>NZ_CP100758.1 GCF_024266705.1 Natrinema gelatinilyticum | reverse complement strand
GACTCATTGAATCATAGAATCAATGATCTTTCCTACTGACCACTACATGGTTCAAAGCTCACGGAATCACAGAGTCGTAGCTTCCATTATCCAATACTTTCTAGAATCACTGATTCCATGATTCCATGATTTAAATATCAGCCAGGAAAGACAACTGGATAGGCTTGACCGATGGCGACTGGTGTTATTTTCAATTCGTTTCACAACACCGCTTCCCCCGGTAGAGCTACTGAGCCCAGGCTTCGAGACCGTTGTGGACTGGCTCGTTCGCGTCGACGGGATGGCTGAAATAACATTTCGATATAGAACGAACTACTTCAATCTATATCAAGATAGAGTGCGAACAGCACGTATGATCGAAGACGAATCAAATTCCGAGAGTGGACTCATGAATCGCCAGACTACGGGCGAAGACCGTGTGCGGATGGTTACTCGACAGCTGTCGGAACCGCGGACGGCAAACTGGATCGCTTCCGAAGCGGACTGGTCACACGAACCCACTACGCGTGTTCTTGAACGGCTCGTCGACGATGGTATCCTCCATCGTGACGAGAGCGGCACCCACACGACGTACTACCCTGATCACCGCCGACAAGCGATGCAGGAAGCGATGCGCCTTCGGGACAGCGAGCATACCGTTGAGGAGCTCACGGATCGCCTGGCCGAAATGAAGGCACAAATCCGGGAATGGGTGGATGAGTTCGATGTCGAATCACCGAATCAACTTCGCGGGACGCTCGCCGACGATATCCTTGACGCTGACGAGGAAAACCGTCGCCGTGAGATCGCACGCGAGTGGGAGCACCTCCAGCGCCGCATCCGAATCGTTGGGTTCGCCATCCGCGAATGGGATTTTCTGGCCCCAACGACAGAGCCCGCTAAGGCGAACAGCTAACCATTGTCTGTTCTAACTCTAGCTAGGTTAGTCTCGGTGTATCGTGGGTTCTTAAGTGGTACCACGATAGTATATAAAGTTTTTATAGTAGTGGTCCGTATCCCGGCATATGAACCACGAAACGGAGACAGAGATCGTTCCTGGATCCTCGGTTTCGCTCTCGATACCTATTCAAGATCCAGATTTATTCAAACACAAAGCAACAAGCGACACCCTCCTATTTTTAACCAATCATAGATTCAGTGACTTTTCTCTTCGAGAAATCGCGAATCAGATCGGCCATTCGCATCAGTCTGTGCGACGAGCCGTGAACGTTCTCAGTTCAAATGGGTTGGTCGTTGAATCACCGGAGAGTAATCAGCGGCTCATACAAATCAACCGGCGTCGCCTCTCTGTCCCAGACGATCCGATTCTCCGGATTCCTCAACCAGAGTACCATAAACCCGTTAAAACTGTTGTCCAAGAGCTCCGTGAGAATATTAGTGACGTAGTCGGCATCGTCCTGTACGGGAGTGTTGCTCGGGGAGAAGCTGACCGACGGAGCGATATTGATCTCTGGGTACTCACCCGATCTGGACGAGCCGAAAGTCAGCGTGAAGCGAACGCCGTCGCTCGTGATCTCGAAGAGACCGAGTTTGGCGGCGACCGGTACGCATACGATATCGACGTCGAGGCAGTCCAAGCGATCCCAACCTACACTGAGGATATCCGAGAAATCGTCGTCTCGGGTATTCCGATCTACAAGACGAGTGATTTCGAAACTGTCGAGAACCTCCTGCTGGAGGATGGAGGCGACGATGAGTAGCAGCTCTGACCCGGATGCTGTTCTCACAGCACTTGAGCGTGCACAAGACGCCTTTGAGATGGTTGGACGAGGCCGAACCGAGTTCGAGGACGGGATTAGTGCCGATTCGGACTGGGAAATACAGCTAACAAAAGCATGTAGACTACTCGAAGTCGTCGACACACTCCAAGCACAGGACGGGTACTACACAGCCGTCATTGAGGTCTGTTTCGGGGCGATCGAACGGTCGATCGAGGCGTATGCTCTCTCGATGACGAACGATACACTCCAGGATTTCCAGGATCATCACTTCAGTTACGACCGTGCCCATCAGATCGGACTATTCGAGAGAAACACTACTGAGGAAATGAAAGCCCTCTATAGCGAAAATCGAACTGAGAGTTATTACGGTGGTGGCCGTCCAACAGCAGAGCAAGCTGACGCAATGACTGAACTCGCAACCGCCGTCCACCAGTTCTCGGTTAGTCAAATCCGAGAAGGTGGGGTCTGTTTGTGTGACTGACTGAGTACAGAGGCTATTCGGAAGACCGATAATGGACCGAAATACATCGACAGACCGAGTCCGATCGACTCCCTTCACCGAATCGTTCGAGCGCTATCTTCAGGACAAAGGGAAAGGCCGCGGTGGAGACGGCGGGAACTACCGACGGAACGCAGCGCACGAACTCAAGCGGTTTGCCGAGTGGGCCGCCGGCGATCGCGGGTAACTCATTGATTCACTGATTCAGGAATCAACTGTGGAAAGACAACTGGATCGGCTTGGGAGATGGCGGTTGATGTTATGCTTTCTCTCCGAAGGCTGCGTTCAGCTGGTCTCGCATGAACTCTCGTCGGACTCGACGAGAACGCGAGTCAGACAGGTAATTTTGCATCACCACCCGAGGATCGTTACTACCCTGCTCTGCAGCGATTTCGTCGACACCTTCGAGAACGCCTTCCAGGACTGCCGTATAGGTATTGTACCAGAAGCGACGACAAAGTTGCGGACTCGGCCGCTTACTCTCGATTCGCTCGGGGAGACCTGCTTTTGATGCAAGATTCTGGCACGACAGTGGCTCTCGCCACATCGAGGCGTCTCAAAGGACAAACTGACCACGTACTCAGATCGTTCCAGCTCCGGCGACAAATCCTCTCAAAACAGGTCAAGAAGCTCTCAAACAAATCGTTCGAGCAGTTCTTTGAGTCACCAACAATGTGCTTCACAAGAACGTAGGCTCAAAATGATTCTTGATGTCACAGTCACTGACTGACGAAGAACTGATCCAGCCATTGCGTTTCTTCACGGATTGACCAAGAAACATAATCTTTCTGAAACCGTTTTTTGTCAATGGCTACGGTTATCTGTTTGCCATCTCGCGATTGAGGTTGAGCGATCGTCTTGACTTACCGAACGAAACTTGATCGAAAAGCAGGTCTATACCCTCAAAATGTGTATTGACCGCTTCCGCAACTCGTGGGTGGGCAGTCAGGCAAGCGTCAAAGAGTGGTTTGAACAGTTTGTGCACTACTGTAACACGTAACAACCGAACCAATCACTTAATAGATATATGCCAGGTGAGTGCTAAACAGTGCTCATGCTTCGGATTTGGTAGTTTCGCGAATGATTCAGCACCAGAGGTGCATATAAATCGCCGGCCGCCGGTGCGCGAACCGCGTCGTTCTCTGGTGAGACTGCAAACCGCGCGACCGTTCGAAGGGCGTCGGGATGAGAGCGGTCTCGTCACGGACCAACCTTCAGCTATCATCAAGGAACCCGGCCGGGTACCCTAGTTCGACCAGGACGTCATCCGTGTGTTCACCCGCGTAGGGCGGCCGCGACCGCGCCAGGGGCGTCTCGCCATCCATTCTGAACGGGAGGCTCACGACATCAAGGTCCGGCAGGTCGGACCGTTCAAGGGACTGAATCATCCCGTTGGCCCGCACCTGCGGATCGTCGGGGACCGCGGACAAGTCGCGTACCGGCGCGCACCAGACATCGCGTTCGAGCAGTCGTTCGAGCCAGTGGTCGGTCGGCTCCGCAGATAGGACCGTCTCGATCCGACGTTTGAGTTCGTTCTTTCGCTTGTAGGCTTCCTCGAGCGTCGTGATCGATTCTAATCCCCCGATCTCGAGGGCTTCGGCAACCTCGGCGACGGGAGACAGAGAGAGCGCGAGGTGGCCGTCGCTCGTTTCATAGACCCCGTAGGGCGCCTGGAGGTACACGTGTCCCATCCCCGGAACCTCGCTGCGCGTCGCCAGTTCACCGTCGTTTGCCGCGACGGCCACCTCCTGGGAGAGCAGGTGGACGGCCGAACTCAGCATGTCGACCTCGATTCGTTTCCCCTCGCCGGTTCTCTCGCGCTCGTGGAGCGCGGTGAGGACGCTCACAACGATCTGCATCGCGGCGTACGTGTCGACCACCGTTGTCCCCACCGGCGTCGGCGGATCGTCGGCGTGCCCGGTGATGCTCATCATACCGGACAGCGCTTGTAGGAGGATGTCCTGGGCCGGACGGTCGGTGTAGGGGCCGGACGTACCGTACCCCGAAGACGAGCAGTAGACGAGTTCCGGGTTCCGATCCGTGAGGTCGTCGTAGCCGAAGCCGAGCCTGTCCATCACGTCCGGCCGAAAGTTCTCGATCAACACGTCGGCTGACGCGACGAGTTCGTACGCTACCTCCATGTGGCGGTCGTCCTTGAGATTCAGCTCTATGCTCCGTTTGTTCCGGTTAACGGAGAGAAAGGACAGGTTCTCGTCCCCCCAGATCGTGTTCAGACCGATTCGAGCGTTCTCGTCGCGCTCGCGGGCGCTGCGCATCCACTCGCCGCCGGGTGGTTCGACCTTCACGACGTCGGCACCGAGATCGCCCATAATCTGGGCCGCGAACGGTCCCTGTGCCAGCTGTGCGAAACTCACCACCCGGACGTCGCTCAACGCACTAGTCATGGACGCTACATGGACGGTTCACTAAATAAGCGTACGTATCATCTGGGTTTGCGGTGTCCGAGTTCGCAGCATAGGGTCCGGTCGCTGTTAGGTCCGCAACGTCGATCCGCCGTCGACGACCAAGTCGTGGCCCGTCACGAACGACGCGTCGTCGCCGAGGAGGAAGGTAATGCAGGCGGCGACCTCGTCCGGTCGGCCGAACCGCCGTAGCGCGTGTTCCGCCTTGAGTCGGTCGATGTTCGAGTCCTCGCCGAGGCTCGCCGCCAGCAGCGGCGTCTCAACCCGTCCCGGGAGGACCGCGTTGACGCGGATCCCGTCGCCGCCCAGCGCCGCGGCGAGCGACTTGGTGAGATTCGACACCGCCGCCTTGCAGAGCGCGTACGTCGCCGCGTTGGGGAACCCGTGGATCGCACCGACGGAGGAGACGTTCACGATCGCGCCGCCCGCCGGCAGGCGAGGCACCGCGACGTGACACCCGTTCCACGCGCCGAGCAGGTTCACTGCCAGCAATTGATCGCGCTCGGTCGGCGTCGTCCGCCGGAACGACGTCTCCTGGGTGATGCTGGCGTTATTGACGAGACAGTCGAGCCCGTATTCCTCGTCGACATCCGCAACGACTACCTCGAAGTCGTTGTACTCGGTGATGTCCAGCTGACGGAAGGAGGCATCGCCGCCCTCGTCAGCGACGTTGGCGACCGTTTCACGGCCGGCCGCCTCGTCCACGTCGGTGACGACGACCCTCGCGCCCTCCTCAGCACAGCGCAGCGCCGTCGCCTGACCGATTCCGGACCCTGCGCCGGTAATCAGTATCGTTCTATCCGCGAGTCGCATACGTTCTGTCGTCTGCCCGGAATCATAACTGTTGGCCGGCGATATCGCCGTGAGGTATGGGCAGGACGGATCGATACCTGACGAATGCCCTACGCCTCCTCGTCGGTTCGCTCACGCTACTCTTCGCGCTCTACGAGTGCCCGTCGATCGGTCTTTCCCGTCCGCGTCGTTGGCAACCGATCCACGAATGTGATCTCACGCGGGTAGGCGTATTTCGCGACGTCCTCGCGCACGGCGTTCCGGAGGCCTTCGTGAAGCGCCTCCGACGGGTTCGCCTCTTCCGCCAGGGTGACGAAAGCCGCGACGCGCTCGCCCCGCCGATCGTCGGGGATCCCGACGACGCCCGCGCCTGTCACCGCCTCGTGGGAGAGTAGGGCTCGCTCCACGTCGCTCGGTGCGATCCGATAGCCGCTCGAGACGATGAGGTCGTCGTCGCGCGCGACGAACCAGACGTATCCGTCCTCGTCGCGACGCGCCAAGTCGCCGGTGCGGTGCCACCCGTCGTCGGTCCGATCCGGCGCCGCGCCCTCGCCCCAGTACCGCTGGAAGACGCCGGGATTCCCGTCCGCACGAATCGCGATCTCTCCAATCGTTCCCGCCGGAACCGGCTCGGTTGCGTCTCGATCGAGGATCGCCACGTCGTACCCGGGAACTGGTTTGCCCATGCTGCCAGGCTGTAATTCGAACCACGATTGGCAGTTCACGATAGCGTTCCCGATCTCGGTCTGGCCGTAGCCTTCGTTGACGACGACGCCGTCGAACGCCTCGTCAACCCACTCGATCGCCTCCGGTGTTAGCGGTTCGCTCCCCGAGACAATCGCCTCGAGCGAGAGGTCGTACTCCGACGGCGAGACGTCCTCCTCTCGGAGCATCCGAAGTGCTGTCGGCGGCAGCGACGCGTGGGTCACGCCGAACGACTCGAGCACGCCGTAAGCCGTATCAGCGTCGAACGACCGAATCGGGCGGCCGACGACCGGCCTGCCGTAGTGCCACGCGGGGAAGACGACAGTACCGAGGCCGCCGATCCACGCCCAGTCCGAGGGCGTCCAGTAGATGCCCTCCGTCGGTCGCGCGTGAGGGCACTCGAAGTACAGCCGGAACGCCGGGCAGTAGCTGCGCCAGATCGCCTGCCCGTGGACTACGCCCTTGGCCTTGCCCGTCGTCCCGCTGGTGTAGATGACGACGGCGGGTTCGTCCGGCGTCGTCGACGCGATCTCGATCGACGCTGTGTCCGCCTCGAGTTCGTCGAAGGAGCGATCGCCGGCCAGCGTACGGTCTTCGCCGGCGCGTTCTCCCTCCTCGTCGATCGGATCGACCGTTATGACGTAGGCCAGGTCGGGACACGACTCGCGGACGACGGCGACTGATTCGGCGATCCCGCGGTCGATGATCGCGACGCTGGCGCCGCTGTCAGCGAGGCGGTGATGGAGCGCCTCGTCGCCGAACAGCGGCGAGAGGGGGACCGACACCACGCCGAGTTTCCAGCACGCGAGGTGGGAGACGAGCGTCTCCGGGCGCTGGCCGAGCGTGATCGCGACGCAGTCGCCGCGGTCGATGCCGCACTCGCGGAGTCCGCCCGCCACCCGGTTGCTCCAGTCGTCCACGTCGCCGAACGTATACGTCTCCCGCCGGCCGTCCGGATATCCCTGGTAGAGCGCCACGGCGTCGCGATCGTGTTTCCGAACGCAGTCGCGAGCGATGTTGTACTCCGCCGGAAGATCCCACTCGAACGCCTCGCAGGCCGCTTCGTAAGACTCGTCCTCGAATTCGAGGAACCATGCCATAGTTGGTACCAGCCGTCGGATCGCATAAAGGTACGCGTCGGGACGAGGGACTGTCGACGCCCGTTGCAAGTGCAGGGATCGACCGTCGTGAGTGCAGGCGGTTTACTGTCTCGAGAGTGCGATCAGCGTTCGAAAGCGAGCGTACTTTGATAACCTCGGCGAGCGAGGCACCGAGTATGGCAGGTTATCGAGCGGGTATTATCGGGACTGGCGGTGTCGCCGGTCTGGGCACCATTGGTGTCCACGATCGTAACGGCTCCCGCGCTACGGCGAGCCACGCCGGCGGGTACGATGCAACCGACGGCGTCGAACTCGTCGCGGCCGTCGACGTGAACGAGGAGACTCTCGCGGCGTTTTGCGACGCCTGGGACGTGGCGCCCGACCGCAGGTACGCGGACCACGAGGCGATGCTGGCGGCTGAGGACCTGGATATCGTCTCCGTCTGCACACCGGCGCTCTTCCACCGCGAGCACGTGGTCGACGTCGCCGAGGCCGGAGTGGACGCGATCCTCTGCGAGAAGCCGATCGCATCGAGCCTGGACGAGGCGGCCAAGATGATCGAGGTGTGCGAGGAGACGGACACAGATCTCGTCGTGAACCACACCCTCCGATTCACGGAGAAGTTCCAGCACCTGCGCGACCTCATCCGCTCGGGCGAGGCCCTCGGCGACGTTCGATCGGTCGTCGTTCAGTCGCGCATGGAACTCGGGCGCAACGCCACGCACGTGCTTGACCTCTTCGTCTTCCTCTTCGAGGACGAAATCGACGACGTCTGGGGCCACGTGACCGGCGAGAACGAGTCGGTCGAGAACCTCTCGGCCGCGAACGACGTCGACGACGCCGCCGGCAGAGCGATGCTCTCGATCGGCGACGTCCAGGCGACCGTCGACTGCACAACTCCTCGCCGGGCATCCTCGATCTCCTATCAGTTCCTCGGCTCGGCGGGAAAACTGCACATCAACCTCGACGACGGCGAGTGGCGCTACTGGCGACTCGAGGGCGACGAGCATGTCCCCGCTGACATGCCCGGGATCGACGGCGCGTGGACGTGGGACGACGACTACGAGAAAGGGTTCGCCAACGCCGTCGCCCACGCTCGCGACCGACTCGACGGGAGCGACCGAACCGTCTCAACGGCCCTCAACGCAAAGCGATCGCTCGAGGCGCTGGTCGCGATCTTCATCTCTCACTACACCGGGTCGCGCGTCTCGCTACCGCTCCAGCGGCCGTTCGAAGATGTCGAAATCCGATCCTGGTGAGACGGGCGACCTCGATCGCCGTCGACAGGAAACCGACGCCGACTCAGTCGTCGGAGTCATCCGCTCTTCCCTCGAAGAACGCGTCGATGCGCGCCCGCGTCTCCGCCGACGCGAGCAGCGCCGCCAGACGGTCCGTGGATCGCTGGTAAGAGACGCGCTCCGTGATGTCCTCGGTGACGGTGCGTTTGACGGCCGCGACGGTGCGGGCCGGTGCGGCCGCGATATCCGACGCGAGGTCGTCGACCGCCGCCTCCAGTCCGTCGGGGTCGACGACGCGGTTGACCAGGCCCCATTCGCGGGCGGTGACTGCGTCGATCTCGTCGCCGGTCAGCGCGAGTTCGAGGATTCGTTTTCGCCCGACGAGTTCGATCCCGCGGTCGAGCGCGTAGCCCGGCGTCAATCCGAGGCGCGTCTCCGGAAGCGCGAACGTCGCGTCCGCCGTCGCCACCGCGAGATCGCAGGCGGTGACGAGTTCAAACCCGCCGCCGTAGGCCGTCCCGTTGACCGCCGCGATCACCGGAATTGAAAGCGATTCGATGCGCCGGTGGAGCCGATACTCGGGATCGATGAGCGACTCGGCGTCGGCCGCGGTGTTGGCTCCCCGGAGCGCCTCGATGTCACTTCCGGCGCAGAAGGCGTCGCCGGTGCCCGTGAGGACCGCAACGCGCGCATCGTCGTCGGCCCGGTCCAGCGCGTTCGTGAGTTCTCGGTGGGTTTCGGGTGAGAGGGCGTTCTTCTTCTCCGGGCGGTCAATGGCGATCCGAGCCGTCTTCCCGTCGAGATCGTATCGGATCACGGTTTGACCACCTGATTCTTCAGCCCGGTGAATTCGCCGCGCTCGTCCGCCCGAGCTACGTTCTCGGCGAGGAGAGCGGCGACGCGGTCCCACAGCCCCGGCGAACTCCCCGCATTGTGCGGCGTTAGAAGGACATTGTCGAACTCCCAGAGAGGGTGTTCGGCGGGCAACGGTTCCGGGTCGGTCACGTCCAGCGCCGCGCCGCTGATCACGTTCCGGCGCAGCGCGCTCACCAGTTCGTCTGTATCGACGACCGGCCCGCGAGCGACGTTGATGAGGATGGTGTCGTTCGGGAGCGTCCGTAGCTCCGGGCGGCCGACGAGTCCGCGCGTCTTGTCCGTCAGGGGACACGACAGGACGACGTAGTCCGACCGCGAGAAGGCGTCGTGAATCTCGTCGTACCCGAACACGTCCTCGGCGGGACCACCCTTCTCGGGGGTGTGTCTCACCCCCAGTCGGTCGACGCCGAACGGTTCGAGGCGCTCCAGCAGTTGCGTACCGATTGAGCCGAGTCCGACCACGGTGACGGTGCTTCCCGTCAGTTCGCCGGGCTGGTAGTGGCGCCATTCGCTGCGTTCCTGGCGGCGCATCCCCTCCCGCAGATCGCGGGCGAAGGTGAGCAGGTAGCCCAGCACCTGCTCGGAGATACACGGCATCAAACCCGCGCCGTTCGTGACGGCGACGCTGCATCGATCGAGTTCGTCGAGCGGAAGCGTCCCGACACCGCTTGAGGCGTGGGCATATAACCGGAGGTTCTCGGCCATTTCGAGGCGCTCCACCGAGAGGTCGTTGCCCGCGACGATCGTCGCCCCGGGGAGCAGTTCCCGTTCCTCGTTGGGCGTTCGTGCGATTCGAATCGTCCACTCGGGGAGGTGGCGCTCCAGTGCCGCCCGGAAGTCTGGCGCTGGGACCCCCGGTGCTCCTTCCCGAAGGACGAGGACGTAGCTGTCGTCGGCGTCAGTCGTTGCGTGGGTTGTGTCGGTCATGGTGGATCCCGGATCGTCGTACGCCCGTCGCTCATAGTAGGCCCTTCGCGATGACGTTCTTCTGGATCTCGGACGTTCCTTCGAAGATCGGCAGCGCGCGTGCATCCCGATAGTACCGCTCGGCGGGGAAGTCCGTGACGTAGCCAGCGCCGCCGTGGATCTGGACGGCGTCGTCGGCCACCTCGACGGCACGCTCGCTGGCGAACAGTTTCGCCGCGCTCGCTATCCGGGTCGCGTCGTTGGCCCCCTCGTCGCAGCGGGCCGCCGCCCGGTAGGTGAGCGACCGCGCCGCCTCGACCGCCGTCTCCATCTCCGCGATCGAGTGCCGGATCGCCTGGAACTCCGAGATCGGCCGGTTGAACTGTTCGCGCTGGGTGGCGTATGAGATCGCAGCGTCGAGGGCCGCCTGTGCGGTGCCGACCGCTTGCGCGGCGACCTCGACTCGTCCCGGCGCGAGCACGTCCATGAGGTGGTAGAAGCCCCGGTTTTCCTCACCGACAAGGTTGGCCGCCGGCACGGTCATGTCGTCTAGGTGGACGTCCGCGAGGTCCGAGGCGTGCAGGCCGAGTTTATTCTCGATGCGCTCGGCCTCGTAGCCGTCGGTCTCGGTCGGGACGAGAAAGCAACTCAGCCCGCGGTGACCTTCGCCCGAATCCGTCTTGGCAACGACGATGACGACGTCCGCCTTGGTTCCATTTGAGATCCACGTCTTCGCCCCGTTCAGCACCCACTCGTCGCCGTCCTGCTCTGCCCGCGTTTCGATCCCGCCGATGTCGGAGCCGTGCCCGGGTTCGCTAATGGCGATCGCCGCCAGGGCGTCGGCCGAGACGAACTTCGGGAACCACTCCTCGCGCATCCACTCGTCGCCGTAGCGTTCGAGCAGTGAGACGTTCGTCGCGAACGCGACGCCGTCGATGGCATTGGCGATGCCTGGGTCGGCCCGCCAGAGTTCCTCGGTGACGACGACGCTTGAGGTCACGTCCATGCCAGCGCCCCCATACTCGGCGGGGACGGTTCGGGCCGCGAAATCGTGCTGGGCGGCCGTCTCGATGACGTCGCGCGGATACGTGAAATTCTCGTCGTATTCGCGTGCGACCGGTGCAATCTCGTTCTCGGCGAAGTCGCGGGCGGCCCGGCGGATCGCGTGCTGCTCGTCCGTGAGGGTGAATGGCATCGCTTCGCCCTCATCGTACATTCGGCGTCGGGTTAAGGGTATAGACCGCGGCGAAAGTGATCGCGAACCCTAGACGTAGCCCGGGGCGATCGCGCGCACGAATCTGCTGTGCACGAACGAACCGTTTACTCGCAAATTCTCGACCTCGACTCCGGTGACTCCGGCGTAGCGGTAGCGTTCAGATCACGCGTGTTCGGGGGCGGAACGACTGTAACTCCCACGAAAGCCCTGACTCGCTCCACACTCCGGGGCTCGATGCGGTACTCGCTTAGTTGCGGTCCTTCCGTCGCCCCCTGAAGGGATCGGCTGATTCAGTCTCTTTCAGTCCCGCCCCCGGTGTCTTGCTGGGCCAGCCGACACGGGCGGAACTGGAAGGAGAGTGGCTTTCGTGGTGATCACGGCGACCACACATAACTCGGAGTAGTATCTGAACAAGACCCGACTCGGCGTCCGCACTTTTAAGATCGCAGCCGCGAAATGGTCTTGCGTCATGTTAGCAGTCCAAAAGCCGTCTCACGATGAGCCGGCGCGGGTCGTCGAGGCCGTCAACGTGCCGGACGTCGGAACCGGCGAGGTACTGGTCGAGATACGTGCGGCGAGCCTCTGCGGAAGCGACCTCGAGGTGCTGACCGGCGAGGGATCGCCGCGCTTCGAGTACCCCCTGATCGTCGGTCACGAAGGAGCAGGCGTGGTCGTCGAAACCGGCGACGGCGTCACCAGGCTCGAGGAGGGCGACCGGGTCGCGATCCACTACCCGACCACCTGCGACCGATGCGAGCACTGTCTGGCCGGCCGGGACAACCGCTGTCCCAATCGCGAATCGATTGGCACCCACAGGGATGGGACTTTCGCCGAGTACGTCAGCGTGCCGGCGCGCAACGCCCTCGAGCTGAACGGGGTCCCCGACGAATGGGGCTCGATCGCGAGCTGCGCCGTCTCGACGGCCTACCACGCCGTCCGCGTCGCGGAGGTGTCACACGGCGATTCGGTGATCGTCTTCGGCGCGGGTGGCGTGGGCCTCCACGCCGTCCGCTGGGCCGACTACGCCGGCGCGAGCACGGTCATCGCGGCGGACGTTGCCGACGAGAAACTGCCCCTCGCCCGCGAGTTCGGCGCCGACAGGACGATCGATCCGGCCAGCGAGGAGCTCGCGGCGCTCGTCAGGGCGGAAACGGAAGGGATGGGAACCGACGCGGCCATCGAATGTTCCGGCACGAGCGCCGCCCTCGCGGACGCCGTCGATGCGGTCAACGGGGACAACCGCTACGCCTCGGGCTCTGTCGTCAGCGTCGGCCTGCAGACCGAACCGATGTCGGCCGAGTACTGGGACCTCCGCGAGGGGAAGCTGGCGGTCTCGGGCGACCACACGCGGGCCGAACTCCGCCTGATCCTCGACCTGCTCCGGGAGGAGGAGATCGACCTCTCGAAATCAATCACACACCGCTTCGCGCTCGAGGACGTCTTCGACGCCGTCTCCCTTCTCACCGATGGCGAGAGCGAGGAACCGGTCGGACGGATCGTCCTGACGCCCTGACCCGGTTCGGACGGTTGGCCGGTCGCAGCAACGCGATTCCGATTACGAGGGATCCGCGCCTGGGTCCACGATGGCTGTCTTGAGCTGCGAGAGCTCCTCGAGCGTGTGTCGGCCGCCGAGCCGTCCGATGCCGCTTTTCTTGCCCGAGTGACCGCCGAAGGGGATGTGTTTCTCCCAGTACGTGCTTCCGCCGTTGACGTTGACGATCCCAGTCTGCACCTCGTCGACGAATCGGTCGGCCCGGGCGAGCGACGCGGTGAACACGCCCGAGATCAACCCAAGGTCGATGTCGTTTGCCAGTTCGATCGCCTCGTCGTCGTCGGAAAAGGTCAAGACGGGCGCGACCGGGCCGAACGACTCCTCGCGGTTGAGCGCCATCGCCGGCGTCACGTCGTCGATGACGGTCGGCTCGTAGTAGCGATCCGTCGGCGCGTCGGCGACCCGACCGCCGCCCTGGAGGACCGTCGCGCCCCGCTCCTCGGCGTCGCGAACGTGGCGATCCATCTTCTCGGCCACGCCGTCGTTGTTCAGCGGCCCCATGTCGGTCGCCTCGTCCCACGGATCGCCGACGACCATTTCGTCGGTCTGCGCTACAACCCGCTCGACGAACTCGTCGTGGATAGACTCGTGGACGAGGATGCGGCCTGTTGCGCCGCAGACCTGGCCTGCGTTGGTGTAACAGCCGCCTGTCGCTGCCTCGGCGGCTGCCTTGACGTCCGCGTCCTCGAGCACAATGACCGGGCCGTTACCGCCCATCTCGAGCAGCGTGGGTTTCGCCCCGGCCGCGCGGGCGATGGCCTCGCCTGTCTCAGGACTGCCGGTGAATCCGACGGCGTCGACATCGTCGTAGGAAACGACCTCGTCGCCAACGACCGGTCCCTCGCCCGTAACGAGATTGAGGGCGCCGTCGGGGAGCGACGTCTCGGCCAGAACCTCCGCGAGGGTGACTGCCACTACCGACGTCGTTGGGGCAGGAACCCAGACGAGGGCGTTGCCAGCCGCGAGCCCCGGTCCGATGTACTCTGCTGGAATCGACAGCGGGAAATTCCACGGCGTCACGATGCCGACGACGCCGTGGGGTTTTCGCATCGTGTACACGCGCTTGTTGCGGTTCGACGACTGGATCGTCGGCGGCTCGTCGCGCTTGACGTCTTCGGCTGCGATGCGGAACAGCTGGCTCGTCCCGTTCACCTCGTACTCGGCGCTCGCGATCGGTTTCCCCTGGTCAGCTATCAGCCACTCGACGAGGGTCTCAAATTGGTCGTCGATGGCGTCGGCGATCTCGTGGCAGAGTTCGGCCCGCTTGAACGCCGACATACGCTCGAGCACCGGCTGGGCGCTCCGCGCTGCGTCGACCGCCGCGTGTGTGTCCTCGCGAGTTCCGTCCGGGTACGTCGCGATCGGTTCGTCCGTCGCTGGATCCGTCGCCGTTCGAACCGCCCCACTCTCGCTCTCGCGCCACTTGCCGCCGATGTAGAGCTGCAGCTCGCGGTCACGGCTCGTTGCTGGATGACTGTATCCCATGTGCTTCGGTTTGGTATAACATAGCATAAATCTACAGGAAACAGCGCCCGAGAGACGGCGTGGTACACGATTTGCGACGGTTCGTCGGCTGTCCGATCCTTGGGGCCCAACCGTGGAACTGGCCGGGTCGACACTCCCCAACTCGCCGGTACGGCGCCGACGCAACCACTATGTGCCAGTGCGCAGAACGGTCGCCGGACATGACCTACGTCATCATCGGCGGGGAATCGTCGGTTTGGCCGCCGCATACCACCTTGGGGAGCGAACTGACGACGGCATCCCGATCGTGGACACGAACGCGGTCGTCGGGCTCTGGCTGACCGTGCTGAACACTGAGGGTATGCAACTCGCGCCGGCACTACTCCTCAACGCGAACCCACTCACCGGCCTCCGCCGATTCGTAGGCGGCGTCGAGAATTTGGAGGACGGTCAACGCGTCGGACAAGTCTGCTGGCGGCGCTCCGTTGCCCTCGCGGGCCGCGAGGAACCGCCGGACGTACTCCCGACCCCATGACCCGCCGTAGCCCGGGACGGGATCGTACTCGTGAACGATCGTACGCGTGGGTGTACTTGGCCACTCGTCACCACCGTCCTCCAGTTCGAGACGGGTCTCACCGTCGAACCCGAACGTCCGACCGAGCGGGTCCCAAGAACATCGTCCCTCGTCGCCGTAGATGCGAAGGTCGGCGTCATACCGCCCTTCACGGAGGTAGTAACCGCACTGGAGCGTGCCCAGCGCACCGCTTTCCGACCGGAACTGGACAGTCGTGCCGTCCTCGACGTCGGGGGCCGGTTCGAGCGTCGGATCCGTCGGTTCGGCGACCTGAGCGTTCACCGCGACGATCGGATCGTTGAGGAGCCAAGGGACGAGGTCGAGCCAATGGATGCCCAGCCACTGGAGGATGCCGCCACGGCTCGCTTCCGCGTCGAACAGGTAGTGAGATGCATCCCGGTGGCGCAGCGCCGAGGCGATGTAGCGCGCTTCGACGGCTCGCGGCGTCCCGAAGAATCCCTCGCGAGCGCGTTTCCGCACGTCGCGAGCGATCGGGTGCCCGCGCCAGACGTAGGCTGGACAGACCGTCGCCTCCCGGTCGCAAACGCGCTCTGCGACGGGACTGAGATCGTCGGCTGTGCGAGCCGCCGGCTTCTCCGTGAAGACATCGACGCCGCGCTCCGTCGCCGCGTCGATGACTGCGGGCGCGTCGCGGTTCGGCAACGTGAGCCAGAGGATGTCCACGTCCACCGCCTCGAGCAGGGACTCGGGATCATCGTAGACGGGAACGTCCGGCAGCGCTTCGAGGTCGGGAGCGCCCTCGGCGGTGGGCGCGCAGGCACAGATCACCTCCACCGGGAGGGTCGCGAGCGTCTTGAGGTACGGACTGGCGTGGTGGTTGTGCAGTCCGACGTACCCGACGGCTGGTAACTCAGACATCTCTGTGGTATCCTCTCGGTCGTTTTTCAAATACGTTCGGGTGCCGATCAGGCCGACGTCGCGTTTCGAGTCGACGGTGTCACTCGGGCGCGACGACGGCGTTCCGGAGGGTCCCGATCTCCTCGATCTCGACCTCGATTTCGTCGCCTGGTTCCATCGATCCGATCCCGGCGGGTGTCCCGGTGAGCACGACGTCGCCGGGTTGGAGGGTGACGTACTGCGAGACCGCTGAGAGCGCCTCAGCTACGTCGAAGATGAGGTCGTCCGTCCGGGCGTCTTGGACCGTCTCGCCGTTCAGCCGCGTCTCGATGCCGATGTCGCCAGCGTCTGCCTCGTCCGCGGTGGCGACCCACGGTCCGAGCGGCGTGAACGTTTCCATGCTCTTCGAGCGGAACCAAGGAAGCGCGTCGTCGAGATCGCGTGCCTGCAGGTCGCGCGCGGTCACGTCGTTCGCCGCCGTGTAGCCGAAGACTCCCTCGCAGACCGAGTCGGGATCGGCCGCACGCAATCGGTCGCCGATGACGACAGCGAACTCGCCTTCGTAGTGGAGGTCCGTGACGAGGTCGTGGCGAACGATCTCGCCGCCGGGATCCGCGATGCTCGAGGGCGACTTCGCGAAGAACACAGGCTCCTCAGGGACGTCGAACCCGCCTTCGGCGGCGTGTCCGGCGTAGTTCAGCCCGATCCCGAGCAGATTCGTTGGCCGTTCGACCGGCGTGCGAAGCGTCACGTCCGCGAGGTCGTAGGTCTCGTCGGTCGCCGGTGCGTCGTCGACGCTCGTCCCGCGGCGAAGCGCCGCGTCGAGGCTGGGTTCGTCGATGTCGAGGGCGGCAATGGTCTCGTTCTCATGATCGACGCGACCCAGTACGCTACGGTCGGATGACTCCGTGGTAAACCGGCAGCAGTGCATACAAACGGAATGGGGACCGACCGGATATAGCTTGTTTTTCTGAGCAGTGAACCGCCAGGTTCCGTTCCCGGCGTACTCGTCGGTTCAGTCTCCTCAACTCGTCGCGCCCTCGCCCGCGGCCGCGTTGAACTGCTGCGCTTCGTCCTCCTCGGGCAGCACGCAGTTGAGGATGGACTCACTGGTGTCGTGGTCGAACAGGTGGACGCGCTCGGTCGGGAAGCGCAGGTGGACCGTGCCGCCCTCGGGGATGTTGCGGTGGCCGGAGACGCTTCCGGTGTAGGTCTCACCGTCAAGCGAGAAGTAGATCATCTGTTCTTTTCCGAGCGGTTCGATAACGTCGACGGTCACCTCGATTGTGTTCTCGGTCGACTCGTCGGCAACTTCGATGTCTTCCGGACGAATGCCGAGGATCATCCGGTCGATGGCCGAATCGACAGCATCACGAATGCGCGGCGACGTCTCGTAGGAGAACGCCTCGTGCTCAAGGGACAGCTCACCCGACTGGTCGACATTCACGTCGATGAAGTTCATGCTGGGCGACCCGATGAAGCCAGCGACGAAGCGGTTGTTCGGCTTGTAGTACGCTTCCAGCGGCGTTGCCATCTGCTGGAGTTCCCCCCCATCGAGGATGGCGATGCGATCACCCATCGTCATCGCCTCGGTTTGGTCGTGGGTGACGTAGATGGTCGTCACGTCCAGATCGTTCTGGAGCAACTGGATCTCGGTTCGCATCTGCGTCCGGAGTTTCGCGTCGAGGTTCGAGAGGGGTTCGTCCATCAGGAACGCCTGCGGATCGCGAACGATCGCGCGGCCGAGTGCGATGCGCTGTTTCTGCCCACCTGAGAGTTCGTCGGGCATCTTGTCCAGCAGGTCAGTGATGCTCATGATCGACGCCGCGTTCTCAACGCGCTCGTCGATCTCTTCGGAGGAGAGTTCGCCTCGCATCTTCAGCCCGAAGCTCATGTTCTTGCGGGCCGTGAGGTGCGGATACAGCGAGTAGTTTTGGAAGACCATGGCGATGTCACGGTTCTTGGGCTTTCGATCGGTGATGTCCTCGTCGTCGATGAGGATCCGCCCGTCGGTTACCGTCTCGAGACCGGCGATCATCCGGAGAATGGTTGACTTCCCGCTGCCGGACGGGCCGACGAGGACGATGAACTCGCCGTCCTCGATGTCGATGTTTACGTCATTCACCGCGACGATGTCGCCGCCCGGTCCGGAGTAGACCTTACTGAGGTTCTCCAGACGTATCGAACTCATACCTGTGTGATGTTGGACCACGGTATTATACATTGTGGTGGGGGACCACGACTCAATGGGACGGGAAACAGGTATCCGGTTGGCGGCGGCGTCGCACTCACAACTAAATACCACGGCGCTAAACGATTTCGTGATGCCTCTCAGGACGCCGGCCGACGCCCCAACGCAGTTGTACCGCCCGATTGACGAGGTCGAGACCCCCGTGGTCGTCGTCGATCTCGACGCGATGGATCGCAACATGACCGACTACGTTTCGTTCGCTCGCGAGCACGACGTCGCCCTCCGATCCCACGTCAAGACGCACAAGATTCCCGACCTGGCCCACATGCAACACCGTAGCACCGGCGACGGGGTCGTCTGCCAGACACTCGGCGAGGTAGAGGTGATGGCCCAGAACGGGATTGACGACGTATATCTGTCCTACAGCGTCGTCCAGCGGTCGAAACTCGAGCGCCTCGTCTGGCTCTCCGAGAAACTCGAGTCCTTCGCGACGACCGTCGACTGCCGGGGGAACATCGATCCCCTGCAGTCGGCCGCGGCGCGCCACGACACGACCGTGACCGCGATCCTCGAAATTGATCTCGGGTACGGCCGGACCGGCGTCGCCCCGGAAAGCGCGGTCGAATTGGCCGAGTACGTCGCCGACGCGTCGAACCTTGAGTTCGGGGGCGTGATGGCCTTCGAGGCGCACGTAAAGGCTGATGCCGAGTCGAGGGCGGACCTCGAACGGCGGTGTCTGGAGGCGATGGATGGCCTGGCCGACGTCGTCGAGGCGATCAAGGACGCTGGCGTCGCGGTCCCCGACGTCAAGGTCGGTAGCACGGCGACGTCGAAATTCAGCGGCACGCACCCGGTGGTGACCGAGATCAACCCTGGCATGTACCCGTTCAACGACACCGGCGAGCTAGGGATTCGGTCGTACGAACTCGACGAATCCGATTGCGCGGCGACTGTGATCTCGACAGTGATCTCGAAACCCGCGTCCGACCGCGTTGTCGTCGACGCCGGTAGCAAGTCTATTTCCATGGACACGAGCCGCATACCGATTCCGAAGCACCGCGACGATCTCGAGTATGTCCGCGCATCCGAAGAACACGGCTTGATTGACGCCTCGGCGGCCGACGATGTCGAGGTTGGCGACCGCGTCGAGTTCATCGTCCCGCACGTTTGTACTACGATCAACCTCCACGACACCGTTATCGGCGTCCGGGATGGCGAGGTTCGAGAGGTGTGGGAGGTCCAAGCCCGCGGGAAGGTTCGTTGACGAATCGCGAAATGGCACGCCACTCACGCACGGATCGCCCCGCCCGGCAGTGCGCCCGTCAATTCGCCGTCGCGCACAACGAACTCTCCGTCGACGAGAACGTGCAAGATCCCGCTCGGTAACTGCCGCGGATCGGCGAACGTCGCGCGCTCGTCGACCACGTGCGGACGAAACACTACGAGATCGGCGTCCATCACCGGACGGATGACCCCCTTTCGATTGAGCCCCATCGCCCGCGCCGGGAGCGAGGTCATCTTCCGGATGGCCTCCTCGAGCGTCAGGAGGTTCTCGTCGCGCACGTAGTGGCCGAGGATTCGCGGATACGCCCCGTAGGTCCGGGGGTGAGGAGAGCCGCCGAACAGGGCGTCCGTGCCGACGGCGACATACTCGTGAGCCAGCATCTCGCGAACGTCCGCCTCCGATTGCGAGTGCGTGATCATCGAGACGCCGGTCCCCGCTTCCAGGAGTACGTCGCAGACGGCGTCGATAGGGCGAACGTCCCTCTCTGCGGCGATTTCTGCAATGCTCCGGCCGTTCAGGTGCGCGAGGTCGTCAGCCTCAACGTTGCTCACGACGAGGTTCTCCCAGCCCGTTTTGCCCGCGTTGTTCTCCCAGCCCTCGATCTCCCAGCCCTCGATCTCGCGGTGCATGCGGTTTCTCGCCGCCTCGTCGGAGAGGTACTCCTGGAGGCGATCCAGTCCGTCGGCGTGGACCCACGGTGGAAGCACCGACGTTAGCATCGTGTTCCCTGCCGCGTAGGGGTACTTATCGGCGGTAACGTCGACCCCTCGGTCACGCGCCGCCTCGAAGAGTTTGAGGAGACGGCCGGCCGTTCCGCGAACGCTTCGGCCCGAGACCTTGAAGTGGGACACGTGAATCGGGATTCTGGCATCATCGCCTATATCGACGAACTCATCGAATGCGTCCCAGATCCACCGGCCTTCGCTCCGGATATGGGCGACGAACGGGCGGCCATGCGGCACGAGGCACTTGGCGAGGGCCGCCACCTCGCGGGTCGTTGCGTTGACCTGCGGTGGATATACCAGCCCGGTTGAGAAGCCGATCGCCCCGTCTTCGAGCGCTTCGGTGACGAGGTCTGCCATCCTCGCTAGTTCCTCGTCAGTCGGGTCGCGGTCCGCCATTCCGAGCGCGTCGTACCGGACAGTGCCGTGGCCCACGAGGGTCGCAGCGTTCACGGCCGCGCCGCGCTCGTCGATGGCGTCGAGGTAGTCGGCGACGTTCCCCCAGGTCCACTCCGTCTCTGACTCGCCAGCGAGTCCCTCGAGGTGGTCGCCCCACTCCGCCGAACCGCCGTCGCGGTACATTGGCGCCATCGAGAACCCGTCCTGGCCGAGGATCTCGGTGGTGATTCCCTGCTTGACTTTCGGCTCGAGCGTCGGTTCGTCGAGGATCCGCAGATCCGAGTGCGAGTGGAGGTCGACGAATCCGGGGCACACCGCCTCCCCGTCTATGTCGATCCGTTCGTCAGCGTCAATGGTAGGCTCGCGCTCGCGGCGCACAGACTCGATCCGTCCGTCTGCGATCAGGACGTGGCCACGGAACCAGGGTGCCCCGGTCCCGTCAATAACCCTCGCGTTCTCCAGCAGGAGACTCGATGACATAAGTGACCGGATAGCACGCGGCGTAAAAGGTCTTGTTACCGACGCAGCCGATCGAATCTCAGCCAACGCCCTCTCCGTTCGAAGCCGACCGCTGTTTCGGCGGTGATCGACGCGAACCGAAGAAAAATCATAACTCGCTGACAGGTTCGACAATCCTTTTATTACGAGTCTCGGTAGAGCTAGACGACTCGCAATGCACAGCTACAGTACTTACTCAGACCTTCTCAATCACCTCGACCAGTTACAGGTCGAGTACCAGGACCTCGGAATCGCGCCGAACGGCGACCCGATCGTCGCTGCGAGAACCGGCGGCGACGAAACACCCACGATCGTCATCACAGCGGGTTCCCACGCGACGGAACACGCGGGCGTTCGCGCCGCCGTCGAGTGCGTCGATCGACTCGAGACAGACCACGCGGTGTACGTCGTCCCTTCACGGGATCCGATCGGCCTGAACGGATACGCGTCCGCGCTGGAAACGGCCCTCGATGCGTCCGTTTCGATCGAATCGTTCGCCGCTGTCGACGAGATCCTCGAGGATCGGGGCGAGATCGTTTACGACGACGACGAGTTGATTCTGGCGCTGATCGGTGATACCGGATTCGCCACAACGCGGCCGACCGAGGAGTTGCCATCCTGTCTCAGGCTATTGACGCGGTTGAAGGAATTCCAGCATGAGCGCCCATCTGTTCTAGAGCTGTTTCGCGGTCGGCGAATCATTACGCCGGCCGGTCACGCCGCCGTCGAGGAAACGGGGGAGTTTGGTCGCGCGTACACGCTCGTCGTAAGCCCCGACGGCGAACTCCTTCACCTCAACCGGTTTTTTGATCGCGACTGGGCACCCGTCGAAACCCGGTCCGTTCGATCGCTTCTGGAGCGTGTTGAGCCGGGGCTTGTGATCGACCTCCACGAGAATTCGGAACAGGGCAAACGGTATCACGTTTCGTTACGGCCGACGCGCTCCGGGGTCGACTTCGACGAGGAAGAACGGATCGGCGCGCGCATCGTCGACGCGGTCCGCGATATCGGCGTCCCGCTCACGACGGACGAGGACATATTCGGCGACAAGTTGGATGTCGTCGGGCGAACGGCGGACGAGGACCGGTCGCGTGACTCGAGCGATCGGTTCTACAGTCGATCCGGGACCGGCGCATATTGCGTCGACCCGAACGTGACGTCGCCGCCGCGATCCGGTGAAGGGCTCAACGCCGTCGATCTGGCAGCCGAGAAGTACGGCTTCGCGTTTACGACCGAGACCGGAATGCACGGTCCCTTCGAACAGCGGGTCGAGGCGGCAGTCGTCAGCGTCAAGGCGGCGATCGACGCATTCGAAGAACCGCACTGAGCGGTCCGAGAACTGCGCTCCGACGGTCGATACTGCGTCTCGACCAACCAGTACCTCGCGTCCCCCCGACCGGTGTCCTCACGTTCCGCGGTTCGCGATGACGACGCGATTTCCCGTCCCGTTAGGTGCTTCGCGACGACTGTCGACTGCCGACTGTCCGGGACGCCGATCGAAGGACGACCCGCCCGAGTATCCGCGACGCATGTGAGACCGTCCCGGACGGACCTGGTCGACCGGCGAACCGTTCGGACGGTGCCCGATACCCCGGTAGAGGGTTACTCCTCGGTCTGCAGAACGAAGTTGATCTCCCTGTTCTGACCGCGGAAGTATAGGTGGTGTCGCTCGACGGTCGCGGCGTCCTCAGTCGTGACCCGGATGCGGAACTCCAGGAGATTCTCCTGTCCGGTGAATTCGAAGCGTCCGTTCTCGTCTGTCGTCGTGCTGTTCCCCTCGTACTGGTTTCGAATGCCCAACTGCTGGATCGATACCTCCGCTCCGGCGATGGGTTCTCCGTTCTCGTTGACGACCTGCCCTTGGATGGTCCCGTCGCTGTTCATCGCTGCGTATCCCTGGACCGCCCCCGTGAGAGCCAGAGTCAGGACGATCACCAGGACAAACCGGTTGAAGAGCAATCGGCGGACGGTCACTGCTTCGAATAGCAATGCGATCTGTCGGAGTGTGTTGTAGAGTGCCTCCTTCATGGTATCACTCCTTGACGCTGCTTTGCACGACGCTCCTGATGAACTGGCGCTGCAGCAGGAGGAACATGATCACGAGGGGGATGAGTACCATGATGGCGAAGGCGTACTGGAGCGTGAAGTTCCCGTCGAACCTGGTGGAGAACGATGCGAGCGCGAGCGGCAGGGGTTGCATCATCCTGTCATTGATAACGACGAGCGGCCACAGGTACGCGTTCCAAGCGTAGATGAACGACAGGATGACGTTCGTCGCCAGCGCCGGTTTGGCGAGGGGCCATAGCACGCCAAATAGGATGTACAGTTCCGAGGCCCCATCCAGCCGGGCCGCCTCAATCATCGAGTCGGGGACCGCCTCGAAACTGTTCTTCAAGATGAACGTACCGATGATGAACGTCATGAACGGGAGGGCGACACCCAAGTGAGTGTTCAGCAAGCCGAGCCGGTTCGTCACCAGGAATGCAGGTATCACCGTCACGTAGTACGGGATCATGAGTGCCGAGATCAGGAAAGCGAGCACTAGCTTCTTCCCGTAGAAGTCCTTTGTGAGTGAATACGCCGCGAGGGAATTCGTCACGAGACTGCCCACGACAGCCAGCGTCGTGATGATGACGCTGTTGAACAGGTACCGCGGGAAGGGAATCTCGTAGTAGACCCGAACGAAGTTGTACAGTTCGAACCGGTCGAGCGCGAGCGACGGATCGCCCGAGTACAGCGAGCCGGCCGGCCACATGACGGCCACCTTCAGCAGCCAGTAGAACGGAAAGAAGAAGGCGAGGCTCAACACGAGTCCGGTAACGAAGTACGGCAGTCGCCGAACGAACTCTGATCGATCTCCCGCCCGGTGGATCGCGGCCTTTTTGAACACGGTTCTGATGTCGCTCCGGTTGACGGATTCGTTTATTTTACTCATTTATATGTAATCCCCTCCCTGCAGGTAGGCACCGAGCAGTGAAAACCCGGCCATGATCACGAACAGGACGATGGTGAGTGCGGCCGAGTAGCCGAAGTTGCCGAATTCGAACGCTTGCTTGTAAATCCAAGTAATCAGGATTTCGGTGCTCCTGGCGGGACCGCCGCCGGTCAGCACCTGCACAAGGTCGAACAGTTCGAACGAAGTGACGAGTCCGACGAGGGCACAGACGCCAAGCGTCGGTTTGAGCAGGGGTAACGTGATGTACATGAATCGCTGGCGTTTCGATGCGCCGTCGATACGGGAAACCTCGTAGATTTGCGGGGAGATGTTCTGCAATCCCGCGAGGATGATGATGAGATAGAACCCAGTCGTCTTCCAGACGTGCACTATAATGATCGAGGCGCGCGCCCACCAAGAGTCGCTGAGCCACCCAATGTTCTCCTCGATGAGGCCTGCCTCCAGTAACATATAGTTGATCACCCCGCCCTGGGTCTTGAACATGTACGACCAGATGACGGCGATAGCGACCATCATCGTGATGTACGGCAGGAAGAACATGGATCTGAACGCGTTGCTTCCCGGAAAATTCTTATTGAGTAACAGAGCGAGCCCGAGCGCGATCGTTACCGCGATCGGCACCGACAACAGAAAGAGGATCGTATTGAACAGCGCATCCATAAACACGGGATCCTCAAGCATCCGTTGGTAGTTCTCGGCTCCAACCCAAGTCGTTTCACCCGTGTACCGCATGTTCTCGAACGACAGTGCGACGTTCCAAAGGAGGGGAATGAGCCGGTAGATGATGAGGATCGCTAGTGCGGGGATGAGCCCCGCCCACGCGATCAATGACCGGCGTCCCTTCCGCGAGAGAGTGATGGGGGACCGTTCCCATAGTTCATCCGGGAGGCTCTTGATCGACATAGATCGGTTACAAGAATATTGTTTTTGCCGTTCGCTTAAATCTTCTCATTAAATGATTATAATCGAACCAATTTCCACTGTCGACGCCTCAGCTGAGGATCGAGTTCACTTCCTGCTCGGCGTCCGAGACCGCCTGTTCGGGATCGGTCTCGCCGACCGCGGCCGCCGCAAACTGGCTGTTGATCGTATCCCAGATCTCTGCCGTCTCGTTTATTCGCGGTTGTGCGACGGCACCATCGGCCGATTCGAACCAGGTGTCGTAGACGCCGGCCAGCAGCGGGTTCTCCTCGCGGAACTCATCGCTGTTCGCTAGGTTCTCCATGGCGTCGTTGTTCCCGACGAGCACCGTCGTTTTCCGCAGGAAGTCCTCTTGCCACTTCTGGTTAAGGATAACCCGGATCATGTCCAGGCTTGCTTGCGTTGTAGCTTCGTTCTTGACCGACGTAATGCTCCAGCCGTGCCCGTTGTAGGCGGGCATGCCACCCGGCGCCGGCATGAAGCCCATGGTGTCGCCGTCGACCCAGTCTCCCGCGTTCTCGACCAGTCGAACCGACGAGAGCCACATGTGGTACATACCCGTGTTTCCGCTACCGAACTCTTGGGCCTGGGGCTGTTTGCGCTGCGTCCAGGTGAGCTCGGGAATGACTCCGTCGTCCGTGAGTTCGCGGAACCGCGACAGAATTTCGACGGTCCGATCCGTGTTGAAAACGGCCTCCGTGTTGTCCTCGTTGAGGATATTGATGTCCTCCGCCCAGAAGAAAGGCCACAGGGCGTAGTCGAAACGAACGAGCGTCATCCCCCACTCGGCGTCGGTGTCGTTCGCGATCGTCTCGGCCGCGGAGAAGTACTCCTCTGTCGTTGTCGGGAGATCATCCGCGAGTCCCGCATCCTCGAACCACTGCTTCCGGTAGACGGTACCGGTACTCACGTGGTAAAACGGGAGCCGATAGATCGTATCGTCGACCTTGTCCTGTTCGATCTGGGATTCGTCGAACCGATTCATAAGCTCGTCGTCTACCAAATCATCCATCGGTTGGAGGATCTCGTCATTCGCCCACCGGACGTAGACGGCACCTTGCGAGTCCAGCGTGGCTGGCGGGTCGCCGGACTGGACCTGGGTCTGGAAGTACGTCGCGAAATCGTCGGCGGGCCGGTCGACCCACTCGCCCGTGTAGCCGTACTCGTCCTCGTAGTCCGAGATCCATCCGTTAATAGACTCCTCCAGGAAGCCGAGGTTCCAGGTCAGGACTTCGATGGGTTCGTCGACGCCACCACCGTCGCCGCTGCCGCCGAGACAGCCGGCGAGCCCGGCCGTGAGGCCGCCGCCGAGTGCTTTCAGTTGCGTTCGTCGACTCATCAATCGTTCGTGAAGATCATCAGCCATGATTTTTCTCGGGTTTCCGTCGAGTGATTTGATGCTGGGGCACGTATGTTACTGTGTGACTGGGTACCCCATATCTACCCTGTAGAGGAACTATCGTTGTATCACTTAATTCTTTCCCCCAGTCAGGCCTGAGTGCCATCCGAAAGGCATCGGAATTCGTTATTTCCGTCGGAGCTAAAATGGCGAAGTTGTTGCATCCGTCCGAGGCACGCCCCCGACCTACAGTACCGACCGGAGCCAGGCAAGTTGGACATCGGTCGCAAGAGAGTAGTGATAGACGTGGATTTGGCCGTCGGTTGCCCTCCCGACGGCCTTGATCAGGCGTTGAAGTTCGGCCTCGTTCCGGTTAATCTCGTGATCGAGCGTGATGCCAGCGTCGACCGGCCCTTCGAACAGCCGGTCGATCCCGTCGATTCGATCGCGGGCGGCGTCGGGACTGCGAACGTAACAGAGCGCGGTCACGCGATCGACGTGGTCGACGAGGCCGCTGAGGCGAATCCCCGCCGGCCAGACATCGTCGCCGTTGAGGCCGCCCCCGTCCATCACGTAGTAGTTGAGCGGCGTCGTGCCTGCCGCCGCCGACAGCCGTTCGAAAAGGTCCGCAACGACGCTTGCCCGGAAGTCGATCAGTTCCTGGACCGCCGGATACTCGGTCACGAGAGCGTCCAGTCCCGGCGCATCGAGGTGCGGGCGGTCGAACGACGTCTCCAAGAGTTCGCGAACCGTCCTCCGCGCGCCGTCGAGGTCAACGCCCCTCGATTGAGCCGCCGCCCGACATCCGTCGCAGAAACATTGCGAGAGAAGTAATTCCTCCGTCCGACTCGTGAGCACCTGCCGTTTGTCGTGCCCGAACTCCCAACCGTGTCCGTGAAATACCGTTGGATAGCCCGCCTTCTCGAGCTGTATCTCGGCGACGCCCCGGTCGGCGACAGCGCCGACAACCGCGGCGAAATAC
Organism: Natrinema gelatinilyticum; assembly: GCF_024266705.1. Classification (GTDB taxonomy): domain Archaea; phylum Halobacteriota; class Halobacteria; order Halobacteriales; family Natrialbaceae; genus Natrinema; species Natrinema gelatinilyticum. The sequence continues at coordinate 137,702 of NZ_CP100758.1, read as the reverse complement.
TCGCGGACTTCCGGATGCGACGGACAGAACGCATGATCCTGCGGATCGCCGAAGGCGCTCTCGGCCCTGTACTCGGGATAGGTCGCACCGAGACGGGAGTTGTGAAAGAGGACGACCCAGCCGTTCACGTCGATATCGGCCGCGTCGGCGCTCTCGACGATCTCCGCGAGCGGATCGTCGAACGGTGGGACCGCGTTGGGGAGCGGATCGATCAGTGTCCCGTCAAATCGATCGTCCGCAGCGGGATCGAAGTAACAGCCACCGGGGTAGGACTCGAATAGTCGATCGGGAAACCGCGGTTGCATCGATCGGACGGAGTGATAATGACTGGCGAGATTGATCGCATCGACGCCGACATCAGAAAGCGTCGACCACGCCGCCTCGAGTCCCTCTTCGGACAGGGTCCACGGATAGCTCCACAGTGCGGCCATGCGCGGGTAGACGGCGGAGGGTGACAAAAGGATTGTCCCGCCGGCGGTCGGGATCGCCCGTCAATCACTCGGGCGGCGCGTTCCACGACTCGCCGTTGTCCCGGGGAGCGTACCCGACGAGGTTGCGCGCGTGTTCAATGTCAAACCAGCGGCGATCGTTGTCACTGACTCCCGAGAAGATCGCGTACTCGGTATCCTCGTCTTGGAGGATGCAGTTGACTAGGTGCGCACAGTCGCGCCGCGATAACCACATCGCCTTCATGCGCCGAACGGTCTCCTCGTACTCGTCGCTGCCGCGCTCGAACTCGCCGTTCTCGACGGCCTTCTCGGCGTCGCCGTACGGGTGATCGAACGCCGGCTCCCGCAGACTACAGATGCGGATTGCGTAGAACCTCCGGGGGTACTCCATGTTCTCGACAAAGAATCGACCGTCGTTTTCGCCGAAGAGTTTCGAAACCCCATAGGATGAGTCGGGCCGGTCCGACGATGTGTGATCGAGCAACAGGTCGTGGTCCAGTTCGTACAGGTCCGGCGCGTACTCCTCCTCGTACATCCCGACCACATGGTTGGTTGAGGCGAAGATTACTCGTTCAACTTCGGCGTCCTGGGCCGCGCGCAGGACGTTTCGTGTCCCCTCGATGTTGACGGACCGGATTCGTTCCCAGTTCTCGTCGATGATCCCCGGTGCGTAGACGGCGAGGTGGATCACGGCGTCGACGCCGTCGAATGCGGGTCGAATTTCGTCGTAGTTCTCTACGCTGGCGACGACCGTGTCCCGGTCGCCGTCTGGATGAGACTCAATGTCCAGGGGGCGAAACTTGTACTCTTCCTGATCTCCCAGATTGTCGATGATCGCGGTCCCGACCATTCCGTTGCCACCGGTGACTAACACCTTCATGACACCATCCTCGCTTCGATCCGTTATAATAGCTCGGCAACCTATCATCTGCCGTTCAGAACGTTTTTATCCGTCGTTGCAAATCCTCTCGGCATGGCTTTCGACGAAGCGACCGGTGACTCCCCCGCGTGGGCCGCACGGACCGCACCCGAGATCCGATCTATCGGCGAGGAAGACGGCTCCGTCGCCGTCGTCCCCGTGGGCAGTATCGAACAGCACGGCAACCATCTCCCGGTGTCCACGGATACGATCCTCGCCGACGCGGCGGCCCACTTGGGGGCCGAGTGCGTCGCCGAGGAGGTCCCGATCCTGGTGACGCCGCCCATCTGGACCGGCCTCTCGCCCCACCACATGGACTTCGGCGGCACCATCACGCTCTCGGTTGAGACGCTGCTGTCGATGCTGGGCGACATCGCCGACTCCATCCGCGATAACGGATTCGACGCTGTCCTATTCCTCAACGGACACGGCGGCAACATGTCCGTCATCGGGACCGCCGTCACCGAAATCGGACAGCGGTTCCCGGACGCCCAGGTGCTCGGTCTGACCTACTTCCAGCTCGCCGGGTCCTTTATCGACGAAATCCGCGAGAGCGACCTCGGGGGGATGGCCCACGGCGGCGAGTTCGAGACGTCGATGATGTTGTACCTTCGACCAGACCTCGTCGACCTGGACCGGGCCGAGGCGCGGTACCTAGACGACCCCTACGACCTCCGCCGCAAGGACCTCTTCGAGGGGGGCCCACTCTCGGTCTACCGGTCGTTCGCCGAGTACTCGGAAACGGGGGCGATCGGCGATCCGGGCCTCGCCACGGCCGAGAAGGGCGAGGAGATCTACGAGCGTCTCGGCGACGAACTTGAGTCGCTGCTCTTGGCGATGTACGAACACAACCGGTGAACCGCCCGGTGGAGTGGGTAACGACTATTCCTCGGGTGCGACCGCAATCACTTCGATCTCGACGCCGATGTCGATCGGCAAGTCGCTGACCTGCACGGCGCTTCGCGCGGGGAAGGGCTCGTTCATGTACTCGGCGTAGACCTCGTTGACCGCCTCGTAGTTGTCTATGTCCGTCAGAAAGACCGTGGCCTTGACGACGTCGTCGGTTGAGGCCCCGGCTGCGTTAAGGATGGCCGTGATGTTCTCGAAGACCTGTTCGGCCTGTTCCGTGATGTCGTCGCTGACGATCTCGCGGGTCTCGGGCTCGGCGGCGCCTTGGCCGGAGACGAACAGGAATCCGTTGGCCTCGATCGCCTGCGAATATGGGCCGATACTCGTCGGTGCGTTATCGGTTGCTATCTCTCGCATGTGTTTCGAGATTTCGCGACCGGGGTAATAAACGTACGTGATCAGGTACCATACCTCGGCGATCGGCGCTCGCGCTACCCGAACCCGTCTCTCGTCGCGCGTCGCGTTCGATCGGTTACGTCTGCGTCGGTGCCGCGAACTCGGCCTCGGCCAGTTGCTCGTAGTAGGTCTCAGCGCGCCGTTTGTCCTCCTCGGAGAGTTCGACGAGCGGTTCGCGCACCGGGCCCCCGTACAGTCCCGCGAGTTCAAGGCCGTGTTTGATCGCCGGCACGTTGTTCGCCGCCTCGAACTCGTTGTTCGCGCCGGGTTCCTCCCGGAGGTCCTCGTACGGCCGCGTTAGATCGCGGATTTCGAGCGCGCGCTCCCAATCTTCGGCCTCGAGAGCCTCCTGCAGCGCGAGACTGACATCCGGAGCGAATGAACCGATACCGGTGGTGAACCCCTCGGCGCCTTCCAGCGCGAACGCCGGCGCGAACCGTTCGGCGATCCCCGTCGAGAAGACGATGTCGCCGGGGACCTCGCGGACCATTTTCGAGAAGGCCGCGACGTCGTTGACGGCGAACTTCAGCCCGACGACGTTGTCGTTTGTCGAGAGCTCCGAGACGGCCGGCAGCGAGAGCGCCGGCCCGCGCTTGTACATCACGATCCCGATCTCGGTCGCGTCGGCGAGTCGCTCGTAGTACTCGACGATCCCCTGACTGTGGACATAGGTGTGATCGGGATCGTGAACCATCACGCCGTCCACACCGACTTCCTCGTAGGTCTGCGTCTGTTCGATCGCCTCCTTGGTGCTCCCGCCAATGCCTGCGATGACCGCGCCGTCGTCCCCGACGACGTCGACGGTCGTCTCAACGAGGCGAAGCCGTTCCTCGTCGGTCAGCGAGTAGTACTCGCCGGTGTTTCCGCAGGGGATGAACGATCGCCCGCCGGCATCGAGGACGGCTTCCGTATTGCGGGCGGCCTCCTCGTAGAGAACGTCGCTTCCGTCCTCGCTGAACGGTGCAGTGGTAGTGAACGACACGTCTCGGAGATGCTGCTTTAGCCTCTTGTGACTCATGCTCGGATAGGTATAATGAGACGGTTATATAATAGTTTTCCCACGGAAAAGATGTCGTCGGACCGACTGGATCCGGCAACCCGGCTAGTCGCGGTCGCCGAACGCGGCGGTTGATGGGATTCGGCTTAATCGATGCGATATTCCTCGATTTTCGCCTCGTCGACCGCGGCTAGGCCAGGTTCGTCCGGAACCGTCATGCGTCCGTCCTCGATCTCGAGTGGGTTCTCCAGGATGTGGTCCTCGTAGGCGTAGTAGACGGAGTCAATGGCCATGTTGAACGCCGGCGTCGTCGCGACGGTGTGGAGCTTCGCGGCATTCTTGATCCCGAGGTCGAAGTTCGTGTGGTGGGCCAGCGAGATGCCGAACTCGGAGGCGATGCCCGCAAGCCGTTTCATCCCGAGGATCCCCCGGGCGGGCACAAGGTCGACGACGGCCGCGTCGATCGCGTCCATCGAGGTCGCCTGGGTGAGGTTGCGCTGGAAGTACGCGTCCTCGTTGATCGCGATCGGCGTCCGGAGCCGGTTCCGGAGGTTCTTCATGCTCCCGAAGCTGTCAACGCGGATGGGCTGTTCCATGTACTGGAGGTAGATGCCCCGGTCTTCGAGGGCCGCGCCGAAGCGGACGGCGTCCTCGAAGCTCCAGAGCTGGTTCGGGTCGACCCGGAACTCGAGTTCGCCGTCGACCTCGTCGTGCATGGCTTGGATCCGGTCGACGTCGGCCCGCCAGTAGCGACTGGCCTTCGTCTTGAGGACCGAGAACCCCTCGTCGCGGGCGAACCGCGCGTACTCGCGGGACTCCTCGGGCGTGAGCAAGCCGAGACAGTACGCAATCTCGACGCTGTCGCGGCACTTCCCCCCAACGAGTTCGTGGACCGGCTTGCCGAGGTGCTTGCCGTGGGCGTCCCACATGGCCATCTCGACCGCGCCGATGTAGGACGTCACGTCGGTGTAGTACATCGTCGAGAACGAGCCGAACTCATCGACGAGCGCCTCGACCTCCGTCACGTCCCGTCCGACGACCGCCGGTTCGACGAGTTCCTCGATCAGTACCTGGCCGGCCCGCATTGTCGGTACCTTGACCTCGCCCCAGCCGTCGATCCCCTCGTCGGTTTCAAGCTTCACGAGCAGCTTCTTCCCGGCCTCGGTCGCCTCGTCGTTCGCCTTGAGGGCCTCCTCGAACGTGAGCGAATCCGGCAAACTCCGGATCCGGTTGCCGCCGACGTAGGGAGCGATGCCGTACGGTTCGCCGTGCCGCTTGACGGGTACCTCGACTGGAACCGTCTCTAGTCCGGTGATCTGCATACGCGGTAGCAGACGACCAGGTGCTACAAAAAGTCTCGCTTGCCCGCCCCCTCGGACCGGCACCTCGATTCCGTCGGCCCGGCGACGCGGGTTACGAACCTCGATTCGACCGCGAATCGATGCGACTTACTCGAACAGACCGTCCTCGAGCGCGAGGCCGAAGCCGGGCGCCTCGGAGGGGCGCAGGGTCCCGTCCCGGTACTCCAGGCCCGACTCGAGGATCGACTCGTCATACACTTGCGGCCCGATGAGGTCGCACGGGTAGGTGACAGCGGTCGAGGCGGCGCCGAGTGAGCCGGCCGCGATCGTCCCCGGCCCGAGTTCGACCGTGCTCCCCAGGCGCGCGTCGATGCCGGCGGCCTCGGCGACGTCCAGGATCCGATCGGCGCGGGTGATCCCGCCCGAACAGACCTCGACAGTGAACACGTCGACGGCGTCTGCTGCCGCGAGGTCGATGCCGAACTGCGGATCGAGCACGTGTTCGAAGACCGGCGTGTCGACGGTCTCCTGCACTGTCGCCAGTTCCGACGGGACGAGCGGGATATCGTAGTAGTAGCCCCGCGTTTCAACGTCGGAGTCCGGGTGACCGACGGGCGTTTCGACGCCATCGATTCCCACCTCCTCGAACCGTTCGATGGTCTCGATCGCCTCCTCGAGTTCCCAGACGCCCTGCGCGTCGACGAACACCTGCGCGTCCTCGCCAGCGATCTCGCGGACGGTCCGGATCCGCTCGGCGTCGACGGCCGGATCGACCTCGCCAACCTTCAGTTTGAACGCCGAGAATCCCTGGCCGACGCGGGTCCGGATTTCCTCGCGGAGCGCCTCCGCCGCGTCGGGTTCCTGGCGCGTGAAGACGACCCAGCACAGCGGGACGTCCCGCGTGCGTCCGCCGAGCAGCTGGTAGGCGGGGACGTCGTACCGATCGCCCACGAGATCGTACAGCGCCATGTCGACGGCCGCCAGCGCGAGTTGCTGGAAGGAGTGGAAGTCGAACGCCCCGAAGTCGATCGCCTCGTACATCTCGTCGGCGAGCCGGTTGATCTCGCAGGGGTCCTCGCCGAGGAGGAAGTCGCCGACCTCCGCTTCGATCTCGTCGGTCGTAGGCATCGTTTCCGGATGTTCGACGTCCGAGATCTCGCCGATGCCGGTCGAGCCGTCGTCGGCGGTCAGTCGAAGCAACACGAAGACGCTCTCCTCGATCTCCTTGATAGCGGACGTCGTTCCGAACTCGCGACCGATACGGACGACGTTGGCGTCGATGTCAGTAATCTTCATCCGTACGGTAGCGTCCGTCGAAGAGGGGTTATACTTTTTCCCGGTCGAGATTCGCGCGTCTCCGTCGGTTTCGTTCCGTTCTGGGTTCGGACTCAGCCGGCAGCTACCGCGACGATGCGCTCGACGAGGTACTCGGCCTCGTCGTCAGTAAGCCCGCGCGGATCGACGGTGAAGACGCCGGCGGTCACGTCGTGGTCGCCGACGAAGATGCGCGGTGACTCCCGGCGGAGCCGTCCGACCAGATCGACCGTGGAGCCGCCGACCGTCGCCTCGTCGACCGTCACGGCCACCCGCGTCACCGCCGTCGGATCGCCCTCGTTACGATACGCGATCTCGAGCGCCGTCTCCTCGTCCAGTGCGCGGCCGATCCAGCGTGCGCGGTCGTCCCAGCCCTTGAGGCAGGCCGCCTCGTCCTCGTCCACGTACGACTCGAGGGCGCGGACGAACCCGACGAGTTCCTCTTTCCCGACCTTGAACCCCCGGCCAATCCCGTGGCGCGGGACGCCGGGCAGGCTGTCGACGTCGACGAGCGAGGCCGGCGGGTCCCACGTCCCCTCGACGGCGTCCATGTCGAGGTGCTGGAGCGCCATCGACGAAACGAGATCGCTCCGACCGGCGACGAAGCCAGTACTCTGGGGGCCGCGAACGGCTTTGCCGCCGCTGAACGCGACGAGGTCGGCGCCGGCGTCGACGAACGCGGTGAGGTTCGACTTCGGCGGGAGCCGACCGGCGGCATCGACGATGACGGGCACCCCGTGGTCGTGAGCGACCTCGACGACCGGTTCCAGGGGCAGATCGTTCCGGGCGACGTAGCCGATCGCGGCTGTGTCTTCGGTGATCGCCTCCTTGAGTTCCCACGTCTCGAGGTCGGTCGTCACCGCCCCCAGCGTCCCATCGTTCGTTCCGACGTCGACGATGGTCGCTCCGGCGGCCCGGAGCGCGTGGTCGTAGGAGTTGCGGTGGACCTTCGGGATGACGATTTCGTCGGCGATCTCGTCCGTGTCGGGGAGACGGGCCATCGCCGAGAAATCGTGGCCAGCTAGGCACGCTGCCGCCGCGAGGGTCAACCCTGCCGACGCGCCCGTCGTCACGTAGCCCGCCTCGGCGCCAGTCGCGTCGGCGATGGTTTCGGACGCACGAGCCTGCAGGTCGGAAATGCGTGCGAACGACTCCGCCGCCCGGGTCATCGCGTCCACGGCCTCCGGACGGATGCGGGTTCCGCCAATGCGCGTCTTCGTTCCGGCGGCGTTGATCGCCTCGGAGACGCCGAGTTCGTCGTAGACGGATGAACGATTGTCTATCATGGTCGTCGGGGATGCCCGAACGATGGCCCGGCCGGGGCAAAAATGTTCGCGTCGTTCATGTGCTGGCGGCCGGGTGACGCCCCATCCCGCTGGCACATGCTGTTCGCATCTTACGAACGTTGGAATGCCACGAGTGGGGTCAGAGCGGAGACGGTATCGGAGACAGCAGGGGCAGTATCGGGGCGGGCGGACCAAGAAAGAGCGGCGGGAGATCGTCTGAGGAGGAACGGTCAGCCGAACTTGGAGTTGAGTTCGATCACGTTCGCCGCGCGCATGATCCTGGCGGGCATTTCCTCCATGAACGCATCGGTCCCGATGCGGCTCGTGGGCCAGGAGACGCTGACCGCGCCGAGATCGCCGTGATCGCTGGTAACGGGGGCCGCAATACAGCACAGCCCCTCCACGTTCTCCTGGTCGTCGATCGCGTGGCCCCGCTCTTTGATCTCCTCCAGTTCCGCGAACAGTTCCTCGCGATCGGTGATCGTGTTCTCGGTCCGCGCGGCCATTCCGCGTCGATCCAGAATTTCATGGACCCGCTCTTGTGGCATGTGGGCCATGATGGACTTCCCGAGCGACGTTGAGTGGATCGCCTGCTGCGTGCCGACGCTTGAGGCGGTTTCGACGCCGCGGCTGCCGCTCGATTTGTACAGATAGCTCACGCGACCGTGCTCTTCGATCCCGAACTGGGCGACCTCGCCGGTTTCCTCCGCGAGGCTGTCTACCTCGTTTCTGATGATGTCGTAGTTAGGAAACTGATTCTTGACGTGGGACGCCACGTCAAGGAATCGCAGGCTCAGGCGATACTGCCCGTCGTCTTTCACCACGAGACGCTGCTTCTCGAGCGTCTGGAGGTGATTGTGGACGGTGCTTTTCGAGTGCCCGAGACGGTTTGCGAGTTCGGTGACGCCGGCACCGTTCTGCTCCTGGAGCGTCCAGATGATGTTGCTTGAGATAACGACCGCGTCCACCATCCGATTCTCCTGTTTGCTCATGGAAAGAGATTGTCTCCCACACCTCAAAAGTGTTTGGCTCTCACGAACGGTCTGCCAGCAGGTATGCGGACACGACGACGCGAACGGCGAAGCAGCGGTTCGGCGCGCGTCGTAGGACGTCAGAATGCGGTCGGATCGACGTCGGTCTCGTAATCGTCGATATCGACCGCCGTCGGTTACGCCGGATCGATGGCCGCATCGATCAGGGTCGGGATGTCCGCCTCGAGCGCCCACTCGAGAGCCTCCCGGAAGGTCGGCCGCGTTCGAGCCCGCCGGCCCTGGCAGCCGTAACTTTGCGCGAGCCCGACCCAGTCCGGCGAGCCCCACCGAAAGCCAACGTCTTCCTCGAGTTTCGATGATTTGCTGATGACGTCGCCGAGATGTAAACGATCGGAACGCCGTCGTTTAAGGCGCTCTTCAAGCCGTGAGCTGCGTTGGTATCGCCCGGGCCGGGAACCGTCAGCCTGGCGGTGATGCCGCCCCCAGACTCGTAGTTCCCCCACGCAGCGTGCGGGATTGCGGTTTCGTGTCGCGCCATCACGTACTCGGTCTCGTCGCGGTCTGCGATCGTTCGATCGACCGGGAGCGTTTGGATGCCCGGAAATACGACGCGTACCGTGATCCCAGCCTTGACGAGCGCGTTGTAGACGTGTTCCCTTCCTCGCGTGCTTGTTCCTGTCCCGTGTTCCATACGCCTGAAAACTGTGGGCCGTTGTAAACGTTTGGTCGATCTGACTCCCTTGCTCTCAGTGCTACTTTCCGGTTGAGGACGGTCGCACAGTTGGAACCAGCCGTGTTCGTATCTCGGGAACGCGTCGTGGTAACGTAGAAATGAGTCTGTACTGACACAGTGCGTTTCTGACGCGAATACAAATGACCCGGCCGGCGAACGTACCAGTCAGGCTCGCCCATACACCAGTCTCTGTTCGTATCTTGCGAACGGCTCGGCCGAGACAACATTGGTCGATTCGGCGGGCGTCGCCCCACTCATGGCGCCGAGATTTGATCCGGGCACCGGCCTGGATTGCAACTGTGCGATTGTAACTTCCCCGTAGGTGAAGGGGAGCGACCGGTCGACACGAGGGCAGAATCGAGGCATTACAGTGGTATGGTTGTAAATGAACGTCGATGCCTCCATTCGGTTTGGAAATCGGATCGCCGATTCCTGACATTCGGTCTCGGCTGACGACGGAGGAGAAGCGGGCGACAGAATTTACGTAGTTAACTCTCGAGAACGATCAGCGCTGGTCGGACGGTAATAATCGGTCCACGGCTGACCACGACCATATGTAAATTATAGTTCTTAAGTTCATATTAATAATGTATAATATAAAAACCAATTTATATTTTGCACCAATCTAGATTTAATTTCTGAACAGTCCTATTGTGCCCATTAGAACTATTTTCTCGTAGAGTCTTGCAACAGACAGTGAATCACATCGACGAGGTTTCAGTCGAAGAGCTGCAAGATGCTCTCGACAACGTGGACGGAAAGAAGCCGACACAACGGCTCTTAGAGACAATAGCGTACAAAAACGGCGTCACACAGACTAAACTAGCCAAAGTGGTTCCTTGTTCAGCGACGGGCGAACGATAGTTATTTCGAAAAAATTATATATGGCTTAAATCTCATTACTGAGAACAGTGATTGCCTCTTCTCTCGATTCGAAGAGTACGTGGCTGCTATCAACGCAGAACATTTCATTTTCGCATTATATAACAAATTCGAAGATGGTCTGATCATCGTGCTGGATGGAACGCCATCTTTCCAGGCGTCGGCCATCACGAATCTGGCGGCCCGTGACGATCTCACGCCTTCGTGACGTTGCCGGCGTACTCGCCAGAGCGAAATTCGGTTGACGAGTGCTGGAGACAACTCCAAGCGACACTCAATACCCGCTTCGTTGAGTCACTTGCCGACCTTACAATAGCGATTGATACGGCTACTGATTAATTCGCTGGACTAACAGTGAGTGATTACTTCTGATCGTCACTGTCTTCAGGTTGTGGTTAGGATACTCGAGAAGTATCGAACTTCGGTACGGTCGAGAGAACTCGCGAATATTTTCTACCGTCGGAAGCATGTTAACTATACATCTTAGTTATAATTTTTACTAAGTAATTTAGATAAGAATATAATACTGATCACTTAGGTAAAATAATCACAATTTCTGGACAGTCAACGCTTGAGAGCTAAGAGGTAGATCTTAGGTTACTTTCTCAGGATCATTTCTGAGACCTCTTCTTTAATATATAATTGTACTCTCTCGAAGCGCCAAATATCCTCTGCGAGGGTGAATCATGCATCGTGCTCTGCGAACGCATCGCCAGCGTCTTTGGCCATCTCTTTTGCTTCGATATGGGAGTACGATTTCCGGACGACCTCTTCGCTGTTATCGAGAAGGCGAGCAGCCGCAGTGAACCCGCGTTGGCGGACCAGTACTTCGCCGGCACCGCGACGGCCACCGTGGGGGGCGAGATAGCCGTGTTTATCGTCGAGCCCGATGTCAGCGTCCTCACAGAGGCGTCGCATGATCCGTCGAGCGCCGTCGGTATTGATCGAGGGTGGCGTCAGCTCATACTCCCGAAGCGCTCCGAACACATCCATCTGGCCGGTGAGGTCGCTGAGGTACTCCTCGACCTCCGTTTCTGACCAGCCGTGGCTCTCCCGTAAGCCGGTTCGAAGTGTCTCGTAAAGTGTCGGGAGGTGAAACGTCGGGAAAACAGGCCAGTCGTCCCCCGCAGGATCGAGAATTTTTCTGTATCGTGACATGGGATTTATCGCCTGCTTCGTCAGTGATCGATCGGACCAGTCCTGCTTTTTCGCAAGGACAGTCATCCTCCGATCTTCGAGTGAAACATCGCCCCATCGGAGGCCATTCCGGCGATCGTCCTTCGGATCTGCGAAGATCTCACCACCCCGGACGCCGGAATAGCAGAGGACGTAGACGAGTGCCCGATCGCGAAACTCCTGAACGGCGTCGAACCCCTTCTCGTCGGCAGCGTCGTGAGCTCGCTTATCGACATACCGTGTAATCTGCAATCGATGCTCGTTGGCCCAGGCCTGCTGATCACCCGATCGACGCCCGTCGTTGTCGGGGAGCGGTTCCTTCGCGACGTTTCGCTGGGCGTAGTTCGCTTCGAGGAGGCCTTCGCGAACACACCAACCAACGTAGGCGCTGACGTTCGCGTAGTACGTCAGAACCGTCCCTGCCGCAAGGTCACGATTCGTGAGTTCCCGAGCGTACTGGCGGAACGTCCGTTCGTCTAGATCGTCGAACGCCCCATCCGAGCGCGGATATTCCTCGAACCACTCGAGAAAGTCCTCGACGCAGCGCTCGAGATTGCGTCGGTAGTTCCCGCTCTCTTCGCCGCCCTTCGATTTCGATCGAAGGAACTCCTTGAGCGGGTCAGCGACTGACGTCGATGCAGAATTCATGCTCGCTCACCCTCGAGAGGTTGTTTCCTGCTACATTTCATTGTTCGTGATTCATAGAGGGGACGGACTCTCATAAAACCACACTTGATTACTGGACTAATCAAGTGTATGTACTTGAAAGTGATTAGTCGCTATTTTCAGCCGTTTCGGGCTTTCTACGCTCAGAATCAGCGGTACTTGGCTAGTGATAAATCATATAACGATATATGGATCTGAGCGCTGTGCGTTGCGAATGCCCCCATATCTGTGCGCGAAATATCCTTGACCAGGCAATGTGCACTGGCAGTGATGAACTCCCGGTCTCCATGATCGAAGCGCTTGCGCCACGTCCGCGATAAGACGGACTCATCGGGAATGTGCTCTAAGCCGAAGACGCCTGCGAGTTCGGGATGACGGGTTAGTGATCGATAACTGTCGCCAGTGGTCTCGCGGTAGAGAAAGAGGGTGAGCATGCCGTGGAACGAGTAGGGGGCCGGATGCCAATCGGGATAGCCGTCTTCCAGTGAATCAACCGGGTCGTCGAAACGACGTAGCGCCTCGCAAAGCGTTGCTCCATCACGGATATCGTTCCTGATGTCAAGTACGATGACGAACGCCTCGGTCAATCGCCGGCGCGTCGTAACCAGCCTCACTCGGTGGTTCGTTCAGAGCGGCAAAGAGCTGCCGCCGTTGTGTTGGATCTAGCCAAGGTTTTCGTCCCAGACGTGGCTTGTCTCGGAGCGCGGCTGGACGGCCGCGCTCCTCGAACCGGTTGAGCCAGTTGTAGACCGTCTGCTCGGACCAGCCGTATTTCTTCTCGATCTTGGCCGGCGAGAGCCCTTGCTTGTATTCGAGCGCCGCAACCAAGCGCTTGATCGCCTTCGGATCAGTTTCTTCAGCCAACCGCTGCCGGAGGTGAAGTTCAGTCACCTCCGCCAGCTTTCCTCCAGCTTTCGTCACACTACCGGAGGACGCTTCCTGAGACTATGAACCCATCTGTGGATCCCTATCAAGTGCGCCGTCTACAATCTTCGGCGACCAGTCAGATACCCGTAGAATCCAGCGCACTGCCTCGGGGTTCTCCGTGGCGGCTAACTCCGTAAACCCGTCCAAATCAAGCGTAATCTTGTGACCTATAAAGCAAGTATTTATACCTATTTGTACCTCCCATTTATATTCACTAATATATATGCAAAGAAGATAGAAATTGTTAAAGCTATAGTTATCCCCGAAAAACTTACCGTGTATCCGAAATGGTCTACAGTATATCCGACAAACGCTGGTCCAATGCTCTCTGCTGCGATGAATACCGTTCTTATGGCTCCATAATCCCCCCCGAGTTGGTCGGTGGGAACGAGATTCATTATGTGTGAGTTTAGTACTGGCCAAAAAGTCATAAGACCAACTGAAAGAACTAAAAGTCCAACTACCACAAGCGCAATTGAATCGCCCACAAGTAATGTTGCTAATCCAATAGTAGTGAGGACTGTCGAAATTAGAGCAACGTGTGGACATGTCCACCTATCTCCTAATCGGCCTGCCAGTGGTGTGGTAAACATGCCAAGTAAAAAGACCCCCCCAAATGTTACACTACTGAACATCGGAGTGACCTCCTTTGATGCATTCAGGTACGCCGGTAAAAAACTAAGGATGCCCTGCCAGGAAAAGCCAAATACCATGGCTGTCGCAAGTGTCCACCGGAGTTGCCGAGACCGAGTCAGACGATATAGAGTAGGTTTAATGTGTATTCTCTCCGGCTTTGAAATGACGTATGGCTGATTGTTCAACACGTGAAGTAGAATGCTTGTCACTACCAATAGTACAACAATCGGAAAGAAGGCGACTTGCCATTTGAAATAACTAAGAGCTACGAATGCTAGTATACTTCCAACTAGCCCGCCCAGGTTCAGAAATGCTGAATTGATGCCCATAGCTAAACCCCGTCGATGTTTATATAAATCAGACATTTGGGCCATCGCAACGGGGGTATAGAGGCCTGATCCGATACCTAAAGCTATTACACCGATAAAGAATGTTGAGATATCGTTAACAAGTAATAACATAACGACACCAAATACCATGATAATGATACTTGGGACTAGGAGTGTTTTTCTCGATAATTCATCAGATATACTTCCACCTGGGAAATGGGACAGAGCTGCACAACCCCAGAGTATTGTTAATCCAAAGCCGGCAGTAGATGGGCTAATAGCCAAATCTGAAATAATTACCGGCAATAGTGGAGGTAGAAGGAATCTAGCACCCATACTACACATTGTCACCACCGATACTGTCCAAAGAAGTTTTCCTTCGTACCCACCAAGAATTTTTTCTGTTTTCTGCATATCTATTTGATATATTACCTAATCATCCACTATTGTGGTTATTATCTATAACATGGCACCTGTTCATAGGTAAAAGCCATACTTAATACCTGGATTTCAACTAAGTTCATAGCTATTTTTCGGCGAGGTTATTTCCTTCTAACCACGGATTCGCGATTCATTATTTATACCAGTCACTATCAAGCCTGCTAGACTACACTGATTTCCCGTTGGTATAGTCCGACTACTTGCTCAACCAGTATAAATATATATGTTTCTGCTATATCCTAAAAGGAGTCACTAAGATACTACTTAAATTGCCGTGTTGAATTCGATCTAATCGTCTGATATCATGGAGTAGAAGGATGAAGCTGAGGAAATCGGCTCTTGTCCATGGAGGTCAATCTCCTTGACTTCGTTGAGCAGTGTCGACCTCTAACCAAACAAGCGGTAGGGAAGCATACGGGCGAGCACGCCAGTGGTCTGGAGGCACCGTTCAAACGCTGAAAGTGACGACATTAACCGACAGAGAGACTCTGGCCGTTCTTGATGTTGATATCTCAGTCCAGTGGAAGCATGACACGAAGATCGGGGCGTAGGTCGTCCGCTGAGACGCGGATGACCTGCTTGTCAGTAGCGGTTGAAAAACCCTTCCACGACTGGCACAACAAGTCATCCGTTCTAGTTTAGCGCATCAAGGCATCCAGAGACGTCGGACTAGAATCGGCAGTAACTAGGAATGTAAGAATCCGGTAGAGAATGTGTACACCCTACCGGATTCAGTAGTTGTGAACCGAATTCAAAGAGCGTTTCCATCTGATGAGTTGCGCGAGCCCGCTCGCGCAACAAATCTCATTCAGCGAGAGCGAAAATTCGACGTCGTCGCGTTGTTTTACACGCTTTCTCTCGGCTTTGCTGCCGGATCGGATCGATCCATTCAGGCGTTTCTCGAACGGTACGTCGAGATGGCTGACTGTGATGAACTCACCTATGCGACCTTTCACGGCTGGTTCAAACCAGGGTTCGTTGCACTCCTCAGAGAGATTCTCGATGACGCCATCGAGAATCTCGACACGGGCCAAACCGAGCTTACCGGACGTCTCGAACGATTTCGAGACGTCCTGATCGTCGACGCCACAATCATCTCGCTCTATCAAGACGCCAAAGACGTCTACACACTCGATGACGACCGAGCCGGGGCGAAACTCCATCTCACCGAATCGCTCTCGACTGGGCATCCGACGCGATTCCAGACAACCGAAGCGAGCACTCACGAACGGAGCCAGCTACCCACCGGTGAGTGGGTAGCTGGCGCCCTCATCCTGTTCGATCTTGGCTACTACGATTTCTGGTTGTTCGACCGCATTGAGGCCAATGGCGGCTGGTTCGTCTCTCGCGTCAAAGAAAACGCGAACTTCGAGATCGTCGAAGAACTCCGTACATGGCGAGGAAACAGCATCCCGCTGGAGGGCCGGTCGCTGTAGGCCGTCCTCGACAACCTGCAGCGACAGGAAATCGATGTACGGATCACCCTCTCGTTCGATCGCAAACGAGGGTCGGGCGCCAGCACGACCCGAACCTTTCGACTGGTCGGCGTCCGCAACGATGACAGCGGCGAGTACCATCTGTACCTGACGAATCTTGACAAAAACGACTACAGCGCGCCCGATATCGCACAGCTCTATCGGGCGTGCTGGGGGATCGAGCTACTGTTCAAAGAACTGAAATCACGGTTCGGGCTGGACGAGATTAACACGACCGACGCCTACATCATTGAGACGCTGATCATCATGGCGGCAATTTCGTTGCTGATGAGCCGGGTTATCGTTGACGAACTCCGAAAACTCGACGCAAAACAGCGAGAACGCGGCGACGACGCCGCGTCGTCGTCGTCACGCCTCCCTCGTCGACGCTGTTCACACGGTGTTGAACGGCACGCGCACCTGATCCAATTGTACCTAATGCTTGATCTGGGCTATGAGCTGCCGGATCTTGATTCGCTGTTGCTGTGGTCGTCACGAGATCCAAATCCACACCGCCCGAGGTTACGTGAACGGGTGGAGTCAGGCGAGTTCTGGTAACGAACTCGCCTGACGAAACGGGCTGAATCGCCCGGTCTTATCAGCGATGGCTCTGGAACAGCGGCGCACTCGCGGTCGTGAGTGCGCCGCCTTCGACGAGAGAGTTGACCGGACATCAGCTGGTTTGCTGGAACAGCAGCTACCTCGGTATGATTGCGGTCAGACTCGACGTAATTTCGGTGCGATCCCCGTCTCAGCCAGTCACTAAACTAGAACGGATGGCCAACCCGGTTAGCTGCTTCTTCAAGCGTATCTCCTTCATAGAGATTCTTCACGAAGGTAAGACGGTGGACGACCTTCGGATCGTCCGCCTCGGCCAGGAGTCGATCAAGGTCCTCATCAGAAAGATGGCGAACAACGTCCTTTCGACGATCGCTGCTCACTATTCATCAACCATCTCACTCCGGCCAAAACTTCTCTGACGTACCATCTCTCGTTCGCCTCTTTTGATCGACGCAGTCACTCAGTTTGATGAAGTTGATGCGATTGTGGTCGGCTGTACAGAAATCTCCTTGGCACTATCTCCAGATAATATCAAACCTCAGCTGTTCGACTCAATGATAGTGTTAGCTGATCGGGCGGTTGAATACGCAAAAGCTAAATAGTAAAATCCTCGTTCTCCTGTCCATTCAATTTCCATCATTCTATAGGAGACGTAAACCCCGACCGGAGTAGCCCGATAGAATCACACGTATTTCGAAGACAAGTTACTAGTTCGCGGCTATAGTTTATAGTATTATTTATATATTAATAAAATTATTTTTAAATAACTATTTATCTTACTCAAATTTATTACTATCAGATAGTTGTAAAAAGGCTTATAACCATTCTCTCTCAATCGGCATATGTTAAAATACCACAGAGTGGATATATCTATGGACAGGAGAAAGACCGTTGACCAAATTGTCATGAGCGGTCGAAAAAAAGCATCTGTAAAAGCATTGCTCGGAAACATTGTCCAGACAGTATTACTGTCTGCAACCATTTCAGAGACCGTCGTTCTGGACGAGGGATAACAAAATGTCTCACGATTATGACGACCGCAAGGAAACGATACGTACAGTTGCGTCGGCGCTCTCGCTTCAGATCGACGACAGGGTTGATGAGATTCTCGACGATCTGACTACGCTCGAAGCGATTACCGACACCTTTCCACACGAGCCCGAGCCGTCACATCCCCACGATGAGGTAGTCAACGACGAATACAACGCGTTTCTCGCCGGGTATTCGACTCCTCGCCAGAGCGGTGATGGACCGTTGTCAGACCTCGTGATTGCAGTCAAAGACAACGTCGAAGTCGACGGATTGCCGATGACCTGTGGATCGCGCGAATTCGAGTGTTGGCCCGCAGTCGACGCCTTGCTCGTCGAGCGTCTCCTCGATGCAGGGGCGGCGATAAAAGGAAAAACAAACATGGACGCGTTTGCATTCGGGCCCAGTGGCGAATTCAGCGACTTCGGGCAGGTCCAGAATCCGACTGCTCCTACCCGTGTTCCAGGCGGGTCCTCAAGCGGGAGCGCCGTTGCCGTCGCGGCCGGACTTGTCGACGGTGCAATCGGAACGGACACCGGTGGCAGCGTCCGAATGCCTCCTGCTTGCTGTGGCGTCGTCGGCATCAAACCGACAAGTAGCATGGTTCCAACACACGGCGTCGTTCCCATGGCACCGTCGCTCGACGCAGTCGGGACGATTGCGCGTGACGTCAAAACGGCTGTCCGAATCCTCAAGACAATTGCTGGGCCGGATCCCTGTGTTTCCATGGCAACCCACCAATCAACCACTTCAATCGTCGATTCGCTTACCGCGTGGGATGGCTTTACAGTCGGACTCCCAAACACGTTTCTTGAGCCAGTAACGCCACCAATTCATGACGCGATTCAATCGCTCGCAGCAACACTCGACGCTCGAGAAGATGTATCGGTCGAGCCAATCGACCTCCCAGGAGACGTCGATCACGAGCGTCTCGACGACTGCTACTCGCTTATTTCGATGATAGAATTCGCAGGAGTCCTCCGACAGTGTGGGGTAGTTCGTGGATTGGACGATTCAGTTTCCGATGCCTGTCGAGGGGCGTTCGAGCGAATGTTGGAGGCAGGACTCGAGAATGAAAGAATCAGAGAACGCGTGCTTCCGGCAGCGGTACTGGACGCCGAAGAATTTGGTCAGCCCTACGTGGCGGCCCAACGGGAGCGAAAACGGTTTCGAGCGTTGCTCGAGGAGACGTTCACCAATGTCGACTTACTGTTGGTCCCGACGCTGCGTCAGCTTCCGCCCCAATTCGGCGAGAGCAACTCGCCAAAGAATGTGAGACAGATGAATGGTAACAACGTTCCATTCAATCTCGCTGATGTCCCCGCCGTCGCTGTGCCGGTAGCTTCCGATGAAGGGATTCCAGTTTCGGTACAGGTCGTCGCACCAAAATTCGAAGACATCCGCGCAGTACAGATGGCGCAACTGATAGAACGGATGGTTGATAGGACAGGATGCGATTGAAACACTCACGTCAGTTCTCTGTTTGTTAATAAGTGTCAACAAAGTAGCTCAACCGTCGGAAGCGAAAGAACTCCTTGCAGGTCTCATAGAGCTGACAAACAGTAGCCATCGATGAGAATATTGGAACCATCGAGCATAATGTCTACGTCTGAGCGTGATAAGCGTGAAATTATTGCTTTAGAGGGTTTACCAAGTCGATTGAACGTTACTACACTGTTATTTTTCAAAGACGTATTGATACGGTACCGCAGTCGCCCGCTGACAGGGTCCCCGTAACCCGTGACGATGGCAGCTTGATTTCCTCAAATAGGAGTACGCTCTTGCGTAGCACATTGTTGATTTCATAGAGTCGCTTGAATAGCGTGTTTGAGTGCGTCTCGTCCCGGTTTTCGATATAATTCTCGGCGGAGTTGGAACGCTCTGAGATATTGTGTTAGCTTATCTTTCGAGATACATCGATGTGGCGAGAGCCACCGTCGTGTCAGCGACGCGTGGCTCTCGCAGGTATTGACGTGGATCTCGTCGTCGGCGTATTCACCGTCACCGTGGACGACGTATTCACGAGTGAATGCGTCGTCCTCTTCGAGTGGCTCGTACGCTCGAAAGCCGTCAGTAAAGATGGTCAGCGACTCCTCTTGGCGGTCGGCCAAGAGGAGCCGAATCGTCGATTCGTCAGCGGCTTTCGCTGGGATCACGTACCGCTGGCCCGTCCCGCGATCAGCGAGGATGAACACGGGTGGCTTGTCGCCATCATACGTTCCGCGCCCACGCGTGGAGAGGCCACGCGAGCGCGACTCTTGGTCGCGCTCGCGGCCTTTCTTCCCAGCAGAGACGTACACTTCGTCGATTTCGACCGGGCCGACGAGATCGAGGGAAGGCGCATCGAGCGCTCTGGCGAAGCGTTCGATGCGCCGGTGGAACGTCTTGTATGTCACTTCGATTTCGCACTGTAGCTGCCGGAGTCTCGTGTTAAACGGGAGAAACGCGTAGATCGAGAACAACCACCGGCGGAGCGCAATCTTCGAGTGAGCAAAAATCGTGCCCGTCTTATCGTTGAATGTGCGGTCGCAATCCTTACAGAGATACCGCTGAAAGTGCCCATAGCTGCCGTTTCTGACCGTGAGGTCAGAACGGCAGCGAGGACAGGTAACACCGTCACGCCAGCGAACCTGTTGGAGCAGGTCCGCTGCGACCGATTCCGACCTAAACACATCTAGCGGAATCATCCGTGTCGGGCACCGCTAACGCGGTGTCCTTGTCCTCTTTGACTTTGCAGCGACAACTCAGCAGTATCTACAATCACCTACGGAAGAACGTTTGTACTTCATTACCGCTAAGAGCCGTTGTATCGGCTTCTTTCCTCCACAATGTCGAGGTCATATTGTAACTCTTCACCGTAGATATCGTCAAAAAATCTACTAATTATTAAATTAATATAAAATAAAATATATAACAATCACTATAACTTAAACACTAACGGTATCAAAATAACCACGATTGAATTGTTGAGGCACAATTTTGCATATACTGAAGAATTTAGTTGAAGGGTGTATTTACTGATGATAACTTTCGAATGCCAAAGAGGAGCAGAAAAGGTTAGTTAGCGAGGAAGTTCACCTCCGGGAACACCAGCAGTGTTGTCAACACTACAAACAGCCCAATTAGATATGGGAGGGCGTTATAGGCCAGTACCATGTAGTCGATGTCAGTCAATCCGCTCATGATGTACAGATTCAGTCCATAGGGTGGCGTAATAAAGCCCATCGCATCGCTGAAAATAAAGATGACTCCCCAAGTGATTGGGTCGATACCTAATTCGTATGCAACGGGCGCCAACAGCGGTGCTGTCAGCACGATGTTTGGGGTTGACGCTAGCGCTGATCCCGTCATCATGAGGATGGCAAGTATAGCGATAATGATGGCCCATCGTGCCTCAAGTGTAAGAATTGCCTCAGAGACAACTTTTTGAAAGCCGATGTAGGAGAGATTCTGTTGAAGGAGTACTGCTAGCACGATAACGGGCATCAACACGCCAACTAATATCAGTGATGTGATGCCAGCATCGACAATTTCTTTGAGACTTTCGATTCTTCCGTCTGCATACGCGGTAATTAGGATGTAGGCTACCGCGACCACAGCGGCTTCCGATGGTGTGAAGATTCCGGCGAATATACCACCTAACAGGACAATGACGGTTCCAAGACCGATCCTCGCCATCCAAGCTGTTTTACCGATGTCTTTCAGACTGAATTCGTAGGCTGCGGCCTTTTGCCCATATCCCCGACGATGAGAGATTACTGTATTTACACCGATAAGAATACAGATCATTGCTAGGCCTGGAAGAATCCCAGCGATGAACAACGAGGGTACGGAGAGCCCGAACAGGACTCCATAAATAATAAGCAGGATGCTCGGTGGAAGGACGCTCCCGATAGTCCCACCAGCCGCTATCGTCGCTGCAGCGTGTGAGTCTTTGTATCCCTCTTCTTCCATGGATGGGTATAGCGCCTGACCGACTGAAGCTGTCGTCGCCGCGTTCGACCCCGTAATGGCTGAGAACACCCCGGAGGTCGCTATAGCGGTATTGCCCGTACTCCCCGGTAACCAACCCGCGACTGAGCGGGAGAAGGCGATGATCTCCTCGGACACGTTTGTCCGGTTGAAGATATCGCCAACGAGGATGAAAAACGGGATTGCGATGTATGCGAACGATTCTACCTCTGTGTAGGCGGTAACTGCCATGTTCTCGAATGGGAACGCCGGGACAACCATATGGAACCCGACAACCCAGATCCCAAAGACGAGCATCAGCTGGACGCCAGCCGCGAATAATAAAAGACTAATAATGGTGAGGATCGCTATCCACATCTCAAGTGAAAGCGTAATCTGAGGGGGCATCACTGCGGATGTCATGTGAATAAATTCGTTCATCATTCTTTTACTCCGATATCGGCATCGGGACAGATGTTCTCACCATGACGGTACTGATTAAGCTTGATATACATATTCTGTACCACCCGCGTCAATATCAATGCCATTGAGAATGGGATAGCAAAGTACACCCACTGTTCCGCTATCGGTGTGCCGACAAGATGGCGACCAGACGTGACGTATCGCTGGTACTGAGGGATCGATTGCCAAAATATCATACCAATGACGAGAAGCCAAAGTGCCCACTCAACGATATACATCATCATGTCCATTCTTGGAGACATTTTCTTTCTTAACAACGTGAATCGGAAATGTGATTCATGTCTAACAGCCAGTGAAGTGGTTAGCCAAGCAACCCAAATAAACAATCCAATAGCAATTTCGAACCCTCCAAGAAGTTGGGTACCAAAGATAGTGCGACGAATGATATCGGACAAGATGATGGTGAAAATAGCGGTTAATGCTATTATCGATAGCAAGGCCTCGAAGTAACGTTCTATATATAGGGCCCATGAGGGTAATTCCGCCTTCATTGTCTGGTTGAATGTTAGTTTACTCATATATTGACTTTTTAATTTTCCAGCTTTGATAGTGAATGTACTATTTTCTAATTTGAATTTGATTATTACCTGTTACGTGGCTCTTCTTATGATTATAGGTCATCCAGATAGTCGTCCCACCAAGCATCGATTGTAAACTCTCCATCACTATCTGGAACACTGTCTTCTCGAGAGACATCGTATAGTAACTGCCAAATATCGTCACGTGGTGTGTTAAGGTTAGATATCAGGTCTTTCTCTGGTTTCCACATGTCGGAATTTTTAATTGGATCGACAGGATCTTTCCATTTCTTTAGTTCGTCATCATCAAGTACATTAACTGTTACTCCCAGTTCGTCCCAAGCCGAGCCTTCTTTGGGCGGTTGTGTTTCACCAACTCTTTCAAAAACCACATCTTCGGCTATGTGAACCATCTCTTCAGTTGATTTCCGAGTGACATCTGCGATGGCCTGCATATGTTCTTCAGGTATACTTTGTAGCCAATCGGTGTTCACCCACTGCATCTGATAGCCGGATTTAAAGTCAAGATGAACGACCTGATCGATCACTTCACCCATCCCGAAACCGATAGCGGTGCTCGACCACGTTTCGAGTCCGTCAACGACTCCTGTCTCCATCCCCTGGATCGTGTCTCCCCAAGATACCTCTACGGGGTTCGCACCCCACGTATCTAGAACCTCTTGTGCAACACGCGATTCTGTTCGGCGAATGGATAGCCCCTCAAGTTGGCTGGGATCTCTAAGACGGCCTCCGCCCATTTTTTTCGTTCCTTCTTCGGAGAGATATACTTGACGGAAGGTTGGCACATAACTAAGGAGCGGAAAGATATTATACTTTTTGGCGAATGGAACCCAGTAATTTTCCCAGACCTTGGGATGGAAGATCGCGTGTGAATATGCTCTTCGCGACGGGAACGTATAAGGAATGAGGAATATTTGATTCTCCGGCCAGAATGCTGCCGAGTTGCCGACGGATCCGTCCGCAGCCTGGACAATATTCGATTGTGCCTTGGAACCGCCATCGGCTGAACCGGTAAGCTGTCCGTCTGCAACTAAGTCCATTTTCACCTGTCCGTTAGATTCTTTCTCAATTCGCTCGGGCATATCGAACAGAGGCGTTGGGTTTATACAATCCCTACATCCAAAGGATTCGCTGTAGTATGTGCTAACGGTGTACTCGGTTACTCCGTTTCCTCCGCTTTCAGTACTGACACATCCTGCAACACCGGTAGTAAATGCTGCCCCACCGATGAGCTGAAGATGACTCCTTCGAGAGATTTCCCGTGACATTGCGTGTCATTGTACAGATAGGGGGATAATAATTCTTTTGGCCATTTGTCTTTAGTCAGGCCACACATCTCGGTTGTGTATCAGTAACGAGCGTCTCTTGTAAGATCAGTCGTTGCTGATGGGTCTTCTGCGCGTCTTCGATCAGCCGCTCCAACAGCGGCGGTGGCGAGTAGCCGAGGTACTCACCGAGTTCGTGGTGGATGAGCTGGGCGTGCGACCAGAAGGTCGCCGCCCAGCGCTCCGGCGGAAACACGATGTCATCATCAGCCTGCTCGGTGACCAGATCCGACAGATATCAACTCACTAACAGCGACAGCAACGCCGCGTACAGCAGAATCTTTACGACATCCGAGTTGCTCGTGTCGAACTCGTGCAGTTCATACTGTGTCTTCAGCTCACGAAACAGCGTTTCTACCTCCCATCGGCACCGATACAGCGTTGCGAGATCCGACGGGAGAAACTCCTCTCTCGGCAGATTCGTGATGTACAGATGGTAGTCGTCGGCGTCTTCGTCGCGGACGCCGACGACGCGGAACCGCTTCGTGTCCAGCGAGCGCGTTCCCTCGTACTGGCCTCGCTTGAACTGGGCTTCGACCTCCACGTCGATGTACTGTCGGTGTAGATCGCCGACGACATCCTAGATCTGTTCGCCTACCAAGGGCCTGGCGCGGCCGCGCCAGGCCCGTAACTCCTCCGTTATCACCGGATTCGCGTTTTGCTTCAGCCGGTTCACGAAGTAGCCGTCGTTCTCGTCGATCAACGCGAACCGCCGGTACTTGAAATAGGCAAGATCGAGGATCGCTAGACGGCCGTCGAGCCACGATCCTGTCTCGAACTGCGTGCTGTCGTGTCTTTTCTCGTCTGTGACGCTGAATCGGTCAATCGTCTGATCCGTGACATTGTGGAGCAGGTGGAGCCGTGCTCCAGCCTGCTCCTCATGGCGAGCCTCATACTCCTCAGAAAGCAACTCGTGGAGCCGGAGAACCGTTCCATCTGCGATCATCACGTCTCTGAACCGGTTGAACTCCTCTGAAACAGTGTGAGGGATAGCGACCTCGTCGAGTACGGTCTCGACGGGGTCGCGCAGATATGCTGCGAGCGTCGGCGTCAACCGCTGATAGAACCCTCCTGGAGAGAGTGTCTTGTCTGCAGTTGAGTTGTAGCTTCGCCTGAAGCCGGCGAGCGTTCGGCTTGCGCCGCCGGCGAAGCCGAACGCAAACGACCAGACGAGCGGTGGAATCTGCAGCTTCCGGTCACGCTCGACCACGCCGACGGCATCAGCGTGGTCTTCGAGCGCATCAGATGGAAGGAAGTTAGTGAGACGACGTTCAACATCGTGTGAGGAGGTTTTGGTGTGCACAGCTAACACCTCCTCATTCCTTCCGAAAAGAATCCCCGATAAGCCGCCGCTATCGTGCGGTTTTGCGCCTAACTAAAGACGGATGGGTCAGTGGTATTGTGGAGCAGGTGGAGCGTCGCTCCAGCCTGCTCCTCGTGGCGAGCTTCGTACTCATCGACTCTGGTGAATCGCTAGGCAGAGCCGACTTGATCCGTCAGAACTAGGGAGTTGAAGCGGGAAACGGCGGATGATTCATGTCCAAAATTTCCCGCTTCACTGGGAACATAGTGACGTTAGCTAAAAGTGCTGTTGGTGGTCGAGGTGAATCCGCCGCCACCCTGCGGGGCGGCGGATTCGCCGACTACGCCGTCGTTTCGCTCTATCGTCTCCGGATTTACTTGGACAAATCCTGCCGCGAAGCACTCGACCTCTTGAGCGAGATGCCACAAATACTCGGGAAGATCGGCCTTGAGAAGGCCGATCTCCCAGATCACTCGACGCTAGTAAAGGCATTTGATAGGGTCAAGATAGCAGTCTGGCGAGTGTTGCTGCGCCTGTCGACGCAGCTGCATGACCAGACGGCTCATGCAGCGATACGACATTTTTCGACCGCGAGAACGCGAGCAAGCACTACTGCCGGCGCACGAATTACCGTGTTCAGACGTTCAAGACAACCGTTCTCGTCGATGCAGAAAGCCAAGCAATTCTAGACGTACACTGTACGACCGAGAAACGTCACGACACCCATCTCGGCTGGCAACTCGCCCGTCGTAACGCGGGCGAGTTGCGCAGCCTCGCAGCCGACAAGGGCTACGACTGGCAGCAATTACGCGGGAAACTGGGGGAAGCGGACGTAAGACCGCTGATCAAACATCGCGAGTTCCGCCCCATCGATCACGCGCATAACGCGCGATCGATGAGGCTCTCTACGGCCAAAGAGCGCTGTCTGAGACCGTCTCCTCCGTGATCAAGCGCACGCTCGGCGGTTCCGTACGTGCGCGAAGCTGGTATCGAGAGTACCGTGAGATCGTCCTGATGTGTGTCGTCTATAACATCAAGCGCGCCGTCAAACAGTGAAATCGGCCGCTGTATGTCGATTCACCACGGCCACCTCTTTCAAACACTCGATGACGTCAACGAATCTGTCTCAATGGCTCTGCCAGCACTCAACTCACCGCAAATCTATGAGTATCTCTGCTAATCACTATAGTGACCATGAGAAGGCAGAACCGGTTTACCGGCATCTCGAACAGATGTTCGTCGGTCTCCAGTCGTGGCTGGAGACCGACCCGAGTCCTCGTGAAAGAGCACAGATGCATCGATCGTGCCAGAACGGATGGCGACCTGGCGCCAGCAGGGACGGAACCCCTACGAGGAATTCCGCCGAGCCGTCAGCAGCAATGAGATGATCTTACGGACTCACACCGTGCCGGCTGTTGAGCCCTCGGGGTAAAGACATACCCTGTCACAAACATCCTTCGGTCGGCAAAGCGCCGCGAGGACGCGGCGCTTGACCTAATAGCTCTTGAGGAGTGGATGGACAACGGGCCTGGGCGAAATCCACGGTATCCTCGCTCGCAGATGATGCGTAGGCTGCTGTTGTGCACCGCCGAGACGAAGTTCCCGTTCAGAGAACTCGAGGACTATTTCGATTCGATGCTCGGGCGTCTCGTCTGCGGATTTGCAGATGAGACGCCTGTGTTGAGTACGATCTGGGAGTTCTGGAACCGTGTCCAACCGTTTATTCAGCGGCTGTTCGACCACCTTGTTCAGCTCCTCGACGAATTCGGGTTCTAAGGCTCCAGGTTCGCGATCGATTCGACGAGTCTTGAGTGCCCATGCACCGATCCTGACGGTGCGTAGGCGTGGAATCCCATTGATGAGGGATAGATCTACGGCTACGGATTACTCGTCGCGGTCGACTGCGCCAGCGGTCTTCCCACTGGTACAGTCGTTACCTAGCGCAAACAGCATCCAGAAACAGCGACACTCAACTGTTACGACCGACTCACCGCTAATAAGACGGCAACCGAGATTCTTGATGACTCGGCGTACGATACGCTCGAGTTCCACGAGCGCTCTCTCGTGGATCGGTGTCTTCCGATCCGTACGTACAATCCGCGGAACAGACCCAGTGCCTCAACCGCCGAATTCCGGACGCAGCGTCCCTCCAGTCGGAGGTCGCTGCGTGGGAAGCTGAACGCACTGAGTTAGATGTCACGGTCAACTGGCAATTCACAAGCGAGGCCGCTCGAACGAAACTACACCGGCTCTATCCGATTATCGAGGAGGCTGAGAACTATAGGGATCAGCACTCTGGTTCATATCTTCACGGTGCGTAGAGACGGGTATGACCGGATGGGGAAAGAAGCTGGCTGATGTCGATGAGGAGCAGTTGCGCCAGCAACTGCGCACGGAAACTGATCCAAAGGCGGTCAAACGTCTGACCGTTGCACTGCTCTACGCCGATGGCTCTTCTCCATACGAGATCGAACGTCTCCTTGGGATCCCCGCACAGACCGTTTACGACTGGCTCGACACTGTCGCCGAGCGCGAGGGCGTCGCGCTCGGCGACCTCCCTCGTGGCGGGAGCCGTCCTCGCCTTACCGACGATCAGTGGGACGAACTGACGGCGACGCTTCAGGCGCCGCCGTCAGAAGCTGGCATCGACGCACCAGCCTGGAGACCATCCCTCGTCCGTGAATACATCGCCGAGAACTTCGGCGTTAAGTATTCTCACGCGCACATGTACCGCCTGATGAAAAAGGCCGGGCTGTCGGTCCAGACAGCCCGGCCGATTCACTACCAGGCTGACCCAGAAGAACAGCGACGCTGGCGTGCGGAGTTCAAAAAAAGTGGCCGACGCTGAAGGCTGAAGGGTATCGAATCGTCGCCATCGACCAACACACGCAGAAAGTCGCAACCGAGCAAAAACCCGATTGGTTCCCGGTGAATTCGCGCCCGAGACTGCCGGTCTCGGGCGCTCGTGAGAAGGTGAACATGCTCGGAGCAGTCACCGACGACCGTGAGCGCTTTGTTGCTCTGACGTCGAATCGGTTCAACGCTGAAATCGCAAAGCAC
The DNA here is from genome assembly GCF_024266705.1 of Natrinema gelatinilyticum. GTDB lineage: Archaea > Halobacteriota > Halobacteria > Halobacteriales > Natrialbaceae > Natrinema > Natrinema gelatinilyticum. The sequence goes on along the minus strand of NZ_CP100758.1, from coordinate 109,623 downwards.
TTTCTTCGGGCGATACAGCACGAATTCGGCAAGAAGCTCGCCATTGTCTTGGACAATGCGAGCTACTTCATCGCGAAGACGCTGAAGAAGCAGGCCGCCGCAGACGGCCTGCTTCTGGAATTCTTGCCGGCGCATTCGCCGGAAATGAACCCGCTCGAAAACTGTTGGCGACAGCTCCGTGAGGGCCGAGCCAACCACCTCTTTCGAACACTCGATGACGTCAACGAATATCTCTCAATGGCTCTGCCAGCACTCAACTCACCGCAAATCTATGAGTATCTCTGCTAATCACTATAGCCATTCGACGTTTGGGAGAGCACTCAGCGTTCACCTGCTCTTTAGTGTGGTAATTGTTCTATGACACCCTCAGTTTCAGCTGTTTACTCGAGCGCGTAACTCAGGGCGTCGGTCGCCTTGTTGCCGGCTCCGGTGTTGATGATGAGGACTTCGTCATCTTCGTCTAATTTATTCTCTTCTGCCATCTGCATAGCCCCAGCTAGGGCAGCAGCAGGTTCGACACACATCTCAATACCAGCGTGACGCGCCCCAGTCAGTGCTTTCTCGAGTGCCTCGCTGTCGGAAACGGCAACGCCAGTGCCACCGGTCTCGTAGACTGCCTCAAGGATCCAGGGCGAGGCACCGGGATCGGGGACTTCGATCCCACGACCAATGGACTCGGGGCACTCCCACGCGTCGTGTTCCTCGTCATGGTTTTCGATGGCTTCGACAACCGGGGCACAGCCACTCGACTGGGCGACATGCAAGCTAGGTGGTGTGTCGTCCTCAAGCCAATCCAGTCGAGACAGTTCTTGATAGGCCTTCCAAATGCCAATCAGACCGACACCACCGCCAGTGGGATAGAAAATGTGGTCAGGGCTGTCCCAATCGAACTGCTCAAAGATTTCCAGTCCCATCGTCTTTTTACCCTCGTGTCTAAAGGGAGTCTGGAACGTTGCGACGGTGTACCAGTCGTGTTCATCTCGTAGATCCCCGAACTTTCCGCCGGCCTTGTTAAGCTTCCCATCGACAAGATGGAGGTTAGCGCCATGGGCTTCGACCATCGTCTTCTGTATGTCGCTCGACTGATAATTAAGGACGACATGGCAATCGATTCCAGCTCGAGCGGCATAGGCTGAAGCTGCCTGACCTGCGTTCCCGGCTGATGGAATCGCAACCATCTCAATACCTTGCTGGGATGCTCCAGAGATTGAGGCTGAAGCCCCACGGTCCTTGAACGTGTTTGTCGGATTCTGTCCCTCGTCCTTGATCGCTACGCGGGCGACGCCCATCTCCTCGGCGAGCGTGGGGCAGTCGACGATTGGGGTGTTCCCTTCTCCTATCGACACGATGTTATCAGAGTCGAGAATGGGGAGGAGTTCGCGATACTTCCACATCGACCCGTTTCGGGATTCGATCTCGTTACGGGAGATGTCAAGGTCGTCGTAATCGTACTTCGGGTCGAGAATACCCCCGCATTCGGGACAGGGGAACTCTGTGTGCTCCAAGTCATAGGCAGTGCCACAATAGTAGCACTCGAAGTGGCTAACAAGGCTGTTGGTTCTAGTCACGGTTGCAGTTTTCAGATTACCGTGGTATATTAAAAAGGTTGGGGTTCATTTTGATGGCGGTGCCTGAAATAGGAGTGAAATACTATCGGTAGTTTCCATCGGTTCTACGGGCTGACTTGATTTTCAACAGCGCAAGCGATAAGATCAACCTCTCCAGAGAAGCGGTCAGTGAAGAAAGGCGGCCTCATGTCAATGAGAGCGCTGACTCTGAAACCCTGGTGCAGAGCAGTCGCTCTCACCGGTGGTTATCGCTGGATGCGGGCACCAGGCGGCCCTCATGGGCGGGTTCACCGCTCAACGAGCAACTGGTATTTCCAATTCACATTCTTCTTTCTGATGGTACATTTGATAGCTATCGCACTTTCTGTGACGTCCTCATGATAACTTCGTTAGGTGAGTGTCGTCCATCAGTTTCTCAGCTTAACCGAACACCGATGCTCCCGCTACAGACACCTCCAATGTTCCATCGACTAGATTCAATCCTCTTGGAAATCTTTATGACTCCTTATCCACTTGATTAGGCTATGGGCCAGAAAGAAATTCCACTTCAAACGATCGAAACCAATTTCAAGATAACTGAAGCGCTGCGTCAAATCGGGCAGGGGACTATTTCAGAGGTTGCAGAACATACTGGTCTACCGGCCAGTACGATTCACGTCCACTTGAACACACTGAGAGAGCTAGAGTATATTACGAAGGATGGGTCTGAGTACGCGATTGGCCTCCACTTTCTTAAATTCGCAGAAAGTGCGAAACGAGAAAATCAATTACTGGAAGCCGCAAAGTCTGAACTCCAAGAACTTGCCGACAATACGGGTGAAGTTGCTCACCTCATGATTGAAGAACATGGATTAGGTATCCACGTCTTCAGCGTCAGTGGTGATAACGCAGTTCCGTTAGATACGTACGTCGGAAAGCGGATACACCTTCATCAGACTGGGCGAGGCAAGGCGATTCTGGCATTTATGTTAGAAGAACGCCGTGACCAGATCGTTAAAGATCGCGGATTGCCTGCAGCTACGGAAAACACGATCACCGACCAACAAGAATTAAAAAATGAACTTGATAAAATTAGACAACAAGGGTACGCTATCGATAGAGGTGAGCGGATTAAGGGGCTCGGGTGTGTTTCAGCACCAGTTACTGACGCCGATGGCTATTCAGTGGGTGCTATCAGCATTGCTGGTCCGCTCAGCCGGTTACAAGGAGATTATTTAACCGAAGAACTCTCTATGACCGTATTGAATGCGGCAAATGTTATCGAGTTCAATTTGAACTATTCTTAATCTTGGTTTCAACATTGTTGAATGGGTGTCGCTATATTAAAGATCGTGCTCTGCTTGTAGATTCTTGCGTGTTACTCTGGTCTACTACTTTGTCAGTTATCTTATACACCCCGTATCAGCTCTATTTCCGTAATATTTCTTATAAACTCAAATTCGCACTTATCAATAATAGTCTGCAATGCCGCAGAATGAACTTCACGTTACAATCATATGGCTGTAAAGGACGCATGATTTACAGCCATACCATCGTATAAGCATATGTTGAAGAGATTCAATAGGCTTGAATCCCTCTATATCAGTAATCTCGCTGAATGTATCTCTTCGTCAATCTGCCATAAATAATTTTATTTATATATTATTAACACCAAAATCCATATTTCTTCTTAAAATACTATTGGAGGTACAGTCGGTGGATAACCGGAGAGCCGTTGGGAATTCTGAAGCAACAACGTCATTAATGTCAATGCCACGGCGCTCAGAGCGACGTGATAGAGTGATACGACGACAAGCGGTGACATCTTGAACATTTGCAGGTTCACTCTACAAATATCAGATTGAATATCAACGAAACAATATATCGATAGTTCCTTTTTGTATGGTAGTCTGATTCCATACGGCGTGGTTAGATTGAGTATCTAATTACTGCAGTGCCAATAAAGGAATTCCCGACGGTGGCGAGTATGAAATCGTCAGCTATAATACTGGCCCCCGTACGACTTATCCATGCTAATCGAGACAGTCTTGCTTAGCACAAAGTAATCCCATAACAATGTCTTTGAATTCTAGTTCCGAACGGAGTGGTGAATCGACAGGTTTGGAAAAACTCAAGCGCGGGAGCGAGCGAGTCAAGCGCGGGTTCGCCCGGATGGAGAAGGGCGGGGTCATCATGGATGTGGTGAACCGCGAGCAGGCCCGCATCGCCGAGGACGCGGGTGCAGTCGCGGTGATGGCGCTCGAAGCTGTCCCGGCCGACATCCGCAAGCGCGGCGGCGTCGCGCGGATGGCCGACCCCGCGAACGTAGAGGAAATCATCGACGAAGTGTCCATCCCGGTGATGGGCAAGGCCCGCATCGGCCATACCACGGAAGCCCAGATTCTCGAAGCCATCGGCGTGGACATGATAGACGAGTCGGAGGTCCTCACGCCTACCGACGACCGCTATCACATCGACAAGCACGAGTTCACCTCGCCGTTCGTCTGCGGCGCGCGCAACCTTGGCGAGACCCTGCGCCGAATCGAGGAGGGTGCGGCGATGATTCGAACCAAGGGCGAGGCCGGGACCGGCGACGTGAATCAGGCGGTCCACCACCAGCGCAACATTAAGGGCGCGATTCGTAAGATCGAGGGCATGACCTGTGAGGAGCGCGAGGCGTTTGCCCGCGAAATCGAAGCCTCGGCCGGCCTCGTCCACGAGACGGCCGAGGCGGGTCGGCTCCCGGTCGTCAATTTCGCGGCGGGGGGCATCGCCACGCCCGCAGACGCCGCGCTGATGATGCACCATGGCTGTGACGGCATCTTCGTCGGGTCGGGCATCTTCGGCGCGGAGGACCCCGATGCGATGGCTAACGCCATCGTAGAGGCGACGAACAACTGGGACGACCGCGAGCGCCTCGCCGTTATCAGCAAGGACATCGGGTCGGGCATGAAGGGCGAGGCCAATGTGGACCTGCCCGAAGAGGAGAAACTGCAGGGTCGCGGGAACTGAGGAGAGTCGGTTTTTTATCGATCTGATTATACCTTCAGTACTGACAGTCTGTCGCGCCATGGGTGGTCTCGAACCAGTCCTGTATTAGATAATCAATTTCTCCGGCATGGTACCGTGGAGGATACCGGAGATCACTATTGAAAATGGAAGACGGCGACAAGATTACTCCGGGGCAAGTTTGAGGAATGGAGGTCGAGAAGGCGATTATGCGCGTCGTTTTACTCGACCTCGTTGAGACAGCACTCCGTGTAGGCAAACAAGCGTTTGGAAAGCGAGCGTGCAAGCCCGCGAGGCCCACATTGTCGCACGCTGTATTCGCAAGGAAGAGAGCCACAACTACGCCGAACTCGTTGATCGAATCAGTCTCATGCCATCGGTGTGTGACCGGCTCGGCTTCCTCCCAGACGCGCCACCTGATCCAACCACGTTCTACCACTCCTTCGGCCGATACGCGATACACATCTGGCGGGCGTTGCTGCGCATCTCGGCGCAGCAACACCCGCAATTTGGCCACGTTGCGTTGGACAGTACATTTTTCGAACGCGAGCAGGCCTCACAACACTATCTTCAGAGGTGCGGGCGAAGCGTCAAGACGATCAAAGCGACGACGCTGATCGATACAGAGCCGTTGGCGGTGCTGAACGTGCATTGCTGTATCGACCGCGAACACAATAGGAGGGCTGGTCCGCAGGTCGTCCGCCGGAACGCGGACGACCTGCAGACCGTGGCCGCCGACAAAGGCTTCCAAGACTGGCACACCAAATACGAGATTGCTGCACTGGACGTCGAGTACCTTGTTCATTACCGCGGAGCGTCGTCAATGGCAACGACGAATAACGCACTCATCCGAGCGAAGGGCTACACGCAGCGCTGGATGTCAGAAACATCCTACTTGACGGTCAAGCGAACGCGGGACTCTGCCCTGCGTTCGCGGTTCTGGTACCGCCAGTTCCGCGGAATCGTTCTCCTGTTCGCACACAACAACATCAAGAAGCTTGCCAAAACGCTATGGTCCGACTCACGTACTACATTTTCAATAGAGTAATACTAACGATCCTCGGTAATACACTTTCGAAAGCTGATTAGTTTCCGACGGAAGTCTCTCGCTTAGTTACTGACCGCGATCGCCTCTATCTCGACACCGACGCCTTTCGGCAGGTTTGCTACTTCGACGGCGCTACGAGCGGGGGGTTCGTCGTCGAAAAACTCGCTGTACGTTTCGTTCATCTCATCGAAGTCGTCGATGTCGTCCAGGAACACTGTCACCTTCAGGATATCGCTCATATCCATCCCTTCCTCGGACAGAATTCCCTTGATGCTAGAGAGAGACTGTTCGGCCTGCGTAGAGATCGGTTCGTCACTGAGGAGTTCTCCGTCCGGTGTCATCGGAATCTGGCCGGCGGTGAACACGAGACCGCCGTTGGTCGTCGCCTGACTGTACGCACCAACTGCTTCTGGAGCATCCGACGAGCTGATAACTCGCTTCATACGAACTATCTTCCGGCAGCTCCACTTAACAGTTTCCCCGGACAAGAACCACAACTACTGGGGTATCTCGTCTGTGACTGTTGTATCGGCCCGCTGTACGTTGGATCGACCGTTGTTCGATATCAGTTGAAACCCCCTCTCAGGGAGCCATTGAGTTGCGCTGCCGTCACCGTGAAGTAGTGACTCTGCCAGGTCGTTGGGTCCGTCGACGTCCAAACCGAGTCGGTACGAATCGATCTCCGTCACCGTTGCCCCGGTCTCTTCGGCTGCGGTCCGATGATCGAGGTAGGAGTTGCCGTGATAGTCGACAGTGAAGTCGGTAGTTCGCGAAACGAGCGCGTTCGTCCCTCCTCCTATCCCACGAGCTAACACCACATCATCGTTACCGGCAAACAGTTTTGTCAGTGTCTCAGCCGTGATTAGCGGCACATCAGCCATTACGATGTCAGTCGTCTCCGGTGAGGATCGAAGTTGAGCATTGACGGCCCGTGACAGCAAGCGATCGTCGGTACAATCCTCGCATCGTGCCTGCACCTCGTCGTCGCAATCACCAACTACGAACGCGGAGACAACCCGGGGAGTACCGTGATCACGGTGTGAGAACTCTTCTATGACACCTTCAGTGTAGCTGCATATCTTCCTCTTGGAACGTGCTATCCAAGAGTTGTTCGAAACGACCTCTTCATGTCGCTTCGAAGCACTGGGAATCCCTGGTCTTCGTCGATAATGAAGGGTTTTGATGACAATATTGTTGTCCGACAACGGAATTTATTTCTTTCTCCAACTCGGACGGACGGACACAGTGTTCGACGCCACTCTGAAATTTGAAACGATACGAACGTGGTGGATAGACCTCGAAAGCGGCTGGCAGGCCGTCTGCCTCGGATTCCTTTTGCTTATCTTCGTCTCTCTTGGTGTTCCTATTCCCTGGTAAGAATGAAGCGAACACTCCTCCCCGGACTCCTCTTGCTGCTCGTGATTGGCGTCACAGCACGTCTTCTCGCATCGGCCATCCCGGCTGCGAACGTCCTCATCATCACGATCATTCTTGGTCTTATCACCGGCAACACCTACGGAATTCCGGACTGGGCGACGGCCGGGGTCGGCACTCACAAGATTTGGCTCAAGGTTGGCATCGTCGTCATGGGTGCGAGCGTTGCCCTCGACCGCGTCGTCGCGGCCGGACCGACAATTCTGCTCCTCGCAGTCGTCACCGTCGCGACGACCGTCCTCGTGGTGGAACTGCTCGCCCGATTCGTCTTCTCGATTCACGAAGAGACCGGGTCACTGCTTGCGGCGGGGTCGAGTATTTGTGGCGTCTCGGCCGTCGTCGCTATCGCCGAGAGTATCTCCGCCGACAAGACCCACATCGCGTACGCGGCGACGACAGTGCTCCTGTTCGATGCGGTGACGCTCTTCGTCTACCCGCTCATCGGCCACGCACTCGACCTCTCCAGTACGGTGTTCGGTATCTGGGCGGGTTTGACGATGCTCAGTACGGGCCCCGTGACTGCCGCTGGCTTCGCGTTCTCGGACACGGCCGGCCAGTGGGCACTCGTTGTGAAGCTCATCCGGAACTCGCTCATCGGATTCGCTGCCATCGCGTACGCACTGCACTATGCCAGCCAGTCAACCACGGATACCGCTGAAGGTATCTCTAGCAGAACCCGGTTCCTCTGGGACACGTTCCCAAAGTTCATTCTCGGGTTCCTGGGGCTGGTGATAGTCGCGAACCTCAACCTACTCAGTAGCCAGCAGATCGCATCACTCTTGAATGCCTCCGATTGGGCGTTTTTACTTGCGTTCGCGGGACTCGGGCTCGAAATCCAGCTTGACGATTTCCGTTCGACTGGCTACAGACCAGTACTCGTCGTTCTCATCGGTCTGCTGGTCACCGCCACGACAACGCTCCTGGTCGTCACCACACTGTTCTGATCCCAGAAGCAATTTATCAGCAGTCTTTTTGTCGCACGACAATTCGATTGCAGTAGATGCGGGAGTTTACATTTGCCATCGAATATGATCAAGGAGCTGACCTGATCATGGACGTTTTCATCGATTATCCTGCTCTCGTCGCGTACTCGATCGACGGGTTCGCCACTGCAGATCGATTCTGGCGAATCGAGCGAATCGCCGGCCCAGAGGCTGGTCTCGATCGCATCGAAACGATTCGATTTGACGATACGCAATGCGGCGAGGCAGTGACCGAACAGCGATGCGACGCAACCCGATATCACGACGTCCTCGTCCGCTCGGCGAACGAACTCGTCCTCGACACATATCTAGAAGACATCCAGCAGTGTAAATCCGTCCATACGCTCGCCAGAAAGCATCTCCCGCCAGGGTTGATCTCCGAGACCCGTCGTCGTGAATCGAGCCACTGGTGACGGATCTTGATGCGATCCGACGAGCGAATCGGTATCTTTTACGACAATCTCCGTGCGAAACTCCGCGACGGCCTCTGGTTTCGGATGGGACATCTTCGCGACGCGAGTAGCTGGCACCAGGAGTCACCAGCGGCGATCGCGCTTCCTGACACACAGGAAATCGCACTCCGTGCCGCTATCGAAGCGGGATACTACGACCCACCGCGTGAAACGACCCTCGACGAAATTGCTGCCGACCTCGACGTCCCACGGTCAACACTCTCCTATCGTCTTCGGCAGGCCGAATCGACGCTTCTCCACCAGTACATTGAGGACACCGAGGCCACCCGCTGGCTGGAGTGAACTCAATGATGACCGACAACACGAAATTAATACGCCTCTCGATACAACTCACCGACAATGACAGAGGACGCCACCGATGCACTTGTTTCTGTGAACTGGGTGGCCGACCGGCTCGACAAGTGCCAGCGAGATGATCCTGCGCTCCGGTTGTTGGAAGTCGATATCGACCCAAGTAACTACGACCACGAGCACTTTCACGGTGCGACCAAGATCGACTGGAAGAGCGGACTCCAGGATTCGACGACGTTCTCGATGTGAATCGACTCTGTAACCATGTTCATTCTCCCAAACCTCATCATACTCCAAGTTCAACCTCTCTCTGGGGAGGTCTGCGAGTGTCATGATTACCACTCACTACGACCTCTTCGCTTCTCAGACTCGCTGAACTAGACACACTGATTTTGAGCCTACCCCTACGCCTTCGGCCATTCAACAGAGGATCTTCGTTCACTCAACAGCCGAGGCTAACGCGCAAAGCTGTGTTGCTACTGAACTCTAGAGGACTTTGCGATACGACCAACTCATTACGGAGTAATTCTGCCACTCTCTACCATTTTTAATAGTGTATTTCTATGGTAATAATGCAGTCACAGTGCTCCGGGTCAGCGGAACTACAATGCCAACGCGTTTAGTGGACAAATATCAAACAAATAAAGATCAAATATATATTATTGGAATATAATATTATAATTCAATTTATAATATTTTGGTAGGTGACAACTGGAGGGGGCCGAAATTATTTAGTTGTCAGCGATTATAATATGATTAGAGTCGAAGTGAACCTTCGATTGGAAGGGAAAAATATCATGAATGAAAGAAAACCCGGTATAGTCGGTGGTATCGGTCCAGAAGCAACAGTCGATCTTTTTGATAAAATTATTAATCAAACACCAGCTCAAATAGATCAGGATCACATACAAGTTCTGATTTTTAATAATCCTAAGATCCCAAGCCGCTACGAAGCCATCAAAAAGGATGGAGAAAGTCCAGGCCCCTATGTTGCTGAATCAGCACAGAAATTGGAATCAATGGGAGCCGATTTTCTTGCAATAGCTTCCAATCTCACTCATGTGTATTATAATGAAACGCAAAGTGCAGTTGACATCCCGGTAATTAATATGATAGAATCAGTTAGTCAATATGCTAAAGAGCGTGAAGGCGTCAGCAAGGTTGGCATACTTGCTCCTACTCCGACTTTACAAGCTAGCTTGTACCAGAAGGAATTCCGACAAATGGGCTTAGAACCGATTAGTCTCGACTCAGACCAGAACGAAGATTTAGTCGATGAATCAATCTACGGAAAAGATGGCATCAAGAGTGGAAATATTAAAGATAATCGAGAGCCATTAGCACAGGCTGCTAAATTACTGTCCAAAGAAGGTTCTGATATAATAGTACTTGCTTGCACAGAATTACCACTTGCCTTTAATAAAATTGAAAACATGCCTAATGATAAAATAGTTGATGCAAATTCCATATTTGCTAGAAAAATCGTCCATGAAGCTAAGATGAGTGAAGATTAGTGAATAATATCCATATATGTATATATTTACACTATATTGGGGAATTATATAAAAATCTTTGCAGGCATTAATGGGACGAAGGCCAGTAGGCCCCATAGCGGTAGTTTTTACTTATAGGAATTTTGTCACCTAAACAAAAGACCGTTGACAATATAGTATTTTGAACTGCCAATCTGAGTGACCCAGAAAGTAAAATTTGGTAGATAAGAGTCTAGTGCTATTCTCGATTGACAGTAGACGGGCGAGACATCTTCTGCGATAGCTGAGTGTATCTTCAACCGTATTCTTGCTAGTTCTCCTCGATTTCAACCGGGTAGAGTTGGCGTAGCTTGATTCGTGCGTCGTCGGTCGTGAACTGCCAGTCGATCAGTCGGTCAACCGCGTTTCGATGAGCCTGCCACGCAGCGACCTCCGAGCGGAGGGTCGCTGCGTGGTAGATCCGGCGATCGAGACACTGCCGTTTGAGGACGCCCAGCTCTATCTCGGCCATGTTCAACCAACTTCCTTTTTTGGGGACGTAGTGGAACTTGAACCGAGCGAGGTACGCTTGGGCTTGGTCTGGCGGGAAAAACTGGTAGAAGCCAGCGGGATTGTGCGTATTGAGTTGATCGACCACCACCCGGATGCACTCCGCATCCGTGTAGTGGTCATCCGCGAGTTCAACCATCCGATCAATCCATTCGGTAGTACGTCTCCGCTCGGTAATCTCGACGTTGACCCACCCAGTCAACGGTTCCGTTGCGAGATGAATCCGCTGTTTCCCATTGCGTTCATACCGATGATCGACGCGAGCGACCGCTCCCGGTTTCGCCGGGAGCGGGTCGCGCTTGTGGCCACGGAGTGCTTTGCTGGACTCGTCGAAACAAATGACTGGACGGTTCTCATCGTACGGTTCGTGGTAGAGGTCGAGAACGTCCTCCATGTAGTAGACGAAGTCAGCGTCTTGTTCAGGCGGAATCGCCCAGTAGTCCGAGAGATGCGGTTTCAGGGTTTTTTTTAGACGCTGTCGAACGGTTTCGTGAGAGATCGACTCGAAGTCGATCTCGTCGAGGTCACGAGTTCGTCCGCTAGAAGATGCAGTGTCCAACGGGAGTGTCCTTCCGGTGGTTCGCTACAGGCCAGGCGGATAAGATGAGCTTCGGCTTTCCCGTCGAGTTTGCGTTCGTACTCACGGTCGGGCTTGCGGCGATGAATCGCCGCGAGCCCTCGCTCACAGTAGGCTTTGCGCGTATTATACGCTGTTTTCCAATGACAACCGACGTGCTCACTGATTTTTGAATCAGTGAGCCCGTCATCTGCTTTCAGGAGAATCCGTGCTCGCATATTGTCCTCGGCCTTCCGTTCACCGGTCGAGATGAACCACTCGAGTGTCTTGCGGTCTTCATCAGAGAGATCAACGACGTGCTTCTTCGCACCCATTCTTGGAGATAGGCTCTCAGAGAGGTTAACCTAGCAGGTCAAGGGTTGAAGTTACACTGAGGCTGATGCGGCCTGCGAACCGGCCACTGACTGCTGCTGGTTCGGCGGCGATCGAAGAGTGCGCTGGGTCTCTAAAGGAGACCCAGCTGCTGATGACCATTCCCGGCGTAAGTTATTATACAGCGTTGAGGATCTACGCGGAGTTGGGCGAGATTGACCGATTTGACGGTGATAAGGAGGTCGTCAGTTATGTTGGGTTGAACCCGGTGATCCGCGAGTCGGGCGACTCGCGGATTGAGGGGAGCATCTCGAAGCGTGGATCGAGTGCTCTGACTGGGACGGTACACGTCCACATACACGCGTGAGCGAGGTCAAATCTCTGATCTGTTCTCAGATTGGCACTCTCAGTTACCGCTGATTTCCCAGTTCTCTCTCGCTCAATCAGCTCAACCTGTAGAATCTGGGCGCTCGCCGCAAACTGTGGCGTTAAACCTCGGAAGTACAGTTAGATGACCTTGCAACGGAGCAAGCTGAATCGAATCGCCTGATCTCAGAATCTGCCGACAGAGCGTATATACTGGTGGGAAATTGAAAGTTACAATTTCGATACTGTCGTTGTCTTGCGTTCAACACTGCACCTAAAGAGGATAGGACTCGTAATGGAGTTGCCGCATTAAGACTCGAACTGAGATTCAATAATTCGAGGAATCCGACTGAAAGAGGTTGTCATTGACCGTCGACTGGATGATGTCTGCGATCTCTTCGAAGCGGGTCGTCGAGAGAAGGACTTCCAGAACTACTTTCAGCGGGACGTCAAGCTCGTACTCGTGATACCGGCCAGCTGATAGCCCTTCGTTCCGTTCATAGACAGTGATGAGCCCCAGCATATTCATGTCGGAGAGGTGATCACGGACACGCCGTTCGCTCACACTATCAGCGTCAAGTCGATCGCAGATCTTCACGTACCGTTCATAGAGGTCACGAGAGCGGAGAGGGACTTCGTCGAGCGCCTGGTGATATGCCAGCGCACAGAGCACTGCATGGCCCTGTGTCGTAAGTTCCTGCATCCCTTCGTAGAGCTGGTTCTTTTCGAGTTCGTCCTGAGCGTCCCGGACATGATCCTCAGTCACAATTTCGGAATCGTCTGCTTGCGCGAGTTCGCCGGCTTCACGGAGCAGCCTGATCGCTTGTCGGGCAGATCCCGTGTCTTGGGCGGCAAACGCCGCGCAAAGCGGGACGACGTCTCCGTTGAGGACGCCGTTGTGAAACGCTTTCTCGGCGCGTGGTTCGAGAATCGAACGCAGCTGATTTGCGTCGTATGGCGGGAAAAGAATCTCTTTTTCGGCGAGCGTATCCTTGACCTTTGGCGAAAGATTGTCGCGAAACTGGAAGTCGTTGCTGATCCCAACGATTACTGGACGGACATCGTCGATGTAGCCGTTCGACCGTGCTCGAGGAAGCCCGTACAGGATATCATCGGAGTTGGCAATGTTGTCTATTTCGTCGAGGACGATTACAACGGTGCCACCGAGCGTGTCGAGTTCTTCATAGAGGAGTTCAAACACTCGTTGCTGGGAGTAGCCGGTGGTACTGATGCGGTCTTTATCCTGACTTTCACGGAATTCGTTGACGAGGGCGACGGCGACCTGGTAAGACGAAGAGAGATTCTCACAGCTGACCCAGGCGGTCGAGAGATCGATGTCGTCGTATTCAACAGCGTGCTTCGCCAATTGTGACAGCATAAACTTCGTCGCGACAGTTTTTCCCGTACCCGTCTTCCCGTACAGAAAGATGTTCGATGTTGGGCGGTTATCGATAATCGGTTGGAGGGCTCGCTGGTATTTCTTGAGTTCCTTGTCCCGTTCACGGATATCCTCTGGCTCATATGAGTCGTCAAGGGGTTCGGCGTCGGCGAACACTTGACAAGCTCGTTGGAACATCCCCATGTTAGGCCACCACATATCACGATATAATAAAACCACCGCTTCCTTAGCGTCCGAAGCTCGGATACATATATAGAACACCCATACCACCGGTTCCGTAGCTCCGTTTCTTTATACGACCCTCCCACTCCATCGTTTCCGAAGCTATGGATAACACGCCTAGCTCTCATCTCTGAGAAGGACCTATTCTAAACCAAAGAACTAAGACAATGACATTAAAACAAAAACCGTACTGGAGCTGAAACAACGTTCTAGAAAAAATGTGTTTGATGTGTCTGGTAAGAAGACGAGTAAAAAAGGTGTTTTCTCGGTAATCTATGCCGTCTCTCGTAATCCCCTTCCATTGCTCGCGGATAGCTCCGGAAACAGTGGAGTGAGGGTTCACGAAACCAGCTGTCAACAAAAGCTTCGGAAATGGTGGAGGATTGGATCGTATGGCGGATCCACACCTTCCGATGCTCCTGAACTCTCGATAATCACATGATTCAGCCGATCTCGCTGGTGATTGCTTCGGAAATGCTGGAGGGTAGAGTATGCGGACTTGGTATAGTATCAGTTAGAATTTTCCACTCGAAAAGTGTTGCTGATCACAGTGAATCATCTCGACGAGATCTCTGCCAAGGAATTGCAAGATGCTCCTTGACAACATGGAGGGAAAGAAGCCGACACAACGACTACTAGCAGCATTAGCGTCAAGAACAGCGTCACGCGACTGAACTCGACGAGTGGTATGATGTGCAGCGACGCACGATCTATAGCTGGGTTACGCGACTCGTCAGTGCCGAGTCGCTTGAGCAGGCTGTTACTGATGCTTATCGATCTAGAAGAAAGCGAAAGCTCTCAGAAAAAGAGCAATACGAGTTCGAAGAAGCTGTCTACGAATCACCCGGAGAAGTTGGGTTTAACGCGCTGGCGTTCACGCCGCGCTTGCCCAGCACTTGGCATGCCGCGGCATGCGGCCGTCTATCGTATTATCCGGCCAACGCGATTGGACAGTCCTATTAGGCGCGGTCATCGAAGGTGGCGATCGCTTTTTCTCTCGATTCGAAGAGTACGTTTCCGTCACCTTCGCAAAACATTTATTTCTCACATTATTCAAAGAATTCGAATATGATCAGACCATCGTGCTGGATAGAACACTGTCTTTCCAGGCGTTGGCCGTCATGGACCTGGCGGCCCGTAACGACCTTACTTTCGTGACGTTGCCGGCGTACTCGTCAGAGCGAAATCCGGTTGAAGAGAACTGGAGACAACTCCAAGCGGTACTCAGCACCTTCTTCTTCTTTGAGTCACTCGACGACTTCATGACAGCGAGTGATACGGCTGTTGATCAGATCACTGTACCATAAGTGAGTAATTACTTCTAATCTCTATAGAACCGCAATAGAGAGCCTGTCCAAGAATCCAGTTGGCCGATTCCACCAGATGTCGAAGTTGAGCCAGTCAAGAACGAACTCACGATTTCGGAATTCTTCGGCCGAACCTATGTCCTATATTGAGTCGTCGCGGTCGCCGCCACCACGGTCGGGAGTCTCCTCGTGCCGGTCTTCACGATCGCTGTAGGTTACAATCTCCCAGTACCCTATATGCAGGTCAATCAGCTTCTCTTCTAGGGGATTGTCGCCGTGGGTATAGGCTACGTATTCGTGGTCGGAAGCGCGCTCCTCTGAATCTGGGATCGCAGTCAACGATAGGATCGAGCGAGAGATGGGTTCTTGCGGGTCTGGGTCACCGAGATTGAGACCAGCTATAGGAACAGCCGTTTGCTGGCTTGGCTAAACTCGCTCTTATGTAGAGCTGGGGAATGCCCCCATAGCAAGGCAGTCGATGACGCTTACGAGGGATGCGCCAGCGAGATTCAATGAACGGATGATTCCAAATGTGTGAGCGGCCTGCTCCAAGCCGTGCTTGGACAGGCCGCGGAACTTCCGTAGCCACGGTTTGATGAGTGAAAAGAGGCACTCAACCTGGTTAATATGGACACCGTCAGGCGAGACGTACGTCTCGTCGTGCACAACGATCTGGTGAGTGTACTCCATCCGCCGATACGCTTGGAGACCATCAGTCCAGACCTCTCCCAGCGGCTGGGAGAGGTCTTCAGCCTCCTGTATTACTGGATCAAGGTCTGTTTCGTAACTGATGCCAAGCTGGCCGTGAACAACCCGTAGCACGTCGCGGCACGCCGCGACGAGCGTTATCTGGTCGCCGTGTCGTCCACGCCAGCGCGAGCGTCCTGATCGAGACGACCCGCCGCGGTGACGGCTGTCCCGCGGCGGGTCTTGGCCTTTGTATCCTGAACAGACGCTGCTGGATTCATCGATTTGTACCGGTCCGTCGATTTCCTGCTGGAACTGGTTCCAGACGACCGGGAAGCCTCGCTGAACCGCGGCTTCGACCTCTCGAATGGCGAGTAGTAGACGGTCTTGTACGCTCGATCGAGCAGTGTCGCAATTTTCGAGATACTCAACAGCGTGTCGGCATAGAGGATGAATGCGAGAAGCACCTCACCACTGGAGAGGTGCTTCTCGTGAAACGGTGTTCCGTAGGTGCAAACCGGCTTGAACCCGCAGCTTCGGCAGATAACACGATTCGATGACGGCCACGTTTGGATGCTTGGATCACCGCATTCTGGACACGGAGCCTGCTCCCAGAATTTCTTGAGTCGCCGCTCGATTTGATCATCGAGCGGCTTCGTCTGCAGTTCAATCACTCCAAGATCAACGAGCTGTTGCAGCATCTTCCCGAATGCTGGCTGAGACATATTCTCTTGAGATCAGCCATCACAGTGTAACCGTGGGGCATTCCCCAGCTCTACATAAGAGCGGCTAAACTTAACCAACACTAGCCAGAATGAGTGATCCTTGTTGGTTAATTGACTTCGATGTGGTCGGTTCGCGTTCGAGTGACGACAGCTATCCATGGTGGGCACCCGGAAGTTAATCAGGAGGCGAACGAATCCCCGCCATGGCCATTTTCATCGGCACTCGAGACGGCGTTTACCGCACCGACGCTGTCCCCGTCGAGGACGCTAAGCAAGTGCTCGACAGCGGTGATACGCCTCGCGTCCGCACGTTTCCCGCTGTCGACGGCGTCTTCGCCGCGACAAAGTCGGGGCTGTACCGGTCGGTAGATGAGGGGCAAACGTGGGAAGACCTCGGCGTCCCCCGAGAAGAAGTCTACTCGGTAGTTGCGAGTTCAGATGGTGAGCGCCTCTACACGGGGACCCATCCGGCGCATCTCTACGTGTCGACCGACGACGGCGAGACGTGGGACGAACTCGAGGGTTTTCAGGACCTTCCGTCGCGTGACCAGTGGCATACGCCGCGCCACCGCAACGAGGCCCACGTCCGGAGTCTCGGCGTGCATCCGGAGACGCCCGACCGCGTGACCGCCGGCGTCGAAGTCGGTGGCGTCCACGTCAGCGAGGATCGAGGCGAAACTTGGACCGAGCGCCGTGAGGACGTCGACGACGACGTTCACCACGTGCTCATCCTCGGTTCCGACGAGTACGTCGTGTCGACCGGCGATGGGCTCTACCGAACACGCGATGTGGGACAGTCCTGGACGCGCCTCGATACGGTACTCGATCATCGGTACTTCCGAGAGGCTTTCGCGCTCGATGGCCGGCTCTATGCAGCAGCTGCCCGAAGCTCGCCGGGGACGTGGAGTGGGGAGAACGGTGCGGACGGGATACTGGTCGAGTCGACGGACACCGGCGAGACGTTCGAGGCGGTCTCGTATCCCGGAGAGTCGCAGGAAGTCGTCCTCGCGTGGACGTCCGTCGACGGGACTGTACTGGCCGGCACGAACGACGGCCGCCTCATCAGCCGCGAATCGGATGGGACGTGGACCGATGCAGGACAGGTTCCAGTGGGGATTCGGTCGCTCACCGTCAGCTGAACCGCTCCGGCTTCCTGCGTGTGATCGCCGGGTATTCGAGACCCTGTCGGCAATCCCTATGCTATTTTGCGTCGTACACTGAGTGATCCAGATGACCGTAATTACTGGGATAACGATGTCGCTGGACGGATTCGTCGCCGACCGGCACGGCGATGCGAGCCCGTTGTATCCTGATCTCATCGCGTTCGAAGACAACGAGGGCCTTCAGGAGTCGATCGACTCAACCGGTGCGGTCGTTATGGGACGAAGTGCCTACGAAATGGCCGAGGGTGATCTGACCGGATACGAGTATCAGGTGCCGATCTTCGTTCTGACCCATCACCCGCTCGAGGAGACGCCCAAAGGACAGTCGGAAGGCGGATTGACGGTCGAGTTCGTCACCGACGGGCTTGAGCGGGCCATGGAGGAGGCAAAATCGGCGGCAGGTGAGCAGAACGTTATGGTGGTCGGCAGCGCGGACGTCACCCAGCAATGCCTTCGGGCCGGACTGTTCGACGAGTTCCATCTCGCCCTCGTTCCGATCTTTTTCGGAGAGGGTCTCCGGCTGTTCGAGAATCTTGGCGATGACCTTCCCGAGGTCAAGCAGGTGCAGGTAATCGAGACCGACTGGGCCGGCCACTCGAACGCTACGTATCTCGTATGTGAAGTACCACGGGCGCGGTGGCCCGTGGCTTCGCCGTGGTCTCTGGCACGAGGCCAGCGGAACGACCGGGAGCGACTGTAATTTCGCCCGCGCTCGTCCCCACGGGGACTCGCGTGGAACCAGTAATACCCGAATACACCGCGTCTGCCACCGCAACAGAGGGCGTCTGTTGCCGCCGTGGCGGGTGTGTCCGTGGGCGTCCGCCACTTCACGAGGGCGCGACACAGGCCCGGCGCACCGCGTCTTACCCCGAGGTGGGTGCGCGGGTTTTGCGAGGTTGTTAACAGTGGGTTCCATACGAAAACGCGGAGCAAACCACCAAGAAGCTTACGCGCTTCACCCCCGCCCACGGTGGGACGGGGAACTCTCGCTGCTTTTCGTTTAGAAGGTTCAACTATCACTTCTGGCATACGTTTTTGGTTCTAGAATTTCCAGTAACGCTTGTGGGCTTAAATAAACACCATTAGTAAGGCCCATAGGAAATTTTATATGGGGCTGGCAATAACTATTCTATGATAATGAATGTATAAAACAATAAATGGAAGTTACCTTCAATATGGACACTACCACCCCTCTGATTAACACAGTATCATGCCTCTCGCAAATCGGTCCAATAGCGTCCTCCGTTAGATTACAAGATGCACTGGCCGAACAGCCGCCCTCCGCCGAGACTGCTTTTCGTTGTCTTGGAATGGAGTTCAATGACTGGATCGGAGCGACTACTGTGAGTGTAGCCTTTGAGCAGTTGTTCGAATCATCGTGGACAGATATCTGCACCAATGCACACAGATACATCACGTAAGTCGACAGAATCATCGCCGGAACACCATGATTTGCTGACTAGAGCCCGACAAGCATGGAGACGAGTCGTACCGGTGGCAACCACACTTGCCATGTGGGTGTCGTTCCTCGGTCTCGTTTCTGGATCAGTAGCTGCCCAGTCGAGCGTGGGTGACGTCTACTGTGGAACCGGTGTCGAGACGGGGATTGGCATCGTCTTCGGTGCCGTTGCTGGGCTTGGACTCCCCGCAACTGGGTTCTACGTTGGTCGGGCTGGCCTGTCGTACATGCGCGCTGGTGGTAATCCAGAGAAGAAGACCAAAGCCAAAGAGAGCCTGGTGATGTCGGGCATCGGATTCGGCATCATTGTCCTCGCCCTCATCTCACCCGAACTCATCGACAAAGTCGGAAGTCAGATGGGCTTTGGCTTCTCTGACTGCGTGAAACCGTTCTGATTACCAGCCGTGTTGCTTGACCGACCCCAACGGACGACGGTACGCGCACTCGTACTTGCACTTACCGTTCTCGCCACCAGTGGATGGATCGGTAGCTTGCCAACTGGGGCGACTCCCAACGAGGCGAACTCGAACTCGAGTTCTGTAATCCCTGCAGACGGACCTGCATACGGCGTGAACGAGACACAATTCCCACTATTATGGTCGGAAGACCTCGATCGGGGGCTCGGCTCGAGGGGGCTACTCACAAATAACACGTCCTCACGGAAAGAGTTCAACACCAAGCTCGCAGGATCGACTGATGTCGCGTTCGACGAGCCACCCAAAGACGTCGAAACCTGGAATCACGGCGATTTTCAGGACTTCGACCCAGGTGATACGGAAACGTCAGTCCATCCCGAGGGGGCACAACTCGAGAATGGGCTCTCCATTCAGGATGTGTACGTCAGCATCTTTGCGATCCAGCCCTCGACGGTGGTACACTCGAGGAACCACTCCACCCAATACATCGCCCCCGATGGTGACGTGCTCGCGGTAACCGATTATCGAATCGAGTCTCCAGACGACGACACTAACGGATCGACCCGAGAGCAATGGACGGTCCTGGAATCGGGGATTGAACGTGTCGAACTGCGAGCAAACGGTCGGGTCATCGACTCTACCACGAGTCACCGATCCACCTTCGAGTACAGTGGTCTCTCAGGAACGCAAAACCTCTCTGTCGCGGTCGAAATATCTGCGAAGCTTCGCCACGACATCGGGACGTGCGATGAGTACGATAGCACTGCGGATCGCTGTGACGGGTCGTGGGAGACGGAAACCGAGTATCAGGATGAACGGCTAAGAGCGGCCGATTCCCGTCACACGGTTGTCAACCGGTTTACCGATAGCGTTGGAAGGCGGGTTACGTTCGAAAACAACGAGAATCGAACTGGAATCGCCATTCATCCAGGAACGACGTGGTCGGCAATTGAGGTCAGCGACGATGCTCGACTCCGTGGGAACTGGCGATTCTACTCCGCCGGAATTGACGGTTGGCATACGATGGTCTCTCGGACGGAAACGGACACTACCCGCAGGAATTCATCTGTCCGTCCAGCCCAGATCCACGCACTCCCGACGCAGAAGCGACCGGACATGCCGAGCAAGGCGACGGACGATGCTGAGCCACCGCTGGTCATCGAAGAAGTATGGGGCCTTGAACAGGGCGGACCATCCCTCCCGGACGTGGTCGGCATTGAAACAGTCGATCGGTATGTACACTTGACATCAATCGCGGTCCGATCAGATACGCTCCCGGCAGATTCTGTCGACGAGGTGACTGTCCACGGAATCGTTCGTGGACAGTCACAGACGATTCCTCTCGAAGACGGCGGCACGGTTCACAAATCGAACCTCGAGCTAACCATCCTCGAAGCGGATGCATCCGGAACCCGCGTTCGAGCGACGGTCACGGATCCCGCTACTGGTGATCCAATACCGACTGGTCGAGTCAAAATTGGAAATCAGTCGGTACCTGTGAACGCAAGCGGCGTGGCCGTTCTCGAACTCGACGGCCAGTACACGTCACTCGTCGATGGGACATACGTTCCAAAAGAATGGTGGCATGGAGGCCGCTTGTACTCCGCTTCGGAGGATCGCGTCGCGCCATCCCCAGACTATCCCGACTTTCAGCGGCTCGTCCAGTTAGTCATTGTAACGATTTTCTTGTTCATCCCAGTCTCGCTGGCCGTCTATGGCTTTGATTATCTGACTGGCGGTGCGCTCCTTGGACTCCGAGACAAACCATGACAGAAGACCCAAAGACAGACACTAGTCGAATCGCTCGCCGATCAGTCCTTGCCAGCCTCAGCATTGGTACAACTGTGCTTGCCGGCTGTATGTCTGGATCAGACGATACCGATGATACGTCCGGCGGAAATGGGCTCAGCGCTGACGGCAGTGACGTGTTCGCCTCTATCGAGATGAACGGGACTCATCTCGAAGTTGAAGTTGCCGACGGTACCTCCGTCGAGTCCATCAATCTCATCGATCCGAACAGAGAACTGGCTGACCAACAGCGTCTCGCAAACGGAGAAACCAAGACATCGTTCGAAATTCTGGGCCGGTTTACCGATGATCTCTCCACTGGTGAGTACGAATTGGTCGCCCTCGATGAAGACGAGACGATCGAAAAAACGACGATCACGCTCGAGGCCGACTGTACGATTACAGACGTCCTCTGGGCGGCGGAAAATCCCGACATGGAGTGGGACAAGAATTCGCCTGTATGGGACGAATATGCGGCAGTCGTTATCGAGAATGAAGGGACGATTCCTTCAATGCTCACAGAACTCCGGTGGAAGGGAGCGCCGGCTGCGAAGCTTGGGACGGATGACACGATCTCATACTACCATGAAACACGACTCCCGGCCGGCAAGACTACCGTGTATTCAGTTAGCCAAATCTATCAGACTGGCGGTGCAACTGGTTCGCTCGATTGCAGCGAATTAGGAACAGAGCCGATGACGGTGATGGCTGTCGTTCAGATTGGTGATAACCCAACCTATACACAGCAGATCAAGTACAGCGGAGGGCAGTCGTGTAACCTCTCAATCGTAAATGGGAGTTCAGGTGCATCACAATCGAACGGAGGTGGGAATTAGATGGGATGGCTTCAAGAGGAAGTCGAAAACGCAATAACTAACGTTTTGGATGATATCGCCTCTGCACTTCTCAATCTCGTAAACAACGTCTATGAAGCCCTATTACGCCCAATTGTCGGTGTTCCAGCACCCGTTTCGGATTCGCAGTATATTGTCGTTGGTACTCCAAGCGAAGAACCCTGGACAAGTCTGTACCAGGACGTGTATTTAGCATACATTCTCCCACTGACAATTATGTTGGTGGTTATTGCTCTCTCGTTCATCGGACTTCGATCTGGTTCTATGAGCGAATACCGACGAAAACACCTTCTCAGACGTCTAATTCTAGTGTTTATGGGAACGTTTGTCTGGTTCCCATTAGTGTCCATTCCGCTACAATTCATCAACGCGATTGGAATGACGATCGCTCCAATTGAAGAAATGTCAGCGGGGCTTGGGGGTCTAATTCAGGCCACTCTTGGAGGGACATTTTCGATTCTAGCGATGGTTGGTATATCGAACGCCTTGTTAGTCATCGCAGGATTCATCGTTGCTCTCCGTTGGGTCGGAATATTTGTGTTAACGGTTACGATGCCGCTACTTGGTGTCGTTTGGGCTGTTGAAATCTGGCCATTTACACCAGCTGCAAACATGGCTCGCCGAGCAGCTGGGATTTATCCTGGCTTAGTGCTTGCAGGAATCCCGGCCGCACTACTTTTCCGAATTGGATGGGAGATCGGTGGAGTTGAGACTCTCGGTCAAAGCGAACTTTTCTCGTTGTTCATTGGGTTGACGCTAATCCCTGCAGCAGTTATTGCGATGCTTCTGACGGTCTACTGGAGCAGTCCGGCGATGCGAACCATCGCCCAGAGAGGTGCCTATTCGTCAAACCCTGCAGCGGCTGCAGCCGGGGCGAGGAAAGCCAAAAGCGCTCCTGGGTCAGCTGTCAGAGGTGCCCGAAACGTCCATCGAGGATACGCGGACAACCAGTTTGGCGCAGTAACGAAGAGTGGTCAAACGACCATCGGAAGCGGCGGTTCGAAGGCATACAAACTCGGCTCTTCGGCTCAAGCGACGAAAACCCACGTCGGCCAGTACAACACAGTTCGGAAATCGGAGTATGGCCGAATGCGGGATAAAGCCGCCGAAGACGCCCGGAATGCCGGTCAGAAAGCATCGACTCGAGCGAAGCGCGGATTCAAAAACACGAAACAGAAGGTCTCGCGGTGGTGATTCCAATGAGCACAAACACAGCGGACAGCGAGTATAGCGCACGAAAGATCCACCAGTCGCTGGGTGGAACAACGGCGTTCTTTAGGGGGTACACGATCGGCGAGCTCATGCTCTTCCTCACGGTGGCGTTCGTCACCGTCATTGCAGCGACGTTCGTTCCGGCAGCACTGACGATTCCCATACTTGGACTTGGAATCGTACTCACGACGCTGCTGTTCTTGCTCCACAAGGTGAAACCCAATTATCTCTGGCTCACCGAGTGGCTCGTCGCTCGCCTCAACTGGGCGATCAAGAACAAGGAGTACACCCACGGCGATGAAGATAGCAACGAGATCCGGTATTTGACTCGTTTGCAGCGTGTCTATCCCCACGCTGTCGAACGTACGGATGGCGCACTCGTCGGTGCGATGAAAGTCGAACCAGCAAACATGGCTCTCGAGAACGATGATGCGTGGGCGAAAGCCGTCCAGTCGCTCTCGGAATTCGCGAACTCGACGCTCGATTTTCCGGTGAAGGTCTACATCACCAGTCGAGAAGTGGATGCGGACGATGTCGTCCGGGCACATCGTGACCGACTCGGAGATGCTGACGTTCGGTCGCGACCGGTTTTGAAGCGGCTTCTCGAGGAATACGTTGGCGCGAACACGACAGATAACGGTGATCTCGATTCGACTACGACGACGATCCGCGAGTACTACCTCATCACCGCAGTCACCGACGATGACATCGGACAGTTCGACGAGACGGGTGATAGTGTTCTCGCCTATCTCGCTGGAGTACCCATCATTGGGCGTCTTTTCGAGCGATTTCAGTCGGATGGCCTCTCCGAAGCCGAGCGCGAGCAGCTCAAAGAAGAGCGACTCGAGTCCAGACTCACACAGCTTCGCCGCGGTGGCTCATCGCTATATCGGTGTTCGATTAGTCCCGTCGACGCCTCGGACCTTGCTCGTCTCACGAAGGAATATTGGACGTGCCAACCGGAGGAATACGACGATTTCACGAAGGCACTCGGTACGCTGCCGGTTGTCTCCCGCGAAATGGGTAATGATGGGGCAGTGACGCTCGATTCCACTGGATACGACGGCTCACAAACGAACTCGAGCAAATCTCCAGAAGATACTGATGACAGAGACGCAGACGATGGACACTCGATTCCTGCTGAGGATCAATTGCCTGAACCATCGACGATGCACCAGTCGGTTATCGCTCCGTCAACAGTCGATTGGGAGACAACCTACGCCGTGATCAACGACGAAACCTACGTCCGAACGTTCTGGATCGAACAGTTCCCCGAAGAGCCGTCGGACGGTCTTCTCGAGCGACTGTTGCTTGAAACCGACTTGCAGACGGACATCAGCATCCATCTCGATCCGTTCGACAGCCAGTCGGCACAAGATATGATGGCGGACTGGATCTCAGATTTGAAGATCAACCAACACGACTCGCACAGCCTCAAAGCCGAGGATCTCCAGGAGGACATCGATCAGGCGAAGTACATGCGATCACTCGTCCGAGCGAACAAAGCTTCGTTCTACCGCAGTGGCGTGTTCATTCGACTGGCGGCCGACAGTGAACACGCCCTCGACAATCAGACGACGCGCCTGCGGTCGATAATCAAGGATGCCCCGGCGAACTGTACGCTCAAAGTCGCGAGTCGGTGGCAGGAACGCGGGCTTGCAACGGTCTCGCCACTCGGGACGAATGAACTCGGTCGCGACCGGATGTCGACGCTGACGAATCAGGCGATCGGCGCGATGTTCCCCTTCTCGTCGAATTACCTGATGATGGACGAGGGTATCGAGTACGGCTATCACGGCCACAACGGGTCACCGATTCGGATCGATCCGTGGGACCTCGAGACCGGCCACAGCGAACTCGTCGTCGGCATGCCCGGTGCCGGGAAGACGTTCGGCGGAATCATGCGCCATCTCCGGATGATGAAACGCCGCAACGATACCATGCTCGTCCTCGTCGATCCCGTCGGTGGCTTCCGTGGCATCGCAGATGCCCTGAACGCAAAAACGATTACCGTCGGTGGCGAGACCAAATTGAATCCACTCGAGATCAGAGAGACGCCACAACACGTCCTCGAATCAACTGATGGGGTCTCACCACTGTCAGCGAAGAAAGACGAGGTTGCCGCTGTGCTCGAGAACTTTCTCGACGCTCGTGATATCGATCTCGGAGCCGAAACGGGCGTCCTCTCGTATGTAATCGATGAGGTCTATCGCCAGGCAGGGATCGTCGAGGACGACGTCTCGACGCATACGCCGGCGAACTCACCGACGATGCAAGACGTCCACCGAATCCTCTGTGGTATCGCGGAGAACCCCGACGAACACAATATCGCAGACTCCGCCTCGGCTCGCGAACGCGCTGCTCGGTACGCAGATGAACTTGCAATCGCGTTCCAGCCGTTCCGGGAAGGCGGTGCCTACGAAAACCTCTCACATCGCTCCGAGATCGACATCCTCGAGGGCGATAACAAAGTCGTCTATATCGATCTCGGCCAGATCGAGGGAAGTGCATCGGGGATCGACCGCCAGACGTTCCTGATGCAGTTGCTGCTGTCGACGATCTACCAGCAGGCGAAAAACACTGATCGGAACGTGGAGTTGGCGATCGACGAAGCACATTATCTCTTCGAGGATCAGGCGAATCTCGATTTCCTCGAGACGGCGTTCCGTCACCAGCGTCACGCAGGCCTTCGAATGGTGTTGCTCTCCCAGACAGCCCAGGAGTTCTACGAAACCGACCAAGCAGAGAAAATCATCGGCATGTGTCCGATCAAGGTCTTCCACAAGCTCCCCGATCTGGACGATGGGACAGCTGACAAAATCGGCTTGACGGAAGAACAACGCCGGTACGTCAGAAGTGCCGATGCCGGGAAAGAGGATCTCGGGTACAGCCAGTCGCTCGTCCGCGTCGAGGAGCATGGAACGTATCCGCTGCACGTCATCGCCGACGAGTTCGAGACGCGTGTTATCGAATACGAACCCGCCGATCGAACATTCATCGAGCAATCGATTAGCGACGAACCAGCGGAACTGCTCGCCTTCGAAGAGTTTGTCGAGAGGGAAGCCCGGAAGAACGCGCTCGCGACACGGTTCGATCTCACTACAGCCGAGGCACAAGATGTCCTCGAGGGAGAGTTGTCCAAAGAGGAGGTCCTCGAAGCGGTCGTGGATCAGGCGCTCGAGGACGCCTCGGACGAGACGGGGTCTGATGGAACCGATGCTGACGAAGCGCGTGTCCAGGCAGATGGTGGTAAGTCACCATCATCGACCGAGCGAAAGACCACCGAAACAGGGGGTGACGACTAACGCTATGTCTCCGTTTGGGCGGCTCACGGAGGTGTTCCATTCCTCGCCACAGTACGAGGCAACGCAACTCGATTTCGAAGGCGGAGAACCGTTCGTGCAACGGCAAGGGGACACCCCCGGAACGTTGCTGCGGATCCGTCCCTACAAAGAGAACGAGGGAGTCGTGGATGGAGCCGGATTGCTCCAGTCAGTCCACGACGTGACCACCAATTTCCGCGGGAAGAACACGAGCGATCACCACTCGTTCGAGGTCTGGTTCGACGAGGGAAAGATCTGCTTCTATATGCACGCAGCCACCGACGCAGCTGCCGACAAGTTCCGCCGCCGCGTCGGGAACAACTACGCCAACAGCGAGGTCTTCCGCGTCGAGGATGGCCATGCGTTCCCCATCATCGAGCCTGACGAGTACGTCGCTGGGGCCTGGCTCGAGATGGAGAAGATCCCCTACTACCCGATACGCCATCATAACAGCGAAGGTTTTGAGACGGATCCATACGGCGAGATCACGAGCGAGATGCTGTCGCTTGACGATAGTACGGTCGTCACTCAGGTCGTCTTCCGACCTGCAAAACGGTCCTGGACCGACGGCGATCGATTCAAACACAATAGCGTCGACGAACTCGCATACGCCCTCTGCCAGGGAACATCCGTCGGCTGGCTCAATCCACGGACGAGACCGGCAAGCGCGAAGGACAAGCAAGCAGCGAAGACGATCGAACAGCAACGCGGCCAACAGGCGTTTCACGTCAACATCCGGGTCCTCACAGCGTCGTCGGAGCAGGACGAAGCCGAGGCTCGGGCGCGCGGTGTTGCAGGCATGTTCAGGAAGTACTACAACGCGGTCACCGAGCAGGGGCTCGACGATATCCCGGTCTGGCATCGCAGGAAACGAAAGCGGGCCAACCGACTTCGACGGTTCGTCCAGCGAATGAGCAATCGGGACTGGATTGATCGGCACATGATCATGACCGTCGATGAACTCGCGGGCGTTGCCCACATCCCAAATGCGGAGATCGAGACACCGAACATCGACTGGCGATATACGCAACGTGGTGATCGAGTCCCTGCTGACGTCGGGCAATACGATCAAGCCGCCGATCGTAGCAGTTCCAACCACCAGAACGTTGCCACGAGAGGACAGGATGGTATTTGACCGCTTCTTCGATCGCACCGAATTCGCTGAGTCGTCAGCGGGAGAAGGTAGAGAGACAAATTCAGGAACACGAGCCATCGAAGAGGAGAAATCACTGTCCGAGTCACCATCTGCTCTCCAATCTCGATTCGGTGAACCGTATGATATCGTCGAACGAGACACGACCTTCGTCGGTGGGAAGTCTGTAATATCTGATACAGACAGTGAAGGCACCGTCGCAGGATCGTACATCCGCGAGATGTTCGAGGCAGGTGCCGATCCAGATTCATCTGCTGTCCCGCTCTGGATCGGCTACGATGAAGATCCACAACGGGGGTTCCGTGAAGCACCGCTTCGCTTCGAGTCGCTTTTTCGCCATATCTGGATTACGGGGACCACGGGCTACGGGAAAACCACGGCGTTACTGAATATGATGGTCCAGTGGGCGTATTCGGGCTATGGGTTCGTCTACTTCGACCCGAAAGGCCGTGACTCGCGCGAACTCCTCAGGAAGCTTCCCGAAAACCGTCTCGAGGACGTGATCTGGATCGAGCCCGGATCGACAACGCACGAGAAGACGGTCGGGATGAATTTCCTCGAGGTGCCCGAGTGTGAGACGATCGAGGAACTCGAGAACGAGATCGAAGGTCGGGTCGAGAATCTGAAAGCGGTCTTCGACACGTCTGACTACTGGGGCATCAATATGGAGGCGATTACCGAGACGATAGCTCGTGCGATGATGAAATCGGAGAAACCGTTCTCGGTCATCGATATGTACTTCACGTTGCTCAACGCCGAACGACGCGAAGATTTCGCACTCGACGTTGAGAATCCCTATATCCGGGAGTTCTGTCTCGAGATCGCGAACATGGAAGAAGAGACGGTCCGGCCACTCCTGAAACGGATCAAGTCGTGGGTCGAAAATTCGGTGATCCGCCGGATCATCGCCCATCGAGACAGTACGATCGACTTCCGAGACATCATCGACAACGACCGGATCGTCATCGTTCGAACGCCTGTCGAGAACACAGACATCAAGAAGATGGTCACGCTTGGCGTGATGCGCAACCTCTGGAGTGCCATTCAGCACCGGTCGTACGAACGGGATACCGATCCAGACCCCTATTTCGTCGTGTGTGACGAGTTCGACGATATCGCGAGCGACAATCTTGATATCGAGTCGATGCTGGCCCGGGCTCGATCGATGCGACTATCGGTGACGCTCGCTTCTCAGTATCCCTCGCAGTTTGATGAGGATACACTGAAAGCGATGCAGAACAACTGTGATAACCTCCTTGCGTTCTCGGTCAACGATGTCGACGACGCCCAGCTCCTGATGAAACGGTTCCAGGGCTATACAGCGGAGGACCTTATCTCGACTGATCAGTATCAGGCCTGGACGAAACTGCCTCTTGACGGCGGTCGGTACTCCGAACCTGTCCTCCTCAACTCGTTCCCGCCGTATCCTCCGCTTCGGACAGCTGATGCAGTCGATGACGTCATCGAGCAGAGCCTGGACCGCTACGGGACGGAACCGTTGACAGATGCTGAGATCCTCCGGAACCTCATCTACAGCGACGCGAACGAGGCAGCCAATCCGACGAAGATACTCGACGAGACGATGGCCGACGCAATTCGCACGGTCCAAATCCGGAAGGGCGTGCGAACGGAAAACGGCTGGATCGATGTCACGGCTGTCGATGAGGAACTGTCTGTGCGACTCGAGAATAGCGAACTCGAGTTCGAGGTTGACTATGCACACGAAGACTTGCCCGACGTGCGTGACGCATCGCGATTGATCGACGTTGACCTGCAGGATGACGAGATCGTTGTTCGCCTCACTGACGAGGGAGAAACACAGGTACAACCCGAGACAGGAACCGTCAGATCGGCCGGCGGGGCCGGCCACGATGCATTGCTCATGGATACTGAGGTAGCGCTTACCGAACGCGGGTTCAGTGTCGAAATCCTTGAGCAAGACGGGAGCGAACAACCTGACGCCACTGCGACGCACCCAGTCCACGACGGTGTGTTCAATATCGAGGCCGAGACGACGACGCCTGACCGTCCCGCGAAGGTCCTGCAGAATCTCAAACGCGCTCACGAGGAGAAGCGAATTCCGATCTTCGTTGTCCGTCCCGGTGACCCTGAGACTGAGTGGGCTAAGCGGGTCGAGAACATCCTGTTGCCGCCACTGCGCGAACGAGCGGACGAGACAGAGCAGTTCTATAATTGCGATGAGATCGTGACGTTTGGCGGTGGCGCAACAGCTCACGGTGGCGTAACCGCTGTTCGGCCACGCATATCCGAGTCAAATCGGACGGTCTGGATTCGTGAGGGCGAGGACCGTGTTCTATCTGATGGTGAAATAGAGTTGGCCCGCGTTCCAGACGATAGACCGCTTTCGAAGGATAGCGTTCCGGCGTACTACAGTCACGACCGGGAAACCGGACAGTACACCGTCTATGAGACTGGTGAGAGTCATGTATACGATTCAAAAGCCGACTTCAAACAGGATTGGACGCCAATCAAACGACCGTTCATCCCAGCCACCGATCTCCCTAACGCAGACTATTCACGAGACAGTTATCTCGTGGTGATTCTACCACCCGACGGTGATCCATTGCTTTTCCAGCATGGAGAAACGTATCCGCTACCCGAGAATCCAGATCGCGAGAATCTGTGGCCCAGTGAATCTACAGTTGAGTCGCCTCAAGCCGTTGGTACGGTGGCAGATTTTGGCGAGGGTTCGTCATCACCATCGGTAGAATCTGATCCACCAGCTACGAATGCGACAGTGGACATCGATCCTGATGGGGACGGTGTCGAAGCGTTCACCGCGATGTACGTCAGGCAGGTTGAGGGTGCAAGGGTGCCGCAGGACAATCTGTTTCAGGCCTATGCTACCTGGACTGACCAGCAGAACATTGACGGAACGACCAAGGGCTGGTTCACCCGGAAATTACGGAACGTCGTTGATCTCGAGACCGATCGGTCTAGAGTAGACGGAGAGCGTGTCCAGTTCTACATCGGTCTGACCCTGACACAGGAGGGGAACGCGCTGCTCGATCAATGAGACCTACCATCCATATGACACATGTTAATCGTATCTCAGCAGTCGTTCGCTGCCGGTGGTACTCAATCTACAGTACTGCCCAGTACAGGGCCTTGGATAGCCATAATTGCACATCTCAATCATCTGTCCACGCAGACTGGGCGGCCACACAAACTGCATGGACATGGGTGTCCAGCCAGAATCGCATGACGGAAGCGCTGTCCACGCACAAATTCGATCCACAACCAACTAGTCTACACTGGGTTCATCCCGCAGAACGATGTGGGGACAGGCAGCTTAGACACCATACACAGAATTGGCACTTCTATCCATATTCTGATATAGTTTGTTCGAGGGACTCAGTAAGTGCCCCTCGGGGGTATTGCCAATGAGTTCTACACCATCATTCGATAGAACAGTACTCCCAGCAGATTTGCGAGATCGTGACCAGTGGGTGTGCTGGAAAGAAGAACTTCGGGATGGGAAGCCAACGAAGATACCAGTGACGCCAGGCAGTGATGCGTTCGCGTCATCGACGGATCCCGAAACATGGGCGTCGTTCGAGACAGCGCTCGAGTACGCTGACACAGGGAACGCCGATGGCATCGGCTTCGTCTTTACCGACGACGATCCAATCGTCGGCGTGGATCTGGATGACTGTCGAGATCCCGAAAGCGGCGACGTCGACGAAACAGCGCTGGATATCATCGAGCGCCTCGATTCCTATACGGAAATCTCTCCGTCGGGCACTGGGTATCATGTGCTCATCAAAGGAGAGTTACCTCTAGGTCGGAACCGTCGAGGAAGTATCGAACTATACGACACAGCTCGGTTTTTTACTGTTACCGGCGACCGCCTTGAGGACACGCCATCTCGTGTCGGACGTCGACAGGACGCACTGGTAGCGATCCACCGTGAGTACGTCCAAGACCCCGAACCAGATCCAGAGCATGAATCTGTGAGCCGTCGCACTGGGGACGAGACGGAAACGACGGGCAGTGCAGCCCATACCGATGTCGACCTCGAGGACAAGGATCTGCTCGAGCGAGCGCGGAATGCATCGAACGGCGAGAAGTTCGAGCGGTTGTGGCGTGGCTCGACTGCCGGCTACGAGAGTCAGTCAGAAGCGGATATGGCACTGTGTTGTCTGCTGGCGTTCTGGACTGGCGATGATCAACAGCAAATGGACCGACTCTTCCGCCAATCGGGGTTGCTCCGAGACAAGTGGGATGAAGTCCACTACGCTGACAGCTCTACGTACGGCGAGAAGACCATCGAGCGAGCGGTTGCGAGTACCTCTGAGTTCTACGATCCCGATACTCGAGAGGCATCAACCAAATCTGTTCCCAGAACGAGCGAGTCGTCGACCGCTGACACCGGTGATAAATCGGAACGGAATCAGAATCGTGCGTATCTGGTCGAGAAAAATCGGCTATTGACCGACCGTGTCGACGAACTCGAGGCTACCCTCGAACAGAAAAATGAGCGTATCGATTACCTTGAGGCAACGGTTGAGGATCTCAAAAGCGAACTTGCAGAGCGTAACCGAGAGATAGAGCAGACTCGAGAAGGACAAGCCGAGACGATGTCTGACTGTGACAGCGCTTCAGAGCCATCCTCTCTGTGGGGACGATTATTCGGCGATAGCTCTAAGTAACAATCGTAGGGAGGATCGTTTATTCAATTCAGAGTGAGTTATGGTAGAAGAACTCGATTCGATAAGTAAGTCTGTTTATTCTGCCGTGTTGAATAGCGATCCAATCGGCTGATATCACGGGTTAGAAGGGCGAAGCCGAGGAAATCGATTCTGACCTATGGAAGTCGATCTCCTCGACTTCGTTGAGCAGTGTCGCCACCTAGCCAAACAAGCGTTGGGGAAGCACGCGGGCGAGCCCGCCAGCGGCGGGTTCGCCCGCTGGGTGCACGTCGTTCTGCACTGTTTCCGGCTCGAAGACGGCCACAGCTACCATGAAACGCCGAATCGGCTGAAGTACATGACCGAGATTCGTGATGTGCTCGGCTTAGACCGAGACGATCTTCCTGAGTTCACCACGATCTACAAATCGTTCGACCGTCTCAAAATGTGGGTGTGGCGGGCGTTGCTGCGCGTTTCAGCGCAGCAACACCCGCAGTCTGGTCACGCAGCTCTCGACAGTACGTTCTTCGATCGCCGCTCAGCCTCCTCGTACTACCGCCAGCGGTCTGGAAGTGACGTGCAGACGCTGAAAGTGACGACATTAACCGATGTAGACTCACTCGCTGTTCTCGACGTGCATATCTCAGCACGGTGGAAACACGATACGAAGACTGGGCCGCAGGTCGTCCGCGTTCCGGCGGACGACCTGCTGTCCGTCTCGGCTGACAAAGCCTTCCACAACTGGCACACCAAGTACGAATTCTATGCGCTCGGTGTCGAACCGCTCATCTTACAACGTGGATCGAGACCACTCACGGTAGGACATAACGCGCTCATCCGGGCAAAAGGCTACTCACAGCGCTGGATGGCCGAAACTTCCTACTCAACGACGAAGCGCTCGCTCGGCGACGCCGTGCGAGCGCTGGGCTGGTATCGACAGTTTCGTGAGATCGTCCTCATGTTCGCCATCGCCAATATAGAACCGCTCTGTGAGCCACTCTAACTATGATTCAATAGCTATTCACCTATGGAAATTCTGCTGGTTAAACAAACCACGTTTGCTAAGATAATTCTTCGGGCGACGAGGACTTGCTGTAATTTTCGAGCGTAGAATCGACAACCGGCGAACCGATGGCTACTGTAACAGCCATCAGGCGGGAGACTTCTTGGTAGTGAGAGCAGTCGCTAACGTTACCACCAACCGGCCAATGAGCGCCGCCCCGGCGGCGCTCAGGCACTCACCCCTGGTGGATCGTACACCTCCTCACGGTCCAGCATATGATACATTGAAACCAGCAGCTTCCGAGCGGTTGCTACAATCGCTGTTTTCGAGTTCTTCTTTCGGGCTAATCGGTTGTAAAACCGGCTAAGGTACTCGTCTTCGCACGTATGAACCGCTGTGTACGACGCTTGAACAAGCAGCCACCGAACTCGCCCTGACCCTCGTTTCGAGATACTTCCCTCAAACCGCGAGTCGCCAGACTCGCGGATTATCGGGTTCAGCCCGACGTAGCTTACGACCTCCTTGGCCCGATCAAACCGGGCGATCTCTCCCAACTCCGCGTAAATCGTCAACGCCGTAAAATAACTCACGCCAGGAATCGTCATCAGGAGCTGGGTCTCCTTCAGAGACCCAGCCCGTTCCTCGATCTCCGCTTCCAACGACTCAATCTGCTCAGTGAGTGTCTGAATAAGCTCTAGATACGACTCCAACAGCGCATCCCACGGCGCCGGGAGCGAGAGTTCCGCGAGGAACTCTCGTCCCTTCACACTCAGCGGTTTCACCTCCTGAGCGATCCCGTGGTCACTCAACAAACCATGGATCTTGTTCGCATACTCAGTCCGGTTCTCAACGAGCTTCTGGCGCCCGCGCACAAGTGCGCGGGCTTGCCGAACCTCGTCGGTAGGAACATAGCTTTCAGGAATCGAGCCTAACCGAACCATCCGAGCAAGTTGTTTCGCGTCGACGCGATCAGTTTTCTTGTCCGAGTCGGAGATTAACTTTAGTTCGCCTGGATTAGCAACGATCACATCCAGATACTCTGAAAGAGTATCATGGATGTGGTAGTAATTGCTAGTCGCTTCAAGCGCGGCTTTTGACCCAACGTACTGCTGGGCAAAGTCGTCGAGGTTCGCGTTTTCGACGCGAACCTCTTCGACAATCTCACCGTTTTCGTCCAATACTGCGATTTGTGAGTACCGTTTGTGCACGTCGATTCCAATGAACATTGGATTCACCTCGGAACGCTGATGCGTGAAACAGAGATTCACCTATGCGGGCTTTCCCGACTGCCGCTCCTGGCGGCAGTCGGGCTGTACTGCCCAGGACTCGGCTTCCTACGCACTCGGACCAGTCAACACCACGTGCTTTGGGGCACGGAATAGATCTCGGTCTCTTGCGTCCCATACTTGTTTCACGCTCTTATGGGATAGCAGAATTTCCATCGAGTCAACACGGCAGTTTATTCAATGTTGGACTGTCTATCAGAGCTAAGAGATATTCGAAATCACGTGATGAATACAGGGCGCGAATGTCGCACGGGTTAAGAGTCAATTTGCGAAGGGGCGATTACTCAGTACAGGTGATGAACAGATCGTTCACTATAGATTGCTCCTATCAATAAATCTGAATTTTTATGTGGATAATTATTAGAAATTCAATATGACCAAGCTCTGGCGCGCGTTTGCTGCAGGTTTTCTTGCGGCCCTTGGCGCAGCAGTCGCTTTATTAATTCACATCCCATTCGTGGACCGTCGGTCCCGCTGACCATGCGAACGGCGTCGCCGTGAGCAGAAGGTGGCTTAGCGCCCTCAATTACAGCTAAACGGACTTTTCGTAGGAGGAATCGTCTATATTGGTCTCAAAATCACCGAACGAATTGTGGACTCACAGTAGTTCACACGTCCAGTTATCATTTAGGGAAGAGGATCTACCTATCGATCAATATAGGCGAAAAACCGAACGACTTATATCAAACAAATAGTGTGTGATCATATGTCCGATCGAACCGACCGTCTACTCGCCGTGCACGTCATGCTGATGGCCTTGCTGGTGGTGTCTCAAACGACTGTTGTTCCACGAAACCAACTGCTGGGGACAATAGGCCTTCTGTCCGGAGGTCTGGCTATTGGATACGCACTTAGTGAATTGAAGGGATTCCAAACTTAATCGGCTGAATTGATAAGTTTGCAGGAACCATTGAGCAGATGGTTCACCGATTTTGGTGTGAAACAAATAAAAATGTCGTGCTGAACTCATCCACTATATCTTGCAGGCGGTTCCTGACAGGTGCCAGGTGGATTTCGACCTGAACTGGTATGTGAGTCTCCTATACTTACCGTTCGTCGGGTAGGCGCAGAGAGGGTATGCGAACCGTTCTATGACATCCTCGAATAACAGCGCAGCAAGTACAGGTAAGCGTTGAGCACGCTCGATTTTCTGTTCGTCAACGAATAGTCAACTCATTCCTCGCGATCGGATAACCGCTCGGACAACCGATCCAGTTTCTCCTGAACAGATTCACGGCGCTCTCGCGTTGCTTCCGGTCGGTACTCCATCGACACGACCTCACTATCCTTGAGCGTCACCGACAGCACGCCACCGTCCGTTCGAGCGGGTTCTGGGAGTCGATCAGCGAGGACATCCACTTGCTCGATCACCTGCTCGTCTTCTTCAAGCAAGATGATGGCAATCTCGCCGTCTTCAATCCGATCAACAACGCCAGTGTAGGTCCCATCCATTTTTCTCACCCCATAGCAAGGGCGACAGTCGCATCAATCCCACTGGCTGCCTCATCTGCGGCAAGCGGTCGTAGTGCCAGTGCATTCGTTTCGTCGTCAGAGTCGGGCGTTTCCGCGAGGATATCCGCTGGATCCGTTGAGAACGACTCACTCGTCTCGACAGCGATCGACGTCCCATCGGTTTTGACCACAATATTGCCGTGTACCCCAGTCCAGTACGTTTCGATATCCCGATCGGCAAACCGTTCGAGTACCTCGTCACTCGGATGCCCGTACTGTGAGTCGTAGGCACTCGAGATGATGGCCGTCTCAGGACCAATGGCGTCTACGAAGACCTCACTCGTGGAGGTCGATGGGCCGTGATGGCCAGCTTTGTAGACGTCGCTCTCGAGATCACTTCCCCACTCGTCAACTAGCCGCTGCTCGACACCAGTATCGACATCGCCGGGCGCTAAATACTGGAAGTCGCCAAACTCGAATGCCAACACTACACTGTTGTCGTTAACGTCGCTCCCAGCGTCCCCAGCAGGCGGGTTCATCACCTGGGCGGAGACGCCGCCCTCAAGCGGCAGTTCGTCACCGCTTTCGACGAGGAGAAGATCGACATCGTACTCGTCGACGGTATCGAGGTAGTTCTCATAGGTAGCTGAATCCGATGGAACACCCGAATCGTACGCGGCCCCAACGCCCTCACCAGTCGTCTCGAAGTGCTCGATCACAGCGGCGTGGCCACCGATGTGATCGGCATCGGCATGCGTCGCAACGAGGTGGTCGATCCGATCGATCCCCTGGGCGTCAAGATACGCGATGACCTCACTGCCATCCTGTCGCCAGTCGCCACTGTCGATCAGAATTGTCTCATTGGCTGGCGTGACGAGAAGGGTCGAATCGCCTTGCCCAACGTCGATGTGGTGAATCTCGAGTTCGCCTTCGACAGTACTCGCACCGTCTCCATCGCTCTCGTCACCGTTATCGCCTTCTATATCGCCATCCGGCTCATCGAGATCGATATCGCCGTAAGCGTGCTCGAGTACGACTTGGCCATTGGCGTCAACGAGCCGAACCACATCGCCATCGTCTCGCCAGATATTCACGTTGTACCCCCAGTACAGTTCGCTCTCCGTTGAGTCGCCTTCACCGGTCGTTATCTTCACCGTCTCCCCGGGCTCGAGGATGAACTCACTTGGAAACGAAAACGGTGAGAGGCCGCCATCAACTTGCCCACCCTCTCGGTCTCGGAGTTCAAACCCGGACAAATCGACGGGCTCATCGGCGGTGTTCTGGAGGACGATGTACTCTTCATCGGGCGATACGTCCGCAACGTTCAGCTCGACGACATCGAGGGAATCCCCAACCGACTGAGAGTCGTCGATCACGTTCTCGGCACCTTCGGTGCCGCCCACACATCCCGCAAGAACGACGAGGAGCGTCACGAAGACTACGAGGATCGCTCGGCCCATACCTGTTCATGTCAAAGGAGGCGTTTGAGTGTTCCGTCCAATAGGATAGTACTGTCAACACCAGACTGGAAGCCACGTTACCGAACGAAGCACCCGTGATTTTGGTGAAGTACCTCGGGAGCAAGCCCCAAGGCACTCGTCCTGTCCAGTCTGTAGAATAACCCACTCTTTTTATCCAAGGCCGCGGCCAACGACAGCGATGCTCTCCAATCGACAGGAGGACCTCCTGATTGCGGTCGCTTTGGCGGAGTTTAGCTACGAGACCGAAGATGTCGATCCCGACCTTGCCAACCATGCGTGGCAGTTGGCTGCGGACCAACTCGTCGCGTGTGATGTCACACCAGCTGAGGCCGTCAGAGCACTCAATATTGGAAACCACTGATACTGAACAACGTAGTATCGTGGTTTCTACCTCCTGCAACTTGTGGCGGGTAGATACTGATTACTCCTTCCCTATACTGAGTGCGGGTTTCACGAATTCTTCGGACCAAAGAAACAGAGCAACGAGCTACCGATACCGTCGCGACTGTAATCTCGTGTTTTTCATCCCTGGGAACGGGTGCGGGGCGGTCGAACCGTCCCGAGATAGCGTATGACTTCTGAGCGACAGCACCCACGAGACCGTGGTATCAATCGAGTCCCAGCCCACCGACAGCCCTCCAAACCACCTTGGTCCGTCCTCGAGTTACGCGTTCCGAACGATCGGAGTCGAGAGTCACTCATCTCATTCGTCGAGTGTGTTCTCGTCGAACTCACACATGCAGATGTCGGTGCCGAGTATCGATCGTCGAACGTCTGGGGAGTCAAACGAACCCAGTACATCGCCGCCGATCCGACCGGCCAGCGATTCAGGAAGTGTCATTACGACGAACGGCTCGGCTGGCACGAACAGACAATGTCTCGGCAGGACGTCCGTGAGGAACTGCTCAATCGCCTCGCATGGCCCGCGCCACTAGCGACGAATCAGAGTCATTCCCATCCTGCTGAGGAACCAGATACGTTCCAGGTGAAGCAAACGTGGAAACTGCGAACAGGCTCACAGACTGGCGAGAGGTAGCCATCAGCCATCAATATACCAGTCCGTTGTTCATTCTTCGTCGTAGTACAGTCTTTGCCAGAATGAGTCGTGAAATCATGGAGAATACAGAAGAAGTGATACGGACACCCGGCCTCATCTAAGCAGGAAACTATTCCTCGAAGTAAGAATTATATCGGTAGCCACGCAAGATCGAGTATGTCCAACACAGAGTCTCCAGATGGACCCCCGTCCTTTGAGGATGCGTTTCGTGACGATGACGTTGAACAGCGCATCTACGGGACAATTCTTCAGACCCGCGAGCCTG
Organism: Natrinema gelatinilyticum; assembly: GCF_024266705.1. Lineage (GTDB taxonomy): Archaea > Halobacteriota > Halobacteria > Halobacteriales > Natrialbaceae > Natrinema > Natrinema gelatinilyticum. The sequence continues at coordinate 70,637 of NZ_CP100758.1, read as the reverse complement.
CAACGGCGAGCGCTATCGCAGAGCAGGCCGAATGTGACCCGAAGACAGCTCGAAAATATCTGGGCTGGTTCAGCGACCTCGGGATCGTCACGCGCTATGACGGCCATCCAACGACCTACGAGCGCAATGATGCATACTTCCAGTGGCGGCGCATCAATCAGCTCGCTGCCGAGCACACCGTCGACGAACTCCAAGAGCACGTCCGCAAGCTCACGACACGGATTACCGATTACGAAGACACATACGATGCCACAACGCCGGCAGCCGTCGACGCTGTCGATGCTGCAGAGACGAGCGATGAACGGACAATCGACGATGTGTATAGCGACCTTGCCGACTGGGCGACCGCTCGAGATGAGCGCAAGCACTACGAACGCGCCCGTCAGCAACGCGCTGGTGCTGAGACCGACCACGCATCCGGGTAATCCCATCGATGACGCCACCTGCAGGAGATGGACGTAGCCCCGCGCCTATCGACCGCCCAATTCTCGAGTTTCTCCAGACACGCCTCCAAGCCACCGCTCAGGTCGCTCGAGCGACTATCACGGATGCGAGTGGACATCTCGAACTCCGTGTGACACTCGCACTATCGCACTATCCCGAAACCGTAGAGGAAGCGAGTCTCACTGTTCGCTGGTACACGAACGATGACTTCAAAATTCATTACCGAGAGGTGCATCTAGACCACGCTTGGGAGTGCCGGTGGGACCGGCATCCGAACCCACATAATACACGAAACCACTTTCATCCACCACCTACAGCCCCGACACCCGGCGAGGACAGTTCGTGGCCAAGCGATCATCGGGATGTACTGCGGCTCATACTCGATACCATCGAAGAACGAATTACCAGCTTATGGGACGAGTAAGTCATCAGTGATGGCAGTTTTTCTGCGCCAAAGTAGACGCCCTCACCCTCTTTTAAAGTTGACATCTTGTACGTGATCACTGGCCAAGACGATCCTCAGGGCTTCGCGATCAAAGGCGAACTCGAGGGTACTACGAGAACGAGATCCACCACGGGCGGCTGTATCCGAATCTCGATACGGTCGTCGACAAAGGGCCCGTCGACAAACGCGAGGCCGACAAACGAACGAACTACTACACGATCACAGCGCGTGGTCAACGCGAACTCGAGGACCGCCGGGAGTGGGAAGATCAGTACGTCGATGAGTTATCTCAGATTCGGAGTGAGACGGTCCTGTCCACTGAGCGCGCCTGGACCAGATTTCTCGAGCGTTCCATCGCGACCATAGTCTCAGAATGTCGTGAATGATAAGGGAGCCAGCTAGTAGTATAAAGAACCAACTAGTTGGATTGGCTTACATCTACGTACGTGTGGAATAACAAACATCATCTTGCCTGAATGGTTGGGTCATGGACGACCTTACAGGATTCCAACGAGACCTGCTGTACGTAATCGCGGGCGCTGACCAGCCATCTGGACAGGATATCAAAGACGAGATCGAGCAGTATTACAGTTCGGAGATCAATCATGGCCGGCTGTACCCGAATCTCGATACGATTGTGAACAAGGACCTTGTCGAGAAAGGACAACTCGACAGACGAACGAACTATTACGCGATTACAGACGAGGGAGAACAAGCAGTTGAGGATCGTCATGAATGGGAATCACGGTACATCGGCTAATCGAGATCGGAAGCGATTTGGATCGCTGTTTCGGTCTCCGAATCGGTAAGTACAGGGGATTTATTCACTGGTTCCTCACGAAACGTTTTCCGTGACAGAATTCTTAGCACAGGTATGCCTACGGCTATTGTAACACCCGACGCAGAGGAGACGTGTGTGTACTGTGAGTCGCGTATCTTCGACCACGACCCCATTTGTGTCCGCGATTGTGACGACGATTGTGGGTCTCCACTGTACTTCTGTAACTACGCCTGCCTCTCGGCGTACATCGACGAAAACGACCTTACTACAGGTGATGTGTGCAAGTGGGTCCCCGACGAAACCGGCTGTTGCTAGCTGGCAGTGTCAGTAGGTTCGCACCGATAGGTGCGGACGTTTCACTGAAACAACTGTGATGGGGTCGATCTCGATGAGCGGCTTGCAATCACCGCTTTCGATAATAGGTGAAAGCCCCTGGCACGCTCGAGTCCCGCGCCTTGCTGCGCTCCTCACACAGTTGCGGTGCTTTTGTCGGCGGGGTTCCTCGAGCGCGCCAACCCCTTTCAGTCCCACCCACATGGATCAATCGGGCTGCTGTTGCGTCGGTTGTTCGCTCTTGGGTACCGGCTCGCCCCGCTCGCCGCATGCCGCCCTCCGCTTGCTCACGGCTCCCTTCGGTCACCGTTTCGCGACCGACCATTCCGGGCGTGCGGGCGCTCTCCGCACCGCCCACGCCCGTTCCGGGCTAAAATGCATGTGCCCTCGACGCCAGCATTAAGCACGTTTTCGGTTGCGCCCCTCGCGGGCTTTCGCGTTCCAGCGCTTTGGGCCGTTCCGCACGACGAGTCACACCACGACTCGCCGTGTTCACGACCGTCGCCCTGGGCACGGACCCGCAGTCCGGGCCGGACGCGAGAAACGGCTTAAAGCTGGCCGCTCGCTCCGGGCAGGCCGCTGGAAGACTCACTCCGTTCGTCTTCCAAGCCACACCTCGCTGCGCTCGGTGAGACGGCGCGCGGTGCTGGTTGGGTGGTCTCCTTGAGGCGCGCTCTCGCTCGCGCCCCAAGGGGCGCTCGCGAAGGCGCGAGCGAGAGCGCGCAGATGGTTCTATCGGTCGTTGTCGTCGGAAAACCGCGATGTCACAGCATCGCGGTGGCAGACGCGTGAGCGCCTTCGGAGTGCATTAACTCCAATGTCAAGTAACAACGCTACCAGTAATGTAGTTTCGGTCGATGAACAGGCATTCGAAAAAGCGGACGAAGCGGAGGTTGACGAGAACGGCTTCAAGGTCGTCGATGAGATGCCGAAGTTCCAGGCGACGGTGCAGATGGAAGTCCAGGCAAAAGTCGATGCCAACCACCCGGACGGGATGGTCGACACCAGTGAAGAGCGAATCTACAGTGCGACGCTTGAACAGGAAGAGCGCATTCGGGCGCGGGAGGCCGAACTGGAGCGCATCAGTGCCCAAGCCGAACTGGGGACGCAGGAAGGTCGGGAGAAGCGGACGCGAGACATTGCGGCGAAGCGGAGCGTTGAGCGACGTGCAGAGTTCCAGAAGCGCGCGGCGAGCGTGGACCCGAGAGCGGACCCAGAGCGAGACGATCCTCGTACAGAACTCGCGCAAGAGCAGTTGGCGGCGGTAAACAAGCAGTCGATGCGGCTGGCGGAAAAGCTGGATGGCTGGTCGCGAGCGGCAATTGGCCGGCGACTGGGCGAAGCCGTGGTCGGTGGGAAAGACCTGATGAGTGCGGTCGTCGGGGTATTCGAGGAGTTGCAGACGGCACCGGGACAGGTGGTCCCCATCGGGAAGCTCGAGAACGTCAATCGCAAAGAAGTGAGCATCGAAGGTACGGTGACGCAGCTGTGGGAGAGCGACTCACCGGCAATTCAGCAAGTCGGGCTCATTGAGGACGAGAGCGGGCGAACGAAGGTGACTGTCTGGAAGAAATCGAATCAACCCTGGATCGAAGAGGATGAACGTGTGCAGATTCACGGAGCGGCGAAGAACTGGTACAACGGGCGCGTCTCGGTAGCCCTGACCGGGTGGAGCACCGTGCTGTTCCCCGAGCGTGGTCGGTGGTGGGAAGCGTAGCCCATCAAAGACACCGAGTTGAAGATCGCCGAACATCTGGAATAGGATCCGGACGATGATACTGCAGGACACGAGATTTGGCGTGGAATTTCACCGGATCGGTGTCCCAGACCCTCCTGTTCTGCGGGGATACACCGTAGTCCTCGGTGTCTGAGCGTTCGGACCAAGGTACATGTTTCGATGATTTTTCCACCCCGTCCTACCGACAGAAATAGTCCGGTCCCGACAGGTTAAACACCTCTGTATTCCAACAATCGGACAAGAATGCCCTCCGGGGACGCGCCCTCTGAAGACTCCGAACAAGACAACAACGAAACAACAAAACCCCGCGAAAAAGAGCAATCAGACACGGACCAGCACTTTCCGTCCAGCGACGAAGACACCGATGAGGAAAACCCCGAAGGCAGTGATGACAGCACTGATCGCAGCGGATACAACCCATTCGGACGGATAAGCCAAGAACTGGCTAAGACGGTGAAAGCCGCACATCTCCCGCTGGCCCGTCAATTAGAGACCGAGCAGTTCAGAAAGGCGGTACAGAGTTCTCTGCCGCTGAGTACAATGACTGTGCTCAACGACCCGGAAATACAGAAACAGCTTTCGAAACCGCTTATCGACCCCGATGAAATCGCTAATATACAAAAAGCAACTCTCGCCATCTCAAACGCAGTCGATTTACAGGGATACCCGGATAAGAAGACCGTTGAGACACTCCAAAAACTGGATGATCCGGCCGTCGTAGAGGCATACGAGACGGCCGCTTCCCTGAAGCAGATTGAACAGCCATCGACTAAGGAACAGGAAAACGAAGCCGACACGGCACCAGCCCCCGGCGACGATCAAGGCATACAAGAACAGGACAAGCCGGAAACAGAGCTCGCAGCCGAACCACTGGAAGACCCTGTGCAAGGCTCGGCATTCCTACAGTACACTGCCACCAATCTCCTGTCATACTCCGAGCAATTGCCGGAGGATGCCACCAAGTACCTCGAGAAAATCCGCGACACCGAAGAAGCAGAGAAACAGAAAGAGTACTTCTCAAAGGCGGTCCCCGAACTGGGAGAGAAGGGAATAGAATGTCTCAAACTGCTCGCCTGGCAGTGGGTCGGGATGATAATCACGTTTTACTACGGATCAGACGCTGTGGACCTCTATCAGGATGAGGACGTATCGGTAGAAAAAGCGGAGGATGGAGAGAATCAGTAACAGCAGGTCTTATGCTTCAGAATCTTCCCAAATTCGTTGATCCGGAGAAGGAGCGGGATGTGACCTTGTTTCTCCCGGCCGCGATCTTCGGATACATCTATAGCGAATACAGTGCAGTGCCGCCCTGCCCGTGGGTCGCCGACAATATCGGCACACTAGACGCTCCAGTACCAGTGTTCATGGGGCTCGCTGTGTTCAGCGCTGCATTGGCCGCAGTCCTGTATAGTATACCAGAAAAAACGTTCGCAGCGGCCAAAAGCAAAGGGGGAGCGGCGGTAGCGGTCGCCTGGATAGTACACTCTCTACTTCTCGGTATCTCCTTTCTTGAATTGGCAGTCCGGGTCTGCAGCCAGGACATCATCCTTGTCGGTATTTTTCTCTTGTACGTTGTCCTCGGAGTATCAACAGCTGTTGACCGCCGGTTCTAGAATCAAGGGTTTCTGTATCGCTCAACTGGAATCGGTTACGTGGTCACGGTCCGGATCGTAGGTGTACGGTGTGTGCTTTCCGCCGCTGTATTGGTCAATCGTATCCACTTCAACGTGCAAGCAAACAGTATCCGGTAACGGTACCGACATTGCCTCTTGCGTAGCTCTGTTATCAGTGAGCAAGAATCTCCGACCAAACAGCATTATGTTCCCAGTGTCTTTCGCTTTGTTGAACGAACGAAGACGCGAGTAGTCATCGTCACGGAAGTCGAGTGATTGCACCCATTTCGGTGCAGTCTCCAGTTCCCGCCTAGAGAAACCGTTATTTAATGGTCCGGAGAATGAGAAGGTCTCAACTTTGACTGGGCCAGTATAGTCAGCGCCCTTGCTGTCAAAAATCGATTCGACCTTCTCAGCGTATTCGTCAAGCGCACCACGATAAAGACTGAATGCCGTCAGGTAGATCTTTTCCATATTCTGCTGTAGTATTATCATGGGATCTGAAAATACCTCTGGCATGGGATAGAGAGATAATACCATTAGAAAGGACTACGTAATCAGGGCTACGCACTGGGATTTTTCCACAGCCGACTTCTACATCCTCTGCCGGTTCTGCCATAGCGACCTCGTCAGCTGGCTACATAACGACACCGCGCCAATCGGTGACTACCCGTTCGTCCACAGCTGGGACATCCCCACTGAACAACTCGAGGAAGTACGAGAAGACCCGGACACAGAAACAGTCTATTCACGTCAAAAAGCCGACTTCAGCGACGCAGAACAGGTTATATATGACATCATCACTGACCGTACCGCGGACGACGAAATTGACGATAGCGGTGATGATGACGACCGGGATATCCGTGTCGATGACGCCGTGATCGGCTGCCAGCTCCGTAATTTCCTCACGGGATGCCTCGGGTACTCCGCTACAATTTTCAGGATTTGATCGTACTCCTCGTCCATCGGTCAGGATATCCGGTGCTGGACGATCGTTTCTGACTGGCATTCAGAACAGGTCTCGGTACTGCTGTCAACAGTGGTTCCACAGCGCCGGCACTCGTACACGACTTCTGGCTGATCCAGCAAGTCCTTCAACCGGTCCACACCTTCAAATACCATACGTGGATTACTCTGGATTCACAACGTCACGACACTCGGGACACTCAGCGTATACGGCCGGTCCCATATCCGTCTCATACTCGAGGATCACGTTGAGAGTCTTGATCTCGGCCTGGCAGAACGGACACGTACCGAGATCCGGCGGGTTTGTCGTGGACATGGATTGATGAAGGTGATAGGGAGGGAGCGTGTGACTGTGACAGGGATGGTAGGGTTACTCCCTCTACAGGCAGGAAAGCACCCGGATCCACATATAGGCGATCCAACCACGGTGAAACTGAAAATGAACGAGGAATGAGCGTATCACGGTGCGTTTGGCGGCTATGTTAGAGTTCGTCCTTGAGATAGATACCGAGGTAGCCGCCGATAGCGCTCAAGTCCACGGTATACAGACTACCGAACACGAGCATTGGTACAAGCATGAAAGTGAGCATCTGCGGTGCGCCGCTAACTCTGAAGCCGAGGAAGAACATCATGACGAACATGCCCATGAACACCATCGGGACGAGCATGATGACACCGGCGATAGCACCGACTCTGACACCACCGTTGGGCGTTCCGCCCTCGAGGTAGCGGCAGGAGCTTCAGAGAGCGTGGCAGTTAACGCACTAGCGCCCTCTGCTCTAGTTGATGTCTGATTCCGACTCAACTCATGAGAGTCCACCATCGCTGCTCGGCCGACTCCTCTTTGCGAGTGGGCTTGCAGTACTTGCACTCCGCAACCTGACGAACCTTGATGGACGGATCGCCTATGCAGAAGCCAAAGGCGTCCCCCTCGCAGACAGACTTGTCCCAGCCTCGAGTGGCCTCCTCCTTGGTGGTAGTCTTGGCATCGGCTTCTGGAAACTTCCCAAGCTGTCTGCAGCCAGTGTTACCACGTTCTTCGTCGGCGTGACTCCAGTGATGCACGATTTCTGGGCTGTCGGCGAAGACTCGCGCGACGAAGAACTGACCTCATTCCTCCAGAATCTCGTGCTCCTCGGCGCTGCAATCGCCTTCTTCAAGCGAGCAGGGCAAAACTAACAGCACACGATTTTGCGTGGAGTGACCTGTCTCGGACATCACTCCACCACTTCACGGAAGATAATGCGCGGCGTTAAACGAGTACGGCATCACGATCCACAGTTCGGAAATTATCACCAACCACTACGCTCAATCCTGGGGCTACTTTGTGATGACCCCACCCGAATAGCGATTCTACGGATCCCGGGTGTGATATTCCGTGCAATATCCCAATTTAGCTGCGGAATTCGCACCCCATAGTTGTGTCATGCACAACACTCTTGGCGAAATGCCCGGCATGTGGATGTATACCATGACTGATGTGAGAAGGAGAAGCGCGCCGATGCTGGATGACTCGTTCGACGCATTAGCGAGCCATCACCGACGGCGGGTACTCGTTGCACTCCTCGATCACAATCCGCAATCCGATCGAGTCCACGTGGAAGGGCAACGAAGGAGAGCCACACGAGCGAGGAACGTGACCACCTTCAGACTGCCATGCACCACGAGCACCTCCCGAAATTAGAAGTGTATGGGTTCATCCGCTGGGACAAGAACACACACGAGGTCGAGAAGGGGCCTGCGTTCGACCACATTCGACCACTCTTGGAGGTGCTTGACAGCCATGTGGCTGAATTCACGGACGAGTGGCCATGAGCGAGATGCGTTACTACTTTATTCTGAAAACGAGTCAGTAGAGACGGTAACAGATGACGAGCGCGAAATCACACACAGTAGAGAAGTTGCTTAGCATACGCGTTATCGAAACCGTTGCAGAACGCGAAGGCGTCGCTCCGACCGACCTTCCTCCCCTCTACGACGTCATCGACCCAGAGGCACTCGACTCGATATTCACTGCTCGCCGGGGCCACCTCGTATTCCCCTATTACGGGTACAGGATAACGGTGTCCGGTGACAGGCGTCTCGAAATCGACGACAGCGACGACGCGTGACCGAACGGATAGTAGCGTAACACGACGGCCATCAAGTAAATGTGACGTCCAACTTCGGTTACGGCACGAGAATTGACAGACGACAGACCACATCTATAGCCACCTTGCCTCACGGTGAGGCCATTACGAGCGTGTGGATACTGACGTCCCGGGCTTGAACTCCGTCAGATTCTCAATCCGCTGTTCAAGTTCGGTGACCTCCTGCCGCAACTCCTCAGCTTCGGGATCGTCACTGAGCGCCAGTTGGTCTTTCAACCCTTGTAGCCGCGTTTCTTTGCGCTCTTCGTCGACCTCGGCTTTGCGGACGTACTCACGCTCGTCGATTTCATAGACTGCTGACTCTGAGAGTTCGGTCACCTCGAGCGCCTCGTCGACTTTCTCACGGTCCACGCTCACGAGCCGGTCGCGAGGGATTCCTGCCTCTCCGAGGACGCGGAGGACCTCCTCGTCGTCTTTGAGCGAGCGATTGCGCCGGGTCGTCCGTTGGACCGACCCATATTGGCCGTGGACCGGTCGGTCGTGGTGCAGTCGGTCGAGCAATACCTCACGAACCTCTGTGCGAAGATCACCAGCATTCCGTTGAACGTCCGAAAGGAGCGTATAGAGGTTGATGAGCACCGGCGTCTCCCATTCCTCGAGTGTTGCCGGGTCATGTCGCTCGAGCATGTCGATCAACAGCAGCATGTCGGCGTAGACGTTAAGGTCGGGCTCTGTCCGGTCTTGATCCTGCTCGTCAGTGGCGGGAGACGTGCCTTTGATAAGTTGCGACGTCGTCGGCTCATCGGTTTCGGTGAGTGTCCCCGCCCGGACGTTGCACTCGTACCGAGGATGAAGACTCAGGACAGCCGCGTACGGTTCTGCGTCCGGGGGAAGCCGGTGGAGTTCGAATGTTCCCCCGGACTCGCTGATTCGACCGGCTAAGCTTTCGAACTGCTCGCGTTGTAGCGGCTGTGAATCACTCGTCTCGACAAACTCAATCACGATACGGGGGTCTTGGGTACTGGTGATGCGAAACTGCTTGTCCGTAAGTGGTGTGGTGAGTGTGGCGTCCTCCCCAAGAGCGTCGCATTCCTCGAGTAATGTCTGCCAGCTCGTCCCAAAGGGCATGGCCGTGTATACCGTGCCAATGAGAAAGTATCTTACCTCGTCGGAGGTGCCGTTACTCGCCGACCCACTATCGCCATCGCCACTGTCACCGCTGCTATCCGTGGGAACATTAAAGGTCTCTGAGAGTGTCGCAATCATTGTGAGGTTGGAATTGTCCTAACCTTACACCGGATTCCCATCCGATCCAATAGCCTGGTGTGGCCGGAGTGTTCCCACCACTCCCCTTTGCGGCTTCATGTCGAACCATCCTGTTTGAACTCATGAACTACTGTGAATCTCCCCATCCGATTCCACGTTGGCAGTTCAACAATTGACGACATAACACGTCGACCCGCGACCGTGATTCGCCGCATCGCGAGTCGATCGACGACCGCGATCAGACTCGTCTCAGATAGTGGAATGATTCGACGCGTCTACGACTCCGCGACGGACTCGTGGGGATACACCGATTAGAACGGGTCGAGACAGGCCACCGATGAGAACGGATCACGAGTGTGACGGTGACGGGATTTGCCAGTGCTGACAGCCGATGTGGGGTGTCTCATTCCCTATCTACTCGACTTTGCACGTTGGACATCCTACAACATTAGTCGTCAGATCAGCAGAAGAGTTACTACTGAACAAGTATTCCGACACCGGTCACGCAACCGACCACGTTGACAACGCACCGATCGATGCGAAGACGAGGGCAGTTCACTCCTGTAGCGATCAACTCGTCGTTCCGCTCGTCGGGAATATCGGTCAGTAGATGCCCTCTCGTGGCTGTTTGAGTGATCAATATGTCACCCTGACAACGGGCAAAGCTGAGTAGCCCTGAAAGATGAGTGCCGCCATTCACGTGGATCGAGCGATATGGTCGGGTGAATTTGGAAGGTGAAGTGAGAGGTCACACCACTCGACCCATTTCATGGGTCATAATCGCGAACGCAAAACGCAAACAGAAACTCGCCCATTGCTGGTAGCGCTACAGTTCTTTGAGCTGGGAGACGAGTTCCTCACACGCCTCGAGAGCTGTCAGGTTATCTGGCGAGATGTTGAAACCGTCGATGGATATCGCTCCCGTCATCACGAACGCGTTCGCGAGGTGGGCCAGCATTAAGCCCGTGCTTTCCGCTTCGCCTCGAACTGCCGTATCACCCACGTCAGAATCCTTTGAGTTGACGAATACGCGCTCCCCGAACGCCGTGACCGCATCCTTCGCCATATCACCGTCTTCGAGGATCCCCACGTAGGCGAACGCAAATCCGGTCGGCCAATCGTCTTCACTCGCCTTGTAGACGCTTGAAATACCGGGGTAATCCTTAGGATCGAAGTTGAGTTGCTCTATGACCGAGCTGTCCGACTCGTTTCCACTCTCGTTCGTGGAGTTGGCGTTGAGCCCGATGTCATCAGAGTCACTCTTGGTCTCGTCCTCCGCATACACCCACTTCGGACCGAAAAACTCGGGATCGAGGCTAATCTCCTCCAAGTCTTTCTCATCGAAACGTGGACCCATGAGCGGAACCGCATCAGTCGCCTTCGAGGAACAACCCGCCAGCGCAACGATCGCCCCTCCTCCGATACCGCCTATCAAACTGCGTCGAGTAACGTCTTTCTTGTTAACCATGATTAATGTTGATTTCCTTCGCATCAGGACTACTGCCATTTGATCGATACTCACCTGCCCTGAGTGATGAGCACCGCCGATCACGTGGACCAAGCGATGATGGCGGATGGGTTCGAGTAGATGAGATGGTAGTAGTGGTTAACACATCATCACTTGATCCATGTCGTGGGTTTGAGAGTAAAGATATATAAAATACCCTGAAAATCGCGAGGACGAGAATGACCAATTAAGATATGATACTCCATGTGGACTTCGCGCGGCTCACGTCGGGTCGGATCAACTCACATCAGCGCATACGTACCAACTCCTGATGCACAAACAACGATTAGATTTCGAACGACTGCGCCAAACGCATAGCCAGCGTGGGCATACGCCAATTCCGTCTGAACATCAGGATTCTCACGCACTTTTCGCTCCAATCCATCCGGCTTGAAATCGGTGAACCCCCGAATAAAAGCCGTTCCGTTCAGTGCTCTGTTTGTTCGGTGCAGCGGCGCTGAAGAGAAGCCGTTTGAGTTTATCGAGCACGACTATTGAGTCTCCGGCCTATCGGACCGTGTGAAGCTGCTGCTTGTACAGCTCGAGGATGTCTGACGCGAGGTTATCAATCGCGATGAGTCGGTAATTTCGTCCCCCTAAAGTCTCCTCCATTTTGCGTTCGTCCATGCTACCACTACCGAGGCCGATGACGTCGATCAGTTCGACTCGTTCCTCGAGTATCTCGTAACGATTGGTTTCGCTGACGAGAGCCACGATCTCCGGTAACAGCCGCCGCCAGTTGTTTTGTGCGCCGTGAGGGGTGCGGCGCGGTCTGAATCGAAGCGATCGCAGTAATGCGAATTCTCGAAAATCATGGCTACAACCAGTGAGCCGTCGGCCTCCTTCGAGGAGACCGGCACGCGAAAAGACGAGATGCACAGTACGATCGAAGACTGGATCGACGAACTCGTTGACGACGTTGATGAGGCACAGGCCAGCGAGGAGTTCCGGGAGTGGCTCGACATCCAGAGCCACTTTCACGACTACTCCCATCGCAACACGCTGCTCATCAAACTCCAGTGTCCCGAGGCGACGAAGGTCGCGGGCTACAACACCTGGCAGAACGAGTTCGAGCGGCACGTCCAGGAGGGCGAGCAGGCGATCTGGATCTGGGCACCGATCATTACGAAGCAATGCCCGAAATGCGAGAACTCGCCGAGCTACCACGAGGACAGTGGTTGTGAGTACGACGAGACACCGCCAGAGGAATGGTCGAAGGGACTCGTCGGGTTCAAACCGACCGCCGTCTTCGACATCTCCCAGACCGAGGGCGAACCACTTCCCGAGTTAGAAATGGAAGCGACTGGTGACGCGGAGGACCTCGTACCCACACTCACAGAAGCAGCGAAAGGGCTCGGCGTGACGGTTCGCATCGTCGACGCTGACGAGTGGGCACACGGCGACGCGAAAGGTGTCTGTACACAGCGGAGTGTCCACGATCTTACGCCGGTCGTCGAGGCGAAAGCCCGGCCGAACCAGGCCGACCTTGCGGTCACGCTGCTGCACGAGTACGCTCACGCATTGCTCCATTTCGGCGTCGACGACGAGGCCGAACGATCGAAGCGCGAGGTCGAGGCGGAGGCCGTCGCGTACATTGTCGGTCGGTATTTCGGCCTGGATACGAGCGGGTCAGCGTTCTATCTCGCCTCGTGGCAGGACGACGATCCCGAGGTGATCCAGGATCGACTCGGACGGATCAGTTCGACCGTCCAGGAGATCATCGACGTTGTCAGCGAGGTGCCCGACGATGAATGATCGAGACCTTCTGCTCGAGATCATCAAGGCACTCGAGGAACAGGGCCTCGACCGGAACGAGTACCAGTTGCAGCGTGTGATTGACGTCGAAGCCCTCAAGCGGATCGTAGACTCAACGGTCCCACAGACTGATCTCGAGATTCGATTCTCGGTTGGTGAGTTCCGTATACTGGTCACAGAATCCGATGTGACTGTCTCCAGAGCATCATAGAGTGAGGATTCATCGTCTGGGCCTAAGAAAGACACCCTCTAGAGACTCAACAGAATTGGGTCATTCGAATTCAGGTACGAAGTCCTCACCGAGTTCAGGTGTAAAATCGCCGCCAGTAAGCCAAGTCACTTGGTCGGCAGCGAACCCGTACTTGGGAATCAGCGCCTCTGTTGCTTCACCGAGTGGAATGTCGTTTGTTACAATAGTGACCTGATCAGCCGTTCCGTCAATGAGCATCTGGAGTGATAATCCGATAATCTCCGTGTCAGCTTTTTCCACGATATCTTCTGGCCGATCGCTGGCAGTTGCGATGAATCTCCGCGATTGATCCATGATCTTCGAGACATCCGATATCGAATAGGATGGGCTTTCGGTGACTTTCAGCCAGCCTTCGCGCAATGCTTCGTCGACAGCAAGATTACTTGATTCGTATCCATCGATCGCTGTCTCACCAGAGACTTCGGCATACACTTGGGGAGAAATTCGAAATACAACGTCTCGCTGCTTGGCTTCGCGAGCTAGCGCTTGGAACCGTCCGCTTTCTCGTCGTCCACAACTAATGAGTACTGACGAGTCAAGAAAAACGATTTCTCTGTCGGCATCCATTCAAATCACTCTTCGACGACGGGGCGAAGTGCGTCCAGAATGATACCCGCTTCTAACGATGAGATCTCCTGCTCTCGAGCCATAATTCGATGGGTTACTGATCCACCAGCATATTCCCGAGCATACTCGAGAGCGACCGCAAGCCCATCCAAGCCGTGGCGTTCTATGTACGTATCGATATCGTCATCCCTCTCCCGGCGTGCAATCGCCTCGATCAATGCTGGCGTGATCTGCCGCTGGACATCATCCTGTACCAGTTGAAGATCGATCTCACGAGCTGCATATCGTGCCGGTCGTCTCTCGTTTGACTGCTCAATGAATCCAGCAGATTCGAGATCGTGGATATAGTCGTAGGCAGTCCGCTGTGGAATCTCAAGGGAGTCGACGATATCGTCGATAGTGGTGTCCGCATTATGACGAATGTAGGTATAGATCCACGCTTTCCGGGCGTTCCTGAGGAGTTCAAACGCCTCTTCTCCGGTATCGAGAGGCGTATTCCAATCCGCTTCTTTCGTAGACATCCTAATAGCGAATTGCACGCAGATCACAATAAGCTTTTTCAGGAAATACTGATAGAACGAAGCAGACTGCCGTTGTCCAAATCTGTTTCACAATTCCAGCAGCAACCGCGTCTAGCGAAAGCGCTCGAGTTCTGCCGTTCAGTTTCTGTGGTGCCACAGGGGTGGACACCATGACAGAACATCCGACGTTATCGGAGTTCGCTACGAACGAGACAACTGACTCGAAGCCGACCAGTCAGCCACCAACCGATGAAACCGTGACGATGACGGCTGACGAGCGAGTTGCAACATACCTCATCGAAGATCAGATGGCGGATCTCACAGACGCGATTCGCGAAGCCGTCCAAAATGGCATCGACAGTCCTGGGTCATCCCGTGTTTTGGTTAGCATCTCACCCGAACGATCGCTCATCCTCGATGACGGTGCTGGTGTCGATCTCGAGTCGGCCGAAGGGCGACGCAACCTGTCGGTGCTTGGTGCGGGAAGCAAGCAACGGTCGGACGACGAGACGATCGGCGAGTGGGGCATCGGCAAGGGTGCGATCATCGCGAAGGGCGCCGTTCGCATCTGGAGTCACGACACTGCACTGTGTTTCGACTACCGAGATCGACGCGACTCGGGATCGTGGGGAGACGTCAGCGGGCGCGACGGCAAACTCATGGACGCTGAGAAACATCTCGAGGGGATGCTCGTCGAGATCGATCACTACGAAGACGAAGTGCCGGATCCGGACAGCTACCGCTGGCGGCGCTACGTTCGCGATCTTCGCAAGCGCTTCGCGTACGTCCAGTCACGAACGGGCGTCACGGTCGTGATCAATGGCGAACCGGTCGATCAAGGAGACCCACTCGAGGCGGTGGCAAACTCGCCACGCCCGTCACTCACTCGTGAAACCGACGACGCGATCCTCGCACTCGAGTACACGCCCCATGAGGGGCTCGACATATACAGCAACGGATTGTATGTGACAACGAAGCGTGAGTACGGACTCGGCGGGGTTGTCGTCTCGAAGGGGAATTTGACGCTGAACTTTGCGCGTAACGACATCCAGTCGGGCTGTGATCGGTGGCAGCGGATCGACGACGCACTCGAGCAGGCACGCGATGACCTGTACGCGGATATCTCAGATGATCGGCTGACTGCCGAGAGTCGGGAGGTGATGATCGAAGCGATGGTATCTGACGGCGATGATGCATCGGCCACGCAATGGGCCGATCGAAAGCTGTTCCAGCTAGCAACGGAGTCCCGTATCAGCCTCGAGGAGATCCAGGCAGCCCCGAAAATCGGGTGGGTTGACGGTGCCGAAAAGGGCGCGGACAAACTCGTCGAACGCGGCTACATAGTCCTTGATACGAGTGATACGGCAACACAACGGCTTCGCGATCTCGCCACGGACGAGGATACATCGATAACGTTTCCGGAGATGTTCGATGTTGGCGAGCAAGCAGAGTCAGAGGGTGTGTGGACGGGCTATCATCGCATTGAGGATGAGTCGCAGTTGAATGCTGACCAGCGACGCTATCTTCGCTTTGCTCGAGTGCTCGCAACGGAGCTTGGAATTGAGCGAGATGTGTACTATGGCGAGGCGAGTGCCGATGCCTGGACCGACAGCAGGACATATATCGTGATCACCGACTCGGCCGTGACGAGCCGCCAGCGTGCCGTCTGGATGCACGACCTGTATCTGGTGGTGTTGCACGAAGCAGCACACGAAACCTCGAGTCGGGATCGGCCTTCTCATGGGCATCACTTCGAGAGTACGTATCGGTCGCTCGTTGAGGATCCAGATAATCGAAGTTCGTTCGCGGAGCTTGTTCAACAGGTCATCGACGAGGGATTTGAGGTCATGTTTGAGGAATACGAGACAAGGCCCCACTGAGAGACGAGCGACCAGCATCAATCGAGGTCGATCACAGGGGCAATGTTATTTGACTGTGGGTACAACGTATGTACAGAGGGAAGGTTATGGGAACAACTCGAGTAAACTTCCGTATTCCAGATGAATTAGTCGAGAGGGCCGATATCGCAGCGAAGATTACTCACAAGAATCGGACGGAGATCGTGATCGAGGCACTTCGATCCTATCTAAACGAAATCGAAGACGAAGACGCGTTCAACGAAGCGATCGTCGAGCTATATCTTGAAGATGAGATCAATTTTGATGTCCTCAAAACGTTTATCGGTCGCCAAGACGCCGAGGCGGTTCGTGCCTCAAAAGCCGTTCTTGACCAAGGTGACGATCTCGCTGACGAGCTTGCGGGGCTGTAGTTGGCAATGATCGTTGCCGATACGAGTGCACTCATTTCGTTAGCGACAGCCGAAGTATCTGACCTTGTCTTCGCCGAGTTCGAGGTACACACGACAAGTGTGGTCATGCAAGAACTCGAGGAGACAGCTGAGTACGACGATCCACATGGACAGGCAGCTCGGGATGTGCTCGAGCAGCAAGCGCAATTTTCTGTTCACACTATTGACGGAGAACAGTTTGAGTCATCGACAATCGATCAGGGGGAGGCAAGTTGTATTACGTTGGAAAATCAGCTTGAACCCGCGTTTCTTCTGACCGACGACCTCCGAGCCCTCCCAGAGATTCAGAATCTCACGACTACCCGAGTCGCGCTCTCACCAATTGTACTCCAGGCACTCGTCAAGCGGGGCGTACTTGAAAGACAGGACGCACAGGACCGCCTTGAGCAGATTGCCAAGACCCGGGACTGGCTTGGTGCGCCGATCTATCGTCGTGCACGGCAACTCCTTGATGAGTAGTTATCACCGTTGTTCTGGCGATGTGATCCGAAGTTCGTCCTCGACTTCGTAGAAGTAGCCCCGCTCGAGGAGCCGAGTGAGTGCGTACTCGACGTCCCGTTGTTCGAGCGCTAACTCTGCATCGGAGCTCAATACGTTAACGGCTTCGTCGTACTCGATCAGCGGAACACTGTCTTCTCCATGGTCTGGCCGACATGCCTGCGTACACAGTCGGTCGTAGCACTCGAGAATCCACTCCGGAAGTGGTGGGCGTGGATCAGTAATGCCAGCCATTGCAGTTCTGTCTGGTGGTTTCGACAGTCATCCGCTTAACAGTACCCGTTGAATACGGATTTTGCTCGTGAGTTTTACCCTCAAATTTGATTGTGGGGCATGGGAACGCTGCTACCCCCCGCACAAATACGTTTGACCATTCCTTCTACCCCACCACGTCAGGAGAAAATCTGTTTCAGCGTCAGGTTCAGGTGGCTATTCGCACGAGCGCCAACGTGGGTCGATAGCCGAACTGGTGTGCTATGTCCAGCGCAAATCGAGGCGGAACTGATGGCTGTCTTTCACGAAAAGAGCACATCTGGCAATCGATTCTGCCCTACTCAAGAGAAATGGAAAGGAAATGAAAAGCTTATTCACTGATTACTCCAATAAGTTATACTATGGTTACTGGACTATTTCTACTCGGAGTGATCGTTGCGACGTTTGTGGGGTTCAACATCGGTGGGTCGTCAACCGGCGTCGCATGGGGGCCATCTGTTGGCGCAAATATCATCAATAAAACAGTTGCTGCGGCGCTCATGACGTTTTTCGTCTTTCTCGGCGGATGGACGGTCGGCCGCAACGTCATCGAAACGATGGGCGGCGATATCGTTCCCCAGTCGATGTTCACGATTCAAGCGAGCATCGTGGTGTTGACATTCATCGGACTCGGGATGCTGCTAGCTAACATCTACGGCGTCCCCGTCTCGACCTCGATGACCGCCGTTGGAGCAATCGCTGGCTACGGCTTCGCGACGGGAACGCTGGACATGGGTGTACTCGGCGGTATCGTCATCTGGTGGATCGTCGCACCGATCGTTGGCTTCTGGTGTGGTGCCGTTGTCGGGCGATATCTGTATCCCTCACTCGACCGGCGGTTTGCCCTCGAGCAATCGGAGGGCCCACTCGTCACTCTCGACCGGACTGGCTTGCTGCCACGTCCCGTGCTCGGCCCGAAGACGACGTCGCGTGAGTTCGCCAGTACGCTCATCGTGCTGATCATCGCCTGTTATATGTCGTTCAGCGCAGGAGCGAGCAACGTCGCCAACGCCGTCGCGCCGCTCGTGGGCGGCGAGGTGATCGAGATTGAAGCGGCAGTGCTGCTCGGTACCGGAGCGATCGGTCTCGGTGCATTTACGATCGCCCGTCGGACGATGGAGTCCGTCGGCAACGATCTCACGGCGCTTCCGTTGCTCGCGGCGACAATCGTGATGGTCGTGGCAGCAAGTATCACGACGGTCGCATCGTCGCTCGGCGTGCCAATCAGTCTAGCAATGTCGACTGTGATGACGATCGTCGGGCTCGGCTGGGGTCGGGCCAGTCGGACGGCGACTGCTGGCGAGATGGTGAAAGGGGAGGCGAAAACGGAGATCACGGTCGATGCGATTACCGCCGAGACGCCGAGCGAGCCAACCACGATCGGTGAAGAAACGACTGAAGACGTCCAACCCGTCGCGCAACTGTTCGACCCATCAGCCGTTGCCCGGTTCGTCTCGTTCTGGATTATCGGACCAAGTGTCGCGACGACTCTCTCATACGCGTTCTTTATCGCTATCCCGATGGGCGGCGCTGCGTGATATCGGCGAATTCGACCAATCAGCCGGCTGATCGCTTCTTCTCTCGGTTCGAAGAGTACGTTACCGCCGTTCACGGGTAAAATTTCATTTTTATCATGGAAAGAAACGAAGCTGATCTGATCATCGTGCTGGATGGATCGTCGTCTTTCCGGGCGTCGGCCGTCACAGACTTGGCGGCCCGCGACGATCTCGCCTTCGTGACGTTGGCGGCGTACTCGCTAGAGCGAAATCCGGTTGCAGTTAGACAAAGACACCGCAAAATCCGTCAGCGAACTCGCGTCAACGTTAGACGTGTCAGAAGAAGAGATGGAACGTCGATACGAGTATCTCGAGCAGTACGAGATCGTAGTCTTCGGGGGGCACGCGTTCCACGATGTGATTGTCGATCGTATCGCAGCTGTAAACCGTGACCCCGAATTGACCGATTTTAATGAGATGAATTGAGCATCTCACAATCCTCTTTGTGGGAGACAGCCTTCTCGTGAAGACGGAGATCGGCTGCAAATTGAGTACCACCACTGAGGACAAAAAGCGACGAATTCCAAACGCCCCGTAAATCGTATTGTCGGGCTTCATTCCCCTGTTTTAATGATCGTCCCCGTAGAGTGTGACTATATGTCCCGCACGGCCACATTCGAGGTCTTCCGCGACAACGCTGGCGAGTGGCGATGGCGGCTTGTCGCCGGTAACGGAAAGATCATCGCCGACAGTGGCGAGGGGTATCGATCGAAACAAGGCGTCCAGCGCGGCATCGATAGCGTGAAACGGAGTGCCACTAACGCGAACGTTCAGTTTGTGACCGATACGTAAGATGGTAGCCGACCGCGAGACATCCTCCGGGTCGAATGGGGCTACTTACACCAGCTCTGACAGGGCTTCTATCGCCTCTATCGCCGATACTGCCGATTTTCGGGATCTGAAGCCGTAAGAATCCCGTATCGCCGAACAGTCGCTGAAAACAGTATTTTGCCAGTTCAATGGCCGTAGCACCGGATATCAACAGGTATCGGTACATCTTGTAGATTTTACGTCAGCGCGTTCTGCTGACGCACAACTCAATGTCATCCCGATTGCGTCACCCGCTCATTGCAGTCGCCGCCACGTTGCTCCTGACAGTGCCTTGGATTGGGACATTTGTCTCCTATGGTGGCTACGGCACAGTCCACCCGGGCAAGAACATCGCGTCGTGGATGGCCGTCCTCGTCGGCGGAGCGGCCATCCTTGGAGCAGCGTTCCTGCTCGCGTGGGCCGCCGAGACAGCCGAAAAGGATGTCCCGCGCGCCTTTGCCATCGCAGTCCTGGCGGTTCTCGCCGTCGCTCCGGAGTATGCCGTTGACGCGCTGTACGCCTGGCAGGCTGGCGGCGGATCAAGCGAAGCGGCCAACCTCGCCGTTGCGAATATGACGGGCGCGAACCGTATCCTCATCGGCCTTGGCTGGTCGGGTATCGCACTGTTCAGCATCTACCGTGCGAAGCAGGCATCCGATTCGGCGGTTGAACACCGGTCAGGCACGCTCGCAGATGTAATCACACTCGATCGCGGTATTTCTTTAGAGATTGTTTTCTTGCTGGCCGCAACGATGGTCGCGTTTCTCGTCCCGCTTAGCGGTGGAATCGGACCACTCGACTCGGTCGTGCTGGTCGGGCTCTACCTGCTCTATCTCCTCGTGATCGTCAGGGGGGGTATTGACGAGACCGAGCAACACGTGGGTGTTCCCGCATACTTCCAGCAGTATCGGAAGATCCCACGGGTGCTCGTGGTCCTCTTCGGGTTTGCATTCTCCGGTGCGATCATCTTCACGGCGGTACACCCGTTCGCCGAGGGCCTCGAACACGTTGGCCTCCAGTACGGCGTTCCCAAGTTCTTCATGATTCAGTGGCTCGCTCCCCTGGCCTCGGAGAGTCCCGAGTTAATCGTCGTAGCCTATCTCGTGAACAAGGCGCGGACGACCGCGGGGTTCAACGCGCTCATCTCCTCGAAGCTCAACCAGTGGACGCTACTCATCGGCACGCTCGCAGTCGTCTATTCGATATCCGCAGGCCAAGTCGGGACGCTCCCGTTCGACTCGAAGCAGGCCGCCGAGATCTGGATCACCGCCGCCCAGAGCTTTTTCGCCATCGCCATCCTGACGAACTTCGAGATTAGCACCCGCGAGGCGGTGGCGTTGCTCGGCCTGTTCGTGACGCAGGTGGTTGCCGAGTTCTACGTCGTCCAGGTGTACGCAGAACCGACCGCGACCGGTCTAAGTATGACTATCCTCTACGCCTATACCGCCGTGTACGTCGTTCTCGGTGTCGGTCTGCTTCTTCGGCGGCGTGAGAGTGTCCAAGAACTGCTGGAACGGACTGCATCGACTGCCCGCGAAGCGATAGCAACAGAATCATCTCAGCCAGAACACGCAGATTGACGATACCGTCAGCGTCAAAGACCTGCGATCTGCCGCATACATCTTCGTCTGAAGCGATCTGGTTGTTAGAAACCTCACGAGCAGGTACTTCGATTACGTAGCTGCCGTCTTGGTTCTTTGAGTTCTGCATTGTATAGGCAGGAGCGTGTCATACAATGGTTCCCAACAAGCAGTATTCACCGTCTTGCTGTCGAGCAACACCCATGACTGCCAAATCTCATAGGGTCACACGCGAATTGGAGGCTGTATAATCGCGAGGGAAAGGGTATGAGACGTATTCTATGACACGCTGTAGGCAGACCAAATTGTCTGGAACTTCCATCAGAACACCTTGTTTCCAGTACAAAGCTAGAATAGCATCTTGATTCTATTGGTGATCTGCGTTCCTCCCGTGGTTGATCAGTTTTCCCAAAGAAATACTGGTGGAAACCTGTTGATCAGAAAACCCACACGACATTCTCGAGCCGAGAGGATTCCGGTGACAGCTGGCGTCTTCAGACACATCCACAGGAAAGTCGTTCGAGTAAGACCGACAACGACCGATCAAATGACATACTACAGAGTAACAGTACGCTGCATACAACCGCTCCTGGGCTGGATATTAGGTGGGCGGATAGAGTGATACCCTTCTCAGGGGTTGTGGGTAGTCGAGAGACACCCCCAACCGTCGACGTCAGGTGTCTCCGGGACCGGCCATTTCACCGGGGATGTCGACGTCGTTCATTAACAAGACGCGTCGTTCCGTGTACTCGAGGCCGTTCTTGCGCTGTGTCCGCTTTTTGACTGCCAGCCTGCTCTTCGAGAGATCGAGTAACGCGTCGATCGTTCGGGAGACCAATTTCTTCGCATAGTCGTCGCTGATCCCCTTTTCCTGCCGCCGTATCCAGTGTTTCATGTCGCCGGCAGTGACGTACTCCCGAACGCTTGCACTCCCTTTCCGCCAGGGGTTGTCTCCAACTGCCGGATCGGTACGTGCCTTCCAGAGCTTTGCAGCGAGCCGTGATGGTAGCGACGATGTCGTCGCCCGGAGCATATCTTCATCCATCTTCGCGAGCTGCTGGAGTGGAAGTAGATCCCCATACGAGAGTGAGATATCGCCACCACGTTCGAGTGGGTCGTCACTCTCGGGTAAGCGGAAGTAGTTCTTACCGTCGTCTTTGCGGATGCGCTCGAGGCGGCCATCCACAACGTCGATCTCCCCATTATCGATGTGTTTTTCCAGGAGGTGTGCGCCTTTCTCGAGTTCTCGTGCTTGGAGTTCACCGACGCGATCTTTGTTGGCGTTGAGTTTCTTCTCGTGGGCATCTAGCCGTGCTTCGATGGGTGTCTGTGATTGCTCTAGGTCCTCGAGCCGTGCTTCGAAATCCTTGTTTTCAGTGTGGGCCTCCTCGAGTTCGGCCTCAAGATGCCCTATGCGGTCGTCTTTTTGGGTGAGTTCGTCCTCGAGGGTTGTGACACGGTCGCGAAGCCGCTCGAGTTCGTCGACGAGTGTTTGGAGAGTCTGTGCATCAGGGTCGGGACAGTCTGTGTTCGCGCTCATTGGGTTCTGAATCCGGTGTCATTGTCGGACGATTCGACTCGCACTCACTACTGGTCGATATCGGGAACGCTGGTGGAACAGTAGACTACCGACTCGAGAGCCGTCTCGAGGAAGCGAAGTGGCCGTCCCCCCGAAAGACGTCTTCGTGTTCGAAAGTCCGGTGTCGATCTACCGGAATTGGTGGCTCTGTCTCGAGTGGCGAAGTGCGGCGGTCTACTGTGCTTGAGAGTTAACACGATCCCGAGGTGGTGAGCTGGATCAGCTAGCCACCCTCGGGTTGGAGTCGACAGTCATGGCTCGCTAGCTTGGGGAGCGAGTCGAACGGACACTCACACATATCGCAGTAGTGTCTCTGCTCGGTGAGGAACGTCTCACGGTTCATGTGGCCGCCATCGGGCATGGCAGACTGTCTTTGTTGATCACTTTCACTGGAATCGTGTTCACTGGGCCGTTTCTGTATGTGAAGGTCGACTTCGGTAATCGGTTCGCGACCGGTTTCTCTCCAATTGCTATTGCGACATTCGTGTTCGATCCGCCAGGCTTCGCCACCGGTATCGGGGACAACCATCACCCGTCGGCGACGGCCGTTGATCGCCGTGTACTCGAACACAAATTCGATGGTCGTTTCGGTGAACTGGTCACAGCCGCCATCAGTTGCAAGACTTGGGTCGTCATCGGTATCGACGAGTAGAATTCCGTCCTCGGTCTCGAGAGTGGGAGCTTGGCTATCGTCGTCGGCGATAATGATCTCCGAGCCGTCGGTTGCTTCGATGTCGCCCGGTTCGTAGCCGGCGACGGCGCGGGCCTCCGCTCGTAGGCGCATCTCACGAGCGCCTTCACGCTCGAGTTGTTCGGCACGCTTTGCGACAGCTTCGTGATCGTTGACGATCGTCATTGGTCGCTCACCTCGACAGCGCCGACGATCGCGTCAGCCATCGTCTTGAACAGGTACTGTACTTCGAAGCCGCCGCGACGGTCGGCAGTGTAGTCGATCCAGTCGTCGATCGTCTTCTCGATGTCCTTGAGGTCGTAGCGGACGGTGCGCTCGCCGTTCTCGATAACGTGAACGGACTCGCCGGTCGTCCGATAGACGTGGTGTGCGCCCTCGTTGTCGATGCCGACGGAAATGTAATCGGCGCGTGGGTCGGTAGTCTGTGCTTCCGAAACCGTTTCGTGGGTTCGCGGTTGAACACTCATTGTCCTTCTAGCACGGAGGACGCAGGTCGGGTGCTGGAACACCCGGCCGAGAATCGGTTTTCCCGGCCCTCCTGTGTCTCTACTCTATAGTGTATCTGCTACCCCTTTATAGCTTTGTATTACAAAGTATAAATGCAATTGCATCACAAACAGTATTAGAAATGAGTGTGTACTTGGAAATGCGCCATGAGTGTACATACTGGGAAAATGGTCAACGAGAACTACGAACCGTCAGATAACGACGAGAAGGTTCTTGAAGCGCTGAAAGACGGTCGTAACAACGATCAGCCGTGGGGGCGTGCGAACCCGCGCTACCTCATTAACGAAACGAATCTTGAGAAGGGTAACATCGAGTTTTCGCTTCGAAGCCTTCGCAACGCCGGTTGGATCGAGCGGGTTGCTCGTGGGTTGTATGAACTCAAAGAAGACCCTCGAGAAGGCGTTTCGGACGCGGAGGGGCCGTTAAACGAGGTCCACAGCGAACTCGATGAAATCGAAGCTGCGTTTGATCGCGGCGACCCAGAGGCAGCACGTACAGCCCTCGAGCGAGCCCAAGAAGCAATCTCAAAAACTTGTCTAGATGACTGAATAATCGGCCGACTATGAGGTGATGATAGACGGGAAGAACTGGTATTAGGTCGACCACACTCCGAGTACGATTCGATCCACTGTATCGCCGGCACGATGCTCACTGGAGCTGACGAGGTCTTGATCGAGCACGACGGGCGCGACATCGTCTACGACGGTTTCATTTCCGGAGCGGGTTTCTACCGCGTCGCGACACCTCACTGCCAACCACCCACGGAACAAACCGGGCAGTTTTAATCCCGATCTAGGCTTACTGTACTTTGGTTAAATCTTGCGTATAAAAAGGGCCAGAGTGGCTTCATCGTCCATTCGGGGGTGGTTGCGTGAGGCGCACCGTCCCCGCGGACCAGCAGTGCTCGATGCCGTCGTGCGAGCAGGAAGCCACGACGTCCGTCGGCGCTGGTTCGCTCTGCGATTACCACGTCAATCGACTGAGCGTGGACACCGGAGACTCGGACCCTGACGAGACTGAAACCTCTCAGGACCCTTCGTCTGCGGTGTCTTCGACGTCGCAAGCGAAGGAACCCACGCACGCAGACCGAGCCACTAACGGCCGGCAAGACGATGCGGAGGTCGACCTCCACGGCGTCGAGCCTAACACCTTCCCCACCGATCTCACCGAACATGGCGCCCGCTGGTTGCTCTGGCAGTACAGCGACGACCGAAAGGTGCCCCGGAACCCCAGCTGGGGCTACTTGGATCAAGCTGTCGGCTACGCGTTCGTCGGCGCCAAAGATCCCAACGCCTGGTTCGACTTCGAGACCGCCAGCAACTGGGTCGACCACGACGACGACCTCGGGTTCGCGTACTACCACACCGGTCCCGACCATGACGACTGGGACGACGACGAGAAGTACGCCTGGGTCGATCCCGAGGAAGACGTGCCCAGTGAACCGCACGTTGGTCTCCTCGACTTCGATGACATTCGCGACCCAGAGACCGGCGACGTCGACGACACCGCACGGGATATCATCGAGCGCCTTGACTCCTACACGGAGATTTCGCCGTCCGGGACCGGCTACCATGTGCTGATCACCGGTGATCTCCCTGGCGGTCGGAATCGACGGGGGAGCGTCGAGCTGTACGACACGGCCCGGTTCTTCACCGTCACCGGCGATCACGTCGACGTCACTCCCGGACGCGTTGCGCATCGGCAGGATGCCCTCGAGGCGATTCATCGCGAGTACATCCAGGAACCCGAGTCAGACACGACGTCCGAGATAGACCGTCGTGGTCCTGTGGCCGAGGACGCGTCTGAACCGACAGGCGATATCGATCTTGACGACGAGGAGCTCCTGCGGAAAGCACGGACCGCGTCGAACGGCGCGAAGTTCGATCGGCTCTGGAACGGTAGTATCTCCGGGTATGATAGCCATTCAGAGGCCGACATGGCCCTGTGCTGTCTGCTGGCATTCTGGACTGGTGGCGCCCGGTCGCGAATTGATCAGCTGTTCCAGCAGTCCGGATTGATGCGCGAGAAATGGGACGAAGTGCATTACGCCGATGGGTCGACGTACGGTGAGAAGACGATCGAGCATGCACTCCAGACCACCTCAGAGTTCTACGAGCCGCAGTCTCAAGCAGCGTCCGAGCCGACAGACACGGCCGCCGACCGAGCCACCGCCAGCGGCGACCCAGAGCGGAGTCGAGCGTATCTCATCGAGAAGAATCAGCTGTTGCGAGAACGCGTTGCCACACTCGAAGCGACACTGGAAACCAAGACCGAGCGTATCGATGCACTCGAAACAGAACTCGAAGAGATGGAAGCAACACAGGCCACTCGTACTGATCAGGATCTATCGACATCCGAAAGTACTGATGCCCGTTCAGCTGACGACGGTACCCAATCGGAGGGTTCGTCGCTCTGGAAACGGATAAAGCGAGTGCTCGGCGTGAATGTGGAGTAGAATAGCAACTCTGTTGAAACTCTCAATCGATGATAGAAACGCGGTGTGAGATACAGGAGATGTATTCAGTAGCTACCACCCTTCATCTCGTTCTTGAAGGAGCGAGCTGGCCGATTGAGGCAGATCACGTGTCGAACGGGAACCATGGTGCAGAGAAAGAGAAAACTCTCGCCCGCTACCGCACCGGCATCGCCTCTAGCGTCACTTGGAGTCGGGACCGTCATCATCTTCTTCGTCCTCGCCGTCGCCAGCGGAGTGCGTTCTCCTTCCTTCGGGACCGACCTCGTTCACGACTTGAATCTGCTTGATGTCTTCTTCGAAGAGGAGCATTTTTGTCAAGCCCATCTTTGACCAGCCCTCTCCATCCCACTCCGCAGGGCGACCGAGGGCAATTTGCCGTTCATTCCCCGACTCACTCCACTCGGCAATGTACCCCTGGAACCATGACTCAGTAGTCAACACTCGGACGATGTTCGCCGTTTTCAGCGAACCCTCCCAGGGCTGGTGTGGATGGCTGTTCACGTCAAACCGTCGTTGAAGTCTTTCGCGAACGGCATACGCGAAATCGCCACCGACGGCCACGGCACCGACGACTCCGACCCCTACAGAGAGAAGAGCGAGTATGAGAACCCGCCCTGGCCTGAATCCCCCTTCGAAGAACAATCTAACCGCTGCTGTTGGGTCGGTGATCTCACCACCGGACAGCGTGTAGCCCCAGAAGAATAGCGGATCGATGATGAACGTCGCTGCAATGCTCGCGCCGAGTAGCCGTCCGTCTGAGAGTGATTCTTTGAGTCCTCCGAAGATGATGGCGGTGTAGACTGCGATGAAGCCGGGTGCAACGACGATTAGCGACAGAAGGACGTTCTCTGGAGAGAGCGCTGACATCCAAGCAGCTCTCTACTCGTCTTCGGAATCCGATTTGTCGTCTGTTCGCATCTGCATCGGGACGTGTTCGGGGACCATTGTGACGTGCTCCGCGTCCTCGGGGACCTCTCGCTCACCTCCGAGGGCTTCGTCGAGGTCGCGAGAGCGGGACTTGGAAAACTCGCCGTCTGTCGTCCGTTTTTTAGAATTGGCTCGGGTCATTCGGTCGTTGACGTCCTGCTCTTGCTTGTCATCACTCATATATGAATGTTTTACTGATTGTCGGGTATAACCGTTTCGTATGGTATTATCGGCTGCGTTCATGTTGTTGCTCAGTGGCTGGAGATCGGTTCATCGTGCGGGTTCACCGCTTCAAGAATGGCAACGGTCCGTGAGGCTCGCCGACGAAACGTATAGGGTCAGAAATTGCAACCAGCGCGCTTAATGTAGGAACGAGGCGTAATTGGCTACTGCAGTACTTGCCGGTTTTGTTAGAAAGATGACGCCGCTCTACCACTCCGTTCTCGTCACAGACGACGATAGTGGGTAATCGATTCGCGCGATCTACCTCGCATGCCTCTCAAAACAGGTCTGCGACTAGGGGACTCAACAAGGCCAGTCCTATTGATGCCTGTCTGAGACGTGTGGCTATAGGTGGTCTCACTCGTCGTTTTGTTGCTGTTGCAGTGTGGATCTCGCCCGTGCGACGTAGGTGTTCGCTGACCAGCTACGGGCGTCACTCATCTCGTCAAGGAACCCCTCGGCAGCCTCTGGAGAGAGCACTTCGTTGCGGACGAGCGCCGTGAGGACGATCGGTGTCGTCACGAGGCGCGTATCCGCTAGTGACGCATGAATCAACGCGAATCGGTTGAACTCGTCACAGAGCAGTTGGACGGCATCGACGTCATTGGCCAGTGTGACTGCCGCGTTCTCGCCATCGTCGAGCGGGAACGTCTCGTCGAGCTCAATACTGCGGACCTCGAACGCGGCCTGACGATCGAGGACGGCCTGTGCTGCCTCACCCGACGCATCGTCGTAGGAGGCCGTCTCAGTGAGTTCGTCGACGACCTGCTCGGGGAGGATTACGTCGTGCGCGTCAAGCAGTAGATCGAGTGGGTTTGGGGTGGAATCTGCGACGGTCCCTAAACTGACGAAAGCGGACGTATCGGCGACGATGCGTACCATTTAGCCGTCGGCCAACTCTTCCGCCACGTCCTCGACGAACGCCTCGCTCAACTGTTGTTTCAGGAGCCGGAAGTTCGCTGCCTCCTCGTGACCGACGAGGGCTTTCAGCTCCTCGAACGTGATGTCGTCGTCGTAGTAAGCCTCCGCGATCTCCTGTTTCATCTCGTCGGAGTGCGCCGCGTCTCGGAGGTACTCTTGGAGGGCGGAGATGAGGATATCCGTCCGGTCCGTTTCGAACACTGCTGCGAGGGTGTCAGCTCGATCGACCAACCCCCGAGGCGCTCGGAACTGGACGCGCTTTTTCTCCGAGTCGGAACTCATGTGTGTACATTGTGAGCGCAGCAGTAAAACACTTCCCTCACACGGCTCACCGGGACCGACGGACTGGACCCGTACCTCCACCACGAATTGATGGTTGGTCACTCCAATTCCTCGGTGAACAGAGATGGACGAGGTGGAATTTCTCGACGGGTTTCGATCAACCTGCGCCGACGCAATCGAGAAATACCGACGTTGATTTCCAGAACAATCGCTGCTATCTGAGCGGCTCTCTCACGACGACACCCCCCCTCGCCACCGAACACCTACACGCGGACGTTTTGGGTGAGTACCTGTGCGAAGCGATCATTGCTGACATCCGGTCAACCATGCCAAGCTGGTTTTGGAAGTGGATCACTCGTGCGGAGATTATTGACTCAGCAGAGTCCGATCGAAGGACAAACCCAGAACGGAGTCATCTCGTGATTACCGACGAATCGTGTCCGTAGTCGCCGCCAGTTCATCGATAAATGCGGTGAGTAGGTCTTCTGAATCTCGATTAGGATGATCCGGGGATTCCTTCCAGAGTTCGACGTCGAACGCCTGCGCTGCGGTCGCCTCTCCCTCTGTGACGATGATCATGAGAATAGTCTGTTGGTAGATTACGATCGTTCGGTGGTCGTCGACGCCGAGATGTTCAATCGCCGCCGTGTCGAGTGCAGCGCGGAGATCGACTGGTTCGGCCACCGTACACTGCTGTACCGGCTCCTCATCGCCCGCCATAGCAGCCGATACTATCCGTCAGTACAAGTATGCCGGGCCTCCGTGAATCCCAATCGCGTGAACGCTTCGGAAGCGATGGAGGGGTTCAGCACAGTCGAGGCAGCTACCCTGTTAACCAACACCCGCGGATTCAAGCGGGTCTCTGTTGGTTAATCACCTTGTCGCACCTGCTGCTATTCTGTTGGTGTAAACGATACACAGGCCACCTCTGATTTCGAAAGCCCTCGGCCGCTCGGCATCCCGCGACCGCCGCTGCGCGCCTCGCATCCGCTCAGTGCTAGCGGGGTCGGGGGACGACCGAGACGGCCTCGCCCTTTCTGAGTCCACCAGGCTGGCGGGTGGTTCGCCGAGCGACGTGGTCGGCTGAACAGGTGCTTCGTTACGGCCCGCCCCGCTCGCCGCTGCCGCCCTCCGCGTCGCTCGCGACCGACCATTCCGGGCATGCGGCGAGCAAGCTCGCCGTTCCGGGCTAAAATGAATCTGGTCTCGACGCCAGCAGTAAGCGCGTTTTCGGTTGCGCCCCTCGCGGGCTTTCGCGTTCCAGCGCTTTGGGCCGTTCCGCGCGACGAGTCACACCACGACTCGCCGTGCTCACGACCGTCGCCCTGGACACGGACCCGCAGTCCGGGCCGGACGCGAGAAACGGCTTACAGCTGGTCACTCGCTCCGGGCGGGTCGCGCGCGGTGCTGGATGGGGTTCCTCACTCGGATGCGCTCTCGCTCGCGCCCCAGGGGGCGCTCGCGAAGGCGCGAGCGAGAGCGCGCAGATGGGTCTGTTGGTTGTCGTTGTCGTCGGAAACCCGCGATGTCGTAGCATCGCGGTGTCGGGCGCGTGAGCACCTTCAGGGTCTGAAACCCATGTCAAGTACGAGCTTTGTGCGGTATGAATCTTCGGTCGAACAGGCATTCGAGAACAGCGAAGCGTCCGAGGAGTCGGTCGTTGAGCGCGAGCCGGCGCGGCAGTCGACGTGTCCCCAGTGTGACGGCCAGGTCGTCACCAGCGGTCAGGAGTCCTACTGTCAGAAGTGTGGCCTCGTCGTCTCCGCAGAGCACGTCGATCACCGACCGACGCGGGGCGTGCATGGGCCGTCGGACGAAAGTGGTCCCGCGGAGTGGAGCTGCGAGTCGATCAACCCGTTGCGGGTCGACAAGGGGCTTCATACGACGTTCTTCCTCGGCAGTGACGGGTACGGAAACTCCCTGTCGAGTGAGCAGATGGACAAATTCGAGCGGCTGCGCCAGCGGCACAAGCGCTTCCAGGTCGAAGACAAGCGCGCAATTCGGCTCAACGAAGGCTTCCGCGACATCGAGTCGATCACCGGGAATCTAGCACTTCCCGGGTTCGTGGCCGAGGACGCAGGGTTGTTCCTGAAGCAAGCGGCCGATGCGCGCCTGCCCGGTGGACGGATGTCGTGGGAGGCACTCGCTGGCGGAGCAGTGCTGCTCGCAGCGAACCAAGCCGGCTTCCCCCGGTCGTGTGACGAGGTCGTGCAGTACACGAAGTCCCCGTACGAGCGAGTGAGCGCGGCAGCGCGGAAGCTGCGCTGTGAACTCAGTCTGAACGTGCCCCCAGCGCGAGAGGGAGTCGTCGATGATGTGCTCATTGCGCTCGACGACGTCCTCGACGTGCAGACGTGTCTGGAGTTGCGGGAACTCAGTGATCACCTCCTGGAGATCGCCGACGAGAAACCGGTCGGGCCGGGGACGTCGCGTCTGACGATGGGGGCGGCGGCCGTCTATGCGGCGGATCGGCTCACTGACGGAAAGACCGTTACCCAGGCGCAGGTGGCTGAGGCGGCGAGCACCGTCGTCGACACCTCGAAGAGTCGAGTGAGCCGGTACTCGCAGGCTCTGGACGACGCCTACGTGGACAGGCACGGAAGCGATGATCCAGACGCAGTCCTCGAGCGCGGCCGCATCCGACTGCGGTAACGGGGCTCTCGAACCCCCTCTTTTTTATCGTAACCACCGCCCGGTAACGCCCCACCTCCCCACCCTCCGCTTCCGGCTTCCCTCCGGTCAGCCGGCAGCCACAACCTCATTGACAACATCTGAATGAACGCCGTATTTTAGCTGGGATTAGAGGGTGTCATAGAAGAGTTCTCACACCGCTAACGAGGTCCGACGAATCTGACACAGTCATAGCACGCCATTCTCTATCGAGGGTTAAAACGCCACCCAAACGCGGACAGCTAATTCACCCGCAGCATCGTTATTCCCCAGCGTCGCCCTTCATTGGGTCACGTATCCTTGGTCCGATTTTCGAGGAAGCTTCGCAGCTTCGACTCGGACGACGGGGGAGTCGCCCCTGCGTGTCTTGAAGCGATTCATACCAGCCCTGCCTCGTCGAAGGCTTCGTTGACGACGTTGGGCGTCGGCGCATTCAGATACGGTTCGATCGCTTGGAAGGAGTCCCAGCCGCCGACGGCCATCACGACACGGGGGTTCATCTGGCGGTCGACGAGGAGGCGTTGGGCAAACCGCCGGCGGAGATCGTGAGAACTCACGTAGCGGAAGTCGTCGTCGCCGGTCTCGTCGGCGGCACGTTCGGCAGTCCGTTTGACGACGTCTCTGACGCCGCGCTCTGTGAGGTCCACGAGCGGGTCGGAGGGTGCGATATCCTCGTGGGTCTGGTAGCGATGAATATCGCTCTCGATGTCCGTGGAGAGGTAGGCGTCGCGAGGCTTCCCGCCACTCCCGGTCGTGTCCTTGCCCTCTGGCACGCGAAGGCGGTAGTGCTGACCGTCGGCTGTTCGCTTGACGTGTTCCGGGTGGATCTGTGGAATCTCGAAGGCACGGAGTCCGACGTAGCCACCGAGCTGAATGACGAGATCATCGCGCGGGTTCATCGTCGAGCGACGCAGCTCCTCGAGTTCGCCGTCGGTCATCCAGACCTTGTATTCGTCCGACTTGGCGGTTGCCTCCAGTCGCATAGTCACTTTTATGACAAGCTTGCACCATATATCTGTCGAGCATCAGAAATTGTGGTATGTTACCCTTCGATTAGGCCGGTTCAGCGGCGAGGAGTGGATTTTCAGTGACGACTTCTTGTACAAGTTGGAAAATAACTATGTGAAAATTTCGAATTAGAATTCGTCGTAGTAAACTAGAGTGGTGAAGAAGGAACCTCTGAGTACATGGTTCGTACCCTCATGGTACAACAGTGAGTGGAAACACGCGAAGCCAAGTAGTTCAGCAACTCTGCTCACAACATGCTATTGAGGCTCTGTTGAAATCCATCAGGGTTGATATTGGGGAGAGGCGCTCTTCCCATCGGATTCGCAGGATTCGATGCGAAACTAGCTTCTCAGCAAATCGCAAGACTGCAAGAGGGTTTCAACAGAGCCGCTATCGAAGCAGTTTCGAGGCCACTAATTTATAGTTATCAAATAAAATGTAGAAGCTAGCGCCCTGATCGATTCAACAATAAATATAAGTTACTGCCTCAGACAGACACTTTCATCTACGAGACAATCGCATACCGCGATTCATCCATAACAAACCTATGAGTTCAGGCCTTCCACAAAATATTCAGCCGGGAGCAGTTATCCAGAACCGAAATCGGCTCTGGCGAGTCGATAGTATCGAAGGACAAGAAATCGTTGCTACCGCGCTAGGTGGTACTGCAGCTGACACACATCGCTTCTACTACCCGATCGAAACCATCTCAGAGGGACGTCTTGACCCACCCAGTGCGAGCCGGATTGGGAATCCACAATATCAACAGCTTCACCTTCAGGCAAATCGGCTCTCAATGCTCCACGGGACGGCACCTCTCGTGAGCCTTCAGCGCTCCCGTGTCATACCAACGGAGTACCAGCTAACCCCCGTCGTGATGGCTCTCGATATGCCGCGGGTCCGAATGTTACTAGCAGATGACGTTGGTTTGGGTAAAACCATCGAGGCCGGGCTTATCATTAGCGAGCTTCTCGCTCGCAACCGGGCGGAACGCATTCTGATCATCACGCCAGCAAATCTCCGTGAGCAATGGAAGGATGCGTTCAATCACTTCTTCCACATCGACGCAGATATAATCAGCACTCGGCACCGGAAAGCGATGGAGAAGGAGCTACCGCCGGGGGCAAACCCATGGGAGCATCACTCAAAACTCATTGCGAGCATCGATTACGCGAAACAGCCCTCAATCCGAAACCAGATCCTCGAACAGGACTGGGACCTCTGTATTATCGATGAAGCACACAATGCGGCGAAACCCCACCAGACGTCTGCCGATCAGAGCATCGATATGCAGCGATGGAATGTCGCAACGGACCTCGCCGATCACGCTGAGCACCTCTTGCTGCTAACTGCAACCCCGCACAATGGCTACTCCGACTCTTTCGCCAGCCTTCTCCGAATGCTCGATGTCGGCGCTGTATCGGGTCCACAACACGAGCCGATCATTAATAGAGACGTTGCGAAGAACCACATCGTTCAACGCCGTCGAGACGACGTCAAAGAATGGTTCAAGAATGACGATGAGGAGAGTCCGTTTCCGGACCGAGATCAAGACGAAGTCTACGTGCGGCCAACCACGTACGAAGAGGAGGTTCTCGATGCCGTTCGGACCTATGGCGATACACTCATCTCGACGGCTAGGTCGGGGTCTGCTCACGGCCAGACGCTCGCTCGCTGGTCGGTGATCCATTTCCTCAAGAGGACGCTGAGCAGCCCAGAAGCGCTTCGTCGTTCCCTTTCGAACCGACGAGAGAAGCTAGAAGAACGGCTCGAAGAAGCCGACGACGAGACCATCGAGGAGGACGCAGGAATTTCCGAGGATATCGCACGTGCGAACGCGCTGGACAACGATACCGGCGAACAGTACACCGAGGAAGAGGCCGGTGAGCGCGTCGAGCGCGTCGTGAGCGGGGATAAAACGGCGATCGAACACGAACTCGACGTTCTAAACGAGGTTGCCGAGAAGGCCGCAAAAGTAACTAAAACACGTGACAGCAAGCTTCAGGAGCTGCTGAAGAACACGCTCAGGAATCGGTTGAACACCGATTCACGCGTCATCATTTTCACAAAGTACACAGACACGTTGGAGTACCTCGCAGAGCAGGTCGAAGAGAGCGGACGATACGATGACTGTGACCTATTCACCCTCCACGGAGAATTGAGCGAGGGCCAACGGAAGGACCGCTTCCAGGAGTTCGAGTCTTCCAACCGTGCTGTCCTGATTTCGACTGACGTCATCTCTGAGGGGATGAACCTCCAGCACGCATGCAACCAGATCATCCATTACGAGCTTCCCTGGAACCCAAACCGTCTCGAACAGCGTAACGGTCGTATCGACCGCTACGGCCAACCGAAAAATGTCGCCTACATTCGAACGATGGTGGTTGAAGACGAAATGGACGCCGCCATCCTCCAAACACTGGTAAAGAAAGCCGAGCAGATCCGCGGTGACTACGGATTCTCCCCGCCCTACTTTGGAGACGATACCGGCGTACTCGCCATCATCGAAGAACAAGGGCTTGATGCTGGCATCCCTCAGACGACACTCGATGAGTTTACCCAGCAGACCCCGGACCAAGGAAGCTCAAACACATTCGACGAGGATACGCTCGAACGGATCAAATCCGATTCGTTCTACGGACATACTGAAGTTGATCTCCAAGACGTCAGGGAACGACTCCGGGAGACACAAGAGCGGATGGGTGGCGAAAACGGGCTACATCGATTCGTACGTAGTGCACTGAACCTGTTTGGCTGCCCGGTCGAGATGAATGCGGACAGTACGTTCAACGTCACGATCACGGACGACCGGCTGCTGGCGGGTGACGTCAAGCGTGAATATGCACAGGTGACATTCGATGCTCGGTACGCCGAGGAACATCCGAACGTCGAGATGCTGGACGTGGCACACCCACTTGTCCAGCGACTAATCGAGATTGCCAAACAGACTGCCTTCACTGATGATGACCGGAACGGGCGTACAGCAGCACAGGGGTCGGCGGTTGTCGAGGAAGAAACAGCGGTGTATACGATTTTGGCTCGGTACGTCGCACACACCGAACCGGACCCGACGATCATGGAGGAACTCGTCGAGGTTGCGCTGCCACTACTCGGCGACGAACCGCTCGAACCAGGAGTAATCGAGCGTATCACCGAGAGCGACGCTAAGCCTGTGGGACGTGCAGAACAGGAAATCAAGGCCGACCTCGAAGAGGCGCTCGACCGCCCGCACCTCGAAGCTGCTATCGATAACCGCGTTTCGACTCGTGAAGCCGAAATCGAGGCCGAGCGCGCATCGATGCGCGAACGCCTCGAATCGGTGAGCGATTCCTCGTGGCTCGATGGAATCGATGACGTGACCGTCGGCAGCACTGACCTGCTCGCCGTGACCCTCTACTACCCCAACTAACAATGAGCAAATCAGAACATACGTCCGACTCGTCCGCCCCCGGCACCGACCCTACGTACATCCCGTCGAACGAATCGACGTCGTTCATCGAGACTAGCGGCGGTTTGCTGACTGAACAGACGATTCTCTCGTTGCGACAGGAACGCTTCGACCACCCGGCAGCCAAGCCCGAGACGTTTGCCCTCCCCGGTGAGACGCCGCCGACAGAGAACGAACTTGAAGAAGAAATCGCCCTCGTATGGGAGGACCTCGTCGAACGCTGGGACGAAGTCACCCAGAAGGGCAAGCTGTTCGAGATGGATATCTCCGAAGCGCGTTCGAAGTGGATACTCAAGCTGTTCCAAACACTCGACTTCGAGCCCGTCTATCAGCGCGCCCATCTGGAAGTCGAGGGCATGGAGTTCGACCTCTCCCATAAGGGCTGGCCGGACGACGAGATCGCCGACTACGGCGAGATGGGTGGAGCGACCGCACCAATCCTGCACACCGTTGCACCGGAGAGCGAGCGCGACCAGGACAAAGAGAACAAGCTCGACCGGAAACCGGAGGGTGCAGGTCGCGGTGCTTCGACTCCACACGATACCCTCCAGAACTTCCTGAACGCAAGTCAGGACCACAACTGGGCGATCATCACCGACGGCGTTACGCTCCGCGTGCTCCGCGACTACTATCACACCTATACTAGGGGGTACGTTGAGTTCGACCTGGAGAATATCTTCACCTCCCGTAACTACCAGGACTTCCGTGCACTCTATCGACTCTGCCACCCGTCACGCTTCCTTCCTCGCGACGAGGACGCCCTAAACAAGTCTGTTTCCGAGGTTCTGAAGGATGACAGAGACGAGTCCACACAGGATGATGAGGCGGAGATATCGACCCCGCTGGAGATGCTCTACCAGGCGAGCCTCTCTACCGGTATCAAAGTCGGCCAGGACCTCCAGTCGAACGTCATCAGCGCACTCGAGACCCTGGGCAACGGATTGCTAAATCCGGATATTCGGGAGTTCCTTCGAGAGGGTGGTGAGGAGGAAGCCCAGGAGTACTATCAGGAGTTGTTGATGGTCATCTACCGGCTCCTATTCCTCCTCTACGCTGAGCAGCGCGGCATGATGCCGGGCCGCGACAGCCTCTACACCGACGAGTATAGCAT
Source organism: Natrinema gelatinilyticum (assembly GCF_024266705.1). Classification (GTDB taxonomy): domain Archaea; phylum Halobacteriota; class Halobacteria; order Halobacteriales; family Natrialbaceae; genus Natrinema; species Natrinema gelatinilyticum. The sequence continues at coordinate 33,515 of NZ_CP100758.1, read as the reverse complement.
AACAAAGCTCCGTGAGCGTGCCGAGCGTCGGCGTGGCCAGGACGATAACAATACTGACCTTTGGCACGGACTGCAAGCGACGTTCGAACTCGCGGAGAAAGGTAGCGAGGACCTCGGCGTACCTGCCTACAACGGGATGTTATTCGACTCCGATCGACTGGAGCACATCTCTGGCAGTGAGTGTACGAACGAGGCGTTGCTCAGCGCTATCGCCGATCTTACACTCATTGAACGCGAGGGCGTTCTCCAGCGGATTTCATACGCTGACTTGGGTGTCGAAGAGGTTGGGTCGATCTATGAAAGCTTACTGGAGTTCACGCCGCGGCTCGCCGAGGAACACGTCGAATTCGACGATCAGTCGATTGCGTCGGGCGAGTTCTACCTGGACGACCGCGGCACTGAGCGCAAGGAAACCGGGAGTTACTACACGGACCCTCAACTCGTTCAGGAACTCATCAAGAGCGCACTTGAGCCAGTAGTGGACGACCGACTGGAGAGTGCTGACGATACGAAAGAAGCCCAAGAAGAAGCGCTTCTGGATATCACGGTTGTTGATCCCGCCTGTGGGAGTGCCGCATTCTTGATTGCGGCGACAAATTATCTCGGGAAGCGGTTGGCACAGATTCGCGAGGAGATGGAATATCCGCTCGAAGACGACGTTCGGGATGCTCGCCGGTCGGTGCTCCAGCATTGTATCTACGGTGTAGATCTTAACCCAATGGCGGTAGAGTTGGCCAAGGTGAGCTTGTGGATCGACTCTGCGGTTGAGGATAAACCTCTGAACTTCCTCGATCACCATATCAAGTGTGGAAACTCGTTACTGGGGACGACTCAGGATCTCGTTGAGCAGGGCGTCCCAGTGGACGCCTATGAAACTTCCAAGGGACGAGAGGGACACGTCGGGAACGAGCTTCGAAAACGCGTTCGTAAGGAGAACAAGGATTACAGTTCATCAAATAGTCGGACACTCGACCAGTTCGGCGGCGGGATCGACGAATACGCGTCGCATACGGAGCGACTGAACGAAATCGAGGAGGACTCATCCGATGATATCCACAAAAAGGAAATGGTCTATGAGGAGTTCCAAGACGATCTAGCGTATCAGCGTGAGAAGCTCGCCTACGACGTGTGGGCTGCGGCGTTCTTCTGGCCACTGGATGGCTCCGCCAAGGAGTACCCCACACCTAAGACGATCAAGAAGATTCGGAAGGAGTCACGGGTATCCGATTCCGAGTTGAGTGAAATCCTCCAGCATGTGAATCAAGCTGACGAGTGGTCCGAATCCGTTGCTTCAGTCGATACCGACATACTCGACGTAGTTAGACGTGCACGGCAGACGGCGGAGAGTCAGCGATTCTTCCACTGGGAGCTGGAGTTCCCCGAGGTGTATCGTAAAAACGGATTTGATTGTATTCTCGGGAACCCGCCCTGGGAGAAGATCAAGCTTCAAGAAAATGAATTCTTTGAAATGCGGAACGAAAAGATTGTAGAGGCATCGACGAAGGCCAAACGGAAACAACTCATTGAAGAATTATCAGAAAAGGACCCTACGCTCTACAAGGAGTATCAAGAGGCAGTGCATGCAAGTGAGTCTCTCAGCAATTTCCTGCGCAATAGCGGTCGATTTCCTCTAACTGCGGTAGGCGACATCAACACCTATCAAGTCTTTACTGGATTGGCAAGGCAGTTGATAGCTAACGGAAGTCGAGCCGGACTGATCGTTCCAAGTGGTTTATTGACAGACTTCACGTACAGAGATTTCTTTGCAGACTTAGTGGAGAGTAATGATTTGGATAGTTTCTATGGGTTTGAAAATAAGTATGGGTTATTCCCAGAAGTACACCGCGAATTTAAATTTGGGTTGCTGACGCTTGACAAAATGGATAAGCGAGCCCGAAAAGCAAGAATTGCTTTCGCCCTACATTCATTAAGAGAGCTTCGGGATGAAGAGAGAATTTTCGAGTTGACAGAGGAGGATCTACAGCGAATCAATCCGAATACGAAAACTTGCCCGATTTATAAGAACCGAAGAGATGCTGAGTTAAACCGCCGATTATATCGAAACAATCCTGTACTGATTAATGAAAACAAAGACGAAAACCCGTGGGGCGCATCGCTTTCCACCATGTTTCATATGAGTAATGATAGCGGTGTTTTCAACACCCATAATGACTTAAAGGAAAGTGGGTGCAAGAAAATCGGGAATCGATTTATCCAGGAAGAATCAGCCTATTTTCCACTATATGAAGGTAGGACAGTTTGGTTATATGATCATCGAGCATCTTCGATTGGTGAAAGCGCGAATTCCATATACCGGTCAGCGAGTACTGAAGAAACGACCTATTCAGAACATCGAGATCGTGAATTCTGTGCGTGGCCTCGCTATTGGGTGGATGAGGAGAAAGTCAACCAGCAATTGGGCGATAATACACAGGGATGGCTCCTCGGATTTCGAGATGTGACAACACCAACGGCAGAGCGAACAATGGTCTGTAGCATTATACCTCGGACAGCAGTGGGGAACAAATTACCTCAGATTATGGTGAAACAGAATGCCCCTCATGTCTGTGGTTTCTTAGCCAATCTCTGTTCAATGGTGCTTGATTATGCGACAAGGTGTAAATTAAATTATATTGGGTTGAATTTCTATATTGTCAAGCAACTCCCCATTCATCCGCCAGAACGGTATACGTCGGGGTTACTTCAATTCATCGTTCCACGCATTCTCGAACTCACCTATACAGCATGGGATCTCACCGCATTCGCTGACGATGTTTGGGGTGCTGCGGATGAAGAACTTCGTCTGGCAATTGAGAAACAGTGGCAAGAAAATGCTGAAACCACCGATGGTGGGCTGGCGGATTCAGATCCACCGGAATGGGTCGAGCATAGCCACAAACAAGATGAGCGCTTTCCTCGCCCTCCGTTCTTATGGGACAAAGAACGCCGCATACACTTACGGGCAGAAATTGATGCACTCTACAGCCACCTCTACGGCTTAAAACGCGAAGATTTGGCCTATATCCTCGACACTTTCCCAATTGTGAAGCAAAAGGACGAGAACGAGTACGGCGACTATCGGACCAAGAACCTGATTTTAGAGTACTTCGATGAGTATGAGTCACGGTTCGAAGTACCCGAGGTAAACGTCTAATGGCAACCCGCATGAACCCCTTCGAAGCGCTCGCCGATATTCAGCAGTCTTACCGCTCCTACGTTGAGACGTTCCAGCAGTTCGAGAACGAGACCATCGAGGACTGGGTGACTCAACGCATCGACCGGGGATCAGTACTCTGGAAGGAGCCATACGTACAACTGAACCAGCGCTTCGAAGAAGGCCAACCGCTCGAATCCTTCGTCGAGGAGGACCTGCTCCACGAGGGTGTCCTCGACGTATTCACTGCCGATGAAGGTAAGCCAATCCAACCCTACATGCACCAAGCCGAGGCCGTGCGCTCGGTCGTAGACGGTAACAACACCATCGTTGCGACCGGGACAGGGTCCGGCAAGAGCTTCGCCTTCGGGATGCCCATCGTCAGCCACTGTCTCGACGCCCACGAACGCGGCGAGGACGGCATCAAAGCGGTAATCGTCTATCCGATGAACGCGCTGGCGAATTCCCAGTACGAGGACTTCTCCGAGCGCCTCGACGGCACGGGACTTCGGCTAGCGTTGTACACAGGCGACACCCCATACAACCCGGACGAGGGACGCGAGTTCATAAAGCAAAGCATGGGTAGAGATACGCCGTATGACTGTGAAGTGCTCTCCCGCGAGGAAATCCGCGAGGACCCCCCGGACATCCTCATGACCAACTACGCCATGCTTGAGCTTATCCTCACCCGGTTAGAGGACAAGCAGCTCTTCCCAGAGGAACACCAGGGTGTTCTCCAGTATCTCGTCCTCGACGAGGTCCATACCTACACTGGAAAGCAGGGGGCTGACGTCGCCTCACTCATCCGCCGCCTCAAACAACACACGGGAACCATTGGCAACATCGCTTGCATTGGAACGAGTGCAACCGTCCAGAGCGGCGAGGGTATCGACGCGGAAAAGGAAATCGCCGACTTCGCCGAGAAGCTGTTTGGCGAGCCCGTGGCGCAGAGTAGCGTTGTCGGGGAATCTCACTACTCGCTTCCATTCACTGAGGGAGAGTCGCTCCCGGATCGCGTCCAAGTGGCGAGCGAAGACATCGAGGCGTTCGACGGCTCGATCGATTCGGCTGCCGTGCTGGCCGAGAAGATTCTCGATCGGGGACTGACCGCGGAAGAACGCGAAGACGAAAACGCGCTCGGCGATGCGCTTGCTGGCCATCCGACGGTCAAGTTCCTCCAGGACTCGCTGAACGAGGAGAGTCAGCCCGTCCGAAGCACGGGCGATGACGACGAAGACGACCTCGTGGACACGTATCGTCGTGAACACCGTAGTGCTTCGCCACCACGGGTGTGTGAGCGTGAGCTACAGGCGGCGCTCCTCGCCGGAACGATTGGAACGATCGACGTCCAAGGTGAGCAGCAGCCGATTTTCGTCCCCAAGCTCCACTCGTTCTTCAGCCAGGGTTCCGAACTGGTTGCCTGCATCACAGACCAGACGTTCGAGGACTCCTCTCCGCACCTGAGCACAGCTGGCGACTTGAAGTGCCAGCACTGCGCGCGTTTCCACGGCAACGAGCGGTCGGCGTTCCCACTCATATTCTGCCGGTCCTGCGGTCAAGAGTACTACAGCGTACTCATCACCGAGGATGGAGAACTGGTACAAAAGGAGATCGACGAAGCGCCGGATGAGGATGACCCCACCACCGGTTGGTATCTCAGCCCAGACGAGTGGGACAGCGATGAGACTCCGATCCCGGACGACTGGATCACGGATCGAGGGGACATCCGCGACCGATACAGGGAGGCCGAACCTGTTTCGGCGACCTACTGTCCCCAACACAACACCCTAACCTTCGGCGTGCAGGATACGGAGGGTCAACTCGACTGTGGCTGTTTCGCCGTCCAAGGCATCCAGGTGACGGCATCGCAGGCTCCGTTCCTGTTCTGTTCGAACTGCGGTGTCCACTACGACCGCCGCCCGAACGAGTTCAACAAGCTGTTCACGTTTGGTAGTGTTGGCCGGTCCACGGCGACTGACGTCCTCGTCGAAGGGAACCTTCGAAATCTTCCCTATGAGGAACGAGACGGCGAGGTCACCGTGGACGAGCGCAAAGTCATCGCGTTCAGCGACAATCGTCAGGACACAGCACTCCAAGCTGCTCACCTCAATAATCTCTACCAGCGCGTCCATTTCCGCCGTGCGCTGTATCATTCACTCACCGAAGGCGATAAGAACCGGCGTGGCGGCGACCCATTGGCATTGTCCGATGCTGGAACGAGCATCTTCGATGCGATGGACGACTTCGATGCGTTGCCTCAATATGCGGTCACTGAGAGCCGGTTTGGGCCTAGCCGGGCAGCCCAAACTCAGTACAGCAACTATCTGCTGTTCAATACGATTCTCGAACTCGGATCGAGCCAGCAGCGGACCCAACAGAACCTCGAAGATACTGCGCTTATCGATGTCGAGTACGAGTTCCTTGACCAGCTAGCCGAACTCGAAGAGGCATGGGATCATATCCCGCAACTAAAACGCCTCTCTACTGAGGAGCGAGAAGACTATCTTCAGGGTTTCCTTGACATCTTCCGTCGTGAACTCGCAGTTGACCATGAGAGCGTGCTCCAGTACTGGGACTTCGAGCGCAATACGATAGAGAAAATCAAGGACGAGGCCCAGTTCCACGGAGGAATCCGCTTCCGTTTCCCGGTGGGCTACAGCGACACTGCGGCCAACGATTCGTGGAAAGCGCGTGTCCACCGAATCACGAGCCCACGTTCCCGGCATCTCATGTGGACGAAACGGACCCTCGACGTGGACCGTGAAGTAGCGGAAGAGGTGGTCAACAAGACCAAAAACGTCCTCAGTCAACCGGACTACGGTGAGATCCTGCGGGAAGAGAGCGTCAAGGGTGTTGGAAACCTGCTGATGCTAAATCACCGGCTCATGCAAATCGTTCCGGCGAATCCGGATGACGTCAGTTACTGCCCGAAGTGTGACTCACCAACGACCCGTATACACATTTCACTGTGTACCAGAACTGGATGTGGACAGCTAGAACCAGAGGCACGAGATTCAACGGAGTCCTACTTCCACTCGCTCTACACAGAACCGTTCGAGACTGCTGTCAACGTCCTTGCTGGCGAACACAGTGGACAGGTAGATGGTGATGACCGGAAAGAAATCGAGAACCGGTTCCGTGAGGGCGACGATATGAATGTCATCGTCTGTACCCCCACGATGGAGCTAGGCATCGACATCGGTGCCCTCTCTAGCGTATATATGCGGAACGTCCCGCCAAGTCCCAGTAACTACGCACAGCGGGCAGGCCGTGCTGGCCGGAAAAACCAGCCCTCGATTATCACGACCTTCTGCGGGAGCGGGTACGGTCGTGGATCGCACGACCAGTATTTCTACCAGCATCCAGATCGGATCATCGCCGGTGAAATCAGCCCACCGAAGTTCCTGATGAACAACGAGGACCTCCTCCGTACACATATCAACTCACTGGTTCTGGAAACGATTGATATCAAGCTCCAGAACGAGATTGGGGCATTCTTGGATCTGGGTGATGAGCAGGATGGCCGGTGTCCGCTCGTCGAAGATTTCTGTGACGAACTCGAAACCAAAGTCAGCGACGGTCGTGAACGAATCATCGCCGCCGTCAAGGAAGCGTTCGAGCAGGAACGAGACGACGATAGTATCGGCGAGTGGCTGACAGACGAGTTCATCGAGGAACAGGTCGATTCGTTCGTCGAGAATTTCGACCGTGCCTTCGATGCGTGGCGTACTGAGTACGACCGACTGACTCAGGAACGACGGCGCCTGAATCGGGAAATCGGTCGAGGAGATGGAGGTAAAGACAAGTACCGCCGTCGTACTACTGTCGAAGCACGGCTCGACGATATGCGGGCCGGCGAGAAGAGTTTCTATACGTATCGCTATCTCGGCTCGCAAGGTTTCCTGCCGAATTACGCATTCCCCCGATCGAATACGACGCTGACGTTCCAGACACTCGAGGACGACATCGAACGGGACAAAGTTCTCGCACTTCGTGAGTTCGCGCCGGGGAATACGGTCTACTTCGGTGGCGAACGCTTCCAGATCCAGTACGCACGGCCCCGTACTGAGGACGCCCAACCGGTAACCCAACAAATGCGTGTTTGTGAGGAATGCGAGGCGATCCTCATGGGAACGAAAGCGGAGACAGCCGCTGCATGCCCGAACTGCGAGCACTCGTTCGAGGAGACCCACCCCAATATGCACGCGATGGAATTCCCCGATCAGTATTCGATTCCGCGTGGAAATATCACGAGCGACGAAGAGGAACGCATCCGCAGAGGGTACGATATTAACTCCTACTACGAGATGACCGCGGATGCACGTCAGTACACGTTCGGACCTGAAAACGACACGGTGCTCACCTATGAAGGAAACGCAACGATTGTCGCTGTCAACAGTGGGCCGAAAAATCAGTCCGAGGATAGCACTATCGACGGCTTTGCCCTCTGTACAGAATGCAACAAGTGGCTCCTGAGTGACAACGCCGTAGACAACCATACTGCCCAGGATGGGAAACATGAATGCAAGAACAACGCGAACCCCGATGACATCCTGCGGGACGTCGAACTGTACACGGCTGGCAACCACGACACGGTCACGCTGACTACGCCTATCCCTGACGGTATTGAAAACGTAGAATCGTTCTATAGAACGCTCAAGGAGGCGCTGTATCAAGGGATTCTCGTTGCGTTCGACCTTGACGCCCAGGAACTCGATTCCTTCCTCAAACCAGCTGCTGATGGAAGCGGTTCCTACACTATTGTGTTCTATGAAACGAGCGAAGGTGGTGCAGGGGCACTCCATGCTCTCGTGGACGAGGTCCGGCTCAGACAGGTGATCGCGGAAGCAAAAGAGATCATCCATGGCGACAGCGAAACGGGGTGCGAGAAGGCCTGCTACGAGTGTCTCATGACCTTTTACAACCAACGTGAGCACGCTCTACTGAATCGGACACTTATTCAGCCGTGGCTCAATGAGATGAGTGGCCTCACGCTGGAGGAAGAGGGCATTGATGGTTCGACTGAGAGGGAGTTTGATGACTTAGCGGAGCTATGTGAGTCGGGCTTCGAGCTGGAGGTCCTTACGGAAATCCGGGATCGAGGATATCAGCTGCCTTCAGCGGCCCAAAAAACGATTTACGAGGATGACGAACCGATTGCAGAAGCCGACTTCTACTACGATCTGGCCCCACAACCACTTCTGATTTTTGTTGATGGAGATCCTCACAAGTTAGACCACATTATCCGGGACGACCGGGAGAAGCGGCGACGGCTCCGTAGAATGGGCTATCGAATCGTGGCCATATCAGATATTGAAAATGTATTCGAGATAGGCGATGCACTCTAAACAAATTATGGGTCAAGAAGACTGCAAATACTAACAAGGACTAATTAACTCTTCGAATGATCTCATCGGCGCTACCACCTCCAATTGATGCTCTTAGAACCGTCCTGAATTGAAAGTATCGTGCAGCGCGTACTGAATCCAACCCTTTGAGCTATAGCTATTGAGATCAAACCAATACCACCGACTTCAATTCAATTGGACTTTCAGGGTCTCGGAGGTTGTGCAGTGACGTCTCCTCGTCCCCCTCTTCGAGTTCAAAATCGGGAACCACAATGAAAGCACGTACTCGATCCTCGCCCCCGTACTGGTTGATGAGTTCTCGGACGCGATCTACCGTCGATTCAGGGCGCTGTTCGATGTTCGCCAAACGATTGAGTTTGATCAAGACGGGATTCCCATCCGTATCTTTTGCCACGAGATCTGGAACGACTGTATTCCCCGGCGCATCGGGCTGTGCGTCCACAATCTCAAGGCCTTCCTCTAACTGACCCGGGTTTTCGAGAGCCGCTTTTCGAAATTCTCTCGCTGTGAGTTCACGCTGTCGTTGCATGTTGCTCAATAGGCTTAGTTTAGTCTCGGCGATTGCTCTGAGTTCCGTGCTGGACAGTCGAGTGTCACCCTCTGTGAGTTTCCTCGAACCTTGTTTGGCAGCCTTCGTCCGGTCGTCGGCAGCGACATCTACCGTTGCGTGTCCGACCGCCCAGTCCGGACGCTCTTGCTCATACGTCCGAATGATGGCGTCCTCGATCAGCTCTTCTGTTGAGGTACCCAGGACTTCGCTAATGCGAAGATAGAACGCCAGTGCAGCGACGATGTCATCGCGTAGACCCTGTTCAAAGGTTGATTGGCCTGCTTTATTGAAAACGACAGACGGCGTCCGGACTGTTCCGTAATAATTTGAGAGAACGAGGTCGAGAAGCCGATTATGGCAGTCGCACTCCTCGGCCTCGTTGAGAAGGCACTACGTGTAGCAAAACAAGCTTTGGGGAATCACGCGGGGAAGCCTGAGTCAGGCGGGCTTCCCCGCGAAGCACACATCGTTGCTCATTGTATTCGGAAGGAAGAAGGCCACACGTTCACCGAACTCGTTGATCGGCTCGGGCTTTTATGCCAGATATCTGTGAGCGTCTTGGCATTCACCCAGATGCATTGCCTGACCCAACGACGTTCTACCACTCGCTTGACCGATACGCGATGTACGTCTGGCGGGCGTTGCTGCGCGCTTCCGCGCAGCAACTCCGCCACTCCAGCCACGTCGCTCTCGAGAGTACGTTCTTCGAACGGAAGCAAGCCTCACAGTACTACCTGCAGCGACAGGGTCAAGCGGTGAAGACGATCAAAGCGACGACACTCACCGATACAGAGTCGCTGGCGGTGCTGGACGTGCATTGTTGTATCGAGCGTGAACATGACACGAAGGCTGGCCCGCGGGTCGTCCGCGGAAATGCGGACGACCCGCGGGCCGTCGTCGCCGATAACGGATTTCAGGACTGGCACACCGAGTACGAGTTGTCTGGGTGCGATCTCGAATACCTCGTTCATCACCGTGGATCAATGCCGATGGCTGCTGCGCACAACGCACTCAATCAGGAGAACAGGTACACGCAACGCTGGATGGCAGAAACGTCTTATTCAACCACGAAGCGAACGCAAGACTCCGCCTTGCGTTCGCGGTTCTAGTACCGACAGTTCCGTGAAATTGTCCTCATGTTCGCTCTTCACAACATCAAGAAGATGGCTGAGAAGCTATGATCGTGCTGCCGTACCGCATTTTCAATAGAGCAAGCTAAAGACCAATGGAGAGGTGTTTTAGCTCCGCCCCTAGAAAGGAAAAAGTGGTTGATTTGACATTTTTTGGGCTCTCTGTAGCGTTTGCATTGGTGTTCGGTTAAGCACTGGATCGCCTCATGAAGGCTTCAGCCACTCGTTCACTAAGTAAGAGGCGTGATTTCTCTGGTTGACGAGCGTCACGAAACAGCAACTCCGGCAGGTTCGGCGGTGGATGTCCGAACGACTGGGCCAACTCTTCGAGGATGAGCTGGGCGAGAGACCTGAAGGTCCTCGCCCAGCGTTCCCGAGGGAACACCGTCTCAGGAAACAACTCCTGAAATATACCGAGTAAGGCTCTGCTGACCACAAGCGTCAGCAGAGCCGCCACAACCAGCAGTTCCACGATTGCTGGATCACTTGTCTGGAACTTCTCCAGCCCATACAGCGATTTCAACTCCCGGAACAGCAATTCCACTTCCCACCGCAACCCATACAGCGCCGCAACCTGCCTCGGAGTGAACTCATCGGGCAGGTTCGTAACGTACAGATGGTAGTCGTCGGTGTCCTCGTTGCGGACACCGACGATGCGAAACTCCATCGTGTCGGTTGATTGTTTCCCAGCGTACGGCCGTCGCTTGAACGTGATCTCCACAGTCACGTCCACGATCTCACGTGTGAGGTCGCCCAGAACATCCTGGAGACGACGGCCTGGCAAGGAAATGGCGCGCCCGCGCCATTTCCGCCGCTCCCCGACGATCAATGGGTTCGCGTTTGACTTTAGCCGCGTCAAAAAGAACCCGCCATTTTCTTCGATCAACGCGAACCGGCGGAAACTGTAGAACCCGAGATCGAACAGTAACAACCGGCCTCGCAGCCAGCTCCCTGTGCGGAGCTGGCTGCTCTCCTGGGTGCGTTCGTCGGTGAGCTGGAACTGTTCGAGGCTCTGAGTAGTGGCGTTATGGACGAGGTGAAGCTTCGCGCCGGACTGATCCGAGTGAGTCGCTGGAAACTCGCTAAGGAGCCGATGCAACCGTTTTCCGGTTGCATCGGCGATCAGCACATCACGAAACAACTCAAACTGTGGCGCGATCGTGTGGGGAACCGCGACCTCCTCGAGAGCGTGCTCGAGGAGGTCGCTCAACAGGGCACCAAGTGCTGGTGTGAACCGGTCATAGAAACTAGAGCGAGCAACAGTCTGGTTAGTCGCTGCGGAGTAGGCCCGCTGAAATCCGGCGATCGTGCGGGCTTCGCCGTCGAGTGATCAGCGTAACTTCTGAACATCTGGGAGAAACGTCTCGATCCAGTCAGTAGCGAAGCTCAGCCGATGACTCAACTGGAGAAATGTCTCGGTGAGAAATGTTTTGAAGTGGTCACGATCCGCAAAGATCTCTGGCGAAATCTCGCGTTTCACGTCTTTCCACAGCGGTTCGATCGCGTTCAATGTCGGCGAATACGGCGGGAGGAAGACGAACTCGATGCCGAGTTCGTCGGCCCGTTGCTGGGTGAGACGCGCATGATGAGACCCATAGTTGTCGGCCACGAGCAGAATTCGCCCACCCGGATTCTGCTCGCGGATCTCTTCGAGCGCCTCGACGATCGTCTCCTTGACCAACCGCTCTTTGAACGTAATCACGCTCTGACCAGTTAGTGCATAGAACCCGATCGACCGCCACGAAACCGTTACGAGCGGTTTCTCAATCGTCACAGTCCGGTCAAACGACCACATCCGCTGAGAGTTCTCGAACGGTTGGGGCCACGCCTCATCGAAAGAACCCGAACACGACAGGCTCGTCGTCCTTCTCTTCGTGGGCTTCCTCGCCGAGCGCCTGATCGAGGCGCTCGGCGAGAATCTCCTCAGCGTCGTCGGGATGGCGAGGGTCCATTGGACGTGGCTTGGCATAGTTCATTCCGGCTTCACGTAACTTTCGGCTGAGATGTGCCGGATGATACGTGACGCCGTAGCGATCCTTGATAAGCGTGTGAATCTGTGTAGGCGTCCACGGTTGGTCGCTTTCGAGGATTTCACAGAGTTCCTCAAACTGTTCGGACGAGAGCTTCGGCGGCCTGCCGCCGCCGAAGCCCGGGCGGAGCCCCTCGACACCACCATCATTCCATGCACACGCCCACCGACGCGTCGTGGATCGGGAGATTCCGACGCGGTTGCCCGCTTGTTCGCGCGTATCTCCCTGATAGAGGTTCTTCACGAAACACAACCGCCGGACGAGACGGGTCTCGTCCGCCTTCTGCGCCTTTTCGATTGCCTGATCTAGTTCTGCCTCTGCAAGATGTTTCACCAAACGGCCTCGTGAGCTGCTCTTCATCGCGGACTATACGCTTCCGAACGGGTCAATCCTTTCGCAGACCACTCGACGGCGAAGCCCATGATGAGCGTCCAGACGAGCATCGTGATGTCGATTGTCCGGTGGCGTTGGACGACATCGCGCTCGCGCGCGATGTCTTCGATACGTTCGGCTGGAAACAGGGAAGTCAGCCGCCGTCGTATGAGGTCCGGGGAGAGCGTCTTGAACACATTCTCTCCCCACGCGGTCTACAACGATAGCTTCGTCAATCGAGCGCAGTCTCTCGGTTTCTTGTCTTAACGGTTCTATTGAATCCACTGACGGCGTCAGGGTAAGTCGTCAGAATGATTGAATTGAAGCGGAAGAGGAAGCTTTGTGCAAAAGACTCTCTTCCGCTTCGTTAAACAGGCTGTGTCGATCGCACGAAAACTTACTGATGCAGCGCTGATGCAGATCAGCCATCCTGCCGGCAACGGAGTTGCCGGCTGGAAGCACACTGTCCTGCATTTTCTTCGGCTTCACATGGAAGCAACGCTTGAAGAAGTCCTCGATTGGGCCGAAGAGATGGAGCGGGTACGAGCCGCGCTCAATCTCGAGCGCGGCGAGTTCCCCGGCCCATCCGCGCTCTGCAAGTCGTTTGACCGAGCGCCGATGCAGATTTGGCGAGAGCTGCTCCGACTTTCGTCGGAGCTGCTCAAGCAGTCTGGTCACGCCGCCATTGATGCCACGTACTTCGACCGTCGACAGGCATCAACCCACTATCTCAACCGGTGTGACCGAGACGTACGGACGATACAAGCGACGTTTCTCGTCGATACCGCGCAGGGCGCGGTTATCGACGTTCACTGCAGCACGAAGTGGCCTAACGGAACCAACATCGGGCCGCAGGTCGCCCGGCGCAACGCCGGCGACCTGCTCAGCCTCGCCGCTGACAAAGGCTACGACGACATGAGCTTCCGCGAAGAGCTTCGTGCTGAAGAAGTAAGACCACTGATCAAACATCGCGTCTTCGCACCCTACGATCACGCGCACAATGCGCGGATAGAGGATGAACTCTACAACCAGCGCTCAATCTGTGAAACCGTGAACTCGGTGATCAAGCGCTCGTACGGCTCCGCCGTCCGAGCGCGTGCATGGTATCGCCAGTTCCGTGAAATCACTCTCGTAGCCGCAGTCTATAACGTCGAACAAGCCGTCAAACAATGAATCCCGTCGCCCTCTGCGGATTCAATAGAGCCGTCTTAACCGAACACGGATGGTAGCGTTTGTCAAGCTCTTCGACTCGTTTCGGCGTTCGTCTGGTGTGAGACCGAACTTTTGCTGTCGCCGTTCTCGAGAGAGTGGACAACTAGCGATTCTTGTCACACCATTCCACAGCTTCGCGGACGAGATCAGCGTCGAGGTCCCACATCTCTGAGACAGCTTGGATTTCTCCGTCCTCAGCTCGGACAACGTCGTAAATGTCGAGGACACTGACGCGGTCGTTTTTAATCTTCATTGAATCACCTCGCGTTCGAACTTGTCCTCTTGCAAGGAGACGCACCCGTTGCAGAGTGCATACTGGGAGTCGTCTGGTTGAGTGTCGCAGATGATGCAGGTTGTGGTAGTATCTGTCATAGTTATACCTGTGGTATCGGCTAGTAAATATTTAATGTTCAGCAGGAAGTGGCGGGGTTCCGAGCGATGGTTTGATATGATAATGTAGGAATTTATGACCAATCAATGTCACAGCAGTATCCGTCGAATTGGGACTCTCGTCGGAAGCAGGTCTACAAACGCGATAATCATACTTGCCAGAATTGTGGAGCACAGGGTGGGACGGGCGGGAATGCGGAGCTTCATGCGCACCATATTGTCCCGAAGTCAAAGGGTGGGACGCACAAGTTGAGTAACTTGAAAACTGTATGTAAAGATTGTCACAATGCGATTCATGGGAATAGTGTTGCTCCATCAGCGCAGCAATCGCCGTACTCTACTGATGCGGATCTAAATGACAGGTATCCACTGGATGTGGATGATTACCCGTATACTGCTATTGACGATATTAGGTGTATCAATGCTATGAAAGAGTGTTATGACGATTACAACGCTATTGATGATGCTATTGACGAAGTAGTGAACTATATGGAGATGGCATCGAGTATTCCAGAAGATGAAATACCGGATCAACTACTAGAGCAGTGTTTACAAGCATTTGAGAACGCGGATAGTGAGATTAGAGATTTAGAACGTGATGTGGAGGCTTTGAACGAAGCATATACGGACCAGTTTTCAGTCCAAGTCGAGAACCCGTATCAGTCGTTTGTTGAAGAAGTTGAGAGGGATATAGAGAAATTCGATGCGTATTTGGATACCATAGTCGAATTACTTGGGAATAGTGATACGTCTGAAGCTGAGTTTCTTGAGATCAAATTAGCGAGTAAGAGGATGCATGACTCTGTGGAAGAGACGGGTGATGCGTTCGGGGAACTGACTTCGGCTTTCTCTTCACTTATAGATATTAAAGTGTTAGAAGCCGCTTCATATGATGATACTGAAAAGAATGTATACTCATTTGATAAATGTCCGTTTTGTGGGAAATCCTCTGATCTCAATACACCAAAGGATGGAATTGTGAAATGTCAAGGATGCAAAATAGAACTCAGACAGGAGGATAGTCGACTTTATAGTTTGGTCAATGGCCCGTCGGAATGGAATAGCGTAGAGATCTTAGATGAATATTGGAAGAGACTTGGAGAGAATGAGTTTGAAACTACCAAATCTGTACAAGAGATCACACAGCACTCAGCCAAGATTGTTAGGACTTTGAGGAAGCGAACAATACTTATTGGTTGTGCCACACTTCTGATGGTAGGTATTAGTATTTTTGGTGGTTCAACGCTATTATTTTTCCTTTCCTTACTGATTGGCGCGGGGGTCGTATACCTCTCTAAAAGGCAATTGGAGTCTAAAATAGAAGTTTAGTCGTCGAAATCCGCGTCCTCGAAGTCGTCGAGTCCGTACTGCTCGGCCATGTTTTTCTCATCGCTCTTGCGTAGCACGTTGTTGATTTCAGAGAGTTGCCTGGATAGCGTGTTTGAGTGCGTCTCGTCCCGGTTTTCGATATAATTCCCGGCGGAGTTGGAACGCTCTGAGATAGTTTGTTAGCTTATCTTTTGAGATACCTCGATGTGGCGAGAGCCACCGTCGTGTCAGCGACGCGTGGTTCTCGCAGGTATTGACGTAGATCTCGTCGTCGGCGTATTCACCGTCACCGTGGACGACGTATTCACGAGTGAATGCGTCGTCCTCTTCGAGTGGCTCGTACGCTCGAAAGCCGTCAGTAAAGACAGTCAGCGACTCTTCTTGGCGGTCGGCCAAGAGGAGTCGAATCGTCGATTCGTCAGCGGCTTTCGCTGGGATCACGTACCGCTGGCCGGTCCCGCGATCAGCGAGGATGAACACGGGTGGCTTGTCGCCATCATACGTTCCGCGCCCACGCGTGGAGAGGCCACGCGAGCGCGACTCTTGGTCGCGCTCGCGGCCTTTCTTCCCGGCAGATACGTACACTTCGTCGATTTCGACCGGCCCGACGAGATCGAGGTAAGGCGCATCGAGCGCTCTGGCGAAGCGCTCGATGCGCCGGTGGATCGTCTTGTGTGTCACCTCGGTTTCGCACTGTAGCTGCCGGAGACTCGTGTTAAACCGGAGAAACGCGTAGATCGAGAACAACCACCGGCGGAGCGCAATCTTCGAGTGAGCAAAAATCGTGCCCGTCTTATCGTTGAATGTGCGGTCGCAATCCTTACAGAGATACCGCTGAAAGTGCCCATAGCTGCCGTTTCTGACCATTTAATGAGTATGAATACTTTTGCAAGTGGAAGTTGATACGTAGGTAATGGGATCACGCCGAACGGAGATTAAGCGTCACCTGCCAGAGGAAGAGATTGATGAGTTGCTGCGAGAAGCCGAAGACAAGCACCATATTCGACGAATTGGTTTTGTCAAGAATCTCTATCAAGGCGATACAATTCCAGAGGCTGCCGATCGAGAAGGCCGGTCTCCAGCCACCGGGACTCGCTGGGCGGAAGATTGGAATGAAGGTGGCTTTGAAGAGCTTATGCCGAGTTTCGGGGGCGGCAGACCCCCGAAACTCGACGAAGACCAACAAGAAGAGCTGGTTGAGATGCTTCGTGAAGATCAGCCCTGGAAATCACAGGAGATCCAGCACCTCCTCCAGGAAGAATTCGGTGTCCAGTACAGTCCAAATTATCTCGGTACCTTTCTTCGGAATCTCGGGCTCTCCTACGCAAAACCACGGCCAAAGCGTCCGCACCAGCCGGAGAATCCAGACGAGATCCTCGAAGAGCGCGTCGATGACGCGCTCGACGAGGACGATCAGCCACACAACAAACGCGAGGGTGAAACTGACGACGGCTGGGTCGTTGACGAGGAGATTTGCACCGATGGCGGCACCGTCCTCGGCTTCTTTGACGCGTCAAAACCACAGCCGTACGATAATTCGCGCCGGGTGTGGTACGTGGATGATCCTCACATCGAACGACCGCTCGTCAAGACGGAAGACTCGGCTGTCGGGTTCTACGCACTCAACGGTGAGAGCCTCGTCACGTTCAAAGAAACCGAGGAGAAAGAACGGATTTGCGAGGTCTTAGAGAGGATTCGCGAGCAGAATCCCGGCAAGCGGATTCTGCTCGTCTTGGATAAGCACGGATCTCATATCTGTAAACACACGCGCAAGCACGCTCATCACCTCGGGATTGATCTGATCTTTCTCCCAACAAGCTCACCGCACCTTAACCCAATCGAGAAGGTCTGGGACTACCTCAAGTGGACAATGTGTCCAATCATCGTTGACGATGAAGACGGGTTCAAAAACCTCGTTGAGGAAACGTTTGAACAAATAACACAGCGTATCAGCTTTGCAAAGAAGTGGTGTCAGAAGTTCCTTGACTTTCAAAAGTTATCTTAGTCATTAACGCGGTGCCCTTGTCCTCTTCGACTTTGCAGCGACAGCTCAGCAGTATCAACAATCAACTATGGAAGAGCGTATATCGAAAACCGGGACGAGACGCACTCAAACACGCTATCCAGGCGACTCTCTGAAATCAACAACGTGCTACGCAAGAGCGTTTCTTTAAGTTCACTCATTATATAGCGAGACTCGGTTGGAACGCTATTCTTCTATTCACTCTAAAAATATAATATAGATAATAAGACTACTAAACCGTATAATATAACCTTCTAACCTGTTATTCTCGCATATGCCAAAAGATCCAGAAGGGGAAATTATTCCAAGGACGAAAATAGTAGTTAATGGAGATGAGGAACAAGGGACCCTTAGCCTTAACTGGAAACCAGAATCCGTTTCAGACGATACTGAAATTTGGCGCTATCGGAGCCTCAAAAGATACATATCTATATTAGATGAAGAGTATCTCTGGTTTTCCCGCCCTGACCAATTTGAAGACCCATTTGAGGGGTCTATTCCGGGAGAAAATATTAGGAATAGAAATAAATTATATGATAGCGAAATAAATAGGGCTCGCTCAACAGCCCGGCATAAATACAGATATACGACATACCTGAATTGCTGGTATAGTGAAGAACACGAATCAGATGCTATGTGGCGGCTCTATTCTAATAGCGGAGATGGTGTAGCGATAAAATCCACACATGGGCAACTCAAACACGCTCTAGAGCCCATTCATTCAAAAAACAATCCAAAGAAGAGTACTGTTAAAAAGGCAACTATGGGCGAAGTTAAGTACAAGGATTATAATAATTCTGAAATACCTGTAGACAGTATACTTGCGCCACTATTCCATAAAAGGAAAGCCTTTGAATTTGAAAAAGAGTATAGAATACTTGTCCAGTTTTTACCTGACGAGCTTATATCTGGATCTGGCAGATCAGTGGGTGAACAATTCAACTTTAAAGATTTGAGTCCTGTTGGTATTCCTATACCGGTTGACGCTTCTGAACTTATTGAGGAAGTGGTTGTTTCACCGACTGCCTCAGACAGTTTTGTAGAAATTATCGAATCAGTTACTAAAATATACGGATACGATTTTGATGTGGTTTCCTCGAAATTACACAAGGACCCATTCTTCTAACAAACGGGATTCCTGACTCTTTCTACTCGTTATCATCCTGATTAGCCGATATATTGTGTCTTTGAACGAGAGAATCAACCTCAATACCCCACATCCGCCCGATCACGAGAAACACGAGTGCTGTCAACAGGTGTTGGATATACTGACCAGCGCCGTACTGCAGCGTGACGATCGCGTGGTCGACCTTGACACCGAGGATCATGGTCGCCCAGACGAGGAACAGAAAAATTGTGACGGCTCCGCGGGTGCCTGTTGGGTTCGGGGGATCGAAAGGGAGTCCACCGCAGCAACCCATGAGACAAAGAGAGACTGCAATCACGTCGACAGCTACTGAAACGACTCGACTCCTGAATCGAGGGATCGGCAGATGACTGACCGCGATGAGTGTCGGATGCCGACGTGTTCGGAACCTGCTCGCGACCGTGCAGGATACGCTGGTCGGTTCTATTCGGACAGCTGTGAGGTCCGCTACGAGCACCTCCAACCGGACGCTCGAGATACTGCAGTGGATGAAGCCGAGGATCGATACTGATGCTCGAGCAGATCGATCATCGTGGCAAGCATTTCATGATCGGTGACGAGGATGTTGTTGACGACGTGGCTCGTGAACGGTGTCGTCGAGCTGAACTGTTCGAACGGCAGGCTCAGCGAGAGATCCGTGAACTCGAGCGTGCGAAAGCAGTCGCTGGACCAGACAGTCCAGATTCTGATGCTGGAGTACTCGACCGATGAGACGGAGCTTTGTGGAATGAGAGACACACCGTATTTCCTGAGAAAAAGATAAAAAAGGTATCAGTTTTAAACACCGAGTGAACTCTCCTTGGTCGATATCAACTTGGTAGCAGAATACATTCTTCGGAGGAGGGGGTATCGGAGTGTAAGCCGGTGATATCGACCAAGAGGCGGCTAGTCCGTGGAAAAGAGCCTCAAGACGAATTGTGACAAGTCGTGCTACTCAAATCGTTCCGTGATCTGACTCAACCGGTTGTCATCACCAACTTTGTCGATCACGAGATCAGGATCAACTGAAAGGCTGTACATATTCGTCATTCCACGTCCACGCCCACGACCGCGGCGGTCGCTCTCAAGAATATTCCCATGTGCCAAATCATTGAGTTTCTCCCTGAAGGTGCCCTGCTGGTAAGTGTCGACCCCAATCTGTTTCGTAAACCGCTTGTATCGACGATAGAGTTGAGTTGTCCCTTCAGGCGCATCACCCGATAATTCGGACTCAAGGACGGTTAATAGAGCGATTTTTCGTTGGATCGTCTCACCACGAATTCCCTTTCCAATTGTCTCTTCCTGAATTTCTTCACGGGCATCTCGAACATGGGATTCCGAGACAGTATCACTACCATCGTCTAGCGCAAGATCACACGCAGTGGATAAGAGATGGATCGCCTGGCGTGCGTCGCCTGTATCTTGACCAGCAAGCGCCGCACAGAGGGGTATCACATCTCCAGAAAGAACATCACTCTGAAGATGATCTGAGTCCTTAATATCATCCTCAAAATATGTGTCACGAAGTGCATGTGCCGCGCGTCGAGCGAGAATGTCACGGAGTTGATCAGCGTCGTATGGGCTAAAAACAACTTCACGACTACCCAGTGACGACCGGATATCGGCATCAAGATTCTCGTGGAACTGATAATCGTTCGTGATACCAATCACACCAATCGAGACGCTGTCGATCGACGCGCGAGGGAGTTCGTAGAGAACGTAACTATCTTCCTGGATGCCGTCAATCTCATCAAGAACGATGATAATCATGCCACTGATCGCCTGGAGGTCCTCCGAAAGCATCTCGAACAACTCGACTTTCGTCGGTCCACGTGGTTTTTCAACGGTTTTGCCGTAGCGAGTCTCGCGAGCTTTCTTGACAAGATTTGCAAGGACATTCCATGACTTCCCAGCGCCTTTGCAGCTCACACGAAGAACTGTGAGAGAGACATCACTCTCGCTATCTGCCCACTGTTGGAGCTGTTTCGTCTTGAGATCTACCCCAACGGTTTTTCCCTGTCCGGTTGGGCCGTAGACAAGAATATTGCGAGGGGAACCGCCAAGAGTGATCGGCCGAAGCGCTGAGTGAATCCGTGAAAGTTCGTCCTCCCGCTCTGGAAGTTCGGTTGGCTTGTATGTATCAGGTTCCGGGTCAAGAACGTCGACATCTTTGTAGATTCCCTGTTCAGCACCGAACGGTTCCATGTTACTTCGCACAATACACCACTCCGTTATAAATTCAGGGGAGTGAACAGAGTGATGAGAGTGAACAGAGTGATTAGAGGGGGTATCGGAGTGTATTATCTGACATTTAGGGTGCTAAGCACTCATTCTCAAGGGACTAGTGAAAGCAGGTGAGTAGGCTATGTGGTTCACGACCGTTCTTGGTCAAGAGAATAAGAAGACTCAATCTAGGAGAGATGGGGAGGGGGTATCGGAGTGTAAATTTGAGAAGGAAGGGGGAACTGGATCGGCTCAGCTCAAGAAAATATAAAGATGGCCCTAAAAGCAAGGTATAGAAACTAATCATACATAACCGAAAGCTGGACAAGCGCGCTTCTGTCCAGCTCCATCTAGCAAATGCTATCACTTATTTATTTATTATAATAGAAAAATTTATAATAGTTATAATAGCTCCTCAGTGAGGAAGACTTTGATCCGCTATTCACTCGATATTTTTACAGACAAGCTGTCTATCCGATGTATAACGATCTTCCTCTATCTTGAGTTCAAAATGATCGGAGACACTTTCGTCTCAAGTTTACACTCCGATACCCCCTCCCCCGGCGGGTTGTATCAACAGGCTATCCATACCGGAAAACAGCTGTTCCACACAGTTCTCTGCTCAACTGTAGTGGCACGCCGAGGAGTTGTCGCGTTCGACGAGACGAAGGTCAGCACTGGTGCTTGGACAGATCGATCACCGTGGCAAGCGTTTCACGATCGGTAATAAGGATGTCGTCGACGATGTCGCTCGTGACCGTTATCGGCGAGCCGAACTGCTCGAACGACAGGCTCAAAGAGAGATCCGTGAACTCGAGCGTGCGAAGGCAGTCGCTGGATCAGACGGTACTAATCCGGATGTTTGGGTACTCGAACGATAATACCGAACATTCCCCTTGTGGTGACCTCGACCCGTTCATTCTGCACATGGTGTGTCTTGAGTGTCGAAAAGCGATATGTCCGGTGGATCAAGGACAAAGATTAGCACTGGACTTAACTGAGGAGTGGGAATGATCGGATAATGTCGCGTGTAGCGGATCACGCGACAGATGATGTATCCGATGTCCTCGTTATCTGTATTGAAGACACCCACACACCACTCTGCAAGTGTTCATGGTCTTCCGAAAGGGTCTATGTAATAGAGCAGGAGAAAACTATTTATAAAGATTAGGTCTAGCACGTTTTAGAGCGGAATCTATACTGCGGTAATTCACGGAAATTCTCCACTCTAAGCGCTCTAAAGGTTGTTTCCACATACCGGTAATTACAGCAACAACAACAACATTCATATTAGTACTAGCTAGTAGTATGGCGTCCAGTTGAAATACTGGATATGACCCTCTCTGTAGAATCATTCTGAGTGGTGAGATGCCGAATCTCTAGTGTTTCAGTGTGGTCTAATCCATTGTTTTCCTTCCGCATCTATTCTTCACCGGTATTTCATATGGAGATGGGGGGAGGCTTTCGTGATCGGTAGAACACTTGCAAGGTGGTGTGTGTGTGTGTCCTGATGAAGAACACTTGTAACACTTGCAGGGTGGTCAGCAAACTTTATGTTGGATTCGCTTGACTTTCAGGGTATGACTGATCTCGATGAAAATCCGTTTAATACGATGGATCCTATTTTTAAACAAAAACAAATTCTCAAGAAGGATGAAATGCCTGACGAGATCTTTCATCGAGACGAGGAAATCCAGCAGTACACAATCGCTCTTGAAGATATCATTGTTGGGCATGATCCCAACAATGTCTTCATTTACGGCCCAACTGGCGTCGGGAAAACCGCTGTCACACTCTGGATGCGAAACAAACTCAAGGAGAAAGCTGCGGAAACCGGCGTCCCGTTGAATGTAGTCGGGCCAATTAATTGTAGGAACTACAAATCAGCATACGCGCTCGCCACGGCACTCGTCAATGACTTTCGTCCGCCTAACAACCAACTACCGAATAGCGGATACTCCACGGACAAAGTATTCGATTTTCTATACCAGGAGATCGAGAATGCTGGGGGGAACGTACTCGTCATCTTGGACGAGATCGATAACATCCCACCGGACGCTCGAAATGATTTCCTCTATGAGTTACCTCGCGCTGAAGCAAATGAGAACACGCCGATCACAGATGCGAAAATCGGGTTAATCGGTATTTCAAACGATCTAAAATTCGTTGACGTGCTTGAGCCAAAAGTCAAGTCAACGCTCGGAGAACGGGAGATCAAGTTTGGACCGTACAACGCGAATGAGCTCAACGATATTCTGGAGTATTATGCAGATATGGCGTTCAAAGATAGTGTCCTTGAAGAAGATGTAATCCCGCTTGCAGCTGCGTTCTCCGCACAAGAGCGCGGTGACGTTCGGCAAGGAAAACGGATCCTACAGAAAGCAGGTGAACTCGCCCGTATGGACGGTAAAGAAGTCGTGACTTCTGAACACACACATGAAGCGACAGAGACCGTTGAAACAGACGAGATTTTGGACTATTTTGAGCAGGATCTCACATCACATCAAGCGATGACGTACTTAGCGACCGCACTCGCAGTCATTGAACCGAAACAGGAAGCAACGACGAAACGTATTTACAAATTATATTCGTCTGTAGCGGAATCAGTCGTGTCCCATGTAAAGAGTGAACGGAAAATCTACGAGTTCTTGGATCAGTTATCCATGCAGGGCTTGGTACGATCGGCTGAGCAGAACCTTGGACGTGAAGGAGGTCGGCGGTACGTGTACGATATTACAGACGACCCACGTGACATTATCGAGGCTGCCCGCAAGTCATCGTACAACAATGCTGTTCCGAGTAATATAGACGAAATGCTAGCCTATTATTTGGAAGAAGAAGCATCTGAATACGAAGCACCAGACATATCTGATCAACATCAGGAAAATCTATGGAAATTCACGTAGGCCATATGGTCTTTCTTTCGACATAATAGAGAACACTTGCAATATGGTGTCCCAGTGTATTCCGAGAACACTTGCAGGGTGGTGTCCTAGTAGACCACCTCGGGACTTGATCCCGAGGTACCCTTGTTCACCTATAGACTGTGAACTACTCCGCCCTCCCGCGCTCGGGCCTCCTCGGCCCTCGCTTGTTGCGGACGGAGCTTCCTGTTTCTGTGTCGGAACGTGCAGGAACAGATCCCACAGCGTCCACAAGACGCGGAGCGTCTCGTGCGGCCCGGCAGAACGCCATAATGAGTGACGGAAGTTATGGGCATAGACTGAGACGGGCGAGTAATGGGAGGAGACCGGCGAGGCGATCTTGTTCGTCATCTAAGTGAGCAGGAGTTGGATCGTCTGCTTCGTCCAGCAGACGATCCAAAGATCATCAAGCGACTCACCTTTGTCAAACGTCTCTACAAGGGAGCAACGTACGAGGAAGCAGCCGACGACGTTGGCAAATCTGCGTCGACTGGAAGTCGCTGGGCGCGTCGATGGAACGATGGCGGACTTGGTCAGTTGACACCGAACTTCGGGGGCGGAAGGCCCCCGAAGCTCGGTGACGAGGAACAAGAGCGTCTGTTAGAACTTCTCCGGGAGGGGCAACCCTGGAAAGCACAGGAAGTTCATCAGCTCTTGGACGAAGAGTTCGGTGTAGAGTACCATCCGGATTATCTCGGTCGATTCCTCCGGAATCTCGGACTGTCCTACGCTAAACCACGTCCAAAGCGCCCCTCTCGGCCAGAAAACGCAGATGAAATCCTCGAAGAACGCGTCGCAGACGCGTTCGACGAGGAGACAGAGACGGCACATAACAAGCGTCCTGATGATGAGGACGAAGGATGGGTCCTCGACGACGATATTTGCACGGATGGGGGAACTGTCGTCGGTTTTTGTGATGCTTCGCATCCACACCATACGACAATTCGCATCGACTGTGGTACGTTGATGATCCGACACTGGAACGACCGCTGGTGAAGCTTGACGAACCAGCGGTCGGATGCTATACGCTCAACGGCGAAAGTGTCCTGACGTTCCCTGAAGATCAATCGAAAGAGAACATCTGTGCGCTATTGGAGCAAGTCCGCGAGCAGAATCCGGGAACGCGGATTCTGCTCGTCTTGGATAACTTCTCGTCTCACATCTGTGAACACACGCGCAAGCGCGCACATCAACTCGGTATTGATCTCGTCTTTCTTCCGGTCGGCTCACCGCACCTCAACCCGATTGAACAGGTCTGGAAAGTCCTCAAACGCACTGCCTCGCCAATCGTGGTGGCGAGCGAGAGCGCGTTCCGAACTCTCGCTCGCCGTCTCTTCGACACCCTTACCGACCGACTCGGATTTGCCAAGTCCTGGATCGATCAATTCCTCAGTCCATATTTGCAAAAGTTATCTTGATCATTACGGCGTTCTGCGGACGGTTCCAGACTCCGCAGGCGACTTCCCTTGACAGGTGGTTCGGAGTGTCCCACTCCTACCGGTTGGACACTCGACCACAACCGACGATGCATGCTTGTTGTCGCGTTTGAACACCGCCGGAAGTGTGGTGAGCATCTTACTCTCACCTTCGATCGAAGGGATAATAAGGGTGCCGATTCACACGAAATCAAGACGTACGGGCGTTGTATCACCCTCCCTGCTCGCTTCGCTCGCTGAGGATAGCGCGGGACCGTCGGTCCCGCTGACCATGCGAACGGCGTCGCCGTGAGCAGAAGGGGGCTGAGCGCCCTCAATTACAGCTAAACTCCACAGGTCAAATAAAATGGAATACTCTCTCAAAACCGTGTGGTTGAAATCTGTGTTAAATGGGTTCTTGAGCGCGTCTTACCAGAGAAAACACTTGCAGGGTGGTGTCTGTGTCATACCGTTACTATTATTTGATTACCAATAAATAACCTAGAGATCTGATTGAAGAACACTTGCAGTATGGTGTCCCCACCAGACCTTCGCTCATTCCTGTCAGCCGTAACTTCCAGTAACGAGGAGTTTGTTGGTTACTGTTGATGGACAGGGACTCGGTCGAAGTGTTCCTTCCCGAACTGGACGAGCACAACTTCGAGATCTCAAATTCTACAAACCACCATACAGCTGACACCCGTTACGATCGTCCTCAGAGAAGATGTTTGAAAAAGAAACTATTCTTCGTCTTCCGAGGCAACAGCACTCATAGCGTCCATTCCTTGCTGAATCGGATGCTCTTCGTAGAGTTCCTCGCTTCGCAGAAACCCATCTGAGAGGATGTTATCTTCCATACCGCTCTCGTAGACAACCCTCCAGCCGTGACCTGCTTCGTAGGTCACGGCTGTCACCCAGTCGTAGCCAATGAACATCGCAGTGTCCATAACCATCCCGTGTTCCGGATCAAATTTCGTCGTCTGAGGCATTATTGACTGGATGCTCTCGTGTCGTTCGAGTGAGTCACGCTCAGTATCCTTGAGGGGGCGGTCTGGAAGCGATTCAACAAGGGATCCATCTTGAGCCATACTCCAAGTAGCTCTTGGCGCGTAAATAACCGTTCGGCGTGGGTCCAAATACCCTAATGGGGAGTCTCTCCTTCGGTTTCAGTATCTGGACTGACTGTTAATTGCATCTAACATCGACGAGTTGAGTTTTTGGTTCGAGAGAATCTCCAAGACGTGGACGAGGAAATAGCCGACCGAGGTGATGAGACGGTGATTCTCTGCACTGATGACTATACGATCTACGATGGCATCGACGAGTACGACGGAATTGACGCTCATCTGGCGATCACGTACGATGAGACGTACGTGATCGGCGACGCTCGTGTAAACAGTTGCGAGAACCGTCATAGCTTCCTTCGCCAGTGGCTGGCGAAGTTCCGAGGTGTCTCAAAACATCATCTTCAGGGATACCTCAACTTCTTGTCCCTCTTGTTGAACGATCGCACCAACTGGTTCAGCAAAATCCTAAGTTGCGAGTCATCGGGATGAGCACTACAATATTAAACGCTCCGTCAAACAGCGGATTCCAACGCCTTACAGCGATTCAACACAGCCGTACTAACCGCTATATTATACCACGTTGCCCCGTCAGTTCAATCTCTATTCTACACCCACACGAGTGACGCGTTATGCTGTGCGAGGTACTCCGGATTCAAGCACTCATCGGGAAGCGCAACTTGTTCACCATCTTGCTCGATAATCGTTCGCTGCAGCAACTCGCTTTGCGTCTCAAACGACGGATTCACATGCAGTCGGTAGTCTCGATCGATCGTGAACAGACCACGGTCAAACGCAGCGTGATGCGTCTTACTCAGCGGGAGCACGTTCGTCAAATCCGCCCTGTACTCCGGGTAGTCACTCCACGATAACACGTGAGCCACGTCCAGCAAACCAGGGTGATCTACACCCGAGATCGGGCATTCTCGGTCATGACGCGAAATCACCGTCGCACGGAACTCAGGATCAACCGCTCGGGCGTGAATCGTCGTCGTGTACGTCCCAGCACTTACCTCGGCATCGCTCGTCGCCGGTGTCCAGTCTGAGTCACTCCACTCTGCAACGGCGTTCTCGACGAACGACCTGCCCTCATCAGTCAACACGTACGAATCACCTCGCTCCTCCACGAGCCCCATGCTTCGCAACCAATTCACTCGCTGTCTCGCCATGTCCGTCTCCCCGCGACTCCACCCCAACTCCGGATGCGTATCCAACTGCTGGTCACTCACCTCCCTGAGCGTCATCGACCCAGCAGATAACGCATACAGCAGACTCCGAAGC
Source organism: Natrinema gelatinilyticum (assembly GCF_024266705.1). Taxonomy (GTDB): domain Archaea; phylum Halobacteriota; class Halobacteria; order Halobacteriales; family Natrialbaceae; genus Natrinema; species Natrinema gelatinilyticum. The sequence goes on along the minus strand of NZ_CP100758.1, from coordinate 5,923 downwards.
CCCACGTTCCAATCACACATAATCCGAAGCAACGTCCCCACATCACCCTGCTCAATGTACTCGTGGCCAGCATCCCCGAGCATCCACTGCTCGTCTGCCTGCTGAAGGAAGCCAACCTGCTGCAGATAACTCACCCGCCGCATAATCGACTCCCGACTCGACACGTTCGCAAACGATCCGCGATGCCACCCAACGAGCTCATCCGACGTCGGGTGATGCGCCTCCACGAACTCAAGAATCGCGTCCAACGTCTCAACGTAGCGCGTTCCACCGCCAAACATTGGGACAATACTGCGAAGCCGATCAGTTGGCATGGGGTGACAGTGACAGTACTACTGTATGGATCTTTCTCCGCAAATATATCTTCTGTAAAACAAGTAGAAGAAATGTGTTTTTTGCTGAGGTTCCGGGTTAATCCGCTTTGATAGGAGGAATTTGCTAGGAGATATGAAAGTTAATTCCTGAAATGCTTCTTGATATAATCGTTAGAAACTCTGGTGCTGAGCTGATTTGTGTCACTTCCTGTCCTCACGTATAGTTTGTCGCCGTCAACTTCTATGGGCTCATCACTGGGCTCTACTTTCACCACACAAATAGATTTCTGACCAAGAGTGCGGAATTGTACTTCAGTTTTTTGTGTTTCGGGGGCTCGACTCCTGGAGGGTTCACGGTTGTGGAAGGTTCTTTCAGGGAGTCACGGTTGTCAGCGGTCGAGCCAGTACTGCCAGTCTGCAATCGCTTGTTCTGTATCATGACCAGCTTCGAGAGGCTCCAGTTGCTCCAGCGGCACGCCTAGTTCTCTGTCCATCCACTCTATCGTCACAAACATCTGACTGAGAGTCGGATCTGTCGGGGACATTCCAACCACGCGTATCGTTTCGCCTTCTTTGAGGGGAGACTCCTCTCGCTCGGTTACACAGCGCGCTTCGAACGGGAAGTCCATCGTATCGTCCAAATAGGCGTGCCATCCCCACGCCTGCTCTTCAGGGCTATATGTATCAACGATGATACGCATACTGATTCGCTCTTCCCGCTCTTCGTCTTTCTCGGTCCATGCCATACCCACCAGTACTCATCCTAGCCTCAAGATGCTCGGGGTAGGGAGGTGGCTGAAACCACTTGCCAACCAATCCAAGAGTCGCTCAGTCCTCAGTACCTCACAAAGCGTCGAAAGCTAACGTGATCTGAGTCGCTTGTTCTGTCCTGGCACGGAACAGTTTGGTGCTGATTCGTCTAGTGAATTCAGTGAGCTGTCGCGTCGGCGGCTAAGAGTGATCGGGGTTTGGTTTGAATACTCGTTTCGAAAGCGTTCGCTCGAGTTGCCGAATTCGAATAGCGGACCGACGCAGCCACGATTCAGAAGTGACGCAGACCACTCATGCGACACCCGTATTCTGCTTCAGTCCGTACTGAAAACAATGCCTGATCTGGAAATCACCGAATATAGTGACTATGAGACCTTTGCTCAGGAGTGGCAGGGTGACAGCAATGAGTCCGATACCACGGAAACCCGTTTACGATGGCAGCTACTCGGCCAGCTTGGCGAAGACGAACTCTTGATCCAGCTCCCAGAGTGGCTCGCAGAAGAGAAAGTGGGATACGTCGATAGCGGAACGCCCATCGAGTTCGTTGGCCGAATCGACCGCGAATCAGAAAAGGCAATCCGGCTCGCTGACTCGGCCGCCGCACCACCGCTCATGCAGCTCGCCCACCGCATTTACAAACTTGAGGAAGGCCTTGAGAACGCCGCCGCTGATGAATCCCGGCACGATTGGTTGGAGAATCGGTTGCAGGCGAAACAACAGGAATTCGAGCAGCGAGAGGACGTTCCCAAATTATCGGAGGAGTGGATTCCAAAAAGTCAGGTAGAAAGTGCCGTCCGCCGTGTGACGTAAATTTTTCCCATATTCGCTGATCTTCGGTGCTGCCGTGATACGTTCGAGGAGGAATGAAAGAGGGACACCCCTGATTTTCAGTGAAAAACGGGTTGGTGCTCACACCCCTCGTTTTCAGTGAAAGCGGCGAGACGACGACGTTGCGACTCGTGGACACCAAGTCAGTCGGAGCGGGCGTCGTTATTCTCACCTACCAGCGAGCAGACAGAGAAGTGTTATGAGATGGAGAGTTTCGAGTAGCGGTACAGCTGCTTGAGGATTGAGGACTGTTGAGAGCGGTTGGTAGCGGTTCGCTCTTATGTAGAGCTGGGGAATGCCCCACGGTTACACTGTGATGGCTGATCTCAAGAGAATATGTCTCAGCCAGCATTCGGGAAGATGCTGCAACAGCTCGTTGATCTTGGAGTGGTTGAACTGCAGACGAAGCCGCTCGATGATCAAATCGAGCGGCGACTCAAGAAATTCTGGGAGCAGGCTCCGTGTCCAGAATGCGGTGATCCAAGCATCCAAACGTGGCCGTCATCGAATCGTGTTATCTGCCGAAGCTGTGGGTTCAAGCCGGTTTGCACCTACGGAACACCGTTTCACGAGAAGCACCTCACCACTGGAGAGGTGCTTCTCGCATTCATCCTCTATGCCGACACGCTGTTGAGTATCTCGAAAATTGCGACACTGCTCGATCGAGCGTACAAGACCGTCTACTACGCCATTCGAGAGGTCGAAGCCGCGGTTCAGCGAGGCTTCCCGGTCGACTGGAACCAGTTCCAGCAGGAAATCGACGGACCGGTACAAATCGATGAATCCAGCAGCGTCTGTTCAGGATACAAAGGCCAAGACCCGCCGCGGAACAGCCGTCACCGCGGCGGGTCGTCTCGATCAGGACGCTCGCGCTGGCGTGGACGACACGGCGACCAGATAACGCTCGTCGCGGCGTGCCGCGACGTGCTACGGGTTGTTCACGGCCAGCTTGGCATCAGTTACGAAACAGACCTTGATCCAGTAATACAGGAGGCTGAAGACCTCTCCCAGCCGCTGGGAGAGGTCTGGACTGATGGTCTCCAAGCGTATCGGCAGATGGAGTACACTCACCAGATCGTTGTGCACGACGAGACGTACGTCTCGCCTGACGGTGTCCATATTAACCAGGTTGAGTGCCTCTTTTCACTCATCAAACCGTGGCTACGGAAGTTCCGCGGCCTGTCCAAGCACGGCTTGGAGCAGGCCGCTCACACATTTGGAATCATCCGTTCATTGAATCTCGCTGGCGCATCCCTCGTAAGCGTCATCGACTGCCTTGCTATGGGGGCATTCCCCAGCTCTACATAAGAGCGTAGCGGTTTAACCAACACATCTATGTCTCTGGCGTCTGTGTTGGTTAACAGAGATCGGCTCATGTCCTACGAACCACCGGCGCCCTCAGCGGAACTTCCCACAGACGTCGTCGACACGCTCAACGACTACTCGCCTGAACTGCTCCGGCACGTTGCACGCTATGCCGAGGAACTCGCCGAGTATCGCGAGCGTGAGGCCCGCCTTGCCGAAGCGGAGGACGAAGACGAGATCGACGAGCGCCCCGATGATCTTCCCGATGACGTCCCCTCGAAAGCGACGGTCACGATCAAGGAGATTAACGATAACCGTTACTACTACTGGCAGTGGCGAGAGGGAGATCGCGTCAAGTCAAAATACAAATCCCCAGTGAATCCAGACGAGTAAACGAAATAGCACCCCAGTCGAATGGCTAGTTGTTTGGGAGGATCTCCCGGCTGCGAAGTGAACGACGGGAGCTGCTACGCTCGGGTCGCGGAGCAGTCTCATAGCGTGTGATGTCGTCGGTTTTCTCCACCCGGTCGTAGATCTCTCGGAGGGTATCCTGCGCTCGGAGGAGCTTATGCTCCTCGAGAAACTGCCGACCGCTCTCGCTGATTCCGTAGAACTTGTACGGTAGGTCGTTCCGCCGACGGTCATCGGGCAGGAGCACTTCTTCGACGATGCCGGCGTCGACGAACTGCTGGAGGTGCTGGCGGATCGTCGTCTGGCTCTTGCTCGAGTTGACGTAGTCGAGTTCCTTCAGCGTCGGCAGTTCCGACGGATGCCCGAGGCAGTTCCGATGGGTGCCCGAGGATGTCCTGGAGGAGCGCAAATCGCGTTTCTTGGGTGACGACGTTGAACTGCTTCCGAACGGACTCCAGGTCGCTTGGCGGGTGATCGGACGTACTCATTACCTCGTTGTGAGGATGGCGAAGGTCAATATCGGGCGCCTCCACAGACGTGTGCCATTCTCACAACTTTCGAGATTCTGTGAATCAGTGATTCACTGATCGACGTCTTGCTTTGCGAGTTCGCGAATCTTCTCTTTTGTTTCTTCCTGGTGCTCGCCGAATGCCACCTCAAAAACCCCGTGATAGAAGTGCTTGTTCTTCTCCAGCGTAATGTCCTCCCGTTTAAGCTGCTTCTTCAGGCGAGTAAATGTGATCTCGATGTCTTCGCTTTGCTCTGGTTCAACGTATATCGTGGCTGAATCCCAATCTTCGCGGATGTTCAGCGTTTCGTCGTCTGATTCGTCTGCTCCACTCATAGACGATTCGGTGGTCGTCGTGGATGCGGTCCTCTGTTGGTTCGACTGTTGATCGGTGGCTGCTCCGGTTTCACGACCCTCTGATTTTGTCGACGTCTCCATGGACTCTTCCTCGGTGCCACCGTCCTCCTCTTCTCGTTCGTCTGAAGGATCGTCGAACCGCTCATCCATTCCTCGAGGCATACTTACACCTCCACCTGCGTTTTGTCGAACGCCCGTTCCATCGTTTCTGCAATCTCGAGGAAGATATCGCGCTCTACTTGCTGGTCGTTTGCATCCTCCCATTCGAAAATATCTCGTCCGTTATCCCACGCGCGCTGAATCGCAACTCGCATCGGGAGTTTGAAAATCGGTGCCATTGACGCGAAAGACTCGTCGAATGCGTTGAGGAACTTTTGCGACTGACCGTCGTCACGATACATATTTGCAAGGAGCCCGACGATAGCAATCTCGATGTGCTGGTTGTCCTCGATGGACTCCAGCTGATCCCACAGGTCGTCCAGTGCATCCCGTGATGTTGCTTGGGTCTGTGCAGCCAGGAAGACGTTCTGGGCCGCGATGAATGCCGCGTCCGTCAGGACTGAGAGGTCGGGAGGGCAGTCGACTACGATAAAATCGTAGTTGTATCCGTCGTCAACCATCTTTTCGAGGGCAAGTTTCAGCGAGAGACGGGCATTCGCATCGTCCATCCAATCTCGAGCAAGGCCCATATCCTTGTGACTGGGAATCAGGTCGAAATTCAGATGGTCGTACTCGTCGGCTTCAATCACAATCTCCGAAAGACTAGTGTCGTGCGTGCGCGGATTGTCGACGAGTACGTCGAGCAGGTTCTCGTCATCGGTGACCAGTGTGTTGGGGAGTTCGTTCTTCGGGCTTGATGGATCGTTGTCGTCGCCTGGACCCAGTCCAAGCCCTTTCGTCATGTCGGCTTGTGGGTCCATATCGATTGCAAGAACATCGTGGTCGCGAGTGGCCAGCGCCGCGGCACTGTTGATCGTTGCAGTTGTCTTTCCAGTCCCGCCTTTCTGGTTACCGAAGGCGATCGTGGGGATGCCAGTCGATGGTGTGACGCCCCATCCACGAGGTGACTCGGTCATAGCTCAATCATTGAATCAATGACTCATAAATCCACGTCAGACACTTTGTTGTGTTTCTCTCAACACGATTATGGCGAGTATCGATGTTTGTCGGGCTGAGAGATACGATTTCATGTCATACAGTTACTGTCATTGAATCTTTGATTCACAGATTCACAGCATCTGTATTTCACTGATTCATAGATTCAATGATTTGTAACTTGGATTGCGGGGATTCTGGAATCCCCGATTCAATGTTTCAAGCACTCACTGATTCAAACACTCATGGATTCATGGATTCAAGGATTCAATGAATCTGTGACTTGAGTTGCGTGGATTCCTGAATCCTCAATTCAATGCTTCAGTTACTCACT
>NZ_CP100757.1 GCF_024266705.1 Natrinema gelatinilyticum | reverse complement strand
CAGTGCACTGATACACGACCCCGTGATCAACCTCGATTTCTACGATCATAGGTATTGTGTCACAGCGATCGCATATGAATGTATAGGACACGGCAGCTGCGGAGGCCATCTTCGGTTGGCGAAATCGGCTCACGAGGACGATAGACGGATAGCGCCGGCACGGACCGTCACTTGCAATGTCGCGTCGCGAGCCGCTCCCAGACCCTATGAAAACGACGGAATGACGTCATCCCCGAACAGTTCGATCTGACGACGAACTGTCTCGGGATCCATTCCGGGAAAATGAAAGCGACACCCGATGTGATCGGTGTCGAATCGATCTCGGAATCGCTGTATCTGCGCGATGATATCATTTGGCGAACCCACGAAAAATCGGTCTTCCGCGAGCGTCTCGAACTCGGCGGCCGTCGATCGATCAATGAGTGGATGCGCCCAATCATCGGTACCGTACTCATCCGTGTAAGCCCGGTGCAGGTACCGCCGACCGAGTCGCATCGCCTCCGTACGAGTGTCACCGATGACGACTTCGCGCATGAGCGGACAGACTAACTCCTCTGGGTCGGTTCCGTCGTCATCCGCTATCTCGTAGAGACGCTGCTGACGATAGACCAGAGACTCGAGATCAGCAGTCCCACCGGGCATCCACCCGTCGCCGAGCCGGACTGCTCGCTCGAGAGCCTTCTCGCCCCACCCGCCGACGATGAGCGGCGGTCGCGGCTCCTGACGACTCGTCGGAATCGGCTGCCAGTCCTCGAGCGTCCAGAATTCGCCGTCGAACGAGAACGAGTCATCCGCGCTCAGGTACCGATCGAGCAACTGCACGCTCTCGACGAACCGCGGGAAGCGCTCCTCCATCGAAACACCGTAAGCATTGAACTCTGCCGGAACGTAGCCGGCCGCGACGCCGAGCGTGAACCGACCTTCGGAAATCTGATCGAGTACTAGCGCGTTCTCTGCCACTTCGACGGCGTTGTGTAGCGGTGTCACAGCGACTGCCGTTACGATCTCGAGATCCTCGGTCGCAGTCGCTACAGACGCAAGTCGGGTGAACGGTGCCGGCCAGTAGTTCTCGGGACTCTCGTGGTGTTCGCAGACCCAACATGAGTCGAATCCGACTGATTCCGCCAGTTTCGCTTGGTCGAGGACGACGTCGAACTCGGCTCCGCCTTCCGTCGGGAAAAATCCAAATTTCATATGTCGGCTGGATTAGTTGGCCGTCGCACCGACAGAGTATAGTGGCGTCTCCCGCAGGCCGAGATACAGGACGTAGTAGGCGATACAACTCGCGACGACTGAGACGACCGGGACGACGTAAGCGTCCGGCGTAAAGAAGGCCACTCCGGATCCGATCCCCCAAGCGCCGATCGCGACTCCGTTGATACCGTACTCGATCTCGTCGAGCCTTAGGTGTTCCATTCGGTTCCCGATAACGTAGTATTCCACGAAAATCGGACCCGCCAGCGCCGGTAAGAAGACGCCGAGGAGTGAGATCCACGGGATGATGAGTGTGTGTATCTGGAATCCTGCGAGCCCGATCATGAGCGCGGCGGTGATAACGACGCCGTAGATCTTTCGTACTCCCGTGATATTCGACAATCCGAGCGAACCTGAATAGAGCCAGTTATCGACGGTCGTCCACGTGATCAAGATCAACGCGATCGTCGCCGGGATGATGTAGCCGACGTCGGCCATCCCCTGCGTAATATCCGAGCTTCCGGTGCTGACGACGCTGAAGAATCCCAACCCGAGGGTTATCATGTTGAACCCGAGTAGGGCGATTGCGGAGGAAACGACGATATCACGTCTGGAACGAGCGTATCTGAGCCAGTCTGCCGACACCAGCGCTCCGGCAGCCCAGAACCCGGCGGCAATGCCCATCGCTTGGCCCAACGATATCGGTTCCGCGGGCATTCCTGGCGTTTCGAAGCCGATCGGAACGAACAGTCCCCAGAGGTACACGACAAGGAACACTGGGATCGCGACATAGCTAACTATCTTCATCCCTTCGAACCCGAAGAGCGCGGACAAAAGGTACAAGAACCCGATTATGGCCGTGACCCCAAAGAACGAGTCAACTCCCGCCATGCTAACGACGAACGACACCGCGAACGCGAGTGAAACGGCACCCCAACCGACGCGCGTGATCACCTGTAATCCAGACGGGATAAACGACCCTCGCGTCCCGAAGAAGTACCTCGAGAGCGTATGAAACGTTAATCCGACCTCGTGAGCGATGAATCCGACGAGACAGGACATTACGAACATCAGTAATGAGCCAACGAAAAACGCCACGAAGAACTCGCCCATTGTGAGACTTCCCCCGACTGCACCGCCGGTGAGGAACCCGGACGGGACGATGGTCGCCGCCGCCCACACCGCGAGTAGGCCGAAAATCGATTTTCGGCGTTCTTCGGGGAGGTGATCGAGTTCGTATTCATTCCCTCCGAAATCTTCGATTGAATCTATGAGCTTTTCGATCTTGAGTGTCTTTGTTTTGCTAGACATTATCACCCTATATATCGAAGAACAACAAATAACTATCTAAGAATTTCAATCAACCGTTCCGAAAATTTTCCATAAAATACGTGAGAAAATTGCCAGTATTGTTACATCCACTCAATCCAACTGCCGGTGAATGTTCTCCGGTGTGAGCGGAATTTCGTGAAGGCGCGTTCCGATAGCATCCCTGACCGCATTGGCGAATGCAGGAGCCACACCGACGATCGGAACTTCACCGATCCCCTTCGCTCCATAGGGGCCCTCAGGATGGCTTTCTTCGAGGACGACCGAGTCGATATCCATCGGGTGCTCGTGGAACGTGGGTATCTTGTAATCGGAGTAGTTGGCGTTGATCGTCCGCCCCGTTTCGGGATCGTACTCCATCTTCTCATACAGCGCAGACCCGATACCCATACTGAGCGCGCCGATAACCTGTTCCTCGACCAGCTTGGGATTGATCGCCTTTCCGACGTCGAAGACGCCGATTAGATCCTCGATGTCTACAGCACCGGTACGCTTGTCGATGCGTAGTTGCGTGGCGACAATCCCCTCCGAGTAGAACGAGTTAACACGTCCTATTTCGCCCTCTTCGGGATCACCTGCTTCCATAACCCATGTATCTTTGCCGATGATCTCGCCGCCTTCTTGCAGGAAATACCCCGACTCGTAGATAGCCTTCGTGAAGACGTCCTCGATCTCGATCCCATGATCGAGATCGCCTTCGGGATAGACCCGCCCGTCGCTCGTCTCGAGTTCTTCCGGCGGGATCTCCAGGACGTCTGCTGCCTGTTCGAACAGTTCCTCCTTCGCGTCGTCACAGGCGAGCCGTGCCGCGTGGCCCATATTGAACGTCGACCGGCTCGAAATCGAGCCCTGATCGAACGGCGTCACGTCCGTGTCCGCCCGCACGATTTCGACGTCCTCGACGTCGATACTGAATTCTTCGGCGACGATCTGGGACATGGCAGTCGTATTTCCCTGACCGATCTCGTCCGAGGAATAGCGGAGTTCGACCGAGCCGTCCGGGTGGACCTTGACCGTCGCCGACGACGCCGTCGGCGCGAGACTGTGTTTGTTCACCAGCGCGATACCGACGCCCGATAAGGTCTCGTCGTCGGGCGACGAGGTGTCGAGCCGATCGATCTTCTCCGCAGCGATATCGAGGCATTTCTCCGAAACGACGTGCTGGCGACGCTCGTTGAACGCGGTGACGTCGCCCTCCTCGAGCAGATTCCGCTTGCGGAACTCGATGGGATCCATGCCGAGATCCCGGGCGATCTCGTCGATCTGACTCTCGAGCGGGAACAGCATTTGGCGAACGCCAAAACCGCGGAAGGATCCAGAGACTGGCGTGTTTGTGTACACGCCGTACGTTTCGGTGTACTGGTGAGGAATGTCGTAGCTGTTCGCCGTTCCGAACGTACAGTTACGAGCGACCAGGAAGCCCGTGGAGGTGTAAGCGCCACCGGGGAGCAGCGCCTCCACTTCGCGGGCGACGATGTCGCCGTCCTCAGTCACACCTGTTTTAACGGTAATTCGGCTCTCCCCGCTCACCGTGGCATTTTTGAACTCCTCTTCGCGGGAATGAACAGCCTTCACCGGTCGGTTCGTCGCCTTTGCGAGTTGGCCGACGATCGGCTCAAGTAATGGGCTTTCCTTGCCGCCGTACGATCCGCCGACGTACGGTTCGACCATCCGAAGCTTTCGCGACGGAAGGTCGATGATCCGGGCGGACATGTTCTTGATCTTATGAACGGCCTGACAGGACGTCCAGATCGTCATTTCGTGGTTGCCTTCCGGCCGCGCGACGGCCACGTGCGGTTCCATCGGGACGTGTTGAATGGGGGATGTGCGGTAGGTGTCCTCGTAGATGCGGTCGGCCTCCTCGAATCCTACCTCGACGTCACCTTTCCCGACGGTGTAGTTCTGATAGACGTTGGGTCGGTCCTCGACGAGGGTTGGCGGGAGGACGTCGGAGGTTTCGTACTCGAAGAGGTCCGGGTGGATGACCTCGGGCGGATCCGTTTTGAAGGCTTCTTCGCCGTCGACGACCGGTTCGAGCTGGTCGTACTCGACGTCGACGAGTTGGGTCGCCTCGTCGGCGAGGCGGCGCGACTCGGCCGCCACCACCGCGACGTAGTGGCCCTCGAACAGCACCTTTTCGTCGGCGAGTACGGTCTGATCGAGGAGGCCGTCACCGAAGCGTTCGTCAGGGAAGTCGTCCTGGGTGAGGACGGCGTGAACGCCGTCGAGTTCCTCGGCCGCGCTGGTATCGATGTCCTCGATCCTCGCGTGGGCGTACGGACTCTTGACGAACGACGTCCACAGCATGTTCGGGAACTCCACGTCGTAGGCGTACTCCGCGTTCCCGGTCAGCTTCTCGAAGCCGTCTTCGCGGACGACGCTCTCTCCGACGACCGACAGCAATTCCTCTGGATTATCGTTCGAGTATGTCTCGGTCATGCTTAATCACCTGCAGCTTCGACTTCGGGTTCGGGATCGTACTTGTCGGCGGCGGCTTTGACACCCTCAAGGATGGCGACGTAGCCTGTACACCGGCAAATGTTCCCGTGCAGTGCGTCTTTAATCTCTTCTTCGGTCGGGTCCGGGTTCTTCTCGAGCAGCGAGAGCGTCGAGTTGAGGAAGCCTGGAGTACAGAAGCCACATTGGAACGAGAACTCCTCCAGAAATGCTTCCTGGACTGGGTGAAGTTCCTTGGTCTTGGCGTCGACGAGATCCTCGACGGTGCGAATGTCTGCGCCCTCGACGGCGCCGGCCATGTGCAGGCAGGACTTGCGCGCTTCGCCATCGATGCGCACCGTACATGCGCCGCAGATCCCCGTCGAACACGACTGTTTCGTGCCTTTCAATCCCATGTCGTCACGCAGGACGTCCGCTAATGGCTTCGCCGGATCTACGTCCACCGTGTGCTCTTCTCCGTTGACCGTCAGCGTTAGTTCGGTCATGAGTGTCTAACTCCGTCAGACGTGTTATCATGCGTTATTCGTAATACGTTTTCGGTCCCGGTGACAAGATGTGATCGTCGAACGACTAGTATTTCAACACGGGTTACCAGTATTTACCGAAACCTTAATAGGCTGGTCAATCAACTGCTATCTCAACGCAGGGAGTTAACTATGAAAGATTTGCGAAGCTACCTCGCGCGGTTAGAGGAACGAGCACCCAACGAGCTAGAGCGTATCGAAAAAGAAGTCGATCCCGAGTTCGAAATCGCAGGACTCGTCCGGAAGTTTCAGGAGGAAGATGAATATCCGGCCGTACTCTGCGAGAATATCGAGGGCTACCCGAACTGGCGAGTACTGACCAACGTCTGTGCGTCCGATCGACGGATTGCGGAAGCCATCGATTCGAACGTCGACGAGATGCTCGAAGACTATATCGACCGCGTCGAGAACCGAAACGACCCCGAGTACGTTGACGACGGCTCCGTCAAGGACGTAGTGAAAACGGGCGACGACGCGTCGCTGAACGATATTCCACTGTTGACACACACGCCTGCCGAACCGGCACCGTTCCTCGACGGAGAGGTGTTCGTCTGCTACGACGAGGAGAACGATCGGTACAATACCGGCATCTACCGGATGATGAAAAAGGACAAGCAGAAAACGGGTGTGTTCTTCGCACAGGGCACCCACGCGTACTCGATCCTCGGTCGGCACGAAGCAGAGGACGAACCGATGGAGTTCGCCGCCTACATCGGCCACCATCCGGCGGCCGTGTTTGGATGCCAAGTCCACACCATCGACGACGAGTACTCCGCCATCGGCGGCGTACTGGACGAGCCGCTGCAGTTGGTTGACTGTGAAACGGTCGATCTCAAGGTGCCCGCGAACGCCGAGTTGGTCATCGAGGGCCGCGTCCTCCCGAACGTCCGCGAACGCGAAGGGCCGTTCTGTGAGTTCACGTACCTGCTTGGAAAGGAACGCGAGTCACCGGTCACGGAGATTACAGCGATTACCCACCGGGAAGATCCGATCTACTACGACGTGTACAATCCGTACATCGATCACGTCAACCACGGCAAACTTCCGATGGAAGCAGACATCTATCGGAAAGCCAAAGACGCCGTTTCGCAGGTGACTGACGTCTACATGCCGCCAGAAGCTAGCCGAACGGTGGCGATCATTCAGGTCAAAAAGGAGTACGAAGGGATCGGCAAGCAAGCGGCGATCGCGGCGGCCTCCGCAAAATACTTCCCGAAACCGATCGTCGTCGTCGACGAAGAACAGGATCCGCGCGATCTCGCGGACGTCTGGTGGGCGATTTCGATGAAGACACGGCCGGATCGCGATTTCAACTTCATCAAGGACGCGTACGTCGAAGACCTCATTCCCGTCGCGACGACCGGGGAAGGATGGCCGAACACGGACGGCGGCGTCGACACGAAAGTGTTCATCGACGCCACCAAACCCCTAGACGTTGAGTATCCCCCTCACTGCGAGCCGCCCGAAGAGGTCTGGAAGAACATTGACCTCGACGAGTACGTGAATCGTCCGGCCCGTTGACAATCGGCCCAGCGGCATGCGATAACGGAGACCACGAGTATGGCGGTAACCGGCTTGAGGTAGAGAAAACGATTTAATTCTTCGGGTACATCGTACGTCCCGAACGGATGACTTCATCAGACCAGGAGCTTTCGGCGGCCAATCTATACGTCTGCGAGTACGACGGCGGTAAGACGATCGCCCCCGGAGGTGATATCAACCTCTGGAACGAGGGACTCGAAACGCCGCTCACCGTTCGCCGCGATTTCGGACAGATCGAACACTCGTGGATCGTCCTGGAAGCAGGCGTGCGGAAAGTACGGACGGAACACGTCACCGACGACGGAAAGCTAGTAAGACTGCCCGTCGACGGACAGATGGGTCAGCCGAGCATCGTTCACGACGTAGACTCGACGGTGTCGATTCCGACCGAACTGTTTCCCGAAGGGCATCTCCAGACTGCAGTTCGAACGTCGATCTCGGAAGGCGGCGAACTCGCGACCCTCGCCGAGGATCTCGACGAAATTTCGGCGGAGATTAACCGTAACGCCGAATCGGCGTTTCGTTCCCGCTACGAGGAGTGGATCGGCGAACAGGTTCCGTATCCGAAAGGAACGAATCAACAGTACGAGATCCCGCTCGATGTTGAGTGGAAACGCGACGTCATCAAGCGATCGACGGAGCTGACCGATGCCCAAGCGACGGAGATCGCGCGGATGGGATTCCCATCGACCATGCGTGTGACGGTGAACGTCGAGTATCCGGAAGGTATCGAGTAATCCGAAACGCCCTCCACACCGTTCCGACGGTAGCCAGTCGACAGGACCGCGTGTAAAACTGAAAAGGTGGTTTTCATACAATTCGCTCTTCACCACCGGATGCACTATAGATTCGGACGCTAACCATCCTATTTGACGTGCGACTGGACGACGATCCGTGTGCACCGTCCAATGACCCAAGAATCCGTAGAATTTGATGAACGAGATACGCTAGTCGGTCGCCGAGTATCTACGGGTCACAACTGTGCCATCATCGGCTCATTTGAACTACATCGGGATCAAGCCTCGAGGCGCTCGGCCTACTCTACCTTTAAAAACAGAGTGGGTTCAGGCGTCGCGGAACGCGACCATTCGAATCGGGCTAGATTCGACGTCGATCATCCGGAGGGGGAAACAGCCGAGGGTGACTCGCTCGTTGAGTACTTCTTCGATGTCGCCACCGACGTTTTCGGCGTGGATCATGCCCTCGGGGAAGAGTTTGTTGTGCATGATGTGGTAGGTATCCTCGGGGAACAGCTCGTCAAGGTCACCCAGCTTCTCCTCGGCCTGTTTGGCGATGTCCGGGCGGTGGGTGCGCAGGGCTCCGTTCATGGGGTGGTCCATGCTGCCGTTGTCGATACCTAGCCACTTGAAGTTCATTTCCAGACACCAGTCGGGGAACTCGAGGTCCGGTCCCGGATGCTTCAGGAAGTACTTCTCAACGTCGGCCTCCTCGGCGTTGTAACCGTACTTGTGCCAGCCGGTGTGAACGATGAGTGCGTCGCCTTCCTTGATCTCGACGGGCTGTTTCAGGAGATCCTCTTTCGAGTACATCCCGAACTCGTCGACCTCGTCGGAAATGTCGACGACAACGCCCTCAGTGACAAGTTTGTCCAGCGGTTCTTCCCCGATCGGGCGGCCGTTGCTCACGAAATGGCGTTCGCCGTCGAGGTGCGTCCCGTTGTGGTTCGGTATCTCAAGCATCTGCGCGTTGACTTTGTCGTCAGTCAAACGCTTTACGAAGTAGGTACTTGGATCTGGATAACCGGGCCACGAGGGACAGTTATCATCCCACGGTTGAGTAAGGTCTACAACGTCCATGAGTAGAAGTCGAATTCCTCGTTATTAAATTCCCCCCATGCTGCAGGATACTCCGGTTCTGGTGACTAGTCTATTAGCTGAACAACGTGACGAGAACGCTACCGCTGACGACGATGAGCGTCATTCCGATAAGCCGGGAGGTCACTCGCTCGTATCGCTGCAGAAACGCCGCCGACATGAGGACGACGAAAATCGGACTGGTCTGAAGAATCGGCACGACGACCGAAACCGGCGCAATCTCGAGCGCCGTATAATAACTGAACAAAAATAGCGTATTCGCCCCGCCTGCAGCAAGGTACCATCGTCGACTGGCCGACGCGCGGAACGGTTCGACCGACAGCGCTCCCTTCCAGCCGAGATATGCGAAAAACCCGACGGCTGCGCTCATCGTTTTGAGCGCGAGTCCGACGAAAACGGACGCTCCCGTTTCGAAGCCGATCGAAGCGAAGATCGGTTCAAGGCCGAAGAAAAAGGCTGCGGCGAACGGGAATGCAAGGGTGGACCAAGAGGGGTCCGTAATCGGGTCGACGGATGCGTTCATCATCTCGATCGAAATAATCGCGACACCGCATATGATGAGGAGAATACCGAGTAAATGCGGGATAGAAACCGTTTCTTCGAGGAGAACAACGGCGATGACCGTGGCGTGCAACGGTTGAGATGCCTTAATCGGTTCCGACCGACTCGCACCGATACGCTCGATACTTGCGTAGTAGAGTATTCGTGCGAGGAGCGTCCCGACGATTCCTGCGGCGATGAACGCAAACAACGCCCACAACGATATCGAATACCCCGGATGTGCAATCCACAACGCGAGGGGGACGAAGGTGACGATGTTCACGAGCAAGACGACGACGAGTGCGTCGCTCGAACGGCCGTTGTTGGTACCGAGACGGATGGTGAGAGACGTGAGTGCGAGACAAACCGCCGCTACGACCGAAAGTACGATCCCAAGAGAGACCGCGTCGAACGCAGTCATTGTTAGGAGAGCATTCGACGGCCAGTGCGTACATTCGCTCACTTACTACTGAACAACCTCGTTTTCGAGGCCGCTCCACTCCTCGAATTCGACAGAGACGTCGACGAGCGAGAGCGCTCTGGCGACCGTCCGCGAAATCATCTTATCGAAATCGGTCTCGTGTTGATAGAACGACGGAAACGGCGGCATGATAATCCCGCCGGCGTCGGTTACTTTGAGCATGTTCTCGAGATGAATGCGATTCAATGGCTTTTCCCTCGGCATCACTACCAGAGGATTTCGCTCCTTCAGCGTCACGTCCGCCGAGCGAGTGATGAGGTCACCCGCGTTCCCGTGCGCGATGTTCGAAAGCGTCTTCATCGAACACGGGGAGATAAGCATACCTTTGGTTGCGAACGACCCGCTCGCAGTGGGGGCTCCGATATTCTTCACGGAGTAGGTTTCGTCGGCGATCTGTTCGAGTTCCGCAGGAGTGTATTCCGTCTCCTGTTTGATCGTGATCCGCGCGCTCTCCGAGAGAATGACGTGGGACTCGTATTCCGTCTCTCTGAGTAGATTGAGGGCTCGAATGCCGTATATTTGTCCGGTCGCTCCGGTCATTCCGATTATGACACGATCTGCCATACCTACCACTTAGAACGAACGAGGTATAAAGACTTGTGCAACGACGGGACGCGATCACGCTCTCGAACGCAGTTCATCCACGACCTCTCGCAGATCGTCAACGTCGGCAAATCCGAAGAAGTGATCGACGTAAGGAAGTGCGGTTTCCATTCCGCTGACTTTTGGTTCGTAGTTCGGCGACGTCGCCAGCGGATTAAGCCAGATGATCGATTGGCTCCGCCGAGTGAGTTCGTGCAGTTGCTCGCGAAGCCGCTCGAGATCGCCCGCATCCCAGCCGTCGCTGATCACGACGACGATCGTGTCGTGATCGACGATGAACGGGTCGACTGTGAGAATTTCTTCGAGACACGCGCCGATCGTCGTTCCCGCTCCCCACTCGGTCCGTGCCCGACGCATCTCTTCAATAGTGCGACCGATGTCGGCTGATTGGAAGTACCTTGTCACCTCCGTCGACTTCGTGTCGAAGAAGAACGTTCTGACGTCGACGTACTGGCGCATGCACTCGAACAAAAACAGGAGCAGGAACTCCCGGTCCATATTGCGGAGCATGGAGTGACTTACGTCGACGAAAAACCGGACCCGTACTTGGGATCGCTCCTTCGAGATCCGCGGGAGATTTCCTGGATGGGGTTCGCGTGCGGCATTGAGCGATCGCCGGAGGTCGAGATCGCCCGACTGATCACGGTTGGATTCGAACCCGCGAATCGTTCCGAGCTGCCAGCCGAGGTCTTTCACGAGCAGCGACAGCGTTTCGGCCGCCAAGTCGTCGCCGGTAAACGAGACCGCAGGGAGCGTCGCTCGATCCTGTTGACCGATCTCGAGAGCGACCTCCTCGTCTGCTTCCCCTCGACGCTTATCGGATCCGCCCTCGTGGTCGTTCGTCCGGCCGTCAGGGAGATTGCTCACGTCGGGCGTGCCACTACTGTGTGGCGGTTGTTCCGCGGGCACGTCTGTGGGCTCATCGCCGTCTTCGACCGACGAGTCCTCGTCTGCGATCGTCTCCTCGACATCGACGTCGCCGCTGTTCGGTCGATCGCGATCCGGTTCGGCCTCCGATGATAGCTCGTCCCAATACTCGACGAACAGATCGTCGAATATCGGTCGATGCGCCTGATCGTCTAGAAGCGTCGATTTCAGCGCGTAATAGAACTGGTCCCGCTCGAGTGGATCGATCTCGGAGATGGCTGCGGCGCCGGCGATCGCGTGGTCTGTCGACACTGGTATGCCTTCCTGGCGTAGTGCGATACAAAATTTGACGAGATTTCCTGTGTAACCGTTCTCGGTCGTGGAACTGAAACTGCTCATAGACGAGTCGATGTCTGATGTTGACCGACAATCGCAAAAATAGTGTCGACTATCGCGGACTGGCGCTGTCGGCTCCGAGTTAGTCCCATTCGGCGATGTCGAATTTCTCCTCGAGTTCCGCTTTGTACTCTTCATCGAAGTCGACGACATCGGGGAACTCCTCTTTCCAGTCGAACGGAATGCACGCGTCGACGATGAGAGCCGAGTTCGTGAAGTCCCGTCGTTCGCGGGCTTTCGGAGGCGTTCGCGGGTCGAGTTCGAACGTCGGCGTATTCGAGATTACGTCGACGTCCTCTTCGGGGGTACACCGAGTTGTCATCGCGAAGAAGACTTCTTCCGGGTCGGACGGATCGATGTCTTCGTCGACGACGACCGTCATCATGTTCGAGGTCATCGCGTTCTGAGCTGAGAGGGCTGCCAGACCGGCCTGCTTGGAGTGTCCGGAGAACTCCTGTTCGATGGAGATAACCAGGATATTCGATCCCTGTTGGCAGGTTTGATACAGCGAGTAGACGCCCTCGATGTTCATTACGTTGTCCTCGAGCGTTTCCCAAGCCTTAGCGCTCGTTCCGAGGTGGGCGCCAAGCGCGTGGACGTGCGCTTGGTCCTTGAGTTCGGGGCATCCCTTCAGGATCGGATCGTCCCGGTGCCAGAGTTTCTTGACGTTAATGACCATCCGCTCTTCTTCCATTCCGGCACCCCCGGCGTAGTAGCCGAAACACTCGCCGAATGGCCCTTCAGCCTGAGTTTCCTCCGACGGCGGCGGAACTTCACCGATGATCGCAATCTCGGACCGGGCGGGAACCGGCAGTCCGGTGTCGTCGTCCCAGACAACGTCGATCGGCTCCCCTTTCAGACCGCCTGCATACTCCAGTTCCGAGTCACCCTTTGCGAGTTTCGCACAGGCTCCAGCGTAGACGTACGGATCCGGGCCTTGATCGATGACGATCGGTGCGGGTTCGCCCCGATCCCACCACTTTTGCATTTGGTGACCCGCCTGATTGGTCTGGTTTACGAACATGCCGAGGGTGTTTTCGTCGTGCACCTGATTGCGGTACACTCCGGCATTCACCCAGTTCCACTTATCATCATCTTCAGGTCCGCGAGTGAATACGGCGTTCCCCGTTCCGATAAACCGCCCGCCGTCTTGCTCGTGCCAGATCGGGACCGGGAGGTCCCAGATATTGACCTCGTTACCCTCGAAGACGTTATCCTGTACCGGACCAGTCGACACCTCGTTCGGCTCGATTCGTTCGACGTCGCTGATCCTGTTTTTCCACTGTCGAACGATCTCGACGCTGGAAGCTTCGGGATCCAGCCCGAGCGCAATTGCGTGATGCTGGTCGGTCAAGTACGGTACCGACAGGATGCGATATCCGTCCTGGTACTCTTCGATCGAGTCGAAGAGCATCGCTTTCGGGTTATCGACTCGTGCGCCGATCTCGGTCAGGGCGCCGATTTCGTAATTCCAGTGGGCCCCTTCGACGGTTCGTAGCAATCCTTCTTCGTTAAGTCGACCGACGTAATCCCGGAGGTCTCTAACCGGTTCTGTGGCTTGCTCAACCATTGCTTCGTACCGAGTATCGTGGTTCTCCTACCTATATTTATCGCATACGGTACCATAAGAGACCTTCCGAACGACGGAATCCGTTCGCGAACGATCGGAAGAAACGCGAAATCCGCGAGGAATCGCAACTGGTCGCACGGTGACTCGCCCGCGACGCACCTCATCGATCGCCGGTGAGGCGACATTTTGTTGAGAGGGGGAAGATATAATACGGTTAGGTCGGTTAAATAGACCGAGAGAGGATAGATGCACGATTTTAAGTACGCGAGCCCGGAAAGCGTCGAGGATGTGTGTACACTCCTCGATGAACACGGCACCGACGCTGCGATCATCTCGGGAGGGCAGAGTCTAATGCCGATGCTCCGGTTGCGAGCAGCGCAGCCGGAGTGTCTCATCGACATTAACAGGCTGCCCGACCGCGATTATGTCGAACTGACCGACGATGAAATCAGAATCGGCTGTCTTGCACGTCACGTCGACGTCGAACGGTCGGAGGTCGTCGAAGAACACTGTCCGGTACTTGCGGAGGTCGCAGCCGAGATCGGCGACATGCAGGTTCGAAATCGGGGGACCTTCTGCGGTTCGATCGCCCACGCCGATCCGTCCGGCGACCCACCGGTGTTAGCGACACTCCTTGACGCAATGATTGTCGCCGAGACAGTCGACGGGACCGACTGGTACAGCGGAGACGGGTTCTATCACGGGTTCTACGAGACGGACATCGACAAGAACACCCTGGTGACTGAAGTTCGATTCCCGGTTCTCGACGATAACCAGGGCACCGGCTACGAGAAATACGAACCGAGCGAGGGTGCGTACCCCGTCGCGACCGTCGGAGCAATCGTGAGACTCGACGACGGCGTGGTAACCGACGTCGGACTCGTGACCGGAGCGGTCGAACCGGGTCCAATCCGAATTCCCGAAGCCGAAGATCATCTCGAAGACCAGGAACCGACGGACGATCGAGTGGCTACCGCGGCCGAACTCGCCGGGGAGAACGTCACCCCAGTGGGTGATCACGAAGGGACGCCCGAGTTCAAAATCGAGATGACGAAGACTCTCGCGAAACGGGCGCTGGACACGGCGATAGAACGGGCAGGTGAGAACGAATGATGCTCAACGAACGCGTAACCATCGAAGTGACGATAAACGGAACAGAGTACGAAGATACGATCCCCGCACGAACGCTCCTCTCGGAGTATCTTCGAGAGCACCGGTATCTCACTGGGACGCATCGTGGCTGTGAGACAGCCAAATGTGGGGCCTGTACCGTATTGTTAGACGGCGACGCGGTCAAGTCCTGTAACATGCTCGCAGTGCAGATCGACGGGCGTGAGCTTACGACGATTGAAGGGCTCGCAGACGGTGACGACCTTCACCCGGTGCAACAGTCTTTCTGGGACGAACACGGGATGCAGTGTGGATATTGTACGCCCGGGATGGTCCTCTCTTCGGTCGCGTTACTCGAGGAGAATCCAGATCCGACCGTAAACGAGGTTAGAGAACACATCGCGGGGAACATCTGTCGATGCACTGGCTACGCGAAGATCGTCGAGAGCGTCATGGACGCGGCGGATTCCATGGAGGGACAGTATGAGTAGCGAATTAACGGAACCGGTAGCGGAAACCGAACCTGAGAGCAGTCTAGAGGAAGCAAACGCGGCCGTCGGCGAGCGGATCAACAGCAAGCTCGGTCGAAAACTGGTCACCGGCAATGGCAAATACGTCGACGATATGGAGCTGCCGGGGACGCTCCACGCTCGCTTCGTCCGGAGTCAGCACGCTCACGCGAAAATAGAGCATATCGACACGAGCGAGGCGGAGGCGATGGCCGGCGTCGAACTCGTCTGGACTGCCGAAAACATCGATCCGTACGTCGAACAGTTCAGTCATCCCGAAAACGACTTCCCTGACGAAGAGGTGTTGGCCTCCGATCGGGTTCGGTACGTCGGTGACGAAGTCGCGATCGTCCTGGCGGAAGATCGGAATACGGCCGTCGAAGCCGCTGACAAGGTTCGCGTTGAGTACGAGCGACTCAACGCGGTAACGACTCCGCAAGAGGCACTCGAAGAAGATGCACCGCTCATCCACCCGGAACTCGACGCGGATCTCGACTGCCCGGTCGACGGGAATCTGATCTACGAAGGTGCGACCGTCGGCGGCGGAGATATCGACGAAGCGATGGAAAACGCCGACCTGATCGTTGAGGAATCGTTCCACACGAGCAAAACGAATCCGAACGCGCTCGAACCACACGGTATCATCGCCGACTTCAATTCCGCCGACCACCACCTGACGATCTGGGCCTCGACGCAGGTACCTCATCGGCTGCCGGAACTCATCCCGACGGCCGTGAAAGACCTCGAACCAACCGATATCACCTGTAAGCTGCCGGACGTCGGCGGCGGATTCGGCCAGAAGATCGGTCGGTACTCCCACGACGTTGCCGTCTCGGTCCTAGCGATGGTGACCGAACGGCCGATCAAGATGGTCTTCGATCGACTCGAAGAGATGAAAGCAGGACGCGGACGCTACGACGAGTACCTCACTGGTCGGTTGGGAGTGACCGAAGACGGTGAGTTTGTCGGACTCGACGTGGACATGCTTCAGAACTCTGGCGGATACGCGAACTACGCGAAGGTCGTTTCGTTCTCGTCGGCACTAACCGCCGGCGGACCGTACCTGATACCGAGCCAGAACATCGGCTACCGGGTCGTGTACACGAACGTAATGCCCGGTATTGCCGTCCGAGGGTTCGGGAATCCGCAGTTCATGTTTTGCTTAGAACAGCTCATCGACATGGCCGCGGCGGAACTCGATATGGATCCCATCGAACTCCGGCTCCAAAATATGCCGAAGCTGGAAGATCAGCCCCTCCGAACCGCGACGCGGTTGAAGTTCCGAGCGACCGACATCCACGAGTGCATGGATCGGGTGCGGGAGATGATAAATTGGGACGACCACCGGGGTGGGTACAGAACTCGCGATGGCAAACTCCGTGGCGTTGGTCTCGGGACTGTGATGCAACGGAACGGGAACAAGAGCGCGAAGGGCGCGGACTTCGCCGGTGCGATGGTGAAGATCGACCGTTACGGGAAGGTGAAGGTGTACACCGGGACCGCGAATATCGGACAGGGTACCGAAACCGGGATCGGCCAGATGGTTGCGGATACCCTCGGCGTGGACATCGACCGAATCGATCTGATCATCGGCGACACTGACGTGACGCCGGAAGATATGGGGGTCTGGGCAGACCGAAGCACCATCTTCGCCGGAACAGCAGCCTCACGCGCCGCCGAAGACGTTAAAGAAACAATCGTCGAATTGGCCGCCTATACGCTGGATATCCCCGAATCTGACGTCGTACTGCGCAATGGGCGCATCTCCGAATCGGGGAATCCGGACAACGGAATGGGATTCGAGGAGTTCTGTGACTTCGCGACGTTCGGTGATCAAAACGAACGTCCCGAGCACATGCGTGATGGCGTCTCTCTGATCGGGGAAGCGCGCTTCGAGACCGAAGAAGGGGAATTTATGGACCACGAAACGGGCACCGGGAGTGTCTCGCACGTGTACACGTTTGCGGTTCAAGCCGCGGTCGTCGAGATTGATCCACAGACTGGAGAAGTCGTGGTCAGCGACGTGGCAGTCTCGGAAGACGCGGGTAACGTCATCAACCCGAAACTCGCCGAAGGACAGGTCCAGGGCGGTATCGTCCAGGCCCTCGGGGAGGTCCTCCTCGAGAACTACGAGTACGATAGCAACGGGAATTTGATGAACGGGAATCTCGTCGATTATCACCTCCCGACGGCGGCCGACGTACCGATGATCTGGAGCGACGATATCTCCCACGTGGAAACGCCAGATCCGACGACGTCACACGGGCAGAAGGGACTCGGCGAGTGCTCCACAGTAACGACGTTCCCCGCGGTTGCAAACGCGATCGCGGATGCGACGGGAATTCGGTTCACCGAACTGCCGTACTCGCCTGACAAGGTTCTGCCGAAGTTGGCTGAGGAAGGACTCCGAGAGATGTAACCCTATACCCGCTCGTCTGTCTGTGCCGTCTCGAAATGCTGCCTCTGGACGATCGATTTACGTGACGTCCGTCTCAAACAGAAAGACGACTGAAATCAGGGACCATCTATCGTCTGCTTCGGCTGAATGCGGCAATTATTACCCATTTATTCACCTAATTATAGATAGAGATAAAGAGATACAACTTGTCCCAGGTATTCGAGTGAAGCACTCGTTCCGGGACATCACGAGGTGACCGTCCCTTCCATGGACTGTCCGATCCGGAATCGCTTGGACTCCTGTGACCATCGAGAAGCGATTCCCCCGAGGTAACTGCCCAGGCCGGGGGCGGCCTGGGCGTTGCGGCACGATTGATGCATTTCCCGGTCGAAAACAGGTAACTCCTTTCACCGAATTCTGTTCGGTATCGTATTTTAACATACATTTTCACCGCACCGTTCCAAACCACTTACTAGGCACTTCGATTTATCGTCGGACACGACGAAATACGCGTTCTTGAACTGCTCACGCTCGAGGAGGAGTTAACCGGTGACATCACGATCACCGATTCATCGCTCACCGATCAACTTGGAATGTCGAGCCAAATTGCCTAACGTCGCCTTTTGAATCTTGAGAGCGTGCGCTTACTCGAACGGGAATAGATCGCCGACAGCTAGTTATTCATGATCACCGATGACGACAAACGGGCACTTCGAGCCGAGTACGACGAGTATCGTAGAATATTCGAGTAAAATGCTGAAAATCGATCTCGAAGATGCTAATTATAACGAGAGAGTCCACCACGTTGTAACGTTCTTCCAACGAGCAATTCGAGGGATAACCTGATTACGACTTGTTCCGGAGCGTGCTACGGTAAACTAACTGCTGATACCATTCGCCGACGCGGTTCGAACGATTCGCTTACTCCGCTCTCGATCGATAACTGGCGGTTGCGCGACGCTGATGACGGCGATCTCAGCGTTGACTTCAGGAATGGTACGATGGCACCGTCGATTGCGGAAAATCGATGAAAGCCCGTCACCAACTCGGGAGGCTGTCTCCTGTAATCGCTACCGAACCTCAACGAACCCGTACAGAGCCGTTTCCGGGACGCGAATGAAGGAGATCTAGGTAATGTCAAGTATCGGTCTTATCGTATTCGCAAAGTCCACCGACGAGCTTCCGTTCGGCTGCTCGCAGGTGTTGAAGGAACGCCGGCTGTGAAATACCGAGCGACGCGGCGATCTCCTCGCCGGTCGAATTCCTCGGCCACTCGAAGAAGCCGCTGAAGTAGGCCGCTTCAAGTACTTCTTGCTGTCTGTCGGTTAACGGCGTCTCAAGTGCGTATAGATCTGTGCTGGCCTCAGACGACCCCTGGAGGTGAGCAACGGGCTCTGCCGTCGGAAAGATCGTTTGGACCTGTTCGACGAACGACCGCGCGTCCGTTTCTGGTGGAACGCTGATCGTTACATACCCCCGACCGTCAGTAGCCGTGATCAGACGAGGTTTCGCACCGAGATCGGCGAGCGAAACCGGAATACACGAGCCGGTTATCGATATCTCGAATATCTGTCCGTTGTTTTCGGCGATAAACGAAACGTCGGTAACGGAGTCGATGGATCGCGCAGCCCGATGGACGCAGTCTGAATCGACATCCCTGATCATGGCATAGGCGACATAGTGCCGGGGCGATCGTGCTGATACAGTTTTCACCTCGATCTCGCACTCGAGACGGTCTGCGAGCGCGACGAACGGATCGTCTAGATCGACGATTTGAAACCGAATATCGGCCGTACCATCGCTCGTCAGCGTCTGCTTTGCCTCGGAAGCATTAATAGCGTATCCGATCGTCTCGCCCATCTCTATCAGTACGGACAGCGCCAGCTCACCGAACGCGAACGGTCTGTCGGCGTAGATCGTTACCACGGCGTATACGATCCCCTCGTAAACCAGGGGAATGCTCGCGACGGAGTAGAAGTTACGACAGATCGCTAGATCGCGCCACGAGACGTCAGACTCGGAAGCAATGTCCGAAATGACCGTTACCTCACCCGTTTTCGCCGTTTGACACGTCGGCGGGGCGTTCTCGACGGAACCGGCGACGCGTAACGAAATCTCGTCGATATAGCCGCAACCGTCGCCAGCACTGCGACGACACCGAAGCGTTTCGTCGCGATCGAGTTCGCCAACCCAGACGAACGAAAAACGATCGCTTGTCAACAGTCGCTCACAAACGACGCGCTCGATTTCGTCGCGCGAATTCGCCTGAATCAACGCTTGATCCATCTTTCGAACCTTTTCGGTTATCCGCGCCATCCGCTCGTAGCGGTCCGTCCGCTCCTGCAGGGACTGATCGAGTTCGCGAATTTCCGTTCGATACTGGATATCGTCGAGCGCCCTTTCGACGTACGCGGCCGCGAGTTCTACGGCGTCCGTTGCGAATTCGTCTCGCTCTCCATCACGGGAAACGACGAGAAGCCCGTGGTTTCCGAGCGGGATAGCCCCACCCTCCTGGAACGGCAACCTGCTATCGGGAAACACTGTATCGAGCTCACGGAGAACGGCCATCTTGTCTCCGAAGGCGCTACCGGTACTGTTCTCGTCCGCCACCGTGACCGGTGAAACGTCGATTTCGAGGGTGGAAGCGACCGGACGCAAGATTCGATCCCCGTCTCGAATATACGCGACTGATTCAAGTTCTAGGCCGCTGCTTACCCAGCCGACTAACTCCCGAATAGCGGCGTCTTTGCTCTCGATCCTGTCGATTCGGCGGGTCAGACTTCGAAGTGTCCCTAATTGCATAAGTTGCTCTCGTGATCGGTTACTGGCTCTTCTCGGCCGCCCCGGTACTTGCCGATTCGCTGAGATCACTGAATAGGTATGCGATTGTACCACTTATGCGTATAGGTATCATGTTTACTCGTTTGACTCTATCAAGTGATACTTGGTGTGTACCACCATGGGAACTAACGACATTGAATTGCGAACGAGATTCGAACAGTCAGCGGGTGCGATCGCCGCAGTAGGTGCGGTTTGCGTCTTGACGGTAGCGCCGCTGTATCTCTTTACCGGATCGCCGGAATCGTATTATCTCGGCGTTCCGCTATGGGGATGGCTCTCCGTCGCAATCTACTACGTCATGCTCGTACTCGTCGTCTTCACAGTTCGAACGACCGGTATCGTCGGAGCTTCCGCGGAGGCGACGACCGAATGATCAACGTCGATCTCGCCGTCGGCGTGTTTCTGGCGTACATGCTGGGGATGTTCGGAATCGGCGTGTACGCGAGCCGATTCACTACACACGAACCGACCGATTTCTATGTGGCTGGACGGACGCTAGGGACTGTCGTGCTGGCACTCACTCTTCTCGCGACGGTCCTAAGTTCGTTCACCTTTTTCGGCGTCGGAGCGGCGGCGTCGGCTACCGGGTTCGGGATTTACTCGTTTATGGGGTTAGGGGGGCCGTTTTACGCGCTGTTGTTCATTCTAATCGGCGTAAAATTGTACGAGATCGGAAAGCGCAGAAACCTCGTAACGCCGCCCGAATACATCCGCGAACGGTACGAGAGCCGTTTAGCATCGACCGTGTATGTGGCCGTAACGGGCATTTTCCTCGTCGCGTTCATCGCAACGCAGATCATCGGCGGCGGGGTCGCGATCGAGTCGCTGATGGGAATCGATTACGTCGTCGCAATCTCAGCCCTCACGGCGTTCATGGCGGTTTACCTCCACATCGCAGGGATGCGCGGCGTCGTCTGGTCGGACGTCGTGCAAGCGCTCATCCTCTTCGGCGTCCTCGTCGGGGTTTTCGTTTACGTGAACGTGACTATCGGCGGCAACGCGGTCGCTACATCCGTCGTCGCGGAAAACCCCGACATATTCACGCTTCGCGGACCGTTCGGCGTGTGGACGCCGACGTACGTACTGACGTTCATGGCCGTCTTCGCGATCGGTGTAGCCGCGTATCCGCAAGCTATCCAGCGGTATTTCTCCGCCGAGAGCGCACAGATCATGAAACGATCGGGGATCCTCTACGGTGCGATCATCATTCCGGTCAACTTCCTCGCTGTGATACTCGGAATCTGGGCGCTCGGGTTCGTCGACCTTGAGGCGGTAGCGAGCCCAGATTACGTGATTCCGCTCATGATCGATGCGCTAATGCATCCGATCATCTTCGGCGTCGGGATGGCAGCGGGCGTCGCCGCCCTCATGTCGACGGCGGACTCGCAGGTGTTGACGATCGGTTCGATGTTAAGCCGCGATATCTACCGACAGTACGTGGACGCCGACATCAGCGACGAACGGGAAGTCCGCATCACGCAGGTGTTCTTGCTCGTCGTCGTCGGGCTGGCGTTCCTGCTCGCCTGGACGCGGCCGGCAGGGATCTTTCAACTCGGCGAACTTGCAGTCGCCGGGTTCGCCACGACCGCGCCGGCAGTGTTCCTCGGCATCTACTGGCAGCGTGGAACGGGCGTTGCCGCGATAGTCTCGATGATAATCGGGACGGTCACAATGATCGCGTTCTTCTTCGAACTAATCCCGGCAGCCTGGCTGTTCGGAATGCACTACGGATTCGGTGCGCTCGTTCTCGCGTTTGCATCGTACATCGTCATGAGTTTACTGACACCGGTTCCGTCGGAGGACGCGATCAGCAACTACAGCTAAGGGTACCGACGTCTATCGTCGGATCGTCCTCTTTTTTACACCTGGCCGCTGTAACGGGCATAACCGATGTTGGAACCGCATCATATGGTTCCGATCGCGTTCGGCCTCGATCAGCGATCCGAGCTCTCGGGCGGCCGGAGCGCTGCTTCGACCTCGGCGGCCGGACGAACGTCGGCGAAGTACTTCTGGAGTCGACCGAGGGTTCCTTCCTGCACGTCCGGGCGAGATGCCGCTGTACAGTCGGTCAAAACGGTGACCTCGTAACCTCGATTACATGCGTCCCGGACCGTCGATTCAACACAGACGTCGGTCGAGACGCCGGCGACGAGGAGGTGTCGGACGTCGTTCGTGGAAAGGTACGTCTCGAGGGGTGTATTGTAAAACCCGCTGTAGCGATGCTTGGTGATAAGCACGTCCGACTCTCGCCGATCGATTTCGGGCACTAGCTCAGCGCCCTTCGTTTTAGGTTCGCACAGGGAGTCGTACGGCCGGTCGGCGTACATCGACTCCCACGTCGAGGCGTTTGACTGCTCGTCGTGATGCGTTCGAACGATGATCGGCGTTCGCCCTGTCGCTCGGTACCGGTCGAGGAACTCGCTCGTCCGTTCGACGGCCGGTTGCACGTGACCGACGTCGTCAGCTTCGTCGATCGCGTAGCCGGGCTTGCAGTAATCGTACTGCAGATCGACGATAACAAGTACGGGATCCGCTAGCATTCCTACTTGGTAGTCCAGCTAAACGCTCAAAAGCGTTACTACTGTCGAATGTAGTGGCACCTAGTCATTCCTCGTCCAGTTCCCAGAAGTAAAACGTGGAATTGTCATCCGGTTCAACTGCGACACACATTTGTCACTCCAACTGTCACAGTCTCGGCGACTTGTCGGAAATTACGTATCACTGTGACTCATCGCTAGTATGTTCATCGAGCCAGCCAGCGTTTATTTCCGTTATTTCCTCGGTTTTCGGGGCAAACGGCTTTACGTCGAGAACCGGCGTTCGATCGACGAGATCGAGATTCGAAACGCGAAGTCGAGTGCCCTCGACGCGGTGTCATCGGGCTATAGTGAGTCCGATCGGATTCGGTCGGCACGGCCCTCGAGTAGCGAAGATACCAGGGCGTACGCCCTCGGCGAACGGCGGATCGCAGCGTAGCGTGGAGTCTTCGACTCTATCGAGGTGCGTGAGGAGCACAATATCAGCGTGTCATAGAATACGTCTCATACCCTTTCCCTCGCGATTATACAGCCTCCAATTCGCGTGTGACCCTATGAGATTTGGCAGTCATGGGTGTTGCTCGACAGCAAGACGGTGAATACTGCTTGTTGGGAACCATTGTATGACACGCTCCAATATGGGAGAACCCTTCGAGGTGGGTCAATCCGTCCTCGTACTCGGAATCTATGACCACGATTCCCTCGGCGTCGGTGGTGATGTCGGGATTCTTCGGCACTTCCTCGGGAGTTTCGAAGGGCGATTGCACCGTTCCGATAGGGCGATACGCGATATCGGTATCTCGGTCGACCATACCACGATATACGCGTACATGCGAGAAAAATACTAGGTACAACTGTCTGTTTGATCACTCGGGTAGGTCTTCCGGTCGGTCGATATCGCGGAGTACGCCCGGGTCGCCCGTCTCAAGGTGAATCGCGTCGTTCGCCGTTAGCAATATCTGACGGCCGCCGACGTCGCCGGACACGTCGGTAAGCCAATCGAAGTACTGTGAATCGAACAGGACAGGTTTTCCTCGGCGGCCGTCGCAAGCAGCGGCGATCACGTTGCCCCCGTCGCGCTCGTAGGCTTCGACGGTGGCGTCGATGCTGTCGGTCATCATGTCCGGCATGTCTCCCAGCGCAATGAGGGTGGCGTCGGCATCTCGTTCGCGAGCGGCCCGGACTCCCGCATGTACCGAGGTACTCTGCCCTCGATCGTACGATTCGTCGACGACGACGGACACATCGAGGTCCGTGGTCGCCTCCCGAATGCGGTCAACCTCGTGACCGAGTACGACGATCACGTCGTCCAGCTTCGATCGAACGAGAGATCGCGCCGCACGGCGGACGATCGGCTCTCGCTCGATCGTCGCCAGGAGCTTGTTCGCATCGCCGAATCGGCTGCTCATCTCAGCGGCCAGCAGTACTCCGTGAACGGTGGCGCTTGTTCTGCGGCCGTTGATTGCGGCCGGTTCGACGACGGGAATCGACGACCCACTCATTCGAGGGCGGTGTACGGGACGACGGAAACGGTTTCCCCCGACTCGAGCGGTTTCCGCGTGACGACGACACCGTCAGCGCGACTCGTTCGCGTGCTGGACGAAAGGACGCTGGGATCGAACTGCTCATCGTACACGGATAACGCCGAATCGGCGTGACCGAGCGGCATCGCCCGGCGACCGTTCGCGTCGTCCTCGAGCGTGACGGGAACGACGTACTCGAATCCGTCGGGACCGAGATCGACGTCGCGTTCAACCGTCGCCTTGACGGATGGGATCGAACGTTCGCCGGTGAAGAACGGGCGCATGACGAACGTCGATATCGTGTGAGCTCCGATTGGCTTGCCGGGAATGGCGAACGTGACGGCGTCGTGATCGGGAAGTCTGGCCATCGCGATCGGTTTTCCGGGCCTGATTCGAACACGGTGAAACTCCACCTCGCCCAGCTCGTCGAGTGCACGAATGACGTAGTCCTTGTGTCCGACGCTCGTTCCGCCCGTCGTGAGGACGACGTCGTATTCTTCGGCAAGAGCGTCGATGACCGACTCGACGCGATCGTATTCGTCGGGCACGGTACCCTCGTACGTCGCGTCGTGTCCCCACGACCGGACCAGACCTGCGAGCATCCGAGAATCGAGGTCCGGGGTTCGACCCTCGTGAATTTCCGTTCCAGTCGCTAGCACGGCCGTCGAGAACCGCTCGTAAACGGTGACCAACTCGCGACCGAGATCGCCAAGGAGTATAGAATCCTTTGGCGAGAGTCGCTCTCCGCGCTCGAATAGCGTTTCACCCACCGACAGATTACTTCCGCGTTCGTACGTGTACGTGCCAGGGTCGAGCGGCTCGCCCCAAAGGTTTCTGTCTTTGATCGTCGCTTCCTCGCGTTTGAGTACAGCATTCGCCTCGTCGGGAAGCGGCGCGCCGGTCGCGATGCGAACCGCCTCTCCGGACTCAATCGATGGCGGTTCGTCTTCCGGGAACACTTCGTTCCCCGCGATCGAGAGCGGGTACTCGTCGGTCGCGTCGAACGCGAACCCGTCCATCGTTGCGTGGTCGTGTTCAGGGACGTCTCGGTCGGCGACTATCGTCTTCGCGAGCGTCTCTTCGCCGATCTGATCGAGCGATACCGTTCGCGTATCGCGCTCCGACAGCGTCGCGGAGCGTCTTTGGAGCACTCTCTCTACGGCTGCGTCCCGCCACAACATATCGCTGTGATTATCTGCCATACCTCCAATTTCACGTTGCCATCAATAACTTTGTCGTGCGAACGACGAGCCGTCAGTCGATACGCAGCAGTACGACTGGAGCGACGAATCGAGGGTCCACTCGAATTCGATCGTGGCGATCGACGACGCGCCGCGGGTCGTCCCGAGGTGTAGTTTTATTGTGTCATCCCTCCATGATCCGACCGCATATGGAATACGAAGTGAAACAGATAGCCGATATACCGGTGATGGACCTGTCCGAAACGGACATGCCGGCCGAACACGATATCCGAAATCTCGACGGAGAGTTGGGAACGAACGAGATTAGAGCGAAGTTGTGGTATTTCGACCCAGGTGAGGAAATCCAGCCTCACGCTCACGCCGAGCAAGAAGAGCTATACTATGTTCTCGACGGGGAGTTCGAGATCACCCTCGGCGGCCCCGGCGACCCGGAGACCGTAACCGTCGCACCCGAAGCGATCTACGCTGCGGGGCCTGGCATCGGTCACGGTCACCGATATCTCGGAGACGAGCGAGGAGTGGTGCTCGCGATCGCGGCACCGGGCGTCCACGATCCGGGTCGGGAACCCGGCGAACTCGATGAGCAGTGATCGACTGCGTCAGAAACCATGATACGGTACGAGCGACCGGACATATACGATTCGGTGATCATCTTTGATGCTGACTGTCCGTACTGTTCTGCGGCGACGAAAGCACTCCGACGCGTGGATGGACTCGGGGCGGTCTCGTGGGATGCTTCGATCGCCCAGTCCGTCCTCACCGCACAGTTCGACGATGTCCCGTACGCCGTTATCCTCGTCGATATCGAAGCGGATCGCGTATACGTCGGCCGAAACGCCGCCCGCGAACTCGCGGACCGAGCAGGCCTCCCCGACCTGGTATCGGATATCGTCGTAAGCGAATTCGACCGCATCGAGCGGGCGATCGAAACGATTTCCGATCGCGAGAGAGACCCGGACGACGTTCACGGCGAGGTCCCTCTCACCGTTCCCGAAGACGTCATTGAGGAACTGGTCTACCAGTCGTGGAGCCTTCCAACCCGCTGAGGGTCAGTGAGACAGTTGTTCCGGGTGGACGAAGTTTGTGCCGGCCCGACGCGCTGCGTCGCAGTCGTCTCGCTCGTCCCCGACGAAAACCGCACGACCGGCATCGGCCCCGAGTCGGTCCAGACACGCTGACAACGGTGCTGGATCCGGCTTCTGTTCGATGGTTGTTTCTCGGGCGACGATCGCGTCGACCGATTTGAGGGTATCGAACTGACCAAGCGCGATTGTCGCCGCACGTTCTGCGTTCTTCGTACAGATTCCGACGGGACAGTCGAGTTCGTCGAGAAGGGACAACAGCGGACGGGCTGTCGCATCCCTCGCACCGGCTATTTCATGCGATTCGAGAAGTGAGAGGAACTCGTCGTATCGACCTCGTTCGCGAGCGTACATTCCGAGTGGAACATCGACGTCGCTAGCGAACGGGTCCTCGACGAACAGGTCTCGAAGGTCACTCCGAACGAGTTGCCAGTCAACGGCGAGATCTACGAGCGTCCCGTCGAGATCGAATACGACTGCATCGAACTGCTCCAGTTCCGGAGGGACAACCGGCGGACTCACCGGCCGCCACAATTCGGACGGTCGCGTCAATTCGATCGGATTGCCGTCTCGGAGGTCGAAGAAGGATCGGAGATGCACGGGCGCGACAACTTCCGTTTTTTCCGCTGGATAATCATCCACGAGCGGAGTGAGGACCGCTGCGCGGACGCCACCGATCGCACAGCGGCGAATCCGGACCCCGTCACAGTTCCCCTTGGCCGCGCTGGGATCGTCGATGTGATTGACGGGGAGTTCCTCCGATAGCGAGACATCCCGAAGGTTCAGCGTCCCGGGATATGGTTTGAATCCCGCTATCCCTGCGATTACGTCCTCGATCGCCGGAACGAAATCTGACGCCCTCCCTTTTCCGGTTACGACTCGGCCGAGCATGGCGTACTGTTTTGAGTCGGGCGTTCATTATGCGTGGTATGCGTGCGATGACTATTCGTCGCCGAGCGCCGAACGGTGTGGCCAGTCATTCGGCGGATTCCTCGAACGAAAGCCGTTGCCCGAACGCATCGGTGTATGCGATCTCGTCGAGCGGTTTTCGATCCTTTCGACCGACGATTTCCCGATCGGGGTAGCCGAATCCGACCACCGCAGAGAGCGCGTAGTCATCAGGGATCGAAAGGTGGTTTCGGACCGCCTGTTGATCGGTCGTGTAGATTCTTGAGCCGACCCCGTGTTCCCAGGCCGCAAACTGCATGTAGGTGATCGCTCGTCCAGCATCGAGTTCAGCATGCGAGAGTGACGGATCAGTTACCACCGCAACGGCGAAATCGGCGTTCGCTACCCAAGCGCCGGTCGGTGATCGCTCGGCAAGTTCGACGAGATTGTCACCGTCAACGAGGATAAACCGCCAGTGCTGACGGTTTTTACCGCTCGGCGCAAGCCGCGCAGCGTCGAGGATCGAACGCCTGATTTCCACATCGACCGGCTCCGACGAATACGATTTTATTTCCAGGTTCGTCTCAACAGCGTCTCGGATTGCCATATATGGCTTATTACTGGCGAAGGTTAAAGGAGTTCTGTCGCAATACGATAACGACGACCACAGCGCCGAACCACACGCCCGAGTTTCACAGGGCCAGGCACGTTCTCTTGTGGAGAACTTTTTACTTCTACGGACACGCTTCGCTCATCGGTAAATTTATCCTATGAAATAAGTTCAGAAATCAAATTACGCTACTGGTATAATTTATTCCTGGGGATGCCTTCTCCATCAGTGAACTTTATATAGGAAAACGAGGTAGCATAGGGCATGGTGGAAGGTGACACGAAGCAAAAGACCGTCGGGGCGACAGAACGATCGATCGCGATCATGGAAGCTCTGAAAGAACTCAACGGGGCTCGAATAGCAGAACTAAGCGAACACCTCGATATCACGAAGAGTTCAGTTCACGCCCACCTCGTGACGCTTGAAAAACACGAGTTCGTCGTAAAGCAAGGTGATGAGTATCGACTCGGATTGCGGTTCCTAAACGTCGGCGAATACGTCCGAAACAGGAATCCGGTGTTTCAGGAGGCCAAGCCGAAAGTCAAAGAACTCGCACAGAAGACGGGCGAGGTCGCGTCCCTTATCGCCGAGGACCACGGAAAAGGGGTATTCGTTTTCCGACGGAAAGGCGAGAACATCACTCGACCGACGACCGTCGGGAATCAAGTCGACCTTCATGTGACAGCGGGCGGAAAAGCTATCCTCGCCAACCTCCCAAAACCGACCGTCGACGAAATCCTCGACCGACGGGGACTCCCTCGATACACTCCAAACACGATAACGGATCGCGAAGTGCTGGAAGATGACCTGGAACGAATACGGAAACAGGGTGTCGCATTCAATGATCAAGAGGACATCAACGGATTACGCGCTGTCGGCGTACCGCTCGAGGAGACATCCGGTCGAACGGTTGGTGCGCTTTCCATCTACGGGCCGGCTCACAGATTACGGGGCGACCTCTACAGGGAGGAAATTCCAGATCTTCTCCGCGAGAGCGCGAATGATGTCCAGTTACAGGTAGCATTCAAACAGCAACGATCTCCCGTGTAATCAATCTTCAGTCCACACTCTAGCACGCAAAATTTGTCAGCTGTTGTTCTCTTAAAGCGAACATGACACGTGCACCCGGCCGTACCAAATCAAGAACTAGTTCTTCCGCAACGTTCCCCTTTAGACGCCCTCTGGATTACATCTGGACTGATGTAATAAATCCACTTCTGATACTACGCGCGTATAGAAAGCTATCACAGCCGGATCTACAATTACAGTGGTACAGTTGTAATTTCTTCTGAGCTACTCGGCCACATATTCTCTATCAGAGAACAACCAGGGTCGATACCGTTTCACGTTCATCCAGTTCGCCTCCGATTCGCGTACGTCTACCTAGGCGAGAACGTGAGCAGTACTTTGACTGTGCCACCGGAACAGAACAGTGGAATGATAGCGTAAAGAAATACGTGCAAAATAATGAGTGTAGTGACGCACCTCGCCGCCGTTCTCTCAATCGGTGCGGCGTTCTCGCTCGTGACTCAGAGTCTGTTTCTCCGACTCAGTACGCGTGACGGAGATCCAGCCGACGCTGCGCTCATCGTGATATCCGTTAATCTACTCGTTCTGTTTCCGTCGATCGTTATTCTCTACTTCCCGGATTACGGGCTCACATCCACGTCGGTGGCATCTTTCACCGCCACAGGCACCTCCGGAACGGTGATCAGTCGTCTGCTTAAGTATACGAACATCATCAAGATCGGAGCAAGACGCACGGAGCCGATCACGGCTACGAACGCGCTGTTCGCTACCACTTTCGGAGTGGTATTCTTGGACGAGACGCTCACTCTGAGTCATGGCATCGGAATACTCCTCATCAACGTCGGCGTCTCAGCTATCGCGTGAGAAGCGAGTCACGAGAATTTCGACGACCTATCGCGGCGCGAGCTAGTGATCGGGTCGCATATTCATCTGAGCGCAGCATTTGCCAACGCGTTAGAACCGCTTTTCGCGTGTTTCGGTTTCGACGAGGGGGCGCCCGCGCCCATCGGGCTTCTCTAGTAGAAATTAGAAATAATTACACGTTTTTGGACTGAAAGTTGGTCAAGGGTGTTGTTGACCGCTGTTGTAAGTTCAGTAAGTGACTCAAAGAACCAGTTGCTGAGAGTGGCTTGGAGTTGTCTCCAGCACACCTCAACCGGAATTCGATCTACGGTGATGAACGAGCTATAGTAGGAGTTAGAAATAGTTACTCACTTTGGGAATAGAGAGTTGATCAAGAGCGGTATCGATCGCTGTTGTTAGCTCAGAAAGTGAGTCGAAGAATCGGTTGCTAAGAGCTGATTGAAGCTGTCTCCAGCACTCTTCGACTGGATTGAGTTCCGGTGAATACGCTGGTAGCGTGACGAAGGCGAGGTCGTCACGGGCCGCCAGGTCCGTGACGGCCGATGCCTGGAAATACGGCGCTCCATCCAACACGACGACTAAGTTATCTTCGAACTCTTTGCATAACGCGAGAATGAAATGTTTCGCATGTTCAGCGGTCACGTACTCTTCGAATCGAGAGAAAAATCGATCACCGTCCTCGGTGATCGCGCCCAAGAGACACGTCCAGTCGCGTTGCCCGGACAATTCGACGGCCGGCCGCGTGCTGCGCGGAAACCACGCGGCACGCGGCTCAACTTGCACGGATTTCTTGGTTTGATCGATACAGACTATTGTGGCGTCCATCTCCCGCCGCTTTTTTTGAGTTCTTCGTGGAACGTTTCTTGTTCGTCAGCCTCAGCTTCAGCGGCTGTGCGGCGTGGTTTTTGATAGCACAATCCCGCCTCTTTGAGCAACCGCCGGCAACTCGGGATTGAGTACTCGACATCGTAGGTCTCGTCGAGATACTGCTGGACGAGCGCCGGCGTCCACGCCGGCGCGTCAACCCCAACTTCTTCGGGTGAGTCGTGGACAGCTTCTTCGAATTCTTGTCGCTGTTTTTCTGAGAGCTTTCGCTTTCTCCCAGATCGCTGAGCATCAGTTACAGCCTGCTCAAGCGACTCGTCGATGTCGAGTCGCTTGAGCCAGCTATAGATCGTGCGTCGCTGAACGTCGTACCACTCGGCTAGTTCAGTCTGTGTAACGCCGTTTTTGTACGCTATTGCCGCTAAGAGCCGTTGTGTCGGCTTCTTTCCCTCCACGTTGTCAAGAGCATCTTGCAATTCCTTGACGGAGATTTCGTCGAGATGATCCACTACCCTCAGAAACCACCCCTGAGTAGAAAATTCTAACGGTTACTATAGTCGAGATCCAGCCCAGACAGCTCGTATTCGGTGTGTCAGTCCAGAAATCCGTTATCGACGACTGCCTGCAGGGCGTCCGCCGAGACGCGGACGACCCGCGGGCCGGCCTTCGTATCGTGCTCTTGCTCGACATAGCAGTGGACGTTTAGCACTGCAAGCGACTCTGTATTGGTTACGGTCGACGCTTTGATCGTCTTGACTGTCCGATCTCGCCGCTGGAGGTAGTACTACGAGGGTTGCTCGCGTTCGAAGAACGTACTGTTCAGAGCGGCGTGTCCGGACTGGCGGTGTTGCTGCGCGTCGACGCGCAGCAACGCCTGCCAGACGAACATCGTATTCCGATCGAGTAAGTGGTAGAACGTCGTTGGATCGGGCAACGCGTCCGGATTGAGCCCGAGACGATCGACGAGTTCGGTGAACGTATGGCCTTCTTTGGGAATACAGTGAGCGACAATGTGAGCCTCGCGGGGAAGCCCGCCGGAGGCGGGCCGCCCCGCTCAATTCCCTAACGCTTGTTTAGCTGCATGAAGTACCTTCTCAACGAGGTTGAGGAGTGCGACTGCCATAATCGGCTTCTCGACCTCAGTTCCTCAAGTCTTTACGGACCGATCCCCTTGCCGTCTGTCGTTTTCAATAGAGCACTACAAGCGGATTTCAGCAATAGATTCTTTGTGTTATTTGACGAACTTATATCAGCGATTGACACTGTTCTCGATCAACTCTCGGCTCCATCAGTGGGCAACTATTTCTAATTCCTAACTACAGTTGGCACCATCTAGGTCGTCCTGAAGCCACGGTCACAGATCGAGGCCGAGGTGGTCGACAGATGATCCGTCATCCCGCTTCAGGAGATCGTGGCGTTCACAAACAGGTACTAAACGACCTTCGAATCTGCACTCGACATGCTTGGCCGCATGTACGACAACGTCGACGCTGACGCAGCCTACCGGATGGAGCTAGCCTGAGCGTGAGTCAAGGAGACCGAAGCAAGGTACCCATCCACGTGTTCGAAGAACTGGAGGCGCCATATATCGGATTCGACTTCTTTGGAGGCTACGCGGTCAGTTAGGTCGAGACGCGGTTCTTGATCGACCTTGTCATCGACCCAGATGACTACGACAAAGTCGTTGCTTTTCCTCGAAGCGCGTGAATTCGAACGAGAAGCTGAACTTAAAATTCCGCCAGAAAAGGCCATCCGCAAACGTTAAATCGAGGTATTCGAGTACACCAAGGGCCGGCCTCACTCGACCGGGGTGTCATAGGGCGCGACCCATTTCCATCGACCATTGCGTTCTGTATAGATAGGTCATTCTCGCTGAAGTTTCGACGGCACGAGAGAGGTAGGTCTCGGTGTGATCGAGTTTTGTCGCGAACCCGGAGCTCGTACCACTACCATCGACGATGGCGAGGATCTCGAGTTCGATGCTCCGGAATACGCTGTGATTTCGAGTAGTGTTACAATTGGCGGAGAGGCGGTGAATTAACCAGCGCCTCTCGCTCTTATGTAGAGCTGGGGAATGCCCCACGGTTACACTGTGATGGCTGATCTCAAGAGAATATGTCTCAGCCAGCATTCGGGAAGATGCTGCAACAGCTCGTTGATCTTGGAGTGATTGAACTGCAGACGAAGCCGCTCGATGATCAAATCGAGCGGCGACTCAAGAAATTCTGGGAGCAGGCTCCGTGTCCAGAATGCGGTGATCCAAGCATCCAAACGTGGCCGTCATCGAATCGTGTTATCTGCCGAAGCTGCGGGTTCAAGCCGGTTTGCACCTACGGAACACCGTTTCACGAGAAGCACCTCACCACTGGAGAGGTGCTTCTCGCATTCATCCTCTATGCCGACACGCTGTTGAGTATCTCGAAAATTGCGACACTGCTCGATCGAGCGTACAAGACCGTCTACTACGCCATTCGAGAGGTCGAAGCCGCGGTTCAGCGAGGCTTCCCGGTCGTCTGGAACCAGTTCCAGCAGGAAATCGACGGACCGGTACAAATCGATGAATCCAGCAGCGTCTGTTCAGGATACAAAGGCCAAGACCCGCCGCGGGACAGCCGTCACCGCGGCGGGTCGTCTCGATCAGGACGCTCGCGCTGGCGTGGACGACACGGCGACCAGATAACGCTCGTCGCGGCGTGCCGCGACGTGCTACGGGTTGTTCACGGCCAGCTTGGCATCAGTTACGAAACCATCCGTGTTCGGTTAAGACATGAAACCGAGAGACTGCGCTCGATTGACGAAGTTATCGTTGTAGACCGCGTGGGGAGAGAATGTGTTCAAGACCCTCTCCCCGGACCTCATACGACGGCGGCTGACTTCCCTGTTTCCAGCCGAACGTATCGAAGACATCGCGCGCGAGCGCGATGTCGTCCAACGCCACCGGACAATCGACATCACGATGCTCGTCTGGACGCTCATCATGGGCTTCGCCGTCGACGGCGAAGCCCGCACGATCGCCGGATTTCAGCGGGCCTACTCCACAGCGACTAACCAGACTGTTGCTCGCTCCAGTTTCTATGACCAGTTCACACCAGCACTTGGTGCCCTGTTGAGCGACCTCCTCGAGCACGCTCTCGAGGAGGTCGCGGTTCCCCACACGATCGCGCCACAATTCGAGTTGTTTCGTGATGTGCTGATCGCCGATGCAACCGTTTTCCGGTTGCATCGGCTCCTTAGCGAGTTTCCAGCGACTCACTCGGATCAGTCCGGCGCGAAGCTTCACCTCGTCCAAAACGCCACTACTCAGAGCCTCGAACAGTTCCAGCTCACCGACGAACGCACCCAAGAGAGCAGCCAGCTCCGCACAGGGAGCTGGCTGCGAGGCCGGTTGTTACTGTTCGATCTCGGGTTCTACAGTTTCCGCCGGTTCGCGTTGATCGAGGAAAATGGCGGGTTCTTTTTGACGCGGCTGAAGTCAAACGCGAACCCGTTGATCGTCGGGGAGCGGCGGAAATGGCGCGGGCGCGCCATTTCCTTGCCAGACCGTCGCCTCCAGGACGTTCTGGGCGACCTCACACGCGAGATCGTAGACGTGACTGTGGAGATCACGTTCAAGCGACGGCCGTACGCTGGGAAACAGTCAACCGACACGATGGAGTTTCGCGTCGTCGGTGTCCGCAACGAGGACACCGACGACTACCATCTGTACGTTACGAACCTGCCCGATGAGTTCACTCCGAGGCAAGTTGCGGCGCTGTATGGGTTGCGGTGGGAAGTGGAATTGCTATTCCGGGAGTTAAAATCGCTGTATGGGCTGGAGAAGTTCCAGACAAGCGATCCAGCAATCGTGGAACTGCTGGTTGTGGCGGCTCTGCTGACGCTTGTGGTCAGCAGAGCCTTGCTCGGTATATTTCAGGAGCTGTTTCCTGAGACGGTGTTCCCTCGGGAACGCTGGGCGAGGACCTTAAGGTCTCTCGCCCAGCTCATCCTCGAAGAGTTGGCCCAGTCGTTCGGACATCCACCGCCGAACCTGCCGGAGTTGCTGTTTCGTGACGCTCGTCAACCAGAGAAATCACGCCTCTTACTTAGTGAACGAGTGGCTGAAGCCTTCACGAGGCGATCCAGTGCTTAACCGAACACCAATGGTTACGAAACAGACCTTGATCCAGTAATACAGGAGGCTGAAGACCTCTCCCAGCCGCTGGGAGAGGTCTGGACTGATGGTCTCCAAGCGTATCGGCAGATGGAGTACACTCACCAGATCGTTGTGCACGACGAGACGTACGTCTCGCCTGACGGTGTCCATATTAACCAGGTTGAGTGCCTCTTTTCACTCATCAAACCGTGGCTACGGAAGTTCCGCGGCCTGTCCAAGCACGGCTTGGAGCAGGCCGCTCACACATTTGGAATCATCCGTTCATTGAATCTCGCTGGCGCATCCCTCGTAAGCGTCATCGACTGCCTTGCTATGGGGGCATTCCCCAGCTCTACATAAGAGCGACACGAGGTAATTGCCGATGTCCTACGAGCCACCCACCCTGTCGGCGGATTTCCGACTGAATTAGACAATACCCTCAACGGGTCTGCACCAGAACGTCTTCGGGACGTAGCCCGCTATGCTGAGGAGGTCGCTGAATACAAAGAGTGTGAGGCTCACCTCGAGGAGGATGAGAATAAGCGGCAACCCGATGACTTCCGGACAACGTCCCCGCGAAGGTGACAATCACGATCAAGGAGATCAACAACAATCGCTACTACTACTGGCAGTGGCGAGAGGGAGAAACGGTGACGTCGAAGTACAAGGGACCGGTCATTTCAGATGAGCGAGTCTGTACAAGGAAACACCCACACCCACCCCACGTTTCCGACGTAACTGAAAATAGATGGTCGGAGGAGAAAAGAGGAAATGGGAACTACACCCCCCACGTTTCCGTCGTTTCTCCACGACGATAGAGAGAAACACTATTAAGACTTATACTTGTACTCTCTCATTCATCTTCACACCTAGATTAAAGTGTATGGAATGAGAAAGGCTCATTAAATACACTTCGTTAATAGAGTGAACAAGTATTCTTCGTTCACTCAAGGGAAATTCACCCTTCACTAGATTCACTAGATTGCAACAGAAACCCGTGAAGGGACGTTTCTAGGTGTCTCGTTAACTTCTCAACTCTTGGACGATGCCTTCAACTCGAACTACTTCAGTCGATATGAATTACGACGGAAACGTGGGGTGTGTGGGTCCGGCCTTCAAGAACCCTATCCCGACGCTGTCCCCGATTTTTCTCCCTCACGTCGGAAATGCGGCTTAATTATCAACGATCTTATACCGTCGTTATGTGGTATATCTCCACCAAATTTGGAAAAGAAACGACGGAAACATGGAGTCTCTATCTCCACTAGATTTATGCTCTCCCCGCTCACACCGTGTGATATTCAATGACGAACGATTCTTCACCAAGTTCGGTGAACGATCCACTCTTCGAATCGGGGCATCGTATCTTCGCGAACAAGGATCTTCTGAAAATCGGCCATGTTCCCGATGCTAACCGGATCGTCGGTCGTGATGAGGAAATTTCAAAACTAGCGAACCGCCTCAATGGCGCCGTCCACGGATACGCACCAGAGAACGTGATTATCTATGGGAAAACGGGGACTGGAAAATCACTCGTTTCAAAACACGTTTGTCAACGTGCTCAAAATGCAGCTCAGGATGGTGTCGATATCGGGACAGCCTATATCGATTGTGCAGAAGATAAGACAGA
Organism: Natrinema gelatinilyticum; assembly: GCF_024266705.1. Classification (GTDB taxonomy): domain Archaea; phylum Halobacteriota; class Halobacteria; order Halobacteriales; family Natrialbaceae; genus Natrinema; species Natrinema gelatinilyticum. The sequence continues at coordinate 1,580,829 of NZ_CP100757.1, read as the reverse complement.
GACACAGGTTATCTCCTCGCTTGCATCGAAATTAAATGATAAACATATCACTGGAATAGCTGTTCCGCACACTGGTCTCAGCACGTCGAAATACTATAAACTCCTCTGGAAGGCGCTCGATGTACAATTCGATTCTGTAATCATCATCTTGGACGAGATTGACTTGATGAACGACGATAGTGTTCTGATGAAACTCTCACGCGCTGAGGAGGCGGGTAAAATCGAATGCAGTATTGGCGTCATCGCGATTAGTAACAAGATCCAGTACGTCGATAACGTGAACGAGCGAGTGAAAAGCAGCTTCCAGCACAAGGAGTTATTCTTCAAACCGTATGACGCAAACCAACTTCGGGAAATCATGTTCAATCGTGAAGACGCCTTCCAGGACGGTGTTCTTACCGAGGACGTGATCCCACTCTCAGCGGCCTTTGCAGCTCAGGAACACGGCGATGCACGGAAGGCAATCGACATTCTTCGCCACGCCGGGGAAGTCGCCTATGAGGCCGATGCAGGTCAAGTAAAGGAAGAACACGTGCGTCAAGCTCAGCAACACGCGGAAAAGGATCGGTTCAGAGAACTTGTAAACGGCGCGCCCACGCAGGCAAAGGCTGCGTTGCTTGCGTTAACTGAGCTGAGTATCATCTCCAACGATGATGCCTTCCTAACAGGTCGTGTGTACGACCAGTATGAACGGATCTGCAATCACTTGGATATGGACATCCTCTCCGTTCGACGGTTTCGTGACATTTTAAAAGAACAAGCATTCCTCGGTGTCGTCGAGATTGAAAAGATCAATAAGGGGAGTGCTGGTGGGATTCATCTGGAGAACCGGCTCATCGAAGACCCCCTGGTTGTTCGCGAAACGATACTCGAGGACGGTCGGATGCAGGACTGGATTCGCGAGTAAGTGCTCTCTGCTAGGAAGTGGGAGCAAACGGCGGAAATCTGGGGAGGGGGTGAAGAAACGACGGAAACGAGGGGTGGTCGAAAAACACGACGGAAATCTGGAGGGGGGGGGGGTGAGGAAACGACGGAAACGAGGGGTGTTCGGTCAGTCTGCTACGACAATTCGTTGGTGGACCCAAATGAGCTCAAACCGGTATCTCGCAATCTCCTCGAGCGTCCTAACCACGTCCTCAAGACAGTGAGGATTTAGGTGTGACAGGACGTTCCGAACGCGGCCGTGACGGTCAGGACGAGTTGACCGATCACGAACGCGAGGCGATCGACTTCTCTTGGACGTCAGTCCCCTGCGCCAAGAGCGTGAAGGGGATTGTGACTGAGCAGGGCGACGACTAGCTCGCGGTAACGGTGTATTCCCACTTCAGACAAAGTGACAATTTGAGTTCGTGGCCACTGGCTATACTGTCTAGTTAGGCTAGATTGTGAAGCAAGCAGGTTGGAGAGATCGTGCTGCCGGACGGAGTGCGACGGCAGAGCGTCATCGGCATGGACGAGAGTCAGAAAGACCTCACTTCCTTCTACGGATCTAGTAGCTTCGACGGTTTCGGTGGTCGTCGAGTAGCATCATCCCTCAATCTCGAATAGGTGTCGAGAGGAACGATGGCGACGAGTCCATTCACGACAGGACGCGACTGCAAGCTCTCGAGACCACCATCGTCCGGTGTTCGTATGCAGCTTCGCAGCTGTCGAACGCCGAACGCTCGTTGGCTTTGGAGTGACAACACTGTCGCCGACGGGCCGATGTTTTCAGGCAATTCACAGCATCTGCGGTCGGACAGAGTTGACGGTCTGGACGACCCAAGGCCTCGCGCCGAGTAACCGATATTGGCAATCGGCTCCCGAATAGCTTTTGATGGTAGCGGTACGTGGAATAGGCGAAGCAATGCTACCTACGTCAATTACGGACGTCCGTCGACGTTCCGCCGATCGGGAGACCCGATTGGTGGACAAGACGGGTCGTCTGGAGAAGGCGACCGACCACATCGATGACGGAGACGTGATATACGTCGGTGGAACATTCTACTCGCGAACACCGATGGCGCTTCTATGGGAACTGGTCCGATCCGACGTCACAGAAACGACTGTGCTCCGTAATCTCGCCAGCTACGAGTGGAGTTACCTCCTTGAATCGGACACGGCCGACACGATGGTGACGTCTTGGCTCGGATCGGCCGTGCCACCGATCCTCCCCGACGTTATGCGGACGGCGATAGAGGAGGGTGATCTGGGGGTTCAGGAGTGGAGCCACTACGGATATGGGCTCCGCCTGATGGCCGGTGCCATGGGGATTCCGTACCTGCCGACGCGGACAATGCTCGGCTCGGATCTCGTCGAGGTCTCTGACACGATCGTCCAGGAGTGTCCGTTCACTGGGTCCGACCTCGCGCTCATCCCGGCAGTCGTCCCTGACGTCGCGCTCATTCACGCACAGCGGGCAGACCCGTACGGCAACGTCCAGATTTCGGGGATGCCCCAGATCGACTACTACGGGGCACTGGCAGCGGACACGACAATCGTCACGTGCGAGGAAATTGTGAGCGAAGACACGATCAGGTCGGAGAGTTCGGACATCCCGTACTTCTGCGTCGACGAAGTGATCTCGGTTCCTTTTGGCTCCTTCCCACACGAGTGTCCGGGATACTACGAACAGTCGCTCGAACACTTCGAGGCGTACAGCGGCGACCTCGCCGAAGACGGGCTCGACGGCATTGACGACTACCTGCAGCGGTACTTCTATAACCCAGACACCTTCGAAGAGTATCTCGATGAGTTCGACACCCGTGAGATACTCTCGTGTATCATTAGTATGCAAAATGTCCCGAAAGATCAGGAAGCGACGGAACACCTCCGCGAGGCATGGCAATGAGCGATGATAACTCCACCGATTACTCAGACGAGGACCAGATGGTCGTCACCGCTTCGCACCTCATCGAGGACTACGGAACGACGTTCGTTGGGATCGGGCTCCCCATGCGAGCAGCCCTGCTGGCCCAGCGGCTGTACAATCCGGAGTTAGTCATGGTCTTCGAGGGCGGTTCGATCGGCCCGGAGATCTCGACGGATTATTTCCCCTCGTCGACGAACTCCATGCGCGTATCGCGGCAGGCGTTGATGCTTCCCCCGATTACGGACACGTTCGCCTTCCTGCAGAAAGGATACATTGACGGCGCCATGGTCGGCTGTGCTCAGATCGACAAACACGGCAACATCAACACGTCGGCGATCGGTGAGTTCGATAACCCGAAGGTCCGCCTGACTGGCGGTGGCGGCGCCGGCGATCTCACGGCGCTCGCCGAGGAATTGACTGTTGTGACGAAACACGAGAAGCAGCGGTTCGTCGAGGAAGTCGACTTCATCACCTCGCCCGGCTACCTTTCCGGCGGCTCCGCGCGTGAGGAGTCCGGGCTCCCATCCGTCGAGACCATCCGCGTCGTTACGGATCTCGGGCTGCTCGGGTTCGACCCAGAGACGAAGGAAATGCGGATCGAAGGGGTCCACAGCCATTCGTCGGTCGTTGAAATCCAAGAGAACACCGGCTTCGACATCGGTGTGGCCGATGACGTCGAATCGATCGACCCGCCGAGTACCGAAGAGCGTACGTTCCTCGATGGGATAGAGAGCGCCCGGTGACGCAACGGACGTAGACGCGGTTTTTTCTTCACCCCGACTTTGGCGACAGACTGTCCATCAACTCGCGTGCCGTCCAGCTCGAGAAGCGGCTCCCGGTCGAGTGAAGGAAGACAGTGTCGTCCGCTCAGCGGGCGACAGGCCATTCGGCACGTATCGATCGGCCTCTGACGAGAAGTAACCGCGGGCCCGTGGTCTAAATCAGAACTTTTCGGGTGCCAGCTCCTGGACGTTGCGCATCTTCACTTCCTGCGGCCCGTAGTTGTAGATGACCGGGCAGTCGATGCCTGAGTCTATGTACTCGAGGTAGCGGTCGCGGACGTGTTCGGGGGAGCCGACGGCGGCCACGACGTCGAGGAACTCCTGGTCGACGATCTCGGCCATCGCTTCGGAGTCGTTCTCCCGCACGGCGGTCCGGAGCGCGTCGATGTCGTAGTCCACGCCGGCCTTCTCGACGAGGGGCTTGATGTGGTCCGAGCAGCAGTGCCAGGCTGTGAACTCCCGGATGTCGCGTTTCTGCTCCTCGACGCTCATCTCGGAGTCCTCGTCGACAACGGCCGTCGGGATGTTCAGCGCGTAAGTAAACTTCTCGCGGTCGCGGCCGAACTCCTCTAGGTTCTCCTCGCCGGTTTCAACGACTTCCGCCGTGAACGGGGCGGTCGCATTGAACGGCAGCCAGAGGCCGTCGAACTTCGCGGTGGCCATCTCCTGCATGACCGGCCCGGCCCCGCAGGCGTACAGCGGGATGTCGTCGGAGAACTCTGCGCGGAGCTTCCAGTTGTTCAGCGTGTAGATCTCTCCCTCGTAGGTACACTCGCCCGTCTCGATGAGAGCGCGGAGGATGTCGTTGGCCTCGCTGAGGCGCTTGATGGGCCGGTCCATGTCGATGCCGAGCTTCCGAATCACCTCGGGGGCGCTCGTTCCCATGGCCAGGCCCTCGACGCGACCGTCGGCGTAGTCGTCGATCGAGGATAGCACCGTCGCGATGATGGCCGGGTGGCGCGTGTACGGGCTCGGAAGCCCGACGACGATGTCGATGTCGATGTCCCACACACCGAGCGCGGTCGCCGTGGTGAACCCGTCCTTGACGTCGATAAGTTCCTGCGTCCAGTACGAGTCGTAGCCGAGTTCCGCAGCGAGTTCGGCTTGTTCACGAATGTCAGACCCAGGACCAACTGTGTCTGAGACTGCGATTTGCATACGATGTACCCTATCTAGTTTTATCCTCATAGCAGTACCGGTTTGTGAGGGGTCGGGTTGGCCGTGATGCCACGCCGGCGGAGTCGTCCAGGTGTGCGACATCGGGCACCCTCATTCCTGGCATCGTGCGAACCTCCGAATACGGCCGTTAGCGGGTAGTTTCGCGTGCCGTCGGTCGTGGAGACACAACATTTAGGTTAGAATCAGCCGTCAGCAGAGCTATGTCAAATCCTGTGGCAGATCGCGCAGATATTTCTCAGCAGAACTTCGAGCGCGTTCCCGAGACCGATCAGGTCTTCGAGAACGCGCTCGAGAAGGCCAGGGCAGCCGAGCGGCTGACGGTCGCGGACGGGATCGAGCTGCTCACGACCGGGACCGACCGCGAGGGGATCAACCACGAGCGCAAAGAGCTGGTCCTCGAAGCGGCCGACCAGCGTCGAGCCGAGGTGGTCGGCGACGAGGTCACGTTCGTCGCCAACCTCAACAACAACGTCACGACCGCCTGCAACACCGGCTGTTTGTTCTGTAACTTCAAGGACCGCTCGGAGCAGTTCCGAACCTCCCACGAGGCGAGCCACCCCGGCTTCACGAAACGGCCCGAGGAGTCCCGGGAGATCGTCGCCGCCGCCGTCGAACGTGGCATCTACGAGGTCACCTCGGTGTCTGGCCTGCACCCGGCGTTCGCGCTGGACGACGACCACCGCGAGATCCTTGAGGCCAGCGACCGCGGCGACCTCAATTACCGTCCGCCCGAGGAGTACGACGTCGACCCCGGCACCTACTGCGAGCAGATCGCGGCGATGAGCGTCGACGGCGTCCACGTCCACTCGATGACCCCCGAGGAGGCCTACCACGCTCGCCGCGGGACCGACTGGTCCTACGAGGAGGTATTCTCCCGGCTCAAGGACGCCGGCCTCGACAGCGTCCCCGGCACAGCGGCGGAGATCCTCGTCGACGAGGTCCGGGACGTGATCTGTCCCGGAAAGATTGGCACGGAGGAGTGGCTGGAGGCGATGGAGGCCGCGGCGAACGTCGGCCTCGACACCACCGCGACGATCATGTACGGCCACGTGGAGAACGAGGCCCACCGCATGCTCCACTTAGACCGCGTCCGCGACCTCCAGGACCGGACGGACAACATCACGGAGTTCGTTCCCCTCACCTTCGTCCACCAGAACACACCGCTGGCTGAGTACGGCTTGGTCGACTCCGGCGCCTCGACCGACGAGGACGAGCTGATGATCGCCGTCTCCCGACTCTATCTCGACAACGTCGAGCACGTCCAGTCCTCGTGGGTGAAGCATGGCAACGCCCAGGGGCTGAAGATGCTCAACTGCGGCGCCGACGACTTCATGGGGACGATCCTTAGCGAGGAGATCACCAAGCGCGCCGGCGGCGACTACGGCGAGTACCGCTCCTTCCAGGAGTACGTCGACATGATCGCTGCCATCGGCCGCGTCCCGGTCGAGCGCTCGACCGACTACCGGCAGCGTCGCCGGATCGACCCCGACGACCACCCCCACGGCCCCGAACTCGGCCCGAAGGCCGACGGGACGCCGCTGATCGAGTCGGCGTAACTGCGCGCTCTCACGACCTTCTCCTCGTCTCTCTGCTTACCGGCCTCGTCCTCGCCGAACAGACAGCGTCGACTAGTCGAGGAGCCGCCGATAGCGCCGGCCTCGATGTCGGCCTCCGGAATCGACACGTCGATGCCGTACGCGTCGGCGCTTGGTATCGTTCCCATTACAGCCATCTTTCACCCCTTGCCACAGACGCTATCCTGCTCGGTGTCGGCGTTCGAAACGAAAGCGCTGCCGGCCAGCTTCAGAGCGATGGCTCGTCGAGGGCGACGTGGACGGCCTTCTCCTGGGTGAAGTGGCGGAGGGCATCCCGGCTGCACTCCCGGCCGATGCCGGACTGTTTGTAGCCACCGAAGGGGCCGCCGGGGATGGGCGTCGCGTAGTTGCCGTTGATCCAGACGCTGCCAGCCTCGATATCGGCGGCCGCCCGGTGGGCGAGCGTGGTGTTCTCGGTCGCGACGCCGGCGGCCAGGCCGAACTCCACGTCGTTGGCGAGTTCGATGGCCTCGTCGTAGGTTTCAAAGGTCGTGATCACCTCGACTGGGCCAAAGATTTCCTCCTGGGCAACGCGCATGTCGTTATCGACATCAGTCAGCACCGTCGGCCGGACGTACCAGCCGTCCGTGAGGTCGCCGTCCTCGACAGCACCGCCGGTCACGCAGGTCGCACCCTCCTCCCGGCCGATCTCGACGTAGTCGGTCACCTTCTCGAACTGGTCGGCCGATATGAGCGGGCCGACGGTCGTCCCCTCTACGAGGGTGTCCCCGGGAGTGAGCCCCTCAGCGCGCGCGACCAGTCCCTCGGTGAACTCCTCGGCGATGTCCTCGTGGACGAGCACGCGCGAGCAGGCGTCGCAGGACTGTCCGGCGTTGTAGAAGATACCGTGGGCGACGTCGCGGACGGCCTTCTTGACATCGGCGCTGGGGAACACGACGTACGGCGACTTCCCGCCGAGCTCCAGCGTCACGGCAGTGACGGTCTCCGCGGCGGCCTTCATCACCGTCTTGCCGGTGACGTCCTCGCCGGTGAACGAGACCTTCCCGACGGCCGCGTGCTCAGTCAGCGGCGCACCGGCCTCCTCGCCGAACCCGGTGACGACGTTAAGGGTCCCGTCGGGGAGAATGTCCTTCGACAGCTCGGCGGCATACAGCATAGAGAGCGGCGTCTGTTCGGCGGGTTTGATGACGGCGGCGTTGCCTGCCGCTAGCGCCGGGCCGAGCTTCCAGAAGGAGATAGTCAGCGGAAAGTTCCACGGTGTGATGAGTCCGACCACGCCGTGGGGCTCGTGGCGGGTGTAGACGTGCATGTCGTCGTCCGTCGGTACCGTGATGCCCTCGTCGGCCTGGACGACCTTCGCGTAGTACTCCAGGAAGTCTAGAGCGTACTTCGTCTCGACAAGGGCGTGTTTTAGCGGTTTGCCGCCGTCGAGGCTCTCGACCAGCGCGAGATCGCCGACGTTCTCGCGCAGGGTCGCAACCCACGAGAGCATCGCGTTGGAGCGCTCCTGGGGCGAGCACGCGCCCCACCCGCCGTCGAATGCTTCTTGGGCGGCCTTAACGGCTGCGTCCACGTCCGTGGCGGTACACTGGGGGACCGAACAGATCTCTTCACCGACGACGGGGTCCAGGGTCGCGAACTCCTCGCCGCTGTCGGCCGACCTGGATTCGCTGCCGATCCAGGCACCGAACTCGCCGAGGGCGAGTACGTCCTCGCGGGCCGCAGCATGCGTCTCCTCGATGCTCCCGGTGTAGTAGCCGATGGAATCCGATGTCATCCGATATCTACACGTTCTTTCGGGAGGGGCGACATAAACGTTGCTCAGATGCACCCCCGACCGCGTCACCCCGTCTCGACCTCGCCCCGCTACCAGCTCATGTCCTCGACGTCGTGGCAGTACTCGTTGATCAGCTCTTCCCGTTTGAGAACTTCCTCGACGGGGAAGGCCTGGTCCATGGCGCGCTTGTTGAGCCGCAGTGCCGTTGCCGACTTGTTCTCGACGATATCCGTGGCGACATCGAGTACCTTCGCCTCGAGGTCGTCGGCGTCGTCGTAGACGCCAGCCAGCAGGCCGTACTGTTCGGCTTCCGCGGCGGGGAGTTCGCGGCTCGTGTAGACGAGCTCCCGTGCCGTCCCGGCGCCGACGTACAGCGGAAGCAGCAGCGTCGAGGCGTTGGTTACCGTCACGCCGATCTCGGACTCGGTCAGCTTGAACGTCGTGTCAGCATGGGCGTAGCACAGGTCGAACGAGAGCGTCCACTCGAACCCGCCGCCGATGACCCAGCCGTGGAGCTTCCCGATGACGATGCCCTCGAACTCCCGGACGGCGCGGGTGATCTCCTGGAACAGATCGCCCGCGCCCTCCTCCTCATCGAGGTCCGCGCCGGCGGTGAACGCGTCGCCCGCTCCCTCGAGGATCAGCACCCGGTACTCGCCGTCGGCGGCGCGGATTTCTTCGGCGATCCGCGAGAGCAATGCTCTGCTGAGCGCGTTAAGCGAGTCCGGACGGTTCAGCGTCAGCCGTCGGATATCGTCCGTCACGTCGTCGGTTTCGAGTATTGACATTCGTCCGGTGGTTACTTCGAAACCGCATAAACCTCATGTTTGCCTGGCCTGCCGTCCCGGGACAGGCGGTCCCCTCAGCGACCGACGATGCTGACAGCGACTGGTGTCCCGATCTGGGAAAGGGCGCGAAGACCCGCCGAACCTCTGTTCCGTATCACGGATTAGTTTTCCTCCCTGTTTCACTGGTATCGACTACCCATTCAGCCGCTTCAGCCCACGAACGGCTCCGCGACACTTTGTCGCCTAATTCGCCCAACCAGAAAGCCCAAACGCGAGAAAATGGGTCAGAAATAGGTTGATACACCCGTTTCACGAGGGTACTGGCTGTGAGGACCAGAAGCGACGGGTGTCCGTAGGCATTACAGAACTAGTACTGTAATACCAAACCGCTCGATTTCGTTCCGTGACGCGGAATGGGGTGTGGGTCCCGGTCTCACGCATATGTGATGTCGAGTTGGAACTCTGTGATAGTGCCCAGCAGCAGTTCGGGGATTTCGGATTCGAACCAGTCGCCTTTCATCCGATGGCTGGGGCCGGCGATGCTGAAGGCGCCCTGGGGCTCACCGTTCGGGCCGTACACGCGCGCTGCCACGGCGTTGAGGCCCTTGAGGTGCTCCTCGTGGTCGAAAGCGTAGCCTTGCTCGCGGACCACGTCGAGCTCGGCTCGGAGTTCGTCGGCTTCGGTGATCGTGTTGTTCGTGTACGCCGGGAGGCCCTGCGTTTCGATGATCTCGTCGACCCGCTCACTCGGGTACTCGGCGAGGATTGCCTTTCCGGCGGCCAACGAGTTGAGGTGAAAGCGCTTGCCGACCCCGCCGTCGGTCCCGACGGCGTTTTCCCCGATGCCGCGGTAGACGAACACGCCCTGGCCGTACTCTTCGGTGACATACGCGGAGAGTTCGCCCGTCTTGTCGGCCAGATCCTCGATTCTTGGCCGGATTTGCTTTGCTATCTCGTTGGTCCGGCGCACATAGCCGCCGTACTCGAGGAACTTGAGGCTCAACCGAAACTCCTGGCCGTCACGGACGACGTACTCGGCGTCCAGAAGCGTCGTGAGATGTCGGTAGATGGTGCTCTTGGAGACGTCCATCCGGTCGGCGAGTTCGGTGATTCCCGCGCCGTCGAGTTGTTTGAGAGTGTCGACGAGCTCGAACAATGTCTCGTTGGACTTGATTCCCTCGCGCTCATCCAGATCCATGTTCCGCTTTACCACCTACCAACTCTTAACTGTTCCGCGATGGGGAAGAGTTAAACCGTAGACAAATTCCTCAAAGTTTATCCGAAACTCCGCCAGTAGACAATATTCGGGACCGAAAAATGTGAAATTTGGATCGAACTGGAGTGAACGTTGAAGCGTGGCGTTCCGAGTCACGGATTCAGCAGCACTAGCCTGTTACCGGGATATGAGGGCACATTCATCGCATCCACTGTCGGACAATTCCCGCTTTGATCCCCGCAAAACATGGCTCGGACGTTCCCCGTCAATCCGAAGATATGGGGTATATCTACCGTAATAGGGCCTGAACGCGCATTGTGTGTTATTCTTTCCCATATTGTGTTCCGCATCATGGAATAAATATCAACTTCTTGAGCACAGGCGCACGACTTCTCTGTGGCGAGAAGCGGACAGAAGAAAGGGAAAGGGTCGTACGTCGGATGACGTCGTTCTCGTGAAAGCATGCGATAGTCTCCTCGTCGAACCCGAACTCCGAGAGGAGCTCTTTGGCCTCCATGGTGGAGTCCTCGGACTCAGCGTCAAGGATGGCGTCGAGTTCCTCGCTGTTGGTCACGCGGTCGTCGTTGGTCTCGAACCGCGGGGCCTCGATGAGATCCTCGCGGCCGATGGCATGGCAGAAGCGCGGCCACAGGTTCGGCGACGGGACGGCGACAACACTGTAGCCGTCGGTCGTCGGGAACGCCTGGTAGAGCGTGATGGTCGGGTGTTTGTTCCCCATCCTGTCCCTCGAGCGAGGGCGCCCAGACCATTCTGGCCACGCTACTTCGCCACAGGCGAACCGCCCGACAGGTAGGACTAAGTACGACCCTCAAATATCCTTGGCCATGCGAATTAGCGCGGCGGTCATCGACCGACTGGTAGCCAACGGGATAGACACGGTGTTCGGCATCCCCGGCAAGCAGACGCTCCCGCTGAACCAGTCCATCGACGAGAGCGAGGAGATAGAGTTCGTCGTCGCCAGACACGAGACGGCGGTCACCCACCAGGCCTGGGGGTACGCCGAGACCAGCGGCGACGTGGCCGCGACGTTCGTCGTCCCTGGTCCGGGCGACATGAACGCGATGAACGGCCTGAAGAATGCCCTCAACGACTGTACGCCGCTGGTCCACTTCGCGGTGGAGACCGAGCCCGAGATCCGTGGTGGCGATGGCATCCACGAGACGCCACCGGGCACCTACGACAACGTGGTCAAGGAAAACATCCTGGTCGAGCGCCCCTCGGCGACCGCGTCGGAGGTCGACCGCGCAATCGCCATCGCCCAGACCCCGCCGAAGGGGCCGGTCCGCATCGGCATCCCAAAGAACTTCCTGAAGATGGATGTCTCGCTCTCGCAGGCGCGCGACTTCGACACGGACTGCCTGGAGTCGGTCGCCGACGGGGACGTCGACGCCGCCGCGGAACTGCTGGCCGACGCGGATGCGCCGCTGATCCTCGCCGGCGGCGGCGTCCGGTCGGCTGAGGCGAGCGACGAACTCTGCTCGCTCGCGGAGGCGCTGGGCGCGCCGGTCGTCACGTCCTACAAGGGCAAGGGGGTCATCCCGGAGGATCACCCGCTCGCGGCCGGGACGCTGTCCGGAAGTGCGACCCAGGAATTGCTCGCCGCCATCGGCAAGGCGGACGCGGCACTGGGCGTTGGAACCGACTTCGACGCTGTCGCTACGCGGTCGTGGTCCGTCAACGTCCCTGACCGGCTGGTCCACGTCACGCTTCACCCCGACGACCTCGGCACCGGCTACGACCCGGCGGTGGCCGTCATCGGTGACGCGGCCGAGGCGATGCAGAAGATTGAAGACCGGCTGGCTGATGAACATGAGCCGGCCGACGGGGAGGTGACCGCCGACCGCCTGCTTTCGGCCCGGGACGGGCGCATCGAGCCGCTACTGGGCGACGAGCAGCTGCTGACCTCGGTCCAGGTCCTCCGGACGGCTCGCGAGACCATCCCACGTGAGGCGACCGTCGCTGTTGACGCCGGCGGATTCCGGGTCTGGGGTCTCAACACCTTCGAGGCCTACGGCCCCCGTAAGTACGTCAATCCTGGCTCGTGGGCGACCATGGGCACCGGCCTCCCCTCCGGCATCGGCGCGCAACTTGCCAACCCCGACGAGGACGTCGTCGTCCTGACGGGTGACGGCGGGCTGATGATGTGTGTCCACGAACTTCACACGGCAGTCGCCGCGGATCTGCCGATCACTATCCTCGTCATCAATAACAACGACTACGCCATCATCACTGAGGAGGCCGAGCGGACGTACGATCTCGACACAGGCGTCTACGGCTGGGAGGAGTCGCCCATCAGCTTCACCGCGCTGGCCGAGAGCATGGGTATGACCACCCGCCGCGCCGAGACGGACGCGGAACTCGCGAATGAACTCGCGGTGGCGGTGGCGGCGGACGAACCCGTCTTGGTTGAGGTCCCGACGGACCCACATGAGCCCCAGGCCAGCGAGTGGATGTCGGAGTAACGGCGCCCTCACCCAGCCTTCAGCCGCTCCTGACGGCTCTGGAACCAAACGCTTAATAGTGGATGACTCGAGTGAACGAATACCATGGCTGTCAGTAGCGATGAATCCCCTATCCGAATCTATCAACCCGACACGGTTCCAGAGGACGCCCGCGTCGCTCACTTCGACGAACTCTCGGACCCTGCCAAAGAGCGGCTCTTCATGCTCGTCTCTGCCGGCGCCGACCGGGGCCGGCTCGAACTGACGACGGCGACGGAACTCGTGCAGTACGACCTCGTGAAGTTCACTGACTACTACTGCGTCGATTTCGCTTGAGACGGTCGTCGGGAGAACAGCTAGACGATTACACGACGTTGTGTTCTACGAGTCCGGTGTCGTCCTCGAACCGGCTGCTCGATAGCGACGAGATATCAACGAGCGACGGCTCCCCGTCGAGGATGAGTTCGGCGACCAGCTGGCCGGTTGCAGGGGAGTGCTGAAAGCCGTGGCCGGAGAAGCCCGCCGCGGTGACGAGTCCAGGCACGGTCTCCTCAATGATGGGGTGGTGGTCGGGCGTGACGGCGTAGAGGCCCGCCCAGCCGCGGCGGATGCGCGAATCGCCGCCGAAGTACGCGGTGTACTCTGCGGCCTGCTCGACGGCCGTCGCCGCCCACTCGATGTCTAACGAGTCCGAGTAGCGGTCGATATCGATGTCCGGGTCGTCGCTGAAGTGACCGCCGACCAGGGCCACGCCGTCGCGCTCCGGCCGGAAGTATGATCCCGTGTCGAGGTTGATGGTCAGCGGCACATCCTGGGGGAGAATGCGCTGGGGGTCGACGACGGCCAGCTGTCGCCGCCGAGGGTGGATGGGCAGGTCGACGCCCGCCATGTCGGCGACAGTCCGCGACCACGCACCGGCGGCGTTGACCACGAAGTCCGCGTTGATGCGTTCTTCGTCTGTCTCGACGCCGGTGATCGCGTCGCCGTCGGTATGGACGTCCGTGACAGCCGTCTTCGTCCTGATGTCGACGCCTTCCTCGCGGGCCTTCGCCGCGTAGCCCTGCACGGCGAGGTTGGGGTCGGCGAACCCATCCTGGCCGTTGTACGTCGCGGCGACGAGATCGTCGATCTCGAGCCCTGGACTGTGTTCCTTTGCCTCCTCCGGCGTGATGAACTGACTCTCCGCGCCGAGTTCGTTCTGCATCTTGACGTCTTCGCGGTACCGTTCGGCGGTCTCCTCGTCGCCCGTGACGAGGAGGTACCCGTTTCGCTTGTGGGCGATGTCGACGTCGAAGCGCTCGTGGAACGAATCCCAGACCTCGAGGGAGCGCAGCGACAGTTCCACGTTGACGGCCGTCGAGAACTGCGTCCGGATGCCGCCGGCCGACCGAGCAGTGCTTCCCATGCCAAGCGACCCTTTCTCGCAGAGCGTGACGTCGGCACCGCCACGAGCGAGGTAGTACGCGGATGAGAGACCGACAATACCGCCTCCAACTACCGTTACTTGCATGCTTACGACTGTTTCCCCGGCATTGAAATAAGTGTACCGCCGTCGCCGTCGCGCGTCATGAGAGGAACACATAACTAACGAGGTTGCGAACCCATGGTCATGGTACTACTGCTGTCCGATTCCGCCGTCAAACGAGTTATTGACATAGAGACGCTCGCCTCCGTCGTCGAGGACGCGCTGATCAAGCAGGCCGCCGGCGCGGTCCAGCGGCCCGACCGACCGCACTACCCGATCGGCCACGACCTCGAGTCGCCGGAGCCACTCGGGATGGCCGTAGTCATGCCCGCCTACGTTCACGGCGAGGAGTACTTCGCGACGAAGCTGGTCAGCCTCCACGAGGACAACGAGGACCGCGGGCTCCCCACGCTGCACGCCCAGATCGTCCTCACGAACGCGCGCACCGGCCTCCCGCTGTCGTTCATGGACGGCACGCGCATCACCAACGCGCGGACGGGCTGTCTCGGCCTGCTGGCGGCCCGCGAACTCGCGAGCGACCCCGTGACGCTGGCAGTCATCGGCGCCGGGGCCCAGGCACGCTGGCAGACTCGCAGCATCGCTGCCGTGCGGGAGCTCGAGGAGGTCCGCGTCTTCTCGCCGAGCGACTCCCGGTTCGCGTGCGCCGATGACCTCAGTGAGGAGGGCATCCCGGCGGCAGCCGTCGACTCCGCCGCCGAGGCGGTCGAGGGCGCGAACGTGGTCGTGACGGCAACCACGGCGACCGAGCCGGTGTTCCCCGCCGACGCGCTCGCGCCGGGCGCGCTCGTCGTCGCGGTCGGGGCGTTTAACGCCGAGATGCAGGAGCTCGAACCCGCCGTCTTCGACCGGGCGGCGTGCGTGTTCGCGGACGTTCCGGAGGAAGTCGCGACGATCGGCGACCTGGTGGCGACAGACCTCACGGCCGAAGACCTGCTCCCTATGAGGGCATTCCTCGACGGGTCGGCGGGCCGGGAGGCCGACGACGAGATCGTGGTCGTCGAGAGCGTAGGCTCGGCGGTATTCGACGCCGCCGCAAGCAGCTACGTGTACGAGGCCGCGCGCGAAGAAGGAGTCGGTTCAGAACTGTCTCTGTAGGGCCGGATCAGGCGTTGCTCGCCTCTTTCTCGGTATCTTCGTCCAGGTTCATCGGCTTGCCCATATAGACGTTGATGACCTGTTCGTCGCTGACGACCTCGTATGGGTCGCCGTCGGCCAGGACCGCGCCCTCGTGTAGGACGATGAGGCGGTCGACGAGCTGGACCAGCTCGCGCAGGCCGTGCTCGATGATGACGAAGGTCATCCCCTCGTCGTTGAGATTCTTGATGTACTTCGAGATCTCCTCGACAGTCGCCTCGTTGACGCCAGCGAACGGCTCGTCGAGCAGGAACAGCTTCGGGTCGAGCATCAGACCCCGACAGATCTCGAGGATCTTCCGGTCACCGCCGGAGATCTTGCCCGCGGTGGTGTCCTTCAGGTGGCCGAGGTCGAAGCGGTTGAGCAGGTCGTCGGCCCGCTCGGTGATCTGTTCTTCGACCTCGTACATTTCGTCGGTCTGGCGGAACGCGGTCAAGGCGTTCTCGCCGGGGTGGTCCATCGCGGCGATCTGGACGTTCTCGCGGACGGTCATCGTCTGGAGCGTCCGCGACAGTTGGAACGTCCGGACCATGCCCTCCCTTGCGAGTTCGGCCGAGTCCATGTTCGTTACGTCCTGACCGTTGAACCGGACCGTGCCGTCATCGGATTCGAGCAGGCCGGTCACGCAATTGAAGTACGTGGTCTTGCCGGCCCCGTTCGGGCCGATGAGCCCGACGAGTTCGCCTTCGTCTATCGATACGTTGACGCCGTTGAGGGCCTGGAGGCCTCCAAAGGACTTCTCCACGCCGTTGGTTTCGAACAGAGTCATGCTTCCACGTTCAGTTTTTCGGGGTCACCGAAGATACCCTGTGGGCGGTACACGATGATGAGGATCATCAGGAGGCCGACTGCCATCAGTCGCAGGGACGCGAACGTCTGGGAGTCGACCGGGACCGACTGGTTCGCGAAGCGGGTGAACAGCTGGAACGACGAGATGATCAGCAGGCCGACCAGTGCGCCCTTGTTGCTGCCCGCGCCGCCGATGAGCATGCCGACCCAGACCAGCACCGTCACGTCGATGGTGATGAACCCGGGGGAGACACCGCCGTTGATCAGGCCGAGGAACGCGCCGGCCACCCCCATCAGGACTGATCCGATGAGAAACGTCTTGACCTTGTAGGAGAAGATGTCCTTCCCCAGGAACTCGACGGCCGTCTCGTCGTCGCGGATGCCCCGCAGTATCCGCCCGAACGGCGACTCGCCGAGCCGCTGCATGACCGCGTAACTGACGATCAACAGCCCCGAGAGAGCGCTGAACGCCGCGAACCCGGCCGTGAACGCGTCGGGTGCGATTTCGTGGAAGATCCGGGGGATGCCAGGGATGCCCTGGCTGCCGCCCAGGGTGGCCGACAGCCCCATGGTCATCTGGTGGAAGATCTCCGCGCCAGCGAGTGTGACGACCGCCAGATAGTCACCGCGGAGCTGGATGGTGCTGAGACTGAGGATGAACGCCACGACGAGGGTCACCACGATCGCCGCAGCCACGCCGACGTACCAGGGCAGTCCCATGCCGATGTCGGTGAACGTACTCTCGGCGCTGACGAGCGCGACGGTGTACGCGCCGAGCGCGAAGAACAGCACCGGCCCAAAGTTCACGATGCCGGCGTAGCCGTACTGCAGGTTCAGACCCAGCAGTAGGATCCCGTACAGCACGAAGTTCACGATGAGGACGTTGAACACCAGCAGGATCCAGCCGGGGTAGGTCACCGGGATTCCCGAAAGCAGGAACACGACCGACAACACCGTGATCAGTATGCCGAGGCGCAAGTAGTTGAGAGGCGATTCGTCCCACGTCTGAGAGATCTTGGTCACGAATTCATTCATTGTTAGGCCTCCTCCACGTCCGCGATGCCGGTCGGACGGACCAGGAGCACGACGATGAGGATGACGAACGCGAACATCGTCCCGAGGTTCGAGAACTCACCTGGCAGGTATGCGGTCGCCATCGTGACTGTCAGCCCGATGATGTACGCGCCGACGATGGCCCCGTAGGCGCTCCCGGCACCGCCGAGGATAGCGGCCGACAGGACTAGCAGGATCTGGTGGAACCCGGTCAGCGGCGTCGCTGCAGTCGTGGTCGCGAGCATGAAGCCCGAAAGCCCCGCCAGTGCCGAGGAGAGCAGCCAGACGTTCCGGCGGATCTTGTCGGTGTAGATGCCGGAGATCGTCGAGAGCTTCTCGTTGTCGCTGGTGGCGCGCATCGCGATGCCGACATCGGTCCGAGTCAGCAGCAGGTGGATGCCGATGAACGACACCAGGGCGATGGCGATGATCGTCAGGTGTTGGGTCGTGATGAAGAAGTCAAGCGACTCGACTCGGTAGGTCTTCGGCGACATGTCGAAGTACCGCGGTCGACCGCCCAAGAGGATCCGATAGCCGTTCCGGAGAACGAACCCGAGACCGATCGAGATGAGCAACAACGGGATCGGACCGGCGTCGTGGTTGGGCACGAAGACGATCCTGGAGATGATCCAGCCGAGGATTCCCGACAGCACCATAACTACCACGATCGCGGCCGGTAGCGGTAAGGCCAGGTCCGACATGGCGAAGAACCCGACGTAGGCTCCGATCGTCATGTACTCACCGTAGGCGAAGTTGATCATGTTGACGATACCGTAGATGATAGTAAACCCGATCGCTGCGATAGCGATGAATGAGCCCAACTCGAGCCCGAATATCAGGTTTTGGATTAATGCCATTGTGTCACGTATTGCCCCTCTCAACGGGAATTAAAAACGTTTGTGCTCCACCGGGACTACGAGCTGACTTCGTAGTCGTCGCTCTCCAAGACTTCCTTGATGTCTGCCGCAGCGACGGGGTCTTGCTGCTCCCAGCCGTCGGCGGTTGCCGAGAAGATGGCGGTGTCGGCGGTGACGTCGCCCTTCGGGGTGAAATTGACGTTCGACATAGCGCCGCTGAAGCTGATGTCCTCGTCGTTGTCGAGGGCATCCTTGCCGTCGGCGAAGGTGGTGACCTCCGTTCCGCCGGGGCTGGTGACCGCGCGGACGTTCTGTTCGAGGGCGGCCGCGTCGTATTCACCGGCGCTGTGGATCGCCAGCGCGATGACGTTCAGGGCGTCGTAGGCCGCGATGGCCCACGGATGGTTGTCGTCGCCCATGTTCTCGGTGTCGTACATCTCGTCGAAGTCGCTGGTCAGCTGGTCGAGGTACGGCCCAGACGCGCCGCCGAGGGCGGAGTAGTTCTCCGAGGGCAGTTGGTCGCCGACCTCGCTGACCAAGTCGTTGTGCTTCAGACCGTCGGACATGAGTATGGCGCTGTCGTAGCCGCCCTGGTTGAAGTCCCGGATAGCCGTGATGGCGTCTTCGAGGGCGAACGACATCACCATCGCGTCGAAGTCCTCGTTGAAGAGGCGGTTGATCCCGGCCTGGTAGCTGGACGCGCCCGCCTCGACTTCGACCTCGTTGACGACCTCGACGCCGTCGATGGCGCCAACGGCGTCCTTGAAGCCGGTCATCCAGGACCGCTCGCCCTCGGTAGCGGTGTTGAGGAGACCGACGCGCTCGTAGCCGCGCTGCTGGGCGTTCAGCGCCTGCCCGGCTGTGTGGACGGAGTCACTGATGATAGTCCGCCAGACCCACTCGTCGTCGCTGGTATCGTCGGGCGTGTCGTTGTCGCCGCCGCGGGTGTCGAGGAACCGCGAGCCCGGCCAGTACGTGATGATCGGCACTTCCTTGGACTGCAGGAAGTCCCAGTTCGGCGGGATCTCGTTCGAGAACATCCCGCAGATGACCTCACAGCCGTCGACCGTCGTCAACTGGTCGGTGACGTTGCGCGCCTGCTGGGGGTTGACCGCGGTGTCGCGCAAAAGCAACTCGACCTCGCGACCGAGGGGACCGCCAGCCTCGTTGATCTGCTCCATCGCCAGTTCCAGAACCCGCGTACAGCCCTCCTGGAGGTAGTCGTACTGACCGGTCTGTGCCGCTGGAGCACCGATGGAGATTGCACCGTCGCCACCGCCACTGGTTCCTATACAGCCGGCGAGCGAACCTGCCCCCACTACACCGGTGATTTTCAGGTAGCTCCGCCGATCCCACCCCGAGTTCGACTCGTGTCGTGTCATAACCTTCCCTATTGCATGGGAAGAACACCCACATTAACCTTTTGGATAATTGTTGCAATCCGTGCATAAATATTTTATTTTTATACATACTGCGCCCGTGACGCGACCGAGTACACGTTGAGACGGTGAGTTAGTTCGGTCGCGGGGCGGGTACGGACTCCTCGTATCTGGGGTTGCGATCCGACGTTGCGGGCCCGGTTCGGACTACCGCTGGCGAGCGAGTAGGATGGGGAGGAAGCCACGCTACTGTACTGACCGGAACCGGCGGCCTGCAGGACTTACGACGCGAATCGTTCGAATAGCCGACCGTAAGGTCTTTCATTTCTCCTGCAGACGGTTCTCACGTATGTTGACAGACCCTAGCGTACCTAGCCACGAGGCCAACTACATCGGTGGCGAGTGGACCGCGCCGGACGACGCCGGATTCATCGAGAGCCGGAACCCGTCCGTCCCCGACGAGGTGGTCTCGGAGTTCCCGAGTTCCCCTCGAGAGGTTGCCCGAGAGGCCATCGACGTTGCGGTGGCGGCCCAGGACGAGTGGGCGGACATGTCCCCGCACGCCCGCGGGGGCTACCTGCGCGACGCGGCCGCGTTCGTCGAGGACAAGCGCGAGGACGTCGCCGAGCTGATCGCCCGGGAGATGGGCAAGCCCGTCTCGATCGCGGATGGCGAGGTCCAGCGCGCCGTCGACCTGCTGAACTACTACGCAGAGATCGCCCGCGACTACGGCGGCGACGCGCCGCCGAGCGGGTCCGAGAACACTCATGCCTACACTGAGCGCGAACCGCTGGGCACGGTAGGGCTCATCACGCCGTGGAACTATCCCATCGCTATCCCCATCTGGAAGCTGGCGCCGGCGCTGGTTGCGGGGAACACGATCATCCTCAAGCCCGCCTCGTCCTCACCGGCGGTCGCCGCCGTCGTTGCGCAGGCGTTCGACCACGCAGGGTTGCCCGACGGCGTCCTCAACTTCGTCACCGGGCCGGGCAGCCAGATTGGCGACGAGATCACGAAGAACGACGATATTGACATCGTCTCCTTCACCGGCAGCACCGAGGCCGGCATGTACGTCTACGAGGATACGGCTGCCGAGGGCAAGCGCGTCCAGTGCGAGATGGGCGGGAAGAACCCGCTCATCGTCGATGACACGGCGGGCATCGAGACGGCGGTCGAGCTCACTACTGCCGGCGCGTTCGCGGCGACCGGCCAGTCCTGTACGGCGACGAGCCGCGTCTACGTCTTTGAGGAGGTCTACGACGAGTACCTGGCAGCCCTGACCGAAGCGACCGAGGAGATGGTCGTCGGGGATCCACTCGACCCGGCTACGGAGGTCGGCCCGAAGGCCGACGAGGACGGTTTCGAAAAGGTGTGTGACTACATCAAACTGGGCCGGGAGGAGGGCGCGACGCTCCACTACGGCGGCCGGGTCGTAGACCCCGATGGCGTCGAGGACGGCTACTTCGTCGAGCCCACCATCTTCACCGACGTCGACCACGACATGCGCCTCATGAACGAGGAGATCTTCGGCCCGATCGTCGGCGTCATGCAGGTCAGCGACTACGAGGAGGCCGTCGAGCTAGCGAACGACACCCAGTACGGCCTCTCTGCGAGCATTTGCACTAATCGGCTCGACTACGCCAAGGAGTTCGTCGGCGACATCGAGGCCGGCGTCGTGAAGGTGAATCAGACGACGACCGGCATCGAGTTCCAGCTGCCGTTTGGCGGCATGAAGATGTCCAGCACGGAGACCTACAAGGAGCAGGGTCGCCAGGCCATCGACTTCTTCACCCATGAGAAGGCAGTCTACGTGACCCACGTTATGGACGACTGATGGTAAGGGCTGGTCAGGTAGATGGGACGGTCTCGACCCTGCGACACTCGTGCGCGAGAGTAAAACAAATCCTACCGCTTCTACGCAGATTGGCAAAAAACATCGGGAATCCTTATGTGAGACGACGACACAACATTTAGCGAGAGGGATATGCTACGAGATATCAAATATACAAGCCCAGAGACGCTCGCCGACGCGGCGGCGTTACTCGGGAAGCACGGCGATGACGCGACCATCATCTCCGGCGGCCAGAGCCTCATGCCGATGCTCAGACAGCGACTGACCAACTATGAGCTTCTGGTCGACATCAACGAGGTACAGGACCAGGACTATATCCAGGTCGACGGCGATGAGTTGCGGATCGGGTGCCTGGTTCGCCACAACGACGTCGCGAACTCGGAGACCGTCGCGGACCATTGTGAGATGCTCGCGGAGACGGCGGCCGAGATCGGCGACACGCAGGTCCGAAACCGCGGCACCATCTGCGGGGCCGTCGCCCACGCCGACCCCGCAGGCGACCCACCGGTTGTGGCCACGGCGCTCGACGCGGAGATAAAGAGCTGCGGGCCCGACGGCGAGCATGCCTACGACGCTTCGTCGTTCTTCCACGGCTTCTACGAGACGGAACTCGGGAAAGACGAGATCGTCACGGAAGTGGTGTTCCCGGTCGTCGAGCCTCCGCTCGGGGCGGCTTACCAGAAGTACGAGCCCAGCGCCGGCGCCTACCCGACGGCGACGGTGGCGGCCGTGGTCGAACTCGACGGCGACGAGGTGGCAGCCGCGACGCTAGTTACCGGCGCCATTGAGCCCGGTCCGACGCCGATGCCCGACGCCGAGGCCCAACTGGAGGGCGAGACGCTGACCGAGGCGGTCGTCACGGAAGTCGCGGAACTGGTCGGTGACGAGTCCGAGCCGATGGAGGACTCTGACGGCTCGGTCGAGTTCAAACGCGAGATAACGAAGACGCTGGCAAAGCGGGCGCTCGTTACGGCGATCGACCGCGCAGGAGGTGACATCGAATGAGTGCAACTGAGACCATCACGATAGACGTAACGCTCAACGGACGCTCGCTCGAGGAGACGCTGCCGGCGCGCACGCTCCTCTCGGAGTTCCTGCGCGATCACGAGCACCTGACCGGCACCCACCGCGGGTGCGAGACGGCGAAGTGCGGTGCCTGTACGGTCCTGCTAGACGGCGACCCGGTGAAGTCCTGTAACATGCTCGCCGCGCAGGTCGACGGGAAGGAGCTCACGACTGTCGAGGGCCTGATGGACGGTGACGAGCTTCACCCGGTTCAGGAGGCCTTCTGGGATGAACACGGGATGCAGTGTGGCTTCTGCACGCCCGGGTTCGTGGTCTCCGCGGCGGCGCTGCTCGAGGAGAACGAGGACCCGACCATCCCGGAGATTCGGGACCACCTGGCGGGCAACATCTGTCGGTGCACCGGCTACACGAAGATAATCGACAGCGTCCAGAAAGCTGCCGAGATGCAACAGGAGGAACGATGAGCAAATCCGACCTCACGCAAGAGCACGAACAGGAAACGCGGGCGGAAGCGACCGAGAGCGAGGGCGAGGTCGGCAAGTCCGTCAACAGCAAGTTCGGTCGTCGCCTCGTCACTGGCACCGGCCAGTTCGTCGACGACATCAACATCTCCGGACAGCGCCACGCTCGGTTCGTGCGCAGCCAGCTCGCGCACGCACGCATCGTCGACATCGATACGAGCGAGGCCGAGGCCATGGACGGCGTCGAACTCGTCTGGACCGGCGAGGATCTAGAACCGTATATCGAGCCCTACGGGCTCATTCTCCCCGACGAGAAGCCGCTGTCTACCGACCGCGCACGGTTCGTCGGCGACGAACTGGCCGTCGTCGTGGCCAAGGACCGACTGACGGCGACCCTGGCCGCCGAGAAGGTCGACGTCGAATACGAGCGCCTCGACACGGTCACCGGTGTCGACGACGCGCTTGATGACGACGCCCCCATCCTGCACCCGGACTTGGACGCCGACCCCGACATCGACGTCGACGGCAACATCGCCTCGGAGTACGACCTCCAGGTCGGTGACGTCGGCGGGGCCTTCGAGGACGCGGCGGTTGTCGTCGAGGACACC
Source organism: Natrinema gelatinilyticum (assembly GCF_024266705.1). GTDB lineage: Archaea > Halobacteriota > Halobacteria > Halobacteriales > Natrialbaceae > Natrinema > Natrinema gelatinilyticum. Next base: position 1,557,573 of record NZ_CP100757.1, on the reverse strand, counting down.
TTCGAAACCAACAAGACCAACCCGACGCCGCTGGAGCCGAAGGGCTGCGTCGCCGACTATAATCCAGGCGAGCAGGAACTGACGCTCCACTCGTCGAACCAGGCACCCCACCTGATGAAGGAGTACCTCTCTGAGGCACTCGCCGACCTCGCCCCATCGAACATCGTCGTCAAGATTCCCGACATCGGCGGCGGCTTCGGCGTGAAGATCGAAGCGTTCCCCCACGAGGTCTGTGCGTCGGCCCTCTCGATGGCACTGGGCCGGCCCATCAAGCTGGTGCTGGACCGCCTTGAGGAGATGCAGGCCGGCCGCGGGCGCCACGACGAACGCCTGAACGCTCGGCTGGCCCTCGACGACGACGGCGACATCGTCGGCTGGGACGTCGAAGTCCTCCAGAGCACCGGCGCGCACGCGAGTTTCGGACCGGCCGTCATCTCCTCGGCTGGGATCACGTCCGCCGGGCCGTACTACATCCCGAACCAGCACATCCGCGGAAAGGCGCTGTATACGAACGTGATGCCCGGGTCAGCGGTCCGCGGCTTCGGTGACCCCCAGTACACATTCGCCCGCGAGCAGTTGCTCGAGGAAGCCTGCGCGGAACTGGGCGTCGACCCGATGGCGATCAGGCGGCAGAACGCGCCGGAACTCGAGGACATGCCGATGCGCTCGCCGACCGGCATCAACTGGCGCGGTGCCGACATCCACGAATGCTTCGACCGTGTCCAGGACATGATAAACTGGGACGACCACCGCAACACCGGTCGCACCAAGGACGGCAAGCTCCGGGGCGTCGGCATGGGGACGCTCATGAAGCGCGGTGGCAACAAGAAGGTCGCTGGCACCGAGTCCGATGCCGCCGTCGTCCAGATGAACAAGTTCGGCGAGATAACGGTCCTCATCGGCACCGCCAGCATTGGCCAGGGGACTGAGACGGGCATCGTCCAGATCGTCGCCGACACGCTCGGGGTCACCTCCGAGGAAGTCAAACCCATCATCGGTGACTCTGACGTGACTCCGGAGGGCTTCGGCGTGTGGGCCGACCGCGGGACGATAATCGGTGGTTCCGCGGCGGCGAAGGCCGCCGAGGACCTCAAGGAGAATCTCCGACCGCTGGCCGCGCTGATGCTCGACGTTGACGAGGACGCGGTCGAGTTCGCCGGCGGCGGCGTCCGCGAGACGGGCAATCCCAACAACGCCGTTCCCATGGCGGACCTCGCCCACGAGGCCACCTTCGCGAATCCCGAGGACCGCCCCGACGAGATGAAAGACGGCATCCCGCTGGTCGGGCGCGCGCGCTTCGACAGCCAGGAGGCCGAGGTTCCCGACCCCAAGGGGAGCCTCTCGCACGGCTACACCTGGGGTTGTCTCGCCGTCGTCGTCGACATCGATCCGACCACGGGCGAGATAGATGTGGTCGACGTGGCCATCAGCGAGGACGTCGGGAAGGCCATCAACCCGAAGATGATCGAGGGGCAGACTCAGGGCGCCATCGCCCAGGCACTCGGCGAGGTGCTCTTGGAGCACTACGACTACGACGGTAGCGGGAACCTCACCAACGGCTCGCTGGTCGACTACCACCTCCCGACCGCCAAGGACGTCCCCCTCATCAACAAGATCGACGAGGTGGAAACGCCCGACCCGACGACCTCCCACGGGCAGAAGGGCGTCGGCGAGTGCCCGCTCGTCCCGGTTCCGGCGGCCGTCGCCAACGCCGTCGCCGATGCGACGGGCATCCGCTTCACCGAACTGCCCCTGACGCCGGACCGGGTCTTGCCCCGGCTCGTCGAAGAGGGAATGCGCGAACTCTAGGGTCGGCTCTCAGGGGATTGCCCCTGCGGCCAGTCGGCCCGGGACGCATCAGAACATATATCTCCCGCGTTACGGAACGTTTTCCTATGCGAGTCGCACTGTTAGGCGGTACTGGCGACATCGGAGAAGGAATCGCGCTTCGACTGGCCCGCGACACCGACCACGAGGTCGTCATCGGTTCGCGTGACGCCGAGAAGGCCGAGCGCCGCGCCGGTGAGTACGTCGAACTGCTGGGCGAACGCGGCCACGACGTGGCCATAGAGGGGTACAGCAACTCGGAGGCGACGGCCACGTCCGACGTCGTCGTGGCGAGCGTGCCACCAGAATACGCAGTCGGCACCGTCGAGACAGTGGCCGACGACCTCGACGACGGGGACGTCCTCGTCTGCCCGGCGACGCAGATGGACCGCGACGGCGACGGCTTCCACTACGACCCACCGGCCGAGGGCAGCGTCGCGGAGGCGGTCGCGGCGGCCGCGCCCGACGGCGTCCCGGTCGTGGGGGCCTTCCAGAACGTCGCGGCCGGCGCGCTGACCAACCTCGGCAACGACCTGGCGGCCGACGTCATTCTGACCGGCGACAGCGCCGACGCCAAGGCGACGGTCGGCGACATCGTCGAGGCCATCGACGGGCTCCGGGCTCTCGACGCTGGCGGCCTGGCCAACTCCCCGGAGGTCGAGGCAATTACGCCGCTGCTCATTAACCTCGCGATGAACAACGACGGGATGCACGACCTCGGCGTGCGCTTCCAGTGACCGTTCGATGACGACCCAGATCACGTTCGTCCAACTCGACAACGACGGCCCGTGACGGTGACGCTGGAACCACACCCCGAGGCGGCATTGTAGGCGCTACAGACTAGCCTCGACGCGAGGGCGGTCCTCGAAATATGTCGGTAGAATGGAACGGTTGTCGAGCGGGGTACCGACTCCCAAATCGCAGTCAGAGACCCGAACTAGTCACCTTTGTGTAATCAATCATATACTTATGGATAATATTATGTAGTATGATATTCATGTGTGAATCGAAGTCATGAATGCTAATACCTCGCGTACCGAGCTACTAATGTGGGTCGTGTTTCTCGGCCTCTGGTCGACACTCGTGTGGTCGTTCAACACCGGGTACGTCGTGAAACAGCTGTCACCGACCGGAGCGTCGGCGCCGACGACGCTGTTAGGCGTTCCCGCGAACGTCCTCTACGTCGTCGTGATGACCGGTCTCCTGGTCACGATCGTCGGCTACTTCCTGTACAGAATCGACCTCACCGGCGTCGAGGAGCCCAAGACCGACCGCGTCTTCAAGGAGGGATAAGAGATGGTAACACAACCACAGATCGCCATCGCCGTCGTCCTAATGTACGTCGTCGTGTTACTGGGACTTGGCTATCGCTCCTACGAGGAAACCGAACGCGGGAACATTGAGGACTACTTCCTGCTCGGCCGGAAATTGACGCCCATCTTCGGTATCCTGACGATCTTCGCGACGTTCCAGAGTGGATACTTCATGTTCGGGAATGTCGGCTTCTTCTACCAGTTCGGCTTCCCGTGGGTGCTCGGGAGCCTCGCCTCCAGTCCGCTCGTGGTGGCGTTCCTCTGGTACTTCGGCTCGCGCTTCTGGGTGCTGTCCAAGAAGTTCGGCCACATCACGATCCCGCGGATGTTCGGTCACTACTACCAGAGTGATACCATCCGTGCGCTGCTCGCGCTCCTGACCGTGATCTTTCTCATTCCCTACATCGTGGTCCAGTTGCTCGCCGGCGGACTGGCGTTGGAGGGAATCACGAACGGTCTGGTCTCCTTCGAGATGGGCGCGGCGTTCATGACCGTCGTCATCATCGTCTACACCGTCATCGGCGGGTTCCGGGCCGTCACCTGGACCGACTCCATCCAGGGTGTGTTCTTCTTCCTGATGGCGTGGATCCTGATGGTATACTTCCTGATCGACCACGGCGGCGTTAGCGCCTTCTTCGGCGACTACGTCAGCCAGTTCTCCAAGGGCATGAGCTACACCGGCCTCCTCGGGGTCGACCTCATCACCTTGCACGTGGCACTGTTCCTGGCGTTCGTCGTCGGGTTCATCTTCCAACCGGAGTTCTACCGGCGCGCCATCGCGTCGAAGGACCTCTCGACGCTGCGAACTATCTCGATCGGTGCCGGTGCCATCGTGCTGCTCGCGTACATCCCGACGATGTTCCTCGGGTTCGGTATCAAGATGGCCATGCCGGGCATCGAGAACGCCGACAGCGCGTTGCCGGTGTTCCTCGGGGAGCAGTACCCCTACCTCGGCACGGTCGTCATCGCGGCCGCAATCGCAGCCATGATGTCGACGGCCGACTCACTGCTGTGTACCATCTCGGCGACCGTCGTCGACGACTTCTACCGGCCGTACGTCAACCCCGACGCTGACGGTGACTCCCTCGAGCGGATCGGCTGGGCCGTCATCGCCGTCTCGATGATCGTCGCCTTCGCCGTCAGCCTCACCGAGCCTGGATTCATCGCGGAGATCACCGCCATCGCGTTCACGGGCTTTCTGGTCCTGTTCTGGCTCACCATCGGGATGTTCTACTGGGACGGCGCCACGGCGGCAGGCGGTATCGCGTCGCTCGTCGCCGGCCTGGTCACCATCTTCGGCGTCAAGTACGGCGGCCTTGGCCTTCCCCAGCTCGTGTCGAGCTTCGGGTTCGTCATCTACACATTCATCGTCACCGGCGTCGTGTTCTTCGCCGTCAGCCTGGTGACCACGCCGCTGCCCAAGGAACACATTGCCGAATACCAGTCACTGTTCGACAGGCACCTCCCCGGCGATGCCGACGGTAGGGAGCCGAACCCGGCCGAGGTCCCGGCGGGCATGGACGACTGACTGGGCCGTCCCACCGCGGCGCTTTTGCCGGTCGCCCGCGAGCAACCACTATAAACGTGACAGGGATCTCCGGACTCCCGGAGTTCGAACCGAACGACGACATCGCCGACCCCGTCGAACGCGAGACGACGGTCCGGGACGGCGACGTCCTCGTCGTCGCGAGCACCATCATCTCGAAGGTAGAGGGCCGCACAGCCGACCTCGCGGCGTTCCCGCCGAGCGAGAGCGCCAAGCAGATCGCCGCTACCCTTGAGGAGGCCATGAGCGAACAGCGGGACCTGCGGTTCGTCCAGGCCGTCATCAAGGCGAGCGACGAACTGTTGCTGGAGACGCCGTTCGTACTGGCGGTCACGCCGTTCGGGCACATCTCTGTCAACGCGGGCATCGACCGCTCGAACGTCCCCGACGCGAACCTGCTCCTGTTGCGCCAGCCCGTCGGCAAGCGCGGCTCGCATCCCCGAACGCCTGTCCGCCGACGCGGCGCTCGTCATCACCGACAGCCCGCGCTGGCCGTTCCGCCACGGCCAGCGCGGGGTCACCCTCGGCTGGGCGGGCATACCCGGCGAATCGGGACTGGCGTGGCGAGCACGACCGCGAGCGCCGGAAACTCGGCGCGACGGTCCAGTCGGTCGTCGACGAGTTGGCGGGCGCAGGGAACCTCGTCACCGGCGAGGGCGGCGGGGGCGGCCCGCGCCACTTGTCTGTGATTTCGCATGCGGCAACCGCGCCGACGACACGCTGTTCCGCACACCGGCGGAGGACGTGATTCGAGAGGTGCTGCTGGCGTACGAACTCGAGCGAAAGAAATCGTAGTCCGGACAGACGGGCCGTCGGTTACTCCTCAGCGTGTTCTTTGAGGTTGTCGAAGAACGTGTTCATATCGGATTTGATCTTGCGCTTCATGATGCGCGAGCCAAGCGTCGCCAGCTTGCCGGTGAACTCGACGTCCATGGTGTAGGCGAGTTCCGTGCCGTCGCCGTTCTCCGAGAGGCCCATCTGGGCGTCCGCGGTCATAATGCTCCCCGTCAGTTCGTCCTCGCCCGTGACGTCGGCGACCATCCGGTCGGGCGGCGTGAGTTCGGTCATCTCGACCTCTCCGTTGAGCTCGACGTTGACGCCGGCGATGCCGCGTTTGATTGTCCCGTTGTAGTGCGTCTCGCTGATCCGTTCGACCTCCTCGGCGCCCGGAACACACAGGACGAGCGCTTCCGGGTCAGAGATCGTCTTCCATACCGTTTGCTGGTCGGTACCGATACCGACCTCTCCATCGAATTGCATATGGTATGACCTCACACCGGACGACTAAAGGTTTTACCGTTGCTCGGACTACCGCTTCCTCAGAACGAAAGCGTCAGCGGACGCGGTCTGGCTCCCGGCCCGGTCGACCATGCAAACTGGCCGCCGCAAAGGCTACAAGTCATTTACTGGTCCGTTGAGAACGGCTTTGACAACGTCGGACGTACGATCCTGTGGACGTGATGAATTTCTATATGCTTCGGACACTGATAGCAATTCTGTTCCGGGAGCTGAAGCAGTTCTAAAGGTACGAGAGGAAGTTCGCGACGGTGCCTGCGGCACCGGGGACGATCCCAATTAGCCAGCTGGTGATCGAATTCTGGGCTTAACACTGCCCTGGTTCTCCCCTTCTACCGTTGACCGGCAAGCGGCTCATGACTATCAATCAATGAAAAAGGTTATACTCAGTAGCTGATTGAATATAACTACATTTGCCATGGTCACGCTAATCCAACGTTCTGAATTGGGGGCGGGCGGCCGAACACAGTGGCGGCGTTACGTGGGTGATTCGCGATGACGCTACTCGAGGTCTCGGATCTCCGCACTGGGTACGGAGATCTGCAGATTCTGGATGGAATCGACCTCTCCGTGGAAGACGGCGAGTACGTCACTATCATCGGCCCGAACGGAGCCGGCAAGAGCACATTGATGGACTCGATATTCGGCCTGACCGACCACAAGGGCGGGACGGTCACGTACGCCGGGGAAGACATCACCGCCCTTGAGACCGAAGAGCGCATCCGACAGGGGATGAACTACGTCCCCCAGGATGACAGCATCTTCGAGAAGCTCTCGGTCATCGAGAATCTGAAGATGGGCGCGTACACCGAGGGTGAACTCTCCGACGCGAAGCTCCAAGACGTCTACTCGCGGTTCCCCGTCTTGGAGGAGCGGACGGCCCAGATCTCCGAGACCATGAGCGGCGGCCAGCGGCAGATGCTCGCCATCGGCCGTGCACTCATCTCGGAGCCGGACCTCCTGTTGCTGGACGAGCCGAGCTCGGGGCTGGCCCCGCACCTCGTCGACGATCTCTTCGACAAGATCGACGAGATTAACGCCGACGGCACGGCCGTCCTCATCGTCGAGCAGAACGCCGAGGAGATCCTCCACCGGGCCGACCGCGGCTACCTGCTGACCGACGGCCAGATCCAGCGCGAGGACTCCGCCGATGGCATGCTGGCCGACGAGGAGATCCGCCAGAAGTTCCTCGCAGGCTGACTCCCCGGCGCGTCCCGATTCGCGGCCATCCGAGCCGTAGATTTATATTCTTCGCTCGTAATCTCAACCTGTGACAACCCTCGACCTACAGCTTCAGCGACAGGGAGTTTCGAGTTCCGAAACCGTGAGCGTTACCGTCGACCGCATCGCTAACTGCGGGTGGACGGGCCGCAACGAGGAGGAACTCCGCAAGCACATCGAGGAACTCGAGGAAGAGGGCATCGAGGCGCCCGACGAGTTCCCGGTCATCTACCCCAAGCCGTACCACCTCATCACAACGAGCGACGACATCGAGGTCCTCTCTGCGGAGACCTCCGGCGAGGCCGAGTTCGTTCTCTTTCCCCAAGAAAAAACTGATGAGGTATACGTCGGCGTCGGGAGCGATCACACCGACCGGGAGATGGAGACCGAGAGCATCGTCGTCGCCAAGGGCCTCTGCCCGAACGTCGTCGGCGAGAACCTCTGGGTGCTCGACGACATCATCGACCACTGGGATCAGATCGAACTCCGCAGCTGGACCGGCAGCGACGGCGAGCGTGTGCTCTACCAGGACGCGACCCTGGAGGCCATCCTCTCGCCGGCGGACCTCTTCGACCTCGTCGAGGAGAAGACGACCGAGCCTACCAAGCACACCGCCGTCTTCTCGGGCAGCGTCGGGACCGAGACCGGTGACCTCATCCACGGCGACTTCTTCGAGGTGGAATTGCACGATCCTGTCCTCGACCGCACCATGCGCGCCGAGTACGATGTCTCGCGGCTCGGCTGGGTCGTCGACGACTGATACGGACTACTGTACGTCACTGCCGGTGCAGCCGCGACCGTCCTGCGGTTGCACCGGTACATCGGTACAGCAGACCGTATGACAGACGCGCCGCTGTCCGTTCGCGGCACCCGAAAAAATCGCAGTAGTCAGTGAACGCGCCGATCAATCGGGATGCGAGGCGCCGGGAAACGGAGTCAGTTACCGTCTTCGTAGTAGCGCGTCTCGAAGGTCATGCAGCCGATGGGGGTCTTGTAGGGGCCGTGTTTCATGCCCGGCGTTCGGCAGGCGTAGGTGCCGGCCTGAAAGACCTCGTCGAGCGTCGTGTCGATGAGGCCGCCCGAGATGACGTAAACCTCCTCGTAGAAGTCGTGGCTGAGGACCTCGTCGGTCTCGACGCCCGGCTCGAACTTGAGGATGCGGCTGTGGCTGCCGTCCTCGTCCATGTAGAGGACCTTCTCGTAGATTCCGTCTGGGTACCCTTCGACGGGCTCCCACTCGATGTCGCTACCCTCCGCTAACGGGTCGAACAGCTCCTTGTCTTCGGTTGGCATTCGATCTCAAAGTTGTCTGTACCGGTTATTATAAGTTGTGGTCGGCGGGGTCGTGCCTGGTGAGCGGGTGCGGCGACGATGGTCGCGGCCTCGCTGCGCCGGCGTGACAGCGAGCAACAGTTAAGGGCAGACCCGCCCGTTGTGTTTGTATGCAAATCGCGAGCGTTCAGTTAGAGGCAGGAGCGAATGCGGAAGACAACGTGGCGAACGCCGAGGAACGGATCCGCGACGCCGCCGACAGCGGCGCGGATCTGGTCGTTCTCCCGGAGATATGGAACCTCGGGTACTTCGCGTTCGACGACTACGAGTCGGGCGCGGAGCCGATCGACGGCCCGACGATGACTCGCCTCCAGTCGCTGGCGGACGAACTCGACCTCTACCTCCACACGGGGAGTATCGTCGAGGCGGACGGCGACGACCTTTACAATACAAGCGGGCTCGTCTCGCCCGAAGGCGAACTCCTCGACACGTACCGGAAGATACACACTTATGGATACGGCTCCCGCGAGCAGGAGCTGCTGACGCCCGGCGAGCGCGTCGTTACAGTCGAGACGGAGTTCGGCACCGTTGGGCTGGTTACCTGCTACGACCTCCGGTTCCCGGAGCTGTTCCGGGCGCTGGTTGACCAGGGTGCGGACCTGTTCCTGGTCACCTCGGCCTGGCCCATCCCGCGGCTGGAGCACTGGCTGATGCTCAACCGGATGCGGGCGGTTGAGAACCAGGTGTTCCTGGCCTCCTCGAACCTCGTCGGACAGAACCAGGGCGTCGAACTTGCGGGCCACAGCCTCGTCGTGGACCCGTGGGCGACGCCGCTCGCCAACGCTGGGTTCCACGAGCGAACCGTCGTGGCCGACGTCGACATGGACATGGTCGCGGAGGCGCGCGACGACTTCCCCGCGCTGGCCGACCGACGGTTCGACCTCTCCTACGACCTGTAGGGCGGCGAAAACCGTAGGAAATTTCCGATAGATTGCTGCAACTCACGTGCCACATCGCCCTAGAGACGGGTGACCGGGTGAGCGCCTTCGAGACCATCGCCCGCGGAGAAGCCCTTGACGTGACAGAGCCGACGGACGAGACGAACCCACATCCTCGTTCGGTCCCTCTTAGCGGTTCTCTCTTCGATTCACCGGCGATCGTCCGCGCCGGGTCAGACCGATTCGTCGATGCGTGGGTGTATCGGTCCCTCCCGTTCCTTGACGTGTTTCGGGTCGCGGTCGTTGTGGACCGCGAGGAGTTCGGCGACGATGCTGTGGGCGATGCCGTAGGGCGTGCCGCTCCCGAGGTCGAGCCCGACTGGGGTGTATATCCGCTCGCGGTCGCGCTCGCCGAGGTCGACCCCGTCCGTGGCCATGTCGTCGCGAACCTCCTCGAAGCGGTCGCGCGGGCCAAGTAGCCCAACGTAGGGCACCGGCGTCGCGAGCAGTTCCTCGAGGGCGAGTCGGTCGTCAACGAAGTTGTGCGTCATCAAGACGGCGTAGGTGGACTTATTGAACTCGACGGCAGACCGGAGGTCCGCCGGGGAGGTCGATAGGACCTCGTCGGCATGGGGGAACCGGTCCGGGTCCGCGGCTGCGCCGCGGAACGCGACGACGGTCACGCGGAAGTCGCAGTTGTTCGCGAGTTCCGTCACCGGTCTGATGTCGGGGCCGCTGCCGAGGACGACCAGCTCTGGCGGCGCGGCCATGACGTCGACAAACGCGGTCACTGTTCCCTCGGCCGTCTCGACGGTCACGGTCGCAGACTGGTCCTGGTCGAGTAGCGCCGTGACGGTCCCCTCGATTTCCGTGTGGATCCACTCGGGCAGGTTCTCGTCGTCGGTGAACCCCACGTCCGGGCGGTAGACAGCCCGTGCACCGGCGGGGGCGTCGCCGTCGAGGATGGTGACCGTCGCGATGCCCTCCCCGGCCGCACTCGCCTCGACGACCGGACGGAACGACTCGTCGATCGGTTCGAGCAGCACGTCAATGATGCCGTTGCACCCGACGCCGAGTCCCCAAACGTCGTCCTCGTCGTTCATCAGGTCATAGGTCTCGACGCGGGGTTCGCCAGTGTCGAGTACCTCGGCCGCGAGCCGTCGCACTTCGTCTTCGAGACAGCCTGCGGTAATGTTGCCGACGCCGTCGCCGTCGGCATCGATGATCATCTTCGCCCCTGGGCGGCGATAGGCGCTCCCCTCGATATCCACGATGGTCACGAGGACTGCCGACCGTTCGGCCGCGAGGGCGTCCCTGATGCCGTCGATGACGTCCGCTTCCGGGACGCTCCAGTCGGATTCCATGTCCATAGGTAGGATCACTGATTCACAAAAGCGTTCTCCCCATCGGCCCTGGCGACGTCGACTCCGCTCTCGTCCACGTCGAGTTCGACGGTCCCGCCGAGGTACTTGCGGGCGCGGCTGTCGCCATGGAGGAGTACCTCGATGAGATCGGCTGGTTTGTCTCCGTCCATCGCGAGTCGGAACGAGTCGATCGCCGCCACCTCCGGGCCCATCCGCTCGGCGATGGCCCCGGTGGTCATGGAACAAGGCGCCGTGGTAGTCGACCCGGAACACGAGCGACCGGATGACGAGGGTGCTGTGCCGCCGCGCCGCCCCGGTGCGACGACGACATCGGCCTCGGGGGCGAAGGGTCGTTCGAACGCGGTCGGTATCGCGAGCGCGAGGTCGGCCATGACGACGGCAACAGAGTCCAGTCGCTGGAGTCCCAGTCGCCGAAATTCCGTAGGAATCTTTTTGTAACCACGAACTGCACGTTCGTGCATGACACGTTTCGTCGTCGGGACACAGAGTGTAAAGGACAGCAAACGAATCGGTGAGTACCTCGCCGAGCGAGCGACAGGGGACGATGAGATATTCGTCGTCAACGCCCTCGCGGACGGGTCGGACGACACCGACCTCGTCAAGGCCGGCAAGCGGGCGGCCGACGAACTCGAGTCGGCCCTCGGAAACCTCGACGTCGAGACCCACCAGTTCATCCGGGACAAGGACCCGTCCGAGGAACTCCTCGCGTTCGCAAGCGAGCACGACGCCGATGAGCTCGTCATCGGCATCCACGAGCGCAACCCAACAGGGAAGGTAATCTTCGGGAGCACCGCACAACAAGTGCTTTTGAACACATCGATCCCCGTCGTCTCTGTCCCAATCCGGGACTAGAGCGCTACTCTACCCCTTCGTACTCGCGGAGTTCGAAGCGCTGTATTTTCCCGGTCGCCGTCTGGGGCAGGGTGTCGACAAACTCGATTGCTCGGGGGTACTGGTACTTCGCCAGCCGGTCCTTGACGTGGTTCTGGAGCGTCTCGACTAGGTCGTCGCTGGATTCATACCCCGGCGCGAGGATCACGAACGCTTTGGGAATCTCGCCGCGGCGCTCGTCGGGCACGCCGATGACGCCGGCGTCGACCACGGCGTCGTGGCCGGCCAGCGACTCCTCGATCTCCTCGGGGCTGATCCGGTAGCCCGAGCAGATGATGACGTCGTCCTTGCGGCTCTCGAAGTAGAGGTAGCCGTCCTCGTCCATTCGGCCGAGGTCCTCGGTGAGGAGCCAGCCGTCCTGGATCTTCGCGGCGGTCTTCTCCGGCTTATTCCAGTACTCCTTGAAGCAGATGGGCCAGCTGGTTTCGTAGTCGACGGCGATCTCGCCGAGCTTGTCGCGCTCCTCGTAAGGTTCGCCCGTCTCGGGGTCGACGATCACTACGTCGGCGCCGAGCGTCGCCTTGCCCATCGAGCCCTCGCGAGAGACGCCGATTGCCTCGCACTCGCAGACGATGGGGTCGGCCTCGGTCTGGCCGTACACCTCGTTGACTGCCGCGCCGTCGAACACGTCGTTGGCCCACTTCTTGATGCTCTCGCCAACGGACTCCCCGCCGCTGGAGATGGCGCGCATGCTGCTGACGTCCACGTCAAGGTCGTCCGTTTCGACCTGCATCATCATCCTCAGGGCGGTCGGTGGCGCAAAGAAAGCCGAGACGTCGAAGGTCTCGATGACGTCGAAGGCCTCCTCGGAGTCGAACTTGTCGCTCTCGACCGCGACGGTGGGCTGGCCGTAGAACAGCGGCGGGAATACGACGAGGTAGAGCGTGCCGATCCACGCCCACTCGGTCGGCGACCAGAACACGTCGTCGTCCCGAACGTCGTGGTTGCCGATCGTGTTGACGAGCATGGGCAAGAACCCGAGCAGGAGGCGGTGAGCGTGGACGACGCCCTTCGGGTCGCCGGTCGTCCCGCTGGTGTAGAGGATGATGGCGGTCTCTTCGGGGTCGGTCGTCACGGGCTCGAACTCGGAGTCACCGCCCTCGACGACGTCCCAGAGGTCGCGTTCACCCGGCTCCGGGTCGTCGACAGCGACGGTCAGGACAGTGTCGCAGCCGTCGACCTGGGCGCAGCCTTCGCGGAACGATTCGACGTTGCCCGCGTCAACGACGGCGGCGACGCAGCCGGCGTCTTCCAGGCGGTAGGCAACCGAGTCCGGCCCGTGGAGGACCGACAGTGGGACGGAGACAGCCCCGAGTTTCCACGCGGCGACGTGAGCGACGACGGTCTCGGGCTTCTGCGGCGTGTTGACTGCCACACGGTCACCCCGTTCGACCCCCTGGTCGGCCAGGTAGTTCGCCAGCGCGTTCGTGTACTCGCGGAGTTCGGCGAACGTGATCGCAGTCTCGGTGCCGTCGGCGCGTCGGGTGTAGATGGCGACCCGGTCGCCGTCCTCGGCCCAGCGGTCGCAGACGTAGTCGGCCATGTTGAACTGCTCGGGGATCTCCCACTCGAAGGCCTCGAACAGCTCGTTGTATCCGCTCCACTCCGCCTCGTAGAAGTAGTAGGCATCCAGTCTGGGAACGTTTGACATTGTCCGTTCGTGTACGAAGAGGCGTAAAAAAACTTTTTATCCGCCGCTGACACGGCCAGCGCGCCCGCCACGGGCGCACCGTCACCTGACAGCTCTCAGAGGTGTTCCTCGAGCAGCCGGCTCTATTGGTAATTCACTCCGTTTCTTCCGCGCTGTGTCCTCACTAGAGTCCGTACAACTGGGGTTGGTGGCCGGTTTGGCGGTCGGACGGCTGAATAGAAAGCCACGTGGTCGATGACTGGTATGTGCTTCTGACGGTCCGGTGAATGACGAGAACTTACTTTATCCAGGCTCCTCTCTCTGGGGTAAGGATGTCCACAGACGAAATGCGTGCGGTCGGCTTCCATAAACACGGCGGCATCGACAATCTCCAGTTGCTGTCGGTCCCGAAACCTGACCCGGGGCCAGAGGAGGTGCTCGTGGACGTGAAGGCTGCGGCCCTCAACCACCAGGACCTCATCGCCGTTCGAGAGCTCGATCACTACATTCCCGACTACCCATTCTGGGGCGGCGGGGGTATCGCTGGCGTCGTCGCCGAGTGCGGCGAGCGCGTCGACGACTGGACGGCCGGTGATCGCGTCGTCGTCAACCCCGCACTCTCCTGTGACGAGTGCGAGTTCTGCCTGCAGGGCGAGCAGTCAATGTGCGCCGACTACGAGGTCTTCGGCGAACATCGGAAAGGTGGGTTCGCCGAGTACGTCCCGGTCCCCCGGGAGAACCTGCTTTCGGTCCCGGACGACTACGACCTGCGGACGGCCGCGGCGGCGCCGATGGCCGCCGGAACCGCCTGGCGGGCGCTGGCCGACCGCGCCAAGGTTCGACCGGACGACGACGTCCTCCTCGTTGGCGCAACCGGTGGGGTCGGCACCTACGCAGTCCAGTACGCCACAGAGGTGCTGAACGTCCAGACGCTGTACGGGACCACGAGCAGCGAGGAAAAAGCCACGTTCCTCCGGGACCTCGGCGTCGACCATGTCATCGACTACACCGAGGAGGACTTCGACAGCCGCATTTGGGAGCTGACGGACAAGCGCGGCGTCGACGTGGTCTACAACAACGTCGGCGGCGACACGTGGGTCCCGTCGATGCGCTCGCTCACCCACGGCGGCCGGCTCGTCCTGTCCGGGGCGACGGCCGGACCAAACCCCGCTTCCGAACTCCGTCTGATGTTCGTCCGCCAGCTCGAAATTTACGGCAGTACAACCCACAGCCGCACCGCCTTCGAGACGGCGATGGGGTTCATCTTCGACGAGACCGTCGAGCCGGTCGTCCAGGAGCGACTGCCACTCGAAGAGTACGAGCGCGCCTTCAAGCTGATGGACCAGCGAAAGCTCTATGGAAAGGTCGTCCTGACGCAGGACTGAGCAGCGGTTCCCGCCCTGGCGAAGCCGGCACCGTCGATGGTTTGCAGCGTCTCGACGAACGCTGTGGCCCCTAGCTCGTTGAGGATTGCTTCGCTGTACAGTATCATCCGGAAAGCACGCCGGGACCTATGCCTGGCGACTATCTAAACCACCACCTCTGTCCGGGCCGGTCGCCGGCGGCCAGCGATCGTTCGGCGAGTCGATACGAAACACTATTGTTAATGTCGTTCGGCTGGAGGTGCCAGTATCCATGCTCCTTGGACGAATCCTCGACCAAGCGGCGACGCGCTGGCCGGACGCCGACGCGATGGTCCAGGGCGAGCGCCTGCTCACCTACGACGAGTGGAACCGCCGCGTCGACCGTGTCGCGACTGCGCTGGCAGACCGGGGCGTCGACCCGGGCGACCGAGTGGGAATCCTGACCCGTAACCGTATCGAACAGGCTACGGCGTACTTCGCGGCCCAGAGACGCGGGGCCGTCGCGGTCCCGATGAACTTCCGGCTCTCGCCTGACGACCTCGTCCACCTGGTGACGACGGCCAAGACGTCCGTGTTGCTGTACGACGAGGAAGTGGCAGACTGCGTCGCGGACGTCCGGTCCGACCTGACACCCGTCGAATACTACTTCTCGACGGGAGCCAATCCGGACCTGGGCGAACCCTTTGCAGCTCTGGGCACGGACGCGCCGGCGACGGCACCGGACGACGGCGACGTCGACCCGACGGACCTCGCGGTGATGATGCACACCTCGGGGACGACAGGGCGGCCGAAGCTTGTCGAGACCGACCATCGGAGCGTGTGGGCCAACGCGATGGCTTGCTTGAGCGAGTTCGACTACTGGCACACGGATCGGGTGCTGCACGTCGCGCCGATGTTCCACTCGGCAGACTACCTGAATGTGCTGGTGCCGAACGTGCTCGTCGGCGCGACGAACGTCATGCAGCCACAGTTCGATCCCGAGCGGACGCTCGAGTTGTTCGAGTCGGAATCGATCACCGTCATGCTGGGGGTGCCCACCCACCTCAAGCGGCTGATGGCCGTCGGCGCGGATGGGTACGACTGCTCGTCGCTACGCCTCGTCCTGAGCACCGGCGCGCCCGTCCCCGACGACGTCACCGAGTGGATCACAACCGAACTCAGCGAGCACAACTACAACGTCTACGGGCTCACGGAGACGACGGGAATGGTAACCCTCCGGGACCCGACGATACCCGCAGCCCGACCGGACGACTACTGCATCGGGAAGCCGTTCCTCAACGTAGACGTGCGCCTGATCGAACTGGGCGAGGACGCTGCGCCGACGGACACTGTCGAGACGGGCGAACGCGGCCGGCTCATCGTCCGCGCGCCGAAGCTCATGCACGGCTACTACGAGCAACCGGAGAAGACCAAGGCGACGCTCCACGGAGAGTGGCTCTACACCAACGACATCGCGCTACTGGGTGAGGACGGTCGCTACTACATGTTTGACCGCATCGACAACGTCGTCATCTCCGGCGGCGAGAACGTCTACCCCCTCGAAGTCGAGCGCACGCTCCGGACCCATTCGGACATCGCGGACTGCGCCGTGACTGGCGAGCCGGACGACGACCTGGGCGAGCGCATCGTCGCGTACGTTGTTCCGGCCGACGAGTCACTCACCGAGGACGACATCGAGGACTACTGGCGCTACGAGCAGACGGCCGTGGCGGACTATAAGCGGCCGCGTGCGATCCACTTTGTCGACGAGCTACCCGAGGTTCCGTAATCTCAATCCGCGCTGTGCGGGGACGTGAACCCACAGTCGGGGCAGACGATGTACCCCCGCGTTCGCTCGATCGTGGACTGACGTGAGGATCGTGTCGTCGTCCAGGTCGTCGCGCTTTTTTTGACCCTGTCTTGCCAGGCCTTTTTGGCCCGTTCGTCGGACGTGTGAAACTTTGGCCGGGTTGTCCTGGAAGATAGCCCGGCCTCGGAGAGCAATCGTCGGACGTGGCGATCACAGTATTCCACGTCGAACTCGTCACGGAGGTATGCGCTCGCGAGTGGAACAGACCACGCGGGTGCCTCAAATCCAACGTCCTGTGGAGACTCATGAAGTATCTCGACGAACTGCTCATGCTCTTCTTCAGTGAGTTTGGACGGTCTGCCGGAACGGTGTTCATCGTAGACGACGTCCTCGAACGGCTCGTCGGCGAGCCGTTCGAGTCGGTCAAGCCACCGTGAGAGCCATCCAGCGGTGTACCCGTAGCGATTGGCGATCTCTTTCAGGGTAGCATCGTCCTCCTCGAGGTAGTTGATCGCCGCCATCAGCCGCTGTGCTGGCTTCTTTCCCTCGACCTCCGCGAGTACGTTGCGAAGGTCGTCAGTAGATACGTTATCGAGAGTGGGCATACTGATACGAGACACTCTTGCTTGAAAAAGATTCAGCCGATAGTATAAATCTCGACAAACTGCCCGATCAGATACTCTGTCGGTGGGAGCGGAAATTCGACATGCGCGAACTACGCAGCCTCTCCGCACAGCCTCTCCGCACTTCGGCGGAACAGGCTGGCTGGACCGGAGAAGTCACCATCGACGCCAGTGGATTTCAGCGAGGCCAACCAGCCACCATTACCGAAACCGATCAAATCACTCGTTGCAGACGCTGAAGACGACGACTTGATCGACGTGAACTCGCTGGCGATCAAGGATGCCCACGACACGGAAGAGTTGGGACGGTCACGTCGGGATGCAGGTCTTCCGTGCTCCGACATAAGACCTGCGAGTACTAGCTGCTGACGCGAATTATTTGTAGAGCGTCCTCCGCGAGGAGTGTCGCTCCGAATCAACGCGGCCATTGATCAAGCATCGCGAACAGACGCCGTTGCAGAAGGCACACAACGCATGAATGGACGATAACGACTACTACCAGCACTGGATGAGTAAGAGGGGCTTCTCGCTGTTGAAGCAAGACGACGGCGAGCAGACACGGAAATGTATCGGCCATAACTTCACGCAGGCGGCGAGTTAGGGCTTACCGCCTGCTCCTCTTCTTCGGACGTATCCGGGAGAAGCATTACCGTCGTCACCTAATCAAAGCAGCTCAAATACCATAGTTCTGACCGTTTAGCAAATACTGCTAGTGACAGTTACTTCCTCTTCTGATATCCTGAATCCGTCACTGACGCCCTGAAAGCCCAAGCAATCGACCTTACCCCGATACAGTCTCTTGTTCAACACGGTAAAATGCAACCTTGATGACCCCCCCGTGTGAAAGGCATACCGTGACGATCATTCCCGACGATTTCACCGACTTATTCGAGCGCCCGTCACACACCGTGCTGGTGACTGTGGACCCGGACGGCACCCCGCACCCGACCGTGGTCTGGGTGGACTACGACGGCGAGCACCTCCTCGTCAACACGGCCGATGGCCGACGGAAGGTCCGGAACATGCGCAACGACCCGACGGTTGCGCTTACTGTCATCGACCCCGAGAACCCATACCGCTACCTCACGGTCCGAGGTAAGGTCATCGAAATCACCGAGGACGGGGCTGAGGAACATATCAACGAACTCGGCAAGCGGTACATGGACATCGACGACTATATGGCCGAGATGGGCGAGGGCGAGACCCGGCTGGTGGTCCGCATCAACCCCGAGGAGGCCATCCCTGTCGTCGCAGCCTGAACGATCAGCATGAGCGCGTTGACCAGCCCGCGGCCGCCGGACGGCCGGTGACTATCCAGTCCGCAAACAGGTGGTCAGACGTTCGAAATCACAACCATTATCAGGTCATTACCCTATGAGACGTGCATGGCAGACGACTCCTACAAACACTACATCGACGGCAAATGGGTAGCCGGCGACGGCCCTGAGACCTTCGAGAGCGTCAACCCGGCAACCGGCGAGGCTATTGCAACGTTCCAGCGGGGGACGCCGTCGGACGTCGACCGGGCGGTCGACGCAGCGGATGAGGCCTTCGAGGAGTGGCGCAACCTCTCCTACATTGACCGTGCCGAGTACCTGTGGGATATCTACCACGAACTCCGCGAGCGCACGGACGAACTCGGGGAGATCGTCACTAAGGAGTGCGGCAAGGAAATAAGTGAGGGGACGGCCGACGTGGTCGAGGCCTACCACATGGTCGAATGGGCGGCCGGCAACGCCCGGCACCCTCACGGCGACGTGGTCCCGAGCGAGATTCCAAGCAAGGACTCGTACATGCGGCGCCAGCCGCGGGGTGTCATCGGCTGCATTACCCCCTGGAACTTCCCCGTCGCCATCCCATTCTGGCACATGGCTATCGCGCTGGTCGAAGGCAACACCGTCGTCTGGAAGCCCGCCGAGCAGACACCGTGGTGCGGCCAGATCATCGCCGAGATGTTCGACGACGCCGGCATTCCCGACGGCGTATTCAACATGGTCCAGGGGTACGGCGACGCCGGTGCGGCCATCGTCGAGGACGACCGTGTGCCGACTGTCCTGTTCACCGGCAGTGCCGAGGTCGGCCACGAGATCGGCGACAAGCTTGGCGGCGAAGCGGGCCGCGAGGTCTCCCTGGAGATGGGCGGGAAGAACGGCATCATCATCACCGACGAGGCCGACCTCGACGTCGCCGTCCACTCGGCGGTCATGTCCTCGTTCAAGACGACCGGCCAGCGCTGCGTCTCCAGTGAACGCCTCATCGTCCACACGGACGTCTACGACGAGTTCAAAGAGCGATTCGTCGAGATGGCCGAGCAGGTCGCCGTCGACGACCCGCTTGACGAGAACACCTTCATGGGTCCTGTCGTCGACCGGGGGCAGGTCGAGAAGTTCCACAAGTGCAATGACCTGGCGCGCCAGGAGGGCGTGAACGTCTTGGTCGACCGTAGTGAACTTGACGTCTCGGAGATTCCCGACGGCCACGAGGAGGGGTACTGGGTCGGTCCATTCGTCTACGAGACCGAGTACAGCCCGGACCTGCGCTGCATCAAGGAGGAGGTCTTCGGCCCGCACGTCGCGCTCGTCGAGTACGACGGTGACATCGAGGACGCGGTCGAGATCCACAACAGCGTGCCCTACGGCCTCTCCGGGGCCATCGTCAGCGAGGACTACCGACAGATCAACTACTACCGCGACCACGCAGAGGTCGGCCTGGCCTACGCCAACCTGCCCTGCATCGGCGCGGAGGTCCAGCTCCCCTTCGGCGGCGTCAAGAAATCCGGAAAGGGCTCGCCCAGTGCCCGTGAGGCCATCGAGGCCGTCACCGACCGTACCGCCTGGACGGTGAACAACTCCAAAGACATCGAGATGGCACAGGGCCTGTCCGCGGACATCAAGACCGACGAGGACTGACGGGACATAGGGGTCTTCAAGTTCGTCTTCGAGCGTCGTGATGCTCTGGGCGATCTGATCGATCATCGCCGTCTGTTCTTCGTTGGTCGCGGCGACGTGCTTGATGCGTTCGTTGGTCGTCTTGACGCTGTCGGCGATCGTCTCAACGTTCTGCTCGGGGAGACCGTGGCCAGGGAGTTCGTCTATACGGCCGACTACGTAGACGCTGAGCAGGCGCTAGCGCGGGGGCTACTCAACGACGCGTCCCGACGCGGACCCCGAGACGGCCGCCGAGCGCGAGGCCGACCTCTGGTGGGAGAAGTTCGCCACCGAGAAGCGCGAGCGGCTCGTCGCCGCGTTCCACGAGGGTGAGGACTACCGGTCCGAGAGGCGCTCGCCCTGCGGGAAGATGGTCGCACCGACCTCGTCGGCGGCGTACTTCTCGGCGTAGCCCGCCTCGTACTCGATCAGCTGGAGGAGGATGCCGCCCGTCTCCCGCGGCGAGATGAACGCCTCGTCGTACTTGGGCCGCTGGGTCCGGTCGACCAGGCTGACGCCGTTCTCCTCGAGGTGGGCGGTGAAGTCGTCGATGTTGGCGACCTCGAAGGTGACATGGTGCAGGCCCGGTCCGGACTTCTCGATGAAGTCGGTCAGGAAGGTCCCCTCCTCAATCGGGACGAGCAATTCCACTCGGCTCTCTGGACCGATCTCGTAGTAAAGCCACCGGGAGCCGAGGAAGTCCAGTTCCTCGTCGACCAGCGTTTTGGCCCCGAGCAGTTTGAGGATCGGTTCGATGGTGTCGGCATCCTCGACCGCCAGCCCGACGTGGTCGAGCAGGATGCGCAGATCTCGCTCCTGAGACATACACTCCGGATTCGCTACGGTAGCACTTATACTTCCCTCCGGACCCCCGGGACACGCCCGAAAGCCGAGACGTATCTCGGCTCCCAAACTATTGATATGAACGTACGGGATTACTAACGTTCGTCGGCACGCCGGTCGCAGCCGAGCGCCATCCTCGACGCGGGCAACGGCAGCGCTATCGCGACCCTTTCCAGTGACGCCGAGTTCCGAGATTCGGCTGAGCACCCACTACTGCGTGTCGAAGGGTTCGGTGCGGCTGCTAACCTACTCGCTGGCCGTCGCGCTGGGTCCCAAAGGGATGCGGACCAACGCCATCCTGGGGTCATCGAGATGCCCACGACGACCGAGGACGTCCCTATCGTTGGCTCGAAGATGAGCGAACGTTACTGGGAGGTCGCCCAGAGAGGTCGCCCCACCCGGGCGGTGAGACGAACCGCAGGACGTCGCCGATGCCGCCCTCTACCTTGCGAGTGACATGGCCGGGTACGTCAACGGTGAGTCGCTCGTGGTCGACGGCGAACGTATCAACACGAACTAGCGGTGCCGAGCGTCCGCGACCGACTTACCGACTCTTCGAGCCCCAGCCGAAGGCGAGCCAGCCACCGTCGGCGTGCATGATCTCGCCGGTCATGTAGTGGTCGCCGGCGGCAAGGAACAGCGCGCAGTTGGCCATCTCCTCCAGCGTCCCGAACCGGCCCATCGGGTTGCGGTTGTGGATGTGCTGGTCATCGTAGCCGTAGTAGGGCCAGTCGTCTTCGTCGAGGGTCTCGTCGTCATCGCCGGACTTGCGGGTCTGGGCGTCCAGTTCCGTGCGGATGAACCCGGGCGCGAGGGCGTTCACCTGGATGTCGTGCTCGGCGAGTTCGACCGCCAGTGCCCGCGTGAGGTTGTTGACGCCGCCCTTCGAGGCGTTGTAGGGACCGCGGCCCTGGACACCGATGCTCCCGAAGATGCTGGAGATGTTGATGATCTGGCCGGTGCCGTCCTGCTCGACCATCTGCTGGCCGGCGGCCTGTGCGCCGAAGAACACGCCGGTCAGGTTCACATCGATGACCTCACGCCACTCCTCCTCGGTCATCTCCAGGGCCGGGCTTATGTTCGAGACGCCGGCGTTGTTGACCATCACGTCCACGCCGCCGAACTCGTCGACGGCGGCGTCCACGAGAGCCTGAGCGTCCTTCCGATCACTCATGTCGCCCTCGACGGCCAGCGCTGTCCCGCCGGCCGCACGGATGTCCTCGGCAGTCGATTCGGCGCGCTCCTGGGAACGTGAGTTCGTCACGACATTCGCGCCCGCCTCAGCGTACGCCTCCGCGATGCCCATGCCGATGCCGCTGCTCGAACCCGTTACGATGGCTGTCTTCCCGTTGAGGGAGTCTTGCATACGTCACCTCTTGCGAAGGATCCAGAATAAAACTATGGGGCGGCGAAAGGATTTTCAGCCAATTGCGCGAACCCGTGGTACATGGACACATTCAGCGTCGCACCGGATGTCTACGGGATCGAACTCGCCTTCGAGGGGACGATTGTGGCCTACCTCCTCGACGACGAGCGGCCGACGGTGATCGAGACTGGGGTCGCGGCTGCGTCGGAGACGCTCCTTGACGGGATCCGCGAGGCAGGCGTCGATCCGATGGCCGTCGAACACGTCGTGCTGGGCCACGCCCACCTCGATCACTCCGGCGGTGCGCAGGCGCTGGTCGACGCCGCTCCGGACGCGACGGTGTACCTCCACGAGTCGATGACCAAATGGCTCACCAACCCCGGCCGGTTCGACCGCCTCGTCGAGAGCTCCCGCGAAGCGCTGGCCGAGGCTTTCCCGGAGGTAGGCGCCCCAGACGGGCCGCTTCCGGCCGAGCGCGTCCAAGCTGTCCCCGACTCAGGGACCGAGATAGACACGGGCGACCGGACGCTGGAGATCGTCCATACGCCGGGGCACTCGCCCGACCACGTCTCCGTCTGGGACCCCGAGGCGGGCCTGCTGTTCGCCAACGAGGCGCTGGGGCGGTACTACCCGGCGGCCGACACCTGGGTGCCGCCGACGACCCTGCCGAAGTTCGATTTCGACCAGGTGGCGGCGAGCATGGACCGGCTAGCGGCGTTCGACGCGGAGATGCTGGTGCTTTCGCACGTCGGCGTACGACCGGACGTGGACCGGGCGTTCGAGCGGGCACGCGATCGGCTGGCAACGTTCCGCGAGCGGGTGCCGGAGCTGTACGCGGCCAACGACGAGGACCTGGCGGCCACCCGCGAGGCGGTCGGCGAGGAGCTGGTCGCCCTCCAGCCGGAGTACTCGGCGCGCGAGCACGAGACCCAGTCGCGGATGGCAACCGACTGCGTCCTCAACTCGCTGGAGCTGCGCTGACGCCAGCGGCTGGGACCCATACTTTCTTCGTCCAGTCCTGCGATGGGGAGACATGGTCGGTACTGATCAGCGGATTCGCCCGTTCCTCTGGCGTGCGGAGCGGCTGTACCCCGACGTCGAGATCGTTTCCCGGACCGACGACGCGGTCCACCGCTACGACTACGGCACCTACGGTAACCGCGTCGCACGGCTGGCGAATGCGCTCGCGGCCGCGGATATCGGCCCTGGCGACCGCGTCGCATCGCTATGCTGGAACCATCACCGCCACTTCGAGACGTACTTCGGAGTCCCATGCATGGGCGCGCAACTGCACACGATCAATCCGAATCTGCCAAAGAGCCACGTCGAGTACATCGTCGGCGATGCAGAAGACGACCTGCTGTTCGTTGACCCCCACGAGCGCGAGACCCTGGAGGCGCTGGCGGACAGCGAGGCCTTCGAGAGCGTCCAGCAGTACGTGGTAATGGGCGACGAAGTCCCCGAGACCTCCCTGGACCCGGTCGTCGATTACGAGTCGTTCCTCGCGGACCACGAGCCGTCCTACGACTGGCCCGACGTGGACGAGGACCAGCCGGCTGGAATGTGCTATACCTCGGGCACCACGGGCAAGCCAAAGGGCGTCGAGTACACCCAGCAGATGATCTGGTCGTACACGATGAGCACGCTGACGCCCCAGATGCTCGGCATCACGGACGCCGACGTGGTGATGCCGCTGGTCCCGATGTTCCACTCGACCGGCTGGGGGTTCTCCTGGGCCGCGACGGCCGCCGGCGCAAAGCAGGTCTACCCGGGGCCATCCCCAGACTCGGCCGACCTCACCCGGCTCATCGAGGAGGAAGGCGTGACGCTGACCGCCGGCGTCCCCACCATCTGGATCGACCTGCTGGAGTACCTGGAGACCCACGACGCGGACATCTCGTCGCTGGAGCAGATCGTCGCCGGCGGCGCACCGGTTCCTGAGAGCCTCATCCGCCGGCTCGACGAGGAACACGGCGTCGAGGTGCTACACGCGTGGGGGATGACCGAGCTGACCGCCATCGGGACGGTTGCCCACCTGCCGCCGGACATCGCGGCCGCCGACGCCGAGACGCGGTACACAAAGCGCCAGAAGCAGGGCCGGATCGTCCCCGGGCTGGAGTTCCAGGTCGTCGGTGAGGACGGCGACGAGGTGCCGTGGGACGATGCGACGGTGGGCGAGCTGTACGTCCGCGGGCCGTCGGTGACGACCGAGTACTATCGGTGTCCCGAAGCCAACGCCGAGGATTTAACCGCTGACCCCGGGGGCGATAGGGGCGGCGAGGGCGGCGAGTGGCTGGCGACGGGCGACCTCGTCACAGTGGACGCCGAGGGGTACGTCACGCTCGTTGACCGGGACAACGACATCATCAACAGCGGTGGCGAGTGGATCTCCAGCGTCGAGTTGGAGAACGCGATGATGGGCCACGACACCGTCAGCGAGGCGACGGTCGTCGGCGTCCCTCACGATCGCTACCAGGAGCGTCCGCTGGGGTTCGTCGTCACTGCCGAGGGCGCGACGATCGACCCCGACGTGCTCCGCGAGGAGTTGCGCGAGCGGATCCGGGCGGACTACCCGAAGTGGTGGACGCCCGACGAGATCCGGTTTGTCGACGAGATTCCCCGGACTGCGACGGGCAAGTTTGACAAGATAACGCTGCGCGACGCCTACAGGGACCACGACGTCGAGACGAACCTCGAACCGGAGGAGTAACGTCCCCGCCGTAGCTTTTACCTGCTTGCGCGCGTCGGGGCCCCTATGGCAGTATCCGACGACACGGTCTGGATGCAGGAACTGACGTGGCAGGACTTCGAGGCGTACGTCGAGACCGACGACCACCCGACGGTGATCGTCCCGATCGGCTCGACCGAGCAGCACGGCCCACATCTCCCGCTGGGGGTGGACGCCTACCAGGCGAAGGACATGGCCGAGGAGATCGCCGAGCGGACGGGCGTGCTCGCCGCGCCGCCCATCTGGTACGGCGACGCCGACCACCACCTGGCGTTCCCCGGGACCATCTCGTTGTCGAGCGAGACCGTCGTCGCCGTCCTGACAGACGTCTACGAGAGCCTGCTCTCTCACGGCGTCGAGAACATAATTACGGTCAACGGCCACCGGATGGCCAACAATTCGGCGATCGAGCTGGCGTCAGACGCGGTCAAGGATGATCACCCCGACGCGTTCCTCGCGACGATCGACCTCGTGCTGTTCGGAGTGCAGATCTACCGCGAGATGCGCGAGTGTGACCCGGAGGCCGGGTTCCACGGTGGCGAGTTCGAGACCTCGTTCATCATGCACAAGCACCCCAGTCTCCTCAAGGAAGAGGAGTTCGTCGAGCAGTCCGGCGGAGGATGGACGCGCTTCACCTCCAACGACTACATCAACCTCGACGACAAGGTGATGACCGCGAAGTCGCGCCACGACTGGCCCGAGGATGCTCTCGGCCACCAGGGCGACCCCACCAAGGCCAGCGCCGAGAAGGGAGAGGAACTGATCGAGCGCCTGTGCGACAACGCCGAGGAGTTCTTCGACGACCTCCGGGCGTTCCGGGAGGCCCAGCGCAGCGACGACGGCGACTCGCTGGGGCTGAGTTACTGAGGGTCGCCAGGGAACGGCTGGACCGGCCCGCCCTCAGGCCGGACTGGCCCGGACCGGGCGGAGGAGGAAGGTGGCCAGGCCCGCGGCCAGGATGAGGACGCCGCCCAGCAGAAAGGTGGCGTTCCAGCCGATGGAGACGACGAGACCGCTGGCGACGGTGCCGCCGGCGACGCCGCCCCAGAGCTTCGCGGAGTATAGCACTGCGTAGTTCGCCGAGGAGTGGGCCCGCCCGTAGTACTCGCCGACGAGGCTCGGAAAGATGGCGTACGGGGGTGCGCGCAGGAACGCCGCGACGGCAGCGAGGGCGACGAACGTCGGCGCGATCCCGGCCTCGGCGACGGTGACCAGGCCGGCGAGCGCCACGCCGCAGAGGGTCAGCGCGACGCCGACCGTCCGCTCGCGGCCGAACTGGTCGGAGAGCCCGCCGACGATGACGACGCCAAACGCGTCGCCGAGTGCGACCAACGAGGCGGCGCCGGTGGCCGCCCCGGCGGAGATGCCTGCGTTCGCGGCGAACGCGATGATCTTTCCGATGAGCATCAGCGTCACGCCGTTGACGATCACGAAGATGCCGTACAGCAGCCAGAACTGCCAGGTCTGGACGGCCTCACGCCAGGTGTACCCCTTGTCCACGTTGTCAGTCGTGTCCGCGTCACCCGGTTCGGTCGCGGGCTCGGCGTCTGCGCCGGTCGCGTCAGCACCGCCGTCGGTCTCCGCGTCGCCGGCCGTGAGCGCCGCCGGGTCGCGGAGGATGGGGACCGCCACGAGCGCGACGAGGCCCGCCAGCGCACCGAGACTGAGTAGCGTCCCGACGAAGTCCGTGACGATGAACTGGCGGACGAACGGGATCAGGACGAAGCTCAAGCCGCTATAGGCGACCATGGCGATGCCGGTCGCCAGCCCGCGACGGTCATCGAACCACTTTACCGGCGTATTGGCGGCGACAGAGTAGACGATGCCGACGCCCATACCGCCAAGCGAGTAGAACAGGTAGACGCCCCAGATGGAATCGGCGAGGGCCGTCCCCGCGTATCCGCCAGCGAGTAGCACGGTGCTGGCGAGCATCGGGAGCTTCGGGCCCCAGCGGTCGCGGACCCAGCCGGCCGGAAACTGGACGGTCGTCTGGGAGACGACGAACAGCGTGAAGACGGTCCCAATGGCCGCCTCCGACGCGCCAAGACGCGTCTCCAGCGGGAGCCTGATCGACGACCAGGCAAACTGGTAGGTGCCGGCGACTCCCATTGCCGCGGCCGCGACGAGGACGAGCCACCAGGGCGAGAAACCGAGTTCCTTCTGTTCCATCGTGTACTCTTCGGCACCTGCGTCCGGAGGCCTAATATAAGTATCCGCCCGCTGGGCCTGCGACGGTCGCGTCGTTTCGCCAGTAGCTTGCGATCGGTCGGGAGTTCGAGACAATAGTCCGCTTAGCATTCATTGCCCGGTACGACTGGGCACGCCCTCGATCTCTTTGACGGGCAGATTACGCCGCTCCGGGTCGACCGTGTGGAGGGCCCTGAGGAGCCCATTCACCTCGCCGCCCGGGAGTACCTGGACGCGCGGGACGGCGACCGAACGTCAGGATTCGCGTCAGAGAGGAGGGTGGTCACCAGGGCGTCGTGCGATCAATTACGCCGACCCGTCCGGGTAGCTCGAGGTCCACCCACCGCATTTCGTCGTCACCCCAGGCGGTCGGGTCTCCGCAATCCACGTGGTCGGCCGCTGCGACCGGGTCGTCCGTCCCGAGGAGGTACGCGCAGGGTAGCGGCCCGAACTCCGCGACGCGCTCACCGAGCCAGCCATCGGCCCCATGCGGTTCGGCGAGGGTCGCGGGCGTCTCAGGGAACCGCGCCAGCGTTGCGTCGAGGCTGTCGTGGTCGACCCGGGTCGGGGCGCCGCAGTCGAACAGCGAGCGGTAGTGGTCCACGTGGTCGTCGATCTCGGGCACGCCGACCACGACCTCAACAACTCCGTCCAGCGGGAGGGCAGCTAGTTCGTCGGAGATGTTCACCCGGCGCTCGCGGGGCGTCCGGTCGCTGACGAGGAAGGGGACGGCGGTCCCGAGTTCACGGTCGCCCACGATGGTGAGGTCCCACTCAACGAGCTTGCCATCCGGGCGCTCGCGCTGGTAGTGAGTGGGACCGTCGACAGCGATGCCCTGGTCGGCGATGCGCTCGGTATTTTCGTGGATGTCGTCGACGAACAGCGCCCATGCGGCGGGGCCGGCGTCCCCGTCGATCTGGACGTCCCACCACGGCGACTCCACGTTAGGGTCAAGCTTCGAGATGAGTTCGACGTACGAGCCGTTCTCGAAGCCGACAGTGTAGTTGTGGGTCACGCCGTTGGAATGCTCGCCGCCATACTGCGGCGGCAGGCCCGCCGCCGCGAAGGCGTCGCGCATGCGCTCGATGTCCCGGTCGGCGTAGACGACGTGGTCGATAGCGTCGTTCATACCGGCGGGACGGCGGCCCGCCACAAAAACAGTTCGCCCGGCGCTCATTCCTGGGTCAACACGACCTTCCCGTAGAGCTTGCGGTCGTCCATCCGCTCGAAGGCCGTCATGTACTCCTCGAGGGGGAACGTGTCGTCGATGACCGGCTCGACGTCGCCCGACCAGACGTACTCGTAGAGTTCGGCGAGTTCGTAGGAATTGGCCCCGGAACTCCCGACCACATCGAGCTGGCGCATGAAGAGCTGGCGGATCTCCGTCGCCGGGTTCGGGCCGACGGTCGCCCCGGAGGTGACGAGCCGACCGCCCCAGCGCAGCGTCCGCATCGACTTGACCCACGTGTCGCCGCCGACGTTGTTGTAGCAGACGTCGACGCCCTGCTTGTCCGTCAGCTCCCAGATGGCCTCGTCGAAGCGCTCCTCGGTGTAGTTCACGACGTAGTCGACGCCGAGGTCCCGGAGGAACTCGGCCTTCTCCTCGCTGCTGGTCGTCGCGTACAGGGTGTCCACGTTGAGGACGTTCTTGCAGATCTGAACGGAGAAGGTGCCAACGCCGCCGGTCGCGCCGACGACGAGGACGTCTTCCGTTGGCTGGACCGCCGCCCGGGGGACGAGTGCGCGCCAGGCCGTGCCGCCGGCGACCGGGACTGAGGCCGCCGTCACGAAGCCGGTGTCGTCCGGGATCGGAATCAGGTTCTTTTCGGGCATGGCGACGTATTCAGCGTGGCCGCCTCGTCGCATCTCACCCATCATCGTGAACTCCTCACAGAGCATCTCTTCGCCACGGACGCAGAACCGACAGTCGCCACAGGAGATGAAAGGGACGGCGACGACGCGGTCTCCCTCCGACCACCTGGTGACGTTGGCCCCGACCTCGGCGACGACCCCGGCCACGTCGCCGCCACCCCAGAAGGGGTACTGCGGGACGTAGTGGTCGAGTTCACGGACAGCGAACAGGTCCATGTAGTTCAGCGCCGACGCTTTCACGTCCACCAGGACCTCGTCGTCGTCGACCTCAGGGGTCGGCACGGTAAGGAGGTCGTAGTTCGAGAGCGGTCCGTGCTCGTGGAAACCAACTGCTTTCATTTCCTAAGTAGTCGACTGGCCCGTTCAAAAAGGTTGCTTGGACCCGGCGTTGCATCGCGTGACGTGGTTCGCCCCGGTAGTTTGATGACCATTACGACCGATTTATGCGACTAGATACCATGGAGTACGCCAACACGCTCAAAGCGATCGGTGAGACGCCGGTAGTGGAACTGCCCTCGATGAGGCCCGACGGCGGCGCGTCGATCTATGTGAAGTGGGAGGGCGCCAATCCCACGGGCAGCCTAAAAGACCGGATGGCGCTGGCGATGATCGAGGCGGCCCGGAAGCGCGGCGACCTCGAACCCGGCGACCCGGTCGTAGAGTTCACCGGCGGGAGCACGGGGACGAGCCTCGCGTTCGTCTGCGCGGTCCTCGACCACCCGATGCACGTCGTGACCGCCGACTGCGTGGCTGAGGAGAAACGCGCGTCGATGTCGGCGCTGGGAGCGAACCTCGAGGTCGTCGAGACGCCGAACGGGGAGTCCTACGACGGCCTGTTCGACGACCTGCAGGCGGCGGCCGAGGACCTCCAGGCACGCACCGGCGCGTATTTCACGAACC
This sequence comes from Natrinema gelatinilyticum, assembly GCF_024266705.1. Lineage (GTDB taxonomy): Archaea > Halobacteriota > Halobacteria > Halobacteriales > Natrialbaceae > Natrinema > Natrinema gelatinilyticum. The sequence goes on along the minus strand of NZ_CP100757.1, from coordinate 1,527,655 downwards.
AGTTCGACAACCCCGACCAGCTGGCGGGGTACCAGGAACTTGGCGCGGAGATACTCGACCAGCGGCCCGGCGTCGACGAGTTCGTCATGATAGTCGGCACAGGCGGGTGCGCGATGGGGACGTCGAATGCGCTGGCCGAACGTGGCGCGGACGTGGACGTCTCGCTCGTAGAGCCCGCGGAGTCGCCCGTCCTCACAAAGGGGCGCGCGGGTGGCCACGCCGTCGAGGGAACCGCCATCGTCAGCTATCCGCCGCTCGTCAAGCAGGGGCGCTACGACGCGGTCCACACAATCCCCTCAGAGGAGGGAATCGAATGCGTCCGAGACCTCGCGCGCGACGAGGGGCTGCTCGTCGGCACGAGTTCCGGGATGAACGTCGCGGCTGCACGGCAGGTCGCGGCCGAGCGAGATCCCGAGGACACCGTCGTCACGGTGGCCTGCGACACCGGCCTGAAGTATCTCTCTGACGATCTCTACGACGGCCTGGAAGGGTCGTCGGTCTGCATCTGCTGACTGTGCCGCCGTCGACCCAGAAGCGACGCCACCGGACCAGCGACAGCCGCGCGACCAGCGAACGCCACATGGGCAGCGGCCGACAATCAACCGGGTGACGCCTCGCCCGATTTCCGCACCGCGGAACAGAGTAGCTCACTGGGATACTGCAAGGAGTGATTCATTCGCGCGCCCTCACTCGATTTTCGTTATTTTCGGAGGACGGGTCGACGGAACTGTTATCCTCGATGCGGAACGCTGTGGTGGCGGTCATCCCGCCTCGGCAGGGAACAGCGTGCCCAAAGAGGCGACTTGGCCGACGTCGCGGACCCGGTGGAGGTCGCGCCGGTCGACGTCCTTCGGTTTCTCGTCCAGGGACGTCCTTGAGGAGGCGAAACAGCAGGGGACGGCGTGGGAGTGCTCGGCCGCGTCGGCGGTAGCTAGCCGGACCCGCGTGGTCCGGCTAGCTACCGCCGCTCGGCGGGTATCGTGGCTATGCGGGCGGGTTGAGGTCACGACGCCTAATAGTCGGATGGCGCTGCCAGGTGGCGACGGCCACGTCGACTTTGGGGTGATCACTCCCGGTTGGATTCGAGCCGTTCGCGCCACTCGTCGGGGACGGGAATCGCGCCCTCGCGGTCGTCGTCCAACGCCACGCGGACGGCCTTGGCGGTGGCGACGGTTACGCCGTCGACGGAGAGTTCGTGGTCGAAGACTATGCTCTTCTCGCCGACCTCCGTGACCGTGACTGCCGACGTGACCGTGTCGCAGATTTCGATCTGTCGTTCGAAGTTGAGTTCGAGGCGGACGATAGCGAGCGGGACCTCGTCGATCTGAACGTCGAGTAGTTCGCCGAACATGGCCGTGGCGGCGTGTTCCATGTACGTAGAGTACACGGCGTTGTTGATGTGGCCCATCGCGTCGCTGTCGCCGTATCGAGCGGTGAGTTCCATCTCGTAATCGGACATGGTTAGCTCGCTCGCCCGGCAGTCACGTGACTGTTGTGGTTCGGCCCTTACAGCCCAAGCAGGCGGTTGCCGATAATCTCCTTCTGTATCTCGTTGGTGCCCTCGTATATCTTGGTGACGCGGACGTCCCGGAGGTACCGCTCGACGGGGTGGTCGGTGACGTAGCCGGCTCCGCCGAACACCTGGACGGCTTCGTCGGCCACCTCGAACCCGCGGTCGCTGGCGAATAGCTTCGCTATGCTCGCGAACCGCTCGGACAGCTCGATTTCGCCGGCGTCGTACAGGCCCGCAGCGCGGTAGGTCAGCGAGCGGGCCGCCTCGACGTTCGTCGCCATCTCGGCGATCTTGTGGCGGATCGCTTGAAATTCGCCGATTTTCTGGCCGAACTGCTCGCGTTCCTGTGCGTAGTCAATGGCGGCGTCGAGCGCGCCCTGGGCCGCACCGAGTGCCTGCGCGGCGACCTGGACCCGAGCGGGTGCCATGGCCTCGTTGAAGTACTGCCAGCCGCGGTTCTCCTCGCCGACTAGGTTTTCTGCGGGGACGCGCACGTCGTCGAAGACGATCTCGGCCGTGTCCGAGGCGTGTAGCCCGAGCTTGTTGTCTATCTTGCTCGTGGTGACGCCATCGGCATCGAGCGGGACGAGGATGGTGCTGATGCCGTCGTATCTTGCTCCGGGGTCCGTCTTGCAGACCAGCAGGACGGCATTGGCGATCGACCCGTTGGAGATCCACATCTTCTCGCCGTTGACGACGTACTCGTCGCCGTTCCGCTCGGCCCGGGTCTCTATACTCGCGACGTCGCTGCCGTGAGCGGCCTCGCTGATGCCGATGGCGATGGACTTCTGGCCCGCGGCGATACCCGAGAACCACTCCTCTTTCTGCTCTTCTGTGGCGTAGTTGTTCATGACGTATAGCGTCGAGTTGAACGCCATGAGGTCGATGGCGGCCCCGATGCCGGGGTCCGCGCGCCACAGCTCCTCGGTGACGATGGCCGTCTCAAGGACGTCCATGCCGGCCCCACCGTACTTGGCCGGGATGAACGGGCCGACCAGGTCGGCGGCGGCCGCCTTCTCGACGACGTCCCACGGGTACTCGTGGCTCTCGTCGTACTCACTGGCGACAGGTTCGATCTCCGCCTCACCGAACTCACGGACGGCAGCGCGAATCGCCTGCTGCTCGTCGTTCAGCATGAACTGTCCGCTGGTTTGGGATGCCATAGCAAAGCTGTGCGTGGGTGCGGGTTTATGCTTTTCGACGCCCACCGACATCGCCCCATCGCGTCGGCCAGCGGCCTCATCACAAGTGATTTGACCGTCGCGAGTGACGTCCATCCATGGCTTACGAGCACATCGTACGCAACATCGACGGTCCAGTCTGCCGTGTCACCTTTGACCGCCCGGAGCACCTAAACGCCGTCTCGGTCGAGATGTGGGAGGAATTCCGCGAGGCGCTGCTGGCCGCTGATGACGACCCCGACGTTCGGGCAGTGCTGATCGAAGGGAAGGGCGACGCCTTCTGCGCCGGCGATGACATCCAGGACATCCGTGACTTGGAGACGGCGACGGACGTGCTAGACTACTGTGAGTACATCCGCGAGGCCAGCGGCACCATCGAGCGCATCAACACTCCGGTCGTCGCCAAGGTTGACGGGATCGCCTACGGCGTCGGCTGCGAGATCGCAGGACTATGTGATGTCACCGTCGCCACCGAGGACGCCGCGTTCAGCCTCATCGAGCCGAAGATCGGCGTCAGTTCGCTGAATGGCCTGTTCCGCTTCCCCGACCTCATCGGGACCAAGCCGGCCCGCGAAATGATGGTGACCGCCCGGACGCTCGACGCCGCAGAGGCCCACCGCGTCGGCCTGGTCTCGGCCGTCGTCCCGGCGGACGAGGTCGATGACGTCGTCGACCAGCGCATCGAGGAGATAATCGAGAGCGCGCCGCTGGCCGTCGAACTGACGAAGAACCTCGTCAACGGGGAGCGCGAGGGGGCTAGCGAGGCGGCCACCGTCCTCGCGAACACCTTCATGACGGCAGACCGGGTCGAGGGGACCAGCGCCTTCCTGGAGAAGCGCGAGGCCGACTGGCAGCGCGACTGAGCGGTCGTGGGGGTCCGCGGGGACGGGCGGGCTCTCCACACGAGTACCCTGCGGCGAAGAGTATATGTCTCGGGGCGGGCTCGGTTGGTACTATGGCAGATAGCCCCACCGGTAGGCTCGCGTATCTACAGAGCCCCGAAACTGTCGAGATAAAGGAGTACGAGGTCCCGTATCCGGAACCCGGGGCGCTGGTGACCGAAATCGAGCAAGCCAACGTTTGCGGATCGGAACTGCACATCTGGAAGGGCAATCACCCGGTGCTCGACCAGATGGTACTGGGCCACGAGGCCCTCTGCCACGTGAGCGACCTCGGCGAGGGCGTCGAGACCGACTACGCCGGCGAACCCATCGAAGAAGGCGACCTCGTCTCGCCGACGTACTTCATCGCCTGCGGGAAGTGCCAGTTCTGCGGTGCGGGCGAGTTCCGCTCCTGCGAGAACGCGCTCCAGCACTGGCTGAAGGACCCTGATCAGTGGCCGCACTTCCACGGCACCTTCGGGACACACTACTACATCCACCCCGAGCAGCACTTCTACAAGGTTCCGACAGAGATTCCGCCAGGCGTCGCCGCCGCGGCCAACTGCGCGCTCTCGCAGGTCCTGTTCGGACTGGACGAAGTCGGCCTTTCCTGCGGCGAGTCACTCGTCGTCCAGGGCGGCGGCGGCCTCGGACAGAACGCCATCGCCGTCGCCAACGAGTACGGCGCCGAGACCATCCTCGTCGAGGGGGTCGACGACCGCATCGAACGCGCCCGTCGCTTCAGCGTCGACCACGTCGTCGACTTCCGCGAGTACGAGACGCCGGAAGCCCGCGGCGAGCGCGTCGCGGAACTCACCGGCGGCCTCGGCGCTGACGTGGCCATCGAACTCGCAGGCATCCCGCAAGCGTTCGCCGAGGGTCCGCACCTGCTCCGGAACGGCAGCCGGTACCTCGAGATCGGCAATATCACCCCCGGGCACACCGCTGAGTTCGATCCGGCGCTGCTCACCCGGAAGAACATCGACGTCGTCTCGACGATGCGCTACGACCCATGGTACCTCGGGAAGGCGCTGGACTTCCTCGCAGAGACCGTCGACGACTACCCCTACGCCGAACTCATCGACGCAGAGTTCGACCTAGTGGACGTGAGCACGGCCCTGGAGAAGTCCGACGCCCGCGAGGTCGGGCGGGCCTCGCTCATCCCCTCGCACGGAGACTGACCGCGGTCGAAAAAGCGGTCGCATGGGATTCGAGATGGCCATTCGCCGCCGGTCAGCGGTCCTGGTTTCGCATCTGTAGTTCCTCGATGAACGCCTCGCAGTAACCGTACTCGCGCAGGACCTCCTCGGTCGCGTTGCCCAGCGCCGGCGGCGCCTCGTGGATGTCCGGCGGCGTCTTGGTCATCCGGAAGGGGACGCCGGTGAGCTCTATCTCGCCCAGTTCCTCGTGCTCGACGGTCCGGATCATGTCGTTCACTCCGACCTGCGGATCGTCGACAACCTCTTCCATCGTCTGGACGGGACCGCCCCAGATATCGTGTTCGACGAGCTTGTCGATCCAGTAGTCGGTCGGCTCCTCGCGGAGGACGTCCTCGATGAGCGGCTTTATCTCGTCGCGGTGCTCGTAGGCGGTCTCCCAGGAGTCGTAGCCCTCGAGCGAATCGATCCCGAGGGCATCGCCGACGACGGAGGGCGTGGTCAACGAGAGGGTCATGTGTCCGTCGGCAGTCTCGTAGACGCCGAAGGGGGCCTGATAGTACGGGTGGGAGATGCCGGTCTTGCTGCGCTCGGGCAGCTCGCCGGTATTGAGGTACGTGTCTATCTCCATCGACTGGAGGTGGACCGACGCGCTCAACAGATCGGTTTTGATGTGCTGTCCATTGCCGGTCTGCTCGCGATGGTACAACGCGGAGACAGCCGCGAACGCGAGCATGGCCGCCGAGTAAAAGTCGTTCAGCGGGAGGCCAACGGGCGTCGGCGGGTCGTCGGCGCGGCCATTGAGCGTCGCCAGGCCGGAGACACCCTGGATGATGAGGTCCTGGCCCGGCCGGTCGGTGTAGGGGCCCTCCTCGCCGTAGCCAGACGCCGAGCAGTACACGATGCCGGGGTTAATCTCCGAGAGGTCGTCGTAGCCGAGGCCGAGCCGGTCGACCACGCCCGGTCGGAGGTTTTCGACGAACACGTCCGCGTCCGCGATGACGTCGTAGAGGACCTCCAGTTGCTCGTCGTCCTTGATGTTGAGTTCGACGCTGCGCTTGTTCCGGTTGGCCGTGAGGAAGGTAAGATTGACGCCGTCCTCGTAGGCGTTGGCCATTGACCACGACTGGCGCATCCACTCGCCGCCGGGTGCCTCGATTTTGATGACGTCGGCGCCCATATCGCCGAGGAACTGCGTCGCCAGCGGCCCTTGTACTAGCTGCGAGAAGTCTACAACGGTAACGTCGTCTAACGCTCCAGGCATACGTCTCCGAATCGTGGGCAGCGACAAAGAGTTAACGGTGAGGCGGCCAAACGGCCCCCTCGAGCGGTTTTAGCCGTGGAGCTGCTCGGCCGCCAAGAGGAACCAGCCCTGGCCATAGGAGGCGACTTCGAGGGGGACGTCCGGGCCACCCGGCGGGACTGCGACGCGGGTCACCGCACCCTCGTCGTCGATGACGCCCTTGCAGACCTCGAAGGCGCGCTCGGCGGCCTCGACGTAGCCCTCGTCTGCGCCGAGCAGCCCCTGCTCGACGCCCTTGTGGAAGGTGTACGCGAACTGGAGGGTGCCGGAAGCCTCCTTCGCGGTCCACGGATCGTCGGGGATGTGATGCCAGAAGCCGCTCGCGTCCTGCAGGTCGAGCATGGCAGCGCAGACCCGCTGGAAGCTATCGACCAGGGTGTCGTAGTTCTCGTGGTCGTCGGGGACGTACTCGAGCATGTTGAGGATGCCCGCAGCGGCCCAGCCGTTACCCCGGAGCCAGAAGGTGCTCTCGGGGTAGGTATTTGGCGTCTCACGCCACTCGTGGCGAAAGAGGTCCTCGTAGGGGTCCTGGAGCAGCTTCTCCTGGGCGACGACGTGGTCGATTGCCTCCTCAAGCGCGGCCTCGTCGTCCGTCACATCGCCGTAGCGCGCGAGTGGTAGTGCGACCAGGTAGATGGAGTCGACCCAGAGTTCGATGGGTTCCGAGGCGAAGGAGATGGTCCCGTCCTCGAGCCGCGTGGCGTCCTCGAGCAGGAACTCGACCTGTTTCCGCGCGGCGTCGAGGTACCGTTCCTCGCCGGTTCGCTCGTAGAACTCCAGGCAGCCGTTGACCAGGGCCGACGACTCCGACTGAGCGCGGGCACCGTCATCGAGCCACGGCTTCGGGTCGTCGTAGCCGAGCTTCCCTTCGCTGCCTTGGAGTTCGATCTGTCGGTCAATGAGGTTCCGCGCCGCTTCGACGAACTCCGACTCTCCGGTCGAGATGAGGCCGTCGATGGCGAGCGACATCTCCCAGTCCTCGCCCTGCATGTCCCGATGGTACGTTTTATGCGCTACACGTTCGACTACCGCCGCCGTCGCGTCATTCATGAGTCAGTGGTTTTCTCTCCGCCCGCGATAATAAGCGTTCGCCCCGTGAGGCTGGACAAGCGGCCGTCACCGGACCGAACGCCGAACCAATGAAAGTCACTCTCCCACCCTCCGCAAGATATGCGAACACGTAGCAATGAAGGAGGAATTGCTCGCGTCGGTCTTTCTCGACCGCGCTACCGACCTGGTGTCGACAGGGCGACCGCGTGGCGGTCCTCTTGCAGAACACCCACTGGTTCCTCGAGATGCTGTACGCTTCGACCCAGCTGGGCGCTATCCAGGTAGCGCTGAACTACCGGCTGACGCCCGACGACTATGTGACCGGCGAGGTGTGCACACCGACGGCAGCTGGCTCGCCTTCGGCTGGGGCTCGAAAGGGCGGTAGCGACAGATACCGGTGTGGACCCCGACTCAGCGGTAGGTACAGCAGTAGTCCACGACCGTCTCGACGTCGAGGCCGAACGTAGTGTCCGACGGGACGGTGAACACGTCGCCGGCCTCGTAGCTGTTCACGTTGCCGTCGACGTCGACCGTGAGTTCCCCGGCGACGATCTCTATCTCCTCCTCGTCGTCGGTCTCGAAGGTGTACCCCCCGGGGAGCATGATTCCCAGCGTCTTCCGCTGGCCGTCGGCCGTCTCGACGTCGCGGCTGGTGACCTCGCCGTCGTAGTAGATATTGGCCTGCTTTCCGATACGCGCGTCCTCGAAGTGCTCGTCCGTCATCGACAGGAATAGCGACCGTCAGCGGGATAAATTTTCCGCGATCGCCCGCAGAACCACCGAAAGCTATAACGGGGTGCCTGGGCAGTTCAATAGTATCGCCATGGGTGACTTACACCAGCAGATGGGCAGATACGGACACAACGAGGTAAAGTTCTTCAGGGACGACGCGACCGGCCTCCGCGGCATCATCGGCATCCACGACACGACTCTCGGTCCGGCCGCCGGTGGGACGCGCCGATACGCCTTCGAGTCAGAGGAAGAGGCCCTCGAGGACGTCCTCAGACTCTCTCAGGCGATGACCTACAAGTACGCCATCTCGGGTATCAACATGGGCGGCGGCAAGGGAGTCATCTGGGTCGAGGATGACGACCACGACAGCGAGGACCTCTACCGGTCGTACGGCCGCATCGTCGACAGCTTCGAGGGCCGGTTCGTTACGGGCGGTGACGTCGGGACCGACGCCAAGGAGATGCGCTGGATCGGGATGGAGACCGACTATATCATTGGGCTACCCGAGCAGTTCGACCACCCCGAGGGCTTCCACGGGGGCGGCCTGGGGGTGCTCCGCGCGATGGAGGCCTGCTGTGACCTCGCCTACGACGGCGACCGCAACCTGAGCGACCTGCACGTCGCCGTCCAGGGGGCCGGCGATATGGGTGCAAGCCTCATCAAGTACCTTACCGACCACGGCGTCCAGGTGACGCTCGCTGACGTCGATGAGGCGCAGGTCGACTACATGGAGGACGAGTATGGCGTCGGCTCGGTCGACCCCGAGGACGTCTATGACGTCGACTGTGACGTGTTCGCGCCCTGTGCGCTCGGAATGATCCTCAACGATGACACCATACCGAGGTTGGAGTGCGACATCGTCTGCGGCGCGGCCAACAACCAACTCGACGATGTCGAGCGTCACGACGAGATGCTCCGCGAGGCGGGCATCCTCTACGCGCCGGACTACCTGGCCAACTCCGGCCGGACCATCGATGACACGGACCTGCTCCGGAAGGGCGGCTACAAGCACGACCGAGCGCGGGCGATGATCGACGACATCTACGACCGCATGGTGACCATTGGGGAGCGCGCCGAGCGCGAGGACCGGCCGACCCAGACCATCGCAGACGAGATCGCCGAGGAGCGCATCGAGGCCATCCAGCAGTCTCGCTCGAAGGTCTACGAGCGCCGCCAGCCGGACTGGTAACGACGGACCACATACATTACCATGAGCAAATCGATACGCAGAGACATGGACGTGCAGGTACTTGACAAGGACGGGTCGGTGCTGCCCGACGCAACCGTCCCCGACCTCGACGACGAGACACTCGTCGATATGTACGCGCAGATGCGGCTGTGCCGGTCGTTCGACGAGCGGGCGGTCAGCCTCCAGCGCCAGGGCCGCAGCGGCACCTACTCGACGATGCTGGGCCACGAGGGGTCGCTTGTCGGAAGCGCCTTCGCACTGTCCGAGGAGGACTGGATCGTGCCCTACTACCGCGACCAGGGCGCGACGGTGACCCACGGGCTCCCGCTTGAGAACATCCTGATGTACTACATGGGCCACGAGCAGGGAAGCGTCATCCCCGAGAACCTCAACGTGATGCCCATCTGCATCACCATCGCGGACCACATCCCCCACGCGACGGGCATCGCGTGGGCCTCGAAGCTCAAAGGCGAAGAGAGCGCAACCGTCTGTTACTTCGGCGATGGCGCAACCAGTGAGGGCGACTTCCACGAGGGGCTGAACTTCGCCGGCGTGATGGACACGCCGAACATCTTCTTCTGCATGAACAACCAGTGGGCCATCTCGACGCCGTTCGAGCGGCAGACCGCCGCCGACACCATCGCCCAGAAAGCCCAGGCGTACGGGTTCGACGGCATCCGCGTCGACGGTATGGACCCACTGGCGGTATACACGGTGACCCAGCAGGCCCGCGAGAAGGCGCTCGACCCCGGCGAGGACCAAGCTCGGCCCACCCTTATCGAGACGCTGTTGTACCGCATCGGCGCGCACAACACCTCCGACGACCCCACGGCCTACCGCGAGGACGAGGAGGTCGAGGAGTGGCGCGAGCGGGACCCGCTGCCGCGGTTCGAGACGTTCCTCCGCGAGCGGGGCCTACTCGACGACGAGGCGATAGACGCCATCGAGGGCCGCAACGCCGAGCAGGTCGAGGCTGCCGTCGAGGCCGCGGAGAACGTGACGATAGCCCCTGACGAGATGTTCGAACACGTCCACGCCGAACAGCCGTGGAACGTCGCCGAGCAACAGGAATACCTGCGTCGCCTTCGCGAGGAGTTCGGCGATGAAGAGCTGGTGGACTGATATGAGCACGGACAACACGGCACCTGAACGAACACTCGTCGAAGCGGTAAGCGACGGACTCCACACCGAGATGGAGCAAGACGACAGCGTCGTCGTCCTGGGCGAGGACGTCGGCGCGAACGGCGGCGTCTTCCGCGCCACGGACGGCCTCTACGACCGGTTTGGCCGCGATCGCATCGTCGACACGCCCCTGGCTGAGTCAGGGATCATCGGCACCGCGGTCGGGCTCGCCGCCAACGGTATGCGTCCGGTTCCGGAGATCCAGTTCATGGGGTTCGTCTACCCCGCGTTCGACCAGATCGTCAACCACGCTGCACGCCTGCGCACCCGGAGCCGCGGCCAGTATACCTGCCCGCTGACCGTCCGGGTACCCTTCGGCGGCGGCATCCGCGCACCGGAGCACCACTCCGAGTCCAAGGAGGCCTTCTTCGTCCACGAAGCCGGCCTCAAGGTGGTCGTTCCCTCGACGCCGTACGACACGAAAGGCCTGCTCGCGTCGGCCATCCGCGATCCCGACCCGGTGATCTTCCTCGAACCGAAGCTGATCTACCGGTCGTTCCGCGAGACGGTCCCCGAAGAGCCGTACACGGTTCCGCTGGGCGAGGCCGCCGTCCGTCGTGAAGGTGAGGACGTTTCGGTGTTCACCTGGGGCGCGATGACCCGCCCGACGATGGAGGCCGCTGAGAACCTGGACGCCGAAGGGATCGACTGCGAGGTGATCGACCTGCGGACCCTCTCGCCCATCGACCGGGACGCTATCGTCGATTCCTTCCGGAAGACCGGGCGGGCGGTCGTCGTCCACGAGGCGCCCAAGACAGGCGGGCTGGCTGGCGAGATCACGGCGCTTATCCAGGAAGAGGCGCTGCTTTACCAGGAGGCACCGGTCACCCGGGTCACGGGCTTCGACGTGCCCTACCCGCTGTACGCCCTGGAAGACTACTACTTGCCGGAGGCCGCCCGCATCGAGGACGGCATCCGTGAGACCGTCGAGTTCTAACATGACGGTCGAGTTCGTACTCCCCGACGTGGGCGAGGGGCTGACCGAGGCGGAGGTCGTCCGGTGGCTCGTCGAACCCGGCGATCCGATCGCCGAGGACCAGCCCGTCGTCGAGGTCGAGACCGACAAGGCGATCGTCGAGGTGCCTGCCCCCGTCACCGGGACCGTGCAGGAACTGCACGCGGAGGCCGGCGACGTCGTCGCCGTCAGTGACGTCCTCGTCACGTTCGCGACGGACGGCGGGGATGCTGACGCAGCCGAAGTGGACGAAGCGGTCACCGCTACGAGCGACGATACGCGCGAGAACGGCGGCCGCGGGACGGCCACCAACGGCCGGACGTTCGCCCCGCCTCGCGTGCGCCGGCTCGCCCGCGAGCTGGGCGTCGACCTCGGGTCGGTCGCCGGCTCCGATGCGGGCGGGCGCGTCACCGAGGGCGACGTGCGCGCGGCGGCGGACGACGCGGACGACGGTGACACGGACGCTGCACAGGGCACGGCAGGCCGTGAACCGAGCGACGACGGCGCGGCAGTGGAATCGATCCCCGCAACGACCGCAGGGCAGTCGAGCGCGACTGGCTCGCAGCCTGCGTCCGGGACGGCCCCGACCGACCGCGAGCGGACGCTGGCTGTGCCGGCCACTCGCGGGCAAGCTTACGAGCTGGACGTCGACCTGAACCGGGTGCCGGCGGTTGAAAAGCAGAACGGTGAGGCGTTCGTCACCGCCGAGGCCGTCCGGGAGTTCGCCGCTGGCGACGGCGCTGCCCAAGCGAGCGAGGGCGACGCCGGAGCGGCGGCGAGCGGATCGGCGTTCGCCACGGCAGGCGGGTCGGCAGCGGCGCCGAGCCCCGACGAGGGACCTGCGGCCGGGGACCGCGTCCTGTACGAGGGCGTCCGGCGGACCATCGGCGAGCGGATGGAGCGCTCGAAGTTCACCGTCCCTCACGTCACTCATCACGACGAGGTGGACGTGACGGAGCTTGTGGCGACCCGCAAGCGACTCCGCGAACGGGCGACCGAGCGTGGCGTTGACCTCACCTACATGCCACTGATCCTGAAGGCCGTCGCCGTCGCGCTGCGGGAGTTTCCCCGCTTCAACGCGCGCCTCGACGAGGAGGCCGAGGAGATCGTCCTACTGGATGAGTATAATATCGGCGTGGCCACCGCGACCGACGCCGGGCTCATGGTGCCGGTCGTTGAGGCTGTCGACGAGAAGTCAGTGCTGGAAGTCGCCGAGCGGACGAACGAACTGGTCGAGAAGGCCCGCGACCGGACGATCGGCCACGACGAGCTCCAGGGTGGGACGTTCACCGTCACCAACTTCGGCGCCGTCGGCGGCGAGTACGGGACGCCGATCGTCAACTACCCCGAGACCGCGATCCTCGGCCTCGGGACTATCAAGAAGAAGCCCAGGGTCGTCGAGACCGACGGGGCGGCCGACGGCAACGGCGTGAGCGGCGAGGTCGTCCCCCGGCACGTCCTGACCCTCTCGCTGTCGTTCGACCACCGGGTCGCCGATGGCGCGGACGCGGCCCGGTTCGTCAACGCCGTCAAGGCATACCTTCGGGACCCCAACCTTCTGCTCCTGGAGTGATCCGTCCGACATTGTCGGACGGGGCCGTCAGGAGTACTTTAGCGCGACTTCGATCTTGTTGGCCGTTCGCTTGACCAGCTCCGGCACCTCCTCGGTGAGGCGGTCGCCGCGCATCTTGCTGGCGAGGCCGGAGACACTGACGGCCGCCAGGCGGTCGCCGCCGTCGGCGTTGACCGGCGCGCCGACGCACTGGATGCCCTCCGCGCGTTCCTGGCGGTCGAGGGCGTAGCCCTGCTCGCGGATCGTCTCGATCTCCTCGAACAGGCGGTCCGGATCGGTGATCGTGTACCGAGTGATCCGCGGGAGGCCGACCTCGTCGACGATCTCGCGGATCTGATCGTCGGGCATCTCCGAGAGGATGGCCTTCCCCAGGGCGGTCGAGTGTAGCGGTGTCCGGAATCCGGGGTACGTGTCGAGCCGTGCGGCGTCAGTGCCCGTGCTCTTGTAGATGTAGACCCCTCTGCCGTGCTCCTCGATCATCAGGTTCGCGTGGTCGCCCGTTTGCTCGGCCAAACGGTCCAGTTCCGGCTTCGCGATCTCGTAGACGAGCATGTTTTCGCGCTCGTACTCACCGAGTTCGAGGAATTTCGTGCTTATACGGTAGCTGCCGTCCAACTTGACGACGTACTCCAGGTCGTGCAGTGTCCGCAGGTGATCATGGACCGTGCTCTTGGGCGCGTCTAAGTGGTCGGCTAACTCGGTCACGCCGGCGCCGTCGAGCTCGTGAAGGAGTTCGACGACGCGGAAGCTCGTCCGTGTCGCCTTGATGTTGACGGGATCATCGGTCGCCATACCCACCGTATTGGGCCGGCCCCATCATAAATCTGTCCGGTATCGTCGGACCGATTGCTGGTCCACGCAGTCACCCACCCACTGGAGATTGAGCGATTTTCCGGAAATTCGGCCACGTACCGTGCCATAACTGGGTTTCCGATATCTAGTTGACCGACCTATCAGCACACGGGGAACCTCGAGACTGTCCAACGCGTTCGACATCGTCGGACAGATATGTCGCTGTGAAACCGTCACCGCAGGACTCAGCCAGCGAGGACCCGAAAACCATCCGTCTGGGGTTTTCGGGACAATCGCGCCTGGACTGTACGAGCCAATGCTTTAGTAGTGCAGGTGAGTACGTACCCGCATTAAAATGACGCGAACAAACGCTGGAGTGGATGAGCCGACTTACAAGGCAGGAAAAGTCATCGAACGCTACGACCTCAAGGGGATGGGTGAGCGGCTGGAGCGGCGCTGGCTGGGCGTTGACGGCGAGGCCCATAGCCTCCGCAAGCTGGCAGAGGAGTTCAACCTCGCCGTCCTCGAAGCGGCACTCCGGGCGAGCGGCGATCAGCCACTCACCGGGGAGGTCGAGACCGCCTACCGCGCGCTCGTCGACGAGGACGTGAGCAGCGGCGACCGAACGCAGGTTCGCCGGACGCTTGAGCGCAACGGAATTGACGTCGACCGCCTCGAAGGAGACTTCGTCACCCACCAGGCGATATACACGTACCTGACCAAGGGCCGGGGTGTTAGCAAAGAGACCGGCAACGCCGACCAGGTCGAGTCGGCCCGCGGTACCATCAAGCGCCTGCAGAGCCGGCTGAGCGCGGTCACGGAGACCTCCCTCTCACAGCTCCGCGACGCGGGTGTGATCGCCCTCGGCAAGTTTGAGGTACTGATCACAGTCGACGTAGTCTGTACGGATTGTGGCGCGCACAGGTCCGTCACGGAACTCCTCGACGAACAGGGCTGTGAGTGCGACGTGTAAGCTGCCGTCGGGCGACGGGGCCATTACATCACTACAACCGTAATGGGATGCCAGCGTCACGCGGTCGGTGGCATCAGACGGCCTCGACGTAGTGGTAGTCCTCCGAGAGTGCGGCGGCGTCTTCGGGCAACAGGGCGACGATAAGGTTGTCGGCGTAGTTCTCGAGGTACTCGATGAGCGTGGCGATTCGGTCCGAGTCGATGGCTTCCAGGGAGTCTAGCATGATGAACGGCACCTCCTCGTAGACCTCGTGGGTGAGGTAGCCAGCAAGCGAGAACACGAGCCCGGTCACCTCGCGTTCGCTCTCGCTTAAGTGGTCGACCGTGTCCTCGTAGGTCGCCCCCGACTCGGAGGTCCGAACGAGGTGGAGGTCGAACACGCTCTTCTGGACTTTCCGGCGTCCCTCACGGACCTTCTGCTCCTTGCGCTCGATCCAGATCCGCTCGATGTTGCCGTACTCGAGGACATTGAGGACGTTGTCCATGTGGGTGTTGAACTCCTCGATCGCGCGCTCCTCGATGCGCTCGACGTGTGTCCGGAGGTCGGCCAGTTTCTCTTTGATGTGGGCGCGCTCAGCCTCGAGTTCCTCGCGGCTGTCGAGGCGCGCTTCGATCTCTTCGAGGCGTTCGTCCACTTGGTCGCGCTCGGACTGGTATTGCTCGAGTTCGAACTCGAGCTGGTTGGCCTCCTTGTGCCGACCGAGGATCTTGCTTTCGGTCTCGTCCTGGAGGGCTTCGACTGTCTCCTCGAGATCTGTGACTTCCGCTTCGTACTCCTCGCGGTCCTCAGTCAGGCGCTCGATCGAGTCCTCGCGGTTGTCGATCTCCTCCGCGATCTGGTCGAGCTTCTGCGTGATCTCCTCGCGGCGCTGCTGTTCGTTTCGGTACTCCTGCTGTTTGGCCTTGAGGTCGTCTATCTCTGCGTCGATCTCGTTGCGCTCCTCGAACTTAGCCTGGCGGAGCGACCGGAGCTGGTTGACAGTCTCCTCGATCTCGGCCATCTGAACGTTCGATCCGCATGTCCAGCAGGTTACTGACTGCTGGTCGTCGAGGAGTTTATCCGTGACGTCGCCCGAATCGCTGTTCTCCGTGAGCGCATCAATGATGTCGTTGTCGCCGTCCTCGAGCATCTCCTCGTTGAACGAGACGACATTCTGGAGCTCGGAGATGGTCGAGTCTAGTTCCTCCATCCGACCACGCAGGCGCTGAAGCCGGGCGTTTATCTCGTTTATCTCGCTCTCCGGGGCCTCTGGGAGCGAGTCGAGGTCGTCCTCAAGGTCCGCCTTGTCCTCGCGTAGGGAGGCGAGGCTCTCGCGCTCGATTTCGATGTTGTGACGGACGTCTTCGAGGCGCGAACGGGCCGACTGCAGGTCGCTCATGTACTCCTCGAGTTCCTCCGTCTCCTTGCGAGTCTCCTCAACGCTGCCGTCCGCGGCCTCGATCTCCTCGCGCTTCGCCGTCAGTTGCTCCTGTGTTTCCTCAATCCGAGAATCGATCTGCTGGCGCTCACTTTCGAGTTTGGTCTGTTTGTCGGCCAGCGAGTCGATCTCCTCCAGTTCCTCGGTTATCCGCTTTTTTTCGTCGAGGAGCTGGTCGATGCGCCGCTGGATTTCGTCGGTGTCGACCGGCCGCATGATTATTTCCCGGAGGTCGGCGCCCTGTTCGACGGCTCGGCGCGCCTCGTTGTCCTCTAGCAGCGCCGCAAAGAGGTCCATGATCTCTGGGTCCGAGAGGTACGGGTCTCCGCCGGTAACGACCCGCCCGTTCTTGCGCTTCAGTGTCCGCGTGTAAGTCTTATCGTCAACCGTCAGCTCAACACTCCCCTCATCCGCGTCGCCCTTGAGCACGGTTTCGTTGCCCCCCAACGCGACCAGTATCGCCTGTAAAAACGATGTTCGGTTCGTCGCGTTCCTCCCGGAGAGGACGGTTACTCCCGGAGAAAGATCGACGTGCGTCTCGTCGATTCCTCCGATATTCTCGACTTCGACATTCACCCTTGTCCTCTCTTTTTGCATGCCTCCTGGTTTGGGATTGGCATGTATAGTCCTTGTTGTGTTCATACGCAAGGTCAGTCCTTGTTGTGTTCATACGCAAGGTCACGACCCGTCAGGGGAACCTCCGCCAACCGGAACGTCGCCGCCGAGCGGCCGCAGTGGCCCCAAGGCGGGCGACCGGAATTCGCCTATCATGTCCCGGTATGGACCGTCCGGCGGCTGGGCCATACCATCTCTAGGAATGGATCCATAATCCGAAAGGAGGGTCCGTAACCCGACCTAACCTTTGTTAATGCACATTAATATACGGAATTCCGGCACTGTCTAGTTCCTTGACTTCGCACGTTAGACGGACATACCCTCAATCTGGTGCGTTAGCTCGTTGATACTACGGTTTGGACTGGTGAGTGCCCAAGAGGAAAGGGGTTGAACGCTCTCGCAGAAGGATCGTTTGACGTCGGTACGGAGTGGACCTGCGTGTGCGAGAACCGTTCCAAGGGCGCTGTGTACAGCACCGAACTCGAGAAGACTGTATGCCAGCATCAGTAGGTGTCAGTTGGAGTGATCGGGGTTTGGTTTGAATACTCGTTTCGGAAGCGTTCGCTCGAGTTGCCGGATTCGAATAGCGTACCGATGCAGCCACGATTCAGAAGTGACGCAGACCATTCACACTGGCATCTGCGGCATGCTGTAATTCGCAGCCTCGAAAACCAAGATCCTGCCTGGTCCTGGTATCCCTAAAGAACGACTCCACTCGCCATCTCATCGAGTTGTACGCGATGAGATGGGGTTCACTCGTCCGTCGAGTTTGCGCTCGTAGACACGATCGGCCTCGCGGAGCAATCAGCCTCATGGCAATTGATCGCCGCAACGCCGCAAGCGTCATCCGCGTGCAAGGGACAACACACGTGAGACCAGCGCGTTTTGTGCGTCCCAGCTGCTAACATCTTTTTGGGTTCAGCTCGTTCGTCGGGAGACAGATCGACAGCAAACTGGTGGGTTCGCGGCATGATTGATTTCAGAACACATCTGAATACTACTGAAACGATGTCCGAGATATCCTGAACGGTCTTGGTTTGGTGTTTCTGCCTCGTCGAGAAACACTCGGACTGGTCGATCGAATTACACTTACAGACATAAGTGATTAAATCTATATGAGGATCGTGTCGTCGTCCAGGTCGTCGCGCTTTTTTGACTCCGTCTTGCCAGGCCTCTTGGGCCCGTTCGTCAGACGTGTGAAACTTTGGCCGGACTGTCTTCTAGGACAGCCCGGTCTCGAAGAGCAATTGACGGACGTGGCGGTCACGGTATTCTACGTCGAACTTGTCACGAAGGTACGCGCTCGCGACCGGAACAGACCACGTAGGCGCGTCAAACCCAACCCAACGTTCTGCGGAGACTTGTGGAGTGACTTGTCGAACTGTTCATGCTTTTCAGAGAGTTCAGACGGTCTACCGGAACGGTGGTCATCGTAGACGACGTCCTCGAACGGCTCGCTGACGATCCGTTCGAGTCGGTCAAGCCACAGTGAGAGCCATCCAGCGGTGTACCGATAACGTTCAGCGATCTCTTTCAGGGTAGCACTATCCTCCTCGAGGTAGTTGGTCGCCGTCATCAGCCGCTGTGCTGGCTTCTTTCCCCGTCCTCTGCGAGCACGTTGTGGAGGCCGTCGGTAAATACGTTGTCGAGAGTAGGCGAACCGATATGAGACACTCTTGCTTGAAAAAAATTTAGCCACTAGCATCAGTACACGACAAGAACAACGTGATCGATAGCCTCAACAGTTCACGTGGTCTCTACGCGCTCTAACAGCATAACGTGCGAAATCAAGAAACTATACAGCGCCGATCGAGCGAATTCACTGTGAGCGGACGAACCGCCGTAGCTGGCCCCACCCAGGATTCTCGACGCGGCCCGACCTATCGACGCGCGGACGTGACACATCGCTGGCGTTCGTGACAGTGTGTCCGACGATGTCGGACGCGTTTTGCGACCGGTCGAGGGGCCGGTGGCTGCCCGTCCCCATAGCGTCGGGAGTGGGGAAGGACTCCATACCCGGGTAGTGTATCACTCCACCAATATAATATAATATAATATAATATAATATAATATAATATTGATAAGATTTTGGGCGGGCACGTCGAGACGGGTGGTCCGGGCGTGCTCCGAGACGTGGGCCGGCCGGGGAGATGTTGGACGGCGAGTGACGGCAGAAACGGGCAGGCGAGACAAAGCCTATTAGCGTCCGTGGCAAACAGAGGAGGAATGACACAGCCAGTCATCGCAGCGGTTGGGGCTTCCAAGGTCGACGACGCGGACCTCCCGGGACGCGACCTGTTCTCGGTGGCACTGGCGGAGGCCTTCGACGGCCTCCCTGACCCGGCGTCGCTGGTAGAGGCGTTGTACGTCGGCAACCAGTCCGAGCAATACGAACACCAGATTATGCAGGGGACGTTGCTGGCTGAGTGGGCCGGGCTGCGCAACGTCCCCGCCGAGCGCGTTGAGGCGTGTGCCGCCGCGGGCGCGCTCGCCCTCCGCCACGCGGTCAAGGACGTCCGAAATGGCGAGCACGACGCTGTCCTAGCCTGTGGCGTCGAGAAAATGTCCGCCGGGGGGACCGGTGGCACGACCGACTCGCTCTCGGCGGCGTTCGACCGCCCGCTCGAGCAGCGCTCAGGCGTGACCGCGCCGAGCCAGTACGCATTGCTGGCCCAACGATACCTCCACGAGACCGATGCGACTGAGCGCGACCTGGCCGAGATCGCCGTCAAGAACCACCGGAACGCGGTAGCGAACCCGCGCGCGCAGTTCCGCAAGGAGGTCGACGCCGAGACCGTCCTGGGGTCGCCACCGGTTGCCCCGCCGCTGAAGCTCTACGACTGCGCGCCGGTCGGCGACGGAGCCGCGGTCGCGCTCGTAACGACCCCCAAGGTGGCCGCCGACCTCGACGTACCGGCGGTCGCCGTGTCCGGCACTGGCGCGGCCGCGAGCAACATCGGCGTCGCCGAGCGGGACATGACCGAGGTTGAGGGCGCCCGTGTCGCCATCAACACGGCCTACGACGAGGCTGGCATCACCGCAGCGGACGTCGACATCGCCGAGATCCACGATGCCTTCACCGTCTCCGAGGCGCTGCTGGCGGAGGCGGCCGGATTCGCGCCGAAGGGGACCGGCTACCAGAGCCACCTATCCCAGGGCGAGCGGGCGAACGGCTGGACTGACGTCGCGCTCTCGACGAGCGGTGGGCTAAAGGCACGCGGGCACCCCATCGGTGCAACCGGGCTCTACCAGGCCATCGAGGGCTACGAGCAGCTCACCGGTGCGGCGGGTAAGCGGGCCCGACCGGACGCCGACACGGCGCTGCTGGTGAACGAGGGCGGCATCGCCGACGCGATGACCGTTGCCCACGTCCTCGAAGCGGAGGTGGCGGGATGAGCGACGACGACCGAGCGGGGTGTGACGGGAGTGACACTCGCGACCTCGACGCCGACAGCCCGCTGACGCTGCCCGGCTTCTTCGATGCGCTTTCTGACGGCGACCTTCTCGCCGGCGTCTGCGAGGACTGCGGCCAGGTGCTCCTGCCGCCCCGACCGGCCTGCTTTGCCTGTGGCAGTCGGGATGTGGCGCTTCGTCCCCAACCCTGCGAGGGAGAGGTCTACAGCTACACCGCGGTTCACACACCGCCACCTGCGCTGGCGGACGATGCGCCGTATACCGTCGCGGTGGTCGAACTCGCCTCTGGCGGCCGGCTGCCCGGCCGGCTCGACGCCGATTACGAGGACGTGGACATCGGCGACCCCGTCACACTCAGGACTCGAGAGCCCACCCAGGCCGAGCTATCGACTGCGCTCTCGTACGAGACCGACTGGCCGATCCACGTGTTCGTACCGCGGTGAGCGACAGCCCGCCGAGGTGATGGGAGCGTTTCGGGGGGTATCGGGTCAGTCCGCCATACGGACGGGTGTCTAGGGGATGGAATTATTTCGCAGTGTGACCATTGTCCCGGCGTGCGAGTCGTTCCGAGCGGTTGCGTGCCAGCGAAGACGGTGGCGAGCTGCGCCAACTATGTTCCGTCTCGCGGACCGCCGGCTCGTGTGGAACATTTTATTACCCCTGGGCTCGGCTCGTGGGTATGGTTGCAGGTGACGATTCGTCGAGCCGTCTCACGGAGCGGGCTAGATCTGTCGAACACTCCGCGATCCGAGAGATGTTCGAGCGAGCAGCCGAGTACCCGGACCGGGACCTGGTCCACCTGGAGATCGGTGAACCGGATTTCGACACGCCGGAACACATCGTCAAGGACGCGTTCATGATAGCGCGGGACGGCGGCACGCACTACACCTCCTCAGCTGGGATGCCCGAGCTACGGGAGGCCATCGCTGACCGGACTGGCAGCAACGCACAGTTCAACCCGGAGACCGAAGTCGCCGTCACGACTGGCGCCATGGAGGCGCTGTACCTCACCCTCCAGACGATTGCCGAGGACGGCGACGAGGTCGTTGTCCCGACTCCCAGCTGGCCGAACTACCTGACGCAGATCCGGCTCGCGGGCGCGACCCCGGTCGAGGTGGCGCTTCCAGCGTCGGACGGCTTCGACCTGGAACCGAACCGCGTCATCGAACAGATCGGCGAGAACACGGTAGCGGTCATCCTCTCGTCGCCGTGCAACCCGACGGGCCAGGTGTTCTCCCGAGACGCCGTAACCGAGGTCCTCGAGGCCGCGGCGGCCCACGGCTGTTACGTGATCGCCGACGAGGTGTATGACCGCCTCACCTACGGCGACCACTCGACGGGCATCTCGACATACGCGGACCACGACGAGAACGTGATCACCATCAACTCCTGCTCGAAGACCTACGCGATGACCGGATGGCGGATCGGCTGGCTCGCCGGCCCGGCGGACGTCGTCCAGGCAGCGGCGCAGGTCCACGGCTACACCTCGTCGTGCGCCCCCAGCGTCTCCCAGCACGCCGCTATCGCCGCGCTGACTGGCCCACAAGAACCGGCCGAGCGAATGGCGGCGGCCTTCGCCGATCGCCGGGACTACGTCGTCGACCGCATCGCCGAGATCCCCGGTATCTCAGCCCCCACGCCGGAGGGCGCAATCTACGCATTCATCGACGTCGCCGACCTGGCGGGCACGAGCGTCGAGATCGCCCATCGCCTCCTCGACGACTACGGCGTTGTCACGGCCCCCGGTGAGGGCTTCGGCGAGGCCGGTTGCGGCTACCTCCGGATCAGTTTCGCTAATAGCCGTGATCGCCTCGAACTCGGCTTCGACCGCATCGAGGCCATGGTCGAGGACGAACTCGAGGCGTAGCCGCCCCACCCTCCCCGTGGCGGACTGTGAACGCGGGATTCGACGGGTTTGCTATCGCCGGGATGCTCTCTCAGCCGTCGAGTGCCACGAGAGTCGGGAGCGGGCGATTTCGAGTTCAACCACCAATCGTTGGTCTTTCCGGGCGAGAAAGCGAGATAACGGCAGAACACGCATAGCTAGCATTGTGACACGCCCAGTTATAGGCAGAGTAGGCCGACCATCTCATAGTGATTAGGATGAATCTTTACCAGTAAGATATGGTCAGATGTTTGGTTCGTTGATCACGCTCAGTCCTCGTGGAATGTAGTCTTTCAGCGTCGAGAGATCTGGAATGAGTCGATACTTGAACCATTCCTGCAATTGGTCCCAACACCCTTCGACGGCGTTCAATTCGGGGAGTTTCGACGGGAAGTACCACACTTCGAGATTGTCGCCGCGCACGCACGAGACCGAACTGTCTCCGACAGTTTCGGTCTCGCGCTCTCCGCTCACGTGCTCCCAGAGATCCCTCGCGTAGAAGTAGCCCGCTCGGTCCAGAAATACCACTAATTCCTCACCGAACTTGTCGGACAACGTCTCTAACAGCCGAATCCCGTAGGGCCTGGTTAAATTCTCTTCTGTCCAGCAGTAGAAGCTGTCACCGTCGTCGGTGACAGCGCCCAGCACTGTCACCGACTTCCAGGAAGTTGCCGTCTCTATCGTCGGGTTCGAACCGATCGGGTACCAGCCACGCCGCTGGACGGTTCCAACGTGCTTGGTGAATTGATCGACAACAACGACGGTCTTCTCGTTCAGTTCGAGCTGTTTTTTTCGACTGTCTCTTGGAACTCGTCCTTCTCTTCGGGATCAGCCTCGTGGTGTCGAGGCCGTGCTGTCCGCAAGGACAGCCCGGCCTCTCTCAGCAACTCGTACGCGTAGTTTTCGTGGTATTCGACGCCGTACTCCTCTTTGACGTGGTGAAGCAGGAGCTTGGCTGACCACGCTTGCTGATCGTAGCCAAGTTCGGTTGGCGGCTGTTGCAACTGTTCGAATAGCTGCTCACGGTCTTGTCCCTCGATCTTTGCTGGACCTCCTGGTCGAGGAGCGTCGTAGGGGGCTTGCTCGATCGGTTTTTCCTCGAACCGATCGAGCCAGTTGCGGATCGTTTTCTCGACGACTCCATGGCGTTCAGCCAACGTATCGAGTTGATCGCCCTGCTTGCGCCCGATCGCCGCGAGAACACGTTCTCGCGGCTTCCCTTCGTCTATCTGCTCTTTGAGCTCGTAGAGTTCCTCAAGCGTAATCTCGTCGAGCCGACCCATTACCAACTCTACTACGTCTATCGGTAAATAACCTCCTTAATCACTATGAGACACTGCCGACTGATGCTCGCGCGGTATGCTACTCTTCGGAACGGTCATCGCCGGCGACGCAGAGTTGCTCGAGTAGCTCTTCGAGTACGTCCCCCCGTTAGAGGCGTCGCTGTCGTTCGAAGAGATGGAAATCGCGGCGAAACTGGGCTACCTCGAGATGATCGAGAGCGGGACGACGACCTGCGTCGACCACCTCTCGGTCAACTACGCCGACCGCACGTTCGAGGCGGCTGGCGAGACCGGTATCCGCGGGGTGCTCGGCAAGGAGTGGACCAGCGGTCACCGGCGGGCTCCTCAAGGACGCCGACGAGGGACTCGCCGAGAGCGAGCGGCTGATCCAGCGGTACCACGGGGCGTTCGACGATCGAATCCGGTACGCGGTCACGCCACGGTTCGCCGTCTCCCGTAGTGAGGTGTGTCTGCGCGGGGCCCGCGAGCACGCCGATGCCTACGACGGCGTCCGCATTCACACCCACACCAGCGAGAACCGCGACGAGATCGAGACCGTCGACCCGAGTACAGAGGTCAGAGAGGGGCGCATAGCCTACTACGAATGGTCACTCGAAGCTGCTGAGCCGCGGACCGGAGACGGCTCGCTCGCCGTCTCGAAGGACCGCGACGGCGCCGAAGCGGACGGTATCTCCGGCCGAACTGTCGTCGTCGAGCTGGGCGACGAGCGTCACGCCGTAGTCGAACCGGACCAGTCCGAGCCGGCTCGGCGAGCGAACGCCCGGCAGCGTCGCGTGGACGGTCGTCGCGGAGACGACCTCTCCCCGCCGGATCCGGTAGGTGTCGACCGCCTCGGACCGACACGTTGGGCACCGCCCGCGCGTGTAATACCAGCAGTCTCCGCACGATTCACAGGTGAACGCATGGTCGATCGGAACGTCTCGAGTCATGATCTCTGCAGAACGGTACAGACCGCGTTGTTTCCGAATCCGGCGACGTTGAGCGCGAGCCCCGTCCGCGGATCGTCGACACGTCGCTCTTCGGGGGCGTCGCCGCGCAACTGCCAGGTCAGTTCGACCACCTGCGCGACGCCGGTCGCGCCGAGGGGGTGGCCGCGGGCCTTGAGCCCGCGGCCAGGATTGACCGGCAGCCGGCCGTCGACGGCCGTACTGCCGTCTACCGTCGCTTGCCAGGCCTCGCCGCGGTCGTAGAATCCCAGTTCCTCGAGTTCAAGTAACTCGAGGATCGTGAAGGCGTCGTGAACGCAGGCGACTTCCACGTCGTCGCGCGCGACGCCGGCGGCGTCGAGCGCCCCGCGCCCGGCCCGCTCGACGCTCTCGATCTCGAGCGGACTCGATCGTTCGGCGACTGCGTGCGTGCCGGTCGCGCCGGTGATGCCGGCGATCCGAACGCCGTCACCGGCCGTTTCGAGAACAACGGCGGCGGCGCCGTCGCTCGTCGGACAGCAGTCGTACAGTCGGAGGGGGTCCGCGACGGGCGGCGAGGCTCGCGCCTCCTCGAGGGTAATCGGTTCCTGAAACTGCGCGTACGGGTTCGCCGCGGCGTTACGGTGGTTCTTGACCGCAACCCGCGCGAGCGCCGTCCGATCGACGTCGTACGTCCGCAGGTAGCGGTCGGCCGCCAGTCCCGCGAACGACGGAAGGGTCACGCCCTGCGCGTACTCCCGGTCGTGGACGAGCTGACTGATGAGTTCCGTCGCCTCGTCGGTCTCGGCCGACGTCATCGTTTCGGCGCCGACGACGAGGGCGCAGGACGACGCGCCCGCCTCGAGCGCGTGGACGGCGCGGAGGACGGCGCTCGCGCCGCTTGCGCTGGTGTTCTCGATCCGATCCACGATCGCCCCTTCGACGCCGAGGGCACCACAGAGCGCGTTTTCGATCCCCGTTCGCCCCTCGAACGCCTCCGCCGCCATGTTGCCGACGTGAACGGAGGTCACGTCCGCCGGTTCGACGGCGGCGTCGGAGAGAGCCCGCCACGCCGCCTGCTCGGCCAACTCGAGGGCGGACTCGGGACCCTCGGATTCGAACTGGGTCATTCCGACACCGGTGACAAATGCGTCGGTCATCTCGATCGGCGCCCCATCACTCCGTCCCGAACGCGCCTCGCTCCGCGAGCGCGTCCAGTTCGTCCCCGTTGTAGCCCAGTTCCCGGAAGACGTCCCGATTGTCCTCGCCCAGCTTCGGGGGCGGGGACTCGAAGCCGCTGCTCGAGCGGTCGTACTTCAGTGGGTGTTCGATCACGGGGATCTCCCCGTGGTCAGGATGGTCCATCGTCGTCACGGTGTCGCGGGCCGCCGTTTGCTCGTTGTACAGGGCCTCCTCGACGTCGTGGACCGGGCCGGCAGGGACCCCGGCCTCCTCGACGAGCAGCGCCATCCACTCGTCGGTCGTCAGCTCCGTGAACATCGCCTCGAGTTCGGCCTCGAGTTCGGACATGTGCTCGACGCGGTCCGCATTCGTCTCGAAGCGGTCGTCGTCGACGAGGTCGGGCCGATCGATCGCGTCGCACAGGCTCCGCCAGAGCTTCTGGTTGAGGCAGGCGACGTTGATGTGGCCGTCGGCGGTCTCGAACGTCTGGTAGGGGGCGAGCACCGGATCCATCGTTCCCATCCGCGAGGGAGACTCGCCCGCGAACACCTTCCCGGCCTGTTTGGTCAGCCACGGCAGCGCGGCGTCGAGCATTCCGAGGTCAATGTACTCTCCCTCGCCGGTCCATTCCCGGCGGTAGAGGGCGTTCGAGATGCCGAACGACGCCCACATCGCCGTGATGAGGTCCGTCATCGGGAGGCCGACTTTCACCGGCGGTCCGTCCGGTTCGCCGGTGACGTTCATGATGCCGCTCATCCCCTGAACCATCAGGTCGTAGCCGGGCCGCTCGCGCCAGGGCCCCGTCTGACCGAACGCGGAGATCGCGCAGTAGACGATCTCCTCGTTGTGCGAACGGATCGTCTCCTCGTCGACATCGAGCCGCTCGGCCGTCCCCGGTCGGTAGTTCTGAATGAAGACGTCGGCCTCGCTCGCGAGGTCATACAGCGCCTCGTGTCCGGCCTCGCTCTTGAGGTCGAGTTCGACGCTCCGCTTGCCGTAGTTGACGGTCCAGAAGTACGGCGACTCGCCGTCGATAAACGGCGGCCCCGAGTGCCGATTGTCATCGCCCACGCCGGGCCGTTCGACCTTGATCACGTCCGCGCCCTGATTGGCGAGCATCAACGAGCAGAAGCCGCCGGTGACGAACGTGGTTAGATCGAGGACTCTCACGCCGTCGAGAATTCGATCGCCGGTAGTCATATAGTACCACGACTGATCAGTTCAGTCGACAAAAGCCTTCCTATCGTCACTCGAAGACGGTCGTCGGGATCACGTCGACCTGCGCTCCCGCCTCAAGTTCGGGACGCGCAAGCCGACCGTCGTCGACCGTCGCGTCCTCACGCTTGCAGACGGTGTCCGCACCCCCGGGCAGCGGCGCGCCCGTCGCGATCTCGATCGCCTGCCCGACCTCGATCGTCGGCGGTTCCGTCTCCGGGAACACGCGCTGCTCAACGATCTCGAGTGGCCCCTCGTCGGCCGCGGCGAAGGCGTAGCCGTCCATCGTGGCGCGGTCGTTCGACGGCCGGTCGGTCTCGGCGGTCACGTCCTCGGCGAGTACTCGGCCGGACAGTTACTCGAGCGACGCCGTCGTCGTCGGCTGGTCCTCGAGCGCGGCGTCGCGACAGGCGAGCGTCCGGTCGATCGCGTCGTCCAGCGGAAGGAGGTTTTCGTGGTCGGATATGCTCGGAGTTCGACGCGGAGAGAGAAAGTCCTTGTGACGAACTCTCGCGATCGGGCGACTGACTACTCCGCTCTTGCTGATCGCCCGCCGTTGTCAGTGTCGTCCGCGCCGGCCATTTCGTCTCGTTCGGCTCGGACCGTCTCGATCGCCGCCTCGAGTTCTTCGTACAGCGCCTCGACGTCCTCGGGGAACACCTCGACGGGTTTGGGCTGACTGTGCGTGTGGATGCGGACGCGATCACGGTGGCGGTAGGTGCGATAGACGCTCCAGAGAGAGAACAGGACGATTCCGATCCCGACGAAGGCGTTCTCGGCGATCGAGTAGACGCCGAAACCGGCGAACGTGAGGCTCAGTATCGCGAGAAACCAGTCGAACGATTCGTTGCTGATCTCGCTGACGTTGGTGTAGGGGACGCTCGTCGTCTCGTCGTCGCGGCGGACGAGGACGCGGCGGTCGGTCACCGCGATCTCGTCGCCGGATCGAAGCCCGCCTCGGAAGTTGAGTCGCTCTCCGGTCTCGAGATCGAGGCCAGTTCGGCTCGGCATTACCGTCACTCGACGAGCGCTCGTATTCAAACTTTCCCCGGTCAAGCGTAAAATCCGCGGTGGATCGGCCGACTAGTCGGCCTTGTCGACCGGTTTCGGTTTTTCGGACGACCCGATCCGCTCGAAGAACGTGACGAACTCCTCGTCGTCCTCGGCGAGCTGTTCCCAGTGCTCGAGACCGCGTTCTTTGCGGGTTCCGCGAATCGTGTTGTCGAGCACGAAGGCGATGGTGCCGCCGACGGCCATCGTGGTCGATCCGAACACGTAGATCGTGTCGGAGACGATCTGTTGCCCGAGGACCGGTCCGATCAGCGTCGCACCCGAGGTAATATCCTGAAACGCGGCGGCGCTCCCAACGTTCGCCATGTACTCCGGAATGGCGAGTCCGAGGAAGAGCGCGATCCCGATGATGAAGACGTTACGCGACGCGTCGAGGTCGACGTACTTGAGGTTCGATAGGCCGACCGCGGCGATCTGTCCGAACATCGCAATGTACAACGCACCGACGATAGGGCCCGGAATCGTCGTGATCAGGGCGCCGAAGTAGCCGACGAATCCGACGATCAGCATGACGATCGCGCCGATCTGGACGACGTATCGGGAGGCAACACCGGTGATACCGATCGCGCCGATGTTTTCACCATAGGAAGTTGAGCCGTTGCCCGTCCCCATGATCCCCGCGATGACGTTCCCGATTCCCTCCATTCCGATACCGTGGTTGATCCGTTTTTCGCTCGGCGCACCGACGCCGGCGATCCGGGCGACGGCGTAGTAGTCACCCATGCTTTCGATCATGGACGCCATGACGCCGGCGAACATCCCGATCGCGAAGGCGGCGGTAAACTGCGGCATCCCCCACTGCAGCGGCGTGATTATCTGTATCGCGGACGCGTCGGCGATCGCTCCGGTATCGACGTAACCGAGCGTATTTGGACCGTAGATGCCGGTCACCGAGAGGACTGTAGCAGTGATCCAAGCGGCGACCACCCCCAGCAGAACGGGGAACAGTTTCGCGTAGCGACTGTATTGGTCGAGGTACTGCGAGAACAGTACGATCAGGAACAGGGTGAACCCGAGCAGCCACCAGTTCTGATCTGCTCTCGTGACGTCTGCGGTGCCGACCAGCGAGAGACCGATCAGCACGATCACTGGCGCGATGACGACCGGCGAGAGGTAGTACTTGAGTTTGCCCAGGGCACCGACGTAGCCGAGCAGAACCTGCACCAAGGCAGCCGCGATGACCGCGCCTTGTAACTCGAGGATCGTTGCTTCCCACCCGGTGCCCATCGCCGCGATGATCGCAAGCGCCGGTGCGAGCAGGGCGAACGTCCCGCCCTGAACGATCGGATACCGGTTCCCGGCCGTCGTCTGTAACAGGGTCGCGATCCCCGAGACGACGAAGAACGTGCCGACGAGTCGAGCCGTCTCTGCTGCGGGCATCTCCATCGCACCCGCGAGGACCAACGGAATCGCGACCGTCGCGCCGATCATCGTCAGATAGTGCTGTAACCCGAGCAGTATCGACGTGCCCAGCGGCGGTTTGTCTTCGATGCCGTATTCGACGAACGATGCCTCATCCCGGGAGATTTCCCCCCCGTCCGTAGTGATCTCATCCGATGTGTCGCTGTGATCCGTCATTGATATCACCACCTGTACCGTAGTGCGTGTGTCGAGCGTTTACACTTGTACAGGTATAGCATGATTGGCAGAGCGAATACACATAAAGATATCGCTGCGAACAATGTCCGCTTGGTCATCAATTAGTAGGGCTGTTCGATGAACGATTCCGTAGCGTTCGTCGACTCTCATTGCCAGACAAGATAATCGGTCTGGAGACTCGTGGAAAATATCGGATCTGAAATTCCGACGGTTCGCGCCCGCGAGAGGTTCAGTCGAACCGCCGTATCGAGAGACCCTGTTTCGGCGGCGATCGAAGCGTAACCGGGGAATAAACTATTACACTCCGACCGAATCAATAAACGTGATGGCAGCTGATCCGGACTACGCAGTCACCGCTGAGTTAGACGTGATGGTCGAGATGCGAGACGGTACCGAACTCGCGACGGACATTTATCGGCCGACCGACCCCGAGACGGGGGAGCCGATCGACGATCCGAAGCCCGCGCTCCTCGACCGGACCCCCTACGGGAAGCGCGGCCGAATGGAGCGCCACGGCGAGTGGTTCGCCAAGCGCGGCTACGTCGTCGCTATTCAGGACTGTCGCGGGCGATTCGACAGCGAGGGCGAGTACTACATCTTCGTCAACGAGCCCGAAGACGGCTACGACACCGTCGAGTGGCTCGCCGACCGGGCCTACTGCGACGGCCAGGTCGGCACGATCGGCACGTCCTACGGCGCATGGGTCCAGACGGCGCTCGCCACGCAGGACCCGCCACACCTCGAGGCCATGTTTGTCAACCAGGGCGCGGCGAACGGCCGCGAGGCGACGTTCCGCCACAACGGCGCCTTCGAACTCCGCTGGCTCTGCTGGGCGTACACCCTCGGCGGCGGCTTCGCGAAGCGGGCACTCGAGGATTCGGATATCCAGCAACGGCTCGCCAACGTCGACGTCCGGGATGTGCTCGCGAACGGCCCTGTCCAGCCGGGACAGTCGCCGTTGCGACACATCCCCGACTACGAGGGGTGGGCGTTCGACATCATGACGCGAGGGGCCGCGAGCGACGAACTCTGGCAGGAACCCGGGCTCAACTTCGAGGCCTACTACGACGAGATGGCGGACGTCCCGACCGTCTACTCGGGCGCGTGGTACGACTCCTATACGAAGGCGACCTGCGACAACTTCGAGGCGCTCGCCGAGCGCAAAGACAGCGACCACTACCTGCTGATGGGACCGTGGACTCACGGCTGGAACACCTATCCCCTCCCATCGTGGAACAAGCCCTACTCCGGCGAACTCGAGTTCGGCGAACAGGCGCTGCGCGACTATCAGGAGACACGGCTGCGCTTCTTCGACCACTACCTGAAGGGCGCGGACACCTGGGCGGATCAGCCGACGGTGGAGTACTTCCAGATGGGGACCGGCGACGGCTCCCAAACCCGCGACGAGCGGCTGTTCCACGGCGGCGAGTGGCGCTCCGGCGACGAGTGGCCGCTGCCAGAGACCGAGTTCGAGACCTACTACGCCCACGGCGACGGCCGACTGTCGACGAACGAGCCCACCGTCGAGGACGCCGCGACGAGCTACGAGTTCGATCCGCACGATCCCGTGCCGACCCTCGGCGGTAACTGCTCGTCGTACATCACCTACGAGCCCAGAGACGAGAACCTGATCGAGTACCCCCTCTCCGAGCGCAACCTGCAGGACATCACCGGCCGCGGCGGGTTCGACCAGCGCACCCGACCCGACACCTTCGGTGCCGAGGCGCCCTACGGCCCGCTCGAGGAGCGCAACGACGTCCTCGTCTACCGGACGGAGCCCCTCGAAGAGGATCTCGAGATCGTGGGCCCAATCCGCGTGCGCGTCTACGGCTCGACCGACGCACCCGACACCGACTTCACGGCGAAGGTGATCGACGAGTACCCGCCCAGCGAGGAGCATCCGAACGGCTTCGCGGTAAACCTCGCTGACTCGATCTGTCGCGGGCGATATCGCGGCTACCGCGACGAACCTGACCTGCTCGAACCCGGCGAAGTATACGAGTTCTACATGAAACCGTACCCGACGGCGAACGTTTTCAATGCGGGCCACCGCATCCGGCTCGACATCTCCTCGTCGAATTACCCGCGGTTCGATGTGAACTACAACACCGGTGGCCCGCTCTACGGCGACCGCGAGTACGAGGTCGCGACCAACGCCGTGCACCACGACGCGGAGTACTCGACGCACGTCGAACTGCCCGTCAAGCCGCGGTAACGAATCGAACTGAAGGGGTCCTGTTTTATCGACCGATCGTCAGCGCCCAGAGGAGCCAGACCGCCGCGACGGTCAACCCCATCGCCGCGAACCCCGCAGCGTAGCTCTCCGTTGCGGCCAACAGCCAGCCCACGAGCCACGGGTACGCCAGCGCGCCACCGTTTCCCACGAGCAGCATTCCGGACAGCGTCACCCGGGATCGTCGGCCAGCTCCGAGAACGCGAGACTGAACAGGGGGCCGAACGGAATCCCGGAGCCTTCATGGCTACGGTAGTGTGTACGGACCGGTAATAGCGCTCCCCTCGCGGCAGTCGTTCCCGAATCGTGGGAGATCGGGGAACTACTACGTCGCTTGCCGCCCAACTATCGGCTATGCCCGAACGGATCCTGGTACCCGTCGACGGTTCGAACAGATCGGTGGAAGCACTCGAGTACGCGATCGAAACGTTCCCGGACGCCTCGATCACGGCCATTCACGTCCTCGAGGTCGGACGCGGCGACATCGGGACGCTCTCCGGGATGACCGGCGACATTCCCGACGAGCGGCCCGAACGCGAACGATCCGAGGAGATCCTCGAGTCGGCCCGCGAGCTCGCGGCGGACCGTGGCACCGAGATCGAGACCGAACGCGGCCGAGGGCGACCGGACCGACTGATCGTCAAGCGTGCCGAGGACGACGACTACGACATGATCGTCATCGGCAGCCACGGTCGAGACGGCGTCACTCGCGTCCTCCTCGGGAGCGTCGCGGAAAAAGTCATGCGGCGGTCGTCGATGCCCGTCCTCGTCGTTCGATAGGTCGTCTCGAGAAATCGACGCCGAAATCAACCCACGTTTTCGCGGCGGTCAGACTCGGTCGGCGTCCTCGTGAACCCGGTGAGCCGGAAGCAGACCGGTTTCCTCGAGGGCGTAGTAGCCGACGACGTGAACGACCACAGCGGTGATCATCCCGTTGAGAGCGGCCATTCCCGGAATCAGAGCCGGTGCCGTGACGCCCGGCAGCACCGATCCGGCGGTCAGGATCGCGACGAGACAGCCGGCGGCGTAGGCGAATACGCCAACCCACCGGACGCCTGTGAACTGAACGCCGTCCATGCGGGGAACCGATCCCCGCCAACAGAGTAGGAAGTCGGCGATAATGACCGCACCGAGGGGCGGAATGTACTGCCCGAGGAGTTCGAGCCACGGCAGGAGAAGTTCGTCGGCGCCGGCCAGCGCGAGGAGGATCCCGATCGCACACCCAGCGATGACGAACGGCCGCTTTCGATCGAACTCGAAGGCCTCGGCTCCGGCGACGCTGAACGCGTAGGCCGCATTGTCGTTGGTCGTCCAGATGTTCAAGATCAGCGCAATCAGGCCGACGGACGCGAGCCCCTGTGCGACCAGCACCTCGTAGAGGTCGCCCGAAGGAGTCACGTCGTAGACGGTCCCGCCGACCGCACCGCTGAGAAAGAGGAAGCTGTTGCCTACGAGGAACGCGATCAACCCGGCCCAAAAGGCGATGCGCGAGTTGATCGCGAACCGCGCCCAGTTCGGGGCCTGCGTACCCGCGCTGATGAACGTCCCGACGACGATCGTTACCGCGAGACCGAACGACATCTCGCCGCCGCCGGTCTGCGACATGAGGCCGTCGATCCCGCCGGCGTCGCCGGCTGCGAGAGCGATCGAAAGCAGCCCTACAATCACGAGAAAGGGTACTGCGACGTACGAGAGCTTCTCCATGCCGTCGTATCCGAAGTACGCGGTCGACATGTGTAACAGGCCCCAGATAAGAATTACCGCGCCGACCATCGTCGCGCTCTCGAGGCCCAGATACGTTGCCGTCGGAATAGCAACCATCGGGATCGTTACGCCGAACCAGCCGACCTGCGTGCCGCCCAACAGGAGATCTGCCCACTTGGCACCGATCCGGCCGAACGAGTAGCGAGCGAGCAGGACGGTCGTGAGCCCCGCGTTCGCGGAGATTGCACAGAGGAGGGCGACGTACGCCCCGAGAATGATGTGGCCCACGACCATCGCGGTCAGCATCTCCTGAAAGCCCATCGCCGCGCTGACTTCCGCGCCCGCCCACATCGTCCCCGCGAAGAAGACGAGTCCGAGTAGGACGGCCGAGAGGCTGATCAATCCCTTCCGCTCGTCCTTCGGGACGTGATCGAGTGGGTAGTCGGGATCCGATAGGTCGTCGTCGCCGAACACAATGCGATACCAGTCGAATCTATCGTCAGATGTTGCCATATAGCGTGACATTCTATCCCACAATAATCAATCTTTCTGATAGAAGTGGAATAGATCCGCCAACTTTCGGCTATTCGTCCACCGGTTGTTCGATCTACTGCCTGTTCACAACGGCACCCTCGGTACTATTATTATCGTGGACTGGAATCCATGCATATGACCTCGTGGATCGTCACCGACGCCACCGCCGTCGACGGATCGTCGATCGACATCGCGATCGAAGACGGACGTATTTCGCGCCTCGAGTCGACCGGATCGATCGATCCGACGGCCGTCCCGGAGTCCCGGCGGTACGACGCCGCCGGCCGGTTCGTGACGCCGACGCTGACCGAACCGCACATCCATCTGGACGCGACGCTCACCGCCGGCAACCCGACGTGGAACGAGTCGGGCACGCTCGCCGAGGGAATCCGGATCTGGGGGGATCGGAAGGACGCTCTCGAGGCCGACGACGTGAAATCGCGGGCCGAACGGACGGTCGAGTGGCTCGCGGCCCATGGCGTCACCCGCGTCCGGACCCACGCCGATACGACGGAGATGTCGCTGACCGGCGTCGAGGCCCTGCTCGAGCTCCGGGAAGAAGTCGCGGACCTGGTCGACCTACAGGTCGTCGCGTTTCCGCAGGACGGGATCTTCACCGACCCGACTCACGAGGATCTGCTCCGGGAGGCCCTCGAGATGGGGGCGGACGTCGTGGGCGCGATTCCGCACAACGAACACACTCGCGAGGACGGCGTCGCGTCGGTCGAACTCGCGATGGACCTCGCGGAGGCGTACGATCGACCCGCTGACCTCCACATCGACGAGACGGACGATCCGGGGTCGCGATTCACCGAAGTGCTCGCCAGCGAGGCGAGCAAGCGCGGGATCGGCGACCGCGTGACGGCGAGCCACGCGACGGCGATGCACTCGTATCCCAACAGTTACGCGGCGAAGGTAATTTCGCTGCTCGCCGAGAGCGGCGTCGACGTGATAACCAACCCGCCGGACAACTCGGTGTTGCAGGGGCGACACGACGACTACCCCCGCCGCCGTGGTCACACTAGAATCGACGAACTGCGGGCGGCCGGGGTCACCGTCGGGCTCGGTCACGACTCCGTGATGGACCCGTGGTATCACTACGGCCGCGGCGATCCGCTCGACGCCGCGTTCGTGCTGCTCCACTACGCGCATATGAGCGGTCGCGGTGACGTCGAACCGATCTGGGAGATGCTCACAACGGTGAACGCGAGCGCCTTCGGCGTCGACGAGTACGGGCTCTCCGTCGGGGCGGAGGGATCGCTCGTCGTCTACGACGCTCCGGACCCGTTCAACACGCTCCGGACGCGAGCACCGCGAACGCTGGTCCTCAAGGAGGGACGCGAAATCGCGCGGACGGAGCCCGCGAGCACCCGGGTCGTCCGCGAAGAAGAAGGCGATCGGCCAATCGACTTCCAGCGCTAGCATCGTCTGAACGACTGTCCCGTTAGTACCGGACGGTCGATGCTACGTCGTTTTCGGCCCCAATTTTCCCCTCGGATACGAGGAGAATCGCGGTACATATCTCACGACTTCGAATCCGAAGCAAAAACTGTCGAGTCCGTTACTCGAACGCGACGACGCGGGAGACGCTGGATTCGCCGCCGCGGAACCGCCACGGGAAGGTTCCGATCTGAACGCGCTCGTTGAGCAGTTCCGCGGGGACCTGAGCGTTCTCGACGTGGATGATCCCCTCTGGGAAGAGCTCGGTGTGCATGATCTGATACCCCTCGGGCGGGAAGATCTCGTCGAGGTCGTCGACGCCGAGGTGGTCGGCGGCTTCCTCGGCGAGTTCCGGGCGGACGTCACGGATGACCGTGTTCATCGGGTGGTCCGCGCTGCCGCAGTCGAGGATGAGGTAGTTCAGGTTCATCTCCTTGCACCACTCGGCGAACTCGGCGTTCGGACCGGGGTGTTTGCAGAAGTACCGGTGCGGGTCCGCCTCCTCGGTGTGCCACGCGTGGTCCTGGTATCCCGTGTGGATGAACAGGATGTCGCCCTCCCGGACGTCGCAGACGTCCTCGATCATCTCGCTGGTGTAGACGTCGTAGTCGCCGACCTTGTTGGAGATGTCGGCGACCACCGCGTCGCCGACCAGTTCGTCGAGGCCGACCTCCTCGATGTCCCGCCCGCTCGCGACGAAGTGTTTCTCGCCGTCGAGGTGCGTTCCGGTGTGATTCATGAATTCGATCTTCTGTCCGTTCACCTTCTCCGTGTCCAGGCTCTTCTCGTACCAGACCTTGGGATTGTCGTACGTCGGCCAGGCCGGCGTGTCCTGTGACCACGGCTGCGTCAGGTCGTACATCTCGTAACCGTCGAGCATGGATCTATCCTTTCGTTGCGTCTCACTTAAACGTACGTGAACAGGCCAGTCGGACGCTACGCCGAACGTCCGCTATCTCTTGGTGACCCGTAACAACATTTATTAGTCCGGTCGATCAAATCGTATGATACCGCGTGACAGCCCAATGATCACACATACCAGCCACGAGTATCGGTACGGTTCCGACCGTCGACGGGCAGCCGTTGGCCCGACGCTCGCTCGCCTCGAGGGAGTATGAAGCCGGCACCGTTCACCCATCACCGACCGGGGACGGTCGAGGAAGCGCTCGAGCTCCTCGACGAACTCGAGGAGGCCGAACTCCTCGCGGGGAACCAGTCGCTCGGCATCGTGATGGCGAACCGACTGGCAACTCCCGATCACCTCGTCGACCTCAACGGCGTCGACGAACTCGAGTTCATCGACGTCGACGACGACGCGGTCCGAATCGGTGCGATGGCGCGCCACCGGACGATCGAGCGCTCGGACCGACTCGCCGAGCGCCTCTCCATGCTCCCCGAGGCCGCCGAGCAGATCGCCGGCCCGTCGGTGCGCAATCAGGGGACGATGGGCGGGAGCATCGGCGAAGCCGATCCGGCGGGGAACTACCCCGCGGCGCTGGTCGCGCTCGAGGGAACGCTCCATCTCCGGTCGACCGAGGGGAGTCGGGACGTCCCCGTCGACGACTACTTCATCGCCTACATGTTCACGGACCTCCGCGAGGAGGAACTCATCGAGTCCGTTTCCATACCGACGGGCCCGTTCCCTCCCGAGCGGACCGGCATGGCATTCGTCGAACTGAAGCGGGCGGCTCAGACCTTCCCGACGGTCAGCGCGGCTACCGCGATCCGGGTCGACGATCCGACTGCGGACGACCCCGTCATCGAAGACGCCCGGATCGCACTGGCCAACGCGGCGGACGTCCCGCTTCGCGTCGAGGAGGCCGAGGCCCACGTCGAGGGGACTCCCCTCTCGGTGGAGGGACTGGAGGCAGTCGTCGAGACCGTCTCCGGGGCGGTCACGCCCGAGTCGGAGATGCACGCCGATCGAGACTACAAGGAGGAAGTGGCCGGCGAGTACGCCAAGCGCTCGCTCGAAACGTCGTACGAACGCGCGGTAGCAACGGAGACACAATGTTAGAATTCACCGGCGAAAACGAGATGGGACAGTCGAAAGAAGAACTATGGCCGCACTTCACGGACACCGATATCCTCGCCGAGTGCGCGCCCGGATGCAAGGAGATGAACCTCGTCTCCCCCCACGAAATCGAGGCGGTCATGGCCGTCGGCGTCGGGAGCGTCAAGCCCGAGTTTGACGTCGACGTCGTGGTCACCCGCACTGACCGTCCCGACGTGCTTGAGATGAAGGCGACCGGTCACGCGCCGCGAAACGAGTTCGAGACGGTCGCGGAGATGGAACTCCGGGAAAACGACGGCGGAACGACGGTCGTCTGGTCCGCGTCCGCCGACGTCTCAGGGACGATCGCCAGCCTCGGCGGCCGCGCGCTCAAGAGCGTCACCAACCGTTTGGTCGAGAAGTTCTTCTCACAGATGCAGGAGAAAGCCAACGAGGGCGTCCCGGCCGAATCGGAACTCGAGGCCGCGCCCGAAGAGGACGCCGCGCTCGAGTCGGACAACTGAACTCGAACTCGCATCCTTTTTTGTCCGTCGAAGACGGTTCGCTCGAGCGACGGCGATCCTCGAGGGATTCGGTCGATTCGAACGGAGAACGGACAAATACGGAACGGCGCGTCGTTACTTGTCGCGCTCCCGCAGCTTCTTCCGGAGGTGGTCCGGTGCGACCGGGATCCGGTCGGCGGGTTCGTCGGCCGAGAGCGGCTCGAGAGCCGCGTTGATCGACGTGGCGATGCTCGCGGGGGCGTCGATCATCCCACCCTCGCCGACGCCCTTCGCGCCCGTCTCGGTGAACGGCGACGGCGTCTCGGTGTGTTCCATCTCGATCACCGGCATCTCCTCGATCGACGGCAACAGGTAATCGAACAGTGTGATCGCCTGAGGCTGGCCGTCGTCCTCGTAGCCGAACTCCTCGAGCAGCGCAGCACCTATCCCTTGGGCGATCCCGCCGTGGGCCTGTCCCTCGACGATCATCGGGTTGAGCATCGTCCCGCAGTCGCGGACGGTGTAGAACTTGAGGATCTCGACTTCGCCGGTCTCCGCGTCGACCTCGACGATGGGGGCGTTCGCGCCGAACGCGGCGGTCGGGTAGACCGGATACTTCCGCGTCAGCGCCTCGTCGAACTCCTCGAGGTTCGTCGCGGGGTGGTCGTAGTTGTATCTTACGCGGGTCCGCCGGTCGCCGGCGTCATTCACCGCCGCGTCGAGTTCGGCGAGCTCGGCCAGCGAGAGCGAGTCGTTGGTGCCGAGCCGATCGACTGTGCCGTCCTGATAAGAGACGTCGTCGGTCGAGACGTCCCAGTGATCGGCCGCGAGCGCCTCGAGGTTGGCGACGAGCCGCTCTGTGACGCCGACGGTCGCCCCCGACAGCATCACGGCCATGCGAGAGGCCGCGCTCCCGTACTCGGTTGGCGCGTCGACGCTGTCGAGGTAGTCGACCTCGATGTCGCTGGGCAGGACGCCGAGTTCGTCCGCGAGCAGCTGGGAGACCAGCGTCTGGTGGCCCTGTCCGGAGGAGTCGGTCGCGAGGTACGCGCGAACCGACCCGTCCTCGCGGATTTCGGCGCGAAGGTGTTCGGGCAGTTCGTCGACCTCGTCGCGCGAGCGCTCCTCGAGGTCGTCCTTGTCGGTCCGCTGGCGGTCGGTCCAGTCGGAGCCGCTCGCCCCGGGTTCGATGATGACGCTTGGCTGGACGCCGCGGTACTTCCCCTCCTCGCGCTTCTCGGCGACGACTTCGGGGTCCAGCATGCCGCCGTCGCGCTCGTCGTCGATGATCTCCTCGATTCGGTCGAGCGTCGCAGGGTAGTCGCCCGAGTCGTAGAGGTTGTGTGACGGGAGCCGGTAGGGCATCTGGTTGGGCGTGATCAGGTTTCGACGCCGGAATTCGCTCGGATCCATGTCGAGTTCGCGGGCGGCCTTGTCGACGATCATCTCGAGGGCGTAGATGTGGGGGTCGACGCCGAACCCGCGGTAGGCGGTCTGGGACGTCTTGTTCGTTAGCACGAGGTCGTACTCGTAACTGACGTCGGCGATTTCGTAGGAGTTCGTCAGCACCGACAGCGGCTTGAGCACCTGATTGATCGGGTACCGCGGGTACGCGCCGAAGTCGTCGACGAACCAGACGTCGAGGCCTCGCATTGTGCCGTCGTCGTCGACGGCCATCCGGACCTCGTACGTGCGGTCCGAGGAGTGCATGTCGCCGCCCTGGAGGTTCTCGATTCGGTCCTCCTCGAACTTCACCGGCCGCTCGAGTTGCTGGCTCGCCATCGCGGTCAGACAGCAGTAGCGGTGAATCCCGATTTTCGTCCCATAGCTGCCGCCGACGTCGGCGGGGACGTTCACCCGTACATCGTCGGCCGCGTAGCCGAGCGTCTCGTAGATCATGTCGTCGACGAGGGTGTGCAACTGGATGTTGCAGTCGATGTCGAACGAGTCGGTTTCGTCGTCGTAGCGGGCGACGGCGCCGGCCGTCTCGAGCGGGACCCCAGAAATGCGCCCCCACGTGTACTCCCCTTCGACGACGCGGTCGGCGTCCGCGAAGGCCGCATCGGGATCGCCGAACTCGAGGTGTTCGTTGTCGACGACGTTCGTCCCTACGGACTCGTGGACGACGACGTCGTCGTCGCGGGCATCCATCCCGTCGGCGACCGCGTCCATGGTCTCGTACTCGACGTCGATCAAGTCGGCGACGTCCTCCGCGACGTACCTGTCGGTGGCGACGACGGCGGCGACCGGTTCGCCGACGAACCGGGCCTTCTCGTCGGCCAGCGACCACTCGGGCAGTTCGACGGGATCGCCGCCCTCTCCCGTCGCGACGCGTCCGACCCCCGTCGGCATCGGATTGTACTCGGCTTTGATGTCGTCGGCGGTGAGCACGAGTTCGCAGTCGGGGTGGGCCTCCGCCTCCGCGGTGTCGATGGCGGCGATCTCCGCGTGTGCGTGCATGCTGCGGACCAGTGCCATGTGCAGGCAGTTCTCCGGCGTGATATCGTGGATGTACTCGGCCTCGCCCGTCAGAATGCGATGGTCCTCGACTCGCGGGAGGCCCTGTCCGGTGAACGACTCGCCGCCGGACTCCGGTTCGGCGTCGGTCTCTGCCTCGGTGGGGTGTGACGTCGACATGATCATTCCTCCACGGCGTCAGCGGCCCGTTCGACCGCCTCGTAGATGTTCTGGTAACCTGTGCAGCGACAGATGTTGTCCGCCAGCCCCTCCTCGATCTCCTCGCGCGTCGGATCAGGATTCTCTTTGAGCAGTTCCTTCGTGGCCATGACGAACCCGCTGGTGCAGAAGCCACACTGGAGGGCGTGGCTCTCGTGGAACGCCTCCTGAATGGGGTGTAACGACTCCGTCTCGTCGTCGGCCAGTCCCTCAACGGTCTCGATTTCCGCGCCGTCGGCCTGGACTGCATAGGCGAGACAGCTCTTCGTCGTCCAACCGTCCTGCTGGACGGTACACGCGCCGCAGACGCCGTGTTCACAGCCGACGCGGACACCGCGCAGTCCGCACTCGTTCCGGAGGAAGTCTGAGAGTTTCAGTCGCGGTTCGACCTCCGCCGTCACCGGTTCGCCGTTGACGATCACGGTGATCTCCTCGGTCGGCCGTTTGGTAGTGTCACCGGTGGTATCTGTACTCATGATATTTGGTATACTGTCGACCGCCGCATAAACGTTGTGCTGCGCCACGGTCCCTCGACCATTCGAACAATTACACTCAAGTACGTTGGGGTGAGTGGACATTGTATGGTCGAATCGACCGTAGACCTCCGAGTGACCAACGCGCGAGTCGTCACTCCGGACGGGACGATCAATGGCGGAGTGGCAGCGAACGACGGCGTCATCGTCGGCGTCGGTACCGAATCGAACCTCCCCGAGGCCGACCGAGAGATCGACGCCGCGGGCAACTACCTGATTCCTGGGTTCATCGACCCCCACGTTCACTGGGGGCTCTCCCGGTACGAGTACGAGTACCACGAAGGACTCGAGCACGACTTCGAGACCGAGACGCGGGGCGCGATTCACGGCGGCGTCACGACGGTCGTCAACTTCCTCCTCCAGAAGGAACCGTACCTGCCCGACATGAAGTTCTTCAAACGCACGGGCGAGGAGAACTCCTATATCGACTTCGCCTACCACGCGATCGTCCATCAGGACCACCACGTCCAGGAGATCGAAGAGCTCGCCGAGGAGGGGATCCGCTCGTACAAGATCTTCTTCAACTGGTACAAGAACGCCTCGCCCGAGCTCGGGATCGACCACTCCGACGCTGGTGGCGTCTACAAGGTACTCGACAAGGTGTCGGAGATCCCCAACGGCGTCGTGATGTTCCACGCCGAGAACGAGGACCTCGCGATCGAGCGGCGGAAGGAACTTCAGGAAGAGGGTCGCAACGACCTTAAGGCCTGGAGCGAGTCGGCGCCCAACATCTGCGAATCGATGCAGATCGAACAGATCGGCCAGCTTACCGAGTACACCGATTCCCGGGCCTACATCGTTCACATGAGCACGGCCGAGGGCGTCGACATCTGTAAGCGCTACCAGGAGCAGGGCGTCAACCTCCACGCGGAGACGCTGCCGGCGTTCCTTTCCCACACCTACGAGCAGGACGACCTCGGCGTCTGGGGCAAGATCTCGCCGCCGCTTCGCGGCCAGGAGAGCAAGAAGCGCCTCTGGGAGGGAATCCGAAACGGCGTCGTCGACTACGTCGGTACGGACCACTGCCCACATAAACTCGAGTTCAAGGAGAAAGAGGAGGGCAAACACGGCGACATCTGGGAGGCAATTCCCGGCGACAACAACGGCATCGAGTACTTCCTCCCCGTGATGATGAGCGAGGGCGTCAACAAGAACCGCATCAGCATGGAGCGACTCGTCGAGGTCTGTTCGACGAACAATGCCAAGCGCTGGGGATTGTACCCACGCAAGGGGGCGATCGCCGAGGGCTCCGACGCCGACATGGTCATGGTTGACCTCGAGAAGAGCGCCGTCGTAGACGACGACTTCTATCACACGATGGAACCGCGCTACTCCACCTTCCACGGCGAGGAACTGACCGGTCTCCCGACCCACACGATCGTCGACGGCGAGGTCGTCGTCGAGAACGGCGAACTGCTCGCCGAGCCCGGAGGCCGAAACTACCTGCCACGCGGCCCCGAAGGCGTCTCGCTCGAGTGAGCCATGAGCAGCATCGTGGGCGTCCTGCTGGCCGCCGGTACCGGCTTGCGGTTCGACGACGGAAACAAGCTGCTGGCCCGATTCGAGGGCGAGCCGATTGTCCGCCACGCCGCGTATACGCTCACGAAGTCACCGCTCGACCGCGCGATCGGGATCGTCGGCTACGAGGCCGACCGCGTCCGTCCCGTCGTCGCGGACCTGCTCGACGAAACGATCACTAACGACAAGTACGACAGCGGGCAGAGCTGGTCGGATCGAATCGCCGTCCGTCCGATGCGATAATTGTACGGACACCGACCGGGAGCGACGCCGTCTCGTCGATCGCCGTGACGTGCGTAATCGGGTCCCCGCGCCGATACGCGTCGACGACCGCCCACGTTCGATCGTATCGAATACCCCGGCCGAGACGCTCGATGATCTCGAGGGAGGAGCTTCCCTACGGATATACGTTCCCGTTTTCCATATTCGGATACAGTTCCTCGAGCAGTTAATGTATTATCTAATGATACTACTGTCCAGTGATGTGGGACGGTCCTTCGAAACGAGACCAACGGGTACGGGCGCTTATGTGAGCGGTAGCCTTCAAAAATGTCTCTGCTACGACCGATTCCGAAGGGATAACCTGATGACAGGGTCGAGATCAGACGAACTGTCGTCATACGAGAGCTGCGTCCTACGATACGGAACAACTATGTGGACGGATGGCAATTATTGCGGCATGGCAGAGAATCGCACGGGCGGAATACAAGCGACCACTCGAACGTTCAGAATCGTCGAAGCGGTGAGCGAACTCGAAGAAGTGGGCGTCACAGAGCTGGCCGCACACGTCGAACTACCGAAGAGTACCGTGCACCACCACCTGATGACGTTAGAGCGAGCGGGATACGTAGTCGGCGAGGACGGCGAATATCGTCCGGGATTGAAGTTCCTCCAGATCGGCGAACGCGCGAGGGGACAGCACGCGCTGTACCAGGTCGCTCGCCCCGAAGTCAAGAAACTGGCCGAAAAGACCGACGAGCTCGCCGGACTGATGGTCGAAGAACACGGCGAGGGCGTGTTTATTTTTCGAGACGGCGGATCGGAAGCCGCCCACATCGATACCGGTATCGGTGACCGCGTCCCGCTCCACTGTACGGCGCTCGGCAAGGTCATTCTGGCGTATCTCCCTGATGACCGTCGCGACGAAATCATCGATCAGCACGGGCTGCACGCAATCACCGAGAACACGATCACGGATCGGGAGGTCCTCCGTGACCAGCTCGCAGAGATCTGCGACCGACAGATCGCGTTCGACGACGAGGAACGATTAAACGGGCTCAGGAGCGTGGCAGCGCCGGTATTCGACGGGACGGATCGAGTCATCGGCTCGATCAGCGTGGCCGGACCCATGCACCGCATGCAAGGAACATACTTCCGCGAGGAACTCCCAGAGCAGATTCTCGGCGTCGCCAACGTGATCGAACTCAACATTCAGTATCTGTGATTTGTCCGACGATATAGAACACCATCCGTTGGGCTTCGGACGGTTAACTCTCGATTCAGTTTCGAATTACCCCTCGTTCTGTCGGCCTCGGAATAGTGGTCGTATAATGGGCACGTACCTAATACGTTTACAACCATACGGAAGTAAACGTTGAGAGAAACGCATCTCTTGAAAATTTACAATAATCCGGTAATAAATGGCCAAGAGCGGATCTGCAAACGAGTTGGGATGCGGACCGCCAGTCATACTCTTATCTGTATACATCCATACGATCGTAAATACGTTCCTCTCCGACGAAAGCGAGCTGATCCATCATCGGCGACAGCGGCTAAAGCGCAGGCCCTTTGACGACGGCGAGAGCAGCCTTGAGCCGCCGGCTATCCGACAAGTCGAAAGATCGCTCGAGTTGCTCGTGAACGAGAGCGGTAGCGACACATGCTAACGCAGCCGGCATCCGGACGGACTTTAGCACTGATCGGCGATTTCAAGCGGGACTACGTATGACACAATTGGCTTTCGACTAATCCACGCCGACCGCTCACGCGGCTAGCCCGGCGGTACGGGGGGATCGTGTGAAGCGCAGGCCGCCACGTGAGTCGGGAGTCGAAACCCGACACCGCCATTTCACCAATATTTTATATTATACTATTTTAGATAGTACGGTACCGAACGGCCGAGATCCTGAGCTTAAATCGGATTCGGAACGTCGACTTATAGTTAACAGACGAGGTCGATCGAATCACATTTCGCTTACTCGAACGATGGCTACCAGATTTTGTATATCAGGTATTAGCAGAGGAATCGATGGTGAAAATCGAATCTCCCGGCTACTTTCGAAGAATACCGGACAGAAGGGATCACGCGTTGGTCGTCGAATCAGCGCGGCCGCTCAGCGCTCTACAC
This sequence comes from Natrinema gelatinilyticum, assembly GCF_024266705.1. GTDB lineage: Archaea > Halobacteriota > Halobacteria > Halobacteriales > Natrialbaceae > Natrinema > Natrinema gelatinilyticum. Next base: position 1,483,086 of record NZ_CP100757.1, on the reverse strand, counting down.
CGCGAACACGGATTCCGGTCCCGGTAGCAAGCGCACAGGGATCGAGCCGCAGTAAAAAATCTACTTTGGAATATAGTACTGGATTACTATCAGATATAAGACTGTTTAAAAGGATCGATTCGACGATCACCGAGAGACGGACTCAGAGCTACTCGCCACCCAAATCACGAATGCGGAGGCAATAACGAACCGGACGGACCACCGGTTCGAACGGCGATCGGAACCGAACGGGCTGGTTCGGTCCGTGTTCCGAGCGCGTGGCCCCGGTCGTGGACTAGATGAGGAGCTGGACGTCGGACTTGGCCATGTGTCAGAGCGCCGTCGCGGCGTCAGCGCCCGTCTTCACATCGTCGTGTAAGTCGTCCTCGTCGTAGTCCAATAGTTCGATTGTCATCTGACAGGCCTGCAGGTTCACACCGCTTTCCAGCGAGGGGTCTATCAGTTCCTCAATAGTGGCAGTCCCGCCCTCGTCGATCACCGAATTCGCTCGTCCGTCGCGAGGTCGCCTACCTGAAATACGTTCTCTATTTCAGAACATTTCAGTGAGAAAACTCCAGACCGATGCAAGACATACAGGAAAGTTCGTTAAGAGTTACAAACGTATGATTGTAAAAACTCGACCAATATATGATCTGTTACCTGCCATCATACCAGTCACCGCTTATTGACCGACGATTTGTTCAGTTTTAGAGAACGACGGTGCCAGGGTGTCGGACACGACTCGGTGTCGATCAGTACTTCACGTTCAGCTCAATGACGTTCGCGGCGCTACAGACCAGGTCCGGAATCTCGTCTTCGAACCGTTGGGCGTTCATGCGCGTCGTCGGGCCTGACACGCTGATCGCCCCGAGAACGGCCCCTGACTCATCGCGGATGGGAGCGGCGATACATCGAAGCCCCTCGAGCCGTTCCTCGTTGTCCAGGGCGAAGCCGCGCTCGTGCACTACCTCGAGTTCCTCATCGAGTTCCGACCGGGACGTGATGCTGTGGTCCGTCTCGGCAGGCAGTCCGTGGGTGTCGACAATCTCGTCGACTCTGGATGCGGGCAGGTACGCCAGGATGGCCTTCCCTAGCGCCGTATTGTGCAGGTAACAGCGGCGTCCGACGTACGTATCGAGGTCGACAGCGAGGTCGCCTTTGGCGCGGTAGAGGTAGACGCCCTGGCCGAACTCTTCGGTCATGAGATTGGCGAGTTCGCCCGTCTGTTCCGCCAGTGCGTCGGTTTCGGGCTTCGCCACTTGATACAGCTCCATCTGCTTTCGCAGGTAGCCGCCGACGTCGAGGAATCGGAGACTCAGCCGGTACTCGCCGTCGTGTTTTTTGACATAGCCGGCCTCGACGAGCGTGCTGAGGTGGTTGTGAATCGCGCTCTTGCTCATCTCGAACTCCGTCGTCAACTCCGACAGGCGAGCGCTGTCGTTGCTCTTCAGGTAATCGACGATCTCGAACGCCTTCCGGACGGTTTTGACCGGGTGTTTGGCATCCTCTGGCATTGGACGATACCGACGAAGGTATGCTATTTAATATTGTTCCCTATATCAGAATTTCACCGCCGATTCAATCTGGAATTAGCAGTGCACTCACCCGTCGAATTGGAGTCTACACCGTTGTTTGCCGCGTTTTCTATCTGTGAACGGGCGACGAGGGGTGATCGTTCCGGCCGGCAGAGCGTAGCCGCGCGTCAAGGGAGTGTCGTCGGCGACTTGGCCGAGGACACCGAAACTCACACGGTCGTGACCGGGTTCCTGAGCGTGCCGATCGATTCAATCTCGATCGAAACCACGTCACCCTCCTGGAGAGTAAACTCATCCTCGGGAACCAGTGAGGTCCCGGTCAGCAAGACGCCCATACGCGGCGTCGCGTCGTGTCGCGTGTGATAGGAGACGAGTTCGTCGACGGTGCGGACGAGTTTGCTGGTCGACGTCTCCTCGTCATAACAGACCTCCCCGTCGCGTTCGATGGTCATGGCGAGTCTCAGATCGTGCGGGTCCGCGACCGTCCCTGGCGAACTGATACATGGGCCGAGCGCACAACAGCGGTCGTACACCTTCGCCTGCGGCAGGTACAGGGGATTCTTTCCCTCGATATCTCGGCTGCTCATGTCATTCCCGACAGTGTAACCGACGACCTCGTCGTCGTACAGGACGATACCGAGTTCGGGTTCGGGAACGTCCCAGGTCGAGTCGCCGCGGATCCCGACCGCTTCGTTGGGTCCGACGGTCCGACTCGGCGTCGCTTTGAAGAAGAGTTCGGGGCGCTCGTCTTGGTACACCTGCTGGTAGACCTCAGGCAGCGTGCTCTCGGATTCGCGGGCCTCCTCGCTGATCTCGTAGGTGACGCCGGCGGCCCACACACCTTCGGCGACGACTGGCACTGCCGCCCGCTCGCCGAGGTCGTCCGAGTCGATCGGTGTCGCATCCTCGAGATAGCCTGCGGCGACGTCGTCGATCGACCTCATCGAGATCGCCGCGCCTTTCGCGAGATCGTCGAACGATCGGAGGGCTTCGCTGGCCGCGGTCAGATCGTACGCGTCGGAGCCGTCGACGGCGACGAGGTGTGGTTGTGTGGGACCGTGCTCCCTCTCTGACGTGAAGTAGCGGTAATATTTCATCGGTTTGTGGGTGGATTACCGGCGGCTCGAGCGGAGTTGCCCCGCGGGGACGATTCCGGGGCGAGCGACGTCGAGTCTGTCGCCAATCTTCCCGCAGTCTATCGTTCGCGGGTACTCGTACGACGCCGCGTGTTCGTGGAGCACTTTCGGGTCGGTGCCGACGCCGCGCCACATATCCCAGTGGGAGGGAAAGAGGCGCGTCAACTGCAGCGCGTTCGCGGCCTCGATCACCTGGTTCTCGTTCATGTACCACTCCGTCAGGCGCATTTCGTCGTCGTCAGGATCGTAGATGTTCCCCACCGACCCTAGCGCGAGCACGCCGAGGTCGATGTCGAACGAGTCGCCGATCTCGGCGAACGACTCGGCCGGGCGACTGTCCCCGCCATGAAAGAACGTGCCGGCATCGTGTTCGACGACGAACGTCACCGGCTCGATCGCGTCGGGGTCGTTCGCCCCTCGGACGTGGACGGTGAGGTCGCCGACGGTGAACGTCTCGCCGTCGGTTATCGTTCGAGCCGAATCCTTCGGGACATCGACCGGACCGTCGTAATCCGGCTGTTCGTACGCCGCCCGGGGCGCGTATACGTCGGCGCCGAGGTCGGTTACTAGGGGTTCGAACGATGGCGGGTGCATGTGATCGATATGCTCGTGCGTGACCAGGACAGCGTCGCACTCGCGTGCGTCCACGGGATCCATCGGAACTGGAATCATCCGCACGATGTTCGGCGGGTCGCCATCGGCGAAGTACGGGTCGATGTAGACGGTCGTTTCAGCCGTCCGCAGCACGAACCCGTTGCAGCCGAGATACCAGATCGAGAAACCGTCGACCGTCGCGGCCTCCACTTCGTCCTGGACAAACCACGTACCCCAGGTGGAATGAACCATGCGTATTGAATGATTGGCGAACGTGTTATTAATAAATTTGGTTGGCGGGAGTCGGTGGACAAAACCGCCCTCGAGCGCGGCAACGCGTCGCGCTCAGAGGCGTTCAAACGTCTCGACGAGCACCGACCGGAACCGCTCGGTGTCCGCGGCGACGGCGACGTCCGCGTTCGGTTCGTTGCCGGTGACCGCCCACCGATCGCAGACGACTGCGCCGCGAGATGGTCCCATCGTCGTGTCCACGTCGAGGTGGTAGGGTTCGAACTCAAGGACCGAGTCGTCGATAAGGTGGGCGACGACGGCCGCGTCGTGGACCGCCGGCTCCTCACCGCCACCGAATTTCCGAACCTCCTCGGGATACTCAAGCCACGCGCCGACCGTCTTCAAGGGTTGCGTCGCGCGCTTGTATTCGTCGATGCGTGAGAGCGGAACCGTCGCGTCGTGGGTCGCATCGAGACCGACCATCTTCGGTCGCGTCCCCCGGACGACGCGGCGGGCAGCCACGGCGTCGTTCCGGAAGTTGGCCTCGGCCATCGGCGTCACGTTACCGGTCGTCATCGCCGCCCCGCCCATGAGGTAGATGTTGGCGACCATGTCGGGGAGCGACGGCTCGAGAGCGAGCGCCGTCGCGAGGTTGGTCATCGGCCCGACCGCGACGATGGAGAGCTCGTCGCCGTACTCGCGCGCCTGGTCGACGATGAACTCGGCGCCATGGCGATTGATTGGCCCGGTTGAGGGGTCGGGGAGATCGCCCCGGATGCCGTTTGGCCCGTGAACCCACTCCGCCGTCTCGAACGATCCGACCATCGGCTCGCCGCAGCCGCGGGCGACGGGCACGTCGGTCCGATCGAACAACTCGAGAATCCGACACGCGTTGCGAGTCGTGTTCTCTATCGTGGAGTTACCGGCGACCGTACTTATCCCAGTCATCTCGATAGCCGGTAAGGCGAGAGCCAATGCGATCATGACTGCGTCATCACTTCCCGGATCGACGTCGAGGTGTAAGGCCTGCGTCATTTCTCTAGTGTAGAGATAATATGTATAAAACTGTTCGTCCTCGCAGCGGCAGGTGGCCGGAGGTGAGTCGATCGCCGGCCGGCGCGTGCCGGATCAGTAGTTCTTGTAGACGGTTTTGGTGGTGGTAAAGAACTCCAAACCGGCCTCGCCCTGCTCGCGGTAGGTGTTACTCGAGGACTGCTTGACGCCGCCGAAGGGGACGTGGAGTTCGAGTCCGGTCGTCTTCTGGTTGACCTTCGCGACGCCCGCCTCGATCTCGTCGACGAACCGGTTGGCCTCGGCGAGGTCGTCAGTGACGATACTCGCAGACAGCCCGTACTCGACGCCGTTTGCGACCGTCATCGCCTCCTCGAAGCTCTCGACGGAGATGACGCTCACAACAGGTCCGAACACCTCCTCCTGAGCGATCCGCATCTCCGGGTCGACGTCCGTAAACACCGTCGGCTCGACGTAGTGGCCGTTTTCGAACCGCCCGCCCATGAGCTGTTCGCCGCCCGCGGCGAGGGTCGCCCCCTCCTCCTGGGCGACGTCGATGTACTCGAGGGTGCTCTCGAGTTCGTCCTCGCTGACCTGCGGACCCATGTCGTACCCCTCGGCGCCGGGGCCGACCTCCGTCGACTCCGCATAGTCAACGAGACCCTCGACGACCTCGTCCAAGACCGATTCGTGGACAATCGCCCGCGAACAGGCCGTACACGCCTGGCCCGTGACCCCGAACCCGCCGGCGCCGATGATCTCGACCGCCTGGTCGACGTCCGCGCTCTCCGAGACAATCGTTGGGTTCTTGCCGCCCATTTCCGTCTGGGTGCGCTTCTGGTTCTCGGCGGCGGTCTCGTAGACGTGCCGGCCGACGGCAGTGCTGCCGGTGAACGAGACGGCGTCGACGTCCTCGTGAGTGGTGAACGTTTCGCCGACCTCACTGCCCGGACCGGTCACGAGGTTGACAACGCCGTCCGGGAGACTGGCTTCCGAGAGACACTCGACGATGTTCACGGCCATCGCCGGCGCGAGGGAGGCGGGTTTCAAGACGACCGCGTTCCCCGTCGCGAGGGCGGGCGCGAGCTTCCAGGCGGGGATGGCGATCGGGTAGTTCCACGGCGTGATGAGGGCGGCGACGCCGAGCGGCTCTTTTCGCGTCGAGAGGTTCATGTCCGGGCTGCTCGGCTGTTTGACGGTCCCGCCGAAGTCTTTGGCCTTCTGGCCGTAGTAGTAGAAGATGTCGATCGCCCGACCGACCTCCGGTTCGGCCTCGGCGTGAGTCTTCCCCTCCTCTCGGGTGAGCGTTTCAACGAGTTCGTCGCGTCGATCCTCGAGGCGCCTGGCGGCGCCGGTGAGGATCGCGCCGCGCTCCGGGCCCGGTGTGGCCGCCCACTCGTCGCTGGCCGCTGCGGCCGCGTCGACAGCGTCGGCGGCCTCTTTGGCGGACGACTGCGGGTACTCCCCGACGACTTCGTCGGTGTTTGCCGGGTTGTACACCTCGAACGTCTCGCCGGTGGTCGACTCTATCCAGTCGCCGTCGATGAAGTTACTCGCCATACGTCCGGTTATATCGTTCAGCCGCTATTTTCTTTTGGTTCCCGGAGTCCGTCGGCCGGGAGGCACATCGGCTGCGCGAACCCGCCTCGCGCTCACGCTCCCGGTCAACTTCGCGACCGACGGACGGGCGACCGACCGCCTCGCGACGATGGCGATGGGATTCGGGTACATGATCGCGGCGGTCGGTCTGTTCCTCATCGGCGGGCTACGCGACGTCACCGGCGAATACGCGCCCGCGTTCGCCGCGCTGTGTGCGGTCTCCCTGCTGCTGGTCGCGACGGCCACCTCGCTCGCACCGGCGCGTGCCGCGACGATCGAGTGAGGGCCGGCCACGTAACGTGGCATCAGTACAGTTATTACCGCCATCGAACACATGATAGCCATGGACGTCGGTTACTTCGCTGCGCACGAACAGTACAGTCCGACGGAACTGCTGGCGCACGTCGAGCGGGCCGAAGCGTCCGGCTTCGACACCGTCTGGACGAGCGATCACGTCCACCCGTGGTGGGACACGGACGCCCACTGCGGCGCCGCGTGGCCGTGGATGGGGGCGGCGCTGGACCGAACCGAGTCGGTCCGGATTGGCACCGGTGTCACCCCGCCGATCGGCCGTAACCACCCCGGAATGATCGCACAGGCGTTCGCTACGCTCGGCGCGATGTACCCGGGTCGCGTCCACCTCGCGCTCGGCACCGGCGAGGCGATGAACGAGGTCCCGCTCGACTTCGAGTGGCCGCCGTACCCGGAGCGGCGCAAGCGGTTGATTGACGCCTGCGAGATCATCGACCGCCTCTGGGACGGCGGGTTCACCGACTACGACGGCCACTACTGGAGCGTCAACGAGGTGAAACATTACACGCTGCCGGAGGAGCGCGTCCCGCTGTTCATCGCCGGCAACGGCCCCAAGACGACGACGGTCGCCGGTCGGTACGCTGACGGATTCCTCACCCTCCGGGACGCCGACTTCTATCAGCGCGTTCTCGAGCCGGCCCTCGAGGACGGGGCCACAGAGGCCGACCGCGATCCGGACGAGATCACCCTAACCAGACAGCTGTTGATCTCCTATGATCCTGACTACGACCGCGCGCTCGAGAGCACCGGATTCTGGCGGGGCCCACCCGCGATCGGATTCGACGAGGAGATCCACGATCCGCGAGAAATCGAAGCGGCCGGCCGCGAGATATCGATCGAGGAGATGACCGACGAGTTCTTCGTCACCGACGACCCCGCCGACATCCGGGAGAAGCTCGCCACCCTCGAGGAGGCCGGCTTCGACGAGGTCGAACTCCTCTCCTCGAGTCCGGATCAGGAGACGTTCATCGAGACGATGGAAACGGAGGTTCTCGGCCAGTTCTGAGCGCGTCTGTTCGACCGACAGACGGGGCCACTGTCCGGCCTCGAGGCGCCAGTCCTGCACGTCTAGTCGGGGACGTCACTTACGGGACCCTCTCACCCGAGAACGACGTCGACGAACGACATCGACGCGACGTCGACCAGCCCGTTGTTCGTGAGTCGGAGTTCGGGGACGACCTCGAGCGAGAGGTTATCGAGTTCCATGATTCCTCCCTGGAGCGTCGTTCCAATTGTACGGGCCGCCGCCTGCACTTCCTCGAAGCGCTCGGCGACCGTCTCGAGCGGCCGATCCGACAGGAGGCCGGCAATCGGCAACGGGAGCGCGGTGATCCCGTCTGCCGGATCGTAGACCGCGAGCCCACCACCGACGTCTCGGAGATGGTTCGCGGCCATCGCCATCGCTTCATGACATCCTCCCCGGCGTGAACGCCGGGGTTTCCTCGCGCTGGGAGTCTCGGCTACGCCGAGTCCACGGAGGCAACTTGCGGGTTCGTGTGCTCCTCGTTGGGACGGAGAGAGCGTGGTGACTCCAGCCAGTCGTGACTGTCCCACTTAAGGCACACGGGCCGTGCCATCGGCCGTGCTACTGTTTCGTGCCGTCTCAGGAACGTCGCGCTCGCGACCAGATCCGCGTGACCCTCGAAGCCGCACGAGCACGTCAGCGTGTCTTGGTGCCGGGTCGTGTCCTCGGTTGAACCGCAGTTCGGACACGTCTGCGAGGTCCACGCTTCCGTTCGTACTTCGACAGTGATGCCGTACTCCTCGGCGGTATCGGCGAACCGTCCGACGAACCGCCGGAACGCCCAGAAATTGTGCAGCTTGGTGTTTGTCCGAACTGACCAGTGCGTCTCGAGTACGTCCGTGAGGTCGCCGACGTACACCGTTGAAACGCCCTCGTCGTGCAGTCGTTCGATCAAGTCCCGACAGAGCGCGTCCATCGCGTGGTTGCGCCGTCGCGTCCGTCGTCGGTACAGCGAGTCGATTCGCTTCGAGCTGTACCGACCGTCCTCGAGTTTGGACTGGAGTTCGGCGATTCGTTGCGTGGTGTCGCGGAACCGTTCGAACAGGTCGCGGCCTTCGTACAGGTACTGCTCGCCGGTCGTGGTCGTACAGGCGACGATATTGTTTGCGCCGATGTCCAGAGCGGCAGTTTCGTCCGCCAGTGGGTGTGCCAGTCGAGAATTGTCGATTGTGACTGGCTGAAAGGCCCTGAACGTCTCGCTCACATCGTCGTAATGCAGTTCCAACCGGCCCTGTTTGTCGTACTCTTTCCAGTTCGGATCGCCCCGAACTTCGAGACGGAGTCGTTCTTGGTCTCCAAGACCGTACTCCTCTTTCAGGTCTTGACCGACAAGAATCTCGAGGCGTGAGTATTCGCCCCACTCGACCGAGTACGACGTGTTTCGGATGTACGTCCGAAGGTCTCGACCCTCGTCTTGGTTGCCCCAGAATCCGGGTTTACCGTTGGCTTCGCCCTTCTCTCGGAGCGCGAAGAACGAACCCCACGCTTCGCGGTTCTTACGTTCGATCTGCTGAACGGTCGAAGCGCCGAGCGTACCGCCGTACCGGCCGCGGTACTCGTCGATCTCCCAGACGTCGCCGTCCGGGTCGTCGAAGTTGGTTCGACGCTGGTAATTTATTTCGTTCCAGAGTGCGGCTGAAGCGTCCAACAGACGTCGAAGCAACTCCTCGTCCTCGTCGGACTGGGGGATTACTTCGAACTCGTTGGTGCGCTTCATCGCTACTTCTGTATACGAGCGGAACTAACATAGACCTACGGATTCTCGTAGATGGTGTGTCGAACCACGTTAACATCGAAGTTCCTGACGACGAACAGTACGAGCGCATCAAACGTGTGAAGAACGAACACGGCCTGACGTGGCGTGGGATGTTGATCCACGCCGCCGACGACCTTGAGACTCCGACCGGAGAGTAACCGGTGGTTCGCGTCGTCGAGTGACGCGATTGACGCCCGGCGTAAACGGCGGGACTCTCTCGCTGTTTTAGGTAGTCGGTGCCGACGACGACGAGGTTGTGTGCGTCGTGGGCGACCGTGCTCGCCATCGCCCCGCGGTCGATCCCGAATCCGTGGACGAAACCGGTTCCGATGGAGTCGTCCTCGCTGTGGCGTTCGATTACGGCTAGCGGCAGGACGTCCGCCTCGGTCGCCTCGCGTGGAAGCCCGTCGCAGACCGCGAGCCGCTCGATCCGCTCGGTCGTCACCTCGCCGGTGTGGTCGATTACCCGGAGCGTCCGCTCGCCATCAGCGAGGTCGGGGTGGACGAAGTCGACCGCCGACAGCGGCGGACACGACACCGTGTTGTGATCAAGTTCGAACGCCGGCGGCTCGTCGACGGCCACGAGGGGGTCGACGACGCCGTCGACGACGACGCGATCGACGGCCCACGTCTCGAGGTCGTCCAGGAGCACGAGGTCGGCCGGTGCCCCCGGCTGGATCGCACCGACGTCCAGCCCGTAGGTTTCCGCGACGTTGATCGTTGCCAGCTGGACAGCCTCAACTGGGTCCGTGCCGGCGGCGATCACGCGCCGGAGCGCGTCATCGATTCCGGCGTGCTCGACCAGGTCGTCGATGTAGAAGTTGTCCGTACAGAGCATCAGCCGCCGGCTGTCGACGGCGTCGATCAGCGCCATGAGTTCGCCGAGGTTCTTGCTCGAGGAGCCCTCGCGGAGATGGATGCGCATCCCGCACTCGGCTTTCTCCCGCGCCTCGGACAGCACGCGGCTCTCGTGAGCCGTATCGAGGTAACGACAGAGCTCCTGTAACTCGGCACCGAAGCGCCGCGGGAGGTGGCCGTCGACGGTCAGCCCGCGACACCGGGTTGCCGCGATCTTTGCGTGGACCTCCTCGTCGCCGGCGAGCACGCCGTCGACGTCCATCACCTCCGCGAGGCCGACGACGTGCTCTTCGTCGAGCAACGCCGCCGTGTCCGCGGCGTCGATCGTCGCGCCGGCGTCCTGTAAGTCCGAGGCGGGGACGCTCGAGGGAACGGTGAAGCGCGCCCGCAGCGGCGTTCGCTCGGCCTGCGCTAACAGCGCGTGGATGCCAGCGACGCCCAGGACGTTCCCGATCTCGTGTGGGTCCGCGACGATGCCGGTGACGCCATGGGGAAGCACTCCCTCGGCGTACCGGGGTAACGACAGCATCGTCGACTCGACGTGCATGTGGGAGTTGATCAGCCCCGGCGCAACGTACGCGGCCTCGTACTCCGCGTTCGCTGGCCGGTCCCCGAAGCCGACGATTTCACCGTCGTCGACGGCGATCGCTCGCTCTTCGAGATTTCCAGTGAAGACGTTGACCATCGTCCCTCGAACCAGCAGGTCGACGGCAGCGGTCATCCGTCAGGGACGTCCGAGCGCTCATCGGCGTCCGGCTGGGGAGCGGGTCGGCTCAAGTCGCCGAATCTGGTGACGGCCGGTGACGGTGCGTCCATCATAGGTTTTCGAGCGTCTCCGCCAGCGTCGTCCGGAACGCCTCCAGATCGACGTCGACGGCGACGTCGACGGTCTGTTCCTCGCCGGTCGTCCCTCGAGTGTCACAGATCGTCGCGCCGCGGGACGGGCCGTGTCCCGTGTTGACCTCGACGGGATAGGTCTCGTACTCAAAGATGTCCTCGACGATGTCGATGACGACGGCAGCGTCGTGGACCGACGGCGGGTCTTCGATGCCCCGCTCGCGGACCGCGTCGGCGTCCTCGTAGCCGAACCAGGCGGCGATCGTATCGAATGGCGCGTCTCGGTCGGCGTAGTCCTCGATCAGTTCGGCCGCCACCGTACTCCGGTTCGTGACGTCGAGACCACCCATCTTCGGTCGGGCGTGCTGGACGACGTGACTCGCAGCCTCGGGGTCGACGTACACGTTGAACTCGGCTTCAGGCGTGACATTCCCGCCGGTCATCGCCGCCCCGCCCATGAGGTAGATGTTGGCGACCATGTCGGGCAGAGCCGGCTCGAGGAGCATCGCCGTCGCGAGGTTAGTCCAGGGGCCGACCGCGGCGATGGTGAGATCGTCGCCGTACTCGCGCGCCTGGTCGACGATGAACGCGGCGCCGTGGGCGTCGATCGGCTCGGCCGTCGGTTCCGGAAGGTCGCCCCGGATACCGCCCGGTCCGTGGACATCCTCCGCGCTGACGAGTTCGCGGGAGATCGGCCGATCACATCCCCGGGCGACTGGGAAGTTCGTCCGATCCAGGAGCTCCAGGATCGCGTGGGCGTTTCGTGTCGTGTTCTCGAGCGTCGTGTTGCCAGCGACCGTACTCAGCCCGACGACCTCTAGGTCGGGGTGTGCCAGCGCAGCGGCGATCGCGACGGCGTCGTCACAGCCGGGATCGGTGTCAATGAGTAGCTTCGTCGTCATTGTCGTATATTCCGTATCATTGAATGGTAATCGTTATCAGTCTTGGTGGTGGGCGTCCGGCTGGGGACGGTCGCGTCGCGAGAGTTACTGTGAGGACGTCAGATGTGTGCCCACTGGCGCGTCAGTAATCGGAGAGCGCGTCCACGAGTAACTCGACGAACCGCTCTCGATCGATGTCGACGCCGACCTCGGCGTTCGGCGCCTCGTCAAGGACACCGCGCCTGTCACAGATCGTCTGGCCGTCGGCGTGATCGCTCGCCGTTTCGACGGCGACGTGCATGGCCTCGCTCTCGACGATGCCCGGGTTAATAACCTCCGCCACGGCGCACGCGTCGTGGATCGGAACGCCGTCCCAACCGAACTGATCGCGATGGAATTCGAGGAAGAACTCGAGCCACCCTGCGACGACGGTTCCCACCTCCGAGCCGAGATCTCGAAACCGGTCGAACTCATCGACCGCGACGCGCGCCGACCGGGTGACCTCGAGGCCGACCATCGTGACCGGAATCTCCGAACTGAAGACGATGTCGGCGGCCTCCGGATCGACGAAGATGTTGAACTCGGCCGCGGGCGTGATGTTTCCCTCGTAGATCCCGCCACCCATGAGCACGATCCGGTCGATAGACGCTTCGGTCTCCGGATACCGCTTGAGTAACATCCCGATGTTGGTGAGCGGACCGACCGGGACGAGCGTCAGCCCGTCGCTCTCGCTTGCCGTCCGCGCGATGAAGTCGACGGCGTCCTCGTCGACCGGCGAGCTCCCAGGGTCGGGGAGCCCGGGGCCGTCGAGTCCCGACTCGCCGTGGACGTGGTCTGCGATCGTGAGCTCTCTGACCATTGGTTCGGCCATGCCGCTCGCGACCGGTACGTCTTTTCTGTCCGCCAGCGTCAGCGTCCGCAGGACGTTTCGGGTCGTTTTCGGCAACGTGTGATTGCCCGCAACGGTCGTGACACCTCGCACCTCGAGTTCGTCGGATTGGAGCGCCAGCAACAACGCGATTGCATCGTCGTGACCGGGATCGCAGTCGATAATGACCTCTGTTGACATCCTGATATCGAACCTCCGTTGAGAGCGGTGTGTATTAAACCCCCAGTTCGGTGTGGCGTCCGGCCAGCAGGTTGCCGTTATAGAGATGCGAGGAGAATACCCGCGCGTTTAGGCACGGGATGAATCCGATACGACAACTCGGACGGAATTCACGCTTCGATGACCAGTCCGAGATTTCTTTTCCATACATTGAAGTGGGAAGCAACCCTCTGAGAGCGGAGGAATCAGGCAGGGAATAGAGTGATTCCCGCCAGTCCGACGATGGCGGCCTGGCCGCCCCACGCAATCAGACACTAATCGGAACCAGTCGATGACCGCCCACCCCTCACAGGGGTGACGCGGAGTCGACTGCTGGAAGCACCACGGAACGTAACTCCGAGTCTGTCGAAGCCTACCCGACCTTCGCCGGGCACAACCAACCACGAGGGTCGACCACGGTCGAGGATAGGAGTCCAGTACCGGGGGCTTGGCACTCCCAGCAGTCCCACCCGCCACAGTCCGTGACCCCCGCACGGATTCGCACCGTGTCGAGGGTCGGTGGAACTGCACACCTGAAATCTCCACCGCTCAGGATTCCTCCGCGTGAACGCGGAGGAGGATGTCAAACCGACGCTTATTTGCGTTTCTTCGAGTAGTTCGTGTATGACCATACTCGTCACCGGGGCAATGGGCGGGATCGGAAGTTGGACAATCGATAAGCTCGCCGACGCGGGGCACGACGTCATCGGCGTGGACGTGGAACGACCCCCAGGAACGCGGGCAAACGCCCAGTTTTACGCGGCGGAGTTGACCGACCAGGGACAGACCTGGGAAGTCGTCCAGACGGCACAGCCGGACACAGTGGTCCACTGCGCCTCGATTCCGCGTATGGGCGTCAAACCCGGAACCGAGACGTTCCGGAACAACGTGATGTGCACGTACAATACACTGGTGGCGGCCGGAACGGTCGAGGCCGACGTGGTCTGGACCTCGAGCGAAAGCATCTACGGGACGGCGTTCGCTCGGGAGGTGTGGCTCCCCGACTACTTCCCGATCGATGAGTCGCACCCGTACCGGCCCGAAGACGCCTACGGACTGTCGAAGCTCGTCGGCGAGCAGATCGCCCGGATGGCCGTTCGACGGTACGGAATTTCGGTCGTCTCCGTGCGTCCGTCCTGGGTGAACTACCCCGGTCGGTACGACACGACGGCGATCCGCGAGTCGTTCGATCCAACGATGGCAGACCGGTCGGGGAACTTCTGGTCGTACGTCGACATCCGGGACCTCGTTTCGCTCATCCGAACGGCGATCGACGCGAACGTTGACGGCCACGAACCGTATCTCGCGGTCGCCGAGGACAACTACCTCGGCCGACCGACTGCCGAAACCATCGAGACGGTGTTCGGTGACTTGCCGTCGGAGTGTGCAGTCTCCGGCGAGGAATCCGTGTATACGACGGAGAAAGCGCGTGTCGAACTCGGCTGGCAGCCCGAACACACCTGGCGTACGGCCGACGACGACGAAGTTCCAGGACCGAGTTTCTTCTGAGTCGGGGCCTCCTGACCCGTTCGCGGTCCGATTATCGGACAGCTCGAGGAACGTCGCCCTCTGCTGTACCCGTTGTCAGTCCCAAGGCCATACACCGGCCAGTCGCATCCCGTCGGCGTGACCCTCGTCAATTGCGCTCTGTCGAATCGCTTCGGGGGAGCGCCGGTCGACCTCCCTGTCCGTCTCGGCCAGTTTGCAGACCGCTGCCGCGACCGGAACCACGAGTTCCCGGAGGTCGCGTCGATCGACCTTGTCGAGGGTATCGGCGTGGGTGTGTCCCCACCCCCTGAGGGCGTCGGCCTCGTTTTTCGAAAACACCATCGCGCCCGGCATACCGCGGTAGACGAACGGCCACTGATCGCCCCATGGAACCAGACCCTCATCGCACTCGATCGGTACCCCCAGCTCGTCGCTCACCTCCCGGAACGTGGCTTCGATGGCGTCGATGCCGTGAGTCGAGACGACCGGATCGCGCGACGAGCCGATCCCGTCGAGGTTGATCACCGCCGTTACCGTCTCTGGATCGGTGTCCGCGGCCCACGCCTCACTTCCGAGGAGGTGGAGTTCCTCCGCGCCGAACGTGACGAACCGAACCCGCGTCTCGAGGTCTCCCTCCACGGTCGCCAGCAACCGCGCTACCTCGGCGACGACCGCACAGCCGGCGGCGTTGTCGGTCGCTCCTTCGGAGATGTCGTGTGCATCGTGATGGGCCGTCACGAGCACCTCACGCTCTGTATCGGGGCCGAGGGTCGCCGTGACCGACTGCGAGGTCATGCGTTCGTTCTCACAGTCGACGTCGAGGGTAGCGGTCGTCCGCTCACACCCGCAGGCGCGAACGAGTCGAGCGCCAAGTTCGCTGGAGACGCCAACGGCGGGAATCGCGCCGGGACCGTCCCCGGAGCCGACGTTTCCGGTTGCGGGCAGACACCCCGACTGGTCGTTGTAGAAGACGAACCCGACCGCCCCCGCGTCGATCGCACGGTAGTACTTCTCCGTCCGATGGATCCACTGATCGTGGTCTTTCGGGGTCAGACTCGAAACGAGGACGATCGTCTCCTGCAGATCGTTCCCCTCGAAGTCAGCAGGTGTGCCGTCCCCGATATCGACCAGCGGCGCCGTCACCGTCCCGGCCGGCGACCGGGGGAGGGTGAGAACCTCGTGGGCGTTTTCGTACCGCTGGTCGGCCGGCCCGTGGAGCGTGAGTGCGGACCGTCCGCGCGTCCAGCCGGGTATCGAAAACGTTCGCGTAGACGCGTCCGCACAGCCACATCGGTCGAACACGGTCTCGAGGATCTCCGCAGCCCGGGCCTCACCGGCGCTTCCAGCGGATCGGTCTTCCACGGCCGTTAGCTGCTTGAGGACGTTCCAGACGTGCGACCCCGAGTACGCGTTTCCGATCAATTCTGCTGGGAGTGACATTGGCCACTCCATCACGAGAGGAACGCAAAAACCCATCGACCGCGAGGAGCCGAGGGAATTCGCTCTGACCAGCCCGCGTCGTCGGCGGAATCGGACCCTTCCTCAACACTTATACTGCCGCTCCGAAGTGTGTGGGATATGCCGCCATCGATCACGATGATCGAATCGATTGAGTTCTCGTACCCGCTCGAGGATGTGGGGACCGACGCCAACGGGTTCAATCTGATCTACGACCCCGGCTCGACGCTCGAGACAAGCCAGCTCGTGCTCAGGGTCCACACTCGATCGAGTTGATAGAAGAGCTGATCGCCTGAGACGGGGGGTCTCGAGTCGCTACCCGGAGGCTTCGGGCGCCTCTTCGAGCTGTGCGAACAGTTCGTCGACCGTCAGCACCGTCTCCTCGAGCCCGAGTTGCTGTCCGATTCGCGTGACGATTGGCGGCGAGACGTCGGTTCGCTCGAGCACGTCCGGCTGTCCGAACACCGTCCGCGGCGAGCCGTCGAGGAGCACCTCGCCGTTATAAAGCGCGATCAACCGGTCGGCGTACCGGCTGGCGAAGCCGACGTCGTGGGTGATCACGACGACGAGCACTCCGTCCGCGACGAGTGATTCGACGAGATCGCCGAGCAGTTCGTTCCCCGCGGCGTCCTGTCCGCCGGTCGGCTCGTCCAGGACGACGATCGGGGTGTCCATCGCGAGCACCGACGCGACCGCCACGCGCTTGCGCCTGGGCTGGCCCATGTCGTACGGGTTCTTCTCCCGGACGTCCTCGAGTTCCAAGCGCTCGACCGCGTCCTCGACGAGTTCGTCGATGCGGTCGTCGTCGTACTCGAGATTCTCCGGGCCGTACCGGATCTCCTCGTCGACCGTGTCGTGAAAGAGCTGGTCGTTCGGGTTCTGGAAGCTTAGCCCGACCTCTCGTGCGATCCTGGCGACGCGGTGCTCGCGCGTGTCCAGATCGGCGACAGTCACCTGTCCCTCGGTGGGTTCGAGTAGCCCGTTGAGATGCTTCGCGAATGTCGTCTTCCCGGCACCGTTCTGCCCGATGAGACAAACGCACCCCGCCTCCAACTCGAGCGAGATGCCGCTGAGCGCTTCGACCGCCTCGTCGTACCGGAAGACGATGCTGTCCATCTGAATCCCGACGTCGTTGGTCACGGAACGCTCAGCGCTGGCGCCGCCGCCATCCGTTATGCCACCGGCCGATCCGTCAGTCGGTCGTGTTGTCGGGGCGTGGGGCTGAAGTTCCTCGACGATGTCGTCCACCGACACGGGAACCGGGATCGTTTCGTCGACGTAGCCGTGCGAGCGAAGCCGCTGTCCGATCGTTACGGGATCGGGGACGGGGACGGCCTGGTCTTCGATCGTTGGATCCGTGAGAACATCGGCCGGCGCGCCGTCGTGGGTGATCTGCCCGTCGTCGATCACGATTAAGCGATCCAGGTGCGGCGCCAGACGCGTGAGGTCCTGGCTGATTAGCACGATGGTGTACTCCTCGCGGTCGAGGTTCGACACGACGTGGAACACCTCCTCGGAGCCCTGTGGGTCGAGCTGTGAGGTCGGCTCGTCGAGAACGAGGATCTCTGGTTGCATCGCCAGGATCGACGCGAGCGCCACCCGCTGGGACTGCCCGCCCGACAGCCGCTGGGGGTTTCGCATGACGAGCTCTTCGATACCCGTGAGTTCCAGGCTCCACTTCGTCCGGTCGATGATTTCGTCGACGGGAAGGCCCAGGTTCTCGAGTCCGTAACCGACCTCTTCAAGGACGGTCGTACTGGCGCCCGTGAGCTGGTCGAACGGGTTCTCGAACAGCATCCCCGCTTTCATCGACTGCTCGCCGATCGTTGTCTCGCGCATGTCGACACCGTCGACGGTAACGGTTCCGGACAGGTCACCGTCGAAGAAGTTCGGGATGTAGCTGGGTATCAGCCGGCCGAACGTCGACTTTCCGGCGTCGCTGGGACCGGTGACGCCAACGAACGAGCCCTGTTCGATCGAACAGGTGACGTTCTCGAGTGCGCGTTCGTCGTCCGGTTGTGTCCGATACGTGAACGTAACATCGTCGATATCGATCAGACTCATAGTATCACCCGCCACACCGCAACCGCGATCACACAGGCGACCATCGCCCACCGAAGCACTCGATCGAGCGGCGTGTCGGGCACGCCAAATAGGTACGTCCGCTCCCCTTCACGAGCGAACCCACGAGACTCGAGTGCGAGTGCGCGGGTCTCAGTCGAGATCAGCATGCTAATCAACAGCGGCGCGAGAAGGGCGACCAGCGACATCGCGCGACGCCTGAGATTTGCGCTCGTGTCGAGTCCGCGTGCCTGCTGCGCGTCCAGGATCGCGTTCGCTCGCTGGCGCATCTGCGGGATGAACTGTAGTGCGGCGAGGAAAACGTACGCGAGTTTGCTCGGCATCCGTTTTTCCATCAGGGCGATCGTCAGCCGCTTAGGGTGGGTCGTGACGATCGTTCCGAGCAGCGCGAGCATCAACACCAGAATCCGAAAGAGGATCAGCAGTGCGAACAGCAACCCTTCCTCGTAAACGATGATCTGCTCGAAGATCGGTACATCATTGAGTCGGTACCATGGCGTTTGGTTCTCCGGATAGAACAGCCCCTGAATGACGATCAGCGCCACCGCGAGGGGGGTACCGATAACGGCGAGTACCTTTGCGATCGGTCGGTACACTCCTGTGCCGACCACGACCATCGCGAGCAGTACGGTCAGGACGAGACCTGCCCGGAAGTCGGGAATGAGAAAGGCGATTGTGATCAGGCCCAAGCTGATGACGAGTTTCGTGACGGGATTGAGCCGGTGCAGAAACGTATTTCCTGGCTGGTAGTCGATGACGTTACCTGGTTGTTCGGCCTCTTCGAGGACGTCGTTCAGATTGGTACCGTGTATTGTATGTTTTTCACTCATATTGCAGTAACTCCGGAATTAGTAACGAGTTCATCGGATAGTCCGGTGCCCCTATGAGATGGACTTCTGACCGAACGATGGGCGGTACCGCTCGGGTACGGACTTCGCGATGAAGTACGCGATGAACACGCTCGCGGTCTTGTCGACCGGTTCAATGAGGAACTGAGTCGCAAGGACGCTGGTGATAAGCTCCTGGCCGGTCGCCAGGAATACGCCGGTTACGACGCTCGTCGGTCCGCCGGTAACGCCACCGAAGACGAGAACGACGATTGGCGCACTCACGACGACCGCGATCAGTGTGATGACTAACGCAACGCCAACGAGTTTGAGATAGCCTTTCTCCTCCTGAATGCGGAACCAGCCCCGTACTGCGAGAAAGCCGACGGCGAGCGCAACGGCCGCCTGAACGAGTCCGAACGGAAGTAACGTCGGCGACGCTGTGAACGATAGGACGACGTTCGTCAGTAGGCCGCCAACGACGGCGACGTACGGGCCCGCGAGTAAAGCGAGCAGAATCGTTCCGATCATGTCGAGATACAACGGGATGCGTAATACGTTAGTCAATGTCCCACCGATGACGTTAATGCCGACAGCGACCGGTATTAACACCCATGCTACTGTCGTGAAATCAGACTGTGCGCGTTGAACGAACGATGACTGCTTTCGGTCTGCAAATCCTTTATCTTTAGTTGTCATGATCTCTCTTTGGACAGTGTTGATCCCTGTCGTGTGTTATATAGATTCACTGTTGGAATATAACTATCGTATTATTTCTGTCTTCGGCTATATAAATATACGGTCCAGTAGTTTCGCTAGACGCGACGGCTACGACTGTGTTATCTCGGTAGAAAGCGCAGAGATAGATTGGGCTATAGCAGCAGTTAGAAATAGTTGCTCATTTTGGGAATAGAGAGTTGATCAAGAGCGGTATCGATCGCTGTTGTTAGTTCAGAAAGTGAGTCGAAGAATCGGTTGCTAAGAGCTGATTGAAGCTGTCTCCAGCACTCTTCGACTGGATTGAGTTCCGGTGAATACGCTGGTAACGTGACGAAGGTGAGGTCGTCACGGGCCGCCAGGTCCGTGACGGCCGACGCCTAGAAATACGGCGCTCCATCCAACACGACGATCAAGTTATCTTCGAACTCTTTGCATAACGCAAGAATGAAATGTTTCGCATGTTCGGCGGTCACGTACTCTTCGAATCGAGAGAAAAAGCGATCTCCGAGGACGGTGATCGCGCCCAAGAGACACGTCCAGTCGTGTTACTCGAACAATTCGACGGTCGGCCGCGTGCTGCGCGGAAACCACCCGGCACGCGGCTCGATTTGCACGGATTTCTTGGTTTGATCGATACAGACTCCTGTGGCGTCCATCTCCCGCCGCTTTTTTTTGAGTTCTTCGTGGAACGTTTCTTGTTCGTCAGCCTCATCTTCAGCGGCTGTGCGGCGTGATTTTTGATAGCTCAATCCCGCCTCTTTGAGCAACCGCCGGCAACTCGGGATTGAGTAATCAACATCGTAGGTTTCGTCGAGATACTGCTGGACGAGCGCCGGCGTCTAATGATCAAGATAACTTTTGCAAATATGGACTGAGGAATTGATCGATCCAGGACTTGGCAAATCCGAGTCGGTCGGTAAGGGTGTCGAAGAGACGGCGAGCGAGAGTTCGGAACGCGCTCTCGCTCGCCACCACGATTGGCGAGGCAGTGCGTTTGAGGACTTTCCAGACCTGTTCAATCGGGTTGAGGTGCGGTGAGCCGACCGGAAGAAAGACGAGATCAATACCGAGTTGATGTGCGCGCTTGCGCGTGTGTTCACAGATGTGAGACGAGAAGTTATCCAAGACGAGCAGAATCCGCGTTCCCGGATTCTGCTCGCGGACTTGCTCCAATAGCGCACAGATGTTCTCTTTCGATTGATCTTCAGGGAACGTCAGGACACTTTCGCCGTTGAGCGTATAGCATCCGACCGCTGGTTCGTCAAGCTTCACCAGCGGTCGTTCCAGTGTCGGATCATCAACGTACCACAGTCGATGCGAATTGTCGTATGGTTGTGGATGCGAAGCATCACAAAAACCGACGACAGTTCCCCCATCCGTGCAAATATCGTCGTCGAGGACCCATCCTTCGTCCTCATCATCAGGACGCTTGTTATGTGCCGTCTCTGTCTCCTCGTCGAACGCGTCTGCGACGCGTTCTTCGAGGATTTCATCTGCGTTTTCTGGCCGAGAGGGGCGCTTTGGACGTGGTTTAGCGTAGGACAGTCCGAGATTCCGGAGGAATCGACCGAGATAATCCGGATGGTACTCTACACCGAACTCTTCGTCCAAGAGCTGATGAACTTCCTGTGCTTTCCAGGGTTGCCCCTCCCGGAGAAGTTCTAACAGACGCTCTTGTTCCTCGTCACCGAGCTTCGGGGGCGGAAGGCCCCCGAAGTTCGGTGTCAACTGACCAAGTCCGCCATCGTTCCATCGACGCGCCCAGCGACTTCCAGTCGACGCAGATTTGCCAACGTCGTCGGCTGCTTCCTCGTACGTTGCTCCCTTGTAGAGACGTTTGACAAAGGTGAGTCGCTTGATGATCTTTGGATCGTCTGCTTCGTCCAGCAGCCGATCCAACTCCTGCTCACTTAGATGACGAACAAGATCGCCTCGCCGGTCTCCTCCCATTACTCGCCCGTCTCAGTCTATGCCCATAACTTCCGTCACTCATTACACGCCGGCGCGTCAACCCCGACTTCTTCGGGTGAGTCGTGGACAGCCTCTTCGAATTTTTGTTGCTCTTTTTCTGAGAGCTTTCGCTTTCTTCCAGATCGGTGATCATTAGTTACAGCGGCACTGTCTAGATGAGAGTATAAGGAACGAGCAGGTGGTGGCGAGAAGTGCTCATGCAACTCGCCGACCTGCTCAGAGAGAGCTTAGACGTGGATTGTGATGAGGTTTGGGAGAACGAGCGCACCCCGACACCCGCAGGGTGTTCGGGGTGCGTCTCCATTCGATGGGATTGTCGGTTCGGGAAGTCGTCGCAGTGCTCGAATTACTCGGCGTTGACCGGTCTCACGGCGCGATTTGGAACTGGACGCATATACTGTCGGAGGCACAGAGCGAGCCGCCGACGGCGACGCCGTCGCGGGTCGCGGTCGATGAGAAACAGATCGTGGTAGACGGCGAGAAAAAGTGGCTATACGCCGCAATCGACACAGAATCAAAGCTGCTGCTGGAGATCGACGTCTTCAGCCGCCGCGGGACTGACCCCGCGGCGGCGTTTCTCCACCGATTACAGGAGAAACACGAACTTGACGAGACAGAGTTTCTCGTCGATGCTGGCGGCTATCTGACTGCCCTTGCTCGTCGCAAATTGAGCGGTCAGCTCGACTACAGCGAGCGAAACTACATCGAAAAATGGTTTCAGACAGTCTCAATGCGGATTGACCGCTTTCACTCGTTCTGGCGGGGCAGTCCAGCCAGCGCTCGCCGCTGGCTGAGTCGGTTCAGACATCATTATAACCACGATCGGCCGAATCAAGCGCTAAACGGTCGAACGCCCGTTGGTGAGGTGCGGAACTAGACAGTGCCACTGCACTAACAGTGAGTGATTACTTCTGGTCGTCACTGTCTTCAAATCGTGGTCAGGATACTCAAGAAGTATTGAACTTCGGTACGACCAAGAGAACTCGCGAAGATTTTCTACCGTCGGAAGCATGTTAACTATACATCTTAGATATGATTCTTAGCCAAGTGACTTAGATAAGGATTTAATACTGGTCACACAGGTGCAATAGTCACAACTTATGGACAGTCAACGCTTGAGAGCTAAGAGGTAGATCTTAGGTTATTTTTGCTCTGTAGGATCGCTAGACGGCGTCGCCCCAATCCCGTTATCTTCGTAGAAAGCGAAGAGACGGATTACTTTGGTATCCGAATTCCGTCTCCTCACCCGAGAAATCGTCGCGAAAGCTAAAAACGTTGTCGAGAATCCGGACGAACCCGCCACCCCCTGCGGGGTCGGCGGGTTCGCCGAGTGGGCGATGCTCACGTTACAAGCACTGCGGATCGAGCTCGGGAAATCCTACCGCCAGACGATCGATCTGTTGAGCGAAATGCCCGGCATTCTCGACGAAATCGGCCTCACGCGGCTTCCGCATTTTACCGTCCTGCGTGACTGGTTTGAAACCATCTCGGTGGAGACCTATCGTGCGTTTCTCGGCGAATCAGCCGAGAAACGCACTGGCCATGCCGCGATCGACTCGACTGGTTTCGACCGCGACCAGCCCTCGCGGTACTACGCGACGCGAAAACACTACCGCGTCCGCTCGCTCAAAGTCACCGCCCTCGTGGACGTGAAAACGCTGTACGTCTACGACGTTCACTGCACGACCACGAAAAAACACGACGTGAAGATTGGTCCGCAGGTCGCTCGGCGAAACGCCGAGGACCTGCGGTCACTGGCCGCTGACCGTGGTTACGATGGAAAGCCGTTCCGAGACGATCTTCATCTTGATCGCATCCGACCGTTGATCAAACACCGGATCTACTCCTCGCTCGACCGGGCGCACAACGCCCGGATGAGCAGCCGCTGGTACAACCGCCGCTGGATGGTTGAGACTGTCTTTTCGTCGATCAAGCGCACGCTCGGCTCCGCCGTGCGTGCGCGAAGCTGGCACCTCGAATTCCGCGAGATGGTGCTCAAATGTGCCGTCTACAATCTTCGTCGAATGGTTAGATATCAGTAGAATCAACCGCGGTGTATCGGTTTTCGACCAGCGGTGGCGTTAGTGAAAACGCCGAAATCAAGCCTCGTCTAGCGATCCTACGAAGCAAATGGATCAGTACCTCGGAGTCGCGTCGTAACCCGCTGTGGCCACCTCCGCTTGTACCCTGCTGCAACCATCTCCTTTTTTGGGCTAACCTACCAAGTACCAGTATGGACGCAGTGTCTATCGATCACGTGAATATCAGAATCCCCTCGAGCCGAGTCGACGAGGCGATCGAGTTCTATCGGGACGGGTTGGGATTCGAGCCAGAGAACCTCGACGCGTACCGGGACGGCGACCGAACCATCTTCTCGTTTCGTCTCAGCGACCGCTGTCTCGTCCACGTACGTCCCGTCGAATCGTTCACCCCGCCGGACGGCAACGGGTTCGACCACTTCGCGATCGTCGTCGATGAACCGATCGACGAGGTTGAGCAGCGGCTCAGCGACGCTAATATCGAGATCGAACGGGTCGGAAATCCGCTCGGGGCGACTGGCCGGGCCCCTGCCGTATACGTCCGGGATCCGTTCGGATACCTGATCGAAATCAAAACGACCGTCTCGTAACTGTCTCCCGTCTGCCACCGGTGGGCCGTCCTCCGTCGGCGGGCCGTACCCTATGGCGGCTACAGATTAGTTCGAGGAGATCGAGCGTTCGGTCATCATCGATTCGGCCTTTCCAGCCCAGTCACCCCAGAGGAAGCCGGCCAGTACGACGCCTGCCCACCAGACGTACGTGAGAATCATTCCGGCATACACGCCGACGAGTCCGTATCCGAGCACGATGCTGGTGACGTACGAGAACGCGAGCATGAAACAAAACGTGCCAGTCAGTCGCGCGTAAAACGGCGTTTTCGTGTCGCTCGCCCCACGCAGCGCGCCAGCTGCCGGGAAGAAAACCCCAACGAAAAACAGCATGATCCCGTAGACGCGGGTGAAAGCCGCCGCGTGACGAGTTGCCTCTGGATCGTTGGAGAAAATCGAGGTGAGCGGTTCCACGATTCCGAACAATACGATCCCGGCGGTCCCGAGCGTCATAACCCCGAAGGCAGTAATCGCGAGCCCCGAGAACCGCGCTCGGTCGGCGTCACCCTCGCCCAGGGTTTGCCCGACGATAATACTCGCAGCGACGCTATACGACCGATATAGCGGTCCAGTGGTCTGGTGATATATCCGTCGTGCAATGTGGTAGCCGGCGATCACTTCGGTACCGAACACGAGCAACAACGCGTTGAACGGGTAGCTCGCGACGGAGGTCGTCATCCCCTCGGCGACGTTCGGAACGGCGACGGTCACGAGTTGGTACATGACCGTCGGATCGGCCGATCGAACGAACGACAGATCCGAGCGGTCGCTGAGGATGGCGAGCACGAACGCGACCGCCTCACCGGTTCGGCTGATCGCCGTCGCGAGTCCGACACCGAGGATGCCGAGCGTCGGGGCCATCCCGATCCCGAGTCCCAGGACGACCGAGAGGACGATGTTAGCCGCGTTCGAACCGGCGTTAATGTACATCGGAGTCACCGTGTCGCCAGTTCCCTGGAACGCCCGTGAACTGGTGAGTCCCACGATACGCATCGGCGCAGCAGCAAAGATGACCATCAGGTACAGGCCGCCGAGTCGTACTACCTCCGACTCGGCCCCGAGAATGGCCATTGCCGAATCAGCGAGGAAATAGCCGACGACGATGAGCGGAAGTCCGACGAGAAAGCCGATACCGATCGCCTGCGTGATCGCTCGATCTCGCGTTACCTCCGCATCGCGCCCAGTGTCTTGACTCGAGAGCGCGATTGCGCCCGCGCCCAGTCCGGATCCGATCCGCATCGGAATCTGTGCATACAGGTCGGCGATTCCGACGGCCGCGACCGCCGCAGGCGAAAATAAGCCGGTAACAATGATGTCGACAGTCCGCATCAGCGTACTCAGCGTCTCCTGAACTGCAACCGGCCAGGAGAGCGAAAGCGTTTCTCGCCAGACAGCAAACACACGACGACGAAGGCCGGTCATTGACGCGATTTACGTCAAGTCGACGTTTCAGGGTAACGATGTCAGTGTGATCCTGTCAAATCGAATCAGGTCCTCGGCGACGATTTCACTCGGCCCGTAGACGGGACAACGCAAAGGAGAACCGCTTAGGAGAATTTCGATCCGCGATATTCTCGCATCTCCCTTGTTTCGCGGAAATACTATTCTCTCCAACCTACTCGGTGGCGATGGCAGCGTGTCTGACCCGGCCAGGTTTCGCCGACTACGCCAGACGCGGTAAGTTTCAGTACACCACTCTATCGAAATGTTGTAACGTAGTGGATTAATTTGCGGGTTGTCGGCTTCATCAACGGGATCGAGCCTCCGGCCTTCGGCCTGGACCGCCTGAAAGTATTTGCTGCCAGTCAGTATCGCCGACGGCCCGTCACTGCGACGCAAGCAGCCGCTGGTGCTCGGGTTTCATACACCGATCTTGGACAACTCGTACGCCAGCGTCCTCTGCTCGCGCAACCGCATCGTCGTCGTGAATGCCGAGTTGAAGCCAGATGACGTCGACGTCGTCACGGTCGAGTACCTCGTCGACGATCCCGCTCACTTCGTCACTTGGCCGGAATACGTCCACAACATCGATGTCCTCGTCGACGTCGGAGAGCGAATCGAAGGTCGGCCGCCCGAGGACCTCGTCTGCATAGGGGTTGACAGGGAGAATCTCGTAGTCCTGCGACTGGAGATACTTCGGTATCTCGTGGGCGTCTTTGCCTGGTGTCGACGAACAGCCGACGACGGCGACCGTTTTCTGTCGGAGTATCTCTCGTACTTCGGAATCCGTCTCGACGGGCATACGTCGTGTACGAATCGGGACGGCAAAACAGCATCGTCGAGACAACAGCATACGTCCGTTCCGGTCCGGCAATCGATTCGAAGCGACGATCGATCCGTCCGGATCACAGTGGCATTACTGGTGCAACCACAAGGCGGTCGCGGTCACGTCGGAATTGACATCCAGCGGTTCGTATCGGCTGCTCGTACTGTTCGCCCCTCCCCATCAATGAAGTGGCCAATATCTGGGAATTATGAATTGTTCGTTGCCATAGCAGCAGAACAGTCGGCTGTCACGGAAAGTACTGTCTATGCCGTGTAGAATAGGAGAAAACAATCCCTCATTTTATATTTGGTTTGTAATATAAATTATACAAATCGCCAAAACAACTGGAGGGCAGCCGCATTCGGCACGTCCTCGAACGTACGCTAAGCCGAGAATATATTGCTCTCCTTTTATTTGAGGGAAATATTAATGTAAGAGGCAAGAAGTTGGTCTGGGTATGCGTACACGTACCAATCGGCGGGTGTATCTCAAGAGAGCAGCGGTAACAGGGGCGCTAGTCAGTGTCGCAGGTTGTACGAATCCACTCAGTGGAACGTCGTACAAGGCTGCGATCGGGCTCCCAACGCCGCAGTCGGGGCCGCTCGCACCGTCCGGGACGGCTGGATTGCGCGGGGCTGAAGTCGCGATCGAGGAGGTCAACGCGGAACGCGACGACCCTATCGAACTTGTCGACCAGGACGGTCAAGCCTCGCCCGAAGAGGCCCGGAGCGTCGTGCAGACGATGATCGACGACGACATCCCAGTCATCACCGGCACGTTCTCGAGTGACGTCTCGAACGCGGTGAGCGAACTCGCTGAACAGGAGCAGGTTCCGTTTATGACGGCCATCTCGGTAGATCCAGGTATCACGTCGGACCAGGACGACTATACGTTTCGGTTGACCGGGGATACCAATCAGAAGTTAACGGGCGTCGCACAATTCCTCCAGTCACAGGACGTCGGTAGTATCGGGATCATCGGCGCCGATTACTCGATGGGGCGGTCCGCAGTCGAATTCATGAACGGGAACGCGTCGGAGTATGGGTTCAGTGTTGAGCACGAAGCACTCGTGCCGATATCGACGAACAACTTCGTCCCGGAGTTCCGGAACGTCGACACAGAAGCCACCGATGCGATGTTCTTCCCGTTCCCCGGGGGGAACGGACCGACGCTGATCGAGCAGGCGCGAAGTCAGGGGGTTTTCGACCAGGTGGACTTGGTCATCGGCCACGACTCGTACGGGACGGAAATGTACAAGAGTGCACTTGGCGAGGACATCAGCGGTATACACAACTGGGGTGTCGACCTCTCGAACGACCGAGCGACCAGTGCGACCGAGACGATGCAAGAGAAGTTCGACGTGCCGATGGACGCTCTCAGTCTCCCGAACTACGACGCGGTACATATGATCGCTGAAGCCATGGAGAGCGCCGACTCACTCGAACCGCAGGCAATCCGGGACGAACTCGCCGGTATGAGCTATTCCGCCGCGTCGGGGTGGGACGTTTCATTCAGCGAGGCTGGTGACAACAAAGAGTACCGGATGTTAGTAAACGAGTGGGTCCAGCAAGGTGATTCCATCCGGAACGAGGTTCAATTCACGAGCGACGTCATTTCCCCATAAGTAGAGCCATGAATCCACTTCTTCGCTGTAAAGACATTACCAAACGGTTCGGGGGGATCGTCGCACTTGACGGATTCGGGATGACGGTACAGGCCGATGCGATCACCGGACTCATCGGGCCCAATGGTGCTGGCAAGACCACGCTGTTCAACGTAGTGTCGGGTGTACTCTCGCCTGATTCGGGCAGCGTCATCTTCGACGGTGACGACCTCATGGGGCGCGCGACACACGAACTCTGCCACGCCGGCATCGCCCGGACGTTCCAGACGCCACATCCCATCAAGTCGTTGACGGTAGAGGAGAACCTCCGCGTCGCCGAGGCGTTCGGCTCACTGGAGACCGATGGGACGGACTCGCGCCTGGAACGGACGTTAGATGTGCTTGACCTGACGGAGAAGCGGTCGACGGTTGCCGAGAACCTCCAGATGACCGAACGGAAGCACGTTGACCTCGGTCGAGCGTTGTTGACCGATCCCGATCTTGTTCTGCTGGACGAGCTACTGGCCGGCCTGAATCCCACGGACAAGGCAACCCTCATCGAACACATCCAGCAACTCCACCGGGAGTTCGACGTCGATTTTCTAGTCGTCGAACACGACCTGAGCGCTATTCGCGAGATGTGCGACGACGTCGTCGTGATGAACGAGGGTACGTTTATGACCGCTGGATCGCCGTCCGACGTACTGAACGACGAACGAGTGCAGGAGGCGTACATTGGTACCTGATATGCAGGAAACACAACAGCGACCGGTGCTAAACGTCGACGGTCTCGACGCCGGATACGGCGAAGTACAGGTTCTTAGAGATGTATCGTTCGAACTATACGAAGGCGAACTCCTGTCGATCATCGGTCCGAACGGCGCCGGGAAAACGACGCTCATGCGGGCGCTGATGGGCATTATCATACCTGATTCGGGATCGATACGCCTCGGTGAAACGGACCTGACGACGGTCGAACCGAACGAGCGGGTGGCACAGGGCGTGTCACTGATCTCCGAGAAGCGAAACCTCTTTCGCGACATGACTGTCGCAGAGAATCTCAAACTCGGAACATATCTGTCCCGGGACGACGTCGAATCGTCGTTCGAGCGGATCTACGATCTATTTCCACGACTAGATGAGCGACGGGACCAGAAAGCAGGTACGCTGAGCGGTGGCGAAGCACAGATGCTCGCGCTCGGACGAGGCCTGATGAAACGACCACGGGTTCTCCTGTTGGACGAACCCTCGCTGGGGCTGGCGCCGCTTCTCATCCCCGAACTGTTCGACAAGATAACAACGATAAACGAAAACGGCGTCTCGGTCGTACTCGTCGAACAGCGTGCCAGGAAAGCCCTCGAAATCGCGGACAGAGGGTGCCTCTTGGAGAACGGGGAGATTACGTACCGAGACGACGCTGTAGCGATGCTCGACAAACAGTCGGTGGTAGAACAGTACCTCGGGGGTGCCTGATGGCAGTCATCGAGACCGCGGTGTTCATCGTCGTCAACGGCATCATCTTCGGCAGTCTCCTCGCACTGACGGCAGTCGGTCTGTCGCTGATCTTTGGCGTTCTCGGCGTCCCGAACTTCGCACAGGGGGAGTTCGCCGCTGTCGCCGGTTTCACCGTCGTCGGGCTACTGGGCCACGGGTTCGGACTACTGACCGCCGTACTGGCCGGACTCGTGGTGACGTTCGTCCTCGGTGTCGCGAGTGAGCGTCTCGTCATCGCGAAGCTCTACGGCCGCGACAACTTCCTGCTCCTCTCGTTTTTCGCCACCTTCGGATTGACGCTCATCTCGGAGAGCGCACTCCGGATCTTGTTCGGTGGGTTCTCGAGGATCGAGGGACCGAGCCTGGGTTCGATCACCGTCCTCGGGTTCGAGTTGAGTCTCCTCCGGGTTACAGCGGGCGTGACAGCCGTCTGCCTCCTCGTCGCGCTCTATCTCTTCACACGGTACACGTACATGGGATTAGCGATGCGGGCGGTAGCAAACGACCGTCACGGCGCCGAGATGATCGGCATCGACTTCGACCGTATCTCGACGGTGACGTTCGGAACGGGAGCGTTGCTCTCGGGGGTAAGCGGTGTGCTCTACGGCATGCTCTTTACCATTTATCCGACGCTCGGTGTCTCACTGACCGCGTTCGCGTTCACCATCGTCGTCGTCGGTACGACCGGGAGTTTCATCGGTGTAATCGTCGCCAGCCTCATCATCGGCATTGTGGATAGCTTCACCGCTACCGTAGTCGGCAGTGAGTACCGAATCTTCGCCGTGTTTCTCGTTCTCTTCGTCGTCTTGACGCTCAAACCGGGCGGTCTCTGGGGTGATCACAGTGTCAACCATTGATTCCGCTCTGGGTCGCGTCGGGTCGATACTGACGACTCACCGCAAAGGGCTTCTCGTTGTCGTCGGACTCCTGCTTCTCGTGTGGCCCTACATGCTGGAATCGTCACTGCTGTTCGACCTGACGCTGGTATTCCTGTACGCTGTCCTCGCATTTGCGGCGATCGTCCCCATCGGGTACGCCGGCCAACTCATCCTCTCCCAGGGGGCGTTTTTCGGCATCGGGGCCTACTCGTTTATCAAACTGACCACGGCTGGCATTCCCGCCGTCGTTGCTATTCCGCTGTCCGTCGGTATCACTGCCGGCGCAGCGTACGTTCTCGGCTGGCCAGCGACTCGTGCGAGTGGCATCTACCTCGGTATCATAACCCTGGCGTTCAACGAACTGTTCGTCATCGCCCTGAACCTGTTTTCCGAATTCACGGGCGGAAGCACCGGTCTAGAGAGCCCCTCGTTATTCCCGACCGCACTAACCCGGGTCGTTCCCGCGGACCACCTCTATTACTACCTTGTCGTCACTGTATTCGTCCTCTCGTATCTCTCGTTCAGGCACGTTCTGGGCTCGAAATTCGGCTGGGCGTTCCGGTCGATCAAGGAAGACATTACGGTGGCTGAGTCGGTCGGGATCGATTCCCACCGGTATCGCCTGCTCTCGTTTACCGTCGCCGGAGCGACCTGTGGCCTTGCCGGCAGTCTGTATGCTCCGCTCACCGGCTACATCTCCCCGACCATGTTCAATCTACACACGAGTATCAACATCATCCTCGCCGGCATGATTGGTGGACTGAATCTTCCGCTCGGGAGCATCTTCGGCAGTCCCGTTGTCGTGCTCGTTCCCAACGCTCTTCGGTTCAGCTCGGACGGACGGCTAATCATCTACGGAACGCTACTCATCGTCGTCCTCATCTACCTGCCGCAAGGAATTGGCGGGTGGATCACCGATCGGCTACGGTGAACGAGCGGTCGTCTCTACTCCCCCGCTACGACTCGTCTTCGCGCTCCCAGTACGGCGGTACGAAGACGTCCTCGTCGATCATCTTCTCGATCTGTGCCTCCGTGACTTCCTCAGCGTACTCGTCGTGTTTCACGGGCTGTCGATCGAGCCAGAGGTTCTTCGGATAAATCTCCTGGTCGTAAATCGGGCGAATAATCTCGGTCCGCAGATCCTTGATCCAGTTCATCAGCGGCGACTGCGTACGGAACTCGCGTAACCCCTCGACGTCGATCACACCCGCACAGTAGGAGCTCCCGGCGCCATAGTCGTGCTCGGAGATCATCTTCCCCTTGTGATTGACGATCATCGATCCGCCGCCGAACGTGTCGACCGGCGTTTCAGCATCCGGCGTCAGGTAGTACGTCCCGAGGTTCGGCGCGACGACGTAGCAACTGTTGTCCAGCGCTCGCGCTCGATTCTGTATCTTCCAGCCTTCGTTGGCCACCAGCGGTTCCGGACAGGCGATCCGACAGACCACCTCTGCACCGTTCATCGCGAGTCCTCGGAAGTACTCCGGGTAAGCGCCCTCGATCGCCAGTGAGACGCCGATCCGCCCGATATCGGTGTCGACGACGGGATAGATGTCATCCAGATCGTCACCGTAGTTGTCGACCCAGTCGTCCCACACGTCGTGGGGAGAGACGGAGCGCTCGACCGGCAGGAGCGGTGTCAGTTTTCGGTGTTTCAGAACGATCTCGCCGTCGGGGTCGATGACAAACGCCGTATTGTAGAACTTCTCGTCGTAGTCCGGCGCCTTCTCCTTGGCCGACGCGACGATGTAGATGCCGAACTCCTTGGCGTACTCTCCGAGCGTTTCGGTCTCTTTGCCCGGAATATCGATCGCGATCTCCTCGCGATACGTCGCGTGGTCCATATCTGTTACCTCGTCAGTGAACCCCTGTAGGCCGCCTTCGGGGATGACCGCCAGCTTGACCGGCAAGTCGACGCTACTCAGCCACGTTGCGGCCGAGAGGTTCTCGTGAATGTGGTCGAGGTTCTTCTCGATGTCACTGCGCTTTTCCGCGCCCCACACCGTCGGCGACAGTCCGACTGCCATGTACTTATCTATGCGTGCCATGTTAGATTATGACATGACTTGGTACACACAACATCGCCTAATACCTTACCCCGCTGTCGGACGCCAATGGTCCTCGTGCAGGTGTCAGATCATCGGGCGAAAACGATTTCCGTGTCCTTGACCCGACGCGTGTCTCGGAGCTCACCACTAGTCGATAGCGAACGAGGACGAATCAGCGATCTGTTCCGGTCTGCGGTACCGTTTACCGGTGCAATCGTAGGGCGGTTGCGGTTGCACTGGAATTGACATTCAGCAGTTCATATGAAGGACCGACTTCCGGTAGTGCATATAGTACTCTCCCAAGCGTCGACTGCTGGGTCGAATCACACCCCATAGCGGCTTCGACCCAGCAGTGCAAGCCTGTGAATCCACTAGTCGGCGGTGATCGTTGTGGGACCTTCCTCCGGGAAGGCCACGACTCGGCGAACGGTATCCGCGATCCGTTCGATTCCGGGCAGATAGTAGTCCTCGTGCTGGTACAGTGGGAACGGGACGTCGAAACCCGTTACACGCTCAATCGGTGCCTCGAGTTTCAGCAGCGCATCTTCCTGCAGCGTCGAGACGATTTCTGCACCGAGGCCCGCCATCCGCGGGGCTTCGTGAACGACGACTCCCCGCCCCGTCTTCTCGAGGGACCCGACTGCGGTGTCGGTGTCGAGCGGGCTCAGTGTCTGGAAATCGACGACCTCGCACTCGATCCCTTCGGCGGCCAGCGCCTCGGCGGTATCCATCGTCTCGTGGACCATCGCACCCCACGTGAACAGGGAGACGTCGGATCCTTCTCGCCGGACCGTCGCCGAACCGAGCGGGACGGTGTGTTCGCCGGTGGGCACCGGCTCGCTCAGTGATCGGTAAATCCGCGCCGGTTCGAGAAACATCACCGGATCGGGATCGCGGATAGCGCTCGTGAGGAGTCCCTTAGTGTTTGCGGGCGTGCTCGGGACGACGACCTTGATGCCGGGATAGTGGGCGAAGAACGCCTCCGTCGACTCGGAGTGGTGCTCCGGCGCCCTGATCCCGCCACCGTAGGGCGTTCGGATCGTCAGCGGACAGTTGCACTTTCCGAGACTCCGTGAGCGCATCCGTGCAGCGTGGTTGATGATCTGTTCGAACGCTGGGTAGCCAAAGCCGAGGAATTGCAATTCGGGTACCGGCCGCAGGCTGTTCAAGGAGAGACCGATCGCCGTCCCGACGATGCCGCATTCACTCAGCGGGGTGTCGATGACTCGGTCATCGCCGAACTCCTCGTATAGGCCGTCGGTGGCTCGGAATACACCACCGTTTTTCCCGATATCTTCGCCGAGGAGGACGACGTCGTCGTCTCGCTCCATCTCGGATTCGAGTCCAGCGCGTACCGCTTCGACGAGCTTGAGGGTCTCTGTTTCGTCGGTACTTGCCATGGTTAGTCCTCCACGAGAGCGTCGTCGCCGTGTCGTTCCCGGAGCGATTCGAGGACAGCAGCCTGGTCTTGCAGGTGGTCTGGCGTATTCGCGTAGACGTGCTCGAACATTTGCGATGGATCGGCAGCCTCGAACGACTCGGCCGCGTCGATCGCCTCGTCGATTTGAGCATCGACTTCGGTTTCGAGCGCGTCCTGTCGCTCGTCGTCGAGGCGGCCGGTGTCCCGGAGGAATTGCTCGAACCGGACGAGCGGGTCACGCTCTCTCCACTTTTCGACCTCGTCCTCGGGGCGGTACTTGGACGGATCGTCGGCCGTGCTGTGGGCACCGAGTCGATAGAGGACGGCCTCGATAAGCATTGGACGGGACTGGTCTGGATCCGGATCTTTTGCTCGCCGGACAGCCTCGCGAGTGATCCGGTATACTGCGAGCGGGTCCATTCCGTCGACCTGAACTCCGTCGAAGCCGAAGGCGTGTGCCTTCTGTGCGATGGTTTCGGCTGCCGTCTGCCGATCGCGAGGGACCGAGATGGCCCAGCCGTTGTTCTGACAGAAGAACACGTTCGGCGTATCGAACACGCCGGCGAAATTCCAGGCCTCCTGAGCGAATCCCTGACTCGTCGCACCGTCGCCGAAGTAACAGCAGTACACTGAATCGACGTCGTCCCGCAAGACGTCGGCCCAGGCCATGCCCGTCGCGTGCAGGAGTTGCGAACCGACCGAACCGTTGATCGGTAGCGCATTAACGTCGTCCGGAACAGCGTTCCCGGCCTCGTATCCCATGTAGTACAGAAGGATATTTCGCAACGGGAACCCCTGAGCCATCAGTGCCCCGTGGTCGCGGTAACTGGGGATGACCCAGTCTTCGTCGGCGAGCGCGTGGGCGCTTGCGATCTGTGCGGCCTCGTGCCCGTACATCGGCGGGAAAGAGCCGATCCGTCCCTGCCGATTCAGTGAGACGACGCGTCTGTCGAATCGTCGTGCGAGGAGCATGTCGGTGTACATATCGACGATGGCATCGTCGGACAGTGCTAGCTCTTCGGCGTCGTCACGCAACCCGCCGTCATCGTCCAGTATCTGAAGTTGTGCCGGTAGTTCTTGCTTGGTTGTTCCCATACTTGTCTTCGTGAGACAACCATAACTCTCAGTCCGAAATAACTAATTGAGCACGATTATCTGAGAACGGCCTGATTCATACAAAGACCCCCAGAACTGGGGGAATATATGTATTGTTTGTGATTGTGTACCATATGTGTGGGAAGGTGGTGAAAAACGATCATATCAATTATATTTATTATGTAGGGTATCACAGATAGTGGCATGGCGGATCAAAGCCAGCAGCACGAGTTCGAACAGTACGGTGGTCGCTACGTCCCGGAGGAACTTGAGGAGGTCCTCGAACAGTTGTCCGAGGCCTACGAGCAGGTCAAAGAGGACGAGCAGTTCCAGGCAGAACTCGACGAACTACGACGGAACTTCGCTGGGCGTCCGACACCGTTGTTCCACGCGGAGAACCTCTCGGAGGAATACGGCGTAAAGATCTATCTCAAGCGCGAGGACCTTGTCCATGGCGGAGCACACAAGCTGAACAACGCGCTCGGACAGGCACTGATGGCGAAACACGCCGGCAAAGAGCGTCTGATCGCCGAAACAGGCGCCGGTCAGCACGGCACTGCGACCTCGATCGTCGGCGCCCTCACTGGACTCGACACCGTGATCTACCAGGGTAAGAAAGATATCGAGCGCCAGCAGATGAACGTCTTCCGAATGGAGTTGATGGGGGCCGACGTGGAGGCCGTAACCCGCGGTGGTGCCGGTCTCGCGGATGCCGTCGACGCCGCGCTGGAAGACTTCATCGAGAACGTCGACAACACACACTACCTCATCGGGTCTGTTGTCGGTCCGTCGCCGTTCCCCGAGATGGTTCGTAACTTCCAGTCAGTAATCGGTGACGAGGCGCGCGAACAGATCAAGGACCAGGAAGGGCGCCTGCCGGACGCAGCAGTCGCGTGCGTCGGTGGCGGTTCGAACGCGATGGGCCTGTTTCACGCCTTCCGCGACGACGACATCGAATTCTACGGCGCCGAAGGGGGCGGCAAAGGGACCGACTCCGACCGACACTCCGCGACGCTGGCAACCGGTGACGACGCCGTGTTTCATGGGATGCGGACCCAGAAAATCGACGACGACGTCAGCGTACACTCTATCGCCGCCGGACTGGACTATCCCGCAGTCGGTCCCGAACACGCGATGTTCAAAGAGATCGGGCGGTGTACCTACGAGGGTATCGCTGACGACGAGGCCCTCGAAGCGTTCCAGGATCTCTGCCGACTCGAGGGTATCGTCCCCGCTCTGGAGTCGAGCCACGCGGTGGCCATGGCGAAGAAACTCGCCGCCGACCGACACCGCGACGACGTGATAGTCGTCAATCTCAGCGGCCGTGGAGACAAGGACGTTGACAAGATAGCCAACGAGTACTTGAGCGACGCGTGAGCATACGATGAGTTCGACAGGACCTCACACTACAGCGTCGGAGTCGAACGCCAGGAACGAGGCGCCGCGCGTCCTGGTGACCGACCCTATCGACCAGGCCGGCTTACGGCGGCTCGAGACGGCCGGCTGCGACGTCGACGTTCACACCGACCTCTCGAACGACGCCCTCCGCGAGACGGTCTCCGAGTACGACGCTCTCGTCGTTCGATCCGGAACGACCCTCTCCGCGGACGTCATCGAGGCCAGCGACCGCCTGTCGGTTATCGGACGTGCTGGCGTCGGCGTGGACAACATCGATATCGACGCAGTGACCCGGCAGGGCGTACTCGTCACCAACGCACCCACCGGGAACACCACCGCAGTCGCCGAGCACACGCTCGCACTCCTCCTCTCGCTCGCACGCGATATCCCGACGGCGAATGAAGCACTTTCGGCCGGCGACTGGGAGAAGTCGTCGTTCATCGGAACCGAACTGTCGGGACGAACGCTAGGTGTCCTCGGATTCGGTCGTATCGGTCGAGAAGTCGCCAGCCGGGCCGAGGATCTCGGGATGGAGGTGATCACCCACGATCCGTACGTCGGAGAGGAGACGGCGTCGGCGTTCGGTGCGACGCTGGTCGACTTCGACGACCTGCTCGAACGTGCAAACGTTATTTCCGTTCACGTCCCACTGACCGACGAAACCTACCACCTCCTCGGCGCGGACGAGTTCGAGCGGCTGGACTCGGACGCCTATCTCGTTCATCCGGCACGCGGGGGCGTTGTCGACGAAGCTGCACTGGCGACGGCAGTCGAGGAGGGTGAAATCGCCGGTGCGGCTGTCGACGTGTTCGAGAACGAACCGCCAGCACCCGACAATCCGCTTCTCGAATCCGACGACGTGATCGTGACGCCGCATATCGCGGCCAAGACCGACAACGCGATGAGTCGCGTCGCCACGACGATCGCCGACAACGTCCTGACAGCCCTCGACGGCGACGTCCCCGAGAGCGCGCTGAACGCACCGCATACCGACTCGATCGGACAAACACCGGTCGAACTCGCCCGGACGCTCGGACGGTTGACCGGTGAACTCGCCGACGGCGCTGTAACAGCCGTCGACGTCGAGTACCAGGGAGACATCGCCGACAGCGATACCGAACCGCTGACGGCGACCGCTTGCGTTGGGCTACTCGACCCCGTGCTGGAAGAACGAGTCAATCGCGTCTCCATCTCTCGAGTGCTAGAAGACCGTGATATCACAGTGACCGAAAGTACCACGAACCAGTCGTCGAACTTCAGGTCGATGGTGTCACTGACGGTGGAGACGGACGACGGTTCGATGCGTATCGCGGGTACCGTCACGCAGAACGATGAACCGTACATCGTCCGCATCGACGGGTACAAGGTCAAAGTTCGGGCTCCGGACAACGTCATCGTCTTCTACGGACGTGACGAACCGGGAGTCATCGGCGATATCGGGAACCGGCTGGCCAACCACGACATCAACATCGCCGGGATGTACAACTCCCGAAACGTCGTCGGGGGCGAGACGATCATGGTCATCGCCGTCGACTCGCCAATCTCCTCCGAACTCGAGCGCGAACTGCACGCCGTCGAGAACGTTACCGACGTCTCCGCCGCAAACCTCACGTGAAGAGTGATCCATCGATGACCGAGATCTTTCCGCTGGTCGGTGCGTTCGAGAGGTACCGTTATATCAATCGAGTGGAGGTCGTACTGTGACACGCATTCAGTTCGAACTCCCGGACGTCGGCGAGGGCGTCGCCGAGGGTCAACTCCTCGAATGGCACGTCGAGCTCGGCGATTCCGTCACGGAGTCCCAGATCATTGCCGAGGTTGAGACGGACAAAGCCGTCGTCGACGTCCCGGCTCCGGTCGACGGAACAGTCGTCGACCGTCGTGCCGAGGCAGGCGACATCGTCCCCGTCGGCGATGTCCTCGTCGTCTTCGAGGTCGGCAGCGATGGCGAAGAGAAATTAGGCGAACAACCTGAATCGGGCGCCGAGCCCGAAATAGACGATGGCACCGCAAGTCCCGACGCGACGGAGACCGACGACACCACAGGTTCCGTCGATGGCGATATCGATGGCGGTAATTCGGCGAATCGCGTGTTCGCGGCGCCCTCAGTTCGGCGGCTCGCGCGCGAACTCGATGTCGATATCACCGCCGTCGACAGCTCGGGGCCCGGCCGACGCGTGACGGAGCACGACGTTCGTCGTGTCGCGGGAACGACGGAGGCGGAACCGTCGTCGGACGGTGCGACGGCCACTGCTTGGACCAGCGCAGACCATGGCGACGCTTCCGGATCGGAAATCACCGCGGTCGCAGTTGACGGGACGGACGCCCGCGTGCGCGCCGCACAGGAGCAACTCGAGACGACGGCAGTCACTTCGGCTGACCGCGACGAGACATTGGCGCTGCCCGGCACTCGTGCCCTTGCGCACGAACTAGGTGTCGACATCAACGAGGTGCCCACCTCGGAGACGTACGACGGGGAACCGCTCGTCACCGACGCCGACGTCAGGACGTTCGCCGACGCTACGACGGAGCATCCGGCGACGACCGCGGCCAACGGACAGACGGCTGAGGCCGCCACTGAGGAGACGACCGCCGGCGAGCGCGTCCCCTACCGCGGGATACGGCGGACGATCGGCGAACAGATGAAACGCGCCAGGTTCACGGCGCCCCACGCCACTCATCACGAGTCAGTCGACGTCTCAGAACTGGTCGCAGTGCGAGACGAACTCGGCGATGTCGCCGAGGCGAAGGGAATGCGACTCACCTTCACCCCCTTCTTCCTGAAAGCCGTCGTCGCCGGCTTGCGGGAGTACCCGTTGTTGAATAGCCGGCTTGACGAAGAGGCCGAGGAGATCATCTGCTACGACCACTACCATGTCGGCGTCGCCGTCGACACCGAACACGGGCTGATGGTCCCGGTGGTCGAAAACGTTGACGAGAAGTCCATCGCCACCCTCGCCAACGACCTCGCTCGGCTGGTCGAACGTGCACAAGACCGTTCGCTTACGGCCGGGGAGATGCAGGGAAGTACCTTCACCGTTTCCAACGGCGGGAGTCTCGGCGGTGAGTACGCGACGCCGATCATCAACTATCCGGAGGCTGCTGTCCTCGGATTCGGGGCAATCCGTTCCCGGCCGTGGGTCGTCGACGGCGAGGTCGTCGCCAGACCGGTGTTGCCGCTCTCGCTATCGTTTGACCACCGGGTCGTCGACGGGGGGACGGCTGCGCGGTTCGTCGGCGACGTGATGGACTACCTGCGCGATCCACGGCGACTGCTACTGGAGTGACCTCTAGTACCGCCTCGGGCGACCGGTGCGTCATTCCGACGCGTCGATGGCGTTTTCCGCCACAATCCGCTCAGAGCCCTCGAGCGACCGACGCTGACCGAGCTACCGGTCAGCCTCTCCGCAGTCTGGTTCTCGAGCCCGACGACCCAGTTCTCCCTGTTCTTTGCGGAGCCTTCACGGAGCATCCGTAACAGACCGTTCTCAATATCGACCTACGGCGTTCGCGCTCGCTCAACCTCAATTGGGCATAATGTGGCGTCGAGACTCGTCCACAAGAGCGTCGGGATCTTCCAGTTGTTCGCGCGTTCCCAATCCTCGTCCATAAGCTCCGATTTCGGCTTCTCCCAGCGCTGCGCGAGATACGTTTTCGACCGCTCGCACTCCTCACCGGAGACGCTGTCGTAGCTCGGAACACTCCTGTCGTCCTTATGCTTACTGGTGATAATGAGGAAACAGCGCAGACGATTGCGTCTGAACTCGGGATTGATGACGTCTGTGCGGATCTGAAGCCGGAAAAGCAGATGATAGCATATTGAACCAATGAGTCTTGTTTAAATTATTAGTTTCAAGAAGCGTGATGCCTGTGAAGCTAATATCGACTTGCTAGTAGTTCCGGGAAAATATCAAATACACTATGAAGTGAAGCGTGACGAATTGGGTATGCAAATCAAGATCGCCTGTTTCACACAAGCTGTCGCTCGCTTAAAAAGCCGTCGTTGGCGATCCTAAACCGGCCCATCGACCGGGAAAGAACGGCTATGCTGACTGGGTGATTCTCGCCATTCAAGCGCTGAAAGAGTATCTCAGACTTCTCCACCGGAAGCTGCTAGATGTGCTCAAAGAGATGCCGTGAGTAACGAAATCGGTCAGATTGACGGCTGAGGTGTTGATGCACTTCTCTGCGGTTTGTACGAGAAAACAAGACATACCGATGAAATGGTGGCGAGCGATCCTCGATTATTCCGTTGAACTGTATAATCTCAGTGTCGTTCAAGCGATTGATGCAACGGGTGTCGATCGCGTCCAAGCTAGCCAGCATTACGCCAGGTGGACGGATTCCACGTTTGAAGCGGTGAAAACTTCGTTGCTAATCGATTGTGAAACCAGTACAATTCTAGACATATACTGTTCGATGAAACAACCGCACGATACACAGATTGGCTGGCAAATGCTTGTGAGGAATCTCGACGAGTTGAGACATCATTCATAAAGAATGTTCAGCAATTTCTGTCATGGATAGTTTTCGAGAGCGTTGTCTATGAACGGAGAGAACAGATAGTAATAGCGATCTCTACTACTGGACTCGACGAACGGTTCAGCCACGGAAATTTATTCGGGGTATGGTATACAATTCACGAACTCGATCCAAGAATGAATGTAGTAAATGAATACTACTGATGAGCTCCGTGAGTGCCACCAGTAGTTACATTAGTCAAGTGACTACATGGTGCCGTACCACCCTCTCACGGACTCGCGAATCGTGCTCGGCGAATGCGTCGCCAGCGTCCTGAGTCATCTCCTTCGCTTCGATGTGTGAGTAAGACTGCTGGACGACGGCTTCGCTGTTATCGAGGAGTCGAGCCACTGCGATGAAACCGCGCTGTCGAACCATCACCTCGCCGGCACCGCGGCGGCCGCCGTGCGGGACGAGATATTCGTATTTATCGTCGAGTTCGATACCCGCCTCATCACACAAACGGCGCATGATTCGCCGTCTGCCGTCAGTGTTGATCGAGGATGGTGACAGGTCGTACTCTCAGAGTACATCAATGGCCTCGATCGCGCCGGTGAGTTCGTCGACGACGATCGCGAAGGGTCGATACCGTCCGGCGGGGTGAACGACTCGACGGGGCGTACGTGGTCGAGACAGCGGTCTCTGAGACGAAACGAGAAGATGGTTCGGTCGCCGTCCCGGTACGCGTCGAGGTTCTCTGGCTCGAATCCCAACCCGTCCCGATAGAACTCGACCGCCTCGTCGACTCGGCTCGAAGGGATTCTGATATTCAGGTGATTGCAGCAGGGTACGAGCGGAGGTGGCCACGGCGAACTACGACGTGACTCCGAGGTATTGATCCATGACCTCCTGATTTTCGTTTAGCTCGTCAGAGGTTCCTTCGTAGACGATCTCACCCTGATTGATCACATAGTGTGTATCGGCGACCTCGAGGGCGACCTGGACGTTCTGTTCGACGAGCAGAACTGTGATCCCCTCGTCGTTCAGCCGTTTGATCGTGTCCTCGACGGCACGGACGATGAACGGTGCCAGACCTTCCGTTGGCTCATCGAGCATCAGGAGATCGGCACCGCTGATGAGTGCTCGCGCGATTGAGAGCATCTGCTGTTCGCCGCCGCTCATCTCGGAACCGAGACTGTGCTCGTTCTTCTGGAGGTTGTCGAACATGTCGATGACCTCGTCGATGTCTCGCGTGTTTGCGTCGTCGCCGCCGACCTGTGCAACCTCCAGGTTTTCTCGCACGGTCAGGCCCGGGAAAACGCGGCGTTCTTCTGGGACGTACGCAATTCCCTGACTGATCGTTTCGTCGTTCGTGAGGGAGGTAAC
Source organism: Natrinema gelatinilyticum (assembly GCF_024266705.1). Classification (GTDB taxonomy): domain Archaea; phylum Halobacteriota; class Halobacteria; order Halobacteriales; family Natrialbaceae; genus Natrinema; species Natrinema gelatinilyticum. Next base: position 1,441,004 of record NZ_CP100757.1, on the reverse strand, counting down.
GTCCGTTCCCTTGTAACTGATCTCACCGCTGACCTCTGGTACGTTCCCGAGGACGCTCTCGATCGTTGTCGTTTTTCCCGCGCCGTTCCGTCCCACCAACGAGACAACTTCGCCACGGTTAATCTCGAGATCGATGTCCCGAAGGACGTTACCGAGCCCGTATCCGGCGACGAGGTTTTGGATCGAGAGTAGCGTCTCACCCGTATCACCGTCGGCAGTACGCTCACTCATCGTTGTACCCTCCGAGATACGCGTCCTGAACGTGCTGATTGTCCTCGATTTCCTCCGGCGGTCCTTCGGCGAGGATCGATCCCTGATGGAGGACCGTAATGTTGTCCGAAAGTTGCATCACGAGTTCGACATCGTGTTCGACGAGGATGACTGTCGCGTCGGCCAGCACGTCGTTAATCAGATCGATCGTTTTCTGTTTCTTGTCGATGCTCATCCCGGCAGTCGGTTCGTCCAGCAACACGAGTTCTGGATCGGTCGCGAGAACGATCCCGATCTCGAGCTTCCGTCGGTCGCCGTACGACAGGTTTTGCGCGAGGAGGTCGGCTTCTTCCTCGAGGTCAATCCGCTGGAGGATGGTTCGTGCCGTCTGCTCGAACGAGTCGTGGGAGTCCGTCGGATAGACGAGCGTTTCGGCCTTCGAAAGATCTCTGTAGCCGCTCGCTTGCACAGCTAGGCGGACATTTTCGTATACTGTGAGTCCGTCTAGCAGGCTAGTGATCTGGAACGACCGTGCGATCCCCTTGTGGACGAGTTCGTCCGACGGGAGATCGGTTATGTCCTCGCCGTTGAAGTATATCGATCCTAATGTCGGCGTCCGGCCGCCGGTGATCAGATCGAGAAGCGTCGTTTTCCCGGCTCCATTGGGGCCGATAACGCTGTGGAAGTCGCCCTCGTTCACGGTGAAGTCAACGTGATCGACGGCGATGAATTCGCCGTATAGCTTCGCGAGGTTTTCGGTCTGGAGTATCGTTGATTTCCCCGTCCCGTCCTCGTTCGATGCAGTCCGTTCATTGCTGGAGTGACTTGTCGTTGCCATTAGTCTTCACCTTCGGTTGTGAGACTGGTACGAGCGGATCCGTCATCAGACCCTTGATGCTCGGACTGGATGTTCTCCCAGTAGGCTTTGAGGGTCGCTGGAAGCGACACGAGGCCACTCGGAACGAAGATGACGAACAGGATGAACAGCGCGCCGATAATCATTCGCCACGCATTGAAGTACGCCGAGAGCCAGTCAGAGAATCCGACGAACACGCCAGCTCCGAGCATCGGTCCGTAGAGGGTACCGGCGCCGCCGAGTACGACCATCAGGATCAATTCACCCGAGACCAGCCAGTGAAACAGTGCCGGAGAAGCGTACCCTTGTACGATCGCGTAAAGCGAACCTGCCAGACCGGCGAGTGCTCCACTGATCGTGAACGCTCGCAGTTTGTAACCACGAACGTTGTATCCCATGAACTCGGTCCGTTTCTCGCTCTCTTTGACGGACCGAAGAACGCTCCCGAACGGAGAGCGCATCAACGTCCGCGCGAGGAGGTACGAGAAGACGACGAGCGCCAGGACAAAGTAGAAGTAGAGATCGTTGCCGGATAGGAGGAGCGGATCAAATCCGACGACGATATCGTTTGGATCAAACCCGATCCCTGCAATACTGAACTCCCTCTGGGAACCGAACAACCCGTTGCTTCCGCCGGTAAAGTCGAACTTGTAGACGCCTTCGTAGAACAGTTCGGCGAACCCGAGCGTGATCAGGATGAAGTACGGTCCAGTCACTCGGATCGAGAGGTGGCCAACGATAGCTGCCACGAGCGTACAGATGGCGATAGCGACGACGAGCCCCACGAATATCGATGGCGTGACGTGGATGAACACCAACATCGTCGTATAGGCCCCGAGCCCGTAGAACATCGCGTGCCCGAGCGAGATGAGTCCAGTGTATCCCATCACGAGGTCGAGACTCAACGCGAGCAGAGCCCAGATCAGGAGCTCCTGCGTTAGCGAGACGTAATACTCCGAATACAAGATTCCCGAACCGAGTGGAACTAATGCGACGATCGCGATGGCCGCGATGCCGAGATACTTCCGCGTCTGTGGGGTAAGTATGCCACCACGCATTCCTGCTAGGAAGTCGGTATCCCCGCTCGGAACCTCCCAGTGTGGGTTCCCGAATAGCCCCTGTGGTCTGACCAGCAAGACGAGAATCATGATCAGGAAAATCTCGACACCAGAAAGGGACGGAACATACGTCGCTGCTGCGCTCTGGAGGATTCCCACGGCTACTCCGCCGATCACAGCGCCCTTGAAGCTGCCGAGACCGCCGATGACGACGATCACGAATGCCGGGATCAGGACGGAGTGACCCATGCCAATGTCCACGCTTTGGTAAGCACCGAGGATGACGCCGCCGACACCGGCTAGGGCCATCCCGAAGCCGAACAACAGCGTGTAGTACCGGTTGATGTCGATACCGAGATCGCCGACCATCTTGCGGTCTTGCGATCCTGCTCGGATAACGAGCCCGAATTTCGTGTAATTCAGCAGTATCCACGTTGCGACGACCAGTACCGTGCCGAAGACAATCACGAAGTAGTTGTAAAGCGAATAGCTGAAGCCCATAATCTCGACTGCTCCAGAGAGAACCGATGGCGGCGAGACGAACTTGCTATCGGTGCCCCAGATGAGCCGCCGAGCGTCGTAGAGGATGAGCAGAACGCCGAATGTAACTAACGCCTGATCGAGATGGCCCCGTCCGTAGAGTGGACGAAGCGTGTATCGCTCTATGGCTACCCCGAGAATGGCGATACCTAACGGAGCGACGATCAGCGCGATCCAGAATCCGAGTCCGGTCCCGAGCGCGACGATGATCGAAAACGCCAGATAGGCGCCGAACGCGAACAATTCCCCGTGGCTGATATTGAGAATGTCCATTACGCCGAAGATGATGGATAGTCCGGCAGCCGCCAAGACGTATATCATCCCAATGACGAGGCCGTTTAATACCAGTTCGAAGAGCAATGCAGTTGATACCATCGTGTTATCCTCCTCCGATCATGTGTGAATTGATATGCTCAGTGAATTCATTGTACTCGGACGATTTTCATGGTCGATGTCGCTCACATCTCACAGTTACCTGAACACTCGGGAGTCGTATTTTCTGGAGCGATTTCACTGAGGGTGTTGAGTTCCGTCATTTTAGCGTCGCCGTCCGGCAGGACGATTTCGGAGGGCCAGACCGGATTCTTCGACTGGTGATCACACTCACGGAAGCTGGTCGTCCCGAGGACCGTTTCGATCTCCAGCCCAGCAAGCGCGTCCTTGACTTTGTCGGGGTTGGTCGTTTCTGCCTCCTGGATGCCGTGGGCGGTCATCCGAACCGCCTCGTATCCGACGCGTGAGAAGGAATCGGGGAGTTCGCCGTGCATGTTCTCGTAGCGTTCGACGAACTCCTGGTTATTGCCCGTCTCGAGCCCCGCGTCGTATAGCGCTGCACTGTAGGTCCCGGCGGCAGCCGGACCGACCGCACCACGGACGACTCGAGCGAAGTTCGCTGTCCCGATGATCTTGATGCCGTCTTTGAGTCCTGCGCTGTCGGCCTGGGTCAGAAAGTCGATCAGGTCACCACCCGTCAGCGGGATTGCCAGTACCTCCGCGTCCGAATCAGAAATCTGGCTGATATACGGACCGAAGTCGTCCGTATCGAGTGCGGGTGTCGTCTGACCGACGATCTCGACGTCTTCACCCTCGAGGCTGCGCTCGATTTCCTCGATCGCCGAGTTTCCGTAGGCGTAGTCCGCCGTGTGTATCCAGACGCGTTCGTACCCTTCCCCGATGATCCACTCCGAGATGCCACTCGCCTGCTGTGCGGTGTTCGTCTCGTTTCGGAACGTGTACTCGTTACAGTCCTTTTCAGTGAGGTCCATCGAGGCACCGCCTGACGTGTAGATGACGCCCTGACTGGCCGCATATTCGGAAATAGCGAGCCCGACGGACGAGTTGACGGCACCGGCGATGAAGTTCGCGCCGTTGTTTTCAACAACGCGCTGGGCCCGCCGTCGCCCGGTTGATGGGTCCGTTTCAGTATCTTCATATACGGCATCAATTTCGAAGTCGAACTCGTCGGACTCGTTAACGTGTTTGACTGCTGTCTCGGCACCCTGGCGTTGGGGGGTGCCCTGTGGGCTGAATGCACCGCTAATGGGCGAGAGGATCCCAAATGTAGCAGTATCGAACCCGTATTCCCCGCTCTCGCCGCTTTCAGAGATACACCCAGCGAACCCAATCGCGCCAGCGCCGCCTGCTACCTGAAGCAGACGGCGTCTGTTTATCGATTCTGAGGACTGATCACATCCCCCGCTCTGTGTGTCACGCAAGGACATATCTCACCCCGATGTATTCCACCCTAATAAAATTCAGGGTCAGTATCGCCGAAGATCGCCGGGTAGATCGCTTCTTCGAGCGCTATCTCGCTCGACTTTCAGAACAGAAAATAACGGACTTAGTCCGTTATTAGTCAATCTAATAACAGAGTATGAAAAGCAGTCATTTTGTATATAGGCCAAATCTAGAATTCGTTTTGGGAAAGCAATAGTCGGTACTGTTCGGACGGTATCAGTCGACGTTCGGCCGTTGAACCGCTGATCTGGCTGGTATTAGTAGCAACTGTAGACTGGATTCCGAAGACGAGGGCGAGGATGGGGCTAACCAAGTCGCAATCCACTCGGGACGATCGCTCTAGACGGGACACGACTGTGACTGGGTTCTGGATACGAACGAAGTACTCTCGAAACAGAGAACTACTCTCGATCGTGATAATCCGGACCAGGATCTGCGTGCTGGCATTGCTCAGAGGGAGACGATGTCGTCCGGCGAAAATGTGAACGGAGAACGGTCGATGCTATTCGGTTTCCACAGCGGGCGGTGAGAGCCGTTGTTCGGCTATCATCTGGCGGAGCTGGCGGAAGCTACCGAGCACCAGGAGACACATGCCGAGGCCGTTCCACAGCAGCTCGGGGTGGACCAGGAGTATCGCCGCCCCGGTCAACATCCCGCGTTCGACCCTTGAGAGGTCGGTATATACGAAGCCCGTGATCGCGGCCGCGAGGGCACTGAACGCAACGACGGCAGTGACGACCGAAACGGCGATCGTTCCAGTCGAGCCGATGAGTAACAGGCCCGGATCGAACACGAACGCGAACGGGAGCAGGAACGCTGCGAGCGATAGTTTCCACGCCCAGAACCCGCTTTTGATCGGATCGCTCTCCGCGATCGTCGATGCGGCGTATGCTGCGATACAGACTGGCGGCGTGACCATCGCCATGAGTCCGAAGTAGAAGATGAACAGATGTGCCGTCAACTGGTTGACCCCGATATTCTCCAGCCCAGGGGCGACGAGGATCGCGAGGAGAATGTAGACGGTAACCGTGTCGACTGCCATCCCGAACAGGATACTCAACACCATCGTGACTATCAGGGCGAGTAACAGATGTGTTCCTGCCAGGTCCATGACCAGCGCCGAAATCGCAAGCGCAACGCCGGTCATGCCGATGACGCCGAGAACGATCCCGATGCACGTCGCTGCGACGACGATTGGTGCCGCTCGTTTGGCCGTCAGTTCGATGCCGTTGACGAATGGGTTCGAGGTCAACTTGTGGCTCTCCCGGCGGGGATCGTACAGTCGCGACTCGCTAAATATCGTCGTTACGACGAGCATGATGGCCGTCGCGTAGATGATGGACCGACGGACGCTCAACCCGTCGTACAGCAAGTAGACCAGGACGCCGACTGGAATCAGGTAGTAGAGCCGTCTGATCACGGTTTCCCTGCCTGGGATGACCTCGTCAGGCAACCCGGTCAGTCCGGATTTGAGGCTCTGAAAGTGCACGACCATGTACACACAGAAGAACAACAACAGACCCGGGATCAACGCCCGGGTGATAATCGTCACGTACTCGATCCCGGTGATATCCATCATGATGAAAATCGCTGCACCCATCACCGGCGGCAGGAGCTGTCCTCCCGTGCTCGCTGCACTTTCCACCCCGGCCGCGAAGTTCCGGTCATACCCCTGGTCTTTCATCGTCGGAATGGTGAATGCGCCAGTCGTGAGGGCATTCGCGACAGCACTTCCCGAAATCATTCCCATCGATCCACTCGCGAAGACGGTGAGTTTCGCCGGTCCCCCCGTCACCTTCCCAAACAGGAGTTTCGCGAGGTCGAGAAACATTTTTCCGCCACCGGAAACCTCCAATAATGCTCCGAAGAGCACGAACAGGAAGACGTAGTCAAACATCACTGACAGGGGAAACGAGAAGAGCCCGCGAGTTGTAACGTACATCTGAATCAGTAACTGCTCGGTTGAGTAGCCCGGATGTGCGAACACGCCTGGGAATATCGGACCAACATAGACGTAGGCCAACGCAGCGACAGTGAACAGGGGGATCGTCCAGCCGATCGTTCGGCGCGTCCCCTCGATTACCACGAACATTGCAATGACACCAAGTGGCATCTCGATCGATTGAATGCTCCCGGCTCGTTCGATGATCTGGCTCGAAAAGATGATCAGGTACCCGTAGGAGACGACCGTCGCCACTATCAACGCCGCATCGAAGCCATTACAGATTCGCCTCCCCCTGGATCCCAACTCCCGATCGATGGATTCTCGCATCGGAAACCGGAGGAACAGGTACACGAGCGTCAACATCAGGAACGTCCCGAGTCGTTGGTACGTATCGAACCGGAGCGTGACCGCGACGTACACCGTGAATCCGGCGATAACTAGCGCCAGGAGTTTTTCCGGCAGGGTAACGTCGTCGTCGATCGGGAGTAGGTCTTCTTGCCCAGCGTCGACTGCCGTATCACTCATGACTGGCTAGAGTACTCCTTCGTCCTCGAAATATTCGACTGCACCATCGTGGTACGGGATGCCGAAGTCGTAGTGTGCGAACTCCAGCCCAAAGTTCTCGGAGTTAACGTTGGCCTCTCTAATCGGCTCCGGGTTTTGTGTGACTGTCCGGCACAGTTCATAGATCACGTCGTTGTCCTTTTCCGGTGCCGTCATCCAGAATCCGTTAGTGCCCATCGCACGGATGGTGTTGTCGTAGTTCTCGAGCATCTCGGGTGTGACCTTCGCTTCCGTGGTCCACGGGAATACCTCCTGGAGTTGGTCGAACTCCTCGTCGCTGAACTCGAGCAGCCGGAGCTTGTCACCGTCGGTCGCGAACGCGTTCATCACGTCCGCGCCGTGGAAAATGAACCACGCGTCGACGTCTCCGTCTCGAAGCGCACGCCCACCTTCACCGTAGGTAAGGTACGTGTTGTCGGTTTCGAGACCGTACGTATCCATCAGCTCTTGGTGCTGGCCAGTTGTCCCACCGCCTTCGGGGCCGGGAGATACCGATTTCCCATCTAGGTCCTGTATCGATTCGATGTCGGAGTCTGCCCGGACCACGTAGTACTGTGCGACGACCTCCCCACGCATGATACACCGCATCTCGACCTCCTCGCCCTCGAACGGCCCGAGACCATTGTACGCGAGGTGAGCCACCTGATCGACGCTCGTCCCGATGTCAGTATCGCCGTTTCCGAGCATCCGCATGTTCGCGACCGACCCGTCCGACGAACTCACTGTCGCCGAGAGCTTCGGATCCTCGGAGTGTTCCTGGAGTAGTTTCACCCACGGGGCGGACATGTTGTAATGTGACGCCCCTTCCGCGGCCGTGTGGACCTGCAGGTTGACCGTGTCTCCACCTCCGAGACATCCGGCAATCGTACCGACCCCGATTACGCTACCACTCGTTATATATCCGCGTCTGGTTATCCGCGACATATTGTCAACCAGTCACTCACCCTATATCTTAAACCCTCCTATTGTCGTCAATCCACTCACATTTGGTAATTTATGTAAACGGCGTTTAGAATAGTATGTAGCACTATTATAGAATTTAAGATATGATCGAAGTCGAGCATGTCGTGCTACGGACTGCTGTACGTCAGTTCTGGTGCAATCGTGACCGCCTTGCGGCTGCACCGATACATCGGTGCAGCAGACCGTATGAGGCTGCCGTGTCCCTCCCCGGCCGATTACGGGCGCCGGTCGATGTACAACATCACTTCGACTCGACGATGGTCACCGGTTGGGAACTGTTGAGCACGACGTTCTGTGTGACGCTTCCGAACACCACTTTCCCGACGGGGCTTCGTTTTCGCCCGCCCATGACGATGTTGTCGACGTCCGCGTCAGCGGCGATCTCTACGATAGTCTGTGCTGGGTCGCCATGCTCCCGACGCACCGAGACGTCGACCCCTCGTTTCTCGAGTAACTCGGCAGTTGCCGTGAGACTCGTCGGCGGGTCGGTACGTTCGAACAGGTCCTCGGATTCGACGCGCCCACCGTCGAGGTCCTGTATTTCCCGTTTGGTGAAGACGCTCAACATGATCACTTCGACGTTGGTATCGGCGTAAGGTAACGATGTGACTGCTTCTGCAGCTGCAATCGCGCGGTCGGTATCCGGGTCGACGGGTATGAGAACTCGGTACATACAATACTAGAATATCATATCTGATGTTGCCTTAATCAACCGGCCGAAAAACGTTATATCCTGCCCATCCGAACTCGTGATCGATGACAGCTAACACCGCTACGACAGACGTCGCTATCGTCGGCGCTGGTATGGCAGGGCTCGTAGCAGGCGTGTATGCCACTGAACTCGGTGCAGACGTGATTGTCCTCGAAAAAGGGTCCCGACCAGGTGGATCGATGTATCTCTCTGCCGGGCTCGTCTGGTCCTACGAAACCCTCGCGGAAGCGAGGGAGAACGTCCCCGGCGGCGATCCGACCCTCCAGCGCGTGATCGTCGACGGACTCGACCCGGCGTACGACTGGCTCGAGTCACTTGGAGTAACCGTCCGCGAACCGCCGGTCGAACTACCGACTGGGGACACCGTTACGGCACCGACACCGGGCGCGAACTGCGGTAAGATCGAGCCCGAGGAGTTCACGCGGTTGGCGCGGGAGCAGATCGAAGAGGGCGGCAACGAGATTTTCGTCGATACGCCGATGACCGAACTCCGGACAGACGACGGGGCCGTCTCAGGTGTCGTCGCCTGGAACGAGACCGGTCGCCTCGAGATCGACGCTGACGCCGTGATCCTCGCAACCGGCGGTTTCCAAGGGAACGAGCGCCTACTCCAGGAGTACGTTACGCTGGCAATTGACGATCTCTGGCTCCGTGCGAACCCTTGGAGTACCGGCGACGGTCTCTTGGTCGCTCGCGATGTCGGTGCGAGGACGACTGGCGGGATGCATACGTTTTATGGCCACAACCTCGCCGCGCCCCCGGCCGAGGTGACGCCGGACGAGTTTTTGGAGTTGACACAGTACTACGGCCCGTTCACCGTGGCGCTCGACGAACACGGCGAGCGGTTCACCGACGAATCCGAATCGGACCTCGAGCACACGTTGGCACAGGATACGGCGCGCGAAGCCGACGGCCGAGCGTACTACGTATTCGACGCCGACCTCTACGACGACGAGGTGTTCAGCATGGGACACATCGGAACGATCGTCGAGCGGTCAGCCGAGGCGGGTGCGAACGTAATTCGTGCGGAATCCCTCACGGAATTTGAGGAGGAGCTATACGAGGCCAGCGTCGACGGAACGACCGCCGTCGAGACGCTAAAACGGTTCAACGAGGCCGTCCGTGACGGGCGTGCCGACCGGCTCGATCCGCCGCGGACCGACCACCAGCGCACTGTTGACACGCCGCCGTTCTACGCTGTCCCTGTCCAGCCCGGCATCACGTTCACGATGGGTGGCATCGCGGTCGACGAGAACGCGCGCGTAATACACGAGCGTCGAAGTCCATCCACGGTGTTCGGATACGACAACCACGACGAACCGCTCGAGCAAGTGGTGATCCCTGGACTGTACGCTGCCGGTGTGGACGTCGGGAACGTGAACAACCGTCACTACATGGGTGGCCTGGCGAACGCACTCGTTCTGGGCCGGGTCGCCGCCGAAAACGCCGTCGCCGAGGCGACGGACTAATACACGTTCAGAGGTTTAGAGGTCGGTTCCGCCTGCTGGCTCGTCGGCACCGCGGATCGATAGGCCGCTGTCGGCCTCGATGATGGTGCCGGTCGAGGCCCGCGAGTTCCGCTCGTCAGCGAGCAGGACGTAGTAGCCCGCGTACTCCTCGGGCATCGAGATGGTGAGTGGGTAGCGCTTGTCGATTTCTTCGGGGACTGCGGAACTTGACTCCTGACCGAGTGCGTCGATGCCAGAGAGGTTCGTCGGGCTGTACCCGACGCCGACGCCGTTGACGCGGATTTTGGGCGCGAGTTCGTACGCCAGTTGGCGGATGATTCCTGCCACGGCGTGCTTCGAGGACGTGTAGAGGAACCCGCCGGTCGCCGGGTAGAAACTGGAGTAGGAGGCGGTAAAGACCATACTGCCCTCCGTCTCCAGCAGTTCGGGCAGGGCGGCTTTCGCGCCGAGCATATACCCGAGGACGTTCACGCGGAACAGTTCGTCGAAGCCGGCCTCTATCTCATCGGGAGTGAGGTCGGACATGTGGATGGCGTCGTCGAAGATTCCGGCGTTGCCGACGAACACATCCAGTTGGCCGAACTCTTCGACCGTCTCCGCGACAGCGCGTTCGTTGTCTGCCCACTCGCTCACGTCGCCCTGAATCGCATGCACGTCCTCGAACTCGTCGTTCAGTTCGTCAACGCGCTCCTCGACGAGTTCGAGAACGCCGACCTGTGCACCTTCCTCGACGTACCGGTCGACTACTGCACGGCCGATACCGGCGCCGCCGCCAGTGACGAGCGCGGTTTTACCTTCGAGCCAGCCCATCTACGACCCCTCTTCGAGGAACTCCTTCGTAGGAACGACGCCGCCCCAGGTGGAAACCGTGTTCGATTCCTTATCGATCTCGCGGACGCCGGTTTCCGCGTCCGGATCGACGGTCGCCATCTCGGCCGTCAGCTCGATCCGGTTACCGCCGGGCGCCCAGAAGTACGCGAAGAGGTTCGACCCGGCGTTGTGGCGGCTCGGTCCGAGTTCGAGTCGGTAGCCCTTGCTTGCCAGCCGATCGCAGAAGGACTTCATGTGATCGAGCGAGTCCATCTGGAACGCGAGGTGATGGAGCGAGTAGACCACGTCGTTCGCGTTCGAGAGACCGACGTCGTGGTGGAACCGACCGTGGCGCAACCACGCCTGAACGGTGAACCCGGTCTCGCCGACGATCTTGTCCGAGACGGCGAAGTCGAGGTGCTCCTCGAGGAACGCCATGTCCTCGTCGACGTTGTGTGACATCAGGTTGATGTGATCGAGATCCCTGGGGGTGGCGGCGGTGCGGTCGGCCGCCGGTTTCACTGGATGGTGATACGCCGAATCCGCGACCGTCACGAGTTCCATATCGGTCCCGCTAGGCAGAGCAAACCTGATGCCATCGCGCTGTCCCGGTTCGTCGCTGCGCCGTTCCGTGTCGACGCCTGCGTCCTCGAGTCGAGTGGCGTACTCTTCGAGTTCCGTCTCCGTAACCCGGAGTGCGAAGTGCTCGACGCCGGTTTCACCCTCGATCAGTCCGAGGTCGTAGTTCTCGTCGAGGCCACAGCCGAGGTACACCACGTCGTCCTGCCGATCGAGTTCGACGAGCCCGACGACATCGGTGTGAAATTCCACAGCTTCTTCGATATCTGTCACTTCCAGCACCGCGTGCTCTATCTTTTTTACTCCTGACATGATTGTTGAGTTTCGTTCGTGTTTCCTTGGGTTCTCACACGATCGCGTTCGAACGGCGATCGCATTGGTTCATCACTGAGCCGGAACGAGGGCCACTCGCAACCGCTATTGACCGGGGCGAACGTGTGCTAGTGATGGTCGTGGTCCTCCGGTCCGAACGGCTGCTCGAGAAATGTCGTAAACGTCTCGTGGTCTTGGACTGTGAGCCACTCCAGTTCGTCGACGTCGAGCGTGATCTCGTGGCCGAGCTTCGGTGCCCGGAGATGGACCGCGTCGTCATCGACGCGTTCGAGTTGGACCTGTCCGTACTCGTTCGCGATCATCAGTTCGTCGACTTCGCTCGGAGCGCGTTCCACCGTCGTCGTTGTTCTCTCGACGGTCGCAGCGCGGTCAGCCATCTCCGAGGACTCCTGCCACGTGACACTCTCGAGCGCGACTGCATCAAGGCGGATCGACTCGTCGGTTGCTGACGCGTCGAACTGGAGCCGTTCGCCGCGCGGGGTGTGCACTTTCTGGATCGTCACCTGGCGGTTGCCGTCGGCTACCACTCGGAGTGGTTTACCGCTTGGCTGTATCTGTGGCATGATTAGAAGAACACCGAGATGTTCTTGATCGGAAGCACGGTGTGATCGAGGTGAATGTCTCGCTCGGCCAACTTCAACGTTCCGTCGACGCGGCGCAACACGTCGTGTCGTTCGGCCGAGAGGATCGTTCCATCCGCCTCCTCACCTTGTGCCTGGTACAACAGCAGGTTGTTCTTCACGGTTAGTTCGTCGCCGTCCACGTCCGTAACCCTGACGTTCGTGACGAAGTGACGGGTCCGAGACGGCGGATCCTCCGACCAGGCGAACTCCGACTGGAACCGGTCGACTCGGGCTTCGAGCGTCGATCGGTCCTCGCGGTAGTTGAATCCATGATCGCTGAACTCCGACCGATCGGTGCTACGATCGCGGGTCACTCTGATCGGCATGTCGTAGCGAACGTCCTCGGTCAACAACTCCAGCCACGCCTCGAGTTTCTTGGCGTCGAGCAGTTCGGCCTCGCGGTTGTAAAACTGTACGCACTCGTAATGTCGCTCGTAATCGGCCTGCTGTGTCACGTTTTCGTTCATGGTTCAGATGTGATCCTCCGGGTACTGCATGCCGATCTCCTCGCCATTCATCGCCTTCTGCCAGTTGCCGTGGAACGTTCGACAGGTCCCCTCCTCGAGGTTGTCGTCCCAGGCGGTGCCGGGGCCGTCCCAGTCTTCGTCGATCTCGGCCTGGCCGATGCCCGGCATTCCCATCTGGTAGTTCATCTGGACATCCTGTTTCTCGGCGAACACCGTTCCGGCAGCCTCCGCGATACCGTCCCAAACGGCGAAGTCGTCCTGTTCGAAGTTGCCCGACGGGCTGAACGTACCGAGGGCGACGTCGTAGGCCCGCTTTTTGTACTCCTCTGACGCTTCGGCAGGGACGAGGACCCAGCTCCAGGCTTCCATCTCGCCGGGGCCGACCGGCTGCCACTGGCGGAGACTGAAGAAGCCGTCGAGAGGCTTGTCCGGATCATTCGTCGCGGCGAGGTGGATGAACGACAGGTTCGGGAAGATCGTGCCGGTCGCGGCTCCACAGGCAGCTGCGAGTTCGTACTGGCGGTCGCTCAACTTCTCGTCGGTGACGTACTCGTCCGGATATCCAAAGAAGATATCCTCGTCAGGTTCAAGCAATCGGAGGCTGGTCGAACCGGAGTCGGCGTGGGTGACGTGGCGCTGGGTCTCCTGGCCGGCGGTGCCTGAGATATCCTCGTCACCGAACCCGACCTCGAACACGGAGCGGTGAGCGACGCCGGTGTGGTAGCTGTCGGCCGAGAAGTTGTCGGCGCCAGACTTCCAGTCGCTGTCTGCTCGCCAACGGTGTGGTTCGCCGATGACCTCCATCCCGCCTTTCGCGATGTCGAGGTGGACGTCCAGATACCACTTGAAATCACCAAGGTATTCCTCGAGCGACCGGCCTTCCGATGCAATCGAGGCGAAGACGAGGCCCTTGTAGTTCTCGACGCGCGGTGCTTCGTGAAGTCCCCACTCGTCGGGATCGAGTCCTTCGAACGCCTGGTTGCGAAGGGGGATGCCTGCGAGATCGCCCGTGTTCTTGAACGTCCAGCCGTGGTACGGACACCGGAAGTGGGAGCTGTTGCCCTGCTCCGCCTTGCAGAGTTGACTGCCGTGATGCGTGCAGGTGTCGAACAGGACGCGGATCTCGTCGTCCTCGCCGCGGACGAAGATGAACGGATCCTTGCCGATGTAGCGTTTGGCGTAGTCGCCCGGTTCCGGGATCTCCGTCTCGTGGCCGACGAACACCCAGGCCCGGCCGAAGATCCGACGCAGTTCCGTCTCGAAGATCTCCTCGTTATTGTACACCGTCATCGGCAGCCTTCCATTCTCGAGCGCCCCTCGGTGGGTTTCGAGCAATTGCTCGACACGAGGTGAATTCGGCTCCTCGCCGGTCGTTACCGGTGACTCGCCCACGTCGCCGTGTGGACAGCCATCTTCTTCAGTTGCCATACGTTCACGTATGTTATTCGACCGTCTTAGTTATTTACCTTCCTACGTATGATATATCGTGACCGCGCCACCGCGACCGCGCCACTGGAAACCGACCGGGCACTCCGGAAGGCGCGATACGGCGTCCAAGTCCTCATGATCGCCGTATTCGACCGGTTACACGGCTGCTCCCAAAGTTTCACTTGCCGCGGGCCGAAGGCACGGGTGTATGACCAGCGATGATCTGACAGCGAATCGAGAACGGATCTCCAACGATCCGCTCTGTCGAACCCTCGGCATCGAATTCGAACGAATTGAACCGAACTACGCAGAAACGACGCTGGACGTGACAGCGGATCTCACGAACTTCAACGGTAAGCTCCACGGGGCAGTTATTTTCGCACTCGCGGACGCGGCCGCCGGTGCCGCAGATCAAGCGAACGGAACGACGACCGTCGGCATCGAAACGAGTACGTCATTTCTCACGGCCGTCGAACCCGGCGAAACGCTGACTGCTACGGCGGAGGTCGTTCATGAGAGTGCCAAATTCAGCACGACGCAAGCGTCCGTCGAGACGACCGATGGGACGGAGGTGGCGACGTTCAACGCCCGTGGCTACCGGATCGACTAGGAAGGATTCTCGTAGCCATCCAGCCGGTTCGAGAGCCAAAGATTCTCGTCTGGAACCGACGAGCGTCTCCGATAATCTCACTGTTGCTCTCGGGTCGTGATCGGTGTCGCGCATTGGAGCAGTCTTCTCATACGGTCTACTGTACCGATGTACCGGTACAACCGCGACCGCCCTGCAGTTGCACTGGAACTGACGTACAGCAGACCACATCAGTCACTCGTCGTCTCTACGTGCTCGAGTTCCCGAAGTTCGTCCTTGATGACGCTCCCGCCGCTCGGGTTACGCGGGATCTCTGGGACGGTTGCGACAGCCCGCGGGCGCTTGTAATCGGCGAGCGAACTCTCGCGACAGTACTCGACGAGGTCATCCTCGTCGATCGATCGCCCGTTAGTAGGGACGACGTATGCCTTCGGTGCCTGTCCCCACTCGTCGTGATCGACACTGACGACGGCGACATCCTCGAGATCGTCGTGCTGGAGGAGGACGTTCTCGATCTCCGTCGGGTAGATGTTTTCACCGCCGCTTATGATCATGTCGTCCTTGCGGCCCTCGACGTAGATATAGCCGTCCTCATCCTTGTATGCGAGATCACCGGTGAAGTACCAGCCGTCGACGATCGATTCGGTGGTCCGCTCGGGACGGTTCAGGTAACCGTTCATCACGGATGCGCCCTTACAGATGATCTCGCCGGTGGTTCCTGGGGGTACCGTCGCGGACGGATCTGGTTCGCCGTCGGGGTCGACGATTTCGATCTGCTGGTAGGAGAACCCCGTTCCACACGACCGGGGCGATACATCGGATTGCTCCGGCGGCAGGACCGAGATCGGGGGCCCGACCTCGGTCGCGCCGTACACCACGGAGTGGCGGTCACAAAGGTGGGTCCGGCACCGGTCGATCAGTTCGTCGGTCATCGGTGCCCCGGAGAACCACCAGAAGCGCAACGAACTGAGGTCGTACTCCTCGATACTGTCGACTTTCGTTATTCGATCATACTGTGCGGGGACACCGCCGAGGACTGTCGCATCCCATTCTTCGACCGCTTCGAGCGTCGCCTCCGGGTCGAACTGCTCGAAGATGACCGTTGGCACGCCGAACTGGATGAACGGGACGAACCCCGTATACAGCGGCCCGCTGTGAAACAGCGGGAGCGGCAGTACGTTCACGTCCGTATGACGAAGGCCAAATTCGGCGATCATGTTCATACAGACCAGCACCCGATCCGAGTGCGTGTGAACCACGCCTTTGGGCTTGCCGGTGCTGCCAGACGTGTAGAAGTAGCCGTCTATCGTCTCCCCGCTGACCGGGAGCCCCGGTTGCTTGGTCGAGCCGTTTACCAGTTCCTCGTAAGAGAGGTAGTTCGAATCGCCGTACGTGTACAGCGGCGACTCATAGGATGCCAGCACCTGCTCGACGGATTCGTGGTCTTCGACGAGATTTGAGTCCGCGATCAGGCAGGTGGGATCGGCGTCCTCGAGGACGTATTCGACGTCAGAAGCGTCCAGACGAACGTTGATGGGCATGACGATCGCGCCGACCTTCTGGGTCGCGAAGAACGTCTCGACGAACTCGATCGAGTTGTGAGCGTAGATCGCGACGACGTCGCCCGTCCCGATACCGATCTCCAGGAGACCGTTGGCGATCTGATTGCTCTCGGCCTCGAGTTCCTCGAACGTCCGAGTCCGGGTTTCATTTACTGACTGACATGCAACGGCGAGTCGGTTGCCGAAACGGTCGGCTGACTCGCTGATCATCCTACCGATATCCATAGTAGACTCGTGAAGGAGCTACGAAATAAATATATCGGTGGTTTAACCGATGTTTCCGAGAACAATCTGCCCAAGTGTACAGTCGCTGATGGTAATTGTTGGCGTGACAAACCTAAAGTCACGGGAGTCGAGTCAGTGGGTATGCGTCTCGACGGCATCACCGTTCTCGATCTCACGCAGCTCCTTCCAGGTGCGTACGCGACACAGCTACTCGCCGACATGGGCGCGGAAGTCGTCAAAGTGGAACCGCCCGATGGCGATTCACTTCGGGAGGTGTCCGTATTGACTCCCGAGAGTGGCGTATTCGAGGGACTCAACCGCGGCAAACGGAGCGTCGTGCTCGATCTGAAACGCGAGGCGGGGCAATGGGCAATTCAGGAACTGGCGGCCGATGCGGACGCCGTGATAACGGGGTACCGATCGGGGGTCATGGAGCGCCTCGGTGCCGACTATGACACGCTCCGGCAGGAAAACGAGACTCTGGTCTACTGCTCTCTGTCAGGCTACGGGGAGAGCAGCCCATACCGCGACCGGCCCGGCCACGACCTTACATTCACGGGGATCGCGGGGCTTCTCGACCTTTCGCGGCAGTCACGGGCAGAGCGGCCGACGCTCCCGCCGTTTAGTGTCGCCGACATGGCGGGCGGGCTGTTCGCCGCCTTCGCCGTCTCGTCGTCACTGCTAGCCCGCGAACGGGACGGGGACGGGACGTACCTCGATATCAGCATACTCGACGTCCTCCTTACGTTCGGGCAGTCTCGAGCGCCAGCTACGCTCGCCGGTGACGACCCGGGGCCCCCAGGCCCGTTTACCGGGCGATTTCCGTGTTACAACATCTATGAGACCGCTGACGGACGGTACGTGACGCTGGCGGCCCTGGAGCCTAAATTCTGGCATCAGTTCTGCGAGGTCGTCGACCGACCGGACCTTCGTGAGCGACACCGGTCCGACGACCCTGCAGTACGCGACGTGCTCCGCGAGGAACTCGTCGATCTCTTCGCGACGAAGACGTGCGAGGAATGGCTCGAGACGTGTGCCGGCGAGGGGACGACGCTCGCTCCGGTCAATACGCTCGCCGAAGCACTCGCCGACCGTCACGTCGCTGACCGATCGATGGTCGTCGACGGGCGACTCGGGCTTCCCGCTCGAGCCGAGCCGCCGGTCGACCCGGCGACCGAGAGACCGCCGGAACTGGGGGAACACACGCGGGCGGTCCTCGAAGCGGCAGGGGTCGCGGCCGACGAAATCGATGAGATTGTCGAGGAGACCTGAGGCCGACTCGACCGCTTACCGGAGCGACTCGTTTTTCGTCTCGACCCCGAATACGAGGACAACAAGCCCACTATAGCGATCATGCTGACGGCGAACGGGGTCAGCGCGACAAAGTACCCCTCGACGAGTATGACGGCGAGGATCGGCCCGCTTATCGACACGATTTTGCCGATGGCGCTTACGACCCTGAATCCAATCCCGCAGACCTCCGTCGGGAACAGCTCTGGGGTATAAACGAACATCGGGCCCCACGCGCCGATCAGGAAAACACTCGCGAGAAAGAGACTCGACAGGGGGCGAACAGCGAATAACACAGCACAGACCACTGGAACCCGAAGACGCGGCCGAAGCGGTCCGCGTACCAGCCCTCGAATCCGCTGCCGAACACGATTCCGACGAGGGCGGCGCTGCCGAGCAGTTCGGCCCCAAGTCCGGACAGTCTCCACGGGTCGATAATTGCGGGAAGGACGAACGAAATCGGGAGTATTTCGATGGCTGTAAAACACAGCACGGAGCCGGTGGCGACCAACAACCGCCAGTGGAACGGACCGACCGCGAGGTCGTCGACGGCGTCACTGGCGGTCGTTTGGTCTGCCATCGGTTGGTCAGAACGCCGGGATCACTTCGTCAACGAACTTTTCCATCTGTTCGAACTGATCTTCTCCGCCAAAGCGGATAATAAACTCGTCACAGCCACTCTCGTGGAATTCCTCGATCCACTGGATGAGGTCGTCGGCGTCGCCGCTTGGCCCCCATTCTGCAGGGTCTTTGCCCTGGTAGAGATGTGGATAGTACGTCTGGATATACTCGTCCATCTTCTCGTCGGCGGCGTCCGCGTCGTCGTCGATCGTCATCGTCACCTGGAATGTCGTGTGGATGTCGTCCGGATCGTACCCGTTCTCTTCGGCGTAATCGACGATGCTGTTCCATTGTCGCTCGTACTCGTCGGGCGCGTCAGAGAGCCCAGCCGCCATCCAGCCGTCACCGAGTTCCACGATCCGCCAGGCTGCGCGGTTGATGACGTCGTCGGTACCGGAATCGTGGTGGGCCGGATTGCTCACGACGAGTACCGGTGGCTCTTCCTGGACCGGTTCGAGGTCGCGCACCTCCGGACCGCGCCGGAAGTCGACGTCATTGAACTCGTAGATGTCGCCATCGTAATTGAGTTCGCCCTCGCGCCAGAACTGCTTGAAGATCTCCAGTTGTTCTTCGAGCATCTTTGCGCGCTTGCGGTAGTCAAGACCGAGAACGTCGTACTGTTCTTTACATCCCGGCGTCGGCGGTCCCATGCACGCGCCCAGTTCCATGCGCCCGTCCGAGATCATTTCGAGACTGTTCCAGGCCTGTAGAAACTGCACTGGATGGCGCATCGGGGTGATCATGCAGCCGGTTCCGAGCGTGACCTCGTCGGTGCGCGCCGCGAGATTGCCGAGTAGACTGATTGGTTCAAGCCGAGGTCTGTCGAGGAGACTGTCGCCGACCCAGACAGAGTCGAATCCGTAGTCCTCTGCAGCTTCGCCGAGATCAAGCATTTTTTCGACCGGATAGCTCTCTACGAGAAGCGGTTCACGATTGTTGATGTTAATACCGAACTCTACCATCGTCATTTCGACGATTCGGACAAGAGTAGATTAATAGTTTTTATTAAATTCTGACATCCTCCGAGTATCGTCGTCCTCGACGAAGGACGATCGATGACGGTTCGGCAGTGGTTCGGCAACGATTGAATGACGAATCGACGGTGGTTCGACGATGATCGATGACGGTTCGCCGACGATTCACTGCGAGGTATTGTCGTTGTCTGCCGCCATCAAGCCCTGAGATGGCTGTAAAGTCTGCCCCGAACGGCCGAGTTCGCGTGGTCGTGCCGGCGTAAGACCGAACAATTTACTTCATCGGACTCCAGCCAACGGACAATGACACTCTACGAAACTGTCCGGCCGGCGTTGTTTGCACTCCCGGCCGAGACGGCACACAACCTTGGCAAGCAAACCATGGGAATCGCGCAGTCTTCGGAGACGATCAGACGGGCGATTCGGTACGGCTACAAGTTTCGTCACCCGATGCTCGAGGTCGAACGCTTCGGGCTCACGTTCCCCACACCGATTGGCGTGGCGGCGGGGTTCGACAAGAACGGGGAGGTCATGCATTGTCTGTCCGATCTTGGATTCGGGTTCGCCGAGGTCGGAACCGTGACGCCGTATCCGCAACCGGGTAACGAGCGGCCGCGGCTGTTCCGACTGCCCGAGGATGAGGCGATGATCAACCGGCTCGCGTTCAACAGTCAGGGGACAGACCGAGTGCGCCAGCGGATGGCGACCAACGGAACGCCGCCGGTGCCGGTCGCGGTCAACGTTGGCAAGATGAATACTTCCAACGAGAGCGAGGCGATCGAGGACTATCGCCGGGTGGTCGATCGACTCTCCGAGTACGCGGACTATTTCGTTCTAAACGTCTCCTGTCCAAACACACCCGAGGAATACGACGAGCAGAGCCCAGAGCACCTCCGGGAGATCTTCACCACGCTCGAGGCGGAGAACGACGAGGGGAAGCCGCTGCTGGTGAAGGTCGGGCCGGACTCACAACGTGGGGACCTCGACGATCTGGTCGATATCGTCGAGGAGTTCGCCGTGGACGGCATCGTCGCGACCAACACCACCACCGACCACGACGACCTGACGGGGAAACACCGCGATGAGTGGGGTGGCGTCAGTGGCACCCCGCTCGAGTCCGCGGCGACGGCGACTGTCGCGACGCTCGCGGAACTGACCGATCTCCCGATTATCGGCGTCGGTGGCGTCGACGATGCCGAGAGTGCCTACCGGAAGATACGGGCCGGTGCGTGTCTCGTTCAGGCATACACTGGCTTCGTCTACAGGGGTCCCTCGCTCGCCCGCGAGATCAACGAAGGCCTCGTCCGGTTGCTCCGCGAGGACGGGTTCGACACGATCGACGATGCAATCGGGGCCGATCTGGACTGATATGGACCGCTGAAAGATGGTTCCGATGCGACCGCGAGCCGTCCTGTGGTCACGTCAGTAAATCGGGACAGCGGACTGTATCACCGACGCGCACGAACGAGGACTTTCAGGTTCGAAAAGGAAACGAGGTTCCCGTCCTCGTGTGTAATCTCAAAGAGCGACTCTGCGCCGTCCGGCGGATCAGCGAACAGTTCGCGTAACCGCTCGCGGGCCTGCTCGGGCGTATCGAGTTGGCTCACCCAGTCTTCGTAATTAATTTCCTTTTTGATCAGTCGGCGGTGCTCGATATCGAACCCGGCGTCGGTGACCCACTCTACCCACTCGGCTTCGGTGGCCGATCGAACGTGGGTCGGATCTCGAAGCCGTTCGACTTCGTTAAGGAACTCGTCCAGTTCGGTGGCTGGGGGCGCGACGTTGTCCTCGAGCGCGAAAACGCCGCCGTCTGCGGTGATGCGGGCGACTTCCTCGACGAGCGCCGAAGGGTTCGGGAAATGGTGGGCCGCGATCCGGCAGGACACGGCGTCGAACACGTCGGCGTCGAACGGCAGGCGTTCGGCGTCGGCAACGACGCCCGCGACGTCGAATTCGGTCGTTGCTGTCTCGATCATCCCGGGAGCGGCGTCAGTCGCAACCACTTCGTCGACGCCATGATCCGCGATTGCACCAGCCGTGTGACCCGCCCCTGTTGCGACGTCGAGTGCGCGGGTGGCCCCATCACACCAGGACGCAAGTCGTTCGAGGTCGTCACCGGCCCGGTGGACGTCGCTGTTAAGATACGCCGATGCGCTCTCGTCGAACGACGACGCGGCTTCGCGCTTCTGTGTGGTATGTTCGTCTACCATTGGCGAGAGCATATTGGCGTGAACGAATAGGTGTTTTCCCTCGATCGCTCCCGACCGTCGCTGTTATTACATCTCGTGACACACTTTGGCACGACGATGGCACAACAGCGTATCTCTGCGAGCCTGTTTCGTGGCGGAACGAGCAAGGGCGTCTACTTCAGACGGAAGGACCTGCCGGCGGACCGGGACCGGTGGGATCAACTCCTGCTGGAGACGTTCGGTAGTCCGGACCCGATGCAAATCGACGGCATCGGAGGATCCTACTCGACGGCGAGCAAGACGATGATCGTCAGCCCCGGCGAGGGCGAGGTCAACGTCGAGTACCTGTTCGGCCAGGTCGGCATCGAAAAACCCGTCGTCGACTGGGGCGGCAACTGCGGAAATCTCTCGTTCGCGATCGGTCCGTTCGCGCTCGAACGTGGGATCGCGACCGCAGGCGTGACCGACGGGCGCGCGTCGCTCGTCCTCGAGAACGAGAACACCGGTACCGTCGTCGAGCAGTCGATCC
Organism: Natrinema gelatinilyticum; assembly: GCF_024266705.1. Classification (GTDB taxonomy): domain Archaea; phylum Halobacteriota; class Halobacteria; order Halobacteriales; family Natrialbaceae; genus Natrinema; species Natrinema gelatinilyticum. Next base: position 1,418,731 of record NZ_CP100757.1, on the reverse strand, counting down.
CCGTCGACGCAGACGGTGAGCCGCGATACCGTGGCGATTTCTCAGTCAACGGTGTCCCTGGGACCGGGGCCCGAATCAGATCTCGATTCCTCAACCCGGGCGGCTCAGTTACCGGCGACGTGTTCCCGACGGGCAATCGGACCGACGTCCTCGAGGTTCCCGGTGTCGGCGAACTCGAAGTGTCGCTGGTCGACGTCTCGAACCCGTGCGTGTTCGCCCGTGCGTCGGACCTTTCGCTCACGGCCGCCGAACGGCCCGAGACGATCGACGGCAACGATGCTGTCCTCAAACGCCTCGAGCGTGTCCGGAGTGTCGCCTGTGAACGGTACGGCTTCGTCGACGATGCCGACGATGCGACCGCGGAGAGTCCGGGCATCCCAAAGATGGCGATCGTCGGCGAGCCCCAGCCCTACGAGACTGTCGGCGAGGACACCGTCGAGCCCGAAGAGTACGACTTGCTCGCACGCATCATGTCGATGCAGAAGGCCCACCACGCATACGCTGTCACCGGCGCGATGTGTACCGCCGCTGCAGCCGCAATTCCGGGGACGATCCCGCACGAGTTCCGCCGCGAGCGGGACGCCGACGGGATTACGATCGCCCATCCAAAGGGAACGATATGGGTCGGTGTCGACGTCGACGGCGAGGAAGTCAGGGCTACCGCCGTCGATCGAACCGCCAGGGAGATCATGCACGGTGATCTATACTACCTCAGATGAGTATCGACCCGACGCGGCTCGAGGGCGAGACGTTCGAAGGCAGGTCGTTCACGCTCGAACCCTGGATGGCATACCTCTGGATGGAGGCGACGGCCGGTACTGACCCCGACGGGGACGAGCTGGGCGTGCCGCCGACGGCCGCCGTCCTCGTTGCGCGCGAGGCGGCGTCGCTCTCGACGATTGAGAATCGGCTCCGTGGCGGTGAGTGGGACGAGCCGTCTGTGTTTCTGGGCGGCCATCGGTTCTCGTTCTCACAGCCACTCAGCGCCGGGACGACCTACCGTGCGAGCGCCGAAATCCCGTCGGTCGAACGTAAGTTCGGGTCGTCGGGCGCGTTCCACGTGGTGACGGTCACGTACGACGTTACCACTGACGACGGGGTCTCGGCCTACGAGATGGAGACCAAACTCGTCGTTCGGGGGCCCGAAGAATGACGAGGGTCCTCGAGGTCGGGGAGACGGTCGTCGAGCGGACGTTCGAGGTCGATCCGGCGGGGATGCAACTGCTGACGGCGATCCTTCGGGACCCCAACCCGATCCACTACGACCGAGAGTACGCGACACAGCGTGGCTACCCCGGTCGCGTAAACCAGGGGCCGATCAACGCCGAGTACGTCGCGCAGGCTGCACTCGAGGTCGCCGAGTCGCCGGCCGGTCTCCGGTCGCTTGACGTCCAGTATGAGGACTTCGTGTTCGAATCGGAGACGGTCACCGCGATCGGGACCGTCGCGGATATGGATCGTTCGGACGCGACGGTCGAACTCGTCCTCGAGTTGCGCGCGGACGACGGGACGGTCGCGGTGACTGGGCAGGCGGTCGTCGACGTGGACCAGGACTGGCTCCCGGTCGCCTCTGGAAATTAAGCCCTGCACTCGTCGACAGTTTGTATGCGCGGACTCGATAGAAGGACAGTACTGGTAACGGGAGCCGGACGCGGGATCAGACGGGCGACCGCGGTTCGGCTGGTCGAGGAAGGGACGACAGTCGCGGTGAACGACCGAACGGCGGAACGAACAGCCGACACCGTCTCCACTAGGCCGAATGACGACGCCAGCAAACATCGCTAGAACGATCGCGTTACTGGCCAGCGAGGACGCGGCGTTTCTCACCGGACAGGCGATTAGCGTCTTGGATGGACCGACGATGAACGACTACTGACAGATCGATCCCAATCCTTTTACACTCAGTTTGAGCATTCATTCGTATGGTCGAACAACGACTCCTGTACGAGGACGTAGAGGGTATCTTCGCGATCATGCCGACGCCCGCGACCGAAGACGCGAGTGATCCGGCGGCGGAATATACACTGGATACGGACGAAGCGGAGCGAGGGGCCCGGAAACTCGCTGACGACGGCGTCGACGCGATCATGATCAACGGGACCTTTGGCGAAGCTGCGACGCTCACCGAAGAGGAGTGGCGCGACTTTACCCGCATCGTCGTCGACGCCGTCGACGGCGACGTGCCCGTGATTGCAGGACCGACGACGCTGAACACCCGGGACACAATCCGCCGAATGAAGTACGCTCGCGACGTCGGTGCCGACGGCGCGTTGCTCGGGCGACCGATGTGGCTCGAACTCTCGCCAGAGGCGACAGTCGAGTTCCACCGGCAGGTCGCGGAGGCGGTTCCCGAACTCGGGATCATCGTCTACCACAATCCGCCCGCGTTCAAGAACCGACTCACGCCCGAGTTGTGGCGCGAACTCGCGGAGATCCCGCAGGTCGTCGGTGCGAAGTACGGCGCCGTCGACGTCGGCTGGCGGGACGCGGTCGAGCAGGTGGGCGACAAGGTGCAGTTGATGCCGATCGAACGCAAGTGGTACCTGGCGAACAGGCTCGCACCTGAACGCGCGAACGCGGCGTGGTCCGGCAGCGCCTCCTGTGATCCACTGCCGGCGCTGCGACTCCGGGATGCGATCTTTTCGGACGACGACGAGCGGGCCAGCGAGTTGAACCACCTGATCGGCGAGACTAACCGCAAGTTCTACCCGCAGGTCGGTCCTGAGGCGGTCTACTCCGAGGCGATGAACGTTCGCCACGACGACCTCTACGGGCTCTACACGATCGCGCTCCAGAAGGGACGAATCGAGGGCGCGGGATACATCGATCCGGGCCCGGTGCGACCGCCGTACCACGTCGCGCCGGAAGAACTCGTCGAGATGGCCCGGTCGTCGGGGCGCGACTGGCGCGACCTCGCGAACGACCTTCGAGTCACCTGACTCCGACCGGGCCGATCTTTCGATTCCCCGTTCTTCGGTACTCGTTTTGTGGCAACCCTTCACTATCGGGTTTCGAACCCGTTTCACTTTCCTAACAACCGATGGGAATATATAGTATGTCGAAATGTCCGTTCACATGGCAAGAGTCAACAGACGAGCCATGATCAAGGCCGGCGCTGGTGCCCTCGCTTCCGTCGCTGCGTCGACGAAAACGCTCGCGTACGAACCGTCCGGCGGCAATCGAAGCGTCGAGGTAACGATCAGGCGTGACGAGTACGGCGTTCCCCACGTCTATTCGCGGGGAGGAGATGGGGCCGAGGCCGTTCTCTACGGGTACGGATACGCGATCGCGGAGGATCGCTTGTTTCAACTCGAGATGTACCGCCGGTTCTACCGCGGAACAGTCTCTGCGGTGCTCGGCTCCGACTGGATCGAATTCGACAGGGAGGCTCGGATCGACCACCACCCGAAGGTCCCGCTCGAAGAACAGATCAAAACGCAACTCGACGACGAACACCGGATGGCCCTCGAAGCGTACGCCGAGGGCATCAACCGCCACATCGATGCGATCGAAGCGGGCGAGGCAGAACTCCATCGGGGGTTCGTAGTGCACGACTTCAAGCCTGAATCTTGGACACGCGAGGATGTCGCTGGAGTCTTCGCTGCTGCGATGATTTTCTTCTCCGGGGCCACCCTGGAGACGCTGAACGCAGCCATCCTCTCGGGATTGCGCGAACGCCACGACGGGGAGACGGCGATGGCGCTGTTCGACGACTTTCAGTGGGGAGACGACCCCGACGCGCCGACGTCGGCCGATCGTCCGAACCCCGGATACGTTCCGCCCTACACACCTGCGGGAGATGGTAGCGGTGGGACGGCTGACGAAATCGACGGAACTCGATCGCGCCAACGAGTCTCATCGGGCGAGATTGGTGGCCGGAGCAACCAACTCACGGGCGGCGACTCGCGACTTCCCGCGTCGCCGGTCCGCTCGTTCGAACGCGAACGAGAGCGGCGACGAACGATCGCTGGAGGGCTCGACGACCTCGGTCTCACGACGAAACTCGGAAGCAAGGCGCTGGTCGTCCACGGCGACATCACCGAGAGCGGCGATGCACTGATGATGGGCGGTCCGCAGATGTCGTTTTCCACGCCGTCGGTTATGTACGAGGTCGGCCTCCACGGCCCCAACTTTGACGTCGCTGGCGTGACGGTTGCTGGCTTCCCGTTCGTCATGTTCGGCCACAACCGCTACGGCGCGATCGGGACTACTGCCGGTATCGACAAGAGCGTCCAGTCGTTCGTTGAGTCCGTCGTCCCGCGTGAGGACGGTCCCGACCAATACGAGTTCCGAGGGGAAACGCACGACATCGAGACGGAAATCCAGACAATCCCAGTCGCAGGCGCCGAGGACGAAAGAGTCGCGATACGCCGGACGCACCACGGCATCGTCACCGAGTACAATCCAGACGCCGGTGAGGCGATTGCCCAAACGCGCGGATTCGACGGCCGGGACATGAACTCGTTTCGCGCCTTCTACGACGCTCAGTTCGCGACCAGTGTCGACGAATTTCACAACGCCGCCCGCCACTGCGACTACGCCGTAAACTTCCTCTGGGCTGGGACTGACGGTAATATCGGGTTCTTCCACCTTGGTCGGTACCCTGACGCCGAGGCGGTTCCGTGGGACACGCGTCTTCCCGCGGACGGAACGACGCACGAACTCTCCGAGGACGACATCCTGCGAGCGGCCGACGGGGACGTTCCGTACGTGATCAATCCTGACGCTGGCTACGCCGCGAACTGGAACAATAAGCCGGCACCCGACTGGGATAACGGCGACAAGAGCTTCGCCTGGAGCGTCGACCACCGAGTTCAGCGTATCATCAATCTCGTCGAACACCGCCTCGCCGAACGCGGTGCCGTCGACTACGAATTCCTCAAACACGTCGTCTACGACACCTCGTTCGTGGACCTACGTGCGATCCGATACAAACAGCCGCTGCTCGATTCGCTAGCGGATGCTGACCTCGACGATATTGAAGCGGATGCGGCCGATGCGTTGCGGGCGTGGGACGACTATCGCCAAGGATCGGGCGAGGATTACCTCGGGCCATACTCACCGGGGCTAGTGGTGTTCGATGCTTTCTTCGATCGGCTGCTCAAGCGAACGTTCGAGCCCGTCTACGGCCCTCTGTTCGACGTCGCCACGATCGTTTTGGACTACCGGTACGGTCGGGGAACGCTAATGCGCGCACTCAATCCAGAAAAGACGGCTCTAAACACGGCCGTCGACTATTTCGATGGAGATCCCGACGGAACGCTACGAGGGGCGTTCCGAGACGTCGTCGCCGAACTCCGAGCAGAGTACGGTGAGAACGTTGCGGAGTGGGAATCCTCGCCGGCCATCGATCCGCTCTCGAACCAGACGCTCTTTGGCGTGCCAGTGGGCATCGGCGACGCGGGCGAGATGCCCCGAATGAATCGTGGGACGGAAAACCACTTTGTGCGCTTAGGCGAAGAGATCGTCGCCGAAAACGTCCTCCCTCCCGGCAACTCGGGTCACGTTGGACCCGACGGTTCACAGTCTACTCACTACGACGACCAGTTAAACATGTTCACCGACTTTCAGTATAAGGATCTGCTGTTCGAACCCGGTGAGGTCGCCGCCCGGAGCGAGGTTAGTTCTATTTTCGTCCTGTCCGGTCGGTCCGACGTCGGGAAGATGAGATCGGGCTCGAACGCGGACGAAACGAGCAGTTCGAAGAACGGTAACGGAGGCAAGTGAACTAGAAAACGATGAAACGCAATTGAGGCGATCGGTGTGTTTGCACCGTCGGCGATAGAAGCTGGCGATTTCGGCGGTTTATACGGCAGGAGGATTAACTCCTCCTCACCGAAGGGGTGCGAGTTCTCGCTCCCCCTCGTACGCTTCCTCGGTGTAGTGTTCGAGCCACGCCTCGCCGGTGAGGAACCGATCCGGGACGTCGGCTTCGGTGGCGTCGGCGGTGATGTTGAGCCAGCCGTTTCCTTCCTCGGTGCGCCAGGCGTGACACGGCTTGCCGAGCGCGATGTATATTTCGCTGGTTTCAGGGGCCTCGCCGTCAAGGTCGAAGATCGCCGCCGAGAGCGACGTTTCGTCGGTGTAGTGGTCTTCTTCGTGACGACAGACCGACTCGAGACCGGGGCCGTTCTCGTGGTCGGTCGAGAGGTCCCGCATCGTCTCGACGGTGACGTCGCCGTCGTTCTCTTCGAGGACCTCCATGACGCGCTCGTACCGGCTGTAACTCGAGGGGATCTCCTCACGGGAACGCGCGAGATGGTCGAGGGCCTGGAACTTGTTGGCACGCCCGATGACGTCATCTTCGACCCACTCACTCGCGAGGTGGGTAAATTCGCCCTCAAGGATAATCGCTTTCTCGGCGTCCGCGATGGGGATGTTCCCCGGCGAGGACATCGGGTCCGAGAACAGCATCGGCGTAATGTGTTTTGCGACTTCCTCGGCGGTGTCACCGTGGAGCAGCCCCTGACGCATGTACTCCCCGCGAGAGGCGGCGGCCCAGTCTTTCGAATCCGTGCCTTCCTCATCGAAGGTGACCGTCCGGGAGATGTTACTACCGATAGCGACGCCCTCGTCGTTCATTCCCATCTTGACGGCCGTGGAACCGGCGGCAGTGACGCCGATGATCTTGTTCTTGTCGGCCGGGTTCTCGATGCTGACGACGTTGATCTGCTGGTGCTGGTGGTAGTTCTCGCCTTCGAACTCGTCGGCACCCTTCTTGTCGCTCTGTTTGAAGAAGATCGTCTCACCGTCTGCTGCGGCGTCGCCGGCGGCGATAGCCGTCGTACAGCCGTCGGTGACGAGCGTCTCTTCGAATAGGTTGAACGCGAGCAGGTCGCGGTACGGGACAGCGGCGGCGTCCGCCATCCCCCGGATACGAGACCGGGTGTCCTCGGTCAGCCGGTCGCGGTGATCGGTCGCTACAGTTCGTACCGTGTTGCGATCGATGTCACGGTCGGCGACGGCGCGCCAGAACCCATCGAGGTTGTGTTCGATGGCCGCCTGCAGTCGCCGCCCAGTCTCCCGACCGCGGTCGTATATGTCCGTGTTCATGCGTAATCGTTGTCGATTTCGTCAACCTCCACCTGCGTGCCATGTCCGGAGTCGCCGACGACGGCACCGTCATCGTAGACGACGTCGCCACGGACGATCGTCTTCGTGACCTTCCCCTGGAAGGTCTCACCCTCGAACGGCGTGACGGTGTTTTTCGAGTGCAGCGAGTTGCGGTCCTCGAGGGTCCACTCCTCGTCGAGGTCGAAGATGGTAAAGTCGGCGTCAGTGCCGACCTGGAGCGACCCCTTCTGGGGGTACATTCCCCAGATCTTCGCGGGCTGGGTCGAGTGCATGTCGATCCATTGCTCGAGGCTCATCTTGCCGTCGTTGACGAACGTCAGCATGGCGGGAACTTCGGTCTCGAGGCCGACGAATCCGGAGATGACCTCCCAAGTGTTCTTGAATGGGTCATCCATGCCTTTCTCCTCGTCGGTATGCGGGGAGTGATCCGTAGCGATGCAGTCGATGCCGTCGCCGTGGACCTCTTCCCAGAGGATGTCCTGTTCTTCCTGGTCGCGAATCGGGGGCTGGATACGCGCGACGTTGCCCTTTTCGCGCATCACGTCCTCGGTGAACCAGAGGTAGTGCGGCATGGTTTCGGCGGTGACGTCGACGCCTTTCTCTTTGCCTTCGGCGACGAGCTGTGCACCCGTTCCACAGGAGAGGTGGAACATATGAATCTTCGCGCCCGTTTCGTCGGCGAACAGGATCGTCCGGTTGATCGCCTCTCGTTCCGTGATCGGTGGGCGCGACCAGGTGTGATAGATCGGATCGTTTTTTTCTTCCTCCTGAAACTTCTCGGCGAGATGTGTGAGGATCTGGTCGTTCTCCTCGTGGAAGCCCAGGCGCTTGTTGGTCTCGGCGACCTGTTCCATCGCCTCGAGGAGTTCGCCGTCGTTCGGCGGGGGGATTGCACCGATAGTGGTCCCGAGGAAAACCTTGTAGCCGACGACGCCTGCTTCGTCGAGGTCATGAACCTGGTCGTAGTTATTAGACGTAATCACCGCATAGAACTGAAAGTCGACGAGCGCGTTCTCCTCGCCGAGCTCGGCCTTCGTCTGAATGTGTTCCGGCTGGTCGATGACTGGATCGGTGTTGGGCATTCCCATGACGGTCGTCACGCCGCCGGCAGCGGCGGCACGCGTCGCCGTCTCCCAGTCTTCCTTGTACTCTAAACCGGGAGTTCGGTTGTGGATGTGACAGTCGATTACACCCGGTGTAAGATACTGTCCGTCGGCGTCGATGACTTCGTCAGCCTCCGGGAGGCTGTCATCCGCTCCGACGGCGACGATTTCACCGTCATCAACCGCGACCCCTGCGTTCGGGCCGATCTGGCCCTCCGGCGTCACGAGTGTACAATTGTTGACCACGAGGTCTACTGACATACAACTCCTCATTTCCGGACCATCGATAATATAGCTTACGTCTGCACCTACAGATCATAATCGTCGTCCCCTGGTTACTGGATCAATCGGCCGCTCGTTAAAACCGATTATCGCATCGCACCCATCTGACACTGATTCGTACCCGTCGATTAACGTACTGAGTATATTATTCACAGTTTTAGATACACAATATAAAATATTGGGACTTTGGTTTGCATGTCTCGGTCCGAATTTTCCGCTAATATTACGATAGTCGTTCACATTCTTGTTACGTGTTCACATTCTCGAGCCCAGTCGGATTTTGCCGGATGATGCGAGCGGGTGATTTGTGAAATACAAATCTGGATAGCTATTTCACTACCTCAATAACGCACTTAGTGCATTATTCGTGAAATCATCTCTGTGATATGAATATACGGGTTCTGTGGGACCAGTCGACACGGGAGAAATACTTCTTCGAACGACAGATGACACAAATCCAGCACCAGGTTTTTGGCAGTTGATACGAAGTAGGGGGTATGACAGAGGCGACGTTAGCCTTCAGTACGACCCCGTTTTACAACACTCGACAGTTCTATTACGCGCTCGAAAATGGCCGGGTAACACTGGAGTACGGGACGATTCGACTAGAGCACAATCACTCGCCACAGAAGGATCAATTACTCCTCTCCGGTGAACTCGATGCCACGACGATGTCGATGGGTAAGTACGTCACTGCGAAACAGGTGAGTCACACGGATGTGGTCCCGACGGACCCATTAGCGGTCGCGGCCGGACTCACCTACCAGCGGGGCAATGGAATGTTTGTCCGTGAAAGTGACGGTATCTCCGATCCACAGGACCTCGAAGGAATGCGGGTCGGCATTCACGACCGGTCGCTGGCGATGACCTATCACAAAGCGATCATCGAGGACCGATTCGACTGTGACCCCGATGCTGTCGACTGGGTCGTCGACACGCACCAGCGATTAGCCGATCGGATGCAGGCCGGCGAACTCGACGCCGTCGAACGGATCAACGACTGGTACTGGGGGCTGCGAGAGAATCCCGAATACCGGCTTCTCTACGATATGGGGGAGGAGTGGACTACTCTCACCGGATATCGGCCGCTCGTCCACCTGATCTGTGTCGACAGTGAGCTGTACGAAACGGATCCCGTTCGCGTACGTGCGTTTGTCGATGCACTCCAGCGGTCGCGAGCGTACCGTTACGAGAACCGAGATCAGGTCCTCGCCGCGTTCCTGGAGGAGGATGACTCTGGGGAGTGGTCGGGCGAACGGTCCGTCGAGGCGCTTCGGCGTGTCACCGACGGTGTCGACTGTCCTTTCGTTCTCGAGACCGACCAGCGGCGGAACGTCCGGGACTGGATGGAGTACGCTAGCCGGTACGGTGTCTTCGAGACGGTTCCAATCGCCGACGAACGCCTGTTCCCGAACTGACGTGACCTCGACACGAACCCGAGCCGCGGGAGCGGTGACGTGATAGACACAACTGCTATATAATAGCAGGAAACACGTCATAGCATGTTCGAACATGAACTAGAGACGTTGTCGAGGAAGCGTGTCTCCCTGCAGATCGAGGACCGAATGTATATCGACGGTGAGTTCGTTTCGAGTGAGGAGACGTTCGAGAACGAGTGTCCCTCGACGGGCGAAATTCTGACAGAGGTACCGATCGCGACCGAATCGCAAGTGGACGAGGCCGTCCAGGCGGCGGAGCGGGCGAGCCAGGAGTGGCGTCAGATCGACGTGTTCGAACGGCGCGAACGGGTCGAGGCGTTCGCTGACCTGCTGCTCGACCACCAGAGGGAGTTGACGAACCTCGACGTCGCGGACAACGGCAGCAGCATCTCCCGGATGAAGTTCGATACGGAGAAAGGAGCTCGAAACCTCCAGTACTATGCCGGGCTCGCGACCGAACTCAAGGGCGAAACGATCCCGACGGGCGCGGAAAACCACAACTTCACGCAGCGGGAGCCCTACGGCGTTGTCGCCGGCATCATCCCGTTCAACCACCCGACGATGTTCGTCGCCGAGAAGATCGCGCCGGCGATCGTCGCCGGTAACGGGATCGTCGTCAAACCGTCCGAATACACCCCACTGTCGGCGCTGTACATCGGCCACCTCGTCCACGAGTGCGGACTGTTCCCGGAGGGGCTGATCAACGTCGTCACCGGGTTCGGCGAGACCGGCGCGAACCTCGTCGAACACCCTGACGTGCGGCTCATCTCGATGGTCGGCAGCCCCGCGACCGGCAAGAAGATCATGAAGGGTGCCGCCGAGAACCTCTCACCCGTTCTGCTCGAACTGGGCGGCAAAAACCCCTTCATCGTCTACCCCGATGCAGACATGAATCGCGTCCTCGACGGGCTCCAAGGGGCGATGGCGCTACCCTGGCAGGGACAGTCCTGTGGCAGCGGGACTCGTCTACTCGTCCACGAGGACGCCTACGACGATGTCGTCCCGCCACTGATCGACCGCCTCGAGGAGGTCACGATCGGGGATCCGTTCGATGAGTCGAACACGATGGGGGCCGTCGTCTCGGAACCACAGTACGAGAAGGTGTGTACGTACTTCGATATCGCGAAAGACGAGGGCGCCGAGGTCCTGTTCGGCGGCGAGGCCGTCGACGAATACGACGGGGGCTACTTCCTCGAGCCGACCGTCTTCGACGTCGAACCGGGGATGACGATCGTCAAGGAGGAGACGTTCGGCCCGGTGCTGTCGGTACTGACCTGGAGCGACTACGACGAGATGATCGAAATCGCGAACGACATCGAGTACGGGCTGACGGCGAGCGTCTGGACGAACGACCTGAACGATGCACACCGAACCGCGAACGACGTCGAGTCCGGATACATCTGGATCAACCAGCATGGCCGTCACTACATCGGTGCGCCGTTTGGTGGTTACAAACAGAGCGGGATTGGGAACAAGGAGGACCTCTCGGAACTGCTGGACCACACGCGAGTGAAAAACATCAACGTCGAGTTCGGCGAGGACGACCCCACGCTCGCAGGCGGTAACTGACGGCACGCTCGCACTCGCGGAGAGCACCGATCGCGTTCGGTGAGGACGATCCGATGTTGTGTCCCGATACGTGGGCCGTCGTTCAAACGGTGAGCCGTGACGGGTTGACAGGATCGTACTCGAGGTCGGTGTCGGCGAGCGTAGCCTCGTTTTCCGGAAGCAACGCGGTGATCAGCAGTGGCGCTTCGTCGGCGAAGTACTCGAGCAGGCTGCTCGCACGATTGGCGTCGAACGCCCCGAGAGTATCGACGAGCAAGACGGGAACTGCGTCGGCGACGTCGTATGCAAGGTAGCCTGCGAGAGCGAGCACCAGTCCGACCATCTCGCGTTCGCTCTCAGATAGGTTTTGGACCGTGTCCTGCCGGGTAACGCCGTCTTCCTCTCGGGCGACGACCAGGTCGTAGTTACCGTCGAGCCACACACGGTCGATCGTCTCGTAGCCGAGTAACTCGATCAGTTCGTCCATCGCTTCGTTGAACCCGTCCCTGAGACGCTGCTCGAGGTTCTCGATACGCTCCGTCAGTTCCCGGATATCTGTCCGGAGCGACTCGATCTCCTCACTCTTCCGTTCGCGTTCCCGACGATCCTCCTCGAGTTCGTCGATCGCGTCCTCGAGTCGATCGATCTCGTTTTGGACTGCGTGAAGATCGACGCGGGTCGACTCGAGTTCCTCGGTCACGTGGCTCGACTCGCTCTCCTGTTGGGACTCCCTGGACGCGATTTCGTCCTCGATTTCGTCGAGATCGATCTCGACGTCCTCGAGTTGCTGACGGTGGGTTTCGAGAGAGTCCCGACGGCTCTCGAGTTGCTGTTCGAGCGATTGCTTCTTGGACTCGAGTTCCGTAATCAGTCGATTCGCCCCATTTGCCGCTTCGATCTGGTCGTCGATCTCCTCGAGGCGAGGCTGGTACTCCGTGCGTCGTTCCTTGTCGGACTCGATGAGCTCGGTGAGTCTGCCGATTGTCTCCTCGAAGTCCTCTTCCGCTGCTTCGTTTCCACACGCCCAGCAGGTAACCCTGTCGCCAGTCAGGCTGTATTGGCGTCCCAGAGCACTGGTATACGACGAGGAGTGCATTTCACGATTTGCGGTCAGCACCGACTGCAGTACATCGATCCGGTCGGTAATTTCGTGGAGTTCCTCCTGAATCGACTCGCGCTCGGCACGGAGCGAGTTGACGTCGTACTCGGTAACCTGCTCACGAGCGGCCTCGAGGTCGGCCTCGAGTTCCGAAATCTCTCCCTCCAGTCGGTCGATCGCGTTCTCGTAGTCGCTGATCTGTTCGCGGTACTCCTGACGTTGCGTCACGAGCCGAGAGCGCTCGGCCTGGAGCCCCTCGAGTTCCTCGTCGTCGGTGAGATCCCGCTGTTCCTCTCGGAGGTCCTCGAGTTCCGACTCCAGCTCCGCAGCCGTCTTGCGTTTTTCGTCGAGTTTGCGCTTGCGCTCTTCGAGTCGGTCCTCGACGTTCTCGAGGGAGTCGACTTCCTTTTTGAGTTCATTCTTCTCGACGATCTTTCGTTCACGTTCGGCCTCGAGGGCATCGATGTTCATCGGTCCCTTCAGGACCTCGGCGAAGTTCTCGTCGTTGCGAACGGCCGCCCGGACGTCGCTGAACTCGAACAGGCATGCGAACTGATCGAACAGTTCCACGTCATCGCTCGAATTGAGCCAGCCCTCGCCCTCGATCCGGATCCCGTGATCCGTCTCGTAGGCCTCACGGACGACCGTTCGATCGTTGAGTGTGAGTTCGACGCGTGCGGTCTCTGCGTCGTTTTTGATCGAGATATCGGACCGGCCGAGACCGAACGCGATGGCCTCGAGCAACGAGGTCTTGTTCGAGGAGTTGGGACCGGTGATGATCCCCAGATCGTCGGTAAACGTACACGTCATGCTGTCGATCCCGCCGACGTTCTCGACGTCGACCGTCAACTCGGTCATTGTTTCACCTCAACGGGTTCGCAGTTACAGACCTCGCCACGGCGAAGTGCCCGGTGGAGCGGGACGCGGGTCTGACACTTTTCACACTCGATCTCGACGTCGACGTGGACGGCGACGTCATCGCTAGCGTCGAGGTCTCCTTTCCGCTCGAGGGATTGGACTGCGGACATGATCTTCTCCTCGGCATGGTCGCGCGCGATGCTGATCGCATCGGTTTCCCAGTCGGTCGCGGTCGGGCGTTCATACTTGGCGCCGAGACAGTCGATGAGATGGGTTCGGACGACACCATAGGAGACGAAATCGGACTGGAGCGACTCGATGTCGATTCCCTCGCGCTCGAGCATCGATGCGACTTCGGTAGCGGTTGCCCCCTCGTCCTGAAGCCGATCATACTTCGATTCGGCCTCGTCCCCCAGCGTTGAGAGGCCGACTTTGTCCATCTCCCGGCGTAATAGGGTGACGTTTAGCCACCGCGCGAGCTGTCTGTACCCCTTGCGCTGACCGTTGCTCCCTCGCCATTCATCCAGTAATCGCTCGTCGTAATGTTCGAGCCCATGATCGGAGAGGACACGACAAACCTTGCATCCGTAATCTTCGTCCATATCAAACTCCTGGGTCTGCTTCAACAAAAACTTGGCCGTTTTACCTGCCAAATAAAGGGGATGACTACCTCCAGAAAAGCTGTTTAGTAAGTTGTTTGGTAAGTTGTGAGGGAGTATGAGCGCTGGGACGACGAATGACAGCTGCCGATCGTCGGACTCCACTGCCGACCGAAACGGCGTCCAAACCGATCATACAGCCGTCGTACGATCGGGTGTCTACTGACAATCAGTAACTATTAGGCAGATAGGAGCGGGACGCTCCGAATCAACGTCCTCAGGATCGCAGAGTGATTCTGATGGCCTGCGAAAATCGCGCCGTGATTTTCCAACGCTCGAACGCCTGTGGTGACTGCGCTTCCTCCAGGAACCACGTCAGCTCCTGTAAAGCGCGTTTGTCGAGGGATCCTCGTCAGGCTGTCAGACTAAGGCTGACAACGTCCTCGAAGCAGGGAGCCCCACCCTCGAGCGCGAGCCAAAAGGCGATCAGTTGGGTGGGGTAGTTCACAAACGCGGACTGGGTAGAAAACGCGACGTGTGCATCGATGACGGAACCGCGATCAGAGCGTGACCGGCCAAATGATAGTGGGAGCGTGATCAGAGTGCGAGGTAGTTGTCGATGGTGGTCGCTCGGTCCGTTTCAATCATATACTCGACATTTTCGACGCCGTCTAAGCTTCGAACCCTGTCGATCAGTTCGTCGACTTCACTGTTCGATTGGGCGGTCGCAACGCCATAGAGGTCGACCGACCCGATACCGCGACAGTTCATCCAGAAGCCCATCATGGAGAGTCGTTCGAACGATTCCTGTTTGGCACCCTCTTCGTCGGTCACCGAAACGAACAGGCGGACGACCTCCCAGCCGTGTTCTTTTGGGGCCGTCAGCAGGAGAATCGACGTCGTCTCGAACAGTTTCGAGACCCGGTATCGGATCCCCTCGCTACTCATCTCGTAACCTTCCTCCTCGAGTTGTTCGGAGATATCCGAGTACGGTGTCCGGGGGTTCTGGGCCAGAATCCTGAGAATAGTGCGATCGATTTCGTCCAGCCCTTCGATTTTTTGATTCATACATGTAAAGTCTCACTGGAGACGCAATAAATCTGCCCGTCTGCATGAACCGCATCGGGCGATGACTACGCCCAGTTCGGCCCAATTGAACCGTGGGAATTTATTACATATGACGCGGCATAATCAGCTAATGGCCAAGCGTATCGGCTTCGACGTCGGTGGTACCTTCACCGACTTCGTACTGGTAGACGAGCAGACCAGCGAACTCGACGTATACAAGTATCCGACAACCGTTGACAACCCCTCTGAGGGCGTGTTGACCGGGCTCAGCGAGTTCTTCGACGAAACCGGTGTGGAAATCGACAACGTCGGTCAGCTGATCCATGCGACGACGCTCGCGACAAACACCGTCCTCGAGCGCGATGGGGCCGACACGGCACTGCTCACGACCGATGGGTTCAGGGACGTCCCGATCCTCGGGCGGCAAAAGCGATACGACCTCTACGACCTGTTCATCGAGAAGCCGGATCCGCTCATCGACCGCGAGGACATCTACGAAGTCGACGAGCGGATCCACCCGAGTGAGGGTGTGGTCACGCCGCTGGACGATGATGCTTTTGCAGAGCAGATCGAGCAACTCCGGGCCGACTACGAGTCGGTCGCGATCAGTTTCCTTCACTCCTACGAGGACGACAGACACGAACGGGCTGCCCAGGAGATCATCGAGGAGACCGCGCCCGAACTCTATACCACGCGGGCGTCGGAGATATCCAAACAGTACCGTGAGTACGAGCGGACGAATACGGCGGCGGTCGACGCCTACGTTAAGCCCCGCGTCCAGCAGTATCTCGGGAAGATCGAGGACGACCTCGATGGGCAGGGGTACGACGGCTCGTTCTTCATGATGAAATCTAGCGGCGGCGTCGCGACTCCGTCGATGATTCAGCAGTCGCCCGTCCAGATCATCGAGTCCGGGCCGGTCGCCGGCGCGCTCAACGCGGCCCACCTCGGCGAACATGTCGGCTTCGAGAACGTCTTCTCGTTCGACATGGGCGGGACGACCGCGAAGATCTGTTTCATCGTCGACGGCCAGCCGAAGCGAACGGACGTCTTCGAGGTCGACGAAGCAGAGATGAAAGAGGGAAGCGGCCTCCCAATCAACCTGACCGTGATCGACATGATCGAGATCAGCGCTGGCGGTGGCAGCATCGCCGGCGCGAGCGATACAGGACGGATCGAGGTCGGGCCCGAAAGCGCTGGTGCAGAGCCCGGACCGATCTGTTACGGGCGGGGCGGCACCCGGCCGACAGTCACCGACGCCGACCTCGCGCTGGGCTATCTCAACCCGGACTACTTCCTCGGCGGTCGGATGGACATCGACGTCGACGACGCACTCGACGGGATCGACCGCGGCATCGCCGAACCGCTCGAGATGGGGACCTACGACGCCGCCTGGGGCATTAAGGAGATCGTCGACAACGCGATGACGCGGGCGAGCCAGATCCACGCCTCGGAACGCGGGATCGACCCGCGAGAATTCGGCATGATCGCGTTCGGCGGTGCGGGCCCATCACACGCGTCGTTCATCGCCCACGAGCTCAACGTTCCCAAAGTGTTCGTACCCCAGGGAGCGGGCGTGGCGAGCGCCGGCGGACTGCTCGTCGCCGACGTGGAGTTCCACCTCGACCAGACATACATCACGGAACTTGACGCCGAGGCCTTAGAGCAGGTACACGAGATCTACGAGGACCTCGAGCAACAGGGTCGCGAACTCGTCCGGGAGGCCGGCGGCGCGGACGCCGAGATCGAGATCGAACGCGAAGCCGACATGAAGTACGTCGGCCAGGCTCACGAACTCGGCGTCGATATGCCGACCGGTCGGCTCGGACCAGAGGACCTCGAGACGATCGAGCAGAACTTCCACGATACCTACGAGCGGACCTACGGTTATAGCGATCCGGACGAAGTCATCGAGGGCATCACCTGGAAGGTGACGGTCCGCAGCCCGACAGAGTCGGCCTCCCTCGAGCGCATCGATGGGGATTCGGGCCGTGCCAGCGACGCCCGGAAGGGCACTCGGGAGGCGTACTTCAAGCGGGCCGGCGGCTTCACCGAGACGGCGATCTACGACCGCAATGAACTCGCTCCCGGCGCGGAATTGACCGGCCCCGCCGTCGTCGAAGAGGTCAACTCGACGACGGTCGTCCCGCCGGGCGATACCCTGAGCGTCGACGAGTATGGAAATCTCGTTATCGAGATCAACGAGGTGAATAACAATGAGTGATACCGACGCAGACGCCGACGTACGCATCGACGCAGAAGAACTGGACCCGATTACGTTCACGGTGCTGTGGGACCGGCTCGTTGCGATGTGCAACGAGATGGGGAAGGTCCTCCAACGGACCGGCAAGAGTGAGGCTGTCTCGCTCGGTCAGGACTTCTCGACCGGGCTGTTCGATCGGGACGGACGAGTGGTCGCGCAGGGTAACTTCAGTCCGGGCCACCTCGGATCGATGCCCTACGCGGTCCAGCACGTCCGCGAGCGTTACGATTACGACGATCTGAAACCCGGCGACGGCATCCTGCTCAACGATTCCTACATGGGGTCGGGGCACCTGCCGGACATGTTCCTGATCACGCCGGTGTTCGTCGACGACCGCATCGAGGGGTTCTCGGTCACGATCGCCCACCACATCGACGTCGGTGGTCGAGCACCCGGCTCACAGGCAGTCGACGCGACCGAGATCTATCAAGAGGGACTCCGACTGTTCCCGACGAAGGTGATCTCGGAAGGAGAACTTGAGCCGTGGTTCGAGGACCTCATCGAAGCCAACGTCCGGCTCCCGGAAAAGGTGATCGGCGACCTGAAAGCCCAGCAAAACGCCAATCACCACGGAACGGAGCTGTTCCGCGAGGTGTTCGACGAGTACGGCCGGGACACGGTCTACACCTGCATCGACGAGATCATCGACCAGTCCGAGCAGCGCGTGCGGGCGGATCTACGCGAAATGCCCGACGGCAAGTACTCCTTCAGCGACGTGATGGACAACGTCGGGGTCGACAGCGGCCCGGTCGAACTTGAGGTGACGATCGAGATCGACGACGATGAACTGATCTTCGACTACTCGGGCACCGATCCCCAGACCCAAAGCGCAATAAACAGTTACATCAACTACACCCGGGCGTACTCGGCGTTCGTCCTCAAGGCGATCACCGAGAAGTATCTCCCACAGAACGAGGGGATCATGCGGCCGATGACCGTTCGGGCGCCCGAGGGATCGTTCCTCAATCCAGAGCCACCGGCGGCTGCGAACGCACGGCCGATCATCAACCAGCGCATCGTCGAACTCAACCTCGGTGCGGTGGCGAAGGCGGTGCCGAAGAAGGTTGTCGCCGCGAGTAGTCACTTCGGTAACCCGAACTTCGGCGGTACCGACCCCGAGACTGGCGAGCGGTTCATCCTCTATGACTTCATGATCGGGGGCGTCGGCGCCTCGGACCGCAAGGACGGCGAGGAAGGGATCTGTTCGTCGTTCAACGTGACGAATATCCCCGTCGAACTCCACGAAACCCGGTATCCGGTTGTGATCGATCGGCTCGAGCTCATCCCCGACTCCGGCGGTGCCGGCCGCCACCGCGGTGGGCTCGGTCTCCGGAAGGACTTCACGTTACTCGCGGAGGACGTCAGCTTCACGAACCTGCTCGAGCGGACCGACTCCCAACCGTGGGGACTGAACGACGGCGAACCGGGCGACCGTGGACGGACGGTCTTGAACCCGGCCGACGAGGGCGACGAACTTCACCCGAAGGGGGAGTACGACCTCTCGTACGGCGACACGGTCAGCTTCCAGCTGTCGGGCGCCGGCGGCTATGGTGATCCACTCGAGCGCAAACCCGAGGCTGTTCTGGAAGACGTCCGCAAGGAATACATCACTCGCGAGCACGCCCGCGTAGTCTACGGCGTCGTGTTCGACGAGGACAGCGGGTCACTGCAGATCGACTACGACGCAACCGAAACGAAACGAGAGGAGTTAGCCGCCTGAGTCGCACGACCTGCTGGAAGTCAGGTCCGGTAAACCACAGGGCGGTCGCGGTTGCACCGGGACATCGTTCAGCAGACCGTATCAGTAGTGTCGTTTCATAGTGTAGCGTCGTCTCACAGAAAGGGAGAATAAATTACTCGAGGCTCAGTCCGGAGTCGACGGGGAGGACGGCACCGGTCGTCGTCGCGGCTCGATCCGAACAGAGGAAGAGACAGGCGTTCGCGATGTCCTGTGGCGTCGTCAATTGCTTGTAGGGTTGCTGGTCGAGGAGGTCCTGTCGTGCATCCGCCGAGAGCGTGTCGGGATCCCGGATGAATCCGGGCGAAACGACGTTCGCCCGGACGCCGTCCGGGCCGAGTTCGCGCGCGGCTTCCTGGACGAGCGCGATCAACCCCTGTTTGCTCGCGTCGTATGCGGCCAGGTTCGGGCTTCGCATGATCCCGTCACACGCCGAGACCGCGACGATCGATCCGTCGCCCTGGGCCGTAAATTCCGGCGCTGCCGCCTTGATAACGTTGAACGCGCCGGTGACGTTTGCATCGAGGTGACGTTGCCACTCCGCGGGTTTGGTGTCCTCGATGGAGCTGCGTGCGATCACGCCGACGGTGAAGACGAGACCGTCGACGTGACCGAGGGTGTCGAACGCCTCCGAGACGACCGACGCGGTCTCGTCGGGGACAGTGACGTCACACTGCCAGGCCTCGTGGTCGTCGCCATCGAGGTCTGCGAGCAGTTCTTCGGCTGCGTCGGTCGCACTGTTATACGTGAACCCGACGGTACCGCCGGCGTCAGCGACAGTGCGGGCGAGTGCGCTGCCTGAATCGGACGTCCCGGACACGATCAACAGCGTCTGATCTGCGCCTGTCATACGAGATGCCATGGCACGGACGCATGTCAAAGTGTGGAAACCGGTGTGATCGGCCTCGACCAGCACACAGCTTCCGATCGCACGTGTTGTGTGTGTGTGTTCTTACCCATCGTTTTACGTATGTGGACTTCCGACATAGGACTATCCATGGAAGCTGTAGCGGTGATCGGTGGAAGTAACGGCGGGTACGCCGCCGCCGCCGACTTCGCCAACCAGGGCTGTTCGGTACAGTGGTACGTACGATCCCCGGACAATCACACGGCTGTTCTCAAGTCGCAGTCGCTCACCCTCGCCGTATCCAATCGGTACGAGGGGCCGCGGCGCACGGCCGGCGAGCGAACGACCGTCTCGCTCGAGGACGTGACGACTGATCTCTCGCAGGCAGTATCAGGGGCAGAGGTGGTCGTCGTCCCGCTCCCGGCGACCGCACAGCGGGGGCTGTTTGAGGACCTCGCACCGATCCTCGAGGACGATCAGATCGTGTTGCTCTGTCCGGGTAATTTCGGTTCGTTTCTCCTCCGTGAGACGATCGATGGCCTCGCGGAGCGGCCGACGGGCGTCACCGTCGCGGAGACGCCGACGCTTCCCTACGTGACGCGCCGGTCCGGGGACGCAGAGGTGACGATCAATCTCGACGCTGTCACGCTCCCGATCGGTGCTTATCCGGGCGCCGAGACCGAGCGTGCTTTCGAGGCGGCCCGGCAGTTCTACGACGCGTCGATCCCTGCAGAGAACGCGTTCGATTGCGCGCTCAACGATAGTAACCCGTGTGTGAACGCCACGCCGACGGTGCTCAACGCAGGCGTCATCGAATGCGACGAGATCGGCCCGTTCAACATCCACCGTCATGGGATCGGCGACGGTGTCTACAACGCACTGATGGCGGTCGACGAGGAACGGGTCCGTATCCGCGAGGAACTCGGGTACGGCGCGCCGCACTTCACTCAGGACGAGTACTACCGTTCCGAGGAAGCTCCGGGCGGACACTTCTACGGCAGGAACGCCCGTGAGGCGCTGATGAGCGCCGACACGTTCAGCGAGGATCCGCCGTCGCTCGACGATCGGTATATCCACGAGGACGTCAGTATCGCCACGGTATTGCTCGCGTCCGTCGGCGACTTCCTCGAAGTGGAGACGCCGACGATCGACAGCATCGTCACCATCGCGGAACAGCTCATGGACGAGCCGTACCGTGAAACGGGACGGTCGCTCGAGCGACTCGGGCTTGCATCGCTCACTCGCGGCGAGTTCGAAGAGGTGCTCGAAGAGGGGGTATCAGCGTGAGCGCCGCGAACGATCCCGATGGCGGGCCGATCGCCGTCGTCGGGCCAGGCCGAATGGGAATCGGCATCGCGCAAGTGTTCGCCACGAACGGACGCCCGGTTCAGCTCCTCGATGTGAAAGAGCGCACGCAGTCGGAGTTCGAAGCCAAGGTTACGGACGTTCGCGAGACGATTCGGTCTAACCTCAAGTTCCTCGCGGCCTGTGACCATTTTCACGGGGAGATCGACGACGTCGTCAATCGAATCAGGGTAACGCGTGAGACGGCCGTCCTCGAGAACACCAAGTGGGTGTTCGAGGCGCTCCCGGAGGACCCCAAGGTCAAACGTGACTTCTTCGAATCCGCGGCCGGCGAACTCGAGGGATCGATCGTCGCGACGACGACGTCGTCAATCAGCATCGACGAACTGGCCGACGTAGTCCCGGCCTCGGATCGGTTGCTCATCACCCACTGGCTCAACCCGGCGTTTATCGTCCCGCTGGTGGAGGTCGCTCGGGCCGACCGCACCGACGACGACGCGGTTGAGGCCACCGTCGAGTTGCTCGAAGCGGTCGGCAAGGAGCCGGTGACGTGTCTGGATAGCCCTGGCTTCCTCGGCTCGCGGATACAGGCCGCCGCGATGAACGAGGCCGTACGGGCCCACGAGGACGGCGTCGCCACGCCCGAGGAGATCGACCGGGCGCTCCGGACTGGCGTCGGCTTTCGTATGGCCGCGATCGGTCTCATCGAGTTCATCGATCTGGGCGGGGTCGACATCCTCTACTACGTCAACGAGTACCTCTCGGAGGAACTCGGCGACCGCTTCGAGAACCCCGAGAGCGTCGTCGAAAAGATGGAGGCGAACGATCTCGGCCCAAAAACCGGTGCAGGCTACTACGACTACGGCGAGGATGTCGACGCCGACGAGTTGAAACGGGAGACCTACAGCCGCATGCTCGCCCTGCAGGAGGTACTCGAGAATGAGTGACCCCGAAGTTCTGATACTCGACATCGATCGCGTGCTCGTGGCGACTGACGACCTCGAGGAGAGCGCGAGCAGCTTCGAAAATCTCCTGGGCCTTTCGTTTGGCGCGACGGTCGACCCGCCAGGGGAGCCGGTCGCGAACAGGACCAGTCAGGTCGGCCTCGAGTTCGTCTCGGGCGAGAACGGCTCAGCCATCGAGTCGTTCCTCGGGACCAACGGCCCCGGCCTGTACGCGCTCTCGCTTGAGGTTGCCGACGCCGATGCGGCGCGTGAAGCCCTGGCCAAGCGAGGCGTCGAACCGATCGACGAGATGGCATTCGAGGGGTTCCGAGAGTTGTTTTACCACCCGTCGTCGTTCGAGGGCGTGCTCCTCGTACTCACGGAGTACGATCGTCCACATCCGGCTGAATCGGCGGCCGAGGCGGCAGGGTGGACCCAGGGCGAAGACGAGTAAGCGGTGTGAGTGCGGGACGAGGACCCGCGAGTAGGGTAGACGGGGGATGAAGACGAGTTGGCGGGTCGGAGATCGACTCCCAGAAACGAAAGACGAGAAGAGCGATCGTCGAACGAAGCGATCGGTGAGAAATCGATTTTCGCGTCCGAACGTGGCTCGCGGGTACCGCGTCGGTTGCGGCGAATCTCACAGAGAGATTCCTGCGTCGACGACCGACACGCCGTCCTCGTAACAGAAGACGGGGTTGAGGTCCAGTTCGGTGATTTCCTGGTTCTCGGCGACCAGCCGGGAGACGGCCACGAGCAGGTTGACGAGTGCGTCGACGTCGACGTCGAGGCGATCCCGGGCCCCTTCGAGCAGTTCCTTTCCGTCGATCTGCTCGATCATGCGACGTGCGTCGCGTTCGGTCAGCGGGACGGCCCCGAATGTGACGTCCTCGAGCACCTCGACGAAGATGCCTCCGAGCCCGAACATCACGACCGGGCCGACCTCCTCGTCCTGGGTCGCCCCGATTATTACTTCGACGCCCTCCTCGAGCATCGGCGAAACCAGGACGCCGTCGATAGTCGCCCCGGGATCGTACGCCTCGGCGTTTGCGAGGAGTTCTTCGTAGGTCGCCCGTACGTCTTCCACGCCGGAAACACCCAACGAGACACCGCCAGCCTCGGTCTTGTGCTGGATCTGTGGCGAGACGATCTTCATCGCCACGTCACCGTCGAACTCGCTCGCGGCCCGGACGGCGTCCTCGGCGGAGGTGACTAGCCGGTAGGAAGCGACGGGAATGTCGTAGTCCTCGAGCACCCCCTTTGCCTCGTCTTCGGTGAGGACCACGCCCTCGCTTGCCTCCTGGATCGCCTCGTGACCGCCGTCGTCCGAGTCGGTGGCGAAGTCGGATCGTTCGTCGGCTGTTTCGAGGAACTCGCTGTAATCTGCGAGTGCCTGGAACGCGAGCGACGCGTCCCTGAACGAGTCGTAGACCGGAACGCCGGCGTCGCGACAGATCGCGAGTGCCTCGGACTCCTCGGGCGTGAACGCGCTATTGACGATGACCGGCTTGTCGTACTCCGCGGGGAGTCGTGCGATGCGACGCGCCGACTCGATCTGTGCCTTCGCGGACGCCTCGTCCGTGGGGAGTTCGATCCCCGTGCCGCCGACGCCGTAGCCGCCGTAGGATCCACAGATCAACAGGCCGTCGATGTTCGGGTCAGAGAGGAGGATCTCGGCCGCGTCGTCGTGTACCGACGCCGTCTCTCCGGACACCATCGTGTCGATTGGGTTCTCGAGGTTCGGGGAGTACGGGAACAGTTCGGCGAGTTTGTCCTGCGTCTCCTCGGTCAGCTCGGGGACGGTCAACCCGTGCTCGACGAGGGAGTCGGCGGAGGTTGTCGCCACCCCGCCTGCTTCGGTCATGACTGCAATGTTGCGCCCGGAGAGGGCCGGCTGGCCCGTCAGCGCCTGTCCGACCGGGACGATGTCGTCGAAACTGTCGACGGTAACGATCCCGGCCTGGGAGTAGACGTCCTCGAGGACGGTCGCGTCTCCGGCCAGCGATGCCGTGTGGGACGCTGCGGATGATTTTCCAGCGCCGGTCCGGCCACCTTTCAGCACGATGAGCGGTTTTTCCTGGGAAAACCGCGCTGCTTCCTTCAGGAACGCTCGTCCCTCGGACATCCCCTCGACGTACAACACGAGCACGTCGGTCTCGTCGTCGGACGCGAAATAGGGCAGCAGTTCGTGGAACTTCAGGTCGGCCTCGTTGCCGATCGAGACGAAGTGGCTGAGGCCGGTGTTTCGTTCCGCGTTCGCCACGACGCCCAGGTACATCCCAAGGTTCCCGCTCTGAGAGACCATCGACAGCCCGCCCGGGGAGTAGCTCGCGTCGATGCCCAGGTAAACGTCCTCCGGGACGTTCACCATGCCCATGACGTTCGGGCCGAAGAACCGGATCCCGTGTTCCTCGGCGATCCGGACGAGTTCGTCTTCGGTCTCCTCGTTACCGACTTCGCTGAAGCCGGCCGAGAAGATCACTGCGCCCGCGGCGTCGGCACCGCCAGCGTCCTCGAGAATCTCGGGTACCGCGCCGGCGGGGGTGACGACGTACACCAGGTCGACCCGGTCGGGGATCGCCGACACCGAGGGGTAGACCTCTTTCCCGAGGATCTCGCCTTCGTAGGACGGGTTCACCGGGTAGACGTCCCCGTCGTAGTCGGATTCCTCCAGACGTTTGGTTGCGATGTATCCTCGCTTAGATTCGTCGGCGGATGCGCCGGCGATGGCGATCGATTGCGGGTCGAGAATACGTCCTATCCGGTCGGACGACTGATCGCGGCTTGCCATACGCCCTCAATTGCACCAATCCGTTAATATAGGTTGTGAATAGAACATCACACGATTCTTACATTACACTGTCCCGGAATCAGTTCGAGGACGGGACCGCTCCTGTTCGTTAGAAACCGGAAATCTTTATCCCCAGGTATCGAAACATACTCGCAATTGGGAACCAGACCCATGGGAGATAGAAGCGAACAGTTCGGATCGATATCGATAGATTGGGAATCGGAGCCAGTTCCCAATCTCGGACAGTACGACAGTTACGAACAAGCACAGGAGGAATTCGAGTGGGAGGTCCCGGAGACGTTCAACATCGCGACGGACGTCGTGACGCGACACGCGGACAAGCGCGGTCGAGTGGCGCTGTTTCAGCGCATCGAAGACGAGACGGAACACACGTACACGTTCTGGGAACTCGAGCGAGAGTCCAACCGGATCGCCAACGCGCTCAAGGAACGGGGGATCGAACGGGGCGACCGGGTTGCGATCATGAGCTCCCGGAGCGACCGAGTCATGCTCTCGCATCTGGCGGCGTGGAAGACAGGTGGGATTAGCGTCCCGCTTTCGGTACTGTACGGCGCCGACGCGCTGGAATTTCGCCTTGGCGACTGCGACCCCCGGGTCGTTTTCATCGACGGCGGGCTGACGGAGACGCTCGCGGAGGCACTCGCGGACGTCGAGAGCGTCGACTGCGTCGTGGGGATGGACGGCGAACCGGCCTCGATCGACGGGGTCGAGACGGTCGCGTTCTCGGATCTCGATGGCGAGCCCGACTACGACGCCGTCGAGACGGCCGCAGACGATCCCGCGTTCATCCTCTATACGAGCGGGACGACGGGGCGACCGAAGGGCGTCCTGCAGGACCACCAGTCACTGCTCGGCTGGTTGCCGAGCTTCCAGATGTGTTTCGAGTTGCCTTGGCACGATACGGATCCGTTTCTGTATGCGACGCCGGACCTGGCGTGGATCGGCGGTATCAATCTCGTTCTTGGATCGTGGCACTACGGGTTCCCCACGTTCTGCCACGACACTGCATCCGGATTCGACCCCGAGACTGTCTTCGAGAACATCGAACGGTACGGTCCGACACGCGCGGTTCTGGTACCTGGGATGCTCAAGCCGATGGCCGAACTCGACGCGTCGCAGTACGATCTCCGTTCGCTGGAGGTCGTTATGTCCGGCTCCGAGCCGGTCTCGAAACGGCTCCACGAATACGTCAATGAGACGCTTGGTGCCAATCTGAACGAAATGTACGGTCAGACCGAAGCGATGCACCTCGTGACGTCGTGTTCACAATGGATGGAGGCCGAGCCTGGCAGTCTCGGTTATCCGGCCCCCGGACACGACGTCCGGATCATCGACGAGGACGGAACGGAGTGTGACGTCGACGAGACCGGTATCGTGGGGCTCAGAAAGCCCGACCCTACCATGTTCGTCGAACTCTGGAACGACGAGGAAGCGACTAACCGGAAGTACATCGCCGATGGCAAGTGGATGAACACCGACGATCTCGGCTATCGCGACGAGAACGGCCAGCTCTGGTTCAAGTCACGCGCAGACGACCTCATCATCACCAATGGCTACCGCGTCGGGCCGGCCGAGGTCGAGGACTCGATCCGCGAACTCGACCTGGTCGCCGAGGTCGGCGTTATTGGCGTCGACGACGATCGCCGCGGCGAGATCGTCAAGGCATACGTCGAACTCACCGATGGTGTCGATGCTGTCGAGGGATTCGCCGACATGATCAGAACCCACGTCAGGGAGAACCTGGCGAAATACGAGTATCCTCGCGAGATCACGTTCGTCGACGAAGTTCCGACGACCGTGACCGGGAAGATCAAGCGATCGGAACTCGAGGAACTCGACGTCGAAGCCTCGTCGTGAGCAGTGGGTCGCCCAAATCGTGAAGTAGTCACGTTACGAACATGGATGACGATGGAAATTACGGCAATAGACACGCACGTACTGCGGAGTGGTGTTGGATCGACATCGATTCCGTCGATCGGCTCGGTCGAGGTTGGATCGGTGCTCGTGGAGATCCATACGGACGAGGGTATCACGGGAATCGGAGAATCATTTCACAGACAACGAGTCGAAGACAATATTGCGCTCACTCATGCTATCGAATCGCTCGAACAGTATCTCGTCGGGGAGGATCCGCTCGCGATTAACGAACACTGGTCCAACCTGTACGTTCACGTGAAGCGGTCGGGTGCATACAAGGCGCTCTCGGCCATCGACGAGGCGCTCTGGGATATATCGGGGAAACACGCTGGCGTTCCTCTCTACCAGTTGCTGGGTGGTGCTCACGGCGACCTGCATGCCTATGCCACCTTTCCGATCCAGAAGGAATCAGAAGCATTACTCGAGGACGCCCACTGGCTCGCCGAGAAAGGGTTCGACTGTCTCAAGATTACTGCGGGACTGGGCGTCGACCAGGACCGCGAACGGATCGAAGCGATTGCGCCGGAGTTGCCCACGGGGTTCGGGTTGGCGATCGACGCGAACACATCCTACGACTTCACCGACGCAGTCCGGCTCGCATCCTCGACCGAGGAGCACGAACTCGTCTGGTTCGAGGAACCGATCGCGCACACCGACATCGATGGCTACGCAGAATTTCGCCGTCGAACATCCGTTCCGGTCGCCGGGTTCCAGACGCACACGCCGCACTACTCGGCCGTCGATCTGCTCCGTGCGGGTTCGCTCGACATTTACCAGCCGTCGCTCGACCACTGTGGCGGTGTCACGAGCGCCCACCGGGTCGCAGTTCTCGCCGAGGCGTTCAACAAACAGATTGTGCCCCACGCCTTCGGGCCGGCGGTCAACTACGCGGCGAGCCTGCACGTGGCTGCCGCGAGCTCTGCCTGCTCGCTGATCGAGTTTTGTGTGCTGGACGACGAACTCGAGGATCCAGGTGAGTTCGTTGCGAGTCCGTACGCGGCCAATCAGGACGAACTTTCCGTCGCCGACGGTGGTCGAATCTCGCCGCCCGATCGACCCGGGATCGGCATCGAACTCGACAGGGACGCACTCGCGGAGTACCGCGTTGAATACTGACGCCGAATACTTGAATGCGTTTTTATCCGTGCGATCGATCCCGCAATACCTGACTGCACGGTCCATGGCATACGTGTATACATTCTGGAAAAAGTTTTATTGCATACTATGCATATATTCGGGACGAGCCATGCGAAATGTTAACAACAACGACTGTTGTGGCCAGGGGAACCGCATCGGACCGATTAGCCGCCGACGCGCACTGGCGGTAGGTGGAAGTACGCTGGTCGCGAGTATGGCCGGCTGCCTGGGTGGGGTCGATTCCGGTGGCGGCGAGTTCCCCAGCGAGACGATCCGGACGGTCATCGCGTTCGGGGAAGGCGGTGGGACCGACATCTACGCCCGGAAAATCTGGGGAAAGGTATCCGAACAGCGCGACGTAACAGTCGAGTTCGATAACGTCCCGGGCGCCGGTGGAATGACGGGTGCGAGCGAATTCGTGACGTCGGAACCGAACGGACACACGATTGCTCCGTTCAACGCTCCGGGAGACATCATTCCCTCGCTGATTCAGGACGTCAATTTCAGCTTCGAAAACTTCCGGGGCATCGCCGGTCACGCTGTGGAACCGTTTGTGATCGTCTCAAATCCCGACGAGGAAGTCGAAGACTTCGAAGACATGGCCTCCCGCTATCGGAACGGCGAGTTCAAGTCGTTCGCCGGCATGCAACCGGGGACGCAGTTCAATGTCGTGGCGACGATTCTCAAGGAAAATACCGAGTTCGATATCCCCTGGGAGAGCTACATTCCCTACGACGGCTCGGGGGGGATCGGCCAGGCCGTCGCCGGCGGCGAAGTTCCCGTCGGGATCATTACGGTTACAACGGCCGAAGAGATGTCCGATAGACTCGACATCGTCGTCGGTCTCGTCGACGAGGAAATCGCGGCATTCCCCGACGTGGACACCGTCGGCGACTTCGGATACCCAAGTCTCGATTACATCGGGAAGATTACCAGAGTGACGTACGCCCCACCGGAGACACCGGACGAACACGTCGAATGGCTTGATTCCGCCGCCGAGGAGGCGATCACGAGCGACGAACTCCAGAGCTGGGCCGACGAAGGCGGACTCCACCTCGAGTACATGGGTGGTCCGGACTACGTCGACCAGCTAACGAAAGATGCAATGGAAAATATCCGTAATGAGATCGACCTAGAACAGTTCCGAGACTGATGAGTACCGACAAATCCACCGACGCCGGAGTTGGTGTGACGTCCGAGCACGTGATGCTCGTCGTCATACTCGTGATCGCCTCGTACATGCTTGTCGAGTCGTTCCAGTTCGCCCAGAGCGCTGCGTTTTTCCCGCAATTCGCCGGTTCAGTCACCATCGTAGGGACAGTCCTGTTGTTGATTCGCGAGTATCTCCCGAGCCCACTGTACGAATACGTCGCCGAGTCGACGGACGTACTCAGTAGTTACAGCGACGAGACAGATTGGCTCGACGAGGACGCCACGGCAGCCGATACGGACAAGACCCGTGGCAGACCGATCACGGCTGCATCGTTTACCGTGGCCGCACTCGTGGCGTACGTGATCGGTGCGTACATCGTCGGGTTGCTCTGGGTAACCCCGATCTTCGTCCTCGGGTACACGTCGTGGTTTCGGCTCGAGTGGATCGCACGGATCGGCCTGTCGATCACTGGTTTCGTGATTACGTACGGATTCATGGTACTCTTGAACGTTGACCTTCACAAGGGGTTCCTGCTCGTCGTCGTCTGAACAATGCTCGATCAACTCGCTCACGCTGGAAGCATCGTTCTCTCGTGGCCGACGATACTGTGGCTCGTGGTCGGACTCCTCTTCGGGATCGTCGTCGGGGCGTTACCCGGGATCGGTCCGAACCTCGGGATGGCAGTCGTTCTGCCATTGACCGTGCCGCTTGATGGCATCACCGCAATTATCCTCCTGATAAGCATCTACAGTGGGGCGATGTATGGTGGGAGTATCGCGGCGATCCTCATCAACACGCCCGGCAACGCCGCGGCAGCGGCGACGACGTTCGACGGCTATCCGATGACCCGTCTCGGGAAAGCACGTAAGGCACTCGCCGTCTCTGCGACTGCCTCAGCGGTCGGTGGAACGCTGTCGATACTCACCGTCATTTTGCTCTCGCCCATACTGATCGAGCTGGTGCTGTTGTTCGGATCACCCGAGTACTTTCTCATCGCGATGTTCGGGCTTGTATTGATCACGGTCGTCACCCGCGGGTCGATGGTCAAAGGGATCACGGCCGGCGCGTTCGGGCTCTTGCTCACGACCGTCGGAATTCCCGTGATGACGTTCGAACAACGGTACACGTTCGGCCTTCTCGAGCTGCAGGACGGAATTTCCTTCGTCGTCGCTCTCATCGGTGTGTTCGCGATCGGGGAGATGATGCGTCTGGCTGCCGAACCGGGTAGCATCGCGGACGATGACGTTGAACTCACTGGCAGCATCGAATCGGGGTTCTGGGAAGTGCTCAAAAACCCCCTGACGACGATTCGATCGTCGTTCATCGGTCTCGGGATCGGAGCCGTCCCAGGATCGGGCGCTTCGGTCTCGAATTTTATCTCCTACGGTGAAGCCGTCAGAAGCGACGACGACGATAGTTACGGGAGCGGCAATCCCAAAGGAGTCATCGCGTCAGAAGCAGCCAACAACGGCACCGTCGCCGGATCGCTCATCCCAACGCTCTCGTTTGGCATTCCCGGTAGCGGATCGACCGCGATCCTGCTCGGCGGCCTTCTGATGCACGGAATCCGGCCGAGTCCCGAACTGTTCGGCGCGGAGCTGTATATCACCTATGCCACGTTTCTCGCGTTGATCGTCGGAAATGTCATCATCTTCGTGCTCGGGATGGTGTTCGTCACCCGAACCGGCCACTGGTTCACTCACATCAATACAGACTACATCATCCCGCTCGTGATCTGTTTCGCAGTTACCGGCTCCTTCGCCATCCGTAGCAACTGGCTCGATCTTGCGTTCGTGGTTGCGTTCGGCGTCCTCGGATACTACATGGTACAGCACAACTACTCAATCATCGCGTTTGTCCTCGGGATCGTCCTCGGACCGATCGTCGAGGAGAACCTCTACCGGACGATGGAACTAGGCGGCACCTCGGTCCTGCTCGACCGACCGCTATCGATTGTTCTCGTCGTCCTCATCGCGGCGGTTCTGTTCGGTCCGCTCGTTAAGAAACAGCTCAACCACAGTCGTACCGAACCTGTATAGGACACATGGAATCCAGAAAGCCACTCGACAACGTTACTGTCATCGATGTCTCAACCTACGTCAGCGCATCGTTCGGCACGTTGATTCTCGCGAACCTCGGTGCCGAGGTCATAAAAGTCGAACGTCCGGGAGACGGCGATCCGGCGCGATCAGCCGGTCCGCCGTTCATCGACGGCGAATCGCCGTACTTCATGACGGTAAACTACGGCAAGCGAAGCATCGAACTCGACTTGAAAAGTGACGAGGGACTGGCGATACTTGAAAATCTCGTTGCGGACGCTGACGTCTTCGTCGAGAACTTCCGTCCCGGGACCGCAGAACGGCTCAGGATCGACTACGAATCGCTCGCCGACATTAACGAGAAATTGCTGTACTGTTCGGTCTCGGCCTTCGGCGAAGACGGACCGTGGACGGACCGGTCGGGATACGACCTGCTTATGCAGGGACTGACTGGCGTCATGTCGGTCACCGGCGAACCCGACCGGCCACCGGTTAAAGCCGGTATCCCAATCTCGGATCTCATTACCGGGAACTGGGTCGCTCACGGCGTCCTCGCCGGACTCTACGAACGCGAGTACTCAGGCGAGGGAGACCGTATCGAACTCGCCATGTACGATGCCATGTTGCCGTATCTCACGAAACACGCCGGCGCAGTGTTCGCCGGGAACACGCCACAACGAATGGGAACGCGGGATCCCGTCATCGCGCCCTACCAGACGTTCGAGGCCGCCGACGGCTACCTCGCCGTCGCCATCGGTAGCCAGAAGCTCTGGGTCGAGTTCTGCGAGGCGATCGATCGTGAAGATCTCGCGACCGACCAGCGGTTCAAGACGAACCCGGATCGGGTCGAGCACATGGGCGAACTCGTCGCCGAACTCGAGGCGACGTTTCGAACCCGTCCCGTCGACGAGTGGGTGACGCTGTTGGCCGACGAACACGGCCTCCCTGTTGGCCCGATCAACGACGTCTCGGAGGCCCTCGTGAACGAGCACACCCGCGCCCGGAACCTGGTGACCGATCACGACCACCCCACTGCGAACGGGGTCCCAGTCGTCGAACACCCGTTACGCTTCGAGCAGGCCGAGAGCGGGTTCGAGAGCCATGCGCCGACGCTCGGCGAAGACACTATCGAATTACTCTGTGACCTCGGGTACGACGCCGAGGAGATCGAATCCTTCGCTGCAGCCGGCGTGATCGGCTTGGTCGAGTCGGCCGATCGAGGGGGTAAAGACCAATGATCGATCACGGCCCCTATCGACATCTGCAGGTTGAGGTCGACGACGGCGTCGCAACGGTGACCATCGATCGACCGGACGTCCTGAACGCCATGAACGTCGCGACTGTCCTCGACCTCGAACGGGCCTTCGCCGAACTGAATCTGCGCTCGGACGTCGAACTCGTCCTCGTCACCGGTGCCGGCGACCGGGCGTTCTCGAGCGGTGCGGACACGTCCGAGTACAGCAGTGACGATCGCCACTTCCACGAAACCCGCGCTCGGCATACCTACGAGATGGCGACGAGTGCCCGCACTATCCGGCCTCCGACGATTGCACAGATCGATGGCTACTGTCTCGGCGGTGGGCTAATACTCGCGATGTACTGTGACCTTCGAATCGCCGCCGAAACTGCCGAGTTCGGCGTTCCGACGACTCAGATTGGCCAGATTCCTGGCGGCGGCGCCACGTACCGGTTAGTCGAACTCGTGGGCGAGGCCGCCGCCAAGGAGCTCGTGCTGTCGGGCGAACGGATTGGCGCCGAGTGCGCGCGTTCGATCGGACTCGTCAACCGCGTCGCCATGCAGGAATCGATAGACGACGCCGTCGCTGATCTCGTTGCCTCGCTCCGGGACGGCGGCGCCAACGCTCTTGCGAAGGCAAAAGAAAGCATCAACGCGGCGGCCGACGAGATCGACCGCTCGACGTCGTTCGCCAACGAAACCGAGCGCTGGTGGGCACAGTACGACTCCGACGAACGCCGTCGACTCAGCGCCGAACGGGACGAGAAGTAATCGGAGCCACCGCCTGTCGGCAGTGGATTCGACGCAACCCAGGTTTAATATTCTCGAGTACTCACTCGTGGTATGACCGATCCGATCGACGTGACGGGACTGGTCGACCTGCACCTCCACTGTGGTCCATCGCCGTTCGACCGGCGGACCGACGGCTACGAGGCCGCTCTGGAAGCGGCACGAGCCGGAATGGACGCGATCGTCCTCAAGGAACACCATCTGCCGACCGTCTATGGCGTCGAATACATCGATCGTCTCCTTGAGCGGGAGGGATACGACATAGAGGTTGTCGGGAGTACCGTCCTCAACTACTGTAACGGCGGGTTCAACCCGTTCGCCGTCGAGGCGGCGATCGAGTACGGCGCGGGCGTGATCTGGGCTCCGACGATCGACGCGGCCCACCACGCGTCCCGGACCGGCGATCTCGGGGCGTTCCTCGGCGTCGACGCTGGGCCGGAGTACGACGACCGCGAAGGCGTGACGGCACTTGAAGACGGCGAGTTGCGCCGGGACGTCCGGCTCTGTCTCGACAAGGTCGTCGCCCACGACGTCGTCTTCTGTGTTGGACATCTCTCCTACGAGGAGACCCTCGCGATCGTCGAGTATCTTGCTGACGACGATCACGAGAGAGTCGTCGTCGATCATCCGAACTACCACGTGACGGACCTCTCGATCGAACAACAGCGGACCCTCGCTGATCTCGGCGCGTACATGAACTTCCCGTTTATGGGGCTGAGCCCGAAGTACCGGTGGATCTCGAGCGAGGAACTCTACGAGAACATCCGTGCACTCGGCATCGATCGGTGCGTGCTCTCGAGTGACGTTGGACAGCAGGTGAACCCGAGTTCTCCCGAGAGTATGCGCATTCTCGGTGAAACGCTCCGGGCCGAGGGGCTCTCGACAGCGGAGTTCCAGACGATGGCTGCGGAGAACCCGAAATCGTTGCTGGTCGACCGGGAGTGATGTCGGTAGAACGATCGGATCGCCTTCGGTCTGGTCGGCTCGAGCGTGCTGTCGGTACAAGGTTTTTTAGTGTGGTACTGTCTCTGTTAGTCCAGGGCAGAAACAATGACGAATGCGGAACCAGTACTGAAGTGATAACATGGAGTTTAATGGAGAATTCACTCTAGAAGGCGTAACGACCGAGGAGGTGTGGTTAGCGCTGTCCGATCCCGTGATGATCGAGAACGCGCTGCCGGGCTGTAAGTTCCTCATGCGCGTCGAGGGCGAGCCCGACTTCGACGAACTCGAGGCCGAGGCGACCGACGAGAATCCACCCACGCTGCCGGACGCGGACCCGGAAGTGGTCGCCGAACGAGCCTTCGTCGAGGGCGGGAAGTACGCGACGCTGATACAGCTGAGCGTCGGCAGTGTGAACCCGCGGTTCGAAACGGTGGTGACAATCGATCGCCGGGATTTCCCAGAGATGGATGCCTCCGCGGAGGGAAGCGCATCGAACAGTTCCTTCGAGATGGAGTCGGGCATGACGCTAGTCGAGACCGACGACGGCGCCACCGTCGAGTGGTGGGCGGAGACGGACGTCTTCGGTCGGGTTGCACAGCTCGGACAGCGTGTGATAAACCCCGTCGCGAAGCGGGTCATCAACCGGTTCTTCAATCGGATTGAGGACCAGCTCTCAGACGTTAGCGACGAGTCTTCCGGCCTGCGCGATCGGATCCGAGGGCTGATATGATCTCTCGGGAACCGATCGGGTTCGGAACACACGCTATCACAAAAGACAGCTACCAATGACGGAACACGACATCACGCTCACGGTCAACGGGACAGAATACGAACTGACGGTCGAGTCCCGAACGTTGCTCGTTCACGCGCTCCGTGACGAGCTCAACTACACGGGTCCGAATGTCGGGTGTGAAAGCAGCATGTGTGGCGCCTGTACGGTCCACCTCAACGGCGAGGCGATAAAGTCATGCACGATGTTCGCCGTACAGGCCGACGGGGCCGAGATCACGACGGTCGAGGCGCTTGCCGACCGGGACTCGTTGCACCCGATCCAGGAGAGCTTCTCGGAGGAGCACGGGCTCCAGTGTGGCTACTGTACACCCGGAATGATCATGACGACACAGGAGCTGCTCGAGCGAAACCCCGACCCGGACGAGGAGGAGATCCGCGAGGCACTTGAAGGGAACCTCTGTCGGTGTACCGGCTACCAGAATATCGTCAAGGCTGTCGAGTCGGCAGCCGAGAAGATGCGCGAGACGACGGCGACCGCCGAGGTGGACGACTGATGTATCCGCCCGAATTCGACTACTACCGGGCCGAAAGCGTCGATCACGCCCTCGAGCTGATCGCGGACAACCCCGAGGCGAAGATTCTCGCGGGCGGACACAGCCTGATCCCGATGATGAAATCGGGACTGTCCGATCCGGGCACGCTCGTCGACATCGGCGAGATCGACGAGCTGACCGGCATCGAGCGCGACGATGGGACGATCTCGATCGGCGCACTGACGAACTATGCGACGATCGCCGACGACGACGAGCTCTGGGACGAACGCACCGTCCTCGTCGAGGCAGCCCACGAGGTCGGTGACATCCAGGTCCGCAACCGCGGGACGATCGGCGGCAACATTGCCCACGGCGACCCGGCCTCGGACCTGCCTGCGGCGGTGCTGGCGGCCGATGCGACGATCGTCGTCCAGGGTCCCGGCGGGGAGCGGACGATCGACGCCGACGACTTCTTTGTTGGAATGTACGCGACGGCGATCGGCGACGACGAACTCCTGACCCGGATCGAGGTCCCACGTCGGCCCGAGGCTCACGGCGCCTACCTCAAGAAGCCGAGCCCATCGTCGGGCTACGCGCTGGTCGGCGTCGCTGTCTCCATGGAGACCGACGGCGACCGGATCGAGTCCGCCCGCGTCGCCGCAAACGGTGTCTTGGATCGTGGAGTCCGCCTCGAGCCGGTCGAGGCCGCCCTGGTCGGCGAAACCATCGAGGAGGACGTCTTCGAGGCGGCGGCCCAACGCGCCGACGAGGACATCGACGAGTTCATGATAATGGACGATATCCAGGCTTCGGCCGAGTTCCGCGCCCAGCTGCTTCGGGTGCACACCGAGCGGGCTCTAAACGAGGCCGCCGACCGAATCGACGCGCCGACGACGACAGTCTGAGACCGCCCGACTGTTCCGTTCTATCGAACGAAGTCAACGAGGTGTCTACGTCGGTTATCCACCGACGAATTGACAAGCGAGTAGCGTCAACGTTTACCAGTGATCACTAACAGTTCGTCGAGCGGTCGTCGGCTCGGGGGTGAGCGACTGTGACCGGAAGCGGGCGGACGGGAACGGAACCGGCGGCGAGTGCATTCGCCGACCTCGACGAGGGACGTCTCCTCGACGCCTTTGAGGAGATGGAGTACGTCGCCGAGAAGGACCTCGTCACGACGGTGTTGCTCTCGCTTCGGCTCGGGAAACCCCTGCTCGTCGAGGGCGAGCCCGGCGCCGGTAAGACCGAACTTGCGAAGGTACTCGCAAGTGGGTTCGACACCGACCTCGTCAGGCTCCAGTGTTACGAGGGCCTCACTGCCGAGAACGCACTCTACGAGTGGAACTACACGAAACAGCTACTTGCGGTCCAGTCCGGCGAGGGCGGCATCGAAGCCGAGGAGTCCGTCTTCAGCAAGGAGTACCTGCTCGAACGGCCGCTGTTGCGCGCACTCGAGGGAGACGGCGAGACGCCACCGGTACTGCTGATCGACGAGGTCGACCGCGCCGACGAGGAGTTCGAGGCACTGTTGCTCGAATTGCTCTCGGACTTCCAGCTCTCGATCCCCGAACTCGGGACCGTGTGGGCAGAGACGCCGCCGGTGGTCGTCATCACCTCGAACCGGACGCGGGGACTGAGCGACGCGCTCAAGCGGCGCTGTCTCTACCTCCACGTCAAGCCGCCGTCGTTCGAGAAGGAACTCGAGATCGTCCGCCGGAAGGTTCCGGAACTCGACGATACCGTCGCCGCCGAGGTGTGTGGCGTCACCCAGGAGCTTCGGGACCACCCGCTGCTCAAACAGCCGGGCGTGGCCGAGACCCTGGACTGGGCCCGCTCACTGGTTGAACTCGGAGCCGGTGACGGGGAAATCACCGCCGACGAGATCCGGGAGACGGCCGGCTGTCTCCTCAAGGAAGTCGAGGACGTCGAACAGATCGAGACGCTCGTCGACGACCTCGAAGCGGCTGCAGCCAGCGCCCGCGAGTCCGCATCCACCGATGACTGACGACGCCGGTGACGCGTTGTTGACGGTCGAACGCGTCCGCTGGCGGCTCGTGGAGTTCACGCGAGCGTTGCGAACGGCGGGCGTCGATGTCTCCGCGACCGCCAGTCTCGACGCCGCACGGGTGCTCGCCGAACTCGGGGCGGTCGACCGGGAACGGACGAGAGCGGGACTCCGTGCGGCACTCGTGACCGATCCAGGCGACGTCGAGACGTTCGACCGGCTGTTCGCGGCGTTCTGGCGCCAGCTCGTCGCCGAACTCGAGGGGAGGTCCAATCCCGAGAACGCCCGCGAGCCCGATCGCAGTCCTGAGATTCTCGATCTGCCCGACGCCGACCCGTCGGCACTGGAGGGCGGGGATGACGCGGAGATCGACGCGGCCGGCCTGATGATGGGGCTAGCCTCCGAAAGCGACGACGAGCGACCACACGAGGACGACGAGACCGTCGCGGGGTACAGCCGGCGTGGCCGGTCGACGGCGATTTCCGCCCGGACTGGCGGTACCGACGACGACCTCGAGGCGGTCACCAAGCGGATCAGCGACGCCCTGGCGAAGCTAGCCGGCAGAGGGTACGCGCCGGCAGACAGCGGGGGTCGACTCGACGTCAGGCGGGCGCTCAGGGAGAGCTACGGGACCGGCGGCATCGTCGTCTCGATGCCGACGCGAGCCCGAAAGCGAACGGCGACGCGGTGTCTATTCCTCGTCGACGTGAGCCGGTCGGTACTCGACGTGATCGACCGGGACTTCCTCGTTCGGTGTCTGGCAAGCTTCCAGGCGGCCAGTCGGTCGGTGCGAACGTTCTTCTTTGACACGTCGCTGCAGGAGGTGACCGACGCCTTCACCGAGCGAACGCCGACCGACGCCTACGACGCTCTCGAGCGGCTTGAGGCAGAGTGGGGCGGGGGCACCCAGATCGGCGAGGCGATAACCAGGATCCGTGAGGAGTACCCCCACGCCGTTGACCGCCGGACCGCGGTGATCGTCATAAGTGACGGCTTCGAGACAGGCGACGTCGACATTCTCGAGGACGGGATGGCTTGGATCACCCGGCGTGCGTCGCTGGTGTTGTGGTGGAACCCGCTCGCGACGTCGTCGACGTACGAGCCGACCTGTCGCGGGATGGCTGCGGCGGTGCCGTTCGTTGACGGCCTGTTCGCGTTCGCGGGGATCGACGACGCCCGTAAGATCGCCCGCCAGCTCGAGCGCTATGACGGGACACAGCCGCTCGGATACGAGCGAGCGACCGGGAGCCGACTGCCGACGGGATAGCCGGGCGGTCGCAGTTCGACCAGTGAAGTTATGCGCCACGACATCATATACTCAAGACATGACTGCAGGCTGGAGTGTCCCGGAACCGCAAGTTCTCGAGTCGATCGGCGAGGTCGCCGACGTAGACCGGCGCGCCGCGCTGGCGACCATCGTCGACGTTGAGGGACGGGCGTACAGGCGACCAGGTGCGAAAATGCTGATCACGGACGAACAGAGCCTCGGAAGCATCACCGCTGGCTGTCTCGAGGACGAGGTCGTCGCGCTAGGCGAGACCGCGCTCGCGGAGGACCGTCCGGTGCTCGAGCGGTTCGACCTGTCCGGCGACGACGAGGTATGGGGGTTGGGCATTGGCTGTAACGGCGTCATCGATGTCTTCGTCGAACCGATTGGGGCGGAGTATGGCCCGATCGTCGAGCGCTACCGCGACGGCGACGACCAGGTGGTGCTAACGGCGCTTTCGGCCGACGGGTCCGATCTCGAGGTCGGCGACCGGGCCGTCCTGACCGGCGAGGAGGTGACTGGCGTCGACGACGCCGACGCCGACGCTTGGCCGGCGTGGCTGCTTGAGGAGCTGGCCGACCCGATCGCGACCCTTCGCGAGGAGGACGCGTCAGCGAGCGTCGAGGTCGAAGACGGCGAGCTGACAGCGACGGTGTTCGTCAATCCCATCACTGCGCCGCCGCGACTGCTCGCCGTCGGGAGCGGTCCCGACGTCGTTCCGGTCGTCGAATTCGCCGCCAAGGCCGGCTTCCAGGTCACGGTCGCCGGGTTCCGCGGTGGTACCGCGACCGAGGAGCGATTCCCCGATGCCGACCGCGTCATCTCGACGTCGCCAGCGCGGCTGACCGAGTCGGTTCCGATCGATTCGGAGACCTACGTCGTCGTGATGACCCATAATTTCGTCGACGACAGGCTCGCGATCGACTCGTTGCTCGAGACGCCCACAGAACACATTGGGTTGATGGGACCGGACGAGCGCTTCGAGGAGATGCTCGAGGCCTTCCAGGCCGAGGACCGGCCGCTTACCGCCGCCGAGATTGACCGGATCTACACGCCGATCGGACTCGACCTGGGCGACGGCTCGCCATACGGCATCGCTACGAGCATCGTCGGTGAGGTCCTTGCGGTCCACAACGACCGCGAGCCCGGTCACCTCCGGGAGCGAAAGTCGCCGATCCACGGCCGAATCGAACTCGAGGCCGACGATTGAACCGAGCAACCTTAATTGTGTGATGACAAGCGGTTAGATCATTCGCATAGTTATTTATCCCGTCCGGCGCAAGGGAGTACATGACAAGAACCCAGTACCAATGAGTGGAGATACGACAAGCGGCCAGATCGGAGCGAGAGTGAATCGTACGGAAGACGCGGAGTTTACCACCGGCAGCGCGGAGTACACCGACGACATCGACGTGGCCGGTGCGTTACACGCCGCCGTTTTGCGAAGCCAGCACGCACACGCGAAGGTAGACGGCATTGACACAACCGAGGCCGAATCTCTCGACGGCGTCGTCGCAGTGTTTACCGCCGAAGACATGGACGAAGCGGAGACGCCGGCCCCGCGGAAGATCCCTTCGATGTCGACCGATTACATCGAGGTCGAACCCCAACTGTTCCGACCGGTCCTCGCGAGGGATCGCGTTCGGTACCAGGGCGAAATACTCGCGATCGCGCTCGCTGAGGATCGGTACACCGCCCACGACGCGGTCGACTGCATCGACGTCGACTACGAACGTCTCGACTCGGTAACCGACCCTGAGGAGGCGATCCAGGAGGACGCCCCTACGCTGTTCGAGGACTACCCCGACAACGTCGCCTACGACTGGGAGTTCGGCGACGAGGAGGAAGTCGACGCGGTGTTCGAAGAGGCTGCCTACACCGCCAGCGCCACCGTCAACGAACAACGTCTCATCCCGGACCCGCTCGAGCCACGGGCGGCGATCGCCGACTACGACTCGGCATCGAACCAGCTTGAGATCCAGATGAGCACCCAGACGCCCCACTCGGACCGCCACGCCATCGCGGGCATTATCCACCATCCCGAGAACAAGATCCACGTGCAGGTTCCCCGTGTCGGCGGCGGTTTCGGGGCAAAGATCCACAACTACGACGTCGAGTCGCTGGTTCCCTGGTGTGCCCGGGAACTCGAGCGGCCGGTCAAGTGGCAGGCCAAACGGAGCGAGATCCATCAGACCTCCTCGCACGGACGAGCCCTGAACCTCGAAGGTGAAGCCGCCCTCGACGAGTCCGGAAACCTGCTGGGCGTCCGAGTCGAGGGTC
This sequence comes from Natrinema gelatinilyticum, assembly GCF_024266705.1. Classification (GTDB taxonomy): domain Archaea; phylum Halobacteriota; class Halobacteria; order Halobacteriales; family Natrialbaceae; genus Natrinema; species Natrinema gelatinilyticum. Next base: position 1,377,718 of record NZ_CP100757.1, on the reverse strand, counting down.
TCACCGACCTCGGCGGCTACGTCTCCTCGCATATCCACATGCTGACGACGGTGCTCTGTATCGAGGTGATCAACGGTCAGTACGAACTGCCGAACCTCTACACCCGGATTCGGGGTGCGCTGACCAACGCGACGTGTCTCGACTCCTATCGGGGCGTCCACGAGGTGGCCGCTATCACGTTCATCGAACGGTTGATGCACGAGGCAGCAAAGGAGATAGGGATGGACCCGGCCGAGTTGCGCCGGCAAAACCAGATTCCTGAGGACGCGTTCCCCTACGAGACGGTCACCGGCACCGAGTACGATAGCGGTAACTACCAGCAGGCACTCGACGAGGCGCTGGAGGCGCTGGACTACGACGAGTTGCGTGAACGCCAGGAGAAACTCCGAGAGGAAGGACGCTACCTCGGTATCGGACTCTCGGCATACACCCACGTCAGCGGCGTCGGTCCGGCTGACGTTTGTAAGGAGTACGGTATCTTCAAAACCCACTGGGAGAGCGGTCGCATCACCGTCCACCAGTCCGGAACCGTTACCGCCTACTGCGGAACGATGGACTTCGGGATGGGACATCAGACCTCTTATGCCCAGATCGTCGCCGACAAGCTCGGCGTCCCGATCGAGGACGTTGAAATCATCGAGGGTGACACCAGACACCTCAACGACGGCGTCGGCACACACGCAAGTCGCTCACTCGTCGTCGGCGGTTCCGCACTGGCCGAGAGCGCGGACGACGTGATTGACAAGGGTCGCTCGATCGTCTCCCACCAGCTCGAAGCAGCCGAAGAGGACATCGAGTTCGAGAACGGTGAGTTCTGGGTCAAAGGCGCACCCGATCGCTCGATGACGATTCAGGAGGTCGCTTCGGAAGCCCACCGTGCATGGGACGTGCCGGACGAGCCCGGCCTCGAGGCAACGACGTACTACCTCCCCGAACAGATGGCGATCACCTCCGGCGTCCATGCCGCGGTCGTCGAGGTCGACACCGAGACCGGCGACGTTGAGTTCGAACGGTACATCTCCGTCGACGACGCCGGTAACCGCGTCAATCCGAAGATCGTCGAAGGACAGCTCCACGGCGGTATTGCACAGGGGATCAGCCAGGCACTGTACGAGGATGTCGTCTACGACGACAACGGGAACATGGTCACCAGCACTCTCCAAGACTATGCCATGCCCAAGTCGTTCCACGTCCCGAATGTCGAGACCGTCGAGGTCTCGACCCCAGCGCCAGACAACCCGCTCGGGGCCAAAGGCATCGGTGAAACTGGCCCGATCGCCGCGAACGCAGCCGTTCTTAACGCCGTCGCTGACGCGCTCGACCCCCTCGGCTTCGACAGCACCGAGATTGACACGCCGCTGACGCCCGAGAAGATCTGGAAGGCGATCGATAGGAACGACGAGTAAAAACCAGCTCTCGACCCTTCCCAGGAGCTCTCTTCGAGGAACGCCTGCTCCGAAGCCACACCGCCCCAGGAAGAGACCGTGTTCGACTCCACCTCGAGGACCCGAACCCGGTTTCGGTGTCGGGACCGAGCGTCGCCATCTCGGCGCTTAGCTTGATCCGGTTGCCGCCGGGACCCCAGAAGCTCATCAGACCCCAGCGGCGTTCGCGGGACGAGGCGCTCGCATTTATCGACCGGACACAGCTCACTGACCGACAGCGCGAAGTCCTCGAGACAGCTTATCGGATGGGCTATTTCGATCACCCGAAGGATGCGAACGCGAAGAACATCGCCGACGTTTTCGGGATCGCGCCGGCGACGTTCGTGGAGCACCTTGCGGCCGCCCAGAGCAAAGTGCTCGAGGTAGTCCTCGACGAATAAGCTTTTAATCGGCCCCGTGATGGGGAGCGAACCCACAATCGGCACAGATGAGACATCCCTCGCGACGCGTTATCGTTGATTCACAGCGCGGACAGTCGAACACAACTTCGCTCACATTTCCGGACTCGCGTCCCGTAGGCGATTTCATACCTCCACATATATTACGACGTATAATAAATCTATATACGTCGATCGTCGAATTCATGGGATCGATCCGAAGGCGAGAAACGATCTCGGGCGAGCGCTCGACAGAAACGACTAACGGCTTCAAGGGCCATTGGCGAGCATGGTCGAAATCGGGCCGAAATCCCTCCTCGAAACAACTCCATGCCAGGTTGACGTCAACGGCGGGCGATACCTATTACACGAACGGAACGACAGCGAGATCGCGCTGTACAGCGCAATCTGTCCACACCAGCGAGGGCGGGTGAAACCCAGGGACGACGTATTCCTGTGCCCGAATCACCGATGGAAGTTCGATCCCGAAACCGGTGAATGTCTCACGGGCGCCAACGAAACGCTGCCGTCCGTCTCCGTCCAAGTCCGAGAGGACAGGCTCTACGCAGACAAACTCCCCTGACCCGTTTAAATGGTCACTGGATTGTGCCGATCCACATCTACGGGTGACTGAATGATTCAATAGATCCAGCTGATCTCGTCACTACGTAATTCCACCATTTCGACGGCTCGCGCCGCCGCCAAGCCCAGACTCCACCCTCATCGCGAGTTGGGCGTACAGATCGGCGAATCAGATGGCGGCAACTGCTGCGGGCGAGAACGCCACGATAATTATGACGTCCGTCGTCCGCAGCAGCATCTTGAATAGTTACTCGAACGTGATCGGCCACGAGAGTAAGATGATCCGCCACTATGTGGACAAAACCCGACGCCATTTCACGTCTATTATGTTCTTGCTTCTCCTACTGTCGCTTTAACGTAGCGGAGCGCTAAGGCGGCCCGTCGGCAGTCCCGCTAGAACACTGGGACTCCACGAACGCGTAGACGCTTCGATGGTTGTTCTGTTACAGCTCACTGGTGTCCACTGTCGAGCAATTTCGAGGCTGTCAGAAGTGATCGGAGTTCGACGTCCTGCGCCGCGAGATTCGCTGTCGCACCTTCCTCCCTATCGACGACGACGAAAACTTCGTCGACGACCGCCCCGGCCTCCCGGAGTACTTCGACTGCTTCAATTGCGCTCTGGCCGGTTGTAGTGATATCTTCGAGTACGATGACCTTGTCGTCTGGTTCGAGCGCGCCCTCAATTTGGTTCCCGAGTCCGTGTGCTTTCCGTTGTTTCCGTGCGATGACGTAGGGTAGACCGAGTTCGACGCTCGTGGCGGTGGCTAAGGGAACCCCGCCAAGTGCAACCCCAGCGAGCCTCGTGGTTCTCGGTCCCTCCGCCGGTCGGATTCGTTCGGCGAACGCTTCGGCGATGAGTTCGAGACAGTCCGGGTTCGTTTCGAATAGATACTTATCGATGTAGTACTCGGACGTCCCCCCTTGCGAAAGGTCGAACTCGCCGTACTTGATGGCGTCTGCCACCTTGAGCGCATTCCGGAGCTGCTGCCAATCCATACAATTGTTCGCTCGCGGAACAATTAATACTCATCGGATCGCTGTAGAGTCTACCGACGGAGCCATGAGGGGTGTTTGCCCTCCGCCTTCGAGCGACCAGGTGTTCGCTTCGAGAGGCACAAGCGATTCTTCGTTTGACCGGCGTTGAACGCTCTCATCAAGCAATCTGCCACTAGGTACATCGGCTGGTTGACAGTGGGCCAGACCGCCGACGGCGAAGCCATCGTGAGTCGCTACTGATGAAACCACTGTCAAGATCAACGGCGACTGGTCTTTATACGCTGCAATCGACCTCGAGTCACGGCTCATACTCGACGGCGCAGTTTTTGGGTGGCGAGGCACCGATCCAACCGCTACGTTGCTGCATTGACTCACCGAGAAACACGATCTTTTCGTGACGGTATTTCTCGTCGATGGAGACAGTTTCTGACTGCCCTCTCTCAGTTAGAATCTGTACCGTCAGGTCCAGCGACTACCTACGCACGCTCGAGTTCACGGATCTCTTGCTGAGCTTGTAGTTCGAGCTATTCAGCTATTTTGTCCTCTGCAAGTCTGCGTATCATAGCCCCTTCGACGTACTCAGCTATCCGCCGAAAGCCTTTGAGGTAGCGGAGGGGATCAGTGTAGAAATCCACCGGCGTCGAGTATGAGATACGATGGAGGTCGATGTGTTACCCGGCAGTGGTCGAGATATCCAGACTCCGATTCGAACTAATCACATGAAACTGGTCAGCGTTTCATCCTCATGTAAGACTGGCCAATATTTCCTCGAGGTGTTCGCGCTCGATAGTCCGTACGTCGGATCCGGCGTCGAGGTGGTCGAGTTCTTTGAACCCGGTTCCGGTAGCGACGCACACGACTTCCTCGTCGTCGGAGACCTCTCCAACGTCCGCAAGCGTGCGAACGCCGGCGAGTGCGACCGTTGAGGCCGGTTCGACGCACAGACCCGTCTCGGTTGCGAACGCCGCCGTCGCGTCGAGAATTTCATTCTCGGAGACATAGACCACAGCCCCACCGGTTTCACGAACAGCCCGCAACGCACGCGTCCCGCTTGGCGGGTCGTGATTTCCGATGGAGTAGGCGACTGTCTCGGAAGATTCGACCCGGGTCACCTCTTGGGCACTGTCGCGATAAGCGCGGGCGATAGGGTCACAGGCCGCCTGCACCCAGTAGAGTCGCGGGAGCGTGTCGAGAAGACCTGCCGCCCGTAGCTCGCGTAGCCCCTTCCAGATTACACTCGCGTTGCTGCCGCTACTGACCGGGAGCGCGATGGTGTCGGGAACATTGAGGGCGAACAACTCGCAGATTTCGAATGCTACTATCTTCTGGCCCGCTACGTGACGGGGTGAATCCGAATTTGTGAATTCTATGTCGATGGGGCCACCGAGGGCCATCGTATCGTGGTCAACAACCCCGACCCTTGAGGTCGGGGCTTGTCAGTGAACTCTCGCTCGGCCTAGTTTAGACGCTCAAACTTTAGCAGTCATTGGTCTTTAGTTAGGCCTCAGCAGTCGGTTTGATGGCGGTAGCAAGTTGTTCTTGGAGAACCGGCCGTTGTCTGTGAATCTTTTGAGCGTCGGCGATCAGGCGGTCGAGCAGTGGTGGTGGAGAATACCCGAGGTAGCCACTCAACCGGTGGAGAATGAGCTGGGCGTGCGACTGGAAGGTCGCCGCCCAGCATTTCGGCGGAAACACGAGATCGTTGTCTGCGTGCTCAATAACCAGACTGAGCAATTCACGACTCACGATCAAGGATAACAGCGCCGCATACGAGGGTGTCATAGAAGAGTTCTCACACTGTGATCACGGTACTTTCCGGATTGTCTCCACGTTCGTAGTTGGTGATTGCGACGACGAGACGAAGGCACAGCGCGAGGAATACTTGTGCTCGTGCGTGAATGCGGCCTCGGGCGTGCGTTCGCCCGAGGCCGCAGTTCTTGACTGATTCGTTGGTTCGTTCGACGCCACTCCGCCGGTTGTACGTCTCGTTTAGCGTTGATTGCTTCAGCTGGACGTCCTCGCTGTGTTTTTCGATGCGGTCTTCGACCCTTTAGTCGATGTCCTTCGGATCATCAGCGTTCCGTGCGTTGTACGGAGCGACTGGCACGACCACCTGCTGGCCGCAGGGGTAGTGCCAGTCAAGCGGGTCGTAGGCACTGTCACCGACCATCCAGATTGGTTCCTCGACGGCGAGCGCGTCACGTATGATGCGCATCGCCGTCCCTTCCGGTGCTTGTTTGCTCTCGGTGAACTCGGCTGCAATCGGGATCTTTTGTCCGGTCGAGACGATCGTACAGCCGTAGTAGTACTCGTCCTCGGTTGGATCGTAACACTTCGACGCGTCTGGGTCGGCTGGCATCGCCCTCACGTCAGTCGAATCGATGCAGTAGGTCAAGTCGAGCAGGCCGCCTGCCGCGGCCTGATCGATGAGACGGGTGAAGATATTGTCAACGATGTGATCAGGTCGGTGAGGAAGCGATCGACCGCGTCTCTCGACGGCGGTCGATCGAAGCCACAGCTCAACCAGACAACCGTGTTCCGAAGCTCTCGCTCAACGGGACGGATGTCGTAGATGTCTTTGTAGTAGCAGTGGAAAAAGCCATGCATCAGCTCTGGTGGTTCGTGGTCTCATGTTCGCCCCGTCTCCGCCGGGGCGAACACGTCAAACTCTTCGAGAAACTTGAAGGTGAGGTGCTCAAACAACGCTAGCGTCTCGGTTTCCACGACATTGAAGAACGACTCTACCGAAGGATCATCTTGCAGGGTCGCTGAACTCGTTCCACCTCAGCGTTCACCCTGCTCTTTGGTGTGGTAATCGTTCTATGACAGCCTCTGTTGGTCAGTAACGCTGTCGCTGGGAAATCGTAGCGGGCAAGGGTGACGCGTTCACGTCACTCAATATGTTCCCATTTGAAGTACTGAACTCGGAGGCAAGCACTGCGAACCTGCTCCAGCAGGTTCGCTGGCGCGAGGGCCTCTACTGCCCGCGCTGCCGGTCTGAATCAGTGATCAAATACGGCAGCTATAGAGAATATCAGCGGTATCTCTGTAAAGATTGCGACCGCACGTTCAACGACAAGACTGGCACGGTCTTCGCGCTAATGTGTATGAATACTTTTGCAAGTGGAAGTTGATATATAGGTAATGGGATCACGCCGGACGGAGATTAAGCGTCACCTGCCAGAGGAAGAGATTGATGAGTTACTGCGAGAGGCCGAAGACAAGCACCATATCCGACGAATTGGTTTTGTCAAGAATCTCTATCAAGGCGATACGATTCCAGAGGCTGCCGATCGAGAAGGCCGATCTCCAGCCACCGGGACCCGCTGGGCGGAAGATTGGAATGAAGGTGGCTTCGAAGAGCTTATGCCGAGTTTCGGGGGCGGCAGACCCCCGAAACTCGACGAAGACCAACAAGAAGAGCTGGTTGAGATGCTTCGTGAAGATCAGCCCTGGAAATCACAGGAGATTCAGCACCTCCTCCAGAAAGAATTCGGTGTCCAGTACAGTCCAAATTATCTCGGTACCTTTCTTCGGAATCTCGGGCTCTCCTACGCAAAACTACGGCCAAAGCGTCCACACCAGCCGGAGAATCCAGACGAGGACGATCAGCCACACAACAAACGCGAGGGTGAAAATGACGACGGCTGGGTTGTTGACGATGAGGTCTGCACCGATGGCGGCACCGTCCTCAGCTTCTTTGACGCGTCAAAACCACAGCCGTACGATAATTCGCGCCGAGTTTGGTACGTGGATGATCCTCACATCGAACGACCGCTCGTCACGCTCTTATGTAGAGCTGGGGAATGCCCCCATAGCAAGGCAGTCGATGACGCTTACGAGGGATGCGCCAGCGAGATTCAATGAACGGATGATTCCAAATGTGTGAACGGCCTGCTCCAAGCCGTGCTTGGACAGGCCGCGGAACTTCCGTAGCCACGGTTTGATGAGTGAAAAGAGGCACTCAACCTGGTTAATATGGACACCGTCAGGCGAGACGTACGTCTCGTCGTGCACAACGATCTGGTGAGTGTACTCCATCCGCCGATACGCTTGGAGACCATCAGTCCAGACCTCTCCCAGCGGCTGGGAGAGGTCTTCAGCCTCCTGTATTACTGGATCAAGGTCTGTTTCGTAACTGATGCCAAGCTGGCCGTGAACAACCCGTAGCACGTCGCGGCACGCCGCGACGAGCGTTATCTGGTCGCCGTGTCGTCCACGCCAGCGCGAGCGTCCTGATCGAGACGACCCGCCGCGGTGACGGCTGTCCCGCGGCGGGTCTTGGCCTTTGTATCCTGAACAGACGCTGCTGGATTCATCGATTTGTACCGGTCCGTCGATTTCCTGCTGGAACTGGTTCCAGACGACCGGGAAGCCTCGCTGAACCGCGGCTTCGACCTCTCGAATGGCGTAGTAGACGGTCTTGTACGCTCGATCGAGCAGTGTCGCAATTTTCGAGATACTCAACAGCGTGTCGGCATAGAGGATGAATGCGAGAAGCACCTCACCACTGGAGAGGTGCTTCTCGTGAAACGGTGTTCCGTAGGTGCAAACCGGCTTGAACCCGCAGCTTCGGCAGATAACACGATTCGATGACGGCCACGTTTGGATGCTTGGATCACCGCATTCTGGACACGGAGCCTGCTCCCAGAATTTCTTGAGTCGCCGCTCGATTTGATCATCGAGCGGCTTCGTCTGCAGTTCAATCACTCCAAGATCAACGAGCTGTTGCAGCATCTTCCCGAATGCTGGCTGAGACATATTCTCTTGAGATCAGCCATCACAGTGTAACCGTGGGGCATTCCCCAGCTCTACATAAGAGCGCTCGTCAAGACGGAAGACTCGGCTGTCGGGTTCTACGCACTCAACGGTGAGAGCCTCGTCACGTTCAAAGAAACCGGGGAGAAAGAACGGATTTGCGAGGTTTTAGAGAGGATTCGCGAGCAGAATCCCCGCAAGCGGATTCTACTCGTCTTGGACAAGTACGGGTCTTACATCTGTAAACACACGCGCAAGTACGCACATCACCTCGAAATTGATCTGATCTTTCTCCCAACAAGCACCGCACCTCAATCCAATCGAAAAGGTCTGGGACTACCACAAGTGGACGATGTGTCCAATCATCGTTGACGATGAAGGCGAGTTCAGAGACCTCGTTAAGGAAACATTAGAACAAATAACACATCGAATCAGCTTTGCAAAGAAGTGGTGTCAGAAATTCCTTGGCTTTCAAAAGTTATCTTAGTTATTAACGCGAAGATCGGCCTCGACAAACTCTTGTTCGCGTTCTACTCGTTCCTTCGGTTCAACACGAATATCTGCCAGCTAGAGGCTGAACTCGACGTGTCCTACCGAACGCTTCACCGCTGCGTCGAGCGTTCTGGCGAACTGCTCGACGCGCCATCTCTCACTCTCACTGGCCCAGTTGAGATTGACGAGTTCTACGTCTCTGCTGGGCTGAAAGGCCGCGAGCGCGACGGACCGTCGCGCTCGCGTGGTCTCTCGAAGCGTGGACGAGGAACGTACACCGAGGACAAACTGCCAGTATTCACGCTCGTTGATCGTGGGAGCGATTAACGATACGTCGTCCCGGCGAAATTCGCTGATGAATCGACTGTGCGACTCCTCCTCGCTGACCACAAGGAAAAGTCACTCACCGTTATACGGATGGATTTCGTGCCTATGAGCCGCTATAAACTGATGAGAACTTCCAGCTAGAAGCAGTGACTCACGGAGATGGCAAGTACGTTGATGGTGACGCACACGTGAACACCTGCGAAAGCCACTCGTCGCTGGCGCGACGGTGGCTCTCGCCACATCGAAGCGTCTCAAAGGACAAACTGACCACGTATCTCAGATCGTTACAGTTTCGGCGACAAATCCTCCGCAAACCAGGTCGAAAAGCTCTCAAACAAATTGTTCGAGCAGTTCTTTGAATCACCACCAATGTGCTTCACAAGAGCACTCGTAGTTTTCTTACACCGATAGTTCGTCATCCAGATGCCGTCATCAGCAACTGTCTCACGATTTGCCGTTCATCCTCCGTACAACATCATCTTCGAGGTTTGGATAACGCCGGCACTTGTAACGTCCGAAGATCATTTTTCGATTCCTCCTACTCTTATTATCTTTCACACTGACATATGGGTATGACCGTCGCGTGGATTACAACGTCGGGCATCCACGTCGAGGCAATGCGTAATTCGCTTGTCACAGCCTGCGAGCATGAGTTCGTCCCGACCGATCTCACCCTCCATCGAAACACCTGGTGCCTCAGAAAAGGTCGATGCAGCTCTCGAGATAGTAACATCAACTATTGAGGCCGATGGTGGTGACGAGCCCGAAATTTGTGTCGGCACTGTGTATATCGGTGGGTTGACTGACGTGCTGGATACGAACTAGTCGGTCGAGACGAACGCCAAAACCCACAATTTCTGGGCGTTCAAGCAATTCACCGAGCGACTGGTCTGTACTGCCGCAGAGTACGGGATTACGGTCGAAGTCCGGTCAGAAGCGTGGACGAGCCAGGAGCGTCCGCAGTGTGGCTCGACAGGCCGAACGACACGGCATCGGGACACGCTGACCTGTCCATGTGGGGTTCGAGGGCCGCGCCGATCTTATGGCCTCAGAGTCGTTTCTAGAGCGGCAGACAGAACGGGCAGTCCGGCCGATGGAACGGCCCGTGTCCTCGGAAATCACCGATTTCCTGGATGCCGAAAATGCTGCGCGGTTTCGAGCACGGTTCGAGTGGGACGACCACAACTGGTCGGAACCACCACACTCTCACGGAAGTCCGAAAGAACAGCGCATAAGCCCGAGTACCGTCCACCGTGGCGGAAATGTTGCATCCGGCGAGTCGGAGACCGGCTGAGACTCCCACGGAGGAAACCGCGCCCTTGAGTGGTCTGCGTCACTTCTGAATCGTGGCTGCGTCGGTACGCTATTCGAATCCGGTAACTCGAGCGAACGCTTCCAAAACGAGTATTCAAACCGGGCCCCGATCACTCCAGGGCGCGGTGGATGTCATTTCTCGAGCGTTACCGACGTGTGCTACCGTCGATGGCATCGCAAGGATCATCGTAAAGATGTTTCCAATCCTCTGAGCAACCGGTAGATGACCCAATAACGACGTTTAACCAAAGAGTTAAGTATTCTCTCGGTGTTTATTCAACCGGATGGTTGAACGATTGCCGGACGATCTCGATCTCGACGCGGTCTTCCAGGCGCTGGCACACCCCATCCGTCGGGACATCCTCGAACAGGTGGCCGATGGACCAGAGAGCGTCAGCGACCTGGCCGAACCGCACGACGTCTCACTCGCCGCCGTCTCGAAGCACCTCCACGTCCTGGAGGACGCCGGCTTGATCGACATCGAGAAGGACGGTCGCGTTCGCCGCTGCCACCTCAACGCTGCGCCGCTTTCCGCCGCGTTTGGCTGGCTCACCCGGTACCGCGTCTTCTGGGAGGACCGGTTCGACGCGCTGGCCATCCATCTGGAGGAAGAAGATCAATGACAGACAACACCGACACCGAATCACAGCGAAACCTGATCGTCTCCGAGTTCCTGACCCTCGACGGGGTCATGGAGGCGCCAGAACAGTGGTCCTTCCAGTTCTTCAGCGAAGAGCAGCAGGCGTACAAGCACGACGAACTGTTCGCGTCGGGCGCGCTCCTGCTGGGCCGGACGACCTACGAAACGTTCGCGGCAGCCTGGCCCGACCAGGAGGACGAGACAGGCTTCGCCGACCGGATGAACAGTCTCCCGAAGTACATCGTCTCGACGAGCCTCGAAGAGGCAACGTGGAACAACTCCACGATCATCGACGGAGACGTCACCGAGGAAGTCGCCGCGCTGAAGCAGGAGGACGGAAAGGACATCCTCGTCAACGGGAGCGGCGAACTCGTGGACACGCTGGTGGAACACGACCTCGTCGACGAGTACCGCCTCATGGTCCACCCAGTGGTTCAGGGCAGCGGCAAACGCCTCTTCGGGGGCGCGACCGCGCCGACGACGATGCGCCTCGTCGACACGGAGGCGTTCGACTCGGGCGTCGTCGTGCTCACCTACGGGCCGTCCGAGGAGGATCACCTCGGGGAGGAGGCCTGAACGATGCGGAAGATCGTCGCAACCGAATCCGTGTCGCTAGACGGCGTGATGGAATCTCCGGAGGAGTGGGCTCCAGCCTACTCGACCCAGGACCTGGACGAGGCGAACGCGGCGGGGATGGCGTCGTCGGACGCGTTACTGCTGGGACGAGTCACCTACGAGGACCTCGCTGCCTTCTGGCCCACCCAACCCGACGACAATCCGATCGCGAAGTTCATCAACAACGTGCCCAAGTACGTCGTCTCGACGTCACTCGGGGACGTCGAATGGACCAACTCGACGCTCATCGCCGGGAACGTCGAAGAAGAGATAGCCGAGCTGAAGCAACAGGAAGGTGAAGGAATCGGCATCGTCGGCAGCCGCACGCTCGTCCGGTCGCTGCTGGACTACGGCCTCCTCGACGAACTCGTGCTCAACGTCCACCCCCTGGTACTCGGGGACGGGAAACGTCTCTTCGAAGGAGGCGGCGAACGGACCGCTCTGAACCTGGTCGATTCGAAGACGTTCGATTCGGACGTCGTCTCGCTCACCTACGAGCCGGCCGAGGAGGAGGACGACGAATGAGCAACGACAACCAGCTGACCGTCCGACGGACCTTCAACGCGCCTCGTGAGCGCGTGTGGCGGGCGTTCACGGATCCCGACGAACTTGCGCAGTGGTTCGTTCCCGAGGGCATGGAGGCGGAGGTCCACGCGCTCGACCCCGTGCCCGGCGGCGAGATGTCGGTGAGCTGGGCGTCAGAAGAGCACCAGATGGACAACGAGGGCACGTTCGAGGAAGTCGTCGAGAACGAGCGCATCGTCACCGTTGAGGAAACCCCGCAGGGCGTGAATCGCGTCACCTACGAGTTCCACGATGTCGATGAGGGAACTGAGGTCGTCCTCACCCACGAACTCCCCGACGCCCAGATGGTCGATGGGGCCTCGGAGGGCTGGGCTGGCATCCTCAATAACTTAAAGGAGGTGCTCGCCGAGCCATGACCGACACTGAGACGCCCGAGGGACGGAGCATCACCGTGAGCCGCATCATCGAGGCGCCGCCCGAGCGGGTCTACGAGGCCTTCCTCGACCCGGACCAGGTCACCCAGTGGCTCCCGCCGACCGGCTTCTCCGCCGAGGTCCACGAATTTGACGCCACCGAGGGCGGAACCTTCCGCATATCGTTTAACACCGATGTTGAGGAGCTGGAATCGTACGCCAGCACGTTCCACGGAACATACCAAGAATTGGACCGTTCCTATTTTCAGCAGCAAACAGCAGCATCTCGTAGAAAGCGAGAATAACTGTGTGTCGCTGGGCTTGACACAGAACTTTTGCTGCTACCCACATTTTTCGTTCCTGTCGGAGTGACAGCGGGTGCTATAAACGCTGACCTGCCACCAGCAGTCACCCTCGACTGTCCAACATACGCGACAAGCGTAGTGCCGAACGTGGGACGCGAGCCAGCGGAACGGCCAGCTAGCTCGATTTCACAATCTCCCGTATAGGAAGAAGTGAAATTCGAGTCCAGCGTAGCCGAATTGCTGAAGAACACTCGCGCCACGTTCACCGCACCAACGTAGTCACGGTCAGCCTGATACGCACACCGCGAGTTATCACACCGGAGTTGCCCACCATGCCACGCCTCGTGGTAATGGTCAGGCGACTTCGTTGTATGGCCAGTGGAACCGCACCGAGGACACGACCGACTCGTGTTCCCTGCATACACTCGTTCGACATGGACGCCTGCGATATCGGCACGGTACTCGATGTTCTCGATAATCGCTCTCCGTGCCCACGACGACAACTCCCACGACAACTGCCTCTCACCACGTAGCGGCGAGAGCGAGCACAGGTCTGAATTCGCCCAGCTACCACGAGAAAATCGGCTGTGAGTACAACGAAACGCTGCCGGAGGAGTGGTCGAAAGGCCTCGTCGGGTTCAAACCGACCGCCGTCTTCGACATCTCCCAGACCGAGGGCGAACCGCTTCCCGAACTAGAAACAGAGGCAACAGGCGACGCTGAGGACCTCGCACCCGCACTCACAGCGGCAGCGGATGCGCTCGGCGTGACGGTTCGCATCGTCGACGCTGCCGATTGGGAGCATGGCGACGCGAAGGGCGTCTGCACGCAGCGGAGTGTCCACGATCTTACGCCGGTCGTCGAAGCGAAAGCCCGGCCGAACCAGGCCGACCTTGTGGTTACGCTGCTGCACGAGTACGCCCATGCCCTGCTCCATTTCGAGGTCGACGACGAGGCCGAACGGTTGAAACGCGAGGTCGAAGCGGAAGCCGTCGCATACATCGTTGGTCGGTTCTTCGGTCTGGATACGAGCGGGTCAGCGTTCTATCTTGCCGCGTGGGAGAACGACGATCCCGAGGCGATCCAGGAACGACTCTGGCGAATCAGTTCGACCGCCCAGGAGATCACCGATATTGTCGATAAGGAGACAATGTAATTCTATGTCTACTTATACGTCGATGTCTGTAGCCCGCACGAACGCGCTCCTCCCCTTCCTCCTCACTCGCTTCGCTCGTTCCTTAAGAAAGGGGACTCCGCGCTACCGCTTCAGTTGAATAAGACTGATTCACCCCTTCTAGTGGCCCAATCTGAGCGTGTCATAGAATTGGTCACGGGACAATTGGACTCCGTAGTGAACCGTTAGTACAGGTGAAGGACTTACTAGTGAGATATCTTAGTAAAGAGTAACGATACAGCGTCACTCGTGTTACTTCAATAATAATAAGTGGCAGTGGTCTAGAATCTAGAATATGCGTCGTATCTATCTAGCCGTAACTGGAGCGAGCTTCCTTTGGGCCATAGCGGTAGTATTACTCATGCTTGGCCGATATACTCCCCTTCCTACGTTTGACCTTGTACGCTCAATTGTCTCTCTTGGTGGATTATCTGGACTATTATAGGACTAGGAATACTCGTACGAAACGGGTATCAGCGACTCTCAAAGTGAGCTACTCGTGTTCGTTCCTCTCGTTCTGTGCGCGCTCATCAGCCGGACGGTCGTTTGAAGCGTCTGGCGATACCGCTGGCGCGGGAAACTCGACTTAACGGACATTGAGTAGCGACCCAGCCAAGGACAACCCACTAGTCGAAGAGTTGGGTGATCCAGTCTGTCGCCCCTAATGAACAAATTCCCTATCATGTTATTGTGGTTGCGTTGTTGATACAACCATGTTCTGAGAAAAGCCTACATCGTGAATGAGGTACAGAAGATATCTAGTTGACACTGAACATCTCTAAGATAGAGATAGTATATGAGAGTGATGATTCTGCCAAATAAAGCGGGATACTCAACTTCCTTAATTCGCGCAGTGTCGCCTCACGCTCCACAAACTCTAATTGAATGCCGCGGATAGATTCAATGAGGCGGTCAATTCCTGGCCCACTAGCAAATCGCGCCGTCTCACTCTTCATCCGAATCTGAACAGCGCCTGACGGACGGCCGTTCGGGAAGGTAATACAGTCGACCGTGGCCGGCACGTCGAGCAGCCGATTCGGCGGCGAACGCGAGGCGCTCGACGGATCGAAGACTAAATGCTCTCGTACGTATGAGTTACAGTCACATGGTCAGAACGGAGTTTGCGCTTCCCGACGTAGGCGAGGGTGTCGCTGAAGGTGAACTCGTCACCTGGTTCATCGAACTGGGCGAGTACGTCGAGGAGGAGCAACCGATCGCCGAAGTCGAGACGGACAAAGCGCTCGTCGAGATCCCATCCCCGTACGATGGTGTCGTCGAGGAACTGTGTGCCGAGGAGGGGGAGACGATCCTTGTGGACGAGGTGCTCGTCGTCTTCGACGTCGATGTGAATAACAACGACGACGCCTCGAGCGAAGGCGGCTCGACCAAGGTGGGGCCCGACGAGGCCGGCGACAGCACCGCGTCGGGGGGCGAATCCACCGTCGAGGCGTCCGAGGCGGATTCGGACGACGCGGACGCCCCGTCAATTCCAGCCGGCCGCGTGCTCGCGCCTCCAAGCGTCCGGCGCCTCGCTCGCGAGCGTGGCGTCGACCTCGCTGCCCTCCAAGGGAGGAATCCCAACGGTCGCCTTTCCAAGCGGGACGTCCGCGAAGCGGCAGGGGAATCCGTCGCTGGCGCCGACCAGGCGGCCTCCGAATCGGTCGTCGCGACGGACGACGACGAACCAGCTCGAGCTGACGCCGAAGCCACCGCGGAGAGTTCCCCTGGGGTCGATCGAGACGACCCCTGGGCTCTGACCAGTAGCGGTGGCGCAGCATTGCTCGAGGGTATTGAGCCGGCCAGCCGCGAGCGAACGCTGGCGATGCCGGCGACGCGCCAGCTCGCCCGCGAGGAAGGCGTCGACATCGACGACATACCGGCGAGCGAGCAACGGGTCGGCGAGGCGTACGTAACGCCGGCGGACATTCACGCGTACGTCCGAGGCGACCGCACTGGAGCTGCGGGAACAGAACCGGCGGCGGGCGGCATGCCCGAACCCGCGGCCGGCCGATCTGACGCGTCCGACGGGCCAGCCCCGGGCGACCAGATCCCCTACGCGGGCGTCAGGCGGACGATCGGCGAGCGGATGGCGGCGTCGAAGTATACCGCGCCGCACGTGAGCCACCACGACGAGGTCGAGGTGTCGGCGCTTGTCGACACGCGTGCCCGCCTCAAGGAGACTGCCAAGGAGCGGGGAGTTAAGCTCACGTACCTGCCATTCGCGGTCAAGGCCGTCGTTGCGGCGCTGAAGGAGGTGCCGACGATCAACGCCAAACTCGACGAGGAGCGCGAGGAGATCCTCCTCCACGATGAGTACCATGTCGGGACCGCCGTCGCGACCGACGCCGGCCTTATGGTTCCGGTGATCGAGGACGCCGACCGGAAGGGGCTCCTCAAGATCGCCCGGGAGATAGAGAACAAGGCTCGACGCTCCCGGGAGCGGACGATCGGGGTGGAGGAACTGCGCGGGGGTACCTTTACGATCACCAATATCGGCGCCACCGGCGGCGACCACGCGACGCCGATCATCAACCATCCCGAGTCGGGGATCCTAGCGCTCGGCGCACTGAAGGAACGGCCCTGGGCCGAAAACGGTGAGATCGTGGTCCGGCCGACGCTTCCCATCTCGATGTCCGTCGATCACCGCGTGGTCGACGGAGCGGAGGCCGCACGATTCACGAACGAGGTCAAACGGTACTTGACGGAACCCGACCTGCTGCTCCTAGAATAGCGGTCGTCGGAGACGTTCCGACCATGACTGACGCACTGGTCGACGCCACCGCAATCCGTGCTACTTGTTAGTTATTCACACCTTGCGCGCCGGGTACAGATGCGTGAGAATCGGACGATCCTCAGTACATGACCGTTTCGACGATTGCCTCTTCGATCCGCGGAGGCTGCGGGAGGTAGTAGTCTTCCATCGACAGCAGCGGGACGGGGACGTCGAAGCCGGTCACGCGCTCGACGGGCGCCTCGAGGTACATCAGCGCCTCGTCGTTGATGGTGGCGATAATCTCGCCGGCGAAGCCGCCGGTCTTGGCCGCCTCGTGGACGACGACGCAGCGGCCGGTCTTCTTCACCGACTCGACGACCGTTTCGCGGTCGAGCGGCGCGATGGTCCGCAGGTCGATCACCTCGGCGTCGATCCTCCGCTCCTCGAGGTTGTCGATCGCCTTGAGGGTCATGTGCATCATCGATCCCCAGGAGACGACGGTGACATCTTCGCCCTCACGCCTGACGGCGGCCTCGCCGAGCGGTTCGGTGTAGGTCCCTTCGGGAATCTCCTCGCGCAGCGACCGATAGACGCGTTTGGGCTCCATGAACAGGACCGGATCGGGGTCGCGGATGGCACTGATGAGCATCCCCTTGGCGTCGTGGGGCGTCGAGGGGATCGCCACCTTGAGGCCCGGGATGTGTCCGTAGACCGCCTCGAGACTCTCTGAGTGGTGTTCCAGTGCCCGCACACCCGCACCGTAGGGGGTACGGACGACCATCGGCGCAGCGAGTTCCCCGCGGGTTCGCCACCGGATGCGGCTGGCGTTCGTGACCAACTGGTCGAACGCCGGCGGCAAGAAGCCGGAGAACTGGATCTCCGCGATCGGCCTGAACCCGTGGGTTGCCAGCCCCACGGCGCTCCCGATGATCGCGATCTCCGACAGGGGCGTATCGAGCACCCGATCGGAGCCGTACTCCTCGAGGAGCCCGTCGGTCGCCCGGAATACGCCGCCAGACTCGGCGACATCCTGCCCGAACACGAGTGTCCGGTCGTCGTTGTGCATCTCCTCGTACAGCGCGTCGTTGATCGCCTCGATGATTGTCGCGTTCGTGGTCGTAGTCGTAGACATCCGATCACCCCTTCGGCCGCTGTTCGATGTACTCGTACATGTCTGGGCGCCCCTCTAACAGTTCGCGCAATTCCTCGAGTTGCTGCTCCAGTTCGGGGGGCAGTTCTTCGTAGAGGTACGCGAAAATCTCCTCGACGTTGCGTTCCTCGAAGGCGTCGGCGGCCTCGATCGCCTCGTCGAACTCGGCCTCGACCTCCTCGCGGACTACGTCCTCGTCGATCTTGTCCCACCGACCGGTCTCCTTGAGGAACGCTCGGTATCGCTCGAGCGGGTCCCGGTCCGCCCACTCCTCGACCTCGTCGGACGAACGATACCGCGTCGGATCGTCGCTCGTCGTGTGGGCGGCCCGCCGGTAGGTGAGGGCCTCGACCAGGACGGGGGTACCCTTGAGCGCGCGCTCTCGCGCCGTCGTGACGGCGTTGTACACCGCGAGGACGTCGTTGCCGTCGATGCGGATGCCATCGACGCCGTACCCCAGGGCTTTCTGGACCACCGTGTCGGCGTTCGTCTGCTTCTCGAACGGCAGCGAGATCGCGTACTGGTTGTTCTGACAGAAGAACACGGCAGGGGCCCCGAGCACGCCGGCCAGATTGATCCCCTCATGGAACGCGCCGGTTGAGGTCGCCCCGTCCCCGAAGTTGGCGAACGCGATGCGCTCCTCGCCCGCGAGTTTCATCCCCCAGGCTTTACCGGTCGCGAGCGGCACCTGCGATCCGATCGAGATCGCCATGCCGAAGACGTTCGCCCCCTCCATCCGCGACGCATCCTCGATGCCCCGCCAGTACATGAGGAGGTCGCGCATCGAGAGGCCGTGCAGCAACAGCGCGCCCGCTTCGCGACCGTACGGGAAGATCCAGTCGTCCCGCGAGAGCGCGTAGCCGCTCCCGATGATGCTGGCCTCCTGTCCGTGGCCCGGAGCGATCGTTCCGAGCCGCCCCCGCCGCTGGAGTTTCGTCGCTCGCTCGTCGTAGACGCGCTGGAGGAGCATCCACCGGTAGAGGTCACGGAACGCATCGTCCTCAAGGTCCGGCACGCGGGCGGGGTCGAACGTCCCGTCGGGACGCACCACACGGTACGTTTCGATCTCCAGATCCCCCTGCGTGAGTGGGTCAACGCCCACGTTGACGGGAGTAACTGATTGTGGGCTCTCATCCATTGTATGCCTCAACATGTCGTGATCAGCTGTATAAATCTTTGCTCGGGCCGTCACGGTGGTGCAGTATCCATTGGTGAAACGCGCATCCTTCCGTTTCTGATCGCTTCAGGACGCTATACTGCTACCTTTGGGAGACTGTGGTGAAGAGGCGGGCCAATCGGTGACGCCGACCGGCCCATCACATTCTCGTAGGTGAAGTCGCCGTACCCGTGGGCGAAACTCTCCTGAGGACACCCGTTGCGGAACACATACATCGAATCGTGGAGCGTCAGCAGAGCCGTACGCGCGAGCGCCCCCTAACACCGTACGTACGGAATTCGAAGGCCGTACTTCAACCGCCAGTTACAGTTACCGCGGCTGTGTTGAATCACTAGACGGCGGCGGAACAAGTCAGTAAATCAAAGGAGTTGAAGCGGGAGGCTGCGAGTGTTCATGACGCAAATCTCCCGCTTCATTGGGGAAGTTGTGCCGATTGCTCAAAACGTTACTGGCGATGGAGACGAATCCGCCGCCCCGGAAGGTGGCGGCGGATTCGCCGACTATGCCCTCGTTTCACTCCACTGTCTGCGGATTTACCTCGATACGTCCTACCGGATGACGATTGACCTGCTCAAGGAGATGCCACAAATAACCGGAGAGATCGGCCTCAGCGCGGCCGATCTCCCCTGTCCATCCACGTTGTGTAAAGCGTTCGATCGGATCAGTATGAGCGTCTGTCGAGTGCTACTGCGCCAGTCGGCGCAGCTGCACGATCCCTCGAAACACGGCGCTATTGACGCCACATTCTACGAGCGATCAGCCGCGAGCCGTCATTACTGTCAGCGAATAAGCTACCGCGTCCAGAAGCTCAAAGTGACGAAACTCGTCGATACGGAGTCTCAAGCCGTCCTCGACGTACACTGCTCGACAAACCGGGAAGGAAGTGACGCAGACCTCGCCGAGCAGATCGCCCGCCGAAACGCGGGCGATCTGCGGTCTCTGGCCGCCGATAAGGGCTACGACAAGCAATCGCTCCGCGAAGCACTCCGTGAACTCGGCATCAGACCGCTGATCAAGCATCGTATCTTCGCTCCGTACGACCACGCGCACAACGCCAGAATCGACGAACAACGCTACAATCAGCGCTCTATGACGGAAACCGTGAACTCGGCTGTCAAGCGCTCGCTCGGCTTCGCCGTGCGAGCGCGTTCTTGGTTCCGTGAGTTCCGCGAAATCGCCCTGATGTGTGTCGTCTACAACATCAAGCGTGCCGTGAAACAGTGAATTCCGATTCCGTATGGCGATTCAACACGGCCGTTACCGCCCTCGATTGCGTTCGTACTGACCGGGCCACTAAGCGACTTCGTCTCTTCGTCCCACAGCGGCGGATACTCCTCGCGGAGTACCGCAGTTTGGTATGCGAACAGCTCCTCATATATCGCTTGCAGATAGTTCTGTAACTCTTCGATCCTCCCGGCATCTCTGAGGGCTGCGACATGCTCATCCGACCAGACGACCTGTCGCAACTCGTGGATGAGACACGATTCATGGTGTGCGAGTGCGCCGTTGTAGGGAGAGTTACCATCGGCGATCCAGTAGTCAACGTCGTCAAGTGAAGCGGCGAGTGTGGCTGCAAGCAGCCACTCGAAGTCGGTGTTGCGACGCTGGAGGCTGGCGAAACAGTCGAGTGGAGGATAGCTACTGGCGACGCAGAAGCCGTCCGAAACGGCTTCTGCGGCTCTCCACGGGCTCGTCGCCGGGCGTTGTCCTCGCGCAATGCCTTTTCCGCCCCCTTCTTGGCTGGGTAGGTCTCGTCGCCGACACCGACGAGACCAGCCACGTGTTCAGTGTCCAGTTCGTCAGCGTACTTCTCTCGGAACTCTTCGGCGGTCCTCGTTCCGAACAGAAGAGAAAAGAAGTTCAGTAAGAGCGGTTCGTCGGCGACCGTCACGCCGTAGCGCTGGATCGTATCCCGATCGACCTGAAGTCCGTAGTGGGTGTGGAGAATCCGTTCGACGCGGTTGAACAGATTCTCCGCGGCATGGTAGAGACAGAGGTCGACAATCGGTCTGCCGTAGAGGCAGTCCTGGTAGAACAGCTCGGACAGGACTGCGTCGACCGGTTTCTCACATTGCTTGTACCGGTACCGCTGGACGGCGACTGTCACATCCTCAAAGCCGTCCTCAGTGATGAGGACATCAAAGCGCCAGTAACGTGTATCGTGCTTGTAGTAGTCAATCTCCCTGCGGTGGGGACAGGGACGCGGCTTGGCTAGCTGCGCCCCTTCGTAACTCCGTAGGCCGTCGTGAATCACGTGGATCAACGGGAGTAGCACGAGCGCGTTGAGTTCCTTTACTGCCGGCTGTTTCATGCTCTCCTGAAGAGTCCACCGAATATCGCCTTTTCACCATCTCACCAGACAGCACCGGTCGTCACCGTCGTGACCGTCGCGGCGACGACGACGCCCGTGCCGCGAAAACGCCGCGTCGACGTCCACAGCGATCGGTAATTCGTCTCTCGGGACTCGTCGAATCCCTGCGTCCGTCTAACGCGGTACCGGAATCGCTGGCGGTTCGCGCGCAACACACTCATCACAACCTTTTTATTAGCATGTGCGAATATAGAGCACCATGCTAACACGGAACAGGAGGTCATTCCTTAAAGCGAGTGCTGGTGCTGCCACCGTCGGTCTCACAGGCTTGGCCGGGTGTACGGGTGGGAGCGATCCGAACTCGCTCGGATTCAACTTCACCGTCCCGATCGAGAACCTTGGATCGCTGCTCGACATCCCCGATATCCAGGACGAACTCCCCAATGTCGGCGACGAATATGACCTTGAGGTCTCGCAGAACTCGAGCACGCCTGACTCGCTGAACGCCCTGGCGTCCGGCGAATCAGACATGTGCCTCGTGACGACCGTCAGCTATGCGTCAGCGGTGACCCAGGAGGCAGTTCCCGGGAACGTCACGATGATCGCCACGGATTTCTGGGACGCCCACCCGGGCCACTTCGGGTTCACAATCTACTCCCACACGGATTCCGACATCACGGAGCCCAAGGACCTTGAGGGGGCGACCCTCGGCGTCAACGCGACGGGGACCGGGATCCACGCGGTGTACGTGCGTCAACTCCTCGAACTCGGGCTCGACCCCGACGAGGACGTCGAGTTCCAGGAGCAGTCTTTCCCGACGTTCACGGAGGCGCTCAACGACGGCATCTTCGACGTCGCCATCTACCCAGCCCTGTTCGCCGGCCAGGCGAGGGCCGAGGGATTCAACGAGGTGTTCAGGAGTCAGGACGTCTGGGACGAGGAGTACCCGTTCGCCTACATCGTCGCGGCGAACAACTCACTCGAGGAGAAGGAAGAGGCGATCCGATCCTGGATGGAAGACTACGTCGGGGTCATCGATTACATGTTCGAGAACCGCGACGAGGTTGTCTCGCTGGCCAGCGAGCACTTCGACATCCCGGAGCAGGCGGTGGACGGGTTCTTCCTGACGGAGAACGACTACTACCGGGACAATATCGAGATAGACATGGACAAGCTCCAGTTCACGATGGACGAGATGGACGAAATGGGCTTCATCGACGACAAGTTCGACGTCGAAGAGTACGCGACCAACGACTACATCCCGTAATGCACGCCGATGGCCGCGCCCAGCGAATTCGATGAGAGACGACCGACGAACGCGACGCCGACACACGAACACGATGGTTGAAGGACACGTTACGATTTCGGAACTCAAGAAGGTGTACGAGTCGGGAGACGAACGAACGAAAGCGATCGACGACCTCTCGCTCGAGGTCCCGAGCGGGGAGTTTCTCAGCGTGGTTGGCCCGAGCGGCTGTGGGAAGAGCACGCTGCTTTACCTGGTTGCGGGCTTCCTCGAGGCGACCTCAGGAACGATTGCGGTCGACGGCGAACCGATCAACGGTCCGGGGACTGACCGCGGCGTTGTGTTCCAAAACTACGCGCTCTTCCCGTGGCGGACGGTCATGGGCAACGTCACCTACGGGCTCGAGGAGAAGGGCGTCGACAGGGAGGAGCGCCGGACGACCGCCCAGCGGTTCATCGAAATGATGGACCTCGACGGGTTCGAGGACAAGTACCCGAAGGAGCTCTCCGGAGGTATGAAACAGCGCGTCGCCATCGCGCGGACGCTCGCCTACGACCCGAAGATCCTCCTGATGGACGAACCGTTCGGGGCGCTTGACCAGCCGCTGCGCGAGGCGCTCCAGGACCACCTGCTCGGCATCTGGAGCGGCCTCGAGAAGACGGTAATCTTCATCACCCACGACGTGGAGGAGGCGGTCTACCTCTCCGAGCGCGTCATGATCATGACCCGCCACCCTGGGACGAAGAAGACTGCCGTCGAGATCGACATCGATCGGTCGCGCAGCAGGGAGGAGATCATCATGTCTGAGGAGTACACGCAGACGAAGAACCAGGTGTGGCAATCGCTTCGGGAGGAAACGAAACCCGAGGCGCAACTCTGAGAACGATGTCGCACGCCGACTTTAGACTCGACGCGTTGGACGACAACGCGCCGGAACCGGTTCGGCGAGTCGCCTGGTTCGTCTTCGAGTGGATCCCGATCGCGATCGTCGCAGGACTGTGGGAACTCGCGAGCGGCCTCGTCGTCTCGAGTTACATCCTGCCCCCGCCGTCGGATGTCCTAGTGGTGGCATGGGAGTTGCTCGCCTCCGGCGAGATCGTCTCGCATCTGCAGGTGTCGCTCTACCGGATCGCCGTCGGCCTCGGGCTGAGCATCGCCGTTGGGGTGCTGCTCGGCGTGGGCATGGCCCGGTCGAAGCCGGTGGAGTACGTCTTCGAGGTGTTTCTTGCGCTGATCTACCCTGTCCCGAAGGCTGCGCTCGTTCCGCTGGCAATCCTCTGGCTGGGCGTCGGGACGTCGACGGCGGTGCTGATCGTCTTCCTCGCCTGTCTGCTCCCGATCGTCTTGAACAGCTACAACGCGGCTGGCAACGTCGACCGGAACCTAATCTGGTCGGCCCAGATGATGGGGATGCCGTCGTGGAAGATTCCGCTCAAAGTCGTTATTCCGGCGACGTTTCCGAGCATCCTGACCGGGATCAGGCAGGCCATCCCGATTGCCTTCATCGCGTTGGTGAGCGCGGAACTCATCGCGTCGAACGAGGGCATCGGCTTCGAGATCCTGCGGTATGGGCAGATTGGGAACTACACGTCGATGTTCGCCATCCTCGTCCTCATCTCCGCCGCGGCCTTCTTCGTCGTCCGCGGGTACGAGCGGCTAGAACGGAGGGTAATCAAATGGACGTAGCAGACGAGCGCCGGATCGGTTCGGAGGCTATCCTGGAGTTCGCGAAATCGACCGCGTCGCTGGTGGTCGTGCTCCTCCTGTGGGAGTTCGCCAGCCAGAACGGCTTCGTGCACTACTACTTCCTCCCGCCGCTAACGGATGTGCTCGAGACGTTCTACGAGCTGACGGTCTCGGGCCGGCTGCTCGAGGCGACGTTCCTGACGGTTCGGCGCGCGCTTGCCGGACTGGTAATCGCGTGCGTCCTTGGGGTCGTCGTCGGCATGCTGAGCGCGCGCAACCGGATCGCGGCATGGTTCTGGGATCCGATCATCGAGGTCGGCTACCCGGTTCCGGTGATCGCTCTCGTGCCGGTGTTCATCTTCTGGTTCGGGACGGGCGACCTCTCGAAGATCCTCCTCATCGCGGTCGGCTGCTTCTGGCCAGTGGCGATCAACGCCCGCAACGCGACACGGGACGTCGACGAGAACCTCGTTTGGTCGGCCCGGATGATGGGCACCTCAGATCGGAGACTGCTCCGAAAGGTGGTCGTCCCGGCAGCCGCGCCTGGGATCATCTCGGGGATCCAGATCGCCCTCCCAATCTCGCTGATCATCACGTTCGTCTTCGAGATGGTCGCCGGCGGCGGCGGGCTGGGCCACCTCGAGATCCTGGGGGTCCGATCGTTCCGCTCGGAACAGGTGTACGCGACACTTATCGCGATCATGATCGTCGGGTTCGCCCTCGACCGCGGACTGCGACTGCTGCGCGCTCGGGTCCTCCGATGGACCTAAGCTGCCGTCGGCCGTTCGCGAGCGACGGACGATCGTGTTCGTTTAACTGACTCGACGATCCACATCCTCATGTGAATTGTGACCCAGGCACGTAGTACTCATCGGCGGCGCAAGCACCATCGGTGGGACCGTCGCCTACACGCTGGTCTTGAGGGACCCGACGATCGACGTCACCAACGCCGCCTACCACTCGACAGACGCGCCGGTCGGCCCTGAGAGGCCGCGTCGTTCGGCACCGCCTGCGAGGTCGATGTCGACGATCTGGGCGACCTCAACCTGGCGTCCTCGTCTACACCGCTGCAGCGCCCCGACCTGACGACGCCACGGACCGCGACGTGCGTGAAGCAGAACTCGAGGCGAACCGGTCGATCGTTGACGATGTCGCAGAGCGCATGTGACCGTTTGACCCGGTTCTCACGATCGTGGTGACGAACCCGATCGATCAGATCACACACCACCTGTGAGAGCAGCTGGACTGGCCGCGCGACCAGTTCCTCGGCTACTCACTGTCCGAGACAGCGCGGACGGCGTACGCGATCGGATGTTGTGCAAGATCCACCCGTGTAACGTCTCCTGTCCGGTCGCGGGCGAACACGGCAAGGGGGTTGTACCGGTGTTCTCGCGGCTTCGGATCGACGGCGAGACGGCGACGCTGACCGAGGAAGAACGCGCCGGAGATGTTCGGCCTATGAGCCGGAGCGGCTTCGTCAGGGTCAAACGCGCCGACGAGTTCGACGACGGCGACCACGAACTCGTCGACGTGAGCGGCGTCAAGGTTGGCATCGTCAGGGCCGACGGGAAGTTCTATGCGTTCCGCAACCGGTGCCCGCACGACGGCGGCCGGTCTGTACGGGCCCCGTCTTGCGGAAACTCGGGGGCGAGTACGTCGGCTCCAGTGAGCGCGTTGAGCACGGGTTCTCCGACAAGAAGATCATCTCCTGCTCCTGTCACAGCTGGCGTTCGACCTCGAGATGGGAACGAACGTCGCCGACGAGCGGATCGTCCTGCCGTCGTACGAGGTGATCGTTGAAGATGGTATTGTCTACGTCAACGACGGTAAGGGGGATCGGGCGAACTGATCGGCGGTTAGTCGATCCGATACACCGCCAGCTTCACGCCGTACGGCCGACGGATCCCCGACGCGACGAAGACGCTCCGCTCGAGCCATTTCAGGTCTGGGTCGGCCGTTTCGAACTCGGGGACTGATCGGAAGTAGATGTCCTCTGAGTCGACTGGCTTCCCGTCGCGGAGGCGTTCTTTCGTCTCCGGCGAGGCGACGCGAATCCCGCGGTTCTCGACGTAGACGAGAGAGCCCGCATCGGTCTCGACGGCGTACTTTGCAACCAGTTCTGTCGCCCGATTCTCGCGGAACAGCTGGTAGTCGGCGCCGGCGTCGAGGACCTCGCCGTCGATCCGGCCGGATACTGTGCCGCCGGTGATGGGGATGATGCGCCGCCGGCCGTCGCCGATGTCGCCGATATCGATCGGATCGTCAACCTCGACATCCAGTTCGAGCACGCGCTCCGGTTCGATCGCGAGCGGATCAGCCTCGTGTGGATTGGTATCTCCACCCATGGAATCTCCCTTGGAGCGGTTCGGTAAATAGTTGGCGTCGGGGTTGGTCGCTGGGAGCCGACCTCTCTCCGTCCGTCGCCGGTCGGCCGCGAACGCTGGATCGCGCGTCTCTGTCCACCTAAACGCGTAGTAGGGTGGGCGGATATTCGAATTCAAATGGCGATCCTGTGTGTGGTGGACGACGACGAGGTCGCCGAATCGGTGCTGACGACTGCCGACGACCTGGCGGCTGCCTAAAACGACGACCTCGTCGTCCCCCACGTGGTGACCGAGGAACGGTTCGAAGCCTGGGCCGCTGACCGGCCAGAGTACTACGTCGACCGGGCCTCGTGGGGTAGCCGCGGCGCGTTCAGTTAGCGTCCGAGCCGATCTCAACGGTCTCGTACTGGGACCGGAACGCGAAGAAAAGGCCGTGACGGCCGGGGATCCGCGGCAGCTCTCGACCGTCCTCCCTGACGAGCACTTTGGGCTCGAGCCGCCAGCTGTTGCCCTCCGCGTCGACGAGGGTCTCACCGTCGCGCTCGAGCGACGCCGGCGGTGCCTCGTAGACGGCCACGTCGTCTGTCGCATCCCGGACCACGACCGCCTCTCGGCCGTCGACCTCGTCGGTCCAGACGCCCTCTCTCGGCACTTCCTCGACGGGGTAGACGCGGACGGTTTCCCCGTCGTCGCTCGTCACGCCGTAGACGGCAGTCTTCTCGGGCAGGTCCCCCTCGGCCGTCCGCAGGCCCGGCTGGATCGCGCTCTCGTCGTTCCAATAGTAGCGGAAGAACCCGATGTTATCCTCGTAGTGGCGGTAGTCGAAGTCGTACCCTGTGTGGATGTCGAGCGCGAGCGAGTCGGGGTGAGTCTCGCGCCACTCGTCCCACGTCGTCTGCGAGACCGGTTCGACTTCGAGTTGCACGCCCTCCTCGAGGTACTCGCCGGCGATCGGGACGCCCCGGTGCTGACTCCAGAGGCTCTCAGTCTCCTCATCAAACATGATCTTGTTCCCGGCCAGCAACATCCCGGTGCTCCCGAACGTCAGCGTCTGGTCGCCGACGCGACGATTGTAGAGAATGGGCGCGTTACAGAGCGTGCAGTAGGTAAGCGAGAGCGGGACCCCCTTAAGGGTGACGTTCGCCAGCTCGTGGGGGAACAGCACCCACTGCGGGACGGCATAGGCGACGTTATTGACGATGAAGCCGAAGACGACATCCTCGGATTTGAGGTACCGTTCGACGTCGTCGCGCGCGCCGGTGTGGGCGCCGTTCGCGACACCGCTTTCGTCTCCGCCCTCACCTTCGCCATCGAATGCCGTGACGGCGTCGCCCGGGACGAACGCCGGCTCGTTACACGCCGCCAGGAATGACGGGTCGCAGTTCCCCCAGCGGACGTCCTGCAGATCGAACGTCCGGGGCTCGGCGTCAAGCAACCGACCCACCGGCGGCAGGTACGACCGGTAGAGTTGCAGCTTCCACTCGTCGAATCCCTCGAGCGGTTCGATCTCCTCCTGGGAGTACCAGCTCTCCCATTCGACCCAGGCGTACGGTGAGTCGTAATCCGGCTCAGCGATCGTCCCCAGCGCAGCCAGTGCACCGGGCCAACGAGCTTCAGGAAGCTCGAGGTACCGCGGCGGACTGTGGTCGCGCAGGACCTCAGGGAAGCCGAAGCGGTCCCAGTTCGAACCGATCTCGTGGATCATCAGCACCTCGATCAGGTGCGGAACGACGCGTCGGTCGCCGAGGTTCGCGAGCCATTCGATGGCTCGCGCGTGCGCAGCGGCGTCGCGGACGAGGAGATCGTCAACGAGCGATTTCATAGTCTCTTCGGCGCCCGGACTCGAGGCAGATACCATGTGCGTGGATTGGTGGCCCGACCCAAAAAGATAGCAGGCTTCGGAGACGCCGATCGGTCAACCGGATGCAGAACACTCGTCTGTAACCGGTCGACCCGCCGGACTCCAGTATGTGAACGACTGGTTTGACAACCATAAGCAAACTTCGTTCGCTGTCGTGAAACACATCGATCCGCGGCAGATCGCCAAATCGTGTCGGATAAACAACTATAACGCAGAAGCTTTACACTCATACATCTGTATAGCACCGGTGGGTCAACCGCACTGTTCCCACTCCCCGGCGGCCGACAGTGCGTTTCATCAGAGCGAACGTCGCCGTTTTCTTCTCGTTAGGTCGACATGAATCATAGGGAATGGATTATATTCCCGGTCTCCGTAGCGGATGCTTATGGAAGGAGACGAAACGAATGGACGTTCCATCAAATCGAACGAAACGCTGTTCTCTATCGTCGAATCCCTGCGGGAGACGGGCGGCGCCGGCGTGACGGAACTCGCGAACCGGCTCAATCTCGCTAAGAGTACGGTCCACAAGCACCTCGTCAGCCTCGAGCGCCACAAGTACGTCGTCAACGAGGACGGCCGCTACCGACTCGGCCTGCAGTTTTTTAACGTAGGCGTCTCCGTCCGGAACGAACACGAGGTCTACCACGCAGCGAAAGAACGGATCGACCAACTGGCCTTTGACGTAGACGAGACCGTCTGGCTCATCGTTCCTGAGAACGGCATGGGGATGTTCGTCTACGGGGTCCCGCGAAACGAGTCGTTTTCCTTCGATTCGACGATCGGGAACTGGGTCCCACTCCACGCCAACTCGGCGGGCAAGGCGATCCTGGCCCACCTGCCCGAACGCGAGGTGCGGGACTTCGTCGATCGGCACGGGCTCCCGGCGCGAACCGAGAACACGATCACCGACCGGAAGACGCTGTTCGACGAACTCGAGCGGGTTCGAGAGCGGGGGTACGCGGTGAACTTCCAGGAGGATCTGCGCGGGCTGCACGCCCTGGCGACGCCGACCATTCGGGACGGGAGGCCGGTCGCGGCGGTGGCAATCGCCGGCGCCGCGAACCGGGTCACCGAAGAACGGATCGAAAGGGAGCTCTCCGAACCGTTGCTCGAGGCGGTCGACGACATCGAACTCCGCCTCGTTTACGGCTAGCCGGCAGTTCGAACGGAGATTGCGGTCGGATCAGGGGAGCAGGCCGGGGCGGAGCGCGAAAAACAGCGCGGCGGCGAAGAGGTACGTCGAGCCAATGAACAGGGAGACGGCGCGGTCGGTCGCGAGCCCGCCCATGACGCAGGCGACCGCGGCGCCGAGGGGAAAGACGCCCGCGAGTGCGGCTTGAGGCGGGAGGATCCCCAGCGCGCTCGAGAAGATGAGCAGGGCGACGGCGGCGACTACAAACGCCCAGGCGACGGGGCGGGCGGCGTCAGGGCCGACGACAACTGGAATCGTCCGCTTCGGGACGCGCCGGTCGTGGTCGTAGTCGAGTAGGTCGAGCAGGACGTTGATCCCCGCAAGCAGCGGGAGGAAGACGGCGGCGATCGCGATCACCTGCGCCGACAGCGCGCCGGTCTGAGTCGCGTAGCCGCCAGCGATCGCGAGGGAAATCCCGAGCGGATAGTCGAGGACGCCGGTGGCGGGGGCAGCGTCGAGGTGGGGCGCATGGAGGAGGCCGAGGACAACGAGTGGCGCGGTGAGCGCCGCCGGGACGGTGCCGGTAGTCGCCCAGAGAAACGCGACGCAGCTGACGAACGTGGCGCTCGAGACGCCGATAGCAGCCCGGATCTCGGTTGGCGAGAGGGGGTTGTCGAGGTCCTCCTCCCTGACATAGTAGTCGACGTAGCCGTCCTTGAGGTGAGCCACGTAGATGGCGAGTCCGATAGCGAGGCCGTGGACGGCCGCCGTCGAGACCGTTACATCGCCGGCGAGGAGGGCGCCGAAAAACGACATCGCGACGCCCGGTAGGAAGAACACCAGCTGGACGTGCGCGGCGAGCCCACGGGTCGTCCTCCGAAGCCGTGATCGGCGCGATCGTTCGTGCACGCTCGCCCGTATGGAGTCGAGAAGCATAATTGATCCCGTTCGGCGGCGCCTCGGGTCGGATTCGATCCCCGGAATCGCTTAGCAACGACACCCATCAAACGACGGGCCATCATAATAATTAATACCTTCGGTAGCCGGTCACACACATAGGCGACCACACCGATGAAGTACATTGATACGTTCGAGCGAACCGTCCGGTGTTACTCGTCGAAGACGGCGCTCGTGACCGACGATGGGCGATCGATGACGTACGGGGAACTAGACGACCGAACGACCCAACTCACGAACGCGCTGAACGAGCGTGCGCCGGATCGACGCATCGCGACGCTCGCGCTCACCGGATCGATGGCCGTCGAGGCCATGCTCGCGAGCCAAAAGCGGGGGATTGGTAACGTCCAGTTGCCGTTCCGCGACAGCCCCAGCACCCTCGCGGCGATGCTCGAGCCAACGGAGGCGGCGGTACTGCTGTTCGACGACGCGAACGCCGAGAAGGCCCTCGAGGTGCTCGATCGGACGGCGATCGAGACGGGGATCCACGCGGGCGTGGAGGCGATCGACCGGGAGAACGTCGAGGACTACGAGAACGTGATCGCGGGCGCGTCAATGGAGCCGGTCGAACCCGATCCGGCGTCCGAGCACGGTGTCTTCTACACGAGCGGGACCACGAGCACGCCGAAGGGGGTGCTGTTCGACCAGGAACAGATGTGGTACGGCGCCATGCAGGTCGTCATGGAGATGTCCATCGAGGAGACGGACACCGCGCTCGTCACGACGCCCTGGTACCACATGGTGACGACCGACGCGTGGATCCTCCCGCACCTCATGGCCGGCGCCACGATGGTCGTCCAGTCGGACTTCGACCCTGACAAGGCGCTCCGTCTCGTCGAGGAGTACGACGTGACGGGGATGCTCGCGGTCCCGACACAACTGCACGTGCTGGCCGACGCGCAGGCGGAATCGGGCTACAACATCGACACCCTCTCATACATCCGAACAGGCGGTTCGATCGTGACCGAATCACTCGTGGAGAATGCCTCCGAGTATCTGACCGACGGCGTGTACAACACCTACGGGCTGACTGAGGGCGGTCCGAACCTCACTTTCGCCCACCCGTCGGTGCAGGACGAACACACTGGGACGATCGGCAAGGAGTCGTTCACGTGGGAACTTCGCGTCGTCGAGGCCGCCGATCCCGACGAGGATCCCGATCCGACGGCGACAGTCGAACCGGGCGAAATTGGCGAGATCATCGCCAGCAGTCCTGGAATGAGCACCAGCTACCTGGACCATCCCGAGGAGAGCGAGCGGACATACGTCGACAGCTGGCTCCGAACGGGCGACTGCGCCGAGGTCGACGAGGACGGCTACCTCTACATCGTCGGTCGGATCGACAACATGATCGTCAGCGGCGGCGAGAACGTCTACCCCGAAGAGGTCGAGGACATCCTCGAGGGCCACGAGGCGGTCGAGGAGGCCGTTGTGATCGGCCTCGAGGACGAGCAGTGGGGCCACCGCGTGGCGAGCGTGCTCTGCACCGACGGATCGGCGGAGGTTGACGTCGACGAACTCGACCGATTCTGCAAGGAGCACGACAACCTGGCCAACTTCAAGCGACCGCGAGAGTACGCGGTGACGGACGAATCGCTCCCGCGAACCGACACAGGGACCATCGAGCGGGCAACGGTCCACGAGGAATTCTTCGGGACGTAGGCGACCGCACGGCCGCCGGAGACCGGACGCGGGTCGCCACTCGTTATATACCATCTCGCGGCATACGGGTACGCTGATGTACGTCGAACGACTGCCCGAAGTCTACGACGTCACCCTGCAAGACGACGGATCGGCCCGCTACCGCGCATTCCTCTTCGACGCCGACGTCCCGACGCTCGTCGACACGGGGTTACCGAACACGACAGTCGTCCTCTTCGAGGCGCCCGAGCACCTCGGCGTCGACCCCGAGCGCATCGTGATCACCCATGGCGGCAGCGACCACGTCGGAGGGATCGAGGCCGTGGTCAAGCAGTACAACGTCGATACCTTCGTCCCAAGGGAACGGACGTCGACGACGCGCTCGTCGACCAGCGGGTCTCGGACGGCGACGAGGTCGGGGTGTTCGAGGCTGTCCACAGCCTTGGCACACGCCTCAACATCACGCCCTGATCGACGAGACGAACGACCGCGCCGTGCTCGGGGACGCCGTCTTTGGTTCCGACGCGCGCGGCCTGCCAGAGGGCTACTTCGTTCTCCCGACGGCCGTCTACTCCGAGGACCTGACTCGTGCCGATGAGAGCCTCGAACGCCTCCTCAACTACGGGTTCGAGGCGGGGCTGGTCTCCTACGGCTCGTCGGTGCTTTCGGGGGCGCGGGACAAACTCGAGGCATTCGTCGAGTTCGCGGGGAAACCCTGATCAGGGAGCGAGCCGTCAGTTCGGCCCGTTTGCAATCCCCTTCCGAGGAGCGGTCGGAACGCGCCATGGGGCGCCCGAGGGCGAGATCGGTGGGGGAAAACGTTTTGCCCCACTGATTCGACACCGTTCGTATGGCCGTGACGAGCCTATTCGACCCGAGCGGAATCGCCGTGGTGGGGGCCTCGGAGACACCCGGAAAGATTGGTTACGAAGCGATGCGCAACGCCGTCGAGTTCGACGGGCCGGTGTACCCGGTCAACCCGTCGGCGTCGGGGACCGTGTTCGACCGGGAGTTCGTGTCCTCCGTGACCGACATCGACGACGCCGTCGACCTCGCGCTGCTGTGCGTGCCGGCGCCGGTCGTCCCGGACGTCGTCGAGGAGTGCGGTGCGGCGGGGATCGGCGGCGCAGTCATCTTCGCCGGCGGCTTCGCCGAGGCGGGCAAGGAGGGCAAGCGGTTGCAGCGGCGACTGATCGAGGCCGCGACCGAGGGTGGCGTCCACCTGCTGGGGCCGAACACGAGCGGCTTCCTGCTTCCCTCGGAGAAACTCTACGCGACGTTCGCGACCGATGTCGAGGCGATCCCTGCAGGGAACTTGGTGGTCGTCGCCCAGAGCGGTGGCCTCGCCTACTCCCTCGCGTTCCGCGCGGAGAATGAGGGGGTCGGCGTTTCGGCAATGGTCGGCCTGGGCAACCGCGCCAACGTCGGCTTCCAAGAGGCGATCGAACACTTCGACGCGGACGACCGGACCGACGCCATCCTGCTGCACATCGAGGGGACGGACCACGCACGCGGCCTCCTCGAGACCTGCCACGCGACAGAGACGCCGGTGGTCGCCTACAACGTCGGCGAGCAGGACGTGGGCGACTTCGCCGAGTCCCACACGGGCGCGCTAACCGGGCGGTACGAACTGTACGAGGCCGGCTTCGCCCAGTACGGCGTCCCGACGGTTCGCTCGGTCCAGGAACTGCTCGACGCGGGGAAGTCGCTGTCGTCGTGCCCGCGCCCCGACGGGCCGAACGTCGGCGTCGTTACCGCCCAGGCGGGGCCGGGGATCGCCATCACCGACCGCCTGAAAGCCGCCGGGGCGGAGCTTCCGATGCTCACGGACGAGACCCGGGAGACCGTCGAGGAGATCCTCCCCGGAATGACTTACTCGGCAAACCCGGTCGACACCGGGCGGCCGATGCCTGAGTTCGGCGACGTCGTCGCGGCCGTCGCGCGCGACGAGAACGTGGATATCGTCATGGTCTACGAGCTGTACGAGCGTGCGCTCGGGTACCCGACGGGGACCCTTGAGGGCCTTGTCGACGAGGTCGACAAGCCTATTGTCTTCGCCAGCGGCGGCCCCGACGCGGCGCTGCAGAACGAACTCGCGGACCTTGAGGCACTGAGAATTCCGGTCTACCGGACGCCCGAGCGCGGCGCCGACGCCGTCGCGGCCCTCGTGCGGTACGCGCTGCGAAACGCCGAACCGGACGTCGTGGCAGAGAAGGTGAGCCGATGACTAGAATAGACGGTTCGATCGAAGCAGCGCTCGCCGACGGCCGCTCCGCGCTCACCGAGTCCGAGGCGAAGCGACTGGTCGCCGACCGCGGCGTTGCCATCCCTGAGGGTGAAACGATCGACTCGCCGGACGAGGCCGTCGAGGCTGCAGAACGGATCGGCTACCCCGTCGTCGCAAAGGTCGCCTCGTCAGCAGTCCACCACAAGAGCGAGTGGGCCGACGGCGCCGGAGTGGTAGTCGGCCTCGAGGACGCGGGGTCGGTCAGGACGGCCGCCGAGCAGATCTTCGAAGCGGCCGACGAGCGGGACCTCAAGGCAACGGTCCTCATCGAGGAGGGCGTCGACCTCGAGGCTGGACTCGAGGTGATCGTCGGCGGTACGCGCGACCCGTCGTTCGGCCCGACCGTCGTCGTCGGCCTCGGCGGGATTGCCGTCGAGGTACTCCGAGATGTGAGCCACCGGATCGCGCCGATCTCGATCGCCGAGGCCGTCGAGATGACCCGTGAACTTGAAGCGTCGCCGCTATTCGACGACTACCGCGGCGCCCCGGCGGTCGACCGGGCCGCCGTTGCCGAGGCGGTCGTCGCGGTCGGCGATCTGCTGGTCGAGCACGAGGAAATCGGCGAACTCGAGGTCAACCCGCTGCTGGCGCGGTCGGACGACGCGGTGGCACTCGACGCGCTCGTGACGCTCGAGTCGAATGACGTAGCAGACGCGAAGAACTGACGGTGCCGCCGTCACGGCGAACCGGAAACGGAGGTTCGATTTTCCCTCGTGGAACCGAACTCAAACGATCGGATCTCTCTGTCTACGACCTGAAAAACGGATAGCGGTAACTGCAGCGGCGGTGCGACGAGTTCGGTCAGTCGTCCTGCTGGCTCTTCTCGACGTGGATATCTTCGAACGCGAGGTCGCGTTCGGTGACCTCTACCATCATCGAGCCGACATTCTCAATTTCAGCGTCGATCGTGTCCCCACTGGTGATCGCGCTGACGCCCTCGGGTGTTCCAGTCGTGATGATGTCGCCCGCTTCGATCGTCATCCCGATCGAAGCGTACTCGACGATATCGGCGCAGCTGTAGATCATGTCGCCCGTGTTCTCCTGCTGGCGGGTCTCACCATTGAGCTTGAGCTCCATCTCGAGGTTGTGCGGGTCGCCGACCTCATCGGGAGTGACGATGCGCGGGCCGATGATGGTGAACGTGTCGTAGGACTTGCGGTTTGAGCGGTCCTGATCCCCCCGGACGGAGACGTCGAGGAGAATGGTGTAGCCGAGGATCGCGTCCCATACGCTGTCGCTCTGAACATCCTTTACCTCCTCGCCCATCACAAAGGCAAGTTCGATCTCGTGGTCGACGCGGCGGTCATTGAAGGGGAGTTTGATGCCGTCCTCGGGGCCAGCGACGCTCGAAGGCGCCTTGAGGAAGTAGCCCTTGTCCTCGATCGTGAACCACTCCTCGGTGACGATGTCCTTGTCGGCGATGGCTTCCCGAACGTGGTTCTCGTAGTTCAGTGGCGCGGCGATGACCTTTCCGGGCCGGCGGACGGGCGACTCGACGCGTACCTCTTCAAGGTCGTAGTCGGGATCCTCGTCCGCGAACTCGCTGGCGTCGAGGCCCTCCTTCGCGTACTCCTTGAGCGGGTCGTTCGTCTCGAGGCCGAGGCGATCAGTGACGTCGATGACGCCATCGTCGTCGGTGAGCAAGCCCAGTCGGTCGTTATTGAACCTGACGAATTGCATGATAGGCTCACTGTCACACGGGCACATAAATAATTCCTTCTCGATCAGTGACGAATCAGTCGGATTGACCGGCGAACTGTGCGGCGATTGGATGGAATGATCGAGTCCGCTTCGATCGCTCACGGGGCGTTCGATGGCCCCCACACACTTATGGTACCGTTTGACAAATACGCAACTATGGCACAGCAAGAGCCAGAGGAACTTCTAGAATTGAGTTCCGATACGCGGAGTATCCTCGAGCAGAACGACCTCTGCCCACTCTGGGAAGTCGAACAGGACATGGGCAACCTCCTCGACAACCTCGAGCCAAACATCTGGAAGTGGGAGGATATCAAGGCCGCCATCGACGGCATCGAGGAGGATGTCCCGATCGCCGACCTCCCACCAGGGTTCCAGCGGCGGGTTGCCGTCCCGATCAACGCCCAGAACGCGATCTCGAACACGATCTACGTGGGCATCCAGACGGTCTCGCCCGGTGAGACCGCGCCGTCGCACCGTCATGCCGCCAGTGCCCTCCGGTTCACCATCGACGGGCACGAGGAGATGAAGACGGTCGTCGCCGGCGAGGAGTTCCCGATGAAGGACAACGACCTCATCACGACGCCTCAGTGGGAGTGGCACGATCACGTCAACGACTCAGACAAGACGGCCGCGTGGCTTGACGTCCTCGACCTACCGCTGTTCCTCGACACGCTGAACAACACCCACGTCTTCGAGAACCACGAACTCGAGCGCCAGCCGGTCACGAAGACCCAGGGCTACTGGGCCTCCCAGTACGGTCGCGGTCGCCCCGTCAACGAGGAGGACGACGGTTCCATCCCCGGCCCGTTCCAGGGGAACAAGGAGCCGACGCCGCCGTACCGCTTCGACTGGGACGAGATGCTTGAGTCGCTCCGCCAGTACGCCGACAACGACGACCCGGACCCCTACGACGGGTTCAGCCTCACATACGTCAATCCGGCCACGGCCGAGCCGCCGCTGTTCCCGACCATGTCGTTCCGGGCCCAACTCTTGCAGGAGGCGACGGACGCTCACTTCCACAACTCGACGGAGGTCTACTTCGTCATCGGAGGCGAAGGCGTGACCCACGTCGACGACGAGGCCCTCGAGTGGGACAAGTGGGACATCTTCGTGGTACCACCGGACGCGCCACACCACCACGAACCCGACGACGAGGCGATCCTGCTGGGCATGACCGACGAGCCAATTCTCCGGTCGATGAACTTCTACGCCGAGGCCGAGGCCTCCGAGTAACGAGTATCTGACCTTGCTCGATCGAGGGTCGAGGACGCCCATCTCGTCCTGCGGGAGCCGACGACTGGGCAATACTCTTATAGATCGTCGCCATAGGATTCGCGTATGGCCGAGTTCGACAACCCTTACGTCGACGAGGACCCATTTGTCCGAGCGCACTTTGACTGCCTAGACTGCGGCGGAAAGCTCTGGGAGTACGCGATCGCGCGCCAGATGGTCTGCGAGGACTGCCGCACCGCCTTCCCTGCAAAGGAGATCTTCGAAGCCAGCGTCGAATCGACCGCCAACTGAGCCACTAGCCGGGGCGCGATAGCGCCGTGGGACTCGTTCATCCGTCATCCGTTTTCATCCGGGTAGTCATAGGAATCGAGCGGTCCGCTCGAGGTCATAGCCGTCTGCCACGGACTCGAAGGTGCCGGCGATTGCATCGACCGTCCACCCACCTTCGTGGACGCCGGTTCGGACCTGCCTCGGCTCTGAGAGGGTGCCGATCTCGTCACCCGCCGCCGTCACCGTCACGCCCGTGACGCCGGCCGACTCGTCGCCCAGCAGGTACACCGCGGCGGGGTGATGACGGGTACCCGTCTCTTCCGTAACCGCCGGTCGATCGAGTTCGACGCGCATACCCCGATTCGCCGGCACGAATAATTAGGATTCGGGGTCGAGCCGGGGGCCGGGTCGGAGTACTCGAGGTGAAATCGGACGCAAAAAATCGGCGATCGTCGCGAGCGGGCGGGCCGCTTGAGCCCTCAGCCTCAGAACGGATACTCGCGCGGCTCGCGCTGGAGCGAGATCCACTTCGTCTCGGTTATCTCGCGGAGGAACTCCTCGGTGTTGTAGCCGCCCATTCCGGAGGCGCCGGTGCCGCTGAACGGGACGTGCGCCTCGTCGTTGATGGGCTGGTCGCCGACGTGGACCATCCCGGTCTCCATCTGCTCGGCGATCGACAGTCCGGTCTCGAGATCGCCCGAGTGGACCGATCCGGAGAGCCCGAACTCCGTGTCGTTGGCGATCTCGATCGCCTCGTCGACGTCGGAGAACGGAATCACCGGCGCGATGGGGCCGAAGTGCTCGTTACACGCCGCCGCCATATCGTTCGTGCAGTCGGAGAGCACCGTCGGCTCGACGACCAGCGAGTCGTCGACACCCTTGAGGTCGACCGTTCCGCCGCCGGTCTCGAGCGTCGCGCCGGCGTCGATCGTCTCCTGGACGTACTCAAGCATGTCGTCGCGCTGGTGCTCGTCGATCACGGGGCCGATGTGGACCTCGTCGTGGGCGCTCCCGGCGAAGAGCGACTCGGCCCGATCGACTAGGTGGGCGACGTATTCGTCGTAGACGTCCTCGTGGACGAGGTGCCGGTTGATCGAGATGCACACCTGCCCCTGGTGGACGAACGAACCGAACACGGCCCCGTCGACGGCGCGCTCGAGGTCGGTGTCGGCGGTGACGACGTGGGTGTTGTTGCCGCCCAGTTCCATCGCGGGCGTCGCGAGATTCTTGGCAGCCGCGGCGGCGACGCGGCGACCGACTTCCGTCGAGCCGGTGAACGCCACCACGTCGCTCTCGGGGTGGCTCGCCACGCGGTCGCCGATCTCCGAACCGCGCCCGGTGACGACGTTCAGGACGCCGTCGGGGAGATCGGTCTCCTCGAGCAGTTTGGCGAACAGCAGGCCGCCGCTGATCGGGGTGTTCGTCGCCGGCTTGAGCACGACTGCGTTGCCGGCGGCGATGGCGGGCAGCACCGCCCGCCCCGAGAGGTTCAGCGGGAAGTTCCACGGCGAGATAACCGTGACGACGCCCTTCGGTTCGCGCTTCACGACGTGTTCCTTGCCAGGGATGTTGGAGGATGCGTGTTCACCTTTCATCCGTCGCGGCAGCGTCGCGGCCTCAGCCGCTTGATCGGTTGTGAGCTGGTGGGACGTGTGGCCGTATCCGGCGTTCCCGCCGGCCTCGTAGGTGAGCAGTTCGATGATCTCCTCCTCGTACTCCTGCAGCGCCTGGATGAACTGCTGTACGACCTCCTGGCGGGCTGCGGGCGGCTGGTGCTTCCACTCGGCCTGCGCCTCGGCCGCTGCCTCGTAGGCGGCGTCGACATCCGACTCGGTGGCCGCAGGAACCTCCGCGAACACCTCCCGCGTCGAGGGATCCTCAACCGGCAATACGTCACCGTCCGCCTCGACCCACTCCCCATCGATGTATAGCGCGTTCCAGTCCGCCGTCGGCGAGATTGCGTCTAGCATATTCGAACGAACGTTTTACCTCCTCCTACAAAGACATGTGGTAACACGTGGGTCACCACCTGTCGCTTCGACCCAACTCGGCGGTCCACCCCGAACCGATAGTCCGACCGAGGCTAGGCTCCCCGTCAGGCGTCGCTCGCTCCGTCGGTACCGTCTCCACAGACGAAGACAGGGCGATCGACCGAGAGGATCGCGCTTTGGGTGACGCTCCCGAATAGGGCCTTTCCGGCCGGCAGCCGCTTCCGGCCGGCAAGGCAGATGAGATCGCAGTCCTATTCGGCCGCGTGTCGCGGAATCTCTTTCGTCGGGTCGCGGCTGCGTTCGTCCAGCTGATACTCGAGGCCGTGCTCGGCCAGCCGTTCCTCGACGAACTTCGCCGACCCCAGTTCGTAAACCAAGTTACCCGCCAGATTGTCGGTGAATACGTGCAATGCCCGGACAAACATCGAGTCCGCTTCGACCGATATCTCCGCGATCGCTCAAGCTAGGCCTCGCGCTCCGCGCGCTCGAGCGGCGGCAGCCCTATCGTCACCGTTCTCCACCGCGTCGTACATCTTGAGCAGTTCCTCGTGTGCCTCTGGACGGTACAGTTGGATCAACACGGCTCCCCGTGACGTCGACGAACCACGGACACCGGGCCAGACACAGGTCAGTCTCCTCGCACACCGAACTGTCCAACGCGCCGCAGGCCGTCGTCGTCATTCCGTTTCGACGCTATGCCCGCCGGCCCCGAGAACGTGGTCCCGAACGCGTTCGCCTCGACCGCCGTCGACGGACCCGGTCTGCGTCCGCGGATGAGGTGGATTTACATGGTATCGACGACGAGTGGGACCATGGCACTCGAAACGGACCTCGAAGCGATCGCAGCGCAGCGTGAGGTGCTCCCGGACGCGGAGGACGTCTTTGACGTCGACGAATCGATCCCGATCACCGAGGTCTTCAACACGGAGTTCATCCAGGATCACACCGAGTTCGAGTCGTTCGACGAGATGGTCGCGGCCAGCCCGAGCGACGCCGATTCGGCCGCCGACCTCAAGAAGATCACCCACGGCGAGTGGGACGAGTTCGTCACTGAGACGACCGATTTCACCGACGAGGAGGAGTTCGTTTTTGCCGCACGAGATCACTGGGTCGCGAAAAAACTGGACCTGTACTGACGCCCGTTTCGGCCGATCGGTCTAGACCGGTCCCAGCGACTATTCTCGACGCGCGTCTCGCTCACGCCGGGTTTCGAGCGCGGCGCTTGACGTCGACTCTCGAGTGAAACGTCCCCTCCTCGTCCTCGGAATCGAGTCCGTCAAAATGTGAACGCGATCGGGAATTTGGATCGATCGTTCGTCGTCGTTTGGCCTCAGTAGTTGCCAGTCGAGACGATCGGCGGGGTGCCGTGGGGACCGTACGGCGCGTCGTCGAGCCACTCACCCGCGGTCTCGAAGGAGTCGGCTATCTCGGCGGCGACCTCCTTTCGTAGCACGGTCACGGGATCGTCGCCCTGAAGGTACTCGAGGGCTTCGCCCGCGGCGCCAATGTTGTACTCAGCGGCAATCTCACGCCGAGCAGCGAACAGTTCAACCTCGTCGCGGGCGACCGCCTCGGTCTTCGCGTCGATAGCGACCGCGATGGCCGAGGCTGCCTCGTCCGCGTCGGCCACGCCGGAGTTCATTCCTCGGGCGCCAAAGGGGGCCAGCAAGTGAGCCGCCTCGCCGGCGAGCAACACGCGGCGGTGCTCGTCGACGAATGAGTCGGCTTTCACCTGGAGGAACCGGTAGGTCGACACCCACTTCACGTCGTTCTCGTACTCCTCGCCCATGATGTCGCGGACGAACTCCCGCATCCGCTCATCGCTGCTAAGTTCCTCCGGATCGTCGTCCTCGTAACACTGGATGTCGAGGCGCCAGCCGCCGGTGAACGGAACGAGCAGCACGTTCCGGCCTCCGGCCTCCGGCGCGTCGTAGTGGAACATTCGCTCGAGGTCGTGGTGATTGTCATCGATTTCCTCGTCCTCGACGTCGGCGATGATGAAGTGGTTCGCGGACTGGTCGCCCTCGAAGTTGGCGCCGATCTCCTTGCGGACGGTCGAGCCGCCACCGTCGGCGCCGATCAGGTACTCACACGCCCACTCTCGGCCGTCCGCGGTCTCGACGCGCACCCCGTCGGGGGACGAATCGACGCCCTTGACCTCAGACTCCCAGTGGATCTCGATCCCGGCCTCGTCCAGCGCCGCGAGCATGTATTGCTCGGTCACGACCTGGGGAACGCTCGTAAAGTGGGGGATGTCTCCTAAGCCGCCGGGTGAGTCATACGTCCGGTTGAACACCTCCTTGCCCCGGAACAGGGTTCTCCGGGTCGGCCAGATCAGCCCCTCATCGACGAGGTCGGTGCCGAGTCCCGGATGGATCCGCTCGAGTGTCCGGAGCGTCGAGCCATGGATGTAGATGGCGCGGCTTCCTGACCGATCCCGGTCTTTGGGTTCGGCCTCGAGGATCGTCGTGTCGACGCCCCGCGCGTTCAGTGCTAGTGCTGCCGTCATGCCGACCGGTCCGGCACCAGCTATCAGTACTGATGCCCCCGTCGTATCACCGCTCATGCGATGTGACAATGCAGTACGTTCTCATAGTAGTTGTGATCCGCCAGTCGGTGAAGTGTCGTGCGCGCCTTCCGTCGCAGTCACGGAGGCAGCTTTTTATTCCTGTACTGAGAGACTCACGACATACAATGACACTACTCGAAGTAGACTCCATTAACGTTGCGTATGGCAACGTTCAGGTGATCTGGGACGTGAGTTTCGAGGTGGCGGAGGGCGAAACGGTCGCGCTGCTCGGCGCCAACGGCGCGGGGAAGACGACGATCCTCAAGACGATCTGCGGGCCGCTCTCGCCCCGATCGGGAGAGGTTCGCTACCAGGGAGAGTCGATTGGCGACTTCAATCAGGACGAGGTCGTCCCGAAGGGAATCGTCAATGTCCCCGAGGGTCGCGAGATTTTCACGGCGAGCACCGTCGAGGAGAACCTGCGACTGGGCGCGTACACGAACCCCGAGGGGGAGGACGAGCGCTTCCCGTTCGTGTACGACCTCTTCCCCAGACTCGCGGAGCGCAAGGACCAGCGGGCGGGGACCCTCTCGGGCGGCGAGCAACAGATGCTCGCCATCGGTCGGGGGCTGATGAGCGATCCTGATCTCATTTTGCTCGACGAAGCGAGTCTCGGCCTCGCGCCAGTGCTCGTCGACGATGTCTTCGAAGCGATCGAGGAGATCACGAACCGAGGAACGACGGTCCTCATCGTCGAACAGGACGTCAACAACGCGCTTCGGATCGCCGACAGAGGCTACGTCCTCGAGTCGGGCCGGATCTCGATGGCGGGCGACAGCGACGAACTCGCATCGAACGACGAGCTCACGGCAACGTACCTCGGCGGCTGATCGGTCGAAGTCGACGGCGCACCGACCTCCTTTTCGCGTACTTCGTACCGGTCGTTGGATCGGCGCCTTGAGCGACGTATCGGACGGAACAGAGAACGGTCGGAGGGTTCGAAGAGGACGTTCCTCAGTCGGTCGCCGATTCGTCGGGGGCGGGAACGCTCCCGCTCGGGGGTTCACCCTCCGACGTTTCGGCGACGCGATCGGTGATGATGCCGTAGAGCCCCTTCGGCATGTAGATCATGAAGAGGATGATCAGCAGGCCCTCGATCGCCGTCGCGTAGCCGCTGGCCACCTCGCTGAGTATCCAGTCCAGTCCGACGAACAGTCCAGCCCCCAGAATCGGTCCGGTGATCGTCCCCATACCGCCGAGGACGACGACTACGAGTGCTTCGACCATCCAGTGGAGGCCGAGCACGTCCGCGGGATTGAGGTACCCTGTGTACTGGGCGTAGAGTCCGCCAGCCATCCCGGCCATGCCCGATGCGATGCCGAACGCGATCAGCTTGTACTTGAGGGGATCGATCCCAAGACTGCTGGCCGCTGTCTCGTCGTCATGGATCGCTCGCATCGCCAGTCCCCACCGACTCGTGACGACGTAGTAGGAGACGACCACCGTCACGACCGTCACAGCCAGGGTGAGGAGGAATAGCAGCTGGTACTCGTAGTTTGAGTCAACGAAGTAGCCACTCGAACCCCCGGAGATGCTTCGTTCGTTTGATAAGATCAGCTCGATGATCGCGGCGAGCGCGAGCGTCCCGATGGCGAAGTAGTGACCGGTCAGGCGGAAGATGACCGGGCCGATGACGAGCGCGAGGAGGCCCGCGGCGAGCGCGCCGCCGAGGAGGGCGACGACGACTGGCGACTGGATCGACTCGGGGAAGCCGGCTCGCGTCGGCGTCGTCAGCCAGGCAGAGACGTACGCGCCGAAGCCGAAGAACGCCGCGTGGCCGAGGGAGATCTGGCCGGCGTAGCCGCCGATGATGTCCCACGAGACGCCGAGAATCACGAAGATGAGCACGCTGAAGAAGACCTGGGTGAGCCACCGCTCGGTGATGAACGGCATCGCCGCGAACGCTAATACGGCGACAATCGCAATCACCGCCCGGCGGCGGTCGCCGAGTATCGCCCGGACGAAGCTCCCACGTTCGGAGCCAACCATCACTTCTCACCTCCCGAGGTGCCGAACAGTCCCTGGGGTCGTAGCAAGAGGACAATGAGGAAGATGCTGAAGCTGATCAGATCCCGGTAGCCACCACCGATGACGAGCGCCCCGACGTTCTCCGAGACCCCGAGTAGCAACCCGCCGACGAGCGTCCCGATGACGCTCCCCACGCCGCCGAGAACGACCACAGCGAACGCCTTCA
This sequence comes from Natrinema gelatinilyticum, assembly GCF_024266705.1. Taxonomy (GTDB): domain Archaea; phylum Halobacteriota; class Halobacteria; order Halobacteriales; family Natrialbaceae; genus Natrinema; species Natrinema gelatinilyticum. Next base: position 1,333,312 of record NZ_CP100757.1, on the reverse strand, counting down.
GCAGGTACGACCAGCCCGCGTACGGCGTAAATGGGAAGAGGATGGACAGCAGCGCGCCGGCCGCGCCCGCCAGCGCCGTCCCAAGCCCGAGCGTGACGATGTAGATCTTCTTAGTGTCGATACCCATGTACTGAGCCGCGTCAACGTTCTGCGCAGTCGCTCGGATCGCGAGTCCCGTCTTTGTGTACCTGAGGAACGCCCAGATTCCGACGATCAGGGTGACCGAGACGACGAACGTGACGACCCGCGAGAACGACAGTGTGGCGGGACCCACCGGGATGCTCGAGCCGGAGATGCCAATGCTGGCTCGCTGGGGTTCGCTGCCGAGGACGATCCGTCCGACGCTCTCAAGGACGAGGGCGAGTCCGAAGAGGACGATGATCGGCTGTTCCATCCCCTTGTCGACCACGCGCTCCAGCAAGACGCGCTGGAGGAACACCCCGAACGCGAACAGCAGTCCGGCCGCGAGGAGCATGCCCACAAGCGGTGTGATCCCAGTGGCGGCGAACAACAGGATCGCGACGTACGCGCCGACCATGAGCATGTGGCCGTGGGCGAGGTTGACGACGTCCATAATGCCGAACACGAGCGAGAGGCCGAGCGCGGCGACGGCGTAGATCCCTCCGATGAGGAGTCCGTTTAGCAGCGATTCGAACGCGAGTTCTGGTGAAACCATGTGTAGGAGGTGGTGAAAGTGGGTCGGGAACTGAGCGTTATCGCTCGCTCCAGTCCGGAAACGGGTACTCGAGGTCGGAAGCTCGTTCGTTGTCAGTCTCCGGGAAGGCGGTGTACTGGTTGCCGTCCAGCCACTGCCCGGTCGGGGCCGTTAGTTCTCCTTCGGTCGGCAGGCCGTTGTCTTCGAAGCTGAACGTGCCGATGACCGTCTCGAAGGTCTCCGACTGGAGTGCGTTCTGCACCTCCGACGGGTCGGCTGAGCCGGCAGCGTCGATCGCCTGGCCGGTCACTTGCGCGACGTTGTAGCCGCCGCCGACCGCGGTGCGGATGAACTCGCCCTCCTCAAGTCCGTACTCGTCGACGTACGCCTCCCACATCCCCTCGTTCCCGTTGCCCGTCATTCCGGGTACCCAGCCCGGACACATGCACACGTATTCGCCGCTTTCACCGAGCGCGTTCCACCAGTCCTGCGGGTCTGCGGCGCGGACGAACTTGACGAGGTCCGGCGAGAAGCCGCCTTCCTCCATCTGCTCGATCATCGTAATTCCGTCCGGGGGAGTCGGGACCGAGAGGAGGATCTCGACGTCCGCGTTGTCCGACTGGGAGATCATCGTCGAGAAGTCGCTCGCGCCGTACTCGTACTGCTCCCTTAGGACGATGTCGTACCCCGCGTCACCGAGTGTCTCCTCCCAGGAGTCCGACTGTTCTTCGCCCCAGTCGGAGTTCGGCTCCCAGATACCGACGTTGGTCGGTCGCTCGTTCTCGGGGATGGTCTCTAGGAGACCCTGTGTCGACCGCGCAACGTCCCTCGACTTCGGGAACGCTGCGTAGGTCCACTCGTAGTTCTCATTTCGGTGCGGTGCCTCCTGTGCAAAGTAGGCGGCGACGAACGGGATCCCCTCGCTCTCTGCGACGCTGCTTCCCGCGGTTACGAGTTCGCTCGAGAAGCTCCCCCATATCACGTCGGCGTCTCCTGCCATCTGCCGGAGGTTCTCGATGACGACGCTCGGATCGCTTTCGTCGTTCTCGGTCAGGAGTTCCACCTCTTGGTCGAATGTCTCCTCGATGTGGGCGACACCGAGTTCGTACCCCTGTTTCATCTCTTCGGCCATCGACGAGAACGCACCCTCCTCCGGAATCGTCGTCGCGATGGTGATGGCAGCGCTGCTCTCGCTGCTTTCCAGTAACGTGCAGCCGGCCAACGCCGCTGTTCCGGCGATCGCCCCGGTCGATTTTAAATACGAACGCCTAGTCCGCTTGGTGGTAAAGTTCACCATGGCTTGCTTTGTCAGATGAGAGACCGTCCTATTAAATGATATGGTTTATTATTGGCTATCGTATGTGGGGTCCCCCTCTCACAGAGCTCGTCGACCGGGGTCAATCAAACCGAGTTCGCGGTACGATACTTCGTGCTCTCGATTCGCGCTCCGTTGGCAGACGCGCGATGGGGTAGGTTTATGCGGGTGGGTAGTCAACACCGCGCGCAATGGCGCTACTCGAAGGAAAGAACCTGACGAAGAGTTTCGGGGGAGTCCTCGCCGTGGATGACGTCTCGTTTTCGATCGAGCGCGGCGAGACAGTCGGACTCATCGGCCCGAACGGGGCAGGGAAGTCCACCCTGTTTCGCCTCATCACCGGCGTCCATGAACCGACCGAGGGTCACGTCTTCCTTAACGGTGACGAGATCACGGGAATGAGCCCGCACGAGATCTGTCACCGCGGGCTCGTCAAGACCCACCAGATCGTCAAGCCGTTCGAACACATGACCCTCCTCGAGAACGCGACCGTCGGCGCCGAGTTCGGCGGCCGCGAGGTCGACCATCCGCAGGAGAAAGCGTACGAGTCCCTCGAGTTCGTTGACCTCGATCACCTGGCGCACACGAAGCCCGACGAACTGAGTGTCGGTGCGCTCAAACGGCTCGAGATCGCACGCGTCCTCGCGACCGATCCCGACATGATGCTGTTTGACGAGGTCGCAGGGGGGCTAGATACCGACGAGACGGAGGCGATCGTCGACCTCATCGGCGACATCAAAGAGAGCGGTAAGACGATCTTCCTCATCGATCACGTGATGCGGGCGCTGATGTCCGTGAGCGAGCGCGTGTTCGTCCTCGAGAACGGGCAACTCATCGCCCGCGGAACGCCCGAGGAGATCCAGAACGACCAGCGCGTCATCGAGGCCTACCTCGGAAAGAGTGCAGGAGAGGATGCCGGCGTCGCCGCGGGCGACTGAGCTCGAATAGTTCCGCTCGGGTGCCGTCGCCGCCGACGCCGCGGGCGACCGGCACCTCCGCCAGCGTCAGTCACTCGTCGGTGCGCTTGAGGGCCGCCCTGAGGTCGTCGGGGACCGGTATGCCGCCGTCGCCGTCGACGGGGACGCAGACGCGGAACTCCGTCCCCCTGAAGACGACGTCGCCGTCGTGGGTCGCGACGTACTCGAAGCGGACGCTCGAGTCGCCCACCTCTGGGGTCAGTTCGATTTCGACCCGGTCGCCGCCGCGGACCTGCCCGGTAAAGTCGAAGTCCATTGAGACCAGCGGCAATCCGACCCCGTGCTCCTCGGTCAGCTCCCAGTACGGGTAGCCGACGTGCTCCATGAAGGCGTCCGACGCCTCGTGAATCGCGTCGATCATGCGCGGGTAGTGAGCAATGCCGAACGGATCCGTGTCGGAAAAGCGGACGGTCCACGTGTGGGTGTAACTCATCGTTCGTTCCGAAGACCTCTCGCGGATCGGCATAAATGCGCCGGCGAACGGCGGGCACGCTCGAGGCGAACCGAACTGGCTGGTCACCGTTCGCGGACATCCAAACCATTTAGTTGTAATGAGACCGACGTGGGGGGCATGACTGCGGGACCCGACAGGGGACTCGAAGACGCCGGGCGCGACGACGGGGCAGCGGACCGTCGCCGGCAGCCGACCGCGTCCCCGAGTCCGAGACGGGAGCCGAACCCCCGTGGACCGACCGAATGCCAACGAAACGCTTGCGTTCACCGGACTCGAGGCCCACGAAACGGCCGAACACGAGACGTTCTGGACGCTCCAGAAGGCCGGCCTCCTGGTCCTCTTGTCTCGAATCTCCGACAAGAAACACATCTCGTTTATCGAGGACTGCGGGGTACCGCCCGACTGCCTCCCCGAGTTCGTCGAGCGCTTCCAGTCGCTACTCGTCGAGAAGGGCCGGAACGTCGACGCGGACCTTCTACGCCCACGCGGGACTGGACGTCCTGCACGTCCGCCCGCTAGTGAACACGAAAGTCGACGATGACTGCGAGGACATGGTGGCGATCGCCGAGAAGACGGTCGGCATCGCGTACGAGCAGTCCCTCCCCATGTTCCGCCGGGAGACGTTCAAGAATGGTTCGACGTGCGCGGATCTCGGGTTCCCAAAGCGGAAGCCGAACGGAAGGCAGTCCTCTTCGCCGACACCTACACCAACTACAGCCACCCCAAGGTCGGGAAGGCCACGGTGAGCGTCCTCGAGGCCACCGGCGTCCGCCTTGATGTAGCCGAGTGGACCGACAGCGGCCGGCCCTGTCGAAGAGGTTCGTGGACCGGGCTCGAGAGACGATGTCCGTGAATGTGGCCGAACTGGCGCCGTGCGTTTGGGGCGGCTGGGATGTCGTCCTCGTCGAGCCGTCTGACGCCGTCATGTTCCAGTCGGACGGGCTCAACCTGCTCTCCGGAACGTCCGTCAAGGAGGTTGCCGCGAACACCTACGGCGTCTGTGAGTACCTTGGTCAGTTCCGACTCGACGAGGCCTCAACTGGTCGCCGCTGGCCGAATCGGTGGCGTACCACGTCCACTGCCACCAGAATGCGGAGAAGAAGGACCACCACATCGGCGTCCTCCGGCGGGCCGGCTACGGGTCAATCCGATCGATTCGGGCTGTCGCGGGATGGCGGGGACGTTTTGCTAAGAGGCCGAGCACTACTCGCTGAGCAGCGCCATCGGCGACATCCACTTCGAGCAGATCAAGGACAGTGACGCAAGGGTCATCGCAGCTCTCGGGACGCCCTGTTGAACTCAGTTTGCCGACGGATGGATCGAGCCAGTGCCGGCTGACAGTTCGCTCGCCGGCATCCACCTCGACCGCGAGAAGCCGCCGACGCCGGCCGAACTGCTCGCACACGCCCTCCCCGACGAGTCGCGATGACGCCGATCACCCACACCCCGACGATCGCCCCCCTCGCCGAGGGCCGAGTAGGGCTATATTACCGAACGACCCACGGAATTTATGATGTGAGGCTCGCTTTGTCACGCTATGAGCCTATCCGACCTCTTTGAGCCGGACGGAATCGCCATCGTCGGCGCTTCGGCGACGCCCGGAAAGATCGGCAACGACGCGATGTCCAACGTCGAAGTCTACGACGGCGAGATCTACCCCGTGAACCCCTCGAGTTCGGGGACTGTCTACGGCTACGAGTTCGTCGACTCGGTCGCCGAGACCGACGCCGACCTGGCGCTGCTATGCGTCCCCCGCCGCTTGCAGCCGCAGGTCTTAGAGGAGTGCGGCGAGGCGGGCGTCAGCACGGCCGTGATCTTCGCCGGCGGGTTCACCGAGATGGGCGGCGAGGGCAGGGAACTCCAGGACGAGATTGCACGGATCGCCGACAAGTACAACATCACCGTCCTCGGCCCGAACACGGCTGGATACGCGATTCCGCACGCGGACCTCTACGGCTCATTCGTCCCGCGCATACGCGAGGTCGGAATCGGCAACGTCGGGATCGTCGCTCAGAGCGCCGGCGTCGCCATCACCCTCTCGTTCCACATGACGCAGGAGGGGTACGGCGTCTCCTCCATGTTCGGCCTTGGAAACCGGGTGAATACAGAGTTCGCGGATGTGATCCCCGTCCTTGACGAGGACCCCCGAACCGAAGCGATCGTCCTCCACGTCGAGGGCACGGCGGACGTCGATCGGCTCCACAAGATCTGCGAGGAGGTCGACACTCCGATTGTCGCGTACAAGGTGGGCGAGCGGGCCGACCCCGACTTCGTGCGGGCCCACACCGCGGCCCCGTCGCATGTCGACGCCACGTACGAGGAGGCGTTCGACCAACCGGGCCTGGTGACCGTTTCCTCAACGACCGAACTGCTCGACGCCGGTCGCGTGCTCGCCGATGCGCCGACACCCGAGGGCGCGAACGTGGGCGTCGTCACCGCCCAGGCGGGACCGGGAATCATCGTCAACGACTACCTCGAGGACGCCGGCGCGGTCTTCCCGGATCTGACCGCCGAGACTCGGGAGCGTGTTGACGACCTGCTCGAGGGAATTACCTACACGGAGAACCCTGTGGACACAGGTCGGCCGATGCCAGAGTTCGGGCAGGTCGTCGACGCCGTCGCGCGGGACGAGAACGTCGACATCGTGCTGGTCTACGAGATCTACGAGGACTCACTGGGCTACCCGGTCGAGGAACTCGAGGCACTCTCCGAGGAGGTCGACAAGCCAATCATCTTCACGGTCGCCGGACCGCACGAGGCCCTGCGCGAGGAGCGTGAGCAGATGGAGGCCCTGGGAGTTCCGACCCTCGAGACGCCTGAGCGTGGGGCACAGGCCGTCGCGGCGCTGATCGAGTCCATCTCCGGGGAAGAGTGAACTGTCGTGGAACCGACGCCCCCGACAGTTTTATCGCCGCACTGAGATGGACGGGACGATGACTCGTTCGGACGCGGTCGCGGTGCTCCGGTCGCCGCCGCTGGCGTTCTCCTTAGCGGCGGTCGTCGGTCTCGCGACGTGGGCGCTCGGCTCCGGTTCGACTGCGGCGGCGGCGAACGCCCCGGCGGCCGCAACGATCCTTGCGATCACGCTGTTTTGCATCGTCCTCTGGATCCTGACGCCTGTCCCACCCTCGTACACGGGGCTGATCGGTATTGGACTGATCGCCGTCACGACCTCCACCGATCTGGCACTCTCAGGCTTCCAGAAGCCGGCGACGTGGCTCATCGGCTTCGGGTTACTGATGGGGGAGGCGACGCGGCGCAGCGGACTCGCGACGGAGGCGGGTCGGTGGATCGCCGCCAGGAGCGTCTCGGAGGAGGTCCGCTCCAATCCCGTCCGGACGTACCGTCGGCTCCTGCTCGCGCTGTCGCTGGGCGCCCACGCCTTGGCGCTGTTCGTCCCGTCAGCGCTTGTGCGCATCCTAGTGGTGGCGCCCATCCTCCACGAGACGGGATCGCTCTTCGAGTCTCGGCAGGCCAGGGTGGGGATCTACCTCGGCCCGCTGTTCGCGACCTTCTACGGCTCCTCGGGCATCCTGACCGCCGACCTCCCGAACATCATCATCACGGGATTCGGCCAGTCGCTCGCCGATCACGTCGTCTCGTGGTCCGACTGGTGGGTCCACATGTACCCGATCATGGGTATCACACGCGTCCTGCTCGTCGTGGCCGTGGTGTATTTCCTCTTTCGGCCGTCCCCCGATTCGAGCGTTGACCTGCCTGAGGCCGACGGCGCCGGGTTGGGCGCGGTCGAACGGCGCATGCTGGGGTTCCTGCTCGTCGGCGCGGTGATTTGGGCGACCGACTTCGTCCACGGCTTCCATCCCGTGATAGGTGCGGTCGCGGTCGTCGTCCTCGCATTCCTGCCGGGGATCGGCATTGTGGACTTTGAGGCGATCGGGGACGACGTGGACTTCTCCATCCTCTTTTTCATCGCCGCGGTGTTCGCGATCGGCGACGGCCTCACCGAGACCGGGTTCACCGACGAGGCGGCCACTCACCTCCTCGAGCTCATCCCGACCGACGCGCCGCTCGCGGTGATCCTCGCGTGCGTCTTCTTCGTCACGTTCTCGCTGGCGTTCTTAATGGAGGGGCTGGCCGTCGCGAGTGTCCTCACCCCGATCCTGATCCCGTACGCGGAGGCGGCGGGCCTCCCGTTCACGCCTGTCCTGATGGCCGAGGCGATGGCCTTGAGTTCGTACTTTTTCCCCTACCAGTCGGCGGTGCTAATCGTCATCCTGGCGGAGGGCGAGGTCGAGACCCGGGAGGTGATCCGCACGACGGTCGCCTGTTCCGTCGCGACGATCCTCCTATTGCTCCCCCTCCAGTTTGGCCTGTTCGGTCTCCTCTACTGACCCTCAAGGCGGCAGTCCCGCCCTCGAGGGGCTGCGTCTCCTCCTTGAATGGCATCGCACTCGCCCTCGAGCGGGGCCGCGTTCGTTCTCAAAACGCGCGCCACCGTCACTTCTCCAAAGATATATAGTACTCAATCGCACACAGATTCTTGATGGCAAATGACACTGTAGAGAACGTAGCAGTGCTGGGGTCAGGTAGCATGGGCCACGGTATCGCAGAACTCGCCGCCCTCGGCGGGTACGACGTGACGATCCGGGACATCAAGGAGGAGATCGTGACTGAGGGCTACGAGAACATCGAGTGGAGCCTCGAGAAACTCGAGGAGAAGGGCCGGATCGACGAGGCGAGCGACGTCGTCCTGTCACGCATCTCGACGACGACCGACCTCGCCGAGGCCGTCGACGACGCCGACCTCGTGATCGAGGCGGTCCCCGAGCGGATGGATGTCAAGCGGGACACGTTCTCGTCGGTCGACGAACACGCCCCGGAGCACGCCATCCTGGCGTCAAACACCTCGAGTCTCTCCATCTCGGAGATCGCGGCGGCGACGGACCGCCCCGATCAGGTGGTGGGCCTCCACTTCTTCAACCCGCCGGTGAAGATGGACCTCGTGGAGGTCACCTACGGCGACAAGTCGAGCGACGAGACGGCCGAGACCGCCTACGAGTGGGTCGAGTCGATCGACAAGACGCCGATCTACGTCCGCAAAGACGTCCACGGATTCGTCGTCAACACCGTCCTCGTTCCATACATGGAAGAGGCCGCGTGGATGCTGTCGAACGACGAGGCAACGATCCGGGAGGCTGACGCCACGATGGTCTACGAGAGCGGGTTTCCGATGGGACCGTTCGAACTCAACGACTTCGGCGGCATCGACATTGGCTATCACTTCCGTGCGGAGTCCGACCAGCCGGTCCCGCCGGTCGTCGAAGAACTGGTCGACAAGGGGAACCTCGGGCGCAAGAGCGGGAAGGGGTTCTACGACTACGAGGACGGCAACGGCATCGACTACGAGCCGACCGACGCCGGCGGATACGACGCCCTCCGGACCGAGGCCGTAATGATCAACAAGGCCGCGTGGCTCGTCGGCAACAACGTGGCGACGCCCGATGAGGTTGATATTGGCTGCCGCCTCGGCGGGAACTTCCCCGAAGGGATGTGCCAGCGCGGCGACCGCATCGGCCTCGATGTCGTCCTCGAGAAGCTCAAGGAACTCTCCGCCGAGCATGACGCCGAGCGGTACGAGCCCGCCGACTACCTTGTCGAACTCGTCGAGGACGGCTGGACCGGCGAGGACGCCGGGAAGGGGTTCTACGACTACCGGGTCGACCCACCGTACTTCTACATCGACTGGGAGATCGACGACGACAGCGTCCTCGAGGTCACTCTCGACCGCCAAGAACGGCTGAATTCGATGTCCGAGAACATGTTCAGGGAGATCGATCGGCTCCTGGCGGACGTGGACGTAGACGAGGTCTCCTGCGTCGTCTTCGAAGGCGCCGGCGACCGGGCGTTCAGTTCCGGCGCGGACATCACCGGCTTCACAACCGGCGAGCCGACCGACATCATGGACCCCGACGACGTGTTCCAGACCGTCTACGAGTTCGAGCGGCCGACGGTCGCGAAGATCGACGGCTTCTGCCTCGGCGCGGGAATCGAACTCGCACTAGCCTGCGACATCCGCGTCGCCACCGAGGACTCGACGATCGGAACGCCCGAGACGACCCTCGGCGTGATCCCCGGCGGCGGTGCGACCCAGCACCTCGTCCGACTTATCGGCGAAGCCCGGACGAAGGAGATGGTGTTCCGTGGAATGCAGTTCAACGCCGCGCAAGCCGAAGAGTGGGGCATCGTTAACCACGCCGTCCCCCAAGACGAACTCGACGAGATCGTCGCCGACATCGTCGACGACTTGGTCTCGGGGCCGCCGATCGCGCTCAAGGCCGCAAAGGAGGTCATCAACGACGGCCAAGAGGCTAGTCTCGAGACCGCGCTCAAGATGGAGAAGCACGCGTTCGCGCTGCTATCGACGACCGACGACATGCTTGAGGGTGTGACGGCGTTTAGGCAGAACCGCGAGCCACAGTTCGAGGGTGAGTGACCGTGAGAGCAACCCGAAACGTGGCTGTCGTCGGCGGTGGGCACACGGAGTGGGGCGAGCGCGACGCGACTTGGAAGGATCTGGCACAGGAGGGCGGGAAGGCCACGTTCGACGCCATTCCCGACGTCGGTCCCGAGGATATCGAGGGGCTGTTCGTCGGCGCGGTCCAGCCCGAACGGTTCGCCTACCAGTCTCACGTCGCCCCGATGGTGGCGGAACTGCTCGGCATCGAGGTCACCGAGATGACCGCTCGGACGGAGTTGGCCTGTGCGAGCGGGCAGGCCGCACTGCGCTACGCGTGGTTGGCGATCGCCGCGGGTCAACTCGATACGGCGCTCGTGCTCGGCGTCGAGAAGATGAACCTCGGCCGCGATTACGTCCCCGAGATGCAGGGGTCGATGGCGAACGTTCTCGACCGGGAGTTCGATGGCGTCAACGGGCTGGCCGCGCCGCCGTTTTTCGCGTGGTACGCCCAGCGACACATGCACGAGCACGGGACAACCCGCGAGCAACTCTCGCTGGTCGCGGCCAAGAACAAGAGCAACGCCGCCAAGACCGACTTCGCCCAGTTCCGAAAGGAGATCGACCCAGCGGACGTCCTCGAGTCGCCCGAAATCGCGCCGCCGCTCCATCTCTTCGACTGCAGCGGGATCACCGACGGCGCTGCGGGCGTGATCCTGATGAGCGAAGAGAAGGCTCGCGAGGTCACCGACATCGCGGCCTGGATCACGGGCAGCGGCCAGTCCTCGATGGCGGGGAACTCGATTAACAACCTGCCCTCGTTTTCCGGCTGGCCCCAGGCCCGGAAAGCGTCGCAGAACGCCTACGACCAGGCGGGAATCGAGGATCCCCTCAAGGAGATCGATATCGCGGAGATCCATGACTGCTTCTCGATCAGCGAGATCATCGAGTACGAGGAACTGGGCTTCTGCGAGCGCGGCGAGGGCGGCCAATTCATCGAGAACGGTCGCAGCCGTCTCGATGGCGACGTGGCGGTCAACCCCCGCGGCGGCCTGCTTGGCTGTGGCCACCCGCTGGGCGCGACCGGCGTCTCGCAGGCCCTCGAAGTAACGCAGCAGTTCCAGGGTGAGGTATCGAGTGACAGACAGGTAGACGACCCGGAGACCGGCCTGATCCATAACTTGAGCGGCAGCGGGTCGGTCCACAGCGTCATGACCCTCGCGAGGGATCCACAATGACCGATCAAACCGATTCGAACGGAGGAGAGCGAGAGACTGTCTCAGTGCCGAAGGAAATCGAGTTCCCCCGACTGCTCGATTTCTACGAACTCCAGACCGACGACCACACGAAGATCCACGAGTTCTACGACAACCTCCGGGACGGCCGGTTGACCACGACACAGTGTACCGACTGCGACGCGACCCACTACCCGCCCCGCATCGTCTGCCCCGAGTGTACGGGCGACGACCTTGAGTACGTGGATCTCCCCCACGAGGGCGAACTGTTCGCGTTCTCGGAAGTGCGGGGCGGCCTTCCGATGGGGCTGGCCGAACACGACGTGCCGTTCGTCGTCGGGGTCGTCGACCTCGGTCCCGTCAAACTGTCGGCACGGATCGACGACGCCTCCTACGGCGACCTCGAGATCGGCGATCCGGTCACGCTGAAGATCGTCGAGATCGACGGACCAACCGACGAAGAACGCGTCTTCTACCGATTTGAACCGGTGAACAGGAACGGCGGTGATTCCGAATGAAAGACTACCAACTCACACTGCAGGTCCTGATCGAGCGAGCCATCGACCTGTTCGACCACAAGGAGATCGTCTCGGAACTGCCCGACGGAACCACCCACCGCTACACGTACGCCGACGCGTACGAGCGGATGGGTCGGCTGGCGAACGCCCTCGACGACCTCGGGATCGATCCGGAGACGCGACTGTCGGTGATGGCGATTAACCACTATCGCCACTACGAACTGTACTTCGCGCTCCCGTGCAGCGGCAGGAGCATCCATATGACGAACCACATGCTCCCAGACGAGCACCTCGTTGAGATCGTCAACGAGGCCGAGGACGAGGTAGTCTTCGTCGACCCCGAGTTCGTCGAGACTGTCGAGCGCGTCGCCGACAAGCTCGAGACCGTCGAACACTTCGTGATCCTCGACGACGAGGTACCGGAGACCGACCTCGAATCGGTGTACGCCTACGAGGAACTGCTCGAGGGGCAGGATCCCGAGTACGACTGGCCGAAGATCGACGAGGACGACGAGGCGGGCATCTGTTACACCTCAGGTACGACCGGACTGCCGAAGGGGGCGCCGTACACACACCGGAGCCTCTACCTCCACACAGTGACCCACAGCCACGTCGACGTCTTCGCGATTAGCGAGAATGACGTCGTGATGCCCGTCGTCCCGATGTACCACGTCAACGGATGGGGGTTACCCTACACGGCGACGATGTGCGGGTCGAAACTCGTCCTCCCAGGACCGAAGACCGGCACCGAGGAGATTGTCGCACTCATAGACCGGGAGGAGGTAACCGTCACGGCGGCAGTCACGACGGTGTGGCTCGACGTAGCGGCGCTCTACGACGAGCGCGATGACACGGAACTCGGGAGCCTTGACCGGGTGCTCATCGGGGGCACGTCCCCACCCGAGTGGCTCATGGAGAAGTTTGACAAGGAGATCGACGCCCCAATCCACCAGGGCTACGGCATGACCGAGGCGGCCCCGCACCTCGTCAATACGATGACGACAACCGAGGTGGCCCAACTGCCCGAGAGCGAGCGGTACCAGCAGCAGATGAAACCCGGGATTCCCGCGCCAGGCGTCCAGATCCGCCTCCGGGACGCGGACGGGAATCCGGTGCCCCACGACGGCGAGTCAACTGGCGAGATCCAGGCGCGGGCACCGTGGCTCATCGACAAGTACTACGCCCGTCCCGAGGAGACCGAGGCGTCGTTCACCGAGGATGGCTGGTTCAAGTCCGGCGACGTCGGCGTGATCGACGAGTACGGCTACCTCGAGGTCGTCGACCGCCTCGACGACGTCATCAAGAGCGGCGGCGAGTGGATCTCGTCGCTCGAACTCGAGAACGAACTGATGGCCCATGAGGCCGTCGAAGAGGCGGCGGTGGTCAGCGTGGAACACGAACGGTGGGAGGAGCGACCGGTCGCCTACGCGGTGGTCTCGGCCGACGAGGTCACTGAGGACGAACTCCGCGAGCACCTCCTCAAGCGGTTCCCGAAGTGGTGGCTCCCCGACGAGACCTTCTTCTGCGAGTCGATCCCGAAGACGACGACCGGGAAGTTCGACAAGAAGGTCCTCCGCGACGGGTTCGTCGGTGAGTACGGGACGCTGCCGCTCAAGGACTAGGTCGATCACCGGTTCCGTCCGCCGTTTTCGTCCATCCGTTCATCGATTCCTTCGTGCGTTTTCCGGCGTGAGTTCGCGAGCCAATCCGTATCTCGACAGTTCCTCTCACGTATTCGTCCAACATTGTTGGACGTAATTGTTTATCTCCTCTGATTTCAGGTCAAAATGATAGGAAATCGTCGTTTGATCGGCACTAATTTACGTCCATATGACTGTAAGTCGTCGTCCCATTCTGTCAGTCCTCTCTGCCTCCCAAATGCGTTCAACAATATTGGACGGTTTCGACCGGTGGTCTCCAACGCAGGACCGCCGAGAATCGCGCTTCGGTCCAGGTGCGACGCAGACGACCAGTCTTCGTCCAATATAACCGAACGATTTATCACCAAGAGCCCGAACCTACGCGTATGACTGACGGAACGCCCGTGATGTCATCTATCCTCCGAGCGTTTACGGTCCTTGAGTTGTTATGGGAGACGAACAGTGCAGGACCGTCTGAGGTGGCCGCTCGGCTAGACATCCCGAAGAGCACCGCGCACGCGTACTTGCGCACCCTCACGGAGACGGGATACGTAATCAATGACGGTGGCGAGTATCAACTCAGCTACAAGTTCCTTACGACGGGTTCCCGGATCAAACACCGGAACGGCCTCTTTCGGGTGGCCGAGGAATTTCTGAAGGAACTCGCTGACCAGACGGGCGAACTCGTGTCGCTGGTGGTGGAGCAGTCGGGACAGGCGGTGATCCTGCACAAGGCCTTTGGCGACCGCTCGCTCAAACTCGGCATCTATTCGGGGATGATGACGCCCCTGCACACGAACGCGACGGGGAAGGTGATTCTCGCGTACCTCCCCGAGGAGCAGACCAACGAGATAATCGAAACGCGGGGATTGACGCGGGTAACCGACGACACGATCACCAACGAGGAGACGCTGCGCGCGGAGCTGGACGAGATTCAGAAGCGGGGGTACGCCATGGACTGGGACCAGCAGGTGACTGGGATGGGCCTGATCGCGGCGCCGATCCTCATTGAGGATCAGCTGGAAGGGGCCGTCGGCATCGTCGGGCCCACGGGCCGCATCACTGACGAATCCTACCAGCGAACGCTCCTCCAGAAGCTCCAGGAGACGATCGACTCGATCACAATCAAGTATCGGTATGGGACCTGAACGGTGCCCGGCGGCGGCAATCCCCACCGCCACCCTCTCGGCGACTCCCTGAAAGACACGCGACCGTCCGCTCCGAGCACCGAGTTCAGACGATTTACCACGTGAAAATTTATGCCGGGCGTACTTGTATTCTTGGTGTATATCGGAGGAATCGGCACCGAAACCGTCAAACTTGTCACATATATGTTTAGCCTCAGCTGATTTCGTCCCAGTTTCGTAGGTGGCGACATGCAGTGGGCACGGGCACTGATGGAATGAAAGCCTGCTAAGTCCCCATGCATGAATGAAAGAACAGGGTAACAAAGGCTGACAACTATAGTAAAAGTTAGAAATAGTTGCTCATTTTGGGAATAGAGAGTTGATCAAGAGCAGTATCGATCGCTGTTGTTAGCTCAGAAAGTGAGTCGAAGAATTGGTTGCTAAGAGCTGATTGTAGCTGTCTCCAGCACTCTTCGACTGGATTGAGTTCCGGTGAATACGCTGGTAACGTGACGAAGGTGTGGTCGTCACGGGCCGCCAGGTCCGTGACGGCCCACGACTGGAAATACGGCGCTCCATCCAACACAACGATCAAATTATCTTCGAACTTTTTGCATAACGCGAGAATGAAATGTTTCGTATGTTCGGCGGTCACGTACTCTTCGAATCGAGAGAAAAAGCGATCACCGTCCTCGGTGATTGCGCCCAAGAGACACGTCCAGTCGCGTTGCCCGGACAATTCGATGGCCGGCTGCGGGCCGCGCGGAAACCACGCGGCATGCGGCTCAACTGGACGGATTTCTTGGTTTGATCGATACAGACTCCTGTGGCGTCCATCTCCCGCCGCTTTTTTGAGTCCCTCGCGGAACGCCTCTTGCTCGTCAGCATCAGCTTCGGCGGCTGTGCGGCGTGGTTTTTGATAGCTCAATCCCGCTTTTTTGAGTAACCGCCGGCAACTCGGGATCCAATATTCGACGTCGTACGTTTCGTCGAGATACTGCTGGACGAGCGCCGGCGTCCACGCCGGCGCGTCAACCCCAACTTCTTCGGGTGAGTCGTGGACAGTTTCTTCGAATTCTTGTCGCTCTTTTTCTGAGAGTTTTTGTTTTCTCCCAGATCGATAAGCATCAGTAACGGCACGCTCAAGCGACTCGTCGGTGTCGAGTCGCTTGAGCCAGCTTTAGATTGACCGTCGTTGAACGTCGTACCACTCGGCGAGTTCAGTCTGCGTGACGCGTTTTTGGACGCTATTGCCACTAAGAGTCGTTGCGTTGGCTTCTTTCCCTCCACGTTGTCGAGGGCATCTTCCAATTCCTCGACAGAGATCTCGTCGAGATGATCCACTACGCTTAGCAATAATCACTGAGTAGAAAGTTCTAACGGTTACTATAGAGCAATGGGCTTTACGTCACGACGAAACGCGAATACGGACTCGGTGGCGTGGTCGTCTCGAAAGGGAATTTGACGTTGAACTTTGCGCGTAATGGCATCCAGTCGGGCTGTGACCGCTGGCAGCGGATTGACAACGCATTCGAGCAGGCACGTGACGATCTGTATTCGGTCATTTCGGACGACCGGCTGACTGCTGAGAGCCGAGAAGTGATAGTCGAGGCGATAGCATCCGTCGGCTCGCCTGTCGTCGGCGTGTGAATCTGCACCCAGCGTGGCGTAGACGTTCGGTTCGGTGGTGTGCGATGGTTGTCGCCAGCGATTTGGGGATAAACTCGAATTCGTGTTCGCGCTTGGGATGAGTGACGACACTGGCCGCCACCCAACAGTTGAGTCAATGGATCGCTAATTGCACCCGATACCTGTGTCGAACACTGACCCGCAGCACGATCTCGTCGTCTGGGGAGCAACCGGCGTCGCTGGCCGCCTCGTCGCCGAGTACCTCACTGAACAGTACACACCAGACCAGCTCTCGCTCGCACTCGGCGGTCGCAGCGAGAGTCGACTCCACAAATTGGAAACAACACTCAGAGAACGGCGTTCTGCGTGGGATGACATCCCGATCGTCCTCGGCGACGCAACTGAGCCTGAAAGTCTTCACGCCATCGCCGAAGACACGCGTGTCGTTTGTACGACGGTCGGCCCGTACACGAAGTATGGCACACCACTCGTCGAGGCATGCATCGCCGCTGAAACGGACTACTGTGATCTGACGGGCGAGGTGAACTGGGTGCGGGAGATGATCGACCGATACCACGACGACGCGGTCGAGGCAGGCACTCGAATCGTCCACAGCTGTGGATTCGACTCGATCCCCACCGATCTCGGTACGAAACTCGTTCAATCGTTCGCCATTGACAAGTTCGGGACTCCGTGTGAGATGGCACAAATCTACCTGGAGGATAGTCGCGGTGGCGTGAGCGGTGGCACGATGGCCAGTGCAATCGAAGTGTTTCGCGCTGCGTCGACCGATCCGCTGGCCCGGCAGACGCTTCGGAACCCGTACTCGTTGGCACCGAAAGGTGAGCGCGACGGCGTCGATCCGGGCGCACAGTCCGTACCGAAGAAGGACCCACTACGATCGGTGTGGACGGCTCCGTCGCCGATGGCGATGATAAACGAACGGGTCGTTCGACGCAGCAACGCGCTGCTCGGGTATCCGTGGGGTCGTGAGTTCGAGTGCACAGAAGTGCTTCCCATGGGCGACGGCCTCGGCGGCCTGGCACGTGCAAACGCTGTCTGGGCGGGCATCACGGTCGCTACTGCTGGGATGGCGTTCGGACCAACACGAGAAGGGTTGCGTCGATTCGTGTTCCCGGATCCGGGCGAGGGGCCGACGAGAGAGCAGATCGAAAACGGGTATTTCACCGTCCGTGTACTCGGCCGTGGGACCGCCACTGACGGCCCGTTCGTCGTGGAAAGTCAGATTAGCACCGATCGGGATCCGGGGTACGGCGCGACCGCGAGGATGCTCAGCGAAGCTGCGATGTGCCTGGTGCGCGACCAGACCGACTCACCGCTCGCGGGTGGGATTCTTACGCCGGCGTCAGGTATCGGTGACCCACTTGCTGATAGGCTTCGGCGGGCGGGACTGGATGTGGAGGTTGACGTGTGGTTGACACCAAGTAAATCGAGCGTGGCAGTGTCAACTTCGCGGTAGCGCAGAGTCCCCTTCCTCAACACCCGAGCTCTTGACTGTCCATGACGGGCCACAGACAGTCCGAGAGGGCTGGCGCAGCACCGAGGCCACGCTGCGTTCCTCGGCATGGACGGGTTCGCGGTCAACCGACCCCGAAGTCGGGTCCGTCGAAGCGAGCGTGACGCCCTGTACCTCTCCGCTCCCCGGTGTCCGGGGATAGAGTGGAGGACACCGGCAATTAAAATTGCCGCTGGCGTCTGGCCCTGCGCTACAAGCCGACTTCGAGCGGGTGAGTCCCACCCGCCGAGCCGGCGTGTAAGCCCGCCCTCACCGAGCGCATCAGCGCGAGTAGGGCGAGGTAGTTGACCACCGACTTGCCCGTGGTACTTTACCCGTTGATCGTCGAACTCGGCCTAGAACACTTGGAGGGAATGGACGTCACAGAAGTCACAGAACGGTTGGAAGGAGAGTATTTTGTGTAGTTCGATCGGGCTTACCGAGCACAGGTTGAAGCACGAGGCACGACGAAAGAGTGCGCTCAATGTGGTGTGGAGACGGAAAAATCCATCTGGGTTCGGGAACACTCTTGTCCCTCGTGTGGGTTCGAGTGTGACCGGGACGCGAACGCTTCGTTGAACGTGTTGCAGAGAGGTTTTCAGGAGTTAGGGCTGGGATGGCCCGAAGACACGCCTGTCGAGACTGCGCTCCCTACGGACACCACTCAGGTGTCTGCAAAGCGCGTCATTGAAGCAGGAAGCCTCGGAGCGTGACCCCGAGGCGATTCACTCTCGAGTGAGCTCGAAAAAGCCCTGTTCGTGGCGAATCACTCCCTCGTCGTCGAGCGTGGATATCGCTCGGGTAACGGCCGAGTCGGAATAGTCATACTCGTCCGTGAGCGTCTGTCGTAGCGATTTGTGGGTATGACGCTCGGATTCGAGTTCGTCGACGAGACGCTCCTCGAGTCGTTCTGGGTCACTCATCGGATTCAGTTAGGAACCCGATACGGGTAGTCCTTGCTCTAGCTGGTGGTGAAAACAGAAGCCGAGCGACCGTCGAACGGCCGGTGACCGTTCTCAGCTCGTGTGAGTGGCTCGAGAGGAGATACCGACATATAGGCGGTCAACTCGGCAACCGACCGGTTCGATCGAGGAGCGCGAGAACGACGACCGAGACACCGAGGACGATGGCGCCGGTTTGGAACACTGAGTCGTAGGTGTAGTCGGATTCGACGAACAGACCCACTGCGAACGAGCCGAGCGACTGCGTGAGCATCCAGACGGAACTGAACACCGCATATGCGCTGCCCCGCGTCGAATCCGGCAGTGTGTCGAGGAGGAACGTGTCCGTGGCCGGAAACAGCGCATGAATGACGAAGCCGACGGTCCCGGAAATGACGATCAGTTGGACCAGCCCGTCGACGACTGTCAGAACGAACAGCGAGACGGAAAAGAGGCCGACGATACCGAGCATGTACGGAACGCGTGGCAGTCGATCGGCCAGATCACCGCCGAAGTAAAACGCGGGAATGCCGGCAGCGAAGACGAGAGAGAGAAGTAGACCCGACACCTGCCCGGAGACACCTTTCGACTGCATGTATAGTTCGTAGAAGTTGAATACACCTTGCCAGACGAACGACGCTGCACCGACGATTGCAAGTGCAGTCACGATGAGACGCCACTCCGACAGCGCACCGGCGACGAAGGTTTGATCCTCCTCGTTGGCCCTCGGTAACTCGGTCTCTCTCGCGGCGATCCACGTGTATACCGTTACCGCGGCCCCACCGACGGCGATCGCCCATAGCGAGAGCCGCCAATCGACGACGAGCGTCAGCGTCACGAGTGGCGCGGCGACGATCGCGGCAATCTGACTGGCGGCCCCGTGAATTCCCATGACACGACCGACGCGATCCGGAAACAGCTCACTCAGAAACGGATTCGCCGAGACGAAGTACACGCCGGAAGCGATTCCCATTAGAAAGGCCCCGATCATGAGGTGGCGGACCGTCGTCGCGGTCGCAGCGAAGCCGGACGCGACCGTGAGAACCGATCCGGATCCGATCACGACGTGATGTCGCGGTACTTTCGTCAGAAGCCACCCCGTCGGTAATCGAGGAGACGCGCTTCCGACCCACGCGAGCGTCACCAGGAGTCCAGCCGTCCCCTCGCCGATCGAGAAATCCGTAATGATCACATCCAACAGCGGTGCAAAGACGATTCTGGCGAGGTTGAGGAGGAAAACGAGACTACACAGAGAGGCAAAGACTCGAGCGCGGCTCATGTCCACTAGTTTCGTGTCTGTATGACAAACGTTCCGAATCGATCTCCGCTACGCTGTGAACTGTGTTGAGGGCTCACTACACGACGGAGTCGACGGACGCTGCGCTCCGATACGCGTCACCAGAGAGATCGAACGAATGCCGTCGCCTCGCCGGCGCGGTGACCACGTGGCTCGACGGCGGGTCGGTCCGGGCGTGGCCTCGACAGATCGTCCGCTGGCGCGTCGCACCGCGGTGGTACTTCGCGGCCGTCGCCCTTCCGCTGATCGTAGTCGGCCTGGCGAGCGCTGTGATGATAGGTCTTGGGGCCGACATCGACCTCTCTCTGCTCCCAGGACGGCTCTCGCTCGTCCTCACGTCGTACGTGACCGTCGCGCTCGTCGTGGCGGGAACGAGGAACCGGGCTGACGGGGGTTCGCACTACCCCGCCTTCAGGAGCAGTACGCACCAGTCCTGGGGACGCTCATCTTGGGTTTGGTCTGGGCCTTCTGGCACCTGCCTCAGCTACTCGCCGATCCGAACGCCGTCTATGGCTTCGCGTGGCTGGTCGAGAAATCCCCGGGATCGTCCTCCGTATCGTGAATAACGTGGGGTTCGCGTTCCTCCTAACCTGGATATATAACGAGACTGAAAGCGTCTTACTCGCTGTACTGCTCCACGCTGGCATTAATACGGCAAACAGCATACTCGTCCCGATTCCGATCGGAGCAATCACTGGTCAAGGCTTCATGACAGTTCTGATCGCGGTCGACGTCGGCGTCTGGCTCGTCGCGATATTACTCATCGTCGTCACTCGAGGGGGACTTGGATACGACGATCAACTCGTCGCGGCCTTCGGTGAAGAATTCGGCTGGCGCGGACTCCTCTTCCTTAAACGCTCACCGCTCGGATTCTGGCGCGTCTCGCTCCTGACGGGCGTCGTCTGGGGTCTCTGGCACGCACCGCTGATCGTTCAGGGCTACAACTCCCCAGATGCCCGTACCTCGGTATCGTCGTGATGACCGGGTGGACCGTCGCATCGCTATCGTTGATATATCTCACCGGTGCAGGCGCACTGGTCGTCGGTCCCATGGGTGTCGCTGGCATCGGCGCTGGACTGATCGCGACTGCGGCGTGCATCGTGCACGACTGATACATCGCAGCGATGCCGTTGATGACAGGCGGCACGCACCCAGCCTAGTCTGATACGGTCTGCTGTACCGATGTACCGGTGCAACCGCGACTGTCCTGCGGTTGCACCGGCAATGACGTACAGTAACTGCTCGCTCAAGATCAAGACGACGTAGCCGCGTTGTGACTGCGGATATCGACGACGTGACGGCTCGTTACCTTGTCGGTGAACTTGTCGACGGCGACGCCCGCTCACGCTCTACACGCCATCAAATTCCGTCGTATAGCAGTCGTTGTGCAGTCCTGCGAGCAGCATAGCCGCACTGAATACTAGTAAGAGGGGAAAATTGCCGAATTGTATGATTTAAAATCGCATATATACATAGCGTTTGTCGGTAGAGAAAATTACTATGATAATCGGTGTCCCAAGTGAAGTTGCGGAAAACGAGATGCGAGCTGCGCTTACTCCTCCGGTGGCGGAGGATCTCCTCGAGCGTGGGTTCGACGTTCTCGTTTCAGCCGGCACCGGCGCGGATGCGGGCTGGAGTGATGCTGAGTACGAGGACGTCGGATGTGAGGTAGTCGACGATCGCACTGCGGTTTTCGACCGAGCTGATGTGATTTTTCAGGTCCGCGGGCTGGGTGCTACACCGGATGACGAAGCCGATCCGTATACCGAAGATCAGCTCGTAATCGGCCTCCTCGGACCGTACAATCTCGAGGACGAACTGGAGACGCTGGCCGAGCGAAACGTCACGGCGTTCGCACTCGAGCTCATCCCGCGGATCAGTCGGGCCCAGAGTATGGACGCGCTCTCGTCGATGGCCAGCGTCGGCGGATACAAGGCCGCCCTGGTCGCGGCCGAGGAGTTGCCGAAGCTATTCCCGATGCAAATGACTGCGGCGGGAACCGTCCGACCCGCGGACGTATTCGTCGTAGGTGCGGGCGTCGCTGGCCTCCAGGCAATCGCGACGGCGGACCGACTCGGTGCCAACGTGCGCGCCTACGACATCCGACCGGAAGTGAAGGAGGAAGTCGAGAGCCTCGGCGCGGAGTTCGTCGAACTCAACCTGGAAACCGACGACGCGTCCGACGAGGAGGGCCACGCCAGAGAACAGGACGAAGAGTTCTACCGCAAACAACGGGAAATGATGAACCGTGTAATCGCCGACTCCGACGTCGTGATCACGACGGCGGCCGTCCCCGGCAGACCGTCCCCGGAACTCGTGACCAACGAGATGATCGAGGGAATGGAGCGGGGATCGGTCATCGTCGACCTCGCGGCCGAAGGCGGCGGCAACTGCGAACCCACGCGGGCGGACGAGACGGTCACCTACGAGGGCGTCACCGTGTTCGGCCCGATCAATCTTCCGGGTACCGTCTCCCGCACGACGAGCCGACTCTACGCGAACAACGTGACCAATTTCCTCGACAATCTGTTCGAAGACGATGCACTCACGATCGATACCGCAGACGAAATCGTGGACGCGACGATGCTCACTCACGATGGAACGATACGCAACCCACACGAACAGTCAGAGGACAAAGAGTCAACGGACGAGGAATCGGATGATGCTGCACCGGACGCAGACGCGACCGAGGAGGCGACCGATGACGATTGAACACCACACGAGCGACCGCGATGCGGGAGTCGCGGAACGGAGGGACCGATGAGCGAGATTGTCACGTACCTGACGTTCTTCGTGCTGGCCGGGTTCCTCGGCTACTCGGTCATCACGAAAATTCCGGCGACGCTTCACACGCCACTGATGTCCGGCTCCAACGCCATTACGGGCATCACGCTGGTGGGCGCGGTCGTCGTCGCCGGCTCGAGTTCGTCCACCCTGGCGACGGCGCTCGGCTTCCTGGCGGTGGTCATGGCCACTGTCAACGTCGTCGGCGGCTACCTCGTAAGCCACTTCATGCTCTCTGACTTCCACGGGGGAGGTGACTGACGGATGGTCGAACTGTTCTCGGAGACGGTCCTCTCGTTCGTGTATCTGATCGCCGCGATCCTGTTCATTCAGGGGTTACGAGACATGACGCATCCGCGGACTGCGGTCCGCGGGAACCTCACATCCGCGGCGGGAATGTTCGTCGCCGTTGGTGCGACCGTCCTCTGGTTCGACATCCTCCGACCCGAGGTGCTTCTCGGCGGACTCGTCGTCGGCGCGGCCCTCGGCGTGGGACTCTCGACCACGGTCGAAATGACGGAGATGCCCCAGCTGGTCGGACTGTTCAACGGGTTGGGAGGCGGTGCATCGGCGCTCGTCGCCGGCGCGGAAGTCTTCCAGCTCGGAACGGTAAACGGCGGTGTGATTCCAGCCGACGTGGGGACCGCTGCGGCCGCATCCGGAATCGTCGGTGCGGTCACGTTCACGGGGAGCATGGTCGCCGCAGGCAAGTTACACGGCGTGGTCACCGGGTCGGCGATTCGATATACGGGCGAACACGTCGTCAAGGCGGTGTTGTTGCTGATCGCAGTTCTGAGCGGCGCGTACATGATCGTCCAGCCAGGAGTGCTCGCGGGGGTACTCCAGGGGTCGATGGTGCCCGCCTACTGGCTTCTGATAGTCGCCGCGTCGGTGCTCGGCGTGATGCTCGTCATCCCCATCGGCGGCGCGGACATGCCCGTCGTCATCTCGCTGTTGAACGCGTACTCCGGCTTGGCCGCCGCGGGGACCGGATTCGTCCTCGGAAACAGCGCGCTGATCATCGCCGGGACCCTGGTCGGTGCGGCCGGCATGATCCTCACGGTAATCATGTGCGAATCGATGAACCGCTCGCTGGCGAACGTCCTCTTCGGCGGCTTCGGTGAAGCGGCCGCCTCCACCGAAGAGATGGACGAAATCTACGAGGGGAACATCACGGAAACGTCACCCGAAGAGCTCGACATGCTCCTCGACACCGCGGGTCGGGTCGTCATCGTCCCCGGCTACGGGATGGCCGTCGCCCAGGCACAACACGCGGTCGCCGAACTCGCCGAACTACTCGACGAAAACGACGTCGAGGTCGCGTTCGGCATTCACCCCGTCGCGGGCCGAATGCCGGGACACATGAACGTGCTCCTGGCCGAAGCGGACGTTCCATACGACCAGATGAAGGAACTCGAGGAGATCAACCCGACGTTCGCCCAGACCGACGTCGTGATCGTGATCGGCTCGAACGACGTCGTGAACCCGCTCGCGAACACGGACGACTCGAGCCCGATCGCCGGGATGCCTGTCCTTAACGTCGCGGAAGCTGGGACCGTCGTCGTCAACAAGCGAAGCCTCAGTCCCGGGTTTTCCGGCATCCCGAATCCGTTGTTCGCCGAAGACAACTGCCTGATGCTCTTCGGCGACGGACAGGAAACGATGCAAGAGGTCGTGGGCCAGTACAAAGAAAATCAGTAAACTACCCCACCCTACTCCCTCGGTGCTACGCGCCTCGGTCCGTGAGGGTAGGGCTTTGATGTGGACTCCCGGCAATCAGTCCCCGACGATAGGCCGATGACTCTTGCCGTTCAACGTCCCACCATTCACACGCAGGTCTACTTCTGCGTCTCCGCTCCCCGAAGTGGGCGAGGAACGGAGTCTGTGTACCGACAGGGGCCGGCGTTGGGTTCCCCGGTGAGTGGTGTGTCAATTGGGGAGGTCCGAGATCGGGTGACAATATGGCTATTGACTTCACGGTGGCGCGATCTCGGGATCTGGAAGCAGATACTCGAGGTGTGCGAACCGGTGTATCCGACACCTATCTCAGTAGATTCGATCCAAGAGGTGGCAGAGATGAGGAAGACGAACTCCACCGACCGCGACCAGTGGCAAGGCTCGAGAAGGAATAGTAGCCATTCCAGCGGGCGCTGCGGGTGCAATATCTGAAAGAATTCGATCAATTGTGTGACGAGACGCGGCAGTTCGCAGATGCGGTCGGGGTCCAGAACGAGATGATAATTGAACTGTTTCTCATGTCGGTGCTATTGGCGCAAGAGTGTCGGATCCAGTACCTCGAAGGGCATCCGGAAAAGCAGATGAGCAGCGAGGGCGCTCAAAAACAGCTGCGAGCGCACTACCAGAACCCCCCGACTAAGTATGAGAATCATGCTACAGGACGATTCCAACACACTTGGAATCGTGAAGAGATTGATAATGTATACACCGAACATATTCATTGTCGCGTTCCCCGGATACGCGACAACTCCCCACAGGCACCCACCACTGTCGTTCCCTCCTGTCCGGCGGCCATCCCCCTGCGCCCATCCGGGCAGGTTGAGCTTATGAGCGAGACTATCCACTCTCGAGTGTATCGACAATATCTCCGGGCTGGGATACGTGTACAAATCGAGAAGTTTTTTCAGCCGCCTCGCGGCCTTTTGCCGTGGTTTCTGCGATAGGTCTGGGCGCAGTGGGTCCAGTGGGTCCAATTCTCCTTCAATTCCTCCTTTGCTTCCCGACAGCCGTCGATGTCGATAGCGAAAACCGTGAAATCGGATTCAGGCTCCCCATTCACCACCCCTCATTTGTCTGTCGGGTAGGCTTATCATCGGGTTCATCGTACGATAATCGCTATGCCGTACATCCAGTGTCATGGAGCAGACCTCTACTATGAGGATCACGGTGAGGGGACACCGATCGTCTTCCTACACGGCGTCATGGCGAGCCACCGGTTCTTCGAGCCCCAACTGACGGCCCTCTCGACGGAGTATCGACCGATCGCCGTCGATTTCAGGGGACACGGCCGGTCAGAGAAGACAGAACTGGGACACACGATCACGCAGTACGCCCACGACCTTCAGGCCTTGCTGAGTCAGCTCGAACTCGAAAACGTCATCCTGGTCGGGTGGTCGATGGGCGCGCTCGTCTCTTGGGAGTACGTGGAGCAGTACGGGACGGAGACGCTCCGAGGGCTGGTGGACGTCGATATGGAAGCGACCCGATTTCAGTGGGATGACTACGAATATGGACTCACTGATCTGGACGGCCTCAAAACCACGCTCGCATTGGCCCAGCAGGATCGGGTGAGTCTCATCGAACGTCTCACTGAGCAGGTGTTCAAGGACCCACCCTCGGCCGAAACGAGGACTATGGCGTTCGACGAACTGTCCCGTATGCCAGCGCCGATCAAGAGCGCAATCCTCTTCGACGCGCTCACGCGCGATTATCGGGATATCCTACGCGAAATCGACGTGCCAACGGTCGTCTGTGCTGGTGCAGATGAAAAACGAGGATCCGTTGCGTCAACCAGACACGTCGCAGAGATCGTCCCGGAGGGTAGCTTCGAACTCTTCGAAGAGAGTGGACATTGTCTAACCCTCGAGGAACCCGAGCGATTTAATCGGATAGTGAGTCAGTTCATCGAGTCGTTGTGATCGATACACGCCCGTATTCAGCAGCTACATGGACATCGATTCGACAATGTCCGTACAAGACGTTGGTCATATCTTCATTACGGGGGACTTCACCGATCTGGTATCACCGAGGTCATGCCACTCCCTCTTTGGGCGTTATACCAGGACTGGAGGTGTTCGACGGACCAACCGGCGCATTACCCGCGCTTCTGCTTTCCGGAGGTGATTCGAGGCAGTACTCTCGGCGCACCCAAGTTCGTCCGCGACCGCAGTAAGACTCGCTTCACGCGGGACTGTATAGTAGCCTACATTCACCGCAACCGCAATCGCTTCCAACTGTCGGTCGGTCAGGTCAGCAACAATCGTCGGATACCGTCGATCGTAGTCACCGACTTCTTCGACGGTGAGTTCGAACGTCCCGGGAAAGTTTTCGATGAGTGACTGGAGGTCGTCTTTGTCACCGACCACGGTGAGCATCATTCGAGTATCTTCATCATAGACGATAGGGGGAATGACGACGAGATTCCGGTCCACAAATGCCTGTCGCCACATTCTATCTGCTTCGCGAGGCTCGTGAACGACGTAGCTGTAGAACGATGTCTCGTCTATCGGTGTCAGATTGAACGTACGAACCGTTTCTACGTCCCTAATTCTGTCGCGATAGGCGTCGATGGCCCCCTTGATGCGAAAGAAGGCGTACTCCTCGTCCTCGCTCATAACGTTCCACGTGACGAGTTCGACCCGACCCATCTTTTCCGACCGACGGCAGAACTCCTGCATCGGATGGCGTGCCTGTGCTGGCATATCAACTCGCACTTGGAGATACTTCATGCCTCCAAGTACGGACTCGTGTATAAATACGCTAGTCTGTACTACAGAAATCGCTTCTACCCTTCGGGCGTACGTCCAGATATAATGTCAGACGTACCCTCCTCGAACCAGAAGTCCGCGGATAGACCTCTCCCGCCGGGCCCTGACGGACTTCCGATCGTCGGAAGCATGTTCGACCTGATGCGACGACCAATTGATTTCGTAGACGACGTCTCCGAGTACGGGGATGTCGTGACCTATCGGGTCGCCGGCCAGCGCTTTACCGCACTCCTCCACCCCGACTATATCGAACAGGTTCTGGTGAGCGATAACGACCGATTCCGTCGATGGGCCGGCGAGGAATGGGGCGATACGTTTGCCGGGTATGCCACGGAAGGGCTGTTGCTCACAGAGGGCGAGCAGTGGCGTCGCCAGCGGCTACTCATCCAGAACGCCTTCACGCCCGACCGGATCGAATCCTACACGGAGGCGGTGGTCGCAGAAACCGAGCACACGATAGAGGAATGGGAAGACGAGGAGCCGATCGAACTCAAAAATGCTATGTCGAATCTGACGCTTCGCATTCTCGCACGTTCGCTGTTCAATCTCGATATCGACGGACGAGGCGAAATCGTTCGCCGGACCGCCGATGCGCTGAACGCGCGGGCAAACGCACGGAACCTGTCAGCATTCCTTCCGAGTTGGATCCCGACGCCGACCAACCGCCGCCTCCACCGGACGATGGCCGACATGGAATCGCTTCTCGACGAACTCATCGAAGATCGGCGGACCGATGCGGCCACCCGTGACGATTTGCTCTCACTACTCCTGACTGCTGAAACCGACGATGGGTCAACGCTTTCTGACCGCGAAGTTCGCGATCAACTCATCACGTTCCTGTTTGCTGGCCACGAGACAACTGCGCTCGCGTTGACGTACAGTCTTCACGCACTCGGGCATCATCCGAAAAAGCGTCAGAAACTTCAAGAGGAGGTTCAATCCGTGATGGGTAGTGATCCGCCGACGGCTTCGGAGCTGGCGGACCTCTCCTACACTGAGCAGGTCGTGACGGAGACACTCCGACTGTATCCTCCTGCGTATGCGCTATTCCGTGAGGCGACCGAGGTCACGGGAATCGACGGCTACCGCATTCCGGACGGATCCAAGATTACCCTGCCACAGATTCACGTCCATCAAGACGACCGCTTCTACGACGATCCAGAGGCCTTTCGGCCAAAACGGTGGACTGACGAGTTCGAAGCGTCACTTCCGGAGTACGCCTACTTCCCGTTCGGCGGTGGACCACGCCACTGCATCGGGATGCGGTTTGCCACGATGGAACTCAAACACGTCTTACCGATGATAATCTCGGCTGTTAGTATCGATCCGGTGGGGAGCCCCGACTTAGCATTCGATACGGGAATCACGCTTCAGCCAGCAGAACCGATTAGGGCAACCGTGCGAAGGCGTTCAAGCCAACGATGAATCGCAGGAACAGTATAGCCCGTAGGAAACGTAGTCTGTTGGTATCAGTTGTTGCAAATACGATTTCTTTATTCAGTCTTCGGCGTGATTTTTTCGGGCCGGTTCCTCCGTCTCGCATGAGCTATCTCACCCGGTGACCTTCGTCTTTTCCTCTAAGTTCTGACACTGGTCCGACCGGGGTTCGACGGGCTCGACGGGCTTCACTCGCAGCTCACCGAAGCCGTACTTCGAGTGACTGCCGACCCGGAGGATGCTGCTCTTCGCAGTCTCCACCGGACGGTCGCCCTCGTAAGCGACCACCTGCCCGTGGTCCACGGTCTGGAGCTTGTAGACCTCGCGTTGTTCCAGCACCTTCTCCTCGCGTTCACGGAGATCGCGGCGGTCCTCCTTCCACCACCACGGAACGTCTTGGTCGTGAGCGTTCGGGTACTCCGACTCCAGCACGAACGGCGTCACAAGTTCGAGGATGAACGACTCACCGTCTTCGAGACGTGAGTAGTCGAGCGCCTCCAAATCTACGACCTGCGTGTCTTTCAGACCCGTGATGCCGTAGCCGTAGTTGCGCTTCCCGCCGAACTGGAGGCCGTTCAAGGTGCTCTCGTCAAGCGGGATGACGTCGCCCCGGTCGGCGTGGAGGTACGCATTGATGTACCACTTCGTCGTCTGCTGCTGTTTCCGCGCACCGTCGGGCTTCCCCATGATCGTCTCGTGGGAGAGCGCCGGGTGGCCGCTCTGAACTCGGATGTCGTGCGTATTCAGCGTGTCTCGCGGCCGGGAGTCGAGAAGCCACGAGTGCGACGCCTGCCGCATCAGGAACAGGTCGTTGTAGCTCTTGACGTCTGGGAGGCCGCTCCCGAGGTACGGCCGGGTGCCCGACTGACTGTGTTCCTCGGGGAACGTCCCGAACTGACCGGGCACGAAGACGCCGTGACTCGCGTTCAGGTGTCGGTGGAGGTCATGCGGGAGCTGCTGACCGAGCGCGTGCATGATGGCGTTCCCCGAGACGTAGTACGGGTGGCCGATGTAGTCCATCTCCAGCTCCCACTGGACTTGCTGGATGCGCGTCATCGGTCGAATGCCTCCCGGAAGTCCTCGATGTACTGGAGGGCGGTAGACCACGCGCCGATCCGGCGGAGGTTCGCGTCGAGCACCATGTCGTACTTGTCGTGAGCGGCGTCGAGCGGGTGCGCGGTCAGCCGGTTCCACGTGGACGCCCACGACCGCCACGGCCGACTCCCGAGACGGGACGACGGTCGCCCGCCCGCGCTCTCGTCGATTTGGAGTGCGAAGTCCTCGCCTGCGTAGACCGTCCGGTGGGGCACGATCTCCTCGGCGCGGTCCACGACCAGGAGGAGATCGGTGAACTCGTGACCGTCGCGGTAGTTATCGAGCAGGGCCGCCACAAGCAGCGTGTGGTACTTCAGCGAGGTGTACGGGTAGTAGACGCTCTCGTTGAACGCCGAGACGACGTCGCTCTCCAGCCACGCCCGATGCATGGCCGCCGGGTCGTCCTCGGTCAGGAGGTCACGCACGGCGCTCTCGACGCCGTTGCGCGTGAACTCCTTCGGGTCGTACCGACTCTCGCCCTCGATGAGTGACAGCCGGTAGAGCGTCTCGTGGTTCTCCATCGTCTGCTCAGGCTTCCCGTTGGGACGCGAGAGCGCCGACGCATCGCCATCCGCACCGTGGGGAACCGTCTGGTTCACGGAAACCCCGGCGAACGTATCTGGGACGTAGTCATGCGGCTGACCGTTCATCTTGTGGGCGTCGTGGCGGTACGCGGCGGCCATGACGTCCTGGCCGCCGTCGCCCTGGAAGTCGCTGTGGGTGGCGTTCTCGCCCATCTACGGCCCCTCCGCGATGCGTTTCCCCAGCGCGTCCACGAACGCCGGGCGGTACTCTTCGGCCCACTGGTCGTCCTTTTCGTCCATCTTGTTGGTGTTCCCCTTCCCGCGGTCGAAGACGCGCTTCAACTCGCGCTCGTCGTAGAGCGGATTGATGAGGTGGCAATCGACGATTCCCGCGCCGAAGTTCCGCGCGCCGCCGAGTTGGTGCATGAAGTCGGTCTTGTGCGTATCGAGGCAGTCGATCCCCTTGGCCAGCAGCCCGAAGAACTCGGGTTTCGTCTCTCGGAAGGAGAGATGCCAACAGCCGTCCAGATTCGCCACAGCGTCCACCTCGGCGTTCCGGAGCGGTTCCCGGTTGTCGTCGGCGTTTCGGGAGACGATGTTCCGGTTGAGCCGGCGGTAGTGGCCTTCGGCCTGTCCGCGCGTGTAGTTCACGCTGGAGCGGACGGGGTTGAACTTGATCGGGCGACGCATCACCTTCCCGGGGACGCCACCGAAGCCGCCGAAGAGGTCGAAGACTACGCAGCCGTCGTCTTCCTTCCGATTGTCGATGCACGCGCCCTTCTCGTGGTAGCCGTCATTGAGGTCGCGCTCGTAGACGTCGCTCTTCATGAAGTTCGCGGAGGCTTCGCCGGGGTGACAGGCAGTACCGTCGTACTCGTGGACGACCTCTTCCATCCCGTGTCGAAGCCAGCCCGAGAGTGGGAAGGCTGGGATGATGCCGCCGATCTGGTTCTGCGGGTGGTCGTCCTCGTAGTTGCCGTTCGAGGCGTGGTGTCGGTCGGTCATGATACTGTCCCCGACCACCAGCAGGTCGGTCTGAATCCGCACGAACACGTCGCGATCGATGTCTTCAATCATGGATTTGTGGGATTAGCATGCTTCAAGCGCCGCTTCGACCGCCTTAGCCGAGGGGTACGAAACGCCGCCGATGGGATACTCCGTGTAGTTCCCGCCATATTCCGTGTGGACGATGCAGGCCGTCACGCGCGGTCTACTCATCGGTTTCTTCCCTCACTGTGTGTGCCTGTTCGAGCAGATCGACAGCTATCGCCTCGGCCTGCTCGGCAGAGAGATGCACCAGTGTCCCGACGGACTCGTTGTCGTCGGTACTCACCTCGAAGCTGAGCGGGACGCCACCGCGACCGACGCTGTACGTCTCTACGGTACCGCTCGGCTCTTCGCACAGGGCGTCAAGTTCGGCGTTCACCAGGGCCGAGCGGATGTGTGCGAGGTTGCGCGTCATCTCGTAGGCCCACCGACGCGGTCTGCCAGCTCCATTAGCCGGTTCTGTTGGGCGGTGATCTCGGCGTCGGGCACGTCGCCGGCTGCGGCACCGGCGACTGCTGCGGCCGCTTGCAGGAACTCACGGCACTGCATCAGTGTTCACCTCCGTCTTTGAGCTTCCCTTCGGCTGCATCGGCGGCGACCACGAGCCGAGCAGCGAGGTCACGGGCGTCGGCGGGGTCGAGCCCGGTGCCGACCTCGATGGGGCCGGACATCCACCGGAGCCCTACGCCACTCCAGCCATTCTCCTCGTGGATGCCTTCGACTTCGAGCGGGCCATCGTTCATGTCCGCCGTGACGTGGACGTTGTTGAGACCACCGGGGGCGGAACCGCAGTCCGCGACCGAGTACGTCCCGTCATCAGTCACGTTCCGGTTTTCGACGATCTCCCGCGGGGCAGGTGAGTCAGTACTGGCCGTTTGAGGGAGCGTGGCGAGTGCGGTCGCCGCAACGAGGAACTGGCGACGCTGCATCAGAATCCCTCCTGCATGATTTCTCGCGCCTCAATCAGCCGGGCAGACCATGCGCCAGCTTCAGCGCCGCTGATGCCCGGAACTGCGCTCCAGCCGGTGTTCTCGTGCTGGTCGATCAGCTCCGAGATAGCAAGGTCGGCTTCGATGTTCTCGGCGTCCGATTCCGCTTCCGTGCCGGAATCCTGAAGTCCGGTGGATGTCTTCATTGACATGCTTCGTTGGTCTCCAGCGAAGCACGGTCGGGCGTGGTCCTAACACGCCCCGGCCACCTTCTGACCGGCGCCCCGCGCTTCTCAGCCACATCTATGCGATGGTCTTATATTAAAGGTTTGCATATGAGTGAACGTTTTCCTATGGGTGAATCACGAAGGTGGATAGACTCGGTAGATGGAAGTGGATGTGTGCAGATAGGCAAACTAAGATGGCACGGACGCGAGCGCTTCTCACGGAGCGTGACCGAGAACTGCTGGCCGAAGACGACGGTAGCAACCGTCGATACCAGGCTATATCGGAGATTCGGTCACGAATAACAGAGGAAATGGAAACAGATGTTGAGGTGTTAGAAGAGAACCATCCGCAGCTTCTCAAGGAGTTGCGCGAAGTCGTCTGTGAAGACAAATCGGGATGACGAAACGTAGTGATAATCAACAAGTCGATAAGCGTGGAGAGGCACACGTGAACTACCCTGCCCTACCGCGCTCGGGCTTACCCAGCCCTCGCTTGTTAAGGACAGGGCTTCCTGCTTCGGTGTCGGAACGTGCAGGGAACGTCCCCACAGCGGTTCCAGACTCCACAGGCGGCTTCCCTTGACAGGTGGTTCGGAGTGTCCCACTCCTACCGGTTCGACACTCGGCCACAACCGACGATGCACGCTTGTTGTCGCGTGTGAACACCGCCGGAGGCGTGGTGAGCATCTTATTCTCACCTTCGACCGAAGGGATAATAAGGGTGCCGATTCACACGAAACCAAGACGTGCGGGCGTTGTATCCCCTCCCTGCTCGCTTCGCTCGCTGCGGATAGCGCGGGACCGTCGGTCCCGCTGACCATGCGAACGGCGTCGCCGTGAGCAGAAGGGGGCTTAGCGCCCTCAATTACAGCTAAATCCTTGGCTTCGCACGTTAGACGACTCTAAAAGCCATCAGAAACGTAATGACCGATACAAAGGCATATTCAGTAGCGCTCTGAGTCACTCTCTCGACTCACAATCGATAGATGATTGCTTCGTACGGCTGAAACTCCTGTCCCGAGAGGTCCACTGGAGAATCATCGTAGTTGCTCAGTAGCACCGTTTTGACACCGGTATCAATATCCTCGAGGTCGACGGTTGCCGTCTCGTCCGACCAATTGAGGACGACAAGCACCTCCTTGTCGTCGAGGGTACGGGTGTACGTATAGAGTTGCTCGTCGTCAGGGAGCAGAAGCTCGTACTCTCCGTAGACGAGGACGTCCTCGTCGTGTCGCAGGTCGATGAGTCGTCGGTAGTGATGCCAGATGGATTCATCGTCGGCACGGGCCGCCTCGACGTTGATGTTCGGATAATTTTCGTTGAGTGGAAACCACGGGTCGGCGGTGGTGAAGCCCGCCTTCGCTGTATCGGACCACTGCATAGGCGTTCGCGCGTGGTCTCGACTCACATAGTTCACCAAATCACGCAGTTCCTCGTACGAGTCGGCCTGCCCAGTGGCGATGAGTCCCTCGATTGCGCCGATTGACATCGGGTCGTCAAGGGTTTCCAACCGCTGGAAGTTTTCGTTCGTCATCCCGATTTCCTCGCCCTGATAGATGAACGGTGTGCCGCGTGAGGTCAGCAGAAAGGTGGCTAACAGGGTCGCGCTCTCAACTCGGTACGCGTCGTCGTCACCGAACCGGGAGACGATTCGGGGCTGGTCGTGGTTGCCGAGGTACTGCGCGTTCCAGGCGTCCCCTTCGAGTTTCGTCTGCCAACGGCTCATAATCTCCTTGAACTCAGGGAGGCTCCACTCGCCCCAGCCCTGTCGGTCGAACCTCCCCCGCGAGCTGATGTCGATATTCATGTGCTCGAAGTGGAATATCATGTTCATCCCGTCGCCATCCTCGCCGAGGTAATCATCGGCCATCTCCACTGTGGTGTCATTCATTTCGGCGACGGTCATCACGTCGTAGTTCGAGAAGGTGCGCTCGTACAGTTCCCGGAGGTACTCGTGGATACGAGGTCCATGGCTGAACAACTCGGTTCCCTTCGTTTCTCGGTCGGTGGTCCCGTCAGGGAGCCCATTCGGTTTCGAGATGTAGTTAATCGCGTCGATCCGAAAGCCATCGATGCCCTTCTCGAGCCACCACTCCACGAGTGACGCAATCTCGTCGCGTACGTCAGGATTCCGCCAGTTCAGGTCGGGCTGTTTCTCGTCGAAGAGGTGGAGGTACCACTGGTTACGCAGGTCGTCGTAGGTCCACGCTGATCCGCCCATGAACGACTCCCAGTTGTTCGGCGGGATCGGCTCGCCATCTTCGTCCACGCTGCCGTCGCGCCAGTAGTAGTAATTCGAGTAGCCGTCTTCTCGCCGCCTCGACCGCTGAAACCACTCGTGTTCGTCGGAGGTATGGTTGACCACGAGGTCCATAAGCAGTCGCATGTCGCGTGTATGAAGCTCTGACAGGAGATTTTCCCAGTCGGCCATCGTCCCGTACTCGGCTGCGATAGAGCGATAGTCGCTGATGTCGTAGCCGTTGTCGGCATTCGGGGATTCGTATACCGGACAGAGCCAGATAACGTCGACACCCAGATCATCGAGATATTCGACCTTCTCCGTTATTCCCGGAAGATCACCGACACCATCGCCATCACTGTCGTTGAAACTGCGCGGATAAATCTGATACACAATCGCTTCCTTCCACCACTGTCTATCTGGACTCGCATCGCCACTCATGTTTTCACATTACACAACGTGCATGAGAAGGATTTCGCTCCCGATAGATAGAATAGGGCGAGTGCCCCGGGGTCATTCGGAAGGCGAAAGATCTTCCGTGTTGACGAAAGGCCATCGGCCTTCGAACCACTTGACCCCGAGGCGGTTGACGCATCTTCATCGCTTCAGCGTGAGTGAGACGCGGTGTATGCAACGGGGAGATGATATCTTTAGCTGAAAGCGAGGATGCTAAGCCCCCGTCCTCGAGGAGCGACCGAAGCGAGCGAGTAGGGCGGGGTAGTTCACCGTACCTGATGTGGCCCCTACCTCGAACCGAACTCACCGAGTCCCGATTGTTCGTGTTCCAGAGGTTCTATCACGGTGGGCTCATCGTGACTGGGATCGTTGACATGGGTCGAGATCTCGTACGCCATCAGATCATCGTCAGGATACGGCTGACACAGTTCTTTCCGCCTCGATGGCTTGGCCGCCAACCACTCGGCTTCGGCGTCGGTGGGTAGAACGACAGGCATCCGGTCGTGAATTGGTTCGATCACCTCATTGGGTTCTGTCGTCAGAATGGTCACACACGACACCGTCTCGTCATCACCATCCCATCGTTCCCAGAGGCCGGCCATCGCAAACGCTGGGTCATCTTCTCGGTAAATGCGATACGGCTGCTTCGGGCCACCGTTCCGAGACTCCCATTCGTAGAATCCCGTCGAGAGGACGAGACACGGTCGTGACTCCCATGCGTTTTCGAAAACACGTTTCTCGTCGACCGTCTCCGTACGGGCGTTGATGATCCCTTCTTCGGGTTCGTCGGCCCAGAACGGGATCAACCCCCAGTGGTACTGATCGATCTCATCCGTTGCCTCGTTCGTGACGACCTCGAGGTCAGCACCCGGGGCGATGTTGTACCGAGGTGTGTAGCCACCGTCAGCAACGATCTTGGCATCGAACCGATCCTCGAGATCTTCGCGCGCGAGGAAAAGGGAATTTCGCCCACACATACGTATTTGTACGTGGAGGACGGGCTTCAATATGACTGGGTGCGAACGGAGACTTACTGATCCATTTGAAGATTTCGCTGCTCATTGTGGTGATGACGTTCCGACCGATAGCCCGCCCTCGCCACAGTACGAACGCTGCGAATTGCGCTACTACTATGGCTTTTCCGAGAAACCGGATCCCAACGGTAGGGCTGAATTGTTGCGCTGAACGTTTACTCCACATTCAGCTCGAGATTTTTTGGCAGGGATTGGGGAAATTTTGCTCGAAGCACGATCATCTCGTGCCGTCCACGAGACAATGCCTGACGGTAGAAACCGAATTCAGGGAACGTGAAACATAGTTATACTTTTATCACACTCGACAAGTACATGCCCCCATATGGAGCAACGGGAACTCGCGATGCTCGGCGTACTTGGCGTACTCGCCGAAGAAGGGACCGCAACGATCAAAACAGTTCATACCACCCTCCAGCACACCTTTGGTAGCTACTGGGGTGTAAGCACGGGCATCCTCGGCCCCACGATGACGAGACTCGAGGAAGACGGTCACGTCGAACTCACGCTCACCGGAGGCGGTGCGTACCGGATCACCGAGTCGGGGTACGATCGGCTCCAGTCGCTTCTCCGAGAGTCGGTCGACGGTCTCTCGCGCTCACCGCTTCAACCACAGTTGGCGATGAAACTCGGTTTCTTGCATCACATACCGCTTCCCGAACAGCGCGAGGAGATCGACGCGCTCACGGATCGACTACGGACTGCGCAAGCGGAGCTGGCGGACGTGAAATCTCGCCACGAGGCGGAAGTTGACGACGAACTCGACACGGGCTACCGAGGCGACTTGATACGCCTCCGAATCTTCGTTCTCGATGCACTCCTCGAGTGGCTCGAGACGATCGAAATCGATTGCACTTCGGAGCGATGACGGGTGCCTACCGGAAACGGACCGGGATCGAAGGTACCGACTCGATGTGATATTGACAGTTGTCCATCGAATCGAAAAGTGTGCTCCTAAGCGTTCTAGAGGGAAGAAGTGAATTTTCCCTCCGATTTCGGCGTCCGTGACAATCTCTATCCAAACGGGTCTGTTCCAGCATCGGATACGACGGCTGTGGGAGGCTCTTCTCGGCGCTGGTCGCCGACCTGTTCGGTCACGACGTCAATACCGTGATGGCGCTAACTCTTCGATAGTTCGTTCGACGATCCGATCGCCCGCATTGCTCGGGATGGTCACCATCGGACGGGTGAGGCAGTCAATCGCGGTGATCTCCCGGAACTGCTCGCGCGCCTGCTCGGGCGTTCCTGCGACACCGAGCGCGTCGACCATCTCGTCGGTGACGCTTCCGGCGGCGGCCGCTCGGTCGCCCTCGCGCCAGGCATCAGCGACGGCCGCGACGCCGTCGGGGAACCGCTGTGCGACCGCCTGTTCGTACCCTCGTCCGTTGCCGACGTAGTACGCGATGTGGCCGCGAATAGTGTCTCTGGCTTCGTCGGGATCGTCGCTGACGGCGGCGGGGACGTACGGCGCGACGTCGATCGTCGCGTCGCGCCCGGCCTCTTCCATCTGGTCGACGATGTACTCGAACTCGTCGTCGAGGTTGGGGAAAGGGATGTTATGCGGGATCCAGCCGTCACAGAGTCTAGCGACGACGCGCCGGTTCGCCTTCCCGAGCGCAGCGTGGTAGATCGGAACGTCGACGTTCAGTGACGGGAAGTCTTGGACGTCGAAGATTTCTCCCTCGTACTCGACGCGTCCCTCGTTCTCGAGGAACGCCTTGGTGAGTTCGATGGTCTCGTGGGCCCGTCGGATCGGGTTTGGATCGTTCCACGCCATTCCGTGTAGGTCCTCGACGGCTTTTCGGGTCGACGTTCCGACGCCAAGCCGGAAACGACCGTCGGAAACGCGGGCCAGCGACGCGGCGGTCATCGCCAGCACGGCAGGTGTCCGCGAGAAGACGTTGACGATCGCCGTGCCAATGTCGACAGTATCGGTGTGGTTCGCGATGTTGGTCAGTTCGACGACGGAGCTTGACCCCCAGAGTTCCCCAAGCCAGAGGCCGTCATATTCGAGTTCCTCGGCACGAACTGCCAGTTCGGTGTTCGATTCACCCGTCTGCGGCAGCAATAGGTCCGTTGGCATGGCTTGTAGCACACCGTCGAACCTGAAAAATCAGACGGTTGAGCGGACGGTTCCCGGACACTGAGTACGGCGCCAGATAGTACAGACGGTCTCGTTTGCTCGTATCTCAAGTCGGAGTTAACGTTCGCAAATCGATAGTTTTCTTGCTCACCGTAAAGAGGACCGTCAGATCCGTTCACGGTTGCGGACTCGAATCCGTTCGTTCAACTCTTCGACGTCGAACCGGTGGAGCCAGAGGACTGCCGCTCCGAAGTGCAGTTGCCGTTTCTCGACGCACTCGAGGAGAGCACGCACACCGAGATCGCATACGACGGCACCACCTACACGCTCGCGGATCACACCGGCGGCATGTCAGTCATCTCCGCCGTCGGGAAAGCCTGTCCGACGACCAATATGCGCGTCGACTACCTCACACTTGCCCGTGGTGATTTCCGGGCGACCGCGACCGTCGTCCGACGTGGCGGCAGGTCGCGGTGGTCGGTATCGAGTCTGCGGTACGGACGACGCCCGCGCAATGACCGCCCGCGGCATCTACAAGGTCGGCCGCTCGTCGCCTGCTCGTCCCGTCGGGAGATCGATTCACGGTCGACGAGGAAACACTCCGTTCACAACCCACTCGCCTCGACCATAGTCGTTCGGCGATACTGCTTTCGATGCCGAACCGGTGGATGCGTGTCGGCTCCGTTCACGGAGTCGAACTCGAGGCAGTCGCTTCGTCCGCCGAAAATGAACGAAAAGTGGGCGACGAAGTGTATAGCTGGTGTCGAGAGATCGACACCAGGTTAGGCCATAGCCACAGGTGACCGGGTATCCAGAGGGTTTGAGTTGGTGCGTTGATGCTTGTGAATCCTTGACATCACCCAATTCGGACCTCTATACGTGCAATAATAAAGCTTTATATTGCCGCAACTTTAATGGACTTCGCTTGTCAGGCCCGGATTTATACTTCGATATCTCAAATTATCTTACAAACTCAAATATTCGCGTCCCGCTGTCCTCCAGTGATCGATCGTACTCGGTGCAAACTGGAAGTGACCAATCGATAACCCGAGACAGTGGAAATGTCCGGTCGAGTAGCTGGAACTCGAGGGATCCCTCGCGCAACGATTTTCGAGACCAGTAGATCGGGTGGGTGGAGGGAGATACGAAGTCAGCGGATTCGTGCGGAATGCGATAAGATGACAGTAAACGACGAGGTCCGCGCCTTCGCCGGCCCTCGCGTTTCGCTCTCATGTTTCGCTGTCGCGTTGGGCTTCGTCCACGCTTCGGCCGTCTGTTCAGAAGATCAATGGGAGATGTGTGCCGCCGCCAACGGCCGTCACCTGATAGGTGACCACGATTCCAATTCGGTGAGAATCGGAACGAAGTTGATATCGATCGGGCCGAACATGTCTGGTGTCACGCATCCCGCTGTGCGTGACCACCCGATTCGATCATCGCCTCCCCATTATTCGCCCCATTCGGCGATTATCACTCCCGAATCGCCGGACCCTTTTGACAATCGCTCCTACCAGTACGTGAAACGGGATGACCAGTCTCGAGATACCCGACTCGGCCCATGACAGAAGCAGCTGCATATCTAGATCAGTGACACGTTGGGCGATCGGTTTCGTCCTCACGGGTGTGGAATAGTCTCGAACTCGAAATACCACCGAGTCGACCATCTACCCGTGCAGACTCTCCATCACGTTCCCTCGATCAGTGCTACGTTCATAATGATCAAGATAACTTTTGCAAATATGGACTGAGGAATTGATCGATCCAGGACTTGGCAAATCCGAGTCGATCGGTAAGGGTGTCAAAGAGACGGCGAGCGAGAGTTCGGAACGCGCTCTCGCTCGCCACCACGATTGGCGAGGCAGTGCGTTTGAGTACTTTCCAGACCTGTTCAATCGGGTTGAGATGCGGTGAGCCGACCGGAAGAAAGACGAGATCAATACCGAGTTGATGTGCGCGCTTGCGCGTGTGTTCACAGATGTGAGACGAGAAGTTATCCAAGACGAGCAGAATCCGTGTTCCCGGATTCTGCTCGCGGACTTGCTCCAATAGCGCACAGATGTTCTCTTTCGATTGATCTTCAGGGAACGTCAGGACACTTTCGCCGTTGAGCGTATAGCATCCGACCGCTGGTTCGTCAAGTTTCACCAGCGGTCGTTCCAGTGTCGGATCATCAACGTACCACAGTCGATGCGAATTGTCGTATGGTTGTGGATGCGAAGCATCACAAAAACCGACGACAGTTCCCCCATCCGTGCAAATATCGTCGTCGAGGACCCATCCTTCGTCCTCATCATCAGGACGCTTGTTATGTGCCGTCTCTGTCTCCTCGTCGAACGCGTCTGCGACGCGTTCTTCGAGGATTTCATCTGCGTTTTCTGGCCGAGAGGGGCGCTTTGGACGTGGTTTAGCGTAGGACAGTCCGAGATTCCGGAGGAATCGACCGAGATAATCCGGATGGTACTCTACACCGAACTCTTCGTCCAAGAGCTGATGAACTTCCTGTGCTTTCCAGGGTTGCCCCTCCCGGAGAAGTTCTAAAAGACGCTTTTGTTCCTCGTCACCGAGCTTCGGGGGCGGAAGGCCCCCGAAGTTCGGTGTCAACTGACCAAGTCCGCCATCGTTCCATCGACGCGCCCAGCGACTTCCAGTCGACGCAGATTTGCCAACGTCGTCGGCTGCTTCCTCGTACGTTGCTCCCTTGTAGAGACGTTTGACAAAGGTGAGTCGCTTGATGATCTTTGGATCGTCTGCTTCGTCCAGCAGACGATCCAACTCCTGCTCACTTAGATGACGAACAAGATCGCCTCGCCGGTCTCCTCCCATCACTCGCCCGTCTCAGTCTATGCCCATAACTTCCGTCACTCATTACGAACGTAGCAAACCTGCCATCGACGCGGTGACGTTCTACGCCATCGTCGCATCGGGAATCGCTTCGGCCACGTATTCCACTCGTCTTATCGCTCCCCGTCGACCCCGATTTCGCTATCGAACCGGGCAAAAAATTCGTTCATGAAATCCCACCGAGACTCTCCGAGACGTCGTCCCGGTGGCGTGTACAACCGATCCAGACGTTCCCACGCCCACTCTCGAAGAATGGCAATATCCGGACGATCTGACCGCTCCGACCCGGAAACTGACGCGTCGTCGAGGACCGCGTATCGGTCACCCGTTTGGCCCGATCGCTCGCCGACGATGCAGGCCAGCCGAACGATGCCGTGTGCGCCGGCCGCGTCCAGTTTGTCCGCGTCGAACAGTAACTCCGCCTCGAGCGTCCCCGGGTCCGGGGAACCGGCCCGAACACTGTGTGTTCGAATGCAATGTGTGATGGCCTCGATGCGGTCGGCTGTCCCGCCTTCGGTTTCGAGAAGCGCCGCCGCCTCCGCCGTGGCCCACTCGTCGTGATCGTCGATTTCCCCCGATCGCTCGAGCGGGCGACCGATGTCGTGGAACCAGGCCGCCGCGGAGAGAACGGCCGTGTCCACGGGGTCCGTACACTCGTTCGCCATCCGAAGCGCCAGATCACGGACACGCCTGGCGTGGAACCGATCGTGTGCCGGGAGGGCGGCGTCGTAGTACGGCAGCGACAACGTCCGTGCAAGGGGACCCAATTCCTGCTACATAGCGTGGGAAACTCGCCTCCCCCGTCGTGTAGTGATTGTGAAATTTCTGGACCGATATACGAATAGAGGCGTACGATCCGGTCTGTTTTCCCGCTGGATCGAACGGTAGCGGCTCTCTCGGGAGCCGACTGTAACTCGAGAACCGTGAGTAGCGAGGCCTTCGTCGAATGGGATGTGAGCCGGCTTACGTCCGGAGCCCTATGTTATCGTCGTCTCGTTGGCCAGTTGTTCGCTGTCACGTCCGGCGAACCGAGCAGATACCCGCCGAGTCGAATCGACGACCTGTGCGCGGTCACGGCGGCGGATCGACAGCAGCAGCGAGTCGTTACTGATCACCAAATCCAATCCGTCGAACACGCGTCTCGTGCACAACTGTGGTGCCGACTGCGACGACTGCCCTCACAACTGAAGCCGCCGGTCTCACTCGTCCGCTGATACGGTCCGGATCGTCAGGTCGTACGTTTGCGGCGTTCCTTCGAGATCCACTCGAATGACGAGCACCTCGAGATTGGCGCCCGTCTCGGCGGCCAGCCGGGTCATCCGGGTGCGTTGGTGACGTTCGAAACTCGTCGAGCCGTGCTTGACCTCGGCGAGATAGCGTTTGATCACCGGTCCGTCGTACCCGTCCGGATGCGATCCGTTCCGCCGGCGAACGATAAATTCGACGTCGGGCAACCACCGACCGTCGCCGCCGTCGCGCTCCGAACGGCCGACGCTCCCGGGCGACTGGTCGACTTCGATCCGAACTGCGTCTGGCTCGAGTCCGAGATCCGCGGCCACGTACGACACGATCGGCGGAGGGTCCCACGAATATGCGCTGAGCAGCGACTCCGAAAGCGCTCCGACCTGCTGGGCCCGCATATCGAACGTCCAGCCGTCTTCCGGTGGTCCTCGTTCAGCCGGCTCCGGTTCGGAGTCCAGGACCGCGACGAGATACACGTCGGCGGCACCGGGATCGTTCGGTGCGGGTCGCTGAAACCGAAGATCGTCTCGATCACTGCCCTCGAGCAGTTCGGCCACCGCTTCGGTCCGCGACTCGAACGTCACAATTTCTCCCGCGTCTTCGCGAAGCGCTGCAATTTCGGCCGAGATCTTACAGGCC
Organism: Natrinema gelatinilyticum; assembly: GCF_024266705.1. Taxonomy (GTDB): domain Archaea; phylum Halobacteriota; class Halobacteria; order Halobacteriales; family Natrialbaceae; genus Natrinema; species Natrinema gelatinilyticum. The sequence continues at coordinate 1,290,514 of NZ_CP100757.1, read as the reverse complement.
GATGATTTGAGCGCGACCCGGAATTCGGCCGTCGTCTTCTCCGTCGGTTCGGTCTCCGGCTCACGCGGTAGTCCCGGCCACTGATCTCTCCAGCTCATAGTTTGTGTTCAGCTGTCTCGTCGACTCACTGTCTTCGGTCTGTGGGCTACGTATACCGCTTTCCCTTCTCTCACTTCGTGTTGTCGTTCGAGTAATCGGAGTTCCGGACCCTGACTCGAACGTTCGTCTCTCGGATCAGGCAGGCCATTGACGACGAAGATGTCGCCGACGAGGTTGTCGGAATCCTTGTCTTCGGACGCGTCACTCGCGGCGAAGCCGACCGTCAGAGCGACATAGATCTGTTCGTCATTGTCGAGAGTGACCGACGCGGTGCACGAAGTGTCCTCGTTTCGGGTTCGTCGAGACGGATATCGAACCTGCGATCGGTTAACTCTGGACGGAAACGGCGAGCACGCTTACTGATTGCCCGGAAATGCGAGCCACGAAAGTTCGAACGCAGCGAGCAGTGTTTGATACGGAGGCAGAATACAACGAGCGAAGTGTCCGATAACGACCCGACCGACCAGCCATCGTCGCCACTCGATTCCTCACCGATCACCTTGAGAACCGAAAACGAACGCTGCCGTCTCGGTCGCCGGGGGATGTGACTCTCGAGAGTTCGCGGCGCGAAGCCGGCCGGGATAGAAGGTCACGCCGAAAGCCAGGTGCAAAGTCTCGGCGGCCGGTGCGAAGGAATATTTATTTCTTCTGAAAGTAAATTATTGCATAAAATTTGACCGCTCGCTCGAGAAAACGGGCAGTCGTAGACTATATATCGAAATGAAGAACAAATTGGATATCTTTGAATTGTCGAATATTTCAATTCAATTGACTCAGCAGCCCGCGATTCGAACGCCGTAGAAGAGGCCCAGATTCTACAACGTTACGAGCGTACGTATAACCGGACACCCATTTCTCGCACTTTTTGACTCGGGCTAATTCTGATTTTGTGCCATTATTGTCGAATCTGGAGACTGTTCGGCAAAAAGATTGAACCCTCGTTCTTGCATCTCATCGAAATATTGTTCTGCGTCGATACCACTCGTCTCGGTGATAAATATTCCATCCGCATCAATATCGCCGTCGGCCATGAGTTGTAGCGTTACGGACAGCGGGACGCCAACGTAACAGCCGTATTCGCGCATCAGCGTGATATCGTGACCGTCGAAGAACGGGAACGGCTGCCTGAAGTGGAAGACTGCTCGGTCGTCCTGGCCGTCAACCGATCCAGTTACTTCGGCAGAGAGGATCGTCTGGGGCGTCCACTCCGTCTCCGGCGATAGCTTTGCAGGTGGCTTCCACTCTGTTTCGAGTTCTCGTCCTCGGGCTTTTACCTGCTCTTGCATCACGTCGACTGGGTCAACTGCTGTTCCGTCAACCTCGATAGAATCCGTCTCGAAGGCGTTCGCTGCGTGTAGTGTTCGTTCGTAGCGCTTCCACTCATCGTGCCATGCACCGCGCGTGATAATACGGTCGACGTTTTTCTCCTGTGCGACCGGGGACTTCGGGAACGTGATCGGTTCGGGGTGAGAGATGACGTACGTTTCTTCCTCTCCGATCGGGTCCGGGAACTCGAATGTCCGCCGCTCACTGAACGCCGGGAGATCGTTAATGACTTCACCGTCTTCCCACTTCGCCCGCTCGTCGACGTCGGGATCGTGTTCATACGTGACCGTGTCTGTTAACCCGGGCGTCGTCTGCGTGAGGAGCCGCCACATTCCCCAGTAGAAATTGACGTCCTCGACATCGTCAAAACGGTCACAGGCGACCATTCCGAGCGCGATAGTACTCACGAGGCCACCGTTAGCGAACCAGAGAGCGTTCCCCGCGTCGGCGAACTCCTCGGATCGGTCGAGAACGTCGTCGAAGTCGAACGCGTTCAGGTCGACACCCGTGAGGTCGCCTATTCGTTGAATTGCATCGAGGACGTTCTCCTCGAACTGATACGGTAAGCCGTTGACGACGTAATCCGCGTCATCGAGGACTCTCACGATATCGTCCGTGTCGGTCGCATCGACTGACTCGAACCGAAATCGGTCGTCGTCGACGAGTTCGACGAGGCGGCGCGCGTTTGCTTCGTCAGCGTCGGCGACGACGATTTCATCGAAGTCACTCGTCTGATGAAGGTCGTAGACGCACCCCGATGTCATTGCTCCAGAACCGCCTAGTACGACAGTCTTGCTACTCATCTGCCAGCTATAAGACCACTCTGTTCCCCCTTAAAACTACGGATCGCTCGCAGAGCCGGGGACGAATCACCAAACCGTTGTCAGCGAAAAGGCTATTTTTTCTGGCCGAGAGTAACAGGATGCCAATGGAAAAGACAGTCACCTTTGCAGTCGGAGCTATGCTTCTGTACACCGGGTGGGCCTTTCTCGCAAAAGTTGCTACAGGCGGCCTCCCGGCTGAACAAGCCGTCGTCTACACATATACGGCCGGGATCGGCGTCGCCGTAACCTACGTCGCCGTTAGCGGGGAGCGACTAGTTACTGCTCCCGGAAGCATTGGTATCGCGCTTGTCGCCGGACTCTTTCTCGGGGGCGGAACGATCGCGTATTACTTGGCGCTCAGATCCGGCTCTGCGGCCATCGCAACTGGTATCAGTGGCATGTACATCCTCGGGACAGCAATCCTGGCGGTCACTGTTCTCGACGAATCGCTCACTGCGGTCGAGTTGACCGGACTCGGATTCGCAGTCGTCGCCGTCATCCTGCTCTCAAGATAGATGACGGAGACAGCGTCGTTACTCTACCGTGTGAAACGGAGCAGTGACGCCGCGGACGATACCTGTCGCACTGAGACAACGGACACGGATAGCGGACCAACCTGGAAACGAAATTAGATGCTCGAAACGTTTTACGACTACAGCAAGAAGCAGCTGAACGTACACGCCCTCGGAATCGTTGTCTCACTGTCTGGCATCCTCGTTATCGCGCCGATGCTAGAGATAATCGACGACTTCGGCATCACCCCTGCTTCGGCAGGGGCTTCCATTTCGTTCATGTGGGCGTGTAACACTCTCGCGCAGTATCCCGGTGGCCGCTACTCCGAGCGTCTCTCGTCGAATCTCGTCTTGTTCGTAAGTCGGGGGGTGATGGTCACCGGCTTTCTCCTGCTGACGTTCTCGAGTCAGTTCGCGATGTTCATCGTCGGTCTCGGTCACATCGGATTTGGCTACGGGATGTTCGAACCAGCGGGAATCGTACTCATACATAAACTTTTCGACGAGAACCGTGGCCGCGCGTCCGGTATCAGAGACGCCGCTGTCAATCTGGGAAGCGCGCTCTCGGCGGTGCTAGCCGTCTCCGTCATCAGTGTTGCTGCGTGGCGAAACGCCTTCGTGCCGATTATCGTGTTACTTCTGCTCGTCGCTGTCGGTGGCCACCGACTCAACCGCGACTCGTATCGTATCTCGGTGGTTGCCCTCGACATTCCGTCAGCCTTCTCTCGGCTGTTCCGATCCTGGGAGATGTACGCCATCCTGTTCGTGCTGTCCGTTTTCAACTTCATCTGGCAGGGGAGCGCGAGTTTTCTACCGACGTTTCTCCAGTTAGAGAAATCGTTTACGCCGTTCGAGGCCACTGTCGCGTTCGCCAGCGTGTTCGTCACGGAGATGCTCGTCACGCCCGTGGCCGGTATGTCTGTGAGCGGCGACGGCCTATCTACCTCGGGCTCGGGTCGACAGGGCTCAGTATTGTCGGCCTCATCGTAATGCTTTGGGCGGGCTCGGTTATCGGGCTCGGTATCGAACTGTTTATTTTCGCTGTGGGATTGACGACGATTTGGCCAGTCATGTACATCTATTTAGTCGATGTACTGGCCGACGAGACCGTCGGCAGCGACCTCGGTGCGCTCCGAGCCGTGTGCTTCACCATCGACAGTCTCGGCCCGGTGTACGTCGGCACTGCTGCCACGCGACTCGCGTATACTGCCTCGTTCGCGAGCCTGTTATTTTACTTCGGCCTTGCCGTTCCCCCATTGATTTGGCTCGCGGACCGTTGACTCGTATCGATAACAGACGACTGCATCCATGTAACAGGGACGCGCGGAAGCGAGAATTGCGCGAAGGTCTCTTCCGATGACGAACACGGCTCCACCTCGGTGACGCTCTTACTCTGTCGGAATGCCTTTCACGATCGGCTCCGACGACACTATATGGCGATTGTAGCAGCGATCGACGACTCGGACAGAGCGGCCTCCGTTCTCGGAGAAGCACAGACGCTCGCGGCTGACCTCGAAGAAGACTTGCACGCGGTCCACGTCCTCGACCGTTCGGAACTCGTCGAAGTCCTCGAGAAAGACGTCGAGGGACAGGACCTGACCGATAACTATGAGGTCCGGAAGGTAGGGGAGAATATCGTGTCTCGAGCAACGGAAGAGCCGATGCAGCCGGATCTCTCGCTATCGGTACGCGTCGGCGACCCTGCGGCCGAGATCGTCGCGTACGCCGAGAAGCAGGACGCACGCTACATCGTCATCGGCGGACGACAGCGGTCGCCAACTGGAAAGGCGCTTTTCGGTAGCGTGACACAGAACGTGATATTCGACTCGCTGATACCGGTCGTTGCCGTTGCTTTCGGGTGAGCGATCGATAGTGAGAACTCGGCGTAGTGTACTTGTCGGTAACAGGATCCTGCACCAGCAATATCTGGTCGAATCAGATGACATCCGATATTGCCCGGTATAATTACTTCTATTTGATGTTTTGACCAACGGTTCTGTGACCGGTCCTCAGACGTGTATACTGTATACCAACGACGGGTCGGAAATCATCGAGACGGATCAAGAGACGATAATCGAACGGGAATCAGTCGTCGGTACCTCCCATCCAGTTGGGACGACGTTTCGAGAGATAGCCTGCAACCGTCTGTTGGTCAGTATTTTCACGTTCGTCTTTCTCATAGCGCTCGGTCAACAAGACCGGGTGGAGCTGCTCGAATTCGATAACGAGTCCGACGACACAAAGCCCGAGGACGAACGCGATGGGGAAGCCGAGCAGGACGACGAAATCCTTGAGCGCAGCGAGGCCACCGCTGATGAGCAACAGCGAGGAGAGCAGTCCCACGAGCCCACCCCAGGTGACACGGTTGACGGTCGAGGGGTTCTCGCGCCCATCCGTGGTAAACATCGCGAGGCTCAGCGTCGTCGAGTCGACGGTAGTGATCAGGAACGTGAGTACGAGTAGTAGATAGCCGACGGCAAAGACACCGCCGAAGGGAATGAGCGTCTCGAACAGCGGGAAGCCGGCGACTTCGCGTCCCTGCTCGAACACGATCGTGAGGAGATCGAGGGATCCCTTCGTCTGTACCCACAGCGACGACCCGCCCATAACGATGAACCAGGGGAACGAGGCCGCGGTAGTTCCAATGAGCCCCGCGAAGACAACCTGGCGAATGGTTCGTCCCCGGCAGATGCGTGTGATGAAGATACCGATCATGGGCGCGAACGAGAACCACCAGGCCCAGTAGAAGACGGTCCAGCCACCGACCCAATCGACGCCGTTCGCTGCGTTCATGTAGAGACTCATGCCGACGAAGTTGTTGACGTACCCGCCGAGTGCCTCCGTTCCGGTGGTGAGCAGGAACGCTGTCGGACCGAACACGAACGCGACTACGAGAAGTGTGATGAAAAGATACATGTTGAACGTCGAAACGCGACGAATGCCGCGCTTGACACCCAAGGCTGCAGAGGCCGTGAATCCGACTGTAAGACCGACAGTTACCAGTATCGTCCCGAGGTCACCGACCTCGACGCCGTAGTTGTAGGACATCCCCGCGAGGAACTGTGTGACGACGAAGCCGAGCGAGACGGCGACACCTCCCACCGAGATAACCACCATCAGGAGGTCGAGCGGTTTCACCCAGTTCTCGTCGAGGTTCTCGACGCCGATGAAGGGTGCGAACACGGTCGACGGTTTGATTGGCGCGCCCTTGCGATGGACGTAATAGGCGATCGTTACGCCGACAACGAGATACGCCGACCACGGGGAGATTCCCCAGTGGAGCATCGTATACTGGATCGCATCAGGGACGATGGCGGAACTCTTCGCCTCGGAACCGAAAAACGGCAGTCCTGAGGAGTAGTGGTACAGCGCCTCCGCCGGGCCGTAGAAGACCAGGCCAGTCGAGAGCCCCGCGGAGAACAACATCGCGAGGAACGAGAAATACGAGAATTCCGGTTCCTCGTTGGGGTCGCCGAACTTAATGTTGCCCCACGGCCCAATCAAGAGCCAGAGGCAAAATGCGACGGCGAGAAACATCGCCCAGAGGAAGAGCCAGCCGAGCTCGCTCCAGAGGAAGTTGTTAGCGTTCGTGAGCGATTTCGCTGCGGCGTCGGGGCGAGCGGCGATGTAGCCGATCGCGAGGATGGTGACGATCGCACCGCCGAGGAAGACGAACGGATCGATTTCGTCACGGAAGGATTCGATGGCGCTCTCCGAATCGGTACTCATAGGTACACCACAACCGTTCCACGTTCAACTTCCACATCATACGTCTCGACGGGGGGCTCGTCTCCCTCGAGGTCGACGTCACAGCCCTCACAGCCACCATCGGCAGCGGCATTCCCGCCAGTGGACGGCTCAACTCGTGCTTCGAACGTCTTGGCTTTCACCTTGTGGGGGTTGAACACTGATTCCCCCGTTTTGACGTCGAATTCCCAGCCGTGCCATGGACAGCGAACGACCTGCCCCGGCCGGACCCAGTCGTACTCACCCGGACTGTCGGATTCCGTAGTACCACCGAGTTTCCCTTCACAGAGCGGTGCGCGCTGGTGAGGACAGTCGTTTTTCATCGCGTAGTATTCCCCATCGACGTTGAAGATTCCGACCGAGAATCCGTCTAGAGTGACGATACGTCGGTCACCCACGTCGAATTCGTTAGTTGGGCAGATCTCGAATCGTTTTTCAGTCATGGTGATCCCTTCAGGTCACTTCCGTCCGTGGGCAAGTCCCACAGTTCGGCTGCGTTCTCGTATTTGACTGCACGCTCCATTTCGTCATCCATCGGCGGCAGTCCCCACGTCGGATCGTCGCCATCCCAGTGGGGGTAGTCCGATGCATAGATGAGTATCTCGTCCGCGTGCATCATCTCCAGGATCTGGTCGTGGTGCTCCGGTCGCTCGGGTTCTTCCACGGGTTGACTCGCGAACCAGACGTTGTTTCGAATATAGTGACTCGGCTTCTCTTCTAGCCACGGGACCTGTGAACGGAGCCCTTTCCAATTCTTATCGAGCCGCCACATGAAGTGGGGGAGCCATCCATAGCCACCCTCGATAAACGCCCATCGGAGATCGGGATATTCGACCAGAACCCCCTCGGTAACGATCGAGGCGAGTTGTCCCATGTAGTAGGCGCCTAGGAGGGTGTGCCATTCGATGTAATTGTTCGGATGGCCGGCACCGGTCGGCGGGTTGCTCGTGCCGTGTCCCTCCGAGAACGGATGGATCGCCATCGCGAGGTTCTGTTCTTCGGCGGCCTCGTACATCGGCCAGTACTGAGGTCGGCCGTACGGCACTTCGGCTCCACCAGGGAGCAACACCTGTCGAATCTGCGGATGATCGCCGTACTCGTGTATGAGGTCGGCCGCTTTCTCCGGTGCCTTCGGCGCGACGTACAGCGACCCCAGAAACCGGTCATCGACTGGGAGAACGTCGTTGACCAACCACTCGTTGTAGGCTCGCGCGAGTTCGTTTGCGTAATCGCGGTTCGGCAGGGCTGCGAGGTTGAACCACGAGTTCCCGGTCAGTATCGCGTAGTCGATATCGTGTTCGTCCAGATGATCGTCGACGATCTTCTGGAGGTCCGTTCCCGGTTTGTTCCCGTCCTCCGTCTTTTGATCCTGTCGGAGGAACTCACCGGGATTCCGGTAGAGGAGCTCCGGTAGCACCAGACCGTCGTCCTGATATCGCTCGGGAAGGTACTGAGCGACCTCCTCGTCGTCTGCCCACCGCTGATGTATGTCCGCATCGACTAGCGTGAGTCCCGACTCGGAACGATGTTTTGTCGGCGTTGCCTGCGTATCTTGTGGCATAATTCCACATAGACATACAATCACAACCCCACATAAAGGTTACCTAATCGAGGTAACGAAACTGGGTTTAGAACGGTTCAAAGTCGGGTATTCGACGGAATTGCGTCTCAGGAGATATTTAAACAACGGCCATTTCATTCGGTATTGTCGAATGAATCGTCGGTATTGTAAGCAGTGCGCATCGGTAGTGTCGTTAATTACTAGACTCCACTAGTTATTCGACCGCAGTATTCGACAATTCCGAATGTATATGTCGAATGCCGTTGATTGCTATCCTATGGATACCGAAGCAAACCGTCCGATCAAGGCGTTACTGACGATGGACGATCTAGTGACGACACTCGAGAGAGATGGAGCGCTGACCGTTACATCGTTGGCCGAAGAAACTAACAGAACACGGAGCGTCGTCCATGACTACCTGAGTACGCTTCAGCAGTTGGGATACGTGGTACAAGACGACAGCGGCGCGTACGGACTCAGTCTCCGGTACATGGAACTCGGGGGACGCGTCCGTAACGAAGTCTCCCTGTACCGGGTAGCAAAGCCGGAAGTAAATCGCCTCGCCCAAAAGTCGAGTAGTGAGCTCGTCACACTGTCCGTCGAACAAAACGGGATGTGCGTCTCGCTCGACGTCGTACAAGGTGAACAAAGTATCTCGTACGATTTCACCGATGGGACGCACTTTTATATGCACTCTTCGGCCGTCGGAAAGGCGATCCTCGCGCATTCCTCTGACGAGCGCGTATCGGAAATACTCGACAGACACGGGATGCCCGCCCGCACGGAGAACACGATTACCGAGCGTGCGGAACTCGAGAACGAGTTCGAACAAATTCGCGAGACCGGCGTCTCGTTCGATCGCGAAGAGTACCGGATGGGGATGATGTCGATTTCGGCGGCGATCGAGGACACGACTGGAACTGTCTTGGGTGGCCTCAGCGTCACTGGTCCCGTTCATCGATTGGGAGAACCCGATGTCGAAGAGGAACTCCAGCACAAACTCTTATCAACCGTAAATATAATCGAATTGAACTACAGCGCCAAGTGATGCGCCCGCGGATCTCGATGAGAAACGAAGTCTCGATCGTTATCTTCAGAGGGAAAATCTTTTTGTGCGGGAAACGGCGATCGTAATCGTAGATGGCTGCCCAACAGCGCATGAACTACTGTAACGGAAAGTGGATCGAATCGGAATCAACGGAGACGTTTTCGGTAACTAATCCTGCCGACGGTTCGGTCGTCTCTCGATTCCCGAAGTCAACCGAAGTCGATACCGAGCGGGCGATCCGGGCAGCTGCCGACGCACAGGATACGTGGGCAGAGACGCCCGGTCCGGAGCGTGGGGCCGTCCTTCGTCGCGCTGCCGGACATCTAGAAAACCGAGCAGACGACGTCGCCGAGACGCTGACTCGCGAAGAAGGAAAGGCACTCGCAGAAGCGGCCGGAGAGGTCCAGCGCGCCGTCGACATCCTCTACTATTACGCGGAGAAGGCGAGCGACCTCGCAGGCGAAGCGAAAGCACCGAGCGGTCAGAACAGTCGACTACGGACCGTCACGGAACCCGTTGGAGTCGTCGGACTCATCACGCCGTGGAACTATCCGATCGCCATCCCGGCGTGGAAGGCCGCGCCCGCACTGGCAGCCGGGAACGCCGTCGTACTCAAACCGGCATCCCAGGCACCGACCGTCGTCCACGAGCTCACCGAATGTCTCGACGAAGCCGGGCTCCCGGACGGCGTCCTCAATGTCGTCACCGGATCCGGAAGCGAAGTCGGTGCGACGATCACCTCTCACGAGACGATCGACGCAATCTCGTTTACCGGGAGTTCGGCAGTCGGTGAACTAGTCCGGGAATCGGCCACCGAAACTGGTGCGCGAATCCAGTTAGAGATGGGCGGGAAGAACCCGGCCGTCGTGATGCCGAGCGCGGACGTCGACGAGGCAGTCACCATCGTCGGTTCCGGTGCGTTCGGCGTTACTGGTCAGGCCTGTACCGCCACATCTCGGGCCATCGTCCACGAATCGATCTACGACGAATTTGTCGACGGACTCGCCGACTACGCAACTGATCTCGATATCGGTCCCGGCCTCGAAGCCGACATGGGGCCACAGGTCACGGCGTCGGAGCTCGAGGGAACACTCGATTACATTGAGCGTGGGAAAGAAGAAGGTGCAACCCTCGAGGTGGGTGGCGACGTTCCCGATACCGAATACGATGGACACTACGTCGAACCGACCGTATTCAGCAATGTCAAGTCGGAGATGCAGATCGCCCAGGAGGAAATATTCGGTCCGGTCGTCGCGGTGATTCCAGTTTCCGACTTCGAGGAAGCGGTCACCATCGCGAACGATAGCCAGTACGGCCTCTCCGCGAGTATTATCACGAAGAACCTCTCGGAGGCCAATCGCTTCATCGACGAGATCGAAGCCGGCGTCGTGAAAATCAACGAAAAGACCACTGGTCTCGAACTGCACGTTCCGTTCGGGGGCACCAAAAACTCTTCAAGTGAGACGTGGCGCGAGCAAGGCGACGCGGGGCTGGACTTCTTCACCACGACCAAGACGGTGTACCTCAACTACTGACGAGCGACAACTGCCTTTCTTCGAGCCATATCACTACCCCTCTTTCGAGAATAGATCTCTCGAGTGCTCAGGAGCGACCCATGTCTTTCCGGCCAAAGCGGTCGTTCTGCTCTGCAGAACGAAACTGTCCGCTACCGCCGATCAACGTCTTCCCAGAACAGCTACCAGTCCGCAATACCTTGACCCATACTACGGTATGACGTAGTACGAGACGGTATCGACCTCTCGAGCGCTCAGCAGTCTAGTCCGCGTCTTTCCAGTCTACGTCTCCATCTCCAACGACCTCTCTCCGGCGTAGAATGAACCGGACGTCGCCGCCTCTCCAAGAATTACACACATATAGATGTAATCGGTATTATGTAGCACTAATACAACATGATAGAATCCAATGTCGGCCTCTTCATCACGTGAGTCAGGCGAGTCGTTCTGTCCAACAGAACGGTCGATCGAGGCCAACTACAAGTACCGACAGCGAAATCGTGTCTATCATGGACCGCACAAACGCCCCCGTCGAATCGGTCGAAACGCTTCTATCAGTGGTAGAGTTCCTTGAACAGTCCGGAGAGGTGGGTGTAACCGAGATCGCTAATGCCGTTGCCGTCTCGAAAAGCACCGTTCACAATCATCTCACAACACTCCGTGAAAGGGGATACGTGGTCAACGAAGACGGTCGATATCGGCTCGGGCTCCGGTTTCTTCGCATCGGTGAGACGGTCCGGATGCGGACAGACCTTTTCGAGATCGCACGACCCCAGATCGAAACCCTCGTGGAGGGAACTGATCTGGTAGGTAACCTAGCTGTCGAAGAACAGGGGGAAGGGGTGTATCTGTATCGGTCTCGTGGAAGCGACGAGATCCGATTTTCGACGCGTGCGGGCGAGGTACACGACCTGCACTGTACAGCCACTGGAAAATCGATTCTCGCTCACACCTCACCGGATCGGTTCGACTCGCTCCTCGAATCGATCGATCTCGTTAGCTACACCGATACGACGATCACCGAGAGAGACGAACTACTGGACGAACTCGATCGAGTTCGTAATCGTGGTATCGCATTTGACGAGGAAGAGTACGGGCGAGGGCTTCGATGTGTTGGTGTTCCCATATTTGGTCCCAAAAACACAGTGGTTGGCGCAGTGAGTCTCTCGGGCCCCGCAGCCGACATGTCCGGAACCTGGTATCGAGAAACCCTTCCAGAACGATTACAAGCGACGAAAAACCGGATCGAAGTGAATCTTCACGATTATTGATCGTGGTGACTGGCCACCGTCCCTGTATCTTGTACTGTCTCATTAGCACAGTGAGAGAATGACCATCTGATAGAGCGAGTTTGGGCTTGTAGTTCGTGAATTCCCTCCAAGATTTGACTCCGAGGCACTCGCCTCACCCACCAGGGGTCTACTTAGCGAGCGCTTCAGAGCGGGATACGAGGAACAGTGGAGGTGTTGGCAGAGATCGCCTCAGAGAAGTCAACTTCGTTCGAACGATTTAAAACTTATTGAGAGTTTGTTCATGTAATACGACCATGTAGTTTAGACTTTAGTAATTATACTTCTGCTAGATTCTCGAGTAAGTTTGTTGCTGTTCCAACGACCTTGCCAGACACATCTTGGATTGATTATAAAATATTTACGAATATAATTGAATCAACCACATCGTTAATACAAATATAGTGGGATGACGTCATGTCTTTCTCAGACCTACCGAAGGAAAGCGCTCACTTCACTTTTGTTTCTGGCATATTTAGGCTCTATATAGATCAGAACGTGTAATTCTGGTTGACAGCAGCGTACAGCTAACAGTATTCTCCAATGAAGTAATTCACTAGTTAATAGTCTCAATATGATCAGAGATGTGCCCAGTATCAGCCTGTCGAGCAGCTTCGAGAACAGTTCTATGGACTGTCGATAAGGCTCGACTAGCACCGATTATGACTGTATCGCTAGTAGTAACTCAAACCGATAGATCACTTCAAAGAATCCGAGTGCTAAGGGTTATAAACTACGCAGGTGTTGACTTTCACGCTTTGACTGACAAATGGCGTCAGTAATATTGACTTATCTTGAATTGGCTACAGTCAGGTCACCAAACACGATTCGAGGTGGATGACATTGACAAATCAGCAGTTAAATTTCCACTTCTTGCAGATACCGGAGTGAACGTTCACCTCGTCCGACACGTAACGACGAACGATCCCGGCCGCCGGCAGCGTTGTGTCGAGATTTCGGCCAGCAGGCAGGGGGCAGAGAATCGCCTCTCCGCATTTCGACGTGATAGCGCTCACCTACGCCATCGCGAACCCGGATGCTCTGTGACAGTCGGTGTAGGCGAGTGAGCGACAGGATTCGCCTCGAGCCAACCGCGTCCACTACTCGCCGGGGGTTCGGCGCTCGATCATCCCGGTGACCGTGTACGAGAGGACGACTTCGTCGTCCTGGTTCAGCACTTCTATGTGAGTGTCTACGTTTCCTCGGTAGGGGTCGGTCTCGGAGGGGCGTTTGTCCACCACCTCAGTTCGGAGGGATAAAGTGTCGCCTGGCGTGACTGGTCGCTGCCAGCGAAGTTCGTCCACGCCGCGACCGCCCATGCCTGCGTTTTCGTTGAGATAGTTCTCGACGAGCATCCGCATGGATATCGAAGCGGTGTGCCACCCCGACGCGACCAGTTCGCCGAACGCTGACTCGGCAGCGGCGGCCGCGTCTAGATGGAACGGCTGTGGATCGTACTGTTCTGCGAACTCGATGATCTCCTCGCTGGTGACGTGGTAGTCCCCGAGTTCCCGTGTCGTGCCGACCTCGATGTCCTCGAAGTAGCGCACCGGTCGTGTGAACGGAAATCGGAGAGAAAAACGTAGCGGACGACTCGCCCTCGGCGGGTGTCGGTCGGTCCAATCTACGTTCGGCCCGGGTGTAGACCCCCGTTTTCGCGGATGGTGGTCTCAGTATCGATATCGGTGTTCGAAGAGGAGGTGTCTTCAGAACCATCTTCCGAGAAAATCTCCCAAGTGCACCCTGTTTGTGGGACGTGCGGTCTAAACGGTGAAGCCTCGAGGCTTGTCCCCGAGGTACTTTACTCACTACCGCAGCTGGGGGTCATTTGCATCCACACCGGAACGGCACTCAAGGAGAGTACCGAAAACGAGATGAGCGGGATGGATGGACGAGAGACTGCCGCTTACTCGATACCGAATACCTTTGAAAGTATCTTTTGTTCGGCTTTCCGCAAGTGTTCCGAGAACGTCGAATACGACACCCCAAGTTCGGCGGCGAGTTCTTCTCCGGTTTGTTCGCGAGGCCAATCATAGTAGCCGTTCGTATACGCGAGCAGGACGACCTCGTGTTGACGTGGAGTGAGTTCGCGAACGATCGTGTTGTAAAACTCTCTACGCTGAAACAGTGAGGCGGAATACTTCTTTTTCCGACGAGCGAGTATCTCCATGGATGGATAGCGCTCCCGAAAGTGAGAGATCACGTCCGATGCGGAATATATCGGAGGGATTTCGGCAGCGATGTGTGCGACACCGTTTGTACTCCCTAACTGCGTCGGGATAGCCCCTGCGTCGGTCAAGCTGATGATGAAAAATTCTCCATCGCCATGGATCCGAAATTCGACGATCAGGTTCTTCTCACCGGAGCTTACCACTCGTGCTCTAAAACCGTCGTACTTACTAGCAAACTCGAGAATCTGCTCTGAAGATGCGCTACTGATACGATGAAATACCGTGTATGCACCGTCGCTTCGAGGGAGTATCTGAAGGAGTTCCGCGTCACAACCGGTCTCCGCAGAGAGCGCGACCAAGGGATACCGGCGATCCGAAACCTTGAATTCAACCTCGACGATCGAATCGTCGGGTGTGGTCTCTTCGGACGAGGCCATAGTGAGAACAAAGAGAGTGAGGGGCATACACATTGTCGTGGCACTCGTAAGTGAAATAGGCGCTTCGGACTCAACCGTGTTCGCGTGATCGATCCCGGTGCTGTAGTACCACGCGACTTCGTCGTTGGTACCCATCCCGAAGGCTGTCGATACTACCGAGTACTCGATTTGCGATAGCCGAACAAACGTGCCCGTCGAATCGACACCACGTGCTACGAAATTCACGGACGGTCGATCGGTCGTCCGATAGAAACGCGTTGGATATTGTACCGTAATCGCGTAATCGGCGGTCAAATCGGTGGCCAATCGCTTCTCACTCTCTGCAAACGGGCCGAAAAACAAAACCTGCTCTCGTCGGTGTTCTACATGGCCGGCTGGCGACCCGGCCGACAGGGAATACCAGGGGACCGGTCTTTCGCGGACGGTCCCTTCCCGAACGGAACTAAAGTAAACTACCCGCCCTACTCGCTCTCGTCCGCCTTGCGGCGGTCGGTCACTCCTTGAGGACGGGGCGTTACCACAACGACATTGTACCCCGCGAACCCATGCATGGAGCGGCCCGGCTTCGTCTTACCGTCTACGGGTCGGGCAGTGGGCCGGAGTGGTGCTGCGGCCCACTTACCGGACCCGTCCCGTGGATTGTCCCCCCGATTTAATTCCCGGTGTTCTCGCGCTCTATCCCAACTGTGGGAACGGGACGTCAACCCGTTCGCGGTCGTCGTTCCCGAGTACAGACTGCGTTGGAATCGCACCACAGGAGCCAGTTTACTCATGGATTCTACCGACCCCGACTTGTGCAGGGACGGCAGTAATACGAGGTATGGAATGAACGATTTTGAATGTGGGAACACGCTTTCTCCCCTCCCTGCACGCTTCGCTCGGTGAGGAAGGGTGCTCCGCGCTACCACTTGCCGAACTCCACCGGCCGAGTATGCACTGTCAGAGCCAGTACATTGGAAGCACTAGACGGCTCGGTCTCGCTCCTCGAAGACGATTGGAACGACATCGCAGACCAGCTGCAACACCCCGGTCGTGATTCGACGACGCTAGACCGAGTCGGGTTGAACTGGCTATGTCTGGTACCCGACGTCAGAAGCGAGCTCGCAGAAGAGAAGCAACGCCACGTCTTTCGTCGACAACGGGGAGCCGATGAAGTACGGACGACGATGGCGATGTAGAATCAGTTGATCGGGAGTGTCGAGGTGCTATATATTACACACGACGACCCTCTGCTCGGCCGATCGGAAGGCATGAATGGTTAGGATAGTCGCTCCTCGAGGTCGTGCATCGCCTTCGCCCGCTCGGTCGAGAACACGGGGCAGATGTCCCCGATTCCGTCCAACTCTTGGACGATGCTCTGTCGAGACGGATGGGAGCACGTGCTGTGGAACAAATCAATATGGGGGCACTGCGCACACGATTCGGGGACGGACGGCGCCTCCGTGCTCATTGGGACCATCAAACGTTCGAGGGTACAAAATCCTACCGCCTACGCCCATTGTGGGAAGTGTTGCACCCGGATATACCGTTCCGAGGGAGATCCGACGCCATTCGATGTTCGGCGGGAACCTCGTGGCCTGCGCCGCTGCGTTGGCGACGATCGACGAACTGCAGAACGGGATCTTCGACAACGCCCGCGAGCAGGGACAGTGGCTCCCGTCCGAACTCGAGGCGCTCGAGGGGTACGGTGTCGTCGGGCAGACATGTGGGCTCGGACTGATGTGCGGTGTCGAACTCGTAGAACCGGGCACGACGAGACCACAGAACGTCGCACCGGCGCTGAACGGTACGCTTGCGTCCGACGTCAGCGACTACCTTCGGAACGAGTCGAATGTCGTGATGGGCGTCGGCGGTTACTACAAGAACGTCATGCGCTTCCAGCCGCCGCTGACGACTCGCGAGACCAGTTCGAGCGCGCCGTCGACGAACTCCGGGCAGCACTGGACGCGGTCGCCTGAGGGTCGAGTACGACCAGTATCGCGAGCGATTCGCGATACGATCGAAGCGGTGATCGCGGTGGTCGTCGCTCAGAAGCGGCCGAACTATTATGAATTTGGTCCAACAGCTTAGCTAAAGGTAGATTTATTTTGCTAATAAGAGATACTATGCTATATTGTGTTCGAAAAAGTTCTGATCGCGAACCGCGAGGAGATCGCCGTTCGAATTATCCAGTCGTGTAAAGAGCTGGACATCGACACGGTGGCCGTCTACAGCGACGCGGACGAGAACGCCAAACACGTTCGACTGGCCGACGAGGCCCACCACATCGGTAGCTCGAAGGCCAAAGAGAGCTATCTGAATCAGGAAGCGCTCTTCGAGGCTGCACGAGCAGCAGACGTCGACGCGATCCACCCCGGGTACGGGTTCCTCGCGGAGAGCGAGTCGTTCGCGGCCAACGTCGAGGACAGCGAATTCGCGTGGATCGGTCCACCAAGCAACGTGATGGCTAACTTCGGAGAGAAGACCAAAGCGCGCAAGATCATGCAGAAGGCAGGCGTTCCAGTCGTCCCTGGTACGACCGAACCAGTGACATCGGCCGAGGAAGTCGAGACGTTCGCCGAGGAACACGGCTATCCCGTCGCGATCAAGGCCGACGGCGGCGGCGGCGGGCGTGGCCTCAAGATCGTCCACGAATCCGACCAGATCGAATCGAAATTGCGGGAGGCGATCCGAGAGGGGGATGCGTACTTCGACAACCCCGCTGTCTACCTCGAGCAGTTCCTCGAGAACCCGCGCCACGTCGAAGTTCAGATCATCGGCGACGAACACGGCAACGTCCGACATCTCGGCGAACGCGACTGCACCATCCAGCGACGTCAACAGAAACTCATCGAGGAGTCGCCTTCGCCGGCGCTGGACGAGGACACCTGCGCCGAAGTCTGTGAGGCCGCCCGTCGCGGTGTGGCCGCGGCGGACTACGTCAACGCTGGGACCGTCGAATTCCTCTACGAGGACGGCGAGTTCTACTTCATCGAGGTCAACGCACGAATCCAGGTCGAACACACCGTAACGGAGGAACTCACCGATATCGACTTGGTCAAATGGCAGCTACGGGTCGCCGCCGGCGAGGAACTGTCTTTCTCGCAGGAGGAAATCGAACCGCGGGGCGCCGCCATGGAGTTCCGCCTCAATGCGGAGGATCCCGACAACGACTTCACGCCGATTCCGGGCACGCTTTCGACGTACGAACCGCCACGTGGCATCGGCGTCCGTGTCGATGACGGTGTGGACGAGGGTGATTCGATCGCCCCCTTCTATGATTCGATGTTCGGCAAATTGATTGTCACCGGACAGGACAGGGACGAGGTGATTGCCCGCGGAAAGCGTGCACTCGACGAAACGACGATCGAGGGGATTCCGACGACGATCCCCTTCCATCGCCGGCTGCTCGAGGACGACGAATTCGTGGCCGACGAACATACCACGAAGTACGTGGATCGAGAACTCCTCGACGAGTAACGGCCGGAAAACGAGCTTCGGACAGGTCGCGTTTAAGCGATTTCGGACAGCGACACAAGTTCGATCCCGTGTTCGTCGATGCGGTCGTGGATCGCCTCGAGTATCGGGACGGCGTTGGGGTTGTCACCGTGGATGCAGATGCTCTCGGCGGGAATCGAGATCTCCTCGCCGTTGGCCGCCTCGACGACGCCGTCGGTGGCGATCGAAACGAAGCGGTCAGCGACGAGTTCGGGATCGCGGTCCGCGAGTTTCTGTTCGATGATCAGGGAGCGATCGGCCCGATAGTCCAGGTCGACATACCCCTCGAAGACGGCCCGGAGACCGTCGACGTCCTGGGCGACCTCGTAGATGTTCCTGTCGGTCGCGAGGTAGACGAGGTCGCCATCGACCTCGAGCATCCCTTCCATGACCGCACGGGCGTGTTCTGGGCTCTCCGAGAGCATCGAGTACATTGCGCCGTGGGGCTTGACGTGCTGGACGGTAGCTCCGTGTCGGCGCGCGAACGCCGTGAGCGCGCCGAGCTGGTAGACGACGTAGTCCCGTACCTCTTCGGGAGTGGCGTCGATCTTTCGGCGGCCGAAGCCCATTTTGTCCGGGAGCCCTGGATGGATGCCGATCCCGACGTCATGTTCGGCCGCCATCTCGACCGTCTCGCGCATCACGTGCGGATCGGCGGCGTGATAGCCACCGGCGATGTTCGCGGACGTGATGTAGGGCATGACCTCGGCATCGTGACCCATCGTCCAGTTCCCGAAACTCTCACCCATATCACAGTTGATGTCGATCGCAGGCATGCGTGAAATTCGAACACAAATCTGGATATATCTTACGGCAGATTGCTTATATTATGACGAATTCGTTCCGTTCTCACCTTCACTTCCTGACTCCGATGGTTCGGGCCGGTCGATCAAGTCATCTGACTGTGTGATAGTCGTTGGAAGGATATACTGTTGTGAATCAGTCGCCGCTGACGTTTGCGGTCGAACCGACGCGCTCGATCGCAGTGTCGATAGCCTGTTTCGTGTAGACTTCTAAGAGATGTGCCCGGAACTCGCTCGACGCCGTACTATCCTCCATCAGCATGTAGGACTCAACGTCGTCAGTCGCGTGCTCGGCGGCCCGGTCGGAGAGACCGTCGTCGATCGTCTCTCCGGTCAGCGTGTCTTCGACGGATCCGAGCCGCATCGCGTGATCAAACGCACCGTTTGCGGCGATTCTGGCCTCGGTGATCACCTCACCGTCAGTCTCTAACACCGCTGCGACCCCGATCAATGCATAGCCCGACGACGGACTCGGCTTTTTCAGGTACGCTGACGCCATCCCCTCGGAGAGGTGTGGTATTTCGATCTCTACGAGGAGTTCGTCCTCTCCGAGGGCCGTCGTGAACATCGCTTCGAAGAACTCTGACGCCGGAATGGTACGCTCGCCGTCGGGGCTGCGAGCGCGGATCGTCGCGTCCGAAACGAGAACCGCCGCCGGCAGGTCGGCCGCCGGATCGGCGTGCGCGATGTTTCCGCCGACGGTCCCCGCGTTCCGGATCTGCACGTCACCGATCTCGGCAGCGGCCTCCGCAACGATAGTGTTTCGCTCGAGCACATCATCGCGAGCCGCGGTCGCATAGTTGGTCATCGCACCGACGGTACTCGACTGCTCACCGTGCTCGATCCCGTGTAATCGGTCGATGTCAGCGATGTCGATGATAACATCAGGGCTGGATAGCCCCGATTTCATCGTCGGAAGGAGGCTGTGGCCGCCCGCTAGCAGTTCGACGTCACTCCCGTCGTGTTCGACGAGCAGGTCAACGGCCTCTTTGACGTCCGCGACCGCGTAGTACTCGAACGAAGAGGGGTACATTTACGATCCCCCCTCCGTAGTAACCGCGGACCAGATCGTTTCGTTCGTGAGCGGCATATCGAGGTGATCTACGTCGAACGGTTCGAGTGCGTCGACGACGGCGTTGACGACCGCCGGCGTGGCACCAATCGTCGCGGATTCCCCAACGCCTTTCACGCCGAGCGGATTGTGCGGGCTCGGAGTCACCGTACTGTCCGTCTCGTATTCCGGTAGGTCGTTCGCTCGAGGCAGGGCGTAGTCGTTCATCGACCCCGTAACGAGGTTTCCGCCGTCGTCGTACTCGGCCGACTCGAAGAGTGCGGCACCGATGCCCTGAGCGATACCGCCGTGAATCTGTCCTTCGACGATCATCGGATTGATCTGCTCACCGCAGTCGTCGACTGCGACGTACTGCTGGATTTCGACCTCGCCAGTGTCCGGGTCGACTTCGACGACGGCGACGTGAGTACCGAATGGGAAGGTGAAGTTCTCCGGATCGTAGTACGACGTCGCCTCCAGGCCGGGCTCCATCTCGTCGGGAATGTCGTGGCCAAGGTAGGCCTGCATCGCCACGTCCTGGATCCGTATCGAGCGTTGTGGAGCACCTTTCACCTGGAACTCACCATCCTCGAACTCGATGTCCGCTTCGTCTGCCTCGAGCTGATGGGCGGCGATCGTTCGCGCCTTCTCGACGACCTTCTGGGCGCTAGTTGCGACCGCACCTCCGCCGACCGGCGCGCTTCGGCTCCCGTACGTTCCCATTCCCTGCGGGACCTTGTCGGTGTTCCCTTCAATGACTTCGATATCGTCTATCGGCACACCGAGTTCTTCGGCGGCGACCTGTGCAAGGGTCGTCCGGTGACCCTGCCCTTGGTCGGCGGTTCCGCAGTAAACGGCAACCTTCCCCGAGGGGTGGAACCGAACGACTCCCGCCTCCCAGCCGCCGGCCTTTGAACCGAGTTCACCGGCAGCCTTCGACGGAGAGAGCCCCGCGGATTCCACGAAGTTCGCGACGCCAATCCCGAGGTAGCGGTCCTTCTCGCGGAGGTCGGCCTGTCGATCGCGGAGGTTCTCGTACTCTACGATCTCGAGCGCACGATCCATCGCCCGTTCGTACTCGCCGCTGTCGTACACCATCCCGACGCCCGTCTCGTAAGGGAATTGATCGGGATCTATCAGGTTCGCTCGTCTGAGTTCTGTCTGATCCATCCCGAGGTCCTTGGCGGCCACGTTGAGCAGCCGCTCAGTCACGTAAATCCCCTCGGCGCGGCCCGCTCCTCGATACGCGTCAACGGGAGCGGTGTTCGTGAACGCCCCGATGACCCGGCAGTGAATGGCGCCGATATCGTACTCGCTCGAGAGGATGGTCGCGTAGAGATACGACGGCGTCGCCGTCGCGAACTGGAGCAAATGCGCCCCGAGGCCCGCGTGGGTCTCGACGCGCATCCCGCGAATAGTGCCGTCATCGTCTACCGCGAGTTCGGCTTCGGTCACGTGGTCCCGGCCGTGATTTCCGGTGACGTAATCCTCGCTGCGTGTCGCCTGCCACTTGACGTCCCGCTCGAGTTGTTTGGCACACCAGGCCGTGATGGCCTCGTCGGGGTAGTGATAGATCTTCTTCCCGAACCCGCCTCCGACCTCCGGAGCGACGATCTGGAGCTTGTGTTCCGGATGGCCGAGGGTCGCGGTCGACATGAGCATCCGGTGGAGATGCGGATTCTGAGACGTCATCCACACGGTCAACTCGTCGCTTCCCGGGTCATAGCTGGCCGCCGCGGCCCGCGGTTCGACGGGATTTGGAATGATTCGAGGCTGTTCGAGCTCGACGCTGGAGACGTGGTCTGCCGCGGCGAACGCATCGTCGACGGCGTCGCTGTCGCCGATATCGAAGTCAAACGCGACGTTATCTTCCGCCTCCTCGTGGACCGTCGGATCCGCGCCGACAGCCTTAGCCGGTTCGGTGACTGCGTCGAGTCGCTCGTAACTCACGTCGATATCGTCGAGCGCCTCGTGAGCGACGTATCGATCCTTGGCCACCACCGCAGCGATCGCGTCACCGGCGTGCCGGACTTTATCGGTCGCCATGAGACGATACTGCGGCGTTACAAGCCCAGGTAGCATCCACGCCGTCGGAATATTATTCGGAATCCCACTCGCTTCGATATCTTCGCCGGTGAAGACATCGATAACCCCATCTCGATTCTCCGCCTCACTTGTGTCGATCTCCTTGAGATCCGCGTGAGCGAACTGACTCCGCAGGATCGCTACGTGCGCGGCGTCGGGAAGCTTATCATCGGTGAACTCTGCTTCACCGGTGAGCAGTGCCGGGTCCTCTCGACGTTTGACGGACGATCCGAAGATGCGGCCGGACGCATCGGGCTGAGACGTCATTTCAATCACCAGCCTCCTGTTTGGCCATTTTCTCGGCAGCGGACTCGACGGCGTTGACGATATTCTGATAGCCGGTACACCGGCAGAGGTTCCCTTCTATGGACTCTCGGATCTCTTTCCGCGATGGGTTCGGTGTCTCCTCGAGGAGTGAGGCTGCAGTCATAAGCATCCCGGGGGTGCAGTAGCCACACTGTAACCCGTGCTCCTCCTGAAACGCCTCTTGGAGGGGATGGAGTCCGTCGCTATCGTCGTCGAGCCCTTCGACAGTCGTGATCTCTGTTCCGTCAGCACGGACCGCGAGCAGCGTACAGGACTTGACCGGCTTACCGTCGACGTGGACGGTACAGGCGCCGCAGAGACTGCTCTCACAGCCGACTTTCGGACCCGTATATCCGAGTTCCTCACGAAGCGCGTGAACCAGTAGCGTTTGCGGTTCTACGCTCAATTCCCGCTCTGTTCCGTTTACTGTGAGTGTGATGTCGTGTGTATTCGTGTTCATTAGTATCTGTCATTGTATCGGCCGAAGGCGGTCAGAAAAGTTCGCGAACTCGGTTGCGCAGATTTTCACCCGTCTGCTGCTCGTCGGCATCGCCGACCTCTTTCAGTCGATCGGCGACGCTGTCGAAAAACTGGTTGACTATCCGGTTGGCGACCGGATTAATCATCCGACTTCCGAGCTGTGCGATCCGGCCGAAAACGTCCGCCTCTGCCGCCCACTCGACGACGACGCCGTTTTCGGTTTCCTCGAGATCCATCCACGCTGACATCTCGAACGAGCTACTGGCAGCCGAGCCTTCACCCGATGCACTCATCCGGGGAAAATTCCGCTCCGTGATTGTCACTTCGGACTCGAAGCTTGGTTTGACGCTGCCTACGCTGAGTTCGATAAGCGTCGCATACGTCGCACCCTCTACGAAGGCGCGGTCAGCGACTTCCTTGGGCCTCGCCTCGGGGAGGATCGGCGGATCTTTGTCTCCGTTTTCCGCTCGGAGACGCTCGAAGTCGACGTCGTCTTCGTCGACTCTGACGAGAAATTCACAGCCCGGCAAGGCTGTTTTGATCATATACGGATCAGAGAGCGCTAGCCAGACCTCTTCTGCCGTCACATCGTCGATTTCGAAGGTACCATCGAAATTCATTGTTTGGTATATGGCACCACATGTACTTGGACAGAAGGCGACACTAAAAAACTATGCCGAATAAAACGTTAGAATCTCACGCGAGATTAAACTGAATTCGTGTCGGGGGGATGCGCGTTCGCTACTCCTAATTGCTGTTGAAGGCGTAGACGGATCGGGAGCGTTCCATCACTCCTTGCCGTCCGATGATACGACGAGCATGATCGGTAAAGTCGGTGACGTCGACGAGAACGGTATCGGACCGCAAACCTACTCAAGTTCGATGAGGGGCTGGTCCGCTTCGACTTCGGCCTCGTTCTCGACGAGGAACTCGCCGATAGTTCCCGAGTTATCGGCCTCGATATCGTGGAAGTTCTTCATTACTTCGACGAGACCGAGCGTGTCGCCCGCTTCGACCTCGTCTCCCGGTTCGACGAACGGCGGGTCGTCGGGATCCGGTCGTCGGTAGAAGATGCCTGGCATCGGTGACCTGATCGTGGTTTTCTCGGACATGGGATGTGTTTCGTATTGGATTCAATCCCGAATATAGTTGTTGTTCCAGTTCATGTTCTGTCTCGACCAGTGACGTCTGACGTTAGTCCTCACCTTCAATTTCGGAGCGGATCGTTTCGAGGCGCTCGTTGCTTTCCTTTCGAGCGGCGATCGCGTCCTCGACGTCGACGGCCTCGAAGTAGACCGACTTATGGGTCTGACGCTGTGCGAGCAGTCCGCGGTCCACACTAATGACGGTGCCGACGGTCGAGTACCCGCCACCTGTCACCGCATCTTGCATGAGGACGATCGGGCTTTGGGGCACCTGAATCGAGCCAATGGGATAGCCGAGGTCGACGACGTTCGATGGATCAGTGCCGGCTCCGAACGGCTGTTCTCGCTCTTTGAACTCGAGGTCTGGTCCCTCGAGTCGATAGCCGACGCGATCCGCCTCCGGCGAAACCGTCCACTCGGCGTCACAGAGCGTCTCTTTCGCCTCGTCGGTCAGCCGGTAGTCGGTCAGCCCGAGAACGACGCGGACGGTGTCCTCGTCCGCATAGTCGGGTACGTACTCGTCGTCGAGCCGCGTACCGACGAGATCGTTGCTCCCATCAGCCGCGTCGCCGATCGGCAGTTCGTCCCCCGCTTCGAGGCCGCGCCCCTCGTGGCCGCCGATCCCCACGAGCGTATACGTCGAGCGGCTGCCCATTACCTCCGGGACGTCGATACCACCGGCAACGGCGAGATACGCTCGCGACCCCCCCGTTGAGAACGCTAGCTCCAGTTCGTCGCCAGCCTCGACGGCGACGGTCGCCCACGTGTCGATCGGGTC
Source organism: Natrinema gelatinilyticum (assembly GCF_024266705.1). Classification (GTDB taxonomy): domain Archaea; phylum Halobacteriota; class Halobacteria; order Halobacteriales; family Natrialbaceae; genus Natrinema; species Natrinema gelatinilyticum. The sequence goes on along the minus strand of NZ_CP100757.1, from coordinate 1,265,861 downwards.
ACCATTGAGACTCGGTGACATGTCGGCACCGGTGATCGCGATCACAGCGTCCTCCCGGAACGTCGCAGTGATCCCCTGATAGGTCATCTCGATCGTCGCGTCGTCAGCGTCGTTCCCCACGAGGTAGTTCGCAATCTCGTGTGCGTACCCGTCCATCGCGCCCGACGGTGGCATGCCGATGTGGTAGTGGCCGAAACGCCCCTGGTCCTGTACAGTGCTCGCGATTCCGCCCTCCTCGATTTCGATCATTCTAATCCCTCCACGAGCTGCTCGTTGTACTCGAACGGCGATTCAAAGAAGTCTTCGGGCGAGAAGTTAACCTCCTCGTAGTCGTACTCATAAGTGCCGGCTTCGACCGTTTTGCGAATCTCGTCGTACTCCTCGCGGTCGATCCGCCTATAGTTCAGGATGTCCCCGGGATTCGGGAACACCATAGAATCGCGGAAGTCGGGCAGTATCTGTTCTGTGTCGAGTACCTCGATTGGTGTGCGACCGTACAACTGGTAGCCGCCGGCGCCCTGTACCGGGTAGATGACTGAGAACGCGCCGCCGAAGCCGACTGCGCGGCTCGGGGTATCGGTCCGCGGTTCTACGTACTTCGGCACCTCCAGTTGTTGGCTTCGCGGTACCATCTGGAAACACCAAGGCAGGCCCGGAACGAATCCGACCATCGTGACCATGTGTGGAGCGCCAACGAACGCCTCGAGGAACGCATCGACGCTGTCGTAGCCGTTGAGCTGCGCCGAGTACTCGAGGTCGGTGGAGTCGGGATCCTGATGTCGCTCACGGAACTCCATCAGCGTTTCATGGGTCCATGGATCCTCAAACAGAACGGGGATGTCGATGACTCGCGTCTCCCATTCGTAGTCTTCAAGATCGATCTCGGCTTCGATCTCCTTTAGTTCCGCGATCAAATCGTCCGGGTGAATAACCTCCGGATCAATTCGGAGCATATAGGAGGCGTTGGCCGGACAGTTCTCGACGATTCCGTCGATGTCTCGTTCAGCGACCTGCTGAGTGATCGCCATTGCCTTGAAGTTAGCTTTGAAACTCATTTCCTCGGCGAGTTCGACGAACACGTGATCATCCGCCCCGTATTCGTATCGTGGTTCGGGGAGATCCACGGGTGTAATGCGTTCGTTTCCCATGTTATGTGGGGACAATTCAGACTTCGACTATGAATAGGTATTGGTTGAAACACAATACTGTCACGTCATTTTGAATTGGATCCAGACTCTATGTGAGGGTGTCGTAGTACTCTGAGGACCTCGCCACGGACGGGAGCGGACTAGTGTGGGATGAGCTGGCCAACGTGATTGCGAGCCACTAACCGGACGACCTCTCGAACCGGTCTTTGTACAGAGACCACGGCAGATTCTGCGATTTTCGTGGTTCTGATTGCAGCGATCGAGGGAGTTGCGACCAGCATCGGCGACCAAAGATGAACTATCAAATTTCACATATGATTTCCTCCTTGTCAGTATTAAAATTACAAGGAGAACCACTCCGCCACACCCTAAACCTTTAAACTACCTTCTCTCTCACTACCGCTATGAAGGTTAACGAGGAAGTTATCGACTGCCTGACCGATAACGGAATCGATACGTTGTTCGGCATCCCTGGCAAGCAATCGCTACCGCTCAACGAATCGATCAGCGAACGCGATGACATCCGTTTCGTGATGGCTCGCCACGAGACCGCGGTGTCACATCAGGCCTGGGGATATGCCGAAACCAGTGGCGGTATAGCCGCCACAGTGGTTATTCCGGGACCAGGCGATATGAACGCGATGAACGGTCTGAAGAACGCGTTGAACGACTGTACGCCGCTCCTGCACATCGCGGTGGAAACCGAACCGGGGGTCCGCGGCGGCGACGGCATTCACGAGACGCCGCCCGACACGTACGACAACGTCGTCAAGGAGAACATCACCGTCGAAACGCCTGAGAGTACCGTCGCCGAACTGCAGCGAGCGATCGACACCGCACAGACGGCTCCGAAGGGTCCCGTTAGGGTCGGCATCCCGAAGAACTTCCTCAAGATGGACGTTGCGCTCGCCGAACGGGGCAAGATCGACCGACAGACGTTCAGTGGCGTTCCGGAGGCGAAAGTCACCGCGGCGGCGGACCTCCTCGCGAACGCGTCGAACCCGATCATCATCGCCGGCGGTGGCGTTCGCGCATCCGATGCGAGCGACGAACTGAAAACCGTCGCCGAACGTCTCGAGGCCCCGGTCGTCCTCACGTACAAGGGGAAGGCCGTCTTCCCGGACGATCACGAACTCATGGGCGGTGTCCTCTGTGGCGGCACCGGCACGGCTGTGAAAAACCTCATCGCCGACTCCGATGCCGCGCTCGGTGTCGGCACCGACTTCGACGCTGTCACGACACACAACTGGTCGTTCGACGTGCCCGACGACCTGGTTCACGTGACGCTCGGCGCCGACGACATCGGCACCGGGTACGAGCCGGAGATTGGGATCGTCGCCGACGCCGGCCGAACGCTCGAGGCGCTCGACGCCGAGCTTGCAGGACACTCGATCGCCAGCGAAATCGGACGCGAGCGAGCAGCCGAGACTCGAGAGGCGGTCGACGCGCGCCTCGAGGAACTGCGGACGGTCACGGACGCGCCGTTGACGTCGGTGAAGGCGCTCGACGCTATCAGAGCGGGAACGCCCCGCGATGCGGCGATCTCCGTCGATGCGGGCGGATTCCGTCTCTGGACGCTCCTCATGTTCCCAGCCTACGAGCCCCGAGACTACGTCAATCCGGGATCGTGGGCAACGATGGGCTCCGGAGTCCCCGCGGCTATCGGTGCGAAACTGGCCAACCCGGACCAGGACGTCGTAGCGCTCACCGGCGACGGCGGGCTGCTGATGTGCATCCATGAACTTCACACGATCGCCGACGAGGATATCGATGTGACAGTCGTCGTCCTCAACAACAGCGATTACGCTATCATCAGCGAAGAGGCCGGGCGGAGCTACCGGATGGACGAAGGCGAGTACGGTTGGAAAGAAACGCCAGTATCGTACACGACCGTCGCCGAGGGTCTCGGTCTGGACGTCGAATGGGCTGAAACGACCGACGAGGTCGAAGCCACGGTCGCCGACGCAATCGCGAGCGACGGTCCAACGCTCGTCGAAATTCCGACTGATCCCTATGAGCCGCAATCGAGCGTCTGGATGAACCAGTAGGGAACTTCCGGAACTCGCCCTCGAATCGGAGAAAAGCGCTATCGCTTCGGCTTCTCGCCGTCCGGAAACGAGAGTTGCTGCTGCCTCGAGACGGATTCAGGAAGACAGCTTTCACTCCTGACTCGAGACCGACTCTTCGTACGTCTCGCGGATCTGTTCACCGGTTTCGATGACCGTCGTCATGTCCTTGCCAGCGATCAAGTAGTCGAAGCCTCGTTCGACGCGATCCGGAACGTCCGATTCGCGAACCGTGAGCGTTCCGACGGGCGTTCCCGCGTTCCTTCCTGCATCGATGACGCTGGCCATCGCGTCCTCTAATTCGGGTGCATCCCATTCTGCGAAAACGCCGAGCGACGCCGAGAGGTCGGCAGGTCCAACGAACAGGGCGTCGATTCCTGCGACCGACGCGATATCCGTGGCGTTTTCGATACCGGTCGGCGTTTCGATCTGCGGAATCGTGAGCAGCGAGCGGTGGTCCTCCGCGACGTACTGGACAAAATTCTGGCCGTAGCCGGCCGCGCGTCCCGACGCCACTCCCCGAACGCCATCCGGCGGGTACCTGGTGGCCCGTACCAGTTCTTCCGCCGCCTTCGGTGTGTCGATCATCGGTACCATGATCCCGTCGACGCCGATGTCCAGGACCCGCTTGATCCGCACCGGATCGTTCCATGCGGGCCGAACGATCACGCCGAGTTCACCTGGCGCGGCGGCGGCCGCTCGAGCGAGGTCAGCCACGGTCTCGAGGCTCATTTCGGTGTGTTCGGTATCGACGAGAACGAAGTCGAATCCGGCTCTCGCCGCCGCTTCGACCATCGCTGGGTGACCGATCGAGATCCACGTCCCGAGAGCGTCGCCGCCGATAAACCGTGTCCTGAAATCGTCCTCCGTCGACTGTCCCGTCATCGGGACCTCTCCGTCTCGCTCACTTGGTGGGGCGATGACATCGCTTTCGTTCGGCGAGTCAGGAACTGTCGGCCGGCAATCGGACCGGTCTCGGTACGTCCGGTTTCCATCGAAGTGACGTTCCGATGGGAGTAGCAAAAAGGTGTGGGTCGGCCCGAATCACGCCGGAAAATGGGAGAGATCGTCGCCCATTGTCGGTAATTTGACTACTCATCTGACGACCTCGATACGTTCGTTTCGCCGAGGACAGGTCCGACGAAGTTGATCGCAGGAACCACGGTGAGAGTCTGTTTCGAGTACCCTTGCGAAACGGGGTGGATATCTCGAGTTCAGTGGTCTCGTCCAGGGTTTGTGTAGCACTCCCCTCCGCACGGTATTTCCGAACGCGACGGTTCATCATCGTTTGTTCGCGAAAATGCCACTTCGCAGTGGCCTCCGGACTGTTCGGTCGAACGGTCTCGAAATATAACGGATACCGTCTCTGCCTCAGGCGTCGATGCCGAAGACGTCACTGACGTTCCTGTCGAGAATCTGCTTGATTTCGTCGTCGGTCCAGTTGCTCTCGAAGATAGACAGACGGACAGACAGTAAGCAGTACTGGACGGTTCATGGGGAACACTCTTTACACGCGACTCCAATTAGCCGCCGATGACGGATGTAGATCCCGATCGAATTCGCGAGTGGATAGATGACGATCTAGTCGAAGCCGTCGAACCGATGACCGACGAGTCGGCAGAATTCAACTACACCATTCAGATGTCGAATATGATACTCCACGTCATTCGACGTCGGCCCGACGGTCCAGTCCACATCGGTCAGGAGATCGAGTACGACGAGGAGTTCCGTGACAGGATACGTGCGATGGACGAGGCTGATCGGAACGACCTCGTTGCCAGAGTCCGCGAGACGCTCTCGTCGCTTCCCGTTATCTATGGCTTTCGCGGTACGACCGGCGATAACGTCAGGTTCGTTGATATGAAACGGGTGTTCCTCGAGTATCGGATTTATCCCGACGGACTTTCCCAGCACGAACTAATGTCGGGTCTCGTCGGGGTGTGGAAAGCGATGAATTATCTCGATACCCTTCCACAACTTGCCGACAGCGTGGAGAAGTAATCGGCCGGACAGAGTTAGCGTGAACGCCACCCGTATTCGCCGACACAACCCGTGAAACGACACTACCAACCTCAAACGAAGACCGACCGCCTCTCAGGACCGGACGGTGACGAGTAAAATGTCCGCCGATAGAACACCGACGGAGGACGAGAACACGGAGGCTGCCGTACGCGAAGCCATCGCCGATGCACAAATCGGTCGAGACGTGGCGTTCGCTGGTCTCGATCGGTTGAACGGTCTCTCATCCATCGCGCTCGACGGAAGCACTCTCCGAGTCACTCTCTCACTCCCCGCGCCCTCGGCGACGTTCCGATCGCAAGTCGAACGCGAAATCCACACCGCAGTAAGACATATCGACGGCGTGACCGAGGTGACGTGTGAATGGGACGCCAGTGCGGCCGATGTAGGCGCGCGCGTGGACTCCATCCCCGACGTGAAGAACGTTATCGGCGTCGCGTCGGGCAAAGGCGGTGTCGGAAAGAGTACAGTGGCCGTGAATCTCGCCGCCGCTCTGGCGGATGCCGGGGCTAACGTAGGGTTACTCGATGCGGACGTCTACGGGCCGAACGCCCCACAGATGCTCGGACTCGCGGATACGAAACCTGCAACGACACCCGATGATACGATGGTTCCGCGGGAAGCCCACGGCGTACGAGTAATGAGTATGGGCTTCATCGTCGAAGAGGACGACCCGATCATCTGGCGCGGGCCGCTCGTAGACGAGTTCGTCAAACAATTATTCGACGACGTGAACTGGGGTGCCCTCGATTACCTCATCGTCGACTTGCCCCCCGGAACAGGTGACACACAGTTGAGTCTCGTCCAGCACTTCCCCGTGACGGGCATCGTCGTGGTCACGACGCCACAACCCGTCGCGGTGGACGATGCTCGTCGCGGTCTCGAAGGATTCAATCGGTACGATGTCCCTATCCTCGGTATCGCAGAGAACATGGCCGGTTTCACGTGCCCGGATTGCGGCTCGGACCACGACATCTTCGGTGACGGCGGGGCGCGGCAATTGGCGACGGAATACGACGTTCCCGTCCTCGGCCGACTCCCGCTTGACTCCGATGTCGGCACTCTCTTGACGGACGATGACGACGGGAGTCGATTTCCAGGGATATCGATCCCCGGCATCGGCCGATTGCAACTCCCACGAACTCGAGCGGAGCGCGAACGACCCGACAGCATCGCTCCGATCGCGATTCGGGAAAACGGTGGCGAGAGTTCCGCAGCCGTTCGTCTTCTCGCAACCCGGACGGCGGCTCGAGTCAACGCGCTTTCCAATCCGGATCTCGTCACACCGACTACTGACGGACCGTGAATCGACAGCGGGGCTGACTCAAGGGAAGACTCAATCGCCACCCCGTGTTCGTCGCGTCGCTAACCGGATTCTTTAGGTCACCCGCTGGACATGGGACTACGTAGCATGACGCAGTACTACGAGGATTTGGAGGTCGGCGATACCTACGAGACGGGCGGGTACACCATCACCAAAGAGGAGATAATCGACTTCGCCGAACAGTTCGATCCGCAACCGTTCCACATCGACGAGGATGCGGCCCACGATTCGATGTTCGATGGGTTAGTCGCCAGCGGCCTCCACACCCTCTGTCTCTCCGTCCGATTGTTCGTCACGGAGGTCGTCGACGGCGAAGTTAACATCGCGAACATGGGAGGTCTCGGGATGGACGACCTGCGCTGGCACGAACCAGTCCGTCCCGGTGAGACGCTCCGCGTTCGGGTCGAAGTCGTCGATAAAACGCCCTCGTCGAGTCGGTCTGATCGCGGCTACGTCGATTTCCGTCGGAGCGTCGTTAATGATGCAGACGAGGAAGTGCTGTCGATACTCTCGCACAACATCGTCCGTCGTGCGGACGATTCCGTCTAGCCGCATCTCTCTCAGTATCGGTACCCGTGTCGCGAACGGCCGCCCGCGATAGGGCGCGACTGATTCGACAATTTAAAGGTAGGGCTCTCAGACGGCGGTATCGATCCATCGGACGTGTCTCGCGGAGGACGTCTCTCGTCTCGACGTTGTCAGCGCGCGTTCGTCAGTCGCATCACCACAGGCCGGTGTTTGAACCGACGAGAATTGTCGTCAACAACAACATCGCGAGTACGACTAAGACGATCACCGATCCATCTACGTCGGGTTTGCTCGTGGATGGCACGTCCATAGATCTATCATATCAACTGACCGGGCGGCACCATATATATGTTTCTCGATGACAATCTGTGGAAAATTCGTTCCTGATCATCAGTTCGTGATCGAAATCCGGTGAATATCGGATGTATATCGGTTATCTGGCGCAATCAACAACGTACACGGTAACTTTTAGTGACTGTCACGGTTACAATCCAGTGCGAACACGTCCATGGTGAATTGCACTCAAAGCGGAGCAAACGCCCTTCCCGAGCGAGGGTCGCGTGACGCTATTCAGGGTCTCGGATGGGCTACGGGGACGTCTGGATGGAACGACAACTACTGCACACGCAGGGGACCAGAACGTGGCGGCTCGAATCGATTTGGTTCCCCCGCTCCGACGAGATTGCACAGTGTCATGACCGGATGCAACGGAGCGCAGAAACGATGAGTAGCGAATCCGAGCGAATCCGATGGTCTCACAAGTCCCTCGACGACCTTCGGTCGTTCTGGGCGGGCCACATCGAACCCGCACTTCGACACGCCGGCCACGAACTCGATGACCGGCCGACCTATCACGACTTGCTCGACGTCGGCTACGGTGGCCTGCAGGATGCGCTTCGCGAACAGCACGAGCTGACGCTCACTGAGTTCCTTCGAACGGTCGGTTTCGACGATGCCGATGAGTCGGACGGCTACCCGTGGGGGATCGACGACGAAACCACCGTTCACGAACTCGAGTCGTACATCCGGACACTCGATCGACGTCGAAACCTCGCAGAGTCCACGATACGGACGAAGCGGTCCCGACTCGCGACCTATGCGCGTCTCTACCGGGACGAGCACGGCCGAGCCAACCTGTTGGATCGCCTCACCACCCTCGACCAGCGAGCCGATGAAATCGAACGTGTACTTGCAGTGTTCGACGAACTCGATCGTGACCTCGACAGCGACGAATCTAAACTCCGGTATCTCGGCGACGTCTCGCAGTTCTACGAGCACCTGCAACGCCGCGGGAAAGCAGCCTACGATCCCGCGGAGACTATCGATATGGAATACGGATGGGACCGCCCGGACCCCGACAACGCCGCCCTCTCGAGCGATCAGGTCAGGCAACTCTACGGCGCGGTCGACGACCCCGACGAGGAACTGCTAGTCCTCGCACTCTGTGGGTGGGGTCTGCGTCGCAACGAGGTCGCGTCGTTGCACGTTTCGCAGCTCGTCCTCGAGGGCGACGACCCACACATCCATTTCGAGGAACGCAAGAACGGCCCCGGAACGGTGGCGTTGATATACGGCAGCGAGACGCTCTCTGACCGAATCGACGCACTCGGCGAGCGAGACCGGGAATGGAACGGCTATCTCTTCCCGTCTCGGCGAGCCGACAGCGGCCACGTCGTCGGTGAAACGATACAGGCGCGGTTCCAGCGAGTCGCCGACCGTGCAGGCGTGCGGGTGCGCAGCGAATCGCCGACCTCCAAGATGGGGCGGCGGTTCTGGTACACGACGTACCTCGACTCACAGAAACGGTTGCTCGAAAATTTGGACGCGATCGCTGCCGACCAGGGGAGTACCGATCCGAGCGTAGTTCTCAAAAACTATCTCTCCGAGACCGAACGGCGACGGTACCGGCGAAAATACATGCGCGAGCGGCTGGCGAAGGCGTTCAGAACTGCATGACATCCTCCACGGCGTGAACGCCGTGGTTTCCTCTCGCGTGATGTCGGCCGCTTCGACACCACCGGAGGCAAGATTCCCCTCGCGGGTACTCCGGGTTGCACGCACGCCGTCGGGCCTCGTGAGAGGCGTGGTGTGCGTGAATATCCGCTAGGCCCGTGCGGGCGATGCCATCCACCTGACTCGGACTCACGTCCGCGTCTGACTCGGGTAGGCTCGCGTTTTTGATGTCGGAGGAACGCCAAACCACCTCCAGTTTTCCCGAGTTGGTATCTTCCAGGACGAACTCGGACGACCTAAAACCGAGGGGTGCGAAGTGAACGCCGACGCGAGTCAAGCCCGTTGAGCACACCGACGGGTTGCGATGCCCAGCAGAACGCGACGCGTTCTGCGGACGCCGGAAACGGCGGGACTCTCTCGCTGAATTAGGTAGCCGAGTCCAGGTTCCGGGTCGGAGAAATGTCCGCGACGGCGCGCGAGGAGGACTGCACATCCGGAGATGACGGGCACATCCGGAGACGATGGGTACTGGTACCGCCACTTCCGCCACTGCTACAACTGTCCCCGCACAATCCCCGCTGAAGACGGATCCCGGATCGCCAGCGCGTTCACGGCGGGGCCGCCGGTGGACGTCAGTGTCGTCGGTGTGTGCCCGTCGACGTTTACTGGGGATACTCGTCGTGCCACGGCTGCTGACGTTCGAAGGCCGCGCTTGCGGCGATGACGTCGTCATCTGCGTGTCGCTTGCCCGCGATTTGCATCCCGACGGGAAGCCCATCGACGAATCCTGCCGGGATCGAAGCCGCCGGGTGTCCCGAGAGGTTATACGGCTGCGTGAGCACCCAGCCGCGAAACGGTTCGATCTCGACGCCGTCTATCATCGTCGGCTCCTCGCCGTGCGGGAACGCCGTCGTCCCGAGCGTCGCCGTCACGAGGAGGTCGTACCGCTCGAAGAGGTCCTGCAACCCGTCGAAGACGTCCGTCCGAACGATTTCTGCTCGGTGTCGATCGCGCATCGTCGGTTCGTCCGCGTCCATGATGAGGTCGACGAGATACGGCCGAAGGCGTTCACGGTCCTCCCCACGCGGATCGAAGCCCTGGTCTTCCAGATCGTCTATCAGCGACTGCCATCGGCCAGTCGCCATCGTGTAATAGGCGTTCAGGATTTCCTCGTCGGTGTGGCCCAGTTCAGGATCGACCGTATCGACGGTCGCACCGGCACGTTCGAACGCCGAAACGGCGTCATCGAGGACCTCACGCACATCGGGTTCGACGGGATACGTCCCCATATCTGGGCTATAGGCGATGGTTATCTCATCAATGGGCCTTTCCACGGCGGGACGATAGTCGTCCCGTTTCGGCACCGAGAATGGATCCTGCGGATGTGATCCCGCCATCACGTCCATCGCGAGGGCCGCGTCTTCGACCGTTCGGGCCATCGGCCCGTTGGTGGTGAACGGCGAGTCATTCGTGAACCCGTTCGGTCGACCGACCGTTGGGATCAGTCCGAAGGTGGGTTTCAACCCGTACACTCCGCAGAAACTCGCGGGAATGCGGATCGATCCCCCCGCGTCCGATCCCGGGGCGAGCGGGACTAACTTGTCGCCGAGTGCCGCGCCCGCTCCACCGGACGATCCGCCGGAGACGCAGCTGGGATCGAAGGGCGTCCCCGTCGGGCCGGCGACGCGGTTATCGGTCGTCGTGCCGAGGCCGAACTCGGGCGTGTTCGTCTTTCCCACGACGACGGCGCCCGCAGCCCTGAGCCGAGCGACGAACGGCGAATCCGAGTCGGCGACGCGGTCTTCGAAGAGCGCCGATCCCGACGTCGTTCGGACGTCCTCGACGTCGCTCAGGTCCTTGATCGCAACGGGGACGCCGTGAAGCGGTCCGAACGGATCGCCGTCCTCGATCGCTCGTTCGGCCGCGTCGGCCATCTCGCGGGCTAGTTCGTCAGTGACGGTGACGAACGCGTTCGTCCGGTCGTTTCGATTATGTATGCGGTCGAGGACGGACTCGACGACCTCCCGGGGCGAGTAGTCACCGTCTCGAATCGCTCTCGCGAGACCGGCAGCGGTCAGCTCCGTGGGTGTTGCGACCATGCCACATTATATTCACCAGAACGCAAAAATGTTCAGGAGAAACGATTGGAGCGAGTCTCCACACAGCAGTGGCCGTCAGCGTAACGGACGGTCGCACAAAACAATACTAACTGGTCGGCCCGACCCGTTTTATTTGATTCGGGCGTCACTGGCGCTTCAGATGGAGTATAGCACGTTCGATGACACGGCACTGGCGATGAGCCGAACGTACCTCGGTTGTAGGAGGTATGTAAGACTCGAGCACCTCGTACGACCGGTCGGTCGATGAAATAGGGTGCGATGAGATACTCGACCGAGCGATTGACCTTGACGATTGGTCCGCACCAAGTGCGAACAGCGGGCAGCTATCGCGTTCTACCGGAGTGCCCTCGAGGACGTGGTCGGTCGGTTCGACCCCGAGTTCTGCGGGAGCCCACTCCGCTATCTCGCGCTTATCGTTCCTCGTCATCAGCCGTCCGCCGAGTCGTCCGAGGAACCCGCGTGGCCGTCCGAACATCCAGTGCAGGAGCAAGTCCTTTGGATTCATTCTGACTTCCCGACCTCTGCGTCCGATGTTCCCCTCTTTGAGTAGGCAACATCGACTTGGATGTTCTCATGGCTAGAACGAGAGCAGCAGAAAATTCGTGACGAAGAGTCCGGCTATGAGGTAGATTGCTGGCGGGACTGATCTCCAGAGTGGGTCGTCAACCCGGAAGAGATGCGTCAGGATGGCCCCGAACATCGTGGCGATGATTAACATTCCGCCGAGAACAGCGAGAATTGGCGCGAACACGAGCCCGACGAGCAATCCGAGGCCGCCGCCGACCTCGATACCGCCAGTCACGACGAAAAACCACTGTGGATAGCCGTACCGCTCGAAGTCCTTTTTCGCGAGGTCGATGCCGAGTATCTTTGCGCTGCCCGCACCCACCATGACGAGTCCGAGTAGTCCTTGCACGACGGGGATGACCGTTTCAATTGTGCTCATAGATGTTCTCTCCTCGGACGGTAGCGCGAATCCGGGTGCTCCCCAGAATTGTCCTTCTCCTTCGCGATACCCGGCCAAGTGGCCACCCGTTCGATAGCCTGTGGGACGTGCGTATTTTCGAGCGAAGTTTCCATGGGTAGTATGGTTCTGCTACGCTGAACGAGACCACGGAGGTACGCGTGAATACGTTCACCCTTTTAAGAGATCCGCGAGTCTGTTAAGCCACTCGTCAGCCAACTCTAGCGTGTGATGCCTCGTGTACACCTGAAGGTCGAGATTGGGGCAGACGACGACAATTGGCTGGCTGGTGTCTCGACCGACTTCTCGGATACCGAGTTCAAGATCCTGGCGACCCATCCCGTAGACGATGGCGTGCTCGAATTGGTCGAAGTAACGACACCGGACGAGGACGCCATCGTTCGCCGGTTCGACGACGCATCGGAGGTGCGCTCGTACGAAGTGCTCCATTCCGACGAGGGGATGGTACTGATCCAGTTGGTGTTTCCGATGCCGTCAACGTATGAGGCGAGGCGTGCGACGGGGAACCTTCCACGACTTCCTCTCGTCATTCGAGACGGGTGGATATCAGGTGAACTAATTGGGTTACAGGAGCAGTTGTCGGAGTTCACCACTGCGTTAGCGGCGGCTGACATCCCCTATGAAATCGTGTCAGTCACTCAATCATACGATGCGGGTGGACTCCTGACCGAGCGTCAACAGGAGGTCATTACTGAAGCGGTTGAACACGGCTACTACGACAGTCCTCGCGGCTGCACGCTCATCGAGCTTGCAGAGAAGATGGGGGTCAATCAATCGGCGGCCAGTGGCGTTCTGCATCGGGCTGAAGGCCGGATAATCAAGGAGTTCATCGCATAGACGGCAGTAGCAACCGACGAATCGAGGGAGCCCGGAGTGAAGTCAATCGATATCGATACGAGTTCGACAATCCGGTCGGGATCCCCCTGTGTGAACGCGGAGGAGAGTGTCAATCTTTCACATCCAAGGGAGGCCTTCCAGCCGGTGTTCACCAAAATCAGCAGGTGGGCGGATCGCTGGCAGGAGACTGCATGTTCTGCGACGCCTGAGTCAACTACTCCGCCCTACTCGCTCGCGGCTGACGCCGTTCGCTCCTTGAGGACGGGGGCTTACGCCCCCTCTTTCAGCTAATATTCCACCACCATTTCGTGCCGCGCTTGATGCAGGAGTGCTTCCCAGGGAACCACTTATCGTCCGAAATGTCTGAGTCATCGCCGAAATCACGACCTCTCAGGAGCGGTTGTCGCGGTTCAAAGACGAACTCGAGGCCAACAGCCTCGAGTACGAAATCGATCGTGTCGTCCAGTCGCTGGATCCGACGGAGCTGTTGACCGATCATCAGCGGTGCGTTGTCACAGAGGCCATCGAACGAGGCTACTATGATAGCCCGCGAGGGTGCTCACTAACGGACCTCGCCTCGTCGATGAATATTAGCAAATCGTCGGTTAGCGGGGTGCTCCACCGGGCCGAAGGGCAGATCATCAAGGAGTTCTTTGGAAAGTCGATCGAGTAAGGGGAAGCCACCTTCGGAGTCTGGAACCGTCCGCAGAACACCGTTGGCGTTCTGCCGGACCGCACGAGACGCTCCGCGTGTTGTGGACGGTGTGGGACCTGTTCCTGCCTGTTCCCACGTGGAAACAGAAGCACCGTACGCAGCAAGCGAGGGATAGATAGGCCCGAATGCGGCCGTCCAAAGTAGTTGACAAGTTCATCGAACCACTCGTGAGAAGATCTTTCCCTCGATCTTCTGGAGATGTTCACCCACGGTCGCCCGACTGAGCTCCATTTGCGTCGCGATGTCTTCGAGTGTAGCCGCTCTCGGAACCTCGTAGTATCCTTCTTCGACGGCGACCGTCAGTATCTGGCGCTGGCGGTTCGTCAACGTGGCATCAAGGTCCCTCACTCCGGGGCGGTACTTACCCGTCTTCTCGAGGGTCATTTCGACGACGTCGGCGATGGCGTCGAGGGCCTCGTGGAGGGCCGGTGCCTCGCCGATCAGCGTCGCCCGAACGATCCCGTTATCCGTGAACTCCAGCGGCATGTCGAGGACGACCTCGAACTCGTGGAGTGTCTCGACGATGCCTTTGACGGGGTCTCCAAGTTCGCAGTGAACGTACGCGAACGCCTCACCGTCTCCCCGCCCGACGATGTCGTAGTTCAAGACCTCCGGGGAGGCGTCGAGTGACATTCGGGCTCGATCGAGTTCTCCGTGGATCTGATAGAGCAGGACGACCGTCTCGTTGTCGACCAGATTGAAATGACGGAGCTGCGTGCGGGTTACTGCCGGCTCCCCGGGAGAACCTGAGTTCGAGTTACCGCGGTCGTCGTTCAGATCGAGGAGGACGGTTGCGTACCTCGCTGTCGCCGCTCGCGACTGCCGAGGCTCGTCGGCGTCCTCTGTCTCCTGGTCCTCCGGTTCGCTATCGTTGCTCGTCATCGAATAATAGCCTCTCGTATCGGTTCTCGTGGGCTAAACGGACGCTCGATATTTGAATGAGCCGTTGACATCCTCCTCCGCGTTCACGCGGAGGAATCCCGGCCGCAGTTGGGATATTAGGGTTTGCAGTCTACCACTTGTTCCTGCGGTTGGAATCCGCTGGACAAGCCGTGAAGGTAGACTCCGGGCTGTGCCAACCAGCCGGTACTCCTATCCCCGGACACCTGCCCGGAAGACTCGGAGTTACTTTGATTCACGTCGAGACGGATGTTCTCCGCCCCATTCACGTCAGCGTTGAACGCCGCGTCACACGCCTCACACACGTACAGACCACGCTCAACACGTTGATTGTCGTCTCCTCTACCGCAGACGCAACACGTCTTGCTCGTGTCACGCTCAGATACGTCCACGACTTCGATTCCCTCGACCGTCGCCTTGTACGTGAGGATGGTGGTGAAGCGGTCGAACGCCCACCCGTGCAAGTCAAGATTCCCGTGCCGCCCCCAATTCTTTGACTCGCCATTCTCATCCTCACGGACACCAGCGAGGTTCCCGACGGTGATACGCCCGACTTCTTTCTCGACACACCGTTCTACGATGTGTTTCGCGAGACTGTGGAAGAAGTGGGTTCGGCGCTCCGCCCACTTGTGGTGCAACCGCGTAGCTCTTTCACCACCGCTGTCGTCGCATGTGGCGATTTCTTTCGGGAAGTAGTAGCCGTCCTGTTTCAGGCGATTACCGGGGTACAAGTCGGCTTCTTCGGTACTGTATGCGACCGCCGCGAAGTTACAGATGCCGAGGTCGATGCCAGCCGTCTCGGTACCGGGCGCGTCAGGTGTCTCGAGTTCGTCTTTGTAGACGAGGTGCAATTCCCACCGGCCCTTCGCTCTGTCGTAGACAGCACGAACCTGTTGTAGGTTTTCGACAGTGATGCCGGGGCGCGTCTCGTATTCGACGAGGATGTATTCCCACGCTTTGGGGTGTTCCTTGTGATTCGCGCCCTTCGAGAGGCGAACTCGGTTGTTCTTGGTGTCGTGTTTGATGCCGTTCTGTTTCCACGTTACGGTGGAACGAGGGTGTTCCTCGTGAACACGACGGCCTTCCGAGTCGTAGTAGTTTTTCTTGCGGTAGCCGGGCGGATTCGCTCGACTGTCAGCCTTCCTCTTGCCGGACCACGAGTTGAAGGCTTCAGCGAGTTCCTCCAGAACCCGCTGACTGGACTGCGAGTGCAGTCCCTTGTATTTGGTGTGACCTTTCAACTCGTCTTTGAGGTCGCCGTGGTCGGGAATCTTGCCCGTGTCCTCCCAGACTTGCCGGGAGTGGTAGTTGGCGACGTTCCAGAGTTTGCTGGCACTCCACCCGTGTCGGTCGAGCGAGTCCGCTACCTGTGAGTGGTTGCGGATTTTCGCTCGGTGAGTGGGGTGAATTTTCAGCATCGTGAAACGTCTGCATATTTACTTACACTTTCACCTATTGTAAATGTTTGGATTAAAAACGGTGGAATATACGGCGGTGCTATCGACGGTGGATTGTGGAGTGGGGTGTCAGATTCACCTGCGCCATTAGGCGCGGGTATTCTCCTTGCGTTTTATAAGCATCCATGGATCGCCGGCAGCATACTCATCGCCCCCGGGCGAGGAGAGGTAATCGATGTATTTCGAAAAGGCAATCGTAGAGTCATCGGTCTTCGATCCCAACGACGGGGCTGGACGAGCGATTCCTCTCGGCACTCCCCGGCGAACTTTCAATCGTGATCGTTTTCCTCGCGGCAGAATATGACTACGTCGAACGATGAGATGGTCGTCGTTCTCACTGGTGCGAACGAGGGAATCGGCTATCACATGCTCACAGCCCTGACGGAGGACAATCTCCGGATTGCTGCACTCGATATTTCTGGCGACAACATTCAATGCGTTCGAGACGACGGTCTTGGCCAGGTTCGATACTACGAGTGCGATGTCACTGACACCGAAGATGTGGACACGACGGTGAGCGAGATTGTCGACCAGTGGAATCGGATAGATATCCTCGTCAATAATGCAGGTGTCGCCCGCATCGCTCCGTTTCAGGAGCGCTCGATGGCTGACACGCGTCGTGAGTTCGAGGTCAACTTCTTCGGCTATCAGCGACTGATTCGGGCGGTTCTCCCGCACATGCTAGAGCAGGGGACCGGCATCATCCACAACATGGGTTCCGGAACAGCGGACACCGGGCACCCCGGCCTGTCCGGATATTCCGCAACCAAGGGCGCTATCAAGGCACTGGTTCGTTCACTCAACCTCGAACTCCAACACACTGATGTTTCCTGCACGTTGATGATTCCGCCATCCACGAACACACGGATGACGGCCGACCTCGAGTATCCGGAGTGGATGACGGTCGAACCTGAGGAGGTCGGCCGTAAGCTGGCCACCAAGATCCATTCGACCCAGCCAGTGATCACACCCGACTGGAGAACGACGGTCGGGCTCTCGTTTATCCGACAGTTCCCATCCCTCTGGCGAAGAATGACAGCGGGGGTCGTCTGGCACCCAAAATAGCGATACGGACGATCTAATCTCCTAAACAATGAGCGAAAAATCACGGCTGAAAGCTACCTCTACCAGACGGAACAGGCCGAGTGCCTCGGGGCTTGACCCCGAGGCGGTTCACCAGACGGAGGAATCGGCACGAAAAAATCACGCCGCAGACTGAATACAGAAATCGTATTTGCAACAACTGGTACCACACCGAGGTATTCCTCCATTTTCTCGTTCTAGACTCAAGGTACCGCCGAGGCGTCAGGATCGCTTAAATAACTCTTATTGTTTCCATGGGATATCTTCACGTGAGAATTCCCATGACTCGGGATTGGTAATTAACCACTCAACGTACGCTTCCACCATCTCCTGCAGTGAGTAGGTCGGCTTCCAGCCTAAATCGTCCTGTATGCGAGATGAATCGGTCGGTGGGTGATTGTTTCGATCTCCTTCCCAGGTCGCATCAGCGGGTTTCTCCTGCAGGTGTATCTCTGCCTCAGGGACGACTTCTGAAACGAATTCAACGATCTCAGCGAGCGTGGCGTGTTGGTCGGTTCCGACGAGATAACGGTCATGCGACAGCGTTTCTGTGATCGCAGCAGTTACGAAGGCGCGAGCGCTGTCTTCGACGTACAGAAACTCGTCCTGAATGCCAGTCTGTGGAACCTCCAGTGGGATACCGCTAACTGCAGCCTTCACCACCGCCGCATCGTAGGAGTTGCCACGCACGCGATCCGGGCCAAAGCCGTGTACCGGTTCTATGGCGGCGAACTCAACGTCGAAGGTACTTCCAAGCCACTCGAGGGCGTACTTCGTCATCGCGTAGGTGGTGTTCGGTTGGCGAACCGTCGCTTCTGAAATACGCTCGCCGTTCTCGGCGCCATTTCCATAAACATTGACCGACGACCCGGCAACGACTCGACTAACATCATTCGACCGTGCGGCTTCGAGAACGTTGACCGTCCCACCAACGTTCACGTCGAACGCTTTTCGAGGGTTCGCTCGGGAATCCGGAACGAGTAACGAGGCGAGGTGGACGACACACTCCGGGTTGACGGCAGTGATCGCGTTGTATACATCTACCGGGTCGGTAACGTCCCCGCGAATAAATTGGATTTCGTCATGGACGCTCGCTGCAACCGGCCCAGGGTCAGCGATATCGAATCCAACGACCTCATTCTCGGTTGACGTCAACAACCGAAGGACGTGTCCACCGATGAATCCACTGGCACCCGTGACGAGAACGCGCATAGGAACAGTACTGTGTCCTTGGTTATTAGTCCAACTAATAACGTAAAATTGAACGATGTTTTATCGTTTGGCTTTCCCAGCACGGCAAACGCTTCGTGGGCAAGCACGAGGACTGAATTCTGACATTAGGATGTCACGGCGTACCGTCTCGCCCGTGCTGTAGCCGTCTAGTGTAGTCCCAAGCCACCACGCTGAACAGCACTCCTCCGAGTACAAACCATGGATCCGCGAACAAGGCGAGAAACGGTTGGTGTCCAATGTCACCAAACGAAAGAATTCGTTGAACGAGGCCGATCGTGCCTCGCAAGGTTAACACTACTCCTACTCCCCAGATTGAGAGAAGCAGGAGCCAACGAGGCACGACCCGACCCCATGGGCGAACTGTTGCGAGGGCGACCACGACAGCGAGGAGTAACAGTGGGATAGCAACTACGTTTATGACCCATAATCGTCCCGTCATCGGATGGCCTGCAAGCCCGGCGGTCCCTCCGACGGCCCAGTATATATGTGGAACCGTGAACAGAAGAGCCCACGCACAGGCCGCATAGATCGCCCGGGTTGTCAACCATGGTCGCCTGTCGGTCTGGTCGGCCGTCCTCTCTCTCAGTGGCAAATCTGAGTCCTCCATTTCGGCTTTGTTGAGCCCCTCAACAGCTGACGTGGTTACTGTAGCCGACTGAGAGGGTATATCAATCATCTCGACAATGCTAGAAGAATGAATTATTATACTCACACGTGTATCGGTGAGCATGCTTGATGAACGTACCGTTCTCGCATTCATCCCGATCGCAATCGCCCTCATCGTCTCCCCCGGTCCGGACAGTATCTACACGTTGACCAGGAGTATCAGTGATGGGCGCACCTCGGGCATCACGGCTGCGCTTGGATCCTCCTCCGGAAGTCTCGTCCACACGACCGCAGCTATACTCGGCCTTTCCACCCTGTTACGAGCATCGGCGGTAGCATTCACGATCGTCAAACTCCTCGGGGCGGCATATCTCGTGTACCTCGGCATTCAGACGCTCAGAAACTCGGAAGAGTTTGAGGTGACGCCCGAGAGTACCACCTACACGCCACGTGAATCGTATCGAGATGCCCTGATGATCAACGTCCTGAATCCGAAGGTAGCGATTTTCTTCCTCGCGTTTCTCCCGCAGTTCGTTCAACCAGAAGGTGCGGTTTCCGTCCAGCTATTCATGCTTGGCGTTTTGTTTGCCAGTCTGGGCTTCGTCTATCAGGCGCTGCTGGCGGTGTTCGCGGCCAGAGCACGGAGGGTGGTCACGGAGCGAGAGCTCGTGAAAACAGTGCTGCGAATGGCGAGTGGAAGCGTTCTGGTCGGGTTTGGCATTAAACTCGCCTTCGAACGAAGGACCACCGCATGACATCCTCCCCGGCGTGAACGCCGTGGGTTCCTCTCGCGTGACGTCGGCCGCTCCGACACCACCGGAGGCACGATTCCCCTCCCCGTGCGGGTACACCGGATTGCACGCACGCCGTCGGGCCTCGTGAGAGGCGTGGTGTGCGTGAATATCCGCTAGACCCGTGCGGGCGGTGCCATCCACCTGACTCGGACTCACGTCCGCGTCTGACTCGGGCAGGCTCGCGTTTGTGATACCGGAGGAACGCCAACCCACCTCCAGTTTTCCCAGGTCAGTGTCTTCCAGGACGAACCCGGCCGACATACATTCGAGGAGTGCGAAGTGAACGTGAACACAGACGCGATTCACGCCCGTTGAGCAACCCGACGGGTTGCGATGCCCATCAGAACGCGTCGCGTTCTGCGGACGCCGTGAACGGCGGGACTCTCTCGCTATTCAAGGTAGTGCCAGTCATCTTAGTCCACCAGCGCCCCGCAGGAGATGTTCACCGGCGTGCCAGTGATGGTGCGAGCACGATCCGAGGCGACGAAGGCTGCGACCTCGCCCACGTCTGATAGCGTCGCGGTTCGGTCCAGCAACGCGTCCGCTTCGGTCTCGCGAATGATTTCGTCGCGCCCAGGGATGTCGTCCGGGATGGACTCGGGAACGCCCCCAGTCTTCAGAGTGACGACGCGGATGCCGTGGGGGCCGAGTTCGACCGCCCACTGCCGGCGAAGGCTCTCGAGGGCGTCGAGCGAGACTTTGAAGCCGCCGAGGTCAGGCGGCGTTTGGGGTCCACCGCCTCCGAACGTCAGGATTACCCCGGACTCCTGCTCGACCATGTGCCGTGCGGCCGCCCTCGTCGTCAGGAACTGCGTCCGGGTCGCCGTTGTGATTGGGTGGGTGAAGTCATCGGCCGAGATCTCCATCAACGGTTCCTGGACGTCCCCGTAGGTGACGAGGTTGAACGAGATGTCGAGCCGGCCGGTCTCCTCAACCACCGAGTCGACGAATTCGTCGACGGTCTGCTCGTCGAGGGCGTCAACAATGGCAGTGTCCGCCTCGCCGCCGTGCGAACGGATGTCGTCGGCGACCGCCTCAAGCGGAGCCGCAGTTCGCCCGGCGAGGAAGACTCGGGCGCCTTCACGAGCGAAGGTGCGAGCGACGGCGCCGCCGATCGACCCGCCAGCACCGTAGATCACGGCGATCTGCCCCTCTAATATCATCTCCATTTCCGCTGCCGGCCCTGACGGTGTGCCAGTGACGGGTCGAACGTTCGGCGAATCGTCGGACTCGTCTCGCTCGTCTCCATCTCGGTCATCATGCTGCGAGCATCTCCTCTAGATTTCCGAGGGAGTTCTCCCAGCCCATCCCGGCACCCCCGACAGCATCGCCGTCCGGGAGTTGCTCGTGGGTGAGGACGACCTCGGTGCCGTCCTCGGCGTCGGAGAACTCGACGATAACGCGGCTGTCGACCTCGGCTTCCGGGAAGTTGACCCACTGGTCCGTGTAGACTATCCGTTCGTTCTCGACGACTTCCTCGAACGCACCGTCACTTCCGAACCAGTCGTCGTCCATGTGAAAGCGGATCGAGCGCTCACCGTCGGGCTTGGGAGCGAAGGTCTGGATCTCAGTCATCACATCACCCGGTGCGGGAGCGAACCACTCCTCCAGTTCCACGGGCTCCGTGAACGCCCGGAAGACGCGCTCGAGCGGCGCATCGAACGTCCGGCGGATCGTCAGGCTCGTGTCGGTCGTTTCGATCATCGTTACGCCCCCTCGACCAGATCCGCGAGGTTCTCGAGTGAGTCGTTCCATCCCTCGTTGGCGTCGCTCGGGGGAATTGCCGGGGGGAATCCCTCGTGGCGGACGGTGACCTCGGTCCCCTCAGAAACCGCCTCGAAGGTGACCGTCACCGTCATTTCTCCGGCCATCGCCGGGTCGTCTGTCTCGAACGAGTCGGTATAGACGATCCGCTCGCCTGGAACCAGCTCCAGGTAGGTGCCGCCGAAGGTCGAGCCGTACTCGACCAGCTCCTCGGTCTCACCCGTGAACGTGGCACGGTACGTCCCACCCACCTCGGGCTCGAGGTGGTGGACCTCGGCGCTGAAACCGGTCGGTGGGAGCCACTGGGCGAGGTCGTCAGGATCAACGAAGGCCTCGTAGACCCGCTCTGGAGTCGCCTCGATGACGCGGCTCACGGTCATGCTTCGCTCGCCGGTCCTGGTGTCGGTCTGCTGTCCGTCGTCGCCGTTGCCATTGGTTGTCATTGATCTTCTTCCTCCAGATGGATGGCCAGCGCGTCGAACCGGTCCTCCCAGAAGACGCGGTACCGGGTGAGCCAGCCAAACGCGGCGGAAAGCGGCGCAGCGTTGAGGTGGCAGCGGCGAACGCGACCGTCCTTCTCGATGTCGATCAGGCCGGCGTCCTCCAGGACGTGGAGGTGCTTCGAGACGGCGGCGAGTGAGACGTCGTGCGGTTCGGCCAGGTCGCTGACGCTCTCCGGTCCGTCGGCTACCTGTTCGAGGATGTCCCGACGGATGGGGTGTGCCAGCGCCTGGAAGACCGCGTCGAGATCGAGATCGTCCGGTAGTCGTTCAACCATCCAGTTGAATAAATACCGGGCGAATACTTAACTCTTTGGTTAAACGTCGTTATTGGGTCATCTACCGGTTGCTCAGAGGACTGGAAACTTCTTCACGATGCTCCCTGCAGTACCCTCGACGGTAGCACACGTCGGTACCGGCGAGAGATAGAGGGACCACGACCTGCTCTAGAGAAGGTGTGGAACGGCAGGAACCCTGAAACGGCCGACAAGTTCGTCCACGAGGAGTACCGCATCCACGACGAGAGTTCGCAGAGCAGGTGCAGTGTTCGGCCCTCCACCGAGCGATCGCGAGCACGACGCACAAAAAGAGCTATAATACTCATGTTGCGAGTTCATCACTTCTTCAACGGTCAGATAGTGCCAAATATTGACAGAAACGGCGCGCAAGATGGAGAGGATGGACGCAGCTAGCCGTTAGCTATAGAGGCAGCAGTTGTCAGCACACTTTTAGGTGAGGTTCGCGGCTGCCCGACGGCTCTCACACCGGAGCGGGCTTCATCACCAGCCCATCCCCGGATTGTCGGCGGCCTGCCGGATCCAGGAAGCGATCTGTTCCTCGTCTACCGTGTCCGTCTCTTTCAAGTCCAAGGCCTGTCTCTCCGGAGCCGTCCCGCTGGGCGTCTCCGGCTCGAGGTGCGTTCCACACACGAATGTCAGTTTCACGTGTTTCGAGAACGCAGTGAACTACCCTGCCCTACCGCGCTCGGGCCTCCCCGGCCCTCGCTTGTTAAGGACGGAGCTTCCTGCTTCGGTGTCGGAACGTGCAGGGAACGTCCCCACAGCGTCCACAAGACGCTCCGCGTCTCGTGCGGCCCGGCAGAACGCTGTTGGCGTTCTGCGGACGGTTCCAGACTCCACAGGCGGCTTCCCTTGACAGGTGGTTCGGAGTGTCCCACTCCTACCGGTTCGACACTCGGCCACAACCGACGATGCACGCTTGTTGTCGCGTTTGAACACCGCCGGAAGCGTGGTGAGCATCTTACTACCCCGTTCGACCGCTGTGGTAGTAAGGGTGCCGATTCACACGAAAACAAGACGTGCGGGCGTTGTCTCCCCTCCTTGCTCGCTTCGCTCGCTGAGGATAGCGCGGGACCGTCGGTCCCGCTGACCATGCGAACGGCGTCGCCGTGAGCAGAAGGGGGGTTAGCGCCCTCAATTACAGCTAATGAAGCCGATTCAGGTGAGATTCAAAGTCCAGAAGATGGACTCTACCGATAGGCAGCTGAACTCCTCAGCACGTCGCCCGTTACTCGAATTCGAGTTGTTTCCATTCCATCCCGGTCGGGGCCTTGGGCGGCTCAAGAGGACTTGGGCGCAGGTCCGCTCTAATCGTCGGTTTGTTGTACGCTCGCGGCGCGACATCGTTTGGTCCCTCAGGGTAGAATAGTGACGCGAGCAGCTGGATATGCCCGCGTCCGACACAGAGTTCGCATTGCCCGCTGCCGTACATACTGATGTCCTGCTCCGCACAATACTCGATAGTCTCGAGAAGCGACCGGACGGTCCCGAATCGCGATGGGACAATGGAACACCAGTCCGGCTCGAATGGCGCATCACGGAGGTCGGCTGTGCTGCGGACCGACGCACCCAACGAGAGACGCTCCGAATTCGCCGCGAGCAGGTCGTGTACGTCGTCGGAGACGACAGGATCTGCCACAACGGCATCGGGGAACGTCTCGAAGACCCGGCGATAGAGCTCGGGATTCGGTGCTTGACTGTCGCCGTCTCCGTCGGACTGGCCGTCCAAATCGAGCACGCGGACCGCGTCGGTCTCCGCGAGTCTCGTGAAGGTGTCTGTGGTCCACGCATCGGTCGGCTTAAGCGCAAACTCGCAGGTGGGGTTGACCGTGAGTGTCTCTTCGACTCGAGTCGTGTCCCCATCCGGGACCGGTGTACTGGCGACGAATCGAACTGGTGAGTACTCCCGACCGAAGCGGGACGCCAGTGTCGTGTCGTTTTGCTTGAGGGCGAGGTCGAGTGCGGCACTCTCGACTGCCCACCGTCGATACGTCCGCGAGACTTCGCGTTCGGGTGGCTTCGTCGGAAAGAGGTCGATAGCTTCGAGGGACTGCGAGAACTCGTCGAACGTATATTCGCCCGCGAAATCGAACGGTAGTGTATCTGGCAAGGCTTCGTGATCGACGGCCTCGTAAGTGACGTCTTCGCCTGCTCCGAACTCATCTTCCGCCAGCAGGACGAACGTCGAGGTGACGCGAGTTGTCCCGCCCACCATCTCTCGGCGGCGGCTGGTCCGATCCGAAGCCGATATTGTCAACGGAAGGCCTGCGATGCGATCGTATAGCGTCATGTCGCGGCCCAATGGGCACACGCGAGGGTCGGACCGGCTCCCGTGTCAGTAGTACAGTCGAATACGCTCACGGACGAACGTGACGAGCGGCCGTGGTGGGCCTGCCGTTCCATATTAGAGTATAGTGCAGTAATCACAAATCAATGCATCTGTTCTAGTTTAGCGGCGGAGTGAAGCAGGATCATAGTGGATATTGTACCAACGCTCTTGCGTAGCACATTGTTGATTTCATAGAGTCGCTTGAATAGGGTGTTTGAGTGCGTCTCGCCCCGGTTTTCGATATAATTCTCGGCGGAGCTGGAACGCTCTGAGATATTATGTTAGCTTATCTTTCGAGATACCTCGATGTGGCGAGATGTAGGATTGACTCGAGCAGCTTGGTGCACCGATCTATCGGCATGTAAGGCAACTCTTTGAGGAGTCATTAGCGCTGTTCTTCTAGCGACGTTACTCGAAGTTCGTCCTCGACTTCGTAGAAGTAGCCTCGCTCGAGAAGCAGCGCGTGATGATCGAGATCCTTCTCAAGAACGATGGGGAGTGGTTGCTCAGAAAAGAGGTTCGGTAGGCGATGCGCGATGACTACGGAATGAACGTACCGAATAGCGGACGAGCCACAGCTGGGGTTATTGCTGGATTGACCCGGAAGTACGACGAAGACTTCCGCCGGGACGTCATTGAGGGACGCTGGGGAGACGATGCTCGGCAATATACGGAGCATCGAGTTGGCGACAAGTATAAAAAGAAACTCGAGATTTATTGAAATTTTGGGTGGACATAAATTCCGAAACCGTACCGCATATACTCTCTGGTCAGCAGGCTGCTTATGATAGATGTCTGATAGACGATCAGTGGTTGCTGAATACAAAGCGCGAGTGCAGCACGAACTACGGTCCGTGATCGCTTACTCTAGGTACAAATAGTATATTGAAAATCAGGGTTTGTCATCAAGCTAATACTACCACCATGTCATGAAATTATCCTTGAGTCTCGTCATTGTATTATATCGAACGGTGGTGTACGGTTGTCTGAGTCGGTCCCAACCGCTATAGTGGGACACTCAGAGAGGCATGAGTAACGAGCCACACCACACGACGCCAGAATCGGACTCCGAACCGCTGCGGGCAACGCGCCGAACCGCGCTTCGCGGGGCAGGTTTCGCCGGAATACTCGCACTGGGTGGTAGCAGCGCCACTGCCAGCCAAAATGCCTCGGAGACGAACGCCCAGCAGACGGACCAGCAGTCGTCAGCAGATGACGAGTCAGTCCCGGTGACATGGGAGAACTACCCACGCGCCAACTGTCATGCTTCTTTTCTTTCAACTAGCGACAGGGGCGGGTTCGGGCAACTCCTTAATATCAGAAATATTGCTCCCATTGAGGAACAATTGGACATCGAGACAAATCGTGACACGCTCTACTCATATGGAGTCTTTGATCTGACCGAGCCGGTCACCATCACACTCCCAGACAGCGGTGATCGATACATGTCAATGAACGTCCAGAATGAGAACCAATATGGGAAGCTGTGCGTTTACGATCCTGGCCAGTACACGATAACACAAGATCTCACAGAGACTCGGTATGCTGGCATCGCGATCCGCATATTTGTTGATCCTAACGACCCGGCCGATCTGAAACAAGTCCAAAACCTCCAGGACGAAATCGTCGTGGAACAATCATCGGCTGGGTCGTTCGAGATTCCCAACTGGGATCAACAATCATTCAAACAGATCGACGACGCGCTCACAACAGTCTTTACCACGCTAGAGAACTTTTCGGGCGCGTATGGTGACGTAGACCAAGTCGAGCCCGTGAAATTTTTCATTGCCAGTCCCTCGGGGTGGACCGGAGTTCCGCAGCCGTCAGAGGCGCTCTTCCTCCAACAGATTCCCACCCAGAATGACGGCACAACGCCACACGAACTCACGGTCAACGAAGACGTCCCCGTCGACGGATTCTGGTCGGTTAGCGTCTACAACCCCGACCTGTACTTTGAGGAAAACGAGTACGACGCGTACACGATTAACAATGTGACCGCAGAGCGAGCCGATGACGGCAGTATCACGATTAATTTCGGTGGCGACCCCAACCAGCCGAACTTTATCTACACGCCAGAGGGATGGCACTATTTAGTCCGCCTTTACAAACCACGCGAACCCATTATCAACGGGAGCTATCAGTTCCCCGAAGCCAAGCTGGTCGAGTGATCCGAGCGCACACATAGTCGTGGCGCTTCTGGCAACTGAATCGTCATAATATCAAACGTCGACTTGTCTGCCATCTTCTCCAGATGAACAAGGCGAGTGCCTCGGGGCTTGTCCCCGAGATCCTTCACTAACGGACGTGCTGAACTCATCCTCTGGATCTCTCACACCGATTCTAACAGCAACTCGAGAGTTTGCTGAGTCTTTGCAAAATAGATAGCGCGAGTGCAACACGAACTGACGGCTGAATAGCGGGGTCCGTGATCGCTTACCACTGATGCATATCGTCGATCGAGAATTCAGAGATAGTTATCACTCTACTACTGTCATCATGTCATGAATTGATTCACAAATGTCACTGTTGTATTATATTGGCCGATGGAGTGGGAACGTGTGAGTCGGTCCCCACTGCTGTGGGATACTCAGAGAGACATGAGCCATAACCATGAGCAAATATCCGCATCACACGACGCCAGAATCGGACTCCGAACCGCTGCGGGCAACGCGCCGGACCGCGCTTCGCGGGACGAATACTCACCAGGGAACCCAAGATTCAGACAAGATAGGTGATAGAGTGCACCAATTCCGCACCCGAACGCTGACGCGCCGCGAGGCGCTCCAGAGAGGGGGACTCGTCGCAGGGGGACTCACACTCGGAGGATCGACGGTGACGCGAACAGTCGCCGCCGATCAAGAATCCGAAGAGAGTCCGGACAGCGATACGGAGACCAGTGTGGCCTCGATCGCAGAAGAGGCGTACCTCTACGGACTTCAGCAGGTCATCTTCTACGTGACGCGCTTCAACTACACGCAGAAGGAAGACAGCGACGTCTTCGTGGGCGTCAATCGGTGGTACTATCCCAACGAGGGCCGACCGATAACGGCCGACTTCACAGCTGTCGTCAGTCCGAACGCCACCACCCTGTACGGGCAGGGCTTTCTCGACCTGCAGGACGAACCTGTCGTCATTGAGATGCCCGAGGTTACCGACCGCTACTTCTCGCTAGAGTTGATGGACCAGTACGGGATCTACCCTCTCTACGCCGGGAATCAGTTCAACGGCACCGACGCGCGGTCGTACCTGATCCTGCCGGACGAGTACGAGGGCGAAATCCCGGGCGACTTCCCCGCGACCGATGTCGTCCAGACAGGGACGAAAACCCTGTTAACCGAACTTCGGTACGCGCTGCGCGATCCCACAGACGAATCCGAGATCGCGTACGTTAACGACCTGCAGGAGCAGACGACCATCACCCAGCTCAGCGAGTGGCTCGCCAACGACCGCTCGGGCGTGCCACGGGCGGAACAGTCAGTCGTCCCCGGCGACTACGAGACAGTCCCGCGAATGGCGGATCTTACAGAGCAGCAGGTCGAAAACCAGACCGCAGCGGACTTCTTCACCCTCCTCAACCTCGTCCTGAACGACCCGAGCATGCCGCTCATCGACGACTCCCGAAAAGAGGCTGCGATGCTCGAGTGGTTGGAACGGGTCGGAATCGGCCCCGGAATGGAGTTCGAGTGGTCCGCGCTCGAGACCGACGTGCAGGAGGCGCTGACCAGCGGGTTCGAGAACGGATTCGAGCGCGTCAGAGCCGCCGGCACGGAGGGCAACAGCGACGTTATGGTAGACATGAATGGCTGGAACATCCTTCAGAACACGGCGGACTTCAGAACCGACTGGTTGACCCGGGCCGTCATGGCCGATATCGGCTTCGCGGGCCCCGACTCGCCAGCGTCTCACGTCGCTGGGTTCAAATTCACCGACGCGAACGGCGAGCAACTAAACGGGTCGACACAGTACACCATCACGTTCGACCTCAATAACCTGCCGCCAGTCACCGAGTTCTGGGAGATCCCGATCTACGACGCGCAGGGCTACTTCGTCGAGAACGAACTCGGCCGCTACAGCATCAACAGCTACATGCTCGAAGAAGGACTGTTGCACACTGACGCCAACGAACTCGTCATCTACGTCCAACACGAGAAGCCGGCCAATTCCGAGCAGGCGACGAACTGGTTGCCGGCCCCGGAAGGAGGTATGCGATTCGCAGCGCGGTTCTATGGTCCCCACTGGTCGCTGGTCGATGGGTCCTACGACATGCCCGAAGTCATCCCTGCGGAGGAGTGATACCTTCTACCTTCATCCCCAACCATACAGTTGGCTTGCAGTTTCTGTATCTAGTACACCGTTTTTGACAGCGGCCCGGGAGTTCGGTCAGAGTCGGCTGGACAGAAGGCGCGAGTGCAGCACGAACTGACGGATGAATAATGAATAGTGAGGTCCGTGATCGTTCACTCCAGGTACACATAGCCCATTGAGGATTCAGAGATGGTAATCAATCTAAGACTATCATCAAGTCATGAAATCATTCTCAAATATCGTCACTGAATTATATGGAACACTGGTGTGCAAGCGTGTGAGTCGGTCCCAACTGCTGCTGTGGGCCACTCAGAGCGACATGAGCTATGAGCAACGAGCCACACCACACGACGGCGGAGCCAGAATCCGAACCGCTGCGAGTAACACGCCGAACCGCGCTTCGTGGGGCAGGTCTCGCCAGTTTACTCGCGATGGGCACCGGCAGCGCCAGGGCCCAACGAACCGTTCTGAATGCGGACACTCACCAGAGTCAGAAAGAAACCACCGAGCCACTTCCATCTTGGAACGACGGCCAAGCCAAGCAGGCCATCCTCACGTTCGTAGAAGCGGTGACGACGCCAGACTCTCCCGACTTCGTGCCGCCCGCTGAGCGCATAGCCACGTTCGACAACGACGGTACGCTGTGGGTCGAACGGCCAGTGTACGCCCAGCTCGCCTTTGCAATCGACCGAATACGAGAGCTGGCCCCCCAGCACCCAGAGTGGGAGGACGAACAGCCCTTCAAGGCGGTGTTGGAGAACGACCTCGAGACGCTGGCGGCAGCGAGCCAGAGTGAGGTGGCTGAACTGCTCGCTGTCACGCACGCCGGAATAACCACGGACGAGTTCGAGGCAATCGTGACCGACTGGCTGAATACGGCGCGCCATCCGCGTTTCGACCGGCGCTATACTGAGCTCGCCTATCAGCCGATGCTGGAGTTGCTCTCGTTTCTGCGGGCGAACGAGTTCAAGACCTTCATCGTTTCCGGCGGTGGCGTCGAATTCATGCGACAGATGAGCGAAGCGACGTACGGGATCCCGCCAGAGCAGGTGGTCGGCTCGACTGGGAAGACCCGCTACGAGGTCCGGGACGGCGAGCCGGTGCTGGTAAAGCTGCCGGAGGTCGATTTCGTCGATGATGAGGCTGGCAAACCAATCGGTATCCACAAGTTCATCGGCAGGCAACCCATTGCGGCGTTCGGCAACTATGTCGGCGATCGCGAGATGCTCGAGTGGACCGACGCAGGGGACGGGCCGCGGCTGCTCCTGTTGGTTAACCACGACGACGCCGAGCGTGAGTATGCCTATAGTATGGACGAAGACCTAACAGGAGAGACGTCCGACGAGTCTTCCCAGCCATTTATCGACGTGGCAGAAGAGAAGGGCTGGGTCGTCGCCAGTATGAAAGACGATTGGGAGTACGTCTTTCCCTTCGAACAAGCAGAAAGCTGAGTCGAGCCTACTCAATGAATCTCAGTCGGGCACTGCATCCAAACGGCCAATACGATGACCTCAACAGTTCCATATTCGGCGACTCGTTTGACGTTCTGTCCCTAATAGCCGTGCTGAACAAATCCTCTAGATTTCGCAGACTACCCCTGACAGCAAAGTGCAGCACGAACTACGGTCCGTGATCGATCACTACAGGGACAGATAGTCGATCGAGAATTTAGCTGTAATTGAGGGCGCTCAGCCCCCTTCTGCTCACGGCGACGCCGTTCGCATGGTCAGCGGGACCGACGGTCCCGCGCTATCCTCAGCGAGCGAAGCGAGCAGGGAGGGGAGACAGCGCCCGCACGTCTTGTTTTCGTGTGAATCGGCACCCTTATTATCCCTTCGGTTGAAGGTGGTAATAAGATGCTCACCACGCTTCCGGCGGTGTTCACACGCGAAAACAAGCGTGCATCGTCGGTTGTGGCCGAGTGTCCAACCGGTAGGAGCGGGACACTCCGAACCACCTGTCAAGGGAAGCCGCCTGCGGAGTCTGGAACCGACCGCAGAACGCCGTTTGGCGTTCTGCCGGGCCGCACGAGACGCTCCGCGTCTTGTGGACGTGTGGGATCTGTTCCTGCACGTTCCGACACAGAAACCGGAAGCTCCGTCCTTAACAAGCGAGGGCCGGGGAGGCCCGAGCGCGGGAGGGCGGAGTAGTTCACTACTTCCAGGATTTACCCTCATTAAGTGGCCTATCAGCCGTGTAACGATCCATCCTTCCACTGTACTTATCGAATCAAGATTCTCACATAACAGGTATGAGAGCTGTTATATGACACCCTCTAGAGTAATGTGAAGTCGCGGATCCGTGCTTTGGACTAGAGACCGTGAACGGTTCTTCGAACTGTCGGTGGTTGTTCCGAATCGCCGTTAGATCCGTTTCTACACGACAGAATTATTGGGACGCCGTCAGTGGTATCCCCTATCGGCAGTATGGATTTTATTGTTATCGAAGGCGATATTGCGCGGCAACGCGCTGATGCACTTGTCGCGGCTTCAGATACGAGCCTTGCGATGACTGGCGGCACAGCACGAGTACTCCGTGACGGTGGGGGCGAAAATCTTCACGAAGCAGCGATCGACCGAGCACCAGTAGATCCTGGTGAGACGATCGTCACAGAAGGCTTTGATCTCCAAGCAGAGTACGTCATCCACGCTGCGGCGAAACCTGTCGCCGGTCATGCAACCAAAGGAACAGTTCGAACTGCAACCAGCAATACTCTTTCTGCTGCCGAAAAATATAGTTGCCGATCGATTGTCCTGCCACTCTTCGGCTCTGGGGTCGGTGGGCTTGATACTGAGACGGTTGCGGACGCAATGATTGATGAAATTGATCAGTTCGCGTCGACGACGCTGACAGACGTGCGAATCATTGTATACTCCGCTGACGATAGATTTCGGCTTCAAGAACGCGCAGATGCACGACTCAATCGCTGACGCAGAGTCTGATACACGTAACTACCGAATCACCGACCGTGTAAGAGTAAACACAAAAAGGGCCACGAAGAATGCGCCGGCGAATCCTTCGATGACAGTGAGGATGCGAAGACCGAGTGGAGACGATGTGGGCGTCGTTCCGAGAAGAAAGGTGATGAAGGTTTGGGCACTGAAGATCAGATAGTCGTGGATCGCTGTGCTGGCTCCAAACGCAGAGGTGTACGTCATTCGATAGATGACGGCAAACGCAACGATGATGATCACCGATGAATAGATGGCGCGTCGCGATAGTTCTCCGTGTCCGGTCAGCGCCCCAAGCAGCCAGTTGTAACTGCCCCGTCTGAGGCCCTGCAGGCGATGTTTCGTCGAGTGACTCGACAGCGTTCGTGACCAATGTCGCTGCCGTCGCCATCGCATCTCTTGGCGGAAGAACCGGGAGGCAGCCTCGTTGTCGCCTCGGTCGGCGGCTGCCATCCGCGCTTTCAGGTAAGTTATTTCCAGTACGTCTGGTTGCTCAGGCGATGGCTCCGGCACGTCATCGACCGAACGACGTACCTGTTCAGCGGTCGGATTGAGTTCGTGAAGTCGCCAGTTGGCTTTGTCGAGTTCGTGTCTGTAGTCACCGAAGTCAAACCCGTCAAATGTCGTCCGTCGAAAGTTGTACCATCCCAATAGGTGTTCACAGGACGGTGCTTCAAGCGACACGTCGTCGATTTGTGCGCCGGCGAGATCGTATACAACTGCCCCGGCTTCTGGCTGCATCAGTTTACCGGCAGGTAACTGCGACGCTCTGAGGTCGACCCATTTGACAGTAGTGTCGGACTTCGCTTCCGGTGCGAAGCGGAACTCATCGGCGATCGTTACGTTCTGGAAATTCATATAGCGAGGAGACTGGTTCGGTGAAAATACCAACGTCTCGAACGTTGTGGCTTCGAATTCTGAAGTTTCGCAGAACATGGTACTCCGGAACTCGGCACGGTCAAACGTAGTGCCGTCGAACTCGGCAGCTTGCTCGAACGTGGCCCCACTCACGAGTAGCGTCCCCACGGTTGCGTCGCGTAGGAACACTCGGTCCGAGAAGACTACTGTGTTTACCCTCGATTGACCCTCGAGCGTCGCATTGTCGAGGTGGACTGGTCCATCAATGTAGGTATCGCCGATCGAAATCCCCTCTGACGCAGTCAGGTTCACGGCCCACAGCCCGTTCGATAGGACCGCTCGGTTAGCGACGACCCGCTTCTCAATGTCCGCCCCGTCGAGTCGGAGCCGAGCTCTGGTTTCGAGTTCAGTGATGTTGATATCGCCACTCGTTTCGGCGCGTTCGAGATCGAGTCGATCGATGGTCGCCCCGCAACAGGTCAGCGTCTGGGTAATCGTGGCAGCTCGAAACCGAGCGCTACCTTTGACCGTTGCGTCGGACAGATCAAGTGCGTCTACCGCTGCTCCATCGAACTGGAGCGAAGTTGCAAAGCGGGTATCTGCCGCATCCACTACACCGTTAACTGTTGCTTCGGTGAAGGAGACGGTCGAACGGAACTCGCTACCGGATACCCATAAATCGTGATCGATCGTAGTGTGCGAAACATCGACTGGCCCTTCGAAGATACTTTCCCGAAGATCGATCGGTGCTCGGTGGCTGCCGTCGATGACAGCAAACGGTAGTAAGAGGGAGGGAAATCTTGCCCCGAGAATTCGGGCTCGTTCAGTTCTCTCGGCGTTCTCATCCGTACTCGCTGCGATGATGTCCGTCATAAATACAGTCTTGTAGTCAATCTCGGACCGAGCCTTGTGGTCCGCCGGAAGATGAAACGGGCAGCGATTCGTTCTTGGGTGTGCTTCGTGTGGACACCGCCACACATCGTTCGAGAGATCGCCAAAGCGATGTGAGGAGACCTCGTGTTTGTACGTACACTGCCGTATCTCCTCAGCCATATCTGAGTCATATAAGTCGATTGGGAAATGAATATCGGTATCAACGAACATCAAAGACGAAGATGCTTCAGTTACAGTATCCGCCAGACAGATTAACATACTAGTGATTAGCACACTAGAACAACTAGACGAGAACGACCGTACTCCATTGATCCTTATATATGCACGACTGTTTCCCCCTCGACCGGCTTATTGGCGCCGCAGAACAACCGGATAACGTTGACTTCGGCGGTCCAGACGTCGAAGAGGTAGCGTCGACGGTCTGATGTTAGATCACTCGCTGCCAATGCGGGTAGGAACGAACCGTGGGAGGGATGGCCGTCAGATGAACGGTCGAACTCGAAACCCGGTGCTATCTGATTAGAGCCTGGTCATGGGGTAAAGCCAGTCGATATCGCCGGCCTGAAGTGCTGGCAGAGGTACCGCTTCGGCGAATAGCCTTGCTGACGACACGTTAGGAAGGGCACTGTTAAATCGAGGCTCAAGGAGGTGGGGGTCCTTCTCCCAAGTGTCCATGTCGAAGAACTCCACTCAATCCGTCGGAGTCCGAAGATAGAGAATGGTTAGACAAGGCACTTCCAAAATCATCAAACACTTGTCAACGAGCCGTTAACTAAACACGCCGAGTTAGCAGATGCAATTTAATAGTGCCGGTTATAGCGACATGATTTATCACTCATCAAAAACGCCAACAGAGGGTCGGCGTTGGAACCGCGCATTCCCTGAGAGATATAGCAATGTTGGGGACTGGAATCGAGTGAGAGATGGGCTATCGGCTTCACGTTGGAACAATCACGGGAGGGCGAGGGGCAACGACCGAATCGTTTTGCTCGCCGTCTGAGGGTTGGGGATCCTTCCCTATCAACTTGTTGGCCACCCTATACTATCGCTCATGAACAATAGCCATCGCTGGAGACAATAGCACATGTAACTAACAGAAGCATCCGCACCACTTTAGGTAAACCGCCTCGGGGCTTGACCCCGAGGCAGCTTACCAGCTACGACGACCTCCTGGAGACGCTGACGCCGCGTGTCCTCAAACTCATCAAGGCCATTCGTCGGAACGACCATCCAGTATCAACGAGACCGCACGGGTTGTTGCCCGAGACGCAAAGAATGTCCACGAGGAACTCAGTCGGCTTGCCCAGCTGGGAATCATCTTCTTCGAAGAAGAAGATCAGAGCAAGCGTCCTGTCGTCTGATTCGACGAACTCGTGATCAGCCTCCCGTATGATCCCGAAGTTGGAGACACAGCGGCTGCAGCACCGTAGGGGCATCATGACACATGTGAGGAAACAGTTGAGGAAGCACTCGCTCTGTACGATCTGTCCCGAAGCGAGCAACCTAAAGACGCAGGCTGAATGGCTGCAATGCTGTGAAGCGCTCGGAGTCAAGCCTCGTGACATTCGCCTTGACCACCTGTAAAACGGAACGCCTAGTGTCTGAATCCTGCCCGACGACACATGCCGTGCGAATGGAGCGGTAATCAGCGATGCTCCTCAGCATTGACCTTTTGCTACTATTTATTTACGAAATTGAAATTTATTCAATATACAGACAGAATTTCATTAATAAATTTGAATATTTGTATAAAATATGCCACTGTGATCCGATAGTATGTGTTAGGTATTTAACGAGAGCGAATAGAGCAACCAATACCAATGGCCAACGACAACACAGATTCCAACAGATCTCAAGTGATGAATGATGGCAGTGGATCGACGTTCGATGAGTTGTTCTCAATCATGGCCAACCAGCGACGGCGATATGTGTTGTACTATCTCCACGACGCTGCCAGAGACACCGTCGAGTATAACGAGTTAACGGAGACGATTGCACGTTGGGAGACGCCTTCCGGTGAAGATCCGCCGAACGATCATCTGGAAGCACTCGAACTCGAACTCCAGCACCACCACCTTCCGAAACTGGGTGACCACGGGATCATCGACTATGACTCACGGAGTAAGATGATCCGCTATGGGAATGATTTCTCCAAGCAAGAGTGGCTTGAGAAGACAAGAAGAGAAGAATTCGAAGATGTATAGCTGGCTGAATTCAATAAATGATGGGAACATCATTGAAATACGAGCTCTGTCATTTGATCGAGTAATATAGGCGAATACCTCGGGGCGTGACCCCGAGATGGTTGACAACGTGTGCTATCCTCTCAGCTTTCAACTACGATATTCCATGTGTGCGCCGTACGCGCTACCAAATGCTGAAAAGAATGAGGCTAATCCGACAGCAATAAACAGTTCCCACGGTGTCGGCCAGATTAGTGATGCAACATAGGTTATAATCAATGTAACCCCAAGCGAAATAAGTCCTGCAATGGCTGATTTTTTGAGCAGCTGAGAATCCATACAGCAAACCACACAATGACGTTACAAAGAACTTATCCACAGTACCTCCACGCCCTCATGCAGCACCACCGGACGACACTTCCAACTCGATAGCACGAAGACGGCTTCAGGTGTCTTATCACAACCGACCTGCTACTGAATAGGCGGATCGACATCGGAGGGCACTAACTACCCGACACACCCACGAAGACGTCCTCACAGACGGGCAGTTTGAACTTCTACTGGGGGCGTGCTCGGCACTCCCGGAACCGCACGACTTCGAGGCCCGATTCATCTGCCTCACCGCAGGCCGACTCGGGTTGTGGACGGGCGAGATCGCACATTTCCAGACCGAGTGGGTGAACTGGAACCGCCGAACGATCCGAATCCCCCCAGCACGAACCTTACCAGTGTAGATACTCCCGACGACAGGCCAGACAGGAAGCCAAATACAACAAAGACCTGTCCGTAGCAAATGCCGTCGCGTCCCGGTAGCACCTGAAGACCGTGGCGTCGGCTCGAGTCATCCCGTTCGACCTCTCGCTAAGGCTGGAGCTGTGTTTCGAACGCTTCGCTGCCCGATCCAATGAGTTCCCCCGCTCACAGTCAACAATCAGTGAACAACCCCGACCCTCGTGGTTGGGGCTGTTCACGTTAACTGCGTCCGGCCCATAAATGGAGTATGGAACAGACTGCACATCGAACAATTGGCAATACGTCCGTCTCAATCGGGAACCCATGGCTGTTCTTTGCCGTCACTTTCGCCATAACGTGGGGATTCTGGCTGGCAGCAATCGCTCTCGAGGTAAGGTTTGACAGCGCCGTAGGACTCGTGTTGCTACTAATCGGGCTTGTTGGCCCTGGAGCTTCCGGTATTGGGTTTGTATACCTTGTGTACGATGGTCGAGGACGGGCGGATTTCTGGAATCGCCTCGAACAAGTCCGCCGAATCGGCGTTCGGTGGTTCCTCGTGATACTTCTGCTTCCGTTAGCAGTGACTATCACAGCGGCAGTAGTAAGTATGCTATCAGGTGGGTCAGGTGCGACATGGGGCGAAGGGGTGCAGGAATTCAGCGTGAATCCACTTGCGATCCTGCCTGCGCTATTTTTCGCCACACTCCCGCCTCTTCTCGAAGAATTAGGATGGCGGGGCTACGCATTAGACCGGCTTCGGATGAACTGGTCCGCACTGAGTGCCAGCGTGCTGCTAGGCGTGGTCTGGGCCGTCTGGCACCTCCCGTTATTCTTTATTGAAGGCTCATTTCAACGCGAGGAAGTCGGATTCGCCACACTCGGGTTCTGGCTGTTCATGATCGGCATTGTCGCACTATCAGTCGTATTCACGTGGGTCTATAATCACACCTCACGCAGCATCCTCGGGATTATTTTTCTTCACGGATGGATTAATTTCGTCTCCGAAACTATCGAAATCGTAGACGTATTCTATTACTCTCAATGGGTGCTGCTTGCAGTGATAATTACAGCAATCTGGGGAGCGGCGACACTCACGAATACCGAAGAGGTGCCTCAGCCGCCTCCTGGTAGCGATCACGGTGAGCTTCACCGTCAGTGAGACACTGACGTCGCTCCGCTCAACGTACTCGGTTCGTTTCGTACATCCTTCACTGGACAATGATTCCACTGTTCAACTTGCTTGTTACTTTGGATCAGACATCCGTTCTCCGCGAGAGCTTTCTGATTCCCCTCGCATCCTTTCGAAGGGGCAAAAACAAGCGGCTAGTCTGCGTCGACATTTTCGAGAAGGGGGTAGTCAATGTGCATCTCGATTTTGTCGAATGGAACAACTGGCTGGATCGCTCCACCAGGGCCTCCTTCCTCGAGTTCGAGGATACCCAGTACTTCCAGCTGTTTCAGATCTGCATGGACATCAGAAATGTTTTGATCGACGAGTCGTGCAGCCTCATGCATACTTGCGGGGTGCTCTTTGGCGATCGCTTGAATGAGATCAAGACGTAGTAGGGTGAGGCTGTCAACGAGATTATCGTACGCGTTATCGTAACGGATGAGCGTCAGATCTTGCAGCGGCCCCAATGCAGTGTGTACTTCCAGCCGGACGGGTAGGCATCTGTATCGGCCGTTCGTCGGATGACGACGTTCTCAACGAGGCCGGCTTCAACGTGTGAGTAGCGGTGCGTGAGTTCGTGGCCCATCCCTCACTCGTTGGGTTGACGCCCGACAGTACAAGTATGTTGGGCGAATTCCCAACAGCCGCTCAGATGATTGCGCGGTATCGCTATCCTTCTAAGGAGCGATGATTTCACTGGTTTTCGCTGCAACTACCGCTTCAACCTCACTGCTGGTGAGTCGCCAACGCTGCTCGTGACCAGTACACTCTAACTGGCTCACGACTTCGTTCTTGAACGCCATGTACTCCGCCAGTGCTACTTCTCGTCGTCGGTGTAATCGAGCAGGAGGGCGAGCGCGAGTTAGGCCGATCGCAGCCACTGGATTCCATTCGAGTCTGCTCAGACTGTGATTCGCCAGCTCGAGACTGCATTCGGGTGTGAGTCGTTCCTGGCCGGGTTGTTTCTCGACGATGGCGCGGCCTCGACGACGGTAGCCGACGTAGACGACGTCGGCGTCAGCCGAGGCTCGTGGCTATTCGTGCAAGTGTAGGTCGCTAATTTTTTCATAGGTCGGTTCGCGGGTTTGCTCGTTCAAGCACCCCCGAACCCCTCGGGGGTGATAAATGTTCTCGGATGCTGCGGAACTAAGCAGAGAATGAAAAGGCACAGCAAGCGCCGTATCCCACGATAGATCGTATGCCGAACCGGTGTGGACTCAGAGTCAATCGTCGGGGAGTTCGTCAGCGTGGTTCTGCATCAGCTCGAGCAGCGGGCGAATCTCGTCGAACCGAGGCCCCTTCCGCACCGTGTTATTCCCTTGATCCCACTCAATAACTCCGGCATCTTCGAGCTTCGGGAGATGCGCATTCGTCATACGAATCTGGAACGATTCTAGATCCTCATCCTCGAGTTCAACGTCAGTGGGAATCTGTGGGCCCTCGTCGTCCTGTGGGTTGTGTTCCAGCAGTGCGACGAGTAGTCTTCGACGGTACTTGTTCGCCAAAATATCGAAAACGCGGTCCAGCGAGGGCGGTGCTAATGAGTTGTTTACGGTCATGTTTTGGATTGTCCGTTCTCGCGCGTCTCAACTGCTCCAACATTCTCTGTGCGACGTGTCTCGACGTCTGTTGCGACAACGCGTGCCGTGAGTTCGTCACCCTCGATAGGTGTCTCCCATCCGAGAAGGGGGAGCAGAATGCGTCGGTTGTAGGGGTGGCTCAGGATGCTGCGCATCTCGGAGGTCAGTCCATCTTCGGTAGTAGAAGACTGGGTTGAACGCATGCGGTCGCCTGAATCAGTTCCCTGTCCGTCGAGAGTCATATCCCCCGTTTCTAGGTGCAGCGGGGAAAGGGATACTTCGGAGAAGTGCGAACGCTAGGGAGATTCGGTCGCAACATTGCGATACCATCCGCAGCGAACGATCACTGCTGACCACTCTATGCAATCGATGTATCGCCTGTGTCCTTACGAAGAGAGGGACGACATGAGATCACGAGTACGCGATACACATCCGGCTAATACGCAATAATCAAATGGGCATAACTTCAGGAAAAATAGATCCCTACACGGAATCGAATACCACTTCGAAAATGCTGCGCTCGGCGCCCCGAAGGTGGTAGTTGAACGTCGACTGTGAGAGGTCAAGCGCGTCGGAGAGTTCCTTGCCAGTCTGCACCCGAGGCGACTCGAAGAACCCACTTCGGTAGGCCAACTGGAGAATTTCCTGCTGGCGGGGCGTCAGTCGGTCCTCGAACACGCCCTGAAGCGTATGTTGCATCTCGAGTGAGTGGGTTCGCGTTCGACGGCCGAGGAGTTCGAGATCCGGAACCGTGTCCTGGATCCGTTCGACAAATCTGCGGACATCGGCTGACTCCGAGAGGTCGATGACGGTAGTCGCAGTGCCCGCATCGATGGAGAGCGAGCGAACTGTCGCGTTCCGATCGAGGACGTGTGTAGCGAGCATTGAATCAGCCAGCCGTGCTTTGAACATGGCACCCTCGTCATGGTCAGTGAGCTGGTGCAGTTCATCGATGGCGAGTGACTCCTCACCGGCAGCGACCAGTTCGCTGGATACGATATCCGTCGCGGTGAAGAACACGGTTATCTCGTCGTCTGATCCCGGCACGAGTCCCTCGAACTCGATCGCACAGCCTGTTTCTCGGGCGAGGCGACACAGTGGGGTTTCTGCGGTCTCCGAGCGGAGCGTGAGTTCGATTACACTGTCCGTCCAGTCAGTCCCTCTGGTCTCGACGGTGTGGATCGCGTGGGCGATCGTCTGCCCGAGTTCCGCCAGCACGTCGGTATCGCGGTCGTCGTACTGCGGCGTTCCGTCATAGACCTTCAGGACGCCG
The DNA here is from genome assembly GCF_024266705.1 of Natrinema gelatinilyticum. GTDB lineage: Archaea > Halobacteriota > Halobacteria > Halobacteriales > Natrialbaceae > Natrinema > Natrinema gelatinilyticum. The sequence continues at coordinate 1,225,254 of NZ_CP100757.1, read as the reverse complement.
TAGACGAACTCATCGTACACGAGCGGAATACTGAGACACGAGCGTGCTCCCAGTTCAAGGGCAATCTCGCGCCACGGGGCAGCCCGCGCGTCAGTCGCGATATCATCGATAATCTGTGTCTCGCCGGTCTGAATCGCGGACATGAAGGGGTTTCCGTCGGGACCTGATTTGTCGTCCTCTACTATGAGATCGGCCAGCGAACTGCTGTCGACGCCCGCCCATGCCCGGGGTTCGATCGCGTCGGCGGCAGCGTCGAAGTCGCCGACCCAGGCGAACTCGAAGAGCGCGGACTCCGCAAGCCGGTCACAAACAGCTTCGTCGATTTCATCGACCGTCTCGGCCTGGACAAGCGCCTGGTCGATCTGCCGAATGAGCGTGTTGAGATTGTCGAGCCGCGTTAGTTCCGCGTTTTTCCGCTCCAGTTCCTGTTCGCCGTCGGCGCGGTCCCACGCAGTTTCGACGGTCGCCGCAACCGTCTCCATGAGATCGACTGTCAGTTCGTCGAATGCCTCAGAGTGCGTCGACCCAACGCAAATGACGCCATGTCTCCCGAGCGGGGCGAGTATGCGGCTCCGTAGCGACGACTTCGAAGACGCACACTCAATGCTGTCGAGATCGTTGACGACATTGATATCGTCGCTGATGAACGTCTGCCAGACTTGGTCGGAGAACTCGTCGGGGAGTTCCACTGCCTGCGGGTCTAGCTCAGGACTCGTGTGGCGACTAAACTCATAGACATCGCCGGTCCGGTCGTCGTAGCGCCATAGAGCGACGTAGTCGGCGTCAAGCACGTCCTGTGCGAGTGCCGGGGCGTGCTCGCTGATCTCCTCTGTATCGGCGTCGATTAGTTCGCGACTCGCGTCGTTGAGCCGTTCGAGGGATTCGTTAGTCTGCTGCAGTGCTTGCCGCGACTGGTGGCGCTCGACCGCGATGCCTGCGATGTAGGTGGCAAAGTCCGATAATTGGCGTTCCCACTCGTTCGGAGTGCGTGGCTCGTCGAAACAGAGCATGAACGAACCCACGGGCTCGCCGTCCCCATCCCGTATGGGTTCTGAATGTCCGGCGAGCACGTCGTTCGCGACGCAGAGTTCACGCCATTCCTCCGACCATCTGTCGTCGGTCGTAACGTCTTCGCAGGTGATGCCATCGCCGCGAAACACCGCCTCTCCGCACGTGCCGATCATGAGGTCGTTGATCGGTGCATCTTCGAGCCCCTCTCCCCACGATTGGTCCAGATCTGGGGCGATGGGGCGCTGGAACGAGTCGCGGTCGTCGTCTGCGAGCAGGATACTGGCTCGAACGCCCTGGCTGAGTTTCGGAACTGCAGCGCACAGTGCATAGAGACACTTATCGAGTGGTGTCCCGGCGGCGATCAGTTCCAGCAGCTCCTTTTGCGCCTCCAGCAGCTGTTCCCGTTGCTTGCGTTCGGTGATGTCCGACGCTGTCCCGAACCATTCGGTGATTTCGCCGTCGTCGTTCAGGATTGGCACCGCCCGAGAGTAGGTCCAGCCTCGAGTTCCATCGACCTGCAGGACCTGGTGTTCCAACTCGAAGGTGCTCTTGGTCTCGATGGCTTCCGCGATGGTGTCCTGAACGCGCCCCTGCTCGTCGGGCGGGATATAGTCATCGAGCCAGTTGCTCCGGACTTCATCGGTATCGGCGATGAACCCCTGGCCGTCGAGTTCGTGCATCTCGGTCCAGTCGGGACTCATGCGATAGACGACCTCCGAGGTCGCCGTCACGAACGCGTTCAGCCGCTCCTCGTTCGCCTGCAGTCGGTCGTAGGTAGTCTCCTTTGCTTCGTGTAACTCCTGGCCCCGTAGCATAATGTCCGTCGTGAGGTGAGAGTCGCGGGTGTCGAGGCGGTCGAGCACCGCTTCGCCGCCGTCGGCTTGGAGCTGGCGGACGACCGGCGTGACGTCCTCGACACGGTGGATGATGTAGTCGATATCGCCCGATTCGCCGACGACGGGTGCGTTCGTCGGGCTCCACCAGCGGTCCTCGAACTCCTCGTTCTCGGAGTCGGGGCGGGGGATTGGATAGAACGTCACCGGCATGACGTCGGTTTCTTGCTCCGCTTTCACTCGTTCGAGTGACCTCCGCAACCGGGGAGCTCCTTCGGGGTCTGGGTCGTCGGGATCGGCGGGGAATACATCGAATATATTCTCGCCCATGATCTCCGCCCGCTCGGTCATTGTCGCGTCCAGGTAGGCGTCGCTCACGGCGACGATCTCGTAGTCTTCGGGCTCGAGGATGAGATAGAGCCCCGAGACGTTCTCGAACAGTTGGCGGAACGTCGACTCGGTGACGGTCGCCTCCGAATCGTGCTCGACAGGGTCGTCGTCACTGACGGGCTGCCACCATACCCGCCCGCGAGCGCCGACCTTCTTCGTCTCGATAATGCCGTCCTCGACGAGCGACTCGAGTCTGTTGTAGATCGTCCGATTCGTACAGTCGAAGTTCTCGGCGACCTCCGGCGTGGTCACCGGAGTACCGGGCGGACCGAGGCCGTCGAGTTCTGCGCGAACAGCGTCGGGAGTGGGTGCGGACGAACTCATATGCGCAGTTTACGAGCAGCGTGCAAAAATATTCCGTCAATAGAATCGATTACAGGACTGCATTCAACGGATCGCTTTCGCTGACCGAGTCCCAATTTGAATCAGACCAAGAGATACGCACGGAGGCACGTGAACTACTCCGCCCTACTCGTCGCCTTCGGCGACTCCTTGAGGGCAGGGCTTCCTGCTTCGACGACGCGACGTGCAGATACGGGAACGGTATCCACAGCGGTCGCAGTCTCCACAGGCGTTGCTTCGGAGTGAACCACTCCTAGGTTCTCCAGACCACGCGACTGGATATTCAACGCCGCGTTCCAATCCCTGTCTAATTCGAACCCACACGACGGGCAGGAATGTTCCCGAACCCACACCGGTTTCGCCGTCTCCACGCCACACGATGCACACTCTTTCGTCGTGCCACTCGGTTCGACTTCGATAACGTGACACTCGTTCTTCCGACCGTGATGTTTCAGAATCGTACTGAAGTTTCGCCAGCCGACTTCGGCCTTGTTCCGAGCGTTGCCACTGGCTTCAAGCAGTGACGTCACGTTCAAATCCTCAACGAACACGGCGTCGTGCTCGGTGGCGTAATAGTGCGCGAGTTTGTGCTTATAGTCTCGCTTTTTGTTCGACATACGAGCATGGACCGTCGCGACTCGACGCCGTTGCGTCTCCCAGTTGTTCGACTCGTACTGTTTGCGAGAAAGCGAGCGTTGCTCGCGCTCGAGGCGTTTTCGCTCATCGGATAAGTCAAGACGGCCGATAGACCGTCCAGCCGAATCGTGGACGAAGGTGAGGACGCCAAGGTCGATTCCTACGGTATCCTCAGCGTCGATGTCCCCTGAGTCTGGTTTATCTGGTTCGTCGGTGCTGATGCAGAACGAAGCGTACCACACTCCTGTGGGTTCTTTCTTCACCGTGACTTCCTTGATAGCATCGTGGTCGGGAAGGTCGCGGTGAAGTCGGAGTGGGATTTCGATGGTTTCACCGCGTACTTTTTTGAGGCGGAGTATCGCTCGGTCTCACGGGCCACTCTTCGTGTCGAGTTCGAAGCCCGATTGCCGGTATGTGAAACTCCGATACTCATGCGGTGACTTCCAGTTCAACGAGCCAACATCGTAGCCCTTGGCTTTGAGTGTGCCGAGGTTGGTGATGTTGGTACGGATACGCTCGACAGCTTTCTGCAAGACGGTGGAGTAGACCTGTTTGAGGTCAGTCCACTGTTGCTTGAGTTGTGGGAGTTCGTCGCGGACGTGCCAGACGCGCTGTCGAAGCGTCCCCTCGTCTTCTGGTATCTTGTCGAATTCGTGGAGGGCGTGGTTGTACACTTGTCGCACGGTGTCACGAATCCAGTCGAGACTCTCCCGTTGGGTGGTGGTGGGAAAGAGTCGGTATCGTGGACTGTACTTCATGCGACTTGTTCTCTGCTAGTGGTTGTGTTTAGTTAACTGTTCTGGCTAGAGTAATTCGACACTCGTGCGGACGCTGTATCCCCGCCCTACTCGCTCGCGGCTAACGCCGTTCGCTCCTTGAGGACGGGGGCTTAGCACCCTCTCTTTCAGCTAAAAACCCGCCGCATCCTGAAAGTGTAGGGGCTGTCGGGTTCATTACACGACTGAAGTCGTGGGTGTTCTCCTCGATTATAGTGCTGAACAGGCGCAAAACCCACGACTGAACAGTAGTTGCTGAAGTGACCAAGTGACGATTGCCGTTGCGGTCGTTGTCTCGATATGGTCGAGACAACCGAGGCAACGCAGGTGACTCGCGCGGCTTCATCACTACTGTTTCCGGAGTTGGAGTTTGGGATCGCTGCGAACGGAACCTATCCGAGCGAGGACTTTTTGGAAGTCCTCGCTCGGATCGCCTTCCACAACGAGTTCGCCAACACTGGCGCAAGAGCCTATCAGCTTGCCCGTGGTGACGATATTTCCATTGATGCAACCGCACGAAATCCGCTCGCACGCGCGCTCCTCTACCATTTGCGTGGACTCGATGCGGACGCGGTCGACGACCAGTTCGACCGCGTCCGCGATGCAATCCTCAAGGAAGCAGCACGCAACCGCGTGTTCACTCGGCCAGTTGACATCGCAATCGACGTTCACGACTGGCTCTATTACGGGGCCGAAGAGACTCCTCGTGTCTGTACAACGAATCCTGCCCAGGGCACCGATCATGCGTACAAGTTCGCTACCGTCTGTATTGTCAATCCGAGAGTCCAATTCACGCTCGGATCAGTAGCCCTGGAGGGGAGCGATACCGACGAGTTGGCGGAGGCGATCCGCCAACTCGTCTCAGAAGCCCGCGAGTACGTCAATATCAACCGACTCTACCTCGATCGTGGCTTCTACCGCGTTCATCTCGCATTGACGCTCGAAGATCTCGACGTTGAGTTCCTAATGCGTGCGCCCCAAACACGGAAGGTACAGCAGTTCATTGACGATCATGACGGCGACACGTTCATCGCAGAGTACGAGATGGCGCGATCGAATCCACCGACGGGCCGGACGATAGTCCGGCTCGTCGTCGTTCCGCACCGAACACGAGACGACGATCACTTCTGTCTGGTCACCAACCGCGATCTCGACGTCGGCACTGACGTCGAGATCGCTCGGCCACTGGCTGAAGCATATCGCCGTCGTTGGGGGATCGAAACGTCCTATCGCAAGATCACGGAGTTTCTTCCGAGAACGTTCTCAGTACGGCTGTTCTACTTTCTGTTCGCCGTTGCACTGTACAATCTGTGGGTGTTGACGAATCTGCTCGTGACTCCACGTCGGGCGGTCGGGACTGACCCGGTCGTCCCGACCGCCCTGTTTCGCGCGTTTCTCGGTCAAATACCGTACGGATAGCGGTTGTCTCGATGACTGACTCGGGCTGCTCAGCCCGGGTCAGTACGCCCCTTAGTACTGGCAAGACTGGGAGAACAACGGCTGACGGAAAGCTTCGGCAGCTGTTACACTCTCTGAACAGCACTGAGCACGGTTTCACGAAGCCGGAGTTGAGAACGAGACTTCGATCCTTGCGGCTTTCCTGATGAATCAGCAACTACTGTTCAGTCGTGGGATACGCGCCGTACACATCCTGCGGGCAACGTTTTTGAGTGGTGCCCGCGTCTCTTGTCGTGTCGGCCCAAAGGGTACGACCCCTTCGGCACCCGATAGCCCGAAACTGGCGGTTCGAGTGTCCGCCCATCCCGGAAACGGGACGTGCCCCTCGTGGGAACAAAAACCAAGCGTCGGGCTTCAACACGCGACACAAGTAACTCCGAGTCCGCTAACGCCCCGTTTTAGGTCCGCCGGAACCAAAACGTCGGGTCCGAACGGGGCGAGGATAGGAGTACCGGCGGCGTGGCACCGCCAGCGGCCATCCCTCGCTACATGGGTCGCGGGCGGGGATTCCAACCCCGCCCGCGACGGTGGCCCGCAAACCTGCAAACACCCAACTCAGCCGTGCGGTGCGGTGGGAAGCCCATGACTGCAGTCATGGGAGGATGTCACCTATAACCAGGGTAGCGGTTCATGGGGTGCCTGTACATCCTATGTTAGTCTCAGGATGATGTCTCTTGGAGATACTCTTCGCCCCAGGCGTCCATTGCTTTGATTACGGGTTCGAGCGACGCACCCTGCTCAGTCAAGGAGTACTCGACCCGGAACGGTTTTTCGCTCACGATCGCTCGATTCACGAGCCCATTGTCTTCCAGATCCTCGAGGCTGTTCGAGAGGACGGTACTGGAGATCGAGTCAATCTCGTCTTTGAGCGCATTGAACCCGAGCGGGCCGTGTGCAAGCAGCCGGTGGACGATAACCGGATGCCATTTCTTCCCGATGAGATGGGCTGTACACGTCACCGTACACCAGTCGTCGTCGGCACACCACGACGCAACGCACTCCTTGTCCTCGACTGCTTTGCTCATTCGTCTCTAGAGGTACTGAAAGCAGACCCATTATTACTACGTTAGTAAGTCATCGTCCCGGATCCGATAAGAGAACCTACGTTGGTCAGGAAACAGTATCTCCTCAGTGCGAGCTTCGCTGACGCTTATTCGGGTTCTGGGACACTGCCCACTATGCAACGTACCTCTGTCGATCGTATTGAGTCGGTACGACAGTCTGTCCCGGAATGGATTCACATCGTGCTTCGGTTCGTCCTCGTCGTTCTCGTTGCCAAACCGGCCTCGAGTAAGGTCGTCACCTACGGGAGCTCAGTCTCGTTCTTCGACGCCATCGGAATACCCGCCCCTGCAGTGATGATCATTGTCGCCGGAGTCATCGAAGTGGGAGCGGTTGCACTCCTCCTCATCGGCGTTGAGGAACGACTCGCGGCCGTCTCGCTGATTCCGGTGATGCTCGTGGCGATACTCTACGTCGGGCCCGACTGGAAGAACCTCAGCGTCCTCCTCGGCGCGATGGGACTACTTGTCTTGGAGACTGATTTCGACGCCATCTGGTACTCCGTTGCTCGCCGACTCGGTTAGGTCAACCTCACCCGGTGTGGATCGTTGAGTCCCTCAGTCCGGCCTTGTCCTAGCCTTATTTCGAAGCTCAGAGTTCCTTCGAGTGTGACACAATACAGACTCCGAGTGGGGTTCGGCTACGGTGTCGTCGCGACGATTGCGATGTCCGTTCTCATGCTACTCGCACTGATTTCCGGGACCTCACCGATGCCCCAGCCCATTCCGAAGGCCATTGTCGCTCAGCTCCTCGGAAGTGGCCTCCCGACGCCGCTACTGATGGGACTCACCATAGCACTCCATCTTGGCTATGGAGGTCTCTTCGGCGCGCTCCTCGCTCGAGGTGTGCGCCCCGTGACGACCGGCACAGGGCTCACGCTCGGTGTCGGCCTCTGGGTCCTGATGCAGGTCGCGTTCCTGCCGTTCCTCGGCTGGGGACTGTTTGGGACGGCCATCACGCCAACGATCTCTGTTGCAACGCTCATCCTGCATCTCACCTACGGTGGCGTGCTCGGCTGGGCGCTCGACCGCGACACAGCGACGGCGAAGGACGCGTCGACGACAACTGCGGACTGAAGCGAATCCGGGTTAGGATGCGCTGACCCGGTCAGGATACCCTTGTGGTAACTTTACGGCGATATCTGTCCGAGGTGAGAGTAGGTATGACAACCGTCGAAATCGAATACTGTGTGCCGTGTGGATTGCTCGAGCCGGCGATCGAAACCCAGGCGCGGCTTCTGAACGAGTTCGGCCAGAATCTGGACGGGGTCACACTCACGCCGGGCCACGGTGGCGTCTTCGTCGTGACTGCCGATGGCGAGACGATATGGGACAAAGCGGTTCACGGCAGTGACCTCGATCTGGACCTGATCGTCGAGGCGATCGACGACCGAGTCCCTGCAGAAGTCTGATCACTCCCATACAAGATGCTCGAACTCTATCAGGGGTCATCCCGATGAGTATCGACATCGCGGCTTGGTATCGGTGGCCCGTCCGCATCTCCCAGTACCTCGAATACAAAGGCAAAGAACGTGGCGTTGCGGTACTGAAAGAGAACGAGTGGAACACCTCGAAGACGTGTTCGGCGTGGGGCGACGACACGAGTTGGTATCGTCGCGGCGACGAACACCTCGCTCGTTCGCGATGGCGGGAGTGTCCTCCTCCTCGTGGCAGCCGGCACCATCGTCCTCAACTGTAGTGGCTACGTCGCCGGATGGCTCGTCAGCTGGAACTTTACGCGGGGCAAGCGACTTGCTGCGACGCTGTCGATTGGAATGCGCGACTTCGCCGTCGCCACCGCGCTCGTCGGCGCAGGATTTCCGACGGCAGCCACCCTCCCTGCCGTCATCTTTGAGATCGTCGAGATGACGACGAGTGCCGGACTCGAGAAGTGGTTTCGCCGCCCTCGGTGAGCGTCAGTAGCAGTCGTCCTGTGCCTCTGCCCATTCGAGGAGCGGATCGAGTCGCTCACGGAGTTCCTCACCTTTCTCGGTGAGTTCGTATTCGACGCGAGGCGGGATTTCCGCGTATTGCTCTCGGGAGAGTAACCCCGCCTCGACGAGGTCGTCGAGACGGGTGGACAGCGTCGAACTGCTCACTTCGCCGAACGTCTCCTCGATCTCCCCGTATCTCGCAGGGCCAATTGCGCCAACCACACAGGTCACCTGCATTGCGTACTGTCGACTGAGGAGGTCCATTACACCTCCCAGTGGGCAGTAGCAGTCAATTTCGGCGTTCTGTACATCTGGAGTGTCAGGGGACGCGTCGGGTGTTTCTGCCATAGCTTTCACGGGCCGCAGCTAGTCTTTTACTTCGGACTTGACAGTATTAATACTTCGCCATTAAAGGTATCGGTGCATGCCGGATAAAGACTGCAATTGCGGCGATCTGACGGTCGACCAGGCACCCGAACAGACGACGAACGCAGACAGGTGGGTTGCGGAGCGGCCGGTGAACACTGCGCGACTCCCGGAAGCCACGGCAGACACCATGGGTCGGTTCTTCGGCGAATCGATCGGGACGTTCGACGATATGATCTCGTCGATCCGAACCGTGGTCGAAGGTGATGGGATCGCCGTCGACGAACTCTGCCACGTCGAGGAAGAAACGCCGTACTACGCGCAGACCGCTGACGAGACGTACTACTTCCGGTGCTTCTACGACGGGATCGCCCTGTCGTATCTTCTGGACGAACCGGTCGATATCCGGACGGAGACGCCTACGGACGACGCAATCGAGATTCGGGTGTCGCCCGACAGCGAGATCGACGTCACGCCATCGAACGCGGTCATGTCCTTCGGCGTAGCCACTGATTACGAGGTCCCTGCTGGCGATGAGCCAACTGCGCAGGACGTCTACAGGGCCGTCTGTCCGCACGTGAAGGCGTTCCACACTCGCACGGACTACGAGCAGTGGGCAGCTGACGTGGCTGCCACCACGGTCGGCATCCCGCTCGACGCCGGCGTCCCCATCGCTGCTGCCCTGACGGCGCCGTCCGTGCCAGCGGCCACAGAATGAGCCCTGCGAACATCGCAATCCTCGGCTTGTAAGCTCTCCTCGGCCTCGTGGGCTTGGGAGTAGGGGGTGCGAAGGTCACCCACCAGGAGGACCAGATCGAAGAGTTCCAGCGGTAATGGTATCCACACCACAGTGATTCCGCGTACTGACCGGCGTTCTCGAGCTCGGTGCCGGGATCGGACTGCTGTGGCGACCCGAATTATCGGTGGTGGGAGGGCTTCTTCTCAGCGGGTCATGGCAGGAGCAGTGACGACTCACCTTCGTATCGGTGACCCGCCGTCGAAAATTGCTGTTCCGGTTGTCGTCTTCACTCTCACAGTGGCCCTGCTCGTGCACTGGTATATCTCCTCCCATCTAGCTTCCGAACATCGGTATTGGCGTGTTCGCTGCTGTAACGGAAGCTTCTGCCATTGCTTCCGAACACAGCACCAGGTTCGATACTTCGGTCTTGGCAGTATAAATACTTCCATATACAAAGTAACGGTGTATAATGAGTCAGAACGGCCCGTCACCAGAGGTTGCATGTACGCTGACCGAAAAACAGGAACAAAAACGGAGTGAAAAAGTCCGATCGCGTCTCATCTCCCACTACGTTGGATATGAGGAAACGGAAGATGGCCTGGCCGTTCGGTTCGATGGAACCGACGAGTCGCTTCCCGCGGTTGCGCAGTTCACGGCCTCGGAATTGCAGTGTTGTGCGTTCGCTGAGTACGAGATCACTGTTACGCCGCCGTACGAGGAGACGGTGTTGACCATGACTGGTCCCGATGGAACGCGACAGATGTTCCGCGACGGATTGGTCGACCGACTCGAAGCCGAGACAGCGTAGTCGTCACCCCGGTACAGATACTTCACTACGCGAATCCACTTTGCTCACCGATCGGGGTCTTTCATTGTCGGAAATACACTCTAACCGCTGAGTGACATCCTCCCTCGACTGAAGTCGTTGGTTTTGCGCCTGTTCAGCACTATAACCGTGGCTCGACAGAGACAATCCGCTATACTGACGGACCGTCGTATGCGCCGACCTGGTGGAAGGCGTGCCGGGCGAGGTCCTCGTTGCACAGAGTCCGTATCTCGTTCGGTTGCCACGAGTGATCACACGAGGAAGTACACGGCAGCGCCGAGGGCTCCCCCGCCGATGATCAGGTAGGCTGCATCCGTGCCCCGCGTGAAGAGCCCGAACGTGACGGTAGCGAGACCGACTCGCACTGGGTCGAATGGAACGTCCACGACCATTCCCGGGGTTCCCGTGACGACGGCGAACGCGTCGAACGCAAGCGTGACAGTCGCCCCAACGATGGCTCCGACGACCGCTGCGTTAATCCCGAAGAGGGCCACGCGAACGATGTCGTTGTCTCGGACGCGCGCCACGTAGGGGAACGCGAGGGTGATAAACAGGAACGAAGGTGCGAACGCGCCGACCATCGCGACGAATGCGCCCACAACGGCCCAGCCGAGGCTGCCGTAGACGTCGAGCATGAGTTTGTAGCCGACGAATGCGGTCGTCATCACCACCGGTCCGGGCGTGAGTTGGCCAATGGCGATTCCGTCGACGAACTGCGTCGCAGTCAGCCAACCGAACTCACTGACGACGTACTTCTCGATGAACGGGATGAGCACGAGACCGCCACCGAAGATGAACGACCCCGTGTACAGCATGAATAGAAACAGCTTCACCCAGACGTTCCCCCACAGTGCCGCAACCAGCCCGCCGACGGCACCCGGTAGCGTGACCGAGTCACCGACCGCCGCCCTGATCCGGTCGCGGAACGCGTAGAGGGACGCCAGTATCACACTACCTGCAGCTGCGATGGACACGCGCCCTCGGTTCGCCCGCAGCCAGTCCGGGCGAAACAGAACGATGGCAACGAGTCCGGCGATAGCGAATTCGATGACGGGATTCGGATTGAGCAGGACCGTCGCGACGAACGCACCAACGAGCAGGGCGAGCAATCGCACGTCGATTACCCAGTCGTGGTCGCCGAGCGTGAACTCGAGGTCGGTTCGACCTTCTTTGAGCGAACTGCGGGCCATCGAGTAAGCTGCCCCAGCGATTAGTCCGATGACGACCGGGTTCACGCCGTAGAAGAACGCCTCGACGGACGGGAGCTGGCCGTACGCGAAGTAGATGTACGAGAGTGCGAGAACAATGAGGAACGTGGGGGCCATGAACGTCGCACCGGCGACGATCGCGCCGGGATTGCCCGCTCGAACCCAGCCCATGAAGATCCCCAGCTGTGTCGAGGCCGGGCCTGGGAGCATGTTGCAGATGGCCAGCCCCTCCATGAACGTGCCCTCGTCGCTCCATTCCTTGCTGTTCTCCCCGACAAGTTCGTCCTCCATCATCGCGATGTGGACGAGCGGTCCGCCAAAGCCCACTACCCCGAGTTTGAGAAAGAACCGAGCTACTTCGAGTAGTTTCGACGGGCTCGCCGTCCCCTGGTATCCGCGAGCGGTCTCCGCATCTTGTGTCGGTGCGTCACTCATCTTTGCCGGTCACCTCGGTAGTGTTCGAATCAGTGAGTGATGAGGGTCACGCGGCTGTCCTGCATCTACTCCCGCAACCGAGTGGTGAGCGTAAATATATTTCCTATACTGTACAGTATATCTGATTTACAAGCGGTGCGAGGCGAATGCCATGGGGCTTGACCCCGTGGATGAAGCCGCCACGCAGTGTACCAAACGATTAAGTCGAAACACCTCAAGCAAGAAGGTGTGACGGCATCCATCGCGTCTGGCTTCAAGTCCAAAAACACGGACGGTCGGACGCTCCGCTGTCGCCGCCCAGTAGGAGTGGGAGACTCCGAATCCACGCCTGCGGAGACTGCACTCCCTGTGGATTCCCTCGTGGAATCTGTAAAGTGCGTCGTGGAAGCAGGAAGCCTCGGGGCTTGACCCCGAGGCACTTCACGATCCTCTTCGAGCATCTCGACGACGATCAGTGCGAGGCGATTTTCGAACTGTTGTCCGACGAGGGGACGTCGAAGACTACCGAGCGCGAGTCCTTCACAAACGGGCTCCGAGACGCGCTCGCGTTTTTCCTGTACAACGTCGGTGTTACTGAACTCATGCATGATGCGACGTCACCAGCCACGGACGGGGCTGCTGCCGAGCAGTTCGTCACCGACGCGCTTACTCGAGCGGGACAGAAGGCCGACGTGCTCGTCGAACATGTCGGTCTCGAAATCGAAGCGACGCCCGCGTCACTGTCCGACATCCTCGCCGACCTCGAGGCCGGGGAGGAACTGTCGGCGGGCGAACTCCGATATCTCATCGAGAGCGGGGCTGTCGACGTTACCGAACTACAGGGCTGTATGCGAGACCAGCTATTCGCTGGGGACACCGATGGATAAGTACACGGTCACCGTCGAGTCTCTCGACCGAACAGCGCTCAAACGATATGTAATGACCACGAATTCGACGGTTGACCGGAGTGACCAGGAGAGATGACCATTAGAACGCAACGCGACATGTTCGAGCGGGAACTGCAGAAGCTGTATCATGCCGAGGTGGAAATCCTCGATCTGCACGGCGATCTCTCGGAGGCTGCGACCAGCGAGGAAGTCAGCAACCTCTTTCGCGGGCACAAAGAGGATACCGTCGCGCAGATCCATCGCATCGAATCGATCATTTAGCTGATTGACGAAGAGCCTACCGAACGTGGCAGTCCGATCATGGAGGGACTGCTCGCCGAGAAAGACGAGTTCGTCGCCGAGGTCGCGGACGACGACCTTCGAGATCTGGACGCGATCAGTATCGGCATGATCAACGAGCGACTCGAAATCACGCTCCTCGATCGGCTGATCCTCCTGGCTCGCGAACTCGACCTCCCTGACGAGGTGGTCCAGCAGTTCGCGGAGAATCGAGACGAGGCGCAGGCGGCACTCGACCACATGCAATCGTTCGTCGCCGAGACTCGTTCGGCCGACTAGCTATGACGGTTCGACCAAGTGATGCACTCGTCCCCCGCTGAGGGTACTCTCAACGGTACTCGTATCAGGACGGAATCAGCGTGTGCGCCCGCTCGGAGCCATCGCGCTTACCCGTGCTGTTCTTTCAATGTGAGTGGCACCCATCGTCAGCGCTCGATAAAATACGAATATGTAGCTCTGTTGAGAGCCTTAGCAGCGGATACATCTTGCCCCGATTGCGGTCAATACAGACGAACTACCGTTCGGCGTATGAATCGAGAGCGTCGCGGACGTGCATCCCCATCGTCTCACCACCAGTATGTCCTGAATTGTCGACGACAGTTAGTTCTGCATCGGGCCATGCACGATCGAGTTCCCACGCAGTTTCGAGTGGTCCAGCAAGATCGAGTCGACCATGGACCAGGACGCCTGGGATTCCTGATAAGCAATCGGTGTTGCGTAGCAGTTGCTCCTCCTCAAGCCACGCTGCATGTGAAAAATAGTGCGAGGCGATGCGGACGAAGGACAGTCTCCAATCCAATGATCCGCTACTATAGGTCCGTACATCTTCTCCCGATTCGTGGGAAATCACCACGTCTTCCCACGCACACCACCGATTCGCGGCTTGAATCCGCACCTGTGGGTCTGAATCCTCCATGAGATTTGCGTAGGCGGCGACGATATCCTCGTCGTTGTCGGCATCGGGGACGCCTGCTCGGAACTGTTCCCATGCTTCCGGTAGGAAGCGGTACAGTCCCTGATAGAGCCAGTCGATTTCGGACTGTCGGGTGGTAGTGACAGGTGAGATGACAATCTCTGAGACACGCTCAGGATATCGTTCAGCGTACGCTAAGAGCAACGTGGAACCCCAGGATCCACCGAAGAGTAACCAGCGATCAATATCCAGATGCTGACGAAGGTGTTCCATGTCGGCGAGCAAATGATCGGTTGTATTGTAGCTCATATCCGTAGCGGGGTCGCTCGCAGGCGGGGTACTTTTGCCACAGCCTCGCTGATCAAACAGAACGATCTTGTAACGGTCTGGGTCGAAGTACTGACAAGATCGAGGATTGCTTCCTGATCCCGGGCCTCCATGAACGACGAGGGCGGGCTTGCCATCTGGATTACCGTAGCTGTTCCAATGCACCTGGTTTTCGTTGCCTACCTCTAACATTCCTTGATTGTACGGTTCTTCCTGAGAATACAAATTGACCATTCGAGGAGTTAACTGAGTGGCCAAGATAAGTCTGTCGCGTTTCTGGACTATCAAGTTGAATACGCACGATCGATGTACCGGCTGTTTCACCTGAAACAGTGTCTGAGTAATAGGGTTTCAATAAAACCGAATATGAGACATACGGTTACGTTTCGAGATCCTTCGCCATACAGGTCGCTGATGCCGGACAGAGGTCGGTAAACTGCGTTGTGCCCCGGATTGGTTTCGGGACGTCTTCGCGTGTGACCGCACCGTATCCGCGTCGTCGAAAGAACGGCGCTGCGGTTGTCGTCAACAGGTACAGCGTCTCCACCCCATTCGTTCGTGCGTACTCCTCGAGACTGTCACAGAGCGCTGCTCCGTAGCCCTGCCCACGATTCGATTCCGTGATGACAACTGACCGGAGCAGACCATTCGACCCGTGTATTTCGACACCGCCAGTACCGACACACTCCGTGTTCGCGTAGGCGAGGAAGAAACACGGCTCCGTGTCTCGGACGTCTTGGGACGGCAGTTCGTTTGCGTCCAATACGGATTTGATACGCTCGATATCATCTCCGTCTGCCCGCTGGAGGGTAAGTGAAGTGGTGGTCATCCTGTCTCGGTATAATCGTGAGCCGGGGAGTGATTCTGGCAGCTCTGCCGACGCCAACGTATCCGTACCGGCCTGAAATCTCGGTTAGTTTGCGTCATCCGTGGGCAGTTGCGTGATCGTGATTTGGGCTATCTCGCCGAGCTGGAACGTGAGTTTCTGGCAGCGGTAGAAACAGCGACGTAGTTTGTACGCGTGTCGTCCACCGATGGCGAGGGCGGTGACGCCAACCAGTGTTACGGTGCCAGCGAGCAGGTTGCTGATAGCCCACAACAGCAGCGGGACTGCGGCGACGAGGGCATAGCTTACGAGGATGCTACGCCACGTGGGCTGCTCAATCAGAGGCCGATCTCGTGGATCGTGTTGTGGCTTAATCATGATACGGTATCAGGGCGTATCAGGGTGATTGGGGACTGGTGTCTCGCCTATCGAATCGGTCGGCAGCACCGTCTGGGTCGTAGTGGTGGTGACTATGGAGACTGGATCGCATACCTATGAGTGGGACTCCGGTGCTGGTTTCGTTGCTTCGATCGTCGCTGCGACGATGTAGTCGCTCAAATCGCGGTCGTCGTCCCAGTCGCGAATGAACTCGTCGCTGTCCCCCCTCGGCTCGATAGAAACGTCGGTAAATCCAGCGTCGGTCAGTATCGCCTCGAGTGTGGGGATCGACGCGGCGCCGCCGACACAGGCGGCGATCGAGGCTGGATCCATTTGGAGATCCTGTGGGAGGTCAGCGGTCAGAACGACGTCCGAGACAGCGAGGCGACCGCCCGGACGAAGGACGCGATATGCCTCGCGGAACACTTTCGACTTCTCCGGCGAGAGATTGATGACACAGTTCGAGAGGATTACGTCCACGGATGCGTCGGCGACCGGGAGGTGTTCGATTTCCCCGAGACGGAACTCGACGTTCGACGCGTCGTTGGCTTCGATATTTTCGCGGGCCGTCTCGATCATCTCGGGGGTCATGTCGACCCCGATTACGTGGCCAACGGGTCCGACTTCGCGGGCCGCAAGGAAGCAATCGAAGCCGCCACCAGAACCGAGGTCGAGGACAGTGTCGCCTTCTTCCAGACTGGCGATTGCGGTCGGATTGCCACAGCCGAGATTCAGATTCGCGTTGCCAGCAACGGCATCGATCTCAGCGTCCGAATAGCCGAGTTGCTTCGATTTGTCAGTTGACGATTCGCTACAGGAACTCGTGTCGCCACAACACGACGATGACTCCGTAGCGATGCGTGCGTACCGGTCGCGGACAGCAGTTCGCTGTTCTTCGCCAGTAGACCGTTCACGATCTGCGTCGGACGTGGGTGTAGTATCAGTCATGGTTGTCTTCCCTCGTGTCATCAAGTACACTGAGAAGTCGGGTCGCGCGAGGCGTGGCGGTGTAATACCGCCATCGCCCCTCTTTGCGTCGTTCGACCAGTCCGGCACTGAAGAGTCGGGAGAGCGCTTGGCTGACCGCTCCTTGACTCACACCGAGTGCGGGCTCGATCTCACAGACACAGAGATCATCGTCGGCCTCGGCGATGAGTCGAAGCGCTTCGTACCGAGTGTCGTTGCCGAGCGTTGCAAGGACCTCCACGTCAGCAGCGACCTCCGAGTCCATCAGGGAATGCGAATGACTGACTGAACAACAATCGGCGCTCTGGCGGCGTTCTATCTCAGGCGGCTGGTCGGCTGTCTGTTGCCCGTTCATTTTAGCACAACCTAATATTAGAATCTGCTAATATAAATGTTTGGGTCGGGATTCTCACATCGGGGAGTGGGCACTCGAGCGGGCATACACCCCTCAAGGAGTCAGTTCGGTTCAACAAATCCCCCCATCTATCTGAATGGCAGTTCAAACCGCGAGATCTATATGTACCATCATTCAATTAGATGGTATGGCTGAGATAGCGACACGACTGCGGCGACTCATTGCCGACGAGGTTGGGAGTTGCCGCGATGACGATATCGAGCAACGCCTCGATGAACTCGACGCCCTCGTCGACGAGGCGTTCGCAGATGACATTGCCTCGCCGGTTTTCACTGTCCTCGGTAACGAGACCAGATATCGCTTAGCGCGCCTCCTGTCTGTGGCGGATGACGACCTCTGTGTTTGCGAACTCGAACCACTCGTTGACGTGAGCGAAAGCGCAGTCAGCCACGCGCTCTCGGACCTCGCGGACGCGGGGCTCGTCGACAGACGAAAAGATGGAAACTGGCGGTACTATTCGAGTACGTCGCTGGCCGACGAGCTGTTCGCCACCGCGGATCGCGAGGGGCGCGAATGAGCGACGACCTGAACATCCACGACCGGTACCTCACTGCTCAAACTAACACCGATCGAACTCGTATCGCCTTCGTGTGCGTGCAGAACGCGGGTCGCTCGCAGATGGCCTACGCGTTCGCCGAACGCGAACTCGCCGACCGCCGTCTCGACGAGCGGTTCGAACTCATCACTGGCGGAACGCAGCCTGCCGACCATGTTCACCCAGAAGTTGTGAATACGATGGCAGAGATCGGCATCGATATCGATGATCGGACGCCCCGTGAAGTGACGTTCGAGGAAATTCAGGGGAGCGACTACGTGATCACGATGGGCTGTTCAGCAGACGACGTCTGCCCTGCCGGTTGGGCCGGTGAGAACCGCGACTGGAACTTGACCGATCCAGATGGGAAATCCCCGGCAGAGGTGGCGCGCATCCGTGACGACATCAAACAGCGTGTGACGAACTTGTTCGACGAACTGGAGCTAGACGACTGATTCACCTCCCACCTCGATTGAGGTTCAACATCGCTACTCGTCGATTGGAATGAGGCAGCTGAGATCGGTAGTCTGGATGGCACAATCGACATAGATCGGGTTGGTGACTTGGTTGTCCTGCCACCACGAATTCGTGTTACCGGCTCCGATGTCGCGCTTCGATCGCCCGGTGTCGTCGTTGACGACAGCACCGTTCGCTCAGGAGGAAATGTAGCTGATCGACTGTGTGGCCACGTCCTCGGTGCGTTCGTCGACAAGGGAGGTCATATGAAATTCCACCTCTGTCGCACTGTTGTGGGTCGCGAACGACCACGGAAGAACGTGACTTCGCTCCCCGAGTGGCTCGCCTTCGTAGTCGTCATCGTGGAGCGTGAGTGATTCTTCGTGATAAGCTTTCGTGGAAATCAGGACGGTAATAAGCTGTACGCCGTGGTTCGGGAACCGAGATGCTCCCAGAACAAGCATCGGACGACCTTTGTCCGAGAGTGGATCGGTCCCCCAAATAATGTCGCCACGTTCCAGTTCATTGAACGCGGTCACCGCACTTCCTCCATCTCGTTAGTTTTCAACTCGTCGAGATGCTCCTCGCCGTACTGCTCGTCTGCAGTCTGGTGGTGCTGGTGAAGCCGGTAGGCGGCTCGAAGCCGGTCCTCGTTGTCTGTGATTGCCCAGTACGGGCGCTTGTGCCGCACAAGACCTCGTTCCTTCAGTCGTGAGAGGATCGCACTGACGGCGTCCGTATCTAGTTCGAGTTGTTCAGCGATCATCGCTGCCTTCCACGCTCGGTCATCGTTCTCGTCGAGGAATAGCACGATCCGCTCTGTGTCGTTTCGTTCCTCGAATTCGTCGTCATCGGCATTCTCGAACTCGTCGATATCGATGGTGCCGCTCGACATAGATCAGTGTTGGTACCGTGGATCCATAGCTGTTTTGGGTGTTTGTTACAGGAGGAGCACACTCACGTCTCAAGGCGGGTCTGACTCTGTCATTCACTCTGTCGGCGTCGTAATGAGGTGCTCCTCGAAATTGCGCGTCCAGTACGTGGCTGGCCACACGGACTGCATCGCGCACGCGGTTGCAACGGACCTTCGAGACGGCCACGTTCGACACGAAATCGCGTGAGTGTGGCGAGCATGTTACCGATGAGTCCCCATCTATCGCAGGCGCGTGGTGATCGTACTGTGCTTGTCGGATCTGGCCGCGTCTGGATGGCACAGTCGACACAGATCGGACAGGTAACCAGTTCGTCCTGTCCCCAGGTATAAGCCCCACCAGCTTCGGTACCGGGGCAGGCGCCACAGACGGCCCAGCAAGCGACCGCCTCGGTCGCCGGAGTCAGCAAGCAGAGTTCGTCTGTCCACACGACGACTGCCACGTAACAGAGTTCCACGCAGATATCAACGCGGCGGCGAACATCGCCGGCCGCGTAGGTCCGTGGGGAGAGAGCGTTCCTTGGGAACCGGAACGCAATGACTCGCTTCGGAACAGGAGCGCCAGTGACAGCGCCACAGTCCACCGCGAGACGAGCGAGAAATCCTCGCAGATGACGCTCGCGGCCTACTCGGACTGAAACCTGCCAGATTGGATTCCCTATGCAGGGGGAACCCCGGCGCTCACGTCGGGGAGGATGTCACAGGTGAATTGTCAGAGTAAGGTAACCGAGAACGGATGGTCGCTCAGCTATCGGTGTCGTCCTTCCAAGTGACGGTCCGGCCCCAGGTGGTCGCTTTCCCCCACAGGCCCGAACGCATGCACTCTAGTTCGACAATCTGAGAGTTATCGACGAACAAATTGATCTCAGGACCGAAGTTCTTGATGTACCACTCAAACATCTCCGGCCCTGGTGCCTCGAACACAAGGTTCTCGATCCCGAGTTCGTTGGCGATCTGGTAGGCGACGTCAGTTCGCCACTCAGTGACCTCCTCAGTGATGCCTTCGGCCTCGACCATCAGTAACTCGGCGCCGGCATCTAAGTGACGACGGCCCTCCTCAATAGCCTGTTCGGGGTCCTGCTGGCCCTGTTCCTCGAGAATCTCGGGGTCGGTGGCACCACCTGCCCCGAACTGGACGTTTATTTCCGGTTTTGGTTGGATCTCATAGTCGTTCGCCACGACCTCTGTCATCCGTACCATATCGTCGGTCCCAATAGCGAGGAATCCACTCGATAGTTCGACGATGTCGAACCCCAGCCGTTCGGCCTCCTCGAAGTACTGTTCGACTTTGTCGTTGTCACGAATGAGGACATTCTCGACAAATCCCCCAGTGGAGACTTTGACGTCGTACTCGTGGCAGATTTCGATTAACTCCGTCACTGCCTCCTCAGGCATTAGCGCGAACGACCCGCCACTGAACTTGTAGATGTCCACGTACTGCCCCATCGTCTCCAAGATGTCCCGTAGCTCACGCGGCCCCATGGGGTCGTAGTACGGTCCTCGAATCTCTGTGATTCCTTTCTCTCTGGGCTTTTCCTCGCGCTCGTTGTGATGCAGGAAGTCGAACGTGCGGTCTACCATAATCTGGTAGTACGTTTGCTCTCTGCGGCCTTAGTCAGGGGGGCGACAGTCAGTTTGATTTGAACTTTAGGGGGAGTCATCTTCCAGATGCATAGGACAGAAACCGCCTGCTAAGTTCTGTTCAAGAAGCATTGCAACGCCCGACGTTAGCAGGGTAACGAAATCATCGGGGGTGTGACTCGAGAACCCGGACCGTCCTAACGACGTTATCCCGTGATCTTCGTCAAGCCTAGTGCTGGCCGTATTGTGGAATTTCGACTCAACTTGGTCACAGCTCATCGGATTCGTCAGATGGACTTGGAAGGCACCCTTCTTGACCATGTGAGTAATGCCAAAATCGGTACTTCCCGAACGTCGCTTCGTGAACTGTGCTGAGTCATGGACGAACGGAGTGAATGCCGTGTGGTAACTGAGTGAACAGGAAATAGAATCCACGGATGAGGAGAAGTAAAGTAAGAAGGCTGAGATACGCTGTTCTAGACGAATGCTGTTGCTCACCAGGAGCTTGCCCAAGGCCGCGGGCTGGCGTCAGCCCGCGGCCGGCGCGTATGCTTCTGGCACACCTGTTCCGTTCATCTCGATCTCCCAACTCCGCTCTAGCTCTTCCTCTAATGCATGTCTGATCCAGTCAGAGAAGGTCTTGAACGTGAATTCCTCGGGCAGGTCGCGCCCGCCCCGCTGGGGGCGGGCGACGACCGCCCATCGAAGCACAAGCCAGAGGTTCTCCAACAGGAATCCAACCAGGACGAACGCGAAGCGGATGATTGGGTCTTGTGTCGTCGTCACCACTCGTGCTTGGCGAAATACACGGTAGCTCGTTTCGATCGCTGACCGTTTCCGATAGAGTCGTTCGACTTGTTTCGGCGTACGATCGGCTAGATCGCACGCCACATAGCCTCGAACGACCTCGCCGCTTTTCCCGCGATCTCCGGCGTGATATGACACAGCGACCGCGAGCGGGAACTGGAATTCCCGCTCGCGGCCTTTGTACATCCGATAGGTCGTCATGTACGAGCAGTGCGTATCCAGCTTCTTCCTCATGCGCTTGCCCTTCTTTTGGACGGGAACGACAGTCGCAGCAATCTCCCGTGAGCGGCGCAGAATACGTTCGTTGTAGAAGCCACGATCAGCCAAGAGCAACTCTATCTCGAAGGGATAGACTTCGACGCGGTCGAGGACGCGCTCGACCGCGTCGGCCTCTTTCTCATCACTACGGACGTACGTCATCGCCAATGTCACTGGCTTTCCGTTCGAGACGAGATACGCCGTGCAGTACCGGTGGCACGTCGTTGTTCCGTCTTTTGCGTGCATGCGGCAGAGTTCACCTTCTTCATCGGCGTACGTTCCGTGGTAGGGGTTATCGACGAAGTCAATGGAGACGATCCTCGACCGATCAGGGTCGAGGATCGTCATCGCCAACTCCTTGAGAAGGCGGTTAGCAACCCGCTCAAGCCACTCTCGGTTGAGCGTATGTAGCCAGTCCATGACAGTATCGTCACAGGCAGCGTTGTCGTTGTCCTTGCACGTCTCCCAGATGGATGTCTGGTTCACTGCTGCAAGAACCACGACAGCCCAGATATCGCCGGGATCGAGGGGCGAGCCCACGATCCCTGGCAAAGGGAGCTGGCAGATGACGTCTTCCGCTAAATCTTTCACGTCCGAGTCCGAAAGAACACCGTCTGGCTGAGGGGTTTTGAACACATTCACTCAACCAGACATCTTCCTCATCAGACCCACGCTTTAGCTTCAGCTCTCACACCAGTCGGGAAGTACCGAAAATGGGAAATTGAGAGACATTCAACGTGCAAAGCTACGATGAGAACTCAATTACGAGTAACCTGGTTCTGGTGCTCGCCATGCGACCGCAATTCCACAGATAGCGAGGAGCCCAGCGAGCAGGAACGCCGTATCGAACCCAGATACGTCGACAACGATGCCGCCTGCAATCGGGGCAAGAAACGCACCTGTCAATCCAACACTCGTCTGGAATGCGACCGCTGTCGCAGCGACCCGCGAATCGACGACCTCGCGGACGTACGTGAAGGACAAGCCCAGGGTCAGCTGAACAGCGAATCCGATGAGGACCAGGAGTGCAACGAGCAGTGGAAGTGACTGAAATCGCGTAAAGACGAGCACGAGCGGAGCAGCAACTGCGAAGGATCCAAGGACGATAGGTTGGCGACGACCACCAAAAACACGGTCAGACAGGAGTCCACTACTGATTCTGGAGACGACCCCAATCGCGGGGAACACTGCCACTGAGAACCCACTCACTGCCAGTGACAGTTCAAGTTCAGTCGTGAGATACGATGCGCCCCAGCTATTCACGAACAGGTATAACGAGTAGGCGAGAAAGCCAAGCAGCCCGACTGACCAGATCCTCCGGTTCCGGAGGACTGCGCCGAGTTCCTGAACCGAGGGAGCGTCTCCCCGTCTGGCCCCAAGCCCTCGACTTGCCGGCCAGAATACGACGAGGCCGACTACTGCGACCCCCGTAAACGCGAGGAAGATAACGGGCCACCCGAATCGATGAGCAATCAGTGGACCAGTTCCTTGACCAAGCGCGAATCCAATCGGGCCACTCGCGGTAAAAATTCCGACCGCTGTTGCGCGATTCTCGCTGGTCGCTGCCCGACTCACGATATCGATGCCAGCGTTCCAGACGACGACGTAGGCGATCCCACCGAGTGCTCGTGATGCAATCACCGATTGGTAGTCACCACGCTGTCCAGCGATCCATCCCCACGTTCCTGCGACAATGAGTGTAAGAACCGAAATTGTCATCGCATTCCTGGAATCCGTCCGGTCAAGCACCGCTCCAACTGGGAGACTTGCAATTACTGCGGTGCCGAACATGATTCCGACGAGGAAGCCTGCACTTGTCGGGCCGATATGTAGCGAGTCACGAATAAGTGGGGTAACACTCGCCGGGACGATTTCATAGGCTGCTAAGCCTGTTGAGATGAGACTCGTACCGGCAACGAGTCCCCATGTGGAGTAGCTCGTTTGCGTAACCGATCCTGCCTCGGGATCAGATGATTTGGATTCGTTTGTCTTGGTGGTCATTTCGTGAACATAGGATGAGGTCCGTTGATTCTTCAATCGAAAGTAGAAGAGGTTGTAGATTTGTTAATGGAATGTGGGCTAGCTTACGTATTAGGATGGTTACCTCCAATGGTTGGATAGAAAACCTCTTTGGAGTCGTGGGGTTATATAATACACTATCGGTAGCTATGTCCTTGAACACAGACCGACGACATTGGCCACAATCTCGAGATGATGCTAAGCTTCGTGTGCTGAAGCACTTTGGATACAAATGACATCCGATCAGGCGATTCTTGATTCGGCGAGCCTTCTGATCGTCGGGAATACCGCATGGACTGGACAATTCGCACAGACACTCGAAACACGTACAGAGGCGACAGTGCAACGGGTCGTGACCAAAGAAGAGGCACATGATGTGGTCCGAACTGAAGCGATTGACTGTATCGTTAGCGAATATACGCTCGAAGATGCGACAGGGATCGAATTAGTTCGTGAGGTTCGTAGCACCACTATCAGTCTCCCTACTATACTGACCACTCGTTCCGGAAATGAGACAATCGCCAGTGAATCTATCCGCGCGGGCGTCACCGATTACGTCGCCCTCACAGATTCCATCAGGCAGGAAATGGAAGAACTTCTAGAGCGAACAGAACAGGCAATTCGGACTGCACAGCGTACAGCGACCCAACGGGAGCGTGCCAGACAATTTGACGCCATCTTCAACGACTCTCGCACGGCAACCTGGGTTCTTGATCCACAGGGTACACTTGTTCGCTTGAATCAGACGGCCCGTGACATGGTTGATGAGCCTGTTGATACACTCGTCGGTGACCCGTTCTGGGCACAGCCTTGGTGGACTCGCTCAGATGGTACGCAGACAGACGTTAAACAGATCGTAGAGAAGGCCCAGAATGGCAGGTTTGGGAACGCGGTAATTACACAATCCCCAGACATCGATGACCCGCGGGTCATCGATCTCTCAGTTCGCCCCGTTGAAAGCGAAAGAGGCGATCTCGTCTCGATCGTCGTCGAGGGTGTCGACATCACTGAACGAGTCGATCTGGAGCAAAATTTGCGTGCGTCCGAGAAACTCCATCGTGTCACCCTCAGTAACATGACCGACACGATCCTCATCACGAACGAAGATGGTGAATACACCTACGTTTGTCCGAACGTCCACTTCCTCTTCGGCTACACAGCTGAGGAGATTTACGAGATGAAGACGATCGACGAACTACTCGGTGAGGATCTCTTCAATCGCGCCAAACTGGCAGAGGAGGGCGTGTTAAAAAACATAGAATGCACGGCAACCGACAAGGCCGGCCGAGAACACACACTCTTAATCAACGTTCAGAAAGTCTCAATTCAAGACGGCACCTTCCTCTATAGCTGTCGAGACATCACGAAACGAAAACAGCGCGAAGAGGCGTTGACAACGCTTCAGGAGACGACACGCGACTTCTTGTACGCTGAAACACATCAAGAAATCGCACAACATATCGTCGATGATACCCCAGATGTCATCAATCTTGATGCGAGCGCTGTCTATCTTTTTGATGCTGACACCAACGATCTTCGACCAGCTGCTCATTCAGCACGGATGAAAGAACTGAACGGTCCACTACCGACCGTTCATGCAGATGGCGAATCGCTTGTGAGTTATAGCTTCGTCGAGAACAATCCACTGTTCTTTGACGATGTGCATGACGCTGACCGGCTCAGAAACCAGGCAACAGATTTCCGTAGTGCAACATACATTCCACTCGGGGAACATGGTGTATTCGTCGCCGGCTCAGACACCATCGGTGCATTTGATGAGATAACCCGTGAACTTGCAGACTTGCTGGCGGCAACGGCTGAAGCGGCTCTCGATCGAGTAACTCGTGAATCCAGACTTCGAGAACAGGACCGAAAGCTCCAGCAACAGAATGAGCAGCTCAGCCAACTGAATCGAATTAATGAAACGATTCGAGAAATCGACCAGGCTGTCGTCCAGGCTGAAACCCGGGAGGAAATTGATCACACCGTCTGCGAGTTGCTGACTGACGACGATCGTTTCCGGTTTGCATGGATTGGAGCAGTGGATTCACCGGCTGAGGCTATCGAACCGCGAGTGTGGGCAGGTGATGGGCAAGGATATCTAGATAGCCAGTCGTTCTCTGTGAACACGTCGAATGCCGAGCCAGCGGAGCAGACTGCAGCGACTGGAGAGGTGACGATGATACCAAATGTCGCTACTGGACTCCACGATGATCCATGGCGCAAGGAGGCCCTCGCTCGAGACTACCTCTCAGTATTAAGTATTCCACTAGTGTATAACGATCTCTCACACGGTATCCTAACGGTGTACGCTCGGAGCCGGAATGCATTCGATGAAACGACACAAGCAGTTATGGCAGAACTCGGTGAGACGGTCGCATCAGCTCTCAGCGCCATTGAGCGAAAGAATGCCTTACTTACGACATCGATGACCCGGGTTGAGTTTACTATCGACGATCCCTCGTTCGTGTTGACACGGCTGGCTCGAGACACGGATTGTAGACTGTCATACCACGGTGGCGTCCAACAAACTAGTGACGGGCGCTACGTGTTCGTAACCGTCGAAGAGGGTACTACCGACGAAGTCAAGAGCGCCGCCGCCAATCTCGTCGCAATTGATAAAGTACAGACGATTAGCCATGATGGGGAAGGTAGCGTCTTACGGTTACAGCTATCACAACCGTTTTTGGCCTTAGAATTAGCAGACCATGGAGCTGTTTTCCGGGAAGCCACAGCCGGTCCAACAGCGACAACCTTGGTTATCGATGTCCCAGGGAGTATTGTCGTGCGAAATATCCTGCAACTCGTCCGTGAGACGTTTTCAGGCGTTGAATTGCGTTCTAAACAAACTCTCGACCACGCGGCTGAATACGATTTGTATTCGAGATTCCTGGACGAATTGACTGAGCGACAGTTAGAAGTCATTCAGACGGCCCACTACAGTGGGTTCTTCGAATCACCGCGACGAAGTACTGGGGAAGAGGTCGCCGAGACGTTAGATATCTCTTCGACGGCCTTCTATCGACATACTCGGACAGTCCAGCGAAAACTGTTCAGTACATTGTTCGAAGAAAGCAATCATTCACTCGCTCAACTCAAGGGTTGACTATCACACCCTCGATTGACAGGCAACGTGTGATAACGAACTATCGAATATTCCCTTATACACCTATTATAATTAGTAGAGTGCCTGCTCCAATTCCCGGCACTCGTGAACCCACAATGAAAGATGTCGAAATTGACCTTGACGAAGAATCTCCGTACGAGTGCTTTGAGTGTGGCAAGATCGTTATCGTTGAAAACACCCCGAGTCAGTGCCCCGACTGTGGTGGGCCGATGCGTAATCGCCGAGTATCCCTCGAATAAGTATGGCATCACAATCCAGTCCCGTCATGGACGAAGAGACGGTAACAGGGTCTGAGCCAACCGAAGTTGAATCCGCTCTGGAAACTGCCCGTCGCCAGTTACAGCACGCTGCGGATCACCTCGACATCGATCCGAATATCGTCGAGCGTCTCAAGTATCCGAAGAAAGTTCACGAAGTTACGGTCCCGATCAAACGCGATGATGGGAACGTAGAGGTATTCACCGGCTATCGGGCTCGACACGATAGCGTTCGTGGGCCGTATAAGGGTGGCCTCCGCTACCATCCAGATGTCACGAGGGACGAATGTGTCGGCCTCGGAATGTGGATGACGTGGAAGTGTGCCGTGATGAATCTCCCCTTTGGCGGGGCGAAAGGCGGTGTTGCTGTCAATCCGAAGGAACTGAGCGACGACGAGAAGGAACGACTCACACGGCGGTTCGCCGAGGAAATTCGGGGAGTGATCGGCCCGACTGTGGATATTCCCGCACCAGACATGGGGACAGATCCCCAGACGATGGCATGGTTGATGGACGCCTATTCGATGCAGGAAGGCGAAACCGTTCCGGGGGTCGTAACCGGGAAGCCACCGGTTGTCGGCGGGAGTGAAGGGCGTGACGAAGCACCTGGTCGAAGTGTCGCCATTATCGCTCGAGAAGCAATCGAGTATTACGAGAAGGATGTGAAAGAGTCGACCGTCGCTATCCAAGGATATGGGAGCGTCGGATCGAATGCCGCACGGCTCCTCGATGATTGGGGTGCAAATGTCGTAGCGGTAAGCGACGTCAACGGAGGCATCTACGATGCGAACGGCCTCGACACACACACAATTCCATCACACTACGAGGAGCCGGAGGCTGTGATGGGGTACGACGCACCGGAAACCGTTACCAACACAGAGTTGCTCGAACTCGACGTAGACGTCCTCATTCCCGCTGCGATTGGAAACGTCCTCACAGCCGAGAACGCCAATGATGTGATGGCAGATATCATCGTTGAGGGCGCTAACGGTCCGATAACGAGCGCAGCCGACCAAATCTTCACGGAACGAGCAATCCCGGTCATCCCGGATATTCTGGCTAACGCCGGTGGTGTCACAGTAAGCTACTTCGAGTGGCTACAGGATATCAACCGTCGAGCCTGGTCGCTTGAACGCGTTCACAATGAACTCGAAGAAGAGATGCTGACGGCGTGGGAAGTCGTCAAAGACGAATATGACAGCCGTAAAGTAACGTGGCGAGATGCTGCCTACATCGTGGCACTCTCGCGGATCGCTGAAGCCCACGAAGCTCGAGGGCTCTGGCCCTAACGAGGAGTCTCCCCCCGATTAAGCGATCACAGACCCATCGACACTGCTCGAACAGGAATTTTCCGGGTATTTCGGGTGTCGTCTATCAGGTACGTAGAGGCGAGCGCATGCAAGCGAGTAGGCAGGGGCAGTTCACTGGCCATCAGAGACGAGGTGGAGGCCGACAATACCAAAGATAAATACGGACAGAAACGAGAGGCGAGTGGCGAACACTCGTCACTGGTTCGTCGAATAGCACGATGCCGAGCGAAGCAGTTTCCACGGCGCGGATCCCTGTCCAGACAACGTACGCGGTCCCGACCGGCAGATCCTGGACTACTATCGCGAGCACCACCAAAGGAGATGACGATGCGACGACACGACGACGGTAGGCGACGAGTGCCCGGTTACGGAAGTGTTTGGTCGTCGAAACCTTCACTTTCGTGCTCGGAGTACCTATGTGTGTAAATGTCACACGTCACCGACACGCCCCCACCGGAGATTCAAGAGGACCTCGACGGACTCGACGAAGCGCTCCACGGGTCGCTCCCCGAACGAACCCTCGACGACAACCTCCTGCTGGCGACGTGGAACCTCAAGGCCTTCGGCGGACTCACGGAGAAGTGGGTCGCTGACGAGGACGACAGTCCCAAGCGGGACCTCCACTCGATCCGGGTTATCGCCGAAATCCTCCGTCGCTTCGACGTCATCGCGATACAGGAGGTTTACGGTGACCTCAAGGCCCTCCGTCACACGCTGAAGGTTCTCGGATCGGACTGGGGGCTCGTCCTCACGGACACCACCCGGGGCCACCGCGGCCGGAACGAGCGGCTTGCCTTCCTCTTCGATCGGCGAAAAATCCAGATGAGTGGACTCGCCGGCGAACTCGTCATTCCGGATGAGTGGCTCGACCGCGAGGAACCGCTCGAACCCAGCGCGCTTCAGCGCCAGTTCGCCCGGACGCCATACGCAGTGAGCTTCCGGTGCGGTGGAGAGACGTTTATTCTCGTGACCTTGCACGTTCTCTACGGGGACTCGGTACACGAACGGACGCCGGAACTCCGGGCCATCGCACGCTGGCTGGACGAGTGGGCGCGGGACGTCAACTCGTGGGACCACAACCTGATCGCCCTCGGCGATTTCAACATCGACCGACACGGTGACGACCGCTACGAGGCGTTCACGTCCACGGGACTCCACGTGCCCGAAGACCTCCATCGGGTCCCCCGCACTATCTCCAGCGACTCCGCCCACCCGGATCGGGAGAAGTTCTACGATCAGATTGCGTGGTTTACGGAGGACAGAGACCGGCCGGCGCTGTCGCTCACGTACCGCCGAGGGGGCCACTTCGATTTCCGGGACGTCGCACTTCCCCGGCGGCGGCTGGAGCGGGATCAACTCGCCTGGCGGATCTCAGATCACTACCCGCTCTGGGCGGAGTTCGAATTGTGACTGTTCGCCCGACGGATGACGACAGCGTCGTCAACAACGCTCATCTATCACTGAGACGTACTACTTACCACGGTTACAGAGACCTCCCTACGGGTGCGACCGACACACGGTCCACTTCAAGAACTACGCGGACTTCTGGGGCAACTACGAGGGTCGCACGACGGGCGACGTGCACGCCGCCAGATCAGCGATACTGAAGCCGATTCGCCGTAGCCGACCTTTCTGATCACATTTCGTGATCTCGATCGAAATCAGACGTATCGGACTATCCATCAGCAACGACAGGAGTCGTCCGACGGACAGCACGTCCTCACTGACGTTCAGCTGAACGAAATGAACGGCAGGGGCAGGTGATTTTCGGGAGACTGCTCTTACACACCTGAAACACTGACTTCCTGACGGGTATCAGCGTGTGGAGTAGGCGCGAGTTCGGCGCGTCCTTTCGGCGGGTGCGGTGACCATCCCGTCGACGGCGTTCCCCGTAACGGCGGTCCTCGGAGAGTCCATGTAGCTCTTCTATGTACCTCTTCAAACCGTCCCATCAGCGAGCGCCAGCTAACCGATCTCGAGGTCCTCGTAGTCCAGCGATTGTTCAGAGCATTCCGGTCGTCCCTCGACACGCTATGACCCCACGAAACATCGTGAGTTGGGGTCGAGACGGTCCGCCGACAGGGTCGATCTTTTTTGCCCTCCAGCGACGTAGTCGAGACGATGAATGCGACGGACGAGTGGTACGAAGTCTCGAGGCTTACGGATCGGAGCTACCGCATCGTCGAGGGCGACGGATACGGACTCTTCCTGATCGAAGGCAGCGAACGGTCGGTCGTACTCGACGCAGGCATCGGAGTCGGCGAGTTGCGAACCTTGGCGGACGACCTGGTCGACACGCCGATCGAACTGGTGCTCACCCACACCCACTGGGATCACATCGGAGCGGCCGCCCAGTTCGACGACGTGTTCGTCGGGCCCGACGAACTCCCCGCGGACGGTCGCGTCGCTATCGACAGTCTGACCGACGAGTTCACCCAGCGGCCGGCGCGATTCAAGACCCGGTGGTTCGACGCTGGCAACGAGTTTCCCGACGACGTCGACCCCGACAAGTACACCGTCGAACCGTTCGACGCATCGCCGGCGCCAGTAGCCGAGGGGATCGATCTCGGCGACCGATCCCTCGAGATATACCACCTTCCTGGACACTCGCCCGGACACCTCGGCGTTCTAGACCCGGAAACGAACGTCCTCTACGGGGGTGACGTTGTTCACTTTGACCGGGGGCTATACGTCATGTTCGAAGACTGTAACCTCCAGGATTACCGCGAGTCGCTCGCCCGCCTCTGTGACTTGCGGGACGACGGCATCTTCGACGTTCTCACGACGAGTCACAACGAACCAATATCGGGCGAGGGGTTGTCCCTTCTCGACGACCTTCACCAGGGACTCGGGGAAATCCTCGAGGGGGAACGCGAGTACGAACTCGTCGAGACAGACTGGGGGGAGGCCCGCTCGTACCGGATCGGTCCCGCCGAAGTACTGACGAAAGACGACTAGTCGGCGGCGGTGTGATCTTCCACACGCCCAGTGAACCGCCTCGGAATCGGCCCACGAGAACTCGGCTCGTTCCGTCCGAAGAATCGGTCGAATGGGCCGTCACGTATCGAGTACATGCCGTTTCACACCGTCCGACTCGGCGATCACGTCGCGACCTTCGTCCTCCAGTAGACGGGACCCGCGACGGGGCACCGAAGATTGGACGAGATTCGGAATCGCACGCCAGAGAATTGAAAGCGGAGCGGTCACCGGTCCGTCTGACGGTATCGGTCTCTCGCTGCCCGACTTCGGGTCGCGTGATAGATCATTTCAGTGACTGTTTCGCGCGAACTCGATCCGAACGGCTCCCCAACCAGACGCGACAGATATTCGATGAATGGGTGACAATATATGCGACCGAAGACACGACCAACTATGGGACGAAATATCCTCGTTCCGATCGATCAGTCTGATCAGGCAACGAAGGCACTCGAGTACGCGCTCGAGGAGTACCCCGACGAACACATTACTGTGCTGCACGTTCTTCAACTCGATAGCACCGCCACGCACGGGGACGAAGGGTTCCTGTATAGAGATGAATTTCTCGAGCAATTACACGAGGCAAGTGAAGAACGGCTCGAGACGGCCCGAGAACATGCGGCCGAGCAGGGCATCGAAATCGACACCGAGCTCGTTCGCGGAGAACCAGCGCGGGCGATCACCGAGTACATCGAGAACAATGACATCGACCACGTCGTCATTGGGAGCCATGGGCGCTCTGGACCGACGCGGGTTCTCCTCGGGAGCGTCGCAGAAGCGGTAACGAGACGGGCGCCAGTTCCGGTGACGACAGTTCGGTAGATAGTTGGAGGTCCCTTCGACGACTCCGACTACCTGCACCGAAGAATATTGAAATCGGTTAAATCGTAATCATTACATGTAAAAATAGTGAATTTAAACCGTTCTTGCGACTCGAGCGTTTCCGTTAGCACGTGTACAGACCCTCTGGCTATCGTAGCCTCGATGTCGGATAGGCAGAAATCTCATTCATCTGATCTCGGAACGTCGTCGGTCGTCTCGAGTACGTACCGTTTCACACCGTCCGACTCCTCGATTGCGACGCGGTCTTCGTCCTCCAGGAGGTCGAGGTGACCGATGACCTCGGACATCCCGGGAAACATTTCGGTCGCCGGAAGGTCGGGGAACATGGTCTTCATGAGCTCGTACGCCGTCGCCGGTTCGTCGTCGGCGACGAGACCAGCGATTCGCTCCTTTCGGTCCTGATGGTGTGAGATCGTCTCTCGAATCGGGACCTGGAGATCTGGCATGGGATCACCGTGACCCCCGTAACCAACCGAGACGTCCATCGCGAGGACGGTTCGAAGCGACTCGAGATAAGTCGGCAGACTTCGGGTTCGCTCGTCGTCCGTGCCGGGGACGAGGGTGAGCAATGGGTTCGGGGTAATCTCGGGCAGGACGTGATCGCCGGTAAGCATCGCGTCTTCGGCAACCGCGTTGTAACAAATCGAACCTGGGGCGTGGCCCGGCGTGGATATGCACTCCAGATCGACGCCAATATCGACGACGTTCCCCTCGGCTAATTCGTCGGTAACGGTGACCGGGTCCTGATAATTCGTGTACGGCTCAGGAAGTTCGAGTACAGTGTCGACCGTATCCGCGGGCATCCCCATCGACAGGAGGAACGGTTCGAAAAACCGCTGTTCCGTCTCGAAGTACCCGATCGGGTCCGACAACTGTGCGGCGGCGTCCTCGTGGGCAAACACTCGTGCCCCCGATTCCTCGACGATCCGACCTGCAAGCCCGAAGTGATCCATATGGGGATGAGTAATAAGCACTCGGTCGACGTCGGCGATACGAGAGTCGATGCGAGCGAGCGCCGTTCGTAACTCTTCGTAAGACTCGTTAGTCGCTGGCCCGGGGTCGACGACGGTCAAACCCTCCTCAGTGAAGAGATAACAGTTCACTCGTCCGACGCTGAACGGCGTCGCGATCGGGACCCGCTCCAGTGTATCCATGTCCACACTATTCGCATTCAGTCACTTATACTGTTCACCGTGGGGTTGGGTTCCGCGGGCGTTCTACCGTGACACGGTGGAACGCCCAGTCCAACACGCTCTATCGCGTTACACTCCGACAACCTGACATATGGGTGATAATATGGATGTTGGGAGATAGTGTCAACTATGGTCCGAAACGTCCTCGTTCCAATCGATCAATCAGAGCAAGCGACGAAAGCCCTCGAGTACGCGCTTGCGGAGTACCCCAACGAACACATTACGGTACTGCACGTTATCCACCTCGCTCGAACCGAGATGGCCGGTAACGAGGGGTTCCTGTACCGGGACGAATTCCTCGAGCGACTGAACGCGGCGAGCGAAGAACGGCTCGAGACGGCCCGAGAACGTGCGGCCGAGCAGGGGGTCGAGATCGACACCGAACTCATCCGCGGGAGACCCGCCCGGGCCATTTCGGAATACGTCGAGGAAAACGACATCGACCACGTCGTCATCGGGAGCCACGGGCGCTCCGGGACGTCACGGGTTCTCCTCGGCAGCGTCGCGGAAGCGGTAACGAGACAGTCGCCGGTTCCGGTAACGATCGTTCGATAAGGACAGCTACGGCAAGACGCTCTCGAGTCGGAAACGCCAGCAGATGCAACGTCTTCGGACGTGGGACGAGCGATTCCGGACCGGAAATTCGAAAGAACGGAACCTCAAACAAGCCCTCGGTGAGATCGAACGAATGGGGAGTGCACTCAGCCTGAGCAAGTCTGTTAGCGAGACCGCTAGCGTGATCTATCGGCGCGCCCTCGAGGAGGACCTCCTTCCGGGCCGCTCGATCGAAGGCATCGCCTCTGCAGCGACGTACGCCGCTGCCCGGCAGGCCAGGATGTCTCGGACTATCGACGAGGTCACAGCCGTCAGCAGAGTCGACGAAATGGAATTCAAACGAGCGTACCGATACATCGTTCACGAACTCAACCTCAGTACTTCACAAAGCCGTTAGTTGAGAAGTCCGCTTGCTGAGTTGTGCCTAAACAAACAGAGCAAGCGGACAGTGACATCCACGAAGACCAGCTCCTTAACTTTCTCGTCAACGGTCTCACCGGTGCGTTTACGCTTGACCTCGGAGAGAACGCTGAAATCGACCCAGAGGACATTTTCGAGGTCCTCGTCGGCGCGACCGCCGACGGGACCTCGATCTCATCGCTTTGCGAGAAGAGTGAGGACGCGCCCTCTGGCAACGACGTTCTCTATCACTTGCGCACCAAGTTCGACCTTGAAACGGTCGAATCAACCGGAAACACGCTTCTCCAACAAGATGTCCTCGAAACGCTCCCTCAGCAGGTGGAGGTCGTCACAGACCTCCACCTGCGGCCCTACTACGGTGACGAAGACGAGACTAACGGCCTCTACTACAGCGAGGCCAAAGCAGGAACAACTGCGTTCCATGCTTATGCCACACTCTACGCACGTGTGAACAACAAGCGATACACCTTGGCGGTGCGCCGTCTCACCGACGGCGACACCGCCAGCGACGTCCTCGCTGAGTTCCTTGGACTGCTCAACAACTTCGATTTTGACGTCAAAGCGGTCTATCTCGACAGCGGCTTCTACGACGGCAAGTGTCTCACGTTACTCCAGGCACACAATTTCGCGTACATCGTTCCGGTGATCAAGTGGGGCAGCAAAATCAAGAACGAACTAAGCACGGGCTGGAGTCGTGAGATCACTCACGATCTCACGACGTCCTATGGCGAGAACGAGTGGACCGTCGAATTCCCGGTGATGATCGATTGTACCTGCAAGAACGGGCGGTACGGTGAGCATGGAGTGGCGCGTCACGGCTACGCCGTCGACGCGCCGTTTGTCAATGAACCTCGCCAGGCTCGATCCCACTACAGCAAACGCTTCGGGATCGAAGCGAGCTACCGCCTCACCGAATCAACGATCATCTCAACGACGACGCAAGATCCGGCGAGACGACTGCTGTTCGTTGTGTTGAGTCTCCTGCTCCAGAACGTCTGGCGGTACTTGCACTGGGAGTACGTGGCGACGCCCCGCCGTGGCGGGCGTCGCCTCTGGTGGTGGCCCTTCGAGGAGTTCGTCGACATGGTGACTCGGGCAGCGTGGACGGCCCTCGCAGCGCGTCGGGCCGTCCCCGCGAATCGGCCACCGGATGACCGCTTCCGCCGGTAACTGGTGACCGAGTACGCCCTCCCGATTAGTGGCAACACCGTCGCGTCGGCGGCTGATCGCCGCCGACTGCGACGGCTTCCCATCTCTTATCGTAGGAATAGATCTTCACAGCACAAATTCGGCCTCTGGTTCGTCGGTAACTCACGCTCCAACGTCAGTTAGCTGAGGATGCTTTGTGAGGTACTGAACCTCAAAGTCGAACCCGCCGATCCCGAGAGCTACGTCGGCAGATTCGTCTCGGGTCTCGGCCTCTCGGAAGAGGTCGAACGGCGTGCTCGCGAACTCCTTCGAGCCGGTAAAGAAAAGAATGCCGACGTTGGCAAGAGCCCGGTCGGACTCGCAGCCGCGGCCGTTTACGCCACAACGCTCGACATCAAGGAAAAAATCACCCAGGCGGACGTCAGTGAAGTGACCGACATGAGTGAGGTCACCATTCGAAACCGGTATCAGGAGCTTCTCGAGATCGACGAGCAGGCACGGACTGACTGATACGGTCTGCTGTAACGATTTGCCGGTGCAACCGCGACCGTCCTGCGGGTGTACCAGTAATAACTGACAGTAGTCCGTTTGAATCCCGGCAGCCGCGATCGAAAACCGCTTTCAGATCCGGTCTTGTTCCATCACAGGTGTGATGTTGTCCGTCTCGCACCTGCCGCTGGGCGACAGCCATTCTTTCTTTACAGCGTACGTAAGCTTGTACCTATATTCACACCTGAAACGTTCATGGGACAGAGCTCGGGTTACCCAGCCACGCAATCCATCATTTGTCGGTCGTTAGCTGAAAGAGAGGGTGCTAAGCCCCCGTCCTTGAGGAGCGACCGACGGGAGCGAGTAGGGCGGGGATACAGTACCCGCACGATCGTCACACACCCCTACTCACAAACACTTAATAAATTACACTCCATAGACGAAAACAAGTCGCATGGAGTACAGTCCACGATACCGTCTCTTTCCTACGACCACCCAACGGGAGAGTCTCGACTGGACTCGTGACACCGTGCGACAACTCTACAACCACGCCCTCCACGAATTCAACAAGATACCAGAAGACGGGGGGACGCTTCGACAGCGTGTCTGGCACGTCCGAGATGAACTGCCAGAACTCAAACAACAGTGGACTGACCTCAAACAGGTCTACTCCACCGTCTTGCAGAAAGCTGTCGAGCGTATCCGAACCAACATCACCAACCTCGGCACACTCAAAGCCAAGGGCTACGATGTTGGCTCGTTGAACTGGAAGTCACCGCGTGAGTATCGGAGTTTCACGTACCGGCAATCGGGCTTCGAACTCGACACGAAGAGTGGCCCGAGAGACCGAGCGATACTCCGACTCACAAAAGTTCGTGGTGAAACCATCGAAATCCCACTCCGACTTCACCGTGACCTTCCCGACCACGATACTATCAAAGAAGTCACGGTGAAGAAAGAACCCACAGGAGCGTGGTACGCCTCGTTCTGCATCAGCACCGACACGCCAGAGAAACCAGACCCAGCGGACATTGAGCCGGAAGACACGGTTGGGATCGACCTCGGCGTTCTCACCTTCGTCCACGATTCGGATGGACGGTCTATCGGACGTCTCGACCTGTCTGCGGAGCGTGAGCGCCTCGAGCGCGAGCAACGCGCTCTTTCTCGCAAGCAATACGAGTCGAACAACTGGGAGACGCAACGGCGTCGAGTCGCGACGGTCCATGCTCGTATGTCGAACAAAAAGCGAGACTATAAGCACAAACTCGCGCACTATTACGCCACCGAGCACGACGCCGTGTTCGTTGAGGACTTGAACGTGAAGTCGATGCTCGAAGCCAGTGGCAACGCTCGGAACAAGGCCGAGGTTGGCTGGCGAAACTTCAGTACGATTCTGAAACATCACGGTCGGAAGAACGAGTGTCACGTCATCGAAGTCGAACCGAGTGGCACGACAAAAGAGTGTGCATCGTGTGGCGTGGAGACTGAGAAGCCGTTGTGGGTCCGCGAACACTCGTGTCCGTCGTGTGGATTCGAATTGGACAGGGATTGGAACGCGGCGTTGAATATCCAGTCGCGTGGTCTGGAGAACCTAGGAGTGGTTCACTCCGAAGCAACGCCTGTGGAGACTGCGACCGCTGTGGATACTTCTGAAGTATCTGCAAGTCGCGTCGTCGAAGCAGGAAGCGCCGCCCTCAAGGAGTCGCCGAAGGCGACGAGTAGGGCGGGGTAGTTCACTTGTCGTGAATTCGAACAGTCAACACCGGAACGTCAGCCACTCGTATTACTTTCTCGGTCACGCTCCCAAGTAGGTATCTATGGAGGCCACGCCGTCCGTGGGTGCACATTACAATTAGATCGATGTTCGCTTCGTCGACGTACTCCACGATCGTCTCGTACGGTACTCCTATTCGAACGACCTTAATCACGTCCACTTCGTTTTGCCGTGCACACTCGCCAATGTCGCCGACGGCCCGTTTCGCTTCGCCTTCAAGCCGCTCCATCGTCGCTTCGAAATCGGACCTGTCCCCGATGTAACCGACTTCCAGCAGTTCGGCGGTGTCGATCACGTACAGGGCGTGTACGAACGCATCGTATTGCTGTGCAATATCGAGACCGTTGCTTATCGCTCGCTCGGTCCCCTCGCTGCCGTCAGTCGGAATGAGGATGTTTTTGTACATCGTCTCGCTTCTCGCACATCGGACTCAACAGGTTCGAAGGGTATAGCAGGTTGCGCTAGACTGAGTGGGGCATTTCGCAGCGACTCGGGTTTCGCAACGCCGACGTCGTGACGGTTGGCAGTTCGGGGATCGTTTTAATTGGCTCCGGGGAGAACTTGAAGCCATGAAGTTCCTCGTGGCCGTTGACGGCTCCGACGAAGCCGAAAACGCGCTCCAGTACGCCTCTGATATCGCGGCCGCGGTAGGAGGATCGATAACGGTGGTCCACGCCGTAAATCCCGCCGCCTACGACGAGGGAGGAAACGAACCCGTATCCACACTCTCAGAGGCAGAACAGCGACTGATCATCGAGAACATCGAGGACGCCGAACAACGGGGCTCTAACGTTCTCGATGACGCATTCGAGATCGTCGATGACGTCGAGGGAGAACTCCTGTACGGAGATCCAGTCACGGAAATCGCCGACTTCGCGGAGGCCGAGGGATTCGACGGAATCTACGTCGGCCACCGCGGGCGGACTGGACGTGCGGAACTACTGCTCGGCAGTGTCGCGAAATCAATCGTCGAGCGGGCTACCGTTCCGGTTACCGTCGTACGCTGACGCCAAAATCCCGTCGTGCCTCCGAAGAGTGAAAGCAGGAAATTTTCACCACTCAAATATCGAAATTTGCCAAATCACTACAGTCCTTCCATGGAATCCACCAACCGTCTCTTCAATGATTCTCATCACGTTCGGCGCGACGGTTCGACCGTGGGGCTGCTCGGGGCGAGGCGCTTGGACGCAACGACAATCCGCGATACGTTACCGGCGATCCGAGTATGTCCGTGGGATTACTGGACCACGATTTTGTTCCCGCCGGCTTTCGTCGGTTCCACTTTCGGCAGTGTGATCGTGAGTACGCCGTTATAGTACGCCGCCGAGACACCTTCTTCATCGACCGGGTCCGATAATCGAACGGATCGATTGATCGTCTTGTGCGCTCGTTCGCTCTTGAGATATAGTTCCTCCTGTTATTCAATCTCCTTCTCATTATTAAACGTTGCATCCGCGATCCGCACGTCGATTTCGTTGCGCTCAAAATTCCGGGATGTCCACAGTGAGGACGAACTCGTCGCCGTGATCGTGGAGAACGTATACGAGATTGAGCGACACGGCGAAATGCAGGTTCCAGTGTGTGTCTACGCGTCAGTACCGGTGCTCGAAGAACGAGATCTGACGCTCAAGTAAGCCAAAAACGTCGCCACGTTGCCCGGCACTCAGAAATTCTCGGTACTGCTTTCGGACGAGAACCGGGGACGGTCATACTACACTCTGTCGGTAGGAACAGAAATTCGACATGCGTGAACTTCACAGCCTGCTCCGCCGCAGCACAGAGCAGAAAACGACTGGTGAACTACTCCGCCCTCCCGCGCTCGGGCCTCCCCGGCCCTCGCTTGTTGAGGACGGAGCTTCCTGTTTCTGTGTCGGAACGTGCAGGAACAGATCCCACAGCGTCCACAAGACGCAGAGCGTCTCGTGCGGCCCGGCAGAACGCTGTTGGCGTTCTGGGGACGGTTCCAGACTCCGCAGGCGGCTTCCCGTTACGGGCGGTTCGGAGTGTCCCGCTCCTACCGGTTCGACACTCGGCCACAACCGACGATGCACGCTTGTTGTCGCGTTTGAACACCGCCGGAAGCGTGGTGAGCATCTTATTTTCATCTTCTACCGAAATGATAATAAGGGCGCCGATTCACACGAAACCAAGACGTGCGGGCGTTGTCTCCCCTCGCTGCTCGCGCCTTCGGCGCTCGCTGAGGAAGGGGGGTTAGCGCCCTCAATTACAGCTAAACCAGTGGTGCGGGAGACACTCATCACTCTGGGCGGGCCTTGATCGCGGTAACACTCCCGAGGAGTGCAGTGGACGACTCGACAATCGTGAGCGGGGACTGTGAGACCGTTTTGAGGGGGTTCTGATTCCAGCGGCAGCTGTGCTTTTCGAAGTGCGCATCGGCTCGCCAGTCCTGAAACCGGGCAATCGGGTCGACGCTGCTCCGGCCGTGTTCCAAGAGCAGGATCTGTCCATCTGGTGTACAGACCCTCCCCATTTCCGAGAGTGCCTCGGCAGGATCTGGGAACGTACACGTCGATAACGACGAGATGACCGTCTCGAAGCTATCGTTGGGGAACTTCATATCCTGGGCGTCCATCTCGTAGAACCTGGTCTCGCGCGGGTGGTCTTCGAGACGCTGCTCTGCCTTGGCCAACATTTCGGTACTGATGTCGATGCCGACGTACTCGCTGCCCGCCGGAAGGTACCGAGCGTTCGTGCCAACGCCACAGGCGACATCTAGGACACGACCACTGGCCGCGCCGAAGAGTCGCTGTCGATACCGGCCCGTAAGCAACCTGTTCAGCCAACTCATTCGATCGATCATCGCAGCTTGTTCCCGGTAGGTCTCCCGGACGTCAGCGATCGACTGTGGTGGGTGACCAGCGAACTCACGCGTATCTACGGTCGGCGAGCCGTCGTCTGTTGACGAATCCGATGTTGCGTCCTCGTCGGAGGTGATTTTGTCCATCGTATGTCTAGTTCCACACGGCGCACCGAGAAAGGGATACCGTCCATATTGTAACAAATTGTTACTCTGTAAAACCAGGGCTAGGACGACGTTTGACGTCTGAAATCGGACGAACACATCTCTCCACGGGGCGTCGTCTGGACCCAAGGCGTTGACGCTGGAGTGCGAATCGATGACGCGACGACGATCACCGTCCGTGGAACCGAAAAGGCCTACGACGTCGTGAATAAGATTGACACAGAGGATCCATTCAAACTATCTCTATTGACCTGAATCAATAGATTTTGCTAAGCCGAGCGTTAAGGGTCGTTGTGTGGCCACATCTGAATCTCGGCGTAGTCGCCTGGCTCGACAGGTCCGTCGAGCAGTGGGTCTTCTGTCCCTATCATCCACTCATATAACTGCTTCGAGAGGTCCATTCGCACGTCCTGATAGCGTGGTTCGTTCACTACGTTGTCGTCTTCTTGTGGTGCATCTCGAAGGTCGTACAGCTCTTCATATTTTCGTGTAGGAACACCATAGCTTTCACGGACCCCACGACCAGCCTCACTCGCGAATACATCTGTTGGAAGGTAGACCTTCGGGAGGCGCCAGAAGCTCCGAATGTATTTGTATCGATCCGTCCGGATTGCTCGAACTGGATTATACATGTCGTGCCAGGTCATTTCGGCGAAAATTCTGTCTCGTTCGTCGTAGTTGTCCCCGCTGTCGGTGATCATATCTGCAAAACTCCGCCCATCGAGATTTCCAGGAACGTCGACGGTCAAGAGATCAAGGATAGTTGGAAGAATGTCAACGTTGCTGAGGAGTTCGTCATATCGCTTACCGCCCTCGATGACGCCCGGATAATGCATTATGAGTGTCGCTTCGATTCCAGCATCGTAACAGGATCCTTTCGCACGGGGGAACGCGATGCCGTGTTCGCTCGTCACTATTACGAGCGTCTCGTCGATGATTGCAGCCTCCTCGAGTGCGTCGAGGATCGCTCCGACCGCTTCGTCGATGGCGTATACCATCCCGCGCATTTCCGCGAGATCTTGGCGAGTTCCCCGTCGGTCCGGAAGGTACGGGAGCGGTTGAATATCGTCTGGATCATCGGTATTATAATACTCGGCATCAAATCCGAACCGGCCATCTTCATCCTCAACTCGGTGGCACTCGAAGAATCCAATCGACGCGAAAAATGGAGTTTCGTATGCAGAGGTTTCGAGAACTGACGAAACAACCGACGCGACACTATGGGCTCGATTAGCTTGGTGGACTGCCGGCTTCACTCCCGGATAGAGGTTGCCTTCTGTGTGAACAAAATCATATTCGAGTCGA
Source organism: Natrinema gelatinilyticum (assembly GCF_024266705.1). Classification (GTDB taxonomy): domain Archaea; phylum Halobacteriota; class Halobacteria; order Halobacteriales; family Natrialbaceae; genus Natrinema; species Natrinema gelatinilyticum. The sequence continues at coordinate 1,183,280 of NZ_CP100757.1, read as the reverse complement.
TCCGTATCCTGAGTGATGTGCTGAAGACCGAACAGGTGTGTTTCATAGCCAATATCACTGAGGTACTGCGGTAATATACGTTCGTTATCGTGAAGTTCCCAACCGCCATGCGCCAGACCCATCAATCCATTCACATGGGGAAATCGTCCAGTCATAAGACTCCCACGACTGGGAGAACACTGAGGGGCACTCCCGAAATGTCGTTCGAATAGCGCACTATTATCCGCTAACTGATCGATTCGCGGTGTCTCGATGTCGATCCCGTAACAACCGAGGTACTGTCCGAAGTCATGTCCATGTATCAGCAGTATATTTGGCCATGAATCATCCATATAACCGGTGGATTACAACTCGCTAAATAACTATTGGCGTCAAACGACTACTTCGTGTATGCTCTGAGTACAGATCAGCAGTACACTTACTCCCGTAGTATGTGTCTACCTCGAGGGCACAGCAGCTATACAGCGTGAATCCGTGAGATGAACTGTTGGAGTACAACCACCATGGGGCGTGGCGAGCACAGCGGTCATCTCGACAACGACGGTGTGCTGGAGGGGAAGCCGGCTATCGTCCAACTCCTCGAGCAGAGCGTTTCCTCGAACTGTCAATATCCGCGATTGAAACTGTGAAAAGCCACTTCGATAGGGATTCGGTCCGTGACTCGAACCGTACTCCGGAGACCGACTACAGTTCCGTCACTCTCGATCCGAATCTTTCCATTTGCCTTCCTGTACCTCTTTTCGATCGAATTCCTCTTTCGAACGCCGAGGGTGTGGGCGAAACGCAATCCAAAGTATTCCGATGTAGAATGCTCCAACAGATGCGATCACGATGTATCCAGGGACTGATCCGATCGTGGCGTTGCTCACCCACGTTCCATCGCCCCCAAAGGTCGTAAGACGGAAGAGCCAAGCAGCGAGCAAGACGAATAATAACGCGAGGTATACTCGACGGAGTCGCCTCGACAGTGCCTCTAAATACGGTGTTTTCAAGGTCGGATTGCGGAAATCTTCGCTGAGTTCACGTCTCCAATTCCGGTGCTCGACACCCTGTGATGGATCGAGTGCGTTTGCGATCAAGTTCTCTTGGAGGAGCCGAACTCGTGCGCGATAGATGTCGTAGTCCTGGTATCGACGGGCCTCGATTACGAGAAAAATGGCGACAACGACAATACCGGCGAGCAACACGGCAGGCGTCCCGCTCGTCGAAAACCCGTAAGCGAGCAACCCAGCAAGAATCATCACCGCCCATTTGGTCGTCTCATCCAAGCGCTGGCGCCACGTCGTGACGCGACTCATCTCACCGCGATAGCAGTGAGCCATCACCGACCCGAGCCCCGTGCTCTGATCGACCATCTCACGGCCAATTTCCCGCTCTTCAGGCGCCTCTGGATCGAAATCTTGTGCCTCGTCAGTACTCATATCACCAACTTCGTTACCATCCCTCTTAAACAGGAATCGGCTTTCCTGTCGTGGAAGGAATTTTATAGGTAGTTGAGGCAACGGCTACAGGGCTTGGTTCCGAGACGGTTCACAGAAATTCGAGGCGGTTGACGGGCATGTTCAAATATCACACAGTGGATCACAGAGTTGTGCAATGTTCTGCCGTGTTGATTAGCTCCTTCTGACCGGAGATGAAGCAACGCCGGTTCTGAGGCCCCTCACGTCAGCAGTTCACAAGGCAACTCCAGCGGTGGCTCCTCACCAAACCACTGTTATTCAACAGAGAAGTATTTCGCGGTCACGACGAGGTGCTTCGACTTTCCTGTCGATAGCATCGAGGGACGGTTGAACGCATTCTCTTCGTGATGTGGGTGGTCAAAACCATTTAAATAGAGATTCACTTACTCGACCGGTGATTCGACATCGGTGATCGAAACGTCCTCTCCCTCAAGTGTCACGGCGTAGGCACTCCGGGAACCCGCATTGAGACAGGTCGTCCCGGCGACAGTCTCGACACCCTCACGCTCATGGATATGGCCGCATGCGACGAACGAGATATCGTGTCTGATGAGTACGTTTTTGAGCGCGATCGATCCCCAGTGGCGGCCGCCGATGCGTGGGACGGACTTCGTGATGCGATCGAGCGAGGTGTCGAACGGCGGGACGTGGGTAAGCACGATCCGTCTAGCACTCGCCTCGGCCTCGGTCACGAGCGACTGGAGCGTCTCGTACCGGTCGGTGTAGGTAGCGAACTGGCTCTCGAACTCGCCAATTCGGTCGCCCAATTCGGCGGGAATCGCGTCCGCCTCGCTGCAACCGGCACGGTCGAGCGTCCGCTCGAGCCAGGCGTCCGGATCGTCCGCTTCGGCCACTGCTTCGGGATCGTATCGGACCTCGGGGCCGTCGTCGAACCTCTCGCTTCCAAGACCGACCACGTGATACCCTTCGAGCGCACACGTCTCGCGATGAACGTTCCGTACCTGCGTCGTCCCACGGATTAGGTCTGTGTGCCGACGGTAGTCGTGGTTGCCGGGGACGGTCAAGACCGGAACGCCGAGATCGTCCAGTCGTCGAAAGAACACTCGCGCCTCCTCGACGCCGACCAGTTCCTCCTGTTGCGGTTTTCCGTCCGTCAGGGTCACACGGGAATGAGCTACGTCACCGACGGTGAGGACCGCGTCGAACCGGTCCCACGACGGGTGTGGGTCGACGACGAATCCGTCCTCACCGAGATGGAGGTCACCGAGTACGAGCAGCTGCATTCGAAATCACGTCGAACAAACGACACCCTGTGTCTTAATACCGCGTCTGGGTCGCCGAGTTTTTCCGAACTTGCGGCCGATATGCGATGGCAGTACCGTGGTCTCCGTCGACGGTCCGACCAGTCGATTCGCAGTACGGTCACGGACGGCCGTGATACATATTTTTACGCCAGTTCGTGAGAGTCACTGCTGCATCATGAGTACCGTCGATGTTGCGATCGGTGTTGATGCGGACTGCATCGCCGGCTGGCTGGGTTCCTACGGCGGTGCGGACTCACCTGCGGACCTCTCTAGAGGACTGGCCGCCGGAAACGAAGGAATTCCGCGCATGCTCGCACTCTTCGAGGATCAGGATATACGGACATCGTGGTACGTACCCGGTCACACGATCGAGACCTTCCGCGACGAGATCGAGGCCATTGCGGCCGCTGGCCATGAGCTCGGTGTTCACGGTTACTCCCACGAGAACCCGACCGACCTTTCGAGGGAGCAAGAAGACGAGATCATCGAGGTTTCGACCGATCTCATCGAGGACGTCACCGGTTCGGAGCCGGTCGGTCACCGCGCCAGCTGGTGGGAGTTCAGCGAGAACACGCCAGAGTTGGTCGAAAAACACGGCTTCCTGTACGACAGTAGCCTGATGGAACGGATGTTCGAACCTGGCTGGATGCGCAAGGGCGACAGCTGGAAGAAGATCCAGTACGACAACGAGCCCGAGACGTGGATGGAGCCATACCAGTACGGTGAAGAGACCGACGTCGTCGAGATCCCGATCAGCTGGTATCGCGACGACATCCCGCCGATGCTGTTCATCAAGCAGCCGATCTACCACGCCGGGTACAAGGATCCGGAGATGCTGTACGAGCAGTACTACAAGCGTCAGTTCGACTATCTCTACAATCGCCGTGGCGCGGGCGTCTACACGTTCACGATCCATCCCGATATCCACGGCCTGCCCCACATGATCCCCCTCCTCGAGGAGTTCATCCAGTACGTCAAGGGCCACGAGAACGCGCGGTTTGTCACCCTCGAGACGATCGCCGAGACGTTCAAAGACGATCCGTCGGTGTACGAGAGCGAGAGCGACTACGTCTGATCGGTCGCTGACTGTGATCGGTCGAAAGACGTGAACGCTGCCTGGATCGCCTCTGGGTCGTCGAACGCTTCGAGCGCCAGTGCCAGTCGAAGTCTGGCCTGCTGTGCGGAGAGATCGTCGGCAAAGATTGCGCCGTACTCGCGGAGGCGCTCACCGCCTCCATCGCCGCCGTAGACCGGCGCGACCCGTCCCTCGAGGCAGCGTGACGTGACCACGACGGGGACGCCAGCATCGATCGCGTCGTGGACAGCGTCGGCGATGCCCGCCGTCGTATTCCCGAGCCCCGTTCCTTCGATCACGATGCCGTCTGTATCGTTCTCAAGAGCGGCTTCCAGGAGGTCTCCGGTAACAGCGCTGCCGCTCTTGATCGTGACGACGGTCGCCATGAGCGATGTCGTCTCGATCGGCCGTGTCTCGCTTCGCGGTGGCCGGTGGATCACGACGTCGTTGCGGTCGACCGTCGCGACCGGTCCCGCGTTCCGCGAACGAAACGCTTCTAGGGCGGACGTATGTACTTTTGTCACTGTCCGCGCGCTGTAGAGTTCCTTGTCGAACGCGACGAATGTCCCGTCGGCGTCGCGGTCCGCAAACGCCTCACTGGCGCGAACTGCCGTCAGGAGGTTGCTCGGCCCGTCTGGACTCACCTCGTCCGGTCGACGCTGGGCACCCGTCAGAATCACTGGCGTCTCCGGCTGAACGGTGACGTCGAGGTAGTAGGCTGTCTCCTCCATCGTGTCCGTCCCATGGGTGATGACGACGGCGTCGACTGTGGGATCGGCATCGAGTTCGCCTACACGACCGGCGATATCCTCGAGCGTCGCAGCATCCATCTCGAAACTCGGTATCTGCGCGACCGATTCGACTGAAAACGTCGCATATGACTTGAGTTCGGGGACCGCCTCGAGGAGTTCTAGTCCCGACTGCGTTGGTTTTGCCCCGGCATTCGTCTCCGTGCTTGCGATAGTTCCGCCCGTACTGAGAAGAGTGACGTTCATAGTGTCCTCTTTCACGCGAGCGGCCGAAAAAGTGAGCGGGGATCCACGGCCGTTCCAGCAGGCTGGTCGATAACGACTCCGAAACAATGTTTATTATCCTAGGAGGGGTGCCATGAGCTACCACGCCGATCTATCCACCGACAGCGACTGGGAAGAGTCTCTGCTATCGACGACCGGATTTGTGATAACTATAGAAATAACCGATCTCGCTATCAACCCTTCTAGAGCAACATGTTCCTAACTTGCTCAACCGACTCTAGGTCGAATATCTCACGGAGATTGTACAGAACGGTGTTTCGGTGAGGTGAATCTTTCCTGTTCTCGCCGAGTGTGGGGACCGAGGTCCCGTCGGCGTACGCCCCGACGAGGACCTCATAGATCTCTTCAGAATCGATTTGAGCATTCTCACTGAGGCCAAGAGCAATCGTCAAAAAGGAATGCGAACAGAGAGTTAACGATACTCTGCCGTCCGCTCGACGGCCTCCTGTATCGTCACGATCTCCAGATCACGAACCAGCGCCTGCTCGATCACGAACCGCACACGTGAGGCAGGTAGCGTGTCGTACTGTGAGTGGGCGCCCACGATCGCGACACACTCTTCTTCGACGGCCGTATCCAGAAACTCCTCGACATCCGACTCCGAGAGGCGATTCGTCTCGATGTACTGTCGCCGCCACGTCGTCGGATCCGCGTCGAGATCGTTGTGGCCCTGACTCCAACGGTGGTTCGCCACCGCGTCGTAGTGGTCGCGTACGATCTCCTCGGCAGGCCCGTAGTACCGGTCGTACGGGTAGACAAAGCCGAAGACGTCGAGATCCCACATTCGGAGTTGCTCGTCCGTCTTCTCCAGTTTCTCCCGCAGGAACAGACGAGGGTAGTGGACGATGCCATCCGCGCTGATATCAACGCCCGCTGGCTCCTCCAGTACGATATACTCCCCATCAGCATCCGTGCCGCGCTCGACCACGCGTGTCTCGAAGCGTGACGTGTCGTCAGTGACAACGAGTGGATCGTTCGCGAAGCGCCCGTGCGTGTTGCGCTCGACGTAGACCTTCTCGTCACCTTTTGACATGGGTTTAGTTAGGGGGATCTGGCCATACGGGCGGTGCCGATAGCTGTGACTCATAATCCCCCAGCCCGCGTCCTGCATCTCATGGGCCTTCTCGGGCGTGAGCCAGAGATCGGATTCGCCCATGTTTGCCGGGTTCACCGCGATGCAGCCCGGCACGCCAAATTCCTCGTGAACCGGGAACGTCTCGCTGTAGTCCTCGATTGGACTGTCGTCGTACGTGAATACGAGCAGGCCATTCGACTTCGGTTCCGGCTCGGGCTCAGGCTCGGGTTCGGGTTCTGGTTCGGGTTCTGGTTCGGGTTCTGGTTCGGGTTCTGGTTCGGGTTCTGGTTCTGGCTCGGGCTCAGGTTCTGGCTCGGGCTCAGGTTCTGGCTCGGGCTCGGGTTCTGGTTCGGGCTCGGGTTCTGGCTCAGGTTCTGGCTCGGGTTCGGGCTCAGGCTCGGGTTCTGGCTCAGACTCGAGTTCGGGATCCGGTTCCTCCGACGTCTCGTCGGTCGAGTCGTCTGGCTCCGAGTGTTCTTCGCGCACCGGCTCCTCTTTGTCATGTGCATCCTCGTCCACGTCTGTATCCTCGTCGTCCGCGTCCACGGCATCGTCGTGGTCGATCGGTTCGTCTGGCTCTACGGATGTCGAGTCGGCAACCAGGTCGAGGCAGCCTGCGAGGCTGCCGACGCCAGTCACGGTCAGTCCGAGTGCTGTTCGCCTGCTGAAGCTCAGTCGAGAGTTGTCGTCGCTGTGTGTCATCGGTCGTCAATCGCGCCGCTGTCATCGCCAGCGCCGACATACCCACCAAGAATCGCCAGGCCACCAACTGTGGCGATTGCTTTGAGTCGTGTGATATCTACCATCGTTGTTCTTCCCACCCCCTTCGGGGAGGCGTCCCGCCCGCTGTGACACGGGATACACGCTCGACCACTGATCGCCGAGAGGAATCGAGCCGGGACGCGAGTGTGAGCACAACTGGTGGCGAATCACTAAATTCAACGATTTGATTAGTTGAGTAATTGTATAAATATTTTGTGGATTCCGTCCGGAGTGAGATAGTACAGGCCGAATGGGGCAAAGAAACGACACGCAAATCGTTCTATGACGGCCTCCATGCACTACAACTACCGGTACAGACTCAATCAGTCCAACGCTCTCCGTGAGGCATTAGACCGGCATCGAGATGTTATTTATACGACCGATGACAGCCGTCCTAAGTCCAGTTGTTCGAAAGCGACAAGATAGCGGCAGGACGGCCAAATTAGCTGTGGTTGAGGGTGGTAAGCCTCCTTTTTCAACGAGTGTCGAAGATGCGAGCAGGGTGGGGATACACCGCTCGCACGCGTTTCTTGCACTCAGATAGGTTTTTATTATCCTGTCGTTGAATGGATGTGGTACGATGCTCGCCACGCTTCCGGCGGTGTTCAAACGCGACAACAAGCGTGCACCGTCGGTTGCGGCCGAGTGTCGATTCGGGAGGAGTGGGACGCTCCGAACCGCCATAACGGGAAATCGCCTGCGGAGTCTGGAACCGTCCGCAGAACGCCGTAATGAGTGACGGAAGTTATGGGCATAGACTGAGACGGGCGAGTAATGGGAGGAGACCGGCGAGGCGATCTTGTTCGTCATCTAAGTGAGCAGGAGTTGGATCGTCTGCTGGACGAAGCAGACGATCCAAAGATCATCAAGCGACTCACCTTTGTCAAACGTCTCTACAAGGGAGCAACGTACGAGGAAGCAGCCGACGACGTTGGCAAATCTGCGTCGACTGGAAGTCGCTGGGCGCGTCGATGGAACGATGGCGGACTTGGTCAGTTGACACCGAACTTCGGGGGCGGAAGGCCCCCGAAGCTCGGTGACGAGGAACAAGAGCGTCTGTTAGAACTTCTCCGGGAGGGGCAACCCTGGAAAGCACAGGAAGTTCATCAGCTCTTGGACGAAGAGTTCGGTGTAGAGTACCATCCGGATTATCTCGGTCGATTCCTCCGGAATCTCGGTCTGTCCTACGCTAAACCACGTCCAAAGCGCCCCTCTCGGCCAGAAAACGCAGATGAAATCCTCGAAGAACGCGTCGCAGACGCGTTCGACGAGGAGACAGAGACGGCACATAACAAGCGTCCTGATGATGAGGACGAAGGATGGGTCCTCGACGACGATATTTGCACGGATGGGGGAACTGTCGTCGGTTTTTGTGATGCTTCGCATCCACAACCATACGACAATTCGCATCGACTGTGGTACGTTGATGATCCGACACTGGAACGACCGCTGGTGAAGCTTGACGAACCAGCGGTCGGATGCTATACGCTCAACGGCGAAAGTGTCCTGACGTTCCCTGAAGATCAATCGAAAGAGAACATCTGTGCGCTATTGGAGCAAGTCCGCGAGCAGAATCCGGGAACGCGGATTCTGCTCGTCTTGGATAACTTCTCGTCTCACATCTGTGAACACACGCGCAAGCGCGCACATCAACTCGGTATTGATCTCGTCTTTCTTCCGGTCGGCTCACCGCACCTCAACCCGATTGAACAGGTCTGGAAAGTCCTCAAACGCACTGCCTCGCCAATCGTGGTGGCGAGCGAGAGCGCGTTCCGAACTCTCGCTCGCCGTCTCTTCGACACCCTTACCGACCGACTCGGATTTGCCAAGTCCTGGATCGATCAATTCCTCAGTCCATATTTGCAAAAGTTATCTTGATCATTATGGCGTTCTGCCGGGCCGCACGAGACGCTCCGCGACTTGTAGACGCTGTTGACCTATTCCTGCACGTTCCAACAGAGAAACTGGAAGCCCCACCCACACCAGGCGAGAGCCAGGGAGGGCCGAGCGCGGTAGGGGGGAGGTCACACGGTATAAGTATCAGTGATATGTACGTTCGCCGGCCTCGATCGGAACCTCGAGCCAGTTTTCCGTCGGCGGGAGAGGACACTCATACCGATCCGAATACGCGCACGTCGGGTTGTATGCCTCGTTGAAGTCGAGGATCCAGTTTCCGTCGTCCGTCCGGTGGCCGTCTTCCTCGAGGTCGAGGTACCGGCCAGCGCCGTAGGTCTCGTCGCCGCTGGTCGCGTCCCGAAACGGAACCCAGAGCCGCTCGTCGGCCGGATCCGCCTTATAGGCCTGCAGCACTATTCCCTCGCCGTCGACGGTGAACCGGAACTCGCCCCAGCGCAGGTACTCCTGCTCGCCGTCGGTACTCGTTCCAACGGTGACTCGGTCGGGATCGTCGTATTCGTGCAGCGGTAGTTCGAACCGGTAGGCCTCGTCGATCGGGTAGTACTCGAGGCCGTCGAACGACTCGCGCTCGTCCGGTGGAATCGGCGAGTGTGGATCACCGCCAAAATACCGGTCTTTCTTTTCTCGTTGCGTTTTGATCGCGCGTTTCCAGTCAGTGGACATAATCGAATTGAAAGCGGTCGCTGTGTAGTCTCGGCGTGGTCGTGCCGCCGATCTTTCGCGGGGAGACCGGTCACGGCTGAGTACCGCCACCTAGCGTGACTGCGGAACTCGACGCATCAGGTGCGTCGCTCCCCTCGTCGGCGTCGGCCGCATCGAGATACACGCCGTTCTCAAGGCGTTTCTGCAGCTCTCGTTTCTTCTGCTCGCGGATCCGCTGCCGTTCGTCGTCCTCAGTGTCGCTCACCGTGTGAACATACGGACTCCACAGTTATAACGATTTTGTGTACTGTATACAATATTGGAACGGTAGCCCAGTCACAGCTCACCGTCGAGGCGACAGGGCCGAACGATCATTGCTCGCGTCGGCCGTGACAAGCAGCTTTGAACAGTGGTGGATATTGGATCCGTTATGAACGAAACCAGGCAGCCGTAGACGACCGGTTCGATCGGTCAGCGAAGCGGCGATGCGGATCCTTTAACAGACGGTGAAGTCGCTCGAGTTCGACCTTACACGTATATATCCGTCGCCCGTCCTCGACTACATATAGTTATAAAAGTGTGTTTAGAATACAATATTACTCTCCGAGTGGGATCGAACGATGATCGACTTACGTGACACGCTCCGACGAGTAACGATGCTCAGTTCTATCCTTCTCATCGCCGCGCCCGCGACGGCGCCCGCAAGACCCACCGCGATAGTGACGGACCGATAGGCGGCCAGGGAGGATTCGGTGGCTGAATGTTCCTCTGGCTTGTCCTGCTACTCGGTCTGCTCGCCCTACTGATCGTCTGGGCCGGCAGCCGACGCCGAGGTGACCACATTGACCGCACCGACCGCGTACTCGTGGAACTCCACAACTCCGCGAGAGATACGCATGATGACCCCGAAGCTGCTGAACTGCGTGACGAAATTGACGACCCCAAGGCTCAAATTGAGGACCGCACCGAGTTCAGCCCTGCTCAGAATTCCGGGCAAAGTGGGCCGAACGGTTGTATTACGCCGTCAGTACCAGCTATTGCCGACTTGCACTGTACCTTCTCCAGGTCCGTATTGATAACTGATACTCAGATGTAATTTATATGCTTAGCGGTCGTATCTCGAGATATGGGTTCAAGGGCACAACGACTCGCAATATGCCTCATCCTGATGGTCAGTATAACTGGAGTCGCCACAGTTGCGGCTGCAGACGGTGCTGAGACGAGTTCCGAGGAACTAGGTAGCGTCGATATTTCAGTTGAAGATAAGCACGTCTCTATTGATAATGTCGAAATCTCGAGTCAGGCCCTCCCGACAGTCGAGATTGACAAGCGTACATACACGATTCACTCGTTTTCACTGGAAGCTGATGGCGTGACTATCGAGTATAACGGCCACTCCTACGATATCGGCCGAGTCAATATCGATCTCGAGAATGTTGGCATTACAGTCTCTAACATTTCTATTAATGGCGGCGAGTGAACTACCTCATCCTACTGCTCGCCTGACGGCTCGCGCTTGAGGGAGGGGCTTCCTGGTTCGAGAACGTGCTTTGCGGGAGGTGAACTACCCCGCCCTACTCGCTCGCGGCTAACGCCGTTCGTTCCTTGAGGACGGGGGCTTAACGCCCTCTCTTTTAGCTAAATGGGTTCCCGTTGGGTCCGCAGTCTCCACGCGTTCGAAAATCACGCCGCGATTTTCGCAGCCCATCAGAGTCGCAGAGCGATTCTGAGAACGTTGATGCGGAGCGTTCCGCTCCTACGTGTTTGATGCTGCGAGAAAGAACGTTTCAGTCCCTGTCCGCCGTGAAGCCACGGGAGGGATAACGTGTTCGCGGACCCACAGCGGCCTGGCCATCGAAACGCTATCTTTGAGAGCGAGAGAGTCCCCGCCCTTCCCGTGAGGCGGGAGCGTTCCGACAATACGTGTCGGAACTGAGCGCCGAACAGGGCGGGCGTGAATCGCGTCTGCTCCGGCGAGAAACCGCCACGTTACTGCTGGTTTTGAGTCTCCACCGCATTGAGGCCGGTTTTCAGCACCTCGATATACACTTTATTGAGTGAGAGGCTATAGTAGGAGTTAGAAATAGTTACTCACTTTGGGAATAGAGAGTTGGTCAAGAGCGGTATCGATCGCTGTTGTTAGCTCAGAAAGTGAGTCGAAGAATCGGTTGCTAAGAGCTGATTGAAGCTGTCTCCAGCACTCTTCGACTGGATTGAGTTCCGGTGAATACGCTGGTAGCGTGACGAAGGCGAGGTCGTCACGGGCCGCCAGGTCCGTGACGGCCGATGCCTGGAAATACGGCGCTCCATCCAACACGACGACTAAGTTATCTTCGAACTCTTTGCATAACGCGAGAATGAAATGTTTCGCATGTTCAGCGGTCACGTACTCTTCGAATCGAGAGAAAAATCGATCACCGTCCTCGGTGATCGCGCCCAAGAGACACGTCCAGTCGCGTTGCCCGGACAATTCGACGGCCGGCCGCGTGCTGCGCGGAAACCACGCGGCACGCGGCTCAACTTGCACGGATTTCTTGGTTTGATCGATACAGACTATTGTGGCGTCCATCTCCCGCCGCTTTTTTTGAGTTCTTCGTGGAACGTTTCTTGTTCGTCAGCCTCAGCTTCAGCGGCTGTGCGGCGTGGTTTTTGATAGCACAATCCCGCCTCTTTGAGCAACCGCCGGCAACTCGGGATTGAGTACTCGACATCGTAGGTCTCGTCGAGATACTGCTGGACGAGCGCCGGCGTCCACGCCGGCGCGTCAACCCCAACTTCTTCGGGTGAGTCGTGGACAGCTTCTTCGAATTCTTGTCGCTGTTTTTCTGAGAGCTTTCGCTTTCTCCCAGATCGCTGAGCATCAGTTACAGCCTGCTCAAGCGACTCGTCGATGTCGAGTCGCTTGAGCCAGCTATAGATCGTGCGTCGCTGAACGTCGTACCACTCGGCTAGTTCAGTCTGTGTAACGCCGTTTTTGTACGATATTGCCGCTAAGAGCCGTTGTGTCGGCTTCTTTCCCTCCACGTTGTCAAGAGCATCTTGCAATTCCTTGACGGAGATTTCGTCGAGATGATCCACTACCCTCAGAAACCATCCCTGAGTAGAAAATTCTAACGGTTACTATAGTTGCTTCTGCGTAGTCGTTCACCCGTCCGTAGAGTGCATACAAAATATCTATCGCGGGTCTCATTGGTACACACCGTATTTCTCGCGGCTATTTTCGGCATGAGACGGGTTCTCGTCTTCACAGTCAGGGCACACGAATAGATAGCTTTCTGGTTGCTTGTCGTGCTTCTTCTCGAACCGTTCTCGTGCCGCTGCTTGGTCTCGGAACAGTCCAATCATATCCACAGTCATCCACTTGTCACTGGTGCGGCCACAGATGTAACAAGTCAGAGGCGTTTCAGTCGTCACGTATCACAAAACTTGTTTGACGTTTCGACGTGAAAACAATTGTGGCATGAAGCGTACCAACACGTTCGCCGTGCGACCGCTCTCCGACGGAATGTTGCCTCCGGGGACGCGTAGACCAGCTGAGAATCCCACGGAGGAAACCACGCCGTTTACGGCGCGGAGGATGTCATAGGCCCCACACTCTGTGGTCGTGCCTGCCAAATCGGCGGCGACGAAGTGCGCTCCTTTGCGTTCGCACTCGAACTTGAGCATCCGGAGGAACGTTCCCCAGCCGCCCCGGTACGGTTTCTCGAGTTGCCGTCGAACTCGACAAGGCCCTTCGTGTCAAGGTCTTCGATTGCCACGAGACCGTACTCTCGACTTGCTACGCTCGAGAGTTTGTGCAAGAAGTCTCGTCGGCTCGAGGGATGAACCAGGTTCGGACGGGATATTTGACGAGCTGGACGAACGGACGTTCTGCCGGTACGCTCGGAAACTCGCGAACCGAGACCTAGCGGCAAGGGACGATTCTGACATACTACGCCTACGTCAGCGCCTATGTCGGCTGAACAGATAGCGGATCGAGGGCAGAAGTCTCACCTTCACGGCGAGACAACTATCTCTCGAAGTATCAATTCCCTTCGTTGACTTCAAGGACCTTACCTGCCGCGATGGTCTGACCCATGTCACGGATGGCGAAGCTCCCGAGTTCGGGAATCTCGCTGGACGGCTCGATGCTGAGGGGCTTCTGCGGTCGGATAGTGACCACAGCAGCGTCACCCGACTGGATGAAGTCGGGGTTCTCCTCGGCGACCTCGCCGCTCGAGGGGTCCATTTTCTTGTCGATGGATTCGATCGTACAGGCGACCTGCGCCGTGTGGGCGTGGAAGACCGGCGTGTAGCCGGCGGTGATCACGGACGGGTGCTGCATGACGACGATCTGGGCCTGGAACGTCTCGGCGACGCTCGGCGGATCGTCGGCAGGACCACAGACGTCACCGCGGCGGATGTCGTCTTTGCCGATGCCGCGGACGTTGAATCCGACGTTGTCACCGGGCTCGGCTTTTGGCACCTCTTCGTGGTGCATCTCGATCGTCTTGACCTCGCCGCCCACGTCGCTGGGCTGGAAGGAGACGTTGTCGCCCGTGTTCATGACACCGGTCTCGATACGTCCGACGGGAACGGTACCGATACCCGAAATCGTGTATACGTCCTGGATCGGTAGTCGGAGTGGTGCATCTGTCGGTGGCTCCGGTACCGGGAGATCGTTCAGTGCCTCGAGTATGGTTCGACCATCGTACCAGGGAGTGTTGTCGGAAGATTCAGCGACATTGTCGCCCTCGAAGGCAGAAATCGGGATAAATGATGCGTCATCGGTCTGGAATTGGACCTGGTTCAGGAGTTGATTAACCTCTCCGACGACCTCATCATAGGTTGATTCCTCGTAGTCGACGATGTCCATCTTATTGATGGCAACGATGAGTTCGTCGATCCCGAGGGTCCGAGCGAGGAAAACGTGCTCCTGAGTCTGGGGCGCGACACCGTCGTCAGCGGCGACGACGAGAACAGCGTGGTCAGCCTGTGACGCACCAGTGATCATATTCTTCACGAAGTCGCGGTGCCCTGGTGTATCGACGATCGTAAAGTAGTACTCGTCAGTATCGAATTCCTGATGAGCGATGTCGATAGTGACACCGCGTTCGCGCTCTTCAGCGAGGTTGTCCATGACGTAGGCGAACTCGAAGCCGCCTTTGCCTTTCTCCTCGGCCTCTTCTCGGTGCTGTTCGATCACGTGCTCTGGGATACTCCCTGTCTCGTAAAGAAGTCGTCCCACGAGCGTACTCTTTCCGTGATCAACGTGGCCGATAATCGCTAGGTTCTGGTGCGGTTTATCTTCACTCATGGTCAGTTGAGTCGGGAGCCGTCATCAAAAGTACTTGCTAGACATTCGTAAATCCTTGTTCGGGTTAATCAGAATATCCGATACGGAAAAATAATAAGAAATCCATCTATGAATCTTCTCAGACTGATAACCCGACGCTGTGTTTTGTCGGCTTGCACGTAATTTACTGTATTTATATGATAATCATACGGATAGACATTTTTTTGACTCTACGGACGAAGATATGAGTGTGAGTAACGGTCTCCTCGTCACACTCGTGTATATTTCCAATGGCCCTTCGCCGTCCTCGTGGTCCGTCTGATCCGGTATTAGTTCGAGCAGCGGTGAGTAAGTGTATCAGTTGTTTGCTATTGGTGATGGTGGACTTTCGCTTGAACTGGATGGACTTTCGCTCGAGTTGTTGAGCACGGCGCGGGCATAGAGGTCTATGACACTGAGGATGAGGACAGCGAATGGCATGGCCATGTCGCCGAATGCGACCGTCTCGAGTTGGAGGGCAGTGATGAGGACCGGCTCGGTGAGTTGGCCGTTACTGAGGAGCGTTGCAGAGCTAAGAAACAGAAGTGCGGCCCCATACAGCGCCGCCCAACTGCAGCCACGCGTCCACTGGCGGCGGTAGAAGTGGCCAGCACCTGGCCAGCACACGGCCAAGGGATACGCGAGCCACGATTTCGTACGTACAACGAGACGAATTACGTTCGCCGCGGGCCATGTCGACAGGGGATCATCACCAGTGGATCGTCGACCCGTGTCCGTTTTGGTAGGTGTCGAATCGGGGGTGGCCATAGCAGTCATGACTACACTGGTCCCCAAAAACGTCAGTCAGACATCCGCACGACACGGTATCGATGTTCGGTATGAAGTACCTCGGGGACAAGCCCCGAGGCACTCGCCTTGTTCATCGATAGAGCGACTAATTATGGTTACCGCAGCTGTGCTATCGAACTATCAGAGTTGCACGATGGGCGTACCACAGCCCTCACAGACGACCGCCTGGCTACCCTTGTGCTTCTCTGATTCGAGCCGGCGATCGTCGCAGAAGGGACAGGTTTGGCCCATCAACCGATCGACTATCACACGTGGGTCATCCTGCTCTTCGATGTGTTGCATTCGCTCTCATACGTCTGGAACGGTGAAAAATACGGACATTTCGGACAAAGTAGTACAAGAGAGAGAGATGTCATCCTTGGCCGCAAACTGGCGAAGGAAATGCAGAGACCAGTGTTGTATGAGACGTTTGCCGAAGAAACCCGAGCAATCGTTTCAGATATGACCTTCGTCAACGAGGACCGTCCCTGGCACGTGGCCAACTAATCTGGAGACGTAGCCAGTGCACCGCTAATGGATGGCACTTCGTCGGCAAATGCGACTGAGCTGAGCGTCGGGGTGCGCCGCGGAGCCGGGTCGCGGTGACGACCGCCGATCGGCCGGCTCGATCCGGATTCGGATCGGCTAGGAGTAACGGTTATGCTTGTGGGCTGCTAACAATCGTCTAGCACGGGGACGAACAGCGCGAACCCGCGGGGAAAGTCGCGCGAGTCGTCCCAAGGACGGAAGAGCCACATAGACACATAGACGTAGAGGCGCTCGGCCGCCAGCGGGTGAGCGCGGGGACGACCATCGGGCGTCGTCAGTACTCAGCGTTTCTTGTGCGTCTACGGCCGTCGCACGGCACAGGTCGACAACGAACGCGGACGGACGCTCCGAATGGAAACTCGCAGACGCATGAACTCTCGGGACGGGCGCAAACGATCGGTGACTGCCGGCGAGAGGCGCCCTCAAGTGACATCGAGAGGGCAGTCAGCAGCAGTGTGGCGACCACGCTGGGAATCGATCACACGATCGGCGAGGTGGTAAGATGGGGGCCGAAGGCGGGTCGGCCGCCTCGCAGGCCGGCTGGGAGGACCCGTTCACGAGACGCGAGGGCGAATTCGGGGCACTCGAGGAGGCACGCTTCCAGCACAGCATGTACCTCACGGCGCTGGCCGACTGGGAGGAGTTCCAGCGGGACTATGGCGAGAAAATCCAACTGTGGACCACCATCCAACAACTCGTAACCAGGAGTCGTCACACGGATGACTCCAGTACGGAGGAGTTGTACGACGCCCTCGGGGTGAGTGAGTACTTCGAAGACGAACTCGAGACGAACTGGAGCGGTGACGCGAGCGTCGACACCGCACTCCACATCTCCAACGCGAAGGATTCCGCCCTTAAACAGGGGAAGCAAGTGACGTGGGAGGACGCGGAGAAGACCGGCAATGAGTTCATCGACTTCGGACGCGAAATCGTCTCCAGGCGCGTTCTCGTCGAAATTCGCGCACACAAGCTAATTCTCCGCATGAAGTACGGGCTGCCGAGTCTGGAGGACGACAAGCGGATCGCGTGGTGGAACGCAGGTATGGACCAGTTTCAACCGCCGGATCTCAGCGAGGCGAACGCCTTCTATGTCGAGTTTCTCAAGCGACCACTGGATCAGCAGATCGCCATCGTCGAGCGGCTCACGGCCAGGCTCGCCCACTGCCATAGGGGCCGAGTATTTCTCGCACATCTCTTCGAGTACAGAGAGATGGCCATCTTCAATCCGAACCGGCTCGCGCGACCCGGCCCGGCGTGGAAACGAGAAGACGAGTCAGACCCAAAGGAGTACGTCTGGGGCGACGAGGCGATCGAAATGGCCATGAAACGGAAGGTCAGTATCCTCCCAAAGCAGCCATCGGAACTGACCCGGTTTTACACTGCCGACGGGCGGGTGACCGTCGACGCTGACCCCGACATCCGGACCGATTCGATCGAGGAGCACCTGACGCAAGCACTCCTCCAGTTACTCCCCGGGCTGAATCACTTTTACGCACATAGATCCACGGACGAACAGTACCTGGCCGATCCCGAGATGCCGGACCCCGACCTAATCGTCTCGAATTTCGTCGGGATCGTCACCGCGACGTACTTCACCGACACCGAGATTCAGGCCGCAGTCGACGCGACGGACTGGTCCGAGACGCGATACGACGAACCGACGATCGTCTCGCCGACACTGCTCGAGGAGACCTGGACGCCCCAGGACACAGAAAATATGGCGAAAGTGCTGCTCGTCAGTACCGATTCGCTCGTCGAAGCGCGAAGCAGGCCTGCCGGGCGGTGGACGGCCCCGCTCGTCGTTCTGTCGAAGAGCCTCGGTGCGATCGGCGGCGTCTCCACCCTGTCCAACCCATCGAAGACCGATACTGTCGAGCAGATCAAAGCGATCAAAGACATCGCGGACGCGATCGCGAGCCTCGAGATCGTCGATAGATACCTCCCGGAGCGGCTGCCTGACACAATCCCCGATGAGCCGCTCCGGCGACGCCTCACGCGGAACGCCAAACTCATGAGCCGAGCGCTCTCCCATGTCGCGTCGCTCCTCGACGTGGTCGGCATGATCCTGAGTACGATCGATTTCGTCGAAGAGATACGGAGTGGGGACTTCGACTCCGCCGCCGGGTACGCGATAATGGGACTCGGCAGCGTGGCGACGATGGCTGCGCCTTTCGTCATCGGAATGCCGCTGCTCGTCGTCGGAATCGCACTCGGGCTCATCGGTGCACTCGTCGTAGGCATATTCGATGATTCGGCGGTCGCCGATTGGATAAAGACCACGAGGTTCGGCACCCTATGGCGCACTCTCGACACCGAGGACTTCCTGGATCCCAGGGAGTCGACCTACGGCTACCGGCGAATCGTCCCGGACCCCAACGACCCGGTGGGCGACGTGGACTGCGGCAGGCAGCTCTCAGCGCTCTACAGCCTCATTCGACCAATCGGCGTGGAAACGATCGAGTTGGACAGGGACGAGCGGCTGCCGGGGGACGAGGAGCGCTACGTCGGTAAGATCGAAATTTCGCCCTCGGACGCCTATCCAGACGAGGCGGACATCGGTATTCTGAAACGGGGCTATCTCTTCCTCAGACCCCTCCCGGTCTATCGGGATCTGGAAGTTCTCTACACGCCCCTCGGCTCCAATGTTCTGTCAGAAAAGCTTGGAGTGAGCGAGAACACGTCCGGCGAGTACCTGCATCGCTTCAGCCTCGCAGACGCCCAGAAAACCACCCCGATTCTCTCACGGACGAACGGTGGGACGGTCGACGACAGGTGGCGCTCGATGCTCGGGGCGTACGAGCCGAGCCCAGCTCTCAAACTCCTCGGTCGGTGGCTGGATGTGGACTTCAAGAGTAACGACCTCGCGCTGGACATCCACGAGGCTAGAACTGTTCGGCCCGACGAAGAGGACGTTGTGACGGAGTGGAGCGCCCGCGTCTGGGACATGTCCAGCGGCAGCAGCCACAACCGGATCTTCGGCTGGCCAGTCGGAGCGATGGGCTGGGGGCCCGAACCCATCCCAGACATTTGGATCGGAGGCGTGATCGACCTCCGATTCCGATACGTCGAGATGATCTACGTGCCGCCGCATGTGGCCCACTCGATCATGAGACAGGGGACGGTCTCGGTTCGACCGGAAGAACTCCCGATCGTGAGCCGCGAGCGCAGGCCCGTAATGCTTTCCTGGGAGGTCGTGCATGGGAACTAGCGAGCCAACGACGTCGCTGCTCGACCCCGAGACGCTGCTCGTCGAGTTTGCACGGGTGTTCGAACCACTGGACGAGGCCGTCCGAGAGGGGCCTGAGGGCGTCGCGAGACTGCTGGACCGAGCGGGCGCAGGGGAGGGGTTCCAGGAAGGTGAGCTCGAGGCCTTTCACGCGGCCGTCGTCGACGACCTTGGCGAGTCCCTGCCGACGCTGCGCAGGCTGGTCCTGGATCCACTGCGAGAGGGAGCGGCCGTGGACATCGACGCCACCGACGTCGACGACCTCGTAAACGCCGTTGCAGGAACGTACAGCGGTATCCGTCACCTTCGGAGCGTCGATGTCGAAGCCGTCGACTCGGGCGAAGTCGGCGACCGCGTGCTTGACTACCTACTGGTCACGTACCTCCATCGCGACCACCGGCCGATCCACGACGCCCTCTGTCTGATCGGCGTCATAGAGGAGGGCCGGCCCCCGACGCTCGACCTCTCGCAGTTCCCGGCGTTCCTGCGGGACCCGGTTGGCGTTCCCGCTGACGCCATGGGGTGGGGAACCGAACACTTCACGGGCTTTCTGGTACTCTTTTACCTGCGCGAGATCTGCTGGCGAGCCGGGATACCGGCGACGCTTACCGACCCGCCGAAACCGGTCGTCGAAGACCTCGTGGGTCGACCCATGCGGTCCAACGAACTCGAGCCGGAGCTGAAGATTCCGGTTGTGAGCTTCGTCGAGGAGCGCGCCTCGACGTCGGTCGGTGTTCGTATCGTCCCTATCCCGGGGAATCCCGATAACGACCTGCCCGGATTCGTGGTGGTCCCGTTCGGGGTTGGCGCGGCGAGCGAGACGGTCGACCTCGGCGATGGGTGGACGTTCAACGTCGAGAGCACCGCAGAACAGACCGACTGGGGGATTGCTGCGTGGCCGGATTCCGACACGGCCGACACGGTCAACACGCGCGCCAATGTCATCGGCGAGGGCGAGCAGCTGCCGGAAATCGACCTCGAGGTCGCACTCGCGTACGACGGGCGGGCTTCGAGCGATGGGGTTTCGCTCCTCGGCGATCCGGACGGGAGCCGAATCGCAGTCCAGTACACCGAACTGAGCACCTCAATCGAGTTCGACGATGGAGAGGCGATCTTCCAGGTAACACTCCCCGCGCGGGGGACGCTCGCGGTCGATCCCAGCGAGCTCGACGACTTCCTCGCATCGATGCTCCCGTCTGACGGCCTGGTCTACGACTTCGACGTGACCGTCGGGTGGTCGTCGAACCGGGGGCTGTTCTTCGAGCGCGGCAGCGGCCACGAGGTGTCGCTCCCCCAGCAGGGGCGCCTCGGGCCGGTCCGCCTGACGGAGCTCTACCTCGGCGTCGTTCCCAGTGCAGACACCGACGAGGTGACCCTCGAAGGAGCG
Source organism: Natrinema gelatinilyticum (assembly GCF_024266705.1). Lineage (GTDB taxonomy): Archaea > Halobacteriota > Halobacteria > Halobacteriales > Natrialbaceae > Natrinema > Natrinema gelatinilyticum. The sequence goes on along the minus strand of NZ_CP100757.1, from coordinate 1,162,785 downwards.
GCGTCAGCCGACGTCGAGTTCGGTCCGGTAACCGGGACAATCACGCGGATGGGCGTCGTCGCCGAGGTGCAGTTCCCCGAGAACCTGGACGGGAACCTCGGTCCGATCGACCTCGATGTCGGCGTCAAGCCGCCGGACGGGATCGGGCTCTCGATCGACTCCGGAGTCGTCACCGGCGGCGGCTTCCTCCGGTTCGACCCCGAGCACGAGCGCTACGCAGGCGTCGTCCAGCTCCAGGTCGGGGACCTCGCGCTCAATGCCGTTGGACTGCTCACCAATCGCCTCCCCGACGAGAGCCAGGGCTTTTCGCTACTCGTCCTCGTTGCTGGCGAGTTCACGCCCATTCGGCTCGGGCTCGGGTTCACGCTGAACGGCGTAGGTGGGCTCCTCGGCGTCAACCGAACGGTCCGCTCGGCGGCGCTCGGCGAGGCCGTGAGACAGGGCTCGCTCGAGTCCATCCTGTTTCCGGAGGACCCCGTCGAGAACGCAACGCGGATCGTAAGCGACCTCGGGGCGGTGTTCCCGCCGAAGCGCGACCACCACGTCTTCGGCCCGATGGCAAAGATTGCCTGGGGAACCCCGCCCCTCGTCACGGCCGACCTCGGCATCGTCGTCCAGTTCCCATCGTCCGACGTCACCCTCCTCGGCCGCGTCAACGCCGTGCTTCCGGAAGCGGGCGTCGATCCGCTCGTCGACCTGAACGTGGGCATCGCGGGCCAGGTCGTCCCGGCCGAGCAGCGCGCCGCGTTCGATGCGTCGCTATACGACTCCCACATCGGGACGTGGACGGCGACCGGCGATGCGGCGCTGCGCTCGCGTTGGGGTGCGAAGCCCTGGTTTCTGCTGTCCGTCGGCGGTGTCAATCCCCGGTACGACTCCCCGACCGACCTCCCGGACCTCGACCGGATCGCCATTTCGGGGACGCCATCGACTGGCTTTCCCCGGTTCGAGATTGAGGGGTACGTCGCCCTCACGTCGAACACCGCACAGACGGGCGCAGACGTCTGGATAGGGGCGGAGGCGGGTCCAGCGACAGTGGAGGGCGAGATTGGATTCGACGCCCTCTTCCGGTTCGACCCGTTCGAGTTCGTCGTCGATTTCAGTGCCACGGTCGCTGTCAAGGTGTACGGGAAGGGCCTGACGCTCGGGCTCGACGGCACAGTCTCCGGACCGGCTCCGTGGCGGGTCACTGGCACGATCCACGTCGACTTGTTCTTCTTCGACGTGACAGAGACGATGACCGTCACGGTCGGCCCGGAGCGAGCGAGTCCCCCGCTACCGTCAACGCGAGTCATGCCGAAACTCGTCGCGGCATTGGAGAACCCGGACAACTGGACGGCCCAGCGGCCCACGGACGGTCAGTCCGTTGTGAATCTTCGGGACATCGGCGCCGACGGACGTGTACTCGCCCATCCTCTCGGCCGGCTCGGCGTCCGGCAAACAGTCGTGCCGCTCGACTTCGAGCTCGATAAAGTTGGCAACACCCGACCGGCCGAGTTCACGCAGTTTACCATCGACGGCGTCGCGATTGAAGGCACCGACGGAGACGACAGCTCGATCGCATTCGACCGAACGGTCAGAGAGCACTTCGCGCCGGCACAGTACGAAGACCTCACTGAGACTCAGAAGCTCTCTCGACCCGCGTTCGAGCGACTCCCGGCCGGGCGCGAGGTGACGGCAGAACGCGTGGTCTACGGCGGAGAAACGGCCGACGAAGTCACGGCGAACACGCGGACGACGACGCTGACCTACGAGACGAGCGTCATCGATAAACGGCGGGACGTGCATGCGATGGAGCTTGCGGAACTTGGAAGCTTCGCGTCCAAGGCGGAGGCGACCGTCTCCATCCCGCAGGCGACGGCCGACGCCCTCTCTGCGGTGAGCGCGGTCGCGCGCGCCGACACCAGAACGACCGGGTCCGCACGGTTCCGCCTCCCGGAGCAGCCACCCGGTCGCACCGATCCGGGGGACTCAGGGCTTCTCGACGCCGACCGACCGGCGACACGGGGCGGGACGTACCTGGCGGGCCCCGTCTCGATGGACGAGGCGAACTACGTCGTCGTCCGGGCCGACGACCTCGCACCGACGTCCATCGGATCTGCCGAAGAGCGGCCGACGGTGATGCGTCGCTCGGAGGCCGAGCAGGCTCTCGACCGCCACCTTACGAGACACCCGGAGGACGAGGGTGACCTGCGTGTCGTCGAGGCAAGTGCAGTCCGGGGAATGAGTCAGGCCAGATCGGACGACGAACCGGATCACTCACTGACCGTAGGCGACCTACTGCAATGACTACTCACGACCGGACAGCGGCGGAGCGGATGGCACGACAGACGGAGTACACGTTCTATCCGACGGTCCGACGTGGGTATCGACCGACGAGCACGTTCGATGGCTCGACGGACGTCGCGGACCCCGGCTCGCTCGGCGTCGAGTTGACCGTGCGAGGAAGCGGCGAGGATGGAGACCGGACTGAAACGGCGAACGTGTCGCTTCGAATGTACGGCCCAGGCGACGTCGTCGGACTCGACCGCCGGCACGTCGTCCGTGTCGAGCCGAGCGAGGACTCGGATGGATTCCCCCCGAACCAGTTTCCGCACATCGAGTTCGGCCGACCGGATCTCCCCTGGCTGTTCAGCCCGCAACGGGCTGACGACTCTGGTCGCAACAGGCCGTGGCTCACCCTGGTGTGCGTCGAGCGCGACCGCGACGCTGTCAGACTCGATCCGCCGGGGACCGGCCCGCTACCGGTGCTCGAAACGCCGGTCGTCGAGTTACCTAATCCGGCGGAGTCCTGGGCGTGGGCACACGCGCAGGTGACGGGCACTCACGACCCTGACGACGAACTCGCGAAGACGTCCGATAGGACCGTTTCCAGACTGGTATGTCCGCGAAACCTCGACGCGGCGACGGCATACGTTGCCTGCGTCGTGCCGACATTCGAGACGGGGCGACGGGCCGGACTCGGCACGTCTGTTGGCGCGGACGAGACGGATCCTGACCGAGACCGAGACCAACTCACGCTAGCGTGGGAGGCTGACGACGACGGAATCGTGCGCCTTCCGGTCTACTACAGCTGGGAGTTTCGCACGGGCCTGGAAGGGGACTTCGAGTCCCTCGTCCGGGAGCTTGAGCCGGTCGAGCTTGGCCCGGATATCGGTTACCGCACTATCGACGTGGGCGATCCCGGTCCCGAGAGTCTCGTAATCCCGGCAGACGACGATGATGCGACAGTCTCGCTGGGTGGCGCGCTGAAATCGGCCGACGCCGTTGGCGATGCGTACGGCCACGACCACCAGGAGGCGTTTCGAACGCTGCTCAACGTACCGGAGGGGATCGACGAAGCTGCGGGATCACCCGTCGTCGGGCCACCGAAGTACGGCCAGTGGCACGCCGGCGCCCCGACGATCGAGCCGCCGCCGGCAGCGCCCGAGGGTGACGACGCCGAGGCACATCCGACGTGGTTCCACACGCTAAACACCGATCCACAGTACCGCGTTGCGGCGGCACTGGGTGCCGAGACGGTCCGGCGCCGACAGGAAGCGTTGATTGCGTCGGCGTGGGCGCAGGCCGGCGATCTCCGGGAGCTAAACGACCGGCTCCGGGGGATGCAACTCGGTCGAACCGGCATCGCGCGCAACCACGCCCACCTCGCCGACGCCCGGCCCGAAGCGCTGCTGCAGTTCACCGCACCTGCACAGAACCGGATGCCCGTCTCGACGGCTGAACACCCCGTAAATCACGCCCTTGACGGTTCGACCACTGGATCCGCGACGCTCCGGACGGTCTTATCACGAACGCCCCTGCCGGACGAGGCGACCTCTCCCGCATTCCGCCGGCTCACCCGCTCGAACGGGCCACTTGCCCGCCGAGCCGCCGCGTCGTTCGACGCCGACGACGTGGTCGAAGCGCTGGCGACGAAGAGGGGGCTGAGCGTAACTCTCGACGGCCTCAACCGGCGCGTCCGACTCGAAGAGACGATGAGCGACGAGCGACAACGCGCAGCCGAGGAAGCCGTCGACGCAGATGGAGCGGCGGAAGAATCAGTTGTCGAAGCGTTGTCCGACGCTGCGGCAGCCGACGCGGAGGTCGCGAGCGACGTCCGATTTCTCCCGGATCGCAGCTTGGTGTCCGCGAGCGAGCCGTCACCAGCGTGGCTGACCGACGACCGAGGCGAGGTGATGACGGTCGAGGAGGCCGAGGCGTTCCACGCCGCGCGGGGTGACGCCGAGGGCGACCACCTGCTGGTCGCTCGGACGATCAGCCGCGTACGGAGCGCGTCGAGGCACACTCTCCTCGCCCGTGCTCGAGTGCTCACCCTCCGGCTGGCACTCCGAAGCGAGGAGTCGGACGGGCAGTCGGCAGCCCCGCCCGAGCGGGTGGTGCAGGACAGCCGGACCCTGGTGAAGGAGGCCGAGCGCGTCCGATCGGATTCGCTCGCCGACCTCGAACAGCTCCTGCCGGACCTCGCCGCCGGTCCCCACCCCGAGGGGGTTGCTGCAGAGCTAACCCCTGATCGCACGGCAGAGCTGGTCGAGCGGCTCCGTACGACGCACGACGAGCTACTGACCGCTGCGGAGGCGATACGATCCGCCCTCCGGTCCGATGACCTCGACCGTGAGAGCGTGCTTGCCTCGCTCGACGCCGCCGACGAGCACCTCGAGAGCATACTCGAAGCACTCACGACGATCGAAGACTACGTCGACACCGGTCCCATCGAACCGAGACCGAGCGCGGCCGCCGAGGCGGTAGACACAGACGCAACCCCCACGACGGAAACCTCAGCGGCGGCCGAGAGCCAGGAAATGGCCCGTGAGGGGGTCCTGGACGATAGGGACCACACGCTCAATTTAACCACTGCCGGGGCCGGGCTCTCATCACAACTCGCCCCGACGGCCGAGCTTGCCCAGCTGGCCGCCGACCTCTCTGGCATCCCCGAACTTCGCGAGCGCGAGGATCCGACGGCGGAGGTGCTCGCCAGCCCGACGTTCCCGGAGCCGATGTTCCGGTCACTTGCGGATCTCGACTCCGAGTACCTGCTACCTGGCGTGGGATCCATCCCGAAGAACGCGATGGGTGCGCTGGTGACCAACTCACGGTTCGTTGAGGCCTACATGGCGGGGTTGAACCACGAGATGGCCCGGGAACTGACGTGGCGGCGATTCCCGACCGACCGCCGCGGGACGTACTTTAACCAATTCTGGGACCACGGTGGGAATCCGGCCGCCGGGTCCTCCGACACGGCCGACGTCGATCCGCTCGACGAGTGGGACGGGAACGACCTCGGCGAGAATGGCCCCGGTCGGCGGCCGGACAACGATTCTGATACGGCGGACGACGCCGACGAGGGGATGGTCGTGCTGTTGATCCGGGGCGAAGTGCTCCGGCGTTACCCGAACACGACGGTATACGCGGTGAAAGCCGTCGAGAACGACGGTGACCGCGTCCCCGCCTTTCCCAACACGCACGTCTCGCGGAGCAGTGGACCGAACGACAACGATCGCCTTGCCGCCGCGCGACCGATGGACCACGACCACCCGCGAGGGCCGAAGACCCCACCCGACCGGCCGATCGAACCGCAACCGGAGCCGCCGGATCAGGTGGATCCGCGGCCGCCGTTCGATCCCACGCCGCCGAATGATGGGGAGCCGCAGCCACCGGACGACGCAGAGCCGATCGAACCACCGGAGACGCCCACACCTGAAACGGACGTCAGGTTCCCGGTGTTCCGGGGATCGATCGAGCCTGACATCACGTTCCTGGGGTTCGACCTCTCCGTGGCGGAGGCCGTGGCCGGGCCGTACCACGATGGTGGCCCGGCGGAGGACATCCCACATGAAGTGGAGGACGAGGGGTGGTTTTTCGTCCTGGAGGAAGCGCCCGGCGAGGTCCGGTTCGGACTCGACGAAGACCAGGGCGACGTCGGCCAGCGGCCATACGGGATCACCTACACCAGCAGCGGAACGCGGAAGATCGAGCGGCTCACGGACGTAGCAGCGCAACAGGGCGCCGAAGTGGGGTGGAGCGCGCTCTCGTGGGGACACCTTCCTGCCGATGGCGATGGCACCGACACGGTGGCTTCCATCTCCCACGTATCCGTGGCCGACAGCCGCCCGGGCAGCGAACAATGGGCAGTCGAGGCCGGCGTTCGCTATCACGAGAACGAAGACGAGTGGACGCCGGCGGACGCGGCCGAGTGGGGCGCGAACGCCGCACACATGGCGCGGATCACCTGGCAGCAGCCCGTCCGCGTCGCCATCCACGCCGACGACGTCCTCCCCGACACCGATGTGCAGCCGTCCGGTGGCGAGGGCGGTGCTACCGACACGGATCCCGGAGGTGACGGCCAGTGAGCGACGACACTCCGCGCCAGCGGCTCGCGCGACTACGGGCCGAACTTCGGAGCGCAGAGCGTGAGCGCAACCGCGTGGGGATGGTCCTGGCGGCAGTGACCGAGGTCCGCGAGGCCGTCAGTCGCGGCGATTCGACCGGGATACCGCCGTCGCTGTCGACTGCATTCGATCGGTTCAGTCCCGCTGACGAGGAAACCGAAAGAGGGGAGACACTCTCTTACCTGACTGTCCCACTCCCGCGTCCAGATGACGGGGCGACGCGGACTGCCGTCGATCGAATCCGATCCACCGCACTGACAGTCGCCGTCTCGTCATTCGTCGACGCCCTAGAGGCGTACGTCGAACACACGGACGACTGGACAGACGTCGCGGCCGCGTTCGAGGCCATCCTCGGGGCGATCCAGGGCGGGTCGCGAACGGACGCACTGGCGCTCCTCGACGATCTCGTAACCGTGTTCGAGATTGCGACCGAAGCTGCACTGGCCTACCGCGACGATCGGATCGAACGGATCGGCGACACCAAATCCGAGTACCTCGCAGAACGCGATGATCCGGCGGCCAACCTCGACGGCCAGCCGGTAGCGCTCCTACCAGTGCGCCTGGAGACCCGGTTCGTCGGCCCCGAAGACGACAGCGACGCGGAGACCGAGGAGCTTCGAATCAGGGTGTACCCAGACCAGGTCCACGTCGACTCTCACGAACCCGAGTTGACCGACGACGAGGTCCGCTGGGGGCGGTCGTTCTGGACGCGCATCTGGCTGTCCTGTCACAAGCAGGTCGACCGGTGGGACGCAGGTGATGGCGTCGGTGACGCCGACTGGATCCGACCGGACCCAAGTGCAGTTCCCGCCGAGTTTCGCCCACTTGTCAACGACCTCGACCCGGCCGACTTCCAGGCAGGCGAGGACGGCTACCGGGAGATCAAGACGGCGGCCTGGCGACAGCTCACGGAGCGGTTCGGAACCGAACGGGCGAGCTGGCTAATACGCGCGACGGCGCCCGAGACGTTCGCGGACGAGCTACTCGGCGCGCCGGTGCCTGACTCCCAACCCGCCGAGTTGCCCCCCCTCTCGTTCGAATCGGTCGATCGCCGTCCGTCCACGTGGACGTCACAACCGCGTGCATGCCTGCTTCCGGATCGCTGGCTCGCGCGGCTCGCCTGGGAGGACACGGACGGGAAGGCACACACCACGACCGTCTCTGGGCCGCCGATCCGCGAGCCGTTGTCGATCGGCCCGAGCCCCGAAGCGGTATCGGCCTGGCGACGCGAAGGGGAGACGGCCGACGCCGTCGAGCCCGACGACGTTCCGCCGGGCATGGAGTGGTTGGTCGACTACAGTGAGGCCGTGGCGGCGGGCATGGCACTGACAGTCGACCTCAAGACGCTATCTGGATTCGATGCCGACAACGGGTTCACGCGTGTCGTCGTGCTCGGCGTTCGGGGGTCGATGGACGCCGACACCAGTGCCGACCAGCTCGCCGAACTGCTCGACGCACACCACTACACCGATGGCCTGGAGGTCCTCCCGCAGGGGACACCCACGAACGTCTTCGACGAGGAGTCGGGATACTCCTCGAAGGACGACCCCGAGGACAGCGTCGAGAGGGCGGCAGGACCGCCGTCGATCACCTCGATGGATGGAACCGACGGGGATCGGCTGGCCCGTGCCCTCGGGTTCACCGTCGACGAGGGCGACGATCACGTGTTTGACCGTGTGCCAAACGCGGACGGGACTGAGCAGCTCAAGGCGCGACACGCGAACTCCGCCCTGTGGCCGGCGACGCTCGGGTACTTCTTCCAGCACCTGCTCGTCTCGAACGAGTGGGCGGGCACCGAGAGTCTCTGGGAAGACGATGGGGTGGAGGCTGGGACGCTGTCGGCCGACGAGCGGTTGGCGAAGCTCGAGACACTCTTACCGTGGGTAGACGCCTACCGAGAGCACTTCGTCGAGTACGTACGCGCTCGCGGTCCCCTTCCGGCGATCCGCGTTGGCAGGCAACCCTACGGGATCCTGCCGACTGGCGCGCTGTCACCCACCGACGCACACCTGAGACCGGAGAGGGATCGGCAGCCGACCGGCAGTTCGGAGGACGCGGACTCGGACGACGCGACCGGGGACGCTACGGCCGCCGTGGACGAGCGGGTGCCGTCTGATCTGGCCAGGTGGCTCCGACGGTTCGAGTCCTCGTGGGCCGATGCCGCCGCCGACCTCCCGTGGGCGACGGGCGACCTCGACGACGAGACGCTCGTCCGGACCCTCCAGCGAGAGGGCCTTTCGCACGACGTCGTGACGCGCCAGTACCTGACGGGGGCGGCCAGCTCCGATCTGGAGACGCGACGATCTCGACTCCGGGAGACGCTCAGCTCGCACGGCATGAGCGAACTCGACCCCCGGATCGCGAATCTGGACTTTTCCGGACTGTCGCCGGCGTTCGGGGGTCAAGCTCGGACCGCCAAGGAACCGAGAGACGGCGACGACGACGGGCCGCCCGCAGTGTCGGCCGAGCCGATCGAGCCCGAGGATTTCGTGGGAGACGACGTGTCCACGACGATCGAGGCCCTCATCTCGCAACCCCCGGAGGAGGTCCGGAAGCTTGGACTCGTCCTCAAGCCCGAGATCCGCCAGGCCGTGCTCGAGGCCGTCGTGGCTCCCCGATCGGACAGTGAGGACTCCCACGTAGACGTGGCGGATGTGGTCGCGGGCCTGCTCGCGGAATCCGAGGTGGATCCGCAGACGACGACGCAGGTCGAGGCCCTCATCGAAGCCGTTAACCGAATGACAGAGACAGGAGACGACACCCCAATCGTGCCGAATTCCCTTCTCGAAGTGCTGTTGTATTCCGCGACACTGCACGCCTACCTCAACGCCCGCGTCCGGCTCGGTGTACGCCTTGACGACCCCGGCATCCTCGCGCCGGACCCACAGATCTACCTGCCCAGCCCGATCTCAGAGATCTCCGGCGATCCACCCTATCACGCAGCACTGGACGACGCCGTCCCCGACGCGCTGACGGCCCACCCCGGAGTCGAAGCGGGCGACAGCTACGGCGACGCGCTCTTCGCAGTTGCCGTTGGCGCCACACCGCCAACCTCGCTCGAGCCGCGTCTGAGCGAGTTCACAGACAGCCTGTCGTATCTGAGCGAGTGCTCCCCGTCGGTGCTCGCGACGGCGATGATCGAATCGCTGGACCTGGCGAGTCACCGCCTGGACGCCTGGTGGACGTCCCTGTCGACGCGGCGGCTGGCCGAGGTGCGCGAACACCAGGGCCTCTGGGGACCGGCCGTGGAGTCCTACGAGGCGTGGGAGATTGGTGAGAATGGATCAAACGACGATGGCGGCGAGCAGCCTGATCGTCGGCTCGACGAGTCGGTGCCGCAGTCCCCGGGGATCAACGTGGGCGCGTACGGGTTCGTCGAGCGCCTCGCCCCCGACCCACCCGGCGAAGAAGGCGAGTTCGTTCACGCACCGTCGCTCCAACATGCGACGACCGCCGCACTGCTACGCAGCGGTTACCTCGCCCACGAGGGCGAGTCGATGGGGCAGGCCCTTTCGGTCGACCTCTCGGCCGACCGTGTTCGGGAGGCGCTGTCGCTCATCTACGGCGTTCGGGACGGGCAGCCGCTCGGGGAGCAACTGGGCTACCGGTTCGAGCGCCGTCTCGTGGATCACACGGTCGACGTCGAGGGGAGCGAGGTGAACGTCCAGCGGTACCGGACTGCGTTCCGCGAGGCGTTCCCACTCGACCAGAGCGTCGCCGCGAGGTCATCGGACCGGTCTGACGCGGCCCTCGCGGCGACGGACGTCGTCGACGGATACGCACTCGTTCGCGACTGGGACGACTATCCCTTCGACCGGCGCGACCTGCCCGCTCGGGACAGCCCCGAGTTCGCGAGCCTTCAGGCCATCGTCGCCGAGCTCACTGACGCGCTCGACGCGGTCGGAGACCTGTTGACTGCAGAAAGCGTCCATCAGCTCGGGAAGGGGAACTTCGAGCGCACCGCCGCGTCCCTCGACGCACTCGCGGCCGGGACCACCCCACCCGATCCAGCAGTCGTCCGGACGCCGCACGACGCGGTCGGCGTGACCCACCGCACCGCCGTCCTCTTCGGCGACCCCGCGACTGTGAGTCAGCCGTCCGGATGGCCGACTGCGACGCCCGTGCCAATCACTGACTACCCCGCCGTGCCCGCAGGGGCCGATCCAGCGAGCAATGACGGTGCCGACTCCGCAGAACCTGTCGCGGGCGTCGATGGGGACGCTGCCGTCTTCCAGGTTCGCAGCGACGCAGAACCGGCTCTGGACGCCTGGCTCGGCGAGATACTCCCGGCGCCGGCCAACGTCGAATTCTCAGTCACCTACCGCTGGTCGAGCGCCGAGAACGGGACGGCGGCCGGCGCTGACGGCCCATCGGATCGCGAGCACGCCGTAGAGCGGACGGTCACCCTGGACGAGCTCGCGCTCTCGCCGCTCGACCTCCTCGCCCTGGGCGGGGCGGACGCAGACCTGGCTACCACCGAGTTCGAAGCCCGTGCGGCCTACGAGCTCTGCCGCGACCGCCCCGCACACGACCCCCCGATTCCGGCGGACGCGACGCTCGAGGTCGTCACGACGGAGACAGCGCGCGACGACGCCGTCCCGGTCGCCGACCTCCTCGCGGTCGTCCGCAGCCTCCGGGCGCTCGTCCTCGACGGGCGGGCGATCGATGGCACGGACCTCGCCCACCCGGAGGATGCACCAGATCACGGGTACACCTCCGCGAGCGCAGACGTGCTCCGCGAGCGGGCGGACGCCGCCGAGGCGACGCTCGCGGCCGTTCGAGCCACACTGGAGAACCGCCTCGCCGTCCTGGATCCGTCGGGCGGCGACGAATCGGTTCTCGCACAGCTCGACGGCGTCCAGGCGGCCTCCGAGTCGTTCGTCGAGCGCGTTCCAGTTGAGCCCCTCATGGAGACGCCTACGGACCTGAGCGGCGACCTCGATGCCGAACTCGGGTTACTGGTCGATCGACTCGCAAAGCGGGAACGCACTCGGCCCGCTGCTGACGAGACGGTGGTCGTCCAGGATGCGCCGTCGCAGTCAGTGTCCGGCCAGCTTCGCATCCCCGAGACGCCCAGCATCGCTCCGACGGATCCACCACTATCCGTCTTCGGCGGCGTCGGTTCGGGTTCGCAACTCGGAGGCGGCACCGAGCGTCACCGGCGCGTCGAGGCGGTTGCGGAGATCGAGGGGTTCGCCTCCCTCCTCGCTGACCCGTCCGCCACGCGTGGGGAGGAGCGGCCGTCTAGTGTGGACGATCAGTCGGAGACTCCCCACGGACCCACCGCGACCGTCCCGGATCGCGTTCGGAACGCCGAGGTTGCTGTCCATGTCTGGTCACGAACGAGGACGGAATGGTTCGAGCGCGCCGCGTCGACGACGAGCGACGAGCAGGGTATGTTCACGGTCGAGATGGACTTCTCGGGCGTCCCGTCCGGTACGTCGTTCGTGGTGGTTGCGACCGTCGACGACGAGGTGGCCGCTGCCGAACACGGCTGCGTCGTCGCCGAGGTCGACCGCGAGGATACGCCCAGCGATGGCCGAGAGTTGACGACGCTCGACGACCTCGCCGCTTCTGTGCCGCGCCTCTCACGGCTCCTGTGGCTAGACGGGGAGCGGCCACACCTCGCAGTCGGGGAGGGGACAGACTCACCCGCCCAGGAGGTCAATGCCGCTATCGCGGACACCCGATGGCAGGCGGCCTCCAGGGAGCGCGAGCTATTCGACCCATCGTGGTCGACGCTTTCGGAGTCCGAGGTCGCGGCGACGGACGCACTCCTCGAACTGGCGACCGTCGACCAGTCGGTCGTCGATTCGGCGGTCACGGCGGTGCTCGACCCGCTGGAACGGATTGGCGTCTCGAAGGCGCTTACCGTTGCCGGCGACGCCGCCGCGCCGGATTCCCTCCAGATCCATGCGCGTTGGCGCGGGATCGACGCCAGCCTCCGCAACCGTATCCAGCGCTACCGGGCCAATCCCGCTCCGTTCAACTGTGACGTCGCAGATGCCCTCCTCGGATTCTCGCCCGCCGCCGCGCTGGCGATCGACGAGACGGACGATCCGACGCGCCTGGTCGGATACCTGCACACGCTGCTGGCTCAGCCCGCCGCAGTCGTTTTCGCCCTCGACGAATACGGCGATGAGCCCCATCGCCTACTCGCGACCCTCGGAAAGTGGCTCTACAGGACCGACACGGCTACCGCCCAGACGGACGACGTCGCGCTCGAAGACGCGCTCGCTCGACTCGAAGACGCTGTCGAAGCGATAGAGGGCTTCGAGACGTTGTTCGCACACTTCGAACGCGAGCAGGGCGACGACTCGGACGAGGCGGTCCCCCACCGCTCGTCGTTCGCCCGGCTACTCGCCCAGCTCCAGGACGTCATCGCCGAGTCACCACCGGCGGTCCCGAACGCGGACACGCAGCGTGCGGAAGCCGCGAGTGCCTTCGCCGACGCGATAGACGACTTCCAGCTCGCGCTCGCCGATCACGTCGTCCCACTACAGACCGTCACTGCCGAGGCGGGCGTCGACGCTGCCACGGCCTTCCGCCACGGGGTCTTGGAGACGGTTCGGGTTCCGCTCGTCCGCGCGTCGTACTTCGGTATCTACGGGAGTACGCCACAGTCCTCGACCGGGGGATCCGCCGACGACGAGAAGACCCTCCACACCCAGGCAGGGGTCGTTCTAGAGCGCGTCGACGCGCGACTGGACGTGGCCGCCGACGCGACGTCGGACGAGCAGGTGCCGATTGAGCAGGCGATCGACGCTCAGGACGCGCGACTCCGCGCGCTCTTCGGAGACGAGTTCGTCGTGCTGCCTCCGTTTGTCCCGGCTAACGGTACGGAGCTGGCACGCACCTTCGGGAACGACGGACTCCTCACGGCGGGATCGCCGCTGGCAGCAGAGACCTGGTTCCAGCGTACGGCCCAGGTTTCCGACCGCCTGGCCACCTTCAGAGAGGCGCTCTCGTACGCAGAGGCTCTTTCCGGCCGACTCGTCAGGGACCTCACGGTCGGCCAGCTACCACACCGGCCGGAGGACGACTGGGTCGGCGTCGACGGTGTCATGCCCGAACCCGGACAGCTGTCGCTCGTCGCACAGTTCGGCCTTGGGCTCAGCCCACCCAACGTCACCGGACCGATCTGTGGGCTCTTCGTCGACGACCACGTCGAGCACGTTCCGACAGACGCGGAGACGACGGGCCTCGCCATCAACTACGACGAGCCGGACAACCGGGCGCCACAGTCGATTCTGCTCGCCGTGCCACCGCCCGACGGTGAATGGACGTTTGATACTTTGGCGTCGGCCGTTCGGGAGACGATGCGCCTCTACAAGTACCGCGCTGTCGACCTGGAGGACCTCCCGGACTTCGGACACCTCCTCCCGATGCTGGCGGTCGCGTACAACACCGGATCCCCGCCGGACACACCGTCGGTAGACTTCGAATTACTCGGGACCGACCTGACCCACTCAAAGGGTGACGCCCCATCGTACCGCGTGTTTGCGGACTACGACCTCCCGAGCCGGGACGCAGGTGATCAGTGATGACCGTTCCTCGCTCGTTCACCCACTGGACGCGCCTCGAGCCACGCCCCCGCAACGACGAACTGACCGACGCGCTGCGCGCGCAGATTCGCGATCCGCTGTGGCTGCTCTCCCGGCAGTGGCAGTTCGAGGAGTTCCACGGTGACGACGCCGGGTCTCCCGTACGCGCCGACGGTCGCGTCGAACACGATCCGATACAGCGCTACGGCCTCGGGCCCCGGGACCGGGCTAACGACGGCGGGCCCTGGAAGTACGCGGGTGGACCCCTGGAGGCGCTCGTCGAACGCGAGCCCGTGCTGACGGCCGAGGACGACCCGCCGGCGCGCCTCGCGGCCGAGGCTGGCCAGTACTTCCTGCGGCTCCTGTCCGCTCACGGCTACGAGACGGGCGAGGGGCCCTACACGGCCGAGGACTTCCCGGCGGCGCTGCGCCTCTCTGACGTCGAGGGTGACCTCGACGCCGAGGGGCGGGCGTTCGACCGCGTGATGACCGGCCGTGTGCTCGACGGGCAGGCGGTGTTCGACGCCATCGCAGCCGCCGTGTCGAACCTCGCCGCCGTCGCTGACGGTGCCACGCCGGACGTCTCGGACGTGAATGCCCTCCCGTTGCCGACTGACGGTCGCCGGACCGAGGCGTTCGACGGCGCAGTCGAGGAGTTCGTCGGCTACTACCGATCCCTGTTCGACGAACCGGACGTGGAGGCAACGTCGGCGTGGCAACCGGAACGGATGGAGTACGAGTTCACCGTCGCGACGGGCGAGGGCGACGACGAAACCATGTTCACGGCTCCGTCGTACGGCGGCGGGCACCTCGATTGGTACGCGTTCGCGATAGACGAAGACCGGATGCTCGACGGCGATTCTGCCCACGGACGGGTCGGTGATCGTGGAGACGACGGAAACGGCGAGCGTGGTGACGACCGGAACGGTGATCGCGACGAGGACGACCCGGCATCCGCGACCACGGTCCGGACGACTCCGACGCGCGCCACGTTCCCCGGGATGCCCGCAACGCGGTGGTGGGAGTTCGAAGACGCTGCTGTCACGCTCGACGATGTCGCCGGGGCTGGTGCGAACCTGCCACGGTTGCTCCTGCTCGAGTTCGCCGTTCAGTACGGCAACGATTGGTTCCTCGTCCCGGTCGAGACGCCGGTCGGATCGTTCTCGCGCGTCACGTCGTTGTCGATCACCGACTCGTTCGGCTGCAGCCAGTCCATCGAACCGACGGTCGACCAGACCGACGAGTGGTCGGCGTTCGCGTTCGAGGACGTTCCGAGTGCCGACGAGCCGGGGCTCTTCGTCCCCCCGACGCTCCCTTCGTCGGTCGAGTCCGATCCAGTCGAGCGCGTCGTCCTCGCCCGGGACGAGCTGGCGAACCTCGGGTGGGGGATCGAGCGCCTCGTCGAGGGGCCGGTCGGCGATCCGCTCGACCGGGACGAGTTCGAGTCCCCCTCGCTCCGGGTCGCCGCCGTCTCGCCCGCGCATGACGATGACGTGGCGACCGAGTTCGTCGACCTCGAGAATCCCGGCGACGACGACCTGGACCTCGCCGGCCTCTCTGTCCGCCGGGATACTGCCGGCGAGGAGACGACCGTTTTCGTCTTCGACGACGCGGTGCTTCCCCCCGCGAGCACCCTCCGGCTCCACACCGGCGGTCCCGCAGGCACCTCCGCGTCCGATGATCGCCTCGACCGCTACTGCGAGCGCGATTCGCCGATCTGGGCCGACGCGGACGCGCTGGCAGTCGACGACGAGTCCGTGGACGGCCCCCGGCGCGTCGTGTTCCACCGGCTGCGGCGGCCGGCCGACGCGGAAGCTGCGTATCGCCTCTCGTCGACCGTGCCCAACCACTGGTTCCCGCTCGTCGTCGATCCGACCTCGCCCACGGACTACCGATTGGCGCGTGCACGGTTGCTCGACGCCGAGGAGCTGAGCGTAGATCCG
The DNA here is from genome assembly GCF_024266705.1 of Natrinema gelatinilyticum. Classification (GTDB taxonomy): domain Archaea; phylum Halobacteriota; class Halobacteria; order Halobacteriales; family Natrialbaceae; genus Natrinema; species Natrinema gelatinilyticum. Next base: position 1,146,909 of record NZ_CP100757.1, on the reverse strand, counting down.
GCACTGCTTCCAGCGCCCCGTGGCGAAATTCTGGCGCCAGACCCGGCACTCCTCGAGGCAGGCGCGGACACCCTCCAGCTCCCCGAGGAGGAGGTAACCCGAAGCGGGACGACGGTGACTCGCGGGTACCGGCTGTCGTCCTGGAACACCGGTCGGGCGCACCTCTGGGCCGGCCGTCGCGCCCGGACGGGCCACGGCGAGGCCTCCAGCGACCTCCGGTTCGACGTGCTCGAGGACCCCACGGATCTCGAGATCTTCGATCCCGACGGGTCGGGCGACCAGGACGAAGGTGCCGACCGGGACGACGACGATCCAGGCGATGGTGACGACTCGGACGGCCGAGACGATTCGGACCACGGAGACGACTCCGACTCGGATGGTGGCGGCGACGAACACGAACAGCCGCGGCAGGTGGCGGTCGGCCTGGGTGAGGACGCCCTCGCCGCCCTCGCGTACCTGCTCGGCTGGCTCTCCGGGATCGTCGTGCTATTCGTTGGGCGAGAGAACGAGTACGTCCGGTATCACGCGGCACAGAGCGTCGTCGCCTTTGGTACCCTCTTCGCAGCGTGGCTCCTTCTGGAGATCGCGCAGGTCCTCGTCTTCGTCCTCTATTACCCCGCCTACCCGGCCGGCGTCTACTATCCGGGCGGGCCCTCGGATCCGACGACGTACCTCGTGCTCTCGTGGATTCTCGACCAGTTCACGCTCGTGCTCTGGCTGCTCGTGGCGGTACTGTGGCTCTATCTCGTCATCTGGAGCGCTCTGGGCAGGGATCCACTCGTTCCGGGTGCCGCACGCCCCGCACGTGCCCTCGCCCGTCGAGTCTCATCTAACCGATAGACTACGGCGTGCCCTGGTCGCTCCCGCCGGTCCGACACACGATACTCGCGGGGCGGATTGACCGAGTCCTCACGTCGATGCACGTGGACAGGGCCGCTTCGCACGATCCGCTTCTTTATACTGAATGATGCTGTGTTCGGCCACCACACCGAGATCACGGCTCACCTGTGCTTTGTCTAACAGTTCGCCGCTGCTTCTCTGTGTAGAGAGTATTTAAATGACTAGACGGACGTAGTCAGTTTCGGAGCTGAAATATAGTAAGAGAGTAGTTATTGCACATCGCAATAGTATTTTACATAGTCTTCTACGACCGTATCCAAAGTCTCGAGCGAAATTTTCACCGCCAGTCGCCGCTCTGTGGAGGTTCCACCACCGTGTGTGGTTATACATTAGACGGGGGTGCTCTCGGTGACGAAATCAGTAAATAACTGAAGTCGAGATTACATACCATATGGTCGCCGCGAAAGCTGAGTTATGGGATACGTGGATCGAAGAGACTCTCCTCGAGGATATTCACACTCCTGATCAACCTGATCCAGTGCCGTTTCTGACGACAGTGGATGGGGAACTTACCACCACCGACGCGCTCGATACGTATCGCTACGGGAAGAACGACGGCGAATACCTGTATCTCATTTACCTCACAGACGAGCCGATCAATGATGCAGCTGACATCCTTCCTGTGTACGTTGGAGAATCGCGAAACATCGGCTCGCGGATCTACCAGCACTATAAGAAAATCGATGATGCGCTCCCTATCGACGACTGGGAGGATGACGGCTCGTGGGGGAGCTTCTCGAAGTACGACCATATCGCGGCTGTTCGTGAGGCTGCCGACTCGAGATTGTACGTCTGGATCCTCGACGTCGAAACGCTCGACACCGGCCCATACGGTGTCGAAACCTATCGACAGGAGCTCGAGGCGAAATTGATCGGGCTCATCTATGCGAACTCCGAGTATCGGCCCTTCATGACGAATCGGGAGTTCGTTCCTAATCAGATCCTCCACGAGATCGGGAAAGTTGGACAAGGCTGGTTCACCACCGATTCTCCATTGGCGTCTACAGCAGACAGTACCCCTCAAGACGAGCCCCGTCCGACGCAGTCTTCGAAAGGCGACCTGTGGACACAGTGGCTCGAGGCACACGTCTATCCGGATTTTGTGGACGAGTCGACAGCGGACCCAATCCCACTCTTTGAAACGGACGACCAGCTGCAGGTCGAACTCACTGACTTGGGCCGACTCAAGCGTTCAGCGACTATCGACGAGCGGATTCGCGCCGAAGGCCGAAAGTGCGTTCACTCTGACGGGGTGAAGGACAACGGGTACGAGGGATTGCTCTACCTGATGTACCAGCTCGCCGAATCCGATGAACACGATCGGCCGATGGTCGTACCTCGATACGTCGGGAAGGCAGAAGCGTATGGGAAGAAACGAGAGCTAAGTTCGAACTTCACGGAGATCGCATCTGAGCGAGACGTAACGAGGAGCTTTGCTCGCTGGGGAAATGGAGACTACTGGCATGTTGGCGAGCTTTCGATGGCGCTCTTCGAAGACGATACACGAAAACTACCGTGGGCGAGCGAACTGTTCGAGCAAGGAACTCACCGACTCAAAGAACAGACGTATCTCTGGACGCGGGCATGGAATCAGGAGCAACACACTGGGCTATATGGCTACGATGCGTATCTTGCAGAGGTCGAACCACAGCTTATTGGCGTTGCACAGGCTGCGTACCCCGATCACTTACTGAACAAGAGTGACGTCCCGGATGATGCGCCGATTAAGACGGCTGAATACCGTTTTGAGTCTGTTCGGTGATTACGTCTGTCTACTCTCTTTGAGAAACCATTGATCCGTTTTCGACGATAACATAGTTGCTTAAAATCCCGGCCTAGGCTTTCTGCTGTATGGTCAAATCTCGTTGTCATAAAACCTGATAGCCGTGGTGCTGCTAAACACCTATGAGAATCCTGTGATTGACCAAACCACGGATCGTCTCATAGCTGTTTCGTCGTCGATGGTGTCCGGCGCGTGTTGGTGACGTAGAACCGCACGACGTCGCTACAATTGAGTGGAAACAGCCCTCAGGCAGAGGCTATCTTGAAAGCGAGAGCAGTTGCTAACAGTGGGCGAATGCCCTGCTGAGTGGCACCATCGCGGTGCCACTCAGCGACTATGCTGTTGGCGGATCGTAGACTTCCTCACGGCTGAGCATGTGAAACATTGCGACAAGCAGTTTCTGAGCTGTTGCAACGATTGCGATATTGTGATTCTTCCGCTGTTTCAGGCGGTTGTAGAACTCTCCAAGATACTCGTCAAACCGTACTGCCACGTTGGCACACTGAACGAGGGCCCAGCGCAACGGCGCTGAGCCCTCTTTCGAGATTCCACCACGCACCTCTTTGTCGCCAGATTGCCGAATAGATGGATCAAGCCCGGCGTAGCTGATCACTTTCTTTGCACTGCTAAACCGGTCGATCTCGCCAAGTTCGGACGTGATCAACAGCGACGTGAAATAACTCACGCCAGGGATAGTCATGAGCAGCTGCGCGTCGACGCGCAGCGGCGGTGTCTTCGATACGCTTGTCGAGTTTCGTGATCTGTTCGTTTAGCGTATCAATCACCGCGAGATGTGCCTCAAGAACCGCTCGATCGACCTCAGAGAGCGTGAGTTCCGCGAGGAACTCACGCCCGGTCGGGCCGAACAGTTCGCGGCTATTGGTTACCAGTTCGCTTGAGAACCGCTCGAACACGGTTTTTCTCCCGTGTTCGGCCTTCGACGAGTGCCTTGCGTGCGCGAACGAGATCACGTCGTTCGCGCACGTCCTTCGGCGGAACGTAGCTTTCAGCGACGAGATTCGCCGAAGGAGATGTGCGAGCATCTTGGCGTCAACACGGTCAGTTTTGACCTTTGCATCGGCGATGACACGTGTTTTGCTTGGATTGACGAGGGTAACATCCATGTGCTCGTCAAGCGTTTCGTAGATTGGGCGGTAGTGCCCGGTCGCTTCGATGGCAACCGCCGACCCGGCATACTCGCGCGCGAACTCTTCGAGTTCGGCGCGCTCGGAGCCATGGGAGAGGCGGAATTCATCGACGAGACTGCCGTCCTGTCGCATGACCGCTACCTGCGAGTAGCGGTCATGCGTATCCATTCCGATGTACATGATATGATGTCTCTGGGGTTGGGTGAACGAACCGAATAGACACCTATGCGGGCTTTTCGCCCAATCCTTCGGATTCTTGCAAGGGGCCAGTCAGAGCAGCGTGTTCTCGGACACATGTTGAAAGACGGCCTCCTTCAACCCCAACGCGTTTCGTTCACCGACTTGGGGCTTAAACAGGATTCTCATAAAGTCAGAGCACTATTTCCCTGCACTCAATCATCGCACCAGCGTTCGCTCCGATCGGACCCACTGGCCGGGTAGCGTCGGACCCGGAACAGGAGACATTCCCAGTATAGACGCTGAAGCCACAGCGGTCGACGGGAACCGCTGCTACGCGCCGGTTTCGGCCAGAACGTGCAGTTCATTCATCCCCCAGTGTAGCTCGTCAAGGACGAAGCAGCGGACTCGAAGCAGCTGCGGGCACGGGATTGCCGGTTAGGATTGTCGCCCGGTTCCGTTCTATAGGCTAAGCAGGCCGAGTGTCTCGGAGCGTGACCCCGAGGGGATTCACCATCGCTGGCTCACCGTGGTGGCCATCCTCGCAGTCGTCCAAAAACGAGTCTCGTACCGTCAGTGTCAGAGGCGATACCGGAGGTGTGTCACGACCGGTGACTCGACCACTCGCGTTCGTTCGAGTTCGATCCCATCTACGTCCGACCGCTCGAACAGACGGATTCCGTTCCCGAGCAAGATGGGGACGAGGTGGATCTCGAGTACGTCGAGCATGCCGGCCTCGAGGGTCTGCCGGATCGTGCTCGCGCCGCCGGCGATTGAGATGTCTCCGCCACCTGCGGCGTCCATCGCGAGTTCGATGGCACGCTCGATCCCGTCGGTGACGAAGGTGAACGTCGTCCCACCCGCCATTTCGAGGGGCTCCCTGGCGTGATGGGTGAGGACGAACACCGGGACGCCAAACGGTGGTTCGTCGCCCCAGTGGCCCTCGTACGGGTCGTCTCCCCACGGCCCTTCGCCGTTGTCGAACATCCGCCGGCCCATCACGACCGCGCCGACGTTTTCGATCGATTCGGCGAAGATCTCGTCGTCGCGGTTCGTCTCGCCGCCCTCGATCCCGTGGATCTCCCGCCAGCTTGCCAGATCGTAGACCCACTCGTGGAGGCGCTCCCCACCGTCGCCGAGCGGGTTCTCGCGGCTGTCGTTCGGGCCGCAGACGAATCCGTCGAGCGATGTTGAAATGTTCGCTGTAACGAGCGACATGTCAGTGCTCACCTCCGCCCGTTGTGTCGAGACGCCGCAGGTGCTCGTCGAGTCGTCCGAGTGTCTGCGCCGCACCCTCGTCCGCACCGAACTCCAGTGCGTCGTCGAGGTCCTCTGCCGATGGATATCTCGACTCCATCGTGAGTTCCGTCGTATTACCGGCTCGCTCGTCGAAGGTCACGGTCACCCGAAACATCTCGGGATCGTCGGGCGATCCGTGGGTGTAGGCCAGGCGTTCGGGCCGTTCGACTTCGTCGTAGACGATCCGGTTCGGGTACTCTTCGCCATCCGGACCGATCATCTCGAACTCCCAGACGCCGCCCGGTGTGGCGTCCATCTCGTCGGTCGTGGTCGTGAAGCCGTCCGGACCCCACCACTGATCGATCTGGTCGGAGTCAGTCCACGCATCCCAGACGCGTTCGCGCGAAGCGTCGAAGGTTCGCCGGACAGTCATATGCCGTTCGCCAGTTTCGATCGCGGTTTCGTCCGTCATGTCGTTCATTTTTCTTCAATCTCCATGTTCGTGAATTGTTCTCGGATGTGACCTCGTCCGTTCATAGGTGTCGCGTTTCCGTGGGTTCGGACTCCCAGTCGTCGTTCCGGCCATCCAGATAGTCGACCGGCGCTTCCGCCAGCTCCTCGTCGGTAGCGTTGTCGAGGCAGGCGACGTTAACAGCGTAGAAGTCGCCAGCGACGTCTGCGTCGAGTTCGTCGACGATCCCCCGTCCGAAGGGCTTGACCCCGCAGCGGCTACAGAAGCGGTGGTAGATGGATCCAGGTTTGATCTGGTAATCGGTTAGTGCGTTGGCTCCTTGGAGCAGGTGAAACTCCTCATCGGGGACGAACGCGAACCAGTACCGCAGCTTGGCGCAGATCGAACAGTTGCACCGGCTGCTCCCCTGGCTCAGGTCGAGATCCGCCTCGAAGCGAACTGCCCCGCAGTGACAGCTCCCGGTGTAGGTCCGCTTCATCTCTCCCTCCGATGAGTGGCCGTTCGGCGCACGTCCTGGGCCCGTCCTGGCAACGAGAGAAGCAGATTTGGCTGCAAGTACATGTTCGTTCAGAGCACCCCCGCAAGGTTCTCGAGCGCGTTCGCCCATCCGTCGGCGTGGTCGTCGACTGATTCGCCATCTGGGAGACCTTCGTGCGTGAGGACGACCTCGCATCCCTCGTCAACGTCCCGGAATTCGATGGTGACTCGACCCGGTTCCCACGTGTGCACGAGCCGTTCGTTCTCGACGACTTCGAGGAACTCGCCCTCGACGTCGTAGCGGTTCTCCTCGTCCAGCATGCTCACTGAATACGCGCCACCGGGCTCCGGTTCGAGGGCGTGAACCTCGCCAGTCATCGATCTCGGGCCGAACCACCGCTCCACCTCCTCGGGCTCGGTGAAGGCGCGATAGACGCGCTCTCGTGGGGCGTCGAACGTCCGCCGGATCGTTAGCCGGTCGTCGGCAGCTTCGGTGTCGGTGTTGTGATCTGTCATTGGTCTGCTTCCTCCAGATGGTCTGCCAGGGCGTCGAATCGATCCTCCCAGAACACGCGATATCGGGTCAGCCAGCCGAACGCCGCGGAGAGTGGCGCGGCATCGAGGTGGGCCCGTCGAATCCGCCCGTCCTTCTCCATCTCGATCAAGCCGGCATCTTCTAGCACGTGCAGGTGCTTTGACACGGCTGCTAGTGAGACATCGTGTGGTTCTGCGAGGTCTCCGACACTTTTGGGGCCATCGGCTACCTGCTCGAGGATGTCTCGGCGGATCGGGTGGGCCAGCGCCTGAAATACCGCATCCAGGTCGAGATCGTCCGGCACTTGTTCAACCATCCAGTTGAATATATGCCAACCCAATATTTAACCTTTTAGTTAAATATGTAGGGAATTCCCAAACTAATATTGCTACAAATTTCCTTTTTAAATGATTCTTATATTGACGTCAAAGAAGGTCGAACAATACTCTGAGAATCGTTAGCTGAATTGAGGTGCTACTCCCCCTTCTGTTCACGGCGACGCCGTTCGCATGGTCAGCGGGACCGACGGTCCCGCGCTATCCTCAGCGAGCGTCATCAGAACGCGACGCGTTCTGTGGCAGTCAGAAAACGGAGTTTTCTGACGACGCCCGAAGGCACGAGCCGAACGGCGAGCGGTAGGGTGGGGTAGTTCACGTACGTGAATTCTACCGGACAGCGAAGGCTTGGAGCCATGCTTCGGCGGTTGTTGGATCAACGTGGTTCGACAGCGTCAGGCTCGCCACCCGTCTCCGGTTTGATGCGGGAGAGCCGCATCGCGTTGCCGGTCACGCCGACCGTCATGCCAGCGTCCCCAGCAAGGACAGCCAGCCAGATGGGAACGTACCCGAACGGGACGGCAAGGGCGAGGCCGGCTTTGACACCGAGACTCGTCCAGATGTTCTGGCGGATGACGCCGTTCGCGTCGTCTGCGAGTTCGTACAGGTACGGGAGTTTCGCGAGATCGTCACCCATCAGGGCAATGTCGGCCGTCTCGAGGGCCGTATCTGTCCCGGCTGCGCCCATCGCGACCCCGACCGTAGCTGTGGCGAGTGCCGGTGCGTCGTTGATGCCGTCGCCAACCATCGCTACGCCATCGTACTCGTCGACGAGTTCGTCGATGGCGTCGACCTTCTCGTCGGGGAGTAGTTCAGCGCGATAGTCGTCGACACCGACCTGCTCTGCGATCGCTCGTGCAGTCCGCTCGTTGTCACCTGTGAGCATGACGGTCCGCTCCACGCCGAGTTCCTTCAGGCGACGCACCGCGTGCTTCGCCTCGGGCCGGACTTCGTCGGCGACCCCGATGACCCCCTCGAGTTCGTCCTCGGTTCCGACGAGGACGACGGTCTTGCCGTCCGCCTGGAGGTCCGGCACCGTATCTTCGAGGAGATCGAGACAGTTGTTCCGTTCACAGAGTTGCTGCGCGGTGCGGGTGACAACCCCGCCGTCGGTCGTTGCGTGGACGTGTGAGAGATCGAAGCCGAGGTCCTCAAAGAGACCGGGCTTGCCGGCGAAGTGGGGCGTCCCGTCGAGGTCCGCCTGGACACCCTTACCGGTGATACTCTCGAATTCCTCGATGTCGCGTTCGGCGACACCAGCGTTGCCTGCCTCCGCGACAATCGCCTCCCCGATGGGGTGCTCACTGCGCTGTTCGAGCCCTCGGGCACAGCGGAGAACGTCGTCTTGGGTGTTATCGTTCAGCGGCACGACATCCGTCACGGTGAGTTCCCCCTTCGTAAGCGTCCCTGTCTTGTCGAAGGCGATGACGTCAACCGCACCCATCGCCTCCAGATAGTTGCCGCCCTTGATGAGAACGCCGTTTTTCGCGGCGCTAGTGATGCCCGACACGACCGAGACGGGCGTCGAGATGACGAACGCACACGGGCAGGCGAGCACGAGCAACGTCAGCCCGTAGACGATGGCCGTCGACCACGTCGTTCCGAGGACGTATGGACTCCCCAGCGTGACGAGGACGGCGAACGTGACGACGACCGGCGTGTAATATCCAGAGAATCGCTCGACGAACTGCTCTCGTTCGGTCTTGTTAGCCTGGGCGTCCTCAACCATCTCGACGATGCGGGAGAGCGTGTTGTCGCCCGCCTCTGAGGAGACTTCCACTTCGAGATAGCCCTCCTCATTAATCGTGCCAGCGTACACCTCGTCACCCCCTGTCTTATCTACAGGAACGCTCTCGCCCGTGATGGGCGCCTGGTTTACCGCGCTCTCACCCTCGATGACCGACCCGTCCATGGGGATTTTCTCACCGGGTCTGACGATCACCACATCGCCGACTGTGACCTCGTCGACTGGGATGGTCGCCTCTATCCCGTCCCTCTTGACAGTTGCCTCGTCCGGGGAGAGATCCATCAGCTCTTGCAATGAGTTGCGTGCACGGTCCATTGAGTAGCGCTCGAGGAGTTCGGCGATACTAAAGAGGAACGCGAGGGTGGCGGCTTCGAAGTAAAGGCCTTCACCGAACGCGAGGCTGGCGATAAGTGCGCCGATGATCGCAATCGACATCAGGAAATCGATGTCGAGATTGAGATTCCGGGCGGAGTAGTAGCCGTTACGGAGGATTTCGTGGCCGCCCACGGCAACGGCGACTAAAAACAGGACATCCGCGACGAGAAGTTCGCTTCCGACGATGCTCGCTATCTGAACTTTCTGTCCGGTTAACAGGAACTCGAAGAGGAGACCAACTGCGACGAAACCGCCGCTGATCCACGTTTTGACCGCTCGCGGACTCGTCCAGATGCTTTCCGGTGTGCCGACGCTGTCACTGTCTTCGGCGCTTTCGGTAATGGTGTCTGTGACCTCGTAACCAGCACGTTCGATAGCGCCGACGATATCCGACTCAGTGACAGTTGTCGAGTCGTATGTGACTGCTATCTTCCCAGTCGTGGGCTGTGGGTCCGACATCGAAACGCCAGCGAGTCCGTCGAGTGCGTTCTCGACTTTGCCCGCACATGAGGGACAGTCCATCTGAGGGACCGTGAACTTCGACGTGGTCTCGCTGCGATCTTCGACGTCGTATCCCGCTTTCTCGACGCGTTCAGCGATGGCGTCTGCCGTAGTCCGGTCGCTCTCGTAGGAAACGGTGAGTGTCCCCGTTGTCACCTGCGGGTCGACATCGTCGATACCGTCGAGTTTCCGGACGCTATTCTCGACTTTTCCAGCACATGACGGGCAGTCCATCTCGGGGACCGAGAATTGTGCGACGTCACCCTCGGTTGGTGACATGCTCAAGTTCGCCTCTCCGTGTCCGTATTTTTGGCCACAACTGTGTGGATGAGAATCATCACCCACGTCACGTGAACTCCGATCGGACGAGGTCATTATCGAGGGCTAGGCCATCCTCACTTATTAAAACAGCTGCTATAAATCGGCGTTTATTAGCTACTATTTAACAAAATATTCGAACTGAATTATTAATTCGGTGCCGGCAGTCGACTGACTATAACTTCGGGAGAACTCGAATAGTGGCGTGCTGTCAGAACAGCCTGCGAGGGCCGCCATCGTTACTCCACCAATTCCTGCAATTGTCTAGCATCGCGTAGTGTCCTTCATTGGTTGCAACCCCACCGTATGGTGGTAAGCGACTCCTCACTGTGACACGTGATACACGTCGTATTAAGGTCGAGTCGTGAAGGGGGAGGGTCAGATAGTAATCAGCAGACATTAATAAAATTACCTATATAATTTCTATCTGTCGGTATTATAGAGATGCGAGGAGAATACCCGCGCCTTAAGTGATCGGGGTTTGGTTTGGATACTCGTTTCGGAAGTGTTCGCTCGAGTTGCCGGATTCGAATAGCGTACCGACGCAGCCACGATTCAGAAGTGGTGCAGACCACTCCACGCGGAGGAGGATGTCAATGTACCGTGTCTATGTGCGAACTAAGGAAAGTGGTAATTATCCAGACACGTCAAACAGCAACCTCGAACATCATAGAGCAAAACGAACCCCCCTCGCGTTAACCAACAATCGATCGTCGATACCACATCTGTTGGTTAATACAAATCGCTCTTCTGGAAATCTCGGGTCAACGACGTGATTCGAGATCAACGTACTGCTTGGTCTGGAACTCGTGGTCGGTCGGTTTCCCAGGAAACGGCATCGACGAGTTCCACGAGGTCGGTGATTCGCTGGTCAAACACGTTCATAGGATGCATGTCGAGGAATGTCGCTGACGCCCGCTGTACCGTCTCTCCGTCGCAATCGAGTTGGAAGTGGCACTCGCCGAGATCCATGTGCGTTTCGTCTTGGTGCCATCCGAGCATGAACTCGCGCTCCGCCTCAACCCACTGGATCTTGTAAAAATCATATTCACGGTTCGCCGGGAAATCAAACGAGACGTGGAGTTCCGCTTCATCGACCGAGTAAGTGGTCCCGAGGAACACTGGGGCGTTGATTCTGGCTCGGACGCCGACCTTGTTCCCTGTGGTGGTGTGATACCAGACCTGCTCGATTGGAGCGGATTCCGTGGTGGCCTGTGTTTGGAGCCAGTTGTGGAGCCGGGTGAGGAGTTGCCGTTTATCCAGGTTCGTCCGATTTGCGAGGAAAATCATCGAACAACCTACTGCGAGAGTGGGAGCGAGGAATTCGATGAATCGTTTTGTCCAGGGTACAGTGACCGGGCGTCGTCGTACAGTTCGAGTGCGTGCTTGAGGAGGCGTTTGTTGTCCTCGTGGCGCTCCCATTCCCGGAGGACCGTGTTGCGCTCACGAACGTCCTCACTGGATAGGTTGTCATCGGTAAGCGATGATTCGAGAGCGTCTCGTGATTCGACGTCGAATTCGGCCTTCCACTCGTCGATTGTCTCCTGGATGGCGACAATCTCCTCGCGGAGCTCATCACGCGTATGATTGTTGATTAGTTCAGTGACCTCGTTGAAGTAGCGGAGTTGGTAGTTCGGCGCGTACTTCGTATTCCCGTCGTCTCCGTCGATGGCGTGGATTTGCCCGAACTCGGCCAGCATCTCCAGTTCGTCTTTCGCGGTTTTCCACGAGGAGATTTGTGCTTCCTCTCGCACCGATTCGACGGAGCGGGGCTGGGTGAGCGTCGTAGCGATTTCTCGGACACGCTCACGGGCAGATAAGCCGTCAGTCCACGAGTCGAGGCCACGGTTGGTCATACCTGGTCGTACCTGCTCGGCTCTATTATATCTTCGGACGCATCACACATATACGAGACTATTTGGGGAGTGGTGCCAGGCCGCACGAGACGCTCCGCGTCTTGTGGACGCTGTGGAATCTGTTCCTGCACGGTTCCGACACAGAAACAGGACGCTCCATCCGCACCAAGCGAGGGCCGGGGAGGCCCGAGCGCGGTAGGGCGGTGTAGTTCACAGATCCTTGTCACCGTTTTTCGATGGCGCTCTTCAGAAGCAGATTGTTGGTCGGTAACGCTGTCGCTGAGAAATCGTAGCGGGCAAGGGTGACGCGTTCACGTCACCCGATATGTTCCCATTTGAAGTGCTGAACTCGGAGGCGAACGCCGCGAACCTGCTCCAGCAGGTTCGCTGGCGCGAGGGCCTCTACTGCCCGCGCTGCCGGTCTGAATCAGTGATCAAACACGGCAGCTACAGAGAGTATCAGCGGTATCTCTGTAAGGATTGCGACCGCACGTTCAACGACAAGACTGGCACGATCTTCGCGCACGCGAAGATCGGCCTCGACAACCTCTTGTTCGCGTTCTACTCGTTCCTTCGGTTCAACACGAGTATCCGCCAGTTAGAGGCTGAACTCGACGTTTCCTACCGAACGCTTCACCGGCGCGTCGAGCAGTTCGCCAGAACGCTCGACGCGCCATCTCTCACTCTCACTGGCCCAGTTGAGATTGACGAGTTCTACGTCTCTGCTGGGCTGAAAGGCCGCGAGCGCGACCAACCGTCGCGCTCGCGTGGTCTCTCGAAGCGTGGACGAGGAACGTACACCGAGGACAAATCGCCAGTATTCACGCTCGTTGATCGTGGGAGCGATCAGCGATATGTTGTCCCGGCGAAATCCGCTGATGAATCGACTGTGCGACTCCTCCTCGCTGACCACGAGGAGGAGTCGCTCACCGTCTATACGGATGGATTTCGTGCCTATGAGCCACTAGAAACTGATGAGAACTTCCAGCGAGAAGCAGTGATTCACGGAGATGGCGAGTACGTTGATGGTGACGCACACGTGAACACCTGCGAGAGCCACTCGTCGCTGGCGCGACGGTGGCTCTCGCCACATCGAGGCGTCTCAAAGGACAAACTGACCACGTATCTCAGATCGTTCCAGCTCCGACGACAAATCCTCCGCAAACCAGGTCGAGAAGCTCTCAACCACATCGTTCGAGCAGTTCTTTGAGTCACCAACAATGTGCTTCACAAGAGCGTTCGATGGATTTTACTACCAGTCTTGGCCTCCGAAAGTTGCTTATACCGCACTGTCTGCACCCTTTCGCGAGATGAGAATTCTTTATACAGCACTGGCTAATGATAAACCATGGGTATCGAAACGCTGCTTGTCTCTTTGGTGATCGGTGGTCTGCTTGGATATCACTCACCGTTTAATCGCACCCAGGAGACAGGTGACGGCATCATCTTTACTGGTCTCGGAATCCTCCTCATTTCGATTGGTGCACAACTCGGAGGTGATGACCAAATCCTGCAGGATTTTAACACGATTGGTGGATCCGCACTTGTGCTGTGTCTAGGAAGTATCATAGGGAGTGTCATGTGTGTTTACCTGATCAACACGATCACGTCAATTGTTGATCCGCTATCCGCCTTGTCCGATGAGAACACAATCACTCGTCAAGACTCACCATCGGAACTAGGAACTGATGGCTTTGATTGGAAGATCACGATTCTCATTTTTATCTCGCTTGTGGTTGGTCTCGGACTCTCAACCATCGGGCTTCCAGAGCACCTCGTCAGAAGTGTTGTATCTCTTTCTGATTATGCTCTCTTGGCGCTGCTATTCGGCGTTGGCGTTACCGTTGGAAGCGATACTAAAGCCGTGAGCCATATCGTACACATCGGATGGGGCGTGCTCCTGATTCCATTGGCTGTGGCTGTCGGAAGCATTCTTGGTGGCGTGCTGCTTGGAATGGTTATCAACATGCCAGTCACTCACGCCGCAGCAGTCGCAGCAGGGTTTGGCTGGTACAGTTACGCGGGGGTTGTCGTGTTTGACCTCGGCGGGATGGAACTGGGCGCGATTGCATTTCTTGCGAACCTCTTTCGGGAAATTGTCACATTCTTGGTGCTGCCAGTCATCTCCAAGTACTTCGGTGGGGCAACAAGTATCGCGCCGGGTGGCGCAACGACAATGGATGTAACACTCCCTCTGATTCAGCGTGTTTCTGGTGAGAAATTTGTTATTCCAGCACTGATTAACGGTCTCGTGCTGACGGTAGCCGCGACTGTTCTCATCCCGACCATTTTGAAAATCTAGTCACTATCAAATCGATATCAATTGAAAGAGGAATATAATAGGGGATACCAGAAAATACTATGATTCGGGCACAGTGAATCGCCTCGGGGTCAAGTGGTTCGAAAGGCTTTCCGCCTTTCGTCATCACGAGAGAGCGAAGTTCTCTCGAACGACCCCGGGGCTTCCTATTTCTACCGTCGGGTAAATCGCTCTGAGAGTCATGGTGTTTACGAGGGGCGATGAGCAACTTCGACTGCCCCACACCCCACTTGTGGGGTACAGAAACCTATCTCGAAGTAGACGACAGCATGATTCCGTTATTCAGGACACTCTGTAACACTCGCAGTAAGTACTGGTAAAGGAGTGATCACGAAAGACACTGACTCAGCCGTACGAGTCGAAAAATGAAATCGTCGTTCACGGTCGCCAAGGCGACAATGAAGTCGGAATTAGTTGCGGACGACGTTCGTCGCGCGGGGACCCTTGGGGGCCTGTTCGATATCGAATTCGATGTCTGCGCCTTCTTCGAGGTCCGGACCGCCAACGTCTTCCATGTGGAAGAACACGTCGTCGTCCGCATCGTCCGTCGAAATGAAACCGTAGCCGCCTGTGTCGTTGAAGAAATCAACCGTACCGTTTGCCATTACACTAACTCAAAGTATGACTATACGGTTAAGTATTCCGCATTTGTTTTCGAAATCTGCTGACAACGATTACAAAATCTCGAAATATAGTGAAAATGTGAATATTTAATCACTATCCAGCAAGAGTAGGACCAATAGTGTCTGGTACGACATAAGAGAGGGAGACTTTCGATGTATCCACAGTTCTATAATTTTGATATAGTCCATGTCTCCACAGAGCGGTTTCGTGCAAAGCCTGCCGTTCAGCACGCAGTAGGGTGGAGCATCCTTCCTCACCGATCGAAGCGGATAGGAAGGAGAGGAAACCCGTTCGAGAAGGTTTAACACGCCCGAAACCGTCTCATTTCGGTTTAAGTGTCGCATTCAATCACCATCCGCTCCTATATCAAAATGTGGTTAAAAGGAGTATGAGCGCTATCCTGAGACTCTGTCGAAGCGATTTCGCAGTTCAAGGCTCTAGATTGTTATCTGCCTCTCCAACTCCAGAGGGCTAGAGCGACGAGTGCGATCGCTAAAATAGCGAGTAAGAACCATTCACCGATCTCACCGATCGTAAATTCTCGAGCGGTAACCAACTCTGTTTGTTCAAATAAGAATAGGACAAGCAGAAGGAGACCGAACAATGATGCGATTGCAACACCGATTCCTTCTCGAATGGCCCATCTGAAATCCTCAATGTCAGCCTGAGTCGCTTTTGATGGAGGTTCAGACGGAGTGGGTGATACTTCAGTGGTAGCAACGCCTTTTCGAGGAGTCCCAAGAAGACCGACTACGTACGATAGCGAGACTGTAGCCAGCACTATGAAGCCAAATGTGACCGCCCATGAGATCAGAGTTGGTGGTGCGAGCAGAACTGTAACGACAGCGGCAGCGACAATCGCTCCACCAAGCATTACCAGATACCGTCTGAGTGCTGTATTCATACGATTCCGCTATCATTCCCACCACTATATTTCTAACATCAGGGCTCCGTATACTCAATGAAATTTGACATACTGTTTTGGCGTCCTTCGCTGCTTTCCGATTTTCTTCCCTTCCGGACTGTGCTCACTACTTCACCTTCCCGTCCTATTAGAAAGAAGATCAGAAGCGACGATGTCGGCGGAGGTTGTGGTCTTCCTCATCCTATATGTGAGCTGAATGTGAACAATCAAATATAATTCAGAGAGATTAGCGGAGCGATCCATAGTTTTGGTCCGTTCCTTTACAGAGTCTGATAGTATGGGCGTGCGAGATACAAGGCGCGTATTGGTCATCTCGACATGACTGTGGCATTTTCGAATGAGTCAGCTGTTGACCGTATAACATTATTACGATCCTGCGATGTCCGTGGAGACGGGAGGATAGAGGTATGACAGAACATAATACGGAATCGACGGATGGCCACGACTTTCGGAGACGAACAGTGCTCGAAATTGCCGGAGGTGCCGGTGCGACAATCGGTCTGCTTGGTGCATCGACCGGGTCAGGAGCGGCACAGCCAGATGATGAGCATGGCCAGAACCGGAACCGGAGATGCTACTCGCTGTCCAGTGACAATCCCTATTTTCCACTCCAGGTAGGCCAGCAGTCGGTCTTGCAAGGGACCGACGACGAAGGAGTGACCGTCAGAGTGCAGGTCACCGTCTTCGACGAGACGGAGGACGTCGCCGGAATTACAACTCGTGTGTTCGAAGAGCGTGAATGGGAGTCTGAGGCGGAAGACCCGACCTTCCCCGATGACTTCGACCTCATCGAAGTTTCGGAGAACTACGCTGCCCAGACGTGTGACGGGACGGTATGGTATTTCGGCGAGGAACTTCTCGTCTTCGACGGCGAACCGGTAGAGAACGGTGGGGCAGACGTCGGAGCGTGGCGCGCAGACGACCCTGCCAGTGCGCCGGGCATTCTGATGACCACGTGGCCGGTCGTGGGTTCGCGTTGGCAACAGGAGGTTGCCCCTGAGGCAGCCCTGGACGAGGCCACCATCGTCGAGGCTGGATTGGCTGTAGATCTCGAGAACGACGACTCCGACACGTTTGAAGACTGTATCAGAGTCTTCGAGTGGAATCCGATCGAGGGACAAACAGGACCTCCCTCACCCTTGCCTGATCCCCTGCCGGAGGACGTCCCGAATTCGTGGGGAGACGAGAAAATTTTCGCACCCGGTGTTGGCATCATCGTCGACGAAGACGTCGAACTCGTCCAGTTCTCCGAGGGCTGACTGGCACTCTGAGAGAGTCAAGCATCAGAGGTGGTTTGTCGGCCCCGTGATTCCACTACGCCTATCAGTGGGTGGTGAATCCATCTTCTATATCGGTCACTGTGATCTCATTATGTCTGACATCTTCCATGTTGGGAAGTGTGAAAATTCACGCTAATTACTATCAGTCAGTTCGGCTTGGTGCCAAAGCGTTCGCGAAAGCATGGGCTGTGGTCTGGTCGTTTTCGTCGGCAGTACCTCCCGGTTCGGCTGGGAGTCACGCTGGGAAGCGTTTTTTGAAGATGTCTACCCAGCTACAATCAGAGCGATTCAGGCCACATCATTGGCGGCGCCTTTGCCTTTCTCGACGGGATTGTCGATGTGTACATCGTAGCGCGGTTGTACAACCGATTCGCCGCAGAGTCCGAATCCTGAACCGGTCGAGAATCCGCCTACACTTCGGTGAGCAGGCTGCGCAGCACGTAGTGCAAGATTCCTCCGTTCTCGACGTACCGGACCGTCGCGGGGATCCCGACCTGCGCGGTCACCGGGAACTCGACCGTCGACCCGTCGTCGCGCTCTGCGACGACAGTCAGTTCGTCCATCACGTCAAGGCCGTTGGCGAGGCCGGGAGTGTAGTAGTGCTCCGAACCGTCGAGTCGACGTTCGTCTCGTCGATGGCGTCACCGTCGGCGTTCCAAAGTACCGACTCGAGAAGTATCCTGATGCTCACCGGGAGGCGTGAGTGTTTACAGAACACCTCCTCCTCAAGGGCTGTGAGGTCTGCCATCTCGTACGTCTCCCCGTCGTGCTCGAACTCGCGGATCGCCCCGAACGGGTTTGAGGGGCCATACGTTAATCTACAGAAATACAGCGAGAGTGCCTCGGGGCGTGACCCCGAGGGTGAATCGCGTAAAGCTACATAACGTATGGCAACGTATTGGAACGTACAGTTGCGACGTGGGTTAAAGACCTTAATCCGAAGCAACTGTCGGCAGTTGCGGTGGAATGCGACACCTCTCAACACCCTTCCACGGCAGGTGAGACGGGTGTTGTCGGGCGGGGTGGAGCCGCCGACCCTCACGGACGCACCGGGCGTTCGGGTGTTAATTCCAGCCGATCCATCACGGGAAGGCCGAGGGGAATAAAATTCGCCTGCGACAGCACGGCCCGTTTTGGGACGTGCCGTCAACACGGTGAAGCCGCGGGGCTTGTCCCCGCGGTACTTCACAATATTGACGGGTATGAGTGATCCCTCCCCGTACAAAAATCGATGTCAACCGACCAGCGTGACGCCGATTAGACTCCCAACGCCGTAGGTGAGGACCGCAGCAGCGAGTCCAATCCCGACCTGTCGCAGTCCAGAATAGAGCACGGACCGTCCCGTGAGAAGTGTGATGCCAGCACCGATGACGAACAAGGCAATCGCACTCAACACGAGACTCACTCCGACGGCGACCGGTCCACTCAACGCGAAGTACGGGAGTACCGGGACGATGGCTCCAAGCGCAAAGAGCACGAACGACATGGCAGCCGCTTCCCACGCTGAGCCACCGAGTTCTTCGGGGTTGATGCCCAGTTCCTCGCGAGCGAGCGTGTCCAGTGCCATCTCCTCGTCGGCGATTAACTGGTTGGCGACTTCTCTGGCGCGTTCTTTCGAGAGTCCTTTCGCCTCGTAGATGAGTGCCAGTTCGTCCGCCTCCTCTTCGGGCACCTCGGCGAGTTCTTCGGCTTCGATACCAATCTGCCGCTGGTAGAGTTCCCGGGAGCTCTGGACGGAGAGCCACTCACCCATCGCCATTGACCCCGATCCAGCGAGGAGCCCGGCGAGACCCGTAATCAGAATCGCCGTCGAATCCAGTGCCGCGCCGGCGACGCCCATCACGAGACTCAAGTTGGAGACCAGACCGTCGTTCGCGCCGAGAACTGCGGCGCGGAGTGCGTTGCCGCTGGTCGCCCGGTGGCGGCCTTCGAGCTGGGCGAGGACCTCTCCCCGTGCTCCCTGCCCAGGCGTTTCCGCGATAACCGTCAGGAGACGATCGTGTGAGCGTTCGTCGGCGGCCATCCCAATCTCCGTGACTTCCGGTTGGGTCGAGTAGTCACTCCCGCCGATGGTTTCACCAGCTTGCATCGAGGACAGCACAAGGCCCGGCCCGAATCGACGGGCCAGCCATGCCAGTACTCTGGCTCTCCTTGACGGGATGGCTTCTCCGGGATCGGAGCCGGCTTCACGGATCTTTTCGGCCCAGAAGTCTGCGTGGATTCGCTCCGTGTCGGCCAGCCGCCGGTACACTTCTGCGACCTGTGGTTGTGATTCAGCGTCTGCCATCGCCGTGTAAACCGTCGCACTGTCAATTTCGTCTTGGCGATTGCGCTGGTATCGTTTGATATCTTCCGGGGTCATCATATCTAGTGTACATGGCGAGCTGAGAACTTAGTGGTGTATTCAGCGCGTCATATGGTTGGCTTGACCGCTACCTAGCCTCAGTACTTCACAAAGCCGTTGATTGAGAAGTCCGCTTGCTGAGTTGTGTCCAAGCAAGCAAAGCAAGCGGACGGTACAATCCACGAGGACCAGCTCCTTAACTTCCTCGTCAACACGATTGACGAGGAAGTTACCCTTGATCTCGGCGAGAATGCTGAAATCGACGCTGAAGACATCTATGAGGTCCTCGTCGGCGCGTGCGCCGACGGGACCTCGGTCTCCAAACTCTGTGAGAACAGCGCAGACTCGCCCCACGAAAACACGGTTCTGTACCACCTCCGCGAGAAATTCGAGCTTGAATCGGTTGAACGAGCCGGGAACGCGCTCCTTCAGAAGAACGTGCTTGAGGTCCTTCCTGAGCAGGTGGAGGTCGTCGCCGACCTCCACCTGCGGCCCTACTTCGGTGACGAAGACGACACAGACGGCCTGTATCATTCGGAAGCGAAGCGTGGAACGACCGCGTTCCACGCCTATGCCACGCTCTACGCGCGTGTACAGAACAAGCGCTACACGCTGGCGGTACGCCGTCTTACCGACGGCGACACCGCCAGCAGCGTCCTCGCTGAGTTTCTCGGACTCCTTGACGGCCTTGACCTCAGCGTCAAGGCCGTCTATCTTGACCGCGAATTCTACGATAGCAAGTGTCTCACGCTGCTTCAGGCGCACAACCATGCCTACGTGATGCCGATCGTCCGCTGGGGACAGACGATCAAGCAAGAACTCTCGGAAGGCTGGAGCCGCATCATTCAGCACGATCTGACGGCGAAACTCGACGGTCACAGTTGGACCATCGAGTTTCCCGTCTACATCGACTGTACCTACCAAAATGGGCGATACGACGAACATAGGGTGGCGCGTCACGGCTACGCCGCTGACGCGCCGTTCATCGATTCACCACGAGATGCTCGATACCACTACGCGAAACGCTTCGGTATCGAGGCGAGCTATCGACTCTCCGAGCAAAGTATTGCGACGACATCAACACAGAATCCGGTCGTACGGCTGTTGTACGTGGTGGTGAGCTTGCTGTTGCAGAACGTCTGGCGGTATCTGCACTGGGAATATGTGGCGACGCCCCGCCGTGGCGGGCGTCGCCTCTGGTCCTGGTCGTTCAAGGAGTTCATCAAGATGATGTGCCGGGCAGCATGGACGGCCCTCGCGGTGCGTCGGGCCGTCCCTGCAAATCGGCCACCGGACGATCGATTCCACCGCTAAGGCCCGACCGAGTCAGCCTCCCTGTGAGTGGCAACGCCGTTGCGTCGGCGGCTGACCGCCGCCGACAGCGACGACTCTGCTCGATCTTCGGTCAGATCTATCGTCAATCACTACCGATCAGGATGAAACTGCGGCTTCAGCCCAGGTGAGCAGGGACGCTTTGTGAGGTACTGAGCCTTCGTCGAATAATCCCGACGGAACCGCTGGCACCAATTGTCGACTAGAGGCGGGAGTTCGCCCAAGACGAATTCCCGTCGCCGAGGACCTGTAGGATTCGGCTCTGGGACGACAACCATGTTCGACGGCGTCATCTACAGTCTTACAGCGAGAGTGCCTCGGGGCGTGACCCCGAGGGTGAATCGCGTACGCTTTATTAGCTTCTCTAGCGTGTTTAAGGCTACAGTTGTGCGAATTACAGACCGTACTTCGTCGCACCTGTGCACAGTTGCGGAGGAATGTGGCTCTCTCACCAGCCACGTCTTCGGCGTGGTGCGACGGACGCCATCGGGCCGTGGTGGAGCGGCCGACCCTCACGGACACACCGCGTGTTCGGGTGTGAATTCCAGCTGACCCATCTCGGGAAGTCCGAGGGGAAGTACATTTGCCTGCGGCCATCTGGCCCGTTTCTGGGCCTGCCGCCAACACGGTGAAGCCACGGGGCGTGCCCCCGTGGTACTTCACTATACGTTCCTGTCGTCTGACGAGGATCGCATAGTTAGTACTGATCTAACGACACGATTCGATGATTGGACGACAATTCTTTTTCTCGACCGGTCCTTCAATCGATTCATACCAAATGGTAGCACTGACTCCAGGATACATTACGACGTCCGTTGCGCTGACGCTCGCCCAGCAACTCGAGCAGACAATCAGCCTCGGCATTTTCTTTGTTGGGGCGACGCTGGCGGCGCTTAGCCTTCTAGCGTGGCGACGAGAACGTGATCGGCGCATGGTCGTCGTCGCCATCGGCTATCTCATGTTCGCAATCTACGGCTTCGTCGTCTTCCTCGAGTACTACCTCCTGCCGTATCTCTCCGTTCGGACCGTCGAGTTGTTAGAACACGGCGTTGCGGCACTCATTCTGGTTGGGTTGCTCGCGTTCTTCGTCGCGTTGAGCCGGGACTGACCATGACGGACTCCGACCCTGACGCGGACCCAGCGCTGGAACTGCAATCGCGGCGGACAATCTATCAGTACGTCCGTGATAATCCTGGGATCCACTTTCGAGCTCTCCTCAAAAATCTCGAGTATGCGCAGGGAACGCTGCAGTATCACCTCCGCTGGCTCGAAGATCAGGGGCTACTCGAGGAGTCTGACGACGGCAAGTACACGCGGTACTATCCGGCCGAAGAGTTCGACAAGGTCGACCAGGCCGTGATGAACGCGTTGCGACGCGAGTACGCCCGCCGGATCATCGCCCATCTTGCCGTTGAGGGAGCGCTCTCGACCGCTGATCTGAGCGACCGCCTCGAGCGGTCACCGTCGACGGTGTCATGGCACCTCTCGAAACTCGAGGACGCAGACCTCGTGACGAAGGAACGACAGGGTCGCAGCGTCGAATACGAGTTGCGTGATCCGGAACGCGTACAGTATCTCTATACCATCCACCGGCGGACGTTCACCGACCGGGTCGTCGATCGGCTGTTCGAATTGTGGGATAGCTACTGAGAGGATCGTGAAGTACCTCGGGGACACGCCCCGAGGCTTCACCGTTTTGGGTCTGCACCGCACCCGCAGGTGAATTTCATTCCCCTCGGCCTTCCCGAGATGGGGCAGCTGGAATTCACACCCGAACACGCGGTGTGTCCGTGAGGGTCGGCGGCTCCACCCCGCCCGACAACACCCGTCGCACCACGCCGAAGGCGCGGGTTTTGAGAGGTGTCGCATTTCCTCGCAACTGCGCGCAGTTGCTTCGGATTAAGGTCTTTAACCCACGTCGCAACTGTGTTCCTCAATACGGTGGAATGGGCCATATAGCTTACGCGATTCACCCTCGGGGTCACGCCCCGAGGCACTCTCGCTGTATTACTGTAGACGTGCAGACTGTTCCATGAGTCGGATCGATATATATCAAAGGTGATCAACAACCGAAACAACAGGTTGGCTACTACTCTGTCTGAGTTACTGCTTCGTCGTCCCCGGCATCGGCAGCCGTCCGCTGGCCGCTAGCAGGCGCAACAGCAGGACGTAGCCAAGGAACGCAATCGCTGGACCGAAGACGGGGCGAATCAACCCTGCGACGTCGGTCCCGATGGCGACAGCGTGGATCGTCGCGAAGGCGAAGCCGCCGTAGGCGAACGCGTGGACGACGTGCGGCCCCCAGGGTCTGTCGAACCGCTGTGCGTCGAGAAAGCCCAAAACTGCCACGATGAGCACCTGAAGCGCTCCAACCCCAACCACAACGCCGGCGAGCAGGTAGGTCATCGAGTAGGTGGGCTGGGGTGCCGACCCGGTGACGATGAACCAGGTGTCGAGGATGCCGAGGACGCCGTGGAGGAGCGTCACGAGCATCGCGAACACCGACACCTCGATATGGGTCCGGCGGGCGAGCCGGTAGAGCGGGCCGAACGACCGCGCGGTGTAGAGAATCCCCGTCAGGACCGACAGATACAGCGCGGGATAGGCGACGAGTGCCGCGCCACGGTCGAGATACCAGATCAGCTCCATCACGAGGCCCCCGTCGTCTCGACGACGTCTGGACAGCCGTCGCCATCTTGGAAGCCGTTTGTCGTCTCCGGTCGCGTCGGACACTGATCTGTACTGTCGCGAATCCCATCGCCGTCGTAATCGTTCGGTGCCTGTCTCGTCGGCACCGTCGAGTCGACGAGGTCCGCCTGTTTGCGGTCGATCGCCTGCGCCTCGCGAACGTCTGCGATCCCCCACAGCACCGGCACCGTGGCGACAAGTAACACAACAGCGACGACCGTGATCGTTCCGCTATGCGACGTGCCCATCGAATCCCTCCGTTGTCCGAAAGACGCCGTCGTGAACCACAAGTGCCTCGAGGTCCAGCCACGCCTCCGCACGCTCGAGTGCGTCCGAGAGCGGCAGTGCGGCCAGTGTCGTCGCGAGTGCATCAGCCTCCATACAGTCGCGGTTCGCGACTACGGTGACCGACTCGTGGCGCGCGCCGAGTCGCTCGCTCGTCGGATCATAGACGTGGTCGACGCCGTCGCGGGCCCGGCGATAGTTCCCAGAGGTGGCGACGTTCCAGTCGGTCTCGAGGACTTTGAGCGGACGCGAATCCCCGTAGGGACTTTCGACGGCGATCGGCCCAGTCGGCGGCGACATGTCGCCACCACCGCTGACGAAGCCATGTCGGCCGGGCCCCGCCGCCGCGGCGGTCGCACGGTCGACGATGTAGCCCTTCGCGAGGCCGTTTAAGTCGAGTTCCGTCTCGGTGACGACGCGGTCACCGTCGACACGCACCGATCCGGTCTCGAACGTCGCCGACACCGTCTCTCGATCGCCACGAAGGTACGCCTTCAGGTCGTGTTCGACTGCCCCCTGCCGGATGTCAAAGACGCCGTCAGTGCGCTCGCCGTACTCGAGGCCACGCCGAACCAGTCGGGCGACGTGTTCGTTCTCGATGCGTCCCGTTCGGTTGAGACACGCGACCGCGCTCTCAGAATCGAACGCGTTGAGTTCGGCCTCGAGTGATAGCGCAGTTTCTCGAGCGCGATCGGCTGCAATCTCGGCGTGGTAGCCAGTCATCCGAACGGTGAAGTCAGTATCACAGCACTGAAACTCCAGACGAGCATCACCGAGTCGCGTGCGGGCGGAAGTGAGTGTATCCGCCAGGCTCATTGCTAGTCCTCCTCCCCTTCGTATTCTTCGTACTCCTCTTCCTCGTATTCGTCATGTTCTTCGTACTCATCGTCCTCGTGTTCACCGCCGCCTTGCGTCCCGACCGCTGGCGTGAAGTCTCCGTTCGGTGTCGGCGCGTCGCTTGCGACCGTCGGATTTTCGTCGTTGGTCAACGGATCGACGCCGAGTCCGAGCCCGGGGGCCGCCAGCGAGAGCGCGACGAAGCTTGTCAGCACCGCGCCGGCGAGCGTGAGCGAAACGAGTCTGTTCGTCGGAACTGGGATTCTCATAGACAGGTGAAAATAGCTCACTGCCTTATGTATCGTTTCGCGTCCATTGATCGAATGTTCGTCCAACCATCGAATCGTCTTTCGTCAGCGAGGGGAGCGAACAGGAGGTGGAGCGTAATCACGACCGTGACCAGTGAGACTATGTGTGGTTCGGCGCGGTGGCTCGTCATAGAGGTAGTGGACGTAGCGGCCGGTTGATCTGCTAGCCGATTCGTACGGTCGGGACAATCGCTCCGCATGGAGCCGCTGTGTCCACTACGTTCGTGAGTTCGCTTCGTTCGACAGGAAGGACCTTCCCGGAACGCCGAAGTTACAGCTCAGCTCTCACGCTCATCGCCGGCATACTCCGGCCGGTAGTAATGCAAGACGTTTCCGTTCTCGAACGTCCTCGTGTCGAGCAGCCGCAACTCAATATCGTCGGCCAGTCCTTCGAACAGGGGGTGCCCATAGCTCAAAAAGATCGGGTTCACCATGATCCGGAGCTCGTCGACCAGTCCGGCCTCAAGCATCGAAACCGTAAGCTTCGAGCTGCCGAAGATTGCGAGATCGTCGCCGGGCTGGCGTTTGAGTTCCGAAATCTTGTCGACGACGTTCGCCGACACGATGCTCGTGTTGTTCCAATCCACATCATCCAGCGTCGTCAAGACGGCGATTTTGGGGAGGCTATTCAGTCGCTCAGTGACGGCGGGCTCGTCATCGGTCTCTGGCCAGTAGTTAACCATCAGCTCGTAGGTGACCCGACCGAACAGGATCATCCCGATCTCGTCCAACTGCTCGACGGCAAACGTGTGGAACTCGTCGTCGACGTGGTGCCAGTCGATCGCACGATCTGGCCGCTCGAAGAGCCCGTTGAGCGACACCATTTCGAAGGCGAACAACGCGCGCTCGGCGGCCTCCTCGGACGGCGATCGGGGAGTCTGGGTTTCGTTTCTATTGGAAGTCGGCATGGGATTGGTCTATTGTACGATGGGGGTATCCGTCTCCTAGTTACCCAGCTGGTAGTAGAGCATCACGACGCCAGTCGTGGTCGTTTTCGTGTCGACGAGTTCCAGATCGGTTCGTTTGCTGCTCTCCCTGAACAGCTGCTTGCCACTCCCGAGGACGAGCGGGTGAATCATGAGCTGATACTCGTCGACGAGGTCGTGGGCCATCAACGTCTGGACGAGCTCGCCGCTGCCGATGACCCGTATGTCCCCGCCAGGCTGTCGTTTCAGCTCGGCGACCGCCTCCGCGACGTCGCCTTCGAGCAACGTCGAGTTCTGCCACTCCACGGCGTCCAAGGTCCGCGAGGCGACGTACTTGTCGATGCTATTCATCATGTCTGCGAACTCTCCCTCGTCCGTCGCTGTCGGCCAGTACCCGGCAAAGATCTCGTAGGTCTTCCGGCCGAGTAACAGCGCATCCGACGTAGCGATCCCCTCGGAGATAGCCTCGGCGAAGATCTCGTCGACGTAGGGCTGCTGCCAGCCGCCGTGCTCGAACCCGCCTTCGCGGTCCTCGTCGGGACCGCCCGGGGCCTGCATCACTCCGTCCACAGTCAGGAACTCGCTTACGATTAGGTCTCTCATGTCAATTTTTCTCTGTTGCTTTGTTTCGACTCGACGACGGCGTTTCACTGCTCAGCAGTGCGGTTACTGCCACCGTGGCGCGAACCCCTTCCGACACTGTACTCGCTTCCATCACCTGTCCGACCTCCGTTCTCCCATCCGGTAATCGAGCAACACGACCCCGTTCGAAAAGGTCCTCGAATCGACCAGTTCGAGGTCGGCCTCCTCATCAACGTTATCGAACATCCGATTCCCATCCCCGAGGACGAGCGGGTTGACGAATAGCCGGTACTCGTCGACGAGGCCGAGGTTCATCAACTGCTGGACGAGCTGACCGCTCCCGAAGACCGCGATCTCCCGGCCGTCCTCGGCTTTGAGCTGTGCTACCTCGTCCTTTATGTCTCCATCGGCTAGGCGCGCGTTCGCCCAGTCCACCTCCTCGAGCGTCGTCGAGAACACGACCTTCGGCAGGGTGTTCATCGCCTCGGTGATGACCGGATCCTCCTCGGCCGACGCTTCAGTCGGCCAGTAGTCCGCCATCAGTTCGTAGGTCACTCGTCCGAACAGAATAGTGTCGATCGTCTCAATCTGCTCCCTGGAGTACTGTTCGGTCTCGTCGTTCCACACGAACCAGTCGATTTCGCCGTCCGGATCAGTGTAGCAGCCATCGAGGGTCACCCAGTTCGAGACGACGACGTCCCTCATTGTCATCGGTCTGTCTCGGCAGGACGGCTAGTCCTCCGCCAGGGCGTCTCCGGAGCGAAGAGGTCCTCCAGAATCACTCCGAGTTGCGTGAGTATTGGATACATGGCAACCATCTATCACATCTCGACGAGTTTGCCGTCCTCGAAGCGGTCGATTACGTTGCCCGTGATACTCACTTCCTCATTCGTCGGCTCGATGTTCCCCATCTTTCCAACGTGGGTGCCGGTCTGCTTCCAGCGACCCACAACGTAGTCTCTCGTGGAGATGACCTGCTCGAATTCGAGCGTGCCGTCGATGATGCCGGCGCACATCTCGGCCATCATTCGATAGCCCTCGCGACCACTGGCCCATTCCGTATCCTCTGGCATCGACGGGTCGTGAAAGACGTAGTCCTCGGAGACGAGATCGTCGTTGACGTCGTAGTTGTGGTTCTGCCAGACCTCCTCGAAAATCCGCCGGGCGATTGCCTCGTTGTCGGTGGCTGTGGTCATGATATACCTTCGCGTACTGCAACTACTAGAGAACGTGCGCCAATCGCTTAATCATGAGCATTGCACGCACCGAAACCCCATATTATCCCTGACAGAGCTCCTCTACAACCAAAATATGGGTTGTTTGTCTATGCTTATGTGAACTACTCCGCCCTACCGCGCTCGGGCTTACCCAGCCCTCGCTTGGTGCGGACGGAGCGTCCTGTTTCTGTGTCGGAACGTGCAGGAACAGATCCCACAGCGTCCACAAGACGCGGAGCGTCTCGTGCGGCCCGGCAGAACGCTGTTGGCGTTCTGCGGACGGTTCCAGACTCCGCAGGCGACTTCCCTTGACAGGTGGTTCGGAGTGTCCCGCTCCTACCGGTTGGACACTCGACCACAACCGACGATGCACGCTTATTGTCACGTTTGAACACCGCCGGAAACGTGGTGAGCATCTTATTCTCACCTTCGACCAAAGGGATAATAAGGGTGCCGATTCACACGAAACCAAGACGTGCGGGCGCTGTCTCCCCTCGCTGCTCGCGCCTTCGGCGCTCGCTGAGGATAGCGCGGGACCGTCGGTCCCGCTGACCATGCGAACGGCGTCGCCGTGAGCAGAAGGGAGCTGAGCGCCCTCAATTACAGCTAAATGACGTGACTCTCGCGATCGAAACCGCCAGCCTGCAGAAATCGTTCGGAGAGACGCGGGCCGTGGACGGCGTCGACTTACAGATCGACCGGGACCCGTGTACGAGCTCCTGGGCCCTGACGGTGCCGGCAAGATGACGATCATCCGCGTCCTCGCAACGCTGCTCCGCCCGGACGCCGGTACCGCGACCGTCCTCGGACACGTCGTGGTGAAAGAGCCGGCAGCAGTTCGAGAGAAAGTTAGCGTCACGGGGCAGTACGCCTCAATCGACGAGGGCCTCACGGGCCGCGAGAACCTCGTCCTCGGGGGCCACCTCCTCGAATTTGGGTGGCGCGACGCCAGAGAGCGCGACGACGACCTGCTCGCGGCCTTCGGCCTCGCCGTAATCAACCACGGACGCGTCATCGCCGAGGGGACGAGCCGCGTCCGAAGGCCCAGGTCGGCGCGAGCACGCTCCACGTCCGCCTGCAAGACCCTTCACGGCGCGCAGAGGCCAAGGCCATTCTAGGGGACATCTTCGGCGTTCACGTTCGTGAGCAACGTCTTCGTCGACCCGGCGACCATGCCGGCGTGCCTCCAGACTATCGTTCGCCTGAATCCCGTCACGCACCTTCTTGACGCCGCCCGAGGTCTCATGCACGGCGGCGTCGCGATCGGTGATGCAGCTTGGGTGCTCCTGGCTGCTGCCGTGATCGTCGCGGTGTTCGCGCCGCTATCGCTCCGCATGTACCACAAGGAGCGGTGACCGATTGGACGAGAGAACGGAGATGTCAACCACCCCACCCTACTTCGCTCACCCCGAGGGGTTCGCTCGTGGAGGGTGGGGCTTGTCCATGAACTCAGCCTCGAACCCGTCCGGGTGGGCGGTGAATCCGCCACTTGGCGTCACCGTTCCAGACTTCAGGGCAAGCTGACTGTTGCCCGTCCGCCGAGACGACTGTTGGCCCCGACGGACATACCGCAACCCAATATTCTTTGCCGCGTTGTAGTCCGCGTTCGCTTCCGACTCGCATTTCACGCATCGGAAGTCGTTTCGAGTCGGGCGATTCTCGTCCGCCGTGAATCCACACTCGGTGCACCGCTTGGACGTGTACGCTGAACCCACCTGTTTCACCGAGACTCCGACCGTTTCGGCTTTGTACTCGACTTGCTCGTATAGCGTTCGGAACGCCCATTTGTGCCCCCACGACGCGCCAGTTCGGTCGCGGATATGGGTCAAATCCTCGAACGCGATAATGTCGCACTCATACCGGAGTGCTTCGTCTACGATGGCGTTCGACGCCCGATGGAGTACGTCGCGGATATATCGAAGCTCGCGACCGCTCGACTGTTTAAGGGTCCGGTGTGCGCTTCGGGTTCCGGTCTGTTGGAGTCCGGCACGTACTTTCTCGAACTCGCGGAGGCTGTGAGTTAACTCTCGCCCGCTGAAGAAGTAGGCGGTACTGGTGACGACGAGGTTTTCGACACCGAGGTCAACCCCGAGGACCGTTCCGTCCTCGGCGGTGTTCCGTTCGGTATCGTTCTTGGGCCGGCGGAAGCCGATGTGAAGGAAGTAGTCGCCGTCGCGGGCGGTGAGTGTACTTTCCGTGACGCTCCATGTGTCCGAGCCAAGGTACTGCCGTTG
Organism: Natrinema gelatinilyticum; assembly: GCF_024266705.1. Lineage (GTDB taxonomy): Archaea > Halobacteriota > Halobacteria > Halobacteriales > Natrialbaceae > Natrinema > Natrinema gelatinilyticum. The sequence goes on along the minus strand of NZ_CP100757.1, from coordinate 1,117,144 downwards.
GTAGCCATCGTCGGCGTCGGGGAGGGCAAGCGGACACCGGACACGACTCTGGGTCGTGGAAAGCGACACCGTATCGTCATCGAACAGTGTCATGGTTCGAGTGTCGTACTTCACCGTAGGTGCGGTGAACGTCGGCTTGCTCACCTGCTTACCCTTGGACCGGCGTTCAATACAGCCGGTGATAGCTTGGGCAGTTTGGTGGGTGGCGAGAATCGCGTGCTGACTCCCGAGGTCAGTGTGTTCACGCACATCGTCGTATGCGAGGGGTTGGACGTCGCTTTTGGCGTTGCACTTGCCCCACGCCATGTCGGTGGTGAGTTGGCACCCTCGCTTCCACTCGGAGATGGTATCTTCGAGAAGGTCGCGTTGCTCGTCCGTAACCACAAGACGAGTGATTGCCGTCCGACGCACGTAGTCGTCTGCCACATCTTCAATGTAATTCTATGGCTACTTATATATCGGTGTTTGTAGCCTGCATGGACGCGCTCCTCCCCTCCCTACTCACTCGCTTCGCTCGTTCCTTGAGAAAGGGGACTCCGCGCGACCGCTTCAGTTGAATTTCCCACGGCGGGCCAGTGCTCCGACTGACTCCGAGTGATCGCCCTGGTACGACGGAGCTACGCCGCGATGGCAGCCTCGAAGGCGGTACGAATGCCATCACTCGGCGCGAGTTCGTCGAGTTCCTGTTGGATGTTCAGGTCCGCGTCCAGCTCCTCACGCCGTTGCAGAACGGCTAGTCGAGCGAGATACGAGAGTCGGAACAGCCAGACGACGTGGTCGGCGTCGTCAGCTGACTCGATGTGGAACGTCGTTGCGTTCGAGTTTGGCACGACATGGTGTTCTTTCGTCTGGCCTTCCTTGATCAGCTGGTCCCGAAGGGGTTTCGGATAGCCAATATCCGCCAGTCTCGGGTGGAGATGTCCGAACTCACGGCCGACCACCTGGAAACTCGTTGAATTGAACCGGCCTTTGGCCAGTTCGACGTGCGGCCACGAGGCAATTCTCTCGATGATCTGATCGCTCGGGTTCCGTGGCGAAGCGGACTCGTCATCTTGCATGTCGATCACTACCACGTATTCTTGGTCGGGCAGTGAGATAGCTATTGTTCGTAATTACGCCTCATGTGAGTTGTCGGTCATATCCCGGGTATCCTCAGATTGGTTCGCAAAAATAAAACTCCGTGAGGACCAACGCCTCCGTCTCTGGTGCGGCCCTGAGGAACTCACTCTCGAGGGTCCGTCGGCCGAGCATACGTTCTAGTTTAAGAAGCCGGATCAGCGCGGGAGACACCCAGAGCGTCCGAATCTGAGTTCGGCTGGCTACTGCGACAAGTCAGATATGGCTCGCTCGGCAGCATATGCCGTCTTCCAGAACGGTCCTTCCGCGAACTCTTCTACTGTCCCCTCAGCGAACGATCTTCACCCCAGCTGTCGCTCGCTGCTGTGGACAAACATCGTCGTCGATGAGTCAAGCGAGCTCGTGCACGAACACACAGTTCTGGACGTCCTCGATCAGCGACGCTCGGTGCGGGTTCGGGTCAATCGCCCCCGCGAGCAGGAACTCCAGCAGGGTCTCCTCCGGCGGGTCGTAGCCGAGCAATGCGGCGATGCGCCGCAGAGTGACCTCCTCCACGCCCTACAGGGCGTAGCATCCCACCATGGGATATCAGCCGAGCGTGACTTTCGAGGTGTCAACCCGCACTTCCAGGGGAACCAGCAGCATACTGGGGGACCCTCTCGGTTTACCTCCCTCGGGAGGGCTGTGGCCCGGTCACTCAGGCCCCGTCTCCGGCCGAGTCATCGGCATACGTGTGTTCTCTGGTATGACTCTCTCCACCGGAGTAGCACATTGAAACAGGACAGACAGGCGCTTACACGTACCGACGTAGGATATCCGGCCCGGTATTGACAGCGGTCGTCGCCCCGGGCCTTCCACTCGACCCGCGCCTACAGACGCGGGGATGCGTTAGACATTCCTATCAGTCTCTGCTACGCACGAGTGACTCACTCACTGCGAGGGACGAACCCGGTGATTAGCACGACAGCGGACCCCAGAAGGATTATTGCGCCGAAATATCGCGCGGCACCCGGCACCATGTTCGGGTAAATGATCCCAAAGTCCACCAGTGCAACTACAGTAACCACTATTTGAGGGAGCAAGTACAGCACCGACGCAACTTGCCGTTCAGCCCCAGTAACGCCACGCCACCTGTAGACGGGGTACGTCAGCAGTGCCATCGCCGGAATCGTGGCGATGAACAATCCAGCAAGAACGATCCCGTTCGCCGGATTCAACAGAATCTGTCCAGTAAGGCGGAACGCGACCGTCTCCACCACTGCGACAGTGATTCCCCAGAGAACGAAGAACCGGATCGTACTCCGCTCGACACCGAGTTCGGACATTGCATCTTTCGTGACTGGCTCAGTTGCCATGCTCATAGAGAGAGTGACGCGGAGCATCAACACTCCGAGCGGGAAATTCCGGAGTCTCCGGAATCTTCGGATAGAGTAAAGCTCCCATACAACAATCGCCACAATAGAGGAACCACTGATGTCTGATGTCGCGTCGGAAAGCCCACAGATCACCGATGCGGATGAACTAATCGAGATACTATCACGGAGACACGATATCCTCCGGTCCCTCCTCGACGCTCCGAAGGAGCGGCACGTACTCGTTGACCACCTCGACGCGTCCAAATCGACGGTCTACAAAGGCATCTCACAGCTACGAGATTTGGAACTCATCGAATCAACGCAGGTGGGCCTCCAGCCAACGTTGTTCGGAATCGTCGCCCTCCGGCAATACGACGAGATGGCGCGGACGGCCGGTCTTGGGGACTTGCTTGCGCTTCTCCCTCCCGATGCAATCGATCCATCGGCACTTGTCGGCGCTGAAGTTGTCACACCGGACAATCACTCAGTCGATCGGCACCTCACTCGCATCGAAACGATGCTCCGGAATGCGGATATGATCCGTGGGTTCTCGCCAGCAGTCTCACCGAAGTATCTCTCGATACTTCACCAGCGGATCATCGATGGCGAGCTCAGCGCGAAGATCATCTTCACCGAGGAGATCATGACCAATCTTCAACAGGAGTATCCGAGTGAAACCGATGATATCCTTTCCGCGAGTGACGTCACGCTCTGGCGGACGGATATGGAGCTGCCGTTTACTCTCCTCCTCGTTTCCTCTTCGGACAGCACAGAGGTCTGTCTCGAACTCGGAGAGGAAGGCCATGCGACTGGACTCGTGATCAATGATACCGCCAAGAGCCTCCGCTGGGCTGAAGCGGAGTACGAGCACTACAAACAAATGGCCGTACAGGTCCCCGGTTGAAATACTCCGCTGAAGTGAGGTTCTTTCGGGCGGTATCGAGAAGCTGTGACATGAAGTGTATTCGTGAGTATGATCGATTCCATCGTCCGCGGAATTTCCCGGCGGATACACTGACAACACCACACAGCCCATGATCAACGGATACAGAATGTCGTCGGAAGAACCCCCGAACCTACGACACTTCGAAGACCTGGAAATCGGCCAGACGTTCGAATCTGGCAGTCACACGGTAACAAAAGAGGAAATAATCGAGTTCGCCGAACAGTACGACCCGCAGCCATTCCACGTCGATGAAAACGCAGCTCAGAAATCCGCGTTCGAAGGACTCATCGCAAGCGGCTGGCACACGGCAGCAATCTGTATGCGAATGTTCGTTGATGGCTTTCTCGACAATGTGGCGAGCGCCGGTGGGCGCGGCGTCGATGAACTCCGGTGGCATACCCCGGTTCGACCCGGTGATGTACTGTCCCTCCACGTGGAAATAATCGAGAAACGCTCTTCAGAAGGTGTTCCTGGATTGGGACATGTGCATGCTCAGCTCAGTGGTTTCAATCAGGACGACGAACAAGTCATCTCATGGGTACTTTTAGGTATGATCGAACAGCAGAAATCAGCGTGAATCACTAAGCCAGCATCGGTTTTACTCGTCTCGAAAGACGTTGCGTCCTGCTGAGCGGGTTGTATTCGAGAATTCGGAGGCGTTCGCAATCGCTCGCTCGATCGTTTTCTCACTGGAGGTCGATCCATCGGCATAGTGGACTATTTGACCTGACCAATTCTGTTATCGATTTCAAGGTACGGAGATCGGAAAATGAGTTCCACTACGGGCCTAAGTGCCATCCTCTATTGTTTTCGGGCACCGACAGAGATGCTCTTTACGCCGTACTTCTGACACGCTCCAAGCGCTTGCTCTGAAATGAACTCGTACTGAGGGTTTTCCCTGACCTCGATCACCTCGAACCCCGCCTCTTCGACGAGGTTAGTGTAGTCATTGATTTGCATTGCCCCGCCGATACACGCCGCCCAAAGGTCGGCGTTGGTCGTGATGCTGTCGGGCATATGGGTCTCACTGAGGATGTCGGAAATCGCCAGTTGCCCTCCAGTCTTGAGGACGCGATTTGCCTCCTCGAAGACGCTGTCCTTCTTCGCCGAGAGATTGATGACACCGTTAGATGTCACGATGTCGAACGTCTCATCATCGAACGGGAGCTCTTCGATGTAGCCCTTCTCGAAGGAGACATTTTCCGCCCCTGCTTCATCACGCAAACTTCTTGACTTCTCAAGCTGTTCATCGGTCATGTCAAGACCTGTCACGCTCCCAGAATCTCCGGTGTGAAGCGCGGCGAAGAACGCGTCCATCCCCGACCCACTACCCAGGTCGAGTACGTCATCGCCGTGGTGCAGGTCAGCGAGGTCGAAGTGGTAACCTACGCCGGCGAAGGACTCCACTGCTCGTGCCGGTACCTGATCAAGCTCCGTGGGTGGGTAGCCGAGCTTCTCTGCCAACGGTCGGCCCATCTGGAAGTGGAACTCGCCATCGGGCGTTTCGGCGACGGCCCGATAGACACCTTTGACTTCGCGCTCAAGTTTCTCGACATTGAGTGTGTTAGCCATTCTCGATCACCTACTTAGTTGACTACCAAGTCCGTCTCAAGGGTGACTTGGTTAGCGATGTTGTCCATCAGCGGAGAGGTGCTCTCGACGCGTTCACGGAGTTCGGCGAGCTCCTCTTCGGAGGCGTCCGCATCGATGTGAACCGTACAGGTCACAGAGTCGTATCCCGCGCGGACGTCCTCAGAGATCCCGAGGAATCCCCGGAGATCCACGTCTCCTGTGAGGTCAAATCGGAGTTCGTTGAGTTCGATGCCCATCGCGGCGGCGTTTGCCGCGTACCCTACACTCAGACACGATCCGAGGGCGGCAAGCAGAAGTTCGACGGCGTTAGGCGCGGTTCGCTCACCGAGAATTTGCTCTGGTTCGTCACCTTCGACAGTAAACTCCTGTGTCGTGATTGTCTGGCCAGCTTGATCGAAATCGTCGATCTTCGTCACGCACTGGAGGGAATCAGTCCACTTTGTACGGGCGCGGAACTGGAACTGACCGACGTCCGAATCTTCGGTAATCGCTTCGACTGCTTCGCCAAGTTGCTCAACGTTGACTCCGTTACTGATAGACATTCTGTATCACTCCTCTCCGATCGTGATGCCGGTTCGTCGTTCGCTGTTGGTGCTGTGCTTCCCCGCCAACGTGTGTGGATACATCGTCATTTTCTCTCATACCTTCCGGCAAACTCGAATAAGCCGTCGGAGAATAGATAGGCATCTACTGGTGCCCTGGCGAAAGTTGCGGCCATTGCAGCCGTTGGCATGTGGTCATTTGCTGCAAGTGATCGATCGTTCTCACTTCTGTTGTAATCGCCGCTGCGGTAGTCGTCACTAGAATTATCTGTTGGCGTATATTGAAACAGGGTGACTACTTGGCATTCGACTCAATGGCAATAGTCGGTACCTCTCGCCGATAGGAACGGTAGACAGACTCCGCCCACTCACATGCTTCTGTCGAATCAGTATCGAGAAGGGCTTCGACCGTCCCTCTGTTAGGGTTGTAGCCGCTGATTGCAATTCGACCATCGAATATCCCTATGCCGTAGTGCGGCAAGCTGTCGTGAACACGAACAGTAAGATTACCACTCGCCAGAGTTTCCTCGAATTCCTTGGGATACGATGAGCGGATATGATTGACGACGCTCGGTGGGCCGATAATCTCCGTGCACATCCCATCAATAATTCGCTGACAGAGCTCACTCTTACACGGGGCAATGAGGGCAATGTCGAAGCCCGCAAATCTCAACTCGGTGGTCTCGCCGAGAAGGTCGAGGAATCGGTCGATGGGCCGATAGGGATCAGCGACATCGCCGATGGTGATTGTCGCCTCAGCGCACATATCGACTGTAAATCCGCTTTCGGCATCCGGGAGTAAGTGCCAGATGTCACGCAGCAGTTGTTCGACTTCGACCCGATCGACAAATTCCCGCATTCCTGTGGCAAGGTATGACCCCAACGGTGTGGCCTCGTAGTGTGCCCCTTCCCGGATGATCCATCGTCGCTCTTCGAATTCACGGAGTGTGCGGCCGATTGTGGACTGTGACACCCCCGTCATGACACGGAGATCCGTCCTGCTCTGTGGCCGCCGAGCAAGCGCAGCGAGTGCCGTGACACGGTGCTCCGATCGCGCCAAGAATTCGATATCGTTAAGTGGCGATATCGGTGAGACCGATCCCATGGTATGAGTTCGCGTACCATTGATATAGGCATTCTGGCGACGGAGACTGATAAGAAACTTCCAAATGGACGGTGCATCCGAGAGTCAAAGCCGTTCCATACGTAGATACAGGACAACGATGGCACACAGAGACAGTGCCATCCTTCCGACGATACCTCACGTCAACACGTTCGACGGGTCGAAGTTATGCCAGACTTGAGCAACACCCACCAGCATGAGTGAGAAACCGAGCATCTGGCTCTGGATCAATATTCGCGCAGCACTCCAGCGCGGGTCGAACATGACGACCCCGTTGATGACGCCGAAGAGCGCAAACCACCCCGCCAGAACTCGTGCCGTTAATCGGGAGACTGTCCACGGTCACGCACCGATCATTCGTGTACTGTTTACACCGGGGAGGATGTCACTGGACATGCAGCGAGCGATCGGTAACGAAACCCGCTTTCGGATTCTCCATTTCCTCACCGAAACGGGAGCTCACAGTGCGAAAGAACTCGAACAGGGACTTGACCTCCCGTCGAACGCGCTTCACTACCATCTCGATGCACTCATCGATGTTGGGCTCGTCGAGAATCGAAAACGGAAGACGCCCGACACCGAAGGCCTCTACTCGTACTATCAGGTCACCTCACTCGGTGAAGGAATACTCGAACACGGCGTCCGAGAGCTGATGGGCGAGGAGTGGAACCTCCTCGACGCGTATAACGACTAGCAGGAACGTCTCCGTCGTGGGTCGATGATACCGACGATCGCGTTGAGGTGGACGCCAAGTCGGTCCCAGTCAGCGACCGGCGGCCGAATTGATCAACCACGCCCTCTCACGACTATCGGTATCCTCGGGAGCAGCAACGAACCTCGAGTGCGGCGAACCTCAAGGTTTATTGTCTCTCTGTGTGACTGTTCAACTGCCTGGGGACATGCCTTTGCGGGGACAGTCTCGAGGCAAGCGGTGGGTCTCTCCCCCCGCGGTTTGTGATATCTCTGTTGGAGCTAGCAGTGGCGACTGCGAAAAAGAGAGAGTTTCTACAGCAAGTCACCCTTCAGAAGGTGCATAGCAGCATAATACCGATAGATTATCTCCTTGTTGGTGTTTTCTTCCGGTAGCACTCGGTCGCAGACAGTGTCGCCACACCGTCCACACGAGAGTGCGACCGGGACACCTCGAGTCCAGCACTCAGTGAGTTTGTTGGTGATTTACTGTTCGGTTGGTCCTTCGGTTTCGAGAAGTGCGTTCATGGCTCTCAGTAGTATATTGATTCCGCTCGACTGCTTCCCAGCGTATGGCCGTCGCTTGAACGTAATCTCCACGGTCACGTCGATGAACTCTCGTATAAGATCACCCAGAACGTCCTGGAGGCGACGTCCTGGTACGGAAATGGCGCGGGCGCGCCATTTCCATCGCTTCCCGACAATCAACGGGTTCACGTTCGCCTTCAGCCGTGTCACGAAGAAGCCGTTGTTCTCTTCGACCAACGCGAAGCGGTGAATGTGCTAGACGGCATCTGGTCGGTCCAGTCACCATACTTCGGACCGATCGAGACGAGTTCGTTGTACATCTGCTCGTTCACCGCGGCGAACTCCTCATCTATTACAGTGAGAAATCGCTCGATCGGTGGATTGTGCTCTGCTGCCCACCAGACTGGGTGCGTCAGAACCTGAAGGACGTCTGCCATCCCGAACCTTGTTATTCTCTCAATCGGTGCTCCCTCACGCCACCGGCCGGCGGAGTCGGAGATGTACGCCGACATCAGGTCCCAACTGTACGCGTTGACCATTCCAACTATCGTTGATGGCCCCTCGAGTACTCGGTCCACTGGTTGATGGAAAGAGAGTGATGCAACAGGCCCGATGCCGATCGATTCCAGCTGCCGTCGTGCGTCTTCGATCTGCTTCGTTTCTGCAAGAGAAAGACCGCTATCGATGTTCGCTTCCCCTTCCCAGTCATCGGTTGTTTCCCAGTCCAAATCACAATGCAGGCCGATTTCGTGTCCTAAATCTGTGATCTCGAACAGTTGGTCTCTCGCGTCATCAATGTCGTACAACGGCGTATCAGGTATGACCATGTACGTCGACTGAATGCCGAACTCATGTTCGAATTTCGCCATTTCGACCGCCCGTTCGACGCATACGTCGATGTCGTGTCGCATAATCGCCACACGCTTCCCGTTCGAACGGCAGTCGGGGTACTCCGAGAGCGTACAAACCTCGTAGTTCGTCCAGAGCGTCCGGAGCAGTTTCCGGTAATAGTCATAGCTGAAGTTTTCAGCCCACCCATCTGGCGTCGCCGTCTTGACACTACTCATGGTTGGTTACCGAGTGGAGGAGGTCGGACGTGCCGTCTACTCCGACGTTCATGAGTACGTCAACGATCGATAGCTTCGAGACGAAGTCGCCGAACCGCTGTTCGTACTGCGGGTGCTCGATGGACTGATACTCGAGGGTGATGTCCGCTGTCTCGAACTGTGTGTGATCATTGTACGAGCGGGCGCCCGTACCGGAGAAGTACCGGTCAGCACCGAGTTCAGTACAGAGCCTGACAATTCGCTCGCTGCTTGAGGCATCGACGTCGAGTTCTGACGAGCGGACGAACCTGCACTCGAGTCCGAGCCGATCCGCGAGTTTTCGAACGAGATTGATGTTCAATTCGCACAGCGATTCCCACGACTTTGCGTATGCCTGTGCGAATAGATCGTTGATTTCGTCAAAATTCTCGGCTTTCCCGTAATTTTGTTGCAGGCTCTTTTCGTGGCTATTGCGCCAGCTATCGTTGGCGATCACCATGTCTGCGATCGATCCATTAGATCCGTGAACAGGAACTGTGAGCCATGTCCATCCGTCGGGGGTCTTGATCTTGTTGCGATTGATCCAGGAGTTTGACGTGTACTCGACCGTGTCGAGAAAGACAAAGACATCACAGCGGTAGATCTTTTGAAAGTAGCCGATCCAGGGTAGGTAATTCGGCTGGTGGATAGCGACGGTTAAATCATCCGACTGATCACTTCGTTCATCGAAAATCACTCGGTCGAGCGCGCTCATCGGGAACCACTCCGTTGTACATGATTGGAACGATCAGCAGGGATGTTGCAAGTCGCGAGGCGGCTACTCGGGTGACGAGCGTCAGGGAACGCTGAGATACCACTCGTCGTCCCCCCTCGACGTTCAGTAGCTATGTCCAGGTGAATGGAACGAGTCGCGATTAGTCTTTTCCGATTATAGTCTCGGTCTTTTTTCAGTTCCATTGGTGATACAATCGAAATTGATAGTCACGCTAATATTGTTAATAACCCAAGAATACTCTATAAGCGAAACATATACGCAGGTATCATTGAATTACTAGCAAAGGGCACGCCTGCCGCTATGAACGAGGCGAGAGGTAGTGTCATCAACTGTTGGTTTGAAGTCTGATCTCTATATTAGAGGGTCCATCTATCTGCCGTGTTGAATAGCTACTGAATCATAGTTAAAGTGGCTCACAGAGCGGTTCTATATTGGCGATGGCGAACATGAGGACGATCTCACGAAACTGTCGATACCAGCCCAGCGCTCGCACGGCGTCGCCGAGCGAGCGCTTCGTCGTTGAGTAGGAAGTTTCGGCCATCCAGCGCTGTGAGTAGCCTTTTGCCCGGATGAGCGCGTTACGTCCTACCGTGAGTGGTCTCGATCCACGTTGTAAGATGAGCGGTTCGACACCGAGCGCATAGAATTCGTACTTGGTGTGCCAGTTGTGGAAGGCTTTGTCAGCCGAGACGGACAGCAGGTCGTCCGCGTTCCGGCGGACGACCTGCGGCCCAGTCTTCGTATCGTGTTTCCACCGTGCTGAGATATGCACGTCGAGAACAGCGAGTGAGTCTACATCGGTTAATGTCGTCACTTTCAGCGTCTGCACGTCACTTCCAGACCGCTGGCGGTAGTACGAGGAGGCTGAGCGGCAATCGAAGAACGTACTGTCGAGAGCTGCGTGACCAGACTGCGGGTGTTGCTGCGCTGAAACGCGCAGCAACGCCCGCCACACCCACATTTTGAGACGGTCGAACGATTTGTAGATCGTGGTGAACTCAGGAAGATCGTCTCGGTCTAAGCCGAGCACATCACGAATCTCGGTCATGTACTTCAGCCGATTCGGCGTTTCACGGTAGCTGTGGCCGTCTTCGAGCCGGAAACAGTGCAGAACGACGTGCACCTAGCGGGCGAACCCGCCGCTGGCGGGCTCGCCCGCGTGCTTCCCCAACGCTTGTTTGGCTAGGTGGCGACACTGCTCAACGAAGTCGAGGAGATCGACTTCCATAGGTCAGAATCGATTTCCTCGGCTTCGCCCTTCTAACCCGTGATATCAGCCGATTGGATCGCTATTCAACACGGCACTAAAAGATGGATTTGGCGATTACTCGAAAGACATTGCAGCGAGCTTCTCTAGTAGACTTTGTAGACGAGTTTCGACAACTGATAGCGGATGCGCATCCAGAAACGCAGCCTCTTCTCGCTCCACTGAACCATCCGGATAATCGATCTGAAAGTGGCAGTGGCCTAAGTCCGTGTGAGTATTATCCTGATGCCATCCGCAGGAAAAGCCACGTTCTGGTTCGACCCACTGAATCCAATAGTGGTTCCAGTCCTGACGGAATATGAATTCAATTTCGACTCGAGCAGTTGTCGACCGATACGAGTAATCAAGAAACCGTTCAACGTCAACAACGGCATGAATCTCGCGAGGGCGGTTTCGAGAGGGAAGATACTGGACGTCGGAAAACTCCGACTGCGTACTCAGCCGCTGGTGAATCCGCTGATAGACACGTCGCTTGTCGTATGGATTTTCACCGCTAGTGAACCGTCCCATCTCAATCGGCGTGCTGAGGATAACTTGAATTTGAACCGTAATCCTGTGCTGAAAGATCGTCGTATAGCCCAAGTGCGTTGGTGAGTAGCTGACGATGGTGCTGATTTTCCTCCCAATAGGTGATCACCTTTCGTCGATCGCGGACCTCTTTTGGAGGGAGCTCTTCTCCAAGTGATTCCTCGAGCTCATGGAGAGAATTGATGTCGTATTCGCGCTTCCACTTTGCAATCTCCGATGCGATTGCCTCAAGTTCGTCTCGAAGCTCGTCTTTCGTATTCTCGACGACAAGCTCTTGGATATGGTCGAGGTACGCTCGCATTGGATCGATCCTGTAGCGCGTATCGCCGTCTATCTCCACGGTCGTAAGCTGGCCTGCATCAGTGAGATACTCGAGTTGGGATTTCGTCGTTTCCCAGGATCCAACCTCTGCTTGCTCTTTGATCCAGTTGACCGACCTCGGCTCACGAAGTGTGAGGGCAACGGCTTCGATCCGGTCTCGAGCAGTCATCGCTTCAGTCCAGTCATCCATGGTCTTGGGAGTAGATAGGGGATTTATGCACTTATAGCTTGAGAATGGTTCGTGATATCCGAGAGGCAGAGGTTAGCGAATGAACGTCCCATCTGGGGCTGGGACCAGTCCAGTCCGAGTTTCGAGATCGACACGGCGAAGATGCTTACAGCCATCGTCGGGTTGGCGCTGTCCGAAATCAGGGCAGGTGCACGTTCCTTTTCGACGTCGACTACTACGTGCTCCCACTTTCACTGAAGACGTCGTAGACGGGTCCTTGTTGGACAAATTGATCCTCCATGTCTTCGGAAAGCGCACGGCGTGTTCGTAGGTCGTCGGTCGAGTAGCCGCCTGCCTCGAGTGCGGCCGGTGGCTGAATTACCTCCACAGAGACCCTCTTCAACCCTCTGAAACACCCGAAATTGAAGGATGAAATCGCATTTATAAGCAGAGGTCACTGAACGGCAAATAGATAAATCACCAGACTGCGTCGGTGTCGGTGCTACTAGGCTGCTAAGCGGTGAATTTGGTCGTTCTCGGAAGGATTTGCCGTACTGCGATTTCTGGGGATACGACACATACCCGGTAACTTTATTTTGACCGAACGTTTGGTCAATGGCGCTGGGATTCCCAGTTGGCCCCAGTCCGCCGTCACTCCCCCCACCGCGATACTCTGAATCCCGGCCCAACGTCGGAGTGGAGCCATGGAACCGAACGCTTCCCGGAGGTTTGGAGGGCCCCTCCAGAGCGTTTGGCTCCTTTTCAAGAGAACAGCCAAACACGATACGCGATCATAGAACTCATGCTCCCAGTATATCGACGCAGAACGATGAGTGGATCAGAACCTGTACCATGATTATGGACATTCATGAAGCCAATACACGCGCGATCACCGCACGGACGACCCGCTGTCCGGTGGTGACATGACGATGGATATCGAGGAAGCAACTGCCCACTGTGATTCAGTTCTCACAGAGGTCGAACAAGCGGTTATCGCTGACCGGTCGTTTCTCGAAACGGTTCTCCTCGGCGTACTCGCGCGGGGGCACGTCCTCCTAGAGGACGTTCCGGGAACAGGCAAGACACTGACCGCCCGAAGCATCGCCACGGCGCTGGGGTTGTCCTTCTCGCGCATCCAATTTACGCCCGATCTCCTTCCATCGGACGTTACTGGCACGCACATTTTCAACGAGCGTGATCGGAGCTTCGAGTTCAACGAAGGACCGATCTTCGCTAACGTCGTTCTCGCCGACGAAATCAATAGAGCCCCGCCGAAAACCCAGAGCGCACTCTTGGAAGCGATGGAAGAACGGCAGGTAACTGCCGACGGCGAGACGCGAGAACTGCCGGACCCCTTCTTCGTCATCGCGACCCAGAACCCAGTCGAACAGGAGGGGACCTTCGCCCTCCCCGAAGCACAAATCGATCGGTTCGCCGTGAAAGCTAGTATGGGCTATCCCAGTTACGATGGCGAGGCTGAACTCCTGTATCGGCGTGCGAGCCGCGAGGAACGCAGTCCATCCGTCGAGTCAGTGCTTTCGCCCGACCACGTCCGGACTGTCCAACGAGTCCCCGAAACGGTGCGCGTGGATGACGATCTCATCACGTATATCCTCGACATTAGTCGAGCAACGCGCGATGATCCACGGGTCGCGGTCGGCGTTTCGCCACGTGGCACACAGCGATTGTTCGAGACGGCACGAGCGCGGGCGGTCATCGCCGGACGTGAATACGTGACGCCGGATAACGTGAAAACGATCGCTCACCCGGTGCTTGCCCATCGGCTCGTCTTAACTGCTGACGCCAGGGTCAACGACGTCCAGAAGACCACGGTAATCGACAGCGTGCTCGACGAGATACAGGTCCCGACGGTCGAGTGAACTACCCTGCCCTACCGCGCTCGGGCTTACCCAGCCCTCGCTTGTTAAGGACAGGGCTTCCTGCTTCGGTGTTGGAACGTGCAGGGAACGTCCCCACAGCGTCCACAAGACGCGGAGCGTCTCGTGCGGCCCGGCAGAACGCTGTTGGCGTTCTGCGGACGGTTCCAGACTCCACAGGCGGCTTCCCTTGACAGGTGGTTCGAAGTGTCCCACTCCTACCGGTTCGACACTCGGCCACAACCGACGATGCACGCTTGTTGTCGCGTGTGAACACCGCCGAAGGCGTGGTGAGTATCTTATTACCACCTTCAACCGAAGAATAATAAAGGTGCCGATTCACACGAAAACAAGACGTGCGGGCGTTGTCTCCCCTCCCTGCTCGCTTCGCTCGCTGCGGATAGCGCGGGACCGTCGGTCCCGCTGACCATGCGAACGGCATCGCCGTGAGCAGAAGGGGGCTTAGCGCCCTCAATTACAGCTAACCGAGCGCCTCGACTAACAGGACGGCGGCGATCAGCAAGAAGACGAGAGCTGCGACTGGCTGCTCACCAGTTCCGGTCCGATAGAGCCCGTAGCCCATGCTCGCCGTGACCACGCCGACAACGCCGCTTGAAGTCATGTGGACTGCCTCGATGCGTCTCGTGTCGGCGTCTCGACCGAGATGTTTACCGATGCTGATAGCGCTCCCCCCAACGTCCCACGCCAGCACGCTGAACGTGACACTGACGAGAACCGGCACGACCGGGGCACTCTGGATGCCGGCGATGATTCCTCCCATGAACAAGCCGAACGTTCCAATTGTCACTGCGGAGTTCGCCCCACGGACGAGCCCGACGGCGAGCAGTAGCACCCCTCCCGTTCCGACAGCCAGAGCAGGCCACGAATAGAATCCGCTCGCCCCTAAGGCGACGAACGCGGCGATTACCGAACCCCAGCTGCTAAGACGCGCTGGGGCCCGAGGAATCGTCTTCATTGTGACCACCGTTCGTTGTAGCGGGCGAGCGCAACGTCTACCGTTTCGTCCCCTGGCCAGTCGATAACCGGAAGATCACGGCTCCGAAGCGCCGAAATCTGGAGGGTTCGTGCGACTCGTGAGAGTCGGTGACTGGTCGTCCGGTCGGCGGTCGGATCGGGACTGATGATCGTGACGGGATAGCCGTATTCGTCGAGTCTTCGAGCGAATCGACCGCTATATTCATCACAGAGCGGAGTGAGGAAAATGACCTGCGTTCCGGGGGAGAGCCGCTTGCGGAGCTGTTTCCGCCAACGAACCATCGCCGAGCGACTCTCCGTGGGGACCGAGGTCAACGCAGGGTGGGTTGCGAGGAGTTCTCGTGCCTCGAGTCTGTGGTCGACACCGGAATCCGGAGCGAGCCAACATGGCTCAGAACTCAATGCAGTGATCCCGACTTGATCCCCCGAATCGGATAAGGTTGTGAAGAGCTGTCTCGCAGCATCGACGGAACGATCGACCGCGTGCGGTATATGTGGCTCCGGCGAGACGTATGCCGTCTCTCGAGCATCGATCACGATGACCACTGTCGCGGCGCGTTCTTCGCGAAATTCGACTGTGGTGAGTTCACCCGTCCGCGCCCGGCGGTTCCAATCGATACGACTCATAGTATCTCCAGGTCGATACTCCCTGGTGGCATAGAATTCGATTCCGTCACCGCCGATAGGGGTTTCCACACGACCCACGTACTGGGTGGCTTGTTCTCGAAGCGGAACAGGTTCTGCCAACGTCCGGAGCGGGGGGATACATATTAGTGTAGTCTCTGCAGGGAGGAACCGTTCCTGTTCGATCGCGGTGGTCAGGTCGCGTGCCACGAGGGCGGTTGGCCCAAAGGTGTGAGCGCCTCGACGAGCCGTGATCGTATACGTGAACGTTGCACTCTCCCCCGACCGAAGGGCCGTCCCAAACCGCGGTGAGCCGTTCGTGACCGCAAGGGCTTCGGGGACGCCATCGATGAGTCGGAGATCGGGGAGAAATCGGTCGCTCTCGTTCGTGACAGTGACCGTTACCTCGACATCGTCGCCTGGCTCCGGCTGATCGGCACTGAGCGTCCGTTCGATAGACACACTGCCGGGTGGAAGTGCCGACGAGCGGGCGTAGGCAGCGAACCCGATGCCGACGACACCGGCAAGCAGTACCGCGGGCTGTTCGACGAGAATACCGACGCCGATCCCGACGAGTGCAACCACGCTCACACCTCGCCAGTGCCCCGTGGAATGAGACTCACGGGCGACGATATCCTCTGTCTTGTCGTCGAACTCGTTGCTTTCGTCTATCGCTGTGGAGAACTGGGTCGGAGAGTCGTCGGTACTGGAGTTTGCCTGACGTGTATTGCGACGTCGAGGGCTACGGACCGTCCGTTCGGCCGTCCGTGACGTCACTCCAGCCATCGAAGCAATCTCGTCTATCGTGTGTCGAACACCTCGTTGTACGGAGGACTCCCGACGAACTACATCTCGAAGCCGAGCACGAAGGGTTGGTGTCGGTGTATTCTTGTCACCGAGAAATGCGGCGGCGTAGACATCATCAGTCCACGTTCCAGCCGCTACCGCCACCTCCGCTTCCGCTTCAGAATACGCTCCATACTGCGTGAGTACAGCCACCGCAGCCGACTGGAGGCCTTCCCGAATACGGATCCGGTGATAAGAGATACGTCGCGTACCGAGGAACTGCTTCAGCACGGACTCGAGTTCTTCACCGGGCGAAGGGGTTGCGATTGGAAGTTCCGGGTCGGGCGTCTCAGCTTCGTCAAGTTCTCCATGCCGACGGGTCTGAATAACCCGCAGCGCTTGTATGAGGGCCAAGGCACCGATAACCGACACGAGGATTCGATCGAGACTGAACGCCACAAGCCCGGGATAGACAATCGCAATCAGGCTGAAACCCAGAGCAATAATGCCGACACCCAACGCGAGACGGCGGTAGTTCACGAGTCGTCCTCCGCGTACCGATCCTCGATCCGGCGGAAAACGGTGATCGCTCGCCGTTCGTGCTCGTCGGATGGTTGCTGATTACCGTATCGGACGTCCTCGAAGAGTCGCGTGAGCTCGCCAACATCATCACTGCCGAGGCCCGCCTCGACAGCGGCGGCGGCGAATTCTCTTGGCGTGCTCGTTCCAGGATCGTCGACATCAAGCAACTCGGTCATCTCTTGCCACGTGCGATACACCTCGTTGTCGACATCCGCTTCCTCTTCGAGCCGAGCTGCCGCGCGTCCCGCAGCTCGGCCGACGGCTGCGGCATTCGTGCCCCCGTCATCGGTTTCCCCGGGGGAATCGTCGCTATCGTCGGTCGTGGTTCTGAAAAGGGCACCGACAGCACCAACGAACGCGAGGCCGAGAACGAGCAATAAAATCAGTGATGGAGGAGAGGGCTGGGTGGTATCCGACCCCCCACCACCGCCGCCACCACCGAGTATACTGCCGTTCCCGGGTTCCATCATCGGCGGACTTGGGGGTTGGGCTGGCGAAGAAAACAACTGGAACAGGATAAATAGCAGCCCCAACAGAGCGACACCAGCGAGAATGATTCCAAGAGCTTCTCGCCAGTAGATGATCACGTACGCAATGAACGCCAGCGCAGCAATAACCACCAGAAGCGTGAGTATCTCTGTGAGGAATGGAATCTGCAATGTCTCCCCAGGTGTCGGGCTGGACTGCGGAGGCGGTAATAACCCACCATCCCCATCTCCACCAAGACCATCAGGACCGCTCGGACCACTACTCTCGGGGACAACCGTCGAATTGAGCGTCGCTGCGGCAAACGCGACTGCTAAAATGGCGAGCCCAGCGATTATCGCGGATCGAGTCGTGTCCTTCATCGGGTTAGTGACGACCGAATCCTGATAGGGAATATTGATTCAGTGTTCGAGACGGCTGTCTGTATGTCCCCTCGAAAATCAACGGTTGCGTATCGATATGCTGATCTTGTGACTATACGACGGTCCCGTATATTGAATGTCCAGTCAGAAACAAGAACATTCCTACATTTGTCGTTCTTGTCGCGGTGGCCGGCTTTCATAGGTGTTGGACCCTGTTTGGTAATTCGCTGACTGATCCAACTCGTTGCTGGCTATCGATTATTCTGTCGGTGTAAGTGTGAAAGTGGCCGGTGATGGCGGATTAAGTGTGCAATCCATTGGTGTTCGGTTAAGCACTGGATCGCCTCGGGGTCCAACTCGCAGTCGTGAAACGGATCGTAAGTAGGTTCTTCGGGCATCCGATCACGAGCCTGCTGTGGGGCTCAGTCCCTACTGCCCCAGAAAAAACTCCAATTTGTCTCGACGCAACGGAATCCTCGGGCCGCGCTTCCTGCGCGCAGAGTCAGGCGTCGACGAATCGGTCGGGCTCGATTCGCGACAACCGCATCGCGTTGCCGGTGACGCCGAGGCTCATCCCCATATCACCGACAACGACCGCCAGCGCGACGCTCACCAGCCCCAGCGGCACGCCAAGTGCGAGGAGGAACTTCACGCCAAGACTCGCCCAGATGTTCTGCCGGATCACGCCGTTGGCCGTATGAGACAGGTCATACAGGTAGGGGAGCTTCCCGACGTCGTCCCCCATCAACGCGACGTCCGCCGTCTCGAGGGCGGTGTCGGTGCCGGCCGCGCCCATCGCGATGCCGACCTCAGCAGTGGCGAGCGCGGGTGCGTCGTTGATGCCGTCACCGACCATCGCGACCTCACCGTACTCCGCCTGTAACTCCTCGACTACGTCGACCTTCTCGTCGGGTAGGAGTTCGGCGCGGTACTCGTCGACGCCGACCTGCTCGGCGATGGCACGGGCGGTGCCCTCGTTGTCGCCGGTCAGCATCACCACCCGCTTTACACCAAGCTCTTGGAGCCGCTTGACGGCCCATTTCGAGGCCGGGCGTACCTCATCGGCGATGGCGATCGCACCCAGCAGTTCCGACTCCGTACCGACGATGACGACCGTCTTACCCTCGCGCTCCAGTTCGGCGATCGTGTCCGCGGCGAACGTCCCATCCTCGGACGCGCCCACATCTTCCGTCACGACGCCACCGTCTGTCTCGCGGCGAGCCCGTGAGAGGTCGAAGCCTAGATGCTCGAAGAGCGCAGGCTTGCCCGCATAATACGTCTCGCCGCCGATCTCTCCGCGGATCCCCTTGCCGGTCAGGCTCTCGAAGCCATCCGGCTCAGGCAGGTTACCTACGCCAGCCCCCTCGGCGCGGACGAGAATCGCCGCGGCGATGGGATGTTCGCTCCGCCGTTCCAGCCCGGCCGCGTACCGGAGGAGTGTTGCGTCGTCGGTGTTGCCGACCGGCACGACGTCGGTGACGGCGAGTTCGCCCTTCGTGAGCGTTCCCGTCTTGTCGAGGGCGACGGCGTCGACCTCGCCCATCGCCTCGAGATAGTTGCCGCCTTTGATCAGGACACCGTTCTTCGCGGCGCTGGTGATACCTGACACCACCGAGACGGGCGTCGAGATGACGAACGCACACGGGCACGCGATGACCAGCAGCGTGAGTCCGCGGATGAACCACGTCTGCCAGTCGCTCGCGAAGGTGACGCCGTACCCGGCTAGTTCGACCGACACTGGATCGGCGATAATGAGCGGTGGAATCGCGGCAGTCAGAATCGCCAGCACGACCACCAGTGGTGTGTAGTAGCCGGAGAACCGATCGACGAACTGCTCGGTCTCGGTCTTCTCCGCTTGTGCGCCCTGTACCATCTCGATGATGCGCGAGAGCGTCGAGTCGCCAGCGGTCGAGGTGACTTCCACCTTGAGGTACCCCTCCTCGTTGATCGCACCGGCGTAGACCTCGTCGCCGGTGGTCTTGTCGACGGGGACGCTCTCGCCCGTGATCGGTGACTGGTCGACTGCGCTCTCGCCCTCGACGACCGTCCCGTCGAGCGGGATCTTGTCACCGGGGCGGACAACCACGACCTCGCCCACCTCCACCTCCTCGGCGGGGACGGTCACTTCCTCCCCCTCGCGCACGACAGTCGCCTGGTCGGGCGACAATCCCATCAGTTCGCGCAGGGAGTCTCGCGCCCGGTCCATCGCGTACTCCTCGAGGAGCTCGGCAATACTGAACAGGACCGCCAGCGTGGCAGCCTCGACGAAGTAGCCGATGCCTGTGGCGGCGATGATCGCCGTCCCCATCAGCAGGTCGATGTCGAGACTTCGATTCTTCGCGGAGTAGTAGCCGCTGCGGACGACGGGCACACCGCTGGACACGACGGCCCCGAGGAACAGGACGTCCGCGACGTGGAGGGGGTAGCTGAGTAGGCTCGCGACCGCGACGTTCTGGCCGGCGAGGAGGAACTCGAACAGCAGGCCGAGGGTGACCAGTGCGGCCCCGAACCACGTTTTCTTCGCGCGGGGACTCGACCAGACCTCTGCTGGCGGCGCGACGTCGACCCCGTCGACCGACGTCCCTTGCTGATCCTCATCGTCGTCGGCCGTTCCCCCGACGACCTCGTAGCCCGCGGCCTCGATCGCCGCGACCACGTCGGCCTCGCTGGTGCGGTTAGGGTCGTAGGTGACGGTGGCCATGCCGGTGGTCGGCTGGAGCGTGGCGTCGACGACGCCGTCGACGCGTCCGAGGCTCTTGTCCACCTTTTGAGCGCAAGACGGACAGTCCATCTCGGGGACAGTGAGTCGGGCGGTCAATTCCTGCTTCTGACCGCCGCTCGTCTTCTCCGCCGCATCCGAGTCAGTAGTCATCACTTCGATGGAGGAGCGTCAGTTCGATAAGCTTTTGTTGGAATATTCCAACCTAAGCCGGTTCAGAGCCGAGCCGGTGGCTCCTGCGGCAGCTGCTCGCTATTGACGTGGCGCTTCGCAAGCTGTTCTTCTGCTCGCCGCAGTCGGTAGGTGAGCGTCGACCGGGGGACATCCAGATGCTCAGCCAGGTCGCCGACGTCGACGTCGCGTGGCGACTCGTAGTAGCCGTGTTCGACGGCGGCCCGTAGGGCGGCTTCCTGCTCTGGGGAGAGGCCGTCCCCCTCGGAGCTTGCGTTACCCGAGCCAGCAGTCTCCGTCGTTCTGAGCATCTCCATTTGGGCGCACTCGCCAACTGCGTCCCTGAGTGACTCGAAGAACGCCGCTACGTCACCCTCTCCGGAGTGAATTATCCGCCAGGTATAATGGCGACTTTCGTGGCGTGTCTCGAAGATGACGCCGTTACCGAGGTGGTCCCGGGCGATGTGAGGGACGGATGCACAGGTCGGTGTGCGCTCCCAGTCGGAGTAGAGGACGATCGTGTCATCGGTGTGGTCGAGGACCTGCATTGTCTGAGTCGCGCCACAGTCCTCGGTGACGAGGCAGTCCGCGTAGTAGTCGGCGGTGAGGAAGGCATCCTCAATGTCCTCGAGCGCATCCGGTGGCCCCGTGGCGTGATCGACGCGCCAGAGCCGGTCGGCGGTGGCGTGCAGCGAGAGCGAGCGGATCCGGGCATCGGGGTGGGCGGCGAGAGTGTCCGCCACCCTGTTGCAGCCGGGCTCGTATTCGAGAGCGAAGACCAATTCACGCATAGTCCGGTGTAGGTGCCCCCGAGACATAACACATCGGCCAGAAGACTCTCTCGTCCAAGAAAGTCAAATCACGTCATCAGGATCGTGTCCCTCCTTCATTCGACGTGCTTCGGCCGCGTATTGCTCCTGAAGGTCGGGATCGTCGACCGTGCCGAGGTTGTCGAGTTCCGCTTCGACTGCTGCTGTCGTATCTTGCACACCAGTGATGACGTGAGTGCCCGTTCCTTGCGATAATACTGTTTGCCGTCTGGAGTCGCGTAGGTGAGGATGAGTGAAGTACCACGGGCGCGGTGGCCCGTGGCTTCGCCGAACCTCAGTATCTGTGTCGACCGCGGCTTCGTCGGTTGCGAAGCGGTGCAAGAGGGCCCGGATTTCATCGCCGTAGTCGAACGTGTACCCGTTCAGCATATAGAAGACGACCACCGTTCGGAGCGCTGTTCGCGTGTTCTCGTCGACGAACGGATGCTCTGCCACGAGTAACGGTTTCGGGTTGCACAGGGCTTGCCCATCAACATTCTGGCGACAGGAATCGGTTTCGCTGGACTCAGCCGTCGGATTCCCCGTTCGTTCACGAACGTCGTAGAGGGCGTCGGTATCGGTCATGGGATTTCACGTGGGGCACAGTCGTAAGTGCGCCTCGCGCCTTTCGGCGCCGACAAACTCTCCTGTCGCTGAATTTTAAAAATACTGTCACACCCCAATCGTCAAATCGGGAGACATCAATATTCTACGTAATGGGGAATTCGCGGACGCCGATCACCTCCAGCGAGGAAGCTGCACTCAATCACCTCGAGCAGTACTTCAACGCAGCAGATGATGACGAAACCCTCACTCAAGAGGACGCCGTCGATTATCTCATGGAGCAGGGCATCGAACGTGCCGACGCTCGAGCGCACATCGAGCAGTTGTTGCTGAAGGGGTACCTCTACGAAGTCGAAGACGAACTGCGGCTGCCATCACGACCCTGACGAAGCTGGACGTCTGCTGTTCCTCGCTGCCAGCCGTTACAGCCAGATCGTCGCGGCTGTGACCGTGAGGAACACAAGCGCAATCTACGACTTCGTGGTCTAGATCTGTCGCCCGACGCGTCGATACAACTGATGGAGCTGATCTCGGAGGGCAGCATGGCGTTCCGCGTCCAGAACGTGGACCTCGTCGTAGTCGTGCCGATCCGCAGGCAGCGTCCACAGTGTCGTCTGGCACTCGCTACATGTGAATTCGGACTCTACACAGACGTGTTGGCGCCGGAACTTCCGATCGCCGCCTTCGTCGAAGCCCATCACCTCGTACACCAGTGGTTTCGAGACGAAGCGGCGTACTCCGCACTCCGGACACCGATCTATCTCGAGTGATGGTGTCCCATCGTCGCTGCTCTCGTCGTTAAGCCCTCAGACTGTGACCGAGATTGCTCGCCGGTAGCTCGTGGATTTGTGTAGTTCTCTGAAGACGATGTTACCGTGGACTCGGAGTTACTGAACGTCGACATGGAGTCACTCACTGACCGCACTCAGCTAGTCAGGTCCCCTTCATACGTCCCAACGTAAAAGATCGCAGACATGATTAAAACACGATAACCGATACAGAGGGTGAATTCAGCACAACAGTTTCTGTTTGCTTCATGTCGAAAGATCTGAATCAACAATTTGAACGATCAATTTACAGGCCTTGGCCGTACCATTCCAATAGATGAGCGAAGTAGATGCTGGAGATGGCGATGAGAACCGCTCCGGGGCAGTCGAGACCGAACTCTCCCGGGACATGAGTCTCCTCGATATCACGTTCATCGGGGTGGGAGCGATGATTGGCGCTGGTGTGTTCGCCCTCACCGGTTTCGCTGCCGGTATCGCCGGTCCGGCACTCGTTCTCGCCTTCGTCCTTAACGGGTTCGTTGCACTATTCACTGCCGTTTCGTACGCCGAACTCGGGGCTGCATTCCCCGAGGCCGGAGGCGGGTACCTCTGGGTGAAAGAGGCCCTCGTCGACCCCAACGGATTTTACGCCGGCTGGATGAGCTGGTTCGCCCACGCAGTTGCCTGTTCGCTCTATGCCGTGACATTCGGCGCGTTCCTCCTCGAGTTCATCGTCTATGGGACCGGCCTCACGCACGAGTTTCAGCTCTTCGGGGTCATTTCCCCAGTGATGATCGAGAAGGGCCTCGCCATCTTGATGATCGGGTCGTTCGCGTACATCAACTATCGCGGGGCCGAAGAGACGGGCAAGGCAGGCGTCATCGTAACCGCAATCAAGGTCCTGATTCTCGGGGTGTTCGTTGTCTTCGGAATCCTCGCCACGCTGTCGACGCCGACCTGGCCGCAAAAATTCGTCTCGAATCCGAGTTTCGTGCCCAACGGTGCCGTCGGGATCATCGGCGCGATGGGTTTTACCTACATTGCCTTTGAGGGCTACGAGATCATCGTCCAGTCCGGAGAGGAGGTCGTCGATCCGGGGACGAACGTTCCGAAAGCGGTCTTTTACTCCCTCGCTATCGTCGTGCCGATCTACGTTCTCGTCGCCTTCGCGGCGATCGGCGGAATCGACGTCACGGACCGTGCGATCGAACTCGCAGAGCCAATCTCCGGTCCCACGCCGGAGTACACCTGGCAGTTACTGGGGGAGATGGGCGAACTTGGCATCATCAGAGCCGCCGGCCAGTTCGTCCCCTACGGCGTTCCGCTGTTACTGGTCGCTGGGTTGACGGCAACCATGAGCGCCCTCAACGCGACGGTATACTCTTCCTCTCGGGTATCCTTCGCGATGGGGCGAGATCTATCCTTGCCCGGGTTTTTCGATCAGGTCCATCCGGAGAAGCGTACACCCCACGTGGCGATTCTGGTGTCAGCGGTCCTCATCGCCGTGATGGCCGTCATCCTGCCGATTGAGGCGGTTGCGGCCTCGGCTGACATCATGTTCATCCTCCTGTTCGTCCAGGTGAACTGGACGCTAATTCGTATGCGCCAGACCCATCCCGATTTGCCGCGCACGTACGAGGTTCCGTATATGCCGTGGCCGCCGCTGATCGGAATTGGTCTCCAACTACTTCTGACACCGTTCCTGATTCGTGCGCTCGGCCTCGAGGCGATCGGTATCGGATCCGGCAACCACGGACTGGTCGCACTCGTTACCACTGCAATCTGGATGGGGATCGGGTTGGCCGTCTACTACGGCTACTCCAAGCAGAAGGAAGCGGAGAAACTCGAACGAGAGGCGCCCACCATCGTGACCGAGCAGGCACCGAGCGAACGCGAGTACAAGATCCTCGTCCCGGTCGCAAATCCTGAGACCGTCGAGCAGTTGATGCAGACGGCGATCGACCTCGCACGCGAGCACGACGGTGAAATCGTCGTTATGAACGTCGTGACGGTCCCCCAGCAGACTCCGCTCTCGGAAGGTCGTCAATTCGTCAAGGACGAACGCGAGGTCATCGACCGAGCGATCGAGATTGGGGAGCAAGCGGACGTACCGATCAGCGGAACGATTCGAATCGGTCACGACATCGCCCAGGCGATTCTCAACACGATCGAGCACGAAGCCGTCGACGCCGTCCTCCTCGGATGGCGAAGCCGCCCGCGCCGGCAGGACTTCGTCTTTGGGAGCAACGTCGACAAAGTGATTACCCAGGCCCGGTGCGACGTATTAGTCGAGCGGGTCGGGCCACGCCCGGATAGCGTGGACGATATTCTTCTTCCCACGGCGGGCGGTCCACACGCCGAGTTTGCTGGAGAAATCGCCCGGGCCATCGCGAAAGCGAATCGTGCGACCGTCCACGTGACAACCGTACTCTCTCCGGACGCGACCGATGCTGCGCGCAAGGAAGCGACCGAAACGGTGGATCGAGTGGTGGACGTACTGGCAGACGACGTCGAGGTTGAACGATCGATCGTCGAAGACGACAGCGTAGTCGACGCGATCGTCCGGCGGACGGACGACGTCGACCTCACGCTTATCGGTGCCACGCGGGAGGGCCTCTTTCAACAGCTCCTCTTCGGTGCAATCCCTGAACGAGTAGGGCAGCGATCTCACAGCGGCGTGATCATGACGAAGCGACACATCGGTATCAGGTCGCGTTTGAAGCGGTGGTTCGGATGGCAAAATCAGTGAATCGCCTCGAAGTCACGCCCCAGGGCACTCTCGCTGTAATACTGTAGATAGCCGCGGTGAATTACCAGACGGCGGCTGATTTCTCTGTCTGAGGCTCGGTCAAGTCGAAGACACCAACCGAATAGAACGAGTCGCGATTGGGCAAGGCTGCGGGCTGCTCACCGGGGGTGGAGGAAGGTTTGGTAAGGACAAAACTCGCCGAATCCGCCATTTTCGACGATGTTCTCCATCATTAAATGTATCTGTGCCCGTGGGAAGTTCTCCCACGTGACTGGGACTGACTCGCCATCTGCTGACGTCTCGTTTTCAGCCTCCTGGGTGTCCGATTGAGGGGGTTTGGCTGGCAGTGGCGCTGCCACCACCTAGCGCGAGCATTCCGGCAAGGCCCGCCCCGCGAAGTGCGGTGCGGCGAGTTGCCCGCAGCGGTTCGGAACTCGATTCTGGCGTCGTGCGGTTTGTCTCGTTGCTCATGGCTCATGCCTCTCTGAGTGGCTCACAGCAGCAGTTGGGACCCACTCACACGTTCGCACTCTAACATTCCATATAATACAGCGACAATACTCCCGAATAATATCATGGCGTGATGATGGTGTTAGTTTGATGACTATCTCTGAATTATCAATATTCCATTTGTATCTGTAGTGAGCGATCACGGACCTTAGTTCGTGCTGCATTCGCGCCTTCTATTCACCTATGGAAATTCTGCTGGTTAAACAAACCACGTTTGCTAAGATAATTCTTCGGGCGACGAGGACTTGCTGTAATTTTCGAGCGTAGAATCGACAACCTGCGAACCGATTGCTACTGTAACAGCCACCAGGCGGGAGACTTCTTGGTAGTGAGAGCAGTCGCTAACGTTACCCACCAGCCGGCCAATGAGCGCCGCCCCGGCGGCGCTCAGGCACTCACCCCTGGTGGATCGTACACCTCCTCACGGTCCAGCATATGATACATTGAAACCAGCAGCTTCCGAGCGGTTGCTACAATCGCTGTTTTCGAGTTCTTCTTTCGGGCTAATCGGTTGTAAAACCGGCTAAGGTACTCGTCTTCGCACGTATGAACCGCTGTGTACGACGCTTGAACAAGCAGCCACCGGACTCGTCCTGATCCTCGCTTCGAGATGCTTCCCTCAAACCGCGAGTCGCCAGACTCGCGGATTATCGGGTTCAACCCAACGTAACTTACGACCTCCTTGGCCCGGTCGAACCGTGCGATCTCTCCCAACTCCGCGTAAATCGTCAACGCCGTAAAGTAACTCACACCAGGAATCGTCATCAGGAGCTGGGTCTCCTTCAGAGACCCAGCCCGCACCTCGATCTCCGCTTCCAACGACTCTATCTGCTCGGTGAGCGCCTGAATGAGTTCCAGATACGACTCCAACAACGTATCCCACGGCGCCGGGAGCGAGAGTTCCGCCAGGAACTCTCGTCCCTCCACACTCAGCGGTTTCACCTCCTGAGTGATCCCGTGATCACTCAACAAACCGTGGATCTTGTTCGCATACTCAGTCCGGTTCTCAACGAGCTTCTGGCGCCCGCGCACAAGTGCGCGGGCTTGCCGAACCTCATCGGTTGGGACGTAGCTTTCAGGGATTGAGCCCAACCGAACCATCCGAGCGAGTTGTTTCGCGTCGACGCGGTCAGTTTTCTTATCTGAGTCGGAGATCAGTTTTAATTCGCCGGGGTTAGCGACGGTCACATCCAGATACTCTGAAAGCGTATCGTGGATGTGGTAATAGTTGCTGGTCGCTTCAAGCGCGGCTTTTGACCCAACGTACTGCTGGGCAAAGTCGTCGAGGTTCGCGTTTTCGACGCGAACCTCTTCGACGATCTCACCGCTTTCGTCCAATACTGCGATTTGTGAGTACCGCTTGTGTACGTCGATTCCAATGAACATTGGATTCACCTCGGAACGCTGGTGCGTGAAACAGAGATTCACCTATGCGGGCTTTCCCGACTGCCGCTCCTGGCGGCAGTCGGGCTGTACTGCCCAGGACTCGGCTTCCTACGCACTCGGACCAGTCAGCAGCACGTGCTCTCGGGCACGGAATAGATCTCGGTCTCTTGCGTCCCATACTTGTTTCACGCTCTTATGGGATAGCAGAATTTCCATCGAGTCAGCAGACTCTGACCGAACTCCCGAGCCGCTGTCAAAAACGGCGCACTGGGTGCAGAAACTGCAAGCCAACTGTATGGTTGGGGATGAAGGTAGAAGCTATCACTCCTCCGTAGGGACGACTTCGGGCATGTCGTAGGACCCGTCGACCAGCGACCAGTGGGGTCCATAGAACCGCGCTGCGAAGCGCATACCTCCTTCGGGGGCAGGCAGCCAGTTCGTCGCCTGCTCGGAATCGTCCGGTTTCTCGTGTTGCACGTAGATGACGATTTCGTTGGCTTCGGTGTGCAACAGCCCTTCTTCGAGCATGTAGCTGTTGATGCCGTAGCGGCCGAGTTCGTTCTCGACGAAGTAGCCCTGCGCATCGTAGATCGGGATCTCCCAGAACTCAGTGACTGGCGGCAGGTTATTGAGGTCAAACGTGATGGTGTACGGCTTCGACCCGTCTAGTGGCTCGCCGTTCGCGTCGGTGAATTTGAACCCAGCGACGTGAGACGCTGGCGAGTCGGGGCCCGCGAAGCCGAAGTCGGCCATGACGGCCCGGGTCAACCAGTCGGTTCTGAAGTCCGCCGTGGTCTGAAGGACGTTCCAGCCATTCATGTCTACCACGACGTCGCTGTTTCCCTCCACGAAGGTGGCTCTGACGCGCTCGAATCCGTTCTCGAATCCGGTGGTCAGCGCCTCCTGCACGTCGGTCTCGAGCGCGGACCACTCGAACTCCATTCCGGGGCCGATTCCGACCCGTTCCAACCACTCGAGCATCGCAGCCTCTTTTCGGGAGTCGTCGATGAGCGACATGCTCGGGTCGTTCAGGACGAGGTTGAGGAGGGTGAAGAAGTCTGATGGGGTCTGGTTTTCGACCTGCTGCTCTGTGAGTTCTGCCATTCGCGGGATCGTCTCGTAGTCGCCGGGGATGACTGACTGCTCCGCCCGTGGCACGCCCGAGTGGTCGTTGGCGAGCCACTCGCTGAGTTGGGTGATGGTCGTCTGCTCCTGCAGGTCGTTAACGTACGCGATCTCGGATTCATCCGTGGGGTTGCGCAACGCGTATCGGACGAGGGTGAATAGGGTCTTCGTCCCTGCTTGGACGACGTCGGTCGCGGCGAAGTCGCCCGGGATCTCGCCCTCGTAGTCGTCCGGCAGAATCAGGTACGACCGCACGTCGGTGCCGTTGAACTGATTCCCGGCGTAGAGAGGGAATATTCCGTACTGGTTCATCAACTGCAGCGAGAAGTAACGGTCGGTAACCTCGGGCATCTCGATGACGATGGGGTCGTCCTGCAGGTCGAGGAAGCCCATTCCGTACAGGGTGGTGTTGTTCGGAGTGACGATAGCCGTGAAGTCGGCCGTTATCGGTTGGCCATCGTTGGGATAGTACAACCGATTGATACCTACGAAGACGTCGCTGTCTTCCTTCTGCGTGTAGTTGAAGCGCGTCACGTAGAAGATGACCTGCTGGAGTCCGTAGCGGTACGCCTCTTCTGCAATCGAGGCCACACTGGTCTCCGTGCCGTTGTCCTGGGCCGCTACGGACTCTTGATCGGCGGCGGCTGTCTGCGTCACCGTCGATCCACCAAGTGTGAGTCCGCCTGCGACGAGTCCCCCTCTCTGGAGCGCCTCACGGCGCGTCAGCGTTCGGGTGTGGAACAGGCCCACTCCGCCAGTTGTTCTGTCTGAATCCTGGGTTCCTTGGTGTGTACTTGTCCCACGAAGCGCGGTTCGGCGGGTTGCTCGCAGCGGTTCGAAGTTCGCGTTCGCCGTCTTGTGGTGTGGTTCTTTCATAGCTCATGTCACTCTGAGCGGCCCACAGCAGCAGTTGTGACCGACACACACGCTCCCACTCCAGCATTCCATATAATACAGTGGTGATACTTGTGAATGAATTCAGAGCATGATGACAGTAATAGAGAGATAATGATCTCTGAATTTTCGAGTGACGATGTGCACCAGTGGTGTGTGATCACGGACCGCGCTATTCACCCATCAGTTTCGTGTCGCTCTTGCGCTGTGAGTTCCGCAGAGAGTCCGAACCACAAACCATCTCCACCGTGTCCTTGTGCTCCTGACGGCGCCGCTTCTCGCGTGCCTCGTCAGCCGTCGCCGCGCGCGGCCTCGAACGCCACGATTGCGCGCTCGCGGTGCTCGCCGAGGTCAACGATTGGAGCGGGGTAGTCGGGCGCAATGGCGGCGCGTTTCTCGTCATCCAGCGTGGGCCACTCGTGGATGGCGTCGGTCGGCGCGTCCCGGAGTTCGGGGACGTGTTCCCTGACGTACTCGCCGTCCGGGTCGTACTTCTCAGACTGGGTCACGGGGTCGAAGAAGCGGAAGTACGGCTGGGCGTGTGTTCCCGTCGAGGCAGCCCATTGCCAGCCGCCGGCGGCGTGGGCGGTGTCGTGGTCCACGAGCTTTCGACGGTACCAGTCGTACCCCTCGCGCCAGTCTATCAGCAGGTCCTTCGTGAGGAACGAGGCGGCCACCATCCGGACGCGATTGTGAACCCACGCCTCAGCGCGCAACTGCCGCATCCCGGCGTCGACGAGCGGATATCCCGTCTCGCCGTCTTTCCACGCCCGGAGACCCTCAGGATCGTCGCGCCACTGGATTTCGTTCGGGTACTCGCGGTAGTTGTCGGTAACTACGTCTGGACGCGCGTCGAGGACGTGCGCGTAGAACTCCCGCCAGGCAAGCCGTCGCTGGAACGCCTCGACCGACTCTCGGGCGTCCTCGTCGCTAGCGGCGGCTGCCGCGTCCTCAGTGGTGTTCCAGACCGTCCGGACGCCGACTGTCCCGAACTTCAGGTGCGGCGAGAGGCGTGAGGTCGACTCCCGGGCAGGGTACTCGCGGTCGTCCTCGTAGCGGTAGATAGTGTCCTCGCGAAAGTCGGCGAGTAGGTCGTGGGCAGCGTCGGTTCCCGCTGGCTGCACGTCAGCTTCGGGCTCGTCGAAGCCCAGCTCGGCGAGTGACGGGAGCGCGCCGGCGGCACCGGAGGCTTCGTCGAGGCTGTCGCGGGGGTCGACAACGTCACCGTGAACCGGCGCGGCAACGGGGGTGGCCTTCTCCCGGTTGCGCCACTCTCGCCAGAAGTCCGAGAAGACGGAGTAGTGGTTCCCATCATTCGTCGTGATGTTCTCTGGTTCGTGGAGGAGAGTGCCGCCGAACCGCTCGACGTCGACGCTGACGCCGGCGTCGGCGAGCGCCGCCGCGACCGCACGGTCGCGTTCGCTCGCCAATCCGGAGTAGTCGCGGTTCCAGGTTACCGCATCGGCGTCGCAGGCCGCGGCGAGATCGGGAAGCACCGCGCTTGGGTCGCCGCGGGCGAGGAGCAGCTCGCCGCCGCGCTCGCGATACTCCTCGCGCAATGAGTCGAGCGCATCGAGCAGGAACGACACCACGGGCGGCGCGCCGTAGGCGAGTATCGTTGGATCGTGGACGAACACCGGGAGCAGGCGGTCGTCGCCCGCTAGCGGCGGGTTGTCGGTCACACGAAGGTCGCGGCGGTGCCAGTGGAGTCGTATACCGGAGTCTTGGCTAGCGCTGGCGCCGCCCATTGCGAGCATTCCGGCGAGGCCCGCCCCGCGAAGTGCGGTTCGACGTGTTGCTCGCATCGGTTTAGATTCTGGTTCCGCTGTCGTGTGGTGTGGTTCGTTGCTCATAGCTCATGCTTCTCTGAGTAGCCCACAGCAGTTGGGTTGGGACCGACTCACATGTTCCCACTCCAGCGTTCCATATAATTCAGTGACGAGACTCGAGAATACTTTCATGATCTGATGGTAGTAGTAGATTGATGACAAACTCTGAATTCTCAATATACTGTCTTCGCCTGTAGTGAGCGCTCACGGACCCCGCTATTCAGCCGTCAGTTCGTGCTGCTCACGCTGTGTAATCTTCCCGCTTGCGAAGACCAGCAAGGTGACCTCAAAAGAGGGATGATCATAAATCTCCGGCTCAACAAACTGGGTTAATAAGCATTGACAAGTAGTACTACGTACGCAGATGGGCCACGTCTACTACCACCATCCCGGCGACAAGCAGTTCTCTCTTGACTTCGTGCATCCGGATCCTGCCGAAATCGTCTCACAGATCGTCGGTTACGACGATGATGTCGCCGTGAAGGTCCAAACGTACGATATCGACGAAGAATTCTACGTCGGCTACACGTCCCGCGTCGGCGGTGAACCCGTCCGTGAGATCGACTTCAATCTGAAAGCGTCACTTGCGGAGATGAGCGACGACAACAGTACCATCGTCGTCCGACTGCTCGAAATCTACCGCGCCCTCATCGCTCAGAACGAAGAGGAGGAGGGAGTTCCCGTCGAGGCGTACAAGAAGATCGACGTCGACGCGCTGCCGGACGTTCTCAATCGGACGTCGTGGGAGGGGTCAGCAGCAGAGGTTGCAGGTCGACTCGCCTCGAACATGATTTTGAAACACGCACTTCCGAACGCCAACCACCGGACTGCTGTCGCACTGGTCCAGTTCTATCTCCGGCGTCTGAATCCGGACTTCTCCATGCCAGAAACGTCCATAGAAGTCGACCCAGAATCGTACGACTGGCGGGAGTGGGTGAACGAGTACATCAACGAGTCGAAGCGGCTGCTGACTGTACGACGGAAGAACGTCCTCTTCAAGCACCTGTACCGCTTCGGCGCGAGAACGCTTGAGCGGAAGCACGCGGTCGAAATCAACTTGACCGCATATGAGCTGGATATGTACCCGAGTGAGGCGAAAGTCGTCTACGCGGAGCAGCACGAAGACCTCTGGATCGAGTTCGTCGAGGAGGCCGTCGAACGAGCAGGGTATCCAGAGCTGAAAGAAGCACCGGGACTCTCGAAAGCAGAATTCGCCGAAAAGGTTCGGAACCTCGACTAAGAGGCTCTGTTAGTCTTGGAGCGTGGCGACTGTTCGGCCCGTTTCCTCGGCCTCTTCGCTGCGCGACATATTGTACGTCGCGAGCGCTTCGTCAACCGCCTGGCCAAGACTCATTGGTCAATCTAATCTTGACTCTTCTATCGTATAAACGCTTGCATGGCTCCAGAAGAGTATCATACACCCTCAATTCACCGCTATGGGCTTGAGCACACGGATGTTCCCCTACACCAGTGCAGAGATACGCTATACGAGACTCGAGACCGATAGAACTATTCTGCTTCGTAGGATCGCTAGACGAAGCTTGATTTCGGCGTTTTCACTAATGCCACCGCCGGTCGAAAACCGATACACTGCGGTTGATTCTACGGATATCTAACTGTTCGACGAAGATTGTAGACGGCACATTTGAGCACCATCTCGCGGAATTCGAGGTGCCAGCTTCGCGCACGCACGGCGGAGCCGAGCGTGCGCTTGATCGACGAAAAGACAGTCTCAACCATCCAGCGGCGATTGTACCAGCAGCTGCTCATCCGGGCGTTGTGTGCCCGGTCGAGCGAGGAGTAGATCCGGTGTTTGATCAACGGTCGGATGCGATCAAGATGAAGATCGTCTCGGAATGGCTTTCCATCGTAAGCACGGTCAGCGGCCAATGACCGCAGGTCCTCGGCGTTTCGCCGAGCGACCTGCGGACCAATCTTCGCATCATGTTTTTTCGTGGTCGTACAGTGAACATCGTAGACGTACAGCGTTTTCACGTCCACGAGGGCAGTGACTTTGAGCGAGCGAACGCGGTAGTGTTTTCGCGTCGCGTAGTACCGCGAGGGCTGGTCGCGGTCGAAACCAGTCGAGTCGATCGCGGCATGGCCAGTGCGTTTCTCGGCTGATTCGCCGAGAAACGCACGATAGGTCTCCATCGAGATAGTCTCAAACCAGTCACGCAGGACGGTAAAATGCGGAAGCCGCGTGAGGCCGATTTCGTCGAGAATGCCGGGCATTTCGCTCAACAGATCGATTGTCTGGCGGTAGGATTTCCCGAGTTCGATCCGCAGTGCTTGCAACGTGAGCATCGCCCATTCGGCGAACCCGCCACCCCCTACGGGGTCGGCGGGTTCGTCCGGATTCTCGACAACGTTTTTAGCTTTCGCAACGATTTCTCGGGTGAGGAGACGGAATTCGGATACCAAAGTAATCCGTCTCTTCGCTTTCTACGAAGATAACGAGATTGAGGCGACGCCGTCTAGCGATCCTACAGAGCAAACTATTCCTAACCATAGAAGGACAGACGCACGCCTCGATGGGATCCGAGGAACCCATATATTGAATCCAATCGAAGACCTCTGTTTCGGCACCATCCGTGTTCGGTTAAGACAAGAAACCGAGAGACTGCGCTCGATTGACGAAGCTATCGTTGTAGACCGCGTGGGGAGAGAATGTGTTCAATACGCTCTCCCCGGACCTCATACGACGGCGGCTGACTTCCCTGTTTCCAGCCGAACGTATCGAAGACATCGCGCGAGAGCGCGATGTCGTCCAACGCCACCGGACAATCGACATCACGATGCTCGTCTGGACGCTCATCATGGGCTTCGCCGTCGACGGCGAAGCCCGCACGATCGCCGGATTTCAGCGGGCCTACTCCGCAGCGACTAACCAGACTGTTGCTCGCTCCAGTTTCTATGACCGGTTCACACCAGCACTTGGTGCCCTGTTGAGCGACCTCCTCGAGCACGCTCTCGAGGAGGTCGCGGTTCCCCACACGATCGCACCACAGTTCGAGTTATTTCGTGATGTGCTGATCGCCGATGCAACCGTTTTCCGGTTGCATCGGCTCCTTAGCGAGTTTCCAGCGACTCACTCGGATCAGTCCGGCGCGAAGCTTCACCTCGTCCATAACGCTACTACTCAGAGCCTCGAACAGTTCCAGCTCACCGACGAACGCACCCAAGAGAGCAGCCAGCTCCGCACAGGGAGCTGGCTGCGAGACCGGTTGTTACTGTTCGATCTCGGGTTCTACAGTTTCCGCCGGTTCGCGTTGATCGAGGAAAATGGCGGGTTCTTTTTGACGCGGCTGAAGTCAAACGCGAACCCGTTGATCGTCGGGGAGCGGCGGAAATGGCGCGGGCGCGCCATTTCCTTGCCAGGCCGTCGCCTCCAGGACGTTCTGGGCGACCTCACACGCGAGATCGTAGACGTGACTGTGGAGATCACATTCAAGCGACGGCCGTACGCAGGGAAACAGTCAACCGACACGATGGAGTTTCGCGTCGTCGGTGTCCGCAACGAGGACACCGACGACTACCATCTGTACGTTACGAACCTGCCCGATGAGTTCACTCCGAGGCAAGTTGCGGCGCTGTATGGGTTGCGGTGGGAAGTGGAATTGCTATTCCGGGAGTTAAAATCGCTGTATGGGCTGGAGAAGTTCCAGACAAGCGATCCAGCAATCGTGGAACTGCTGGTTGTGGCGGCTCTGCTGACGCTCGTGGTCAGCAGAGCCTTGCTCGGTATATTTCAGGAGCTGTTTCCTGAGACGGTGTTCCCTCGGGAACGCTGGGCGAGGACCTTCAGGTCTCTCGCCCAGCTCATCCTCGAAGAGTTGGCCCAGTCGTTCGGGCATCCACCGCCGAACCTGCCGGAGTTGCTGTTTCGTGACGCTCGTCAACCAGAGAAATCACGCCTCTTACTTAGTGAACGAGTGGCTGAAGCCTACACGAGGTGATCCAGTGTTTAACCGAACACCAATGGTTTCGGCACTGAATGCGAGTCGAATTCGACGACGGGACGCTCCTGCTCCGTGATGCCCCCGACGATATCCCCTATGCGGAGTGGGACGACCGCGTTGACGAGTACCGAATGCAAGCGTACCGATATCGCCCCCTCCTCGAATGGGCGGGCGCTTGGGCCGACGGAAACAAGCAGGCAACGCTTCAGGACGGCTTCGCTCACGCTCTTGAAGACGTCGCACGAGCCTATCCTGCTCTCGAGCTCACACCGGCGCTTCACATCGAACCACGCGAGTATCAACAGGCCGCGCTCGACGCCTGGATCGATCACACTAATTCTGGCAGAGAGCAGTAGATCGGCAGCGCTACTGCCAGATATAGGGGGCGTATTTAGCATTAGCTCCGAAATCTCGCCGTCGGAGCTGGCGTTACAGTCATTGACCGATACCCAGTTCGAGACAACATTTCGCTGTGCGTGATCCGCGAGCGCTTGACTGCCACCGTCGTTTAGCATTGTCTTCACGGAGGATCAGCCTAATTCAAGGTGGAGCCTCCGACCTCAAGGAGCGACCGAAGGGAGCGAGTAGGTTGGAGAGGAAACCGACGAAGGACGACGCAATCGCACGACGGTAGTTACTCGACTCCCGAGCATATAAGTACCGTCGGCCAGTAATCTGAAACATGGAGGTGCGTCGAACCGCGCCGGTCAAACTCATCGTTCCCGATGAGCGCGGCGACGACCTCCACGAATCCGCCCGGCAGTTCCTTCACTGTGCGAACCGTGCTGCCGAGTTCTGTTGGGACAACAACTCCTACACGAACTGCATCACCGCGAATACGACGGCACGAGATGCGCTCTACGAAGAACTACGAGGGGAAACCGACCTCACCGCAAACCTCGTTCAAGAAGCGATTCGACGCGCTGTGCAAGCGACGAAAGGGTGCGTCGAACGGTGGAAACAGGGCAAACGGGTGAGCCAGCCGGAGTTCACGTCGTGGAGCATGGTCTACGATAAGCGAAGTGCGACGTTCCACCGCGACCATGTGTCACTTTCAACCGTCAACGGGCGGGTCGAGTGCGACTTTGAACTTCCTGCGGATAGCCCGACACCCTACGAGCAATACGTTCTCTCGGAGGACTACGAGTTTCGGGCGAGCACGCTGCAATACGACAAGGCGACCGACGAGTTCTACTTCCACATCACGACTCGGAAGTACGATTCGGACGATGAGGAGTCCGAGGTTTCGGAAGATACCGAGCACCAAACAGTCCTCGGTATTGACCTCGGCGTCAACAGCCTTGCGGTCGCTTCAACCGGCACGTTCTGGCAGGGCGGCGAGTACGACCACTGGTGCCGCGAGTTCGAGAAGCGACGTGGTGAGATGCAACAGCACGGGGCACAAGCCGCGCACAACGCACTCCTTCGCCTCGGTAAGCGCGAAGAAGCGTGGCGGAAGCAGTACATCCATACCGTCGCCAACGAAATCATCTCGGAGGCCGTCGAACACGACTCCGACGTAATCGTGTTCGAGGACTTGACCAACATCCGCGAGCGACTTCCGCACGCGAAGTGGCACCATATTTGGGCGTTCCGACGCCTGTTCGAGTACGTCGAGTACAAGGCCCCGGAACGCGGCGTTACGGCGGAGCAGGTTGCGCCGAACCACACATCTCAACGTTGTTCTCGGACGGACTGTGGGTTCACGCACGAAGCGAACCGCGACGGTGAACACTTCCACTGCCAGAAGTGCGGCTACGAGGTCAACGCGGACTACAACGCCGCGAAGAACATCGGGCTCCGCTACGCCCGGAAACGACGCCACAGACTCCGTTCCTCGCCCAAGTCGGGGGGCGGAGACGCACCAGTAGACGTGCGTATAAATGGTGGGATGTTGAACGGCAAGAGTCACCGGCTTATTGCCGGAGACTGATTGCCGGGAGTCCACATCAAAGCCCTCCCCTCAACGAGCGAACCCCGTATGGGGTGAGCGAAGTAGGGTAGGGTAGTTTACAGATCTTGTTGTCATCCACAGTCAGTAAGTCGTCAAT
Organism: Natrinema gelatinilyticum; assembly: GCF_024266705.1. Classification (GTDB taxonomy): domain Archaea; phylum Halobacteriota; class Halobacteria; order Halobacteriales; family Natrialbaceae; genus Natrinema; species Natrinema gelatinilyticum. Next base: position 1,079,935 of record NZ_CP100757.1, on the reverse strand, counting down.
GAGCGTAGCCATGGCAGACAGGTCATCCGCGAGAGTCCACTGACAAGCCTTGGGGCGTGACCCCGAGGCGGTTGACAAGCGCGTCGTGCATGCTGAGGAACTGTACAGAACACGGCCTTCGAATCGGTTCACGGAGAAATGGTTCCCTAGCGGATCGCGTCACTTACTCCGATTGACGACTGGAACGCTCGTCCACGTCGTCGTCAATGCCCCAGGATACGACTCGTTCGGGCGTGATCTGTATCCACGCCTCTCCAAAGCCGGGGCCGAAGCGTTCGCCACCGTCGTGATGTGTCTCGGCGCGACCCCGTATTTCGACGCCGTGAACCACCCACGGATCAACACTGGCCAGGTCGTCGACGACGAAGGCCACTCGTGGATTGCGTTCCGCGTCGCGGAATTTCTTCGTCTCGGTGAGGTTGCGCCCACCGACCTGAATGGTGTTAGTCTCGGTGTCGTAGCGAAATCCAACTGGGACGGCGTGCGGTTGGTTTTCGGGACCGACGGTCGCTAGTCGTCCCAGGCGTTGTTCGTTCAAGTAGTCAATCTCCCGCTTGGTGAACTCATCCATGTTTCACGGTAGTTGGGACGAGAGGCGCATTAACACCGTATTCGGTCCGCTTGATGGCACGATTCGTCTCTTTCATCAATCCTCGTAGCTAACGATTGAACGGAAGCCACCGTACGCCATGCGCTCCGGGTCGAAGGGCATCTCCTCTTCGTAGCTGTCGGGGTCCATCGTGGGATCGTCCATCACCTTCGCGTTCACTTCGTCGCGGTGATCCCGCGACTCGAAGACGATAAATGAAAACACGACCGTCTCATCGTCCGCTGTGTCTGCGAGCTGTGGGAAGGTCACCATCGGCATGCCGTCCATGTCGGGCTCCATGTCGTCTCCGACCCCTTCGAAATACTCGAGAGCGCCGTGTTCGATCCAGAGCTGTCCGGCCTCGCTGGCCATGTCACGGTATGCATCGAGCTGTTCGTTCGGGATTGGGATGACGAATCCATCGACGTATCGTTCCATAGCTTACGTAAGGAGGACGTGGAAGGAATTGAATTTTTTTGCACCAATCGAGAGTTATCTCAGCAATGGATTTTACCCCGCTTCGTACATACCCAGTATCTCGCACGCACCTACCGACTGAAAATCGATAACTTGCTACACCTCTGCAAGGATACACAGCGCGTATCTTGCACGGTCAGTCGCGGTGGATCGGGTCGCAGCTATATATGGTCTACGCTCATACAATCCAATCAGAGAGGAAACAGACACAATGACACTCAGAGTAGTTAATGAAGATGACGCAGAATCGGTCGAACGATCACATGGCAAGAGGTTTGCTAGTCGAGATATAGAACTCGGTCTTACAACAGGAAGCGAAAAACTCGGATGCACCCTCTACGAAGTACCGCCAGAACATAGTGCGGCCCCCTATCACTACCACACTGCTAACGAGGAAGCCCTCTACGTCCTCACAGGTGCCGGAACGCTCAGAACGAAGTCTGGAGAAGAGGAGATTTCAACACGCTGACCGGTCAAGCGGAGTCCCTTTCCTCAAGGAACGAGCGAAGCGAGTGAGTAGGGAAGGGAGGAGCGCACGCAAATTGTTAAGACTGGCTGCATCGTTGGAGTAACTGTCCATGACGGGCCACAGACAGTCCGCGAGGGTTGGCGTGCCAACGGAGCCACGGTGCGTTTCTCGACATGGACGGGTCGCAGTCAACCGACCCCGAAAGACGGACCGACGAAACGAACGTGACGCCCTGTGCCTCTCCGTCGCTCGTGACCGAACGGGCGTAGAGTGGAGGTCACGTCTAATTAAATTGCCTCTGGCGTCTGGCTGTGCGCTACAAGCGTCTTTCGTCGGCATGAGTCCCATGCCGAGAAGACACACGCAAGCCCCGTCCTTGACGAGCGCATCAGCGCGAGTAGGGCGGGGTAGTTGACAAGGGGATTATGCAACATTCCTCGTCGGAAAGGAGGGAGCACATCAGATAACCAATACCTCAGACGAAACACTACGATACCTCTGTTTTTCCACGATGCGGGATCTCGAGGTTCTCGTGTACCCAGACTCAGACAAGATTGGAGTCAGAGGAGAAGTACCTGGCGCACCAAACAAGAACCTCCGAGGCGACGCTGAACTTGATTACTGGGAAGGAGAAACGTAACAATGGAGAATTTTTCGGCTGATACATAGTGCGAGCGCATACCCGCGTCTTCAGGCGCGGGTCGAGCGGTAGACATAGCGTGTCCGAACCACGTTGCTACGAACCGCTGGATTTCCTACACTCTTCAGCAGCTTTAAGATAGTTTCTGACCATAGTGTGTGGTACGGATGAAAACCACACGGCATGCGACCTACAACCTTAACTACCACATAGTGTGGTTGCCCAAGTTCCGAAATTCGGTACTGGTTAATGAGGTCGCCGACCGTGTGCGTCGAATCCTCCACGAGATCGCCAACGAGAAAGGGTTGGAGATAATCGATCTCACGGTCCAATCCGACCACGTTCACCTTTTCGTGAGTAGCCCACCGAAGCACGCGCCTTCACTCCTTGCCAACTGGTTCAAAGGAATCAGTTCGCGGAAATACAACCACCGCTACGCCGACCACGACGGCGAGAAAATTAAGTGGGCACGTGGCTACTACGCGGGAACAGCAGGACGCGTTTCAAGCGAGACGGTTCAAGACTATATCCAGCGACACAGGGAGGGTGACATGTGACTGAACTTACCGAAACGCTTGAACTCAAGCTTGTGGAACCGACCGCCCACAAGCACCACAAACTCTACGAAACAAAACGGGCGTACCAAGACGCTCTCGAAGCCGCGTTCAACGCCAATTGCACCACACAGACCGAAGCGAACGATGTGGTGGTCAACTACGATCTTTCGGGGTACGCGAAGAACGCGCTCAAGAAGTACGTCCCACAACTCTGTGGCGGAAGTTACGACGCGAAAGAGCTTCACGGCGACCATCCCGTTCGGTTCACGAACGAGGGGCCGAAGCTCAACCACAAGCCACAGAACGCAATCGAGTGGTATGTCAAAATCCCGCACCACGACGACTATAACCTGTGGCTCCCCGCACAACCGAATCCCGAACAGCGGGAGTGGCTGGAAGCGTTGCACGCGGGAGACGCGAAGATGGGCGAGTGTCGGCTGTTCGACCGGGGTGGTGAGTGGTACTTGCATGTTGTCGCAACGCGAGACGTGGAGGAACGAACCAGTTCGGCGGACGAGACGCCGATTGGGGTAGACATCGGGGAAGCTTCTTTGTTAACGGTGTGTCACCGTGACGAACGCGGCTCCCCGGCTACACCCAACCTCTGGAACGACGAAGGAAAGCGAGTCCGACAACTCCGTGAGACGTACTTCACGGCGACTCGACGCCTTCAGAAACGCGGAAGCGAACGTATCGCAGAGTCCTATGGCGATTCGCTTTGGCGACAGATTGACGACATTCTCCACACAGTCACGTCGGAAGTCGTTGCCTACGCCGACCAATTCGAGAATCCTGTGTTGGTCCTCGAAGATCTGACGCACATCCGGGAGAATCTGGACTACGGCGCGTTCATGAACCGGCGGCTCCACGGATGGGGCTTCGCAAAGATGCACGCTCAGATCCAGTACAAGGCCGCCGAGAAGGGGATTCGTGTGGAGACGGTGAATCCCGCATACACCTCGAAGTCGTGTCACTGTTGCGGGGAACAGGGCTACCGGCCCGATCAAGCGACGTTCAAGTGTTCCAACTCGAAGTGTTGGGTTTCGGAGTCCCACGCGGACATCAACGCCGCGCTCAATATTGCAGACCGCTACCTCAGCGGAGAGAGCCATTCAAGAAAACACACGGATAGCGATGACTCGGCTGAGGAAGGGGGCCGTTTGACCGGCCCGCAAGACAGCCAAGCCGATGCTGACACCCAGCAGGCGACGCTTGGAACGTATGCGTCTTGAAACCTTAGTGTCGAATCGTCCGGCCTGAAATCCCATGGTGGGATTCCCGCGACTTTAGGCGCGGGAGGAGGTCAATTCTCGGTCAATCGGAACTGTTCAGTGGACTCGTCTATTTCACCTATCTCATAGGTTCTGGTACGATAAATTTCCATCTCTGAATACTGGACATATTCTACCGGCTCGGAGTCGCCGATATAACTGTGTGAGATACGCGCTACGTCTCTTGCAGGGTATCAGAAAAATGAGTTGGAACTGGCAGTTTGATCGTCGGTTGATGTACTCACACGTTCACGGTTGAAGCTACACCCAGCACGGCCGATTTCCCCAGTTATTTATGATATTTATTTGATAGGTAAATCGTCATCCGGTAGGACGTATTGAGATAAATTTGCAGACAATGGAAACAAGCGCATAGTCAGCGAATCCGCTGCCTCCTTCCGGGGCGGCGGATTCGTCTCCATCATCAGTAACGCTTTGAGCAACCCGAACAACTTCCCGAATGAAGCGGGAGATTTGCGTCATAGACACTCGCAGCCTCCCGCTTCAACACCTTTGATTCACCGACCTATCCCGCCGCCACCTAGTGATTCAACACAGCCCTTTGTGCAAAAGACTCTCTTCCGCTGCAATTCAATCATTCTACGACTTACCCCGACGCCGTCGGTGGATTCAATAGAACCGCGTCCTTGTGTTCGACTGTCATCTCAGTGTCGAAATGCTCGTTAGTTTCGATTGTTGATTTGCTCATCGCGATAGAACAAACACGGCCGACAGTCCACACAGTTTTGGTGTGACGAGACCGGCGAGATCGCCGAACGTTCCAAACGCTCCGAACATGACGTACAGTCACAACCGCCCAAACCCGTACAGAACGACGAGAATTCTGGGAAGAGGTGAACAGAGGATGGTCCTGAAGCGTGCTGTACTCTGCTTGCTCTAGTTCCGGTCTGGATCACTACGTCGAAGCCGAACACGAACGCCCAGATAAATATGAGAATCTGAAACTTGTGGTCGTGTTTGACCACACGAGCTCCTTGGCGTGCCACTACAGTGAACAGAGAACTGTGTGAAACAGCTGTTGTCTGCTATGCTTATCCTGTTGACAGGCTTTGTTTAAACTCTCAAGCGGTGAGAGGTTTCCAACGTGAACACGAGAACGTCGCCTCTGCCCATACGGTTCTCTCACTCATTCTCGGTCATCTTGCAATCGGATTCATTTCCTTCATCACGTACCCCTCACTTGGGAGTTCCCAGTTGAAGTCCAGCTTCCCCGCTGTCGCATTCTTTGTGACCCACTCAGGCCCCTTACGTCGCCACGCAAAGTCATAGGCAACTGTCCCGGATATTTCGTCCATTCCCTCCGGCGTTCGGAGAACCACCCCGCAGATTCGGTCTCCCGGCGTAATACCGACGGAAACCTCCGTTCCCGACTGAATCACGGTCGGATGATACCACCAGCCGAACCGCCGACCCCAGCGTCCGAAAGGGGAGATGACTGGGGTGACGACTGGCACCTCAATAGACCACGATGCAGAGATATCCGCGGTCAGCGGTGTGAACTTCAGCCCTGCCGAGACCGTATACTCCGTTGCCATTGTACTCCCAACTTCGTGGGGACGCGGGAGTAAATCAAACGCCTGACAGTCAGTCGGCGCAAGCGACAGGCGGACGAACATCTGCTTGTACCGCGTGAAAAACGGATTCTTCTTGGTATACCAGAATGGGAACGCGATGGCGTGGAAATCATAGCCGTTCTCCGTCTCTAGGAACTGGCTTCGGTACTGAGTGAACTCTAAGCCTGAGCCCGTATGTTGTCTCTCTGACTGGTCGCCAACCCAAACCCAGTCACCATGACTTACAGGGACGGAAGGAACGCTTGAAGGACTACTCATCAGATAACGAGTTGAGTCGCCTTCGATCGCGGGCCTCCCGATATCTTCCGGATGGAAAAGTACGTCCTCGTCGCTCTCTCCGAGATGGTCGACGATGGTACCCTTCCACTCCTCTACGTCTTCATCCAGTTCAGTCTCAACGGCCTCAATAGCGTCCCATCTCCTGACTACCGTCTCGACCGTCTCCTCTATCTCGTCATCTGAAATGTTCGCCAAACCGCCCTGCTCGTCTAACCCGACGAATATCTCAACCAGCAACTCTTCTGAAGGGGTGAGCAGCCCCGTTTCGAATTTTGTCGTCCAGAGTGACTCTGGAAGTGCTTCACCAGTTTCCCAAATATCGACCTCCGTCACAGGTACATCGTCCCGATTAAAGAGATCCCAAGTCTCAATCATCTCATAGCCCTCCAGTACGGATAATCTCTGACTATTCTCTTAAATATTGTGTAATTTTTTACCTATTTTTTGAATAATATAAGAGAATGTCTTCACTTCCCGATCATAATCGGTGCTAAAGAAATGCATCGCCGTAGTGAACTACCCTGCCCTACCGCGCTCGGGCTTACCCAGCCCTCGCTTGTTACGGACAGGGCATCCTGCTTCGGTGTCGGAACGTGCAGGGAACGTCCTCACAGCGGTTCCAGACTCCACAGGCGGCTTCCCTTGACAGGTGGTTCGGAGTGTCCCACTCCTACCGGTTCGACACTCGGCCACAACCGACGATGCACGCTTGTTGTCGCGTTTGAACACCGCCGAAGGCGTGGTGAGTGTCTTATTACCACCTTCAACCGAAGTATAATAAAGGTGCCGATTCACACGAAACCAAGACGCGCGGGCGTTGTCTCCCCTCCCTGCTCGGGCCTTCGGCGCTCGCTGAGGATAGCGCGGGACCGTCGGTCCCGCTGACCATGCGAACGGCGTCGCCGTGAGCAGAAGGGGGCTTAGCGCCCTCAATTACAGCTAAACCGCAGGACTGCAAAAGGGTTTCAACAGAACTCATGCTGGAGTACGTAGACTGGAGAGGTTACAACGTTGTCCGAGAGACACCTGATGTCCTCGGGGAACCCTCCAAACCTCGTCTCGAGCATGGACCGACGTCGACCGATCGAACGAGAGACCAGCTAGTAACGAAACCACACGTACAATCGCGATCGCAGTAGATTAGTCGTGTTGTGGACCTGAATGAGCCCGGTTGGGCGATGTTCTATCCCTATGGCCAGACCTATCCGTGGACACCAGCCGTCCCTGTTGAGTCCATCGTTTCAGTGGTCTCCCCAGGTATCGAAGCATCCGTCTTCAACAGCACCCGTCGCTCGGTGTATGGCAGTCCGTTCTTCCGTTCGGTTTGCCTTCGAATGGCCAGCCGGTTCTTCGATAATTCGAGCAGCGCATCGATCGTCCTCGAGACGAGTTTCTTCGCGTAGGCGTCGCTGACACCGCTCTCTTGCCGTCGGATCCAGTGTTTCATCTCGCCCGCTTTCACGTACTCACGGACACTCTTGCACCCCTTCTGCCAGGGATTATCGCCGACACTGGGATCAGTCCGTGCCCGCCAGAGTTTCGCAGCTAATCGAGCTGGGAGTGAGTTCGTCGACGAGCGAAGCATATCGTCGTCCATCTGTGCCAGTTGCTGGATCGGCAGGAGGTCGCCGTGGGCGAGCGCGACCGATCCACCCCGGTCGAGTGGATCGTCCGAGTTGGGGATCCGCATGTAGGTATCGTCCTCCTTGGTGAAGCGCTCGAGGCGCTCGACACGGTCCATGAGCGAGTCGGGGTCGACGTGACCAGCGAGGAAATGGGCACCTTTCTCGAGTTCCCGTGTCTGGAGTTCTGCAATTCGATCTTTGTTCGCACCCGCTTTCTTCAGGGCTGCCTGGGCGACTGCCTCCAGGCGATTGTTCTCTTCCTCGAGGGCGTCGATCTGTTCGTTCTGTGCGTCGATCTGCTTGTTCTGTGCTTCGATCTGGTCAGTCTGCTCGGTGACGGTTTCTCGAAGGGCATCGTTCTCGTCCTCGAGATCGTCGATACGAGCCTCGAGCTGTGCGAGTCGGTCGTGAATCGATGCGTCGCTGTTGGGATTGGGTGGTGTCATCGGGAATCGGGAAGTGGGAAGTGGAAGACGTGAGGATCGGTCGCCAGAACGGAGCTCGAGTTCGGCGGCCAACCAGAAGCCACAGCGCTACCGCTATCGTGACGGATGGAGTATCCGTCTCGACAAGCTGCCGCCGGCGTGGCCACCGGTGGCTGGCCGTTCGTGAAGGGAGCACCATTCCGGGAGGCGATGCAAGGGGAGGGAGCGGTGCTCAGGCAGTGGCCACGACTGTCGGCTCGACGAGGATCGTCCAGTGTGTCTGCCTGGCCATCGCGAGCCCGAGGTCGGCCTCGAGAAGGACGTCGTCTCGACCTGGTGCCGTCTCCGTTAGATCAGTGGGAGCGCAGCCGGCACAGTAGACGGCCGCGATCGTGTAGGTGGGCTCGTCGGAGTGCCGGCAGGCTCGAGCGCTGGCCGGACGACCTTCGTGGAGGCAGTCATCGCAGTCGTCGCAGGTGACGGTCTCGCCTGCAGCGATGCGGGCGCCCTCGAACTGTTGCTCTATGAGATACTGATGGTGGGTCTCGGTCGACGTCTGCTGTGGATGATCGGTCAGTGACTCGAACTCGAGGTCGTCACAGACTGACGCCAGCCAGCCGGAGGAGTCCGTCATTGGTCGTCCTCCGTAGAATAGGAGTCGTCAGCTTCGAGGCGCTTGTACACCTCGATCGTCTCCTCGAGATTCTGCATCGCCGGCTCGAGCGACAGCGGCTCGATTATCTCCCCGTCGAGCATCCACACGTCCGCGAGGACTTCCTCGAGACGGACGCGAATCGGATGTTCTGGGCCGGACGTCATGCTTCGACCTCCGGGTTCGCTTCAGCGGTGCTGTTCTCGTACACCGAGGGCGTCGATTCGTTGGTCTCTGGATCGGCGACTGTTTCCGCTTCTGCCAAGAGACGGGTTTGGCGTGCAGCTTCGTGCTCGAGTTGTTCGTTGCGGCGGCTCTGGTGTCGGTCTCTGGCGGCCGACATGCTCAGCGCACCTCCTCGAGGATGTTCTGTGCGTGGTCAGTTGCGGAGACGGGTCGGTCGGCCCAGCCGCCACACTCCTGGTCGATGAACTGGATCCATCGTCGGAGGTCCTCGCCACCTTCACCCAGTGGGCCGAGTTCGATGGCCTCGGTGTGCAGGATTGGGCCGTGGAGTGAGAACACTGGGACGGCATCGGAATCGTCACGGTCGGCTCGGGAGTTCGTGACGACGATGCGTTCGTGTTTTCGGTCGACGTGGTGGTGTCGGCCTTCGGTGTCTTCGCCGATGTAGCCGTAGTTCCACGAGCGGCGCTCGAGGGCAGGGTTGTTGGGCTGTGCTGCTCTATCCGAAACTACTTCTGTTGATGAGGTCGTAGTCGACATTGCTTCTGTCTCCAGAAGCGCGGTCCGGTGCTCCAACACCGGGCCGGGGAGTTTCTCCCGGCTGTGCCACGCTTCCTACTTTATAGTCTACCAGCCAACCACTTAATTATTATGATTCGTTTATTCGTATCGTTGGTACGTATCGTAATAGAAATATTACGGACCGCCATATTTACAGTCGTGATGAGTTCAGTAATCGATATCATGCCGCTCGACGGAGAGGATCTCAACCCAACCGACGGAGCAATCCTCGACGAACTTCATAATGGCCGTTGTACACCGACATTCATCGCCGATAAACACGGTTACTCGAGTGGTAACGTGCGGAATCGAATGACATATCTCGCCAGCCACGGCCATATCGAAGGAATTGGCGGTGGGCTCTACAAACTCGTAAACGATCCTCGAGAAAACGTCGAACCTGAGCCAGACATCAACGCATTACAAGAACGCATCAACGAAACCCAATCCGAACTTGAGAATATCGAAGCTGCGTTCGAACACGGTGACCAGGAGACGGCACAAAAGGCGCTCAAAAGGGCTCGAGAAGTACTTTCAGGCAGTAGTCTCGAGGAATAGGTGACAACCACCACTGGCAGCCGTATGCTCCAATACGTATTCTCAAAGTGATGAAATCACACCCAACTCTCATTCATCAGATGAAACTTCATCAAGATATACTGCCGCTCGTCGGATTTCATTGCGTGCTTCTCCGAGATCTTCTATTCTTGATGTTCCTCCACCGCCCGGATAAGGTTCTCTGCCATAGTTTTGAATAACTTTTTGGATTTGATCGGCTGCCCTTCGTAAATCGTCGGCTCCTTCTTCAGGTTCAAATTCTCTTGCCGAGAATGAGAATTGACTGTCTCTATTATTCCTATCCGGATCAAGATGCTCAGCGGCAGTTCGAAGATGCGATGCTGCACGCTCAGCTTCTTCACTTTCAGTATTTATTTCTAGGCTTAAAGCTACCTTCTCGAATTCCTGTGCATAGTACTGCTGTTCAAAGGTACCACCATTCCCGTTGTAATCATCAAGATTGTCTTCGTGATCCATATGGTTATTACCATACCTCTTGTTATATTTGTTTGCCACGGTTTGCCATAATCTCTTTTCTGCTGATTTCCTCTCTTGGCTTCGTAACTGAATTTTTTTCAGTAAGAAAATAAATAAAATTATTGATATCACTATACCAAAATCATATATGATAGGATGATTAGGTGATACAAGACGAATAAGTGATCCAGTGAGTATTATAAGGCTAGCAAATACAGACCACATTCCATTTTTGAGTGCTTTTGCCTTTTTATCTTCCAGCTTTTTATTCTCTCTAAAATATGTGCCGTACCCGTCCATTAGTTCCCAATAATGGTATCTGATATTATTCACCTTTTCAATATAGGGAATAGCAGCATCAGCGGTACCAATCAAATAGGTTGATGGACTGTATCCTTTAATACAATAATAAATAGAAATAATTAAAAATGATAGGCCACCGATAATATAGGCTAAATAGTTGAAAATATTCTCTACGCCAACAAATAGATTGACTGCAGATATAATGGCAGCAATTAGCGCAAGATCAACTTTTATTATCTCTATTATTTTATTATCAATGGTTTTCTTGATATCGAGTTGCTTATCTACTGTATCCTTTATCTCTTTGTAGGAGGACTGATACACTTCCAGTTTGTCGTTTTTCGATGAGTCATTTGTCATACGAATAATAGCATCGCAGATGCCAAAAATTTCACAATATATAGACGGCTTGAATATAATATCTAAATGTATATAATTGACATCTGATAGGTCAAATCATACGTTAGCAGTATCTAGAGTATGAGCACACGCAAACAGTCGTATCGGTAACTCCTCTGACCTCGCTGAGCACGAGACGTTTTCCGTGGTCTGTGATACATCTGCGTTAGATTCGCACTCTCTACGTAACAGTTAGTTCATCAAAGTAGGGGAGAAAACAACCTATGAGAAGAGTTCTATGACACTCTTTCCAATGACTAGTGGACTCCGAACGCGCACCAGCATTTGAGTCGAAAGGGGAAGTAGAGAAATCGTCACATGGTGTCGTTTATGCCATTTGTACGGTGGACATTGGTCTTTAGCTGAGCCTCAGCGGTCGGTTGGATGGTGGTAGCGAGCGGCTCTTGAAGGATCGGTCGTTGCTTGTGAATCTTCTGAGCGGGCACTGTTAAATCGAGAGAAACCGGGAAAAGGCAGCAGAGTATCTCTCTGACCAATTCTTATTGAGAATCCTGAATAAACGCACACGGAGCTGAAAATAGGCACGTGAGCGAAAACACAAGTACAGCGATACCGATCTGATCGCTACCATTCACCGTTGATTGCTCGCCGATAACACTGCTCCGCTTGGTCGGCGACAGTATCCCAGTCGAACTGCTGGGCTCGTGTCGTGGGGGCCGTATTGGATTGTTTATTACCCTCAAGTGCTTGCTCGAGAGCAGTAGCAACACTGTCGACAGTCGGGGATACAAGAAGGCCCGCATCACCGATCACCTCGGAAGCGGCGGACTCCGGATGTTGCGCTGCGATAACAGTACAATCTGCAGCCATCGCCTCTGCGAATGTGATTCCGAATCCTTCACGGGTAGACGGCGAAGCGAAAATATCCGCCGCGCGCATATGGGCGAGGACATCGTCGTATTCCTTGAGGAATCCAAGCATCGTCACGCGATCGGCGTGCTCGAGAGTTTTGGCTTGCCGTTCGAGTCGGTCGTGTTCTGGTCCATCACCAATGATCCCGAGGGTGGCATTGGGGGCCGTGTGCGCGAACTGGTCAAAAGCCTCTAACAGTAGGTCGACGTTCTTGTGCTCGGCGAGTCGACCTACATAGAGGATGGTGAAGCCGTCGTCGACTGGACGAGTTGATTCGATCTGGGTAACATCGATTCCGTTCGGAACGACCTCGATTTGGTCTCGAGAGGGACCGATTTCAGTCAGGCGATCGGCAGTGACGCTCGAGACGGCGATCGGATAGTGTGGAGTTTTGGCGGTGAGCCGTTCGATGACACCAGCGAGATCAGGGTCTGAACTGTGGGCCGTTTGCCAGACTCGGTTATACGACGACGACAGTCTTCTACTCCACGGAGTGTAATGCGAATATCTGAGAGTATCGGCGGTCCTTTCTTATGCCCGCGATTATCGAGGACTATCCAGAGCCATTATGTCGATGTTCGCAGGTATACATACACACTCGTAGTTCCGCTGGAATCATATGGAATCAATGACTACATACGACGACCTATCCCGAGAGCGTGTTCTCCGATAAACGTGCGTTGGATCCACTCGCCGAATCCAAGGAAATCGTCGCTCGCGATGTACAAGAGCGCGAGTTGGCGTCGATTCTGACCGGCATTCATGAGGGGTATCTCCCGACGACGGTGTCGATCTACGGACCGCCGGAAACTGGGAAGACAGTGACGACGCGCCGAATCTGCCGCGAGTTCGCTACTCGGCACGACGTGGTCGCCGTCAAGTACGGCACCCTGACGGAGTGGCACTGCGTTGGAGCGTGGCCACCCCGATTCTCCGCAGCCACTACCTGTCTAGTCGTCCGCCGGTCGGCTGTGCGGGGTCCCGATACCGTCCTCAAAATATCGACCAATCGACAACAGCCCCGATGACCATTCGTTCGAAGTGAGCGACGTTCGTAGTGAGCACCGGCAGCTGTTCGGTCAGTGCGGTCGCGCCGACGTACACGTCGTGGAGATCGTGGAACGGTTCGCCACGTCGTTGCAGGGTACTGATGAGATCGGCTGCGGCAGTCGAAACAGCCCGGTCGACGTCGATGATCGTGAACCGAGCGAGCAGCCGTTCGAGATCCTCGAGTGCGTTCTGTCGCGCGTCGCCCGCCTCGTATCGCTTGGTCACCCCTAGCCGGAGTTCGGTGACCGTCACTGTACTGATCGCATGCCGGTCGTCGTCGTCGAGTCTGGCCACCCGGTCATCGACGCCGCGGTCAATATCGACGAGGACGGACGTATCACAGAGTTTCATCGTCGAGTCGTGACAGCGTGCCCTGGCTCAGCTGTTCGACATCTGCTTTCACGGCCGCCTGGGTCTCGGGATCGAGGACGCCGACCCCGTGACGTCGGCGAGCTGACGGCGCTCCTCGAGATGGGCCTGGATGACCTCGCTGAAACTGCGCTCGCCTTTCTCCCGTTTGAGTTCGCGGTAGACATCATCCGAGATGGCGATGTTCTTGCTCATAGTAGATGTATGGGTACCCATACGCAAAAGCGTTCCATGGATCGACGGCCTCGCTTCCGCCGAGCACCAGGCCGACGGTCTCCGGTGTCCCAGCCAGGGTGAGCGAGGACGGCCTGAGACAGGTGAACTGCCTCGGGGGCAAGTGGTTCGGGACACCATCGGGGTCAGTATCCGGTGGCGTCTATTCGCCAGTGGTGTGCTGGCCGATACGTTCATTGCTGGCACCCGACTACCGCTGGCAATCACGATCGTATGAGCAAGTACGACGACCTCTTCGCTGCGACCGCTCCGGACGACAACGTCTTCGCGGACAAGGGCGTGCTCGATCCGCTCGCCGACCCGGCCGACATTCACGCGCGTGAGACGCAGGAGCGCGACCTCGCGACGATTTTAAATGGTGCCAATGACGGCTACCTCCCGCCGACGGTTTCGATCTATGGCCCGCCGGGGACGGGCAAGACGCTGACGACGCGGCGGGTCTGCCGGGAGTTCGCCGCCCGCCACGACGACGTCGCGGTGGAGTACGTCAATCTGAAGGAGTGTCGCACGCTGTTCAGCGCCGCCAACGAGATCCTGGTCGCGCTGTCGGGTGTCAAAAAAGGGGCGTACGAAGGCCTCGACGGCGTCTTCGACGGGATTTGGGCGGCCCTCGCCGACTACCCCGCCTGGACGGTCCTCCTCCTCGACGAGATCGACCACGTCCAGCACGACACGAACTACGACCCCAGCGAGTTCTTCTATCGGCTGCTGCGCGGGGAGGAGAAGCTGGCCCGGGGGATTTCGCTCTCGGTCTGGCTCATCAGTAACGAGCTGTTGGAGGTCGACCTCCGGCTCGACAGCCGCGTCGCAAGCGCCATGAGCGACGAAGCCGTCTGCTTCCCGCCGTACGACGCCGATGAGTTAGCGGCACTCCTCGCCCCCCGGCTCGAGCGCGCGTTTCGTGACGGCGCAGTGCCGGCGGAGGTCCGCGACGAAGGCGCCCAGGAGGCGGCCCGACGGTGGGGCGATGCCCGGAAGGCGCTCACCCTCTTTCGCCAGGCCGGCGAGACCGCAAACGACCGCGGGCTCGCGACGGTGACCGACGAGTGCATCGCGGCGAACCTCGAGCGAACCGAGCGCGAGGCGACCATCGAGAAACTGCTCGCCCTGCCAGCAAACCACTTCCTCGTTCTAATCGGGGTCACGGGCTGGGATCAGGGGACGACGATCAAACAACCCGTGACGACGGCGGAGATTCACGAAATCGTGCGGAGCGACCAGGTCCCGGCCGAACTCCACTTCGGCGAGCGCACGATCCGCGAGGCCGTCACCGATCTCGAGACGATGGGCCTCCTCGAGACCTGGATCGACTCGCGTGGCCGCGACGGCCGCGTCAAGCAAATCGAGACGACGTTCGACCCCGGCTGGGTTCGGGAGGCGATCGAACCCTACGCCGCTACGTTGCCGGCGTTCGCCACTGCCGACACTTAAATCGGGTCAACATCCTATGAAACTGGAATAGCGCGCCCCAGACGCCCATCTTACCCATTTATAGGCATTAAACACCGCTATCTATATCACTTCCACTTTGGTTTACGGCAATTTATACCGGACGGTCACGAACACGACCCTAGGAGCTGCCCACCTATACCACGCGGTCGCGCCCAGCCGCGGCGCGCGGCCGGTGCTGGCTGGATGGTAGCTCCCCGCTGTCTATGACGCCAACCGATCGCCCCTCCGAACGAACCGACCGCGAGGCAGTCCTCGACCGCCTCGCCGATACCATCGAACTCACCCACGACCGGATCGCGGCCAGCGACCCCGACACGGCCGCCGAGCAGAAGCTTCAGATCAAGTGGATCCGCACGCTCGGCTATCTCTCGGGGCAGTACCGCAAACTGTTGAACGACGAGGACCTCGACGAGATGGCCGCCGAAATCGACTTGCTGCAAGCCGACGACGGAGGGCCGCAATGAGCGAGCCGACCAAACGTGAGCTGCAGCGAGAGCTCGCAGCCCTCAAATACGAACGGGGCCACGAGCAGGCAGCCGACGCTGGCCCACAGGACGTGACGGTCCAGTGGCGCGACGCCGCCCCCGAGGCCCGGCCGACGGGGATCGCCTACGACCCCGAGACGGCGACGCTCACCTACGATCTCTGGGCGGCCCAACAGGAGTGTCTCGCGGCGCTCACCGGCGGCGAGGCCGATCTCGTCGCCTGCCTCGCGGGGTATGGCAGCGGGAAGTCCATCCTGGGCGCGCGCTGGCTGCTCGCCCAGGCGCTGGCCCACCCCGACAGTCGGTTTCTGGCGATGGGCGTCGACTTCACCAAGGCCCGCGACAGCACGTTTCGCATCCTGTTCGACCAACTGCCCGGCACACGGACGGCGATGGTGACGCGGGCCCACAACGGCCCCGAAACCTCGCCGGTGGTCGCCGACTACACCCGCAGCGCCAACCGGCTGACGCTGACCAACGGCGCGGTGATCGTCCTCGGGGCGGCCGACAGCTGGAACCGGTACGCCGGCGATGAGTTCGGCGCCATCTGGCTCGACGAGCCCAGCCACTACGAGCCCGATCTCCACGACCTCTTGGAGATGCTCGGCAGCCGACTGCGCGGTGTTGCCGGGCCGAAAGTGCAGTGTTGGACGCTCACCGGCAACGGCTACAACGACGCCTGGGAGATCCTCGGCCAGCGCCAGGATTCGACCGGCGACCCGATCGGGCTCGCCATCGAGGTGGTGCGGGCCTCGACGCTCGACAACCCATATCTCGATCCGGGCACCCGCGAGCGCTTCGAACGCCAGTACGCCGACACCGACCGCGAGGCCCAGGCGCTGCGCGGGGGGTTCGCGGCCGCCCAGGGATTGGTCTACAGCGGCTTCAGCCGCGATCGACATGTGATCCCCCACGCCACCGCTTGCGAGCGTGCCGGCGATAGCTGGCGGGTCTACGGCTACGACGCCGGCTGGAGCAATCCCCGTGTCGTCCTCGAACTGGGAAAGACGGGGTACGACCAGCTGGTGGCCCTCGATGCGTTCTACGAGTCCGACTCCCACGTCGACGACGCCATCGCCTGGCTCGAGGACGGCGCGAAGCCGGCGGGCCAGATCTACTGCGAGCACGAACCCGCCCACGTCGACAGGTTCCGTCGGGCGGGGTACACCGCCGAGACGGCGACGAAAGACCTCGATGCCGGCATCGCGGAGGTGCGCAAGCGCCTCCAGGCCGACGGCAACCGGACGATCGACGACCGCCCCGACCGACTTCCGTTGGCCTTTGACGGCGGCGCCCCCGTCGAGCGGGTCGGCCTCCTGGTGTCCGATCGCTGCGAGCACCTGATCCGGGAGTTCCTCGGGTATAAGGAGGACCAGGTCGGGACGGCGGTCGCGCAGGACCACTGCCTCGATGCGTTGCGCTACGCCTGTATGGGCGTTGCTGGGCGCTAACGCAACCATTCCATCAGTTATAACATTTTAGACGCTGGTGGTTAATCACGCCCGTCTTTCTTACAAACAATATCCCGAAGTTCCTCAGCGAGTCCCCCGTGTTTTTCTAGTACTTTGAGATCGTCCTCTAGACGCCCGAATCTCTTTCGTACACGGCTTATTGTCTGATATCGGTAATCATCAGAAACATTAGCTTCACCAGCAATAATTTCTCGTTCACGGTCGGTCAACAATGCTCGACGGTCTGCCATGGTAGTTTCTTATCTATTGGTCATACAATATCTTGTGCACTGAAATGGACTCTGGTTGATTCTATAATGTGTATGTTCGCACTATACTGGCAACCTTTATTGGGATAGCAGTATATTGTATACCTGAAGCGCGGATGGCTACAGAAACTCTGTGGCCTGGTGCTAGCACACCAGACCGCGCTTCTCGGAGACTCGAGAAGCGATGTTAGCTACGAATTCCATCACTGAAAGCGGTCCGGTTAACGAACTGTGTGATCACAACTGGTGTGACGATCTGACAGAGAACAATCTCCCCTGTTTCACGTGCTTCAACGCGACGCGTCGCCCGGAGGCGAGGTCCGATGCCCGATAACGACGCTTGTCGGCACCGGGCGCCGAGAGACGGCGCTCCCGACGACGAAACGACGGTCATCGCAACCCCAGAAGCGGTGTTAGCCGGTCACCCCGTTGGTCCTCGCTCGGACGGTGCCGTCTGCATCGGCTGTGGCGAGGCGCTCCACGAGACCGATATCGTGTTCGCGTACGCGTATCGCCCTGCCGATACGGTAGACTGGATCGTCTCCCGCCTGTACTGCCTCGACTGTGCGCCCAGTCGGGTTCGGTCGCCGACACTCGGGGTGACGGAGGTCCTCGTGGGTGGCCGGCTTGGGACGATTGCGCTGCCCACGGCGCGAAGTCATCGGCTCTGTCTCACCGAACTGGCGCTCCGGGCGCTCAGTCCGCCAACGGAGGGCTGTGCACCATGAGTGACGAACCAGCAGTACCCCACATCACGGACGTGTACGTCCGCCTCGAGTGTGACCTGCTGGTCATCGGAGACTCGATCCTCACTGATCGTCACCACGCCTCGAACGGCAACTATGACGCCGATGATCCGCAAAACCAGATTGGCGGCATCATCCCGGCGTTCCCGCTCTCGGGGTGGCTGCGCCATGGGATGGAGCGCGTCGTCCAGCAGCACGATGGCACTGCCTGTCATCCTGGCGAGGCCAGCGCGAACTTCAAGAAGGCCGCGGTGTATGAGCGCGACCTCGACGATGGGTACCACGAGAAGGGCGCGTGCGTCGACGACGCGAACGCGGACGATGGCTGCGTGATCTTTGATCTCTTCGGCGGATTCGAGGGTATTCCCGGCAAACTGATGCGCCGGCCGATCAAGTTCTCGCCCGTTCGCTCGAGCGTCGACTACACGCGCGGGCAGGCCGAGGGCCACTTCCGCCGGCTCAACCAGAATATCGTCTCCCGGAACGACGAGGACAACCGTGAGCCGCTACGGAACGCTGAACTCGACGCGGTCGCAAACCTCGACGGCTGCTGGCATCTCTCCTTCAGAGAGACGAAATCCGAATTCACCGGCCTCCTCTGTGAGGGCCTCGACTATCTCGACGCGCACAACACCAACTTCATGCACCAACTGGGTGGTGCGCGAAACTTCGGCGCAGGAATCGTCGATACTCACCTCGTCAACCCCCTCTACGACGATCATGAGCTAAAGCGTGTCTTCGACCGCGGGAAAGCCACCACGAACGCGATGGATGAGAAGGATGACCAATGGAAAGTGGAGTACCGACCGGCATTCGAGGAAGCACTTGCAGCCCGGCTCGAAAACCAATGACCGATTCACGCAATCACCCACACATCAAGTGTTACCGCCACGACGCACACAAACTGAATGGACGGTCCCATGCCGACGCCGCCGACACGTTCGCAGGCGTCCGCGTGAACCAGCCCGTCCCCCACGGTGCAGACGGCGACGCCGCGGCACTAAGCCGTCCTAGTGGTAAGCCGACACAGACCATGGCCAACCACACGTCACCGTATCGCCTCTCACTCGTCGATGGCGAAAGCCAGTTCCACCACCAACGCAGACAGAACGGCGTCAAGAGTGCTGTGCGTGAGCTCCTCGGTGAGACTGATTCCGAAGCCATGCACCAAATGTGGCTGGCAAGTGATGTTGCCGCGCTGTTCAACGAAGCCGTCCCCTACCCATACACAAGCCTAAAGTACCACACACTGCTTGTGGCGGCACTCCTCGACAACTACCGCGACGGCCACGCCTTTGCCGACCTCTCATTGGTCGTCGACGATGCCGAGACAATCGTCCCACACCGGACAGTCTATGCGGGCGTAGAGTTCGCGCTCCGGATCGACGCCGCTGTTGCAGACCGCCCAGCCGCACACCTCGGGAGTCGGCCACGACGATCATGGGCATCGACGTGGAGCCAACTCCCCACACACCCCCTCGACACCAATCACAGCAAATCAGACATGGTCCTTGATGCCAACCTTCGCCGCATCCGCGCTTGGTCGACAGCGCTCCAGTACCTCGAGGACTTCGCGAACTGGGACAACAGACCAACCGAGCCTACTGAAGAAATAGTCTGATAATATAGTTATGACGCGGATTCAGCAGGTTCACTGGGAATTCATCATGGACTACCTCGGCCACCCATACTACGT
Organism: Natrinema gelatinilyticum; assembly: GCF_024266705.1. GTDB lineage: Archaea > Halobacteriota > Halobacteria > Halobacteriales > Natrialbaceae > Natrinema > Natrinema gelatinilyticum. The sequence goes on along the minus strand of NZ_CP100757.1, from coordinate 1,060,247 downwards.
AAGTGGGAACGCCATCCTGCACGCGCTTGGCCAGCACCTCCCCTACGACAGCCACCAGCACCTCTACGCGAGTCACGGCGTCTTCGTCCCCGGCCAGTTCGGGACGTTCCCCGAGGAGCACTCCCAGACCGGCTTCCAGCCATACCTTGGCACTGGCCTCCCCGAAGTCGACGCCTACGCCGATCTCTTCCTCCACCGACGGGCAGCCCACGCGTGGCTCTTGGACTCCCGTCCACGGGATGCACTCAATACCCACGATATCCGCGTCCAAAGCGGGCATCCAGCGCTCGCCCACGAAACGATCATGGGCAAGCCCGATGGCGCACGGAAACAACAGCAGACGACCAAATGGTACCTCAACGCCTACCTACACGCCGACCGCGACGATATTCTCCCACTAAGCGAGAGCACTTTAGATGGCCTCCAATTCGGCGGGAAGCGCAACTACGGCTACGGCACTACCCGGCTGAAAGACACGCAGGTCGTCGACCTCGACGCACTCGACTATTCACGTCTCCGGGCCAGCAAGGCGTTCCACCTCGAACTCGTGACACCGTTTGTCCTAGAGTCGGAATACCCGAACGCTCACGACCAGGCTGTCCCATGGTGGTGGCAGGCGGACCGCACCGAACTCCGAGAACGCCAAGAGCAAGTACTAGAACAACGCGAGGTGTACACACTCCAAACGATAGACCATGGACAGGTTGTGACATACGAGGGTGATCGGCCAGTCGAGACCGCAAAGAGCGGAGTTCTTCGTGTTGGAAGCCACTCGAAATACGGATTCGGCGAACTCCGAATGAAGCCAACCACTCCCCAGTCTGACTAGACTCCAAAGAGATGCTAGAACGAGATAGACCCTGAACTAGAAGAACTACCACGAAACTCCCAGTAATATATTAAATAAAGAGATCGAATTTGTAATAAAAGCTAATCCAGCCAGACCTCATGCCACGTCGTCATGGCGCATGAAAGATTCCTCTGTCCTCTGGCTAGAACGAGAAATTCTCATCTATCTATGCTTTCAACTGCGTCACTAACTGTTCTGCAGAGGATGGTCTGCTCAGCACGGAGCTCTAGTGTTGAGTCACCACTCCTCAGTGATTGCGGCCGTGTACGCTTCAAGCGCCTCCTCAGCCACATGGTCCCAATCAAACGCTTTCGCACGCCTCTGCGGATTTATCGGTGATCGATCGTCACCCAACGTCCGCTCTAGCACAGCGGCAACATCTGCAACTGTCGGCTCTGCGAGGAATCCTCCATCACCGATCACTTCGTCCGCGGCAGAGTCCGGATGATCGGCGCCGATAACGGTACAGTCTGCTGCCATCGCCTCAGCATACGTGAGACCAAACCCCTCCCTCGTACTCGGGGACGCAAAGACGTCGGCTGCGCGCATGTGTGCGAGAACGTCTTCATACTCTTCAAGGAACCCCATGAACGTAATCCGATCAGCGTTCTCTAAGCCTCTTGCTTGCACTTCGAGTTCACCGCGCTTCGGCCCGTCACCAATAATTCCCAGTGAGACATCAGCCGACGCAACGCGGTCAAACGCTTCCAACAAGATATCCACTCGCTTATCCTCGATCAACCGCCCTGCAAAGAGTACATCGAAGCCTTGGTCTGCTGGAGCCGTGTTCCGGATCTGCTCGTAGTCGATTCCGTTCGGAACTGTTCGAATACGGTCACGATCCGGCCCGATACGAGCGAGTCGTCCCGCCGTTACCTCTGATACCGCGATCGGATACTGGGGGACATGTGCTGTGAGATATTCAGTAAGCTTCCCGAACGGGGCAAGATATCCCAGGTAGTCCTCCCAGTACGATGTCCAGACTTCATGCCACGTTACAATAATCGGTGTGTCTGAACCGAGTGTCGAGAGCTCTGTTGCGAGTACGGGGAAGTACGGGAAGACGCTCGCGATGACGACATCATGCTCATCCAGATGGCGTCGCAACGGGACAATGACATCCTTCGCGAATTCTAAGGCCTCTGTGATTGAACGCTGTCCATTCTCACCGGTGTAAAGTTCGCGCTCTGGACTGACCGCCCGGAGCGTCATGCCCTTGAACGGCATCTCCTTTGGTCCATCCCAGAAGTGCCGGCCGTAGATAGTGATATCGTGGCCGTCGTCGGCGAGGCGGGTGCCGATCTCGTGGATGCGCTTTTCGGCACCGCCCGTGACGAAGGGGTAGACGACGTTGGAGACGAACGCGATATCCATCGACTACACGTTGCCGAACGGCTACTAATGTCCTTACGGTACGGCGCCGAGCTTTTGTCTCCAAGTCTAAAATTATAACTCCCCCTAACCAGTTTTCACGAGCAATGAGTGTTGAGCCGGATAACGTGATCTTGCTTTCGGCGGATGCCCTCCGAGCGGATCACCTCTCTTGTTATGGCTATCACCGGGAAACCTCGCCTGTATTGGACGACCTCACCGACGAGTCGATTCGATTTACGAACGCGTACAGTGCGAGTTCGCATACGCGCGAGGCGGTCCCGGCGCTCCTGACGGGCGAGTATCCCGACGTCGCTATCGATGCCAACTATCGACTTGCGACGGAGACAATCGCTTCCCGACTCTCGGAAGCCGGGTTCGAGACGGCTGGCTTTCACTCGAATCCGTTCGTCTCGAGGGCCTACGGCTTCGACCAGGGGTTCGACGAGTTCGACGACGATCTCCACTTCGGCCAGCACAAGCTCATCGCGCTGGCCCAGCGAGCACTAGATAAGTTGCGGAATCGCCACTACGCGCGTGCCGAAGAGATCAACGACCGGGCGCTCTCCTGGCTGGACTCGTTGGATCCCGATGACTCGTTCTTCCTCTGGAACCACTACATGGACACGCACGGTCCGTACGAACCGCCCGGCGAGTACCAACAGCTGTATCACGACGAGACGGTTTCGGACAGCACGGCCCAATCGCTCTACCAGCGCGCGATAAAGGATCCTGAGTCGATCACTGATGAGGAGCAACAACTACTGATCGATCTCTACGACGCCGAGATCAGGTACAACGACGAGCGGATCGGAGAGTTCCTCAAGGCATTGCGAGAGCGAGGCTTGCTCGAGACCTCGTTGCTAATCGTCACGGCCGACCACGGCGATGCGTTCGGCGAGCATGGCCACTACGAGCATCCGCGGTACCTACACGACGAGATTACCCGCGTGCCACTATTGGTTCGGCCACCCGGCGGTGCAAATGGCCAAGAGGTGTCGACACCCACGAGTACGCTGGATGTTTCTGCGACGTTCGAGGACGTAGTCGGTATTAGTGGTGAGAGTGAAGGCCAATCGCTACTTGAGTTATCTGCGGCGAACGATGCGGATGATCGAATAGTGTTCCTTCAGGCTCGCGGTGAAGACGAACATAGTCACCTCCGGCGGTACGCACTCCGGACTTCGAGTGGAGCATGTTTCTGCGAACGCGATCGGGAAACTGGAGCTCTTGAGTTTACATCATGTGCGAGTCAATCGCTTCGGGAGGATCTCGAGGCACACATCGATGTGAGGGTTCGGCGGGAGAACGGTGAAGCAGACACCGATGACGGAGAGGTTGACGAGGAAATCGAACGACGACTGACTGCGCTGGGGTATAAAGGATAATGAAGATAGGTATTAATGCACGCACCTTCGCTGTAGATGAGCCAGGTGGCGCAGTACAGTCCGCTATGCAGTTAACTTCAGAACTTGTAGAAAATACAGACCATGAAGTGGTTCTCTTTGGATCTCCGTCACTTTCTAATAAATTTGATGCTGAAATTTCATCATCAAAGTATAGTGATAACCAAATATGGGGGATAATATGGGAGCGTACAATCCTTCCAAAGCTTGCAGTCAAGGAAGATGTAGACATATTATACTGTCCAAACGGGAATGCGCCTCTCCATAAATTTTCAATACCGGTTATAATGTGTATCCATGATGTGAATGCACAGAAGGGAATGTCAAGCGGTATCCACCAACTCTATCGGAAGACTGCTGTTCCTTTAGGTGTTCGGAACTCTAATACTATCGTTACTGTTTCTGAATTTTCAAAAAGAGAGATAGTGAATCACTTTTCCATCTCTTCTGAGAAGGTTGATGTAGTATATAATGGCATTGATAATTTTTACCTGAAGACAAGTGGTAGTGAATCAATGGGGCTTCCTGACAAGTATATCCTCTATGTCGGCGCAATGAATCCAAGAAAAAACGTCAACCAACTCGTTAAAGCGTACGACGAAATTCGAGATACAATCTCACACAAACTTGTTCTAATCGGTCCAGAAAACAAATCTATTCATAAGAAGGTCGATACTGATTCATTCTCTGAGGATATTGTCACACCTGGCTTTATTCCACAACCCCAGCTGAAATACGCATACGAGAACGCAGATGCGTTTGTTTATCCATCTTTATACGAAGGGTTTGGCCTTCCTCCGTTAGAGGCAATGGCCTGTGGAACCCCAGTAGTTGTTTCTAATAAAACATCTCTTCCCGAGGTAATAGGTGATTCAGCAATGCTGGTTGATCCTAATGATACTAATGATATCGCTGAAAGTATCTATCGGGTACTAAATAGTGAAGATGTTAGAAATGTTCTATCAAAAAAGGGAGTGGAGCATGCTCAAAAATTCACGTGGGAACGATCACGTAATCAACTTCTCAAAATCATCAAAAAGGCTACTGATTGAACCATAGATAGTGGTATCTCCCGTTGGAATAGACCAAATTAGAGGTTTCTAGACGTGTTTGATATTGCTGCTTTGGCATAGGTTTATGAGGTAGTTGATTTGCAAATAGTCCATCTCTATACATACTCTGACTCAAAAGAACACCAGTTGCATTTTTGGATTGTACATGGCCTTGAAAGTCGGATTCTGGCGCATAGAAAAGATTCCGAGTACCACTATACTGATCTGGGTGGTCCACCATCAAATAGCCTTTTCCCGCGACTGGAGCACCCGTCTTGACATCTGAAAGGATCGTTCCCTGAAAATGGGTTCCCCCCCACTGACCAATTTCTTCTGATCCTGCTCCATACGTCTGAATCTTAGCACGCTGATCAATCGACTGTAGATAGAAACTTCCTCCAACTGTTGAAAAAAGTAGGACTACAGCGACAATTACGGCAATATTTGACTGTTCTATCTTGGAGAGTGTAAACATCACTCCAATTATTATGACCGGAATAGAGAGCTGGAAGGGTCTCCCGACGAGAAATGATTCACCACTTGCCATATAGAGAAGCGCTACACCAAGAATCGAAATACCCCAAATGATAGCAATTCTTTCAGATGGTGTCGGATAATCTCGATCTGAAAGTATGCGTTTGAACGCTATTAGGCCCCCAACTGCACCCATTGGTAGTAATGCTATTAAAGAAATTAAGCTATAGTAGCTCGGCTGAAATACAGTCGGATATGTACCCGTTTGGCCACTTGTTGGTGAAGATAGACTTAGCGTGAGTAATCTGCTAATGCCAACACTGATATAATGTAGATATGATGAGAGCGGTATTTCAAATATCAAAAGGAAAAAGCTACCAGATATAATACTTGGAATTAATATACCTGGCGAAGGTTTTTTCCCCGATAGATAGAGAATGAAGGGAAGAAGCAACGTTAAAACTCCTACTAGAGCAAAGTTAGGAGGATACCAGTAAAAGAGAACGGCCAAAAATATAGATATACTAATATATCCACCAAATTTCGCTTTTCTACCCTTGTCTAAGATATATATTAGAGTTATTACCGACATTAGGATGATTACATTACTAAATATAGTTACATTTTGAGTGTAAATCACAGGGACGTATGGAGAAAGAGACCCAATTCCTCCAATTAGGAGCGAGAGCCGCTGGTCAGATATTATCCGTCTGGCAATAATAAAGAACCCAAACCATACTCCAAGAAAAGCTGGGAATGTAATATAGAATATATTTGGCGAAATGCCAGTAATTAATGAATATTCGGCAATTAGAATTGAGAGAATGGGAAGGTTCTTCCTTGAAATAATCTTTCCCCAATTTTCCTGCTTTAGATCTGAACCAGCCAGTTGTGAGACATGCTCAGGAGTTATGTGCCCATTCTGTAAAATTTCAGCCACTACATATTCATCAGCGTAGAAGAACACATCTCGATAAAATCCTGTCTCAAGACCGATTGTAATAGACACAAACGGAAGCACAAAAGTGAATAATATGGAAATAGATATGACCCATTTTCTGATTTCCTTTATTGCTGACTGCTTCGAGATAGTAAATCACCCATCTTCATACCTTATTTTATTAATTCTATTTATAACCCCATACTTTTGCAATTTTCGATAACTAATGCTGAGTAGAGAATTGTTAATAATTTCATTATATCGGATAGGATATTCTTCTTTTAATCGTTTCTCGTTGCTCTCAATCAGCGTTGCTCGTGGTCGGGTTGGATGGACAATATGTGCGTCAGTAGAGAATACACACTTTCCTTTAGAATCCCTTTCCATTCTCCAGCCAAATTCAGTATCATCTCTCCAACCATCAAATTCACTTCTAAAACCACCAATATCTATAGCTTCGCTTGTTCTAACTGCTAGATTACATCCAACATATTTTCTCCTACCCTGATAATTAATTCCACCCTCGACTGAACCTTCTACACATACCACCTGCTCATCAAATTGAGACTGTATTGATTTTAACCAGTTATCAGTTGGGATACAATCGTCATCAGTATAGGCTACAATATCTGCTGAGGCATGATGGAGTCCAGCATTTCTCGCTTCACATAGATCCACCTTTGCATCATTAACCGCAAATGCCTCAAATTCACCATCGAAATCCTGGTTTACAATATGCTTACAAACTTGTTCATGACTACTACTTGGGATAGTGGGGACAACAACAGTAATATCTGGATTAGAACTACTTCGGAAATAATCAACATTTACGGTTTCAAACATATCTTCGCCATTCATAACCTATCCTAATTGTCATCAACACTATCATTATAAAGCTTCCGGTGTTCTATCAAAACCGCCATATATATGAAACAGATATAGAATACTATATAATATGACTAACATCGCGACCGTGGTTCTTGATACATTAAGATACGATAATTATAATACTCATTTTGATTGGATTAGTGGGAAAAAATTCACAGAAGCCTATTCAACATCTCACTGGACAATACCAGCACATGTGTCTCTCTATACGGGATATTATCCTAGCGAAATAGGCATCCACGGTAAAAGTATGACACTAGATTTTGATGATGAGGTATTACCCGAATTATTCGAGTCAGAAGGCTACACCACGCGACTTCTAACAGCTAATCCACAAATTCATATGTGGGACGGGTGGAAACGCGGTTATGAAATATCAGTCGGTCCAACTAATCTCGATCCCTCCGATGACAAATTAGTAGATTGGAACGAATTTTATTCGAAGCAGTATGATTCCACTATAAAAAAATATATCCAAGCAGTCCTTTATTGTATTGAGTCAGATAGCCCTACAATAAAATCAATGATTAAAGGGGTAAAAAATAACAACCAGCCTGCAAATAATGGAATTGAATCAATCATCGATCGAGTGAGAAATATTGAGTTCGGACATAAAGAGTTCCTCTTTCTCAATATCATGGATACACATACTCCCTATAACCCTCCAAAGGAATATACAGATGTCCAAACGCCGGTAGATATCGTCGCTGGGGATGCATTTGCAGGGAGCGTTGAAAATCCGGAAGAGATCCGTCAAGTATACGATGACTCGGTTCGTTATCTCTCCGATCGGTACAGAGAACTATATAATGAACTTCGATCCGATTTCGACTATATTATTACCCTCTCTGACCACGGGGAGATGCTCGGTGAACATGGAATGTGGAATCACAGTTATGGCCTTTATCCAGAACTCGTCCATATCCCGCTGGTGATCAGCGGAGATGATATCAAAGATGGCACTGACGACACCGTTGTAAGTATCCTTGACGTTCACAAGACGATCTGCGAACTCGCTGGAATTGATGCCGAATCACGCGGCCAAAACCTGCTTGGAGAATTTGAACCCGAGAGTCGACTCTTTGAGTATCATGGATTTCTTCACTGGCACCAAGATCAGTTTGAGCGAAAGGGTGTTGATGAGGAGGTCTATGAAAAACGTGATAGAGCGTTGGATGGGTTTGTCTCCCCATCGTCAGACTATGTGTATCAAACACATGATGATGGTTTGAGAATTTCTGGATCGGTCACGCCTATGGAAGCGAACGACCAACTAGCAAAGTTGATTGGGAGTATAGATCGAAAGAATATCGAATCCAAACAGGAACCAAGTGGAGTTTCAGATGAGGTCCGTGAACAGTTAGAGGATCTCGGCTACGCGTAATCATGCCTGATGCCGACGATATAGAAACTCTCCTCTCGAGTGCGACACTCATACTCATCGGCACCGTCCTGAGCTCTGTCTCTGGTCTAATAGAAAGAGTCATCATTGGACGTGTTCTCGGCCCCTCGAAGTACGGTGTAGTAAGTATCAGTCTTGCTATCGTTACGCTCGCAGCGACTGCTTCGATGTTCGGGCTAACCCAAGGCGTCCCTCGGTATATGTCCCGCTTTGATGCAACAGCAAAACGACGAGGAGTCTGGACTAGTGGAATGGTGATTGCGGGTGTGCTCTCGATTACGGTTACCACTGGTCTGTTCTTCTTTGCAGAAGAGTTGTCTATTCGTCTTCTTGGGAGTAGAGAATACACGACGGTACTCCAGATCTTTTTATTTACTATCCCCCTTTTGACAGCTTTGAAGATGACTGTTGGTGGAATTCGAGGTGAGGAGAACACCATCTATCGTACGTATTCCCATGATCTGTTCTATCCACTCTCGCGTATCGGCCTACTAGGTGTTCTTCTCCTGAGTGGCGTAGGACTGGTTGCACCTTCAATCGCTTATTTTGGTGGCGCACTGATTGCTACTGTAGCTGCTCTTTATCTCTTGAACCGACTTTTCTCAATCAGAGGTGCTCTCGATTGGCAATTTCGAGAACTTGTCTTCTTCTCTGCCCCTCTTATTGTCTCTATGGTTATGTCTATTCTACTTACTCGGACAGATACGATCATGATTGGATACTTTCGCACTTCTACGGAAGCAGGACTCTACAGTGCAGCATATCCGATCGCGGCAGGACTCCAATTAGTATTGACTTCTTTTGGGTTTCTCTACTTACCTCTCGCATCACGCCTGGATGCAGAAGATAGCCGAGATGAGACTGAAGCAGTATACGAACTAACGACGAAGTGGATATACATAATGACGTTTCCTGCATTTGCAATATTTCTACTATTCCCAGGCCAAATTCTTGCCTTCTTTTGGGGATCTGATTACACACAAGCTGGTTTATCGTTATCAATTCTCTCGTTAGGCTTCTTCAGCAGTGCTGCTGCTGGGAGAAACCGAGAAACAATCTCGGCGTTCGGTTATACGAGATATGTTATGTATTCAAATATACTCGCGTTCGTTGTCAATTTATGTCTAAACATTTACTTGATTCCTGCATACGGATACACTGGCGCTGCTATATCGTCAGCACTTTCATTCCTCATGTTAAACCTATTCGTATATTTTGTTCTTGATAGAAAATTTGAAATCACACCCTTCTCGAAATATTCTGCAAGAATTTTCTTAGGACTTCCAATGATGATTTTGCCTCCAGTCGCATTTGTAAGCCAGACGATCCAATTATCCGGACTACTTGTCATACTGCTACTTCCTTTTTTAGGGATTATTTCACTTGTTACTGTTATGGCTATAGGTGGTCTTCAACCAGAAGACGAGATAGCCCTTTCACTTATTGAAGAAAGACTTCCTGTTAAGATCCCATATATAAGAAATTGGATCTCATAAGGGAATTCAGCGTGTCATAGAATACGTCTCATCCCCTTTACCTCGCGATTATACAGCTTCCAATTCGCGTGCAACCCTCTGTGATTCGGCAGTCATGGGTGTTGCTCGACATCGAGACCGTGAATACTGCTTCTCGGGAACCATTGTATGACACGCTCGAATTTCTAAAAACGCCTTCCAAACGATATGACAATAGAGGCGATCGGCCTCGACGACCGCATTGCCGAGCAGTTCCTTCGCAGCGGCGTCGGTTGGGGCGGCTCGTGTTTCCCGAAGGACGTCGCCGCCATCCGGGCCGCCGCCCGCGAAGAGGGCTACGAGCCAGCCGTCCTCGAGGCCGCCGTCGCGGTGAACGAACGCCAGCCCGAGCGACTGGTCGACCTCCTCGCGACGCACGTCGACCTCGAGGGTGCGCGGATCGCGGTACTCGGCCTCGCGTTCAAACCACAGACGGACGATATCCGGAACTCCCGAGCGATTCCCGTGATCGAACGCCTCCAGGACCGCGGTGCCGAGATCGTCGCGTACGATCCGGTTGCAGTCGAGCCGATGCAGGAGCGGTTCCCCGAACTCGAATACACTGCGAGTGCCGCGGATGCACTGGACGGCAGCGATGGGGCGGTCGTCGTCACCGATTGGGACGAGTTTGCGGCCCTCGACGAGGCGTTCGAAACGATGTCAAACCTGGTGGTCGTCGACGGTCGGCGCATCGTCGAACGACGTGAGGGGATCACCTATGAAGGCTTGACCTGGTGAGTCTAGATCCTGAGGCCAACTAGGCCCCATTGTCTGCCAGGCTAGGAGAGTAGAAAACCGCAAAAAAAGTCCGTGAAGTTATCACGATTGGATCACAAAGCCGACCTCATGAACGACACACGCGTGCTCGTGACCGGCGGTGCCGGCTTCATCGGCTCGAATCTCGCAAACCACCTCGCCGAAGATAACGACGTGATCGTGATCGACGATGAGTATCTCGGCACACCAGCGAACCTCGAGGACGACGTTGAGTTCCACTCGCGCAGCGTGCTCGAGGACGACCTCCCAACGGACGTCGATGTCGTCTTCCACCTGGCAGCCCTCTCCTCCTATGCGATGCACGAGGACGACCCTACACGTGGTGCTCGAGTCAACGTCGAGGGATTCGTCAACGTCGTCGAACAAGCCCGAAAAGACGGCTGCGACACGGTCGTCTATGCGTCGACGTCCTCGATCTATGGCAGTCGAACGGAACCCTCGCCGGTCGAGATGGACGTCAGCGTCAACACGGGGTACGAAGCCTCGAAACTGGCTCGCGAACGCTATGGTGAGTACTTCGCGAACCACTACGACATGAATGTGGCCGGCATGCGGTTTTTCTCGGTCTACCAGGGCTACGGCGGCGCCGAAGAACACAAAGGCGAGTACGCCAACGTGATCGCGCAGTTCGCCGACGACATCGCCAACGGCGACGCACCGGTACTCTACGGCGATGGCACGCAGACGCGGGACTTCACCCACGTTGACGATATCGTCCGCGGACTCGAGCGTGCCGCCGACAACGAGCTCACCGGCATCTATAATTTGGGCACCGGTGATGCCTACAGCTTCAATACAGTCGTGGACATGCTCAACGAGGAACTGGGGGCCGACATCGAACCCGAGTATGTCGAGAATCCGATTCCCGACTCGGTATACGTACACGACACCTGCGCCGATTCGTCGGCGATGCGTGAGGCGACTGGGTGGGAACCCGAGATCGACTTCGAAGAGGGAATCCAGCGGGTCTGTGCACAGTACACCGACGCCGACGCAGCGGCCTCGAGCCACCAGTAGGCTGGGCAGTTCTTCGTCGTTCTCTTCTCCTTCGAGGCATAATTGGTTGAGCCATTGCACAGTTTCTCATCAACCAAGGGTCAAAGATCCCGATTGCAGCAGAGTTCATACAGGCCAAACAAGCATCCTATCCCAAGAGACGGCGATGCGCGTCACGCATGACGCGCTCGCCGTCGAAACACCGATCTGGATGCTCGGAGACAGTGTCTACGATATCCTCAACTGGCACGATCACCTGCTGGCTGTAGGGGTTGTGCCGATCGCTCTGTACAACCCGCGAAACACTGACGAACCGCTCGATATCGAGTACAGGGTCGAAGCCAGTATCAAGGAACACAGCAAGAACGTTCAGCTCAGGCAATCCATCTTGAACGAGACATACAACCGCCAGACAGAAATCGAACGAACTAACGACGCGGTCAAGGATTGCGGCCTCGGACAAGTCCGCGCTCGAGGCCGCGTACACGCACAACTAGAAGCATTCCTTGCGCTGTGTCTCCGAATTATCGTTGCAATCATCAATTTCGAGCGGGGAGATGTTCCGGGCCATGAGAATCTCAAGTATGAGATGAATTCTATGGCACACTCTACCTACTGGGTATTCACTTGTGTATCAACATCATCTATGTTCTCAACTCGCTGTGTTCTTTTCAAATCGGGAGACCACCACAAGTATGCTTTTAGTTGTCGCCAGACAGTCGGATATGCTCTGGTGGCAGCGAGTTCACCGTCTTCCATCTCGATCGTGATTTGCCCCTGTCGAAGGCCATGTGTTCGGCACGCTATCGTGTATTTAATTTCGTGGGTCTGCTCTGAACTGAAGATAGCTTTTCCATAGTACAATTTGTGGATATCTCGCTCATATACTACGTTCTCGAAGAATATATCATGGCGTCTACCGCCCCCCATGAATCCGATTCTTCTCCCGCTTCGGGAATCCATCGTAGTAGTGTTGATTTCATAACTTTCGGATGGATGTTCAGTTGTATCTAAATCTGTCTCAAATTTGAATGCATCAAGGGCAAAAGTCAATTGTACGTCTTCGGCGTAGCGGTTGCCGGCATTAACTAAATATATAGATATATTGGCGGTGTATCCATCACCCTCTTGCCGTTTTAAGTATGTTCCGTTATTTAGGTCAACATCCAGAAACAGCTCTGGTCGTAGATAGACAAATCGGTAGAGTGAGAGTAAGAGAGCACCAATAGCGGCAAGAACACCCACTTCCCTACTAAATAGTTTACTCCCGGCCGGCTGAAGAATTCCTGTGATCGAGAAGTAGGTTGTGACGTGAGAGAGTAGTCCGATACCAATAGCAAATCCAATCAACCCGGACCATCTGTTGATGAGAAGACTTTTGAGGAACTTGGTTGGGGAGTGCATGGTTGCACGTCAAATCCGAATCTAATCAAATCTTCGTAATATAGGGCGAATACACCGCCTCAATTTATCAGAGGTTCGTTCGGCGAGTGAGGTGTATTCAAAATCTATTAGAAGGGAAAATAATATGATTCATTGATCAGAAAGGGTTGATATGGCTGACAAAGAAAATGGCGCTGACTCCGATAACACTGATAGCTCATTAGTAACAAACGAGAAAGCTCGTGTTGCAGAGACTTCGGATGAAGACCCTCGCGACGCCCAAGGTGAAGAAGATGAGTGAAGAAGAGAAGACCGAGAGACAAGATGGAGAAGCAGAAGCCCTTGAAAAAGCTCTTGTTTCTGAAACATCGGAGCAAGACCCTCGTGAGGACACCTCCGAAAGCTCTGAAAGTACCGACGAAAATTAGGCAAGGCAGTCATGCCTATATCTCTTCCGTCATTTAGTCTGATATACTCACTTTTAATCCTCCTTCCAGGATTTTTGACTTATAAGATTGCACGGAGAATTGGCAAAGTTACTGTACAAATAGATAGATTTGATAAGATAATTTATACTGTGATTGGAAGTGGGACTTCATTTTCAATCATACTCATAGTTTATTCGCACTTCACCTCTTTCAATCCAACCCATATTCAAAACATGGAATTTTCCATTGAGGAGATGGGACTTGGCTATCTTCTTATGCTTCTTGTGTCACTTTTGATTGGTGTCTTTATAGGACTATTGATTGACAAGTGGCTTAATTCGGGGGTTGATATTCGAAATGAATCCACTTGGCAAATTATCTCCGATGGTCGCCAAGAGCCTGCCAAAGTTCGAGCTATAATGAATAATGGAAACGAAGTTTGGGGGGAAATTCAGGTTAGCGATTCTGAGCCACATGGTCAGGACTTATTCTTAAAATATCCCGAAAAGGTTGTACGAGCCAATGATGGTACAATTAAGAATACGGTCCCAATTGGCGAATACGCTTTTCTCTCACAGGGTGACATATCACACATCTATTTTGAATCTGAAGTTTCTGTGCGTCCTGTATAAACTCACAGGTCATTCGGTCTCGGTAGGTCTTGTGACAGTCCGATGACTATCATACTCTGCTACAAGAAGATACTTGAATCGGTACTGTCTCGGTAGCCACCGTATTCAAAAACTCGTCTACCGAAGCTACGTCTTGCAGGACTATGGTTGTGCTGGACACACTTTCCCGATTCCCGACTCGGTATACGTACACGACACCTGCGCCGATTCGTCGGCGACGCGTGAGGCGACCGGGTGGGAACCCGAGATTGACTTCGAAGAGGGGATCCGGCGGGTCTGTGCGCAGTACACCGACGCAGCAGCCTCGACCCCCCAGTAGGCTAAGTAGTTCGTCAACCGTGGACTTGCAGATTCGCACTCCACTACCTCACCTGTATCACAGTGGATAGTTCACTTGGCACGTACAAGATGGAGAGCGCGTATCTTGCACGATTAATCGATGCTGCGTCTGTCTTACTTCCCGTCAGCTGCTGAGTTCGCGGAGCGACTGGAGACTGTCACCCAACCGTCCGCCTCAACGCTTATTTTGTACCCGTTATACCGGAACTCGACTGTCGAATCCGTGCCGTTCCGGTTGGCCTTGGGGCGCCCGAACAAGGCATCTTCGATGCCTGCAATGTCCACCACTTCGTAGAGGGGCGGATTCTTAATCTCGGTGATGGGGATGTCATCGGCTTCCGCGATGGCACCAATGATCACTGTGGTCAAATCAAGGGGTTCGTCGGGGTCATAGTGGGCCTGCGCCATGAATGTCCAGCCTCCATGTGTTCTCTCCCGCCTTGGTGTGTCGAGCGTGTCGTCGTCGGGGGGGGGAGTCTCAGTGCGTTTCTCGGCGGTTTTGGTTGAGGGATTTGAATCCGATCGCTTCTTATCCATCAGTGGTCACTCCTGTTCGTAGTTACTCTTATTCGTAATCGCTCCGTGCGTGTGTTTCCTGTAACGCGTCGATACTCGCCCCGGCACCCTCAAGGGCCGCGAGCACTTGCGGGGCGTTTGTGTCCGCGACGACGATCTCCTCGCCGCCAGTCTCGTACTGGACGATGTCTAACTCGACCAACTTCGGGATATGGGCGTGGTAGAGCGAGACGTACATTTCGTCGCGAGTGAACCCGGCGACGTCTTCTTCGGGGATGTCCTGCTCCCAGGCGGCGAGTTTCGTCGCCAACTCCGTGAGCGACCAGCGAGTACTGGAGAGCAGCGAGTAGCAGACGTAGCGTCGTCTCGGATGGGCCAGTGCTTCGTAGACGAACTCTAGCTCCAAGACCTCTGCAGGCGGGGGATGGACATCCCGGATGTAGTCGTCGACGTTTCGTTGTAGGCCACGGTCACTGTCTGACTGCTCCGATTCGTCCACCATGCCGCCGTGTTAGTTACACACATGCTTAAATTCTACCACCACTTCCAAACGGGCTGATGGGTCTGGCTTTGATGATGGCTGTTCTCAGAAATGATCTGCATTGAACTGCTGCTTCGGAGAACCCGCGACCAGGAGCAGATAGGGTTGGTCGACCGGGAGCGCACTGCTGTAGACATCCTCTGTCTCTTGCACGCCGTCTCTGTCAGGAGTTAGTGATATCTATTTGTTGAGATAGTGATGAAATCGCAACCAGAGGTTTGAAGCTCCACTAAGCAGCCTGCTCCAGTAACCGTCTTTTCTGCAGCAACGGTCACACCTCGAGGACCTAGTTTGTCTCTCTGAGACACAACTTCTCTGGTCGAACGACGATTGAAAAACGGGATCCTGCTCGTCACTATGGTCGATCACACCACCCAGCTAGTGTCGGGATTTAGGGTTCTCTTGTGGACACATCCTCTCCGAATTCCGACCGGCGCGCCACATCGAGGAGGAATTGTAGTGCGTCTGTATCGTCGACTAATTCGATCTCCCCGGGATTGGCCTTGTAGGTGACGACACCATGCTCCGAGAGCATCGGAAGGTGGACGTGGTGCAGTTCCACGCCGACCGCATCGAGGGTGGCGTCATCGACCGCGTCCGGCGCAGTGTCGGTCTCCCAGCCCGCCACATGGGAGACGAGCGACTCGAACGAAACGGGTGGCTCCTGGCGAGTAAGGTAGTAGAGGGCGTACCGGCGACGGGTGTCAGCCAGTACGGTGAAGGCGTCGGTTATCTCGTTGGATGGTTCGACCATACAGGGCGAGAGATGGTACAATCGAATAAGTGTATCCTTACAAAAATCCTATATATTTGAATAATAAAACTC
The DNA here is from genome assembly GCF_024266705.1 of Natrinema gelatinilyticum. Taxonomy (GTDB): domain Archaea; phylum Halobacteriota; class Halobacteria; order Halobacteriales; family Natrialbaceae; genus Natrinema; species Natrinema gelatinilyticum. Next base: position 1,043,912 of record NZ_CP100757.1, on the reverse strand, counting down.
TATAGCCTATTCTAGTTCGATTTCAGAAGCTAAGAACGTCTTTTCCCGATTCTCGGCGCTGTTAATATTGAGTTTTTCAACCGGTATCGTACTAGCCTTGATTTGTTGAAGTCTCGTCGCTGGCCTGATCGTCGGGCGCGGAATCGACATCTTGGCGCGGATAGAAGTGGTTCCATGGCTGAACTTGCGTCTCGGAGATGATTTCGGAGGTGTTGATCTTCAGGCCGAGATCCGCTAGATCATTTCGTATCTCTTCGATTTCACCGACCGTACCGGCGACAATCTCGATGTGGAGATTTCGCTCCCCGCCGAGGAGCTCCCGAGCGGTCACGACCCCCCGCACTTCGAGCGATTCAGTGGCAATCGCGCTCAGGTCTTGCGGAGGGACCGTGCAAACGAACAGCACGTGGAGCGGGTACCCCGCTTTTTCGTAGTCAAGTTCGGGCTGGAAGCCCCGAATCACACCCCCCTGTTTGAGCTTGTCGAGTCGGTTCCGGACAGTCGTGGAGGTGACGCCCACCGACTCCCCGATCTCCGTGTCCGTCTGTCGGGCGTCCAACTGCAATTCGTGCAGAATATTGCGGTCGACTTCGTCGATCGGATTGTTGTCCATACGTATCATTCACCATGACAAGGGAAAAATGGGGTGTGTAGCGAGGGTATCAGCAGTCGCGGCTCCGGGCGTCAGGGCTATCCCACGTCTGACCCGTCACTCGTTCGGGGTCGCAACGTAATCCCTGTGGGGTCGTGTTGAGTACATCCTCTGATTGATTTGCCGTGTTGGACGTAACTGCTTGCGGGTGAGCTATGTCGTTGCGGCAAAGCCCCGTCCTCAAGGAGTGACCGACCGCCGCAAGGCGGGAGGGAGCGAGTAGGGCAGGGTAGTTTACTTGAGTGCATTCACGTCTCGTCACCGCTTGCTGCAGGAAGCGTAAACGAGAAGGTCGTACCCTCGCCTGGTTCGGACTCGACCCAGATCTCGCCACCGTGGCGCTCGACAATGCGCCTACAAAGCGCGAGGCCGATCCCCGTTCCCGAGTGCTCGTCCTGCGCGTGCAGGCTCTGGAACACCTCGAAGACGCGCTCTCTGTCGTCCGGGTCGATGCCGATCCCCTCGTCGGCGACTGAGATAATCACATCCGAACCGACCCGTACAGCCGAAATATCCACCTGTGGCGGATCGTCGCCACTGTACTCGAGTGCGTTAGAAAGCAGGTTCTGGAATACCTGGCGTAACTGCCCTGGGTCACCCTCGACGTGAGGCAGCGACTCGGCCGTGATCTCGGCATCGCTCTCCTCGATCACCATCTGGAGATCCGTGCGGACGTCCGTGAGAACGGCGTCCAGGGCAACCGGCTCGAAGGGATCGCCGCGTCTTTCGACCCGCGAATACTCGAGCAGCCCCTCGATCATGTCGCGCATCCGGTCGGCGCCGTCGACTGCGAACTCGATGAACTCCTCACCGTCCTCGTCGAGTTCATCCGCGTAGCGGCGCTCGATCAACTGAAGATAGCTCGTGACCATCCGCAGAGGTTCTTGCAGGTCGTGTGAGGCGGCGTAGGCGAACTGTTCGAGACGCTCGTTGGATTTCTCGAGTTTCCGCTCGAACTGTTTGCGCTCGGTGATATCGGCCAGCGCCCCGGGGAACGTTGCTGGATTCCCGTCGTCATCGAACTCGACGTGACCGCGCGCAACGACCCACCGGAGTTCGTTGTCGGCATCCCAGACCCGGAACTCTTGTTCGTACGCTTCCCCCGATTCGATGACGTCCTCGATCTTTTGTTTGACCCGTTCGCGATCGGCGTCGTGGATGGCCGAGACGAACTGGTCGAGTGATACACCCTCGGCGGCCGCGTCGGGATCGATCCCGAACGTCTTCGCGAACGACGCACCCGTGACCATCTGGTCATCGGGAATATGCCACTCCCATGTCCCGACCGCGCCGGCTTCGGCCGCCGCCTCCAGTCGCTCTTTTGCATCCTCGAAATAGCGCTCGCGTTCGACACGCTCGGTTACGTCGTTCGCCGCACCCAACCATCGAGTGATTTCGCCGTTCTCATCCAGGAGCGGTGTAGCACGCGAGAAGAACCAGACTACTGTGCCGTCTTCACGAACGACTCGGTGTTCCAACTCGAAGCTGCGTTTCGTTCGAACAGCTTCGTCAATAGTTTTCCGAACGCGGGGCTGGTCTTCGGGCGGAACGTATTTTTCAACCCACGATGGCCCTTGCTCGTCGGTGTCAGCGAGGAAACCCGATCCCTCTAAACTGTGCATTTCGCTCCAGTCCACGTTCGTACTGAACACTGCATCCGACGTGGTGGTGACCAACGCGCGAAAGCGTTCTTCGCTCTTGCGCAGTTGTTCGTACGCTTCTCGCTTTGCTTGTCGTAATAGCTCCTGTCCGCGCAGCATGATGTCCGATGCGAGCTGTGAATCAGCCCTGTCTGGATCTTGTAGCAGTTCCTGCTCGCCGTCTGCTTCGAGTTCCTTGACGACCGGTGTGATGTCCTCGACGCTGTGGATGATATAGTCGATTTCGCCAGTCGTGTCAAACACCGGTGAATTGATCGGATTCCACCAGCGCTCCTCGAATTCGTCGCCACCGGACTCGCGGTCGGGGATCGGATAGTGCGTTACCGGCATGGTGTCCGCTTTCCCGTCCTCCACTACTCTCTTGAGCGACTCGTGCAGATTCTCGACGCCATCGGCCGGATCGTCGGGGTTGTTCGGAAAGATCTCGAACAACGTCTTCCCAACGATTTCCGCCCGCTCGGTCATCGTCGCGTCCAGATATGAATCGTTCACGGCCACGATTTCGTAGTCCTCGGGCTGTACGATGAGATAGTTGCCGGGCACGTTCTCGAACAGTCGACGAAAGGTCGCTTCGGTGGCTTCCGTTTCCGCCTGTTTGCGTTCGCCAACTTTGCGAACGATTCCGACCGTTCCTTGCGCGTTATCACCCACGTCGAGCACGTTCATCCGCACTTCACAGCGAATCTGTTCCCCTTCGGCGGTCTCCATGGTGAGATCGAGTAACTCGCTGTGATCGGAGGCGTTCGCTCGAAGACGGTCGATCTCACGTTCGATCGTCGCACTGTCGCCACCGAAGAGCACGGACACGTGCTCGCCGAGCAGGTCCTCACGCGTGTACCCGGTGATCTCGACGATGACGTCGTTGATAGAGACGAGGCAGCCTTCAGCGTCGAGTCGATAGATCCCATCGTCGATCGTATTGACGAGTGTACGATAGTGCTGGAGGGCCTGTGTGTCGTCCGTATTCCCCCAGAACGCCATTTCAGAAGCCTCGGCTCGTTCACACATACACGTGTTGAGACCCTCAACTCGGAAAAGTTCCTTGCTTAGACCGCTCCCAGTGTTATTTGGCAATCTGACATCGAATAGGACCACATTGATCGTCTTTTCGTCACGGTACCAAAATCCGTCAGTCAATCGGTTTGCATACCGAAAGCTCCCGTTTCAGTGATAAACGATTTCCTGTTTTGACCACTCACTACTCTTCACAAATCGAGCCCAGCCTCGTGCAACATTCAGCCTCTCTATTTGGCAGGCAGTTTATAGTATATTCTAGATGAACAGGTCGTTGCTCCGTCAAGACGCCCATATGTATACGTCTCTGAATATCCCCTTCGACACAGTATCTTTTTATAAAATGTGAATAAGGCTAGTGCGTGAAAACTGACCCAATTACGTTCGGGACGGATGGCTGGCGCACAATACTCGAGGAATTCACGGTACCGCGCGTGCGTGCAGTTGGCCAGGCTGTTTCAACATATCTCACAGATAATGGAGATGATCGTCCAGTTGCAATTGGCTACGATGCCCGGGAGCGATCGGCAGAGTTTGCCGAGGAACTCGCGGACGTCCTGTGTGCGAACGGGTTCGACGTCGTCCTCCCAGAACGGGATCGACCAACACCGGTATTCGCCTTCGGCATCGTTGACCGTAACCTCGCGGGCGCGCTCGTCATTACTGCGTCCCACAATCCGCCGGAATACAACGGCGTGAAGTTCATTCCGAGTGATGGAGCACCCGCCCTCCCCTCAGTAACTGATGCCATCGCAGATCGACTCGCCGAGCCACAGTCCGTCCCGAGTGACGAGCACGGAACGGTTCACACGGATGATTTCGTTTCACCCCACGCTGAACACGTTCTCGAGCTGGTCGATAGTAACCTTACGGAGGCCAATCTGACCGTGGCCTACGATGCCATGCACGGCAGTGGGCGGGGTACGACAGACGCCCTGCTCAAAAGGGCAGGAGTGTCGGTCGATCGGCTGCGGTGTGAGTCTGATCCGACTTTTGGTGGGTCCGCGCCAGAACCCGCGCCCGAAAACCTCGAAACCCTGATCGAACACGTCCAGTCACACGAGGCAGATCTAGGAATCGCGAACGATGGGGACGCGGATCGGATTGCAATTGTCACACCGAAACGGGGCTATCTCGATGAGAACCTCTTTTTCGCTGCGCTCTACGACTACCTCCTCGAGCAAGAGTCGGGATCAGTAATCCGGACCGTCTCAACGACACATCTACTCGATCGGATTGCGGACGCCCATGACGAGACAGCATACGAAGTCCCGGTCGGCTTCAAGTGGGTGGCCCAGGGGATAGCTGACCACGAAGCACTGGTTGGCGGTGAAGAATCGGGCGGCTTTACGATCGACGGGCACGTGCGCGAGAAAGACGGTGTATTGATGGCACTGGTCGCAGCAGCGATGCATGCCGAGGAACCACTCGACGACCGTGTCGATCGCCTGCTCGAGACGCATGGAACGATTGTGCAAGACAAGCGCAGCGTTGCGTGCCCCGACGAGCAGAAAGCGGCCGTCCTCTCTGCACTCGAGGACGAGATTCCCAACTCGATCGCCGGCGTCGCTATCGAGGACGTGAACACTGCGGATGGATTCAAACTCACGCGTGAAGACGGCTCGTGGCTGTTGATCCGGCCCAGTGGGACCGAACCAGTCCTGCGGGTGTACGCTGAAGCGGGGGAGACAACGCTGGTACAGACTCTACTCGATGCCGGTGAAGAATTAGTTCGAGACATCCAAAACTAGTGGTGTTTCACCCGTCGACTGGTGAGTATCAGCATCCGTGCCGTGGCAGATTGGAACTGTGAACTGACAGTAACGGCGTGCAAGACTTAGAGGATGAGTTCAGCATATGACCGTCGGTAGAAGAGGGTAGAAGAGGGTAGATGAGTCGATATTCGATATCGCGGTGATTCAATCTCCTGAAGCGGCAACGACCGATATCCGCGCGTTTGCCTCATTCCACCGGCTGGGTTTCGGGGAACTGATAGCTCCCGTCGAGGATCTCCTCGTGCGGTTGGTAGAGTCGGACCATGTAGTTCCAATCCGCTGGTGTGTAGAGGAAGTTGAGCTGGTCGGGATCCCCCCCGAAGTGCACTGTGACACTCCCGTCATCGTTCCGCTCTGCGGTCACGTTATTAACCGAGTACGCGTCGTACTCGTTTTCCTCGAGATACCAGTCGCTGTTGTAGACGGTAATCGACCAGAACCCGTCGACGGGGACGTCCTTGACGGTGAGTGTATGTGGCGTCACGCCGTCGTTCTGGTCGGGGATCCTCGAAAGGTAGAACGTTTCAGACGCCGGAAATCCGAATGGTCCCACGCTACCGAGCAAAAACTTCACGGGGTCTACTTCGTCGATGTCGCCATAGACGCCCCGCAAGTCGTCCATCGTTTTTCCGACTGTTGCGAGCGCTTCGAAGAGTTCTTCACGTGTTTGGTGGTCCCAGTTAGGAATCTCGAACGTGCCGACCGAGTCCTGACTCACCGCGATCTCGTCCTGTAATCTCCGGGCGGTCTCTACGTCATCCGGATCGTTCGGGTCGACGAACGTGCGGATCAGGACACAGGCGTACCGCGTCCCGATCTCATTCTGTGTCAATGTGTACTCGCCCGGATCGTAGTTGAACTTCTTGACGTACTGATCCTCGTTGAGGACAACCACCGACTGGTAGCGGTCACCGGTGTCCGGTTTGGTGATGGTGGCTGGTTCGGTCAGGTCGAAGACAGCAATCGAGTAGAGCGTGTCTCGATTGCTCGCGGTTTCGACCTGTTTGTCGAGGGGGAGGAGCGTTCGGTAGTGATAGAACTCGCCGAACCCACCCCATTCAACGAAGCGCTCCATCTGTCCGTGTAACTGTGACCGCGGGAAATTCTCCCAGGTGACCGGCACTGTCTCACTACTCTCTGTCGTGTGGTGTATCTCTTCACCCATAGCGGAGGCCTCTCACGAGTGGTGCATCGATGAATTGCTGCACTCGACTCAGAGTATCGTACGACGGACTTCCTGATAAACTAATGTTAAATATCTGACGAATTTCACGACGGATAGATAGTACGGACAGAGGAGAAATTCGATCCGGTACACTGTGGTGTGTTTCTACCGAGCAACTACTGTCTCTCGGTGCCAACCATCGCCTCGTGCACCATTCGCGCTCCTATGAAAATCCCGCACCGATCCATCCCACACCATTGACAATAATTGTTTGGGTGAACTGCTAGCTCACCCAAACACAGCTGCGAAATCACCTGACGGCGGCCACTTCAGAGAAAGAACCTCCCGGCAGGCGGGGGAATTCTTGTTGCGGTAGCGGTAGCTGTGCGGACGAAAGCAAGCCGTGCCTGAGCGACGTGAACCGTCGCTCAGGCACTCACCTCCGGTGGATCGTACGATTCCTGTCGCTTCAGCATGTGGAAGATGGAGACCAGCATCTTCCGAGCTGTTGCAACAATCGCTATCTGGTGGTTTTTCCGCCGTTTCAACCGTGTGTAAAAGTTGCCGAGGTAATCGTCGTACCGGACGGATACATGAGCACACTGGACGAGGGCCCAGCGCAGTGGCGCTGAGCCCTCTTTGCTGATGCTTCCATGGACTTCCATATCGCTGGACTGGTGAACCATTGGATCGAGTCCAGCGTAACTCACCAGTTCTTCCTGCCGGTCAAACCGATCAATCTCACCGATTTCTGCAACGATTAACGCAGCCGTGGACTGTCCAACACCCGGAATCGACAGCAGCCGCTGGGCTGCTGGCGATTCCAGTGTCTTCTGCTCGATTTTTTCTTCGAGCTTCTCAATCTGCGCGTCGTACTCATTGATCACGGAGAGGTGTGCCTCAACGATCGTTCGATCAGCCTCACTGAGCGAGAGTTCCGCGAGGAACTCTCGCCCAGTTGGGCCGAACAACTCGCTGTCGTAGGCGTTGTCGGTGCGCTTGAGGACGGCTCTAACGCGGTTTTTCTCTGCTGTCCGTTCTTCGACCAGCGCCTTCCTCGTTCGGACGAGATCCCGCAACGTGCGGATCTCGTCCGACGGGATGTAGCTCTCAGCGAGCATATCCGCCCGAAGCATGTGCGCGAGTCGTTTAGCGTCGATGCGATCGGTCTTGACCGTCGCATCGGCGATGACCCTGTTTTTTGATGGGTTAACGAGTGTAACGTCGAGATGCTCGTCGAGCATCTCGTACACCGGGCGGTAGTGACCAGATGCTTCGATCGCAGCTTCGCCACCGGCGTACTGTTCGGCGAGTTCGTCAAGACGATCGTTTGGCAAGCGAATCTCGTCTTGCAAGTTGCCGTCGTCGTCCACGACGGCAACTTGCGAGTATCGTGTGTGCGTGTCTATTCCGAGGTACATAGGACGCCTCCGTTGGGACTGATGCGTGAACAAGAGATCCTCCTATACGTGCTTGATGGCACAAGATTCCGCGTCTTATCACGGGCTCGGACCATTCTGTGTGACGTGCTTGATGCACCGCGCGAATTACGGTCTCAGCCAGTCCCTGTAACTTGTTCACGCTTCAGGGACTTAGATGCGGGATTTTCATGGATTCTGTGTATCTTGCAGCGTCTCGACGAACTACCGAGGAACTGTCAGGAGACCCGTGCGAGATACAGAGTGTATATGCAGCACTCAACTCAATAGAATTCGGGCTTGATCGTCCCAGACCACCCTAGACCGTACTCGGCGTCTTGAACGGTCAGTGCGCCCGGGACGGAGACCGAAGATTGTTGTATCGCCTGAACGACTCAAGTGGTATGAGCGTCAGCAAGGGCCGTCTCGATGGCCGGCTCTCAGACATCGATCCGGTCGTTGCAATGTCTATTCCGATCGTGGTTGCACCCTTTGGCTTTCTTATCGGCTCGCTGTTCTTCACGCATTTGGTTAGATCGGAGATCGAGGCAGTATGGCTGACGACGGTCGCCCTCACCGTCCTCTCTTTCTTCATACTTTCGTGGCGTTACTGACTTGCGACAGGGACATCGCCACCGTACCGTTGTTCGGAACTTCTGCCCCGCTTCCGATGGAGCCGAGTGGTAAGCGAACGTACTGTACTTCCTCCGGCTGTACTGAAGCGAGGCACCCGATGTGCGAGTGTTTCCCGTGCTGCATTCGCGCCCTGTATCTTGCACGCCTCGCTCAACCTATCCAGTAGCTGGCAGAAAGCGCGTGCAAGATACAGAGGATGTAGTCAGCAAGCGGCTATTGTTCCTTCCACGTCTTGAGCTTTGGAACAGGCGATAAGCAGGTGTGCTTTCGTATGGCTCTCCTGGTCAGCTGAACGTATATCTGAACAAGCGTATAAGCAGAATCAATGGCCACCGAAAGCCCCGAATCTGATAGTTTCTCCCTGATTCAACCCCGACTACTCGTAGCATTAGTCGTGATTGCCACGCTTGCAATCTCGGTAGACCTTGTGGGTCTACTGAATCTGTTCGGGGTTGAGACAATCACCGATGCAATTACCCCGTTTCTGGTGATGGTTATCGGGGGGTATCTTGGCATCGTGATTTCAGACCGTCTTTTGTAGCGAGTTCCCACCGGGAATTAGTCGGTAAGTGAATCCTCTGTACTTACTGATTCAGAACTCCGTTATCAGCAGACCATCTCTGACCGATACGCGCTGTGTATCTTGCAGGGCTTCAGAAAAATGAGGTGGAACTGGCAGTTTGCTCGTCGGATGATGTACTCACCCGTTCATGGTTGAAGCTACACTAGACTCGGAGTGGGTTCACTCCTCGGCTTCTCGATCGCGCAGCTTTCGGCGCTGAATCTTGCCGGTGGTGGTCGTCGGGAGTTCGTCAATGAACTCGATTTCGCGAGGGTACTCGTATTTGGCTAGCTGGTCACTGACGAGATTCTGAATCTCCGCACGAAGTGTCTCGTCGTCGGTGGTGCCATCAATGGGTTTGACAAATGCTTTGATGATTTCCCCGCGTGTCTCGTCTGGGACCCCGATGACAGCAACCTGTTCGACGGTCGGGTGTTCAAGAATGGCGCTCTCGACTTCGCCCGGACCGACGCGATACCCAGCTGTGATGATGACGTCGTCGTCGCGTGATTTGAACCAGAAGTAGCCCTCTGCATCCCGATACCCCAGATCGTCGGTAAGGTGCCAGACGGTCCCCTCGGGGCCTTCGACGCTCGCAGTTTCGGTCTTCTCGGGCTCGTTCCAATACTCCTGGAAGAGAACCGGGTCATCGCCACGTGCGACAGCGATCATCCCACCTCGCCGTCATCGAGTCGCTCGCCGGTCTCTTGGTCCACGATGGCCACCTCGTGACCGGGCACCGGCTTACCCATGCTACTGGCTTGTGCTGGGAACCACTCACGGCAGTTGGTCACGAGGAGGTTGGCTTCCGTCTGGCCGTAGAGTTCGTTGACGACGACGCCTTCCAGTTGTTCGTCGGCCCAGTCAAGAATCTCGGGCGTCAACGGCTCGCCGCCCGAACAAATAGTGTTGAGTGCGAGGTCGTACTGCTCAGTAGGGTCGTCAACAGTCATTAGCATCCGAATTGCGGTCGGTGGGAGAAATGCATCAGTTACGTCGAACTCCTCGCACAACTCGTAAGCCGTTTCGACGTCGAACCCGCCCATTGAATAGCTTACAACCGGTTGCCCGTAGTGCCACGCGGGGAAGAGAACATCCCCAAGCGCGCCGATCCACGCCCAGTCGGCCGGTGTCCAGTACACCGATTCGAAGACATCGCGCTCGAAGTACATATAAAAGGCTGGACAGTGGCCAGCCCAGAGGCCGTGCCCGTGCAGGACGCCCTTCGGCGGGCCGGTTGATCCGCTCGTGTAGATGATGATTGCCGGCGTCTCCTCGTCGGTGTCGACGATATCGAAGTCGGTAGCATGACCGGCGTACATCTCGTCGAACCTTTCGACGTCGTCGCTGGGGTCGTCGGCGTCAACGGCGACGACGTGTTCTAATTCCGGGCAGTCCTCGCGTACGTCGCGAACGGTATCGAGCATCGATCCGTCCGCGACAACGACGTTTGCCCCACTATCCCGGAGGCGATATCGGAGTGCATCGGGTCCAAAGAGCACCGAAAGCGGCAGCGAAATCGCTCCCAGTTTCCAACACGCAAGATGGGTCAGCGGGTTCGCGGGCTTTTGTGGGACGACAATCGCAACGCGATCACCACGCTCTATGCCGCGCTCTTCGAGCGCATTGGCGACTTGGTTCGACAAGTTGTCCAGGTCGCGGAAGCTGTAACTCTCACGTCGTCCGTCGGGGTACGCTTGGTGCAACGCAGTACTCTCTGGGTCATCGTGTTTTTGGAGCAAATCCCAAGCGAGATTGTACCCGTCTGGGAACCGCCACTCGAAGTTCTCGTGGGCTTGTTCGTAGGTCTCGTCGTTGAGTCTGATATGCCAAGTCACACCACGTACTCTAGCTTCATCGAACATAGAACCTCAGTACCTCACAAATTATCCCCAGTTAATTAGCGATGTAGCGTGAGTTACCAACAAACCAGAGCCAGATTTGTGCCCCAAGATCCATCCCGCCGCCAAGAGACGGGAAGCCGTCGACGCGAGCGAAAAAGAGAAAGAGCATATCCAGCAGACTCCGACGAAGTTGTGTCGAGCAACCTAAACCGAGGATGTCATAGTAGGTGTTCCGAAGATCGAGTGCGAACCTGGACTGCTGAAGGCAGGGATATTCCTCCATACCTGTTGATATCTCCGATCAGGGATATTATTCAAGCAAAATGCTGCATACAGCGCGGCATTCACCTCCTCAAGAAGCGTCCGGCGTGATGGAGACGGCTGTCTGGCCTCCTGATACCACGTGTCGGGAAGATTCGGTTCGTAGCTGCTCCTTGAGACTGGGGTCATCGAGGAGGTGCTGAACACGAGCCTGCAGCGGTTACCGGTTTGCAACCAATGACGTCGTTCGGGAACTCTTCGAACCGAACAGCGTCTTCAACTCGGTGGCTGAAAACCCCTGAGAGACTTCTCATCTCTGTCCTCGGTGACTCTTCGTCTCGGCGAACTGGATGTCTCCCCGAGGTGAACTCCCACTGCGAACTTCTCTTCCCCTCGACGGGGTACAAGCGAGCTGGCGGTCGTCTCGATCTGTTCCGGTGGAGTCCTCGATGTCTCCTACGCTGCGTTCGGTGGTCTCGACTCATCTGAGGTTTGGCCAGTCAATCGATCGTAACCACGGCAGTCCCGCGCTTGTGCCCGGTGTCGACGTAGCGGTACGCCTCGACGATCTCCGCTACCGGGTACCGCCGCCCGATCACCGAGCGGATCATCCCGGAGTCGAGGAGCTCTCTTAGCTCTCCGAGGTATTTTTTCCGCACGCCCGCCGGCTTCATCCCCGTGGCCGCGAAGACGGCCCGCCTGTCGCCGACCAGCCTCGTCCAGGCCATGTAGAGAAGGATCCCTACCGAAGGGACGGTCGTCATATACAGCCCATCTGGGTTCAGCGCGTTTTCGAACTGCGCGAACGACCCCTTGCCCACGGCGTCGAAGATCACGTCGTACGTCTCGCCCGTCCCGGCGACGTCGGTGGTCGTGTAGTCGACGACCGCGTCGGCGCCGAGCGACCGCACGAGGTCGACGTTCCTGGTGCTGCAGACGCCGGTGACCTCGGCGCCGGCGTGGGTGGCGAGTTGGACGGCGAACGTCCCGATGCCGCCCGAGGCGCCGTTGACGAGGATGGACTGGCCAGGCTGGAGGTCGGCCACGTCCCGGAGGAACAGCACCGCCGTGAGGCCGTTGTCGGCGACGGCGGCAGCCTCGGCGTTGCTCACGCCCGCGGGTGTCAGTTCGAGCGTGCCGTCCTCAGGGACGCAGACGTACTCGGCGTGTGCGCCCGACTCGGGGGCGGTCGTCCCGAACACCCGGTCGCCGACGGCGAAACGCGTGACGTCCCTGCCGACGGCCGCGATCTCCCCGGCGAACGCATCGCCCGGGATGGACGTAGGTCGTCGGAGGCCGCTGAAGAAGCGGACGGGGAACGGTCGTCCCTCGCGCATGGCCGAGTTGGCCGGGCCGACGGTGGACGTGCGGACGCGAATCAGGACCTCGTCGTGCTCCGGGGTGGGTTTCGGCGCTGAGCAGAGTTGGAGGACCTCCGGGCCACCGTACTCTCTGGCCGCTACGGCTTTCATTCTCGTGTCGGTCCTAGTCGTTCGTTCGGTGGTAGTCGTCGACATTTCGAAGGAGAAGTAGGGCGGCGAGTGTCGTAAGCTGAGTGCTCGGGGTCGGGAAAATTTGGTGAGCTGGAGGGTCGCTTCCCGACGCGACGTATTCGTCGTCACAGCACGTGCCGGATGTTTCCAGTGCAGGCATAGAGTTCGATCAGCGTGCCCTCATACTGCGCGAACGAACGCTTACTCGCGGCCTCTAAGAGGACGATGAAGCCTCTTCGTTCGATGGGAGGAAGCGAACTAGCCCGAGACAGAAAGATGGACTGTCAGCATTACTGTACCAGAATCTTCCCAGCGGAGAAACCCGGTAATGAGTGTTTGAACGAAATGTTCAAATATTCAGATAGCACATATCTAGTAGTCACGAAGCAGATCGCACTATCAAAACTCACCACAAACTATGCCTTCATTTTCAGAGGAGAAACGAGACCAAGTCCGAGAATCGCTCCGTGATACCGGTCGAGAACTGTTTACTCGACAGGGTATCCGCAAGACAACGATATCAGAACTCACCGGACCAGCGGGCATCGGCACTGGCACCTTCTACCAGTACTTTGACTCAAAAGAAGCGCTCTACATCGATATCCTAGAACAAGAGAGCAGAGAAGTCATCCCCCGATTGTTGCGGGAATCGTTTGAGGCACATGATGATCCAGAGACCGCAATCGCAGCACTACTCGAACAGTCTCTCAACGAAATAGAGTCCAATGCGATATTCCGCCAAGTCATCATCGACGAACAGGAACTTCCCCGTATACGCGAACAGATTCCGGACGAGGAAGCGTCTGAGAAACGAACGAGTGCGATTGACCACTTCCTTCCGTACATCGAAAGCTGGTACGATGACGGCAAAGTCAATGGCTCGGACCCAGAAGCGATTGCCCACACGATCAGGGCTGTCGTTCGGCTAGCCCAACAAAAAGACCACATTGGAGAAGAACGATATCCTCGGGTTCGAGAGACACTCATTGAGGCCGTCGCAGCCGGGTTGACGCGAGACCCGGACTCCGAGGAGTTCTCCAATGAGTGAAATCGGAGGAGCGCGATATGACAATCCGGCCGTCATTTCATTGAGCGATCCTGCAGCGACTGACAGCGAGCTTGTCGGCGGTAAAGGAGCAAACCTCGCACGACTTGCGACGTCGGGGTTTCCGATTCCGGACGGATTCTGTGTGACAACCGTCGCATACCAACAGCTTATCGATACACCGACGAGAGAGGTGATCGCTTCGCTATCCGAACTCGAACCGACGGATTCAGAAGCGATTGCAGACGTTGGCGCGACCGTGCGGAAGCAGATCCAGGAACTAGTGTTTCCAGACGGCGTTCGGGATTCCATTAGGGGAATACTCAAAAAGAAAGGAACCTCCTCAACGGAGACGTACGCAGTGCGGTCGAGTGCGACGGCCGAGGACCTCCCTGATGCCTCGTTCGCTGGGCAACAGGAGACATTCCTGAACGTACAGGGAGTGGATGCGGTCATCGACCGTGTCCGTGACTGTATGGCGAGTCTGTTCACTGATCGGGCTATCGCGTATCGAGCGAAGAATGGGATCTCACAGGAGGATATCTCAATTGCAGTCGTCGTTCAGCAGATGGTTTCTCCAGACGTCTCGGGGGTGCTCTTCACTGCCGACCCACGGACGGGGAACCGCCACACCACCACCATCGAGGCGTGTCTCGGTCTCGGCGAGGCGCTTGTCTCCGGAGAAGTGAATGCGGACAGCATCACAGTCGATGCTCGGACGGGCGATATTCGCACGTACGAGGTCGGTGACCAGCAGATTGCAGTTCGCCGCCGCCCCACCGGGGGTACGGAGACGGTCGAACTTCCGAGCTCCGAACGATCGAGACCAGTACTCACCGACGACCAGGTGCATGCACTGGTCAAGATCGGACGAGAGATCGAATTACTCTTCGATCGACCGCAGGACATCGAGTGGTCAGTAACAGACGGCGAGGTCATCATCCTGCAGGCCAGACCGATTACGTCGTTGTTCCCGCTGCCCTCACCCGCTCCAGATGACGATCGTCTCCATGTCTACATCAGCATGGGACATGGACAGTCGTTCGCCGAAGCGATGCCACCACTCGTGGTAGACGTCTGGAAGTCGTACGTTCAAACGCTGTTCACCGAATACGGATTTGACCCCGATACACAGTGGGTGGTCGAGGCAGGCGGGCGCATCTACCTCAACGTATCGCCTCCACTCCGCTCCAGTCTATTGCGAAAGCGGTTTCCTGAGAGAATGGGTGAGGCAAACGAGCAGATGGGGACCGCTATTGGCGACCTCCTCGACCGACGGGGTGAGGAGTTTTACCAAGACCGGACGCTCTTGGAACGAGTTGCTTCAATACCCACTGTTGCGAGTTCGGCATGGACGCTGCTGCGGGACTCCATCCCTCAACTAATCACGGTATTTGGGGGATTCGTTGGCGCGTTCATTGGTAGCCCTGTGTCTCCAGAGCGAGAACAGGCAAAGTGGGAAACGTGGGGGCAGAACATCGCCTCCCAGGTGCGGTCTCCTGAAGACACAGCTGGGCAAGTTCGTGCTGTCTTCGATATCCCCAGAGAGGCCACGCAGTTTCCAGCAATGGGTTCACTCATCGCCGGAAATGCCGCAGAGGGCAAACTCGAACGACAATTCCCCAATGCACCCAATGACGTCAACGCTGTCGGGAAGGGCTTGCCCCAGGAAATGCTGACGAAGGTCAATCTCGGAATCGGTGACCTTGCGGATGTAGCGCGAGAGTATCCTGCCGTCGTTGAAGCCCTCAATCGTGATGCACCGCTCGAAGCACTCGAATCTGTGGAAGGCGGAGACGCGTTCCGTTCTGAACTTGCAGAATTCCTCGATTCCTTCGGTCACCGAGCGACTGGAGAGATGGACATCAGCCGTCCTCGATGGCGGGATGATCCTTCGGTATTGCTGTCCATTGTTCAATCAACAGTCAAGACGAGTGACGTTGGAGAACACCGCGACCGCGTCCAAGAATTGGAACAGGAGGCTGCGGCGGCAGGAAAACGGCTTGAGCAACGAGCAGGCAACAGGGTCTTTGGTTCACTCCGTCGACGCCTCGTCACTCGACTGATCCGGACGTATCGCGATGGTATTCAAACTCGCGAGTATCCAAAACACGGTGTTGCATACTTCTACGCGGCATGGCACGAGGTACTTCGTGACGCTGGCAAACGGCTGGCCTCGCAAGGGAAACTCGTCGATCCTGATGATGTATGGTTCCTTCGTAAAGCGGAACTTTTCGACGTACTCGATGGCGAATCGATCGACGTCGATGTCACTGCTCGTCGCACCAAATTTCAACGTCACGCCTCGATGGATGCACCGCCGGTCCTGACGAGTGATGGTGAAGCTCTGAGCGGTGAGAGTGAACGCGAAGACATTCCAGCGGGGGCACTGGTGGGAACTGGTGTTTCAGATGGGACTTTTGAAGGCGTCGCTCGGGTTGTCCGGGATCCGAGTGAAGAGCGGATCGAAAAGGGTGAGATTCTCGTTGCCCCATCTTCCGATCCGGGTTGGACGCCGCTGTTTTTGAATGCAGCCGGAATCGTCGTGGAAGTGGGTGGGCAGATGAGTCACGGTTCCCTTGTCGCACGCGAATACGGGATTCCGGCGGTCGTCTCTGTCCGCAATGCAACCCGGAAAATACAGTCAGGTCAGCAGATTCGTGTCGATGGCACGAACGGGATTGTTGAACTACTAGACCGGGAATCATGAGTAATAGTACTACAGGACTGCCGTTCGCCCTTCCATTGGCCGATCCGAGAGCTACCGAGATTTCCCTCGTTGGGAGCGTGTCATAGAATCCATCTCATAGCTTCTCATAGCCAGGTTCGTTTCCTCGCTCGTAGTTGGTGATTGCAACGACGAGCCGGAGGCACAGCGCAAGGAACACTTCTGTTCGTGCGTGGACGCGGCCTCGGGCGCGGACGTGCCCGAGGCCGCAGTCCTTGACTGCGTCGTTGGTTCGCTCGACTCCTGTCCGATTGTTGTACGTCTCGTCCAAGATGGATTGTTTCAGCTGAACGTCCTCGCTGCGTTCCTCGATCCGGTCTTCGACCCTATACTCGATATCTTTCGGGTCGTCAGTGTTTCGCGGGTTGTACGGAGCAATTGGTACGACCCCTGCGGCCAGCAGGTGGTCGTGCCAATTGAGGATATCGTAGGCGCTGTCTCCAAGCATCCAGATCGGTGTATCGACGGCGAGCGCGTCACGCGTGACGCGCATCGCCGTCTCCTGATCCGCTTGCTTGGCCTGTGTGAACTCCGCTGCTATCGGGATCTTTGCGCCAGTAGAGACGATCGTACAGCCGAAGCCGTAGTAGTACTCTTGGGCTGTTGGATCGTAGTTCCACGACGCAGCGTCGTTGTATTGGATCGCCTCGACGTGAGTCGAATCGATAGAGTACGTGGAGTCGAGCAGGCCGCGGGCGGCGGCCTGCTCGACGAGTCTCTCGAAGACATCGTCAATCACGTGTTCGAGGTCGGTGAGAAATCGATCAACCGTGTCTCTGGATGGCGGTTTATCGAGTCCGCAGTAGTACCAGACGAGGCCGTGCTTGAGTTCTCGTGTAACCGGACGTGTGCCGTAAACATCTTTGTAGTAGCAGTGTAGAAAACCGCGGAAGAGATCGGGTGGCTGATGAACTCGTGCTCGCCCCCGCTTCGAGGGGGCGAACACGTCGTACTCCAGCAGAAACTCGAACTCAAGATGCTCGAATAGCGGTACTGTTTCGGTAGCCGCCGCATTCAAGAAGTCGTCTACCGAAGCTACGTCTTGCAGGGCTGCGATTGTGTTGGACACACTTTCCGCACCCTGCTGCTTCGTACGTGACGCTTTCTATGACACGCTCTCGTTGGTGGAAAAGGGGCGAACCTCGCCCGACTCATTCAAGCAGAGTTCCTGGTCCCAAAGGGCTTCGTCGTCACAACGGAGGCATACAATGCCCTCCTCGCTGAATCAGACATTCCTGATCGAACCCGAGCGCTCGAATCTCTCGACCCACAGGACACGGAGGCGATTGCAGAGGCTGGAGGGGCGCTCAGAGACACCATCCAGTCGTTGTCGTTTCCATCCGAAGTACGAACAGCAATCAAGGACGCAGTCGCTGACAGCGGAGTAGATAAGGCCTACGCCGCTCGATCTAGTGCGACCGCCGAAGATCTCCCGAGTGCTTCGTTCGCAGGCCAGCACGAAACCCTCCTCAATATTCAGGGCGAAGAGGAAGTCGCTGAGGCAGTCCGCACGTGCATGGCGAGCCTCTTCACTGACCGAGCCATCGCCTATCGGGCTCGAAACGACATCCCACACGACCAGGTTGCACTTGCCATCGTCGTTCAAGAGATGACCAATCCTGACGCGTCGGGGGTCTTGTTCACCGCCGATCCTACCACCGGTGAACGGAATGTCGCAGTCATCGATGCGGGATTCGGTCTCGGCGAGGCGCAGGTCGGCGGTGCCGTAACGGGCGACCATGCTCGAATCGACAAGGCCACAGGAGATATTCTATCGTACGACATCGGAGACAAACGCGTCGCCGTTCAGTCGACTCCGGGTGGGGGAACTGAAACCATCGAACTCTCGGCGGAACAGCGCTCGGACCGCGTCCTTACAGACGACCAGATACGGGCGCTCGCCTCGATAGCCAAGGACGTCGAGGAACTCTTCGGGACTCCACAGGACATCGAGTGGGCACTCGTCGATGGCGAAAGTATTCTGCTTCAGTCGCGCCCCATTACAACTCTCCCTGAGCAGCCAGTGGCATCCTCCGGTGACTGGACAGTCCCAGATCCGAATCTGGCATACGCTCGTGTAGGTCCCGCCGAGTTGCTCCCGGACCCCCTTTCGCCACTCTTCGAGAGTCTCGGTGGACCAATCATGACGGAATCATCAGTCGAGATGGCACGTGAGTTCCTTGGAACGGACGCGTTTTCCAGGGAAACCTACGCACTCACGACCGTCAACGGCTACGCCTACTACTCCGTCTCGCTCGCACCAAAATTCCTGTTGCGTATCTCGGGCCGGGGGGCCTTGGCGATACCAAAAGTCTTCGGTAATGTCGAGTCACACTGGCGAGAAACAGTCCGACCCCAGTACGTTCAGACCGTAGAAACTTGGGAGAAGAAGGATATAAGAGAGCTCCAAGCTGCTGAGTTGCTTTCAGGCGTCAAGACCATCCTCCAAGCGGCGATCAATTACTACAATTCATCTCGGTTCGTTCTTTTACGGGTCCGACAAAACGAGGCGCTGTCCACCACATTCTACGAACGACTCGTCAGACAACCCGAAGATCCGCCATCGCAAACGTTCCTCCGGGGGTTCGACAGCGAGCCAATTCGAGCCGAGAAGGCACTCTCTGACGTGGCAACGTGGTGTCGAGAGAATCCTGCACTGGTCGACGTTCTCCGTGAAACCCCTAGAACGGATGCGGCGATAATACTCACAGAAGAGACACCACCTGACAGCGTATCAGCCGAAGTATGGACGGAGTGGCAAGACCGGTTCCAAGCATATCTCGACGAACACGGGCACGCAATCTATGATTTAGCTGAAAGAGAGGGTGCTAAGCCCCCGCCCTCAAGGAGTCGCCGAAGGCGACGAGTAGGGCGGGGTAGTTCACTGGGCCACCAATGTCAGTCACGACTGCCGATGCCTTGGCGAACAGCGGTGTCCAGGCTGGAGCAGTCATTCGGGCCACGAGTACGTCATCAGCCCGGAACTTCGCAAAGTCCTCAGGGCCGTGAATTACGCAGGCTCTGCCAGTCACTTGTCCGGGGCTAGTCCCACCACCTCTGATGACGTTTTCAGATGTTTCTTCTCTCCCCTGTTCAAAGCGCTGGGTGTCGAAGCTGAATCCGAGGAACTGAATCTGGTCGGGGAGGATGACCGGTGGGTTCAGGCGTTTCCGCGACTCCCACCTCGCCCTACGCTCTTTCACAGTCTCTGTCACGTCGTTGAGGGGAGTCCCCCCGGCGTCGAGGACGCTTGCCATCTCATTGAGTTCCTCCCATTCTAGCCAGTAGACATCGTCAGCCCGGTCAGTTACTCCCGTCTCAGCGAGGCGAAGACCGACTTCCTTTGCCATCTGTTGTAACACTGGCCACCCTCGCCCGACCTCAGCGAGAATGTCTTCTCGCAGCGACGTGACGTTCTGGGCCTGCCTGAGTAGCAGACGAAATATCGGACGGCGAATCGGTCCGAGGCGGCGCAGTACTCTCTCGGTCGCCTGTTGTCGTCGTTCTGAAAGCTGGCGCTGACGCTCGTAGGGATTCGGTCCCTCGCTTTCAAGCAACCATATGAGCGTATCGAACAGGAGAGATGGGTCCGTGGCGGGAACCGGTTTGAGAATGTGTGAACTACCCTGCCCTACCGCGCTCGGGCTTACCCAGCCCTCGCTTGTTACGGACAGGGCTTCCTGCTTCGGTGTCGGAACGTGCAGGGAACGTCCCCACAGCGGTTCCAGACTCCACAGGCGGCCTCCCTTGACAGGTGGTTCGGAGTGTCCCACTCCTACCGAATCGACACCCGGCCACAACCGACGATGCACGCTTGTTGTCGCGTTTGAACACCGCCGGAAGCGTGGTGAGCATTTTAATACCACCTTCGATCGAAGAGATAATAAGGGTGCCGATTCACACGAAACCAAGACGTGCGGGCGCTGTCTCCCCTCCCTGCTCGGGCCTTCGGCGCTCGCTGCGGATAGCGCGGGACCGTCGGTCCCGATGACCATGCGAACGGCGTCGCCGTGAGCAGAAGGGGGCTTAGCACCCTCTCTTTCAGCTAAACTACGACTACGCAAACTTTCCCCATTGTAGTTGTGCATAGTGATAGTGAAGACAATTTGTTCATTTTGTTTTATCGATGAAAGAAAATATTCCAAACCGCCTCGATAACTTCATAACCAGAACTGTTTTAGAGTCATGAACCCAAGCTATCTTAGTAATCATGAACCAGGAAACGGATGGGAATAGCCGGGAACTTTCGGCTGACCTCGTAATCGTCGGTGCTGGGCCTGCAGGATGTGTCCTCGGATATTTACTCGCTAGAAGCGGTGTCGAGACGGTATTGCTTGAGCGCGAGGCGGACCTAGAACGGGAGTTTCGAGGTTACTTCTTCCAACCACTCGTCCCGAAACTATTCGACGAGATGGGCATTCTTCACGACCTCTTGGCCTCGGTAGATCACGAAACGGCCCGCGAAATTTACGTCTCGGCATTCGGTCGGCGATACCGAGGGTTCAATTTCACCGTACTGAACCAATCGTATGACTACGCTCTCTTCATCGAGCAACCGCCACTGCTTCGGTTTTTAATCGATCGGGCTGAGGAGTATGATAACTTCCAGTACTACGATAGCACGAGTGTGACCGACATCATCACCACAGATGACCCGAGGGTAGACGATGAGATCTCTGGCGATGTAGCCACAGGGGCTATGGTCGGTGTAGAAGCGCGACATCGACCGACGAGTGAGGAGTGGATCATCCACTCCCGGTTGGTCGTTGGTGCCGATGGTCGATACTCGACAGTTCGAGAGGCAGCGGGGATTGACCCTGGCCTTGACGATGTTGACGTAGACATTCTCTGGTTCAAACTTCCAGCCGATGCCGTCGAAGCAGAAACGCTCGCTCGGTTCGAACGCGACGGGTTCCTCGGCTTCATACCGCTCGGAGATCAAGTCCAAGTTGCCTGGTTTATCGAGGCAGGAGGCTATCCAGAGCTACGTGAACGTGGCATCGGAGCATTCCGAGAACAGGTTCGAGCTGTTGATCCAACGCTTGAAGGGGTATTGGAGAACCACCTCACGGACTGGAACGACTGCACACTGCTGCATCCAGCTCCTGGGGAAAGCGAAGAGTGGGTTCGTGACGGACTCATGTTGATAGGGGACGCCGCTCACGTCGCCAATCCGTTCGGTGGTCAGGGTAACAGCCTCGCCATTCAAGATGCCGTCGTTGCTCACCCGGTCATCGTGCAGGCGCTGATGGATCAGGATAAAACAAGACGCGAATCCACTACAAATCGTCCGCTTTCGAGGGGACAGTTGGAATCATACGAGAATGTTCGTAGGCCAGCCGTTCGAACCGTAATGGATGCACAGGCCGCTCAGACTCGTGGTGTGGAGTTTATGGTTGGCTCGCAGAAGTGGCTTCCAGGACCGGTCTACGAATACCTTCTGCGAGGTGCACTCGGACTTGCCGACAAGTTCCCGATGCTTGGACGACGGCGGACTCGTTTATACGCATACGGACCAGAGCCGATCTCTGTCGAGACGTCACTCTTCGTCGAAAATACGTAGAATTCCACTGCCCTACTTCCCAATCTTTCGCTTACTCGTCTTCGATTCCATTTGTACACCAATATGCGAGAGCCTCAATCATCAAACCCCGTACCGTGTCGTACATGCCCTCTCGATAGTCCTCGAACTCCTCGTGATGAAGCGTCATCAATCCGACAGCGCCCATGAGCCCAAAGAAAACCTCCTGATCAATATCTCGCATCTCTCCGTTGGCTTTCCATTCTTCGATGAACGGAATGAGTTCGGCTATAGCCTCCTGTTGGTGACGGTATAGCGTTTCATCCGACACGCTTCCAAACGCTGGCTCGTGCTCCCACTGGTCGATCATTTGCTGGAGAAGAGGACTTCCCTCGATCCATGATAGATATGCATCCAACAGCCGAACGATCCCTGTTTCGGCGTCATCGACTTCAGCCAGGTCCGTTCGTACTTGATCAAGGAATTCGTCCCGTTCGCGGAGAAATACTGCAAGATAGAGCTCTGATTTTGTATCGAAAAATCGGTAAAAGGTACTCTTTGCGATTCCGACCGGCTCAGTTATCTCCGCCACATTCGTCTTCTCTGGGCCGTACTGTAGAAACATCTCCCGGCCAGTCTGGATCAGTTCTTCCCTAATCCTGTCCCTCTCCTCGTCGCTGAATCCTCGCATACGTGATTTGTGACTCTATGACTCGTTAAGTTTTGTTTCATCTACCTCCCCTGCTTTGACACCGCTGCGCAAGTCCATCTCCGGTGAGAATCGCCACTGGGCACGGACTTACTATAGTAATTAGCGTACGTTTTCATACGTTCCAACGTGGCAGATCACACATATAATGAAATCGTAGTGACCGATATAGAGGATGAGTTCAGTACGACCGTTTTGAGTATTATCCTGATTTCTGAGTAGTCCGGTATCCCTCAATAGTCAGTCAATTCAGTCTTCATGGAGATCAGTAGTGGTCGTCTCTTCGACGATCTGAAATTCTGTTGAGCCACATTGGCATCCGTTTCTTGTTCCGATTGGTTGAATCGTCCCGTCTGGCCATTCCTTAGCCGCATATGCGTTTCCGCAGTTGAGACATTCAGCGATTGCCCGTTCGCCGTCTCCTTCTGGCATTTTTCTATACTATTGACTGAGTAGCAGTTTGTCGTTTACCTACAATTATGGAGGGTTTTTAAATAGGGAGAATCACTCATCACTGTCATCAGCCGTGGAGCCACGATGTGCGATAGTACTTTTGAGAAGGTTATGGTTTCCTCGACGGAGGCGATCGGCGAACGAGGGGCGTGAAATACCGAGTTGATTGGCAAGCGTTTCAAGATCGGTCTCACGGGGTTGGTCGTAATAGCCTTCATTGAAAGCGAGAAGCAACGCCTCATGCTGGTTAGCAGTGAGGCCGTACTCATCACCTGCCTGTAACTCTGCTAGCGATTGCAACCGTGTAAGTTGGGTATTGATATCGTGGGCGGCACAGTATTGCTGAAACCCCGAGAGTTGGTCTGAATCTTCAGCGCGAAACTCGAACGTCCATTGTTCGTGCGTGCCGATCGCTGATAACAGCGTGAGATCGTTGTCAAGAATAGCTGTGAGGACGCCTTTCACCTCAGGGTTCCACATGGCCCGATACAATCCCTGATTCTCGTGGTAGTCGATACGCGTTACCGACTTAAATGCTGCTTCGGCTGTCAGAAGGTCTTGGATACCGTCGTCAGGAGCGTCGGTTACCCAGAAGTACGGGAGATGACTTTGGCCGGTGGGAACGACGCGCTCTATCTCGACTGTTGCGTTCGGCAGATCATCGAAAACCCGACCTAATGGGAAGTTCTCTGCTGGGATCGTGAACTCTGCGATGATCGCCATATCAATAGCCACAACTACGAAACAGAAAATAGCCTATTCACGCTAGACTGACCAAACAAGTAAGGCAACGGTTGCTGTTCCGCAGGGAAAGGCATGCCGAGGTGACTTCGACGCTTGAAGAACGACCTCGAATGTAGTTGCTATACTGTCTCTAGATCTTGACCGAATACATGACGCCGAGAAATCGGGGAGTTGGCCCATCTGAAGGGATCGAACTCACGTATATCGGAAGCTCCTCCGAAAACACCTCGAACACACTCATAGTAATTAGCGTACGATTTCATACGTTCCAACGTGGCAGATCACACACACATAATGAAATCACCATGACCGATACAGCAGACGAGTTCAGCAGAATGGCATCATTTCATCCGCGCCAATTCCCATGAACCAACCGGTCAGTAGATCTGGGTATCGAACACTATCTCGAGAATAGGAATTCACTAGTGCTACGAATCAGATGGTTGACGGAGAACTGTTAGCCAAAAGAACTCGAAGGAGCGAATAAGTGAGATGAATTCATCAGGAGCAATCGGCTTAGTGAGATAGGCGTCGGCCTGGATCTCGGACAAATCAAGGATATCTTCTCCCATATCGGAGCCTGTTAACACTATCACGGGAACCTCCTCTAACTCGTGATCATTCCTCATAGCATGAAGGATATCGTCACCGGTCGCTTGCGGTAGATACCAATCGAGCAAAACGAGATCTGGTTGCGGAGCGTTCGTGAACTCGCCGCGCTGATTGAGGAAATCAAGCGCCTCTTGTTCATCAGTGGCAACGTGCAGTGTATTTGTGATAGCCGCGTCTGTAAATAATTCTCGGACAAGTCGAACATCGCCAGGATTGTCTTCCACTAACAGAATCTCTGCCTCCCGACCAGGGACAAAGGATTTCCGAGTCATTGACCCTACTACGATGGTAGCGATTGTAAGCACCGCGGTCATTTTCTCCTGCAGTGAGCGATCATCGCCTTCGCAAATCGAGCCAAATCCTGTGTGACACTCGCGCTCTGTATCTCACAGGCACCACTTGACAGCATTTCGGTAGTCCACAAAGCTTCTGCTGACTCGATGAAAATTCTGCTATCCCATAAGAGCGTGAAACAAGTATGGGACGCAAGAGACCGAGAAGACAGTGGGCTCCTGAGTGTTTATGTGTCATGAGACCGTATTTTTGCTTAATGAGATCCAATGAGAACGCTGCTATCGATGAATCCCTCCCTCTCGAGACTCTTCGAGAGGTATTGCAGGAGCATCCGGTACAGCTGGCAATTCTCTTCGGTTCTCACGCAACTGGGGAATCTCACTCTCGAAGCGACATCGATATCGCAGTTGAATTCGACACTGTCCGCCCGAGTCATCCGGCCTACAACGAGGTCTTTCTTGGATTGAGTGCCGACCTCAGCGAAGCGCTCGAGACTGACGATGTTGATCTCGTCGATCTCCAGACAACGTCACCGGAACTGGCGGAGACGATCTTCGATCACGGCGTCCTTCTCATCGGTGACCCAGAGCATGTGGCTGATGTCCGACGCCAACTCACCGCAACTGAGAAGCAGACTCAGTCACCGCGCGAACGGTTTGATGCGGCAGTAGCCAGAATCGATAGACATCTTGGTGGGTCTGCTGTGACAGCGACTGATG
The DNA here is from genome assembly GCF_024266705.1 of Natrinema gelatinilyticum. Taxonomy (GTDB): domain Archaea; phylum Halobacteriota; class Halobacteria; order Halobacteriales; family Natrialbaceae; genus Natrinema; species Natrinema gelatinilyticum. Next base: position 1,018,606 of record NZ_CP100757.1, on the reverse strand, counting down.
GCGAAACTCGTGATCGATGACAGACGAGACCTTTCCTGCTGATCGTCTCAATAGAATACTCAACGCTGTCGAAACGATTGAAATCAGTTTAGGTGTTCTTGCTCGGAAACAGACGCTGAGTCGCGAAGCATATCACGCGGATTCAGATACACAGGATATCGTTGAACGCCGATTCGTGAAGATGACCGAGGCAGCGATCGATATTGGAGAGGAACTTGTCAAACACGAACGTGGAACACCTCCAGCGAGTAATCCACAATCAATGCGGGCTCTCGAAGAGCTTGGTATACTCTCTGCTTCGACAGCTGAGGAAATGGCACAAGGTGCCCGGTTCCGGAATGTCCTTGCACATACTTACGGGAACATTATCGAACACGACGTGGTCTACAACGCTTTGCAGGACCTCGAGCGCTACCGCCAGTTCGTCATCGAAGTCCGCGACTACCTCGAGTCGATCGGAGCACTCAATGAGGACGTCTCTTAGCGTTCGAAACACGGTTTACCACGGAGTACCTCAATGAGTACGTCAAAGAACTCGGTGTTGAGGACTACTATGCTGGACTCAAAGGAATTTGACGACGACCAACGCCGAAACACGGAGAAACGGCGTGCAATGATCAAGCGATGGGCTGTGTACGTTCGTACGCACGACGATAGTGACTGGTCACGCCAACAAAATCGGCTCATCAACTCCCAGCTCCAGTCGGCAAACGACATGGCTGCCGTTGGCGACACGGATCCTGTTCGGTTTGCAGCCACTCGAGATCGTCTGCGAGACCAGTGACCGCATACAGGTTCCCGCTTAAACTGGGGACGCTACTACAGCAATGACATCCGATTCTTCTTCCGAATAAGTGGACGACGAGGTCCGCGTCGGCGGCGTGCTCGTCGAGGTTCGCCGACCACGAGGTGTCGTGCGTGCGGTCCGTGACCGGTTGGGCCTCGCCGTTATCCCGGTCGTCGTGACAGATATCGAGGACTACACTAGCCTCACGGGCGAGCCTATCACGCTGAAGCCGAACAACACCGCCCCGAAGGATACAGTCCTGGTCAACCCCTAGGAGGTCGTCCGCATCCAACCCGAGTTCACCGGATACACTGGACTCTACCCCTGGCACTGCCACATCCTCGAACACGAAGATCAGGAGATGATGCTCCCTTACGAGGTGGTGGAGGGGGAAGAATAGGGGTCCACTCACCGTCAGCTAATCTGGTACGAGGAGAGGAGTTACGAGGGTCAGCTCCCGTCGGTTATACATTTCACTGTCAACAGTGATATTCGCTCTCAAAGAAGCTTTGTTGGATGCAACCTCTAAGTCTTGCACGCCGTTACTGTCAGTTCACAGTTCAAATCTGCTACTGCACAGATGCTGATACTCACCAGTCGAAGGGTGAAACGTCAGTGAACTACCCTGCCCTACCGCGCTCGGGCTTACCCAGCCCTCGCTTGTTACGGACAGGGCTTCCTGCTTCGGTGTCGGAACGTGCAGGGAACGTCCCCACAGCGTCCACAAGACGCTCCGCGTCTCGTGCGGCCCGGCAGAACGTCGTTGACGTTCTGCGGACGGTTCCAGACTCCACAGGCGGCTTCCCTTGACAGGTGGTTCGGAGTGTCCCACTCCTACCGGTTCGACACTCGGCCACAACCGACGATGCACGCTTGTTGTCGCGTTTGAACACCGCCGGAAGCGTGGTGAGCATCTTATTACCGCCTTCAACCGAAGAGATAATAAGGGTGCCGATTCACACGAAACCAAGACGTGCGGGCGTTGTCTCCCCTCCCTACTCGCTTCGCTCGCTGAGGATAGCGCGGGACCGTCGGTCCCGCTGACCATGCGAACGGCGTCGCCGTGAGCAGAAGGGGGCTGAGCGCCCTCAATTACAGCTAAGAAAACGCCAAGAAAAGTATCAGACTATCCGTACGTTAGTCCGATGACAACGCAGAACTGGTCGTGACCTCGAGTTCTGGCCCGAGTAGTACTCCGTCGAGCGAGTAGTCGTCGAGTTGCGTGTCCTCGCCGACGATCGTCCGCTCTAGGTCCACGCCTTCGAGTGTCACACCAGGAAAGACAACCGTATCCGCAACTGACGCATCAACAAGCGTCGCGCCGTTCATCACGTGAACGTTCTCACCAACCGAGGTGTTCTCGAGCGTTACACCATCCGCAATGTGTGACTCACCGTCTAGATGCCAGGCGACGGCATCGAGGTAACTTGCCGGCGTTCCGATGTCGAACCACGCACCTTCGAACGTATAGGCGTAGGTCGGTTCGCGGTCCTGCAGCCACTGGACGAACCAGCCCGGCTCGTCAGGGTTGTTGTCTCCTGCAAGATAGGTCGATAGCAACGATATCGAATCCTGCGGGAAGGCATAGCAGGCGATCGAGACGAGCGTGCTCTTGGGGTCGTCGGGTTTCTCCTGGAAGTCGACGACGCGGTCACCCTCGAGTTCGACGAGGCCGTAGGATTTCGCCTTTTCGCGTGAGCCGACGTCGTAGGCGGCGAGCGTCGGTGCGTCGCGCTCCTCGAAGGTATCGATGAACTCCGAGACGTCGAAGCTGATCAAGTTATCTCCGGCGACGACGAGCAGATCGTCGTCGATTCCCTCTCGGTCGACGAGCTGTGCGAGCGCACCGACGACGCCGAATTTTTCGTCTTCGTCGACCGTCTCCTCGATCGAGAGGCGCGGCTTGTCGAACTCGCTGTCGGCGAGGTGCGCCTCGAAGTCGGGGGCGAACCGCTCGTTTGTACTGACGTAGACGTCGTCGATCCGATCGTCTGCCTCGAGTTCCGTGAAGATACGATCGATGACGGTCGACTCGCCAATTGGAAGGAACATCTTCGGCAACTCCTTCGTCAGCGGCCACATTCGCGTAGCAAACCCACCCGCGAGGACGACAGCTTTCATGCTGTGACCTCCTGATCGTCGTGTTTGAGGTACATTGGCCCACAGGTGAACGCAGTTGTTGTGTTCTCCACCGCGTTCGATATGTTGCTGTGTCGATGCTGGTTATCTCTAATCGAATGAATCCTGCCCATTTCAGCTACTATCTAGAAACTAACTGATGGAGATGGTTTAAAAGCAACGGCCGTGTTCTGCTACATGGCGCGGGAATCGACTGGAAGCCGTAATTTAGGCATTGTAGATCGTGTAGTTGCTGGTGGCTTCGATTGCTGCTTTCAATCCGGCGTACCGTTCGGTAATGTCGTTGAGGTTCGCGTCACAAATGCGAACCTCTTCAACGATCCTCCCATCCTCATCCGAGACAGCGACTGCGATTCGCTCTTGTGAACGTCGATTCCAAGGGGGATTCATGGACATCTCTGGAATGAACGCGCGTGGAAGGGAGCGACACCTATTCGAGCTCAGACCCACGAAGCTGCTTCCTTGGCACTTAGGCTAGTCAGAGGGCCGCACTGGAATGTGCACATTCGGCATCGGCCTTTGCCCCCCGATTCCGTGACCACGCATTGAGGTTTAGCAGGCACCCATAGCTTCAGCACGATCGTCGGTATAAAATGGAAGATGAGCCAACGTTTGATATTGCGGCGATTCAATCGCCAGAAGCGCCAAGACCAATATCTGTGCATTCGCCTCGCTTGACCGACTGGGCGGTGTGGAACTAATACTTCACGTCGAGAATCGCAGCGCGCGGTTGGTAGAGCCGAACCGTGTAGTTCTTACCTTCTGGAGTGTAGGGGAAGGTCGACTGGCCAGGGTCACCGCCAAAGGGAATCGTGACACTACCGTCAGCGTCCTGCTCTGCATGCGACAAGTGACGTTCACACCGTCCTGAAGGAGGGGGTATTCCATCGGCGGGATATGCTGATGGGAGGCCCGGATCTGGCCATAGGACATTGTATCCCCGGAGACTCGGAACTTTAGTAACATTGTTTTGCATCCAGACAAATATCAAATAAGTTATTTTTATTGTCTGTCTTTTCTTCGGCGCACACCTCCGGCCTGCCCCCCTGATTTTACAACGGTGCATGTTGTTTGTTACCCATGGTCCTCCTGTCTCGGCAAACGGAAAGGACGAAACTCCTTGCGATGGCGTCGTTGCGCATCCACATACAGGATATTCCGAATAGCTACAAATGCTCCAGTCCGACGCTTGCGGGATCGAGGTTTGGCCGGGTGGAAAAACATCAGGTTAAAAAGATCAATAGCTAAATAATGGCGAATTTTTTAGATATATCAGAAATCAAATGCAATAAGAAACTCAATTCAGGTTCAAAAAAGGACGACGTCACTCTTGTCGTGAATGTAGATGGCCGTAGAGAACCATATGACATCCATCACTATTTCAACAAAGGGGAAAAATGGAAACTTGCTAAAAGGTTTCCGTTCACGAACGATATCAAATTACGACTAATAGAAGATGCGCCAGATGAGAATTTATCTTCAGGAACTACAGTAGGGAAACAAGTGTCACTCCAAAAAGCTACCACAAAGGGAGATATTTCATTTGCTGATAAAAATGCAAATTATACCATTCGCTATTCTCTGGATTCCAGTCCTAAATCACCCCTTTCGATTGCGATTGATGAGCTATCCCAACGTATATCTGATCCAATAAATACACAATATTATAAGAAAAAGAAAACATTCCGGAAAAAGCATATAACAATAATTTACAGTCACAAATGGGAGGAATTAGATGCTAAAAAGATATTTAATAAATTGTCCGATGTTGCGATGATAGCCAAGTCGTCATCCCATACCGACTTCAATTATGACTCTCCTGTGGCCAAATTAAGTCAGGAATTTGACCAAACCCCAACGCAATTTTGTGTAGCCGCGGCGTGCGCATTTTCGTTTGCTTGGCGGCAACCCAGGCGGTATATTGAGTGTTGTAAATCTCTCCTCGAAAATGGAACATATTTGACAAGTTCGAAACGGAAAACTACGAAAAAGGAAATTCGGAAACAAAAGGCACCCAAAAAGGCGGACGGAAGTCGTATGGACCATGCAGACTGGCTTTTAATGTCCTCACTTAATATGTTAGTATCAAAAGGAGGGAAAACGAAGAAAAGTTGGGAAATCCAGAACGAATTAATCAAAGAGTTCTTGGAAGATTGTCTTGGATATTCCCAGGTGAAATATATTTCTCTGTATGATGAGCACTCAATACCGGAACTATTTGGACATTTATACACAGCATATGCAAAGGGTGGGGTAGGATATTTAGATGTTTTTGAAAAAACGGTAGATCCTGAACTTCCAATAGAAAAAATTATGGAAATTCGTCCTACCCATACAGTCACATATATCGGTCCTAGAAGTTTATCCGATGAAAATTTATTTTTTATTCAACACTATGGCGCTGTGTATGGGTGGGGGATCCCATCTAAATTACATCCTAGAACTATTTTATTTAACCATTATCTATATTCAGGTGAAATAAATCAGACGGAATTTCGAGTATTCGGTGGAATGGTAGGGTGGCCCGAATCATGATAACACGCTCTGAATACCTGAATTTTGGAATAGGGCGCACATGCATGTCACCACCCATTCAAAATTGAATTAGAAAACCAGTCATGACGAAAACGACACACCAAATAATATTAGAAGAAGCCATCAAATTTTTCGAACCACTCGCTGTTGCGGCAGAGGATTCATCGATAGGTCGCGAACGACTGGAAGATCTATTCGATGCTTTAGGAACTGAATTGAGCGAAGCACAGATTGAGAGTTTGAAGACTGCATTATCAGAATTTCAGCAAGGCTATTCCACACTCATAACCCTTGTTGAAAGCCGTTCGTATGAGGAGCCTGAATCACTCAAAGACCTCTTGGAATTGCTGAAACAAATAAATGGGGTTATTGAAGCGATAGAAGGAATACAGTCAGTCCTTACTGAACAAGAGTTCCAGCAAGTTGTTGAGGACCTCCTTGAATACCTTTCTATAACCTATCTCCAATCCGAACATCCGACAGTATACTATACGAGTGTATTGCTTACAATTATTGACGTAGATGTACCGGCAACTGCAGAAACTCAACAAGACGATTGGGGTGGCCTTTTTCCTTATGTCTCGTCTGAATACTCCACACTACACTTAGAGCGTCTCACCACTCTACTTCAAGCCCCGCTTCTGAGCCTTCGAGAAGAGTATCTGCCGGCTGATTCTAGCTCAGATGAAGATTTGACCGAGATCGAAGACAGTATCATTCCTTGGTTGATAGTTCTAGCCGGTGAACTCGGATTTCGGGTTCAAGTTAGCTATGGTCCTCAAGCATTACCAGACTATCCAACTATTCCGTCAGGGACGATCGGTTCGAGAACATTGCTGATGTGGCAGGATCTAGAAAATATTGGTGTTTTCGGTTTAAGAATTCAAATAGTTAGTATTTCGGACCAACTATATCTCTTGGTCGAACCACATGGAGCCACTCAAATCTCGAACGAAATCGGTAATTGGGCTTTCGCCGCGTCCCTTTCGAGCGAGAACGCATTCCTCCTTCGACCGAACGGTGTCGAACAGCTTGACCCGTCCACTCCGGCAGAACTTTCAATGTCTGGGAATATACGGAAACGGTTAGATCCTGAGACGAATGCTTCGTATATTTTCGGGGCAAACAACGGCACTCATCTGAAACTTGGGGAATTAGGTGCTAAGGGCAACCTGACTGGAACGGATACGGATGTTGACGTCGATGTCCTTGGCAATGCGGACGACTCCGAATTCGTTCTCTCCACGGGCGAAGCCGACAGTTTTCTCCAAAACGTCATCCCGGGCGACGAGTTCCGGGCGCCGTTCGACCTGGGTCTCGGTTGGTCGTCGCGACGCGGGGTCTACCTGAAAGGAGGCGGTGGACTCGAAGGAGAGTTCCCCGTCCACGTGAACGTCGGAAACGCGTTCTCTGTCGACACTGTCAACCTCTCGCTCCGGCCGAAAGACGCCTCCATTCCGGTTTATGTCACCTCGACGGCCAGCGTCAGCCTCGGCCCCGTCGACGCCACCGTCGGCGGCGTCGGATTACGGGCGACGCTCTCCTTCCCGGACGACAATCGTGGGAACCTCGGACCGCTCGACGTCGACCTCGGCTTCGAACCGCCGAGTCGCATCGGTATCTCGATCGACTCCGGTGCCGTGACCGGTGGCGGCTACCTCGGATTCGACGCTAAGAACAAGCAATACGAGGGCGTCCTCAAACTTGCCTTCGGGAACATCACAGTCAACGCGATCGGCCTGCTCACGACTCAACTCCCCAGTGGTAGAGACGACTTCTCGCTACTGGTCATCATCTCCGGGGAGTTCCCACCGATCCAGCTCGGCATGGGCGTCACCCTCAACGGACTCGGCGGCCTCGTTGGCGTCAACCGTATCACCAATACGGACGTTGTCCGGGCCGGGCTGAAGAAGGGCACGATGAAGTCGGTCCTCTTCCCAAAGGACCCGCTCCGTAACGCGCCCCAGCTCATTAGCGACCTCCGGAACGTTTTCCCACCGGAGAGCGACAGGTACGTCGTCGGTCCGATGGCACGGTTCGCCTGGGGAACGCCGCCAATTGTCACGGCGGACATCGGTGTCATCCTCGAACTGCCGTCACCCATCCGGTTGGTCATCCTCGGGCGCATCAGCGCGGTCCTCCCGACCGAGAAGGGGGCGCTCATCGAACTGAACATGGACGCCTACGGCGAGATCGACTTCGGCGAAGGGACCGCGTTCGTGATGGCCAGCCTCTACGACTCCCGGGTCGTCGCGTTCGCACTCACCGGAGACATGGCACTGCGGGCGAGCTGGGGTGACGACCCAAGCTTCGGACTATCAGTCGGTGGCTTCAACCCCCGGTTCACGCCTCCACCGAAGTTCCCCAACCTCCGGCGTGTCGCCATCAACCTCTGTTCGGGGAACAATCCACGACTCCGACTCGAGGGCTACTTCGCGGTCACCTCGAACACCGTCCAGGTCGGGGCGAACGTCGACCTCTACGCGGGGGCTGGGAAGTTCAGCATCTCCGGCTACCTCGGGTTCGACGCGCTCTTCCAGTTCGACCCGTTCCGCTTCGTCGTTGACGTCGCGGCCGGCGTCGCCCTGAAGGCCGGGAGCACGACTCTAATGTCCATCTCCCTTTCGGGGATGCTCTCCGGGCCGGCGCCGTGGCACGTCAAGGGGCGTGCGAAGTTCAAGATCCTGTTCTTTTCGTTCTCGGTTGGCTTCGAGAAGAAGTTCGGCGCCAGCGCCACGCCGTCAACGTTGCCGCCACCAGACGTCCTCGGCGAGTTGAAAGCCGCCGTCGAGGAAGACGGGAACTGGGCGGCCCAACTTCCAGACGACCACCGCTCGGTCGTCTCACTGCGCGATATAGATGCGACGGACGGCGAGGTACTCGCGCATCCGCTTGGAACCCTCAGCGTCCGCCAGCGCGTCGTCCCCATCACCGTCGCCATCGACAAGTACGGTAACGCGGGGCCCGTCAAGCACGACACGTTCAACATCTCAGCCGTGAGCGTCGACGGGAACTCACAGACCGACAGTGAGACGGCCGTTCGAGAGCAGTTCGCGCCAGCGCAGTACTTCGACCTGACCGACGACGAGAAACTCTCCCGCCCGGGCTTCGAACGCCTCCCGGCCGGCCGGCGAGTCGGAAACGACCTGCTGACCTACGGCGGTGAATCCAACCCGTCGCTCGCGACGACGACGACGCTCGAATACGAGTCCACGTTCGTCGACCGGTCACTGGACGTCTTCGCCAAGCCCATCGGGTTGCTGGGGCTCCCGGTCGACGTCGCCGACGCGCTGGCGAATACGAGCGCAGTCGCGACGGCGGAGACTCGAACCACCGGTCAGGCAACGTTCACCGGACCGGACAAGGGTATCGATATTTCGGACACCAAGTACGTCGTCGCGAGCACCGCTGACTTGACGCGAGAGGGACTCGTCTCCGGAGCAGGTGCGACCCGCACCGAGGCGGACCAAGCGCTGCGAGCGCACCTGAACGCACATCCGGAGGCAGAAGGCGACCTCCAGGTAGTCGCCGCACACGAGGCCGCAGGAGGCGAGTCGTAAATGAGCGACGCACCACAGCAGACGCGCTATCACTTCTTTCCCTTCGTCCGCGAGGGGTACGTCCCGACGGCCGTGGACACGGAATCAGGGAAACTCAAGCAAGGGACGACCGGATTCACCACGACCGTCGAGGGACGCAAAACGGACGAGGATGGCGCGAAGTCGACGACGGAATCGCTCACAGTCGGGAAAGACCTCACTGTCTACGGCCCAGGCGAGATTACCGGCATCAACCAGCGCCAGGTCGTCCGCACGGAACCGGAACCGGGAACGACGGACTTCCCGCCGAACTACTTCCCGGCGGTCGAATTCGACCGGCCAGACCTGCCGTGGCTGTTCACCCCGGCGAAGGCGACCAAAGCGAAGGGAAAACTTCGGCCGTGGCTGTGTCTCGTCACCGTCCGCAAGCAAGACGGCGTCAAGCTACGGCGGGGCGGCCTGAGCGGCCAGGGCTCGAGTTCCCTCCCAGTGCTAGAGATTGGAGGGCCGGCCGACCCTGCGACCGAACTGCCGGACCTCACGGAGGCCTGGATGTGGGCACACACCCAACTCGTCGGCAATGTCGACCTGACGAACAAAGAGGCAATTCGCTCGGAGTTCCGTTCTCAGTCGAACGTCACGCTCTCGCGACTCCTCTCGCCCAGACGACTGCGGGAGAACGAAGCCTATCGCGCCTGTGTCGTCCCAACGTACGGCCCGGGCGTCAGGGCTGGACTCGGCGAAAAGCCCTATCCGGACGGGACGAAGGACGTCGAGTTGGCCTGGGACATCGACGACCCGGACGCACAGGTTCGACTCCCGGTGTACTACCACTGGGAGTTCTCTACCGGGCCAGCAGGAGACTTCGAGGCGCTGGTTCGACGACTCTCTCCGGAGCAACTCGAGGGCCTCGGCATCCGTTCGGTCGACGTCGGCGACCCCGGTCCCGCATCGCTTCAGTCAACAGAAAAAGAGACCGTCGACCTGGAAGGCGCCCTTCACTCTGTGGACCTGTCGCCGCAGTCGTATGCGAGTGAGAAACAGACGGTCCTGCAGGGAATCCTGGACGAGGCGAGTGCCCTCGCGGACCCAGCGAAGGCAAGCGAGGGCAAGACGCCGACGCTCGGCCCACCGCTGTACGGCCAGTGGCACGTCGCAGCACCGACGATTCCAGACGAAGGCGACCAGCCTGCCTGGTTCCGCGATCTGAACGTCGACCCCCGAAACCGACTCCCTGCGGGCTTCGGGACGCGCGTCGTCCAGGACAAACAGGAGCAACTGATGGCCCAGGCATGGGATCAGGTCGGGTCACTCCGGCAGGCGAATCAACTCCTCCGATTCGCACAGTTCGGACGAGTCGCCGTCCAGAGCCTCCACGTAGATGTCGTTAACGTCCCCGCACCGTCGCTCCTCCAGTTCACCGCGAATCTGCACTCGCGGGTCAACTGGAGCGATGCCGACGGAACCACGGCCACGCTTAGCCATCGAATCGAGGGGAGCCGACTCCCGGAAGCGGCACTCTCGCCATCGTTCCGTCGACTCGCCCGCCCGGGCGGTCCGTTCGCCCGCCGTCTCGCGACGGATGGAAGTCAACTCGACGTCGGCGAGTTGATCCGCGGTCTCAACGACGGCCGCCTGACCGTCGGAACTGACGATTCCCCCGGAGGCATGACCTCGCTCGACGTCACCGTCGATGGACAGTCCCTCGTCAACGCACTCTGTACGCGTGCCCGCGAGAGAGCGACGGCCGTGGAAGCCGAACGCAGCGACTGGGACCTCATCGAACGCGGGAAGTGGGACGACGGCGCGTTATCCTCTCTGGTCAGAACCGATTGCCAGGAGGCCTGTGCCGGAATCCAGAGCGCACTCACGAACATATACCCCAAAGACGTCGAACCGCTTCCCCCGAGTCTCGACGCCGAACCGCCGCTCGAACGCCTTCTAAATGTCTGTCAGGGCATCTGTGGCGAATCTGTCAACGTGTGGGGAGGATCACTCCTTTACGACCTCCGTATCGCCCTCGGCAGCGGGTCCCTTCGCGAGATCGCATCCGCGTTGATTGCACTGCATGCTGAGGTCACGAAGGCGTTCGACGAGGTCACGACACTCCGGGAGATCGCCGAGCAGTACCGGACCCTGGTACGACTGCTGACGGAGATTCTGGACGTACACGGCGACGTCGACAAACAACTGCTGACGGAGATTCTTGACGAGTACAACGGTGACGAGCGACAATTGCTAACCGAGATCCTCGACTGGTACGAGGAGATTGACGGAGAACTGCTGAGGGAAATCGTCGACATATGCGAGCGAATCGAGACACGACTGCTGCCCCCGATCTTCGAGGAGTGCGACGAGTTCGAAGACCGCTACAGAATCTTCGTCGTTCGGTTCGTTGCGGCCGTACTCGGTGCGTTCTGCATCGACGCCCGAACGACGCTCGCGTCCGTGGAACGCGAAGTCGAGGAAACGGCCGACGGGGAGGCCGAAGCCCGGGCTCGGGACCGAATCGAGTGGCTCGAACGGACGTGCGTCGCCGTCTGCGGTGACGACGCGAATATCGAAGAGGCGCTCGAGGGTGAGGCGCTACTCGCCGCGCTCTCCGAGCGAATCGACGAGGGTGACGTCGACGGGACTCGCCGACTCCTCCGGGTGCTAAAGCAGGTGCTGGCGATGGCGCGTCACTGGATTCGCACGCTTCGGGAGACGTTCTCCGAACAGGGATGGGACGAGACGTCCCTCTCGGAGCTTACGGAGCAGTGTGACGGCTTCGGAACCTTCCTTGACCTGCTCGCCGCACGACTCGACGACTACCCGTCGGACGCGATAGCCGAACAGCTCGGCCCAGCCGTCTGTGGCCCCGCCGCGGAGGAACCGAAGCCACCGCTCGACCTCGAAGCCGTGAGTCAGCGACTCGGCGAGGCTATCGACCCCGAGACGACGATTCGAAACCGGGTCGAACACCGACTCGGTGGCGTCGACCTCGATACCCGGGACGATCCACTGGACCAGATTCTCGAGGCCCCGTCGTTTTCAGAGCCGATGTACGAGCCGTTGAAAAACCTCTCCGAGGAGTACTTCCTGCCTGGCGTCGAGGACGTGCCGCTCGACAGCGTCGGCCTGCTCGTGACGAATCCTGCCTTTGTGGAGGCGTACATGGTAGGTCTCAGCCACGAGATGGGGCGCGAACTCCGCTGGCGCGAGTACCCGACCGACCTCCGTGGAACGTATTTCCGCCGGTTCTGGGACCGCCGCAGCGTCGTCCCTCAGCCAACCGAAGCGGAACAGAACGACATTGCCGAAATCCACGCGTGGGACGGCAGCAAGAACCTCGGCAAACAGTCCCCGAGCAGCGGTGCGGGCGACGGCGAAACGCTCGTGTTACTGGTTCGGGGGGAGCTCCTCCAGCGCTATCCGAACACCACGATATACGCCGCGAAGGCGAAACAGAAGCCCGGTAGCAACCCGGGGCCCAACGAACCGATTCCGCGGGTTCCCGACCTCCCCGACCCCACACCGGGAAGTAAGGCGACGGGCAACACGAAACACCCCATCTTCCGCGGGACGCTCGACCCAGACATCACGTTCCTCGGGTTCGACCTCACCCCGGAGGACGCGTTCGGGACGACCACCCAGAAGGACGACCTGGGCTGGTTCTTCGTCCTCGAGGAACCACCAGGTGAGCCTCGCTTCGGCCTCGACGAACCCGCCGACGGCGATGACGGGACAGAGCTCACGGACTGGAACGACCTGACGTGGGGCCATCTCAGCCCGAACGGGGAGTACCACTACGTGGACGTCGGGCCGTCGAAACCGGGGTCCGGCCCTCCGGGACTCGCGGGAAAGCAGATCGACGGCGTCACCTGGGGGGAGAACTCGGCGCACATGGCGTCCATCACCTGGCAACGCCCGTATCGCATGGCTGTCCACGCAGACGACATGCTCCCGCCGAACCCGAACGGAGGGCCGTGACGATGGCGGGCATCACGAGGACGTCAGGTCCGACGATAGACCACCCTGCGACTACCCACACGACCGAGGAGCGAGATACCCCATGAACGGACGCGAATCACTACGAAACGCCATCGACAGTGCACGAGAGAGCGCCGAAGCAGCCCAGACGGACGCACAGCAGGGGACGGCGCTCCGCTCCGACATCGAAGCGGAACTCGACCGCCTCCGCCGCGGCGTAGGCGACCCAGACGACCTCCAGGCCCGACTCGACCAGTTCCGCACGCTCGTCGACTCGTGGGACTACGCACGCGACGCAGACGTCCCCGAACCGTTCGCCGCCCTCGATGTGGACACCGTCGATGGACTCCTCGATACCCTCGCCGAGGCCTACGAAGCGTGGGTCGAAGCCGATCGCGACGAGAACGAGGCGGCCCGGACGACGTTCATCCGAACCGTCCGGGCACTCCGTGAAACGTTCTGCGAACTCGACGCCGACCAGTCGCTCGAGACGGTCGACGAACTCACCACGGCGTTCTACGACCGCGACACGACAGCGTTCGAAGCAAGGGTGACAGACCTCAGGACTGGCTTCGAAGAACTCGACATCGAGGACCTCGACCAGGTCCAGTGGCGAATCTCGGTTCGCTACCAGGACGTCCGTGCGGCACTCGACCGGGAGCGACTCACCACCGCACTCGACAGCCTCGAACCAGCCGCCGAGCCCGCCGACCGAACGACGACAGACCAGCACCTGAAGCAACTCGGCAACGCCGCCCGCGCGCTCGAATCGTTCGCGGACCTCCAGCGGTGTCGACTCGACGTCCTCAACGCAACGCTCGCGGAGCGCTACTCCAGCGACCCGGCCGACCCGCTTCCGGTGACGACGGACACACAGCCAGCCCTTCTGCTCCCCGTCAGGCTGGAGACGCGGTTCGAATCGGTCGACGGGGAGGGCGAGACGAACTGGAAACTCCTCGTCCGGACGTATCCCGACGACGTCCACGTTGACACCCACGAGTCTGGGCTGACCGACGACGAACTCCAGTGGGGCATCCACTTCTGGAAGCAGGTGTGGTGGTGGGCGACGACGACCGACCCGACGAACGTTCCCGAAGCGGTCAGGCAGTACGTCGACGTCGACTCGCTCCCGAAGGACGCAAAGACGCGATTCGAGGCCATCAAGGAACGCGTCTGGGCTCAACTCGTCGAGCGATACGGAGCGGAGCGAGCGGCATGGGTCAAGCGAGCACTCGCACCCGACCATGCAGACGAACTGCTCGGCGAAGCACCCGTACAGGGCGTCCCCAAACCCGACTTCGAGGCCCTGGCCAGCGCTGCCGAGCGTCGGCCGGACTCCTGGACTCGGCCGCCTCGTGCCCGGCTCCTCCCGGACCGATGGGTGGCGTTCGCCCACTGCGGCGACGATGTCGTCACGTCGTTCAGCGAGCCGATTCGCGAACCACTGGCCGTCGGTCCCGACCCGGACGTACTCGGCAGCCATTCAGGAAGCGCCCATCCCGATGACTCAAAGGACGCCGTAGACACGCTCGCCGAGGACGGAATGAAGTGGATGTTCGACTTCGACGCCGCGAAGACCGTCGGGATGGGTCTGGAGGTGCCACTGACCGAGGAACACGTCGACGCGGGAATCGACCGGCTCGTCGTCGTCGGTGTCAAGACCGGGATGGACGACCGGACCGCCGCAGCGCACCTCCGAGAGTTGCTAGACGCCCATCACTACACCGAGGGGCTCGAGTTCCTCGCGCAGGGGACGCCATCGAACAACACGCTCGACGAACCGTCGGGCTACTCGTCCACTGAGAACGCATCCACTACCCTCCCAGTGGAGTGTGATGGTCCGCTCGTCGAGGCTGGCGACGAGAGCGACGGGGCTATCGCCGCGCGACTGCTCGGCGTCGACCCCGATCAACTCGGCACCAGCGGGAGCACACAACACCCCGTCGGAGAACATGTCTTCGCCCACGTCCGTGGCGCGGACGGGAGCGAACAGTTGGACGCCCGGCACATGAACGCCGCGCTGTGGTCGGCGACCTGGGGCTACTACGTCCCGCACATGCTGTTGCCCACCGACTTCGACGAGAAAGTCGACGATGCTGGTCAGGCCGACCTGGACTACCAGTTCGTGCGGCACCTCGAAGCCCACCGCCAGCACTTCGTGAACCACGTCCGGGCACGCGGTCCCGTACCTGCACTCAGGGTGGGCGAACAGCCCTACGGCGTCCTCCCGGTCACGGACCTCGATGAGATGGCGGCTGCCGACGGACCGACAGCGGACGCCGATGTCTACGGAAGTGACGACGTCTGTGGCACTATTCACCTGCCCGCCGTCGAGGGTTCACTGGCGGCGCAGGTACAACGCCTTCGCGCCGCACTGGAGGGCGGCGTCGACGCAGTCCCGACGGTGATGGACGAGGAGGACCCGGTCGAGGCGTTCACGCAACTGACCAGCATGGAAGCGACCGCCAACGACTATCGCCTTCGCGATCTCCTCGGCAAGAGTGCCGTCGAATCACTCCTGACGGGCGCCGGAATCGCCGACGTTGGGTCCGTGGACCCGAACACCCTCGACGAGTCCACGAGAAGATTCCTGCAGGAACTGCGCGCTGCCTCGGAGCCATCACAGGTCGCAGCGACGATGTCCAACGTGACGTCGGGCGTCCCCTCCGCGCTGCTCACGCCCCGTATCGCCCACCTCCTGTTCAGGGACCAGGCGACCGGCCCCGTCGACCCACTCGTCGACGAGCAATCACCGGCGTTCATGCAGTCGCTCCAGGAGACACCCGCCAGTTCCCTGCGGTACGGTCCACCAGCACCCGCAGGTGCTGACCTCCCGACGAATCCACTTCCATCGAGTGTCCAGGTCCTGGCCGTCATCATGCATCTGAGCTCCGATGAGCGCACCGAACCCCTACTCGACCGCTTGCTGTACTACGCACTCCTGCAGGAGTACCTGATGGCTCGTGCTCGTCTTGGCTACTTCTGCTACACGGGCGACGATACCCATATGGAGGAACACGGACGTGACGTCTGGGACGTCATCCCCGAGTCTGAGCACTACGACGACGAGTTCCCCACTACCGTCTGGAGCAAGGTCGACCAGCGAGCCCCCCACGAACTGCTCGACGCACTGGCCGAGCTGTCACACGTCGACGAATCGACGATCGACGAGTCGACGTCGTATGCCGAGGCGCTGTTCTCGCACCCAGAGATCGACGACGCGTTCGCCGACGTGCAGCAGGCGTTAGGGTACCTCCAGGACGTCGATGGAGACGACCTCGAGACGCTCCTCACCGAGACGCTCGACCTGGCCAGCCACCGACTCGACGCGTGGGCGACGTCGCTGGCGACGCGACGACTCACTACCATTAGGGAGCACCAGACCGCAGCGGAGTCCGGAATCCGCATCGGCGCGTATGGCGTCGTCGAGAACCTGGAGCCGTCCAGCGCTCCGAAATCCGCCGGACACGTCCATGCACCGTCGCTCCCGCAGGCCACTACCGCCGCTGTCCTCCGGAGTGGATACCAGTCCCACAGGGGAACCGAGCGTGGCGACCTCCTCGAGGTGGATCTCTCGGCAGAACGCGTGCGGGAGGCAGAGGAACTTATCGAGGGCGTCCGCCAGGGACAACCACTCGGCGCGTTACTCGGCTATCGCTTCGAGCGAGAACTCCACGAACACACACAAGACCTCGATATGTACATCGCCGCCTTCCGCGTCCTCGCTCCGTTCGTCGCAGGGAAACTCCCCCGCGACGACGACGGAACCGCTGCGGAACCAGTTGCGACGCGCGAGGTCGTCGACGGGGTGGCACTGAACCAGCTGTGGAACGACGACGCGATTCCCTGGGGGACGAAACCCGGGGCAGACACAGCCAAACTGCCACAAGAACCAGACCCAAACCACACCGCTATCACGGACGTACTGGACCTCCTTGACGACCAGGTCGACGCCGTTCGAGACGTACTGACCGCCGAAGGACTCCACCAACTCCTCAACGGGAACCCGACCCGTGCAGGCGGCTCGGTGGACGCTCTCTCGCGGGGTGAGGCACCACAGGACCTCGACATGACTAGGACGCCGCGGACGGGGATCGGGGTCACACACCGGGTGCTGGTCCTCTTCGACGGCGACGGCGACTCGACCCCCGCGTGGACACCGTCCCCGGACGCGGCAGTCAGGGCGGCCGTAGAGCCAAACTTGAACGCGTTCGTCGGCGACCTCTTCGGGGCCCCAGAGCGAGTCCGCTGTCTGGTCGAATACGACGTTGAGGCCCCCGCTCCCGATAACGACAGCACTGAGGACGAGAGCGAAAGACCCCGGGAGACGACTGTGGTTCGCCTCTCGGACCTCGCCCTGTCACCCCTGGACGTCCTGTATCTCGAAGAGGGCGAGGCAGAGACACAGCGCTCCGAAATCGAGCAACGCATCGTCTATCACCTCTACCGCGACGGTCCGGCCACCATCGCACCGGACGGTGACGTGACCATCACCTTCGGTCCATTCGACGAGTGGGACGGAGACCTGGACGAACTTGGCGTCGACCCGAGCATCCACGTCAGCTTCGGTGAACTACTGGAGGTCGCGAGAACCGCACGAGAACTGGTGACCGGTGGCCGAGCAGCAGACGCGAGCGACCTCGCACTTCCAGACGAAGCGGCCGACGCCACGTACGGCTCCGAACTGGGGTCGCGCGCCACGGACGCCCACAAGCGACTCCAGGATATCCAACAGCAACTCGAAGCTATCGTACCGCTCTTCAAGGAGACGGGCGGCCACGCCCGTCCGATTGACACACTTGACGACCTCGTCGATGCCGTCGTGACCGCCAGCACCGCCATCGCCCAGAGCGACCTCGATAGCGTCGAAGGCGACCTCGCGTCGCTCTCTGCGACGGGCCTCGTCGCCGATCTGACCCGCCTGCACGAGGTTCGAACTGCCGGTATCACCCTCTCGGCCATCGAGGGTGAGGTCCTCGTTCGCCCGGAGTCGGGGCAGCGAATCCTGGGGTGGACCACCGCTCGCCCCGGTCAACGGGTGCGGATCGAGATCGAGGCGAGCACTGGACGCGTCGATGCCCAGGCAGAGGCCAGGGTTCGAGAGGACGGCCACTTCGAGGCCGACGTCGACTGCAGCGGTATCGGGGACGGAACGACGTTCACGGTGCGGGCCCGAGTGACGAGAACGACACAAGGACGACCATCCGAGATCAGCGTCCCGGGCCGGGCCGTCCAGTGGTATCAACCGGAGTGGCGCCTGGACGAATGGCTCCCACATCTGCGTCGGCTGTCCACCGTCTCGGACCAGCTCGAGTCCTTCTCGAACGCGAGTTCCGAACTCCGGACGGTCTGGGAGTCACTCTCGACACCGTCGGCCACCACGGATGGGGCCCCCTTCGAGAACGCGGTCGAATTGGCACTGCAGTCCCTCTACGAGGAGGGCGACGAGATGCGGGTGGCCGTAGAGACGTTGCTCACGACTTCGATCACGCTGCCCGGATTCGATTCCGGCGCAGACGAACTCGCAATCTGGCGGATCCTGGAACCGATACTTGAAGCGGTTGCCGGGAAAACGCCCCCCAGCGAAGAACAGGCGGGCGAGTACGACATCCTGAACGGATTTCATGACCCGGCGGTGCGAGCGGAGGTGCAACAGGCCCTCGATTCGTTACTCGGCCACCTCACGGCTGAGGTATCCGAGTTCGACACACTGCTCGACGTGCCGGCCGACCTCACGGCGCCACGAACCGACGGATTGGACGCCCTCCGCGACGACGGCGTCGAAGAACTCCGTGACGGTCTGTTTCGCGCCTCCTACTTCGGCATCCACGGGGCGATTCCGCTGTCGGCCACTGGGTCGAGCGCCGACGACGTATCGACGCTCGCGACGCAGGCGTCCTCGGCCGGAGACGAGATCGCAGACCGAGTGAGCCGGGCAAGTGCTGCCCTCCCCATCGGAGGGACCGACCCGACTCTGGATCAGCAACTGGACCGGCTCGAAGCGCTTCTCGGAGAGTCGTTCGTGGTGTTGCCACCGTTCCAGCCGGCGAACGGACCCGAACTGCAAGATACGTTCGCACCGAGCCACAATGAGACCCTCCAGAACGGAGACGTGATGAACGTCGAGACGTGGTTCCAGCGCGCCGCACGCGTTCGCGAACAGCCACGAACCCTCCAGCGAGCCTTCACGTACGGCGAAACGTTTGGGGACTTCAACCAGACGCGGGCACCCAGAATGCAAGCTGGGCAGCTACCGTACCGTGACCCGGACACGTGGATCGGCCTGTCCGACGAGTGGGCGGACCGTGACGACGACGCTCGAATCGGGGGCCGGCTCTCGCTCGTCGCCCACCTCTACGACAACGTCGATGCAAGCGGAACGATGGCCGGATTCTTCGTCGACGAGTGGGTCGAAACTGTCCCGAGGACGACGGAAACGACGGGACTCTCGTTCCACTTCGATCGCCCGAACAGCCGCGCCCCGCAATCGATGTTGCTCGCCGTCCCGCCGACGGACGATGGCTGGAACCTGCAAGCACTGGCCGACATCGTCGAAGAGAGTCTCGAGTTGGCCAAGCTTCGAACGGCCGACCCCGAAGCACTCTCGGAGACTGGACTTGGCCACCTCCTCCCGGCGTTGTGCTTTGCGGAAAACTCACGCGACGACTCGGCTAGTCCAGACTCCATTTCCATCAACCTCGACGAGTTACGCTCGTTCATCCAACAGGCATTCATCGCCAACTGGGAGGTGCCCGACTGATGTCACTCACGACCTGGAAACGACTCGAACCACGGACGCGAAGCGAGACGCTGAACGCTCGCCGGGCAGCGGTCCACGACCCGCTCTGGTTGCTCGGCCGACAGTGGCAATTCGGTGAACTCGAAGGCGAAGACGCAGGCTCGCCGGTCACGGTTTCGTACTCCATGGCGTCCGATCCGGTGACGTGGTATCAGCCCGGTGAAGCGACGCCGAAACCGTACACCGCGTCTGAGGGGCCACCGCTTGAAGCGCTCGTCGAACAGGAAGCCGTTCGTCCGAGGCCAGATGCGGACAGAATCGATGTCCGGCAAGCGGCCGAAGCGGGCGAACACTTCCTCCGATTGCTCGGTACGCACGACGTGATCAAACAGGATTCCACCCCGGTGCAACCATCCGACCTCGAAGGGTTCGTGCTGGACGCCGACGAGTGGAGCGCGAACGAACTCAAGGACGACGGCCAGCGATATTCGATGGTCGTCAGCGGCCGAGTGCTGGACGGCACGGCGTTGTTCCACGCTTTCGAAGACGAGACAACGTCCGACCCCGTGCCCGAGGGAGTCTCCCCTACTGATACGGGATATCTGGACGCCGTCAAGGCGTACCGTGAGTGGTATCGCGACCTGTATGATGAACCTGAAGTGTCGACGGAGTCGGCGTGGGACCCATCTCGGATGGAGTATCGATTCGCCGTTTCGACAGGTACGGGCGAGAACGAGACCGTTTTCGAAGCCAAGGAGTACACCACGGGTCGAATCGACTGGCATTCGTTCTCCGTTGCGGAGAATCGATCGCTGGCAAATGAGGCCAAACAACAATCCGGTGAAACCGAGTTACCGTCTACCGAGACTCCTGCGGAGAAACCGGAGGAAGAGAAACCGGAGGAAGAGAAACCGGAGGAAGAGAAACCGGAGGAAGAGAAACCGGAGGAACGACGAATGGTTCCGACGGCCGCGACCTATCCGGGGATGCCGAAGCCTCGATACTGGGAGTTTGAG
Source organism: Natrinema gelatinilyticum (assembly GCF_024266705.1). GTDB lineage: Archaea > Halobacteriota > Halobacteria > Halobacteriales > Natrialbaceae > Natrinema > Natrinema gelatinilyticum. The sequence goes on along the minus strand of NZ_CP100757.1, from coordinate 997,879 downwards.
GAGGGAACAGTCAATCTGCCTGCCATCGAGATGGCCGCCGAAGACCTGCCCAAACTCGTCGTCCAGGAATTCGGCCTCGTCGCGGGCGACGACTGGTTCGTCGTTCCCGTAGAACTGGACGTTGGATCGCTCGCTCGCATTAAGGATCTCATCGTCACTACTACATTCGGGAAGACCTATCCTGTCGAGTCAATCGTCGAAGAGGACGCCGCGGAAGGCGACAGCGGGTGGAACATGTACGCGTTCACCAACACTGGAAAGGAGGGTGAACCCGGGCTGTTCTTGCCCCCGATGCTCGCGGACTCGCTCGAAACCGACCCTGTCGAGGAAGTCGAGTTCGCCCGCGATGAGATGGCGAACGTCGGGTGGGCTATCGAGCACCGAATCGAGGGATCGATCGGACAGCCCTACGATCGAGACGAAGCCCGCGCCAGCGGAGACGAGTCGGAGCCGACAGTCCAGGGGTCACTCGGTGACGGTGACGTCGAGGACGTCTATCGACTGATGACACACGTCCCTGAGAATTGGTACCCACTCGTGCCCCAGCAAGAGTCGTCCGAGGCGATTCGATTGCTGCTCGGTCGACTGCTCACCACAGACCCGGGAGAGATGTCCGAACCCAAAGGACGAGTCCTCGGTACATCTGATCTCACGATTCCCGAAGCGGAAGTACCACGGGCGGGCACGACTGTGACGCGAACCTACCAACTCGCCCGGTGGATGGACGGGACGACCCATCTTTGGAGCGGTCGAACCGCTACACCAGGACGGGGAGAAACGTCGAGTGGATTGCAATTCGACGTGCTTGAGACGCACGAATCGGAGTAGAAATCAGTCCCTGTTCCTGATACGCGATTCGATTACACATTCGAGCGCCTCGTCGATGGTCACGTCCTCGAATAATTAGATTGCCACCGTGTCATTTTCGTAGGCTCACTCGAGCAGTCCCACGACATCCTCGGCTCCTTCGCGGAGGCTGAGAACTTTCCTCTGCATCGAGGTTGTACAAGATGTTCGTGTGAACCTATTACCGAGACCGGCAGGCTCCATCCGTATAGGCCGCCAGGTAGGTTTTGGCAGCCGTCAGCGCGCGCCTAAAGACGAGCTACTAACTGCTCGGCAGCTCTCCGGACTGCGGCGTCGCTACTCAGCGTCGGTTCCCAGCCAAGCGCCGATAGCTTTTCAATCGAGAGACGCATCTTCGGAACGTCCCCCGTCCAACCGCGGTCTCCCCCAGTATACTCGTGGGACGGATCGACTCCCATCTCATCGGCGACGATGGCAGCAATCCGATCGACCGAGGTCGTTGTCCGAGTACCGAGATTGTAGGTATGCATCGTCCCCGTCTCCGACGCGTGCTCGATGACGTGGCGCATGGCAGCGGCACAGTCCTCGACATGCATATAGGATTTTTCCTGGCGGCCGTTTCCGAGGATCGTCAGGACCTCGGAATTCTCATCCAGTTTCTCGACGAAATCGGGAACAACCCCAGCGCCGAACCGTGGTCCGACGACGTTCGCAAACCGGAAGTTCCAGACGGTGAAGTCGTGAGCGTGAGCATAGACCGAGAGCAACGATTCCTCGGCGAGTTTCGCTGCGCCGTAGACACTGATCGGCTCGAGCGGCGCGTAATCCTCGGGCGTCGGTCGAGGTGCCTCGCCGTACACCGTTGACGAGGAGGTAAAGGCGATGTTGTCGACGCCGACCTCGTCCATCCGCTCGAGCAGCGAATGCGTCATGCCGGCGTTCGTCTCGAACTGCTGTCGGGGGTCGTCACTGTTGACGTACTTGTCTGCAGCTGCACAGTGGATAACGGCATCAAGATCAGGGGTGACGACCTCTTGAAGCGTCGTTGGCTCCGTGAGATCCGCCTCGATGAACGATGCGTCACCGGGAACCTCCTCTCGAATCCCGTTCGAGAGATTATCGACGACGATGAGGTCGTTTGTGCTGCTAAGCTGTGTAGCGAGTTCGGCACCGACAAGCCCGGCACCGCCCGTGAGTAAAAGCTGTTGATCAGATAATTTCATCAACTAATGATTATCTGATCGTCCAAAGAGCGTTATGCTTCGTGGATCGCCTGACAAGTGACAGTCTCCTCGCTGCAAACGGCGACAGAATCTCGCTGTTTAAAGATAGAGAGCGGATGTCCGCGTCTGAAAGCGGTGGAAGATACCAATACCACTTACTGGTTCACAGCGCTCAGGAAGAACGACGAGAACACCGTCTGAAGTCCAACGACGATTGCCGTGAACGCGACGAGTGAGCTCATCGTGAACGAGAGCGACGAAAATCCGCTCGAGATCCATTGGTAGACCAACGTGCCCGCGTACACACTGCCAACGCCGAACACCGCCAGCCCGGCCGTCGCGCCGTGTTCGAGCGACAGCGAATTCGTCACCCAGTCCGTGATTGGATCTTCGGGCTGCCGAATCGGATCGCTCGCCACAGCTGCGAACACCCCGAGACTAGCGATCTGATAGCCGACGATTGTCAACAGACTCCCCGCAATCATCGAGCGGATACCAAGATTTACACCGCCGATTGATACCCCACTGCCAGCGATTCCCATCACAGCCATTCCGACGAGGCCCAGCAGGAGACCCGGCACCGAGAACAGATAGCTGGGCGCATTCACCAGCATGAAGCGGACGTGTCGCCACCCATCTTTGAAACTCTCGAGGGTCTCTTCACCCTCGCGTTCGTGATAGATGATCGGCGTCTCCGCGATCTTCAGATCCTGGGCGCCGGCTTCCATGATCATCTCACTGGCAAACTCCATCCCCGTCGTCTCCAGATCCATCGTTTCGTAGGCCTCCCGCGTGAAGATCCGGAAACCGCTGTGTGAGTCACTCACTCCTGCACCGTAGAATAGGTTCAGGAACCTCGTCAGCATCGGATTCCCGATGTACTGATGAAGCGTCGGCATCGCGCCGGGTTTGATCTCGCCATCGAGACGGCTTCCCATCACCATATCCGCGCCGGTATCCTCGAGTTCGGCGAGCAGCCGAGGAATCTCCCGGAAGTCGTACGTCGTGTCAGCGTCACCCATCGCGATATAGTCCCCACGAGCACGCTCGAAGGCATATCGATAGGCGTACCCGTACCCACCCTGGTCGGGTTCGACGACGATCGCCCCGTGTTCACGGGCGATTTCCGGCGTGCGATCAGTCGAACTATCGCTGATGATGATCTCCGTTGGCACTTCAAGCTCTTCGATTGCTTCTTTGATCCAATCGAGACACTGTCCAATACCATCTTCCTCGTTCAGCGTCGGCATAACGACGGTCAACTCGGGCTCGAGTTCGGACTCCCGATCAAGGAGGAAGTTATCGGCAGATCGATGTCGGAGTACGGTTCCGTTTTCCCCATCTTCAGCACCCTCCAAAACTTGTGATTTCTGCTTGGTGGACATTTGTATGTTATGTAAATTGATGCGTACTGATCCTGATTGTAGAACCACATAAGTATTCTCACTTGAGATTAGCATATCCATACTCCTCAATTAGAGTATGTCACGCAATTTTATGATTAGGAGGATGAAGAAGCTTCAATCACAAAGAAATACCAAAGTATTCATTACAAAGCAATTCCAAAGTAGATGGAATCACTACATACATCATAGGTGACTGGTAAGCATCGTGAACTAAATTCTTGACAGGAGTTTACCAATGGTCGTAAACGTCGGTGTTCATCTCCTTGTAGTGCCATCGCATATATTATCTGTGAAGGCGGCCAAATTCATGGGCGTACCCACTGAAGTTGCTAGTGCCCTCCTTCCTAGCGTAGCGCCTGTCTCTTACCCACCAATCGAACTGCCAACGTGACAGATATGGATAGGTACGTGCGACAGAAATCAGTTGAATTCAGTTTTCTAGTCCATTAGATGGGGCAATTTGGCACCTCTGTTTCACCCGAATTCAGTAAGCCACTATCGGTATCATCGCTCGGATCACGACTGAACTAGATAGTTCAATCTCAAAACAGGAGCAAGAGGGTCTGTAACGCTCGTCTGAGACGACATAGACGTCTGGGTAAGAGACAGCCGTTCATGGCGGAATTCTATCCTCGCAGAAAGATAGCTTTGAATTGGCTTTCGGCCAATAAATATATAAATCTGATATAGAATGTCTCAACTGAGAATGCAAGGGGTCGAGAAGGTGGACGACGGTGACAAGTTAGTTGAGAAATTGGTGGGCCAAACATGTGCTTTCTGCGGTGACGGTAGCCTCACATCGGATAGATATAAAGAGAATATGGCAGTCATCTGCGAATGCTGTGGAACACCCGCTGCGCAACTCTGGGAACAGTAGCCAGCGGCGGCAGTTGCTTTAGCGGTTTGAGGTGGGAAGCCCCCACTTTCAAGGAGTGAGCCACGGCAGTGGCGACCAAACAGGGTGGGGACGAATCGCACGAAGTCCTGTCAGCGACTCGAGTCTGCGCGGCGCTGGATCGGCTCGGGCTGCGTTTCGGATTCGCGTCGTGGAGACGGTTGTGAGCGGAAAACTCGAGCAGTGGGCCAAAACTCACCTTTCATAGGGATTGGTGGAATTATGTGCCAGTAGAACGATAGATGACTAACCCGGATAGTCGAAATAACTAACTCATCAACGCTCACGTATACCGACTAATGAGTTCCCGTCGTGTGTGGAAAGCCACGGTGACGGTGCTCGCGGTGGCGGTGACGGCCCGGCTGCTCCCCCTCTTCTGGACGCCGTATCCATTTAATCCGGATGGCTTCATGTTCGCCGCCCAGGCCCGTGATACGATCGCGACCGGGACGCTCACCGGCGCGGGGATTGGTCCCCATGGTTACGTGTTTCCGACGCTCCTTGCGATAGCGGCCAGCGTCACCGGCGTGGCACCGCTCTGGCTCGCCCAGCCGAGCATCGCCGTGGTCGGCGCGCTCCCGCCGGTACTTGCGGTCCTGCTGGTCTGGCGTTGCACGCCGTTGTCCACCCAGCAAGAGCGCGTCGCAATCGCGGCGACGGCCGCCGGGCTAACGTTGGCGCTCGAGGGCATCTACCTACGCCGCACTGTCACGGTCAGCTACGAGGTGCTGGGCCTGCTGTTCGTCGTGCTCCTCGCGATCGGCAGCCAGCGCGTGCTTCGAACCCGCCGCCTAGCATGGGTACTTGTGACTGCGACGTTCCTGCTCGTCCTTCCGATCACCCACCACCTCAGCACGTTTATGGCCGCTCTAACGCTGGTGGGGCTCGTCGGACTCGCGGTCGCCCGCGACGGGCGGGCCGCGTTCGGGCCGGGTCTCGCTCTCCTGGCCCCGTTTTGGCTCTACATCGGGGGCTACTACGCGCTGACGCAACCACCGTATGCCGCCGAACTGGCCACAAAGCCGGGCCTGTTCGTTGCCTGGGTCATCGTGTTGGGTGCAGGCGCGCAGTGGCTGACTCGAGCCTCCGCTCGCAACGCCCGGCTAACCGTCGGCACCGTCGCTGTCGGAGGATTCTCGATACTCGGTGCCAACGCGGTCTGGGGTCTCTTCCCCGGCACCGCGACGACGCCGCCGCAACTACTCGTGTACGTCGCCCCGCTGACGGTGCTCGCCGCGCTGGCGTGTTGGGGGCTACCGCTGGGGATCGGCCGTGTTGGCACGCGGGCGGTCGTAGCCGCGCTCCTTGTCGCGCCCATCGCCTGGGTCGGCTTTGCGGTCACCGCCGGCGTCGATCCAGTGTACGCTGACTTTGCTCGCCGAGGGCAGACGTTCGTCCACCTCGCGAGCGTCGTCTGTGCCGGGGTGGCAATCCCTGCACTCGTCCGGCGCTGGTCACCACCGGTCACGCCCGTCGTGGCCGTCGGGCTCCCACTCCTGCTCTGCTTCTGTGCACTCGCATCACTCCCGCTGGCCTTCGCTGGCCTCGAGGCGCTCGCCTATCAAGGGACCACGACGCCTGCCGAGTTCGAGACGGCCACCTTCGCGGCGACGACGCTGGGCGACGACTGGACCAGCGACGATCACGTCACCCGGGTTGCCCGCAACTACTATGAAACTGGGGCCTCGCCCCAACCGGCGTACAGTTGGCTCCAGGGCAACGCCCTCCGGTGTTCTACCGTCATGCAACGGTCGTGGCAGACCGTTGGCGCCCAGCGGTATCCGTCGTCGCCGCTGGCGCTCGAGTCGAGCATCTACACCGAAACCAGCGCGACGAATCACGTCGTGTATACGACGACGAGCCCCGATCCGCTGACGCTCGTCGTGCCCAGAGCTGGCAGCACCTGTTGAGGGTGCTGATCACCGGGCGGACCCAATGGGGGATACAACGTGTCCGGCAGAGCCCTGTTCGTGGATTGGGACCCCGATACGGGTGGTCCGCTTGTTGGTGGGGTCATGGGTTGTGGTGGCGACGTGGCCGTGCCATCGATACCTGCACTGCTGCCTCCGCTGTAACCAGGCTAGCCAGATACCGGTTCTCCCAAAGCTAGTAGGAATCAAACTGTCTACCCACCCAGGAGTGAGACCAATCATACGCGTAACTGCGTGTCTGAACCTAACCACCGATCCCATCTATGTCACACAATAACAAGAACCACTTCAGATGTAGGAGCGTGGGCCTCCTATGACTGACGCCAGTCTGGACGAGGTCGATCGGGCCATCCTCCGGGCGCTACAAGAGGATGCACGCCACCACACGAATGCCGAGATCAGCGAGCGGGTGGACGTCTCCGCCAGCACCGTCGGCAAGCGCATCGCCGCGCTTGAAGAACAGGGGGTTATCAAGGGCTATCGCACGGAAATCGACTACGATAAGGCTGGCTACCCACTGCTTGTCCTGTTCATCTGTACGGCGCCGATTACCGACCGTGAACGCCTAGTCCGGGAGACACTCGGCCTTGATGGGGTCGTGAACGTCCGCGAGTTAATGACCGGAGTGAATAACGCCCACATCCTCGTCACTGGCACAGCCAACGACGATATCACGCGGATCGCCCACCAAATCGATGAACTGGGATTCAACGTGAGCGACGAAATCCTGCTGCGCAACGAGTACAATGAGCCGTCGGTCCACTTCGAGCCCGACGTCGCCAACGAGTGACCGGTCACGCGAGCCACCGGCTTCAGAATCGGTCATCGAGGGTATTTATTGCGCGCGTTTCCAGCGGTACGCCAGGATCGTTCGCGTTCGGGGTTTGTTACGACAGAATTGAAACGATAAATTCCAACATTCTTATAGTAAAACAAAACGTGGAGATAGCCGTCAATCATATGCCCGTTGTGTCACCCGTGCAAACGAAGTCGCCGAGCATCGCCATCATCGAATCCGTGGCTGCCCACGAAGGCGTCGATCCCGTGGACCTTGAGGTGCCACTGTACGACGTAATCGACCCTGACGTACTGGACACCCTCCTCCAGGGGGCGAGCAAGGATGAAACCACCAAGCCGCTCGAGATCGAATTCACCTACGTCGGCTACGACGTGACCGTGACCCGTGACGGCGCCGTCCACGTCACCGAAGCTGGATAAAAAGGATGCGTTCAGTTGATCGATTTCGCATGTTCTGGCCAATCTACGCCGGATCATCCGATCAGTAGATCTGTGAACTGAACGCTGAATAGACCATCAACCGCCTCGGGGTCAAGCCCCGTGGCATCCGCTTTGATTCTTTTGTGAACGATCGCCCCTGCTACTGCTTGGCACATCCTCTTGCCTTCACCTACGTTGGGTTTATTTATGACTGAATTTGATCGCTATCTCTGGGCGATTGGTCATATCCAGCGCCGCCGCCTACTACTTACCTTGCTACGTGAACCACTGATACATATTGGTGAGCTGAACATAGGTGAGAAGCAGAAGGAAATGCTCCTTGTCGAAGTGAAGCACGCCCATCTCCCGAAGTTAGCTGACCATGGGTTCGTCGATTGGTATCCTGAGGAAAATAGAGTGGAAAGAGGCTCTGAATTTGAGGAGGTTGAGCCGCTGCTCAGACTGCTGCATAACAATCAAGAAGAACTCCCTGAGGGCTGGTTATGAGGGCCTTCGGCAGTGTGAGCGACTGCTTTCGTGGACAAGAAATCTCCCACCTGGTGGCTGTTTCAGTCGCTATCGGTTTGCCGATTGTTGATTCTCCGCTCGAAGACTGCAGCGAGTCCTCGTCGCCCGAATAATTATCTTAGCAAACGTGGTTTATTCAGTCAGCAGAATTTCCATAGGTGAATACAGAGGGTGGGGTGTATCCCATTACGACCAGCCGTGGAAAACCCCCAAGATCACCATGGCTGCCCCGATGACGAAGTAAATCCCTTCGGTCGTGGTCCATGATGGCTGGTTAAGGAGCAGAACCTCAATGACAATCCAGGCCATCAAGAGGCCGCCAGCGACCACTGAGAGGAGTGCTCCAGCCTGCGGACTCGTTGCCATCGCGTAGGTGGCAATGGCTGTACTGCCACCGACCAGTACTGCCAGCAGCAGACCCGGGAGGAGGAAGGTGTCGAACGGGGTTCCCACGAGCCATTCCTGTGGAAGCGGATCGAGGCCAGTTGCCATCGCAATCCCGCCTCCGATTGCTGTCAACGCAACGAATCCACCAAGTAGGAGGAGCAACCATTGCACGAGTGTCGGCACGTGGTGCCACCACCAGAGAGTTCGTTGGAAGCGAACTTAATTACAACCGTGGTTCTCTCCCGACTATGATCAGTGCTACTGCCCTCCCTGGAACCAGCACACCTCTGTGACCACCGACATCGGGCCGGAGGAGACATGGTCGTCCAGTCCTGTCACACACGTTGTTCGGCGCTGCTGAGTGCCAATACAAAACGGGAATTCTCAGGCCTGAATGTCTTTGATTACCTGTAATTGAGGGTGCTAACCCCCCTTCTGCTCACGGCGACGCCGTTCGCATGGTCAGCGGGACCGACGGTCCCGCGCTATCCGCAGCGAGCGAAGCGAGCAGGGAGGGGAGACAGCACCCGCACGTCTTGGTTTCGTGTGAATCGGCACCTTTATTATTCCTTCGTTCGAAGGTGAAAGTAAGATGCTCACCACGTTTCCGGCGGTGTTCACACGTGACAATAAGCGTGCATTGTCGGTTGTGGCCGAGTGTTGATTCGGTAGGAGTGGGACACTCCGAACCACCTGTAACGGGAAGTCGCCTGCGGAGTCTGGAACCGTCCGCAGAACGCCGTACGGCGTTCTGCCGGGCCGCACGAGACGCTCCGCGTCTTGTGGACGCTGTGGGATCTGTTCCTGCACGTTCCGACACAGAAACAGGACGCTCCGTCCGCACCAAGCGAGGGCCGGGGAGGCCCGAGCGCGGGAGGGCGGAGTAGTTCACATTCGAGTCGCTTCCTTCGCTTCTTCGGCGTGTTCGAGTGCATACTCCAACTGTCGGCGGTGAACCGCTTCCAGTTCGTCCACATCCGCGTCGGTGAGTTTCGTCGTTACGACCACGCCAGGGAGGTTCGTTTTCAGTTGTGAACCACGCGTCTCAAGCATCTCCTCTAAGTTGAAGTCATCCATCGACATCGGTCCAGATAGGGCCGCTTGAGACATCTAGGTTTGCCCTTCCTCGAGACGAAAGGAGTGCAGGGAGATGATCGCATGATCGAAATGCATGCTCCGGGAATTCCTCACGCAACTTCATCTCAATGGGGTTGTTCTGGTCGGTTGGTCGTTGGGCGCGATCGTATCGTGGGAATACGTGGATCAATTCGGCACCGACCGGATCCGAGCACTCGTCGACATCGACATGGAACCTTCTCCCTTGAAACGGGAAGACTACGATTGCGGGACCTACACTGTGGAGGGGCTCGCGGACGCTCTCGGTCGTCTCCAGACAGATCCAACGGATCTCATTGAACAGAACATAGAGGCGCTGCTGAAAGATCCCCCGTCAAGGGAGCTCCAAACCATGATGTTCGACGAGGACTCCCGGACGTCACCGCTCATTCAGGCGGCGATGCTGCTCGGATTGCTCCGGGATTATCGGGATATGCTCCCCAATATCGACATCCCGACGCTGGTGTGCGCTGGGGCGGACGAAAAATGGCGAACCGTCGCAGCCGTCGAATACGCGACGGAACTCATTCCCGATTCGAGATTCGAACGCTTCGAAGACAGCGGTCATTGTATCACCGTGGAGGAGCCCGATCGGTTCAATCAAGTCCTGAGCGACTTTGTCGACTCGCTCTGACGTATTCGCGCCTTGTTTCTTACAGAGACTCGACTAACCACCGAACTGTTGTCAGAAGCGTCGTGCAAGGTACAGAGCATGGATTCAGCACGACAGGAGTGATCGAACTATATCCGTTTGATCATGCTGTGTCCATGTCCAGCGTCTCTTGGAGAGGCTCGACACGAAACACGTAATCCGCGTAACTGCGATCAAGATTCGTGGGACTCTCTTCGTCGGCATGCTCCTGACAGAGAACGGCCTCTGCCTCAACGGCACCGTGCCCGGTTTCTTCCTGATATCGTTCGAGGACGACAAACGTCGCCCTCTCAGTGCAGCCTCGACGGTGGCACTCAGGAAGCGAGTCCGGAACTCCGTCCTCGCGTCGGTTCTCGTCGTCTGCTTGCTTCTCTCGTCCGTTTTCCGTGTTTGCCATCCTTGTTCCCTAGGGAAGCAAGCGGGATAATGCTGTGGTCGTTCGTAATCTCGTGTCGCATTCGCGCGCTGTATCTTGCAGAGGCACAGCAAACTGCCGAATCACTGTCAGAAGCGGTGTGCGAGATACAGAGGGGCAATTCGTTATTCTCTACACGGATACAGCGAGAGTGCCGCGGGGCTTGACCCCGAGGCGGTTGACGATGTCCAACTGTAGATTGCACCGTGTGCCTCAAACGCGGCATACTTCTTGCAGATATCTTTATCATGTAGAGTGGTGCCAATGGGCATGATAGTACATCGATGACTCAGAAATGGACCATCAGCGGCGATTACGTCGAAGCGTGCAACTGTGACGTCATGTGTCAGTGCATCGCAATGGAACCACCCGACGACGGCGTGTGCACTGCGTCACTCCTCTTCCACGTTCAGGACGGTTACTACGGCGATATCGATCTGGGCGGTCTCAACGCAGCGATGCTCGTCCGTACCGAGGAGGACGTCATGTTCGCTCCAGACACGGGGTGGGACGTGGTGCTCCTCGTTGACGAAGCGGCCGACGACGACCAGCGGGCCGCCCTCGAGGACATCTACCTCGGCCGGGCTGGGGGCATCTTTGGAGCCGCTGCCGATGCACATGTCGAAAGCGCCGAGGTCGCGACCGCTCCGTTCACCTTCTCCCGGGACGAGACGGATTTCTCGGTCGAGATCGGCGACATCGTCTCCGTAGAAGCGGTCGGGAAACACGGCTTCAACGGCGAACTCGGTACGGTCTCGCCTCATCCGCTGACGGCGAGCCACGAGATGAACACTGGCCAATCGACTACCGCGACCGTCTCTTACGACGAGGCGTTCACGTGGGATGTCTCGGGGAACAACTCGTTCCTCGGTGACTTCGAGCTCGCCAACGCCTGATCAAGGTCAGAAGATTGGCCAATCGCTCGATCATGCCTATTACAGACTCGTTCCGAGAACGGTTCCATTATGACAACATTCCAGCCATTGCGCTCGTCACCTACGTCATTGCCGTTTTCGCTTGGCTGGTACTCATCAAACGCTGGCTCCCGATGCCAGGCGGAGCGATGGACATGCAGATGTCCGATCCAGGTGCGCCAGAGGCGATGGCGCTCGAGAATGGCTTTACCGGCGTTGGTCTCTACCTTGTCATGTGGGCCGTGATGATGATCGCCATGATGTACCCGTCGTCGGTGCCTCTCTTCCGACTGTACTACAAGACGATCGAGGGGACGACGAAAGGAAGGAAGGCTGCCCGGGTCGCTGCGTTCATGGGGACGTACGTACTCGTCTGGACGCTGACCGGGGTCGTGCCACTCGTCGTCAATGCGGTGGTGCCGCTCGCGACCGTCGCCGACCAGTACACCGGGTTCTTGATGGGTGGGACACTCCTTCTCTTGGCGGGCTATCAGATGTCTCCATACAAATACCGGTGTCTCCGGTACTGCCGGTCGCCGCTCGGGTTCCTGATGAGTAACCATCGGCCGGGAGTTCGCGGAGCCGCCCGGATGAGCTGGGAGTTCAGCGTTTTTTGCGTCGGGTGCTGTTGGGCGCTGTTCGCGTTCATGGTGGTCGTGGGCTCGATGAACATCGTCTGGATGGCGCTCATCACGGTGGTGCTCTCGCTCGAACGGGCAGTATCATGGGGTGAGCGGTTGGCTCGCCGAACTGGCATCGTCGCCGGGATCGCCGGAGTTGCTGTCCTTGCGATTTCCGTGGTGTGAACTACCCTGCCCTACTCGCCGCCTTCGGCGGCTCCTTGAGGGCGGGGGCTTGGCACCCTCACCGCCACCGCTAAATCCCACTCTTCCCGATTGGTGAATTCGCGCTATCTATTCACCTATGGAAATTCTGCTGGTTAAACAAACCACGTTTGCTAAGATAATTCTTCGGGCGACGAGGACTTGCTGTAATTTTCGAGCGTAGAATCGACAACCTGCGAACCGATTGCTACTGTAACAGCCACCAGGCGGGAGACTTCTTGGTAGTGAGAGCAGTCGCTAACGTTACCCACCAGCCGGCCAATGAGCGCCGCCCCGGCGGCGCTCAGGCACTCACCCCTGGTGGATCGTACACCTCCTCACGGTCCAGCATATGATACATTGAAACCAGCAGCTTCCGAGCGGTTGCTACAATCGCTGTTTTCGAGTTCTTCTTTCGGGCTAATCGGTTGTAAAACCGGCTAAGGTACTCGTCTTCGCACGTATGAACCGCTGTGTACGACGCTTGAACAAGCAGCCACCGGACTCGTCCTGATCCTCGCTTCGAGATGCTTCCCTCAAACCGCGAGTCGCCAGACTCGCGGATTATCGGGTTCAACCCAACGTAACTTACGACCTCCTTGGCCCGGTCGAACCGTGCGATCTCTCCCAACTCCGCGTAAATCGTCAACGCCGTAAAGTAACTCACACCAGGAATCGTCATCAGGAGCTGGGTCTCCTTCAGAGACCCAGCCCGCACCTCGATCTCCGCTTCCAACGACTCTATCTGCTCGGTGAGCGCCTGAATGAGTTCCAGATACGACTCCAACAACGTATCCCACGGCGCCGGGAGCGAGAGTTCCGCCAGGAACTCTCGTCCCTCCACACTCAGCGGTTTCACCTCCTGAGTGATCCCGTGATCACTCAACAAACCGTGGATCTTGTTCGCATACTCAGTCCGGTTCTCAACGAGCTTCTGGCGCCCGCGCACAAGTGCGCGGGCTTGCCGAACCTCATCGGTTGGGACGTAGCTTTCAGGGATTGAGCCCAACCGAACCATCCGAGCGAGTTGTTTCGCGTCGACGCGGTCAGTTTTCTTATCTGAGTCGGAGATCAGTTTTAATTCGCCGGGGTTAGCGACGGTCACATCCAGATACTCTGAAAGCGTATCGTGGATGTGGTAATAGTTGCTGGTCGCTTCAAGCGCGGCTTTTGACCCAACGTACTGCTGGGCAAAGTCGTCGAGGTTCGCGTTTTCGACGCGAACCTCTTCGACGATCTCACCGTTTCGTCCAATACTGCGATTTGTGAGTACCGCTTGTGTACGTCGATTCCAATGAACATTGGATTCACCTCGGAACGCTGGTGCGTGAAACAGAGATTCACCTATGCGGGCTTTCCCGACTGCCGCTCCTGGCGGCAGTCGGGCTGTACTGCCCAGGACTCGGCTTCCTACGCACTCGGACCAGTCAGCAGCACGTGCTCTCGGGCACGGAATAGATCTCGGTCTCTTGCGTCCCATACTTGTTTCACGCTCTTATGGGATAGCAGAATTTCCATCGAGTCAGCAGACGAGATTAGAACTGGCGAGTCGTTGGTAAGAGTGGAGTGCTGACTGGCTGCTTTCGTGAACAAAAAGTCTCTCACCTGGTGGCTGTTTCAGTCGCTATCGGTTTGCCGTTTGTTGATTCTCCGCTCGAAGGCTGCAGCGAGTCCTCGTCGCCCGAATGATTGTTTTGACAAACGTAGTTTGATCAGTCAACAGAATTTCGATAGGTGAATGCAGAGAATGAGTTCCGCACGGAAATCTCGTTTGAGCTGCCTGAACCTAATGCATAACAATTCAGTATATGAACTGGATGCCTCTTTCACAGACCAAGTCACGTGGGGATATTTTTTACGTCTATTCCCGTAGAAATCGTACTGGCAATGAGTATTCTCACGGAATTCACCGTCCCCGCAGATGAATTCGTCTTAGCAGACACATTAACGGTGGCACCAGAGATACGAATCGAAATCAAACGTGTCGTCGGGGGCGAATCGCACGTCACTCCGTACTTTTGGGCTTTCGGAGAGGATCTCACCAACTTCGAGCAAGCCTTACGTGACGACGATATGGTTCGAGAAGTACTCACTTTGGAAGAGCAAGAAGAGCAAGCAGGTCGCGATGAAGAGGAAGAAGAGCGGTTCTATCGAGTAACGTGGGAAATGAGCGTGCCAAATCTAATTACTGCAGTCTCCGACGCGAAGGCAACTGTCTTAGAAGCCGCGAGTGTTGACGGTGATGATTGGGAAGTGAAGATTCTGTTTCCGAATGAGGAATCGCTCTCTGGATTCTGGGATTACTGTCTCGAAAACGAGTTTTCTTTTCAACCACAGCGTGTATATCGACCGGAAAACCCTGAAGAGCGGGCCGAGTATGGCGTGACCCCAGATCAGCAAGAGGCACTGGAAGCCGCATACCACGCTGGATACTTTGACGTTCCGCGAGATCGGACACTCACCGAACTCGCTGACAATCTCGATATTTCTCGGAACGCGTTGTCAGCACGTCTTCGTCGAGGGCATCGGAATCTTCTTTCCAATACGCTTATCCACGATGATTGACATCCTCCTCCGCGTTCACGCGGAGGAATCCTGAGCGGTGGAGATTTCAGGTGAGCAGTTCCACCGACCCTCGACACGGTGCGAATCCGTGCGGGGGTCACGGACTGTGGCGGGTGGGACTGCTGGGAGTGCCAAGCCCCCGGTACTGAACTCCTATCCTCGACCGTGGTCGACCCTCGTGGTTGGTTGTGCCCGGCGAGGCTCGAGTGGGCTTCGACAGACTCGGAGTTACGTTCCGTGGTGCTTCCAACAGTCGACTCCGCGTCACCCCTGTGAGGGGTGGGCGGTCATCGACTGGTTCCGATTAGTGTCTGATTGCTTGGGGCGGCCAGGCCGCCATCGTCGGACTGGCGGGAATCACTCTATTCCCTGCCTGATTCCTCCGCTCTCAGAGGGTTGCTTCCCACTTCAATGTATGGAAAAGAAATCTCGGACTGGTCATCGAAGCGTGAATTCCGTCCGAGTTGTCGAATTCATCCCGCGCCTAAACGCGCGGGTATTCTCCTCGCATCTCTATAACCGCTTCTGTAGGTTACTCTCCTACATATAAAGAGTGGGAGCACGACCACATTGAACCTATAGAAAACAGGCTCATACCAAAATGTAGCAGCAAAAGTGGTATCATGACATCCGAAGAAATCCCCGCATTTGGTCAGACCGAGAGTGAGAGTCGAAGAAACACCAAAATCAACTCTGTCAGTTATCGCGTGATCAAAAGGGTTGCTGAGGAAAGCAACAAATCCATATCTGAATTAGAATCGCTGTACTACTCTATCGATCCGGACGCTCTTGAATCGCTTTTTTCAAATCCACCCAATCGAACGGCAGATCAACTCACGTTCATGTTTTCCGGTTATCGGATAACTGTCAATGGTGAGGGTTCTACTAGTACGCCTTCAATCGTGATTTGCTGGATATAGCTGATGGAGTTTGATGCGAGCGTCATCGGTCGTGAACTGCCAGTTGATCACGGATTCGTCCTCGTTTCGGGTACGTTCCCACGCAGCGACCTCCGCACGGAGTGTCGCTGCGTCAGGAATGCGCCGATCAAGACACTCCGTCCACAAGGCGCTGAACTCGATCTCTGCCATGTTCAGCCAACTCCCGTGTTCCGGCGTGAAGTGAAATTCGAGCTTGCTGAGCAACCGACGAGCCTCCTCTGGTGGAAGATGTTCGTAGAAGGCGTACCGCTGGTGCGTGTTCAGATTGTCCATTACTACCCGGATGCTGACTGCATCCGGGTAGTGATCATCCACGAGCGCTTGCATCTGCTGGACGAATTCCTGCTTGCGCCGCCGCTTCGTTACCTCGACGTGCCGCCAGCCGCTCAGCGGTTCGCTCATCACGAAGAGGTTGCGTGTTCCATTCCGTTCGTACGTGTAGTCGTACCGAGCGACCGCTCCCGGCACGTCCGGGAGCGGGTCGCGGACCTCTTTGTGCAGTTCCTTGCTGGACTCGTCAAAACAGACGATCGGGCGGCGTGGATCGTAGGGTTCGTGATAGAGATCGAGGACTTCCTCCATCTGGCAGACAAAGGCGGCGCTGTTTTCAGGCGTAATCACCCACGATTTTGATCGGTGAGGGTGCAGTCGTGTTTTTTCAGGACCTGTCGAACGGTCTCGTGAGAGATCGACTCAACGTCGATCTCGGTGAGGGCGACGAAGTGCTCGGCTAAGAGATGCAGCGACCAGCGAGACCGTCCTTCCGGTGGATCGCTGCAGGCCAATGCAATGAGATGTGCTTCTTCACGTCCGTCGAGTTTACGCTCGTAGACGCGGTCGGCCTTGCGGCGAGTGATCGCCGCGAGGCCGTCCTCGGTGTAGCGTTTCCGGACGCGTCCAACTGTGCCGGGATGACAACCGACGGCTTCACTGACCTGCTGGTCAGTCAAGCCGTCATCCGAGTGCAAGAGACACCGTGCGCGTGTGAGTTCCCGCGTTTTGTACGTGCCCGCTGAAAGCATCGCATTCAGCTCCGCTCGTTCATCGGCAGACAGATCGACAGAGTACTGTTGTGTTCGTGGCATGATTTACTCCAGAGAATTTCTGAACACACCCTAGAGGCGCTCTACGCAGATAAAGCTAGCAGTTCAGGGCTGAAGCCGCACTAGTGTAATAGATGATTAGAAATCAAAATACTGATAGTCGAAGAGAATCCCAGCGACATGCACCGTATCAAAAAAGTACCCGACAGACTGCGAATTACAGCGGCTGCACACGGACGAGTAGTGGGAGAAAAGCACACGTAGAGCATGAATCCAAATGGATGACTCAGAAGATTTGCCCAGCTCCGGATCTGACAGGGTAATTGAACGAGAGGAAACGTACGAGCACGAGACGTATGGTTTAGTCGAGATTACAGGGATTTGGAAAGGCGTCCACGGAGTCGATACGACTCATGAAGCAAACGAAAAAGACGTCTTCATCGTCCGCTACTCAGCCAACGAGGATGGCAAGGAAGTCGATGAACTCACAGACACGTTAGACGAGTTTCTCGAATCCATCGAGTGGAATTAGAACCAAATCGACCCACTATCATGGGACATTCACACCTTCTCTTCGGAAAGAACGTAGCCTTCTACCTGAATACTGTCAAGAGTGGCTTTCTGGATACAGAGTGTGTATGCAACAGATTGGTACATATGAGAAACCGCCAGGTCCTCTCGAGTTACCCGGCCTTGGGTTTATCCAGCTCCACATCGGACGTCCCACATGAGCCTCTTTGCCGAATTTGACCTCCCGACGAGTGCGTTCGCCCTGGAGGAAACCCTCGCTACGGTTCCCAATGCCGTTATCGAAATTGAACGTGTCGTCGCCTCTGAGGAGATGTTGACGCCCCACTTTTGGGTGTCGAAGGTCCCCGATAAGGATTTCGAGGAAGCGACCGAATCAGACCCATCAGTTCGTGACCTCCGACGGTTGGATTCCTTCGACAACGCCACGCTCTATCGGGCCGAGTGGACGGAAAATATCGAATCGGTCGTCTATGCCTACAGGGAGATCGGGGCAGTGATTCTCGAAGCAGTCGGCACAGAGGACACCTGGAACGTGCACATGCGATTCGATGACCATTCGCAGCTCACCATGTTCCGAACACATTGCGAAGACAGTGGTATTCCATTCCAGGTGAAACGCCTTCATGAGGTCACCCAACCCAGTCCGGCCCATCAATTTGGTATCACCGAAAAACAACACGATGCGCTCGTGAAGGCATGGGAAGCCGGCTACTACGAATCGCCAGCCGAATCGTCCTTGGACGAAGTCGCCTCCACACTCGGTATCTCACAGCAGGCGCTATCCCAACGGATGCGGAAGGGCTATGACAGGCTTATCGCCAACACCCTCGTCGCCGAACATCCAGATTCCGAGTGACCATCCAGACCGGGATATAAAACCTTGTACAGACAAGGCAACGGGCTATCCTCCAGTTCCGTGTACTCAGATGTGAGTGATATTTCGATGTCAGCTGAGAAGATGAGTGACGGTGTCCCTGATTATGACACCATTCTTGACGTTTGTTCAGATAGACAGCGTCGTGTCATTCTTGCAAAACTTTTAGAACAAGATCGTTCGCTCACCATGCGTGACCTCATGCACGCCATTGCCAAACACAATCATCATGCACCTCTCGAAGAGCTCGCTAGCGAGGTCATGGAACGGATTCAGATATCGCTGCATCATATTCACCTCCAGAAGTTACAGGCAGCGGAGCTCATCGAGTATGATACCGACCGTCAACTGGTCGAACCTGCGGAGATGATCGACGAGATACATCCCACTCTCGCGGCTATCCTTGATGCCGACCCCGCTCTCGACTCATTACGTAGACAGTGAGAGTGGGCTGACTAGTCCCAGTAGAAAGCAGCGGGTTCCCCCACCCAACCGGCTCTGAGAGATACGCACGTTGTATTTCGCACGCCCGTGCTATAGTGATTAGTGTACCATTTCATACGTTCCTATGTAGTGAAGTACCACGGGGGCACGCCCTGTGGCTTCACCGTGTTGGCGGCAAGCCCAGAAACGGGCCATATGGCCGCAGGCGAATGTAATTCCCCTCGGACTTCCCGAGATGGGTCAGCTGGAATTCACACCCGAACACGCGGTGTGTCCGTGAGGGTCGGCCGCTCCACCACGGCCCGATGGCGTCCGTCGCACCACGCCGAAGACGTGGGTTTTGAGAGAGCCACATTCCTCCGCAACTGCGCACAGTTGCGACGAATTACGGTCTTTAATTCGTGCAACTGTAGCTTTAAACACGTTAGGAAAGATAATAAAGCTTACGCGATTCACCCTCGGGGTCAAGCCCCGAGGCACCCTCGCTGTAATACTGTAGATTACACATATAATAAAATCACAGTGACCGAGATAGAGCGTGTATTCAGCAACCGTCTCCCGTTTGTCCGCCTTCGACTAACTGACTAAGCTGCCAGACCTGAAGTGGGGGGTACAAGAGTTTGATTTGTCGGTGAATCTCGCGTCCTCAATTCTCCGAAAATTATATTGTATTCCTCAATCAATTCTTTGACACGAATGTCCCCGTCGTCCCTCCGTGTCCGCACTCTCCCTGCGGCATGGCGATTCGCGATAATCGGCGCACTCGCCTCGCTACCCGCCACTGTCGTTGTGAACTGGCTGCCGGATTCGGAGGCGACCATTGGTGGAAGTATCATGATAATCGGCGCGTTCATCGCGGGAGTCATCGCTGCAATCCGTTCGATGGACCCGGGTGCTGCCGGACTCCGTACTGGTGTTCTTGCTGGTGTTGTCGCAGTACTCACGCTGCTCGTGGCAGTATTCAGCACCGTTCTCAGTGATGCTACGGTGACATGGCCATCGCTGTCGAGAGTCGTATTCGTCGTTTTAGCCAGTGGACTGGCACTGTGCGTCGCCCCCATCTTTGGTCTGGTATGCGGTCGAGTTGGTGGGTGGATGGCGAACACCGTTACCTCGCGATTGACGACCGGCGCAGACGCGTCGTAGCAGCGATACAACAGACAGGTAGACGTTTGGAGTCGATCGAACAGACTTCTTCCAAAATGGCCGGTGGTCGGTACCCGATTCGCGCTTTGTATCTCGCGACAACTCAACGAACAAACAGAATATTGACGGAATAGATGTGCGAGATACAGAGGATAAGTTTAGCTGTAATTGAGGGCGCTAAGCCCCCTTCCTCAGCGAGCGAAGCGAGCAGGGAGGGGAGACAACGCCCGCACGTCTTGGTTTCGTGAGAATCGGCACCCTTATTATCTCTTCGTTCGAAGGTGAGAATAAGATACTCACCACGCCTCCGGCGGTGTTCAAACGCGACAACAAGCGTGCATCGTCGGTTGTGGCCGAGTGTCGAACCGGTAGGAGTGGGACACTCCGAACCACCTGTCAAGGGAAGCCGCCTGTGGAGTCTGGAACCGTCCGCAGAACGCCAACAGCGTTCTGCCGGGCCGCACGAGACGCTCCGCGTCTTGTGGACGCTGTGGGGACGTTCCCTGCACGTTCCGACACCGAAGCAGGAAGCCCTGTCCTTAACAAGCGAGGGCTGGGTAAGCCCGAGCGCGGTAGGGCAGGGTAGTTCACCACGACGCCATCGTTTATTTCATGCCAAAACAGGTGAACCAACTGTTCAGTAGATCTGCTCATTTAGCGATCCGGGCACTGTCTAGATGAGAGTTTGAGGAACGAGCAGGTGGTGGCGAGAAGTGTCCATGCAACTCGCCGACCTGCTCAGAGAGACCTTAGACGTGGACTGTGATGAGGTTTGGGAGAACGAGCGCACCCCGACACCCGTCAGGGTGTTCGGGGTGCGACTGCATTCGATGAGATTGTCAGTTCGGGAGGTCGTCGCAGTGCTCGAATTACTCGGTATTGACCGTTCTCACGGCGCAATTTGGAATTGGACGCATACACTCTCGGAGGCCCAGAGCGACCCGCCGACGGCGCAGCCGTCGCGGGTCGCGGTTGACGAGAAACAGATTGAGGTAGACGGCGAAAAGAAGTGGTTGTACGCCGCGATCGACACAGAATCAAAGCTACTTCTCGAAATCGACGTGTTCAGCCGCCGCGGGACTGACCCGCGCGCGCGCGCGTTCCTGCATCGATCTCCAGAGAAACACGATATCGCCGAGACAGAGTTTCTCGTCGATGCTGGCGGTTACCTGACTGCCCTCGCTCGTCATGAATTGAGCGGTCAGCTCGACTACAGCGAGCGAAACCACATCGAAAAGTGGTTTCAGACCGTGTCGATGCGGATCGACCGCTTTCACTCGTTCTGGCGGGGCAGTCCAGCCAGCGCACGCCGCTGGCTGAGACGCTTCAGACACCACTATAACCACGATCGACCGAATCAAGCGCTCAATGGCCGAACGCCGGCTGAGGAGGTGCTGAACTAGACAGTGCCGCGATCCGCGTTCTATCAGAGAAAGATAATGTTCGGAACATCCCGCTGAAGAAAGACGCTTGGCGGCTTTCTGTAGGCCATTAAGACTTTTCACCGCGCAGGCGCCGGTCTGGTTTTTAAATGATTGCGGCGTGTATTCTTCACGCTCATCGCGTTGCAAGCAGCCACCCCTAAACCGAGAATGGAGTCACCATGAACGGATACACTACTAACATCGAACAGGATACATTGGAAAACGAGGATTATCGCCGGGTACTTTACACCGGTGAGAACACCCAGCTCGTTCTCATGACCCTTCAGCCGGGCGAAGAGATCGGGTTAGAAACCCACTCAGATATCGACCAGTTCATCCGGGTCGAAGCAGGGACCGCGCAAGTAGTTCTCGACGACGAAGAGATTTCCCTTGAAGACGATGATATCGTAGTGATTCCTGCTGGAGTCGAACACAACGTCACAAATACTTCAGAGGAGGAAGCACTTCGGTTGTACACGCTCTATAGTCCACCAGAGCATCCAGACGGCACTGTACACGCGACAAAGCAGGATGAGCCGGACGACCATTGAGAAGAACACGCAGACACCACAGATACTTTTTGTAGTCGAAAGTAGGTCGGATGCCTGGCAATCAAACAAAATAAGATGACGCCGATTTGTTGTACCTATCCTCTGAGTCGGTCACGTCGTTTCTGGCAAGAATCAGGTAGTTCATGTAACGTGTACTGAACCCGGGGCGCGTATGTATCAGGATCAACGCTCCTCAGGACATTGCTGAACTGCGAAGTCTTCGGACGTGCTAGGATCAATATGGATGAGTCCCAATAATCTCGACTGTGTCCCCCACCTGAATTGTCTTCCCCCATTCTCGCTGTGGGACATTTGTTACTGTCATTAAGCGGAAATCGGTTTTGAAGCGGTCGCTGTCGAGCCACTCGGGACGGGTTTCTCTGCGCTTACGGATGAACCTCTGGCGAAAGGCATCGTACTCCTCTCCAGTGTCGGGATCACGCGAGATAACGACACACCGCTCACACGGTTCAATGCCTTCGAACTGGACGTCACCGATACGGAAAGCAACCGCTTCGCCGTGATTGGCGACGAGACGGTCTTCCCAGAACGGGGGCACACCACCAATTTCGAGATTTGCGCGAAACCGTCGGCGGACACTTTCCAGATCGATTTCCGGAAACCACGACGCAACTTCGCGGAGCGTCGCGGTGCTGATGATCGAGGGACCGGAGATATCGTGTTTGTGGAGATCGTGATGGCCACTTGCGGTATATCGACGGACGCTTGCTGGCTGGTCGAAATAGTCTGTCAACCACCGATTCAATTCGGTTCGATCTTCGAGATCGAAGGTTTGAGGGGTTGTCTCGCCCTGGACGTGGAGTGTGAGGGTGCGGGCATCTGGATCGAAGGTTGAGCGCAATCGGTGAACAGCATCGGTTCGTTTTCCATTGATATAGTCGCCACTCGAAGCAGATTCCGTCTCTGGTTCATAGGGTCTATCAGCGGGTTTCGCAAGGACCGCATATTCGCGGTCATGTTCGATTGTTCCTCCCTCAGTGATTTGTCCCGTCGTCATTTCGAATGAATCGAGGGCTTTGATCGGGTAGGTCATAATTCGACGGAGTTCGGGCATGACTGAGATGAAATTCAGTTATCCTATATTTATTTATTTTGTTTTACTGATATATCCCAAAAATTTGTATAATGACTACAAATTTGATATTAACATACTCCCAACCTGAAGACGTGGGTATGCACTCGTGGTCTCTATCAGATCACCGAAGAAACTGATAAACTCACGCTCTAAGCCTTGCAGGCCGTTACTGTCAGTTCACAGTCCAAATCTGCTACTACGCGAATGCTGATACTCACAAGTCGAAGGCTGAAACACCACCTAAGTAGCTTCAACCATGAACGTGTGAGTACATCATCCGACGATCAAACTGCCAGTTCCAGCTCATTTTTCTGAAGCCTTGCAAGATACACAGCGCGTATTCAGCAGGAGTTCACAGCTCAGCCCGGAGGAACTCAACCGTTCGGGACCAAGCTAACTCAGCGGCGTCTTCGTCGTATTCCGGTCGGTCCGATTCGAAGAACCAGTGTTCGGTATCGGGATACGTGTGGAAGGTGACCGGGCCGTCCCCGGCCTGCACTCGCTCTCGAAACGCTTCGACATTGGGCTCGGGTTCGAATGGGTCGTTCTCGCCGAAATGGCCCAGAACCGCCGTGGAGGTCTCCACGTAATCCCCGTCGCTCGTTCCGTAGAAGACGACGGTCGCGTCGATGTCATCCGGTCGATCTTGGACCATCCTGAGCGCGTAGTATACCCCCATGGAAGCCGCTATCACGCCGAGTCCGTTGGCGAGCCGCTGATGAGTACGGAGGAAGTCGAACGCTGCGGAGACGTCTTCAACGGCCCGTGTTGCATCGAGTGCTGACGACACAGCGTCCGCCTCATCGGTGGTCGAGGCGACGTCCCCGTGGTAGAGATCGGGGGCCACGACGAGGAAGCCCTCACTTGCCAACCGGTCGCAGATGTCTCTGAAGCACTCGTTGAACCCCCACCATGCGTGGACGAGGAGTATCCCCGGATAGGAGTTCGACCCCGGTGCGGTGACGTAGAGCGGTAGCTCTCGGTCATCGATCGATATTGATTCCATCGAATGCATGCGCACCCATAGTGTTGGAAGAAGTATATTTGTATCTGAATTACTATTCTGCTGACTCGATGGAAATTCTGCTATCCCATAAGAGCGTGACACAAGTATGGGACGCAAGAGACCGAGCTGTATTCCGTGCCCGAGAGCACGTGCTGCTGACTGGTCCGAGTGCGTAGGAAGCCGAGTCATGGGCGTCACAGCCCGACTGCCGCTCCTGGCGGCAGTCGGGAAAGCCCGTATAGGTGAATCTCTGTTTCACGCACCGCCGTCCCGAGGTGAACCCAATGTTCATCGGAATCGACGTACACAAACGGTACTCACAAATCGCAGTATTGGACGAAAACGGTGAGATTGTCGAAGAGGTTCGCGTCGAAAACGCGAACCTCGACGACTTTGCCCAGCAGTACGCTGGGTCAAAAGCCGCGCTTGAAGCGACTAGCAATTACTACCACATCCATGATACTCTTTCAGAGTATCTGGATGTGATCGTTGCTAATCCAGGCGAACTAAAGTTAATCTCCGACTCGGACAAGAAAACTGATCGCGTCGACGCGAAACAACTCGCTCGGATGGTTAGGTTAGGCTCGATTCCTGAAAGCTATGTTCCTACCGACGAGGTTCGGCAAGCCCGCGCACTTGTGCGCGGGCGCCAGAAGCTTGTCGAGAACCGGACCGAGTACGCGAACAAGATCCATGGCTTGTTGAGTGACCACGGGATCGCTCAGGAGGTAAAACCGCTGAGTGTGGAGGGACGAGAGTTCCTCGCGGAACTCTCGCTCCCGGCACCATGGGATGCGTTGCTGGAATCGCATCTAGAGCTTATTCAGACACTCACTGAGCAGATTGAGTCGTTGGAAGCAGAGATCGAGGAGCGGGCTGGGTCTCTGAAGGAGACCCAGCTCCTGAGGGTCTCTGAAGGAGACCCAGCTCCTGATGACGATTCCTGGTGTGAGTTACTTTACAGCGTTGACGATTTACGCGGAGTTGGGAGAGGTCGCCCGGTTTGACCGGGCCAAGGAGGTCGTAAGTTACGTCGGGTTGAACCCGATAATCCGCGAGTCTGGCGACTCGCGGTTTGAGGGAAGCATCTCGAAGCGAGGATCAGGACGAGTCCGGTGGCTGCTCGTCCAAGCGTCGTACACGGCAGTTCATACATGCGAAGACGAGTACCTCGGCCGGTTTTTCAACCGGTTAGCTCGAAAGAAGAACTCGAAAACAGCGATTGTAGCAACCGCCCGGAAACTGCTGGTTTCAATGTATCATATGCTGGACCGTGAGGAGGTGTACGATCCACCAGGGGTGAGTGCCTGAGCGCCGCCGGGGCGGCGCTCATTGGCCGGTCGGTGGCAGCGTGAGTGATAACTCTCGCAACCAAGAAGTCTCCCGCCTGATGGCTGTTACAGTAGCCATCGGTTCGCCGGTTGTCGATTCTATGCTCGAAGACTGCAGCAAGTCCTGATCGCCCGAAGAATTATCTTAGCAAACGTGGCTTGTTTAATCAGCAGAATTTCCATAGGTGAATACATTCTCTGTATTCAGCAAGCCGTTTTTGACAGCTATCGATGAGATCGATTATCACCTCGTTACCTGCTTGACGTGTATGTAGCGATCACCGCCTTCGCAAATCGAGCCAGATCTCGTGCAACATTCGCGCTCTGTATCTCGCACGCCCATGCGATCAGATGCTGTCTGGGAGCGGACCAGAACTATGGATTGCTCCGCTAATCACGATAGCCCAGTCAGCGGCGCACTGGCACGACCAGTATCGAGGGCCAACCGAGAGTAGGGGAGCAAAAACAAGGGGCCGAAACGCTGTGTGATGTGGCAGGCTCCGTGAAATGGCCGCGGTCGGTGAGCACGCTTAGGGCTGCTCCTGCGCACAGCCACTGGCGGGTTGGCAACTGCTTCGACGTCGAGTGTCCTGCGCCGAACATCAAGCTCCCTGTTGCGTGCAACGCGCGCTCCCACGGAACACTGCCTCGAGCCGATCATGACTGAGTGCGATCCCACACGCTGGTACCACCGCTGGCGTGGCCTCGTCGGCCTCGCGGTCGCCCGCGTCCGCCGACAGATGACGACAGTAGCGCAGGGACAGACCGTCGCGACCGTCCTCATCGTCGCGGTAACGGTCGCTAACCTCGTGCTCGTCACAGGGGTCGCGCTCGCGCTCGCCAACGATCAAGGCCTCGCCCACGACGCCGACGTCCGGGCTGTGCCCGGCGACAGCGACGTTCAGTCGTCGGTGGCCGGCGTCGAGGCCCCCCGGCTGGGGGCGAGCCACGAGCGAGCCAGGGAGATCCGCGAGCAAGCAGGTGTTACCCATGCGACGCCGGTGCTCGTCGAACCGGTCCGCGTGCGAGCGCCCGACAGCGCTCAGTCCCACTACATCCTCGTCGTCGGCATCATCCCAGGGCCAGCGTCGGCGACAGTAGCTGGCCTCCCAACCGACACGCTCGCGCCGGGTGATCCCCACTACGCGGGGGGAACCTATGACGGGCCGCCAGCCGACGAGATTGTCCTTTCGACGGCCGCCGCCGAGACGCTCGACGTGTCGCCCGGCGAGTCGCTTGCCCTCACGAGCGACCGCGCCGAACGCACAGCCACTGTGATGGCCGTCGAACAGCGCGCAGACGATGGCACGGAAATGCCCGTCGCGCTGGTCCATCTGAGCGATCTGCAGTCACTCACCGCTGCCGATAACGCTGATCTCGCTGACCAGGTGCTCGTGTGGGGAGAACAGGAAGCCGCACAGGCGGGCGTCGACGCAGCGTATCCGACGGCTACGGTTGAGACGACGTCGGCTGCGGCCATCGTTCCCAGTGCCCTGTTTGATGACACGCTCGCGCTCGTGACGAGCGTACTCGCCCTGGTAATCGCAGTCAGCATCTGTACGCTGTTCGTCGCGACGACCTCCGGCCTGACAGTCGAAGCGAACCGTCAGACGCTGGCGACCCTCAGTACGATTGGCTTTCCGCTCCGGAGTCGGCTCGCGATTGTAGCGGTGACAATGGTGGCGATGACGGGGTGTGGGGCAGTGCTCGGACTCGTCCTCGGCGCTGGCGCGATCACGGCCGTAAACGCCCTCGCGACGGCGACAATCGCCCCTAGTGCCGTCGCAGCTTTCCATCCACTTGTTGTTCCGTACGCGCTCGCGGTGGCCCTGCTGGCGGCACTGCTCGCGCTGCCGTATCCACTCGCGCTCGCTGCTCGGACAGAGGTACTCGCGGAGGTCAACCGGTGACGTGGCGTACCACGATAGCCCGCATCCGGGCGATCAGTGGCCTCGGCGTTGCCCAGCTCCGGTACTCGGCTGGCCGCACGATACTCGCAGTCGGGGGTGTGATGCTGGCCGTGCTCGCGGTCACCCTCCTCGCCGGACTCGGCGTCGGTGTGATGGAGACGGGCCAGGAAAAGTTCGACGCCGCTGGCCGTGATATCTGGATTACGGGGGGCCCTGTCGCGGACGCCCCGGGCACTGAGAACGACGTCGTCGGCGCCCGACGGATCGCCGCCAACATCCGGGAGCGGGAAGACGTCCCCGGCGGG
Source organism: Natrinema gelatinilyticum (assembly GCF_024266705.1). Lineage (GTDB taxonomy): Archaea > Halobacteriota > Halobacteria > Halobacteriales > Natrialbaceae > Natrinema > Natrinema gelatinilyticum. The sequence goes on along the minus strand of NZ_CP100757.1, from coordinate 970,396 downwards.
GACGTCTCGACGATCGCGATGCACGAGGTCTACATTGGGACCTCGGCCGCCGAGGTCGAGCGCGTCACCGCCGTCGGTATCCAGGGCACCCATAGACACTTCGACTTCGAGGCTGGCCAGGGTTTTACGGACGCGGCCTATAATAATACCCAGTCAGCAGGCAACCGCGTAGAACCCCCGTCGGATGTGGTCGTCATCCATCCAACGCTCGCCAACCGGTTTGACCTCACCGTTGGTGACACCGTCTACCTCGGGGCGAGCAGCCAGCGCACGCAGCCCTACACCGTCATCGGCATCGGCTCCTACTACGGGCAGTATCTGGGGACGCCGACGGTGACGATGCCACTCACCGAACTCCAGGCCGTGACCGGCACCGCTGGCACGGATCGGGCCGCCTTCGTTACCGTCAACGTCACCGACGACGCCGACCGCGATGCCGTCCGCGATGAGTTGCAGGCGACGTATCCGGCGTACGAGGTCCGGACCAGCGATGATCAGTTCGCGGCCATGGTGTCCGATCGCATACTCGTGGTCGCCAGCGGCGTGACGCTGATCGGCCTCGCAATCGTCGGCGGTGTCTCGTTCACGGCGAACCTCCTTGCGCTCGTCACCTACCAACAGCGGAAGCCGCTCGCGGCGCTCCGTGCCATCGGGCTTTCTCGCTGGCTGCTCGCTGGACTCATCGGCGTAGAAGGAGCGTTGATCGGCCTCCTCGGCGGGGTGCTCGGACTTGCAGCGACCCCCGTGCTCGCGCGCGGTTTGAACCATGTCGCGATAACTATGCTTGGCTTCGAGCGCATCGTTCGGCCGACGGCCGCCGTCTACGCACTCGGCTTCGGGACGGCACTCGTCGTCGGCACGGTCGTCGCGGTTGGCACCGGCTGGCAGGCGAGTCGTCTCGCCAGTCCCGCCGCACTCGAGTCGTAGCCAGGGAGGCAAAGCGTGCAGAAGATGAGACTGCTGCTCTCAATGCACGAGTGCTGGTCGCGGCACATCCACCGCTCGGAGACCTCGTCGGTCGCGGTAACGAATTCCCCGACACGTTCGACCAGTATATTGCGCTGACGTTGACATCGAACACCAGTCCAAGCCCGAAATCGCCCTGAAAATCGTCGAACGGGCAGTCTCAAGCGAAATCGAGCACGGCTGTGTCGTTGCCGATAGGTTCTTCGGTGAAGCCCGGAATTTCAGATGGAAACTCCAGGCGATTTCTGAGCCTTATGTCATGGAAGTGTTACCGGCAGAGTTCCGGGTCGTTCATGAGGACACCGACCTGATCCATCCAGACGCTCATCCCAGTCGGAAGCACGCTGCTCATCCGGAAGACGTGACGTCGGAGACACCAGCGGAAGTCGCCGAGTGCCTCGGCGACGACGCTTGAACTAAGATTACGTGGAATGAAAGGACCAAAGAAACCTTCTCCAGTGAATTCTATCGAACACGAGTTCGAGAGGTGAAACGCCGGGATACAGGGTTGGTGAGCGATGAAACAGGCTGGTTGCTCCTGAAGAACGAGCACACCGATGACGAAACGGAGAAACCAGGAATTTCAGGGCATGGATCTGCTGGGGCGTTGATGAGGCGTCTCTTGAAGAATTAGTGTCCTGGGCACAACTTCGATGGTGCGTAGAGCAGTTTCACGGGGATATTCAGCAGAACCTCGGCGCTGACGAGTACCTGGGACGAACCTGGAATGGCATTCATCATCACCTCTCAGTGGTGATGTTAGCCCATGCGTTCGTGGTATGGCAACGGCTTGAGACCGGTGCGAACCACTCGAATTTCTCATCATTCGACCGCTTCGCTCACTTGTTGGTCGTTCGACTGCGAAGCTGGGACCGTATAGCCTCAGTCTCACTCGCTGGCAGGATGTCGGTGAGGATCAGAACGGCGCTGGCCAGCGTGAATAGACCTGTAATAATTGTCGCGAGGAGCAACTCCGAAATCGCCAAGAGGCCGCCCCCAGTAGCTCCCAGCAGGCCCAGACTGATGCCAGTGGCCGTGAGGTAGTACACGGGGTGGGCATCGCCACTGGAAGCGGACACGTGCGCTGGCTGCTCGCTCTCCCGACTCGAGTGCCGTGCCTCGAGATAGGGGCGGACCTCCTCGAGGCGGTCTCCCGGGCGCACAATGCCGCGTGACTGGTTGTATTCAATGATCCCATTCTTGTCAAGTTTCGGAAGATGTGACTGATAGAGTGGGATGTAGACCCGTTGGCGCTGGGAGGATGTCAATTGCCTGACCGTGGTATCGTGCTCTTTCGCTGCAACGTGCTCAGCGATATCGCGCATTCGGACAATCCCCTCATCCTCGTGATCCAGCAGATAGCGAATACTCTCTCGGCGGCGGTTCGTCTGGAGGAGGTGAAAGATATCACCTTGGCTAAGTTTCCGCGACTCGTTAGGGTGGGACTCGCTGGAGGGCGCGTCCGACGAACGGGTTGGGCGGTCTACTTCTGGCATAATTCCGAACGTGCGGTTAGATTATTCCAATATAAATTTTATTGTTTGTCCAAATTCTATATAGCGTTATGATATCACAACATACTTGAACATACATACGTGTCAGTATATAGTCTGAGAGGCATTACGCGAGCAGAGATTTGCCCTCAGAGAGCGCCTGTATCCAGTGTTCTGTCTAGATGTGGGAACCATGTATCAGAGAATGTGAGTAACAGGTAATAAATGGCTCACCACGGAAATTTGGTTTGTGAGACAATCAGTGTCGTGAAGTGTAACTGAAGAGTCGGAACTAGTGGGGAATCCTAAGGGTGACCAGGACACAAGAACCTCTCCGACGCGCTCGAAGACCCCATGAGCATGATTCAGCTCACGTCTCGGTACGGCTAAAATTAGTACTGCCACAGTCAGGGCAAGAATCCCAATTTCTCGGTGTAGGGTCAGTCTCGCTCAGCGCGTGGAGAACAAAGCCACAGGATTGACACTCACTGTACCACAAAGATGATGTAGATTTCCGTTCCCCTGACTTTAGTGTAACTTCAACCCTTGACCTGCTAGGTTAACCTCTCTGAGAGCCTATCTCCAAGAATGGGTGCGAAGAAGCACGTCGTTGATCTCTCTGATGAAGACCGCAAGACACTCGAGTGGTTCATCTCGACCGGTGAACGGAAGGCCGAGGACAATATGCGAGCACGGATTCTCCTGAAAGCAGATGACGGGCTCACTGATTCAAAAATCAGTGAGCACGTCGGTTGTCATTGGAAAACAGCGTATAATACGCGCAAAGCCTACTGTGAGCGAGGGCTCGCGGCGATTCATCGCCGCAAGCCCGACCGTGAGTACGAACGCAAACTCGACGGGAAAGCCGAAGCTCATCTTATCCGCCTGGCCTGTAGCGAACCACCGGAAGGACACTCCCGTTGGACACTGCATCTTCTAGCGGACGAACTCGTGACTCTCGACGAGATCGACTTCGAGTCGATCTCTCACGAAACCGTTCGACAGCGTCTAAAAAAACACCCTGAAACCGCATCTCTCGGACTACTGGGCGATTCCGCCTGAACAAGACGCTGACTTCGTCTACTACATGGAGGACGTTCTCGACCTCTACCACGAACCGTACGATGAGAACCGTCCAGTCATTTGTTTCGACGAGTCCAGCAAAGCACTCCGTGGCCACAAGCGCGACCCGCTCCCGGCGAAACCGGGAGCGGTCGCTCGCGTCGATCATCGGTATGAACGCAATGGGAAACAGCGGATTCATCTCGCAACGGAACCGTTGACTGGGTGGGTCAACGTCGAGATTACCGAGCGGAGACGTACTACCGAATGGATTGATCGGATGGTTGAACTCGCGGATGACCACTACCCGGATGCGGAGTGCATCCGGGTGGTGGTCGATCAACTCAATACGCACAATCCCGCTGGCTTCTACCAGTTTTTCCCGCCAGACCAAGCCCAAGCGTACCTCGCTCGGTTCAAGTTCCACTACGTCCCCAAAAAAGGAAGTTGGTTGAACATGGCCGAGATAGAGCTGGGCGTCCTCAAACGGCAGTGTCTCGATCGCCGGATCTACCACGCAGCGACCCTCCGCTCGGAGGTCGCTGCGTGGCAGGCTCATCGAAACGCGGTTGACCGACTGATCGACTGGCAGTTCACGACCGACGACGCACGAATCAAGCTACGCCAACTCTACCCGGTTGAAATCGAGGAGAACTAGCAAGAATACGGTTGAAGATACATTTAGTTTTCCTCCACGGTGATTTGGTAGTAGTACAGCCCTTTATTATGGTCAACGACGAGCCGGAGATCCCGATTGATGGCAGCGAGGACGTGACCGACTACGTCATCGATGAAACGATCGCGACCACGATGACGCGCTGATTGACGAGGTGCTCTCGAGTCAGCACAAAGGCGGTCAGCATCTGCGCGTTCGCCAGATCACCGACGACTCGCCTCCGATGTCGAACGTCTGTTCATCTCACGTGAATGCGATCCACAATCGCGATCGCGTCGTTGACGACACCCGCACCCTGCTAACGACGACGCTCAGAGAATTAGTCGTCGTCCGCCGAACTGGACTCAATCTCGGCTACGTCGAGTTCGTGGACCGATACCTCTTCCCCCAGTTTGAACTCCTCTACGGTACTACAGTCGTAACACTCGAGCACAATCGCAATCTGATATGCGAGCATTCCCGTGTCGTCACCTCCGCACTCCGGACACCGCAGCCACCTGCGAAAGGGCATGCTGTGAAGAAGCGAATTACAGAGGTTTGAGGAGAAAGCCCACGACTGCAGTCGTGAGAGGATGTCAGCACCGCTACCACCCCGCACTGCCGGCGTACTGGCGAGATTGATCAGAATAGTACGTCCCAGATATACCCACAGCTATCGCATTCAAATGTCGTTTGTGATCCATCTTCAGTGATTTCCCGAGCGATCACTATACAGGAAACAGACAGACACTCAGGACAGGGAACATCCATAATCGCCATAGGAAGGAACTCCACGGAAATAAAGTACACTCGACAGCATATTGTCAGATCCCGATCACCACCATTCCGGCAGGTGCTTCTTCGCCAACCGACGAGCGATCCGTTGTTGTTTGGACTCACCCCTCGGGAACTCGCCCGAGTAGAGTTCCGGGAACCGAATTGTCTCGGCCTCGTCCTCGAGCCCCTCCGCGACGAGCATCTCGTACGTATCACGGATCTCCTTGCACGTGGCGGACTGTGCCTCGTCGTATTTCGGATCGAACGCGGCCAGCTGCGGGTCCGTTACCATATCGAGCGACTCCGGTTCCCGGTCTGGGTGCGGATCGCCATTTGGCCACTCCGCGCTGTAATCACGGATGAGCGCCGATGCCACATCGTAGTCATCGACGGGGATCTCGCCGCTGATACCCTCGAAATCGCCGAACGGCGTACAGATCCGCCCCGTCAGGATTGGATGTGTGAGGACGTATTCCGCGGCATCGTTCTGAGCTGTCATCACGATCACCACTAACACCGATTCGCGTCGTCCGACTCGGTCGCCTCGCGGAGGGTCTTGAGGCGGGCCGCGAGTAGTTCGTGTTGATCCTGCGCTGGCGTCCTCTCCCACGTATCAACAGACATTGCTGGCTCACCCTCGGCAGTAAGTCGGCACTCGAGAGCTTCGAGACCTTCACCCAGATCATCCAGGGCGAACTCGTCGGAGAGATATTCCTCGACTCGTTCGTCGAGAAGCTTGGATGTAGCCTCTTCGAGGGTTGTCTTTCCATAGGCGACGACCGCCTGACTGAACCCAGGCACCTCATGGAGCGCGGGAGCGTCGGCGAAACAGGTCAGAGGAAGTTGCCTCCTTCCTCGCAGCAGATGAGGCATCGTACGTCACCGGAGCGGACATTCCCATAGACGGGAAATGGACCGCCCACTGAACCAGTATAGGAATAAATTCCAAAATTAGTGAATGCATGGTATGGGGTGTGAAAGAACTAAAACCTAGATCGCGGTACGAATACTGCTATGTCCGCTGTAAAAGTCATCAAAGTACTCGGTACCTCAGAGGAATCCTGGGAGGAAGCGGCCCGTGAGGCTGTTCGAGAAGCGAACGAGACCGTTCATGAAATCCATGGTGTCGATGTCGAAAAATGGACTGCGAAGGTCGAGGACGGTGAAATCGTCGAATACCGAGCAACTACAGAGATCGCATTTCCCGTCGAGCAGTGAATACATAGAGACGTGTCGGTGAATTATTTTGCAAGCGGGTTCCGATACTCTCTGCATTCGTACTATACGCCGAATACGAACAGGAGGTACAAGAATTACGCCAGAATATGCAACGACTACGCAACGAGAAGAAGACACCCATCGCCGATCGCGAAGAAAAGCGGGAGCTCGTACGCTACGTCGAACAGGAGAAGTCTCTTACCAAACGGAGGGCGCAAGCGGACATTCTGACCAGAGCGAGGTGCCTTCTGACCGGAATGCCGAGCGACGATGAGGTCGAGCCATGACTGGCAATCGCGACGACGTCCAGGACCAGGTCGACGTCGACGAGTACGAGGCTCTCGAACAGATCGCTCGCGAACGCTGGGGCGATCAGTGGACGATCCGAGTGAATCACTATGCCGATGGGACGACCCGACGCTACGCCATGCATTCCGACGGTCGACTCAGACCGGACGAACACAATTTCGACGACGACGCTCGGGTTCTCGAGCAGGAACGTATCTGGGTCAACGTCGACGAGCAGCAGATATACCGCGACCGCGTTCACATCCGAAAGGAGTTCGAGATCATCAGTAGTGGCTGTGCAGACGCCCATCCTGAAGTGTGACCGTCCGGTCAAAGACTGACTCGAGCGCCGGATCGTGACTGATCGTCACAAGAGCGGTCTCGGCGGACTCGTGCAGGCCGATTAACAGCTCGATGACGTTGGCGGTCGTGTCGGGATCGAGTTGCCCGGTTGGCTCGTCGGCCAGGATGACGGCCGGGCGGTTCGCCAGCGCACGTGCAATCGCCACCCGTTGCTTTTCACCTCCGCTGAGGGTCGCCGGATATTGGTCCGCCTGATGTGCAATCCCGAGCCGTGTGAGCAGTTCATCGATCCACGCCTCGTCGCGCGGGCCGCTATGCGTCTGGGGCACTAGCGCATTTTCGCGGGCCGTCAGGTCCGGAATCAGCTGGAAATCCTGAAACACGAAGCCGATTGTGTCCCGCCGGAGTCGAGCCCGACGGCGCTCCGAGAGCGTAGTGGCGTCGGTCCCATCGACAACCACTCGGCCGGAATCGGGCAGATCGAGTAGCCCCAGGATCGAAAAGAGGGTCGTTTTGCCGGCCCCGCTTGGACCGCGCACGAGCGCCCTTGAGCCGGTCGGAACCGAGAGCGTGACCTCCTCGAGGATGCGTTGTCCGTCACGGTGCACCGAGACCCCCTCTGCGGCTAGCACTGGATCGGTTCCGTCCACAGCGGTATGTTCGAACGGCATGACTTAACAGTTGTTTGTAATGCGAGCTACCCCCACCCTACCGCGCTCGGGCCACCCCGGTCCTCGCTTGGTGAGGGGGCTTGGCGTCGCCCGTAGACAACGAACAAGTCCGAACCGGGCGACGCAAACGCAGACGCCAGTACCTCAAGCTCCTTCCCCGGTCGCAGAAGGTCATACTGTGAACTACCCCACCCTACGGCTCGCCTGACGGCTCGCGCTTGAGGGTGGGGCTTCCTGCTTCCATGACGCGCTTTGCAGGAACCGACGTGGTTCCCGGAGGGAGCGCAGTCTCCACAGGCGGTGATTCGGAGCGTCCCGCTCCTAACTGCGTGATACCGCGAGAAAGAATGTTCCACGCTGCGTTCCAGTCCCTGTCGGCGGTGAAGCCACAGGAGGGACAGGAGTGTTCGCGGACCCACAACGGTTTGTCGGTCGAAACGCCACAGGCCGCACACGCTTTGGTCGTCCCGGCCGGATCAACAGCCACGAAGTGCGCCCCTTCGCGTTCGCACTTGTACTCGAGCATCCGGAGGAACGTCCCCCACGCCGCTCCAGCACGGTTCCGAGAGTTGCCGTCGAGTTCGACAAGACCTTTCGCGTCAAGGTCTTCGACCGCCACGAGGTCGTACTCTCGGGCGTAGTACGCCGAGAGTTTGTGCAAGAAATCTCGGCGCTTGTTCTTCAGGTCGGCGTGGCATTCGGCCACGCGACGGCGTTGTTTCTCGTAGTTGTTCGACCCGTGCTCTTTCCGCGAGAGCGTTCGTTGCTCTCGCTCGAGTCGGTCGCGTTCGTCCGAGAGATCGAGTGATTCGACGGCGTGGCCGTCGGTGTCGTGGGCGTATTTGAGGATGCCCACGTCGATGCCGACGGCGTTCTTCGGCGGGTCGGGCTTTTGCGGTGGCTCTCGATCGACTTCAATACCGAAGGTGGCGAACCACTCGCCGGTCGGCTCCTTCTTGAGCGTGACCTGCTTGAGTGCGACGCTGTCGGGAATCTCTCGGTGGAGGCGGATCGGTATGTCCGCGAGTTTCGAGAGTGACAGCACAGTCTGGCCGCCCTTCTTGTCGAGCTTGAAGCCAGACTCAGTACTTCACAAAGCCGTTAGTTGAGAAGTCCGCTTGCTGAGTTGTGCCTAAACAAACAGAGCAAGCGGACAGTGACATCCACGAAGACCAGCTCCTTAACTTTCTCGTCAACGGTCTCACCGGTGCGTTTACGCTTGACCTCGGAGAGAACGCTGAAATCGACCCAGAGGACATTTTCGAGGTCCTCGTCGGCGCGACCGCCGACGGGACCTCGATCTCATCGCTTTGCGAGAAGAGTGAGGACGCGCCCTCTGGCAACGACGTTCTCTATCACTTGCGCACCAAGTTCGACCTTGAAACGGTCGAATCAACCGGAAACACGCTTCTCCAACAAGATGTCCTCGAAACGCTCCCTCAGCAGGTGGAGGTCGTCACAGACCTCCACCTGCGGCCCTACTACGGTGACGAAGACGAGACTAACGGCCTCTACTACAGCGAGGCCAAAGCAGGAACAACTGCGTTCCATGCTTATGCCACACTCTACGCACGTGTGAACAACAAGCGATACACCTTGGCGGTGCGCCGTCTCACCGACGGCGACACCGCCAGCGACGTCCTCGCTGAGTTCCTTGGACTGCTCAACAACTTCGATTTTGACGTCAAAGCGGTCTATCTCGACAGCGGCTTCTACGACAGCAAGTGTCTCACGTTACTCCAGGCACACAATTTCGCGTACATCGTTCCGGTGATCAAGTGGGGCAGCAAAATCAAGAACGAACTAAGCACGGGCTGGAGTCGTGAGATCACTCACGATCTCACGACGTCCTATGGCGAGAACGAGTGGACCGTCGAATTCCCGGTGATGATCGATTGTACCTGCAAGAACGGGCGGTACGGTGAGCATGGAGTGGCGCGTCACGGCTACGCCGTCGACGCGCCGTTTGTCAATGAACCTCGCCAGGCTCGATCCCACTACAGCAAACGCTTCGGGATCGAAGCGAGCTACCGCCTCACCGAATCAACGATCATCTCAACGACGACGCAAGATCCGGCGAGACGACTGCTGTTCGTTGTGTTGAGTCTCCTGCTCCAGAACGTCTGGCGGTACTTGCACTGGGAGTACGTGGCGACGCCCCGCCGTGGCGGGCGTCGCCTCTGGTGGTGGCCCTTCGAGGAGTTCGTCGACATGGTGACTCGGGCAGCGTGGACGGCCCTCGCAGCGCGTCGGGCCGTCCCCGCGAATCGGCCACCGGATGACCGCTTCCGCCGGTAACTGGTGACCGAGTACGCCCTCCCGATTAGTGGCAACACCGTCGCGTCGGCGGCTGATCGCCGCCGACTGCGACGGCTTCCCATCTCTTATCGTAGGAATAGATCTTCACAGCACAAATTCGGCCTCTGGTTCGTCGGTAACTCACGCTCCAACGTCAGTTAGCTGAGGATGCTTTGTGAGGTACTGAGACTGGTTGTACGTGAAACTGCGGAACTCGCGCGGTGGCTTCCACGTGAGTTGGCCGACGCCGTAGCCGTTCTGCTTGAGTCCCCCGAGCGACTTGACGTTCTGCTCGATTCGCATGACCGCTGTTTGCAGAACTGTTGAGTACACGTCCGTGAGGCCATCCCACCAGTCTTTCAGAGACGGAATTTCGTCACGGATGGACCGGACACGCTGATTGAGCGTGCCTGCGCTCTCGGGGATTTGGTCGAAGCGGTAGAGTGCATGATTGTACAGTTGCCTACAAACGTCGCGGTGGCGGTCCAACTCCTCGCGTTGGGCGTCGGACGGCTCGAGACAATACTTGTAGGCGTAGTACATCAGCTCTCGCGCTCCTCAATAAGTTCGTCAAGTTGACCACGGACGAACGACGAGAGGTTCAGGTGGTTCTCCTCTACCCACTTGGCTTGGTCCTCTCGAATGGTGATATTCTTCCGTCTCACGACATGCGTATTATGCGCATAAATGCGCATAAGTCTTGCGGAACGTGGGCCTGTGGGCCTGCCGTAGTAGAGTATATGAAAAACGAGCGGCGCTGTATCCCCTCTCTGATCGCTTCGCTCGCTGAGGAAGGGGGCTTAGCGCCCTCAATTACAGCTAATCATTAGCACAATAATGACCTATGTGTTCCAGAAGCGGCTCTTTGATCAGTATGCCATCAACAGGCGATAATCGGTGCCGATCTCGCAGTGTCCGTGCCGGTCGACCTGAATAACGTAGATCACGTTGCCAACAACTGCTAAGTCTCCTCCTCTGAGAGCGGAGCAGTGTCCGACTCCTGAGCCGTATCGCCGCCAGAGCCAGACCGCCCGTGGTCAGCAGGTGACGATGACCGGATCGGATCAGCCGTGTCAGGTGATGGTGGTCGTGACGCTGTCAGGAGGGCTGCGGGTGGGGTCCGGACGAGCGGCACAGTCGCAATCACCGCTGCGAGGAGCGTTAAGAGGAGTCCCCCACCGAGAACGGCGCCGGCAAGCTGTAGTGTCGGACGGGGATCGAGGGTGATCCCAAATCCGGTCAACTGGCCGGCGGCGGCGAGGACCTCGAGAAAGCCGAGTGCAAGCAGGAACGCTCCTATCGCGGCCACCGCGCCAATGCGAAGCGCGTCGTTGAGGATCAGCGCGAGGATGCGCCGTGGAGACGCACCCGTCGCCCGATAGATGGCGAGAGTATGGCGCTGTGCACGAACGGCGCGGGCAAGAACGAGACTCGTCGCGCCGACCACCGTCACAGCAGCGAGGGCCACCAGCACGCCGAGCACCACCTGAAGGTTGCCAATCGCATAGGTGATCGCGGAGCCAAGTCCCCCGCCGCCGGTGTACCCACTCGTCGCAAGGGCACTGACAACTTGCTCGTCGCCGGAGACCTGATAGGTAGTGGTCGTGAGCTGCCGCCCCCCTGCCGTGACGCGGACCACGTACTCCCCGGGTGGCCGATGGGGGAGCTGTGTTGTGAGCGTCGTCGTTTCGCCCGGCTCGAGTCGGCTCTCCGATCGCTGCGTCGTCGCAGGCCCATCGATCGTGATCGGCACCTCGAGGGGTCGGTTCCAGGGATTGGTGAGTGTGACCTCAACAGTGGGTTGGGTATGGATGGTTGGCGATTGCGGTGAGACAATCCCGCGAGCAACCGGCAGAGGCTGGTGAGTCTCGCTGATCTGGATCGACTGAGTACGTTCGCGGCCGTCTGCACGCACCGTTACGCGGTACGTCCCTGCCTGGTGTGGTGTCTGGAGCCATGTGCTTCCGTTCGCGTCCGTTTCCGTCACAGATTCGCCGATTTTGACTGTCGCATTGTCGACGGGGGCCCCAGTCGCCTCGCGAACACGGAGGCGGAGCGACGCATCTGGCGGTGCCGTCGCCGGAAGTGGTGTAAGCTCAAGCGGGGGTGTCTCGACGACAGTCACTGGATAGACCGTACCATCGACGACGAGCGTGTATTTGCCCGCTACGGGGGCGGGGAGGGATAGCGTGACCGTCCGCTGTTGGCGCGCGGCGAGCGACACGGTCTGGGTCACCTGCGAGTCACCTAGCGTCGCGGTAAGTGCTCGCTCGACGCGGTCGTCTGTTGGATTCCAGACGGTTACATTGACCGAGACTGGTTCGCCGGCTTGGAGATGTGATGGGATGTCGGTGGCGATGACGGTTAGTGTGTCTGTGGCAGAGCCACCTGGTCCTGGCTGGAGTGGTGCAGTCGTCCGGACCAGGTGGACATACCCCTCGTCAACCCTCGAGAGATGGCGTGCTGTCGGCAGCGGGACCAGTAGCTGGTGATCAGCGAGCCCATTCGTCGTATACATGCCGACGACGGTCACCTGTGTCACTGCCGCGTCGGTGCTTCCGCCGAGGGCCAGTTCATCCCCGGGAGCGATATCGAGCGTTTCCGCGAGAGCGGCGCCGATGACGGCCTCGTCGGGTGCAGTCGACGGCTCACCTTCGACGATCTGTGCGCCGGTAACTGCGGCAAACGCCTCGTATTCAACGCCGCGAGCGAGATACGGCTGGCCGTCATAGCTCCCGAACAGCAAGATTTCGGGGCTGGCTGCGCCCGCCTGTGCTGCAATCGCGTCGCTATAGCTCGCCGGCACCCGGCTACTTATGGGATGCGCTACACCGGGTTCAGTGATCGTCGTCGCATCGGTCGAGAAGGAGGCGCCGATGGTCCCGAGTGAAGCTACAAGCAAGACGATCACGGCGAACGTCGAGAGCGTCGCCGTCGTCGGTCCAATCGTTCGGGCGGAGAGCACTATTGGCCGGAGGTGTTGGCATATCACGGGGCCGACGCACCACCACGCGGCAGTCGAGCTGGCAGTGTCATGCCCGGTTCCATTCTGCAACGGCGGTTGGCGGGTCGCGACCCATGCAGTAGCGTAGCCAGCGCTTGTCCCAACCAGTGTTAGAAAGCCAAGGAGCGCACCAATACCGACGACAGCATCAGCAGTCAGCTGTACCGAGAGTGTCGTGGGCAGGCCGGCAGCCACTGCCACATTTACCGCCGCATTCGGAACGATCACACCGATCGCATAGCCGAGCGTAGCGCCAGTCGCCACAAGTAGCCCAGCCCGGAGAGCCAGGGCAGTGCGGACCCGGCGCGGCGGTGCCCCTGTCGCCCTGAGCACACGAATCGTCTGTGCGCGCTCGCGGATCGTCAGCCGCACAACGCTCGAGAGCGTAACTGCAACGAGCACGCCAGCGACGACAATACCACTCCAAATGATGCCCAGGACGTCAGCCGTCCCATTGACGAAGAACGCGAGGGCGGAGACGACCGGCGTGCCGCCTGACTCGGCCGGTTCCTCGGCGGGTATGAGAACAAGCGCCCCTGTTGGGCCGAGCTGTTCGAGCGTGGCAGGCGTCGTTCGCACCCACGATGACGGCAAAATATCCGATGACGTCGCTGCTGGAGCCGGCGTGACGGCGCGATCGAACGAGTCGTTTGTCCCCTCGAGTCGCCAGGTGGCTGTCGTCGTACTTGGTCCGACGGGATTTGTTCGTTGAGTAGGGAGGTCAACACCGGCCGATGATGTAGCTGGAATTCCCACGACACGATGGTGCTCACCCTCGGGACTGATCGCAGTCGCGAGCGGCAGAACGACCGCGTCGGCCCCCGCTGCGTCGTGGGCTGCATCTATGGAGTCGTACGACGTGACGGTGGCATTCGAATCAAAATCGGCAGCCAACGTCGTCGCTTGCTCGCCTGCAGCAACAACCAAGAGCGTCGCCCCAACGAGGAGGGCAACGGTGAATGCAATGACGAGGACGGCGAACCAGTCACGGCGTGACCACCGCCCGACAAGGACTCGAAGAGAGTGCATGGAATCGAGGCTTTATTCTTCGAGAAAGAAATCTCTAGGATGATAAATGTTTGAGTCTTCGGGCCACGAACTGGAACGCACGGCGAGAGGTACTGACTGGACAAGGCGGGTCGATGTCGCCCTGGACGTCGTCACAATCGCTGCTGGTTATGATTCACCCGTCTTTGGAGGGAGTCGCCCCGCTCAGTCCAGCAGTCGATGCGATCGTCCCACCGATACTCAACACACAAACCTATGGCATGCGCTGGTATTTCGACCGACGTCGCTTCGCTTCTTGGCCCGTCGTCCTGACCTCCGGCGGAATTTCATAGACGATTCCGACCACATGAGGCGCAACATGTATCACGCGAAAGCCTGTACTGCTGCGTATGGCTGCCGAAGACGCTCCGGAGGAAACGAAGGTCAGCGACCGGGGGATGGTTACGATTCCGGCATCGCTGCGCCGACGTCTCGACATTGAGCCGGGTGACAAACTTCGCTGGGATACTGACGACGAGGGGAACCTCACTGTAGAAGTCATCAAGCAGCGCTACGGGGCTTTCGACGACTTTGAGCCAGTATCGATGGGAGGTGGCGGGTCCGAAACGCACGATCTCGGCGGCTATGAAGATGATCCTGCTTTCTCGGAGAACAACTGATGGCAGTTGCAGTCGTCGATACAGGCATTCTCATCGGGATGGCAGATATTGATGACCAGCACCATGACGTCGCTATGGAGATCGTCTACGGAATGGACCGCGGCGACCTTCCGACGGGGCGGGTGACGAACTACATCGCCCTCGAAACCCTCAACTGGATACACAGTCGAAAGCGACACGGGAAGGCCGTAGAGACATATGAACGGTTGAATCAGTCTGCTGGATTTGAGGTACTCCATGCAGCACAAAAAGACTTCACTAGTGCCGTCAATCTCTTCCAGACCTACGAAGGACTGTCCCTTGGCGACGCGACCATCGTCGCGTACATGGAGCGGGAGGGCATCGAATACCTGTATTCCTTTGACGACAATTTCGATGTGGTTGAGGGCATCACTCGACTGGAGACGCCCGACAATCCGTTCAATTGACCACCGGTATCGTGGTGGAGTAACGGCTGTGTGGTTAAGGAGAGTTCTGCTCTCTCGACACCGAGCCAAGCGAAGCTCGGCGAGGTCCAAAAGAGCGCTAGCGCTCTTTCGAAGATCACGAAAGGCGCATAGCTCCTCTCGAACGACATAGTCTTCGACATACTTGTTCGACCGCGAGAGCGGAACGTTCAACACGAGAAAACAAATCGTATTGTGAAGTACCTCGGGGACAAGCCCCGAGGCTTCACCGTTTTGTCCATACCGTCCAAAAACGGACGGATGGACGCAGGCGAATTTAATTCCCCTCGACCTTCCCGGACTGGGTCGGCTGGAATTCACACCCGAACGCCCGATGCGTCCGTGAGGGTCGGCGACTCCACCCCGCCCGACAACACCCGTCGCACCACGCCGAAGGCGCGGGTGTTGAGAGGTGTCGCATTTCCTCGCAACTGCGCGCAGTTGCTTCGGATTACGGTCTTTAACCCACGTCGCAACTGTGTTCCGCAATACGGTGGAATGGGTCATATCGCTTACGCGATTCACCCTCGGGGTCACGCGCCGAGGCACTCTCGCTGTATTACTGTAGACCGGCAAGGATCCAACCTGCAGGACAGGAAGCCTCGCTGCATACGGCGAGGAGGATATCACTAAGTGGCCACAGCATCAAGCACCGGCCTCGCAGCAGACGATGACGGACGAACTGGGACTACTCGCCCAGTTTGAGCATATCCACGCTATCGAAAACCGACAACGGTGTCACGCAGTATGCACCGAACTATCGGCGCTGCTACTCCAATGATTCTTCCGAGTGGTGTTCCTGAAGGGCCTGTGGATGCTGATCTTCTCATTGGGAATGATGCGCCGACAGAGCGTACACGTTGTCGGCCTTATCGAAATTATGGACAACACGAGCAAAAAACTCGGTCTCATCGAGTCAGGCTGCTGAATCCTCGTGTCGGATCCTGAGAGGTTATCGCCGTGACTGCGGATCGTACGACTGGTCGATAAATGGAGCACTGCCATCGTGGCCAGCAACATGTGCATTCAGTTTTGCCGCCGCCGGCGACTCTCTGACTGCCTTATCGTCATAGCCCGCCTCAGTAAATACGTCGGTGATCCACCGCTTTCCGCGGAGGTTGAACTTCTGGTGATAGGCCTCCGCCAGATAGAACCGATCAAGTGATTCGAAACGCGTTTCGATCCGATCGCGGTTGAAATCACTCTCGTTCAGAACCATCAGCAGCTGATCGTGTTGGACGGCTGTCTCGGTGAAAACAATGTTCTGATACTGGCGTTTCTGGGGCTGTTGATACGGGTTGTGTTCCGAAAACGCTCGCTCAAGGAGGTCGCTGAACGAGAGCTGTTCGGGATCGTACTCAATCTGGACGACTTCCGTGTGGTCGCCAAGGACATCGTAGGATGGGTCGGATTTCGTCCCACCAGCATAGCCGACTCGCGTCCGCACGACACCATCAACCGCGCCGAACGCCGCGTCGGGACCCCAGAAACAACCGAGGCCGAACGTCGCCGTCTTCGTGTCTTCCGGTGCCTGGCTGTCGAACTCCGTGACGACTGTCGGTGTGAGCATGATTGAGATAGGGTGAGGATTCGGCAGTGTACATCGACTCTCGTGTCGCGGCCAATTAACCCTGTCTTCGCTACAAACCTGCGTCAGCAGGGCAGGATAGCTATGTCTCTGTTCCGTACGCGAGGACGGTACGCTGATCTGTGCTGTCCCCAGTTTCGACGCGTACCGGGAACAAATCGTCCTGAGCCACAGGATACGTCTTAAACACGAGCTCGAATCGTTTCGTTCGACCGGCAGGAACCGTCACAGTGCGGCTGTCCACGAGTTCCGGATCGTCGCCGACTACCAGATCGACATCCTGTGTCACTTCTGCAGTCCCTGTGTTCTCGATCGCAGCAGTCACTTCCAAGACCTCGCCACCAGTCACCGGACTGTTCGTGTCCAGAATCGTCACGGTGACCTCTCCCTCGCCCCCACCATTATCATTCCCTGCTTCGTCGAAGCCTTCGAACACCCATGGATTGACCGCCGTATACGCGTTCTTCTCGTCGATTACCCATGCCTCAATCTGACACGTATGGCAGCCGCCATCGATCTGGATCGAAGCCGTGTCACTGGTCCCACTGATATCGGACACGTCAAGGATCACGTCAGATTGCGTCATCCACCAGACGACACGTTCTAGTTCGGTGGCGGTACTCGAAACATCGAGTTCGAGCGTGGTCGTTTCGTCGGTGGCAAGTTCACTGGTAGCTGGCCGTGCAGCATCGACGGTTGGCGGTGCAGCACCGTCATCAGCCACCGTCACCTCCCAGCGCGAGGCAGTGTTCCCGTCGTCAGCGATCACAGCCGCATCCACAAGATACGTCCCGGCAGTGTCGAACGTGTGGGCAAAGAACTCGCGGCCAACATCAGTGAAATACGTTGCAGGCCATGGTCCGGCCGGCGTCATGACGTACTCGCCGTCAACATACCAGTGTGTGGTGCCCTGCTGATCCAGCATCTCGGCATCGATTTCGAAGAGAACCATCGTCCCCGGTTGAACCGAGAGATCCTGCTTGCGGTTAGGATACGCGTACTGGGCGTCGAACGGGCCGATCCCCGTGACAGTAACCATCATCTCAGCGACATCCGTCTCCGTTTCGATCCGGACCGGAACCGTATCATCGTTACGTACTGGGTACGTCCGGAATTGCAGATACTCGACGGTCCGTGTCTCGCCTGCGTTGACCGGGACCGTTTGCTGGCCAACCACTTCCGGGTCTTCGCCCACAACCAGGCGCAGTTCGACCTGCTCATCAGTCGAGGCACTGTTCTTAAGTTCGGCTGTCATATCAAGGAGGTCGCCGCCCTCAAGTGGGGTATTTGTCTCAGTAATGTCGACTGTGATATGACCGGTTGCCCCGCTACTGGACGACAAGAGCGGAACTGTGCCGACCCCGGCTCCAACCCTTGTCAGATACTGCCGCCGGTTCATATCACATCCTAGCACACCCAATCGCAAGAAGATTACATACGTATCAGACCATGTAATTCTTCACATCCAACGAGCAGTACAGCGAACCGCAATGATACTCAGTTTCTCACAAAGTCAGTTAGTTAGAACGTCTGCTTGCTGCGAATGTGCCTAGCAAACAGCAGCAAGCAAACCGTGAAATCCACGAAGATCAGCTCCTTAACTTTCTCGTCAATACCCTCGACGAAGAACTTACTCTCGATCTCGGCGCTAATGCCGAAATCGATGCTGTGGACATCGGTCTCTACTCTGCGGTGATCCGAAAATCAGTCATCCCAGTGTAAATATCAACCGTTATTGATCGCCTATCTGTCAAAATATGTCACTGCGATTGTCCTGTCTGGGACACCTTCGGATGCTCTTCACGAGCGGATCGACTCTGCAAGTAAAGTTAGATTCCCAGTCACCGTAGACAATTTCATCTTTCTCGATACCCGAGGAACTCGCCACGGCGTATCTCGGCTTCGATTTCCCGCTTCGTACTCCGATCGGTACGGACGAGGTGACAGACTGGATGTCCCGGAACAGCGACGGGGTTTTCGAGGATTCCGACGAGAAGACCGGTAAACGGGGCACGCACCTCGTTCTTCTCTTGATCGAAGTGCCCCGAAATCTTGCAGATCACGTCATCCTCGTACACGAAAGGATATGGGCCCCACGTCATGTCAACCAGCCCGCCGTTATCAGCTCGAATCCACTTTTTCTCGGTTGTGGCCTCGATGACACGAAACCAGCCAGGCCAACGAACCTCGCGATCTGGGAGGAGACCGTATTCGTTCATCACACTCTCGATCCCGGAGAGAGCCTCTTCAATGAGCCATGATTGGAATCTATGGGCTTTCCCCATCTCGACAACGATCGTCGGGACGCCGTCGTCCGTCGCCTCCTTTCGGAGCATTCCTCGGCTTCCTGCCCCCGAAATGATGATGTTTGCCCCAAACGATAACGCGAGGCGTTCAACCCGTTTGTCGTCGGTGTTAGCTCGGACGTGAAAGAGCGTCGTTCGGTTTCGCGTTGAGGTGTGAAAATCGATACCAATATCGCAGTGAGTGATGAATCGCTGATAGATCTCATGCGCAATCCGAGCGGCGGTAGTGCCATCAGCATTTCCCGGAAACGCCCGATTGAGGTCTTGGTCGTAAATCGGGATAGTGCGCTGGTGGGCGATGAAACCGGGTACGTTCAACACGTGGAGACAAATTAAGCCGCCGTGAAGTTCGTCAGGCTGGTACCGAGTGGCCGCTTTCTGGAGCACTTTCACACCGTTGAGTTCGTCGCCGTGAATCGCGGCACTCAGAAACAGCCACGGACCATCGTACTCTCCGTTGATAATAGTTACTGGGAGTTCGAGATTATTGCCTTGATAGGTTTCGCTGATTGGGTATTGGATGTGGCGCTTTTCCCCTGGCGGGACGACGTCACGAATCCAGTGTTGTGGGTCCTCGGTGGTCACGATCATCACCTGTCGATACACATTCACACCGACGTATCAAGGCGGTCGATGTTCCGATACTGTACCTACGGGGTCGAAACTCTTGTACAGACAGCATCCGCAACCGTGATTGTTGGTTTGTATGGACTGTAGTAGTGACTGAATAGTGGAATTGGTGTACCGAATTGAGCGGAAGGTAGTAGCCGGTCATTGGTAGCACTGGCTCTCTAGAGCGCATAGGAGAGGCGGCGTGGCAGTATTTTGTCGATCGCTCCCGTATACATCGATATGACTGTCGCAATCGTTGGTGGAGGTCCTGCAGGGCTCAGCGCCGCGCTGTTTACGGCGAAAAACGGTCTCGATACACTTGTCTTCGACACCGATACCACGTGGCTGCATAGCGCCTATCTGTTAAACTATCTCGGGATCGAGGGCATCGATGGTGATGAGTTTCTCGAAGTGGCTCGCCGTCAAGCCAATACGTACGGGGCCGATCGACACCAAAGAGAGGAAGTCACCGACATAGAACCGGCCGACGAAGGGTTCATCGTCAAGACCGACCGCGATGAGTACGATGTGAAGTACGTCGTTCTCGCCACGGGACAGTCACGCGACCTCGCTGGCTCGCTGGGCTGTGAGTTCAACGAAAACGGAACGGTTCGGGTTGACGAGAATAACGAGACCACGATTGAAAACGTCTACGCAGCCGGGTGGATTGCACGAAAGGATAAAATACAAGTCGCCATCTCCGTCGGCATGGGATCCTCCGCTGGACTCGACATCCTCAGTAAAGAACGAGGACGATCGTTCCGCGATTTCGACACAGCGGAAAACGCGGAATGAGTCCTCGAGAGTTGACCATCGAAGACGGACGTCAAGGTCCTCTCCCCAACTCGACACGATGAGGATATCGCTGGAGACGGGGTTCCCCTACTGGATCAAGTGAACTACTCCGCCCTCCCGCGCTCGGGCCTCCCCGGCCCTCGCTTGGTGAGGACGGAGCGTCCTGTTTCTGTGTCGGAACGTGCAGGAACAGATCCCACAGCGTCCACGAGACGCGGCGTCTTGTGCGGCCCGGCAGAACACCGTTGACGTTCGGCGGACGGTTCCAGACTCCGCAGGCGACTTCCCTTTACAGGTGGTTCGGAGTGTCCCACTCCTACCGGTTGGACACTCGGCCACAACCGACGATGCACGCTTGTTGTCGCGTGTGAACACCGCCGGAAGCGTGGTGAGCATCTTACTCTCACCCTCGATCGAAGGGATAATAAGGGTGCCGATTCACACGAAAACAAGACGTGCGGGCGCTGTCTCCCCTCCCTGCTCGCTTCGCTCGCTGCGGATAGCGCGGGACCGTCGGTCCCGCTGACCATGCGAACGGCGTCGCCGTGAGCAGAAGGGGGGTGAGCGCCCTCAATTACAGCTAATATGTAGCGCGAAGATTTATTTCGCTTTGTATCAAGACAAACAAACTTGGATGAACCGCGGGATGAACACAAGGCAGCTACCGACGAAACTCGAGAGCCGCCGGATTTCGACGCGTTAGCGTCTCCTAAAGCGGTCGTTCGCGGACGGAAACGGGACGACTATTTCGACGCCGTTATCGTCACTACTGGTCGCCGACTACCCTGATAGTGACGCACGCGGACGCCTCGTTTTTGAGGCTCGCGTCCGTATCGAGGGTGATCCGGTGCGTGCCGACGGAAAGCGCGTGCTCCACGAGGACGCCGCCAGAGCCGAGGTGCCCGTCGATGCTCGAGGACCACTAAAGGGTCCCTCCTAGCTCGCGGCCGTCGGTGAGCGCGACAGTCCGAGAAGCTGCACCAATTCCCCGTCCGCGAACCGATAACCCTCCCCAGGGGAGACGATGAACGGCTCACGGGGCTTCTACGAGACCTCCCACTGCGCGACAACAATCGGCCGCTACGGCGTCCGACCAGCGGCTTCGAGCGAACGTTCGCGGCTCGTGGACGTCCGCTACTCGTTGATGTATACGCTCCCCCGCACAGGCGGGGTACCGCGATACGCTCTCGCTACTGAGAGGTTTACGAGACCAACCGGACCGCTCCAAGGCCAACGTCCTGCTGGGGGATGTAGCGGTGGTCGGTGGACCTCGGGATAGCGCTGGTCCGTGCGGTCCCTATGAGCGTCCCGCAATTCCCCCGATGGCGGCGCCAGGACGACGGAAGACGGTGCTCGTGACGTGGACGCTCTACTCGAGGACGTCGCGGGGGATTCTGGCGTCGATCCGCGGGACGAGGAGCCGGTTCGTCCGATCGTCGATGGACTCGCGCTTTCGCTATCGACTCCGGTTCCGTAGCGCTACTGACCGATACTGAACAATAGAATTCACCTGCTATCTAACCCGCATACTCCCGGTTGATGACGATACTTCCGCTGTCGTTTGTGACGATAATTGTATCACCACTGTTATTCCATACAGCCGTGCCCGAGCCCCAGTAGAGTGCTGAATTCGAGTTAGATCCACTTCCAGTGTATATCCTCACTGAGTCTCCTGCTCCAAGCGTGAATCCGGATGGGAAGTAGTACGTATGGTCAGCCGCATCTGCAACTGACCATCCTCCTAAATTGACGGAATTACTTCCCTCGTTTGTCAACCCAATATACTCTCCATTGAGATTCTCGTGATCGTTCCCCGGAGCATCAGCATGGATAGTCGAAACTGCCAAGCTAGAGCCCCCGGAAGGCGAGGGAGACGGTGAAGAGTCTGTATAATCCCAGACCCCGACGTCATTGATCTGCGCTATTGATTCTGCCGACCGGTACTCTGACCGTTTCGTGAATTGACTGTCGTACATCCGCGCATAACCGTTCTCGAGGAGGCGCAAGTTGAACGACTTCTGTGCAGACTTTGATTGGTACGCGTAGGCCAAAAGGCGACCATACGACCCACGTCGGTCTGATTCTGGATCGACTTCGATGTAGATCTCTTTCCCGGCGAGACGTTGTTCCGCATACGAACTGGCCTTGCCACCCCAGTTTTCCAACCACTCCCTGCCATCTGTATTATCAGAGATACCTTCCCATTCTGGTGGATCTGTACTCCCAGCACTCGTTTCAGGTGTATCGACGCCTAGTAGACGGATCGTTTCTGTGCTGCCATCAGGCATTCGTACATCCAGTGTATCTCCATCAGTCACGGAGACGACGGTGACCGTCCAGGAGGACTGTGGACCGTTATCTGAAGGATCTGAAGAATCGGATGAGTCGTCCCCTGAGGAATCAGATGTATCGTCCGTGGGTGAGTCGGAGGTTGAATCAGATGTGTCATCCGTAGTACTATCAGATGGGGAGTCCGAATTAGAATCGGACGATGAGCCGGAAGTACCATCGTCTGTGGGCTCCGAGGATGAATCGGATGTATCGCTCTGAGACGTATCTGATTGAGAATCTGAAATGTCTTCTGAGGATTGATCGTCGGTCTGAGTTTCTTCAGGTGAAGCGGGAGAGTTCGTTGAATTAGATGCAGATGGTGTCTGTGCTGTAGGCTCAGCAGGAGGAAGAAGAACCCCTCCGACAACAATTCCAACGAGAATTACGATAATAAACACTCCACGCCCAAGTGTACTGAGATCAGGACCGCCCGCTAAAGTCAAAGGTAGGACGATTAATCCTCTCGTTTTGGGCATTATGAGGAGTGCTGTTGCTATGAGAATCGGGCCGCCGAGAAGCCCGAGTCCACCATCGATCGTCCCACCAAGTCCGACGAGAAGGATCGAGAAACCAACACCGTACAGGAAAACTTGTTTTAATTTTGTGACAGTGACATCCACCATACTCCCCCAACCTCTGCCACTCCTGTATCAACACTGTTGTTAGGATGCCCAGTCTTAAAATCAAATTGTTATCGGAAGGGAGGCGATGTACGATCAAGATGTTAAGATTGATATCGCTCCTGTTGGTGTCCGCTAGTAACTCGTCTTGCCTCGCGAAGACGAACCTCAGTATCTATTCAGTTCATCGTCATGGTCAATGTGGATCCACTTCCTGAATTCATCATATCACTGAGCGACCAGCCGTGGGTGCTTGTTGGTGGGATCCTTCTCGGGTCAGTTCTCCTCTCTCGGGTGCTCGAATGGGGTGGAACGCAGCTTCTAAACCGATCCGCACGATGGTCAGAGACATCGATTAGTCACGTCTTTATTGACGGAATACGGATTCCACTGCATGTTTCGATCATCGTCGGTGGAATTCTTCTCAGTTTGAACGTCCTTGAGGATGTTTCGTCAACTCCCTACGTCCTCGAGAATGTTTCGTCAATTCCCTATTTCATTAATTTCCTAACATCACTGGTTGTTATCTTATGGATGCGAGCATTTGTTCGACTCGGTGCTGAGTGGATCGAAGTCGTGAACGCGGCCGACAGCGAGTACGAGTTCTCGCCGATTTTCAAGAATTCCTGGACAATTCTTCTTATACTTGTCACTGGAAGTTTCCTTCTCGTTATATGGGAGATCGATATTACACCGATTCTGGCTTCTGCCGGCGTGCTTAGTATAATACTTGGACTGGCCGCACAGGACGCCATCGGGAACTTGATTGGCGGCGTCTCCCTATATTTTGATGATACCTACAATACGGGAGACGTCATTGTTCTCGAAGATGGACAACGTGGAACGGTCACTGACATTGGAATCAGAAGTACGACAATTCTCACACGGGATAACATCGTCATTACAGTCCCGAATTCAGTCCTCAACTCGTCATCTGTAATCAATGAATCCGCACCACAGCGTCGGAAACGAATCCGAGTGCCAATTACTGTTGCCTATGGAACCGATCACAAAGAGGTTGAAGAGATTCTGCTTGAACTCTGTGACGAAACGGCACTTATCCTGGATAAACCGACACCCCAAGTGATGTTCCAAGAATTCGGTGATTCTGCTCTCGTCTTTGAACTCTGGGCGTATGTTGATCACCCGTTTAGCGAACCACGTGCGACTGATCAGATAAATCGGCGTGTCTACGAACGATTCGACAATGCCGATATCACCATTCCGTTCCCACAGCGTGAAATTAGTTACCTCACTCGGAAAGATAAACGGATGAGCGAGACTCCACTATCACAGGAGGAGAACAAACGAGTTACCGAGTATGTTGAAGAGGAGGATCACGGGTGAATAGTCTCATCCCTGAGAGTCGGTGATCCTCGTTTAGAGACGCAAGTCGCTCCACCAGAAAGACGAGAGTTCGACTTGCGAACCAGTGTCAATCCTCTCTGAGAGCGGAACAGATCGGTCGCTACTACAGCGAGGCGAAAGCCGGAATCATCGCGTGAGCGCCGATTCAACGTCCGCGAACGTTGCGTGCATCCGGTCGACGACCTCGTCGGCGAGGGTCTCGTCGATCGTCAGCGGTGGCGTGATCAGCGTGTAGTCACCGTTCTCCCCACCGACGTGGCCCCCGCCGGGGTAGGTAACGATCCCGTTGTCCAGCCCCGCCTCAAACAGGAGCGACTGGAACTCCACACCGGTCTCCGGGAGCGGTTCTTTCGTCTCACGATCGCCGACGAACTCCACGCCGATCATCAGTCCCTTCCCGCGGACGTCGCCGACGAAGTCGTACTCGTAGAACTCCTCGCACCGATCACGGAGATGCGCGCCGACCTCGCGGGCGTTCACTACGAGGTCGTGTTCGTCCATGTACTCGAGGACGGCCGTACCGATCGCGGCCGAGGCCGGGTTAAAGCAGAATGTGTGGCCGTGCTGGAACCCATCTTCGAGGCCCTCGAAGACCTCTGCGACGCGGCGATGGGGCATCGTGCCGCCGATTGGGGAGTAGCCGCCGCTCATCCCCTTCGCGCCGGTGATGATGTCGGGGGTGACGTCCCAGTGTTCAATCGCGAAGTTCTCGCCGGTCCGTCCGAATCCGGCCATAACTTCGTCGACAATGAACAGCACGTCGTACTCGTCGCAGATCTCACGGATCCGTTCGAAGTAGCCGTCGTGGGGATAGGCACCGGCGTTGGCCGCACCGGTGACCGGCTCCGTGATGAACGCCGAGACCGTCTCCGGTCCCTCGTCCTGGATGAGCCGCTCGACGTCGTTTGCGCACTTGACGCCGCAGGCGTGTCCGCCGTCTCCGTCACAGCGCTCGCAGCGGTATGGCGTCGCGCTTGGCGCTTTCGGGAAGTTCGCGAACAGCGGCTCCATCTTCGTCTTTCGGGCCGGGAATCCGGAGACCGCCATCGCGCCTGCAGTGTTGCCATGGTAGCTACGGCGGCGCGAGATAACCTTGTACTTGCCCTCGTTCCCCCGCTCGTAGTGGTACTGGCGAGCCATCTTGATCGCGCTCTCGTTCGCCTCGGAGCCGCTCGAGACGAGCCACGTCTTCTCGAACCCGTCGGGCGTGAACTCCGCGATCTTCTCGGTATACTCCATCGCGGGTTCGTTCGTAAACAGCATGCTCGAGACGTACTCGAGGCGCTTGAGCTGTTCGCGCGCGGCCTCAGCGATCTCCTCGCGGCCATGGCCGATGTTGACGTTCTGGTTGCCGGAGATAGCGTCGAGATAGCGGTTGT
The DNA here is from genome assembly GCF_024266705.1 of Natrinema gelatinilyticum. Lineage (GTDB taxonomy): Archaea > Halobacteriota > Halobacteria > Halobacteriales > Natrialbaceae > Natrinema > Natrinema gelatinilyticum. Next base: position 944,549 of record NZ_CP100757.1, on the reverse strand, counting down.
CGTCCAAGTCCCAGACCCACGGCCCGTCGCCGCGGACGATGGTGACGTACTCGTCGGCGAACGCGCGGGGGAACATCCCCCCGAGGTCGGTGCCGGCTCTCGTCTGTCGGTGGGGTTTCTCGTGTGTCGTCATTATCTGTGTCTCAGTCGTCGGTATCGTTCTGAACCGTTCGCAGTTGTTCCCAGTGATCCAAGACGGTGTCGCTCCACTCCTCGAAACCGACCTCGTAGACGTAGTCAGTGCCTCGAAGAACGACGTCCGCAGGGTCGATGGCGCGCAACATCGAGACCTCCCCCCGCGTCGGCTCCGGTGTCGTCCGGACGTCGTCGGCGACGCGGAGGTCCCACTGGACTTCGTTGCGGACATCGTCGACGCTAACGCCGGGATGGGTCATCTCGAGGATCATCTCGCCGTCGTCGTCGAATCCAAAGACGGCCATGTCCGTGACGACGGCGGCTGGACCGCTGCCGACGAAGCCGAGCTCCTCGCGCTGATCCGGCCGTTCGAGGTGGCCCGGCGCGGTCACGTAGTCGACTTCGGTCGCGAACGCGCGGCGCTGTTGGCGCATCATGACGACGGTCCGGCCACAGGAGGTCATGATGTCGTTGCTCCCGCCGGAGCCGGGCAGGCGGACGGTCGGTCGGTCGTACGTCGCGTCGCCGAGGACCGCCGTCGAGTTCGTGTTGCCGCGGCTGTCGATCTGACCCGCGCCGATGATGCCGACGTCGAAGGCCCCGCGCTGGTTGTCGACGAATATCTCGAATTGATCGGTGGCGACAAGCGCGTCGACCCCGAGGATGGTGTCGGAAATCGACTGGACTACGCCCGGCGGAAACGAGCCGATGTAGCCCGATTCGGTCACGAGCTGACAGTCCGGCGCGTGGGTGTGTTTCGCGAGAATGCCCGACATCAGTGACATGCCGACGCCGATGAACGCGGTCTCGCCGTCGTCGATCTCGCGCGCGGCGGCAACGGCGAGGAGCTCTGTCGTCGTGTAGTCGTCGGCCGTCTCATCCGGCCGATCGACCCGAATCGGGTTCGCCGACGCCTCGGACGACTCGGCGGACGAGGCTACCGTCGATCGATCACTCATCAGCACCCTCCGCGGAGTCGGCACCGTTGATCGTTCGTTCCATGTGCTCGAGCGTCGCCAGTCGGTCGGCACCTATCTTCTCGAGGTACTCCTCATGCGGGCAGATCCACTCGTCGAGCCACTCGAGGAACTCCTCCCTGTCCTGCGATCGGAGCCCGTACTCTCGATAGAAGGGCAGATCGGCGTAGTACTGCCCGTAGCAGTGCCACGGGTGAGAGCCGAACGGCACCTCGACAACTGCGTCGACCGTGTAGAACGGGATGCGAGTGAGTTCGGGCCGTCGTCGAATCTCGTCGGTCGAGACGAGCTCTTCACAGGTGACGATCGTGTGTTCGGCGGCCCGCGCTTTGAGATGATCGTTGACGACGTTGCCCAGTATCTGTGCGTTCCCCATCGGATCGCACCGCTGGACGTGGATGATCGCCACGTCGGGCCGCACTGCGGGGACGAGCACAAGCGAATCGCCCGACCCGAGCGGATCCTTGATCACCTCGAGGTCGTCGTTGTACGTCGGGATGTCCGTCTCGAGCATCGATCGCGTCGGCACGAACGGGAGGTCCATCGCCCCCGCGAGAAACATCAGCGAGGAGCCGAAGTTCGAGACGTCGCGCATCTCGAGGTGATGGGGGACGGCATTCTCGACGGCGTTTCGGATGTTGTGACCCTGGGAGATGAGGCTCGTCCCGACCCAGGAGCCGACGTACTCGTCGACGCAGCCGGCACCGACCATGATATCGAGCAGGGTCGTCCGCGCGTCGTCGAGGACGGTCAGTCCCGTCGTCCCCTGGCGGACAATTTCGCGAGCGGCAGCCTCCGGATCGCGGCCGCCCATCCCGCCGAAGGCGATGCTCGAGCCGTCCGTAACGTACTCCTCGATCGCGGAGACGAGGTCCGTGACCTTCTCGTGCCCGATCGTTTCGTCGCCGATTCTTTCCCCTTTACTGGGGGTCTGGATAGCATCTATGGCGTGTGTCATCGTGGTCTGAAGGGATCGTATTCGCGGTCGGTTACGGTCCGCGCATGGCGGTCGTCGATCGACCGGATCGGGTACTCGGCAAACTCCTTGAGGACGGAGCCGAGCCCCTCGATCGCGGCTTCGAGCAGTAACTCGCCGGTCTCGGTGCTGGCGACCGTCGCGTCACCGAGGATGCCCGTCTCCGAAATCGTCGACCACCATCCCAGCATCGTCACGGGCGTCGAGTCCTCTGGACGGGTCTGACCCGCGAGATCGAGGTTGTTGAAGTGCCGGCTTTCGGGGTAGTCGACGTCGCGTGCGGCGGCGTCCATGTCGACGCGCTCGGGATAGAGGTGCATGTAGATCGATGTCTCCATCTCGCCCGCGTGGGCCGACCCCTGCGGACCGGCCTCGCGAACCGCGCTGGCGGTCTCGCGGACCTCGTCGATCTCCCACCACGAGAGCATCGCGCAGCGGACACTGGGATACTGGAGCATCACCTGCCGGCTGGCCAGCTCGAGAAGGTGGTGATTCGACCCGTGGCCGTTCACGAGCAGAACCCGCTCGAACCCGTGATGGGCGAGCGAGACGCAGACGTCGACGACGTAGTCGACGAACGTCCGCCACCTGATCGTGATCCCGCCCGGAAAGTCCATGTGGTGAGGGAGATAGCCGTGATTGACCGTCGGGAACAAGAGCGCGTCGTCCCTTGCGGCGACGGCCGGTTCGCAGACCGCCTCGACGATCCGACGGTCGACGTCCAGCGGGAGGTGTGGACCGTGGTCTTCGGTCGCGCCGACGGGCACGACGGCCATCGCGCCGTCCTCGGCGGCCTCGTCGACTTCGGGCCACGTGAGTTCGTCGTAGCGACGGGGTACCGACCCGCCGTCACAACTCATCCGACGTCACCCTGTAGCCACACCACGACATGGCGGTCAGCGCGAGCGCGAGCGTGAGTTCCTCAAGTTCCGCCACGGGGAGGTACTCGTCGGTGCCATGGATGTTGTACGCGCCCGGCCCGAAGCAGACGGCCGGCGTCCCGGTCTCGTTGACGAAGAATCGAGAGTCGATCCCGCCGGGGAACCCTTTGGCGTGGCTCTCCCGGCCCAACACGTCTTCGGCGACGGTTTCGACGGTTCGAACGATCGGCTCGTCGGGGTCGATCTTCGCGGACCGGCCGCGCCAGCCGAACCACTCGATTTCGGGCGGGTGCTCCTCGAGCCACGGATCTCCCTCGGCGGCCCGCTCGACCGTTCGCTCGACCGTCTTGCGGAGGCCTTCGCGCGTCTCTTCAGGCGCGTGCGAGATTCGCGCCTCGAGGTGCGCCTCGTCAGGGACGCTCGAGACCCACTTGCCGCCCTGGAGCGTCCCGAGGTTCAGCGAGACCGTGTGTTCGTGCCACTCCTCGAACAGTTCGTCGTGGACCGTCGTCTTGCGCTCGTCGTGGAGGTCCTCGAGCGCGTGATAGATCGGCAGCAGCTTCGAGATCGCATTCACGCCGGCGTCGGTCTCCGCCGCATGGGCGCCCTTCCCCTCGACGGACACCCGGAAGTAGGAGACGCCGTCGTTCGCGATCCACGTGTCGAAACCCGTCGGCTCCGGGATCACGACTGCGTCAGCGTCGACGCCCGCGAGGACGCTCGCAAGCGTCCCGCCCGAGCCGCCGTACTCCTCCTCAATCACGGTGTTGAAAGAGAGGTCGCCGAGGAGTTCGATTCCCGCGCGATCGAGGGCCTCGAGCGCAAAGATCATCGCGGCGATGCCTCCTTTCATATCCGACGCCCCTCGGCCAAGGAGCCGGCCGTCCTCGACCGTCCCCGCGAAGGGGTCGAACGACCACGCCTCGCGGTCGCCTTCGGGGACAACGTCGACGTGCCCGTTGAAGAGCAGCGCCGGCCCGTTGCCCACTCCCTCGCGGGTCGCGAGGAGGTTCGGCCGGTCCTCGTACGACAGATCGCGTTCCACGTACTCGTCGTGGTCTTCGATTCCGGGGACGTCGTCGACGCGAATCTCCTCGACCTCGAGGTCGAGCGCTTCGAGCCGATCCCGGACGCGTTCTTGGGCAGGTCGTTCCTCGTCTAGAACGCTTCGAACGCGGACAAGATCGGCCGCAAAGTCGACGACGTCGTCGCGTATCTCGTCGACGGCTGCTTCGACGCGCTCGCTCGCGGCCACTTCTACGTCATACGGTTTCATTTTCACCCTCCGTCACTCGTCGGTGCGATGAATAGCGATGTGCCATCGGTCACCAATTGTCTCAAATGGTGTTAAGCCTTGTGCCCGACTTTCTTTATCTTGATTCCTTAATTCTGCAAATTGCCCATCAGAATTTCTGTATATTTGGTATCGGCATAGCAAGTTTTATTACCTGCTTATTCTATGCTACTCGTGTACAATGAGAGATTCTCTCAATGAGACGGTCGCTGGCGTCGACAACACTTCGGGGGGAAGCCGGAGCCGCCGTCGCGTACTACGATCGATAGGCGGTGTGAGCGCTGCAGGTCTCGCCGGTCTCGCAGGATGTATCGGCGGTGGCTCGAGCAACTCGTTCGTCGTCCAGGTCACCGGCGGGAACTATATCGACTCGTACGAGAGCGAGGTGTTCTCGGCGTTCGAAGAGGAGCAGGATGTAAACGTCGATGTCAACCAGATAAGCGACCAGTTCGACGGGTACAACCAGATTCAGTCTGGCCAGTCTGACGCGCACGTAACGATCACTTCCGCGAACACGCTGTACATGGGCGCGAGCGAGGGAGTCTGGGAGCCGATCGATATCGACAAACTCGACAACTACGACAGTCTCGCGGACACGTTCAAGAACCCGGTTTACGACGCCGGAGACGACGTCCACGGTATTCCAACAGTGTACGGTACCGTCGGGATGGCGTACAATCGCGACGAACTCGGCGAACTCGACTCGTGGGAAGCGTGCTGGGACGAGGCGAACGCCGGCAACATCACCATGCAGGGGACTGACTTCGTTCGCGTCTTCACGACCGCCCTCCACCTCGGAATGGATCCCAATGAAATCGGCGCCGACAGCTCCTACGAGGAGGGTATCGATCAGATCTGGGAGTCGGTCCGCGAGCAAAAAGACCTGATCTCCAGCTACTGGTCCACCGGCGACGAGCACGTCCGAATGTACGCGCAAAACGAGGCATACGTCGGCGAGGCGTGGGGCGGCCGAATCAAGGCCGCCGTCGACGACGGGCACGACCACCTTGACTACGTCATTCCGAAGGAGGGCGCATACGGCTGGTCCGACAACTGGGCGATGGTGTCCGGAATCGACGACGACATGCGAAGCACTGCGATGGCGTTCTTCGACTATCTGCTCAACGAGGACGTGCTGGTCCCGCTCGCGGAGGCGCTCGGCTACCCGCCGGCGACCGGCGCGACGTCCGACGTGATCGAAAACCTCGGCGACTACGATTCGACGGGCGGTGAACGGCTCACCTTCCTCAACCCGGGGTACCAGGAGGAGCACTCCGACGAGTGGTCTCAAGAGTGGGAGAGCATTCAATCGTCGTAGTTATTCCGCTGACTAACGACACACATACAACCACACATGGCATTTCTCGATATCGATGACTTACGAAAGGAGTTCGGCAAGACCGTCGCCGTCGACGGGATCTCCTTTTCCGTCGAGGAGGGGGAGTTCGTCACGGTCGTCGGCCCGAGCGGCTGTGGGAAGACGACGACGCTCCTCAACATTGCCGGCCTCCAGACACCGACGTCGGGGTCGATCCGTCTCCAGGGAACCGACCTCACGAACCTTCCGCCGTATGAACGCGACATCGGTGTCGTCTTCCAGGACTACGCGCTCTTTCCGCACAAGACCGTCGCGGAGAACATCGCCTTCGGACTGAAGATGCGCGGTGCCGACAAACGCGAACGCGAGACGAGAGTCTCCGAGATGCTCTCGATGATCGATCTCGAGGGCTACGAGGACGAGTATCCCCACGAGTGCAGCGGCGGGCAGCAACAGCGGGTCGCCGTCGCTCGAGCGCTCGCGTTCGATCCCGACCTTGTGTTGATGGACGAACCGCTGTCCAACCTCGACAAGAAGCTCCGAGGAACGATGCGAACCGAACTTAAACGCATTCAGCGCGAAACCGGCATCACGACGATCTACGTCACCCACAACCAGACGGAGGCGCTCTCGATGGGCGACCGGATCGCGGTGCTGAACGACGGCACCCTGGAGCAGTACGACGATCCGAAGACGGCGTACGAGCGTCCGGCGTCGCCGTTCGTCGCGGACTTCCTCGGCACCTCGAGCAGGATCGACGGGACCCTCCGGCTTGGGTCGACGCCCGACGTTCGGTTCGGCGACTCGAGTATGACCGTCGAGCCCCGCGATGGGTTCGAAGACGGCGACGGCGTCGCCGTCTTCATCCGGACCGAGCTCGCGTCCCTCAGTACGGAGCGCCCCGCAGTCGAGAATGCTTTCCGGGGAACCATCGAGAGCGTGGATTATCAGGGACAGGGTGCCGTCTACTTCGTGTCCGTCCCCGCGTTCGGGACGACAGTGCAGGTGAACCACCACGCGAACGCGAGTATGCTCGAGCCCGGCAACGAGGTCTGGGTGAGCATTGATCCCTCGGACGTCATCTACACGGCGTCGAGGACATCGACCGACGGATCGGATCGGCCCGAGATTCCCGCGGAGGGCCGATGACGGGCGTACGGATCCAGCACGGTGAACCAGGCCACCGGGACTACGAGCGCCAGGAACTGTTCCGAGTCCTCGAGCCCGTCGCACGAGAGAATCTCGAGCTGGTACAGGAGCGGATGGCCGACGCGAGCGTCGACGCCCTGATCGTCAATCGGTCCGACAACCTTCGATATCTCGTCGGTTACGGCCCCTACGACAGTTTCTCGCTCTCGGCCGAACACGGCGCAGTCGTGACCCGGACGGGAGAGCCAACGATCGTCGCCGCCCCGCGGCTGGCGGCGGACCTCGACGAGCGCCACTGGTTCCCGGACGTCGTCCCGTTTTCGGCGACGAACGGCGAGGCCGCGGCGACGTTCGCGACAGTACTCGAAGAGCGCGGTGTCGCGGACGGCGTTGTCGCCCTCGATCCGCACATGGAGTACCGGTTCGCCCGGAAACTCGAGGCGTCGCTGCCGGGTTGTGAGTTCCATGACGCGGGCGAGTTGCTCTTCGAGGCGCGGGCCGTCAAGACGGACGCGGAGATTGCGCTCATCGACGAGGGGCTCTCGATCGCCGAACTCGCGATCGAGGCCGGCATCGAGGCGGTCGAGGTCGGCGTCCGCGAGTGCGAAGTCTCCGGCGCAATCATGGACGCCATGATTTCGGCCGGTGCGGCCGGTGCCTACGCCCTTCCGGCGATCGTCAGCTCCGGCGTCCGCTGGTCGCGCTGCCAGGAGTATCCGTCAAGAAAGCGCATCCGTCGAGGAGAGTTCGTCCAGCTCGACGAAGGTCCGATGTGGAAGGGGTACTACAGCGAACTGGCCAGAATGGCGTTCCCCGGCACGCCGTCCGACGAACAGCGATCGATGTACCAGGCGACCTTCGCGGCCCACGAGGCGGCGATCGACGCCATCGAACCCGGCGCGACCGGTCGCGAGGTGTACGACGCCGCTCGCGACGTCTTCGTCGAGTTCGGCTACGAGGAGTGGCTGACCGACGGCGACATCGGTCACGGGACCGGCGTCGTCGCCCACGAACCGCCATACGTGGGACCAACCGCGGACGTCACGCTCGAGGAGAACATGATCGTCATGATCGAGCCGGGCCTGTTCCGCCGCGGTGTCGCCGGTGTCCGCTTCGAAGACATGGTACTCGTAACCGACCGCGGCAGCGAGGTCCTCTCGCGAACCCCCCATCCAGCTCATGAAAAGTTCCTTTGAGGTGAATCCATGAACAGCGAGACCGCATCGACGACGGCAGAGACACCCGACCGAGTCGAATCGATCCGACAGCGACTGATGGAGAGTGAGTCGATCGGTTACGTGCTCTCCCCAGGATCGGGACTGCTGTGGGTGCTGCTGTTCCTGTTCCTGCCGTTGACGGTTATCGTCGCCTTCAGCTTCTTCCGATCCGGCGAGTTCGGAACCATCATCTACGAACCGACGCTCGAGAACTACCGGCGGTTCGTCAACGGGTCCGTTTATCACCGCGTGATCGTTCGGTCCCTACTGATCGGCGTCGTAACGACGCTGATCGTGTTACCGTTCGGCTACACGCTCGGGTACTTCCTCGGACGGTCCAAGAGCCGCTGGACTCCGATTCTGCTGGGACTCGTCGTCGTCCAGTTCTGGGTCCCGCTCGTGATCCGCACGTACGCGTGGATCCCGATCCTGGGTCGACAGGGAATCGTCAACGACTTCCTGCTGTGGCTCGGCGTCGTCGGTCAACCGGTCGAGATCCTCTATACGACCCGCGGGATGATTCTCGGACTATCGGTAAGCATCATGCCGTTCATGGTGCTGCCGGTGTACTCGATCGTCAGTACGATCGACGAGGAGATCATCCAGGCGGCGAAGACCCTGGGTGCGAGCGACGCTCGGGCGTTCCGGGAGGTGACGTTTCCCCTCTCCTGGCCCGGCGTCGTCTCCGGGATCCTGTTCACGTTCATCCTCTCCGCGGGAGCGTATCTGGCACCACAGCTCCTCGGCGGACCCAGCGATCGACTGATCGCACCCGTCATCGAGACCGTGTTCAGCCAAGACTTCAACTGGCCGTTCGCGGCGACGCTGTCGCTCGTCTACGTGGCGCTGATCGTAAGCATACTCTATCTGTTCAGTCGAAAGGCGGACATCGAGGAAGCGCTCGAGGGGACCCAGCTATGAGCGTTCGTGAGTACGCATCCGACGTCAAAGCAAACTGGAACTGGCACGGGATCAGACTCGTCTCCGCGTTGGTCTACCTGAGCATGATCCTTCCGCTCATCGTCGTCGTCGTCAATTCCTTCAGCGCACAACGGATCGCGACCTTCCCGCCGAGCGGACTGACGCTCGACTGGTACGTCGAGTTCTTCAGAGACGAGATGTTCCTCAGCGCCGTCTGGGTGAGCACGCAGGTAGGTATCGCCGCCGCGGTACTGGCGGGCGCAATCGGTACGCTCACCGCCATGGGATTCGTACGGAAGCCGTTTCCCATAAAGAAGGCGCTCTCGATTGCGCTCTTGACTCCGATGATCGTCCCCCCCGTGATCGTCGGCGTCGCGGCGACGAGTTTCTTCACCGAGATCGGCCTGAACCGGAACATCTGGTGGCTGATCGTCATGCACACGTTGCTCGCACTTCCCTACGCGTTCCTGATCGTCCGCAGCCGCCTCTACCTCTTCGACGAGACGCTTGAGGACGCGGCGATGACCCTCGGTGCCGATCGATTAGTGACGTTCCGGGAGATCACGCTTCCGCAGATTGCGCCGTCGATCATCACGGCGATGGTCCTCTCATTCGTCATCTCGTTCGGCGAGTTTACCGCCTCCCAGTTCTGGGTACAGCGGGAGACGACCACGGTTCCAGTCGTCATCTACTCGATGGTGCGAACGACGATCACGCCGAAGGTGAACGTGCTCGCGACGCTCGTGCTCGTGATCACGATGGTCGTCCCGCTCGTCGGACTTGCGATCCAGCGTTGGCTGACCAGCAACGCCAACTGACCCCGCTTACGATTCGTCGAGCAATTCGAAGATCTTCGGGTCGGTTCTGAATTTCAGCATGTTATGAGCTACGGAGTTGCGAACGTTCAGGACGACGTCGCCGTATTCCCGATAAAAGTTGTGAATCCACTTCGATTCCGCCTCGCGTGTTCTGAACATCATGATCGTCTTCCACTGATACTCTCCATTCGAGATGAAGTACATCATGGTGTGTTCATCCTCGATGATGTACTCCATCGCCTCTTTCCAGTTGTCGCTGAATCCCCACGGGAAGAATTTGAACTCGAACAGCGCAAAGTTATAAAACTCTTCGTTCGGGAGGACGGCCTCGTGAAAGATCCGCGACTCCCGCATCTTTCGGATTGTTTCGCTCACCGTGACGTTCGAGATATCGATATCGTATTTCTCCTCGAGGAGATCCGCGAGCTCCCGGCTCGAAATTTGCGGGTTGGCTGCGAGTTCGCGCAGGATCTTGATATCCCGCTCCTTGAAATCCCAGTCGATACCGTCTGGTTTCGGCTCCTTGGCCATAGATAGCAGTTGTCGAAGAGATCATATTTACGTTCCGTGTTCGACCGGTCGCTGCGAAGCAGCAATCGAACGCCTCCGTTACGCCAATCAACGTGGCGGTTGCCGTACTCTCGTTCAGTGCCGGTAAATTCTCCGCAATCTCGCTTCATATCCATATCTTCGATGATTCAGTGGCGATTTGGATCGGTGAGGAAATCACCGACAATGCCAGTTCGCTGCGGATGATTTGTGAGGTACTGCCGTTGTCAATTCTTCGAGCGTAGTTTCTCGTACCCTGGTTTGGCTACCAACGCGAAAGCGATCACAGCACCAATTGCAAATACTCGCCAATCTAACTGGATTTTCCCCATTGTGAGATTCCGCATAGAAGCGCCAGTGATTACATACGCCGTCGCCCAGGGGAGTTCGCCGATTGCAGTCCCCGCAATGAACGCAGACATCGATACGCCAGAAAGCCCGGCACTATACGAGATGGCATCAGCTGGCGCTGGTGACAGGCGGGCAGCGATAACACCCCGAACTCCGCCCGTCGTTCGAAACGTGTCTTCGCCCTTCTTGGAGAGCCATCCTACGAAACCACTGTCACCACGGAGATACTGGGCGATAACAAACGGTGGAAGACAGGTCAAGATAGTCCCCAGCAGTGCAATTGGAATACCCAGAGAAATATCAAACCGGTACCCGACGAAGATAGAGAACAGACTCAATGGAGCAGCTATGAAGGGTCTCGCGACGTATAGGGCAAACAATACGAGCAGAAAAAGCGCGCCACGGGTATCCGAAAGTAGAGGCAGTATTTTTCGAGGGGGGATCGCCCACCACGCAACGCAAAACACGGCAAAGAGGCAACCCGCAATTAGAAGTCGGTGATCGTATGGTCGATCGCGGAACATCAATCTACTTCCAGAATGGGGATTTCGCCTTATAGTTCTACAGAGATACATCGAGAGTGCCTCGGGGCGTGCCATCGAGGTGCTTCACGACATCCAGCTGGACGGAGCCGTCGATGCACTCGAGATTGAATAGCTGCCACTCAACGTTCGTGATCGGACCTCAAAAGCCGCCCGGATGGGCGGGGGGTAGCCGCCGGGCGGACTGAGACAAAGTGGGGTCGTAAATGATTGGACTGGCCTGTCGCGCGGGGTAACGCGACAGGATAGATGTCCAGGTGGATGATTATCAATCTCGTCCTGATTCTCAGTTGGTCAGAATCGTCTCTGTTGACTCTGTGATCACTTACTGTCCCGTCGAATCGCCTGCAGCCGTGCTGTCTGGCTTCGCAATCGACCACCTTTGTGCGTGATGTCACGCCGAATGAAGCTGTCGACGAGTTTGATATCAGCCTGCAGTGACGCTTCGCTGTGTTCGGGCTACTGTGGACGACTGCAGCCTAGCCAGATCGATAATAGGGTACGGGTGGTCGCTTCGATTTGGCAGGGGGATTACGCTGTCCGTGCGAGAGCAACGGGATTCGACGGATACTGTTAAACGGACAACTGTCGAAACGACCAGACAGAACTGCAATGGCTGGCAGTACAGATCCACGGTCACCACTTCCGGAGTGGATTCTCGAGTGCTACGATCGGCTGTGTACGGAGGCCCGTCGGCCAGACCATGGAGAAGACAGTGTCCCGCTGATCGAGTACGACGATGCCGTCGACGTACTGAGCTCCGATGCAGAGCTAGCACTCGAGCAACAGGACGTCGAGTACGCACTCACTCGGCTCCTCGAACGAGGCTACTTCTACGAAGTCGGAGACGAACTTCGGGTCACATCGCCAGAAGAACGGCGATGACTACTCATCAAGGAGTTCACATTCCTAGTGTCCATCCGGGCAGAGCGGTTGACTATCGACTCTTTCAAACATCCAGAAGACTGGATGTATGGCGATCCTATCTGAGCGACGGCCGCAGGGCAGGACAACGCTGAAAACGTTCCTTCACGTCTGTCTGCGTGACGATGGCGCTCACCTATCCGCACTTTCTGATCAATTACAAACTCTACGAGGGAACTGCGGGAGCTGACGGCCTCGAACTGGCGAAGACGATCGAAGCCGTACAACGGCGGACCAGTGCAACGTTCGCCGTGGCTCCACAAATCCCCGACATCTACCGAATAGCCGAGGAAACGGACCTTTCGGTCGTCGCCCAATCGATCGACACACTGGAGACCGGACGCGGAAACGGGCAGATATCGCTCGCGGCAGTCGCTGAAGCAGGTACAGCGGGTGTGCTCGTCAACCATCCCGAAAGCCCAGCAGAGTTCAGTGCCGTCGGAGACGTCGTCGCCGGCTGTGCGGAGTACGGTCTCGAGTCGATCGTCTGCGTCGACAGTGTCGACCTGGGACGATCTGCGCTCACATTCGATCCCGACTGTCTGCTGCTCGAAAATCCGGCAGACATCGCAAGCGACCGTGCACTGGCACGAATGCATCCCGAGCGCGTCGAAACGTTCGTCTCGATGGTCGAATCAGAAAATCCGGGGACTCAAATCCTTCTCGGTGGCGGGATCAACACTGCAGCGGATGTGGCGGCGAGTTTCGAACGCGGCGCTAATGCTGCTGGCGCGGCGTCAGCGTTCGTCGACGCGAACGATCGAGAGGCGTGGCTGTCGGAGATCGCCGAGTCGCTCGCCGCAGCGGCGAACTCGTTCGACGATGGCGAATGAAACCGGCCGACGGGGTCGCTCCGGAGTGAGTGGAGATACCGACGTAGTATATCGTGCTCTATTGAATAGCGGTGGCTTGGTGAGGGGCCACCGCTGGAGTTGCCCTGTGAACTGCTGACGTGAGGGCCCTCAGAACTGGCGTTGCTTCATCTCTACTCAGAAGGCGCTGTTCAACAGTCAGGACACCGAAGCATTTGTATACGTTGCATACGATGTAAACAGTATGGGAACGATCTCGGCACGCGTGCCCGACGAGTTGGAGACTGAGCTTGACGCATATCTCGAGGACGAGAATCTCGATCGGAGTACGGCCGTTCGAAAGCTTCTCTCCGAGGGCCTCGAAGAGTGGCGACGCGAACAGGCACTCGACCAACTTGCAGCTGGAACCATCACATTCAGTAGCGCGGCTGAGCTGGCAGGGATGTCCGTCTGGGATTTTGCTCAGCTCGCCAAGGAGCATGATATCACCTGGGTGGCGGACGATCATCTTGACGCAGATCTCGAGGCGCTGTGAATGTGGATCTTCGACGCAACGCCGCTCATCTATCTCGCGAAGGTTGATCAACTCACGCTCGCCCAACACCTCGAAGCGTCGTGTGTAATCCCCGAGCGTGTCTACGAAGAGGTCATCACAATCGGCATTGAAGAAGGATATCCGGACGCCCGTCGTATCGAGCGGAGCGTCGACGCTGATCGATTCGATATCGTGTCGGTTGAGACCACCCCATTGCTGTCGCGGCTCCAGACGAACAATAGCCTCAGTGATGCCGATGTCGCTGTCCTCGCCTGTGCCGACGCACACGATGGTGTAGCCGTGATAGATGAGACGTACGGTCGTGACGTCGCCGCGGCCGAGGGAGTCACAACTCGAGGAACGGCGTACCTCGTCCTGAAACTCGCCAAGCAGGGCGCGATGAGTGTCGACGACGCACGAACCGTGATCGATGCGATGATCGATGAGGGGTGGTATTGTGCCCCTGATGTCTACACGAAAATCGTCCAGAAACTCGATACATTTTCGTAATGAACCGTCTCAAGAGCAACCTGTGAGGCGGTGTGTGGACTAGCTGTCCTGAATCGGCGTTGGGATTCCAGTCGTAGTGAATCGAGCGACCGTTCCACAGGTCGCACAGGCGTCGACGAACGCCCGAAGCGAGGTATGAGTTCTCATTCAGGAACTCCCCCTACACACAGAGCTCTCGTATGCGGTGCGATGCTGAACTGATGGTCGGTTCGTTTGTCGCCGTATGTGTGGTTCTTATCGCATTCTCGATCGAGATAAGGTCTAAGTACACATCGCGCATGCTCCCGTCTAACACCCGAGCGGCAGCGCGATATCCGCCCTTTCTGCGACGTTCAAGTATCGTCTCGCCGCGATGAACCTTGATCGTCTCCCGACGGCCATCGCGCCACTCCAGCGTTACCTTCACTGCCAGACGTCGCTGGTACAGTCGCCGTCGGGCCACCTGATTTCGTGCGCCCGTGCTGGGCCCGCAGGCAGGTCGCCGAAATCAACGAGGAACTCCTCGTCAAGGTCAAGCGTACCACGTCGTGGGTCAACATCTGCTTTTAGCATGACTGACCCTCGTTCGCCCTCCTCGGGGAAGAACTGATTGTCCCACGAGGAGAACAGTGATGTCGTCCAGTAGAGCCGTTCGCCATCGAGGCTGAGCTGGAGCATCTGTGGCCCCGCGACGAGGTCACGACCCTGCACCGTTTGCTTGTCACCGAAATATCCGCCAATCGAGATCGAATCCGCTCGCCGTGGATTTGCCGGATCAGAGATGTCATACATCCAGACCTCGCCGTGGAGCCAGTTCGATCCGAAGAGATAGCGGTCATCCATCGAAATGAGGATGTCGGTCACCAGTGCGGGAACCGGCATGTCCCAGTCCTCGTGCTCGCGGCCATCGAAGTCGATGACCTTCTCTGCACGCCACTTGCCGTCGTCCTCGTAGAAGTGGAAGATGTTCGAGGAGAGCGCAGCGCCGACGTATCCATGAGTGGCTTCGGGGCTGTGGGGGAATCGGACTTCGAGAGGAATCAGTCCCTCCTCACCGAGATCCACGGTCTGTTCAACGACGCCCTCGTTCCAGTCCCAGAAGTGGAGTCTTCGGCCATACTTGCCCTCCTCGACGTCCTCGAGGTCGAATCCGGGATAGTACGTCTTCGGAGCGGCCCACTCCGACGAAACCATGACGTTGTGGCGGGGTTGATACCAGAAGTCGTAGTTGAAGTCGATTTCTCCAGGCGGATCCCACCGTCCTTCGATCTCGAAGTCCTCGTTGAGTTCGAGGAATCCTCCCGGCGTCTCGCCATCGGCATCACCGAGCATACTGATGAGGATTTCACCGTCCGGAATACAGTGAACCGTGTGAGGGGCCGAGAGATCGTACTCGAATATGTCATCGGGTTCTATCACCGTCTCGATCTTGGGATCACGGCGCTCCGCTGTGTCGATGACGTGGATCCGGGAGGAGCGCTGCCCGGGCACGAGCAGGTGTCGGCGTTCCAAGCCACCGATATGACACGACGATGAGCAGGCGTTCCAGCCGAAGTGGTGGAGTTCATCGCCGCGATTGGGCATTTCGACGCGGTCCACAATCTCGGCATACGAGTCCGAGTCTGGATCAACATCGACGACGGCTATGAAATCCGGAGCGTCGATATCGGTTCCGACGTACAGTCCCATTACATACGCGAGTTCTTCCGGTTCGGATTCCTCAATTGCGGCTTGAGGTGTCGCGTAACCGGGTCCCTCAACCTCGTGCGTATGATCGTGGTCATGATGGGGCTCGCTTGGTGGTTCGGCGTCGCTCATACGTAACCCCACACTCTAGGCGTCAGTCAGTACTACTGTTCCAGCAACAGACACCGTGTTCCGTGACACCACATATCTCTCGAACTGGTTCGTTCACCGACTCCTAAGCAGCGATAAGAAATAATACCCACGGGATTGGGCCTGAGAGATATCGGCAAAAACAGCCTCTTTTTCACTAATTCGAGGATATCTGTAATAGACGATACGTCAGTTTACACGGATACAGCGAGAGTGCCTCGGGGTCAAGCCCCGAGGCGGTTCACAGTTAGTTCAAGCAACTTGATACTGGCGAGGCATTCGAGCAGGCAGTCACTAATAGTCATCGATCTGGTAGAAAGAGAAAGCTCTCTGAGAAACAACAAAAATTCGCGCGAACCGTCTACGAACTACTGCGCGACGTGGGGGTCGACGCGCCGGCGTGGACGCCAGCGCTCGTCCAGCAGTATCTCGAAGATTCATACGACGTCCACTATTCGATCACGAGCTGTCGGCGGTCACTCAACGAAGCAGGATTGCGCTATCAAAACCGCCGCTACACACCCGACAAAGCAGCTGTTGACGAGCATGCTGAATCCCGCGACGACCGCGACAAAAGCGGCGAGAGATGGATGCCACAGTAACGCGTCTTGAACAGCCGACGAAATCCGTGCAGGGAGAGTCGCGTTCCAAACACATCATAAATATACTATAACATGAATTCAAGTATGATTCGTATCTTGTGTTCGATGGTGGACTGTACTTCCAGGCATCGGGCATCACGGATCTGGCGTCCCGTGACGGTCTCGAGCTCGTCGCGCTTCCGTCGTCCGCTCCAGAACTGAACCTGGTCGAAACGTCCTGGAAACAGCGTCACGCACCGCTGAGCAATCGATTCGTTGCTTCTCTCGAGGAACTCACACCACCGATCGACGACGAGATTAACTGCCCACGCCAGACGTGGGAGATTACTTATGGTTGTTTTCCGACATCGGGATTCAGAAAACGCCACACCTCACTTCCAATCCTTGGAACTCGCCGTCGTCGTTCTATAGAAAGGGCAGGCCGAGTGCCTCGGGGCTTGACCCCGAGGCGGTTCACAGTTGGAGCGATGGGGCGACTTCGCCTTCCGTGACGTACTCTCCCTGCCGCGGTTCCTGTGTGCGTCGCGAACACCTGCAGCGTGACGCGACCGGGAATAGAGTCGGACTCGTCTCGATCCAGAACAGTTTGCAGCACTCAAGACGGTCTCGGTGAGACGGGAAGTAACTTAGGTAGTCGGTACCTCGAGCGACGGTCGAACAGCGACTGCGGCCGTCGATCGCGTGATTAGCGAACGACCGGCGCGTCGACAGCGCCGATCGTCTCGACGGTCGCACGAACGCGATCACCGGGTTCGATCGGTTCCGCACCGGGCGTCCCCGTACTGAAGAGGTCGCCGGGCTGTAACGTCATTACGCGGGAGTGGAACGAGACGATCTCTCGAGGGGGAAACAGCATGTTGCGGACCTCGTTCTCGGCCGTGACCGTCCCGTTGACGACCGTCCGGACCGTAACGTCCTCGAGGGCGGGTGGTTCGTCGGGGACGGCGATCGTCGGTCCGACAACGAGGAACGAGTCGAAGCTCTTGGCCCGCGTCAGGAACCGCGGATTGCGCTGGAGGATGTCCTCCGCGGTCATGTCGATGACGGGGAGATAGCCTGCGATCACGTCGTCGACTGCATCCTCGTCGACATCACGACATTCCCGTCCGATCAGCACGGCGAGTTCGGCCTCGGCCGTGACGCCGTCGGTCTGATCGGTCGGTGGGAGCGTGATTGGGCCGCCTGGACCAGCGAGGGCGCTTGACGGTTTCAGAAAGCTTGCTGGCTCGTCCGGGCGCTGCTCGTCCAGATCGCCGGCGTGCTCGGCGTAGTTCAGCCCGATCCCCCACAGCTTGCCGAAGCGCTCGAGTGGCGGTCCGAACCGAACGTGCTGGCGATCGATCCGGTCGGCTGGAACGTCGTCGACGTCGGGGAGCGTCCCACGTGCAGCGTGTGGGAGCGCATCCCGAACGCTCGCGGCCGCCGGAATAGCTGACGAGAGTGGGACGAACCCGTCGTCGTCGCCGAGCAGCGGCCGGCCGTCGGTCGTTCGTGCGAGGTACTTCATTCGTCTCGCTCGGTCCAGAAGTCGAACGATCGACCGGGTGCGAAGACGTCCAGACCGACTGCCAGTTCGTCGCCCGTGTTCTCGACGCGGTGGGGCTCTGCAGACTCGAGCAAGACGGAGTCGTACTGGCTCAGCACCACTTCGTCGTCCTCAGTCGCGACTGTGAGTTCGCCCCTGAGGCAGAGACAGACCTGCTCGTTCTCGTGATCGTGCATCGGGGAACTGTGACCCGGTGGTTTCTCGAACCACTCGAAGGAGAACTGGTCGCTGCCAGCAAGCGAGACGCGCCGCCAGCCCTCGTCCGGTTCGTACGTCTCCGCGCCGTCGAAGTCGACTGGCTTCATAGGTTCGCCCCTGTGGAGCCGCCGTCGATCAGGATACTCTCGCCGTTGATGTATCCCGAGACTGGCGACGAGAGGAAGGCAACGGTGTTCCCGAGCTCCATCGGGTCGCCGATCCGATCGAGGGGGTTGTTCGCCCAGTCGTCGAGACCCTCTTCGTACGAGTCGTAGTCGCCGCGGTCGATAGCTTGCTCGACGAGGTTTTTGATACGTTCTGTCTCGTGGGGGCCAGGGAGGACGGCGTTCGCCCGTACCTCGGGGGCAAACTCCTTCGAGAGCGTCTTCTCGAGTCCGATGACGCTCATGCGAACCGAGTTCGACAACACGAGGCTGTCGATGGCTTCCTTGACGCTTCGCGACGTGATGTTCACGATCGTCCCCTCGTCCTCGCGAAGGTATGGCTCGGCTTCGCGTGCGAGTCGCACGACGCTCATCACGAGCAGGTCGTACGCCTGGTACCAGTCCTCGTCGTCCGTCTCGAGGAACGGCCCCGATGGCGGTCCGCCCGCACTCATCACCAGATGGTCGATCCCGCCAAACTCGTCGACGGTCGTCTCGACCAGGCTCTCGATGTCGTCCTCGTCGGTGAGATCGCCTGACTGAGCGACGACGGTGCCTTCGGCGACATCTTCGATATCCGCTTTCGCCGCCTCGAGTCGGTCCTCGTTGCGGCCGTTGATGACGACGTTCGCACCTTCGCGGGCGAGCGCCTTCGCCGATGCTTTCCCGAGACCGCTGGAGGATGCCGTAACCAGCGCTGCGTTACCGGTAAGCTGTAAGTCCATTTCGTCCGTAATCCTCGACGAGAAGGGAAAAAAACTTCGCGTTGCGGTAAGGCAAGCCTCTCCTCCCTTTCCACGCCATTACGTCCACAGCTGCCGATCCTGGTTCCGTATCGCGGAAACAGCAGGGACTGGGTCGGGAGAAACGGGATTTGGACTGTCTGAGAGTTACAAACGCCCGATTTGGACGGTATCTCACCAGAGATATGATTATAGTACACACATCCCAATATGTGTTATTACAATCATAGATTCGTAATCCACTCACTCTCTAGATCAGTATTTCCCTCCATTCCTTTCGAGGCGCGGAATCGAACTCGTTCGTCGAGCGCTGGTATAGCAGACATTTCTAACTGTTTTAGTCTATTCAACAAGAGATAGATGCTCCGAGAAGTCAAATTCCATATGGCGTAATTTTTAACCTATGGGTGATTTTGTCTCTCTATGACAGCACGCGATATTGGGGGCGGAAATCGGATCGGGAGCACGAAGACGACCTTCGAAATCGTCCACAAACTCCAGGAGAATGGTCCTGCTCGGCTCTCCGAGATCGCCGACGAACTCGATCTCGCCGAGAGCACCGCACACCGCCACCTCAACACGCTCTGTGATCTCCGATACGTATCGCGGGTGGGAGCACAGTACCAGCTCGGGCTCCGATTCGTACGATTGGGTCGAGAGGCGCGAACGAGGGAACCGGCATACCAAATGGCGAAGCAGTACGTCCAGACCCTCTCTGAGGAGACCCAGGAGCGGTGCCAGTTCGTCGTCGAAGATCACGGACTCGGCATCTATCTCCACATGGCGACTGGCAGCAAGGCGGTGCGCGCCGGATTCGGCGTCGGTCGGCAGATCCGCCTCCACTCGTCGTCGGCGGGCAAGTCGATCCTCGCGCACTATCCGCGAGAGCGCGTCGACGAGATCTTCGACCGGTGGGAGCTGCCGTCGCTCACCGAGAACACGATCACCGACCGTGAGAAACTGTACGAGGATCTCGAGCGAGTCCGCGAGCGCGGCGTCGCCTTCAACCGAGAGGAACACGTCGACGGCATCAACGGAGTCGCCGTCCCCGTCAAACGCGACGATTCGGTCCTTGGAGCTCTCGCCGTCGCGGGGCCGTCCAACCGACTGACCGGCGAACGGCTCGAAGACGAACTTCCGGCTCGCCTGCTCGCGGCCGTGAACGAACTCGAACTGAACATCACCTACTCGTCACCGGATAGTTCGAACGACCACGTCGTCGAATAAGCTACACTCGCTCGAACTCAGCTGTGCCGTCGTCGAACGTAAGTTGCGCCCGGCTCCGAACGGTGACGCCGTCCTCGATCTCCTCGAGTAGTGCTTCCGAGACGTAGAACTCGGCGAGATCGGTTGTGTTCTCGATCCAGGCGACTCTGGCCGTCTCCGGATCGTAACCACCGAGGGCGTTCAGGGCGGTCCGAAGCGCCAGTTCGTCGTTCGGCACCACGGGCGGAAGCTTCGCTTTAGCGAGCGAGCCGCTCGTCAGGGCGTTCGCGTAGGTCTTCTGCAGGTCGAGTTGCTCGACGGCAGCCCGACGAGTGATATCGGCCAGGCCGATCCCGTTCCCGTTGCCGCTGGTCTCTGCCGTGAGTCCACGAGCGTAAATGAGCTTGATCGAGGGATTCTCCGGATCGGGCGCGTTGAGAACGCGGTACCTGCCGATCACGTTGGTATCCATCCCAGCACCGGAAATCTCCTTTCCGAGTTCGTCGACGACGAGCAGATCGATGTCGTCAGCCGGAAGCATCGCCATTTCGTCCCGTGCTCGTTCCAACAGGTCGGGCTCGCGCTCCTCGAGCGACGAGGCCGGGATCGCCTCGAGGTAACCGGTCTCTTCGTGGAAGTTTTCCACGAGCGCCAGTCCGCCAATCACTGGGGCGGCGTCTCTGAGGGCCGCGACGAGCGATTCGATCGTCGGGACGTACCCCTGCTCGATCGCCGTCGAGTGGAACGCCTGGGCACCGCGTTGCTTACCGAGGCCCACGGTGAGCATCTTGCAGAGCCCACTCTCGATTCGGCCGGTGAAGTTCGTGTGCGGCTTGACGCGATTAATCACCATGACTGCGTCGGCCTCGAGCGCGGCGGCAGAGAAGTAGACCGGGGTCGTCGTCCCGTCGACGTCGACTTCGTCGAGCTTTTTGACGTCCATGCGAGCGTCGATCGGCGCGTCGATGCGGTCCTCGGTTATCTCCAAGGCGGCGAGAATCTCGCGTTGACCTTCAGGGGTTGCACCGCCGTGGCTTCCCATGGCCGGAACGACGACGGGGTCGAACCCGCGTTCCTCGAGGGACGTGATCGTTTCGGCTACGACGTCGTCGATACGGTGAATTCCCCTGCTGCCGACGCCGACCGCGACCGTGGCGTCGGGCTCGAGGTCGTCGAGCGGAAGCCGATCGAGCTCCGATCGGACTGTCGCCAGCAGATCAGAGAGCGTCTCGGTGGGCGGGTCGTAGCTGACGCGTGCGAACGAGGGATACGGTTGCGGATCGATGAGATGCGCTATCTCGTCCGGGTCGGGAAACTCCATACTTCGTATTCAGACGCCCAGCTTATATTTCTCCCTGGTGAAAATTGCCGGTACATGAGTGGCTTTTTCCCTCCCTTGTCGTTCTCTGGGTAATGGAGATCGACCACGTCGAGTCATTCCCAGTGGCAATACCGCTGGAGGAACCGGTATCCTTCTCGAATCGGACGCTTACGTATCGAGATCACGCGATCACGTACGTCCGGACCGAGAGCGGACACGAGGGCGTCGGGTACTCGCTCGGGTACGAGGGGGCAGGCCTCATCGCCGATGCGGTAGAGTCGCTGCTCGAACCGATCGTCGTCGGCGAAGACCCGCGAGACACGGAACGACTGTGGCGCGAGATGTTCGATAGGACGGTTCAGATCGGCCGGGCTGGCGTGGTACTCCGTGCGATTTCGACGATTGATATCGCCCTCTGGGACATCAAGGCGAAAGCTGCCGACCAGCCGCTGTACAAACTTCTCGGTGGGTACGCCGACGCGGTCCCCACGTACGCGAGTGGGGGCTACTACCGGGACGAGAAGGGCCACGAGGGACTCCGTGACGAAATGCGTCGGTACCTCGACGAGGGCCACGACGTCCTCAAGATGAAGGTCGGTCGACGGTCGATCTCCGAGGAAGCCGACCGCGTCGCCGCCGTCCGCGACGAGATCGGCTCCGATCGGACGTTGCTGCTCGACGCGAACGGGGCCTGGTCGAGCGGGACGGAAGCGATCCGTGCCTGTCGCGCGTTCGAACCGTACGACCCGTACTTCATCGAAGAGCCCGTGATGATCGACAGCGTCGGCGCGATGACGGCTGTCAACGACGCCATCCCGTATCCCGTCGCGACCGGCGAGCTCGAGGGGCCACGCTACGCCTTCGAACGGTTATACGACGACGGCGCGGCAGACGTTTTACAACCCGACGCGACCGTCTGCGGTGGAATCACCGAGTGGCTCAAGATCGCCCACTACGCGGCAGCAAACGACGTACAGATCGCGCCACACTACAACTGGAACCTTCACGCGTCGCTTCTCGGCGGGATCGAGAACGGGCTCTGGGTGGAATACTTCTACCGCGACATGGACGTGAAGGTGTTCGACGACATCGTCGAAACGCCACTCCGGCCCGACGATACCGGGTCGATTCCGCTCCCGGACGAACCGGGTCACGGCGTCCGGCTGGACGCCGACGCACTCGAGCGCTTCAAACAGACGTACCAATCGTACTAGTCGAGCTAAAAACTAGATTTATCATGAAAGACTTCTCTAACCAGATATCGAACCGGAACGCGGATCGCGACGTCGAGATAACCGACATCCAGACGTGCGTCGTCGAGGGGAACTTCGAATGGAACGTGATCAAGATCAAAACCGACGCCGGCGTCACGGGGATCGGCGAATCCTACCGCGGCGGCGGCGTTCCCGAACTCGTCGAGTACACGAAGCGATTCCTGATCGGCGAGAACCCGCTCGACGTCCAGCGACTCTACAGGCGGATCATCCAGGAGATGTCCGGCCATGGCGGAACTACCGGGAAGGTCATCACCGCCGCCTCGGGCCTCGAGATCGCGCTGTGGGACGTCGCCGGAAAGATTCTCGACGTCCCAGTCTACCAGCTCCTCGGTGGGAAGTTCCGCGACGAGGTCCGCATCTACTGTGACTGTCACGCGGGCGAAGCCTACGCCGTCGAGGACGGCTACACCGAGTACGCCGACGCCGACGCGTACTCTCCGGACGCCTACGCGAACGAAGCGCAGCGTGTCGTCGACATGGGGTTTACCGCGCTCAAGTTCGATCTCGACCTCGAGATGGACAACGATCCAGACCCGTTCAACGGCCGACTGAGCAACGGGGCTGTCGAGTACAAACGCGAGATCGTCGAGGCGGTCCGCGAGGAGATTGGCTACGACGTCGACCTCGCATTCGACTGTCACTGGGACTACTCGGTCGAGAGCGCCAAACGCCTTGCCTACAAACTCGAGGAGTACGACCTCATGTGGCTCGAGGATCTTGTTCCGCCGGAGAACATGGACGCACAAATCGAAGTCACGAAGGCGACAAAGACCCCGATCGCGACCGGCGAAAACCGCTTCCGGGTCCACGAACTGTCCGACCTGATCTACGAGCACGGTGTCGACATCGTGACGCCGGATCCGACCACCGTCGGCGGCCTCGGTGAGACGATGCGGATCGCAGATCGTGCCGAAGAGAACTACATGCCGATCTCGCCCCACAACGTCTGCAGTCCGATCGGGACGATGGCTTGCGTACATCTCGGTGCCGCCATTCCGAACTTCGACGTCCTCGAGTACCATGCTCTCGAGGTCGACTGGTGGGACGAACTGCTCACCCGCGACGAACCACTCATCGAAGACGGCTACATCGAGGTGCCGGAAGCACCCGGTCTCGGGGTCGAACTGGACGAGACGGTCGCCGAGAAGCACCGACTCGAGGGAACGAGCGGCTTCGAGTAGCCGTCGGACGACCGAGCCCCAGCGCTGATCGCTCGAGGCGGTGGTCGAGCCGCTGGGCTGTATCGATAGTTGGCCGGGCGCTACTGAACGGACAACTGCTACTCGACGGCTGATGCAGTCGTACGAGACGGGCTTCACCGATAAAACTTCTTTTTTCGGAATTTATCACTACTCTCGATCAGCGAAACTTGACATCGTATCCGGGAAGGGGCCCCAAATTCAGTATGTACAAATATCTGACGAGAATGTTTCGCAAATTTATGTTTTGAAACAAATAAAAACATTATTAAACACGACATGAGATTCCACGAGTGGACATGGCAGATGACACTGTGAATCGACGACAGTTTCTTCAGGGGGGGATAGCAGCAAGCGCAATTGGTCTGGCCGGTTGCATGGGCGGTGGTAACGGCGGTGATGGCGGTGGCATGCAACTTCGTGTCGGCACGTCCGCAGGTGGCACGCAAGACGTCGGCCTCGCCGTCGAACGGGCAGTGAGTCAGAACAGCGATGAACTCGACTACGCGACGGTCGAGAGTCCGGGATACATCGGAACGGTCTACCGACTCAATCAGGATCAATTCAACGCGGGAATCGTCGACAACAACTCGATGACGAAGGCGGCTGATGACCGGGGAAGTTTCGCTGATCGGGGAGTCGATATGATCCCCTACCAGGGATTCTACGCGTTCCCGTACAGTATTTACATCGTCGCCCGCGACGGAACGGGTATCGAAACGTTCGACGACCTTGCGGGTGCAAACGTTTACCCGGCCGAACCGGGATACTCGACGCGGGCGACGACGCTCGACGTCTGGAGTCAGGATCCGACGGCGGACGTATACGAGGAGATGAACATCATGGACATGGGCGTCGCTGACGCCCCAGGCGCCATGGAAGAGGGACGTATCGATGCCGCGATCGCATACGGTACCCCGGGCGTCAGTTACACTGGCTTCGTGACCGAGTACGACGCCCGCACCAACGTTCACTACGTCGAGGAAACCGACGCGCTGGTGGAATCTGCCGAGTCATACGGCGGTGCTGGCACCTCGCGAACGGCCTACGATGAGTGGAGTCTCGAACAGGACATCGGAACTGACGAAGTATTTACCTGGGATTTACAGGTCAACTATGTCTTCCACCCGGACGCCAGCAACGAGGCAGTCTACGAACTGTGTCGCGTCGTCGACGAACACAACGACGCCGTCAACGAGGCTGAAGACCAGTTCAATGACTTCGAGTCGACGGAAGACATGCTCGGAGCGGCCCTCGAAGGTGACGAGTTCCCCTTCCATCCCGGCGCGGTCGAGTACTACAAGGAGAAAGATGTCTGGGACGGCAGTCTACCCTCTCCCGAATAATTCACCTGCTCAAGTCAAATAGTGGGTGAGAATTCCGAATATTACACATTACAGCATACAATGGATTCAGAAACACGGTCCAAGGATAAGTTGGTCCCCCGCGTACTCGACATCAGTGTCGTACTCAGTTCGCTCGTGTTCTGGGCGATCGTCCTCTACTGGGCGCATACCCAGGGGATGTCTCGAGTCAAGTACGGCGTGATCTTCATCGGTGCGATTCTCACCGTGTACGCTCTCGATCAGTCACGACAGGCGCTCGAGGAAGGCGACCGACTCGACGCCGCCGTCCTGTTACCGGCCTCGATCGTGCTGATAACGGCGTCGGTATATTTCGTCTTGAACTTCGAACGCGTCTACGTCTTCCAGCAGGGATACGCGCTCGAGCACGAGTACATGCTGGCGCGGCTCATCATCCTCTCGATACTGTATCTCACGTGGCGTGAGTTCGGGAATCTGTTTCTCGGTCTCGTCGGCGGTGTCATCCTCTATGGGATGTACGGCAACATGGCCCCAGGAATCCTGAACCACGGCGGGATGACGGAGTTAACGCTCCTGCAGACGCTGGTCACCGACCTGTACGGCTTCTACGGGAGCCTCACGCAGCTGACTGCCGCGTGGATCGCACCGTTCCTCCTGTACGCCGGTCTGCTGTTCGCCTACGGCGCGTTCGATCTGATCCTCCGCGTCGCGATCGAATCGGCGAACTACATCAGGTCCGGTGTGGCCCAGACGGCGGTACTCTCGTCGACCGTCATCGGGTCGATCAATGGCTCCTACACCGCGAACGCCGCCATGACGGGCTCGTTTACGATCCCGACGATGAAAGACAGCGGAATGGCGCCCCATCGAGCGGCCGCCATCGAAGCAGTCGCGTCGACGTCCGGACAGGTGTTGCCGCCTGTTATGGGCGCGTCGGCGTTCGTCATGGCGTCGTACCTGGGCGTCTCCTATCTCAACATCGTCATTGCGGGCATCGTTCCGGCGGCGATTCTCGTCGCTTCGATCGGCATCGCCGTCCATTACGTCGCGATCAGCGACGCGAGCAGCCAGGAGATGGAGTTCGACGAATTCTTCGACGACGAACTGACGAGCAAACAGAAGATCGTCGAAGGGATCCGTTTCGGCGTACCGTTTCTCGTCCTGGTCTATCTGCTGGGCGTCGCCCAGTATACGGTGATGACGTCCGCGCTGTGGACGATCATATCGATGATACTCACCGGCGTCTTATTGCCTACGATCCAGGCTCTGAACGACTCAGAGACTACTCCCAGTTCGGAATTTATCACGCAGGTTTGGAACACGATCCACGGGTTCCGCCGCGGTGCGATAATCCTCGCACCGATCGCGATCATCCTGGCGGCGGTCAACGGTGTCGTCGACATCTTCAGCGTGACCGGCGTACCGAACAAGATCGCCCTGCTGCTGATGGACCTTTCGGGTGGCGTCCTGCTAACAGCCGTGCTCCTCGCAATGCTCGTAAGCATCCTCATGGGCGTCGGCATGCCGACCGTCGCAGCGTACGTCATCGTCGCGATCCTCATCGCGCCGACACTCATCTCGGACTTCGCCATTCCCGAGATAACGGCCCACTACACCGTATTCTACGCCGCTATTCTGGCCGGTATCACGCCGCCGGTTGCAACGGCTGCGGTCGTGACAGCCGGAATCGCCAAGGCGAACTTCTGGCGGGTCTGTGGCGCTGCAATCAAGATCGCTGCACCGCTTTTCATCCTGCCAGTCGCGTTCGTCTACAATCCGGGGCTCGTATCCATGTCGCTCGGCCTACCGACCGTAATCGCCGGCACGCTGGTACTCCTGGGTGCGATTGCGATGATTTACGGGCTGAACTACCCGTTCAATATGCGGCTAGGTCGTCGTATCGTGCTTCGAATCGTTCTCTCTGCGATCGGGATGGTCGTGATGATCTATCCGGGCCGATTCGTCAAACTCGCCGGTGTCATCGTGTTCGCAGCCGTCTTCATCATGGAGAAAGTGATGGCGCGTGACAGAAGCTTGCCATCCAGGGGTGTGGGCCAATGAGTACGAGATCAGACGACGAAGATCCAGAAGAACAGGTCGACACTGAGAACGTCGGCGGACTCGAAGAGATCCTTCCGCCACAGCTCATGCCGATCTGGAGCCGAATCCAGCTGATACAGGACTTCCGGAGCACCCACGGAAGGACGTACGTCAAGTTCATGGAAGCGATCGTCGCTCTCGTGCTCACTGGCGGCTACCTCTACTGGTTCTCCCTCTTCCTCGGAGGATAAGCGCCAGCGTCGGCTCCGATTCGAAGACTCTCTTTGTCGGCACTCAGGCTACGTACGGAGAAGAGGAATCGCGTTCCGGTTGCTTCTCCGCCGGGACTATCCCGGCCATTCCATGGCTCGGTCGACGTCGTGAGGGATGTGGTTGTCCTGACCACGAGCGTCGTCGAGGTACTCGCGGAGGCGCGGTTTGAACGAGGGGTGTGCACACTCTTCGATTATCAGTACGGCACGTTCGACCGGCGAACAGCCGAGGACATCTGCGACTTCCTGTTCGGTGACGAAGATGCCGACGTCGTGTTCAGTGTGGTCGACGTGGAACGTCATCGGGACGACGTGCGATATTTCGTCACTGTCGTGCGTCGAGGGGGGTGCACAGACTGTAATCAAGGCGTTGTGAGTCAACTACCCCGCCCTACTCGCGCTGATGCGATCGGTGAGGACGGGGCTTGCGTGTGTCTTCTCGGCATGGGACTCATGCCGACGAAAGACGCTTGTAGCGAACAGCCAGACGCCAGAGGCAATTTAATTAGACGTGACCTCCACTCTACGCCCGTTTGGTCACGAGCGACGGAGAGGCACAGGGCGTCACGTTCGTTTCGTCGGTCCGTCTTTCGGGGTCGGTTGACTGCGACCCGTCCATGTCGAGAAACGCACCGTGGCTCCGTTGGCACGCCAATCCTCGCGGACTGTCTGTGGCCCGTCATGGACAGTTACTCCAACGATGCGGCCAGTCTTAACAATTTGCGTGCGCTCCTCCCTTTCCTTAAGGAACGAGCGAAGCGAGTGAGTAGGGAAGGGACTCCGCTTGACCGGTCGGCATGAGTTGAAGTCAGCGGAACCGCCGACGTGCGTCGAGTTGACGTTTCCGTAGATGTCGAACTCAATCGCATTGTTGACCCCAATCACGTCGAACTGATCGATCAATCCAGGATGGTTCGAGACGTCTGCCGGACGAAGAACGACGTCCTGTGCGTAGCGTTCGACGTCCGCGAAGAGTCGCTCCTGTCCTTCGTCGGTGAGTGCCAGCGACGTCGCACTCGCGGACTCGAGTCGGCCGGCATCGTGCACGGCTCCCACCGTCGTGGTCTTCGACATAGCGGAATGAGAAATCCCCAGTCGTGAACCACCGAATGTCGACCCGAGCTGTTGGTACTGACTCTGGATATCGCTTCATATCGAGAAACGCATTGAGGAGCTACTGCTGGAGTTGCCTTATGAACTGCTGACGTGAGGGACCTCAGAACTGGCGTTGCTTCATCTCTGCTCAGAAGGTGCTATTCAACACGGCGGAGTTTTATAGAGCTATAGTATCCGTTAGAACTTTTTACTCAATATATATTGCTGAGTGCAGTGGATCATCTCGACGAGGTCTCTGTCGCGGACTTGCAAAATGCGCTCGACAACGTAGAAGGAAAGAAGATGAAACAACGGCTACTAGCGGCAATAGCGGACAAAAACGGCGTCACGCAGGCTGGACTCTCCACGTGGTACGATATCCAGCGACGAACGATCGATAGCTGGCTCAAACGACTCGTCAATGTCGAGTCGCTTGGGCAGGCTGTTACTGATGCTCATCGATCTGGGAAAAACGAAAACTCTCAGGAAAAGAGCAACAAAAGTGTTGCCAGAGTACATCACTGTCGCCCACGCAAAATATTTCACATTAGTATTTTGTGAAATTTCGAAAGCGATTTGATTGTTGTGCTAGATGAAGTGTCGTATTTTCAGGCGGCGGCCGTCACGAATCTCGCGGCCCGTGACGACCTTGCCTTGGTCACACTACCAGCATATTCGCTGGAACTCGATCCGGTTGAAGAGTGCTGGAGATAGATACAAGCAGCGCTCAACAACTGATTCTTCAACTATTACCTGAATTCACAACAGCAATCGCTACCGCGCGTGAGCAACTCTCGATTCCAGATATGAGCAATTACTTCTAATGACTGTTATGGAGACAATAGAGGACAACCAATAGGTCGAAGACGGAGTCATGACAATCGATACTGCACGTTGGACAAACCGGGTTCTTTCTCAAGGCGTTCTTTGAGCCGACAAAGTCCTTCGCACCGATTGAATCATCGGTCACCAGCAAGAAATAGTACTATCTCTGTTTGTTAGCCTTCCTGAGCATGTCGTAGAATTCCTCACGAGGTGTTGTTCTCACCGACGGTGTCAGGAATTAGTCGCTCAGTAGGTGTGCAAACAGAGCAGAGAGCTGATGCTATCCGTCGCGTAATTCCGAAGCGTGACTGAGGAGGTGAGTCTATCCCTTGATTTCGAATTCCGGATTCCAAACAACTTCCCAGAGGTGGGCGTCCGGGTCTTTAAAGTGTCCTGAATACCCGCCCCAGACGCGGTCGCGGGGCGAGTCGGTAATCTCCGCTCCTGCTTGTTCTGCTGTCATTATCACCGCATCGACGTCCTCTTTCGACGCAACGTTGTGGCCGAGGGTGAACTCCGCAGAACTCGTTACCGTTCCAGCAACGTTCGCGTCTTCCGCGATCTGATCTTTTGGATAGAGTGCGAGCTGTAAGCCATTGTTCAATGGAAGGAAAGCAACGTCGCCACCTTCGAATTCAGCCCCGACGATACCCTCCGTCGGCCAGCCCAACCCATCACGATAAAAGGCGAGTGATTCTTCCAGGTTGCCGACCCCCAATGTAATAACGGTGATCCGTGGGTCCATGACCGGACTAGTACGGCGATATCCAAGAGTCGGTATTTCCCGACTGGTGTGAGAGCTGAAGCTAAAGCGTGGGTCTGATGAGGAAGATGTCTGGTTGAGTGAATGTGTTCAAAACCCCTCAGCCAGACGGTGTTCTTTCGGACTCGGACGTGAAAGATTTAGCGGAAGACGTCATCTGCCAGCTCCCTTTGCCAGGGATCGAGGGCTCGCCCCTCGATCCCGGCGATATCTGGGCTGTCGTGGTTCTTGCAGCAGTGAACCAGACCTCCATCTGGGAGACGTGCAAGGACAACGACAACGCTGCCTGTGACGATACTGTCATGGACTGGCTACATACGCTCAACCGAGAGTGGCTTGAGCGGGTTGCTAACCGCCTTCTCAAGGAGTTGGCGATGACGATCCTCGACCCTGATCGGTCGAGGATCGTCTCCATTGACTTCGTCGATAACCCCTACCACGGAACGTACGCCGATGAAGAAGGTGAACTCTGCCGCATGCACGCAAAAGACGGAACAACGACGTGCCACCGGTACTGCACGGCGTATCTCGTCTCGAACGGAAAGCCAGTGACATTGGCGATGACGTACGTCCGTAGTGATGAGAAAGAGGCCGACGCGGTCGAGCGCGTCCTCGACCGCGTCGAAGCCTATCCCTTCGAGATAGAGTTGCTCTTGGCTGATCGTGGCTTCTACAACGAACGTATTCTGCGCCGCTCACGGGAGATTGCTGCGACTGTCGTTCCCGTCCAAAAGAAGGGCAAGCGCATGAGGAAGAAGCTGAATACGCACTGCTCGTACATGACGACCTATCGGATGTACAAAGGCCGCGAGCGGGAACTGGAATTCCCGCTCGCGGTCGCTGTGTCCTATCACGCTGGAAATCGAGGGAAAAGCGGAGAGGTTGTGCGAGGGTATGTGGCGTGCGATCTGGCCGATCGCACGCCCAAGCAGGTCGAACGACTCTATCGGAAACGATCGGCGATCGAGACGAGCTACCGTGTATTCCGCCAAGCGCGGGTAATAACAACGACACAGGATCCAGTCATCCGCTTTGCGTTCGTCTTGATTGGATTCTTGTTGGAGAACCTCTGGCTTGTGCTTCGATGGGCGGTCGTCGCCCGCCCACGATGGGGCGGGCGCGACCTGCCCGAGGAATTCACGTTCAAGACCTTCTCTGACTGGATCAGACACGCATTAGAGGAAGAGTTAGAGCGGAGGTGGGAGATTAAGATGAACGGCGTCGGTGTGCCAGAAACATACGCATCGGCCGCGGGCTGACGCCAGCCCGCGGCCTTGGGCGGGACCTGACGAGCAGCAGCATTCGCTTAGAACAGCGTATCCCAGCTTTCTCGGTTCGGTTCTCTCCATCTGTGGACTCTATTTCTCCTTCACTCAGCTATCACACTAGCGTTCACTCCGGTCATCGTGACTCAGCACAGCTCACGAAGCGACGCTCGGGAAGTACCGAGAGTATATCTGCGACGGCGCTAGTCGATTCCGGCAGTGAACAGTTCGTCTCCTGTACGTAGCGTTCCTCGGGCGGAGTTTGCCAACTGTTCTATCTGTACTTCCGAGGTTTAACGCCAGCAGGTGACTTTTGATTAGAGAGCGTCTCAGAAGTATGACGAACAACGTGACACGCAGTCAGGCCAAAGGACTACAGTTTCTCAATGCAGCATGTCATAGCATACGTCTCATCCCCTTTACCTCGCGATTATACAGCTTCCAATTCCCGTGCAACCCTCTGTGATTCGGCAGTCATGGGTGTTGCTCGACATCGAGCCCGTGAATACTGCTTCTTGGGAACCATTGTATGACACGCTCTTCCTGGGAAGTACCACGGGGGCACGCCCTGTGGCTTCACCGTTTTGGCGTCAAGTAGCCAACAGAGAAGCAACTGATCTCTTCGGTAGATGCCAAGAATAGATAGCACATAGTCAGCAAAGTGGTTGTTCTCCTATCAGATGTGTGGCCGATCGATACGTGCAGGTGAAAAACTTACTCAACAGTACCGATCGAAAAGCTACAATTTTGAAAATAGAGATAAAGCTAGAAGATAATTATACAATTCACTATAGATATATTAACTAACAATTAGAAAATAGCCGATACTAATCTATAATAGTACTCACTTCCTCGAATCGGTGTGGTTGCCATTAACTGGCAAGCAGGGAGCGATATGAGTGAGTCATCACAGCCATCACAAACAGGGGGTAAAAAGGGATCATCAACTTTCCCACGGGCAATCGTCCACAAGAAAATTCTCGATGTCGCAGAAGATGAGCCTGACGCGTCTATCGAAGAGCTGGCAGAGTTAGTAAATGGCGTATCGGCAGACCTAGTAGAACAAGTCCTTGAGGAATATGGTGATCCAGTAGCAGATTCACCAACTGAGGTGGAAGAGGAGTCTCCTTCCCAAACAACTGACGTAGTGACGGAAGGTAATCCATCAATCCAAGAAGGAGAATCGGACCAGGAAAATGAAATTGATTATGAGAAGATAACTGATAAACAGCAAGAAACTCTTCGCGCTATTCACAAAAATCCGGAAGCCACGCAAAAGGAACTTGCTGAGGATTTCGATATCAGTAGTTCGACAATTTGTCATCGGGTAAATAGTATCGATGGATTCGAGTGGAACGATCGTCATGAGTTTGTCAAGCAAATATTTGAAAACAAAAAATCACCAAAAGAAACAAAAATGTCAGCAAATCAGTCAAGTCCGGATCTCGCTCACGAAATTGATGAACTCCATCAGCGTATCCAGGGCATAGAGCAAAATCTAGAAAAGGAATCTCGATCACAAACCGCCTTTGATGATCCAGATCTCGTTCATAAGGTCGTCCATGCTTGCATGCACTCGGACCAGATATCCGAAGAAGAAGAATTGCGGATCCTGAAAGGGTTGGTTGGAAGTGAAAGGAATACTGAATAAACATGCACTTTGACAGATATCGGGTAGTTTAGGAAGTGTCTGCAAAATACAACGCGCGAATGCGACACAGTCCCTACAGCGGTTCAGCTGCCAAGTACCTAGATTCCTTCACTGAACGAACGCGATGCAACTGGCGTTGTGTCCGAGTGGCCGACGTTACATCTCTGTTCTGAGGGCGTCCGAAACTAGTCGAAACTCTGCTCGTCGAAGTAGATCGGATGCCGACGAGACGGCACATTCTAGCTCGTCAGCCACAGCCTCGATTCCTCCCGTTTGTGGCACCTCGTAGTATCCAGCCTTCCATGCGACCTCGATGGCTTCCCGCTGGCGATCAGTCAGTAGTCCGCCAATAGCTTTCGTGTACATCCCGACCTTTCGAACGTCAACAGTCACCGCCTCCAGGAGGGTGTCGAGTACTGCCTGGACGATCAAAGAGCGCGCGGGGTCCCTGAAGGAGACCCAGTTGTACCTATGGGGCGGTGAGTTCTGGGAGGAATCATACTATGTGGGGACGGCTGGCGACGTTTCGAGTAACACGATTGAGCAGTATCTTAATCGAACGGAACACGTTTAGCGGGGCTTACGACCTTCACCCTCGGGGTCAAGCCCCGAGGCACTCGGCCTGCTCCGCCTGTAGACACGTATCCTAATTCGATGTGATCGATGAATTCGTATACGTATTATTCAAGTAGATTGAACAAAAATCTTGTACACTTGAGCCTATTCTAAGATATGATACTTTAGAGTATCGTACTTCAGAGTATGATAACCAGAAATATTATTATCCGCCCAGCGGTATGGGACATATGGCCGATTTCGTGAATCGGACGGAGGAACTCGCCCGCCTCCAGGACCTCTACGATTCAGACGACGCTGAACTCGCGGTGATATTCGGACGTCGCCGCCTCGGGAAAACCGCGCTCGTCCGAGAATCGCTTCAGGAGTACGATGATGCCGTCGTATATCAGGCAAAGCAGAAAACGAGTGAGCTTCAACTCCGGCAGTTTATCGAGATGGCTGCAAAATCCTATCCCGGGGCGGGTCGGATTCGGGAAAACTGGGATGAGATTCTTGGGTATCTCGCTGAACAGGATGCGATCATTGTCCTTGACGAGTTCCCGTATCTCGTTGAGCAAGATGAGAGCCTTCCATCCGTGTTACAGGCGATGTTCGATCACGAACTTGATGATTCAGCTGTAACGTTTGTGCTTGTCGGGTCGTCAATCAGTGTGATGGAAGACGCGGCAATGCTCGGGAATAGTCCGCTCTACGGTCGCTCGTCATTGAAACTCGATATTAGACAACTTCCGTTCAACGCCGCGATGGAGTTCTTCGACGACTCATATACTGCGGATGAGCAGGTGCTCACGTGGGGGGTTTTCGGTGGGGTTCCGTACTATCTGGAAGAGGTTTCACCGGCCGCGACGCTCGCAGAGAATATTCTGCGGACGATCCTCTCCCGACATGGCACCCTCCACGATGAGCCCGACTACGTCCTCCGAATGGAACTCACCGAGCCGACTCGGTACTTTTCGATTCTAGAAGCCATCGCTGGTGGGAATACTAGCCGGAATGAGATCGCAGGAACAACCGGTATCGACTACAATCAATTATCGAAGTACCTCAACCGACTGTCTCGGTTGCGGCTCGTGGACCAGCACGTCCCAATCACGGAACAGAAAGAGCGGAGCAAGCGCAGTCGGTACCGCATTCGTGACCCGTTCTTCCGGTTCTGGTTTCACTTCGTGTATGGGACGGGTGAACAGTACGACGAATTGGGAGACGATGCCTACGAAGCGCTGATCGAACCGGAACTGGCTGACTTCGTAAGTCGGTCGTTTGAAGATCTCTGCTGTTCTGCACTTCGGGTGCTGTACCCGGACTACACGATTACAAACACTGGACAATGGTGGTACGGTGAGCACGAGATCGACGTTGTCGGTCTCACATCCGGAGAGACGCTGATTGTTGGCGAGTGCAAATTCCAGCAATCACCACTCGGATACGACGCGCTTTCGAACCTTCATACCCACGCTGACGAACTTCGATGGTCGCCACAAGATGGGAGCGACCGTGTTGTGGAGTATGCGCTCTTCTCACGAAGTGGCTTCAAGACGTCAGTTGAAGAGGCAGCTGCCCAACGAGATGATCTCCGTCTGTTCACCGTCACTGACGTTGTAAATGCGTTCTCAGCATCAGATCGGCCTAAACACACATGATGATCATGTCGTCTAGTAGTAGCCGACGATTTCCCACGAAATGACGATTTCTGTTGGCGAATTAGATATGAATACTATCATACGGCGACTCTCGACTCGCGGTGCGTCCGTGAGGCGTTCCCATAGCAAAGCAGACCTGCTTTCGAGGACAGAGCACACTCGGGAAAATTCGAACGTGGCAGTGCCCTGTAGGCCGTAGGCATATGTGACGGGTCGGTGTAGTCCGACGAGCATCATGGCAAATACATCTGACGCGCTGTTTCACCGGTCGACCGAGCTTGATGCGGAGTCACCGACGCTGGTCGAAGGGTTGCCAGGTCATGGGCTAGTTGCGTCGATCGCCGTCGATCAAATCACAGATCAGCTTGGACTCGAGGAGTACGGGTCGATTCGGTCCGATGCCTTTCCGCCTGTGGCGTCGTTCACAGACGGAATGATTCAAGATACAATACGTGTCTATGGTGGAACGGATCCGGACATTATGACGCTGCAGAGTGATGTCCCAATCCCGGAAGACGCGTTCACCGATTTGAGTCAGTGCGTTCTGAACGAACTCGTGGACGACTTCAGCCGGGCGATCTTCCTTGCTGGTGCGCCGGCCCAGTCCGAGGAACAGCAAGGCGATGTCGTCGGCGTTGCGACGACCGAGGCAGTGAAGACGGACCTCGAGGACGCCGGGGTTGAGTTAGCAGAGGACTCCGGTGCCGTGGGTGGTGTGACCGGTGCACTCATCGATGCCTGTTATCAGGCAGATATTCCAGCAGCATTGCTACTTGTCCGCGCAGACCCGCGTCTCCCGGATCCGGCTGCAGCTCAGTCCGTGATCGAGACGGCGCTTGAACCGCTCGTCGAGTTTGATATTGATACGACCGAGCTTCGCGAGCAGGCAGAGGAAATTCAGCGCCAGAAACAGCAGGTCGCACAACAGATACAACAGACACAGGGGCAACAGGAAGAACCCGTCCGAGGGATGTTCCGGTAGTGGGACAAATCACGCGATCTAGATTCAGATCGACGCGCACGAAGGATTGATTGCTGTTTCACCCGAATACGTGGCCGTGACAGTATCCGACGCTGGCTTTCACTCGCTCACCTCCGAAGTCCACGACCACTACCCGACGGTCGAGGGCTCCATCCCCAACTGGCTCTCTGGGACGCTGATTCGCAACGGCCCCGCTCGCTTCGAGGTCGGTGATCGCCGCGTCAACCACTGGTTCGACGGTCTAGCGATGCTCCGCCGCTACGCCTTCAACGACGGTTTGCTCCGCTACTCGAACCGGTTCCTCCGCACCGATGCCTACGCGGAGGCAATGGACGGTCGGCTGACCGGCCAGTTTGGCACCGACACACGTGGCTGGCGTCGTATCCTCGAGACCGTGACCTCTCTAGGAGTCCCCGATCCGACCGACAATGCGAACGTTCACGTCGCCCGCATCGACGGCGAATACGTCGCACTCACCGAGACCCCGCGCCGGGTCACCTTCGATCCCGAGACGCTCGAGACACGCGGGCGCTTTCGATTCCACGACGACCTGCCCGAACACATTACGACCGCGCATTTCGTCGACGACCCTCACCGGGACGAGTTGGTCGGCTTCGCCACGCAGTTCGGTCGGACACCACAGTATCACCTCTACCGTCTCCCGGCTGGGAGTCGCACGCGAGAGGGTATCGCCTCCATCGACGCGAATGGGCCGGCGTATATCCACGATTGCAGCGTCACCGCCAACCACGTTATCGTCGTGGAGTCGCCGCTCGTCCTGTCGGTGTTTCGGGCACTGAATCCGTTTACCGAGGGTGCAATCGACATGCTTGACTGGCAGCCAGAGCGCGACACACGCGTGCTCGTGGTCGATCGGAATACCGGCGACATTGTGGCCGATCCAACGTCCGAGCCGGCCTTCACCTTCCACCATGTCAACGCCTACGTCGACAATGAGACGATTGTCCTCGACCTCGTGGAGTTCCCGAACGGCGACATCGTCGACACCATGTCACTGT
Organism: Natrinema gelatinilyticum; assembly: GCF_024266705.1. Lineage (GTDB taxonomy): Archaea > Halobacteriota > Halobacteria > Halobacteriales > Natrialbaceae > Natrinema > Natrinema gelatinilyticum. The sequence continues at coordinate 907,113 of NZ_CP100757.1, read as the reverse complement.
CTGAACTCGACGGCGGCAACTTCCCAGACGTGCCCGATGCCCACTTGATGCGGTACCGCATCAACCCCGACTCGAACACGGTCAGCCGGACGCGACTCTACGATGGCGCGATGGAGATGCCACGCATTGCCCGCTCAGTCGTCGGCCGACACCACCGCTATGCATACGGACAGGCGACCGACCGCACAGGGGCAAACGGACTTGTCAAAGTGGATTGTGAGACAGGCACCGCCAGGGAGTGGTGGAAGCAGTCGGTCTATATTGAGGAACCAATTCCCATCCAGCATCCTGATGCTGACAACGAAGACGAGGGGGTCGTGCTCGCGACGGCGCTGAACACCCAACGTGAGCGGACGGAACTCATGATCTTTGACGCAACGACGCTGGAGGTCCAGGCGCGGGCCGTTCTCCCACATGCGGAACCATTTGGTTTCCACGGCCGTTTCTTCCAGAACGTATGACATCCTCTACGGCCTGAAGGGCGCGATGTCCTCCGTGGAAGTCTCAGTGTAGTTTCAACCACGAACGTGTGAGTACATACCCAAGCATCCCACGCCTCAGACGAGGCCCGACGGCGTGCGTGCAACCCGGAGTACCCGCGAGGGGAATCGTGCCTCCGGTGGTGTCGGAGCGACCGACGTCACGCGAGAGGAGCCCCCGGCGTTCACGCCGGAGAGGATGTCATCGCTCCACCGAGAGATTCATTGGCGAGGTCAAGGACCGCGACGACACCGAGATATTCGAAGTCGCCGAAGACACCCGAGAGGATCGCCCCACAACGATCACAGAGCGACTCCTTGAAGAATTGTAGGTCGGCAGTCAAAGTTGCATATCGGCGGTCGTCACGTACTGTTGGGGAACAGGCTCCGATTCGACCAGCACCCTTTGGACAACCACGTCCCTTTATGGGGGTGACGCGTAACGATGATTCAGTGGTGCATGAGGGTATGAGACACGGGACACGTGATCAGCAAGAGGGTGCTTCGTCGGACCACTACATTACGTCGGAGGAGCATCTGCCCGACGAGGAGTGTACAGAGACGACGCTGCAGATCACCGACGCCAAGACCAAGCGAATCTTCGAGGCACACGTCCGAATCGCTCACGAACCCGACGCGCTGACGAACCCACAGCGACTGACGGTCGTAACCGGACCACACGAGACCGTCAGCAAGGAGTGGTACGTCGAACTTCTAGACGAGATCGACGCAGCGGGGATCAACGAGGACCTCCTGCGGCGACTCGCACGCGAGCAGGAAACGACCTCGAACATCGTTAACACCCGATCCGACGACCTCAAGGTGGTGCTCACCTACCTCGTCGAAGTGGGACAGTACGAGTCGACCGCCGAGGCGCTCCGCGAACTCGCCTTCGAGCGACTCGCGGAGGAGCACCCCGGGCTACTGGAGACATACGACGCTGTTCGCACCGATTTCAAGGTAGATCCGCTCCGGCGTGCGCTGATGGACCAGCAGTGAATCATGGTAGCCGATTCGTTTCGCGACTATCTCCAACTGTTAGCCGATGTCGACGCACTCGTCACGTTCGAGGAGCCGGTGTCGTGGGACCTCGAGGCGAGCGCGATCACGATGCTCGCCAACTGGACCGACGGCGAGGTTCCCCAGTTCGAGTCGGTCGGGGCAACCGACGTCGACGCAGCGCTCGTCGGTGATCCGTACCGCGGCCCACGGCGGCGGCCGTGGGATCACCTCGCGCAGTCGTTCGGGTTATCGGCGGGCCTGTCCGGGGCCGCCTACTACGACGCGATTGTCGACCGCCTTCGCTCGCCCTGCGAGCCACGGCACCTCGAGTCCGAGCGCGCACCCTGCAAGGACGTCGTTCATACCGGCGCCGATGTCGACCTCCTGTCGTTCCCTTGGCCCTACGTACATCGAAGCGACGGCGGGCGGTATTCGAACCTGCACACCATCATCGCGCCGGACCCAGAGACGGAGTGGGGCCAGTGGTCGAGCCACCGGATGATGTTCCACGATGATGCGCTCGCCAGCCTGTTGTTTCTAGCAGGTGAACAGGTCCCGAATCGGTATTATTACGAGTACGAACCCCGCGGCGAGCCGATGCCGGTGGCCGCTGTCGTCGGGGCGGAACCGGCCGTCCAATGCAGCACCGAGATGTGGATTCCGACGGGGCGGAGCGAAGCGACCTTCGCTGGCGGCCTGAAAGCCGACGCCGTCGACCTCGTCCCCTGCGAGACGAACGACCTGTACGTTCCGGCGACGGCAGAACTGGTCATCGAGGGCCACGTCCTCCCGAACGAACGCCTCGACGAGGGTCCGTTCGGCGATTATTTCGGCTACATGAACGGCCCGCGGCGGTCGATGCCCGTGTTCGCGGTCGACGCGATCACCCACCGAACTGAGCCACGGGTGCCGTTTTGCGTCGAGGGAACTGGTGTCGGTTACGGCCAGAACTCGAGCAGCACGCTCCAGACCGCCGCTGCCGGCCCCGACGCGACGCTGGGGCTGCAGGCAGCCGGCTTCGACGTCGACGCCGCCGCCCCGTGGCGGTTTACCTCCCGGACCGTCTGGGTAATCGCGACGGAACGGTCGTATCCCGGCTATCTCCACGAACTGGCGAACTTCGTCTTTACCACCTGGGGCATGCTCCACATCGATTTCTTCGTGTTCGTAGATACGACGGTCGACACACACGATCCGCGGGCCATCCTGACGGCGATCGCGTTGAACGCCGACCCAGACACGGACTTTCACCAGTTCGGCGTAGAGCGAATGCCGAAGGTTCCGCTCAACATCTACCAGACACCCGACGAGAAGGGCAGCGCCGACGTCGGCACCTCGAAAGCCAAGACCGCGAAGGTCTACATCGATGCGACCAGCGATCGACCAGCGGAAGACGATACCGATACCAACGCCGAGGCGCTGCGCGCACGTGCACAGCGAATTCTCGTCGACGCGGGCGTCTCGCCGGAACCGTTCGATCTCCTCGAACAGCGCGAGCAACAGGGTGGTGAGCTACCATGATACCCATCGCACAGTATCTCCGTGGCCTGGATGGCGACGGCGACCTGCTGACCCTCACGGACGACGAATTCGACGACGTTCCACCCGATGTCGTCGCGGCCGAAGCACTCCGCGCGAGTGGGCCGGCGATCCGATACAATCGGGCCGACGGCGTCGACCTCGCGAGCGGTGCGTTCAGCGGCCCCGACAGGATGCAGCGGCGGGATGCACAGCCGTGGTCGCGGCTGGCGCTCGGGCTCGGTCTGGATCCCGACGAGCCGTTCGTCTCCATGCTCGAGACGATCACGGGCCTCGGGCCGGCCGGCGCGACCGACGGCCCGACGTACGACCGGCAGGCCGCGTCGCAGACCCTCGACAGTGTGCAGTCGCTGGCGTTGCCACAGGGTGCTGACGACGTCTGGCCCGCGCTGACGCTGGGTGTCGCATCGATAGCGACCGCCGATGGGACACATTGGGCGCCGATCCAGGGCTCGGTCGTCGGCGAGGAGACGCTCAGAGTCCGGACGCCCGAAGCCCTGGCCAGGCTCGGAGACGGCGACGAGCCGATTTCGATCGCTCTCGGCGTGCCGCCCGCCGCCATTACGGCCGCCTACTTGCTCGCCGTGACCGACGGTCTCGCGGTACCGGTTCAGGCCTGTGGCGTCGCCGACAACGTCCCGCTCGTCCCCACGAACGGTGGCCTCGTGCCGAGCGCAACGGAGGTGGTCATCGAGACGACTGTCGCCGATCGCCATCCCGACTTCCAGTCGGACCGGCGCGAGGCGTGGGAATACTGCCTCGAGAGCACGCCACTGGCGCTGTCCGTCGAGCGGGTGCTCGCGACCGACGAGCCGGTGGTTCCGTTCTCGCCCGTCGGTCGACCGCTGTCGGACGATCTCCAGCTGACGGCCGTGACGGCGGCGGCGACGCTATCCCACCGCGTCAACAACTACTGGGGGATCTCGCCCGTCGAGTGGGTCCTCCTGCCGGCTGAAGCCGAACTCGGCATCTGTGTCGTCGCCACCGACGTGCTCTATGCCGGCTTCGAGTGGCAGCTCGCGAACATTCTCTTTACGTTCTCGTCGCTGTTCGATACCGTCATCATCGTCGACGAAGACGTCGCACCGACGGATTTCGGCCGTGTACTCGGGGACATCTGGGTGAAAGCACACCCCTCGCGAGACTGGATCTTCAGCGACGCGTCCGCGCCGGCAGCCCGACGGCCCCGGTACCGACGGGACGGGCAGACCGGTTCCCGGTTGTACGTCAATGCGGCTTGGGATCCTCGCTGGGAGGACTCCTATATAGCGCCGCGGGTCACGTTCGAAACGTCGTTTCCGCCAGCCGTTCGTGAGACCGCACGAACGGCGTGGCGGACACGCAGCGATGACAACCCAAATCGAGACGATCACGGCGGACAGTGAATGACAGCACCCATAACACTATCTAAATTAAACATGTATTTTATATTGAATTCCGTAAACAGTCTGTTTACGCAGCACTGCAACGGGTAGAACGAAATTATTCCGAGAACACATACAATATTCATCTGTTTATCCTGCAGAATTTACCAGTGGCATTATATAGGGGAACGATATCCGAGTGGATGTATGGTGTCAAGCCACAATCTCTCGGACTACGAGACTGAGCGGGAGCAGTTCTCGTGGGACGACATCTACGCGGAAGCGGATTGGGACGCACCGGCGGAACTGAACATCGCACACGAAACCGTCGACAGACACGCGACCGATCGGGAAACGGTCGCACTCTACCAGGTCGATACCGACGGCGAGCTCACGAAAACGACCTTCTGGGAGCTGGCAGACCGCTCGAGTCAGTTCGCGGACGTCCTAGAGCGGCTGGGCGTCAAGCAGGGTGACCGCGTGTTCTCGTATATGCCACGGATTCCGGAACACTACGTGGCTATGATCGGGACGCTCAAGCGGGGTGCCGTCTGGGGGAGCGTCAACGAACGCTTCGGGCCGGACGGCATCTCCTATCGGCTCGACGACTGCGACGCGAAGGTCCTCGTGACAACGACCGACAACCGCGAGACCGTCGCAGACGCGCTTGAGGATGCGCCGACGGTCGAACACGTCATTACCGTCGACCGTGGCGACGGCGCACCCGCCGACGACGTCGTGTTCAATACGGCACTCGACGGCGCGAGCACCGAGTACGAGGCCGCCGACACTGACGGCGAAGACAACGCGTTGCTCTACTACACTTCGGGGACGACCGGGCTGGCGAAAGGCGTCCTCCATAAACAGCGCTGGGTAGCCGGTGTCGCGGCGACCCAGAAGTACGCCGTCGACCTACAGCCCGGTGACCTCTACTGGAGTACGGGCGATTTAGGCTGGCTGACAGGCGCGATCAACACTCTCGGAGCCTGGTTCTGGGGCACCTCGCTGTTCACCTACGAAGGCGAGTTCGACCCGGAGACGTGGGCTGAACTGCTCGACGAGTATCCTATCAACGTGCTATTCTCGGTGCCGACGGCCTACCGGATGCTCCGCGAGAATGAAGCGGTCCTCGAGGACGTCGACCTCGATCTGCGTCACGCGCTCTCGATCGGCGAGCCGCTGTCGGCGGGCGTCGTCGAGTGGGGCGAAGACGAACTCGGCGTCACCATCCTCGACACCTACGGCCAGACGGAGACGGGCAACATGATCATCAACAACTACCCGACAATGGAGCTCCGGCCAGGTTCGATGGGCAAGCCGCTGCCGGGCATCGAGGCCGACATCGTCGACCCCGAGACGGGCGAAGTACTCGAGCCCGGTGAGACCGGCGAGATTGCTGAGCGCGGGGACTACCCCTGTTTCTTCGCCGAATACTGGAACAAACCGGAAAAGACCGCCTCGTGTTTCGTCGACGGCCCCGACGGCGAGTGGTACCTCTCGGGTGACCTTGCGCACAAAGACGAGGACGACTACTTCTGGTTCGAGGGCCGGGCTGACGATGTCATCCTCTCGTCGGGCTACCGGATCGGCCCGTTCGAGGTCGAGAGTTCGCTGGGCGAACACGAGGCCGTCGCCGAGGCCGCCGTCGTGCCCAAACCACACCCAGAACGGGGCAACATCGTGAAAGCCTACATCGTGGCCAGCGAGGGCGTGACACCCTCTGAGGACCTCAAAGAGGACATCAAGACCCACGTCAAAGAGGAGCTGTCGGCCCACGAGTACCCGCGCGAACTCGAGTTCTGCGACGAACTACCCAAGACGGTCACCGGGAAGATCCGTCGAACAGAACTGCAGGATGAGGCGGAAGACGAGGTCGAACCGGCGACGTGAATATCCCTTACCTGGGAAGTAGTAGCGCAGACGATCACCTTTCGACACACTACACGATGAATTTCGAGTCTACCGAGGAACGGACGATGATCCGCTCGACCGCGGAAGCAGTCGCGGCCGACTACGGACCGGAGTATTGGCGCGAGAAAGAAGAAAATGGAGAGTTCGCCCAGGGGTTCTGGGACGAACTCGGGGAAGCCGGCTTCCACGGCCTGCTGGTCCCCGAAGAGTACGGCGGTGCCGGCATGGGGATGCAGGAAATGGGACTGGCAATGGAGACGCTCTGTGCCGAAGGCTGTGGGATGGCCGGCACCTGGTATCTGGTGCTCACCGCGGGCATGGCCGCTGTCGGCATCCGCGAGAACGGCACGGAAGCCCAGAAAGAGCGGTACCTCACCGACATCGCTACGGGTGAGCGAAACTTCTCCATCGGCATCACCGAACCCGAAGCGGGAACGAACACGCTAAACGTCGCCACTCGCGCCGAGAAAGACGGTGACGAGTACGTCCTCAACGGGCAGAAGGCGTGGATCACCTTCTCCGACCGGGCGGACAACATGGTCGTGGTCACCAGGACGACGCCGCTCGAGGAGGTCGAGCGGGGCACCGATGGCATCAGCCTGTTCATCGTCGATATGGACGCCGCCGGAATCGACGTCTCGCCGATCTCCAAACACGGCATCAACTACTCGAAGTCCTGTGAAGTGTTCCTCGAGGACGTTCGCGTTCCCGAAGAGGACCTACTCGGCGAGGAAGACGGGGGGTGGTGGTCGCTCGTCGACATGCTCAATCCAGAGCGCATCGGCTTCGCCGCGGCCGGGACGGGGATTGGGAAACTGGCAGCAGACACTGCCATCGCGTACGCCAACGACCGTGAAGTGTTCGACGCCCCGATCGGGAGCCATCAGGCAGTCTCGTTCCCGATCACCAAAGCCTACGCGCGGATGGAAACGGCCGCACTCATGCGCGAGAAGGCCGCCTGGCTCTACGACCAGGGTGAGGAGTGTGGCTACGAGACCAACGTCGCGAAGGCGACGGCAGTCGAGGCCGGCATCGAAGCGGTCAAGCAGTCGATGCAGGCCTTCGGCGGCTGGGGCTACGCCACGGAGTACGACATCGAGCGCTGGTGGCGTGAGATCAACCTCACACGGCTGGCTCCGGTCTCTCAGCAGATGGCGTACAACCACATCGGCCAGCAGCTCGGCTTCCCAAGGTCCTACTGACAATGTTCGAGAAAGTTCTCGTAGCGAACCGCGGCGAAATCGCGGTCCGTGTGATGGCAGCGTGTGAGGAACTGGGCTGTGAGACGGTCGCCGTCTACAGCGACGCCGACCGCAACGGCGGCCACGTCGACTACGCCGACGAGGCGTACAACGTCGGCCCGGCACCGGCCAGCGAGTCGTACCTCGATCAGGAGGAGATCATCGACGTCGTACAGCGAGCAGGCGCGGACGCGATCCACCCCGGCTACGGCTTCCTGGCTGAAAACGCCGAGTTCGCCCGTCGCGTCGAGGCGACGGACGACATCACGTGGGTCGGCCCATCGAGCGACGCCATGGAGACCCTCGGGGAGAAGACGAAGGCACGCTCCGTCATGCAGGAGGCCGGTGTCCCGGTCGTCCCCGGGACGACTGAGCCGGTCGGCGACGCCGACGAGGTGCGAGCGCTGGGCGAGGAGTACGGCTACCCGGTCGCGATCAAGGCCGAAGGCGGCGGTGGCGGCCGTGGCATGAAGATCGTCCGCAGCGAGGCCGAAGTCGACGACGCCCTCGAGAGCGCCAAACGTGAGGGCAAGGCCTACTTCGGCAACGATTCGGTCTACGTCGAGAAGTACCTCGATGCACCGAAACACATCGAGGTACAGGTACTCGCCGACCAGCACGGCAACGTCCGCCACCTCGGCGAACGCGACTGCTCGTTGCAGCGTCGCCACCAGAAGGTCATCGAGGAGGCTCCCAGTCCGGCGCTCGACGACGAGCTGCGCGCCGAGATTGGTGAAGCTGCCCGGCAGGGCGTCCGTGAGGCTGGCTATACGAACGCCGGTACGGTGGAGTTCCTCGTCGAGGACGGCGAATTCTACTTCATGGAGGTGAACACTCGCATTCAGGTCGAACACACTGTCAGCGAAGAAGTAACAGACATCGACATCGTCCGATGGCAGCTGCGGGTCGCCGCAGGCGAGGAACTCGCCTTCGACCAGGACGACGTCGAAATCGACGGCCACGCGGTTGAGTACCGCATCAACGCCGAGAACCCGGCTGCCGACTTCGCGCCTACCCCTGGGCAACTGACGACCTACCGGCCGCCGACGAGCATCGGCGTCCGCCTCGACCACGCGGTCGCACAGGGCGACGAGATTGGCGGCGACTACGACTCGATGATCGGCAAACTGATCGTCAGCGGCGAGGACCGCGAACACTGTCTCGAACGCTCGAAGCGCGCACTCGAGCACTTCGATGTCGAGGGCGTCCACACGACGATCCCGTTCCACCGGCTGCTGCTCGACGACGACGCCTTCGTCGCCGGCGATCATACTACAAAGTACCTCGATCGGGAACTCGACGACGACGCGCTCGAGGCGGCTGTCGACCGCTGGGGGCCCGCAGAGGCGGCTGGCGGCGACGTTACGGAGTCGACGACAGTAGAAGTCGCCGTCGAGGTCGACGGCAAACGATTCGACGTCGTCATCGAAGACGCAAGCACACGGACGACGGCCAAGTCCGCCGACACCGGCAGCGGTTCCGACGGCGGGTTCGCGGCCGAGGGTGCAGCCGAGGTCGCCACCGCCGACGCCATCACGGCCGAAATGCAGGGGACCATTCTTTCGGTCGCGGTCGATGAAGGCGACGAGGTCGCCGCCGGCGACGTCGTCTGCGTGCTTGAGGCAATGAAGATGGAAAACGACGTGGTCGCCGAACACGGCGGGACCGTCGAATCGGTCCCGATCGCAGAGGGCGACTCCGTTGATATGGGCGATACCCTCGTCCGAATAGAGTGATTTCCGATGCGAATCAGGATTGTAGACGATACGACCGAAACGGAAGCACGAGCGATCGCTGAAGCCGTGGCGTCGCAGTACCGGGAGGACGTGACCGTTGTCACCGACAGCGGCGACGAGATGAGTAGTGTGTCCTACGACGGAGACACCGATGCGACGGCCGAAGCCGAAACTGAGGACCAGCCGGAGGCGGACCGTGGGCCGACTGAGCGCGAGGAACGGCTGCTCGAGGAGATCGATGAAATCTTCGAGGGCGGCCCGGAGAAGTACAAGGAGCAGTTGCCCGAGGAGGGCAAACTGTTCGTCCGAGATCGGGTTGATCTCTGGTTCGGTGACGACTTCCTCTTCGAGGACGGCCGGTTCGCGGAGTTCGATGCAGACGACCAGCTGCCGGCCGACGGCCTCATCACGGGCGCTGCCGAGTTCGAGGGCCGGGACGTCCACTTCATGGCCAACGACTACACGGTCAAACGCGGCAGTATGGCCGAGAAAGGCGTCGAGAAGTTCCTGCGGATGCAACAACGCGCGCTGAAGACGGGCAAGCCGGTGTTGTACCTAATGGATTCGTCGGGGGGGCGGATCGACCAGCAGACCGGCTTCTTCGCGAACCGCGAGGGCATCGGGAAGTACTACTACAATCACTCGATGCTCTCGGGTCGCGTGCCGCAGATCTGCGTCCTCTATGGCCCCTGTATCGCCGGCGCGGCCTACACGCCCGTGTTCGCCGACTTCACGGTCATGGTTCGAGACATGTCGGCGATGGCCATCGCTAGCCCGCGTATGGTCGAGATGGTCACCGGCGAACAGATCGACCTGCAGGAACTCGGTGGGCCGGACATCCACGCCGGCTACTCCGGCAGTGCGGACCTCATCGCCGACGACGAGGAACACGCTCGAGAACTGGTCGCCCAACTGATGGGGTACCTGCCGAACAACAGCGACGAGAAACCGCCCCAAACGGACGGGCAGGCACCTGCACAGTCACCCGAGGGTATCGACGCCATCGTGCCACGGGAACCCAACAAGGGCTACGACATGTTCGACGTCATCGACCGGGTCGTCGACGCCGGCTCGACGCTCGAACTCCGTCCGGAGTTCGGCAAAGAGATCATCACCGCCTTCGCGAGGATCGATGGCCGGCCGATCGGCATCGTCGCCAACCAGCCTGCCCAACGAGCTGGTGCGATCTTCCCGGATGCCGCCGAGAAGGCGGCCCAGTTCATCTGGACCTGTGATGCCTACGACATTCCCCTGCTGTATCTCTGTGACACGCCAGGCTTTATGGCCGGCTCGCAGGTCGAGAAAGACGGGATCTTAGAGCAGGGTAAGAAGATGATCTACGCCACCTCCTCGGCGACAGTGCCCAAACAGTCGGTCGTCGTCCGGAAGGCCTACGGCGCGGGCATCTACGCGATGTCCGGCCCCGCCTACGATCCCGAGAGTGTCATCGGCCTGCCCTCGGGCGAAATCGCTATCATGGGGCCCGAAGCGGCGATCAACGCCGTTTACGCGCGCAAGCTCGCTGAGATCGACGACCCAGACGAGCGCGAGCGCAAAGAACAGGAACTCCGCGAGGAGTACCGCGAGGACATCGACGTTCACCGGATGGCGAGCGAAGTCGTCATCGACGAAATCGTCCCGCCGAGCAGTCTGCGGGACGAACTCACCAATCGCTTCGCGTTCTACGAGACAGTCGAGAAGGACCTGCCAGACAAGAAACACGGGACGATCCTCTGATCGCCCGCTACCCAGTTATTAGCCTCTCCAGCCACGACAGGATGCTACTACGAGGACTTTGAGGTCGGCGAGACCATTGAACACGAGAAGCGACGGACGATCAGCGAACGTGACAACCAGCAGTTCTATGACATGGAAATGAACTAGCAACCCCTGCATCTCGACGCTGCGTTCGCCTCGGAGACGCAGTTTGACGGGCGGGTGGTCAATGGGCTCTACGCGATGGGTCTGGCCGTTGGGCTCGCGATTCCCGACACCACCGACGGGACGACGTCTCGAGAACCTCCTGATCGCTATTTCGCTAACCGAGTTCTCGGTTCACTACGAAGCTGTTGCCCCCGAACTTGCCGAACACACATGGCAACTAGCTGCCGAACGCCTCCTCGAGCGGGGCTACTTCTACAGATAAGCAATGGGAGTGCCTCGGGGTTTGACCCCGAGGCGGTTCACGGAGTCGATACCGAACTTCGAGTAATATTATCAAAGGAATAGTATTAGATAATATTCGTCATTATCTTAGTTATAAAGATGATATACTCTATCTGGTAACTGTGCGCCAAGGAGAGGGAATGGCCGTTTCGTGTGGTGCTGGTAGCGAAATATCCCGGTCCCGCCGGGACCGACACCACGGGAACCGCCCTCCCCCATCAGCTATCGTTTCAGACCAACTATAAAGTTATCAGTCTTGTACTTTCTCTCATGCTTAGTATAATTTAAACGCACATGAAACAGACAACTCGAAGTGATGCCCGTGTGAGGACTTGCCTCGACCAAAGGTTCCGTAATCACCGCGCCCGCCAACGAGACTACGAACTCGAAACACTTGCACAGTTTGACAAACTGGCTCGTTATCTCGAGAAGGAGGCCAGCATTGAGGCACCAAATCCGCCTAAGCCTGGAGCGCTCGAGCAAGAGGTGAAAGCATGACGGGGTCCAAAAGCGGAAGCGCCGGTGATCCGTTCAGTAGCGACGACGCAGGCGATGAGTCCGGAGACGTCGATGTCCAGAATAACGAATCGGACACGCTCGAGACATCGGCGTCGGCATCAATGACTGAACCCGACCGTGAATCTGGATCCAGCAGTGAACTACTCCGCCCTACCGCGCTCGGGCCTCCCCGGCCCTCGCTTGGTGCGGACGGAGCTTCCTGTTTCTGTGTCGAAACGTGTAGGAACAGATCCCACAGCGTCCATAAGACGCGGAGCGTCTCGTGCGGCCCGGCAGAACGCCAACGGCGTTCTGCGGACGGTTCCAGACTCCGCAGGCGGCTTCCCGTTACGGGCGGTTCGGAGTGTCCCACTCCTACCGGTTCGACACTCGGCCACAACCGACGATGCACGCTTGTTGTCGCGTGTGAACACCGCCGGAAGCGTGGTGAGCATCTTATTACCACCTTCAACCGAAGGATAATAAAGGTGCCGATTCACACGAAACCAAGACGTGCGGGCGCTGTATCCCCTCCCTGCTCGCTTCGTTCGATGAGGATAGCGCGGGACCGTCGGTCCCGCTGACCATGCGAACGGCGTCGCCGTGAGCAGAAGGGGGCTTAGCGCCCTCAATTACAGCTAATCGCGACGACTGTGACGAGACCACCTCGACTTATAGAATCCGTTAGAATTATTTGCTCGTAGAGTGTTGCAACAGACAGTGGATCACCTCGACAGGATCTCAGTCGAAGAGCTGCAAGATGCTCTCGACAACGTGGGCGGAAAGAAGCCGACACAACGGCTCTTAGCCGCAATAGTGTACAAAAATGGCATCACGCAGACTGAACTATCCGAATGGTACGGCGTACAGTGACGGACGATCTATCGCTGGCTCAAGCGACTCGATACTGATGAGTCGCTCGAGCAGGCCGTTACTGATGTTCATCGATCTGGGAGAAAGCGAAAGCTCTCAGACAAAGAGCAAGAAGAATTCGAAGAAACTGCCCACGCATCTCCTGAGGAAGTTGCCCCTGACGCGCCAGCGCTCGTCCAGCAGTATCTTGTCGAGACCAACGATGTCGAGTACTCACTCCCGAGTTGCCGGCGATTGCTCAACGAAGCGGGATTGAACTATCAAAAACCACGCCGTACAGCCGCCGAATCCGATGCTGACGAGCAGGAAACGTTCCGCGAGGAGTTCAAAAAAGCGGCGGGAGATGGACGCCACAGGAGTCTGTATCGATCAAACCAAGAAATCTGTCAAGTCGAGTCGCGTGCCGCGTGGTTTCCGCGCGGTACGTGGCGGTCTGTCAAATTATCCGGCCAACACGACTGGACGTCTCTCTTAGGTGCGATCACCATCTTCGGTGATCGCTTTTTCGCCCGGTTCGAAGAGTACGTAACCCCCGAACACGCCAAACATTTCATTCCTTCGTCATGCAAAGAGTTCAAAGATGACTTGGTGGTCGTGCTAGATGGATCGCCGTCTTTCCAGGTGTCGGCCGTCACGGACCTGGTGGCCAGTGACGACCTCGCCTTCGTCACGTTACCGGCGTACTCGCCAGGGCGAAATCCTGTTGAAGAGTGCTGGAGACGACTCCAAGCCGCTCTCAGCAACCGCTTCTTCGAGACACTTGATGATCTTACAACGGCGATTGATACAGCTCTCGATCAGGTCTCTATACCAAATATGAGTGGTTATTTCTAACTTTTACTATAGCGAGCACAAACTCGAAGCTACAGGTAGATTGACCTCCACGAAGAACTTTGGGAGGCCGACGTTCGGTCAGTGATCATACATCCGGAGTTCTACCTACTGGACGCGGTGCACAACGGATGCCATGAGGCAGATACCCTTCATCGGCGGTCAATTGTCGAGGCCGTATTATTCGCTCTCAAGCAAGGGTACGGTGAAACGCTCTGGGCACGAACGTGGTTTGGTCAGTTCCGGGAACTCGTTCTGAAAGCGAGAAATATTGAACCCAATCTCTGACTTCGGTCAGTAGTTGTCGTAGACCGTCTTGCTGATGCTGTAGAAGTTAAGCCCAGCGTCGCCTTGCTCGCGGTAGGTTTCGCTTGAGGAGTCTTTCACACCACCGAAGGGAACGTGAAGTTCGAGACCAGTGGTCTTCTCGTTGATCTTGACGACGCCGGCTTCAACCTCCTCGGCGAAATGGTTCGCTTCGGTATGGTCGTCTGTAACGACGCTCGCCGAGAGCCCGTAGTCGACGTCGTTGGCGACGCGGAGCGCCTCGTCGAAGTCAATCACGGAGATAATCGCAAGTACCGGCCCGAAGACTTCCTCCTGGGCGATGCGCATCGTAGAGTCGACGTCCGCGAAAACCGTCGGCTCGACGAAATAGCCCTCGCGATCGAGGGTCGACCCACCGTACTCAAGGGATGCACCCTCTGTCTGAGCAATGTCGATGTATTCGAGTGTCCCCTCGAGTTCGGACTTGCTGACGTGGGGTCCCATATCAGGATCGTCGAGACCGTGACCGTGATCGATCGCCGCGGCACGGTCGACGACAGCGTCGACGAAGTCGTCGTAGACGTCCTCGTGAACAATCGCGCGGGAGGCGGCCGTACACGCCTGCCCGGTTACGCCGAACGCACCGGAAGCTACGATCTCAGCAGCCTCTTCAACGTCTGCCGTGTCACTGACAACCGTAGGGTTCTTCCCGCCCATTTCGAGCTGGACGCGCTTACCGTCCTCAGTCGCGGTGTCGTAAACGGTGTTTCCGACCGCCGTGCTCCCGGTAAAGGAGACGGCATCGACAGCTTCATGGCTGGCGATCGTCCCACCAACTTCGCTACCAGGGCCGGTGACAACGTTGAGCACGCCGTCAGGGAGGCCAGCCTCCTCGAGTGCCTTTGCAATCTCATGAACGACACCGGGCGCGAGTGAGGCGGGCTTGATGACGACCGCGTTACCCGCGGCCAGCGCCGGCGCGATCTTCCAGGCTGGGATCGCGATGGGATAGTTCCACGGCGTGATTAGTCCCGCAACGCCCAGAGGCTCGGTTTTCGTGTAGAGGTTCGTGTCGCGTGCGCTCGAACTCTTGACCGTACCACCGATGTCACTAGCCTTGGAGCCGTAGTAGCGGAAGATGTCGATCGCGCGTTGTACCTCGCCGCCGGCTTCACTCCAAGTCTTCCCCTCCTCACAGAGGAGCAGTTCGGTCAAGTCGTCTTTGCGCTGGTCCAGCAGGGACCCCGTCTTCGCGAGGATTCGGCCACGTTCCGGACCCGGCGTCGTTCCCCACTCATCGCTCGCGTCGCGCGCCGCTTCGATCGCCCGTTCAGCGTCTGCGGCGTCCGACTGGGGATAGGTCGCGATGACCGAAGACGGATCGGCGGGATCGGTCGTTTCGAACGTCTTACCGGTGTGCGATTCGAGCCACTCGCCGCTAATGTAGTTCAACCGTTGGTCAGGCATACGAGTAGAGTATGTCAGGTTCGCCTATAATTCTTGTCGTTCGGAAAGTTGCGCTCGATTGCCGCTGAAATAGGGGTAACAGAGCGTCGTCCGGCCGTGGACTCTTATCTCGACTGACGTTCCGTACGTTCGGTTACTCGTAGACGTGAACGGTTCCGGACGTGTTTTCCTCAATATAGTCCCAATCGTACTCGACGCCGAGACCGGGTCCGTCAGGAACTGCGACGGTCCCGTCGTCGTCGACGGCACTCATCAGATCGGAGTAGCTGCCTCGATAAATCGGTGGCTGGGTATTCTGGCAATCGGGATGTACCAGAGCCATCTCGTAGTAGTTAGAGTTTCGACACGCCGCGATGCAGTGGCGTTGGGCGGGGCCCGGCGCGTGGAATTCTACGTCGAGGCCGAATGCTTCGGCCATCCGGGCCACTTTGATTGCACCGGTGATACCCGCGTCGTACTCAGGATCGGCCCGCAGGAAATCCGTGGCGTCGTTGGCAGCGAAGTCTGATTTGATCTCCAATCCGCGAATGTGTTCGGTCTGAAGAATCGGCGTGTCGAGTTTTCGGGCAAGTTTCCGGTGGGCATGCTGGGAGATGCCGCCGTCGCGGAACGGATCCTCGTACCAGAAGAAACCTTGTTCGTCAAGGACACGTCCAAGTTCGAGCGCATCGGCGAAGGTTTCCAGTTCGCAAGCTGGATCATGCATCAGATCCATCTCGTCGCCGACTCGCTCGCCGACGGCGCGGACGGCCTCAATTTCGCGGGAGAGGTCACGTGATTCGTCCCCACCGCCCCAGCCATGAATCTTGAACCCGCCGAATCCCTGGTCGCGACACTCTTCGGCGAAGTCAGCGAACGCTTCGGGCGAATCGAGACCGCCGGCATCGTCACCGTGGTAGGTAGAGGCGTAGGCCGGGATTCGTTCGCGGTAAGTTCCCAGCAACTCGTGGATCGGTGCGTCGTAGTACTTGCCCGCGAAGTCCCACAGAGCGATGTCGATCGGGCCGATCCCCATCCGATCGTACTTCCGAAGAGCCCGCTTGATTTCCGACCAGTGTTTCTCGCGTTTTAGCGGGTTCTTTCCGATCAGATATTTCGCGATGATGTTGTACTGGGCCGCTGCCGGAGAGTTGCCACCAACGTACTCGCCGGTGATCCCTTCGTCCGTGTAAACCTTCACGCCGAACAACTTTCGATACGTCGTTTCACCGGGTTCGTACACGAGGTTGAATCCATGCTCGTCAGTCCCGATGTTTTCCAGTGGGTATTCGAACTCGCGGCTCTCGATCCGCGTGATCGTCGGTGCCATGCCAACGGCTTTCTCTGAATGGATAATAAAGCTGTCTACCGCGACTGCGTCGAGTTACTCGGTCCCAAGCGCGTCGATCCGTCGGAGCCCAGGGTCTCTAAATCCGAACGAACAGCCGATATGAGGCGGTTCGATGACCCTCGGATAGAGGTTCGATGCGGCGTGTTCGTGCAGCGCCTTAGGATCGGCACCAACTCCCTGCCACATATCGTGGTGGGATGGAATCAGCCTGGCGAGCCGCAACTGGTTCGCGGCCTCGATGATCTGATTTTCGTCCATATACCACCTGGTGCGCTCGCCGCGATCGAGTTCGGGTTCGTAGATCATACCGACCGATCCGAACGCGAGTGCACCGATGTCGAGGTCGAACTCCTCACCAACTGTTTCAAACGCCGTTGCCGGACGGCTGTCGCCGCCGTGGAAGAACGTTCCGGCATCGTGTTCGACGACATAGCTTACCGGCTCGATCGCATCAGGATCGTTCGCACCACGAACGTGGACAGTGAAGTCGCCGACCGCAAAACTATCGCCCGCTTCGACCTCGTGTCGCTGATCTGGGGGTGCCTCGAGGTCGCCATCATAATCCGGCGATTCGTACGAGGGGGCTGGAGCGTACAGATCCGCACCGAGATCGGTCACCAGCGGTCCGTACGACGGTGGATGCATGTGATCGATGTGTTCGTGCGTGACGAGGACACCGTCACAGTTGGTTGCGTCCGCAGGATCCATCGGTACCGGAATCATGCGAATGAGGTTCGGCGGGTCGCCGCTCCCAAAGTACGGATCGACGTAAAGCGTCGTCGTCCGAGACCGGAGAACAAATCCGTTACAGCCGAGATACCAGACCGTTACCCCAACTCCGGGATCGGTTGCTTCGATTTCCTCGCGGACGAACCAGTCGTTCCAGGTCGAATGTACCATATTGTGAACGTCCGCTTGAATTAGCTGAAAGAGAGGGCGCTAAGCCCCCGTCCTCAAGGAGCGAACGGCGTTAGCCGCGAGCGAGTAGGGCGGGGATACAGCGTCCGCACGAGTGTCGAATTACTCTAGCCAGAACAATTAACTAAACACAACCACTAGTAGAGAATAAGTCGCATGAAGTACAGTCCACGATACCGACTCTTTCCCACCACCACCCAACGGGAGAGTCTCGACTGGACTCGTGACACCGTGCGACAACTCTACAACCACGCCCTCCACGAATTCACCAAGATACCAGAAGACGAGGGGACGCTTCGACAGCGTGTCTGGCACGTCCGAGATGAACTCCCACAACTCAAACAACAGTGGACTGACCTCAAACAGGTCTACTCAACCGTCTTGCAGAAAGCTGTCGAGCGTATCCGCACCAACATCACCAACCTCGGCACACTCAAAGCCAAGGGCTACGATGTTGGCTCGTTGAACTGGAAGTCACCGCGTGAGTACCGGAGTTTTACGTACCGGCAATCGGGCTTCGAACTCGACACGAAGAGTGGCCCGAGAGACCGAGCGATACTCCGACTCACAAAAGTACGCGGCGAAACCCTTGAAATCCCACTTCGACTTCACCGCGACCTTCCTGACCACGATGCTATCAAAGAAGTCACGGTGAAGAAAGAACCCACAGGAGCGTGGTACGCCTCGTTCTGTATCGCCACTGAGGAACCAGAGCAACCAGACCCAGCGGACATCGACGCGGAGGATACCGTAGGAATCGACCTTGGCGTCCTTAACTTTGTCCACGATTCGGACGGACGCTCCGTCGGACGTCTTGACTTATCCGACGAGCGAAAACACCTCGAGCGCGAGCAACGCTCGCTTTCTCGCAAGCAATACGAGTCGAACAACTGGGAGACGCAACGGCGGCGAGTCGCGACGGTCCATGCTCGCATGTCGAACAAGAAGCGAGATTATAAACACAAACTCGCACACTATTACACGACCGAGCACGATGCCGTGTTCGTCGAAGACCTGAACGTGACGTCACTGCTCGAAGCCAGTGGCAACGCTCGGAACAAGGCCGAAGTCGGCTGGCGTGACTTCATTTCGATTCTGAAACATCACGGTCGGAAGAACGAGTGTCACGTTATCGAAGTCGAACCGAGTGGCACGACGAAAGAGTGTGCATCGTGTGGCGTGGAGACGGCGAAACCGGTGTGGGTTCGGGAACATTCCTGCCCGTCGTGTGGGTTCGAATTAGACAGGGATTGGAACGCGGCGTTGAATATCCAGTCGCGTGGTCTGGAGAACCTAGGAGTGGTTCACTCCGAAGCAACGCCTGTGGAGACTGCGACCGCTGTGGATACTTCTGAAGTATCTGCAAGTCGCGTCGTCGAAGCAGGAAGCCCCGCCCTCAAGGAGTCGCCGAAGGCGACGAGTAGGGCGGGGTAGTTCACTATAAACGTTAGTGCCTGAACTGTGCCGATCAAGCTCCTGGTAGATTAGTGCAGAGTCACGGTTGATTCAGTTTCCGAGGCCTCGTATATCGCCTTGATCGCTTTAATATCGACCAGTCCGTGTTCGCCATCGGCATACGGCTTTGTATCTGTTAGTAGACAGTGTGAAAAGTACTCGAACTCTTCTTCCATCTGATCGATTTGTTCGAAGTCTACGTCGATAGTCGTCCCGCCCCGTGAAACCGTAAGCGCCCGGTCGTCCCACGGGTAGAAGGCCGGTTCGACGCGGAGACGGCCCGCCGAACCGATGACGGAGATGTGACTCGCCATGTACGCGTTCTGGCTGGCAGTACATACCGCGTACACGTGGTCCGGGAAATCGAGCTGAAACGCACCGTGTTCGTCCGGGACGTCGTCGAATTCCTCGTGAACTGATGCGACCGTTCCGCGGACCTGGAGTGGATTCTCGTCAAGGAGAAACCGACTCGTGTTTAGGGGATACAGACCGATGTCCATGACGGCACAGCCACCCGACAACTCGCCATCGAGTCGCCACTGATCGGGATCGGGAACGAGGTCGAGAATCGGTTCGGTCATATTGCCATTTATGAAGATTGGATTACCGATTACACCATCGTCGATAAGGTCCTTTGCTCGCCGGATCGCCGGCTCGGTGTGCATCCGGTAGGCGATCATCAGCGTCGCATCGTGATCGTCACACACCTCGATCATTCGCTTGGCGCGGTCGGTCGTCGCCTCCATCGGCTTCTCGCAGAGGATCGCTTTGTCCAGTTCTGCCGCCGTTTCAACGAACGGGAGGTGAACTGCATTCGGTGTGACGACGTAGACTGCATCGTACGCATCGCTGGCGACTCCCTCGTGGAAGTCCTCGTACGTGATCGCGTGTTCGACAGTATGGGAATTCGATGCAACTTCTGCGGCCTTCTCACGATCGCTGCTGACGAGGACCGTTGTCTCGCAGAGGTTCGCATTCGCAACGGCGGGCATCGCCTGCTCGCGGGTCCACCAGCCGACGCCGATCATAGCGAATCGGATCGGATCGGCGGTTTCGGTCCGTTCCTGCCAGTCCCGACGGTCGAAATCGTCGGCCAATACTTCGAGATCCATGCGAAAAACCTCTCACCGGATCACAATATGTGTTTCCCCAATAGGGAAGCCGATAGGACGCGGTCACGCTGACTGTGGCTCGCTTTCCTGACTTCCGGACCGGCCGCTCACCATCCGCGAAACGACTTCATCGCGCGTGACCGTGTTCGCATCAAGCACACCGGCGTCATGACCTTGATGGAGGACTTCATCACGAGGCACGGAGACGACATCAACGGCGTGTACGCGAACAATGACATGATGGCTCTCGGTACCATGCAAGCGATCGATAGCAGCGATCTCGAAGACATCGCGATTACGGGTATCGACGGTTCGGAGGTGTGGGTCGAAAAATTCAAGACGTCGATCACTACGGACCATCGCACAACTACCCGAAGAGATGGTGCAACGGGGAATCGAATACGGTCTCAATGCTATCGATGGGGAGGATCTCGATGACTACTACCAGATCGAGGGCCTCGAAGTAACATCCGAGGATTCCAGCGACTACCTCGACGACTACTTCTGAAGACCGATTAGAATTACAAGTCCACCATTAGTTTGTCCCTTTCGGCGACTACCTCTCGATCAGTCTTCTGCAAAGCGATTCCAGTCACATGTAGATGCCTCTCGACGATAGTTGTCCCCCGTCCTGACTGTCCTCAACAGGGAACTTTATCACACTCAACGCATTCAGTCAACCCATGCGCTACTATCGCCTCCACAGTGGAGGGTCGTACAAGCTACTCGCTGCCGACGACGAAATTGCGTACGACCTTACGGCCGTCAAACCACGACTCGATAGGTTCAGTGATCTTGCAGCGGCCGCATACGCCGCTGATACGAGTGTTGATCGGCTTGCAGCCGAACTCACATCTGGCGCACCTGTCGTCGACGTTGATGCCGCTAACGTCGAACTGCCCGTATTACCCGAGGAAGTGTGGGCCGCCGGCGTAACGTACGAAATCAGCGAGGCAGCCCGCGAAGCTGAAAGTAGCATGCCGGAGATGTATCTTAACGTGTACGATGCGGATCGTCCGGAAATTTTCTTCAAATCGACACCAAGTCGAACCGTCGGCCCAGGAGAACCGATTGGGATTCGCGGCGATTCCTCGTGGAACGTTCCCGAACCGGAGCTCGGTATCGTTCTCTACGACGGCAAGATCGTCGGTTTTACCGTCGGCAACGACGTCAGTAGTCGTTCGATCGAGGGAGACAACCCGTTGTATCTCCCCCAGGCGAAAGTCTACGATCGCTGTTGCTCACTCGGGCCGTGCGTCACCGGTGCCGAAGAGATCAGTGATCCGCACGATCTGACGATGTCGATGACGATCAGGCGTGACGGAACATCCATATATGCTGATGAAACGTCGACTGCTGAGATGGTTCGATCCTGTGAGGAATTGGTTGAATATTGGACCGATCACAACACGGTACCGGAGCTAGGTGTTCTGCTGACGGGAACCTCACTCGTCCCTGGCGAAGAGTTCACACTCGAACCGGGTGACGAGGTCCGAATTGCGATCGAAGGAATCGGGGACCTAACGAATCCGGTCGTAGAGGTTTGAGATATCACGTGCCGGAGTGTCGAATACGGTGAGTCACTCGTCAAGTCGACACGAAACCGAGAAACGCGGGTAAGAGGGTCACCGAACGACGTCATCCAAAAAGGTCCTATAAAACGCGCGTTCGTCTTCGGTGAACGCCTGGCTTGGGATAACTCGCTATCCGTTCTGAACTCGTTCAGGAGTAGGTAAGGTTTAGTTCAATAACATTCGCGGCACTTTGCAAGAGTTCCGGGAGTTCCGATTCGAATCGTTCTCCCTTCATACGACTCTTCGGACCCGCGACACTGAGCGCACCGATTGGACGATCGTCTAGGTCGAGGACTGGAACAGCAACACAGCAAAGGCCGTCGATTCGCTCCTCCCGATCGAACGCGATACCGCGGTCTCGCACCGACCCAAGTTCAGTTTTGAGTTCGTTCCGATCGGTGATCGAGTGTTCGGTGTTAGCAGTCAGTCCGTGGTTGTCGAGAATCTCGTCGACCCGCTCTTCGGGGAGATACGCAAGAATCGCCTTGCCAAGCCCTGTATTGTGTAAAGGGACCCGGTGACCGGTACTCGCCGCGACGTTGACGGCTTGGTTGCCTCGTACCCGGCAAACGTAGACACCCTGTCCGTGCTCCTCGACGAGCAAATTGACGAGTTCGTCGGTCTTGTCGGCGATTGCCTCCATTTCTGGACGGGCCGTCTCGTAGAGGTCGTCACGCTGGCGTACGTACCGGCCGAGGTCAAGAAAACGGAGTCCGAGGTAGTACGTTTCGTCCTCCTTGACGACGTACTCCTCTTGTTCGAGTGTGCTGAGATAGTTGTAGACGCTACTTTTCGGGAGGTTAAGCTCATTCGATAGTTTGGTTATGCCGGCACTGTCTAGATGAGAGTTTGAGGAACGAGCAGGTGGTGGCGAGAAGTGTCCATGCAACTCGCCGACCTGCTCAGAGAGACCTTAGACGTGGACTGTGATGAGGTTTGGGAGAACGAGCGCACCCCGACACCCGTCAGGGTGTTCGGGGTGCGACTGCATTCGATGGGATTGTCAGTTCGGGAGGTCGTCGCAGTGCTCGAATTACTCGGTATTGACCGTTCTCACGGCGCAATTTGGAATTGGACGCACACACTCTCGGAGGCCCAGAGCGACCCGCCGACGGCGCAGCCGTCGCGGGTCGCGGTTGACGAGAAACAGATTGAGGTAGACGGCGAAAAGAAGTGGTTGTACGCCGCGATCGACACAGAATCAAAGCTACTTCTCGAAATCGACGTGTTCAGCCGCCGCGGGACTGACCCCGCGGCGGCGTTCCTGCATCGACTCACCGAGAAACACGATATCGCCGAGACAGAGTTTCTCGTCGATGCTGGCGGTTACCTGACTGCCCTCGCTCGTCATGAATTGAGCGGTCAGCTCGACTACAGCGAGCGAAACCACATCGAAAAGTGGTTTCAGACCGTGTCGATGCGGATCGACCGCTTTCACTCGTTCTGGCGGGGCAGTCCAGCCAGCGCACGCCGCTGGCTGAGACGCTTCAGACACCACTATAACCACGATCGACCGAATCAAGCGCTCAATGGCCGAACGCCGGCTGAGGAGGTGCTGAACTAGACAGTGCCGTTATGCCGGCTCCATCGAGACGACGTAACGTTTGGAGGATATCAAATGCCGTGACAACGGATTTGACGGGATTGTTCGCTTGTTTGCCCATATACCGTCTATACTGTATTTGGGATAAATATCTATGTGTTCATCATTACCGAACAGTCGATTCAGTATGACGATTATTCTTTTGAATCACTACTGCCAAAGAGAAAGGGTAAACCTGGCAAGTACGGATAATAAGTATTCTTATTCGACATTTGTGATACTGGGCCTGGTTTACCCAAGACGAACAATCACTCTAAAATGATTTTATACTGGTTGAACGAATTGATTCTG
This sequence comes from Natrinema gelatinilyticum, assembly GCF_024266705.1. Classification (GTDB taxonomy): domain Archaea; phylum Halobacteriota; class Halobacteria; order Halobacteriales; family Natrialbaceae; genus Natrinema; species Natrinema gelatinilyticum. Next base: position 883,456 of record NZ_CP100757.1, on the reverse strand, counting down.
CGATTTGAACATGTGGCACGGATAGCGAAGGATATTGAGTTAGTCTGTTGAATCCGTTATAGAACCATGTGAAAAAGTATTTTCCGAGCATTTCTGGCGGAACCGACATAGTGAGACACAGGGTCACATATTCACCATTAAATAATACATGACTAATGATGAGAGAGCATCATTCAGATCAACTCCGTGTAGAGGCAACTCAGATAGTTCATTACTTACTTGACTTCGCACCTTATGCTGGTAGAGCGCGTTGAGATAGCGGTAAACGCTGATGGTTCTAGTTACGTCGTTCCTATCAGGTACAGAGCTAATTGACCTGCCGTGTTGAATAGCTACTGAATCATAGTTAGAGTGGCTCACAGAGCGGTTCTATATTGGCGATGGCGAACATGAGGACGATCTCACGAAACTGTCGATACCAGCCCAGCGCTCGCACGGCGTCGCCGAGCGAGCGCTTCGTCGTTGAGTAGGAAGTTTCGGCCATCCAGCGCTGTGAGTAGCCTTTTGCTCGGATGAGCGCGTTATGTCCTACCGTGAGTGGTCTCGATCCACGTTGTAAGATGAGCGGTTCGACACCGAGCGCATAGAATTCGTACTTGGTGTGCCAGTTGTGGAAGGCTTTGTCAGCCGAGACGGACAGCAGGTCGTCCGCGTTCCGGCGGACGACCTGCGGCCCAGTCTTCGTATCGTGTTTCCACCGTGCTGAGATATGCACGTCGAGAACAGCGAGTGAGTCTACATCGGTTAATGTCGTCACTTTCAGCGTCTGCACGTCACTTCCAGACCGCTGGCGGTAGTACGAGGAGGCTGAGCGGCGATCGAAGAACGTACTGTCGAGAGCTGCGTGACCAGACTGCGGGTGTTGCTGCGCTGAAACGCGCAGCAACGCCCGCCACACCCACATTTTGAGACGGTCGAACGATTTGTAGATCGTGGTGAACTCAGGAAGATCGTCTCGGTCTAAGCCGAGCACATCACGAATCTCGGTCATGTACTTCAGCCGATTCGGCGTTTCACGGTAGCTGTGGCCGTCTTCGAGCCGGAAACAGTGCAGAACGACGTGCACCCAGCGGGCGAACCCGCCGCTGGCGGGCTCGCCCGCGTGCTTCCCCAACGCTTGTTTGGCTAGGTGCCGACACTGCTCAACGAAGTCGAGGAGATCGACTTCCATAGGTCAGAATCGATTTCCTCGGCTTCGCCCTTCTAACCCGTGATATCAGCCGATCGGATCGCTATTCAACACGGCAAATTGACCAGTTAACGTGTTTCTCAACGAGGCTGAAACATCACGCCAAGACCTATGTGACAGGTCTTGTTGCGGCCAGCAACAAGACCGTTCAGGGAATCTCGAATCACGTTCTTCCAGCCAAAAGCGAGCGTGCTCTAAACAAGTTCCTCACTGAATATGATTGGAGCGAAGATCAGTTCAACAGGGAACGCTTGTAGCTTCTTCAACAGACCAAATCCTAGACCTCATGTACGAGATATCCGGCGAGGAAGAACGCTAATTCGGTCGCTTCCCACTCGCTCTTACCCAGGTGAGTGACAGTATCCTCGTGAACGACTTCTGAGTCGGTACGATGAACGATATGATGCTTGAGGCGGTCTTTCGTCACTTTGAGACGGTCGTTACGAACTTCGTCTTTCGTCCGTTCTATCCAGATCCGCTCGAGATTATCCTTATCGATTCGTCAAACGGTAAGTGATGTGAGACAGGAAAGATGGATTTCATAGGTGGATCAAGCGCTACTGTTTACAGTAGTACTTCTGTAAAATTATTAAAAGACGGAACGCTTTTCGCGCTACAGATTCAATGGAGGCTATGACCACTCCGAATGGCACATCATCAGCAACTTCGTCATGTGACTGTAAACTCGGGCGAATCGCGGAACGGTACGAGCTTGCGCGTCTTTACGAGGATCTCGTTGCCTATTGGACCGGAGATGCAGACGAACAATACAGCATACGCACTCTCGCAACCCTCGTCAACCAGCATATACTCGAGGTAGCACTCGAGACGGCAGGCGTTTCATTCAAAGAAGGCGAAGTTGAGAACACGTACCGGCTTCTCACAGACGACGATGTCAGTAGCGGAACCCGAGTACAGACGCGAAACGAACTCCAACGCGATGGCGTCCCGGTCGAGCAGGTCGAGTCGGACTTCGTCTCCCACCAGACGGTATACAATCATCTGACGGGCTGTCTCGAGACGTCCATCGAGACGCCGAGCGACGAGGAACGACTCGAACGAAGCGAGGAGAAGCTCGGTGCACTCCAGAGTCGAACCGTAGCGGTCACGTCGGACACCATCGATCGGCTTAAGCGGAACGAGATCCTCGAGATTGGGGAGTTCAACGTGAACGTCTCTGTCACGGTGACGTGTGAGGATTGTTTCCAGGAGTATACCGTCAGGGATCTCCTCGAGAACCGGTCTTGTGATTGTCAGACGGAGAGTGTTGGTGACGACTCATGATCGGTTCCGGGTGAACGATCGACTTCAGAAACACATAGGTTTGTTTAAGATAGATGGGAATGCCTATATGAACGGACCAACTACGAGTAGCCATGGAAAGCAAATTAGGATCGAGCACCCAGGAAATCCCACGGAAAGCAACACTTTCTGCGACCAACATTGGCGGTATCGATGACGCCGAGGTCACTTTCCACGAGGGAGTAACGGTGCTTTCCGGGCGAAACGCAACCAACCGCACGTCATTGCTGCAGGCGATCATGGCCGCGCTCGGGAGTGATCAGGTCAGCCTCAAGGCCGACGCGAATGAGGGACGTGCAACGCTCGAGTTCGGCGATGAGACCTATCGACGAACGCTCGAACGGCGAAACGGAACGATCGCCACCGACGGCGAGCCCTATCTCGAGGATCCGGAACTTGCGGATCTGTTCGCCTTCTTGCTCGAGTCCAACGAGGCGCGCCAGGCCGTCGCTCGCGGCGACGACCTCCGCGAATTGATCATGCAACCGGTCGACACCGGCGCGATCAAGGCCGAGATCGAACAGTACGAACAACAGAAGCGACAGATCGACGAGCAGTTCGACGAACTAGAGAACCTCGAACAGCGGCTCCCCGATCTCGAAGCGAAACGGACACGGGTCACCGACGAGATTGAGACACTCCGAAACGAGTTACAGACGGCCCAAACGGACCTCGAGGAAACGAACGTCGATGTCGAAGAGCGCCGAGAGGAACAGTCCGAACTTGAAACGAAACTCGAGGAGCTCCGAGAGACGCGCTCAGAACTCGAGCGTGTACGCGATCGCATCGAGACCGAGCGCGAGAGTGTCGAGGCATTGAAAGACGAGCGAAGCGAGATCCGAGAGCGCCTCGAATCGCTCTCGACGGGCGACGAAACTGACATCACTCGACTCGAAGCCGAGATCGAGACACTTCAGGACGAGAAAACAGAGCTCTCTGAAGAGATTTCACAACTCCAGAGCACAATTCAATTCAACCAGCAGCTCTTTGACGAACAGGAGTCAATGCTTTCGGACGCGGACCAGAACGAGGACGAGGGCCCGATAACGGACCAGCTCGTCGAAGACTCCGAGACAGTCACCTGCTGGACGTGTGGCTCGTCGGTTGCACGCGAACAGATCGAAACAACCATCGAGCAACTCCGGAGCGTCCGTCAGGAGAAACTCGAAGAGCGTTCCGAGATCAGCACCGAACTGAACGACCGGCGAGAGACGCTCTCAACGATTAACGAGAACCGCACCGAGTATCGCCAGACCCAGCAACGCCTCGCGTCGACCGAAGACGAGATCGAGCGCCGGAGCGATCATATCGAGGAGCTAACCGACGAGCGTGAGACGCTCACTGACGAAATCGACGACCTCGAGACCGAGGTTGAGAGTCTCGAGACTGAAGATTACAGCGACATCCTCGAGCAGCACAAAGAGGTCAACCAACTCGAATTCAAACTTGAGCGTAAAGAGGAAACGCGCGAGGAGATCGACGACGAAATCGACGTGATCGAGAACCGGCTCACCGAGCGCGAAGAACTCACCGCCCGTCGTGAAGACGTCACTGATCGGCTCACGGACCTGCGCACACGTATCGATCAGATCGAAGCAGACGCGGTCGAGGCGTTCAACGAACATATGGAAAACCTCCGCGAGACGCTCGGCTACGATAACCTCGATCGAATTTGGATCGACCGGACGAAACGCGAGGTCCGTGACGGACGCCGAACCGTGTCGAAGTCATCATTCGACCTCAAGATCGTACGCAGTACCGACGATGGCGCGGCCTACGAGGACACGGTCGACCACCTGAGCGAAAGCGAACGGGAAGTGACCGGCCTCGTGTTCGCGCTCGCAGGCTACTTGGTCCACGACGTCTACGAGACGGTCCCGTTCATGTTGCTCGACTCCCTCGAGGCGATTGACGCCGACCGGATCGCGGCACTCGTTGACTACTTCGAATCCCACGTTCCGTATCTTGTCGTAGCGTTGTTAGAAGAGGACGCGCAGGCCATCGACGAGGACCACGCCGTCGTCACGGAGATCTGATCGGTAGTGTCTAGACCAATGTGTCTAGGCCAATCAACGATCTACACTTCGGCGTTCAGATACTCCGAAAAAAGCGCCTCGAGTACCGCTTTTTCGCCCTCTATATACGAAGACTGGAACCAAACACGGAGCGTGTCTAATTTCGAGATATCGATCGGAACTCCTCCCGATAATTCGAACAAATCACTTCGGATGATTTCCTATAACCCTGTCCGCGTCTTTTAGTGATGAACTTTTACACCGCAATAGGATGTGAGTTCACCGTTTCGGAACCAGGTTTTATCACTCATCGATGAAAATCACCGGTACAATAGTGGTAGTACAATGATGAATGTGACTTTTCATACATTCCCGGCTGAAAACGGTCCTATTGGAGCGGTTAACGAATACACTTTAATATTCTTGGCCGAATAGGGGCTTGACAATGGCAGACTCCTCAGATTCGGACGGAACGTCCAGATATAAAATTGGAAAGGGTATCGATCGATATTCGCTCAATGGGATGGGTCGTGAACTAGAGGAGTATTGGGTCGATGATGGGAGAGATTCGTATAGCCTCCGTGAACTCGCAGAGTACTTCAACAAAGAAATGCTCCGTAGTGCGTTAGCTGGGACTGCACAGCACCGCCTTAGCGGCGATATCGAGACAATCTATCTCGCTCTCACAGACGAAGACGTGAGTCGTGATGAGCAAACTCACGTGCAGAAAACGCTGGAACGTGATGGTGTCGACGTTGAGCAGTTACAGCGTGACTTCGTCACGCATCAGGCGGTTTATACGTACCTGACAAAAGGACGGGGTGTCGAGAAACGAACCGAGACCGGTGATCGAATTGAGTCCGCTCGACAGACGATAAACGGGCTTCGTGGTCGGCTCATCGCCGTCGTAGAGACGACGCTCTCGAATCTCACGGAAACTGGCACACTCACACTTGGCTCGTTCGATATCTTCGTCAATAACCACGTCCACTGCACTGATTGCGGGGTCCACAAGAACCTCTCCAATCTACTTGACGACGGAGGCTGTGAGTGTACCTCCGACCATCGAGTTCTGACCCGGCAATCCTGGTCGGTTCGAAGTTGTATGTTCGATCACCGATGACATCGTTTGGCTCGTCGGGATTACAAAACCACAACTGTAATCCACCGCTCGATCCCCATCTGTCGATGCGTTTCGACCGTTCAGCCATGATGAATGAAACATAGCCACATACTAACAGAATCCGCATCAGAAATTGGTAGTCAACTTCTGTTCTTGCTGGAGACGTACTGTCGCGGCCATATAGGGAATACAGTGGCCGCATGTGCCAGAAGCGGTTTCCGAACTCGTTCGAATAGCTCGAATCGCAGTGTTCGTAGTCACCAAATCGTGGTGCTGACACGTGATTTTGGTCCACGACCGTTTTGTGTGAGTGCCAAGAAAAGATGATAGTGATCGCGTGGTATTGAGATCCTGTCTGATCTGAATGCCTCGAGAAGAGAGGTATCGAGGCGTCTCGCAGCATATTCATCGACAATGAATAGAATTATTGGTGTTGAATATCACTCCTTCCCTATGGGAACAAACAACACGGTCCGTTCGGACGAACGGATGCTCGATATCATGGAAGCACTCAAAGAGCACACTTCCGCTGGTGTGACGAAGATTGCTGACGCAGTAGATATGCCCAAGAGTACGGTGCATGTTCACCTCTCGACGCTCAAGGATCGAGGATACGTCGTCCAGAACAGTTCACAGGAGTATCGACTCAGTCTCCGTCTGCTCGATATGGGAATGATGGTTCGAGAGACTCAGGAGATGTATGACGAAGTGTTACCGAAACTCGACGAACTCGCCGAAGAGACGGACGAGAAGGCCTGGTGGACCGTCGAACAGAACGGGAAGGCCGTGTTCATCGCCAAATCCGTAGGGAAGCACGGCATTCAAACCAACACCCGGATCGGACTCCACCTCGAACTCTACCAGTTAGCGGCAGGAAAGGCGATTCTTGCTAACTTGCCGAGAAAACGACGAGAGGATATCCTGGATAGCTACGACTACCCGCTCACCGGCGTGAAAACTCGTGCAGACCTCGAGGCAGACCTCGAGGAGATTCAGGATCGGGGCGTCGCGTACGGGTCCGAACAGTTCCTTCAGGGCGTCTCCGGTGTCGGCGCTGCGCTTACTGACAACGCCGGGAACTCCTACGGGGCCATCAGCGTCTCAGGTCCGTCTAACCGCCTCGACAGTAACCGCGTCGAAAACGAACTTGCGAATCTAGTTCGGGGAATCTCGGGCGAGTTGCGCGTCAATCTCTCCTATCGCTAGTTCTACTCTTTCGAACGAACATTCGAGGCGGATTTACTCCGTTTACCTTGTCTTTCCGTCGATAGTGGAGACTATTCACCTACCATATCGTTCTGCTCTTTCGAACAAAAGGTGGTGTATGTTATCAAAGTAGTCACTGACGATCGCCGCAGATAAGCACTGGTCGGTCGGTGTTCAATACGACCGATTGAGTCACGCTTCCGAACAGCACCTTACCTGCTGGCGATCGATTGCGTCCGGCGACACAGATCGCATCGGCATCGAGTTTGTTGGCGGTTTCGATGATCGACCTTGCTGGGTCGCCACTTCCTTCTCGCAACTCGACCGCCACGCCTGCATCCTCGAGCAGTTCCTGTGCTCGTTTGACGGCGTCGACCTGTATGACGGACGCGCCTTCCGGGTTATCGGCGAAGTCATGGAGCAGGTACGCGCAGATGTTGTCGATGTCGAACAAGTCGATAACAGTCTCAGCTTGGGACGCTGCGCGGTCGGCGTTCTGATCAATACCGAGTACAATCGCTTTCATGCACATGTCTTCTCAAACTGCTGTGAAATAAGTAACGCCCATCTCGCAAAACGAGAGCGGTGACCGATACCAAAACGACGTGGCTGATCCGGTCCCATCGACGGACTGTTCGAGCAGTATCGCCAGAGCGAGCCGCTAGTCGGCCAGTCCGACGCCGAGGTGCTCGTTGAGGACCTCATCGTTCTCACTGACGTCATCAGCAGGGCCTTCGTGGACGATGTGGCCCTTCTCGAGGATGTACGTGTAGTCGGACACGCCCAGTGCGACTGGGATGTTCTGTTCGACGACCAGAACAGTAATGCCCTGCTCGTTGAGGTCGGCGATGATGTCCTCGATTTGTCTGACGATGTAGGGTGCGAGCCCTTCAGTCGGCTCGTCGAGCAAGAGCAGATCGGGGTTGGCGATCAGCGCGCGGCCAATCGCGACCATCTGCTGTTCACCGCCGGAAAGCACCGAGCCAGAACTGTCCTCACGCTCCTGGAGGTTCTCGAACATGTTTATCACTTCGTCGACCGACGGGCCGTCGCTCGCGTCGACGCCCATATGACCCATCTCGATGTTCTCACGGACTGTCAGGCCGGGGAACACTCTACGTCCCTCCGGGACGAACGCAATCCCGCTTCTGATGGTCGACTCTGTGTCGAGGGTCGTGATGTTGTTCCCGTCAAACTGGATCGAGCCGCTGGTGGGCGTGAGATTGCCGACGATCGATCGGAGCGTCGTTGTCTTGCCAACACCGTTGCGGCCGACGAGTGAGACGACCGAGCCACGCTCAACGTCGAGCGAGAGTCCTTGCAGTACCTCGGTCATATCGTATCCGGCGCGCAAGTCCCGGATTGAGAGGAGTGGGTCACTCATGGCGAGCACCTCCGAGATACGCGTCACGGACGTCCTCGTTGGTAGCGATTTCCTCTGGCGTCCCGGTTGCGAGTTCCTGCCCGCGGGTTAGGACAGTGATCCGGTCGGAGACACGCATGACGAGGTCGATGTCGTGTTCGATGAGCATCAGCGACTGGTCTGAAAGAACGTCACTGATGAGCGCCATCGTTTCCTGCGTTTCCTCGTTGCTCATTCCTGCGGTTGGTTCGTCGAGCATAACTAGTTCTGGGTCAGTCGCGAGCACGATGCCGATCTCTAGTCGACGCTGGTCGCCGTATGCAAGCGTGTCCGCGTGCTCGTTTTCGCGGTTACGCAGGCCGATCTCGTCGAGGATTTCAGTGGTTCGATCGGTCAATTCGTCGAACGAGTCTTTGTCCCGAAACATCGCCTCCCGTCGGCTGATGTCGTCGCCGGACATCGCTTGCGCAGCGAGACGGACGTTCTCACGGACGGTGAGACCGCCGAATACGTTGGTAATTTGGAACGAGCGGCCGACGCCGTGGTGAACACGTTCGTGTGGTGGCATGTTCGTGATGTCCATCCCGTCGAAGCGTACGGTCCCTTTAGAGGGGATGAGGGCGCCAGTGATCAGGTTGAACGTGGTCGTCTTCCCGGCACCGTTCGGGCCGATAACGCTCCTGAACTCGCCTTGTTCGATCTTGAAGTCGACGTGGTCGACAGCGGTGAGTTCACCGAAGCGTTTCGTCAGGCCATCCGTCTCGAGTACTGTCTCAGTCATTCGTGCTCACCTCCGAGTCCTCGAGCCCGACCGGTGTGTTGTCGGACTCCATGTTCCGGCGACGCTGAACGAGCAGCGACGGGACCGAGACGAGCCCGCGCGGAACGAACAACACGAACAATACGAAGATGGTCCCGATCACAAGTCGCCATTGCTCGGTGTACGACGAGAGGATGTCCTCGGCACCGATGAAGACGCCAGCACCGATCATCGGCCCGAAGAGCGTTCCCATACCGCCAAGCAGCGTCATCACGATGACCTCGCCGGAGTGGACCCACGCGAGGGTCTGGTCCGGTGAGATGATGAACGTACTCGGCTTGACAGCCAGGAGGCCGCCGGCCATTCCGGCCATCCCACCGCTGATGACGAACGCGCGGCGTTTGTACTTCGTCACGTTGTAGCCGATGAACTCGGCGCGTTCCTCGGCCTCATTGATAGACTGGAGGACGCTTCCGAACGGCGCATTCATGAACCGACGGGCAAACAGCAGCGACGCGACCGCCAGGAACAGCGTGGTGTAGTAGAATATTACGTTCGGTGTGATCTCGAAGCTGGCGACCAGCAGTTCGATCTCACCGAGTTCGGCACCGACGCCGGCAATTCCGAAGAACGTGTCCCAGCCGAGCAACCCGTCGCTGCCCCCAGTGAACGTGAACTTGAACACCGCGTTGTAGAACAACTCGGCGAACGCCAGCGTGATCATCGCAAAGTAGACGCCGGAGACCCGAATCGAGAGGCTCCCAACAACCCACGCGATGAGCGCACAGATGACGATCGCGCCAACGAGCGCGATGATAAACGATGATGTATAGTGGATCATCACCAGCGCGGCCACGTACGCGCCGACGCCGTAGAACATCGTGTGGCCAAGTGGGACGAGCCCGGTGTAGCCCATGACGATGTCCAGACTCAGCGCGAAGATGGCCATGATGAGCACGCGGTTAAGGAGGATGACGTAGTAGTCGTTGCCGGTCAGGAGGATCGCAAAGGGAGCGATCGTCAGCAGGCCGACTGCTGCCGCCCCGAGTTTGAGTCGGACGCTGTCAGAGAACACGCCACCGCCAGCACCGGTCAAGAGGTCACCCTCTTCGCCGGCTTCATTCTGGAACTCCGGATCTCCGAACAGACCCTGTGGCTTGATCAGCAACACGGCGATCATCAACAGGAAGATGGTAAGCCCTTCTAAGTCCGGCAGCGTCAGCGTGATGCCGGCAAGCTCGCCGAATTCCGTGCCCCCGTACGTTCGCGTCATCGTGCGGATGATTCCGACGAGGAGACCGCCAAAGACGGCACCGCGGAAGCTCCCGAGCCCGCCGAGTACGACGATAATAAACGCAGGGATGATAACACTGCTACCCATCCCGGTGCTAACACTCTGGTAGCCGCCGAGCACGATTCCGCCGACGGCCGCGAGCGCGGCACCGATACCGAACACGAGTGTATAGTACTTGTCAATGTCAATACCGACGTTGCGGACCATCTGCCTATCCTGTGAACCGGCCCGGACGATCATCCCGTATTTGGTCCGGTTCAGGAACAGGTAGATCCCGAGTGCAAGCACGCCCGCAAAGACGATCATGAAGTAGTTGTACACGGACGCCTGGATACCAGCGAAGCCAATTGGCTGGCTGAGGTATCCCGGTACTCCGAGATTCCGTTGCTGGGTCCCCCAGATCAGCTTGATCAGGTCGTTGATGATGAGGACGAGCCCGAAGGTAAGGAGGATGTGGTATAGGGGATTACGGCCGTACAGCGGCCGAATGGTGAAGCGTTCGATGGCAATACCGACGAAACCAACCAGAAGCGGCGCGACGACCAGTGCTGTCCAGAACCCGAGTCCGACCCCGAGTGCGCCAGAGATGCTGATTGCGAAATATGCTCCGAGAGCGAATAGTTCCCCGTGTGAGAAGTTAATGACGTCCATAACCCCGAAGATGATGGACAGCCCTGCGGCTAACAGGACGTAGACCATCCCAAGGGTGACGCCGTTGATCAGTTGTTCGGCGAGGTCTGCTACGAATGTCATTATCACACGTTAGTTCAGTTCACAGCCCAGCTCGGAGCCCGGTGGTAGTGTGTTCTCACCGTCGACCTTGTGGAGGAGATTCACGTCTGCCATGTCGCCGTCGCCCTCAACCATCTCTGCCATCCAAGTCGGGGTGGTGGCCTGATGATCGGACTCTCGGAGGGTGATGTCACCGAGGACTGTGGTAAATGTCCCACCCTCGAGGGCGTCTCTGACGTCTGCGGGGTCGGTACTTCCGGCTTTCTGCATCCCCCGAACCATCAGGCGAATAGAATCGTAGCCAACCCGCTCGAAGTTTCCGGGGACACCGTCATGCTTCTCCTGGTACGCTTCGACGAACTGCTGGTTGTCGCCAAGTTCGACCGAGGGATCATAGCGGATGCCGCCGTAGGTTCCGACCGCACCGGCACCGGTCCCTGCACGCGCACTCTTGAATCCCATCGTCGGGCCGACAATCGCCTTCTCCTCGGTGAGCCCCCGATCTGCGGCTTGATTGACGAAGTTGACAAGGTCACCGCCGGTCATACCGACGATGATTGCGTCGGCGTCGGACCCGCTGATCTGGCTGATATACGAGCCGAAGTTCGAGGAACCGAGGCTGGATTCCGTCTTCCCGACCTCGGTGAAGTTGCTGTTTGCGCCCTGCATCCGCTGGCTGGTCCGCTTGTATACTGAATCCCCGTAGGCGTAGTCGGCGATGTGAAACCAGACGTTTGAGCCGACCTCGTTGACGGTGTACGCCGAGATCGCTTCGGCGATCTGAGCCGTATTCGTCTCGAAGCGAAAGACCCACTCGTTACACGAACTGCCCGTGATTGGAACGGCTGCTCCACCCGGGAAGTAGACGAACTCTGCTTTGTTGGCAAACTCGTTGATTCCGAGCGCGACGGAACTGGAGATCGCACCGAACACGAAGTCCGCCTGTTCCTGCTGAACGACCTGTTGTGCTGCTTGGGACGCAGCTCCGCCCTCTGTCTCAGTATCTTCGTATACTACCTCGATATCGTAGTCGAACTCGTCGCTGTTGTTGATCTGCTCAACGGCCAGTTTGACACCATCTCGCTGCGACGGACCGAGTGAGCTGTAGGCCCCGCTCATCGGGTTAAGGCTTGCGATAGTCACGGTTTCACTTCCACTACTACCTGCACAGCCGGCGAGGGCTACGGCGCCCGCTGCACCGGCGGCCGACAGGAACGTTCGGCGTGAGGAATTGGATACAGCACTGTCACTGTCATCATTGATTAACCTTCGCATGGGTATGGTATCCACTGCACACCAATCCATAATAAATCATTATGTTATCTTCATGTGGGGGGAAGAGTTGGTGAATGGGATTTATATTGTGATTATGTATTAAATAGTGAATTTAGCTGAATTGAGGCGCTGATCCCCCTTCTGCTCACGGCGACGCCGTGCGCATGGTCAGCTGGACCGACGGTCCCGCGCTATCCGCAGCGAGCGTCATTAGAACGCGACGCGTTCTGATTGGCAGTCAGAAAACGGAGTTTTCTGACGACGCCCGAAGGCGCGAGCAGGGAGGGGATACAGCGCCGCTCGTGTTTCTTGGACTGGTCTCCAGCAGGCCCACAGGCCCACGGTATCGGTAGTGTTTTGCGTATAGTGTGCATTGTGCGCATTACGGTGAAACGGAAGACAATCACCATTCGGGAGGACCAAGACGGGTGGATCGAGGAGCAACACCTCAACCTCTCGTCGTTCGTTCAGGAAAAGCTCGACGAACTCATCGAGGAGCGCGAGAACTGATGTACTACGCCTACAAGTATCGTCTCCAGTGGCTGGATTGACTGCGTCCATGACTATGATCGTCTCTATCATTACTTTCAGGCATTGTCCTTCCAGTAGCCGACATGATCATCGGCAACCTGTGGATTTATTTTGAGGGGGTGTGATAGTGATCAGTGATGTACAAGCACATAGCACTGCTCGTTCGACAGGAGGGTCTGTCCCATGCGGAGTTCTTTGACTACTGGCAGAACAACCACACGCCAATCGCGAAGGATATCGAAGGCGTCACGCGGTATCAGCAGGTACTGCCGACCGAACCCGAACACGCCGAGTTCGACGGGCTGGCAGAACTGTATTTTGAGACGCTTGACGATCTTCACGAGGCACTGGGCAGTCCTGGTTCCCGTGACTACGATCCCACCAAAGAGATTGCAGCGAAAGCGCGCGACGATGTCGACAACTTCCTCGCTGTCGAAGAGCGACCACGGTTTATCGGTGAGGAAATCGTCCAGAAAGATGAGATCGACAGTAACACCGACCGCCTCTACAAACACTCGGCGTTTCTAGTCCGCCAGGAGGGCATGACTCACGAGGAGTTCGTCGACTACTGGCAGAACAACCACACGCCAATCGCTCGCGAGATCGAGGGCGTCGTCAAGTACAACACCATCCTGCCGACCGACCCCGAGAACGCAGAGTTCGACGGCGTCGCCGAACTGTACTTCGAAGACCTCTCGAAGCTGTATGCCGCACTAGGCAGCGAGGGGTCGCGAGACTACGACCCCAACAAAGGGAAAGCCAAGGAAGCTCGCGACGACGTCGACAACTTCCTGGCCCTCGAGGAGCGCCCGCGGTTTATCGGCCAAGAACGACTCGTCAAAGACGAGCGCTGAGCCATGCCCGACTACGAGAGCCAAGTGCGCGAGGTGTTTCCCGAACTCGACGCGATCGATAATCCCGCCCTCAGCGAGAAAGTCGTCGAAGCGTGGACGCTCGGCCTCGAGCGAGGTGGCTGGCAACACATCGAGGACATCCCTTACGCCTGGAATATCCACGAAGTGACCAACGTCGAGCACGTGCGCGGTGTCACGCGCATCGCTCGCCAGTCGGCTACAGAACAGCGTGACTTCCATGGCGCAGATCCCGACATGGACGTCGTCGTAGCGGCGTGTCTTCTCCACGACGTCGGTAAGTGCTACGAGTACGTCGATTTCGTCGACGACGAGCAGTTGCTCGAACCGGATCGAACGTACGCGACTGAGGAGATTCCGCATTCGCTGTCGGGCTACGCGCTCGCCCACGAGGTCGGTTGCCCGCTGGCGGTCCAGCGGGCGATCCCCCACTTCATCGGCGAGATTCCCACCCGAACGATGGAAGCGGAGCTCGTCAAAAGCGCGAACGCCGCGTCCTCGAACGCGATCACCCAGTCGGCGATGGGCATCACGCTTCAGGAGTGGGTCGACGAATACTCACAGACACAGAACTGATACGAACTATCACTACCGGTTCTACACTGATCGCGTTTCACGGCATGTCGACAGCGGTGACGGCCGTTCAGGTTCGATCGAATATTCATCGGCGGTACTGATACGATCTGCTGCACCGATGTGCCGACGCACCCGCGGCCGCCCTGCGGATGCACCGGCACTGACTGACAGTAGTCCGTATAAATCGAACCTATCCAGTCTTGTAGACGCCGCGAGCGTCCGCGATCTGCGTGTCGTCGGCAGCGTAGACCGCGACGTCGACGACGCCGACGTCACCCCCGAGCCGGACGACATCGGCTTCCGCGCGCAGATCGCCGGTTCCAGCTTCCAGATAGTCGATTCGCATATCGATGGTCGGCACTGGCTGGTCGACCAGCGAGACGAGCGCGGCACCGCCGACGGTGTCAGCCAAAGTGAACGTCACGCCGCCGTGCGCCATTATCCGGTCTTCGTTCCAGGACAGTTCTTCTCGCATCTCGACGGTTCCCTCGGCGTGCCCGTCCGAAGCGACGGTGACATCAACGCCGAGCAAGTCGGCAAACGGCATGTTCTCGAAGAACGTTTTTACATCCATGACAAGTGCCATTTTTTCTGCTGTTTAATTAAACGTTCTGGTTTTTGTCATGGTAACATGGGGCACTACCCGATTCAGGCCGAATCGTGTCTCGAGAGGAGCAACACAAGCGATCGTTATCGATCTCGTCGATAGCGTCGGAGTTCTCGATGCTCGAGCGGTCGCCCAACTCTTCGCCCGTGTAGACGGACTGGATGATGCGGCGGACGATGTTACCGCTCTGGGTCTTGGGAACTCGTCGACGAACAACACTTCACGCGGACGGAACGGCTTGCCCAGTTCCGTGCCGGCCCGTGTGCGCAGCTCCTCGCGTAGCTCGTCGATTCCCTCGTTGTCGGTGACGACGGCGTACGTGACGACGGCGGTCCCTTTAATGTCGTCGGGTGCGCCGATCGCGGTCACTTGCGGTGGTCGTAGACGCGCTGGACCTTGCCGACCTCGGTACGGGCGATGCTGCCTTGGTCGACGAGCTCGAGATCGTCTGGCGTAAACGAGAGGACGTTCTGCAACCGGGTCAGGATCACGTTTCTCAGTTCGTCCTCGTTGCGGTTGCTCTCTTCGGTTGTTTCGATAGTAAGTTCCATGACGTCGAGTGATCCTTCCTTAGCAAGGTCGATGCGGTAGTATGGGGCAACGCCGTCGATCTCGAGGACGACGTGTTCGATTTCGCTGGGATAGAGGTTGACACCGCGGACGATCAACAGATCGTCTGCACGACCAGTGATGTTTTTCATGCGGACCATGGTGCGGCCACACTCACACTCGTCGTAGGTGAGCGTCGTGAGATCGCCCGTCCGGTAGCGCAGCACCGGCATGGCCTCTTTGGTGAGTGTGGTGAGGATGAGTTCGCCTTCTTCCCCTTCTTCGACGGGGTCACCCGTGCGTGGGTCGACGACTTCCGGGTAGAAGTGGTCCTCCCAGATGTGCAGGCCGTCCTGGGCCTCATGACATTCCGCGGCGACGCCCGGACCGATGATCTCCGAGAGGCCGTAGTTGTTGATCCCGGTCGCATTAAGTTGCTCCTCGATCTCCTCGCGCATCGGCTCAGTGCAGGTCTCCGCACCGTAGGCAATTACAGAAATCGGGAGGTCTCGTGGGTTCAGTCCCATCTCTTCGGCCGTCTCGGCGAAGTATAGTGCGTAGGAGGGCGTACACGCGAGGACGTCGCTCTCTAAGTCCTGTGCGAGTTCGATCTGTCGCTGTGTGCCGCCGCTGCTCGTCGGCACGACCGTCGTGCCGAGTTCCTCGGCTCCCTGATGGAAGCCAAGGCCGCCGGTGAACAGGCCGTAGCCGTAGGCGTTCTGGACGGTGTCGCCCGGTTCGACACCGGCCGCGGCCAGCGACCGTGCCATCGTTCGGCTCCAGATATCGAGGTCATCGTCGGTGTAGGAGACGATTTTGGGCTTGCCGGTCGTCCCGGAAGACGCGTGGATTCGCGTGAGTTCCTCGTCGTCGACGGCGAATAAGCCATCGGGGTACTGATCACGAAAATCCTCCTTGGTCGTCATCGGGAGCGTCGTGATATCCTCGAGGCTCTCGATGTCGTCCGGTTCGACGCCGGCGTCCTCGAGTTGCTCGCGGTAGAACGGAACGGTTTCGTATGCCCGTTTGACTGTCTCTGCAAGCCGATCTGTCTGTAGTTGATGGAGTGCTGCTCGGTCAAGTGACTCGTTACTACCTCGCATACCTACACGATGAACAGACCCCCTCAAAAAGATTCGTTATCTCGTGTCGGTTAGATCAGTTCTGGGCGGATCTCGTCGCCGAGGCGGCGAATACACTCGGCCATCTCGTCTGTCCCGGTACCCGGGTGATAGGTGCGGAAGATGAAGTGGATGTCGTCGCCGAGCGCATCGCGGTACGTCTCGAGTTCCTCGACGATCTGTTCGGGCGTGCCGAAGATGGCCTGCTCTTTCAGTTCCTGTTTTCGCTCGTTGGACAGTTCGTCGACAGATTCGCCGGAGAAGAGTTCCTCGTATCGACGCTGGATGTAGAAGTAGCCGTCACGCATCGCTTCCCAGGCTTCCTCGCGGGAGTCGCCGACGAACCCGTGTTGGAGGACGTAGACCTGAAAGTCACCGTCGACCTCCTCGTGTTCGCGGACGTTCTCGATGTCGTCCGTGCGCTTGCGGACGCCCTCGAGCGAGATGGCCGAAGGGGCACACCAGGCGTCCCCGATGCGGGCAGCACGTTGAACGGCAGGCTTGGCAGCGCCGCCGAGCATGATCGGGACGTCGTGAGCAGGTCTGGGCGTCACGTCGACGTCGGCCGAAACCTCGTGGAACTCGGGGTCGTAGTCGAGTGGGCCCGCAGACCACGCGCCACGGAGTACGTTGACGGTGTCGGTCAGTCGGTCGACTCGCTCGTCCGTGGAAATGCCGAACGCGTCGAACTCGTCGACGTTCGAACCGATCGACAGACCGAGCGTCGTCCGTCCGTCCGCGATCTGGTCGATCGTCGCGACGTCTTCGGCGAAGCGGACCGAATCGTACAGCGGGGCCAGCGCGATACACGGCCCGAGTTCGATGTCGTCCGTGACCGCCGCCAACGCACCCAGCGCAGGCGTGATCCCCGACATGTACCCGTCGTCGAGGAAGTGGTGTTCCGATACCCACGCGCTGTCGAGGCCGGCGTCGTCGACGACGCGGCCGAGTTCGAGCATCTCGTCGTAGATCTCGCTCATCGAACGGTCGTCGTCCGGTCGCTGTTGACAGGTAAACAGGCCAGTGCCGAGTTGCATACACCACTCAATTCAGGTGAATCGCCTTAACCCTTGGCGAAGGGGCGAGGTTCCGCCCGGAGACGACGGCCCGACCGTCACACCAAAGCTCGTCGAGTCGAACAGTCATCCCATGACAACGTTCACGTACGAGACGCAGGTAACAGTTCGATTTCGCGACCTCGATCCGATATGACGGGTCCACGACGCCGTCGTCCTGATCAACTACTCTCGGGGCGCTCAAGCGGCGATGACGAACCGTCGCCTACGACCGTGGTGAACCGCCTCGGGGTCACGCCCCGAGGCACTCGGCCTGCCCCGCCTGTAGAAACAGCTTTATCGTATACTATATCTACACGAAATACATGTCCGACCGGTATAACGTACTCTTCGAGTCGATCGACCTCGGACCCGTAACGGTTCCGAACAGAGTTTTTCAGCCGCCACACGGGAACGCGTACGGGCTCGGGGACCAGCAGACGAACTTCCGTGCTGAGAAAGCAAAGGGTGGGTTCGGCCTGATCGTCCAAGAGTACAGTCAGGTCCACGAGTCAACTGACGTCACGCCCGTCGACTCGGGATTCATCCATGACGACGAGACGATCCCACCACAGCGAGAGATGGTCGACACGGTTCACGACCACAGCGGAAAACTGTTCGTCGAGCTGTGGCACGGCGGTGCGACGGCCGGGAACTATGGGAGTCGCCGCCCGCCGCTTTCGGCGTCACAACTTCCAACCGGCAACTACTACACGCCCAAGGAGATGGAGTACGACGATATTCAGGAGATCGTCCAAGCGTTTGGCGATGGAGCAGACCGGGCGCGTCGCGCGGGCTACGATGGCGTCGAACTCCACGCCGCACACGGATACCTCATCTCGCAGTTCCTCTCGCCGTTCTACAACGATCGCGACGACGAGTACGGTGGTTCGCTCGAGAACCGGCTGCGATTCTTCCGGGAAGTCATCGACAGCGTTCGCGAGAACGTGAGCGACGACATGGCCGTCGGTGCCCGGTACACGATCGACGAACGCGTCGAGGGTGGACTGACTGCGGATGGCGAGGGACTCGAGATCGTCCGGCGAGTCGGCGACGACCTCGACTTCTGGGACATCGACATCGGCGTCAAACAGTCGATCGACGACATGATCGCACCGAGCCGCCGCCACTCGAAGAACTACCAGATGGACTTCGTGAAAGCTGCCACCGACGAACTCGACGTTCCCGTCGGTGGCACCGGGCGAATCACCGATCCGGACGACGCGGTCACGCTCCTCGAGGAGGGATACGTGGACATGGTCGGCATGGCGCGCCAGTCAATCTCGGACCCCTACTGGCCACGAAAGGTGAAGGAAGGTCGCGTCGACGAGATCCGGGAATGTATCGGCTGCAACGTCTGCGTCTCGCAGTCGAGACAGGGAATCCCGCTCACCTGCACGCAGAATCCCACGGTCGGGAGGGAAGCGATCTGGCCGCCCGAGGAGTACGACGAGGCAGCCGAACCGAAAGCCATCCTCGTGGTCGGCGGCGGACCGGCCGGCATGGAGTTCGCGAGGGTCGCTGGCGAACGTGGTCACCTCGTCCACCTCAATGAAACGGAGGACGTCCTCGGCGGTCGAGTCAACTTCGAAGGGTCTCTGCCGGACCTCGGCGAATGGAACCGAGTTCGTGACTGGCGGGCGACGGAACTCGAGCGACTCGACGACGTCGCCGTCCACACGGGAAGCAGAGCCGAGATGAGCTACGACGACGTCGAAAGCTACGGTGCGGAGGTCGTCGTCGTCGCGACTGGCGCGAGGTGGTCCGAGAAAGGCGAGACCTCGGGAACGCACCGCCCCGTCCCGGGCTGGAATCGCGACCACGTGCTGACTCCCGAAGACGCACTCGAGATCGATCCCTCGGGACGTCGCATCGTGATCTTCGACGAGGAGGGGTACAACGTGAGCGCCGGCGTCACCCAGTCGCTCGCCGCCAACAACGACGTGACGTTCGTAACGCCGGGGGCGAGCGCGTTCGATCAGGCGTTACACACGTTCGAACGGGGGACGATATTCACGACCCTCTTCGAGTCGGGCGTCGAGTTCGTAACTCACCACGCACTCGAGGAAGTCTGCGACGACGACGTCGTCGCCGTCAACGTTCACTCGGGGGAGCAGACCACGCTCGAGGCAGACTACGTCGTCTTCACGACGATGCGAAAGTCTATCGACGACCTTTACCGCGACCTCACGGCGAACCTCGACTCGCTCCGGCAGTCGACCGAGATCGAGGAAGTCCATGCTGTCGGCGACTGCGTCTCACCTCGGCGGATCGCCGACGCCGTTTATTCCGGTCACGAACTCGGTCGGCAGGTGTAGTCAGCAGACGGTTCACGTCAGGGCGGTGTTCGCGAGTCGCTGCCGTTCAGTAGTCGATGACCGTAATCTCCTCGACGGGCCATTGACTCAAGATTTCGACGCCGTTCTCCCGGACGACGACCATCTCCTCGACACGGACGCCCTGGCGGTCTGCCGGCTGCATCGTCTCGACGGCCATTGTCATGCCTTCCTCGATCTCGATGGGGTGGTCCGGCGAGAGGCCACGCCAGATCAGTGGCACCTCGTATAGCTGGAGCCCGAGGCCGTGGGCCCAGTGGTTGGTCGTCATCTGCCAGAAGTCGTCGGCGTCGTACCAGTTCATGTGCTCGCCGTCCTCGTCCGGGAAACCCTTGCAGATCTCGTCAGTTGTCGCGCCGGGCTCGATGCGCTCTAACACGTCGTAGAGATCGTCGCGAGCTTTCTCGTAGGCGTTTTGCTGGGCCTGCGTGGGCTCTCCCATGCTGAACGTACGGTAGTAACAGGAGCGATAGCCCAAGTAGCCAATGTTGTAGAAGTCAGCGTAGACCAGATCGCTGGGGCGGATCATACGGTCGGTCGTGTTGGCCTGATGCTTCGGCCACGTGTTCGGGCCGGAGGTGACGTAGCCGCCCTGGGCCATTGCGCCGTGACGCCAGAGTTCGCCCACCGCGTCGCCCCAGACCTCGGACTCGCGCTTGCCGGGCGTTGCGCTCTCGGTGATGGCCTGAAAGCCCGCCTCACAGATGGCTGCGACCTGCCGGAGACACTCGACCTCGTCGCGGGTCTTCACCTTGCGCGCGTCGAGCATGATGTCTGTGGCCGCGTTCGTGTCGACGTCGACGCCGCGGTCCTCGAACTTCTCGACGAGTGCGCCGTTGGCCACGTCGATGCCCAGCGGCTCTTTGGCGACGCCGTACTCTTCCATGGCCTCGTAGACCGTCTCGGCCATTTTGTCCTTGAGCCAGCGCCGCGCGGAGGGGCTCCCCGAGGCCCGGGGAACGTTCCCGAGGCCAGGACAGGCATACCGGATATCGTCGAGCCAGGGGCAGTTGAACCGCTGGTTCGAGGCGTGATCGGCCGTGTCCCAATGGACGATGTCTCCCTCCTCCGTGAGCAGTGTGTAGTGGTCCGCACCGCTGCCGCCGGTCATCGCGAGCCCGGTCACATACCGGACGTTCGGGTCGTTGATGAGCAACATCGACCCCAACTCCGAATCCTGGAGTCGCTCGAGCGCCCGGTCCTTGCGCTCGCGGCGCATGCGCTGAACGTTGATGCGCTCTTCCCAGTCGACAGCCATGGTTCCACGCGTTCCTTCCATGAAGTCGCGCTCGTACATCACACCCACGTACACAGAGGGAGCTAATGAAACTCCGGATTTGGTGGTGACATCTGACACACTACGTCGGGTCGCCGTGCTGTCAGCCTGCAACCCGCCCAAGCGTATAACTGGTTGCCACGTTCACTGACGGCTATGGCTCACGAGACGCTGATTCGTGTCGACCATACCGGCATCGCCGTCGAATCGATCGCCGACGCCGAATCTATCCTGTTCGCACTCGGCTGTCGGAAGCTCATCGAGGAGTCAGTCGCGGGCCGCTTCCGCTGGGCTCAGTACGACTTCGGGATGGACGCGTCGCGACTGGAACTCATCGAGCCCGAGAGTGACGACACCTTCCTGACCAAGTATCTCGACGACCATGGCCCTGGACTCCATCACATCACCTTCGAGGTCGCGGACATCGGGGTCGTCGTCGCGGCGCTCGAGGACGCCGGCTATCAGATCGTCGAGTACACGGAGTACGACGACTGGACGGAGGCGTTCGTTCCCCCGTCGAATCCAACCGGGGCGCTGTTCCAGTTGTTCGAGTACCACGAGGGGTACGACGAGGGCCGCCCGCCGGCAGCTGCGCTCTACGTCGACGGCCAGCGGTTAGAAGAAGCCTGATACGGGCTCCTGTCAATTAGTTCTAGTGTGACCGCAGGTCGGTTCGCGGTTGCATCGGTACATCGGTACAGCAGATCGAACGAAGAACTGATCAGAGCGGCTCGAGTCCGTTCTCCTCGCGGAGCGTGTCGATGTACTCTCGGAACCCGGTCTCGAGGTCGTATTCGACCTCGTAGCCGAGGTCGTCCTGTGCGGCGGTCATGTCGAGGTTCTGGGTCCACGGCAGTTCGCCGTCGTCGGAGACGTCGAGGTCGGCATTCGGGAGGATCTCGCGAACGGTGTCTGCGGCCTCGCGAATGGTGGCGAGTTCCCCGCGAACGTTGTAGATCCGCTGACTGAGGTCTTCGTCAGGAGTAAATGCCGCTTTCCGGAACGCCTGGGCGATGTCGCGGGCATGCTGCCAGTCGATGACCTGATCGCCGTAGTCGACGCTGAACGATTCCTCGAGGGCCGGCTTCTCGATGATGTTCGCGAGGAACGCCGAGCCGCCGGTCTCCCGGTAGGGGCCGTACGCGACGGTCGGGCGCAGGCCGACGTGGGAGATGTCGTAGTCCTCGTAGTAGACCCGAGCCTGGTGTTCGTTGTACTCTTTGGTCGCCCCATAGAGCGTGTCGGGGTAGACGAGTTCGTCTTCGTCGATGTACTCGCCGTCGTAGTTGTGCGGCGGCGCGTACACGGCAGCACTGGATGCCCAGGCGATCCGTTCGACCTGATCATCGAGCGTGCGTGCGGCTTCTAGGATGTTGTTCGTTCCCGCGACGTTGACGTCGAGGGCCGCACGCGGGTTGTCGCGTGCGGTGTTGGTCAGCAGCGCTGCCAAGTGAATGATGTGTGTCGTGCCGGTCTCTTTGACCGCGCGGATGACGTCGATTGCCTCGGAGACGTCGCCCCGCCGGATGGTGACGTCATCGGCGACGCCCAGTTTGTCCAGAATTCGATCGTCTGTCGATAGGTCGTAGGCGACGACGTCGTGTCCCGTATCGACCAGATCCTCGACGACGTACGAGCCGAGGAAGCCGGTGCCACCAGTGACGAGTACAGTTGACTCTGTCATCGTATACCAACGATGTGACGTACCAATATAAAAAAGGTTGTTATTACCGACGTTTCAGCAACACGTCTTCCGTCATCTATTTCGAATCACACAGGAACTGTCATGGTCTGGCACGACAACGCCTCGAGCCGGATGGACTCATCGACGCCTCGAGTATCGACTCCAATCACGGTATCGTCGCTGACGGTACCCGCTACACGTCCGGGCAGGTCGGCTGGGACGAGTCGTTCGAACTCGCGGGTGAAGACGTTGCTGCACAGACACACAAAGCGTTCGAAAACGTCGAGATGCTTCTCGAGGACGTCGATCGATCGCTGGCCGACGTGACGAAAGTAACCGCACACGTCGTCGATTTTCTCGCCAGTCGAGAGGCGTTCTTTACGCTGTGGAACGACGTGTTCTCGGAACCGCCGTATCCGTATCACACACTGCTCGGTCCACAGCAACTCGCACAGGAAAGATTGCTCGTCGAATTCGAGGTCGAAGTCCCAATCGACAAGGAGCCCCCGACTATTCGTGGAGACCGCCGACCTGTTCGTAGAACGATGACTGGAGCGACTCACCCATCTCCTCCTCACGATCGATACGCGCGTCGATGACGAACGGCACGTCGGCGTTCGTTCCCGCCTCGAGCGCGTCGGCAAGTTCGTCGGGCGTCACTGCACGCGTTGCCTCGGCACCGAACGCTTCGGCAGCCTTGACGAAGTCGGTGTCGTGGAACTCGACGCCGGCGATGTCGCCCTCCTCATCTTGCATCTGTCGGACCATACCCAGACTCGTATCGTTCAAGACGACGAACGTCGGCGCGACGCCGTGTTCGACGGCAGTCTCGACGCTGGTCATCGTCATGGCGAAGCCACCGTCTCCGGCGACACCGACGACGTCCTTGTTCGTCGTGATTGCGGCCGAGACGGCTGCCGGCGTGGCCCAGCCCATGCTTCCGACGCCACCGCTGCCGTAGTAGGTCCCCGTATCAGGGGCCTGCAGGTAGTTTAGAAGCCAGAAGCGGTTGTTGCCGGAGTCGGCCGTGACGATGGTGTCCTCGTCGACGACGGCTTCGATTTCTTTGACCGCGCGCTGGGGCTTGATGGGGGAGGCGTCCGACTCACATTTTGGATCGTCGAATGACTCCCGTGCCTCAGCGGCCCGATCGTATGCCCAGTCGTTGCTCACGTCAGCGGGGAGCGCGTCCGCGAGGTCAGAGAGGCTCTGCGTTGCATCGCCGATGAGTGCGACGTCAGCAGGGTAGACCCACCCGGCGTTGCGCGTGTCGATATCAGCGTGGATAATCGTCTGCTCGTCCGGCCGGATGAAACCGGGGGCCTGCCAGTTCGTGTCCATCGGGTTGAGCCGGGACCCGACGACCAGCAACACGTCGGCCTCGCTGACGACCTGATTGGCTCCTTCGTGGCCGAACGAGCCGATGACGCCTGCAGCCTGCTCGTGTGTCTCGGGGAACGTCGACTTGCCGAGATAGGAGGTTGTGACGACAGCGTCGGTTGCTTTGGCAACCGCCATCAGTTCGTCGTACGCGCCCGCGGAGTGGACGCCGTTGCCGGCGATGATGACCGGGCGCTCGGCGGCTGCCAGTTCGTCGACGGCCATCTCGAGGTCGTCGGCATCGGGGCGTGCCTCCCAGTTTTGTACCTGATCGTGGCCATCCCAGACCGGTGGCACTGGGTCCTCGGGCATCTCGTCCGAAACGGCATCACCGTCGAGGATGACGGCAGTCGGTCCGGAGCGGCCGGCCGTCGCGTGTTTAAACGCCAACTGCAGACTGCGGATAGTTTCCGTCGGCGAGCGGGGGAACCAGTGTTCTTTGGTGTACGCCTCGAGCGCCGAGGGGAGGTCCAGTCCGCCGTAATCGCCCCGTGCCTGCTGGTAGGGTGCAAGCGTGGAGTAGTCACCGCGCTCGCTGGCCTCCGTAATGACGACCATCGGTGAGGACGCGAGTTTGCCCTCCATCTGGCCGATAGCACCGAGACTGCCGATCCACGGTCCCTGCCCTGTAAGGACGCCAGGTTTGCCCGTCATCCGTCCGTACATCTCAGCCATGATACTCGCCTCACGCTCGTCGCGCGGGCGAACCATGGTCACGTCGGACTCAGGAACGAAATCGAGAATCTCGATGACCCGACCGCCCGGATATCCGAACAGATACTCGACATCCTGTGCGTCCAGTTCCTCGACGATGCGCTCGCCAGTCTTAGTCATGGATCTCGTCAAGTTGCACTGTCTCGTCGACGACGAGTGTCGGCCCTGCCTCGAGGTCGATGAATTCGGCGGCATCGGCCTGGACCTCCTGTCCAACTTCGGACTCGAAGGCTTCGTTGAGTGCTGCCATGTCGTCGAAGTAGAGTTCAAGGACGCCGTCGTACTCCACAGCATCTGGATTCGTCGGGACGGACGTAGTGTACTTTCGGAGACCTGGCAAGTCTTTTGCAATTGCTGCGTGCTCGCTTTGCCATCGCTCGGCGAACTCCTCGTGGTTGAACTCGTCCGTGCGGACGAGGAAGTCTACCATCTTGATCATGGTACTAACTCTCTCACAGTCCTCGTTCTTTGGTTTAATAACTATCGGTTCTAGTACTGTTTTGCTGATATCAGTGCCAAGATGTCCAATTCGATCTGGCAGCCTATTCGAATAGCTTGAACAAGCTTTAGTGAAGGCGGTCCCTCGAATACTGTATGTCACTCCCACCCGAGGTTGACCGGCCCGTCGAAACCGTCGAGCGAGCGATCGACATCGTCGACTACCTCAAGGAGAACGGACCTGCGACGATCGCCGAAGTAACGGACCATCTCGGCTGTGCCAAGAGCACTACCCATCGCTATCTAAAGACGCTCGAGGCGAATAGCTTCCTCATCGAGGAAGACAACAAGTATCGCCTCGGGAGCCGGTTTCTGGACTACGGCATCGTCGCTCGAGACAGGTATCCACTCTATCAGGAAGTGAAACCGAAAGTCGACGCACTCGCCGACGAGACCGACGAAAAGATCTGGTGTGTCGTCGAGGAACACGGACGGAGCGTCCACATCTATGGCGCGCAGGGAAAACGCTCTGTACGTACATATGCCCACTTGGGACACCGGAACTACCTCCATCAGCACGCCGCGGGAAAAGCGATACTGGCATATCTCCCGGACGAGCGGGTCAACAAGATCGTTGAGATGTACGGGTTGCCAGCGCACACACAGTACACGATAACGACCGAGGACGAGCTCTGGGAAGAGATCAGGACCATTCGCGAGCGCGGGTACGCGCTAAACATTGAGGAATCTGTCGAAGGACTCCACGCAATCGGGGCGCCGATCAAAGACGAGAATGGGTTCGCACTCGGCGCGATTAGCATCTCTGGACCCGCGAATCGCCTCGAGGGAACGTTCCTCCGGGACGAACTCCCAACACTGCTTCTCGGGACGGTAAACGAGATCACGATCAATCTCACATACGCCTGACGGACCCCTAAAGCGCATTCTCGAGAGTAACGCCGCTTCGAGTTCCTCCCCACTCACTTGACTGCCTCTCCGGCCAGTGACTACTACGATGCGTCGGTTCGTCCTCGCTTGGCCCTCACGATGCTGTCGAACGGATACTCGCCTCGTCCGCTAGTAGCCGTCAGAACGAGGTGTCTCCTCCGCTGACGCCGTTCACTCACAGTAAACGTATTGTTTGACGTTCGGGACCGCTCTGGCGATTGTTGCGACCGATACTAGCGTCGCTACGAATATAGGCCTTCGACGGCCAGATACTATGGTGGTAGTTAACATTGTATCTCCCTCAGCGATTCGAGTTATTCGAATATACATCGATGACAACTTGTCACAAGGAGCTAATCCGCTTGCCATTACAGTTTTAGTCTTGTAATTGGGAGCGGCATGTGAGACGACACCCCGCGTCATACTACTTGTTTCTGCTGTTTCAACTGGAGGTCACGGTGAGACAGAACCGGGTACTGGTCTTCTTTCTCGAAGGCGGAGAAGAGTTCACACGATAATTGATCAGTACCGGCACTGAGAGCCGCTGAAGCCCTGTATTCAATGAGGATGAACACCGTCTTCGAATACACTGATTTGTAATACTCCCCAGGAAATGATTTGATGCCAAATCAGCCCGCAGTTGCGCGATTACTCTGACTATTCCTCGACTGTAGCCTGTGGACGGTAGACGACATGCGTTCATTGTCACTGAACAGTTAGTGGTATGATGAAAAGCGCTTCTCAGCTAGTAGTATCTAAATCGAGAAATCCCTACCCGAATGATTTTTCATGGTAGTATTCCAATCGACGCACGACATATGGTGTATGCACCCATAGAGACTGAAGACCGTGCAGAAATCCGTGAGATCCAGGAGGAACGCCTCCGCGAAACGGTCGAGCATGCGTACGAAACCGTTCCGTTCTACCGCGAGCAACTCGAGGACGCCGGCGTCGAACCGGACGACATCGAGAGCCTCGAGGATATCACGAAGCTTCCGATGACGACCAAGGAGGATTTTCGTGATGAGTACCCCGACGGCTTATTCGCCGTCGGCGACGAGGAACTCACGCGGATCCACGCGTCCTCCGGGACGACCGGCAAGCCCAAAATCGTCTCCTACACCGACGACGACATCGGCGTCTGGAGCGAAGTCGTCGCCCGCTCGCTGAAAGCTAGCGGTGTAAATCCGGGCGACACCGTCCAGAACGCCTACGGCTACGGTCTGTTCACCGGCGGCCTCGGACTTCACTACGGCGTCGAAGAACTCGGCGCGACTGTTATTCCCATCGGGAGTGGCGGCACACAGCGCCAGATCGAAATGATGACCGACCTCGAGAGTGACGCGCTCGCGTGTACGCCCTCCTACGCGCTGTACCTCGCCGAGACGGCCGAAGAGATGGGCCACGATCCAAAAGAGCTCCCCATTTCGACGATCATCTTCGGCGCTGAACCGTGTACCGAGCCGATGCGCGAGGAGATCGAAGAGCGACTCGATGTGAACGGCATCGATATTTATGGGCTGTCAGAGATAATCGGACCGGGTGTTTCCAACGAGTGCCACGAGGCCCAGGATGGCCTGCACATCTGGGAGGACCACTTCTACCCGGAAGTCGTCGACCCACGCACGGGTGACCCCGTCGAAGAAGGGGAAGAAGGCGAACTCATCCTCACCACACTCACCAAAGAGGCCATGCCGGTGCTGCGCTACCGGACGGGCGATCTCACGACGCTCACCTACGACGAGTGTGAGTGTGGCCGCACCATGGTCCGCATGGATAACGTCACTGGTCGTACAGACGATCTGTTGATCGTCCGCGGTGTCAACCTCTATCCCAGCGAAATCGAACACGTCGTCCTCGAGATCGACGGCGTTGCCCCATACTACCGCATCGACCTTGCTAAGGAAGGATCACTCGACGTCATGGAACTTACTATCGAAACAACCGAAGAGAGCGACCGCAACGAGGACGAACTGAGAAACGTGATCCTGACCCGGTTGCAGAACGTCCTCTCGTTTACGCCGGACGATCTCGAACTCGTCGACCATGGCGGCATCGCCCGTACCGAGGTCGGCAAGGTCAAGCGCGTTTACGACCACCGCGATTGACATCCTCCTCCGGCTTAAGCCAGAGGAATCCCGAGCGGTGGGATATTAGGGTTTGCAGTCCACCACTTGTTTCCTCGGTGAGAATCCGTGGGACAAGTCATGAAGGTAGACTCCGGGCTGTGCCAACCAGCCGGTACTCCTATCCTCGTCCAAATTGGCCGACGACTCGGAGTTACTTTGATTCACGTCGAGACGGATGTTCTCCGCCCCGTTTACGTCAGCGTTGAACGCCGCCTCACACGCCTCACACACGTACAATCCGCGTTCAACACGCTGACTATCATCTTCCGTACCACACACAGAACACGTCTTGCTCGTGTCGCGCTCAGACACTTCTCCGACTTCGATCCCCTCTATTTTCGCCTTGTACGTGAGGATGGTGGTGAAGCGGTCGAACGCCCACCCGTGCAAGTCAAGATTGCCGTGCCGACCCCAATTCTTTGACTCGCCGGTCTCATCCTCTCGGACACCATCGAGGTTCCCGACGGTGATACGCCCGACTTCTTTCTCGACACACCGTTCGACGATGTGTTTCGCGAGACTGTGGAAGAAGTGGGTTCGGCGCTCCGCCCACGTGTGGTGTAATCGTGTGGCCTCAGTACCTCCCGAGTCGTCGCATGTGGCGATTTCTTTCGGGAAGTAGTAGCCGTCCTGTTTGAGGCGATTACCAGGGTACAAGTCGGCATCCTCGGTGCTGTATGCGACGGCGGCAAAGTTGCAGATGCCGAGATCGATGCCCGCTGTCTCGGTACCGGGAGCGTCGGGTGTTTCGACTTCGAGCTTGCAGACGAGGTGAAGTTCCCATCGCTCCTCCGCCTTGCTGTAGACGGCCCTGACTTGTTGCAGGTTTTCAACCGTGACTTCGGGACGAGTCTCGTATTCAACGAGGATATAGTCCCAGTCTCTCGGGTGGTCTTTGTGATTCGCACCTTTCGAGAGTCGAACTCGGTTGTGCTTTGTGTCGTGACGGATGCCCTTCTGCTTCCACGTTACCGTGCTACGTGGGTGTTCTTCGTGGACACGGTTGCCATCGTTGTCGTAGTAGTTTTTCTTGCGGTAGCTGGGCGGATTTGCCCGAGAGTCGTTCTTGCGTTTGCCGTACCACGAGTTGAAGGCTTCAGCGAGTTCCTCCAGAACGCGCTGACTGGACTGAGAATGGTGTCCTTTGTAAGTTGTGTGACCTTTCAACTCGCTTTTCAAGTCCGAATCGTCGGGAATCTCGCCCGTATCGTCCCACACTTGGCGGGAGTGATGGTTTGCAACGTTCCACAGCTTCGATGCACTCCATCCGTGCAGGTCGAACATCCGTTCCACTTGTGAGTGGTTGCGGATTTTCGCTCGGTAAGTGCGGTGGATGTGCATTCGTGAAACGCCTTCATAACTGGTTATGGAGTGTCGTATTATGAATGTTTAGATTAGGGCGTGGAGAGGGGTGTCAGCGATGGCAGTATGGAAATGGTCGAGCTAGTGGGAGTTGGTGAACTCAATGCTCGACCAACTAGTGAAACGAGCACGCGAGCAAAGAGTGTTTTCACGCGAGGACACACCGACCGACCAACGGATTGAGGCGGCATTTCTGTACCATCTTGGCCTGTCTTACCGCCAGGTGGGCGAGTGGCTCGGCCACTTGCACCAGACGGTCCACGAGTGGTATACCGCGTTGGCTGACCTGTTCGAGCCGGAACCTGACGAGCACGGAACAGTGGTCGTCGACGACCGCGAGGTGTACGTCTGGGCGGCGATCAATCGCCAGACGTACGAAGTGATCCACGTCGAGGCCTCGCCCGGTCGCTCTGAACTCGACGCGTTGCTGTTCCTGCGGGCCGTCCTCGACACCGTTCGAGGACGGCCCGTGATTGTCGTTGATCGCGGACCCTGGTACAACTGGAGCCTCGACGAGCTCGATCTGCCGTGTGAATCGCGCCGAGAAACGTGGGGTGATCGCTCGATCGTCGAATCGTGGTTTAGCCCGTTCAAACTCCGCATCAGGCGGTTCTTCGATCGGTTTCCGT
Organism: Natrinema gelatinilyticum; assembly: GCF_024266705.1. Classification (GTDB taxonomy): domain Archaea; phylum Halobacteriota; class Halobacteria; order Halobacteriales; family Natrialbaceae; genus Natrinema; species Natrinema gelatinilyticum. The sequence continues at coordinate 852,990 of NZ_CP100757.1, read as the reverse complement.
ATCGGAGTTCGTGGCAATCAGTTGATCGTTGGACGAAAGCCTTCGCGTGCATTCACAATGCGAGGTGCTAACGCTGACACCCTTAGGGCGTGGAATATCCGGCCATGCCATCGAACGGTGGTTAGTATAGGATAGTGTCGGATTCATCTTGCGCCTAAAGGCGCAGGTATTCTCCTTGATTTCGTATAACGACATGTTTCAGGGACGATAGACACGTCCGCGGAATGTCGCAACTCTGTTCCCATTTTCGCCCGTTACTACAATCTCGTATTCTGCAGTTCGACCGGAGATGTGCGTCTCCTCAGCCGTGGCCGTGAGCGTCTCGTCAGTGTCGGCGGCTTCCAGATATGAGATGTTTGCCTCTAGTCCGACGGCGGCATCGCCGTGGGAATTCGACGCCGCAGCGAACGCGGCGTCCGCAAGCGAGTAGATTGCAGCTCCGTGGGGAGTTCCATGAAAATTCAGCAGTTCCTCGGTGATCGTCAGCTCCATACGAGCGAATCCTGTATCTAGCGCAACGATCTCGATACCGAGCGTCTCGCAGTATGGATCGGAGTCAATACGTGACCGTGTTTCGCCAGATACGTCCGACATACAGAAGACTCATACAGAAAGCTGACGTAAATACGTATTGGTGATTGGTAACACAGATAACAGTTATTGGGATGAAGAATCAGAATGTAAAGTTATTTAATGACTGTTTGCGAAATCGGAGCATGGCCTACAGTTACGAGCCACATCACTTCGAGGACTTCGAAGAAGGGCAGGAATTCATCAGCGTTGGCCGGACCGTCACGGAGTCGGACTTCATGATGCACTCGGCACTTAGCGGAGACTGGACGGAACTGCACACCAACAAAGAGTACGCAGCCGAACAGGACGATTTCGGCGAACGCATCGCCCACGGCCCCATGACGTTCGTGCAGGCGACCGGGTTCGTCTATCGCACCGGCATTGTTGAGCGGACCGCGCTCGCGTTCCTGGGCATGAACTACATGGATCTTCCCAACCCGGTCTTCATCGGCGATACGCTTCAGCTCGAAATGGTGGTCACGAAGACGAAAGAAGTCGGTCGTGACGACGCCGGACTCGTCGTCCTTGACACGGAGATGGAAAATCAGGACGGCACCACCGTCCTCGAGGGCGACATGAAGTTCCTTATCAAGAAAAAGGACTGAGGCACCGTCTTCGTTTGGACGGTAACGCTCAAGAGGAGCCCGTCCCCCTCACCAAGTCGTCTGACATCCTGTTTCTCGAATGGCGTGACGGCGAGGCGTGACGGCGAGATCAGAGCTGAGAACGCATGTTCGGACGGTCGGTAATCCATACAGTGAGGTGTTGCGTATGGTCTCTCCGCAGTTCGATTGGAGACACAGTCGAACGAAGAGCCGTAGTATCGATCTATTTCCACGGTCCGTGAACTCCGTCGATGACATCGACATAAACCAGAATGGAAATGGAAGCCCAGTTGGTGGGCCGACCGCGTCGATAATACGGTCGCGATGCGGTCGGCGGTGGTGAGTCGGTACTGACGATCCAGGAACGGCCGCGCATCACACGCGGCACAGAGCGGCTACGCGAACTTCTCGAAGGGCTGCTCGCAGTCGTTGCAGTAGTGCATCGACCGGCAGAGCGATGGCCCTTTTGGATGGTCGCGCTCGGTGTTCTCCGAGCCACAGTAGGGACACTCGGCCTGCTCGAACTTCCCGGACGTATCGACGCTGGGATCTAGGTTGCGCATGGTTAGACACTCAGTCCGAATTCGCGGAGCGATTCTTTGCCCTGTTCGGTGACCATGTCGACGGTCCAGCCGGGCGACCAGACCACGGAGATCTCCGCCTTGTCGATGCCATCAACGGCGGCCACGGACTGTTTGACCTCGTTGATCAGCATGTCACGGGCGGGACACCCGGTGTATGTCAGCGTCATGTCGACTGCGGCGACACCGTCCTCAACGGAGACGCCGTAGATGAGCCCAAGGTCGACGATGGAGATTGGCATCTCCGGGTCCTCGACTTCGTAAAGGGCCTGCCAGACGCAGCGCTCGACGCCTTCGGCTCCCGTCCCGGTGGCTGGCACCTCGCCCTCGACGGACTCTTTCTCGTCGTATTCGACATCCTCGTCGCTGTCGTAGCTCGTATAGGCGCAAGCCGTCGCGTCATCGTCACGCTCCGGGCGCTCGTACTCGCTACTCATCGTCGTCCATGATGTGGGTGGCGTAGTCGCGACCGAGTTCGTCGTAGGCCTCCGTCATCTCGTCTAGGAGCGATGCCCAGTCGTCGGTGTGGTTCCCGTCACGGCCAATCTGCGCTGGCAGATCGTCCGGCGAGACGTGGATGTCGTACTGCTCGGGGAGGTCGATCCCCGGCACGTCGATCCCGATCGACTCGAGGAAGGTGCTGACACGGTCGTGCCACTCGTCTCGGAGTTCGACGAGTGCCTCGCTCCGCAGGCCACGTTCGACAATCGTGGCTTCGACGTCCTCATCGGTCGGCTCGAAGAGCGTCAGCGCGTAGGGGTACAGCCGGTCGACAGCGTCCTGCACGTTCTTGCGGCCCTCGTCGTCGGCTGCGAGGCGCTCGAGCCAGTTCGTTGCGTACTCGAGGTGGTAGTCCTCTTCGCCGAGGACCTTGCCGACGCGGTCGCGGATGGGCGCAAACGTCGAGTTCTCGAGTGCGTGCAATCTGATATCCTCGGCCACGTCGTAGAGATAGGCACGGACAATGGCGTCGGCCCAGTCACCCTCTGCGAAGGGTTGTTCGACGAGCGTGCTATGAGTGAAGTCCGCGGCGTCGCGCTCCCAGATCAGGTCCGTCTCGTCGTAACCGAAGTCCTTGAGCACCTCATACCAGAGGCGGGCGTGGCCCAGTTCGTCCTGTGCGATGTTTGCCATGGAGATGTCCGACTCGAGCGTCGGGGCGCGGACCTGCCACTCGGTGTAGCGCTCGGCTAAGACGAGTTCATCGTCGGCGAGACGGAAGAGCAGGGCCTGCACCGCTTCCTGCTCGGCCTCGTCGAGGTCATCGGTGTCGGCGAACGTGACCTCGTCAGCGGCCGCCATTATGCCTCACCTTGCTTGCGCTCTGCTTCGGTGAGTTCTTTTTCGGAGGCCTCGACTTCTTCGGCCGCCGGCTCGACGTTGTACGTTCGGGCGAACCGGTAGGACTTGTTCGTCGTCCCGCCGAACTTCGCGTCCTCGGTGTCGACCTCGCCAATCTCGTCCTGAGGAACAACCCACAGACTGTTGGTCGGCTTGCGTCGGCCGTGCTGGACCTCCGCGAACAGCAGCGCCATCTCACGGTCAGGTGCATGAACGTTGCCACAGTGGGTGTGATAGTCACCCGCCTGGTTCTGTCGGAAAACTTCCCAAATCATTGTTAGTCAGCCGCCTGTGGTGATTGTCCGTCCGCTGCGAGCGCTTCCTGTTCGTCGAGGGCGTTGCGGACCCATTCGACTGCGTCCTGTGCGCGCTTACGACTGTTGATCTGACCGACGCCGGGCTCGTAGTCGTTTTTCGCGATGGTGAAGAACTCGTCCCAGTCGAGGTCGTCCTCGACGACATCGTACGTGCCGTCGCCGTTCTCACGGATCTGCGGCTTGTCCGGGATCTCAAGGCCGTACTTCTTGGCCTTGGGGAGGTACATGTTGAGGAACGCATTCCGGAGTTCATCGTTAGTCATGACCTTCAGGCCAACGTCCGCAGAGAAGTCGTGGTGAGACGACTGGTCGTCAGTTGGGCCGAAGAACTGCAGGATGCGCGGCCACCATTTGTTGAAGGCTTCCTGCGTCATCTCCTGTTCTTTCTTCGAGCCGTTCATCAGCTCACTGAGGATGCTCTCGCCGTGTTTGACGTGGAAGCCTTCCTCGAAACAGACCTTGTCCATTGCGTGGGCGTAGGGTTCCCAGCTGGACTTCTTGAGTGTCGCCTGTCGGCGCATCGCCGCCCCGTCGACGAAGAACGCGATCATCGGCGTCTCGACCCACGAGTCCATGGGGTAGTGAAAGCAGTTGAGGAATTTTCCGTTGCCCTCGGCCAGATCGTCGAGCATCTCTTCGCGGGTCTTGATGCCCAGCGATTCAGCGGCCCGGTAGAGTAACTGCCCATGACCGATCTCGTCTTGGACCTTGGCGCTGAAAGCCATTTTCCGCTCCAAGCTCGGTGCCTTGCGGATGAACGGCCGCTCTAAATACGCGCCCATGATTTCGCTGTTGGCGTGGAATTCGAGCATTCGGGTCGCTGCCTTCCGATACTCCTCCGGGAGGTCGTCCTTCGGGCTGAATTCCCGTGGACCCGCACGTTCCTTGACTTCCTCGACGTTCATTGTTCATCATGTACTATGGGCGGTCGGTGCTTACTAATTGTGCAGTCTATAGACTGGATTTATATACTCTTATCCCGAAACGACAGGTGATGATAGACGAGTGCCTGATGACGGAGTTCCGTATTGAGGGCGACGACTGCCCGCTCGCGGACGCGACACGCAACCTTGAGGGAACCGTCGATTCTGCCCCGCCACTGTTGCGTGACGATGGAAACGTCTTGCTCCGGTTCAGTTCCTCGTGTGGGGATGAACTGACGGCGGAACTCGATAGCGACGACCGCATTCGTTACCTCTATCAGGCAAAGACAGATGGTCGATACAACTACCGGTGTCTGTCGCTGTATCGCTGTGTCGTCCACGAACTCATCAGTACCGGCTTCATAGCCGAATCACTAACGTACCAAAACGGGAACGCAATTTTGATGGGGGCAGTCGTCGGGAATGATATCCTCAAAAATGTATTGGAGACTGCAGGTCAGACTGTCGGGATTCAACTCAAACGGGTGTATTCGATGCGACCCGAGAACGACGAGGCGGTCGACAAGCAGTGGGATATTACCCCAGCACAGGAAGAGAGCCTCCGTTATGCACTGCAGCTTGGCTACTTTCAGGTTCCCCGGCAGACGACTGCAGAGGAGGTCGCAGACGCACTCGACATTAGCAAGACGGCCTTCCTCGAACGGCTTCGTCGAGCACAGGAGGCGCTGTTTTCGGAACTGTTCTCCGATGTCGACCAGCAGGCTAGCAACGACAATTAATTATGGACCGGTTCAGGATACTGCTATATACGAATCAACGATGGATCTACCCGACGGATCACCTTCGACCGGCCAGAAATCCATAAGGTTTTGATTGTCGAGCGAAACACCTCAACTATGGAGATCGACCTGCCTGGCATCGACAGCCAGCGGCTCATCGACACGCACGCCCACCAGCCCACGAGCGAGTTCCTGCACGACGCAGGCGGCGAGATGATGGAAGACGCCGCAAACAAGTTTGGAACCGAGTTGGAGACGTGGGATTACGAGGCGATGCTCGAGGAGTACGAAGAAGTGGGGATCGGGCGCTCCATCCTGCTGGGGTGGGACGCCGAAACCAACACCGGCAGCCCACCGGTTCCAAACGACTACGTGGCCGAGATCCGAGATGAACACCCCGAGTTCTTCATTGGATTCGGGAGTGTCGATCCGTTAAAAGACGACTGCGTCGAGGAAGCAATTCGGTGTGTCGAAGACCTGGACCTCGACGGGTTCAAATTCCAGCAGATTGCCCAGGGCTTCGACCCATCTGCAGACCGTCACACGCACCTCTGGAACACCATCGAGGATCTAGGCGTGCCAGTCATCTTCCACGGCGGCAACTCGACGCTCGGAGCTGGCAGTCCCGGCGGTCGCGGCTTGCGGATCGAGTACGGTGATCCGATACTCGTCGACCGGGTGGCTGCCAACCATCCTGACCTCCAGATCCTACTTGCCCATCCCGCGTTCCCCTGGGAGAAAGAGCAACTCGCCGTCTGCCAGCAGAAGGGCAACGTCTACATGGATCTCTCCGGGTGGATCCCGAAGTACATCGACGATCAGGTCCTCCACTACGCCGGGTCCGTCCTCCAGGACAAGGTGATGTTCGGGACCGACTACCCGATGATCCATCCCGAAGACTGGCTTGCATCGTTCGCAAAACATACCGACTTTGATGAGTCGGTCCAGCGAAAGATTCTCTACGAGAACGCTGAAGGGTTCCTCGGACTCTCATAGTCTGTCTTGAGTATATTTCGATTTTGGTAAGAGTCGTATCTGTTTTGGAGCAGTGTTCCAGACGGCTATGGCCGAAAGCCACTCCTCCTCGGTCGATGGGTTGGTTGGTATGGCCAGGAGGGAGTCATAGGACTCTTCTCACAGTGTGTGATCAGGAAAAGTGTGAGTACCCTACGATCTCTAACAATATTCCGTCGTCGTTCGAGACAATGTATCTCCTCGAACGGGGTACGAGGGTTCGAACGAAGCCCACCGGAGACAACCCTGAAAATACTGGAAATCGAAACGACGCTGTCAGACGCTGAGACAAGGTATTTCTCGCATCGAGGTGTTAACAAATGAGCAATTGCGACGAATGTCGACTGCCGAACTACATGAGACTACGCCACGATCAAACTCTAGCAACCGTTAGAAGTTTTTACTCAAAAATGTTGCTAAAACAGTGGAACATCTCGCCAAGATCCCTGTCAAGAAATTACAAGATATCCTCGACAACCTGGGGAAAAGAAGCCGATACAACGGCTCTTAGCGGCGATAGCGTCCAAAAACGGCGTTACGCAGACTGAACTCACCGTGTTCTGATCATCGTGCTGGATGGAGCGCCGTCTTTCCAGGCGACAGCCGTTACGGACTTGGCGGCCCGCGACAACCTCGCCTTCGTAACGTTGCCAGCGTACTCACTAGAGCGAAATTCGGTTGAAGAGTGGTGAAGACAACTCCAAGCGGCACTCAGCATTCGCTTCTTTGAATTACTATACGACGTTACAACAGCGATTAATCAGCCCTCCGCGCCAACAGTGAGTATTTATTTCTGACTTCTACCATAGGGCCGCAATAGGGAAGCAACCTGAGCAGCACTTCGCACGAGACGAAGTGCACGGGTCAGTTTGAGGCAACGAGAAAACGTCGCCACCGTCGTTCAAGTGAGTATCTCATTACGTTATGCTATCCGCGTTTGACTTCCTCCACTTCATCCAGAAGGCGGAGTCGGTGTCGGACGAAGAGATGCACTGGACGTTCGACGTGGCAACGGGGTTCGTCATCTCGGTGTCGGAGACGGACGCCGACGCGCTGGCGGCGGCCGTCGAGGGACGGGTGATCGGTCGGGTCGAAGACGGTGCCGCCGTCGAGATCCGAGGCCTGTCGGTGTAAGAACCACTCCCTCGTCGATCCCGTCGGGAGATCACCTCCCAGTCACCGGACGGATCGATGGCTGCGATCGTCGCCGAGCCAGTCGCCGATGACGGCGATCGAGACGATCGTCGCCGCGAGAAACGCGACTGGGATCGTCGTGAGCCACCACGCATCGCTAAACTTGTATTGACTCCCGAACCCGACCAGTATCGCCTCACCCCAGGAGGGCGTAGCGCCGTCGTTCAACCGCAAAAACGCGACGGCGGCCTCCGCGAGCAGTACCGCGGGAATCTGCTGGGTCGTCGCGACAGCGACGGACTCCCGTATGTTGGGCAGAACGTGTCGACGGAGGACGTACAGTGGCCCGCCTCCCAGGCACCTCGCCGCTCGCACGAACTGCTCCTGTTTGCACTGGAGCACCTCGCTCCGGACGATCTGGGCGACCCCGCCCCACCCGAGCAGCCCGAACACGAGTACGAAGAGGTGCAGGCTCGGGCCGAAGAGGTAGACGAGCACGACGTAGGCGACGAGTGGGGGTATCGATCGCTGGATCTCGATGTAACTCACGAGCGCGTCGTCGACGATGCCGCCGACGAACCCTGCCGTCGCGCCGACCGCGACGGCGAGAGGCGCCACGATCGCGGCGACGATCACCGCGACCTGCAGGCTCACGCGCGCCCCGACGGCGACGACGGCGACCATGTCTTTGCCGTGGGCGCTCGTTCCCAGGGGGTGCCGAAGCGTCCCGTGGCAGGTACCGTCCTCGACCGGTCCGACGCACTGTCCCGGCACGAACTCGGGAACGCCCAAAAACGCAGGGGGTTGCATCGATTGGGTGAGATCCGAGTGGGGCGTACCGACGAGCCACGCGCCGATCGTTCCCACCAGAACGAAGATGCAGAGGTAGACGACGCTCGCGAGGACCGTCGGATTCGCCCGCAACTCCCACAGGCGGCGGAGGGTCCGTCTCGGCGTCGCCACCAGCGGTACCGCGACGTACCAGCCAAGCACCTGGAACGACAGGAGAAACAGCCAGTCGATCGGGTCCGGGTACCACCCGAACGCGAGCGGGCCACCGCTGGCGCGAACGAACAGATCGTACCCTGCGACGACCGCGACCACGCCGGCGGAGACCAGAAAACCCGCGGTCCGTATCGATGGCGCTGGCAACGGTGAGCGGTTCGACGACAATCCGGTCCGGTCGAGTTCGCGCTCGCCGATCGTATCGACGGCGGTCGAATCGGTGGCATCCTCGTCTGCTCCCATTGCTCTATCAGTCCGCGACTCGTGGCGGTTGGTCGAACCACTAAACCGACGGCCAAGAGGGTTTCGGTACGATTCTTTGATAACGTTTAAGCGACGCGCCGTCACAGTCGTCAACGGTAGTGACCCGCGATTCGACCTCGACGACGCCTTGCTCCAGTCCGCCGGGGGGGCGGCACGGACACCTTTTGCCGCAGTCGTTCGTCCCGGCCACACCGGATCGATCGTCTCGGCACTGTCGGCCCGAGGGCGGTCGACCGAACAGCTGTGATAGATCTCGGCGGCACTGTCCGGTGGTTCGATGACCCGATGGCGCTATCTCCTCCGACGAATCGCCTTCGCGATCGTCTCCGTCTGGATCGTGGCGACGATTGCGTTCGGACTCGTCGCGCTGACGCCGGATCCCGGCGACGATGCCGCCTACGGTTCGGCGGCGATCGAAGCGGCGGGACAGGGCGCCGACGCGGAGGACGTCATCGAAGAGGCCGAAGAGGCGCGGCGATCCTACAGGGAGGCTCGGAACCTCGACGAACCCGTCTGGGAACGGTACCTCAGCTGGATGCGCGGCCTGGCGACGTTCGAATGGGGAGTTTCTCACACACACGATGTTCCAGTGTCATCGCTTCTCGTCGATCGTCTCGCCGTTACGCTTGGGTACGTGCTACCCGGTACGGCTATCGCGCTGGTCGGCGGCGTGGTCCTCGGTACTTACTCTGGATTCCGACCGGACTCGATACCCGCTCGCATCACGATCGGCACGTCGTACGCCGCGTTCGGCATTCCAAGCTTCTGGATCGCGAACGTCGCCATACTTCTCGGTACCTACGAATACGGCGTGCCACTCACCAATTACGAACCGAGTCTAGGGGTCGTGGACCCGCACAACCTGGGGCAACTCGTCCTTCCTGCGCTGTTGCTCGGAACCGGTCTGCTGGCTGGGCAGGCCAGGTTCGTCCGTGCAGAAGTGATCGATCACGAACGCGCCGATTTCGTCCGGATGGTTCGGGCGAAAGGAGTTGGAGAGTTCGGCGTCGCGTGGCACGTCCTTCGCGTGGCTATGCTCCCCCTCGTGACGCTTTTTCTCTCGAATCTACTCGGCGCACTCGTTCTCAACGTGTTCGTCCTCGAGTACGTATTTGGACTTCCCGGATTCGGAGATTTAAGCTACCAGGCGATCGTCCATCGGGATCTGCCGCTAGTCGTTGGAACGACGATGCTCATCGCCTACGTCGGAGTGTTCGGCACCCTGGTGAAGAATCTCGCGCACACCGCGATGGACCCCCGAGTCGAACTCGAACGGTGACGGTCCGTCGCCCTATTCGGGTGCGTGCCGTCACCCGACTTTCGTAGCGACCTCCCGGATCGTCTCGTACTCCTCGTCGCTGTACGCGATACCCCGCACGTCTTCGAGCGCGTCGGTTCGTACTCACGGATCGTCTCGCAGATAATGCGCGCACCTACCTCGAGGTCGAATCCCGCGACACCACAGCCCAGTGCCGGGATCACGAGCGGCTCGCAGCGCGGTCGTCGGCCGCCTCTCGTTTCAGCGCGGAGATTTCATCCGAGACGTTTCCTTCGATCAGCGTCGAGTTGTTCCACTCCACATCCTTGAGGCTCCGAGAGGCGACGTACTTGAGCATACTGTTCAGTTTCGCCGCCATAGGGTGGTCATCGCTGTCGACGTTAGGCCAGTATGCTGCGAGTATCTCGTACGTCTTTCGGCCGAACAAGAGCGCGTCACTCTTCAACACCTCATTAAGCTTGAACTCATCGTCTTCGACGTCTTCGTCGTCTTCGGGCCCATGCTCGAATTGGAAAATCCAGCCGCCATGTTCGAACCCGCCACTTCGATCCTCGTCGGGACTTCCTGGGGCTTGTGCGACGCCGTCTATCGACGTGAACTCAGATACGATTATGTTTCTCGTGCGACGCCCACCGCAAGCCAGGAGATATTAACCTTATCGACGAGCGTGTCATACAACGGTTCCTAACAAGCAGTATTCACTGTCTCGATGTCGAGCTCCACCCATGACTGCCAAATCTCGCAGGGTTACACGCGAATTGGAAGCTATATAATCGCGAGGGAGAGGGTATGAGACGTATTCTATGACATGCTGTTGTGGAGCATGACACCAGTGTCTGCCGATTAGACTCCTTAGGCTCGACAAGAAAGCGGCCAGACTGTACTGTCGCTCTCGAAACCCGTGGATATTCCGATCCGGTTCCACTAGAAGATTCCCGACGACACCACGCGGCTATTACGTGAAGCAAGCGAGCAAGCGAGGTTTTCGATGATCGTGCATTTCTCTGAACGATGGACGAACCAGTAGTGTGCCTCATTCGGGAAAGGTAACTACCGATGACTAGCACTCTTGGAAGTTGATGTACAACGCATACAAATATGATAGATGAATTATCTCGTAGGTTTATTTATCGTGAACTTGTCCTCATCGTATGACTCTCATATCATATTGGAATAGATTATTTGAGAGTAACAACACAGGGAACAATACTCGGTCAGATTTTGAGGGCGAAATCGGAGAGGAACGAGTACTCGCTCCTCTTCTCTCAGCAGAGGAGAGCGCCACGACTGATCAACTTCGGGTAGCTGTTTCACTTGCGAAAGCGAAGGACGCCACGTTGATCGTGATAGACGTGATCGTGGTTCCGTGGCAAATGCCGTTCGTGTTTCGAAACGCGGGCGGAGAGCATGATCGTAAGGACCGTTTAGACACTGTGCTTGATCAGTTCCAGCTTTCCGAAGAACGAATAATAGGATCCATCCAACGTGCTCAAAGTGAGGCTCGAGGGGTTTTACAGTTGATCGACGAGTTTGCACCCGATACACTGGTTTTACCGAAGACGCCGCCAAGTAGCCCGTTCTATCGAAGACCGACCGAAGCGATTGTTTCTAACGCACCAACTGACGTTGTCGTTGTGACTGGGAAGCCTGACTATAACGGGATTTCTTCGATTTTGCTTCCAGTTTCGGGGGGGCCTCATACAGAGTTGGCAATTGAAGTCTCTCGAAGTATCGCTACCAGTCACGATGCCTGGATTGACGTGTTTCACGTTATCGAGGAAAAACCGGATTCGTCCGAACGGGATACGGCGGACAGTATTATTACCGAAGTGAAAAATCACTTCGACGAATTGGATAGGGTCTCAGGGTGGATTTTTGAAGCAGACGATGCTTCGAACGCGATCATCGAACAATCGCGTTACTACGACTTGACGGTGATTGGTGCACCGACGCAAGAAAAATTCTACCGAGTCATATACCGTTCGACGGCTAAAGCGGTCCGAAAGACCGCTCAGACCAGGGTAATCTTGGTCCAATGTTCTCATTGATATACTCCTGCGCCTGAAGACACAGGAAGCCTAAGCGTCGGAGATTTCGGGTTTCCAATCCTACCGAGCATCCGACCGGTGAGAATTCGTGGGGATATTCGCGGTGTAAGCGGGCAGGACTGCCGGGAGTGCCAAGCCCCTGGTACTCCTATCTGCTGTCGTATTCGGTCTCCCGATGTTGTTTTTGCCACGGGGGGTCCGGCAGACTTCGACGGGCTCGAAGTTACTTTGAGTCGTGCTTACAACATCAACTCCACTCGTATCCTGTGAGGATACGGCGGGCATCAACTGGTTCCGATTGTTGTGTGGTTGCTTGGGGTGGGCAAGCTGCCATCGTCGGACTGGTGGAACCGCCCTCTTTCACATCAATTCCTACTTATAGTAGTATCGATTTACACTTCAATCTACGAATTAGAAATTTCGAACTATCCATCGAACGTGGATTGATTCCGTGTTGTCGGATTCATCCTGCGCCTAAAGGCGCAGGTATTCTCCTTGATTTCGTATAACTCTACACTCGAGACGGCTTAGCGACGCGATCGATTATCTCGGCCCGTGAGTAGAGAGGACTCGGTCTCCGGAGTGGTCGTTCGAATCGAGTCACTCTATCGGCGGAGCAGGCCGAGTGCACCAGGGGTGAAGGCCGTACGCTACGCTTATCATCCAACCCTTCGTCACTACGGGCACAGTTGCGACGTGGAGGTACAGACGCCTCAAGGGCTATCATCGGTCTGGACGCTCGCCCGTATAGATCGGATTGTGCATGTCAACCGCCTCGGGGTCACGCCCCGTGGCATCCGCCTCGTACCGCCTGTGAAGTTATGGTTTAGCGCCCGGTAGTTCGTACGTGAATCGATGACATTCGTTTGTGGAGGCGTGAAATTCACGTACGTGGACAGTACACTCACGCACGTGGATATGACACCGGGTCAAATAGACGCGCCGAACCGACGGCGGACGACGGACGGCTCTTCCCTCGAATTGTAATATGAGCGGTTTTTATCACCGGTATCTACTGGTTCTGGTCCGCTTTCTTCCGTTCGCAGTCGCGTTTCTTCGCGACAGGCGTCGGTTCCTGCTGTTCGGGTCGCGAAGACGGGTCGAGAGTGCGGCCCACCGACTGAGAGCCGAGCGGATACGGGACACGATGTTGGAACTCGGACCCGCGTTCATCAAAGTCGGGCAGGTGCTTTCGACGCGTCCGGATATCGTGCCACCGCCGTACGCCGAGGTGTTCGGGACGCTCCAAGACGAGGTTCCTGAGCAGGCGGGTGGGGACCCAAAGACCGTCCTCACCGCGGAACTCGAGGACGACCTCGATCTATCGACGCTCGAGCCGATCGCCGGCGGGTCGCTCGCCTTCGTGTACGTGGTGACCCGCGGGGACGAACGGATCGCACTGAAGGTCCGTCGTCCCGACGTGAAACCCCAGGTCGAGCGCGACCTTCGAGTGATCCGCAGTTTACTCCCATTCGTCGTCCGCTTTATCGAGGAACGCCAACGGTACTCGGTTCGGAACGCGGCCGACGATTTCGAGGAGATAATTACGGACGAACTGGATTTCGCCCGGGAGCGGGCCATTATGACCGAAATCGGGGAAAACTTCGCCGACGACGACCGCGTCGTCGTTCCCGATGTCTACGAAGACCTCTCGTCCGAACGCGTACTCGCGATGGAGTACGTGACCGGCCGAAAGATAACCGCAGCCGACGCGTTCGACGGCCTTGACGTGACGCCGCACGAAATGGCGACGCGAATCACGGAGATATACCTGAAGATGGGACTCATCGACGGGGTGTTCCACGCGGATCCCCACCCGGGAAATCTCGCCGTCACGGACGCAGGACGGTTGCTGATCTTCGACTTCGGAATGAGCGACCGTCTCTCCGAGACCGTTAGGGAGGACATCGCTGGACTCTATCGCGCGCTCGTCCGACGTGACGTCGACTCGCTCGTCGACGCCCTGATCGCGGTCGACGTCCTCGAACCGTCGGTCGACCGTGTCGAGGTGAGACGTGTCCTCGAACTCGTCATCAAGGACCTCGAGGGGCGGTCGGAGATCACCTGGCGGATGATATTCACGGAACTGACGACGATGCTCAGGGATTTTCCGTTTCGTCTCCCACCGGACGTGATGTTGCTCATCAGGACCGGAACCGTCGGTGAAGGCGTCTGTCGGCAACTCGACCCAGAGTTCGACTTTCTCGTCGCGGTTCGATCGTTCCTCATAGAGCAGGGGCTCATCGAAAGCGAATTCGAGGCTTTCGTCGAGAAGACGCGGACGGACCTTCTGCAGTCGATACCCACGCTGGCGGGGCTACCCGCTCGATTCGATCGAACGATGCGGCAACTCGAGCGCGGTGAACTCGTCGTCCGAACCGAACCGGTCGACGGGACCAATCACGGGTATCGGGACGTCGGGTTCGCCGTGCTCGCCGGTGCGTTGATCGTGGCGGCCGCGATTCTCACGCTCCACGAACGACCGTACGAGGTTCCGGCCAGTTTCCTCGCAGGCGTCTTTCTCGTGACCTATCTCCTCCGCCGTCGGCGGTAGGAGCCGTTGTATCTGCCGTATATTCCATTCAAACGCGTTTCCTGGGCGTTTCCTTTCAGACGCGTTTCCGAATCACGTTAACTGCGTTTGGTCCTGCCGGGAGATCAAATTAAATACCCAATTAGATAGGCCAATCGGATAGGCTATTCGAATAGGCTTATCAAATACACCGGTAAAGAAAGCCAGGTAGGCGGTCCAGTCGGATACGCCCGCAAAGTAGACCGATCGAGCGCGTCGGATGGAGAGATCAATCGAGTACACCGGATAGAGAGGCCAGTATAGTGAACTGGATAACGAAATCAGTTCAGTGGGTCGATTGGAGAGACCGGTAGAGGTGAGCAGTTCAGTGAACAGGTCCGGGAGGCCAACCGGGGAGGTCTCTCGCGATCACCACAGCGGCACAACAGTTCGGTGCGGTTCCCGCAGTTGCGGCACCGTCGAGATTCGCCACACCTGATCGGTGGATTTATAGAATCTTCATCGGACTTCTTCACCGAAGCGGATGGTGGAGAGAGCCGACGTGACGAAATTCAGTTAACGATACGCGGTGTAAAATCATGGTTTCAGTAGTCGAGTTATTCGTTCGAGTCGTCGGAAACGACCCGGTGATCCAGGGTTTCGTTGGCGGAATCGTCATCGCGATGTTGAACTTGATCGGCGCGTCGCTCGTCCTCATCTGGCGGAATCCATCGGAGCGGGCGCTCGATGGCGCCCTCGGATTTGCAGCCGGTGTGATGCTCGCAGCGGCGTTCACGAGCCTCATCCTTCCCGGTATCGAGCAGTACTCGGGGGGAAATCCCGTTCCGACGCTGGTGGGTCTCGTACTCGGCGTCGTGTTTCTCGACCGTGCCGATATGCTCGTTCCCCACGCCCACTACCTATTAACCGGACGCAGACGCCCGGACGAGGCCGATCCGTCCACGTCCCTGCCTCTCGACAACGAGCGACTGACGCCCGTCATCCTGTTCATCCTGGCGATCACGCTCCACAATATGCCCGAGGGTTTGGCCGTGGGCGTCGGCTTCGGCTCCGGCGACGTCGAAAACGCGATTCCGCTCATGTTCGCTATCGGTATCCAGAATATTCCGGAAGGGCTCGCCGTGTCGGTCGCAGCGATCAACGCAGGGCTGGATCGGCGCTTCTATGCAGTGTTCGCCGGCGTACGGTCCGGAATCGTCGAAATTCCGCTCGCGGTAGTGGGTGCAATCGCGGTGACCGTCGTCGAGCCGTTGCTTCCGTACGCGATGGGCTTCGCCGCTGGGGCGATGCTCTTCGTCATCTCCGATGAGATCATCCCCGAAACCCACACGCGCGGATACGAACGGATCGCGACACTCGGAGTGATGGCCGGCGTGGTCGTGATGCTGTATCTCGACGTCAGTTTGGGCTAGGTACCGACTGGTTCGGTCGAGAAATCACCCGAATGCCATGCGAGCAACCGGTACAGAACGGTCATTGCAATTGTAAGGACGCCATTTTTCTAACCGGTCGGAGCAGGCTCCGATAGAGATGTTCGACCGAAGAACGATACTGAAGCTGATCGGTGCGAGTACCGCACTCAGTGGCATTAGCACATCCGCGAGCGCACAAGACGGCGACGACGAACCGGACTACGGCGATTGGTTCGACGACGTCGAGAACTACGAGGAGACCGAGGACATGACGGGCGAAGAGGAGGTGACGGTCGACGTCGGAGCGGGTGATAATGGGTTACAGTTCGATCCGCCCGCGATCCGCATCGATCAGGATACGACGGTCGTCTGGGAATGGACCGGAGAAGGCGGTAGCCACAACGTCGTCCACGTTCCTGAAGAGGAAGAAGAATTACAGATCGAAAACGCAACCGGTGCGGACGAGCCCGTCTTCGAGACGGAAGTCACTAGCGAAGAGGGATATACGTTCGAACACCAGTTCGAAGACACCGGAACGTACCTCTACGTATGTGAGCCCCATCGCCAGCAGGGGATGAAAGGCGCGGTGGTCGTCGAATAGGAGCGAACGCTCCTTCGAATCTCATCGCCGTCGACGAGCGTCAGGTACTTTTGATCCCTTCGATGACTTCTTCGAAGCGTTCGATCGGCTGAGCCCCGACGAGCGACTCTTGCGATCCCGACTCTCGGTCGATAGCGACGAACGTTGGCGTGCCCGAAATTCCGAACGAGCGCGCTTGCTCGGAGTCGGCATCGACCTGGGCTTCGAACTCCGACCGGCGTTCGTCCAGACACGTCTCGAGGGCATCGGCGTCGACGCCGGAAACCGAACGCGTGTATTCGACGAGATTTTCCGACGACGCCCAGCCGGAGTTCTTCTCGCCCTGCTTGTCGAAGATCGCCGTCCGCCAGTCCCAATACGCCGACGGATCAGACTGACTGACCCGATCCCAGACGCACTTACTTGCGACCGCGGCGGTCATCGAGTCCGCGCCGAAATACGGCAGCGAAATGAACACGATCCGAAGCTCTCCGGGTCGAACGTAGTCCTGGACGAGGTCGGGAAGGGTCTCCCGTTCGAAGCGTTCGCAAAACGGACACTGGAAGTCCGTCCAGTAGTACAGTTCGAGCGGTGCGTCCGCCGCGCCCATGATCGGCTTCTCCTGCAACTCGACGCCGAGAGCGGAGGTTTCATCGCTCGAGTGAAACGACGGGGAGAGGTCGTTATCGTCGCTGTCGTCGGAGCGTGTGAGAAAGTAGACGCTACCACTGCCGAGCAGTACGACGGAGCCGGTGAGAACAGCGCGACGGGACGGCTGATCGAGGGACATCGCTTGTACTCGTAACCGTTCGTACCACTGGACTGTAAGCAGGCCCCCGATTTGCTGGCCCAGCAAATCGGGTCCGATCCAGGTCTGACTCTATCGGATCGACCTGCTCGACAACTCCACCGATCTCACGCCGATCGCTGTTCGATCGAATCGACCATCTCGGGAGAAGAACGAATACCGCGAGCGAACGACGCCGAATCGTCCAGTCGCTACGAGTCCATGACCTCGAGCGTCCAGTCACCGTCGGCTTCGACGTTGAGCCAGGCGGTTCCGCCTGCCTTGTACGACCGTGAGTTGTCGAACTCGCCGGTCCGATAGACGAGTATCTCTCGACTGCCGTCCGCACCGTAGCCGTCGACGATGAACGCGCCGTCCCCCTCGTGTGTCGCGACGACTCTGGTGCGGCCATCCGTCCATAGCGGCCCAACGACGCCCGAGCCCGTTCCGGACGCCTGCACGGGGAGGTCCTCGAGTTCGTCGCTCTCGACTGCGGGCTGGGTGAGTTCGATCGACCACGCGCCATCCGCGTCGACTTCGAGCCTATATGTGCCACTCTCGACGGCCATGATCGACTTACCAGCTGTACTCCCCGCCGTCGTCACTAGGTTCTCGTCGGTACCGTCCCCGTTGGCTTCCGTCACGTCGACCGTGATCTCAGAATCGCCCTCGTGGGTGGTGTTCGCGACGAGGACGCCGTCGTCGAGGTCGAACGTCGGTGTATTGACCGATCCCGATCCCTCGAACTCGTGGGACTGGCCCGCCTCGAGGATGGTCCCGTCGGGCCGCTCTCTGTTGGCGGGTTCGTCGTCGCCACCGTCGCGTTTCCACGACCCGTCGACGAGATCTGATGGGGTGATGACGTCCAGGTCTCGCTGTTCGATGTGGTCGAGAAGCAATCCGAAGTCGTCGAGCGACATTCTGTTCTCGTTTATTCCGACGTCTTCCTCGTCGACGATACGCGGGATCCGTAATACGGTGAGGAGGCCGTACTGATCGGAGAGATTGGTGTGGCGTCGAACGCCAGTGTGAAGCGCAGGCCCCCAGATGAACGGAATCATGTGCATCTCGGTCGGCGGCACGCCCGTCGTTCCGGAACTGTACAGGAACGCCGACTCGTAAACGTCTCTGGCGATATTGTAGGTCGTCGGATCCAGCCCCTCATCGGGAACGAACAGGTGACGCGATCCGTTCTCGAAGCCGCTCTTCGCGAGTGCGTCTCGAGCAGATTCGAGGACCTCACGCTGTTGTTCCTTGGGATGTTCGGGCAGCGGCGTCGAAACGTCCGGGAGCGAGCAGATGTCCCAACCGCGGTCGCTGAGGTCGCGGAGTTCGGAACGCCCCATCCGTCCGCGGTCGCCGATGCGTGCTGGACTGATCGGAACCGCACCGGCCCAGTCGCGTTCTGCAAGCATCTCGGCCGCGATATCGTAGTGCGAATCGTGACCGCCGTAGAACGTGAGAATCGCTTTCCCGTTTTTGGCCGATTTCGTTCGGCGGAGGTCGTCTACCACCAGCCTCGTCGGCCCGTCGTCGGGGCCGTCCGCGGAAATGGTGATACCCGTGACGTTCGAGAGGTCCGGATCGTCGCCGGGCTTTTGCTGGTAGCCACAGTCCATCCGGAACCAACCGTCGTACCCGTCCGGGAGTGTTCGCGTGCTAGCCAGACGCGCGCTTCGCGTCGGTGCGAAGAATTCGACGGTGATCTGAGTGGCGGACTCCGGTTTAACCGCCACCGACGTGACCCAGTCCACGAGATCAATTCCATCGGAGAACTGCATCTGTATACTGACGCTTCCCCCGTTGCTTTCGATGACCGCGGCTTGCGACCCGGTTCGCGCCTTATCCGGGGCGGCCGATATTTCACCGGTCCGAGGCGACCACTCGTCGAGAGTTTCGAAATCCGAGAGGACCTCACCGGCGTCGATGGCAGGCCAGCGGACGGGTCCAGTGTTCGGTTCGTTATCGCCGGATCCATTTCCACCGCCTCCGTCGTCCGATAATGCGTCCATACAGCCAGCGAGAGTCGTCGAGCCGGCTCCGAGTACGGCCAACATGCGCCGTCGGGAGGACGTGAGCCGTCGGGAAGAGTCGCCATCCGCGTCGGGTTCGTGAGCCATAGTTGATAGGATACTCGTCGTTACATTCACTGCATTCATCATAGATAGAACTGACGATTTGCTGACTCAGCGAATCGGAGTCGGAGATTTCAGTGTGCCCTACCTCTCGTTCGAACGAGATGCCTACGCACTATTCGATCGAGGGGTACCTGCAGAACCTCTCTGCTGCAGTCTCGTATCCGTTCGAGACGTGGCGGGACGCGATCGGACTGATACTCGTGACCCTCGGCACCTACGTCCTGTTGATACTGAGCGCGATGCCGACGTATGCGCTGCAGATGCTCGGCGACGGACTCCACTGGTTCACGTACGTTCTCGTCGCACTCACGGAGACGGTGTATCGATCCGACGGGTGGACGGGCCTCGCGATTATCGTTCTCTATGCCTCGCTTTCCGGCGTCGCGGTCGTAAACGCCGTCGGGCAACTCCGGGTCGGCGGCCTCTCGAGTCTGACGGATCTCTCCGGTATTTTCCCCGGCCTCGTCGCGTCAGGCTGTGCGAGCTGTGGCGCCGGGCTACTCGGCTTCCTCGGGTTCGCCGGCGGGGTGGCCGTGCTCCCGTACGACGGTTCGCTGCTCCGCGTCGGCGGTCTCGTCTTATTGCTGTTCTTTCTCGGACGGACGGGCCATCCCGAGCGGTGTGCGTTCCCGACGGAGGCCCCGGAATGACCGCCCACGACTTCCTCGAATCGATCCGGTCGGATCGCCGAGCAATCGCACAGGGAGCGGTCGCCGGAATCGGCGTCTTTCTGCTGTTCGGGGTCGTCACCGGACTCGTCCCGAATCCGCTCTACGTCCGCATGGTTCCCCGGGAGCCGGTCGATTACCTGCTTCTCGCACTGACCGCACTGCTGGCGGGAACGTATATCACACAGCGGATCGCGACCGAATCGCGACTCGATGGCGAGAGCGATGACTCGAGCGACGAGGATCGGTGGGTGATCGGCGGGTTGATCGGTGGGTTCCTCGCGGTCGGCTGTCCGATCTGTAACATCTTCTTGCTCGCCCTGTTCAGTTCGTCCACGCTCATGACGTACTTCGACCCGCTCCGACCGGCCCTCGGCGCGCTCTCTGTCGCGCTCCTCGCAGGGTTGATCTGGGTCCGCCACAGGCGGACGTGTCCGACCTGTCAGGTGTGACGTATCCGCGGTCGTCCGATTCCGCACCCTCATCACCTCTATCGCACGGACGTCGAGATTCTGCTCTGGATCGTCGGCATCTTCGTCTCGGTCTTCCTACTCGAGGTCCTCTATCTGACGCGAAGCCCCTTCGATCCCGCGGACGAAAGCGACGTGTGACGGCCCTCGGTGCGCCCTGTCGATCGACGCGACGTCTCGGCACCGTGCTACCGCTCAAGCTCGTCGACGGAGACCCGTCCATTGTCGATCTCCGCCGTACTGTGAACGTCTCATACGGTCTGCTGTACCGATGTACCGGTGCAACCGCGACCGTCCTGCGGTTGCACCGGCAATGACGTACAGTAGTCCGTATCACGTGGTCTTCTTTTCGACGACGAGATCCTCGATCGCGAGCAGATCGAGCCCCATCCCGTAGAAGTCTTTGAGCGCCTGCGTCGGCGTCCTGACGATCGGTTCGGCGTGATCGTTGAATGACGTGTTCAGGACGACCGGAACACCGGTGATGTCCTCGAACTCCGCGATGAGCCGGTGATAGCGCGGGTGTTGATCCTCGCGGACGGTCTGCGGGCGCGTCGAGTCGTCGGCCGGGTGCAGGACGGCTTCGAGTTCCGCGGCCGCCTCCGGATGAACGTCATACGCGTCGATCATGAACGGAGCCGGTTGACCGTCGTCGAGGTACCTGTCAGCTGCTGACTCGAGCATCGACGGTGCGAAGGGCCGCCACGTTTCGCGATGTTTGACGAACCGATTGACGCGGTCTCGGGAATCTGCGCTGCGGGGATCGGCGAGGATGCTCCGGGCCCCAAGCGCTCGCGGCCCCAGCTCCATTCGTCCCTGAAACCAGCCGACGAGGTCGCCCGCTGCGAGCCGCTCGGCGACGTATCGCTCGAGGTCGTCCGGTTCCGCGTACTCGAGTTTGTTCGTCTCGAGGAGCGATCGGATCTCGTCCGTCTCATACTCGGGACCGAGATAGACGTCGGTCTGACGGTCGACGGCCGCCGGACGCTGCCTCGACCATCCAGCTCCGAGAGCGAGACCCGCGTCGTGGGCGACCGGCTGGACGAAGACGTCGTCCACGGCCGGCGACTCGCGGACGCGCTTATTTAGTTTGCAGTTCAGCGCGACGCCGCCTGCGATCGAAACGTTTGCCGTACCAAATTGATCGACGGCGGTCTCCGCGATGTCGACGACCGTCTCCTCGAGCAGTTTCTGGGCAGTGTAAGCGAGGTCTTTCTCCCACTGGCCGTACTCGCCGGGTGTCTCGTGTCGAGGACGGTCGAATACACCCTCGAGGGTTTCGACACCGTGGCCGGTTCCCCAGCGTTTCGTCAGTTTGGTGACGTCGTAGTCGACGCCCGTGTCGATCAGCTCCCGAAGGGCAGACTCGATTTCGGGGTTATCGTCGCCGTAGGGGGCGAGCCCCATCACCTTTCCTTCGCCGTTGAACATCCGATACCCGAGGTACTCCGTCACTGTGGCGAAGAAGAGCCCGAGACTGTTCGGGTGTTCGTACGTCCGGACGCGTTTCAGTCGCCGTCCCGTCGCGTGCCAGACGACCGTCGAATCGTACTCGCCTTTCGCGTCCACGGTGAGGACGACGGCCTCGTCGAACGCCGACGGGTGGAACGCGCTCGCGGCGTGACAACGGTGGTGCGGAACCGTTTCGATCGGTGGGAGCGGCGTCCCGAACGACTCGAGGCGGTTCTCGATCTGTCGCGTCGGAAGGAACCGGCTCCTGATCTGGGTCACGATCGTTCGTTCTAGCGCGGTGAGTTTTCTGAAAAGCCTAGGCGCTGTGAACTACTCCGCCCTACCGCGCTCGGGCCTCCCCGGCCCTCGCTGGGTGCGGACGGAGCGTCCTGTTTCTGTGTCGGAACGTGCAGGAACAGATCCCACAGCGTCCACAAGACGCGGAGCGTCTCGTGCGGCCCGGCAGAACGCCGTTGACGTTCTGCGGACGGTTCCAGACTCCGCAGGCGACTTCCCGTTACAGGTGGTTCGGAGTGTCCCGCTCCTACCGGTTGGACACTCGACCACAACCGACGATGCACGCTTGTTGTCGCGTTTGAACACCGCCGAAAGCGTGGTGAGCATCTTACTTTCACCTTCGACCGAAGGGATAATAAGAGTGCCGATTCACGCGAAAACAAGCGTGCGGGCGCTGTCTCCCCTCCCTGCTCGCTTCGCTCGCTGCGGATAGCGCGGGACCGTCGGTCCCGCTGACCATGCGAACGGCGTCGCCGTGAACAAGAAGGTGGGGTTAGCGCCCTCAATTACAGCTAATCGCGTCTGTGAGGTAGTGGGTGGCAATTTCGTTGCGAAGGCTCGGATCGTACGGAAGGAGGATGCGATCGAGGTCCGTAATCTCGAGGTCCCGATGCTCGAGACAGGCCCGAATCGCGTGTTCGGGGAACGTTTCAGTAGCGTGTTTGTCCCGCGTGTACCGTTCCTCTTCGACACCGAAAACGGGGGTCCCGTCTGCGAAAAGGACGGCACTCGGATCGTGTTGGCCGTACAGCCCGACCGCGGGTTTACATGCGAGTAGATAATCCGTCATGATTCCGTGACAGTGACGCTATTATAAACCAAGCGGGGCGGACTTCAACACGCTGACCGGTCAAGCGGAGTCCCTTTCCTCAAGGAACGAGCGAAGCGAGTGAGTAGGGAAGGGAGGAGCGCACGCAAATTGTTAAGACTGGCCGCATCGTTGGAGTAACTGTCCATGACGGGCCACAGACAGTCCGCGAGGGTTGGCGTGCCAACGGAGCCACGGTGCGTTTCTCGACATGGACGGGTCGCAGTCAACCGACCCCGAAAGACGGACCGACGAAACGAACGTGACGCCCTGTGCCTCTCCGTCGCTCGTGACCGAACGGGCGTAGAGTGGAGGTCACGTCTAATTAAATTGCCTCTGGCGTCTGGCTGTGCGCTACAAGCGTCTTTCGTCGGCATGAGTCCCATGCCGAGAAGACACACGCAAGCCCCGTCCTTGACGAGCGCATCAGCGCGAGTAGGGCGGGGTAGTTGACTACAGATGTGACGATTTGCTGGATCTGCAAATCGTGGCCTATTTGATGGTGACCATCGGGACATATCGTGTGCAACACGGAGGTTCCCCGAAATCATCGGACGTATTTCAGATCCTCGCAGACGACTACGCACGAGAGATACTCGTCGCGGCCGATCAGGGTCCGATGACCGCGAAAGCGCTGAGCGAGGAGTGCGACGCCTCCCTCACGACGATCTATCGCCGCGTATCGACCCTCAAGGACCTCGAACTCATCGAGGAGCGCCACACTGTCGACTCGGACGGATCCCATCGAAGCGAGTTCGAGACGGCGCTCGAGGGGCTCCACGTCGATCTCACCGACGGCAAACTATCGCTGACAATGGAGACGCGCGACGAGCTCGCCGACAACTTCACGGCCCTCTGGGGCGATTTGCGAGGTGAAAACTGATGAAGGCGTCGTTCGTACTCCCCAAGCTAATTACGCTCATCTTGAGTCTCACGGTCGCGTATCTGGCGTATCACGGCTATCGACGGAACGATCAACGGCCGCTGCTCTACGTCGCCGGCGGGTTCGTGTTCATCGGTGCGGGGGCGATCTGTGAAGGGCTTATCTACCAGACGTTCGGGGCGACGACTTTATCCGCTGCACTCATCCAAGCAGTTATCGTCTCGAGCGGGATGCTCCTGGTTCTCGTGTCGCTGACGAAGTGAGCGTCCCGCAGGGCGTTCCGGTTGACGACCGCAGTACGATTTTCCTCGTCGAATCGGCGTCGTGTGGACCTTCGTGACCCTCACCGGGAGTGAAAGGCAGATCGGTAGGTTCGGGTGCGTTTGTAATGGATCGATAGCAGTTGTTGCAAATACGATTTCTTTATTCAGTCTGCGGCGCGATTTTTTCGTGCCGATTCCTCCGTCTCGCATGAGCTATCTCACCCGGTGACCTTCGTCTTTTCCTCTGAGTTCTGATGCTGGTCCGACCGGGGTTCGACGGGCTCGACGGGCTTCACTCGCAGCTCACCGAAGCCGTACTTCGAGTGACTGCCGACCCGGAGGATGCTGCTCTTCGCAGTCTCCACCGGACGGTCGCCCTCGTAAGCGACCACCTGCCCGTGGTCCACCGTCTGGAGCCTGTACACCTCCTGCTGTTCCAGCACCTTCTCCTCGCGTTCACGGAGATCGCGGCGGTCCTCCTTCCACCACCACGGGACGTCCAGATCGTGGGCGTTCGGGTACTCCGACTCCAGCACGAATGGCGTCACGAGTTCGAGGATGAACGCCTCGCCGTCTTCGAGGCGCGAGTAGTCCAACGCCTCCAGGTCTACGACCTGCGTGTCTTTCAGCCGCGTGATGCCGTAGCCGTAGTTGCGCTTCCCGCCGAACTGGAGGCCGTCCAGGGCGCTCTCGTCAAGTGGGATGACGTCGCCCCGGTCGGCGTGGAGGTACGCGTTGATGTACCACTTCGTCGTCTGCTGTTGCTTCCGCGCGTCGTCGGGCTTCCCCATGATCGTCTCGTGGGAGAGCGCCGGGTGGCCGCTCTGGACGCGGATGTCGTGCGTGTTCAGCGCGTCTCGCGGCCGGGAGTCGAGAAGCCACGAGTGCGACGCCTGCCGCATCAGGAACAGGTCGTTGTAGCTCTTGACGTCTGGGAGGCCGCTCCCGAGGTACGGCCGGGTGCCCGACTGACTGTGTTCCTCGGGGAACGTCCCGAACTGACTGGGCACGAAGACGCCGTGACTCGCGTTTAGGTGCCGGTGGAGGTCGTGCGGGAGCTGCTGACCGAGCGCGTGCATGATGGCGTTCCCCGAGACGTAGTACGGGTGGCCGATGTAGTCCATCTCCAGTTCCCACTGAACTTGCTGGATGCGCGTCATCGGTCGAACGCCCCCCGGAAGTCCTCGATGTACTGGAGCGCGGTAGACCACGCGCCGATCCGGCGGAGGTTCGCGTCGAGCACCATGTCGTACTTGTCGTGAGCGGCTACTCGCCCGTCGCGCGAGACGCGATCGTCATAGATCGTGGAAAAATTCACCGGTACGTGCCGGAGAAAAGACGGGGCCGAGAACGGAGACGGCGAACAAGAAGAACGGGACGTCTCGCGGCCGGCGGTGTCCGGTACTATCCTTCCGCTTCGGCTGTTACGGCCGCGTCTGTCTGCTCGTATTTGTCCTCGAACTCCTGGATGAGTTGACCCATCTTCGCGTACCAGTCGTTCAACATCCGCTGCATGTCGTCGGCGATTTTCGACGGGTCGGTCGGCGAGTACACGTGGTAGTAACCGCCCTGATCATAGTTAACCTGCTCTTTCTTGATGAACCCCGTCTGGAGCAACCGCTGTACTGCCCGGTAGGCGGTCGAGCGCTCGCGGTCGACGGCGTCGGCTATTTCGTCGACGGTCATCGGCTCTTCGGCACTGACGAGCGCCTGGAAACACTCTTTGTCGAGCTGCTTGAGGCCGTGGAAGCACTCGAGGAGTCCCTCGCACTGTATATCCTGCTGTAGTTGTTCGGACAGCGAATCCGGCATTGGTTATCGATGTACGATAGACACTGCGTCGTTAAAAGATTTGTGTATAGATTGTACAATCCTGTGCCAACCTAGTCGGCGGGCGAGGGCGACGTCTGGTCCTCTTCGCGAAGGATGGTGACACCGTTGTAGACGACAGCGCCACTGACGAGCAGTGCCGCCCCGAGGATGATAGCCAGGCTGACGGTGTCGAAGATCGGCATCTCCAGGAGGCCACCGACTTCCCGCACGGCGACCGCGATGGAACCGAGCAACAGCATGATGCCGAAGTACACCTTGATATCATCTTCCTCGACGAGGTTCGTCGCTGCCGCACCGACTCGAGCGCCGAGTGCGCTCCCGGCCAGCAGCGGCGCGACGATGCTCAGGTCCACTGCGCCGGATTGCGCGTAGAGGAAGCTCCCGATCCCGCCCGAGAAGACGATCTCGAACAGGTCGGTCCCGACCGCAACCGGGACCGGGACACCGATCAGGTAGAACAGCGCGGGCATGCGGATGAATCCGCCGCCGACGCCGAGGAATCCTGACAGTAGCCCCGTCGCGAACGCAACCAGCAGTACCATCCACAGCGAGACCGTGAATCCGCCGCGGATCGAGATCATCGGCGGGACGCGGTAGGACTGGATCTTCTGTGCGATCTCGGGAATCTCCTCGTCCTCGAGGTTAGCGTCCCCGTCGACGTCGTGGTCGATGCCGCCGCCGGCGCCCTTCAGGGCTTCGTACGTCACGAAGACGCCGATGCCGCCCAGCAGGACGACATACGCGACGCTGACCACGGAGCCAGCGAGGCCGATGTGTTGGAGGTACTCGAGGCCGATCTTACCGACCTCGATGCCGGCAGTCGTGCCGGCGATCATCAGCACGCCGAGTTTGTAGTCCACCTGGCCGAGGTCACGGTGCTTGAGCGTCGCGATAACGGACGTCCCGAAGACGAACGCCAGCCCGGACCCGACTGCGACGTTGGCGTCGTAGCCCATCACTAACAGCGCAGGCGTTACGAGGAACGACCCTCCCATCCCGAAGAATCCGAACAGGATTCCGATGAGGAGGCCGAATCCAACGAACATCACCAGCAGCGCCAGACTTATGCCTAGTATCTCCATGTTAGTTGTTCTTGATTCGTTCGACCATCGGTTCTGCGAGCGCTTCTTCTGCCGCACCGTAGCCAACGTACAGGACGATGGCCTCAACGAGGACCACACCGATGAGCATACCGGCGTCCGCCATCGCGGCGATGCTTCCGGTACCTAGCATCGATTATCACCGCCCTTCGTGTGTAGTTGTGGGTGTATCATGGCTTTCTCTTCAACTGTCCCTAATCGGATGAGGGTATTAACAGTTTTGGATGCCCCACACAATATTACTGCAACGGATCACACGGCTATCCCACTGAAATATATCCATACGTTATACGGATACGGCGGGCATCCGCGGGGGTGCCAGATCGGTCCAATTCGCACCCCGAAACCGGTCGCGCGCGAAACATTTTCGAGTCCGAAAACGGACGCGACTCGCTGACGGTTCGCGGCACGCATCCGCCGACGAACGCCACCGGATAGTCATCGATTGTGAACAATACAAACAATATTGTGCGATGAACGCTACCATTCGACTATGCGAGCGCTCTACGCAACCGACCTCTCGGCGGCGAGTGAAGCGGCGATCCAGAACCAAACCTGTCTCGAGTGTCTCGCACGGATTGGCGTCGAGACGGTCCACCTCGTCACCGTCGTCCCCTCCAACGTTCACGCAGGGATGCCCGGAATGGATCTCGAGGGGCGACGTCAACGCGCGCTCGATCAGTATCAGTCGGTGATGGAAGACACCGGCTTCGAGGTCGAAACGCACGTCGTCCGCGGGACGCCACACCGACGTATCAACGGGATCGCCGAAACCGTCGGCGCTGACCTGACGATCGTCGGTTCGCGTGGGAAGAGCCCACTCGAGAACCGCGTCATTGGATCGACTGCGCGCAATCTCGCGCGAACGACGGTGGTCCCGCTGTTGGTTACCCGCATCGAGCGTGGGGCCGACGAGCCCGAGGTTCGCCGCGAGCACCTCTTCCGGCGGATCCTCTATGCGACCGATTTCTCGGAAAACGCGGAGCGAGCGTTCGACGCGTTCTCGACCCTCCGCCACGGCGCCGACGCGGCGACGCTGGTCCACGTCGAATCGCCGACGGACACCGACGCAACCGGGGGCGAGGATCCGACTGCGCAACTTTCGGACCTCGAAGAACGACTCGAAGGATGGGACATCGAGACGCGCATCGACGTTCGGCGCGGCGACCCGGCGGACGAGATACTCGCGGCCGCGGACGAAGCCGACGCGACGACGATCCTACTCGGATCGCGCGGTCAGAGTCGACTCCGCCGGTTGCTGCTGGGGAGCGTCTCGGAGTCGATCATCGCGAACGCCGAGAGAAACGTGTATCTCGTCCCACCGCCGCGGACGACGTAACAGCGGAATCGCAAAACCGCGTGACTGTGTTATCGCTCGACGCGTGGCCGCGAGACCGCGGATCGTTCCGTCGAATCGCGGATCGCTCTGGGGGTCACATCGCCGGGACCACGATGACAGATCCGTAGCCGATAGCGAATGCGAGTCCGAACGACGCGACCCACGCGCCGATCGTCAGCAGTATTTTCCGCGGGCTGATCGCATCGCTCCCACCGACTGCAGCACCGCTTCCGATGATCGCGCTGACGACGATCTCGTTGAATGACACGGGTACGCCGAGCAGGATCGCGAGCTGGGAGATGAGAAACGACGGGACGAGCGCCGCGATCGACCGTCGGGGGCCCAGCGACGAGTAATCCTGGGCGAGTGACTTGATCATCCGCGGCGCTCCAGTCCACGATCCGACGAGAATACCGACACCGCCGCCGACGAGGACGGCGGTCGTCGAGACCGCCACAACCTCGTCGAGGAGTGGCAACAACGGCCCGACGGCGAGTCCGACCTGGCTACCGCCGGCCGAGAACGCGACGAGCGAACCGAGCGCCAGCAACACCCGCCTGAGTCCGCCGGTCAGGTCACGCCGGACGTCCCAGTATACGATCCCTGCAACGGCGACCGCCATCGCCACCGAGAGGCCGACCGTAGCGGCCCCGCCCTCGAGACCGGCCACGCGCTGGACGAGCCCTGCCGCGGATCCCGCCGAGCCGTCGGGTCCCAGAAACGCGAACTCCACGTTCGCGAGGACAGCACCGACGAGGCCCGCGAGCAGCGGGATGCTGAATCGTTCCGGGACGTCGGTCCTGGGAAGCGCACTCGCGATGCCGTAAGCGATCCCGCCACCGACGAACGGTGTCAGGACCCAGACGGCTCCGATCTGCTGGTATTTCGCCCAGACCGGGGTCCCGCCGAGCGAGAGGCCGACGCCGATCACTGCGCCGGTCACGGTAAAGGCTGTCGCGATCGGATAGCCGGTTCGAATACCGACGGCCATGAGGCCGGCTCCGATCAGCAGAATGATGATGACGCCCATCACCGGCAGACTCACGCCGCCGACGAGTCCACGACCGATGGCTTCCGAGACGTTCGCTCCCTGCGTGACGGCTCCCGCGAGTCCGAAAATGCCCACCACGAACGCGGCGCGCATCGTCGAAATAGCGTTCGCACCAACCGCCGGAGCAAAGGGCGTCGCACCGCTCGAGCCCGCTCCGATGACCCACGCCATGAACAAGCTCGCGAGTCCGGCGGTCACGAACAGCGCGATAATTGTCAATTCCATTGCAGGGGGCGCCTCGAAAAGAGCGTGTTAGTCGGCACCCGTCGCCACCGAGTCGGCGCTGACGGCCCGACTGCGCCACCGCCCCTGCAGGTACGCGCCGATGAACATCCCGGCGAGCGCCCAGAGGATGGTGACGTTCCCGATACCGAGACTGGCGTACGCGGCCCCGGGGCAGATCCCCGACAGGCCCCAGCCGACGCCGAAGATAGCGCCGCCGACCAGGACGTTCCGGTCGAAGGACTTCAACCGGCGTTCGAACGGCTTGTCAGTTAGTGGCGCACTGTCGCTGATCCGGGGCATCACCGCGAAGGCGATCCCGGAGACGATCGCCGCGCCGAACATGACAAACAGCAGTCCGAAGTCCTCGAACTGCAGGAAGTTCAATACGACTTCCGGGCGCGCCATATGGCTAAACCCGAGCCCGAAGCCGAAGATCAGGCCGCCGACGAGAACCAGCGGCATGAACAGGGGATGGCGGTCCGCCATTACGGACTCACCCCCAGTGCTGCGACGATTTGGCCGGTCACGATGGCGACCGTCAGGAACGTCGCCACGCCGACGAGTGACGTCTTCGAGGCCGAGCCGACCCCGCAGACCCCGTGGCCAGACGTACAGCCCTTCCCGATGCGCGTGCCGATCCCGACGAACACGCCGCCGACCAGCAGCCGCCAAGCCTGCACGTCGGTCGACCAGAGCGTCACGCCGCCGACTTCGTACAGTTCACCGGTCGTTCCGGGCTGATAGAGCGAGGTCGTGATCACCCCGGATTGGACTGTCGCCGCGAACGCCAGTCCGCCGAGGATGATGCCGAGCGTGAACACAAGTCGCCAGTCCCGAGACGACACGTACTGCATGAACCGCGACTGGCCGGACACGTACGACAGCGTCGACTCGAGGAACGTACTCGCGCCGGCCGGGATCCCCGTCCCGAGATAGATTACGACGGTTCCGAGACCGACCAGCAACCCGCCGATCGCGTAGCGACTGATCCCGTTCGGGAACAATTCGGCGGTCAACTGTAGTGGGACTGGATCAGGTACCATTGTCGGGGGAAGCGTTAGTCACCGGCGAGCGATTCCTGGCTCGCAGCGCAGTTGTTCGGGCCGAGCTCGAGTTCGAACGCCTCGTCGTCGTCGGCCTCTTGCTGACCGAGGTTCGTCGCGATGATGTCCTCGTAGTTGGCCGGCCGCGGCGGCATATCCGAGAGGATCAGTTCCACGAACTCGTCTTCGTCCATCGTGAGCGCGTCCATGTCCTCGACGAGATCGCCGACGGGGGCAGTGTACGTGCCGTCGTCGGCCGGTTCGGCGGCGTCACTGAAGTGTGCGCCGCCGACGAGGGTATCGTCGGGGAGCGACAAGACGCGCTCCTGAAGTGATTCGTAGAGCATCCGCGCTGCGTCGGGTGCGCCGTCGTCACCCTCCTCCAGGTCGGGACGCGCGACGCTCTCGACGAACAGTCCGTCGCCGGTGGCGAGCAGGCTGTCGTCCACGAGGTAGGAGGTCATACCCGTCGTGTGACCGGGCGTGTAGACGGTTTCGATCGTGGCGTCACCGACGTCGAACGTATCGCCGTCAGCGGCCGTCGTCACCTCGTCCGCGTAGGTGACACCGCGGTCGACTGCGGCCTCGGGAATGACGCCCTCTACGCCGAGGGCATCGAGCGTCCGAGCGCCCGAGATGTGATCGGCGTGAATGTGCGTGTCGATCGCGTATTTCAGATCGACGCCGAGGTCGTCGGCGTCCGTGAGGTAGCGGTCAGTGAACGCTCGGAGGGGGTCGATGACCGCTGCTTCCCCGTCATCGTAGACGAAGTAGCCGAGGCAGCCCGAGGACGGTCGCTGGTACTGTAACAGCGTTCCCGCGCCGTCGTAGTCGGTGACCTCGACGGTTTCGTAGATGCGTGCCCAGCCGTTCATCCCGTCCTCGAGGTGGTTGGCGTCGTACCCTCGTTCCGCGAGCGTACCCGCGACGAATTCGCTCGAACCGCCCTTGGCACAGAGAACCGTTACTTCGCGATCGTCGGGAATCTGCGCGAGGACCTCGTCGTCGATCTCGTCCTCGAGGAACTCGAAGTACGGGACGTTGATCGACTCGACGGTCTCGCCTTCGATTCGCCACTCGTCGTAGTCCGATTCCATTCGCACGTCGAGGAGCGTGACGTCCTCGCCCGCGTCGATGCGGCTCTTCAACGTCTCCGGGGTGACCGTGTCGATGTCGGCGTCCGGAGTCGGGAAGTCTTCTGCGTTCATATCGTACACTGCCATCTACCGGACGCCGGCATATAAGAGTTTGCATAGTAGTTCCCTATTCATACAATACCGACCCATTCAACACACGCGCTTCGCGCACAATATTGCACATCATCCCCGTCCTGAGTTTTTTTCGACGGTTTATCGCTGCGCAGTTGTTTGCGCTCGCCACAATAATCGACACTTTTATAACGGCAGGCCCAATATTGTGCATTGACTCCAATACAGAACACGGAGTGATACATTATGAGTGTAGAATTCGATATCGCGGAGACGCTCGACGTGAAAGGTGCATCGTGTCCCATGCCGGTAGTCAAGACCAAGTCTGCTGTCGACGACCTCGCTGAAGGCGAGGTCCTCGAGGTAGTCGCGACTGACTCCGGCAGCATGAGCGACATCGACGGCTGGGCGGCGGGCACAAACGGCGTCGACCTTCTCGAGCAGGTCGAAGACGGCAACGTGTACAGACACTACGTGCAGAAGACCGCGTGAAAATGAGTACAGACACACCTTCACACGCGACTGACGGAGAGCCGATGACCGAGGAGGTGCTGCAGGCTCGTCTCGAAGAGCTGGAGGACAAAGTCGCTGCGCTCGAAACCGAGACAGGCGACGATCAGCAGAAGATGACGATCATCGCTACCCAGGGCAGTTTCGACATGGCGTACCCGCCGCTGATCCTGGCGAGCACGGCGGCCGCCTTCGGCTGGGACGTCGTCGTCTTCCACACCTTCTGGGGACTCGACATTCTCCACGAGGAGAAGTCGTCGAACCTGCAACTATCGGCGGTGGGTAACCCGAACATGCCGATGCCGAACGCTCTCGCCGCGCTTCCCGGAATGGACCGGATGGCGACGTGGATGATGGAGAAGAAAATCGACGAAAACGGCACGGCTACCATCGAGGAGCTTATCGATCTGTCCATCGATCAGGGCGTCGAACTCCAGGCCTGTCAGATGACCATCGAACTGATGGGTTACGACGAGGACGACTTCTACGACGGTGTCACCACCGGCGTCGGCGCGGCGACCGCCCTCCAGCACATGGCCGAATCGGACGTTCAGTTACTGGTCTGAGCGATCGACCACCCGTCCCGTCTTCCGATCAGCTAATGACTCCCTACTCACCCCGAAATGATCGAACGGCAGTAGAACAGGTCATCAGAACGATCGCCGCAGCTGACGACGTCGACCCCGTATCGATATCTCCGCCAATAGCCGACGTGATCGACCCCGACGCGTTGAACAAACTCGTCAAACACGGGTCGTATAATTCAGACGTCACTCTCGAAGTGGAGTTCACCTATCAGGGTCACGACATCGTCGTCACGAGCGACGGCGAAGTCGAACTCGATCGAACGTGATTCCATCGGTTCTCGCTTCGAGCGACACGGTCGGTCGCTCGGTATTCGACCGGTCCTCACGGGGACAGGATTTCGTTAGGTCTCAAACGGAAGGTTTCCGAGAAAATCGTCGCTCTGATAGTCGAGATGATCCAGCCGCGACCCTAACAGTTCCCGAACGAGTACCACCAGCGGATTGGTTTTCCCCTCCCCGACCATCGCAACCTCCGATTTGGACCCGTCCGGTCCGTCCCTCCAGAGGCCAACGACGACGGACTCGCGGTCGGCAACGATGAGTCGGCTTACCTTCGGAAAGTTCGACTGCTCGTACATCCAATCCATCTGTGGATCCCATATCGTCGCTTCCGGAAGACTCTCGCGGAAAAACTCTCGAGCGTCCGTACTCTTCGTCCCCGCGTATAACGAGACTCCCCGCTCTATGGCGTCCGTTGCGTACGGAAGACACGCTTCGTCGAGCAATTCACCGGAGGCGTGACATCCTCCCCGGCGTGAACGCCGGGGCTTCCCGTCCCGCAGGTTGGGTTATTTGCCGGTCTACGACACGACCTGTTCTCTCGTGTGAAACGTCCCGCTCTCGCGGTCGAACAGGTGTGTCGAGGGCTGTGCCACACAGCCGTTACTCCTATCCTCACCATGAGGACTCGGAGTTATCTTCTGGCGCATATTCTCCGCCCCGTTACAATCCGCGTTCCCAACCAACTCACAGGACGAGCAGACGTACAAGCCACGTTCGACACGGTTCGACTTCGTGTCATCGCCACATTGTGAACACGTCTTCGAGGTGTTCCACTCGTTCTCCTTCAGCACCTCAACGCCACGTTCTTCGCCTTTGTACTCGAGATACTGGTAGATGCGGTCGAACGCCCACGTATGTAACTTCTTGTTTCCGGTCTTCCCCCAATCCGATTCTCGAACTTTCTCAGGCCAACTCACCGCGACCGTGCCAACATCTCGTTCGACGCATTCGGTGATGATGGTGCCCGTAAGGGCGTGGTAGAAGTGTGTTTCCCGTTCTGCGAGTTTCCGAAGTGCCCACATCGACGTCTCTGACGGCCCGTTCTCACCCTCGGTGTCGTACTCTGCTTGGGTGAAGTAGTGCCTGTCCTGTTTGAGCGAGTTGCCGGGGTAGAGGACGTACTCGTCTGGAAACGCGACCGTGGCAATGTTCGTGACTCCGAGGTCGATGCCTGCCACTCCGTCGCATGCCGAATCGGTGGTTTCGAGTTCGACTTTGCAGACGAAGTGCAGTTCCCACTCGTTGCCGTTCCAGACTGCTCGGACATTCTGTACCTGGTTGACTTCTGAGAGGTCAACGTCCGGGCGTGTCTGGTATTCACAGAGGATGAAGTCCGACCAGTAGTCTTTGAGGTTCGAGCCTTTTGAGAGGCGAACGCGGTTGTTCTCGGGATCGTGTTTGAATCCGTCTGTTTTGAAGGTAACCGTGGGGCGAGGACGGGTATCGCCGTGTTTGCGGTAGCCGGGCGGATTCGCCGTATCGTCTGTCTGTCGGCGGTCGAACCACGACTGGAAAGCGTCAGAAAGTTCTTCAATGACTTTCTGACTGGATTGTGCGTTCAAGTCTTTCCAGCACGACTGGGTCTTCATGTACGCTTTCAGCGTTCCTTCATCGGGAATTTCGCCAGTTTCTTCCCAGATGCGGTCGGCTGTCCAGCGTGCGACGTTCCAGATTTTCGAGGCAGAATCGCCGAGCGAATCAAGGCTCTCGCAGACCTGTCGCTGGTTCTGGATGGAACCACTGTAGGTACGAGTGACCTGAATCGCCATATATAGCCTATGTAGACAATCCAACTTAATGGTATGGTATGGATTAGTGTTGAATATCCAGTCTGCTATCGACGGTGGAGTGGTAGTCGAGTGACGCGATTCACGCCCGGCGTAAACGCCGGGATTCTCTCGCTGATTAAAGATAGACGAAGTATTGTCTGTCGAGTCGACATCCTGTAATGGAACTGGCGTTGACACGTCTCCACGTGCCAGTGTGACGATGGACATGTCGACTCGGATCGTCCTCGAAACCGGGACGGTCAGGCCGATTCGGTGCGATCCTGTTCGCGCCCGATGGCACGCGCTACTGCGAGCAGGTATCCGAGTCCATACTGGACATCCGGATCGCGGAGGCCACGTACCATCCCGACTGGACCGATCGGGTCGATGTCGCCCCGTTCGGCGGTTCCGATCCCGTCGAGAAGCATTTCCAGACCGGCGCTGGTATCCGTATCGGCAGCCGTTTCCGCCACTTCCCCGAGCGATTCGCCCGTTCCAACGAGCGTCGTAACCATCTCGTCGTCCAGCGCAGCCGTCAGGAGTGAGCCGACTTCGGCGAGTTCGGCGAGTTCGTCCAGCGTTCCACTTCGCTGGAGGCGTAGCAACGTCTCGATCGCGTCCTGCAATTCGCTGCCGTTCGCTCCGATCTGCTCGGCCAACACGACGGTCTCGTCGGTCGCGAGCCCGTCCGCTGACTCGAGGATCGTCGACCCGGTGTCGGCGAGTTCGACGACCATCTCGTCGGTGAGCGCGCTCTCGCCGAGCGCGAGGACGTCCAGCAGTTCGTTTACCGAGTCGAGTCGGCGGACGAAATTCGCGACTCCTTCGGGGTTCGCCGCGATGACGGCCTCGAGGTCGTCCGGCTCCCGGACGGTATCGTCGGACATGTTCAGAGTAGCCCCCGTGCGGTTAGCCAGTAGGCTTCGTTGTACGCCAGTTTCGCCCAGTGGATCTTCTCGGACGGGGCGACCGGGGACGGTGGGTTCTCGTAATCGAATTCGACGAACGATGCCGCGTTCATTCCCGTCTCGATGAAACAGAGCGTTTTGCCGTCGTAGGTCGCCGTCGGCGGCCGGCCGCGAACCTCACTCGTGATCCGCTGTCCGACGACGCTGGCCTGATAGTGGCCGACGCTCCCCGCGTTCGGAGCGCCGGTCGCCGCCGTATCGCCCATCGCGTATACGTTCTCGGCGGCCTCGGCCTCGAGCGTCCGTTTGTCGACGTCGACCCAGCCCCGGTCACCGAGTCCGACGTCCTCGATGAGATCGATGCCGCGGTGTGGCGGAATCGAGACGAGGAGATCGTAGTCGATCGTCGTTCCCTCGGCCGACCGGACGGTTTCGTCGTCTGGATCGACCGCCGCCGCGTCGAAGCCCGTCTCGACGGTGATATCGCGGTCGTCCATCCGTGGACGCGCCCACTCCGCGACCTGTGGGTTCCCGTGAACGCGCTCGATGGGGGAGGTGAACGTCATCTCGACGTCCTTACGAAGTCCTCGTTCCCGGAACCAGTCGTCGGCCATGAAAACGAATTCGAGTGGGGCGGCAGGGCACATGTGCGGAGTTCCAATGACGCTGAGCACTACCCGTCCCTCGGTGAACGAGAGGAGTTCGTCCCTGAGTGCGGTCGCACCAGACTCGCTGTAGTAATTGTGTCCGCCATCGACCAGTCCGGGAATCTCGTCCGGCGCGAGCGTCGAACCGGTCGCGAGAACGAGATAGTCGTACTCGACCGGCCGAGACCGATTCCGGAACTGCACCTGTTGTGTCTCGGTATCGATCCCGGTCACCCGATCGATATGAAGATCGATCCGATCGTCGATCAGTTCAGATAACGGTCGTCGTCCGTCGTCGGGTTCGCGCTTCCCGAACGGGACGTACAGCCACACCGGTTTGTACACGTGATCGGTGTCGTCGTTGACCAGGGTGAGGTGAACGTCGCCGGCGTCGAGTTCCGCCTCGAGTCTGTCGGCGAGGTCGTTTGCGAGGACCGTCCCGCCGGTCCCCCCGCCGACGATGAGGACGTGTTCAGTCACGCGCTCTCACCGTCGATTTCGTGGCGACCGTTCGTCACTCCGATGGGATTTGTCGACGGTCCGAGACGTGCGGTCCCTCGAGCACCGACAATCACAGCGGATTTGATGTCTGAATTTGTCATCGGTACGGTCGAATCTTGAACAGCCCACGCATTAGTATTGTACATAAACCCCAAGATAACCAAAATATCTTTCAGTGGTGACGGTTCTGTTCACTTACGAGAGTGGGCCGGTCACACAGCCCACGTGACTCGTGGCGGATCACTATCACCAGGAATCAGTTCAGCACTGACGGGTCGCTCGGACCGGCGCTCCAATCCGTTGAGAAATGGGCGTCCACCGACCCACGTCCGAGTGACGACGAGGATCGGGATGAACAGCGAACCGTTCGCTGTGTTGGCGAGGGTGCCAGTGGTGTCGACGCACCGACCCTACGAGGAGTCGGACGTTTCGATGCCCAGAAGTCGGTACACGAGACAGACCCGGGTAAGCGCAGTCCCGAGGAAGATGGCGCCGATCAAAACTGCACCCACACCTGCGACGGTCCCGAACTCGAGGAGTCCCGCGAGCGATGCGACGCCGATCACGACCAGTAACGCGCCACCGATCAGCCGCACGACCCGATCAGCTGAACCGATATTGTGCTTCATAGTTACAAATCCGGACGATAAAGTGTTAAACGTTTCTCGAGTTCCGAGTTCGATGGAAATGGAGCGTAAAGTGGAGCCCGATTCGTGTCGCAACGGACCGATGAAACGAACGCTCGAATCGTCCGGCCTCGGCCGGATAGCATCGGACTCCCGCCGGTTCGAACGGTTTCCCGTCACCGAAACCGGTCGCCCTCAGGCGACCGTCCTCGACCTCGATTGCGACACGAATCTCGATGCCCATCGCGGCGGGAGGGGACGTCACAAAGCGACCGATCGAGGCCCTCCGGGCCGATCGGCCGTCGCTATTCTAGTTTTCCGCTGAGGACTTTCGCCGCCGTGAGGACCGGGCCCCATACGGGGCTGAACGGCGGTGCGTACGCCAGGTCCGCGTTCTGCAGTTCGGTCACGGTCATGCCGGCGTGCAGCGCCATCGCGATCGAATCGACGCGCTTTGCGCCCTCCCGACCGACGACGCTTCCCCCAAGCACCGCACTGGTTTCGCGATCGGCGAGTAGCGTGACTGTGAGTTCCGCACCGCCGGGATAGTAGTGCGCGCGCGTCGGCGCCGAGATCGTGACAGAGACGGGATCGAAGCCCGCCTCGCGAGCCCGTTCTTCGTCGACGATACCTGTTCGAGCGGCCCCTAACTCGAACGCTTTTACGATGGCCGTTCCTGCGATATCTCCGATCGGTGTCGGAGATCCGGTCACCGTCTGCCCGATCGCTCGTCCCGCACGATTAGCGGTCAAGGCCAGCGGGACGTGGTCCGGATCGCCGGTCACGACGTTGCGCGCTTCAGCACAGTCGCCTGCCGCATAGACGTTTTCGTAGTTCGTGCGTCCGTACTCGTCCGTCGCGATCGCCCCGGTCGGTCCGAGTTCGATGTCCGCCGCTTCTGCGAGGTCAACGTTCGGTACCACGCCGACGCCGACGATCGCGATGTCGGCGGGAACCGACTCGTTCTCGAGTCGAACGGTGTCGACCCGTTCGTCGCCGCCGAATCCCGAAACTGCCGTCCCGAGGTGTAGTTCGATCCCCTGCTCGCGCAGGTGCTCTTCGACGACCTCGGCAACGGTATCGCCGAACGGCTGGAGGACGTGGGGCAGCATCTCGTAGA
Organism: Natrinema gelatinilyticum; assembly: GCF_024266705.1. Taxonomy (GTDB): domain Archaea; phylum Halobacteriota; class Halobacteria; order Halobacteriales; family Natrialbaceae; genus Natrinema; species Natrinema gelatinilyticum. Next base: position 814,126 of record NZ_CP100757.1, on the reverse strand, counting down.
GGTGAACGGTGACGCCGCGGGCGGACAACGCTTCGGCCATCTCGATACCGACGTATCCACCGCCAACGATCGCCGCGGTCTCGAGGCCCCGCTCGGTAACGTACTCCTCGATCGCGTCAGCCTCGTCCATGTTGTGGATGGTGAACACCCCTTCGAGATCCAATCCGTCGAACGGTGGTTCGATCGCGCTCGCCCCGGTCGCGACCAGAAGGTCGTCGTACGGCTGCTCGTAGGTCTCGTCGCCGGCATCGACAGTCACCGTCTTGGCTTCCGGATCGACATCGACGACCTCGTGGCCCGTCCGCAGGTCGACGTCTCGTTCGTCCCGGAACTCCGCTGCAGTCACTGAAACGAGGCCGTTCAGCGACTCGACGGCTCCTTTAACGTAGTACGGCATCCCGCAGGCAGCGTAGGAGACCCACTCCCCTCTCTCGAAGACGATCACCTCTAGATCTGGCTGTTCCCGTTTTGCCTTGCTCGCTGCGCTCATTCCCGCCGCGTCACCGCCGATGACGACGAAAGTGTCGGCCATATCCGTACCTAGGTGCAGCAGTGTCTAAAGTATTTCTCGCAATTCCCAATACTGTGGATTCAGGTCCTGGTTTGTTGAGCCGTTTGAAGCGGCCGACAACGATTCGAGTCCGTCTGTCGACGGAGCTTACTCCGACAGGATCTCCTCGAGTCGCTGCACGGTCGCGCTCCGTCCGACGAGAGACATCCAGAGATCGACTGTTGACGAATCGACAACAGGACGTGCTGGCGACTGCGCTCGAGGCCGGCTACTACGCGACCCCGCGCGAGAAGCGACACCAACAGATGTCGTCGACCGACTCGACATCTCGAAGGTAACCTGCAGCGAAATACTCAACAGGGCCGAGGGAAGCATCATCCAGTGGTTCCTCGCGGAATGATTCGAAACGAAATCCAAGCAGGAGTCAGTTCACAGCGCCTGATCCGAGGGGTGACGAGCGCCTCGAGATATGTCGAGGAGGTTTGGGGGTTCCACGAGACCGCACCCGTCGGTCCGATGGTGCTCGCGATACCCGAATAAACCGGCGCCCATGACTGTCGGGTATCATTGGATACCATGGTCGTCGACCACGACTCGCAAGAACGGTCGCTCCACTACTAGAGGGATTCGGGTGCCAGTTGAACGCTTCTCTCTTCGCAGGAGTCACATAGTTCGATACGGGACGGGTCACGGCAGAAGTGATCCGCTTATAGTATTGAACAGGCGCAAAACCCACGACTTCAGTCGTGGGATACGCGCCGTACACATCCTGCGGGCAACGCTTTTGAGTGTTGCCCGCGTCTCTTATCGCGTCGGTCCGAAGGCTACGACCCCTTCGGCAACCGATGGCCCGAAACTGGCGGTTCGAGTGTCCGCCCATCCTGGAAACGGGACGTGCCCTTCGTGGGAACAAAAACCAAGCGTCGGGCTTCAACACGCGAGACACGTAACTCCGAGTCCGCTGACGCCCCATTTTGGTTCCGGCGGAACCAAAACGTCGGATCCGAACGGGGCGAGGATGGGAGTACCGGCGGCGTGGCACCGCCAGCGGCCCATCCCTCGCTACATGGGTCGCGGGCGGGGATTCCAACCCCGCCCGCGACGGTGGCCCGCAAACCTGCAAACACCCAATCCAGCGCGGTGCGGTACGGCGTGGGAAGCCCATGACTGCAGTCATGGGAGGATGTCACCTTAGAGGTGGCTCTCTACGACGTTCCGGAGTTGCGACTCGTTTTGCATTCCGACGAGTCGCTCTACTGGTTGTCCGTCCACGAAGAGAATGAGCGTGGGGACCCCGCGGACACCGTACTCGGCAGCGAGCGGTTGGTTGTCGTCGATGTCGACCTTCGCGACGGCTGCATCGGTGTCGTCCGCGATCGACTTGACGACCGGTTCGAGCATCTGACACGGGCCACACCACTCAGCGTGAAAGTCGACCAGGACGACATCGTGGTCAGCGACGGCTTCGTTCAGACCCGCCGATCCCTGAACTGGGAACGGCTCCGTCGGACTCTCTCGAGTCGTTTCGTTTTCGTCACTGTCTTCTTCCGCAGCACGGTCGCGAAGCTGCTCGAGTTTCTGCTCACGAATCTCCTCGAGTGTCTCGTCGTCGGTCATAGCTGGCAGTTCGAGGTGCAGCGCCTTAGGTGTTTTGTGTGATGGGCACAATACAGTGCACTATGTGAGTCGGTTGGCAGACGATGGACATCGTCGTGGTCGAGTGATTCGGCGACTGGCCTCGAGATGATCGGCCTGTCCCACCCGATGAGTTCGAAGCGGCGAAACTGGCAGAGTCGGGAAAACGGGGGTGACGAGGGGGATAGGCGAAACTGGGGTAGTTTGGAAAACTGGATGAAAGTGGGGGAAGGATGGTGCCTCTGGGTGTCGGCAGAAGGTATCTGGTTATCATCGGCCATTAGTAATAGTTCTTCTAGCCCTCATGGTTGGATATGACGGGCTTTCGATAACCCGGTCGGCGTTCGGATACCGAGTACCCATCCGGCAACCGATACGGTTCCACTACCGAACAGAGTACGGATGAGACATCCCGTCGACAGCCGAACGTACGCAAGCGACGGAGATACTGTACGAAGGACTGTGCGAGTCCCTGCGGCCGAGCCTCCAGCCGGCCACGATGTCGTTTTGCAACCAGTGACATACCGTTTCGAGCTGATCGCACGCCGTTCGAAACCATCGGTTCGATCAGATTTCGACCTCCGACCGACACGAGATGTTCGTCCGCACCGAGTACCGTGCTCGTCGGAAACAGCGGTGATTCGAACGCGACCTACGGAGTCACCCCTCGAAGTTGCCATCGACAGAACGGGACCTGAGAACCCGGGTAGAACTGTTCGATCACCGCCTTCTGCCGCTCGAAAACGCCACCGGATACCGCTGGAAATCCCGTGTCGAAAGGATTTTGCTTGGACACCCCACTATTATACACGAATGACGCTTCCTATCGATCCGACCCGGATAGATCCGGACGACATCGGTGCAATGCAGACGACGCTCGAGATGGACCACGAACCGGCCATCGAACACGTCCGAGAGGTGTTCACCGAGGCTGGCTTCGGGGTTCCCGTCGAGTTCTCCCCGTCGGAGTTGCTCAACGAAAAGGTCGACGCCGGCCGGGATCCCTACTACGTCCTCGGCGCTTGCAATCCGGCGGTAGCCGACCGCGCCCTCGACGCCAGCGACGGAGCGCTAGGCGCGCTGTTCCCCTGTAACGTCGTCATCTGGGAGGAAGAACCTGGGAAGCAGCGAGTCTATCACGTCTCGATCATGCGAATCGCCCGTCTCGTCGGCATGGCACCGGACGACGACGAGATGACCGATATCATCGCAACGACCGGCGAACTCGTCGACGACGCCTTCGAGAAACTCCACTAATGGGACATCACACGTTCGACGCGTCACGGGCCGACAAGCTCGAGCAAGCGGGCGAACGCTACCGCTATCTATCGGCCGAAGAACTGCTATGGGCGCTCGAGCCCACATCGACCGACACCATCGCGGACCTCGGCAGCGGGACCGGGTTCTACACCGATGACATCGCATCGCATGCGGGCGACGTGTACGCAGTCGACATGCAGGAGGAGATGCACGAGTATTATCGCGAGAAAGGCGTTCCCGAAAACGTCGACCTCGTCACGACCGGCGTGAGCGACCTCCCCTTCGACACCGACTCCGTCGACGCGGCGTTTTCGACGATGACGTATCACGAGTTCGCTGAAGACGACGCACTCGCCGAAATCAACCGAGTCCTCAAGCCGGGGGGGCGACTCGTCATCCTCGACTGGGCGGCGACTGGATCGGGGGACCACGGTCCGCCGCTTGACGAGCGATACACCGCCGACGAAGCAGCAACCGGACTCCGTGAACACGGGTTCCATATCGCGTTCGAAGCGGTCAGGCCAGAGACGTTCATGCTAATCGCCACGCTCGAGTGAGCTCCCCCTCGTTAGGTTCAGAGCGGTAAACTTCTTTGGACAGTACTATGAGGGTGTTCTGGCGCCGCTGGCAGCCGCTTCGGGACTCTCGGGACAACCATCCGGGACGGAGTGCTCGGGACCGCTGTGTGTCCCGGTGCCGTCATCGGGGTACACGTGGTCCATCTCGATGGACGGTGAGTTGTGCGTGACGATGCCGCCACCAGCGCCGTTGGTAATGACGTGTGTGTTTTCGATCGTGGCATCACCACCGTAATTATCCGACCAGACCCAGATTCCGCGGTTCGCGGCTCGCATTCCACTCTTGTAGACGACCGAGTCAGTGATCTTGCAGCCGTTGTCACCGATGCGGAACGCCGTGTGGTGGTTGTCGGAGGGATAACAGCCGTCGATGTGGATTGTGCCACGGTCGCCGTTGTACGCGGGCGCGGACCCGTAGATCCCATTACAACCGGTATGTCCGAAATGCACGTTCCTGACGTCGAGATGGCCACTGTGGTCGGGACCGACCCACATCAGCAGCGGACGCTCGTTCGACGGCCGATCGGGGTTGCCGCGTCTCCAGAAGATGTTCTCGAGCGTCGAGGTGCCGTCGCCGGTGTCGGCGGTCCCGAAGACGGACCCGCTGTTCGGTGCCGTTCCCGTCGCACCGAGCGTTCCGCGGAACTCGATGTTCCGAACGGTCCAGTTCGTTCCCTTGGCGATAATCGTGATCGTATTCCCATTTCCGAGGTCGATGAGCTTGTTCTCCCAGGTTTCGCCGGCGTCGATGGTGATCGTCTGGCCACGCGCCTCGATGACCTCGTAGTCACCCTCGGCCGCGCTCACCGCACTCGTACCAACGCTCGCCGCGACTGCCGTCGCGTTGCTCCCTACAGGTACGACCGCCGGTCAATCAGGCTGGCGTTGTTCCGTTCGTCGGTACTATAGTAGTCGTTGAAACGATTTACTCACCACTCGCAGTGAAGCGGCCAGCGAAGCCTCACTGGCCGCGAATTCGCGAGTGGGGTGTGCACTGACTTTCAACGACTACTATAGCTGTCAGTTCGGCGGAACTCGCAGTGTCCCGTACCGGTTCGTCGCGTGCCATGCAATCTGGGAGGGGCACTATCGAACCATAAACTTTCTTTCTCCAGCATCAATAGAATTTCGTGATTTTAATTGAATCAGTACTACTTTTTACTGTAATTTCCCTATTCTCTATTGGATTCTTATACGATGAATCGAGAGGCGGCGGCGAGAGACAGAATATGCTCTGCTCCGGTCAACAAAATAAAAAGAGCATACCGCTATCGCCACTGTCAGCACTCGAGGAACGACCGCAAACGCCAGGATCGTGACCTGACGATTCGGCTGGCAAACAGGGCCGTCGATACTGTCGGACGAAACGGTTCATACGGTCTGCTGTACCGATGTACTACTGCACCCCCAGGACGGTTCGCGGTTTCACCGGACATGACTTCCAGGAGGAGGGCGTCATTGAACTCTTACCAAGAGTTTGTTCCAACCGTTGAGTCGGCGTACAGCCGCTAAGTATCTCTGCGTATTTCCCCTCCCGCGACAATGCGAGACTCCCGAAGTGAAGCCATAGCAATATAGTATCTACCTTTATGTGAAGTTGCTTTGTTTACAGATAGTATGTACCTGCATCCCCTCCTCGTTTCACCCCTCGTCACGTTCCTCGTCATGGGAATCGTCTATACCGACACCAAACGCCGCGCTCTAGAACTACGAACGCGATTGTTATGGACTATTGGCGTTGGGCTTGTCAGTCTTGGCGGGTTCCTTGGAGCGTTCGTATTTGATAGCGTATTATCCCGTGCGTACTTCCGTGCGTACGTTCTCATACTCGGGAGGCCAGTAGTCGTTCAGTCGCCCCGCGAATTTCTGCTGATCCCCTTCATGGTCGGGACGACTGTAAGCGCGATAGCTGTCCTCGTTTACGGAATAAGAAGCCGTTTTGCCCCTCTCAAAACCCGGTCGCTGGCCTGACATAGCCGCTCTGAATCTAACGCGCTACGAATCTAGCACTGATGGTGTGAACAGTTCTATGACATCCTGTTACAGGAGTCCATATCACACGCCGATCACGATCGGGCGGCTGTTTACAGGCGATCGAGGCGAATGCCGCGGGGCGTGACCCCGAAGCGATTCACTACTGACGGATCGGTCGAGGACGGGGCGCAGGCGGAGACGATGGAGAGCTAGTCGTTATTTAATACTCACATTCAGAATGATTTTCTCGGTCGGATTGCGACAAAATTTTGGAAGGACCTTCAAAAGCTCGTCTCGAGAGACGCTGTGCTAGACGCGATTGTGTGGAACACACTCGTATTTTAGATGGATCTAAACTCCAAGTTTGATAGAAACTACTATATGTTTTGCGGCCACATTGGCACCTATTCACACGGATGAGTAGTAATCGACAAGAATCCGATTCGGCGATACACGAAGACGACGCAGGAACAGTCACCCGGAGTCTCGAGGAGCGGTTGGTCGACTCGGTGAAAAATCACGACGGCGTCTCTCGGCGGGCAGTCCTCGGCGGACTCGCTATCGCAGGTGGCTCCGCGATCGTGGGAACGGGCGCGACTCGATCGGACGACGACACCAACGATTCGAACGACGAAACGATGGGGTTCGGCGCACCCGGAACCTACACCGAGGAGCAATTCGATCCCCACGGCTTCCTACGGGAATTCAACACGGGAGATTCGACGAACGAGCGTCCTTCACGATTCGGTGAAAACGACTTCGGTCTAAACGCCGGCATCTACGAAGAGAACGGCCAAACCGTTCGGGAGTTTAATTTCGTCGCGATTCCGATCGAACAGGAAATCCTTCCGGGGATCTCGTTTCCGATGTGGACGTTCAACGGGCAAGTGCCCGGGCCAACCATCCGCGTTGAGGAGGGCGATCTAGTACGGGTCAATTTCACGAACGCGTTTCCGGACATGGGCCACACGATCCATCCTCATCTCCGCAATCTCAACCCACGGATGGACGGGACACCACAGAACGGCCCGGGACTTATCGATAGCAGCGAGTCGTTCACCTACGAGTGGCAGGCCCAGCCGGTGGGGACCCATCTCTATCATTGCCACATGCTCCCGCTGAAGGCGCACGTTCACCGCGGCATGTACGGGAGCATGATCGTCGACCCCAAGCCGGAGAACGTCAGGGAAAATCCACGGAAGTACATCGACTACCACGGCCCGATCACGGACGAGGTTCGCGAGATGGCCGCCGAACGGGCGCGAAGTCGAAACATGATCTCCCACGCAGACTACAGTCCGGAGGGCTTCGACGGCATCGACGAGATGGTCATGATCATGAACGGGTTCGATACCAACTTTGACGGCGATAACGAGGTCTACGCCGTCAATACACGGGGGTTCTGCTATGCACCGGCTCAGACCGACGCGTTCAACGGCGAATGGGAGGCCGGCGAGACGAAACACCCGATCGAGATCGACCGCAACGAACTGCAGCGAGTACACCTCCTGAACATGATCGAGTTCGACTTCGTGAACTCGTTTCACTGCCACTCGCAGTTCTTCGACTACTACGACGCCGGCACGACGCTGTTCCCGAATCGCAAAACCATCGACACGGTGTTGATGTGTCAGGCACAGCGGGGAATCCTCGAATTCGACTACAGCAACCACGAGCCAGGACTGTACATGTTCCACGCTCACCAGTCCGAGTTCGCAGAACTCGGCTGGATGAGCTTTTTCGAGGTGAACTAAATGACGACCGATCCGAAATCGGACGGCGGCGTCACACAGTCACCGAACCGGCCCTTCGGCCTCCCACGATGGGTGATCGGCGTCGTTCCGATACTCCTGTTAGGGCTCGTCGTCGGTGGGTTCGTGGCGACGACGCCACTCGCCGGAGTGGACGGTGGCGAACCGTTGCCCGACGTGTCGATAGATTACACGACCCTTCCGAACGACGATACGATTCGTCTCCACGTCACGAACAACGCCCCCGAACCCGTTACGATCTCGCAGGTCCACGTCGACGACGCGAACTGGCAATTCGAAATGACCGGGGCTGGCGGAGATCGGACGCTCGAGCCGCTGGAAAGTGCCACGATAGAAATTCCGTACTCGTGGATGGAGGAATACGACTACAGCGTGACGGTCATCGCAGATAACGGAGCGACGTTCAGTACGACCATCGTGGCCGCGAATTCCTCACCCGGGTTGACCGGGCAAGTCGTCTGGACCCTCACCGTCATCGGATTCCTCATCGGGATCGTTCCGATCGCGCTCGGCATCATGTGGTTCCCCTTCATGCAGACGATGAGCAAGAAGTGGCTCAACGCGATGCTCGCGTTCTCCGCGGGCGTCCTCGGCTATCTCATCTTCGACGGCGGGTTCGAAGCGTTCGAGACCGCACAGTCAGTTCCGTCGGGGTACTCCGGACCGCTTCTCGTGGTGCTCGGCATCTCGGGGGCGTGGTTGCTGCTTCAGGCAGTGATGGACTGGCTGACCGATGACGAAGGGGAGTCCCGACTGTCGCTCGCATATTCCGCTGCGCTCGGGATCGGCCTCCACAATCTCGCAGAGGGGCTCGCAATCGGCGCTGCGTTCGCAACCGGACGCACCTCACTCGGGATGTTTCTCATCATCGGGTTCATGATACACAACGTCACCGAAGGTCCGGTTATCATCGCCCCCCTTGCCGACGGGAACCGTCCGTCGCTCGTGCATTTCGTGGCGTTCGGCCTGCTCGCGGGCGCACCCGCCATCCTCGGCGGCTGGATCGGCGTTTCGACGCAATCGCCGCTGTTGAACACGCTGTTTCTCGCCATCGGGGTCGGGGCACTGTTGCAAGTCGTCTTCGATATCGGTGATATCGTGCGTCGGACGGGCTCGATACGATCCGCACCGAACATGATGGGATTCGCGATCGGACTGGTATTCATGTACGCGACGGGCCTGTTCACCCTCTGATAGACCATCGATGCAATTTGGTGTCGTCGACGCGCATGTGGACGGAATTCGAACCTACGTGAGATCGACCGATCGACGGACGGTACGTCGAATGACGGCGCCAGACCGAGGAGAACGCATATTTCGTCGCCGCCCGTTCCGAGGAGTATGAAATCCATCGTCCGGACGAACTTCGAGGACAGTGTCTCCGCATACGCTGCTTACGAGCGACGAACCGGCCGTTTCACCGCACTCGCGCGGCTTCTGGCCGCCGAGATGTCGGCTCGAGCGAACGGGCCGTTCGACTCCGTCCTCGATGCCGGTTCCGGGACGGGTGTGAGTACGAATATTTTCGCCGAGCGATCACGATGGACAGTCGCGCTGGACTTCAGCCGCGAGATGCTACGAGAAGTCGAGTCCGCGCCGCGGGTCGAGGCTGACTTCGATCACCTGCCGTTCGTCGATGGGTCCTTCGACGGGGTTGCGTTTACCGCGTCGCTCTTTCTCGTTCCCGATCCAGCGATCGCCACGCGAGAGGCCGCCCGAGTCGTGCGTTCGGACGGGGTCGTCGGCGCCGTCGCACCGCTCGGCTGGACCAACACTGACGGAACGGACATCTTCGATGGGCTCGCCCGAGAGTCCCGGTCACCCACAGGAGTCGAGGACGTCGAGACGGCCTTCGAAGACGAGTTTGCCGTCACCGCCGGTACCTGGCGGTTTGCGACGACGGCCGAGTCAGTCCGGCGCTTCCACGCCATTCCGGCGATGGCAGCGCGTCTCTACCCGAAGCTCCCAGTCGAGGAACGCGTTGCGAAGGCGCGTGAACTGCTCGACTCACTCGACGGGACCGTCGAACAGCGGTGGCGATGGATCGTCGGCGTCGCCGTGTGAGATTGCAGAAGAGGTGGATTGACGCCCTCCCGACGCTGAGGCGCGAGAATACCGGCCTAAGTCGGCATCATGTGAGTGATCTGACTGTCTTTAGAGCATTGATTCTGCCTGCTCCGAATTCAGGGTCACCCTGACCGGGACTTATCTCTGCATTCTGCTTGATCGTCTCTTCGACTTGGTAGGTGTTGAGGTCTGGAGCAAGATCCTTATCCTTGATAAGTCCAACGAGTCCGGTCACTTGGGGAGCAGCCATCGACGTCCCTTGGTAGTACGCATACGAGTTATTGGGGATACTCGAGAACACGAGGTTCGTTGGGAATGGCCACTCGGTTTCCGATGAGAGAGTTTTCTCCACTGTTCCGTAGCCACCGCCGGGCGCGGCCACGTCGATATCACTCGTACCGTAGTTCGAGTAGAACGACAGTTCGTCATCTGGACCGGTTGCACTCACCGAGAACGTGTTCGGCAGGCTGGTCCACATAGTCCGATAGCCGCCATGCTGAAGATCGAAGTTCGAATTGCCTGCTGACACAACGACTATCGTGCCGCGTTCCAGAGCGCTTTGGACGACGCGTTTGGCGACTACACGCCGAACGTCACGCGATATCTGATTTTCCTCAGGCGGGCGTGGACTCCAACCGAGACTGATATTTACCGCATCGGCACCAATACTGGCGGCATAATCGAGCGCGAGCAAGCAGTCACTCATCTTCTCGAGGAGCGGCCCCTCTTTCGGGAAGACGCGGAGCGGAACGAGCTCTGTGTCGGGAGCCATGCCCGTGATGCCTTGGTCGCCGGTTCCGCCAGCAATTCCTGCGACGTGCGTGCCGTGTGGATGAACTGGTCTCGTATCTGTGCCAACTTCGCCGTCGATGAACGACCGTCCCAGATCGGTATTCACATTGTCTTCGAGGTCAGGATGAACAGCATCGATTCCCGTATCCATGATAGCGATACGTGTCCCTTTCCCAGTCGAGGTTGTGTGTGCGTCAAACGCATCGGTGATCTGTTTGTCCCACTGACGATCAGTGTATTTAGCATCGGTTGTGTCGGGGGCTTCGATAGTCGAACCGCCTATTTTGTAGGCGACATCCGACACGGCATCTTGGACACCAGTGACAGCCTGAAGATCATCTGCTGTGTTCGCTGGACCCGTAACAATCTGAACGTTTGCGGCTGGGATTTCGTTCCGAATCGTGTATCCCGCTCGCTCGATTCGATGTGAAGCGTCCTCTCCGTTACTGGTAATGAGATAGGTTGTCTGTTGATCAGTACCGCTTGCAGGTGTCGTGGCTGCAATGCCGACAGTCGTCGCTGCAAATCCTTTCAGGAACTGGCGCCGTTTCGTTATCTTTTTCATGTCGTCCGAAAAGACAATCAAGACAAGATGAGGTAAAACTTGCGCCATATATATGCTACTAAGTAAGTAAGAAGAATTGTACATTCTGTATTCATGTACATACAATAAATCAAATATTTCTCCTGTACGATCCTTCTCGGCAACCCTACACCCTCTCACGCATGGAAACCGGGGGTGTAAACTGCCTCGGGGTCAAGCCCCGAGGCTTTCGCGTGGACTCCCGTTCTATGCCTGAGTCGAGGCAGGGGGCACGTACTCCCCGCTTACGTTCAGCGTCCCGCGATTCAGGCGCACGTCTACAGGTGCGCCTCCATCGCCTGCATTTTGCCTGCGACGGAGATACTGCAATCCGATATTCTTTGATGCGTTGTAGTCGGCATGGTTCTCGTACCCGCATTTCTGACACCCAAAGGTCTCTCCCGACCGATTGTCGTCGTGGGTAAACCCACACCTCGAGCAACGCTTTGACGTGTTACGCGGGTCAACCTGCACAACCTTGACACCGTGTTCCTCAGCCTTGTACTCAACGTACTCGTAGAGGCGTCGGAACGCCCAGACGTGTTGCCACGTCGCTTCAGGAATGTTCTTGCGGATGTATGTCAAGTCCTCGAATACGATGTGCGAACAATTGTTTTCGACGGCCTCCTCGATAATTTCGTTTGCTACCGTATGCAGGTGTATCTCGAAGCGACCGTACTCTTTTCGACCGACGATTTCGATGTTCTCGTGGGCGTGACGAGAGCCACACCGTTGGAGTGAGCCACGTCGGTTTTCGTACTCTCGACGCCAGTGGTTGAACTCGTCTGCCGACCAGAATTGCCCTGTTGAAGCGACTGCGAGGTTGTTGACGCCCAAATCCACACCAAGGACTGTTCTGTGCTTGGACTCGGATTCAGACGACGCCTCGTCTTCTTCGACTTTTCGCATCGAAGTGTGGAGGTACCAGTCGCCGTCACGGTACTGCAAGTGGGCCATCCGAAACTCGAAGTCCTCGTCAGAGACGTACTTGGCCGGTGGTGTCTCCGAGTCGTCGGGAAGGATGTAGTCGCACTCAACGCGCCCGTCTACGGTGGATAGGGATACGTGGTCGCGGTGGAATGTCGCGCTTCGCTTGTCGTACACCGCACTATCTGACGAGAAGTGAGGTTGTGACGTTTTCTCACTTCGTTTGAGTCGTTCGACTCCGCTTTTGACGGCTTCGACTGCTCTGCGAATGCCCTTCTGGACGAGGTTTGCGGTGAGGTCTGTCTCGTCTTTGAGTTGGTCGTAGAGAGCGCGTTCAGCTTTGGCTTTCGAGGTAACGTGGTAGCCGTCGTCGCCATGCCAGCACCATTCGCTTGCGGTGTTGGCGCAGTGTTTGAACTGCTCGACAGTCTCGTCGAGGTGCTTGTCAGCTCCTTCGGGCGTGTCGAGCTTGATGACGGCGGAACGACGGTACTCCGCTGTGTTTCACATTATCGCCTTCACTTACTTATTCATTCGGGAGTCGGTCTGTCTCTGGTGTGGACTTATTCCCAAGTGTTGGCTTCCTCCCCGACCCTTGAGGTCGGGGCATCTGCCTCGACAGCCTGTGAAGTGCCTCAGGGACAAGCCCCGTCGTACTCCACGGCACACAGCACGCGAACGGTCACCTCGAGAGACGCTACAAATGAGAGACCATGCTCGGCAGCGTGGACCGCTTTCGCACATCCATCCGTCGGTATGAAGACGTTCTCGTACATGACTCGATACTCGGTGCTCCTCTTCGACAGAGCGATCAGGAATACGTTTGATAGGCGATAAACGCAGCAATGGCGAGACATGCAATACCAAACCCACGAGCGATCCACGTCCACCGATCGGGGAGTGGTTGGTCAGTGCCGTAGTCACCGCGGCGTCGGCGGTTCGGGCCAACGAGCACGGATAACTGGAGGGCCGTTCGCGGCGCAGCGAGCAGCACAATGCCCAACAGGATGCCGAGGACGACCGCAAGGAGTTCGCGGATGCCGGGCATCTACGATCGGAGCCGCTGGATGCGCTTCTCCATCGGTGGGTGTGTGGAGACGATTTTCTGGAGGAAACCGCGGTCGGGGCTGGAAATACAGAGCGCGCTTACTTGCTGGTCAACATTCGCGTCGCGGCGTCGATCATTTCGAACTCGGCCGCGATCGTGCTGAGGAGACTGTTGGGCCTGCTGATTCCCCTGATGAATTTTTTCGAGGGCACGAGCGAGTGGTTCGCCTCCCCCGATGACCCCCTTTGCGTCGGCGTCAGCGACGTATTCGCGGTACCGGGAGATGGCGAGCACAAACAGCATCACGAGGAACTGTACGAGATTCCCGACGACAATGGCGAGGAAGAAATCCGCGAGATCATTATCGCCCGTAAATAGCACGATGTACTGGACAACGATCGCGACGATGGACGCGATGCCCTGTCCGAGCTGCATCGTGACGACGTCGCGATTGTCAATATGTGCGAGCTCGTGGGCGACGACACCCTCGAGTTCGTTGCGGTCGAGCAGCTGGATGAGTTCTCGGGAAATGACGACGGTACCGTTGCCGCGGCGGCCGACCGCGAACGCATTCGGCACGCCCATGTTAGCGATTTTCAGCGATGGCTTCTTCATATTCTTGTCGCGGCATACCTGCTCGACGAACTGGTGGATCTGTGAGTACTGGTTCTCGGGGAGGTCCTCAGCACCAACGCTTCGTAAGGCGACCCACTTCCCGATCTTGTACTGGACACCGACGAGGAGGAGACTGCCGACGATTGCGATCGGGAGGACGCCCTGGCCGAACGCCACCATCGCTGCGGCGATGGCGACGAGATAGAACGACGCAAGGATGGCACCGACGACGGCCATCCGGATCTTGAGTCCAATATGTCTCATATGGGTTAGTTACGAGGTCGGACGTATAAATCCGGCTACTACAACCCGATCCGATCGTCTACCGCTCCATCATTCAGGTCGTCGCCACAGACTACACATTCGGGTAGGTGATCAGGGGCAAGGATTCCTTCCATGTGGCTCTGGTCAAGAATCGTCTTCACAGGACGGTGATTGCACCACCAAAGAGGGAGAGCGTCACGACGAGTCGCCCCAAGCTCCCCACAAACGTGGCAATTGCAAACTTCAAATAGTCCTCTTCGAGTATGGCGAACGCATAGATCGAAATCGTATCCGGGAAAAACGGGACACACAGGGCAAGAGCCAATCCACTGTATCCATATTGTCGAGCGAGCGAAACGGTCCGTCGTTCGGACCATTCGACGACATCAAACCGAGACTGACGTAACCACCGAACGATCGGGCCAGCCTTTTTTGCCTCCTGTCCGAGATGGAAGGCCACCAGACTACCAACGGCTTTTCCCGCCGCACTGATGCTCATAATGAGTCCAAGATGTCCCCAAAGAGGAATCCCGAGATTAAGGGGAGCAGCAAGTACGACCTCACTCGGGCCAGGAAGCACGAATGCGATCAAAAACGAGTAGACAAAGATGATTCCCAGACCGGGCCAGCCAGTCGCGCTATCAACCACTGTCTGACCGTACTCGAGAATTCCGGTTGTGAAATCACTGGACAGGGACGTAAATACGGAGGAATACAGCGAATCCAGACTGGTAGTGGGAAGAAACATCTGTCCTGTCTTACTCACCAGCGGGAATTTCATTCGAGTCTGGACTCTCTGCCTCGACAGCTGACTCTGAGGGAGCCTTCGATTGGTCGGTGTGGTCGGTGCGGATTCGAACCTGTTTAATTCGGGTCTGGTCGATCGTCTCAGCCCGCAGTTGTACGTCGTCAACATCGAACGTTTCTCCCTGCTCAACAAGCCGTCCAGCCCGGTTGAACAAGAGGCCTACAATCGTCTCGAACTCCTCACCGTCCGGAAGGTTCAGACCGAGTCGCTCGTTTACAGTGGCGATATCTACGTCACCGCGAACAAGTGCTGTCGTCTTGTTAAGCTGTGTTATCGGTGCATCCTCCGTCCCTTCGAGAATTTCTCCGACAATCTCCTCGGCAAGGTCCTCTACCGTCACGAGTCCCTCTGTCGTCCCGAATTCGTCGATAACGACTGCCATCCGGGTTCGCGAAGCCTGCATCTCGCTGAGCAGTTCGTCCACACGTTTACTTTCCGGGACATGGTGAGGGGGGTTCAAGAGTTCCAGATCGCTAAGAGGCGTGTCCTCGGCACTGCCATCCCGGTAGGCTGCGATGAGCTCGTGAATATCAGCAGTTCCGACGATGTTATAGTGCTGAACAGGCGCAAAACCCACGACTTCAGTCGTGGGATACGCACCGTACACATCCTGCGGGCAACGCTTTTGAGCGTTGCCCGCGTCGCTTGTCGTGTCGGTCTGAAGGGTACGACCCCTTCGGCAACCGATGGCCCGAAACTGGCGGTTCGAGTGTCCGCCCATCCCGGAAACGGGACGTGCCCTTCGTGGGAACAAAAACCAAGCGTCGGGCTTCAATACGCGAGACAAGTAACTCCGAGTCCGCTGACGCCCCGTTTTGGTTCCGGCGGAACCAAAACGTCGGATCCGAACGGGGCGAGGATAGGAGTACCGGCGGCGTGGCACCGCCAGCGGCCCATCCCTCGCTACATGGGTCGCGGGCGGGGATTCCAACCCCGCCCGCGACGGTGGCCCGCAAACCTGCAAACACCCAATCCAGCGCGGTGCGGTACGGCGTGGGAAGCCAATGACTGCAGTCATGGGAGGATGTCACCCAAGGAACCAGCATACACCGGGAGACGTCGGTGCTCGCTTTCGAGACAGTGAGTGATTGCGTCGTTGAGCGGTGCCTCTTTGTTGATGCCGACGATGTCCAATCGCGGCGTCATCACCTCTTTGGCGATCGTGTTTCGGAATCGGAAGATGCGCTGGAACATCTCCCGTTCGTCTTCGTCGATGACGCCTTCGCGTTCACCCGTCCGGATCATCTCCTGGATTTCGTCGCGTGTCACGTACGAGTCCTCGATCGCTGTCCGTCCGCCCGTTACGCGATTGACGAGCCGTGTGAGGTAATCGAAGACGATGACCAGTGGGAACAACAGATACTCAGAGAGTTTGAGCGGCCGGGCGATCCGTAACGACCACGACTCCGTGTTCTCGACGGCGTACGATTTCGGGACGCTTTCACCGAAGAGGAGGACGATCGCCGTAATACCGAACGTCGAGATGAGCACTGCGGACCCAGGATCGAAATAGAAGCTGACGATGGCAGTCGAAATTGAGGACATCGCAATGTTGACAAGATTGTTCCCGACGAGGATCGTCACGAGCAGCCGGTGCGGGTTCGATTTGAGGTCTGCAACCGTTTCCGCACCGGGCGTTCCCTGCTCGATAAGGGCGTCGATACGATGCTTGGCGAGCGAGAACAACGCGATTTCAGAAGACGAGAAGAACGCAGAAAGACCGAGGAGCACGAGGAGAACCACAGCGCCCATACGGGTAATCGATGTTTCCGAGTAGAATCCGTCGACGCTGATTAAGAGAATGGGGCACAAAGAATTGGCCTCGAGCAGAGTGGCGGACAGGAGCATTTACTAGTATTTGTTTTTGTTTCAGAAGCTGCTATAGTCTTTTGGATGGATCACGCTGACTCCGGATGTAAGCGTCCACGTCGACGAGCGATCATTCGGTGATGGTGAACCGCCTCGGGGTCGCGCCCCGGGGCATTCCCTTAGTCCGATTGTAAGCAAGCAAGGAAGTTCGACAGTCACGAGAGGCCTCACGGAGCCGCTACTCTCCGTGTTGAACCGTGATGACGGGTACGGTCGCCAAGCGGACTGTCTTTTCGGCGATGCTCCCGAGCAAGATTCGATCAGTTCCACGTCTTCCCGTGGTGCCCATCACGACAGCATCGATATCACTCGATTCGATCGTTTCGAGTATGACTTCGATCGGTGTCCCGTGTTCGGTGTGGCGGACGATGTTCGTGACGCCGTGTGTCTCCGCCTCTGACACGAGGTCGTCAACAGCATCGGTCGCAGTCTGCTTGCGTTCTCGTCCCGAGATGTTCGAGCGGACATTCAGACCGAGCGAAGTATCGTCCACGACAGATAGTGCGTGGACGGTCGCATTGCAAGACGCTGCAAGGGAGAGACCATGCTCGGCAGCGTGGGTCGCATTGGCACTCCCGTCAGTCGGGATGAGGATGTTCTCGTAGGGGAACGCCAGTTGCTCGTCGGGTTGCATTCGTACGGTAAGGACGGGGACGGAAGCCAGACGGATGACTTTCTCGGTGACGCTTCCGACGAGGTATCGTGACACTCCCTTCCGACCGTGTGTTGGCATCACAATCAGGTCGTGATCGTATCGCTCGGCGTACTCGACGATTGTCGGTGCTGGATTCCCCTGGACGACATCGGAATCGTAGTTTCCCCCGAGTGTGCGCAATGTCTTCTCTGCCTCCTCGACGATATCCTCGCCTTCCTGGACGAGTGCGTCGACGACCTGGGTTTCGACGACAGTTACGCTATCACGTGTCGTATCCGCTACAAAGAGGACGTGTATAGTGGCATCGTCCCAGTGGGCAATCTCGGCGGCGTGATGCAGTGTTTCCGCAGCCCCATCGCTTCCATCGAACGGGAGCAGAATATCCTCGTACATCTTTATTGTGAGTGACTACGGGAGTGACCTCCTCCACGCCCTTTAGGGCGTGGCATCCCACCATGGGATATCAGCCGAGCGTGGCTTTCGAGGTTTCAACCCGCACTTCCAAGGGAACCAGCAGCATACTGGGGGAACCTCTCGGTTTACCTCCCTCGGTAGGGCTGTGGCCCGGTCACTCAGGCCCCGTCTCCGGCCGAGTCATCGGCATACGTGTGTTCTCTGGTATGACTCTCTCCACCGGAGTAGCACACTGAAACAGGACAGACAGCCGCTTAAACGTACCGGCGTAGGATATCCGGCCCGGCTATTGACGGCGGTTGTCGCCCCGGGCTTCCCACTCGACCCGCGCCTAAACAGTAGTTGCCGATTCGGACAGCAGAGCGCTCGTTGAAGTAAGATGGGGGCGCGCAAATACAGCTTGAGTCGGTTGTTCGAGCGGAAATTTGAGTAGGCAGCGGCGGACGGGAGGAGGAATTCACGCCGGTAGTGAGACTTACCAGTACGGAGGAGCGCGCTGACCCGGGCACCAGCCCGGGTCTGCCGCCCCGACGAGGATTATCCATACGTCACTGGCCCAAGGAAGAACCGAAACGTCGCCGTTGAGACTGCTGGCTGCGTTTTCGTCCACCGCTGCTCTGAAAGCAGCAGACACACCACGATCCAGAGATTGTACAGCGTCACAGCAAACAGAAAGTAGAACAACCGCACCGCAAACACCGGTGACGTGGTCCGAGGCAGAAACTCACCGATCTTCCTATATGAGGTCTCTATCCCCCAGCGACGTCGATACGCTTGCCCGAGCGGCACCGCTTCATCCACTGTCCGTGCCCGGTTCGTGATCAGACACAGCGAGTCGTCGTCCCGCGAGTGGTGCGGGACGACGACAAGCGTCACTGGAACACGCATCGTGGGTGACCGCTTTCTGACCAACTCGTAGGCGGTGACAAATCTCCTTTCATCGTGCTCGGCAAGAACGCGCTTGATCCCTGGCGTTTTGGGTGCGCGCATGACGAACTCCACACCGAGATCGACGAGCTCATCGACTAATTCAACCCGATAGAGGCCACGATCACAGTAGATGCGGGCGATCGAGACGGTACGTCGGGCCGTCTCGATCACCTCGCGGATCGCTTCGATCAGGGACGCTGTGTTGGTCCGAGGAACGTGTTCAGACGCTAGCGTGAACCGCGCTGCCGGTGACACAATGCACAGTGTCACGAAGACGTAGGCGAGATCGGTCCCTCGGTCAGGATTGATTCGTGACACCATCGGTGTCTGCTTCGAACCGTAGTAGAGCCACTCGTGGAGGTCTAATGCAACCTCTGCGGTGTTCGGAAAGCGACGAGCTTTGCGTGTCTGCGTGATGACCTGGTCGCGGACGCCATCGAACTGAGCGTCGATGGCGTCCGCGTTCATCCGACCGAGATTGTACAGGAACGATTTCGCTAACGGACTCCGGTCTTCGAGGTCGAGGTCGTCACCTCTGGCAATTTGGAGGTGTCTGGCACTGGTGTTGGTGAACTCTCGTTCGAAGGCACTCCGAGTGAGGACTCTGGCGAAGTCCTCACTCGTATAGGTGCCATTGGCCTTCACTCCGAAGTCCATGGACGGATAGAGAAGCGATCCTGCGGCACGGCAGACCTGCCGTGCCTCGGCAGTAGCGACCATACTCGTTGTATGTTGCGACCGGAGAAATCCATCTCTCAGGCACTTCGGCAACTACTGTAAAGACGCGGGCATGCGTTAGACATTCCTATCTTGTGCAAGGAGAGAATCCCGCCCTTCAGGGCGGGCGTAAATCCGACACACCCCGTCTTTATATCGGTGGGGACCGTCTCGCACACTACCCGAGGCGGCACGCCCGCTCCCATGCCGGGACAATCGGACAAATTTGGGATTCCGACCGTACCCATCGACGGTATCCCGCCGAATGGACGAGTCGGATACCGACAGAAAATAACGAGATAATCCCGAATCCCCACTGGATAGGGATAACGGGGGCGTGGTACTCCCTGCACTCGTCGGTGTGCAAACCCGAGGTTCCCACACCAGCCGCTTGCGGTGCGGCGGGAAGCCTCGCCGTAAACGGCGAGGAGGATGTCACCACGTCCAAATGGTTTGTCACCCACTGTGAAGTCGTGGGCTTTTTCCTTGATTTTCTGTAATCTTCCCTTTATGGTCTCGGCATCAATCCCGCCCGACTAACCGACTGGAACCGCACTGAGATCGCTGCTCGAGAGTGGCAACACTGTTCAGCAGTGTCAGAGTCATTTCAATTTCTCACATCCATTCGATAGATACGCCCTTGAAGGTTTGAAATCTGGTCTTGACTGACGAAATCCACTACGAATCGATGTGGGTCCAACCGAAAATTGACCAATCCTCCGAAACTGTGTGTTTGGAGGAAGCCAGCATTGATATCGTCTTATTCGGTTTATCACGGTGTTCCTACCAGTAGTTGAGACCGGCCGTCTCAATGCATATGGTATTCTGACGTAGTTCATAAATAGTATGAAGTCGCAGTCTGGAGTAGAACAATGGCACGAATCACCGGGTCGTATCCAGACGATCTCAATCTCCTCATCGAGGGTGCTGTTGAGGCTGGTGTGTTTGGTGGCAAGAGCGATGCGTTACGTGAGTTCGTGCGCGAGTATTTCGAGGACCACGAAAACGAGCGTATTGCAGCTGCAGTCGCCCTTTACGAACGCGAGCGGATCACGCTCGGCGATGCTGCACGACTCGCTGATGTCGACCGCTGGACGATGCGCGATATCCTCCGTGAGCACGACGTCGAACTCCGGCTTGGGCTCGCAGATGAGGAAGATGCCGCCTACGAGGCGGAGGCTGCAACGGAACTCGAATTCGATGATGCGTCTGCAGATGACGAGACATCGCGCTCGCAGTGACGACTGGCGATATCTCGACGAACCCAAGCGTCCTGAACCGACTGTCCTCTCGAATTTCGCTTACATCGACCAGTTGAGGGTGGTTGCAGGACTCTCTGGAATCTGCACGGTTCCAGTCGTTCACGAGGAACTCGAAAGCGGCGTTGATGACCATCCATATCTCCAGTCAGCATTCGATACACTCGACGACGAGATTCCAATCGCGACGATTTCGGCCACAGTTGCAAACAGAGAGGCAGTTGTCAGTGACCATCTCGGTCCTGGCGAAGCATAGGCGTTCGCCCTCGCCGACGCACATGACGGTCGAATGACGGTCGACTGCTGACAGACGTGGCGATTGCGCGACGTCGTTCCGACTCGAGACCGGTTGTTGCGTCACGAGACATAGACGGAATTTTATACGTTGGTCCCAAGGATCGAAGTATGTACGATCTCACGGGATTCCAGCGTGATTTGCTGTACGTGATCGCAGGACAGGATGAACCGCATGGGCTCGCGATTAAAGAAGAACTCGAGCGCTACTACGAGAAGGAAATCCACCACGGGCGGCTCTATCCGAACCTGGATACGCTCGTCGATAAGGGACTCGTAGAAAAAGGCGAAAAGGATCGCCGGACCAACGTCTATTCGGTCACTCGTCGCGGCACGCGAGAACTCGAAGCCCGGCGTGAGTGGGAGAACCAGTACGTCGATCTCGACTAGGAAGGCCGTTCCACACCCCGATGTTTCCAGCGATACCTGTCCGCCGTTAGAGCGGTCTACGAACGTAAAGCCAACTGGCAATGGGCCGACGTCGACGCTCGATTTCCGTACTACAGCCGAGGGTCAAACGTGTCAGACGTGTTTGGTCACGATCGGCGAGCGCCGACCGCGTCTGTCATTAGACCGGTCGAAAGCCGTGAGGCGGTAGGGGTCCGCGAACTGAACGCCACGTTTTTACGAGACTGAAGCCTCGAACCGATGTGGGACGCTATCAACCAGGAATTCACGATTCGTTCATCAAGTGTGATACGCCACGGTGTGGTGCGAACAATGCTCCGGAGGGTTCCGCCCAGTACGACACGGACTGCTGGCGATGTGGAGAGCCACTAGGTAGAAAACCAGAACCCGGAGACACCGTAACCGTCGATATCGTCGACGAGAAATCCGATGGCACGCTCGTCTGTAAAACCGAGAGCGGATTCGTCCTCTTTCTCGAGGCAGATACGCCGGCGATCGAAGCGACCGTTCGTGTCACGTCCGTCGATGATACGTATGGCGAGGCAGAACTGATCGAAACCGGATCGTGACTGACTGCTACGGTGGATCGTGTGTCACATGATTCTTCGACCCATAGAGAAAAACAATCAGTTGTCCGGATAGGGCGATTAGGTAGCCTAATCGAATAGCCTAACTTCCATAGCAGTTCGTCGACCGTTCTCTGCTCGTCCGTCGAATCAGGAAGCCCCGCTGATCAGGCATTCTGATTCGTCTAATCGGTTAGGCTATCCAATAGGTTATTCCAGAATCGGACGATCCACGTTCCAGAATGGACTCAGGGGCTTCTGACAAACGTCCGGTCGAACTAATTCGAATAACTAACTATACATTCTAATCAGTTATACTCATCAATTAGGCTTTAAAGAAGTGGGGTAAATGACATCGATCGAGGGCAACGACTCAACGCACGAACGATGTAAAACATATTCAGTTAATCAATTCAGTTAGACGATCCAGTTAGACAATTCAGTTAGGCTAATCGATAATGATTGTCGACTCGAAACGGAACTGGCGAGCTCCAACAGGAGGGGTGATCACGGATCGGTTGCTGCAGTCGACGCATTCGGTGAGGAAGTCTGACGGAGGTAATTCAGTTAGACGATATAATTAGGCCATTCAATTAGCCCAACCAGAAAGACTACCTGAGTAGACATTCTTTCAGGGAAGAATATCCGGATAGGCCGGATGAGCAGATTACCTGGATCGGTGCTATTACGAATAGAAGCCGTTCTAATGGGTTAGGCCTTCTCGTTAGGCCATTCGAATAGACTATTTCACAAACAATCTCAGGGAACTCAATCGGCCTTTGATGCGCTTGAACCGACCGTATAGACAAATCAAAAAGGATCGTCAGTATAGTTAATCCGATAGACTAATCGAATAGACTAATCGAATAGGCTAACAGATTGTCCTCGTTAGGAAGGATGCAGTTTGAAACGCACCAACGTGACAAAGATAGGCAGGCTAATCGAGAACAATAGCCGGAAGACTTTGTCAGAATAGATATCCGGTTAGGCTTTCTAGATAGGTTACTCGAGTAGGTCAACTTCTAACCAATATCGGGTCATGAGAACGATCTGGACGGATAATCAGTTATGCTAACCAGCTTTGCTACTCGTGTGTATTTACCGGTTAGGCCTGTCGAATAGGCCGTCGATATCGAGAAAATTGGAAATGTATTCGGACACGCCGGTCGAGAGGGTTCTGACCAGCACGCCATAGTGATCGAATCAGTGCATCGAATAGACCTATCGTATCGGGATTCAATCAACTAACGACGAGCTCGAACCACATCAGTCAGAAGGAACTTCCACGACAGCCCTAACAGGAAGCATAACCAGTTGGGACACCCATTTGGATTAACCAATTAGGATAGGTGACTAGCCTCCACGCTTAATTACAATATTCGGTACTCTCCGAGTGTTCCTTTGTGAGTGGTGCTGAGTCAAGACGATTGGAGTGAATCTCAATGTGGTAACTGATCACGGCCGAAATAGAGCCGACAGCAGAAGAGAACCGAAGCGAGAAGACGGAGCGACGGCGTTCCAGATAAATGCTATCGCTCATCAGATGCTTGGCTCAAGGCTGTGGGCTGGCTCAGCCCGCGGCCGATGCGTACGCTTCTGGCACACCGACGCCATTCATCTCGATCTCCCTAGCCCGCTCTATCGTTTCCTCCAGTACGTATCTGATCCGGTCAAAGAAGGCATTGAACGTGAATTCATCAGGGAGATCGCGCCCGCCCCGCCGTGGGCGGGCGACGACAGTCCATCGCAGCACGAACTAGAGGTTCTCCAACAAGACTCAAAGCAAGACGAACACAAAGCGGACAACTGAATCTTGTATCGTCGTCACAACCCGTGCTTGACAGAATGGTTGAGAGTATGGAGCCAGTCCACGACAGCATCATCACAGGCAGCGTTGTCGTTACACGTCTCTTATATGGAAGTCTGGTTGACTGCTGCGAGAATGACGACAGCCCAAATCTCACTGGGTTCGAGGGGCGGAGTGATTGGCGTACCCTTTGAACGACCCAGGTTTGCAAGCTATGCCCCTCATATCATCGAGCCCAGGTTCGGCGACAACGTGTTCAAACAGTGCACAGACCACTCGAGTCCTCTATCCCCGGCAAGGGAAGCTGACAGATGATGTCTTCGGCTAGCTCTTTCACGCTCGAGTCCGCAAGAACACCGTCTCGATGAGGGATACTGAACACGTTCACTCAACCGGACATCTTCTCCATCAGACCCACGCTTTAGCTCCAGTTCTCATACCGGTTGGGAAGTACCGATATTCGATGACGGCCATACAGACATGTGACAACAATATGGGGGTGAACGAACGGTTTTATTGGTTAGACTAACTCGTTAGCCTATCCGTATGGTGTGGCGAAGTATTATATTCAAGAAGACTAACCGAATAACATGCTCACGTACACGACGTACTCCGAAGCAGGTGGCGTTGGAAAAACGACCATCGGAGCAGCGTTGCTCGAGTGCCACGCCGGCCACGGATTCGACGTGCTCGCGATCGACATGGACCAGCAAAATGGATCGCTCACGTACCTGCTCGACGTCGACGCACCGCGAGACGATAGTCAGGCCGACAATATCGTCCGTCATCTGATCGATCGACCGAAAGGCCCTCTCGAAGATCTCATTCTCGAGACTGAGTACGGTTTCGACGTGTTACCGAGCCACAATATGCTCGAAAATCTCGAAGACCTCTTGAAACGGGCACGACAGATGGCGGAAGACCTCGGCGAAAGCGACGAGTTCGATCCCTACGATCGACTTCGACAGGTGCTCCTCGAGTCCGGTGTGCCGCAAAAATACGACGTGATCGTCGTGGATCCACCCGCGACCGCGGGTCCGCATCTCTACAACGCAGTTTCGGCCACTCGAAGTCTCGTCATTCCGGTCGAACCGACCGGAAAAGGAATGCAGAGCGTACTCGGACTGGAGGAACTGGTCGACGGATTAGAAGATCGGCTCGAAGCGGAAATCGGTGTTTTGTCGGCCGTCCCGAACGGAGTGGGCCGGACTGCGGACCAAGACCGCTACATGACGGAGATTCGAAATCGAGGCTATCCCGCGCCGGTCACAATCCGCAATAGATCGTCGCTTTTCGAGGGGTGCTGGGACCAACAGTGTACCCCACGCTATTATGTCGAAACCCACCGAGATCGACAGCGTGACCACGAGATGGAAACGCTCGAGAAAATCGATCAGCTGGCGACGAAAATCGAAGAGGTGGGAGGCCTATGAAGAAAGGGACCGGAAGCGATCCGTTCGCGGAGATGCAGGACGTCGATCAAGAGGAGAACCAAGAGGCCGAGGAACCAGAGGACGAAAGGGTCGGCGACGAACCCGGTTCGGAACCGGAGCAACAGACTGAAAAGGAGACACCGTCGACCGACACACCATCGATAGAAGACGATTCTAACGCCGAAAACGAACCGGCCACACGCGACTCGGTCATCGGCGAACCGCCACAAAATGGCGCAAGCGATGCGGGCGTGCCATGGGTCTACGTTCGCGACAACGTCAAGCAAGACCGAGAGATGGTGCAGTTCTACCTTCGCGATTACGTGGTCGACGCGGAGGACGAGTTCGTCGCCGCCGTAAGCGACGAACTCGGGACCGATGTCTCGAAAACCGACGTTCGTGAGGCAGCCTACGAGGCGGCGATGTACAACGTCGACGAGGTAGTCGACCGCCTTCGAAACTGGGGTTTCGAGTCGGTAGACTGATCGACTCGTCGAGCCGCTCAGTAGTCGGGACTGGCCGTCTCCATGCATACGGTCCTCGAATTGATTCGTGGCTGAGAGCAACCGACATACCTCCCTTCAACGATGTCCATTGATCGAAACACCTTCGAGAACACGAGCGAGGAAGAGCTCACTGCTCTTTCGGTCCCGGATCAGGTACTTGGGTTTCTCGCTGCTTACGACGATCGTGAGGCAAAGTCGCACGAAATCGCCTCTCAAATCAGCGTCGATGAGGGCGCGGTCGGCACCGAACTCTTGGGATTGAAGAACCGCGACCTCTCGAACATAAGGCGACTTAGTGGGCGGTGACCGACGACGAGAAGCGTCTCGAAGGGGACAGCGGGTACAAGCGAGCGACCACACTGTTCAGCGAGCAACTTTGTGCAGAGGACAAGAGGGCCGTGGCACGAGCACGCACCTGAGAGACCCCACCTGAGCATGGAGGACGAGCAGTAACAGACGAAGCGACGCCGATCTTCGAGCGTGTCGACGTCGTCTACGGTGATGATCTGTTTAAAGGGAGGGAAACCGCTCGTCCTTGGCTAATTTTCTCGAACCACGAAGGTTGTCTATTTTAGAGCGAACGGCATATCGCGCTAACGCTGACAACGAAATCCCTGACGGGCTGATTGAGATTCAAGAGGCGAGTTGGACTCGTGGTGGAACGCCAGATGAGAGTCAGATTGCTCCGTGGGCGTCCAATCAATTTCCCAGGAGAACATCGACTTCTAGAAAGGCCGTATCGAGAATACTCGGCTCTGAAGCACTCGCCATACTCATCTGGAGTTTGTCCTGAGCCGTATTCACCTGGAATAGCTGGCCCCGTCACTCGAAAGGTTCGGCTGTAGGGGACTGGTGACATCCTCCCTGCGGTAAACGACGGGATTCTTTCCTCGAAGAAAAAGTTTCATTCGAGAGTCGAATAGCGTTTTAAGGCACCGAGAATCGACATCCCGACTGAGTACGAACCATGAACGTGACAAACGCCGCCGAAAAGGACGAGTGGGACCATCCAGTCCAAGTGACGACGGCACTTCTCTCGGAGAGTGTCGAGAGCGAGTTCGACGGGAATACCGTCCGCTCGGCTGAAGTCACGTTTCGACCGGGTGA
Organism: Natrinema gelatinilyticum; assembly: GCF_024266705.1. Lineage (GTDB taxonomy): Archaea > Halobacteriota > Halobacteria > Halobacteriales > Natrialbaceae > Natrinema > Natrinema gelatinilyticum. The sequence goes on along the minus strand of NZ_CP100757.1, from coordinate 787,327 downwards.
GCGAACCAAGTTCCACACCCACGCCGGCGTACAGATTCTGTATATCACCGAGGGGGAAGGCATCGTGGCGACGCGCGACGAAGAGCGTAAAGTATCGAACGGAGATCTGATAGCATTCCCTCCTGGTGAAGAACACTGGCACGGGAACAAAACGGACGCTACGTCTCCGTTCAGTCATGTTTATTTCCTCGCTGAACCGGGAGACGGCGAGTTGACGGTTCTCGAGTCCCCGTAAACCAGCGAACGAGACTCTCGACTCGAGTGGAGCGAAGGGGAATCACCAATGACCGATCCACGCGGTCTATTCACCTATGGAAATTCTGCTGGTTAAACAAACCACGTTTGCTAAGATAATTCTTCGGGCGACGAGGACTTGCTGTAATTTTCGAGCGTAGAATCGACAACCTGCGAACCGATTGCTACTGTAACAGCCACCAGGCGGGAGACTTCTTGGTAGTGAGAGCAGTCGCTAACGTTACCCACCAGCCGGCCAATGAGCGCCGCCCCGGCGGCGCTCAGGCACTCACCCCTGGTGGATCGTACACCTCCTCACGGTCCAGCATATGATACATTGAAACCAGCAGCTTCCGAGCGGTTGCTACAATCGCTGTTTTCGAGTTCTTCTTTCGGGCTAATCGGTTGTAAAACCGGCTAAGGTACTCGTATTCGCACGTATGAACCGCTGTGTACGACGCTTGAACAAGCAGCCACCGGACTCGTCCTGATCCTCGCTTCGAGATGCTTCCCTCAAACCGCGAGTCGCCAGACTCGCGGATTATCGGGTTCAACCCAACGTAACTTACGACCTCCTTGGCCCGGTCGAACCGTGCGATCTCTCCCAACTCCGCGTAAATCGTCAACGCCGTAAAGTAACTCACACCAGGAATCGTCATCAGGAGCTGGGTCTCCTTCAGAGACCCAGCCCGCACCTCGATCTCCGCTTCCAACGACTCTATCTGCTCGGTGAGCGCCTGAATGAGTTCCAATACGACTCCAACAACGTATCCCACGGCGCCGGGAGCGAGAGTTCCGCCAGGAACTCTCGTCCCTCCACACTCAGCGGTTTCACCTCCTGAGTGATCCCGTGATCACTCAACAAACCGTGGATCTTGTTCGCATACTCAGTCCGGTTCTCAACGAGCTTCTGGCGCCCGCGCACAAGTGCGCGGGCTTGCCGAACCTCATCGGTTGGGACGTAGCTTTCAGGGATTGAGCCCAACCGAACCATCCGAGCGAGTTGTTTCGCGTCGACGCGGTCAGTTTTCTTATCTGAGTCGGAGATCAGTTTTAATTCGCCGGGGTTAGCGACGGTCACATCCAGATACTCTGAAAGCGTATCGTGGATGTGGTAATAGTTGCTGGTCGCTTCAAGCGCGGCTTTTGACCCAACGTACTGCTGGGCAAAGTCGTCGAGGTTCGCGTTTTCGACGCGAACCTCTTCGACGATCTCACCGCTTTCGTCCAATACTGCGATTTGTGAGTACCGCTTGTGTACGTCGATTCCAATGAACATTGGATTCACCTCGGAACGCTGGTGCGTGAAACAGAGATTCACCTATGCGGGCTTTCCCGACTGCCGCTCCTGGCGGCAGTCGGGCTGTACTGCCCAGGACTCGGCTTCCTACGCACTCGGACCAGTCAGCAGCACGTGCTCTCGGGCACGGAATAGATCTCGGTCTCTTGCGTCCCATACTTGTTTCACGCTCTTATGGGATAGCAGAATTTCCATCGAGTCAGTAGTAGCGTAGGTTTTGATTGAATTCTGTCAAGAGAGGTGTGTTGAATACTCGGTTTGGCCAGCGGTTGATCTGTTCGTACAAGTGGAGTTAACTGGTGAGTATGAATACCCACCGCTGATTACGGCGGACAACACACGCTGTCGAAGAAGGAGATCGGAATTGAGTAAATATCCCCTCAGTCCGACCTAGCACCTCATTTCCGAGAGGCAAAATGGGAGCAATCTCGAAAAAAATGCTAACACAACAATAATGCGTGCTTGAGAGGCGATCTGAAGCAGTTTCTGTTCACTGATTCGACCGAAATTACACATCACAGCCCCGATAAACCCGTTCTAGTCTCGACTTCCAATCCGACCGATTGCTATAGCAGTATTCGGTTTATAGAGAAAGGGTGTAGTCGTCAGTTGGGGGAAAAGAGCGGAATTGCTAATCGACCGGACCAGTGGTAGAGCGTGGTCAGAAGCCGCTCACGCACAGATGAACCTCATCACGGACGACGATTTTCCAGTGGAAGGTAGAAATCCAGGACCAAACCGACTCGAGGCTGCATTCGGTGTACTCGAACCCGATCTTCCCGAAACCGAGACCGAAAACTCTGATTCGAGCCCGATGAACTGGACGGGATAACTACGCGACCGCCAATTATCGTCGTTCACGTCGCCGCAACGGCAACCCCCGATTTTCGACGTCGAAACGGCCGTACAGGACCAATCCACGAGACGGAGAGAGACGTATGAGTTGTGGGCCGATCAGGACAACCAGGGGAGTACCCAGATGCCGCGAGTGAGACGTGCACCTCGAGTCTGTCGTGAGACCGCTCTCGAGACGACTGCGAGTGGAGTTCGATCACCTCGAGGAGGTGGTGCACACGGGTCCGAATCCGTTTCGAGGGATGTATTATCAGGCAATACAGTAGATGTATAAATCAAAAATCATTTTAGTGTGTTTTGTTGTCGCCAGTGGACAACCAAATTACACCGAACGTATCGAATTGGAGTCCGAAAACACATGAACCATATTACGCTATACGAAATATTGAGCGACCTGGATCGCTGGTTCGAAGCAAAGTCGAGAGACAGAGCCGGTTTCGTCTAAAGCTAGACTCGATACAGTGGTCGACGCGGTTCATAATCCGGCGAAATTTTCGATCCACCCTACGAGACCACACCGGGAAAGGCAAACGACGTTTCGATCGAGTCTACCGCGGCTATACTCGTGCGATTGAGACCCGCTATCGAGGCGGGTCCATTTCAGAGTGGCCCCGGTTTCGCGAGATAGATAGATCCACATCGGTTGGAGCGTATCGCGTCACGATCCGCGATCACCGCGAGGTGGCGCCAGTACGTCGTACAGATCGGTTCTGGGTGTCATGCCGGAAAGCAGATTTCACAGATTCCGGTCCGCAATCTCACTCGGAATGACGTGAGAGGACCGGACGATCCGCCGAGAGCTATAACGATCGGCGGCCGGTTGCATCGGCGAGCGCCGCATAGAGCGGAAGGGTCGGAATAGCGGTCCGCGCGGGGGATTTGAAATCGTCGAAAAAGTCAATGAACCCGTCGACGGTGTCGCCGTCGATGCCCGCACGTTGGAGGTCGCCCGGTGCGAGTCGAACCCGATACGGAGTCGAGTCGACGAACGCTTCGGTCACGACCTCGCTCTCGGATCGAACGTCCGCGTAAGCATCCGTCGAGAGAAGCGGACCGATATCGTTCCACGCCCGCCGCATAAACGAGGGCCACTGTGCGATTACCCTGTGGATAGTTCCCATCCCTTGGGAGAACGGGTGCGCCTCCTTGATCGCCGAAATTACGTCCTGCAGTTCGTTCGGAACTTCATCGTGACCGATCATCGTGAGGGTCTTTCCCCGATCGCGATCGAGCCACCGGGGATGCGGCTCAGTGGCAGCGCGACGTTCATCGACCGCGTGACCGATAGGGCGTTCGGAAAGCGCCCGATCGAGAAGTTCGAACAAGACGGCGAGGCGAGGGGCGACGATGTCCTTGGTCTCGAGTTGGCCCCACAACTCTCGGAATTCGCTCGGCCGCAAGTCGATTTGCTCGATCCGATAGGCGCGGAGGTCGAACTCGTCGGTAACACCGGACAGAAGGGTATCGCGATACGACACCGTGTATTCGGCGAAGGCTCGAGTTTCGAAAACGGGTTTTACTTCCCCCCACGCGTATCGGAGCAGTTCCGGTGCGTTCGCCATGGTGACCCGGAAAATCCAGTTGACGACCGGCGCTCGAAACGTGGTCTTGATGTCGTCGTAGAGACCGGCTTGCCAACCGACGGCCTCCTGCTCGTACAGTTGTTCGCTGAGATCCATACGATCTGGTACCGTTCGACGTGCAAAGTAATATCGGGCATTTCACGAGGCCCACACTCGGGGAGGCAGCGAGCGAATAGGGCAACACCGCGCGCACCAGAGCAGAGACATCGCGATTCCACCGCCCCGAGAAGCGTTTCAGAAGTGATATCGACGCGGATTGGCGGGCCTCTCGAGAGGGGCGAATCGATCGCGATCGATTCCGACGCGAAGAGGGACGGATTCGATAGGGGGAGCCGATACCGAGACGCACGATCTGTTCCGAACGCAGACGTTGCCATCGCACGATCCTCCCGGAATCAGATGTCGATCGAGTGCGCGACCGCGGTCAATACCCGAGATCGAACGCCCAGTTGATGACCAGGGCGACGGCGATTAGCGAGAGGAGGGACATCAAAACGCCGAAGGAGACGGCCCAGCCGAACGTCTCGGCGAAGAAGCCAACCGAGGCCGATCCGAGCGATCCCGCCGCCAGGTAGGTCGTCCGAACGAGTCCGAACCCGGCACCGCGCTCCGATTCGGTCATATTGTCCATGAAGCGAGGCTCGACTGCGACCGCCCAACTCAACCCGTTGGCGATCAACACGACGCCGACGGTGACGCCGACGATTCCCGGAACGGCGACCAAGAGGGACAACCCCGCGACGCTTGTTATCATGCACCCGAAAGTCGTCACGTCCCGCCCGAAGCGATCCGACATCGCACCGATGCCGGGTTTGACGATCGACTGAATGACAAAGTACATGGAGAAGACGATACCGGCGGTGGTCGCCGACTGCCCCCGATGCTCGACGAAAAACGTCGGCAGGAAGGAGGCAGTTCCCTGCCAGGCGAACGCACCGACTGACGCGATCACGACGGTGAACGCGATTTCGGGCTTGCCGAGGATCCCCGTGAGCGCCTCGAGTTGCACTCGATCCCGAAGTGGTTGCGACGGCCGGTGGGGCGCAGTCGGACGGACTCGGAGGACGAACAGGAGGAATATCGGCGCTGCGATGGCCGCAGTCCCCGCCATAGCGGGCCGCCATCCGTACCGGACGCTGATCCACGCCGCCGCGATCGGCGCGACGAGACCGGCCGCGGACGACCCGATCGCGTGGACGCCGATCGCGAATCCGATGTTCTCGTAGACCCGGTCGAGGAGCGTCGTCGCCGCGCTGTAATGGAGTCCGGCGACGGCTCCGAGGGCGATCATCGAGAGCACGAACAGGGCGTAGAACGGGGACGCTGCGAGCAGGAGAGTCACGACGGTCGCCCCGCCGACGGAGACGAGAACGATCGACCGTTCGCCGAATCGGTCGGCGAGGACTCCGCTCGGAAACTGCATCAGTGCGTACGTCAGCCACATCCCCGTCATCGCGATTCCGATGACGGTGTTTCCGATCCCGAAATCGTCGGTGAGCGCCGGGACGAGGGGGCTGATCGCGAGGCGGGCGACCATCGTCGCGAAGAACGCGAGCGTACAGAGCGTAAGGACGGTGTGTTTGTATTGCCAGTTCATTCTGTTCCGCTCGTCACCCGAACCATCGTCTGGTCCACTCCGGTGTAGCCAACGAGTATGAATATTCCGATATCGAAGACCGGATAACCAGCCGACGGGAGGACGGTCCTCGGATCCAGCGACGGCCGGTCGAGGCAGGTTCACCGACACAGCGTCGTCTCTCGGATGGTACGTCGAGACAGTTCAGACTACCGCTCGGACCGAAAGCGTCCGTCCGTCGCCTCGGGGCTGGAATTGGAAGTAGTGCAGTGCACTCGCGGTGTCGCTGCGAGAAGCGCCCGCTATCGGCGAATGGCGCTTCGAACCGAGACTCGAGTTGGCCGAGTCGGTCGCGACTACAGGCGGTATCCGATGCGTTCCGACGCCCATTCCCGGTATCGTTTTTCCGGAACAGAATACTTATCATCGGCACCTGACAACGTTTCGTCGTGGGAGACAGCGCTTCTGGAACAGTCACCACCTTCAGGGACGGTGTGCTCGACCTCTGGAGTGACGGACGCGGGAAGGTGCTCACCGCAGTCGCCGGCGGCTGGTTTCTCTCGCTCGGCGTCCGGATGATCTATCCGGTGATGCTTCCGTATCTCCGGACCGCCTACGGGCTCGATCTGACGAGCGCCGGACTCCTGGTAACGGTGTTGTTCCTCGCCTACGCGCTGGGACAGTTTCCGGGCGGCGTTCTCGCAGATCGATTCGGCGAACGGTCCACGCTCACCGCGAGCGCGGTGATCTCTGCGGTGATGCTCGCGCTCGTCACTACCGCCGGGTCGACAGTCGTGCTCTTTGTCGCGACGGCCCTCTTCGGGTTCGGAACCGCGCTGTACGCCATCGGAAGGTATACCGTTCTTTCGCGCCTCTACACCGACCGACTCGGCGCCGCGAACGGGGTGACGGCCGCCGCACAGGACGCTGGCCAGTCGGTCCTCCCCCCGATAGCGAGCGTCCTCGCGGCGACGTTCCTCTGGACGTTCGGATTCGGGTTCGTGATCCCGCTGTTCCTGCTCTGTGCAGCCTCCCTTTGGCTCGTCATTCCGGTCCGTTCCGAGAGCACCTCGACAGACGGGTCGGGCCTCAGCAGAGACGATATCCGATCGCTCAGACCGATTCTACGTCAGCCGTCGGTCGTCTACGCTACGACGGCGTTCGTTCTCGGACTCATCGTGTGGCAGGCGTTCACGAGCTTCTTCCCGACGTACCTGATAGAGCGGAAAGAACTCTCGACCCCCGTCGCCAGTCTCCTATTCGGCGCCTTCTTCGCGCTCGGCATCGTCATCAAGCCGCTCGCCGGTGCGGCGTACGATCGGTTCGGTATCAGGCACACGCTGATCATCGTCGGAAGCTGCCCGGCCATCGCCCTCGTGGTCCTCCCGTTGGTCGATGGGTTCTGGCCTATCGCCGTGATCACGGCCCTCATGAGTATCCTCCTCGGTTTCGGGCCGGTCCTTGAGCCGTCGGTGCTCCACTCCCTGCCCGAGGAACTCCGCGGTACCGGATTCGGGATCATTCGATCGGTCGGGTTCACGATCGGTGCGACGAGCCCGTTTCTGTTCGGCGCGGCCGCCGATCGCGGGTTCTTCGACGAATCGTTCGTGGTTCTGGCCGCCTTCGCGGCGGGAATGATCGTCATCGCATTTCGAATCCCGGAGAACTGACGCGGGCCGAGTGGCGTTTACGGATCCGAGAGATCCCACCTGACGGAAAGACAGTCGACCGGAGGTGCGGGTCGATGCGACCGACCCGGGAGTCGGAAGAACGCGGCGACTGACCCGCTCGTGGGGTCACGTCGGCGTTCTCACAGGCGTCCCGGAATCGCGGGCCGACGACGGTACGTTTTTGTATACCGCATCGGTGGTACCCCACATGGACGTTCTGCACGCGGCCATCTGGGTCGACGACGTCGAGTCGCAACTGGAGTTCTATTGCGACGTGCTCGGACTCGAGCAGACGCGCGAGTTCGATTTAGACGGCGTGACGAACACGTACGTAGCGGGGGAAAGCGATGCAGAGATCCAGTTCAAATACGACGGCACGAATCGGAATCCTGAACCGGAAGGGATCGACCACCTCGCCGTGGCGGTCGACGACATCGAGGGGACCGTCGAGGAAGCCGTCGAGAACTACGGCAGCGACGTGATCGAGGAACCCCGGACCGTCGAGGAGAAGGGGATCGCGATCGCGTTCGTGACCGATCCCGAGGGATACGTCGTCGAGCTCATCGAGACCATCGAGGCGTAACCGAGAACGAGTATCATGAGCAAGGACCGAACCGGACCGGTCGGACGACTCCTCGAGGCCGAGGGGCAGTTCCACGAACTCATGCCGGGCAGGGACATCTACAGCAAACTGTTCTTTCGAACGCTCCTGTGGTTTACCCTCTTCAGTCTCGTCTACGTAGCTATCACGAGCCTCTGATCGAATAGGGCCTCACGCATCTGTAAACGGCCTCCGTAGCGGGCCGCTAATATCGACCCTTCGACGTGACCTATTTACCGGTCGCGCGCATCGCGGCAGACGTGACATCGAACGCGACGGGGCGGATGAATGCACTCCTGAAGACCCGACCTGAACCCGGGATGAGCCTCGAGACCATTCCAGTCCCGGAGCCGGAACCCGGCGAGGTTCGATTACGGGTCGAATCGGTCGGGATCGACGGTGGCGCAGAGGCGCTCATATACGACTGGCACGAGAGCAAACGACACTACGCAGACCAGTTACCGCAACTGTTCGGCCACGAGTTCGCGGGCACGGTGGAAACGATCGGCCCCGGCGTCGACGGGTTTGCGGCGGGAGAACGCGTTGCCGTGGAACCGGTCATCGGCTGTGGTCACTGTCGGTTCTGTCGATCCGGTTCGTTCTCGATCTGTCCGGATCGACGCATCCTCGGCCTCGATACGGACATCGACGGCGCCCTCGCAGAGTACGCGGTCGTCCCTCGAGAGGCGCTGTACCCGATCGGGTCGCTTTCCGCAGACGAGGGGGTATTTCTCGAGTTGCTCGGACTGGCCGTCCACGGGATCGAGCAATCAGCGTTCGAACCGGGCGACACTGTGGCGATCAGCGGTCCGGGACCGGTCGGGATCGGTGCCCTCGTCGCAGCGGTCGCCGGTGGCGCGAGTTCGATCACCGTCGTCGGGACGGAAGCCGACCGCGGCGACCGACTTCCGCTCGCGCGGGACCTCGGCGCGACGCGTGCAGTCACAGCCGAAACGGTCGCCGACGGACTCGAGGAGGAGGTCGACGTGTTCGTAGAAGCCTCGGGTCACCCCGACGCGCTCTCGCTCGCGTCGTCGGCGACCAGACGAGACGGCGAAATCGTCCAGATCGGCATCTTTCACGGCACGGAGACGGTCCCGGTCGAACTCACTCGTCTCGTTCGACGGGGCGTCTCGATCACGTCGGTGTACGGCCGGCGAGACTCGAGCTGGCGGCGAGCGATCGCGATCGCCGAGGGAACGGACCTCTCGCCCGCGCTCGGTCCCGCGTTCCCCCTCGCCGACTACGAGGACGCCTTCGACGCGACGCGAGAGCGCGAGGGGATCAAGGTCACGCTGCACCCCTGAGAAAATCAGGTCTCGTAGTGTGGATAGGTCGTGAGTAATATGTTGTTTGAAACGCGCGCGTGTCTAGCGACCGTCTTACTTGTCCTGATCGGTGTAGAGTTCGTCCGGGTCGAGATCCTCGCGGATCAGCCGTAGTTCCTCTTCGTGCGGGTCGGGAGTAGTCCCGAGATCGTCGGCGAACTCGATCTCCCACCCGGTTCGGTCGAGAACCGCTTCGCGCGTCACGTTCGGGTGCAGCGCATCGACGTACATCTCACCGTGCTCGTCGAAGCGACAGACGGCGAGATCGGTGATGACTGCTTCCGGTCCGCCCGAGAGTCCGAGTTCCTTCCGTCCTTCACGGCCGCCGACGAACCCCGGACTCGTGATGAAATCGACCTCCTCGGGGAATCGCCGCTCGGAGTGGGGCGTGATAATCAGCGTTCGGTCGACGTGACCCGCGATCTCGCACGCGCCGCCGCTTCCCGGCAGTCGAACGATCGGATCGTCGTAGTCGCCGATCACCGTCGAGTTAATGTTGCCATACTTGTCGATCTGTGCGCCACCGAGGAAGCCCACGTCGAGGCGACCGGCCTGCAACTGGTAGTTGAAATTGTTCCGCATCGGTTCGATCGAGATTGCACCGGACGCCAGCACCGGGTCGCCGATCGAAAGCGGCGGCTTCGACGGATCGGAGCCGATCGTTCCGGACTCGTAGACCATTCGCAACTCCGGCGCGTGCGTGCGCTTGGCGACGTTACACGCCAGGTTCGGCTTGCCGATCCCGACGAGTACCGAGTCGTCGTTCTCGAGTTCCCTGGCCGCCGCTACCACCATCAACTCGCTGTTCGTGTAGTTCATCGGTGTGCCTCCGTGTAGTCGATCGATCGGTCAGTCGCGTCCGTGCTTCGAGTGCTCGAGCGGGTGCCGGACACTTTCATTTGTACGCCCCCATGTTGATGGGTTCCGCGTACGCATTGTCCGGATCGAGGTCGAGCAGTCGGTCGACGCCGAGTTTCTCGACGTATTCCCGGCGGTCCTCGACGCCGTAGACCCACTCGTCGAGCCACGCTTCGACCCGGTCGACGTCGCTCGCGATGTCGGCCCACTCGATGTACGCCTCGTTGTCCCGGCCGTAGTATCCCTGGGCGTACGACGGATGGGAGCCGTAGGGATCGTGGACGACGTAGTCGACGTCGTCGCTCGTAATGAGCGTCCGGTTCGGATCGCTCCGAATGGTCTCCTCGGGGCAGAGTTCCTCGACCGTCAGAATCACCGTATCGGCGGCCAGTGCGGCGACTTTCACCTCGCCCTGGATCCCCCAGAGGTGTGCGTTGCCGTTTTCGTCGGCCCGCTGTGCGCGAACGACCGCCACGTCCGGCTCGATTGGGGCGACGGCGTATACGTAGTCGTCGTCGAACGGACTCTCGATCCGCGCGATGTTGTCGTTGTGATCGGGGAGATCAGAGCCGATGAAGCCGCGCAGCGGGGCAAACGGAAGGTTAGACGCACCAGCGTCGAGGGCGGCGACGAGCCCGAAGTGCGTATATTCCTCGAGTTCGAGTTCGGTCGGGATCCCCTCCTCGGCCGCCCGGCGGAACGCGGGCAGGCTTCCGACGCCGGGGTTGCCGGCCCACGAGAAGGTCGCCTTTCGCGCACAGCCGGCGGCGATCATCTGATCGTAGATCAGGTCCGGTGTGGCCCTGATAAGATCGAGGTCGCGTCTCTCCTGTCTGATTATCTCGTGACCCGCTGCGAACGGGATGAGGTGGGTGAAACCAGCGAGATAGACACTATCACCGTCTGAGACGCCGTCACCGATGGCGTCTTGCATGGACGTGATGGTACTCATAGCTGCTCTGAACTACGAGAAGGATGGCGGAACGGCCATATAAGAATTCCTGTTACGAGACAGGAGCGTGGCCGAAACGGGCGCGTGAGCCGTTTGGAAGGAGGGCTCGTTTACACGGCGTGGTGTGACGGACGAGAGCTGGTATCCTCCGAATCGGACGTCTGTCAACCACGGATGGCTATCCGCCGCTGAGGCGGGATCTCACGAGGTAATCGAACGAGAAGCGGGCTGACGTCGTCCGTGCCGTCCAGCCGACCTGATCTCCTCGGCGAAGGTCGTCGTCCCGGCTACGGACCCAGCGGACGCGGCGGTGGCGGAATCTATCAGTCGTAGGTTCGCCGTCCGATCTCGCGGGCTTCGATCTCGTCCCAATCGTATTCGACGCCGAGGCCAGGCCCGTCCGGTACCTGGACGTGGCCGTCCGCGTCGACGGTATCCAGCATGTCCGAGTAGTCGTCGGCGTACACCGGCGGCTGGGTGTTCGGGCAGATTGGATGGACGAGCGCCACCTCGTAGTAGTTGCTATTGCGCGTCGCCGCGAGACAGTGGCGCTGTGCCGGCCCGGGAGCGTGATACTCCACGTCGAGGCCGAACCCTTCCGCCATGTGCGCGATTTTCATCGCGCCGGTGATCCCGCCGTCGTACTCGGGATCCGCCCGAACGAAGTCGGTCGACTCCGTCGCGACGAAGTCCGTGTGGGGTTCGAGCCCGCGGACGTGTTCGGTCTGGAGAATCGGCGTTTCGAGGGACTCCCGGAGCTTTCGGTGTGCGTGCTGCGAGATGCCGCCGTCGCGGTAGGGGTCTTCGTACCAGAGGAACTCCGCCTCGTCGCACGCCTTCCCGATTTTCAGCGCGTCGGCGAACGTGACCGGATTGCAGGCTGGATCGAGCATCAGGTCCATTTCGTCGCCGACGCGTCGACCGACCTCGCGAACGGTCTCTGCCGTCTCCTCGACATCCGTCCAGTCGCCGCCCCAGTCGTGAATTTTGAAGCCCTGGTAGCCCATTTCGAGGCACTCTTCGGCGAAATCGGCGAACGCCTCAGGTGAATCCAGACCGCCGTTCCTGTCGCCCTGATACGTCGAGGCGTACGCGGGGTAAGACTCGCGATACGTACCGAGGAGTTCGTGGATCGGCGCGTCGCGGTACTTGCCGGCGAAGTCCCACAGTGCGATATCGATCGGTCCCATTCCCATCCAGTCGTACTTTCGAAGGGCCCGTTTTAAGGCGCTCCAGTGGCGCTCGCGCTCGAGCGGGTTCTTCCCAACGAGGTGATCGGCGACCATGTTGAGCTGTGCGGCCGCCGGCGAATTGCCGCCGACGTATTCGCCAGTGATGCCCTCGTCGGTGTGGACCCGCAAGGCGAAGAGTTTCCGCTCGGTCGCCGTCTCCGGTTCGTAGACGATGCTGAACCCGTTCGGTGCGTATCCGACGTCAGGAAGCTCGTAACCGAATTCGACAGACTCGATACGCGTGATCGTTGGTGCCATCGATACGGTATCATATTGCGAACGGGTTTCAAATGCGTTTGCATCGCGGGGAAACAGGTCCGTTCCGACAGGACGCCGGACTCAGGTGCCACTCGAGTCGATCACAGTCCGTTTCTCGACGACCGACTCGTCGACGACGATACCGAGCCCGGGTCGATCGTCGAGCGAGATCGTCCCGTCCTCGGGCTCCGGCGGGTCTGCGAGGAAGAACTGGAACCCTTCGTTCCACTTGACGAGGTACTCGACCATCGGAGAGACGCCGGGCGACTGGGCGGCGGAGAGGTGTACGTTCGCCGACACCGAGTGGCCGTGCGGGATCACGGGGACGTCGTACACCGACGCGAGCGCGCAGATCTTGTTCAACTCGGTGATGCCGCCGGCCCAGAAGGTGTCCGCCTGGATCACGTCGACCGCCCCACGTCGCAACAGCTCGTTGATCCCCCAGCGGGTGTACTCGTGCTCACCGCCGGCGATCGGGAACGGAGCCGTCTCGCGGATCGCCGCCAGCTGGTCGACTCGATCTGGGTGGACTGGCTCCTCGATCCAACGCGGATCATACTGCTCAAGCTTCCCCACGGCGCGCTCGGTGTACGTACGATTCCAACTCATCCAGCAGTCGAACATGAGGTCGTACCCCTCGCCGACGGACTCGCGCGCGGCCGCCGCGAGCGCGAGATTACGATCGAGCCCGTCCGTCCCCGAGCCCGGACCGTGACGGAAGAACCACTTCTGGGCGTCGTAGCCGGCCGCTTTCGTTTCCGCAGCCCGCTCGCGGACGTCGTCCGGATCGGTGGAATATCCTAACATAGAGGCGTAGGCGGGCAGGTCAGTCCGCGTCGGGCCACCGAGCAACCGGTACACCGGTTCGTCGTAGTACTTTCCGCGCAGATCCCACAGGGCGCAATCGATCGCGCTGATCGCCTTCATCGTCTTCCCCTTCCGTCCGTGTACCTCGTGGCGGTACATGAGGTCCCACAGCTTCTCTACCGCGAGCGGATCCCGTCCGCGGAGGAAGTCGACGAGAGGCGTGACGAATGTCGCCCACTCGCGATCTATCGGACCGGCGATTCCAGAGAGCCCGTCGTCAGTCCGGATCCGGAGGTAGGTCTGGGTGACTCGGATCTCCTCGTCGTCCACGTACGGCGTCATCACGTCGTCCGATCCCATCAGGTACTCGGCACCGGTCTCCCGAAACTCGTCGTAGACGTCGAGTGGGATCGCGAGTCGGTCCTCGTAGAACGCCTGCGGATCGTCGTACCCCGTCAGGGTCCCGGTCAGTTCGACGCACTCGTGACCGGTGATCTTCACGTACCCGTCCTCCCTGCCGGCCCGATCGTCCGTACCGCTCGTACCGTCGGCCGTTTCTCCCTAATCATGCCAGATGATGACATTAAGTAGTCATCTACGGCTCTGCAAATAAGAATTTCGGCGACGCATTCTGCGGATCGAATCTCCGCCGACTGGGACGATGCTCGAACGCAAAGGGTTAGGTCTTTCCGTCAAAAGATCGTGGCATGGTATCACATGGCTTTGTGCTCCCGACCCGCGGAGTCGTACTGTCAGCCGACGACTCTCTCGAGCAGGCCGCTCGCGTTCAATCCGAGGTGATCGGTCTCGCGCGGCGAGCCGAAGCGTTCGGATTCGACGGGGTCTGGGCGGGTGACAGCGTGCTTGCGAAACCGCGACTGGAACCGCTTTCGACCCTCGCCGCAGTCGCGGGCGCGACGGAGTCCGTGACCCTCGGCTCGGCAGTCTACCTGCCTCAGCTTCGGAACCCGGTCCACGTCGCCCATCAGACGGCGACGGTCGACCAGGTGAGCGGCGGCCGCCTCGCGCTCGGCGTCGGCGTGGGCGTCGGGTCGGGCGTGGCCACCGAACACGATCAGCTCGACGTCCCTTACGACCGGCGAGGCGTGGTCCTCGACGAGGGACTCGAGATCGTCGAAGGCCTCTGGGACGACGAGCCGGTCTCGGCAGACGGCGGATTCTTCGAGCTCCGGGACGCCGATATTGGGATCAGACCGTGTGGACGGTCGCCGCCGATCTACATCGCCTCTGCGACGTTCGACCCCAGAGACGGGTTTCCGCGCCAGATACGAGACCGCATGGCAGCACGGGGTGATGGCTGGCTTCCGATCGGGATGTCGACCGAGATGTACGAGGCCGGGATCGAACGGGCGCGCGAAATCGTCGACGACGCGGGCCGAGACGCCTCGAGCTTCGGCGCCGCCTACTACCAGGACGTCGTGATCGCTGAAACCGAAGCGGACGCGATCGAACAGGCCCGGACCTTCCTCGAGCGATACTACCCGTCCTGGGGGGAACTGAGCGACGACGACGTCCGAAAACGCGGTGCGTTCGGCCCGCCGTCCGTCGTCGCGGACCATCTCGAGCGCTACGCCGACGCCGGCGTGGAAAAATTCGTCACCCGATTCACGGCGGCCGATCAGCGCGAGCAGTTGCAACGGTTCGCGGACATCGTGGTCTGACGTGTGACGCGCCGGCGTGGCCGCACTCACCGGCGTCGCCGGCAAACGAGGGTCGAAACACGTCTCAGGAGAGGTCGTACACGAACGAATAACAGTACTTTTCGTACCCCATTCGGTCCGTGTAAAACCGATGGGCATCGTCGCGCCACAGACCGGACTCGAGTTCGACCGCGTCGCAGTCGTTCTCGGCGGCCCACTCGTGGACGAACTCGAGGAGGCGTTCACCATGGCCGTTCGATCGCTCCTCGGCGGTCGTCACGAGGTCGTACACGTAGGCATGCCGGCCGAGGTAAAAGTTCGTCGCAATCGTCACGCCGGCGACGGCAACCGGTTCGTCGTCGACGAAGCGTGCGAACAGTCGATACCCCTCCGCTCGCATCTCCTCGAGCAGTTCGAAATACGACTCCTCGTCGAGGTGGTCGCGAAGCTGAACGAGTATCGGGAACACGTCGCGTCGGTCGGCGTCGGAGGTCACTTCGCGAATTTCGGCGTCGGACATGGTTCCATCTCACGGGGCCGAATAGTAACGTCATCGGATGCGGCGCGACAGTCTTCTCGGCGGATCCCCGTTGCGGACGGTCCGCCGGTTCGAACCGTCCACGATCGGAATCCGACGCGGTACTCGAGTCCGGTCGGTGAAAAAATGGTACTCGAAACGTTCGATGACGGTACTCGAGGCGGGTGCTACGGAAGGCGACCGGTCAGCGCCTCGCTCGCGGGTTCGACGGAGAGGTCCGTCCCGAGTCCGGCGTCGCGCGCCTTCTCGTAGAGCATATACGCGGCCGCGACCGTCTCGATTCCGGTTCCACCACTGTCGAAGACCGTAATATCGTCGTCGCTCGTCCGGCCGGGTTCGACCCCGGCGACGACCTCACCGAGTTCGGCGTGGACGTGGTCCTCGTCGACGACGCCCGCGTCGAGCGCGGCGAGGAACGACCCCGCGTCCTGGGTCGCGCGGGCGCGAAGGTCGGGAACGTAGATCGATCGCTCGATGGTCGTCGCGTCGAGTTCGTTCCGACCGGGGGTGTACTGACCCATCGCGGTCACGTGTGCGCCGGGCGCTAAATCGTCGCCATCGAAGACCGGATCAGCCGCTTTCGTCGCGGTGACTACGACGTCCGCGCCTGAGACTGCCGCCGTACTCGAGTCGACTGCCTCGACGGTGGCGTCGAGATGCTCGTCGAACTCGGCGGCGAACGACTCCCGGTTCTCCGGGGTCGGCGAGAACACACGGACCGACTCGAAGTCCCGGACGGTCGTCGTCGTGTGGAGTTGGCCACGCGCCTGCGCGCCGCTGCCGATGACCGCGATGGTGTCCGCATCGTCTCGAGCGAGGGCGTCGACGGCAACCGCGCCAGCGGCCCCGGTCTTGAATGGGTTCATGCTGGCGCCGTCGATGATCGCGAGGGGCTCGCCGGTCTCGGCGTCGTACAGCGGGGTCAGGAACCAGGCGTTTGGTTTGCTAAACCCGGATGTGTACATGTAGCCACCCATCGCACCGGTCTCGGCAAGGATGGCGGCGTAGCTAGTGAGTTTGCCGTCGGGATTCTCCCGGCGGAACGTTTGACGGGGCAGGGCCGGGGCCCCCTCCCCGCGCTGGCGATACCCTTCGCGAACGGCATCGACGTATTCGGCCGGCGTCGCGAGGCCGTCGACTTCACTACTGGTGAGAAACAGTGTGTCTGTCATATATCGCGTAACACACGCGACGTAGAAAAAGATGCACGGTCTGGACGGGACCCGAAATCACTCACCGAATGGGTCCAATAGTCCGATTTCCGTCCGACAGATACTCGTCGGAATCGCCGTCACTCGGTCTCCAGAACTCGGTCGAGCATCTCCTCAGACATCGTGTCGATGAGCTGATTTCCGTCTTTGAGTTCGCGCATAACGAATCGCGAGGAGGTTTCGTTGACGCCATCGATTGCGACGATTTCGTCGATGAGGTCGTTCAACTGATCGTGGTTCTGTACACGCGAGATCACGACGAAGTCGACGTCGCCCATGGTGTAGTAGACTTGCTGGACACCGTCGACGTCGGTCAACTTGTCCCCAATTTCGTCCGCATAGCCGCTCTCGTGGGAGACGAAAACCTCGGTGATGATGACCATCGCCATCCCGAGCGCGCGCGGATCGATGTTCGCCGAGATGTCGGTTATGACGTCGCTCTCTTTTAGCCGATTCAGACGGTAGTGGATCGTCGATTTCGAGAGTTCGAGGTCCTCCGCGAGTTCTTCGAGATTTTTCTCGTCGTCGTGCTCGAGTTGCCTGAGGATCTCGAGATCCTTTTCGTCGAGATCGGATGTCGCGTTAGTGTGTTCCATGCAAGGAAATTCTGACTTCGTGTTAATAAACGCCCATGTTTCAGGAACCGTCTCGGTCAAAAGACGGCATCGATCGCTGCGTCGAGTGACTGGACGGCCGTGTCGATTTCATCGGTAGTCGCACAGAGTGGTGGAGAGAGTATAAGCTGCGTTGCCGGACGACCGGCCCCGACGAGAACACCGCGGTCGCTCGCCGCGTCGACCACGTCCACGACCGGATTGGGACCGTCGTCCACCCGTGGGTCGTGAAACGGCTCCCCGGTGTCCGGATCGGCGAATTCGACGGCGTGGAGGAAACCGCGTCCACGGACGTCGGCGACCACATCGTGGTCTCGCTCGAGCATCGAGAGGTGGTCGACGAACGCGTCCTCGGTGGCTCGGACGTTCTCGATCAGTCCGTCGTCGTACTCGGCGATTGCGGCGACGCCGGCCGCGCAACCGACGGGGTGACCGCCGAAGGTCTGACCGAGATCGAATCCGTCCGACCGTACGTGTGCCGCAATATCGGGTCGCATCATCACACCCGCAAGCGGCGCGTACGCGCTCGTCACACCCTTCGCGAAGGTCAGCACGTCTGGCTGGACGCCTTCCGTCTGGATACCGAACCAGTCGCCGCAGCGACCGAATCCGGTAATCACCTCGTCGGCGATCAGAAGGATGTCGTACCGGTCACAGAGTTCTCGGACGCGCTCGAAGTATCCCGGCGGCGCCGTGTAGGCGCCGCTCGAACCGGCGATCGGTTCGGTCAAGATCCCGGCGATCGTCTCCGGACCCTCGTTTCGAATGACGAACTCGAGGTGGTCGGCCGCGGCGTCGGCGAGTTCCGCGGGCGTCTCCGCGTTGAACGGCGATCCATAACTCATCGGCGGCAAGAACTTCACGGCACCCGTCGCAGACGCGTGAGACTCGAGGGAACTGCGTGTCTCCGGGTCGCCAGTTACGCTCCCCGCACCGTAGGTCGAGCCGTGGTAGGAGCGCCATCGGGAGAGGATCTTCGGCGCGTCCGCGTACTTGCGCGCGACCGTCATGGCGAGTTCGTTCGCCTCGCTCCCCGACACCGAAAACATGACATCCGACAGTGAGTTGGGGCCGACCGCCGCGAGCCTTTCGCTCAACTCCGTTCGAGCCGGCGTTTGCTTTGCCGAGGAGACGTACTGAATTCGCTCGAGTTGCTCTTTCATCGCGTCCACGATCGCCCGATTTCCGTGGCCGGCGTTGACGCAGTACAGCTGTGAGACGAAGTCGAGATACTCCTCACCCTCGTCGTCGACGACGCGCGTGCCCTGGCCGTCAGTGATCGTCAGGCCCGTCGAGGAGGGGTCGTACCAGTGTGGAATGTGTGACGCTGTCTCTGTATCGGTTTCCGTGGGATTATCTAGCATGGTTCGTATGTCGTACCGTTGGTGTAAGTAACTGCTGTTGTTCGGACGATCCAACCGGCGGCCGGACAGGTGTCGGTCGACTCATCAGCGGTTCATCGCCGCGTCGGAGACCTCGAGAGCCGTATCGAGGGCCGCGACGGCCTCGTCGACGTCGGCCTCGGTGATCGAGAGTGGCGGCGCGATGATGAGCGTGTTGATCATGTTGGCGAGGTACACGCCCTCGTCTGCGGCGGCTGTCGAGACCTCGTCGACGACCGTCGATCCCATCGATAGCTTGTCCTCACGCGTTCCGAAGGGCACGCGCTCGTCGGGGTCTGCCGTCAGTTCGACTCCTCGGAAGAGCCCGACGCCTCGTGTATCGCCGACGCTCGGATGGGCCTCGCCGAGTTCCTCGAGACGGTCGCCGAGGTAGTCACCGACCTCGCTCGCGTGCTCGATGAGATTTTCCGCTTCGTAGGTCTCGACGGCGGCGAGGCCGGCCGCACAGGCGACGGGGTGGCCAGCGTAGGTGTGCCCGTGACTGAACATCTCGTCCTCGAAGTACTCGGCGATTTCGTCGGTAACGATCGTCGCACCGAGGGGGGCGTAGGCTCCCGTGAGCCCCTTCGCCATCGTCATAATGTCGGGGGTGACGTCGAAAACGTCGCACCCGAACCACTCACCGGTGCGGCCGAAGCCAGCCATCACTTCGTCGCAGATCAGGAGTGCCCCGTGGTCGTGGGCGATTTCCTTCAGTCGTGGCAGATACTCGTCCGGCGGGACCAGGATCCCGTTCGATCCAACGATCGGTTCGACCAGAATCGCTGCCACCGTATCACCCTCGAGCATCAGCATCTCGTCGATGTACTCGAGGCTCTCCATCGGGTCGAGCGTCGATCCGTAGGCATACGGGTCCGGCGCCTTGATTGCGCCCGGAACGCCGGGTTCGGCCATCAGTCGGCGCGGATCGCCGGTGACGCTGATCGAGCCGTGGGTGGCGCCGTGGTAGGACCGGTATCGCGATATGATCTTCTGCTTGCCCGTGTACATGCGCGCGATCTTGATCGCACCCTCGACAGCCTCGGTGCCGCTGGTCGAGAAGAACGTCTTCGACAGGTTCCCGGGCGTGATCTCGGCAAGTTTCTCGCCGAGGCGCGCCCGCGCTTCCGTTGCGAAACCCGGAGCGAAGTATGCACCCTCGCGGGCTTGCTCGGCGATCGCATCCGCGACTGCGTCGGCCGAATGCCCGAGGTTCGAACACATGAGCTGACTCGAGAAGTCGATGAACTCGTTGCCCGCGCCGTCGGTGAATCGGACGCCGTCTCCGCCGACGGCTTCGGTCGGGTCGACCTCGCTCTGATACGACCACGTTCCGAAGACGTACTCGTTATCGAGGCGCTCTACCTCGGTCCGCTCGTCAGTCACTGCTGTCTCGTCTACCATCCTTTTGCGGGCGATACAGAACGCAGTCGCATTAATCTTTCTGAGGCGATATTATTTTACGTCATTTTTACTGTAATCATGATATTGATTAGGACAGAGATGGATATCTTGTGCTGGATATCGAATTATATCCATTCGCACCGAAGATTTTATCTCAGTGCTCACAAAAGCGGTTCTATGGTCGAGCTAGAGTCGATCGGTCAGAGCGGTACGACACGGAATTACGTAGACGGTGGCTGGCGCGACGCCATGGGCGACGGCGAGTTGGAAAGTGTAAATCCGGCGACCGGGGAGGAACTGGCGACGGTTCCGTTCAGTTCCGCCGAGGACATCGATGACGTGGTTCGAAGCGGAAACGAGGCGTTCGAGACGTGGTCGGAACAGCCCGTCGAAGCGAGAATACAGCCGCTGTTCCGCCTGAAGATGCTCCTCGAAGACCACCAGGAGGAACTCGCGGAACTGCTCGTTCGGGATCACGGCAAGACGATAGCCGAGGCCCGCGGCGAACTCCGTCGCGGCATCGAGAACGTGGAAGTCGCCTGTGGCATCCCGTCGATGATGCAGAGCGGCTCCCTGTTGAATGCGGCGCCCGAGATCGACGAGAGCGCAGTTCGAAAACCGCTCGGCGTCTTCGCCGCGATTACGCCGTTCAATTTCCCCGGCATGATTCCGCTGTGGTTCCTCCCGTACGCCGTCGCCACGGGTAACAGCTTCATCCTCAAACCCAGCGAACAGAACCCGCTCGTCGCACAGCGGTTGTTTGAACTCGTCGACGAAGCCGGCTTCCCCGACGGCATCATTCAGCTCGTAAACGGCGGCCCGGACACGGTCAACGCGCTGCTCGATCACGAGGGCGTCGAGGGGGCGTCTTTCGTCGGGAGCACCCCCATCGCGAAGCTCGTCTACGAACGCGCGGCGAAAAACGGCAAGCGCGTCCAGGCACAGGGGGGCGCGAAAAACCACATCATCGTGACGGAGACTGCAGACCTCGAGTTTGCGGCGGAGAAGGCCGTCTCGTCGGCCTGTGCGTGTGGCGGCGAGCGGTGTCTCGCAAACGACGTCGTCCTCGTCGAGGAATCGGTGTACGACGAGTTCGTCAATCTCGTCGTCGAGGAAGCCAATGCACAGACAGTCGGCGACGGTCTCGACGAAGCAACGGACATCGGGGCGCTCATCAGCCCCGAACACGAGCAGACGGTCCGCAACTACATCCAGACCGGAATCGAAGAAGGCGCTGAGCTCCTGCTCGACGGTCGTGACGTCACCGTCGACGGATACGAAGACGGCAACTTCCTCGCCCCGACGGTCTTCGGCGACGTCACCGAGGACATGGTCATTTCTCGGGAGGAGATTTTCGGCCCAGTAGTCGGCCTCGCGCCCGTCGACGACGTCGACGCGGCGATCGAACGGATGAACAAAAGCCAATTCGGAAACGCCGCCAGCCTCTTCACCGGCAGCGGCGCTGACGCGCGAAAGTTCCGCCACGAGGGCGATATCGGGAATCTGGGCGTCAACGTCGGTACCTCGGCCCCGATGGCGTTCTTCCACTTCGGCGGCTGGAAGGACTCGTTCTTCGGTGATCTCCACGCCCAGGGCGAGGACATGATTCACTTCTACACCGACAAGGCCGTCTACATCGAGCGCTGGCCCGACGCCTGAGCCGATTCGTCCCCCTCGACCGAATCGTTCCACGTTTTCGCGGGAGTAAATTGGCATCACACCGGTTCCGTGTCGAACTCGAGCGCGCTCGAGCGGAGAGCGATCGCTATCGATTGGCTCGAGCCGACGGAGCCAGCAGCGCGAACAACCCGAGGATATGGGGGAATTCACTGTCAGGATGATCGAACTGAGAACGAGTCCGCGGGACCGACCGTGTCGGTCGGCAGACGGGTACTGTACGGTGTGGATCGGTGGGCGCTATAGCACGGTGGTGATTCGTGCACGGCGACGAGACACTGGCCACGGCTCGGGTCGTATGCTTCCGAGCGGAGTCACTCCGTTCGGTGTTCTTCGACGACGTCCCAGTCGAGTTCGATACCCAGTCCCGGTTCGTGGGGGACCTCGATCGACCCGTCCTGGATGAGCGGGTCGTCTGACGCGACGAGGTCGTCCCACCACGGTACGTCGCGGGCGTGGAACTCGAGCGCGAGGAAGTTCGGGACGGTCGCGCCCACGTGGACGCCGGCCATCGTCGCCACCGGACTGCCGATGTTGTGCGGACACATCGTCAGGTAGTAGGTGTCAGCCAGTTCGGCGATCTTCTTGGTCTCGGCGATGCCGCCGGTCTTGGGTACGTCCGGCGCGACGAACGAGACGGCCTCCCTCTCGACCAGGTCGCGGAAGCCGTGGCGGCCGTAGCGATTCTCCCCCGTGAGCAGCGGCTGTGCGACGCTCCGGTTGAGCGTCGCCAGCGCGTCCGCGTTCTCCGGAGGGAGTGGGTCCTCGATCCACGCGAGGTCGTACGGCTCGAGTGCCGCACACAGTTTTTCCGTCGCCTCGACGCTGAAATTCCAGTGCAGGTCGACGGCGACCTCTGCCTCGTCACCGACCTCCTCGGTGACGGCCTCGACGAGCCCCCGCTTGTGTTCGATCTCCGGACCGTCGAAGTGGCGCGCGAGGGTGTCGATGTCCCGGCCCGACGGTACGTCGAGGTCGAACTTTATCATCTCGAACCCGTCGTCGACGGCCGCTCTTGCCGCACTGGCGTAGGCTTCCGCTTCGTAGGTCTCGTTCGGTTGTTCGTTGAGCGCCGCCTCGACCATCCCCTCACCGGCGTGACAGTCCGCGTACATACGAACTGCGTCGCGCATCTTGCCGCCCAGAAGCTGGTACACCGGCTGCTCGAGGATCTTCCCGGCGGCGTCCCAGAGTGCCAGTTCGATGCCGCTGATCGCGATCGTGCCGATTCCCTGTTGGGAGCCCCGACCCGAGAGGCTCTCGCGCATGAGGTGATAGAGACGCTCGACGTCGAGCGGATTTTCGCCGACCAGGACCGGTTCGAAGTAGTCGGTAATCACCTCGTGAACACCAGGGGAGGGATACGACTCGCCGATCCCCGTGACGCCGGCGTCCGTCTCGAGGCGGACGATTGTCCACGGGAAGTTACCGTCGACGACGACCGTCGACAGGCCGGTGATCTCCGGTGTCTCGGTCGAGCGAGACGGGGTTCGTCCGAAATCGGGCCAAATGCTCGAAGCTAACCGCGCCGCGAAGTCCGAATACATGCTATCGCGAACCTCTTTTTCGGGTCGTTATATGAATGTACTGGGGACGGCAGCATCTGCACGACCCGATTTCGAATGCGTCCCAACGGATCGAGACGGATTAAACCGGTCGTCCCGTGCGGACTCGTGTTACTCGTCGGGGAGAACCTTGCCGGGGTTCAGGATCCCGTTCGGATCGAACGTCTCCTTGATCGACCGCATGAGATCGAGCGCCCCGCCGTGTTCGTCGTCCATGAACTTTCGTTTCCCGAGGCCGACGCCGTGTTCGCCGGTCGCGCTGCCGCCGAGGGCGATTGCCTTTCGGACGACGCGCTCGTTCAACTCGTGGGCCCGTTCGACCATCTCCTCGTCGTCGGGGTCGACGAGCGGCGTGAAGTGGAGGTTACCGTCCCCGGCGTGGCCGACGCAGGCCGTCAGCAAGTCGAGATCCTCGCTGGCCTGTGCGACCGCCGCGACGATGTCGGGGTACTTCGAAATCGGCACGACGACGTCGCCGACCAGCGCGATGTCCCAATCGTCTCGATACGCTTTCGTCGCGTGGTATTTGTCGCGACGCGCCTGCCAGATATCGTCCAGGTTCTCCTCGGTTGCCGCCTCCCAGGAACGCATTCCGTGATCCTCACAGATCGCCTTCGCGAACGCGAGATCGTCCTCGATCCCGCTGTTGTTCGCGTGCAACTCGATGATCAGCGTCGGCCGCTCCTCGAAGGTGATGTCGTCGTGATATGCGTTCAACATTTTCATCGACGTCGTGTCGATGAACTCGATCGCGCCGGGGAGTAACGCCGAACCGATCGCGTCCGCAACGGCGCTGGACGCGTCGGTCCGTGACGGGAACGTCACCAATGCCGCCCGCCGGTGTTCGGGAATGCCGACCAATCCGAGCGTCACCTCGGTGACGACGCCGAGGGTGCCCTCCCCCCCGATGAAGAGATCTTTCAGACTGTACCCCGCCGACGTCTTGACCACGTCCCTGCCGCACTCGAGGACGCGCCCGTCGGCAGTGACCACCTCGAGACGACGGACGTGGTCGCGCGTCTCGCCGTAGCGAACCGCGTTGAACCCGCTCGCGTTCGTCGAGACCATGCCGCCGATCGTCGCAACGTCGCTGCTCGAGATTCCGGGCGCGAACCGCAATCCGTACGGCGCCAGTTGCTCGTTCAGATCGTCGTAGACGACGCCCGCACCGACCGTCACCTGAAGGTCGTCCGGCGACACGTCGACGTGTTCGATCTCGGCCGTACTGAGAACGATCCCTCCTTCGGTCGGGATGGCACTACCCTCGAGTCCGGAACCGCCCGATCGCGGCGTGACCGGGACGCCGCGTTCGTTGGCCGCCCTGAGAACGGCCGCGACTTCGTCGCTCGAGGCTGGCCAGACGACAGCATCTGGTGTTCGGCCGGTGTGTGGACTCTCGTCGGACGCGTACTGCTCACGCACGCTGGTTCCGTGAGCGACCCTTCCCTCGGTGAGCAGGTCGTCCAGAAATGCGCAGTCGACGCTCGTATCGGAACCCCGTTCCATGATATGGCATGGATCCGACCGGCATAAATTCTCTCCGATCCCCCGTCGGTCCGACCCAGCCCACCAGTAGGTATTCGTAGGCGGGCCGTCTCAGGGGTACCATGACGTGCCCGTACTTATCGTACCGACAGTCCGACGGCGACCACGCGTTCGATACCGAACGCGCCTACTGCGAGGTCGTCGACGAGTTCGTCTCGCCGATGCGAGCGGACGTCTGCAACGACCGCCACGAATTCCACCACGAGAACGACTGCGAGTTTTACGACGAGGCCGAATCCGACTGATCGGCCACGAACTCGGCCGGATAGCGATCGTCGCGGCCGCCACGTCCCGTTTTCCACCGATCGATCGTTACCGACGTGGCCGAGTCCCGTCTGAGGCCACGTCCAGACTACCACGGATCGACGAGATTGTGTCCCGTGATCACCGAGACGGAAGGCCGAGGAGGTCGCGTGCCTCGGCGGGCGTCGCGAGGTCGCGGTCGAGGTCGTCGGCGATAGAGACCGTGCGCTCGACGAGTTGCGCGTTGCTCTCGACCTGTTCGCCGCGACGGTAGTAGAGGTTGTCTTCCATGCCGACGCGGACGTGGCCGCCCATCACGATCCCCATCGTCGTCAACGGCAACTGGTGCGGACCGATCGCCAGGACGTTGAAAATCGAATTCTCCGGGAGGTTATTGACCATGTTGACCATGTTCTCCGGCGTTGGCGGCGTGAGCGTCCCCGGCCCGAAGATGAGATTGATGTAGTACGGTTCGTCGAGTAACCCCTGCTCGATGAGGCGATAGACTTCGTTCAAGTGGCCGTTGTTGAACACCTCCATCTCGGGTTTGATCCCCTTCTCCTGCATCTCCGTGGCGAGCGTGTCGATCATGTGGCGGGTGTTCTCGGAGGTAATGTGCTGGTACCGGTTCATCGGCCCCATATCGAGCGACGCCATGTCGGGCAGTGGATCGGTCCGGATTCCCGTTGCTCGCTGCTCGAGCGGGACGCCCGTCCCGCCGGTCGTGTTCTGGATGATGATGTCGTCACACCGATCCCGAACGGCGTCGTTGACCTCCTGTAACCGACCGGCGTCGCGCTCGCCGCGTTCGTCCCGCCCGTGAAGGTGAACGATGGCCGCGCCCAGTTTCTCACACTCCCGGGCCGCCTCGGCGATCTTGTCTGGTTGTTCCGGGAGGTTCGGGTTCGCTTCTTTGCCCTGTACGCCGCCCGTCGTCGGAACGGTCAGGATCAGCTTTCCGCCCTCGAGGTAATTCTGATAACTCATCTATCGAGACCCAGACGGCCCACCACGAAAGCGTTACTGGACGAGACCACGACCGTCGACCCGTGACCACCCTCCATCGAGATGCGACCGCCTCGGTCACTCCGACGAAATCGACCCGCTCCAATGCACCGGGAACACACCCGCTTCCACGCTCCCCGACGCTCGAGTCAGCCGTCGCGCCATCCGGCGCACTGCGAGTACGATTATATGGCTGGAGTCCGAAATTCTACATGAGTCCATGTATCACATCGTCGTTCCGGTAGACGAGGACGAGAGCCGAGCGGAAGCCGCGGGAGAGTTCGTTACGAGTCTCGGCGACGAATCCGGTCTCAACGCGGACCTCGACGACGTCTCAGTGACAGTCGTAAACGTGTTCAAAGAGTTCAAAGCGATCGACGATGGCGGAAACGTTCGATCCGAAGATCTCTACGACGAAGACGCGTTTCCCGACTCCGTGACGACCGTGCAGGATCAACTCGAGGAGGCCGACGTCGAGGTCGAACTCGTGCGCCGTCACGGGGACCCGGCCGAGGAAATTATCGAGTACGCCGATTCGAACGACGCGGATGCGATCGTCGTCCCCGGTCGGAAACGGTCGCGGGTCGGCAAAGCGGTGTTCGGCAGCGTCACGCAGGACGTTATTCTCAACGCCGACCGTCCGGTCACGATCGTCTAGACGAGCCGTCTCGACGGCTCGGTCACTGTTCTCGCTCGGACGGCGATCCGCTCGGTCTCGAGCGATGCACGAACAGCGGAGTATCCCGTATCCGCCCAAGTCCGCGTGGGAGCATCGGTCCCACCGGAAGAGCGCCCAGCAAAGCGCCCAATACGGTCGACGCAGCTACTGCAACCAGCGCGATCGGCACGACTGCTGCGACCAGTGCGATCAGTGCGGCGACCGTGGGTAATACAGCTACGCTAGCGTGGGTAATACAGCAAAAAACCAGATCGAGCCGGATCAGTATCCGGTCGCCGTTCCGTCCTTTCGCGGATCGGTCCCGCCAGAGAGAACGCCGTCGGCGTTGCGGGCGATCTGGCCACCGCCGAAGTGCGGCGGCGGCATGACGCGAACGTCGTGACCGCGACGGGCGAGTTTCGACAGGACTGAGCCGTCGAATCGACCCTCGACGGCTAACTGGCCGTCGACCTTGTACCGCCAGCGAGGGAAGTCGAGCGCCTCCTGAATCGACATTCCGTCGTCGATGATGTTCATCAGTACCTGAAGATGGCCCTGTGGTTGCATGAACCCGCCCATGACGCCGAAGGCGGCCCAGTCGTCCTCGCCGAGTCGTGCGATGCCGGGAATCAGCGTGTGGAACGGTCGCTTGCCCGGTTCGAAGCGATTGGGATGGTCCGGATCGAGTGAGAACGAACTGCCCCGGTTCTGAAGGGCGATTCCGGTATCGCCGGCGACGACGCCGCTGCCGAAGCCCATGAATCGGGAATTGATGTACGAGACGACGTTCCCCGCATCGTCGGCGACCGTCAACAGCACGGTGTCGGCGTTTTCCGCGTGATCGGTCGGGAATCCGACGTCGACGGACGACGTCGCGTCCGATCCGATCTCCTCGGCCCGATCCGATGCGTACGACTTCGACCCGAGCGATGGAACGTCCTCGTACTCCGGATCGGTAACGTGGTAAAGGCCGTCGATCAACGCGCGCTTGGCCGCCTCGGCGGCGAGGTGTATCCGCTCGGGCGAGTGGGCCGGATGGTCCCCCGCACCCAGTGCCTCCGCGATGTTGAGCGCCTCGAGAGCGACGAGCCCCTGATTGTTCGGCGGCAGTTCGTAGATCTCTGCCCCGCCGTAGGTCGTGCTGACGGGTTCGACGAACTCCGGCTCGAACGACGCGAGGTCCTCGTGGGAGAGGAACCCTCCCCGCGACTGGACCTCGGAAACGATCTGATCCGCGATTTCGCCCTCGTAGACGACGTCGGCGCCTTCGTCCGCGATCAGCTGCATGGACTCGCCGAGCTGCGAGAGACGGACGTGCTCGCCGACCGATGGCGCGCTTCCACCGGGGAGATACGCTTCTCGAGCGTTGTCGCCGCGAAGGTTGTCCGCCGCCTCGGCCCACTGAGAGGCAATGATTTCGGAAACGGGGAAGCCGTCTTTCGCGTACCTGATCGCCGGCTCGAGCGCGCGCTCGAGACTCAGGACCCCGAGATCGTCCACGGTTCGTTCCCACCCGCGGGCCGTTCCAGGAACGGTCACCGTGAGGGGACCGCGTTCGGGCATCTCGGCGTCTTCGGGATCGACGTCCTCCTGCTCGGCGACTCGTGCGCGAACGTCCTCAAGCGACGCCGACGAGGGCGCACCGCCGCAGCTACGGAACGCGCCGACCTCCCCGTCCGCAGTTCGATAGAGCGCGAACACGTCACCGCCGAGGCCGGTCGAGGCGGGTTCGACGACATTCAACGCGGCAGCGGTCGCCACGGCCGCATCGAACGCGTTGCCCCCGTCGCGAAGTACCTCGAGTCCGGCTTCCGACGCGAGCGGCTGGCTCGTCGCCACTACGCCGCGCGTCCCGTACACTGTCGAGCGACGTGACGTGAACTGGTCTAAATCTGGCGTTTCGTCCATGCAAGGGCATTCACGGGTTTCGACTAAAGTATTGGTATGTGCGCTCGCAGTACCGGATCCGCGGCGTATCACAGTAAATATAACCATGTGCTGTGATATCATGTATCAATAGATCTGCAACTAGACGGTGATTCGGCCCTCGTTACGGCATCGAGCAGCGGTTTGGGAAAGGTATCGGCGAAAGCCCACGCCCAGGAAGGAGCGAACGTGGTCATCAACGGCCGCGACGAGGCTCGGCTCGAAGCCGCCCGCGAGGAGCTCGCGGACGTCGGCGATGGCCGCGTCGTGGCACAGGCGGGTGACCTGACCGATCCGAACGATATCTCCGAACTCATCTCCGTGACGGTCGACGAATTCGGTGGGCTAGACCACTTCGTGACCTCGGCGGGCGGGCCGCCGAGTGGCCCCTTCCTCGAGACGACCGAGGAGGACTGGTACGAGGCCTACGACCTGCTCGTGATGAGCGTGGTCCGATTAGTCCAGGAGGGGGCCGACGAACTGCGCGCCGGCGACGGTGGGAACGTCGTCCACATCACGTCCCGAAGCGTAAAGGAAGCGAGCGACTCGCTCGTCCTCTCGAACGCGGTCCGAATGGGCGTCATCGGCCTCGAGAAAACGCTCTCGCGTGAGCTCGCACCGGACGTGCGCTTCAACAGCGTCCTCCCCGGCCCGATCGAAACCGATCGAATCAGCTCACTGATAGAACAGTCCGTCGAGCGAGGAGAGTTCGACTCGTACGAAGAGGGGCTCGCTGCGAAGGGGAGTTCGAATCCGATGGGACGGATCGGCCGGCCGATGGAACTTGGCATCACGGTTGCGTTCCTCTGCTCGCCGGAGTCGGCGTACATCAACGGTATCACCGTTCCCATCGACGGCGGCCTCGGCCGGTCGAACATCTAGCGGCTCGATCGGAGACGTCACTCGAGGTCCGCTTTCGAGAGTTCCTCGAGCATCGACACGGTAGTTCGCGCGCCCGCGCGGAAACACGACAGTTCGATGTTCTCGTCGGGCGCGTGGTTGTTTTCGTCCGCGTTCGCGTACGGGACGACCAGACACGGAATCTCGAGATTGTCTGCGAAGACGTACGTCGGCACGGACCCACCGAGTGAGGGCTTGAGGATTGGGTCCTCGCCCCAGCCTTCCTGGACGGCCTGCATTACTGGCTCGACGACCGGGCTCTCCACCGCCGTCCGCTGAGGGGCCATCGCCGCGACGCGCTCTACTGTCACGTCGATACCGGCGGGCGCTCTCGCTTCGACGTGACGCGAGAGCAACTCGAAGACGTCGTCCGGGTCCTGATCGGCCACGAGACGGAAGTCGATCTTCGCTCGCGCATGCGACGGTAACACGGTCTTCATGCCGTCACCGTCGTAGCCGGCATCGAGCCCGGCGACGTTCAGGTTCGGACGGGTAAGAAGTCGCTCGAGGTACTCTTCACCCGGGTCCGTAGCGAGCGTAGAGAGTCCCAGATCGGCTTTCACCCCGTCCTCGTCGAGCGGGATGGACTCGAGGACGTCGCGATCACGATCCGTCAACGGACGGACGTCGTCGTAAAAGCTCTCGAGTGCGATCTGGCCGTCTTCGTCCCGAAGCGACGCGATCAGTTCGACGATCGCGGTCGCCGGATTGGGAACTGGACCGCCGAAGTTCCCCGAGTGGAGGTCGCGGTTCGCGCCCGTGGCTTCGATGTCGACGTAGAGCAACCCGCGCGACCCCAGCAACACGTGCGGGCGGCCCGAGGCGTCGATCGGACCGTCCGCCACGAACGCGACGTCCGCGTCCAGTTCGTCGCGGCGTTCTCGGACGAGCCACTCGAGGTGTTTGCTCCCGCTTTCCTCTTCGCCTTCGATGATCAGCGTTACGTCGATCGGTACTCCGGTCGTCTCCCGCAACGCCCGAATCGCACAGAGGTGCGCGAACCACTGCCCCTTGTTGTCACCCGCGCCGCGCGCGTACAGGCGCGTTCGCCCGTCTGGCCCGTCACGTACGGTCGGTTCGAACGGTGGCGAGGCCCACTCCGATGCCGTCGCCGGTTGGACGTCGTAGTGTCCGTATAGCAGCACTGACAGTCCGTCGGCGTGCGGTTCATCGTCCGGGGACGCGTGGGCAACGACGGCCGGCTGACCGGGCGTCTCGACGATATCTACCACGTCGAACCCGTACTCGAGACACGACTCACGAACCAGCGTTACGCAATCGTCGATTCCGTCGCCAGTCGCGCTGATCGACGGTTGCGCGAGTAGTGACCGAAGGTCGTCCAGGAACGTATCGTCGCGACGCTCGAGGTACGTAAACGGTTCTGTCGTGGTCATTAGGCGGTCACGCTTCGAACGAGCGGGGATTCCACATTGGTATTCGGAGAACAGTGCATAGTCATGAGGACGTAGCGCTGTAATGCACAAAGTATTACTGTTTCTTCTCGCATTCTTTGCCCCGATACATCGCTAGCACTGACGCGACGGTCAGCGGGTTCCGACACGATGTTCGTCACCGGGGAATAAACTTTCAATTACGTTCAAAATGCCGCACCAACGATAGTCATTTATCTAAGATTCATATAAAGGGTGCCGAATGCTCTCGGGACGGCGCAGTAAGATTTAAATAATATAAGCTACATCATGCATAACGATGTTTGATAGTGAGAGACAGAGGCGCAGGGATGTGCTACGGGGAACGGCTGGAATTGGGGCACTTTCGCTAGCAGGGTGTCTTGGTGGAGGAAACGGCAGCGGGGAAGACCCCGTTCAACTGACGGTGGGATCGTCGTCGTCCGGTTCGTCGACATACGGCAACTCGCAGGCGATTCAGCGGGTCGTGAGCCAACAATCGGATTACCTGAGCTTCATCACCCAGGACGCGGGCGGTGACCCGCAGTCGATCCGACTATACGCGGATGGGGAGATCAATTCCTACTCCGCGGGTAACTACATTATGAACCAGGCGCTCTCCGGCACTGGTCCGTTCTCGGACGATTCGGTCTCGACCTTCCCGCAACTCGGATTCGGGCACCTTTCGCTGAACTTGTACTGGATGGCACTGGAGGACAGCGATATTCAGACCACTGACGACCTCGCCGGACGTGACGTGTACTGTCTCCCGGCATCGTGGGGGCTTCGCGCGATGACCGAGGAGATGTACGGTAATGCGGGTCTCTGGGAAGGGCTCGCCGAGAACGTCGTCAACGTCGAGACGAGCCAGGCGGCGAGTGCACTCGCCGAGGGTCGAGCCGAGGCGTTCATCGTCTACACTTCGAACTTTACCCAGCTCCCATCGTGGGCCCAGGAAATCGATTCGCGCGTCTCGGTCCGAGCGATCGAGATGACCGACGACTACGTTCAGGCGGCGAAGGACTTCGCCGGCGCTGGCTACCAGGAACTCGACGAGATCGGCGGCTGGGAGCAGGACATGCAGGGCGGCGACTTCCCGAAGCACACGTGGACGGAAACGTACCCGTACTACTTCAGCCCGGACGTCGACGCGCAGGCCATCTACGACCTGATGGAGATTTGTCACAACAACTACGAGTCGATGCAGGAGGCGAACCCGACGATCCTCGACTGGTCCAAACCGGAGAACTTCACGTTCGCGCTGACACACACGGACGAGATTCCGGTTCACCCCGGGGCGGCAGATTGGTACGAAGAGAACGACGCCTGGGACGACAGCTGGACTCGCGGCGACGAATAGTAGACCTCGGTCTGCGTTTACAGAATTATGGTTTATTCCACATCCGGCAAAAGCCGATTAGAGCTCGCCAACGACGTAGTAACGGGACTAGCGATCCTGACGTGGTCGTTTATCCTGTACTTCGCGTTCACACAAGGAATTCAGCGAATTCTATTCACGGTCATTTTTCTCGGGTCGGTCACCCTCGTCTATCTTGGAAACGAACTCATCGAAGCGTACGAAGATGGGGATAAACTGGGATTACTCGGTCTGACGCTCTCCGCGATCATCACCGCCGTAACGACGGTGTACTTGATCATGAACTACAGAGAGTTGTTGCGGGTTCGCGTTGGTACGGCGTACGGTTACGAGTACGCGATTGCTATTGCGTTCTTCCTCGTGATCCTGTACCTCTCGTACCGAGCCTACGGAATCACGTTCCTGGCCGTGATCGTCGGCGTAATACTCTACGGGCTCTATGGCAACTTCGCGCCGGGCATCCTGCGCCACGCCGGGTTCAGCGTCGAGCGGATGATGAGCATCATGGTGCTCGACTTCCAGGGAGTATACGGATCTATCTCGAGGATTATCGCGACCTGGGTCGCCCTGTTCCTACTGTACGCGGGGCTGATGCGCGGCTTCGGGGCGTTCGATCTCATCATGCGAATCGGCCTGCGATCGGCCAACTACGTCCGCTCCGGCGTTGCCCTTTCCGCGGTGACCTCGAGCATCATCATCGGCTCGATTACCGGTAGTCAGGCTGCGAACACGGCGATCACCGGTTCGTTCACGATTCCGTTAATGAAGGAAACGGGAATGAAAGGCGAGACGGCCGGGGGGATCGAATCCGTCGCCTCGACAGGCGGTCAGATCATGCCGCCGATCATGGGCGCAGCGGCGTTCGTGATGGCCTCACTGCTCGGTATCACGTATCTGGACGTCATTCTCGCGGGTCTCATCCCCGCCATGGTCTTCTACGGCTCCGTCACCATCGCCGTCCACTACAAGGGTATCGGACAGCTACAGGGGAAGAAGAAGAAAATCGACGTCGAAAGCCAGTTCGACGAACAGATGTCCCAGCGGGATTTCATCATCCAGTGTTTCCGCTTCGGTATCCCCTTCGTTATCCTAATCTACATTCTCGGATATCTCCAGTACACGGTGCTGACTGCAGCGTTGTACACCATCATCACGATGATGCTTACCGGCTTCGGGTTCCCACTGGTCCAGACAGCCTTCGAAGGTGGGAGCCTGGGGTCCGAATTCGTTAGCCTCCTCGGCGACGCGGCGAACGGCTTCCGAGAGGGGGCGATGATCCTCGCACCGATCGCGATCATCATCGCCGCGATCAACGGAGTCGTCGACGTCTTCACCGCGTCGGGCATCCCAGGAATCCTCTCGCTGGCCCTGCTCGACCTCTCCGGCGGCGTGATGCTCAACGCAGTCCTTCTCGCGATGGCCATCTCGATCATCCTGGGAATGGGCATGCCGACAGTCGCCGCGTACGTCATCGTGGCGGCGCTAATTGCGCCCGCGTTAATCCAGCAGTTCTTCGTGCCCGATCTCGCGGCGCATTTCTTCGTCCTGTACGCAGCAATTCTGTCCGGTCTGACGCCGCCAATCGCGATTGCGGTGGTCGTCGCGACGGGAATCGCCGATAGCAACTTCTGGCGAACGGCCCACGAAGCCCTGAAAATCTCCGCGCCGATCTACATCCTACCGTTCGCGTTCATCTACAACCCCGAACTCGTCGTTGGCGGATTCGGAACCGAGACGTTCTTCTCTGGCCTCATCGCACTGCTCGGCGCACTGGGCATCTCTCACGGGCTCAACTACTACGGAAAGTTCTTCCACGAGAGCCCCTTCGTCAAGTGGCCCACCAAGACCGTCTTCTTCGTTCTCGGTGTTCTCGCGATGGTCTATCCGGACACGACGATCCGTCTCGGCTGCGTTGCAGTCATCCTGGGACTGATGGCGATTCAGCTCCAGAAGCCGATTCGACAGCGACTGACCCAACGGGCCGCGACGGACTCCGTCCGAACCACCGAGGACTAGCGCCGGGTCTCGTTTCGGTTTCATTCTTCTTCGATCGCCGATCGAACGAACAGTCTTGAATCCGGATTCGACGTCGGACTCGAGACATCGTTTGACCCATTGGACGGTCTCTCGGGCAACGTCGCGCCCAGTTCGGCGATCGGACCGACGAGTACAGCGTCGAACGTCGGTGGTCGATCGAATCAGATATCGGTCGAACCAGACCGACTAGCACGGAGAGAAGCATCCACCGGACGGGACAATTGTCGAAAATTTTTCTACTGGATTCTTCGGTAGCCGGATATCATACTAGTTCAGATCCAATTGGCTGTCGGCAGTTTCACAACCAATAAGTGACCCCGGGTACTCCGGATGCACAAGAACGGAACGTAACTGTCATGGGACTTAACAAAAACGATCGGGCAATCGCTGGCTTCACGATGGCCGGACACTCGCTCGTCCACTGGTTCGAGACGTCGATCCCGATATTCCTCGTGGTCTGGCTCGCGGAATTCGACGTCTCAGTCGCACTGGCCGGCGTCATCGTCGCCCTGGGATACGCCCCGTTCGGGTTAGGATCGCTCCCAGGGGGTGTCCTCGTCGACCGGTTCGGCCCGAAGCGACTCATCGTGCTCTGTCTCGTCGGAATGAGCGCCTCGTTTCTCGTCCTCGCGCTCTCGACGTCGATTCACCTCGTGGCGGTCGGTCTCATCTGCTGGGGAGTCGCCGCGAGCGTCTACCATCCCGCTGGACTCGCCTTGATCAGCACCGGTGTCGACGAACGGGGAACCGTCCTGGGCTGGCACGGCATCGCCGGCAACGCCGGTATCGCCCTCGGGCCGTTCGCCGCGGCCACGCTGTTGTTTCTCACCGACCAGTGGCACCTCGTCGCCGGACTCCTCGCGATCCCGGGGTTCGTCGCGGCTGCGTACGGACTTCGAGTCGACTTCGACGCGTCCACCGCCGACGGCGACGCCGACGCGGACGAGAACGATCCCATGTCGCTCGCCGAATTCCTGTCGACGTCGCGGGTGTTGTTCACGAGCGCGTTCGCGGTCGTCTTCGCCATTATCGCCTTCGAGGGACTCTTCTACCGAGGGATTCTTACCTACCTCCCCGAGATCCTCCACGGTCTTCCCGCGATGGAAGACGTCACGCTCTCGGCGGGCCTCGAGGGAATCTCGCCCGGCGATTACATCTACGTCGGCCTGCTCGTCGTCGGAATGGCCGGCCAGTACGCGGGCGGAAAACTCACGGATCGCATTCAGTCGGAGCGAGGGTTGATCGCCATCTTCGCCATCCTCTGCGTCCTCGCGGTCGCGTTCGTGCCGGTCCTGTCGATGGGGCTCGTTCCCATCATCCTCCTCTGTATCGTGCTCGGGTTCTTCCTCTTTGCCACCCAGCCGCTCTACCAGGACGCGGTGGCAGTCCACACGCCCTCGAGCGCGCGGGGGCTGTCCTACGGATATACCTACGTCGGGAAGTTCGGTATCGGCCCGGTGAGCATTGCGATCGGCGGCTTCGTCCTCGGCGGGTATTCGACGGCGGCGTTCTTCGGCGTCCTCGCCGCGTTCGCGTTCGTCGGGATGGCGCTGACGGCGGGCCTGCTGGTCGCGCTCAACCGTGCCGGCTGGTGGCAAACGACCCCAGCGGCGACGAACTCCGGCGATTGACCGCCTCAGACTCCTCCGGTCGGGCCCGACCGACAGTCGATGGCTCGAGTGCCGTCGGCGTCTGCAGCGGTGGGGCGGAAAGTCGGTTCCATCGCCGACGCGAGGAACGACCGGTATCGGCAGTACAGACCTGTCTGCCGATCACGGACAATGTTTATGTGACGGAATGATAATCGATGACTATGCCCACAGAACTGTCCCTGTCGGGAAAGACGATGTTGATAACCGGTGCGAGCGCCGGGATCGGAGAAGCAACGGCAGAAACCCTCGCAGCGAAGGGAGCGAACGTCGCAATCGTCGCCCGCCGAGAATCGAAGTTACGGACCATCGCGGACCGAATCGAATCGGAGACGGATGAGACCGTCCTCGTTCTCCCCGCAGACGTCAGCGACGAAGAAGCTGTCGACGCTGCCGTCGAGCAGACCGTTGATGAGTTCGGCCGACTAGACGTGCTGGTGAACAACGCCGGGATGGCGACCGGAAGCGACGTCACCGTCGAAACGATGCCGACCGAGCAGTATCGCGCCGTCATGGGAGTGAACGTCGACGGAATGTTCTTCGTCACACGAGCGGCACTCCCTCACCTCCGTGAAACGTCCGGTATCGCCATTTTCGTCGGTAGCCTCGCCGGACAGTACCCGCGCCCGGGTGCACCGATGTACGCGGCGACGAAATGGTGGACACGAGGCTTCGCACACAGCCTGGCGGGAGCAGTCGGTCCGGACGAGGTCGGTGTCACAGTAATAAACCCAGCCGAAGTTAGAACGGAATTCGGGAAGGAATATCGCGATACCATGTCACAGGACCGTTACGACCCGGACGAAGTGTCGGAACCCGAAGCAATCGCGGACGCGATCGCGTTCGCGGCCCAGCAGGAACCACCGAACGTCGTTTCCGAACTGGATCTCTACCGTCGAGACAAGCTTTCGAACTTCTAAGCTGTTTGTTCGGGGCAGATTTATTCTATCATCCAGTCCGGTCACGGGGCTGAGGACCGAGACCCAGTTCAGGTACCCGACACACAGTCGAGACTCGGTTCGAGGTACCGACCGACGGCCGATGCGCGACTCGGATCGGCGGATCAGCACCCCTCTCGAGCCGTCGGTACTTCGCTCCGTCTCGAGACAATTCGCGACTCCCCATGCGGGATCACCGCCAGGGTTCGTGGCGTTGCTGTGGTTCGGTCCCTATTCAGCGGGGTGACGTCGGGATACCGAGTTCCGAGGCCACCAGTTCCTCGCTCCGGTCGACGTCCCACTCGTGAAAGAGGGTAGTCAACAACGCTTCCGGCGAGCCACCACCGTGTAGTGACGAGAGTTCCTGCCAACCGGCGAAGCCACTCGTCGTCAAATCCCGGATGTAGTTGACGAATCTGAGGCGATCGTCCCTGGTGCCCGCGGCCCGACAGAATGTATGGACGTCGTCACCCGTGATCGGATTCTCGAGATCGGCGACCGGCGGGGCGGTCGCGACGATACCACCGGCGATGTCCTGGACGTGACCTTCCATTCGGTGATAGCCCGTCACAAAGTCGTACGTTCCAAAATCACAGAACGCCGGTTGCGGGACGGCGACGTCGTTCGACCGACGAACGAGGGGGACATGTCTCACTCGAGATAGCTGCGCTCGAGACCGCGGACGAGATCCGTAACAAGGGCGTTGGCGGGGACGTCGACGTTCTCCGCGCGTGTAATGGCGACGAACGCACCGTTTATCCCGTCGATTTATGTTTTGTGCTCGTCTCAGAGTTGTAAATACGTTGGGCAACGCGAGCGCGTACGAAAAGCAGGTACGTCACTGCCCATCTCCGGTTCAACGGTACTGCGAGATGGTCGAACAGACCCGAAGATCAGGGAAATATCATTCTGTTAGCATGAAAACTCATCGACAACTGTTTCCCATCGCGGAACGGCACCGAACCGCGTTTTTTCAGTAATCTCTGCACGATACGAGTCTATGAGCCGTGATAGTACGAACCAGATTGACATCGTGGCACGGAGTCGAAACACGCCCTCTTCGTGTTTACCAACCGTGTGATTGGTAAATTGGAGATGCAGAACGGCTGGTGGTTTGGTAGATCAACGCACACATATTCCGTATCGAGGAACACACGACAGCGCAGTGCTTCGACGATAAACGAGGTCTAGCGCTGTCTAGAAAAGAAAGTAGGGGAAGCAAGCAGAAGAAAGGTGTTCTGTTATGCGGAACCCGAGTTCGGGAGTGAAATCACGCATCCGTCGGTCGACACCGTTCGAGACGGCCTAACGGGCATGTCTTCGAGTCACCGCGTGAAGCGTAACCGATTGCCCGGACGAGACCGCGTGGAATGGTCGTACACCAATACTGGATGATTATCCCTTCCCAGAAGTCAGGGTTGCTCGAGACGACTTCTATGTCGCAAGCGGTCTCGCCGTCGAAAGAGATATGGAAGCAAAGGTTTACGATAGCCGAAGCACTCTGAGCGCGTAATGGCAGGACGCGAACCAGCGTACATAGCTGGGGCCTTCGAACATCCGACGCGTGAAGCACCGAATAAATCAACGATGCAGTTACATGCGGAAGTCGCCAAAGGCGGACTCGCCGACGCGGGCCTGACGAAAGAGGACGTCAATGGCCTCTTTACGGCTGGCATCCCCGAGTACCGATCCGGTCTGTCTCCGCTCGTTATCGCCGACTATCTCGGGATGGAGCCTTCGTACGTCGATACGACTGACTACGGCGGATCGTCCTACGTCGCCCACGTCGGCCACGCTGTCAGCGCAATCCGGGACGGAAAGTGCGACGTGGCACTCGTCACGCTCGCCGGCCGACCACGCTCTCGCGGCCAGGCGACGGGGTCTGGGGCGCGAGACGTGCAAACCGTCCAGGACAGCTTCGAACGCATTTACGGTGCGACAAATATCACGATGTACGGCATGGCCGCACGGCGGCACATGCACGAGTACGGCACGACGAGCGAACAGCTCGCGGAGATCCGCGTCGCCGCCTCCCAACACGCGCAATACAACGAACACGCGATGTTCCGTGAGCCGGTCACCGTCGAGGACGTCGTCGAGTCGCGAATCGTGGCGGACCCACTCCACCTGCTCGATTGCTGTGTGATCTCGGACGGTGGTGGTGCACTGGTACTCATCTCCGAGGACGTTCACGAGGACCTCGACCGAGAAGCCGTCGAAGTACTCGGTCACGGGGAAGCACCCTCACACCACGACGCAGGACGGATCGACATCACGCGCACCGGTGCCGAGTCGTCCGGTGAACGCGCCTTCGCGGAAGCCGGACTCGGTCCCGACGACGTCGACTATGCGTCGATCTACGACTCCTTTACCATCACCGTCCTCGAGACCATAGAGGATCTCGGGTTCTGCGAGAAGGGCGAGGGCGGCGAGTTCGTCGAGGGTGGGACGCTGCAGGCACCCGACGGGGACCTTCCGTTCAACACCGACGGCGGCGGCCTCTGCTCGAATCATCCTGCAAACCGGGGCGGGATGACCAAGGTGATCGAGGCCGTCCGACAGCTCCGTGGCGAGGCGAATCCAGAAGTGCAAGTCGACGCAGACGTCGCACTCGCTCACGGAACCGGCGGAAGTATCGCGACCCGTCACGGTGCTGCGACCGTCGTCCTCGGGAGGGAAGACCGATGAGCTGGGAACCGCGTCCCGTTCCCGAAGTCAACCCGGAAACCGAGCGCTACTGGCAG
Source organism: Natrinema gelatinilyticum (assembly GCF_024266705.1). Taxonomy (GTDB): domain Archaea; phylum Halobacteriota; class Halobacteria; order Halobacteriales; family Natrialbaceae; genus Natrinema; species Natrinema gelatinilyticum. The sequence continues at coordinate 747,589 of NZ_CP100757.1, read as the reverse complement.
GCCGCCGCGAGTGGCGAGCTTCTCGTACGGGAGTGTCCCGATTGCGGACTGGTGTACCACTACCCGCGATCGCTCTGTCCCGACTGCTTCAGCGAGAACGTCGAGTGGCGCGAGACGTCGGGCCGCGGCGAGGTTTACTCGTACTCGACCGCGCGAACGATGAGCGGCTGGCCGGAAGAGGACCTTCCGCTCGTCGTCGCCTACGTGGAACTCGACGAGGGGCCGCGCCTCATGACAAATATCGATGCCGATCCCGAGAACGTCAGCGTCGGAACGCACGTCGAAGTCCAGTTCGTGGACACGGAAGACGAGGACGTCTCGATACCCGTCTTCGTCCCGGTGGAAGAATAGACCGCACACGGCTCGACGCGGTTCTCGAGCGGACCGCGTCGATCAGGCACAGCACCGCAGGATACGGACGAGATACGGCTGACGATCGCGTAACCGTCCGGCCGATCGCCGGAACGTTTAATCGGCCTGATGGAGAGCGATAGACGAGGGACGAAAGATGCGAGACGTCGCTCCCCCGGTGCTGCGAGAGTTCGAAACGTGGTTGAGTCTGTTTACCGACGGTGAATTCCCGGACCGCCACAGATGGAAAGCGTGGTTCTGCATCGCGGAGTACGAACTCGGAGACTTCGAGCGCGTCTCGGCGTTGCTCCAGGAGAACGATGCAACTGGAAGCTTCGCGTTTCTCGGCCGCGACGCCGAGGAGCAGGCCGATATCATCGAGACGCTCGACGCCGACGGCCACGAGATTACGTTCCACTCGCACCGTCACCACGCGTACGCAGACCTGTCGTACGAGTCGGCACACGATGCGATTACCACCGGATTGGCGGCCATCGAGGACGCGACGGGCATCACACCGAACGGCTTTTTCGTGCCGTTTCGCCGACTCAGCAACGGTGCAGTGCAGGCCGTCGAGGACGCAGGATTCGACTGGGTACTCGGACGGACGGATCACAACATGGAAACCGTCGAACTCGTGGAACCAGTCGAACCGTTCGACACGAGGCTCCTCGAAAACCGCTCACCCGCGGAGGCGATGAACCGATTGCAGGAAAAAGCCGACGCAGGCGAGGCCCCGTTTCTTTTTCATCCACCGGTCCTCGAGTATCACGACGGGTGGTCGGCGTTCGAGGAGTGGATAGCCGCAATCGAACCGGTCTCCGTCGGCGAGCAACTCGACCGAGGCGGCACAGGGATCGTTCTCGACTGCGTCCGACCCGTGCGCGTCGAGTAACCGCCGTCGACCACTGATCATATATCTCATATATATGCGAAGATGATATTCTGTCTCGTCTGTCAGTATCGGCTGGTGACTCGCGACCCGCGACTGAACCTCGAGTACGAGTGCGTCTGCGGTCAGCCGGGTACACCCGGTTTCGGGCGGTGGATTAACTCGATCCCTAACGTTTTTTTACGTAGAAGCAGTTCTCTCCGTGAGATGCCGACACAGACACGCGGGAAGACCGAACCGGAGGACGAGTAACGATGCGTCCGATCCGTTCGATCCTTTACATTCCGGCGAACAACGAAGACTGGGTACACGAAGCGCCGGAGAAGTACGACGCGGACGCGTTCATCTTCGATCTCGAGGATTCCGTTCCGCCAAGCGAAAAAGATGAGGCACGCGAAATCGTCGCCAACGCATACGATCGGTGGGATACGGACAAGGCGATCACCGTTCGTATCAACGCCCCGGAAACGGGGCTGTTCGAAGCGGACCTCGATGCAGTCGTTCACGACCGGCTGGACGGCGTCGTCGTTCCGAAACTCCCGCGGACGGAGGACGTGACGCGCACGGATCACGTCCTCTCGTATCTCGAGTCGAGGCGCGGAATCGAGAGCCGGACCGAAATAATCGCGCTCCCCGAAACGCCCCGAGGATTCTACAACGCCCACGAACTGTGTCAGGCGAGCGATCGCGTCGCTGCGATCGTGGGCGGGACCAGCCGCGGTGCCGACGTCGAACGGGCGCTTGGCTGGGAGTGGACCCGAGAAGGGACCGAGAAGCTACACATGCTGTCGAAGGTCCTTCTCGACGGCAAGGCGGCGGGGATCGAGCAATTTTTCGGCGGCGCGTGGACGAACGTCGAAGACATCGACGGGTTACGAGAAGAAGCGACGTGGCTCCGATCGCTCGGATACACCGGCTACCAGGTAATCCACCCGAGCCACGTCGAACCTATCAATGATATTTTCACGCCCGACGAGGACGACGTGGAATTCTGGCAGCGGGTAATGGAAGAGATGGAAACGGCGGAAGTCGAGGAGTCCCGCGGTGCAGTCCGGTTCGAGGGGGAAATGATCGATATCGCCCATATAAAACGCGGTGAGGATATCCTGGAACGGGCTCGAGCGTTCGACATGGTGGACTGACGCTGCGTCACAGACGGGAACCAGCCGGTTTGAGAGCTTGAAGCCGATGTGGCATCGCGAATTGGGGAACCGTTGCGTGTCCCTCCTGACGGAACCGGAAACGTGCCGGTACACATATATTATGTGATACCGTGTGTCACGGCATCTATGCACCCCCCCGAAAACGTGCCCGAGTTCCTGTGCGAGGAAATTGAAGAACTGGACGACGAGAGACGAATGGCCGTGGCCGCGTTTGCGGAACGCGGCGGTGTGGCCCCGGAGCAGGTCCCCGATACGATCAAATGGGCGTTCGCCATTCAGGACGACGACGTCATCGAACGAACGGGCGAGTATGCGCAGCGACTCGCCGAAATGGACGAATCCGAAGAGACCGAGACGATCGAAGCCGACGAAGTGGCCGACGAGACGGATTCACCGTCCGGCGAGGACGAGAACAAATCGGACGAGGCCGGGTTCGGGCTCTTCAGTGGAGGGTTCTGATGGACACGTAGATCCGCAAAACGGGCCTACAAATTCCAGCTGCGAACCGATCACGGGAACCGACGGACGGCATCAGGCTGTCGCCTGAGTCGACTCGGCCAGGCGACCCCGGGGGATGGTCGCCGGTTCGGTACGCTACTGTCGTCGAATTTCGAGCCCCGGTTCGAAGACCGTGCCAACTGTCTGATCATTTCATTTATACCATGATTTTCACACGGTCACTGGCCATACATATCAACAGATTGAAGGAATGGAACTCGCGATGCTCGGCGCTGAATCGCTCGAGTTCACAAACCCGGTTTCGGTCGGCGACGAAATTCGAACGCACGTCGAGGTCATGGAGACCTCCCCCATGAGTAGTGACCGCGGCGGCGTCGTTCTCGACTGGATCGTTCTCACGCACAATGACGACGTCGTCATCGAGATGACCTCGTCACCTTTTGTCAAGAAACGCGGGTGACCCGTCGAGATGAGCGGATACCTCTAGCTCGGTCTGAGGACCGTTCGAGTATCCGAAATCGGCGAGGGCTCGAGTCCGCTAGCATAGCGAGGGTGCCGTGGTCGAAACTCGGTTTCGCCGACCTGCGAAAGCGGCCTCGAGCGAGGAGTGACCGAACGCATCAGGCACGAATTTTGGACGCTGCAACCGACCGCCGCGCGTTCGTTTCGTCACTCGGGCACATCTCTCGGAAGGTTTATTCCTATCTTCGATAATCGTATTGACGTGAAATTTGACGCAAATTTTGCCTCTCCATCCGTCACGGAGACAGACGAACTCGCGACAGCGGCAGAGGAAGTCGGATTCGACGGTGCGTGGGTCACCGAGACGACGCACTCGCCGTTTACGTTGACGACGCAACTAGCGAACGGAAGCGATCGAATGGATCTCGGAACGGCCATCACAGTCGCGTTCCCCCGCAGTCCGATGGTGACCGCCTACACGGCGTGGGACCTCCAATCGCTGTCAGACGGCCGATTCCTGCTGGGGCTCGGAACGCAGGTCAAGGGCCACATCGAACGTCGGTTCAGCGTCGAATGGGATTCGCCGGGTCCGCGACTCCGGGAGTACGTCGAGGTACTTCGCGAGATCTGGGCATCGTGGGAAGCGGACCGCCACCCACAGTACGACGGCGATTTCTACTCGATCTCGCTCTGCCCGGCGGACTGGCGCCCAGAGCCGATCCAGCAGCCGCGCGTCCCGGTCTACATCGCCGGCGTCAATTCGTACAACGTCAGGCTCGCCGGGGAACTCTGCGACGGATTACACGTCCATCCGCTCAATTCACCGGCGTACATCGAACAGGAGGTCGTCCCCGATATCGAAGCCGGCGCGGCGCGGGGTGATCGCGATCCGGACGATGTGACGCTCGTGACGAACGTGTTCGCGATCACCGGCGAGACCGACGCGGAACGCGAAGAGGCGCGCGAGGAGATCCGGCGGCAGATCGCGTTCTACGGGTCGACGCGAACGTACAAACGAATCTTCGCAGTCCACGGCTGGGGGGACGTCTGCGACGACCTCCACGAACTGTCGGTCGAGGACCGCTGGAACGAGATGCCGGATCTCGTCACCGACGAAATGGTCGCGGCGTTCTCCGTCGAGGGGGCGTACGACGAACTTCGGGGCAAGATCGAAGAGCGGTACACGCACATCGATCGGATCTCGCTGTACGCACCCTACCGCGGCGAGGACCACTGGCACCGCATCCTGTCGCAATAGCGCCAGGCGCGTGGTGCCGAGGACCGCGTATACGAGATCTCGGATGCGGGTGTACGGAATACCACATCCGGGATCCCGAAAGAAAAGCTACGAACACGCGAGAAAGAGGAACAACCGGATCACTGGGCCCGAAACACAGACGAGGACTGATCCATGAGGTGAAGTTCGACGGGAACGCCTTCGGATCGGACGGAAACCGAGTTCGCTCCCACCGAGTCAGTCTCGACAGAACGTCCAGCAACTCACCGGACGTCATCGTACACACGGCCATCCGTCCGCCAGGCCGTCACCGATGCTGACGGTCTCAACAGAGAACTTTTGTTCGATGCTACGGATAGACACGCTATGCTCGAGTGGGACGATGCCACTGTCTACCAGGGAATCGCGGCGGTCGCAGACCGGCGGCCGGACCGAACGGCGCTCGTCTTCGACGGCGATCGGACGAGCTATGCGGAGCTGATCGCAGAGAGCCAAGCGCTCGCACACGCGCTGGCTGACGTCGGTGTGAGCGCCGGCGATCGGATCGCGGTCTGGTTGAGCAACCGCCCGGAGTGGATAACGACGCAACTTGCCGCGTCGTATCTCGGGGCGGCGGTCGTCGCGGTCAACACGCGCTACCGCACGCACGAACTGGCGTACATGGTGGACGACTCCGATTGCAAACTGTTGCTCACCGAGGAGACGTTTCTCGGAAACGATCATTTGAACATGCTCTCGGAGGTCGTTCCCGAAATTCGCGAGAACGATCCGGTGTCGTTCTCGAGCGAGCACGACGGGGCGCTGAACCACGTCGTCGCCCTCGAGTCCCACCCGAACTATCCGGCAGTCCGGCGCTACGAGGAGTTCGTGGACGGCGGTCGAAACGACGACGAGAGACCGCCGGCCGATGACCCGACTGTGCCCGCCGCGGTGTTCTACACCAGCGGGACGACGAGCGATCCGAAGGGGTGTCTCCAGTCCAACCGTTCGCTCCTGAATCACTCGTACAACGTGGGAACGTTCTTCGACATCTCAGCGGACGACGTCGCGCTCGGCGTTCTCCCGTTCTGTGGCATCTGGGGGTACAATATGTTTCTGAGCGCGCTGGCTCACGGCATCCCGCTGGTCGTCCAGACACATTTCGACGCCGAACGAACGATCGAACTCGTCGAGTCCCACGAGGTGACGTACATGTCTGCGCTGGCCACGATGCTGTTGCGAATGGTGCGTCACGATAGCTTCGATCCAGAACGGGTCGGTTCGATGGAGCGCGGTGCAACCGGGTTCATAACAATGGGCTACGACGAAGCCGTCTTCGAGGATCTGGAGGAGGCATTCGGTTTCCCGCTGGTCCAACCATATGGTCTCTCGGAAGGGAATAGTCAGATCTTCATCGGCGATCCAACTGATTCGATCACGCAGCGAAAAAAGGTCGGCGGGCCGCCGATCCATTCCGACCTCGAGCTTCGAATCGTCAACCCGAAAACCGGCGAGACGCTGCCGCCGGGTACGGAGGGAGAGATCTGTCTCCGCGGGTACAACGTGATGAACGAGTACCACGAAAAGCCCGAAAAAACAGCCGAGAACGTCGACGATGACGGCTGGTTCCACACCGGCGACCTCGGGGTTCGCGACGAACAGGGGTACTTCTACTACAAGTCACGACTCGATGACGCACTCCGCGTTCGGGGATTTCTCGTCACGCCGCATGATATCGAGACAGTCATCGACGAGCACCCCGGTGTCGAACGCTCCCAGGTCGTCGGCGCACCTCACCCCAGACACGGACAGGTGCCAGTCGCGTTCGTCAAGCGCAGCGAGACCGATCTCGAGGTCGGCGATCTCCGGACGTTTCTCGAAGATCGGGTCGCAGACTACAAAGTGCCGGAAGACGTCGAGTTCGTCGACGAATTCCCTCGATCGGAGGGGCCACACGGGGAGAAGATTCAAAAGATCGAACTCCGCGACCGCGTCGCGGCTCGATACAAAACTGACTAGCGACGAGCGTCGGGCCCGGAGACGCAGGCTCGCGGGTCGTCGTTCGCATCCACATCGTCGACGTGTTCAAGGAGCGCGATTGGGGGTTCTCGATCCACGCGGTTCGTTTTCCGGATCGTTGAGTTCGTAGAGCCATTCATGTCCGTTCATCAGCGTGGCTATCCCATCCGAGACGTCGAACAAGCCCGCCACGGACATGAATGGCTCGACGAACGGTCGATAGGTAGTCGGTAGCATCGCCCCTGGTAGTGGTTTCAGTCCCGATTACGAGTGGATGCGGGATCGACTCGAGTTCATGAGTTGGACCACCGATGTCTATAAGTCGCCTTCCCGAAAGGCACACAGTATGGATTTCGAGCTCAGCGACGAGCAGAAACTAATCAGAAGCGAGATTCAAGATCTCTGTGAGCAGTTCGGCGACGAGTACTGGCGCGAAAAGGACATGCAACACGAGTTTGGGTGGGAGTTCTACGAGGAGTTCGCCGACGGTGGCTGGTGTGGCGTCACGATTCCGGAAGCGTACGGTGGACAGGGATACGGCGTGCAGGAAGCGAGCATCATCCAGCAGGAAATCGCCCGCTCTGGCGCTGCGATGGCGGGCACGTCGATCACGTCACACCACGTGTTCAGCACCGCGCCGCTGGTCGAATACGGCTCCGACGACCACAAAGAACGGTACCTTCCGAGTATCGCAGATGGTGACGTCATGGTCTGTACCGGTGTCACGGAGCCGAACGCGGGGACGGACACGTCACAGATCGAGACGTTCGCCGAGCGCGACGGTGACGAGTACATCGTCAACGGCCAGAAGATCTGGACCTCGAAGGCACAGGAGGCGGACGTCATCATGCTGCTCACGCGGACGCAGCCGAGAGAGGAGAGCGACCGATTCGGCGGCCTCACGCTGTTTTTCACCGAGTTCAACGAGGACATGGGCAGCGTCGACGTGAGCGAAATTCCGAAGGCCGGTCGGGGTGCCGCGGATTCGAACGAGGTCTGGTTCGAAGACTTCCGAGTACCCGCTGAGGATCGGATCGGCGAGGAGGGAGAGGGATTCAAATACCTCCTCGCGTTTACGAACTCCGAACGGATCAGTATCGCCGCGAACGCGGTCGGCATTGGCCAGGCCGCACTCGAGAAGGCCGCCGGCTACGCTCGCGAGCGCGAAGTCTTCGATAGCACGATCGGTTCCTATCAGGCGATCCAGCATCCGCTCGCGGACTCGTGGAGTAAACTGGCCCAGAACGAACTGATGATCCGGAAAGCGGCGTGGCTGTACGACGACGGACAGAATTCTGGCCCCGAGGCGAACGCCGTCAAGCTCCGGGCGAGCGAGGACGCGATCGAGGCCTGCGAGCGCGCCGTTCGCGTCCACGGCGGGATGGGATACGCAAAGGAGTACGACGTCGAGCGCTACTGGCGCGAGGTCATGATCAACGTGATCGCACCGATCTCGAACGAGATGGTCAAAAATTACATCTCACAGCACGTCCTCGATCTCCCCCGCTCGTACTAAATCGATCTCGGACGCCGTTCTCTCGGTGCGGGACGTGGCGCCAGCCTCGCGTAACTACGAGCGTCCTCGTGGGGCAGCAGGTCTCGAGTGCCGAACGATTCGAAACTGGGGCCGGTCGGGCTTCGTCGTTCGATTCCCGCCGCCGAACGATATTGTAAGAGATAGCTGACATCACTTCCTCGCCGTCGTCGTTGTACATCCGTCGCTTCAGGTCGACGTAGCTGCGGTTGGAGCGGCTTTCGCTCGGCGTTTTCTCGAGGACCTCCAGGCGGACGGAGCGTCATGCGCGCAACCCGCAGGGCGTCGCGGTCGAACGGATTGCCGTCAGGTATTTGCCCTGAAGCCAGACGGTTCGGAATCTCGAGGAAGTGACCGAATATCTCTCACTCTCTCGAGAGACGGAAGCATCGATCGATCGACCGCTCCCGTCACTTTTCGATCGAACAGGTCAAAGCAATTATGGCCCGGGGAAGTGTGATCAGCACTGGATGTCTTCCTTTGACAGGATCTCGGTCACGACGGACGAATCGAACGAGCGGATCGCCCACGTTCTGCTCGACAACGAAGCCCAGCACAACACCCTCGATCTGCGAACGATCCAGGAGCTAGATGACGCCTTCACGGCGGCAGACCGCGACACGGACATCGACGCGATCGTCCTCGGGACGACTGCGGACGTTTTCTGCTCGGGGGCCGACCTTGGCGATCTGACCGAGATGGTGTTCGAGGAGGGAACGCGCTGGATGAGCCAGTACTTCGAAACGATCGACGTGCTCAGGGACACGGGAAAACCAACGATCGCCGCGATCGAAGGGGTCTGTGCCGCGGGCGGAAACGAACTGGCGATGGGGTGTGATCTCATCGTCGCCGGCGAGTCGGCCAGGTTCGGCCAACCCGAGGTCGGCGTCGGCTCGACCGCCGCCGGCGGTGGCGTCCAGTTGCTCCCGCTGCTCGTCGGGGAGAAACGGGCGCGGGAAATGCTGCTGCTCGGAGAAATGTATCCCGCCACCCAGATGCAGGAGTGGGGGCTCGTCAATCGAATCGTCGACGACGGCTCTGCTCGAGACGCAGCGGTCTCGCTCGCTGACGACGTCGTATCGAACAAGAGTCCGCAGGCCTACCGCGCCATCAAGACAATCATGAAGACGTGGACGAACATCGGCATGGTCAACCAAGAGATGGCTCGAGATATGACGGCCGCTGTCTGGGATTCCGACGAGTTCCGCGACCGAGCCGAAGCGTTCGTCAACAGAGAAGACCAGACCCCGCGGTCGTTCACCGGGTCACAGCCGGTTGACCACGAGTAACGGAACGGCGTAGCGGTTTGACGGGTGTAATCGGCGGATTTTCGGGGATCATCTCCCGTTCGATCGCAATCGTTATGCGACGTGTTATCATCAGGCTAGACTATGCGTGGACTTAGTGACAAGCGGGTCATCGTAACCGGCAGCGGCCGCGGTATCGGTCGCGGTATCGCACGCCGTCTCGCGGAGGAAGGAGCGGTCGTCGTCGTAAACGACGTCGTCGAAGAGAACGCCGAAGAGACGGTCTCGCTGATCGAATCGGATGGCAGCGAGGCCATCACCGGTATCGCCGACGTGGCGGACTTCGACGCGGTCGAGACGATGGTTTCGGAAACGGTCGACGAACTCGGCGGCGTCGACGTGCTCGTCAACAACGCCGGCTGGGATCGCATCGAGTGGTTCACGGAACAAGATTCGTCGGTCTGGGACCGCCTGATCGATGTCAATCTCAGGGGGCAGATCAACTGTTCGCGAGCTGTCGCCGATTATTTCGTCGACTCGGGGACTGAGGGTTCCATCGTGAACATCTCGTCGGACGCGGGACGCGTGGGGAGTTCTGGTGAAGCGGTGTACGCCGGGTGCAAAGGTGGCGTTATCGCATTTACGAAGACCCTCGCACGAGAGCTGGCACGGAACAACGTAAACTGCAACGTCATCGCGCCTGGGCCGGCTGACACGCCGCTCGTGGCGGAGATGCGAGAGGACTCGGAGCTCGGGGACAAAATTCTCGGCAGCATGGAGAACCAGGTTCCGCTCGGCCGGATGGCCGAACCGGAGGACATCGCGGGTGCCGTCGCGTTTATGGCATCGGAGGATGCGGCGTTCGTCACGGGACAGGTGCTGAGCGTCTCCGGCGGGCTAACGATGGTCGGCTAGGGACGAGTCGTTCGCCGATCCCCCTCGAGGTGGGCGTGCTACCTTGAGGGTTGCCGGTCGCCGTTTCTCCCCTCGAATCGACCCTACTCGCCCGTGAATTCTGGATCGCGCTTCTCCTCGAACGCGGCGACGGCTTCGGCGTGGTCGTCCGTCTCGCGACACTCGCCGAGCGCTTCGATCGCGTGTTCGAGTCCGGTCTCCAGGTTGACGTCGTGAGCCTCGTTGACGAGTTGCTTCGCGTTTCCGAGCGCGACGGAGGGCCCGTTGGCCAGTTCGTGGGCGCACTCGTGGGCAACTTCTCGAGTGCGGTCTGCGTCGCCGTCGACGACCGTCGAGGCGATGCCAAGTTCGCCGGCCTCCGTGCCGGAGATTTGGCGGCCGGAGAAGATGAGATCCTTTGCGATTTCTTCGCCGACGAGTCGGGGTAGCATGTATGCACCGCCGTCGCCCGGCGAAAGGCCCACGTTCACGTACGACTGGCTCAACACGGCATCGGCCTTGACGACTTTAATGTCGGTACCCAGCGCGAGATCCATCCCGGCACCCATCGCGTATCCGTTTATCGCACCGACGACCGGAAGCGGCGTCCGTCGGAGCGCCTTGAGAACCCGCTGCGCCCTGTGGACTGTATCCAACGCATCCGGCGTCGATTGATTGAGTCCACCCTCGTCGCCGAGGTCGACACCCGCACAGAACGCGCGGTCGCCGGCACCAGTAAACACAATCGCGCGAACGTCGTCGTTCTCCTCGAACGATCGAATCGCATCGTGTAACTCCTCTAAGACGCGAGGAGTGAACGCGTTCATGCTCTCGGGTCGTTCGATCGTCATTCGGCCGACTCCTTCCGTGACCGTGGCGGTTACTACGTCATCGGACATGAGAAGGTGCACGAAATGGTGGGGAATAACGTTTTCCCTCGAGGCCGACGGCGCGTTCGACGACGACGCATCGAACGGCGACACGTAGACGAGAAGGGGGAATGCAGTGATCGAAGAGGCCGCACGTGCCGTTGCCTGCTCTCGATCGGGGTAGACGGTCGCCGACGAGAATCGTCCCCGTTACCGTGCGGTAGCCGGTGCCGTCCGGGCCGCGCCGGATACACAGCCCGCTCCGAGTATCGCACCGACCTCGGCGACGACGAGGGCGGGGGTGTAACCGCTGATCGAATCGAACGTCAGTCCGGCCAGGAGCGGGGCCAGCAGACCCGCAAACGCGAAGGAGACGGCCATCGATCGGCTCTCATGACCTGGTCATGATCGCGTCTTTCGAGACCGCTGCGTCGGTGCTTCGCTGAGCTACTCCTGATCGTACGTCTCGATCCGCTCATCGTCCGGGTCCCAGCCGACGAACGCGGTCTCGGGCCGAAGCTCAAGGGCGTCGATGACGACAGCAGTACCGAGGTAGTGGCCAACCAGGGACACGATACCCGCGACCGTCTCCTCGTCGAACTGGTCCTCGATCAGATCGTGTGCGTCGTCGTCGACCGCTCGGCGAGCAGTCCGTTGTGCGTACTCGAGCAACGCGGTGTCGGCGGGATCGAACTCGTCGAAGTGGCCGGCGCTGATCGCTCTGATTTCCGCGTGTTCGACGCCGACGTCACGAGCGAGTCCGACGTGCTGGTGCCACTCGTACTCGTTGTCTAGTTCTCGAGCGACCGCCAGGATCACTACCTCTACCTCCCGCGATGAGAGGCCGGCGTGGTTCCACAGTGCGGTCCCGTGGCGCATGTACGTCTGGAGGATCGGCGGGTTCGCTCCGATGGCCTGTAGCAGTTCGCGTTCGCCGAGTGCGTCTTCGCCGAGGAGATACTGGTACTCATCCGGAAGGTCCGACTGTCGCGGCAGCGGGATGCGGGCCATAGGTGACAGGGCTCGCAAATCGACTTAGTTCTTCGGTATAACTCGGCTCTATTGAATCCGCAGAGGGCGACGGGATTCATTGTTTGACGGCTTGTTCGACGTTATAGACTGCGGCTGCGAGAGCGATTTCACGGAACTGGCGATACCATGCACGCGCTCGGACGGCGGAGCCGTACGAGCGCTTGATCACCGAGTTCACGGTTTCACAGATTGAGCGCTGGTTGTAGAGTTCATCCTCTATCCGCGCATTGTGCGCGTGATCGTAGGGTGCGAAGACGCGATGTTTGATCAGTGGTCTTACTTCTTCAGCACGAAGCTCTTCGCGGAAGCTCATATCGTCGTAGCCTTTGTCAGCGGCGAGGCTGAGCAGGTCGCCGGCGTTGCGCCGGGCGACCTGCGGCCCGATGTTGGTTCCGTTAGGCCACTTCGTGCTGCAGTGAACGTCGATAACCGCGCCCTGCGCGGTATCGACGAGAAACGTCGCTTGTATCGTCCGTACGTCTCGGTCACAGCGGTTGAGATAGTGGGTTGATGCCTGTCGACGGTCGAAGTACGTGGCGTCAATGGCGGCGTGACCAGACTGCTCGAGCAGCTCCGACGAAAGTCGGAGCAGCTCTCGCCAGATCCGCATCGGCGCTCGGTCAAACGACTTGCAGAGCGCGGATGGGCCGGGGAGCTCGCCGCGCTTGAGATTGAGCGCGGCTCGTACCCGCTCCATCTCTTCGGCCCAATCGAGGACTTCTTCGAGCGTTGCTTCCATGTGAAGCCGGAGAAAATGCAGGACAGCGTGCTTCCAGCCGGCAACTCCGTTGCCGGCAGGATGGCTGATCTGCATCAGCGCTGCATCAGTAAGTTTTCGTGCGATCGACACAGCCTGTTTAACGAAGCGGAAGAGAGTCTTTTGCACAAAGCTTCCTCTGCCGCTTCAATTCAATCATTCTGACGACTTACCCCGACGCCGTCAGTGGATTCAATAGAACCGTATAACTCGATTCGGGGACCGGGTTGAAAACGGTCGAACGACACGAAATGAAGATGGGAGAGGCCGTGGAAATGATAACCGGGACTGGAGGCGGTGAAGACCATAGAAACGGAAGCATGGACCAGGAGCGATAATTCCTCACGTCGACGCTCGAGTCGCAATCCCCGTGTGCTACCCGATGACACCTTCCTCGCGGAGTCGCTCGAGATCGTCGGCCGAATAGCCGTGGCGCTCGAGGATCGAATCGGTGCTCTCACCGAGTTCTTGAGGCGGGACCTCGAGTTGGGTGCCGAGGTGGGCGAAGTGGACGGGTTGGTCGATCACGTCCGCGTTCTCCCGGCCGTCGCGTTCCATGATTTGGTGGAGTCCGCGCTGTTTGACGTGTTCGTCCTCCCAGACCGTCTTCGTGTCGTAGATCGGACCAGCGGGAACGCCCTCGCCGTGGAACCGATCGATCCAGTAGTCGCTCGATTCCGATTCCAGGATCGGTTCGATGATGTCGTCCAGTTCCGCTCGGTTGTCGACCCGGTCGTCCATCGTGGCAAACTGCTCGTCCTCGAGGAGATTCGGGCGATCGATCGCGCGACAGAAACCGCGCCAGAACGACGGCGTCCCCGCAGCGACGATGATCGGCATATCGGCACAGTCGTACTTCCCGAAGGGGAAGATCGACGGATGGTGTGTCCCGAGGCGGGGAAACGGCTCGTCGTAGCCGAACGTGTAGCCCGCGCGGGCGGTGAGCCACGTTATCGCTGCGTCCAACATGGGTACCTCGATCCACTCGCCGTCGATCCGTCCCCGCTCTCGAGCGTACAGCGCGGCGAGCACGCTCTGGCTAGCGTAGGAACCGGCGATGAGATCCCCGCTCGGGAGGCCCGACCACAGCGGTTGCCCACCTTCTTCGCCTGTAATACTCATGATCCCGCTCATACCCTGAATCAGCATATCCCACGCGGGAAGTTCCTCGTACGGGCTGTCGCGGCCGAATCCGGAGATCGAACAGTAGATGAGGTCGGGATTCAGTTCGGACACAGTCTCGTACCCGAGTCCGAACGACTCGGCACGGCCGGGTTTCGTACTCTCGATGAACACGTCGGCGTCGGCGACGAGACGCTGGGCGGCCTCCTGTCCCGCGTCACTTTTGAGGTCGATAGCGACGCTGTACTTGTTCCGGTTCAGCGTATCGAAGTAGGCGGGCCGTGGCTGAATGGACCGACTCCGATCGCCTCGGCCGACGGCTTCGATCTTGATCACTTCCGCTCCGAGGTCGCCGAGTGCCATCGTTGCGAACGGGCCGGCGGCGACCTGGGTCAGATCAACGACAGTGATCCCGTCGAGGGGTAAGACGTCAGTTTTCGGGGTATTCGCTGGTTCCATACCTGTCCCTATTCTCGAATTCGGGTAAGTGTTTGGAAAGTACCCACACCGGCTCCTCGTCGGACCGGCCGTCCATCGTCGCTCGCGAGTGAAAACCGACGTTGGGAAGAAGGGCTACTCCGCGAGTTCGAACTGATAGAGCTGCTGGCCGTTGCGTTCCTCCCAGGTCATCGTGACCGAGTCACCGACCGAGACGTCGCCCGGATTCGCGAGGACGTTCGCCATCACCGTCACGTCGTTTTCGGTCCCCATCGTAACGAGCGCGACGACGTACGGCGTTTCTCCTTCGAACGCGTCGGTCGGCGCACGGTGGACGACGGTGAACGATTCGACAGTTCCGTTCCCGTTTAGCTCAACATCGTCGAAGTCCGTGTTCCAGCAGTTGGGGCAGGCCGCCGCCGGATAGAACAGCTCCGTTCCGCAGTCGGTGCATCGCTGGACGACGAACCGGCCGTCGTTACAGGCGTCCCAGAACCGGCCGGTGTCTTCGGACGGCGTCGGAACGGGTTTGTCGCTCATGTTACCACGCCTCCATGAGCAGCGTCGCGTTCGTAGACAGGACACCGCCGACACCGTGGGCGAGCGCTACGTCCGTCTCGACCTGCGTCTCTGCGGCCTCCCCTCGAATCTGTCTCGCGGCTTCGAGAATGTGGAAGACGCCGGCACCTGCGTAGGAGAGTTCCCCGCCGTGCGTGTTCACCGGCAGGTCACCATCGACCGTGATTCCCCGCTTGCGGACGAACTCGCCGCCCTCGCCCTTCTCGCAGAATCCGAGATCCTCGAGCAGCATGAGCGGCGTGATCGAGAAGCAGTCGTACAATTGCGCGACGTCGACCTCGTCGGGCGTTCGGTCGGCCATTTCGAACGCCGTGGAACCGCTTTCGACCGCGGGGCTGTACAGCAGATCGTTTCGCCGGTGGATGTACTCGGACCCGTGTCCCTCCCCGTAGCCGGTGAGTTCGACGGGGGCGCGGGTATCCGCCGCCGCATCAGCCGAGGAAACGACGACGGCGCCGGCACAGTCGCTGATCAACGCACACTCCAGTTTGTGAAGCGGCGACGAGATCATGCCCGAGGAGAGCACGTCCTCGACCGCGATCGGATCGGTCTGCTGTCCCTTCCCTCGCATCGACGCGTGTTCGCGACAGGCGACCGAGACAGTCGCGAGTTCCGCCGCGGTGGTCCCGTACTTCGCCATGTGCTTCTGTGCGATGAGCGCGTACAACGACGGCACCATCGGACCGAACGGATTTTCGAACTCGGGGTGGCCGACCTCCGTCGCGAGGTTGCTCACCCCATCTCCTTTCGAGAACCCGGTGCGCCGGTTGTCACCGAACGCGATCACGACGTTTTCACATTGCCCCTGCCGGATCGCGTTCGCAGCGTGGCACACGCCGACGAACGGCGTCGCACCGCCGAGCCGCAGGCTCTCGTTGTACGAGAGATTCAAGCCGAGATAGTCCGCGACGACCGTGCTGTGCATCAATTTCGGGTCGACGAGCGAGTATCCCGTTACGAGCCCGTCGATATCGTCTTTCTCGAGTCCGGCGTCGTCGACCGCCTCGTGACAGGCGGTCGCGTAGAGATTGATCGAATCCATATCCGGGGTACTTCCGATAGGAGATTCGCCGATACCTGTCACTGCGACCCGTTGTGACGATCCCATAGACGCTATTCCAGCAGATGCATACATAATTCTTGTTGAAGATCGAGGTCTCGATGTCGGTCAGACGGTGCATATTACTCAGTGCGTTCCGTACCGTGAGTTATCCGCTATGCAACCACTAAGAGGAATTGACGTACTCGACTTCACACAGTCCATCGCCGGTCCGATCTGTACCCAGTCGTTGGCAGTCCTCGGAGCGAACGTCGTGAAAGTAGAGCCGCCCGAAGGGGACGCGTTCAGACCCCTGATCGATGGATCGATGTTCGCATCGTGTAACCGCGGCAAGCGGAGCATCAGCCTCGACCTGAAGAGCGACTCGGGACGAGCGGTCGCTCGCGACCTGGCCGCCGCCGCCGATGTCATCGTCGAAAGTTTCCGACCGGGTGTGATGGAACGGTTCGGTCTCGGCTACGAAGATCTCGTCGAAGAAAACGAAGACCTCGTCTACTGTTCCATTACTGGATTCGGTCAGGACGGGCCATACGAGCAGTATCCCGCCTACGACCCGGTCGCGCAGGCGATGTCCGGCCTCATGAGCGTCACCGGTGACACCGACGGCGATCCAGTTCGTCTCGGAACCAGCGCGATCGATTACACGACCGGACTGACGGGTGCGATGCTCGTCATGGGCGGACTGATCCGTCCCGGATCGGAGAGCGGGACGCACATCGACCTGTCGTTGTTCGACGTCGCCACGACGTGGATGGGCTACTGGGTTGCCCACTACACCTCCACGGACGATCTTCCCAAGCGATCGGGCGCAGGTCTTTACGGAATGTCTCCCTACGGTATTTTCGAAGCCGGCGACGGGCAGCCGTTCTACCTCGCAACGGCATCTGAGAAACTGTACCAGCGGCTCTGTCGGGTCACAGAGCGTGAGGACTTGCTCGAGGACGAGCGCTTCGAGACCGCCGCCGATCGGTGGGAGAACCGAGAATCACTCAACGCGGAACTCGAATCATCGTTCGAGCGACACGACCGCCGGGAACTGGTCGAACTCTTGGCCGAGGCCGGCGTCCCCGCTGGACCGCTTCAGTCGATCGACGAACTGGTCGAGGACGATCCGCACGCCGACCATCGGGATCTGTTCGTCGACACGTACAATCAGTGGCTCGAGACCGAGTGTCGAACGACGCGAATGCCATTCCGGTTTGCTGACAGTTCGGTCGAGACTGCGTCTCCGCCGCCGCGAAAAGGCGAACACACGCGGGCCGTGCTCGATGAGTATGGCTACGACGAAGAGACAATTTCCGACCTGTTAGACGCGGACATCCTGCGAGAGTCGTCGTGAGCCCGCGGTTCCGGAGTGCGTTTCGAGGAATGTCATACTGACTCAGCCCGGTCGAACGGCGTCTCTCCGGAATGATCGCGGGAATTCGATGAGGGGGTATCGCACACGCGGAAGAGACAGGTTATATGTTCCCCAACGTGAACCGAGACCGTCGATCGTGAGCCCAGCAAATTTGATACAGGCGCATTTGCTCTTGGACCATGACGATCTCGGACCCACCGGATTCTCGCCATTCCGTCCCGTCTACAACTCGGTTCGATGTCGAGTGCTTGCAGCCGACCACAGTCGGAACGTAACCCTATCTGACCCGATGAGCCGTCCATTCTTGCGGAACGGGAAATCCCGTCGAACGATGTTATGACGCTATTTTATCCAGTTGCAACAGTTGGCTTGTTGTAATATTTATGGTCACGGGTCGTATCAGCTGAACTATTCCCTATGATCGGTGAAGACACGTTTCTGACAAACGCGGAAGAACAGTATCTGGCCGACGCGATAACCACACTCGAGACCGAGGTGTTCGTCGACGGGCTCGGCTACGACCACTTCCGGGCCTTAGACGAGAACGAGGTGTCCCGCGAGGTCTGGCAGGAGTACGTCAGTCGGATGGGGGAGGCGGGCTTCAACTGCATCTCGGTTCCCGAAGAGTACGGCGGTCCGGGCGGCACCATACTCCAGACGGTGTTGGCCGAGCAGGCTATCGGATACTGCGGCAACATCGTTCACGCCTGCCAGACATCACTGACGCAGCACGTCGGGCGCACGATGTACGAACACGGGAATCGGCACATCAAAGAGACCTATCTCGAGCCGATGGCCTCGGGCGACCTCGTCGTTTCGCAGGCCTACACGGAACCGCGAAGCGGAACAGACATCGCCCATCTCGAGACGAGCGCCGAGAGAGACGGCGACGAGTGGGTCGTCAACGGTGAAAAACGATTCATCGACTTCGCGCCGTACGCCGACTTCTATTTCACGCCCGTGCGCACGGGCGGGGAAGACGGCGACCGCGACGGCGTCTCGATCATCGTAATCGATCGCGAAACCGGCGGGATCGAACTCGTCGAGGATCAGTCCGACTGGCACGGCTTTCGCGGAACTGGGGCATCGTGGATGCAGTTCGACGACGTCCGCGTGCCCGAAGAGAACCTCGTCGGAGCCGAAGGCGAGGCGTGGGCGTACATTACCGACGAACTCAACCTCGAACACCTGACCGTCGCCCGCTACTGTCTCGGCGCGAGCCAGCAGGCGCTCGAAATCGCCGCCAACTACACGGCGAACCGCGAGGTCAACGAACGGCCGGTCTCGCGATATCAGGCCGTCAATCACAAGATCGCCGAAATGACGACGCGGCTCGACGGCGCGTACCTGCTCAACACCCGAGCGGCGCGAATCATGGACGACCGCGGCGTCTCCGCGGGCCGAATGGAGAGCGCGATGGCGAAGTGGCTCGGAAACGACCTGGCCCACGACATCGCCGACACCTGCATTCAGATCATGGGTGGCATCGGAACGACGACGTCGTACCCGATCGAACAGATACAGCGCGACGTCCGTGCGGGAAGGTTCATGGGCGGCGCGACTGAGGTGATGAAGAGCGTCGTCCAGTCGGACGCCTACAAAGAGCTCCTCGATGAGGAGTTCGACGGAGACCTCGTCGGGAACGAACGCGAGGGACTCCCCTGGTTGAACGTGGACCAACAGCCAGCGCGGACCAGAGACGAGTAAGGACAACCGTCTACGTCTCGCGCCGGCACCTCACTCGACGAGCTTGTCCAACAGACCGCCGGGTTCTGTTTTCGATCGCGGCTCTCCCTCGAGCAGGTCGTCGAACTGTGTTGCGAGGTCGCGTTCTAGCCGCCTTCGGCCGTCAGATGGACACAAAAGAATTCACCGAAATCGAGGGGTCCTATGAGACTGTCCGTGTGATCCGCCCCTCTGACGGTAATGCGCTGCTCGTCCGATGTCGGTATCGATGTGCATAAGGGTCTCTCACCCATGGAGGCGTATTTTCCGCATTGATTCTTGGACTTACTCCCCTTCGAACTCTGGATCGCGGTCCTCGAAAAACGCGTCGACGCCCTCTCGGTGATCGTGTGTCGCCCGGAGGAGCCCCTGCGCCGTCGATTCGTTCCGAAGCGCCGTCGAGAAGTCGACGACGGCTCCGTCGTTCAAATTCTGCTTCGCCAGTACGAGGGCATCGGTCGGCGCCGTCGAGAGGTCCGCAACCCACTCGTCGACCAGCGCGTCGAGCTCCGCCGCCGGAACAGCATCGTTAACGAGCCCCATTTCCGCGGCCTCGGCGCCGGAAATGGGCTCGGCCGAGAACACCAATTCCTTGGCCTTGTGGAGGCCGACGAGTTGTGGAAGCAAGAACGAGCCCCCGAAGTCGACCGACATCCCGACGTTCGAAAACGACTGGCCGAACGTCGCGTCAGTGGCGGCGAACACAAGGTCGCCCGCGAGCGCGAGGTTCGCGCCGGCGCCCATCGCGAAGCCGTCCACTTTGACGATCACCGGTTTTTCGAGGGAGAATAGGCGTTCGACCGTGCTCCTCACCTGGAAGATAACTTCACGACGCATTTGAGGCGGCGTGACCTCTCGTTCGCGCCGACGCCGCATCCGATCGATATCGCCGCCCGCGCAGAACGCATCGCCAGCGCCCGATAACACGACGCACCGGATGTCGGGATCTCGCTCGACCGTCTCGAGAGACTCTGAGAGGCGAGCGACCAGCGCGTCGTTCAACGCGTTGTACTTGTCCGGTCGGTTCAATTCGATGCGTGCGGCACCGTCGGATACGTCCAGTCGAACAGGGTCGTCAGTCATTGTGTCTCACCCTCGTTTCGGGGCTGATTCCGTTTTATCTTACCGGTTATCGTCTTCGGGAGGTTGTCGACGAACTCGATTTCGTGGCGACACTGAAACGTGGCCAGGTTCGGTTTGACGTGTTCCTGCAGTTCCTCAACCAGGTCGTCGGACGGCTCGACGCCCATCGCCGGCTTGGGGACGGGCCTGACGAGGTTCGTACGCTCGAGGTCGGAAAGGCCGACGACTGCCGCTTTCCTTACGGCGGAATAGGTGTTCAGGCTGGACTCGATTTCCGGCGGATGATCCGATAGCTGGACCCGATTATTACGTCGTCCCCGCGACCAAGGTAACAACTGTAGCCGACCTCGTCGCCGAATCGTCGATTCGGTACCAGCGTCTCTCTCTCGTTGGCGCCGTTGCCTCATGCCTGTCGACGTGCTCGAGATACGTGCTAGAATTGTCGTGCATCGCGACGGCTACCTACCGAACCATCTGTAGTGGGGTGGTCTCGATACTGCAAGCGAAACGCAGAGGTGCATCGCCTCGTCCCCCACATTCTGGACGCACACGTCTGACCAGTTATCTCCCACATCCCACGCCCCTAGAGTCTTCTCGGCGGGTGGACGGCGAGGAGACCAGACTCGACTCCGTCTCGAGCTACGGTTCTTCGAACTCCGGCTCTCGATCTTCGAGAAACGCCGCCATCGCTTCTCGCTGGTCGTAGCTTCCGAACGCCCGGCCGATGTCACCGATGCTACCGGCCATTCCCGACTCGAGGCCGTTCGATCGAAATCGGTTCATGACGCGCTTTTGAAGCGTCAGTACGTGTGGACTCTTCACTGCGAGGTCAGAGACGAGGTCGTCCATCGTGTCAGTGTACTCGTCGACCGCAACCGAATCGGTCACGATTCCCAGTTCCGACGCACGAGCGCCGTCGATCGGATCGCCCCTGTAGATCAGTTCGTTCGCGATTCCCTCCCCGACGAGTCGAAGCAGCAAGCCGCCGTGGATCACCGTCGGAAGACCGACGTTGACTTCGGGGAGGCCGAGCGTTGCATCGTCAGTCGTGACGCGGAATTCACACGCCATCGCCAGTTCGAACCCCACACCGAGCGTGTACGTCCCGCACCCACAGACCGTGACCGCTTCGAGGTCTCTGATCGCCTGAATCATGTCGTAAAACGCGACCAACAGATCCTGGCCCTCGTGTGGGGTGAGATCTCGGGCCCACTCGAGGTCCAGCCCGGCAGTCAGGCCGCGAACGCCGTTGTCAGGCTGTGAGGCTGCGATAGTGAGGACGGAAACCGCAGCAGGTGTCGATTCGATCGCGTCCCGAACGTCGTGGGCGAGTTCCAGCGAGAGGAGGTTCAGTTCGTTTGCATCGAGACGAAGGTGTGCGACGTGGGGTCGATCGGGTTCCTGTGTGAGAGTCACACTCATCGATACGCGATTCATGGGGTGACTTCTTGAATCGTGTGATGTCTCTCCGAAGGAGAGATGTGGAATCGGCGTTCGACGGAGACGGAGGGGAGTCAAAAGGGGTAGTCGTCTCGAGCGGCGGCTTTCGTCTCCGCCAAACGGCCACCTCCGTCACCGGCGTCGCCAAAACGGCTGCATCTGCGGATTTTCGTCTCGTCTCGCTTACTCGATAGCGCCGTTGCTTCGGAGGGTTTCGATCTGATTGCCGGAGTACTCGAACTGCTCGAGGACTTCAGCAGTGTGCTCGCCTTTCTCCGGCGGCGGGGTGCTGTACCCGGGTCGGTCGCCGTCGGACCCGAACGTAAACGGGAGGGACGCGACATCGACCGGCTCGTCCGCTTCCGGGTTGTACGATTCGGTGAGCATGGATCGTGCCTTGAGGTGTGGGAGTTCGACGACCTCGTCGATCGTTCGCACCGCGGCCGCGGGGACGCGCGATTCAAGCAGGAGGGTTTCCAGTTCTTGAGCCGTAAAGGAGGCGAAGGCTTCCTGAAGCTCCTTGCGCAGCTCCGAACGATTTTCGATCCGATCATCCATCGTGAGGTACTTTTCGTCGTCGATCAGGTCAGGACGGTCCACGGCCTCGCACACTCGTTCGAACATGGCCTGTGTCATCGTGATCATGTACACGTAGCCGTCGGACGCCTCGAAGAGACCGTTCGGAGCGCTGCCGATGCCTTTCTGTCCGTTTCGTTCCGGAATCTTCCCCGTCGTGTTGTAGTTGGCGATCCAATACGACATCCACGAGATCCCGACGTCAAAGAGCGAAACGTCGATGTAATCGCCTTCACCCGTCTTGTCCCGCTCGCGGATCGCAGCCATGACCGCGAAGGCCGCGTTGGTGCCGGTGCCGCAATCGATCAGGCTCGAGCGGATACGAACCGGCGGCTGATCCGGATAGCCCGTCGTCGCCATCAGTCCCGAGATCGCCTGTATAACCGGGTCGTAGCCGGGATAGTCGTGATAGGGTCCCGTTTGGCCGAATCCAGACAGCGAGCAGTAGACGATGCCCTCGTTCTCTTTCGAGACGGTTTCGTAATCGAGACCGTACTCCGCCAGGACACCCGGGCGGAAACTCTCGACCAACACGTCCGCTTTGGCGGCGAGGTCTGTGAGAAGCTCACGTCCCTCGTCCGTCTTCAGATCGACGCAGATGCTCTTTTTCCCATTATTGTACGCGGTGAAAAAATTCCCGTTCATCAGGGATCGAAAGGCGTCTCCGCCCGGAGGCTCCACCTTGATTACCTCCGCGCCCATCTCGCCCAACATCTGGGTACAAAGTGGCCCTGCTATCGACTGGGTGAGGTCTAGAACGTCAATATCCTGTAACGGCTGCATGCGATGTAGTCGCAGAGACGGGTATATAAATATTCGGACGTCGGACCGTCAGGCGATTGTGAGTGCAAAAAGGGGATACTCTCGAGTGACCGATCCGAGGAAACGGCCGCTCTCGCCCGACTTCACCGGTACTACCATTATGTATGCGAATCATTAGCGAGACGAGGGAATATGAAAGCGCACGAGGCAGTCATACGACTGTTCGATGCAGAGGGGATCGAGACGATATTCGCGCTGATGAGCGAAGATACGATGCGTACGCTCTCGACAGTACAAGAACACTGGAGCGGAGAGATACGCGTCGTCCACTCACGCCACGAGCAGGGGGCCGTCGCGATGGCCGACGGGTACTCGCGTGCAGGTGACGACATTGGCGTCTGTATCGTCGGCCGGGGCCCCGCAATCGCGCAGACCGGGACCTCGCTCGTCACCGCTCGAAAGAAAGGATCGAAGCTTCTCGTTATAGTCCCGGAACCGCAACTCTCCGATACATACGATATCAAAGCGTTCGAACAGGAATCCTACCTCGAGTCGACGGTGGGAACCGTCCGAGCCGCTCGTAGCGCCGATACGCTACTTCAAACCGTAGCGGAGGCCTTCCGAAGTATTCGAACCGGAGAGGGGCCGATCGCGGTACAGGTTCCGTGGGATATACTGGACGGAGAGATACCCGATTCCGACGTCGACGTCAAACGAGATCGGGCGGCCGTGCCGACGAACACTGTCGGCTCGGACGCGGGAGTCCACCCTGACGAGGATACGATCGACGCAGCCCTCGATCTGTATCTCGATTCGGACGCGACCAAAATCCCTATCGCCATCGCCGGTCGTGGCGCGATCGAGGCGGGCGCGAAAGAGGCGATCGAGTCGTTCGCCGAGCGGACGAACAGCGTCCTGGCCACCACCCTGCAGGCTCGAGGGTACTTCGACGATCATCCGTTCTCGGTCGGGTTCACCGGCGACTTCGGAAGCAACATCGCAAACAAACACTTCCACGAGAGCGACTTCGTCCTGGCGGTCGGGTGTAGCTTGACCCCGTACACGACGGATTCCGGCCATCTCATCGACGACGAGACGAAAGTCGTCCACATCGATACGGATGTCTCCTCGTTCGGCCGGTTCGAATCGGTCGACCTCGGCGTTCGAGGCGACGCCCGGCTGACGGTCGAGGCGTTGACCGAAAAACTCGAGGAGCACGGAATCGACCGAGACGGAGAGTTCTGGACGGATCGGCTCGAAACTCGGATCGCGGAAACGCCGACGCTCGACGAGGGGAATTTCCCGGAACAGGAGGGACGAATCGACCCTCGCGAACTCGTGAGAGGGCTCGATCGGTTCCTGCCCGAAAACCGGCTAGTCATCAGCGACGGCGGCCACTTCTCGCGATGGGTTCTCGACGGAATCTCGACGCCCGAACCGGGCGATCTGCTCTGGACGCTCGATTTCGCCGCGATCGGGCAGGGGCTTCCCCACGGAATCGGCGCCGCATTGAATTCGGGGGAGCGGGCACCCGTCGCAGTCTGTGGTGACGCGGGCTTCATGATGGCGCTTCAGGAGATCGACACGGCCGTTCGCCACGAGGTCCCGATGACCATCGTCGTCATGAACGACAGCGCCCTCGGAACGGAATACCACAGTCTGCTAACCAGCGAGTACGATGCGGACGTCGCCCTCGTGGAGTCGCCCGACGTGGCCGACGTCGCACAGTCGCTCGGCGCTGACGGGTACACCGTCCGCTCGTCCGACGACCTCGAAGAGATCAGTGCCGTTCTCAGCCGCCACCCAGACGGACCGGTCGTCGTCGACTGCAAGACGAACAGTGCCGTTCGCCACCGCAGTAAGATATAAATTGGCTGACAGTTTCACCGCACTCAAACGAACCGAACGCGAAGCGATTCGCCGACCGCTTACGCCCACGGCAGCGACGCGACCGTCTCCCCGCTCAAAACGACGGTCCCGTCGTCGGTCGTGGCCTCGAGATCGGTAGTGACCACCGCGGCGGCATCGCCGTCTTCCACGTCGGTGATTTCGCCCGTCACCGTGATCGTATCGCCCGGAAACACCGGGCTCTGAAATCGGATCGTAAACCGCTCGACCCGGTCCAGACCGAACCAGTCGGAGACCAAGTGCGAAGCGAACCCCGCGGTGAGCATTCCCTGTCCGAAGACGCTCTCGTTGCCGGCGTCCTGCGCGTACGGTTCGTCGTAGTGGATTGGATTGAAGTCGCCACTCGCGCCAGCGTACCGGACGAAATCTTCCCGCTCCAGCTCTTCGACGACGACTTCCGGACCCGTCTCGCCGACCGCGACGTCGTCGGCGGTGAGCCGTCGCTCGTAGCGATCAGTCACCGTCATCACCCTGGGCCGCGAGTTCGATTCGCGTGAGCCGTTCCGTGAGAACGTGCTCACCATCGGCGTTCCGATACGCGGTCTCGAGCACTGCGAAGGTCATCGTCCCACCACGAGACCCGTCTCGTTCGTAGACGTCGACGAGCGTCGTTTTTCCTGACAGCACGTCGCCGGCGAGTATCTGCTGTTCGTAGATGTACTCTTGCTCGCCGTGGACGACGCGAGACTGATCGAACCCGAGGTCGAACCCGTGATCGAGGCCGATTCCGTCAGGTCGATAGCGAGGGAAGTAGGCCGTCCGTGTGAACGTAAGCGGTGCAGGAATCGACTCGTACCCCTGCTCGCGCGCGACGTCTTCGTCTCGGAACGCTGGGTTATCGTCTTTGATTGCCCGTGCGAACTCCTCGACTTTCCCGGGCTCGACGACGAGGTTCTCCACCGTGGTCACCGTGCGACCGACTTGCGCTTCCAGTTCATCGAGCGATTTCGAGGGCATCGCTCAGAACGCGTCCCCCGACTTGTCGAGCGGGAGCCCCTGGCCAATCTCGTCGGTAAACCGCTCGGCGATGTCTTCGGGTGTCCACCCGCCGTTCTGATAGCCGAGTCTGAAAATTTCCGGATCCGAAACGAAGCCGACCGCGTCCCCGGCGGACCGGACGGACCAGCCGTTGATCTCCGACGCCTCGTCGCTGAGCATGTACGCGACGAGCGGGGCGACTTTTCCCGGTGGGAGTTCCTCCTCGGTAAACAGCTGCTTGTCGTCCGGAATATCCTCGATCATTCGCGTGTAGGCAGTCGGGACGAGGGCGTTTACCCGAACGTTGTACCTGCCGAGTTCTTTCGCAGCGGCCCTCGTGAGGCCGAGTACCCCTGCCTTCGCAGCCGAGTAATTCGACTGACCGACGTTTCCGCAGCCGAGTAATTCGACTGACCGACGTTTCCGAGCGCCGAGCGACTCGAGACAGAGAGGAACGACCGGCCGTCCTCGAGATAGTCGTCGGTGTCCCGCGCGACCTCACGCCAGTGCGCCGCAAGGTTTCGAAGTAGTGCGAAGTGACCGCGAAGATGGACGTTGATCACGCTGTCCCACTCCTCGTCGGTCATCCGGTAGAGTATCGAGTCGTTCAGGATCCCAGCAAAGTTGACGGCGCCGTCGACCCGACCGTATTCGTCGACGGTGTCGGCGACCAGTTCGTCGGTGTAGTCCGTCGAACTGATATCGCCGAAGTGAGCCATCCCGTCACCGCCGGCCTCTTCGACGGCTTCGACGGTTTCTACTGCCGGCTCCGTGCTTTCGCCGTCACCGTGAACGTCGGATCCGAGATCGTTGACGACGACCGTCGCACCGGCTTCACCGAGTTCGACTGCAGCACACTCTCCGAGACCGTGACCGCCACCGGCCACGATAATCACCTTGTCAGACAACATCAGTATCACAATGCTGGCAGCACCCAATAAACCCCCTAGATTCGCGCTCAGACCCGACCGTTCCGTCATTCGGTACCTGTCGGATCGTGGAGAATCCGGGCCAGCAGCGCCGGTATATATCCACTTTCGCTTACGATTCGCCATCCACACCAGATGGGCAAGCCATCGAGGTGAGACGCTTACTTTCCGAAAATTGGCCGACAGAATGGACTTCTCGCGAGGAAACTGAGCGGCGAGCGAACCGACTCGCCGTTCGAGGATACGGAATCTTTATCGGGACCGATGGGAGAGTGACTCCCATGGCAGCATACACCGACCCCGGGACGGTGAAGGCATCGCGGACGGCGTTCGAGATTATCGAAACGATCGCTCGAGAGGACGGCGGTCGAGTCACCGAGGTCGCCGACGAACTTGGGCTCGCAAAGAGCACCGTTCACCGACACTTGGCCACGCTCGAGGACCTCGAATACGTCGTCAAAGACGGGAACGAGTATCGAATTGGCTTCCGGTTTCTGAAACTGGGCGAACAAACGAGAAAACGCAGCGATGCGTACCAGATGGCGAGAAATAAAGTCCAAAAGGTCGCCGAGCAAACCGCAGAACGAGCGCAGTTCGTCGTCGAGGAACACGGAAAGGCCGTCTACGTGTTCGGAGCGACCGGTGAACACGCCGTCAAAACGAACTCGGAAATCGGCAAATATCGACCGCTCCAATCGATGGCCGCCGGGAAAGCGATTCTCGCAGCGCTCCCCGACGAGCGCGTCGAGGAGATTATTCGTCAGCATGGACTGCCATCGATGACCGAGAACACGATCACGGACAGGGACGAACTCTACGCGGAACTCGGTGTGATCCGAGAGCGAGGATACAGCATCAGCGATCAGGAGACGCTACTCGGTCTTCGAGCGATCGGCGTGCCGATCGAACGCCCGGACGGTGACGTCTTCGGCGCGTTCAGCGTGTCCGGCCCCACACATCGGGTGCAAGGCAACCGCCTCGAGGAATCGATCCCGAACATCCTCCTCGGAACAGCGAACGAACTCGAACTGGACATGAAATACTCTTGAATCACCGCCACCGTCTTACTCCTGAGTCATCGTCACCGTCTCGAGAGTGTTCCGCGTACTCGACGGACAGGCCCGTCCCACACCCGCTCTACTCCCGTTCCCGAACTAATTCTGCCATCGATTCCCAGCTGTTCTCTCCTCGACTCGGCGTCTCTTGGCGTGCGGCGAAGTCGATGGCCTCGGCGATGGCTCGAGGTCCGGTGACTTCACCCGGTTCCAAGCGTTTCTCCGACGTTTTCTCGCGGTACTTCTGGCCGAACTCCGGTCTGACTTCCGATGGATCCACGACACTGACGGCGATATCGTCGGTGCCGGCCTGTCCCGCGAGGCTCTTCGCAAATCCGCCGGTCCATCACTCCGTCGCGGCGTACATTGGCGATTTCGAGCAGGGGTTCTTGCCCGCCGCACGCGCGACGAAAAGGAGCGTTCCGTTTATTTCGCGCAGGTGCGGTATCGCCGTACGCGCGGCGTAGAACATGCCGTCGACGTTCACTCCCATGACGGTTCGATACCACTCGATCGGACACTCTTCGACGGTCGTCTCGGAGGTGGTCGCGATTCCCACGTTGTTCACCAGGCCGTCCAGCTTTCCGAAGGTCGAGACCGTTTTCTCGACGCGCAGCCTCCACGTCTCCTCGTCGCTCACGTCAGCCGGACAGACGAGTGCCGTCGCATCCGTCTCGGACTCGATTTCGTCCGCCAGTTCCCGCAAGCACTCTCCCCGATGGGCGACCAGCGTACCATTCGCACCGTCGGCGGTGAGAACGCGCGCCGTTTCTCTTCCGATTCCCGCGCTCGCTCCCGTGACGATCACTGCGGTACCGGCCAGTGCTTCGGCACCCATCGTCAGAAGGGTATTACGGTGAATCGAAACAAAGCGTATTACCGCAGCACACGCAGTGAGGTACCGACTCGAATCGACCGGTCCGCCGACCCACGGCAGTCACCAGGGACACCCCGCTATCGATCTGTTCCGAGAGCGGTCAAAATCCGAGGCGGAAGAAACGATTCACCGCGAGCGCGGCGAGTGCAGCCGTCATGATACCAACGAGTAGCGTAAACGAGGCTTCCCAGCCGTACAAGTCGGCGAGCGCACCGATCACGACGCTTCCCGACGCGCCGGTCGTCATGTACATCGTTCTGACGAGGCCGAATCCGGTACCTCGTTCGGTCGGCGAAAGGAGATCCATGAATCGCGACTGGATTGGCGCCCCCCAGCTCATCGCGAGACCGACGAATACCACACCAACGCCGAACTCGAGGAGACTCCCGCCAGCGACGAGCAACCCGTATCCGACGATGCCGGCACACATGGTCACGATGGCAGCCCTGTCGCGCCCGATCCGATCGGAAAGGCCGCCCATCAGCGGTTGCGTGAGGCCGTGGATTACGAAGTAGGCTGAAAAGAGCCCGCTAGCTATCGCCGGCGAAAGCGCCTTCCCTTCGGCGAGAAAGGCCGGCAAGAACGACGCAGTCGCTTGCCAGGTGAACGCACAGAGAAATGAAAGTAGCATCGTGTACGTGATCGCCGGCCGCGAGAGCAGTTCGAACATCGCACCGAGTTCGACGCGCTCGCGCATCGGCTGCTCGGGTCGGTCCGGCTTCGTCGGACGAATTCGCCACGCGAACAGGGCGAAAAGCGGCGCCGCGGTGAAGAACCCGAGAAGCATGGCCACACGCCAATCGTACCGAACGGCGACCATCGTCGCGGCGACGGGCGCGAAAAGTCCCGCGATCGGACCGCCTGCGATATGCACGCCGATCGCACGTCCAGTGTCAGCAAATTGCTTCGTGAGGTACGTCGTGGCGACCGTATAATGGAGGCCCGCGCCGAGGCCGAGGACGACAGTCGAGAGGACGAAGAACTCGTAGGAGGGAGAGACGGCGAGCAGCACACTCGAAACCGCGGTCAACCCGAGCGAGACGAGAACGACTCGCCGTTCTCCGAATCGGTCGCCCAGAATACCGCTCGGGAACTGCGTCAGTGCGTAGGTTCCCCACATCAACGAGAGCGCAGTCCCGAGGGCCGCGTTGGAAACCACAAAATCGTCGGTAATAGCGGGCACGAGCGGGCTGATAACGAGCCGCGCGACCATCGTCGCCATGAACGCAAACGTACAGAGAAGCAATGCCGTATGTCGATATCGCCAGTTCACAGCCACTATATAGAGACCCCTGAAAAACAGTTTGTGGTTTCGGACTGTCCGGCCGAACCGGGACGTACCGTCCTGATGGGACGAGATTATCGGGATACGATGGCGGCTGTCACGACGAAAGCAGGGAATCGGCGATGATTCGCTTCTGGATTTCGTTGGTCCCCTCGAAGATACGGGTCAGTCGAGCGTCCCGCCAGTATCGCTCGACGTCGAATTCAGTGGTGTAGCCGTATCCGCCGTGAATCTGAATTCCCTCGCTGGTGACTTCCTCGGCGATATCGCTCGCGAAGAGTTTCGCCATGGCGGCTTCGGCGTCGGCCCGCTCACCGGAGTCGACTGTATCGGCGACGAGCAACATCAACGCTCGCGCAGCCTCGACCTGCGTCGCCATCTCCGCCAGCTTGAATCGGATCGCCTGGAACTCGGAGATCGGTTCGTCGAACTGCACGCGCTCTTTCGCGTACTGGATCGAGTCCTCGATTGCGCCTCGCGCCAGTCCCACTGACCGAGAAGCCGTGTGGACGCGGCCTTCCTCGAAGAAATCCATGATCTGATAGAACCCGTTCCCCTCCTCGCCGCCAACGAGTTTGTCGGCGCTGACGCGCACGTCGTCGAAGTTCACTTCCCAGGTCTTCCAGCCGTGGTAGCCGATTTTGTCGATCGATTGGCCGCTGAGCCCTTCACGGTCGAACGTCCCGGCGGGCTTCTCGACGATAAATCCCGAGATACCGCGGTGAGCCGGTTCCGCGTCCGGATCGGTCACCGCATACGTGAGGATGAAATCGGATCCCTTCGCGAACGTACACCACATTTTCTGGCCGTTGAGTACGTACTCGTCGCCGTCTCGCTCGGCCCGCAGGCGCATGTTCGAGACGTCGCTCCCGGCGTCGGGTTCACTGATCGCGATGCTCTTGAGCATTTCACCACGCGCCATCTTCGGCAAGTATTCCTGCTGTTGCTCCTCCGTCGCGCCGGCGAGACTTTGCCCGCGCGCGATAATACTGCCAACGCTGAGCCACCCGCGAGAGAGTTCTTCGGCGATCACGGCATACGATTTCAGATCCATCCCAAGGCCGCCGTACTCCTCGTCGATGAGAACCCCGAAAAAGCCCATCTCTGCGAGCTGGTCGACGAGTTCGTCCGACATCTCCTCTTTGTTCGGGTCGCGTTCGCTCGCCTCGGGGAGAACCTCGTTCTCGACGAAGCGCTTCGTTTCGTCGCGCAGCATCCGATGTTCATCCGACAGGATAGTGTCCGAAATGTTGTTCATACAGGTTCCACGTCTCGCATCGTTTATTAAATCTTCCACTATCTTCCTGGACGGACTGAAACTCGGAGAGTTCGACCGGCGACGTCCCGATCGGTCATCCTCGGCGGTCAAGACCGTATCCGTTCGAGAACATACGACGGTCAACCATCGATTCGGTGTCAGTTACGGGTAGATACATATATGTGTGGTTCGCATCGACACGCTGTGATGGAAGAAATCGACCACGTCGCTCACGCGGTGTGGGACGTCTCAGACGCGTTGGACAAAATAGACGCTGCAGACGGGTTCGAGAACGTCTGGACGCTCGAAAGCGACAAGTGGCAGTACGAAACGGCGTACAACCTGATGGGCAGCACCATGTTCACCCTGATCGCGCCGACGAGCGACGAGAGCTTCATCGCCGACTACCTCGAGCAGAACGGCGAGGGACTGCACCACATCGGCGTCAACGTGTCCGACCTCGACGCAGCCGTCGAACAGTTGACCGGGGCCGGCGGCGAGGTAATCATGGAAGATACTGTCCCCGGCGTCCGAACCGAGGCGACACTTCACCCGAAAACGCTGTTCGGCCTCCAGCTACAGCTCATCGAATGGCATGACGACGTGGGTCCGACAGCACTCGATCACATCGAGGCGATGCGCGATGCTGCGACGGATAATCGTGTCTGAGTCTGATCTCACGCCCACAGGCCGACTGACAGAAGTGATACGACCGCGAAGGGACCTCGATCGTAATGGTGAACGTCGAGACAATCTCGTTAGAGGGTGGGCACGTTCGGCTAGAGCCGTTATCTATCGCTGCCAACCTCGACGGCCTCCAGGCAGCCGGAGATTTTTCGGTGGTTTCCCACGGATCGACCGACCCCGGAAGCGATGCGCAAATTCGTCGACGAAGCGCTCGCTGCACAGCGAGTGGGGACCGCGCTTCTGTTCGCGATTATCCTGGTGGAGACGGGGGCAGTGATCGGATCAACGCGATTCGAGAATATCGTCCCCGAACACCGACGTGTCGAAATTAGGTGGACGTGGACCACACCAAGTCATCAGCGGATGCCGGCAAATACCGAAGCGAAGTATCTCATGCTCATCCACGCTTTCGAGGAGTGGGACTGCGTCCGCGTCGAGTTGAAAACGGACTCGCGCAACCGGTGCTCGAGAGAGGCCATTCGACGGACGACAGGAAGAGGGAACACTCCGGAAGCGCTTACAGACGAATCAGGGACCGCGTGATACGGTCTGTTTCAGCATTACTAACGACGAATGGTCGTCGATCAAACGGGATCTCGAACGGAAACTCACCGGGTCCGGTTCGGATCGGTAGCATCCTCGGAGGGCGACGCCGGGCCGATACGAGGTGTCGGATTGGATAAGGGGACCGTGGGACGATTCCTGTCCCGAGCCGTATCGTGTCCGTCCGAGCGGCGAGATACCCGAGGCGCATAAAGGCTTCTCAACCCCACGTTTCAGGGACCAACACGAGATCGTACCCGGCAGTCTCCGCTGCGATTGCGAGATCGGTCTGTTCCGTCGCGGTGACGTGGCCGGTGGCGGACAACGGCAGTGTCAGATCGTACGAGACCATGCTGGGACAGACGAAAAGATTGCCAAATAGCTGTTGCCCGAGCGACGAGAGCGCCGGACCATTGATATGGCCTCCCCTCGCTTTACCGGGTAGCATGACGACCGACGGAACGTCCAGGATGCCGTACATCACGTCGAAAGGGCAGCTTTCGGACAAGTGGCACGACCACTACGACCGGATCGCAGACAGTCGAGGCCACGTCAGCGGTCCCTTCGGCGTCCTCATGAATAGCCCCGAAGTCGCGACCAGAATTGCAGACGTCGGAACGTACGTTCGCTTCGAGGGGACGCTTCCGGGGCCGATACGAGAGCTCGCGATCATCACGACGGCGCGGGAACTCGAGTGCGCCTACGAGTGGGCGATACACGAACCGCTAGCCAGAGACGGGGGTGTCAGCGAGGAGACGATCGATATTGTCGCCGATCGTGCGCCGACCGATCCCCTCCCGGGCGCCGAAGCGCTCGTCGTCCGCTATGGGCGTGCGTTGTTCCGCAAAAACGAGGTTCCGGAGTCACTCTTCCGTTCGACGAAAGCCCGGTTCGGCGTCGAGGGGATCACTGAACTGACGGCCACGTTCGGCTACTACAACATGCTTGCCTGCGTCTTGAACGCGTTCGAGGTCGTCCCAGGTGAGGACCTCGGGGGATGGTGAACCCGATTCGGGCGGCTGGGGGTACCGTCGATGCGTCGGGACGGTGGACGGTCAGCGACGAACCCGCCTGACCCCCGACGGGGCAATCCACGACGTTAGAACGTCGACCGCAAAACTAGCACCCCGGCGAGTGCAGCACAGAGTGCCATCACGGCAGTGAGGACTCCGAACAATGCCGTGACGCCGCCGTACTCAAGCGTCGCCCCGGCGAGAGCTGCACCGGCTGCGCCGACGCCGAACATCCCCAGGTAAATGTACCCGAACGAAAGGCCGTGGCTCTCCGCGGCGACGTATTCCGCAACCAGGCTTTGTGCAATCGGTGCGAACGAGTAGATGAAGAACCCGAGCGCAACGCAGACGAGCACCAATGGACCGACGCCCATGGTGGAGGCGGGAACGAACAGCGCGGATGCGATGATCAGTGCGATAAACGTTCCGAGAAGGGCTCGTTCGGAACTCCCCCTGTCGCTAACCTTTCCACCAGTGTACTGTCCGAAAATGCCGACCAGCAGAAGTCCCGAGTACGCGAACTGACCGGCTTCTATCGTTCGATCCCCGATGGCGACGGTCTCGAAGATCGGTAAGTTAGTGAGGACGTCGGGTAGGAACGTGAAGATGCCTCGGTAGTAGACGCCATAGAGGATCTGTATCGCGAACAAGAGAACGAATCCGCCGATCAGAAGCGTGCGCGTGTTCCCCACGACATCTCGGAGGGAGTCCGAAATCGACCGAGATGTGCTCTGATCGGAGTCGTCTCGCCGTGAAGCCGACTCGAAGACGGTTTCCTCGAACGACACGCTGAGTCCGACGAGAACGCAGATCGCTGCCGGAACAGTGAGAAGCAACGTCACCGTCCGCCACCCATAAAACGCGAGCAGTACGATTGCGGCGAGCGGAACGACGACCATGCCGACGTTCCCGCCAGCACCGTGATACGCGAGTACGGTTCCTCGTTTCTCCGCGCCACGACTGATGAGCGACAGTCCTGACGGATGATAGAGACTCGCCATCGCACCCCAGATCATCAACGTCACGGTGAGGGTCACGACGGACTGGAGTACACTCAGCGTGGCGAACGCGAGGCCCATCCCGCCGGTCGAGAGTAACACGAGCCGTTTCGAACCGTATACGTCCGCTAACACGCCCGCGATGGGTGCAAAGAGGCCGATGAGAGCGTATCCTGCACCCACGACGATTCCCAGCGTCGTCGGCGACACGTCGAACGTCGAGAGCCAGATCGGCACGAACAGCGGAATCGACAGCTCGAACCCGTGAAAGACACCGTGACCGAGTCCGGTAAAAACCGCGATCGACGAATCGTTTTTCTCCATCGTGAGAGTCTCACGAGCACGACACTAAATACTCCGTTGATCACGGTCCGCGATAGCGACGTCGTAACCATGCGTCCCGTTCCTGTGTCCAGCTTCATCGAGGGCCAGCGAACGACGATCACCGAACTATCAGACCCATCGCGGTGACCGTGGAGATGGCGGATTCTCAGTCGCCCATGACGACGGTCACGGGGCGATCGGCCGAGAGGAGCAACGACTGCGTGACGCTTCCGAAGATTGCCTTTCCGGTGGGAGTTCGCTTGCGCCCGCTGACAGCGATCGTATCCGCGTCGATTTCCGCTGCAACCTCGAGGATCGTTTCGGTGGGTTCGCCGTGTTCGTGGCGTATCTCCGGTTCGATGCCAGCCGACTCGAGGATCTGGGCCGCCGTCGTCACGCTGTCTGGGTAGGCATCTTCGTCGTATAGTTCGGACGAATCGATCCGGGCCTCACCATCGCTCACGGTGAACTTCTCGAACACGTTCAGAATGACGACGTCGACGTTGCCCGGAAGAGCCGCGACGGCTTCGGCCGCCAGTATTGCACGGTCTTCGTCCGCATCGATCGACAGTAGGACCTTGTACATACGTGCCGTAGCACGTCACTCCTTTTATCGTTCGTGGCAGTTCCCAGCTCCGATTGTTGTTTCACGTCTTCTGACACGTCCAACGAATGCTCGTCAAGGAGCGATCGAATGCCGGACGCGAGCGGATCTCAGCGCCTATTCGCTATCGTTTCGCGGATCACCCTGCGCTGGGCACGGACATCCTGGATCCGTTCGGTCACCGTCGCCAGGACCGGGTACGTAACGTCGAGAGCGTCGTACAGGTACTGTTGAAGTGCCGGTTTCGACGAGCGAGAGTAGGATCTATTCTCACGGTGTATCTCGTGCTGTCGATCGGCGAGTAACTGTTCGCAGCGGTCCTCCTCCTCGCGGAGCATCGCGTCGTATTCCCGCAGCGTCGGCACCGACCGAGTCCGGAGTTGCCGTCTCGGTTTCATCGCCCGCTCGACTGCGTGTTCGTGTTCGCGGAGTCGCGTCTGCGCGTTCTGGAGCGACGTCAATTCGTCGTCGATTCCATCGAGGAGTTGTTCCCGCGTCTCTTTCGCCGCAGTCGTCTGAAGAATCACCGTGTTTTTGAGGAGCGGGGAAAATTGCTGGCCATCGAGGAGCACCGTTGCGAGATGGTCGTCGAACTCGAGGGTAAGGCTCTCGCGAATATTTTCGTCGTACTCGTCCTCGAAATGCGAGACGTTCATCACGGTCTCTCGATACGCGTTTCGAACGCTGCACAGGCGTTCCGTACTCGAGTCCGCTCCCCCGGCAAACACCAGTGGCCCGGTTTGCCTGTCCTCCGAAACGGAGATCGATTCGACCAGACGAACGAATCGATGAAACGCGTCACGTTCGATCACGACCTGTTTTCGCTCGGTTTCGGTGGCCGACTTCGCATCGGCGAGATAGCCACTGGCGGTGAACGTCGCCGTAGCAAGTTCCGGCAACCCCTGCGTCACCGGAAACGGGTCCCAGACCGACGTGTCACCGATTCCGACGACGAACACGAGCAGCGAAAGTCCAAGGAGACGGTTCGCGCTGTCCTGGATCGGTACGTGCGCCCCTAGTATCCTTCCTGTAAACCTGTTGGGTGATCCTGTATAACTCATTCACAGCCAGTTATTGGCAGTCATTATCTATCATACTTTCTAATAAACGTTCTATCACAATCACACATGATACAAACGCCCAACAACCGTGGTCCACGTCGACGGATCCGGCGGTGGGAGAGGCGACCGACGAGGCGCAATCTCGAATCCGTCTAAGCAGAAGACTTTACTGGGAAAGCTGTGATATTCGGGGTAATGCTATCGCTATCAGCGGAACAGGAGATGGTCGTCTCGTCGCTGGAGGAACTCGCCCAGAAGGAATTTTCGGACGCTGCGTTCTCGTGGGAGGGAAAGCTTCCGATGGAGAACATCGAATTGCTCGCTGATCGGGGATATCTAGGGTTGAACATCGCCGAAGAGTACGGCGGCGGCGGCATGGGCGAATTCGAAGCCATGCTCAGCATCGAAGCTGTCGGCCAGGTCTGCCCCGACACGGCAGAATACCTCTACAACCAGCAGATGGTCGCAGCCCGCGCTATCGAGATGTTCGGTAGTGACGAGGCCAAAGAGCGATACCTCCCAGGGGCCACCGCTGGCGAAGAAGTCATCGCGATCGCTATTTCCGAACCCGAGGCGGGGTCGGACGTCGGTGCGATGAACACGACCGTCGAAGAGCAGGACGGCGAACTGATCCTGAACGGTGAAAAAATCTGGGTGAGCAACATCCCCCACGCGACGGCCGTCGTCGTGTGGGTGAAATTCGCAGACGGTCTCGGCTCCGTCGTGATCGACCTCGAGGACAACGACGATAGCATCGAGATCGAGCAACACTACACGAACATGGCGGACCACACCCAGACGCAGTTCCGCATGCACGACGTCGTCGTCCCCGAAACGAACGTCCTGACACGCGGGAAAAACGGCTTCAAACAGCAGCTACAGGCGTTGAACTGGGAACGCCTCGGCAGCGCGACGCTCTCGAACGCCATCGCCCGCTGTGCCCTCGAGAAGGCCCTCGAGTACGGCCAACAGCGCGAGCAGTTCGACCAGCCGATCGCGGATTTCCAGGGCATCGAGTGGAAACTCGCCGATATGGCGAAGGAACTCGAGGCGTCGCGCTCGCTGACGTACCGCGCGGCACTCAACGCGGAAGAGCAGGGTCGGATTCCGGATCGCATGGACGCCTCGCTTGCGAAGCTGTACTCCGGTGAAATGGTCGAGAACGTGGTCAGCGAATCGCTGCAAATCCACGGTGCGAACGGTTACCAGCAGGGCCACGCGCTGGAGTACCTCTACAGGCTGGCGCGGGGCCGCCGTCTCGCGGCGGGGACCGACGAAATCCAGAAGAACCAGATCGCGGCGGCACTCAAGCGCAACGGCCTTCCCTCGCTCTCGTAACTCGGACCGGTCGACGATCGAGAGACGAACTACCCTGGCCGAGGGCAGCAGCGCGGTCGTCGCTGATCGTCGAGAGGGGGTCGACTCGTTTCGCATTCGACGAATTTTGACCGTCGTTTTCGACCGGTCGCCCTGAACACGTGTAATTACGGAAGCAGTCTCGAGTGGTTCGATTGAAGTCGCGGGAGGATTCAACAGAGGTTTGGATTGTCTCGACGACGCGGAGTGGGCCCTATTCGGAGCGCACTCGAGCCGCGGCGAGCCCAGCGGGCGAGACGGCAGTCGTAAAGAAGGGACCACGTGATCTATACGACGATATCGGAGGGAACGTTTCTCTGCATCCCGTCGATCGCCGCGTGCGGCGTTCCAGTGGATAAACCGAGACGGGGCGCTCGAGAAGAGGATGATTGGGTTTGGAGCGGACGACCGTCTCGAGGTTCAATCGGAGCCCGTGGCCTCGAATTGGGGGAGGGCCGATGCGGTTCGGGCGATGAGGAGAGAGCTGACGCCGACGACACCGCCGAAGATTCCCATGCCGCCGACCATCAACTGCAGCGATTCAGTCTGAGTAACGGCGCCGTCGAGGAGTTCGATGCCGACTCCGACCGCGATCGGTGCGACGGTAGCTGAGAGCCGCCCCGACGACTCGAAAATACTCACGAGCCCGCCTCTGAGTTGCGTTGGTGCAAAACCAGTGACGACGCTCCGTAAGAGCGAGAGCGAGAGCCCGAATCCGATCCCGAGGGCCACGGCACCGGGCGCTGCCAGGGTGACCGTCGGAACGAACGCGACGACCACGAGGCCGATAGCCATGAGCAACTGTGAGGCCGCGAG
The DNA here is from genome assembly GCF_024266705.1 of Natrinema gelatinilyticum. GTDB lineage: Archaea > Halobacteriota > Halobacteria > Halobacteriales > Natrialbaceae > Natrinema > Natrinema gelatinilyticum. Next base: position 708,857 of record NZ_CP100757.1, on the reverse strand, counting down.
GGGGGCGATCCGTCCGGCGAACGACGAACCGAAGCGGCCGGCTTGTGTCGCCGAAATCGCGTACGTCAGACTGGTCAAGGCCACCAGCATACCAGCCTGGCCCGGCGTGCCACCCATCGATCGTACGACCAGTAGCGAAACGTACGTCATGAACGTGATGTACAGGAGGATCGGTGTCATTCGAAACACGAGGACCGAAGCGACGCGCGGCCGACGCAGAAGTGCCAGCAGCTCTCGAACGTACGTCCCACGATCGGTGGAGGTCGGGTTGGTGGAACGCTCACGTGAGACGTCTGTCGGCTCGGAAAACGCGAGCGCGAGGACGATCGAGATCGGAATGCCGATTGCGTACAGCAACAGCGGATACTGCCACGCAGTGGCGACCAGGACGCCGCCGACGAGGGGGAAAACCCCCTGGGTTAGGCCAGAGACCGAAAACCGAAATCCCTGCCCCATCGCTTCGGCCTGGCCGGTATAGAGGTCGCCGATGCTCGTGATAATAACGGGCGTCACCGCGGCGAAACTGACACCCTGACAAAATCGGAGGAACAGCACGAGTCGAAAGTCCGTCGTCGCCGCCAGCGCAGTTCCGGCAACCGAAAAGACGAACAATCCGCCGACGAGAAATGGCTTCCGCCCGTAGCGGTCGGCCAGAACGCCGACCGCCGGAATCATCAGAATACCCGGCGCAGTGAACACAGTCATGATCAGCCCGATAGTCGCGTCAGACGCGCCATAGGGTTGCTGCAGGGAGTCCAGGAGCGGTGAGATGAGCGCCGCTCCGAGCGGCGCGACGAGATTCGCCAGTAACAGCAACTGGAAATTCGTATCGCGCAAGACCAGCGCCTTCTCACCGAAGAGCGACTGTATCATCGATTCGTCGTCGGATTTCGCGGCGACGTTCAAAAAGGTATCCTCCCGACCGGCTGTTCTCCAGGTCGCCGACAGTTGTTCACTTCGATAGCGGTGTCTGTCAGCCGCTTCGATCGGAGATATCTTCGTTAGACTGGCGTTGCAATCGAAACGTGTCGGCTCGAGGCCGATCCGACGCTGGAGTGCAGACCTCTCGACCGACACATCATTCGGTCGTCGATTCGTTCGACCGAGGTCTGATTCTAACCCAGCGAGCATATCGGTGTACTCCTCGACATTGAAGGGCAAGTTAGTAGCTTCCTTGTGGCCCGCGAGGGTGTGTTCGTCATCTGTGTGTTCGGCCATCAATGGGTGGCGGTCATCGGTGTGTTGAGGCGCGTTTCGAGCGGTGGCCAGCACCCGCAGTTCGTTCGGACAACGGGCCGCGTTCGACGCCATGTCGACGAGTCACTGTATCGCATCGTTCGAGTGCGGTCAGGAGTCCATTTGCTCGCATCGAAAAGACGTTCCGTGCTTGATCAGACGACCGGTTGCATCGAGGATGGCGGTCCGTTCGCCATCCAGGAACCGATGAGTCGCAGTTGTGGCTGCCGAGAGATGGCAAGTCAGCCTTTCCGGAAACAGGAACACGCGCTTCTGATGGCCTGAATTGAGCCGCTTTCGAATTTCATCCCGGAAATCAATTCGAATACGACAAAATGAATCGAAAGGAACGATCAGGTTGCGACTCCCGGGGAACACATTCCCACTGACAAACAGTTGCATGTTCGATGTTATCGAACACAGCGATCGGAGTAGTCCCGAATACTACTTCGGGAGGAACCTAGACCAGTCACGCGTTCGGGGCCGCCAGCAACGGACCCACTCTCCCCAACCGGGGTTTCGCAACCATCACCGAACGCTGCGTCGGGGGGTCGGCACACCCGTCGGGGTCACTGATTTCGCACGAACGGATCGGACTCGATGCGAACGGCCGCCCACCAATCGAGCCAGAGCAGAGACGAATCTCCTTTGTTTCGAATCGCGGAACGACCTTTCGTGGCAATGAGGAGGGTGCAGATGTATTTTCCAACAGGCTGGTTGGAAAGCAGACGAGGGGGATCTGGAGTGAGTCGTCGGAAGGGACACTGTTTTATCCGTGACACACCTCGGGGAAGGTGAACATGTCGACTCGGAGATGGTGCGGTCACGGACAGATCGTCTGGAGGGAGTGCCCAGATGAGTGAGCCGATGGAGAGCGAGACGCATTGCTCGTGCAAAATCGGCCGCAATATCGATCGGTACGATCTCGCCGGACTGAACGAGGAGCTTCGACATCGCCGTGACGCAAAGAACGAGAGCCTTCGAGCCCTTGCCGATTATATCAACACGCGAGTCCTCGAAGCGGCGCTCGCCGACGCCGAGACCGACCTCACGAATGTCGCGTACGGAGCAGTGAGCACCGACGATGCACTATCGGCAGTGTACGAAACCCTTACGAGCGACGAAACGCCGCCCGACCGGGAAGCGCGCGTCCGTAAACGCTTTGAGCAACACGGCATCGATCTCGAACGCATCGAGTCGGACTGGGTTACACACCCGACCGTTCGGTCCCATCTCAACGACTGCTTACACATCGATACGACCCGTCAGACCCGAATTACGGGCGAAACAGCCCGAAATACGATCGAGTGGGCCCGAACCCGGTGTGGGCGGGTCGTCGAGCAGACGATATCTCGACTCGTAAGCGCAGAAATCGTGGCAATTCGCGACGTCGAGGTGTCCGTCCTGATTCAGATTACGTGTTCCGAGTGTGGCACTACGTACCGATTTGGGGAGTTACTCGAGGACGGTTCCTGCAAGTGTTACGCTGACGAGTCGACCGAATCGACTACCCACTGACGAGCCAACCGAATCGACCCCGCTGTCTCACGTGTCGCACGTCTCGGTTCCCCGCTCTCGTTTACGACCACGTTCTCACAATCCTCATTCGGCCGATACATGTGAACGATGACACCGAACGTATTCGCCGAATTCGGACACCGTTCTGAAACGAGAGGCCATATTCCATCTCGTACCAGAACTCTCTCTCGAAAGGAATTAGTTCTATTCTCACTTATGCTTTTGTAAACAAAGCTCGGTCGGAGAATATAAATGGAAGGGGGACGATGATAGAAATAATGTCACATTCCGATGGGAGCCTTCAGAAACCGACCGTCGAGGAGAGGGTCGAATTAGACGTTGAAAACATAGGCGGTATCGACGCATGTTCCGTCGAATTCCAGAGAGGGGTCAATTTGCTCACCGGGAGAAACGCGACCAACAGAACGAGCCTTCTCCGAGCGGTCAGCGGCATTCTCGGAGGGACGGATGCGACGCTCAAAAGCGACGCTGACGAAGGTCACGTCACGCTCACCGTCGGCGACAGAGAGTACTCGCGCCAGTACAAACGGACACCGACCGGCGTCCAGGTGACGGGGGAGCCGTACGAGGAGAACAGCGAACTTATCGATCTCTTTATCTCACTTCTCGAGAACAACCCGGCCCGACTGGCAGTTGAGCGCGGAGACGAACTCCGGGAACTCATCATGCGGCCGGTGGACACGACCGAAATCGAACGACGTATCAACCGGTTGCAAGACGAACGCGACGAGATCAGCGCGGAGTTAGATCGCATCGAACGGCAGTCGAAACGACTCCCGAAACTCGAGGAACAGCGACAGACGCTTTCAGCGGAACTCGAATCGCTCGAATCGGAGATCGAAACGCTCCATGCGGAAGTCACGAAATACGAGGCCGACGCCGAAATGGCCGAAGAGGCCGAAGAACTCGTCGATACGCTCGACGAGCGGCGAAAGGAGCGAAGCGAGATCGAAGATCAGATCGATCTGGTCTCGGCTGAAATAGACGCACTCGAAGAACAGCCGGCGGAACTACGCGCCGAGCGCGACACCCTGTCGGAGTATACGGAGGCGGATCTGGAATCTGTCCAGGAGAAACTCCGATCCGTCCGGAACCGGAAGCGGGAACTCGAGAATACGGCATCTGACCTCTCTGCGATCGTCGAGTTCAACGAGGACATCCTCTCGGACAGTATTTCGAATTTACCCGAAGAAACCACCAGCAACGATCCGGTGACGGAACTCGCCCCCGAATCGGATCAGGAGGTCACCTGCTGGACCTGTGGCAATCGAGCTGAACGTGGAGCGATAGCCGATCGACTGGAGAAACTGCGGTCGGTCGTGACAGAAAAGAGAAACGAATCGTCCGATCTCGAGTCACGGATCACCGAACTGGAGGACGAACAAGACGAGATTCGAGAGGCGATCGACGAGCGGGAACGGCTCGAAGCCGAGATCAACGACGTCGAACGTAAACTCGAATCGAAGAAGGAACGCAAGGCGTCCCTCGAAGCGAAAGCGTCCGACGTGCGAGAAGCCATCAGCGAACTCGAAACGGATGTCGCAGAAACCGAGGAGCTGCGCGACAGCGACCTGATGGAGACCTACGAGCGAATCAGCGAATTACAGTACGAGCAAGGCCAGAAGCAACAGGAGTTAGCGTCCATCGAAGACGAAATCGAGGAGATCGAGTTACTACCGGACAAGTCGGACCTGCAGAACCAACTCGACGAAGTTCGCCGGGAGCTCAATCGCGAGCGCGGGCGAGTGGCAGAACTCGAATCGGAATCCGTCTCGAAATTCAACGAGCATATGGACGAAGTGCTCGACATACTCAGTTACCGGAACATATCACGCATCTGGATAGAGAGAAAAGGGGCCGAGACGAGCGGGCACGAGAACACGACGTTCGACCTTCACCTCGTCCGAGAATCCGGAACGGGATCGGTATACGAAGATACGGTGGAGAATCTCAGCGAAAGCGAGCGCGAAGTGATCGGCCTGATAGTCGCGCTGGCCGGCTTTCTCGTTCACGAGGTATATCGGGAAGTACCGTTCATGCTACTCGATTCGTTGGAAGCGATCGACTCCGAGCGCATCGCGGATCTCGTCGATTACTTTTCCGAGTACTCGCCATACCTCATCGTCGCGCTGCTCCCTGAAGACGCCTCCGGCATTACAGAGCGCTATACGAGGATAACAGCTGACGAACTGAATTGACGAAGTCGCTATCGATGGTAAACTCGGGGGAGTAAAATAGAGGAACGGTTCTCAACCGACGAAAGTACAGGATAGAAGGTCTGCGCGGATAGAATAGACGATAATATGGCGATCAAACAACGTTTCGTCTGGATACCGCACCGCTACGATTTGACTGCTCTCAACAACAACGTGCCAGAGGATTTCAGCGCCCGGTATCGATACACTGCCGATGGACTTCTTTCAAACGCTGACGACGGTCCAGGGTGTAGCGAAATGTTCTTATCCGAGATTTGGAAAGGGGATACCATGGGACTCGACGCATTCTCTCTGAAAGGCCGTGTCGCAGTAGTGACGGGCGGAAGTCGTGGTATCGGCGAAGAAATCGCGGTGGCGATGGCCGAGGCCGGTGCGGACGTCGCACCAGTCGCACGGTCGGAAGACGCTCTCGAGGAGACGGGGGACCGTATCGAGGAGGCGGGCGGGACCGCCCACCCGCGCCCGCTTGACGTGACCGACGTGGCAGCCGTCGAGGCGATGTTCGACGACGTCGAGGCGACGCTCGGAGACGTCGACGTGCTCGTTAATAACGCTGGGGTCAATCCGTTCTTCGGAAACGCGCGAAATCTAGACCTCGAGACGTGGAAGAAGATTATGGACGTGAACGTCACCGGAGCGTTCCACTGTGCGCGTGAGTTCGGCCGACGGGTCGACGAACGCGATGGGACCGGGTCCATCGTAAACGTAGCCAGTGTCGGCGGCGTCGTGGCACTCCCCTATCAGACGCCGTATACCGCATCGAAACACGCGATGGTCGGGATGACGAAATCTCTCGCGGTCGAGTGGACGCCACAGATCCGCGTGAACGCCCTGGCGCCTGGCTACGTGAAAACGGAGTTTACCAAGGGCGTTCGCGAAAACGAGGATATCCGCGACGACATCCTCGAGACGATCCCGCAGAACCGGTTCGCCGATCCGGACGAGATCGCTGCGAGTGCGGTCTACCTCGCGAGCGATGCGGCCGGGTACGTTACGGGAGAGGTCCACGTCGCTGACGGGGGGATCGCCGCCCAGTAGCGTCACGCCGCATCGCTAACGTCGGACCCAGGGACTGAACAATCCGAGGATCACAAACAGGTGTGAAGAAGGATCGTCGAGGTTGGATTTTCTCTCCTTTCATCAGAGGTCGAGGCGGATACCCCGAGGCTTGACCTCGGGGAGGAAGGCGACACTTGGGAAACAAACCACGCCTTACAGCACGGCCAACTCCTCCACGCTACCAAACATCAACCACTAAATAATATCACACCATCTAATGAAGTATGGCAGAGGTGGTCAGGAACATCCAAGTCAAACTCAACGTCCCCGAGTCACGACACTCGGATGTTGACCAAACATTCGAGGAGTTCCGCCAAGCCGCCCAACACGTCGCAGACTACGGCTGGAGCGACGACCCAGACCACCTCATCAAAGCCAAAAACAAACTTCACAAAGCCACGTACACCGAAGTCCGCGAGAAAACCAATCTCCAAGCCAGCCTCGTTCAATCCGCGAGAAACCTCGCCGCCGACGCCTTGTCGAACTGCAAGGACTTGCTCGAAGACGACAAGAACACAAGCAAACCAGAGTTCCGAGGCACCGTCATCGTGTACAACGGACGTACCATCACGTACAACGACGACCACGTAACACTCGCCACCACTGGCGACCGCGTGACAGCCGAGTACGTCCTGCCACACGACGACGAGGATACACCGTTTGAGGAGTACTGGAACGAGGATGACTGGGAGAAGAAAGAGGCTACGCTCCACAAGCGTGATGGTGAATACTACCTCCACGTTGCCATTGAGAAAGAAGTTGAGCCTGTTACTGATGAGCAGACCGAGAACGGAGTGGTTCTCGGCGTTGACCTCAACGTGGATGGATACGTTGCCGTCACCAGCACTGGAGTGTACCTTGGAAACGCGGACGAATTGAACCACAAGCGCGACGAGTACGAACGTCGCCGTGGAAACCTGGAACAGACGGGCACTCGCTCGGCTCACCTCACCATCCAGTCAATCGGTGACAAGCTCGCCGAGTGGAGTCGCCACCGCCTACACGACGTGTCTAACGGTATCGTTCGAGAGGCCGTTGAGAACGACTGTACGCACATCGCGTTCGAGCGGTTGACGTGGATTTGGACGCGCATCTCGAACGCCTCGAAATTCCAGCAGTGGGCATTCCGTGAGGTTCAGCGCCAAGTCGAGTACAAGGCCGAAGAACACGGTATCGAAGTCGAAACCGTCGCTCCCCAGTACACGTCCCAGCGGTGCAGTCACGGCGAGTGTGGGTTCACTCACGAGGACAACCGTGATAGTGACGAGTTCGAGTGTTTGAAGTGCGGGAAGGAGTTGCACGCGGATTACAACGCTGCGCGGAATGTGGCGTGGCGTCTTGTCCAGAACTGGCTCAAGTCTGGTTCTGGACGGGCCACCAGTCAACTGGCCCTGAAGTCAGGAACGGTGAACGCGAACGGCGATTTCAACGCCTCCGCCTAAGTGCGGCAGAGCGGGAGTTCACTGACAAGCCTCGGGGCTTGACCCCGAGGCAGTTGACACTGGAGGCAACGCCAAGAGTCGAGATTGAGAAGTAGATACACTTCGATAGAGGGGTGTCATTGTTCTCAATATTTGAAAAAACACATCGATAGAGGAGGGTATTCGAATTGACTTGTGCTCGAGATAACGGAGAGAAAGCCCATACGGCGGTCAGTAGCAAAGTCAAATTACCGTCGGCTATCCGCACTAAATACACATCGATAGAGGTGTGTGATACGGGGTTCGATGGAGATATGTGATGGTGATTCGATGTCTGAGAAAAGACGAAATAATTGATTAACCACACGGATGGGGCCATCGAATCGGCGGTCGGGAAGCTGATCGAACTGTTTCAGTCGGGCCGTCGCTCGTCTCGAGCTGGGCGGAAATAGAAGATGTCGAGGTGACGTTCACTTCGATAGCAGTGTGTCGTTGACGCATGATGCGGAGGATTGACTGTCGAAGCGTATGTCACGTCGCATGATTCCACGCGGGTTACGTTTCGTCCCGAATCTGTGCCTTTACCACACTCGAGACCTCGCCCGGGGAGACGACGTTGATCCGCGAATCCTCGCGCAGCGTCTCGAGGATCGTCTCAGGTCGTTCGCCGAACTGAAACTCGAGGAACATCCCGGAACTCGGCCCGTGGCTCCGCCGCTCGAAATCAACCAGCGAGTACGTCGTCATTTCCTTCATCTTGTTCACGTACGTCTCCTGGTGATACTGCTCGGCGTCGATCGCGTCCGTGAGGAACTGGTAGACACGGTACCCGGTCGTACTGCGAGCAGCTTCGTTGGCCGTCTCGGCGGCGACAGCCGCAGTCGCGTAGAGACACAGTTTCTTCTGTGTGCTGATACCACGAACGACCTCGAGGACACGGTTCTTTTCGACTTTGTCCTGGGCCTGACGGACGTGGACTTCGCGTACGTTGTCGTCTCCTTCCCGTTCTGCGAGTTCACCTGCAACGCGCATGAGATCGATCGCTTTCCGCGCATCACCGTGTGTCTGGGCCGCGAATGCTGCTGCCAACGGAATCACGTCTTCATCGAGAACGTTTTCGAAGAACGCGTCTTGGCGCCGTCTGAGAATCGACTGTAGCTGATTAGCGTCGTAATCGTCGAAGTGAACGTCTTCAGGCGTGAACGAACTCAGGGCACGGCTGCCCACGGATTCCATCATTTTCGTATCGTTGGAGATTGCAACGACGGATATGTGTGCAGTGAGTTCGTTGTTGGCACCCGCTCGCGACAGTTGATAGAGAAGCCGTGAGAACGCCGGCTCTTGCTTGTCTCGGCGACCAACGAGCATATCGAGTTCGTCGAGGACGAAGACCGCGGAATCGAAATTTTCGTTGACGATACGATAGAGTTCGTCCCATTTTTCCTTGGTTGCGACGCCGTGTTTCGGAACCTCGACTTCGACTTGCGCCTCGTCAGCAGCACAATTTGCCAGTTCGTAAATAGCGACACCAAGTGTATCAAGATCCTGGCAATTCACTTCGATTGTCCCAAATCGGATATCTCGTGTTTCGCAGATTTCACTGATATTCTTACAGACAGCTTTCGTGATGAGCGACTTTCCGGTTCCCGACGGACCGTAGAGAAAGAGATTCGGCGGTCGATTGTCGCCGAGTGCAACTCGAAGCATTTTGGTCACTTCCTGGAGTTGACTGTCCCGACCGACGATTCTATCTTCTTCAACGATATGATTCGGATCGAGCAGTGACCGGTCGCGAATGAGTCCTTCTTGCTGATCGAACTCCAGTAACATATCCTCGATCGATTGCGAATCATCCTCGATCGATTGCGAATCATCGGCCGCTTCCGATTCGCTCGAAGAGAGAGATTCCGGTCGCTCAGAAGAGTCCGATGAGGGAGTACCATCTTCGGTTGGCCCATCCTTCGATTTCCCCGTGTTCTCTCGAGGATTTTCGAAGTCGTCTGTACCCATACAGTGGTGCATACAGGGCGGAACCAAAAGTGTTCCCACCTCTATCGATGTGTGTTTCACCGAGTGAGACTGCCAATAGTCGATATTCGAACGATCAGAGCGATAGATCACAGAAACTACTAGCTGATGAGACGTCTGCAGAAATACTGGCTACTCAAGGGACATGCAGCCTACGCAAGGGAACGTAACAGCCCGTTCGATGGGCGATAATATGGAAGGACAGACACCCCTCTATCGATGTGTTTCGGTCCTCATCGAAGTGTTCGCTCTGGTGTGTGAGAGTGCCAGTTGAACAGAGACAAAGAAGAGTTACTATATTTTGGGACGCGAATGGACGATTGATTGATTGTACGCCTTGATCGTGTGAATAATACACTTCGACTGGGTGAACGATATAAAGATGAAATTGTAGTGAGAAAAGGGGAATATGACACCTCCAAGACGACAAATATGGACGGAGAGGAACACATCGAACACTTCGATAGAGGGGTGTGGGTGTTCTATCTAGTCTAGCTAGATGAAAAGAAAAAGAAAGAAAGGCAATCGATCTCTTTTCGGCGATTCCTTCACTCGCTAACCTCTATGTTTGGATTATATTTGCTGTATTATATCCGAATGTCTGATTACCGATTTCAGTATAGTATTACCTACAATCTCGTTCTGCTCATCACCCCCTCATCGTCTTCCGGAAAACACATCGATAGAGGGGTGTGGGTGTCCTCGAGAAATACGTCCTCTTTCACTGCACGGTCGATACGTTAGAACGCTCTCAGCGCCTTGTTTCGACTGGGAGGTCAGGTCCACCGCATCTCGATCGGTCTTTCACGTCGATACGACAAACACTTCGATAGAGGGGTGTCTTCGTCCAGTTCACGTCATGTTTTTCTCCGGGTTTCACCATGTTTTTCTCTAGGTTTCATGGTATCTGTTTCTTCCAACGACGGGTCGTCTCTGGCAGTTTCCTTCCGTTGCTTTTCCGGCTATTATGGCTTCCAGATTTTTCATTCCGTTTTCTTTTTTCTTGCTACTCACTTGCTAGCTATTTCTCCTCCAACTATGACAACAGATAGATATTTGAAAGCGAATGCCAGCGGTTTAACCAACACTTCTCGTCTCACGGAAGTTGTTGGTTAAACTCGTCCGCTCTTATGTAGAGCTGGGGAATGCCCCCATAGCAAGGCAGTCGATGACGCTTACGAGGGATGCGCCAGCGAGATTCAATGAACGGATGATTCCAAATGTGTGAGCGGCCTGCTCCAAGCCGTGCTTGGACAGGCCGCGGAACTTCCGTAGCCACGGTTTGATGAGTGAAAAGAGGCACTCAACCTGGTTAATATGGACACCGTCAGGCGAGACGTACGTCTCGTCGTGCACAACGATCTGGTGAGTGTACTCCATCTGCCGATACGCTTGGAGACCATCAGTCCAGACCTCTCCCAGCGGCTGGGAGAGGTCTTCAGCCTCCTGTATTACTGGATCAAGGTCTGTTTCGTAACTGATGCCAAGCTGGCCGTGAACAACCCGTAGCACGTCGCGGCACGCCGCGACGAGCGTTATCTGGTCGCCGTGTCGTCCACGCCAGCGCGAGCGTCCTGATCGAGACGACCCGCCGCGGTGACGGCTGTTCCGCGGCGGGTCTTGGCCTTTGTATCCTGAACAGACGCTGCTGGATTCATCGATTTGTACCGGTCCGTCGATTTCCTGCTGGAACTGGTTCCAGTCGACCGGGAAGCCTCGCTGAACCGCGGCTTCGACCTCTCGAATGGCGTAGTAGACGGTCTTGTACGCTCGATCGAGCAGTGTCGCAATTTTCGAGATACTCAACAGCGTGTCGGCATAGAGGATGAATGCGAGAAGCACCTCTCCAGTGGTGAGGTGCTTCTCGTGAAACGGTGTTCCGTAGGTGCAAACCGGCTTGAACCCACAGCTTCGGCAGATAACACGATTCGATGACGGCCACGTTTGGATGCTTGGATCACCGCATTCTGGACACGGAGCCTGCTCCCAGAATTTCTTGAGTCGCCGCTCGATTTGATCATCGAGCGGCTTCGTCTGCAGTTCAACCACTCCAAGATCAACGAGCTGTTGCAGCATCTTCCCGAATGCTGGCTGAGACATATTCTCTTGAGATCAGCCATCACAGTGTAACCGTGGGGCATTCCCCAGCTCTACATAAGAGCGAACTCGTCTCCGTTGTACCGCCTGTCACAATTCCCTCTCGAAATACTGTGAGTCAGCGATGCTCCGTCGTGAAGGAACGGTAGGATTTCTCGACGTATCATTGCTCTCAGAGCACTGTTGTGTTGTCGGGCTGGATACGGTTTCGTAGACTGAGAGGAAGTGACGTTCCCGGAGCCTTCTCCACACCCCTATCGATGTGCTCATTCTGTATATGTGGGATTCACGCAGTAAAACACTTCGATAGAGGGGTGTCCAACAGGTCGAGGGACAGATCCACGGGCAAATCTGGGGATATCGATCGTTCTTCCTCTTTCGTGTCGCCTGTCGTACCACGCACCGTGGAATTACGAGGTAAACAATCGGATACCAGTATTTGGTTGCGCTCGAATGCCATACCGACTGTAGTGACAGCTCTCGATCTCGTTCTTTGAATTCCACCTTCTTTCCACTCGTCATGTTCACAATTCGTTCAGTAGTGTCTCCGATTACATTTCAGTTCGTTACATTCGGTATCGGACGAATGATGAACACATTGATCGTTGTAACACTTCGATAGAGGGGTGTCCATCGAAGCACCATCCTCGAGGTGATACACGACATAACAGTGTTAAAAGCCTGTTACTTGTAGTAGCGTTCGAGGCGCGTCGGCCGGTAAACCAGTCTCGTCGTCTCGCCTGATGTAGTGAAACGTCTACTTCGATGCTCTCGTCCGAGATGCCGATTATAGACCAGCTCCTGACTCATTCAGTTAGCCTAACTAATAAGTCTAACCAATAACTTTCTTTTGTAGAACCGGACGAAACGACTCGTGTCGGATAGACTGACTAGGTATCAGTGGTTTGGGTCGGGTAGCCCTCTACGGAGGGACCGCACACCGTTCGACTGAGGGATCGTATTTTGTGGATGCGAGTGGAATGACAACTGGTGCTTCCATGAGGACCAACGATAGCGATTCGTGCCGGCGCTCGGGGTCGAACCGATCCCTCTCTGCTGGAGAGTACTACACTCGAGAAAATGCGCCTGAATCCTCTCGGGGCGCACGACCGGGGAGATGACTATGTTCGACGACAGAACCGACGCAGGAGAACAACTCGCGGCGGCTGTCTCCAGTCGAGACATCGAAGCCGACGTCGTCCTTGCGATTCCCAGAGGCGGTCTCCCCCTCGGCAGAATCGTCGCGGACGAAGTTGGCGCTCCACTGGACGTCGTGGTAGCGAAGAAAATCGGCGCGCCGGGAAATCCCGAATTGGCGATCGGTTCGGTCGCGAGCGACGGCTCCATCTGGCTCAACGAAGAGATCATCGATCAACTTGCCGTCGACGATAAGTACGTGGAAACGCAGCAAGAGGAAGTTGCGAGGGCTGCGAGGGAGAAAGCAGATCAGTATCGGGCGGGTCGGGATCCGATCGATCTCGAGGGAAAACGAGTACTCGTTGTCGACGACGGAGTGGCGACTGGGGCCACGACTCGAGGCTGTCTTCGACGCGTACACAACGCCGGTGCGTCACACGTCACGCTCGCGGTTCCCGTCGGGCCACCGGAAGCGATCGAACGGCTTCGGGACGAAACCGATGCCGTCGTCTGCGTCGAGACGCCGGCCTGGTTCAGTGCTGTTGGTCAGTTCTACCGGTCGTTCGGACAGGTATCGGACGCGGAAGCGATGCAGTATCTGAACAGCGACGAATTTGAGCCAGCGTAACGAATCGTGGTGGTGAACTGACGACAAGCACGCTCCAGTCCGGCACGAACCGTCGACTCGAGTTGGAAGGGGACCCGAACAAGTATCCGGGAGGGCTTGGCTCAGTAGTGACCGTACGAGAACGACTGTTGGGAAAATCGAGACTGAGACCGTGGAGACGTGATCCATGACCGGAACTCCAGACGCGACCGACACGGTCGCAGCGCAAGCGACACGGAGTACGATTCACGAAAACTGGCGAGCACTTCTGCGTACCGGGCTCGTGCTATCTTGCCTGGGATTGCTCGGGATGGTTCTTCCATTGATTACCGATATTCCCTTATCGCTCATCCTGGGTACGTTATTGATCGTCGGCGGACTCGCCCACGCCAGCCACGTCCGTACAGAAACGCGGTGGACCGGACTTCTGTGGCACGTGGTGCTTTCGGCGGTCTACGTGCTCGGTGGCGTCGCGATCGTGTTGGATCCGCTAGTTGCGGTACTCGCGCTAACGGTGGTCCTCCTCTCGTACTTTCTGACCGCGGGTATCGTAGAAATCGCGCTTGGATTTCGGATCCGTGGCGAGAAACATTGGATCTGGCCGGTCGTGAGCGGCGGTTTTTCGCTGGTACTGGCGGTATTCATCTGGGTCAGTTGGCCTGATGATTCTCCGAGGCTACTCTCTACACTCTTCGGAATCGGGCTAATCACTACTGGGGGTGCGTTGATACTAGTCGCTATCGGCGGTCGGTCGGTCGCGCGGACACCGTTGCGTGAAGATGGCGTCTCGTAACGGCCTCACACCTCTAATCCAAGCGATAGTCCTATCAGGCCGATACCGAACGCGTAGATCGGGATGACGTACCGCCAGATCGCGTTCGGGACGACCCGAACCGCGTAAGGGGCGACAATCGCCGCGAGAAACCCGCCGGCGAAGATCGACGGAAGAAGTCGGAAATCGACGGGGACTCCATAGTGGAACAGAAGGAGGAACGTGACTACGCCGGTAATCGAAACGATACCCTCGGCGAGTGTCGTGATCGCAACGGCGCTCTTTTCGTAGACACCGGAGAGGATCTGCCCCAACGTGATGACGGGACCGTACCCACCGCCACCGATTCCCTTGTTCACGCCAGCCAGCAGTGCAAAGGCAACGAGTCGCCGAGGTTTATACTCGATCCGCGTCCGCAATTTTGCACGCGAGACTCCGACGACTCCCATTACCAGAACGAGGACCGAAACGTACGTCTCGATCGCAGCTTCGGAAAGCTCGAGAGCGACGTATGTGAGTACGACTGATCCGAGCGTGGCGACCGAACCGACACCGACGAGCAAGAGGAGGAGTTTCGACTCCTCGTTTAACGGTCTAACGGAGAACGCGACGTTTTCGACGTTCTGATGAACCGCACCGGCGATCAACCCCGTCAGCATCTCGGAGACGAGCAGCACGGGGACGATCTGAAGCGGTTCGTATCCAAGGACGAACAGGAGCGGCGCAAGTCCCGTACCGAAACCCATCCCCGCCGCGGAGTCGGTCGTCTCGAGGACGAACGCGATGAGGACGACGAGTGGAACGAACGGGTTCTGTCTCGTTCCACCGTCGAAAACGATCAGCAAGGAGGCGATCACAGTGACGTAGACGACGCCGAGTAACACGAGCCGTCGCCATGCCTGCCTCGGGAGCCGCATCCGCTCGGCAGCGGTTTGTTTCCGGTCCAGTGCTTCCGCTTCGACACCGATTTGCCGAGGTGGTGCCTCTGGGGGGATCTGCTCGGCCTGTGGTCCCGTATCCGCGTCTTCGATCTGATAGTCCACGTTTCTCGTCGAAAGGGGCTGGTATTTCCGTGTCAGATTCTGAATATCTGGGCCCGAAGACAGCGATTCCAGCTATCTGGAACTCATTCCACCGGTTCAGGAACCATGAATCGGCGGTCAGACGTAATCCTGTTCTGAGGAACGTCTTTCGAACGGGCAAGAGTCCCGGGACGTGCTGTTATCACCCGGTTCTTCGGGGCTCGTTGAAATAAATACTTGACGTTGAAGTGAAGAAAATACGTTTGTGTGATACGGGCACAGCGGTCATCAGAGATTCCATCTCAGATGGCTGTCGATCCGAGAACGACACTCGATGATTCAGGGCTCTACAATCGAGATGGGGACGGAACACGAGGTCGCGCCGGTCGTTCAGCGCAGCTCCTCGGCGAACCACTCGCCTGCGTGATCTGCAACGGACTCCAGCGCGCCTGGTTCTTCGAAGAGGTGCGTTGCGCCTTCGATGACCTTGAGGGACTTTTCCCCCGCCAGCATGTCGTACGCTTCCTCGTTCCACTCGAGGACCGGATGGTCGTTTCCGCCGACGATAAACAGCGTCGGCGCCGTCACCTGCCCGAGGACGTCTTCGGCCATGTCGACGCGCCCTCCTCGCGAGACGACGGCCGCGATATCCGTTTCAGGCCGTGCCGCGCCGCGGAGCGCGGCCGCCGAGCCAGTACTCGAGCCGAAGTAGCCGATATTCAGATCGGCGGTATCGTCGCGTTGGCGGACCCATTTCGTCGCGCCGACGAGCCGATCGGTCAGCAGGGAGATGTCGAACCGCGTTTCGTACGTCTCGTCCTCGGCTTCGGTGAGCAGGTCGAACAGCAGCGTCCCGACGCCGCGCGCTCGAACCCGTTCGGCGACGAAGTTGTTTCGCGGGCTGTGCCTGCTGCTGCCGCTCCCGTGGGCGAACAGGACGAGTCCGGTTGCACCTTCCGGGACGAGCAACTCTCCCTCGAGATCGACATCGCCGACGGTGACCGTGACGATCGAATTATCGTTTGCTCCCATCACTGTTCGTTCACCGGCTACGCTATTGAAACTGGAGGGGGCAGAGTGGACCGGACGAGAAGAGGGGAGAAGGGCGAAACGCGTATCCAGGACGATGGAGACACACCATTCGGGTGGACGCGATACGGCTCGCGTGATCACGAAAAGGAACTTGCAACTCGGCACCGAACGGGCATCCACAGTTAACTCGCATGGACATCATCGTCACACCTCCCGCGGAACATCTCGAGTTCGATGCTGTACAACTCGATTCCCATCCACAGAACGAGTCTCGACTGTTCCCCGACGGCGAAGTGTACGTGCAAGTCGAGTCCGTCGATGACATCGACTCCGCGCTCGTCGTTCACTCGGGACAACCGCATCCGAACCGGGGACTGGCGTACCTGTCCGGATTGCTCGAACTCCTCACGGAACACGACGTCCTTCTCACGCTCTGTTTCACCTACGTTCCCTACGGTATGCAAGACGAGTCGTTCTATCCCGGGACGCTCAACTACGCCCGAACTCTCTTGAAGCAGGTTACTCAGTATCCCGTTCGACAGGTGTACGCGGTCGATCCCCACTTCAGTCATCGGGATTGGGTCGCGTCGTTTCCGGTAACCCACTTGCACGCGTTCCCACTCGTTCAGGAGCGGGTCAACGAGGACCTCGACGACTTCGTTGTCGTTGGGCCGGATCTCGGTGCGGTCGACCGATTCGGTATTCCTGGCTTCGAGAAGACGCGAAGTGGCGCCTACGAGGTCGAACTCGAGGGCGAACTCGACGTTGAGGGCCGGAACGTGCTGGTGTTCGACGACCTCATCGAGACCGGTGGGACGATGGTCGCGGCCTACGATCGGCTCACCCGCCAGGGAGCAGACACGGTCGTCGCCGCGGCGGTACACGGCGTACTCGACGACGGAATTCAACGCGTTCGTGACACCTACGACGGACTCTACCTGACGAATTCGATCGCGTCAGACGCGGCGAACGTCTCTATCGAACCCCTCGTCCGGACGGCACTCGAGTGAGATCGAACGGATCGGTTGTCTGGAATCGTCGATAACCGGGATGAGGGCCCGAGGTGTGTGTACAATCGCGATGGGACGTGCGCGGGAGTATTGGTCGATTTGTTGTGACTCGATCGAACTGGACCGGCGAACCGTACGCTCTCGCAACCGCGCCGATCTCCGAGGCGTTATCGTCCGAAATGCTCGTTCTCGACCAGGTCAGATTCCAGACCATCGTCGTGACGGGAGGGGGCTCGGATGGCCGACGTCGTTCGCAGAGCGGCGATGACCTAGACCTCGACGACTTATCGAACGGCCGGGTGTTCGTCGGGTTCGAACAACTGCGTGAGGAGTCGTTGCTGTCCGAACCGGAGGTGGCGATTCACGGTCGGTTGGGCGACTCCGAGCATGTCGGCGATGTCCTCGCCCGTACTCTTCCGCGGCCAATCGAAGAACCCGGCGTAGTAGGCGGTCTCGAGCGCCTCGAGCTGCCTGTCGGTCAACTCCTCGAACAGGGATGCAACCAGTTCTTCTCTCGTGTGCATCGACCGCCTGACGTCGCGCCGGGCGACGAGTTCGACGCTCGAGTATCGCTCGTCCAGCATTCCGACAAACTCCCTGACGTTGATCGTCGGTGACACATCGACGACGACTTCGAGTCCGGTCGGAGTCGCGCGAATCGACCGTGGATTCGCGCCGTGACGGACGAGTCTTGATGCGATGTGGTCGCCCGCGACCGTCGCTTCGAAGAGACATCGACCGCTCGATTCATCGATGAGCTTGTAACTTCTGACGGAAACGAGGTCCTCGAGGACCTGGCTGACGGAATCGGAATTCCCGCCACTCGTCGAAAAGAACAGGCGTGTCTCGTCGGCCGAACGGGTCGTGAGTCCCTCGTAATCGATTTGGTCGCCTGTTTTGCGAGCGACTCGTGCGAGGAACGTCTCCGGGTCGTTGAACCGGAGCGTGAGTTCGAGGAGCGTATCCGCGTGCAGTGCCTGACGGGTCTTGACGGTCGTTATCGAGTTCGCGATGCCCTCACCCAGCTCCTCGAACACCGTTCGCTCGAGTCGGTCGAAAACGCCCGGCTCGTCGGCGTACACGGAGAGGACGCCGTAGGAGTATTCGTCGAACGTGATCGGCACGTAGAGGCAAGACGAGAAGCCGTACGCGAGAGCACTCTTGCGCCAGGATTCTGTTTTCAGATCGTCGAGGATGTTCGAAACGACTGTCGATCGGTCGGTCCGCGCCGTAATGACCGACGGTTCAGGTGACGCCAGATCCGCTTCGAGCGGGGCGATGTCCAGATACTCTTCTTTCCCGCCGGCCCAGGCGCGTGGCTGAAGGGTGCTCTCGGTGGGGTTCAGATTGCCGATCCACGCGAAGCCGATATCGTCAGTTTCGACGAGCTGTTGACAGACCGACAGCTCGATTTCCTCGTGCGTAGTTGCGCCGATGAGCGACTGATCGATGCTTCGAATGATCTCGGTGATCTGGATCTGTCGTTTGAGACGACGGTTTCGCGCTTCGAGTTCCGCGTCTCGCTCCCGGAGGGTCCTTTGACTCTCGAGGCGGTCGAACGCGGCTTCGGTCGTCGCGGCGATCGTCTCCACCAGTCGCCGGGTCTCGTGGTCGATCGTCGATGGTGGTGCGAGCGCGACGAAGACGCCGTAGTCGCCGATTGGGACGAGTAACCCGCCGGTGACATCCTCGTCGAACGGCAGCGAGCGTTCGTACGTCCCGTCGTCCTCGAACACGGTGTGCGTTTCCGTGGCGAACGTGTTCCAGATAGGGGAGTCAGTATCCCCCACCGAGACGGTCGGCGGGTCCTCGGAGCGGGCATCGAACCCGTCGGTGGACGCGATCGGTTCGAACTCGTTCGTATCGGTGAGGTAATACACGCCGACGCCGTCGACGTCGAGAACGTCCTCGGTAGTCCCGACGACCACGTCGGCGACGTCCGACGCCGTCTCGGTGTTGAGTAACTCGCGGGCGGTCTCGTGAAGGGAACTGAGCGCGAACTCGCGTTCTTTTTGTTCGGTCACGTCCTGGAACGTGCCCTGGAGCGACACGATCTCACCGTTCCGCTCGATCCCTTCGCCCGCCACGGTCACCCACCGCTCGTTATCTTCGGCCGTGATTAGCCGTGCTTCGAGTTCGTACCGTTCACCCGTTTCAATAGCGCGTTCGATCGCAGCGCGGATTCGAGGTCGATCGTCGGGGTGGTAGAACTCGATGCCCTTCTCCAGATCAAACGGCTCTCCGACTGGAACCTCGTGGATTCGGTACACTTCGTCCGTCATCGTGACCTCGTACGGGGGATCGGTATCGAGATCGAGCTCCCAGCCGCCCACCCCCGCGATGCGTTGGGTCCGCCGAAAGAGATCGCTCGTCCGCTTGAGTTCACGTTCGCGCTCCTTTCGTCCGGTGATGTCCAGCGAGGAGCAGGTCAATCCTACGATCGTTCCGGAATCGTCACGCAGCGGTTCGACCGTCAGTTCGTACGAGACTCGCCCGCTTGGTAGCTCGTACGACACTTCCTCGCGGATCCCCTTTCCCGTCTCTAACACGGCACGTTTTGGGGCCATTATTTT
The DNA here is from genome assembly GCF_024266705.1 of Natrinema gelatinilyticum. Lineage (GTDB taxonomy): Archaea > Halobacteriota > Halobacteria > Halobacteriales > Natrialbaceae > Natrinema > Natrinema gelatinilyticum. The sequence continues at coordinate 689,108 of NZ_CP100757.1, read as the reverse complement.
CTCGGCTTGTTCGGTCGGTAACAACTCGTCGTCGCGTTTCCCGAGCGCGTCTTCGGGTCGGAAATCCGGGTGCGGATTGCAGACCCACGTGTAGCGGAGGTCGGTGTCCAATCTAAACGCGATCAGCGGTGAGTTCTCGAGCGCCACGCGGAAGTGTTCCTTTTCGGTGCGTAGTTCACGTTCGAGACGCTCACGATCGCCGTCGTGTCGGTCGAGTTCCGCCACTATTTGGTATTCGCCCGTGGTGCCGATTTTAACCGCTGTGAGTGCAGTGCGGACGTGTTCGTCGTCCCGGGTCACGACCTCGACGTCGACGCTGGCCCGTCCGGTTTCGCGCGCTCTCTCGACCGCATTGACAACGGACGGCAGATCGGCCTCGTCGAAGAAGTCGAACGCCGTCATCGAGCTGAGGTCCGCCTCCGAATACCCCGACAGGCTCGAGAGCCCTTCTGTCCACTGCAGGAGGTTTCCCTCCTCGTCGAACGAGTAGAGAATGCCTGACTCGGAGTTCAGACAGTCCTCGGTGTGCTCGGTGTCTTCGTCGTAGGGTGCCACACAGTCGCCGAACGCACTCACAAGTCCGTCGACCGCTTCGTACAACGCACCGATTTCGTCGGTCCGGTCGGTCGTGAAGTTCCCGCGGCCAGTGCCCGACCGCGCTCGTTCAATTTCGTTCGTCAACCGGGCGATCGCGGATCCCGTGTCCTCACTTCTGACGAGCCCTGCGAAGCCGATTGCCAACACAATCGGGAGGTGAGTGCTCGCGACGGATGAGGGATTTCCTGCGGTTCCAATCCAACCGAAAAAGGCAGTCAATATGCCGGTGTGTGCTGCGAACGCGCTTCCGAGAACGACCCAGCTCAACTGGATGCTCGCGTTCTGATTTACTTTCCACCAACTAGTCCACGACATCGTTGTAGACTCTAGCGCTCGAGCTGTATTTACATACACGGTCGTACGTCTCGAAACGATCAACTACCGAGAGCGTCCCATTCGGCGCTATACCTGTACCCTCCCTTCGCTGACGTCGCTACACTGATAGCAGGTAGCCGGATATCTCCGTCGCTCGTAGTCGTCTCGTGGCAACCAAAATTCCGAGAGAGCTGCCGGACGAGGACGAACCAATCAGTGCGAACGTAATCGACGCCATCGCGACTGCGATGGAGACCGATCCACTCGAGCTATCGCCTCCCCTGTACTACTCGATCGATCTGGCCGCACTAGACCGACTCTTTCGAACCAAATCGCCGACCACAGTTCGGTTCGACTACAACGGACGGGACGTTACAGTACAGGGCGACGGCACTGTGTCCGTCGGTGATCCTCCTCCCGACAGAGCGTAACGGGTAGTACGCCCGTCTCGAGCCCCGATGAGGACGTCCGCCACGGAGTACTCGGAACGACCGGTTCCCCCGCTTTGCGCTCGACAATAAACTCCCTTCGTAGTGCCACTGATACCAGCTACCGTCTTATTTTTTATTATCCCCGTTCGATCTCAGACACCCTCAAAATCGTCTCGATGGCCACATCGGGGGACACGGATATCGAATCGATACCGGCGTCGAGCAAGAACTCGGTGTATCCGGAAATCGTCGATGGGGCGTCGCCGCAGATACCGACTGGACGGTCGTGGCGGTGGGCCTCCTCGATCAACGAACGGATCGACCGCGTGACCGCGTCGTCGCTCTCGTCGAAGAGCGCGGCGAGTTTTTCGGAATTCCTGTCGACACCGAGCGTCAACTGCGTGAGATCGTTCGAGCCGATCGAGAAGCCGTCGAACAGCTCCGCGAACCGATCAGCGAGGACGATGTTCGAGGGGAGTTCTGCCATCACGTACACGTCGAGGTCGTCTCCGGACAGCCCGAACTCGTCCATGAGTTTGAGCACTCGCTCACCCTCGGCCGGCGTTCGACAGAACGGGACCATCACAGTCACGTTATCGAGGCCGACGTCCTCGCGAACGCGTCGCAGCGCTTCGCACTCGAGGAAAAAAGCGTCTCGAAAGTCGTCGTCGTAGTATCGTGCCGCTCCACGCCAGCCGATCATCGGGTTGTCTTCTTCGGGTTCGTACTTCCGGCCGCCCTCGAGGTTACGGTATTCGTCCGATTTAAAGTCGCTCAGACGAACGATAACCCGATTCGGATAGAACGCCGCGGCTATCTTCGCGATCCCGGTCCGCAGCGCGTCGATGAACGAGGCCGCGTCGTCCCGAGCGATTAACTCGAGCGGGTGGGCGCCGACCTGTGAGGTCACGATGAACTCCTCGCGGGCGAGACCGATACCGTCTACCGGGAGTGCTGCCAGCGAAAACGCGCGGTCAGGGTCGCCGAGAATCAGGCGAACGTCGGTGTCGGTGTCGGGAACGTCGCTCACCGTCTCTTCGTCGACCGTATACTCGAGTTCCCCTTCGTACACTCGCCCCGTTTCACCGGTACAGTCGACCGTGATTTCGTCGCCGTCGCGCAGTACTTTCCTCGCTCGGCCAGTGCCGACGATCGCGGGTACCCCGAGTTCCCGCGAGACGATCGCTGCGTGTGACGTTTTCCCGCCTCGCTCAGTGATGATCGCACTTGCTCGTTTCAGAACGGGAACCCAGTCGGGGTCGGTCATTTCGGTGACGAGAACGTCGCCTTCCTCCAGCCGATCCATCTCTCGGACATCGTCGAGGATCCGCGCCCGACCGACGCCGACTGCGTTCCCGATCGATACGCCGGTGAGAAGTTCGGTTCCGCGCTCCTCGAGACGAGACGTTCGAATGACGGTTTCGTCTGAGACACCGTGGACAGTTTCCGGTCGAGCCTGCACGATGAACAGTTGATCCAGTTCACCGTCCAGAAGCCACTCGACGTCCATCGGTCGGTCGAAGTGATCTTCGATCCGCGTCGCGTACGACGAAAGCGACCGTATCTGTTCGTCGGAAAGGGCGTACCGGTGCCGTTCTTCATCCGGCACCTGCTCGACGGCAGTTCCTCCGTCTCGGTGTCTCATTCGGGTGGCTTTCTCGCCGACTGTTTTCTCGATGATACCGTCGGTCGGCTTGAAAACCACGTACCGATCCGGATCGACCTCCCCCTGGACGACCAGTTCGCCGAGTCCGTACGCCCCTTCGATCACGGTCACGTTCTCGAATCCCGTATCCGGATCCAGCGTGAACAGGACGCCCGATGATGCGAGATCTGATCGCCCCATCTTTTGGACAGCACAGGCCAGTTTGACGTCGAAGTGATCGAAGCCGTGGCGCTCCCGGTATGCGATAGCCCTGTCGGTAAACAACGATGCATAACAGGTTCTGACCGCATCGATCAGCTCTGCCTCCCCGGTGACGTTCAAGACTGTCTCCTGTTGGCCTGCGAACGACGCCGTCGGTAGGTCCTCTGCTGTCGCGGAACTTCGGACCGCGACGGCGGGGTCAGCAACGTTCAACCGGTCAGCAAGTTCTCGATACGCCTCGCCGAGTCGATTCTCGAGTTCTGACGGCATCGGTGCCTCTTCGAGGAGTCGTCTGATCCGTTTCCCGCGGTCTTGCAGGTCCGAGATGTCTTCCGGGTCCAGCCCTTCGAGCGCGTCGTGGAGGTCCGAACGGACGTCCGTCTCCTCGAGGAAGTGATCGTAGGCGGCTGCCGTCGTCGAAAACCCCGGAAGGACGGGAACATCGAGGTCGGCCAACACGCCAAGGTTCGCACTCTTACCGCCGACTGACGCGATGTCGGTGCCATCGAGGTGCTCGAACCACCGCACGAATTTGACTTCCGGCGATTCGTTTTCTGACCCCATCGTTCTCCCTGTCGTTCACCAGGCACACCTATAAATCTCGACGCAACGGTCGGCCGGGTCCGAATACATAGCTCGTCACGTTCCGATGAACGAGCGCGTTCCGGGGAACGTCGAGTCGCCTACGGCGCACTCGACCCCCCGATGCAGTTCGCGAACCCGACGCCACACACGGCAGTAAATCGACACTTCGACGACAATATCTGCCACGTCTCATCTGACCCGAGACGGCTTCCAGTCGGGCTCGATTCGCGATGCAGGATTCCGACGGTCACTCGAGTATCGGGTGTTCACGGCTCAAAAAACAGCCCTCGCGCCTGGTTCGCGATTACGCCGTCCTCAGCGACTCCACTGACGACCGGATTGCTGACCGGTCGTCGGTTGGGTCTGGAGCCCGCTGCTCACCGTGTCGAGCGTCTGCTGGGCCGTCTCGACGAGTTCCCGAATCTCCGGCTGTTGCTGGTGCTGCTGGAGCTGTTGCACCCCGCTCTGGATAACCTGCTGGCTACACTGACTGAATTCCTGAGCGAGTGGGTTTTCCTCGACGATGAGTTCTTTCTGGATGTGTGCGATGTCTTTCAGTGCGTCGGCGATGTTAGCGACCTGCAGATTCCCTTGCTGCATCGCCTGCCCATCCGCGAACTCCGCGATGGTCTCGAGTCGGTCGAGGGTTTCGACGGCCGCCAGTATCTGTTCGGGGACCGATTGGGTAAATTGCTGGCCAGTGGAAGCCTGCTGAGCCCCCATCTGTTCGAACTGTTGTTGTGGTTGGTTGCTACTCCTGGTTTGTTGCGGTCGTCCTTGTCGATACTGCTCGGTTTGTTGCGGTCGTCTTTGCTGATACTGCTCGGTTTGTTGCGGTCGTCCTTGCCGATACTGTCGGGACTGTTGTGGTTCCTCTCGCTGCTGATACTGGCTCTGTCGTGGCTGGTCTTGGCTCATGGTATTCCGTTCGTGTTTTCGTGTTCGAAGGCCGTGTAATGGCAATCGACGCCCCGTCGTACGATGACGATCGACTGTCCGCACGGACCATTCGCTCGTTCGGCAATCGGGGTATTCGGCGCCTATTCAGTCGCTCGCGTTCCTCCTCTCGTTTCCTGTATCCGTCGTCTCAGATCACCACCGGTACGCTGGTGACCACTGGCTAGGGTAAAATACCGTTGGATACTTATCTGGAATTATGCCCGCTATTGTACTCCAATCATTTCGATACGATACGCTGGCACACGTACGGCCATCCCGAGTCGGGCTCCCGGTCGTCGTCGATCACGGTTCACCGACCGACGTCTCGTTCGAACAGTTCGCCGGTCCGATAGCGAGCCCCTGGGCCCACCGCGACCTGTCTATCGCCGGTGAGAGAAGCCCTCTCCTATCTACAGATCGTAGCACGAAATATGCACATTCAACGGTTGAAACGCTTGCTCGAGTTCTTCGTTATCGGCATCATCTTCGGCGTGTCGGAAGACGTCATCGCCGTCGTCGTTGCGACCGACGCCGAGATAACGCTGGACGTGATCGGCGTCGTCGTCATGATCGCGATTCCGTTCGCCATCGTTTCCGAACTCGTCGTCGATCATCCGCGATTCCTTCAGTTCGATCGGTTGGCCATCTGGCTTACTCGAACGCTCACCCGGCGTCCTTCGAACCGGCATCATCTGACCCCACGGATTCATTGGGACGGAGGTCGTACTCACGTTATGTCGCCACAACACCATCACCACCGCTGTAACCTCTGTGGAAAGGACTTCGATACCGGCGAGCAACTTCGCGAGCACGTCGAGCGGCGACATCCGAAGAAGGACGTCAACTGGTGGGTCGTCGCCGAAGACCCTGCGAAAGAACTCCGGTTTTCTCGAGAGTAGCCCGAACTGTCTGTGCGTTCTGCGACGAGGGCGGCCAGATCCCGCACAGTCGGTCGAGACGCGATCGTGTCGGCAGTTTCAGTGCTCCAGCTCGAGCGACGAGGACGGGTGATCGGTACCGAGGCCGTCGAGACGCCGTGACCAATGAGGCTCTCGAAGACGAGCACATCTCTCCGTTCAACGAGTACGAGACCCCACCAGGACGGGTCGCACGGCTCGAGGAAATTGCCGGAGCCGCCGTCTCTCGCTTCGGATGACGCACCGTCCGTCACCGGTGGCACTATTCCGGTCGACGGTGGCTGGTCAGCGCGCCGAATAACGAGTTCACGTAGATCGGGAACGGATATCAAGAAAACGGACGGGTACCGAGAAAACGGACAGTACCAGTTCCCCAGCCGCCTCCGGAGCGATTCGTCGTTACCTGCTCGCTGAACGACCGAGCCGGTGTTCGACCGTAGTCACTCGATCCGACGTGTGCTGTTCCCGACCGGGCTGATCGTCGATCTCCAGCGACGTGATGACCCGTTCTTCGTCGATCACGTCGTGTGCGGCGGCCGCGGCCTGGAAGATTTCGCTTACGTCGTCAGCTTCGATGACCGTGTCCATCGGCGTCAGTTCGTACGTGATATCGAACTCGTCGAGCGCGTCGAGCGCGGCGGCGATCTGGTCCGACATGTGTTCCTCTCGAACCGGGATGATCTCGAGTCTGGCTATTGCTGTCATGGTCGTGTCCTCCAACAGGTGCACGGCAGTTCAGCGCCGTGGCGCTCGTCGTACGGTATCCATCGTCAAATTCCTTCGCCAGGCGTGCCTCCAGACGGTCGGGAGCGAACCGACCGTCTCGGGCGGTGTGAGCTACTTTAGCTGTATTGAGGGTGCTAAGCCCCCTTCCTCAGCGAGCGAAGCGAGCAGGGAGGGGATACAACGCCCGCACGTCTTGGTTTCGTGTGAATCGGCACCCTTATTATCCCTTCGGTTGAAGGTGAGAGTAAGATGCTCACCACGCTTCCGGCGGTGTTCAAACGCGACAACAAGCGTGCATCGTCGGTTGTGGTCGAGTGTCCAACCGGTAGGAGCGGGACACTCCGAACCGCCCGTAAAGGGAAGCCGCCTGCGGAGTCTGGAACCGCTGTGGGATCTGTTCCTGCACGTTCCGACACAGAAACAGGAAGCTCCGTCCGCAACAAGCGAGGGCCGGGGAGGCCCGAGCGCGGTAGGGCGGAGTAGTTCACTGATGCTGCCGTCTCAGACGTCTCGGTGTGACGCTCAGGCGTGTTTCGTATCGGTATCCTTACCTGTCGGATGGTAGTCCCAGAAGTCACCGGCACGCATGGCATCGCCGACGGCCTTATGCATGTCGACCATCGTCTCGAACTCTTCGGGTTCGGCGTACTCGAAAATCTCGCGCATCGGGACGACTTTCTTGTAGTTGATCCGAATTGGATCATCGCCGTGTTCGGCGACGAACTCGTCGCGCTCGAGCGGAAAGTCCTCCGTCTCGTCGACCTTCTTCGCGATGATCGCCATGTCGTATTTTCGCTTCCCTTCGCTGCCTTCCTCACCGTCTGGATCGTGTGGCCATTCCATATAGGGACGTCTGCTAGCACACAGCAAAAGCGTTGGCTCGTCCCGAGTGGCGTTCGAGGGTGCCCGAAACTGGCCGATAGTCGTCCCCGACGCGGTCTCCGTTCGGGTTCTCACCGGCGAAAACGGGTGCTTTTGGGATACGCAGCTTTCTGGTTCAGGCGAACGTCCCCGAGGGAAGAGAACCACTCGCTCACACACAATAACTCGTTGTATGCGATAACTATTAGTGGTGTTAGATGACAGTCGATACTATCGGATGGGCCCTAACGCAGTTCTCGGGTTGTCGTCCATACTGGTGCTCGTACTCGCTTCTGAACTGGTTGTCCGAAAGCTAGAACGGATCGCTAAATTCTACGGCTTGTCGGAAGTCGTGATCGGATTGACGGTCGTGTCGATCGGAACGAGTCTCCCCGAGATCGTGTCACATCTCGTCTCATCGGTTCAGATCGTGTCCGGTCTGGGCGATTCCCGAACGCTTTCGGCGACAGTGCTGGGCGGAAATATCGGTTCCGACGTGGTACAGCAAACGCTGATATTAGGGCTCGTCGTCCTCGCGGTGGGCGGATTTCGGTTCTCGAGAAAATTCCTCGTTCGGGGATACGCGCCGATGATCGGAACGACGCTCCTGACGTTGATACTCGCGTGGGACGGAATGTTCTCACGTCTCGACGGTGTCGTTCTGCTCGGTGTGTTTCTGTTCTATATGTCCTTTCTCTATTCGACCCGAAGTGACATCATTCAGGAAGCGGGGAGGAACCCACCGTCCGACAGTCCCAGACGAGACGTCGTTATCTCGGTGGTGGCTCTTCTCACCGTCGTCGTCTCCGCTCACGTTCTGTTTCGGACAGTCGAGTTCTACGTCAGTCGAACCAGTTTAGAAGGGTCGCTCATCGGTGTGCTCGTGCTCGGTGTCGGCGCTGCCTCCCCCGAGATGTCGACTGCGATAATGGGGGTACGCGAAGGTGCGGAGGGAATCTCACTCGGGACGTTGATCGGAAGTAATATCACGAATCCACTGCTCGGAATCGGTCTCGGGGCGGTGATATCGACGTATCACGTTCCACAGCCATTGATTTACTGGGATTTGCCGATGGAAACGGTTACTGCTGCGATTCTCCTGACATACTTGCTGACCAAAGACGACGTCGGCGTGTTTCTCGGACGCGTGGCTGCGGCCGTCGGACGGCAGGAAACGAAACTGAAACTCGAGATGGTCGAGGAACGGCATCTGGGAAGAGTCGGCGCCGCGATGTTGATCGCGCTGTATTTCGCCTATCTTTTCGGTCGGATTACGTACTTTCCGACGGACTTCTAGCGGGGACGGGACAGCGATTCACCGCCGTTTCGCGACGAAATCGTCGTTCCTCATGCGGTCTGGTGTACCGATATACCGGAGCACCCACAGGCCGGACGCAGTTGCTCCGAAACTGACGTACAGCAGTCCGCATCAAAGAACGATGAGCAGAATCGGGACGATCAACAGCGTTACGAGGAATCCGATAAAAAAGCCGATATCATTGACTAGTTCTGATTGCGCTGAGTTGATAACTCTCGTATACTTCGAATAGAATGCCATCGGGATCAACGAAACGATAAAACTGATCGCGAGTAAGAGTGACACAGTTACGATGCCGACGGGCGTGTTCAGTGCGACTGCGACGATGAGGGTGTCGACCAGAGTCCCGATGTTCGCCCCCAGAACGTACGGGATGATCTCGTTTCGTTTGATGTGGCCCCTGTTGTAGAGCGGAACGATAACGCCAAGCGAAAACGCAACGCTCGTCGTTAGACCGGTGAACACGAGGCCGAGCCCGAACGATGTCCACTTGTCGTTGAGTTTGACCAGGTATCGCTGTCGCAATCGCTGCTTGTCGATCTTATCGAGCGTACTATCGAATAACCGCATGCTGGAGAAGATCAATCCGATCGCCAGGAGGAACGCGACACCGCCTCCGAACGACTGAATGATCCATCCGGAAAACAACGACGGTACGTCGGGAATGTGCGTCTGTATTCCAGGAACTCCCTGCGCAGCCGCCCCCATATCGATCGCTTCAGTTCCACCAGTGTTGCTCGCGCTCCCGAGTCCGGTCTTTCCGACAAGTCCTGTCTTTTCGATCAGCGGCAACGTAAAGTACCCCACTACCAGCACGGGCAGATAGATAGAGTGCGTGAGCAAAAACGTGAGCAGTCCGAGGCTGACCGAATCGCTGAGCGTGTCGAGTTCTTCGTTCAGATAGTCGAACGCTCCGATAAAGATGACGACTGCCGCGCCGCCGAGTCTGGAACCGATGACCATAAGAAATAACTGCGACCGAACGATGAGATCGGAATAGAACAACGAGACTGAAAGGGCGGCGACGACCGAACCGTTCGCCAACACGTAGGAGGCGAACCAACTGACACCGAGCGCTGACCGATCTCCGACGATGATTTGATTGAGAACCCGTCGTAAGAGTGGAGAGAGCGTTTCGACCGCCGATCCCAGTAATCGTATCGCGAATAAAAAGAGGACGACCGTTATGACTACTTGCAACGAAATCGTAAGCGACGACCGATTAGACACCACACACCACCTCACGACAGGTATGAGGCACGACTACTAAAGAGTTGCATTGGTAAAAACACAATTCTCGTATCTGTGACATATTGTCAGTCGAATAACAGATTGGCAGCCGAGTGTGAACTGATCGAGCCATCCGGGTACAGTCGACTCCCATGTCGACTACCAGTATAGTGGAAAGAGAGCACCTCCAACCGTGACTCCTGGTTTTTCGAGTGGAACCGAGAGCGGGTGACCGACCGGAATCGGCGCGCTCGTGAGGAACGACGCGTGTGAACGATTGACGCCGTCGCGGTTCTCGCCCCGGCTGAACCGTTTCGATCGCGGATGCGGTTCACGACCGTTGGTGGCCGCAAACTAAGGGATCGCGATACGAGGGTTCAGGTACTGGAACCGTCGCTCGGTCGCACTCACCCGTTTCCACGTCGCTCGACCGACGGTACTGCAATCGCCATCAGTGTTGTTTTCGTAGCGTAAGCCAGAGAACGCCGTCCTCGTAGCTCGCGTCGACGCGGTTCGGGACGATCGGTTCGGGAAGATCGACCGTGCGAGTGATCGGGTCGCCCTCGCGTTCGGCCTCGATCGTGAGCGTGTTCCCGCTCACACTGACGTCGATGTCCTGCTTCCGCAACCCGGGCAGCTCGGCGCCGACGAGAATTTCGTCACGCTGTTCCGTGATATCGACCGGCACCTCCTCGCGGTCCCGGGTCGAATCGCCGAATTCGTCTGCATTTGGTTCGTCTTCCATGCTCTCACCGGGCTCCGTGAACCCACTCGAACCGTCTACCCGACGTCGAATAAAGGATCGTCTCGATCGAACGCCGGCGAAGAGCGCCCTCCTCAGACGGGCATACGATTAAACCGCCACTCGTGGTAGCGTGAGCCGGTGTGCGACCATGGACATTGCTGATATCATTTCCACGGAGTTCGCGTCGTTCGACGCGTACACGCCGGTTTCGAAGCTATCCGGCGCGTTCGAAGATCCGACGCTCAAAGCCGTCGTCGTCACCGATGGTGGCGAATTCGAGGGTCTAATCACCCGAAAACAGCTCGAAGCCTCACATCGACATCCACAGCAAAAGGCGCGATCGATCGTCTGGCCCGTCCCGACCGTCGAGCGCTACGAGGACATACGGGAGGTCGCTCGCCTGATGATCGGCGGCGATACGCTCGTCCTTCCGGTCGTAGCGAACGACGAGGTCGTCGGCGTGGTCACCGCCGATGCGATGTTACGGAAAGTCCAGCCGTTCCTCAGTGTGCTCACCGTCGATGACGTCGCGACGTGGGGCGTGACGACGATCTCGGAAAACACGACCCTCGGAGAGGCTCTCCACCAGTTTCGTGAGAACAGGGTGACGCACCTCCCGGTGGTCGACGGCGGGAACCTCACAGGGATGCTCAGTCTCAGCGACGTGATCGACTTTACGACCCGCGATGTCGCGCGGAGTCAAGGAGGGTCACCGCGCGGCTTCGACGAACACGGGGGAGCCGGCGCACGCGCTGGCTACCGTTCCCACGGCGGGTTCGGAGAGCGCGGCGAGACTGATCGGCTTCTGGACCTTCCGGTTCGAGACGTGCTGACCGCGCCGGTAGCGACGATCGAACCGTCCCGGCCCCTAGACGAAGCCGTCGGAGAGATGTTCGACCGTGGCACGTCGTCGCTCGTCGTGACGCGAGACGGGCGAGCGGACGGAATCGTCACGAAGACGGACGTCCTCGAGTCGCTAACGTGGACCGACAGGGCTCGCAGCTCCGTTCAGGTCTTCGGGATCGAATTACTGGACGACATCTCCTACGACGAGGTCAGCGACATGATCGACGACGTCGCCCGGAAATACGGCGATATGACCGTGCTCGAGGCGAAGGTCCACCTCCACGAACACGACGAAACGTATCGCGGCCTTCCACTCATCCTCGCTCGAATACGACTGTACACCGACAGGGGGTACTTCGTCGCGCAAGACGAGGGCTTCGGCGCAAGCCACGCACTGCATCTCGCGCGAAACGCGCTGGAGCGCGAGGTACTGAAAGGAAAAACGTACGGCCGGACGAAGAAACATCCGGACGAGGACTACTGGTCGAAAATGCAGGGCTGGTGGTTGACCGGCGACTAGCGGTCTGGCCTCGTCGAGGACCGGGACGGAATAACGGCACCTCGGAAATCGGGGTGTCACTCAGCAGCATGTAACTCACTCGCGTGATCACCGGAGTGACTATGTAATTCGTCGTCGTAGACGGCACTCGGACCGGGGTCGAGTGCTTCGCGAACCGACGAGTACGCCACGACGGTGGCCTCGGATCGAACCGGTGATCACCATGGAATACGTATACGCAGCCCTCATACTGCACGAAGCAGATCACGAAATTTCCGAAGAGAGCGTCACCGACGTCCTCGAGGCGGCCAGCGTCGACGTCGAAGAGTCACGCGTGAAGGCGCTCGTCGCCGCACTCGAGGACGTCGACATCGACGAAGCCGTTGCGGAGGCGGCGATCGGTGCGCCAGCGCCTGCCCCAGCCCCGGCGGAAGCCGAAGCGCCAGAAGCCGAAGAAGAAGAGCCGGAAGAAGCCGAAGAAGAAGAGCCGGAAGAGGAGGAAGAAGAGGCGACGGGCGAGGGGCTCGGAGAGCTGTTCGGATAACCACTTTCTTTTTACGGAATCACAGCACCGCGCGGCCTGCCAGCCCGTCGGCCTGACGAACGGTACCGTTCGTGACGTCGTCGGTTTCGTTATCGACGTCTTCGATTTCGAAATACCCGTCGTGTTCCTGAATTTGCGGAACGCTGTTACTCGGGAAGGGACAACAGGTACTACGGTATCGGTCGACCCCCTCGAGAAATAGGCACATACACTGTCGGAACGCAGCGATGGTTGCTTCGGGTCCCATCGCTCCGTTTGCAGTCGATAGACTGCCGCGCCGTCCTCGTTTCGAATCGACCCTCGATTTCGGCCCGGCCGCCTCGCGTACGGCTACGACGAACCGTCGGGGCGTCCTCGTACTAGCGTCACGGGGAGCGTCGACCGGCGAGACACGGTCTCAGCGACGCTTCCGGTGATGATTCGGGCTGGGAGGGGTCGGCCGTGGCTTCCCATGATGATCTGATCGAAGTCGTTCTCCGTTGCGTAGTCGACGATGGATCGAGACGGACTCCCGTAGCTCAGTTCGGTCTCGACGACGACGTCGTCTTCGACGGTGTCGCGGGCTGATTCGAGAATCGCTTCTCCGTGCTCGGTGAGGGTGTCGACGGTGGACTCGAGATACGTTCCGTCGATTGCCTCGACGTCGTACTCGAACGGGAGTGCCACGGCGTGGTTGATCGTGATTCGTCCTGCTGGAAACCGGTTCACTGCGTACTCGAGTGCGGCGAGCGACTGGTCGGACCCGTCGACGGGAACCAGAATCCTGCCGGGGAGGTCTCGCTGGACGAGTTCCGACCGGGATTCCGGAACGATCGTCGTAGAGACTGGTGCTCTCCTGACGACCGCTTCGCTTACGTGTCCGAGAAACGGTCGAACGATCGGCGATTCCCCGTGGCTCCCCATCACGACGTGGTCGATATCGTGTTCGACGGTGTACTCGACGATGGTGCGATGCGGTATTCCCGACTCGAGTACTGTCTCGACTGTTCGTTCGTAGTCCGCGCCGACCTCGGTCGCACGCTCGAGAATCCGTTCTCCGGCCTGCCGGACGGCTTCGTCGTGTGATTCGGGGGACCCGACCTCCGCGAACGCATCGTGTTGGCTATCGAGGACGTGCAGTGCAGTGACGGTCGCGTCCGGAAACGATACGAGCGTGTATACGAGACCCGCGATCGATTGAGACGACCGGTCGACCGGGACGAGGACGTGTACTGTCATGGGTGGGGCGGCTGTTCGCATCGTCCGCGAGCGATGCGAGCCGGTGGGTTCAACGACGCCCAACGGAATAAAGAGGGGGTGTGCTGGCGGTATCCCTGTATCCAGTCCCCGACCCGGCTCGATTTTCTACCGACGCTGATATTTCAGAGCGCGATGGATATCGAAGGACTGCCGTGGAACGCGGATACATCAGCGCCAAGGTTGGCAACCAACTCCTCGAAGCAACCGAGCAGAGACTGGAACGAATCTTCGACCGGAGACGCACGTTGGAAGCCGATTCGACGGCCGCTGACGAATTGGCGTGGGACGGGCTGGACGTCGATGTCGATACCGGAGGCGACGGATTGAAATCCGACTCAGAGGACGAGCGACCGGGTGGTGACGCGGACTCGTGACGCGGGGAATCGAGTACGTCGAACTCGCCACAGAACGTCCCATTCCCGGTAGTGAGTGCCCCTAAAAGACGATACGGACCTGGTCTTGTGGACACCGAGGACGGGTGCTCCGTACTCGAGCCCGGAGCAGGGTTCGCTCTCGACGACTTACCAACGCGGTCGATTGAGAGGTTTCGTCGGTTCATCCACCTGTTCTTCGGGCTCCGAAACGCCCCCGTACTCTCGTGTCGACCGGACGAAGCCGATACTGAGGGCGGTCACCACGTCCGTGCGGGTCACTAGCCCCGCGAACTGGCCGTCCTCGTCGAGGACGATCAACCGACCGATGTCGTTGCGCTGAAGCGCTATGAGCGCTTCCATCGCGTCATCGTTCGGTGAGACGGTCTCAAGGTGATCCGTCATCACCTCGCGGACCGTCGTCGAGTCCCGGTCGGCCGGTGCGACGGGACGAACGTCCTCGAGTGTGACGATTCCGACGACCGATCCGTCTTCGACAACCGGATATCCGGTGTGGCGCTGCGTCATCATCGAGTCGAGGAGTTCGGTCACCGTACTGTCGGGCGAGACGGTATCGAGGGCGCCCACAGGGGTCATCATGTCCTCGGCCGTGATCCCCTCGACGGCCGCTTGCAGTTCGGTCTGGCGGGCTTCGCTGGTCGCTGTGATGTAGATGAAAAAGGCGATGGCGATCAAGATGATGTTGAACCCGAGGAGTCCGATCAGGCCGAGAAACATGGCGACCACCTTCCCGACCTGTGCCGCCTGTGCGGTCGCTTCGGCGAACGGACGGTTCCGTGCCAATATCGCACGCAGGACGCGCCCGCCATCCATCGGAAACCCCGGTAGCAAGTTGAAAGCTGCGAGCATCACGTTGATGACCGCGAGATACGCGAGGACGAACTGTACCGGTTCGAGGAACGCCGGAACCACGACAGTGAGAGCGTAGAACGCGACCCCGAGTCCGACGCTCACGATCGGGCCGGCGATCGCGATCGTGAGTTCCTGTCGCCAGTTCGTCGGCTGGTCGGTGAGTCGTGCAACACCGCCGAGCAGCCAGAGGGTGATCGAGTCGATTGGAAATCCGTAGCGGATCGCAACGAGTGAGTGACCGAGTTCGTGGAGTAACACGCTTCCAAACAGACCGATCGCCGCAGTGAGTCCGAGCAGCCACGGTGTCACACCCGTCGTGAGGGGCTCGATCGTGAGTTCCGTTCCGAGCAATCCGTTGAGTACCGGCGTGAGGTCCGCGATCTGAGACGCGATGAGCCAGGCGAATGCTGGTAGGATCACGAGGAACGTGATGTCTAGCTTGATCGGAATGCCGAAGAGGGAGCCGATCCGGAAACTCCTGATCATACAGATCCTACGAGCCAAACGACCTTAGTTCGATGCCGCGATCGTCCGCTGTCTGCGCTGGTTCCGCGATGAGGCCGAGAAGTCGCACCGTCGAACCAGACATCCTATTCTCACGAACTCTCCTTCGTGGTGACGCACGCGTGCGAACCGCCACGATCGAGGCGGACACGAAGGGGGTCACGTAACGGATAAGACGGGGATCGGCGATCGACGAACGACTCGAGCCGTCGTGCTTCCGAGCAATCGACCGCTCCCGACCGATCGGCCGCGCGTGCCCATGGCGACGAGGTCGGCATCGACTGACGAGACGTATTTCAGCAGTTCGTCCGCTGGATTCCCACGACGGACGGCGGTCGTCACGCCGAGATTGCGGTCGCGTGCCATCTCCGCGACCGTTTCCGTGGCGTTTCGTCCGCCTTCCGTGAGCAACCCGACGATACTCCGCGACGCGTCCTCGAGATCGTACGGTGCTGGATCGACCACGTAAACGGTGTCGACCGCGGCATCGTATTTCTCGGCGACGTCGAGTGCGGTCTCTGCCGCGCGGATCGCACCGTCGCTCCCGTCGGTCGGAATCACTATCCGATCGTACGATATCGTTTCCGGTGCGGAGCCGTCGTCGTCCGTCAGGCGGACGGAAAGGACTGGAACGTCCGCGAGCGTGAGTACGCGTTCCGTCGTACTTCCCAGGCGGGCCCGATCCGCACCAGTCCGACCGTGAGTCCCCATTACGAGTAGGTCGACGCCGTATTCGTCCGCATACGCGAGAATTTCGCTGTAGGGGGTTCCCTCGCGAACCTCACGGGCAGCCTTCAGGTCCAACTCCTCGGCCCGGTCGGTGATTCGGATCGTCGCCTCTCGTCCCCGGCGCTCCGATGGCGCGAGGAGGTCCTCGCGCTCGTCGCGGGATATCGCGGGCGGTTCGCCGCTGGTGTCGACGACGTACAGCGTGTGCACCGCGGCGCCGTAAGTTCGAGCAAATTCGGTCGCGTGAGCGATAGTTGCTTCAGCACCCGCGCTGCCGTCGGTCGGAACGAGTATCGTACCGATCATATCGTTCCGTTCGATTCGAGCAGGTATCAAAAGCACCCACACGTTCATCGAACGTGACAGACGCGACGAGACGAGAACGGGGTCGGATATTTTGCAGAGCGCTGTCGAAGAATCGCTATGGCCTCGGTCGAACTCCCCGAACCCGCCGTCGACGGATCGACGAGCATCGAACGAGCGATCGCGACCAGGCAGAGTCGCCGTTCGTTCGCCCGAACGCCGATCGAAATAGAGGACGTCTCCCAGATACTGTGGGCGGCACAGGGCTGCACCCACGAACGGGACGGCGTCGAGATGCGCGCTGCACCCAGTGCCGGCGCGACCTATCCGCTTACCGTGTTTCTAGAGGTCGCGCCGAGTGGAAGCGAGCAACTGACGCCGGGGCTGTACCGATACGAATCGGAGCGCCACGGGCTCGAGGCGACGCTCGAGACTGCGATCCACGACGAATTCGCGGCGGCGTCACTGGGCCAGGCGGTCGTCGACACGGCACCGGTGACGGTCGTGCTGACGGCAGACTATGACCGAACGTGTCGGCAGTATCCCACCCACGGCGAGCGGTACGTCCATATGGAGGCCGGACACGTCGCGGAGAACGTTCACCTCGTGTGTGAGTCGCGCAGATTGAACACCTGTCCGGTCGGGGCGTTCTCCGAGCGCGACCTCGCGGACGCATTGTCCCTTCCCGATCGGCTGGCGCCGCTGTATCTGTTGCCGGTCGGTCACCCGTCGTCTCTCCCGGGATAGAGAATCCCGGCCCGTCGGTCGGGCGGGGAATTCGATCCGCGACCTCGAGGACCGAACCCGGAGTGTCACGACAGTGGTCGATACCGTGAGGTACGACCCACGGTGACGCATTGGCACCGCCGTGACGTTACCGGACCACGGTGACGCTAACCGGTGATCGGCGAACGACTATTTCGGCGACGCTGCCGAGTAACATCCGCGCCGTCCCGATACGTCCGTGGCCCCCGACTACGATCTGGTCGATATCGTTGTCTTCGGCGTAGTCGACGATCTCGCGCGCCGGTTCGCCGATCGCGGAATCGGTCGAGAGGTCCGCATCGTAATCGGCCGCCAGCTCGCGCGCCTCGTCGAAGATTCGCTCTTCCTCTTCGGCGGCCCGTTGGTACCATTCCCTGGAGCCGTGCGGCGGTTCGTTTCGCACGTCCACGTCGGTCGCGGAACTGTACCCCGGATCGCTCGGATCGATCACGTGGAGCGCGATGACCGAGATGGAACCCTCTTCGTCGAGTGCGTACTCGAGCGCTCGTTTCGACAGCGGCGATCCATCGACGGGCACGAGCAGTTGACGAGACATCAGGGGCTCGTACCTCGTGTAGTCTCAAAATACTATCCGGACCGCTGTGCGATCCGCCCACCTCGAGCGATTCGTCTCGAGTACCATCACCGTCCCGTCTCGAGTGTCGGCTCGTCACCAGCCGAGTCGAGCGGTCCCGTGCGAGCGGGGTCATTCCTCGAGGAGCCAGCCGAAGCGCTTCTCCCAGAATGCCTCGTTCGGCGGCTTCTTGCTCCGTCCGTAGGTCTTCTCGTCGCGGATTTGCCGATCCAGGACCTCGCGCACCTCGTTGAGCGCGTGGCTCGCACCGTAGCCCTCCCCGGAGGCGATGTACAGGCCCCGATCGGTGTGTAACCGGATGCGGGCGAGTAGCAGCGGCGTCCCGCGGCGGGTCTCGTCGTGTTCGTGGAGGTGGATCTTCGCGTCGAGCACGGTCATCTCGTGATCCCTGTCGTCGAACGTGTCGATCATAGCGACGATATCGTCGTAGGTCGCGTCGTCTATCAGGTCGGTCCCGTAGATCTGAACGGCCCGGTTGCCGCCGACCTCCCACGTGAGCGACTCGAGAATATCGGTTTTCGTGACGATCCCGAACGGCTGGCCGTCGGTCGTGACGACCAGCGATGAACCGCCGATCTCGAACATCTTTTCGATCGCCGTCTCGAGCGTCTCGGTCGGCGGGATCGTCCGCACCGGTGTCGACATGACGTCGCGGACCGGGAGGTCGAGGACCCGTGCGGGTTCGCCCTCTCGAGCGCCGAAGCCGCCCCGGCGCGAGCGCCCAGTGCTGGCGGAGATGTCGCCTCCGAACGGGTCCGTTCCGCCCGCATCGCCGCCCTTACTCTGTACTTCTGCTCGAACCGTCAGACCGGTCACATCGTAAAGGCTGAGGATGCCGACTGCCGTGTTCGACTCGACGACGGGGAGGTGGGTGATGTGGTTTTCCCGGAACACGTTGAGTGCATCACCGAACGTCGACGCCGGATCGACCGAGACGAGGTCGTCCGAGTAGGCCTCGGCGACTGTCGCCGCGTCGAGAAACGGCGTGACCTTCCGTAGAATCGCGTCGGCGGTGACGACGCCGACCAGTTCCCGGCCCTCGAATACCGGAAGCAACTGGGAGTCGCTCTCGATCATGAGCTGTGCCACCTTCCGAACGTCCTCGTCCGGCGTGAGTCGGGGGACGTGCCAGACCAACGATCCGAGTTTTTCGTCGGGTTGACGATGCGACGTGGCAAGTTGTCTTCTGGTGACGACTCCTTCGAACCCCTCACCTCGTATCAGGACGCCCTTGACGTCCGAATCGTCGAACGTCCCGACGAGCTTCGATACCGGCGTCTCCGGAGTGAATTCGACGTACTCGTCCGAAACGATGTCAGTTATTTCCATGGGTGTTGGTGAATTGATGATCCTGGTGCTCAGTTGCTCCGTTGTTCGGTCTGCGATACGATTCGGTCCCGATACGAAGAGACTGGGCGAGTGGGAGCGTCGTCGCCGTTTTCTCCTGTCTTCCCATTCTCTCAGTATCTGACGGCCTGGGTCGTCACCGCCGGTATTCGGAAGCGAGTTTCGTCTCTTCGTGTCACGGGGACGCCTCCATCTTCCG
Organism: Natrinema gelatinilyticum; assembly: GCF_024266705.1. Taxonomy (GTDB): domain Archaea; phylum Halobacteriota; class Halobacteria; order Halobacteriales; family Natrialbaceae; genus Natrinema; species Natrinema gelatinilyticum. The sequence goes on along the minus strand of NZ_CP100757.1, from coordinate 669,763 downwards.
TTACGGTTCCGTCGTCAGATATTCCATCGCCTTCTCGTCGGGCACTTGCGCGAAGTCCTCGTAGAACTGTCCGACGCCTCTGAAGCCGCTCGGCGTTTCGAGACAGACGACCTCGTCGGTTTCGTCAGCCAGTTCGTGGATGGTACGTGGCGGACCGACCGGGATCGCGAGCACGATCCGCTCGGCGTCCGTTTCGTTGAGACACCTGAGGCACGCCCTCGCGGTCGATCCAGTCGCCACGCCGTCGTCGACAACGATGACCGTTTCACCTGACAGATCGGGTTTCGGCCGGTCGCCACGATACCGATCGGCCTTCCGACGCGCGTTCGCTGCCTCCTCCGCACGCTTTTCTTCGAAGTAGTCGGAATCCACCCCCACACCGCGCAACGCGGCCTCGTTTCGCCAGACGCTTCCGTCGCTCGCGACGGCACCGATGGCGTACTCCGGGTTTCCCGGCGCGCCGATTTTTTTCGCGACGACGATGTCGAGTGGGACGTCCAGCGCATCGGCGACCGCGCGCCCGAGCGGGAGACCGCCCCGCGGGATCGCGAGCACGATATCTGCGTCGATCCCTCGATCGCGGATCTCCTCGGCGAGTTGCACTCCCGCGTCAGTTCTGTCCGCAAATCGTTGAACTCCCTCCATCGGTCGGACACGACGCGACACAGTGGCATATAACGTGGGTATCGACCGATGGAACGGAACGATCGCGGAGGTCCACTGCGGGAACGAAGACAATACCCGGGCAAGAGTCCCTCCGTCCGGTCGCGTTCCAGCCGTAGAGGCTGTTACTCGTACTCGAGCCCCTGTAGGTCGTACCGGTAGGTTCGCGTCTCTTTTTTCACGACGAGCACGTGCGTGTCGCCTTCTCGCTCGAGGCTGTCGAAGTGGTTCCCGAGGTTGCCGGGATTCAGGGAGGAACTGCCATCTCGAAGCCCGAATCGGAGGGTCGCTTTCGGTTGGCGGACGTCGTCTACCTGCTTAGCTCGGACCGAAAGCACGTCACCGATCTCCCCAATCTCGACCGTCCCAGTGAGTTCCCACGTGTGATCGCCATACTCTAGCTCTGTTCCGGCGAGCTCCGGCCACTGTGTCTCGTCCATGGACACAACTCCCACGAAGAGTACAATCGTCTTTTCGCCTCTCAACGATTCGACGGATTTCGCGATCGCTTCATCTGCAACTCGATTCCATCCGCGCCGGGACGCAGAGACGGTGCGATGAACGTCGCTTCGGTGGTACCCTCGATACCGGCGTGGTGGCCGTATCCGTTCGTTCGTCTCGAGTTTCCCCACTCATGTCAACCGCGACCGCTCGCTTCGTTCGCTGGGCAGTGACGACCGCGGATCACGAGTCGGGCTCGAGTGCTGCCCTCGCTCGTCGCGCGGTGTCTCGCAACAGGAGGACGTCGTCGGTGAACACTTCGACCGCAACGGTCTCGTCGAATCCCGCGAGGTGCTCCGTGACGATATCGTAGTTTATTTCGCCAGCGCCGATCGGGAGATGGGTGTCGCCGCGGCTCCGGACGTCGTGGACGTGGAGGTGCGAGACGAGGTCGCCGTACTGCGAACAGAACCGGTCGACGCCGTCATTTCCGTCTTCCATGTACGCGTGACCCACGTCGAAACAGACTGCGGTCTCTGTATCCCGTGCGATATCGCCGAGAACCGTCAGTGGGAACCCTCGCTTTTGATGACCGACGTTTTCGACGACGAGTTCGACGCCGGTATCGTCGGCAGCCGTCGCAATGGCCGTCAACTGATCGGCGAAGAGAGGGCGGAGGTCTGTATCGTGCGGATTTCGGGCTGTTCCGTGAAGAACGGCTTTTTCGGCCCCGACGGACCCGGCCCACTCGAGCAGGGTCTCCAAGTAGTCCACGATTGCGTCGTTGATTTGGTGAACCGGCGTCACGATTACCTGTTTGAACGGCAGGTGGACGCAGAGATCGGCACGTGCGTCGGTAAGTGTCGTCTCGAGTCTGTCCGCGTTGATGTCCTCGACGTCGGTACCGTCGCCGATCGACAGCTCAGCGAACTCGAATCCCGGTATCGTTCGTTCCAACCGCTCGAGCGAGTCGCCGACGGTGAGGCCCACGTCCATACGACCACATCCGTCGCCACCGACTTAACGGCGCTGGCGTCTCGGGTTTCGACGACAGCTATCGACGCCCGAAACCGGCATCGGGCGTCCGGTGTCTTGCAACGGACAGGACCGACCGAGACTCGAGAGCAGGGAGTGGACGATTCTGTCTCGAGCCACCGTTTTCCTGTCTGCATCGAGTAGCTGGGATGTTCACAGCAGCGTGTTGTTCCACAACGATACGATCTGACGCCAGTCGCTATCGAAACCGGCCCGATGCGGAGCACGGAATCATTCTTGCCCTTCCCCGAGCAAACCATTGGCATGGCCCTGGAATTCGGGTACGGACCGACGGGACGAAGCTCGATCGTACCGACGCCCGACGAACTCGTCGTCCATTTGCGCGAAGCAGGTGCAACGACGATCTACCTGTCGCGAACCGATGCCTTTCGCGACGACGTCGTTCCGATCACAGCGACCTACACGGCCCCGTCACAGGAGCCAGCGTACGGACCGGATTCCGAGACGGTCCGTCGGATGCTCCGGCGTGTGTTCGACGCAATCGACGACCGGCTCCGATTTCACGGACGTGAATGGGTCCTCGAGTGGTCCGTCGAACCCGCGTTCACCGAGCCGCGAACGGATCTCATTCCGCTGTACGATCGCAGGATCGAGCGAACGTACGGTGACGGGTTCAACCTCTGGAATCTTTATTTCGTCTACGAAGAACACAGCAACTCGTCCACTGACGCGTAAGCGGGAGCAGGACGTCGCCCATCGACTCGCGGACGTGGCGGTTGCATCCCCACAATAGTCGCTTCTCGTGGGTCGCTCCTCGTCGGCCGTGGTTACGCTACCCTGTCGCGGTCGCCCTCCTCCGACACGGATGCCTCGAGTCGGGCGTCGGTGATCCGCAATCGTCCCCAGGTGCCGTACCACTCACGCTCGAACTCGAACTCGATGGGACGAAACATGTGCGGTCCGTCGGTCACGACCGTCTGAAACTCTCCCCCCTCCCCCAGCAGATGAACGCCGTACTCGCGGTGGAGGTCGGTCAGTTCCGCGAGCGCCTCGCTGTCCAGCCGTCGGCCGAGCCAGGACGCGTCGAACCCGGGCGCCGCCACCTCGACGAACACGATCTCGAGACCGGCTTCGATCATCGTTTCCAGGAGGTCGGACGGGTCCGCATGCCACAGCGGCGCGTCGAAGGCACACCCGAGGCGCTCACACATCGAACGGAGCCGATTGGCCTGGTAGTCACTCTCGACGGTCCCGGCGATGAGCCCTCTCAAGCCACCGACGAGTTCGGCGTCCAGCCGTCGAAGGGCGGTCTCGAGGGGTTCGATTTTCGCGTCTCCCGCCTGCCTCGAGACGCGTTCGTCCCTCCCGCTGATATCGGGAGGTTCGACGTCGACGGAGGGGATTGCGACGTCGACTACGGGGATGCCGATGCTCTCTGCGGCTAAACGGGTCACCGACCGTGCGGGCGCGTGGTAGACGTGAGAGCCCGCGGGCGGATTGACGATCACGAGCCTGCAGACGTCCCGGCCAGCCTCGAGGGCCCGGGACAGCGCCCACACGGACTCTTTGCCGCCGGAGAAGAGGACGGCCCATCCGCCGCCGGGTTCGGACATACGGCCCATTTTCCGTCACGGGATATATCTCTGTGGTCCGGTGACGAACGGTACGATTACCGTCGAAAACGGGCAATGACTGGGACGGTATTCGGGGGCCTCGATACGCCGCCCGTCCGTCGCTGTCGACAGTAATTGATTGCGTACCAGTAACAAGTTATTACACTCGTACGATCGTAATGGACCGGGGTCGTCGATCTATTCGCTGGCCCTGCCGGTCGTTCCCTCCACCGCCCGTGAAACGCTTGAAACGATCGGGAAATACTGTATTTCCGCAATCAAATCCGCGAAGTCAATCGTTACAAAGATTTCTACAGCGTATTTCCTGAGCATCCTGAGCATCCAGACGACTGGACAGCACGGACGGGCGCTGATTGGTCGCCGCCGGATGTATCCGGCCGATCACATCGTCGGCGTGCGTCGGCACCCCTCGTACGGATAAGCTTTAACTCGCCACGAGTGGCCCTCTCACTGGGCAGTCGGAATGCCCGTGTGAAGCGCCATGACCAATGGAAGTGATCCCTTCGACGGATTTGAAAAGCAACTCAACCGGCTACAGCAGCAGTTCGAAAACATGACGAAAATGTGGGATCCCAGGCAGTTCGGATTTCCGGAGTCGGAGATGACGGAAATGGGGGTCGATCTGGTTGATCAAGGTGACGAGTTCGTGCTCACGGCGGACGTTCCCGGCTTCGAAAGAGACGAAATTGACGTCCGTCTATCGGATCGCACGCTCAATATCACGGCGGAACACGAGGAATCGACCGAAGAACAGGAGGAACTGTATCTCAAGAGCGAACGGGCACACAAGTCGATCACCCGCTCGGTTCGGATCCCGGAGCCGGTCGACGAAGAGAACGTGAGTGCGACGTACAACAACGGGGTGCTCACCCTCACGCTCCCCAAGCAGGAACCGAGCGACGTCGGCGGACACAGGATCGAAGTCGAATAACCGTCCCGCCTTCGTCGTGTTGCAGCTGCGACCCCCTTGAGGAATAGCGTCGTGATGAGCGATGAGGCGCCGGAACGGGCCGACCTTCGTGTATCGCCCGTTCCGTTCTGGATATGGGTGTCGTTCGGTGCGTTCCGAAAGGGAGGCCATCGAAACGCGTCCGCGCTCACGTTCGACGACGGGGTCCGGGGTTCGGCTACTCGTCGATCCGTTCACTGACCGTTCTCAGTCGATCGACGGCACCGATGTCGTCGATGACCGACGCAACCGGGTCGGGAACGAGGTGTCGCCACGGGTCTCCGCCAATTATTCGGCGTCGGATTTCGGTTCCCGAGTACTGGTCGCGTCGGTAAAGCCGGACGCCCCGGACCTCGAGTCCGGCTTCTTCGAACAGGCGTCTCACGAGCGGATTGTTCGAGTACGCGACGTCGAACGATGGTGCCGTGGCCGTGACATGCGACACCCAGACTGCGTTGCGGTGGAGATCCTCGATCGGGACGACGAACGTCGAATTCTCTGGCCCCGCCATCGTTCGATGTATCATCTCGACTCGTTCGCCCGCGGTGAAGGGGTTGTCGACGGTGTGTGACGCCTGTGCACTTCCGACGCCGATCACGATTTCGTCTACTTCCGCCGTAATATCCGCAACGAAGGAGCGGTGACCGAGATGAAACGGCTGAAACCGGCCGACGAAGAATCCCCGCATGCGGATCAACTCGGTTCTGAATCGCCTGCGCGTCGCGAGACGAACTCGTGCCGACTCATCGATCGACGGCGTACGATTTCAGTGCGTCCGCTATCTTCGCGGCCTTTCGGGTCGCGGGCTCCGAAGGCGGCGCCGTCCGGTAGGCGATCGTGGCCCGTTCTCCGTCTCGGTTCGCGGAACTCGTCCCGACGATCGCGACGAGCATTCCATTTGTCGTCCGGTACTTCGTTCCCTCCTCGCTGTCGGAGGTGGTGAGCCCGTGTACCGCATCGGTGATATGGTCGTGAGCGTCGGCAACGGCGATATCGAGGTCGATTGATTCGAATTCTGGCCGTGCGAGTGCTTCCTCGAGTTGGATCATGGTGTAGCAATTCTCGAGTCGACGCGTCGTACGGAAAGGCTTGCGGTACCTACTATCGCGGAATACGATTCCACTGCAGTCCGCGATTCGATCGTCACACTGGTTCCGTTCACGGGTTCTTACATCTCTCGTTCGAGTACTTCGATACCGACGAGCGACTCTCCAGTAAGCGCGCGGGCGTACGCACCGCCGGCGATCGAAACGCGGGAGAAGTCGTCCTCGTCCAAATCGTACAGTTCGATCGATCGGGAGGTGTCTCCCCCGCCGACAACCGAGAAGCAGTCGGCGTCGGCAATCGCCGTGAGGACCTCGACGGTCCCGTGTGCGAACCGGTCGTCCTCGAAGACGCCGAGGGCGCCCTTGACGAAGACTGCTGCTGACTCGGAAACGAGGTCGGCGTAGCGGTCGGCCGTCTCGGAGCCGATGTCGAGGAACGACGTTCTCTTTGTGGTGCCCTCGACGGCCGTCTCCGCGCGCTCACCGTGTTCGTCCTCGTAGGCGAGATCGCTCGGGAGGAACAGGCAGTGTCCGTACTCCTCGAGCACCCGTTCGATAGTCTCGCGGTGGGCATCCCACTGGTGGTCGAAGAGCGCGGTTCCATGGACGTCGTATCCGACGTCGTGACCGCTGGCCCGAAGGAAGAGTTCGCCGACGATACCGCCGAGACAGAACTGGTCGACGGTGTCGGCGACCCGTTCGATGACCGGGATAGCGTCCTCGGCTTTCTTGCCGCCGAGGATCATGGTGACGGTGCCGTCGAATTCGCGTTCGCGGATGGCGGTGTTCGCCGTGTACTCGCGTTCCATCACGCGACCTGCGTACGCGTCCATGACCTGCGGGAAGCCAACGATCGAGGCGTGAGACCGGTGTGCGGTAGAGTAAGCGTCGTCGACGTACGCATCGAACTTCGGTGCGAGCGTCTGAACGAGCTTCGTTTCGGCTTTGATCGCCGGTTTCTCTTCGGGTAATTCCCCGTCGCACATTCTGACGTTTTCGAGGAGGAGCACGTCCCCTGGCTCGAGTTCGTCGATCGCCGCGAGGGCGTCCGGACCGTCGGTGTCGGCGACGAAATCGACCGGCCTGTGGATGTGATCGGCGAGGAGCGCGGCGTGTTGCTCGAGGGAGACGAACGTTTCACGGCCCGGCCGTCCCTGGTGGGCGAGGAGGGCAATCGCGTGGTCGTCGTCGAGCAGTTCCAGGATCGTCTCCGCGTGGCGGGCGAACCGGCGGCTATCTCGGACGATACCGTTCTCGACGGGTGCGTTGACGTCGATCCGCACAAGTAGCCGCTGTCCCGCATCGAGGTCGTCGATGGTTCGAAACGTGGTCATGTGGTGGATGCGTGAGGTCGTCGCGATCGCTCGGCTGACTGATTCGAGCGTACCGACACCTGTCGATCAGGGTATCAGTGCGCGACCGCTTCTTCGGTCCCGATGGACTCCGTCTCGCTGGCGACGTACGCCGCAAGTTTCAACATCTGCATCGAGAAGCCGTACTCGTTGTCGTACCAGGTCAGGACCCTCGCGAAATCGTCCGCGACGACCATCACGGACTCCAGGTCGACGTACGAGGGAAACGGCAGCCCGATGATGTCCCGCGAGACGATTTCCTCGTCCGTGTACCCGAGAACGCCCGCGAGTTCACCGTCAGCCGCCTTGCGAATCGCGTCGGCGATCTCGTCTTCCGTGACGTCGGTCTCGAGATTGAGGGTCAGGTCGGTGATGGACCCGTCCGGAACCGGGACGCGCATCGCCATCCCGTCGAGTTTGCCCTCGAGTTCGGGCAGGACTTTGGTCGCGGCGATCGCGGCACCGGTCGTGGTCGGAACGATATTTTCGGCGGCTGCGCGGCCGCGACGACGCTTGTCGAGCGGGCCGTCGACCAGCCCCTGGCTCCCGGTGTAGGCGTGGACGGTCATGAGCAGGCCAGAATCGATGCCGAATTCGTCGTCGAGTACCTTCACGACCGGTGCGACCGAGTTCGTCGTGCAGGACGCATTCGAGATGACGTCCGCACCGTCGTATTCCTCGTGATTGACGCCGTAGACGAACATCGGGACCTCCGTCTCCCCTTTCGGCGGGGCCGAGATGATGACCTTGTCGGCGCCCGCGTCCAGGTGCATGGCTGCCTCGTCGTACGTCCGGAACAGGCCCGTCGCTTCGAAGGCGACGTCGATCTGGAAGTCGTCCCACGGAAGGTTCGACGGGTCGTGTTCGGAGAGCAGTTTGATCTCCTGAGAGCCGACGAAGAGAGTATCTCCCTGGCGAGTGACGTCGTCGAACCGGCCGTGAACCGAGTCGTACCGGAAGAGATACTCCATGTCGTCGTCGTCCATGACGTCGTTTATGGCGACGATTTCAATGTCGTCGCGCGATAGCGACGCACGCAAGATAGTGCGGCCAATTCGCCCGAACCCGTTGAGTCCGATTCGGAGCGTCTCGCTCGACCCCGCACTACCGCTGTACGAATGGTTCCCCATGTATGTCGTGTCTCCTCCTGCCGTTAAATCCGTTGCGCCCTATCAGTTAGAAAACGGTAGGTTTCGCTCGAGCAGCCTCCGGATGACGTCGACCATTGCGCCATTGGTCCCGATCACCGCGAAATCGTCGCGTGTTCTCCCGCCACGATACGGTCGACTTCGTCGCGGTCGACGATCGCGACGTCGCCGGGTATCGTTCGTTTGAGGGCGGCAACGGCGGCCCCGTATTCGAGCGCCGTCCCGACGTCGACTCCCTCAAGCCGACTCGCGAAAAAGCCGCCGACGAAGGCGTCGCCCGTTCCGATCGGGGCGATCGTCTCCGTTTCGAATGCAGACCGGTCGACGAGCGTCCCTCCGTGGTACGCCACTGCGCCGTCCGATCCACACGTTATCACGACCGTTTCGAATCCCCACTCGTCGGCAAGTGTGGTCGCGATTTCGTCCGCCTCACCGGTCGCCTCGAGGACATTGCGGGCGTCACGGACCGGCGTGACGAGCGCGTCGATCGACGGGAAGTACGTCTCGATCGTTTCGCGCGCCTCGGCCGGGGACCACAACTTGCTTCGATAGTTGACGTCGAACGCGGTCTGCACGCCGGCCTCTCGGGCGATCTCGAGCAGATCGCCGACCGTCCGTTCGAGCGTCGCGGACAGCGCGGGTGTAATACCGGAGGTGAGAAAGACGGCTGCGTCTTCGAGTAGGTCGGTGGAGAGTTCGTCGACGGTTGCGGTCGTTACCGCGGCGTCGGCCCGGTCGTATACGACGTCGGTTCCCCGCGGTTCTCCCGCGATTTCGAGGTAGTAGACCCCCTGTCGACCGGTTTCGGTCCAGACGACGTCCGCGTCCAGCCCGTAGCGCTTCAGATCCGAAATGACCCGCCGTCCCAGCGCAGTATCCGGCAGTTTGGAAATCCACGTCGCGTCCGCCCCGAGGCGGGCGGCAGCGACCGCCGCATTACTTTCGGCACCGCCCGGATACACGTCGAACGCCGTCGCGGTTTCGAAGCGTTCGTGACGAGGGGGCGACAGCCTGAGCATCGTTTCACCGAACGTGACGAGGTCCGTCATACGTCCGTGGTCGACGGCTGTCGACATAGTTGGGCGGGACGTCACCTGTCGTCTCTCGGTGGGCCGATCCAGTCTCGTGTCGCGGTGGATCGCTGCGTTCTGTTTCCTCCGTGCACGGACGGTGCGTCGGACCTTTCGATCGACTCATCGTGACTGCGCGTTCGCCCGGACCCACAGTACGTTTCTGCGATAAAACGGGAACGTAGGCTGTCGAAGCCGAACCTGTACCTGTATCTAGTCCTTTTGTTAGACTGGGGACCGTTAGGAAACGCACACAGATGACAACGGACCACGCTACAGCCGCGGTACTCGGAGGTTCTGTGTCCGGGCTTGCTGCGGCGACGGGGCTGAACGACGTAACGGCGATCGATCGAGTGACCGTCTTCGAACGCCAGGAATACGACGAAAAGCGAGTCGATTGTGGGGAGGCGATAAACGATGCGACGCTGATACCGCTCGAGAAGACGCCCGAAAACGGATTCGTCAACGACATCGACGGGTTCCGATTATACGTGTACGACGGTGTCGATCGCCCGTCTGAAACGGATCCGTTGGCGACATCGGATCTGCGATGTGCTCCGGGATACATCTGTGAACGGGCCGTCGTTGAACGACGATGGGCGGCTGAGCTGGCGTCCAGGGGCGTCGAATTCCGAACCGGTCGATCCGTCACTCCTGCGGAGTACGCGGACATCGTCGAGACGTACGATTACGTCGTCGACGCAACGGGACACCCGTCTCTGACGCTCAGAACCACGGGTCAAACACGGGAATATACCGGCGAGATGGTCGCTCTCAACGCGACGGTCGACGGCGACTTCTCAGGATACGTGAACCGGCCGCGCATCTTTTTCGAAGGATACGTCGGATACTCGTGGGCGTTCCCGAAATCGGAGCGCCACGCGAACGTCGGAATCGGGTGGGCGGGTGACAGGCGACCGGATGCCTATTTCGCCGCCCTCGAGTCGGCTGCGGACCGGAACGCGTTTCCGAAGCCGGAACGAGAGCAGGTGAACGTCGCCACCATTCCAAAAGGCCCCAGCCTCGACCCTGCCAATGTGTACTTCCCCGACGGGAACGTGTTTCTCGTCGGTGACGCGGCCGGAATCGCCAATCGATACCAGGGCGAGGGAATCTGTCAGGGGATCAGGTCGTCGTATCTCCTCACCGACCTGATCGCGGAGGGAAACGAGGCTTCGTACCCGCAAGCACTGGATTCGTCGATGACGTCCGAGTACCGCCTCGCTCAGCTGATGCGCGGCGTGTGGGTCGAACACGAGGATCCCGAGTTACTGGCGGCGGTCGCAGAGGCGCTCGACGGACTGACGATCGACGACATAACACGTCGACCCGCGACCGTGATTCGCCGCATCGCGAGTCGACCGACGACCGCGATCAGACTCGTCTCAGATATCGGAATGATTCGGCGCCTCTACGACTCGGCGACGAACTCGTGGGAATACACCGAGGAGAACGGGTCGAGACGGGCCACCGATGAAAACGGATCACGAATGTAACGGTGACGGGACTCGCCGGGGCTGACAGCCGGTGGGGCGATGTCTCAATCCACTCGCTACTCGTCGTCTCCGCCCGCCAGTAGCAGTCTCCGGCGCTCGACATCGGAACCGAACGATCGCACCCGACTGTCGCGCTAGCCGCCGCTCTCTCGAGTCGAAGTGACGGTTTCCGGCTTAAGAGGCTCCTAATTGTATCGTTTCCGTTCAGTTGGAAATATCGCCGCCAATCTTATTCCTCGAATAAGTAAAGCAGAGTAGCCGCGTCGTTCGTTCGACGAACATCATGACTGATCGCCTCTCGCGACGGAGTCTACTGGGTATAGCTGGCGGTACGATCGTAACTGGGCTTGCCGGTTGTCTGACAGGGAGCGACCAATCGGCGAACAATGACGGGCCGGAGGATACGTCTGAGAACTCTACGACGGATCAAGAAAGCGGGGACGATGGCAATACCTCGTCCGAGAACGAGACCAATGGTGAGGGAACCGAAAGCCCGTCCAGTGCTGCAGACGTTACCATGTTGACGAACGATTCCGGGACGCACTTCGACCCCCACGTCGTCCGCATCGAACCGGGTGAGGCAGTCACGTGGACCCTGGAAAGCGGAACCCACACGACGACCGCGTACGCCGCTTCGAACGACAAACCCCAGCGGATTCCAGACGATGCAGAGGCGTGGGACAGCGGTTCGATGTCAGAGCAAGGCGCGACGTTCGAACACACCTTCGAAACCGAAGGGGTCTACGACTACTACTGTCGCCCGCACGAGAGTACGGGGATGCTGGGAAGCGTCATCGTCGGGGATCCCGATCTCGAGGGCCAGCCCGGACTGGCAGAGCCACAGTCTGCCCTCCCTGATGCCACCCAGACGAAGATCCACGAACTAAACGAGATGGTCCGCGGTGGGGGGGAAGGCGGACACGATCACGGTCACGAGGACGGCCACTGACCGACTCTAGGCGGGCTGTCGGTCACACTTGGCCGTGTTCGTTGATGGACGACGTGTTCGCTTCCGCCGTCCGCTTTCCTCCGTTTCTGCGTCACACTTCCGCGACAAGTGGACACGATTATCACCGACTCCATCGTACACCGTACACGACCGATATGATCGTCGAAGTACGAACCAGCGAGCGAGTCGACATCGTCGACGTTACCTCGGACGTCGCAGAAACGATCCCCGCAGAAACCGACGACGGTATTTGCACCGTCTACGTTCCACACACGACGGCCGGAGTAATCGTCAACGAACACGAGAGCCGACTCCTGTCGGACGTCGAACGCGCACTCGAGCGACTCGTCCCACGTGACGAGGAGTACGGACACAACGTGATCGACGACAATGCAGACGCTCACGTGCGTGCGACTCTGCTCGGCGAGAGCGCTACAATCCCGGTGGTCGACGGGGACCTCGCGCTCGGAACGTGGCAGTCGATCCTGTTCGTCGATTGCGACGGACCTCGGACACGTCGGCTTCGAATTTCGGTCGTCGACGGGTGATCGGGGGAGTGATTTATTCGCCTGGCGAACGTCGTCGCCTCTGATGGTCCGAACGATCGAGCTCGACGACGACCTCGCGGAACGAATGGACGGCCACCTCGAGGAGGACGAGACCATAGAAGAGTTCATCGAGGAACTGGTCTCGATATACGAACAGGAAGGCAGATTCCTCCAGGAAGGGGCCTGAGCCGCGACTCACCGACGACGTCACGATCGACGAGAGCAGTCGATGGCGGTGTCGTGACGGCCACACAGGGAGTGGTGAGCGACGTCGATACCTCTCCTCCTGACACCGGATATCGAACGCGTCCGGCAGATCGGACCGGATCCACCGTGCGCGGCGGCCGCCGGACGGTCGATGGTTCCCGATGTGTTCTGCGAGTGCCGGGTATCGCTTCTGGGGACGGGATCGTCGACGCACGATCGCCGTGGGGGATCCTACGGTGATCGCCGACGGTCGCGTGTCACGCGTCATCTCTCCGTGACGTCTCAAGTAGGTTCTGGACGTTCCATCGCCTGTCGGGGCGTGTGACGTATAGCAAGCGGAAGCCTCGCCCTGAAGGGGCGGGGAGGATGTCGAGACGGTTAGTACGGCGGTCGTTGCGCCCGAATGACTGCTGCCAGTTCCTGGTGTTCGTTGGCGAGTAATTCGTTCAGGTCGTCGACCGTGATAATGCCGTCCAGATTGCTATTGTCGTCCAAGACGGGAAGTCGTCGCACACCGTTTTCACTCATCATCTCGGCGGCTTCCTTGAAGCCAGCGTCGTGCTGGACGGTCTGTAAACCATCCGACATGACATCGTCAGCAACGAGCTCGTCGGGATCCGTCCCTTCGGCGAGTACGTGCATCGCCAGATCTCGATCGGTGACGATCCCGACCGGCGAATCGCCATCGGTGATGACGATACTTCCGATACCTTCGCTTTGCATCGTCTCGGCGAGGTCGTGAATCGATTCGTCGGTCGTAGCTGTGACGACGTCGCTTCGTGCGAGTGTTTCGATAGGCATTGGTTCTCTCCTTCGTCCATCCCACCGGGAGTACTATAGTAATTTTAGGCGGGTCGCAGTGACAGTCAGCCTTCCTAGCCTTCCGTGAGTCGATATCGCTCGTCGTCTCCATCCATCGGCGTGACGTCCCGTCCTCGAGGAGGGAACTGTCGGAAGTCAACTGAGCACCCGAACTCGAACTGCCGGCCGAACTCAGCCTACGTACGGGATAGCTGTAAGTGAGCGCCGGTCGAATGTCGCGTATGTTCGATCGGATCCTCGTTCCGACCGACGGGAGTGGCCCCGCAACCGCTGCTCTCGAACTCGCGGCCAAGGTCGCGCCGCCTTCGGCGACCGTTCACCTCCTGTTCGTCTCCGAGGCGGACGACCTCGACGATATCGACACGGAACCCGCTGGCGGGACCGAAGACGTCACCGACGCCTCCGAACGGACGGGCCATGAGATACTCGCTGCCGCGAGTGAATTGGCGACCGCCGAGGGACTGTCCGTCGTCACCGCGGTTCGAACGGGGGTCCCTCGAGAGCGCATTCTCGAGTACGCCACGACGCACGATATCGAGATGATCGCGATGGGTCAACACGGCCGGCGGCGGGTCGGACGGCTCGAACTCGGGACCGAAACCCGTGACGTCGTCCGTGACGCGTCGGTGCCGGTTCTCGTCGTTCGGGCGAGCGACGACGTTCGAAGCGTGTATCCGTTCGCGCGGATCCTCGTGCCCACGGACGGAAGCGACCACGCGAACGCGGCGATCGACCTCGGAATCGAAACGGCGGCGGAAACGGGAGCGACGCTCCACCTTCTCGCAGTGGTCAGCGTGACTCGGTACGGGGCCGACGAGGAAACCGACCGACTGATCGACCACCTCGAAAAAAACGCCCGATCGACCCTCGAGGCGGCAGCCACGAACGCTGCCGAGGGTGGCGTCGACGTACATACGGGCGTCTCCGTCGGAACGGTTCATCGGGAAATCTCCGCGTACGCCGAGACGGAAGGAGTGGATCTACTCGTCATGGGGACCCACGGGCGGACCGACGAGGGGCGAGAACTGCTCGGCAGCGTCACGGAGCGCGTCCTCCGAACCGCGCCGGCTCCCGTCCTCACCGTACGAGCACCCGAGTCGGAGTGACGCCGTCTCGACCGAGAGGCCCCGACTGATACACGTCGATCGACGGATCACTCTTCGGGCCGGTCATCTCGAGTCGGCTCCGATGGGACGGCTTTCGGGGTGTCGCCGAGGACGTAATGGCCGGACGTGTCCGCTTCTTCGATCACGTCGGTGTGTACCAGCCAGCGGAGGAACTCTTCGTACTCGCCGTCGCTCAGCGTGCCGCTCAACCGAGCGTCCTCGACGACCTGGCGGGTGTGGATCGGCTCGAGTCGCCTGAAGGTGGCGAACAGTTCGACGATGTCGTCGAGCAGGGGCGCGATGTGCTGTACGCCCGCTTCATCGAGACGGATCGCTCGAACGACGCTCGCTCGATCGATGTCGACCGTCGCCGTCGCAGTGTCATCTCTGCGCATAGCGACGGCTGATTCGAGAGCCATCGTGAATTAGGTTTCCACGGCACGGGACTCGAGACGGGCTGGACCGGGGCACGGCTGACGGGCGTGTGATAGTTCGGAATTCTGCCAGTCGTCCTCGCAGTGCGTGCTGCCGATCGTTTCGTCGTGGGCGAGCAGTTTCGTTTCTGGGGATCTGGCGGGTGCACCGATCCACGCGAGTGTGGTCGTGCCATCCACGTTCTCGGGTTTCCTCGCCAGTTCGATCGGCATCACTCTCCGTGAGCACGGATTTGTTTCGGCCTGGCGGTCGTCACCTCCGACGGGGAGATCGAATTCAGGGGGTCTGAACGAGACAGCGCCATCGGTGCCGCAGAGACGCCGACTCGGGGAGACGAGCCACACACAGCTTCATGCGTCTGGCTGACATACGTTCAGCTAATGGTGCTCGAGACGGTTCCGCTCGGTCAGACGGGGCTGAGCGTGAGCGAACTGGCACTCGGAACCTGGCGTTTTGGCCGGGAAAACGACGCCGGAGAGGTCGAAATCGAGGAGGATCGAGCGCACGAGCTGCTCGATGCGTTCGCCGACCGCGGTGGGACGTTCATCGATACGGCAAACTCCTACGGTGACGGGCGCGCGGAGGAGTGGATCGGCGAGTGGCTCGCCGATCGGGATCGAGACGAATACGTCGTCGCGAGCAAGATTTACTGGCCGACTCGGTCCAACGATCCGAACGCGAGCGGATTGAATCGGAAACACCTCCGCGGACAGATCGACTGCATTCTCGACCGTCTCGAGACGTCGTATCTCGATCTCCTGTACGTTCACCGCTGGGACGACGCGACACCGGCCGCGGAATACATGCGCACGCTGAACGGGTTCGTCGAGGACGGACGGGTGAACTACCTCGGGACGTCGACGGAAACGCCGAACGCGTGGAAGGTCGTCAAGGCAAACGAACTCGCGCGACAGAATGGGTACGAGCCGTTTTCGGTTGCCCAGCCGCGGTACAATCTGCTCGACCGTGAAATCGAGGCGCGGTATCTCCCCATGTGCCGGGACTATTCACTCGGAATCGTCCCCTGGAGTCCGCTCGCTGGCGGATTTTTGACCGGAAAATACGGACGCGACGAAACAGCCCCGTCGACCTCGCGTGCGGCGACCGATCAGTCGTTCGCCGATCGATATTTTTGTGACGAACACTTCGAGGTCCTCGATCACGTCAAGATGATCGCTCTCGAGGTCGGTGCGACACCCGCGCAGGTATCGCTCGCCTGGCTTCTCCATCAGGACGCGGTCACCGCACCGATCGTGGGTGCACGAACTGTCGACCAACTCGAGGAGAACGTGGAAGCGACCGCGGTCACGTTGACCGCGGCTCAACGCACGGAACTTCGCGAGGGAACGGCGTGAGCGGCCACCTCCGATGATGGCGTCTCCACCGACGTATCACCGATCGTGACCCACTTCGAGATCGGGTCGATGGCTGTTCAGCGGGAGTATTGGACGGCGACGAACCTTCCGAACCGGCCACGGTGTCCCGTCCAACCAGGCGAGCAAATCGATTCTGATCAGTCACTCTCTGTGGACTCGAGGAACGACTCGAGATCCGTCTGTATGATCTCGGCGACGCGTTCACAGTAGTTCCAGAGCAGGTCGTTGAGTTCCTCCCGCATCGCCTCCTCGAGGCTCTCCTCGCCTCGAAACCCGTCGTAGGGGATTTCCGGGTGATACGTACACACGACGTGCAGCTCCGATGTATCGACTGGCTGCCCGGTGACGATTCCGTATTCGTCGGCGTCCCACAACCCGATGCCGTTCCGTCGGGTGAGATCCGAATCGATCCTGTCGAGCACCAGGAGCTCGTCGTCCGTCAGTGCAGCATCCGATCCTTCGAACAGTTCCGTGAACGCCTGGGCTCTGGCGTCGAATTTCCACTCCTCGAGATGCGTTCGTGCACGCTGTAATCGCTGTCTCTCGCTATCTGTGACGCCCATAGGAGTCTTCAATCCGTCCAGCCCGATTAATCTGTACCCTATCGCGAGCCCACCCGGCCGAACGATTCCGTTCTCTCTGTTTTTCTTCCGTGCTACCGACAGAGGCGTGAGGCCGACGGCAGTAACGTTCGTCGGACGAGCCGTCTCGACAACTCGTAACGTGTTCGGTTCGGCCTCCGTGATTCAGTCGTGATTCAGTCGTAATTCAGTCGTAATTCAGTCGTGATGATATTCGTGACTGGTCCGAAATGGGTATTTGTCCCGTCGAACCGTCCGTCCCAGAGGGGTGCATTCCGTTGTCATCGAAACGCCTCACGGAACGAATGACAGGACGGTTCTCGTCGGTCTTCCCGGTGCTCGAGTGGCTTCCGCGGTACGACAGCTCGTGGCTCCGTCTGGACATCGTCGCGGGAATTACCGTTGCGGCGTCAGTCATTCCCGAAGGCTTGGCGTACGCGTCGCTCGCGAACTTGCCACCGGAGACGGGATTGTACGCCGGGTTGATGGCAGTCATCGCCTACTTTTTTCTCGGCACCTCTCGGCAACTCATCGTGGGACCGACCTCGGCGCTTTCGATCCTGGTCGCGAGTGGCGTCGGGTACGTCGCCACCGGGAACACCGCCTCGTACGCGTCGCTCGTACTCGTAACGACGCTGCTCGTCGGCGTCATCGCGTTCGTCGCGTGGATACTCCGGTTGGGCTTTCTGGTTCACTTCATCTCGGGGTCGGTTCTCACGGGGTTTTCCGCCGGCGCGGCCTTGTACATAATGTCCACACAGCTCAATAAACTGTTCGGCATCGAGAGCAGTGTGTCGGGGGGCTTCTTCGAGCAATCGTTCTTCGGGCGGATATGGTACATCACGTCCCATCTCGGGATGATGAACGCGGAGACGCTGGTCGTCGGCGTTGCGGGCATCGTATTGCTTGTCCTCGGTGAACGGTACCTACCGCGGTTCCCGAACGCACTTGTCATCGTCGTCCTCGCTATTCTGGTTATGTCGGCGACAGATCTGGAAGCCCGCGGCGTCGACATCGTCGGATCGATTCCGAGCGGGCTACCCTCGCTTTCGGTTCCGGCGGTTCCCGAACTCTCGACGCTGGGTTCTCTCGTTCCCATCGCCGCCGCGTTGTTCCTCCTGTCGTACGTCGAGGGTATCGGTGCGATTCAGACCTTCGCCAGACGCCACGACTACGACACCGATGCGAATCAGGAACTGCTGGCCGACGCCGGTGCCAACCTCGCCGCTGGCCTCGGCGGTGGGTTCCCCGTCGGCGGAAGTTTCTCGCGGTCGGCGCTCAACGATTCCGTCGGTGGGAAGACACAGTTCACGAACGCCGTCGTCGTCCTCGTTCTCGTCGTCGTTCTGCTGTTTCTCACCGACGTGTTCACGACCCTCCCGGAAACGATACTCGCAGCCGTCGTCATCGTCGCCGTCTCTGGTCTCATCGATACGACCGCGATCCGGCGACTGTACCGGGCAAGCAAGAGCGAGTTCGCCATCGCGATGGCGTCCCTGCTCGGGGTCCTCACGGTCGGAATGCTCTGGGGCATCTACGTCGGTGTCATTCTCTCGTTACTGGTCGCGATATCTCGAGTCAGTCGCCCGTCGACGCACGAACTCGGTCAGGTAGCCGGGACGAACGATTTCGTCGGGCTCGACGTAACCCGGTCGGCGACGACCATCTCCGACGTGTTCGTCTATCGCGTCGAAGCCGAACTGTTCTACGCGAACGCGGAGACGGTTCGGACCGACCTCCTCGACCGGCTCGCGAACCGCGACTCCGACGTCGAACTCGTCGTTTTCGACCTTACATCGTCGCCGACGGTCGATTTCGAGGCTGCACAGATGCTCGAGAAACTCCACCAGAAACTCGAGTCGCGCGAAATCGACCTCCGTTTTGCGGGGGCGGAACCCGATGTCGTGCAGATGTTCGAAACGACGGGACTCGCGGCGAACGCTGGCGGCGTGAAACCCGAGGAACCGATCGCCGACGCGATCGACCGCTGGCGGACGGAGCGATCGTCCTGATCATCTCAGTTGTTCCCCCGGTTTCCAATCGCGCACCTTTCTTCCGCCCTCAATCGTCTAAGAGTGCCCCTCGAACCACTCACAGACACGTGGCCAGAGGTCCTCGTGCGACGCTCTTCCGACCGACAGGCCGACGTGGTCGGTCGGAAACTCGATCACCTGGATGTCCTCGCTCGCAGTCGTGTCCAGAAACGGGAGGCTCGCTTCGGGCGGGATGAACTGATCTGCCGACCCGATGACGTTCACGATAGGCATATCGATAGCGTCGACGTCCACGTTCTTTCCCTCGACCGTCAGCCGTCCGGTCTGGAGCTTGTTCTCCCGATAGAGATCGACGAGAAACTGTCGGTAGAGTCTGCCGGGAACGTCGACGCTGTCGAATCCCCATCTGAGTCGCCGCATAACGTGGTCGACGTACGCCTCGTCGTCGAGACGATCGAAGAGCCGAAGATACCGCCCGAGGTGATATTCGAACGGCGCGATGAGGGAGAACTCGAAGGTCAGTAGTGTCCCCGGAGCATTTCTGTATACGTCCGCGACCCGTTTCGGGCTGTAAGACTCCTCTCGCTCCCAGAGCGGAAAAGTCCCCTTGTCCGCATCGAAGTTGAGGACAGGAGCCAGGAGCCCCAGTGTGTGCACGCGCCGGGGAGAGAGCGCTGCGAAAATCGCACTCAGCGTCCCGCCCGTACAGTAGCCAAAGAGGTGGATCGAATCGCAGCCGACGCGCCCGATGACTTCGTCGACGCAGCGTGAGAGGTATCGACCCACGTAATCGTCGATTCCGAGGGACGAATCGAGTTCGGACGGGGAACCCCAGTCGACGAGGTAGACCTCGAACCCCCGCTCGAGAAACCGTCGGACGACGCTGCGATCCGGCTGGAGGTCGAGGATGTACGGTCTGTTGATGATGGCAGAAACGAGTACCACGGGAATATCCCGTGTCCAGTCGGTGAGCGAGTCGTACCGGACGAGACTGAGCTTGTTTTCGGCGTATATCTCCTCGTGCGGCGTTCGACCGACGTCCGCTGCGGCGGATCGGCGGGTCAGGAATGGAGGCTTCGCTCGCGGCGATGGTGACTTCCGAACGCCGGTCTCGAGGGCGGCGCTGATACTGTCTGCAGGGAAGAATGGCATCGTACGGTTCACCACGTGATGCGGATGCTTTGACCTTCGCCACTGTCGAAGCGGTTCGCTATCGACCGATCGCGGGGAATCCCCGATCCATCCGGCCCCACTGAAACGCCACCCAACTCGTCGATCGGAACGGTGTCTGCGAACGGCGACTCGCTTGTCGACTATCGTCGACCAGCACTACTCCGCCGACGAACGCCGCCCCACGGCGTAGAGACGGTGACAAGGATTTAGGCGCTCTACCGCGTAGTCAGTGACATGCAGTACGACGAGATCGAACTACGGGTCCATGAGCGCGACGGGCGGCAAATATTCGAACTCGACGGATACTTTCGCCCGCAGCCGGAATCCAAACCGCCCGAATACAGGCGGAACGCGATCATCGATCTGACAGAAGAACAGGCACAGAGACTGCACGATGACCTCGGCGAGTATCTGAGCGGATAGGAGGCGGGTCGCGTTCAGAGGCGGACGTTCGCCTCGTCCATGGGGAGTCGTACCTCGAACGAGACGAAACGGATCAGCGGTGTCTCGTGGCTCCCGTCGATGTTCCGAGACTCCCTCATTCTGGGCCGTCGTCACAAATCTTTTCTCGGTCGGACCGCCGGCGGTTGCCTCGCTCACCGACGACTATCACATCCGGGATTTGTCGAGCGGTCTAGGAGGATACATCGGGGCGTGACCCCGAGGCGATCCACCAGTCGCGTCCGGATGTCTGTCCGGTCCCCCGTTCTGTTCCTCGCTCTCAGCTCGCGTCTTCGGGCGGTGCTTCTTCGTGCTCCTGCCATCCCCCGGCGTCGACGATTTCGAATAGTTTACCCCAGTTCTCGTCCTCCTGACTTTCCGGGAGTTGATCACGCAGCTGTTGAAAATCGGATGGCGCCACCTGTGTATTCACGAGGTCGATGATGACTCTAGCGTGGTAGGCCGCCTTGGGCGGATCGACCTGCTCGATTTCGGTGACGCGCTCGACGAACTCGTGCCAGTCGAACCGCTGGCCGTGGTCCTGGACGGCGCCGGTCATGTACCACTGAATCTCCATCGGGAGCGACCCGGCGAGGTCTTCGGCCGCGCCCGCCGGGATTCGCTCACCGAGCGTCATGAGTGTCGCTCGAATCGCCCGCACTGTCTCTCCGGTGCCCGGTAGCTCGAGTCGGTGCTGGACCTGACCGGTAAATTCGTCGAAATTCATGTGCTCCCACATTTGTCGGACGATAATCACGGACATAAAACCCTCCCCACGAGGGAGTGGCCCCCCGGTCTGGGGGCCCGAGATGGACGATACCGAACGAGAACGGTGACGAAACGAATTCGTCTCTTAACAGTAGACGACCGCTCTCCCCGTGGGTTACATGGAGTGCAGGAGAAAGCCCACGACTGTAGTCGTGTGGAGGACGTCAAATCTCCGCATCTCACTTGCTCCTGAAGGCGAGTTCACACGAGAAGAAACACTCGACCGTGGCCTTCATCGCTGGCGTCTGCCTGACGCTGTTCGTCGTCTTCTCGCGGACGATATAGTTCCGTGAACGTGGTCAGGGATCGACGGACGGTCGACGATCTCGCACTGTCGCACTTCGCTGCTACATCTCGGCTTTCACGACATCGACTTTACGGTCGCTCCGGTCGGCGACCCGCTTTCTGATACCGGAAAAGTGGTCCAGATGGTCGCCGTGCTCACCGACGACGATCACGTCCGCGTCAACGTCGGCTGCGTACTTGAGGATCACGTCGTGGGGAACGCCGTGCAGCGTCTCCCCCACGACGGGAACGCCGCGCTCCGCTGCCTCGTCCTTCACGTCGTTGACGCATACGGCGGCGTGATCCTCGGCGTAGACGGTCGCCAATGCTGCCGAACTGAGCGCGAGACTGTCGAACTTCTGTTCGTCTACAGGCGGAGCAGGCCGAGTGCCTCGGGGCTTGACCCCGAGGGTGAAGGCCGCACGCACGGCTAAACGTGTTCCGTTCGCTCGATATACTGCTCAATAGTGTCGGTCGAAACATCGCCTGCCGTCCCCACGTAGTATGATTCCTCCCAGAACCCACCGCCCCCCGATGGTCGGATGGGAGTGTCCGACTAACCCACGGGAAGCCTCGGGGCGTGACCCCGAGGTGGTTCACCACGCAAATGACGTACAGCGTCGTTTCCCGCCGTTCCGCGAGATCGATCGCGCGCTCGGCCGCCGACCGCGCGTATTCGCTTCCGTCGGTCGCTAACAGGATCGGTCCCATGAGGAACCAGTCAACGCACTCTCCCGAATAGCTTTCATGCCGGACGACGCGGTGACCGGCGTTCGCTGCGGCTCTCGTTGGATCGGACGCGGACCCGGTCCTGTTTCTGAACACATCGTCGTCCGTCGCGGCTCGAGGGGGGGTCGACGCTATTCCCCTCGAGGACCGACGTAATCACATTCGCCGACGCACTCCTCTTTGAGCGGGCTTTCGCCCAGGATCTGTTCGGGTTTGGCCCCGCTTCGGAAGACGGTGATGCCCTTCAGGTCGTACTCACGAGCGGTGAGGAACACTTCTTTGACGTCGTCGACGGTCGCCGATCGGGGCATGTTGACGGTCTTGCTCACGGCGTTGTCGACGTGGTCCTGAAACGCGGCCTGGATTCGCAGGTGGTGAG
Source organism: Natrinema gelatinilyticum (assembly GCF_024266705.1). Lineage (GTDB taxonomy): Archaea > Halobacteriota > Halobacteria > Halobacteriales > Natrialbaceae > Natrinema > Natrinema gelatinilyticum. The sequence continues at coordinate 647,175 of NZ_CP100757.1, read as the reverse complement.
CGGCGGGAACGTCGTGGGAGGTATGGAAGAGGCGCTTCACGCCGTCCGGAATCTCCTCGACGTCTTGAATGCTCGTCCTGTCGTGTAGGTCTTCCATGAGCGCCTCCGAGTAGAACCCGTCGTCCTTCGCGAGATCGACGAACCGGTCGTTGACGATTTCCAATCCGCCCATGACGTGTTTCGTGTATGCGACGTTGTATATCGGTTCGATGCTGGCGGAACAGTCGGCGATCATCGAAATCGTCCCGGTGGGCGCGATGCTCGTGGTCGTGGCGTTTCGCATCGGTTCCTCGAGCGTGGAGTTTTCCCACTGGGGGAACGGTTCGCGCTCGTCCGCGAGTCGACGCGAGGCCGCCTGTGACTCGTCCTGGATGAATACCATCAGCTCGGACGCGCGCTCGACGGCTTCGTCAGAGACGTACGGGACTCGGAGATCGACGAGCATGTCGTGAAAGCCCATGACGCCGAGTCCCACTCTGCGAGTTTCGGCGACCGTCTCATCGATGGCCGCGACCGGAAACTCGGACATTTCGATCGCGTTATCGAGGGCCCGGACGGCGAGATGGACGGTGTCGCGGAGTTTCTCCCAATCGACGGTGGAACCATCTGTGTGTTCGCCGAGATTGATCGATCCGAGTATACACGCTTCGTAGGGCAGCAGCGGGACCTCGCCGCACGGGTTCGTCGCTTCGATCCGGCCGAGGTGGGGCGTCGGATTTCCCCGATTGATCGTATCGAGAAAGAGAACGCCGGGATCACCGGTCTGCCACGCCATCTCGGCGATCCGGTCGATGAGTTTCGCCGGGTCCGCTCGACGGACGACCTCGTCCGATCGAGGGTTAACGATCTCGTAGGCCGTGTCACCCTCGTAAGCCTCCCAGAACGCTCCGTCCGTCGCCACTGAGAGGTTAAAATTCCGGAACGCGTCCGTCGCTTCTTTCGCTGCGACGAAGTCCTCGATGTCCGGATGCGTAGCGTCGAGGACGCCCATGTTCGCGCCACGTCGGCGCCCGCCCTGTTTGATCTGTTCGGTGGTGGCATCGAAAATCCGCATGAAACTCACGGGTCCCGACGCTACGCCGCCCGTTTTTCGGACGACGTCTCCTGCGGGTCGAAGGTTCGAGAACGAAAACCCGGTCCCGCCGCCGCTCTGATGGATGAGCGCAGTCTGCTTGACGGCAGTGAAGATCGACTCCATGGAGTCCTCGATCGGCAGGACGAAACACGCGGCGAGTTGCTGGAGATCCGTCCCAGCGTTCATCAACGTCGGTGAGCTCGGAAGGAATTCGAACGCGCTCATGGCATCGTACAACCGCTTCTGGGTCGTTTCGACGTCTCCATCGAAGTCTGCCTCGGCCGCCGCGAGGTTCTCCGCGACGCGGTGGAAGAGTTCGTCCGGTGTCTCGATGACCGCCCCGTCGTCGCCTCGACGCAGGTATCGCCGGCGAAGGACGGTCTCTGCGACGGTGTCGAGGCTGAGTGATCCCATGCGATTCCTGCTCTCCGTGACGAAATAACGATGTCCACCGTCAGTTCAGCGTGACTGTCTGTTCGCGCCCGTCCATGGCGGTGACCGAACGGACGGGCTTAGCCGTCCCTGTCGACCAGACGCCGCGCGTGATCGATCCACGATCGGGCGAACCGTTCACTCGTCTGCGCTGCCTCCGCAACTCGAGCGGCGTCGGCGACGGCGAGCTCCGAGACGGAATCGACCCCGCCTGAACGGAGCCGCTCGGTGTACGTCGGTCCGATTCCGTCGATGTCGTCCAGTTCGTACGATGCGGCGACGTCGGCCGCTTCGATCGCCTCTCGAATCTCCTCTCGAGTGGCCTCGCCGACGTTCTCGACGACCGTCGTCACCTTTTCGTCCGCCGTCTCGACGGTGACGGCGATTCCTTCCGATGCGGCCTCGAGTCCGAGCGAGATACCGAGTTCGTCTTCGAAGAACGTCTCGATAGCCGTCGTATTGTAGCTGATCACGGCGGACGTGCGCTCGCCCTGTGTGTCCGCGATGGCGATCTGGATCTCGTCTACTTCGCCGACCGTCACGTCAGTTTCGACGTCGACGTCGAGCGCGCGCTCGACTCCCTCAGCGATGACGTCGGCGAGTGCGGGTCGTTCGGATTGGTCGAGGAACCACTCGGCGACTTCCGGCCAGACGTCGCGGTGAGACCGAGCGGACATCGCGAGTCCGACGTGGCCGGTCGGATACTCGATGGTCGTCACGTCGTCACTGCCGACGACATCGTTGAACGGTTTGCTCGCCGCCGGCGGGACGAGACGGTCGTACTCCCCGAGGATCTGCAGTATCGGCATATCGATGTTCGTGACGTCGACGTGCGTCCCATCGAGGGACAGCTCGTTCCGGTACAGGAGATTGTCCTGATAAATGTCCTCGAGGAACTCGTCGTAGACCGTGCCCGCGACATCTACGCTCTCGGAGAGCCACGTCTCCATGCGGGCGAAGTTCCTGAGGAAGTCCTCGTTTTCGAGTCGATCGTACAGATGGACGTACTTCGTGACGTAGTTGGCCACGGGGTCCATCAGCGCGAACCCGACGTCGAGGAACTCTCCGGGAACGTTCCCGAATCGATCCGTTACCGTGCGCGGATCGTAGTACTCCTCATCGCCCCATACTTCGAGGACGCCGCCGGTGTCCGCGAAGTACAGTCCCGTGGCCATCAATGCGAGTGCGTTCACCGTTTCTGGATGAAGGGCGGCGTACATGACCGATAACGTCCCTCCCATACAGTATCCGAGGACGTTGATGGCGTCTTGTCCGGACCGCTCTCGGACTTCGTCGACGCAGTTGGCGATGTATCGCTCGACGTAATCGGAGAGGCCGAGACGTCGGTCGAGTCGAGACGGTTCGTTCCAGTCGATGAGGTAGACGTCGTGTCCGGCTTCCAGCAACCGACGGACAATCGACCGGTTCGGCTGGAGGTCCAGAACGTACGGTCGGTTTATCAGCGCATAGACGACGAGAATCGGGACGTCGTGTTGCCGTTCGGTGAGCGACTCGTATCGACGTAACTCGAGTTTGTTTTCCGTGTACACGACCTCGTTGGGTGTCTGACCGACGTCGACTGACGCAGCGTCTTCCAGCCGGTCGTCTGCGATAGATGCCTTGTGAACCGCCTCGGCAGCGATTTCGAGTATGGTCCGATAAACCGCCACGGACGGCTCGAGTGGCGTACGAATCGGCTTCCGTTCGTCAACCGGCACGGTGATCTCGTAGTTTGGGCATGGGTGTCCTCGTGGCGATGGTATCCGGTCGACCGATCCGTCGTTTTCGTTCGACGGCCTACTCCTCCGGCGATTGCATCTCCGATTGCTCTTTGACGGAGATTACGGGAATCGCAGCGAGGCGGACCACCCGCTCGGTAACGCTCCCCAGGAGGTATCGGTCCCAGCCGGTCCGTCCGTGGGTCCCCATGACGATGCAGTCCACGTCACGGTCGTCGGCGTAGGCGACGATATCGCGGTGGGGCGACCCGGTCATGACCGACGCTTCGACTGTCGAGACGTCGGCTTCGTCGGCGCGGTCGACGACCCGATCGATCGCACGTGTCCCCGCCTTCTCGAGCGCATCGCGGGCCGTGCCGACGTCGTCGGACCAGAGAATTCCGCTATCGACGACGTTGACGATGTGTAGCGCTGCCCCGGTGGTCTCTGCCAGTTCGATAGCGTGGTCGGCGGCCGCCATTGCGCAGTCGCTCCCGTCGGTCGGCACCAGCACCGAGTCGAAGGCCGGCTCGACGACCGTGTCCTCGTGGACGGTCACGACCGGGACGGGCGATTCGCGCAGCGTTCGTTCCGCGACGCTCCCGATGACGAACCGATCGAGTCCCGTTCGTCCGTAGGTCCCCATCACGATGCAATCCGCGTCGTGCTCGTCCGCATACGCGATGAGCGTCCGATGGATCGGTTGGTCCTGATCGAGTATCGTCCCCGACGCGTCGACGCCGGCGTCGGCCGCCAACTCGGTGGCCTGTTCCGTCGCCTCTTCGCCGCGATGGGCGAATTCGTCTGCCGCCTCGTCCTCGAATTCAGGCGGGAGATCGCCCATTTCGAGGACGTGAACCACGTGTAAATCGGCGTCGAACAGCTGAGCAAATGTGATGGCCGCCTCGGTCGCGGCGCGTGCGACGTCACTTCCGTCGGTGGGGTGGAGGATACGGTCGTACATTTCGCCTCTCGTTCGAAGTTGGTTCCGAAGCGGCCTTATTCTAGGGGGTACGACGCCGACGATCGAGGATCAGGTCGACCGCGAATCGGATCGCGCGGACGAACGACTGTGCTGCGCGAGGTCGTCGGTCGATCCCATCGCAGCGGCCGGGTGAATCTGCGTAATCTTCCGAACGCCCTCGCTGCTCACGATGGTACCGCGGCTCGTACGGGTGTCCGAGATGAGGAACACGCCATCGTTCGTCCTCACGCTCACGAACGTTCCCCCCGACCCGGTTCCATCGCCATCGGTCAGGCAGACCAGTTTCCGAACCGTCGACCGCGGTTGAACGTCCGTCGGTGACCGATCACTCGTTGCCGTTCCAGTACTGTGGATACGTCGAGGTGCTCGACCGAGTGTCGACCCCCGCCTCACTCTAAAAGGGCGTCAACGAAGGCGGTGAGATCCTCGACGACGATATTTGGTTCCTCACCGAACGCCTCCCACGGATCTCCGGCTCGATTGACCCACGCGGACTGCATTCCCGCGTTCATCGCACCGAGAACGTCGGTCCAGCCCGCAGTGACGTGACACAGTTCGGCGATTGGCGTCCCAGTTCGCGCCGCTGCGTGCTGATACAGTTCGACGGCCGGCTTGTACGTCTGTACCTCGTCGGCGCTAATCGCATCCTCCACGAAATCTTCGATACCGACCCGTTTGAGCAGCGACGTGAGCATATCGGGATCTCCGTTCGAAAGGATCCAGCAGTTGCAGCCGGCCGAAGCGAGCCGTTCGAAGCTGTCGCGGACGTCCTCGTACGGCTCCGGCTCGTGATACACCGAGAGGATCTCCTCGAGTTGCTGGCTCGTGACATCGACCCCGTGGACCTCGAGTGCGTATTCGAGCGCCGCGCGATTGAAATCGTAGAACGGCTGATATCCCCCGACGTCGTTACTCACCGTGGCATACTCCAGTGATCGTCGGCGCCAGAGGCGCGCAACCGACCGCGGCTCGTCTGTCACGGATGTCAGCGCGGATTCGAACGTCTCCGGAGTGACGTCGACGAGCGTGCTGTACGAATCGAACGTTATCGCTGTGACACGTTCTGGCGAGAAGGACATACCGTCTTCTCTCCGGGAACGATGATATACCTACGGGCTCTCACCCCAGGTTGTAGTGTCCCGTGAGAATTGTCCAACGAGAAACTTGTCGGTGATAATATCAAGGGAATGCTAGAAATACGTAGTTACCGTCCAACATCGGGTACCGTCGGATCGATCGTGACAGACACTCGAGAGCGGGATTTGCTTTCGATATATAATGGGGCGTACCAGCTCAGACGTGGATAAAAGATTACAACAGAAATAAAATATAATTTGAAACAATATATAATAATACTGTCGGTTCTGAACGGCCGAATTCGAATGGATGTCGATCACCGAGTGCCGGTCTGCCCTCGTTCCGACGCACTTCGCTGTCGACCCCGCGTCGGCTGACTGGAACACGACCTACGCGATCGAGCTAGTCTCGTCCGATGGTTCCGTCAGGTATTCGCTCCCCCACTCGGCCATCTCCTGGATAACTGGCTCGAGCGATTCACCGAGTTCGGTCAGCGAGTACTCGACGCGGACCGGTTTTTCGTTGACGATCTCTCTGTCGACTAACTGCTTCTCCTCGAGATCCTCGAGTACGTCCGAGAGAACCTTACTCGAAATCCCACCAACTTCCGTTTTGAGCGCGTTGAATCCGAGCGGGCCGTTGGCGAGCAGCCGATGGAGGATCACTGTGTGCCACTTCTTCCCGATTAACATCGCGGTAGACGTGATCGGACACCAGTCTTCACCAGCGCACCACACTTCTAATTGTCGTACGGACTCGGTCATATCGAAAGGTACTCGACAGCCCCACAAATAGTTACCTGTTGTAACCACGTTACACGTGGTTGGTAACTTTCGCATTTCGATTCTGGCGTTCCCGCCGAGGCCGGTCCCGCGGTATCGATGAGTAATCGCTCTTATGTAGAGCTGGGGAATGCCCCCATAGCAAGGCAGTCGATGACGCTTACGAGGGATGCGCCAGCGAGATTCAATGAACGGATGATTCCAAATGTGTGAGCGGCCTGCTCCAAGCCGTGCTTGGACAGGCCGCGGAACTTCCGTAGCCACGGTTTGATGAGTGAAAAGAGGCACTCAACCTGGTTAATATGGACACCGTCAGGCGAGACGTACGTCTCGTCGTGCACAACGATCTGGTGAGTGTACTCCATCTGCCGATACGCTTGGAGACCATCAGTCCAGACCTCTCCCAGCGGCTGGGAGAGGTCTTCAGCCTCCTGTATTACTGGATCAAGGTCTGTTTCGTAACTGATGCCAAGCTGGCCGTGAACAACCCGTAGCACGTCGCGGCACGCCGCGACGAGCGTTATCTGGTCGCCGTGTCGTCCACGCCAGCGCGAGCGTCCTGATCGAGACGACCCGCCGCGGTGACGGCTGTTCCGCGGCGGGTCTTGGCCTTTGTATCCTGAACAGACGCTGCTGGATTCATCGATTTGTACCGGTCCGTCGATTTCCTGCTGGAACTGGTTCCAGACGACCGGGAAGCCTCGCTGAACCGCGGCTTCGACCTCTCGAATGGCGTAGTAGACGGTCTTGTACGCTCGATCGAGCAGTGTCGCAATTTTCGAGATACTCAACAGCGTGTCGGCATAGAGGATGAATGCGAGAAGCACCTCTCCAGTGGTGAGGTGCTTCTCGTGAAACGGTGTTCCGTAGGTGCAAACCGGCTTGAACCCACAGCTTCGGCAGATAACACGATTCGATGACGGCCACGTTTGGATGCTTGGATCACCGCATTCTGGACACGGAGCCTGCTCCCAGAATTTCTTGAGTCGCCGCTCGATTTGATCATCGAACGGCTTCGTCTGCAGTTCAACCACTCCAAGATCAACGAGCTGTTGCAGCATCTTCCCGAATGCTGGCTGAGACATATTCTCTTGAGATCAGCCATCACAGTGTAACCGTGGGGCATTCCCCAGCTCTACATAAGAGCTTGAGTAATACAGTACTTACTGCTCGGTAACCCAGTAACGAACCGATTGGCCAACGTTTATACCTAACGACGAGTAACCGCATTACACCACGTTACTTCATGACTCCATCCTTCGAATCCGAAGACGAATCCCACTACGAGGTCGCAGTAGTCGGCGGCGGACCGGCAGGTCTGACGGCCGCTCTTTACACGACACGACTCGGCCACGAAACCGCGGTCTTCGATCGCGGCGGCGGTCGGGCCGCGATGATGCAAGAGACGCACAACGTTATCGGCGTCCCCGAATCCGTCTCCGGCAACGAGTTTCTCGAGACGGCCGTCGATCAGATTCGTTCGTACGGGGCGGACTGCCGACAGGAGTTCGTGACCGCGATCGATCGTCGCGACGGTTCGTTCGAGCTCGAAACGGTGGACGGAACGGCTATCGCCGATCGCGTCGTGCTCGCGACCGGCTTTTCCGACGGGCGACCTGACCCGCCGCTGCCCCGAACGGGCCGCGGGCTGCACTACTGCCTCCACTGCGATGCGTACATGTTCGTCGACGAACCGGTCTACGTGATGGGCCACGGCGAGAGCGCGGCTCACGTCGGGATGATCATGCTCAACTACACCGACGACGTCGACCTCCTGCTTCGAGGCGACGAACCGACGTGGAGCGATGAGACGACGACGATGCTCGACAATCACCCCGTCGACATCGTTCACGACGACGTGATCGGCATCCGGACCGGCGACGACGGCTGGCTCGAGGCGTTGGAATTCGAAGACGGAACCGTTCGCGAGTACAGAGGCGGATTCGCGATGTACGGCTCCGAGTACAACAACGGCTTGGCGGAGTCACTGGGGGCGGACCTCACGGCCGACGGCACGGTCGACGTCGACGATCACGGACGGACCTCCGTGGACGGGCTGTTCGCGGTCGGCGATCTGGTTCCTGGACACAACCAGGTCCCGGTCGCGATGGGTCAGGGTGCGAAAGCGGGGATCGCGATTCACAAGGACCTCCGCGAATTCCCGAAGTCCGTCGCGGAACTCGAGGCCGACGGCGCCGTGTCCGTGAGCGACGTTCCAGCGATGGCCGACGGTCTCCGAACTCGGGCGAACGAACACTCGTCGGCAGAAGGCGACTGAGCGATTCGCACTCGGTTTCTCTCGGTCCCGAAGTCGAGTTCCCTCGCTGGATACAGATACCACGTTCGGACGGCTCGACCGTTCGAATTATCGGGTTACTGTCATTCCTGCTGTCACCGCCGACGACGAACGGCTCTATCATACTGGTCGATTAGAATCGACTGTCCTAACTGACTGGTCGTGTGTGCGCGATATCAGAGCGTGGATCGGTCGCCGATCCGCCTTGAGACGCCGAAACTGCGACGACCGGTCCAGTCCACGTGGCGTGATCCTCGAAAATCGATTTCCGAGAGGACCCGTGCGGTTCGGCAGCGAGGGTCCTCGGCGTGGTCCGACTCCCTGGTATACCGCTCGCGGGAGCGACGGACGCTCCCTGTTCTCGCTCGAGGGTATCACACGGACTACTGTACGTCATTACCGGTACACCCACAGGACGGTCGCGGTTGCACCGGTACATCGTTACAGCAGACGTATCAGTCCGTGGCGCGTACCATCTCGTCGGCCGCTTCCGATTCCGGAATCGAATAGAGCGTTTTTCTCGCATCGCGAAACGAAGCGCGTTCGTGGAGTATATCGGCGTCACGGAGGTTACCGAGTGCGTACCGGACCGTCCGCTTGGACAGGAATGATTCGTCCGCGATCTGGCTCTGTGTCATCGTACCGTTTTCCTCGAGTACTTTGAAGACGAGTTTCGCACTGGGTGAGAGTTCGTACAGTCGGTCTCTGGTGTGGCTCATGTATTCCCCCTGGATTGCATGGCAGCTACCCGTTTACCGGTGTTGTATCGCATGTACACGACCGTCAGTTCGACCGATCCCTATTTAAATAATATGCGTATATATTGCGTCGGATCGACAGTCGCGTGTTAGACGGAACATCGCCGTCAGGCCCGAGCGCGTCCGAGTTCGTCAATTCATTCGAGCAGGTCGTCAGCGGACGGTCGGTCGGCCGGCGTTCTGTCGCGATGGACGTATTCGATGGCCGGTTGCTCACCGGTCGTGTCGATGAGGATCGCCTCGAGCATTCGCCCGACCATGCCGTGGACCGAATCGATCGCCCCGAATCGAACGGGCTGGTCGTACCGGTCGCTCGTCGCCTTCGATTCGTCGACCGGATCCAAGCTGTCGCTGCAACTGGCCACCGATCCCGACGCGAACGAGATTATCAGCGCGCCGAGGAATCGACGCTTCGAGGGAAACGGTGTTTTTCCATATCCCTCCTTGTCGCCTCTAACGGAAACGCTCTCGGACGAACTGTTAGCTTCGAGTCACGTCAGACGTTCGAGAACCTTCCACGAAGTCCTTCCTCGGTGTCGGGTGAGATCGGATCAGTGAACGGACTCTTCGATCCGCGTGTAATACTCCGTTTCCGACCAGTCGTCGTCGAGAAACGAGTTTGCCCACTCGGGTTCGATGAAAACCATGAATTCTACTTCTCCGTCCGCGTTCTGAGCGGTCGGCATCGCCTTGTGATCGAACCCTCGGTCGGCGATGTCGGCGTAGGCACTCCCGAGAATCGCGACGTCCTCTTCCAACCCGATGCTATCCGTATATTCCGGAATGAACATCCCTGGTAACTCCCACCCGATGACCGTGAGATCGGCGTCGATGGTTTCGACCATCTCCGCAGCGAGTTCTCTGTCACTCTCGCTGATATCGCTTCCACCGTCCACGTCGTCCGTTCCAGTTCCGTTCTCGGGTGTACCGGTCACACAGCCCGCGAGAGTTCCGAGGCCGGCGACGGTCGCGGCAGTGAGAACGGATCGTCTCGAGACGGTGCGGGATCTCTCAGAAGGTGTCAGTTTGGACATGAATTCGCTCCTCGATCGGCTACCGCGATCGGCTACCGTGTTCTATTCAGTGCGGTTCACTATAATAGACGCCCGGTTATGCGTCACTGGCGAACGACCGTCGGACGGATCGCACTCTCGCTAGTCAGGTGAAGCCGTGTGCGACCGATGCACTGTCACAGTTCGTTATTTACCCACACCCAACGAACCGACGACTGTGGTGCATCACGGTGAGAAGCGGTCCAAAAATGAGGCTGGACGGATCCGACTGAATCCGAACCCGACGGATCCCTTCCGGAACGGGATCGATCGTCGGCGGGTACTACAGTCGTCGGCCGCGATCGGAGCGACCGCCACTCTGTCGGGGTGTCTCTCGAACAACGACGGACAGCGAGCGCCGACGGTGTACGTCTTCAACAACGGTGATCGGACGCTGAGCATCATCAACGCCACGACCGACGAGTTGATCGAGACCGTTCATATTGGAACGACCGCATCGTTCCCGGCCAATCAGTACGGGACGGACGTCGAGTCGGAGTACGAGACGCTCTGGCTCAACGTGTCCGGCGGCGTCAAGGCGCTCGACCAGCACACGCTCGAGGAGGTCGCAGCGATCGAAACGGGATTCGGCCCGAACTATCCCAATCTGACCCCGGACGGGACTCACTTGCTCGTTGCTGCCGGCGGAACGACGTCTCTCGAGCCCGATCCGGTCGATTCCGACGATCACCTCCTCGTCCGCATCGACGCCGACCGCGAGAGCGATACGTTCGGCGAGGTCACCGGAGAGATCGCGGTCGGCTACAGCGGGCCGTGCGATATGACCCTCAGCCCCGACGGCGAGTACGGATTCGTCGCGGACATCGCAAACGAGACGCTGTCCGTCGTTCGCGTCGATCCGTTCGAAATCGCAGCCAGGATCGATGTCGGCGAACCCGCGGGAGACGGTCACGTTCTTCCGTTCATGTGTACGGCTTCGTTCGACGGCGATCGCCTCCTGGTCGAAAACGGCGAGGGTGAACTCGGCTCCGATCCGGCTATCCCACGCAAGGGTTCCGAGAGTATCTGGGACGTCTCCGATCCCGAGTCGCCGGTCGAACTCGAGCGGATCACCCGTGACGATGGGTTAGCGGCACTCCCGATTACGAGCGAAATCGGACCGAATACCGATGCGGGATTCCTCTTCACTCCAGCGATCGACGCTGTCACGGTGATCGATCTCGAAGCGCAGACCGTCGACCGCGAAATCGACATCGGCGGCAGTGCGATCGCGGGAGCGTGGGGGCCTGCGCGTGACAAACTGTACGTCCCGGTTCAGACGGCGAACCACGTCGCCGTCATCGATCCGGTGCAGCGAGAACTCCGCACCACCATCGATACCGGAGCGGCTCCGACGGGTGCCGTCGGCGGAACGGTTCGGCCCAAAACGACCGCCAGTCAACGACTCCGGAGTTCACTCGCGACACTCGGCGTTCAGGTAGGGGACCGGGAATCGTCCGTCTGTCCTGACGATAATTGCTATTGCGGATAACAACGATGCCGTCGCCGTGATACTCGCACGGTCTGGTTCGATCTCGACACCCGCCACGGGCCGCGATCACGTGCAGTTCAGCCACTGATTTCTCGGTCGTGTCTCAAACTCGTCACTCGTCTAGAGTAGGAACTGACCTCTGTGGAGACAGGGTCACCTCTGGTGCCTACCCCCAAGTGACCCATGCACGCCACAACCGACGCGCCGTTGACGGGTAGTCTCGACCAAGACAAAACGTATCGTGCGCCACCCTCGCTGAATCGCTCACCGAGATTCAGCTCGATGCCACCATCCTCGAGCAAATCGTCAGGACCGACGATAAAGCGCTCGTCGAGGCGTCCTGTGGAGAAACGTGCGCGGAAACGGCACCCGCCGTTCCCAGCACGCCGGAATCACCACACGAACAGCTATCACGCACGATATCGCGGAACTCGCGGCTGTGACAACTGCATGAGAACACGAATTCAATTCGTGTTGATCGCAAGACTGCGTCCGATTCACCCGTTACGTTCACGAAAACCACTCAGAGATTATAACGCCGCAAATCGGACCCACAACAGGACATTTTTACTGCTTGCCGTGGTTGTTGGTCCTATAGATATGCCAAGTGTTCACGAACAACAGACCATGTACGAAAACATGGTTACCGCGCGGTACTATGAGGAACGCCTCCAGGAAGAGTATCTCGAGGGCAAACAACCGGCCTTCGACATTTCGGCCGGTCCGATTCCGGGTGAACTCCACCTGGCTGCCGGCCACGAGGCGTCGGGGGCCGGCGTCTGCATCCACCTCCGGGACGACGATACCGTCACTGCGCCACACCGACCTCATCACATCGCCATCGCGAAGGGCGTCGACCTGAAGCGCATGACCGCGGAGATTTTCGGGCGTCGTACCGGTCTCGGGAAGGGGAAGGGTGGTCACATGCACCTCTTCGATCCCGACGTGAACTTCGCCTGTAGCGGCATCATCGCCCAGGGATGTCCTCCTGCAGTCGGAGCTGCTCTCGCGGCGAAGAAACGTAACACCGACAGCGTGGCGGTCGCATTCCTGGGGGAAGGCGCAATCGACCAGGGCGCGTTCCTCGAGTCGCTCAACTTCGCCAGCGTACAGAATCTGCCGGTCGTGTTCGTGATCGAGGACAACGACTGGGCGATCAGTATGCCGAAAGACCGGATCACGGACGTCCAGGACGGGTCCAAGCGGGCGGCGGGTTACGACATGCACGGCATCCGCGTCGACCACGACGACGCCCTCGACGTCTACGAGGCGGCCGAGGAGGCCATCGGTCGCGCTCGTGACGGGAACGGTCCGACCCTGGTCGAGGTCCAGGTGCACAGGCGGATGGGGCACTTCATGGGTGACGCGCAGGGGTATCGACCCGAGGTGGATATCGAACGCCATCAGGCCCGCGACTCTATCGAGCGTCTTGCGGCCGACCTTCGTGCCCACGACGTCAGTGACGAGGACCTCGACGCGCTCCGATCGGACGCCGAAGAGCACGTCGAGGCGGCCATCGAGTGGGCGAAAGATCAACCGGAACCTGATCCCGAGGAGGCCTACGACGACGTGTTCACTAACCCTCCGGACGGCGCGACTGACCGGGAACGAGCTGGGGATGTCAGAGCCGACGGGGGTGACGACTGATGGCACAGTCCCAGACGACGGACCGCGAACTGACGATGAGCCGGGCGATGGTCGAAGCGATCGCCCACGAGATGCGCGAGGACGAGGAGGTCTTCTACATGGGTGAAGATGTCGCGGACTACGAGGGCATCTTCGACAGCACGACCGGTCTCCGCGAGGAGTTCGGCTCCGACCGGGTCATGGACGTACCGATCAGCGAGACGTCGTTTATCGGCGCTGGCGTCGGTGCCGCCCAGGCCGGCATGCGCCCGATTGTCGAGCTGATGTTTGCCGACTTTTTCGGCGTCGCCATGGACCAGATCTACAACAACATGGCAAAAAACACCTACATGAGCGGTAGGTCCGTCAGTGTCCCGATGGTGCTGACGACCGCGGTCGGCGGCACCTACAACGACGCCGCCCAGCACTCACAGACGCTGTACGGGACCTTCGCCCATCTGCCGGGCATGAAGGTGGTCGTCCCGAGTACAGCATACGACGCCAAGGGATTGATGCACACCGCCATTCGCGACGACGACCCGGTAGTCTACATGTTCCACAAGCGGCTGATGGGGCTGGGGTGGATGCCCGCTCCCGACGGGCCGAAGACCGGCGTCCCCGAGGACGAGTACTCGATTCCCTTCGGGTCGGCGGACGTCAAACGCGAGGGGGCGGACGCGACCATCGTGACCCTGGGTCTCCACGTCCACCGGGCGCTGGAGGCAGCAGCACAGCTGGCCGAGGACGACGTCGACGCGGAGGTGATCGACCTTCGGACGCTCACCCCGCTGGACACCGAGACGATCCTCGAATCCGTCCGGAAGACCGGGCGATTGGTCGTCGTCGACGAGGACTACCGCTCGTACGGCGTGACGGGCGAGATCGTTGCGAGAGCGGCCGAGGATGCGCTGGCCGATCTCGACGCGGTGAAACGAGTTGCGCTGCCCGACGTGCCGATCCCGTACAGCCGGCCCCTGGAGAACGAAGTGCTTCCCGGTGTCGACGATATCACGACGGCGGTTCAGAACGTACAGGAATGAGTTCGGACCGCGTCGCCATCACGGTCGAGGAGTACTGGCCCGAGGACGTCGACGAGTCTGAAGCTGGCGTCGTCACCAACTGGTTCGTCCGCGAAGGTGCCCACGTCGACGAAGGCGACACACTCTGTGAGATCCAAGTTGAGAAGGTGAGTACCGACGTCGTTGCGCCAGTTGGTGGGGAACTCGTCGAGATCGTCCTCGAGGAGGACGCGGAGTTCGAGCGTGGTGATACGCTCGCGGTCATAGAGCCGGAGTGAGGTCGGCGTCAGCACAGCACGAGACGCTCTCGCCAGCCCGCTCCCACGCCACCCGCTCCACGAACGGAACACACGAACGCACCGTTGATACGACAGCAGATATTTCATGAATGACGACACGACCGACGCCGAACGAACCGATCCGGTACCTCGAACAGTGCAGGAGGAGCGCACGCTCACGCCGATGCGCAGATCCATTGCCAGTCGTCTCCACGAGAGTTACAGTGAGGCCGTCCACGTTACCGTCAGCCGTGAAATCGACGCCGAGGCCCTCGTCGCGAGGACGGAACGTGCCCAAGACGCCCTGGAGACGCCCGTTTCGATACTCGATGTGGTCCTCGTGGCCGTCTCGAAGACGCTCGACGACCATCCCGAATTCAACGCCACTTACGAGGACGAAACACACATGATATACGAGGAACACAACGTGGCGGTAGCGATCGATCTCGATCGAGGGCTCGTAACGCCCGTTCTCGAAGATCTCCGCGAGAAGTCCTTCGGGGACGTTGCGGCCGAACGGCGGGCACTCACGGAGCGAGTCCAGGCGGGCGAATACTCGATGAGCGACCTCAAAGGGAGTACGTTCACCGTGTCGAATCTCGGTCCCCTGGGGAGTGACTCGTTCACCCCCGTTATCAACCCACCCGAGGTGGGGATTCTGGGCGTCAATCGCATCCGCGAACGCCCTGCGTTCGTCGACGGCGACGTCGAGAGCAATCGGTATCTGAACTTCGACCTCTCCATCGACCACCGAGCCGTCGATGGAGCCGATGCGGCACGGTTCCTCGAAACGTTGGCCGACGTCCTGACCGGGGAGGTCGAATCTTAAAGCCGACCGAGATCGCCGAATCGAATGCGGACGGATTGGATACCGGAGGGAACGAGGACGGCTCGAACGACGGCTCCGGCGACGGATCGTATGACTGGTAGGATGCGACCTGGGGCTCCTACTATAGTAGAGTTAGAAATAGTTGCTCAATTTGGGAATAGAGAATTGATCAAGAGCGGTATCGATCGCTGTTGTTAGCTCAGAAAGTGAGTCGAAGAATCGGTTGCCAAGAGCTGATTGCAGCTGTCTCCAGCACTCTTCGACTGGATTGAGTTCCGGTGAATACGCTGGTAACGTGACGAAGGCGAGGTCGTCACGGGCCGCCAGGTCCGTGACGGCCGACGCCTGGAAATACGGCGCTCCATCCAACACGACGATCAAGTTATCTTCGAATTCTTTTCATAATGCGAGAATGAAATTTTTCGCATGTTCGGCGGTCACGTACTCTTCGAATCGAGAAAAAAGCGATCACCGTCCTCGGTGATCTCGTCCAAGAGACACGTCCTGTCGCGTTACCCGGACAATTCGACGGCCAGCCGCGTGCCGCGCGGAAACCACGCGGCTCAACTTGCACGGATTTCTTGATTTGATCGATACAGACTCCTGTGGCGTCCATCTCCCGCCTCTTTTTTTTGAGTTCTTCGTGGAACGTTTCTTGTTCGTCAGACTCAGCTTCAGCGGCTGTGCGGCGTGGTTTTTGATAACTCAATCCCGCCTCTTTGAGCAACCGCCGGCAAC
Source organism: Natrinema gelatinilyticum (assembly GCF_024266705.1). Taxonomy (GTDB): domain Archaea; phylum Halobacteriota; class Halobacteria; order Halobacteriales; family Natrialbaceae; genus Natrinema; species Natrinema gelatinilyticum. Next base: position 631,018 of record NZ_CP100757.1, on the reverse strand, counting down.
TCGGGATTGAGTACTCAACATCGTAGATCTCGTCGAGATACTGCTGGACGAGCGCCGGCGTCCACGCCGGCGCGTCAACCCCAACTTCTTTGGGTGAGTCGTAGACAGCTTCTTCGAATTCTTGTTGCTCTTTGTCTGAGGGTTTTCGCTTTCTCCCAGATCGGTGAGCATCAGTTACAGCCTGCTCAAGCGACTCGTCGGTGTCGAGTCGCTTGAGCCAGCTATAGATCGTGCGTCGCTGAACGTCGTACCACTCGGCGAGTTCAGTTTGCGTGACGCGTTTTTGGACGCTATTGCCACTAAGAGCCGTTGCGTTGGCTTCTTTCCCTCCACATTGTCGAGAGCATCTTGCAATTCCTCGACAGAGATTTCGTCAAGATGATCCACTACCCTCAGAAATCAACTCTGAGTAGAAAGTTCTAACGGTTACTATAGAATGGCGTATCTCAGCTTTCTCGGTTCAGTTCTCTCCATCTGTGGACTCTATTTCTCCTTTACTAAGCTATCACACCAGCATTCACTCCGGTCATCCGTGACTCAGCATAGCTCACGAAGCAACGCTCAGGAAGTACCGAAAATACGCTTTCATGGAATATCAACATTTAGAACTTAGTTATTAGGATATATATGACGCTACTGGGGTGTCGGTAAACACGTTTAATACTTTGTGGGGCCTCTTCCCGTACGAACGAACAATGGGCTGCAAGGTTGACCGTCTCATGGACCGTTATGAACTCACCGTGCCAAGCGTTGAGTACAATTCTCTTGATGAGTATCTTGTGCAACGGTGGACTGGTGTAGACGGCCGCGAGTCTGAGGGATACAAGCCCCTCACGAGGTACTTTAATAAGCAAGTTCTCAATCGAGTGTACGAAAAAAACGGTCGTGATACGATGGCGGCACATCTAGATCGAGAATATGAACTCATTGTCGGTGGTGATGCTGTCGAGCGCGACGAACTGGCAGCGGATCTATCAACTGACGATCTGAATATTGACGAGATTACGGATAATTTCATTTCCTGGAGCACGATGCGCCATCACCTGAAAGGTTGTCTTGAAGCGGAGAAGGGGATTTCGTCAGCCAAGACCGAATGGGAGCGTAATTCAGTTGATATGGCGAAAGACCGGACGGCTGAAAAGGCTCAGTCAGCGCTCTCTTCCCTTACTTCTAAGGGCAAACTCCCAGAGGCGGAACGAGCTACCGTTGACGTACAGGTGAAACTAAGTTGCCCCGAGTGTTCTGTCCGCGTCCCCTTCGAAGACGCGGTCGAACGCGGATACGTGTGCGAGGCGCACTTCGAAACGCAATCGAATGAGAACGTGACCGACCGCATTAGCAACCAGCTCTCGACTATCGCACTTCCGTTCTCGCTTGTTGAAGCGATGCCAACGCTCGTCTTCGAAGATCTTTATCTTCTCGACGCTCTAACAGTGGTTGGATTCTAGATATGACATGGCATCTCTCACTCGAGAACATCGCTGGAATACGGAGCGGCGAAGCTCGAATTGATCCCGGCGTGAACGCTGTTCGGGCGAGTAATTGGCAGGGTAAATCGAGCTTCCTCTCAGGAATCAAGACAGTATTCGGAACTGATAAACCTCTCACTGAGGGTCAGGACCGAGGTCGAGTCGTACTCGATACAGACGAAAGCGAGTTCGCCGTCGATCTTCACCGAACGAACGGATCGGTAACGCAGTCAGGAAAGCCCTACTTGACGGGCGACTATGAACGAGAGTGTGCGGACCTTTTTTCATTCCTCGATGAGGATAACGAAATACGGGGTGCAGTACGTACGAACACGGACCTGGAAGAACTACTGACGAGACCGCTTGATTTCGAAAACATTGAGGAGCGGATCGCGGATCTTCGCGCCGAGCGTGACCAAGTAGAAAGCGAACTCGAGCGAGCGAAAACGGCAGCGGATCGCCTTCCAACGCTTCAAGAACGAGTCACCGGTCTCGAATCCGATCTCGAAGAACTGCAATGCAAACGAGCGTCGCTGGATGCCGACGATACGACGGCGGACAATGTTTCGAGAGAAGAGCTGAGCGATCTTCAAGCGGAACGAAACAGGGTTTCGACGAAGGTCGAGCGACTCGAAAATACACTGGAACGTCTCAACGAACGACTCTCGAATCAGCAAAAGGAACTCGAGTCGCTGTCAGTTCCGGCTATCGAAGATGTCGAAGACGAACTTGCGGCAATACACGACGACCTTCGGGACATCGAACGTGACAGGGAACTCCTCCAGTCCGTATTCGAGGCGAACAAGCGAATCGTCGACGAGGGACGAGTCGAACTTCTGACCGATATCTCCCACGAGATGATGGCGGATGCTATGTCGTGCTGGATATGTGGCCAAGAGACGACACGCGATTCAATCGAGTCGCAACTCGATGCGCTTGATCAGTCGATCTCGGGACTTCGGAAGCAAGCTCAAGCGTACAGAACCGACGTCGAAGAACTCGAGGCGAAACGCGACGAGGCAAAACAGGCTCGACGCCGTCGGTCGGACCTCGAATCCGAAATCGCAGACCTGGAAGCCCGCGTGAGCGAGACCGAGACATCGCTCGAAGCTGCGGAGACGAAACGCGCCGACCTAGATGCACGCATCGAAACCCTCGGCGCAGCCGTCGACGAAACGAGAGATCGGATCACAGACGTGGAGAGCGATATCAAGTACACCGAGGCGGAGCTCGCCGACGCTCGCGACGAACTTGAAACGACGAAACGGCATGCCGAACAGCGTAACGTGCTCGCAGACGAATACGAGTCGATAACGGAAGAGATAACTGGCCTTCGAAACCGGAAGAAAATGGTAAAAGACCGCACCAGAGAGGCCTTTTCGGCGGCTTTGGAGGATCTCCTCAGTCGATTCGAGACCGGGTTCGAAACCGCCCGGCTCACCGCTAATTTCGATCTTATAGTCGCACGAGAGGGTCGGGAAGCAGATTTGAACGCTCTCAGTGAGGGCGAGCGGGAACTTCTCGGTATCGTCGCAGCGCTCGCCGGGCATGAAGCATTTGAAGTCGGAGACATTGTTCCGGTAATGCTTCTCGACGGACTCGGCGGTCTCGCAAGTGACAACCTTGAAGTGTTAGTCGAATACCTCGCGGATCGAACGTCGTATCTCGTTCTCACCGCTTACCCGGAACACGCGAGCTTCGATGCCCATGAGCTATCTCCGACCGACTGGCAGGTCGTCTCGCACAGTTCTGACGTACAGGCCTCGTCCTGAAATTGTGACGTTAGCAATGTCTTTCGCCCCTGATTTGGGATTGTCCGCCCTCGAAGTTAGCAGGCGCATCATCGGTATCTGACTGCATATGTGCGAGTCGATTCCCCGACACAGTTTAGTAAGTGGCGACAAGATTGTCACTTGATGAGCCGCTTTACTGACGAGCACGAAAAAGGCGTCAACGCCTTCATCAAGAGCCTCGAGCATAAGCAATTGTCTTGCAGTGGATGCGAGTTCGAGGCGTCCGTGCTCCACGACGAGTGGGACACTCACGTCGAGACGAATCCCAAGACAGGACACATTCAATACCGGCTGACCTGCCCGGACTGTAGAACTGAAGAAGTCGTCGACATCGACATTTAGGAAATACCCCCACGTGGTTCCGAACGAATAGCTGGAATAGTCACCTACGATAGCGTCTACAGCATAGGGGGGGGTGACAAAACGATATGCATGCCCAGCATCACTGGTTCGAAGGTGGGCATCATATGAAATCATATCACGCTCATCGAGGTATTTGTGCAGAATTTCGCCGGTTTGAATATGGCATCTATTGCCAGAGTACCGGGGCCTATCGGGCGATCAGTCGGTGAGCGGGAGGACGATTCCGAATCCGAAGACAGAGATGAAGCCAAGCGAAAAACCGAGGATCATCGAATCGGAGAGAAGCGTTCTTTCCCAACCCGGGAACGGCCCTATCCTCGATGCAACTATTGCTCCAAGTGCGCCGAAGAGAAAGAGAGCGAGGCCGAGTAGGAAGCCACGTTTCGCGTACGTTGCATAGTCGAGACCCATATTGTGACCCATGCGACAAGGCACGACGTCTGAGATAATATTCGTTACGACCCGTGTCACCAAACTACCATTGTTCCGAGAACGGGTTGCCGCCGATATCAACGTTCGTTTCTGCATAACCAACATGGCCGACGACGTCACTGAAGTCGAACGAGTGTACTTGTGACAATAACTAAGGGGTTGTTATTAGATGACGCCGACCGCCCGCCATCGCAACTCATTGGATGGATCGGGATGCAATCCGATGAACCGGCCGTGTTGAATCGCCATACGGAATCGGAATTCACTGTTTCACGGCACGCTTGATGTTGTAGACGACACACATCAGGGCGATTTCGCGGAACTCACGGAACCAAGAACGCGCTCGCACGGCGAAGCCGAGCGAGCGCTTGACAGCCGAGTTCACGGTTTCCGTCATAGAGCGCTGATTGTAGCGTTGTTCGTCGATTCTGGCGTTGTGCGCGTGGTCGTACGGAGCGAAGATACGATGCTTGATCAGCGGTCTGATGCCGAGTTCACGGAGTGCTTCGCGGAGCGATTGCTTGTCGTAGCCCTTATCGGCGGCCAGAGACCGCAGATCGCCCGCGTTTCGGCGGGCGATCTGCTCGGCGAGGTCTGCGTCACTTCCTTCCCGGTTTGTCGAGCAGTGTACGTCGAGGACGGCTTGAGACTCCGTATCGACGAGTTTCGTCACTTTGAGCTTCTGGACGCGGTAGCTTATTCGCTGACAGTAATGACGGCTCGCGGCTGATCGCTCGTAGAATGTGGCGTCAATAGCGCCGTGTTTCGAGGGATCGTGCAGCTGCGCCGACTGGCGCAGTAGCACTCGACAGACGCTCATACTGATCCGATCGAACGCTTTACACAACGTGGATGGACAGGGGAGATCGGCCGCGCTGAGGCCGATCTCTCCGGTTATTTGTGGCATCTCCTTGAGCAGGTCAATCGTCATCCGGTAGGACGTATCGAGGTAAATCCGCAGACAGTGGAGTGAAACGAGGGCATAGTCGGCGAATCCGCCGCCACCTTCCGGGGCGGCGGATTCGTCTCCATCGCCAGTAACGTTTTGAGCAATCGGCACAACTTCCCCAATGAAGCGGGAGATTTGCGTCATGAACACTCGCAGCCTCCCGCTTCAACTCCTTTGATTTACTGACTTGTTCCGCCGCCGTCTAGTGATTCAACACAGCCGATGAACCAGAAAAGTTGATACCCCTCGGTGAGAAACTGGATACAAGGCGATGCCAGCAGAGCAATTAGAAATACTTCTCGATAGCGATGTGACCAGAGAGGCTCTTGGCGTAATATTTGAGCGGACGGACGAGGGAAACGAGGAGATTCGATGGGAAGACGTCAGCGATACAGTATCAAGTAGTCAGTGGGGCAAATTACTTAGCCAGGACGTTCTCGTCAGCGGGAGCAGTGGATTCGTCCTCGCGGACTCCGAGAGGGTTCGCCGTGCGCTCAAGAAGGGTGAAACGGAGATAACCGCCAGTGGGAAGTTCGATGAGATTGAACCCGAGTCGTGGAAGTGGTACGACAAAGTCGCCGGGTTGGTTACGCTTGTTCTTTTCATGGGATACTGGAACTCGGAGATTCGGGATGTCGTCGCGTCCCTCGACAACATCTTTCTGGCCCCTCTTACGGATATCGTGCCTTTTTATGCTGTCGTGATTTTGCTGGCGGTCGTAACAGGTCTCTATTCGACTGTGTTACAGTCGTGGCTCATGGACTACGAGAAGATGGAGGCGTATCGAGAGCGAATGCGTGACTTAAGTGAGCGGCGCACGGCTGCCAAAGAGCGGGGTGATGACGAGGTGCTCAAACGAATTCGGCAAGAGCAGATGGAGGCCGCGGGTGACAACGTGGGGATGTTCAAGCTTCAGTTCCGGCCCATGGTCTGGACGATGCTCCTGACGATACCGGTCTTTCTCTGGCTGCGCTGGAAAATTCGGGGTGGACACCTCGCCGCGGGAGAAATAGGTATGATTTTTCCCATCGCTGGCCCTGTCAGGTGGCAAGAAGCCGTATTCGGTTTTATGCCGGCCTGGATCTTTTGGTACTTCCTGTGCTCAATGGCGTCCCGCCAGATAATCAGAAAATTATTCGCTAATCGACTTCCGATCCCGACGTAACAATAACTAAGGGGTTGTTATCTCGGCTTTGGTGCTGTTAGCACGATGATTTGGGGAACTGATGGATCGAGTCAGGTCCATATCAGGGGAGATTGATTCGCGTTGCCCGAATGATTATTTGTCACACGTTGCGTCTCTGGTATTCCGTCTATTAGAGCTACTGATATCAGGATAAGCGAACTGATCTAGCGTTGGAACCCGATCGGTTTCAGATGGAATAGTTTTCTGGGGGTTAGTAGCCGGACGAAGATGAGTAATAACATTCCTGTAGCCATCATACTGAAACGAGATCTTTCTACCGTGGGAAGACGTTTTGTTCGTGATCTGTCACGATTAAACCACTCTTTGGAGTTGAAGGAGGCGATGCGGAAATCCCACCAATGGGAACAGACATACCCGGCTCGAACTTGTAATGTCGACGATCCATGAGCGAAGGAAACTTCGGACTCACCGAGGCTGTCTCGATCGCCCTCGGTGGCATGATCGGCGGCGGCATCTACGCCGTGTTGGGTGTTGTGACTCAGATCACGGGCGCAGCGACGTGGCTTGCCTTTATTTTGGCGGGAATCGTAGCCATCTGCGCCGGGTATTCCTATGTTGGGTTGAACGAACTCGTTACCGCGGAGGACGGGAGTGGCGGCGGATCGGTGACGTTCGTCCAGTCGTTTACCGGGAACTCTGATTTCGCCGGTATAGTCGGATGGACGCTCCTTGTCGGGTACATCGGCTCGATGGCGATGTACGCATTCGCTTTCGGCGAGTTCGCAGTCGCTCTCCCCCTCGTCCCTGATTCGATGGCCGGTCTGGCGCTTCGACCGGTTATTTCCGTGCTCGCCGTCGCCGGATTCGTCGGTCTCAATCTGCTCGGAGCGCGTGCCACGGGGTCGGCCGAAAATGTCCTCGTCGGTGCGAAAGTACTCGTCTTGCTCACCTTCGGCGTTGGCGGCATCGTCTACGTGCTGTTTGCATCACCGGGTCCTGTGAACCTGGGGATATCCGAGATCACGACATTCAGTCCAATCATGGCGGGTGCCGTCTCGTTCGTCGCGTTTCAGGGCTGGCAGTTGCTGTTCTATGATCAGGAGAGCTTGGACAATCCTCTCGACCAAATTCCGAAAGCGATCTACATCGCAATTCCGAGTGCTGTGTTTATCTACGTCATCGTGGCGGTCGCGACGTATAACCTGGCTCCGGAGGCGTTGCAATCGCATCCGCACACCGCCCTTACCGAGGCTGCACGGACGATTGCCGGCGTTATCGGCTACGCTACCGCCGGTGGAATCGTCCTTTCTCTGTCTGCGCTGTTCTCGACAGGCAGTGCAATCAACGCGACCCTCTTTTCAGCCGGATACTTCGCCAAGGGAATGCTCTCGGACGACCTCCTTCCCGACCGAGTTGGGGACACAAGCGCGAGCGGCGTCCCGACGCGAACACTCCTCCTCCTTGGACTCGTCACTATGGCTTTTACCGCCTACGGAAGTCTGGAAGCGATCACGTCGTTCGCGTCGTTGTCCTTCATCGTTGTCTTCGGGGCGATGAGCGTCCTCGCGTTCACTCGGCGCAACGCGGATCAGATCAACGCGACGCCGCCTGTCGTCGGTGCCGCTGGTTCAATCGGTTTCTTCTTCCTGATGTTGTATCACCTCTATGTCGAACAACGAGGGACCTTTTTCGCGGTTATATTGATCGCTGCCGCTGTCTTCCTCGTCGAACTCCTCTACTTCGAACGACGTATTATCGAAGAAGAAATTCCGTACATTACGCCCGGTGTCGAGGAATCTGCGGACTGAAAGAACTGCGCTTGAGCAGGGATTGTCAGTTCTCGGTCGACTCTGTAATATCGGACGACTAGGTTAGGCCATGACAGTAGTTAGCCAGTTGAACGGGACAGTACTGCTCCGGCCGGCAAAGGCTGTGACATTTGAAACTCAGTTTCGCTGGTTTCGAAACCAGCGCGTTACCCGTGATTTGATCCCGATGTATCGCTTTGCCATGATTACCGCTCCATTCACGCGTTGTCCGACCTCTTCGGGAACGGATCCGAACACGAGTTGTTGTAACAGTCCTTCTCGAGACGACCCGACGATCGTTACGTCGTGGTTCTCGGCTCGTTCCACGATCGTATTCGAGACGTCGTCACCCTCAATGGTCTCGGTTGTAACATCAACATCCTCGAGTACGGCTGCGGTTCGCTTGAGGATTCGCTCCGCCTCATCAGCCCCGGCCTCCCCGGGCGCGGTGACGTAAATCACTTCGACGGTCGCGTCCGTCGAATGGGCGATCGCCCGTGCGACTTCGGCGGCGAACTGGGCGTGGGGGCCGCCTGCAGTCGGCACGAGAATCGAATCGATGTCGTCTGTGGGGCTCATTCGCTTTACGAGGACGTCACACCGCGCCTGGGTCACAACCTGGTCGACATTGCTCCCGAGGACGTAGTCGGTCCGGTGACTCCGACCACGCCAACCCATTAACACCAGGTCGATCTCGTCCTGCGAAACCGTATTTAGGATCGCCTTCCCCACGTCGTGACCGATTCGGACCGTGCCGCTTACGGGAATATCGTGTTCGGTTTCTGTTGCGTAGGTCATCGCCCGTTCGATGACGTCACGTTCGGGTGCGTCGAATTCTCGTCCTTCGGACAGTGGTGTCTGTCGAGGGACTTCCACGACGCTCACCACCTCGATCTCTGCGTTCCGCTCCGCTGCAAGATCGAGCGCGGTTTTCATCAATTGATCGACGCTATCGGGATTTGAGATCGGGACGAGAAGCCGCTGATCCCGCGCACGACGCTGCGTTGCCGGTGCCTGCTCCGTGGCCACGGTCGGCGTCTCTTCCTCGAGTTTTTCGATTTCTTTCCGCTCTGAGTAGCCGTAGTAGACACCGATGCCCAACACCATCCAAATGATGGTAGTGATAAGTGCGATAAACCCGTGTGAATCCGGGCCAAGACCGAGTTCCAAACCGAGCGCGGAGAGGAGGAACGGCGTGAGCAGGAGCTGAAGGAGGATACCGATCAGTGGCGGCCACGGCATGTAGGGTACCTCGAACGTGCGCGGAAGATCCGGATGGGTCTTGCGCATCTTGATGACCGTCCAGTTGACTTGGACGAAGAGGAGAATGAACATAATGTCTGCCGAGGCGGCGACCGCCTCTATGGGCAGTGCGATGGCCATCAACACGATGAGTAACGTCGAGAGGAAAATCGCCCAATGTGGCGTCCGCTTCTCGGGATGGATACGGTCGAATACCGCGGGAAGAGCCCTATCCCGCCCCATCGCGAATGAGACACGAGAAGAGGAATAGACGGTCGCGTTCAACGCGCTCATCGTCGCCGTCAGACCGGCGACGAGCAACAGCGGGACGCCGTACGGAACGAATTGACCGGCGGCTTCTATGATACCGAGTTCACCGAGGTTTCCGAGCAGGCGCCAGGTCGGAGCGTCACTGGCGACGTTCGCATGCGCTGCCAGTTCGGGACCGACGCTGATGCCGCCGAGCGCGGCGAACGAGACGAGTATGTAGATCGGTACGACGATCATCAACGAATAGAAGACGGCTTTCGGAACGTTCTCTCCGGGGTCGACAACTTCCTCGCCGGATTGAACGATGATTTCGTATCCTTCGAACGCGATATAGGTGAATCCCATCGCACCGATGACGCCGATAACGCCGTTTGGGGCGAATTCAGGGTGGGCGACGAACTTCGCCGGCCAGTTCGGCGTATTGATCGTCGCGAGGATACCGAACCCAACGAAGACGGTCAGAATGATTACCTTGATGCCCGTCACGACGACGCCCGCTTTGCCGGTCTCCTCGGCACCGCGGTAGTTGATGTAGGCGAACAGGCTCACCACGACGACGGCGAGTAGCTTCTCAAGCAGAAGTCGATCGAAGACTCCAAACAGGACGAACCCCTCTGAAAGGAGGCCCGAATAGACGACGAATTCGGTTACGAAGACGCCAAACGTGACAGCGTACAGTGAACAGGCGACGGCGTGGGCAAACCAGCTCATCCAGCCAGCGAAGAACCCGTTCGGGTCGACGAGCGCTTCCTTTACCCAAAGGTACCCCCCACCGGCTTCGGGAAAGGCGGCCCCCAGCTCCGCATACGAGACGGCCGTAAATATGGCCACGAAGCCGTTCAGAAGAAACGCCAGCGTAAGTGCCGGTCCGGCCAGGCCGGCAGCGAAGCCCGTCAGGGCGAATACGCCGGCACCGATCATCGCCCCGACGCCGATGAAGGTGATGTCGAAGAGGCTCATGTCGCGCGATAGCTCCGTCTCGACGTCGCTGTCGGACTCAGGCGCTACTGTCGGCTCTGAGTCCGCTGTACCGTCCGTCATCACCTAGGACTTGAGGAAAGAGCCCAACTAATGTTTCGGTTACTGATCGGGAGTTTCAGGGCAACAGTATACCACCACATTTTCTTCCCGTTGTACCCGATACATTCACTCATGCTCGAGTCACTGCGAGGTCGATACTACTCGATCCGCCGCCACGCGCGACGTCTTAAACGACGGGAATTGAAATCGTTGCGGCGGTGGCTCGAAGATACCGAAAATCTCCTCCACTTCTCCGCGCTCTTCGTCATCCCCGTTCTTATTGGATCGATCACCTGGCTCTCGAACGCTTCCCCGATCATCTCGTTTTTTGTCTATCCCCCGCTCGCATCTGGTACGTACACGCTTTTTGCAGATCCTGACGGGAGATACTCCACACCACGGAAGTTCGTTGGTGGAATGACGACAGGCGCGCTCTGTGGGTGGTTTGCTCTCGAACTGACGGCTCGTTTCCTTTACATTGTACCGCCGGAGCAGTTTCGGGTGCACGCCGGTGCGGCAGCGCTGGGGATCTTACTCACCGGTCTTTTGACCTGGATGCTAGAATTCGAGGAGCCGACGGCCTTTTCGACGGCGCTGCTGATTCTGGTAACCGGATCGGAGAAGCTCACGTACGTGGTGGGTATCGTCGTCTCAAGTATCCTCGTCGCGAGCATCTTCGTTGTCTGGCGACGGCACTTCTACCGTGAGCGTTCACGGTACCTGTTCCAGTCAACGAGCGGTGACGACAAGGTACTCGTTCCAGTTCGCGGTGATGACACTGTATCACTGGCGTTGTTCGCCGCGCGACTCGCCGCGGCTCACGAAATGGGAAAGGTCGTTCTCATGCAGACGGTAAGTGAGGATGCGATTCAGGAGACAGCGGACCGAATAGGATCTACGGTGTCCCCGACCGAGAGTGACGGTGTTGAGGGGCAAACTCACGATATTACCAGTAAAGCAGAGGAGCAGATCACTGACCGAGCGCTCCAGCGCCTCGACCGTCTTTCGGAACGGATCACGAGCGAGGTGGATGTTCCCTGTGAATACGTCGTAGCAGTCGATACGGGCCCGGCAGGAAAGACGATTTTACAGACGGCCGGGACAGAGAACTGCGACTTGATCTGTGCACCCTACGAAACGGACGAGGGCGTGCCTGCTCAGTTCGTCCGGACGCTGCTCTCAGGGACCATCGATACCGTCGTGTTTCGCCCTTCAAGCGGCCGTACCGAATGGCAGCACCTCCTCGTGATGGTTCGCTCGTCTGGCCAGCTAGCCAATACGATGTTGGACTTTGCACAGCGCCTCGTTTCGGATGGGGGGACCATCAGCGCCTGTTCGTGTATCTCGAAGCACGGTGAGCGACGGGCAACTGAGATACTTCTCGAGAACGTCGTCGAATCCCTTTCGGTCCCGGTCGAGACGCGGATCGAACACGGATCCGTCGAGGAGTTCCTCACACGCAACGCCTCTCACTACGACATCGCCATCGTTGGCGCGAGTACCGATCGAAGTGGTCCATCCCGTTTCATCTTGTCGCCAACCTACGAGCGTGTCTACGAATTGGAGTGCGATCTAGCCATCGTTCATCGCGGATAGTCTATGTTGACGAGTGACGCTGTTTCACCGTACGTTTGAATACAACGATAGACGAGGGGTGAGAACGCGGTGCTTTTCATCGAATCACTTTGGCCTGTCGACCTCACTTCTATTGATTTACTTGCACGGCAGACTCCGCCATCGCTATCATAGAGGTGTGATTTTACTCGATTCGAGCCTATCCACCCATTGTGAACATTTATTACGCCCTCGGACGTATGCTATAACATGACAAGCGAAACCTTACTGTACAGTTCGTTACTCCTTAGCATGGTTCTCGGCGCAGTGATTGTCGTATTTGGAATATTCTACCAGAACGGTATCGGAACACTGGCAGCTCTAGGTAGTGTGTTTATACTACTGTGTGTTGGCGGATTAGCTTATCTCGCAACCGAAACCGAAGTACCGACCAAGACTGCATCCCCAGGTACTGGATCGTCAAGCAAAGAATCGGAACAAGTGAACAGAGAAAAAAGCACCTGAAATTTTCCATAATTTGTTTGATCGAACTATTTTAGCAAACGTCAGGAGCATCGGTGAGTTCTCTATGGCATCAACCGGCGCCGTAAATTGTCTGTGGATAAGGGGCGAAAATCGTTGTGCATTCGGGTTGAGGCGGCAACAACTACCAAATCGAATTTCGTTACGTTTAGCATCGTATCGGCCGATCATTTCCGTAACAAAGTGGATCAACTGCCGGCACTGGAATCAGAGCATGAATACGAACAGTACTACTAAAATGACATCCGTGTTTGAGTCAATCGATGGCTGAAAATACCGGCAACACTAGCTGTAGGACTTCCAGACTCCGTTGGCTACTCTCGAATTTCAAAAACCAATCCACCTCGGATAGAAAGACGAATATCGAACTGACTGTCACCGATACAATACAGTCCATAGAAAAAGAACAGTGGAATGCGATCGTCCACCGTTCAAGCCGAGGCAGTGTATTCCATCGGTACGAGTGGCTCAATGCGGTCGAGACTGGTCTAGACTATACGCCGAAGCACTTAGTCGTCGTCAAAGACGGGAATATGATCGGTGTGATGCCAAATTTTGTCGTGGAAATCGAAAAGACACCACTCAACCGTCTCTCGTCACTCTACCCTGGTTTCGGCGGGCCATTACTTCCGACAGACACGAACGAATCACTCGATCGCGTACTAAGGGCCATTCCGGATCTGTGTCAGGGACGGACAATCGTCCACCAGATCCGCGGACTCGACATGAGTTACCTGCGGTACAACGACATTTTCCAGTCACTTGGCTATAAGTCGCATCGACGGGAATGTCGATTCCTCCTCAATCTCACGAAAGGATACGACGAAATCCTCGCAGATATGAGCCGGACTCGGCGGCGAGGAATCGAACGTGGTAAGGATGTCGACTACGAAATAGTTGAGGAGGAGATCACGCCGAAAAAACTACAGCGGTTTCACCGGACCTACCAGCGCGTCATGAGTCGCGTCGATGGGGTGACCTACCCCGTTTCGTTCTTCGAACAATTGCAAGCGATGGATGAACAATTGCTTCTGTTAACGATTCGGATCGACTCCGAGTACGCTGGGGGGATGCTCGAATTACTCGACGAGGAACACGACTCGATACACGGCTTTTTTGCAGCGGTTCCCGAGGAGTATTTCGACGATCATGCGTCTGAACTTCTTTATGACCGCGTATTTCGGTGGGGGATTGAGCACGGCTACGAGACGTATGACTTCGGGAGCACGAACACGAACTTTGAGGACGGCGTCTTCCGCTTCAAGGAAGCTTTCGGCGGTCGAGCTGAACCGGTCCTCGTCTGGGAGCGAGGATGTAGCCCTCTCTGGCCACTGGTGAAAACTGGTCGGAGGCTGTACTGGCCATATTACACGTCATGATCCTAATCGGAGCAACCTTCATCAGCGTCGGTTTGATCTTCGCCTCTTGTATCAACGATTTCCACGCGTTCAACCTCGTCTTCAATTTCGCCCTCTTCCCGCTCCTCTTCCGTGCATTGTATCCGATGACGAACTTCCAGTCTGTGATTCGGTACGTGACGTATTCAACCCGCTCACGTACGGCATTGACGGACTGCGCGGCGTACTCGTTCGAGGGGGAGTGACGTGGTTTAGTCGGCTGACGAGAATCGAGGGATCACTACGTCTGAGGATTCAGCGGTAGGACCCCTGAAGAGCGCAGGTGGGACAGCGTATGCCTGATCGGGGTACCGGTTGCGTATCACAAACCGAAACGGCGATTAGAGTCGACGCCGTTCCGAGTAGGCTAACTCCAAAATAACGAGTGCGAGGAAGATTCCGCCGACGTAGTAGAACATCGTCGGCTGTGTTCGGAGGTAATGCCAGAGGATCAGCGGGAGGAACGCGACGGTCCCGACAAGTCCGATACCGGGAATCAACGGGGATCGGTCGATGTCAGAATCTCGAAAGCAGATGTAATTAACTGTCCCGAAGACCAGGGCGAATGCAATAGACGCGAACGACGTGATTTCCTCAAGTGTTCCGAGCGCCGTGAAGACGGCTGTAAGGCCGGCGATGATGATCAAACTCCACGTGGGTACCCCATTCTTGTTCTGAAACGAGAACAGCTGTGGCAGCGCGCCCTCTTTCGCCACCTTGTGTGCAAGTCGTGCTGTGCCAAACAGCGTCGCGTTGATCGCCGACGTGGTCGAAAACAGCGCAGCGACAGCGACGAGAACGAACGCTGCCCGTTGGATCAGCGGATCGGCAAAGAGCATGCTCGCCGCAACAGCGAGGACAGTCTCCTTGGATTGGAGTATCTGCTTGGGGGATAATACTGTCGTCGTCACGAACGCGACGAGGACGTAGATCACCGTCGAGATGGCGATCGAGAGGTAGATTCCCCCCTCCATGGTGTCGATGCCGCCTTCAATGTCGGTGTATTCGTAGGAGAGTAACTGGAACCCCTCGAAGGAGACGAAGATGGCACCGATGCCCACGATCGGTGCAAGCAAACCTTTGGAGAAGATGCCACCGACAAACGGCTGGGCGCGGTGGCCGACAAAGATAGTCCAGAGGCCGACGAGTCCGAACGCGAAGAGGATAGTTACCTTAACATAGACGAGGATGTCCTGGGACTCGCCGCTCTCACGTACGCCCATGAGATTGATTCCGGTGAACATGACGATGATACCAATCGATAGTGCTCCTCGCAGCCACGTGCCGGATGTACCCACGAGAAGATCCGCCGCGAAAGATCCGAACGCGAAGGCGTACATCGCCATGGTTCCAACGTAGCCCACAATCAACGTCCATCCGACCAGCCCTGCGACGTTCTCGTTGCTAGTATAGTGTTCGACGAAGGTGAATGAACCACCCTCTTCGTCGAGGTGGGCCGTGAGCCGTGCATACGAGTATCCCGACGCCATTGCGACTCCTCCAGCAATCAGGTACGCAAGGAACGCGGCATTACCGGCGATTTCGGCAGCGACTCCGAGTACCGCGAAGATGCCACCACCGATGAGCCCGCCGACCCCCATGGCGACGACCTCTCGGAGACCAAGTTGTTCCGACATACTAGATGTGGGATTTCGATTACCGCATAGAATCATTTGTTCGCTCGAGGCGTAAATGCTCTGGAAGGCGCAGAATCACGAGGAGGTGGGTGGCTCAGACGGCGACTCCCCCACACCACGTGTTCAGGCCGCTACTCCGAGCAATGGCGACGGCAGAGTATCCCGACGAACACGTCCAGAACATTCAGGTCAATTGTTGAATCGATGGGGGGTGACACGGTGATCGCGTCAGGGAGAGTCTACACCGTCAAACCAGATACCGGCAGCGAAGGGCAGCTCTCTTTCCGAGAGGAACTAACAGGAGGGTTATACTTCGGGCGGTAGTAGCGAATCTCATGGCGACCGAGACTACGAATAATGAGTATCGGTACTTCCCAGACTCGCTTCGTGAACTGTGCTGAGTCATGGACGAGCGGAGTGAATGCCGGTGTGGTAACTGAGTGAATAGGAAATAGAATCCACGGATGAGGAGAAGTGAAGTAAGAAGGCTGAGATACGCTGTTCTAGGCGAATGCTGTTGCTCACTAGGAGCTTGCCCAAGGCCGCGGGCTGGCGTCAGCCCGCGGCCAGCGCGTATGCTTCTGGCACACCGACGCCGTTCATCTCGACCTCCCAAGTCCGCTCTAGCTCTTCCTCTAATGCATGCCTGATCCAGTCAGAGAAGGTTTTAAACGTGAATTCCTCGGGCAGGTCGCGCCCGCCCCGCCGGGGGCGGGCGACGACCGCCCATCGAAGCACAAGCCAGAGGTTCTCCAACAGAAATCCAACCAGGACGAACGCGAAGCGGATAATTGGGTCTTGTGTCGTCGTTACCACTCGTGCTTGGCGAAATACACGGTAGCTCGTTTCGATCGCTGACCGTTTCCGATAGAGTCGTTCGACTTGTTTCGGCGTGCGATCGGCCAGATCGCACGCCACATAGCCTCGAACGACCTCGCCGCTTTTCCCGCGATCTCCGGCGTGATACGACACAGCGACCGCGAGCGGGAATTCCAGTTCCCGCTCGCGGCCTTTGTACATCCGATAGGTCGTCATGTACGAGCAGTGCGTATCCAGCTTCTTCCTCATGCGCTTGCCCTTCTTTTGGACGGGAACGACAGTCGCAGCAATCTCCCGTGAGCGGCGCAGAATACGTTCGTTGTAGAAGCCACGATCTGCCAAGAGCAACTCTATCTCGAAGGGATAGGCTTCGACGCGGTCGAGGACGCGCTCGACCGCATCGGCCTCTTTCTCATCACTACGGACGTACGTCATCGCCAATGTCACTGGCTTTCCGTTCGAGACGAGATACGCCGTGCAGTACCGGTGGCACGTCGTTGTTCCGTCTTTTGCGTGCATGCGGCAGAGTTCACCTTCTTCATCGGCGTACGTTCCGTGGTAGGGGTTATCGACGAAGTCAATGGAGACGATCCTCGACCGATCAGGGTCGAGGATCGTCATCGCCAACTCCTTGAGAAGGCGGTTAGCAACCCGCTCAAGCCACTCTCGGTTGAGCGTATGTAGCCAGTCCATGACAGTATCGTCACAGGCAGCGTTGTCGTTGTCCTTGCACGTCTCCCAGATGGATGTCTGGTTCACTGCTGCAAGAACCACGACAGCCCAGATATCGCCGGGATCGAGGGGCGAGCCCTCGATCCCTGGCAAAGGGAGCTGGCAGATGACGTCTTCCGCTAAATCTTTCACGTCCGAGTCCGAAAGAACACCGTCTGGCTGAGGGGTTTTGAACACATTCACTCAACCAGACATCTTCCTCATCAGACCCACGCTTTAGCTTCAGCTCTCACACCAGTCGGGAAGTACCGAGTATGAATACTTTTGCAATTGGATTTTGATACTTAGGTAATGGGATCACGCCGAACAGAGATTAAGCGTCACCTGCCAGAGGAAGAGATTGATGAGTTACTGCGAGAAGCCGAAGACAAGCACCATATTCGACGAATTGGTTTTGTCAAGAATCTCTATCAAGGCGATACAATTCCAGAGGCTGCCGATCGAGAAGGCCGATCTCCAGCCACCGGGACCCGCTGGACGGAAGATTGGAATGATGGTGGCTTCGAAGAGCTTATGCCGAGTTTCGGGGGCGGCAGACCCCCGAAACTCGACGAAGACTAACAAGAAGAGCTGGTTGGGATGCTCCGTGAAGATCAGCCCTGGAAATCACAGGAGATTCAGCACCTCCTCCAGGAAGAATTCGGTGTCCAGTACAGTCCAAATTATCTCGGTACCTTTCTTCGGAATCTCGGGCTCTCCTACGCAAAACCACGGCCAAAGCGTCCGCACCAGCCAGAGAATCCAGACGAGATCCTCGAAGAGCGCGTCGTAATGAGTGACGGAAGTTATGGGCATAGACTGAGACGGGCGAGTGATGGGAGGAGACCGGCGAGGCGATCTTGTTCGTCATCTAAGTGAGCAGGAGTTGGATCGGCTGCTGGACGAAGCAGACGATCCAAAGATCATCAAGCGACTCACCTTTGTCAAACGTCTCTACAAGGGAGCAACGTACGAGGAAGCAGCCGACGACGTTGGCAAATCTGCGTCGACTGGAAGTCGCTGGGCGCGTCGATGGAACGATGGCGGACTTGGTCAGTTGACACCGAACTTCGGGGGCGGAAGGCCCCCGAAGCTCGGTGACGAGGAACAAAAGCGTCTTTTAGAACTTCTCCGGGAGGGGCAACCCTGGAAAGCACAGGAAGTTCATCAGCTCTTGGACGAAGAGTTCGGTGTAGAGTACCATCCGGATTATCTCGGTCGATTCCTCCGGAATCTCGGACTGTCCTACGCTAAACCACGTCCAAAGCGCCCCTCTCGGCCAGAAAACGCAGATGAAATCCTCGAAGAACGCGTCGCAGACGCGTTCGACGAGGAGACAGAGACGGCACATAACAAGCGTCCTGATGATGAGGACGAAGGATGGGTCCTCGACGACGATATTTGCACGGATGGGGGAACTGTCGTCGGTTTTTGTGATGCTTCGCATCCACAACCATACGACAATTCGCATCGACTGTGGTACGTTGATGATCCGACACTGGAACGACCGCTGGTGAAACTTGATGCTCTGTAGGATCGCTAGACGGCGTCGCCTCAATCTCGTTATCTTCGTAGAAAGCGAAGAGACGGATTACTTTGGTATCCGAATTCCGTCTCCTCACCCGAGAAATCGTTGCGAAAGCTAAAAACGTTGTCGAGAATCCGGACGAACCCGCCGACCCCGTAGGGGGTGGCGGGTTCGCCGAATGGGCGATGCTCACGTTGCAAGCACTGCGGATCGAACTCGGGAAATCCTACCGCCAGACAATCGATCTGTTGAGCGAAATGCCCGGCATTCTCGACGAAATCGGCCTCACGCGGCTTCCGCATTTTACCGTCCTGCGTGACTGGTTTGAGACTATCTCGATGGAGACCTATCGTGCGTTTCTCGGCGAATCAGCCGAGAAACGCACTGGCCATGCCGCGATCGACTCGACTGGTTTCGACCGCGACCAGCCCTCGCGGTACTACGCGACGCGAAAACACTACCGCGTTCGCTCGCTCAAAGTCACTGCCCTCGTGGACGTGAAAACGCTGTACGTCTACGATGTTCACTGTACGACCACGAAAAAATGATGCGAAGATTGGTCCGCAGGTCGCTCGGCGAAACGCCGAGGACCTGCGGTCATTGGCCGCTGACCGTGCTTACGATGGAAAGCCATTCCGAGACGATCTTCATCTTGATCGCATCCGACCGTTGATCAAACACCGGATCTACTCCTCGCTCGACCGGGCACACAACGCCCGGATGAGCAGCTGCTGGTACAATCGCCGCTGGATGGTTGAGACTGTCTTTTCGTCGATCAAGCGCACGCTCGGCTCCGCCGTGCGTGCGCGAAGCTGGCACCTCGAATTCCGCGAGATGGTGCTCAAATGTGCCGTCTACAATCTTCGTCGAACAGTTAGATATCCGTAGAATCAACCGCAGTGTATCGGTTTTCGACCGGCGGTGGCATTAGTGAAAACGCCGAAATCAAGCTTCGTCTAGCGATCCTACGAAGCAAAACTTGACGAACCAGCGGTCGGATGCTATACGCTCACCGGCGAAAGTGTCCTGACGTTCCCTGAAGATCAATCGAAAGAGAACATCTGTGCGCTATTGGAGCAAGTCCGCGAGCAGAATCCGGGAACACGGATTCTGCTCGTCTTGGATAACTTCTCGTCTCACATCTGTGAACACACGCGCAAGCGCGCACATCAACTCGGTATTGATCTCGTCTTTCTTCCGGTCGGCTCACCGCACCTCAACCCGATTGAACAGGTCTGGAAAGTACTCAAACGCACTGCCTCGCCAATCGTGGTGGCGAGCGAGAGCGCGTTCCGAACTCTCGCTCGCCGTCTCTTCGACACCCTTACCGATCGACTCGGATTTGCCAAGTCCTGGATCGATCAATTCCTCAGTCCATATTTGCAAAAGTTATCTTGATCATTATGACGCGCTCGACGAGGACGATCAGCCACACAACAAACGCGAGGGTGAAACTGACGACGGCTGGGTCGTTGACGAGGAGATCTGCACCGATGGCGGCACCGTCCTCGGCTTCTTTGACGCGTCAAAACCACAGCTGTACGATAATTCGCGCCGGGTGTGGTACGTGGATGATCCTCATATCGAACGACCGCTCGTCAAGATGGAAGACTCGGCTGTCGGGTTCTACGCACTCAACGGTGAGAGCCTCGTCACGTTCAAAGAAACCGAGGAGAAAGAACGGATTTGCGAGGTCTTAGAGAGGATTCGCGAGCAGAATCCCGGCAAACGGATTCTGCTCGTCTTGGATAAGCATGGGTCTCATATCTGTATACACACGCGCAAGCACGCCCATCACCTTGGGATTGATCTGATCTTTCTCCCACCAAGCTCACCGCACCTTAACCCAATCGAGAGGGTCTGGGACAACCTCAAGTGGACGATGTGTCCAATCATCGTTGACGATGAAGATTGGTTCAAAGATCTCGTTCAGGAAATATTCGAACAAATAACACAGCGTATCAGCTTTGCAAAGAAGTGGTGTCAGAAGTTCCTTGACTTTCAAAAGTTATCTTAGTCATTAACTCGCCGCAAGGCCGTCCTCGGTGTAGCGTTTCCGGACGCGTCCCACTGTGCCGGGATGACAGCCGACGGCTTCACTGACCTGCTGGTCAGTCAAGCCGTCATCCGAGTGCAAGAGACACCGTGCACGTGTGAGTTCCCGCGTTTTGTACGTGCCCGCTGAAAGCATCGCATTCAGCTCCGCTCGTTCATCGGCAGACAGATCGACAGAGTACTGTTGTGTTCGTGGCATGAGTTACTCCAGAGAATTTCTGAACACATCCTAGAGGCGCTCTACGCAAATAAAGCTAGCATTTCAGGGCTGAAGCCGCACTAGCTGCGCTCGGCGGCTTGTTTATACTCGTGTGCGTCGGGGGGCTCGTGTATCTAGCGACCGAGACCGAGGCGGAGACTTCCTCGGGAACCGAAGCAGAGTCGACATAAGAATCGGAACACATTCAGGAACGTAATACCAGTTGAACGTGGTAGTTAGTCACCCGCCGAATGATGTCGCCATGCGAAGAATCGTCAGTGACCGATCGCTGACATCGATCGATAAACCGGACCGGTTTCGGGAAGCCGACGAGTAGCGACTATCTGCTGAGGCGCTCCCCCGAATGAGGCCATTCCGGATTCCCTCTACTCAGGCCATGGAATGGTTAACTGGCACCGGCAGAGCGAATGATATCACAGATGACGGGCGTGAAAACGACCATATATGACCGATTATGGAAAGTTCTCTCACCGAGAATTTCGTCGGTACAGTACGACGAGAACGATCATGAGTACCAGTTGGACCGCTTTGTCGATGACTCCAATTGCCTCGTAGATCTGCGGCCAATTGAGCACGAAATACATAACAAACTGAATCGCTGTAAAGACGAAGCCGGCGATGTAGATCGGTTTCTTTGGGACGTTGACGAGGAGAAGACCGATCCACATGAAGAAACCAACTCCGGCAAGAATAAAGAGTATCGGAAGAATTCCTTCCCCCAGATCCTCGTACCCCTCATAGAAATGGATTAGCCCTGATATCGTTGCGAGAACGATCGCCGCGTAATCTAACGATTCAAGGCCTTCGTTCTGGGGGAATGCCGCTCTCGTATCTGTACTCATATGCCTGGTACCACAGACATGTTCAAAACTGGTCGGGGTACAGTCGCCAGGAGTTGATATAGTGGACCGAATAGGATTTTCTCCAATAATAAATTCACGTTCAAAGAGCGCAGGAGATGCAACTGATTCAGCGTAACCCTCCTCGTTGTGCGGTCATTCGTCTTGCTTATCTATAGACTCATTTCCTGTTGATGATTTGGTTGAATGTCTAATTCATGCCATATAGATAGTGTCGGTTCGGTTATGGGCCAGCCATTCACGTCGTTACGGTCCTGAATAGGTACTGATAAGGTGGACTCCAACTCGATAAACTGCCAGTGCGCCAATCAGTAGGGAGATTCCCGAAAGGGCGAGCGCAGTTTGCCGCGATGCGCCAAGGTGGACGAAAAAGCGAGGATCATTCCACACCCACGCGACAAGGGAGAATGCGTCACTGGGGGTAGCGATGGATGCTGAGATCAGCAGAAGACCAACGGTAATTCCAACAACACGGACTGTCCGCAAGGTCACTTGCGCGGCGGCAATCGGATTTGCTCGGATCCACTGGCGGTTTGACCAGACAATCACAAACAGGCCGGTAAAACCAATGATTTGCAATGCGAGGGTCATGGGCCGGGCCCATAGATATCCAAGATTGAAGGTCAGAAGCGCTATCGTGGCTTCGAACGCACGTCTGAGGGGTGTCCCTGCACGTGTTCCCATAAAAACAAGATATGTAATACTCGTGTTGAACGTGAGGCATCCGAGTGCCGAGTAGAGTGTAAATCGGCGGATGTCCATCGACGCCATTCCAGCAGGAACCGAAATGAACGCGCGAACGAACGGGAGAAGTCGTGCCCAGAGGACGATGGGCTCCCCCCAGCGGACAAACAACTGTTCCCCACGGTCAATGTCAGATTGATCGAGATATATAGCCACCGTACACACGAAGTGCGCGTTCGGTGTTTCGCCCGATCAGATAATACGCCACGAGCGAACCCACTACTGCGCCAGCGGTCGCAATTGTAATGAATATGAAAAACGTCAGTATATCAGAGACCAGAAGCGAGATTACTACGGGGAGTACGACTTCGCTCGGGACGAAGTGAAGTAGCATGGATGTTTCGAGGACCATGTAGACGAAGACGGCGACGAATCCATAGGTCGCTATAAACGCGAGTACCTCGTTCGTTAGCTGACTCTCATGAATCATCGCTTAATTGGGGATGGAAGTTCACCCGTACCTTTCGCTTCGAACGCATCTTTCGGAATCGCCGATTCTCTCTACAGTGGACCGAAGTTGGGACACCATCACGTTAATACCGCATAGACTTCGAGGGAAGGAAGTCTAATCTGTTTGTAGATGTCCTCTTTCGGTTCGGACGTGAACGCCATCCGTTCTTTTTCAGTGCGTCTGGAAGGATCGATTGCGCCATCATCGACGTATGTTAGCCACTACGATTCCCCTTCAGATAGAACCATCTGCAAACCACCAATGAGGTTTTTCACCGTCCGGAACCAGTCGGTGGATACTCACCGTGCGGTAACTAATGGGAAACGATCTCTTGGTTCGCAGAGCCGTTCCCTCGCCGCCTCGAGCGTACTGGGACGAAAAGCGATCACATTCGGCTTTTCAATTTCGAATAACACCGCACACACTGGGCTCACGCGCGGTTAATCGCAGAAAACGATCGCAGACGCCTCGAGACACCTATTAATCGTCGTTCGCCACGATCATGCCCTGATAATTATACCCCACCTGCTACAGTTTGCAAGCCCCAGTTTTATTCGAGCGGTTTTCGATACGTAACTTCGATGTACGAACGCATTCTCATCCCGACTGACGGAAGCGAAAATGTGGTCCATGCGGTCGAAAATGGAATCGCAATTGCAGAACAATTCGGGGCAACAGTGTATGCCTTTGCAGTTGTCCCGTACGTCGTCACTCGTGATCACATCCGATACGACCCGGAAGCTGTGGCAGAACGAGGGGTCGAAGATATTCAAGAGCAGTGTGATAAAAAAGGAATCGACGTCATCACGGAGGTCCGAAAAGGAGAACCCTTTGAGGAGATTTTGGCTTATAGCGACGAAAACGACATCGACGTCATCGTGATGGGCACGCATGGAAGAACCGGACTAGACCACGTCCTCATCGGGAGTACTGCCGAGCGGGTCGTAAGGCACGCACCGATACCTGTCCTGACGGTTCGATCGAAGGAGTAGTCAAACGCAATAGCTATACCGTACTACATCCCTGTCCCACTACTTTCCACCGCGGAAACGGTCAAATCTTCCCCTATATCGCACCCGATTTCCGCATAATATCAAAGCAGTCGCTCATGTTGTGGAGTACATGACTAGTAGGTCCCAGAGTCTGTCGGTGGCTAACTCATGTTGATACCATACACTATACTCCACCGTTGGTAGTCTGGAGAACTACCTGCTGAAGGGGTTTATTGACCTGGTCGTTGTGCATTGTCGGTGAATGGTGCGGAAACCCGCGAATTCGCCTTCTATCCGTCACGTTCGTGGCCTTTCTGAAACGGAAGTGGCTGAGAGAAGACGGCGCGACGGTCCAAACGTCCTCCCGGCACAGCGGCCTCCACCGGCTTGGCGTCTGTTCGTCGAACAGTTCATTCACTTCTTCGCAATTTTGCTCTGGGTGGCGAGCGCGCTCGCTTTCGTCGCTGGGATGGGTGAACTCGGGATCGCCATCGTCCTTGTCGTCCTCATAAACGGTCTGTTCGCGTTTGCACAAGAGTATCGCGCCGAGCGTGCGGCCGAACGGCTTCGAGACTTACTTCCAGAACGGGCCAGAGTCCGACGTGACGGGGTTACACGCGAGATTAATGCGACTAAAAAACCAGGAAAAATGATGAGTATTTCCGGGATCGCCAAGAGGAGGCTTTCTTGAGTGGCCATTACTGTACCCGTTACCAACCCGCCGGTGACGGAAACAAGTTCGGACGCCAGGATATCTCGAAAATCCTGATCGAGGAAGTTCATCATTTTGGGTAGTTGCGTCTGACGAACGGTTCGTCCATGGTGTGTGCGATGCGACTCGTATCGTTACTGTTGCTCAATTCTGGATCAGATCCACATCGATTGCTTTCATCGAGCAATACCTGATGTTTTTGGCAACCAAATATTGAGAAATCTACATTGCCCTCATGACGGTACGTAAGGATTTTGCAGGGCGAGGAGCGATCCCGCTCTTCTATGATGTACGGAATTACAAGGACATCGTTGAGTCCGTTTCTATTTGCCTCTGATGTAGGGAATAACACCAGACGTCGTGTCGATCCGTTGCAATCGGTTCCCAGGACTCGACTCAAATCACCGAGAGACGACTCGATGATAGGAGGCGGAACGTGCGCTCGACCACCCAGTCGGCTCTTTCCGTCGTCTCGAGACTCGTTTGTCGTCTTCATCGCCATTATAGACCGTAGGGCATGGAGCGGGATAATGCTCGAGTGAGTTTCATAGGCATGTCCGTTATCATGATCAGTGTCGATATGATGCAAGGAAGATGAGCATGAGGACAGACTGGTGAATTCTATCATTCGTCCGTCGTGTTTCGTCGAGAATTCCAGTGCTGCACCTTCCGTTCGTGCATTGGGACCCGTCCGTACCCGTCTACCGTCGTCAAAGTCGGCCAGTATCGTCTTGTCACAAATCCGTACCAAAGTGTCTTTTTCCTCAACGGTGTTCGTTCGCTGTCAATGATCCCGAACGACGATCTCGACGCGGCGTGGTTACGGGCGAAGATCGGGTGGTGGGCCTTGGCACTCACACTCGCTGTCGTGTTGATAGTCGTGTTGGGAGACTACCTCGGCTGGTTCGTGTTCGGAATATTCCTCTACTACATCGCTCGTCCACTTTCGAGAACGTTGCAACGCCGTGGATTTTCATCGGGAATGTCTGCCGCCGTAACGCTCGGACTCGTCGTCCTACCGTTTGTGACAATCTTAGCCATCATTACGACGTTGGCGTTCATACAGTTCGCGACGCTAGAGCTGGCCGACTTCGAGCAAATTCTCGAATTACTCTTTCCGAACCCCCACCCAGACGATTTACCAACGACAGTAGCCGAACTGTATCCGATTGCGGAGGATCTCGCTACTGACCCGACAGTTACAACGGTTGGGCTGTGGGTTCGCGGCGTTCTCGAGCGATTTCTGACGGCCACGTATCTTGCCTTCGTCACGTTTGTGTTTGCCTTCGTTCTCGTTCGCGACGAACGACGGCTTATCGAATGGGTCCGGACCGATTTTATCGCCGAGGAGTCTCCGTTAGATCTATTCCTTTGTCAGATTGACGAGGGATTAGAGTCGATCTTTTTCGGGTACACGCTGACGATTTTCGCAATCATGCTTTCGGCCGGCGGTATCTACCTCCTCCTCAACGCAATCGCGCCATCGGGGATCGCGATTCCACAAGTTCTATTGCTCGCTATTATTACCGGACTCGCATCGATTATCCCATTCGTCGGCAGGACTGTCGTCTACGTTGTCATTATCGGCTTCCTCGCCGTACAGGCGATTCGAACGGATCCGACTGCTCTCTGGTTTCCTGTCGTTTTTTACGTCGTTATGGGCGTTCTGTACGATGGCATTATCCGAACGTACGTGAGACCACGTCTTTCTGGACGGCTGTTTCCAATGAGTGTCGTCCTGTTCGCGTATCTCTTGGGACCGGTGACGTTCGGATGGTACGGCATCTTTCTAGGTCCCATCATCATGGTCGTCACGGTTGTATTTATCCAGCAACGACTCCCAACGTTGCTCTATAGTGACTCGGAGGTGTCTGAATCAGACATTGACGAGTTATGATGGCAGACCGGTGGCGACGAAGGATGCGTTTCGAATTCGTGTTGGTATACGATATCTCCGCTCCTTCTTGCATCGATCGCATTGCTCGAGACACACTTCGATTAGTGTCATTCAGCGCATGGATGAACGAGCGTTTTGTGGATGTGCCTAAAAGTGATTGCTGATGCCAGCGTCCATCGGTCTCGTCATCGGGACAGGACTCACGATCGCTGGATGGGTCGGTCTCCTCGGAGCCGTCGTTCACGGACGCCACGTGGTGAATAAACTGAACACGCCACCGGAGCAGGAGGGGCACCGAAAGCCGTTCGAGGATCAGAACGGGTCACGTGAGAATGAGAGATAACCAGTCCCGTGAAGCGACTGCCATCGGCGAAGACAGTGCGGACTTCGCCCGAGAACTGACGCTCACGGATATCACTCTCCTCGGCGTCGGTGCGATGATCGGTGGGAGCGTCTTCGTTCTCACGGGGCTCGCAGCCGGAGAAGCAGGTCCGGCGTTGGTCCTCGCGTTCGCGCTCAACGGCGTCATCACTATTTTCACCGCAATGACCTACGCCGAGCTTGGAAGTGCTATTCCGGAACCCGGTGGGGGATACCTGTGGGTCCGAACGGCACTCGGCAGGTCGCAAGCGTTCATTTCCGGGTGGATGAGCTGGTTCGCCCACGCCGTCGCCGGGTCCCTCTACGTGCTCACGTTCGGCTCGTTCGTCACGCTCATTCTCACGGCGTACTTTGACCTCACGCTGGGTTTCTCCGATGTTCAATTACAGAAAGGATTCGCCGTCCTTGCGACCGCGGCGTTCACATACGTGAATTACCGCGGGACGAAAGAAACTAGCTTTGCCGAAAACGTGGTCACGCTACTCCAACTGGCTGTTATCGTCGTCGTTATCGTGGCCGGTTTTCGAGTCGCCGTCTCATCGCCTCAGGTAACGATTGATAATCTCGAGCCGTTCACGCCGAACGGCGCAGGAGGTGTCTTTCTCGCGATAGGGCTGACCTTTATCGCTTTTGAGGGATATGAAATCATCGTCCAATCCGGACGCGAGGTCATCGATCCCCGCGAAAACGTCCCGAAAGCGGTCTTTTATTCTGCCGTGTTGAATAGCTACTGAATCATAGTTAGAGTGGCTCACAGAGCAGTTCTATATTGGCGATGGCGAACATGAGGACGATCTCACGAAACTGTCGATACCAGCCCAGCGCTCGCACGGCGTCGCCGAGCGAGCGCTTCGTCGTTGAGTAGGAAGTTTCGGCCATCCAGCGCTGTGAGTAGCCTTTTGCCCGGATGAGCGCGTTATGTCCTACCGTGAGTGGTCTCGATCCACGTTGTAAGATGAGCGGTTCGACACCGAGCGCATAGAATTCGTACTTGGTGTGCCAGTTGTGGAAGGCTTTGTCAGCCGAGACGGACAGCAGGTCGTCCGCGTTCCGGCGGACGACCTGCGGCCCAGTCTTCGTATCGTGTTTCCACCGTGCTGAGATATGCACGTCGAGAACAGCGAGTGAGTCTACATCGGTTACTGTCGTCACTTTCAGCGTCTGCACGTCACTTCCAGACCGCTGGCGGTAGTACGAGGAGGCTGAGCGGCGGTCGAAGAACGTACTGTCGAGAGCTGCGTGACCAGACTGCGGGTGTTGCTGCGCGTTTCAGCGCAGCAACGCCCGCCACACCCACATTTTGAGACGGTCGAACGATTTGTAGATCGTGGTGAACTCAGGAAGATCGTCTCGGTCTAAGCCGAGCACATCACGAATCTCGGTCATGTACTTCAGCCGATTCGGCGTTTCACGGTAGCTGTGGCCGTCTTCGAGCCGGAAACAGTGCAGAACGACGTGCACCCAGCGGGCGAACCCGCCGCTGGCGGGCTCGCCCGCGTGCTTCCCCAACGCTTGTTTGGCTAGGTGCCGACACTGCTCAACGAAGTCGAGGAGATCGACTTCCATAGGTCAGAATCGATTTCCTCGGCTTCGTCCTTCTAACCCGTGACATCAGCCGATTGGATCGCTATTCAACACGGCATTTTATTCGATGCTCATCGTCGTCACCCTCTATATTCTGATCGGGGTCGTGATGCTGGGTGCGATCACCGTCACACCTGACCTCCTCGAGGCCGCCCGGGCGACCGATAGCATCGGCGGCACGACGATCACCGACCTCCCGGCGGACCCGGCCGTCTGGCAAGTTGTCGGTCACCTGGGCGAGTTCGGTCTCGCGCAGGCCGTCGGTCAACTGTTGCCCTACGGGACGCTGATCATCCTCCTGACCGGTATCCTGTCGTCGTTGGCCGCGCTCAACGCGACGACGTTCTCGAGTTCGCGTGTGGGCTACGCTCTCGGACATGACCACGTCTTTCCCGAGTCGTTCAGCCGGATCCACGCGGAGAATCAGACGCCGTACGTCTCGGTCGTACTCAGCGGCACATTGATCGCAGTGATGGCCGTCTCGCTTCCGCTCGCACAGGTCGCCGCGGCGACCGACCTGATGTTTCTCCTGTTGTTCTTGCAGGTGAACTACTCGATGATCAAGATCCGCCGCGAACTCGGCGAGGAGCTCACGTACGGGTATCTGGCACCGTGGTTTCCGTACGTTCCCATGATCGGAATCGGCACGAAGCTCCTCCTCGCGGTCTACTTCTTCAACTACAGCCCGCTCGCGTAGGCGATCGCAGTCGGCTGGATCGGATCCGGCGTGGTCGTATTTTGGGTCTATTCTCGGGGGCGCATTCGCCGGACGGAGGTTCCCGAAACGCGGGCCCTCGTCGAGGAACGCGCCATACAAGAATGGCCCTATCAGGTGCTCGTTCCGATCGACAAACCCGAAAACGCGGAACGGCTCGTTGACATCGCCAGTGCGATCGCCCGGCGGAACGACGGCGAACTGTTACTGACGACGATCGTCACGATGCCCGTTCAGACGCCGATCGAACGGGGCGGTGAGCGCGTCTCCGAGGGACGAGAGCTGCTCGCTGATGCGATACAGCACGTGCCGGACGACGTCCCGGCACACCGAAGCGTCACCGTCGGTCGGACGGCAGGACGCAGTATCGTCGATCTCACGCGACGGCACGAAAGCGACGTCGTCGTTCTCGGCTGGCGCAGACAGCGAAAACGAATCACCGGTGCGGTGCTCGGATCGACGATCGATCACGTCGTCGAAAACGCTCCCTGCGACGCCATCGTGGCGAAAACTGCCGGTCCGGTTGTCCCGCAATCGATCCTTATCCCGACAGACGGCGGTCCACATGCGACGTATGCAGAACTGGTCGGTGGTACGCTCGCCAGCGAATACAGTGCGGATTTGACGTTGCTGAACGTCGCAACCGGTGACAGGGACGACGCAGAAGAATTCGTTCGAGAGAGGCGCACCGATCTTGAACGAGCGGGAGTTGAAAGCGAGACGGCGGTCATTCTGGACGGAGACGTTGCCCGGGCTATCGTCGAGTTTGCCGAGGAGAACGATGTCGATACAATCGTCGCCGGAGCGGCGCAGGCGGGTCTCGTCCCACAGACGCTCTTCGGAGATATCGCCGAAGAAGTCGGGGAACGATTCGGCGAGGAGGTGTTGATGGTCCGGAAGTACCGTCTCATTCGATCCACCGTCGTCAGGTGGGCGCACAAATGGTTCGCTCTTCGCCCATCGGTAGAAGACCGAAATGAGAGTTTCGATCCGCGAGGTGCCCTAGATACGGAAGATACTACCGACGGTGACGAACGGCAACAGTAATTGGAAGAGGCACTGATTCTGAAGAAGTCGATCAGACCCGACATCAACTTCGCCTGGCGGAACTACAGTTGCAGTTCAGGGCTGAGCCGCTCGAGGCCGTAACCGACGATGATCGTGAGAGGGAGCGTCGCGACAAACAAACAGAGGGGGAATATCGTAGATGAACGCGACGGCAATTGGGATTACGAGCGGGATAGTGTTTAGGTTTGATTATAAATCTAGTCCGTGCAATTGTACTATCCGGATCCCCTGAGATGGGGTTTATTTTCTTTGACAGTGTAGTATCAATTGATCATGGAAATAAACTGGACAGCAGTCATAACTGGATTCGTCATGACCCTTGCGTTGGGGTTCATTAGTGGCCTCGTCTACGTCGGTTCAGAAGCTTCAGTCGTGCTCCTGTACTGGGGTGGAATCGGGCTCCTCGGTGGCCTCACCGCCGGCTACCTCGCTGGCGGAACAATTGGTTCCGGTGCGACCCATGGCGGTATCGCAACCGTCTTCGGGTCGCTGGTCCTGTTAGCCCTTGCGACGTTCACGACGTTGCTCTTCGGCGGCCTCGTTGTGTCGTTCAGCGTGCTGGTCCTCGGGCTACTCATGCTCACGTTCTACGCCATTCCCGGCGCACTAGGTGGCGCAATTGGATCGTGGGCGAAACACCGCCGGTCCGCACCGGAACCAACGGGACCACAGACCTGAGCGATCGTTCTTCCGGTTTTTCGTAGACCATCACTGGCACGTGAGAGGACTCCTAGGACGCAAGCGTAAATCGACGACATCGGGTTCTCGGGGAGGACTGGAAACGCTATCTACATGTCTCGTCTCTGGAAGGAGTAGAAAGCAATACCGAGTGCAACGACTATCCACCCAGACTGAACGCCAATCAAGAACTCTATTGACATATAGCCTGGTGTTATAAGGAAATTCCCGACAGATTTCATAACTGCGAGTTGGTACATGTCGAAGGGGCTCAAAACGATTGAGGCCCATATCCAGTCCGGAAGTTCGCCAAGCAGCAGGGAATTCAAACTGCCTCCCGTCACAAAGTAGAGACTGAAGATCACGATGCCATGAACCATCGACCAGAAGAAGAGCACTATGCACGCAGCGATGGATGTCGCCCGTCGCTCAAAAATGGTTGAAATACTTACTGCTAGTGAAAGATAGAGGATACCAATCAAGAGAGACAATCCTACAAAGTCGACGTACGCCGTCGCGTTTCCAGCGCCATCGGCGACCGCAATAACCAATCCACTGAAACCGAAGCCGATGAGCGCCGAGACGACCAAGACTGTACCTAACCCAATTACTTTTCCGAGCAAGATTTCCGTGCGAGAGACTGGATAGGCTAACTCAAGTGATAGTGTTCCACTTTCGACTTCCCCAGAGATGGTCGCATATCCGAGTAAAATTCCGATCAGAGGGATTAGGATAGAAGTAATTCCTGTGAGCGTCGCTACTGTCGACTGAAAGTCCCCGAACACCGACGCGTCAAATGCCGCTCCACCTGTTAGTAGGGCGGCAGCCATCGTCAGCACGAGGAAAATGACGGTTAGTGCTCCGACCCATCGATTGCGAACGTGGTCGGTAAATTCCTTACGGGCGACCGCAGCTATTGTCTGTGGTTCGACATTCATCTTTCGCCCTCTGATTCGTTCATCTCGAGGACTTCGATGAAAGTATCCTCAAGTGTCGGTTCGAATGTGCGAACTTCTGTAATATTATACCCCGATTCAACCAGTGATGAGATTATCTTCGCGCGACAATATATAGGCGAAGTCACAGTAAGGGTATCTCCGTCCCGCTCGACCCGTTCTACGTCTTCCAAATTCGCTAGAAAGTTTTCGACATTTCTTCCCAGGTCCGGCATCGTCAGCACGAGTCGATGGTCGACTCCCGATTCTTCGCTCAGCGCAGTCAACGTATCGGTGGCGATGAGTCGGCCTCCTTCGATGATGGCCACGCTGTCGCAGAGATGTTGTACTTCTGAGAGATCGTGGGAGGACAAGAAGATGGTTGCACCGTTTCCGTTCAATGTCTTGATCTTCTCACGAACGCGCTTACTCCATCGCGGATCTAGGGCCGAGGTGGGTTCGTCAAAGACATACACATCTGGGTCACCGATCATCGCTTGGGCCACGCCGAGCAGTTGGGTCATGCCTTCTGAAAACGTCCCTACCAGGCGGTCTGTAGCGTGACCGAGGCCCACTTCGGTTAGCATCGAGTGTGGATCAATCAAAACGCCTTTGAGTCTGGCAAAATATTTCAGCGTCTGAACGGGCGTCAAGTTGTCGTAGAACGACGGTCGCTCCGGAAGATAACCGACGTGCGCCTTGGCCGCTTTTCCCTCCGCGAACACGTCTATACCTTCGATAGTGACGGTTCCGGAATCGGGCGAAAGCAAGCCCAATATCAACTTCATCACTGTGGTCTTACCAGACCCGTTCGGTCCGATAAAGCCGAATATTTCTCCGGACGGAACGCGGAACGAGACATCGTCGACAGCATGGAGATTTCCAAATGACTTCGTTAATTCGTTGACGACGATGGCCCATCCAGAATCGCTTGATTCGGTCCCGGCGTGCCTCATCACCCCGTGATTGCATTCTTCCGAAATAGGTTTCTCACTACTTTCCTCAAAAGCTGTCATACCGGTTATCTGGCTCTGAGAAGCTTAAAAACCGATACTTGATAACGCAAACGGGCGACCCGTTCGCCAGACAAGTGTGATTACATATGCACTAAATTGTCTTATCCGTGAACGGATATTCCATTGCTTGTAGAGATATGTGCCCCACTTTGTCGACGAAGCGTAGGTCGTGAAAAGGAAAAGACTGTTCAGTACGGAAGGGGTGTGACATTTGAGCTTGCGATGGCAGGTATCACCCCGTTCCATTGCCGTGTGAAACGCACATTATATTATCTACGTCGCTTATTCAAAATCATCCCGCGCCGAATTCGACCTTACTGGTGCTAATTTCACAACCCGGGAAATGACAAGGATACTCACGAATGCAGTTCAGCAGAATCAATCCCAACTGATCTCGTCACGCCAAAATTCGACCCGCGTTCGACGACGAACTCTCGTACTCTCCAGCACGACGACCAGGCGTGCGCCACGAGACACGAGGCTGGGATAATCTGCGCCGTCTACGCCGAATCAAGCAGGAGAGCTCTCAACTTCGAGACGTGACCCCGCTCTACCTGCTCCGGGCGTGTGATTGCGCCTCGACGTTCGGACACCAAGACAACAGAAGATTAATCCCAGCTGATCGCTGAAGCCAGTCAATGAGTCTCACTCACGAGAAACGACATCGAACGACTGCCGTGGTGCTGTCCCTCCTCTCTCCGGGACTCGGCCACATCTACCTCCGTGCGTGGGTTAGGGCGCTCGTCTGGTTCGGCGTTGTCCTGTCAGCAGTCGTGCTCATTCTCCCGACCGACTTCCTCGTCACGATTACCACAGGGACAGCCGCGTCCATCGCTGGCATTGACGCACAGATCCCGACCGTCACGCTCGTCATCCTCGCCGTCGTGTCGCGTGTCCTCTGCGCACTTGACGCCTGGTTGACCCAGAGACAGCAGACTAATGGCGAGACGCACGCGCACTGCAACGCGTGCAATCGATCGGTCGAAGTGACCGTCGAGTTCTGTCACTGGTGTCTCGAACCCGTCGAGGCGGACGTCGAATCGAGGACTGCGGATGATTGACCGCGAAGCGAGGGCGACTAGGGCGAGCCACCAGCGTTCCGAAGGTGGAAAACAACGGAACCAGAGGTCCGGAAACAGACCAAGAAGCGAGCGTGGGCGACGAAACCTCTGAGTCGGTAACGGCGTTTCTGACAGCGACCGATCAGTTCGTTCAGGACCGAGGGGCAGCGCTCGGGCGAAGGGACGTTCAGACCGAAACAGCAGTCGTATCAGACGGAGGCATCGCTTATGCGATCGTCGAGTTCGCCGAGGAGAACGATGTCGATACGATCGTCGCCGGAGCGGCGCAGGCGGGTCTCGTCCCACAGACGCTCTTCGGAGACATCGCCGAAGAGATTGGCGAACGGTTCGGTGAGGAGGTATTGATGGTTCGGAGGTACCGATTCGTTCGATCTGCCGCTATCAGGTGGGCACACAAATGGTTCGCCCGTCGCCCGTCGCCAGAAGATCGGAGCGAGAATGTTCAGGTACTAGATCCCCCAGAAGAGGACGATTCCACCGACGGTGACGAACGACAGCAGTAACTGAAGGGGTGCTCCGATTCTGAAGTAGTCACTGAACCGATAGCCCCCGGGCCCGTAGACGAACAGGTTTGTCTGATAGCCGATCGGACCGAGGAAAGCCGTGCTGGCGGCAAACGTTACTGCGACGGCGAACGCGAACGGGCTCGCCCCGATTTGAGCGGCAGTGGAGGCCGCAACCGGTATAAGAAGGACGACGCTCGCATTGTTGCTGATGACTTCTGTGATCAAACCCGTCGCGAGGTAAAACAACCAGAGAACGACTACCGGTGAGAGCGCTCCCGCCACTCGACTTCTTGAAGACGCTCTGGAAACCCCGTTGTTCGCGTACTTCGTCGAAGTCGTCCGTTCAGGGGTCGGTGGGCCAATTACCACAATGCGATCCTGCCAGTGGAAAATCCCGTCACGTCTGGTCGGAATGTACCTAAGGAGCCTCGTTGAAGGCCTCGAGAGGTGGTGAGTGTTAGGCTTCCTGTTGCATACAGGATGCACATCCTGCGGGCTAACACCCCGAACGAGGACGGGCTACATCGGTAGATACAGAGGAAAGATATGGTGATTACTCTGTTTCAAACGCAGCTCGACGCCCTATTGACTCCCGTAGCCGCCGTCGATGACCATCGCTTCGCCCGTCACGAACGAAGCGTCATCCGAGCAGAGTCAGACCACCGCGTCGCCGATCTCTTCGGGTTCGCCGACACGGCCCAGCGGCGTTGCTGCGCCAATCTGCTCCACCATCTCGGGGTCGCGTTCGGCCGCTCGGTCGACCATCGATGTCTGGATTACCCCCGGACAGATGGCGTTAACCCGGACGCCTTGGTTGCTGTATTCGAGGGCGGCCGTCTTGGTCAGCCCGATGACGCCGTGCTTACTCGCGACATACGGGCTACTCCCGGAAAGCCGACTTCGCCAGCGGTCGACGAAATATTGACGATAGCACCGCCGCCGTGCTTGAGCATCGCGGGCAGTTCAGCACGGATTCCGAGGAACACACCTTTGAGATTGATGTCGATGACGCGCTCCCAGTTATCTATCGGCTGGTCGGCCGTCGGGTACATGTCGCCTTCGATGCCGGCGTTATTAACAGCGAAATCGAGCCCGCCACACGTCTCGACAGTCTTCTCGACCATCGCCTCGACGTCCGTTCGCTCACTGACGTCCGTCTCGACGAACGTTGCCTCGCCTCCTGCATCCTGGATGTCCTCGACGGTTTGTTCGCCGTCCTCGGTGTTAACATCCACCACGACAACGTTCACGCCTTCCTCAGCGAACCGCAGTGCCGCCGCTCGGCCAATACCAGAACTCGCTCCAGTTACAATCACCGCTGAGTCTCAAATGCCGTTCATGACCCCTCTGAGTTGTAAGCCGCTATACAGACATTGGGTAGAGGTTGGTTCTATTGAATCCACCGACGACGTCGGGGCAAGTCGTCAGAACGATTGAATTGAAGCGGAAGAGGAACCTTTGTGCAGAAGACTCTCTTCTGCTTCGTCAAACAGGCTGTATCGATCGCACGAAAACTTACGGATGCAGTGGTAATGCAGATCAGCCATCCTGCCGGCAACGGGGTTGCCGGCTGGAAGCACGCTGTTCTGCATTTTCTCCGACTTCGCATGGAAGCAACACTCCAAGAAGTTCTCGGTTGGGCTGAAGAGATGGAGCGGGTACGAGCCGCGCTCGATCTCGAGCGCGGCGAGTTCCCCGGCCCATCCGCGCTCTGCAAGTCCTTTGACCGGGCGCCGATGTGGATCTGGCGAGAGCTGCTCCAACTTTAATGAGTATGAATACTTTTGCAAGTGGAAGTTGATACGTAGGTAATGGGATCACGCCGAACGGAGATTAATCGTCACCTGCCAGAGGAAGAGATTGATGAGTTACTGCGAAAAGCCGAAGACAAGCACCATATTCGGCGAATTGGTTTTGTCAAGAATCTCTATCAAGGCGATACAATTCCAGAGGCTGCCGATCGAGAAGGCCGATCTCCAGCCACCGGGACCCGCTGGGCGGAGGATTGGAATGATGGTGGCCTCGAAGAGCTTATGCCGAGTTTCGGGGGCGGCAGACCCCCGAAACTCGACGAAGACTAACAAGAAGAGCTGGTTGGGATGCTCCGTGAAGATCAGCCCTGGAAATCGCAGGAGATTCAGCACCTCCTCCAGGAAGAATTCGGTGTCCAGTACAGTCCAAATTATCTCGGTACCTTTCTTCGGAATCTCGGGCTCTCCTACGCAAAACCACGGTCAAAGCGTCCGCACCAGCCGGAGAATCCAGACGAGATCCTCGAAGAGCGCGTCGATGACGCGCTCGACGAGGACGATCAGCCACACAACAAACGCGAGGGTGAAACTGACGACGGCTGGGTCGTTGACGAGGAGATCTGCACCGATGGCGGCACCGTCCTCGGCTTCTTTGACGCGTCAAAACCACAGCTGTACGATAATTCGCGCCGGGTGTGGTACGTGGATGATCCTCATATCGAACGACCGCTCGTCAAGATGGAAGACTCGGCTGTCGGGTTCTACGCACTCAACGGTGAGAGCCTCGTCACGTTCAAAGAAACCGAGGAGAAAGAACGGATTTGCGAGGTCTTAGAGAGGATTCGCGAGCAGAATCCCGGCAAACGGATTCTGCTCGTCTTGGATAAGCATGGGTCTCATATCTGTATACACACGCGCAAGCACGCCCATCACCTTGGGATTGATCTGATCTTTCTCCCACCAAGCTCACCGCACCTTAACCCAATCGAGAGGGTCTGGGACAACCTCAAGTGGACGATGTGTCCAATCATCGTTGACGATGAAGGTTGGTTCAAAGATCTCGTTCAGGAAATATTCGAACAAATAACACAGCGTATCAGCTTTGCAAAGAAGTGGTGTCAGAAGTTCCTTGACTTTCAAAAGTTATCTTAGTCATTATCGTCGGAGCTGCTCGAGCAGTCCGGACACGCCGCCATCGACGCCACGTACTTCGACCGCCGACAGGCCTCAACCCACTACCTCAAGCGCTGTGATCGAGACGTACGGACGATACAAGCGACATTTCTCGTCGATACCGCGTAAGACGCGGTTATCGACGTGCACTGCAGCACGAAGTGGCCGAACGGAACCAACATCGGGCCGCAGGTCGCCCGGCGCAACGCCGGCGACCTGCTCAGTCTCGCCGCTGACAAAGGCTACGACGACATGAGCTTCCGCGAAGAGCTTCGTGCTGAAGGTGTACGACTACTGATCAAACACCGCATCTTCGCACCCTACGATCACGCGCAATGCGCGGATCGAAGATGGACGCTACAACCAGCGCTCGACCTGTGAAACCGTGAACTCGGTGATCAAGCGCTCGCACGGCGAAGCCGTCCGAGCGCGTGCATGGTATCGTCAATTCCGTGAAATCGCTCTCGCAGCGGCATTCTACAACGTCGAACAAGCCGTCAAACGATGAATCCCGTCGCCCTCTGCGGATTCAATAGAGCCGTCTGAAACAGGAAGGCTACTATTCCCGAAGAAAATCGCTAAATGTGACGACAGCGGTGGTGAAAGAGCCACGCGGTTGTACCACAAGTTGTCGGAACGCCGCACCCAATTTTTCCACTCCTTAGCGAAACATATCGTCGAACGGTGTGTCGAGGAAGAAGTCAGGCGAATCACCGTCGGGAAACTCGCTGGTGTCCGAGAGGACGAGAACGGTGAGTCGAAAAACTGGGGTCGGAACGGGAATCTCGACTTGCACGGGTGGGCGTTCGACCGCTTCACCACCATTCTCACGTACAAGGCGACGGTCGAGGGAATCGAAGTCGGAGAAGTGTCCGAGCGTGACACGAGCAAGACGTGTTGCGTCTGCGGTAGAGAAGACGACAATCAACGTGTGAGCGAGGTCTATACGTGTGTGAAGCGTGTGACGCGGCGTTCAACGCCGATGTGAATGGGGCGGAGAACATCCGTCTCGACCTGAAACAAAGTAACTCCGAGTCTTCCGGGCAGGTGTCCGGGGATAGGAGTACCGGCTGGTTGGCACAGCCCGGAGTCTACCTTCACGACTTGTCCCGCGGATTCCAACCGCAGGACCAAGTGGGAGACTGCAAACCCTAATATCCCAACTGCGGTCGGGATTCCTCCGCGTTCACGCGGAGGAGGATGTCAATCGCCTCCGAGTGGGTAACCATATCAGTAGCCTGTCGCTCTGCGGTCCGTATGTGACCGAGGGGCCGTTCTCGAGCAGGCTCGGGTTCACGTCGATGGCGTTCGCTCCTCTAGATCGCCGTCTCTCCATCGGGCCCGGAGGAGGCGCGACTGCACCGTTCGTTCGCCGGTCCGAGATTCGAAACGATTCCGTGTTCGAGGTATACCCGTCCCTAAATATATATGAATATAGCCACGAATGAATATAATGAAGTATAGTAGTGGGTTATATATGAAATTTTAGAGCGCACGATCTTCGATCGGTGTACGGAGAAGCGGTTACCAGACGCGGGCCGTCAGTGGACTGTGGAGGACTGTCTGAGGACCGCACAGCATCGGTTGTACACTTTCCCCGACGGTATCCTACCTCGTGCACTGTCGTCGGGATTGGCTCATTTCGGTCAGAAATACGATCGCGTGCTAATCGTTCTGCGTAAGCGGTCGATACAGCGCAATCGCCAAATCGAGTCCATTCAGCCCGTCGCAGCGAGACGGAGGACGGTAGAGATGGGATCGGTAATGTAGAAATATAACAATAGTATCGCCGCTCTAAAACCATCCACTACCTATCATATATGCCGAGGCTGGCTCCGGCTGTCCGAAGTGCGGCGGAGACATTCAGAATCGGGCCAACACCCTCGAGTGAGACCCGATTTCATCGCACCGGCCACCGCCATGGGTGGCGGACGGCGGGACAGCGAACCGATCGACCGAACCCGCTGAACCGAACTGCTGTGGCAACTCGAGTTCTCCGGCACGTTCCGGTCCCTACGGCCAGCGTCGTCCGAGTGTGCGACCGACACGCACCTGGTGGGTTGCCCCATCGGGCGACAGACAACGCTTTAGTGACTATCTGAAAAGGAGTAGTTATGGGAACTGATCACGAGGACCTCGTCTGGCGCGAAACCGTCCTGGGCCAGGTGCTGAGCGCCCGACGTGAGTTCGTCTCGACGGTCGGGACCGAAACGGTCTCCCTCGGTTCGATTTCTGGGCGAGTTCTAGCCGAATCGATCGTTGCCGAGCGAGACGTTCCGGAACACGATTTCGCGACCATGGACGGGTTCGCGTTCGATGCGACCGATTCGTACCCACTGACCGTCGTCGACGAAGAGGTCTTTCCGGAAGACGAGCCACCGTCAATCGGGTCCGGCGAGGCGATCCGTGTCGCGACGGGCGCACCGATTCCGGAGGCGGCGAACGCGGTATTGAAACGGGAGGAGGCCGCCGTCGAGGACGGACTGCTTCGCGGAACCGACATCACCCCGGGGACGTACACGTACGAGCGCGGGAGCAACGTCAGCGAAGGCGACGTCCTCTTCGACAGCGGCGAACGCGTCTCGGCGAAAGACGCGATTCTTCTCGGGGATCTCGACAGGACCAGCCTCGAGGTCGCCGACCGTTTCTCGACGGGGGTCCTCGCGACAGGAACGGAGATCCACGAGGGCCGGTCGCGCGATCTAGATTCACCGATGCTTGCCGGGCTCGTCCGTTCGTGGGGCCACGAGGCGACCTACGAGGGCACCGTTCCGGACGAGTACGATCGAATCGAGTCGGCGATCGATCGACTCGCGACTGACTACGACGTCGTCGTTACGACGGGTGGGACGAGCGTCGGGCACAAGGACCACGTCGTCCGGGCGATAGACGAACTCGGGTCGGTACTGTTCCACCGGGTTCGAATCCGACCGGGCAAACCCATCGCGTTCGCCCGACTTCCCGATCACGATGCGGTCGTGTTCGCTATCCCGGGGAAACCCATCGGTGCCCACACGGTCGCTACCCTCGTAATGCGGCCGTTCTTCACGGGTGAAACGGCGCTCCCGACGGTCCCTGCGACCGTCGAACGAGCGGTCTCACTCGGTCCTGATGGCTTCGAGTATGCGATTCCCGTGACCATCTCGAACGAGGACGGCGTTCGTCGGGCCATGCCGCTCGGCCATCGCGATTCGCCGCTTCGGGTCTACGACGACCGATTCGACCCGAGCGTCCTGTCCTCGAGTACCCGTGCGACCCGAGCGGACGGGCTCGTGGTGACGCGGACGCCGCTCGAGGCCGGTACGGACGTCGAGGTCGTCCCCTATTCGGTGATCGAATGACGGGTGAGGACCTTCCGGTCATCGACCCGCGTCCGGTCGACGATATCGAACGAGAAGTGGCCGTTCACGGCGTCGTTCTAGCGGCGGGAACCAGCGATCGATATGGATCGAAGAACAAGCTCCTCGAGTCCATCGATGGCGACCCGTTGATCTGTCGGTCGGTCGAATCGCTCGTCGATACCTCACTCGAAGCCGTTACGGTCGTCCTCGGACACGATTCCGACCGGATTCGATCGGCACTCTGCGCGTACGATGTCGACTATCGGTACAACGAATCCTACGAGAGCGGTCAGAGCACCTCCGTTCGAACCGGCGTTGCGGCGGCTCGTGACCGGGACGCGGACGCCGTTCTCTTCGCGCTCGGTGACATGCCGGCCGTCTCTCCGTCTACGGTCGAGGTACTGGTCGGTGCCTATCGGAGCGGTCGCGGTTCGGCACTTACCGCCGGGTACGACGGAACGCGGGGAAATCCGGTTCTATTCGACTCACGGCATTTCGATGCACTCGATTCCGTGACGGGTGATATCGGCGGACGGGACGTCCTCCGAAACGCATCGGACGGAGCCATCGTCGAAACCGGCGATCCGGGTGTTCTTCGGGATATCGACCGACCGGGCGACCGAAAGCGTACGGGGTCCGACCCCGATACGTCGACCTGACATCCTCCCACGACTGCAGTCGTGGGCTTTCTCCTCGATACTCTGTAACGAGACGGTGATCGGCCACGGGGGCGGTGATCGTGTCTCATCCGGTCAGCGTCACAAGGAAGTCGCGCCAGACGTGAGCTACGCGCTATCACCGGAGTGACCCGTTTCTTCGTTTTCCTCGACGAACAGGCTTCGACGGAGTAGCAGCGGCATGAGCGATTCTTTCCCCATGATCTCCGTTTCCGATTCCTCGGTGTCGCTCCCGTATCGCTTGATTCGGTACGTGTCGAGTTCGTTTCGGTTTTCGGTAACACACTCGAGAACCTCGAGCACGTCTCCGGTTATCTCGTCACGATAGGTCGTCCCGATTTCGACACCGATGACCGGCACCTCCGACGGCCAGTCCCAGTTGAAGTCGCGAACGTACTGTCCGAACTGCCAGACGTGGTGGTCTAGATCGGTATCCTCGGGACCCTCTATCGCCAGTCGTTCGAGCTTTCGATCCCAGTAATCGATCACGCAGGCTTTGAGGTCGTCCTGGAGCGTATTTTCGACCAGCCGTTTTTCGATGGGATAGCCGATTTCGATGCCGACGATCGCGTGATGATCGAGATGCGTGAGACAGCGTTGGCATTCCATCTCGTAGACGGGGATGTTGATCGGATTTTCGACCGAGAGATGGGCCATCTCTTTGCCACAGTTCGGACACCAGAGGAACAACACCTCGTTATCGACCGTCGTCAACTCGTCGAATACCGTCAAGTCATCGAACGCTTTTTCATCGGCCGCCGGTTCGGATTCGGTCGACTCCTCGGTCGGTGCAGCGGTGTGTGCAAACTGCGCTAACTCGTGGTCTTTCAGCAGCGACTTGATGACCGAATCGTGAGACGAGTGTGATTCCGTTTCCTGTATCTCCTCTAATTGCTCTTTCGTCCAATCCCGTATTCTGATAGTGGCCATACCATGTACGCTCCGTACAGATTCAGTTAATTGTTTCTACTGTTCAACACGTCGAGAGCTGAATCGGCGCCGAGAACCGATCACCCCCGTGATCGAACCTCACCGGTTACCAAGGTGTCATTGAATCTTGCCGGCGCGCTTTCGCGTGACGTACCCAGCAATCCGGTTTTGTATCCGCTTCGATTCGACGTCGGTTAGCCTCTCGACCTGTTCTCTGTTCTCCTCGAAGTCGGTCGAAAACCCTTCCGGATACCGCTCGAGAAGTGTGTCTCCGACGCTGATGATATTCTTCGAGTCGGCCGTCATTTCTTGTGTGTGCATGTGCGTGCCAAACACAATAACGTTTGCCAAATGTGACCGAATCGTTACGTGATGTGGGAAGAAATGGTGCCACCCATCGTCGAATCCGATTCCACCGGACTCGACCGATCTCGTGTCTCGCTGGAAAGGTTCGAACGAATGCTGCGATGGGTTCGTTTTCG
This sequence comes from Natrinema gelatinilyticum, assembly GCF_024266705.1. Classification (GTDB taxonomy): domain Archaea; phylum Halobacteriota; class Halobacteria; order Halobacteriales; family Natrialbaceae; genus Natrinema; species Natrinema gelatinilyticum. The sequence goes on along the minus strand of NZ_CP100757.1, from coordinate 588,086 downwards.
CGGTCGCAATCTGACGGACCACGCAGTCGCATTCTGATGAACAGGTGGTTTGTCTGTCGACGGCCACTCGTTCGATTAATCCTCCGTGACGAGCGTATACCTGGGACGTGTCTGTATACATATCCTGTGCGCATCGTGTACATGTAGTATGAATTTGATAGGTTCTCCCCACTCTCGGCACGCTCGATCGGGCGATTTTGCTCCAGGCCATGCCGATGCCGATATATTGAATAGCGATGCGAGAAAGGAGAGTAATGGTAGCAGTTAGCATGCAATCGCGAGTTACAATAACTCCAATCGAATCGATTCCACCGACGGTGGACGTCAAACATATCGACGAACTTTCCAATAAAGCTAGAGCGTTTCTCTATCAGGTCGTGTGTGAAGACGGCCAGATAGCCGTCGAATCCGAAGTCCAAGCGGAGCTTGCCAACTGTGATGTCGTCAAATTCACCGAGTACTATCGTATCACGGTCGTCGGACCGCACGCGAGCGGTCACGTCACCGCCTGAAAGTCGGGTTTCGGATCGGGGAAGTGAACAGGTCGTTCCAAACTGTGTCGCTGTGAGCAATCCGGAGCACGGTGGGGAGCAAAACGATGCCGGACCGGGGTGATGTCATCCGTTCCGTATGCTCCGTTCGACGTCTGCGAGCGTGATATCGTCGCGGGGATCGGTGAGTCGGCCGGTGACAAACGAGATTACTCCGAGTTCGTTCAAAACCCGTCGAGTCTGATCGTGATCCAGATCGAGCGCGTGTTTGACTTCGGAGACCGTCCTCGACCGATCGAGTGTCTCCGTTAGATCTGCGACGGTCAGGCTTCGCGGAACACCGACGCCATCGGCGATTAGTGACTCGTCCTCCTCGAGGTTCGTTTCGGCGAGAATCTCGGCGACGGACCGCTCGCCGAATTCCGAGCGTTCGGAATCGTCGGCGGTCGATTCCGTATCCGTTCCGTTCGCCGTTGCGGGTGACTCCTCGACGGGCGACAGTGCGGCATTCGAATCATCTGACGAACCGATAGCCCGTTCGCCCTCTGCTGTCGCAGCGTCTCTACTCGCCGTCTCGTTCTCACTGCCCGTCCGATCGGTCGCGTCGTCGTTCGAGTCTTCAGGATCGTGTATGCCGTATTTCACCATGTATCGCCGGACCGTTTCCGACGTGACGTCGACCCCTAGCGCTTCGGTCATCTTCGGGAACGAATCGTGCTGCTCGTACACCGTTTCGAGGACGTCCGGGTCTTTGTACGGTGCAATGCCGGCAGTCGACCCGCCCTTCCCGGTCGGTTTCACAGCCCCCTGGAGTTGGCGAGACTGACGCTGACCGAACTCGGTTTCACCGGTGCCAGCAGGGATCGTGAATTCGAGTGTAACGTCGACGCGGCCATCGGTCAGTTCGGTCTCGGCGGCTGCGACTGTCACATCGTCGCTTATAGTACCGCCGTCAATTACCGGAACACTCACTTCGACGCGAGCGGTTACCGTTTCCGCATCGCCGTCCGTTTCCGTGAGCGCGACACTCCGTACCTCTTTGTCGGTCTGCTCGAGCCGTGCGAGAATCTCGGCGAATTCCCCAATCGCGGCGCTAACCACCATACACACTTGTTACTCAATACCATACTAATTGTGTGTGGTTCCCGGCAATATTATCTCACACCGGTCGAACGTCGGCCGAGGTACCTGTCACGCCACGGTTCCCAGGAAACTCGTCGGTATCCCAGCTTCGGACGAAGCCGTCGACAGAGGCGTCAATTCGACTGTTTTTTCCGGGTAATGTATCCGGCGATACGGTTGCGGAGACGGCGCGAGCTGACGTAGGTCATGTTTTGTACGACCTGCTTGTTCGTGCTGAATTCTGTCGAAAACGCGTCAGGATACTGTTTGAGGAGCCGGTTCCCGATATTCATTACGTCGTTTGGATCGGATGTCATTCACGACCACCATTTCCTGGAGGCGAGATTAAAGGCTTGGTTTGCGGAGTCTATCGCCCGCTGTCCCACCGACCGACAAATACTGGTCTGCACCGTCACGAAACGCCGCGCCGGATCGTGACGGTGTCATTTTTCACGGCCGGCGTTCCGTTCTGTGCAGCGGTGTTCACGACCGACACGGCGAATTCCGCGTTGCTCTCAGGCGGCGTCGATCGCGTCACGACTCGCTACCGACCAATTCGTCGGATCGATCGTCTGGCCGTCACCGGTCGTGTATTCTGGATAGGTGGTGAAAACGAGGTACTCCGTTCGATCGTCGAGATACTCGACGAGCGTTCGTAGATTTTCGTCCGCGAGGCTTCCGACTCCGTCGACGAGCATGATCGGCACCGCTTCGTCCACGCCGAACGATTCGTATCCCGCGAGTGCCGCGATGAATCCGATCAGTTCGAGTTCACCCTCGCTGAGCGCCTCGAGGTTCGCTTCGCGTCCGTCTCGTGCCACCACGAGATCGAACCCGCCGGTCAGATGGGCGGATTCGAACCCCGTTTCGAACCGTTCGCTGATATCACGGATCGAGTCACTGAACTCGTCACGTGCCCGTTGTTTGATCTCCTGTTTGCGGTTTCTGAGCGCTGTTATTTCGTCTTGAATCTCTTCGCGTTCGTCTTCCAGCAGCTCGATCTGGTCGGCTCGAGATTCGAGTTCGTCGAGTTCGGTTCGCGCGTCTTTGAGTTCCGCTTCTCGATATTTGATTTCGCTCTCGACGTCCGTAATTGCGTCGACCGTTTCGTCGACCGCGTCGCTGAGCGCCTCGACGCGCTCGTCCGCTCGTTCGAAGCGGTCGCGGGCCTCTTCGAGGCTCTGTTTCCGATCTGCGAGTTTCTCCTCGAGATCCTCTATTTTCGTCTCTACGTCCCGTTTCCGTCGCCGCGCCTGGGCACGCTCCTCCCGCCGCGCCTCGAGTTCTTCGACCCGATCACGATGGGTCTCGAGCTGAGCGCGCTTCTCGGTGATTTTCTCCCCAAGCGCGTCGAGTCGATTCTCGAGGTCCGTTCGGTCGACCGTCGAATCGCAGGTCCAGCAGACGACCGAGTCGCCGGAGAGCTCCCGGTCGACGGTGGTGATGAGGTCGAGTTGGTCCTCTTCGAGAACCATCTCGTTTGCCGAGTACACGTTTTGCAACACCTCCAGGGCCCGATTCACTTCCTGGCGGTTCGAACGTGCGTCGGCGAGTTCGGACTCGACGGAGTCTCCTTCGTCGATCTCGATGTCCTCGAGTTCCGACCGATGGTCCTCGAGACGAGTCTCGACCCGGTCGATCGTCTGTGTCAGGCGCTCGATCTGGCTCTCCGCCTGGCTGCGATTTGCCTGTGCCTGACTCAATTCGCTCTGTACGGAGTCGGCCCGATCCTCGGTGGCGTTGCCAGTGGAAAGTTCCTCGCGCCGGTCCCGGAGATCATCGACTTCGGTTTCGAGTTGCGTCACGCGCTCTTGGAGGCCGGGAAGCCGTTTCTGTGCTTCTCGCGCCTGTGCCAGCTCGGAATCGATTCCGTCGCGCTCGGCTTTCAGGTCCGCGATTTGAACGTCGATATTCTGGAAGTCGAGGGGACGCAACAGTACGTCCGCTAAGTTCTGACCCTCCCGAACGGCCCGCCTGATCTCGTTTTGTTCACCGAGACAGGCGAACAACGAGGTACGAGCGATATCGTATTTCGTCTCGAGATAGGGAGTCCCCTCGACGTTCACGACGCCGTTAGTCCGATTAAGATCGAGCGAAACCGCTTTCTCGGGCGTCTCAAGGCGGACGTGTCCGTGGTCTTTTCCTTCGGTGAGCGTCGCTGTCGTCCCGAGACCGGTCTTGATGGCTTCGATGAAGCTCGACTTTCCCTGCCAGTTCGAGCCTTTGACCGCGTTCAACCCAGGCTCGAGTTCCGCGCTTCCCTCGTATATGCCGGCAATGTTCTCGATATCGATTTTCCAGGTCATGGTTTGGTTGTCGTCTCGTCGGTCGTCTCGCTGTGGGTCTCGCACACGTACCCGCGCTCGAGTGCCACATCCAGGGGGACTCGTGTCGGGCAGTCGTCACACCGCACGTGGATCTGCACCTCGACGGTAGACGACGTCGTCCCGTCGAGTTCACCCTTCGAGGCGAGCGAGGAGAGCGCCTCGTCGACTTTTCCGGTGACGACGTCCCGTGCGACGTCGATGCTGTTTCGTTCCCAGTCAGTGCGGGCGTCCGTTTGCTCTTTCGACCCCTCGAGACACTCGTTCAGGTGCGTTCGCATCGTTCCCCACGACACCATATCGTCCAGTACTTGCTCGCCGTCGATCCCTGCCGTGGTGAGCTGTTCGATCATCTCGTCGCGGACCAGGTCGTCGTCTCCGGAGAGCGCCTCGTAGTCGGCGTCGATCTGTGCATCGAGTGCCCCTCGGCCGTGCTCGTCGTAAATGCGCTTCAGTAGTCGTTTGTTGAACCACTCGGTCAGCGTCCGATAGCCGACGTCCGTGTGTCCGTCCGTCCCATTCCATCGTGCGAGAAGCCCGTCGTCGAGCGATTCGTGACGAGGATCGGCCGTCTCGAGATCGTACTGATCTATCGTTGCGTCGACCTTGCAACCCTGATCAGTAGGCATCTCCCGATACTATCGGTCGTGATCTTATAAGCCTGACTATGCGTACACTGCTCGTTTGCACCTACCGTTTTGCCGCTCGTGTGGCACCGGTTACGGAGGCTGTGTGCGTATCGCGGATCCTCCGTCGGCCACCAGGTCAAAATTCATAACCTAAGGGTGTATAATACACCGCCGGACGAGCCGCCCATTCTCTCGGCGGGAATTAACCCCTTAGGGTGTATATTCTGGCAGAGCCACGGACTGATCGATCGCGTTCACCGAGAACGGGGTCTCGCGTACCAACCGAAGTCACGGTGCGTTTTTCGACGACTGCCGGTCTGCGTTGTACTTTGCGATCGTCATCGTCGGACGATCCGCGTCCACATTGCCTATCGTCGGTGCTCGGAGACGAGTCGCTTCGATTTTGCGGACCCGATCACGCGACGTGTACGAATCGTTTACGAAGACACCGCACCACGTCCACACGCTGAGAACGGATACGAGAGACGAGACCGAATACAGGAGCGGACGCGACCGTATCGTTGTGCGTTTTCTCGCGCATCTATACAGATAAGCAAGGCGAGTGCCTCGAGGTCGTACGGATATCGGAGAGTTCCGTGACTACGCGGAGCGACCTTCGCGTCTCGAACCACTCGACCCCGAAGCGGTTCACGAGTGGCGCAGGCCGCGGCGATTCACAGGCGATCCCAGAGTTCGGCGCTCGCGGCCCCGACGGCGTCTAAATCTTCGTCATCGACCGACAGGACACTGTTACCGCGTTCGTAGACCGTGTCCCCGTCGATGATCGTCCGGGTCACATCGGCCCGACTCGCCGCGCTGACCACGTAATAGGGAGCGCTCTCAGGGAGCACCGGATTCGGTCCGAGATCGAGCGTCACGAGATCGCCGCGCTTGCCTTCCTCGATGCTCCCGATCCGATCGTGCATTCCCATCACGGTCGCACTTCCAATCGTCGCCCACTCGAGGGCGACGGCGTTGTCGAACGCGCTCGGGTTCCTCTGTTTCAATTTGTGGATCCCGACGGCCGTCCGCATCGTCTCGAACATGTCTGGATCCCACCCGTCGTCGCCGATACCGATCGTCACGCCTTCCTCCTGCATCTTCTCGACGTTCGCGATCCCGACTGCGTTGTTCGTATTCGAGTACGGGTTGTGCGCCACGGCGACGTCGTTCTCGCCGAGAATTTCGATCTCCTCGTCGGTTGCGTGGACGCAGTGTGCTGCGATGACGTCGGCGTCGAAGAATCCCATCGACTCGAGGGCGGGAATCGGACGTTCACCGTACTCTTCGATCGATTTGTGAACGTCGACCAGTCCCTCCTCGAGGTGGATCTGGACTGGCCGGTCGTCGGTCGTCGCCCGGTCGACACACTCTCGGACGATCTCTTCCGGGTTCGTAAACAGCGTATGGAGGCAGTAGTGTCCCGTCACCCGATCGTAGTCAGCCTCCGATTCGCGTATGAAGCGTTCGTTCTCGTCGATACCTGCGAGTGCCTCGTCTCGGGAGTTACGGGCGGTCGTCTCGAACGCGATCATGCCGCGAATCGGCGTCTGAGCGACCCCCTCGGCGACGGCGTCCATCGCACCTGGCAGCGTGTTCGGGCCGGAGTAGTTGTCACAGAAGGCGGTCACACCGCTCTCGAGCATCTCTTTGCACGACCCGAGCGCTGAGAGTCGTGCATCCTCCATCGTGAACGCCTCGTCCACCTCCCACCAGATGTCGATCAGCGCCTCGTAGAAGCTCTGTGGCGACACCGAAAGCGGGGCTCCCCGGATCGGTAACGCGTACATGTGCGTGTGGCAGTTGACCAGACCGGGAATGACGACTTCCGAACGGGCGTCGACCACGTCGTCTCCAGATGCGTACCCGTCGGCGATGTCGACGATTTCCCCGTCTTCGACGACCACGTGTACCTCTTCTCTGACCTCGCGCTCGTCGTTCATAGTGACGAGCGTACCAGCGTTGAGTATCACAACGTGTGACTCTCTATCAACCACTAAAAAACTATCTCCCGTCCGTTCTGTCCCCGGTCCGGATTCGATCACCACGGTCGGTATGGGTCGGAAGGGAGCGACTCGACGGGTGCACATAGGATACGTCCGACCCGGAACTGGAGCGCACCTGAACTGTTATGACACCCGCGCGTGAGTATGATAACCATGACCGATTGTCTCGTGGAGAACGCTCGCATCGTGACCGACGCGGGGCTCCAGCGTGGATCGATCGCGATCGAAGACGGAACGATCGCGGCGATCGGATCGGCTCTCTCGGTGACCGGAGCGGACGCCGATCGGGTCCTTCAGGCCGATGGCATGGTCGCACTCCCGGGTGCTATCGACGTCCACACGCACATGCACGACCCGTCGTTGTTCCCGGACGACATCAATTTCGCATCCCAGACCGAAAGCGCCGTCGCCGGTGGGGTGACGACCGTCATCGAATTACCGACGCAAACGCCTGTTACCACGCCTTCGGCGATCCGGGAGAAGCGAGACGAATGTGCCAAACTCGCGCACATCGATTTCGGACTCGTCGCCGGAAACGTCCAGGAAACCGGGACCGACGTCGGGGGGGTCCTCGAGGCGGGCGTTCCGGATTTCAAGACCTTCACGGCGGAGCCGTATCGCACGGACGACGAGGTGATCGTCGACCTGATGCGTGACGTCGGGGCGGCCGGCGGTTCGGTCCGTGTGCACTGCGAATCTCAGGCGATTCTGGATCGAGCACGGGACCGACTCGAGGGGACGGACCCTGAACTCTATCCTCAGTCGCGCCCGCTCGAGGCCGAACTGGAGGCCATCAGTCGAATGGGATGGTTCGCGGAGTACGCGGACTGTCCCCTTCACGTCGTCCACATTTCGAGCGGGAGCGGCGCGGCGGTCGCCGACCGCTTCATGTCCCGCGCGAACGTCCCGGTAACGCTCGAGACGTGCCCGCAGTACCTCGCGTTCTCCGCCGACGACGTCGAGACGCGCGGCCCGTTTCTGAAAGTCAACCCGAGTCTGAAGTCCGACACGGAAGTCGAGCGGTTGTGGCAGGCGCTCCGTGACGGAACGATCGACCTCGTCGCGACGGATCACTTCCCAACGCACCGTGCGGATCGCGAGCAGGGATGGGACGATATCTGGGAACCCTACGCAGGGTTACCGGGCGTCGAGACGATGCTCGAGTTTCTGGTCAGCGAGGGCGTCCACGAGGGACGGATCTCGTGGTCTCGCCTCCTCGAACTCGTCTGTGCGCGACCCGCACGCGAAAGCGGTATGTACCCGCGGAAGGGATCGCTCGCAGTGGGGACGGATGCCGATATCGTGCTGCTCCGAAACGACCCGTGGGACGTCTCTGCGGACGAGCTGACGTACAACGGTGGGTGGACGCCGTTCGAGGGCCGGACCTGGAGCTGGCGGGTGGATACTGTCATTACCGACGGAGCGGTCGCGGCACGTGATCACGACGCGGTCGCAGACCCGGGTGACGGGTCGTTCCTTGCAAGGGGCCCCCGGACGACGGTGGATTAACGATGCGTTCGGCGGATGACGATGGCGTACCGAAGCGAACGGCGGAAGCTCGAGTCAGTCGGTCACGCTCGTGGCCGAGGTTTGAAGCGGCTCAGCGCCCCTGAGGTGTGCGAGTAGAGTATCGTGGAGCGGTCCGTTCGACCCGAGCAATTCGTTTCTCGTATCGAGGGCGGTGTTCGGGTCGTAGGGGTTTCCGTCGGCATTCGTTATCGTCGCGCCGGCCGTCTGTGCGATGACGATTCCGGCGTTAACGTCCCACGGATAGGTGTCGTACTCCCAGACGGCGTCTGCGCTGCCGGCCGCGAGGTAGCAGAGGTTCAGCGCGGCCGATCCGAGCCGACGAACGCCGCGGGCTTCGTGGTAGCTGTGCGAGAGGAACGTCCCGTCCGGATCGTATCCCGAGAGCAGCATGCACTCGTCGAGCGAGGTTCGATTGGTCGTCGAGAGCGGTTTCCCGTTGAGCATCGCCTGATCGCCACTGATCGCACTGAACATCTCGTCCGTCTCGGGCGCGTACACGACCCCGACGACGGGGGTGTCGTCCTCGAGGAGGGCAAGCGAGACGGAGTAATTCGGATTCCCGTGAGCGAAGTTTCCGGTGCCGTCCAGCGGATCGACCGACCACGTGTAGTCACTGGTCCCTTCCCGCTGTACGGTCTCTTCCGAACGGATTCCGTGGTCCGGGAACTCGCTTTCGAGGACGGTCGTGATTATGTTCTCGGCTTTGTAGTCGGCCTCGGTGACGATATCCGATTTGTCCGTCTTGAACTCGACCGACTCCGTTTGGCCGTGGAGTTCGCGAAGCGCGGGTCCGGCCGCGCGGGCGGCCTCCTCACCGACCCGTTTCGCTCGCTCGAGCGGTGCGGCCTCGTGCTGATCCCGCGTCCCACGAGTCCACATCTGGTCCGATCCCGTGTCGTCCCGCCCCTCGCGGACACCCCACCCGAGTTTCTCCGAGACGGACGTGAAGAAGCCGTCGTCGTAACTGGTGTTGACGACGTGAGCCGGCGTGTCGGCGCCCGCTATCGTGACGACGGCGTCCTCGTCGAGGGTCGTCTGTGCCCGACCGCCGTCGACGAGCAAGTTCGCCTGACCCGCAGAGACGACCCGAAGAATCGTGTCCGCATCGACGATGAGCGGACGGACGCCGAGCCGGTGGGTGTGAAGCGGCACGACCTGGAGCGAAGCGTTGTTCTTCGGATAGTGAATCGGGCCGCCGGCCGAAAGCGACACACCGGTCGATCCCGTCGGCGTCGAGACCGCGAGCCCGCTACCCTCGTACTCGCCGATGAACTCCTCGCCGGCGAACACCTCGAGTCGGGTGATCTTTCGTTCGACCGGGTTCTCCGGCGGGACGTGCTCGATCATCACGTCGTTGATGCCCGTACAATCGACGCCGTCGGCGTCGACGTGCAGCTGCTGGCGCTGATCGATCGTTGCTTTCCCGGTGACCGCTTCCGTCAGCGCGTCGGTGAGGTCCGACGGGGAGATGCTCGCGAGGAACGCGAGACTCCCGGCGTTGATCCCGAGAATCGGGATTTGCCTGGGGCTGAACTGCCGGACCCCCTCGAGGTAGGTCCCGTCACCGCCGAGGGTGACGCCGAGGTACTCCGTTCCTGGTTCGTAGACCGGGTCGATATCGTCGCCCACGTTCACTGCGTTGACGGGGACGTTCTGTTTGCGTCCCCACGTTTCGATCGTTGCCAGTTCCTCGTCGCTGTCGGGGCTGACGAGGACGATGAGTTCTTCCGTCGTGGCTAATCGTCTTCCAATCATGGGTGTACTCGGTGCCAACTGTCTCTGGCGAACCGTCGCTCCGTGCGACGTTTCTTGTGAGTGGTTAGCACCCGACAATCAAAACGAGCGACGGTCCCATAAGCATTGGGTGCTGTGGAGCCGCTTGCGGCCGATGTGGCGGTGTTTGTGCCGATCCCCACGGAATCTGGTTCGGTCACAAACGATCGACGGTCACGTCCCGACTCGGGCGACGCCGTTCGATCGGGTTCGGACCCAAATGACGGTCCGATCGGATTCCGGCCCGAGTGACGGTCCGATCGGTGACACGGACGGATCGATTCCGTCGTCTCCGTTTCCGTCGGCAGCGCGGCACTCCCTCGGCGACCCGAGCCGTTCGTTGGCGTTGGCCGTTCGAGGCTGTTCTCGAGCGACAGACCGGTTACAGACTGGTGCTCGAAGTCCGGCCACGTCGGTGGCGGGGGTCTGGCTTGGATCTATTCGTCGTGGGACGGTCATGGGGTTCAAACGGAGTTCATATCGTCCCGTTTTCTTCACTGTCGCTCCCGCGTCGCGTCGTCTCGGTCGCAGATTCCGTTGGTACGTGGCCATACGGGAACGTGGAAGCTAGTCTTTATGTGAGCCGCCTGCTTTGATTGTGCCATGGCGATGGACCACGTTACCACACTCGAGTGTACGATTTGTGGGACAGAGTACGATCCGGATCAGATCATCTACACCTGCCCGGAGCACGAGGGTGTCTCGGGCATCCTCGAAGTGATGTACGATTACGACGTCATCGACGACAACTTCGACGCCGAACTCGACGGGAACATCACGAGTCAGTGGAAGTACGAGGCGTTCCTTCCAGTCGACGACGACGCCGATATCGTGACTCTCAACGAGGGCGGCACGGATCTCTTCGACGCGCCGAATCTTAGCGAGGAACTCGGCGTAACGACGCTCGTCAAGGACGACGGTCGGAATCCGACTGGCTGCTTCAAGGATCGGGCGAGTTCCGTCGCGGTCACGAAAGCGAAACACGCCGGCCGGGACATCATCACCTGTGCGTCGACCGGGAACGCCGCCGCCTCCCTGTCTGGGTACGCCGCTCGCGGGGGTCTCGACTGTCGAATCTTCGTTCCCGGCGACGCCCCTGCCGGAAAGCTCGCACAGCCGCTGGTCTACGGTGCCGACGTCCTGGCCGTCAACGGATCGTACGACGAGGCCTACGATCTGAGCGTCGAGGTCACCGACGAGTACGGCTGGTACAACCGCAACGCCGCGATCAACCCGTTCCAGGTCGAAGGCAAACGCACCGTCGGACACGAACTCGCCGAACAGTCGAGGGTCCGCGGCGAGATCCCGGACTGGGTCGTCTTCTCGATGGGTGACGGCTGTACGATCGCTGGCGCCTGGAAAGGGTTCCGAGAGTTCTACGACCTCGGATACGTCGAAGACACGCCGAAGATGCTCGGCGTGCAGGCCGAAGGCGCGTCCGCGATTCACGACGCGTTCCACGACCACGACGACGTCGACGACCTCGCCGACACGCTGGCCGACAGCATCGCCGTCGGCAGACCCAGAAACACGATCAAGGCCTGCCGTGCGCTGGAAGAAAGCGGCGGCACCTCCCTGCTCGTCGAAGACGAGGAAATTCTCGAGGCCGAAAAGTTGCTCGGGAGCACCGAAGGCATTTACACCGAACCAGCCGGCGCAACGCCGCTCGCCGGCGTCAGGCGTGCGATCGAGGCGGGAATCATCGGGTCCGACGAGACGGTCGTCGTCAACTCGACCGGGTTCGGACTCAAAGACACCGAGAGCGCGAAACAGGCGACCGGCGACGTCGTGCGGATCGATCCGGACATCGCCGAAGTCCAGCAGCGCTACGACGTTCCGGCGTCGGCGGCCGCCGACGACTGAGCGGCGCTCTCCGAGAGCCGATTCGACCTCTTTTTCGCTCGTGCTCGTCCTCGGCCTCGAGACACATCGACCCGGACAGCCCGCGGGTCACGCCTCCCACCCCTCGAGGCTCGTCCACTGTTGGGACGGTGAGTCAGCGCGGATCGTCAGTGCCTCGAGCATCGACCTCGATGTGCTCGAGACTCGTCCACTGTTGGGACGGTGAGTCAGCGGGGTCGATCTGAATCCGAACCGAAAACGGCACACGAAAACTCTACGAGCGAAAACCAAAGCAGACCCCGATGTACGACTACTCTGTCGCGGATTCCAGCGTCCCGTGCTCGATCAGCGGTAGCCGTCCGCGAACTCGTCGATCATGAGTTTCGGATCGTCACCGAGCGGGTACAGGATCGGGCAGAGACAGCCGTTTTCGGCGTACTCTCGAACTTTCGCGCGACACTGTTCGGGTTTTCCGCTCGCCGTCAACTTGTGGACCACCTCGTCCGGGATGAGGTTCATCCCTTTTTGAATGTCGTCCTTGTCGGCCGGCCAACCGCCGATGGCCTCGCCGACCTCGTCGATCAGGTCCTGGCTCACGCCGCTGGCTTTCATGATGTGGGGCTGCTGACCGAGATACTGCGTGATGAGTTCCCGGGCGTTGTCCAGCGCCTTCTCTTCGTCGTGGTCCATCGAACAGACGATCAGTTGCGGCCGATCGATCTCGTCTAGGGTCCGGTCGGATCGATCTGCTCCCGTCTGGAGCGCATCGAGGGCCTTCTGGTTGTACTCCGGACTGACGAGGTAGTTCATGAGGGCCCCGTCGGCGAAGTGGCCCGTCAACTCCATCATCTTGAATCCGGTGGCACCGACGTACACGGGAACGGTACGGGGACCGGAATCGCCGTGAACGACGTCGAGTTCGATGTCGCGGACGTTGACGTGGTCGCCGTCGTAGGTCACGTTCTCCATCTCGAGCAGGCGTTTCGTTACCTCGACGCACTCGCGCATCGCGCGCACCGAATCGGAGCGATCGATGCCGACCTTCTCCGCGAGGGGGTCCCACCAGGCGCCGATCCCACAGAGGATTCGGTCCGGACCGGCCAGTTCCTCGAGTGTACTCATCGTCTGTGCGATGAGGGCCGTGTTCCGCGTCCAGTTGTTGATGACGCCCGAGCCGATTTTGATGTCGTCGGTGACGGCGGCGTAGGCTGCCATCGGGGTGATGGCGTCCCGGGCGAGACGCGATTCGGCCTGCCAGACTTCGTCGAACCCTCGTTCTTCGGCGTACTGTACCAGTTCCATATTCTCGCGAATCGGGTGCTTGTCCTGGAGGTACATCCCGACTCTGTCGCTCCCGTCGCTTGCCTCGTGACTGTAGCTCATGGAATCGTCCACAAATAGCAGAGCAGGTGATATATAACTATGGGGCAAGGTAGCACAGATGCGACGGCCGGACACCGTGTGCCCGTTCTGGCGTCCGAGCGTGGTCTCTGCGAGGAGAATCGGGTTCTCCCGTACGCCTAACTGCGATCCGCCGCGGCTCGAGTCGAGTTTCGTTGCGCCGAGGCGAAACGGGATGACAGTGCGTTGCCAGTGCGATGCAGCGGAGTCGCTCGTTGCCACACGAGTGTCTGGCGCGTGGCTCAGAACGCTCGGCGCGAACGGGACGGGCGCGTCCCGCCGTCCCACTCCTCGGTCGAGCGGAGGACGGATCCGTTCCGTTCGCCGGTCGGATTTCCGTCTTCGACCGCGATTTCGCCGCCGACGAGGACGTACTCGAAATCTTCCGTCAGCCGGTTCGGTTCATCGTACGTCGGCCGCTCGACGACGGCGTCGGGGTCGAACGCGACGAGGTCGGCCACGTAGCCTTCCTTCACGTAGCCGCGGTCCGAAAGCCCGAGAAGATCCGCCGGGCGGCCCGCCGCCTTGTATACCATGTGCTCGAGCGACAGCGTGTCGCGTTCTCGAACGTATCGTTCGAGGATTCGCGGGAACGTCCCGATCGCTCGCGGATGGGGTTTCCCGCCGAAGATGCCGTCACTGCAGAAGGTCCCTCGCGGATCGGCGAGGAAGCGTTCGATGTCGCGTTCGGACATGATGAAGTCGGCCATCGTCACGTCGAGGTCCTCTTCGACGAGGAGATCGCACATCGCGTCGACCGGCTCCAGATCGCGTTCGGCGGCAATTTCCGCGATCGTCTCGCCCTGATGCTGTCCGCTTTCCGTTCGCGTGATCAGGATGTTGTCCCACGTGCCGGCCGCGCGGGCGAGGTTCTCCCAGTCGCCCGGGTCCGCGATATCCGTGGCGATTTGCTCTCGCGCCGACTCGTCGCGGAGGCGCTCGAGTATCGCGTTCGAATCGTTCTGGCGCGCCCACGGCGGCAACAGCGCCGTGAGCATCGTCGAACCCGCAGTGTACGGATACTGATCGAAGGAGACGTGCTGTCCCCGCGCTTCGGCGTCGTCGAAAAGCGAGAGAACGTCCTCGGAGGCCCCCCAGTTGTCCTGTCCCCCGACCTTGAGGTGCGAAACGTGTGCGTCACATCCACCGCGATGACAGATGTCGAGGTATCGTTCGATGGATTCGACGACGTAGTCGGTTTCGTTCCACACGTGCGAAATCATGAACGAGTCGAACTCGCCGAGGGTGGCCGCCAGCGCTTCCAGTTCGGGGTCACGACCGTAGGAACTCGGCGGGTAGATCATTCCCTTCGACAGCCCGAACGCGCCCTCCTCGAGCGCCGCGGCCAGTTCCTCTTGGAGGGACTCGAGTTCGTCACCCTTGAGCGGGCGGTCTTCGAATCCGGCCTGTAGCGAGCGGAGATTTCCGTGGGGAGCGTAAAACGCGCAGTTGACGGCCGGTGTCGCATCACGCAGTTCGTCGAGAAAGCCGTGGACAGTCGTCCAGGGCCACCCCCGGCCGATCGTCCCGTCGAGCGACTGGATTCGGTTCGCCCATTCCGCTTTGAGTGCCGCCGGAACGGGAGCGACGCTGACTCCGTCCTGGCCGAGGACCTCCGTCGTTACCCCTTGCGTTATTTTCTCGGCCGCTTCGGGCTTCTCGAACAATCGCAACTCCGAGTGGGCGTGCATGTCGATGAATCCCGGTGCGAGGGTCGATCCCTCGAGGTCGATTTCGCGGTCTGCACCGGCCGGATCGTCGGCGATCCGACGGATGCGGCCGTCGTCGACCAGAACGGTGGCGGTGTACGCGTCACCACCGCTCCCGTCTACAACCCGCGCATTACGGAATTCTATCGATTCCGTGGTAGGAGACGACATACTACTGCTATCGGGTATCGACAATTTGGTTCTTTTGGTCATCGTATCTTACAGGCCGATTGGAGTATTGGATTCGCCGTCGAACAGTGACTCGCGACCTCTCGGGGGCACATCGGCGACCCCATCGTAGCACACTAGCTACGAACTCGCCCGGTACATCAGGTATCGGTACCACCCTGAACGATCGACGGTCGAACGGAACGCGTTCGCTCGAACGGGCGGAACGGACGTCGCTCGGCGGAATGTTAAAGATGGTGGGATCAGTGTCATGAGGTATGACACCTGCTACGATAGACGATAGTCGGTTCCGCGAACGGTTCGACGAATGTAGCCAGATCGGCGCGACCGATGCCGGCGGCGTGAATCGACCCTCGCTCTCCGACGAGAACAAAGAAGCGCGTGACACGCTGGTCGAGTGGTTCCGCGAGGCGGGCCTCGAGGTGCGCATCGACGAAATGGGCAACATCTTCGGCCGTCGGGAGGGACGCGATCCCTCGGCCGCTCCGGTCGTGTCCGGCTCTCACATCGATAGTCAGTACAACGGCGGTCGGTACGATGGCGTCGTCGGTGTCTTGAGCGCACTCGAGGTCGTCGAAGCGTTGAACGACGCCAACGTCGAAACGGACCGACCGATCGAAATCGTCGCCTGGAGCAACGAGGAAGGCGTGCGGTTCCAGCCGGATATGCTCGGCAGTGGCGTCTATACCGGCGTCTTCGATCTCGAGTACGCCTACGACCGGGAAGACAAGGACGGGAATCGGTTCGGCGACGAACTCGAACGGATCGGGTACAAGGGCGACGAACCCTGTGAACCGGACGACATCCACTGCTATTTCGAAATCCACGTCGAGCAAGGGCCGTTCCTCGAACGGGCAGATCTCAGCGTGGGCGTCGTCGAGGGGGTCTTCGGCTTTTCGTGGATGAACGTCGCGTTCGAGGGCCAGGCGAACCACGCCGGTCCCACGCCGATGAACATGCGCCACGATGCGTTCGTCGCCACGGCGGACGTGACGAAGGCCGTCCGCGAGATAACGGCGACCGAAGGAACCGATCTCGTCGGTACGGTCGGCAGCGTCGACGTGTGGCCGAACGCGATCAACGTCATTCCCGAACGCGTCGAGTTCACCCTGGATTTCCGCTCGTACGACAACGCCGTCGTCGACGCGGCCGTCGAGCGGATCCGAAACGAGATCGAGTGGGCCGCCGAACGGGAGGGCCTCGAGTACGAGGTCGAGGAGATCATGCGAGTCGACGCCGATCCGTTCGACGACGGCTGTATCGAGACCGTCGCGAACGCGGCCGAAGACGCCGGCTGCGAGTACACCCGACTGGTGAGCGGGGCGGGCCACGACGCGAACTACCTCAACAAGATCGCGCCGACGAGTATGATCTTCGTTCCGAGCGTCGACGGAATTAGCCATAGGGAGAGCGAGTACACCGAGTGGGACGACATCGTAACCGGTGCCGACGTTCTCCTTCGTGCGATCCGCGAACAGGCGTCCGAGTGAATCGTCCCACGACCGTCCGAGCGGCTCGCTCCTCGGCCGTGAGCGCGCACGATATCTGTCGCTTCAGTAGTAATCATTTTACCCTTCCAGGGAGAGGAACGAACGTATGATACTATCTGGCACGGTAATCGTGGACTCCGAGACCGTCATCGACGACGGGAGCGTGGTGGTCGACGGGTCACGAATCGAGGCCGTGGGACGACGCGAAGAACTCGTCGATCGGTATCCGGATCTGGAAGCGCGATCCTACGACATTCTCCTCCCCGGTCTCGTCGGGGGGCACATCCACTCGGTCCAGAGCCTCGGGCGAGGCATTGCGGACGACTCGGAACTGCTCGACTGGCTCTTCGAATACATCCTGCCGATGGAAGCGTCGCTGTCGGAAACGGAGATGGAAATCGCGGCGAAACTGGGCTACCTCGAGTTGATCGAGAGCGGGACGACGACGTGTATCGATCACCTGTCGGTCAACCACGCGGATCGCGCGTTCGAAGCGGCTGGCACGATGGGGATCCGCGGACTGCTCGGAAAGGTCATGATGGATCAACGGTCCCCGGATGGGCTCGACGAAGCGACCGAGGACGCACTTGCCGAGACGGAACGACTCATTCGGACGTACCACGGCTCGTTCGACGACCGCATCCAGTACGCGGTCACGCCCAGGTTCGCCGTCTCGTGTACCGAGGCGTGTCTCCGCGGCGCTCGCGAACTCGCGGACAGATACGATGGCGTTCGAATTCACACGCACGCGAGCGAGAATCGAAGCGAGATCGAAACGGTCGAATCCGACACCGGGATGCGAAACATCCACTGGCTGGACGAGGTCGGTCTCACCGGGGAGGACGTCGTGCTCGCACACTGCGTCTGGACGGACGAGAGCGAACGCGAGGTATTGGCCGAGACCGGGACGCACGTCGTCCACTGCCCGTCGTCGAATATGAAACTGGCGAGCGGTATCGCACCCGTCGTGGACTACCTGGATCGCGGAATCAACGTCGCGCTCGGCAACGACGGGCCGCCCTGTAACAACACGCTCGATCCGTTCACGGAGATGCGCCAGGGGAGTCTCCTCCAGAAGGTCGACCACCTCGACCCCGTCACCGCGCCCGCCGAGACGCTCTTCGAAATGGCGACGATAAACGGTGCGAAAGCCGCCGGCTTCGAGCAACTCGGCGAACTCAAACCGGGCTGGCGGGCGGACATCGTCGGCGTTCGAACCGACGTGACTCGTGCGACGCCGCTGCACGATCCGTTGTCCCACCTCGTCTTCGCGGCCCACGGAGACGACGTCGTCTTCTCGATGGTCGACGGTGAGGTGCTGATGGACGACGGTGAGGTAACGACCGCCGATGCGGACGCTATTCGCCAGCAGGCACGCGACGTCGGACTCTCGCTCGAGGATCATCGTGACGCTGCGGAAGAAATACGGCCATAGCGGATTAGAGAACGCGGATCGCAGCCGACTCGAGAGGGAATTACAGCCCACGACGAGGACGAACACCGCACAGATCGCCGTCAGCAACTTCTGATACTGGAGCCTGTTCGTCGTGATGGTGAGGTAGTACCCGAACCCGCCAGCACCAACGAATCCGAGTACGGTCGCTACCCGGATCGCACACTCTCATCGGTACAGCGTGGTCCGACACCACCGTCGGCGTGATTGCGGGACCATCCCGTGGACGACGGTCTGGAGACGCGTCGCGCCGGTCGAGTAGACGGCCTCCGCGGATAGCAGATCGGTATCCTCGAAGAAGTCCGCGAACACCGTTTCGAGGACCCCTGCGTTGTGAATCCTGATCGCTAGCGCTCCGGCCTTCGATCGAATCGACACACTGCCCGGACGGGCCACCAACTGTTATTACGAGCGTTCCCGTACCAGGACGCGTGCACATCGACGTCAGTGGAATGGTCTGCCCACAGCCGGTGAGCATCGTCCGGCGCTGTCTCGAGGAACTCGAACCGGGCGACGAACTCGTCGTTACCGGCGATTATCCGCCTGCTGAGCGGAGCATTTGCAGAACGTGCTACAAACACGGATACGCGGTCGCCGATGCCACCGGTACTACAGCCGAGTCCGAGGGAACGGAGACGTTCTCCATTCGGATTCGCGTAACCGAACGCGCCACCACCTCCGCAGGCGGGACGGCTCCTCAAAACTGACTCTCGCCTGCACCACGCTGTGGCTCCGTTTTCGTGTGCACCACGTAACAGCCAATCTTCGCTCGCATCACGCTACAAACCGACATTCTCCTGGACCACACCACGATCCACCTTCGATTTCGTCGGTCGTGTACGCGGCATATACGACACGTTTACAGAAGTGCAAGGAGAATGCCCCGAGGCTTGACCTCGGGGTTGAATCCGACACTCCGTGAAACAAACCAGTAAGTCAACACACTCTTAACCAGTAGACAGCGATGGAATACAGTCACCGCTACCACGCTTACCCGACACAAGCAGTGGCGGAGCGACTGGAATACCATATCGACGTTCATCGCCAAGCGTACAACTACACGCGATACGAATACCAGAACGTTGACGCCGACAACATCGGGTCGGCATACAAACACCACTACCGACTTCCTGGTTGGAAAGACAAGTTCCCCGTCTTCTCAGAGGTCAACTCGAAGGCTTTGCAACGAACCGTCACGCAGTTCTATCAGAACCTCTCAAACCTCAAAAAGAAGAAACAGAACGGGCACAAGGTCGGGAAACTCAAGTGGAAGTCTCCGGCCGAGTATCAGAGTCTGACGTATTCGCAGTCTGGCTTCGAACTCAAAAACACGAGTGGCCGACATGCAACGGTAGAACTTTCCAAAGTCGGAGACATACAGATTCGCTACCACCGCGAAATCCCTGACCACGCCGACATCAAAGAAGTCACCATCAAAAAGGAGACGACTGGCGAATGGTTCGTCTCTTTCGGACTGGAAACCGACGACGCGAACCTGCCCGAGAAACCCGACGTAGAGTCGCTCAACACGAACAACAGCGTGGGTATCGACCTCGGAATTCTCAACTACATCCACACGAGCGACGGCAAGAGTGTGGATTGGCTCGATCTCGACGACGAGTACAACCGACTCCGACGAGAGCAACGGAAGTTGTCTCGCAAGGGGAACGGTTCGAACAACTACGAGAAACAACGCCGAGAGGTGGCGAAAGTCAAGCGCCAGATTCGGCGCAAAGTCTTGGACTATCAGCATAAACTCTCAACGTGGCTCGTCACGGAGTACGACGCCGTGTTCGTGGAAGACCTGAACGTCCAGAGTATGCTTCAGGGCGATGGGAACGCTCGCAACAAGCACGATGCGGCGTGGCGGCAGTTCATCACGTTGCTCGAATACAAGGGCGACCTGTACGGCTGTCACGTCGTTCAGGTTGAAGCACGAAGGACGACCAAAGAGTGCGCTCAATGTGGTGTGGAGACGGCGAAACCAATCTGGGTCAGGGAACACTCCTGTCCGAGTTGTGAGTTTGAGTGTGACCGTGATGCGAACGCATCGTTGAACGTGTTGCAGAGTGGTTTTCAGGAGTTAGGGCTGGGATGGCCCGAATCAACGCCCGTGGAGACTGCGCTCCCTACGGACACCACTCAGGTGTCTGCAAAGCGCGTCATAGAAGCAGGAAGCCTCGGGGCGTGACCCCGAGGCGATTCACAGACGCGGTCCTGACGAAACAGTCGCCCGTGTGGCAATTATGTCTCTTCGCCACAGACACCGGGTCGAGGGCCACATCGAATGGCACACGGTACACGACGGATACGGCCACCGATGCATCCGGAAACGACGTCGCCGAACGACGCACTGAAGACGATCCGTTCGACAGGATATACCGAAACCGACGGTCGCAAAACGGCGTTACGCTTTGCGACGGTCAATCGCCTCTTTGACGTCCGCCGCTGTGATCGGCAGCGACGTCACGCGCACCCCGACGGCGTCGCGAATGGCATTACTGAGCGCGGGTGGAATCCCGTTCGTCGGCAGTTCACCGATGGATTTCGCGCCGAACGGACCGGTCGGCTCGTGGGTTTCGACCAGAATCGTCTCCATCGGCGGGTGATCGGTCGTTCGCGGCATCCCGTACTGCCGAAACCCGGTCGTCTGTGGATTCCCTTCGTCGTCGAAATCCAGGCCGCCGCTCGTCGCGTACTCGAGGCTCATGTGTTGGCCGCCTTCGACCTGTCCCTCGGCGAGCGGGGGATTGATGGCGACCCCGCAGTCGGCCGCATAGACCAGTTTGTTCAGCTCGAACTCACCGGTCTCTTCGTCGACGGTGACGTCCACGAACTGTGCGCCGAACGGCGGCGGACTCTCGTCCGTCGAGTGATGTCCGTCGCCCATGATCTGTTCGCGCTCGTCGTGGCCGTACGTCGCTTCGTAACCGATCTCCTCGAGGTCGACGCTCGCGCCCGTCTCTTCGCTGTAGACCTCGCCGTCACCAGTCTCGAGGTTCGATTCGGGCTCCTCTATGAGTTTCGAACCCCAGTACAACAGTCGATCTCTGGCGTCTTCGGCAGCTTTCTTGACGGCGGTTCCGCTGATGTACGTCGTCGAGGAGGCGTAGGACCCGTAGTCGAACGGGGTAATGTCGGTATCCGAGGATTTGACGACGATATCCGCCGGTCGGCAGCCCAGCACTTCGGCTGCGACCTGGCTGAACATCGTGTCGTTTCCAGTCCCAGTGTCGACGCCGCCGACGTGGAGGTGGAACGAGCCGTCCTCGTTCATCTTGAGTTTCGCAGCACCGAGTTCCCTCCCTGCGACCCCGCTTCCCTGTGCACACATCGCCATGCCGACCCCTCGATGGCGGTGCTCCTCGTCCGGCTGCTCGATGTCGGCCCAGCCAATCGCCTCCATGCCGCGTTCGATACACTCTCGGAGGCCGCAGGAGCGGATTCGCCTGGCGAATCGATCATCGTCTTTGAGGATGGTCGAGACGTCGTCGAGGTCTCCTTCTCGAATCGCGTTTCGCCGTTTGAACTCGACGGGATCGATCCCGAGATCTCGAGCCACCTCGTCCATGTGCGACTCGACGGCGAAGTGGCCCTGCGGTGCGCCATAGCCGCGCATCGCGGCGCCCATCGGAAGGTTCGTGTGGACGACGTCGCCCTCGAACCGGATGTTCGGCACGCGCGGATACAGGGGGAGCGCCTTGGTCCCGACGTTCGTGGCGACCGTCATCCCGTGGGTCCCGTATGCCCCGGAATTCGAGCGCGCGTAGAGGTCCATCGCCACGATGGTTCCGTCCTTGGTCACCGCCGACCGCATCCTCATGTCCATCGGATGGCGCGACCGCAACGCGTAGAACTCCTCCTGTCTCGTCATCTCGAGTTTGACGGGTCGGTCGGCTTTCAGGTGTAGCGCGAACGCGATCGGTTCGATCGCCATCTCCTGTTTTGAGCCGAAACCGGCACCGACGCGCGGTTTCTCCACGTGGATATCTCGGATCGGCACGTCGAAGACGTGCGCCAGCTGACGTCGCGTGTGATTCGGCACCTGCGTCGCCGTGACGAAGGTGTAGCGGTCGTCTTCGTCCGTGTAGGCGATCGTCGTGTGCGGCTCGGGAACGCAGTGGGACTGATACGGCGTGTCTAGGTCGGTCTCGTGAACACGGACGTCGTCGCGTTCGAGTGCGGCGTCGACGTCGCCGATTTCGCCTTCGAAGTGTGACTCGAGGTTTCGTCCGTAGTCCGACCCGCTCTGTGCGTTGTCGACCTCGTCGTCCTCGAACAGTCGGGGGGCGTCCGGTTCCGTCGCCGTCTCGACGTCGAAGACCGGGTCGCGTTCATCGTATTCGACCTCGATCGCGCGGGCGGCACGATCCGCGATTTCACCGGTCTCGGCGGCCACGGCAGCGATCGGATCGCCGACGAATCGCACGTGTTTCCTGAGGACGCGCATGTCCCACGGACTCGGCTCCGGGTAGGACTGCCCCGAACTCGAGTACAGCGTGTCGGGAACGACGTCGTCCCAGGGCGTGACGACTGCATGTACGCCCTCCATCTCCTCGGCCGCGCTCGTGTCGACGTTCCTCACGTGGCCGTGTGCGATATCGCTACGGACGACTGTACCGTGGACGAGGTCGGGAAACTGACGGCTGTAATCGGCCGTGTATCTGGCCTCGCCCGTCACGATCTTCCGCGCGTCGTACTTCTCGACGTCCGTCGTGAGGTTTTCGCGCTCGGCTTCGCTTTTGCGATTGTTCTCCGGTTCGTCCCACTCCACCGGGGACTGCTCGGAGTCGGCGCGTCGCTGCTGGCTTCCCTCGACCGAATCCTCCTCGAGACGGTCCCGTTCGGTGGGTGTGCTCATCGATCCGTCTCACCCCGAGAACCGTCCTCGAGTCGCCGAACGACACAGTCACACGAGCGTCCGCACTCCGCACTGACGCCCCCTCCGTCCGCCGCAACCGCCCGGTCGTCCATTCGCTCCGACGCCTCGAGGACTGCTTCGACGATTTTCTTGTATCCGGTGCACCGACACAGGTTGTCCGATAGCGCCTCCCGGACCTCTGTTTCGCTCGGTGACGGGTTCTCCTCGAGCAGCGCCTTCGATCGCATGATCATACCCGGGATACAGAACCCACACTGCAGCGCCGAGTTGTCGACGAACGCCTGCTGGACCGGGTGGAGGTCGTCCTGTGTGCCGAGGCCTTCGATCGTTTCGACGGCCGCACCGTCGGCTTTGACGACCGGCGTTATGCACGACATCGTCGGCTCGCCATCGATCTGGACCGTACACATGCCACACGCTCCGGTATCACAGCCACGTTTGGCGCCGGTGTACCCGTTTCGACGTAACACGTCGAGCAGAAGGTCGGATTTCGATACCTCGAAGGAGCGTTCGTTACCGTTGATTGTACATTCGATGTGCATATGGCTCACTCTATGGGTGATGCTACCACTATACCTCACACGTCACGTACCGGACCCTTAAGATTTGTCGAGGTTTCTGCCCTCTACCGGTATGTAAAAATATATGTTTCGTAACCGAACGATCCTTCGTGTGCGAATCGAACGACTGATACGGTCTGCTGTAACGATGTACCGGTGCAACCGCGACTGTCCTGCGGTTGTACCGGCAATGACTTACAGCAGACCGTATGAGACGACGGAATTCACGATATCGTGAGAAACAAACGAGACAGTCGATTTCGAATCGACACCGGGTGCGCGGGTCGGGTGGGCGAAGTCGCGTACAGGAACGGAGGAGGGCCGACCGAAGTGTCAGGTAGGGGAACTCGTTCACTCGTCGTCTACGAGTGCGGCCCTGATCTTCTCCGGAGTGATCGGCATGTCGGTGATCCGAACGCCGACGGCCTCGCGGACGGCGTTGCTCAGCGCCGGCGGCACCGTGTTCGTCGGCACCTCCGCGACGGATTTCGCGCCGAACGGACCGGTCGGCTCGTGGGTCTCGACCAGAATCGACTCGATCGTGGGCGTCTCCGACGCCGTCGGCCAGTCGTACTCGTCGAAGCTCGTCACCTCCGACCGGCCCTCGTCGTCGAACGTGATGCCCTCGCAGACGGCCATCTCGTAGCTCATGTGGTTCGCGCCTTCGACCTGTCCCTCCGCCATTCCGGGGTTGATCGCGACCCCGCAGTCGACCGCGACGACGAGCTTATTGACCTCGAACTCGCCGGTCTCCTCGTCGACGGTGACGTCCGCGAACTGCGCGGCGAACGGCGGCGGACTCTCCTCCGTGCAGTGGGTCCCCTTTCCGAGGATATGTTCGCGTTCGTCGTGGCCGTAGGCGGCCTCGTAGCCGATCTCCTCGAGATCGACGCTCGCGCCCGTCTCTTCGCTGTAGACCTCGCCGTCACCAGTCTCGAGGTTCGATTCGGGCTCCTCTATGAGTTTCGAACCCCAGTAGAGGATGCGCTCTTTCGCGTCTTCGGCAGCCTTTTTGACCGCCATGCCGCTGATGTACGTCGTCGAGGAGGCGTACGCCCCGTAGTCGAAGGGAGTGACGTCCGTGTCGGACGATTTGATTACGATGTCCGTTTCGGGACAGCCGAGCACCTCGGCCGCGATCTGAATGAATGCCGTGTCCGCCCCGGTTCCGATGTCGACGCCGCCGACGTGCAGGTGGAACGAGCCGTCCTCGTTCATCATGAGTTGGGCGGCGCCGAGCTCGTCGCCCGCAACGCCGGTCCCCTGCGCCGAGAGCGCCATCCCGATCCCGCGGTGGAGATGTTCCTCGTCGGGTTGCTCTAAGTCGTCCCAGCCGATCGCGTCCTTCCCGCGTTCGATACATTCGTCGAGTCCGCACGAGCGAATCCGACGCTCTGCACCTTCGCCGCCCATCATGCCGGCAATCTCGTCGAGATCGCCGACTTCCATGTAGTGCCGTTGGCGGAACTCGATCGGATCGAGATCGAGTTCACGAGCGACCTCGTCGAGGTGGCCCTCGAGCGCGAGAGTTCCCTGTGGCGCGCCGTAGCCGCGCATCGCACCGGTCTGTGGGGTGTTCGTGTGGACGATATCGGCTTTGAATCGCGCGTTCGGGACCTTCGAGTACAGCGGCATCGGCTTGCTGCCGACGTTTCCTGCGACCGTCATCCCGTGGCTCCCGTACGCGCCCGTATTCGAGAGCGCGTACAGATCGAGGGCTTCGATCGATCCGTCGTCGGTGACCGCGGTGCGTGCTCTGACTGTCATCGGGTGGCGCGATCGCATCGCGGAGAACTCCTCTTCGCGCGTGGCTTCGTAGATGACGGGCCGATCGGCCGCGAGCGAGAGCGCGAGCGGAATCGGCTCGACGACCATCGCCTGTTTGCCGCCGAAGCCACCACCAACCCGCGGCTTCGAGACGCGGATGTCCCGGATGGGGATGTCGAACAGGTGGGCCAACTGTCGGCGCGTGTGGTTCGGTACCTGCGTACTCGTGACGAGAACGTGTCTGTCGTCTTCGTCGGTGTACGCGAGGGTGGTATGTTTCTCGATCTGGGCGTGTGACTGACGGATCGTCTCCCACTTGCTCTCGTGAACGTGGACGTCGTCACGGTCGATGGTCCCGTCGACGTCGCCGATCTCGCCTTCGATCTGGGACATCCGATTGCGGCTGTAATCGTGCCCGACGATCTCGTTCTCGACCTCGTCGTCGCCGAATAGCTGCGGTGCGTCCTCCGAGTACGCTTCCTCGGGGTCGAGTACGTAGTCGTCTTCCTCGCACTCGACCGCGATGCTGTCGGCCGCGGCGCGTGCGGTTTCGGCGTCGTCAGCCGCGACTGCCGCGATCGGATCGCCGACGTAGCGGACGTGCTCGTTGAGCACGTTCATGTCCCACGGACTCGGCTCGGGATAGGACTGGCCTGCGCTCGTATACTTCGCGTCGGGCGTTTCTTCGGTCCACGGCGTCAGGACGGCGCAGACGCCGTCCATCTCCTCGGCCGCGCTCGTGTCGACGCTCGTCACGTGCCCGTGTGGAATCTCGCTCCGGACGACGGCAGCGTGTGCGAGATCCGGGAATTGCTTCTCGTAATCCGCAGTGTACTTCGCCTGACCGGTGACGAGTTTCGAATCGTCGTCTTTCTCGGCCAACTGCGAGACGCTGGCTCGCTCGTCGGGCGCCAGGTTGTTGTTCTCCGGTTCGTCCCACTCGAGGGGATGATCATCGAGCGCCGTGACGTCCTGTTCCTGGTGCGATGCCGTACCGCCATCGGGTTTTGGATCGTCTTCGGTAGTCATGTGTCTCGTGTCTCACCGGTACGTTCGGTCGCCTCGCGGGCGTCGGATTCGGCCGGGGTGCCGCCGTCCGTCGCGACGGCTCCGTCGCCGTTCAGACGCTCTGCGGCGTCGAGAATCGCTTCGACGGGTTTCTGATAGCCGGTACACCGACACAGGTTGTCGTCGATCGCCACTCTGACCTCCGCCTCGGTCGGGTTCGGGGTCTCCTCGAGCAGTTCTTTCGTCTGGACTATCATGCCCGGGATACAGAACCCACACTGGACCGCGAAGTGATCGACGAACGCCTGCTGAATCGGGTGGAGATCGTCCTGGGTACCGAACCCCTCGATCGTCCGGATGGTCGCGCTGTCCGCCTCCCGGATCGGTTTCCCACAGGCCATCTCCGCGCTCCCGTCGACGAGTACCTTCGAGGCTCCACAGACTCCGCCGTCACAGCCGCATTTCACGCCCGTGTATCCTTCGCGTCGGAGTACCGATGCGAGGTCGTCGTCCGGCGCTGCCTCGATTTCGAGCGATTCGCCGTTGACGGTCAGGCTGAACTGCACGGTGATCCCTCCTGTAAGCGTGTCACTAGCATACGTGTCGTTGTGTTAGATGCGAGACAGCGCTACATATAATTATGGTTGTGTCGGCTCGTCGCACTCGAACGGGGACGCGTCCGTCGTCGATCCGTTTCCGGGAGACCGGATCGCGGATCGACCTGCCGTGGCACACCGTGTGTCGGATGCGTACACGGCTGTGGTGCGGCCGCACATGCCCGCAGACGGATACTTCTTAGAATGCGATCATCGATTCGCTACCATGGAGATTGCACTCCTCGGTGGAACTGGAGATATCGGTGAAGGACTGGCGCTGCGGTGGGCTCGTGACACGGCCCATTCGATACTCATCGGCTCGAGAGACCCGGAGAAAGCGACGCGTCGAGCGAACGATTACGATACGCTCCTTTCGGAACGCGGTGCGGACGCCGACGTCGTCGGCGTGAGCGTTCCGCCCGAGTATGCCTCGGATACGGTCGATTCGATCGCATCGCGACTGGACGACGAGACCGTCCTCGTGAGCCCTGCGGTATCTATGCGCCGGGACGGAGCCGGTTTCCACTATACGGCTCCCGAAGCCAGTTCCGTGGCGGAAGAACTCGCGGACGCTGCACCGGATTACGTTCCCGTCGTCGGTGCGTTCCAGAACCTCGCAGCGGGCGCTCTCAGCGATCTGGACCAGGAGTTGGCAGCGGACGTGATCGTCACCGGTGACGAATCGGAAGCAACGGCTCTCGTCCGCTCGCTCACGGACGAAATCGAGGGTCTGCGAGCGCTCGACGGCGGTCCGCTCGCCGTCACCGGAATCGTCGAGAGCGTGACGCCGCTTCTGATCAACCTCGCGATGAACAACGACGGGATGCACGACCTGGGCGTTCGATTTCAGTAACGCAGCCGCTCGACCCGGCGGTCGATCGTCCGCTAGTCTTCCACGTCTTCGTGACTGAGACAGGTGATCGCCACCGTGTCGCTCGAATGTTCGTTCTCGGCCGTCGTCGTTTCGAGAGCGGGGCCGATACGAGCCGCTCCGGACGGACTTCCGTCCACGCGATGAGTGTCACCGTCGAAACGGATGAGAACCCGAATACAGCGGTCGATTCATACGATCTGCTGTGCCAATGTACCGGCGCACCCACAGGCCGGTCACGGGTGCTCCGGAACTGACGTACAGCGGTCCGTATCAGTCGTGTGCGGCGATCGCTTCGATTTCCACGCCGACGCCCTTGGGCAGGTTCGCCACCTCGACGGCGCTTCGGGCCGGCGGTTCCTCGTCGAAGAAGTCCGCGTACGTCTCGTTCATCTCGTCGAAGGCGTCGATGTCGTCAAGAAAGACCGTGACCTTGAGGACGTCGCTCATCTCGAGGCCCGCTTCGGCCAGCACCGCCTCGACGTTGGTCAGCGATTGCTCCGTCTGGACGGCGATCGGCTCCTCGTCGAGCAACTCGCCAGCCGGCGTCATCGGAATTTGACCGGCAGTGAACGTGATATCGCCGTTGGTCGTCGCCTGACTGTACGCACCGACTGCAGCCGGCGCTTCGTCAGAACTGAGAATGCGCTTCATACAGCGTGCATACAGGTACGAACGCTTAAACGTTACCCAGCGCGGGTTTACATCGGTATCTCGTCCGATACTCGATCGACGGTGACGCATCCGGTCCGTGGATCGAGCCGAAAGCCAGTATCGCAAAGTCACGCCGCAGCCCGTCCCGATCCGTGGAACAGCACTTCGACGAGGTCCGCAGGCTCGTCGACGTCGACTTCGAGACTGAACGAATCGATCGTGGCCGTGGACGCGCCGACGAACCGTGCGATTTCGCGGTGCGCGGTGATCGAGAGACGACGACCCGTGATACTCGGCGGTGAAATCGGGGTGACGTCTCACGAGCGCATGTATTCCCCTGCCGAGTCCCGGCGCGATCACGATATCGGCAGCGGGCTCGAGCAGTCGGCCGATCGCCTCACCGTCACGAACTCTGTCCCGCGTCGCAATTCCTCGAAATCGGTGAGATCGGTGGATTCGTCCGTTACGTTCGCCGTTTGCGTTAGATTCGATATCTCCGGTACGAACGATACCAACGTGACGTCGAACGAGCGGCTGTCCTGGTGTGCCACCGAGAGTCGGGATTTGCCATACTTCGGTCGGTCCGTTGCAAACCAGTGTGCTCGACACCTCACCCAGGAAACCTTTTTATTGATATAGTTTAACATGGAACATATGTCAGATCCCACTGGCACGAAATCAGGCTTGAGGAGGCGCTTTGGGTTCGAACGAACGAGGTCGTGGCTGTCGGGGTATTTCGGATTCGAAGAACACGGCACCGACTTGAAGACGGAGGTGATCGCAGGAATAACGACGTTCCTCACGATGTCGTACATCATCGTCGTCAATCCCGCGATTCTCTCCCAGGCGATCCAGATAGAGGGCTACGGCACGCAGGCGGTGTTCCAGATGATCGCCATCGCGACGATCCTGTCGTCAGTGATCGGCATTCTCGTCATGGCCCTGTACGCGAATCGTCCGTTCGGTTTGGCGCCGGGGATGGGGTTGAACGCCTACTTCGCGTTTACCGTCGTCATCGGGCTCGGCGTCCCGTGGCAAACGGCTCTCGCGGCCGTCTTCGTCGAGGGTGTCATCTTCATCCTGTTGACGCTCGTCGGCGCGAGACGGTATATCATCGAACTGTTCCCCGAACCGGTCAAGTTCGCCGTCGGCGCCGGTATCGGACTGTTCCTCTTGTTGCTCGGTCTCATCGAAATGAACGTGATCGTCGCGGCTGATGCGACGCTGGTCCAGTTGAACGACGTCGCGACCAACCCGGTCGCGCTCCTCTCGCTTGTGGGGCTCGGGGTAACGCTCATTCTCTACGCGAAGGGGATCACTGGTGCGATTATCCTGGGGATCATCTCGACCGCGCTCGCCGGCTGGGGACTCACGCTCGGCGGCGTCGTCGACCGAGGGGTACTCACGCCCGCGGAACTATCCTCGGCGCAGTACGATATCACGCCGCTCTTCGGCGCGTTCGTCGACGGCTTCAGCCAGATCGAGCCGGCGACGTTCCTTCTGGTCGTGTTCACGTTCTTCTTCGTCGACTTCTTCGATACCGCGGGCACGCTGATCGGCGTCTCGCAGTTCGGCGGATTCCTCGACGAGGACGGTGACCTCCCCGAGATGGATAAACCGCTCATGGCCGACGCGGTCGGTACCACGGCCGGTTCGATACTCGGGACGTCGACCGTCACGACCTTCGTCGAGAGCTCTGCCGGGGTTGAGGAAGGCGGTCGGACCGGGATGACGGCGCTCACGGTCGGGATTTGCTTCCTGCTGGCGCTTCTGGCCGTTCCGCTGATCACCGCGGTCCCTCAGTACGCGTCGTATCTCGCGCTGGTCGTCGTTGGACTCATCATGCTGGGAGGGGTGACCGACATCAACTGGGACAATCCAGCCTGGCTCATCTCGAGCGGTCTCACTATCACCGTCATGCCGCTTACGGCCTCCATTGCTGACGGGCTGGCGGCAGGGATCATCAGCTATCCGGTAGTCAAAGCGGCGATGGGTGAATTCGACGATGTCCGTCCAGGACAGTGGGCGCTGGCCGTGGCGTTCGTCCTCTATTACTACGTCACCGCGGGGGGTGTACTATCTGGAACATAACGCTCCGGTTGGCGTTCGTACATTTGATTCCACGATCCGGACAAGAGACCGTGGAATAATGTGTTAACGCACCTATTCGTGACTATCTGTCGCCTTTTCCCGAAATTTATTGGCTAAACCCCTCCTTACCAAGAATTTATCAAGGACGGGAGCGATCTGGAGTATGTTATTCCATGTCATCCAATGACGGATCGATTGACTTGGTGTACGAATTAGAAGACAAACCACCAATACCAGAGGCAATTTTGCTTGGATTGCAACACGTCTCGGCGATGTTCGTTCCGACGGTCGCCGTCGCGATCATCGTCGCCGGTGCGGTCGGTGTCAGCGGCGGTGATACGACGTACCTCATTCAGATGGTACTGGTATTCTCCGGCCTGGCGACGCTCGTCCAGGT
Source organism: Natrinema gelatinilyticum (assembly GCF_024266705.1). GTDB lineage: Archaea > Halobacteriota > Halobacteria > Halobacteriales > Natrialbaceae > Natrinema > Natrinema gelatinilyticum. The sequence goes on along the minus strand of NZ_CP100757.1, from coordinate 557,301 downwards.
CTTCCCAATCGGCCCAGTCGGTGCGAGACTCCCGGTCGTAATGGGGACGAGTTTCGCATTCGTCGGCGCGGCGATAGCTATCGGCGGACAATACGGGCTCGATGCGGTCTTCGGCGCGGTCGTCATCGGTGCGCTGGTCGAGATCTTGATCGGCTGGCAGTACGATCGAATCAAGGGGCTGTTCCCACCGCTCGTCACCGGTCTCATCGTCATGATCCTCGGTCTGTACCTGATTCCGGTCGGGATGGACTACATGGCGGGCGGGGTCGGCGCGTCCGATTACGGGTCGTACACGAACCTCGGCCTCGCGTTGCTCGTTCTGGGGATCACCGTCGGTATGAATCTGTTCATGGAGGGGATCTGGCGACTCCTCAGCATTCTGATCGGCATCATCGTCGGTTACATCGCCGCCGTCGCCCTGGGGGTCGTCGATTTCTCCACGGTCGCGGAGGCCGGCTGGTTCGCACTCCCGATCCCAGGTCGATTTGGGTTCCAGTTCGAACCAGTCGCCATCCTGACAATCACCGCGATTCACATTACTGCTGCGATAGAATCCATCGGTGATATGTCCGGAATCACAGCTGCAGAGGGCCGAAACCCGGACGACGACGAAATCGGTGGTGGGCTGTTCGTCGACGGTCTCGGCAGTTCGGTCGGCGCCATTTTCGGCGCGTTCCCGCTGACGACGTTCTCGCAGAACGTCGGGATCATCAACTTCACCGGCGTGATGAGCCGCTACGTGGTCGGTATCAGCGGCGCCGCGTTACTGGTGCTCGGATTCATTCCGAAGGTCAGCGCCGTCGTCGCGACGATTCCGAGCGCCGTCCTCGGTGGTGCAGTGATCGTCATGTTCGGAATGGTGATGTCGAGCGGCCTCCGGCTCATCTTCCTCAACGAGCGCATGAACCGCCGGAACATGGTCATTATGGCTGTTTCGATCGGTCTCGGCCTCGGCGTCGAAGTTCGAGCCGAGATCTTCGAGGCGATGCCAACCGGGGTCAGCATCTTCTTCGGAAACGCGATCATCGTGACCGCAATCTGTGCGGTCCTGCTCAATACGCTCGTCCCCCGTTCTGACGGAGGATACGAGATGGGCCTCGAGGAACCGGTCGACGGCGACGACCCGTCACCGGCCGAGGCCGCTGCCACGCAAGAAAACTGATCGCCGGCCGAACGTTCCTTCGGTGGGAAGACCGATCACCGAACGCCCCTTTTGCATGAAGACTAAAGACACAGGAAATCCTGTGTGATTTACGAAGACTACCGATGATCACAGCGCGGGCACACACTACGGGAATGCACGAACCGGATCCGACCGATCGCGCCTCCGGCCTGACGGCGGCCGCTGCACCACGCAGACGCACTGTCGCTGTCTGTCCATGAACCGGGTCGACACGCTCGTTCGAGGCGCGCTCGTCAACGTCAACACGGGCGTTCTCGAGGACCGGGCGATCGCGATAGACGACGGAGAGATCGTGGCACTCGAGGAACGGCCAGCGGACCGAGAACTCGAGGCAGCGTACGTTGCACCGGGGCTGATCGACGCTCACGTCCACGTCGAATCGAGTATGGTCACGGTGGCGCAGTATGGCGAAGCGATGGTTCCGCGCGGGGTGACCAGCATCGTCCACGATCCCCACGAGATCGCGAACGTCCTCGGCGCCGACGGCGTTCGGGCCGTGTTCGAAGACGCGACGCAAACCCCGTTGAAGGTCAGGTTCGGCGTCCCGTCGAGCGTTCCAGCCTCGAATTTGCAGGACGGCGGTGCGAGACTCGACGCTGACGACGTCTCGTCGCTACTCGATCACGAACTCGTCGTCGCGCTGGCGGAGGTGATGGACCTTCCTGCCCTCGTCGGTGGGGACGCGGACCTCCACGCGAAGATCGAAGCCGCGCGCGAGCGAGAATTGACCGTCGACGGCCACCTTCCGCGAGTCTCCGGATCGGACCTCCAGGAAGCCGCACGATTCCTCGACAACGATCACGAGAGTATCACCCGAGCCGAGGCTCGAGAGAAAGTCGACCTCGGATTCAGAGTCTACGTACGCGAAGGGTCGTCGACGAAGAACCTCGCCGACCTCGTCGGTCTCGTCGACGACATTCCCACGCGTCGGCTGTCGCTGTGTACGGACGACCGCGACGTGGTCGATCTGGTCGAAAACGGCGGCATCGACTTCGCAGTGCGGAAAGCGATCGACGAGGGCGTCGACCCGGTCGAGGCCGTGCAGATGGCGACGCTGAACACGGCCGAATCGTACGGCCTTCCGTTCGGACGGATCGAACCCGGTGCCCCGGCCGATCTGGTGCTGCTCGAGGACCTCGAGTCGTGGCGCGTCGACCACGTCCTCGTCGACGGAGAACTCGATCCCACGGCCACCGATCGCGACCCGCCATCGACCGCGCTCTCGACGGGAACTGTCGATTTCGATCCGGTCGCGCCTGAGGACCTCGCGCTCGCCGCCCCGGCGTCGACCGCAGAGCGCGCCGAGGTCCGCGTTATCGACCTCGTCGAGGGGATCCAGACCGGACGTACCGAGGCGTCCCTTCCCGTCGCCGACGGAACGATCCGTCCGGCACCCACCGAGGACGTGCTTCCGATCGCGGTCATCGAACGGCACGGTAACGACGCCGGTATCGGTCGCGGTTTCGTCAGCGGGCTTGGCCTCGAACGCGGCGCGATCGGGTCGACGGTCGCACACGACGCGCACAACTGCGTCGTCGCGGGCACGTCGTACGATGCGATGGCTCGAGTCGCGAACCACGTCCAGGTCATCGACGGCGGCATCGCCGTGTGCGATCCGGAACGCGAGGGGGACGAGATTTCGTCGGTCCCGCTGCCGGTCGCGGGCCTGATGTCCGACGATCCGCTGGCGTCTGTCTACGAACAGTTCAAATCGGTCACCGATTGCGCGGGGACCCTCGGTCTCGACCGTCATGGACTGATGACTCTCTCGTTCCTCGCCCTCGAAGTGATCCCCGAGTATCGGCTGACGAATCGGGGGTTGGTCGACGTTGAGCGCTGGGACCACGTCGACGTCGTGATCGGGTAGGTCGGCGCCGCCGCCGCAGTCTCGCGTCCTGGACGGCCGGACGCCGATTTCGACTGGCGTCCTGCCCGCCCGCCTGGATTTTGTGGGATGCTAACTCTTATTATCGCAGTCGGCCAACGTCTCGGATATGATCCACGTGGGGTTTTTGCTCAGCGGCGGCCCCTTCGACAGCGAACGGTGGCGGACCGCCTACGAACTCGGCCGGGCGGCGCTCGACGCCGGCCACGAAGTCACGTACTTTCACTATCTCGACGGCGCGTACGTACCGGTTTCCGACCAGCACCTCCCCGACTGTTCGGATGCAAGTTTGTACGACGAGATGCCCACGGAGAAGTTTCAGGACCTGATCGACGACGGTGCAACGGTCTTCTGTTGCGGTCTCTGTGTGAACGCACGCGGTATCGACGCCGAAACCGACTACCCCGACGGCGTCGAGATCGGCTTGCTACCGGATCTGGCTGACATGCTCGGGGAGGCCGACAGGGTGATCTCACTATGAAACGGGACGTCGTCGTCCTGCTCACCCGCAGTCCGTACGGGCGCGTTCACGTCCCCGAAGGACTCCGGGCGGCCCGCGGTGTCGCAGCCGGCTTCGACAGACACGACGTCTCAGTCGTATTCACACAGGACGGAATCTACGCCGCTCGAGCGGCCATCGATCGCGATGCGCTCAACATGACCGGTCACCTCGTCGATCTGGCCAAAGAGGACGGTGACCTGTTCGTCGACGAGGCGTCGATGGCGGCGCGAGACGTTACGCGAGACGAGATCGCGTCCGACGTCGGTGTCCGATCCGGCGAGGAAATCGCGTCGATGATCGAACGAGCGGATCACACCCTCGACTTTTGACAATGTTGTATCTGATAGACAAACCGATGGCTGAAATCGGACTGCGAACAGCGGCGAACGACACCGACGGAATCGTCGTCCTGATCCAGGATGGCGTCTTGCTCGACCCGGAACTCGATATGCAGACGCTGGCGGTCGAACGGGACGTCAAAATGCGCGGTCTGAGCCTCCCCGATCGAATCGATACCGTCACGTACGACGAACTGGTCTCGCTCATGATCGATCACGAGGTGACGAGCTTCGTATGACGCTGTTCGATCGCGTGGACGACCTCGTCGAGCAGGGACGACCGGCCTCGATGCTGACCATCGTCGACAAAGACGGAAGCGCGCCGCGCGACGTCGGGGCGAAAATGCTCGTGACCGACGACGACGAGTACGGCACGATCGGCGGCGGAACGGTGGAAGGACTGGCAGTCGAGGATTCCCGCGACGTCCTCCGCGGTGATGCCGATCCGGGCGTCCGGACCTACGAACTGCGCCCCGGTGGGAACACCGGGATGGTCTGTGGGGGATCCATGGACGTCTTTATCGATCGGATCCGCGGTCGTGCGCGACTCTACGTCGCGGGCGGCGGACACATCGGCGTCGAACTCGCGGCGATGGGAACGCGACTCGGCTACGCCGTCACCGTCGTCGACGACCGCGAGGAGTACGCGTCACCGGAGCGGTTTTCCGCGGACGTCGACGTCGTTCACGGCCCCTACGACGAGGTCCTCGCGGGGCTCCCGATGACGTCGGAAACGGCGGTTGTCGTCGCGACACGAAGCGGAACGTTCGACCGGCAGGCCGTCGCCGCCGCTCTCAACGGCGGTGCCGGCTACGTCGGCGTCGTCGCCAGCGAAGACAAGACGGCGCACATCTTCGACTCGTTGCTCGAGGACGGGTACTCGCGCCGAGACCTCGTTCGCGTCCGCGCGCCCGTCGGTCTCGACCTCGGCGGGGGTGGGCCCGAGGACGTCGTGCTCTCGATCCTCGCTGAACTGCACCGCGATCGCTACGATGCGACCGGCGAGCGTGCGAACCGACACGACATCGATGACCTCGTCGTCCTTCGGGGCGGCGGAGACCTCGGCAGCGGCGTGGTCTACCGCCTCCATCAGGCGGGGTTTCCGGTTATCGTGACCGAGACGGCCCAACCGACCGTCGTCCGACGTGCAGTCGCGTTCGGGGCGGCGATGTACGACGGCGACGTCACCGTCCAGGGCGTAACGGGCCGTCGCGTTGCGGACGTGGACGAGGCGCTCGCCGTTCTCGCCGACGACGAGGTACCCGTGCTCGAGGACCCCGACGGGACCGTCATCGACGAACTCGAGCCCAGAGCCGTCGTCGATGCGATCATGGCCAAAGGAAAGTTCGACACCGGAACCCGGCGAGCGCTCGCGGACGTCGTCGTCGGCCTCGGTCCGGGGTTCGACGCCAGCGAAAACGTGGACGCGGTCGTCGAAACCGATCGCGGACACGAACTCGGTCACGTCATTTACGACGGCAAACCCAGTCCGTACGACGGTGAACCGGGCGACCGTCGCGGGTACACCCACGAACGCGTGCTCCGCGCACCGAGCGACGGCGTGTGGTCGCCGTCGGTCGAAATCGGCGAGGTCGTCGAGGCGGAGACGATCGTTGGCTCCGTCGACGATGACCCCGTCGTCACGGAAATCGGGGGGCTCGTACGGGGGCTCGTTCACGACGGCGTTTCGGTTTCCGCCGGCGCGAAACTCGGCGACGTCGATCCCCGCGACGACGTCGACTACACGAAGATTTCGGACAAGGCGCTCTGTCTCGGCGGTGGCGTCCTGGAAGCGTTGCTCAAGCTCTCCTAGTCTGCGTTCGCCGCGACCGACCTCCGAAGCCCGAATCGAGCACTGCAGACAGTCAGCCGGTGATTCGTTCGATCGTCGGATCGACCAGCGACGCGCTCGAGCCAGGAGTGACGCGGCCGACGTCACGGTAGAAGACGTTCGCTTCCGAGAGGGCGGATTCGAACGCGTCGGTGCGTTCGTCTGGAACCGAAAGCAAGAGTCCACCGCTCGTCTCTGCGCTCTCTCCGTCCTCGAGGCCGTAGCCGAAGAGCCGCGAGAGCTCGGGGGTACCGTCGATAAGCGGAAGGTGTGTGAGTTCGACGCCGACGCCGGCGTTCTCCGCCAAGACGCGGGCCTGCCCGAGCAACCCGAAGCCGGTGATATCGGTCGCGGCCGTCGCGTACTCGCGGGCTGCCAGCATCGCCTCCCTGTTGGGTGTCGTCATCCACGCGAGCGCCTCGTCGGCGATGTCCTGAACGGGTCGTGTCGTCGTTTCGGCGATCGTCTCGCCGAATTCCCCGTCCTGTACGCGCAGTGCGCCCATCGCCGGTTGCGTTCCGAGGGGTTTCGTCAGATACAGCCGGTCGGATGCCGAGGCACCGCTCGTTCGCAGAATGCGATCCGACGGCGCCGTGGCCACGACGGTGCCGCCGGCGATCGGCCACGGGTTCATGATGGTGTGCCCGCCCGCGACGACCCCTCCCATTTCGGTCACCGCGTCGACGATCCCTCGCAGAACGTCCGGGGCTGTGCCCGTCACTTCCCGTGGAAGCCCGAGAACGACGAGGAACGTCAGATCGTCGCTGGCGCCGGTCGCGAAGGCGTCGCTAGCCGCATTACACGCTGCGACGCGACCGAACTCGTACGGATCGTCCACGATCGGTGTGAAGAAATCGATCGTCGACACGAGACTGAGCCCGTCGGCGATCACGCGAGCGCTCGCGTCCTCGCCGACGCCGACCTGGAGGTCCTCCTGCGCGCTCGATAATCCGACGTCCGCGAGCAACGAGTCGAGTTCGGCCTGTTCGACCTTGCACGAACAGCCGTGGAGTTCCGCGTATTCGGTCAGGGCCGGCGGACGATCCTCGTCGCCGTCAGTCATCTCCATCCCCCGATGGGCTCGAGTCGGCGGGCGGACGAATGAGCAACTCGAAGCCGCCGTCGCCGTCGGGGACCGGACGATCCTCGACCTCGTATCCGTGTTTCCGACACGTTCGACGGAGGTTGGACTCGGCCGGCGGATAATCGCCACGAACGAGCAGTTCGTCGGATCGATCCAGTTCGGACAACCGTTCCCGGACGATGAGAGCGGGGCGCGGACACACTTCTCCCGTGACGTCCACACGTTCCATAGGGTCTCTACCGAGTCCGTGCGAATAATTGTATCGCCGCGACCGGCCCTCGTGGACCCGCCTCGTCCGGCTTCTCGGTCGCTCCGTAACGCTCATGCCGTCGGCCAGTGAGGGATAGCTATGGACCTCGCGGATGGGCTCGGGCTCGAGGACGACGAACTCGTTTCGTTCGTCGGCGCAGGGGGGAAAAAGACCGCCATCGGTCACCTGGTTGCCGAGGCGGACGACCGTGGCCTCGATGCGGGGTACACCACGTCGGTGCAGATGCCCCCACCACCGGACGTTCCGCTCGCGCTCGTCGACTCCGATTGTGTTTCGGCCGACGTGGACGAGCTATCGGCGCCGGTCGCACTCGCGAGCGCCCGAGTGTCCGATCCGGACCGGGTCGACAAGAAGGTGCGTGGATACGCGCCGGGCGTCCTGGATTCGGTTTTTGCGGATGGCCGGTTCGACTGGCTCCTCGTCAAGGCCGACGGTGCGAGAATGCGCGAATTCAAAGCGCCGGGAGCCGACGAACCGCCGATTCCAACCGCGAGTACGGTCGTCGTCCCAGTCGTCTCCGTTCGGGCCGTCGGACGGCCGCTCACGGACGATGTCGCCCACCGAGTCGAACGGGTCGAACGGTGCGCACCTCTCTCCGCGGGGGAGGAGATTACCACCACCGCAGTCGGCCACGTGCTCGCACACCCCGGCGGCGGGTTGAAGAACGTTCCCGCGGACGCGACCGTCGTCCCAATCGTGAACAAAGCCGATACCGCCACCCTCGAGCGTCGGGCGACGGACGTGCTTTCGGCCGCGCTCGAGCGCACCTCGCGTTTCGACCGCGGGCTCGTCACGTCCTTCGAGACCGGTCGCCTCGTCGTCGTCAAGTGAGTGGTTTCGGTGTGCGACCTCCTTCGGTCACGTCCGTCGTCCCCGTTCGCACGCTGCGTCGGGCCGATTCTCCCTGGCAGGTTCCAACAGAACGGAATGGAATTCTTTATCTCCTCAAACGATCCATGTGAAACGAACGCCGAGTGCTGGAACCGACCGTGGCTCCATTCGATCGTCGATTCGGCGAGTAACTCCGTAATTGTGACTCCGCTCACCGTCAGCGCCTCGAGTGGCGGACATTCTAAAACGAGACGATAGCACAGATATAGCGCATAAAACAAAACAATCGGTGTATTATAAATATAGATATATTTAGAATAAAGCAACATAAAAGGAGATATAGTGTGGGAAGAATACAATAATAGCCCTCGAACAGGCACTTCTTTGTCCTATTAATAATATTCCCACAGGTATTTATCCCCGATAGAATTCCATTTATGGCTATTTTTCTCTCATAATTCGAACTTCTGCCCATCGGCTCTGGGGCGCCGCAACCAACATCTTTTATTCGCTTTGTGGCAAGTGCCCATATGGAGAAATTGGAACGTTCGATCCACGAAGCGCCCATCATCAATAAGGGAGATTACGAGTATCTCGTTCATCCGATCAGTAACTGCGTCCCGAAACTCGAGCCGGACCTCCTTCGAGAAGTGGCGTCGCGCATCGTGGCAGTCGCCGATCTCGAGGACGTCGACAAGATCGTCACCCCCGCAGCGATGGGGATTCATATTTCGACTGCCGTGTCCCTTCTCTCTGACATTCCGCTGGTCGTTATTCGGAAACGCGAGTACGGTCTGGACGGTGAGGTTTCGTTGACACAGCGGACTGGATACTCGGAGAGCGAGATGTACATCAACGACGTCGGAGAAACGGACTCGGTTCTCCTGCTGGACGATATGCTCAGTACTGGGGGAACGCTGCGGGCGATTACCGACGTTCTCGATTCTATGGGGGTCGATATCGTCGATATTATCGTCGTGTTGCGAAAGGTGGGCGGTGAAGACGCGTTGGCCGATATTTCACACGACGTCACGTCGCTACTCGATATAACCGTCCAGAACGGCGACGTCGAAATCGTGTAGTTTGCAACCCCCTCCCACAGTGTGTTCGAACTGACATAGCTTCCGGATCGGGTACACGATCGATCAAAATCTCCACCATCTGTTCGGACGGCCACCGGATCGCCGTCGGTGTTTATCTATAATTGAGGGCGCTCAGATCTTTTCTGCTCACGGCGACGCCGTTCGCATGGTCAGCGGGACCGTAGGTCCCGCGCTTTCCTCAGCGAGCGTCATCAGAACGCATAATGAGTGACGGAAGTTATGGGCATAGACTGAGACGGGCGAGTGATGGGAGGAGACCGGCGAGGCGATCTTGTTCGTCATCTAAGTGAGCAGGAATTGGATCGTCTGCTGGACGAAGCAGACGATCCAAAGATCATCAAGCGACTCACCTTTGTCAAACGTCTCTACAAGGGAGCAACGTACGAGGAAGCAGCCGACGACGTTGGCAAATCTGCGTCAACTGGAAGTCGCTGGGCGCGTCGATGGAACGATGGCGGATTTGGTCAGTTGACACCGAACTTCGGGGGCGGAAGGCCCCCGAAGCTCGGTGACGAGGAACAAAAGCGTCTTTTAGAACTTCTCCGGGAGGTCGGGGTAGTTCACCGCGACCGACCGTTCGCACCCCGAGTACCGATTCGGGATGCGTCTCGAGGCGGTGAGCCGGGTTCGTAGTGCGTTACCGCACCTGTTCTCCACCACGAACGGTAGTTCTTCTCGCCTACGACCGACAACTCGAGTTCGTTCGAACGATTGTACCCGGACCTGGCCCACCCGACTTACCACAGTTGGGCGTAGTTCCCGAGGGCCAGAAACGCAAATATGAGGAGAGCCAGGAAGACGAGTGACGAAACCGCCTGTGACTCCGGCGTCGCCATCACTCGCGCCGGTGTCGCTGTCAGTCGCGCGGCCAACTGTCCCCGCATATTGCTCTCCGGCGTCTCCCACTCTCGCTCGTTCTTCTGTGACATATGATCGCATACCACACAATCACTTATATGTCTATTCCATCTTTATTAACAATTATGACGAATGAGGATCGGGTAGCTCGTCGGTCCGCTCGGGATCAACGCGTCACGATTCGGGAAACTCGACGTCGACGATGACGTCTCGAATATCCTCTCCGACCTCTCGCGGATTCGTCGCGAGGCGGCGGTCCTGAACGAGCGTGTTCGTCACGATGTCGTCGACGTCAGCGACCGAACGATCGAGCTCCGTCACCGAACCCGGGAGACCAATCGCCGATCGTACTCGATCGCACTCGTCGATCAGCGCCATCCAGTCGGGCGTTTCGTCCCTCTCGACGCCGAGCGCACGAGCGATCTCTCCGTACTGCTCCCGCCGGACGGGGAGGTTGTACTATGACATCCTCCCCGGCGTGAACGCCGGGGTTTCCTCGCGCTGGGAGTCTCGGCTACGCCGAGTCCACGGAGGCAACTTGCGGGTTCGTGTGCTCCTCGTTGGGACGGAGAGAGCGTGGTGACTCCAGCCAGTCGTGACTGTCCCACTTAAGGCACACGGGCCGTGCCATCGGCCGTGCTACTTCTTCGTGCCGTCTCAGGAACGTCGCGCTCGCGACCAGATCCGCGTGACCCTCGAAGCCGCACGAGCACGTCAGCGTGTCTTGGTGCCGGGTCGTGTCCTCGGTTGAACCGCAGTTCGGACACGTCTGCGAGGTCCACGCTTCCGTTCGTACTTCGACAGTGATGCCGTACTCCTCGGCGGTATCGGCGAACCGTCCGACGAACCGCCGGAACGCCCAGAAATTGTGCAGCTTGGTGTTTGTCCGAACCGACCAGTGCGTCTCGAGTACGTCCGTGAGGTCGCCGACGTACACCGTTGAAACGCCCTCGTCGTGCAGTCGTTCGATCAAGTCCCGACAGAGCGCGTCCATCGCGTGGTTGCGCCGTCGCGTCCGTCGTCGGTACAGCGAGTCGATTCGCTTCGAGCTGTACCGACCGTCCTCGAGTTTGGACTGGAGTTCGGCGATTCGTTGCGTGGTGTCGCGGAACCGTTCGAACAGGTCGCGGCCTTCGTACAGGTACTGCTCGCCGGTCGTGGTCGTACAGGCGACGATATTGTTTGCGCCGATGTCCAGAGCGGCGGTTTCGTCCGCCAGTGGGTGTGCCAGTCGAGAATTGTCGATTGTGACTGGCTGAAAGGCCCTGAACGTCTCGCTCACATCGTCGTAATGCAGTTCCAACCGGCCCTGTTTGTCGTACTCTTTCCAGTTCGGATCGCCCCGAACTTCGAGACGGAGTCGTTCTTGGTATCCAAGACCGTACTCCTCTTTCAGGTCTTGACCGACAAGAATCTCGAGGCGTGAGTATTCGCCCCACTCGACCGAGTACGACATGTTTCGGATGTACGTCCGAAGGTCTCGACCCTCGTCTTGGTTGCCCCAGAATCCGGGTTTGCCGTTGGCTTCGTCCTTCTCTCGGAGCGCGAAGAACGAACCCCACGCTTCGCGGTTCTTGCGTTCGATCTGCTGAACGGTCGAAGCGCCGAGCGTACCGCCGTACCGGCCGCGGTACTCGTCGATCTCCCAGACGTCGCCGTCCGGGTCGTCGAAGTTGGTTCGACGCTGGTAATTTATTTCGTTCCAGAGTGCGGCTGAAGCGTCCAACAGACGTCGAAGCAACTCCTCGTCCTCGTCGGACTGGGGGATTACTTCGAACTCGTTGGTGCGCTTCATCGCTACTTCTGTATACGAGCGGAACTAACATAGACCTACGGATTCTCGTAGATGGTGTGTCGAACCACGTTAACATCGAAGTTCCTGACGACGAACAGTACGAGCGCATTAAACGTGTGAAGAACGAACACGGCCTGACGTGGCGTGGGATGTTGATCCACGCCGCCGACGACCTTGAGACTCCGACCGGGGAGTAACCGGTGGTTCGCGTCGTCGAGTGACGCGATTCACGCCCGGCGTAAACGGCGGGACTCTCTCGCTGTTTTAGGTAGGTGATCGGTCGTGGTTCGACCCACCGGTAGTCGCGGGCAATTACCGACTCGAGCGCGTGGACGAAGGCGTCGAACCCCGAACGGGCGGTCACCGACTGCGGGAGATCGAACGTGAGCGTGGGATCGACGAGCGCAACATCGGGACGAAGGTGGCTGTCACTCACGCCTCGCTTGACATTGTCGTGGGAGATAACGGCAGTCTGTGTCGCTTGCGATCCGGTCCCGCTCGTCGTCGGCACCGCAATTAGCGGCTCGATCGGTCCTGGCACGGAATCGACGCCGAGGTAGTCGACGGCGTCTCCACCGTGGGCGAGCAGTGCAGCCGCCAGTTTTGCCGTATCGATACACGAACCGCCGCCAATCGCGACGACTCCGTCGACGGCCTCGGTCGGCAGATCTTCGAAGTCATCGGTGGATGGCTCGGTCGACGCGTGATAGATCGTGGCGGATAGTTCGATTTCGTCGCGGATTCGGTCGAGTATCCCAGCCGATTCGATTCCCGCGTCGGTCACGATGAGCGGATCCTGGATCCAATACCGCGAAAGCGTTTCGTCAACTACCCCGCCCTACTCGCGCTGATGCGCTCGTCGAGGACGGGGCTTGCGTGTGTCTTCTCGGCATGGGACTCATACCGACGAAAGACGCTTGTAGCGCACAGCCAGACGCCAGAGGCAATTTAATTAGACGTGACCTCCACTCTACGCCCGTTCGGTCACGAGCGACGGAGAGGCACAGGGCGTCACGTTCGTTTCGTCGGTCCGTCTTTCGGGGTTGGTTGACTGCGACCCGTCCATGTCGAGAAACGCACCGTGGCTCCGTTGGCACGCCAACCCTCGCGGACTGTCTGTGGCCCGTCATGGACAGTTACTCCAACGATGCGGCTAGTCTCAGTACCTCACAAAGCATCGCCAGTTAGCCTGACCTGAGCCACCTGTTCTGACTTTATGAGAATCCTGTTTAAGCCCCAAATCGGTGAACGAAACGCGTTGGGGTTGAAGGAGGCCGTCTTTCAACATGTGTCCGAGAACACGCTGCTCTGACTGGCCCCTTGCAAGAATCCGAAGGATTGGGCAAACAGCCCGTATAGGTGTCTATTCGGTTCGTTCACCCAACCCCAGAGACATCATATCATGTACATCGGAATGGATACGCATGACCGCTACTCGCAGGTAGCGGTCATGCGACAGGACGGCAGCCTCGTCGATGAATTCCGCCTCTCCCATGGCACTGAGCGCGCCGAACTCGAAGAGTTCGCGCGCGAGTATGTCGGGTCGGCGGTTGCCATCGAAGCAACTGGGCACTACCGCCCGATTTACGAAACGCTCGACGACCACATGGACGTTACGCTCGTTAACCCGAGTAAAACACGTGTCATCGCCGACGCGAAGGTCAAAACCGATCGCGTTGACGCAAAGATGCTCGCGCATCTTCTGCGTGCAAACCTCGTCGCTGAAAGCTACGTTCCGCCCAAGGACGTGCGCGAACGACGTGACCTCGTTCGCGCACGCAAGGCACTCGTCGAAGATCGAACCCGGGAGAAAAACCGTGTCCGAGCAGTTCTCAAGCGAACTGGTAACCAATACAGCCGCGAACTGTTCGGCCCGACCGGGCGTGAGTTCCTCGCGGAACTCACGCTCTCCGAGGTCGATCGAGCGGTTCTTGAGGCACATCTCGCGGTGATTGATACGCTAAACGAACAGATCACGAAACTCGACAAGCGTATCGAAGACACCGCCGCTGCGCGTCACGACGCGCAGCTGCTCATGACTATCCCTGGCGTGAGTTATTTCACGTCGCTGTTGATCACGTCCGAACTTGGCGAGATCGACCGGTTTAGCAGTGCAAAGAAAGTGATCAGCTACGCCGGGCTTGATCCATCTATTCGGCAATCTGGCGACAAAGAGGTGCGTGGCGGAATCTCGAAAGAGGGCTCAGCGCCGTTGCGCTGGGCCCTCGTTCAGTGTGCCAACGTGGCTGTACGGTTCGACGACTACCTAGAACAGTTCTACACCCGCCTGAAACAGCGGAAGAATCACAACATCGCAATCGTTGCAACAGCTCGGAAAATGCTCGTCGCAATGTTTCACATGCTCAGCCGTGAGGAAGTCTACGATCCGCCAACAGCATAGTTGCTGAGTGGCACCGCGATGGTGCCACTCAGCAGGGCATTCGCCCACTGTTAGCAACTGCTCTCGCTTTCAAGATAGCCTCCGCCTGAGGGCTGTTTCCACTCAATTGTAGCGACATCGTGCGGTTCTACGTCACCAACACGCGCCGGACACCATCGACGACGAAACAGCTATGAGACGATCCGTGGTTTGGTCAATCACAGGATTCTCATAGGTGTTGTGATGAGTCGCCAGCAACGGTCGAGCAACGCTGATCGAAGATGGAGCTGTCGCTGTCGGCGGCGGTCAGCCGCCGACGCGACAGCGTTGCCACTTGCGAAGACGCTTGCTCGGTCAGTGACTACCGGTAGAACCGGTCATCAGGTGGTCGGTTCGCGGGGACGGCCCGACGCACCGCGAGGGCCGTCCACGCGGCCCGTCGAACCATATTCACGAACTCTTTGTATGGCCACCACCAGAGGCGACGCCCGCCTCGGCGGGGCGTCGCCACATATTCGTAGTGGAGATACCGCCACGCGTTCTGTAACAGCAGGCTCACCACGACGTACAGCAATCTCACCGTTGCGTCTCGTGTCGTTGTCGTCGCTATCGCTTGCTCGGACAAGCGATAGCTCGACTCGATACCGAAGCGTTTGCTGTAGTGGTATTGAGCGTCGCGTGGTGTCTCGATGAACGGCGCGTCAGCGGCGTAGCCGTGACGCGCCACGCCGTGCTCGTCATATCGTCCGTTCAGGTACGTACAGTCGATGTAGACGGGAAACTCGACGGTCCAGCTATGACCGTCGAGTTTCCCTGTCAAGTCGTGTTGAATGATGCGACTCCACCCTTCCGAGAGTTCCTGCTGAATCGTCTTCCCCCACCGGATGATCGGGACAACGTAGGCGTAGTTGTGCGCCTGTAGCAGCGTGAGACACTTGCTGTCGTAGAATCCGCGATCAAGATAGACGGCCTTGATTTCGGTGTCAAGGCCGTCGAGAACACCGAGGAACTCAGCGAGGACGCTGCTGGCGGTGTCGCCGTCTTCGAGACGGCGCACCGCCAGCGTGTAGCGTTTGTTTTTCACACGCGCGTAGAGTGTGGCGTAGGCGTGGAACGAAGTGGTTCCACGCTTCGCTTCCGAGTGGTAGAGAGCGTCTGTGTTGTCTTCGTCACCGTAGTAGGGCCGCAGGTGGAGGTCTGCGCAGACCTCCACCTGCTCGGGGAGCAGTTCCACAATATCTCGCCGAAGAAGCGTGTTTGCGACTCGTTCGAGCCATTCCGGCTCGAACTTCGTCCGGAGATGATAGAGAATCGCGTTTGCTGATGGCGAGTTCTCGCTGGAGTTGCAGAGCGTAGAGATCGAGGTCCCGTCGGCGGTCGCGCCGACGAGGACCTCGTAAATGTCCTCTGCGTCGATTTCAGCGTTGTTGGCAAGGTTCAGAGCAACTTCCTCGTCAAGCTGGTTGACGAGGAAGTTAAGGAGCTGGTCCTCGTGGATTTCACTGTCTGCTTGTTGGGTCTTGAACACACCTTCAGCAAGCAGACGTTCTAACTAACCGGCTTTGTGAAGTACTGAGTCTTAACAATTTGCGTGCGCTCCTCCCTTCCCTACTCACTCGCTTCGCTCGTTCCTTGAGGAAAGGGACTCCGCTTGACCGGTCAGCGTGTTGAAGATGCACCGCGACACCGTCGCCGAACCTCACGTCGGGTGATCGAAACGACAGGGGTGTCGATCCCGGTTGCCCGTCGAGCGATTGCATACCACACCATTCGCGACGACGAAGATACATTTGCTCCTTTGTTTTACAGGCGGTCGAGGCGAATGCCCGGGGCTTGACTCCGGGGCGGTTCACCGGATCCCCTTCCTCGAGACCGTTCCTTGCGAGCGCCATGCTCTCCATCATTTTGACGATGAGGCGGTTGGCGAAACCGCTGGTGATACCCCCGTCGTAGGAGTTCGTGTTGCTCACGTGGTAGGTCGGTGAGGCTTCGACCACGTCGAAGCTGAATTCGCTCGGATCCGACGAACGGGACTCACACGTGCCGTCTGACCCGCTCCCAGGACTACCGATCCCTTCCTGATCCGATAGCCGGTAAGCGGGTTTGTATCGAAAATCTCTTCTGAACGTAAAGAGACAGAGTACTGAATGCAGATGCTAAAATACAGAAGCTCTCCGCATCGTGTTCGCGGCAATCGAGCCGGCGGTCGCGGAAACAGCGGCGCTGAGACGAGAGCCGGAGTCGGCGACTCGGATGCCGTACCGCTCTTCGATACGGGAGTTCAAAACGGGTGCCGCGACGGCGGCGCCGCTCGAGCGTCGAGCGCTCGGGGTACGGACGACTGATGTGGCCGTGGGGGCATCTCGCGGTCGGATATCTCCTCTATTCGATTTCGATCCACGCGTTGCTTCGTCGGCCGCCGAGCGACCGAGCTGCGATTGCGCTCGTCGTCGCGACGCAGTTTCCGGATCTCGTCGATAAGCCACTCGCCTGGATGCTGGCGCTCATTCCAGGGCGTTCGTTGGGGCATTCGTTCTTCTTCGTCGGCCCGCTGGTGCTGATCGGCATGCTGATCGCCGGCAGGTACGACCGACCGGAGGCTGGGGCCGCCTGGGCGATCGGTATTTTTTCGCATCTCTTCACGGACGTCTTTTCCCCGCTGGCGATCCTACAGATGGACG
This sequence comes from Natrinema gelatinilyticum, assembly GCF_024266705.1. Taxonomy (GTDB): domain Archaea; phylum Halobacteriota; class Halobacteria; order Halobacteriales; family Natrialbaceae; genus Natrinema; species Natrinema gelatinilyticum. Next base: position 540,559 of record NZ_CP100757.1, on the reverse strand, counting down.
TCTCGCTCGGCTTCCTGTTCTGGCCCCTCATTCCGGTCCCGATGAGCACCCACGGCGGGTTTTTCGAGACGATACTGTTCTACCTGAACGCGTCGATATCGCTCTTGTTCACGCCGATTGGGGTCCTCTTTGCACTCTCTCAGATTATTCCGTTCACTATCATGCTGACCGTCTGGGTGTACGACGGCTGTCCCGGCCTGGGCCTTCTCACTGCGCGGGTTTCCAGCACGCGGTCGGGGTAATCGGACCTGGCCTCTCTGACTGGGATACATATTCATTTGCAGCGGACAGCGGTACGCACCGTCGTCGAACCGTCCACCGAAACTATACGTTTCGCGTCAGTGGTGGGTAGCAGAGACCGACCATGTCCACCGAGCCGGCGACTCCACCGACGGAGCTCTCGACCGACGTCGTCGGGAGGCTCGACGAGTATTCGTCCGAGACGCTCCGCCAACTCGCCAGATACGCCGAGTCGCTCGCCGAATACCGGGCGCGCAACGCCCGAATCGCCGAGGGAGCCGACGAAGCCGAGGTCGAGGATCTCCCGGACGACGTCCCGCCGAAGGTGACGATAATGGTGAAAGAGATCAACGAGAATTGCTACTATTACTGGCAGTGGCGAGACGGCGACGAGATCGAGTCGACGTACAAGGGGCCGGTCGACTCGAGCGAGTAGTCCCGATATCGCTCGATACCCAGGAATCCCGAGTTCCCGTTCGGAACCGACGAACCGGTACTCGTTGCGGGTCCGTGAGCACTCCTGTCCCTCGTGCTGGTTCACAACGGACAGGGATTGGAACGCGGCCTGGAACATTCTTTCTCGCGGCATCAAGAAAGTAGGGACGGGCTGCCCCGAATCACCGTCTGCGGAGACTTCGCTCCCGATAGGAACCACTGCGGTTCTTGCAACGCACGTTTGGACTCCCCTCTCACCGCCACTGCGCAGTTCAGTGGGGGGACTTTGCCATCCCAAATGGGAAAACAAATTTTAGGATAACCTAAATTATGTTGGCGAATTAGAAATACTTTTCAGGGCTTGGGACCAACACGGTGTATGGCCCTACTGGAAAACCTCGTGCTCGTATTTATTGCTGGTCTGCTCACAGCGGTGGCGACTGGCATCGGAGCACTTCCGTTCTTCTTCGTCGATGACTTCAGCGACCGATGGAACGTTGGCCTGTGGGGGATCGCGTCGGGAATTATGGTGACCGTGTCGGTGTTCGGCCTGGTCAACGAGGGGCTGGCCTACGTTTCGAGTGGCTTCCCGACCCTGTTGGTCGGCGGTCTGCTCGCGGGCGTCGTGCTGGTCGAAATCTCCGACAGAGTACTCGACGGTGTCGACTTCGGAACCGATGGTGCGTCCCATCACGGTGAAGAACCGGGCACTGACGGGGGAGTCCCGATCGATAGTCCGGGCCACGATCAGGACGAGATCGCGCTCGAGGCGAAGGCGTTCGCCGAGGGCGACCTGAAGAAACTCGTGCTCATCCTCGGCATCCTCACGGTCCACAGTTTCCCCGAGGGCGTGGCGGTCGGCGTCTCGTTCGCCAGGCTGGGGCTCGACGGAGGGGTGCCCATACTCGGGTTCGCGGTCCCGTTACTCGCGGTGTTCATGACCGTCGCCATCGCCGTCCACAACATCCCGGAGGGAACCGCGATCGCCATTCCGATGCGAGCGATGGGGCTGTCGAACTGGCGGATGGTCGGTGCGGCGGTCTTCTCCAGTCTCCCCCAGCCGATCGGCGCGGTCATCGCGTTCGTGTTCGTCTCGTGGGCCGAGTCGTTCCTCCCGTTCGGCTACGGGTTCGCCGCCGGCGCGATGGTCTATCTGGTCGCGACGGAGTTCATCCCCGAAGCAATCGAGACCGGCGCCGAACTCCCGACCCACGGCTACCGGGAGTTACTGGCCGGGTTCGCGGTCGGCGTCCTTTCGATGCTACCCGTCGTCTACGTGTGAATCGTGACCAGGACGTCGATGTAGCGCCACTCGCCGTACTCGGATGACGCCCGTCGCTCGGCCGGAGTAGTGGGATTGCAGCGTCTGATCGATCATAGACGGCCCGTACCGATCGAACGTCGTGCTGCAGTGGAGTTGTTCGCGGCGTTATTCGGTCGAATCTTCGCTGTCTAACCGATTATAGAAGGCGGCCACGCCTCTGTCCACTTCCAGGTAGAAGGCGTCGATCTCCTCCCGTAGACCGCTTCGTTCCACCGTCTCTACGAAGGGGGCCTTCGCCCCTGCGACGGTAAAGCGGATACCGCGCTCGTGGAGGTCGTCAACCAGTTCGTGCAGGGTCTCGTGTGCCGTCGAGTCTATGTCGGTGATCGCCTCGGCGCTTACTAGCACTTCTTCCGGGGGCGGATCCGACTCGTCGACGAGCGCGGTAATCTCGTCGACGAGGACGTCGGCGTTGGCGAAGTAGAGCGGAGCGTCGAACCGGTAGATTATCAGTCCCGGGATCTCCTCAGCATTCGGGAGAGTGTCTACGTCGCGGAACCGTTCCGTTCCGGGCACACGTGCTACCACCGCCGTGTGAGGCTTGTACGGCTTGAGGGCCGCATCCAGGAGGGATAGAAAGACTGCGACCAATATGCCGGTGAGTACGCCGACGCCGACTACCAGCGCCGCCGTGATCAGTATTAGCCAGAAGTCGAACCGATCGAGAACTCGGACGCGTCGTATCGCCGAGAGGTCGACGAGACCGGCGGCTGCGACCAGGAGCACTCCGGCGAGCGCAGCTTGCGGCAGGGTCTCGAATAGCGGTGTCAAAAAGAGAAGCGTCAGGACGACGAGTACAGCTGTCACGAGGTTTGCAGCCTGAGTCTTCGCGCCCGCTTCGTCGTTGACGGCGCTACGGGACTGACTTCCATTGACCGGAAACCCCCCCATCAATCCCGCCCCCACGTTGGCCGCACCCAGCGCATAAAACTCCTGGTCCACGTCGATCTCGTAGTCCTTCTCCGTCGCAAGCGATTGCTCAGTGAGAATGCTATCAGTGTACATAAGCAGCGCCACAGCCAGGGCCGGCACCAGCAACGAGGTGAGGTCGCTTTAATGATCAAGATAACTTTTGCAAATATGGACTGAGGAATTGATCGATCCAGGACTTGGCAAATCCGAGTCGATCGGTAAGGGTGTCAAAGAGACGGCGAGCGAGAGTTCGGAACGCGCTCTCGCTCGCCACCACGATTGGCGAGGCAGTGCGTTTGAGTACTTTCCAGACCTGTTCAATCGGGTTGAGATGCGGTGAGCCGACCGGAAGAAAGACGAGATCAATACCGAGTTGATGTGCGCGCTTGCGCGTGTGTTCACAGATGTGAGACGAGAAGTTATCCAAGACGAGCAGAATCCGTGTTCCCGGATTCTGCTCGCGGACTTGCTCCAATAGCGCACAGATGTTCTCTTTCGATTGATCTTCAGGGAACGTCAGGACACTTTCGCCGTTGAGCGTATAGCATCCGACCGCTGGTTCGTCAAGTTTCACCAGCGGTCGTTCCAGTGTCGGATCATCAATGTACCACAGTCGATGCGAATTGTCGTATGGTTGTGGATGCGAAGCATCACAAAAACCGACGACAGTTCCCCCATCCGTGCAAATATCGTCGTCGAGGACCCATCCTTCGTCCTCATCATCAGGACGCTTGTTATGTGCCGTCTCTGTCTCCTCGTCGAACGCGTCTGCGACGCGTTCTTCGAGGATTTCATCTGCGTTTTCTGGCCGAGAGGGGCGCTTTGGACGTGGTTTAGCGTAGGACAGTCCGAGATTCCGGAGGAATCGACCGAGATAATCCGGATGGTACTCTACACCGAACTCTTCGTCCAAGAGCTGATGAACTTCCTGTGCTTTCCAGGGTTGCCCCTCCCGGAGAAGTTCTAACAGACGCTTTTGTTCCTCGTCACCGAGCTTCGGGGGCCTTCCGCCCCCGAAGTTCGGTGTCAACTGACCAAGTCCGCCATCGTTCCATCGACGCGCCCAGCGACTTCCAGTCGACGCAGATTTGCCAACGTCGTCGGCTGCTTCCTCGTACGTTGCTCCCTTGTAGAGACGTTTGACAAAGGTGAGTCGCTTGATGATCTTTGGATCGTCTGCTTCGTCCAGCAGACGATCCAACTCCTGCTCACTTAGATGACGAACAAGATCGCCTCGCCGGTCTCCTCCCATTACTCGCCCGTCTCAGTCTATGCCCATAACTTCCGTCACTCATTACAGCGACCTCAGGGAGACCGACGGCGGGTAGGCCCGGTTCGATGGGGCCGATAACGGCGACCCCTTCCGTCTCGAGGTCTCCGAAGACCACCGTGATCGTCGCAACTGCCATCCCGAATAGATACGCGAGCGCACGAGATCCGATTCGCCGTACGAGAAGGATCGTGACGACCGTGAGGGTCCCTACGGCGACCGTCCATCTGTTTACGGTTTCTACGGAAAGCAGGATCGAGATGACCGTGGGCGCGTCGATACCCAACAGACTTCCGAGTTGACTGGCGGCGATGATGATCGCCGAGCCCAGAATATAGCCGATTAATACCGGTCGGGAGAGAAATCGGGTGATCCAGCCGAGCTCGAGCAAGCCACCCAGCATCGAGATGACCCCGGTGAGGATAGCCAATGCCGCCGTGAAGGCCACGTACTGAGCGACATCGCCACCCGCTATCGGTGCGACGATCGTCGCCACCAGGATAGCCACCGTACTCTCCGGACCGACGTTCAGCTGTCGTGACGTCCCGAACACGAAGTAAAGGGGCATCGCTCCCAGCGCCGTATACAACCCGACGACGGGGGGAACGCCGGCTAACGATGCATACGCGAGCGCCTGTGGAACGAGCACGGCCCAGAGTGTGACTCCGGCAAGCACGTCGCTCGTCACGCGATCACGTCGATACTCGGTAACGAGTTCGATCCCGGGAAGACGAGATCGGACCCGTTTGAGCGTGGCCGAATCGATATCCATACCAGGCCACCTCGTAGTATATCCGCATGAGCGATAACCGCTGTCACTAGTACCTCCCGGGATCCGTCTACTTCTAATGGAGAGTCTGTGTATGCGTATTTCGCCACCGATCTGTGGGGCGAACACGGACTTCGAACTGCCAGAACCCCGGAACGCATCTTTCGATCGTCGATGGCACCCGAACTCGGGGCGTTCGTCGGCGGCAGGTGTGGGTAATCGAAGACGGAGGCTCCGGTTCCATCACCAGACACCGTCTCAAGCCGTGATGTGATCGGGGTCGGAGGGCCTCTCGAGCGTCTCCGTGGATTGGAGCACACTTCCGCCGAACTGGAATGCGCTCACTGCCGGCGTCGTGAGTCGAAAGCCCTCGATCGGACACTCCCATCCCTGCGCTCGAACGATCAGTTTGGTGCTGTCGTTCGGAGCCGCACTTCGATACCGTCCGTGTCGGTGACCGCGAGACCGTCGTCCGTCTCGGTCGCCGCAACGCCGCGGGCCTCTATCCGCTCTCGAACTGCGTCGAGTGCACCCCGATCCGGTACGACGATCTCGAACCACGATAGCCCTCGTCCCTCGATCGGTGTCGTCCGGTCGTGCCACGTATTCGCGCCGAGGTGATGGTGATACCCGCCTGCCGAAACGAAGCACGCGGCCGGGACGGTGGTTTGCACTTCGAATCCGAGGACTTCCACGTAAAATTCCCTGAACGCTTTCAGTGAGGTGACCTCGAGATGGACGTGACCGACATCCGTTCCGGTGGGTGCTCGGGCGGCACCCGTGGCGGCAGCTTCGATGCTAGCGAGATCGAGTGGCTCGGTCCCGATTCGAACCGTTCCGTCGTCGGCGATGGGCCATTCGTCGCGGGGGAAATCGCGGTAGATCTCGACGCCGTTCCCTTCGGGATCACTGAGATAGAGCGCCTCGCTGACCCAATGGTCGGAGGCGCCACTGAGCTGCCAGCCGTCCCGTATCCGAGCTAGCGAATCACCGAGTGCCTCACGGGAGGGTACTCTGAAGGCATTGTGGTAGAGACCAGCTCCTGATCTCGATCGCTCGAGTGCGTCTCCATCTCTTTCCAAGACGAGAAGTGGTGTTCCGCCAACCCCGAGAACCGAACCGGTATCGGATCGGTGTTGCACACCGAGGCCAACGACGTCCCGGTAGAACTCGGTCATCGCCTCGATATCGGTGACACGGAGCGCAGTCCGGCCGATGTGTGTTCCTCCAGGAAGCGTGTCCGTGTTCGATGGCATGGTCATTTTGGATGATTTGGAACATTCCGTCTCGGAATCTCCCCGGTAGTAAACGACTGATAAACGTCGTCGACGAACCGGTCAGTCATATATGGGTCCGTGTCACCGGTGGCACCGGCCACGAACACCGTCCTTCGTAGTTTCATTACATTACTTAGTTTGCTCCAAACCCATATATAGTTCAGGTGACAACAAAGTGACCAGGTTATGGTTGCCCAACCACCGGCCGACAGTGATCAGGAATCCGATATCTTGGCCGAAAGGTTGCGATGCATCAGAACGCGAGAGTGGTTGGCGTACCCTGTGAACATCACAGGGCTACAAGCTGTGCTCCTCATATCGTCGAGCCCAATCTGGGCCACAACGTGTTCAGACGGTGCGCAGACCACTCGGCAAAGCCCGGAGTCTACCTTCACGACTTGTCCAGCGGTTTCCAACCGCAGGAACAAGTGGTAGACTGCAAACCCTAATATCCCGAATGCGGCCGGGATTCCCCCGCGTGAACGCGGAGGAGGATGTCAACGCGCTCAGCGCACTCACCAACCGAAACCGGGATACTGACAGCTTTTGATTGGTGAACCGATACACTTCTCACCCGAGTGTCGCAAATGTACTACGATTTCAACGGGAGGCTCGTTTTGCCGTTTGAGCGCACGACTTCTCTCCTTGACGTCAGCAAACTACAGCCCATCTAGGGATGTATTCAGTACGGAGGTCGGAACCACGTCTGAAAAATTCTTTTCAATGAATTGAATCGGATTGTCCGAAATCAGTCGTTCTGGTTACTAGATCGGGATAGTCACCTGTTGCCCTTCTTCTTTTGGCAACGTAATTTTCAGTATACCGCTTTCGTAGGTGGCTTCAGCTTTATCGGGGTTCGTTGGTACTGGCAGTGGAATGGTCCGTTCGACGTTAGAGTGCCATTCACTGTGGAGTGTTTCGCCTTCCCCTTCGTATTCGTCGCGGGTTGCTGAAATAGTTAACAATGTATCCGTACTCAGGATTTGAATATTGTCATTCTCGAAACCTGGAAGTTGAGCACTGACAGTTATCGATTCAGGCTCGTTGATGATTTCGATCAACGGCCTTGGTACAGCGTGTTGTGCCCGGGCCTCCTCTGCTGTTTGTGAAATCGCACGGCGGTGTTCACCCCATGTAGCATAATGCGGTACGGGAGTCATTCCAACGGGAACATGGTGTCGGTTCATAACACTTCCCCTGCTTGGGAGTAGATCTCCTTTGTTATACACACCGATCGTGCGTTTATTGGATAGTAATGACGTTTTTCTGAATTTTCCACCAGAATAGCAACAATTGTGGCGGATTATGAAATAGGTCTCGGGTATTAAGATAGTAATACCTTGAGAAAGAGACTAGTACTGTGATAGCTGCGAACCCTGTACTGAGTGCTCACTGCTCAATGTGAACCGCCTCGGGGTCACGCCCCGAGGCACTCGGCCTGCCCTTTCTAGAGATGTGCCAGTATCGGTCATCACGTCCTAACAAGACATACCACTAACAGCCCAGACTCGTACCACAGCATGAGAGGGTTCGATCGATATTTCCTTGAAAGCGTCACCGACCATCTCATTCGGGCATCGCCAATTCCTGGACTTACTGGTGTTTCAACCTTCGACTTGTGAGTACCAGCATCCGTGCAGTGGCAGATTGAAACTGTGAACTGACAGTAACGGCGTGCAAGACTTAGAAGATGGATACAGCACGGCAGCCACGTTCATTTCGCTTCCCATCTACTGAATCAGCCATGCTGTGAGGCGTGCGTACTGGACATCGAACTCAAATCTTGCCTCACTCTAGTGACAGAGCATAATCGACTTGCTTCGGTCGAAGCCCTGTTTCCCGATAAAACCGGCGGGCACCCTCGTTGTGCCATTCACAAGAGACCTTGAGGTGGTCGCAATCCCAATCTTGGGCGACCTCTTTCACGCGGTTAACGACTTCCGCGCCGTGACCTTGGTTCCGGTGACCTTCGTCGATAATAAGGTCTACGATACGGAGATACTGTGAGTACTTCCGTGAGGAGTGATGGCCCTCTCGGAGAGTGACGTAGCCTATACTCTCACCCTCGTGGACGATAAGGTAGATCGTGACTGCCTCCTCATCAAGAAGTGCGCGGAATCCATCGCCGGAGACATCATTGACATCCGCATAAGTGAGTTCGTTCAGTTTGTCGTATTCTTCCATTGAGCTGGCGAGGGTATACCAGCGTTCAACGAGCGCATCGAGGTTTTCAGCGGTGGCCTCAACAAGTTCCATACGAGGATTCTACACTATTTCACCATCAATCTCCAGGAGGAATGCTGGTGACTGCCACACCTGAATCGACTGTTCTCTGATCACGGTATCGGCACGTGCTGCATTCGCGCTGTGTGTCTTGCAGGGCTTCAGAAAAATGAGTTGGAACTGGCAGTTTGATCGTCGGATGATGTACTCACAAGTTCGTGGTTGAAGCTACACTGAGTGCTCTCCCAAACATCGAATGACTAGTTCTCAGCCTCCTCGATAATCGGATAGAGCCGGTGTAGTTTCGTTCGAGCGTCCTCGCTTGTGAATTGCCACTTGACCGTGACATCTAACTCATTGCGTTCAGTTTCCCACGCAGCGACCTCCGACTGGAGGGTCGCTGCGTCCGGAATTCGGCGGTTGAGGCACTGGGTCTGGAGCGTGCTCCAGACGAGCTCGGCCATATTTAGCCAACTTCCATGCGTGGGCGTGTAGTAGAACTCGAACCGATCGAGATACTCGCGTGCTTTCTCGGGCGGGAAGAACCGATAGAAGGCGGCCGGATTGTGTGTGCTGAGATTATCCAAGACTACCCGGATGCGGTCTGCATCCGGGTAGTCGTCGGCAATCGTCTGCATACAGTCGATCCACTCGCAGGTCCGCCGACGTTCCGTCACATGGAAGCGGCACTGGCCGGTCAACGGTTCAGTCGCCACGTGGAGCATCTGTTTGCCGTTGCGTTTGTAGCGGTGATCTGTCCGAGCGACCGCTCCCGGCGCGACCGGGAGCGGGTCGCGCAGATGCTTGCGAAGCGCCTTACTGGACTCGTCGAAACAGATGACTGGATGGGTCTCGTCGTACGGTTCTTCATAGAGTGCGAGGATCGACTCCATGCGGTAAACAAACTCGGCGTTCTCTCTGGGCGGGATAAGCCAGTACTCAGAGCGGTGTGGCTTCAGGTCGTTTTTTTAGCCGTTGTCGGACGGTTTCTTCGGAGATCGAGTCGAACTCGATCTCCTCAAGAGTGACAAGGCGATCAGCAAGGAGTGCGTACGTCCAGCGACTGTGCCCTTCTGGTGGCTCTGAACACGCAAGAGCAATGAGGTGCGCTTCACCGCGGCCATCGAGTTTTGGTGTGTAGTCTCGGTCGGGTTTGCGGCGATGAATCGCCGCAATCCCTCGGTCGGCGTATGCTTTCCGTGTCTTGTAGGCGGTATTCCAGTGGCAACCGACGTGCTCACTGATTTGGGCATCAGTGAGCCCGTCGTCAGCCTTCAGAAGGATCTTTGCGCGGATTATATCCTCAGCTCGGTGTGTTCCCTTGGAGCTGAACGTCTCAAGTTCCTGTCGCTCCTCCTCGGAAAGTTCAACAACGTGCTTCTTTCTACTCATTCCAGTGAATACGTGCTCGGAGGAGATATACTAGGTATTCGACGGTTGGGAAGCTACTGAGTGGTGTTTCACCCTTCGACTTGTGAGTATCAGCATCCATGCAGTGACAGATTGGAACTGTGAACTGACAGTAACGACGTGCGAGACTTAGAGGATGAGTTCAGCACAACGGCTTCGTTTCTTTCAACCCCTAATAGGGGAATCAAATTTCCAGTGTTCGTGCTAACTTACCGGCGTAGATTCTATCAGGTATTGTCACGATGAGGATGCGTCCATCATATTCACCGTCTTCGAGACCCATCCCGTGGCACCACTTGGGAACGAGTCCGACTGCTCCTCGGCCTGAACGGTTCCGTCTCCATCGATCGCCCGGACGACGACCATCTGGCTGTCCTGGGGTTCGAATTCGAAGCGCCACTGTCGCCACACGTCCTCGCCCGGCAGCGGTTCCGACAGTTCGGCATCCTGCCAGGTGTCGCCGCCGTCGACCGAAACCTCGACGACGTCGACGCCGCGGGTCCCGGCGTACGCGTGGCCTGCCACTTCGATTTTTCCGTTGCCCAGCATGGACTCGCTCCAGAGTTTGGCGACGGTGTTCACCGGGCCGGTTCCGTGCCACCCGCGCTGTTCCCAGTAGCCGTCCATCTCCTCGTCGAGTAATTCGATCTCGTCGAGCCACTTGACGTTCGTCTCCCCCCAGTGTCCGGGAATAAGTACTCGCACAGGATGACCGTGGGACTGTGGGAGCGCCTGGCCGTTCATCCCCCACGCAAGGAACCCGTCTTCGAGCGCTTCGATCGGGAATTGGACGAAGTAATCGTCCTCCGCGCGGAGCATCGCACACCGACACTCCCCTTCCGGGTCGGCTTCCTCCAGTAGTGGCTTAATCGGCGTCCCGGTCCAAACGGCGTTGTCCAGTTTGTGACCGTTCAGGCTCTCGCCGACACAGCGAAGCGTCACGAACCGTCGCTCTGTCGGCATGTCGGTTAGTTCGTCGAACGCAACTGTGATGTCCGTCCCGACCTCACCAGTGACGGTCAGCGACCACCCTTTGGCCGACAGGTCCGGGTCGAACTGCGCGATGTCCACGTTGTAGAATTCGTCGAACGTACTTACCAAGCTCGGGATATCGCCTTCGATGTCGAGGGACTTACTCTCGGCCTCCTGCATGAGTGTCGATACCTCTTCATCTATCTCCCCGCGCTCGTCGCTGGCCGGGCCGCCGGTCGTCACCAGCCGCCCGAGGCCGATCGATACTCCAATGAAGGTGAGTGCGCTCGCACCGGAGATGAGTGCGCTCCGCCGTGACTGGTCGTGTTCCGCCGAACTAAACGGCGCAGTACCGACTGCGGTAAATACTGCTACTGGCCCAGCCGCACCGAGTGCGAGCGTTGGCTCAGTCGTAATCGCTGTCGTCACCCCCCACGCGAGTGTGGCGGCGAGGAGTACGCCCGCGGAGGGTTGACCGAATCGCCGCGCTACGAGAAGCCCGACTATCGCAGTGCCTGCGAGTACTCCGATCGCGATCGTGAACGACAGCGCGATGTGAAGGAGATGTCCCTGCTCGCCCACGTTCTGTATGACGAACGCGACGATCAATCCGGGCGTCAGTCGTACGACGAGGGCGTCGATCGGTGCGACGATGAACTGTCTGGTGTATCCCGCGACAGCATACGAGCCAGCGACCCCGGTTACCCCTGCGAGGATAGAGAATAAAATCTCAGAATAAGAGACAAAATCGCGGGTTTTTATCGGCATCGCCTTAATGTTCATAGTTGAGGCCTTAGAGGCCAAAGCTAAAGAAGATTTTTCAAAGTTTGTTCAAATTCTGTCTAAAGACATCCTGGGTTAAACCCAACCTCTATATTCAGCGGACAGCTTCTGACAGAACCTGGATAAATTGCAACTCGACGTGATATACCGATTCTCTGTACTTAACGACTCGAGGTAACCGGAGGTATGTCGTTTCCCTGCTACATCTGCGCTGTGTATCTTACATGGCTTCAGAAAAATGAGCTGGAACTGGCAGTTTGATCGTAGGATGATGTACTCACAAGTTCATGGTTGAAGCTACACTTACCGTTTGAGAGTCTCCATCATCAGTTTCCGTTTCTCACTTAGAAAGAACGCTAAAAGCAGTGTTGTGAAGATGTGCTAATTGATCACTCGATTTCTAACTGGTCACTTCCGACGTCCCCCTCACTGCCGTTCTCGTCCCATTCGAGTTCGAACTCGATACTCAATTTACTGGGCCCGTCTGTTGGCCCCTCGCGTTCGGCTTTGACCTCAAACGTCGGGCGGGCTGGCGGTTCTATCGTCACGGACTCGGAACCAGATTTTAGCGTGACAGCATCGCCTTGTTCGAACTTCTCAGCGACGCTGTGAAGATACGATGCGATTTCTTCTCGGGTTTGGCCACTCTCTGATTTGAACAGAACTTCTTCGGGCATACAAAGTAACAATACACCCTTGCATCGATAAATGCCTGACCTCTACTGAACAATCGGGCTATCCTCTGACTGGGGCGGCAATCCATGCTGCATTCGCGCGCTGTATTCGTCACTGCATATTTGTCAGTCTCTGAAGAGCACTGAAGCAAAACTATGAATTGTTTTGCTAATCCCTATCTCTCGCCGTTAAAGGTAGTGATACTGACGATGGGACCCTGTTCTTTGCCACCGACCCCACGTGGCACTCATATATCGCGTGAGAGGTTCAGCGCGAGTCGGATTCGTCGTCCGTCGCTGGTGGTCGCTGGGATAACTCGTCGAATCGCCGTCGTGCCGCCGTCGCTCGATCGTTCGTCTCTTGGTTCTCGTACGTGATCCGGACCGGTTTTCCGTCCTCGAGTTCGACGTCCACTACTGCACCGACGTGTCGTCCGCTCTCGGGGAGTCGGTCTTCGTTGACCACCAGTTCGCCGGTCGTTTCGCCGTCGTCTTCGAGCAACAACACTGCGAGGTCGTCCTCGAAGCGGTCCACGACCGCCGTGTAGGTTCCGTCGCACGTCATTGGTATTCCTCCTGAAGCACGATAGTTCCGCTATCGTTTCTCACGATAATAACGTCTCCGGCGTTGTTCCAGATGGCGCTGCCGGAACTCCAGTAGAGGTCACTCGAGGAGTCCGTCCCGCTGCCGGTGTGAAGCGTAACCCGCGCGCCTGAATCGAGCGCGAATCCGCTCGGGAACGTATAAGCGTGACCCGCCTCGTCGGTGACCGACCAGCCGGTGAGGTCGAGCGGTCGGGTACCTGTGTTTTCGAGTATGATGTACTCGTCGTTCAGATTGACGGTGTCGTCCCCCGGGGCGTCCTCGTGAACCGCACTGATCGACAGCGCACTCTCTTCTCCCGTCGGCTCGGTCGTCGCTCCGCCGTCGGCCACGGTCGTCGTTGTCGCCGACCCACCCACTGGAACGATCGCGCGGACCGGCATCGCCTCGTCGGAATCCGGTTCGATGGGCTCCCCGTCTCGAAGCGCGAGCGGTGTAGTCGGGGCGTCACGTTGGGTCGCGACCGTGATCGCCGACCCGTTGCTCGTCAACGCGACATCTCCGTGGGTCGCCGTCCAGTACGTCCGGACCGACCGCTGAGAAAACCGCTGGAGTACTTCTTCGTCGGGGTGGCCATACTGGGAGTCGTACGCACTCGAGATGACGGCGATGCGCGGTTCAGCGACGTCCAGGAACTCGCTCCCTGAGCTGGCTTCGCTTCCGTGATGGCCCGCTCTCACGACAGTCGCGTTCAGTTGGGACCCGTATTCGTCGACGAGGTACCGCTCACTGGCTGCTTCTCCGTCCCCTGGCAGCAGGAAGCTCGAGCGGCCGAAGCCGAGTCGAACGACAATACTGTTCTCGTTCCGATCGTCGCTCGCGAGATACTCGGCAGGTGGCGCGAGCACGTCGGTCTCGACCCCCTCGAGCGGGATCCGGTCTCCGGCCCGCGTCTCGTAGAGCATCACGTCGTACTCTTCGATGGCGTTCAGGTAGTCGCTGTACGTTTGCGAATTCGACGTGATCCCGGGGTCGTACACTGCACCGACTCCCTCTCCTCGTGTCTCGAAGTAGTCGATGACTGCCTCGTGGCCGCCGATGTGATCCGCATCCGCGTGCGTCGTCACGAGGTAGTCGATTCGCTCGATGTCGCGGGCCCTGAGATACGCGAGTACGTGTTCGCCGTCGTCGGACCAGTCCCCCGAATCGATGAGCATGGTCTCGTTCGTCGGCCCCACAATCAGCGTACTCGTCCCCTGGCCGACGTTGATGAAATGGACGGAGAGCGTTCCGTTCGGACTCGCTATCGGTCCGTTCTGTGTTCCGTCCGGCAAATCGTCAGTCGTCCCTGTTGGCGCGTCCTCAGTGACGATAGCGCCACATCCCGCGAGGACGACGAGACCTGTCACGACGACCACGGCCAGAATACGACTCCCCCTCATGGAGCCACCGAGGGGATACATTTGGATAGATGTATCGGATTTCAAATAGCCCCAACTTAGGGTCTATGCCCCTATAACAGGGACAAGTGGCAATATTTCATCTATATTATAAAATAATTTATTTAACTGGTTTATTGATAATATTAGCGGCTGAGTTCCCTCCCCGGTCTCCGTTCATTCACGGTGCTGTGGCAGCATCGACTACTCGGCTCTCGAGTACTCGCCGTACCCCAGTTGAGTACTCACCGCGAGATATTTCGAGCGAAGTCCGACGATGGTCGAATGACCAGGGGCCGACCGATGTCTAAACGACGAGACTCGAGACCACCAAGTCGAAGAGAAAATCGCGGACCATCGGATACTGATCGGTTCCGAACTCGTCCCGATGGAGTGGGAGGGAGGACACGTAGATCAGCGACTGGGCGATGAGTTCCGCATCTGCGTCGATGATCAGGCCTCGCCGCTGCCAGTCTTTGAGTTGCGGAATCAGCACCGACCGCTTCTCGAGTCGCGTCGATCGTAGCGTGCCCTGATCGAGTTCGTCTCGAAGGCGCTTACGTTCGTCGCGATCTATCGTTCCTTGGAACAAGGGATTCGACACGATGGAGTCGCTGGCGATCTCGAGGAACTGCCGGAGTCCCGTCTCGGGGTCGTCTTCGTGATCACGAAGGGCTTCGCGGAGATCTTCGTAGACCGTCTCCGCTTCTCGTTGGAGGATCGCCGCGAGAAGTTCTTCTTTCGAGTCGAAAAACGAGTAGAACGTTCCCGCGGCGATGTCGGCATCGTCGGTCAGCTCTGCGATGCTCGTTTCCTCGAGTCCGTACTCCCCAAATCGTTCTCTTCCCGTTCGAAGTAGCGACTGCCGGATCTCGCGACGCCGGTCATCGGTGAATTGTGGCATGAATCGTTTATCGGTATCGGGTATCGACGGCCCGGACGTCGTATGCGGCGCCAGTACCCGCTCAATATGAATCGATACACCTGCACGTTCATATGGGTATCGATCGATCTTTCCGCAATATTCGAACACTCGAGCCGCATGTTGGGGTTCTATCGTCTCATATGAACGAGAGAACAATCATATTCATATAGCTGCTCGTCGAATCAGTTCGTATGAGCAATCAGCTCCGGACGCCCCGAATTCATAAGGTTATCACGTCGCCAGTCGGGCGTCTCTTCCACTCCGGTCTGTTCGAACGATTCAAAATCGCATCCGTGGACCGCGAGTTTACGGTCCTTCGCGCTCGAGCCGCAGCGGACGTCGCAGGAACGGACGTCGACGCGTTCCTCCGCGAACTGGACACGCCAGAGTCCGTCGATTCGGGGATGCGCGACTCTATTTCTGAAGCGTTGTACAGCCACCGGGACGCTCGAGCCCGATTCCAACGCATTTCGGATGAGTGGAACCAGCACTTCTGGAACGGTCAGGTATCGACCGTCGACGAACGAAACGAACTCGAGACGAAGCGGCGAGAAGCGGGCGGACAGTGGGTCTCCCCGCAGAAGACGTTCAAATTCCTCAGCAAGGCCGGATGGATCGATATCGTGGACTTTTCGATTCCGGATCCCGCGTCGACGATCGAGGACTGGAGCGACCTGTCCCCTGAGACTGTGTACGGGGCGCCCGAATCGATTCCTGACGTACACTCGTCGGAGACCATGCAGGGGCCCGAGACGAGGGAATATCTCCTCCGGTTCCCCTCTCCCTCGAATTTCATCGACGACGAGGCATACGCCCGTGTGTACGAACCCTGGGACGCACCCGAGAGCCAGCCGCTTCCGACGCTCATCTTCGGGACCGGGCTGGCGATGGCGTGTGACGTGATGGAATACTGGACCGAGGAGGAATACGTCGGACGCCGATTGGCCCCCGCAGGCTGTCGCGTTATCCTACCGATTCCGCCATGGCACGGACGCCGCGAACGGACGGGTTTCTACACTGGCGAGCCCTATTTAGCCAAAATGCCCGTGAGCGCAGTGGAACTGTACGAGGCACAGGCCGCAGAAATAGCGGTGCTCACGAAGTGGGCCCGCGACCGCGGCGCACCTCGGGTCGGCGTCGGCGGTATCAGCATGGGCGGGATCGTCTCGATGTTCGTTACGAGCTATGCAGACGTGTGGCCCGAGTCGATGCGACCCGACTTCGCCCTCCCGGTGGCCGCATCGGCGGACGTCTCGGAATTACTGTTCGAGAGTTCGCTGACCGAGATCCTCGGAGTGACGGCTGCACTGCGAGAGGCCGGCTGGAACGTGGACAACATGGCCGCACTCGACGATCTACTCACTACTCCATCGATTCCCGGAATCGCCCCCGACGAAATCTATCCCGTCGGTGGATTAGCCGACGATATGACGAAATACGGTACATTACGGCAAACGCTGGACGAGTGGGACGTCCCAGCGGCGAACCGACTCGAGTGGGATTGTGGTCACTTCGGTGTGACGCTACGTGCGATGCGGACCGACGAATTCCAGACCTTCGCCCGGGAGGCCATCGGCGGACGGTGACGAATGCACTCCGAAGCGTCGATCGACTGCCGCCAAGATACGGGCCGGTGTTCGGAATCCGGAGATCAGTTGGCTCGAGAAGACCACTAGCAGGGATCTCAGATGACGGGACGTCCCTGCGATGAGGGCCGCGTTTTCAACAGTGTAAGCGACGATATGAGCAACGAATCGCTCCCGTTTGTAGTTCACGATCGCTCCGTATGGGTTCTTTGCGACGGTCTGACTCGGAAGGGACCGTACGCTCGTGACGCTCGTCGCTGTTGGCCCTTCCCTGCGGTCGGAATGTGGTTTCCACGTTTCAGCGCCATCAATGTCGGCCAAAGTCGGGGGGTACTCCGATCGCGGCTACCTTTGACAGTAAGAGAGTCCTGCCCTTCCCGTGAGGGACGAGTGTTCCGACACGTGCTGTCGGAAGTGAACTACCCTGCCCTACCGCGCTCGGGCTTACCCAGCCCTCGCTTGGTGCGGACGGAGCGTCCTGTTTCTGTGTCGGAACGTGCAGGAACAGATCCCACAGCGTCCACAAGACGCGGAGCGTCTCGTGCGGCCCGGCAGAACGCCAACGGCGTTCTGCGGACGGTTCCAGACTCCACAGGCGGCTTCCCTTGACAGGTGGTTCGGAGTGTCCCACTCCTACCGGTTCGACACTCGGCCACAACCGACGATGCACGCTTGTTGTCGCGTTTGAACACCGCCGGAAGCGTGGTGAGCATCTTATTACCACCTTCAACCGAAGGGATAATAAGGGTGCCGATTCACACGAAACCAAGACGTGCGGGCGCTGTCTCCCCTCCCTGCTCGCTTCGCTCGCTGCGGATAGCGCGGGACCGTCGGTCCCGCTGACCATGCGAACGGCGTCGCCGTGAGCAGAAGGGGGCTTAGCGCCCTCAATTACAGCTAAGGAGTCACTCCGCTCTCTCCGTCCCAACGACCAGCGCACAAACCCGAGTACCGTTCACCGTGGCGGGACTGTTGCGTCCAGGGACGCGTAGACCGGCTGAGACTCCCAGGGAGGAAACTGCGCCGTTTACGGCGCGGAGGATGTCATGTAGTGGAGCTCTCACCATCAGATCGCTCGAGTGTGACCGTCGCCGTCTCGTCCATGCTGAGACGGAGCGACTCGTCGGCCAGCGTAACGTCGAACGACGCTGCGAACGGATCGTCGGAGACGATCGTCGTTGCAATCGTCCCCGATGTGAGATACTCGAAAAACTCCCACAGTGGAACGTCCAGTACCGAAATACCGTGCTCCCAAAACGAGTAGTGGACCGCCGGGTGAAACGCGACTGGCACTTCGACGGGCAAACTGACTCTGTGATGGCACTCGCGACACGAATTGACGTGGAGGTGAACCGGTTTCCCGCCGTGTTCGTACACGTCAACAGTTCTCTCGACCGGGCCGAAACACTCCGGGCAGACGTCGCCTCGTAGCTGAACGTACATACTCCAGATACGGTATCCGAAGCTCTCGATCACCTCCATTGGCGACCGGTCACGCGTTTGGCTTTGCGGGAAGAAGTCAGTGATGAGGATCGCATCGCATTCCGTACAGCGAATTCGGAACTGTTCGGCATCGAGCGTCGCGATGAGCGAGGCCGCTTCACAGAAGAGGCAAACCCCAGAAACCTCGCTGTCCTCGAACGTCGAAGTACTTTCGTACACGTCGGAGACGATCGTGCGTACGATCTTGTGGCCGCTGTACGTGAGTCTGTATCCGTCGGACGTTTCACGTACGAACTGCCCGACGAGCCGGTCCAAGTGATACGAAAACTGGGACGTGCTGTCGACATCCATCGCGTTGTACAGTTCCGTAAAGGACATCGTGTGCCACGGCTCTTGATGCTCTTGCTCCACGTTATCTAACGCCATCAATATTTGTAGTCGATGTGCGTTTCCGAGCGAACTAATCGCATCGACCACGTCCTGATCGATTTGGTCGCCGACCTCTTCTTCCATAGTCAGTACCTATTGTTCTCCGTTACGATGTTTTCATCGCTCGGTCGTACTGAGTCCGTTGGCTCTGGCAACCCGGAGCGTTCTCTGTGTTGGTCATGCTGATTCTAACAGAAAATAGGTAGGTCAATAGCAATCGCGTAAGATACACAGCGGTAACAGGAAGTTGACATGGCTCAAATTAAACCTAAAATAGTTTATTATTATGGCCGAGACGACGTTTGTCGTTCCGGGATGTCGTAGCCAACATCGAGCCAGAACCGTTGTATAATATTTCTTATACGCTATATTCCACCTTTGAGAAATACGCCCGTTACGACGGAATAGGCAGCGTATCCAATGCCGAGGGAAAGTGCGAGTGAGCCGACCCATCCGGCGATCGTGTACAGTATTTTTTGTTTGCTCACGTCCGACCCACCGGCAGCGTATCCGCTTCCGATGATCCCAGAAACGATAACTTCGTTGAACGATACGGGAATTCCAAACAGAATGGCCGCCTGCGCGATGAGGAACGACGGGATGAGCGCCGCGATGGACCGCCGTGGACCGAGCGAGGAGTAATCCCGCGCGAGCGCCTTGATCAATCGGGGAGCGCCGGTCCACGACCCCACCAGTAGTCCGATTCCACCGCCAACCAGTAGCCAGACGACAGGGATGGAGACGGTGTCGCGGAGCGGTAAGAGCGGGCCGACTGCGAGTCCAACCTGACTGCCGCCTGCGGAGAATGCGACGAGCCCGCCGAGGACGAGCAGGAAGCGACGTTGGCCAGCTGTGGCATCCGATCGAACGTCCGATGCGACGACGGACCCACAACCGACGGCGACGGTGAGCGAGACCGCGAGCTGTGCGAGCGTGACGTCCATGAGCGGGAGAGACGCGAGAGATGGGGCTGTGGCAGCAGCCAGCGAGGTGCTTTCCCCGGACGAGCCGAGGAATACGAACTCGATGTTCGCGAGCGTGAGTCCGACGATACCGGCGAGAACCGGAACGGCGATTCGTTCGGAGACGCGCTCGTCCCTGAGAAGCGACGCGGTCGTATACGCCAGGAAGCTCCCGACGAACGGCACCGCGACCCAGAGGCCGACTATCTGGCGATATGTCGCCCACGCTGGATTTCCACCGCGCGCGATTCCGACCCCGACGACGGCGCCGGTCACGGTGAACGCCGTCGCGATCGGATAGCCGGTGTAGACGCCGAGGGCGACCAGCGCCGCCGCAGTGAACAGTGCGACGACGACCGCAATCGGCGAGAGGATGACGCCCTCGACGAGACTCTTTCCGATCGTCGCCGAGACGTTCGCACCCTGGAACACCGCGCCAGCGAATCCCAGCAGACCGACGACGAAGCCAGCCCGCATCACGGAGATCGCGTTCGCGCCGACGGCCGGTGCGAACGGCGTGGAGCCCGAAGACCCCGCACCGATGGTCCAGGCCATGAACAGGCTCGCTCCGGCCGCGACGACGAGCGTCGCCAACGTGTTCAGTCCTATCATCTCGTTTGTGTCGGTGTCGTTCCGTCACCCCGCGGCGTCAGTCGTCGGGGACGTCGATTCCCTCGGACGCTTCGGCGTGTCTGTCTCTGTCTCCGCGGCGTGGTGCCAGCGGTCTATCTCGCTCTCTACGGTTACGATCAGTGTGCGGACCGCGTCCGTTCGTTCGTCGTCGTTGATGTTCATCTCGAACGTGTACCCGTACTTGTCGGTCAGCCGATGCTGTTGGATGGTGGCGCTGACGAGTTCGTCGTCGAAGTAGAACGGCGATAGTTTCGTCACCATTCGGAAGGCAGCCGTTATCCGGTTGCCGTGTTCGACGACGTCCGCCCAGTCGCTCTCGACCACGAATCCGGAGACGTGTTCTTCCATGGTAGTTACTGGTTGGGTAGCAACCGCTGGACCGCCGTCTCGAGGTCGGTTCGCGTGTTGACGTTGGTCGTCGACTCCTCGATGGGAACTCGTGGGGGTGTAGCCTCGACGGGGAGCGTCACGACTCGGTCGAGGGTCTCCAGTAGCGCACGCGGTCCGGCACTTCGCGGGAGTTCTGCCCGCGCACGCGCTACTGACGACCGTCGATACAGCGTGTGCAGCGGCTCGGTCGTTCCGTCGGGGTGTCGAATCGCGACCGCGTCCGGGCGTCCTTCGGACGGACAGCTCCTGCCGCGGAGTTCGTCGACGAGCCACTGAATCGCCGCCGATGAGAGTAACGGCATATCACAGCCACAACAGAACAGCCACTGAGAGTCGACGGTATCGATGCCGCCGAACAGTCCGGCCAGCGGACCGTCGAACGCGCCGTCGTCGACTGCGAACGACACATCGCTAGCTGACACAGCCTCGGCGTACGCATCGCGCTGATCGTCGGAACGGACGGCGACCACCGGCGGCCGAGTCGTCGCCGCGGTGACCGCCTCGACGACGCGGCCGAGCAGCGTCTGCCTGCCGACCGTCGCGACGGCCTTCTGCTCGTCGGCGTCGCCGAACCGGGTGCTTCGTCCGCCAGCGAGGACCAGGCCTGTCACCTCGTGCGCGAGGTCAGTCGATGCTATCATTATCTGTCGTCCTCCGTCAAACGGCCAGACTGTTGATGCGTGCGGCAGTTCGCGTCGCCAGCCGTTCCATCGCAGCGCGGGAGTCGCCCCCACCGTCTCTGACTGCGATGGGCGGAAGGGTCGAGGAGCGCTCGCGTTCCTCGCGCATCCGTGGGAGCTGTAATCGGCCGATGCCCGGAATCGAGACGCCGGGTGTCCCCTCGTCGGTATCGGGGTCCAACGTGCCGACCGCGGGGTCGACTGGGAGCTTGCCGAGCACCGGGATGTCGAACTCAGCCGCTAGCCTCTCGCCGCCGCCCGCGTCGAAGATGTCGTGTTCACTCTCGCAGTCGGGGCATTCAAAACTCGCCATGTTCTCCGCGATGCCCAGGACGGGGACGCCGTATCGAGCGAAGCCCTGCAGGCCGCGGCGAGCGTCATCGACCGCGACCGGCTCGGGCGTCGTCACGATTACCGCACCAGTGACCGGGAGGTGTTGGACCAACGAGAGCTGTGCGTCGCCGGTGCCAGGCGGGAGGTCGACGAACAGGTAGTCGAGGTCTCCCCACTCGACGTCGCTGAACAGTTGCTTGATGAACTCGTCGACGAGCGGCCCGCGCCAGATGACGGGGTCGTCTTCCTCGACGATGAAGTCCATACTCATCACTCGTACGCCGTGAGCCTCCCGCGGGACGATTTGATCGTCGAGCGTCGCGTCCGGCGTTCGCTCTTCGAGGCCGAGCATCGTTGGTGCGTTCGGCCCGTAGATGTCCGCGTCAAGTAGCCCGACGGTCGCACCAGCGGCCGCGAGCGCGGACGCTACGTTCACTGCGACCGTGCTCTTGCCGACGCCGCCCTTGCCGCTGGCAACCGCGACGACGTTTTTCACCTCCGGGATGAAATCGACGCGGTCCTCGAAGCTCGGAACTTCGGATTCGAACCGACACTCGACAGTCGAGACACCATCGACGTCCTGAGCGACGTGCGTCACGTCTCGTGCGATGGCGTCGCGGACCATCGCCGAGGGAATCGGGAGCGTGACGGTTACCTGTGCCGTTTGCTCTCGGACACGCACCGCCAGCGCATCCAGGTCGGCGAGCCCGGTGAACAGCACATCACGGGCTATTTCGGCGTCGGCCAGCGCGCGCCGGACGCGTGCGGTGAGTTCGTCGGATTGGTGTCGTGCATCCATGGTTGTTCAATCAGTCGTCGTCCGCCGACCAGTCTTCCGTCGTGGATGTTCGACTGTCGGGGTCCCAGCGTTCCGACCGCCCGACCGGACCGTCGACGTACCACGCATCGTCCTCGTCGGGCTCCGTCGGTGGCGCGATGGGGCGTTTGAGCCACTTGGGCCGTCGGAGTCCGTCGGGGCCCGGCGCGGGGTTGGTATCGTCGAGCCACTCGCGGTAGATCTCCATCGACTTGTCGGTGTCGACGAAGATGTCGCCGTAGTAGTCGTCTTCCCCCGCAGGCTTGACGGTCACTTTCTGGTGCCAGCAGTGCATCCCCGAGATGGGGTCTGGATGTGGTGCGTGGGTGAGGTTCTGGGCGACGCCGCCGTCGGTCCACCAGATGCGCTCTGAGTCGGGGTCCTCGGATTCGAACGGCTTGATGCCGGAGGTCTGGCGCATCCCCCACATCGCACGGTCGTTGTCGAGGTCGACTGTCACCTTCCCGTAGGGGTCGCCGCCTTCGTCGAAGTCGCCGTCGGATTCGCCGTCGTTGTCGCGGTCGATCTTCCACTGGCCCATGTGGTGGCTCATCGCCACGATGCCGGGCTTGATGGACTCGGTCACCCACACCTCGTTGACGTAGTAGCCGATGTCGGTCTCGACCCGAATCAGGTCGCCGGTCTCGACGCCGAGGCGCTCTGCATCCTTGGTGTGGACCCAGACGGGGTTGTTGTGCGAAATCTCTTCGAGCCACTTCGAGTTCGAGGACCGCGAGTGAATCTGGGTCGGCAGTCGGAACGTCGGCACCAGTACCATCTCGCCGTTCTCGTAGTCGATGTTCTCGGGGTGGACGTGGGACTTGAGGTAGTTCGGGACGACGTACTCCTCGTCCTCCCAGCCCCAGTCGTCCAAGGTCTTCGAGTAGAACTGCTGTTTGCCGGTCGGCGTCGGGAAGCCGCGTCGGGGTTCGCCGTCGACCATCACGCCGAGGACTTCGGTGTCGTATTCGGCGATGGTCTCGCGGTCGACCTCGTCGTACGAGTAACCGAGGTCGCTGTCGGTGACCGACTCGGTGCCCGCCGCGCCCTCCTCGCCGTCCGTCCCGCCGTCTGCGCTGGCGGTCGTCTCGACCGTGGCGCTTTCGGGAATGCGGCGGATGGTGCCGTACTCGTCGACGTAGACGTCGTCCTCTTCGAGGATAGCGGAGTCGAGCGTGTCCTCGTGGAGTCCGTAGCGGTTCTGCTGGGCCTCGAACGCGCCGTGGTGTTTCATGTATTCGAGGGGCTCCATCCCCTTCTCCTCGGCGGCCTCGACGAGGTTCTCTTCGTTTTCGAAGACGTACCGGTAGTACTCGTCGATGGACATCTGGGCGGGCTCGCCGTCCTCGCCATCGCGGTACGGGCTCTCGAAGTACTCGCGGATGCCGAGTTCGCCGTCCTCGTCGAGTCGCCACGAGAGGTCCATCCAGAACTCGTCTTCCTCCCAGACCTCGCCGGGGTTGGCCTCGTAGGTCCGCTCGACGTCCTCGCCCTCGCGCTCGGCGTATTCCCGGAGCACGGGCTGGCGGTAGGTCACCCACGTCGCAGCGTGGGTCTCCTGGCTCTGGATGTCGTGGCGTTCGGGACTGTGCCCCATCGGCAGCACGTAGTCGGCGAAGTACGCCGTCTCGTTCCAGGTCGGCGTCAGCGCGACGTGCATCCCGACCTTGTCCTCGTCGGTCAGCGCCTCGATCCACGAGAAGCCGTCCGGGTAGGTGTAGACGGGGTTGAACACGCGGGTGAAGTACACCGAGATGTCACCCCGACCCTCCTTCAGGAAGTACGGCAGGAGATAGCTCAACTCGTAGTGGGCGAAGGGGTACTCCACCGGCAGCTGGAGTTCGTCCCAGAGTTTCTGGCGCGGCGGCTCTTTGGGCAGGTGCGGGTCGAACTTGTGCCAGGCGTTCGGCGACGTTCCGCCTTTGGTGCCGACCGACCCGGTGAGGACGCTCAGGAAGTGAAGCGCTCGGCTGACCTGCCAACCGCCCTTGTTGCCGGAGGCCGCAGACCGCCAGATGTAGCTGGCGAAGCGATCGCCAGCCAGGCCGATCTTCCGGGCGACCTTCTCGAGTTGCTCTGCGTCCACGCCGCTCTCCTGGGCGGCGTACTGGGGCGTGAAGTCGGCGTAGAGGTCGTTTTTCAGCAGGTCGATGTAGCTCTCGAACGTCCGCGGCCGGTCGGGATGCCGCTCGTCGAGGAACTGCTCCCAGTTGACCCACTGGCGCACGAAGTCGGCGTCGTACAGGTCCTCCCGGAGGATGACGTTCGCCATCGACAGGAGGACGGCCGCCTCGCTACCAGGCTGGGTCGGCATCCAGAAGTCGGACATCGCCGCGGTGTTCGACAGCCGCGGGTCCATCACAGCGAGTTGGCCGCCCTCCATCACGCCTTCCATGATGCGCTGGGCGTGGGGATTGAAGTAGTGGCCCGATTCGAGGTGGGCCGACAGCAGGAGGATGAACTCTGCGTTTGCGAAATCGGCGCTCGCCCGGTCGTACTTGTGCCAGAACGCGTAGCCTGCTCGCGCGCCCGCCGAGCAGATGTTTGTATGGGAGTTGTGGCCGTCGAGGTCCCACGCGTTGATGACCCGGTCCATGTACTCCTCATGGCCGGGGCGCCCGACGTGGTAGGTAATCTCGTTTTCGCGGCCGTCCTCGATGGTCTCACGCATCTCTGAGGCGATGTCGTCGAGCGCTTCGTCCCAGGTGGTACGCGTCCACTGGCCGCTGCCGCGCGGGCCGTCGCGCTTCAGCGGGTACTCGATGCGCTGGGTGTCGTTGATCTGGTTGACGGTCGCCGGCCCCTTCGCGCAGTTGCGACCCCGACTGCCAGGGTGTTCGGGGTTGCCCTCGATCTTCTGGATGTCGCCGGTGTCCTTGTCGATGTATGTCAACAGGCCACAGCCAGCTTCACAGTTGAAACAGGCGGTCGGCACCACCGAATAGTCGGTGGGGTCGCCGTCCGACCCGTACTCTCGCCAGTCGTCCCACTGTTCGGGATCGGGGTAGCTCCGCAGCTGGCCCTCTGGAGCGATTCGTTCGACGTCGTCTGCTTTCCGCCGCTGTCGTTGCCTATTCGTGTCGTCGGTTCGGTTCGAGATGAGACCCAGTTTCTGGGCGATTCTCTCGACCGAACTCGGATCGAAATCGTGTCCCATGTTATGCGAGTGAGATGGTCTGCGGTGCGGTTATCCAGCAATACTCGTAGGCGAACAGTCCGACGAGCGTGGCCACGCCCGCGAGTGCGACCACGACCGGCGATGCACTCAGCGCCAGCGCGACCAGCGGCACCGCGATGCCGAGCGCCATGCCACCGGCCCAGAACGCGGTGGCGAATCGTCCGCGGACGATGCGTGCAGCTGCCTCTTCGGCGTCCTCGGTCTGGTGGGGCGTGAACAGTTCGGAGGCCACCAACGCGAGGTGAACCACCAATCCGCCCGCCAGGACCAGTTGCGACGGTGTGACGAGTTCCTCGAAACCGACGAGACCGAGGAGCGCCGTCGCGGCCGCCCCGGCGACGATTGCCTGCGTGAGCATGTGCAGCGGCATCGCAGGGCTCTGCCAGAGGTCCCGTCCCTTCGACTGGCTGAACAGGAATGCGGTGTAGATGGCCGTCGCGGCTGCCAGCACCGATCCGATCGACAGCACGATCGGGTTGACGACGATCGATGCGCCGAGCAGCCAGCCCAGTACCATCAGGCCGAGGAAGCCGCCGAACGCGGTGATAATGTACGCTCCTTTCACCAGCCAGGAGTTCCAATTCGGCCGCAACAGCACCCAGTGGAATCGCGTCGGTTGTTCGAGGTCGAGGATGAGCAATACGCCGGTCAGACCGAGGAACACTGCACTGAGTAGCGAACTCACGCCCATCACCGTGACGTCGGGTTCGAGGAGTCCGAACGCCATCAGCAAGGCCGGAAGCAGGAAGATTCCCGCCGAGATGGACTTGGTCATCGTGTAGGAGTACACTTCCCAGCCCCAGGACTCGTAGTGGCTCTCACCGATATCGTAGACTCGCCTGGCTTCTTCGTTGAGCAGTTCGTACGCTTTGGCGGTCCGGTTTTTCTTCTCGCTCGTGGCTCCGGTGTTTGCTTCCGTGCTGTAGCCGCCGTCCGAGGCGACCTGATCGTCGGAGCCACACGAACACTCGCCGCCGCAGCCACAGTTACCGCCGCAGCCACAGCCGCCAGCGCTGTGGGCGTGTCCGCCGTCGGCGCGCGCCGATTCCTCGTCCGAGGCGTTCAGCGAGACGTCCGACTCGGCGAGCGACTCGGCAGCTTTCTGGAGGTCGAAGTCCTCGCGGGCCGCACCGTGCGTTTCGACCTGGTTCGGGGCGTCCGACCACATGTAGTGTTCTTCGCGGCCGGTCGAACCGGGCGTGATCGAACCTTCGTCGCCGTCGACGTAGTACAGCTTGGGTTCGGTCCCTTTCTCGGGCTTTCGTGCCTGGACTTCTTCGTCGGCGATGGTCTGGGAGAGGTCCGTGTTCGGGTTCTCCATGTCGCCCGCGATGATGGCGTCCTCTGGACAGACCGTCACGCAGGCGGGTTCACGGCCTGAGTCCACCCGGTGAGAGCAGTAGTTACACTTCGCGGCCGTGGAGGTTTCGGGGTCGATGTACAGCGCGTCGTACGGACAACCCTGCATGCAGGCTTTGCAGCCGATACAGCGATCGGGGTCGAAGTCGACGATCCCGTCCTCGCGCTCCCAGAGAGCGGTGACTGGACAGACGTCAGTGCAGGGTGAGTCGTCGCAGTGGTTGCACCGCATCACCGAGAAGTTGCGGTTCGTATTCGGGTAGTCGCCCTTCTCGATGTACTTTACCCAGGTTTTGTTCACGCCGATCGGATCGTCGTGTTCAGTCTTGCACGCCACCGTGCAGGCGTGACATCCGATGCACCGTCGATTGTCGATGACGAACCCGTAGTTTGTCATACTGTCATTGTTGTTCGTCGTGGTGACTTGGCTGTACAGCCATGCGATCACCGGCTTGCCCAATCATGATACTTAACACCATGCAGCAAGCGTGCGATTTACATTATAGTTTTCGCTGTTCGAGCGCGGCGAACGTTCGCATACGTTATCTGTATGCGTTCGCCGAAATTTCCATTCAGTGCCTAAATTGTATTTTAAGAATATTAGGGGGATAATTCAGTTTAGACCGATGGTGAACCGCGAGCCGGACGGTAGACGTTCGGGCGCGACACCGTCGGAAATCGAGTTCGTATCCGACACGAAAGAAAAATGGGACCGCTACGTTGATCGCATCGACCCGCTTACAGGAACAATACCGGAATGGTATTGCGGAAGATGTTGAGCGCGATGACCAACAGCATGACGATGACCAGCCAGTTGAATTTCTTTTCGTCGATTTCGAGGCGGCGCAGATAGGTTCCAAACAAGAGTCCGACAATTGTAATGACTCCGATGGCCGAACCTAACCACAGCCGGTAGGGCGTCAGCAGCCCGTTGAACCACATATGGATGATGCGCTCGGTGAATACGACGGTGAACACCATCGACAGCCCGCCGACGTACCGCTCAGTGTCGCGTTCGAACGTGTGCAGGTACGCGGGTAACAGCGGACCGAGGTTCGCGGCCGCCAGCAGGAACCCCTCACCAAGGCCGACCGCGCCGAGAGCGACGGAGTTGCTAGCCTCCTCGATCACGACGAAGTTACTGATGACCTCGAACAGCACATACCCAAGCAGCAAGATCGCGATGAGGAATGGAATCAACGGTCCCTTCTGGAACGAATTGAGGAAAAACACGCCAATGATCGAGCCGAGGAGCGCGAGCGTAATGAGCGACCACTCGCGCTTGATGTACGTCAGCCCAGTTTTCGTCTCCCCGACCTGAAAGACGTTAATCATCCACGGGGGAATGGCCAGTACCACGACCGCGAGCGTCGGATCGATGACCGTCGCGAACACCGGGGTCGTGATGAGCGCGTACCCGAAGCCGAGCGCGCCCTTGACCGCACCTGCAAAAATCGCCACGAGGAAGAAGAACGCTAGCGTGACCGTGCCCACTTCGCTGTTCACCCCCGCGGTCACGTTTTCGAAACCGGGAAACAACACCACGCTGGCAATCAGAACGAGCCCGGTCGCCACCACCATCGTCACCTCGCGGTACCGAAATTCGAGCAGGTTCTTGGTGAACTGCCTCGGTTGGATCTTCGTATCTTCAGTCGCCATTATGAACCACGCACCGGTGCCGTTTCACTTCACCGTAGTATTGGGTTTGTAAGGTGTTCGATGCCGCTACCGACCGGAGTGCTGCGTTTTTCGTTGCCATGTTGATTACTGAGCGTTTGCTTGCGTCACTACTCGACTGCGCATTTGTTCGGCCCGAGTTCGATTTCGGGGTCTTCGACCTCGTTTTTGCCCTCGTTGATCGCGATTATCTCCTCGTGATTCGCCGGCTTCGAACCCAACTGTTCGACGATGTAATCGACGAACTCCTCCTTGGAGTCTTTCTGGACGGCCTCGTTCGTCGCCTTTATCTCGCCGATCGTCGCCGTGATCGGCGTGCCAGCGTCGACCTCTCCACCGCTGTAGTGAGCAGGGAAGACCGACACATCGTCGTCGTGGGTGAGGATTTTGCCGAAGATCGACTCGTAGAGCACTTCCGCGTGCTCTTCGGCTCCCTCGTCGCCGTGTTCCAGATCGGGGCGACCGACACTGTCGACGAACTGCGTGTCGCCCGTCAACATCGCTGCGTCGTCGACGAGGTAGGAGGTACTCTCCATCGTGTGTCCGGGTGTATGGAGGACCTTGATCTCGTGTCCGCCAAGGTCGAGCGTCTTGCCGTCCGCGACGGCGCGGAACTCCGAGCAGCCACCCGGCTGTTCGGTTCGGTCAGAGACGGGCGCGCCGACGATGAGGTCGGCGTCGTGCTTTTCTGCGAGTTCGCAACCGGACGAGATATGGTCGGCGTGGATGTGGGTAAGCGCCACGTACTTGACGTCGACCTCCCCGTTCTCGTCCTGGAATCGTTCGTCGCTTTTGAGATTGCGCTCGAAGACGTCGGTGTACTGGACCGGGTCGACGATCATCGCCTCGCCGTCGGCGCCGACGACGTACGACAGGCAGCCGTTGGCGACGCGTTTGGCCTGTTTGAACACGATGTCGGAACCGAGGTCGATGTCGACAACGTCGAAGACTTGACTCCAGCCGAGCATGCCGTCCTCGAGAGTGGCAGCGTCGAAGCCGCGACGCGAGAGTGCACTCGCGGCCCGACGGCTCGTGTTCCCGTGTGCGCATACCACCACGATTCGCTCACCCTCGTCGAATAGTTCATGCGGGTCTACCTCGAATTCGTCTGCTTCGGCATCGTACGGCAGATGGATGGCGCCGGGAATGTGCCACTGTTCGTACGAATCATGCGACCGTACGTCTGCGATTGGCGTCTTGTAGTCGATTCTACCCATAAGTCCTTGGGGCGTGATTTGCCCCATGACGTGGCCTGATTGCATTAGAGTCACCTGCGATGTGTCGTGGTTGCAGTTACCACGCTAAG
Source organism: Natrinema gelatinilyticum (assembly GCF_024266705.1). GTDB lineage: Archaea > Halobacteriota > Halobacteria > Halobacteriales > Natrialbaceae > Natrinema > Natrinema gelatinilyticum. The sequence goes on along the minus strand of NZ_CP100757.1, from coordinate 510,569 downwards.
GAAATATTAGGGCCAAATAGAAATATCTATGGTATTACCTAGCTCGACAAATCAGCTGTAATTTGGTTAATTGCAGACAGATGGACAACAATCGTAACTAACGTTTAAGGAGCGCCGTACCTTCACTCCGCGTATGTTCGATTCGATCCTGATACCGGTCGATGGAACCGATACGATGGACGAGCTGATCAAGCGCGGCTACGAGTTGGCCCAGACGCACGACGCTGACGTCCACGGATTATTCGTGAACAACGTCTCTGACATCATCCCCACGACCACAGCGCCTGCAGCCCCGCGCGAAATAGACGAAGAAGTCGAACGGCAAGGTGAACGGACACTCGATCAAATGCGTCGGCTGTCACCGCCGGGATTCGATCCCATCACCGAGTTCCGTCAGGGCAACCCGGCCAACGAAATTATCAGGTACACGGACGAGAACGACATCGATTGCATCGTCATCGGCCGGAAAGGGACGTCCATCCTCTCACACCTCGGGAGCAACACCTCCGGCGTCGTCCAGGGAAGCAACGTCCCCGTGTTGGTCGTGCCGTTCGGCGATTCGGACGCCGAATCCGAAGAAGCGTAAGTCGCAGCGTCTCTCCGTACCCGCAGTCGAGTCACCGCTTTTCGTTGAACGCCTCCTCGAGGTGGACGTTACTCCGGGGAATCATCGACACCTCGCAGTACTCCTCGCCGTTGGCGTAGTCGACGCCGGGCTGGATGTGCGGGTACGGGCCGTCGGCAGGCGTGTTCTGGACCTCGCCGCCGTCCTCCGGGGTCTGGACGAGCCCCATCACGTCGTAGTCGACGGGCGAGTTATTCTCGAAGTACTCGATGAGCACGTCGACGGGGATGGTGCCGTTCTCGATCTCGACGTTCCGGAAGGGGAACCCACAGTTGCCGAGGTCCTTCTCGGGGTCGCCGGGTCGCCGCAGCGTCGCCACCGTGTACGTCTCCTCGGGGTCCATCGGTTCGCCATCGACGGTCATCTCGACGAGTCGACGGCCGCGTTTTGCGGTCGGGTCGACGGTGACCTCGACGTTCGAGGAGTAGTTACGGAGACGGCCGTCTTCCTGGTCGTAGACGTACGGCGTGAAGTTGTCCATCAGGAAGTTCTCCATGTGGTTCATGATCTGTTGGCCGTACGCGTCGCCCTTCGCGACGGGCGCGGTCATCGGGAAGAACGTATAGAGGTCGCCGATAGTGACCTCGCCCGCCGGGATGGCCGACCCGTATCGGAACCCGTGGGAGATAGCCAGGTCGGCGTCCATGTACTGTTTGAGTGAATCGTTGTAGAGGGTATTCCAGGCGCTCTCCAGGAACGACTGGCGGTATAGTGGTTGATCCGTCTCACCGACGACGGTGTCGATTGGTCGGTCGAGCGTGCCGTTCCCGCGTTCGACCTCGACGTCTGCTTCGAGGAACGGTGCTCGCACCTCCTCGACCGTCCGTTGGGCGTCCGGGTCGGGTTCCGGGGTGTACTCGTGGTCCTCGACGAGACAGTAGAGGTTGTGCCGGAACTCCAGTTCTCCGTCGTTGATTCGCACGTCGACGCGACCGAGGCCGTCTCCCATCCCGGATTCGACGACCACGGTGTCGGTATCCTGTACGACGATGGGTTCGTGGGTGTACTCGTGGGTGTGGGCCGAGAACATCACGTCGATGGAGTCGAAGTCCTTGGCAGCCTGGACCATCCACTGGAGCCCGATTTCGGTGATAGCGACGACGACGTCTGCGCCGTCGTCGCGCGCTCGTTGAGCATACGTATCGAGGAGGCGCGGGTGCTTCGCGAACTTGTACTTCTCCTTCCAGAACAGCGGCATCATCCGGTCGACGTAGACGTTGGTCATGCCGACGACGCCTACTTTCGTCCCGCCGACGTCCTCGATGGTGTAGGGGTCGAAGATGAGTTCCTCACTGTCCCAGTCGAGGAGGTTGTTGGCGAGGACGTGCGCGTCGAGGCTCTCCATCAGTTCCACCATATTACCGTCCTCGACGGCCTCGTTAGAGTAGTCCCAATTCCCGGGCATGTAGATGTCGGGACGGAGGTGGTGGTTGATGGGGTCGAGCATCGACTTACCGAGGGTGTAGGTCGTAACGGCGGTCCCGTGGAAAGTGTCGCCGCTCATCAGGGTAAGGACGTTCTCGCCGTACTCCTCGCGGATTTGGTCGAGTTTCGCGGTCAGTATCGGGACGCCACCGCCTTTCTCGATGAGCTTGTCCTTGCCCTCGAAGTCGAGGTCGGGTCGGGACTTCGGGTTGTTGTAGTATACCTGGTATCCGGGCGTGATTTGACCGTGCAGGTCACTCAGGTGCGTGAACACGACATCGGGGTCGCCCTCCGGGGCGTCGGACGGAGAGCCATTCAAGCGCTTCCATTCCCCGAGGTACTCGGTGTCAAGGCGCATACCAGTATCCAACAGAACCGACCACCTTATTATTTTCGTCGGTTCGACCGCAACTCTGAGACGCCAGTTGCCGAGATCAGCCAACTGAACGCGCCTACCGACTATCCCGAGATTGTTCTATATTATAGAATGCGGAATTGTCGTAATACTGTCTATTCACTAACTGCGGACGACGAAAATCGGACCAGGATACGGTCATCGATGACACAGAACGAGTCCGCCGGTAATAATGCTGTTTTTCATTATAGAACAGTGCTAGTACCGTCACCGTACATCCCGTTCGTCCGCACACTAAGCATTCTATGAGGGCATCGCCCTCGACGGCTCAGCGTCAGCATCGCTATCGAGATTGGTCATTCTACCGTGAAGACCGAGCCGAGCACCGATGATCCGGGGTTCTGAGCGGACGTAGGAATTCGTTCGCAGGCCACGGTGATTATCCGATACCGAACAGCGAACTGCGGAGGCATCGTTTCAACTCTCGTCTTTCCAGAGACGCCGCGACCTGTCGGGACACCTTCGGGGCGAAGGAACTAAACCCAACTGCGGTGACGTGATATGGCAAGGCATGGGAAAAGAGGTAAAACATCCGGTGAAGGCGACCGAGAAAACGCTCGCGATTATCGAGGCGCTCAAAAATCAAGACGGTGGCCGAGTCACTGCCCTCGCAAATTCTCTCAATATGAGCAAAAGCGTCGTTCACAACCACCTCGCGACGCTGGAGAAACACGGGTACGTCGCTAAAGACGGCAACGAGTATCGACTCGGGCTAAAGTTCCTCGACCTCGGCGGGTACATCCGCCATCACATGGAACTCTACCAGATTTCCAAGCCCGAAATCGACGCGATGGCCGAACAAACGGGCGAACTTGCGAACCTCCTGACCGAGGACGACGGGTGTGGCGTCTACCTGTACCGGGCGAAGGGAGAGCAGGCAGTCGACCTCGATACGTACGTGGGCCGACGCACCAATCTCCATTACACCGCACAGGGAAAGGCGATTCTCGCCCATCTTCCGGCGAACCGTCTCGAAGATATCATCGAGGAGAAGGGGTTGCCCAAGGCGACTGAGAACACGATAACCGACCGCAAAGCGCTCGACGAGACGCTCGCCGAGATTCGCGACCGGGGGTACGCCTACCACGAAGAAGAGCGACTCGAAGGGCTCCGGTCGGTCGCCGCCCCCATCGTCACCGACGACGGCACTGTCCACGGTTCGATCAGCGTCTCCGGACCCGCGAGTCGAATGCAGGACGAGGGAGGGGAGTCCGATATCCCCAAGTTGGTCTGCTCGACCTCCAACGCGATCGAACTCAACCTCAAGTACGCCAACGTTTGATTACGGTCGCACGCCACCGTCTCACGAAGTCTGCCGTTCCTTCCTCGATCACACGCTTCGATTTGCGGTGTCAACATCTCCGACGGAGCTTCACAAAGTACTTGTAAAGTAGAGGCCGACACTGCTTTACTTATAACTTGTAAAGCACCCGGCCCGAGTGAGCCATCCGGACAGCGAAGACGGAATCGAGAACGAATGGTGGAACGAACGCGTGAACGACGAGAGCGGACGACGAACGATGGCTCACCCGAGCTGTTCGGCCGGGATGCGGTCGTACTCGTTCGAAAACGCCTGCGCGTCTTCGGGAAGCACCGCGACGGCGAGGAATGGAGCGTACCCGGCGAAGTAGTCGACGAGGGCGACGATCCGGTCTGAGTCGATGGCTTCCAGCGAGTCAAGGAGGACGAACGGCACGAACTCGTACACTTCGTGGACCAGGAATCCCGCGAGTGCGACGACCAGACCGATAGTTTCGCGTTCGGACTCCGAGAGGGTCGCGACGGTATCCTCGTACATCGCGCCGTCGTCGCTTTCGCGAACGACGTGGAGGTCGAAACTCGAGTCGTCCGCCGAGTTCGTCGTCTTGCGTTCGATCCACACGCGGGCGATGTCGTACTCTAAGAGGTCGAGCACCGACGCCATCTCCTCGTTGAACGCCTCGACGGCCTCGCGTTCGACGTCGTCGATACGCGACCGAAGCGACGCGAGTTCGTCCTGGACCACGGTTAGTCTGTCTGCCACGTGGTCGCGCTCTTCTGCAGCGTCGGCCACTGCTGCCAGTTCCGCTTCGGCATCCGAAAGGTCGCTTTCGAGTTTGCCCCGCTCGTACTCGAGTTCGCTGAGCGCTCGATACGCCGAGAGGACGTCCTCGCGGAGCGACCCGGTTTCTTCGACCTGCTCTTGGAGGTCGTCAATCTCCGCTCTGAGCGTCGCCGCCTCGTCTTCGTAGTTCGTTACGTTTTGCTTTCGGTGAGAGATTTCTCGATCGAGTTCGTCCAGTCGACTACGGAGTTCCGCCTGTTGCTCGCTCGAGCGTTCCAGTTCGCGTCGCCGCTCTTCGACCGCCGTCAGGTCGGATTCGACGCTGTCGCGTTCAGCCTGCTTTTTCGTGACCAGGTTTCGGAGCGTCTCGAGACGTTCGTCGATGTCCGACTGCTCGACCCGACTGCCGCAGGTCCAACACTGCATCGTCTTCGACGACGGATCGAGGTCGGCAACGACGTCGCCCTCGTCTTCGACGTTCCGGAGGCCGCTCGTCTCGCCAGCCAACAGGTCCTCGGTGAACTCGACGACTCGCACCAAATCGTCGATCTCGTTCTCGACCTCGCGCTTGCGCCGCTTGAGTCGGGTACTCTGCCGGTCGAGTTCGTCGAGTTCCTCTTCGGACGACTCGATATCGTCGAGTTCGGCCGCCACGTCTGCACGCTTCGTTCGAAGCGAGCGAAGCTCGGACTCCTGGTGGTCCTTGCGGTCGAGTGCGTCGTCCAGTTGCCCACGAAGTTCCTCCAGTTCGTCGAGCAACGATTCGGCCTCCTCGGCCTCGGCTTCCGCCGCGTCGAAGGCCTCTACGGTTTCGCGGACGTCGGCCAATTCGTCTTCGACCGCCTCGAGGTCGGCTCGACGCTCGTCGCGGCGGCGTTCGAGTTTGGGGCGGCGGTCGACCGTCGCCTCGAGGTCGTCGAGCTTCGACCGAAGGTCGTCACGTTCGGCCTCGCGGTTCCGGATGTCGTCTCGAAGCTGGTCGGTATCGACCGGCCGCATGATGACCTCGCGCAGGTCGTCCCCGCGTTCGACCGCACGACGGGCGGGGTTGTCTTCGAGCAGACACGCGAAGGTGTCGACGTATTCCGATTCGTCGACGAAGGGGTCGCCGTCGACGGAAACGGTTCCGGCTTGTCGCGTGTATTCGCGGGTGTAGGTCTCTCCGTCGAGCGCGAGTTCGACGCCGCCGTAGTCGGCGTCGGCTTTCAGCATGGCCGCGGTCCCGCCGAGCACGCCAGCGATAGCGCTCAGAAACGACGTCCGGTTCGTGGCGTTTCGGCCGGTGAGTATGGTGATACCGGACGAGAGCGTGACTTCGCAGTCGTCGATACCGCCGACGTTCGTCACCGAGACTGTCGCGGATCTCTCCGTGGATTCGTCGATTGTATCTCGAGTCTTTTGCCCGGTGTCGGCGTTACGTGACATGATAACGGCGGATGTTCGTGTGGTTTACTTGGATATCATTTGACTTAGTCCTGAGGAAGTCCGTCTTTCTCTCCGCTATCTACGACGCTGCGCGGACGACCGTGCTGGGAGGCCAGTGGTGGAGGCAGGAGCCGGCGCTAGTGGGCACTGTATCGTGAGGCCAGTGGGACTGTCCGTGACGCCGATGGAAGTCCTCATTTCTCACGACACGCACAGCGGCCGCGGTCGAGGAGTTCTTCGACTGGGTACGACGAACCGCACTCGGTGCACGTAATACGGACCGAGTGGGTCACGTCGAGCGAACCGACGTCGAGTTCGCCGTTGCGTCGTAGTTGGTCAAGCGTTTGGTCGACGATGTGTTCGTCGCGGCCGCGTGCCCATTCGATGACTTCGCGACCTTCCGTGATGTCGGTGACGCCCTGCCGTGAGGTGTCGATGTCGAGGCAGTCAGCGAGATGAGCGCGGACTGTCTGATGGGAGACGAAGTCGTCGGTCACTCCCGTGACGTCGATGCCAGCGTAGTTCAGTTGGTCACGGACATCGGCGCGACGTTCGGGGGCGACATCGTCGCCGGTGAGTGCCTCGTACACCGACGAGGGGTCGCCCACTACGTCGACGTCGGCGTTCTCCATGGCGGCTCCGAGGATGCGGGTGTTGGTGACGTTGGCGAGGGCTCGCAGGCTCAGGTCGTCGCGCTCACGTCGGTCGCGAAGTTCTGCATCGAGCCCCCGGAGACCGTAGGCGTCGATGGCTCGTCCAACTTTGCAGCCACAATGGTCCAATTCGTCGTCGGTCATGGATCGAATGCCTGGTCCGCAGTCTTGGTGTGGGTCCGAGAATCGCCACGGTGCGTCGTGCACGAGCAGTCGGATCCGGACTGCATCACGCCCGGACGTTAGCAGCGCCCGATAAAAAGGGTTCGGTGGCCGTCGCAACGGGTACTCGAAAGTGAGGTCATCGCCGCGAGAACGTACTGCTGTGGTGGTCCGAACGACGTCAGTTGTGTTCGACGCTGTCGAAGAGCGTGACGATGTCGTCAAAGTGTCACATCGCCTTCCAGACGTTGCTGAGGGCGGTCATCAGTGCCTGTCGTCCGACCGCATTTTGGGTAAATACGGTGTTCGATGCGTATCTGGTTCACGTCCTTGAACCGAACGTTACCGAGGCGGTTCACCGAGTACAACGGCTGGTCGAAATTGTGCGGCAGGCGACCGTGAGTTCACGGGGGTGCCTCCGCCTGGATCGGGAGCGGACGATCGGACGACACGGTTGCTCGAGAGGAACGGTCACCGTCTCGTTCTGGCTTCGGTGACCGGACGACTCACGATCAACGCGTCCATCAGATGCCGTGAGAAGCGACGTGCACGGATGACGGTTGGCAATCAGTCTCACTTCCGTTTCACGCCGTCATCGTACTACCTCCTCGAGCGGTCGCCGCGGAGTGTGTTTCTCATCCTCGTCACTGTATCCGAGTCGGAAGAGGTGCTGCGGGACCGACTCCTCGAGCCCGAGTTCCGCGGCGAGTTCGGATTTTATCTGCGGAACCTCGAGCGTTTGGCTCACGGGGTGGTGAGCGATTCCCTCACTCGTGGCGAGCAGCGTCAGTCGTTCGAAGGCCTGGCCGGCTCTCATCCGTGATTCATCGTCGTCGGTTTCCGTGACCAGAACTGCGAGCACCGGCGCTCGTTCGAGCAACGCTGCGTTCTTGCGTCCCTCTCGGTCGCCCAGGTCGAGGTGCGTTACCGCGAGCCGTCCGACTCGCGCCATCAACCACGAGGCACCGAGCGCCCCTGTTCCGATCCAGTGTCCCAGTTCCGCTCGGTACGCGGCGTCGTCGAACTGGTGCTCGTCCGCACGGAGCTGCAGTCTCCCAATCGACTCCTTCCTGTCGGCCTCGTCGATCACCAGGAGGGTTACTGCCGTCTCACGGACGCAGCCTCGGAGCCGATCCAGGACTCCCTCCGGGATCGGCTGGTCGTCGTACGCGTGATGGGTCGTATGTCGATCCGTGATCGCGTCGAACAGATCCGGTCGCGCTCGAGACGCCGTTTCCGCATCTGGGTCGAGGTGGACGGTCGCGACGGGGTCGTCTCCGTCACTGGGGCGATAATCGACCGACACGGCATACCCGAAATGAGCGGCTGCGATCCGGAGATTCTCGATCGCACACCCGACGCTGAGGAAGAGTTCGCGCTTGTCAGCGTCTGCGATTTCCAACCAGCGCGATTCGTCGGCGAATACGTCGATTGCGTCCGCACGAATTCCGAACTCCCACGGCTGTGAGTTGTGGCTCGAGGGGGCAAGAATCGCATACCGAAGGAGAAAGCGAGCCTGCGCTTCGAAGGCCGCGTTCGTCGGGAACGCACGCTCGTCGACGTTCCACGGTGAATCGAGTCGGTCGTTCATGACTTCTGTTTCGCCATTTGAGTACGTGAACTACCCCACCCTACCGCTCGCCTGACGGCTCGCGCTTGAGAGTGGGGCTTCCTGCTTCCACGACGCGCTTTGCAGGAACCGAATGGGTTCCCGTAGGGAGCGCAGTCTCCACAGGCGGTGATTCGGAGCGTCCCGCTCCTACCTGCGTGATACCGCGAGACAGAATGTTCCAGGCCGCGTTCCAGTCCCTGTCGGCCGTGAAGCCACAGGAGGGACAGGAGTGTTCGCGGACCCACAGCGGCTTGTCGGTCGAGACACCGCACGCCGCACACTCTTTGGTCGTTTCGGCCGGATCAACAGCCACGAAGTGCGCCCCGTCGCGTTCGCACTTGTACTCGAGCATCCGGAGGAACGTCCCCCACGCCGCTCCAGCACGGTTCCGAGAGTTGCCGTCGAGTTCGACAAGACCTTTCGCGTCAAGGTCTTCGACTGCGACGAGGTCGTACTCTCGAGCATAGTAGTTCGAGAGTTTGTGCAAGAAGTCGCGGCGCTTTCTTTTCAGGTCAGCGTGACACTCAGCCACGCGACGGCGCTGTTTCTCCCAGTTGTTCGAGTCGTGATCTTTGCGAGAAAGCTTCCGTTGCTCGCGCTCGAGCCGGTCGCGTTCGTCCGAGAGGTCGACCGATTCGATCGCGTGGCCGTCAGTGTCGTGTGCGTACTTCAGGATGCCCACGTCGATACCGACAACGTTCTTCGGATTGGCCGGTTTCTCTGGTGGCTCTCGATCGACTTCAACACCGAAGGTGGCGAACCACTCGCCGGTCGGCTCCATCTTGAGCGTGACCTGTTTGAGTTTCGCGTCGTCAGGGATGGCGCGGTGGAGGCGGATCGGTATGTCCGCGAGTTTCGAGAGTGACAGCACAGTCTGGCCGCCCTTCTTGTCGAGCTTGAAGCCAGACTGACTGTATGTGAAACTGCGGAACTCCCGCGGTGGTTTCCACGTGAGTTGGCCGACGCCGTAGCCGTTCTGTTTGAGTCCCCCGAGCGACTTGAGGTTCTGCTCGATTCGCATGACCGCTGTTTGCAGAACTGTTGAGTACACGTCCGAGAGATCATTCCACCAGTCTTTCAGAGACGGAAGTTCGTCACGGATGGACCGGACACGCTGATTGAGCGTGCCTGCGCTCTCGGGGATTTGGTCGAAGCGGTAGAGTGCATAATTGTACAGTTGCCTACAAACGTCGCGGTGGCGGTCCAACTCCTCGCGTTGGGCGTCGGACGGCTCGAGACGATACTTGTAGGCGTAGTACATCAGCTCTCGCGCTCTTCAATAAGTTGGTCAAGTTGACCACGGACGAACGACGAGAGGTTCAGGTGGTTCTCCTCTACCCACTTGGCTTGATCCTCTCGAATGGTGATATTCTTCCGTCTCACGACATGCGTATTATGCGCACAGATGCGCATAAGTCTTGCGGAACGTGGGCCTGTGGGCCTGTGGGCCTGCCGTAGTAGAGTGTATGAAAAACGAGCGGCGCTGTCTCCCCTCCCTGATCGCTTCGCTCGCTGAGGAAGGGGGCTTAGCGCCCTCAATTACAGCTAAGTGTGTCCTCGAGGTCGGATTTGGATACGTTCGACGGACGGACGGTGTCTCTCCGGGGGGGCGTCTCTCGAGGCGATCCGAGTGTTTTCCGAAGGACGACCGCCAGTCCCACCGTCGCGATAAGGACGAAGACGAATCCTCTCGCTCTTCGATGGACGTCACGACGCGAGCGCTCTCGCTCGACCCTGTTGCCGACTCGAGTGTTTACCCAGTCGAGATCACTCTGGTCTTCGCGCGGCGATCACGCGGACGCTACCACGTTTTCCCTATCGGCCTAACCAATCGATCTATCCGAATGGACTAACTCTGTTCTCGCGTTCGACCGCACCGTCGAGATAGACCATTTTGAGACGCGAGCGGGTCATAGAGTCGGTCCGGATGAGATTCACAGATATGCTGAATCACCTGTAAGCGTTTAGCCGAATCGGCGTCCCGACCTATCGGTCTCCTGTATCGATCTGTTCAGCAAGTGGTAGCGCGGACCCCCCTTCCTCACCGAGCGAAACGAGTAGCGAGGGGTAGTTTACGCAATCCCAGTATAGATACCATCACCTGTTCCGAAACCATTCCGTGACGCAGTACGTGACTTCGCTGCAGCCCTCAGCCGTCGATGGACGCCGAAATCTTCCGGAGAAAGAGGTAAATATCGCTATGATATAGCATAGCGAGACGAATGCTTTCAGAACACAGGGAGGTTCGGAGCCATATCGAAGATACGCGCGATGATCTCGTCGATCTCGTGAGTGAACTCATCAGCCAGAAATCCGTTACCGGAAACGAAAAGCCCGCTCAAGAGGTCGTCTCTTCTCGCTTGAAGTCGTGCGGACTCGACGTCGATGTCTGGGAACCAGATGCCGACAAACTCAAGGCTCATCCGGGGTTTTTCGAGACATCGTCTTACCTGAAGGACGGGTACGAGAACCGCCCGAACGTTGCAGCGACTAAAGAGGGCGACGGAGACGGTCGGTCACTGACCTTTAGCGGCCACGTCGACGTCGTGCCGGCCGATGCAAACGAGTGGAGTTACGACCCGTGGACCGCCACCGTCGAGGACGGCCGTCTCTACGGACGTGGAAGCAACGACATGCTTGGCGGTGTCGCTTCCATCCTGATCGCCTTCGAAGCACTCGAGGACGTCGGTATCGAATTGGCAGGAGACCTCACTCTCCAGACGACTATCGAGGAGGAGGCCGGCGGGCCCGGCGGCGTGCTCTCCGCGCTCGAGCGAGGATATCAGCCCGATGCAGCGATCATTACCGAACCCTCTGGTCTCCCGAATATCGGAATGGCGAGTGCTGGCGTAATGTACTTCCGTATTAGCGTCCCCGGAAAGTCGTCACACGCTGCACGGGGCTACGAAGGCGTCAACGCTATCGGAAAGACAGCGACGATTTACCAGGCGCTCGACGAACTCGACCGAGAACGGAAATCGCGAATCTCGTACGAACCGGCATACCGGACCGATCCGAAACTCGACGGCCACGAGACCAATCTGAATGTGGGCACTATCGAAGGCGGTGACTGGCCCTCGACGGTTCCGTCTGAAGCGATTCTGGAGGGACGCATCGGATGGCCACCCGGCGAAACGCGCGAGGAGGTTCGGGCGGAAGTGGAAGCAACCGTGCGAGAAGCCTCGGAGAACGACGAGTGGCTGTCTGAAAATCCGCCCGCGTTCGACTGGTTCGGGTGGAACGCCGCTCCTCACGAACTCGACACGGACGAAGAGATCGTCCAACTCGCACGGGAGAACGCAGAGCTGATCACCGGTCGAAAAACGACCTTCGGTGGCGGTAGTGGCGGAAACGACGAACGGTTCTACAACCGATACTACGACATTCCCTGTCCCTCGGTCGGTCCGCGTGGCGAGAACATCCACGGCGCCGACGAGTACGTGGACATAGACTCGTTAGTTGAGACGGCACAGACGCTAGCTCTGACCGCTATCGACTGGTGTGGAACCGTGGAATAACTCAGGCAAGATATTCTCCCGAAACGCTCGTCTACTGTTGTACGACTTTTTTCACGTCGATCACGAAATAGTGAGTAGTCGTTTTGAGTCTCGAGTGGGTCGACATCGAAGAACAGATGAGGTGGACGGGAACCTCGTGGGTACTTTTGCCCTTCCGTTCTCATCGATCGATTCTCATACTGGCTAGCGTGGCCTACGTTCTCGTCGCGCCTGGGTTTGCTGTCGGCGGTCTCGGATACGGTATTCGTTCCGACTGGTGGGAGGGCTCAGGATTCCTCCGCGTTCACACGGAGGAGGATGTCAACGGAGCGGCAGTACTCTCCGCCGTCACAATCGTCGTACTCTGGAACGGACAGTTCGATTTGCTGGTCGTGGAAGGCACTGTTGGCGTTCTCATCGATGTCGCAATTTTGGTCGCTGTCGTGGTACTCCGGTGAGGAGAACTCGAGGGGGAAACTGTTTCCAAGCTGTATAGGAGAATGCCCTGGTGCTCGATCCCGAGGCAGTTGACGTTGCACCGATGAGTGATTTTCTCACGAACATTCGCCGTGATCTTTCTAATCGATTGGGTTTTAGTATAATCGGTTATTGAAACCATATGTGGGCGTTAGTACGAAACACTTCCGCATCAGCTAAAATTGCATCATTGGTAATATTTATTATTGTACGATCGTTACTTCAGCGTAGGTGATGACACAAGTTCACAAGCACCACTACGATACACCCGATTTACGTGGCACAAGTACACGTGTGCCTATTGGCTGATCCGCTACCAATCTACCCGCCCCACTTTCGCACTCGAATTCCTCTGCTGATACGTTCGACTCATTATGCCTTCCCAGTAGCTACCGTGAAGTACCACGTGGGCAAGCTCCGGGCACTCTTGCTGTAATACTGTAAACATTAGAAATAATTGCTCACTTTTGGTATGAAGAGTTGATCAAGAGCGGTATCGATTGCTGCTGTGAGTTCAGGAAAGGGTCGAAGAATCGATTGTTAGGTGCCGATTGGCTTGTCTTCAGCACTCCTCGGCCGAACTTAGTTCAGGTGAATATGCCGGTATCGTGACGAATGCGAAGACGTCACGGACCTGGCAGCCCGTGACAGCCGATGCATTAAAAGACGGCGCTCCATCCAGCACGATAATCAGATTATATTCGAACTATTTCCATAATAAAAATTATATTTATTGCGTTGGAGGCAGTAACGTACACTCTGAACCGAGAGAAAACGCGATCGCTGTCTTCGGTGATCACGCCCAAGAGACACGTCCAATCGCGTTTGCCGGAGAATTCGACTGACAGTCACGTGCCATGCGGAAACCAAGCGGCACGCAGCTCGACCTGGACGGATTTCTTGATTTGATTGAGACATACTACTGTATCGCTCATCTTCCACCACTTTTTGTGAGTTCGTCACAGAACGTTTCGTGTTCGTAAGCGTCAGATTCAGCGGCTGTACGGCGGGGTTTTGATAGCTCAATTTCGGTCGTTGCGCAACCGCCAACAGCTCAGAATCGAGTACTCGACATCATACCGCTCATCGAGATAGTGCTGGGCAAGTGCCGGCGCGTCAATCCCCACTTCTATGGGTAATTCGTGGACATCGTCTTCGAACTCGTATTACTCTTTTTCTAAGAGCTTTCGCTTTCTTCCAGATCGATGTACATCAGTAACGGCCTGGCTCAAGCGCCTCGTCAGTGTTGCGTCGCTCGAGCCAGCGATAGATCCTCCGTCGCTGCACATCGTACCACTCGGCGAGTTCAGTCTGCGTGACGCCATTTTTGTACGCTATTACCACAAAGAGCCGTTGTGTCGGCTTCTCTCCTTCTACCTTGTCGAGCGCATCTTACAAGTCCTCGACGGAAATCCAGTCGAGATGATCCACTCCATTCAGCAACGTATTTTGAGTAAACAGTTCTAACGGATACTGTAGCAGTATTGCTAAACGATCAGAACTATGTATTTGAGCCGCTTTGTTCAGGTGACGACGGTGATGTCTCTCCCGGATACCTCCGGAGAAAGGGAGCAGGCAGCGAGTCCTAACTCACCGCCTGCGTGAGGGTATGGACGATGCATTCCGTGGCAGTTCTGGGAGCGGAGCTTCTCGCCGTTGAGGAGGACGGCCTCGGAACCATCATCTACGAGCGGGAAGGGCCCAACGCCGTCTCGCTCGACACCTACGTCGGTCGTCGCGTCGAGATGCACTGTACCGCGCTCGGGAAGGCGATACTCGCACACTTCCCGGAGGAACGCGTCGAGGAGATACTCGACCGATACGGGCTAACCGCCGAGACGGAGCACACGATAACTGACAGGGCGGAGCTCGAAGACAACCTCGAACGAATTCGAGAGCAGGGATACGCCATCAGTTCGGGCGAACGAATCCCGGGTCTCGGGTGTATCGCGGTTCCCGTTATCGCAAACCGGCAGGGCGATGTGGACGGTGCGCTAAGCCTCTGTGCACCGCTCGCGCGCATCAAACCGTTGACGCTCCCGGACGAGATGCTCGACATGATGCGCCAAACCGCAAACCGAATCGAACTGGACATGGCGTTCGATTGATCCGGTAAGGCCGGGAACGCTCTTTCGTCGTAGAAAGGAACCTACGACCAGAGCGGTGCCAGTTCGAGGCATCATCACCGCCATATTACATGCGTACGGATGTAAATTAAAACGGCGACGACACACCGAAGACGTGACCAAAGCGCCTCTCGGAGCCGAATTTTGGAGGCAGCAGTCCGACCAGGCGCAGTCGCTGTAATACGACGAGAACGTGATATCGGGTTTCGGTATGACCGGATGGTCACATTCGGCACTAACACCTCTGTGAATGGCGGTTCCTCTTCGCGTGGGGCTATAGTAACCGTTAGGGGGGTCGACGCACCGGCGCTCGTCCGGCATTATTTCGATAAGTCATATGATAACAGAGAAATATTTTCAACCGATCCCGTTCTCAGACGAGTAGGGTCTCTCTTGAGGGCGTCTCTACCGATGACTTCCGTGATGAAACATAGTGATTAAGATAACTTTCAAGGTGCCATAGAGTACGTCTAACTAAAGTATATCGAATCCGACTATATCGGATTTGAGTGAGTAGGGAAATCCTTTCTTTCGTAGAGATAGATTTTCCCTGATTATTCTTTCGAGGGTTCTAATTCTCCTGAAATCAGGGTGTAAATCGGCTGTAGGGTAAAAAGGACGATATCCTGTTCACGCGACTGATAGAGGGTGCGTGATTAACTAACGTTGATACTGTACCCCCAGACGAGGACTTTGAGCACTACCACAGCATTTGAGGGCGGCCGCCCTGGCAGTCTTTCCGGGATTCTACGAACGGTGAGAATTCTGAATATCGAGGTTATTGATAATGTCGGAGACGATTCGTTCGGGGCTGTAGTCGTTAACCTCCTCCGTTATGACTTCGCCAGGAGAAACTACTGGTTCCGATCATTATCAATGTTCATATGGTTATAGTTAAAGATACGCTTCGCATCCGTAAATTTCTATATTGAATATCTATCATATATGGTTCTATATAGCTCCCTCGAGGGTTACTCTCGGACAGGATCGCAACAGAGGCAGAATAACGAGTCTAGTAGTGTTATCCGAACTCAGCAAGAGACCGAAAACCCGACCGAACAATATCCTCACCTACTTTGGACCGGTTCTGGCAGGAAAATCATGCTCTGTTGTATCCGACATGGTCGGATCCACATTTACTGTTTTCTATTGGAATGACTACTAAACAAACTACTATACTTGTGGCAAAGTTGATCATCCAGTTGCTGATACTATGAATCGGATTAAGTTGTGCGCCAGGGATGCCGTTGACTCAGCCAGTGTCCATCGGCGCTATCGCAGCGATATTCACTCCCTGCTCATCGACGGTGGTCACGCGGCCGTAAATTCGTCTTCAACTGTGATCGACATATATCATTCCGCTCGACAAGCGCCGTCAACGGCGATGCCATCTGGTTCCTGGGGACAGATACCTCGGAACGATCCTTGCGCCTCGTAGTTAGAGTTCGGTACCGTCGCCGTCGCAGAGGAGCAAGACCTCAGCTAGTCAAGGGAGACAAGTAAATCACCGATATCAACGCTCTCGCCTTCGCTAATGCCGACTTCTGTAACGGTTCCGCTGTGCTGTGTGACAATGTCGTTTTCCATCTTCATTGCTTCGAGGACACAGACTACATCACCGTGTTCGACTTCGTCCCCCACCTCGACATTGGTCGTAAGGATGGTCCCCTGCATTTCTGCTTCAACGCGTTTACTGTCGTCTGACGTGGCCATCCCTGTGCTATTGGCCCTGTCGTCATCGCTTGTATTCAGGAACCCGTTACCGGATACCTCGCTTTGACCGGCGGTGCCACCCGGCGTTCGGTCTCCATCTGGGTTGGAACTGGCCTGGTGGAGACCGAAGCGAATATCACTCTCCTTCTGATATAGCGTCATCTCGAACCGTCTGCTCCCCATCTCTACAAGGAGGTCGTGATTCACATAGTCCTCACTGGGGTCGGAGGCGTTCGACTCGGTTCCCCATTGCTCCTGTACGGATTCGATCTTGCTCTGTTCGAGTTCCTCATCGAGATAATTCGTGGTGTGTGTTCCTTCAACGAACCTCTCATCGGTGAGTATCATGCGGTGGAAGGGGACCGTAGTCACAACTCCATCGACACCGAAGTCCTCGAACGCGCGGCGCGAGCGGGCGAGACATTCGGTGCGATCTGCGCCCCTAACAATTAGTTTTCCGATCATTGAGTCGTAATCGCCACCAATCACGTCACCCTGTCGGACGGCATCGTCGACCCGCACGCCGATGCCACCCGGTGGATCATATATCGCGAGTGTTCCAGTCTCCGGGGTAAATTCCTCGGCGGTGTTTTCAGCATTGATGCGGAACTCCATGGCGTGCCCGGTGAACATGATATCTTCCTGTTCAAAGGAGAGTTCCTCACCAGCAGCGATCCGAAGCTGCCACTTGACAATATCAATACCGGTAATTTCCTCGGAGACAGTGTGTTCAACTTGAATACGAGTGTTCACTTCGAGGAAGTAGAACTCTCCATCCTCTACGAGGAACTCCACCGTTCCAGCGTTGGTGTAGTTCGTTATATCGACACCGCGTCTGGCTGCATCCGCAATCCGTTCGCGTAAATCGGCGGACAGGGTGGGGCTGGGCGCTTCTTCGATGATTTTCTGATGGCGACGCTGAAGCGAGCAGTCACGTTCACCGAGATGCCGGACGTTCCCGTGAGCGTCTGCGAGCACCTGAATCTCGATGTGTCGGGGATCATCCAGATACCGTTCTAGATAGACAGAATCGTTGTCAAAGTACGCTTTTCCCTCGCGTTTGGCGCTTTCCAACTGCTCCTGGGCTTCTTCGGGGCTACGGACGACCTTCATCCCGCGCCCGCCGCCGCCGCCCTCGGCCTTAATTGCCACCGGATAGCCGTTCTCGTCCGCGAAATCGGCAATCTCGTCTACGGATTCGACTGAGTCGGTGGTTCCAGGAACGATGGGGACATCTGCTGCCTGCATCGCTTTCCGCGCTTTCGTTTTCTCACCGAGTTGAGTCATGGCATCACTGCTGGGACCGACCCAAGTTAGGCCGTCCGTCTCCTCTACCTTTTGTGCGAACTCAGAATTTTCTGCGAGAAAGCCGTAACCGGGGTGAATCGCATCAGCGTTGGCCTGAACAGCGATATCGAGTATTGCGTCCTGATCCAAATACGAGTCCGCTGCCTGCGCCGGTCCGATGTTATATGCTTCGTCAGCAAACCGGACGTGACCTGCATCTATATCGGCATCGCTGTAAATAGCAACCGTCTCCACGTCTAGGTCCTTGCATGCGCTCATCACCCGAACCGCGATTTCGCCACGATTGGCAATCAATACTTTGTCAAACGGCATCGGGTTCATGTTTAGGCATCCAACTCATTATTCTATCGGTGATGACAGCCCTGTCGGCTACCGGTATTGACGAAGAGGGTAATCTCCAGCGCACTACGACAGCGACTCACTATCGGGAACCCAGTACTAATTAGCACCGCGGACTAAAATCGCCTCGTGGTGAATACGCACTTAACGCGGTTTGGTCGTATAGTCGGGTTGGGAGCGCTGATGGTGACTGATTCACCCAGCTTCCGGGATCTCGACTGGCGAACATCCGTGAAGCACGCCTGTACTGAGACTGATTACGGCTATTCCCACGCAAGCTATGTATCGAGACGGAGTTGGTGCTCGTGAATCGAGATCTAACCGTCGTCTCGTACAACATCCACTCAGCGATCGGCATTGACAACCGATACAGCTTACAACGTATCGCCGATGTACTCTCCCGACTCAAACCCAACATCGTCTGTCTGCAGGAAGTGCAGCGGGAACTTGCAGAAGAGACCGGGTTCGAGGACCAACCCGCGGTACTCCAGGCGGAACTCGATCTCGATGGATCCTACGGCCCGACCGTGAGCCTCGAACCAGTTGACATCGAGGAAATCGACGAGGATCTAGGTGACGCTGAAAGAGACCTCGCCCGCGAGTTCGGGAATCTAATTCTCACCGATGGAACTGTGGAGTCGTTCGAGTACGACACCCTCCCAAGCCCGGATGACGGGGGACAGCGTGGGTACGTCACTGCCGTTATCACGTATGCTGGGACTGAACTCCGAGTCGTCAACACGCATCTCGGTCTCAGCCCGAAGGTCCGGAAGCAGCAACTGAAGGAATTGTTCGCCAGGCTTGATACGCTTGAACGACCTACGATACTTGCTGGCGATTTCAACGCGCGTCCGGACTGGCCGGCTATCGAGCTGATACGCGACCGGTTTGACGATGTATTTACCAATGATGACAACGAGGTGTTCACCTTTCCATCTCCATACGTTGACCGCGACACGCAAGAGTACTACCACCGGACCTATACCCCACATCGGCGAATCGACTACGTGTTCTGTACCCCCAATGTGGCTGTCGAGAGTACCGAGGTCTACCACAGCCTCGCATCCGACCATTCCCCGATCATCGCACACCTCTCAGTTCCCGAGTCGGACTGAAAAGGTTGACCTACGTAACTCCGGAGACAGAACAGTCCTTTATAATACGTGTGATGGACATAGAATTATTTACAGTTTTCATCTGGTCCTCTTAGCTGTAATTGAGGGCGCTAAGCCCCCTTCCTCAGCGAGCGAAGCGAGCAGGGAGGGGATACAGCGCCCGCACGTCTTGGTTTCGTGTGAATCGGCACCCTTATTATCCCTTCGGTTGAAGGTGGTAATAAGATGCTCACCACGCTTCCGGCGGTGTTCAAACGCGACAACAAGCGTGCATCGTCGGTTGTGGCCGAGTGTCGAACCGGTAGGAGTGGGACACTCCGAACCACCTGTCAAGGGAAGCCGCCTGTGGAGTCTGGAACCGTCCGCAGAACGCCAACAGCGTTCTGCCGGGCCGCACGAGACGCTCCGTGTCTTGTGGACGCTGTGGGGACGTTCCCTGCACGTTCCGACACCGAAGCAGGAAGCCCTGTCCGTAACAAGCGAGGGCTGGGTAAGCCCGAGCGCGGTAGGGCAGGGTAGTTCACGAGAACCGTTCTCTGCAAGGTTCGTGTTTCTCGTAGTATTTGAGACCGATTCACGTCAGTTCAACGAAATCTGAGGTCCGCACTTTGGGGTCCAATTTGCGTTTGTGGACCGTGAAAGACGGATTCAGTATCCGGCGATCATGTGTGTTTCGGTGTCTTCGTTGTTCAGAATCCACTCTCCGTCGTCTTGTTCGTGGAAGTACGGAACTACCTTCTCGCCGAACAACTCGACTGCATTTCGTTCTTTTTCTAGGGACGGGCCCTTCGGGAGACGGAATCGCATCACGCAGTAGTCGATATCGAACTTTTCTTCGTAGTGTGCCATCCGCTCGATGCAGTCCTCGGGATTTCCGATGACCATGTGATCGCGCAGATTATCGAGCGTGAAGTCGTCCTCAGATTGGAAATCTGGATGATGCGTGAGGATCCCTTGCCGGTAATAGAACAGCAGTTCCTCTTTGAAGATTGGCCCGAAGACCTCTTCAGCTTCCTCCCTGGTAGGTGCAACGTATGCGTCACGCATCAATCCAACCCGGGCGTCGTTACCCCGTTCCGCCGCAGCGTCCTTGTACAGGTTGATTTGTCGTTTGAACGTTTCCTCCTCGAGCGGAAACGGGTCCAATGCCCAGCATTCACCGAGTTCGCCGGCACGTTCGATCGCCGCATCCGCCTGTCCTCCTGGCCAAATTGGCGGCCGGGGCTCCTGATACGGATCGGGGCTCTGATAGACATCTTCGAACTGGTGGTATTTTCCGTCGAAGCTGAACGGCTCGTCTTTCGACGAGTTCCAGGCCTTTTTGACCACTTCCAACCCGTCGATGAAGCGACCGAATTTGTCCTCTGGATCGTGACCAAAGTACTGTGGGTAGCCATCGTGATAACCCATCGACGGAACATACACGAATCGCCCCTTCGATAGCTGGTCGATGTAGGCCACTTGTTCGGCGATTCGCATCGGGTTATAAAGCGACAGTACGTTCGCCCACGTTCCCAATTTTATCTCGTCGGTGAGCGTTGCCAGCGACGCTAGCAGCCCCATTTGGTCTGGAACGTATGTCTCGGTGCGCATATGACGATCTGGAACCCACAGTCCATCATAGCCGACGTCCTCGGCCAGCTGCGATGTTTCGAGTAGGTGATCGACGAACTTCGCGACTTCGTCGCGGTTGGGGTGCGGTGCATCGTAATCGGCCGCGTGCGTATCAGGCATGTATCCGAGTCTCATCTCTTACCCTCGCGTGGTAATAGGTCGCATTCGACTTAAGTTTTTTTTTCACAATATGTTTATTATGTCACATACGCTCGAGTCCCCTCTCTGTTCCAGCGGTCATATCCCCGGTCTCCTGTGGTGAGGAGAGGAAGTTTTAATTATACGATGGTCCTGATCGAATACGCTGTGACAGCTCTTACCGACGAGCAACAGATGTTAGCACAGTCCTTGTCAGATTTGGCTGAAAACGAATTCGAGGACAGGGCTTTCGAATGGGGGGGGAACCCTCCCTGGGAAAATGTCGAACTCCTCGCGGATCGTGGCTTCCTCGGTATCAATATCGACGAAGCGTACGGCGGTGGTGGAATGTCTGAATTCGAGGCGATGCTCACCATCGAAATTGTAGGTCGAGTGTGTCCCGACACGGCCGAGTTCCTCTACAACCAGCAGATGGTCGCGCCGCGAGCTATCGAGATGTTCGGAAGCGAGACAGCAAAGGGAGAGTATCTTCCGCCTGTGACCGCCGGGGAAGAGGCTATCGCCATTGCGATCTCCGAACCGGAGTCCGGCTCAGACGTTGGATCGATGCACACCTCTGCAGAGGATGATGGCGACGCGGTTGCTGTAAACGGTGAGAAAACCTGGGTTAGTAACGTCAAGCACGCCAGTGCGGCGGTAACGTGGGTAAAATTCCCCGAGGGGTTAGGGTCTGTCATTATCGACCTCAACTCGGCAGGCGTGGAGGTTCAACAACACTATACGAACATGGCTGGCCACGAACAGACTCACTTCTACCTCGAAGACGTCACTGTGCCACCAGAGAACGTACTGACGCGAGGAAAAGAAGGGTTCAAGAATCAACTCAAGGCGCTCAACTGGGAACGCTTGGGGAGTGCCACGTTGGCAAACACGATCGCTCGCTGTGCGCTTGAGACGGCACTCGACTACGTTGAGCAGCGAGAACAATTCGGACAGCCTATCGGGAATTACCAAGGAATCGAATGGAAACTTGCCGACATGGTCACCGAACTTGAAGCCTCGCGAGCGCTCACGTACAGGGCTGCCGAGCGCGCCTACCACCAAAATCGAATTCCGAATAGACTGGATGCATCGATCGCGAAACTCTATTCGGGACAGATGGTCGAATCAGTAGCTAGCGAAGCACTACAACTACACGGGGCAAATGGCTATCAACGCGATCATCCGCTCGAATATCTATACCGCCTTGCACGGGGTCGCCGAATCGCAGCCGGGACAGACGAAATCCAGAAAAACACCATCTCATCGGTCGTCAAAGACAAGGGGCTCCCATCACTGCTGTAACCGACAGAGCCCGTCGGACACCTCTCTGGTTGCTGGCCTGCGCACTCACAAGCCTGTCCTCCCTACCGCCACGTGCTTGACAGATGTGGTGAAATTCAATCGTGTTAAATGATCACAAAAGACATACCTATAAGTATCATTGGCAAATAGTTGGAATTGCAGGTGAAAGATTAGCCATGGAATTCGGAATTGGATGCTGGAATTGCGACAGGCATCCGGACGACAACAAGCCCCACTCGGAACTGTACCAGGAAATGCTTGAGGAAGTGCAAGTAGCCGAGGAAAACAACTTCGATTGCGCCTGGCTGACGGAGCATCACTTTGCGGAAGGCGGATATATGCCGTCCGTGACGACGAGTATGGCCGCAATAGCAGCAGTGACCGACGAAATCGATATCGGTACCAACATTGCCCTTGGGCCACAGTACAAACAACCTGTCCGTCTCGCGGAGGATCTGGCCGTCGTCGACAACATTTCCGACGGCCGCATCCGATTCGGGGTGGGAAACGGGTATCGTGTCGAAGAGTTCGAACATTTCAACGTGCCGCTAGAACAGCGTGCGGTCCGACTGCGCAATCTCATCCAGATACTGCGTAAGGCTTGGGCAGATGAGCCCCTGAGTCACGAGCCGCACGAAGTGTTACAGGGAGAACATAGTTCGTGGGAGTTCGATGGTGCCAACGTCACCCCAAAGCCGAAACAGGATGGTGGGCCACCAATCATAATTGGCGGGTTCGCTCCACCCGCGATCGAACGCGCAGGCCGGATGGGTGACGGATTTACTATCGGCTCACTGGTCGGCCTCGAGGAGGCACAGGGTGCAGTCGATCTGTACTGGCAATCGGTCGAAGAAGCCGGAAAAGATCCGGACGAACAGGAACTGGTCATCTGGAACTTCGCGTTCTTGACCGACGGTGGCGACGCGGAGGCAATCGTCGAGAAAGGATGGGAGCAGACCTTAGACCAGTACGGTCGTTGGTATCACGAAGCAGGCATGATCGAGGAACCCGACGATCTTCACGCCGGCTTCAACGAAGTAGCGATGTACTACGACTCGCCCGACCGAATGATTGAGGAAATCGAACGGTACCGAGACATCTTCGGTGACGACTTCCACTTCGTGTTCCAGGCGGCTCAACCGTGTCTGGATTCCGACGAACTGAAACGCTCTATCGAACTATTCGGCCAGGAAGTCATTCCACATTTCAACTGACCCACATCGTATTCGGTCGGATTTCTTCGACAGTATCCAGGTCAAGTAGCTTACTCCTCAACGTCCGATTCGGTTTTCGGCCAGCCGTCTTCCCACTGAGATCGTTCCTTGGGATTGTCCACCTTAAATACACCTCTGGCCGTGGCGATCTCGCATCCGCTCTCGTCTGTAATCTCGACATCGACGATCGAGATGGAACTTCCCTTACGGCGCACCTCAGCGATTCCGTTGAGTCTCTCACAGTTGGCGGGGTTCAGGTAGTCAATCCGTAGGTCGATAGTTGGCGTCACCCGTCCGGCGAGTGGGAGGGTCGCGGTTCCGGCGACGGTATCGGCGAACGCGGAGATGACGCCACCGTGAGCGATACTTCCGTCCGGTGGGCCAGCATGACAGTCCTCTATTTCGAGAGTAGCCTCTCCGTAGCCCTCCTCGGCGCGCGTTATTTCTATCCCTAGATAACCCACGAACGGGGACCGCTCAATCATTTCTTCTGGATCCATATTGGCGAGTGGCATCTATGGACACAAATAATTTCGTCCTCCGTTCGATTCGTACCATCGCTCTCGGCGAACAGATCAACGCCGTCAGTATCCCGTCCTCGTTGATTAAGCGAAACTTCAGGGAGTATCTCAGACGGATGGAGCGTGGGCATCACCCTCACAATGGCGAGATTGGGGCTTCCGGCGACGAGGACGTCCTGGACGAGGTAGAACGATACCTCGGCTTCGAGGTCGGAACTAAATCGATATCCTCAGTTTTACCGGCTGAGGACACGCCGATACCGAGCGCCCACGTCGTCTGTCCGTTCGACCGCTCCGCGAATCTCTGGTGAGACCCATTCTCGGTTCAGGTCGTCAACGAACCGATCACGGACTGGAGGCCGCTCGAGGAGTGGTACGTCAGCATCGTCCGCAATCAACTCGAGTTCACGGAGAGCGGGTCACTCATACTCTGGGTTTTCGAGTGAATTCGATCAGCGTGAGCCTGCAGGAGTTACTCTTGGGTGAGAGCGATATCCGCAGACTTGCGGTCCCACGTTTTGTCCGTGTTGCCGCGTTCCCGGAGATCCTTTTTCTGGATTTTCTCGTTGGACGTTTTCGGGAGTTCGTCGATGTCCTCCAGATAGCGAGGAACCATGAAAGAAGGCAATCGTTCGGCACACCACTCGATGAGTTCCTCCTCTGTCGCGGTCATCTCGGATTTGAACACGACGAACGCCTTCACCTCTTCTTCCCCGCCCTCTTCGGAGGCTGGCACACCGACGACGGCGACCTCTTCGACCGCCTCGTGTTCCAGGATGGGTTGCTCTACCTCGTAGCTGGATATGTTCTCGCCACGTCGCCGGAGCGTATCGCCGATTCGGTCCACGAAGTAAAACCAGCCGTCATCATCTTGACGCAGGCCATCCTCGGTGTGGAACCAATGATTGCGAGACGCCTCTACGGTTTTCTCTGGCATTCCGTAGTAGCCGGGCGTCGTAATCCAGGGAATTCGGGGACGCGTCGCGAACTCGCCCATTTTGCCCGCTTCGACCGGTTGGTCAGTCTTCGGGTCCTTGAGTTCGACGTCGTAGAACTCCTCCAAAAGGAGGCCGGCAGCCCCATCAGGTCGATCGACACCATACGGCGTCAGCACCGGTAGAGAAATCTCCGTGCTGCCGTACACCTCGGTGATGTACTCGACGCTGAAACGCTCCTGGAACTCCTCTTTAATTCCCGTCGCCGTCGGCGCGGCAAACAGACAGCGAAGGTCGTTCTGGTCGTCGATGTCCCGTTCGGGCTGTTGGTAGACGAAATCCATCATGGACCCGAGGAAGTTACAGACTGTAGCGCCGGTTTCATGGAGTCGGTCCACCCAGTCCGAACCGCTGAACTTCCCGAATAGACACACCTTTGCTCCTGCGATGAGTGCCGGATAGACGACCAGTACCTGCGCGTTACTGTGGAACAGTGGATTACCAGTCATGTAGACGTCGTCCTCGGATAGCTGTACCAAATTCCGACATTCTTCGGAAAAGAAGTATTGATGGGAGTACGTCTTCTGAATCGCTTTGGACGGGCCTGTGGTCCCAGATGTCATGATAATGGACGCCACATCGTGGTAATCGAGGGCGACATCGGGATTCCTGTCATCGTCTGAGACGAGGGCATCGTACTCGAGCCGTTCCAGCTCCAGTCCAGCCGCGGCCGATTCGTCTCCTTTGACGGCCACCGTCTCCAGGTAGTCGAGGTCGCCTTCGATATCTGTGAGACGCGAGACGTACTCCTCGTCGAAGATTCCGAACGACGCCTCCGTCAGGTTTGCCACGTGGCTGAGAGATTGCTGTTTGTAGTCGGTGTTGACCGGGACCTCAACGGCGCCGATCTTGCTTAGTGCGAACCAGAGGTACAGGTACTCCAGTGAGTTTGGCAACATCAGCAGAACGTGGTCTCCCTTTTCGATGCCCTGATCGACAAGCCCGTGTGCGAGGCGATTTACGATTCGGTTGGTTTCCTCGAAACTGATAGTTTCGCCGTCTGTTTCCCACTGGAGGAACGTTCGGTCTCCCTGTGCCTCTGCTTGGTGTTCTAGCACGTTCGGAAGCAACCAGTCTTCTTGGTTCTCCCACTTGAGACTGAAGTCCGCGAAATCCTCGTATGACTTCATATTCAAGTAACTCTATTTTCAGGTACTTATAATCAACGCTCATGCAGTACGACGGCCATCATACCACAGTTTGAGGGGTGTGATCGGCCGGTTGCTCGAAGTGACTATCGAATAGCAAATCACCACAACAATTTTTTACTTTCAGCGGTAGTTGAAATACGAAACTGGCATCCGGGTTCCGACTCGGTACACAGAGAGTGTGAACATGTCTATAAAGTACGAGAAAGGCGATGACAGAGCGTATATCACGTTGAATCGACCGGAGGCACACAACGCGCTGACGGAGGAGATGGTCACCGACATCGCCGAGGCGTTGAACAAAGCGGACGAAGATGACGATGTACTCTCTATCATCGTCACTGGCGCGGGCGACGATGCGTTCTGTGCTGGCGGTGACCTCGGCTCTATGATTCCCGCGATTACCTCCGGTGAATTCCCGCTCGGTCGAGGTATTGCCGAGGACCCGGAGAAAGACATGATGTTGAAGCATACCCTGATCCGGACACCCATCATCGCGGCGGTAAACGGAGTTGCACTTGCAGGCGGGACAGAGTTTCTTCAGGCGACTGACATTCGCATCGCCGAAGAGCATGCAACCTTCGGTCTTCCGGAGGTCTCATGGGGGCTGGCCCCTGCCGGTGGCTCACACACTCGGCTCCCGCGACAGATTCCGTACTGTCGTGCGATGGAAATCCTCCTAACGGGGGATCGCATCACCGTAGAGGAAGCTTCCAAGATGGGACTCATCAATGAAGTCGTCGAGAAAGGGAAAGGGCTGGAAGCGGCCGAGGAATACGCCGATTCGATCGCCGAGAACGGTCCGCTCGCCGTTCGAAAAATCAAGGAGGCCGTCATCCGCGGCTTGAGCGTTCCGATGGAGCAGGCATTTTACTCGGAGGAGGCTATCGTCAGCGACGCATTGGATAGTGAAGATGCGAAGGAAGGGCCGCGAGCGTTCATGGAGAAACGCGATCCCGAGTTCCAGGGGAAGTAGTCGCTGAGGCGTTCTGTCAGTCCTGTTCCGGCCTGAACTTCATCCCGTACCGGATGACGCCTTCCTGTACGTAGATTCGGCGTATCGTGAACGCGACGCGATCGCCGATATCGATGGTTCCCGGCTCAGCTTCGACGATCTGCGTAGGGATACTCGCCGAACCGCTGTCCGGGCCGTCGATTGCGACGATTGCTACGATATAGTCGCCCGTACGGGCCTGCTGTTCGATGAACTCTGGCGGAGCACCCCCTTGCGAGATGACGGTCACGGCTTCGACGGTCCCCGTCGGTTCGAGTTGGACGTTGTCGTACTCGACGAGGTCGTGGCAGTTGCTGCAGGCACCTCTCGGTGGAAAGTTTAGGGTATCGCAATTGGGACACCGCCCTGCTTCTAATCTATAGCGCTGGGTGAGCGTTCGTTTCCAGGCCGGGACGCTCACATATGCCCCACCACCGTCGGGTGCGCCCGAAGTGATCTCGCCGTGCTGTCTCAGATATTCCGCGTAGGTGATTTCAGTCGCACCCTCGAGTGACAGGTCCGTCGGAACTGGCCTCTCTCTCGACTGACCGAACACCGCTGCTTCCGAGACTGCACCGGAGCCAAAGGCCGCGGTCAACACAGTGTCGTTGCCTGTCGATAGTGCACGAGCGAGACTGAGCGGAACGCTCGCTGCCCCAGTGTCGCCGATATCGTGGACCAGCGCCACGTCTTCTATTGCCGACGGATCGATTCCGGCCACCTTGCCAGCCCGATAGGGGAGCGCGCCGTCGGGTGCCTGGATAGCTGCGACGTCGACTCTCTCGGTCTTTACGGTAAGTTGCTCTATAGCTGCCGCAATAGTCGTCGTGAACGCTTCACGATCGAACTCGGTGATGTCCAATTGCTCGGTCCGCTCGCGTCCGGTTGGCCGGAACCGGGTCCCCTGGTACGACTCGGCGTACGTGGCATGGTCGCGGACCTGTACGGGGCCATCCTCCGTGATCACGAAAGCTGCGGCCCCCGCTCCGGCAGCCTGCCCAAGCGAATCGTCGGGAGCCCCCTTTGGGCAGTCTGCCGCCACGATGAGCGCCGGAGTGGGACGAGCATCAGTGAGTGTTTCGACAAGTGCCTGCAAACCTACTCTGGTGCTGCCGGTATAGAAGCGCAAGCTGGCGTCGTCAGGTAGGTCGAACAATTCGCTGAGGTGGACCGAGATTTCGGCTTCTGCCATCGGTGGCATGGTGGTCGCGAAGGCGAGCGATTTGATTTCGGGTCCGTCAGTATCGGCTACGTCGAGCGCGCGTCGTGCGGCCTCGTACGCCATCGTAATGGAGTCCTCGTCGGCATCGAGGACTGCCGTCGACTCGATGCCGCTTCCCTCGAACTGACCCCACGACTCGGAGAATTCCTCGGCAGGAATGCGCGTCTTCGGTGCGTATCCTCCGACACCCGAGATGCCTGGGCTACTCATCACGCACTCACCTCTCCATCAGGCCGCTCGAATACGTGTACGGTAACCGCACCACCGCTGCCCCCCATGTTGTGACAGAGGCCACGCTTTGGGGCGTCAATCTGCCGATCGCCGGCCCGTCCAGTAAGTTGTTTGAACGCTTCGACCACCTGTCCTGTGCCCGTTGCGCCGATGGGGTGTCCCTTCGATTTCAGTCCGCCTGACGTGTTTATCGGGAGCGCGCCGTCGGGGGTAGGCTGGCCGCTCTCGATGAACTCGCCCCCGTCACCTGGCTCACAGAAACCAAGATCCTCGTAGGCCATGAGTTCAGCGATCGAGAAGCAGTCGTGGACTTCCGCAAAATCAAGGGCCTCGATCGGATCCTCGAAGCCCGCCTCGGCGTACGCTTCCGCGGCGGCATCCTTCGAAGCGGGAATCGAGGTGTAGGTATCCCGCTCGAAGAGTCCGATGCCATCAGTCGACGCTCCGACACCCGCGACTCGCACAGGCCGGTCGGTGTATTGGTCGACGACGTCCTCGCTCGCGATAAGCACTGTTGCTGCCCCGTCGGACATCGGACAACAGTGATAGAGGTTCAAGGGTGCAGCAACGTCGGGTGCCGTCAGCGCTTGGTCTAGTGAACACTCGAACCCAAGCTGTGCGTGCGGGTTATTCGCGCCGTACGCGTGGCTCTTCACGGCTATCTGTGAGAGATGCCTCTTAGTTGTCCCGTGTGCCTCCATATGGGCGCTGGCCATCTGCGCAAACACGCCCGAAAAGGTCGTTCCAGCCATCCGTTCCCACTCCATTTCGCCGCTGACGCCGAACCAGTACTTTGCGGCGTCGCTCGACATGTCGTTCATCATCTCGACACCACCGGCGAGAACGAGGTCGGCCATGCCACTACGAATCGCTTGGATCGCCTGTCGAACGGCGAAGCCACCCGACGCACAGGCGTTTTCCAGGCGTACCGTGGAGATCCCATTCAGTCCGAGGTGGGAGGTCGCTCCAGGTCCTGCGAGGCCGATTTGTCTGCCGCCAATACCGACCATGCCAACGAACGCCTCTTCGATGTCGTCCGGATCGACGTCACTCTCGACGCTCTCGCGAGTGGCCTCGAACGCTTCGTGAAACATCGAACGGTAGCTTCGATTTGGGAACGAGCCGAAATCTGTCTGTCCGGCCCCAATTATGTACGCGTCACGCATGTTCTACGTCCATTCTGACGGGCCATCCACTAATAGCTACTCGTGTTTCAACCGATAAACCACGGCCACCACCCGAAAACCGCGTTTTGTTCGATCGGACATCCGGGATCAGTTTGTTATTAGAAATCACGAGGGCGACTTGTCGACGTTCGAAAACCCAAACCTATTTGCTGCAAGTTGCGGTGGTAATACCATGGTAGACTTTGCAAGCAGCGAAGAGGTTTCGCTGATAAAACAGACTATCGACGACTTCGTAGACCAAGAGGTCGAACCTCTGGAGGCCGAACACGAACGTCTCCTGCAGCCCGATTTCAGACGTCTGGGCGACGACGGGCGACAGAAACCAGAAGCAGTCGAGTTGATGGACGAAATCCGCCGCAAATCTGGTGACGCGGGGATTTATGGGATGCACATGCCCGAGAGTGTCGGTGGCCTCGGGTTGAGCATGACGGAAGTTGCGCAAATTGAGCAACACGTCTACACCCACGGAATGGGTCTGAACCGGTACATGTTCGAGTTTTCACCGGGACCACATCCATCACTGTTGAATCTCGATGATGAACGCAAACGGCAGTACTTGGAACCGCTAGTGGCAGGCAATCTAAGCGCCTGTCTCTGTATCACCGAGAACTCCTCGGGATCCGACGCCCTCGACATGCAGACAACCGCCGAAAAGGATGGCGACGAGTGGGTAATTAACGGCACGAAGCAGTGGATCACTAACGGTCCCTACGCCGATTTCGGCCAGGTGTTCGCGGTGACCGACCCCGACGAAAGCGGGCCGGAGAAGGTTTCCGCATTCCTCTTCGAGACGGACAATCCCGGGTTCGAAGTCGGGAAGGTCAATCAGACACTGCTCAACGACGGCATGCAGGCCGAGGTGCAATTTGACGACCTGCGAGTGCCCGAGGAACACATGATTGGTGAGCGCGGAGAGGGGTTCCTCGCCATGATGGATACGATCAACGCGGGCCGTGCCCGTATCGGTGTCCGCTGCGCCGGCTTGATGCAGTTCCTCGTTGACGAGACGGTCCGCTACGCGAAGGAGCGGCTGTCCTGGGGCAAGCCAATTGGGAAACGCCAGCACGTTCGGCGGATGATATCGAACATCGCGACCTGGCAAGCAACGACCGAGAACCTCGCCCTTCGGACCGCCTGGCTTATCGAACAGGGTGAGGACCCGGCACGGCAATCTGCGATGACGAAGTACTATGGTACGGAGAAACTGTTCGAGGCTGCGGACTTCGCTGTGCAGGTTTTCGGTGGGAACGGGCTCACATATGACTATCCGGTACAGAAGGTGTTCCGGTATGCCCGTATGCTCCGCATCCCCGAGGGTACGTCTGAAATCCAGCAAGAGACCATCGCGAGTGAACTCGGTCTGTAGCGATATATTATCTCGGCCACTGACGGTAGGCCGGGTGCCGAACAAAGCGAGCGAAAACACTTTTGTACATCGTCCGTAATCGTAGAACGATGACAGCGCGACAAGCAGAGCAGCAGGACGGACACCGTTCCGAACGGTTCCCATGTCGGCAAGGGGGAGCACATGACTGACGGGATAGCCGTCGATACGTGGTGCAATCCGTTTACGGAGGACGCACTCCACCAATTCAGTAACTCGGCCGTCCAAGAGGCCGCCGAATTGTTCGATCAGCCGGATCTCTTTTCCGGCGCCGTCAAAACGCCAGATGAGTTCGTCGAGAAGATGGACGCTGCCGGGGTGGATAAAATTCTTATCCCCGCGCTCAAGTACGGCAACGCACAGCACCGAGGGCTGGAAATCGACATCTCCTACGAACTCGTCCACGAGCTCTGTCAAGAGTATCCCGATCGGTTCAAGGGGCTCGCAGGCATCAATCCCCATGACGGGATGGAGGGAGTCCGTCGACTAGAAACTGCCGTCGAGGAGTACGGCTTCGTCGGTGCCAATATCGATGCGTATGGTTTTGACGTGCCGCTCAATCATCGGAAATTCTATCCGTTCTACACGAAATGTGCCGAACTCGGCGTGCCTGTCGTGATGCAGGTCGGACACTCGGCGATTCCGACGCCGAACAGGCACGGGAAACCGATACTGTTGGACGACATCGCGATCGATTTTCCAAAACTCGACCTCGTTGGCTCACATACGGGTTGGCCGTGGACCGAAGAACTAGTAGCGCATGCGTGGGTCCATCCGAACGTATACATCGGAACGGCGGCATATGCACCGCAGTACTGGGATGATTCCCTCGTCAACTTTCTCCGATCACATGGCCGCGACAAGGTCCTTTGGGGGACCGACTATCCGGTCGTCGATTTCGACCAATCCCTCGGCCAGATAGAGGAGTTCAACCTCTCCGAAGAAGTCCGAACCAAGTTCCTCGCCGGAAACGCCGAATCGATCTTCGATCTATAGGCCTCGTGTAAGTAAACGGCCTATTCTCGACCGAGAAGGTCAAGCTGCGTTTGTACTCGGGTATCGAGGAAGTCGTAAAGTGGGCGACGGGCACGCCGAGCAGCCTTCTCGTCGAGTTCCGTATTGATCGCTTCGAAGACCGTGTTCGCTGCGTTGGTCAGTTCCGTTTCGAGGGCGCGAACATCAGTCATGTCCGTCTGCTCGAGCTCCGCCCGTGCAGTATCAATGGCGTCTGCGACCGCGACGGCCGCATCTCCATCACCAAGTTCGGACTCGATGTCGTCGAACGCACAGAGGAGTCGCCGTCGTTGGGTTTTCATCGCAACGTGCATCCCGCCGAGTTCCATGGCGAGGAAATTGAGGGAACTGGACATCGACCCAACTTGGGCCTGGACGAACTTCTGATCGTCCGCGATGGCACTTCGCACGTCATCGTTCAAGTAGCTCGCGAACTGATGTAACACGTGCTCGGGTTCTAAATACGGCATCGTGAGTCAGTAGATGACATCCTGATCCTTAAAAGTACGTCCCGTCGTGGTCATCCTCGTGGGCCGTGCGGAACTGTTCGGAGCGGTCTTTGAAATTACGGGATAGACAGCCCGTATTACAGGTCGTTGTGACGTTGTTGTTGAGATTGGCGACAAAGGTACCCTCCTCGCCGACGTCTTCGGCACGGCGGCGGTCAGCGGATTCGAGGACCGCTTCCTTTCGCGCATTATCGATGCCGTTGATGTCGGTTCCCGTCGCCAGAAGTTCGATTCCATCGTCGACCGTCAATCGGTCGGCGGACCGCGCTTTTTCGAGCACGTTGTGAAACGACTGGTTCGTGACTGGCGTGTATCGGAAATCAAATTTGTCCCGTGGAATGTTCGCAGCACTCCGGGCGACAGCATCCATGTCACAACCTAACCCGGATGCTGAATACAAAAATTCACATCGGTTATCCATCCATTGTTAGCCTTACTGCCCCGGACCTCCGTCCGAATTCTCGAGAGCGGCGGTGACGGTCAATTGAATGGATGGGTTGCTTCGATCCAACCGGAACCCTTCACGCCGTCCCACTCGCAGTCGACTGGCATTCGATTCAGGACCCCCTTTAGCCACGGTCCGTCGGGATCCGACAGTGCCCAGTTACGGTCCTCGTAGCCGATCGGGAGGTTGTGGCGCGGCGTGCAGTGAATCTTCGTTTGACCGTCACCGAAGTCGGGAGCGTACGTTACTCTACCCGGTCGGTCACCCTCGGCCCATGCCCGACCACGTTCCCCGCGTTCGAACCCATCGTCACATATGACGCTCGCCGAATCGATAGTATCGACGCGCTCGCCATCCGCCCGGTACCCGAAGGTGTTGCGAACGCTCCCGTCCGGCCGAACTTGAGCAACGAGCGTCACACAGTCGCCGTTTTCGAACTGCAGCGTTCCTGTATAGTGCCCCCACTCACCCGGCGTCCAATCGCGGAACCAACCCCATGAGTGGTCGCGAAACCCCTGACCTTCCACGTCGAACCGCGTCCCGTCGATGGTAACCTGACCGGCGTAGTGACCCGTCTGGTCGTAATGGTCCTGAGTGTCTACGAGCATGTCGATGGAGTACGCATCATGGTGTGGATCCGAGAAAATGAGGTCTAACTCTACTGGAACCGACTCGTCGATGCCGACTAATACGTCCCAAGATTCGTCGCTTACAAAACACGTTCCCTCGGCCGAGATGGTCCATGTGTCATGTGGATCGATGATCCGGTAGGATTTCTCCAGTGTGTCAGTCCGGACGTGGTGTCCGTGACATTGTTCGATGGGAATCGTCTCCTTCCGTTGCCAATAGACTGCTCCATTCTGAACGAGGTACAACCATATGTTGGCACGGCGCTCGAACGGCTGGTAGCCGAGTCGCATAAATCCGCGGATACTGTCCGCGGTGAAGTCGAAATAGTAGCTCTCGTTCCAGAGGCGTCGGTTCATTGGCTCGTGAAGGTACTCGGCCGATGGGGGAGCAATCTCCATGCGATCAAATTGCTTGGGCTCGGAGTATAAGCGTTATCACGAAACTGCCGAGTAGCTCCCGTATTCGACCGAGAGTTACCACCCGAAGTTATTTCTCCCTCACAGATAGTATACGTATCGTATGGTTCAAGCGACGCTAAATGAAACAGATGACGTCATCGACCGCTTACAGAATGCTGCGGAGTACCTATCCCAATTCGAATTTTACCGAGAGCGATTCGAGGAGGTGGGACTCGAACCGGAAGATGTCGATTCAATCGAGACGTTCCGGCAGTTGCCGACAATGACCCCCGAAGACTTGGCGAACGATTACAGCGAGAACCCACCACTTGGCAGCCTCATTCCCGAACAGTGGGACGTCATCAGAACGAATCTGACGCCGAATCCGTACATGGACACGCGGATGCCAGTCCCCCAAACATCTCAGGACATCGAAATCAACAACACTGTAAATTCAAAGGCATATCGCAACATCGGCGTTACTGCCGACGATGTCCTGTTGAACACGGCCAATTTCACACCGTACCCCTTTGGATGGGCAATCGGGGGTGCGGCGGAACAAATCGGTGCGCGCCACATCCCTACCGGTCCAGGCGACACCACCGAACAGGTCGAAGTAATCGAGCACCATGGCGTGACAACTATCTGTGGGTTCCCCAGTTTCATGCTGAAGATCGCAAACGAAGCGGAGGATGGGCAACTCGACAGTGTCGAACGCGTCATCTGTAGTGGCGAGCCGTTCACGGCTATCGATGGATATCGTGAGCAAGTTCGCGGGGCGTTCGGTAACGACGTCACCGTTGTCGACGGCTACGGTCTGAGCGAATTCGGTACGGGACACGTCGCGTTCGAGACCCGTGAGGAAGACGGTATGCACCTGTTCACCGAGAAGGTGTTCCCGGAGGTCATCGATCCGGAGACAGGGGAACTCGTCGAACGCGGTGAAAAAGGCGAGCTCGTGCTAACGACGCTTCAAGAGGAGGCAGCACCGGTGCTTCGTCTCCGGACTGGTGACCTGACTATCCTCGAAGAGCGCGACTCCGAGTACGGCGAATACGTCTTGCCCGAGGGCGTGTTCGGTCGAGTCGACAATATGCGAAAGATCAAGGGCGTCAAGGTGTATCCGCTAGAACTCCAAATGCACCTGGCGGGAGTTCCACACGCCGATCCGGAGAATGTCCAACTTCGTATCAATCGCCCCGAGGGACAGACAGACAGACTCGAAATCACGATGGGGGGTGATCCCGACGAAGCCGACGTCGAAAGAATTACCGATGGAATCGCTGACGTCATCAATATTACACCGGACGACGTACAGATCGAGGCGGGATTCGAAGTCGCCGACGACGAAGTCGTCGCGGACGAACGGTAACACCTCCGATTTTCCGCCACCTTTCCTCCGAGAACTTCTTCGGGGGTACATCACGTCGCCCGTGACGACACCGTCGTCGACCCAATTTGTCGCTTCGAGTTTGTTTCGTAGCCGGCCGGGCAAGTTATCCCCGGATGTAGCCACCGTTGACGCTTACCACTTCTGCGGTAATCCAATCTGCGGCATCACTTGCCAAGAAGGCGACAGTATTGGCGATATCCTGTGGTTTTCCAAGGCGATTGAGTGCGTACGATTCGAGGATCTTTTCTCGGTATTCGGCGATCCAATCCTCGGTCGCAGATGTCTCGGTGGTCCCGGGAGAGACGACGTTCATCCGAATGCCGTGTTCGCCAACCTCCTTTGCAACGTTCATCGTAAATGCAACGTTCCCGGCTTTCGCGCCGCCGTACACGGCCAATGAAGGGTCATTTCCTTTGTACGAATCGCTGGCGTAGTTGATAATACACCCACTTTCCTGTTCGACCATATGCCGAAGTGCCGCGTGGGTACAGTTCATCGTCCCGAAGTAAGTTACGCCAACCGATCGGTCCCAGTCTTCAGGCGTCGACTCGAGGAACGACGACGTGCGCGTGCTCATCCCAGCATTATTGACAAGAATGTCGATCGACCCGAACTCGTCGACAGTGGTGTCAATCATCTCGGTGGCGTCCTCGTACGAGGAGACGTCTGTCTCGATAACCATGGCTCGAGTGTCGTACTCCTCCTCGATAGTAGCAGCAGTCTCTTCGGCTGTACTGACGTCGACGTCGGCAATGGTTACGTTTGCACCTAGCGCCGCGAAGGTTTCGCAAACTGCCTGTCCAATTCCGCTTGCACCGCCGGTAACAGCCGCTACATCATCTGTGAAGTCCAACTTCTCGGTTAATGATCGCTCAGGCATATCCCCTCGTTTACTTCCATCACACATAATTGTACTGTATAGCGGTGAGAGCGGCGTCGAGTCGAAGAGGAGAACGGCTATATTGGCGGAATGCCGTGTTTTTTGGGTGGTATGTCCGTCGTATCGGTCTGTGCGGTCCGCTCGAGAACGTGTGTGATGAGCTTTCGAGTTTCCCGTGGGTCGATGGCCGCGTCGATACCCATGTCCTCAGTTGCACGGAGTGGGCCGGTTCGCGATGTGAACTCGTTAACTATTTCGTCACGTTTTTCCTCCGGATCGTCCGCGTTCTGGATCTCGTCTCCATAGACCAAACTCACAGCGCCCTCTATGGACATTCCGGCGATCTCGGTCGTCGGCCAGGCGACCTTGAGCTGGTTGGCGTTACGCCCTCCAGCCATCGCTAGATAGCCGAACCCGTAGCCGCGTCGCATTGTGACGTTGATGACGGGCGTCGTTGCCCGACCCAGTTCGTAGAGGAACTTACCAGCGTGTCTGGCGAGCCCTCTGCGCTCCTGATCAGGACCCGGTAGGAATCCAGGAATGTCCGAGAGGAAGACGATGGGGATGTCGTACGCGTCACAGAGGCTGATGAATCGCGGCCCCTTGCTCGTCACGTCTACGTCGATAGTCCCTGCCTTGATACGAGGATTGTTTGCGACAATACCGACTGAATGACCATCGATGCGCGAGAGGCCAACGATGATGTTCTGTGCGAAGTTTGCCTGCAGCTCGAAGAACGATCCCTTGTCGACGATACCCTCGATAACGTCGTGCGTGTCGTACCCTTTCTTCGGGTCCGGCGGAACAACAGTAAGTAGATTTTCGACATCTCGCTGGTCCGGTGGCGTCGGGGTATCGCTCTTCGGTGGCGAAGTGGTCACGTTCTGGGGCATGTACGAGAGGTACGTTCTAATCGAATCGAGACAGGCTTCGTCCGTCGGATAAGAGGCATGAGCCATCCCAGTCTCGACTGTGTGAAACCTGGCATCGTAGTCGTCCTTCGAGATGTTCTTCCCGAGAGCCGCTTTGACGATTTCAGGGCCGGCCATTCCCATGTTTCCACGGCCCTCTACGATGGGAACGAAGTCACACAGAGACGCGTAATTCGTCGGTCCAGCGAAACCAGCCCCCATGATCGCCGAGACCAGCGGTACGTATCCTGAGAGTTTGGCCAGCATGTCGAAGGTTCCCTCGTAGTCCCCGTGAGCGATCGGCCGGGCATCGAGACCTTCCTGGATACGGTGGCCGCCGCCTTCATGCAATAGGACGACCGGATACCCGTTGTTTTTTGCGAGATCGAGGAGACGACGTAATTTCGTGAATCCGGTATGACCGATAGACCCGCCCTTGACGGTGAAATCGAAGGACCCGACTGAAACCGGTCGGCTCTCAATCTCGCCGATGCCAGTGACGATCCCGTCGGCGGGTGCGTCGTGGCGGTCCCAATCCACCGTCTCGGGCGTGCTCGGCCCCGGAGAGGCAAGCTGGCCGATCTCGTCGAACGAATCCTCATCACAGAGGTACGCGACGCGTTCACGGGCCGTCAACGCGTCGTTGCTGTGCATCTGCTCGACTGCGTCAGGACGGCCTTCGTCTGAAACACTCTCTTTTTCGTCCTTGATGCGCTTGAGTAATTCTTCGGAGTCTAGGCGCCGTCTATTTTTCTCGTCTAGATCTTCATTTCCTGTCATTTTTTGGACCTGTATTTCGAGTTATTCTACTGGTCGAAAAAATTCGATGTCGAGGATATCACCCTCACGATCATCCCGCCAAACGGGTTCCACGGCAGTTCCGCTGCTGACTGCATCGATGAGATCCTCGGGTTCGTCGTAATCGATCCCGCCGATAAAGTGAAGGAGCGATGTCGCCGAGTCACCGATTCTAATTGCACCGTTCACGTACGGTGGTTCGGGCATATTACGAAACTGCCGGAACGTGACGGTGTAACTCTCGACGATCGCTTCCTGCTCTACTTCGACCCACTCGTCAGTTCTGGCGAAGCAATCATCGCAGTATGGTTGTGGCGGTACGAATACTCGGTCACAGTCGGGACAGCGTTTCCCGAGAATCCGTTTTTCTTTCAGGCCCTCGAAGAATTCGCGGTCAGTCTCGCCCAAATTGAGACTGAAATCGAGTTCCCAGCGAAACGTCTTCTCGTATGCATCAGATTCTGTCATCGGCTTACTCCTAATTGATTGGTCGTTCGCTCAAAGTCTTTTCGTCTATATCGTTGAGTCCCAGCCCATACGGTAGTATCTCGGAAGGGGTTCATTGGTCTGTTCCCTTCGACATAATGGCTAACGTGTGGAATTGGCCGAGGTTCGAGCCCCAGGAATGAGAGAGCCCGACCTGAGGGTCGTCAATCTGTCTGTTGCCGGCCTCGCCCATGAGTTGGAGTGCGACTTCGATGTGGCGTGAGAGCGACGCGCAGATGCCGGAGTTGGTACAGAGCACGCTCCCAGAGACGTTCCATGGAACGTTGCCATCTGGTTGTGTAATACCCGACCGGAGGAATTCAGGGCCTCCTCCGGCCTCACAGAAACCGAGGGCCTCGTATTGCATCAGCTCAAATGCGATGTACGGGTTGAACGTCTCAACGTAATCGAAATCCATCTCTGGATCAGTGATTCCGGCGTTGTCGTACACCCGTTCCGCGAGCGTTTCGAGTTTCGGGAATCCTTCGTACGTGCGATACCCTGTCAGGAACGTGTTCGTGATGCTCTGCGTATCATCCACCCAAACAGGGTCGTCCGAGAGCTCGTGAGCTTTCTCCTCGGAGGCCAATAGCATCGCTCCACTCCCCGACGAGACGGGACAGGTGAGCAACCGACGAAGCGGCCATGCCACCATCTCTGAGTCCATAATCTCCTCGACGGAGAACGGCGTATTTCTGTGTGCCCACGGGTTGTTCGCAGCGGATTCGTAATTCTTCGCGGCCGTCAGCGCCAGATCTTCCTCAGTGACGTCATAGGTGTCCATGTACTTCGAGGCGTACAAAGCACCCATGTGAATTGCCGAGATGATCGGTTTCTCGAATAATGGTGGGGCAGCAGTGTTCATAATCTGCTGACCCTCGATCACCGAATCGAACGAGCCCGATGCGTACACCAGTACAAGGTCGTGTTGACCAGATGCGACTTGTTCGTACGCGGCCTTGAACGCACTTCCACCACCTGTACCACCAGTATTGATGCTTATGAGGGGGGTATTTTCACCCTGGCCGAGTGTTGTAAGCGTACGCTCTATCCGGTTAGTGGCCTCAAATCCGTCGACTGTTGTGAAAACCGTCGCATCGATCTCGGAAATATCGATTCCCGCACTCTCGGCGGTGTTCTCGATGGTCGAGAGCGCCAACTCGTCTTTGGACTTCCTCGCGCCTCTGAAATCCGTGAAGGTTTCGGGGTCAGAGTAACCGGCACCGACCACACTAACGGGGGTCGCCATGGTTAGCTCGCCTCCGTTCCAAGCACGAGCACGCCGTCGGTCTGCCCGCGGCATCCGAGCATTTGATCGCTACCCGTTACTACAGCTCGCTGTGCATCCGACATGGCGAGCACCTCGTCGTCCTCACGAAGCCCTTCCATCGCCATGGCAGTTCGATAGAGACCGCCCGTGTTGAGTGGGTTAGTTACCACCGCACCACCGAACGGATTCACAGGGAGGTCGCCATCTGGCTCAGTGACACCGTCACGTAGTAACTGAGCACCATCACCGTTTTCACAGAGATCAAGCGCTTCGTAACCCAGAAGTTCGAGCGATGAGATCGGATTGAAAATCTGAGCGAGATCTATGTCGGTCCGCGCGTCGGTGATTCCAGCTTGGTCGTAAGCTTTGCGGCGCGCCGCTCGCAGTGACTGCATTTCTAAAAGTGAGTCCATATCTCGTATCTCGTATCGACTCGACCCTAAACCCGCACCTTCGATCCACACCGGTGAGTCGGTCACCTCGTTGGCAAGCTCCGCGGAAGTCAACACTAACGCTCCAGCACCTGCGGAGATGGGACAGATTTCCGATTCGCGAATTGGCCACGAAACTATGTCGGAGTCGAGTATGTCGTCGATTCGGGGAGTCTTAGTACGGTGTGCGTACGGATTCTCGGCCCCTGCTTCGTAGTTTTTCGCCGTTGCTCTCGCATAGTCCTCTTCCGTTACGTCTCGGGTATCGAGGTGGTGGTTGGCGATAAGCGCATGCGATTGCACGTAGTTCTGTCCGATCGGACGTGTATACACGGGATCCTGGCTGATATTGCTGATCGTCTTCTCGTCAAACCGGACGTTGTCCTCTGAGGCGATGACTACGCAATCCGCTTTGCCTGCAAGTATCTTCGCCCGTGCCTGTGCAATCGCGTAGACACCACCGTTCTGGATACGCGTTGACGGCTTGTTGTATCCGCCAACGGCGCACGCTTTCATGCCGAAACTCACCGTAACACCGTTGAACGCGTCTTGGTCACAACCGATTACGGCGTCTATGTCATCGCGTTCAAGGCCGACCTTGTCGAGCGCCTCACGAGTCACTTCGAAGACTGCTTCATTGCCACGAGAGGCAATTCGGTCTTGAAACCCGTTTAACGCATGGGAGACTAAAGCTACATCTGACATTGCGCTTCCAGCCTGTAGTTTCTCCCCGACATAGATATATTTTGGTATCCGATAACACAGAACCGACACGTTCCGCTTGAGCAGCAGTCGGCCGATCGATTGAACCCGTCGCGATTCCTGCAGTCATCTCAAGTGGATATCAGAGCGAGTCTATTCCACTACGAATGAGTGCCCACAACCGCTTCCAATCAACGCGGCATAGGGTAATCAAGTGAGTTTGAGCACGGCCGTCGCATTGATGACGTTCGATTGGTTTTCGTCGACGATGTCGATCTGAACGATACTGATATCATCTCCATCGCGGACGACCTCGGCCTCCGAGTATAGGTCGCCGTACCCAACGTTGAGGAACTTCACGTCCATGTCAACCGTGAACACCGGTGGATCATTGACCGATACGACAGCAGCCGCCCCGGTTACTTCAGCAAGCGTGAACGTCACGCCACTGTGTGCCATCAGTTCGTCCGTATTCCACGAGAGGTCTTCCCGCATTTCGAGATATCCCTGAGCACGTCCGTCACTCATTTTAGTTAGTTCGATACCGAGCAGGTCGATAAACGGTAACCCCTCAGAGCGTGTCATAGAAAGCGTCACGTACGAAGCAGCAGGGTGCGGAAAGTGTGTCCAACACAATCGCAGCCCTGCAAGACGTAGCTTCGGTAGACGACTTCTTGAATGCGGCGGCTACCGAAACAGTACCGCTATTCGAGCATCTTGAGTTCGAGTTTCTGCTGGAGTACGACGTGTTCGCCCCCTCGAAGCGGGGGCGAGCACGAGTTCATCAGCCACCCGATCTCTTCCGCGGTTTTCTACACTGCTACTACAAAGATGTTTACGGCACACGTCCGGTTACACGAGAACTCAAGCACGGCCTCGTCTGGTACTACTGCGGACTCGATAAACCGCCATCCAGAGACACGGTTGATCGATTTCTCACCGACCTCGAACACGTGATTGACGATGTCTTCGAGAGACTCGTCGAGCAGGCCGCCGCCCGCGGCCTGCTCGACTCCACGTACTCTATCGATTCGACCTCACGTCGAGGCGATCCAATACAACGACGCTGCGTCGTGGAACTACGATCCAACAGCCCAAGAGTACTACTACGGCTTCGGCTGTACGATCGTCTCTACTGGCGCAAAGATCCCGATAGCAGCGGAGTTCACACAGGCCAAGCAAGCGGATCAGGAGACGGCGATGCGCGTCACGCGTGACGCGCTCGCCGTCGATACACCGATCTGGATGCTTGGAGACAGCGCCTACGATATCCTCAATTGGCACGACCACCTGCTGGCCGCAGGGGTCGTACCAATTGCTCCGTACAACCCGCGAAACACTGACGACCCGAAAGATATCGAGTATAGGGTCGAAGACCGGATCGAGGAACGCAGCGAGGACGTTCAGCTGAAACAATCCATCTTGGACGAGACGTACAACAATCGGACAGGAGTCGAGCGAACCAACGACGCAGTCAAGGACTGCGGCCTCGGGCACGTCCGCGCCCGAGGCCGCGTCCACGCACGAACAGAAGTGTTCCTTGCGCTGTGCCTCCGGCTCGTCGTTGCAATCACCAACTACGAGCGAGGAAACGAACCTGGCTATGAGAAGCTATGAGATGGATTCTATGACACGCTCCCTCAAGAAAGGATACAGCTTCCATAATTCTGGTTGAAAGCCAACGATATTGAAGATGCCGGCGCGACTCTCAGAACTCGCATAGCAAGGTCAAACGTATGTCACTCACCCGTAATAGAAGAGTGGCCTAGAAGTTTAATATGGTAGTGGGAAACAATGCATGTATGGCTGACGTGCCACAACTAGACGCATACCACTTCTACGAGCAGGATTGGGATAGTTACGACCAATTACAAGCGGACTTCGAGTGGGAGATCCCCGAGCAGTTCAACATGGCAGACTACGTCTGTGACCGATGGGCGGATGACGATAGTCGCGTTGCTATGTATGCGGAGGACACGGGAGGCAACGAGCGAACGTACACGTACCAGCGGATGCGCAATATCACGAACCAGCTCGCGAACTATTTTGCCGAGCAGGGCATCAAGCCAGGTGACCGGGTCGGCGTTAACGTCCCACAGAAAGCGGAAGCCGCACTGGCTCATATCGCAATCTGGAAACTCGGTGCCGTGTCGATTCCGCTCAGTGTTCTGTTTGGGCCGGACGGCCTCAGATTTCGGCTCGACAGCTCGAGTGCGAAGGCCTGTGTCGTCGACGAGGACAACATCGATACGTTCCGAGAAGTGAAAGGCGATTTGGAGAACATTGATACGTCCTTGACCGTCGGCGATATCGAACCAGTGGGTGACGAGAAAGATTTCTGGAACGTCATTGAGGACCAACCACAGAAATTTGACACACATCCAACTAAACCCGATGACAACGCGATCATCATCTACACGAGTGGGACTACTGGCGACCCGAAGGGTGTTCTCCACGGGCACCGCTTCCTCCTTGGGCAACTCCCTTGCTTTCTCACCACGTTTTCGGCGATGGACGTCAAAGATGATGATGTCTACTGGATGCCGATGGAATGGGCATGGGTCGGTATTTTCAACATGGTATTCTGTCCGTTCTACTACGGCCGACCGGTCGTTGCCTATGAACGTCGGGAGTTCGTTCCGGAGAAAGCCTTCGAGATCATCGAAAAGTACGGCGTGACGAGTTTCCTATCGGTCCCGACCGCACTACGGATGATGCAAAAGAAGGATCATGTGGCCGAGAAGTACGACGTCAGCAGCGTCCGCGTCGTCCCCAGCGGCGGGGAAGAAGTTGGACAAAGCATCGTCGACTGGGCAGCCGAGACGTTTGACGGCGCGACAATACAGAAGGCCTACGGCCAGACGGAGGCCAATATTATCATCGGCGATTGCACGGAACTGATGGAGTACCGCGAAGGCAAGATGGGCCGGGCAGCTCCGGGCCACGAAGTAGAGATCGTCGATCCAGAGACCGCAGAAGTAGTTGAAGAACCCGGCGAACCGGGCGAGATTGCGGTTCGGTACGAAAACGACCCGGTCTGTTTCAAGGAATATTGGAATGAGCCGGAAAAGACGGACCGCAAGCGAAAGAACGGCTGGCACCTGATGGAAGACCTCGGGACAAAAGACGAGGACGGGTATTTCGGCTTCGTGAGCCGGAAAGACGATGTCATTCTCTGTTCGGGCTACCGGGTCGGTCCGGAGGAAGTTGAGGAGAGTGTCGTCAACCACGACGCGGTGGCCGATT
Source organism: Natrinema gelatinilyticum (assembly GCF_024266705.1). Lineage (GTDB taxonomy): Archaea > Halobacteriota > Halobacteria > Halobacteriales > Natrialbaceae > Natrinema > Natrinema gelatinilyticum. Next base: position 466,567 of record NZ_CP100757.1, on the reverse strand, counting down.
GTGGCGTTATCGGTATCCCTCATGACACACGCGGTCAAGTCCCAAAGGCGTTCGTGGTTCTCAACGAGGGGTACGAGCACACCGACGAACTGAAAACGGGACTTCAGGAATACGTCAAACAGAATCTCGCCAAGTACGAATATCCGCGTGAGATTGAATTCATGGACGACTTGCCGAAAAACCCTGTCGGCAAACTCCGACGGACTGACCTCCGTGATCGAGAGGGTGTGACACAGGTGTTCTAGGTCGGCCAGTTATCAGGACTTCCGATACCCCACTATTACGAGTACGAACGTCCGCCAGTCCGATCACAGTAGCTAACGATGTGTTAGGTCAATCTTGGCTTTGGTACGCCGACAGATCAGATACGGTCCTTACGGATGTGGCGGAGCAGTGATTCACGAAGGCCGGGAAGCATGTACTGGAACCACACGTTCCGGACGTCGTCCGAGCGCCCTTCGTGGTATCGATGCATCCCCCCGACACACATTGTGATTACCAGGAAAATCGAGAGAACGCGCCAGAACTTCACTCGCTCGGAAGAAATGGAGCGCCCTGTTCGTCTCTCATACTCCTTGTAGAACCAGTCACGGTCTACGAGAGAGCATGCTAACTCGGGTCTTTCAGTCTCCGTCAGTAACTTCCCTGCATAGTAATCCATACTCGCATAGCCGATATCGAACAACGGGTCACCGGCACGTGCGAACTCCCAGTCGAGTACGCCCATAATCTCATCCCCGTCGTCGATCAACATATTCCCAATCCGGAAGTCGCCGTGAACGAGTGTCGTCTCGTCGACCGTCGGTTTGTTATCTTTCAACCATTCAAGCGCCTCTTCCATCAACGGCTCTTCGATCAGAACTGTTTCCCGATATAGTGATTCCCACCGCTCGATTTCGCGCACAGGAATCTCGTCGGGGTGAACGTCTGTTACTCCCTCGACGTTGGCGGGGTCGATGGAGTGAACGCCGGCCGCCGTATCGACGAACTGGTGAGGAAGAGACCGCCCATCGGCGTCCCATGCATCATATAATCGGGATCGCCACTTCGGAGACCAGGTGATCGGTGCCTCGCCTGGAATATGTTCGACGAGGAAGAACCGCGCGTCGAGATGAGACGTATCGGATTCATACCAGTGTGTTTCGGGTACGGGAAGAGATGCAGACTGCGCTGCTTCCATCGCGTGGAACTCCGTCTCGATTTCTCCGTAGAGTTGGAGGTCCGCATTGGACTGTTCTGCGCTCTCCGCCCGGATAACCAGTCGGTCCTCGACCTGTTCTCCGTTCTCCATCCACGAGGCGGTGAACGAAACCGTGTCCCGCGACCAGCCCTCCACGTGCTCGACGAGGTCAGTGACGGTCACGTCGCCTTCCGCAAGCCGTCCCGAGAGATAAGACGATATGGTCTCTGTGTTAATCTCTGTCATCGGCTTGTAGGACATCTCATCGCTTCGGCTTAAAAATTTGTACGCCGTGCCCGGTTTGACCGTCACCGTGTATCCCCGATTCAGTTCAGTATCCACGGACGCATTTTCTGTAAAATATGCAGACATATACGCGAAACGAATAGTGCTCTAGGAGAAGGTTTTAATAGCTCTGCAAAATCATGTCAAGGTACCCCATCAGAGGTACTACCATGGTTAGGAGAATTGACATCGACGATGCAACGATAGGAACGTGGGGGGCAATCGCGTCCCTGATGCGGACCCAAATGCGAAATGGAATATTCGAAAACACAGTCGTGACGCTTTCCTGGTCCGAGGAGCAGCCATCACTGGCGCTCGGGAACTACGAGGATGCAGACCAACTTGACGTCGACCTCGTCCGGGAGAACGATGTCACGGCTGGTCGTGTATACCATAGCGGTGGGGGTGGGAGCGGAATCTTTACACCAGCAATCCCACTTGTACTCGTCTACTACCGGCACGATCAACACGACAAAGACGAAAATTCGCTTCTTAAACACTTCGACGAACTCAACGGGCAAGCAAACGCAGCGGCGCTCCAGAAAGTTGGCCTCGATGGAGAGTACCGATCCATCGGTGATGCCGAAGTCGTCCTCGACGATAACAGGTACAAGGTTATGGCGTGTGCCGCCACGAACTACCCGCAGTCGGAGTACTGGGCGATCGTCTCGAGTGCTATCTGGGATGTGCCACCCCAAGAGCTCTCAGAGCTAATGGACGAAGCCATCGACATGCCTAAAGAGAAGTTCGAAGACAAGGATACCGATAGTCTGACCTCTCGAATGCGGCCAATCTCGGTCATCCTGGATGATCTTGGGAAGGACGTCAGCAAAAACGAGATGATCGACGCGCTCGTAGAGGAGAACGTCAAACGACTTATCGGCGACGATGAAGAGATAGTCGAGGCCGAGTTAGCGGACGAAGAGGCGGAGTACATCGAACAGTTAACACCGTTCTTCGAGAGCGATCCCTGGATCGACCGAATTTCGACGGCGAACCTCTGCCGAGAAGTGCCACGAAATCTCGAGATTGGGATAGCCGCGTACAAGTCCAGGAAACTCATCAAGGCGAGCGTCGTATTCGATGATGACGGAACCATCTACGACGTACAGTTCTCCGGTGACTTCTACTTCCGGCCGACACTCCCCATCACGTCGACGTCGGTACTCGACGACCTTGCGAACGCCGTAACCGGTCTCGATCCTTCGAACGAGGATGCCCTAGAGAGCGCCATCGCCGAGGTGTTCGACCAGCCATCGATCGAATTCCCGCGTATCGAGCCAGTGGACTTCGTTCAGCCACTCGTCAGGGCCACCGGCAACACTCAGCCAGTCGCCGACTATCTCGACGAAAACTGAATCCACACCTTCGACCCTCAACCAGTTCTTTCGGCCACATCCCACTCCAGATTATATCGAGAGGAGTTCTTCGGGCCAAGCTAGTCCTTCGTTGCCGCGCCACTGACAATCGGCAGGCATACGGTTCGTAACGCTGGTGAGCCACGGTCCATCAGGGTCTGAGAGGGCCCAGTTACGATCCTCGTAGCCGATCGGTATGTTGTGGGTCGGTCGGCAACACAGTTCTTCAGTCCCATCCTCGAACTCGAGGGTGTAGTCAATCTCGGTCGGATACTCGCCTTCAGCCCACGCACGCGCTCGGTCGGCCCGGTCATGCCCGTCGTTCCAGTCGACTGTCGCATCTCGAATTGGTCGGACAGTTTCGGCATTCGCGTGATAGCCGTAGACGTGATGCACCTCGTCCCCCGGATTCGTTGACGCGATGAGCGTAAAACAATCGCCAGTGCCGAACTGAGCAAAACACGCCATATGTCCCCATTTCCCGGGTGTCCAGTCTCGAAACCAGCCCCACGAGTGATCCCGATACCCACGTCCAGAGACGGGTACCTCTTCGCCACCAATAGTAAGTGTCCCCTCTACCTGGTTCGCGTAGTCGTAATGATACTGTGTATCCACGAGCAGGTCGATATCGAGGGGGTCATGAAGCGGATTAGAGAACGTCAGATCGGCCGTCATCGACACCTGTTCGTCGGTACCCGTGAAGACATCGTTTGCATCATTTGCGACGTTACAATCCCCCGAGGCGGAAACCACCCACTCCTCGTACGGCTTATGTAGTTCGTATCGTTGTGTGAACTCCGGCGTGGAAGATTGGAGCCCGAACGTTCGCTCTAGAGGGATATTCTCGTCGCGATACCAGTACACCTCGTCGTCGTAGACGAAATAGAACCACGCGTTGGCACGCCGCTCGAAGGGCTGGAAACCCAGCCGTGTGAAACCGCGGACAGTCTCGTCGTTAAAATCGAAAAAGTAGCTCTCATTCCATAGGCGTTTTTCGGGAGGTTCGTGCAGATACTCATCGCTCGCATTGGTCTTGACGTCCATACAGTATGCACTTAATCATCGGATTTAAAATTACCGTGCCGTACGGGCCTGATACAGGTCAGTCGGCTTTTGTCTCTCGCCGCTCGAAGAACGGTAATCCGACAGTCGAGAGGACTTGCTCGTCGTTTTGATTTAATCCTCTGTACTGAATGCGGACGAGCCCACGATCAGGATAGCTCTCGAGTGTCCGCTTCTCGAGTATTTCCATTCGGACGGAGAGTGTATCACCGGCATACACCGGCGCGGTACATTGAACGGCTTCGAAACCAGCACCGGCCTTCGTCACGACATCGCGAAAGAGGTGATCGGCGACGATGCGTTGGCAGATGGACAGCGTGTGCAAGCCACTCGCGATGAGTCCGCCGAACCGTTCTGTCGCTACCTCCTCGTCGACGTGGTACGGTTGTGGATCGAATCGCTCGCCGAATTCAATTATTTCCTCTTTGGTTACTTCGTATGCGCCGACCTCTCGTGCCATTCCCTCATCGACATCCTCGAAGTAGAGCTGGGTCACAGGTATCAAATCAATGGTCGAGGGGATGTATGAACTTTACCGTTCAGCTGATACTGCTGACTCTATGCCGTGTCTACAGTGGATCCTCACCAGTAGTGATTCGGAGTCCGCGGTTAGCCATCGCCGGAACGCGATCTCTCATCCGTGGGTACAGCGGGTCGCTGGTTTCGCCATCGAGATACCGTCTGAAGAACATCTCCCCGGCGACTGCTTCCTTGAAGACGGCGAGTGCCCGATAAAACCGTTCATTCGAGAACTCCATGTCCGTCAGTTCCTCGTAACGGTCGACCAAATCTCGCCTACTCAGGTAGTCCGGATGTTCGGTGTGGGGGGCCGTCCACTCTGGAATTGCGGGTTCGAACTCGTCTTTGGGGTCTCGCCAATGTGCGAGCAAGAAACCTAGGTCGGTGAGTGGATCACCAAGCGTACTCAGTTCCCAGTCCAGTACTGCAACGAGCTCTGGCGGCGTTCCGGTCCCGAACATCATATTGTCAAGCCGAAAGTCGCCGTGTACGAGCGTACTATGGTGGGACTCGGGCACGTGATTCTTGAGCCAATCTCGGAGCGATTCGAGGGCAGGCACCTGTCGGTTATGGTCCTTTTCCTCGTAGATCCATACCATCTGCTTCGACCATCGTTCGACTTGCCGTTGCGTGAATCCGTCCGGTCGGCCAAAGTCCTCGAGACCTATTTCCTCGAAATTTACCGTATGAATGTGAGCCAGTGTTTCGACGAGTTCCGCTCCGACCGCGCGCCGGTATTTCGGGGTTGCGAATCGGTCGGGTTCCTCATAGCCGATGATCTCCCCATCAACCCGTTCCATAAGGTAGAATTCAGCACCGAGGAGAGACGAATCTTCGCACTGAAGGACGGTCCGGGGAACGGGAACCGGCGTCTCCTGAAGCGCGGAGAGGACTCGATACTCCCGGAGCACGTCGTGTGCAGTGCTCGCTGTCTTTCCCGGCGGTGGACGCCGTAAAACGAGGTCTGCATCACCCCAAGTGACAAAGAGAATCTCGTTAGAGTTTCCGCCCTCGTGGTATGACACGTCAAACGTGTCCGTCTCCCCTAGCCTGGTCTCGAGATACTCCCGAAGTGGCTCCTCGTCGACTAGCTGGTCGAGATACTCCGAATCGTCCGGCATCACCACCAACTTCCGGTGCGGCGTATAAATAAATATGGGACACAGTCACAAGACCGGGGGACCGGCTTTGAAACCAGTCTTTTCACGCGGTTAGCGAGTCGACATCGAGTTCGATATCGTGGAGAATCGGATCATCCTCACGTGCGAACTCGTGATCGAAGAGGACGCCACAACCCGGGCAGAAGAATTGACGGAACTCCAGGTTTGGGTCACGCCCCAAGAGTTCTTCCGGTGGCTCGAACGCGGGGCCAGCATCCGTCACCGGTCCCGTCTGCATCGCCGAGTACTCTTTGTAGTTTTTCTCAGCGTCACAGAGAGATTTGCCACACTCTCGGCATGAGATGGTCTGTTCACCTTCGTCGAGATCGAGGTATTTGTGAATCTGCATTGTTATTCCTCCACAGGGATCGTACTCTCGGCGAGTCGAGATTCGATGATCTCATCCCGACGGTCTCCCGTCGCCGATTCGTCAACTGCCAATTCATCGCCGCTTTCGTCGAATACGACGCCGTAGATATCGTTCGCGACCTCTTCGCTAACGATTTCATCGGTCACGTCCTCGAGCACCTTCTCAGGATCGCGCTTCAGCGGATCACCGTATCCGGCAGTACCTGGAGAGCGCGTCTCCATGACGTCCATCGAGCCTTGAACGAATTCGGCCTTTGGTGGATACGTATTCATGTCCCCATCTACTTCCTCGATATCGTCAGGAATCTCCTGGTTCTCGAACCGATCGTGGATGTCGGATCCGTCGACGGTCCGACTCCGAATTGGTGCACCGGGATAGGCAGCGACCCCACGTGTATTTGGCGTGACACCACCGTTGCCGGCCACCACAGTCTGAATGGCCTCGGTGTTGTGAGGGACGAAACAGGCATCCATCCCACCGCCCCCACGGAATTCCCCGTGTCCTGCGGAGTCCATCGATTCCCGGCGGTACAGGTACAACATTGGGTAATCCTGCTCGTTGTTTTCGATGTTGGGCAGCGGACCTTTGGGAGAGAACAGGATACCTCCGACATCAATCCCGTCTTTGTCGGTCCGTGCGCCAAAGCCCGTCCCCATCACGTCAAGGTTCATCGTGCCAAACGGGTTACCCCACTGGTCCATACCGGCTTGTGAGAGAACGATAAGCCCAGCAAGGGGGTCCGTGATGATGTCCTCGCGGGTTTCATCCGACGCAGAGAGCATTCGAGTCATGACGTCGTAAATCAGGGCGATCGATAGCTCGATGCTCAATGTCCCGCCACAGCTGACTCCAGTAGGATATTCTGCTCGATTCAGGGTACCTGGCTCGGTCTCTATATCGATATGTCTGTAGGCCCCACTCGTGACCCACAGTTGGTCATAGAGCAGCATCGGGTTAACGACACAAGAGATCGCTGTCCGGAAGCCGGCGTAGGTAAGGTTCATCGACCCCTCGTTCTCCGCACTCCCTTCGTTGGTAAACGTAAGGGTGTCCCCTTCCTTAGTGAGTTGAAGTTGTGCAACGTAGAGGTCGTCGTCTCCCGTCTTCGATCCTTCCATGAACTCGCGAGAACGCCACGTACCATCAGGTAGCTCACGGAGTTTTTCGACGAACTCCGTCTCGGAGTCGTCAATAATGTTCTCCATCACACCTTTGATCGTCTGAGCGCCGTACTCGTCGATGAGGTCATGGATCTGCTCCTGTGTTACCTGAAGGCCTGCTACCTGAGCGTTGAAATCCAGGCCCACCATATCGGGCATTCGCGAGTGGCGCATGTACATCTGCTTGACGTCCTTGCGGACTTCGCCACCTTCCACTGCCTTAATCGGCGGAATAGGTGTCGATTCCTCAAAGACATCGTTTGCACCCGGGACGAAACTTCCCGCATTTTTTCCACCGATATCGTATTGGTGAAGCGTGTTGGCAATCCAGCAGAAAAGTTCTCCGTCTTTGAAAATCGGTGCAACGAAGAAGACATCGGGCTGGTGAGTACTGCCAACCCACGGGTCGTTCGAAATGAAAATGTCCCCCGGTTCGATGCCAGGATTATCGCTTCGGTTCTCCAGGATCCATTTCACTTGCAACTCGGCTATCGGCGAGAACAGTTGGACATACGGCCCATTGAACACCACCTCTCCGTCATGCGTCATCAGAGTCGGATTGAAGTCCTGTCCGAAGTATGCGACCGGTGATCCGGACACGTTTTCAAGCGTTTGGCCGTGTTCTTCATTGACCGTCCAGAGCCTGTGGCGAAGCACTTCGTACGTGACCGGGTCGATGTCCTTCGAATACTCAGTGTGTAAGTCGAGATCCGGATGGATGTCAAGATCATCCTCTGGAACGTACCCCTTCTGGAAGTCCTCCCAGACGTTTGAGCCGTCGTGACTTTGGTCATCAGTTGACATTGGCGGCACCTCGTGACTGCAGCGTTTCTTTTGTGTCGTGCATGTATCGTGGATTCATGATCGGATGATGATGTTGTTATACTCGTCAATTTCGCCCGAATCCGCACTGGGAACGGCGACGGTCGTATTGTTCAGCCGCATGACGGCTGGACCTTCGAAGGTCATACCAGGACCAATGTCGTCCTGATAGTACACCTTCGTGTCCATGTATCGATCTTCTGCCGGCCAGAAAATCTCCTCCGTCTCGGGATTCCCTCCGTCAGCCTTTACTCCCGATGTTTCGGCACGCAGGTTCGGCTTCGTTGTTTTGCCGTATCCGTCGACACGGAGAGTCACGAGCTCGAAGCCGGTTTGACTCGCACCGGCGCCTTCGCCGTAGAGTTGTTCGTATTTCTTTTCGAAGCGAGCTATTACCTCACCCGTGTCCTCCTCGGTCAGTTCGCCGGGTGGAACAGGGACTGTTACTTCGTGGACCTGTAAACCGTAGCTGAGGTTCGCATACCGCTCTAAGCGCATGTCCTCCTCATCGAATCCTTCCGCCTCAAGATCGCCACGGATCTCATCCTCAATGGCGGTGAACTGTTCCGTTAGTTCCTCGGGATCAAACGGTGCGAACGTTCGCATATTCGACATCTCGTTCCGGTGGAGAACGTCAGACGACGAAATACCCACTGCCGACCATACTGAGGACGAATCGCCCGTCGGAATGACGACCTCGTCGACGCTGAGGCGGTGTGCAATCGATGGCAGATACAGGGGGCCAGCACCACCGTATGCGTATATTGTAAAGTTACGCGGATCGTGACCCTTATTGATCGTCCGTTGGCTGATGAGATCCGCCATCTGGGCATTGGAGATTTCGACCACACCCCGAGCGACGTCCATGAGATCCATTCCCGTGGCTTTCATAAGGCCCCGTGCGGCCTCCTCGGCACTCTCGAGATCGAGTTCCTCACGCCCACCGAGGAAGTATTCTGGATCGATGAATCCACAGAGAACTGCAGCGTCTGTTACTGTAAACGCATCGCCGCCGTCCCCGTAACAGGCTGGCCCGGGGTCTGCACCGGCCGATTGGGGACCGACGCGCAGCCGCCCAGTATTCTCTTCGACCCACGCGATAGATCCGCCGCCGTTACCAATCGATTCGATGTCGATGTTCCGTATACTGTAATCATACTGGCGGACAACGTTGGTGGCCTTCGTTATCGGCTCCCCATCCGTAATGAGGCCGACGTCGAAACTTGTCCCACCCATGTCGCCGGCGATGATGTTCTCGTGATCCAGTGTATCTGCGAGGTAGCTACAACCGGTCATTCCGGCTGCTGGCCCCGAATCGATTGTTCTGACGGGCTCGCGGATCGCATCCGCTGCTGGAGCGACTCCCCCACCGACCTGCATCACCAGCAACGTTCCATCATATCCGCTCTCCTCGAGGCGATTGTCGATCTTTTCGATGTAATCAGAGGTGGTTGGTCCAATGAGGGCGTTTATTGCTGTGGCAGTAGTGCGCTCGTATTCACCCCAGGTGGGTGCAAGGTCACTACTACGAGTGAGGAATACATCCTCGTCGAGTTCCTCAGTGAGGATTTCCTCCATACGTTCCTCGTGTTCGGAGTTGAGGAACGACCACAAGCAACTGATCGCGACCGAGTCGACGTGTTCGTCTGCGATTGTTTTTGCTACGCCACGAGCCTGTTCCTCATTGAATTCGACTACCACTTCTCCTTTACAGTCGATGCGTTCGTTTAGTCCATGGATATTTTCCTTCGGAACTAATGGGTCTGGTTTGGTAACCTCTTGCATGTGGAGGTATTCCTCCACGGAGAGTCCACTTGTTCGTCCTGGGGCACCGCGCATCATCGAAATAACCGACTCAGCCCCGTGTGTGGTGATGAGCGATGTGTCGACATCGTCTCCTTCTAACACCGCATTTGTCCCAACCGTCGTCCCGTGGGAGACGAGCTCGGCCTCTTCTAACAGGCCTTCGATATCTGTCCCTAACTTCTCAGCCATTACTTCTAAGGAATCGAAAAATCCTTTTGAGAAGTCATTAGGGGTTGATGCCACTTTTCCATCAATAATCCCCCCCTGTTCATCAATTGCGACACCATCGGTGTGTGTTCCACCGATGTCAACGTTGACTAGATAACTCATTGTTCTTTGTTCATGATGGGTACACCTATCACACTACCCACGTATGATATTCATGAGCAATGTAATCAATCTTTCTCTAAAAATGGTTCTTATGGATGCTTTTTGGAAAGGGCACGTCACGTTCAAATAGTGTTAAACAATCACCGGTGAAAGGTAAGGAATCGCCACCTCACGAGTAGGCCAAATTCAATTCAATGATATTCGCGGACTGAATCAGCAACTCCGGAACCATATCCTCGAATTGCTTATTAATCGTCCGGTTCGTCGGACCATAAACGCTAATCGCTCCAACTACCTTGTCACTGTCTCGTCGAATAATCGGAGCGCCGACGCCACGCATCCCGTCCATGATCTCGCCTTGCTCGAGCGCATATTTCTTTTCTTTGATGGATTGAAGTTCTGCGTCTAGTTCTTCTCGTTCCGTTATCGTGTTCCTCGTCATTTTTGGAAGTCCGTGTTGTTCCACGATCGCATCGACGCGCTCTTCAGGAAGATTTGCCAGTATCGTTCTTCCAGGAGCGGTTGCATGGAGGGGAGTTTTGGTCCCGTCGTGAGCGACTATCTCAACGGCATCTTCGCCCATCACTGTCGACAGGAGGATTCCAAACCCATTTTCTTCGATCATCAGTGAGGCGTGTTCGCCCGTTTCCCTCGCAAGTTTCGCAATCTCCGGTTTCGCAGTTTCATAAATATCTAGCTGCAGTCGCCGACGAGTTCCATGTTCTAACAGACGAGTGCTCAGTGAGTATCCCTCGGAATCGTTGATCAGATAGCCAGTTTGCTTCAGCGATTGAAGATAGTCGTGAGCGGTGCTGTTTGGCATATCTGCCTCCGCTGCGACTTCTGAAACGCTAGCCTTCCCCCTCACGGATACTATCTTGAGTATTTCCGTGGTGTTCTTGACCGCTTTGATTTTCACTTTTTCGCCCATGAGTAGCGTGTAACTGCGGTTTCTAATAAACCTTATCCGGCATCGTCGTACACTTTTTCAGCGTCTATTCTTAATTATAAATTACATACCCCGACGCCTTCCACCATTTATGTGGTTTACGGATAAGTCGACACATCTGAATTTGAACATAGTTTATATTATGCTATCCGAGATTCTCGGATAGAGATCGGCGGGTTCCGCTACGGTGACTTATGACATGCGCCATATTGGTGCTGCATACGTCGATTGTGGAGAAATTGACGGACAAAACACGTTCCGTATCATTTTCAGCATTGTCGGATTTTATAAGATAAACTCTTTTTCTCAGAAAGCGTTCTTATGACGGTTTATGATCCGAAAAAATGTATGATGTGTCTTTAATCGACGGAGATTAACACAGATTGATTTCTTCTGAAGATTTGTCACAGAATGTGTCTACGGTATCATCACATATAATAGCTTATACGAAATAACCCCGCGAAGAATATCGGCACAAGTATATCGAAACTACGTCTCAACCTCGAGAAGATGAAGGCGAGTTCATCATCATTTCGATGGAAGCTAAAAGTTCACCAACAGGAGCCGGCGTAGTCAGGAATAACAACTCTATTCTTGTTATTTAGATGCTCGCATGATGTTCAATAACATCCTATATCGTGAAATGACAATCTGACGCCACATATATTATTCCGGCTATCACTATAGTCTGTTTTGTTACTATGTGCGCAGTCACGATTAGGAGCCGACGGACTACCAGGTCACCCAAATCCTAGTGGTCATTACAGAGAGGAAACCCCTGACTTTAAAACTGCTCCTCCCTTCTATCCATGTATAAATGTCAAGTGAAGGCGAGGGCGAGAACGACTTTGAATCGGACGAAACGGTGAAGCAAAAGCCCGACAGCAAAGTCGCGCAACTCATCGAGTCATACGACCTGGGGGCCTCGTTCGGCGATACGTTGGAGGAACTCTGGACGGCGGACGGCGAGAAGCGCGAAAGTCTACGAACTCTCGCGGATCGATTTAACAAACGACTGTTCGAAGCAGCAGTGTCGGACGCAGGAATGGCGACGCTCGATGGGGAAATCTCCAACATGTATCGACTGCTAACCGACGAAGACGTGAGCAGCGGTAATCGGATCGAGACTCGACGTCGACTCGAACAGAACGGAGTTAATATCACACAGTTAGAACAGGATTTTGTCACTTATCAGGCCATCCGGTCATACCTCAAAGAGCACCGTGGTGCACAGTACGATAATGACACTACACACACACGTGTGGATGGCGTTATCGATACAATTCAGCGTCTCAAATCACGAACTATATCTGTTGCCGAAAAGAGCCTTCTACAACTCCGGGATACGAATCAACTTGCTCTCGGTGAATTTCAGTTGTTCATCGATATCAACGTCTATTGTGAAGAGTGCGAGACACAGTATGGCTTCGTCGAACTTCTCCAACAGGGGGGTTGTGAATGTCAATTGGCGGATAACGAGTAAAAATCCACTATCTGTGAACGCCAAACATGTTATATTTTTGTGATGCGCGCATACTCATTCGGAAGTGCTTGGGCGTCCTCAGGGAGAAGAGCAACAACCAGATACCGCGCATAATCGGAGAAATATGAAATGAAATTTGCCAGCCGTTCCGAGTCGATGGCTTCCAACGAGTCCAACAGCATGAACGGGACTGTCTCGTGAACGTCATGGACGAGATACCCTGCCAGCGCAAATGTGAGTCCCGTAACCTCACGTTCACTCTCAGAAAGATGATCAACTGTATCTTCGTAGGTCGCGCCCGATTCCGTCGTTCTCACGACGTGGAGTTCAAATACGGCCTTTTCGGTCTTTTGGCGTCCTTCACGGACGGATTTCTGGACACGTTCGATCCAAATTCGTGCAAGATTCTCATATTCTAAAACGTCAAGAATTTGCTCCATGTGACGATTGAACTCCTCGACGGCCTCGCGCTCGATTCGTTCGATTTTGGATTTCTGAGCCTCGTAATCTTCTTGAATTTGTCCCCGACGTTCGGTGAGCGATTCCTCCTCCGCTAATCGGTCCTCAATCGTACTCAGTTGATCAGTTACATCATCGAGATCTGACTCGAGTTGCCCCAGTTCGAATTCAAACTGGTTCGCCTCCTTGTGTAAATCTAGAATCTCAGAGAAGCTCTCGTGTTCGAGAGCTTCGACTTCTTCCTCTGTAACCTCGATATCATTACTCAGTTGATCGCGCTTCTCACGCAAGTCCGTAAGTTGCGACTCCCGTTGATCGAGTTCGTCCGTAATGTCGTCGAGTTTACGGTCAAGTCGCTCACGATCGCGCTGTTGTTGTTCGCGTTCTCGCTTGTCTGCCTGCAACTGTTCCAACTCGTGATCTATTTCGCTAATCTCGTCGGTGTAGTCTTGCCGGACCGACCGTAGTGTATCCATGGTCGCATCTATGCGGTCACGTTCGACACTGCTCCCACATGTCCAGCAGACAATGGACTCGTCTTCGATCAACTGATCGGTGACGGTATCATACGAGTTATCGCCGGCCGCAAGCGCAGTACCGATGGCTGATTCCCCTCCATTGAGCATTTCCTCGTTGAACTGAATTACATCTTGGAGATCGGTGATCTTGGCCTCGAGTTTCTGTTTCCGCCGGCGCAAGCTTGAGATTTCCTGATCTAATTGCTCAGACTCGTCCATTGGCACGTCCGGTAACGCCTCACGTTCCTCCCTCAGCTCGGCTCGTTCGGTTTTAAGCGACGTGATACTTTCTTCCTGAAGATCGATATCAGAACGCACGCTTTCGAGGTCCGCTCGCAACTCACGGAGGCCATCCAGTTTCGATTCAAGTTCCTGCTTGTCTTCACGAGTTTCGTCGACGTTGGCGTCCATCGACTCGATCTTGTCCTCTTTGGTCGCAAGTTGGTCGCGCTTGTCCTCGATCTCGGCTTCGAGTTTTGATTTGCGCTTCTCAAGCGAAGGCAGGTCATTCTTGAGCGAATCGATTTCCTCGAGTTGTTCGTCGACTTTGCTGCGTTTCCGTTTGAGGCGCTCGATTTCGGCCTGGATCTCCTCGGTGTCTACCGGCCGCATAATCAACTCACGGAGATCGTTACCTTGAACTACAGCCCGTCGAGCTTCGTTCGATTCGAGCAGAAACGCGAACAGATCGGCAATCGTTGCATCATCGAGATATGGATCGCCAGCAAACGAAATAGCTCCATTTCTGTCATGAAGAGTTCGATGATACGTTTCATCCCCGAGCGAGAGCTCGACTGAGCCTTCGTTAGCATCACCCTTGAGCGTAACATCGTTGCTGCCCAAAACAGCCATTATCGTCTGCAGGAAGGAGGTGCGGTTCGTCGCATTACGACCAGTCAGGACAGCCACACCTGGGGGGATATCGACTTCGGTCTCAGAGATCCCACCGATATTTTTTGCCTGTATTTTAACCCTCTCTATCATTTCGGTATTCGACATATCTAGGCCAAGTAGGCCCGTAACCAAAAACCTGCTTATTGAGCAAGCGTTGTCTAAATAGTCTTGAAAAAGAAAGCGCAAGATTATATGCCTTATTTTCATTTGGAAATAATGTGTAGTGTCCAATACATTTTAGATATCGTGAGACAAAGGGGGGTCCGCTTGGGGAATCGAGACTGTGTTCGCTTCCTCCCTGGGCACGAACGACTGTGGTACCTCCGGTAGAAATCGTCACATAAGGCTACGCAGCGAAATTTACTGAATCTAGGGAGCGTGAGCGGTTGTTCGCCTCGAAAAACACAATTGATTCTTCGATTGATCGACGTTAAACGCTCTAATCAAGCAATCTATCATCGAGTACATTAGTTGTCCGACAGTGTTCCAGCTCCCGACGACCGTGAGAGAAAAACTCTCGTGCGGCCCATTAGAACGCTCTGCTTCCGAGGACGGCGAGACTGTTTCAGGTTGCCACTGACGATACCACTATCAGGATGAGTTGCGGATGATGAGTACACTCATATCACGAGTATCTGATTTGCCATCCATTGCAATAACAAGCTTGCTCTTGTTATTCTTCTCCGTCGTGAGCAGTTTGGCACTCACAACCTCCTTGCTGCAAGAGTTCGACGATTCTATACTGAGTACTGCAATCTTGACAGAGGACGCTGATTTCGACGAACAGTCAAAACTCGCCGAGTGATATTTGCCCCGTCTTTCGTAATTGGGTAAGGTTCTTTTCGGCGACAGACCGTGTTCGTGCTTGGAGTCGTTGGATAGCAGCAACCGTATCTTCGAGACGGGTGGTCTCACTGTTCCGGTGATACTCGGCGCCGCGGTAGTCCTTGAGATAGGACCGCATCGCCTGATAGGTAATGAAGTCTCGTTCGAGCTGAGCGATATCGAGACCGTTCTGCTCGAGTCGTTTTCGTGCTTCCGTTCTATTCCCACTGCTGACGTCGTCCGCCGTCAATAATCGATACATGTTGGAAACTTCGCCACTGAGCGTCGACATCCCTGCGTCGGTCATGGCTGTTTCGAGCAGTCGTTTATTAAACTGGTCTGCCAGCGATCACAAACTCTCCCGCGCTTCTCCATCTGCCGTCCAGGACTTTTCGAGTTGATCTCCAAACGCTGCTTCCAGCTCGTAGGACTCGATGAGCCGTGCGACTTTGCTGTCGGGCTTCTCAGCTGACGTCTCTCCTTCATTTCCATTTTCTGTTGCCATTCCTGAGTATACTTTGGAAAGGATCTTGCTTAAACCCAGAGGTTGCCTGATTTGGTAGCTAGGAGATTATTTCGCGGAGTGTACCTCTCTTATCTGTAGTAACAGCCCACCCGAATTCGGCTCTAACTCGGTATATTCTCCAAGAAGATGTGGAATAACAGACCTACGCTTGTTATTCTGTCTAACCATCGCCCGGTAAAAACTGGTGGCAGCACTTGCTGGACCGTTCGGAGACTGGTAATCACAATTCGACGGACGTCGTGGTTTCCACGACCGGGAATCGGCATCGGCCGTTGTCGATGCGACGTGCTGGACAAATTAGCGATGATGCCCTCGATTTCGGGCAGTTCGAGATAGTCGTAATGGCTGCCTCTGGGTTGTGGCCTCATACCATACATTGAGTTAATATAGCACGCTAATTTCGACTATTTCGAATTATGCCCCAACGTCATGCCTGTTCCCTGCTGAGGTAACCATAACATGAGCAGGCGGCCAGAATTTTCGTCCTCTTCGAAATAATCGGAACAATGATGTCAATTGCGCTATTAGGTGCCTAGCATGTCTTCACAACCACTCAAATCTCTCTGCCGTGCTAACCGTATCGTTGAAAGACTGGTCGAAATGAAGGCAGCATCTGTTCGCGAACTGGCCAGTGAGTTCGATATGCCGCTAAGCACTATGTACGAGTATATCAACACGCTTGAGACGATCAATTATATTACAAAGGGATCAGATGGCAGGTATCGTGTGAGCTCGTTTTTCCTCGAGATCGGTAACCAAGTTCGGCGCAACTGCGACATTTACACCGTCGCTGAGCCGGAGATCCGTCGGCTAGCTGAACAAACTGGTGAGTTTGCTGGCTTGATGATCGAAGAAGACAATCTCGGAGTGTTGTTATCGATGAAAAAGGGGGAGAAAGTGAAGCGACTCCAAGTCAATCGGACATATCCAGGGGTCAAATCACGGCTCAACACGACTTCATATGGCAAGGCGATTCTCGCCCAATTAAGTGATGAAGAAATCCGGGATGTAATTAATCAGTACGGCCTCTATCCACGGACAGAAAACACGATCACAGAACTTGAACCGCTCTTAGAGGAGATGGAACTCATTCGTCAACGCGGATACGCGCTTGACGACGAGGAGTGCTTCGACGGAATGCGTGGAATCGGCGTTCCGATCATAAGTAAGGAAGACGACCTCATCGCTGGGATCGCGCTGTACGGTCCGCCGAACAGACTCACTGACGATGTATTCTTCGAGGAATATCCCTCAGTAGTCCAAGAGTATGCGGATATCATCCAGGGAAATCTCGAATATTAATCTGCTGTTCTCCTCGATGGGTGGGTTATCCATGATCTCTGTCTAATTCTGATACGTGCGCCCGCTTGACCGCTGGTGAGTTGATGGAGTTTCCGGCGATGAGTGCCTCTTCGACAGCTTGGCGGACTTCTTCAGGACTCGCCGAACTACCCGCTCGACGGACGCTACCTATTGCGTTCGGATCGAAGGGGATATCCAGGTGCGTATACACCGGTTCGAGAACTTCGATGAGTTCCGCTCGGTCGCACGGAACGATGATGCCAGCCGTCAGCGCTGCGTTCCGGCGAATCCGTTGGGCGACGCCGACGATTTTCCCCGTTGCTGATAGTGAATGTGAACCGGGACAAAAGGCGGCATCAGGCTCACCGCGGTCGGCATTGACACCGACCGCATTGAGCGCCAACCAGAGTCGGTCAACAACTCGATTGTAGCGGTCGGTCAGTCCCGATCGCTCGTCAGCCACCGCATCGACATGTACAAAACAAATGGTCGTTCCAGTGTACGCCACCGCTCTGCCACCGACACTGCGCTCGTGGATGTCATATCCTAATTCCTTGGCAGCGTCACACGCCTGTGTGTACTGGTCGGTTCGAACGTCACGAGGACCAAAGGCCACGTGTCGATGTGGATGCCACACCCTGATAGTGGGCTCTGTCGATTCCGATAACAGTGTGTCAGTTATTGTATGGTCTATCGCAGTAGATGACGTACGACCGTGAAGCACACGCATACATGTGGCCTAGTGCCCCCTCTGAATAAGTATTGCAGGTGCCTTTCCGCCGTTCGCTGGGAACCGTCGTCCACAGAAGACGCTGTCACCGTCGCCGTAATGAGAGTTAATCGAGCTACCATATACAGAATCGTAGTTTCTTCCCCCCTTTTTGTCCCGCTTGTCCACGGAGTGTCTGGTAGCCAGATCTGGAAGTTTCTTTTCCAGGATCGTCGCGTCACTGTCCTCGCGTTTTTCAAACCTATCTATACCGGTTGGAAACTGCAATCATTAGTTGCCGATAGTAGTTTCAAGACTCTCTTTTTGACCGCTTCGGAGAACTATCGGTCCACAATGAGCCGAAACAGTTTTCAAGGTCAACGTAGCTCTTAGGCTTGATGGCAGAACTACCGGGAGAGAGCAACGTGAGTGAACAGACAAGTATCATCTGGAAAATCGTCAAGAGGATTGCGGAACTAGAGGGAGTTTCACCGACAGACCTAGGTCCCCTTCACACCGTCGATCCTGAAGCTCTTGAGCAACTGTTCCAACCAATTTCGAGGTCTGAGCGAGCCTGGGGACAGGTGGTCTTCGACTATTGTGGGTACCGTATCACAGTTCATGCAAACGATGACATCGAAGTCACACCAACCGATGATATCGAAGTCACACAAACAGACGATTAACTGAGCAAATGAATCCGCCTATCATCGCAGATTGTCTCTCTCTATGTTGGCCGACCCAGAGTTCGATAATGCCAACGAACCCGGTGCCAATTCTGCACTGTGCCGGCTGACATCATGAGCAGGAATGTAAGTCGCTGTCGATGGGATGAACCAGTTCGCTATTTTACGTCTCTCAACTGGATGCCATCGTCGACGAGGCGGCGATTACGCTCTCGTTCCAGATGCTTGGAGCGATCTTCGTGTTCGTGTAATCTAACGATGAGATTTGCCATCAAGTTCCTCCAGGCAATGACATAGATCGGCGACTGTCCCCAGGCACGGAGTTCAGGTACGTACCTGTCGTATGCTTGGAGATAGGCTTCTAACTCATCGATTGCGTCGAGCATGTAGCCGGCAGCTTCGTTTTTGTCGTCGCACTGGTCGATTGACAGTCGATTCGCTATCGAGCGCACCGGTGTCCGAACGGTTGTCGTCTTCGACAGTAGTCTGAGTTGCCGATTCCACTATCGTGATAATATCTGTGCGAACTCTTCACCGAAATCTGGGAGGTCGTCGATGATCCTTCTCCGTGCACCGAATTCACTGATAGTTGTCTGTAGTCCATCTACGACGGTCACGAAGTCGCGGTTGCGTTCGTGTTCACGGTAAGTGCCACCGTCCTGGCCACGATGCTGCGCCCCGAAATCGAGGCAACATCGGCCGACTCGTCCACATCGGGTCCCGGTCCTCGAACTCTCGCATTAAATCGAGCATCTCGGCGAGCGCGTCGTAGCTGTTCAGTTCTCCATCGGCGAATCCGTCGACAATCTGGTTGACCGTCTCTCGTGTCTTCGGATGTATGGCGATACGATCTATCACTACAGCATCGCCGCTGACGTACTGCGAGACGACGGCCTGCGTCACGCCGAAGTGGTCGGCGACCTCCTGTTGCGTGAAATCGCGGTCCGCCAATGCGCGCGCGAGTCGCATATCGGAGCGCCGGAGCGGTGGTAACACCCGCTCGACGACGATCTCGCTCGGAAATCGAAGTGAAATGAAAGTAGCCCTGCAGACAGTGCATATAAAGCCGCGCTCGGAATATAACTGGATTATATTCACAATTTATATTATTCAGGAGATCACACGTCAGGACATGAGTTTCACTGATACGCTGGAACCGCTTGCCGAACCGATGTGGGATGCCATTGTGGCCCATCCCATGGTCGAAGAACTCGGGGCAGGCTCCCTCGACGAGGAACCGTTTCGCTACTGGGTCAAGCAAGACTACGTCTACTTGATCGATTACGCTCGAGTGTTTGCCCACGGTGCGACGAAGGCTCCGACGCTCGAACAGATGGGGACGTTTGCGGAGTTGCTCGATTCGACCATCAACACCGAGATGGATCTCCACCGTGAGTACGCGTCGGAGTTTAGAATCTCGGAGTCGGAACTGGAGGCGACTGAACCGTCGCCCACGACGAGAGCGTACACCGACTTTCTCGTCCGCGTTGCGGCAACTGGAACGTTCGGCGATCTCGTGGCTGCACTCCTCCCCTGTATGTGGGGGTTCAATGAGACGGGGACGCAGCTCGCGGCGCAGGGGTTGCCCGACGACGAGCGGTATGCAGCGTGGGTCGAGATGTACGCCGGCGAGGAATTCACTGAACTCACCTCGTGGTGCAAAGACCTGCTGGACGATGTCGCAGCAGACAAAAGTGAACGCCAGCGCGAGACCTTTCGCTCCTTGTTTCGGACGTCCGCCCGGTACGAGTACCGCTTCTGGGACGCAGCCTGGCGACAGGAGGAGTGGTCGATATGACTCGCCGCGAGACCCAGACTGCGAACAGTCCCGACACCTTCGAAGCGTACGCCGAGACTCGCGACCGCGCCCGCTTCACCGACTGGCTCCGCGAGCGCGCGGAACCCGACTGGTCGAACGCGACGGGCCACCGCTTCACACGCGAACTCGGCACCGGCGAACTCGACGACGCGGTCTTTGAGCGGTATCTACGACAGGATTACGCCTTTGTCAGAACGCTCGTTGGCGTCTTTGGCCGTGCAGTCGGGGACGCGCCGACGATGGAAGCGAAGGCACGGCTCGTCGAGTTCCTCGGGACGCTCACTGCCGACGAGAACGACTTCTTCGAACGGTCGTTCGAGGCACTGAACGTCCCGAAAGCTGTGTACAGTGCTCCCGAGCGGACGGCCACGACGCTGGCTTTCGAGGATCTACTGGAACGTGCAGCCCGGGAGGGCGGCTACGCCGAGACGCTCGCGGTTCTCACCCCTGCCGAGTGGATTTACCTGGAGTGGGCGACCGCCGTCGCGGGCGAACCACCGTCGCAGTTCTATCTCCGGGAGTGGATCGACCTCCACTCCAACGAGCAGTTCGAGGCCTTCGTGACGTGGCTCCGTGACGAACTCAATCGGGAGGGAGCGGCTGCTTCGCCCCGTCAACAACAGCAAATCGAGCGACTCTTTCGACGCACCGTGTCCCTGGAAGTCGCGTTCTTCGAGGTGGCGTACGACCCCGACAATGCGAGCAGAGTGACGGGGGGTGACTGATGATGGTGACTTCGACCGTCGCACTTGGGCTGGCGATCGCGACGCTCACCGTCTTTACCGTGATTGGGATCGGGTTCTCACGAGGGCGAGTCGACTCCGTCGAGGATCTCATCACCGCTCGTAATTCGGCCACTGGCGGACGAACGACGGCGACCCTCATCGCGTCGGTGATGGGCGTCTGGATTCTCCTGTCGGCACCTGAAGCAGGTGCCCTATACGGAATCGCAGCCGTCATCGGCTACGGGATTGGCGAAGCGATCCCAATGTTTGCGTACTCGAAACTCGGTCCGCGGATCCGCGAGATCATCCCGGATGGCCATTCGCTTACAGAATACGCCTACGCACGATACGGGGGCGCGATGTATGCATTCGTCCTCACTGTGAGCGTTCTCTACATGTTTGTCTTCCTCGCTGCGGAGTTGACCGGCATCTCGCTGGCCTTCCAGTACGTGGCGGGAGTGCCCCAGTGGAAGACGGCGATTCTCGTCGGCGGGTTCGTCCTGGTGTACACTGGGTACGGTGGGCTCCGAGCGAGCATCGTCACCGACACGATACAGATGTTGCTCATCCTCCCGTTGCTCATCGCGAGTGTCGCGCTGGTGATTTTCGCACTCGGCGGTGCCAGCGGCGTGTACGAGGGAATCGTGACGACGGACCCCACGCTCCTCGATCCTGGATTCGTCCCGGGGATTCGGTTCGGCGTTGCGCTGATTTTCGCCATCCTCGGTGCGGAACTTCTCAACCAGACGTGGTGGCAACGGATCTACGCGGCTGACGGGGCTGACACAGTCGAACGCAGCTTCCGTATTGCAACCGTCGCGAACGGACTAATTCTCGTCTTGGCCACGCTTCTCGGCATCATTTCCGTAGGCAACGCCGACGTCGTCACCCAGTTTAGCAGCGAGAACTACAACGCTGGGACCGCCTTCTTCCTCCTTCTCGAAGGCGCCGTCGCGGAATGGATCGTTCTCGGTGTCCTCCTGCTCGCACTCGTGCTGGTGATGAGCACGACCGACACCCTGTTCAACGCACTGTCGAGTCTGGTGACAGCTGACCTCCCACGCCTTCTCGTGGATCCCGACGACCGGACACTGCGGATCGGTGCACGTGCGCTGACAGTCATCGTCGCTGTCGCTGCGATTGCGATCAGTCTCCGTGCTCGGAGCGTCCTTCGCCTCTTCTTCGTCGCTGACCTGCTCGGGACCGCCGTCGGGTTCCCACTCGTCTACGGCCTGTTCACCGGCCGTCTATCGGGTCGGAGTGCTCTCGCAAGTAGCCTCGTCGGCCTCGCCGTCGGGAGCGCGTTCTTCCCGTTCCCGTTCGGTCTGCATAGGACGCTTGATTCACTGCTTGGCGGTTCCCTCCCTGCACCTGATCCAACGTACCTGCTCCCCTTCGCTGGTGCATTCCTTGCTTCGACTGGAACGACACTGGTCACTGCACGGATCTCGAACGACCAATTCGATCTGGACCGCCTTTCTCATAAGATCCGGCGACTCGACGAACCCGCGACCGACGGCGGTACACAGATGGAGGCAGACACGGAGGTGACCGAGTAATGGCCGTGATTGGTCTGCCGGTCTTTTCGGGCGTTCTCTGGGGCAGTCTCGTCGGTGTCTTCCTGGTCTTTCTCTACGAGGTGTCAGTGCTCGCGCGCGATTACTACCTGGACCGAGTCTGAGTCCCAGAATCCATATCTATCTACTCTGCTGAATTGAAATACGGCGTCAGGGTAGGTGTGCGATAGCCACGAACGTGAGGCCGAAGGACTACATCTCAGAAATCAATCTTCCTTCGCACCTCCAAGCCAGATAAGTACGCGATTTACGGCTCCTAAACGAACTGGCCCACGCTACAGCTTTCCCTCTTTGACGAGTTGTAGAAAAACTATTCAACAGGACAGATAACCCAACTTTCAGGCCAGGGAAGGACTTTTGAGGATACCCAGAGAATCAGAGAGTGGCTGATACGTATGCCTGTAAGAACTGCTGAAGCAACCTGGGAAGGAACACTCACAGAGGGAGCGGGAACAGTCGCACTGGGAAGTGGTGCATTCGAGGGCAGCTATTCGTTCGGATCGCGTTTCGAGGACGCGACCGGGACGAACTCCGAGGAGTTGATCGGTGCCGGAGAGGCAGGCTGTTTCGCCATGGCGACTGCGCTCGATCTCGAAGAGGAAGGGTTCGAACCCCAGCGCGTCCACGCTACCGCTGACGTTCACATCGAAGAAGTAGACGGTGACTTCACGATCACGCAGATCGAACTAACCGCGGAGGGAGATGTGCCAGATGCCACTGAGGAAGAGTTCGTCGCTGTCGCCGAGAATGCGAAGCAGAACTGCCCAGTCTCGAAGGCACTGAGTGGTCCCGACATCGACCTCACTGCCACACTCGCGTAAACGAGTTCGACCTCGATTTTTATTTTAGCGAACCACACCGGGTTACAAGATAGTGTACAGAGAG
Organism: Natrinema gelatinilyticum; assembly: GCF_024266705.1. GTDB lineage: Archaea > Halobacteriota > Halobacteria > Halobacteriales > Natrialbaceae > Natrinema > Natrinema gelatinilyticum. Next base: position 443,158 of record NZ_CP100757.1, on the reverse strand, counting down.
TGAACCGGCTCTCACCAGTTTGGTTCTTTATTGTCGAGGGCGGTCGGTCTGTCCGGCTACTCGCTCGGTTTGACGAGGATCTTGATGTGGTCGCTTTCGGGATCGGCGAGGTTGTCAGCGCCGCAGTCTGGCGCGCGTTCGCGCCTGGCGTCCCGTGGTTCAGAGACGAATATCGTTCCAGCGTCGGCCGCTCGGGCACACTGGATCACGGCTAACTCGACCGGGCCAGCCCCGAAGACTGCGACCGCATCACCGGCACACAGTCCGGAGCGTCGTACGGCGTGCAACGCGACGCTCAGTGATTCGACCAGCGCCCCGTATTCGAACGGGACGTCGTCGCCGAGTGTTACAGCGTGTTCCGCATCTAAGACGACGCTCTCGGCGAATCTGCCACCGCCGCCTGAAAGCTCGAGGAATTCGACCGAGTCACAGATATGATAGTCCCCCTCCTGGCACTGGCGACACTCGCCGCAATAGAGAATCGGGTTAATCGCGACAGCGTCACTCCGTTCCAGCCCTGTCACTGACTCGTCGACTTCGGAGATGGTGCCGCTGAACTCGCGGCCCATTCTGATCGGCGCCGTCTCCTGAGACACCGTATGTGGCTCCTCGCCGGGAACGAAAATCGGTCCCGCGGTGTACTCGTGGAAATCTGAACCACAGATCCCGCACGAATCGATGTCAATACAGACCTGTCCCCCGCTCACGCTCTTCGGTTCGACGTCTTCGACACGGATATCTTTCCGGTCGTGGTACGTTGCTGCTCGCATATCGCCGTATGATTACCATGATCTATAATGGATATATGACACCATCGTGTGGTACTGCCTGAAAAATCGGTAATATTATATTGGGACCCATGTTAGTCATTGACGAAGTATGGCAGATTACACACTAGACTCCGAAGACGGGAGACTCGATGCCCTACGTCGCATGCTAACAATTCGTGAGTTCGACACGAAGGCCGGGCACTACTTCGCTGATGGTGAGATCCCTGGATTCGTCCACCTGTACATCGGGGAGGAGGCAGTCGGTGTTGGGACGTGCGCTGCGCTCGAACCGGACGATTACATCACCAGTACACACAGAGGGCACGGCCACTGCATCGCGAAGGGATTGGACCCAGACCTGATGATGGCCGAACTGTTCGGTAAAGCAAACGGCTACTGCAACGGCAAAGGCGGTTCGATGCACATCGCTGACGTCGACTCCGGCATGCTCGGTGCGAACGGGATCGTCGGTGCGGGCCCGCCGCTGGCAGCTGGTGCTGCTCTCTCTATCGATCATCAGGGTCGCGATCAGGTCGCTCTGGCATTCCTTGGCGACGGCGCAACCGCTCAGGGCCAGGTCCACGAAGCCATAAATATGGCGTCGACGTGGGACCTCCCAGCCATCTTCCTCATCGAGAACAACCAGTATGGGGAGGCGACGCCCGTCGAAAATCAACATAACATCGATCACCTCAGTGACACTGCGCAGGCGTACGATATCCCTGGAATCACCGTTAACGGGATGGACATCATCGCCGTCTATGAGGCCGTCAAAGAGGCTCGCAAGCGGACACGAGACGGTGATGGCCCGACGCTGATCGAAGCCGAGACTTACCGGTACCGCGGCCACTACGAAGGTGACGAGCAGAACTACCGGACCGACGAAGAACTCCAGAAGTGGAAGGACCGCGACCCGATCGACGCGTTCAAACAGCGACTCATCGACCGTGACGAACTCACCGAAGAGGAGTTCGAGGTGATGCAGGCCGAGGTCGAAGCGGACATCGCCGACGCTATCGAGTTCGCACAAGACGCAGACCTTCCAGCCCCCGAAGAAGCATACGACGACATGTTCAATGCATCAGTACCAGAAATTGAAAAGTTCGCAAACCGTCCACTCACTGACGGCGGTTCCAACGGAGGCGATTCCCGATGACCGCACAGGCAGAAATCGAGGGACAAGAAACGGAGACATTGACGCTGAGAGAGGCGATCCGAGAAGCGCTGCGCGAGGAGATGGCCCGCGACGACGATGTCTACATCATGGGCGAAGACGTCGGGGCGTTTGGTGGGGTTCTCGAAGTAACTGGCGACCTCTACGAACAGTTCGGTGACACACAGGTCAAGGACACACCCATCGCCGAGGCAGGGTACGTCGGAGCGGCAGTCGGAGCAGCTGCAACCGGCACCCGACCTGTCGCAGAACTCATGTTCTCCGATTTCATGGGCGTCTCGATGGAACAAATCATGAACCAGATGGCGAAAATGCGGTACATGTTCGGTGGGAAAACCGAGATGCCGGTCACCATTCGCGCAACCGAAGGTGGCGGGATGGGTGCTGCCAGTCAGCACTCCGGGACGGTCCACACCTGGATTTCGCATTTCCCTGGTCTGCTGGCTGTCGCACCGGGTACTGCCGCATCTGCGAAGGGCCTGACGAAAGCCGCCATCCGTTCGGACGACCCCGTGTTCGTCTTCGAGAACAAGATGATCTACGAGCAGCAGGGTGAGGTCCCGACTGACGAGGACTACGTTATCCCGCTTGGCGAGGCCGCAGTCGAACGCGAAGGCGAGGACGTCACCGTCGTCGCGACTCAGCGCCTCGTCGGCGAGTCGATCGACGTGGCAGAAAACCTGGCCGGTGACGTGAGCGTCGAGGTCATCGACCCACGCTCGCTGTATCCGCTCGACACCGAAACTATCGTCGAGAGTGTTCGGAAGACCGGACGAATGGTCGTCGCAGACGAGAGTCCGCTTTCGTACGGTACCCACGCTGAGATCGTCTCTCGGGTACAGGAAGAGGCGTTCTTCAGCCTCGATGCCCCCATCCAGCGTGTCGGGACGCCTGACACGCACATGCCGTTCAGCCCACAGCTGGAACACGAAGTCCTGCCCGAAGGCGAGGACGTCCAGAACGCTATCGAGAGGATCCTCTAACCACTCGTGTCCCACGTTGGACTTATCGTCAATCCGTCGGCTGGACGTGATATTCGCCGTCTCACCGGCGGTGCGAGTGTCGTCGATAACTACGCGAAGCGCAGCACGACCGTGTGCGTCCTAGACGGACTCACCCTCGTCGACCAGACGGTCAGCGTCGAGATCATGCCGGACAAGACTGGCATCGCCGCACACGCGATTGACGAAGCACCCAACGGACTGGACATCTCGGAGGTCGAGATGTTCATCCAGGAGTCGGCGGCTGACACCCGGCGTGCGGCAGCGCACTTCCGCGAGACAGCTGATGCCGTTGTCGTCCTCGGCGGTGACGGGACGAGCCGTGACACTGCGCTCGAACTCGGCGACGTCCCACTCGTGTCCGTTTCGACAGGGACGAACAACGTCGTGCCGACACCTGTCGATGGAACTGTCGCTGGCGCGGCCGCTGCTGTGATCGCGACTGGCATGGTCGACGCAGATACGGCGACCACTTGTCACGGAAAAATTGAGGTCCACGCTGACGACGTGAGCGGGGAGAAGCACTTCTCGGGGCTGGCGACTATCGGGATCACTGATCGGCCCTTTGTCGGAACACGGGCAATCGTTGACCCGACGGAACTACTCGGTGGTGTCGTCACGCGGGCGCACCCCGCAGCGATTGGCCTCACCAGTGTCGCGGGATGTGTGAACCCACTTGCCCCCGACGAACCTGGTGGTGTCGCACTCCGCCTCGGTGATCCTGACGAAACACCCCGGTCTGTCCGTGCAGTCCTCGCCCCAGGGATGACGACGACAGTCGGACTCGAGTCCTACGAGACGCTCGACTGGGATGAACCGGCAATCTTCGAGATCCAGGACGGTGTCATCGGTGCTGACGGAGAGCGTGAGATCGAACTCACCGACGCGACCGTCACGATGACCCCCACTGCGAACGGGCCGCGCCTCGTCGAGGTTGCTACCGCGCTTCAGGCAGCCTCGGAGACAGGTGGCCTCATCAGCGACAAGGTGCTGCCCGGAGATAGCTAACGTCAGCGTTCGTTTTTTCAGCGCAAGACGGTCCATTGTCGTCCGCAGTTCCATCGCCGTCTTCCTGCAGTTGTTTCATCTGTCGGTCACTTGTGTTTGGCCACAGAAACCGCAGGGAGAATCGAATTGCCAATCGACGCAGAAAACAGACCCGGTCGCTTACTCCTTGCCGCGGTACGAGCCAAGAATCAGTTCCGATGCCTGTTCGGCTCGCTCGAAGAACTGATCCAAGAACGCTTCGGCCTCGGTCCCATCGATCGCGTGCGTGTCGTAGGTCAGGCTCGCAGTGACGAGCGGCTGCAAATCGACGCCGTCGTCGGTCGGCACTGCTCGCTGGCCGGACGGATCGACTGCAAGCGCCGCGACACCGGGTTGATTGACGAGGAGGCCCTCGGACTCGGTGTCGGTCGTGTTTGCGAGGGTGAAGGAGGGTTGTTCGTCGCTATCATCGGCGTGTGCTTCGCGTGCCGCTACGATTTCAGTCAGTGACTTGTCGTCGACGTTCGGAATGACGGCCGTGCTCAGGTCGTCGGCAAACTCGGTCACGAGTGCGATATCCTGACTCTCCTGGAGCTGATGGGTCGATTCAGTGTAGGTTCCGTTCACGAGTGGCCGATCTTCGAGGGCTGCCGACGCAACGACGAGCAGCACGTCAGTGATTGTGACACGCTCTTCGAACGCCGATCGGACCGCTTCGGTCGTGTCGAGCAAGGCTGCCCCTGCGGTTGGGTCAGCAATGGCTGCAGCATGCTGGAACCGGAGCGAACCGGCCTGTCCGATTCCCGCCGCTTCACTTGCTGATGGGGCTTCGGCCGCTGTCTCGACGTCCTCGGCCGTGATCGAATCCATCGGCCCGGTGCCATCGACGGTTGTGAGGTCGACGTCGAGCTCTTCTGCTCGCTTTTTTGCCTTCGGGGAGGCTTTGACTGATTCCGCGCTGCCTCCGGAATCGTCGGCAGCTGCTTCGACGTCGTCGGCCGTGATCGATCCCATCGGTCCAGTTCCATCGACGGTTGTGAGGTCGACACCGATTTCCTCTGCTTGTTTCTGTGCTCGCGGAGACGCTTTCACCTCGATGGTTCCTCCGTTGGGTGACGCTGCTGCAGCAACTGCCTGGTCGTCGTCGAGTCTAGCGTCGGCATCCGAACCCGATTCCTCGGACGCTGCGGTGTCTTCCTCGGCCTCTCCCTCGAGTTCGGCTTCGACCTCGGCCTCGAGGTCGGAAATATCGGCGTCGGCTTCTGCGAGGATACCGATCGGTTTGCCGGGTGGGACAGCCTCGCCCACCTTGACGTAAATGCGACGAAGAATCCCGTCTTCGCGTGCTTCGACTTCACCGATACTCTTCTCGGACTCGACCTCTGTCATCTTGTCGCCTTCCGACACCTCGTCGCCCGGCTCGAATAGCCACTCCAGAACGGTCCCCTGTTCCATTTCGAGCCCCAGCTTGGGCATTTTGATAATGCTTGCCATTATATCACCTCCATGTATGGCAGTCCACAAAAGCGTATCTCTTGAGTGTCACTGTTTTCTAGTTCTTGGGTGACAAAAACAGTACTCCGCGCGGAAGTCGGAGTCCATCAGTGTTCTCGTAGGAAACCTATAGATGGTCAAAATCGCTGGTTGAACCACTCAGTGATACCACTCAAAAAAATATTTAGGTGATTATTGAGAACCAGCATCACATGAGCGGTGAAACACGTTTCAGTATATGGACGGTCGATTTTAGAAACGTCGGAGAATACCTGCGTGAGATGGGCCCGTCGTGGGTTGCCGGTGCGATAGCAGCGGGGCCAGCGACGATGGCCAGCCTCATCACTGCAGGCGCGACGTTCGGATACGATATGCTCTGGGTCGTCGTTCTCTCTGCAGTTCTCGGTGGACTGACCCAGTACTTGGCGATGCGACTGGGCTTGTTCACCGAGTCTGGTATCGTATCAGTCGTCGAATCTACGCTCGGGGAAACGTGGGCAACACTTCTCGTCATCGATGCCGTACTCGCGTCTGGACTGGCACAGCTAATCATCATGAAGACGGTTGCAGACATCTCCGCGACGGTAACCGGCATCGATGCACGGATCTGGGGCCTCGTCTGGGCAGTCACCCTCGCAGTGGGGTTAGCCGGTCGGGGCTACAGGTTTCTGGAACTACTCGCGAAAGGGCTCGTCTCAGTCGTGGTGGTCGCGTTCGTCGTGTCCCTCTTCCTCGTTCCGATCGACGCTAGGGCGGCAGCAACGGGCCTCGTTCCGACAGTACCAGGAGGGCTCAACGGAGCTTTAGTCGCCGCCGGTATCCTCGGTGGAGCGGTACACATCACCCTCATCACGATGCAGTCATACACGATGCGCGCCCGGGAGTGGACTTCGAGAAATTACGCGCTTGCTACGTTCGACATCGGCGCGTCGATGCTCGTCGCCTTCGGCGTCTATAGTCTCGCCATCTTCCTCGTCACCGCTTCAGTGCTTCACACACCGGCAGTAGAGGCGGCGACGTTGACGGCGATCCAGGCCGCACAGACGCTCGGCCCACTCGCCGGCGCGAACGCGAAGTGGCTGTTCCTGCTCGGACTGTGGGGCGCAGCAGTGTCGACGCTCGGTGGCAACACAATCGTCCCGCCGTACCTCGTTGCCGATAAACTCGGCTGGGACACTGACATTTCAGACAACAGGTACCGGGGACTTCTCGTGGCCGTGTCTCTCCTTAGCGCTGGTGGCGTCTTCGTCGGGGGTGCATTCTTCCCGTTGCTCGTGCTCGTCCTTGCCTTCGGTCTCGTCGGGACGCCCTTTGCACTACTGCTAGTTCTCCTCTTGTTGAACGATCCCGACGTCGTTCCCGAGACAAATTCCCTCTTAGCCAACCTCGGTGGGCTCGTCGTTCTCGTAATTGCGTCAGTTCTAGCCGGCTCGTTCGTCCGCGAACAGGCTGCTGGAGGCCTGTCAGACCCAGTTACCGTCTTTGTCGTCGGCTTCGCCACCGTGTTCGCGCTCGCGAGCATCGGATTGATTCTTGCCTTCGGACGGAGAAGGGGTGGGAAGTGACTGCCACTGATCTCCCCTTTCCCCGCTCGGGATCGACGGTTATCACCGGGCCGTCCAATGTAGGCGAGACGCGACTTACGGCCAGGGCGCTCGATGCCTGGGTTGAATCGAACGGTACAGAGGGCGTTGTTCTCTTCGACTTTGGCCCCGAGTTCGAACACGACGATCGGATCCTCGGTCGCCATCTGGAACGGTTTACGGAACTCTCGGACGAGAACTGACAGGGCGTTCTCGATGCACGAGCGCCACGTGCTGAAGGATCGACGACGGACGAACCTGTGCGTCTTACCGGCGGTAACGCGGAACGCGCCGCGTCACTGATTTCGCCCGCACCTGACTCGCCGGTTGCAGTATTTATCAACGAAGATATAATTTCCTCACAGCGGTGCTGTCTAGCGATCCTACAGAGCACTGCAATTAGATCGACGTCGCGGTCCTGAACGCCTTCGAAAGTGACGAACTGGGAGAGACCGACCCTGTCTCTCGGAAGGAACAAGGGGCAGTCGATACCATGTGGCAAAGCTGTAACCGGTCGATTCGCCTCGACGATACCTAATCGAACCGTCAATACAACTGCTCTGGACTGCTCTCACTGCGCGACCAAACTAGATTACTCGAGAACACTTCGGACAGCGTCACCGATCTCCTCGATTGCTTCGTGTGCACGATCTAGCTCTGGATCGTCGAGCATCGTCAGGAATCCGTGAATCATGTCGTCGTACTGCACGTGCTGGGTCGGGACGCCGGCTTCGGACAGTCGATCAGCGAATTTGCTGCCGTCGTCGCGAAGCGGGTCGAATCCACATGTGAGGACGAACGACGGCGGAAGTCCCTCGAGGTTCTGGGTGCGAAGGGGCGATGCGTAGGGATGCTGGCCGTCCAGTTCACTCCGGAGGTACCCGTTCCAGAATCGTTCCATGTCCTTTCGCGTGAGGAAATACCCCTGTGCGTTCTCCTCGTACGAGTCCGTGTTGAACGAGTAGTCCGTGGCTGGATAGGCGAGCACTTGATAGTCGATCTCTGGGCCATCCCGACCACGCGCGAGCAGTCCGACGCCGACTGTGAGGGCCCCGCCGGCGCTGTCCCCGGCGATGGCCAACGTCCCGGGTTTCGCACCGACCGACTCAGCGTTGTTCGCGACCCACTGGGTCACAGCGTAACAGTCCTCGAGTCCGGCCGGGAACCGGTGTTCGGGTGCAAGTCGGTAGTCGACGGAGATCACGACGCATTCGGTCGCGTTCGCGAGTGCCCGGCACAGTGCGTCGTGCGTATCCAGATCTCCGAGCATCCATCCACCACCGTGGAAGAACACGAGTGGCGGTAGCGGGCCATTCTCATTCGGCGTGTAAATTCGAACCAGGATGTCTTTCGCTGGTCCCGGCACGGTACGCTCCGTCACAGAGGCGACCGTATTCGGTGGCTCGTCAGGCACGCTGAGTTCACGGTATGTTTCACGGGCTTCCTGCAGGGACAGCCGGTACAGTGGCGGTAATCCCTGCTCTGAGAGGCCATGGAGATACCCTTCGACCTGGGAATTGAGCGTCGATGACATTGCTTCAGTTACTCCATTAGTCTAGAACGGTATAATTGTACCCTTCACTACGCGGTAGGGGATAGTGATATCCCCGAAAAAGGGTCACACTTTTTACGTACTCGTGTGATGGCTCTAGAAGATGGCCGCAAAATCTCCCCCAACAGAGACAGATGTATTAGTTATCGGTGCTGGCCCTGGCGGATATGTAGCTGCGATTCGAGCAGCCCAGTCTGATCTCGATGTGACGCTTGTGGAAAAAGATGCATACGGTGGGACGTGTCTCAACGTCGGCTGCATTCCCTCAAAAGCGCTTATCACAGCAACTGACGTCGCACACGAAGCCAGACACACCGAGTACATGGGCATCCGGGCTGAAATTGATGTGGACTTTTCGACGATGATGGGTTGGAAAGACGATGTTGTAACGCAACTCACTGGCGGCGTCGAGAAACTTTGCAAGGGGAACGGCGTGACGGTGGTCGACGGCACCGCGGAGTTCACGAGCGAACAGACGGTGCGAGTCACACGGAATGGAACCGAGCAGGGCTCAATTTCTTTCGCTCACGCTATCATCGCCACCGGCTCACGCCCGGTAGAACTCCCCGGGTTTGTGTTCGATGGCGACCACGTCCTCTCTTCGACACACGCGCTCGAACTCGAGCCACTCCCCGACCAGTTGCTCGTTATCGGAGCAGGGTACATTGGAATGGAACTCTCGACAGTGTTCGCCAAACTGGGTGTCGACGTAACGGTCGTCGAGATGCTCGACCAGGTCTTGCCGGGGTACGAGCGTGATATCTCCCGCGTTGTGAGACAGCGTGCCGAGGACCTCGGCATAACGTTCCGCTTTGGCGAAGGTGCCGACAGCTGGGAATCGACGAACCACGGCGTCCGGCTGTTAACCGAAACCGAAGACGGCGACCGTTCTGAGTATTCCGCTAATCGCGTCGTCGTCGCCGTCGGCCGAAAACCCGTTACCGAGACGCTCAACCTGCCGGCAGCAGGGATCGAAACTGACGACTGGGGATTCATCCCAACTGACGACCAGGCACGGACGGCCGTCGAGCACGTGTTCGCGGTCGGTGACGTTGCTGGCGAACCGTTGCTCGCGCACAAAGCGAGTAAAGAGGGCGAAGTCGCAGCGGACGTTATCGCCGGCGAACCTGCGACGCTCACCACCCAGGCAATCCCAGCTGCGGTGTTCACTGATCCCGAAATCTGTACGGTCGGGATGACCGAAGCCGAAGCGGAAGAAGCAGGCCACGAACCCGTCGTTGGGCGCATGCCCATGCGGGCATCGGGACGTGCGCTCACGCTCGGCGAGACCGATGGATTCGTGCGAATCGTCGCGAACGGGAACTCAGAGACCATCCTCGGTGCACAGATGGTCTGTCCCGACGCCTCGGAGCTCATCGCTGAGCTTGCGCTGGCTATCGAAATGGAAGCCACTCTCGCAGATGTCGCCACGACGGTTCACACGCATCCGACACTCAACGAGGCCGTTATGGAGGCGGTTGCGAACGCTCGCGGTGAAGCCATCCATACGCTCAACCGATGAATCACGGCAGTATTCCTGCTGGCACATCTCTCGTCGGATCCCGCTGCACTCGAAACAGTGTAGGCGACGACTCTTACCGAAAGTGTTCGTGATCACGGTTCTCTGGTGACCGTGCATATCTTTTTTACCTTCCTCTTCTAGCCAGTTACGTATGAGCCGTTCTCGGAAGCCAGCCTGGTTAAAGATGCGACCGCCGGCTGGTGAACGCTTCACCGACATCAAGTCCACACTCCGCGAACACGATCTCCACACGGTCTGTGAAGAAGCGAACTGTCCCAATCTGGGCGATTGCTGGAGCGGTCGCGATGGTCCTGGTACCGCGACCTTCATGCTGATGGGTGACCGTTGCTCCCGGGGCTGTAACTTCTGCAACGTCAAAACCGGTGGGATGGACGCCCTAGATCCGAACGAGCCAGAGAACGTCGCTGACGCCGTCACAGAAATCGGGCTCGACTACGTCGTTCTGACGAGTGTCGATCGTGACGACCTCCCAGATCAAGGCGCGAGCCACTTTGCACGCACGATTCGTGCGATACGACGGCGCGATTCCAATATCCTCATCGAAGTCCTCATTCCGGATTTCCAGGGGGTACCTGACCTCGTTCGCAAGATCATCGACGCTGAGCCCGACGTTATCGCCCACAACGTCGAAACAGTCGAGCGGCTCCAGTGGCCCGTCCGCGATCGCCGGGCATCGTACGAACAGTCATTATCGGTATTACGCCAGGTGAGCTCTGAGTCGGATATATACACGAAAACGTCACTCATGCTTGGCGTTGGCGAGTACGATCACGAGATCTATCAGACGCTCAGCGACCTTCGAGCCGTCGACGTCGACATCGTCACGTTCGGTCAATATCTCCAACCGTCCACCCGCCATCTCGAAGTATCCGAATACGTCCACCCAGATAAATTCGACGTATGGAAACAGGCCGCCGAAGAGGAGCTCAACTTCCTCTACTCGGTGTCGGGACCGATGGTCCGCTCCTCGTTCAAAGCCGGAGAATTCTTCGTCGAAGCTCTTCTCCGAGACGACGTTTCGATCGAGGACGCGAGGACCGCGGCTGATCATGCTGAGTCTGCTTGACGACGGGTTTCACCGGGACTTGACGTCCTCCACACGACTACAGTCGCGGGCTTTCTCCTGCACTCCATGTAAACGAGGACGACTGCGCCTCGGGCCGCGGCGGAACTGGCTGCGTGATGGGCAACAGGAACCTCAAAGCTATCGTGGTCAAATCCACGACGAAGATCCAGATGCCGGCCGACAAAGAGACCTTCCAGAAGGGACACCGCGCGAGCTAATGCGCCTCAGTATCCAATTCCAACTGTATGACACATCATTTCCGCTATTATATCTATAATCTATATATTCGTCTTGAACGGGCTCGATCCACCGTCCACAATTAGGTGCAAAAAGTATAGTTACCGCCTGTGGGCTGTAACTCGCCGGTCATCGCTACTGGCTGTATGCTTCAGTCGATCCTGAAACTAACGAATTTCTGCACGCACGGCTGTTTCAAACACAAAATACCGCTGTTACGTCGATCTTCCATTCCGGACTCTCCGAGAAACACGGCGTCGGAGACGTCGTATTTCTCGTCGATTCTACACCGTGGTTACACGCCGCACTCCACCACCACGGGCTCCGATTTCGATATGAACTCCACGGAAATCGGAACGCAGTCAAACGTGTCTTTCAAGTAGCAATACGACGAACCTTCTCGCTTGGAAACTGTTTCAGAACGGTCGATCCAGCAACTGCTGAAACCTGGCTACAGAGCTATGCATACTGCTTGAACCTTCTTGTCTGAACAATTCCCGTCACCAGCGCCGCGACATCTACTGAGGTGGACCTCCGCTTACTGTCGCTGTTCTCGTGTCGTGAACAGGCTTCATTGACGGGTTGTCACACGGACTACCAGACTGTCGGTTTGCCTCTCGTTTCCAGCGGACAGCACCCGTATTGGGGATACAAAACCCGGTTTTCACCGCACGGTCTGACCGAACGTGAGAGTAACACCCGCACGGATGGTCTTTTATCCGATAGGCTCGGCCACTCTCGAATGCGTTCTCGCATCGAGAACAGGACCGCAACTGGCCACCAATTGAGTCGGTTGTGGTCCGCTCACCTCTCGTGTTGTCAACGTCCGCAGGGACCTCAGCGAAGTCGCTGAAGCCGTCGACCGAGGGTGTCAGACGCTGAAAACGTCGGCTAGATCTTGAGTATAATATTGAAACCCCCGCTGTCGTCGACGGGACCACCGAGCGTCAACACAAATTCTTGCGTATCGAGGACTCCTCGCAGTTACGCAGGCTGGTCGACGTGATCCGAAACGACGTCCCAGTCGTCCGGCGAGAGCACGTGTCCATCGAACTCGCCAGCCTCGGGGTAGGCAGTCGTGACGAGGTAGTCCGTTCGGGCTTCGAGATAGGTGACGAGGGTGTGAACGTGTTCGCTGGCCAGTCCGCCGAGATCGTCGAGGAGGATACACGGAACCTGATCAGCGACGTCGAACGCTTCGTGGCCGGCAAGTGTCGCGATGAGTCCAATCAACTCCACCTCACCTTCCGAGAGTGCATCGACAGAAATCTCGCGGCCGTCTCGAACAATGATCAGTTCTAGTCGTTGAGTCCCTCCCGAGTCGGGGTCGACGTGATTTTTCAGACGCGCATGCTCGAAGCTTGGATTGAACTTGGCGACGACGTCTTCGAGCGCCTCATCGAACGCTGTACGTGCCGTCCTGATCACTCGGTCACGGCGCGATCGCAGGTCGTCTATTTTCTCGGAAAGAGAACTAAGTCTCTCCTGGAGTTGCTCACGCTGTTGTGCCTGGGATTCCAGTTGTGTCTGTTCTGTACGATGCCGCTCTAGTTTCGTCTCCGTCCGTGCGATCTCTTGGTCGAGTGACTTCCGTCGGTCGCCGGTTTCCTGCACGCGGCTTTCCAGTGTGTCGATACGTTCGTCGTGCGCCGCCAGTTCCTTTTTCGCGTGCGTTAACTCCTCTCGAGAGTCGACCAGATTCGTCTGGAGCGCATCCAATCCATCTTCGAGCGATCGTTTCCGCCGACGCTTTTGCTCGGTTTCGCGCTGTTTGTCCTGGAGATCGGACACCGTCGATTGAAGCTCTGAGTGCTGCTCCCGACGGTCGGAGATTCCATCACTCAGCCCGTCCATCTGTCGTTCGATGTCGTCGCGTGTGGAGTCGCTGCCACAGACCCAGCAGGTCAAATGATCACTGTCGATCCGACGGTCCACATCCGCGACGACGTCAAGAAGTCCCTTATCAAGTACTTGTTTCGTGGCGTTGTACAGTGCCTCTAGCGTTTCGATCTCCTGATCGAGTTCTCGGAGTGCGGTCTGCTTTTGTTCTAGCTTCCCGGATAGGCCGGGTGCAACAGATACCGTCAGGTCTTCTAGGACGCTCTCTTTGTCCTCGATCTGTGATTCCAACGACTCGATTTTTCCTTCGAGTCGGTTGATCCGCTGGCTGACCCGTTCCCGCTCGCGTCGGGCCTGTGTGAGTTCCTCGCGCAACTCTGTCTGCTCACCACTATCCGTGGTATCCCCTTCCAGTTCGTCGAGTTCTGCCTCCAACTCCGCAAGCTCGGTTTCCAGCCGACTGATCGCTTCTGTTTTCGCCGGCAGTTTCTCGGCTGCCTGTCGAGCCCGTTCGAGTTCTGAGTCGACTGATTCTCGTTCGGATTTGAGACGCCTGATCTGCCCCTCGATGTCCTCTCGTTCCAAGGGTTCGATGAGATGCGGTGTCAGATCTTCGCCCTCGCGAACAGCGGTTCGAATCCGGTTACGCTCGTCCAGAAAGGCAAACAATTCGGCAGCGGCCTGATGTTGTTCGTCAGTGAGATACGGCTGTCCATCCGCGGTAACGGTCCTGTCGGTCCGCTGGAGACGGCGCTCGTACACCTGGTCTGAATCGGGTGTCTGCAGCCGAACGCGACCGGCGTCCGCACCGTCAGTGAGCGTTGTCGACGTGACTGACCCACCGAGTACTGTTCTGATTGCGGTTACCAGCGACGTTTTGCCCTGCCAATTACTCGCCTGGACAGCGTTGATTCCGGGCTTGACGGTCGGTTCGCCGTCGCGGATCCCGGAAATATTTGTAATGTCGAGTTTCCACATATACATCAGTACTGGAGAGTGATGACTTAAATTGGTCGCCTAGCTGGGATTCGTCCCGATCATGCCGAGTCGTCACGATGGTCGGCACAGACATACCCACGCTCGTACGCCCGTTCAACGGTGACACGAGCCGGGCACTCCGGACAGGAGAGGTAGGCCTGGATCTGCAACTCTGCCTCGTCGACACCACTAATCTGATCTTTGTTTCCGAGTGACTGCAGTGCCGATTCCAGATGGGATCGGTACGTGTTGGTCGTGACGCGGACCCGGTCGATCTCCCATTCAGTCTCCGCTTCGGGTGTTTCCTTCGTCGCGTCGAGACACCCTTTTAGATGGCGTGACAGTGTACTTTTGCCGATAAACTGCTTCGTCGTGACCTCACTATCGATGCCATCGTCGGCCAGTTCCGAGACGAGTTCCGCTCGTTCGTGCTCCGGGATGTCATCGCCCTGCAGCGCTTCGTAATCCGAATTGAGACGAATACTCGAATCGGAGCGCCCGTGGTCACGATAGATCTTCTTGAGGACCTGCTTGTTGAACCACTCCGAAAGCGTGCGAACGCCGGCCGGTTCGGTCTCGCCTTCGCCAATCCATCTGGCGACGAGATATGAGTCAAGATCCCCATCCATACGGCTCGGTGGTGAAATACCGTGGGCAGCACGAACGCGGTCGACTTTACAACAGTGCTCTGATGGCATCACTCTTAGTATATCTAAGTCTGCTTTCCTAAACTTTGTGCTCTCGGCGGTAGACTGCTCACAGATCCACATTCTGAGACGGTACTAGTGGTGTCCCAACCTGGGACGGTACTAGTGGTGTCCCAACCGCCGTCGCCATCCTATCATGTGATAGACGTTCTCGAAATTCGAAAAATTGCGGTGTTCCGGGCACAGGGTTCAATCGGATCTCGTAGTCGGTAGCGCGACTGTCGGCTCGGTCGACGCTTCAGGATCGAATTGATACCATACATTGAAGAGGATGACACTGAGACTCACCGGTATGAAACGGACATTCGCCGCGCCTGGTCGGTACACCCAGTCAGCGGGCGTGTTGGCCCAACTTGGCGATCAGGCAGTGCAACATGGGACCTCAGCGTTCATGGTTGCCGACGACACGGTCTGGGAACTGACGTCAGAGACGGTCGAAAAGAGCTTCGACGCCACTGCTGGAACGTTCGAGCGTGGGAGGTTCGGGGGTGAGTGCAGCGCCGACGAGATAGACCGGTTAACCGCCGCTACGGCGCGATCCGGCGCGGACGTTGTCGTCGGCATCGGCGGCGGTAAATCCCTCGACACGGCAAAATCGGTCGCTGCTCGACTCGACGTACCGGTCGGCACGGTACCGACGATCGCGTCGAACGATTCACCAACCAGCAGCATCTCGATCGTTTATGGAGAGGATGGGGCGTTCGCCGATGCCGAAACGCACTGCCGTCATCCGGAGTTCGTGTTGGTCGATACGGCCGTCATCGCGGAAGCACCGACCCACTGGTTCCTCTCTGGGATCGGGGACGCGTTGGCGACGTGGTACGAGGCGAAGACGACGTGGGAAAGCGGCGGGACGACGGTGTTCGACGATCGCCCGACCTACACGGGTCGTGCGCTCGCGCGAACGTGTTATCGACTGCTCCGCGAGCACGCCACGGGGGCGGTTCGGGGGGTTGAATCGGGATCGGTGACCGAAAGCGTCGAAGCCGTCACGGAAGCTATCATCCTACTGAGCGGACTCGGCTTCGAGAACGGCGGATTGGCAGCAGCACACGCGGTTCACGATGGCCTGACAACCCTCCCTGGTGCTAGTTCAGCGACACACGGCGAGAAGGTAACGGTCGGATTGCTGGCACAATTGGTCCTCGAAGGAGCGACCGACAGGACTATCGACGATGTCGTGACTTTTGCCACGTCGGTCGGACTACCGACCGGGCTTGCCGATCTCGGCGTGAGCGATCCCTCTAGCGAAGAACTGCTAGAAGTCGGACGCGTCGCTGCTGACTCTGCGGGACCGATGGCGAATGAGCCGACCGACATCTCGGCGGAGCGAATCGCTGACGCCCTCCGAGTCCTCGACGACTTCGAGTCAGCTATCCGGTAGCCGGTTTCAATCGCCTGCTCCATCGGTAGCGCTCCGCGCGATGTAAAAATAGTGCACTCGCTATTGGAAACCCTGGAGAACATACTGGAATAGTGGCCTATATAGCGGAACACAGACTCTCATCGTTCTGCATGGGGGGACAAACTGGCATGCTGTTCTCCTATGGGAAAAGTATATCATCAACGATTGTAACGTATACGTATGTCTTCAGACGAGAGGGCTGGGAAGGCGCCTCGAACCGTACAAGCTGTCGAGACCGCTTTCGAGATTCTAGCGTATCTCGAAACCCACGGGCAAAGTGGTGTCACGGAACTCGCAGACGCCCTCGGCACTTCGAAAAGCGCCGTTCATCGACATCTGGCTACGTTGGTCGAGGCTGATCGGGTGACGAACGTCGACGGAACCTACAGACCAACGACACAGAACGTCCGTGGCGTCGGCCCTGTCTTCGAGATAATCGAGACCCTAAACGAGATGGATAGCGCGACTCCCGAAGAAGTCGCTGCATCGACAGATCGATCCGTGTCCGCGGTGACCGCATACCTCGATCGACTCGAAGAGTTAGCGTACGTCGTTGAGCAAGACGGCACGTATCGAAACGGACTCAAGTATCTCGATATCGGTGAGCGTGTCAAGTACAACACCGGAATCTTCGACATCGTCGCCGAGGAGGTCGACAAGCTTGCGGCCGAAAGCGGGGAACTCGCCTTGTTCAGTGTGATCGAGCATGGACAGAACGTCCTGCTTTACAAGGCACACGGGGAGGATGCGATTCAGACGACACACGAGATCGGACTCCGTGAACCGATGCATATCAGTGGCCTCGGAAAGGCGATCCTCGCCGAACTATCCGACGAACGCGTCCGGCGAATCGTCGACCGGCACGGACTTGCTTCGTTTACTGAGCACACGATCACCGACCGTGAGGCGCTGTTCGACTCGCTCGGGGACATCAGAGAACGGGGATACGCACTGGATATGGAGGAAGCGAAACCAGGGCTGCGGTGTGTCGCAGCATCGGTTTCCTGCGAGAGTGGCCCGCTACACGGAGCAGTTAGCATCGCAGCGCCAAAGAGCCGGATGCAGGGCGACCGACTCGAGAGGCAAATCCCGGAACTGGTCAAGGGTGCGGCGAACGTCATCGAACTGAACTCGATCTACGTCGAATAACGAGGCTGGCGAGAACTACAAGGCTGATTCGGCTGTCTGGGTCGTCGTACGTTCCGGCTGTGCGAACACGTTCCGTTCCGTTTCCGTATCGAACAGGTGGATGTCGTCCTCGTCGAACTGGACGGAGACCGTGTCACCGACCCCGGGCTTTACATCGGCCGGGACGCGGATCGTCAACTCCTGTCCGGCGAGTTGCGCATAGATGTAGTTGTCACTGCCGACCGGCTCGACGACGTCGACCGTCGCTTGGATGGTTTGTTCGGTCGGCGACTCCAGGATGCTGAGGTCCTCTGGCCGCACGCCGAGTTTCAGATCTGAGGTCGTCGTCGAGTCCCGGACGGTCTCGACGGTCCCATTCGAGAGCTTGTACTCGAAGCCCTCGCCCGCGAGCGATGCCCCATCGAGACGGACATCGAAGAGGTTCATCGCCGGACTCCCGATGAAGTCCGCGACGAACAGGTTGGCGGGACGATTGTATATCTCGTCGGGCGTCCCAACCTGCTGAAGGACGCCCTCGGCGAGGATGACGATCCGGTCGGACATCGTCATCGCCTCCTCCTGATCGTGGGTCACGTAGACGGTTGTCGTCCCGAGTTCGTCGTGAATCCGCTGGAGTTCGGTCCGCATGTGCATCTTCAGCTTCGCGTCGAGGTTCGATAGCGGCTCGTCCATCAGGAACACCTCGGGCTCCCGGACGATAGCACGACCCGTGGCGACGCGTTGCTGTTGCCCGCCGGAGAGACCGGACGGCTTCTTGTCCAAATGGTCCTCGATACCCAACATTTCAGCTGCGGTTTCGACCCGCTCGGCGATAGTACTATTCGACAGGTCCGAGGTCAACTTGAGTCCGTAGGAGAGATTATCCCGAACCGTCATGTGCGGATAGAGCGCGTAGTTCTGAAACACCATGGCGATACCACGGTTGCGTGGGTGAATGTCGTTGATGACTCGGTCACCGATGCTAATTTCACCACTGGTAATGTCTTCGAGGCCGGCGATCATCCTGAGCACGGTCGACTTGCCGGATCCCGACGGCCCGAGCAGGGAGACGAACTCACCGTCCTCTATCTCTAAATCTATTTTTTCGACGGCACGGATGGTTCCGTACATTTTCTCAACGTCGCTGAAGCGTACTCTACTCATGTGCGGCTATGACAATGTCTCACTATGTCGTATTTATACCTTCCCATCTATCGTGATAGTCTCGCCCCACTCAACCGTGGCGTTCTACAGACTCATCACAACTCGAATACTACCGCTTATCACGTCTCTCGCCGGTGATACGTGGTAGTGATACTTTTTGCCAGCGGAAGAAAAACAAAAACAATTAAGTTTAAGTGTATGCTACTCACTGGTCTCGGTGATGTCTAGCAAGTGGCAAGCAGCAACTCTGTCAAGTAGACGCCAGTTTATGAAGGTAGCAGGTGCGGCTGGTATCGCCGGCCTTGCAGGCTGTACCGGTAGCGGTGGCGGTAGCTCCGACGGGACAGTCACGTTCTGGACCCCGTTCGCTGGCGGGGATGGTGAGGCGATGAAAGCGCTCGTCACCCAGTTCAACGAGGAACACGACAGTATCCAGATTGAGCGGCAGCGACAGCCGTTCGACGAGTACTACGACAAACTGTTCACGTCGATGACCGGGAGCAACGCGCCCGATCTTGCCGTGTTTCACACAACCGAGATTCAGCGATTTAGCGACGCGCTCCAACCGCTTGGTGGACTGCTCAGCGATGGAACCGCCGACGCGTACGTCGACTCCATCTGGCAGGAAACTGAATTCGACGGTAACCGACTCGCGCTCCCGCTGGACACACACCCTAACGGGCTGTACTATAACAAGGATATCTTCAAAGAGGCAGGACTTGATCCCGAGAGTCCACCGACGACCTTCGAGGAGCTGAAAACGGCCGCCGACACGATCACCGCCGAAACCGACAAACAGGCGTTCAATCCCGATCCGTATCTCCGGTTTTTCGTCCGGCAGTTCATCGCGTGGCAGCACGGTCGCGGTGGCAAGTTCCTCACCGCAGACAACACGGAGGCTGCCTTCGGCGGCGCGGATGGCGTCGCTCTCGCCGAGTTCTACCACGACATCGCCAACGAGTGGGACTGGGACGAGGTCGACGCGACCGCCGACCGCGGGACGAAAGCATTCCGCTCGGGTGATCTTGCCATGACGATCAATGGAACGTGGTACTTCGGCGTACTCCAGCAGCAGGACTACGACTGGGGTATGACGAAGCCATTCGTCGCCCCCGGCCAATCGGAACCGCAGACGTGGGCCAACAGCCACACGCTCGGCGTCCCGAACACTGGTCAGAAACAAGAGGCAGCGGCTGAAGCCGCCGAATGGCTCACACAGAACAGCCTGTTGTGGGGAACCGATGCCGGTCATCTGCCCGCCGCCCAGGACGTTCTCGATTCGAGCGAACTCCGGAGTGCGACCGTCTGGGAGAAGACGCTCTCGACGTTCTCGGAGATGGCACAGAACGGCGAACTCTCGTACATGCCGAGCACCGAGAACAACGAGAACTACAAGCGTCCGGTGAACCAGGCGATCGCACAGATCTACTCGGGGCAACTCGACCCCGAGGAGGGAATCAAACAGGCTGCCACCGACGTCACGAACAACTTGCAGGGATGACCACCAAAAGGAGTATCTAATGGCAATCAAAGATACAGGATCAGTCCTGAGCCGACTCCCCGGAGTCGACGCCGTCGATTCGGAGACACGGGACGGCGTGCTATTCGCCATTCCGTACCTGCTGGTCTTTGCCGTGTTCCTGCTGTACCCGCTGTTGAAGGGGTTCTACATGAGCCTCTTCGACTGGAACGCATTCAACCCCTCGCAGTCGGAGTTCATCCTCGTCGAGAACTATGTCCGGATGGTCCAGGACCCGACGTTCTGGAAGGCTGTCCGAGCAACCGTGTTCTTCGTCCTGTTGACGGTGCCAACGCTGGTTGGTCTCGGCCTCGCGCTCGCACTCGGAGTCAACCAAAACATCAGAGGCAAGCGCTTCCTCCGGACGGTGTTTTTCAGCCCGTACGTGCTGACCGTCTCGGTCGTGTCACTCATGTGGGCCGAGCTGTATGCCCCCGAATACGGGCCGTTCAACTATTACCTGGAGTTCTTCATGAGCAACCCGCCGGCCTGGCTGAACAGCTTCACGTTCGCCATGCCAGCGGTGGCGTTGGCCACGATCTGGTGGACCGTCGGGTTCAACTTCGTGATCCTCCTGGCCGCCAGACAGGGCGTCCCCGAGCGACTGTACGAGGCCGCACGAATCGACGGTGCGAGTACGTGGCGTGCGTTCAAGGACATCACGCTCCCGCAGATGCGGTCGGCGATCATGTTCGTGACCACCGTCCAGCTCATCGCCTCGTTTCAGGTGTTCGGACAGGTGTACATCATGACTAACGGCGGGCCGGGCGACTCGACACAGACGCTCGTGATGTATCTGTTCCGGGTCGCCTTCCGCCAACAGGAGTTCGGCTACGCGGCTGCGATCGGCTACTTCCTGTTCGCAGTGCTCGTGAGCGTATCGCTAATCAATTACAAGTTCATCGGAGGAAGCGACCAATGAGTGCTGAAACAAGACTGCATCTCCCACGCTTGAAGACAGTTGGCCTGTACGTGACACTGTACGGAGCGGCGTTCCTGTTCATCGTTCCGTACCTGTATATGCTGTCGACATCGTTGAAAACCGAACAGTTCGCGTTCTCCAAACAGCCGTACTGGATCCCACCCGAGATATCCTTCGAGTGGTACCAGGTTGTCCTGGATGGGACACCGATCGTGCAGTGGTTCCTCAACACGCTCGTCATCGCCGCGACGACGACGGTCCTCGTCGTCGTCCTCGACTCGATGATCGCATTCTCGCTCACCAAACTCGACTGGCCGGGCAAGCGCATCGTCTTTACGATCATCATCGCGAGTTTCATGGTACCGATCTACGCGAACATGGTGCCGCTGTACACCATCATCTCCGAGTTCGGGCTGATCAACAGCCCGCTCGCGGTGATCCTCCCGTTCAGCGCGATTCCGATCGGGGTGTTCCTGTTCACGCAGTTCTTCAAGGATCTCCCCGATTCAGTAATCGAGGCGGCGAAACTCGACGGCTTTAGCACATTCCAGATCTACCTGCGAATCGTGCTACCACTAATGAAGCCGGCGATTGCCGCGCTGTCACTCTACACCTTCGTCTACACCTGGAATCAGTTCCTCTGGCCACTGATCGTGCTCCAGGGGTCGACGTCGTTCACGCTGCCGGTCGGTATCGTGACGATGCAACCAACCCAGGTATTCCAGCCTGGTGCCGAGATGGCCGGGACGCTCATCGCGGCCGCACCGCTGTTCATCGTGTTCCTCATCCTGCAAGAACAACTCGTGAACGCGGTTCAGATGCAGGGGACGACAGGATAATGTCGGGCCACGACTCTGGGGGAGACACCGACGCTGGACCCACACACAAGCGAACCCTGCGGTTCGTTTACCGACACAGCGTGACTCTCGTCGCGGTGAGTATCGCGTGGTTCGTCGCCTCACTTCCGCTAGTCACGATCGGCCCGGCGACGCTCGGTGCGTACGCCGCCATCCAGTCGCTTCGTGACACTGGTCGACTCGACCGTGGCTATGTCGTCCGCATACTTCGGACGAACGGCGTCCACGCGGCACTGCTTAGCTTCCTGCCGGTAGTGTTCGCTGCCCCTGCAGGGCTCTCCCTTCGCGGGGGGGCGACGCTCGCGGGATTCGAACCGATCGTCGCCGTCATCGGCCTCTATGTCGCGGGCTACCTCGTCATCGCCCTGATCCCGACGTCCGTTGCGATGGCGAACGGTGCATCCCCCAGTCCTGCACTCAAGCAGGCGTACGTCTGGACGGCCACCCATCCGACGGCTGCGCTGTCGCTCGCGATCGTCACTGCCGTTGTCTTTGCGGTGACGGCACTGTTGACGATCGGGTTCGCCCTGTTGTTTCCGGCAGTGGCGTTCTCCTACCACATCGAATATCTGGCCGACGACATCGACGCAGCCACCGCAACGGACGCATCGACTCCGGTATCGAACTCGCCTGCCTGAGGTCGCGTCGATCCGGCACACACAGTACCAACACTCAAATCCGGAACATTAGAACCTAATCGCAGTACAATAATACACATATGAAACTCAATAATTCACTGAAAACCGTCGCCGGCCGCTCTAGTCGGTCGTTGAACGGACGCTGGCAGCTTCGGCGAGATACCCAAGACGTCGGCATCGCCGACGAGTGGGACGACGTCGCCGAGTGGCCTGACGACGGTGATTGCTTCTCGGTTTCAGTACCCTCGGCGTGGCAAGAAATTGATGAACTCGCCGAGTACACCGGTGTCGTCTGGTACCGGAAATCGATCGATCTCGATGCAGTTCCCGACGGAAAACAGATCTTCCTCAGATTCGGCGCGGTCGACTACCGTGCGACGGTCTACGTCAATGGCATCGAATGCGGCAGCCACCGCGGTGGCTATCTCCCGTTCGAGATTGCCGTCACTGACGCACTCGAACCCGGCGAGAACGTCGTTACCGTTCGGGTCGAAGACCCCGAGGACATCAGCGAGATTCCGCACGGCAAGCAGGGCGAGCCGTGGTACACACGCGTCAGCGGTATCTGGCAGGCCGTCACCCTCGAAACCCGGCCGCTGATCCGCGTCTCGGATCTGAAGGTGACGCCGGATCTCGACGATGACATCGCCCACGTGGAGTTCACGACAGTCGCCGAGAGCCACCCGCCCGAGGACCTCGCCGCAACCGTACGGGTGGAGCGCGACGGCGAGCTCGTCGCGAAGACGAGCTGTCAGGCCGACCCGGAGGCTCCGACGGCGGTCTCGGTACCGATCCCGAATGCCGTCTACTGGACCCCCGACCAGCCCGCCCTCTACGATGTGGAGGTAGCCCTCTCGACCGACGGCAGCACCGTCGACAGCTACACCGACTACTTCGGAATGCGGGAGATCAGCAGCGACGACGGGCATCTCTACCTTAACGGCGAACCACTCTATGTCCGCGGCGCCCTCGACCAGGGCTACTACCCGGAAACGCTGTACCGCCCCTTCGACGAGGACCTTTTCGAGCAGGAGATCCGGATCGCCAAAGAACTCGGGTTCAACCTGCTCCGCAAACACATCAAACCGGCCCACCCTGAGTTCGTCGAACTCGCCGACAAAATGGGCATCCTCGTCTGGGAGGAGCCCGCCAACCCTGCCCGGTACACGGAGCGATCACGGACGGAAGTCCGCCAGCAGCTCCGGGACCTCATCGACCGGGACTTCAACCGCCCGAGCGTCGTCGTTTGGAGTCTTTACAACGAGGAGTGGGGGATCGGTCACGCCGAGGGAGAGCCGTTCATCTGGGACGACGAAGACAAACAGTCGTACCTCGCCGAGTTCTACGAGACGGCGAAAAACTGGGACCCGACGCGACTCGTCTGTGACAACTCCGGGTGGGCCCACGTCGCAACCGACATCAACGACTACCACCGATATTTCGCCAGTCCCGACCGGTCGGACGCGTGGGGCAATGACCTCGACGCGATGGTGTCCCGTCCCGAAGACAACTACGCCGCGACTCACACCGACCCCGAGTCGGCACCTGTCATCGTCTCCGAGTTCGGTATGTGGGGGCTGTCGGATACCGAGGCACTCGAAGCGTTCTACGGTGGTGAACCCGACTGGTACACTCACCCATTCCTGACGGATTCCGAGGGATCGGTGAACGAACGGCAAGTCCACCTCGAATCGAACCTGCGGTCGCCCGCCGGGTTCGACAAACGCTTCCAGGAGTCGATGCTCTCGACCATCTTCGACGGACTCTCGGAACTCGCCGAGGTCTGGCAGTGGCGGGAGTATCACTCTATCAAGGATGTCATCGAACAGATGCGGGTCCACAGCGGTATCTCGGGGTACATCATCACTGAGTTCAGTGACATCGAGTGGGAGTTCAACGGCATCCTCGACTACCGCCGGGAAGAGAAGGCGTTCCACGACGAGTTCGCTGCGATCAACAACGACCTGCTCGTCGTCGCCGATCCCGAACACCACGTCGTCTGGGGCGGCCACGAGGTTACTGCCTCGGTGACCGTGGTCAACGACAGCCACGATGTCTACCGTGGGACCGTCGAGTGGGCGCTCCTCGCCGATGCAACCGACAAAACAGTCGACGAGGGGCGTTTCGAGGTCGCAGTCGATGCTCACGCGCGGTCACGCCCGCGGACGGTCGAGGCACTGACGCCACCGGCCGCCGAAACCGGTACCTATACGCTCGAGGTGACGTTCACGAGCGAGTCGGCAGGCGAGGGCGAACCGGAGACGGCGAGCAACGAGGTGCCCGTGACGGTCGTCGAACCAGCACGGACGCCAAACCACGACGTGACGGTGTTCGTCCAGGAGAACTACGTCGCCGACCGCCTCATCGGCTCCCGGCACGACGTGACCCGCGAACTGACCGACGAGGTCGACATTGCGGTCGCCTCGACGCTCGACGCGACAATCCGTGGCTACGCGGAAACCGGCGGCACCGTCCTGTTGTTGCCACGGTTACACGAGGTGACTCCCGCCGACGACCTCTTCGAGTACCGGGAGCTCCCGCGGGGCGAAGACTGGAACCTCTGTTCGGCGCTGTACACCCACGACAGTCCCCTCATCGAAGATCTGACCGGGAGCAAACGGCTGGACTGGGCCTTCGAGGGCATTTATCCAAACGCGCTAGTGACGGACCTCGATACCGAACACGACGATATCCACGTCGAGTACGTTCAGGGCTGGATCGCAAACTGGGGGAGCCCACTACTCACCCGGTCGGTCGGCGACGGCCAGGTTTGTGTGACGACCTTCCCCCTCGGGCAATCCCACGGCGAACACCCCGTGGGAACGGTGCTCCTCGAACGACTCATCGCTGAGCGAAGCGATACCTCGTCCTTCGAACCCAACCAGCTATGACAACGATCACCAACTACGAGCTGTTCGAGGTGCCGCCGCGGTGGCTGTTCCTCCAACTGGAGACTAGCGACGGCACTGTCGGCTGGGGCGAACCGGTGGTCGAAGGGCGGTCCCGTACCGTCCGCGGGGCTGTCGAGGAACTCCTGGATACGTATCTGCTCGGCGAGAGCCCACACCGCATCGAGGACCACTGGCAGGCGATGTATCGCGGCGGCTTCTACCGCGGCGGCCCGGTGCTGATGTCCGCAATCGCCGGGATCGACCAGGCGCTCTGGGATATCAAGGGCAAGCAGTTCGGTGCCCCGGTCTACGAACTGCTCGGTGGGCCGGTCCGCGACCGCGTCCGCGTCTACCAGTGGGTCGGCGGCGACCGTCCCGCCGATGTCGGGGCGGCAGCAGCAGCGAAAGTCGACGCCGGGTTCACCGCGCTCAAGATGAACGCGACGGCGGAGCTCCGCCGCGTGGATACGCCGCAGGCCGTCGCCGAGGCAGTTGACCGCCTCGGCGAAGTCCGCCAGCAGGTCGGCCCTGCGGTCGACATCGGGGTGGACTTCCACGGCCGCGTCACCAAGCCAATGGCCAAACGTCTCGCCAGTGCGCTCGAAGAACACGAGCCGTTCTTCATCGAGGAGCCAGTGTTGCCGGGGCACAACGACGCACTTCCACAGATCGCGGCCCAGACTTCGACGCCCATTGCGACCGGCGAGCGGATGTACTCGCGGTGGGATTTCAAACAGGTCTTCGAGAACGGGGCCGTCGACGTCATCCAGCCGGATCTCTCGCACGCTGGCGGCATCACCGAGGTACAGAAGATCGCCGCGATGGCCGAGGCTTACGACGTGGCGATGGCACCACACTGTCCGCTCGGCCCTATTGCGCTCGCGTCGTGTCTGCAGGTCGACGCCGTTGCCCCGAACGCGCTGATCCAGGAACAGAGCCTGGATATCCACTACAACGAGGGCAACGACGTCCTCGACTACCTCAGCGACCCGTCGGTCTTCGACTACGACGAGGGGTTCGTCGACCTGCCTGACGGGCCGGGACTCGGCGTCGAGATCGATGCCGACTACGTCCGCGAGTGCGCCGACGAGGAGGTCGACTGGCACAACCCAGTCTGGCGACACGACGACGGCAGCGTCGCTGAGTGGTGACACCGGGCGTCTTGCCGTCTCACAGCACTGCGTACGAACAATCCGACGACGATACAACGAACACGATACATGACAACCGAACGCTGGAGCAAAGAAGATGCATGGGACTGGTACGGCCAACAGGACTGGCTCGTCGGGTGTAACTACCTGCCGAGTACGGCGGTCAACCCGACGGAAATGTGGCTGGCCGACTCCTTCGACCCCGAGACCATCGACCGAGAACTCGGGTGGGCGAACGCGGCCGGCATGAACACCCTCCGGGTGTTCCTGCAGTACGTCGTCTGGGAGGACGACCCGGAGGGACTCAAACAGCGAATGGACGAGTTCCTCGGTATCGCCGATCGAAACGGGCTCACGACGATGTTCGTCTTCTTCGACGACGTTGCCTTCTCGGGTGACGAACCCTATCTCGGGCCGCAGAAGGAGCCACTGTCGAACACACACAACAGTCAGTGGACGCCGAGTCCCGGCCACGAGCGGGCCGTCGAACGGTCGGCGTGGCCACGGCTCGCTGACTACGTCCGTGATATCGTCGGTGAGTTCCGCGAGGACGAGCGGGTCATTATCTGGGACGTCTACAACGAGCCGGGCAACAGCGAGATGGGCCAACAGACACTGCCACTACTCCGGGAGTCCTTCGACTGGGTCCGAGAGGCTGACCCGACACAGCCGGTCACCGCCGGCGTCAACTGGGACCCAAACCGAAGCACGCAGAACCAGATCGGGAGCGAACACGCCGACGTGATCTCGTTCCACGACTACAGCGAACTCTCCTTTACCAGGGAGCGGCTCGAGGACCTCGAAGCCTACGACCGACCACTGCTGTGTACGGAGTGGCTGGCCCGGACGCGGGATAACCACGTCCAGACACACCTCCCCTACTACAAGGAACGGAACATCGGCTGTTACACGTGGGGGTTGGTCAACGGGAAGACCCAGACCAATCTCCCCTGGAGCACGGCAAAGACCTCAATCGCGGAGGCAATCGAGGACGAAGACCCCGAGACGTGGTTCCACGACCTCTTCCATGAGGATGGCACCCCATACCGCTGGACGGAAGTCGAACTGCTGACCAAGTACACCGGTCGGGGCGACCCGAGCGCCTTACCGGTGACAGCTGATGACTGATCCCGAGTCGGCGCGACACGCCGACGAAATTGCCATCGTGACCGGTTCGACAAAGGGTATCGGTGCGGGCATCGCGAAGCGACTCGCTTTGGAGGGCGCAACGGTCGTCGTCACCGGTCGGTCGGGAGACGCCGGTACGCAGGTCGTCGATGCGATCCGCGGAGACGGCGGCGAGGCGATCTTCATCGCAGCCGACATGCGCGACCCGGCGGCGATTGCGGCGCTCGTTGAGGAGACGGCCGAGAGGTACGGTCGGATCGATGTCCTCGTCAACAACGCCGGGGTACAAACCGAGACGACGGCGACCGAAGCGGCGATCGAAGACTGGGAGTTCGTCGTCGAGACCAACTTCCGGTCGTTCTGGCTCTGTGTCAAACACGCTGTCGACCACATGCCCGAGGGGAGCTCGATCCTCAACATGTCCTCGAACCACGCGTTCCTGACGATGCCCGGGCTGTTCCCCTACAACGCAGTGAAAGCGGGCATCAACGGCATGACCCGCGCGCTCGCGCTCGAACTCGGCCCGCTGGGCATCCGCGTGAACACGATCAATCCAGGCTGGATCGAGGTCGAACGTACCCGGGAGGAACTGAGCGACGACGACCGCGAGCGGGTCGAAGCAATGCATCCACTGGGCCGTATCGGCACCCCGGAGGATGTCGCCTCGACTGTGGCGTTCCTGACGAGCGACGAAGCTTCGTTCATCGCTGGGACGAGTCTGCTCGTCGACGGTGGCCGGACTGCAGTCATGCAGGATCACACTTTCCTCGAATACAAACAGGACCGCTGAATCGATAGCGTCGCTGGCTTTTCCCTGCCTAAATCATCCGTGTTCGGTTAAGACAAGAAACCGAGAGACTGCGCTCGATTGACGAAGCTATCGTTGTAGACCGCGTGGGGAGAGAATGTGTTCAATACGCTCTCCCCGGACCTCATACGACGGCGGCTGACTTCCCTGTTTCCAGCCGAACGTATCGAAGACATCGCGCGAGAGCGCGATGTCGTCCAACGCCACCGGACAATCGACATCACGATGCTCGTCTGGACGCTCATCATGGGCTTCGCCGTCGACGGCGAAGCCCGCACGATCGCCGGATTTCAGCGGGCCTACTCCGCAGCGACTAACCAGACTGTTGCTCGCTCCAGTTTCTATGACCGGTTCACACCAGCACTTGGTGCCCTGTTGAGCGACCTCCTCGAGCACGCTCTCGAGGAGGTCGCGGTTCCCCACACGATCGCACCACAGTTCGAGTTATTTCGTGATGTGCTGATCGCCGATGCAACCGTTTTCCGGTTGCATCGGCTCCTTAGCGAGTTTCCAGCGACTCACTCGGATCAGTCCGGCGCGAAGCTTCACCTCGTCCATAACGCTACTACTCAGAGCCTCGAACAGTTCCAGCTCACCGACGAACGCACCCAAGAGAGCAGCCAGCTCCGCACAGGGAGCTGGCTGCGAGACCGGTTGTTACTGTTCGATCTCGGGTTCTACAGTTTCCGCCGGTTCGCGTTGATCGAGGAAAATGGCGGGTTCTTTTTGACGCGGCTGAAGTCAAACGCGAACCCGTTGATCGTCGGGGAGCGGCGGAAATGGCGCGGGCGCGCCATTTCCTTGCCAGGCCGTCGCCTCCAGGACGTTCTGGGCGACCTCACACGCGAGATCGTAGACGTGACTGTGGAGATCACGTTCAAGCGACGGCCGTACGCAGGGAAACAGTCAACCGACACGATGGAGTTTCGCGTCGTCGGTGTCCGCAACGAGGACACCGACGACTACCATCTGTACGTTACGAACCTGCCCGATGAGTTCACTCCGAGGCAAGTTGCGGCGCTGTATGGGTTGCGGTGGGAAGTGGAATTGCTATTCCGGGAGTTAAAATCGCTGTATGGGCTGGAGAAGTTCCAGACAAGCGATCCAGCAATCGTGGAACTGCTGGTTGTGGCGGCTCTGCTGACGCTCGTGGTCAGCAGAGCCTTGCTCGGTATATTTCAGGAGCTGTTTCCTGAGACGGTGTTCCCTCGGGAACGCTGGGCGAGGACTTTCAGGTCTCTCGCCCAGCTCATCCTCGAAGAGTTGGCCCAGTCGTTCGGGCATCCACCGCCGAACCTGCCGGAGTTGCTGTTTCGTGACGCTCGTCAACCAGAGAAATCACGCCTCTTACTTAGTGAACGAGTGGCTGAAGCCTACACGAGGTGATCCAGTGTTTAACCGAACACCAATGCTGCCTAAATAGTACGCGTCCGTCCTGTTATCGCGCGATTCCGCTGCCCTCGTTTTCCAGCACCTGTTCGACCTCGTTAGCAGTCACGACTGCGAGGTCTCCCTCGATAGTTCGTTTCAGTGCGGCCGTCGCTGCCGCATACGATAGTGCATCGGAGACGCTGTCGCCTGCAATGTGTCGCGCGAGGTAGCCGCCGACGAAGGAGTCACCGGTCCCGATGGCGTCGACGGTGTCGGTCTCGAAGGCTGGCTGCTCGTACGTCGTCCCGTCGTGGATCGCAAGTGCCCCGTCTTCACCGCAAGTGATAATGACCGTCCTGAAGTCGAAATCAGATACCAACCCTTCAGCGAGTGTTCGAGCCTCCCCGTGACGGTCCAGGACGTTGTGAACGTCGCGTTCGGCTGCGACGAGAATATCGATGTCTGCAAACAACGATTCGGACGCCCGTCGTGCCTCAGTTGTCGACCACAGCTTCGATCGGTAGTTGAGATCGAACGCCGTCGTCGTTCCGGCCGCCTGCGCAGTCGCCAGGATGTCGGCCGTCGTCTCGGCGAGTGTCGACGATAGCGCGGGAGTGATCCCGCTCGTGTAGAAGACGGCGGCATTACGGATTGCTTCACGGTCGAGTTCGGCTGGACGGGCAGTCGTGATCGCCGCATCGGCACGATCGTAGATGACCGTCGTCGGTCTCGGGGCCGACCCCTGTTCGATGTAGTACGATCCCTGTCGTCCGCCGTCGTCCCATGCGATGCGCGGCTCGACACCATGTTGTCTGACCTCGTTCGTGACTCGCCGACCGAGCGGTGAGTCGGGGAGCTTCGAGAGCCATACTGACGACGTGCCAAGATGCGCGGCCGCGATGGCGACGTTGCTCTCGGCACCAGCTGTTCGGAACTCGAGTGTCGATGCAGTCTCCAGTCGCGTCCCTGACGGCGGGTTCAGGCGGAGCATCGTCTCACCGAACGTCACGAGCTCGGCCGTCATCGGTTCTCCTCGGCCAGTTCGACGAACTCACTGGCTGTCTCGGTCAGGGAATTGAACTCCCGGGCCTCGATCGCATCCGAATCGGTGATCGCACTGCCAACACCGAGGGCGACAGCGCCCGCCTGGAAAAACGCCGCCGCGTTATCAGGGGTGACACCACCGGTCGGAATGAGCGGTACCTGCGGGAGTGGTCCGTTGATGGCGCTCACCTGAGCAGGACCCGTGGTCGAGGCGGGGAACAGCTTACAGAAGTCTGCACCCGCCTCCGTCGCGGTCAGTGCCTCTGTCGGTGTCATCACACCGGTTGCGATGGGTGTCTCGTACCGGTTACACATCTCGATGACGTCGGTGTTGACCGTTGGCGTGACGATGAATTCCGCACCGGCCAACTGAACAGCCCGGGCAGTTTCGGGATCCAGAACCGTTCCTGCACCGATGATGACATCATCGACCTCGTCGGAAACGTGCCGGATCATCTCGGCTGCACCGGGTGTGTCGACGGTTATTTCGATCGCGTCGACACCCCCGGCCGCGATGGCTTGGACGACCTCCGTCGCGAGATCCGACTCGACACCACGAACGATCGCTATAATCCCGGAATCTACGACACGCTGGTGAACCTCGGCTTCGCTCATGCTTCGCCTAATGCTCTAAGAGGAAATATATAACTTTGATCATAGTGGTGATATTGGTCAGATCGGAATCACGGATTTCGGCGGGATTTGGCCATTCATGGCCTCTTTCTATTCTTTAGCTGTAATTGAGGGCGCTCAGCCCCCTTCTGCTCACGGCGACGCCGTTCGCATGGTCATCGGGACCAACGGTCCCGCGCTATCCTCAGCGAGCGCCGAAGGCCCGAGCAGGGAGGGGAGACAGCGCCCGCACGTCTTGGTTTCGTGTGAATCGGCACCCTTATTATCTTTTCGGTTGAAGGTGGTAATAAAATGCTCACCACGCCTCCGGCGGTGTTCAAACGCAACAACAAGCGTGCATCGTCGGTTGTGGCCGAGTGTCCAACCGGTAGGAGTGGGACACTCCGAACCACCTGTCAAGGGAAGTCGCCTGTGGAGTCTGGAACCGTCCGCAGAACGCCAACAGCGTTCTGCCGGGCCGCACGAGACGCTCCGCGTCTTGTGGACGCTGTGGGGACGTTCCCTGCACGTTCCGACACCGAAGCAGGAAGCCCTGTCCGTAACAAGCGAGGGCTGGGTAAGCCCGAGCGCGGTAGGGCAGGGTAGTTCACCGGGGGGATTTCACTTCGATGGCGGGGTGTGTACTCTGGGTTGCTCGTCTGATACACTCTTGATCAGGGGTGTCTACTTTCCTCACCTTCCGGAGAAGTCAGGAAATACAGTCGTGATCAGGGGTGTGAAGTCGAGTCGGGAACGGAACTACGCCAACTCTTCGAGTCGACTGTCGCGGAGGACGGATTTCAGTACGATATCGGTATCCTGAACGAGTCGATGCTCCAGATAGCTTCCCTCACCACGACCACCTCCAGTTCGGGTTGATTCCACGACGCCGAGGAACGCCTGCTCCTTCAGCAGTTCATAGACACGGTGTTCGCTCAGAACCTTTGCATCGACCTTTTCAGCTGTTTTCTGGTAGCGCTCATAGATACGGCTAGTCGAGAACTCGTCCTCGTTCGGTTTCTCCTCGGTCAGCAGCGCAAGTGAGTAGAGAATGAATTTAACCTGGGTCGTCGATCCGCGAAGCAGTTCCTCGAACCGATCGATTTCCGCCCACTCCTGAGCATCGCGGACGTGCTCTTCGACGACCTGGTCGGCGTTCTCTCGTTCAGCGAGTTCGCCAGCGTGTCGGAGAATCTCGATTGCCTTTCTGGCATCACCATGTTCCTGCGCAGCGAGAGCCGAAGTCAACGGGATGACGTCACCAGAGAGAACGCCGTCGTGGAACGCATCGCGGCGATGCTTCATAATTTCGCGAAGCTGATTCGCGTCGTAGGGCTGGAAGACGAATTCTTCTTCGCGAAGACTGGACTTGACACGCTCGTTCAGCTGATCACGGTACTCAATCTTGTTGCTCACCGCAATCACGCCAAGATGACAGTCGGCTTTCCCGGATTCACGGGCTCGGGAGAGCTGCATAAGAATATCGTCGTCCTCGAGTCGATCGACCTCGTCAAGGATGATGATAACCGACTCGTAGGCGAGATTGAGAATTTCCCAAAGGTAGTCGTAATACTCCCCGCTACCAATCCCTGCTCGTGGAACATCGAAGTCAGACCCTTCCGTCTCGTTGAGTGTCCGTGTTACAGTTCGAGCGACACGCGTCTGCGTATTGTGCTGAGCACAGTCGACGTAGACCGTGCCAACGGACATTCCATTTGATTCCGCAGCCCGACGGGCCCGATCCGTGACGTGGCGAGCAACCAGCGACTTGCCCGTGCCCGTCTTGCCGTAGATCATGACGTTATTCGGCGGGTCGCCCTGAACGATTGGCCTGAGTTCAGCAGCAACATCCTTAATTTCCTTGTCACGGCCGACGATTCGGGCACTTTCCGGGACGTGCCCGACCTTCAGGAGTTCCTTGCGAGCGAATATGTCGGCGCGGTTGGGATCGTTTTCATCGATATCGAACAGCGGATCCTTGGATGGGTCTTCATATTGATCGTTGAAGTCAGAGAGTCGTGACGATTCCTCAACCATCGATACGAGATATCGTGCTCTCCGGCTACTTAATAATTCGCCTACCTCGCCCAGAGTGTAAATCATCCTATGACTGGCATCTGACGTTGAGTGTACACCGTATCAGTCGACGAAAGTGACGAGGTAATCTCGAGTGAAAGACGTCCATCACGCGCAGATGCTTCGGATGACGTGACACCCCTCGTCAAGAGTGTAAACACCGGATAGAGGCCGATTTTTGACCACCCCTCGTCCAGAGTGAACCGGCCCAATTTTTCCGATGGCCTCGGAGGGTTGGGGTACACCCCTGATATAGAGTGTAACTTGAACAGGATCTAAACAATCAACTATCATATGGGAAACAGCAATAAGAAGCATAGTAGTAAGAAACGTCTGACGGGCGGAAACACCCCTCGTCCAGAGTGAAAACCAGTCGTGACGTGTTCGTTGTACGGTCGAACCACCCAGAACGTAACTGTTGACTCGTTTCCCACCCGCGTCAAGAGTGTATCCTGTAGAGATAGACGAGTCTGAGGCGACTGGGGATCAGATCCCCAATTTTTTCTCTCAAGGGTATTGCGTGGATCACGACCAACCGCCTTATCAACGACGTCCCCGGTCAAATCTTTCGGAAGTTCGGGAGATATTGGGAAGTTTCATACAACGGGCACGACAAACGAAAGACCCACACACCCCTCATCAAGAGTGAAACGGCACGAGAGTGGGCCGGAGGAACACGGTGAATCACATGATGGAGCGGGGTAAAGATGACACGAATCACGGGACAGGAGGCGGATACACTCACGAAGGGTACCTCCAAAACTAGCCGACCACCTAAAATTGACATATATTTTAGTATTATATGGAAGTTTTATTACCATCCCCGTCTAATCGTTCCTCAAGTGCATTTAGCATAATGAGGAGGACGAAGGCGGCATTCGTCCGATGTCTCGCGAACTGTTGCTTCTAATAATTTTTCATTCTGCTGTATCTACCTGTCTTAGCTGCTCTTTCCGTGATTTCTTGCGTCTCTTCTTCTCGTGTACCTCTGTTTCATGTGGACCTCGCCCCACCCTCTCTTCCAGTTTTCACTCTGGACGGGGGGTGTGTGGGCCCACGAATTTCCTCTCTATCTGTGGTGCTCGGGAAGTACCGAAAGTGTATGGCTGAAGTGATCGTTCTACTTGTCTACTTGACCTATACGTCACCTGCTTCACGACGAGTAGCCGCAGTGACGCCGTTCACCGGTGTTTCTCGTCAAGATTCACGGTAATGTTTTTCGTTTGAACATACGAATCGAGCACTTCGAGCCCTTTCTCACGACCGATCCCGCTCTTTTTCGTTCCGCCGAACGGCGTTTCGATCGAGCCGCCGAACCACTCATTTACCTAGACGCTGCCCGCGTCGATATCGCGAGCCAGACGCAATGCCCGCCTGATATCTCGGGAGAACACGCCGCCCGTGAGTCCGTACTTGACGTCGTTCGCAATACTGATTGCCTCCTCGCGATCCGAGAACGGGATCACCGAGAGGACGGGACCGAAGATTTCCTCCTGACCGATCCGCATCTCGGGATCGACGTCGGTGTAGACCATCAGCGGGAGGAAATAGCCGTCTCGATCGAGCGGTTCGCCGCCGGTCTCGAGGGTGGCTCCTTCGGTTATGCCGGTATCGATGTAGTCCAGAACGGTCTAGAAGTGGTCGGGTTGCTTAAGCGGTCCCATATCCGGATCGTCTATTCCGGGCCCGAGTGCGTACAATTCCGCTCGGTCGACGAGTCGATCGACGCCTGTACGAACTCACCGTCGATAAACAGCCGATAGCGCTCTTCTGTTTCGATCGTAATAGGTACCTCAAACAGCGGGTTAATTTGGACCCTGTCCAAACCGTCCGCTGTAATTGAATCAATAAAAAGCCCTTACTAATACTATTCGTACTCGCCCGTCAGCAGTAACCAGAATCAGTTTCAAATGTCGATATCTCGGCCTGTAGTCGCTGAGCGGGCCCGATGTTACTCCGCGAACTGGCGTTCGACGAGTGTGACAAGAAGGTATGCCGCAAGTGTCTGCGTCGACCGTGTCGGATCGTATTCGGGGGCGACCTCCATGAGGTCTGCGGCCCCGACCGCGTTATGTGCCCCGAGGGTCTCCATTATCTTGAGTGCCTCATGGCTATCCAGTCCGCCGGGTTCTGGCGTGCCCGTTCCCGGGGCGACGTTTGGATCGACTGAGTCAATATCGAACGTGACGTATACCGCGTCCGTTTCCGCGGCCGCCTGCTCGATCGCGTCTGTGACAACTTCGTCGATTCCATTCGCCCGGACGTCCCGCATCGTGTAGAGGTTTAATCCGGTCTCATCAGCGAACTCGAAGAACCCTGGCGATTCGTACCCGCGGATCCCGATCTGACTGATGTGCTCGTAGTCCGAGTAGTCGGATTCGGCGATCAGCCGGGTGGGCGACCCGTGGAAGTGCTCCCCAAAAATGGGACTTTCCTCGGCGGTGTCCGTGTGCGCGTCGATCTGGACGAGGCCGACGCTGTCGGCGTCGGTGGCCTCAGCAAAGCCGCGAAACGCTGGATATGTACAGTAGTGGTCTCCACCCAACAGGACGGGAAATGCCCGCTCGGCGGCCGTCGCCACGTGCGCGGTAATGCTCTCGGCGGATTTCTCTTGATCGAGCGGGAACACCGGGACGTCGCCGCAGTCGGCGACTGTCACATCGCTGAAATCGATCTGCGCTCGAGTGTTCATGTTCGTCAATCCACCTTTGTACCCCGACAGATAGGCCCACCAAGTACTCGCTTCACGGACGGCCGTCGGCCCGTAGCGCGCACCCGGCCTGTTACTCGCTGCCGCATCGAGGGGCGCCCCCAACACTGCGACGTCGGCGTCCGCGAGGTCCTCGACGTCACGGGGCTCGCCTTTGAGGAACGTCTGCCTGCCAGTGTAGGCGAGTTCGACGTCGGTCCCCTCGTATCGGTTGTGGAACGCCTCGGCGCGCGACTGCTCGTCACTCATCGTCGGTCTCTGCAGCGATGGCCCTGCGGAGTGTCTCTACGGTCCGATCGAGATTGTCCCGGTCGATCGTCAGCGGCGGCTGGAATCGCATGACGTTCTTATAGTAGCCGCCGACGCCCATAATGATCCCCAGCTCACGGAGTTCGGCAGCGATGGACCCGGCCAGCGCCTTGTCCGGAGCTGGAGCGATGCCGCGCGGACCTGTTTCCGACGGATCGACGAGTTCGACGCCCTGCATGAGGCCAAGCCCTCGAGTCTCGCCGACTGCGTCGAACTCGGCCTCGAGTTCGGCGAGTCGGTCGGCGAGCCACGCTCCCTGCTCGCGAGCATTCTCGACGATGCCGTCCTGAAGTTCGTCGATCGTCGCGAGCGCTGCGGCACACGCGACGGGATTGCCGCCGAACGTGGAAAGGTGATCACCGGCCTCGAAGGCGTCTGCGATTTCCGCGGAAGCGGTAAACGCGCCCAGTGGTAGTCCGTTCGCGATCCCCTTCGCCTGCGTCAGAATATCGGGCACAACATCGAAGTGCTCGCTGGCGAACAACTCTCCTGTACGACCGTACCCGGTCTGGACCTCGTCGACGATCAACAGCGCGTCGTGTTCGTGAGCGATTTCCTGGACGCGTTCGAGCCACCCTTCCGGCGGCACGATAATACCGCCCTCCCCCATCACCGGTTCGACGACGATGGCGGCGAGATCGTCGCTCGTATGGGTGCCGATGACGTGTTCGATCTCGGCTGCGGTTCGAGCGGCAAACGTCGCGTCGGAGCCGTTGTTGGCCCAGCGATAGCGGTAGGGTGCCGGGGCGTGGACCGCGTCGTTGATCGTCGGTCCCATCTCGTGCTTGTAGGTGTGGTTGCCGGTGAGCGCGAGACTCCCCAGCGTTCGGCCGTGGAACCCCATCTCGAGTGCGACGACCTCCTTACTACCCGTGTGCTTGCGGGCGAGCTTCACCGCACCCTCGACGGCTTCGGTTCCGGAGTTACAGAAGAAACTCTTCTGAAGGTCACCGGGCGTCACGTCTGCGAGGCGCTCGGCGAGGTCGGCGACCGGTTGGTTAGGATGGACGTACGAACACCCGTGAACGAACTCCTCGAGTTGCGTTTTCGCAGCGTCGACGACGGCGTCGTTCCCGTGGCCGACGTTCGTCACCGAGATGCCGGAAAAGACGTCGAGGTATTCGTTTCCGTCCAAATCCTCGACCAAGCACCCCTCTGCCCGCCGAATGGGAACGTTCAGCGACTTCCAGATCGGCATCAGGTATTCGTCGTACCGTTGCGTGACCCGTTCGTTCGACTGCATCTGTTGTGACATCGTGGCTTCTCGTAACTACCCTTCGATGACGTTGCCGACGTTCGCTGGGAACCCGACTGTTACTCGGTCTCCGACATCGAAATCGGCAGTTTTCTCGTTGATCTGCCGTTCGATCTCTAGCGTCTGCGACCCGATATCGACGTGATAGTTCTTCAGCGACCCCTTGTAGATCGTTTCGTCGACGACTCCGTCCCACTCGTTGTCGAAGCCGGGACTCTCGTTCGGGCCGACTACTGTTATCTCTTCGGGCCGGACCGAGACGATGGCACGGCTTCCGCTGAGAGCCGGCTGTGCTTCGATGCGCACATCGATGTCGTCGCTTCGAACGCTCGTCCCATCGGACGAGACGGTCCCCTTGAAGAGATTCGTTTCGCCGAGGAACGTCGCGACGAATTTCGTCGCTGGATCCTTGTACAGTTCCTCGACCGGCCCGACCTGCTCGATCTGGGCGTCGTTCAGGACGGCGATCCGATCCGACATCGTCAGCGCCTCCTCCTGATCGTGCGTGACGTAGATGAACGTGATTCCCAATTCTTCCTGAATCTTCTTGAGTTCGACCTGCATGTGTTGTCTGAGCTTGCGGTCGAGACTCGCAAGGGGTTCGTCGAGCAGCAATACATCAGGTTCACGGACAATCGCACGCGCCATCGCGATCCGCTGTTTCTGCCCGCCTGACAGCTCCGTCGCCTTCCGATCTTGGTACCCAGGAAGTTCTACTAACTCCAGCGCTTCGGTGACTTTCTCCTTCCGCTCGTCGGCCGGGACGCCATCCATCTCCAGTCCAAACGAGATGTTCTCTTCAACGGTCATGTGCGGGAAGAGCGCCCACTCCTGAAACACCATACTGGTGTTGCGCTTGTTCGCGGCCGCGCTAGTGGCTCGCTGACCGCTGATGTACACGTCACCGGACGTCGGCGTCTCGAGACCGCTGATCATCCGAAGCGTGGTTGACTTGCCACAACCGGACGGGCCGAGCAACGTAAGGAACTCGCCCGGATTAATCCGAAGATCGACTCCGTCGACGGCGGTTATGTCCCCGAATTCCTTCCGTAATCCGTCGAGTTCCACGGTGCCAGTTTCCACGGTGCCAGTTTGAGTATTGTCCGACTCGCCACGTTCGCCAACCGCCGATCCCGCGTCGTCGACTGCTGTTTCTTCCATCATGGGCTCGCTTTTCGAGGATGTTCTGGTATCGCTTTCCATTTACACGTCGCTTTCTGCTTTCGCATCTTCCCACATGTCCGTCCACTTATCTGTGTTCTCCGCGAATTCGTACGGCGTCGTCTGTTCTGAGATGGTCTCCGCGGCGTCAAACCCGTCCTCGTTGAACATGAGCGCCTCTTGCTGGTCCGCATCGAACTGATCGAACGAGGCGCTGTTCACCGGCGGACTCTTCGCTGCGGGCTCCCAGGCGATGCTGTACTGTCCCTTCGGGGAAGTCACCTTGTTCATGTACTCGATAGCAAGGTCGCGGTTACTGGGATCCTTGACCATGCACATCCCTTCGGTCCATAGCATTCCGCCCTGCTCTGGGATGACAACATTGACCCATTCGTTGCCCTCTGCGCGGAGTTCGGACATCGTGAAATTCCCGACGGGAGAGATGACGATGTCTTCCTGCAGGAACGCCTGTCGGATCGCACTGGTCCCGCTGTAGATCGCTCCCATGTTGTTGAACATATCGACGAGCTTCTCCATAATGTCGTTGAGTTGCTCCTCATTCTGTTCGAATGGCGGGTAGCCCAGCGTCTGCGCAATCTTCGGAATGTTCCATGTCGGCCAGTCCATGATCCCCATCTCGCCTTTGTACTCACCGTTTGGACCGCCGGTCCAGAGCACCTCGTAGGAGGAGTAGTGCTCTTCAGGGACCTGATTCGTATTGACCGTCAACGTGTCCCAGCCCCACCGAGTCGGAAGCGCGTACATATCGTCCTCGTACGCGAACGAATCGAACGGCCACTGGAATTTCTCGAGGAAGTTGTCCATCTCCGAGAAGTCGTCAGGATTCAGTGATTCGATCGTCCCAGCTTCGGCGTGGCGGGCCGCCCAGGTATTGTTCACTGTGAGCAGGTCGTAATCGGACGTCCCGCCGCTCTTCAGGATGTTGAACCCTTCCGAGTCGCTAGCGAGGAGACTGATATTGACAGTGGCATCATGTTCTGACTCGAACTCGTTGACGATCGTATCGGTTCCGTATCCCTCCCACGTCAGTACATTGAGGGTAGTACCACCGCTCAACGTATCTCCGAGACAGCCCGCCATCGCCGCCGTTCCGGCGAGGCCGGCAGACTGAAGAAAGTTTCGTCGCGATGCTCCGATACTTGCACGTTCGTTCCCGTCCCCCGTTATTTCTTCGAATTTCCTCATTACAGCTCGTGTTACGTTGTCTCATAGAGGTATATAATACTTTCCCACACGATCCAACACACTGGATTGTGATCTGACAGCATCCAGCTATTACTTGCAATACTGGATCTAAGACAAGAGACCGTCGCCGTTCGTTCGGAATATAGTACGATATAATCTGACGGTGTACTCGCTTCTGTAGAAATCCACGCTCAGTACAAATTCCTCCTGGCAACGAGTTCAGTGAGTGAATCACAAGCTATATTGTGCGCCGTTTTAACATAGCGAATATGGTAGCCGATTCAAGGGAAAATGATGGTCTATCTCGGACTATAGTCAACCGAATCAGGGGATCGAACGGGTTCCTCGCAACAGGAGGGCCGATTCTGTTCCTCGAACTGTTGTTCTTCATCGGTCCGCTCGCGATCATGTTTTTCATCGCGACGATGCGGATGGAGGACTTCGCGCTGCAATACGCCTACACGCTCGAGAACTACGTCGGGGTGTTCTCCGGTTCGGCCAACCGCGCCGCGTTCATCAATACGACGACGATGGCGGTGCTGACGACGGTCACCGCAGTGGTCGTCGCTTACCCGTTCGCCTACTACATCGCCAGACGCGGCGGTGAGTACCAGAATCTCCTCCTGATTCTGGTCATGATCCCGTTCTGGACGAACTATATCGTTCGAATCTATGGCTGGCAGGTCATCCTCGGGTCGAAGGGCATTCTGAACAGCATGCTCATCTGGATGGGCGTGCTTAACGAGCCGATCCAGTGGATCATCAACACGAAGTTCTCCATCTGGCTGGGGCTGACCTATCTCTGGCTACCCTTCATGGTCCTGCCCCTGTACTCCAGCCTCGAGAAGATCGACGAAAGCCTGATCGAGGCTGCGTACGATCTCGGCGCGTCACGGGGGGCGGTGTTCCGTCGAATCGTCCTTCCGCTATCGATCCCCGGACTCGTCGGCGGGATCATTTTCGTCTTCATCTTCAGCATGGGCGCGTACATCGTACCAGCGATGATCGGCGGCGGCGAGCTGTTCGTCGGAACGCGGATCGGGTACGCGTTCGGTATCGGCGGCGACTGGCCGGTGGGCGCGGCGCTGGGGAGCGTCCTCATGCTGATCGTCGCCGGCGTCCTCTGGTCGCTTATGGGATACACTGATGTGGAGGAGATGTTCTAACGATGAGTACCGAAACGTCCGAGACCAACGCTGGCGGCGAAGCCAGGACCGCCCCGGTCAATTCGATCCTCGCAGTGGCGGAGCAGTACTGGCTCCCGATCTGGTCCGTGCTCGTGTTCTCGTTCCTCTACGCGCCCATCGCCGTGTTGATCCTTTTCTCCTTCGAGAAGGGGACGTTTTCGTCGATCCCCTGGGACGGGTTCACGACGCATTGGTACGCGGAGATGGCGAGCGACACGCGTCTCATCCGCGCGACGATGAACAGCCTGTACGTCGGCATCGCCGTGACGTTTGGAGCGACGACCCTCGGAACGCTCGGTGCGATCGCCCTCGTGCGATCCGATTTCCGGGGTAAGGGGCTCTACCGCGCGCTCGTGATCGCGCCCATGACGATTCCGGGGCTCATCCTCGGGATTGCCCTCCTGCTCTGGTTCAACTTCCTGAACATCAACACGTCGCTGCTGACGGTGATGATCGGACAGCTCGTGTTCGTCACGCCGTTCGTCTTGATCACCGTCAGTGCACGCCTTCGCGGCTTCGATCCCGAACTCGAGGAAGCCGCTCGCGACCTCGGTGCCAGCAAGTGGCAGACGTACCGCCGGGTGACGCTCCCGATCCTGATGCCCGGTATCGTCAGCGGCGCGTTGTTCGCCTTTACCCTGTCGTTCGACGACTTCCTGATCGCGTTCTTCACCAGTGGTGTCCAAAACACGCTCCCCATATACATCTGGTCGAAGGTCCAACACGGAACCGACCCCGTGATCAACGCGATCAGCACCATGGTGTTGCTGTTCAGTATCGGACTCATCGTTGCGAGCGAACTCATCCGCCGGCGCTGATCTCACTCGATCCCCCGTTTGCTCCTCGTTTTCGACAAAACATCTTCGATTGATAGGACATAGTCCTACCAAGTGGCATCCTTTTGAATCTAGTATAAATATTTATTACGATACGAACGAACGGGCGACACATGGAAATCTGGGACAGTCTCGAATCGGAATACGTCGATCGTACCCCAAAGAGCAAGGAACGGTTCGAAGAAATTCGGAACCACGTCCCCGCCGGCGTGGCCAGCACGTACCGCGCGTGGGATCCGCATCCGTTCGTGGTCGCCCGAGCGGAGGGCGTCCACCTGCACGACGTCGACGGGAACTCCTACCTAGACTTCGATATGAACAACGGTGCGGGGATGGTCGGACATTCCCATCCCGCCGTCACCGACGCAGTCAAAACCCAACTCGACAACGGAACGCTATTTACGCATCCGCACGACCTCCTCGCGGAGGCTGCCGAGGAACTCAAGAACCGGTGGGACTCCATCGATCTCGTTCGGTTTACGAACAGCGGGACGGAAAGCACGATGCACGCCATCCGGATCGCGCGGGCATACACGGGCAAGGACAAACTCCTGAAGATCGAGGGGTCGTATCATGGCGTCCACGACGCCGTCCTGATCAGCAAGTCCACGCCAGAAGGGAAGCTGGGCCATCCCGAACGTCCGACGAAGCTGATCGAGAGCGAGGGGATCCCCGAGGCGATCGCTGAGACGGTCGAAGTCGCCCCGTTCAACGACCTCGACGCCGTCGAGGCGATTATGCGCGAGCACATCAACGAGATCGGCGCCCTCATCGTCGAACCGATCGTGATGAACGTCGGCGTCACACAACCGTACAAGGAGTTCCTGCAGGGGCTCCGCGAACTCTGTGACGAGTACGGCATCGCCTACATCTTCGACGAAGTGAAGACCGGCGTCAAGGTCGCTCCCGGCGGCGCGGCCGAGTACTACGACGTCGAACCCGACCTCGTCGCGATGGCCAAGAGTATCGGCGGTAACTTCCCCGTCGGTGCCTTCGGCGGTCGCGAGGAAGTCATGCGGACGATCGAAGACGGCGCGGCCCACTACGGAACGTACAATGGGAGCCCGCTCGTGCTGCAGGCGGTTTCGACCGTCCTCCGCGACGTGCTCACCGACGACGCCTATCAGCACGTGAATGCGCTCGGCGAGAAACTCGTCGCCGGCTACGAGGACATCATGGCCGACGCCGGAATCGCCGGCCACGTCGAGAACGTCAACTCACAGGGGATCGTACACTTCACCGACGAACGCATCGAGAACTACCGCGATTTCATCGAGCACGTCGACACCGAGTTCCACGAGAACTACTGGTTCGCGATGCTCAACCAGGGCGTCCTGCCCCACCCGCACGACGCCTCCCAGCAGTGGACCATCAGCGTCCAACACGAGGAAGAACATATCAACGAACACCTCGAGGCGTTCAAATCCGTCGCCCCACTCCTCGCCGAGAACCAGTAACCGAGGATCGACGACCCTCGAACCGCTGCGTCAGTCGATATTCAGGCGGACCCGCCCGCCGATCGGACCGAAAACCATTCATCGTCGACCGCTGACCGTTAGAGCGTCTCTACGCACCGGTTTCGCTCCCACTGCATCACGCAGTCCCGAACCTCCTCTAATTTGCGTCGTTTGGTTGCTGATACACCCGGACGATCCCCAGGACGAGAATCCCCACAAGCGTGTCGTATTCCTCCAAGGCTCGCAATGCGAGTTCTGACGCCCGAAGAAGCTCCGACCGCCGTCCGCTGGGATCGCCGTTGACGCCCTCCGACGGTTCGGTTTCCCACAGATGCTGTGGAACCCCGCGGTGATCGTGCTCGTGATGACGATGAGGACAGTCGGAGAGTGGTATCGCCCAATCGGGTCCCCGGCCCCGGGTTTTTGTAGAGTCCCGTGTGAACAGATCACTACCTATCTTTTCGTTTTTTGTATATCGACCACGGAGTGATTTTTCACGTCCTGAGGCTCTGTTCCGAGAGGACATCGTTTAGCGCTTCCAAGAGG
Organism: Natrinema gelatinilyticum; assembly: GCF_024266705.1. GTDB lineage: Archaea > Halobacteriota > Halobacteria > Halobacteriales > Natrialbaceae > Natrinema > Natrinema gelatinilyticum. The sequence continues at coordinate 398,846 of NZ_CP100757.1, read as the reverse complement.
CGGTCCGCGTGCTCTTTTTCGAACACCAGCGGCGGACGAATCTTTAGCACGTTACTGTCTTTGCCGGTCGAACCGATGAGAACCCGACGCTGACGGAGTCCGTTAACTACTGTCGTCGTCTCACTCGGTGCCGGTTCCCAGGTCTCTCGGTCTCTGACGAGTTCGACGCCGATCATCAGTCCTCGTTGACGAACCTCGCCAATGAGTTCGTATTTGACGGCTAGTTCTTGCAGCCCATCACGCAGGTACTTGCCGACCTCGACGACGTGAGTCAACAGCGCTCGCTCCTGAATTTGGTCCAACACCGCCAGTGCGGCCGCGCAGGACACAGGATTCCCGCCGAACGTACTGAAAAAACCCGTCTGGTCGTACAGGGTCGACGTGATGTCTGACCGTGTCACGACGGCCGCGATGGGATGCCCATTGCCCATCGGCTTGCCTATCGTGACGATGTCGGGAACGACGCCTGCGCTCTGGAACCCCCACATGTTCGAGCCACATCGTCCGTACCCGGTCTGTACCTCGTCCGCGACGACGACCCCTCCCGCCTCACGGATGCGATCGATCATCGATCCTAATCGCTCTTCCCCGGGAGGGTAGATACCGTCGCTGGTGAACAGCGAGTCGAATACGAACGCAGCAGTTCCCGACCCTTTTTTCTCGAGGGTCTCCAACGACTTGCTTATGTCTTCGACTGGGTCTCGATCTGTGTGCATCCGGCGGCAAATTTCATCAATCGGTGGCTGGACTGTCTCGACGTGGTCCGGACAGAAACTCTCGGGCCAGATTGCGGGCGATTGCGCTGTCGTCGCATCGGTAATACCGTGATACGCGTTCTCTGAAACGATTGCGCCGTTGTTTCCGGTGGCTGCCGTAGCCAGCCGCCAGGCAGTGTCGGTCGCCTCGCTTCCGGAGTTAACGAACAGGACACGGTCCAGTTCGTCGGGCATCGTCGCCAGGATACGTTCGGCCAGCGTGACCGGAGCTTCGTGCAGGTACCGAGTGTTGGTGGCCAGTTTGCACGCCTGCCCCCCGATAGCGTCCGCGACTGCGGGGTTTGCGTGACCCACGACCTGTACGTTGTTGTACGCGTCCAGATAGCGATGGCCGGACGAATCATACAACCACACCTTCTCGCCGGCGACGAAGTGGACGGGGTCGCGGTACGATAGTGGTGACGATCCGAGAACCTGACGTCGCCGAGACGCCAATTCGGACGTGTCCATTCGGGAATACGGAATGTTACTGGCTAGCGCGACGGTTCGGAGGCGCCGACCGACGACGTCCAGTCCCCATTCATCAAGTGATCGCAATAGTTCCCATCCGTCGTCGACGCCGGCGATGCTGTGGTCGTCGGTCTTCTCAGGATGTTCGTCGACCCGCCACGCAACCGTGACTCCCCAGGTGAGGTGCCGTGCCGCGACGAGATCAACCAGTAGGTTAGCCTCCTCCTCTTCGAGTGGTGTGACGCTGACATAGCCCCGGATCACTGCCTGGGCCGCCTCGATCGGATCTTCGCGGCGATACATTACGCTCGCGAGAGCCATCACGAGGTCGCTTACGAGGGCCGTGTGGGTGAGATCGCCGAAATCTACGATACCACTGACCTGATTGCGCTCGTCCAGCAGTACGTTGTCGAGCGTGAGGTCGTTATGGATCACTTGCGCACGGAGTAAATCGAAAACCGGTTCGACCCGATCCTCGAATCGATCGAGGATGCGCTCGGCGAGTTCGCGTCGCTCATTGTCGGTAACGTAGTCGAGTAGTGATCGAAGCTCAGAGGTGTGCCGCAGGTCCCATAGTATGTCGTAGTCTGCGTCGGGATGGAAGAAGCCGCGGAGCGCCTTTCCAAGTCTAGCCACTACTGCCCCGTACTCGTATAGGGCCTTCTCGTCGAGTTCCTCCCCGGAAATAGTTCGCCCCGGTACGTGCGTAAACATCCGCACGAGGTATGTCTCGCCGTCATCGACGGACGTCCAGGGCGAACCATCGACCGTCGGAACGATCTCCATCACCGGGAGGTTGGGATCGATCCGATGAACGTGGCGCAGGGCCTCGGTCTGCAGGTCGAGTGACGAAACGTCATCGGCCGGACTGGAGATTTTCAGTACGTACGCCTCGCCGTCGTCGGCATCGATTCGAAAGTTCTGGTCCCGCTCCCCGCCGAGTTCCGTCACCGTCCCTTGCTTACCGAACTCCTGTTCGGCGATCCGTGCTGCTCGCTGTTCGTCTAACGCCGGGGGCTGTACAATAAATGGTTCTAACAACATGGGCGTGTCCATCATCGGTCGTTCACCGTCCGATCGTAGATAATCGAATCTAATAAAATTTCTCTTATATGTTGTCGAAAATTCACATTCGCTCTCGTGGGAAGTATTACGCTAATAACATTGTCCTAGCGAGCAACGGTTTGGAGGCACGATTTGGCTGCTCTTGGTTCAGTGCGACTGCAATAGTTCAAAATCAGGCTTTAGTGGCCACTGAACGACGGTGCACGTCCGATCGCACGACGGCTATGCGATCTGTGTGTAAATCTTTCAGTCGTTATTGTAGTCGCTACCATCGATGAGGCGGACGGTTGGCAAAATAGATCAACGAGCACTTCTCCCACTTCAGACGCTTTTGGCTGTAATTGAGGGCGCTAAGCCCCCTTCTGCTCACGGCAACGCCGTTCGCATGGTCAGCGGGACCGACGGTCCCGCGCTATCCTCAGCGAGCGCCGAAGGCGCGAGCAGAGAGGGGAGACAGCGCCTGCACGTCTTGGTTTCGTGTGAATCGGCACCCTTATTATCCCTTCGGTCGAAGGTGAGAATAAGATGCTCACCACGTTTCCGGCGGTGTTCACACGTGACAACAAGCGTGCATCGTCGGTTGTGGCCGAGTGTCGAACCGGTAGGAGTGGGACACTCCGAACCACCTGTCAAGGGAAGCCGCCTGTGGAGTCTGGAACCGCTGTGGGGACGTTCCCTGCACGTTCCGACACCGAAGCAGGAAGTCCTGTCCGTAACAAGCGAGGGCTGGGTAAGCCCGAGCGCGGTAGGGCAGGGTAGTTCACCCAAGTGCGACTGCCGCAACTCTCTGTGACCGCGCTTCCGAGGCGAACTCTTAGACCGTCTTTACATACTGGTCGCGTTCCCAGTCGGTGATGTGGTCCCGGAACGCCTGCAGCTCACGCCGCTTCGAGGCTGCGAACATGCGCACGACGTCCTCGCCGAGGAGGTCGACGAGCGTGTCGTCCGTTTCAAGCGCTCGCAGAGCGAGTTCGGGCGAGCGCGGGAGTGTAGGGCGGTCACCGGTCGGGTCACCTTCGGTCGGCGCCTGCGGCTCCAGTTCGCGCCGGAGCCCGTCGAGGCCCGCGGCGATCGTCCCGGCGATGACCAGATAGGGGTTGGCGTCGGCACTGGCGATCCGCGTCTCCAGACGGGCATCCCCTAACGGGACGCGAACCGCGGTCATCCGGTTGTCGTACCCCCACGAGGCGGTGTAGGGGACGAACGAACTCGGCTCGAACCGCTTGAATCCGTTGATGTTCGGTGTGCCGAGCGCGGCCAGCGCGTCGGCGTGTTCCATCAGGCCGCCGACGAAGTGCTGGCCCCGCTGGGAGAGCGTTCCGCTCTTGTCGGCCTCGAAGACGTTCTCCCCGTCGTCGAACGCGCTTACATGGAGGTGATAGCCACTGCCCGGTCGGTCAGCGAAGGGCTTGGCCATGAACGTCGGCCACTGATCGAAGCTCCGGCCGACCTGCTTGACGAGCCGCTTGAAGTCGAAGGTTGTGTCCGCCTGTTCGAGCGGTCGGCCGTAGTCGAACAGCACTTCGAGTTGGCCGGCTCCGTGTTCGTGGTGGAGCGCGGTGAGTTCGATTCCGTAGTCGCCGGCCCACTCGACGAGCCGGTCGTAGAAGTCGGCGACTTCCTCGGTCGCCCAGGAGACACACTCATGATTGCCGCCGGTCGCGGGGACGTACTCGTCCCCGGGGCCCTCCTCGAGAAGGTAGAACTCGAGTTCGCTTCCGGCGTAGAAGTCGAACCCGAAGTCGTTGGCCGCGAGCACCGACTCCAGGGCGGCCCGCGGCGAGCTCGCCAGCCGCTCGCCCTCATGGGTGAACGTACACAGGACCCGGACGGCGTTCTCGCGCCAAGGCAGCCGTGTTGCCGTCCCCGGGATCGGGTGGACGATCCCGTCACCGTGTCCGATCTCGGCGCCGAGTCCAGACCCCTCCGGGACGTGATTGCGCGCCGTCTGAGCCAACAGCACGAGGTTCATCGTGAATCCGTCCGCCCACTTTTCCAGGAAGGTGTCGGCGGTGAGTTGCTTCGACCGGGAAATCCCGTTGACGTCGGCGAACTCGATGAAGACGTGGTCGATCGCCGGGTCCTCGATCATCTCGACCATATGGTCGGTCGCGTCGCTCATTCGAGCATCGCCTCCTCGCGGATCTGTCCCCCGCGGTTCGGTCCCTCACGGATCGATCGGTGTGTGGTAGATGGTTTCATGGAAGGTGTGACACTGTCTGAATGGGGATTGCGGTAGAGGTACTATAATTTATTGTTCTCCACTCAATACCGGATACTGATGATACTAGTCCTCGACGACGAAGTCAGACCGGAGTATCGCTATCTCGGTCCAGAGATCGAACGCCTCACCCCCGAAAGCGACTATCACGTGTACGCGGAGGATCGCGATCATCCACCGCTCGAGGAGTACGATGGGGTCGTCATCAGTGGGAGCACAGCGAGCGTCTACGAGGAGGGGTATCCCTGGTTCGAAACGCAGATGGACCTGGTTCGGACGTGTCGCGATCGGGGTCTGCCGCTGCTTGGCGTCTGCTTCGGTCACCAATTGATCAACGCCGCGCTCGGCGGCGAGGTCGTCGAGGACCGGCGCCGATCCACGTTCGTCGAGATGACGACCGTCGAATCGTCGGATCCCGTTCTCGAGGGGGTCGAACCGATCGTGCCCGTCCTGCACTCCGATCTCGTCATCGAACCCGGCTCCGGGATGGAGGTCATCGCGGAGACCGAGTACAACGAGTACTTTTGTACGCGCCACGCCGAGGCGCCGATCTGGACGGTGCAGTTTCACCCCGAGTTCACCGAGCGTGTGCGAGACGAGCCCAGCGACTGGTCCGACGGGGAGCACTCGTTCGACGAGTGCAACGCGACGGCCGTGCTCGAGAACTTCGAGGCGTGCTGTCCGCAGTAGGACTCTCGTTGTTCGAGGGGAACGACGACACCGATTCGGTCGGAAATTGCCGGTACTGAACGACCCGGAACGGACCTTCAACCAGTGTCACGGACGTCCGTGTGACGACGCGATGTCAGAGTGATTAGCGTACCCATTGAACGTCCCAGGTTTGCAACTGCGCCTCTCATATCGTCGAGCCCAGTCTCGGCCACAACGTGTTCAAACGGTGCGCAGACCATTTAGCCATCGTGTCTCAGTTCTCCGTCGCGAACATCGAGGCAAACTCGAAGTCGGTCCCGCGGACGTCGAAGCGGTCGAGTCTAAACGGTTCGAGATCAAAGGGGGCCTCTTCGACGGTCGCCAGCGACCGGATCGCCGTTCCAATGCTACCCGCTGCCATCACTCCGGCGCCGTGGAATCCGGCCGCAACCACGAGGTCGTCGGGACCCTCCTTCGGCGCGTCGATAATACCTTTGGCGTCGGGGGTCGTCGCGTCGGCCATCGGACATACTTCGTAGCGGACCACGTCTGTTTCGGCGTCGACAGCGGCGAGCAACCCGCCCAGTTCATCTCTGATGAACGCGTCGAGCCGGTCGCCGAACGCCTCCTCCTCGCTCGGAGGTTCAGACTCATAACAGTGTTCGACGCCGACGAGCAGCTGTTCGTCGTCGGTCCCCCGCCAGTATGCTCCGTAGTTTGGGTCGCCCCCCATCGGGTACCCGTCATCGAGATCCGCGTCCAGGTATGCGACGTTCCATGTGAACGTCCGTATTGGCAGTTCTAGCACGTCCGCAAGCAAGTTCCGAGTTGTCGACCCTACCGCCACGACGACGGTGTCGGCCTCGACGGTGCCGTACTCCGTCTTGACAGCCGTCGCAGCTCCGTCCGTAACGCGTACCGAAGTGACAGTGGTGTCCGGGCGGAACTCGACGCCCCGTCGGCTCGCCTCGCTGTACAGCGTCGCCAGCAAGTCGTCCACGTCACAGTAGCCACAGTCTTCCCAGACCAGAGCACGGTCGTAGGGGGCGTTGTCGTCGAACACGTCACCACACTCTTCGACATCGACGATTTCGATCCCATCAACCGCTGCACTCTCTTCCGCGTTGTCGCGGTCGTCCGGTCGAACCCCGCGGACGTACTCACGGTCGATCCAATCGAAGGTCCCCGTTCCGTCGAGGTCGCGGAAGAACTCGGTTGCGTGTGCTGCCCACTCCGGCTGGTCGGGGTAGTCGACCGGTGCCGTCAGGACGCCGGATGCGCGACTCGATGTCCCCTCGCCGATGCCGGCGCGGTCGACGACCAATACGTCGTGATCCGGAGCGAGCCTATACGCCGCCGAGAGGCCAGCAATACCCGACCCGACGATGACCGTATCGTAAGTCATATCCATCGATTGGGGCTTGTTAGCAAAATAACTACGTGCGGCGGATTGTCGATCGGTTCTCAGCAGTAGCTGGAAGTCACAGCGTGCTAAGATGGCACGAACATGCCACCCGACGAATCACGGTGCCTATCGAGACGTTCGACTCGGAGCGTCGGGCTGCGAACCTGCCGGCACAGGTTCGCTGGCGCGACGGCGTCTTTCGCCTGCGCCGCCGTACTGAATCACAGATTCGAAACGGCAGCTATCGGGTGTTCCGGCGGCATCTGTGTACGGGTTGCGATCGCTCGTTCGACGATCAGACTGGCACGTTTTTCGAGCACTCCTCGGTTGCACTCAAAAATCCAGCTTCGCCGTGAAGCCTTCCGGAAGCCAGGAGAGGAAGCGCTCGAAACTGCGCTCTAACTCGCCGGCAATATACGCTACAAGAGGTTACTCGAAGACGGTCGCGAACGCGTCGTCGAGGATCTCGATTGCGTCGGCGACGTCGGATTCGTCGATGCAAAGCGGCGGGGAGAGGAGGAGCTGGTAATCCGGCCGGCCGACGGCGATCAGGAGTCCCATCTCCCGCGCGGCGTCGGCGACGTCGGCGACGGGATTTTCCTCCTCGTCGTCGACCCAGGAGTTCGTGAACGGTTTGCCGGTCTCCGGATCCTTGACGACGATTCCCCACAGAAGGCCGCGGCCGCGAACGTCGGCGATGACGTCGTGGTTCGCCTGCAGCGAAGCGAGTTCGTCCTGGAGAACGGGCGCCAGCGATCGGGCGTTGTCGATGAGCCCGTTCTGGTACTCCTGAATCGCGGCGTATCCCGCGGCGCAGGCCACTGGGTGGCCGGCGAACGTCTGGCCGACCGTCGTCCCGCCGTCTCGCACGGCGTCCGCGATTTCCTCGCGCATGACGACACCGCCCAGCGGCACGTACGATCCGGTGACGCCCTTCGCGAACGTGATCATATCGGGATCGACGCCCTCGGTTTGCATGCCGAACATCTCCCCGCAGCGACCGAACCCGGTGATCACCTCGTCGGCGATGAGGAGAATCTCGTACTCGTCGCAGATCTCCCGAACCCGCTCGAAGTATCCCGGCGGTGCCGGATAGCCACCGCTCGACCCGGCGACGGGTTCCATGACGATCGCTGCGATCGATTCCGCCCCTTCGTTTCTGACGACGAACTCGAGGTGATCGGCGGCTTTGTCGGCGAGTTCGCGCCCTTCGGCGTCGAATGCCTCGGGTATCGGGGGCAGAAACTTGCCGCCCCCCGTCGTCGCCGCGTGGGCCTGGACCGCGTTTCGCGTGGTCGGATCGCCGGTCAGGTTGGCTGCGCCGTACGTGCTGCCGTGGTAGGACTGCCATCGAGTCAGCACCTTCGGCGCGTCCTGAGTTTCGCGGGCGATCTGGATCGCCAATTCGTTTGCTTCGCTCCCCGACACGGAGAACGTCACGTCCGTGAGCGGCTCCGGGGCCACGTCGGCCAATTCATTTGCCAGTCTCGTCCGCGTGTCGTTTTCTTTCGCCGAGGAGACGTAGGGAATCCGTTCGAGTTGATCGGTGATCGCCTCGATGATCCGTTCGTTGTCATGACCGGCGTTGACGCAGTATAGCGACGCAACGAAATCGAGGTAGGAATCGCCGCCGGCGTCGGTCACCATCGCTCCGGTCCCCTCGGTTACAGGGACGCCGTCACGTTCCGGATCGTGCCAGTGCGAGATGTTTCTTGAATTCTCATCCGATTTAATAGCGAGATTGTTGGATTTCATTCTAACTAACCCATTGCAGTAGATGATATATATTATTATCGGCGCTCCAGACAGAGGGATATCGGTTCCATCCGGCCGGTGGCGCGTCGGCGCATCTAGTAGTCACCACCAATTTCTCCATTATTGGACTGAATACGATATTATGTATATTTATTGGACATGAGACTATATTGCCGGTATGAATCGTACTATAACGGTATATGATATGTCTTGGTGTATGTCTGTACGCCTGCTTTCCAGTGAGGATGTCCGTGAGAACGCACAAATGGCCGACGTAGTTCGTGCCGTCCGAGAGGCCTTCGCCGCGTACGAGCGAGGGACAGCCCAGATGCCGCCGAAGTCGTACGTAGATCTCGAGCGTTACAACGGCGACTTCCGCGCTATGCCCGCTTACTTGGACACTGGCGACTGGGACGCTGCGGGCATCAAGTGGGTTAACGTTCATCCCGACAACGGCGAAAAGCACGACCTCCCGACGGTGATGGGGACGATGATCTATTCCGACCCGGAGACGGCCCTCCCCCTCGCCATCATGGATGGGACCGAACTGACGATGAAACGGACCGGTGCTGCGGCGGCGGTCGCGACCGACGAACTCGCTGTCGAAGACGCAACGAGCCTTGGTATCGTCGGTGCCGGCATCCAGTCGTACACGCAAGTTGAGGCGATCGCCGAGGTCCGGCCGATCCAAGAGATTGTTGTCAGCGATCTCGACGAGAGTCGGGTCCGAGAGTTCGTTGACCACTTCGACGACCAGTTCGCCGTCCGCGAGGGCGACGTGAGCGACGCCGCGTCCTGCGATATCTTATCGACGGTAACGCCCGTCAGAGACCCAATCGTCGAATTAGACGATGTCGGCGACCACACGCACATCAATGCGATGGGTGCTGACGCTGCGGGAAAACAGGAACTCACTGACGATGTGCTCCTTGAGGCGACACTCGTAATTGATGACCACGCCCAGACGACCCATTCTGGCGAAATAAACGTTCCCTACTCGGTAGGCACGCTTTCTGACGAGGATATTTACGCCGATCTCGGCGAGATCGTTGTCGGAACAAAAGTAGGGCGCACAAGCGACGACGATATCACGGTCTTCGACAGTACCGGCCTCGCGATCCAGGACGTCGCGACCGCACGCATCGCATATCAGTCAGCGATTGAAAACGGGAACGGAACACCGCTCAACCTTCTTGACGTCGCAGAATCGCACGCCGAATCGTAGAACTAGTTCAGTATCGCTCTGTTCTTGTCACGTTTCGGCCGCGTTCGATACCAGTTTGTGGCCGACAGGACTCACGCGAAGTATCGTTCAGCGCCAGTTTACGGCCGTCTGATTCGTGATCGTCCGTCTGACGATACCCATCGACTTTATCCAAATATATCATATATAACTGGATTGAGTCCGATAGATATATGTCTCATCGGTTTGTATTCAGTCTAAAGTGAACACCGCTGTTTTTACATCCCTATGGGTGTAAAAATAGGTTTCAGCGTCCAACTGCCAGGTTATTTGTCCGACGAGCGATATCATTTCGGTTAAATGAGCGGGATGCTAAAACATTTCACTTCAACACGCTGACCGGTTAAGCGGAGTCCCTTTCCTACTCACTCGCTTCGCTCGTTCCTTGAGGAAAGGGAGGAGCGCACGCAAATTGTTAAGACTGGCCGCATCGTTGGAGTAACTGTCCATGACGGGCCACAGACAGTCCGCGAGGGTTGGCGTGCCAACGGAGCCACGGTGCGTTTCTCGACATGGACGGGTCGCGGTCAACCGACCCCGAAAGACGGACCGACGAAACGAACGTGACGCCCTGTGCCTCTCCGTCGCTCGTGACCGAACGGGCGTAGAGTAGAGGTCACGTCTAATTAAATTGCCTCTGGCGTCTGGCTGTGCGCTACAAGCGTCTTTCGTCGGCATGAGTCCCATGCCGAGAAGACACACGCAAGCCCCGTCCTCGACGAGCGCATCAGCGCGAGTAGGGCGGGGTAGTTGACTTAGCATTCTTGCTTGTAACAATACAATAAAGTAGATGCGATACAACATTCCGCGTAACCGATAGCACGGGCCAACATCTATGGACAAAAAAGATATCCGGATTCTGAACGCGATTGCGAAAATCGGAACGGGCAGCGCCGAAAAAATTTCTGAAGAAACCAACATCCCGAAATCGACCGTCCATTATCGGCTAGATAACCTGCAGGAGAAGGACGTAATCAGTAACGACCTGTTCGATTTGAACCTCGAGAAACTCGGGTTGAATATTATAGTTATTACGGAGGTTTGGGCAGACTACAACAAGGGATACCACAACAAAGTCGGAGAGAAGTTGAGCGAAGTTAACGGTGTTAATCAAGTCTACTTTACGATGGGCGAGACGGACTTCGTGGTCATCTCACGACTGGCGAACCGAAATATGGTGGAACATATCGTCGAACAATTTGAATCAATTGAGGAGATAAATCGGACGAGTTCCAAATTCGCTATCAAGACCATCAAAGACGAGAACCGTCCGCTCAACGACTTTGATATCGAGCTGCTATTTGACAACCTGAAACCGCTTCAGGAGTGAACTACTCCGCCCTACCGCGCTCGGGTCTCCTCGGCCCTCGCTTGTTGCGGACGGAGCGTCCTGTTTCTGTGTCGGAACGTGCAGGAACAGATCCCACAGCGTCCACAAGACGCTCCGCGTCTCGTGCGGCCCGGCAGAACGCCATAATGAGTGACGGAAGTTATGGGCATAGACTGAGACGGGCGAGTAATGGGAGGAGACCGGCGAGGCGATCTTGTTCGTCATCTAAGTGAGCAGGAATTGGATCGTCTGCTGAACGAAGCAGACGATCCAAAGATCATCAAGCGACTCACCTTTGCCAAACGTCTCTACAAGGGAGCAACGTACGAGGAAGCAGCCGACGACGTTGGCAAATCTGCGTCGACTGGAAGTCGCTGGGCGCGTCGATGGAACGATGGCGGACTTGGTCAGTTGACACCGAACTTCGGGGGCGGAAGGCCCCCGAAGCTCGGTGACGAGGAACAAGAGCGTCTTTTAGAACTTCTCCGGGAGGGGCAACCCTGGAAAGCACAGGAAGTTCATCAGCTCTTGGACGAAGAGTTCGGTGTAGAGTACCATCCGGATTATCTCGGTCGATTCCTCCGGAATCTCGGACTGTCCTACGCTAAACCACGTCCAAAGCGCCCCTCTCGGCCAAAAACGCAGATGAAATCCTCGAAGAACGCGTCGCAGACGCGTTCGACGAGGAGACAGAGACGGCACATAACAAGCGTCCTGATGATGAGGACGAAGGATGGGTCCTCGACGACGATATTTGCACGGATGGGGGAACTGTCGTCGGTTTTTGTGATGCTTCGCATCCACAACCATACGACAATTCGCATCGACTGTGGTACGTTGATGATCCGACACTGGAACGACCGCTGGTGAAGCTTGACGAACCAGCGGTCGGATGCTATACGCTCAACGGCAAAAGTGTCCTGACGTTCCCTGAAGATCAATCGAAAGAGAACATCTGTGCGCTCTTGGAGCAAGTCCGCGAGCAGAATCCGGGAACGCGGATTCTGCTCGTCTTGGATAACTTCTCGTCTCACATCTGTGAACACACGCGCAAACGCGCACATCAACTCGGTATTGATCTCGTCTTTCTTCCGGTCGGCTCACCGCATCTCAACCCGATTGAACAGGTCTGGAAAGTCCTCAAACGCACTGCCTCGCCAATCGTGGTGGCGAGCGAGAGCGCGTTCCGAACTCTCGCTCGCCGTCTCTTCGACACCCTTACCGACCGACTCGGATTTGCCAAGTCCTGGATCGATCAATTCCTCAGTCCATATTTGCAAAAGTTATCTTGATCATTACGGCGTTCTGCGGACGGTTCCAGACTCCGCAGGCGGCTTCCCGTTACGGGCGGTTCGGAGTGTCCCGCTCCTCCCGAATCGACACTCGGCCACAACCGACGATGCACGCTTGTTGTCACGTGTGAACACCGCCGGAAACGTGGTGAGCATCTTATTCTCACCTTCGACCGACGGGGGAGGAAGGGTGCCGATTCACACGAAACCAAGACGTGCAGGCGCTGTCTCCCCTCTCTGCTCGCGCCTTCGGCGCTCGCTGAGGATAGCGCGGGACCGTCGGTCCCGCTGACCATGCGAACGGCGTCGCCGTGAGCAGAAGGGGGTGCTTCGTAGGATCGCTAGACGAAGCTTGATTTCGGCGTTTTCACTAATGCCACCGCCGGTCGAAAACCGATACACTGCGGTTGATTCTACGGATATCTAACTGTTCGACGAAGATTGTAGACGGCACATTTGAGCACCATCTCGCGGAATTCGAGGTGCCAGCTTCGCGCACGCACGGCGGAGCCGAGCGTGCGCTTGATCGACGAAAAGACAGTCTCAACCATCCAGCGGCGATTGTACCAGCAGCTGCTCATCCGGGCGTTGTGTGCCCGGTCGAGCGAGGAGTAGATCCGGTGTTTGATCAACGGTCGGATGCGATCAAGATGAAGATCGTCTCGGAATGGCTTTCCATCGTAAGCACGGTCAGCGGCCAATGACCGCAGGTCCTCGGCGTTTCGCCGAGCGACCTGCGGACCAATCTTCGCATCATGTTTTTTCGTGGTCGTACAGTGAACATCGTAGACGTACAGCGTTTTCACGTCCACGAGGGCAGTGACTTTGAGCGAGCGAACGCGGTAGTGTTTTCGCGTCGCGTAGTACCGCGAGGGCTGGTCGCGGTCGAAACCAGTCGAGTCGATCGCGGCATGGCCAGTGCGTTTCTCGGCTGATTCGCCGAGAAACGCACGATAGGTCTCCATCGAGATAGTCTCAAACCAGTCACGCAGGACGGTAAAATGCGGAAGCCGCGTGAGGCCGATTTCGTCGAGAATGCCGGGCATTTCGCTCAACAGATCGATTGTCTGGCGGTAGGATTTCCCGAGTTCGATCCGCAGTGCTTGCAACGTGAGCATCGCCCATTCGGCGAACCCGCCACCCCCTACGGGGTCGGCGGGTTCGTCCGGATTCTCGACAACGTTTTTAGCTTTCGCAACGATTTCTCGGGTGAGGAGACGGAATTCGGATACCAAAGTAATCCGTCTCTTCGCTTTCTACGAAGATAACGAGATTGAGGCGACGCCGTCTAGCGATCCTACAGAGCAGAAGGGGGCTTAGCGCCCTCAATTACAGCTAAATTGCTGACGCCTTCACTGGTATCCTCTTGGCGATCCTTCCCTGTCGAAACGTTCGTATCTTGGAAGAATTTATAACTCATGTCTACCATAGTTGACTCATGTACCAAGCAAGAAGAGAATGTCGAACCATTCGACAGAAACTCGATCTGACCGGGCGTGTATCGACTCCTACGTCGGTCTCTAACTACCAATGACGAACAACGGCTTCAGCGACACGCTGCGTCGGAATCATGAACGGGCAATCTCTGAGGCAACAGCGGATGTTCAGTTCAATGCCTGGATCGATGGGGTGTCCACTACGTCTGATACCGGCCGACGCTTCGAGACGCGAACTCCTACAGTTGACGAACCAATTACAGCCGTCCCGCGCTGTGATGCGGACGACGTCAACGCGGCCGTTGATGCTGCTGAGGCGGCATTTGACGGCGTGTGGGGATCGATGTCAGAAGACGAGCGATCAGATGCCATCCTCGAATGGACGTCGGTCCTCCGGGCGAACAGCAAAGAACTTGCTTTGCTCGAGAGTCTCGACGCAGGCAAACCGATTGCGAACGCGAAGTACGAAGTGGGCAAGGCGCTCGATTACATCGAGTACTACGCACACGTCGTCCGGGGCGAACAAGGTAACCAGATCCCGGTCGCCGACGATGTCCACGCGTTCACGAAACGTGAGCCATACGGTGTCGCCGGCCTCATCGTTCCCTGGAACTATCCCCTCATACTGGCGGCGTGGAAGCTCGGCCCGGCGCTTGCGGCGGGGAACACCGTCGTATTGAAACCCGCAGAGCAGACACCGCTTTCGGCGACGCGAGTCGCTCAACTCTCTGAGGATATTCTCCCGGCCGGCGCGCTCAATGTCGTCCACGGGTTCGGTGATGAGGTCGGCGCTCCGCTGACGCGTCACGAGGACGTTTCCAAAATCTCGTTTACCGGCGAAGACATGACCGGTGAAACAGTGATGAAAGCTGCCGCCGAGGGAATTACCCCTGTGACGCTCGAACTCGGGGGGAAATCGCCATTCGTCGTCTTCCCGGACGCGGACCTAGAAAAGGCGGCTTCAATCGCTGCCGAAGGAGTTTTCTATAACACAGGTCAGTCATGCGAGGCTTTCTCTCGAACGCTGATCCACGAAGACGTCCACGACGAATTCATGGAATTTTTCGAAGCCGAAGCCGCTGCGCGGATTGTCGGTGATCCGCTTCGAGAGGAAACTACGACCGGACCGCTTGTGTCGAAGCAACAATTCGAGAAGGTTAAAGAGTACGTCAAACTCGGCCGGCGCGAGGGTGCTACAATGGTCCGTGGCGGTTGTACCGATTCACTCGATTATGAACATGCCGGCTGGTACATAGAACCAACCATCTTCGACAATGTCACAAACGACATGCGGATCGCACAGGAGGAAATCTTCGGACCAGTGGCGTCCGTGCTCACGTTTTCCGACTATGATGAAGCGATCACCATCGCAAACGATGTCGACTTCGGTTTGGCCGCGGGGGTGGCAACGACGAACCTCTCAATTGCCCACCGTGCTGCAGACGACATCCGAGCTGGCACGGTTTGGGTAAACCAATACGGACGTCTGGTTCCAGGGACACCGTTCGGTGGATACAAACGGTCCGGTATCGGGCGAGAATGTGCAAAAGAGACGCTCAAGGAGTATCAGCAAACGAAGACGATTAACATCCAGATCGATGACCCTAAACTCTGATTGACATTCATCCTTACTGAGACGCCGATCAATGACGGCTGTGAAGAGGTACCCCTTCGTATCAAGTAGCATATTTAGTCGGTGATGGATTGCTTACTAATTCAAGATACATATTAGCTCCTGTCACCGCCTAGTTAGGCCAGTTTGAGAAGTGAGCAGGTCGTGAAGATGGGTTGGAACAACGCTCGCAGACCTGCTCAGCAAGAGCTATGCGGCGGAATTTGACGAGTCTTAGGAACGGGAGCGGATGGTGACGTGCGAGCGTGACCAACCGTCGCGCTCGCGGCCTTTTAGCCCAGCAGAGACGTGGACCTTGTCACTCTCAACTGGGCCATTGAGAGTGAGAGGTAGCGCTTCAAGCGTTCTGGCGAACTGTTCGATGCACCGGTGAAGCGTTCGGTAGGAAACGTCGAGTTCAGCATCTATAGTACCCGTTAGATATTTTTACTCAGAATATGTTACTGAATACAGTGGATCATCTCGACAAGATCGCTGTCGAGGAATTGCAAGATGCCCTCGATAACGTAGAGGGAAAGGAGCCGATACAACGGCTGCTGCAGCAATAGCGTACAAGAACGGCGTCACGCAGACTAAACTCGCTGAGTGGCATGGTGTGCACCGACGCACAATCTAAGCTTGCTCGAGCGACTCGTCAATGTCGAGTCGCTTGAGCAGGCTGTTACTGATGCTCATTGATCTGGAAGAAAGCGAAAGCTCAAAGAAACAGAGCAACAAGAGTTTGACGAGACTGTCCACGACTCACCTGAAGAAGTTGGGTTAACGCGCCGGCGCTCATCCAACAGTACCTTGACAAAACCGACGATATCGAGTACTCACTTCCGAGTTGCCGGCGGTTGCTCAAGGAGGCGGGATTGAGCTACCAGAAACCACGCCGTACAGACGCCGAGTCTGACGCTGACGAGCAAAAGATGTTTGGCGACGAGATCAAAAAAGCGGCGGGAGATGGACGTCACAGGAGTCTGTATCGATTAAACCAAGAAATCCGTCCAAGTTGAGTCACTTGCCGAACTTCCAACAGCGATTGACAATGCTCTTGACCAACTCTCGGTTCAAAAGTGGGCAACTATTTCTAATCCCTACTATAGCCGGCGAATATTCGTGTTGAACCGACGGAACGAGTAGAACGCGAACAAGAGGTTGTCGAGACCGATTTTCTCGCGCGCGAAGATCGTGCCGGAATGCAAATGAGAACATATCGGGTGGCCTGAACGCGTCACTCGTGCCCACTACGATTTCCCAGCGATAGCGTTACCCGACCAGCAATCTGCTTCTGAAGAGGGTTGCCGGAATTCTCATGGAGTCACGTTCGGGTTATCAAAACGACACCAAACGGTGTCGCTACGAGTCCATGACCTTGAGCGTCCAGTCGCCGTCGGCTTCGACGTTGAGCCAGACGGTACCGCCAGCCTTGTACGACCGCGAGTTGTCGAACTCGCCGGTCCGATAGACGAGTATCTCTCGACTGCCGCCCGCACCGTAGCCGTCGACGATGAACGCGCCGTCCCCCTCGTGTGTCGCGACGACTCTGGTGCGGCCATTCGTCCACAGCGGCCCAACGACGCCCGATCCCGTCCCGGACGCCTGCACGGGGAGATTCTCAAGTTCGTCGGCATCGACCGACGGCTGTGAGAGTTCAACTGACCATGTGCTGTCGGCATCGATCTCGAGTTTGTAGGTATCGCCGTCGACGGCCATGATCGACTTGCCGGTGGTATTCCCGGATGTGGTCAGCAGATTCTCGTTGCGTCCAGTGCCGCCGGATTTCGTCACGTCGACGGTGATCTCCTCGCCCTCGTGGGAAACGTTCGCGACGAGGATCCCTTCATTGAGGTCAAACTGAGGGGAAATGCCCGATCCGGATCCCTCGAACGTGTGGGACTGGCCTGCCTCGAGAATGGTTCCGCTTGGTTTCTCTCTGTTCTCGGTTTCGTCACCGCCGTCTGCACGCTCGAACGTTTTGTCGACAAGATCTGAGGGGGTGATGACGTCGAGTCCGCGGTGCTCGATGTGATCGAGGAGGAGTCCGAAGTCGTCCAGTGACATTCTATTTTCGTTGATATCCACGTCCTCTTCGTCGACGATTCGTGGAACACGCACTACGGTGAGGTGGTTGTACTGATCGGAGAGGTTCGTGTGTCGGCGAACACCGGTGTGAAGTGCGGGACCCCAGATGAACGGAATCATATGCATCTCGGTTGGCGGTACACTCGTCGTTCCGGCGTTGGACAGGAACGTCGACTCGTGGATATCTCTGACGACGCTGTAAGTCGTTGCGTCCATCCGGTCCTCGGGAACGAACAGGTGTCGTGCGCCGTTTTCGAAGCCGTTGTTCGCGAGCGTATCACGAGCAGTTTTGAGAATCTGTCGCTGTTGGTCCTCGGACTGTTCTGGCAGCGGGGCCGACACCTGCGGGAGCGAACAGACGTCCCAGCCGCGGTCTCGAAGGTCGCGTAATTCGGTGACCCCCATCCGACCGGTGCTCCCAATTCGCTCGGGGCTGACTGGAACCGCCGCGGTCCAGTCGCGCTCTGCGAGCATCCCGGCCGCGATGTCGTAGTGCGAACTGTGGCCGCCGTAGAACGCGAGGATTACGGCACCATTGCTGGCTGATTTGGTTCGGCGAAGGTCGTCGACCAGCAACCTGGTCGGTCCATCGTCCGGTCCGTCCGCGATGATATTGAGACCGGTGACGTTCGACAGATCCGGATCGCCCTGTGGCTTCTGCTGGTAGCCACAGTCCATTCGGAACCAGCCGTCGTACCCGTCCGGGACGATTCGGATACTGGTGAGACGCTTGCTCTGTGTCGGGGCGAGAAACTCGACGATGATTCGATCGGCGGATTCCGGTTTGACCGCCAGCGAGGTATCCCAGTCTTCGAAATCGATTCCGTCGTCGAACCGAAGCTCCATGCGGGCCGTCGCCTCGTTGCTCTCGAGGACCGCCGCTTGCGATCCGAGTCGCGCCTCGTCGGAATCGGCCGAGAGTTTACCAGTTCGGACAGACCACTCGTCGAGATCCTCCAAGTCGGAGACTACCTGCCCCCTATCGATAGCGGGCCAGTTCGTGGGGCCGGTCACCATTTCGCCCCTACCGATTCCGTTGCCGTCGTCCGACAGGACGTCCATACAGCCAGCGAGAGTAGTCGATGCAGCACCGAGTGCGGCGAGCATTCGCCGTCGAGACGAACCCTCGTTTGCGTCGCGTTCATGAGTCATTGTAGATAGGTTACTCGTCGTTACATTGTCTCTCTGATTACGTAAACGGGACCGCTGATTTGCTGACCCAGCAAATCGAAGTTAGAGATTTTAGTCATCCCTGCATCGATGCAGCTAGATGTTCATGCGCGATTCGATCAGCGGGTACCTGACGAACCTCTCCGAAGCGATCTCGTACCCGTTCGAGACGTGGTGGGGCACGATCGGACTCGTCCTCGTCACGGTCGCCACGTACGTCCTCCTGATTCTCAGTACGATGCCGGAGTTCTCGATTCAGATGCTCGGTGACGGACTCCACTGGTTCGAGTACGTCCTCGTCTCGCTTACGGAAACGGTCTACCGAACCGATGGCTGGTCAGGCGTCGTGGTCATCGTCCTCTACGCCCTGCTTTCGGGCGTTGCGATTGTCAATGCTATCGCACAGTTACGAATTGGTGGCCTCTCGATTCTCACCGACCTCTCTGGCGTCGTCCCGGGGCTCCTCGCGTCGGGCTGTGCGAGCTGCGGTGCTGGCCTCCTCGGCTTTCTGGGCTTCGCCGGAGGGGTGGCAGTACTCCCGTACGACGGCGCGTTACTTCGCGTTGGCGGGCTCGCCCTGTTGCTGTTCTTCCTCGGACGAGCGGGCCATCCGGAACACTGCGCGATCACGACCAAGGCGGCGAAATGACGGCATACGACTTCGTCCGATCGATCCAATCGGATTGGCGAGTGATGCTGTGGGGAACGGCCGCCGGAATCGGTGTGTTCCTACTTTTCGGGCTTGTCACCGGTCTCATTTCGAACCCACTGTCCGCTCGGATGGTTCCGCGGACACCTGTCGACTACCTGTGTCTAACGCTGATCGCGCTATTGACAGGCGTCTACGCCGCACAGCGACTGGTGACCGAAGTAGTCGAAACCGGTCTCGAGGTCGACGACGAGGACGAGGCCGACGGCGCGAGTAGCGAGGATCGCTGGGCACTCGGTGGTCTCGTCAGCGGATTCCTGGCGGACGGCTGTCCGATCTGTAACGCCTTCCTGTTGGGTCCTGTTCAGTTCATCCGCGCTCATGACGTACTCCTCGCCGCGGATCACGGGTCGAAGACCGCGAAAACGCACAACGAGGAATGCGACGCCTCGTTTGCGACGATCTATCGGCGAGTGTCGGTACTGCAGGACCACGACCTCATCGAGAAACGCAACACCGTCGATCCGGACGGCTCGCATCGAAACAAGTTCGAGATGGCACTCGAGGAATTCCACATCGAGATCACCGATGGCACGTTCTCGCTGACGCTGGAAACGCGCGACATGCTCGCTGACGACTACACGTCTTTCTGGACCGATCGCCGGGGTGATGACTGATGCAAGCGTTGTTCGTGATCGCCAAACTGATAACGTTCGTTCTGAGTCTCGTCGTCGCGTATCTGGCGTATCACGGCTATCGACGTAGCGGTCAAACGCCGATGCTGTACGTCTCTAGCGGGTTCGTCTTCATCGGTGTCGGTGCAATCTGCGAAGGACTCATCTACCTCGTGTTCGAGACGACGAGCGCGTCCGCCGCCCTCATGCAAGCGGCTATCGTTTCAAGTGGGATGGTGCTCGTTCTCATTTCGTTGGAGAAGTAATATCGCAAGCGCCCGAGCACCATTCACGTTCGTCGCTCTCCCGTACCGCTCGCACTTTTTCCGACTCGGGGAATTGCCGTTCAGGATTTACGATCCCCTCCGAAACGAAAACGTATGAACCGACGTCTGTGTCTCCAATCGATCGCTGCCTCGAGTGTCACTACCGCTGCAGGTTGTCTGAACTCTCTCTCGAGTGGCGAAGGGTAGGCAGACAACAGCGACAGCAGTGAGCGAGAACGTGCCGACGGAGCGATTCTCGGTCCGTCGGAGCAAGATCTGAGCGAGTCGTCGCATCCGAGTTACGGCGACGACCTCCCGCCAGTCGAACTCCCCAACCCCCTGACCGGTGAGACTATCTCGACAGACCAGTTCGAGAGCGATCGGGCCGTTTTGATGACCTTCTTTTATACGTCGTGTCCCGATGGAATGTGTCCTGTGTTGATACTACGACTCCGCCGTGCACAGGAAGCGGCCGCTGCCAACGGGTACGGTGACGATATCCAACTGCTCGCGATGACGTTCGATCCGGAACGGGACACAAAAGACGCGCTTCGGACGTTCGCCGGCCAGCAGGGAGTCGATCTCGAGGCCGGGAACTGGGACTTTCTCAGACCGGAGCGGTACGAAGCGGCAAAAGAGATCATGACTGACCAAATTGGGTTGCCGCTCAAGAAGGTCGATGCCGAAAAGTACGATTCGCTCGAGTATCGGTTCCCCCACTATAATTTGATCCTACTCGCGAACGAACGGGGGATCGTTGAACGAGCGTATCCCAGAGGGGCAACGGTCGAGATTTCACGGGTAGTCGCCGATCTCGAAACGGTGGTGTCAGCGTAAGATGCGCAGACGGGATATCCTCGCCGGAGTCTGCAGTCTGGGTGCGATCGGTGGCGCAGGTGCACTGGCGATACGCGGTCCACCCTCGTTCGGAGACGGACCAAGTAAAACCAAAACCGGGAATACGGATGGAGCGGAGTCTACGGACACCGAACCGCTCACAATCAAGACGATCGATGCGCCGGGAAGCGAAGCCGGCGAGATCCGTGTTCCGGCGTCCGACCAACCCACGTTCATCGATTTCTTCGGTACGTGGTGTCCACCGTGTATCGAACAGATGCCCGCACTTGCGGCAGCGAACGATCGCATCGGTGACGACGTGCTATTCATTTCGATTACGAGCGAAGCGATCGGACGATCGGTGACGAAAGCGGAACTGGTCGACTGGTGGGAGAAACACGGCGGGGACTGGTTGCTTGGTCTCGACCCGACTGCGGAACTGACTGCACAGTATCTTGCGGGCGGTTATCCCTCTGCCGTTTCGATCGATACATCCGGACGTGTCCAGTGGTCTGACACCGGCGTCAAAACGGCCGACGAACTCGTGGCGGGGATCGAACAGGCGCTCGAGGCGGGGACGAACGCGTGATCGATGCATCGCTCCTGTCGACGGTCGTCTTCGCGCTCACCGCCGGCATTGCAACCTTCTTTAGTCCATGTGCGTATCCGCTGTTGCCGGGATACGTCGGGTTCTACGTCAGTCGGACGGACGGCGACGACACGTCACTCGGTGGGGCGACGACCCGAGGCATCGCCGCAGGCATTGGCGTTCTGGGAACGCTCGCGGCCCTCATCGGGGTGACGTTCGTGATCGGCCAGCAGACGCTATCCAACCTCACAATCTTCGAGTCGCTTGTCGGCGGACTGCTGGTGTTCTTCGGCACTCTCGTTGTCGTCGGTCGCGCTCCCTCGCTATCGATTCCGCTTCCGAAGCGGCGCTCGAGCATCCTCGGATTCGGAATCTTCGGCGCAGGGTACGCGCTCGCGGGAGCCGGGTGCGTCGCGCCTATCTTCCTCGCGGTCGTCGCCCGTTCGCTGTCCCTACCGGCCGAGGCGACGGTGCTCGTCCTCGTGACCTACGTCGGTAGCGTAGTCGCCCTGATGATTGCGGTGACGGTCGCGACCGGGATGGGACTGGTCGTGAGTTCGGGTCGACTTGCGGCGTATTCGGGGCATCTGAAACGACTTGCTGGCGGCATAATGATCCTCGCGGGGATCGGACAACTCTATCTGGCGTTGGTCGTCTACTGAAGCTGTTCAGCTTCACACGTTAATATACTGATGTCTCATTTGAAGAAATGAGTGCGAAAAGCAGTCTTCTGGAGAATTCCAGAAACCAGTCGACTGTGAGTCGATGGAGCCGGTGCTCGGAGGCGTTTCCCGCAGCTCTCCGGGCGCCGTGACGACAGTAAACGCTGTACTCGTTCCCGACCTCGCTACCGAGTTCAACGTCCAGAGCGTCCCGACGCGCATCGTCCTGATAGACGGCGAGGAAGTCGCCTGCATCGACGACGGCTTCCAGCCCGCCGAAACGCTAGTCGACTCCCTCGAGGCACACGCGACGCACTAAGCTCGTCGTCTCGCTAACTGAATTGTCGTGGATCCCGGTCCTATTCCGGTACCGTAGTCGCCACGTCGCGCTCTTCGAACGCCAGTTCCGAATCGTGCTCAGTTTTCGCCGTTTCCTTTTCGATCACGAAGTCCTCGAGAATGAGCACGTCAAGCCCCATTCCGTAGAAGTCCTTGATCGCCTGCGTCGGCGTCCGGACGATCGGTTCAGCGTGATCGTTGAACGAGGTGTTGAGGAGAACCGGTACGCCGGTGAGGTCGGCGAACTCGGAGATGAGCCGGTGGTAGCGCGGATGCTGGTCCTCGCGGACGGTCTGCGGGCGCGTCGAGTCGTCGGCCGGGTGCAGGACGGCCTCGAGATCCGTACTCTTCTCTGGCCGAACGTCGTAGGCGTCGATCATGAACGGCGCTGGGCCGCCGTCGATCAGGTACTCCTCGGCAGCCGACTCGAGCATCGACGGCGCGAACGGGCGCCACTCCTCACGGTGTTTGACGAACCGATTGACGCGGTCTCGGGAATCTGCGCTGCGGGGATCGGCGAGGATGCTCCGGGCCCCGAGCGCTCGCGGCCCCAGCTCCATCCGGCCCTGGAACCAGCCGACGAGGTCGCCCGCTGCGAGCCGTTCGGCGACGTATCGCTCGAGGTCGTCCGGTTCCGCGTACTCGAGTTTGTTCGTCTCGAGGAGCGATCGGATCTCGTCCGTCTCATACTCGGGACCGAGATAGACGCCGGTCTGGCGGTCTACTGCCGACGGTGGCTGCTGTGCCCACCCCGCACCGAGCGCGAGACCCGCGTCGTGGGCGACCGGCTGGACGAAGACGTCGTCCACGGCCGGCGACTCGCGGACGCGCTTATTTAGTTTGCAGTTCAGCGCGACGCCGCCCGCGATCGCAACGTTTGCCGTATCAAATTGATCGACGGCGGTCTCCGCGATGTCGACGACCGTCTCCTCGAGCAGTTTCTGGGCAGTGTAAGCGAGGTCTTTCTCCCACTGGTCGAACTCGCCGGGTGTCTCGTGTCGAGGACGGCCGAATACATCCTCGAGGGTTTCGACGCCGTGGCCGGTTCCCCAGCGTTTCGTCAGTTTGGTGACATCGTAGTCGACGCCCGTGTCGATCAGCTCCCGAAGGGCAGATTCGATCTCGGGGTTCTCGTCCCCGTAGGGCGCAAGCCCCATCACCTTCCCCTCGCCGTTGAACATCCGATACCCGAGGTACTCCGTCACTGTGGCGAAGAAGAGCCCGAGACTGTTCGGGTGTTCGTACGTCCGGACTCGGGTTAATCCATCTTCATCGGCGTGCCAGACGACCGTCGAATCGTACTCGCCCTTCGCGTCGATCGTGAGTACGACACCCTCGTCGAACCCCGACGGGTGGAACGCGCTCGCGGCGTGACAACGGTGATGCGGAATCGTTTCGATCGGCGGCACTGGCGAACCGATCGACTCGAGGCGGTTCTCGATCTGCCGCGTCGGGACGAACTGACTCCGAACCTGCGTAACGAGCGTCCGCTCGAGCGCAGTGAGTTTTCGTCCGATCCCAGGCGCTCGGATCGCATCGAAAACGTAGTGAGAAGCAATTTCACCACGGAGCTGCGGATCGTACGGGAGGAGAATTCGATCGAGGTCCGAAAGGGACAGGTTTCGATGGTCGAGACAAGCCCGAATCGCGCGCTCCGGGAATGTGTCTGTTGCATGTTTCTCCCGCGTGTATCGCTCTTCTTCGACGCCGAAGACGGGCGTGCCATCTTCGAAAAGGGCGGCACTCGGATCGTGCTGACCGTAGAGGCCGATTGCGGGTTTGAATGAGAGACGATAGTCGGTCATGGCTCGTGAAAGTAACGTACTGTAACCCGAAACGAGGAGATAGCAAAACGGTAGTGACGATTTTCTGGGTCAGCAAATCGTCGGTATCGATTCCGTGCACGATCAGCCGGTCGCTCTGGTTCCGCGCAAACGCCATGCCACCACCAGACCAGTCATCAACACGAGCACAATGACGGCATGATATACGATATCCAGAACCGCCCGGAGGCCGATCCCAACGACGATCGTCCAAGTACCGATGAAAGCCCCTAACAGAGCGAATGCTTGTACGCCCGCGGCGATTGAGAACATCGTGCGCGACCGAATCCAGGTCATTGTCAGGCCGACGAGGAGAACAGTGCCGATTACGCTCTCGGCGATCATCGCCTCCCGATGCTCGTATCCCTGGATACGGAAACCTGCGTGTACCATGGCGGCAAGGAAGAATGACGTCGCTTCTATACCCAGGAACGCCCGGACAATACGCCTCACGGGGTGTGTGCCTGGCCATCGGGCTTGCTCACCGGAGTGAGCCGCTCCTTGACCCAGATAGTCTGCTGTCGGTTCGGTTTCGGACGGGTCCATAGTGGCTCGAACGGGGACGACGGTATTGGTGGTACGCTAGAACATGTTCGAAGCTACGGGAATAAGACCGTGCACCGACAATACGGTGTATGCCCAAGGCCCGAGTTCGATTCAAACCACCGGGGACCTCCCTTGGTGGTCCCTTCCGGTTGTCCAGTGAGTATCCCGATGATGAGTTTCGACTTTTGAGCGCCTCCCCGACCGAGGAGGGATTGGTCGTCGTACTCGAAGCGACCGTGGGAGACCCGGCAGTCATCCTCGACGTATTCGAGGACGCACCAGAGACACGAGTGCCATCCTACGACGTCCTCCATGCAGACGATCACACAGTCTTACTGCAATTTCAGCTCCCGTTCGTTCCCCCGCCCTTTCGCGCGCTCTTGGCCTCGGGCAATCTGCCGCAGTTCCCGTACACCATCGAGGACGGCTGGATCGTCTGTGAGCTCACGACCTCGCACGAACGGCTCTCACAGTTCAGCGACGAATTAGAGGAGACTGGATTCACATTCGACGTTCTTCGGGTCACCCAATCGGTCGATCCGACGGAACTCTTGACCGACCGCCAACGGCAGTATATGACTGAAGCACTCGAGCGCGGTTACTACGACACGCCACGGAAGTGTTCGCTCACCGAGCTCGCGGGGATCCTCGACGTGAGCAAATCGACGGCGAGTATCGTGCTCCACAACGCCGAAGAGTGCATCGTCAAGGAGTTCTTCGACGACCCGATCGAGTGACATTGACGGCGGCGAGTTCTATCTCAGCGAAGTCACTACCCCATGATCAGCCCGAACAACATGTTCGAATGAACGCTGGTGTGAACACCCGACGAGCACTCACGCGGGAGAGCAACGACGAACGAGGATCTCATCGCTATTGGTGACGTTCTTCGGGGACAATCGGATGCCTGGGGGGACGTCGATCTGGTTCGCGAGTCGGACTCCGTGCGTGTCGGACTCCGTTGTAGACATTCAGACCGTGTTCGGCCAGCCAGCCCCGCCGAAATTTGTGTTGTCGGACGGCATCCACCCCTCATTGGTTGGCCACCGCAGCGTGTCATAGAATACGTCTCATCCCCTTTCCCTCGCGATTATACAGCCTCCAATTCGCGTGTGACCCTATGAGATTTGGCAGTCATGGGTGTTGCTCGACAGCAAGATGGTGAATACTGCTTGTTGGGAACCATTGTATGACACGCTCCACCGGGCAATCGTCGGCGCTCTCATCGAACGATTGACGGCACAGCCCGGCGAGGGTAAACATGTTTGAACGAATCCTGAGGAGGGACTGGCCCCTCCGTTCGGATGATGGTTCGAAAATCATGCCCGGTCCGATTTGGATCGTACCGTACCGAAAGCGGTCGACGAAAACCGGACGAACAGTATGAACGTCCCGTGCAGCGAGGTCCGCCTCGCTTGGTGATCTTCGGTCTCGGTGTCGTCCTCGGCTTCGTCGCGTCTCGGAAGCTCGAATTCACGTCCGGAGGCCAGTGAACGATGTCAGAAAAATGTCAATCAATAGATCAGCGTGACGCTGATCACTGTCTCCGAGACAGACCTCGATACCCACAAAACACTGATCGACGAGCCCCGTGAGAACGTCGAATCGATGGGCGAGATTCCCGGACTACTCTCGCTTCGATGTGGAGAGAATTGCAATGGTCGAAGAACCCGTTGAGGCCGCGACGCCTGCTCAGTTCGATGAGTTAGACGATGCTGGCTCACGCTATAGCGCACCGTCGCTGTCGGGATGATCGTTGCGCTCGCCACGCCCATGGTGGTTGTACTCCAACAGTTCATCTCGCCGTTAGCCATCGCCAGTCTGCTGTTCGTCGTCGCCCTGGCACTCGCTTGATTCCGGCCACGGGTGGTGTACTCGGTATCGGTGTGCTCGCCGGACTGTGGCTGGTATGGCGACTGGTCAGTCTCTCCATGGTCCTCCCCGACCTCACCCGACCGTCGGCAACGCTATTTTTCGTGATAACGTTCGGGATGATCGTCTCCGGTACCATAGGTCTAGTCGGCCTTGTCGGTGCGCTGCGACGTGCTTCTGGTCGGCTTGCCGTTCGTTCGTTGCAAGCTGTCGTGGTCGTGTTGGTCGGTGGAGTGACGATAAGTCTGTTAGCTGGCCTTTGATGGGTCAACGATACGACTAGGTCCGCTCCAATGATGGTGTGGCGGGAATGCTTACGCGCGACATCCGAAGAACACCGCAATCGACACCGGGCACTCGACCAGACACGAAACACACCTCTCGGATTCATCGGGCGGTCCCACCCGGTACTGGATTGAGCATCTGGCCCTGTCGGTAGCTCACTGGCTATCGCGGATATCTCACCCAATGTCCGAGGACGATTTCTCTACCCGTTATTTCAGCATCGACAAAACGGTTCTCTCCAGACCGCCACACCTACGTTGATCTCAGCACCCAAGGGGAGGTACTGTTCACGAGTTACCACTGCTAGTAATCAGGTCGGACAACTCGAAGAGTCGGACGTCATCACGCGTGTCAGCGACGTTCTTGAGATCGTCAGTATACCCGGAGCGGCTGAACAAGGCGTACAGCGGCTCCCTGTTTGTTGGCCCTTCTGGCCACCGGACCTCCGACGCTGTTCGTTCGAGGTCGGCGAGTACGCCTTCGCTCACGGGTTGGGACGTGAACTTGCACTCGCCGGCGACGAGGCCGTCGGCGGTGAGGCCGAGGACATCCAGTTCGTGTTCCTTGAACCACCACTGCCCGACGTCACGGAATTGTCGGTCGATGAGATCTGGGAGCGCTTGCTGGCAGAGTCGTTCGAACAGCGGGCTCACGTAGTCTGCTAGTTCTGGTGCGACGAGTTCGTCGTACGCGTCGTCGTCGAGCATACGAAGCTGGTCCTGGTTGCCGTAGACGAACCGGAACCAGAACCGGAACAGCGGCGCGGCGGTGCGATACCGACCGCGTTTCGAGGCCGTCGGTGATTCCGTCACGGGGATGTGGCGTTCGACGAGGCGGAGTCGGCGGAGCTTCTGAAGGTACGTGCTGAGCGAGCCTGACTCTACGCCGGCCATGCCCGCGATCTCGTTCGGGGTGCGCTGTCCGTGGGCGAGCGCGCGGAGGATGCTGAAGTACGTGTTCGGCTGTCGAAGTTCGGTGCGGAGCAGAAATTCGGGTTCGGAGTACAGGAGACCGCGCTCCGAGAGAATCCCCTGCTGGACATTCGTTCCGAGCGGCTGGTTGGGGTCGATAGTCTGGAGGTAGTAGGGAGTGCCGCCGTAGATCGACCACGCCGTGATAGCGGTCTCGGGATCGTAGTCTGGGAAGAACTGGCGTGTATCAGTTACATCGAGGGGTTTGAGGTCGATTGTCGCTGTCCGCCGACCGTACAGCGGTGCGCTTCCAGAGAGTACCTTGTCTTCCATGACGCTGATCGAGGAGCCAACGAGGATGAGCGTCATGCCGGTTTCCTGCAGTTTCATGTCCCAGACGCGTTGGATCCGAGAGGGGAGCGATTCGTCCTCTTCGATGAGGAACGGGAACTCGTCGATGACGACAACGGCGTCGTCCTCGCCGAGCGCTTCGAGGAGCGCTTCCCAGTCGCGGCGGACATTGCGTAGCGACGGGAACTGCGCGGTGGCGGTGTCGACGAACTGTTCGAGTTGGTTCTGGGCGGTGGACTCGACTGCCTGATAGTAGACGGCGTCGTCCCGGTCAGAGATGGACTGACGAATGAGTTCGCTCTTGCCGAGGCGACGGCGGCCGTAGATGACGACAAAGTCTGCCGTCTCGGATTCGTAGCAGTCCGTGAGTTGATCTAGTTCGATGTCCCGATCAACGAATTGCTCCATACCGCTGGTACCACCCCTACCGAAATAGAATTTCCGATTTTGGAAATCGTAATTTCTGAAATCATGATTTCGCTACACCGGATTGGGTACTTAATTGCTTCGTAGGATCGCTAGACGAGGCTTGATTTCGGCGTTTTCACTAACGCCACCGCCGGTCGAAAACCGATACACTGCGGTTAATTCTACTGACATCTAACTGTTCGACGAAGATTGTAGACGGCACATTTGAGCACCATCTCGCGGAATTCGAGGTACCAACTTCGCGCACGCACGGCGGAGCCGAGCGTGCGCTTGATCGACGAAAAGACGGTCTCAACCATCCAGCGGCGGTTGTACCAGCGGCTGCTCATCCGGGCGTTGTGCGCCCGGTCAAGCGAGGAGGAGATCCGGTGTTTGATCAACGGTCGGATGCGATCAAGATGAAGATCGTCTCGGAACGGCTTTCCATCGTAAGCACGGTCAGCGGCCAATGACCGCAGGTCCTCGGCGTTTCGCCGAGTGACCTGCGGACCAATCTTCGCATCGTGTTTTTTCGTGGTCGTACAGTGAACGTCGTAAACGTACAGCGTTTTCACGTCCACGAGGGCGGTGACTTTGAGCGAGCGGACGCGGTAGTGTTTTCGCGTCGCGTAGTACCGCGAGGGCTGGTCGCGGTCGAAACCAGTCGAGTCGATCGCGGCATGGCCAGTGCGTTTCTCGGCTGATTCGCCGAGAAACGCACGATAGGTCTCCACCGAGATGGTTTCAAACCAGTCACGCAGGACGGTAAAATGCGGAAGCCGCGTGAGGCCGATTTCGTCGAGAATGCCGGGCATTTCGCTCAACAGATCGATCGTCTGGCGGTAGGATTTCCCGAGCTCGATCCGCAGTGCTTGGAACGTGAGCATCGTCCGCTCGGCGAACCCGCCACCCCCTGCGGGGTCGGCGGGTTCGCCCGGATTCCCGACAACGTTTTTAGCTTTCGCAACGATTTCTCGGGTGAGGAGACGGAATTCGGATACCAAAGTAATCCGTCTCTTCGCTTTCTACGAAGATAACGAGATTGAGGCGACGCCGTCTAGCGATCCGACAGAGCACCTCGAGGAGAGTAACGTCGTCCCCGGGACCGAGACAGTTCGCGATGCATCGACCGGCGAGCGCTATCAGTTCCTCCGGGATTACACGATCAGCAACTCGACCGGCGAGATCACGGTCCAGTCGGGGAGTGAGATCGCCGACGGCCAGACGCTCGAGATCGAGTACGACTGCAAGGTCAGCGGGACCTACGAGGCCGACGCCTACGCCAGCGACCCGCGGACCGATCGGACGGAGACGATCACCGGGCTGACGACTGAGCGTGGCTGTGAACTCGCCGCCAAACTAATCGTCGACACGACGTCGTCGCCGCGCTGGGAGGCCGACGTCGTGACCCCAGCGACCGAACACGTCGATGGCCTCCTGGAGGCGATCGACGTTGACGGGATCGCCAGCGTGGCGATGAGCGTCTACGATCTCGAGATCACGCCGGAGCGACTCTCGCTGCGGTTGGGGTCGCGCAAGCGCGCCGAGGACTTGATTTTCTCGAGGTCGTACAATGATTCACGATGCGATTGGATCAAGTGAGAGCGTGCGCCAGATCTGGTATTACGATTTGCATGATCTCCTCAAGTGGGAGCGAACACTCGCGGCGACTTTCGTGTTCATCATGGTTGCAGTAGTTCAGATGCTATTTGGATATCTGATGTTAGCACCACGAGATGCACTCACGACTACAAAGTTACTTGTTATATGTGCCGGCGGGTTCAGAATGATCGTCCCCGTGTTTGGGGTTCTTGTTGGACACAATGCTATTGCCGCGGATCGTGAAATTCATCGGTTACGTCTCTATTTATCGGCGCCGTACGTTCGCCGTGAGTTCTTCTTTGGACGACTCCTGAGCAGGCTTTCTTGGACAATCCTTCCTGTCGGAGCTGGTCTTCTGGTCGGCGTCCTAATCAGCATCGCGCTCACTGAATTTTGTCTCACTCCTCTTATCGTGTTTATCACTGCCACGTTGACACTGGCTTCGCTGTCCGTCTCGCTTTCTGTCGCTATTTCGTCTGTCGTCCAGACGAGTCGCTCTGCGCTATTTATTGCTCTTGGAATTCTCGCCGTCTTCTACACCAGCTGGTGGATCACTTCGATAGCAGGGTTTTTCACCGGTAGTACAACCGTAGTTCAGCACGCGGTAGGGTGGAGCCTCCTCCCTCAACGAACGACCGGAGGGAGTGAGTAGGGAGGAGAGGAAACCCGTTCGAGAAGGGTTAAGACACTCAAACCCGTATGGTACTATACTACTGCCATGGCACAAGCCCATGACAGTAGGTGCCACGAGTAAACTGGCACCTGTGGCGCGAGAGTATCGCGTCCGGTACTCGGGAACGACGACCGCGAGCGGGTTCGATCCCCGCCCCCATTTTGAGGGGAGAGCGTGAGAACACCGGGAATTAAATCGGCGGGACAATCCACGAAACGGGTCCGGTAAATACGAACCGCAGCAACACTTCGGTTCGTTGCCCACTTCGTGGACGGTAAGAGAAAGCCGGGCCGCGTCCATGCATGGGGTCGCGGGGCACAATGTCGTTGCGGCAAAGCCCCGTCCTCAAGGAGTGACCGACCGCCGCAAGGCGGGAGGGAGCGAGTAGGGCAGGGTAGTTTACATTGTCAACTTAGTTGACCCGACTGAAGCATATAGTCAACTGTTCATCGTTCTACTAGGTGAAAATTCGATATTGATTCTGAGTGTAGCAGTCCTTTCATTAGCTGCTTGGCTCATCATCCCGGTCGTATTCGGCGTATCAACGTTTGAGCGGGGTGATATCTGAGACTGTCTGTCTGATTGAATCGGCGGCAGATTTCGGAATCCATCGTTGACGTCAACTTGCCACTGAATCTCAACACCATATCGAATCGTTCTAGAACTTAGATGCCATTGCAGTTGACTTGCCTTCATTCCCTCCAAGATAGCGTAGAACTGGGTGGTACCATCCGTGGAGTCCATAGCTTTGAGTTGTTACTGGGTTGTAATCATGTGCGCTGCAAAAGCACCTCATTTACGTGGTAAAGCGTTTTCTCCACTTATTGCTAGAAGTATCCGAGGACGGCAAGTCACGGTCTTGTTTATGTCTGTATTGCGATTTTTCTGGACGCCTTGACCTTTTCAATGCTCGGGTATTGCCAGCCACGATGCTGCCGAAGTTCGCGACAAACATCTGGACGTTCTGCGGCGAGGTTCACCTCCTTGTTCGGTCCGGTGATCACGACCATCCGGTCGTTCCATGACCGACTTGCAATGAGCCAATCTCAGGTGGTTTCCATCATATATACTTGTCCTGCGCAAGACCGACTCTCTATGCCGACCACAGGTACGATTTCCAGGATACGTAAATGGGTCACGACACAGCGTAACGTTACAATTTTCACGGCAATTCTTGTTTCTGCCCCCATAGCGTATGCCTTTCAATCGTTACCCGGTGGGACATCTGGTAGTTTCCTCTTGGTGATGACACTCGCGGTCGGCATTCCCACTGCCTATGAGGACTACTGGCCACAGTACGACCAGACCTGGAAGGCAGTTGTGTGGATACTCATCGCCTGTGCGGTGGCCACAATTGAATTCACTGGACTCTACGTTGTAGGGACAGTAGTTGCTGGCCTCCCTCCGTTTCTCGCTTCCGTCGGGGCGTTTGTCATCGCCTATTTCGGAAATCACCTGTTGTTGTCTCTTCGACAGCGAAAATAGTGGTTCAAGCAAGACTACGTCCTCAATTCGAAATTCTGTGCAGACGTAACCAACGTGATCAGTTCTAAAGTGCTTGCCGGAACCTATTGAAAATATTGGGTCCAGGGACTGAACTGCCGTGTCGCTAGATACGAACTCGGCAAGTGTTTCTTGGAGCGCCGTGGTGATGACGTCGAGGCAATGGTCAATCGATTCGCTCGCGGATTCTTCGATGGCGACCTCGTCGTGTCCGAGATTAGGGGCGCTGGTGTACGACGACGCCATGGCAGATCTCCTCAAGGGACGGCTTGTCGTCTATCGGATCGATCGGAGCAGGACGGTGTCGCGTAAAGATGGGATCGGGGTCGATGTCCTCTATTGGCTTCGCCCACGGCCTTGGAACAGCGAGAGGTCGATTGCTTCTGCCATCGCCTGGTAGCCGGCGTCGTTCGGGTGAAGCTTGTCACCGCTATCGTACTTCGGAAGGATTTGCTTGGGGTCGTCGGGATCGCGAATTGCCTTGTCGAAGTCGACGACGCCGTCGAATGCCCCACTCGTCCGGATAAATTCGTTGACCTGTTGGCGTTTCTGCTCGCCCTCTGTGTAGTAGTACCCTGCTCCTTTGAACGGTGTCAGCGTCCCACCAATAATGCGAACGCCCTTCGAATGGGCACGACGGATGAGTTGTTGATACCCGTCGATGATCTGTTCTGCCGTCACGCTGCGAGAATCTCCGTGAGGAACGCTGCCCACGACCCGTCGAAGCCAGTAGCCCCTTCGCTGCTGGCGCCCGCTCGTCGCTGCCACTCTCGGAGGTATTCGTAGCAGTCTGTGAGTTCATCGTACTCACTGTTTACGAGTGCTTCCCAGAGCGGCTCCCCATCGAGCTTCAACTGTGCGAGCGTATCGTCGGTTACACCGAATATGGGCGAGCGAAGAGCAGCATACAGTGCCCGTTCGTCGGTCGGATCGGCGAGCGCTCGAAGCAGATTCACCAACGCGGTGATCTCCGTCGAATCGTAGAAGCCGACCCCTGAGGCGACCGAGTACGGAACATCCGCATCCTCCAGTGCCCGTTCGTATTTCTTGAGATGGGTCCGACTGCGGATAAGGATGGCAATATCATTCGGCTCGATATCGCGCGGTGCCGGATGTTCGACACCGCCGTCTGCGGGATGTTGAGAGCTTACTGTCTGTTCGGTCTCTGGCTCGTTTTCAACGTCGTCTTCACTCTCATCGTCGCTGTGTTCGGGATAGATTTGGAGCGGTGCGGCCAGTAGCTGCGAGAGTCGCGAAGCAAGCGCCTTTGCCTCGAGTTCGGCCTCGAGACGACCTATGCGGTCGTCCTTTCGAGAGAGTTCATCCTCGAGGGTTGTAACACGCTCGTGAAGCCGCTCGAGTTCGCTAGCTTTGTAGACTGCGACCTCGCTGAAGTCAAATCCACGGACCACGGTCAGGAGGTCCGTGTCTTTGTGAATCAATTCCTCGGCCTGTTGTTCGAGTCTGCTGGAGTGATCGGGGTTTGGTTTGAATACTCGTTTCGGAAGCGTTCGCTCGAGTTGCCGGATTCGAATAGCGTACCGTCGCAGCCACGATTCAGAAGTGACGCAAATCACTCATTGCAGACTCGAACTCGGATACCGTTTGAGACATCCATTTACAGTCGACAAGCAATCGGAGTCAGTTACCCGTCTCGTGCACAGAATCTGTCGTTCGGAACTCCTGACTATCATACGGTCTGCTGTCCGTCAGTTCCGGCACAACCGAGACCCGTCTGCGGTTGCACCGGCACACCCGCTGAGAGGCGTCCGGGGTTCCATCTCGGCGTCGTCTACCAACTCTTTCAGCTGCAACAGTTATATTAGTTGAAAATGGTTATAAATCTGAAATTGCAATAGATTGACTATCTCACACTAATTTATTGGTGGAGAGTGGACCGTGGTAACATGCCAGCGCAAGAGAACGGCAACAGTGGTAGTACAGGTCGACGACAGTTCCTCCGTACCAGTGGCGTGGCAGCCTTCGGCGCGAGTCTCGTCGGAACGGGTTCCGCAGCGGCGTCACAGGACAGGCGAAACCCGCGACTCGAGCGTATCGGGCACACGACTCTCGGTGTGCGCGACGGGGCCAATACTCACGGTGCCGTAAGCGAGCAGCACGATCTCGCGGCAGTAGGGTCGTTCATCACAGTCGACCCCGAAGTGCGACTCGTCGACATTTCCGATCCCACCGATCCGGAACTGACCGCGACGATCGAAACGGGGCCGGGAGGGGACATCCGGAACTCGGACATCCACCCCTCGGAACCACTGGTGTTCACTGCCAACGAGGGGGCGGTCGACGAGGACGGTGAGGGCGCCGGATGGGCCATCGTCGATGCGACTGACAAGTACGATCCCGAATTCATCGGCCACTTTACCGTCGACGGCGCGTCCAGCGGGGTCCACAATATCCAAGCGTTCGGTGACGAGTACGTTCTTACGGTGGGCCACGGACGTGGACTCGTCGTCTACGACATCTCCGATCGCGAAAATCCCGCGGAGGTATCGTCCTTCCAGATGCCGGAACCGGGTGAGGACCACGACGACGGACACGAGCACGAGGGAGACGGCGAAACCATCCACGCCGCACACGTCCGCGACGAGTACGTGTTCCTCGCCCACTGGAACCGCGGCATGTACGTCCTCGATATGAGCGATCCCGAAGATCCCGACGTCGCCGCGTCATTCGACTACTCGGAAGAGGAGGCTGATATCCCGCTTCGGTCGTGCCACCACGCGGTCCCGCATCCCGAGAAGGACATCTGCCTGCTCGGCGAGGAGGTCGGCTCCGGAGATCCCGGATACAAGCACATCGTCGAGTTCAACCTCGAGAACGGCGAAACCGAGCTCCTGTCCTCGTTCCAGTTCCCACAACACGCCAATCAGCCGACCGGCAGCCAGGGGTACTGGTGGACGGGCCACTTCTCCGACTGGGGCGTGGGCGACCAGCAGGACGTCGTATTCAGCGGCGATTACAAGGCCGGTGTTCAGGTGTTCGACGTTTCGAATCCCGAAGATCCCGTACGGATCCACCAGTATATCCCGACGAAGGGGGCCGACGAGGTCCGTCGCGAGAATCCCGATCGTCTGGGCCTGGTGGATAACGTCCCGTTCACGTGGGGTGCGGAAAGCTCGCTTGCGGGAGACAGCGGATACGTGTACGTCTCCGACGCTACTACTGGCCTCCACATCCTCTCCCTCGAGGGGTATTGATACTGCCGGACCGCAGCCAGTGAGAAGCCGGTCGCGAACGCGCGACTGATCTTCGGATAGTTCGGTCCGACAGTTTAACGAACTCGAAAAGGCGGGGTAGTTATCGAACTCCCGATTTCCGGCGGCTCCACCCTTCGCAAGAACCCCGTTTCGCCGACACTCGGCGAATCGCCGTCGCTCAAAGATTCCGACAAGGGCCCCCTTTTTCAGTTTTTGAGGTGTTCAACAGAAATTATAATTCATGTGTGCAAATACCATCCCGTATTGTTCAATGACACTACCAGAACGAACACTGTCCGAGGCGAGCGGGAGTACAGTTGCGATCGATCGCAGAGACGTGCCGACCGACACGGTCACCGGCACCTCTTCGAGGGGAGGGAAGTGACTATGCGCCGACCGCAGCGACGCGACCTGTTGAAAACGACGGGTGTGCTCGGTCTCACCGGCATCACGGGTATTGGGAGTGCACGCTCCGCTGACTCCGGGCAGAAACCGAGCGACACCCTCCGACTCTTCAGCGACGTGGCCGTCGACAGGACGCGAGAGGTCGTAACGCAAGGCCCGTACGCGTACGTCGCGACCGTAGACGGCCTCGGCATCGTAGACTGGCGAAACCCGAGCCGACCCGAACTCGTCGGATCGATGACCGCCGCCGACCCAGCAGGCGGGATCCTCGACGCCAAAGTCGACGGCGACCTCGCCAGCCTCGCGAGCAACGGCGGTCCCGGTATCACGCTCGTCGACGTGAGCGATCGGACCGACCCGGTCGAAATCGGATTCGTCGACATCGGTCACCACATCCACAACAGCTTCCTCCAGGACGGCTACGCCTACCTCACCGTCAACGAATCCGGCGACGCCGCGTTCAGTGAGGCGCGAACCACGATCGTCGACGTACGGGACCCGTCGAATCCGGAGGTCGTCGGTGAGTACCGACTCAAGGACGACTTCCCCAAATTTGCGATGGGCGGCGTCAACCCGTGTCACGACATCTACGTCCTGGACGACCTCCTCTACCAGGCGTTCTGGGATGCGGGTATCGTCGTCGCCGACGTGAGCGATCCCACGGATCCGCAGTTGCTCGCACAGTTCGGGGAGGCACCGACGGCGGACGATCCAGGATTTGACATCGAGGAGTACCTCACCCTACCCGGGAACGCCCACTACGTCCAGCCCTCTCCGGACGGCGACCTGGTCTACGTGGGCGCCGAGTCGTTCCCCGAGGATTTCGTCGAGGAGCCGGACAACGACGATTACGGCGGCATCAAAATCTTCGACGTCTCCGACTACGACGACCCGCGGGAGCTCGCGCGCGTCGATCCGCCGAACGTCGACGCGTTCCGCACGTCACACAACTTCGACGTTACTTCGAACCGCCTCCACGCCTCGTGGTACGACGGCGGCGTAACCGTCCACGACGTGACCGACCCTGCAAACCCCGAACGACTCGCGGGTTACGCGACGGAAACCACGTCGTTCTGGGCTGCTGTGGCCGCCCAGGACTTTACTGTCGGCAGCGACATCGGCGGCGGCCTCGTGTTCCTCCACCGAGACCGCGGTAGGCGAGATGCTCCCGGGTTTGAGGGGACGTCCCGTCCCGACTCACCCGACGTACGGTGAACAGGGTCAAGCCCCGAGGCACTCGGTTCCTTTTTTGTGAGCGTTTGCCCGACAGTAGACGATAGTCAGTCAGAAAACCGTCGAAAACAGTACGTAAACGAACAACGTCGTCAGGAGCCCGCCCGTGAGCAGGTAGTACACGACCGGGATCAGATTGAGACGAACGACGCGTCCCGTCTCTCCGACCAGCCCAACGGTCGCGAGTGCCGCGATCACGTTGTGGATCGCGATGACGTTGCCGATCGCCGCACCGATCGATTGGGCGCCGACCAGGAGCTGCGTCGGCATCCCGAGGTTCCGGGCGACCTCGAACGAGCCGTCGAAGAGGCACGTGAGAAAACGTCTGAACAGGTGTATGGGTCTGACGCGTGAAGATCCTCGATACGGATCTGTGGGTCTTCGGGTCGCTGCGAACCAGCGAGCAGGCCGCTGAATTGCTTGCCGCAATCGACCGAGGTGAGGCGACGTCGGCGATTAACGCGTACATGGTCCAGAGGCGCTGGCTGCAGGGAGCGCCTCGCTTCCCTCGCGACCGACCATTCGGCTAGATCGCATA
This sequence comes from Natrinema gelatinilyticum, assembly GCF_024266705.1. Taxonomy (GTDB): domain Archaea; phylum Halobacteriota; class Halobacteria; order Halobacteriales; family Natrialbaceae; genus Natrinema; species Natrinema gelatinilyticum. The sequence goes on along the minus strand of NZ_CP100757.1, from coordinate 360,971 downwards.
GGGGGTGGATGAGAGCAACCTCCTCAGAAACGATTATCGGTTGGCGTGAGAGAGTCCAGAGTGTGACTGATGACATCGCGTATCCCTCCGTTGACCTCATCCTCGGTCTCCACAAGCAGATCGTCGAGGAAGGCGACGCCATGGAACCCGGAGTCCGATCGGAGGACGCGATTGCATCCGCGCTGCAGTACATTTCGGAGAGGTTCTTCGGGCTGAATACCAGTGGATCAGCGTTCTATCTCGCCGCGTGGCACGGTGACGATCCCGAGGTAATCCAAGACCGCCTCGGGCAGATCAGTTCGACCGCCCAGGAGATCATCGATGTCGTCAGCGAGGTGCCCGACGATGAGTGATCGACCGCTTCTGCTCGAGATCGTTAATGCGCTCGAGAAACTGCTCTATTGAAAATGCGGTACGGCGGCGGGGTCAGTAGATTTTGAGCCAAAGAATTACGCATTTTGGCCGAGAAGTGACGCGACTTTCTCACCTAATCTGGCGATGCTTGAGGTGATCATCTCGAACCAAATCTATTCTAATCACAATCGCGGGTATTTTACTGAATAGCAACCATCAAAATTGCTGTATCCCCACGCTGTCCCCCATTTTCAATAGAGCAATTTTCCCAGCCCTCTTGGGCTCGTTCGTCGGACTTGTGGAACTCCGGCCGGGCTGTCTTCCAGGACAGCCCGACCTTGGGCATCAGTTGTCGGATGTGGCGTTCGCAGTACTCAACACCAAATTCTTCGAAGAGATAGTGACGCGCTAGTGGGACAGAGCAAGCGGGTGCGTCGTATCCAACTTCTTCGGGAGACTCGTGAAGTACCTCGACAAACTGCTTGTGCTCGTCGTCAGAGAGTTCGGATGGTCTGCCTTCACGCGTATCGTCGTAGACGACTTGCTTGACCGGCTCATCAGCGAGCCAGTCGAGCCGGTCAACCCAGCGAGACAGCCATGGACCGGTGTATCCGTACCGTTCAGCTACCTCTGCCATCGTCGTCTTCTTCGAGGTAGTTGATCACCGCTATCAGCCGCTGTGTCGGCTTCTTGTCCTCGATCTCCGCGAGACTCGCGGAGGTCGTCGAGAGTGGCAGCATCAAGCGTGGCTATACTTCCCAATTACACTCTAGCCTAAAGAATATTCAGCCGCCAGTATCACTTTGCAACGGCACACGAAGAGCGGAGCATCGACTTCGTCGAAACGGTTCTTAAGCAGTCCGCGGACGAAACAACACAAATCAGAACAGCAAGCGATCCTGGGTGGCCGACGTTCGTTGATGCACTTCAAACCGATTAATCGGGAAGGTGGGCCAGATCCTCTCCTACCTCGCGTGCACCGCGGCTCAACTCTGACCGCTCCTACACTTTGACTCCGATCCTCTCGATGGTGATGTCTATGCGACAAATTTCGTACGTCTTCCCGTCGAAATCGATCGTCACCCCGTCCAGGTGAACCGATACGGATTCAATCTCGTAGGTGCGCTCGGCGTCGCCGATCTCGATGTGTGTGTTCTCGATCAGAATATCGATGCTACCGAGTTTCGTGTTGCTCGTCTCCTCGGCGGCCGCGTCACTGTCGTGAGAAGGCGTCGCCGCGGTGAGCCCGCCGGGGACGATCACGAAGACGAGGATTACGACGAGGACTGCTGTGAGTATGTTTACGCCTAAACGCATACGATTGGAGTGTGGTCATAGACATAGAACTAGATTTTGTTTATTGCGTGAAAGTTCCAATCCAAAATATAATATCGAATCATTGGATTGGCAGCGCTGGCGTAGGACAGGCTATTGGTGTTCAACCTTCGACTTGTGAGTATCAGCATCCGTGCAGTGGCAGATTTGAACTGTAAACTGACAGTAACGGTGTGCAAGACTTAGAGGCTGTATACCACAGATCGTATCGATAAGGTGAGGGAGATATTGATCACTACAGCCAAACGTAATAGATTGATACTCCGGTGTGGGAGTTTCAGTGAGGCTACGACAGACGACAGCCATTGACCTCCTCCCGCGCCTAAAGTCGCGGGAATCCCACCATGGGATTTCAGGCCGGACGATTCGACACTAAGGTTTCAAGACGCATACGTTCCAAGCGTCGCCTGCTGGGTGTCAGCATCAGCTTGGCTGTCTTGCGGGCCGGTCAAACGGCCCCCTTCCTCAGCCGAGTCATCGCTATCCGTGTGTTTTCTTGAATGGCTCTCTCCGCTGAGGTAGCGGTCTGCAATATTGAGCGCGGCGTTGATGTCCGCGTGGGACTCCGAAACCCAACACTTCGAGTTGGAACACTTGAACGTCGCTTGATCGGGCCGGTAGCCCTGTTCCCCGCAACAGTGACACGACTTCGAGGTGTATGCGGGATTCACCGTCTCCACACGAATCCCCTTCTCGGCGGCCTTGTACTGGATCTGAGCGTGCATCTTTGCGAAGCCCCATCCGTGGAGCCGCCGGTTCATGAACGCGCCGTAGTCCAGATTCTCCCGGATGTGCGTCAGATCTTCGAGGACCAACACAGGATTCTCGAATTGGTCGGCGTAGGCAACGACTTCCGACGTGACTGTGTGGAGAATGTCGTCAATCTGTCGCCAAAGCGAATCGCCATAGGACTCTGCGATACGTTCGCTTCCGCGTTTCTGAAGGCGTCGAGTCGCCGTGAAGTACGTCTCACGGAGTTGTCGGACTCGCTTTCCTTCGTCGTTCCAGAGGTTGGGTGTAGCCGGGGAGCCGCGTTCGTCACGGTGACACACCGTTAACAAAGAAGCTTCCCCGATGTCTACCCCAATCGGCGTCTCGTCCGCCGAACTGGTTCGTTCCTCCACGTCTCGCGTTGCGACAACATGCAAGTACCACTCACACCCCGGTCGAACAGCCGACACTCGCCCATCTTCGCGTCTCCCGCGTGCAACGCTTCCAGCCACTCCCGCTGTTCGGGATTCGGTTGTGCGGGGAGCCACAGGTTATAGTCGTCGTGGTGCGGGATTTTGACATACCACTCGATTGCGTTCTGTGGCTTGTGGTTGAGCTTCGGCCCCTCGTTCGTGAACCGAACGGGATGGTCGCCGTGAAGCTCTTTCGCGTCGTAACTTCCGCCACAGAGTTGTGGGACGTACTTCTTGAGCGCGTTCTTCGCGTACCCCGAAAGATCGTAGTTGACCACCACATCGTTCGCTTCGGTCTGTGTGGTGCAATTGGCGTTGAACGCGGCTTCGAGAGCGTCTTGGTACGCCCGTTTTGTTTCGTAGAGTTTGTGGTGCTTGTGGGCGGTCGGTTCCACAAGCTTGAGTTCAAGCGTTTCGGTAAGTTCAGTCACATGTCACCCTCCCTGTGTCGCTGGATATAGTCTTGAACCGTCTCGCTTGAAACGCGTCCTGCTGTTCCCGCGTAGTAGCCACGTGCCCACTTAATTTTCTCGCCGTCGTGGTCGGCGTAGCGGTGGTTGTATTTCCGCGAACTGATTCCTTTGAACCAGTTGGCAAGGAGTGAAGGCGCGTGCTTCGGTGGGCTACTCACGAAAAGGTGAACGTGGTCGGATTGGACCGTGAGATCGATTATCTCCAACCCTTTCTCGTTGGCGATCTCGTGGAGGATTCGACGCACACGGTCGGCGACCTCATTAACCAGTACCGAATTTCGGAACTTGGGCAACCACACTATGTGGTAGTTAAGGTTGTAGGTCGCATGCCGTGTGGTTTTCATCCGTACCACACACTATGGTCAGAAACTATCTTAAAGCTGCTGAAGAGTGTAGGAAATCCAGCGGTTCGTAGCAACGTGGTTCGGACACGCTATGTCTACCGCTCGACCCGCGCCTGAAGACGCGGGTATGCGCTCGCACTATGTATCAGCCTCGGATTTCGATCCCAAATTCGGGAACGCAGCAACAGATTACGAACGGTACCGTGCCACGTACCCATCCGAATTATTCGATCGATTGAAAGCGGTTGGGGTCGGAACGGAGAATCAACGAGTCCTCGACCTCGGCACCGGAACCGGATTTCTTGCTCGGGAACTACGCCAACGTGGGAGTAGCGTCATCGGCGTTGATCTCGATAGGGAGTTGCTCGCTGTTGCTCGTCGTGCGAGTAGAGAAGAGGCTGATAATACAGAGTACATTTGGGCGAGGGCTGAACAGATACCGATTCGAGAGAACAGCGTCGATGTCGTGACCGCGGGCCAGTGTTGGCACTGGTTCGATCGTGACCACGTCTGTTCCGAAGTGCAGCGCGTTATTACGTCTGGCGGCACAATCGTCATCACGCATTTTGATTGGCTACCGAGGAACAGGAACGTCGTTGATGAAACGGAACAGTTGATCCTCGATTGGAATTCCGATTGGCCGGGAGCTGGTGGAACCGGCTTCTATCCGGACTGGACGCGCGATCTATCCAAGGCCGAGTTTCAAAACATTGAGACGTTCTCGTTCGAGACTACCATCGAGTATTCACACGACGCGTGGCGTGGGCGCATTCGGGCGAGCGCTGGAGTCGGAGGTTCGTTATCTGAGGAAGAAATCCGGGAGTTTGATGAGCAACTCGACGACCACCTGAAATCGTCGTTTCCCGACGAGCCGATCGAAGTCCCTCACCGATCGTTCACCGTCATCTGTACGGCCCCATGAGTGTTGAGTTCGCGTCCCTACCGTCAGTCTATTTCGTGAGTTTGATCCGAGGGCGAACCTCAGTCGTTCGCTGATCACATACTCTAAGTCTTGCACGCCGTTACTGTTAGTTCACAGTTATAATTATACACTGACAGCACGAATGTTCCAATCATCTCTCGTCACCGCGCTCTCTGAGAGGTGTGCCGACACAGAGGACAACTCCGAAGTCACCACAATCGCGAGTTCTGCTCTACCGCCGGAAGCCTTATCTTGAATTATCCATAATTCATAATTGAAATGGCGCACTCACCACCTCGGTCTGGCCAGCCGCCCATCCAACAGCTCCAGACGGTCGCCGATCTCCTCGAGACGCCAACGCTGGCTCGGATTTACGCTCATATCTTGCACCACGACCTCGTCACCGTTTCCGAGATCGTCGACGAACTCGACATCCCCCAGGGAACTGCGTACGACTATATTCAGAAACTCGAAACAGCTGGCTTAGTGGAAAAAACTCGAGAGCAACGTCCATACGAATACGACGCCGAGTCCATTTCACTCACACTCTCGACTAACGGAGAGACCCAAACGATCACGCCGACACTTATCGCAGCCATTGCTCGCCGCGCCGAAGACGATGACATCGACGTCTACATCGAGCGGCATGGTCTCGATGGCCTGGCAGTCGCACTCGAGTACGCCTACGAGTACGTCGATGGAACGGTCAACCATCGAATCGCAGCCCGAGAACTCGACCTCTCCCCGCTTGAGGCGGAGATTATCCTTCAGGCGCTAGAGCCAGTCGCCATCGAGTACGCCGACACGAGCCGGTCGCGAGCGAACGCGGATTGATTGTTGTGATGTACAACAACGCTTATAGTGTTGTGGAGACTAACAACAATTGATGGCCGAAGGTGATGATGGGACGACGCGTCTCCTCAAGCTAACTGAGGACTTCGGCGACACATACGTCGAAGTCGAGGCGTGGTCAGTGCCAGAGTCAGATCGGTATCCGGAAGGGGTGAAATACTCATTCCAGTACGGAAAGACGGCCAGTGAGACGGTCATCCGATACGACAACTTCCCGGACCATCCCGACGTCGGACGGCACCACAAACACCGCTCAAGTGACCCTGACGACGTCGTAACGGTGGACTTCAACGGCTTAGAGTCGCTGTTTAAACGATTCAAGCAAGAGGTGAAAGATTATGGCGAACCCTGGTAACAGCAACAGTAAGAGCAAGACAAACGGCGAGCGTACGATGCATATCCGGTTCCAAAGTGGCGACGAGCAGGGAATGCTCGAGACGCTTCGCGCACTCGATCGCGGCGAGAGACCCGAGCCGCATCTCGAGGTTGTGTTTCACGATCCCGACGACCTTCACCGCGTAGTCCGCCCGAAGAACCTCGAGTTACTTCGGAGTATCGTCCAACACGAACCAGAGAGTATTCGCGAGACCGCTCGGCTTGTTGAACGTGACGTCCGACAGGTCCACACGAATCTTGAGGAGCTTGAGGAGTTGCACCTGCTCGAATTTGAGCAAGCCGGCCGATCGAAGAAACCGACGGTATGGTACGACTCGATCGAGCTTGATCTGTCGCTCACCGATGCTGATTCCGAGGCAGCACGGGCGTGAGTCACTCAGACGCTATCTATAATCACTATCCAACTACCAGAAAAGAAGATTGACCGTTGCCTTATTAGAGCGTGTCATACAATGGTTCCCAACAAGCAGTATTCACCGTCTTGCTGTCGAGCAACACCCATGACTGCCAAATCTCATAGGGTCACACGCGAATTGTAGGCTGTATGATCGCGAGGGAAAGGGTATGAGACGTATTCTATGACACGCTGTCAAGTTTGTACTCGTTAGTATATGCTTCTTAGGTCCACATCCACAAAACGACTGACCCACCGCGATCGCGGTTGTACGTGTGGTTTCGTTACGTGCTGGTTTCTCGTTCGATCGGTCGACGTCGGTCCGAACTCGAGACGGAGGGAGAAGTGGGTTCCGAGGACATCAGGTGTCACTGGCTCTCGAGAAGACACCTTTGACACTTGCAGCCCCATCGAACACATACGTGGTCACTCTCACGCGAGAGCCACGATGACGGCTGGTGTAACGAGAAAAGAATCGAGTGTGCCCATTCTTGAGAATTGCTCGAGATCATCGCAAAAACGAATCGTCGACCATTGACAGACGTGACGAAACGAAGCAAAACCATGCCTATCTGGTCGAGAAAAATCGGTTGCTAAGAGATCGTATCAATGACCTCGAGGCCACGGTTGAAAAAAAAGAGGAGCGAATTACCGAACTTGAGGAAGAGATCGAACAGCTCAAAGTCGACCTCGCAGCAGTAACCGGGAAGCAGGCACGGGAACTGGTGAACGAGCTGTTACAACAAAGGAAGGCGATAATAATACGAAGGTAGCATCAGTGTGGGGGATGACGAAACGGGTGTTCAGGAAGGATCCTAAGTGCAGCTTCAACCATGAACGTGTGAGTAGATCATCCTCCGATCAAACTGCCAGTTCCAACTCATTTTTCGGAAGCCCTGCAAGATACAGGGCGCAAATGTGGCACGAGATCGTGACCGATCTCCGAAAGTAGTATTCGCTCAGTAAAGCAGGTGTATTTATGAGGAATCGTTCTGTGACATAAGCCGTCCGACCTGAATCTTCTACTCGTTCGACAGCGTGTACAGCGTATGGAAGACGAACCATCGACCGGCGAATCCTCCACTTATTGCAGGTGGATGCGCGAGGCAAGCGTGATACGGACATCGCTGAGGACACAGACGTGACCGGCACGACCGTTGGGAATCGCATCGAACGCCTTGAAGACCGAGGCATCATCCGGGGCTACCACCCCGACATCGACTACGAACGGGCCGGATATCCACTTGTCATCCAGTTCGTTGGCACTGTCCCCGTCACGGATCGGAAACCCATCGCTGAGCAAGCCCTCGACGTGCTGGGTGTTGTGGATGTGAAACAGTTGCTCGCCGGGGAACGAAACATTCAGATTCAGGCCGTGGCCGAATCGACCGACCGTATCGAACAAATCACCGAGGAACTGGACGACATCGGACTGCAGATTCATCGAAGCGACATCGTCTCCGAGCAAACCACCCAACCGTGGAACCATTTCCACATCGAGATCACCGAAGACGAAGAGTAGCTCGACCACACATAGGCTACTTGTAATCTTCAACTATGTCTGCCTGTATCACGATGATTCCAGCACCATATTTTGGAATTCAAATCAACCTGGGCGAATGCCTTGTAGAGGTCAATTCCATACAATTAACAGATAAAAAACACTTATGGAGTTAGCGCGTGTGCATTGATCTGTGACTGGGCGACTCGATACCGGAGACCTAAATCGGACGTTCGATTTGCTCCGGCATCCACGACGGCGGTACGTCCTGTACTACCTAACCAACCATTCCGATCCAGTGGAAGTGAATACCCTTACCTCGGAACTCGCCACGTGGGAAGCCAACGATACTGGTATGACCGTCACCGACGAGACTGTCGAGAGCATTCAGGCTACGCTCCATCATATACACCTTCCCAAACTCACAGACACGGGTGTCGTCACGGTCGATTCTGAGTCACGGACTGTCGAACTCCGTGAAACGGATGGCCTCGACACCTTCTTGACCGACGCGGTAGACATCGAGTGGAACAACCAGATCGCCGCTGACGATTGAACGTCGCCGAGTTTACGGTAGGCTGAATTCGGAGTCTCGAATACGACCGTCTCTTAGGGTCTGTGCCGGGTGTTAATCAGTAGAAAAATGACGAGACCACCTCAGAAATAATTTTATACTGAACACGATAGATACGCAAACCTACCGAACTGCTGTTCAGTAGATTGGTCGTGAAATAAACGAAGGCGCCGTGCTGAACCCATTCTCTAAGTCTTGCACGCCGTTACTGTCAGTTCACAGTTCAACTCTGCCACTGCACGGATGCTGATACTCACCAGTCGAAGGGTGAAACACCACTAAGCGACGTCAAATCGGCACCGTGACAATCGTCATTCCCCGAGAAAGCTGCTGGGCCCCGAACTGATTCAGAGAGACGGATATCGTCCGAGTGCCAGAGCTCCAAAGACTGTGATGTCCACCACAAAGCAACTCATCTCCAGGTTCCAACATTGACTTGGACTATCGTTCGTACTGTCGGAATAAATTCCTATTTCCGTAGCCTATTTAACTACTGGTGATTGAGAATATCCATGGGCAGTCAAAATATCCAGAACGGCGCCTCACTCGAATTGCCAGTTCCCGTCCCCTCTGATGATCTCTTCAGACACAGTTGCGCTGATGACATCCTTGCGTTACTCGTCGACAATCCTTATACATCGTTTGGCATCCGAGACCTGAGTCGAGCAACAGACCACCCTCACCGAAGCATTTCATCGGCAGTTGACGACCTGAAAGCGGTTGGGTTCGTCGAAATCGAGCATGCGGGCCGGAAAAAGCTTGTTCGGATCAATCGTTCCCGTCTGAGTAAACCCGATGATCCGATCATCCAGATCCCACAAGAGGAATTTCAGGCCCCTGTCCGAGAACTCGTCATGAAGTTAACTGACCAGATAGCGGATATCCACGGAATCGTCCTCTTTGGCAGTGTTGCCCGTGGAGAGGCTGATCGACGGAGCGATATCGATTGCTTTGTCCTCGTCGAAGAGACACAGGCAACAGCACAACAAACCGCCCACGAACTTACGTCAGAATTGAACGAGAAGGCCTTCGATGGTGACCGCTACAGATTCCATATCCTTGTGGAATCCATCGAGACCGCTCACCGCTACGGAGATCGATTGCAGGAGATCTTCGCGACTGGACTCACACTTAGCACATCAGAGACTCTCACACAGCTCAAAGAGGAGGTGCTGACAAATGGACGATAGCTACGTTGATGATGCACTCACCGACGCCAAAGTAGCGTTCCAGCAAACCCATGGACATACTGCCGAATCTGATCTCAATGTCTCTGATGCTAGTCTCGTTCAACTGCGGAAGGCCTGTCGACTTCTCGAAGCAGCGCGAACCCTGCGTGAGCAAAACGGATACTACACTGTTGTTATCGAAGCGTCGTTCGTAGCTGTCGAACGTAGTATTCAGTTTTACCTACTCCATCGAGGATATGCATCTGCGGAGGACTTGCGCTACGAACATACTGCAGTGTACCAGCAAGGTGCAGAGGTAAACCTGTTCAGCGAGGCGTTTGCCGATCGTCTTATCCAACTCTGGAAACAGAACCGAGCTGAGGTGTACTATCGCGAGACGGTCGCCAGCGCCGAGCAAGCCGATGCCATGCTGTCGCTGGCCAGAGCGGTTCATCAATATATTTTGAATTTTGCCTCGCTTCGGTACGAGTGTGTCTGTTCTCGATAATGTGTGAAAGAACTCACGTACGAGTCCTAACTGCTCAGTATGCAGCTGTAGTGTGCGGATGGGGCACTGAAACAACTGCGATGGAGTCGATCCCAGTGAGCGGCTTTCAAAGGGGGTCTCCGAGGACATCAGGTGTCTCTCGGACAACGTTGTAGCCTTTCCAGCCCACGTGCTCCAGCATGAGTTATCAGGAAGCAATCCTCATGATCATCGCCACAGAGGGGCAGGCAACGGCAACACGGGCGTTCGACATCGAACTCTGGAAGGAATCTCCGAACGACCCTGATCGTGATTCCGATTCGCTCCTCGCTACGTTCACCGACGATCTGGTGGAGACCACTGAAACGACCCGCCGCTGAGTCCTCGCGGGTCCACTGTCAGAGGACTCTCGGCGATACCGTTTCCCAGCCTTTTCTACCGCGAGGCACTATAGAGAGCACCGATGGGACGGGAGCCGACACTTACCGAGGCAGCAGTCCGTGACCTCGCACGCCCGCAGTCATATGATCGGGGCGAGGACTACTACGAGCACGGTGCCGTCCGCGAGGTCATCCGCCGTGGCAGTCACCTGCGAGCGGCAGTCGAGGGAAGCCAGTACGCCCCTTATCAGGTGCGGATCGAACTCGATGAGACCGGCATCGTTGACACGACCTGTTCCTGCCCGTACGATCACGGCGGGATCTGTAAGCATCGCGTTGCCGTCCTCTTGACGTACATTCGCGATCACGACGAGATCAGTCAGCGCCCACTCGTCTCCGAACTGATCGCGGAGACAGATCCAGAGGAACTCCAGGACCTCCTCGTTGATCTCGTTGAGCGTCACCCCGAACTCGCAGAGTGGGTCGAAACTCGACTCGAGACAGTCCGATCGGAAAACATAGCCGATCATCCCTGCGACCAGCGTCCAGACATCAATCGGGACTCAATCCGACGTCAAGTCCAGTATTTTCTCCAGCCCTCGGACAGGCATGGAACCCGGACCCACGATCCGTATGCGGCGGTCGAAACCGATGTCGAAGCGCTTGGAGAGATACTCAGGCAAGCGTGGGCTGCTCTCGAGGGTGGCGACGACGAGACGGCATTGAATGTTCTCGAACCGCTGGCAGACGAACTGATGGACGAGGAGTGGCTGCCCCTTTCGTACGACGATTCCCAGGGGATCTTCGAGTTTTTCGACGAGGTCGACCAAGCACTGGCCGAAGCACTACTCACGGCCGATCTCTCTGAATCAGAGCGTGATGACTGGGAAAGGAGACTCTGGACCTGGGAACAGGAGATGGGGAGCTATACAGATCGACCACCGTACAGCGTCGCCCTTGAGGCGGCCCAGCGAGGCTGGGATTTCGAGCCAGTCCAGCAGGCGATGCGGGGAAACAGCAGCGACGCTGACCTCTGGGAGGGAGATCCACCGTGGTACGCCGAGGACCTCATCAGAGCCCGCCTCAATGTTCTCGAACGCCAAGACCGCATCGACGAGTACCTGAATCTAGCCAAGGCAGCCGACCTGATCGACGCGTACGTTACTATGCTCGTAGTGGATGGTCGTATCGACGAGGCAATCGAGTACGGTCAGCACAATCTGCGCTCGCCCAACGAGACACTCACACTGGCTAAAACACTTCGGAAACACGACCAGCCAGAGGCAGCGCTGGAGATTGCCCAGCACGGATTGATCCTGGACGGAAGCGGGAAGGCGGAGCTGGCCGAGTGGCTCCGCGACCGAGCCAGCAGCATGGGTGAACAGGACATCGCGCTCGAAGCAGCCGTCGCCGCGTTCAAAGCCTCGCCATCGCTTGTGGCCTACCAGGCGACAGAGGAACTCGCAGGCGACGATTGGAACGCTGTTCGCGAGCAATTACTGGATGCTCTCGTAGACCGAGACACTAATCAGCAGGTTGCGCAACAACACGTCGATATTCTTCTGTACGCGGGACGGTACGATGAGGCCATTGCCATCGCAGACCACTTTTCGGACTACAAGGTGGTCAAGCCGGTCGTCGAAGCCGTCTGGGACGAGCATCCACAGTGGACGATCGATGCCTGCAAAGAGCAGGCCGAACCGATCATCGAAGACGGACAGTCACAGCGGTATCGACACGCCGTGGAGTGGCTGGAGACCGCTGGGAAAGCGGCTGACGCCGCGGATGAACTCGATGAGTGGCACACCTACGTTGAAGAGCTACGGGACGAACACTACCGGAAGTACAAGCTTCGGCCAATGCTGGAGGAATTGCTTGAAAAGTTCGAAACACGATAGTTCAAAGGGTTATCCAAGGACATCAGGTGTCACTGGCTCTCGAGAAATGCTGTAGGGACGCAATCGAGTATCGAAAACGGTCACGCCGGTGTAACGTCTGGGGAGCGGTGGCCGATCGGAAGATCGATATCGATCTCGTCATACCAGACGATAGGACGTTTCGCGCGACCATTCTGTTCGAGTTCGACGAGGCCGTAGTCCGCGAGTTCGTTGATGTTGTCAGTAACTTCTGGCGGATGACGATCGACAGTCCTCGCGAGTTCACGAATACTGTCTGGTTCGTGATCTGCGATCGCTTCGAGCAGTTTCAGATTCGTTGGTCGGAAGATCCGACCGAACGTCTCAAGATCTTCTACCGAAAGTGTCGACGGTTTCGGAGGAACGCTCTCGCCGGCATCGAGAGCGGCGAGCGTGTCTTCAAGATCGCTGCGATCGGACGACGAGTTGATTCGGACGTGAAGTGTTCGGGTCATGGATTCTGTGGGTCGGTGGTTACCAATCGGCTCGTTTTTCGTACGGGAGTGCTGTAAGCCCCGTGCGATACAGTGTTTGCAAGCCTGGGAAGTCGGTTTCGAATGTTCGGGACCCCAGATGCAATTCGTGAACGCCATGGTGGTTATCGAATCGAATGAATGGGTCCTCGTCGCCAGCGTTGCCGTAGTGGAAGGCGTATTTAATCCCTTCCGGGAATTTCGTCGATTTCGGTATCGAAAGAACGCGGACGCGAGCGACAGTCCCATCTGCATAGGCTTCGATCTCATCACGAACGACGGTGACGTCATCGTTCATCCCCGATTGTTAGTATACTCCCTAACATCATAACTGTTAGGGAACGGACTAACATATGCAGCGGGGATGGAAAACCTCTCAAGGGGTGTAATTGCCTGGAAAGTTGATCGAAAATCAGCATCAACCGCGGGGATCGTCGGTTCATAGTTGTGGTGCTCGAATGCCAGGACAGACTATTGATCCGGATTAGCTGGGGCGTGCCCTGTCGCGTACTGTTCAGCCATTTCGACCACATCGTAGACGTGAATCCCAGTTTTGAACCATAGCACACGATCAGCGACACTCCCGAAATCTTCGCTGGCACACTCCAGTCGCTCCGAAACCGCCAACACAAAGTTCTCAGACTCCACCTGCTGGATCTTCTCCAGCTTCGACTCCAAATATTCCGGCGTCCAGAAGCCGACGATTTCGAGAATCGCCCGCCGCCCATCGGGATGTTCGAGTGCGAAGTCGGGAATCATCACCTCGGCACCGAGGTCGAAGACGTCATCCTCGCGTACGAGTTCCCAGTCCGTGTTCGCTCGGTCCCACTTTTGGGCGAGCGTCTGTTCGACGTCACTATCGAACCGCTTACCAGCGCGGTAATGCGAATTGAGGCCTTCGCTCTGATCGAGTGTGAACTGCCGTGTCTCGCTGGTCGCCTCGTCCATGATAATTTCAGCGGCCATTTCCCACCGCTCACAGAGGGGTAACGCTGGCAGGAAGTTCGCCATGCGAATCCCATACTTTTGTGACTTCGAGAACAGCGATGCCGGCCCATCTAACACTGCCTCATACCCTGTGGCCTGATCCGTGCTCTCGACGCGATCGCCATCGGTGTCAATCGGATAGATGCGATGCATTAGCCCGAACAGCTTTACGTAGCTGAACACCGTCCCGAAGTGGTCCCACACACGAATCCGCATTTCCGTGGCATCGTAGAGGACCGCCTGGGCGAGCGCAAGATTGTATCGAGTCAGCAGCCAGTCGACGGTGAGGTCGGTGTGCTCGTATTCCTCGGCACTGCTGCCAGTCAAATTCGTCGTTGACGTCGACGTATCACCGGTACTCTTGTATCGGTCGGCCGTCCGCGTGCCGATTCGGACGAGCCGCTTGTTGTCTTCCAGGTCGGCGTACATCCCACGATAGCAGTCTTGGAGCGAGATCCCGAGTTCGTCGGCCACTGCACTATACACTTCCAGTTTCTGTGTGTCCTCTCCGAGCGTCGGCTGGCGGACGATGGGATATCGCTCGTTGGCTTTCTCGAGGAGCCGCCGCCGAATCTCTCGTGGGTCAACCGACGCGACGACTTCGAACTCACACTCGTCTTTAAGGAGCTTCGCCAGTCCTTGAACGATTTTGTAGTCGGTATCTGCAACGGTCAGCTCGTCGATTGCGTTTTCGAGGTCGCCCTTCGGCTCGTCGAGGTGGTCCTCGAACAGCTTGATGAGTTCTCGTGCCGTCTCACGATAGCGCGCTTCAGATGGATCGATGAACAGCGGTGTGACCGTCTCGTCGGTCGTACGCGACCGCGCAAGGTTTGCGGTCAGCACTACGCGTTCACCCCCTCTCGACGGCGCTGGGAGACGTACGTCTCCATCGTGTCCGCAGCAATAATCTCGTACAGACGTGCTGGCTGGCGGTCGTCCGTGGGCCGGAGGATCCGCCCGAGTCGCTGGGCATACTGGCGTTTCGAAGCACTTCCCGAGAGAATGATCCCGACGTTCGCGGCTGGCACGTCGATCCCTTCGTCGAGGACTTGGGACGTGACGAGCATCGCGTACTCCCCAGTTCGAAACCGCTCGAGAATCTCGGTGCGTTCGTCGGTCTTGGTCTGGTGCGTGATACAGGGGACAATGAACTCCTGAGAGATCTCGTAGGCGAAGTCGTTGTTCGCGGTGAAGATGATGGCTCGGTCGTTGTGGTGGCGCTTGATGAGATTGTCGAGCGTGTCGAGTTTCTTCGTCGCTGTCCGGGCGATTCGCTCGGCGCGCTGCTTGGCGATGAGCGCCCGCCGTCCTTGGGGGTCGTAGGAGGTGCGCTTGAGGAACTCCTGGTAGCCGCGTTCCTTCCAGAGATCGAAGTCGTGGCTGTCGACGTAGTCGCGATAGATCTGGTACTCCTCGTCATACGTCTCGTGTTCGTCGGCCGTGAGGTCGACCGACATGTGGATTGTCTCGTACTCGCTGAGGTATTCACCGGCGAGTTCGTCGACGTGCTCCCGATAGACGACGGGGCCGAGAAGATCCTCGAGGAGTTCGTGCTTGCCATCGGGGCGCTCGTAGGTCGCCGTGAGGCCGAGGCGATACGGCGCGATCATCATTTCGGGTATCTGTTGGTAGGTCGGAGCTGGCAGGTGATGTTCTTCGTCGACGACGAGCAGGCCGAACTGATTGCCGTACTCGTTGACGTATCGATAGGCGCTGTCGTAGGTAGTGACCGTGATCGCGGTGACCTCGTGACTGCCGCCGCCGAGGACGCCGATCGGCTGTGAGAGCTGGTCGCCGAAGGCGTTGGTGAGCGTAGCGTGCCATTGGTTCATGAGGTCGATCGTTGGAGTTACGACCAGCGCACTGACGCCGGCATCGGCAATAGCCTGCAGCCCGAGGAACGTCTTCCCGCTGCCCGTCGGGAGCACGACGCTGCCTCGCCGCTCGTGCTCGCGCCAGGCGTCGAGCGCGGCCTGTTGATAGTCGCGTGGTTCGATGTGAAGCGCCGGTGTGAGCTCGAGAGCAGGATAGGCTCGTGCGACATCTTCAAGAGCGTGAGCGAAGCCGTCCTGAAGCGTTGCCTGTTTGTTTCCGTCGGCCCAAGCGCCCGCCCATTCGAGGAGGGGGCGATATCGGTACGCTTGCATTCGGTACTCGTCAACGCGGCCGTCCCACTCCGCATGGGGGATATCGTCGGGGGCATCACGGAGCAGGAGCGTCCCGTCGTCGAATTCGACTCGCATTCAGTGCCGAAACAGAGGTCTTCGATTGGATTCAATATATGGGTTCCTCGGGTCCCATCGATGCGTGCGTCTGTCCTTCTACGGTTGGGAATAGTTCTATCGTTCCGGAGCAACGGTTGTCAGCGGCTGAGCCAGTACTGCCAGTCTGCGATCGCTTGTTTCGTATCACGACTGGCTTTGACAGGCTCCAGTTGCTCCAGTGGCACGCCAAGTTCTCTGTTCATCCATTCTATAATTACGAACATCTGGCTGAGAGTCGGTTCGGCCGGGGACATCCCAACCACGTGTGCTGTTTCGCCTTCTTCCAGAGGCGACTCCTCTCGCTCGGTGATACACCGTGCTTCGAAGGGAAAGTCCATTGTGTCATCCAGATACGCGTACCACCCCATCGCCTGCTCCTCCGGACTGTAGGTATCAACGTTGACACCTTGCGGAACGGTGCAGAACGGACGACCACAACTGAGAGGTATTGATATCGGGCCTCCCGATGTCGCCGCACCGTCCGGTCGTTTTTGCAAGAATAAATTTCTATAACATCTTCTAATTATCTATTTATTTATATACTTCACAACTACTGTATGTGTCAGAAATTCAACTCAATCAAATTTAAATAACTGATCGTTGGCGTCCGAAATGGACCATGTCCGACGACACTGGTGGTCACGAACGCAGAGACGGTACCGAGAGCGAAGATCGCCGACAGTTTCTCAAGTTGGCGGGCGTGACCGGGACTGCCGGGACGGCAGGAATCGTCGGTTCCAACGGTGTTCTCAGCGCACTCGCCGCAGAAGGCGATGGCGACGACGAGGGGGTCGAGATCGAGGTCCTTCAGGGGCAGATGCCGATCGAGGCAAGCCGGTCGACGTTGCGCCCGAGGCGCTGCTCGTCCGAGAGGCGGGCGGGACGGTGACCGACTTCGACGGAAACACCGACCTCGACAGCATCCTCGAGGGGAGCGTCGTCGCCTCGAACGGTGAACTCCACGACGACTTCTTCGACCTGCTCGAGGACTCCGGAAAAGACTGGCTCACTAGACCGATCGACACGCTCAAACGCTAGCCAGCGACCCCGCCCGCCAGGAGGTCGCGCGGTCCGCTGCGGCCTTCGTCCGTAGCGGATAGCGACAGGTAGTAATAAATATATTAAAATAAATTTATAAAATATTTTATTAGTGGGAACATAGTCACCGTCTCATGCAATGTTCGGAATTCCTAACATCGGTCGGCGGACCGTGCTGAAGGCGACGAGCGCAGCGGTACTCGGATCGTACGTCGGCGGCGTTGTGAGCGCGGAGGGTCGCGACGGCGGCAAGTTGCCGGACGACGAGTCGACGACGCTGATTGCGCATCGTGGGTTCGCGGGCGTGTATCCAGAAAACACTGTTGCCGCTATGGAACAGGCCTCCAGAGGGAGGAGCGGCGACGGCGCGGCCAAACGCGGCGCCGAGATGATCGAGATCGACGTGGTGCCCTGCGGCGGGCGCCCCCACGAAGGCGACGATTTCGAGGTCGTGGTCTTCCACGACGACCGGCTTGCTTCGCGCGACGGCGGGGAGCGTGGTCTCACCGACCATGAGAACACGCTCGTGTGGGAGACGCCCTGTTCGGAGGTGCGAACCGCCGAGGTCCTCGAGAGCGGGGAGACAGTGCCGACGCTGCGGGAGGTTCTGTCGGTGATCCCGTCGAGTGTGGCCGTCAACATCGAACTGAAGAATCCAGGCGATACCGACGTTCGATTCGCCGAGAAGCTGGAAGGTGGCGACCTCGAGGACCGGAAAGACGTCTGGCGGCCGTTCACCCGACGCGTGCTCGACATTGCGTCCGAGTTCGAGAATCGCGTCCTCGTGTCGTCGTTCATGGAGGCCGCGCTCGCGACGACGCGCGAGTACGACGCCGACGTCCCGATCGCGTTCCTGTTCTGGGACTCGATCGACGTCGGACTCGAGATTACTAACAAGTACGATTGCGAAGCGCTTCACCCGCCGTACAACATGGTCGCCGGGTCGCCGTTCTTCAACGACTCCTACTACATCGACGACCCCGGATTCGCCGATATCGACCTGATAGAGCGAGCCCACGACGAGGGACGGGCGGTAAACACGTGGACGGTCGGGACCTGGTATCAGGCGGAGCAGCTCGTCGACGCGGGGGTCGACGGAATCATCGCCGACTACCCCGGCGTGCTCGACTGATATGAAACGATGGACTCACCAGAGACGGCTGGTGTCCACGGATAGGTCTGGCCATAGGAATAGAACATCGCCCAACCGGGCTCGATCAGGTCCACAACACGACTAATCTCCCGCGATCGCGGTTGTACGTGTGGTTTCGTTACTAACTGGTCTCTCGTTCGATCGGTCGACGTCGGTCCATGCTCGAGACGGAGCGAGGAGTGGGTTCTGAGGACATCAGGTGTCTCTCGAGCCGAGTGCCCTCACGCGATAAAGGGCCTTGTTATCGATCAGTTCGAATCCGTCCGGGACTATGCCCAAAACGGTACGAATCCTCTTTTTCGGGGCGAATTTTGCGTATTCTTGTCCCGTCGAAAACGAGCGCGTGGTGTGGTGATTGGAGTCAGTATTCACGGCTAGAAGTAATGAAACGAGGTGCGCTACGCGAGGAGTAGGACACCCCCGAAATCTCGACGATCGGCTAACGTTTCGAGAAGGATGGTTTGGACCGTTGCAAACGGCCTTTTGATTCTTTGTTCACCGATCTTGTTCAGATAGCTGAAATCCGAACCACATCCGTGTAAAATAAACTCATTTTGAAGAATTAAACTCCCGAATTCGGCATGTATAGGTGCCAAATCGCAAACGCATATAAATGAGTGAGTAGGGTGGTCGTTAATCCTCTCGACGACGCTCTTCGATCCACTGGCCGAAGCGGACCTTGAGGTCAGCCAACCAGCGTGGGCGACCGATGTAAGTGCCCTCCTTTTCATCATCGTCAGTCATCCTAGTGGTGTTACACGACAGAAGCCAAATTTCACAGTTCCAGCAGTTCACGCGTGACATCTCCTCATCACCGGATAGCGGGACGTCGTAAAGAGGGGGAACCGGAGGTGCTGGTTCCGGGAGTGGGAACCAGAATAACGATTATTCTGATGGGTAGCGAACAACTAGTCATGAATAGCTCATCAAATACCAAGCCAATAGGGAATAGAGTAGCGCTGGGTGCGGGATTCGGAGCCTTCGTCGGTATCTTGGCTGCCCTTCTCGCGAATACCGAGGTCACGTACAGCATCATCTTTGGTGCCGGTGCAGGCACTCTCACTGGACTGCTCACCGGGATGTTCGTCGAGCGTCGGCTTGCCCAAGGGAAGTCCCCGAGTGGACCTGCTATTGGAGCCGGTATCGGTCTCGTGAGCGGGGCGAGCGTCGGGCTCGTCGCTGCTTGGGCGCTAACAGCGAACATTGGTCTAGGCATCATCCTCGGGGCTGGAGCAGGGCTCGTAATTGGGATCTTCCTCGGCAGAATGGTCTATCGGATGCCGAACCAAGGACAGGATATCTCGGAGCTGGTCCCATGACAGAAACGACTATGGAATCGATTCGTGCGTGGTCAGTGAGAGAGGCCGGACAGTTCCTCGGACGTGCAGTGCTGGTCGCTCTCGTCGTGTACCTCGTTGCTCGGCTCCCCGCCAGCAGCGTCGCAGAGGTGTTCGATTCAGCGACGCCCTACTGGGTCGTCGCAGTATTCCTCACGGTCGTCGTCCTCGGGTACGTCGTGGTCCGCTCCCGATGGTCCGGGTGGAAACTCGTTGGTGCGCTGACCCTCCTGTACGCGGGCCTCCAAGTCGTCTCCTTCGTCGAACTCTACCTGTACGAACTCGAAACAGCACAGGTGACGCTCTCGAACGTCGGGTGGAGCCTCCTGAAGGCCCCACTGACCGTTATCGCGGTCGTCGCTGGCTTTGGAGGAGTGCGTGGCGAATCGTCTCCACCGTCCGACGAACGGTTGCAGTTCGGCGTCCGTGAGTGGGCTTGGAAGCTCCCGCTGCTCGCCGGCGTCTTCCTACTTGCCATGATCGCCGGCGGGCTCGTCTTGTTTTCGCCCGTCGCACAGTTTGTCGATCCGCAAGGGTGGGCTAACTACGAGATCCTTGACCCGCCAGCGTGGGTTCTCCCCTTCCAGCTGATTCGGGGTGCGCTGTTCACGGCGTTCCTCCTGCCAATCGTCTATCTCTTCTCTGGCGGCTACCGCGAGACACAGCTGACCGTCGCGCTGGCATTCGCGTGGCTCTTGAGTTGGGGAATGATCATCCCGACGGAGACGATTCCCGGACGGCTCTGGATCGCACACTTCATCGAGGTGTTCATCTCGATGTTCATCTTCGCGCTCCTCCTCGTTCCCGTCGTCTACCGGAGTCACAGCCCGCTAGTTCGACTCACTGGGAAAGAGCGCCCTGAGTCGATATTGTAGGCCGGGGATCATTCCCCGTAAATAACCACGTTTGGCCATCCGGTCTACGACCCCCCAAACCAGGCATGTACTAGCCGACTTACTGGATGTGGCCAGCCTGGCATTGCGGGGAAAATCCAAGACACGATTCCGACTCGCCCAGCGACGGTAGCCCCAGATGTCGACGAGGAATGCGGGCAATCCGTCGAAGAGGACCACGTCGTTGACCAAGCATCTATCATCTGTCCATTGTTGCCCAACCGTCTGTCTGTTAGCGCCACTAGTGCGCTAACCGAACGTATCCACGGCGGATGTTTGCCCGACAGTCTCGGGAGGTGGATTAGGTCAGTCGAGCGCCTGCCGAAAAACTGCTTACGGGTGCCTACATGTGGAGTTGTCGAGCACCTGTAGCTGGTCTTCAGCACGCGGTAGGGTGGAGCCTCCTCCCTCAACGAACGACCGGAGGGAGTGAGTAGGGAGGAGAGGAAACCCGTTCGAGAAGGGTTAAGACACTCAAACCCGTATGGTACTATACTACTGCCATGGCACAAGCCCATGACAGTAGGTGCCACGAGTAAACTGGCACCTGTGGCGCGAGAGTATCGCGTCCGGTACTCGGGAACGACGACCGCGAGCGGGTTCGATCCCCGCCCCCGTTTTGAGGGGAGAGCGTGAGAACACCGGGAATTAAATCGGCGGGACAATCCACGAAACGGGTCCGGTAAATACGAACCGCAGCAACACTTCGGTTCGTTGCCCACTTCGTGGACGGTAAGAGAAAGCCGGGCCGCGTCCATGCATGGGGTCGCGGGGCACAATGTCGTTGCGGCAAAGCCCCGTCCTCAAGGAGTGACCGACCGCCGCAAGGCGGGAGGGAGCGAGTAGGGCAGGGTAGTTTACTCAGTCACGCTGACGCCGCCGAAGGCGACGAACCCAGTCACCACGAGGTCCACTTCGTCGTGTTCTTCTTCACGGCGCGGGCGGTCGTCCTCTGCCGCACCGAATACCGGAATTACATCGATGCGGACGTTCCAATCGCGCGGGACCACCACGTCCACCCCGCCGAACGCGGCGGTCGCGGAGACATGCGCCGGGCGATTCACTATTTCGGCGTCCCGGAGGTCGAGTTCCGTGCCACCGAAGAGTGCCGTCAGATCTGCGCCCGCGAACGACTGGGAGGTAGAGCGTTTCTCGTTCCCGCCGAAGAACGCTAGCGCCGAGACGTAGTCGTCGGCAACGGTGTGGACTCGGGCGCGGTAGCGCGCCAACACGACTGAGAGGCCGAAGACGATGACGAATACGGGCCACAGCGGCGCGAGATCCGCGAACTCCAGTACGCCGAGCGCGACAAGCTGCGAGCCCCCGGCGAGCAAGATAATGATAGCAGGTCCGACGATGTTCCGGAAGTCGCTGGCGATCAGCGCGTACAGCGCCACGAGGACAAACAGTGACGGGAGGTACGTCAATAGATTGCTGGTGTCGAGTACTCCGGTCGTTTCCAGCAAGAGCAGTACGCCGAGGAGGATGACGAGTCCTCCGAAGATTGTTTGGCTCGTCGGCCTGCGTCTGACCTGTTGAGATTGAGTGTCTGTAGTCATGCCTATTTGTACGACGGGGAAACTGATATGCACGTTGCAGTTTCTTGGTTTTCGGCGGCTGGACTGCTTTCCATCACTTATCCAATGCCGCCGTACTCTATTGTAGACCAGAAATCGGCCATGCCCCCACGTATCTCGACTTGGGTGAGAAGACAGCTGGTTTTCGCGTTCTACGTCTTGGCTGCACTTCGTTTTCTACCTGCTAGAACTACGGTCATTCGTTATCATCCCTAACACCCGCTGTAGGTAGGGAATTTATCACATACCTCTGCATACCTCAATCGAGGTGACAACCGTGGAGAACCGTTCCCGAACCAGTGAACTACCCTGCCCTACCGCGCTCGGGCTTACCCAGCCCTCGCTTGTTACGGACAGGGCTTCCTGCTTCGGTGTCGGAACGTGCAGGGAACGTCCCCACAGCGGTTCCAGACTCCACAGGCGGCTTCCCTTGACAGGTGGTTCGGAGTGTCCCACTCCTACCGGTTCGACACTCGGCCACAACCGACGATGCACGCTTGTTGTCGCGTGTGAACACCGCCGGAGGCGTGGTGAGCATCTTATTCTCACCTTCGACCGAAGGGATAATAAGGGTGCCGATTCACACGAAACCAAGACGTGCGGGCGTTGTATCCCCTCCCTGCTCGCTTCGCTCGCTGAGGAAGGGGGCTTAGCGCCCTCAATTACAGCTAACTACCCGGTAGAGACATCTCGTCGGAGATTACTTCTCGTGGGGTTTGTCGGGTGGATCGCTACTCTCGGAGTCGATGTATTCCTGAATGCAGGCGTGTTTGCTTGGGTCTTCTTCGAACCCAGTCCCTTCCTCCTCCCTCCAGAAGAGTTGTTCCTTCGTATTCCACTGGGATATCTCTCTTTTCTCCTGATTACTGGTCTCGTCGTGTGGCTCATATCTAGTCGATCGATCACTGGCTGGCGTGCCGGTGCACGGTTCGGAGTGTTCCTGGGAGCGGTCATCCACGGTGCGGGCGTGCTCGGTATGGCCTCCGTCTCGACTGCCTCCGTCTCGCTGCTCGCGGCCTGGTTCGTCGGCCAGACGCTCCAGACCGGAGTCGTTGGAGCGGTCGTCGGGCAGGGCTTTGCAACGTCGAATCTCCGTCGCCTCGGACTCCATGTCGTCGTGCTGGATATCGTTCTCATCGGGACAACCTTCGCGTTACAATCCCTTGAGATAGTTCCGAACACACCGTAACACGCTGGAGGGTCTCGAATCGTGAGATGGGAATCAAGAACGACTTGTCTGGGCCGGATTGCCCGTTATCGTTATAGCGCCCCACCTACTGAACCCTCACTCTAACGATCACAAAGAATTCTGGCTATCCAGCGGCTGAATCCTCTCGTTCATCAGTGGGGATATCGTATATACGCCCATGAACACCGTCCACCGGTTCATGCTGGCAGCTGGACTCGTCGTCCTCGGTGGCGTCGCGAGCGTCGTCGCAGCGCCAGCAATCCCCGACCAGCTCGTCACGCACTGGAACGCCGCCGGAGAACCAGACGGGATGATGTCGAAACCGCTGGCGCTCGCGCTCGTCCCCGGACTCTCGGCAGTCCTGCTGGCCGTATTCGCCGTACTCCCTCGAATCGATCCACTTCGAGAGAACGTCGCGGCGTTCCGTCCCTACTACGACTGGTTCGTCGTCATCTTCATGGGGTTCATGATCGTCGTCCACGTCGGCGTCATTGCGTTCAACCTCGGCTACGAGTTCGACTTCACGCTCCTCATACTCGGGGCGATTGCTGGCCTATTCTACTACATCGGCATCCTGCTCGCCCACGCGGAACGCAACTGGTTCGTCGGCATCCGCACCCCGTGGACGCTCAGCAGCGAGGAGGTGTGGGACCGCACTCACGAACTTGGAGGTCGCCTGTTCAAGCTCACCGCGCTGGTCACGTTGATCGGGCTCCTATTCGGTGAATACGCCGTATATTTCCTTCTCATGCCCGCGCTTCTAACTGCTGCAATCACGGTGGTATACTCGTACTATCTGTACGAGCAACTCGAGCGAGGTGCAGAACCGTCCCCGGATTCCAATCTCTGAGGTCGCGCCACGGAGGAAACACCCTCGAACGAGCAGGTGAGGTAGATCAGGGCATACAGATCGACCACTCAATCTCAGCTGGATGAATCGTCAGTCAGTAACGGAAACGAGAAAATCGGCCATGTGAACTACCCTGCCCTACCGCGCTCGGGCTTACCCAGCCCTCGCTTGTTACGGACAGGGCTTCCTGCTTCGGTGTCGGAACGTGCAGGGAACGTCCCCACAGCGTCCACAAGACGCGGAGCGTCTCGTGCGGCCCGGCAGAACGCCGGTTGGCGTTCTGCGGACGGTTCCAGACTCCACAGGCGGCTTCCCTTGACAGGTGGTTCGGAGTGTCCCACTCCTACCGGTTGGACACTCGGCCACAACCGACGATGCACGCTTGTTGTCGCGTTTGAACACCGCCGGAAGCGTGGTGAGCATCTTATTACCACCTTCGAACGAAGAGATAATAAGGGTGCCGATTCACACGAAACCAAGACGTGCGGGCGTTGTCTCCCCTCCCTGCTCGCTTCGCTCGCTGAGGATAGCGCGGGACCGTCGGTCCCGCTGACCATTCGAACGGCGTCGCCGTGAGCAGAAGGGGGCTTAGCGCCCTCAATTACAGCTAATTGTTGAACGCGGCTGGATTCTCCATGTTTGACGTGTGACCAGCATCGGGCACGACCGCAGTACGAACGTCCGGAATCGTCCGCTCCATATATGCCATATGGGTGAACACGGACCGGCTTTCGTATTCGCCGTTGAAGACGAGCGTCGGGACGCGAATCGACGCCAAGTCGACCTGCCGGAACGCGTAAATCGCCCGGAAGACCTTGTTGAACTCCGCGGTGTCGAACGCCGACTGGCTGAGTTGGACACGTCTACGACACAGGAGAAATAGGACGTCTCTGTCGACTGGTTTCACGCCGTGAGTGACTCATACACGCTATCACACAACTCACTGAACAGATGTGTTCTATCAAAGTACGGTTCAAAAATGACTCAGCTACGCGTGGATACTTCATTACTCGTGAGCTTGAGTCGCTTCAGGGAATGCCATAGGAAAGCCGAGACATCGCCGGTGAAGAACTCGAGACGGGGGTGACCCATTGCGTACACTTGAGCATCAGTCGCGACGAGATCCTTCTCCCGTATCCTCTGGAACGACAGTGAATCCCAGCGTGTGGAAATCGCCCGGATCAAATGTGAAGACGTGCTCAATCTCGTATTCGCGAGCGAGTGCACCGCCAAGGTGATCGAAGAACGCAATCTCCTGGTCGTCGTAGTCGACGAAGCGCTCGTGCGCCGCATTGAACATGCCATCAGTCACGGGAACCACATTGATTGTCTCTGAGGCTCGGATTTCCTCGAGTATCGAGACAGCGTGGTGGTGGCTCTTCCGGTAGAGGATCACTGTTGCAAGCTCTGCAAGCACGTACCGGCTCGTGAAAATCGGTCCGTACTCACCGGTCCGAATCGCGTCGAACACAGCTGAAGCTCGAGCGTGGTTGGCGTCGTCCTCGACATACGCCGCGTAGAAACCGCCCGTGTCGATGAATAACGGAATGGGTGTATCCTGGCTCATGCCGACCCAGCGTCATCATAGAGGATATCGTCGATGTTCTCAGAGGTATTGGTCGGCTCTCCCACTTCGAAGGTCTCGCGATCAAATATCGAATCGTCTGGGTTGACGTCGCGGATCGTTGCTTCGCTCGCCTGCTCGCTCTCGCTGGAGAGCCACCACACGACAGCTCTCCCCCCGACCTTCGATTTCTCGAGCGCGCCGTCATCGGCGAGGCGTTGGAGCCGTCGATAGGCCTGTGAACGATCAATACCGAACTGATCACCGACTGACTGCGCTGTCTGGATTGGGCGATCCTCGCGAGCGATGAACGCAAGGATCTCCTCGTCTGTCACTGTCGGTGAATACTCGCCTCGGTCATTTCTGTTCATGGCTCTCACTACGTAGTGCACCGATATAGGTCTACGCACCACAAAGTGTACCGGTAGACAGAAAACAGCACACTACGTAGTGTATACTCGTTTCAAGGATGATCGACGCCTTACTCGAATTGTTAAAGAACCGACTGGCCGTTCGATGGCAAACCGAACAGAAGAATGGACTGCCATACACTGAGCGACGTGTGCTGTTGAAAACAGATGAGAACATCACCCAACCGGGCTCGATCAGGTCCACATCCACAAAACGACTGACCCACCGCAATCGCGGTTATACGTGTGGGTTCGTTACTAGCTGGTCTCTCGTTCGATCGGTCGACGTCGGTCCGAACTCGAGACGGAGGGAGGAGTGGGTTCCGAGGACATCAGGTGTCACTGGCTCTCGAGCCGAGTGCCCTCACGTCATAAAGGGCCTCGTTATCGATCAGTTCGAATCCGTCCGGGACTATGCCCAAAACGGTACGAATCCTCGCTTCTGGTGGCTCTTTTTGGTCTGTCTATCGATGCTTGTACTTTCTGGCCCCGGCAGGCGGCTGTGAATGTTCGACTCCCTATCCGCGAACGACGTATCGTTGGATACAGCGGATACACTTCGAGAGACCATAGCGCGCCCTCCCATCTATAGGGATTAGCAGTACAATCCATAGTTTTGCTTCAGTGATCTACAGAGACTGACAGATATTCGGTTATAAATACACAGCGCGTATCTTGCAGACCTCTCAAAGATAATGCTGCCTCGGTTTCGCGTGCCTGTGCCGTATTGTTACCCGTTCGTTGATGGCAGACTAACTACTTCGAACCAGAACTCCTCGATGGTTCGGATGAGATCGGTGAACGTGTCGGGGCTGACCGGCTTGATGAGGTATGCGTTCGCGTATTACTCGTAACTCCTGACGATGTCCTCTTCGGCGTCCGATTCGGTGGGGATGAACACCAGAATGTGCTTCAGGTCGAGATCGTCTTCGAACTCATCGAGCACCTCTAGTCCGTCGACTCGGAGGAGGTTCAGATTCAGGAGAACGTGATCTGGACGCAGCACAGCTTCGTATTCTCCGCGTCGGCAAAGGAAATCTAATGCCGCCTGCCCGTCCGTGACGACGTGACGGTTGTTGCTGATCCGTCCATCCTTGAACGCCTCCCGTGTTAGCGGTGGCGGTGAGGGTGCCAAGCCCCCGCCCTCAAGGAGCCGCCGAAGGCGGCGAGTAGGGCGGGGTAGTTCACTTGAACGTCCCCGGAGTTATCCTCGACGAGCAGAATCTCGGCTGGTCCATGACGATCAGTCGTCGATTTCCTCCGCCGTTGTGGTCTGTCCGTTGGGCTGATCGCCGGGATCACGTGAGCGATTAGCATCCGGAATGGTGAAGTAAAATGTCGATCCGTCACCCGGCTCGGACTCGACCCAGATATCACCTCCGTGTCGGTCGATGATCTCCTTACACAGCGCCAGCCCGATACCTGTTCCCGAGTGTTCTTCGGCGGTGTGAAGCCGCTCGAATACGTCGAAGATACGGTCGGTGTGCTCGGGGTCCATCCCGATGCCGTTGTCGGCCACCTGGAACACCCACTCCCCACCGTCACGTTCGGCGCTGATCTCGATCCCCGGTGGATCGTCGCTTTGATACTTGATGGCGTTCGAGACGAGGTTCTGAAACACGTGTTCGAGCTGATTCTGATCGACGTGAACCGTCGGCAGGGATCCAACGTCGATTTTAGCGTCGTTCTCTTCAATCTGCCGCTCGAGGTTTCTGAGCGCGTTCTCGATGACCGCATCACAGTCGGTGGGTTCGAGCGGTGCGGCCTCGGTATTGATCCGCGAGTACGCGAGCAGATCCTCGATCATCTCACCCATCCGCTCGGCACCATCAACCGCGAACTCGATGAATTCCTCGGCATCCTGATCGAGTTCGTCCGCGTATCGACCTTCGAGGAGTTTGAGGTAGCTCGATACCATCCGGAGGGGCTCCTGGAGGTCATGGGAGGCCACGTAGGCAAACCGTTCGAGCTGCTCGTTGGACTTCTCGAGCTTTCGTTGGTACTCCTTGAGTTGGGTGATGTCGTGAGTGACACCCACCCGCCCCATCTTGTCATCTATTTCGAGGGGGACGACCCGGTTGTGTACGACGCGGACCTCGCCATTCGGCCCGATGATTTCTGTCTCGAACTCGACTGAGTTGCGATCACCGTCGATGAGTTCGCGCCACTCCTCCTCGTCTGTGTCTATGAAACGCTCGCCGAAGAAGACCGAACCGTGAGCGCCCAGCAACTCCTCTCGGGTATGCTGGCTCATCGAGACGAAGGCGTCGTTGACGAAGACGATATGGCCTTCGCCATCGGTGGCGTACACCCCGTCGTTGACGGTCTCGACTATCCGCTCAAACTGCTCTAACTGCTGCTCGCGTTCCTTGCGCTCGGTGACGTCGTTCGCGTCGCCAACGATCCGATAGACGTCGCCGTCCCGGTCGTGGACGGCGGTAGCCCGATCGTGGATCCACCGAACCTCGTCGTCGGGGCGAACAATCCGGTACTCGGCCTCGTACTCGTCTCGCACCTGCTTCTCGAATTCCTCGAGCGCCCTCTCCCGATCGTCCGGATGGATTGTCTCGGCCCAATTCGTAGCATTCTCGTAGAGATCTTCGCGGTCCACTCCCCAGACCTCCTCGTAAGCGGGGTTCACGTAAAGGACCTCCTGCTGATCGGCGGTCGTCATCCAGACGACCTGTTCGAGGTGCTCGGCGAGTTGTCGGAATCGGCGTTCGCTCTCGCGAACCTCCCGCTCCATCCGCTTGCGCTCGGTGATGTCGCGGACGACGCCGACACGACCCCACTCGCCCTCGACCGGGAACTGCCTGAACCGGCTCTCGACGGTGATCGCCTCGTCCTTGGCTGTGTAGATCACCTCCTCGAACGAGGCGACATCCGTCTCGCCGGACTCGAATTGTTGCCGCGCCTCCGCGTCGATGTCTTCGAAATTTTTTCCGAACACCGTCGAGGCGTTGGTCCCCAAGAGCTCCGAGCGGTCGAAGTGCGTCATCGAGATGAACGCGTCGTTCACCCGCTGGAACCGCCTTGCCTCGTCGAGGACATAGACGCCGTCGTCAACTGTCTCGACGATCCGCTCGTACTCTTCGAGGTTTTCTCGGGCTTGCCGCAGTTCCGTATTGCGTCGTTTGAGTTCGCTTGCGCGCGTTCTCGACCGGGAATTATGGAAGCCGATAGCGTACCCAGCGATGCCACCGAGTGAAGCCAGGTTGAGGATGACACGGGGGGGTTTAGTCAAGTTGCCGGCGGCAGGCTGGACGTGATAGAGCCAGAGGGCTGTGGCCATCACGATAACGCTACTGAAACACCAAACACTGATAATCGGATAGTAGTGAGGATCAATGTCGGTATTAGGTAATTGGTACGAGTAGTAGATGAGGATGGCTCCCGAACCAGCGGATAAGCTGAAGGCAATAAATATGTCGAACGGCGGCGCGTTTCCCGAGGTCAACGTGTACGCCAACACGGTGGCGAGGACGATCAGCAGGCCCCCGAGGAACATGATGGAGTATCGCCCACCAACGGCACGCATCCACCGATGCCTGATAATGGCGCGAATCAATCGGCGTACGCCAGTCACCTCCTCACGAGGAGTAACTTGCTTCCTTGGGGAGTTCGTGGTCTGAGATCGGTCGCTTGTGTCCAATCTTGTATTTTCTCTTGTCATTCTTCGGGAGGCCCTTTGCTGCGGAACGCGTGGGTCAGCTACCGCGTACCCCGCGCTCACCCCTTTCATCAGTGGGGATCGAAGTTGGGTTTGACCTCATTGTCCATTTGATATCGGGGGGACGGGAATAATCCTGCTGGTTGTCCCTACCTGTTCCTCAGTAGAAGTGAAGACGGTAAGAGGCTTCCCGAGTACACGCTGGCCTGTTGTTGATTCGCTGCTGCATACATCCTCTGTATCGGTCATGGTAATTTCGACACATCTGCAATTTGCCACGTTGGAAAACTATGAGAACGTACACTAATCCCAATAGAAGGGATAGTGAGTTATCGTCACCGCCAACGTGTTGGACTGGTTCACTTATCGAGAAGCGCGTATTAGCAGGGAATATCCAGACTAGTTTATGGATTTACAGGTCGTATGAGTACAGTTGGGGAGGAGTATGGCCAATTCGCAAAATACAGCTGTAACGGAGGTACCATGACTCGAACCACGATTGCGACTCGCGAGGGGACGACGACCAGGCTCCCAGAGGAAACCGTCGAGGCGTTCCGGAGAGACCTTCGCGGACCGTTACTCTCGCCCGCGGATACAGGATTCGAGGAGGCGACGCGCTTGTGGAACGGTATGATCGAAAAACAACCGGCGCTCGTCGTTCAGCCGACGGGCACAGCTGACGTCGTGACCGCGGTAAACTTTGCCCATGACCACGACCTCCTGCTATCGGTGAAGGGCGGCGGCCACAACATCGGCGGTACCGCGTTGGCTGACGGGGGGTTGACCATCGACATGTCGAGGCTCCGTGGCGTACTCGTCGACCCGGAAGCGCGGACAGTGACCGCCCAAGCTGGCTGTCTGCTCGGAGATGTCGACCGCGAGACTCAGCTCCACGGGCTTGCCACGCCACTCGGGTTCATCTCCGAGACCGGACTAGCCGGTCTGACGCTCGGGGGCGGCTTCGGCTACCTGACCCGCCGGTTCGGATGGGCGGTCGACAACCTACTCGAGGTCGAGATCGTCACCGCCGACGGGCGGGTTCGCCGCGCCAGTCGTGAGGACCACGAAGAACTCTTTTGGGCGGTCCGCGGCGCAGGACACAACTTCGGCGTCGTCACGTCCTTCACCTTCCAGCTCCACGAGATTGGTCCGACGGTCTACGGGGGACTCATCGCCTGGCCTGCGGAGCGGAGCGACGAAGTCCTCGAGACCTACAGACGACTCACGACGTCGGCACCGCGAGAGTTAACGGCATTCCTGATCCTCATGCGAGCTCCGCCAGCGCCGTTCGTGCCAGCGGAAGCGCAGGGCAAACGAATCGTCGCCATGACCGTCTGCTACAGCGGTGATCTGGCCGACGTCGAGGAGGTACTCGCGCCCATCCGATCGCTGGATGACCCCGTCGTCGATCTCCTACAGGAACAACCCTACACGCGACTCCAGTCCTCCCTCGACGCCACTGAGCCGAAGGGGATGCACTACTACTGGAAGACCGAGTTCGCCACCGAGCTCACCGACGACCTGCTGTCGACCTTGGACGAGTTGTCCACAGAGTGTCCAATTCCCATGGCACAACTGGTCGTGATTCATCTCGGCGGGGCCCTCAACGAGCGCGACGAGAGCGATGGGGCGGTCGGTAACCGCGATGTCCGCTTCGTGTATGGCGCGGCTGGCATGTGGGAACCGGACGAACCCCAGGCCGAGCAGTTCCGCCAGTGGGTCCGCGACGCCTGGAAGCGAATTCGTCCCTTCTCGACGGGCAGTACCTACATCAATTTCCAGACCGGTGAAGAAAGCGACGAGCGTATCCAGGTGACCTACGGCGACAACCACGATCGACTCGTCGAAGTCAAAACTGCGTACGACCCGGACAACGTGTTCCGGTCGAACCGGAACGTTCGTCCGACCGAAACCCACGTCAGCTGATCGAGGGAGAATTTATGACGGTGGATACATGAACCAGGAGGGGGTGAAGCGATCTACGTCGTCATTGTTTCGACTACTTCGTCTCTCTCTGAAGCGGATATCATTGCGTTCGCGGACGAGCACCTGGCCGATTACAAGAAACCGAAGAGCGTCGAGTTCGTCGACGAGGCCCAAAAGACTCTGCACGGAAAACAGGATAACAGCGTGTCATAGCGGTACTTCGAAGGAATGTCGAGGGAGAACTTCTCAGACGGTCGGCTTAATGTTCTGGTTGAGGTGGAACACGTTATCTGGATCGTATTCGGTTTTGATCTCGGCGAGACGTCGGTAGGTGTACTCACCATAGGATTCATGGACCCGTGGGGTGCCGTCATCGGCGTCAAGGAAATTCACGTAGACCCCTTCTCGATGGGGTTCGAGCGCATCGAAGAACCGACGGGTCCACGCTGTTTCCGACTCGGCGTACTTCTCCTCTTCGTCGGGACGCCATACACCGTTGATGTTGATGTTGTGAGGCGAGTTCCGACCGGTGTAGGCGGTGGCGTCATGATCAACGCGACTCACCGCTCCGCCGAGATGGAATAGCACCGAGTACGAGCGAGGTGACTCTGCCGAGAAGGCGTGGTCGACGAACACGTCGATCAGGTCATCAGACAGCTCCGGCAGATCAGTCGACTTCCAGTAGTAGTGCCATCCATGGGGGACGGTGCTGTCGAGCCCGCCCTGGTGTGCCAAATAAGGCTTGGGGGAAACCAAGTCGAGAATCGGTGTGCCGTGCTCACGCAATGGTCGGAGGACGCGTTCACCCTCGTTGACTGGCGCGGCGTAGCAGGCGTTGATGGCTATGGCGGGTCGCCAGTGAAATTCCTCGGGGACGGCTGGGAGGGGAGGAATAGTCCCGAATCTGATGACGGTGCCAAGCTCGTCGGGAGCATCTCGCGCGAAGTCGCGATAGAAGCGTAGTACGTCGGCGGTGTCGTCCGCCGCCCAGAACACGGGCCCGGCGAATACAGTGCGACCGACAGGGTGGAGGGCGAACTCGAATGAAGTCACAATTCCGAAGTTTCCGCCGCCGCCTCGTAGTGCCCAGAACAGGTCCGAGTGCTCGTCGTCCGAGGCTCTGATGAACTCGCCATCGGCGGTCACCACATCGGCGGAGATCAAGTTGTCGGCGGTGAGGCCGTGCTTGCGCATCAGCCAGCCGATCCCACCGCCGAGTGTGAGTCCGGCGACGCCAGTGTGGCTGACGATGCCGCCCGTGGTTGCCAAGCCGTGGGCCTGGGTCTCGTAGTCGACGTCACTCCACAGGGCACCGCCCTGTACCCGGGCGGTCCGCGTGCGAGGGTCAACCCATACGGCTCGCATCTCGGAGAGGTCGATGACGATCCCGTCGTTGCAGACGGCGGTGCCGGCAACATTGTGGCCGCCGCCGCGCACCGCGATTTCAAGGTCGTGTTCCCGTGCGAATGTCACTGCCGCGATCACATCTGCGGTGCCTGCACACTTGGTGATGACCGCAGGATGGCGGTCGATCGTCCCATTCCAGACTGCGCGGGCCTCGTGGTAGCCCTTGTCGTGGGGTTGAATCAGGGTGCCCCGAAGCGTTTCTCGGAAGTCGTTAATTGGTACCATGTCTTACTTTCCCCTACCACACGAATTGCGTTAGCTATTACCGTACCACAAGGGCTGCTGACTACATACTCTCTATTCAGCAAACCGTTTTTGACAGCTATCGGTGATATCGATTACTATTTCGTTATCTGTTTGACCTGAATATAGAAGCTGAACCCGATAGCGCGAGTGCAGCACGAACTGACGGCTGAATAGCGGGGTCCGTGAGCACTCACTACAGGCGCAGACAGTATATTGAGAATTCAGAGTTTGTCATCAAGCAAATATTGACATCATGTCATGAAAGTGTTCTCAAGTGTCGTCGCTGTTTTATATGAAATGCTGGTGTGCGGTTGTCTGAGTCGGTCCCAACCGCTGCTGTGGGCTACTCAGAGAGGCATGAGCCATGAGCAACGAGCCACACCACACGACGGCGGAACCAGAATCCGAATCACTACAGGCAACCCGCCGAACCGCACTTCGCGGGGCAGGCCTCGCCGGCGTACTCGCGCTGGGTGCCGGCAGCGCCACTGCCAGCCAAAACCCCTCGGAGTCGGACACCCAGGAGGCTGAAAACGAGACGTCAGCAGATGTCGAGTCAGTCCCAGTCACATGGGAGAACTTCCCACGTGCGCAGATACATCTAATGATGGAGAGCATCGTCGAACAGGGCGGGTTCGGCGAGTTTTATCATTACCGAACGTTAGTCGAACCTGGCGTGCAGCTCGCCGCCTTGCCCAATCGCGACACGTTCTATTCGGTTGGTGTCTTCGACTTGACCGAGCCGGTCACCATCACCAAACCAGACACCGGTGACCGCTATCAGTCGATGGTTATCCTCGACGAGGACCAGTATCTGAAAGGGAGTTTCTACGATCCCGGCGAGTACACGTTGACCCAGGACGGGATCGGGACGCGGTACACGTGGGTCTTCGTCCGCACGTTCGTCGACCCGAACGATCCGGGCGACGTAGCGACCGTCCATGGCTTACAGGACGAACTCGCAGTGAGCCAAGACTCGCTCGGCACGTTCGAGATTCCCAATTGGGACCGCCAAACACACGCAGAACTCTTCGACGCGCTCGTCACGGTCATGAAAACTATGGACGACTTCGGCGGCGCTTATGGCGACGTCGGCGAGGTCAACCCCGTGAAGTACTTGCTCGCTAGTGTGACACCGGGTGGGTTTCCGGAATCTGAAACAATCTACTCTTCGAGGGTTCCTGACCAGAACGACGGCGAGACGCCACACACACTCACTGTCCAAGACGTCCCGGTCGACGCGTTCTGGTCGGTCACCGTCTACAACAGTGACGGGTTTCTCGAGGAGAACGAGTACGACGCGTACTCGTTCAACAACGCGACTGCAGAGCAAGCCGATGACGGCAGTATCACAATCCATTTCGGCGGTGACCCCGATCAGCCGAACTTCCTCTACACTCCAGAGGAGTGGTTCTACGTGGTCCGGCTTTACGGTCCCCGCGAGGAGATTCTCGACGGAAGCTATCAGTTCCCTGAGACCGAGCTGGTCGAGTGACAAGAGCGCGAACGTCGATGTTCTGACGACTGAGTCGGCGTGACTCGACCGTCGCTCGTCTTCCGTTTCGTGCTGAACTTATACTCTATGTCAGTCACGTCCCTCTGACAAGAATCAGTCAGTTTGTTAAGTGTGTGCTGAACTCAGAGCGCGTATGCTGTGCCGGAGTCTCCAAAGATGGTAGTCGGTGAGATCGATCAGTATAGGTGAGACCGTTACCGGTAGGAAATGCACGTATCCGCTTTGAGAGTATCAATTGTCGTCCGTTGAATTCGGTATTTCAGGGGTCAAGGACGCACTGGAATTGTCTTCTACTCTGTGGGTTGGACGCAGCTGTGCAAGATACGGAGCGCGTAGTCAGCAGCGTCTGGAACCGGAACTGATCGGGTTGTGGGCTTTATCTCACTCATCGACGAAGGATTAGACGATGGAACAGCCCTCGGCGTTCGATAAAGTTCGAAAGCGTATCGGTGCCTTCCGGATGAAAGGCGCATCACGCGAACAGATCCGGGCAAGACAGAACCAACGTCTCCAGGACCACC
This sequence comes from Natrinema gelatinilyticum, assembly GCF_024266705.1. Lineage (GTDB taxonomy): Archaea > Halobacteriota > Halobacteria > Halobacteriales > Natrialbaceae > Natrinema > Natrinema gelatinilyticum. The sequence continues at coordinate 325,669 of NZ_CP100757.1, read as the reverse complement.
TCGAATTCGTCGTCCGCGAATCCAGATTCTACAAACACCTGTATGCAGACGTCGAGCGGCCGATCACCGATCTGCGATCGCTGCCGCCGGTGACCAAATCACAGTTGATGGAACACTTTGATTCGGTGGTGACCGATACAGCGGTCGAATACGCAGACGTCGAGGCGTTCACGAGCGAAACAGCGACCATTGGCCAACGGTTTCTGGGCCGGTACCCGGTGTGGTTGACTTCGGGAACGACCGGCGAACCCGGTGCCTTTCTACAGGACGAGTGGTCGTTGCTGGCCACGGACTCGGTAGGTGACCGATGGTCAGCCCCTGCCTTCATCGACGGTGAGATGATCAAACGACTCGTCACACACAACGCTCGGACCGCCGAGATTGCTGTCGGTGGCGGGCACTTCGCCGCCGCTTCGGGCGTCGAACTGTTTCGGAGGGAGAATCAGTTTCTACGCGACCGGATGCGCCTCGTCTCCCCGGATCGGCCGCTCTCGGAGATCGTACAGGAACTCGACGAGTTTCAGCCAGCGATCTTGGTCGGATACTCGACGGTCCTCATGGAACTCGAGCGAGAGCAGCGGGTTGGGCGATTGAACCTCACGCCGGCGTTCATCGTACCTAGCGGTGAGCCGATTACGGAAACCCAGAAGGACCGCCTCCGGAGGACGTTCGATTGTATCGTCCGAGAGGTGTACGGTGCAACGGAGTTCTATAGCATCGGCGTCGAGTGTGATCACGGGAACTTACACGCCAATACTGACTGGATCGTTCTCGAACCGGTTGACGCGGACTATCAGCCCGTCGAGTTCGGGGAACCATCCGAGACGGTTCTCCTGACGAATCTGGCGAACCGAATACAGCCCATTGTCCGATACGATCTCGGCGACAGCATCACGATGTACGAGGAACGCTGCCCCTGTGGGAGCGCCTTCCCAGTGATCGAGGTTGAGGGCCGGCAGGGCGATATCCTACACTTCGAAACGGTATCTGGCGAGCAGATCCCGATTTTCCCGCTCCCACTCACGAGCGTCGTGGAGGAGGTCCCCGGCGTCCATCGATCTCAGCTCGTCAAGACCGCCCCAGAGACGGTCAGCGTTCGCCTCGAGATCGAGGACGATGCCGACGAAGCGGCAGTGTGGGATCGGGTCAATTCAGCTCTTGTGGCCTTCTTTGACACACACGAGGTCCGAGACCTGACCGTCGAGCTAGCGGCCGAACCACCGGCTCGAGATCCTACGAGTGGAAAGTACCGACACGTCTGGTCCGACGTCTGATTAAGACTTGCTATACACCGGCCACTCAACGGACGATCCTCTGGCGATCCGACGAAAGATAGTTCGGCGAGCCTCACGAGTTGGTGCCACTACGAGACGCTGGACACGACACGGCCAAGAACTCGTTCTCTTCGGCAGACAGTCAGAAGAGTGTGTTACAGGTGGCCGTACCCCTTGCGTTCGAGTTCCATCTCCAGTTCGACGTGCATCGCTTCGACAGTCTCTTCGTCGAAATGCTGTCCCGTCATCGCTCCCGAAATCTCCGCGATTTCAGCATGCCACTCACGCACTGCGTCTGTAAGGGCCGCTAGGAGTTCTTCCTCTGTTTTGTCTGCTCGCTCGACTTCTTCGACGACCTGCCATCCTGGCTGGAAATTTTCGAGGACGTATCCTGTGTCCTCAAACTGAATCGCGAACCGCTCGCAGACCGTCCCAAACCCGGTTTCGAGACTGAGTAATGGAATGACGTGAACGATATCATCGCGCTCTTCTAGTTCACGAAGATCCGCAACAGGGACAGCTGTTTCGGGGAGCACTGAATAGAGTGGTTCCGGGAGAGGCGGGTCGTTCCCACCGGCTTCCGGCGAGTCGTACTGATCGTCGATCGGGTCGCCTTTCTTTTTCACAATCGCCGGCTCTTTGTCACTCGGTTCCTCGCTGACGATTTCTTTTAAGATTGCGTAGAACCGCCATTCATCGCCGTAGTCATACAGATAGCAGATGCGGTCGTACTGTTCGAGGCCGAGCTGGCGGGTCATCTCGCCGATCGTCACGTCGCCAGCGTTCTCAATCCGCTCGGTACGCAACACTGGATCGCCACCGAGTGACTCCTCATATTCCTGCGGACACTGGTATTTGACAGCGCTATCCCAGTAGTCCTCGTCCTCTCCAACGAACCAGAGGTGGTCCTGATCGAGCCCAACCGTGGGGTTGATCGCCGACTGCAACTCAGCGATCGCTCTGTCCGCGCCGACGACGATATCCCGCCACAGCGACGTCGGGTCTAGATCGAATTTGACGCGAAAGCGGTAGGCAGTCATCCTTGGAGCTTCGTTCCCGTACGGAAACTGGTAAGGTCATCGATGCGGTCTTCCAACTCTTCGATCTCTTCTCGGAGTTGGTTCGCCTCGTCATCTTCGCTGGCAGCGAGGCGGTCCTTCAACCCCTGAAGACGGGTTTCCTTTACATCCTCGTCGACTTCCGCTTTGCGGACGTACTCGCTTTCTTCGATTTCGTAGACACGCTCTTATGTAGAGCTGGGGAATGCCCCACGGTTACACTGTGATGGCTGATCTCAAGAGAATATGTCTCAGCCAGCATTCGGGAAGATGCTGCAACAGCTCGTTGATCTTGGAGTGATTGAACTGCAGACGAAGCCGCTCGATGATCAAATCGAGCGGCGACTCAAGAAATTCTGGGAGCAGGCTCCGTGTCCAGAATGCGGTGATCCAAGCATCCAAACGTGGCCGTCATCGAATCGTGTTATCTGCCGAAGCTGCGGGTTCAAGCCGGTTTGCACCTACGGAACACCGTTTCACGAGAAGCACCTCACCACTGGAGAGGTGCTTCTCGCATTCATCCTCTATGCCGACACGCTGTTGAGTATCTCGAAAATTGCGACACTGCTCGATCGAGCGTACAAGACCGTCTACTACGCCATTCGAGAGGTCGAAGCCGCGGTTCAGCGAGGCTTCCCGGTCGTCTGGAACCAGTTCCAGCAGGAAATCGACGGACCGGTACAAATCGATGAATCCAGCAGCGTCTGTTCAGGATACAAAGGCCAAGACCCGCCGCGGGACAGCCGTCACCGCGGCGGGTCGTCTCGATCAGGACGCTCGCGCTGGCGTGGACGACACGGCGACCAGATAACGCTCGTCACGGCGTGCCGCGACGTGCTACGGGTTGTTCACGGCCAGCTTGGCATCAGTTACGAAACAGACCTTGATCCAGTAATACAGGAGGCTGAAGACCTCTCCCAGCCGCTGGGAGAGGTCTGGACTGATGGTCTCCAAGCGTATCGGCGGATGGAGTACACTCACCAGATCGTTGTGCACGACGAGACGTATGTCTCGCCTGACGGTGTCCATATTAACCAGGTTGAGTGCCTCTTTTCACTCATCAAACCGTGGCTACGGAAGTTCCGCGGCGTGTCCAAGCACGGCTTGGAGCAGGCCGTTCACACATTTGGAATCATCCGTTCATTGAATCTCGCTGGCGCATCCCTCGTAAGCGTCATCGACTGCCTTGCTATGGGGGCATTCCCCAGCTCTACATAAGAGCGGTATTCGAGCGAGGACTTTGAGAAAGTCCTCGCTCGAAGTGCCTTCGACGGTGAGTTTGTCCATACGACCGCGAAAGAACTGCAGCTCGCTCGAGGAGAAGACATTGACCTTCAGCAGCGGAGTTCGCTCGCGAAATCGCTTCTCTACCATCTTCGTGGATTAAGCCCGGACGCCATCGACGCCCAGTTCGATGGCGTTCGGGCAGCCACGTTCGCTCACGCCCGCCAGCAGCGGGCGTTCGCTCGTCCTGTCGACGTCGCGCTCGATATTCACGAGTGGCTCTACTACGGCTCAGCCGAGACACCGCACGTCTGTGCGATCAATCCAGACCGCGGAACGAACCTTGCCTACGCATTTGTGACGCTCTGCGTCGTCGATCCAGCGGTTCGGCTGACACTGGCGTGGGAATCGATCGAAGCGGATGACTCCCGCACGCTGCGGGAGTCCATCCGCCGACTCATCAAGATCGCTCGCCAGTTCGTCCAGATCAACCGCGTCTACTGCGACCGGAGTTTCTACCGGGTTTCACTCGTTCAAACACTGGCTGATCTGGACGTCGGGTTCGTCGTACGTGCGCCGAAGACACCGGGCGTCAAGCGCGTGCTTGACGCCCATGACGAGGAGACGTTCGTCACCAACTACGAGATGGTCCGGAAACAGCCATCGACGGGACGAATATCGGTATCACTCGTCGTCGTCCCGCACCGAACGCGGGACGACGACTCGTTCTGTCTGGTAACGAACTGTGACGTCTCGGTGGGGTTCGCCGAACCGTTTGCGGAAGCGTACCGCCGTCGCTGGGGGATAGAGACGTCCTATCGGAAGATCGGAAAGTTTCTCCCGCGAACGTCGGTGACGACTTTCGCGGTGCGGCTGTTCGAGTTTCTGTTCGCTGTGGCGTTGTACAATCTTTGGATTCTGGTGTGTCTGGTTCTCGTTGAGCAGCGAGTATTGACCGACCGACCGGCAGTCTCGACAGCCCTGTTTCGGCTATTTGTATTGTCACTTCCAGACGGATAGCAGAGAGTGCGGCGGCTAACCCGGGCCGACCCGGGTCAGCACGCCGCTGCCGACTGGCAAGACTACATTCACTCCCTTCCGCGGTCAATTGAGTGTCTGATGAATGTGTTTGTTCAAAGTGTGAACACTAGTTGACTGGTTAATCTTGACCCTGCGGTCGGGAACTGGCCGCATCTGTTCGGAGGTTCGGCACCTACTGTTTAGTCGTGGGATATGCGCCGTACACATCCTGTGGGCAACGCTTTTGAGCGGTGCCCGCGTCTCTTGTCGTGTCGGTCCGAAGGGTACGACCCCTTCGGCAACCGATGGCCCGAAACTGGCGGTTCGAGTGTCCGCCCATCCCGGAAACGGGACGTGCCCTTCGTGGGAACAAAAACCAAGCGTCGGGCTTCAAGACGCGAGACAAGTAACTCCGAGTCCGCTGACGCTCCGTTTTGGTTCCGGCGGAACCAAAACGTCGGATCCGAACGGGGCGAGGATAGGAGTACCGGCGGCGTGGCACCGCCAGCGGCCCATCCTTCGCTACATAGGTCGCGGGCGGGGATTCCAACCCCGCCCGCGACGGTGGCCCGCAAACCTGCAAACACCCAATCCAGCGCGATGCGGTACGGCGTGGGAAGCCCATGACTGCAGTCATGGGAGGCTGTCACCTGACGCTGTTCTATAGATTTCATCAGCGGCCTGGCTATACGCGGTATTCTGAGTCATGTGTGTTCACCAATCACTAGTTTGTTCCCAGAGAAGATATAGGAGTTCTACTGACCGTTGCAGAGAATCAGATACAATGATCGTCTGCCAGATAACAATCTTCTCGAAATCGTAGTCATTTCAATTCGTTTTAGGTTCCGTATGTGCCTCCAAACACTATTCGTCGGCGTACAGTGGAGATAGTGGATTCTACTGCTCCGTGACGGATACACAAGAAGACCTCAAATATATTTGAGTTACATCGCTGCCAATATGTAGGGTATAAGACAATATTTATGCCAAATTGAGGATTACAGCACTCTATGAAACTCCTCGAGTTCGTCCGTGAGCGCCAGTGGATTCCCATCACTGGATATCTAATCTACGTGTCTGCGCTCACGGCCGGGTACTATTACAATCTCACGTTCGTCCAACTGGGACTGACCGATCTCGGAACGCAGGAAATCGGCATGCCCCCCGGGGACGTGTCGATAGTGATGGCCATACTTGCACTCCTCACCCTCGTCGCAGCCGTCGCCAGCGGCGTCCTGATGGATCGGCGTGGGTGGAGTACTGATCTGTACGTGAAGTTCCGGTTGCTCTTTCTGGTCGTTCTCGTCCAACTGCTTCTGACGATCGCTGCCCCACACGTGAGTACGATCGAACCGTTCGTGCTCTGGGTGATCGTCTGTTCGATGGCGCTCGGCGTCGGAATTCCAGTGTCCTTCAGTTTCATGCTCGATTTCGTTCCCGTGAGGGACCGCGGATACGTCGCTGCCATCGTGGCAGGATTGTCGTTCTTCGCTGCGGCCCTGTATCCAATCGAATGGCGAATCGACGAGTTTAGTCTCGTCATGGGCGCAATGATGGTTCCAGCTGTTCTCGTTCTCGCCATTCTCTCAGTCAAGCGGTTCCGATTCGTCGATAGCCTCGCCAGTCAACACGAACGCGACGCGTTCGGAACTGGCCGATTCTGCCGACCGATACCGGTTCGAACGGTCAGTTTCGCGTTCTTGGGACCGGTTCTGCTAATGTTTGGCGTCTTCTTCATCGATAGTCTGGGCTTTCTCCGGATCATCGAAACGCCGCTGTACATCTACACGTCCTGGCAATCCCCCGACCTGAGCGTCCGGTTGTTTATCGCTGTCTTACACGTTATTGGGGCACTCGCCGCTGGCGTCATCTACACGAATTTCGATCGGAATTGGCTGTTCTTCTCGGTGTTCGGCCTGTTCGCGTTCACACACCTTCTGTATGTTTTCCATATTCAGTTTGGAGCGGGTGATACCCCACCACTGGTACTGCCGATGTTCTACGTTCTCGCGGTCAGTTTCTACACGACACTCAACTTTGCACTCTGGCCGGATCTCTCCACGCCCGAGATGATCGGTACGCACACGGCCCTCGGTGTCGGGATAGCGGGGTGGCTGGCGACCTTCTTGAGTACCTCGCTGGCGCTGTACTCCGAGGGGGTCGGACTCTCACTGTTGAGCCATCTGACGTACGTGAACGCGCTGGCACTGCTGTTCGTCGTCACGCTGCCGGTGCTGCTATACGTGCATCGGATGGTTGAATTGGCTCGTGGAGGGACGACGCCATGAATCTGGAACTCATCCCGCTCTTGATAATCGTGCTACTCATGATTTCGGCGGGTGGGGCAGACGTCGAGACCACCGAGTTCGTTATTGAAGGAGACCACGAGATGACCGAGCACCGAGGCGCGTTGATCGTCGGGGACGCAACAGTCACGGTGCCGACCGACGAAGCGGTGTCCGGTCCGGTCTACGTTATCGGTGGCGAGTTCCGGGTCCATGGAACAGTCGAAGGTGACGTGACGCAACTCTCCGGATCGCTCGTCGTCGAAGACGGTGCAACGATCGGCGGAGAACTCCAGCACATCGGTGGGAGCGAGGAACTGTCCGCCGAAGCAGTCATTGTAGAACGGACCACTGTCGTGTTCGAAGCCGCCGAACCCGGCCCGATCGCCGCGTATACGCCGATCGTGCTGACGACGTTGATACTAGCGCTTGTGGGGGCGTTGCTCTCCCGAAAACGTGAACCACTGCTCGATAATGTCGGGGCAGCCGCGCAAGATCATCCACTGATTAGCCTCACCGTGGGAGCACTCCTCTCCGTAACGTTCCTCTCCGTGTTCGTCTTCATGGCGTTCACCCTGATCCTCCTCCCTGTGAGCATACTCGGCCTTCTAATCGGTTTATTGATAATTTTTTACGGAATCATCGCACTGGGATATCTCGCTGGTCAACAGTTGAACATCCCACGAGTCGGACTGGCGACCGGTCTCGGAGTCGTTGTTATCATGGTGCTCTTACAGGTGATCGGAGTAATTCCGATCCTCGGGGACCTGATCGCGGGCGGGCTTCTCCTGACCGGACTGGGCGCTGTCGTACTGACGTACTTCGGATTGCAAGAGTTCGAACCGGTATCGCTTCCGGAGTGATGCTGAGATTAACAGTTAAGGAGTAGACAAATTTTCCCCTCACAACCCAATTGAAACTGTTCCTGTATCGTCCATTTTGAGACGAATCGTCTCATCGTTCAGCGTGATTTCGACCGTAGCTGTAATCGGATCAACTCTTCTAGTTCATCGGCCTCGAGATCGAGGATATTACCACTCATAGAGCGTGTCATAGAATTGGTCACAGGGGCATTGGACTCCGTAGTGAACCGTTAGTACAGGGGGAAAGACTTACCGGTGAGGTATCTTGGTAGGGAGTAACGATACAGCGTCACTCGTGTTACTTCACTAATAATAAGTAACAGTGGTATAGAACCTAGAACGTGCGTCGTATCTATCTAGCCGTAACTGGAGCGAGCTTCCTTTGGGCCATAGCGGTGGTATTACTCATGCTTGGCCGATATACTCCCTTTCCTACGTTTGACCTTGTACGCTCAATTGTCTCCCTTGGTGCGATTATCTGGACTATTCTAGGACTAGGAATACTCGTACGAAACGGGTATCAGCGACTCTTAAAGTGACAAGTATATACACTCACTTCCAGCTGATTCAATCAGAGAGAGTAACCAAATTATCTGCGAGTCTTTCTATGACATGCTCGAGACGGAGGTAGGAGTGGGTTCCGAGGACATCAGTTGTCTCTCGGATAACGCTGTGACCACTCCAGTCCACGTGCTCCAGCATGAGTTCTGAGAGCGCAGACACTGCTGATATCGCTGAATAGTCTTTCAGATACAAAATTGGCAAGTGATTCCTGCTGGAAACACGATCTATATTTCGCTCACCTCACTATCCGAAGTGATAAACTCTAAAGCAGCACGAAATTTCAGTACTGTATGTTACCTATTCTTGTAACGTTCAGGTCGTTCATCTTCCCCTCAGTACATCTCACAAAGCTACGTTCGAAAGTACCAAATATGCCTTGACAGGTTCCATATATGACAGGGTGAAAATTAGAAGTATGAAGCGTAGGTCATTCCTTGCCGGTGTTGTTGGCTCGATTCCCTTATCTGGATGTTTTTCATCATGAGTGTCATCGATGCAGTTCGACTCGGCCGGTTCTTCAAGAACAACTCGCTACCGCCATCAAACCGACTGCTGAGGCCTAACTAAAGACCAATAGTCGACGACTGTGGTGCCTACGGTGCCGTTGACGTCCGGTTCACCGCAATCGATATACCATCATTCGTCTCGAACCCCTAACGGGAACGTCTGTTGCACTCGACTTCGATTCGTATTCGCCGGCTACAGTCGGCTTCTGCTCGACGTGCGCTTCAGTCGAGGCGATCAAGCGAGCCATAGAGTTCCTCGTTCTGAATATGGGTACAGAACTGTGCGCACAGTCGACAGCAGTCGACGGTATCCGTGAACGTCCGAACGCTTGCGTCCCAGCGTGCATGGACTGATCCGAGCATCGCACTTCGCACTGACGGTTCGGTCGCCACCATCATCCGCCGCGTCCGCTCTGGGGGCGTGGCCTCGGCCGCTGGCCCTCGCATGCCGTCGCTCGACAGCAGATCCTCGAGGACGCTCCCAATCTCGATGCCGACGCCGAGATTGTCGCCCACCTCTGCTGCGATGAAAATGGTCACATTGCTCGCTCGCGCGAAGGCGATACTCTGTGTCGCGGCGTCCATCTCTTCGAGTGAGATTCCAACATCGATCGCGAGGAAGGCATTGAAGCCGCGGTCGCGGAGACAGTCACGCGTCTCCTGGAGGAGGCGTAAGACTTCGTCCTCTGCATACTCACCGCTGGCCTCATTCCACGTGGCAAACGAGGGTACATCGATCTCGACGTCGGCATCTGGCGGCAGCAGTGCGTCGACGTCGAATGTCCGATACGGCCCCATCACATAGACAAGAAAGTGCTCGCGTCGGACTGGAGGAAGGGCATCCGAGTCACCGACCGCCTGAGGCAGATTGTCGATAATCCGGTCCCGCATTCGCGTCGTCGATTCAGAACGCCAGCTTATAAATCCTGGTGTTTTAAGGATTTCTCTACTAGAGAACGACTAAGTACGTGGTGCTCCAACACTCGAACCGAGGCATCCCAATGGTCGAAACCGACCGCCGTTCAACCGACGAGGTTCGCCAGCCAGAGCCGCTACTCCCCGAGGAGAGTGGCTTGACGCTCGAGGAATACCTCGCAATGCAGCGGGCGATCGGCCACCCGACGCGGTTTTCCATCCTGCGCACGCTCGTCGCCAACGACGAACTGAGTGCCGCCGAACTCAAGTCCGCGGTCGACGTTGAACCCCACAACTTCCACTACCACCTCGATGAACTGGTCGACGTTGGGTTGATCGACAAGCGCCAGCGACGGACCGCCGACAGCCAAGGGTTCTATACGTACTACCGGCCGACCGCGATGGGGCGCGGCATTCTCGAGCATGGCGTCGAGGAGTTGATGCGGCGTGAACGCGAGTTCAACGACGCCTATTCGTGACTTCCGCCCCTCCCTGCTCGCGCCTCCGGGCGTCGTCAGAAAACGGGAGTGATCTGCGCACCGTTTGAATCACGTTGTCGCCGAAACTGGGCTCGACGATATGAGGGGCGCAGCTTGCAAACCTGGGTCGTTCAAAGGGTACACCAATCACTCGAGTTTTCTGACTGCCAATCAGAACGCGTTAGGGTGGATTTCGTCCGCTCCGCGTACTGTTTTGTACGCAGAGTGGATCAGCTTTGCAGATGCCTGGACTGAGCGGTTTCTCAGTGCTGAGAGCCTGCAAAAGTTACGACCGTAAGTGAACTACCCCACCCTACTCGCTCACGGCTAACGCCGTTTGCTCCGTGAGGGTGGAGCTTCCTGGTTCCACGACGCGCTTTGCAGGAACCGAATGGGTGTCCGTCGGGAGCGCAGTCTCGACAGGCGTGGATTCGGGCCATCTCAACCGGTCGACGCCGTTACGGCCACTACTGATCGCCACCTACTCTGATAGTGACGCTCGCAGACGCCTCGTTTTTGAGGCTCGCATCCGTATCGAGGGTGATCCGGTGCGCGCCGACGGAGAGTGCGTGCTCCACGAGGACGCCGCCGGAGCCGAGGTACCCGTCGATGCTCGAGGACCACTGGAGGGTCCCCTCCTGGCTCGCGCCCGTCGGTGAGCGCGACAGTCCGAGAAACTGCACCAGTTCTCCGTCGGCGAACCGGTCGCCCTCCTCGGGGGAGACGATGAACGGCTCACGGGGCTTCTGCGAGATGCGGACGGGCTCCGACGTCGCGACGCCGGTCCGGAACCCTTTGCTGGCGACGACCTGGAAGCGACAGTCGTCGCCGCCAGGCAGCCCTGCGGGGTCGACCCGGTATTCGATCCCGCGGACGTCACGGCCGATGGTAGACCAGGTGGTGCCGCCGTCGTTGCTGTACCGGACGTGCTGTACCGACTCGGCGTCGGTCGGTTCTGACTCCGTCCGAGTCGTCGCAGGTCCATCCTCGTTCGGGTACGACCAGGCGATCGTCCGGCCCTCGGATAGCAGTTCCTCGCCCGAGCCTATCGACTCCATCTCGACCTCGGGGGGGTCCGAGGTGATCTCGAACGTGTCGAGTTCCTCGTCGTCCCGCGAGAAGACGATCTCGGCGGCGTCGTCGTGCCACGGGACGTCGACGAGGAACTCCATGTGGTCGTCGTCGAGGGTCCGACCGAAGTCGGTCTGCCGGAGCCGCTGGCTCTCGAGGATGCGTCCCGAGGGAGCGCGTAGCTCTACGACGTATGGAGAATGTTCCCCAGTCCGCCCGAGGTGCCGTCCTGGGAGCTGGATGCCTGCGCCCGTCCACGTGATTCGGCCTGATCTGGCGATCGTGACGGGTAGGTAGAACCGCTCACGGGGCTCCCGTCGCACCTCTGGGGGGTCGGTCCCGCTCACGCTGGCCGGGCCAAAGCAGCGAAACAGTCGCTCATACATGTACGGGGACACCCAGTTCGGAGCGCAGTAGCTCATGAAGTCGTGGGTACTCGTCGGGTCGTGCACGACGCCTTCCTCGACATCGAATCCGTACTCGCCGATGCTCGCGGCGGGGTACGACGCGTCCCCGTAGTCGGGATAGTCGTCGTCCGGGCTGTTCGGGTTCCCACAGGGTGCGTGGTCGCTCCCAATGCAGTTGTGCCCGATCTCCTGTGCCATCGTCGGTCCGGCGTCCACCTCGGTGATGCACTTGCGGTAAGTCGCGTGTCCCACCGACCCAGTCTGGTTCGGACCTCCGGGGATCACGGCGACGTAGATGACGTCCTCGCCGAAGTCCTCGGTCTCGAGCAGATCGTTCACGATCTCATAGATCGTCCCTGTCGACCCGCGTGCGCCCGAGCCGCCGCTCTCGAAGAAGGAGGTGAAGTCTCCATCGTACAGTTCGACAGAGGTCTTTTTGACGCGAATCCCGCTGATTGGGTAGGTCCTGTGGGTGAAGCGGGCAGTCCGGAAGAAGTCCCGCATCGTCGGTGCATCCACGTCCCACGGACCGTCGGCCCTATCGTCGTTCTCGTACCTGATGCGGACAGCCCTGAGATCAAGGTACGAGTGTCGCGTAAACTGGACAGTTCCAATGCGGCTGGTAGTCGCGCCGTCAGACTGGCCAGCGTCGGAGATCCGCACCCACATCGCCAGCCTCCCGCGACAGCGTCTGGAGGGGATCCGGAAGTTCAGTGTGTGATTCGCCTCGCCACGATCGATGTTGCGTGACATGCGGGGGTCGATCGCCCCATTGATGGGCGTGATCGGGTCGGACCACTGGTCATCGCTCTCCCCCTTGGTTCGGAGCTGGCCCGTGACGGACTGGATGCCCGACGTCGCCAACACGTCGGGGTAAACGCGGAGGACGGTCGTCTTGCGCCCGACCAGGGGAACGTCGTTGTCCGGGCAGGGACCCGATCGGCCCGATCGGTCGGGACAGGGGTTGAGCTCGGACCGGAAGAACTGCGTCGCCTGCGTGTACTCAATGCCGTCGATCTCGAGCGGCAGTGGTGGCGGTGGCGGCGGTGGGCCGCCCCCGTCGTTACACCGACGGCGGAGGTCCGCGATGCGCTGGTCGATCCGCGCTCGCACGTCGGGGTCGTCCACGCTCTTTCGCAGCTTTCGGAGCTCCTCCATCGCCGCTCGCGGTTCTCGACAGTGCCGATGCTGGGGTTCTGGTGTGTCACGTGGAGGCATGACACAACTCTCGACGGAATAGTGAATAAAACAGTAGGTCTCTCCCGTCCGGTAACATGGGGATATGGCCCCTACCGGTGCGAGGAAGACTTCCCCCTGCGCGGCAACAACCGGCTGCTACGGCGTCCGACCGACGGCTTCGAGAGAACGTTCGCGGCTCGTTGACGTCCGTTACTCGTTGATGTATGCGCTCCCTCGCGCAGGCGGGGTACCGCGATACACTCTCGCTACTGAGAGGTTCACGAGGCCAACCGGACCGCTCCGAGGCCAACGTCCTGCTGGGGGTGTAGCGGTGGTCGGTGGACCTCAGGATAGCGCTGGTCCATGCGGTCCCTACGAGCGCCCCGAGATTCCTCCGATGGCGGCCCCAGGACGACAGAGGACGGTGCTCGTGTCGTGGACGCTCTACTCGAGGACGTCGCGGGGGACGCTGGCGTCGATCCGCAGGACGAGGAACCGGTTCGTCTGATTGTTGATGGACTCGCCCTTTTGCTATCGACTCCGGTTCCGTAGCGTTACTGGCTGACACAACCGCTCTATCTTGCACGAGATTCCTGACGGCAATTCGGTAGTTGGTCTAAGTCTTTGCGAGATACAGAGCGTATATGCAGTAGGAAGCCAGCAATAGTTCGGAGGCGGCAACTCGCTCAGCGTCGCCCCTCGACTCAACCCGTCCAAATATCGTCCTGCCACGCATTATGTCACTCAAGAGAGGACTAATCCACATCTCTCACCTCTCGTATCAGTTGTGCACATCGTTCGAGATGGGCCAAGTAGGGGATGTGTCCAGCGGCGACGGTCTGGAACCGAACATCAGGAATCAGTTCGATGCCGTCGCGCACGTCGTCGGGCCCACCTAACGTGTCATGGTCACCCCAGATAACCGACGTTGGGGGCTGGAGATTCCGCAGCTCGTCCTTGCTGATGCAGACAGTCGGATGCCACCCCCGGACCGAAAACAGCGCGTTGAACTCGCTGAATCCGGCTTCGGCTGCCTTCGGGTCGCCTTCGTGGGCGGCGATCGCATGGATGAACGCAGGATAGTCCGTGATGGCCTCGCGTTCCCCGAAGATTTCCGCGATGTCGAGAACGCCCTCCTCACCCGGTTTTTGCAGTCGTCGAATTAACCGGTTGAGTCCGGGAACCGTGAGGAGTCGGAGCGGCACCGGTGGACGGGTCCCTGGGAACGCCGGGACGGCCCCGACCAGAAACAACCGCCGAACGCGCTCGGGATAGGCAAGCCCGAACAGAATCCCCGTGTGTCCACCCATCGAGTGGCCAATGAGGTCGACTCGTTCGATCCCTAACTCGTCAAGGACGCCTTCGAGGACGTCGACAACCGTCCGCTGGAGGTTATCCTCGGTGTACACGAACGGATCACTGAGACCATATCCCGGCCGGTCGAAAGTGATCATCTGCATGTCATCGAGATGTCCCATGAGTGGCGCGAAGAAGGCCCCGAACGCTGCCGTGCCATGCACGAACACTAACGGAGTGTCCCCCTCGGATGTCCCGGTTTCGAGGACGTGCGTTCGTACCCATGGCTGCTTGACCTCGACGAACCGGGACCGGGGTTCGAGTCCGCACGTCTCGAACAAGCGACGCTGTGCCGTCTCGAAATCCGCCATCTCCGCTCCCTCCGGTCGTGTGTCGTTACCGGTGTTTGTTGAAGCCCTCATTAGTAACGTCTCCGTCGCACGTATTTCGATAGGCGACCTCGTCAGGCTCTCTATCGACGCACGCATCATCCCCTCTTTAGGCCACGTAAGATGTTAACATTTACCGGTCAGGCGCTGTCCTTTGAGATATGAGCGAAGGACAGCGAGGTGGATGGCAGTGGGCGGATGTACCCGTTCCTGAACCCCACGTTGCTGGGTTACTCGTTGGAGGGGGCATCCACTACCTGGTACCAGTGCGTGCAACGGCGAACCAGCGACTCGCCAAGGCCGTGGGCTGGCCGTTGATCGGAACCGGATTGCTGATCATCGGGTGGGCGGTCCGGACGATCGGGGACCCCAATGGTCGACAGCTAACGGGACTCGTGACTACCGGGCCGTACGCGTTCACTCGGAACCCGATGTATGTCGGGTGGTTTGCGTTGTATCTCGGACTCGCATTGGTTCTGAATATTGCATGGTTATTCGTCGTGTTTCCGGCGGTAGTGGTATCCTGCCATCGGGTCGTCCGACGGGAGGAACGGACCCTGGAACACGACTTCGGCGACGAGTACCGTTCCTACCGGCGCAAGGTTCGTCGGTATCTATAGCAGTGAACTCCCTTGTCAATGCGTCTCCGTTCAGGGCGACCGTTATGCAAACCGGTTGAATAGCTAATGCGATCGGAAAGACCTGAAACCCAAACAGTCATCCTGCTGAACCCATCCTCTGTATCACGCACGTCGGTTCTAACAGCCTTCAGAGAGGTTGATCGGGGCATGCAAGATAGAAGGCGCGAATGTCACACGAGATCTGGCCCGATTTGCCATCTCGGCGCGTACAGTGATCGTCAAGGCGATGATCGAAGTCGTCATCGACGTCGACACCCACGAGGTTACCAAACGGATGACCGAGTGGGAAGAAGTCGACTTCGTCTGGCAGGTCTCGGGCGAACAGGACATCGTCGTCGGCGCCACCGACATCCGTGTCGTTGTCGTAACTCATCACGCAGGTGCGCGAGTAGGAAGATGTCGTGAGCACGAAGACGCGGCTCATCCTCGACGAGCAACTCGAGTGACGTCCCGACGAGGCTGCTCTCCTATCAACTCACTCGTGTGGTTGTTGGCTCTTCGAACATCGCAAGCGTATCGCGTTTCCTCACACGTTCGGCTGTACCTACGTGAAAACACTCACCACCTCATGGCAGCGAGAATTTTCTACGACGGGCAGCCGACAGTATCACTTAGCTTTCTCGTCGTCGCATTTCTACTCCTTTTTAAGCTCTTTCTCGGGTTCGTCTTCTTTCGGCTCCTCTTCGTCCGGCTCGATGTCCTATTCGTCCGGAAGGGAATCCTCCGTGAGGAGTATATCGAACGGCTCATCGGCGGGTGCACTCTCCGTCTCGAGGTAGCCAACCGCGAATGCGGAGTAGACGGCCCCTCCGGCGAGGGAAACGTCGATTTCGAAGACGCTGGCCTCTCGGTCACCCGCAGGATAGATGACGAGCGTATACTCGCCTTCCGGGACTTCGATGTAGCCGGATTCGCCGAAAGCGACGTTCTCGAACAGTGCGTCCCCGTTTTCACCGGCAACGACGTCTACCGCAGGCGCGTCGGGTGAGGCGTGGAGGACACGAACGCGAGCGGTACCCGGATCGACCGGGCTGTTATCGTCCTCAAGTACCAGCGCCTGGAGGGGCTGGTTTTCGGCGGCCACTTCGCCGATCACCGCGAGGGTGGAGTCCCCATCGCCGATCTCGGCGGTCTCCTCGAGCACTGCTCCGGCCGGGTCTTCACCGGCGGGGACGACCTGGATCGTGTACGTGCCAGGCCCGAGGTCGCGGTATTCGGTGACCGTCCGGTACGAGATGCCCTCGCGGACCCGCTCTCCGTCGACGTAGACGTCGATGTTAGGTGCGTCGGGTGAGAGGTGCGCACTTCGACTCCGGACCTGGGTATCGGTCGGTTGGTCGTCCGTTTCATTGTTACTCGAGGCAGCCGTGGTACTTCCGACGCCGCTGACCACCACGAGGCCGCCGCCGATCCGTAGAATTCGTCGTCGACTTACGCGATCTCCAGTCATGCGTCTGTCATGAAGGACAATATCGATAATAGTGCTAATAGTTGCAGGTGCAGGCCGATGCATTCCGGGGCTGATATCCAACGCTTTGGGCCGGCCGAGCGAACCACCCGGTATGGAAGAATTCGAATACGTCCACGCTCTGCCCGTCGCCGTCGAGTACGGCGACCTCAAGCTGACGATCACGCCCACAGCCGTCGAAACGGAGCGTGGCCTCGTTCTGGTCGACGTCGGACCCGGGGGATCGCCGACGCCCTCGAGGTCCGCCTCTCGGATCTGGGCTATGGACTCAAAATTCGAGGGGACACTCGTGTTGAGAACGCTTGAGTTCTATGGAATATCGTCAGTCGTCATTGCGAGCGCGATGCCTCGTCGCCAGCAGATTCAACATCGAATTCGAGTTCGTTCGCTGCCTCACCCTCGTAGACTGCATCGTCCTCATCAACGAAACCGAGTCGGAGGTCAACGTCGTGCTCACGGAGGATATCACGCATCGTCCAGCGGTCGACATCAGCAAGTCTTGCAGCATCACCGAGCGTGATCCGCTCGCGTTCGTAAGGGGCGACCGCAGCTGCAGTGCGCTCGTTTTCGTGGTCCTGCTCGTTTTCGTGGTCCTCGAAGTATTCGCGCACGAACTCTCTGCACATCATCTCGTTCGAGTTCGATCGATTTGACTCCATCAAGTGTACAGAGTGATTCGATTGCTGTTTCTGATGCAGTCACTCTGAGCGTCGCACGTCCGATTTCGGCGTCGACAGTTGCACCAACCTGCTCAATTAGCTCACAGACGGTGTCATTGTCGTACTCACCAGAGACACCGATGAGGAGCGTTACCTCTATTGGACTCTTGCTCCCACGCAGATCCTTGACCTGTGGATCGATGTACTCTGGCATTCTATCTGTGGCTTCGACTGCAAGGAATTTGGTTCTTTCTTCTATAGCTGGATACGTGGCATCTCCCTCAGTGCCGGTAATCTTCCGGGCAGATTTATCAACCAACAACGAACACAATTACCAGTTCTGTTGGCTAACATGGACTAGCTACGAGCGATTCAGATCTTTCCGGAGTAGGTCAAAGTCATCTACGCGTTCGGTATCACCCGACTACAGCGCAGCAGCGAATGCTTCGGATGTCTGGTCAATGGCCGTTGTTCTCTAGCCATCCGTGTAACTCCTCGGAATATGGGACCGCACTGGAACGACGGACAATGGAGATTGTAATGGAAATCTCTGCCAACAGCAGAGCGTGATCTCGGTCTCCAACACCACGGTGTCCGGGTATACTTGTACTGACGGATGGTGTCGACTGCTATGACGGACGAGGCCGAGCCGGTGAAGCACTGTACCTTGGTTGAGCCAGTGAATCTCTGGACTGCACTTGAGGCGGCCGCAATCGAATATCTCGATGTCGACGAACACCGAACGATAGTGATCTATCAGGAAGCAATCCTCATGGTCATCGCCACAGAGGGGCAGGCAACGGCAACACGGGCGTTCGACGTCGAACTCTGGAAGCGATCTCCGAATGACCCTGATCGCGATTCCGATTCGCTCCTCGCTACGTTCACCGACGATCTGGTGGAGACCACTGAAACGATGGACTCAACAGAGACGGCTGGTGTCCACGGATAGGTGTGGCCACAGGAGTAGATCATCGCCCAACCGGGCTCATTCAGATCGACAAAACGACTAATCTACCGCGATCGCGGTTGTACGTGTGGTTTCGTTACGTGTTGGTCTCTCGTTCGATCGGTCGACGTTGGCTCGAACTCGAGACGGGGTTTGGCATGTTTCCCGAGGACATCAGGTGTCACTGGCTCTCGAGAAGACGCCTTTGACACTTGCAGCGCCATCGTACACATACGTGGTCACTCTCACGCGAGAGCCACGATGACGGCTGGTGTAACGAGAAAAGAATCGAGTGTGCCCATTTTTGAGAATTGCTCGAGATCATCGCAAAAACGAATCGTCGACCCCGACAGACGTGACGAAACGAAGCAAAACCATGCCTATCTGGTCGAGAAAAATCGGTTGCTAAGAGACCGTATTAATGACCTCGAGGCCACGGTTGAACAAAAAGAGGACCGAATTACCGAACTTGAGGAAGAGATCGAACAGCCCAAAGTCGACCTCGCAGACAGTAACCGAGACACAGACACGAGTCCTGGTGAACGGGCAGTCACCCCAAAGGAGGGCAAGAATGAGTCCAGGGCAACGTCCGTGTGGGGAAAGACGAAACGATTGTTCGGAAACGATCCTGACTGACGACAAATTAGCGTTCGAAGAAAGCCTGTATCGAGAATGAAAGCTGGGGTACGGGAGGGATGTTCCTTTCTGGAGCGTTGAACCGTAAGTTGGCACCGCCACCTATTTATAACTCGTTGCACAAAATCAGATAGTGTCTGAAATTGCGCAACGAGGTATAACAGTATGTATCGATGCGTATCCAGATACGGATACTGAGGTCTTCCGAATCGGGGCTGCAGATGATATCCTCCGTCTTCTGGCCGACGCCCACGAAACGGAATATACGATACCGGAACTCGTCGACGCGACTGGAGTTACTAGATCAACGGTATGGCGAGCAATCGAACTTCTCGATAACATCGGTGCCATACGAATCCGGGAGACCCCGCAACGGAACTATGTCGCTATCAACCCGGATCGACTTCACAAAGACGATCCAATCCTCGCCATCGCTCAATCGAAATTCCACGCACCGATCCGAGCGTTTGTAGAAGCCATCCAAAAAGAGACCCCAGACGTCGAGGACATCGAGGAACTTCTTGGAATCGTCGTCTTCGGAAGCGTTGCCCGAGGTGAGGCAGACCGCCAGAGTGATATCGATCTTTTCGTTGTCGTAGAAGGTGACCGGACGTCCGCCCGTCGCCTTGTTACGGATGTCGTCGCCGATCTACAGAACGAGCGCTTCGATGGTGATCGATTTGAGTTCGAGCCGTACGTAGAATCCATCGAAAGTGCACACAGAGCCGGGTCAAAACTCCAGGAGATATTCGATGAAGGTGTCACAGTAAACGGAAGTGAACAACTTCACGCCCTCTGGAAGACAGTGGTCGCCGATGAGTAGTTCACAAATAGAGCAGCTCATCGACGACGTCCAAGCCGCGTTCGACTTTCGGCCGACCGAGATTGAACCTGGACTTGATGTCGAAGACGCAGCACTCCTTCAGTTGCGGAAGGCCTGTCGATTACTCGCCGGCGCCGAAGCGTTGCGTGACGCCAAATATTATACGCTGGTGATTGAGGCCTCGTTCGTCGCTATTGAACGGTCGGTCGAGTTTCGCCTTCTTGAACGGGGGACGATGCAACCGGATGATCTTCCTGGAACTCACCCTGGAGTATACCGAGAGGCAGCAAAGACAGGTATCGTAGCAGAATCAATTGCGGATGATCTCGCCGATCTCTGGCGTGATCACCGAACGAAGACATACTATCAGGATGGTCTCGCCTCAGCGGGCCGAGCTGAAGCGATGCATGCGCTCGCAACCGAAATTCATGCCTTCATTGTCGGTCGGTCTCGATATGGACACGAATGTCTCTGTACAGAGACGAACCAGTGACCTCCTCCTCGCCGTTTTCGTCGAGGTCGTTCGAGAGCGCAACGTTCTCTCGTGATCACGAAAGATCGAAGATCTTTCGAACGACTTCCCGCGGCACCACACCGCTGAGTTGGGATGTTTGCTGGTTTGTAACCCCGCCGGCATGACAGAGTTACTGGCAGGGCCACACCGCCGTCACTCCTATCCGAGCGTGTCATAGAATCCAACTCATAGCTTGAGTTTCTCACGACCTGAATCGTCTCCTCGCTCGTAGTTGAGTTGGTAATCGCAAGGACGATCCGGAGACACAGCGCAACGAACACTTCTGTTCGTGCGTGGACGCGGCCTGGGGTGCGGACGTGCCCGAGGCCGCAGTCCTTGACCGCATCGTTAGTTCGTTCGACTCCTGTCCGGTGGTTGTACGTCTCGTCTAAGATGGATTGCTTCAACCGAACCTTCAGAGCGTGACCGAGATATAGAGCAGACTCGAGGTGAGCAGGCCGATACGACGTCTGAATGCGATAACGGCTCAGGAACGGCTTCTCTGTGGGGTCGATTATTCGGCGATAGCTCCAAGTAACAGTAATTGGTAGAACCATCTCTTCAGTTCAGAGAGAATTATGGCATGCGGCACTCGATTTGATAAGTAGGTATGCGTACTGAACGCAACGGTGTATATTCGTGTTGATGCCAGTAGTCAAATGAACGGTACAGCAAGTACAGGTGGGCGTTGAGCACGCTCGATTCTCTGTTCCTCAACGAATAGTCAACTCACTCCTCGCGATCGGATAACCGCTCGGACAACCGATCCAGTTTCTCCTGAATGACCTTGTTGAAACCCTCAATAGGTGATAGGTTTCAACAAGGCTATTGCCTGTGAACTACTCCGCCCTACCGCGCTCGGGCCTCCCCGGCCCTTGCTTGTTAAGGACGGAGCTTCCTGTTTCTGTGTCGGAACGTGCAGGAACAGATCCCACAGCGTCCACAAGACGCGGAGCGTCTCGTGCGGCCCGGCAGAACGCTGTTGGCGTTCTGCGGACGGTTCCAGACTCCACAGGCGGCTTCCCTTGACAGGTGGTTCGGAGTGTCCCACTCCTCCCGGTTCGACACTCGGCCACAACCGACGATGCACGCTTGTTGTCGCGTTTGAACACCGCCGGAAGCGTGGTGAGCATCTTATTCTCACCTTCGACCGAAGGGATAATAAGGGTACCGATTCACATGAAACCAAGATGTGCGGGCGTTGTATCCCCTCCCTGCTCGCTTCGCTCGCTGAGGATAGCGCGGGACCGTCGGTCCCACTGACCATGCGAACGGCGTCGCCGTGAGCAGAAGGGGGCTTAGCGCCCTCAATTACAGCTAAAACCGACCAAGCCTGAGCATGAAGTCGAAAAGACAGATGCGATTCTTGCAGGGCTGGTCATCCAATACGTCAGAGACCGCTCAACACGCGGCGTAATCGTCCTCACTGATGATAAGCCTGCCAGACAGGGTATCGAAAATGCCGTCACTGCTCAGGGATATACCGATGCAATCTCTGTCTACAGTCTTAAAGCGAGAGTGCCTCGGGGCTTAACCCCGAGGATGAATCGCGTAAGCTTTATTAATTTTGCTAACGTGTTTAAAGCTACAGTTGTACGAATGAAAGACCGTACTTCATCGCAACTGTACACAGTTGCGGAGGAATGTGGCTCTCTCAAAATCCACGTCTTCGGCGTGGTGCGACGGACGCCATCGGGCCGTGGTGGAGCGGCCGACCCTCACGGACACACCACGTGTTCGGGTGTGAATTCCAGATGACCCATCTCAGGAAATCCGAGGGGAATTAAATTCGCCTGCGTCCATCCGTCCGTTTTTGGACGGTATGGACAAAACGGTGAAGCCTCGGGGCTTGTCCCCGAGGTACTTCACGGATTAGCGGACATCATTGGCGATGATCCAGGTGACTCAATGCGATTAATCTGAGTTGATCCAGTCGTCTCGTACGTTCCGTACTACCACCTGGTCCCGGAATCTTCATCAGTCAATATACTTATATTCAGATATGTACGATCTCACTGCATTCCAGCGTGACCTCCTGTACGTGATCGCCGGCCAGGACGAGGAGGAGCCACATGGCCTTGCGATCAAAGACAAACTCGAGGAACACTACGAAAAAGAGATCCATCATGGGCGGTTGTATCCTAACCTCGACGAGGCCGTCGACAAAGGACTCGCCGAGAAAGGGTAGGCCGATCGTCGGACGAACTACTATACGATCACAGCGCGTGGTCAACGCGAACTCGAGGACCGCCGGGAGTGGGAAGATCAGTACGTTGGTGAGGTTCTCTCAGACTCGGAGTGAGTGGGTCACGACCGCTGAGCGTGCGCGCTGGATGGTTGGAAGTATCTTCGTGGTGGATACGGCGTCCACCGATTATCG
Source organism: Natrinema gelatinilyticum (assembly GCF_024266705.1). GTDB lineage: Archaea > Halobacteriota > Halobacteria > Halobacteriales > Natrialbaceae > Natrinema > Natrinema gelatinilyticum. Next base: position 303,069 of record NZ_CP100757.1, on the reverse strand, counting down.
GACGCAGGGACACACCGCAGCTGTCAGTCGTCGTGGGTCGCTCGTTCCCGATCGCCAAACGTCGATTCCGAACCGGAGAGGTCCTGAATAGAGCGGTCGGTCCACGTATACGGGACATACGGTTCGTCACCTACGTCGAGCCAGGTTTTGTGTCCTCGCGTGTGACTATCCCACATCGGTTGGAGTCCGGAGTCGAACCGGTTGTCGAGCGATTTCCGCGCCTTTTCGCTCAACGAGAACTCAAACTCATCTGACAGACCCCAAAACTCACGGAAGAAGGCGGCGAACTGCTTGCTCATTCGCATACTACTCTCATAGGTTTTTTTCACGTCGTCAATGAGATTGTCTCCGTCGCGAATGCGCTCACGTTCTCCCACAAACCATTCGGAGACCGGCTGTGCCGTCTCGGCGCGTTCTTGCATCCGCTCTTCGCGGAGTCCTTCGGTCGCGTCCTCGTCGAGTTCCCACTCGCCCCGGACAGCTGAATTGTGTTGGGATTCGTCATCGACCTTCTCGACGACGACGCCGTAGGCGTCTTCCGCGTGTCGGGGAAGGACGTACCCATCGTGGATGTCCGACAGGACGTCTTCGGGGTCGCGTTCTAGCGGATCTCCTAGCCCCGAGCCGCCGCGGAGGTAGTTCAGATACATGTCGTAGTCGTCGAACTCCTTGGGCGTGCTAATGCCTTCGGGACGACGAGTGATCTCACCGTCGACGGTGGACTCGAACGCACCGCTTTCAGGGTCGAGATCGTGCTGTGGATAGTCGTCCTGGTTCTCGAAGCGCTCCTCGAGGTCGGTATTTCTGGCGTTGAGGATGTAGCCTGATGCGGCAGGGTAGCCACCGAAGAGGCCACCGTCGCTGGTCATGTAGCCGTTGCCCATCTCGTAGAGCAACCACCTGCTGACGTCTTTGACAGTTCGCATCGATTCGAAGCCGGCACCGCCTGCCCGGCGGCCCACACCGCCGGTATTGGGTTTGGCCGCACGTCCGAGGAACGGCAACGGTTCAACTGTTTCCCACGCTTCGGCGTCACCCATATCTCCTTCTGGGTTCCAGACCGCCGACGCGTGTGGCTCGCCGTCTTCGACATACCGAGCACCGACACCCTCACAGGCCGACTCGAAGGAGTTGACGGCGTGGAGTTTGTCGAACTGGTCGATACCGCCGCCCTGCAGCCAGTTCGAGGTGTTCGCGTTGCCGGCATTGATCTCTTCCCAGAAGCCGCGCGAGTAGTAGCCCCGTGAGAGGTGTTGCCAGAGCGGTGCCCACGCTGACACGAGGAAGTGCCAGGCGTAGGCGTGGGCCGTCTCCGTATTCTGGGTATTCGCCCATGAGCCGACTGGGAGGTGAAAATCACAGGCGTAGTAGGCGCCGTCGTTGACTAACTCGTTCGGGATCACCGTCTGGGTAAGCATTACCCAGATACCACCTTGGATTGCAGCCGGCGTACAGTTAAACGGGTGCCAGCCCCACTTGTTCGCGCCCTCGAAGGTAACCTGAAATGTCCCGTCTTCTCGGACGTGAAGCTCCGAGGGAGCGTGCATGATGTGATTCTCCTGGGCGTACTCTCGACTGATGTTTTCCTGATCCTCGTAGAGTGCGTCGACGAACGAAGCACCGCGATAGGTACCGGGCAGCATCGTCCTTTTGATACGATTCCGGAAGCCCCGACGGCCGTCCTCGACGGCTTCATGAGAGAGTTGCTTGAACGTCTCGACCCCGTGTTCGGCTATCATCTCCTTGACCGAATGTCGGATCATCAGGCAACCAGTTATCCGCGTCCGCTCGTCGAGCTTGAGGAAATTCGGTGTTCGCGTCTTGGCCGGGTATTCCTTCTTCCAGGAGTTGTAGAGTTCGAAGTCCTCGCCGATTTTACGGGCCGTGTAGTAGGCACCGTCGCCGAAACGAGAGGCCTGTGAGACGTTCATACTCCCGGGCCCAATCGCACCGGTATCGATGACGTGATTCACGCCGCCGACCCACGCAATAAGCTCCCCATCATGGAAGATGGGAATGATTGTCATGAGATCACACGGATGCACGTCGCCGACGTGGGGATCGTTATTCACGAAGATATCGCCGGGCTCGATTCCGGGGCTCTCCTCGTAGTCGTGGTTGATCATGAACTTGATCGCCTCGCTCATCGTGTGGACGTGGACGATAATCCCCGTCGAGACGGCGATCGAGTCGCCCTCCGGGGTAAAGAGGCCGTAGCACAGCTCACCCTCTTGCTCGACGATCGGCGTCGCAGACACCTCTTTCGACGTCTCACGTGCGTTTACGAGGTCGCCACGGAGCCGCGCATAGAGTTGCTCGTATCGGATCGGATCTCCGTTTTTTAATTCCAGTTCTGATAATCCATAGTAGTGACCTGTCGCTTCCGTCTTATCCTCGAGTTCGGCTAACTGTTCGCGGAGCGTCCTGCCGTTCCAGCCAATTCCTTCACCTCGCTTTCGCTTTTCCCGCACTATTTCTTTTTCGCGTTGTGCTTCGATTCGTTGGTCGTCAGTTCGATTAGATGGGGTCATGAATCTCTGGGTAATGTATAGGTTTAGCGGATTGGTGTTCGTGGGGTAACGCGGATTCGTGACAGTCGCGTACAGTCAGTCTCCATATTCGAGGTCCTCCAGAATGATCGCGTGTTCGCCGACGACGAAGTCGCCTGAGATATCGTCGTAGAGTAAAATCGATTGCGTTAGATCGTCAATCCGAGCCTTGCCGGTCAGCGTTCGGTCGGTAATACCGATACAGATTCGATTTGCGTCGAATTCGGTCGCGAACTCGACAAGTGTCGACACGTCGTATCCCTTAGGAAGCGGGGTGATCGTGTAGTCTACCCCGTAGTTGAGCATTGGGTTCACTTCTTGAATGAGTGGACCGAGACACCGGACAGTCGGCAGTCTGAGAAAATGGACTCGTTCACCGTCATCTACGACCGATCCGAGGATCTCTCGAATGGACGCGTGGTGTTCAACTGATTTGATGAGGATGATCGTCGTCATTCTTGCGGACCAAAGAGAAGTGCGCAAAAGTTATGCTCGACGCGGCGAAGGCGCGCGGAAAGCGTCGAACGACTGATGTCCAATTCGCTCGCGATCTCCTCCGCTGTCACCTCCTGTGGCACCTTGAAATACCCCATCTGATAGGCCGTCTCAAGTACCTCCAACTGTTCTTCGGATAATTTCCCAGACATGCTCTGCTTGATTTTGTTCCCTCCAAGTGGAAATCCGATGCTTTCGGTCTGGGTCGTTCCGATCAGTTCGAGCGACCCGTGTTCCGTTTCAATCGCGTCGGCTACTTCCTTGAGATGGTTCCAATCGCGAACGGACGCCATCACCTCGAGATGGGCGTTCTTCCCGACTATTCGGTGTGGGATCGCCTGATTTTCGGTTAACAGTGACAGAACAGAAGCGTCGGAAAGGTTCGCCATCACACCGAGATAGTAGATGTGATGGTTCAGTTCCGCTTGCGTGACGTCAACTACATTCATGGCTGATATTTCGTCCGACAGGCGGTCTGCTGTAATTTCAGAATTGAATTTAATTGATAAGAAGAGGAAAACCATATCACCAGAGACTGGCAGCGCATTGTCTATTTCGATACTCTTGACTGGCTCGTCGATATCAAAAAGGTTTGACGAGATCCCCGCTAATCCGATCTGGAATTCGATTCGAAGCATCTCTTTAGCGTGTTCGCCTGCCGTCTATCGTCGCGAATTCGGTTGTTCGCATTCTTCTATCGACGGTCCGTCATAAATCCATACGAGCATCGATTAGTATTGGCCGATAGTCCTTGATTAGTATATCAGTACGTCCTTCAACAGGAGTGTCATCGTTGACAATTGTCACGACTGTGTGTGACATATGCAAGCCTCTCATAAAACTCATACCGTTCCCGAGAATTTTGTCGGACGTGTCTGGTACTCGATGATTTCCACTCGAATCTCGTTGACAGCTCGTTGCTCGAGAAACGCGACGGACACATCACCGGCACCCTGACGCAGTGACGTGACGGCTGGGGCGGTCTCGTACCAGCTGAGTACCGAGTCGTGGAGCTGCCTAAGTGTCAGAGTGTTCTTTTCTATCATAGTCCATCACGTGACCAGATCGTGCAGAACGGAAAGGGATCTCTCGGGAGATTACGCTGATTCGCGCTCCGGCGTCGGAATTGGCTCCTCGATCCACTCGTTGTAGAACGTCTCAATGTCAGGCTCGAACTCGTGGATGAGCGGATAGCCCGGCATGACGTTCGTCACCTCGAGCAGCGTGTTACAGCCTGGACAGAAGAACTCACGCAGCTCCATGTAGTCTGGATGAGGGTGCATATCTTCCGGGTAAATCTCGAGGTACGCCTCCTCGGAGTCGCGGACGTTGATGAGTGCGTCCATCTTCCAGTTCTTGTCGTGTTCACAGAACTCATGGCCACAGTCGCACTTGATCACCCATCTCTTGTCCGGTTTCGCGACCACGTACAGATGGTCTGCATAGGGGATGATGATCGGGTCGTCCCAATCGACTCGTTCTTGCAGGACATCCCGGACCTGCTGGAATCGGTCCGCGTCCTTGAAGTCGCTCATCATGTCGTGCAGCTGATTCCACTCGAGGTTGTCGTCGACCAGGTCCTCGATGTGTTCGCGTGGGTATGATTCTGGCATTGGTAGTCACCTCGTATTAGTCGTCGTCCGTTGCTGGTTCTGCGGTCATGTCGCTGAACGATGCGTCAGGCGTCGGCAAGTTCTGAATCGTCCGATCGGCCGTCCAAGTGTAGGGCACTTCCGGCTCGTCGTCGCGGCCGACGCCGAGCCATGTCTCGTGGCCCTTCGTTGGGTTGTCCCACTTCTGTTTAAGCCCAGACTTGAATCGGTTCTCGAGCGATTTCTGCGCCTTCTCGCTCAGCGTGAATTCAAAGTCCTCGGGCAGGTCCCAGAAGTCGTGGTAGAAGTCGGCGAACTGCTTGCTCATCCGTATGCTGCTTTCGTAGGTCTTCTTGACGTCGTCGATGAGGTCCTTCTCGGTACGGACGCGTTCGCGTTGTTCGTCATACCACTCCGTGACCGGCTGGGCCGTCTCAGCACGTTCTTGCATCCGCTCTTCGCGGAGTTCCTCGGTCGCGTCCTCGTCGAATTCCCACTCGCCTTGGACGGCGGAGTTGTGCCTGGCCTCGTCGTCAACCTTCTCGACGACGACTGCGTAGGCGTCCTTGGCGTGACGTGGGAGCACGTACCCATCGTGGATGTCCGCAACGACATCCTCGGGGTCACGCTCTAGGGGGTCGCCGAGTCCTGAACCACCACGGAGGTAGTTCAGGTACATGTCGTAGTCGTCGAACTCCTTGGGCGTACTAATCCCCTCCGGACGACGGGTGATGTCGCCGTTGATCTTGGATTCGAAGTCACCGCTCTCGGGGTCGAGGTCGTGCTGTGGGTAGTCGTCCTGGTTCTCGAAGCGCTCCTCGAGGTCGGTGTTCTGGGCGTTGAGGATGTAGCCTGATGCGGCAGGGTAGCCACCGAAGAGGCCACCGTCGCTGGTCATGTAGCCGTTGCCCATCTCGTAGAGCAACCACCTGCTGACGTCTTTGACAGTTCGCATCGATTCGAAGCCGGCACCACCCGCACGACGGCCCGCGCCGCCCGTGTTCGGCTTGACGGCTCGTCCCAGGAACGGCAGCGGCTCGGTCATCTCCCAAACCTCGGCGTCACCCATGTCGCCTTCCGGGTTCCAGATCGCCGCGGCGTGTGGCTCGCCGTCTTCGACATACCGAGCACCGACACCCTCACAGGCCGACTCGAAGGAGTTGACGGCGTGGAGTTTGTCGAACTGGTCGATACCGCCGCCCTGCAGCCAGTTCGAGGTATTTGCGTTGCCGGCATTGATCTCTTCCCAGAAGCCGCGCGAGTAGTAGCCCCGTGAGAGGTGTTGCCAGAGCGGTGCCCACGCTGACACGAGGAAGTGCCAGGCGTAGGCGTGGGCCGTCTCCGTATTCTGGGTGTTGGCCCATGAGCCGACCGGCAAGTGGAAGTCACAGCTGTAGTAGGCGCCGTCGTTGACGTTCGAGTTCGGGATCACCGTCTGGGTAAGCATCACCCAGATGCCGCCCTGGATTGCCGCGGGTGTGCAGTTGTACGGATGCCAGCCCCACTTGTTCGCGCCCTCGAAGGAAACCTGGAACGAGCCATCCTCCCGGACGTGAAGCTCCGAGGGGGCGTGCATGAGGTGGTTTTCGTTCGCGTACGCACGAGTCAGGTTGTCCTGTCCCTCGTAGAGGGCGTCGACGAACGAGGCACCGCGATAGGTACCGGGCAGCATCGTCTTCTTGATGCGGTTTCGGAAGCCCCGGCGACCGTCCTCGATCGCTTCTCGCGAGAGCTGTTTGAACTGCTCGACACCGTACTCGTCAATGATGTCTTTGACCGCATCGCGAATCATCAGACAGCCGGTCATCCGTGTCCGTTCATCGAGTTTGAGGAAGTCCGGCGTCCGCGTCTTGTCCGGGTAATCTTTCTTCCAGGAGTTGTACAGTTTGAGATCCTCGCCGACCTTACGGGCCGTGTAGTAGGCCCCATCGCCGAAACGGGAGGCTTGCGAGACGTTCATACTCCCAGGCCCGATCGCACCGGTATCGATGACGTGATTCACGCCGCCAGCCCAGGCGATGAGCTCTCCATCATGGAAGATGGGGATGAGCGTCATGATGTCGCATGCGTGAACGTCACCGACGTGGGTATCGTTGTTCACGAAGATATCGCCAGGCTCGATGCCGGGACTCTCCTCGTAATCGTGGTTGATCATGTACTTGATCGCTTCGCTCATCGTGTGGATGTGCACGATGATCCCCGTCGAGACGGCGATCGAGTCGCCTTCCGGGGTAAAGAGACCGTAGCACAGCTCACCCTCTTGCTCGACGATCGGCGTCGCAGCGACCTCCTTTGAGGTTTCACGTGCGTTCACGAGGTCGCCACGGAGCTGGGCGAACATCTGTTCGTACTCGATTGGATTGTTCTGTTTCAGCTCGAGTTTTTCGAAGCCGGCGTAGTGGCCCGTCTCTTCGGTTTTTTCCTCGAGGTCTTCGAACTGCTTACGAAGCGTCTGGCCGTCCCAGCCGATGCCGACACCCTCTTCTTGTTGTTCGTAGACCGTTTCCTTCTCGCGTCGCATTCGGGGAAAGCTTACCCCCTCATCTGGTTCCGTACTCATGGTGTATTTGTGCTGATTTCGTCACATCTGTTCAGAGCCAGATGCGAGCTCGTACAGTGCACCTGCCACACCGGTCGACCGAGCTTGAGAGCAGCGGTCACGGAGATGGGCAGATGCATCTCCGTACGAAATCAATTTCTCGCGCTATTCACTCGTGGTGAGATGGTGGACACGGTGTTCGTCTAACCGTGTCTCACAATCTGGTGGTAACGCGTACGTCGTGGCAGCGCCCTCCAGGATCGCCGGGCCGCTGAGTTCGTTGCCAGGCTGGAGCGCGTGTAGGTCGTAAATCTTTGTGTCCAGCCACTCGCCGTCCCAATATGCCTCTCGTGTATCCTTGTAAGCGTCTGCAGGCGGCTCCGGTCCCTGTAACACCTCCGTTGGGATTTCTGGCTTGACGACATCGCGGACACCGCGGACGGATGCTTGTGTGACAGTGTGTCCAAGTTCCGGCGAGCGGGCCTCCTCGGAGTACTGTCGGCGGTATCCCTCTTCGAAGGTATCCAGCAGCCGCTCGAGTTTCTGCGGCGAATCGACGCGCCCAACCGGAGACTCGATGTCGATACTGTTGAGTTGGCCCTGGTACTGGCCGAGGATGTTGTACTGGAAGTCGATCTCGTCACGGCCGATGTTGCTGTTCTCGAACTCGTTTTCGACCTTCTGCTCGAGGCTCTTCCAGACTTCTGTCAGCGCCTCGCCGGCGGTCGCCGCAGCCTCCTCCATCGAGAGGTCAGGATCGATATCGATACTGGTCGTCTGGTCATAGCGGTACTCGTAGTCCGCTGCGCCACAGCCAAAGGCCGAGAACCCAGCCGCCCACTCGGGAATGAGCACCTCATCGAAGCCGAGGTCCTTCGTGTATCCTGCCGTATGCACTGGACCGCCACCGCCGTAGGAGAGGCACTTGAAGTTCGATGGTGCGTACCCTTCGCCGGTCACGACGGCCTCAAGGTCGTTGCGCAACTTGCTCTCGAGGATGTCGATGACGCCCTGGGCCGCCTCATAGACACCCATATCGAGCGGGTCGGCAATCTGCTCTTTAATCTCTTGTTTGGCAATGTCCCGGTCGATCGGCATGTCGCCGCCCAGGAAGTTCTCTGGGTTGATCCACCCCATCGCGACGTGACAGTCCGTCACTGTCACCGTCTCAACGTTGGTTTCGACTGCGCTCACGCCGACCTTGTCACCGGCGCTTTCGGGACCGAGTTCGATCTTGTCGAATGTGGGATTCACCCGCACATAGCTCCCAGTCCCTGCACCAACGCTTTCCATGTTCACCATCGGTAGCGACAGGAGCAGTCGAGCCATTTCCGGGCTGTAATCAATCCGCCAGTCGTTGTCGATGATGATGCCCATGTCGAAGCTGGTACCGCCGATGTCGGTACAGACGAGATTGTTGTAGTCGAGTTTCTGACCGAAGTAGTTCGCTCCGATCATGCCCCCAATCGGCCCAGAGATCAACGTTCGCGCCAGCTCGTTTGCGTTGATGTCGATCGTTCCGCCGTGACTCGCCATCACCCGCACACCGACGTTGCCGCCCTGCTCGTCGACGGCCTCCTGAATGTTCGAGAGCTGGTCCCGCGATGGCTCGGCGGCGAACGCCTCCGCCGTCACTGTGTTCAGCCGCTCCGACTCCTTGAGCGTCGGGTAGTACTCGCTCGAGAGCATGACCGACGTCTCTGCCCCCTGCTCGTCGATGATCTCACGCGCAATCTCGGCGGTCCGGTGTTCGTGCTTCCCGTTTTTGTAGGAGTGGAGGAACATGACGACGATGTGGTCGACGCCCTGGTCGAGCAGATCGTTGACCCCTTCGCGCACGTCGTCTTCGTACAGTGGAACGAGTGGGTTCCCCTTAACGTCGATTCGCTCTCGAACGCCGCGAATTCGATTGCGCGGGATCAGCGGCTCGGGATGTTTGTGCGTGTTGACGTGAAGTCGGTCAGAATAGGAGTAGCCAGTGTACGACTGGCGGCCACGTCCCATCCGCAGTGTGTCCTCCATCCCGCCTGTGATGAGGATGCCGACATCGACCTCGCTTTCCCGTTCGACCAGCCGGTTAAGCATCGCTGTGCCGGAGTAGACCGTCGACACAAGGTCTGGGAACCCCTCCTCAACGCTCATCTCCCAGTCCTTGAGGGCGTCTTGGGAGGACTTAATGAACCCTCGCGATTCGTCGTCCGGCGTGGTTTTTGCCTTCCCCACAGTAAACTCGCCATTCGAGTCCATGAGGAACGTATCAGTCATCGTCCCGCCAGCATCGATCGACAGGATCTGTGCGTCGTGTTGTGCTATGGGATCGCCTTCTGAACTTGCCATCAACAGCTGCGATACCGTGTGGTAAGTTATTCCTTGTCACGAATGTGGCTGTACATGGACGACGGCCAATGACACTGCATGACATATGTTTTCGCTTTAAAAAGTGTATCTCGCTCGCGGAACGACGCCAGTCAACAGGCTAGTCGATCATCCAAATCGAACATTGCCCGTGGTTTCCGGATAACGATCTACCTTTGAGAGCGAGAGAGTCCCGCCCTTCCCGTGAGGCGGGAGCGTTCCGACAATACGTGTCGGAACCGAACCGAATGCCGAATAGGGCGGGCGTGAATCGCGTCTGCTCTGACGAGAAACCGCCACGTTACTGCTGGTCTTGAGTCTCCACCGCATTGAGGCGGTTTCCAGCACCTCGATCTACGCTTCATCGAGTGAGAGGCCAGTTGCTTCTATAACTGATTTTGTTTAGTTGTTATTGTACAATGTAAGATCACGTCAGCTCAGTGGTCGGAGCTCCCTTGGTAGAGATGGGTATTGTGGTACTCGAGAAGGTCGGCACGGATCTCGTGGTCAGGTCGTCTGTCAAGTCGCCTTCCGTCAACTGAGTCGTCGTACAGGTGCTCAATCGAGTGGTTATCCGGGTCTACTCGAAGCATTCCGTTGTCGAAGTCTGCGTGGTGGTTCGGACAGAGAACAAGCATGTTTGACGGTGCGTCCGGACCCTCATGTGGGCGTCCAAGCGGCTTGATATGGTGTACCTCTGAGTATCCATCGCCATTTCCTTGCTCAAGTCGAGCATTACACACCTGACACCGGTCCTGATAGCGCTCTTTCAACTCGTTCACTTGCGTTGTGTCACGCTGTATCCGGTCGTACTCGGTCGTAACTCGCTTCGGAGACTCGAGACGGCTCGCCAGTGAGACCGGTTCCACATCAAAGAGTGCAGCGTCAAGCGACCCGAAGTGCTGTCGGAGATCGGCGACGAGGTCATCGTCGACGCGCATGAATCCGTTGACGACTTTTCGTTTCCCGTAATCCAGTCGGTCCCAGACGTCGTCGATACTCGGTGCCCAGTCCTGATAGCGCGTGACTGTAAAGACGTGGCGACTTTCGGTGTGGTTCCACAGCCAGTTGCCTACTTCGGGACTCTCGAAAATGTGGCCGACCTGGCCGGCGGCGAAAAAGTCGCCGTCAGCGTAGAACAGGAGGTGGTCGGTCGGACGCAGGCGACGGATGTAGGACTGCTTTGCCGGACTCTCGGTCTCGGTCGTCCCCCAGATACGAGCCGGGAGGAATGGTTCGATGACCGCAGGGGTGTCCGCATCGGTGGTGACTGGTGAGTTGACCGTTCTCTTGAACTTCGGTCGCCATTCGTCCGAGACGGGCACCAGATAGAGGCCTGGTGGTTCAACGGTCCATGTACTGGATTCGGTACCACTGATTCGGCTTCCATCCTGTCGTTTGAGCTGTTGTTGGACGCGGCGGACTGCGTGTTTCCACTCTGCTTGGTCGTTGCCGTTTGAGCAAACCTCGTCGCAGCGATAGTTGTCGTCACAGCGGGCCGGATGGGCGTCCTTCACTGCTGGGTCGAAGTCGTCCGTGGTTCGTCGCTGACCAGATGGGACGCACGCAAACTGTGAAGCGAGCAAGGTGTCCTGCAACTGTCGGATGTCATGCCGCATTTGGTTTGGGTGTCGGGTTGGTGTGAGAAAAGTTTTGACTCAGTAGTATGTCCTATTCCAAGGAAACTTGCAAGCCTTCGACTACTCGACAGCCTGCGACCATATGAGACTGCGTTTCGGTACCGTGTGAGCCCTATGCAGATCGGATCTCTGCTCACACATATCTGAGAAATACGAACATATATTGAGCATGACTACGTACAGTTGGATATGACTGAGTTCGATCCGGCCCCAGAATCTGACGCTGCTCAGCGGCGGTGGCAAGAGGGTACGGACACGTTTGGTCGTGTCTACGATGTTGCCCTTGGAGTGACATCGCCCACCGCGTACACCGAGATTGCGGAGCTTGCCGATTGCTCTCCGAACGCCGCTAAAAAGCATCTCGAGCGTCTGACCGAGATGGGTATCGTTCGAGCAGACCGTGATAGCCGCCCCGCGCAGTACGAACGAAACGATGGGTATCTCGAGTGGCAGGAGTCCAGCCAAATTGCAGATGAGCTCTCCATCGACGAGATAATCGACCGCGTGGCAGCACTCGAAAAACAGCTCACAGAGTATGAGGAGCAGTTCGGAACCACTGACCCGACAGCGGTCTCGATTGTCGAGAATGACGACCACGAGATGGTCCATGAACAGATGACTGCGGTTAGTGAGTGGCAAGGCATTATTCGAGAGATTCGGCTGTATGAGCTTGCTCGACAGCTCTCCCAGAATGATGGGCATCTAATTCCTGCCTGAATGAGTCGGCCACCATCGGATTCGGCCCCTGACTCGACAGTGCCACCGGATCGCCAGACGTTGCGATTGCTCGAGCGACATCTCACATCGGATTCACTCGTCGCCGAGACAGCATTCGATCCAGATTCCTACGAGCCGCGACTCCTCAAGGCGTTCCTTGATATGGAGCGATATCCAGAATCAGTCTCAACAGCCCGGCTTGACATTCGGTGGTTCACGACTGGGGATTTCACATTCCACTATGTCGAAGATCACGACGATAGCAGCCAGTGGGAATGCCGTTGGGACCGGCACCCAAACACGCACAATGCCCGGTTACACTTCCACCAGCCACCGACTGCCAACGACATCACTGATCTTGAACTCCCGTCGCTCCACTCGCTTGAAGTGTACTCGACGGTACTTACTGCGATCGAGCAGCGTCTCGAGTCTCTCTGGTCTCGTGAAGGTATGTGACTCTCACTGGCCTCTCGCACACAGTATTTGCGAGGATGACAGCGGGGTTTTTCTGCCGTGTTGAATAGCGATCCAATCGGCTGATATCACGGATTAGAAGGGCGAAGCCGAGGAAATCGATTCTGACCTATGGAAGTCGATCTCCTCGACTTCGTTGAGCAGTGTCGGCACCTAGCCAAACAAGCGTTGGGGAAGCACGCGGGCGAGCCGCCAGCGGCGGGTTCGCCCGCTGGGTGCACGTCGTTCTGCACTGTTTCCGGCTCGAAGACGGCCACAGCTACCGTGAAACGCCGAATCGGCTGAAGTACATGACCGAGATTCGTGATGTGCTCGGCTTAGACCGAGACGATCTTCCTGAGTTCACCACGATCTACAAATCGTTCGACCGTCTCAAAATGTGGGTGTGGCGGGCGTTGCTGCGCTGAAACGCGCAGCAACACCCGCAGTCTGGTCACGCAGCTCTCGACAGTACGTTCTTCGACCGCCGCTCAGCCTCCTCGTACTACCGCCAGCGGTCTGGAAGTGACGTGCAGACGCTGAAAGTGACGACATTAACCGATGTAGACTCACTCGCTGTTCTCGACGTGCATATCTCAGCACGGTGGAAACACGATACGAAGACTGGGCCGCAGGTCGTCCGCCGGAACGCGGACGACCTGCTGTCCGTCTCGGCTGACAAAGCCTTCCACAACTGGCACACCAAGTACGAATTCTATGCGCTCGGTGTCGAACCGCTCATCTTACAACGTGGATCGAGACCACTCACGGTAGGACATAACGCGCTCATCCGGGCAAAAGGTTACTCACAGCGCTGGATGGCCGAAACTTCCTACTCAACGACGAAGCGCTCGCTCGGCGACGCCGTGCGAGCGCTGGGCTGGTATCGACAGTTTCGTGAGATCGTCCTCATGTTCGCCATCGCCAATATAGAACCGCTCTGTGAGCCACTCTAACTATGATTCAGTAGCTATTCAACACGGCAATTTATTGCTGAATTCGCACTGTTGGACACACATGATTTCTGTCCATACTAGCACTAACACCGGCATTTCCGAAGCTTTCGGCTAACTCGGTCAGAATCCACTCACGGCATGTATTCTAATCGGAGTATTTTCTCGCCCCGAGATGGGTGCGGGGCGGTCGAACTGCCCCGAGATAGCGTATGACTTCTGAGCAACAGCACCCACGAGACCGTGGGACCGATCGAGTCCCAGCCCACCGACAGCCCTCCAAACCACCCTGGTCCGTCCTTGAGTTGCACGTTTCGAACGACCGAAGTCTAAAGTCACTCATCTCATTCGTTGAGTGTGTTCTCGTCGAATAGACTAACGACCCATGCGAAATACCCGCTGGGTAGTTACCTATGTCACGCCAACAGCATAGGCAGCTAACGATGATCACTATTCGGGCGAATTACTGCGATTCCTGCTCAATATCCTCGCCGGAGACGTCATCGTGGCTAAACTCCCGCTCTCCAATGCGAGTGATCTCGAAGATGCCTCCGACGTTGGGATCGGGCCCCGCGACTCGCGTGTCCGTCGTCATCCAGTCATTCTCGGTGGATTCGCGTTGTTTAGCCGGCAATAGTGGTAACAATGACGACAGTGCATACATCGAGAACGTCTGCCCCTCGGGAAAGACGAGCTCCTCGCCGTGAACCTCGAAGTAATCACCTACCTCGTAGCTAGCTACCGGGTCACCGTTGATCTCGACGCACTCAACGCGCAGATCGTACAGCGTGAACGTACGATCATCGGATGACGGAGTCATGATTGGTCCCTATCCTGATGTGTGAGCGTTGTATTTCAATCCATGGGATAGTGTCATGGGTGGCTACGAGATTCTCGCTATCAGTAAGGGATGCCCGACTCGAAAAGACACCTGTATATCTAAGCTACGGAATATTTCACACAGAATTGGGGTATGCCGTAGACGCCCTACGCAACCGTTTCGACGCGTTCCCCATCCTTGTACACGGCGGCGATCGCATTGCGGGTGGCACTAATATCATCAAGGGGCTTCTCGTCGAGAGCGACGAGGTCAGCGTATCGGCCGACCTCAATGGCACCGATCGATTCGTCCATGCGGACACTCGCCCGTGACCGCGCAAGGCCGCAGGCCCGAGCAAGACCGTCTTTCGTGGGTTCAAATCCTGCTGCGCCCATTCGTTTTCCGAACGAGGCAAATCCGGCGGACTGCGGCGAGCCATCGATACGGAACCTTATTTTGGTTCGTTTTCGAGTACTGGAGAAACGGCGGTGTTGGCCCGCAATTTGCCGCGTATCAACTGGGTGTGCGAGAGTGCGATAGGTTTCTTGAAGTCGGTATCAAGAAACATGTTCGAATACGCCGTGAACGATTACAGAATCGGTATCGTTCGTGAGCGTTACCCACCCTATTTGTGTCTCCGACGGATGGTCGGTATGCGAATGGAGTCATCCAATTCGATGCGCGGGTGCGTACAAGGTCCGCCCGTCGAAATGTGACCAACGTGATTGCAGGGGAAACTGTCACACGGATAAACACTAACGGGGAAACGTCGAAGCGGCGATTCGGACACCTACGCTGGGCGCTACTCGAGAACTCCGAGAAAAATTCATGGACGTACTCAGTATCGCTCCCTCGGCGGACCACCGCTCCAATACGCGATTGCCCTACTGCGTATCGGGATGTGCGTCCGTTTCGAAGACGAACGTGTCCGTGAATCCATACAACCAGGCGAACAACGGTCCTAGGTAGCAAATAAACGTCCAAGGAGCGTAGGCGAGGGTCGGAACGCCGAGTATCCCCGCGAAGTAGAGCCCCGCCAGGTTCCACGGAATTATCGGGGCCGTAACGGTACCGGAATCCTCTATCGTTCTCGACAAGACGGTCCTGTCTATTTCCAATCTGTCGTATATCTTCGAGTACATTATCGGGGGGATGATGAGAGAGAGCTGTACGGCGCCTGTCGTCAGCGTTCCCAAGATACTGGTCAGCGACGTAACGAATATCAGTCGCCCGCTATCGTCACGGACGAACCGTTCTCGAATGGACTTCGCGATCACGCCGATGGTCTGGGTGTACTCTAACTGTCCCGCAAAGAGGAACGCAAACAGGAGGACGGTGATGATATTGGTCATCGATTCGATGCCGCCGCGAGTCAACAACTCATTCAACGTGTCGACTCCCGTGGACACCTCCGGCCCTGCTGCCATTGCACCGGCAATTTCTGTTATGCCGTAGCCTTGATAAACCGCCAGCGGAATCGCTGTGAGGATCGCTATCCAGAGTACGGGCACGGTCGAATACTGGCGATAGGATAAGACGAGTAACACGACGGGGGGTACGAGTAAAATGGGTGACAGGGAGAACGCCTCCTGTAACCCCTGAGTCATCGCAGCGATATTTTCCGGTTCCGCAGAACCGCCGTATTGCATTCCGATCGCGAGGAAGACGACCAGCCCGATCACGTAGCCGGGGATGGTCGTGTAAAGCATCGATCTGATGTGGTCGAAGAGATCGGTTTCTGAGACTCCCGCGGCCAGAACGGTCGTGTCCGAAAGCGGACTCAACTTATCTCCGAAGAATGCGCCCATGACGACCGCTCCCGCGGTTTGAGGGAGTGGGACGCCCAGCCCTTGTGCGACCCCAATAAGAGCGACTCCGAACGTCGCCCCAGAACCGAAGGACGTACCCGTAACGAGCGCGCCGACGCTCACGATCAGAGCGGTAGAAACTAAAAAGAACTCGGGTGAAAGCACCTGGATCCCGACGTACATCAAATACGGAATGGTGCCCGAAATCATCCAAATACCGATGAGTGCGCCGATCAACATCAAAATCAAAAGTACGTTCGTAATCCTACCTATTAGCGGGGTCGTGCCGTACCGGAGCATATTCTCCCACGAAAAATCGTAATAGAATACGTATGCGGATGTAGTGAAAATCGACACGGTCATCAGAAGTATAGTCGTACTTATCTGATACACGAATGACCCGATAACCAGGATCAGTAGTGATACTAAAAGTATCAAAGATCCTCCAATTAATCCAACTGGGGTCGACTCGAGTGTTATCTGCTCTTCGGGGGGTTGAATCCAGCTACTACTGACCATATCGCCTGAATGATCAATATGTGTATAAAAAACCTTCGGAAATTATGATTAATCATACATGTATTCGAGGCGTATCGTCGGGTTTTCGGTCGAAGCGAAATCACGACCCGTTCGAGCGTCACCTCGTACACGCTGCAGCGGTTTCCCTCGTCGACGAACGCCGTCTGTTCGCACCCGAACCCGCGACTGGTGAAGCGGTCGAGACGTCGGTAGCATATCGGATCGTAACAGGTGATGGTGCGATAGCCGGATCAAGGCGGCGACGGGGCAGTCGGTCTGCGGTCCACGCACAAACCACGGCTAGGATGGTTCGTCCCGCGATACTCCGGGGGAATCGACATAGTCGTCGATGCCGGTGCGGCCGCGTCCGAACGGTTCGGTCTCAGGGTTCGACGAGTGCAGGAAAGGGTTAGAAACCGGGTCTCAGCGGCGAACGTGCCGTCGGAAGCGTTCACGACCGACGCGCAGGCGCAGTCCCGTGTCTCCCGGAGGCGGACCCGTTATGCCGTCGGCGATGGGGTGTCGTCCGACAACTGCACGTACGTCCGGGCGATCGTCGCGAGGTTGAAGACGCCGAACACCGCGCTCGTGACGCCGTCTGGGCCGAGAACTGTGCGCTCGCCAACACAGTAGTGGCCAGCGGACCGGACACCGCGAACCCCCACAGCAGCACGGACGGACCCCTCGGTGCGTGCATTCCGCTCATCGTCGACATCGTAGCCCAGCACCGAGATAGCAGCCACCACGCCGACGGATGCCGAACCTTCGTCGTCGGCGAACCGCCCTCGATCTCGACGTTCACGAGCGGCCGCTGTGTACCCTGGACAGTAACGACGTCCTCGAACAAGGACACGTACTCGCCGTGGAACCCTCCGTGTACGGGCCTGATGGGGCGAGATACGAATCGAGGACGTGTTCGCGATAACCGATGCGGGCTGGCGACGATTGAGCACGTCCGGTTGCGAGCTGAGACCACAGCCGTTGCCCCGCGGCGACCAGTGACGATGCCTTCGCAGCAGATGACCGGTCCGGTCGTCGGTCACTCCTCGTTGAGGTTGTACTTCATGATTCGCGCATGTTTTCCGGTCCCCCGTTCGAGACCGTAAATCCCGCCAGGTAGCTCCTCGAGGTTCGACCGGGCATCCTCGATGCGGCGGTGGTCCCCTTTGTCCAGGGAGAATTCGAGTGTTCGAAGATTATCGTCCAGGTGCGAGGTGTCGCGGGCCCCAACGATGGCCCCACAGACCTGCGGTCGTTCAAGTACGTAGCGGGTGGCCACGTTCGCGATCGAAACGCCGTGTTTGTCGGCGATTGACTCGACGACGCCAAGAAGGTCTTGGTACGGCTCCCAGCCGCCGGCATCCTCGATGATGAGTTTGTACTTCGTCAGCGACCGGTTCTCCAGCGTCTCGGCTTCACCGGGATCGGGTTCGCCGTGGAACTTCTCCGTGAGGAACCCACCGGCGAGCGTCCCGTAGCATAACAATTGGATCCCTTCCTCCCCGCAGAGGTTGACCATCTCCCGCTCGGGGCGGTCATCAAGCAGGGAGTACTGAACCTGGTTGCTGACGACGGGAACGCCTGCGTCGAGGAGTTCTCGCAGGTGCGCGGCATCGAAGTTCGTCACGCCGATGTGGCGGATCTTTCCTTCCTCGTGCAGGTCGGCGAGGATTCCGGCCGTCTCGACGTAGTTATCGATCGAGTAGTCCCACCAGTGAAACTGGACCAGATCCAACGCCTCGACACTAAGCCGCTCGCGCGATCGATCGATTATCTGTTCGGCGTATGGCCGGTCTACGCTCTCAAGCTGGTCCCGATCCGGGACGAACTTCGTGTGGACCTGAACAGGCGGTTCTTCCCCACGTTGGCTCCGATACTCGTCGCGGAACGCACCAATCAGGTCCTCGACGCCGGTGTAGATATCGGCACAGTCGAACGTGGTTATACCGGCGTCGACGAACTCGAACATGTCAGCGACCGGCGTCGCACTCTTGTTGTCGCTATGACTCTCAGAGAGTTGCCACCCCCCTTTGATGATCGGCGACACGGTGTAGTCGTCGGTCAGTTCGTACTTCATGTGTCCCCAATTCGCACACCGATACTTATCTCTGCTGTGGCCACTCCCGGAAAATCCGAACAACGGCGTTCTATTCGGTGCTCAAGATGACAGACCAGTACTAGGGAAGAAACTGCCGCTCGGCGGTTCAGGTATTCGTTGTTTGATTGGCCAACATCTCTGAGCATACCGAGCTCTATCTTCATTTTCAGGACGATTTCTTGAAATAGCCCGTTGCATGGTTTCGAAATTAGCCCCGATCTATCACGGTGTGGTCGCTAACGTCTAAAATAGTCAATTTCACTAGACTAGAGGTTGGATCAAAGGTATATCTAACACTAGATCCGACACGAGTGATAACACAGCCACTTCTCATAAGACTGTTGTTCGTGAGTTCGGCAGCGCTCGCTGATGCTGGTTTCGACAGCCAAGAGGACAGAGACCTGAGTCAGCAACGGCTTTCCAGCCCGTTGCTGACGGTCTGCGCTCGTTGTTGGGAGAGAACATGACCCGTTCTTCGAATATCTATTTCCCGATGTCGCCGACCAAATGGGACTTTCCCCTCTCGACGGAGCAGATAGTACCTCAGCGAAGTCAGAGCCACACGAGTGAGTCCGCTCGATGGATCACTTGGTCTCAGAATCTTCATCAGTCGATATAATCCCATTCATATATGTACGATCTCACTGTATTTCAGCGCGACCTGCTGTACGTGATCGCCGGTCAGGACGAGCCACATGGCCTCGTGATCAAAGACGAACTTGAGTAGTACTACGAGAGCGAGATCCATCACGGGCGACTCTATTCGAATCTCGACAAGATCGTCGACAAGGAACTCGTCAAGAAAGGCCAACTCGATCATCGGACGAACTACCTACTATACCTCACAGCGCATGACCGACGCGGACTCGAGGCCCATCGTGAGTGAGAAGACCAGTACGTTAGTGACATCCTCTCCTCATCCGAGTGGCGGGCAGTATCCTTATTCCACAGATGGGTGAGTAATACGGAGTTCAGCGTCGACTTCTTAGAACCATATCGCACCCAAATGCAGGAACTCCTGCTCTATTGAAAATGGGAGACTGCGTGAGGATACCGCAATTATGATGGTTGCTATTCAGTAAAATACCTTTGATTGTGGTTGGAATATATTTGGTTCGAGATGATCACCTCGAGCACCGCCAGATTAGGTGAGAAAGTCGCGTCACTTCTCGGCCAAAATGTATAATTCTTTGGCTCAAAATCTACTGACCCCGCCGCCGTACCGCATTTTCAATAGAGCACTTCTGCCGCCATCCAGATGAAGTCCTGATCGTAACTCGTGGCATCAACCTCGTATTCAGCTTCCCACTGCTCAGAGAGTGTCATCGCCGAATTGAAATTTTCAATCCGATTCCGAAACATCGTCTCGCTCGTTTCGATGCCGTGATCAGCGAGTTTTTCAACAATTTCGTCCGTCGAGAGGGCTTCGACATCGCTGAGTTCCCACGCATCAGCAGGATAGGTTCCGTTTGATGTGTCGGCTCGTTGCTCACGGTGAGCAGGTTGACTTGCTTCGTGGTCCTCTTCGTTGCCACTCTCACCTAATCCGTGTTCGTCGACGTATTGCTCGACACGCTTCCGGTCAATCCGACTGAGTTCGTCACGTGCGTGGTCCTCGTAGAGATGCTCACGGAGTGCAGACTCCTTCTCTAAGGTTTGCTCACAGTAGCGACACTCAACCATTACTCGAGAACTATGTATGCGGGTAGAAAAACAACAGGTGTGAACAGGACGTGCGCTCCGGAACGCCGAGGAAGTACGTAGCCTGCGGCATCGCCTTCGCTAAGAAGCTTGGAAACGTGGCATTTGACCGAGTTTACAGGCGGCAAGGGCGAATGCCCCGGGGATTGGCCCCGAAGCAGTTCACGGTGCGGCGGCTGCCGTGTCGCCAGTCTCTGGGTCGAACGGGAGGTTGATGACGAGTTTGTCAAACCAGACGACTGGGCGCTTACTCTGACCATCTTCCTCGAAGAAGATGATGCCCAACTGGGCAAGTCGACTGAGTTCTTCATGGACGTTCTTCACGTCCCGGTCAACAACCCGTGCGGTCTCGTTAATGCTGGATGGCTCTTCCCGGCGGATGGCTTCGATGAGATCGAGGACGCGCGGTGTCAGCGTCTCCATGAGGTCGTCATAGCTAGTGAACGAAAGCGTCGGAGGGGAATCCACCGCGTCGTCCCGTTCAAGCGCCTTGATGCCATCGGTGACATCATCGTGGAACTTACTGGACGACTTTACAGTCACGACGAGGGTTGATTCGGCCCGAAGCTGTTCGCGCTCCATCGGGTGTAGCGGCGGCGTGGTATCGTTCATTGGTATCACCGTGGTGTGATGGCTTCACTTGACATCGAGTTCGGATTTCGGGATTTCGCTCCAGAATCGTTCCCAGAGTTCGACCATCCCGGGGAACGTGATTATATCTGGAACGGGATCCGGTGCAACGTGCAGTTCGTGCCCTTTGGTGTCCTCGTGCGAATTGTCGTACCGACGAATCGTCCCATCGTCAAGCGTGCGGGGTGGGTCCGGCTCCGTCGCACCGTAATGGAGCTTGTAAGCCCACCCAGACGGGTACGCGTCACGGTTGTCCGCATGCAAAACACGCGGACAACAGTCCCGTCGGGATACTTCCTCCCCTCGCTCACGCCATCGAGGTCGTCGTCAGTCAGTGAGGCCATCCTCGACCATTGGTACGTGTACCAATGGAATAAGGCTATTGGTCCAGATGACAATAGTAGTTCGCTCTTGGGTAGAGAGAAGCACAAATTGCGCTCTTATCTACAGATGAACAAGGCGAGTGTCTCGAGGCATGACCCCGAGGGTGAAGCCGATACGCCCTTTTCAGTCCCATAATTCGTAGCAGGAACCACTGACTACGAAGGAGAGTGAAGACCTCAATATGAAGCGGTCGTTCAGTTGGAAATGTAGTGCCTCTCAAAACCCATGCTACTGGCGTGGTGAGACGGGTGCTGTCGGGTCATGGTGGAGCGACCGACCCTCACGGACGCGCCGAGCGTTCGGGTGTCAATTCTAGATGACCCGCACGGGAAGTCCGAGGGGAAGTACATTCACCTGCGACCCCACGGCCAGTTTCTGGGCCTGCCGCCAACACGACAAAGCCCCGGTGCTTGCCCCAGAGGTACGTTACTGTTAGCTGAAAGAGAGGGCGCTAAGCCCCCGTCCTCAAGGAGCGAACGGCGTTAGCCGCGAGCGAGTAGGGCGGGGATACAGCGTCCGCACGAGTGTCGAATTACTCTAGCCAGAACAGTTAACTAAACACAACCACTAGCAGAGAATAAGTCGCATGAAGTACAGTCCACGATACCGACTCTTTCCCACCACCACCCAACGGGAGAGTCTCGACTGGACTCGTGACACTGTGCGACAACTCTACAACCACGCCCTCCACGAATTCGATCAAATCCCAGAAGACGAGGGGACGCTTCGACAGCGTGTCTGGCACGTCCGCGACGAACTGCCACAACTCAAACAACAGTGGACTGACCTCAAACAGGTCTACTCCACCGTCTTGCAGAAAGCTGTCGAGCGTATCCGCACCAACATCACCAACCTTGGCACACTCAAAGCCAAGGGCTACGATGTTGGCTCGTTGAACTGGAAGTCACCGCGTGAGTACCGGAGTTTTACGTACCGGCAATCGGGCTTCGAACTCGACACGAAGAGTGGCCCGAGAGACCGAGCGATACTCCGACTCACAAAAGTACGCGGCGAAACCCTTGAAATCCCACTTCGACTTCACCGCGACCTTCCTGACCACGATGCTATCAAAGAAGTCACGGTGAAGAAAGAACCCACAGGAGCGTGGTACGCCTCGTTCTGTATCGCCACTGAGGAACCAGAGCAACCAGACCCAGCGGACATCGACGCGGAGGATACCGTAGGAATCGACCTTGGCGTCCTTAACTTTGTCCACGATTCGGACGGACGCTCCGTCGGACGTCTTGACTTATCCGACGAGCGAAAACGCCTCGAGCGCGAGCAACGCTCGCTTTCTCGCAAACAGTACGAGTCGAACAACTGGGAGACGCAACGGCGGCGAGTCGCGACGGTCCATGCTCGCATGTCGAACAAGAAGCGAGATTATAAACACAAACTCGCGCACTATTACACGACCGAGCACGATGCCGTGTTCGTCGAAGACCTGAACGTGACGTCACTGCTTGAAGCCAGTGGCAACGCGCGGAACAAGGCCGAAGTCGGCTGGCGAAACTTCATTACGATTCTGAAACATCACGGTCGGAAGAACGAGTGTCACGTCATCGAAGTCGAACCGAGTGGCACGACGAAAGAGTGTGCATCGTGTGGCGTGGAGACTGAGAAGCCGTTGTGGGTCCGCGAACACTCGTGTCCGTCGTGTGGGTTCGAATTGGACAGGGATTGGAACGCGGCGTTGAACATCCAGTCGCGTGGTCTGGAGAACCTAGGAGTGGTTCACTCCGAAGCAACGCCTGTGGAGACTGCGACCGCTGTGGATACTTCTGAAGTATCTGCACGTCGCGTCGTCGAAGCAGGAAGCGCCGCCCTCAAGGAGTCGCCGAAGGCGACGAGTAGGGCGGGGTAGTTCACTATTCCTCGATGTCGACGACCGCTTGCGTTTCCGGGTGCGTGAGGTCGCCTTCGGCAGAGACCACCGTCGCGTCGAGCTCGCGACCGACTGCCGCAATCACACCGTCCATCCCCGCGAGGTATGGACCCTGCGGACCAATCTCGTCTGCGATCTCCGCTGCGGTGACAGCCGTCCGCTCGTCGACGCCGTACACCTCTCCCCATTCGAGCGCCCAGCGGGCACCCCCGATGTCACTCTCGCTCGGGCCGTTTCCCTCGCCGATCAGGACCTCCGCGAACGCCGGCGCTGGGATCACGAACCGTTCGGTTGAGTGCTCCTGGAGATACGCGGTTGCGGCATCGACGCCCTCGAGGTAATCCACTAAAAACGTCGCGTCCAGAACCTTCATCGGTCGGCGTTCGATCCGCGTCGCATCCGTTCCTTCGATTCCTCCTTGGCCGCACGCCGGTTCTCACGGAACTCCTCAGCCTCGTCAGTTGACCAGAAGCCTGCCCCGGCTAGGAGATCTCGGTCCCGGTCTCGGTCGGTCCTGAATACCCGCTCCAGAACGTCGTTGTAACTCTCTCCCTCGCGCCTTCGTCGTTCGATTTCTCGCTTCACCGAGTCGCTGACCCGAATCTGCTCGGTTGCAGCTCCCATGTACGTTGACGTTGTTCGTCGACGTTCCTGTATCTTTCCCGCAGCATGATCGGCGCCGTCGCGACCGTCACCACCGGCGCCGCTGCTCGCGATGAGAGTGGACAGTGAACGATAGCGCAGCGGTGAGCGTTCAGGAGGAGAGTCGGCGGGAAGCGGTCGATGGTCCGCGGCGGCGATGTGATCAGGGCGGCAGTCGGCGTCCTCGAGGTCGGTCTCGGTCAGACATCCATGCCGGAGAGTCTGCTCCTGCCGTCGACGTGACCCTGATCGATCACCGGGTCCGTCTCGAGCAGTTCGCTGAGGTTGAACCAGACGACCAGCAACTTGGTCTCCTCCGGCGGCACCGGCTCCGGGTTCCTGATCCTCACCATATATAGCTCATCGCGAGAGAGTAGCGTTCCCTGCGTCTGGTCGACATCCTTCCGGAGTGCGCTTGGCGCAGTCGATATGGACCACCGACCATACGACGAAAACAACAAGCGGCGACGCTGAGCAATCGACAGTGGCCGCTTCCCGATTCCTCCAACCCATCGGGAGGAGGGTCGAGTCACCGGTCGGAGCCACAAACGACTATCACCGTTCGATGCCTGTTCAACGAACGATGGTGACGTGCTTGTCGGTCGAGCAGGCCCGACTGTCCCGTCTGCGAGCGCAGGGCCTCGCAAACGATAGTAACCCGGCGACCGTCCCCACGGTCGTCCACGACTGTGGCGGGGTGCAGGCACAGGACGCGAGACAGGCACCACTCGCTATTCGTGCACGAAGTCGCGGGGTGACAATCGCCGACGTGGAAGCGGCCCGAATCGAGAAGTGTTCGATCGTTCGGACGTGGTGCATGCGCGGAACCCTTCACTACCTCGCGACTAGGGATGCGTCGTGGCTTCTCCCCCTGTTCGGTCCGTTGTACGTCGAGCGAGGCCAGCGACGCCTCACCCAACTGGGCCTGGACGAAGCCGACTGTCAGCGTGCCATGGCGGTGGTTCGGAGCGCACTCGCCGATCACGGGCCACTTACTCGGACGGAGATCGCTGAGCGACTCCTCGCCAAGGGGTTTGCGTTCGATCTCGACGGACAGGCGCCGGTTCATATCGTTCGGCGGGCCTGCCTCGAGGGGATTGCCGTCGAGGCCGGATCCGCTGACGATCAGGAGCGGTACGCGCTCCTTGACGAATGGCGGTCGCTCGATCCCGCCCCGGAGCAGATGGACGCGCTCGCCGAACTCGCACGGTGGTATGTCGCCGCCTACGAGCCTGCGACTCTGGACGACTTCTACGCCTGGTCGGGGCTGTACAAGCGCGACGTCCGATCTGGATGGGAGGCGATCGAGGACGAACTGATCGAGGTAGACATCGCAGGCGAGCGGGCATGGACGCTCACGGCACCGCCGCCAGTCGAACCGGACGACACCCCGATCGTTCGGCTCCTTCCGATGTACGACAGTTACTTTCTCGGTCACGAGGACCGCGAACTCGTCGTCCCGGGCGAGTATAGCGACCACGTCTATCCGGGGGGTGGCGTGATACGCGCCACCGTGACCGTCGACGGGATGGCCGCTGGCACTTGGACCCTGGACCGGACGGGAACGGTGGCAGAGGTCGTGGTTGAACCGTTCGGGCCACTCGCGGAAGCCGTTGAAACCGGGATCGAAGCCGAGGTCAAGGACATCGGACGCTTCCTTGGCAGGGATATCGAGTACCGGATCACCGAACTGACGTGAGAGGCACGGTCGCACTCCACGCAGTCCCGCATCTACCTACTCGAGGAGTTCCGCCAACTTCCCAAGAGACGACCGACAGCCGGCTTCGTTGTCCTCGGGCCGAATTCC
Source organism: Natrinema gelatinilyticum (assembly GCF_024266705.1). GTDB lineage: Archaea > Halobacteriota > Halobacteria > Halobacteriales > Natrialbaceae > Natrinema > Natrinema gelatinilyticum. Next base: position 277,482 of record NZ_CP100757.1, on the reverse strand, counting down.
TTCTGGTATGTTCTCACAGCGGTAGGTAACTTCGGTTCCGCATCCGACGTCCGCCAGCGTCACGATGATCCACATCTCGCCCGCGAACTCCGGCTCATCCGATTCGAACTCGACAGTCTCCACGATCTTTTCGCAGGGGACTAATTCCACGAACCGCCCCTGATGCGTGTCAGTGTCCTCGGTGGACTTCCCACCTGACCCACCCGGTGAAGTACTCGTATCTTGGTACGTAAGTGACATCCGGAACTCGCCGCCCTCGCGCGAGTCGAAGCGATGCACGTGGCCGGTCATTCCATCCGGCGGGAGCCACGTGGCCACCGCAGTTGGGTTGAGGAACGCCCGGTAGACGTTCTCCCGGGAGGCGTCAATGACCTGCGACACCGTCGTACTCGCGCCCTCCGTCGGGACGCGTGTATTCCCCGGCCTATCCGGCATACGCCTCCTCCAACGCGTCGATGTCCATCTTCTGCATCTGGAGCATTGCCTCCGTGACCCGCCCCGCTTTCTCGGCGTCCTCGTCCCGTAGGAGTTCGGGTAACACGTTGGGGACAATCTGCCACGACACGCCGTACTTGTCTTTGAGCCAGGCACACTGGCCCTCCTCGCCGCCGTCGGCCGTGAGTTCCTCCCAGTAATAGTCGACCTCTGTCTGGTCCGCACAGTCGACGATGAACGAGATTGCCTCGGTGAAGTCGAAGTCGTGTTCCTGTGCGCTGTCCATCGCTGCGAAGTGCTGACCGCAGAGCGTGAAATCGGCGAACATGACCGTGCCTCCCTCGTTTGGCTCCTGATCTGGCCCGTAGCGAGCGATGTCACCGACCGCTGAATCTTCGAACACCGACGTGTAGAAGTCGATTGCCTCCTCGGCCTGACCGCACCGCTCACCAACGAACAGCAACGACGGGACAATCGTCCGCTCCGGGATGTAATCGGCGTGAATCAGCTGCCACGATACGCCGTACTCGTCCTCGATCCAGCCGTACCGGTCACTGAACGGATAGGAATCGAGCGGCATCAGCTCCTCACCGCTCCCCGACAACTGTGCCCAGAGTTCGTCTACCTCGTCCGTCGTCGGACAGTTGACGATGAACGAGATAGCGGGGGGGAACAAAAATTGTGGTCCACCGTTGAGTGCGACGAACGACTGGCCTTCCAGTTCGAACTCCACGGTCATGACGCTTCCTTCCGGCTGTCCCGAGGCCGCTGCAGATGCCTCGTTGTACCGACTGATGATTCCGATCTCCGAGTCGTCGAATATGGTCGTGTATCGGTTCACCGCGTCTTCCGTATCGCCGTCGAACCACAGGTTCGGGGTGATTTTTTGCATATGGGTTCACTCCTCGCCAGTCGTCGATGACGTGATCTGTGACGTTTCCGTTCCTGATTCAGTTTGCTGAGCGGTTGGTAGCATTCCCTGTCACCTGTCGTGGTTTCACTCTGTCTCCAGTTGCTCTATCTGTCGGTCCACTTCGTCTTGGGCCTCTTTCCAGGCGGGATAGGCATCCTCGACCGTCTGCCGACCGGCCGCGGTGAGCCGTAGCCTGCGCTCCCTGGCGTCCTTCGACTCGGCGTCGGCCACCCAACCTTCATCCTCGAGGCGGTTCGCATTCCGGGTGAGCGTCGTGCGCTCTAACCCCAGGAGGTCGGCAAGCTCGCTGAGCGGCGTAGGGCCCGTGAGCGACAGCGCAGCAAGGACGGAGAACTGCGTCGCTCGGAGTCCGTGTGGACGGAGCTTCTCTTCGTAGAGTCGCGTTATCTCCCGTGCACGACGCCGTGCGGCGAGACAGTGGCAATCCTTGGTGGCGGAGAGATCCACGGAGCTAGTACGCTGTACGTGTATATACACGTATAGGCCCGGCTCGTTCGGCGCTGTCCACCGTCAGCCCTCCTCAGGTGTCTACTTTGCTGAGTCGAGGCACTGTATCCCCTCCCTGCTCGCGCTTGTGGCGCTCACTGAGGAAGGGGTCTGAACGCCTTCAATTACAGATAAAATACCTAAATAATATTACCTACAGTTTTTAGTCTTAGAAATAAGATTAACTAATTATGGATACTGTGAAAGGTGCCACACGGTTCGTGATCGGCTTGACAGCGTTCACCGCAAGCGCAGGCATCGCTACTGCCCAACAGAGTGAAATCAATAACTCACTTACGCAGATCGAAGAGTTCGTCGCGACAACCCTCGGTCAGATTGGCGTGATCGTCTTTCTCCTCGGGGCTGCAGCCTGGTTCGTCTCCCGGCGCAACGCCGACCGCGCTCAGTGGGGCTGGCGTGGCATGTGGGGCGGTGCTGGAATGATCGTTCTCTCGGTCAGCTACACTGTGTTCGTTACCCTCTTCGAAAACCTCGCCCCAGGGATGCTCGTCCCACTCCTTCCCTAAAGCAGTGTGCTCAGACAACCCGAGAGCAAGCCGTTGCTCAATCGGCTCCATCACGCTAATCTATGACGGATAGACGTCCACTCATCGGGGTTGTGATTTTCGCCCTCCTCGCGCTCCCCGTGGTGGGTACAGTTACAACACCGACCGGTACTGCACCAAACGGCGCAACTCGCGCCTTCATCTCCGATGACCGTGATCCAGCTACCGGGAAGCTCCCTCCGTTTGTGCTCCCAACCATCAGTGACATTATCCGCACAGAGAATGCCTCTCTGTCTAACATCAGCAGGGCACGCGATTTCTCTTACGCGACGACAAAACCGCCCTATCGCGTTGGATCGAACCAGCAGACACTCAGCGAGTACCGTTTCTCGCAGCTTAATTTGATTCAGCGAAACGACTCGACGAGTCTCTGGCTTCCTGACTCACAGCGCTCGAACGGAACAGTCGTTAAAGACGCCCATATCACGATTCTCGGCACAACGGACGGTGTACACACCCAAACTGGCGCTCGAGAAGGCACGCAATCTGAAACCACGGGTGATCGGCTGCTAATTCCCCGGAATGGGACAGTCCTTACTCAGTTCGATTACTCGACGCACCTTCCGAACCGGACGTGTACCACCACCATCCGTGTTCGGTTAAGACAAGAAACCGAGAGACTGCGCTCGATTGACGAAGCTATCGTTGTAGACCGCGTGGGGAGAGAATGTGTTCAATACGCTCTCCCCGGACCTCATACGACGGCGGCTGACTTCCCTGTTTCCAGCCGAACGTATCGAAGACATCGCGCGAGAGCGCGATGTCGTCCAACGCCACCGGACAATCGACATCACGATGCTCGTCTGGACGCTCATCATGGGCTTCGCCGTCGACGGCGAAGCCCGCACGATCGCCGGATTTCAGCGGGCCTACTCCGCAGCGACTAACCAGACTGTTGCTCGCTCCAGTTTCTATGACCGGTTCACACCAGCACTTGGTGCCCTGTTGAGCGACCTCCTCGAGCACGCTCTCGAGGTCGCGGTTCCCCACACGATCGCACCACAGTTCGAGTTATTTCGTGATGTGCTGATCGCCGATGCAACCGTTTTCCGGTTGCATCGGCTCCTTAGCGAGTTTCCAGCGACTCACTCGGATCAGTCCGGCGCGAAGCTTCACCTCGTCCATAACGCTACTACTCAGAGCCTCGAACAGTTCCAGCTCACCGACGAACGCACCCAAGAGAGCAGCCAGCTCCGCACAGGGAGCTGGCTGCGAGACCGGTTGTTACTGTTCGATCTCGGGTTCTACAGTTTCCGCCGGTTCGCGTTGATCGAGGAAAATGGCGGGTTCTTTTTGACGCGGCTGAAGTCAAACGCGAACCCGTTGATCGTCGGGGAGCGGCGGAAATGGCGCGGGCGCGCCATTTCCTTGCCAGGCCGTCGCCTCCAGGACGTTCTGGGCGACCTCACACGCGAGATCGTAGACGTGACTGTGGAGATCACATTCAAGCGACGGCCGTACGCAGGGAAACAGTCAACCGACACGATGGAGTTTCGCGTCGTCGGTGTCCGCAACGAGGACACCGACGACTACCATCTGTACGTTACGAACCTGCCCGATGAGTTCACTCCGAGGCAAGTTGCGGCGCTGTATGGGTTGCGGTGGGAAGTGGAATTGCTATTCCGGGAGTTAAAATCGCTGTATGGGCTGGAGAAGTTCCAGACAAGCGATCCAGCAATCGTGGAACTGCTGGTTGTGGCGGCTCTGCTGACGCTCGTGGTCAGCAGAGCCTTGCTCGGTATATTTCAGGAGCTGTTTCCTGAGACGGTGTTCCCTCGGGAACGCTGGGCGAGGACCTTCAGGTCTCTCGCCCAGCTCATCCTCGAAGAGTTGGCCCAGTCGTTCGGGCATCCACCGCCGAACCTGCCGGAGTTGCTGTTTCGTGACGCTCGTCAACCAGAGAAATCACGCCTCTTACTTAGTGAACGAGTGGCTGAAGCCTACACGAGGTGATCCAGTGTTTAACCGAACACCAATGGTACCACCACCAACAAGACCAAGACATGTCTCTCGTACACGCTCCTCGATCAACAGGTCGACCGAAGTGTTCGAATCGGTAACCAGACGTGGAGTAGCGATTCATCGCCGGGTCAACTGGAGTACGCCGGCGCAAGTGCAACCGAGCCAACGACGATGCAGGTCCGCGCGACGATCAACTCGACCGTTGCCGTCTCGACGAAAACCTACGTTCGCGTAGGTGGTGGCTGGCAACTATCAAATACGACTGCCGATAAGACGCGCACCCTTTCGCACACGGTGCAGGATAGCGCTCGTGTAGTTGTCACCACCAATCAAGATCTCAGCGTCACGCAATCGATCGTCCGCTCCGAGGAGGGTATTGACCGAATTATCCTTTCGTTCGAAGGTCCGAAGACGCTGTCTGACCGGCGACTCTGGAGCTATGCGCAACTTGAGGACTCGGCCGGACGTGTCCAGAACGTCTGGGGTGTCTATTCACAGCGCCGGTACACGAACGCGACACGTGGTCGTCGACTGCCCACGGAGTCAAACATCACCTTCTCGCGGTCATCCAACAGTACGAGTGGAAACAATCAGGCGGTCCCCCAGAAACGCACAGTCACAAACGGCCACCAGCGGACCGTTTCCTTCCCGAACGTTCTCGAACTGCGGCTCACTGCCCGAAGTCGTCAGCCCACGATCCGATGGACACAGCAAACGAGCGCTACATCTCCCCCGGAGATTGTGAGACTCAACGGCTTCGATATGCCTGGCAAGGCGGCCACACTCGATCAGCATGTGAAACTCACCTCGGTACCGCCTCGTGGATACACGACCATCGTCATTACGAACGTTGATCAGCCGATCGCGGAGATTCGCGATGTCCACAACGACTCGATTCAGTTGACCACACAAACCGTTCAGGAGCGGAATTCGAACCTCTCTGTGAGGGCCATTAACGAAACCCACGCCAGAATCCAGTTCTCCGATAGCACCACCGGCCAACCGCTGGCTGATAGAACACTCTGGCTGAGAGGAGCCGCACAAGGACGAGTGACGACGAACGCCGACGGCACAGTCGTTGTTGAGCGGCGTGATCTCTACGTCACAGTCTCGTTCCCGGGAGCGGCTCACATTTCCCAGAACATCTACTATGGTCCAGCGCAGGCGAGGATCGCGTTCCAGCCAGATCCATTCGACATCTACCAGCTACTGACGAGCCTCGCAGGCGCGCTGGTTTCGGTAGCGGCGTTTCTCATCTTCTTCGTACCGTTCGCGTACATGCGGAGGGGTACAGGATAGAACTCAGACCCCACTCGTAGAGGTTTCAGCACTGAAGCTCACGCACCAGACTCGCGCACAATACTGAACTCAGAACACGATGACCGATTTACTGTTCCACGCCCCAATCGACGTTGTCCAGAACAGCATCAATCCTGTTACACCGGCGTTGATCCAGCATAGTAGCGCAACCCCGTCAACTGGCGACACCAGGATGCTAATCGCAGCCGCCTTTACCGGCTGGATTGCCAACTTCTTCACCTACATTCTGACCGGTGTTCTCAGTTTTATCGGTGAACTCATCGCCAACGGAATGCGAACGTTCATCATCTTCGATAGTCCCTATACTGACCCCGCGATGCAGGCGGCATTCCAGCATAATCTGGATATCTTCCCGCAACTGCTCGTCATCATGTTCATGGCGGGTATTGCGACAAAACCGTTTGCAGATCAGCATGAGGTGACGAACTTCATGCTCGTCTGGAAGACGCTGAAGGTGATCATCTTCGTTGCTGTCGCCCGTCAGATCATGCACTTTGGCCTCCTGCTGACGAACGCGATCATTCGCCATGTCTTCACGGCCGACTACGGCGCCGCATTCGGGCCAGAAGTCCTGAAATCCAGCCTCGACGGAGCTGCTTCGTCTGGGGCAGGCGTGATCATCGGTGCACTCATCCTGAGCATGGTGTCCGTGGCAGGCATCCTCCTCGCGCTTGGTGTCTTCGTCTTACGGGAGTTCTTGTTCAACGCAACGTTCATCCTGCTCCCCGTCCTCGGCACGATGTTGTTCCTGGACTTCGGTCCGCTCCGTTACACGTCGGAGATCGCGAAAACCGCCCTTCGGGCGACGGCCTACATGTTGTTGGCGGGAATCGTAATGGCTGGACTCCTACAGACTGGTGCTGCAGCAGCTGGTGCGTACGCAGATCTGGCCGGCCAAGGGGCAACAGCGGCCCAGGCCCAGCAAACTGCTGATCCTGGGTTCGGGGAAGTCCTCGAGGCGTACTTATTCTGGTTGATTGGACTCGTCGCACCTGCATTCGTCGGCATCAAATCAGCGGCAATGGCTGGGATGTCGCCGCGGCGGATCTCTGGTCGGCAAGGTGGCAAAAGTAAATCGCAGTCGCAGGGTTCCTCGACGAGCCACTCGAGCGGGAAGTCTACGCGTACTGCCCTGCTCGAGCAGGCAAAGTATGGAACGTCGAAGGGGTTAGGATATGCTGATCGGAAAACCGGCGGAGTAGGGAGTAGGACCGTCAGAAAAGCCGGATCTACAGCGGGTCGTGCAAGGAATGCGGCTGGAAGTACAGCAACGACAGTCTTCTCAGAAGAGACTGTCAACACGAGCATGAAGGTAGGATCTCAAGGGAAAAAGAGCGGAAAGCGTGCAGCTCAAGATGTTAAAGCCGGTGCTGACTACGCGACTAGAAATCTACACCAATCACCTGTTGACTGGGCGGAAGCTGGCCTTGAGAGATACCGCGAAAATCCTGCTATCGATACATCGACAGAGACTGGATCTAACCAACAGATGATAAGCGACTGGTCGAGTGAACCCGCCGACAATAATCAGTCCAAATGATATGCCTGAAACACGGACAATTGGAGATGGTCTGAGGGGAATCATCGTTGAACTTCTCTCAACGAGTCTCTTTACTGCGAACTATGTACTGGCCCCGCTTGGAATCGTCTGGGTCGTAATTAATACTCCCTCTTCGGTTAGAGGATTAGCCGCACTTCTGGGTGTTCCTGCTATCTGGATGTTCCCTTCATTTACTGCTGCCCTGTTGACTGGAGCAGTTTATCCGATGCATGGCGAGAATACAAAAAGTGCAGATATTGATTGGATTTTTGGAATTGCTATCGGATCAGCCGTATTAACGGCTGTATGGTTCCTCCCGATTTGGGAATCCAGCTGGACGTCACTTGCTAATACCCTCGCACCACTTCGAGTTGCGTCCATGTTCGACAGTTATTGGCTTATGGGGCTCAGCTGGCTTGCGTGCATCCCATTGATGATATCAACGGGTCTCGGTACTGCTACCGACAACATCGAAGAAAAATCCTCGAAATCAGGGCAGACACAGTCTACTGGACCGGGTTCGTCTACTTACGGAACGGGAGGCCAAACTAAGAATAGAGCACCTCAGTACAGCGATGATTTACCCAAGCAGCGTACTGTTCTCGAGTATGGTTGGGAACCTGCACCAGATGTCGAGTTTAGTGATGTTGGTGGCCAAGATGACCTAAAAAAAGAAATCATGCGTTCCATCATGAGACCCCTGACTCGAATCGACGACGCATACGAGCGATTCAACGTTTCACCACCAAACGGAATTCTCCTCTATGGCCCACCGGGAACCGGAAAGACCCTGTTCGCTCGAGCAATCGCCGGTGAACTCGGTCACCCGTATCTCGAGTTGTCCGCCGGGGATATCAAATCGCGATGGATCAACGAATCGACCGAACAGGTCAACCGGCTCTTCGACGAGGCCGAACAGTTCGATAGATGCGTCATTTTCATCGACGAAATCGACGCGCTGCTCGCCGGGCGCGGAAAAGACCTCCACCGTGAACACGCCCAGGTCGTCAACGAATTCCTCGCGCATTTGGATGAGGAGGATCCGAATTTTCTCGTAATTGCAGCGACGAACCGTGCTGATCTCCTCGATGAAGCTGCGACTCGTCGGGGGCGTTTTGATCAGCAATACAAAATCGACCGTCCCGATCAAGACGCACGGGAGGCCATCTTCCGTGTCCACCTCCGCGACCGGCCGACCAGCTTGGATGATGGAGACTATCGCCAGGCGGCGGCTCAAGCAGACGGACTGAACAGTGCCGATATCATTGGGATTGTCGACGATGCAGCGATGCGGGCAGCGGAACGCGACGCGTCGGCGATCACACTCACCGACCTTCACAACTCGTTCCCTGACGCCACCACCGAATGACTCAGGGCCTTTCAATCTCTCGCGAAATATGTCGCCAGAGACACAATATAATAAACACAAGCTCGTACCATGGTTCATGCCCGGTCCGGATACTGACCCACTGGCGGAGTTCGACCTCGCAGCCGAGTTCGGGGCCGACCTGGCCTCAGCTCCGACCGACGAGCGCGTCTACCGGGTTGCACTCCAACTCTACGAGCCGACGCGGGTCTCCGATGTTGCGAAACGAGCTGACTGCGTCCCCGATACTGCCCGGCGGCATCTCACTTGCCTCGTCGAGATCGGCGTCATCGAGCAGATCAGTGACTCCCCAGCAACGTATCGGCGGAACGAATCATACTTTGAATGGCGGAAACGCAGCCGCCTTGAGCAACTCTCGTCCAGCCAGCTTCAGGAACGGCTCACCGAGCTCACGACCCACGAGCAGGAGTTCCGCGAGCAATACAGCGCTGAACGGCCGGACGACGTCGACGCACTCGAGCATGCCGACTACAACCAGGCAGAGGATGTCTGGATGGACCTGAGCGAATGGGAAACGGTGCGGTGTCGAATTCGGCGACTCGAGAGTAGTCGCTAGCAGCGAACAGGGGAATCACCGTCGGAGGCCGCCTGACCGTGGACGAGACGGCCGATGGAGGCCAACCAGTCAATGCGGCAACGCTTCGCTATCTATAATGATTAGCGTAAGTTTTCATAATCTCAAACGTGGCAGATTTCACACATAATGAAATCGCAGTGACCGATATAGAGCATACGTTCAGCACGACTGTCAGCACGAAACGAAAGACGAGCAACGGTCGAGTCACGTCGATCCAGTCATCAGACCATCAATATTCGCGCCCTTGTCACTCAATCGGCTCGGCTTCGGGGAATTGATAGCTTCCGTCGAGAATCTCCTCGCGCGGACCGTAGAGCCGGACCACGTAGAACCACTCCTCTGGCGTGTAGAGGAAGTTCGGTTGATCGGGGTCACCGCCGAAATGGATCGTGACACTACCGTCATCGTTCGGCTCTGCAGTCACGTTGTTGAACGAGTACGCGTCGTACTCGTTCTCCTCGAGAAACCCGTCGTTGTTGTAGACGGTGACCGACCAGAATCCGTCGACGGGGACGTCCTGGACGGTGAACGTGTGTGGCGTCTCGCCGTCGTTCTGGTCGGGGACCCTTTGCAGATAGATCGTTTCTGGTTCCGGAACGCCGCCCGGTGTCACAGTGGCGAGATAGTACTTCACAGGGTTGACCTCGTCGACGTCGCCATAAGCACCGCTGTAGTCGTCAATCGTTTTCATGACTGTGACGAGCGCGTCGAAGAGTTCTTGGTGTGCCTGACGGTCCCAATTGGGAACCTCGAACGCGCCGGCTGAGTCCTGGCTCACTGCGAGTTCGTCCTGTAATTCATGGACAGTTGCTACGTCATCCGGATCGTTCGGGTCGACGAACGTGCGGACGATGACCCACACGTACCGCGTCCCGACCCCGTCCTGGGTCAACGTGTACTCGCCGGAATCCTGGTACGCCTCTTTCACATACGCGTCCTCATCCATGACGACCATCGACTGGTGACGATCACCGGTGTCTGGTTTGGTAATGGTGACCGGCTCGGCCAGGTCGAAGACACCGATCGAATAGATCGTGTCGCGATTGGGCAAGGCCGCGATCCGCACCTCAGGGCCGACTATCGTCGGGAAATGATAAAATTCGCCGAACCCGCCTTGTTTGACGATGTTCTCCATCATGAGATGTATCTGTGACCGTGGGAAGTTTTCCCACGTGACCGGAACTGACTCGTCAGCTGCTGACGTCTCGGTTTCAGCCTCCTGGGTGTTCGCCTGCGAGGGGTTTCGGCTGGCAGTGGCACTGCCACCACCCAGCGCGAGCATTCCGGCAAGGCCCGCCCCGCGAAGTGCGCTTTGGCGCGTTGCCCGCAGCGGTTCGGAACTCGATTCTGGCGTCGTGTGATTTGTCTCGTTGCTCATGGCTCATGCCTCTCTGAGTGGCCCACAGCAGCAGTTGTTACCGACTCACACGCTCGTATTCCAGCATTCCATATAATACAGTGACGATACTCGAGAAGGATTTCATGACATGATGATCGTAATAGATAGCTGACTATTTCTGAATTCTTGATCAGCTCTCTGTACCTGTAGTGAGCGATCATAAAGATCAGTTCGTGCTGCATTCGCGCCCTGTATTCATCACCGCATATTTGTCAGTCTCTGAAGAGCACTGAAGCAATACTATGGATTGTTTTGCTAATTCCTATAGCCGGCGTGTTCGCGTAGCGAGCGGAGATAAGTCGGACGGCGCTGTATCCCCCCTACTCGCTCGCTTCGGTCGCTCCTTGAGGAAGGGGGCTTAGTGCCCTCAATTACAGCTAAATCGATGGAATTGAAGCGGAAGACTCGGTTGCCTATGACCGTTTTCGGTTTCAAGTTGCCGAGACGCGCCCAATGTTTGATGTCTGTCTCCAGTGGCCAGTTTTCCATGCGCCACGTCGAGATTTCGGTTCGACCGGAGACGCGCGACCCTGTCCTGGAGGTACTTGACTCGGAACAAATTGACTACACAGTCGTTCCGACCAACGACAGCAGCGAGTACGAATCCCTCGTTTCGTTCACCCTCCCGAAAAGCGCCGTCGAAGTCGTCCTGGATGAGTTAGAGAGAGCCGGACTCGGCGAGGACGATCATACGGTGATCGTTACGGCAGACATGGTCATCTCCCGAAAGTTCGGAGCTCTCAAAGATCGGTACACAGGAGAGGTACTGGACGATCAGCGCCTCGCTCGCAACGAACTATACGCCGAATCGGAAGGGCTCATGTTGACGATTCCGATATACGTGACGCTGACGCTGGTGAGTGCAATCGTCGCGACGGCCGGGCTGTTACTCGATTCGGCCGCCGTCGTAGTCGGTTCGATGGTGATCGCGCCCTTAATTGGACCGACGCTCGCAGCCAGCGTCGGGACCGTTCTCAATGAACGCGACCTGCTCTGGACCGGGATTGTGTATCAAGTGCTCGGCGTCGGTGTAGCGATCGGCGGTTCCGCGGCGTTCGCGTGGCTCTCGAAGTCGTTGTTTTTTGTACCGCCCGGGATCGAGGTCCTCGAAATCGACGAAGTCAGCGAACGGGTCCTTCCTAATCTCCTCTCGCTGGTCGTCGCCTTCGGCGCAGGAATTGCCGGCGTATTGAGTCTCTCGACGGGAACCTCCGTCGCACTGGTTGGCGTGATGATCACCGCTGCACTGATCCCGCCCGCCGCAGCCGCCGGTATCGCTATCGCGTGGTGGATACCAAACGCCGCAGTCGGCTCGCTCATCCTCGTCTTCGTCAACCTGCTGGGCGTCAATATCATGGGCCTCCTCACCCTCTGGGCGATGGGGTACCGTCCCCAAACCCGGAGTGAGACAGGGATCGCACGTCAGTTAGTCCGTCGTCGTGTGGTCGGGTTGACGCTTGTCATCCTAGTACTGTCGACATTCCTGATCGGCGTCACATGGGCGACGTATGAACACGCATCGCTTGAGAACGACGTCACGACGGAAGCGGAGGCCGTCCTTGACTCGCCGGCGTATCAGGACGTCTTCCTCGCCGAAGTCGAACTGTTTCTCGAGGAAGGAACCCCGTTTGAGCCCGCAATACGAATCGAAGAAGGGTCCCTACTCGGGGAACCCAGACGTATCGTAATCACGGTCGAGAAGCCAGTTGATGACGAGTATTCGGAACTTATCTCGGAACTGGACGAACGAATCACCGACGTAACGGGAGACGACGTGAGGGTCGACGTTCGGTTTCTTGAGTACGATACGTCGTAGGCGATCTCGGCGCTCTCTCTTCTTTAAGCGAGAGAATCCCGGTCTTCAGGCCGGGCGTGAATCACCGCACGAATGATTGAACCTTCGGTTTCGCTTGATGACGAAACGCGAAGGGCTTCGAACTACTCAACCCTGAGGGGTTCACTCAACCGTTATAATTCAATTCGATAAATGACTGCTTCCCACATTGGCAAGCTATCCGGTTACCGTCTCGCATTAACTTTCCACTAGGAAGTCGGCGAGCAGGATATATGGCCCCACATTTGGAGCATCGAATGGAAAGACCCCTTGTAGCACCCTGATCACTCATCCTTGACGAATGGAAAGGTAGCCATGAGATATAGAGGCAATGCTGGTTTTCAATCTCTGAATGACCAGCAAGCACATTTACAATATTACAATGAGAATGCCTCGGATCTCCCCCCGTCCCCGTGATACTTCCTTGCCACGAGGTCCCTTGTGCAAGAAGAGGTCGAAGATGGCACTGCACCCAAAAGGATAGACACTGTCGAGGACTTGATCAACGACCAGGTCGAGTTGTTAGTCACCAATTGGGAAAGTGTCAACGACTCTTATTTTCGATGACCCTAATCTGTCCGGTCAAACCTTTAGATTAGGTTCTATGATGAGAGTCTATTGCGTTTCAAATGCTACAGATAGATGTCTTGAAGACTCGTGACTTGGTAAGAGACTGTCGAACTGTTCCTTCATTAATCGACGATAGTTTTTTATTTGTTTAGGAGACACCGGTATATGCTATGCAGAATGTTGACATCACTGAGTTGAAGCCGGCAGAGTCGCCCCAAAGTCGACAAAGCGTATCCGCCCCTCTTGACGCACAGGACTTCTCAATGAACTATTATGCTCTTGATCCAGGAGAAGAATTCGCTGGGAGTCTTCACACCCACCTTGACCAAGAAGAGTCATTTTTCATTCTTGAGGGAGAGGCAACATTTGAGACGAAAACGGAACCAACGGGGGACAGCGAGACCGTCACAGTAAGCGAAGGACAGATGATCCGGTTCGAGCGAGGGGAATATCAACAAGGTCGCAACGAGTCCGACGACCCTCTTCGAGCGCTGGCTTTGGGTACTCCACAGGAATCGACTGACATTCGAACTGCTGTTCCGTGTCAAGAGTGCGGTGAAAGCGAGTACATGGAATTCGTGATACACAACGGTGAGCCAGCGCTAGATTGCCCAAAATGTGGCGCAGAAGTTAGCATCTGAGGTTCCGGGTCAAACACGCTGGATGAGTGAGAGAAATTATCATTCGGAAATGAAAATACACGCTCCAAATATTTTTTAATGTCGCATATTGGGTGCACGAACTTCTAGAACCTTCCGAAATAGTATGATAGTTGACTAGAATGGGTGCATAGTTTATCATTCACTTACATCTACACAGAGTGATCCAAGTAGTCTCATCAATAAAACAACGATCTGGAAGATAATTTGTAGTATTCAAATATATTGTAAATATCTCCAATATGAAAACTATTAATAATTTGCTTTGGTAAAATAACGGCATGGAGACGTTCCCGATCGCTGGCCGAATCATCAATACAAAGGTAGTCTATGGCCTCACCGCTCGCGAAGTTGGCGAGGTTCTCATCATCCCATTTCTCGCCCTCGGTATCGTTCAGAGCCTCGGGTTCACCGGTACAGTGTTCATGATCGCTGGCGGAATCGGACTCGCACTCGGCATTCTCATCCTCCTCGTTGCACCCGCTGGTCAGCGACCAATCAGCTACGCCCGTGCTGCGGTCGACTACTATCTCTCGTCGAATGCCTACTACAATCGCCGCACCAGGCCCGACGCAGAGACGCCGGTGATCCAGGACGTCATCGGTGTCCGACAGAACGGTCTCGACATCGAGGCGATCGACGCAGAACCGGAGACCAAATCGAGGTGATCTCACATGGGCCCTGCAACCTCTGATGAAATCACCGATGAAACCGTTTCTGACGAAGAGAGAGACCCCGATGAGGACGAGACCACGAACGGGAGCTCCCCATCCGATACTCCAACTACACAATCGACGACGATTTCGCCAGCGGACGATTCCACCCAAGCACCAGGTTCCGATTCACAGAACGATAGCCATCCGACAGCCGCGACTCAAAACGGAGTGGCGTCGACAGTACCCGAGTCAGATCTCGACGTCCTCCGTGCACTCAATACCTTCCTCGACGATATTGACACCAATCTCCCGACTGCTCGCAAACGAGCCCGGGCTCGGGATCACTTCGACCTCGAGAATCGTCTTGGCGGCTCAACGACTGCTCAAGAGACACTCGGGTTCGATTACGTCCGTGACGATGGCATCGCCGTCGACGAGAGCAGCTACATTGGCCTGCTAAAAGTCCATCCGCAGAACTGGCTTTCACTCAGTGATCAGGCAAAACGCGACACGATGAGCGCGTACATGTCGTTCCTGATGTCGCTGGAGTCTAGCGTTGCGGTGCCCTGCTATCCGAAGCCCTTCGATCTAACGGGGCATCTCGAGCGCTTCTACAAAGCAGGTGCGAGCATGACCTCACGCGGCCAGACTCCCATCCTCCAGTACGGGCGCAAATTCTACATCCAGTGGGCCAACACGAATATCGAGGACGAGGACCTCAAACAACGCGATTTCTACATCGTCACTCGCGTCGACGCCGACCACGTCCACAAGGACCTCGATACGGGAAGCGTGTTGAGTCAGCTCGGTACCCTCCCGGTCATCGGCACTATCTACTCGCGAATAGTCGATCGAACGTCACTGGGTGACTCCGACGAGGCCGCACGTACCGAGCTTTGTATTCGCGAGGTCCGGCAGCGCCAGCGCCGGATCACGAACAAACTCGGCCGGACGGACGTCTCCATCGAACGTGTCACCGACCGCCAGGAGACGATGGAGATTCTCTATCACTACTACAACCACGTCGATCCACAGTTCGAGAAATTTTCGCACGCGACGAAAACAGAGGGTGAGCACCGATGACGAGGCGATTCGCCCGCGTTCGCTCGTGGCTTCCTGTGGGGAGTAGCGAGCCGAGCATCGATGACATCGACGATGAGACGTTCGACCGCGCTGCCGAGATTCTCGAAGCGAACGGGGACGACCTCACGAAGGAGAACATCCGCGAGCAAGCCGAGTATCTGCTCGAAGTCGAAGACGTCGACGACGGGGAACTCCGGCTTGGCGTCATGCAGGACGAGACCGAACAGGCGCTTGCCGATCGGGATGTTATAGCCCCGCGCCAGCTCCAGGAGGTATCGAACCTCTTCGAGTCGGGATATATGGTCCGCAATGACCAGTTCGTTCGCACCCTCACTATCCACGGCTATCCCGAGCGTGTCCCGCTGGGATGGCTCGAGAACCTTTACACGACGAACGACCACGTCCGAGTTACCCAACACATCGAACCCCGCGACACAGGATCAGTCCTCCGGAAACTCCAGAAACGCCTCACACAGCTTCGAGCCCGCCTGCACAAGAAATACGAGAAGAACCAGACCGACACCCACGAGGCTGAGGCCGACCGTGACATGGTCAAGGAACTCATCTGGGACATCATCCTCGGTGAGACGAAACTCTTCGACTTCGCGATCTACATCGAGATCATCGCCGATACCGAGCAAGATCTCGATGAAGCGACCGAACGCATCGTCGAAACCCTTGGCGCCGCGAATGCCAGAGCGGTCACGCTCGACAAACGCCAGATAGAATCCCAAGACGCACTCGCCCCGCTGGGTGATGACCCCCTCAAGGCCACCCAGCTCATGCAGGAGACAGCCGTCGGGACGATGTTCCCCTTTATCGAGCCAGCCGTGGCCGATCCGGAGGGCGTTTTCTATGGGTTCGACGGGACGAACACGCCCGTTCTGTTGGACCGCTACCGGCTCTCGTCATATTCGAAGGCGATTGCTGGAAAGATGGGGTCGGGGAAGACGTTCGCCGAGAAGCACGAGATGTACCATCGCATGATGATGGATCCCGAGATCGAGATGCTCGTCCTCGATCCGCTCGGGGATTTCGTCGACTTCGCAAACGACCTCGGTGGCCAGGTCATCCGCTTCGGCGGGCAGAACACGGTCAACCCACTCGAAATCCGGCGTGGCATCGACGATGTTGCTGACGATCCGTTTAAGAAGAAATTCCGCTCTGTGATGGAGCTGTTCCGCACCCACTTTTCGGCCATCGCCGACCAGTCCTTGAGCAAAGAACAGGAGGGCATCCTCCGGCGGGCTGTCCGCCTCGCCTATCTCAAATACGGTATCACGGCCGATCTGGCGACACACGAGAATGCGAGTCCGACGATGCAGGACGTCCTCGATATCCTGCACGCACTCGCGGACGGCGCCCAACCGTCGGAGTTCATCGAACTTCACAAGAATGTAAACGAAGAGCACGTTCGGCCGGAAATCGAACAACTGGAGACGCGGTTCAAAGAGATTGATGAGAAATACGCCTACCAACTCCTCCTCGGCCTGGAAGCGTTCCAGCACGGCGGTGAGAACGACAACCTGAACGGCCGCACGAACGTCGAACTCGACAATCGCCTCGTCGTCATCGACATGTCGATGTTCGCCGACACTGGCCAGGCGCCGCTGTTCATGCACGTCATGTTCGACTGGATCTACCAGCGCGCCCAGAGCAGCGATCGCCGTACCCAGGTTACCATCGACGAGGCGCACTACCTCCTCCGAAGAGCGGCGACGACGGATATGATCGACCTGTTCATCCGGCACAGTCGCCATTTCAACACGGCGATCACACTCATCTCCCAGACAGTCGATGAGTTCATCGCGAAATCGGATAAAAAGTCCGAGGAGGCCGTCGAGAAGGCGCGGAACGTCTACAACCTCTGTGACATCAAGCAGATCTTCCACCACGAGTCGGTCAGCGACGCCATGATTGACTTCCACGACCTTACGCTCTCCGAGCAGACCTACATTGCAACCGCGCAGACCGGTGAAGACGGCGGCTACTCGGAGTGTCTGCTCGCCGTCAACGACTGGACGAAATCCCTTGCTCTCCACGTGAACGACTACGAGATCCACGTCCTCGACGATGACCTCGACCCGTGGGAGTATCTCGTTGACCAGCACTACATCGACGCCGGCGACGTCGAGTATCTTGCCCAGGAGGATCGTGTCGACGACTACGACATTTCGGACTCGCTGCTCGATGAGGCCGGTGTCCCGATAGCGCCCCAAGAGGCCGATGACTGACACTCGTCGCTACATCCGCATTGAACCAGCGCGGGAACGCGTCGATTCGGCCGACATCGTGTCCAGAATTGCTGGATTGCGGAAGCTTCGAACGGGGTGGAGAGTCAAATACGACCCGCGGAAGAGCCCGCCCATATTCGAATTCCTTGTACTTACTCGAGGAGATGACGCGCCGGTTCGGTTCTATCTCGGCGTTGACGATGAGGGACTGCTGCCGACGATCGAATCCGAACTTCAGACTGCGTACCCAGCAAGCTACGACATTTACGAGGAGACAGTCGACCTCCGTGTAGAACTCTGTCGTCCAGACGAAGACGAGGTAGCCCTCCACTCAACAGGGGAAACCGACACCAAGAAACGAGAAATCTTGCTCTCAGAGCACACACCAATCGCAGCCCGCTGGAGCGGCGTCGGCGAGCGGAGCCGCGACTGGATGACACCGATCAAGCAGTACTCGCAGATCCAAGAGGAAGGCACTAGTTCGGAGGACCCAGCACGGGCTCCGCTAGCGACGGCTGTTGAACGACTTACAGAGGCTACAGCCCCCACCGCGTTGCAGGTGTTGTTCATGCGGTACCGCAGCTGGCAGAAGTTCGCTGAAGGTCGCAAAAAGCAGATTGAGACCAAGCACGACGGTGCCCTCCAATCCGCACGAACCAGTCTCGCCGATATGGTCTACGGTGCCGACGAAGAGCGGATTCGAGATCGGAGACGTGGCCGTGATCCGCCACACGTCGGTGAGAGTACCCGGCAGACGTCGAGTGCAGCCAGCGGCGAGGTCGCCTCCCGACAGGCACTCATCGACCAGAAGGGGCCTTCACAGACGTTTCTCGTGAACGTTCGGACGGTCGCGGTCCTCTCGAACGAGCCTGTTGAGGCAGTCAAACCACAGGCGGCGAACAACATCGAAACGCTCGCAAATGCGTTCAATCACTTAGATGGCTATTTCTATCACCTCGACGGCAGCCGCGTCACGAAGAGCTTAACCAACATTCGAGACCCCGCACAGAAGGAGCTAAACCGATTGGTCAACCGTTCGTTCAACCAGTCCTCAATGGGGAAGCGTCGGCCCCAGCTCATTCTGAACGCGGATGAACTCGCGAACTTCGTGGCGGTGCCGAGCGCACAGACACTGACAATCGAGGGGTCACGTGGTGCTCGCGGGAAGGAGCGACTCCGCCAGCCACTGCCGTTGCCCGACCCAGATCTTCTCGATGTGTTCGCCGGAGCGGGCATGGCGGTGGGGAAGCCCCTCCGGAACCGGAACGAATCCTTGGACCAACCGATTCGTATTCCGCCGAATCTCCTGACCACGAGCTACATTCGGGCGGCGTCGACAGGGAGTGGGAAGTCGACAGCCGTGCAGGCCGAAATGCTCTCACTCCACGAACACGTCGACGGCCCCACCGTTCTCCTTGATGGGAAAGGCGACGGGATGGCCGAGCACTATCTCCACGCCCACTACGCGAAACACGGGACTCTGGACGACGTCTACTATTTTAACGCGCCGAAGATGCTGCCAGCGGTCTCGTTTTTCGATATTCGTCCAGCGCTTGCGATGGGGCGCTCTCGTGAGGACGCCGTCCAGGACAAGGTCGAACACTTCCACGAGATCATGCGGCTCATCCTCGGCGAGGAGCGTCACGAGCAGGCATACGTCGCCAACGAGATTCTGACCTTCCTGATCAAGGCGCTATTCGACCGGGAGTACGGCCGGGACGCGTTCAGCCTCGAGGACCTGATTCAGGCTGTGTTCCGGATGAGCCGGGACCGGACGCTTCCTGAACTCTGCGAGGCGAACTCGCATATCGAACAGTCGCTAGTTCAGAAGTGCCAGGTGGACGACCGCCAGTTCCAGCAGACGATGGGCGCGGCGGCGAATCGTCTCGACAAGCTCGTTGAGCATGAGCACCTCTACCAAATGTTCACCCACGTGCCCGAGTGGGATGACGAGGCCGAGGAATTCGTCGGGAATGCCTTCGACTTCCGTGAGTTCGTCAACACGGACGCAGTCATCCTGTTCGACCTGGGGGAGTTTCGCACCGAATCCCAGCACGCTCTGACGATGATCCTGTTGAGTAACCTCTGGGACGCCGTCCAGGGTCGTCGTGGAGGGGGTCGGTCGTTGAGCGGGGGTTCCCGTCAGCATGGGGGTGACGCAGACGACACGATCGTGAATATGATCATCGAGGAGGCAGCGGCAATCGCGACGTCCTCGCTGGTTTACGAGCAGTTCATCCCTCAGGGACGAGCGTTCGGCGTAAGTCTCGGATTGATTCTCCAATATCCCGAGCAGGTCGCGCAGTACAGCACGTCGGACCGGGCGTATACGGAGATCCTGAACAACGTCAAGACGAAGCTCATCGGGAACATCGCGACGGATGCGAAGCTCGCCGAGTCGATGGCCCACGAGAACCTGAGTACGTCCGAGTTCAGCAATCGCGTGAATCGCCTGCCGGCCGGGGAGTGGATCGTCCAGTTGCCGACCCCCCATTTCGGAGAGACGGGCCCGGTGCCGTTCTCACTTGCATCGCTGCCGATCCCCGACGGTCATCCGGAGAGCGACGCGCCACTGTCGGGCGACGACCTGCATCTCTTCGAAGAACAGCAGATTCCTAGTGTGATGCGGCGGACGCAATACGAGTGTAGCCTTCCGGGTCGGACGAGTCGGCTTGCCCGCGAGGAAGTCCAGGAGACGCTCAACGAGGTCGGTGATGACGCCGTCGGTGAGCCTGCGACGACGAGTGAGAGCATAGCGGGGAGTGGAGCGGCCAACGGTGGCCCCTTCTTGGATGCTCCCTTCTTCGGCGCAGAAGGCGCGAGCGATGACACAAGCGCCTCTACGGATGACGGGACAGCGACCGCGACGGCCGACACTCTGTCCAATACTGCACCGAATGAGGAGCGGGATATCGGGAGCGTGCCCATGTTCGGCGCTGCTGGAGACGACCCGCAGGCATCCGAGGAGCATCAACAATCCTCTGTCGAGCAGGCAGCGGCGGCAACACAAGAGCATCAGAACGATACTGCGTCTCCTCAGTCCACGGATGTAGACCAAGCCACAACGAACTCGGGAGAGACGACGGAAACGTCGGGTGGGGAGTCGCTTCCCGAGCACGTGAGATACGACAGGTGTGTGGAGTCCTACGTCTGTGCCCTCTGTGGGTCCGAGTATCCCACGTCTGAGGAGCGAGAGGCCAGCGCATGTTGCCAGTTTGCGTCGAAAGATGATGTCTACGTTGCCGCCCGCCGAGCACGTGACACAGCCGAAACCACCAGTGAACTCTTTACCCGACTCGGGAACATTACCGAATACGCCGAGGAGTACGGCATCGAGGTGACGATCCAAGACTTTGCGCTCCTCGAGGAATCCACGGACGAGGCTGCTGCAGTTCCCAATGGAGGGACAGAAGGGGCATCTAAACACGAACAGGATCAGAATCAGGCCACGTCGGATTCGACGCTTTTCAGAGAGGCCACGACGGACATCCCTGATGATACACTCCGTGCTGAAGGTGTGACACGGGACGAAGCGGCGTTCCTCGGTCTCGTACTGGATGCGATGAACCACCAACTCGATGAGTATTCACTCTTAGAGAGCATGACCGATTTCGAGAAGTCCTTCTCCAATCTGGATATCGAGACGCTCAAAGAAAAGGACTTCCTCGAACAGCACCGCTCGTTCCGCCAGAAGTACTACACTGTGTTACCGGCTGGACGAACATTCCTCGATCGCACGCTCGATTGCAGTCTCGGAGTCGGAGATCTTGGCGAGAAAACGCCTCACAAAGTGGGCGTCGTCTTCCTCGATACGTGGCTTATTCAGCACCAAGAGGACGTCGAGCGGACAGAGCGGTACTTCGAGTACGACGCAGAGACCGTCTTCGACATCGCAGGATTCGACACGGCGGACGACCTCTGTTGGGTCGGCGAGGTGGAGACGAAAAGCCATAATCTCGATGCCGCAATTTCAGACTACGAGAAGCTTGCGAGCGTCGACGCGAAGGCGGTCTGGGCGTTCGAGAATCGAGAGCTGAGCCTCGACGTGATCGACGCGCTCATGGATGCTGGCCGGATCGATATCTCGCTGAACGCGACTCAGAAACAGACCGTCAGCGCACTTCGGGTGGCCATCAGTAGCTACGAGATCCCTGGGTTAACGGCTCTGAACACGTTCCGGACTCTCAAAACGGAGGTCGAATACGAGTCATGACTGGAGCATGGCGAGAAGCAACTTGCGAGGAACTCCACACCTACTACACAGAGACATTTCCAGACCTACTTGATTCACTCCCGTCGTTCATCACGGTCGACGGACCGAAGCAGTACGCCATCGCCTTCCGCGAAGCGTACCCGATCCGGAATCAGAACGCTCCCGACCGGACGTTCATCCGCCGCGATACGTGGCAAACCCACAACTCCGATGACCGTACTGTCCAGCAGTTCGGCTCAGTGAAGGACTTTGTCGAATTTATCCAGTATCCCGCACGCTCCGACCCTGCTCAGGGGAGTGGCTACGCACTCGCCGATCCAGACCTCCTTGACCGTCCGGAGCCACGCCCCGACGCGGTCTACTACGCGCTCGATCACTGGGAGCGGCCGTGGATCTTAGCGGTCGATATCGACGCGAAAGACATCGCCGCACAGCGCGCTTCCAGTGGAACAATCACCGGCGAGGCCGACGACGTCGAGACAGAACAGCTTCGCGCCGCAGAAATTCTCGATAGCCCGCCCGAGGGGTATCCCTACACCTTCAACGATATCGAGCAAGCCCTCGAGTACGGCTTTGTAGTGCAGGAGATCTTCGAGGACGACTTTACAGCCGACGAGACGATGGTGGTCTACTCGGGGCAAGGGTGTCACGTCTACCTGCTCGATACGGACCGCGAGCACCACTACGACGAGCAAAGTCGTGAGGTGATCAACGACCTGTTACTTGACGAGTACGAGATCCCAATTGATCCGGTCGTCACAGCCGATCGCCGACGAGTGATGCGGCTGCCGTACTCGCTCCACGCCGATGTCTCGCGTATCGTCCACCCCATCGATGATCCGGAATTCGACTTCCGAACCGAGGCGACGCCTGACTTCCTTGACTCATGAGCCGAGATACGCCCACAGACGACAAATACACAGCGTATCGAGTTGCAGCACTCCCACGAGACAAGGGAGAGTTCCAGATCACACAGCTGTTCGAGCGCGGATACAACCGCTGGACGGTCGATGGTGAACAGCAGACAGAGAAGCTACTCGCAGACGTCGAGCGGTTCACCACCGACGCGTTCGCGCCAAGCACGCGAGAGGTAGCAACCGAGCGCCCCTATGTCGACGATCCAGGAGTGTTGGCCGTCCTCACGACTCTGGGCGCCGTCTGTATCATGGATCATCCCAAGCTCGAGGATACACCGCCCCGCCATCTTGCTCTTCTCGGCGATCTGCGTGAACTCTACGTCAACAATATCGGGTCGCTCGTCCGCCAGTACGAGGACTGGTCGCTCCATCAAGAGATCGCCGAAACACTCTACGCGAAAGACCCTGTGGAGGACGGTGTCCATCCAGGGCGTGTCTGTACGGACGTCACGATCAACCCCGAATTCGGTGAGGGGTACTATCTCGAGATTCCGCTCGTCGCCGCCTCACGAAAGTGCCTGGCCCGTGCAGACGGTGATGAGAATCAGCAGGGCGAGATTCAGGCCCATGTCGCTGACAACAATCTATATGTACCCGTCTCTGACTTCATGGCGAAGTACCGCGAGTACACAGAGGACGCCTTTGGCCGGCTGCTTGCGGTTCAAGAAGAAGTGCTGACCTCAGAACAACGCAGTTGGCTCACCGCGAACGAGTCAGCGATCACGGAACATATTGATCGGTTTTTCCAGGCCGGTCAGACCCACCGAGTATGGGAAAACTGGAGTCGGCAGAAGCGCGATCTCCGGACGATCATCAATGCGGTGACCGCCGCAGACGATGGCGTTGCCCAACTCGGGGAGACCCAGACGGCGCGTGAGCTCTATAATGCGCTCGATGCGTACGAACCGGAGCGAACGTGGGAGCAACACGTCTGTAATTCGATTTCCTCGCCGCGAAGCCTCGGAGCCATCCTCTCACAGAACCGTGATCATGCAAGTGTCGTCGTCGAGAACGCACGCTTGAATCGGTACACGCTCACCGAGTACAGTGACGGTGCTCGACCACTCCACGTCGACGTCCTCGAGGACCTCCTCGAACTACCCTGTATGGCGGCGATGGACGAGCGCCTCCAAGAGAAAAAACCTGTTCGGAAGGATTTGTTCAATCTGGTGCGGATGGTAAGGTGGCTCCCCCAGTACCGGGACGCGAGTACGGGGGAATTCATAAGCAACCTGAAAGACCTGTTCTCGCGGTGGCCCTGGTACGATGAGGAGGTCACCGAGTACCAAATTCGCTACGAACTTGACAATGACATCGGCGGTGAGATCCCCCTGCCGATGAATTGTGCGAATGATGATATGCAGCGGTATTGCATCGGACGTGACCAGTGCCCATACTCGATCTATGGGAGCCTCCCGTTCCCAGATGAGATGTACGAGCGACTCAACAATCCATCTCACTCCCCTACGAACTGAACGAGAACACTCGCCTTCCGATACGAATGTTGATACTTTAATCGCACAGCCTCCAGATGCAAATCGAGAAACGAGTTTAAGACTGAATAGAACCGTTTTATGCGGGTATATCGACTGCCTTAGCGCTTTTCAATCCTCAATCCTAAGGTTGGAACAGCAACACGAGTGATTCAGCCTAAGGTTGGATAAGTAATAATATCGATCGTAGTACAATGAAGTGCTGTTTTCAATAGTGTGAGACGTTGTAAGGCTGTATATGCGATTCAAACTATCGAATCCAATCCTAAGGCTGGATTCAACGGGTACAAACCAGCCCTAAGCGATTATCCAGAATTCTGCAGCCGTCATATCGGTATTCGTGCCTCGAAAATCGTCCAAAGGAAGGGTGGGGTACGAGGTGTGAATCCGGTGTATTCGTGGAGGGGATTCAGGAGAAATTGGAGTGTAGCGTCAACTGCAAAGCTATCAGACTGAGAGAATACTATACAGTGGTCTCGAGGGTGGGGATAGGCAGGGCAATGAGGGTGGTGGATGTGTAGACAGACAGGAAGAGATTTCGGGGGTCATATCTCTGGTGACAGTATCTACGGATGTTTTAGCTAAAAGAGAGGGTGCTATAGTAACCGTTAGAACTTTCTACTCAAAGATGGTTTCTGGGGGTAGTGGATCATCTCGACGAAATCTCTGTCGAGGAATTGCAAGATGCTCTCGACAACGTGGAGGGGAAGAAGCCGACACAACGGCTCTTAGCGGCAATAGCGTACAAAACGGCGTCACGCGGACTGAACTCGCCGAGTGGTACGACGTTCAGCGACGGACGATCTATAGCTGGCTCAAGCGACTCGATACGGATGAGTCGCTTGAGCAGGCCGTTACTGATGCTCATCAATTTGGGAGAAAGCGAAAGCTCTCAGACAAACAGCAAGAAGAATTCGAAGAAACTGTCCACGGATCTCCTGAGGAAGTTGGCTTGACGCGCCGGCGTCCACGCCGGCGCTCGTCCGGCAGTATCTTGCCGAAACCGACGATGTCGAGTACTCAATCCCGAGTTGCCGGCGGTTGCTCAAAGAGGCGGGATTGAGCCATCAAAAACCACGCCGTACAGCCGCTGAAGCTGAGGCTGACGAACAAGAAACGTTCCACGAAGAACTCAAAAAAAAGCGGCGGGAGATAGACGCCACAATAGTCTGTATCGATCAAACCAAGAAATCCGTGCAAGTTGAGCCGCGTGCCGCGTGGTTTCCGCGCGGCACGCGGCCGGCCGTCGAATTGTCCGGGCAACGCGACTGGACGTTTCTCTTGGGCGCGATCACCGAGGACGGTGATCGCTTTTTCTCTCGATTCGAAGAGTACGTGACCGCTGAACATGCGGAACATTTCATTCTTGCGTTATGAAAGAGTTCGAAGATAACTTGATCGTCGTGTTGGATGGAGCGCCGTATTTCCAGGCGTCGGCCGTCACGGACCTGGCGGCCCGTGACGACCTCACCTTCGTCACGTTACCAGCGTATTCACCGGAACTCAATCCAGTCGAAGAGTGCTGGAGACAGCTTCAATCAGCTCTTAGCAACCGATTCTTCGACTCACTTTCTGAGCTAACAACAGCGATCGATACCGCTCTTGATCAACTCTCTATTCCCAAAGTGAGCAACTATTTCTAACTCCTGCTATAGTATACACTGGGTTCATCCCGCAGAACGATGCGGGGACAGGCAGGCCGGACAGCAGATAGATCACCGGTTGTCTCCTCGAGAAGATGACATAGTTTGTCCGAGGGGGTTAGCCGATGCCCCTCAGGAGAAGTACCAATGAGTTTCGAAAAGTCAATCGACACAGCAGCACTGCCAAGTGGCTTGCAAGAGCGCGACCAGTGGGTCTGCTGGCGAGAAGAACCTCGAGATGGAAAGCCAACGAAGATACCGGTGGCACCAAACAGTGGTAAGTTCGCATCGTCGACGGACTCAGATACCTGGGCCTCTTTCGAAACGGCACTTGACTACGCCGAAACAGTGAATGCCGATGGCATCGGATTCGTCTTTACTGACGACGATCCCATTGTCGGCGTAGATCTGGATGACTGTCGAGATCCCGAAAGCGGCGACGTCGACAAAACAACGCTGGATATCATCGAGCGCCTCGATTCCTATACGGAGATCTCTCCGTCAGGCACTGGATATCATGTGCTCATCAAGGGAGACCTCCCAGACGGGCGGAACCGTCGAGGAAGTATCGAACTGTACGACACCGCTCGGTTTTTCACAGTGACTGGCGACCACCTCGAGGAGACGCCAACCCGCGTTGCTCGCCGGCAAGATGCACTTGTCGCAATTCACCGTGAATACGTCCAGAAGACAGACACCGACGGCGTCTCAGAATCCGGCTATCATGGTCCGGCAAACGACCAGTCACAACCGACCGGTACGGTCGACCTCGAGGATGAGGACCTCCTCGAGAAAGCGCGGAACGCATCGAACGGAGAGAAGTTCGAACGGTTATGGCGTGGCTCGACTGCTGGCTACGACAGTCAGTCAGAAGCCGATATGGCACTGTGCTGCCTGCTGGCGTTCTGGACTGGTGGAAATCAGACATGGATCGATCGCCTATTTCGACAGTCGAGCCTTCTCCGAGAGAAGTGGGACGAAGTCCACTATGCTGATGGATCGACGTACGGAGAGAAGACGATCGAGCGAGCGATTGCAAACACCTCCGAGTTCTACGATCCGGACGCGGGAGAGCCATCGACTGAAGTCTCGAAGGGCAAAAACGAATCGTCGACCACCGACAGACGTGACGAAACGAATCAGAATCATGCCTATCTGGTCGAGAAAAATCGGCTGCTAACAGATCGTATCGATGACCTCGAGGCCACGGTCGAGCGAAAAAACGAGCGAATTACCGAACTCGAGAAAGAGATTAAACGGTTCAAAGTCGAACTCGCAGATAGTAACCGAGACACAGACGCGAGTCTTGGAGAACGAGCAGTCACCCCAAAGGAGGGCAAGAATGAGTCCAAGGTGACATCCATGTGGGGAAAGACGAAACGATTGTTCGGGAATGGCCCCGGATGAAAGTGAATCGGTGCTGTTCCGTTTGCCATTCTCCGAGAGGAGTGATGGGTCCTCAAACCAGATACAGTATAAACCATCCAGGGATGTTTAAGTCACCGCAGAGCGATTGTGTAGACATGGCCACGGATCTCACCGAACGGGTGCAAGAAATCGCGGAAGCGCGAGACATCCCCGAATCGGAGATCCTCGAGCAGGCACTGGAACGCGGTGTCGAGGCCCTCTGGATAGATGTCGTCCTCTCGCGGTACGTAAACGACGAAATCGATCGAGAGAGTGCGATTGAACTCGTTGGCCGAGACCGAGTCAAGCGTGCGGACCGCGAACTGCGGGCTGTTGGAGAAGACGTCCGATGGGGTCTGAATGCGTGATTGTTGCGGTCGCAGATACTGGTCCACTAATCCATCTCGACGAAATTGGTGCGCTTGGCTTGCTCTCAGTTGTCGATAGGCTACTCATCCCACAAACTGTATACGAGGAACTCGAAGCAGGGACGGTTCCGTCAGCACTCACGAGTATTGAGTACGAAAACGTCGAGGCGGAGATGGCTGAATTCGCTGTCGACTTAGATCCTGGAGAGACAGCCGCTCTCGCAGTCGCATCTGAGCACTCAGCTGTCCCGTTAACTGACGATCTTGCAGCAAGAGACGCAGCTGAAGATCTCGATGTCGAGGTACACGGCTCGATCGGTGTTATTGTTCTCGGCTACACTCGCGAAGAACTTACCAAATCGAAAGCTATCGAGCTAATGCGGGCACTCCAAACGGAGACAAGCCTGTTCGTCACGGAGGCAGTCGTGGAACGCGGAATTGGGTTGCTCGAGGAATCAGCATAACTAGTCAAACGTCAGTGCTGAGGCGCGGTCGTATCAGACATCTATCGAAGACGTTAGCTCTATTAACCAATAGAAACGCACAACTGCCAACGATGTTGGTTAACAACTAGCCACCAGTAACTGTTTTTTCTCCCCTGAAGGGGGTGAGGGACGTTCCACACGTGAGCGTCCGTCATCGAGAACAATGGCGACAAGCGACTACCAGCAGGTGTCCTTCGAAGATTCGGACACCAGACGTGACGAGATGCAGAGCACGATCGAAGCGTGGGTCGGAGACCTCCTCGCGGAAGTCACTGAAGCAATCTCGAGCGACGAGTTCCAGCGATGGCTCGACATCCAGAGTCGCTTTCACGACTATTCGCATCGAAATACGCTGCTGATCACCAAGCAGTGTCCGCATGCGACTCGAGTCGCCGGCTATCGAACGTGGCAGGAGGAGTTCGACCGGCATGTCCAAGAGGGCGAGTCGGCGATCTGGATCTGGGCGCCGATCATCACGAAACGGTGTCCAAAGTGTGAGAACTCGCCGAATTACCACGAGGTCAGCGACTGTGACTACAACGAGACGCCGCCCAAGGAATGGTCGAAGGGGCTCGTCGGATTTCGGCCAGCACCGGTATTTGACATCTCTCAGACCGACGGTGAGCCGCTCCCGGAACTCGAGACAGCGGCTACTGGCGAAGCTGGGGACCTTCTCCCAGCGCTTCTCGAGGCTGCTGACCGACTCGGGGTAGACGTGGAAGTCGTCCCTGAACGGGAGTGGTCTCACGGCGATACTAACGGTGTCTGTCAGTACCGACCCAAGTCTTCTAGAGAACGGCCGTTGGTCGAGGTGTGTGAACGTGAAAATAGCGCTTCGCTCGCCGTGACGCTCGTCCACGAATACGCACATGCACTCTTACACAGCGATATCGATGACGAAACTGAACGCTCGAAACGCGAACTCGAAGCCGAATCCGTCGCGTACATCGTGGGGCGGTACTTTGGGCTCGACACAAGTGGGTCGGCATTCTACCTCGCTGCGTGGGAGAGTGACGAGCCAGAGACGATTTTCGATCGACTCGAGCGGATCAGTGCAACTGCTGAGGAACTCATCGACACCGTCGACGAGGTGGTCAGTCATGAGTAACGAGAGGCTCCTCCTTGCGATTATCCACGCACTTGAAACGGAAGGGCTCAATAAAGACGAGTACCAACTGCAGCGAGTGATCGATGTCGAGGCGCTCGAGCAGCTCGTGGATTCGGTGACCGAGAGTAGCGATCTCGAAATTCGATTTTCGATTGAAGGGTATCGTGTTCTCGTTACCCAGGACGAGGTACGGGTTACCGAATTGTCGTAGACTGGCTCGTAGTCAAGTGGCGCCATAGACTTATTGACCGAACAGCCTAAGTCACACTAATGAGCGGAATCGAACTGCGAGATGACATCCTCATTGTTGGGCGAGAACCAAATGCCCTCGATGAGCTTGCGATCGATTTCTCAGCAGTCCTCTCTGCACTCGATATCAAACACGTGTTCATTGCAGGTTACCTCGCGATTTTGACTGGCCGTCCAAGAGCCACAGACGATATTGACGTCCTTATCGAATCGCTCTCGGAAAGTGAGATCGACAGACTCGTTCAGGAACTGCAACACGTCGACTATTGGGGGCCAGCAATGCCTCTCGAGAGTATGTATGGGAATCTCTCAGAGGGAACAAACATCTGGATTGCGCCAGACGAGCAAATGACACCCCATCTCGAGGTAAAATTCCCGACTGACGAATTCGACCGTGCATCGATCTCGAACGCCATTGAGGCACAGATTGGTGATGCAACGATTCCAATTGGTCCACTGGAACTACAGATTGCCTACAAACTCTATCTCGGGGGGCAGAAAGACCTCGAAGACGCTGCACATCTCTATACCCTCTTTGGAGAAACGCTTAGGGAGACGGAACTTAAACATTGGACCACCGAACTAGACGTCCACAACAAATATGAGCGACTCACAGAAATTTGAGCGACTGGCGGCCAAACACGATCAGATCACGGAAGAGCGGTTCACGGCCGTCCGCCAGTGGGTCGAATATATGAAAGAACATCCACCCGAGGTATGGGGTCCGCAACAGAATGCAGTGGTTGATTCCCAACTCGAGAGTGCCCAGCAAACTGGGCTTTCTGCAGACCACGAGCAGCAGGTCCAGGATATCGCACAGCAATTAGCTGACGAGGAGTGAGGCTACGGTTCTTCATTTTCCGGCATCGTGACGCGGAGTTCGCTGTCAACTTCATAAAAATAGCCTCGCTCAAGTAATCGAGTGAGTGCATGAGTTGCGTCTGCGGGTTCGAGGGCCAGCTCATCCGACCTGCGGAGGACCTCGAGTGCGTGCTCTCGGTGGATTGACTTGAGATCACCACTCTTGTCGGACGTCAGGCTATGAGTACACAGATACTCGTACGCATCCACGATCCACTCTGGAAGCGGTGGCCGTGGATCGGTGATCCTGCTCATCTCGCCTTCCTACTACATTCTCAATCATCAGTCCGCTTAAGATTATTTCCCGAACGAGAACTGAATCCATCTACACTGGATGTCAGATACATAAAACATGAATTCAACAGTCGGTGAATTTCTGAGAGAAACGCCACTTCACCACGCTATCCACCCCTGAATCGTTTTTTCGCGCCTGACGGGTGAGGCGCGAGCATGTGTGCCTCGAGATGATTCATGAGTATTGATCAACTAGGCTGTGGTGAATCGACATACAGCGGCCGATTTCACTGTTTGACGGCGCGCTTGATGTTATAGACGACACACATCAGGACGATTTCACGGAACTCTCGATACCAGCTTCGCGCACGCACGGCACCGCCGAGCGTGCGCTTGATCACCGAGAAGACGGTCTCAGACAGCGCTCTTTGGCCGTAGAGAGCCTCATCGATCCGCGCATTATGCGCGTGATCGATGGGGCGGAACTCGCGATGTTTGATCAGCGGTCTTACGTCCTCTTCCCTCAGTTTCTCGCGTAATTGCTGCCAGTCGTAGCCCTTGTCGGCTGCGAGGCTGTGCAACTCGCCCGCGTTACGGCGGGCGAGTTGCCAGCCGAGATGGGTGTCGTGACGTTTCTCGGTCGTACAGTGCACTCTAGAATTGCTTGGCTTTCTGTATCGACGAGAGCGGTTGTCTTGAGCGTCTGAACACGGTAATTCGTGCGCCGGCAGTAGTGCTTGCTCGCGTTCTCGCGGTCGAAAAATGTCGCGTCCATCGCTGCATGACCAGACGGCTCATGCAGCTGCGCCTGTCGGCGCAGCAGCACTCGCCAGACTGCCATCTTGATCCTGTCAAGTGCCTTCACTAGCGTCGAGTGATCTGGGAGATCGGCCTTCTCAAGGCCGATCTCCCCGAGTATTTGTGGCATCTCGCTCAAGAGGTCGAGTGCTTCGCGGTAGGATTTGTCCAAGTAAATCCGGAGACAATGGAGCGAAACGACGGCGGATTCACCTCGACCACCAACAGCACTTTTAGCTAACGTCACTACTTTCCCAGTGAAGCGGGAAATTTTGGACATGAATCATCCGCCGTTTCCCGCTTCAACTCCCTAGTTCTGACGGATCAAGTCGGCTCTGCCTAGCGATTCACCAGAGCCGTATGCTGTTATCGATGACGCATCCACGCTCAGTATAGACCGCTCTGACTTGCCGGACATCGAACTCTTACGTGAATGGGCACGTGAGCGACTCGATGCGCTATATACTGAACAAGGCCGACGCCTTGGAGAATCCCAGTGGGAGTT
Organism: Natrinema gelatinilyticum; assembly: GCF_024266705.1. GTDB lineage: Archaea > Halobacteriota > Halobacteria > Halobacteriales > Natrialbaceae > Natrinema > Natrinema gelatinilyticum. The sequence goes on along the minus strand of NZ_CP100757.1, from coordinate 245,559 downwards.
TATGAAGAGCTTCTTCGAACAGTTTACCCTCGAAACTAACGCGGACGTAGATCAGTAGAATAGCGGTATTGGGGAGGTCGTTCTTCTGGGGTACGGGGAGTTTAAGCAGGAGTGGGTTTCAGATAGGTGGGCGCACTGAGACACATTGTTCATATTGACGTTACAGGCCGACCGGCTCGCTACCGGCACTAATTACACGTTCTCTCGACTCTCCCTGCCACGACTCACGAATCGTGTTGCGCTGCTACCAGCTTCTACTTGCTCACTGTTCGCATTGAGACACCCTCTGCGATCGCCTCTCGATTCGCTCATGAGTGGCGGAATCCGTATTCAATCTGCACATCGCAGTGTATCCCGAACTGAAGACGAACCGGAATTGACAGTATCGGCGATCCACATGATGAACCTATGGGGTTTGTCGCTGAGTACGAAATTACCTGCCACGGGCTCCCGTTCGTGGAAGTCGCAGCGGCTGTTCCCGACGCGACTCTTGAGGTCGAGCTCCAGCCCAGCGAGGACTGGTACTCTGCGTTCGTCGTCGACGTGGTCGATGGTGCGACTGAGTCGGTCGAACTGGCGCTTGAGTCGGCGGCGTTCGTTGGTGACTACACCCGCATCCAGCGTCCTGGCGGAGTCCCTCAGTATCGAGTCGAGCCTGCGGTCGGAATGGACGCACAGCTCTCGGGGTCCGTGGACGATGTCGAAGCGCTGCAATCACTTGCGGCCACCGACGCGTCTATCGAGCGTATCCGGGTGACACCGACGGGCTGGATCCAGAGCGGCTGGTTCGCAGACCTCGCGACGCTCGATGAGTTTCGATCATTCTGGCAGCGAAATGGGACATTCACGTTACGTCGATTGCTCAACGACGGTGAAACAGAGACATCCAGTGACGGACTGACTGAACCGCAGCGCGAGGCGTTCCAGACGGCACACAGGATGGGCTACTTCGAGGTTCCGCGAGCGGCCTCGCAAGCCGATGTCGCCGCCGAGCTCGGTATCACGGCATCATCGCTCTCTGAACGACTTCGGCGGGCACAAGCCTACTTTGCAGAGACGACTCTCGCACAAGCCGCGCTCTCAGAACCGTAGGCTGGGCGTCGTTGCTGGCGGATAAATAAAAGGCCGTCTCACTGAGAGACAGCTTCAGCCGGTGGGGGAGCCAAGTACGGGACGTCGATGCAGACAGTTGTCTCTCCCGATGGCACACGTATCGCGTACGAAACGCACGGTGACGGACTCCCGCTGATACTGCTGCACGGCGGTGGCACACGGCGCTACTGGGACCCGGTCGCCCCCTATTTCGACGACGACTACACGGTTGTCGTTCCCGACCGACGTGGACGCGGAGAGAGTGGCGACCGTGACGAGTACAGTCTCGATCGCGAGGTCGAGGACGTCTGTGCAGTCGTTGATGCTGTAGCGGGGGAACCAGTCCTCTTCGGGCACTCATTCGGCGGCCTGCGAGCACTCGAAGCTGCTCGGAGAGAGTCGGTCAGTGCGGTAATCGCCTACGAACCCGCAGTCCTCGTCGGTGACTATCGCGAACAGGCAGACCTCACGGCCCGGATGTAAGACCGTCTCAATGCTGGTGATCGTCGCGGGGCGATGCGGCTGCATCTTCGCGAGGTCCTGCACGGGGACGTCAGTGACGATGCGTTCGAGCAGTGGCTCGCCGAGTGGCCCGCCTGGCCCGACTATACTCGCTTCGTCGAGAGTGCCCTCCGCATGAACCGAGTCATCGAGGCGTACGAGCTGCCGGAGACGCTCGATATCGACGCTCCAGTGCTTTTGTTAACCGGGAGTGACGGGCCATCGCATCTTCGGGACGGTATTCGTGCGGTCGACACTGCGGTTCCCGATAGTCAACTCGTCGAGTTCGAAGGGTTGGGACATAACGGTCCTGTGAGCGACCCGGAGCGTGTCTCGACAGCTGTTCAGGAGTTCCTCTAGGAGTGAGAACTAACGGATAGTCCGGAACGGTCGTTCTTAGCGTGACTCTGGTATGTGCACGTACTCAGTACACTGTGCTGTGACCAGTCTCCTGCCTTGCAAGCCCTCGTTTCGCTCGACAGCCCGCGACCTACGCTGCGCTCCTCGTTCCTGCGGTGCTTACGGAGTCGGGGACTGTCGAGCGACCTCGCCCTTGCAGTCCGCCAGGGGTCCGTTCATTCATTCAGCATTACAATCGGATGGTCGGGTGTTTCTTACGGCCCGCCCCGCTCGCCGCTGCCGCCCTCCGCGTCGCTCGCGACCGACCATTCCGGGCGGGCTTCCGCTCCAGTAGGTGCGGGTCCTGCCGGGCTGAAATGCATCTGGTCTCGACGCCAGCAGTAAGCGCGTTTTCGGTTGCGCCCCTCGCGGGCCGGACACGAGAAACGGCTTAACGCTGGTCGCTCGCTTCGGGCGGGTCGCTGGAAGACTCACTTCGTTCGTCTTCCAAGCCCTGCCTCGCTGCGCTCGGCAGGACGGCGCGCGGTGCTGGATGATTGTCCGCCTCAGGCGCGCTCTCGCTCGCGCCCAGATGGGCGCTCGCGAAGGCGCGAGCGAGAGCGCGTAGATGGTTCTGTCGGGCGTTGTCGTCGGAAAACCGCGATGTCATAGCATCGCGGTGGCAGGCGCGTGAGCGCCTTCGGAGTGCATTAACTCCAATGTCTAGTAACAACTCGAGTAGCAAGGTCGTTACGGTCGATGAACAGGCACTCAAACAGGCGGACGAGCAGGCGGTCGATGGAGACGGCTTCCCGATCGTTGACGAGACGCCAGAATTCGAGGCAACGGTCGAGCAAGAGATCCAAGCAAAGGTGGATGCGAACCACCCAGAGGGGATCGCGGACACCAGTGATGACCGGATTCACGGTGCCACCCTCGCACAGGAAGAGCGCATTCGAGCACGAGAAGACGAACTCGAACGAATCAGTGCCCAGGCCGAGATAGGGACGCAAAAGGGTCGTACAAAGCGGACGCGAGCAATCGCTGCACGACAGAGCAAAGCGCGACGTCTCGAGTTCCAGAAACGGGCAGCGAGCGTGGATCCAATGGCGGATCCGGAACGAGCGGATCCCCGGACAGAACTCTCCCGAGAGCAGCTGGCGGCCGTGAACAGGCAGTCGATGCGACTCGCAAAGCAGTTGGATGGCTGGTCTCGAGCAGCGATCAGCCGGCGGTTGAGTGAGGCCGTCGTCGGTGGTCAAGATCTGACGAGTGCGGTCGTCAACGTGTTCGAGGAGTTGCAGACGGCACCCGGACACGTCATCCCCATCGCGACACTCGAGGAGGTCGCTCGAAAAGAAGTGAGCATCGAAGGACGTGTCGAAACCCTGTGGGATCCCTCGCATCCGAGCATCGCACAGGTCGGGCTCATCGCGGACGACAGTGGGCAGACGCGTGTGACCATCTGGAAGGCGTCAGACGCGCCGTGGATCGAGGAAGGCGAACGGGTGCGCATTCACAAGGCTGCTCGGAACTGGCACGAGGGACGTGTCTCACTGGCCGTGACCGGATGGACGACGATCCACTTCCCCGAGCGCGGCCGCTGGTGGGAGTAGCCGTAGCGAAGCCCTTTTTTGCTGGTGTGAACACAGTCACCGCCACCTCCCACCACCTCCACGGTCCGGGCTGCTCACGGCCGATGGCCGTTTCGCTGCCGGGCTTTCGCCAGAGTATGAGTCCATTTCATAGCGTTGCCGACACCTAGGAGTTAGCTGTAATTGAGGGCGCTAAGCCCCCTTCTGCTCACGGCAACGCCGTTCGCATGGTCAGCGGGACCGACGGTCCCGCGCTATCCTCAGCGAGCGCCGAAGGCGCGAGCAGGGAGGGGAGACAGCGCCCGCACGTCTTGTTTTCGTGTGAATCGGCACCCTTATTATCTCTTCGATCGAAGGTGAGAATAAGATGCTCACCACACTTCAGGCGGTGTTCAAACGCGACAATAAGCGTGCATCGTCGGTTGTGGCCGAGTGTCGATTCGGTAGGAGTGGGACACTCCGAACCACCCGTGAAGGGAAGTCGCCTGCGGAGTCTGGAACCGCTGTGGGACCTGTTCCTGCAAGTTCCGACACAGAAACAGGAAGCTCCGTTCTCAACAAGCGAGGGCCGGGGAGGCCCGAGCGCGGTAGGGCGGAGTAGTTCACTAAGACAATTTCTTTATTCAGAAATATGCCTGAAACTGAGTCGAGCAATTCGGTAACTACATCTGTGAGTCTAACACTGATATTTATATCAGTTATCGGAGATAGTGGCAGAATCTTGTTGAATATACAGCACGTATCTCGCCCCGCTGCTCCATTGCTTAGTTAGCAATAATCCGGGCAATCCAGACGATCGGGATCACCGGGATGGCCAATCCAGTGACCAGAAGCACGATGGCGATTACTACTTTCTCGGCGCGACTGGACCCATGCCATATCGACTGCCACGCATCATCGATCGCCTGCGCCGTTCGCTGAATCAATCCAGACATAGATGATGCTGAGGGTATGGAGACGGAAAATTTCACGGCATGCAAAGGATTGGGACCCCCCGTTTCGCAGCGTCTGAAACAGTCGTTTTCACAGGCGCTTTTTCCACTTCTCCCTGGGTAATACGAGTGAAGTACCTCGGGGACAAGCCCCGAGGCTTCACCGTTTTGTCCATGCCGTCCAAAAACGGACGGATGGACGCAGGCGAATGTACTTCCCCTCGACCTTCCCATGATGGGTCGGCTGGAATTCACACCCGAACGCCCGGTGCGTCCGTGAGGGTCGGCGGCTCCACCCCGCCCGACAACACCCGTCACACCACGCCGAAGGCGCGGGTTTTGAGAGGTGTCGCATTTCCTCGCAACTGCGCGCAGTTGCTTCGGATTAAGGTCTTTAACCCACGTCACAACTGTGTTCCTCAATACGGTGGAATGGGTCATATAGCTTACGCGATTCACCCTCGGGGTCAAGCCCCGAGGCACTCTCGCTGTATTACTGTAGAACCAAACCGCTCTATTGTGCTGGATATACCCTCTGGAAGTTGCACGTTGCTTGTACCAGTTGACGTATAGGTCAGACTCTATTGCATTGCGTCACCCACCTGTCTTGAGCAACCACTTCCACAAATTGATCTGGATATTGTGCTACCTTCGTACTATTCATGTAGTAACGATAGAATGTTCTATTTGCTTCCGTGGCCACTGTCGATACACGAGTTTCTGACCGGAACAAAGACAGTGTACGTGTGTGTCGTGGCAGGTATGGCACAAACCGTCGATGAACTTCGAAATGCAATCAGGGTAGCGGTAGGTCGATTTGAACGAGAGGGATCGCCAGCGTTCACGAAAGAGGACCTCGCAGCAGTTTGTGATGCAGTGGGGTATGAGATTGATACGAGCGGGCGTCTGCCTCCGAAAGCAGAAATGAGGGCAGGCATCTTGTGGAAAATCGGTGTTGTAGAAGAGGCCAATCCGGAGGAAGCACGGTCGTTCCGAAAAGATGATCTGGAGGCGATCATAGCAGCTGTTCAGTAGGTCTGGAGATCGCATCGAGGCCGGACGGCGGCCCGCAACGACGAGGTCTTTCGCGCTGACCTCAGTTCCCTTGATCTGGTTGAGCAGTAGGTGTTGTTCATTCCCCCGAGAGAGGTGCGGGGCGATCCAACATGAGCATCGTCCCCGTAAGGTGATTTTACGATGAGCCATCGCGCACTCGTTGCGTACGGACGTACCGTAGTCAACGGAGATTCCACCATCTCAAGTTTCACGGATTGTACGGTTCGACGATTTTGAGAATTGCGGGCGCTTCATACCGTCGATTGCGTTGTTGGCCGGTCGTCTCACGCAGGACGCTATCCTCCCATAAGCGCCGAATCGCCTGGTTCACGGCCGGTTGAGACCGCCCAAGAGCGTCGACCGCCTGTGGCTCTGTGAGATACGGGTGTTCGATGATGAAATCTATGAGTTCGCGAATCACGGCGCCTTGGCCTTGGTACTGCTCTCGATAGCGATCGCGCAACGCGAGAAGTTCTCGGGCGACGGTATATCCCTCACGGCCTTGTTCAGCGATCGCGTGGACGAAAAACGACACCCATTCTGTCCACGCACCGTCACGACTCACGGCCAACAGCCTGTCGAGATAGGCATCACGGTTCGCATTGAAATACGACGACGGATACAGATACGGGCCAGGTAACAACTCCCACTTGTAGAGGGCTAACATCATGAGGAGGCGACCGAGTCTCCCATTGCCGTCCTGAAACGGATGGATCGTCTCGAATTGGTAATGGATCAGCGCCAGGTCAACCAGTGGAGCGTACGTAGGGCCTGACCGAATGTACTGGAGCAGGCTCCGGAGTGCATACGGGATACTCGCCGGGGGTGCCGGAACGAATCGGGCCTCACTGAGTGGCGTTCTCGGCTGGTCAATCCCCACGAGGTCCTCGCGAAATTCTCCTGGGTTCTTTTGCTCGCCGCGCGCACCCTGCAGCAAAATTTCATGGAGTCGACACAGCAAGTCCCGATTTAACTCGGCTCCATCATGAAGAGCCTGAATACCGGTGGTAATCGCTTCGACGTAATTTTGTGCCTCCGTGATGTCGGCCCGCTCGGTCGCGGTTTGCCCGGGCTCTTCACCGGCTTCGCGTCGATAGATGTCTGAGAGCGTGAGTCGTGTTGTCGTCTCGATGTTCGAGGAGTCAACAGCCTCACGGTGGATCAGGGGGCTGAGGATGACCTCCGGCGAATCCAACCACGTATCCAGGTCTGAGAGCTGACCCACGGCATACATCGCCTCCCCGTTTTCGCTGACCAGCTTGTGTGTGGCATCGAGATCTGGTGGAAGCGGATCTGGGCTGAACGTGAAGATACCGTCGACCATCTTAACCTCCCCCGGGGCCCCGTCAACAAAGTCATCAGGCCTCATTGTTATCCAACACACATGGCCAGCGGTTTATAGATAACGAATTCCTGCTTCATCTATCTAAAACTCTCTCCACTTCGACTCAAGATAGGTGATTTAGAGTTTCGTTATGCAAATTGTCGCCGACATCGCCCATAGATAACGGACAGACGATCATCCCTAGTCGGAGCGACGTAGCCCGAGATGAATCAACAAGCCCAGGATTCCGAGTATGCCGAGCAAGTCAGCCTGAAGGCGGAGTGATGAGTAGCCCACGCTTTATCGAATCCTGATACACGTAGTAGCCGACGGTCGGCCAAAAAATGAGGATATACAGCCCCATTCGCACGAGAATGCCGTTATACGCAGTCAGAAGGTCGCCCGTCTGAAGGGGTGCAATCATAGCAGCAGAGACACCGGTTTCAGTCATCATTCTTACCTACGTACATCCAAACCGACATCTTCGAAGCACTGCTGTTTTTCGAGGGCTGGAAGGACTGAGCCGTCATGGGCTCATGATTCCATGACTGAAGAACCAGTGGACGATCCGTTCAACGACTGCGAGTTGGGTCCCGACGCGATTTGGGGACACAGACCTTCGAAGACGTCCTGTTCACAGACGACACAGAGACGCCGGTGAACGTGCTGACCGGCGAGACACCGGCGCATTCGAAAGCGACTGTCGAGGAGGCGAAGGTGTTCACAGCGAGTATCGACACCGACACGCCACAGATCGCGCTCCCTGCTTCTGTCGAGACGCAAATCGAAACCCAGAGCAAGCCCTACACCGCAGCCGCGTTCTTCCACTTCAAGGCGACTGGCTCACTCAAGGTCCATCGAGCCTACCACGCCGCCTCCGAATCGAACGCGTTTTCCGTCGACTTCGAGGTTGACTATGAGTCTGGAGACCTGACGATCACCGTTGAGCGCGCGGAGGACTCCTGAAATAGGGAGTATCGAGATTGTTTTTTTTTTGCGCCGGCGATGGGTGCCGGCGCAGGCCGGAGCGCGAGAAAACGCCTGGAACGTCGGCGCAGCGAGGGAGTTGAGATGCACATGGTCATTTATTGGAGTGCAAGGAGAACGCCCCGAGGCTTGACCTCGGGGATGAATCCGACAACTCGTGAAACACACCAGTAAGTGAACACACTTCTACTCAAGAGACAGCGATGGAATACAGTCACCGCTACCACGCTTACCCGACACAAGCAGTGGCGGAGCGACTGGAATACCATATCGACGTTCATCGCCAAGCGTACAACTACACGCGATACGAATACGGGAACCTTGACGCCGACAACATCGGGTCAGCGTACAAACACCACTATCGACTACCCGATTGGAAGCGACAGTTCCCCATCTTCTCCGAGGTCAACTCGAAGGCTCTGCAACGAACCATCACGTGGTTCTACCAGAACCTCTCAAACCTCAAAAAGAAGAAGCACAACGGGCACAAGGTCGGGATGCTGAAATGGAAGTCTCCGGCCGAGTATCAGAGTCTGACGTATTCGCAGTCTGGCTTCGAACTCAAAAACACGAGTGGCCGACACGCGACGGTAGAACTCTCCAAAGTCGGAGACATACGGGTTCGCTACCACCGCGAAATCCCTGACCACGCCGACATCAAAGAAGTCACCATCAAAAAGGAGACGACTGGCGAATGGTTCGTCTCTTTCGGACTGGAAACCGACGGCGCCAACCTGCCCGAGAAACCCGACGTAGAGTCGCTCAACACGAGTAACAGCGTCGGTATCGACCTCGGAATTCTCAACTACATCCACACGAGCGACGGGAAGACCGTTGATTGGATCGACCTCGAAGACGAGTACAACCGACTCCGACGAGAGCAACGGAAGTTGTCTCGCAAGGGGAACGGTTCGAACAACTACGAGAAACAACGCCGAGAGGTGGCGAAAGTCAAGCGCCAGATTCGGCGCAAAGTCTTGGACTATCAGCATAAACTCTCAACGTGGCTTGTCACGGAGTACGACGCCGTGTTCGTGGAAGACCTCGACGTAGCTGGAATGCTTCAGGGAGACGGGAACGCTCGCAACAAGCACGATGCGGCGTGGCGGCAGTTCATCACGTTGCTCGAATACAAGGGCGACCTGTACGGCACGCGTGTCGTTCAGGTTGAAGCACGAGGTACGACGAAAGAGTGCGCTCAATGTGGTGTGGAGTCGGAAAAACCCATCTGGGTTCGGGAACACTCCTGTCCGAGTTGTGGGTTTGAGTGTGACCGGGACGCGAACGCTTCGTTGAACGTGTTGCAGAGAGGTTTTCAGGAGTTAGGGCTGGGATGGCCCGAAGACACGCCTGTCGAGACTGCGCTCCCTACGGACACCACTCAGGTGTCTGCAAAGCGCGTCATAGAAGCAGGAAGCCTCGGGGCGTGACCCCGAGGCGATTCACAGGTGAAGATGATCCGTTCTGTTGATCTGACTGGTGGTCTATCCCGCTGCCTGTGTTGGAGTCGGTTTGGTCATCGGAGGCTGTAGTCGACGAGGACGGAGCCGTCGTCGAAACGACGTGTCGTGTTGAGAGTGAGGTCGACCCGCGCTGCGTCGGGGAGGGCTCGGGTTCCCCCACCGACGATCGTCGGGACCAAGCGCAGTACATACCGGTCGACCAGACCTGCCCGGATGGCCTCGGCAGCGAGGCCCGCGCCACCGATGGACAGGTCGCGGTCGGCTTGGTCTTTCATGCTCTGTATCACTTCGGGGTCGAACGTCCGCTCCAGACGGGTTCGCGGTTCCGGCACGGTGTCCAGGGTGGTCGAGTAGACGACCTTGTCGGTATCCAGCCACGCCTCGGCGAATTCGCGTTGTACGTCGGGTAGGTCGTCGAGGAGAAAGGTGTCCCACACCCTCATCGTCTTGTACATGCGACGGCCGATAAGGGAGGTGCCGACCGATCGTTGGTGGTCGTTGAAGAAGGCATGCGCGTCCTCAGATGGCTCTGACCAGTCGAAGTTGCCGTTCTCGTCGGCGATGTAACCGTCGAGTGATGAGTTGATGAAGTAGATGAGGTTGGCCATGGAATCCTCTTGATCGTCGCGCCTATTCAATATGGACGACAGAAGGGTCGGAAACTGACCAACCTGGTAGCCACCCTGCGTCCAGACGTAGACTGCATTGATCCGGGCGAACGTGAACGGCCAGTCGCCAAACTGTGGGAAGATGTACGCCTCCTCGATAGCCGGCGGATTCACGGCTGCACTCGAGGTCAACAGGTTTCGTGCCGCCTCGCGGATGGTCGGTCATGGGGGTACTCGCAGGACAGTACTCGGCGATGCGTCCCGCGTGACCGCTCACGCGAAACGAACAGGGCGACTGTGTCGTCGGCTTTATGACTCGGTTCGAGTGGCCCATTAGTGGGGCACGAACACACCGTGCGTACGTTTGGTACTATGCAAACCTGAACACGGGGAAAAGAGGCTTCCGATAAAGTCCCACTTCTTCGACGATTCTATCGACAGAATGCTTTTGCACGTCGCTCGCTAACTGCGCGTATGAGTTCGCCTGCACCGTCTCCAGACGCCGTTCTCGCCGAACTCGATACCCTCGGTCCCCCTGGTACGCCGGTGACGACCCCGGAGGTCGCCGAGGGCTTCGACTGTACGCAGCGAACAATCTACAATCGATTGGATTCGCTCGTTGACGACGGCGTCCTGAAAACGAAGAAAGTCGGGGCCAATAGTCGCGTGTGGTGGCAATCTGCTCTCCAATATAACGGTGGCGGCCTCGATATTGACGCCACGGACCCCTCCGAGAGCGCCACTGGGGAGGCGACTCGCACGCAACGGGAACCGGCGGACGACCCGCTGACGCCCCTGGCGGACGACAGCGAGATGGCCAGGCGGACGCGTGAGTTCGATTGGTCGGAGACCTCGCTGGGACCGGCGGTCGACTGGCCCGACAGTCTCAAGACCGCCGTCGAAATCATGCTCACGTCTCGCTATCCAATGTTCATCTGGTGGGGCGACAACCTGATCCACTTTTATAACGACGCCTACATCCCTGTCCTCGGCGACCGGCATCCGGACGCCCTCGGCGAACCCGCGCCCGAGGTCTGGTCGGATGCCTGGCCGACCGTCGGTCCACAGGCCGACGCGGTCATGGAGGACGGTGAGTCTACCTGGAACCAGGACCTGCTCATGACGTTCACGCGGAACGGCTACCCGGAGGAGGTCTACTTTACGTTCTCCTACAGCCCGATCTTCGACGACGCGGGCGAGGTGGCCGGGATCTTCTGTGCCTGCACGGAGGAGACCCAGCGAGTGTTGGGCCAGCGTCGCGTCGGGACGCTCCGGGAGTTGGCGGACCAGGCCTCTTATGGGCGGACGGTTGAGGAGGCGTTCCAGCTGAGTGCGGAGACCCTCGCCGAGAATCGGGCCGATATTCCCTTCGCCGCGCTGTACCGGATCGACGACGAGGGCCAGCAGGCCCGCGTCGCGGGCACCGTCGGCCTCGACCTGGGGGACCCTGCCGCTCCGTCCACGGTCGATCTGACGGCGTCCGAACCGGACACAGACGAACCGCCCGATGGGACTGATCCATCATCCTGGCCGATAGCGCGGGTAGCCCGGACCGGCGAGATCGAATACATCGACGACGTCGAGGCACGGTTCGGGTCGCTCCCCGGTGGCGAGTGGCCCGACCCGCCCCAGGAGGCGCTCGTTTTGCCGATCGTCGGGCCGGGCCGCGTAGAACCGTACGGTGTGCTGGTCGCTGGTGTCAGCCCGCGACGACGGCTGAACGACGACTACCGATCATTCTTCGAGCTCGCCGTCGGCCACATCGCCTCCGCCGTGACTGGCGCCCGGGCCTACGAGCAAGAGCGCAAACGCGCCGAGGAACTCGCGGAACTCGACCGCGCGAAGACGACGTTCTTCAACAACGTCTCCCACGAGTTCCGAACCCCGCTCACGCTAATGCTCGGCCCGCTGGAGGACGCCCTGGCCGCCGCCGACGACCTCCCACCCGAACAACGAGAGCGCCTCGAGGTCGCCCACCGCAGCAGCCAGCGCCTGCTCAAACTGGTCAACACGCTGCTGGACTTCTCTCGCATCGAGACCGGGCGCGTGCAGGCCTCCTACGAACCGACGGATCTGGCCGATCTGACCGCTGACCTCGCGAGCAACTTCCGTGCCGCTATCGAACGCGCCGGCATGGAACTCCGCGTGGACACGCCGCCGCTCTCGGAGCCGGTCTACGTAGATCGGGAGATGTGGGAGAAGATCGTGCTCAACCTGCTGTCGAACGCGTTCAAACACACCTTCGAGGGCGAAATCGCCGTGTCGGTTCGCGCCGTTGACGACCACGCGGAACTGGAGGTCCGCGACACTGGGACCGGTATCCCGGAGGAGGAACTCCCCGCCCTCTTCGACCGCTTCCATCAGGTAGAGGGGGCGCGCGCCCGAAGTCAGGAAGGCAGCGGTATCGGGCTCGCACTTGTAAATAATCTTGTCGCGCTTCACGACGGCGACATTGAGGTCGAGAGTACCGTCGGCGAAGGGAGTACGTTCACGATCCGGGTTCCGCTGGGGACGGAACACCTTCCCGAAGACAGGATCGAGGCGGAACGGACACTCGACTCGACCACCGTGGGTGCCGGTCCATATGTGGAAGAAGCACTGCGCTGGCTGCCAGATGACGAGGTGGCCGGGGACGAGCGGGATAGTGCGGTGCCCGACGCCGCTCCCCAGCAGGTCGGCCTCCCGGCTCCTGGTGCGCGTGTGCTGGTGGCCGACGACAACACCGACATGCGAGAGTATCTGGAGCGGCTCCTCGGTCGGCAGTGGGATGTCAGGACCGTGGCGGACGGTGAGGCTGCGCTGTCGGCCGCCCGGGAATGGACACCAGACCTCGTGCTCGCCGACGTGATGATGCCGGGGATGGACGGGTTCGAACTCCTGGCGTCGTTGCGGGACGATCCGGAGATGCGCGATCTACCGATCATCATGCTCTCGGCGCGGGCCGGGGAGGACTCGCGCGTCGAGGGCCTGGAAGCCGGCGCGGACGACTACATGGTCAAACCCTTTTCGGCACGCGAACTCGTGGCACGCGTCGGTGCGACGCTCGAACTGGCGCAGGTACGCGAGGAGGCCGACCAGAAGATCCGCGAGAGCGAGGAGCGTCTCGACGCGTTCGTGACGACGACCTCCGATGTCGTCTATCGGATGAGTCCCGACTGGTCGGAGATGTACTATCTAGACGGCCAGGAGTTCATCGTCGACACCGAGGAACCCCGGGAGACGTGGCTGACGGAGTACATCCCGGACGACGAACAGGAACGGGTGATGGCGGCCATCGAGGACGCCATCGAGACCAAGAGTACGTTCGAACTGGAACACCAGGTGATGCAGGTAGATGGAACCCGGGGGTGGGTCCACTCTCGAGCGGTCCCGATGCTGGACGACGACGGCGAGATCACCGAGTGGTTCGGGACGGCCAGCGACATCACCGAGCGGAAAGAAAAGCAGCAGGAGCTACGCGAGACACGGGAACTGCTGGAGATCGCGCTCGATGTCGAGGAAATGGGCGTGTGGGAACTCGATCTCCAGACCCGGGAGTCGCCGTACCGCTCGCCACGCCACGACGAGATCTTCGGGTACGACGACCCCGTCGAAGACTGGAGCCTCGAACGTGCGCTCGACCACTTCCATCCGGACGACCGTGAGGCGGTCCGCGAGCAGTTCGACGCAGCCCTCGAATCCGGCAACTGGGAGTTCGAGAGCCGAATCATCCGTGCCGACGGCGAACAGCGCTGGATCAGAGCCAAGGGAACCTTCTTCTACGAGGACGAGACTCCAATCCGCGGCGTCGGTACCGTCCAGGACATCACCGAGCGGAAAGAAGCCGAACAGAACCTCCGTGAGACCACGGAGAAACTGGAGCTTGCGACCGCCGCCGGGGAGGTGGGCCTCTGGACGCGCGACATGGAGACCGACATCGTCTCCGGGGACGCCTTCCTGGCCGAAACCTACGGCATGGACCCCGACGCGGTCGCCGCCGGTGCGCCGCTGGAGCAGTTCTTCCAGCCCGTGCACGAGGAGGATCGTGACCAGGTGTGGGAGGCGATCCAGCGAGCCGAAGACAAGACCGATGAGATGGCCGTCGAGTATCGCGTCCAGGACGCCGAGGGCAACTGGCACTGGGCCGAGGCGCGAGCGAAGATGGAGTACGACGAACACGGCGAGCAGGTCCGGTTCAACGGCACGATGGTCGACATTACCGAGCGCAAAGAACGCCTGCAACAACTCGAACGACAGGCGAAGCTGGACGGCTTTCGCGTCACCCTCACCGACGCGATTCGCCCGCTTTCGGACCCGGTCGAGATCCAGCGGACGGCCGCTCGCGTGCTCGGCGAGAAACTGGGCGCAGACCGCGTCCAGTACGGCGACGTCCTCGACGACGAGAACACGAACGTTGTCCACGCGGACTACCACCGCGACGACATGGACTCGTTAGCCGGCGAGCACCAGCTCGACGCCTACGGCGAGTGCATCGCCGAGGGGTTCCGCGCAGGCGAGACGCTCGCGGTGGACGACGTCGAAACGTTCTCGGACCTGAGCGAGGAGGTGCTGGAGACGTGTCGACAGGCGCAGATACGCGCCTGGGTCGGCGTCCCGCTCGTCAAGGGCGGGACGCTCGAAGCGTTCCTCTCGGTCACTGAAGCGGATGTGAGGGAGTGGACCGACATCGAGGTCGAAATGATAGAGGAGATGGCCGAGCGGACCTGGGCGGCCGTCGAGCGGGCGCACGCCGAACAGGCTCACCGCGAGAGCGAGGAGCGCTACCGCATGTTGTTCGAGTCGATCATCGAGGGATTCTGTACCATCGAGGTGCTGTTCGACGAGGGCAACGAACCGGTAGACTACCGCTTCTTGGAGACGAATCCAGCGTTCGAGGATCAGACGGGGCTCGACGGCGCGGAGGGCAAACGGATGAAGGAACTCGAGCCGAACCACGAGGACCACTGGTTCGAGAGATACGGTCGCATCGCGCAGACTGGTGAACCAGAGCGGTTCACGAACCGGGCAGAGCACCTCGGTGATCGGTGGTACGACGTCCACGCCTTCCGTATCGGTGACCCCGAAGAGCGCAAGGTCGCCATCGCGTTCAAAGATATCAGCGATTCCAAACACTACCAGATCGCTCTCGAACGTCTCAACGAAGCGAGCCGGGAGCTTATCGACGCCGACGCCGAGACAATCAACGACCGCGTCGCCGAACTCACTCGGGATGTCCTTGATGTCGAGTACGCCACACTCTGGCGCTACGACGAAGTGTCTGGAGAGATCCGAGAGCACGCGAGCAGCACGGTCTCTGGTATCGACAGCGAGGCGCTCCGGTTGCCAGACGAGTCCACCGATACGGTATGGGAGACGTTTATTGGGGGCGATATCGACGTTCAGAATGACCTCGACATCCCGGTGGACGAGCCGTCCCGATCTCTACTCCGGAGTCGAGTGATACTGCCGCTCGGGAGGCACGGCGTCGTTTGTCTCGGTTCGACGCAGGTCAACTCCTTCGACGAACGAACGGTCGACCTCGTGGAGACGTTCGCGGCGACCGTCGAGACCGCATGGGACCGCGCCGACGGAGAAGCGGAGTTAGCGGACCGGAACGAAGAGTTGGCCCGTCTCGACCGGCTCAACACACTCATTCGAGAGATCGACAAAGCGCTCGTGGCTGCCGACACACGTGAAGAGATCGACGACGCCGTCTGCGAACGGCTAGCCGACTCCGACCTCTACGAGGCGGCCTGGCTCGCCACCTACGATTCGGAAACGGACACGTTGCGGCCACAGACCTGGGCGGGCATAGATAGTCGCCACTTGGAAGACCGGACCGTGGCTGTAGGAGACGCGTCGAGCGACGATCCACTCGTCGCTGCCCACCGAACGCGAGAGATACAGGTCGTCTCCGACATCGCCGTCGACGCCCGCGCAGCTGGATGGCGCGAAGACGCGCTCGGACGCGGCGCGCGCTCGTGTCTCACCCTTCCACTCGTCTACGAGGAGTCGATATACGGCATCCTCACAGTGTACGGTCGGGCCCCACAGCCGGACGAGCGCGAGACGGACGTGCTGGCGGAACTCGGCGGGACCATCGCGCACACGATTTACACGCTCGAAGCGACCACTACCCGACGGACCGACAGCATCGTCGAACTCACACTCCAGACAACGATGGCCGAAACGCCACTCGTTCGTCTTGCGCGGGAGCTGGACTGCGTGATCGCGTTCGAGGGGCTGGTACCGGGGGCTGACGGTGACACCACCGTGTTCTTCACCGCACACGACGTGTCTCCCGAGGAACTGGTGGCTGCCAACGAGCAGTTGCTCGCCATCGAGGACCTGCAGCACGTGGCTGCCCGAGAGACCGGGCCCCTGTTCGAGGCACGGCTGACCGAGGAGACGCTCCCCACACGGTTCCTCGAACGGGGCGCGACCATCGAGTCGCTACGCATCGATGCTGGGACAGTGACAGCCGTTCTGGAGCTGTCGGAGTCGGCCGAGGTCCGCGAGTTCGTCGAGCAGTTGCAACGAGACATGTCCGACCTCGAACTGCTCTCGCGACGAACGCGAACGCGCGAATCGGGATCGACACTCCAGCAGACCGTTCTCGACCGGCTGACGCCGCGCCAGCAGGAAGTCCTCCAACTGGCCTATCGGAGTGGGTACTTCGAGATGCCACGGGTTCAGACGGGCGAAGAGTTGGCCGACGTGCTGGGGATCGTGCCATCGACGTTCGCCAAACACATCCGGAGCGCTGAGCGCAACGTACTCGACGTGATCTTCGCTAACGGACACGAGTTGCAAGAGTAGAGGCGAAATAGTTTCATCGCTCTGCTTCACGACGTGGATTATTTCTGCAGTCCAATCTTCCCGTTGTGGCGTCGAACGGAATGTATGACCATCGACCAACCGCAGAGCGATTCAGAAAAGACGCTGATTGCGGGCGACTCCACCGTAACTGGCGATCCGGCGTCGCTCTCGGAGATGTTGGAGGTACTCAGCCGCCGTCCGAGGCGCCGGATTTTCTTTCACCTGCTTCACGAAGATGAGGCGGTTCCAGCCGAGTCCCTGGCAAGAGCGGTGGCTACGTCGGACTTCTCGCCTGTAGCTGACGGGGAAGAGCCCAGCGATGGGAGGACTGCATGAATCATGACCGGTGATACCGACTCAGCGGACGCCGGTCTGGACTCGATGCTTGACATCCTGTCGAACAGGTATCGTCGCGGTGTGCTCGTCGCGTTGCTGGACCACAACCCACAGGACGTCGACGACCCGCAGGTCCCCAACGACGTTCACCTCGAATCCGGGGATCTGGAACAGCTGATGATCAACACGCGCCACACGCACCTTCCGAAACTGGCGGATGCGGGGTTCATCGAGTGGGACCAGGAGACGAACACGGTTCTGAAGGGCCCTCAGTTCGAGGAGATTCGACCGTTACTGGAGTTGATGGCGAACCACGCCGACGAACTTCCTGACGACTGGCTCTAAGTCCTCGACAGCTCAGTCCCCGACACAGTGTCCCTCGCTCCCCGAAGCAATTCGAATCACCTCTGAAAGCGGCGAACAGCTACTCACAGCCGCTCGTGAGCGGACGGGACAGGCAGAGTCGACGCAGTCGCGGTATGAAGGGGCGCACACGACGTTCCTCTACGACGAGAGAGGGAAGGCGTTCATGACGAAGATCGGCTTACAGAGCTACTTGAGAGCGCCGAGGATGACGTCTGGCTGGTGCCGTCGATTACACTCCAGCGTTCCGTCGATAATGACCAGTCCGAGAATCGTCAACCCAGTGTTCCCTCGAAAACACGGCTTGAATGTCGCAAGTGCGGTCGAATGACTAAACACCAGTTCCAGGAGTTCGAGTCTCTTCCAGATGACGAGTGGTCGGGCCAGCCGATGTGGGAGTTCCAGGTGTGTCAGTCGCCTCGTCACGGGCCGAATCCAAAATAGAAGTGTCGAGTGAGAGTCGCAAATCGCTCTCGCTCTTATGTAGAGCTGGGGAATGCCCCACGGTTACACTGTGATGGCTGATCTCAAGAGAATATGTCTCAGCCAGCATTCGGGAAGATGCTGCAACAGCTCGTTGATCTTGGAGTGATTGAACTGCAGACGAAGCCGCTCGATGATCAAATCGAGCGGCGACTCAAGAAATTCTGGGAGCAGGCTCCGTGTCCAGAATGCGGTGATCCAAGCATCCAAACGTGGCCGTCATCGAATCGTGTTATCTGCCGAAGCTGCGGGTTCAAGCCGGTTTGCACCTACGGAACACCGTTTCACGAGAAGCACCTCACCACTGGAGAGGTGCTTCTCGCATTCATCCTCTATGCCGACACGCTGTTGAGTATCTCGAAAATTGCGACACTGCTCGATCGAGCGTACAAGACCGTCTACTACGCCATTCGAGAGGTCGAAGCCGCGGTTCAGCGAGGCTTCCCGGTCGTCTGGAACCAGTTCCAGCAGGAAATCGACGGACCGGTACAAATCGATGAATCCAGCAGCGTCTGTTCAGGATACAAAGGCCAAGACCCGCCGCGGGACAGCCGTCACCGCGGCGGGTCGTCTCGATCAGGACGCTCGCGCTGGCGTGGACGACACGGCGACCAGATAACGCTCGTTGCGGCGTGCCGCGACGTGCTACGGGTTGTTCACGGCCAGCTTGGCATCAGTTACGAAACAGACCTTGATCCAGTAATACAGGAGGCTGAAGACCTCTCCCAGCCGCTGGGAGAGGTCTGGACTAATGGTCTCCAAGCGTATCGGCAGATGGTGTACACTCACCAGATCGTTGTGCACGACGAGACGTACGTCTCGCCTGACGGTGTCCATATTGACCAGGTTGAGTGCCTCTTTTCACTCATCAAACCGTGGCTACGGAAGTTCCGCGGCCTGTCCAAGCACGGCTTGGAGCAGGCCGCTCACACATTTGGAATCATCCGTTCATTGAATCTCGCTGGCGCATCCCTCGTAAGCGTCATCGACTGCCTTGCTATGGGGGCATTCCCCAACTCTACATAAGAGCGGCCTCGAAGTCGCTGGCGATCCGAAGTGGGACGGCAAACAGGGTCGGTTGGAACTGTACTACGACGAATTTTCGGACCAATTCAGGGCCTTTCAGCCTGTCACGGTAGACAATTCCCGACAGGATTCACCACTGGCGGACGAAACCGCCGCTCTGGATATCGGTGCGAACAACATCGTCGCCTGTACGACTACGTCCGGCGAGCAGTACCTGTACGAAGGCCGCGGCCTGTTCGAGCGGTTCCGCGAAACGATGCGGGAGATAGCCCGGCTACAGTCGAAACTCCGCGAGGGCCGATACTCGTCGAATCGGATTCGGCGGCTGTACCGGCGCCGGACGCGACGGCGCGACCACGCGATGGACGCGCTGGCCCGCGACTTGATCGAACGACTGTACGACCAAGGCGTCTCGACGGTGTACGTCGGCGACTTAACCGACGTACTCGAGACGCACTGGTCGGTTCGGACGAACGCGAAGACACACAACTTCTGGGCGTTCCGGGCGTTCATCGACCGACTGGCGTGTACGGCCGAAGAGTACGGGATCACCGTCGAAGTCCGCTCCGAAACGTGGACCAGCCAAGAGTGTCCGCAGTGCGGTTCGACGGAGGACACGACTCGACACCAAGACACGCTCACGTGTTCGTGCGGCTTCGAGGGACACGCAGACCTCACCGCGTCGGAGACGTTCTTGAGACGGCACGAAACAAATGTACCACGGCCGATGGCACGGCCCGTGCGATTCGAGTGGGACGACCACGACTGGTCGGAGATACCACACTCTCACGAAAGACCCAAAGAAGCGCGCACGAACCAGAGTATCCTACACACGTAGGAGAAAGTCGCTCGCGTGGTGGTTCGGCATGAGCCGAGACCCCCAACGTGAGGATTCCCGCGCCTTTAGGCGCGTGGAGGATGTCAATGGCAGTAGGTTCGAAGCGGTAGTTGGTGCAGAAACGAGTGAACTCATCGCCCCATAGCAGAATTGCGAGTCCCCAGCCATCACCTGAGCGGCTGTTGGGTGCATACCCAACACACTTATCGTGTTGGGAGACAAACCAACAGGGGAGGGATGGGCTAAGAACTCACGCACCGCTACACCCACGTCGAAGCCGGACTCGTCGAGAACGTCGTCATCCGACGGACGACCGATACAGATGCCTACCCGTCCGGTTGGAAGTACACATTGCACCTGGGAACGCTGCAAGATCTGACGCTCATCCGCTACGACAACGCTCACGAAGACACCAAAGGCCACGAACTCCACACCGCTGCCGGGGAGGCAGACGTCGAGTTCTCTGGTATGGAAGAACTCATCGTCGAGTTTTGGGCTAGTGCTGACGAATACTGGGACACGATTGGTGGCAACCCACCCCCACCCTATTGAACTGCAGATACAATACAGATCCAATCCACCCGAACATGACCACGCTTCACATCACCGTAGGCGATCGAGCACAGCTCCGAGAGGACACGCTCCAGTTCATTCAGACTGCTGAAGCTGATGAACTGGATGAAAGCGATGAGCGTGCAGTGCTCCAGTTCGGGACTTATGACGATCTCGTCGACAGCCTCACACCACTGCGCCTCGATCTCATCCAAGCAATCGCCAAAGAACGCCCATCAAGTATGCGGGAGGCTGCACGACTCGTCGACCGCGACGTCTCCGATGTCCATGCAGATCTGAAACAGCTGGAGGTATTGGGTATCCTCGAACTCAAGGAAGGTGGCCCTGGGGGAGCGATCCAGCCAGTTGTCCCGTTCGATAAAATCGAGATGCACATCGACTACCCACTTCTCGACGACGTCGACGTAGACAGTACTCCCGCTAGTGCAGACTAGCCACTTGTTTTTCACCCTCTGAAAGGGTGCGAGCGCTATCAGATGGCTCTCGTGGAGAACGTATGTCTGACTCAAAGCAACAACCAAGCCGAGCAGTTGAATCGCCGTCCAGTAGAGAACGCACGAACCGAACCGAGTACGTCGAACGAAGCGATGTCGGCGTCTCCCTCACTGTGAAGCTGACTCGCGGTACTGGGACTCGAGGAGTGGATATGTGATGTCGGACCCTCAATCGCGTGATGATCATCCATGGAGGGAGAAAGAGACGCTTCGGGAACTCTATTTTGAGAAGGATTTGTCGCTAAGCGATGTTGCTACTGAATTAGACTGCAGCAAGCACACCATCATAAACTGGATGGACCGGTTTAATCTCGAACGAGAATCTCGTGGAGGGACGCCGCAATACCCCATTCTAACTGATAAATCCCGACTTCAGGACCTGTACGTTGATGAGGAGCTATCCGCAGTAGAAATCGCTGACCGTATTGGTTGTTCAACGAATATCGTGTACTCATGGCTAGACCGACATGGTATTGAGCGACGTGAACCGGGGCGCCATCTAGTCGGTGCTCGGGGTAGCGAGCATCCTACATGGAGAGGAGGTCATGAGGAGAATCGAGGTCACACATGGAAGAGACAACGCAAGCGAACACTTGCTCGAGATGGATATCAGTGTCAAAACTGTGGTTTGACTAATGAGGAGCATCTGGAGCAATACGATCGAGAAATTCACGTTCATCATATAGAGCGATATTCATCATTTGAGTCCTGTGTCGAGGCGAACAAGCTCAGTAATCTTGTCACACTCTGTCGCCCGTGTCATGACGAATTAGAAGGCGAACCACCCGCCAAAGTAAAGGCGAAAACACTGGAAGAGGCCCGCGAGGATATGGAAACCCTCCGCGAGTACATCCACGATCTCGCCGAGAGTACCCGCCAGATCCAGCTAACAGACCCACACGAAGAGTAATTCTTTTGGGTGTTGCACAGAATTGTGTAACCATGGGATGTACGAGGTATGCGGTGAAAAGGAACTCAAGGTAATCCTCGCGCTCGACCCAGGAGATTCCATCTCCGGCGTCGCGCGAAAGATCGACGAGAACCGCGAGACGATTCGGCGCGTCGTGAATCGCCTCGAAGAGGCGGGATACGTCGCGTACGATGATGGCCTCCACCTCGTCGATCAGACGCTCCGCGACGTCGGTCTCGAGTTCCTGACGGCGGCAGCAACCACCTTGCCGCCATCGATTTCAGAAGCGTACGTTCTCCCGCAGTTCGCGGGTATGGAGTATGCATTCACTAGAATCGATGCGGTCTACGTCTGGACCCGCAGTGGTTACCAGGTCGCTCGCAATCCGGAGGACTACCCGCTGTTCATCGCCGTCCGCGAGTCCGATCTTGACGCCTGGACGGCGTTTTTCGATCGGTTCGGAATCCCGACTGCAGAAGAGCGCCAGGCCGCTGAAGACCTCGATGGAACCATCCAGGTCGTTCTGGAGCCACGGTCACAGATCGATGCCGAGATGGTCAACGGACGACCCGTCATCTCGCTCCAAGAAACCGTGTCATTCGCAAAAGAGCATTACGCGCATTTCCAGTCAGCACTCGACATGCTCGGACGGATGTACGACAACGTCGACTCGGCCGCAGCCTACCGGATGGACTGACTGGGATTCCCTACAGGCTCTCTACGGACGTTCAACATTGCAGCAGCACTCGTAAGACTGCTGAGCCGTTGAATCGGAACTGAACGACGGGTTTCGATTTGTGAAGTTCGTGGGAATGCAGACCATTCCGGGGAATATTGTCGAGCCACGGAAGCGACCAGGGCTATCCGATTAGAGTGCGTACGTGTACTATGGAATTCGTTCGTGGAATCGAAGTCGCTGACAGGGTGTATCGATTCGGGACGCGCCGGATCAACTGGTACATCGTTGAGGAAGACGATGCACTCACTGTCGTCGACGCTGGTCTTCCCGACCACTGGGACCTCCTCGTCGAAGGTGTCGAGGCACTCGGATACACATTATCCGATGTCGCCGCGATCCTCATCACGCACGGCGACCTCGACCATCTCGGATTCGCCGAATGGCTTCGAGAAGCCGCTGACGCGCGGGTATGGATTCACCCCGCCGATGTGCAGCGGGCGAACACAGTTTCCCGCTCGCTTCCACCTCTCGACTTCGTGAAGGTCCTCTGGAAGCCCCCTGTGTTTTCGTACTTCGTCGAGGTCGTCCGTTCAGGCGTCGGATCAGTACCACGGCTCACGGCGTTCGAGATCTTCGAAGACGGCGACGAACTTGACGTTCCTGGGCATCCGACTGTCATTCAGGTTCCTGGCCATACGTCCGGGTCGTCCGCGTTCTACCTCCCTGATCGAGATGTGCTCTTCTGCGGTGACGCCCTGATGACGTACAACGTGCGAACCGGCCGCCACACCGAACCGACGGTGCTGCCACCGATACACTACGACACCGAGAAGGCACGGTCGTCGATACGGAAACTGGACTCCTGTGGCGAGGTCGTACTGTTGTCCGGACATGGTGAGCCCTGGGAGGGCCACATGAGGAACGTCGGGTAACAGCTAGCTCGGCGGGCCAATAACAAAGTCCGTTCGCCGCGAAGTATAGTGGGAACACGAGGGGGGTCGGAAGAATCCCCCCGCGCTCCAGCACCAGTCCGATGAATCCAATCGAGAGAGGAAAGATCACGCTCGACGTGTGGCGGGCCAGAGGAGGGACCCGTGCAGAGATAGAGGCTCGGCAGCGACGACGACTCGCTGAAATGCTCTCGTTTGCCCGGCGACAGTCACGGTTCTACAAGCGACACTACGCCGATGTCCCCGAGGGCAGTACCGACCTCACACAGTACCCGCCGGTGACGAAGCCGATGCTCATGGAGCACTTCGACGACGTCGTCACGGACACGGCGATTACCAAAGCCGAGGTCGACGCGTTCGTCGCTGACGAGACGAAGATCTGCCAGCGGTTCCTCGGTCGCTATCCGGTCTGGACGACATCGGGAACGACAGGAGAACCGGGCATCTCCGTCCAGGACGACACCAGTTTGGCGCTGCTCGGAGCGCATCCAGATCGCTGGATACTGGATGCGGTACTCGACATCGACACGCTCAGGCGACTCGTCAAACACAATCTTCGAGAGGCCGTCATCGCAATCACCGGCGGTCACTTCCTCGGGGCTTCCGCGTTCGCCCTGCTCCAGCGCGAGTCCAAATTCCTCGAAAACCGGATTCAGCTGTTCTCACCGACGCAACCCCTCGACGATATCATCGAGGCACTGAATCGCTACCAGCCTGCACTCCTCATGGGCTATGCGAGTGTCATCGTCGAACTAGCCCGCGCCCAACGAGACGGTCGCCTGCACATCAGCCCGGCATTCGTCTCCCCGGCGTCAGAACCAGTTTCTGAAGCCCAGAAGCGCGACATCGAGCATGCATTCGATTGCGAGGTGCGCGAGGCGTACGCTGCAACCGAGTTCGACCCGATCGCAATCGAGTGTGGCCACGGAAACCTCCACGTCAACGCCGACTGGGTCGTCCTCGAACCCGTCGACGAGGAGTATCGGCCGGTCGATCTCGGGGAACCCTCGGAGACGGTACTGCTCACGAACCTCGGGAATCGCATTCAGCCAATCATCCGGTACGACCTCGGCGACAGCATCACGATGTACGACGAACACTGTTCGTGTGGCAGTGCATTCCCCGTCATCGACGTCGAAGGGCGCCAGGGCGACGTCCTTCACTTCGAGACAACGGACGGACGCGACCGTCCGATCTTCCCGCTCGCCCTCTCTGGCGTGGTCGAGGACGTGCCAGGGGTCCGTCGGACGCAACTCGTTCGAACCGGTCCGTCCACCATTCGCATTCGGCTGGAGGTCACGTCAGACTGTGACGACCTGGTCGTGTGGGAGCGCGTGCGTGCGGGCCTCGAGACGTTCCTGGAAGACCAGGGCATCGCTGGGATTACTGTCGAGAGAGCGGCTGAGCCACCGCAACGCGACCCCCTCAGCGGGAAGTTTCGACACGTCTGGGCCGAACAGACCTGTGACGGGCCTGGAAACGAGTCATGTTGAGTCGGGGATGTCCAAACGAATGGGCAAACCACGTAGTACTCCGATGGCGTCCGCGGCGAACTGTCTTTACTCCACGGACCGAACTACATCCCTGTATGACCCAGAACACCACCAAAACAGCGATATCGTTCGAATCTGGGGGGATTCGGTGTTCTGCGGATCTGTACTTACCGCTTGAGATACATCGAAGACTCCCGTGTATCGTCATGGGCCACGGCTTCAGCGGCACGAAAGACCTGGGACTGCCTGCGTTCGCGGAGCGATTTGCTGCCGAGGGATTTGCCGTCCTGGCGTTCGACTATCGACACTTCGGAGAGAGCGGTGGGGAACCGCGCCAGGTCGTCGACGTCGAACGACAGCGTGACGACTATCGTGCGGCGATTCGTCGCGCTCGAAGTCTCGGGATGGTCGATCCCGACCGCGTCGCCATCTGGGGAACGTCCTTCGCCGGTGGACACGTAATCGCCGTTGCTGCCGACGATCCGAAGCTTGCCGCCGTCATCACACAGGTTCCGATGCTAGATGCGTTCCGGGGACGGGGGTCCGAGCGAGCTCCTGTCGGGGTCTTCGTTCGGATGCTTCTCGCGGGCGTGTACGATGCGGTGCGGGGTAAACTCGGGCTATCCCCGTATCTGGTTCCCGTCATCGGTGAACCAGGGGGATTCGCGGTCATCACCGAACCCGATGCGAAGCCGATTGCGGAGCGACTCGCTGCCGATGCAACAACGTGGCGCAACGAGTTCGCTCCGTGTGTCGTGTTCGACCTTCCACGATACGAGGTGGGGACCGTCGAACGCATTACCGCCCCAATTCTCCTCTGTGTCGCAGAAGAAGACCAACAGGTATCGCCGGAATTTGCCGTACAGGTCGTCGAACACGCCCGAAATTCCGAGATTATTCGATATCCGGTCGGGCACTTTCAGGTCTATGTTGGGGAGATGCGAGAGCAGGTGATCGAAGACCAGCTAGCGTTTCTACAACGGCATCTCAGAAACACGCACCAGACGGCCTGAATCTCGTCGTGGAGCGTGAACAGCCTGTCCGCGGACAGTATGTGAATCGTGGTTGGTCGACTTCGGAGTCGTCACCCACCGTCGCTGGAATGAGGCCTGTTAACTATACTCCTCGCTCGCGAACGCACAAGTAGTGGAGGATGGCATGAGACAGAGTCCGATAACCAAGGGGAAGCTCGTACTCGACACCTGGCGGCTGAAGCGAGCGGATGCTGCGACGATTGCGTCTCGTCAACGACAGCGACTCGAATCCCATCTCGCGTTCGTACGACGTCAGTCCCGATTCTACAAGCAACGGTACGCGGATATCCCCCAGGGGACGACAGATCTTCAGCGCTTTCCGCCAGTGACGAAGTCGATGTTGATGGAGCACTTCGACGACGTCGTCACGGACACGGCGATCACCAAAGCCGAGATCGACGCGTTCGTCGCCGACGAGTCAAAAATCGGCCACCGATTCCTCGACCGCTACCCAGTCTGGACGACATCGGGAACGACAGGTGAACCGGGGGTGTTCGTCCAGGACGAGACCGCATGGACCGTTGCAGACGTGCTGGGTGATCGGTGGATCCTGCCCGCAATGGCTGGAATTTCATCACTGTCCCGACTCTTCAGGCAGAATCTCCGCATCGGGGTCGTCGCAGTCTCGGGCGGTCACTTCGGCGGTGCGGCCGCCCTCGAGATGATGCGTCGAGAATCCATCTATGGAGAGCGTCGCCTTCGGCTCTTCTCCCCGAAGAGCCCGATCGACGACCTGATCTCCGACCTGAACCAGTACCAGCCCGCCATCCTCAGTGGCTACTCGACCGTCCTCGTCGAACTGGCGCGAGCCCAGCAAGCCGGCCGTCTCGACATCAGCCCGGCACTCGTTCGCTCCACGGCAGAACCCATCTCCGAGACACAGAAGCGAATGCTCCGGGACACCTTCGATTGTGTGGTCCGAGAACTCTATGGAGCGACGGAATTCATCCCCATCGCCGTCGAGTGCGGACACGGGAATCTCCACGCCAATACCGACTGGGTCGTACTCGAGCCGGTCGACGAGGACTATCAGCCGGTCGAACCTGGAACAGCGTCGGACACCGTCCTCATCACGAGCCTCTCGAATCGAGTGCAACCGCTCGTTCGGTACGATCTCGGGGATAGCATCACGCTGTACGAAGAACGGTGTCCATGCGGGAGCGCGTTCCCCATCATGGAGGTCGGCGGACGGCAAGGGGACGTCCTCCAGTTCGAAACCGATGAGGGGGAGGAGGTGCCAATATTCCCACTCGCACTCTCGAGCGTCGTCGAAGAGGTTCCGGGTGTGCATCGAACCCAGATTATCCGCACAGCCCCCACAACACTTCAGGTCCGCTTCGACGTCACCCCTGATGCGACCGAGGAGGAGGGCTGGGAGCATATCGAACAGGAGCTCCAGTCGTTCCTTCGTACTCACGGGATTAGCTACGTAACAGTCGAAGCTGCATCGGAGGCTCCACGACGGGATTCACGGAGCGGGAAGTTCCGGCACGTCTGGTCCGAACTAGAAGACCAGTCCACCTGATTCTATGCTCAATCGACTCAAGTCTGGGTATGGGAGATAATCCGCTGAGTTTTACTTTCACGATGGTACGATGACGCTTATATGTAAGCGCTGAGACTACTCGATGGCAATAGTGACAACTGAAATGAAGCTTGAGGTGCGTTAGCTTACCGAACCGCCTTGCTCGTGAAGCGGGAGATTTTCGACATAGGCATCGACGGTTTCCCGCTTCATTTGCCTAGTTCTAACGGTTGAAGTCGGCGCTGTCTATCGATTCACCAGAGCCGTTCAATTCATTATGCTCGTCTCTAGTGTTTCGGCAGGGTCCACGGCTACCTTTGAGACGAATGGAAAGATTGTAGCTTCATGACCAAACGAGTAAGGCTTTTAACTGTTACCGGATTATTAGTAACTATCAGATGTACGAGGTTCTCGACGACACGGCGGCGCAGATAATCCTTGCCATCGAGAGTGGTGACTCCATCCGAGGTGTCGCCCAGCATCTCCACACGCCGTACGAGACGGTGAGACAGGCCGTCAATCGGCTCGAAGACGCAGGCTACGTCCACTATGACGACGGTCTCTCAGTCGTCGACGAGCGTGTGAGAGACGCTGCCCGCGAGCTCGTCGCTTCCAGCGCCGGCGTCAGTCCACCCTCCATCGAAGAGGCGTACGTCATCCCACAGTTCGGTGATTGGCCATTCGCTTTCACACGGATTGACGGCGTCTACGTGTGGACACAGGGCGGCTATCAAGTCGGTCGCGAGCCTGACGACTATCCACTGTTCCTTGCCGTCCGTGAGCAGGACGTCGACGCCTGGCAGGCGTTTTTCGAGTCGTTCGACTTCCCAACCGCATTCGAGCGACAACCCCGAGACGACCTGGACGGACCACTGCAAATCGTTCTCGAACCTCGCTCGTCACTCGACATCGAACACGTCGAGGGGTACCCGGTGATCCCGAGAGCCGAGACGATCGAGTATATGCGCGAGAACTACGCCCAATTCCAGTCGGCACTGGCGATGCTCGACCGGATGTACGAAGATCTTGATCTCGGCGTCACGTACCGGGAGACGGAACGGGTCCAGCCATGAGCTTCAACAATCGAAGTGACGCACTCATCGAACTGCTCGATGAGCTCACCCAAGAGGGGCACGAGTGCGTTCTTGTCGGCGGCTACGCTGTCTCAGCATTCAACGCTCGCTTCTCAACGGACCTCGATATCGTCGTCGCCCCGGACTCCAAGGCCGACTTCGTCGAGTTCCTCGAACATCGGGACTTCGAGGAAACGGACAGCCACGCCAAGGAATGGTTCTACGACACCGAAGTGATCGAGTACGAAAAGCGACTCACGCCGCAACAGCCGATCGGCTTCGATCTCCTGGTGAACGGACTCGGGTGTCGCCAGACTGAGGCACAGTGGTCGTTCGACTACCTGTACGACCACAGCCACCAACAGAAGGTCAGCGGCGGGACGGTAACGACGACGGCCAGGGTCATCGATGGAGCGGTTCTCATCGCGGTAAAGCTCCACAGCGGCCGCGAAACAGACCTTCGGGACGTTCTAGCAGTCGCAGAAAAGATCGACCTCAACGCTGTCACGCCCCACCTGCGCCGAGGAGACAATGATGCGCTACGGGAGCAACTTGAGCGTGGACTGGAGATCTTAGAGAGCGACGAACTCAAGCACGGGTATCGGAGTGACTTCGGGGCCTCAGCTGTCTCAGAAGAAACGGTCACGGCTCTTCAAGAGTACCTGTCTGCGCAGATTAACCACCTGAGATGAAGCGGTCAGGGTCTCGTTGATCGGAAACAAAGATACGAACCTCTTCAGCGGTGCTTGCATTCGGTCAAAAAATTGGAGGGCGGTGTCAGTCGACCGTCGCTAACTGGATCCTCGGTGACGGCTGCCGACCACCGGAAGAGCGTCCCACTGCCACCTCACCGTCAGCGACGGGCTCTGTCTCTGCTGTCGAAGCGTCTTCCTCTCGATGTCGAGTATCGAAGCGATCGTCGCGAACGGCGATGACGCCGTCTCGATTGAGACTGACGGTGAGGATGTCGCGCCCGGTTTCCAGTCGGTGTGCGAGTAGTTCGTGAATCTCCACTGGTGCAGCACTCGGTAATACGAGATCGAACGAGTGCGGGCCCGTCCGCTGGACGATGTACTCTCCAGGTGGGGTGGTCGCGTCGACGATCGCGGCGAGACGCGTGACATCCTCCCCGCCGTGAACGGCGGGACTTCCCCTCCGAGGGGAATCCAATCTGGCAGGTTTCAGTCCAAGGAAGCCGCGAGCGTCATCTGCGAGGTGGTCTCGCTCGTCTCGCGGTGGACTGTGCGCTGTCACTGGCGCTCCCATCCTGCGGCGAGTCATCGCGTCCGGGTTCCCAGCGGACGCTCTCTCCCCACGGGTCGACGCGACCGGCGATATTCGCCGCCGTCGCAAGATCGCAAAGCGATCTTGCTGCCCGTCAGGACGCAGTCCTGCCGACCGCGTTGATGTCTGCTTGGAACTCCGTTACGTGGCAGTCGTCGTTCGCGCACCGGAACTCGGCTTGCGCCCCACGTCGTCCGATGTGGCCGCACTCGTGGCACGTCTGCGACGTGTACGCCGGATGCACGTACTCGACGGCGATACCGTCCTCCGTCGCCTTGTCCTCGATGCGCCCTTGCAGTCGGGCGAACGCCCACGAGTGAAGCCGACGGTTCATGTACGTCCCGTAGTCAAACCGCTCGCGGATGTACTCCGGAGTCGTCGCCCACCGTCGCAGAAATGAGGCCTGTTAACTATACTCCTCGCTCTCGAATGCACAACGTACTGGAGGATGGCATGAGACAGAGTCCGATAACCAAGGGAAAGCTCGTACTCGGCACCTGGCGGCTGAAGCGAGCTGATTCTGCGACGATTGCATCTCGTCAACGACAGCGACTCGAATCCCATCTCGCGTTCGTCCGACAGCAATCCCGATTCTACAAGCAACGGTACGCAGATATCCCCCAGGGGACGACAGATCTCGAGCACTTCCCGCCAGTGACGAAGTCGACGCTCATGGAGCACTTCGACGACCTCGTCACGGACACGGCGATCACCAAAGCCGAGATCGACGCATTCGTCGCTGACGAGACGAAGATCGGCGAGCGCTTCCTCGGCACGTATCCGGTTTGGACAACCTCTGGGACGACAGGTGAACCGGGGGTGTTCGTCCAGGATGAGACCGCATGGACTATTTCAGACGTATTGGGTGATCGGTGGATTGTGCCCGCAATGGCCGGAACTTCGCCACTCTCCAGACTCTTCACACAGAATCTCCGCATCGGACTCGTCGCTGTCTCGGGCGGTCACTTCGCCGGTGCGGCCGGTCTCGAAATGATGCGTCGAGAATCCGTCTATGGAGAGCGTCGCCTTCGGCTCTTTTCTCCAAAGAGCCCGATCGACGACCTGATCTCCGATCTGAACCAGTACCAGCCCGCCATCCTCGAAGGCTACTCGACCGTCCTCGTCGAGTTGGCGCGAGCCCAGCAGGATGGTCGACTCAACATCAGCCCCGCACTCGTGATGCCCACAGCAGAACCAATCTCGGAGGCACAAAAGAACGTTCTCAGACGGGCTTTCGATTGTGTGGTCCGAGAACTCTATGGGGCGACGGAATTCGTCCCGATTGCCGTCGAGTGCGAACACGGAAATCTCCACGCCAACATCGACTGGGTCGTGGTCGAACCGGTCGACGAGGACTTTCAGCCGGTCGAACCTGGGACGCCGTCGGACACCGTTCTCATCACGAGCCTCTCGAATCGAGTGCAACCGCTCGTTCGGTACGATCTCGGGGATAGCATCACGATGTACGAAGAACAGTGTCCATGCGGGAGCGCATTCCCCATCATGGAGGTCGGCGGACGGCAAGGAGACATCCTCCAGTTCGAAACCGACGAGGGAGAGGAGGTGCCGATTTTCCCACTCGCACTCTCAAGCATCGTCGAAGAAGTTCCGGGTATCCATCGAACCCAGATTATCCGCACAGCCCCCACAACACTTCAGGTCCGCTTTGATGTCACCCCTGATGCGACCGAGGAAGAAGTCTGGAAGCATATCGAACAGGAGCTTCAGTCGTTCCTTCGTACTCACGGGATTAGCCGCATAACCGTCGAAGCGGCATCTGAGCCTCCACAACGAGAGGAACGAAGTGGGAAGTTCCGGCACGTCTGGTCCGAACTGGTAGAGTAGTCGACCTGAGTTTCAGGACCGTCAGTTCAGCTACGAGCGTGCCCATCAGATCGGGCTATCTTTGAACAGCGAGAGAATCCCGTCCTGAGGCCAAAGGCCGAAGGGTGGACGTGAATCGCGTAAATTCCGTGCCGCGTCCGGTGAACTACCCTGCCCTACCGCGCTCGGGCCTCCCCGGCCCTCGCTTGTTAAGCACAGGGCTTCCTGCTTCGGTGTCGGAACGTGCAGGGAACGTCCCCACAGCGTCCACAAGACGCTCCGCGTCTCGTGCGGCCCGGCAGAACGCTGTTGGCGTTCTGCGGACGGTTCCAGACTCCACAGGCGGCTTCCCTTGACAGGTGGTTCGGAGTGTCCCACTCCTCCCGGTTCGACACTCGGCCACAACCGACGATGCACGCTTGTTGTCGCGTTTGAACACCGCCGGAAGCGTGGTGAGCATCTTACTCTCACCTTCGACCGCTGTGGTAGTAAGGGTGCCGATTCACACGAAACCAAGACGTGCGGGCGCTGTATCCCTCCCTGCTCGCTTCGCTCGCTGCGGATAGCGCGGGACCGTCGGTCCCGCTGACCATGCGAACGGCGTCGCCGTGAGCAGAAGGGGGCTTAGCGCCCTCAATTACAGCTAAATGACGCGAACCAGCCCTGGTCCTCGACGCCATAGAACGGCTGGTGATACTTCACGGCGCGGCGCACGTGTGGCACTTCGCGTTGGATGATCTCGTCGAATTGTGTCGCGATCGCCCGCTTCCAATCCGGCAGCGCCGCGATGTACGCCTTCACCGCTACCGATCCATCGGTATCATCACCCCTTCGCGCCGCCTGGTACCGTTTTTGCCGCTCTTCCCATTCTTGCTCCGTTGGAACCTGGTCCGACAGCTTGATTTCTCCGACGTCTTCGTCCACGATGGTATTCCTCCCTGCTCGGCCTGCTATCGCGGTCACGACCAGGATCGAGTCTGGCTCTTCGGATCCAGAAAACAGGTCGAAGTCCAGCCGTAACGTCCCGCCTCGCCAGTGGCGAGCGAAGCCTACCCAGCCGTCGGGATGATCGTCCTGGATGTCTTGCTCAACCCTGAATAGATCCATCAAGGCTGGAATGACGTCGGCCCCCCATTAGAGCCCCCTGTCCAGATCCGTGAAACGAACCTCCTCGTCATGGTCGGCATGGTAGTAGGGTGCTCTGATCGCTCGATTCGCCATCACGAGTTCAGAGACCCGCTGGATCGTAAGTGGGCCAGACACACGCATACTCACTCACCGATAGGTGGTATGGGAGTGTGACCTCCTCCACGCCCTAAACGGCGTGGGATCCCACCATGGGATATCACCCGAGCGTGGCTTTCGAGGTTTCAACCCGCACTTCCAAGGGAACCAGCAGCATACTGGGGGACCCTCTCGGTTTACCTCCCTCGGGAGGGCTGTGGCCCGGTCACTCAGGCCCCGTCTCCGGCCGAGTCATCGGCATACGTGTGTTCTCTGGTATGACTCTCTCCACCGGAGTAGCATACTGAAACAGGCCAGACAGCCGCTTAAACGTACCGAAAACGGATATTCGGCCCGGTATTGACGGCGGTTGTCGCCCCGGGCCTACCACTCAACCCGCGCCTAAAGACGCGGGTATGCGTTAGACATTCCTATCAATATATCCGCGGTGAGTAGCTATCGCCCGATGCGTACCGATCCGCCGTGCAAATTACCCGCCTTCTACCCTGCACAACGACTGAGAAATTCATTGGATCTGGTATTTGATTATGGGGGCTACAACTCGCACCTTCAGGGTTGAAGCTACACCTGGATGACTTCTAGCGACTGAATTCTCGCTGGAACGGTCCCTGTGTTCGTCCACTCGCCGCCAGCCCGTCGAAGCACAGAGCCAGTGTGCGTTCCTGCAAACACACCACCGTCGGTCTCATCGAGAGCTGTCCACGCGAGTACGAACGCGTCGCCAGCACCAGGATACGAGACGGCATCGAGGGTCTCACCCTCGTCCGTCGACTCGAAGAGCGTGGCGTCCATCTCGCTAACCCATGGCCCTCGGGTCGCCGCCGCATACAGCCGGTCGCCGTGACTGAACGCCTCCCGGAAGTACGGATGATTGTGATCGTCGAGGCGCGTCCAGGAGTCACCGGCATTTCGCGTCCGGTAGAGCCCGCCACCACACGAGACGACCAGTTCGTCACCACTCAGGGAGAGGGCGTGGTGGACGTCGAACTGGAGGTTGTCCTCCCGTTCGTTATGGAGTCCCGCTCGGCGCTCTTCCCATGACTCGCCGCAGTCGTCGCTCACGAGAACGCCGCCGACCTCGACGCCGGCTATCATCCGATCTGGAGTGTCAGGGTGAACACTGAGACTCCTGACGTGGGCTTCGTTGCGGTGGCGAGGGGTGTGCCACGTCTCGCGCGACGGCACATCCTGAAAGCCCGTTAGTTCCCGCCAGGTGGCCCCGTCGTCCGTGGAGATGTATAGGTGCGCGGGATGTGTCCCGGCGTACAGACGTTCGGCGTCGGGACTCTGGACCACCGAGTAGACTTCGCGTCGGGGGACAGCCAGGTCGGTCCAGGTCTCGCCGCCGTCGCGTGAGCGGAACAGACCGGAACGCGTGGCCGCGAACATTGCGTCGCCGAACCGCCGCACGCGAAGGACGAGTTCGCTCTCCAGGACACGCCGCGAATCGGCAATGTCGTCGGTGTAAGCGCGATATACGCCCTCGTCGGTGCCGATAAGGAGCGCCCCGCGGCTCATTGTGCGTCCTCCATGACATCGCCTGAGCGGTTCGCTGTCCGCCGCAAGGCCCCGACGATGGTGATCGCTGCGGTCACGTGCATTAGACCAAGGATCGCGTAGATGACCGTGGGAGCACCCGCGAGCGCCGGCGTGAGAAGGTTGGCGTACGAAAGGACCCACACAGCTGCAGCGATGATGGTGAACGTCCGGTTCGGCCGCGTCGAATAGCGCGCGATGATGCCGTACACGACCGTCGCCCCGATCGCACCGACCGTGGAACTCGCGACGACCGGTCCCCAGCCAAGCGGGAGGGGCGTGAACGCAGGGGGGACATCGAGGACAGCGAGGGCAAGTTCGAGGACGAGAACGTTCACCCCGCTCGCTGTGAGGATCGCGAGGACACCGGACTTCGTCAGTTGGGTAATGCTGACCTGCGTCGAGGCTTCTGCGTCGGCCGCTGTTGCCGTGGTTGGCATACCTCGTCCTATTCCAGGAGCTATCACGGTAGTACCCGTGAACAGGTTCACCAACGTATATACCTCGGACGCGCCCCAAGCAAATCCCGAATGCTATGCCCCGCGTACACTTGAAAATCAACCCCGCAGCGTCCGAGGATTGGCTGGCTACACTGTCGACCGAATTCCCGGACACCGAGTTTCAATTGCTGTCGAGCCATCCCACTGACACTGGGGTACTCGGGATCCTCCAAATACAGGGGCCAGATACGGACGAGATCGTTCGTCGCTTCGACGATGCCTCAGAAGTGCGATCGTATGATCTGTTACATACCGACGAACGATCTGTGCTGATTCGGGCTACGACACCAGTTCCGGAGGGATATCGGGCGAATCGAGAATCTGGAACGCCTCCGAATTTTCCCGCTCGAATGCAAGATGGGTGGATACATACCGAGTTGACGGCTTCGCACGAGCGGCTTTCACAGTTCACCGACGAGTTAGCAGCGGCTGACATTCCGTATCAGATACTGTCGGTGACGCAATCGCACGATTCGACAGAGGAGCTCACCGATCGCCAACAAGAATTCATCACTGAAGCGGTCGAACGGGGCTACTACGATAGCCCCCGCGGCTGTACGCTCACCGAGCTAGCGGAGTCGTTCGATGTCAACAAATCAGCCGCGAGCGGGGTACTTCACCGCGCAGAAGGTCGGATCATCAAGGAGTTCGTCGCAGCGTCGGTCCCAAAAACAGCTCTGGACGGAGCGCCAGAATAGCCACCCCATCTCAAGCTATCGTAGCAGTCGACCGAGCACGAACAAGCCAACGGAAACTCGTTTTCGGAATCTGATTGCTAGTTCACGAGTTTCGGTGAGCACGAACGAACGCCCGTCGCAGGACAGTCAAGAGGATGTATGTCTCGTACTTCTGGGTCCGGCAGTGTTCGCAGGGCTGCATGTCCGTAACTATCTCATCGATTGCGTCGTCGTATTCGTCAGTGAGCGTTGCAAGCGCATCCGTAATCTGGGGCTGGACGGCGTCGATCATCTCTTCGACGGTAGGAGCGGCCGAATCTGGCAGCGAGTACGAGAGAACGATTGTATTCGCGTGATAGTATTTTGTCGTCCCGCCGCGCCCCTCTTCGAAACGAACGACGTCCACGAGGTTGGCATCCCGTAACTCGTTGATGTGGTGGCGAACCGTGTTCTCCGTGCGGTCGACGCCGCGGTCAGCGAGGCGGTCGTGGACCTCGGTCGCAGTCAGGGCCTCGTCGGCCAGAATATCGAGGATCATCGCCCGCATCGGTTCGTCAATGGCGTCCGAAACCCGCGTGTCTCGAACCGCGATGTCGTTGAGACGGTGGTCGGTACCGGAACTATTCATACGTGAATTGAGCGCGAGCATGCGGGAAAAGGTAGCGGGATGCTAGTGAGATGGTTTTTGAGCTAGATCCGACACCAAAGCCTAGATGGCCCGTTTGACTGTTCCAACGAGCTATTCCACCGATAAAACATATCATCTAAAAAATACTTATTGAGGTCTCGGCTCTACATAGAACTGTAATGAGCGACACGACCCAGTTTCGCGTCCTTGACTTCGACTGTCCGACCTGTGCAAGTATCGTCGAACGCGCCCTCGCGAACGTCGATGGCGTCCAGGATGTCGAAGTCCACTACACGACCGGCCGCATCGAAATCGAGTACGACAATAGCATCGCGAACCCCGACGTGTTCGCCCAAACCATCGAAAACCAGGGCTACACTCCTCAACCCGTCTAGAACATGGACAAGAAAAAAGTTACACAGTACTACCGGAAACACCGGAAGGCCATCGTCACGGCGACGAGTGGCCTACTCTACGGCGGTGGCTGGAGCCTGGGATACCTCACTAGCTTCGACACCGCAAGCACCGCCGTGCTCATCCTCGCGGCCGTTGTCGGCGGGTACGACATCGCGAAGATTGCCTATCATGAGGTCACCAACCGGACGCTCGGGATTAAGACCCTCGTAACGCTGGCCGCCATCGGCGCTATCGTCATCGGCGAGTACTGGGAAGCCGCAGCCGTCGTTTTCCTGTTCAGCCTCGGCAGCTACCTCGAGGGCCGGACGATGCGCAAGACTCGGACTGCCCTTCAAGAGTTGCTGGAGATGACGCCCGCAACGGCGACTGTCCGCCGCGACGGGAGACTCCAAGAAGTACCCGCCCGCAAGGTCGATGAGGGTGAAATCGTCGTCGTCAAGCCGGGCGGGAAAATTCCGGTTGACGGCACCGTCGTTGACGGCGAGAGCGCCGTCAACCAGGCGCCGGTCACCGGCGAGAGCGCCCCCGTCTACAAGGCCGACAGCGATGAAGTCTACGCCGGGACGGTCAACCAAGACGGTGCGCTGGAAATTCGGACGACGGGTTCAGGCTCGGATACGACGCTCGAACGGATCATCCGTCGCGTTGAGGAGGCCCAGGAGGCGCAATCGCCCACAGAGAGCCTCATCGATCAGTTCACGAAGTACTATACGCCGGGTATTATCGCGCTGGCTGTCGTCGCGTTCGCGATCACGCAGAACGCGATACTCTCGCTGACACTGTTGGTCATCGGCTGTCCCGGCGCACTGGTCATCGGCCCGCCGGTCAGCATCGTCTCTGCGATCGGGAACGCTGCCCGATCGGGCGTGCTGATGAAGGGCGGCGATCACCTCGAACGCGCTGGCAAGATCGACCTTGTCGCCTTCGACAAGACCGGTACCCTCACGAAAGGTGAAACGCGCGTGGCGGCTTCGCCGTCACGGAAAGGCGAGAACGGCGACGCCGTCCTCGCAGTCGCCGGCGTCGAGGGGGTCGGCGTCACCGACAACGAGGTACTCGCGTTCGCGGCGACCGCCGAGAAGAAAAGCGAACACCATCTCGCCGACGCCATCTTAGACGCGGCCCGCGAACGCCCGACCGCTGCGATGGACGGTGGAACGATGGTCGCCCAATCGGATAACACCGCTGTCAAACTGCAGTCGATACCCGATCCGGATGACTTCGACGTGGTCGCCGGCAAAGGTGTCGTCGCCCACGCCGCCGGTCATGAGCTTATCGTCGGCAACCGGGCACTGCTGGACGATCGCGGTATCGACATCCCCAAGCGCATCACCGAATACGTCCACGAGCGTGAGGCGCGCGGCGAGACGGTCGTCCACGTCGTCCGGGACAGCACCGTTATTGGCGCGATCGCGATGCGCGACGAACTTCGAGAGGCCGCCCCCAGCGTCGTCGCTGCGCTCCAGGACGCTGGCATCGAGACGGTGATGCTCACAGGCGATAACGAGCGGACGGCTGCCGCGATCGCTGACGAGGTCGGTATCGATGAGTACCGTGCCGAACTGCTCCCCGAAGACAAGCAGACCGTCATCGAGAACTACCAGACCGACAGACACGTCGTCGCGATGGTCGGTGACGGCATCAACGACGCGCCGTCGCTGGCGACCGCCGACGTCGGCATCGCGATGGGCGCTGCCGGGACGGATACCGCCATCGAGACAGCAGATATGGCGTTGATGGCCGACGATCTCGACCGCATCCCATACGCAGTTATTCTGAGCAAAGCGACGCGATGGAACGTCCTCGAGAACGTCGGGCTCGCGGTGTTGACCGTTGCCGTCCTGCTCGCGGGCGTGCTCACCAGCTACGTCACCCTCGCCTCCGGGATGCTCATCCACGAGGCCAGCGTCCTCGCGGTCATCCTCAACGGGATGCGGCTGCTTCGCTATTGACCACCAGAAACCATCACTAAAACCAATGACAGCAAATTCAGATACGACTGACACGACCCACACTGGAACCGATTGGCAGATCGATTACGACATCGACCCGATCGAGATCCGCGACCCCGTCGCGGAGGCTCTGGGCGTCCTCGCTCCGGGCGAACCGTTCGTCGTCACATATATGGACGCAATGAAAGAGGCCGGCCACTCCTGTCCGACGGCCTCGGGAGCCTACCGAATTGTCCAACTCGGACTCGAGGCGCTGTATCCCGACGACTATCCGGTCCGAAGCGAAATCGAAGTGCAGGCAGCGGGTCCTCGGGACGACACCGTGTATGGCGTGATGAGTCGCATCATCTCGTACGTGACGGGCGCAACCGAAGACGACGGCTTCGGCGGACTGGCCGGCGGCTACGGCAGCCGCCGCGATCTCTTGCGCTTCGATGTGTTCGATCCGGAGACTGCGGAGCCGACGTTTCGTTTTCGGCGAACTGACACTGACGAGACTGTCGAAGTGACCTACCACGTCAGCGACGTCCCCGACGGCGGGCCCGCAATCGGGAATCTACAGCAAATTCTCGACGGGTCGGCGAGCGAAAAGCAGCGAGCGGACTTCGCTGACGCCTGGCACCGCCGCGTGCAGGTCGTCCTCAGCGACGATTCCCTGTTCACCATCGAAACAATCTGATTGGCAGTCAGGAAACACCGTTTTCTGACGATGCCCGAAGGGGCGAGCAGGGAGTGGCATTAGCGCATCGATTCAGGGAAGAGACAGCCTCTCAGGGGAGAAGTCAGTCAAGCTTCCATGTGCTCCTCAACGAACCAGTGAATGATGTGGCCCTCGGCACGATGGAGCACGTCGCTACACGTTGCGTTCGCGATGTCGAGCGCCTCGGCCACGTCACTCAACGTTGATTCTCGCGGTGCGCGGTAGTAGCCGGCTTCAACCGCGGCCATCAGCACTTCTTGCTGACGGTCAGTCAACAATTGGTCGGCCTGGCTCGCATCGATCTCGCGAACGTACTCGATAGAAAAGCCGATCCCCAGATCGTCGAGGTGGTCTCGGAGGCTCGAGAGACGGCTCGTCGACGTTGTCACCTCCCATGTAGCCTCCCCATTCTGGATGTCGAAGGGCATCTTGAGCGGCACGCCGGCTCGCCAGACCGGGAGGAGTGGGAGCGGGTTCACCGTCTGTATCTGAAGGAGCGCTTCGTCGTCGTGTTTCCAGAGTAGCTCGAGGTCCTCGACGTCGTCGCGGGCCTGAATGTCGGTGATGAGAGGAAGCGGATCGGTCGCAATGAGTCGAACGAGTCCGATCCCAGTTCCTTCGCCGGGGATACTCGTAACGACCTGGAACACTACCTCCGGGTGGGCGGTTGAGAGGTCTTTGATCCAGGTACTGTCCGGAATGTGGATCGTAAGTTTCGCGTGTGGCATCGTCAGTAAGTCTCCTCAACAGGTCGCTCAAAATAGCGCTAGTTGCGAATATGTTAGGTATCTCCTGGAATGTTCGCACTGACGACTAACCAGCAGAGCACTCTAAATCACGTAATAACGGTGCTCCTCCCAAACACGACGATAGACGGACTGAACGCACAATCCCATTTCATCCGTACCTACGTAGCTGGGAGGCTGTTTCGCGCCAGGTATGGCGTAGCAATTGCTGTGTCTCGTGTCCTGCCCACGTCTGTAACCCGGGAGGTGAGTCCTCAATAATGTTCGATATGAGCGAGTGGATCACGAACAATGCTCGGCTCGTCGTTGCCGTCATGATCATCGTGTCCGCGGTCGTCGCTGCTGGTATTCCAATGGTCGAACGCTCGACCTCACTCGACCAGTTCCAAACCGACGCCGACGAGGCTGACGCCCTCGAGTACGCCGACGAGAACTTCTCCAGCGGAACGACGGACACGACATCCGCACAGGTCATCGTGAAAGACGACGACGTACTCGATACGGAGACGCTCATTTCGATGCTCGAATATGAGCGGGCGCTCCGGACCAACGAAACAGTCAACGAAACACTTGTCGAGAACGATTCCGTTCGAAGCGTCGCGAACCTGGTGGCGACCGCGGCAATTCGTGACGAACGGGCCGGCGAGCTGCAAACCCGTGAGCGCGAACTCGCCGGGACGGAGGCAGCACTCGCGGATGCCCTCGATTCGCTCGCCGACGACCAGAACGCCAGCATTCGATCCGCTTTCGAGGCCGTCGACGCGAAGACGTCCGTAAACCTCACCGAGGAGGACTATGAGCTGTTCGCGGACGCCGTCGAGAACCGACGCGGAGAGACAGACGGAAACACGACGACCAACGGAAACACGACAGCCACAGCTCAAAGCGAGACGAGAGCTGGCACCTGGAACGTCACAACACGGATACTCGATGAGGAGTACGCGAGGCTCTCCGAAAACAGGAGCGACCTAGCCAACCTCGACCCCACTCTTGGGGACCAAATCGAGGAGCTCCGATCGCTGAACGATTCGGAGGTCGAAACGCTCGCCGCGGACGTGCTCGCTGGAAATTCGAGCCAATCGGCACGGGCGCTCGCCTTCATGCCCAACTACTACGAACCAGGATCAGCCACAACCAACGCGACGCTGCTCGTGGTGACCCAGGAGACGCCGGGTGGATCGTTCGCGCCGGGTGATGCGCCAGATGAAATCGAGGACTCACAGGTCGCCATGACGGATCTTGCGCCGGATGACGACTCGATGTCCGTCCTGGTTTACGGCGACGGCATCGTGTCCACAGAGATCATGGACTCGATGGTCGACAGCGTCCTGCTGGTCGGCCCGCTGGCCGTCGCCTTCGTCTTGCTCGTGCTCGTGGGCGTCTACAGGGATCCGCTCGACATCCTGCTCGGACTCCTCGGCATCGCGCTCGTACTCGTATGGACGTTCGGCGCGATGGGATGGTTCGACATCGCGTTCAGCCAGCCGTTCATCGTTGTACTCGTCCTCCTCATCGGACTCTCCATCGATTATGGACTCCACGTCGTGATGCGCTATCGTGAGGCCCGTGAGTCAGGCGAGACGCCCCCAAGTCGCGCCATGGCTACCGCACTCGGCAGCGTCGGTGTCGCACTCGTTTACGTCACTGCGACCACCGTCATTGGGTTCCTCTCGAACCTTACGAGTCCGCTCGCGGTCTTCCGCGAACTCGGTATCGTCAGCGCGATTGGAATCGTCGCCACGCTTCTCGTCTTCGGCCTCTTCGTCCCGGCTCTGAAAATCGAACTCGACAAACTTCTCGAAAGACGGGGAATCGACCGGGTAAAACCAGCCGTCGGAACCGGAGGTGGGCCAGTCAATTACCTTCTCGATACGGGCGCGACACTGGCAGCGAAGGCCCCATACGTCGTCATCGCCATCGCACTCCTCGTCAGCGCCGCAGGTGCCTACGGAGCGACGGACATCGACGCCAGTTTCGAGCAGTCGGACTTCCTCGCGGAGGATCCCGATGACTGGCTGAAAGAATTGCCCGGCCCGATCGCACCGGGAACGTACACGGCGGAGACGGCGATCGACACGCTGGACCGGGACTTCGTCAGACAGGACACCACGGCCACGATACTCGTCAAGGGCAACGTGACCGACCCCGCGACACTAGACCGCCTCGACACGG
The DNA here is from genome assembly GCF_024266705.1 of Natrinema gelatinilyticum. Taxonomy (GTDB): domain Archaea; phylum Halobacteriota; class Halobacteria; order Halobacteriales; family Natrialbaceae; genus Natrinema; species Natrinema gelatinilyticum. Next base: position 203,406 of record NZ_CP100757.1, on the reverse strand, counting down.
CACGCGCGAACGCCAGCGACATGTCAGCGACGGAGACATACGCTGACGGCGAGGTCGCGGTGACCGACCCGATAACGGTGATGAACCGAGTTGCAGCGGACAACGAGTCGTTTAACCGGACGTTAGCAGCCGCCGACACTGACGGTGACGGCGTCCCAGATAGGAACGTGACTGCCGTCTACGACGAACTCTATCGGGTCGCCCCTGCAGAGGCTGCCGACGTCAGCCACCGCGACGACGGCGAATACCGGGCTGTTCAGATGGTCGTGACCGTCGACAGTAGCGTCGACGACGGAACCGTCCGTAAGCAAATGGAGTGGGTCGCCGCCGACACCGACGGAAAGGATGTTTCGGCAATCGCGACTGGCGACGTCATCGTCAACCAGATCACAGCCGACCAGCTCGCAGAGACGGCGCTGCTGAGTCTAGTCGTCGCGCTGCTGTCGGTACTCGTTGTCCTCGTGGCGGCCTACCGGGTCACTGAAGGGAGCGCCTCGCTCGGCGTCGTTACGATCGTTCCCGTTGCGTTCACTTTGACGTGGGTGCTCGGGACGATGGCGCTGCTTGACATCCCGTTCAACATCGTCACCGGCATGATCACCGGGCTCACTATCGGGCTCGGCGTCGACTACAGCCTCCACGTCAGCGAGCGGTTCAACCAGGAGCTCGCCGACGCAGAGACGGTTGTAGCGGCGCTGCACGAGACCGTGACCGGCACCGGCGGCGCTCTGCTATCGAGCGCGGCGACGACAGCCAGCGGGTTCGTCGTATTACTCGTCGCGATCCTCCCGTTCCTCCAGTCGTTTGGGCTCATTACCGCGCTCACGATCGTCTTCGCGTTCCTTGCCAGCGTGTTCGTCCTTCCGAGCCTGCTAGTCGTCTGGGCACGGTTCGTGGAACATGACACGATCACGGAGCGATTCGATACAGTCACAACGGCGGAGCGCACAGGAAAGTAGCCGAAGGCGGCCCCGATGCTACGCGCACCATCCACCATCCCTACGAGTGTTGAACTCCATTTCGAACGTTTTCGTCATATACTCGAATTACCTGAATCGAGGCGCTACTGTCCCTTCCTCAGCGAGCGCCGACCGAAGGGAAGGCGCGAGCAGGGAGGGGAGACAGCGCCGCACGAGTTTCTTGGACTACTCTACAGCAGACCCGCAGGCCCACAATATCGGTGGATTATGAGTATCTACCTCGTAGATACACTCAATGGATCGGTACGAGGTCGAAGGACACGAAGTCCTCGAAGCCGAAGTCAAACCGACCGGCAACGGTGCGCACATCTACATCCCAAAAGCGTGGACTGGCGCGACCGTCAAAGTCGTCCGCGTCTCCGAGCCAACCGACGAAGACGAGTAGACCATGCGCTACAACTACAGGTATCGGCTCAACCCGACCGACGAACTCCACGAACGGTTAGCGTGGACTGTCGATACCTGCAGGCAGGTCTACAACCACTTTCTGCACCGACTCAACCGAAAGGACAGCACAACCGCCTACTCCGAGCAATCGGTCCTTCCCGACCTCAAACGCGAGTGGACGGACCTGAAACAAGTCCACTCGAAGGTGCTGCAGAAGGTCGTACAGCGGTTGTACGACAACCTCTCAACACTGAAGGGGCGGAAGGACAACGGCTACCGCGTCGGCGAACTCAAGTGGAAAGGCCCGCAAGAATATCGCTCGATCAAGTACAGTCAAACCGGCTTCGAACTCAAAAACACGAGTGGCCGTACTGTGCTCTCTCTTTCAAAAATCGGTGATATTCCGATGGTCTACAGTCTTACAGCGAGAGTGCCTCGGGGCTTGACCCCGAGGGTGAATCGCGTAAGCTTTATTAGCTTCACTAACGTGTTTAAAGATACAGTTGTGCGAATTAAAGACTGTACTTCGTCGCAACTGTGCACAGTTGCGGAGGAATGTGGCTCTCTCAAAACCCACGTCTTCGGCGTGGTGCGACGGACGCCATCGGGCCGTGGTGGAGCGGCCGACCCTCACGGACACACCGCATGTTCGGGTGTGAATTCTAGATGACCCATCTCGGGGAGTCCGAGGGGAATCAAATTCGCCTGCGGCCATATGGCCCGTTTCTGGGCTTGCCGCCAAAACGGTGAAGCCACGGGGCTTGCCCCCGTGGTACTTCACCACCGCGACGTTCCCGCCGACGCCACGATCAAAGAAGTCGTCGTCAAGCAAGAACCGACCGGCGAGTGGTTCGCTGTTCTCGGAATCGAAACCGAAGACGACGCACCGCCGAAGCCCAAGACTCTTGAGGATTGTGTCGGGATCGACGTGGGTATCCTGAAGTACGCTCACGACACCGACGGCACCGCCGTCGAACGTCCCGACCTCTCAGCCGAACGCGACCGGCTGGAACGCGAGCAACGAACACTCTCGCGCAAAGAGCACGGGTCGGCGAACTACCGCAAACAACAGCGTGCCGTCGCCAAACGTCACGCCGATCTGCAACGGAAGCGCCGGGACTTCTTGCACAAACTCTCGAACTACTACGCCCAGGAGTACGACCTCGTGGCGGTCGAAGACCTCGACGCGAAGGGTCTGATGGAACTCCCGTCGAACAGCCGGAACCGTGCCGGAGCAGCGTGGGGGACGTTCCTGCGGATGCTCGAGTACAAGTGCGAACGCGAAGGAACGCACTTCGTCGCGGTCGATCCGGCCGGAACGACCAAAGAGTGTGCAGCCTGTGGCGTCGAGACGGACAAACCACTGTGGGTTCGCGAGCACTCGTGTCCCTCGTGCGGGTTCACGGCGGACAGGGACTGGAATGCGGCCTCCAACATCTTGGGACGCGGCCTGAAGCACGTAGGGACGGGCTGTCCCGAATCAACGCCTGCGGAGACTGCGCTCCCTACGGGGACCGATTCGGTTCCTGCAAAGCGCGTCATGGAAACAGGAAGCCCCACCCTCACGGAGCGAACGGCGCAAGCCGTGAGCGAGTAGGGTGGGGAGGAAGTCACAGGGGTTGCGAGCCACTGACATCCATTTGTACGAGTTCGAGCGCGAACAGCGCCGTCGCCACGGTAATCGAAACTGCTCCAACCAAAACCAGTACGGGGGGAAGACCGAGATATATCTCCGAGAGGATACCAATCGGCATGAGGAGTCCAGCGAGCGCCAACAGCGAAATCCATCGAGCACGACGCTGGCGAACAGGCAACCACAGGAGCAGTGCCCCAAAGACGATATTGAGCAACGAAAACAAGTTACCGTGGGCGTGCGCGAGGCGGGTCTCGAAGTGCGGGCTCACGTTCGCTCCTGCAATCCATGCCTCGCGGCCTGGGGCAAAATCACGCATGTAGATCAGAAAGAATCCGTAGAGCATGAATAAGATCATCACTCCGAGGCCGATTCCGATGTTCCACTTCCCGACAGCCGAGTCGGACATATAGCGTGTAAATCATCGCCCATTGACATAGGTATTAGGCGAATTGTAGAAGAAGGTCGTTGGAAAGCATACGTTTTCTGAATCGTATCAGCGTGATCGACGGCGAGACCCCAACTAATCACGAATATATTCGACATGTGCTACGTTATTCGCGGGAACCCATTTTGGGGCTGCGCCCATATGTGTAACTATGACACGCCAACCGATTCGGTTCACTCCGTTCCACCTCGCAGGCGCGTTGTTCCTGCTCGCCGGCCTCGTATTGGCTGTCTATCACGGCCTCGAGCAGTTCAATCTCGTTCCGCGTCTCGGCTGGGTTTCGTGGAGCCACATCCACTTCGTGACGATCGGTGGCTTCACGCAACTCCTATTCGGGATGCTCCCCCAGCTCACGGCTCGCAAACTCGAGCGTCCACTGCCCTCGAAGTACTACGACTGGCTGAATTTTATCGGATTGAATGGCGGGTTTCTCCTGCTATGGTACGGACGCGGATGGGGCCACACCTGGGCGTTCGATGGTGGCCTTATCGCAATCTGGCTGCTCGTCGCAGGATTGCTGGTAATACTGCTGCGGATGGTCATGCAAAGCGCTCGCGCGTGGAACGCGACGATCGGGCTGTACCTGGTATCGATTTTCGTATTCCTGTGGGGGATCACATACGCGTACGGGCTATTTGCGCACACCTGGCAAGTTCCCGGAGGCTGGCTCGGCTTGCGCGAAGCTCATGTCCACGCCAACGCGTGGGGCTTTCTCGGGCTCGCAGCCATCGGCACGCTCTACGACCTCTTTCCTCGCATGCTCGGTACCGTTCTCTACAGCAAGAAGTTACGGAATTACTCGGCGTGGTTATTCATCGCCGGCATCTTTCCGCTGATCACCGGTCCCTGGATCGGGATGGGGCGGACAGTCACGGCGACTGGATTGGTCCTCTTCGCGACGGGGTTCGCACTATATCTGTACAACCTCGTCCAGACGTATCGATCGGCGAACTCCCGATCGGGTATTGCGGTGTCGGTGCTGGTAGCCCAGTTCTGGATGCTCGGGCCAGCGGGGTTCGCACCGTTCGTCCTGTTCGGTGTCGAGTGGGTGGATCCGGCATATATCGAAGACGGCGCTCTCCACTTCTTCTTCGTGGGATGGGCGCTCCCAATCGCGCTTGCCGGACTCTTGCTCTACTTCCAGAATCTCCCCGCCCTGCGCGAAGGGCGTTTGGGGGCCAGTGACCACGTCAGCGAGGCCGATCTCCTCCCGGGTGGAGACATTCCGTCCGTGATCTCAACGTGGATGGTCTGGGTGTGGAACATCGCGATCTTACTGGTTGGCGTCGGCTTCTTCTATCAGGATCAGTCGTGGTCGGCATACCTCTTTGGCCCCGGATACACTGCTCTCGTCATCCTGTGGCTCTATGAACTGGCCCAGGCGTTCCGCTTGCGCTGGGCTATCCAGACGACCGCAGAGACGACTACCGACGCAGATCTCTGAGACAGCGTGTCATAGAACACTTCTCGTAATTGTTGACGTGGTAGATACAGACCGGGCAGTTATCGGAGGGTTTTATTGAAAGTCATTATCATTACGCTCCTCGGATCTGCGTTACCGAAATTCGTCGCCTGTGATCGTCTCGAGATACTAAGAACGACGTTCAATCTGTACTGTCAGCGGCGCACGATCTCGGCGACCTCACAATGGCGGAGGTGCAAGCTAATCTCGTCGGACTACTACTTGCCGGCCACGACTCCTTAGCAGTAGCGCTCATCCACGCGTGGTACGAGTTGAGTTGCCATCCCAAAATACGGGAGTCACCCTACCGATCCGTGACCAGCTCAATATCGACCTGTTTGTTAGTGCTGACGCCGGCGGGATGTCCTCGCGGTTGGTGATGAACCGGGTATCAAGAGCCCGCTCACGGATGCCGTCATGCTCTCGGCGATCACTCACCTATGGGTTGACGAGAGCCTCGGTATGTATGGCTATGGAAGCGACGGTGCGCTCATCCTCGACGAGGTCACAGACAGGATCGCCCGTGCCGCCAAACGCGACGACTTGCTCGGTGCGTTGGGACTCACACCACGAATCGTCGACGAACTTGGGGACCTCTTAGAAGTCGTCACGATGGAAGCCAGCCGTCTCCCTGTCGCCGTTGCCCGAAGCAGAGTCGGCGATACCACGATTCGAGATGACGCCCGGTCCGTCGAATTCACCCCGGCGAGTACGGTGACATTCTACCTCGTTCTAGAGGCAATCGCAGTAGCTTCTGATCTCAACGAACTGTTGGATCGAGCGTCGTTATGTATCGGGGCCGTCCCAGTTGGTCAGTTCGAGAAAGTTGCCATCGGGATCATGGAAGTAGATGCTCGTGCGAGATTCGTGCACCTCCACATCCCGGTCGACTAACCGCCGTTCGACGGTGTTGATTTCGTCTTCAGTGGCACGGAAGGCCAGATGGGGGTCGTCTTTCTCCTCAGGATGGTTAGGCGTTACATCCGGTCGATCAGCGAGGTTCATCAACTCTCCGTCGCCAATGTCCATCCAGTAGTAGTTCGCGGTCTGCATAGTGTTTTCGGGGTTGTCGGGGCCGATAGGAGCAAACTCAAGTACCTCCTCGTAAAATGAAACTGCACGAGGAAGGTCCGATACCGCAAGTGCAGCGTGGTGAAATCCTTCAACCATACTGCATGCTAGTGTTGACAGTGAGTTAAACATTGGCCAACGACTATACTGCAACGAGTATTATATGACACTACCGGCACAGGGAGTTTCCGAGGTTGCTCTCGAAGTATCTGACATGGATCGTGCAGTATCATTCTGGACAGAGACGCTTGGATTCCCGATCGTCGACCAATGGGGGTATGCCGATGGTCAGTTCACCGGGACGGTTACAGACGGGAAAATTTGGGCAACCTGGATCTATGTCGGTGGTAACACTCGTGTCGGTCTATGGTTACCTCGCGAGTTCGCCGACCAGGATGAGGAGCGAAGAGGCGGGTCCGTAACCGACTGGCCTGGCTCTGCACTCTACGACGAGGGCGGTGAACACGTCCACTTCGCACTCTACGTCGACGAGACCGATTTTGACGACGCTTACGGATTACTCCAGCAGAAAGGTGTTTCGGTGACCGAACGGGAGTTCGCCGCTGATGCTCCGTACCGGTCGATGTATTTCAAAGATCCGGACGAGCACGTTATCGAGTTATATACCCGTCCAATGAAAGACAATTATCAACTGAATCCGACTGGGTGACCTCCTCCCCATCGTACACGACGGGGCTTCCCACGAGCCGAGGCTTGCTGCGTTGGGAGAGGGACGGTGTAACACCCGACGGGATGCTGGCTGGACCACGCCACCGTTACTCCTCTCCCACGAAGGGTTCGGAGGTATCTGGCTTGGTTTGCGTCGGTATCCTCACCCCTTTCGCAGGGATACCCACGAGACTCGAGTCGGAACGCCGATGGTGTCCGATTGTCCCAGCACGGGCGCAAGCGTGCCACGTCGGTCAGCATCCAGTACGGCCACAGACCATGTGAATCAGTGGTGCGGCGATTCACGTCTGGCCTACAGGCCGGGATTCTATCGCCGTTGCAAGATCGTTTCCAACTATGAGAAGATGTAAGCGAAGATTCATCTATCAGCCCTGTTAAGTTTATAACCCAGGAGCATATGCTGGAGTAAGTAAAATATACCACCCCAATGATCGAGAGCAAGACACAGGTACAACGGATAGCCGAATATCTCTGGCAGCGATTCTATTGAATCGTATCCCAATCGTGCAAACATAAAATTCACAACTACCAGAACGGTCCTCGCACTCGTCCTCGTCTATGGTATCTACATCGGAGTTTACATCCTGAGTCCAGCACCATTATACACGGCAGTGATGAGTTCCATCATCTTCCTCATCTTCGGAATCCGAGTGTACTATATTGTGCTCTATTGAAAATGCGGTACGGCGGCGGGGTCAGTAGATTTTGAGCCAAAGAATTATACATTTTGGCCGAGAAGTGACGCGACTTTCTCACCTAATCTGGCGGTGCTCGAGGTGATCATCTCGAACCAAATATATTCCAACCACAATCAAAGGTATTTTACTGAATAGCAACCATCATAATTGCGGTATCCTCACGCAGTCTCCCATTTTCAATAGAGCAGTTTTGCTACACGTAGTGCCTTCTCAACGAGGTCAAGGAGTGCGACTGCCATAATCGGCTTCTCGACCTCGTTCTCTCAAATTATTCCGGAACAGTCCCGACGCCGTCTGCTGTTTTCAATAAAGCAAGCAAAACAAGCTTTGGGGAATCACGCGGGGAAGCCCGAGTCAGGCGGGCTTCCCCGCGAAGCACACATCGTTGCTCATTGTATTCGGAAGGAAGAAGGCCACACGTTCACCGAACTCGTTGATCGGCTCGGGCTTATGCCAGATATCTGCGAACGTCTTGGCATTCACCCAGATGCATTGCCTGACCCAACGACGTTCTACCACTCGCTTGACCGATACGCGATGTACGTCTGGCGGGCGTTGCTGCGCGCTTCCGCGCAGCAACTCCGCCACTCCGGCCACGTCGCTCTCGACAGTACGTTCTTCGAACGGAAGCAAGCCTCACAGTACTACCTGCAGCGACAGGGTCGAGCGGTGAAGACGATCAAAGCGACGACACTCACCGATACAGAGTCATTAGCGGTGCTAGACGTGCATTGTTGTATCGAGCGCGAACACGATACGAAGGCTGGCCCGCGGGTCGTCCGCCGGAACGCGGACGACCTGCGGGCCGTCGTCGCCGACAATGGCTTCCAAGACTGGCACACCGAATACGAACTGTCCACGTACGATCTCGATTATCGTGTTCATCATCGTGGATCGAAACCGATGGCTGTAGCACACAACGCGCTCAACCAGACGAACAGCTACACGCAGCGATGGATGGCAGAGACGTCCTACTCAACGACGAAGCGAACGCAAGCCTCCGCCTTGCGTTCGCGGTTCTGGTACCGTCAGTTCCGTGAGATCGTCCTCATGTTCACTCTCCATAACATCAAAAAACCGCTAAGAAGCTATGATCGTACCGCCGTACCGCATTTTCAATAGAGCACGCTTGCTGAGTTGTGTCCAAGCAAGCAAAGCAAGCGGACGGTACAATTCACTCACGATCAGGTATCACCGATGATACGTTGGAAGTATTCACAGGTGAATGAATATCGGTACTTCCCGAACGTCGCTTCGTGAACTGTGCTGAGTCATGGACGAACGGAGTGAATGCCGTGTGGTAACTGAGTGAACAGGAAATAGAATCCACGGATGAGGAGAAGTAAAGTAAGAAGGCTGAGATACGCTGTTCTAGACGAATGCTGTTGCTCACCAGGAGCTTGCCCAAGGCCGCGGGCTGGCGTCAGCCCGCGGCCGGCGCGTATGCTTCTGGCACACCTGTTCCGTTCATCTCGATCTCCCAACTCCGCTCTAGCTCTTCCTCTAATGCATGTCTGATCCAGTCAGAGAAGGTCTTGAACGTGAATTCCTCGGGCAGGTCGCGCCCGCCCCGCTGGGGGCGGGCGACGACCGCCCATCGAAGCACAAGCCAGAGGTTCTCCAACAGGAATCCAACCAGGACGAACGCGAAGCGGATGATTGGGTCTTGTGTCGTCGTCACCACTCGTGCTTGGCGAAATACACGGTAGCTCGTTTCGATCGCTGACCGTTTCCGATAGAGTCGTTCGACTTGTTTCGGCGTACGATCGGCTAGATCGCACGCCACATAGCCTCGAACGACCTCGCCGCTTTTCCCGCGATCTCCGGCGTGATATGACACAGCGACCGCGAGCGGGAACTGGAATTCCCGCTCGCGGCCTTTGTACATCCGATAGGTCGTCATGTACGAGCAGTGCGTATCCAGCTTCTTCCTCATGCGCTTGCCCTTCTTTTGGACGGGAACGACAGTCGCAGCAATCTCCCGTGAGCGGCGCAGAATACGTTCGTTGTAGAAGCCACGATCAGCCAAGAGCAACTCTATCTCGAAGGGATAGACTTCGACGCGGTCGAGGACGCGCTCGACCGCGTCGGCCTCTTTCTCATCACTACGGACGTACGTCATCGCCAATGTCACTGGCTTTCCGTTCGAGACGAGATACGCCGTGCAGTACCGGTGGCACGTCGTTGTTCCGTCTTTTGCGTGCATGCGGCAGAGTTCACCTTCTTCATCGGCGTACGTTCCGTGGTAGGGGTTATCGACGAAGTCAATGGAGACGATCCTCGACCGATCAGGGTCGAGGATCGTCATCGCCAACTCCTTGAGAAGGCGGTTAGCAACCCGCTCAAGCCACTCTCGGTTGAGCGTATGTAGCCAGTCCATGACAGTATCGTCACAGGCAGCGTTGTCGTTGTCCTTGCACGTCTCCCAGATGGATGTCTGGTTCACTGCTGCAAGAACCACGACAGCCCAGATATCGCCGGGATCGAGGGGCGAGCCCACGATCCCTGGCAAAGGGAGCTGGCAGATGACGTCTTCCGCTAAATCTTTCACGTCCGAGTCCGAAAGAACACCGTCTGGCTGAGGGGTTTTGAACACATTCACTCAACCAGACATCTTCCTCATCAGACCCACGCTTTAGCTTCAGCTCTCACACCAGTCGGGAAGTACCGAATATAGATACCCGCAAGTACTGAGTTTGTTTTGATGAGTAGCACTTTTGAGGGGTGGCCCGCAGGAGATACGAGAAAGGTATCTCAACAATGAATGCTCTATAGCAGCGACGAGACCGCCAAGTTGGTCTGATTCTAGCCCACTTCACGAACCTCTGTATACTCCCCGATACAGGACATACCCAACAAAACTCGAGAGATACGCGACTGCTATCGTGGTCGTCAGCGCTGACCGCCCTACAATGGCAATAAGTACAACAATAACCGGTCCAAGGAGCAACATCGAATCGAAAACCAAGTCTTCGGCACCGCCTTCAAGCGGTTCTCCCACAATCGGAAGGCTGTCGATTTTCATCGATATAGCCCACCACGGTCGAAGACCGTCCGTAACGTGACAAGTACGGGGATGATTTCGAGGCGGCCAATCCACATATTAAATAAGAATATTATCTTGCCGAGCGTCGGCAACGATTTGGGACCGGTGATGCCAGCTGAGAGGCCGACGTTGCCCTGTGCGCTGGCCACTTCGAAGATGATGTTTTCAAGGGTGTATTCACCCTGTGGAAGGATAAATAGGAGAACGAAGGTACCGACAGCGAGGAAGACAAACCAGAGGAAGCCGATGATGGCTGCTTCCTCAAACTCCTGACGTACTTCCTGTTCATTAAGCCGGCGACCGTTGATTTTCAGCCGGCGAACTGCACTCCTGGGATAGAAAACGTCAGAAATACGGAACCTAATCCCTTTCAACAGCGTGAGTGCTCTGATGAGTTTTATTCCACCAGCTGTCGACCCGGACGCACCACCGACGATCATCCCGAAGACAACTGTGAGCTGGGCCTGGGCTGGCCACCGGCCAAGTGCCACGTTGGTCGTGTCGGCAGCGGTTTGGAAGCCGGCGCAAGTCGCCGCTGAAACGAACTGAAACGAACTGTAGCGAAACGCCGCGAACAGCGTGTCGTACGTCTCAGTTACGTAGACGAATGCAGTGAGTGCGAGCGTGCCGGCACTCATATAGATAAATACCCAGCGTGTCTGGAGATCCGTATAGAAGTTTCGGAGGTCGCCTTGGAGGATGAGATAGTGAACCGGGAAGGCGATGCTGCCGAGTAACATGACCGGTAAGAGAGCGAAGTCGATAGCTGCGCTATCGTAAGTGGCAATTGAGTTGTCAGTAATTGAGAATCCGCCAGTCGAAAGCCCAGTCATGCCGTGGTTGATCGCTCCCCAGAGCGGCATGCCGACAACCCACAGCAGCAGAATAGAGACGAACGTAAGAAGGAGAAAGATCCACCAGATCGTCTGGACGGTCGAGACGATACTCGGATGAATACGCTCGGATCGGGCTTCACTCTCATAGAGGGTTAAAGAACCACTGCCGGGCCGTGAGAGAATCGCCGTTGTGAGGACGATTACGCCGACGCCGCCGATCCATTCGATAAATGACCGCCACCATTGGAGGGTTCGCGGCAAGACCTCCTCGTTGTCGGTCATCGTCAGTCCGGTGCCGGTAAAGCCACTCATGCTTTCGAAAACGGCATTGATCGGATCAGTGAACGCCGCGACCGTCGGCGTCTGTGCCGGCGTTCCAAGCGCTGACGGTGCCATCTCAATTGTCCACGCTATGAGCAAGAAAGGCAGCGAGCCAAAGAGCGCGACGCAGAACCAACCTAACGCGGCGATGATCATCCCGTGTAACTTCCCAGGTTGGGCAGCCCCGCGAAACCGCGATGTTAGGGCATAGCCGGTAGCAAACGGCACCACTCCGGAGACGAGCAACGCGGGCATCGCCCAGTACTCGCCCCAAGCTAGCGGAACGAGCAGCGAGACGAACAGGAGCCCGGCCAGTGCCTCGAATATCCGCCCAAGGTCTCGACCGATCGTTTCCACCGCTCCGTTCATTTATTACCCACTGTCCCGTCTGGATTCATATACACGTCGAAACGTCGATCACGCCTCTCGACCCTACCTTCTCGGTGAGTATTGCGGCTGACAGACATAGATAGATAACTGTCTGTAGTGGCTGTCACTTCACCCGATCTTCGTAGTGGCCGAACACGTCCGTCAGTTCGGGTTCAGCGCCAAATCCCGAATAGACAGTAAGCAGATCGTCCGTGTGGATTTCCGTATCGCCCTGCGGGGTCAGCGGCGGATCCTGTCCCTCGCGTTCAATTGCGACAATTAGGACATCATCAGGGATGATCCCCTCGTCTGCGGCCCCGACGATCGTCTTTCCGGCAATCGGTGCGTTTTCGCCGACTCGGATTTCGAACACTTCCGCTTCCTCGCCAATCCGCATATAGTCGACGATTGCTGGGCGAGCTACTGAACGATAGAGGTACCCAGCAATTAGTTCCTGTGGATTCTCCATCGTGTTCACACCGATCTGACGAAACACGTTCATGTGCTCGGGGTCGTGGACGACCGAGACGATTGCAGGAACCTCGTGTTCCTGTGCGAGCAGACAGACCATAATATTGGTCGCATCCCGGTCGGTCGTGCTTATCAGGGCATCAGCGTTCCCGATTCCAGCATCAATGAGAGCTTCGTGGGCCGTCGCATCGTCATTGAGAATCAGACAGTCGTACTCACCGGCAGCCCGGTCCGCACGCTCGGGATCTTTCTCGATGACGACGACCTCGTTCCCCGATCGGGTCGCGATATCGATCAGTGGAATACCGATATCGCCCGCACCGACGACGATGATGTACATCATGTCGGCCTTGTCGCGTCTATGATGAAAATATACCGCTTCGACGTACAAGTCGTGTTCTCGGGCGATAGCCGTTCGAGCCTACTCGATTGATGGTCGCCACCGTTACTTGTCCCAGGGCGGTCGCCGCCTTTGTCGCTTCGCCCGTTCTTCGGATTCACTCAAAATTCGCTCGATCGCCCACGCGGCCCACAGAAAAACAATCGCCATGAACACCACCATTTCGGTCCTGATGATCGAACCGTACCATATGGCGAGGACGAGGGCCATGATCGCCACCGCAACAGCGACGACGCTGAAGACGTCGTAAAACGAGTGTGGGTGACGGACGCTCGGTAAGCGAACGTTCATGAGTTGGATTACGCGCGGCTCGTATAAAGATCCTGTACCCGTCTCGGCCGCGACTTGAGTCCTGGGATCGGCGAGTATGCCTAGCTGCTATTCTTTCAATCCGTCAGCACGGAGTAAACGGTGAACCACCTCGAGGTCAAATGGTTCGAAAGGCCGCCAGCCTTTCCTCATTGTGGAATCGGAGATCTCGTTTGCAGTCAAATTCCGACTGAATCTGACGATATCACAAGAGAAGTTCGCTCTCTCGAACGTCCTTGAGGCATTCACCTCGAATCCCTGTGGATATAATATGAATCACGAACGGCGTGACAGTCATGATGACTTAATACGTTCCTGCCGAAAGGCCGTAATATATCGTGTCCAGACGTGGCTACGTAAGCGAGGTGGTCTATGCGGCTTCGAACTGACTGGCGGGCCAGTTTCGCGCTCGTTGGAACCCTCCTAAAATATCTTGCCGTCCCGCTCGTAGTTCCGATCGTCGTCGCGCTCATCTACGGTGATCCCTTATACCCGTTCATCGCGACGATCCTCCTCACAATCATCTTTGGTCATGGTCTTGAGCGGCTCAGCCCCGAACCGGATCTGGAGATTCGCGAGGCGATGCTGTTCGTCGCGATTTCGTGGCTCGCGGTCGCCGTCGTGGGCGCAGTGCCGTACGTGCTCGCGGGGTGGGGAACCGAATCGACGATTGCTCACCCGGTCAACGCTCTGTTCGAGTCGATGTCCGGCTTCACGACGACCGGAGCGACGGTTTTAGGCGAAATTTCGCTCGAGCGCCACTCTCACGCCGTGATGATGTGGCGACAGCTCACACAGTGGCTTGGCGGCATGGGGATCATCGTGCTAATGGTTGCAATCCTCCCCGAACTCGCGGTCAGCGGGGCACAACTGGTCGAATCAGAAGCGCCGGGGCCGCAGTTGCAGAAACTAACACCGCGGATCGCCGAAACAGCGCGCATTCTCTGGCTGGTCTACTTCGCTTTCACAGTCGTCTATATCGCTATCCTTTACGGACTCCACCTCGCTGGACTTGCCCCGAACATGGGACTCTACAACGCGATCTCCCACGGGTTCACGACGCTCCCTACGGGCGGATTCTCGCCAGAGGCCGACAGCGTCGCGGCATTCTCCGCGATTGTGCAATGGACAGTCATCCCGTTCATGATCATCGCCGGGACCAACTTTGCACTGTTCTGGCACGTCTTCAGCGGTGAACGGCACCGTTTCGTTCGAAACTCCGAGTTTCGCGCCTACATCACTGCTATCGCCGCTTTAACAGTACTTCTCGCTGCGGTTCTCTATGCCGGTGCTGCGCCGGCACTGGCGGAACTCGGCGGCATGACAGAAGGGATATTCGGAAACTCGTTACGACAGAGCGCCTTTCAGATTACCTCAATGCTGACTTCGACCGGATATGCGACCAGCGACTTCGCCGACTGGAACTCGACGAGCAAAGTCATCGTCTTGTTTGCCATGCTTGTCGGCGGCTGCGCCGGCTCGACCGGCGGTGGCATCAAGGTCGTCCGGTGGCTGATTGTCTTCAAATTCCTTCGTCGGGAACTGTTCACGGCCTATCATCCTGAAGCCATCCGCCCGATTCGGCTCGGTAACAACATTGTCGACGAAGACGCCATTCGCGGCGTACTCGGTTTCTCGTTCATGTATCTGGTTATCTTCGCCCTCGCGACGCTGATCATAATGCTCGATGCGAGCCGCATCGGATACGCGATAACACCGCTCGAGGCATTCAGCGCAAGCCTCGCGACGCTCGGCAATATCGGCCCCGGCTTCGGATCGCTCGGCCCCTTCGGAAGCTACCTCGAGTTTCCTGACAGTTCGAAATTGTTGATGGTCTTTCTTATGTGGATTGGCCGCCTCGAGATCATCCCTGTTCTTGTCTTGTTCACTGGCGGATTCTGGAAACGGTGAATCGTCTCGGGGTCAAGCCCCGAGGCTTCCCGTTTCTACGACGTGACTTGCAGACACGCGCTGGAAATCAGTGGTGTCCGTAGCGGTCACAGTCTCCATGGGCGTAGATTCGGAGTGAACCACTTCTAGTGTGTTGAGACCACGCGACAGCACGTTCAACGACGCGTTCCAATCCCTGTCCAGTTCGAACCCGCACGCCGGACACGAATGCTCGCGTCTCCAGATGGGCTTCCACGTCGAAACGCCGCACGAGGCGCACTCCTTGGTCGTCCCGCGCGGCTCGACTTCTTTGACGTGACAGCCGTTCTTCTCGCCGTGGTGTTCGAGGATGGTAATGAAGTCGCGCCACCCGACCTCGGCCTTGTTCCGTGCATTCTCCGGTGATTCGAGCATCTCCCTTACGGTGAGGTCTTCGACGAACACGGCGTCGTACTCGGTGGTGTAGAAATGTGCGAGCTTGTGCTTGAAGTCCTGCTTCTTGTTCGACATCCGAGCGTGGACTTCTGCGACACAGCGGCGTTGCTTCTCCCAGTTGTTTGATTCGTACTCTTTCCGAGAGAGCGAGCGTTGCTCCGTGGTTGGGAGCAATCGAAAGCGAGGGCTGTATATCATCCGATGTGTCTTTATGTACGACAGCTTCTACGGTAAAGATTCTGGTTGTCTCGTGTTTGAGACTCGTGGGGGTGCCGTATCCCCGCCCTACTTGCTCCCGCCGGTCGCTCCTCGAGGGCGGGGGCTTGGCACTCTCACCGCCACTGCTAACGGACCGTTCTTTGCCGCGTGAGACTCCTGCATACATGGATGTAATTTGACCGAAAGACACATTATTCTGTGTGTCCATAGGATCCTGTATGCCCAGTATCACGGTCAACGTAGATGATGATCTCAAAGAGCGAATGGAAAACCATCCGGAGATCAACTGGAGTGAGGTTACGCGCCAAGCCATCCAAGAGAAGATTGAGGCACTCGAAATGATGGACGAACTTACTAGTGAAAGTAAGCTCACCGAGCGCGACGTTCAGGAAATTGCCAATAAGATTAACGAACAAGGACGTAAGCGCGTCGAAGAAGAGTCGGCGTAGACTCGACGGATGAAGCTGGTCATTGACGCCAACGTCGTTATCTCTGCACTCATTGCTAATTCGAAAACACGGGAACTCATTGTCACACTCGAACCAGAGCTCTTGACACCCGCCTTTGTTTATGACGAAATCGAGAATTATGAAGAACTGATCGTGGATAAATCTGGAATGAAGCCGGATCGAGTAGCACAGTTCATCGACCTCTTGTTCCAGTACATTGAGGTCGTTCCTGCCGACGACTTCTATCCGGCTATCGAAACAGCAAAAGCGGAAATCGGAGATACTGATCCTGACGATGTGTTGTACCTCGCGTGTGCGATCGCCAGTGATGCCGCTATCTGGAGTGACGATTCTGACTTCGACGAACAGAGCCTAGTGGAGACGTACTCGACAAGTGACGTGATCAACTCGTTTGACACGCTCTAATTCGGAATGTCTGTCTCTCAGTTTCACTCTGGAGTCGGCCCATAGCGCGGCATCCCGCAGACCTGGCACTCCCAGATTGCATGGCCGGTCCAGGTTTCGTCGGGAACCGATTCATGAGCACTGAATCGATGATCGGTTGTGCGTCCGCACTGGTGACACTCGAGGCGTTCTTTGGTCGGAATGCCACTGTCCTGATGCTCAGGTTCACGTTCTTTAGGTGCCTGCTGGAGGGCAATTGCGGGGACTAACCATGCATCACCACCGGCGTTGTCGAGCAGCGTCGCAAGTCGCTGCTCATCGCGAATACCCATCCCACCCTCGTCACAGAGATAGGTTGTTGGTTCGCAGTCGCTATCCACCGCTGATTGGTCAGTCCACGCTGTTCGATCATGAGCCGCTGCGAAAAGCTGCTCACCGTCAGTGGATGAGATCCGTACTGCAGCGGGTAGTACAGGCCACCGATCGGTCAATTGGGCTGCAGGCTCGTCCTCGAGATCGTAGATGATCGTACAGTCGTCGACCGTTGATTCCGTCGCACTCGAAGCAAGGAGTGTCGCAGCGGCCGCGCCTTTCGCGACGGCACCATAGAACGTCGACGACTCGACAAGCATGTGGACGACGCCAAGCAGTGTCCACTCTGTTGGTGGTACGTCTGTTTCAGAAGAGGAGTTCTCGAGATGGTTGGTGAGACAGAACAGGCATTTGGTCCGGTCAGCTGGGATCGGTGCGCCACAGGACCGACACTCGGTATCCGTTTCCGTTGGAGTGTCTGGATATCCAGCCGTCGCCGTCGCAACTCGTTGTCGATCAGGCTCACCGTCAGTACACTCGCTGAGTGTCTCATCTGGGATATGCGACGCTTCGCCGGTCGGACGAAGCTCCTTAACGTCAGAATCTCGGTCAGTCTTGGTTGAGTAGTGAACCGTATTGTCTCATGTCTTGATGCAGGCTCCAGCTCGATAGAGATGATCTTGGAATAAGTTCACTTAGACGCTATTGCTGACGAAGTCCTGATTCTCGAGCTTCACAGTTGCTGGCACAATGGATACACGCTGGCAGATCACTACCAACGGCGAAAACCCGATAGTAGTTCTCGGTGACATGAGAGCCACAGCCATCACATTCTGGCATTATCCAAATTTATGTTGTTACTCCAGTAAATATCTTGTTCTAATACTTGTGTATTTTTTCTAAATAGCATTCTATCTAAGTGAGATTAACTCTTTTCTGGGTCTGGTATTGTTGCGGTTCAATAAGGTGTCCACAGTCCTCACAACGAGTTTCGACTGCGTTGGTGGTCACCCGTCCGTTGCATTTGGGACACGGACTAGCGCTCGAGGCGGGCTGGATGTCTTCGTCGAACGTTGTCTGGTAGATCACTCTGAGAGTCATGGTGTTCACGAGGAGCAACGAGTAACTCCGACTGCTCCTCACCTGCTCGTGGGATAGAGAAACCTATCTCGAAGTAGACTGTAGCATGGTTCCTTTATTCAGGACTCCTTGCGAAACTCGCGGCAAGTATAGAGCAGCAACATACTGTTCTACAGTATTACAGCGAGAGTTCCTCGGGGCTTGACCCCGAGGGTGAATCGCGTAAGCTTTATTATCTTTCCTAACGTATTTAAAGACACAGTTGTGCGAATTAAAGACTGTAATTCGTCGCAACTGTGCGCAGTTGCGGAGGAATGTGGCTCTCTCAAAACCCACGTCTTCGGCGTGGTGCGACGGACGCCATCGGGCCGTGGTGGAGCGACCAACCCTCACGGACACACCGCGTGTTCGGGTGTGAATTCCAGATGACCCATCTCGGGAAGTCCGAGGGGAATTACATTCGCCTGCGGCCATATGGCCCGTTTCTGGGCTTGCCGCCAAAACGGTGAAGCCACGGGGCTTGCCCCCGTGGTACTTCACTACGTTTTGGCTGAGATAGTGTGCTGGTTAGATTAGATGTCACGGACGTGAGAGAGATGGTGGTCGAATAATGTAGTGGCAGATCGATTATAGAACATGATCCAAGGGCAAATCAAGCGTTTGCTTGAGTTCTTTATCGTAGGGATCGTATTCGGTGTAACCGAAGATATCCTCGCCGTTTTAATTGCTACTGATGCAGAACTGTCATTCGATATAGTAGTAGTAGTGGTGCTAATCGCAATTCCGTTTGCCATAATCTCGGAACTTATTGTTGATCATCCAAGATTCCTTCATTTTGAGAAGATATCAATGCGAATCAGTTCATCAATCCTCGGCCACGAGAGTATCCAAAACAAGAATCCACCCGGTGATCTTCAGAAAGAGACCGCGCCATGGCCACACCATCAGTATTACTGTGACATCTGTAACATTGAATTCGAAACGGGAGCACTACTCCGGGAACATCTCAACCACCAACATCCTGGTGTACATATCCATTGGTCTATCCATGCCGATAAAGCAAGTCAGTAGTCTAGTATCCAGTAAGGCGTTCAGTACGCACGCGTAGTTACCGAAGCAGGACACCCCTGTTTCGAACCTGAATCTGAATAAAGAAACCGTATTACCAATCACTGTCATGATGAGCAGTAACTCTTTACTCTGGACTGAGCAATCAATTGAGATCTGAATCACTGACTGTGTTAAGAATCATGTGGGTCTAATGAACTGATGGGGAGTTAGTGAACCCGTCCAGCGCGAAACCGGTAGGTCAGGAAACGATTCATAGGTAAATATTACAGGCTGATAGAGCGTTCATTCTAAACTCCTATCGTCTGTTCTGGAGTGACATGGATCGTCGCAAATTCCTGGCCTGCTCCGGAGCCGCTGTCGGTGGCGGAGTGTTCGGGGGCTATGCGTTCGCCCGCACCGAATCGACGTCTGCACAAGCACTTGAGGACGACGCGGCGAGCAAGCACCGGCACAGCTCCAGCAACTTGAGGGCGAGTGGCCGAAGTTTCGCTACGACCTCGCCAACACCGGATTCGCCGCGACCGAAACCGGACCGGAACCGCCGATTTCGCCGCGGTGGCGCTTCCAGATCGGCTTTTCTGTGTTCTCCTCGCCGGCGGTGGCCGACGGCACCATCTACATTGGGAACGTGTACGCGCTGGACGCAAAGACGGGCACCGAACAGTGGCGCTTCCAGACCGGCAGTTCTGTGCCATCCTCGCCATCAGTGGCCGACGGCACCGTCTACGTCGGGAGTGACGATGGCAACGTGTACGCCATCGAGGGCGAACCGCCCGAGCCTGAGGCGTCGATCACGTTCGCCGACCAGGAGTCCGACAGCACCAGCGTCGTGATCGACCAGGTTGACCTCTCCCACGGCGGGTACATCGAGATCACCGACGCAGAGGGCACCGTCCGCGGCCAGTCGACGCTCCTTGAGGCTGGGACCCACGAGACCGTCGAGGTGACGCTCTCGCCGGTCCTTGAGGAGACCTCGGAGCTCACCGCGACGGTCTATCTGCCCACTGGCGAGCCGTATCTCGGTCCGGACGGCGAGCCTGTCAGCGCCACGGCGCTGATCACCGTCGTCGAACCCGTCCAGCCGACAGCGTCAATCACGTTCGACGACCAGAAGTCCGACGGCACTACCGTCGTCATCCAGCAAGTCGAGCTTTCAGAGGGGGGCTACGTCGAGATTGCCGACTCGAACGGCGTCGCCCGTGGCCGAACCGCGAACCTCGACGTCGGGACGTACGAGAACCTCAAAGTGGCGCTCACCCCGCCGCTCACGGAGACACAACAGCTTACCGCGACCGTCTACCGTGATCTCGACGCTCCGTACCTCGAAGATGGCGAGCCCGTCAGCGCCACCGCCCTGATCATCGTCCGTCCAGACGAGAAGCCGCCGAAAAAGATCCGCTGCCAGAAAAAACGCGCCGTCAAGCGAACAAAGCGCGAGTACAAACAAGCCAAAAAGAAATTCCAGAAAGGGCAACTAAGCAAGAAGGAACTGAAGAAAAAACAGGGTTACTACGAGCGGGCCAAGCGCGAGTACGAGAAGTATAAGAACCGGTGTAAGTAGTCGCCCCGAGTTGATCGAGTGATCTGTGCGGAGCAGGCACATACGTGCCGTTCGATACACCGTATCGGAACGAGCGCTACTCCAGTTCATCTTCGGTGCTGTATTCGTACGTGTACTGACTGATCAATACTCTTTGTCGATCAGCTTGCAGTCTGTGCCACAGTAGCGCTGTGAGTTCAGCAGGAATCACCCGAACTACTCGACTTCTGTCAGGGATTGTGTGACCGACTCAGAGCATGCGTTCAGCACGACCGTCAGTGTGAAGCGGAAGACGAGCGACGGTCGAGTCACACCGCCTCAGCCGCCAGAACATCGATGTTCGCGTCCTTGTCACTCGACCGGTTGAGCTTCGGGGAACTGATAGCTCCCGTCGAGAATCTCCTCGCGGGGACCGTAGAGTCGGACCACGTAGAACCACTCCTCTGGGGTGTAGAGGAAGTTCGGTTGATCGGGATCTCCGCCGAAATGGATCGTGACACTCCCGTCATCGGCTTGCTCTGCAGTCACGTTGTTAATCGTGTATGCGTCATACTCGTTCTCCTCGAGAAACCCATCACTGTTGTAGACGGTGACCGACCAGAACGCGTCGACGGGGACGTTTTGGGCAGTGAGTGTGTATGGCGTCTCACCGTCGTTCTGCTCGGGAATCCTCGATGAGTAGATCGTTTCGGATTCCGGAAACCCGAACGGTGTCACGCTAGCGAGCAAGTACTTCACGGGGTTGACCTCGCCGACATCGCCATACGCGCCGCCGAAATCGTCCATCGTTTTGACGAGCGTGACGAGCGCGTCGAAGAGTTCGTCGTGTGCCTGGCGGTCCCAGTTGGGAATTTCGAACGTGCCGGCCGAGTCCTGACTCACTGCGAGTTCGTCCTGTAATCCATGGACAGTTTCTACGTCGTCCGGATCGGTCGGGTCGACGAATGTGCGGACGAGGACGATGGTGTACCGCGTCCCGATCCCGTCCCGTGTCAACGTGTACTCGCCGGGATCGTAGAGAGTCCCTTTCACGTACTGGTCCTCGTCGAGGACGACCATCGACTGGTAGCGGTCACCGGTGTCCGGTTTGGTGATGGTGACCGGCCCGGTTAGATCGAAGACACCGAACGAATAGAACGTGTCGTGATTGGGCAAGGCTGCAGGCTGCTCACCCGGGGGAAGGAGGGTTCGGTAATGATAAAACTCGCCGAACCCGCCCTGTTCGACGATGTTCTCCATTATGAGATGAATCTGTGCCCGTGGGAAGTTTTCCCAGGTCACTGGGACTGACTCGTCAGCTGCTGACGTCTCGGTTTCAGTCTCCTGGGTGTTCGCCTCCGAGGCGTTTTGGCTGGCAGTGGCACTGCCACCGGCTAGTGCGAGCATTCCGGCAAGGCCCGCCCCGCGAAGTGCACTTCGGCGCGTTGCCCGCAGCGGTTCGAAGTCCGATTCTGGTGTCGTGTGGGTTGTTTCTTTGCTCATGGCTCATGCCTCTCTGAGTGGCCTACAGCAGCAGCTGCGGCCGACTCACACGCATCCACTCCAGCATTCCATATAATACGGTGACGATACCCGAGAAGGATTTCAGGACCTGATGATGGTGGTAGATGAATGACTATCTGTGAACTACCCTGCCCTACCGCGCTCGGGCTTACCCAGCCCTCGCTTGGTGCGGACGGAGCGTCCTGTTTCTGTGTCGGAACGTGCAGGAACAGATCCCACAGCGTCCACAAGACGTGGAGCGTCTCGTGCGGCCCGGCAGAACGCCGTAATGAGTGACGGAAGTTATGGGCATAGACTGAGACGGGCGAGTAATGGGAGGAGACCGGCGAGGCGATCTTGTTCGTCATCTAAGTGAGCAGGAGTTGGATCGTCTGCTGGACGAAGCAGACGATCCAAAGATCATCAAGCGACTCACCTTTGTCAAACGTCTCTACAAGGGAGCAACGTACGAGGAAGCAGCCGACGACGTTGGCAAATCTGCGTCGACTGGAAGTCGCTGGGCGCGTCGATGGAACGATGGCGGACTTGGTCAGTTGACACCGAACTTCGGGGGCGGAAGGCCCCCGAAGCTCGGTGACGAGGAACAAAAGCGTCTGTTAGAACTTCTCCGGGAGGGGCAACCCTGGAAAGCACAGGAAGTTCATCAGCTCTTGGACGAAGAGTTCGGTGTAGAGTACCATCCGGATTATCTCGGTCGATTCCTCCGGAATCTCGGACTGTCCTACGCTAAACCACGTCCAAAGCGCCCCTCTCGGCCAGAAAACGCAGATGAAATCCTCGAAGAACGCGTCGCAGACGCGTTCGACGAGGAGACAGAGACGGCACATAACAAGCGTCCTGATGATGAGGACGAAGGATGGGTCCTCGACGACGATATTTGCACGGATGGGGGAACTGTCGTCGGTTTTTGTGATGCTTCGCATCCACAACCATACGACAATTCGCATCGACTGTGGTACGTTGATGATCCGACACTGGAACGACCGCTGGTGAACTTGACGAACCAGCGGTCGGATGCTATACGCTCAACGGCGAAAGTGTCCTGACGTTCCCTGAAGATCAATCGAAAGAGAACATCTGTGCGCTATTGGAGCAAGTCCGCGAGCAGAATCCGGGAACACGGATTCTGCTCGTCTTGGATAACTTCTCGTCTCACATCTGTGAACACACGCGCAAGCGCGCACATCAACTCGGTATTGATCTCGTCTTTCTTCCGGTCGGCTCACCGCATCTCAACCCGATTGAACAGGTCTGGAAAGTACTCAAACGCACTGCCTCGCCAATCGTGGTGGCGAGCGAGAGCGCGTTCCGAACTCTCGCTCGCCGTCTCTTTGACACCCTTACCGATCGACTCGGATTTGCCAAGTCCTGGATCGATCAATTCCTCAGTCCATATTTGCAAAAGTTATCTTGATCATTATGGCGTTCTGCGGACGGTTCCAGACTCCACAGGCGGCTTCCCTTGACAGGTGGTTCGGAGTGTCCCACTCCTACCGGTTCGACACTCGGCCACAACCGACGATGCACGCTTGTTGTCGCGTGTGAACACCGCCGGAAGCGTGGTGAGCACCTTATTGCCACCTTCAACCGAAGGGATAATAAGGGTGCCGATTCACACGAAAACAAGACGTGCGGGCGCTGTATCCCCTCCCTGCTCGCTTCGCTCGCTGCGGATAGCGCGGGACTGTCGGTCCCGCTGCCCATGCGAACGGCGTCGCCGTGAGCAGAAGGGGGCTTAGCGCCCTCAATTACAGCTAACAGCTTCGAGAGCTACGTCTGAAGGTGGTCCGCGTCAACGAGAGCGTGCAAATCGGCGCTCGGAATCTTCCGTTCCAGGCGTCGAGTCCGGGAATCGGCACGTTCGTGACGGATTAATTCACCGTGCAAGTGATTGGGGTCAACATCTAGAGAGGACATTCTCACTTCGCTACGTTTAGGTACCTTGAGGGATTCGTACTTGACTACGATATGCCAACTCAGCGTCGAATGCAGTTTGTGCACGGACAGATCGCATGGATGATTGCGACAGTCCTCGTGCTCACACTGTTGAACGCTCTGTCCTACGAGTTGGTTTTTGTTCTCTCTCTGATTGGCTTCCTGATCATCACGGAGCTTACGGCTCCATTCAACGTCACGCCGACATGGCGAAGAAGGCTCCGTTGGCTTATTCTGCTCGGTCTCGTCGGTTTCGCAGTCATCGTCGTGCGACGGATTCTCGAAATTCTGCCACCGGAGGTGGTTCCGATATGATTATCAATCATATCACCTGTGCCGCTCGAGTCATGACGGTGATTCGATGAGTTGGCTTGGCGATAACAGGCTCGACTGGCCGCGGATCCTGTTATACGCACTTGTCATCACCGTACTCGTCACACTAGGCACCGTGGCTGCGACGTCGTCAACTGCATTCGGCCCGTACAATCCATCTTGGGATGGATCGTCTGACTTCCGGCAGGATGCTGAGGATGACCTTACGGTCGAGAGCCATCTCCTTCGTGACACCGCCCAGTACGAGGAACTGCCGGCCAACGAGACGGTCGCATTCATCATCGCACCGGACGAACCCTACGAGGGAGAGGACGCTGAACGAATTGAAGAGTTCGTCGCTGAGGGTGGCACACTAGTTGTCCTCGAGAACTTTGATAAGACAGGGAACACATTGTTAGCCGATATTGGTGCCGAGGCGCGGGTTGACGGACAACTTCTCCGGGACGAACGTCACCACTTCCGCGGGCCGACGATGCCGGTCGCGACGAGTGTTGAGAACTACACGCTCACGACCAATATCGAGCAACTGACGCTCAATTATGCGACAGCGATCAAACCCGGGGACGCAACGGTACTGGTTGAAACCAGTGACTTCGCATATCTTGGTCCCGAGGATGCCAATCTAAACGAGCAGAACGAACTCAGATCGTATCCAGTCGCCACCGTCGAAAACGTCAGCGATGGGAAAGTTGTCGTCGTCGGCGACCCAAGTATCACGATCAACGCGATGTACGGTGAACCGGACAATACCGCGTTCGTGCGCGGATTATATGCTGATGCCGATCACGTGATCTTCGACCGGTCACACGGTGCCGGAGTTCCTCCGCTGACCGCTGCGATGCTGGCGACCCGAGGCTCCCCACTGTTACAGTTGCTCGTTGGTACCGTTGGCATCGGATTTGTTGCTGCCGTCTCGAAGATCCGGGTTACGTCTGCACTCGAGGCCGTGCAATCCCGACTGCCAGCGCGCTTCCAGCCTGCCAGGAATCGCATTGGTGGGACGAATAGTCCTGGCTTCTCTGATGCCGAACGCGCCGAGTTCCTGCGCAGACAGCATCCTGACTGGGATGAAGATCAGATCCAGCACATGATAACAGCACTTAACCATCCCCGTTCGGAAACTGAGACAGACGAATGAGCGGTACCACTGATTCGGCCGGGGGAACGAGTGCCGATCCCGAAGCCATCTATAACTTACTTCGCAGAGAGATCGACCGTGTTCTCATCGGCAACGACGAGGCAGTCGAGTATTTGACGGTCGCGTTACTGACTCGTGGCCACCTCCTGCTTGAAGGGGTCCCAGGTATCGCCAAGACGACGCTTGCGAATCTTTTCGCACGGACGACTGGCCTGGAATACAACCGAATCCAGATGACCCCGGACACTCTCCCGGCCGACATCACGGGAACGCACATCTACCGACAGGGGGCGGGGACGTTCGAACTCCAGCGTGGTCCCATCTTCGCAAACCTCGTGGTTGCTGACGAAATCAATCGCGCGACACCGAAAACCCAGAGCGCGTTGCTCGAGGCGATGGAAGAACGTCGCGTGACCATCGAGGGCCAGACGCTTTCGTTACCGAATCCGTTTATGGTTGTCGCGACCCAAAATCCGATCGAGTCTGAAGGGGTATTCAAGCTCCCGGAAGCCCAGCGTGACCGCTTCCAATTCAAGCTGACGCTCGATCTGCCGAATCGAATGGACGAGCGGGAGTTACTCGACCGGTTTGACGATAATCCGGAACTCGGTCCCGAGGATGTCGAACAAGTCATCGAGCCACAGAAGCTCGCCTATGCGCGCCAGACCGTTCAAGAAGCCTTCGTTGCACCGGCTGTCAAGGAGTACGCGATCGATCTCGTCGCCGCGACGCGATCGCATGCTGATGTCGAACACGGTGCCTCACCGCGCGCGACCCTGGCGTTTCTCAATGGTGCCAAGGCGCGTGCCGCGATCCGGGGCCGCGACTTTGTAATTCCGGATGACGTAAAGACGATGGCTGAACCAGTGCTGCGTCACCGGCTCGTGTTGAGCACCAGCGCCGATCTAAGCGATGTCGACCCTGAAGCTATCGTCGCAGAGATCGTGGATACGATCGAGCCGCCAGGAGCTGATACGAAGCAGGCGTCTTGAATCGGCTGCAGCGAACGACAGCGATACCAAATTCCCGAGTAAACGGAGACTTCACTCCCATACGATTTCGTCTTTCTCGTTACCGGTGTCGTCTTTTTCGTTACTTTCCCAATCGATAGCAGCGTCATCTACATCTTCTTGATCTGTGCGATCATCCCACCGGCAGGTGACCAGCCAGTCCGATCGCTCGTTGGCTGGTGTGACCTCGAGTCGGATTGGCCGCTCGAGCCCAGTGACGAACCCAACTGCGAGAAATGAGATGATCGGATGGTCAAAGCGGTCAAGATCGCCGAACGCGCTATCGTCGATGGCGACGGTGATACGGTTCGAGGCTACATCGACATCTGGCTCGGCATTACCTGCGAGTTCGAACTGCTCGACGAGGCCGTCAGCGAGCTGGGTTGCAAGCGGTGCTGGCGCAGTCGCGAACTCGTCGGTCAACGCACGCTCGAACTCTTCGAGCAGCGTTGCTCCAGTGGGCTCGAGGACAAGTCCCCGGTGCTCAGGATCCGTCAGGATCGGCCCCTCAAGTTTGTCGAGCGTGGGCAGTTCGTTGGCCGTCTGCTGGGGAATGTATAGGCGGGTATCTGCGGCATCGTCGGTCGGGAGGTAGACCCGATCACTGCTCAAGCCTAGTTCGCTGGCGATTGCGGCCTCGTTGGCTGCCATCGCAGCATAGATCCGTTCTCCAACATTCGCAGTAACAAACGTTTCAGGCGTCAGGTAGTGAGTGAGTACCCCCCCAAATAGACCCACCGAAGCAAGTGCGAAGAGCACCTCCCGTCCATCAGGGAAGAGGACTGCGGCGAGGGCCGCACAGGTACCAACGAGAGCGAGTCCCGCTGCAGTGCGACGGTATCGCGATTGCTTGGCGCGAGCATACTCGGCCCGTAACCGCTTGTTTTCCGCCTCTAGAAGTTCCGTCCGTGCCGCGAGCTCGAGCTGGTTATCATCCTGTTCGTTTGTTTGGTCAGCGTCCAGGTCGGTCGTCGTCTCATCTCGGTCAACGTCACTTGTACTCATATTGTACTCATATATCAGTTTTCAGTGGAGGATTCAATCGTCGATCTGGTGGCCGTCCCAGTATCCGTATCAATGGTTGATTCAGCAGTCCGCTCGGTATCGGTCTGGGATGCCTGTTCTCCGTCTTCGTGGTCCGGGTCTGGAACCAGCCCGAGTCGAATAAGCTCGAGTCGGTGGAAACCATACGAGGCGATTGCGAGGAGAACGATCACTGTTGCGGCGGCCATATAGACCGGTTGTGAGCCGACAACGAGCCACATAGCGCCTGTCAACGTGAGAGCGCTTGTGATCGCGACGAGCGTGATGCGACCGGGACTAGTGGTCCAGCGGATGGATACGAGCAGGACGGCTATGAACGTGACTTCGACGATGACGAACGGGGATGGGTCGATCCCGTTCGGAAAGGATGCGGCGAGTGCAACATGACCGGCCGCAAGCGCATATGGTATCCCAAACAGGTAGCCGACAAGTGCCGTCGCGATTCCTGCGAGCACGCCGAGCGGGCCAGCGGCAGCACCAAACGCAACGACAATCGCAGCGAGAGAGATGACGGTCAACCAGCCGCGGCCGGTCGCGACCGGGACCGTATCGATTCGGGCGCTCACGAATAACCACCTTTCGAGCGGCCTGTCTCGAGAATAGCTGACAGCCGATCGACCGGCCCGACCTCGAGGGCAGTTACGTTCCTGGTACGAGTGAGTTTTCGCCGGAACTCCTCGAATTCGACATAGCGGTCGTAGGCCTGCTCTATATCCGCCAGCCCGCCCGGTTCGTAGAGTACCGAGGGTGTGAGTAAAACCAAGACCTCGTTTCCGCTCTGGCGTGCGAGCGAGACCGTCTCGCGGAGCTCCGCTGGCCGTGAATCATCAGTACAGATGACAGTCCAGATCGAATTCTGTGCGTTCGTCACTCCCTTGTGGGTCGCTCCGTATAGTGGTTCCTCGGCGATCCGTTCCTGGTATCTTTGTCGATCAGAATAAAAAGGACGCAGTGTCCGTGCAAACGTATCATCTGTCTCTTCGAGGTCGGAGAACGACCGCTCGGCATCCGCGGGGGTGGTGTTCCGTTGTAGAAACGAGACGCTGTTTCTGCCTGCGCTGACCGTGCTCAGTTGAGTGATCGAGGATCGAAACGCGCCCGATCCACTCAAATCTGCCTCTGTGCTGTTCTTGATCGAGGTCCCCTTTCGGTTAGAGACGGCCGTGTCCGCCGCTATCGTCGGCTCAAGAGCGAGCAGTTGACGGCGAACTGGCCTGTAATTGACGGCTGGCGATGCTAGTTTCCGGTAGCTGGTGATTCCACCGTCACCAACCGTTACGAGCCCGAGCGGGTCATTGAGTCGACGGGTGTTCCTTGCAATGACGAGGGCTACTTCGCGAAGGGCTTCAAGTTTTGTTTCGCCCTGTGGACCCATCGCAAGTGAGCTACGGTGGTCGACGACCAACAGGGTCCGGCGGTCACTCTCGGCCTCGTACTCGCGGACGTACGGCGTCGTGTGCCGTGCCGTTGCCTTCCAGTCGATCCGTTTCCCCGTATCGCCGGGGTGGTACTCACGAAGTTCAGCCGGTTCAATCCCCGTTCCGGTTCGTCGAGATTCGTGAGACCCGTACGACGTGGCAATCCGGTCACCACCCTCGCCGACGTGGATTGATGGCGGGCTGAGTTCTTCGACGATCATTGTTGGTGTCGAACCAAGCGTCATCGTCTCTCGGAACAGTCCGTCCGTCGCTGTTACGGTCACTTTGTCGAACGTGTGACGACCAGCAACGGGCCAGGTGACCGTCCGTGTTCGGTTTGCCTGTTCGACACCTGGTTCAAGTGAAATCAGAAACGGTCTAATTGCGGTCGCTGTGACCGGTAGCCCAGCAGCAATCTCGAGTGTTAGTTCCGTCTTGGCCTCTCGCGTCGCGGTAAGCGTGACCGGAGTTTCGTCTCCCGTTTGGACGGCCATACGGGCGGGGGACTGAACGACAGACAGCGATTCTACTGTTTGCTCGAGGTCACGGGTGAAGCGATATTGGTGGGTCAGCAGCCACGCGCCGATGAGGGCCGACCCGACGAGCACGAGTGGCCGTGCGAACACTACTGCGAGGACGGCGAGGACAACGGCGAGTGCGGCGACCGTCCATCCCTGGCGCGTGGGATACATGTCTGGACAGATTTCCGTGACCGTGTTCAAAGTACTGATTGCAAACAGGCGAGAGGATCTAGAATCGAGATGCAGGCGGAGATCTGATTGTACTCTGGCATGTGGACCGCCATGGGGTCAAGCCCGGAGGAACTCGCCCTGCACCGCCTATAGACAAACCAGTCGGTTGTGGCGGGTCTCATTGCTCGAGAGAATACCTTATTGGGATGCACGAAAATCCTTCAGCTGTGAATACTGTCGGTAGTCTTTCGCCTGTCTTCGCCTTCCTGATCATCGTAACAGCGGTTACCAGTGGGATTGGCATGGCGAATCCGGCGAGTGCGGCGGACGACGATGCCGTCTACCGTGTCGCGGTCCAGCAAAACGAGACAACCCCCCATCGGAATCCAAACAAATACTCCGAGGACGGTGACCTCGAGGGCGTTGAACGGTGGTTGGCGGATTATCTGTCGACGCAGCTTAGCGAGGGAGCGATCCAACTGAGCGAGGGCGAATACGAACTCGCGAGTGACTATGTCGGCGAGGAATATCGCGAGCGGCTCGGGCAATACGTCGATGTCGCGGGACAGACTGACGGCGAAAGTCAAGAAGACGAATTTAAAGAAGCCGGCGAAAAGCAGTCCCAGCTATCCGAAACCGTTCAGGAGTACTGGGAAACGAAAGACGAGTACGAAGCAGCCCGTGAGGCGGGAAATGAAGAGCGCGCGCGTGAACTCGCACGTGAACTCGAGACACTTGCTAACGAGACCGAGTCCCTCGGTGGCTCAGTTCGGACAAGCTACGACGAGATCGAGGACCAAACGAACGCCGATCTTTCAGAGGCAGACACGGCAATCGAGGACGTTACTGAAACGATCCAAACCGAGCAGGAAGTCGTTCGCGAACAGCTGTTTAAGGAAACAGAGCTGACGCTGACGCCCGAACGAGAGACGATCTCGTTCCTCGAGCCACTTGTTGCAGCGGGCGAACTACGGACAGCTGATGGGACTCCGATCGCGAACGAGAGAATCAAACTCGCTGTCGGGAACCACACCGAGTGGGTCACGACGGATGCAGCAGGTGGGTTCACGTTCGAGTATCGCCCGACCAACGAGCAATTATCGACCGACGAACTCACCGTCCAATACGTTCCCAAGTCGCAGTCGGTGTATCTAGGCGACGAGTCGAACGTCAGTGTCTCGATCGAGCAGGCTGAACCGACCGTCTCACTGGACGAGGTTAGTCGTGAGGTATCGTACGGCGATGAGGCAGCCGTTGCCGGCGAGTTAGCGGTCGATGGCATTCCCGTCGATGGGGTCACTCTTGCTGTGTTTATGGAAGGAGAGAAAATTGGAACGACCACCGTCACGGACGGTGTGTTCGACGGAACGGTGACGGTTCCAGCGTCTGTCCCCGACGGAGAGGCTGAACTGGACGTCCGACTGCCGTTCGATGATCAGGCCCTCGCCGCGACGACCGCCACAACGACTGTGACCGTCCGCGAGACCGAAAGCGAGCTCTCGATCGAGGGGGCGTCGACTGGCGATCGAGAGATTACGGTCAACGGGACACTTGGCACCGTCGATGGCGACGGGGTCGCAGGCGAGACCGTGCAGCTTCGAGTTGACGGAACGGTCGTTGGTAATGTTACAACCGAAGCGGGTGGGACGTTCGGTGAGACGGTCTCCGTTCCTGACTCAGTTAGTGAGGGGGATGTGACAGTTACTGCTGTCTACGAGGGGAATGGCTCTAATCTTGCACCATCAACCGCTGACACGGTCGTTACGGTCAGTGAGGCGGGAATGCAGCTACCGGCATCGGTCTGGCTCGCTGGCGGCTTCCTCGTAGTGAGCGCAGCCAGCCTTGGCCTCTGGTGGTACCGTCGGTCCGCGGCAGAGCTTCCATCGGACGGCCCAGCAGGTGACTGGCAGTCTACATTAGACGGGACAACCGCCGCTGATGAGCCACCGGCGGATGACGGGCAGTCTCCATTGGACGGGACAACTGCCGCTGATAATCCGTCGGATCCGTCGCTAGACACCATCACACCGCTACTCGAACGGGCACACGAGCAACTCACACACGGACAGTCTGACGACGCGACACGAACGAGCTATGCAGCGGTTCGCCGAGCACTGGCAGCACGGATCGATAAACAGGGTGCGCTAACTCACTGGGAGTTCTACCAAACCTATTGCAGCAACTATGAGACAGACGCCGGGTTACTCTTCGAGATTACGCAGGGATACGAACGCGCCGCATTCGGTCGTAATAGCGTTTCGACGGACGAGGCATTGCGTATTCTCGAGCGAGCCTGGCAGTTGTGTGGTCATGACGAGCAATCGAGCGATGGTGCACCAGCCGACGACTGACAAATCGGTCACAGCACTCTTCTTCCGATCACCTTTCCCTCAGGCGGTACTGTTGGCGAAGACGCCGATCGTAAGGCCCGGCTTAGTATGATAAAAGCGTGTGATAAATACGTCCTGCACTCTGTATGTGACGACTCATAAGACGGCAAGTACAGGTGAAGCACGCACTGCTAGCGATCAGCAGCGCAATCCATAGTTTTGGTCGGCTACTATACAGAATCTGATAGAGGGGGTGTGTGAGATACGATGCGTAAATGTAGTCGGTTCATGGCTGGAACTACTCTGTGTTGGATTCGGTATGCGCAACGGCCAATCCCCACTTCTCGAGCGTTCCGGTCGGTTCTTCGGCCGTGTCTCGAATCCGCAACCGCCAGCTTCCCTCGGCCGAGTTCTCTAACGCCTCTTTGAACTTTTCAGGATTGTCACCAGAGCGGAATCGCCGATAGAGCGTCGCCGATGGTCCATCGAGACGCTCCGTAAGGATGATTTCCTCGCCGGCCGGAGGGATAAGAATTACTTGCATGGTATCGTGTTCAGCTTGGCGAATCTTTATGCTCACTTCTACCCTTTTCGGGGTGACGTTCAACGGGAAATCGATGGTGTCTTCGATTTCTCCCGTTTCGGGGATCGATCGGTTAATTCGATGATTTAGCGAAAGTTCGTTTGGGAACTCTTCGTCACCGTCACCCGCCAGGAGAGCGGTCGCTCTCTGTGCGTTGATCCGACCGTGTCCATACCAAGGAGAGTGTCCGTCCTCGTACTCGCCGTCATCTTCATCGATCTTGTCGGCTGTCGTCGTCAGGATCCGCTTTACTTCGACCGAAGACAGTTCGGGATCGAGTGAGAGCAGGAGCGCAGCGAGTCCGGCCACGAGTGGGGTTGCACTCGAGGTTCCGCCGAATGTTTGGGTGTAATCGGTACGAGTGTAGCCCTGCCACCCGCGTCGATCGGTGGTGACGATTCCCCGCCCAGGTGAACCGCTCGAGGGCGCACAGACGGTCAGCTCCGGTCCGTAGTTACTGTATGACGATCGTTTGTCGTGACTGTTAGATGCGCCGATTGCAATCACATCGGGGTGGAGAGCGAATCCCTGGTGAGAGCGCGTCCCCTCCTTTTCGCCATCCAATGGGAGATCAGCATTTCCGGCTGCGAACAGGATGACACAGCCCTTTCCGTTCCGGCGTCCCTGTCTTGCCGCTGTGCGAATAATCGCGTTCATCTGCGTCGAGAGCGGGAAGTACGAACCGGCTGCACCCCAACTACAGCTTATTACATCTGCATCATTTCGGATCGCGTGCTGAAACACGCTCACTATGGCTGGATCGGACAGCCACTTGGACGTCCGTACCGGCATGAACGAACAACCAGGTGCCAGTCCCACGACACCGGTTCCGTTCGCTTCGGCGATCGCGACGCCAGCGCACGCAGTACCGTGATTATCACTGCGTTGTACTGGACGCACATCGTCTAGGTCGCCGTCTTCGCCGAAATTAGCGGGCCCGACGATTTTTCCAGGGGCATCGAAATCCGAATGCTCGAGATCGAAGCCATCGTCTGTGACACAAACGGTAACGTCCCGGGTCCCCATCGTGTACTCCCAAGCCCCTTCTGCTTTGACGTCGGCGCCGGCCGTCAGCCCGGCGACATCGCCCCGATTGTTGAGATGCCACTGTTCCTGGTACAGAGTATCGGCCGGAAACCGATAGAATTGGATCTGGAACTGGAGATCCGGTTCTGCGGTCTCGATTTCGGTGCGATCCTGGAGTTTATCGGCGATCTTCAGCGGGTTCTCTGTCGAATCGTGTGTGAGTCTGACAGTATATCCGTCAGGAAGGAAATCGAGGTCCGTAAGCACTTCAAGCCCGAATTCGGCGAGGATTTCGTTTTGCTCGTCGATCGCAACGTCCGGTTTGAACTGTACCGTCATGGTCCCAGTGGGGATCATCCCCTCCCCCGATCCATCGTGCATCGTGTACACGTGAGTGACTATATCGGAGGCAGGTGCATCACGCGTCTCATCCATCGTTTCTTCCAATTCATCGGGATCTGCGACGGCGAAGATGTCGAATCGCTCCTCGGGCACTGATTCGACGTGGTGAACGTCGCGCTGTGACGTTCCGGTGGCTGTTTCTAAAGATTCCTCATCGTCAGCGGCCCCTTGGTTCAAACGCACGGCAAAGTACTCAGGATGTTTCTCGAACTGAACGGTCTCTTGACCGCGTTTCAATGTGATTGTGTCCATAGCTAATTTTTACCTCTAATAGCCCACACCCCGATCCTATACTTAATATCCTATCAAGAGATATTGATTAGTTACTCTATTGAAGATAAAAGACGGCATAGGAATTCAGTAATTATGACGGTTATTTCCCAGTAACATTTTTGATTACTCAACTCAGAATGTTCCTGGGTAGAAATGGCTACGTCAACCACCGTTAAAACCGAAAATATGTAAATTTATGCCAATTCGGCTCTGTTGAAACCCTATTGATTCGATACTTTTCCTGCTGAAAAAGTTGTTAGGTAGGGCTGGAATTTACTAAGGGCAAGCGATTTGCTACCTCCCAGCAATTGACGAGTATGGCAGAACTTCACTCCGATGCTGTGGGTCAACTTATTGAGTGGGCGGGGACGGAATCTGACGAGGTGCTCAATGATATGGAGCTGCGAGCTGAAGAAGAGGAATTTCCGACAGTCGGGGCTGAGGTTGGTCGCACCTTTGCTCTCTGCACCCGACTGTTGGGCGCTCAGTCTGTACTCGAACTTGGTTCCGGGTATGGTTATTCCGCCTACTGGATTGCTCAAACACTTCCCGATGACGGAACAATAGTCCTCACTGAACGCGATAGCGAACTACTCGGTGACGCCAGAACCTATTTTGAGCGCGGTAACCTCTCCGAACGTGCAGTCTTCAAACATGGGGACGCCCTCGAAATTGCCGAGAATTGTACTGACTCCTTCGACCTCGTCGTTCTTGATCACGATACCGCAGATTACATTCCTGGCTTCGATATTGCACGCGGGTTAGTTGACCCCGGTGGAGCGATCCTCATCGACAACGTGGCTATTTACGAGGAAATCCTCACTCCAGAAGAACTCCTTGCCACATTGAACGGTGAAACGCCACCGAATGAGCGCACTCGAACCGTGGCGGAGTTTTTCAACCATCTAAAAAATGACACCGCATTTGAGACATACATTCTCCCTGTCGGTGAGGGACTGGCAATCTCCTACCGTACTCAGTAAATCCTCTATATCTAACGTTCAGAGTGTCTTGTCGATGTTGTGAGTGAGACAGCCAACAACGAGTTCACGGGAACTGCTTCCACCAGTGTCGTGAGCGGACGAATGCGCCATATTTCCGTTTCAGGCGGGAGTTCACCGTCTCGTTCTGACTCCGTTGCCCATAGAGGTTGGCGTCCAGCCGAGCGTTCTACGCTTTGTGGAGCGACGAAAACTCTCGGTGCTTGATGAGCGGACGAACATCTTCTTCACGGGCTAACGCGCGAATCGCCTGGTCGTCATACCCCTTATCTCCGAGCAGAGCCGCTACTTCGTCGGCATTGCGCTTGATGAGCGAGGGCGCAATCTGAGAGTCGTGTTTTCTGGTAGTCGTAATGTGTAGGTCGAGGATCGCGTTCGCCCTCGTGTTCACGAGAAGTGTAACTTTCAACTGCTGAATCGTCAACCTCGTTCGCTTCGTGTAGTGCTTCGAGGCGTAACTACGGTCAAAGCCGGAGGCATCGATTCCGACGACACCGTTGGTCGGGAGAAGCGTGATTGAGTGATTGAGAAGAACCTGCCAAACAGCCATGTCAAGACGGTTGAACGCCTTACACAACGTCGAAGGAGAAGGGGAGTTCCTCAAGATCGAGGGCGTCTCAAACCCGAGGCATCTCGATAAGTTCGTCAAGTAGCATTCGGTACGTCGTATTCTTCCGAACTTTGAGGCAAAGCAAGACGATGTGCTGATGCAGTGTATACTGTCGTTTCGAGAATTTCGAAGAGTAGCGAGCGACAGCTCGCCGAGCCAAGTGCATCGCTTGTTCCACGAACCGGAGTAACCGCGACTTCGGGAAGGCCTGCATTCAGTCAAACAACGGGGCGAATCTGTAACTCTCTGAGTGTTTCAACAGAGCTGTTAATTCCTATGATTGTACGTTCAGCATTTTGAATTATCCCATCGTAGATTTCTTATCTCTCATTGCAGTAGGGTAGAGAGCGCATTCATGTCAGTATCCATGCCGCCAGAGGAAGGTGATACCTACACCTACGAACGGACTTTTACCACGGAGGATGTCAACCAGTTCGGTGAGGTTTCGGGGGATCAGCAAGAGATTCACACAGAACCTGACGAGGAGGGTCACTTAGTCGTTCAAGGGTTGCTCACAGCAACGTTACCGACGAAAATTGGCGGAGATTTGAGTTATATAGCTCGAACGATGAAATTCGACTTTCTTCAGCCGGTCTATACAGGGAACACTATCAGGTGCGAGTGGACAAATAAAACGGTCGAAGAACAAGAGGACCGCTACACGATAACGAGTTCAGTCGTTTGCCAGAATGAGGACGAAGAAACAGTGATGGAAGCCCAGATTGACGGGCTGATCTGGAAGGAGCAGTAATTAGAGTGAAACCAGGCCCGGTCGTTCACTTCACACATCTATTCATCGGCTGATTCAATCAGAGGGAGTTGAAACAAAGCATCTGGAAGGCTTTCTGTGACACACTCGGATGAGACATCAGAGAAGTAACGACTAATAGGCCACCAATGGAACACCAGAATCAGGATGACTCGGGCGAGAAGAATACAGCGGTGCGGCTGAATAAAGAAATCGTATTACCAACAACTGATAGAAAGTTATCGACGGCGTTCGCGCATACCTTTCGGTTTGTTTTTACCTCCGTTGTCAGTACTATTGATTGAATGGTTGCGTTCCGGTCATTGTGGTTGTTGCTCCCACGACCAGTCAGACAACTGCCCGCTGATCTCGCTGCTGTGCTGGTGCTCGTTGTCGCGACTAACATCACTGCACTGGCCCCTGTGATTCGGGAGACGCCACTCCGGGTTCCACTCGGCCTCGCGTTCGTCCTCTTCGTCCCTGGCTATGCGTTTATCGCGGCGCTGTTTCCCGAGGCTGGTGAGTCACCTGTATCAGATGACGAGTCTACATCACCAGACAGCCAGACGTTTGTTGATGACTCGGATCCGGATGGGTGGTACGACTCGATTGCCTCACGGTCCGGAATCGATGGCATCGA
This sequence comes from Natrinema gelatinilyticum, assembly GCF_024266705.1. Classification (GTDB taxonomy): domain Archaea; phylum Halobacteriota; class Halobacteria; order Halobacteriales; family Natrialbaceae; genus Natrinema; species Natrinema gelatinilyticum. Next base: position 166,198 of record NZ_CP100757.1, on the reverse strand, counting down.
GCGCGTCGCGCTCTCCTTCGGGCTTAGTATTGCAATCGTTCCCCTGATCGGCCTCGTGCTGAACTTCACGCCCTGGGGAATTCGTCTGGTGCCAGTCGTAGTGGCAGTCAGTGGCTTCACACTTACTTCGACAGCTGTGGCAGCAGGACGCCGACGGGCACTGCCGGTCGACGAGCGGTTTCAGGTACCTTACCGAGAATGGTACGTTGCCGGCCGCACGGAGTTGCTTGAACCAGATACGCGTGCAGATGCTGCATTGAACGTCTTGCTGGCGATATCGGTCATACTCGCAGCCGGGAGCGTAGGTTATGCGGTGACGGTCCCAGCCGACGGAGAGCAATTCTCAGCGATCTATCTATTAACTGAGGACGACAACGGTGAACTGGTCGCCGACGATTATCCGACCGAGTTCGTCCAAGGAGAGAGCCAAGAACTGATCGTCGGGATCGACAACCACGAACACGAAACGACAGAGTACACGGTGGTGGTCCTGGAGCAGGAAGTCGAGGTGGTCGAGAACGAGACGGCTACCAGTGAGGGAGATACTAATACGACGGTCAACGAGACAGTCGTTCAAGAACAGCGCGAACTTGATCGATTTAACACCACGATCGCGCACAACGAGCGTTGGCACCACGAGTTCAATCTCGAGCCAACGATGACTGGGGAGAACCAGCGGATAGTTTGGCTACTCTTCCCTGGTGGCGACGTGCCAGCCGAGCCCTCGATGAACGACACAGAGTACTCCGTTCACCTCTGGGTGAACGTCACCGAGTCGTGAACTATCTCACCCTACTCGCTCACGGCAGATATCATTCGCTCCGTGAGGGTAGGCTTCGTGCTTCCACGATGCGCTTTGCAGGAATTGATCCGGCTGCCTGATGGTCTCCAACCCTTCTTCGGTCACCGTGTGGGTGTTTCTCTCACAGATATCAAAGCCATCAAGACGCGACCGTTTGTACTCTCACATATGCACTCGAGACGACAATGAAACTACGTTACTACGCTGAAGCGGACGTCGGGGTCGATCACCGTCGGACACTCGAGTTACTCGGGTCGATCCACGAGGAACACGCGATTCCAGTCGAAGTCGTCCAGGTCAAACCACAGCGAGCGCCGCCGCGGGAGTTCGTCGGTGAGGCCGAGACCCGGTCACTCGAGGACGCCTGGGACGATTTCACGTACAACCAGACACTCCAGAAAGGGCTCGGCGGTGCCCCCTCCAAGCGGTATCGCGACCAGGAGGACATCGTGGGGAATGTCGGCATCGTCGCCGACGACGAGCTCGTGTGGGCAACGGAGTTCTGGGGTACCCACCACGGCTGGGGGAACGTCGACCCAACGAAAACCGCCATCGGCTTTCTCGAGGAAGTCGAGGCGAGGGGGACGCCAGCAGTAGCCGAGCGTGTGCCACTTGAGGACTGGTCGTGGTCACCTGACTCGTCTGGTTTCGGTTCAGACTCGCGTTCCGGGTCTCGAGACGGGACCAGCACCGACCCGCCCGTCGCCGAGATTTACGAACCAATCCGCGACGCGATTCGGGATATCTGTACCGCACAGTCGTTCCAGCGCGGCGTCTCCTACTTCGAAGAAGGGCGTGTACGGGAGCTGACGGTCGAGGGATATGAGGTAACTGCAAAAGTGCGGGGGAGCCGGGAATACCGGACGACGGTGGACCTCTCTGCCGAGAACTTCGACGGATGGTGTTCCTGTCCGTACGACTACGCGGGCGACTGCAAACACATCGTTGCAGTGTTGCTGGCAGTGCGAGACCGATACGACGCGATAATCGATCAGTTCCAGGAGAATACGACTTCGGACGAACCATCGAGTGCGTCGGATTTCGTGTCTCTCGAGACGTCGATAGCGGGCAATGACCTCGAGTCAGCACTCGAGACCGCGGACGTCGAGACGCTCCGGGACTTTCTGCGTGCGGTCCTCGCCGACAACGAGTCTCTTCGAGAGCGGTTTCTTGCCACGGTCGGCCAGCCGATCGAGAAAAGCGTCGCCGACTACAAGCGTGATATTGACCGCCGGTTCGAGAACGTCGCCGGCCGCCGCGGGATTGTCGAGTACGACACCCACCTCGAGTTCACCGAATACGACGACCTCGCAGCGACCTACCGGGAGAACGGCGAGTACGACCGTGCCCTCGAAATCTACCGGGCTCTGGCGGAGGCGATACGCGAGAACCTGGAACGGATCGATAACAGTAGTGGCCACTACGGTCGCCAACTCGAGTCTGCCATCGATGCCTACGCCGCGTGTCTTTGCGAGGGGGAGTTCGACCTCGAGACAGTGTGTGAGCACCTCGAGTACCTCTACGAGCAGTACAGAACTGCCGAGTTTCGTTTCATCCGGGGCTACTACGACAGCGCGCTCCGTGAAGTGTGTACCACAGCTGATAATCTCGAGCATCTGCTCTCACTCGTGCAATCCGACCTTCCAGCGCTGGACGGCATCGCCAGTAACGAGACGGGAGCGGTCGTTGCAGCCGGGCCCGGATCAGAAAGCGGGACACCACAGACAGACATCGACAATGCCGTCGAGACAGATGAGAGAGTTCCGGATCCGACCCAGTGGCGACTCGAGGTCGAATCGTTCACCGGTGCTGAACTGGATGTCGAACATCTCGATATCGGCCCACTCGAGGTGACCGACTTCGTCGGTGAGACGCTCACGACCATCCTTGAGGAAATGGAGTCGCGACCGGACGAGAATGGGGAGACGACCGGGTCTCGAGGTGGCGATGGTCGTCCTGATCAACAACTGAGTCTCTACGTGGACGAACAACAGCTCCTGTCGACCTATCTGTGGATCCTCTCAGAACTCGAGGAACGCGAGCAACTAGCCGCTGTCCTCGAGGACGTCTATATTGAACGGAGCGAGTTTTATCGCCAATACGTCGACGTGCTACGAGCCGATGGACAGGACGAGCGAGCACAGGAGGTCGTCGAGGACGGACTGGAGGAGTTTCCACACTCTGTCAACGTCCATCAGCTGGCAGCCGAGTTCTACCGTGGACACGACGACGAGCGCTATCGAGAGGTGCTCCGGATCTTGTTCGTCCGCTTCGAGGACTGGGACGCCTACGACGGTCTACGATCGGCCAGTTCCGCTGAGGAGTGGGAGTCGATCTCCCACGGGTTACGAACCCAACTCGGTCGAATCCATCCCGACCGACTAATCGAGCTGTACGTCCGCGAGGACGACCTCGAAACGGCCTTTGAGAAGGTTCTGGAGAGTGATGACCTCGAGACGCTTCGGCGGTATCGAGAGCCCGTCGCCGAGGTCGATCCAGAAGCGTACTTCGAGGCATATCGGGACCTGCTGGAACTGTCTCTGGCAGCCGATACCGGACGCGACCACTACAGGACCGTTATCGAACATTTGCGTGACATGGAGGACCTCGGGTTCGACAAGGAGCTGGCACCATTCATTGAACATCTCCGTGAGAAACACTCGAACCGGCCGGCGTTCCTAGACGAACTCGAAACGGCAGGATATTGAGTCTCTCAGTTATATTATCGCTTCAATCTTGGTATCGGGTGAACTGTTCTCGGGGATGGTTAGCTGTAATTGAGGGCGCTAAGCCCCCTTCTGCTCACGGCGACGCCGTTCGCATGGTCAGCGGGACCGACAGTCCCGCGCTATCCGCAGCGAGCGCCGAAGGCGCGAGCAGGGAGGGGATACAGCGCCCGCACGTCTTGGTTTCGTGTGAATCGGCACCCTTATTATCCCTTCGGTCGAAGGTGAGAGTAAGATGCTCACCACGCTTCCGCCGGTGTTCAAACGCGACAACAAGCGTGCATCGTCGGTTGTGGCCGAGTGTCCAACCGGTAGGAGCGGGACACTCCGAACCACCTGTAAAGGGAAGCCGCCTGCGGAGTCTGGAACCGTCCGCAGAACGCCGTAATTATCAAGATAACTTTTGCAAATATGGACTGAGGAATTGATCGATCCAGGACTTGGCAAATCCGAGTCGATCGGTAAGGGTGTCGAAGAGACGGCGAGCGAGAGTTCGGAACGCGCTCTCGCTCGCCACCACGATTGGCGAGGCAGTGCGTTTGAGTACTTTCCAGACCTGTTCAATCGGGTTGAGATGTGGTGAGCCGACCGGAAGAAAGACGAGATCAATACCGAGTTGATGTGCGCGTTTGCGCGTGTGTTCACAGATGTGAGACGAGAAGGTATCCAAGACGAGCAGAATCCGTGTTCCCGGATTCTGCTCGCGGACTTGCTCTAATAGCGCACAGATGTTCTCTTTCGATTGATCTTCAGGGAACGTCAGGACACTTTCGCCGTTGAGCGTATAGCACCCGACCGCTGGTTCGTCAAGCTTCACCAGCGGTCGTTCCAGTGTCGGATCATCAACGTACCACAGTCGATGCGAATTGTCGTATGGTTGTGGATGCGAAGCATCACAAAAACCGACGACAGTTCCCCCATCCGTGCAAATATCGTCGTCGAGGACCCATCCTTCGTCCTCATCATCAGGACGCTTGTTATGTGCCGTCTCTGTCTCCTCGTCGAACGCGTCTGTGACGCGTTCTTCGAGGATTTCATCTGCGTTTTCTGGCCGAGAGGGGCGCTTTGGACGTGGTTTAGCGTAGGACAGTCCGAGATTCCGGAGGAATCGACCGAGATAATCCGGATGGTACTCTACACCGAACTCTTCGTCCAAGAGCTGATGAACTTCCTGTGCTTTCCAGGGTTGCCCCTCCCGGAGAAGTTCTAACAGACGCTCTTGTTCCTCGTCACCGAGCTTCGGGGGCCTTCCGCCCCCGAAGTTCGGTGTCAACTGACCAAGTCCGCCATCGTTCCATCGACGCGCCCAGCGACTTCCAGTCGACGCAGATTTGCCAACGTCGTCGGCTGCTTCCTCGTACGTTGCTCCCTTGTAGAGACGTTTGACAAAGGTGAGTCGCTTGATGATCTTTGGATCGTCTGCTTCGTCCAGCAGACGATCCAACTCCTGCTCACTTAGATGACGAACAAGATCGCCTCGCCGGTTTCCTCCCATCACTCGCCCGTCTCAGTCTATGCCCATAACTTCTGTCACTCATTATGGCGTTCTGCCGGGCCGCACGAGACGCGGAGCGTCTTGTGGACGCTGTGGGATCTGTTCCTGCACGTTCCGACACAGAAACAGGACGCTCCGTCCGCACCAAGCGAGGGCCGGGGAGGCCCGAGCGCGGTAGGGCGGAGTAGTTCACAAGTCATCTGTTATCTCGCGTTCCTCGAGCGCGTTTGCAGTAACTGGTACCGCAGATACCTGTCGTCGATGATGATGAACTCAAGGACATCTCACTGTGTGGACTGTCGAGGGCTGCTCGAGAAAGGCACTCCATCCAAGCCGAAACTACCTGTTAGGAGGCGATTAACCCGAGAGTGGCAGCAAACAACTATATCGTGGTAATAGTTGACACATAACATGACCTGCGAATGGTGGCCGACCTGTGATGATGCCGCAACCTACCGGATTGACGTCATCAATACGAAATCGGGCGCGTCGAGTGTGTTCTATTACTGTACTGCCCATTCGACGCTCGGACTTGAGGAGGTGGCGACGAGTGCTACCCTCGAATGTGCGGGGATTCGGTCGCTCGAGCAGTCGGCCAGCCGTGTGCAGTAGCCGGTCCATGGCAGTCGGGGACAGTGGGGCGCCGCCCAGACCAGCCGCTGGAGCTTCCACCGGTCGTCACTCGTCGACGCCAGCCGGCAGGAGTGTCGGTGGCAGGTGCGGCTTGCGAAGCAGGGCGTGCCGTCGGCCGAGGGGTGCCAAACAGTTATGTAGTCGGTGGGCCCTTCCGTCGCACCGCCCGTCGTGTGAATCCGCCCCCCGGCGCCCGCCCGCGCGGCCAGCGCCGCCCACTCGAGAGTGGCGGGCTGGTCGGCGACGCGCCTCGCAGCCCGGCGCCACCGGCGGTCAGCCGTCGGCGGGCCGTGGCGGGCCGAACCGGGCCCAGACGCGCAGCGAGATGAACACGAGCAGCGCCGTCACGATCAAAGGACGTTCCGGGTGGGTCCCTGACTGGCGGTATAGCTCGAGGATGCGAATCCAGGGAGCGACACTGTCGCCCGCATACCGGGGCGCGGCGAGTAGCGGCCAGCCCAGATAGGTCAGGCTGTCGTAAGCGCCCGCGCGCAGTGGCCCGAGACTATCGCCAACTAGATGCGACAGGTAGCCGATGCTGAACGCCGCCGGAGTGACGACACATAGACGCCCGACCCAGCGGTGCGCAGGGCGCCAGCGGTGGAGCACGTGGGCGCCCCAGGTGACGAGGCCGGCGATGAGTACGGTGATCAGGAGCGAATGGGCGACCGATCGGCCGCTCGCGAGGACGCCGTAATACGCCAGTGGTTTATCGATCAGGTCGGGGAATTGACTGCCGATTGCCATCGGGACCAGCGCCCAGCGAGCTGGCAACGGCCGGCGCGTGAGGGCCGCGTACGCGACGTACCAGAGATACGCGAAGGCGAGATGGCCGAGCGGAAACACACTGCAGGGTGAGTCGTGGACCCTGATAAATTGGGGCAATTTGGGGTCGCATCCGGCTGCCGAACGTGACAGCCGCCGGCGCATGCTGCTCCCTATCATAGTCACGGGCCGTGAAGTCGTGGGTTTTGCGCCTGTTCAGCACTATAACACCGTTTCCGACTTCGGACGCGGTGGCGTTTTTCGACTGGGTGGGCGGGGCAATTGGCCGGATCGATCACGACTTGACCGCTTTCCCTGACCAGGACAAGGAGTGCGCGTTGACCGTCGCTCCCCGGTAGGACGACCCAGTTGGCGACGCTTCGTGCATCGAATGGGCGAGAGCGTTCCACGACACGATACGTCAGCACTTGGCCCAGGGCGCGTCCATCAATTACCTCAACGCGGACGACGAGGCGGCGATCGAGGCCTCTACCATGGACGACTCGACAGACTCGTCGCTCTCAAGAACGAGTATGATCTGGACAACCGTTTCCGGACGAACCAGAATATCGAGCCGACCGTTTAACTGTTTTCAGGCGCTAAGTCCCCTTCCTCAAGGAGCGAGCACCGCGAGCGAGTAGGGAGGGGATACAGCGCCGTCATCGTCTTTCATACACTGTACAACGACTGGCCCACAGGCACACGTAATCAAAAAATCAAAAACTATATCTATATGGGATACATATAGATGAGTGATGGATAGGTACGAAACAGAGGACGCTAAAGAAGTCCTTGACCAAACCGTGAAACCCTTCGGAAGTGGCGGTGCTCACATCACTGTCCCAAAGCGGTGGATCGGAGCGGACGTGAAAATCGTTCGTGTTTCTGAACCAGATCCCGACGAATAGGCCATGCAGTACACCTACAAATATCGGATCGAACCGACAGTCGCCATCCGAGAGGAACTTCTGCGCCACGTCGATATTTGTAGACAACTGTACAATCATTGCTTATTCAAACTCAACGAATCCGACGACATCCCCGCCCGATACAAGGTGCAGGGAACGCTCCCCGACCTCAAATCGTGGTGGGATGACCTCCGAGACGTTCACTCGAAGGTGTTACAGATGGTCGTCAAGCGCGTCTACGACAATCTTTCGACACTGAAAGCACAGAAAGAGAACGGACGCGCCGTTGGGATGCTCAAATGGAAGCGACCTCGGGACTACCACTCGCTCACCTACAACCAAACCGGCTTCAAGCTCAAGAATACGAGCGGTCGGCCCGTATTGTGGCTGAGCAAACTCGGTGAGATTCCAATCCATCTCCACCGAGATATCCCCGAGAACGCGACCATCAAACAGGTCACGGTCAAGCAAGAACCGACGGGTGAGTGGTTTGGGACGTTCGCCATCGACGTTGACGAAGAAACGCCCGAGAAACCGAAGGCTCCCGAGAAGTGTGTTGGCATCGACGTGGGCATCCTCAAGTACGCCCATGACACGGACGGGTATGCAATCGAAAGCCTCGACCTGTACGAAGAACGTGAGCGTTTGGAACGCGCACAGCGCGATCTCTCGCGGAAGGAACACGGCTCTGCGAATTGGGAGACTCAGCGAACGGTCGTCGCTCGCCGTCACGCCGATTTGAAACAGAAGCGCCGTGACTTCTTACACAAGCTCTCGAACTACTATGCTCGGGAGTACGACCTCGTGGCTGTTGAAGACCTGAACGTCGCTGGAATGATGCAGTTCGATTCAAATTCACGCAACCGAGCATCCGCCGCGTGGGGTACTTTTCTTCGGATGCTCGACTACAAGTGTGACCGCGAAGGCACGCACTACGTTCCGGTAAACCCACGGAACACGACGAAGGAATGTGCGTCTTGCGGCGTGAAGACGGATAAACCGTTGTGGGTGCGTGAGCACTCGTGTCCGGCGTGTGGGTTCGAAGCGGATCGAGACGCGAACGCGGCATGGAATATCCTTGCCCGAGGTCTCAAGAAAGTAGGACTGGTTCACTCCGATTCAATGCCTGTGGAGACTGCGCTCCCTGTGGATACACCTGTATCTGCAAAGCGCGTCTTGGAAGCAGGAAGCCCCGTCCTCAGCGAGGCCGTCAGGTCGAGCAGGGCGGGGTAGTTCACGTTCAGCACGGCCGTCCGGACACTACCTGCTACGAAGCATTATCATGGTTGCCATCGTCTAACAGGCACACCTGCTCCGTTCATCGTAGGGCGGCAGAAACGCAGAGGTAGGTGCAAAAAGGGTAGAAAACATGACGCATGGACAAGATGGACGAATCGATGCTGTCGTCGTCGGGGCTGGCCTGGCGGGGCTCACTGCGGCGCGAGAACTCGTGAGGGACAGCCACAGCGTAACGGTGCTCGAAGCACGCGACCGCGTCGGCGGCCGAACGCTCGACCACAGATTGGCGGACGGTGAACAGGTCGACCTCGGCGGGCAGTGGATCGGCCCCACTCAGGACCGTGTGAACGACCTTGTCGAGGAGTTCGACCTCGACACAGTCCCCCAGTTCGACGAGGGACTCGACCAGGTCTCAATCGACGGTACGGTGAACGAACACGACGATGCACTCAGGGCACTTCCCGCCAAGGCGTACGCGGAACTGATGGACGCGTTCGGACAGATCGAGACGCTTCGAACGCAGATCCCTCTCCATGCCCCATACGACGCACCGGACGCCGAGGAGTGGGACGCGACCACCGTCGATTCCTGGAAACGAGCGACCCTAGAGACGACAACAGCGCGAGGTGCCTTCGATGCACTTTTTCGGGCGTTATTCACCACCGACCCGTCAGAAATTTCCCTTCTGTACTTCCTGACGTACGTCCACGCCGCCGGCGGGATCGAGGTGATAACCGGCGTCGAAGGGGGTGCCCAGGAGCGGCGTATCGAGGGGGGGGCACAACAGGTGTCTCGACTGTTGGCTACCGAACTGGGCGAGGCCGTCCAGCTCGAGGCACCGGTCCGGGCTATCACCCAAGACGATTCTGGAGTGACCGTCGAATCGGACGCTGGCGCCTACACCGGAGCATACGTGATCGTGGCGATTCCACCGGCGCTGGCCGGACGAATCGCCTACGACCCTCCACTCCCGGCCCGTCGGGATGCACTCACGCAGCGCATGCCGATGGGCGCGACAATCAAGTGCATCGCGACGTACGAGGACCCCTTCTGGCGGACGGACGGCTATTCCGGCTTCGTGCTTACAAACGACGACATCGTCGGATTCATTTTCGACGACATGGATGCCGAGAGCACCACCGGGGCGCTCGTCGGCTTCATCGTGAGTAATGAGGCCCGCACGTGGAGCGAGCGGGACGCGTCCGACCGACGTGAGCGCGTGTTGGACGATTTCGCCCGATACTTCGGCGGCCAAGCCGCCAACCCAGTCGAGTACACCGAGCAAGTGTGGTCGAACGAGGCGTGGTCGGCCGGATGTTATGCCGGGAACATGACGCCTGGGACGATGACCGGATACGGCGATGTCCTCCGCGAACCTCAGGGGCGTATCCATTGGGCGGGGACGGAAACTGCGACACAGTGGTGTGGCTACATGGACGGGGCGATTCGCTCCGGCGAACGAGCGGCAGCCGAGGTGAGCAGCCGACTCACATGAGTATAGGCGCACTATCTCTGCAGCAGGAATTACGCAACCTGAGGCCAACATATGGGAGACTTCGAAACAGCGGCGTTTCTCGTCGATTATCACGGTCTTCGCAGGACGGTCGTAGTCGGCTACTGCCACCTCGTGGTCACTGGCTTCATGGGTGGTGTGCTGTTCGCAGTGTTCGACAAACTCGTTACGTTGATTCCGTTCCTGGCCACAGTTCCGGCAGCGCCAGTAGCGCGTCTTGTATTCGTAGCTGTCGGTGAGATCAATCTCGTATGGTGGCGGCTCTTTGCCAGGCAGCCACTCATCGACTGCGACGAGTTCGTGCCCGTTCAGCTGGGCGACATCGCCTGTTCCTCCAGCCAGGTTCGATAGCCGGCGACTTGAGTCGCATGCGGACACTGCTTGGTGATCAGCAACGTATTTCGATGCGAACAGTCGTGAAAGCGGCTCTGGATATCGAGCCATCGCTGGAACTCGTCGCTCGAGACTGCGTCGGTGACTTCCGCGAGGAGGTCTTCGACCCACGCTTCGATCGTGCTCTGCATCTCGTCACGTCTGGTGTCCGAATCGTTGAAGGACACCTGCTGGTAGTCGCTCGTAGCGATTGTTTTCGTTTGTGCGTGTATCAGATACTGAATCGTCCAATTACTCCATTATTGTCGCAAATGAAGAAAAAGTTTTGAAACCCAACGTCGGTAATAGAGTATCCCTACAGCGATAATGAATAAAACGGTCGCAATCTCATACCCGTAGACTCCTAGTAGGAGAACCAGAGAGGAACCACTAGATCCACCAAGCAGCAAAGGTGCAAATAATGGACCGACACAGGCTGGACAGGCCGCAATTCCGACGATACCGCCGATCGCCGATCGAGCGAAATCGAGCAATGCATCGTAGACGAGGTATGAGAGTGCTATGAGACCGATTGTCTGATACGGAACGAGGGTCAACGTGATCCATTCTCCCGTGTAGATGAGGACGGGACTCCACCCGAGCGATCGGCCCCAAGTCAATCCGACTCCGTGTGGTCCCGTTAATTGCGAAAGGTGCTGTACGCTGGGTCCAAGGATACCCGTGAGATACAGCAATATCAGGAGATAAGCAAAAGAAATCACAGCTGCAAGGATCTGGAAGAGACGTCGGGCCTGTGCAGGTCGTGTATGCCAGATGACCCAGATAGAGACCGTGGTCCAAATGAACGGAATGAAGAAGTAAGTGAGTCGACTCCCCATGTCACCCGTCCTGTATGCGAAAGCGAGGCCGGCGAACAGTTGAATCGCGAATAGAAGATTAAACCGAGTACCTCTCGTGAGAAGACGTCTCCTATGGTCACTGTTGGATGCGGTTTTCATCATGAGTTAGGAATCTCAGATTTGAGATCTCCAGACAATCGTACTACTACCTATGAGACCGCTAGGAGAAAAGTGATTTGAATAGAGACGAGTACCTACCGATTTGAGAACTCTTTTGTCACTCTCTGATATCCTTCGGAAGATCAAACATCTACATCATTCTCGAGCGGGCCATTGCCGCCTATCGGCGTTGATAAGTCCGAGCAACATTGTACGACGATCACTCAACTCCTCGAGAGACGAGGCGAATTCGTCATCGGAAACGGTTGGCATATCCCGGTCCCGGAGAAGATCTATCTGAGGCGGTGGTGGAGTGTTGTCGGCGGGATCGACGAACGTCTCAATTGCCAGCTTCGTCGGCTTTTTCAGTCTGCTGGCTGTGGCTTCTGTGGCGCAGACACGCCCGGCAGGTTTGGGAGGTCGAGATCAACGCGACGGAGGAACTGCGCATTGATCGCGACGATCACGGTACTGAGCGACATGAGTAAGGCGCCGACTGCGGGCGAGAGGAGGATCCCGATCGGGGCAAGAATACCTGCCGCAAGTGGCAGTGCAAAGACGTTGTAGCCGGCGGCCCAGACAAGGTTCTGCTGCATCTTCCGATAACTCGCTTTGCTCAGCTTCACGAGGCGGACGACGTCCATCGGGTTGTTCTGGACGAGGATGATGTCAGCCGACTGGACGGCGACGTCCGTCCCGGAGCCAATAGCGATCCCAATGTCGGACCGCGTCAGTGCCGGTGCGTCGTTGACGCCGTCACCAACCATCGCCACGAACTTACCCTGATCCTGCAGTTCGGTCACCTTCTTGTCCTTGTCCTCGGGCAGCACCTCTGCGAAAACCGTGTCGATACCGAGGTCGTCGGCGACGGCGCGAGCGACGTCCTCGGAGTCCCCGGTCAGCATCGCGACTTCGAGACCGAGTTCGTGAAGCGCGTCCACGACCTGATAGCTCTCGTCGCGAACGACGTCCGCGAGCGCAAATGCGGCGACCGGTTCATCCTCACGAACGAGATACACGACTGTTTGGGCACTTTCACCAGCTCGATCTGCGAACGACGCCAGTTTGGGCGGAATGTCTATCTCGAGGTGTGGGAGGAGGTTTGGTCCGCCAACGTACACTGTTTCACCGTCGACCGTCGCGCGAACACCGCGGCCTTTGAGTGCCTCAAAGCGGGTTGCGGTTTCTGGCGTGACGCCCCGCTCGTCAGCGGCCTCGCGAATCGCCTGGGCGATCATGTGTTCCGAATCACCCTCGACTGCTGCCGCGAGTGCAAGTGCTTCGTCCTCCTCGAGATCACTGACGGTTTCGACGTCGACGATACCCTGCTCGCCCTTCGTGAGCGTCCCCGTTTTGTCGAAGATAACCGTGTCAAGTTCTCGGGCCTGTTCCATGGCGATCCGATCGCGGATCAGCATTCCATTTCGCGCCGCGAGCGACGTGTTGATCGCAACGACGAGTGGTATGGCGAGTCCGAGTGCGTGCGGACAAGCAATCACAAGGACGGTCACGACCCGTTCGATGACTGTGGCGTTAAACGAAACGGCGACGGTCCAGGCGATTGCGGTCACGATCGCTACTGAGAGAGCGACATAGAAGAGCCAGCCTGCCGCTCTGTCGGCGAGCATCTGCGTTTGGGACTTGCTCTCTTGAGCTTCCTCGACGAGGCGCATGATTCCTGCCAGCGTCGTCTCGTCACCCGTCGCACTGATCTGGACCCGAAGGCTCCCGTCACCGTTGATGGTACCACCGATCACCTCGTCGCCTGGTTCCTTCGAAACTGGCCTCGATTCACCAGTAATCATCGATTCGTTGACGTCGGAGTCTCCCTCTTCGACGATGCCGTCGGCAGGAACGCTCGCACCGGGCCGGACGAGAACGAGATCACCTTCGGAAAGGTCACTCACAGGCACCGTTTCGGTATCACCGTTTTCTGTGATTCGCTCGGCGGTGTCTGGGAGAAGTTTTGCGAGTTCGTCGAGCGCACTGGAGGCCCGTCGAACGGAACGCATTTCGATCCAGTGTCCGAGCAGCATGATGTCGATCAGCGTAACCAGCTCCCAGAAGAACGTCGATGCCGTCGGGAAGACGACGCTCGCGAGACTGTAGACGAACGCGACCGTGATCGCCATTGAGATGAGCGTCATCATTCCTGGTGCTTGGTCCTCGAGTTCCGGACGGGCCATCCGGAGGAACGGGACACCACCGTACGCGAAGACGATCACCGCGAACACAGGGTTGATCAATTCACTCCCGGGGAACGCCGGTACTGAAAAACCAAGCCACGCCTGTAGTGTCTCGCTGTACAGGAGGACGGGAATCGAGAGTAACGTCGAGATGAAAAAGCGCCGTCGGAACATCTGCTCGTGGCCCTCGTGCATACCACCGTCTCCGTCATGACCATCATGACCGCCGTGATCGCCATGACCGCCGTGGTCAGAACCCCCTGAACCATGGCTCGCCCCATGTTCGTACTGTTCGTCGACCTCGCGCTCGCCCTCGTCTGCGTCTTCGGCTTCTTCCTCTAGTATCGACTGTTCGACGCGCGATTCCTCTTCGCCAGCAGGTGGCTGTGGCTCGTCTTTGGCATCGTGGTGGCCACCGTGGTGAGTCGAGGCATCACCGTCGTCAGGTGTCTTCCCGTGATCGTCCATAAGATGCCCTCGTTAGCGCGAATAGGATCTCACAGAAAATAGGTGTGTGGCTTGCCTGGCGGATAAATCTCACAATTTCTAATCGGAAACAAACGAGGAGTCTCATCCACCCAAGTCGCGGTAGGCTGTTCGCCCTCCCCGATAGACGATTATCGCTGCGAGGACGAACGCAGTCCCGAAAAGAATCGTGATACTGAGGTAGTGGAGGATTCGGATATCATAGGCGTGGCTGATCGTCTTACTCGCTACTGCGATGCTGTCGAGGAGTAGCATCACAGCAAAGTAGCTCATCAGTGCGCTTTCGTCGACAATATCAGTCAATCGAGATCCGACAAAGGATCCAAAGACACTCCCACCGAGCAGTGGGAGTACGACCGAGAAATGGACGGCTCCTTCCTGAAAGTAGCGAACCGATCCGAACGCGCTCGACCCTGCGATTTGAAAGATATCGGTGCCGACGGCTATCGTTTTCGCGATTCCTACTCCATAGACGAGACTGGGGACCATCAGGAAGCCACCTCCAACCCCGAGGAATCCAGACAGAGTTCCGATAGCGACACCGACGAAGAGGATGAGCCAAACGGACACCTGCACACCAGGATGCACCTTGATTGCCGGTGGGAATTGGGTAAGGGGAAACTGCTCGAAAGCTGGTTGACCGCGTCGTTCACCGGAAATCGCGGTGAGGTCAGTGTGAACTCGACGGAGAATGAGGACACCAACTACTGCCAACAGAACAACGTAGGCAATGCTAATGACGAGATCCGATATCCCTCTCCTGGCGAGCCAGAACAGCACTCGCCTGCCGGCCTCAATGCCAACTGCCATCCCGACGATGAGAAGCGTTCCGAGAGTGTAGTTGATGTGTCCAGCTGACCGGTGGGTAACCGCCGCAGCGATGGACGTTCCGAAGACAAATACGAGACCAGAGCCAACAGCAGCTTCGGTGGGGTGCCCGAGCACGAGGAGTGCAGGGGTGACGAAGAAGCTCCCACCCAGTCCGAAGAAGCCGAAGAGAATGCCGACTAGAAATCCAAACCCAACAAAGAATAACGCTTCTGACTCGATAACTACCATTGGTTTTACTTACCTCTAATAGATCCAGAATAGGTCGCTTAAAAGGGCTCGATTCATCTGCAGATCGCAACTATAGAAACACGAATGCTGCGCCATCATTAGTGTAGGTACGGGCTGGAACCTGAAATAGGATGCAGCTGCCAACGAAGCTTGGGCGACTCGAGACGGATCGTAGTCCGCCTGTTGGGGAGACAGAATTGGAGGAGAAGAGCATGGCGTTCGTCTACGAATGTTCTGGTTTCTCTCAGGCATGGGCGGTGTACCCAGTGTCCTCAACAGCCTGTACGAGTGCCGTGACGTCAGCGTCACCATCTACATTCGCTTACTCCACCTCACGATCGGCGGTTGCATCGGTCACGCCGGATACGTACAACCCAGCCGAGGCGGGTCTCACAGACCTCTACGACGCCATCAAGGACGCTGGCTATTCGCCCGTCCGCGAGGACGCTGAGACCGAAGATGGGCCGGGAGGTGAGGCCCAAGAGGCTGCCAGACAAGAGGAGATCGGACGACAATTGCGGTTGACCTTGTTCGGAGCAGCGCTTTCAGCCCCCTGCTGTTCTTCCTCGTCGAGAAGTTCCTGCTCGGCGGTAGCGTTCTTCCGGAGACGGCCTCCGGCATCGAATTCGGTTGGGACGAGTTCCTATTGGCGACGCCCGTCCAGCTGGTGCTCGGCTGGCCATTCCACAAGAACTCCTATAAGGCGCTCGTCAAGAGCGGCCGTGCCAACATGGACGTGCTCATCGCGCTGGGGTCGACCACCGCGTACGTCTACTCCGTCGCAGTATTGCTCGAGGTGATCGCCGGGGGACTGTACTTCGATACGGCAGTGCTCATCCTCGTGTCCATCACGCTCGGGAATGACCTTGAGGCGAGGCCCGTTCGAAGGGGTAAGCCGACGAGGCGCTTCGGAAACTGCTGGAGATGGAGGCCGAGACGGTTACCGTCATCGACGAAGAGGGTAACGAGGAAGAAATTCCTCTCGAAGATGTCGAGGTTGGTGACCAGATGAAGGTCCGACCCGGCGAACAAATTCCAACCGACGGCGTCGTCGTCGATGGGCAGAGCGCTGTCGACGAGCCGATGGTCACCGGCGAGTCTGACCCAGTCGAGAAGAGCGATGATGACGAGGTGGTCGGCTCCACGATCAATGAGAACGGCGTGCTCGTCGTCGAAGCGACGAAGATCGGGAAAAACACTGTCCTCCAGCAGATCATCCAGGCCGTCAAGGAAGCGCAGTCTCGCCGGCCTGACATCCAGAACCTCGCCGACCGCATCTCGGCGTCTTCGTGCCCGCGGTCATCGTGAACGCCCTCTTCTGGGGCGTCATCTGGTACTTCTTCCCCGGCACCCTCGCCGAATTCGTCGAGTTGCTCCCGCTGTGGGGGCTCGTCGCGGGCGGCCCCGTCGTCGCCGGCGCGATGGCGTTCTCCAGCGTGTCAGTGCTGTCGAACAGCCTGCTGTTCCGGCGGTACATCCCTGATCACGACTACGAACTGCTCGGATGACTCCACTGGCCACCATCCGTGTTCGGTTAAGACAAGAAACCGAGAGACTGCGCTCGATTGACGAAGCTATCGTTGTAGACCGCGTGGGGAGAGAATGTGTTCAATACGCTCTCCCCGGACCTCATACGACGGCGGCTGACTTCCCTGTTTCCAGCCGAACGTATCGAAGACATCGCGCGAGAGCGCGATGTCGTCCAACGCCACCGGACAATCGACATCACGATGCTCGTCTGGACGCTCATCATGGGCTTCGCCGTCGACGGCGAAGCCCGCACGATCGCCGGATTTCAGCGGGCCTACTCCGCAGCGACTAACCAGACTGTTGCTCGCTCCAGTTTCTATGACCGGTTCACACCAGCACTTGGTGCCCTGTTGAGCGACCTCCTCGAGCACGCTCTCGAGGAGGTCGCGGTTCCCCACACGATCGCACCACAGTTCGAGTTATTTCGTGATGTGCTGATCGCCGATGCAACCGTTTTTCGGTTGCATCGGCTCCTTAGCGAGTTTCCAGCGACTCACTCGGATCAGTCCGGCGCGAAGCTTCACCTCGTCCATAACGCTACTACTCAGAGCCTCGAACAGTTCCAGCTCACCGACGAACGCACCCAAGAGAGCAGCCAGCTCCGCACAGGGAGCTGGCTGCGAGACCGGTTGTTACTGTTCGATCTCGGGTTCTACAGTTTCCGCCGGTTCGCGTTGATCGAGGAAAATGGCGGGTTCTTTTTGACGCGGCTGAAGTCAAACGCGAACCCGTTGATCGTCGGGGAGCGGCGGAAATGGCGCGGGCGCGCCATTTCCTTGCCAGGCCGTCGCCTCCAGGACGTTCTGGGCGACCTCACACGCGAGATCGTAGACGTGACTGTGGAGATCACATTCAAGCGACGGCCGTACGCAGGGAAACAGTCAACCGACACGATGGAGTTTCGCGTCGTCGGTGTCCGCAACGAGGACACCGACGACTACCATCTGTACGTTACGAACCTGCCCGATGAGTTCACTCCGAGGCAAGTTGCGGCGCTGTATGGGTTGCGGTGGGAAGTGGAATTGCTATTCCGGGAGTTAAAATCGCTGTATGGGCTGGAGAAGTTCCAGACAAGCGATCCAGCAATCGTGGAACTGCTGGTTGTGGCGGCTCTGCTGACGCTCGTGGTCAGCAGAGCCTTGCTCGGTATATTTCAGGAGCTGTTTCCTGAGACGGTGTTCCCTCGGGAACGCTGGGCGAGGACCTTCAGGTCTCTCGCCCAGCTCATCCTCGAAGAGTTGGCCCAGTCGTTCGGGCATCCACCGCCGAACCTGCCGGAGTTGCTGTTTCGTGACGCTCGTCAACCAGAGAAATCACGCCTCTTACTTAGTGAACGAGTGGCTGAAGCCTACACGAGGTGATCCAGTGTTTAACCGAACACCAATGCACTGGCCACAGCTTCCTCGTTCGTTGTTGATCTGCCCCAAGTGGCTACGAACGGTGCTCGAGATCAGCCAAGAAAGTATCCCGTCCACGGGTACCGTTCGATGAGTGGTTCGCCGCGGATTTCGTACTGTTCGATATACGCGTCCAGGCCGAGTATTCGGCCTGCCCCGAACGCGGCGACAGAGAGGAACACGAGCATGTACGCAAAATCTCCGTTGATGTAGCCGTGCGAAACGTCCCAGTTCCCGAAATAAAACAGAAGCATCATGAACGCCCCCCAGAACGCGGCGAGGCGAGTGAGTACACCGAATAGTAGTCCAAGCCCGATGAACACTTCCCCCCACGGGACAGCGACGTTCACGAAGTTGACGAACCATGGCGTGTTCCCTATTGCGACGAACAGATCTGCGAGTGGACTTCCGCTGTTCGGGACGGCTCCAGTCAAATACCCTCCGGCACTGAATTTTCCGGAGAGGACTTTGTCGAGGCCGCTTTGGAAGAAGGCGATGCCCATCATCAATCGAAGTGCCAAGATGAACCAGACACTCAACGTGTGGAGTTTTCCGGTCGCGGTGAAGCCCCAGATGGTGCTCTCCAGCGTTACCTCGTGTGATGCCATATTGTAGAATAGTTCACGAGTATATATTAAGAAGTCACCTTGGCGAGTGATGTCTGGGAACGATAGAACCGTCCTGCAACCGATCGAATGGCTTCGGTGAACGGTTCTAGGGGATTGTCGTCCGTCGTACCGTCAGCGGTCGATCCGAATATCGTGCCGAGTTGTGATGAGTGTCCCGTCCGGTTTCGATTGAAGGAACAGCCGGTATCGCCCGGGCGTAGGAAACTGCGCGCCGAATTCGACACGCCCGCTGTCGGGACTCGTCTCTTTGGGGTGGACGTGCAGATAGGCGAGATCGCCTTCACGGAGCGTAACGAGATGGCCGAGCGCTCCCAGATACGGGTCTAGACGCGACACGGGCTCACCATCACGACTGATTTCGAACGCTAGCTCAACCGGCTCACCGGCGAGGACCTCGTTGGTCTGGAGGTCAACGACGTATCCATCTGCCGTCGCACGTCGTGACGTATCTGAGCGCGGGGCAACCTCCATTTCTCCCGAGACGAAGAGGTCAAATCCAAGTGTCGTCGGTCGACCGTCGACTACGAGGTCGATGAACGCTCGGTAAACACCGGGATCAGGGAGGGAGAACGCCTCAACACGCCACGTTCCATCGGCGTCAAGCGTCGGATGGAGATGCTGGAATCGAGTCAGGTCGCGACGAACGACGATCAAGTGGCCACGCTGCCCGTGAGCCTCGTCGAACTCGGTCACGATGTTGCCATTCGACGTGACGACCTGGAAGCTCCAGTTGAGCGGGTCACCTGGAGTAAGGCGCGTGTCCGTCGGGACGAAGCGGAGTCCATCTGCGTCGACCGAGAGTCCGCCCAATGTAGCGTGTCCACTAGGATTATATCCCTCAGGTGGACTGTGGCTCCCGTGTTCGGAGTGATTCGCCATAGACTAGCAATGGGTTGCTACGGATTTACCGATTGCTTCGATCTGGCGTTGAAAATCGTCTTCTCTGTCGATCCATCGATCAGCTTCCGGTTCACAATCGGGAGATCGACCTATTAGTGGCAATTACGACGTCGGCGTGGTAGCGTCGGATTCGAGCCGCTCTTTGAAGAAGACGAGTTCCTTGTTGGTGTGGTCGTAAAGCTTCGCCTTCCCGTCGAGGAAAGTGGTGAACAACCACTTCAGGAAACGACCACGACGGTTGTTCGGGAAATCCATCCAGACGGCGTGTGACATCCGGGTTCCATCCTCGGTCTCTTCGAGCCGAATGGTGCCGCCCTCGGGAATTCGAACTGTGACGAGGCCGCGAAGGAAAGGATAGTACGCCATCCCCGTCCAAACCGCCACGTTCGGATAATCGATGTAGGAGAACCGACCGTGCAGGTCGGCGTATATGCCGGCGACCTCTTCGTGCTGGTGAAACGTCGCGCCCTCGCGTGGGCGATTGTCAGGCGTGTCGTACTCGAGCCCGTAGTGTTCCTCGGGATTCGACGCCGTCCAGTGGACTGGGTCGGTCACGTACTCCCAGATTTCCTCGGGAGTGGCTTCGATGACGATTTTGGCTTTGTCGGTGACGTACATGGGTGTCTCCGTCTCCCCTAGCGCGCGAAGACGTTGTACAGCCACGCGAAGGGGTACGCGAGGACGAAGCTGATCACCGCTGCCTCGACCATACCCGCAACGGTCCCGACGACGGTCGGCTCGAAGAACAGATGCCACTGTTCCATCATCTCGACCGCGCCCTCATAGACACCGATCGCACCGAACACGCTGAGTAGGAGCATTACGACCGCGGAGACCACAGCCGCCGCTCCGGCGAGTGCCAGTGCATCGAGGTACATCACACGACTAGCCGAGTCCATCTCGTACACGTCTTGGTTTGTGGTAGAAGTACTCATGGTTAGAGATACGCTCGACTCATTTAATCGACTTTCTCTTACTATTCGAAAGCAGGGTCATTTCGACTGATGCGCGGGAATCGAGTGGAATAAGGACGACACGACATCCGTGTCTGTGTTCCCCTTTTCTCAGATGAGTTAGCAACGATCAACAACGGGAACCAGTGACCGTCAGAGATCGATATCCAGAGGTACGGTCTCCGAAGAATAGTCCATAGTCGAGAATCGACTGTATCTTGGAATCTACAGTGAAGAGTGGAAACGGCCTTAAATTTTTAAGAGCAACTAACAAAATAGATGGCTGCGATAGTCTAGATATGCAAGCGGCCCTCGCCGACGGAATTTTCGAGGCCCTACGGATTGGTGTCGGCTTCCTCTGGACCGCCGCGTGGGCGATTATCATGGGCCTGGTGATCACGAGCCTCGTCCAGGTCTACGTTTCGAAAGAGCGGATGGCCCAGGTCCTCGGAGAGGAGAATCTGAGTGGACTCACGAAGGCAACGGTGTTCGGAGCCGCCAGTAGCGGCTGTAGCTTCGGGGCCGTCGCTATCGGGAAGGGGTTGTTCAAGAAAGGTGCGCACGCCGTGAACGTCCTTGCATTCATGTTCGCCTCGACGAATCTCATCGTCGAACTCGGCTTGATGATTCTGATTCTGCTCGGCTGGGAATTCCTCGTTGCAGAACTTCTCGGCGGTGTCGTCCTCATCGCCGTAATGGCACTCCTCGTCCATCTGACCCTCCCCGAGAACCTCTTCGATGAGGTTCGACAGGAACTGAATCAGCACGACCACGAGCACGGTATCACCGAGGATCCGACCTGCGGGATGGAGGGCAAAGACGAATATTCACTCACGACCGACGGCGGCGAAACGCTGAAATTCTGCTCAGCAGGTTGCATGGAGACTTACCAGCAGGAGGTCGCACGTAGCGGCGTGTGGCGCGACGAGCTCCTGTCATGGGGCGGCTGGTACAAACTCGGCAACCAGTACCGGAAGGAGTGGTCGATGATCTGGAAAGACGTCGTTGCGGGCTTTCTCGTCTCGGGGTTCGTCATCGTCTTTGTCCCGCAGCGGGTTTGGAACGCGCTATTCCTCCAAGGGGAAGGACTGTTGGTGAGCGCAGAAAACGCCGTCATGGGCGTGGCAATCGCGGTCATCAGCTTCGTCGGAAGCATGGGAAACGTCCCGTTTGCCGTCGCCCTCTGGGGTGGTGGGATTAGCTTTGCGGGCGTCATCGCGTTCGTCTACGCCGACCTCATCACGATTCCTGTGCTGAATGTCTATCGCAAGTACTACGGCTGGAAAGTGATGCTATACATTCTCGGCATCTTCTTCGTGACGATGGCGTTCACGGGCTTTCTCATGGAAGAATTGTTCAACGCGCTCGACATCATACCGAACCTCGCTGGCGGGCAGACAGCGTCCGAACAGACGTACTTCGAACTCAACTACACGTTCTATCTCAACGTGATTGCGTTCGCACTCTCCGGATTCCTCATCTATGTCTACCGCCGAGGATTAGGTGCACCCGGCCAGTACCGCGACCCAGTCTGTGGGATGCGCACCGACGATAGCGGCCCGAGCGTCACCCACGACGGTGAGACGTACTACTTCTGTTCGAACCGATGTAAGCGGTCGTTCGAGGCAAATCCGATCGCGTTCTCAGATAAACAGCCGCAGACCTCCGAAAGAGGGGCATCCGAGAGCCACGACCACTAATTGTCTCCCGTCACACCGAATCGACAAAAGACTCCGGTCGGAACGTCACGTAATGTGAACTACCCCGCCCTACTCGTCGCCTTCGGCGACTCCTTGAGGGCGGGGCTTCCTGCTTCGACGACGCGACGTGCAGATACTTCAGAAGTATCCACAGCGGTCGCAGTCTCCACAGGCGTTGCTTCGGAGTGAACCACTCCTAGGTTCTCCAGACCACGCGACTGGATATTCAACGCCGCGTTCCAATCCCTGTCTAATTCGAACCCACACGACGGGCAGGAATGTTCCCGAACCCACACCGGTTTCGCCGTCTCCACGCCACACGATGCACACTCTTTTGTCGTGCCACTCGGTTCGACTTCGATAACGTGACACTCGTTCTTCTGACCGTGATGTTTCAGAATCGAAATGAAGTCACGCCAGCCGACTTCGGCCTTGTTCCGCGCGTTGCCACTGCCTTCAAGCAGTGACGTCACGTTCAGGTCTTCGACGAACACGGCATCGTGCTCGGTCGTGTAATAGTGTGCGAGTTTGTGTTTATAATCTCGCTTCTTGTTCGACATGCGAGCATGGACCGTCGCGACTCGCCGCCGTTGCGTCTCCCAGTTGTTCGACTCGTATTGCTTGCGAGAAAGCGAACGCTGCTCGCGCTCGAGGCGCTCACGCTCCGCAGACAGGTCAAGACGTCCGACGGAGCGTCCGTCCGAATCGTGGACGAAGGTGAGAACGCCAAGGTCGATTCCGACGGTATCCTCCGCGTCGATGTCTGCTGGGTCTGGTTGCTCTGGTTCCTCAGTGGCGATACAGAACGAGGCGTACCACGCTCCTGTGGGTTCTTTCTTCACCGCGACTTCTTTGATAGCATCGTGGTCGGGAAGGTCGCGGTGAAGTCGAAGTGGGATTTCAAGGGTTTCGCCGCGTACTTTTGTGAGTCGGAGTATCGCTCGGTCTCTCGGGCCACTCTTCGTGTCGAGTTCGAAGCCCGATTGCCGGTACGTAAAACTCCGGTACTCACGCGGTGACTTCCAGTTCAACGAGCCAACATCGTAGCCCTTGGCTTTGAGTGTGCCGAGGTTGGTGATGTTGGTGCGGATACGCTCGACAGCTTTCTGCAAGACGGTGGAGTAGACCTGTTTGAGGTCAGTCCACTGTTGTTTGAGTTGTGGCAGTTCGTCGCGGACGTGCCAGACACGCTGTCGAAGCGTCCCCTCGTCTTCTGGTATCTTGTTGAATTCGTGGAGGGCGTGGTTGTAGAGTTGTCGCACGGTGTCACGAGTCCAGTCGAGACTCTCCCGTTGGGTGGTGGTGGGAAAGAGTCGGTATCGTGGACTGTACTTCATGCGACTTATTCTCTACTAGTGTTTGTGTTTAGTTAACTGTTCTGGCTAGAGTAAGTCGGCGCTCGTGCGGACGCTGTATCCCCGCCCTACTCGCTCGCGGCTAACGCCGTTCGCTCCTCGAGGACGGGGGCTTAGCGCCCTCTCTTTCAGCTAACCCGTTCTGCTGATTGACACAATGTGTAGAATGAAGGTTTGTACCGAAACTATTGTAGTGAGTGCTGATTGCTGTTGCCCGACAAATATAGAGTCTAGCAACTAGTCATTACCCTTTCAGGTAACGGCCCCCCCAGGTGGTTGCCTTTCCCCAGCGGCCAGAGCGCATACATTCCAGTTCGACGATCTGGGAGTTGTCCACAAACAGGTTGATCTCAGAGCTGAAGTTCTTGATGTCTCACTCGAACATCTCGGGGCCCGGCGCCTCGAACACTAGATTCTCGATTCCGGTTCGTTCGCGACTTGGTAGGCGACGTCGGTTCGTCGCTCAGTCACCTCCTCAGTGATGCCCTCGGCCTCGATCATCAGTAACTCGGCGCCGGCATCTAAGTGGCGACGGCTCTCCTCAATGGTCTGCAAGGAGTCCTGTTGACCCTGCTCCTCGAGAACCTCGGGGTCGGTAGCGCCACCTGCTCAGAACTGGACGTTGATCTCCGGTTTCGGATCGAGTTCGTAGTCACTCGCCACGACTTCAGTCATCCGTACCATGTCGTCGGTCCCAATTGCGAGGAATCCGCTCGAAAGCTCTACAACATCGAATCCGAGCCTGTCGTGAACTGGGCACTGCCCGGCACCGGTGCGGACGGGCCGCCGGCCGATGAATGATACAGCACCGACGAGGCGATGAACGCCCTCCACGACGTTGGATTGGCGAGCGAACACGAGGCCGCCCGACCAGAGACGGTCCTGCTGATTGCAATGCTCGAGTGACGGTCCGGCAGCCTGCTCGAACGCGGTTTTCGGCCGGGCCGAGGCTGCGTTTCTCAGACGTCAATCGAGGCTGCCATGAACTGAAATGCCCGTCATTTTTCACTGCAGTTGTGGGCGATTCTGTGATGGCCGACAACAATCGAACCGTCCCGCGCCGACAGGTGGTTCGCATCGGCGGCGCGACGCTGGTCGGAATTTCGGGACTCGCGAGCGGAATCGGATCGGCGACCCTTGAGCGGCCTGCACAGGAGGACGACGGCGCCACGCAGGAGGAAACGCTGGTCGCCTCGAGCGAGGAGGTCGACATCGGAGCGGACGAGAGCGTCGAGACGTGGCTGTACGAGGAGCAGTTCCCCGGGCCGGAACTTCGCGTAAGCGAGGGAGAAACGCTTCGCGTCTCGCTCGAGAACGGGTTGCCCGAGGAGACGACGATTCACTGGCATGGCGTTCCCGCGCCGAATCCGATGGACGGCGTTCCGGACGTCACGCAAGAACCCGTCTCGTCGGAGGAGACGTTCGAGTATGAGTACGAGGCGTCACCGGCGGGGACGTACGTCTATCACAGCCACGTCGGGTTGCAACTCGACAGGGGGCTCTACGGACCACTGATCGTTGAGGAGGAGTCGCCGAACGTCGAGTACGACCGTGAGTACACGCTGCAGCTCGACGATCACCTCGGGGAAGAGCCGACACTCGACTCGATCGAAGCTCCGCCGAGCGGGAGTGATGAAATGGGCCCCGGCGGGGGACCGGACGGAGACGGAAATAGGACGGATCCCGGCGATGGCGACAGAGGGGGCGGCGGTCGCAGACCAGGTAACGGAATGGGTCATGGTGGTGACAGCGATGAAATGGATCCCGGCGACGGTGGGTCTGACGGCGACCGCAGACCTGGCGATGGGATGGGACCCGGTGACGGCATGGGACCGGGAAGTCAGATGATGAGTCAGCGACCGCCGTACGAGGGACTGCTCGTCAACGGCCGCCTTCCATCGGATCCACCGGTGTTCGAGGTTGAGGAGGGCGAGCGCGTTCGACTGCGGTTCATCAACCCGAGCAGCGCCACTACCTATCGCGTCGGCGTCGGCGGCCACTCGCTGACGGTCACGCATGCTGACGGTCGTCCGGTCGAACCCGTCGATGTGGACTCGTTCGTGATGAGCATGGGCGAGCGCTACGACGCAATCCTTGAGGCCGACTCCCCCGGCGAGTGGGCTGTCGTCGCAGAACCCGTCGTCGGCGAAGAGGACCCCGCGGAGGCGAGACTGCGGTATGAAGACGCGTCCGGGGACGAGTCCGACGAAGGGCCGCAGTTCGACGGCAATGAACTCGAGTATGAGGATCTCGAGACGCTTGAACCGCTGGCTCTCGACGGGGAGCCGGATCGAACGTTCGACCTCACGTTGTCGGGCGGGATGATGAGAGGTGCCGATTCTGACGCATGGACCATCAACGGCGAAATATATCCCGACGCTGACCCGTTCGAAATCAGTGAGGGCGACCACGTCCGCGTACGGATGGTAAACCGCAGCCCGGCAATCCACCCGATGCACCTCCACGGTCACTTCTTTCAGGTCGGCGATGCGATCAAGGACACTGTTCTCGTCGCGCCTCACGGCGACCAGGTGACGTTCGACTTCCTGGCGGACAACCCCGGCGACTGGCTGTTCCACTGCCACAATGTCTACCACCTTGAGCGGGGGATGGCTCGCGTGTTCGAATACGACTGACCGGCACCGCCACGATCAGGAGTACAGTTACCGGACCACGATCACGTCGTAGACCGTCTGTCGAGGACTATCTATCGCAGGCAGACGTCTCGCGGTGGATGAGCTACCAGTCACCTGGCCCTCAAGTCGGGGACGCTGAACGTGAACGGCGAGTACACGCCTACCGAGTTACTCGGGGAGAACGGGAATTCACTGACAAGCCTCGGGGCGTGACCCCGAGGCGGTTGACCTCGAATTCTGTCGAACTCTGTATCGCGATACCGGGTATCGTACCAGGCGACCTCGATTTTTGCATCGACCAATCACAACTGGTACAGTGATGTCTTGCTTACTCTCAGGTATGAACAAGTACTCCGGTGAAGTGCCTCGGGGTCAAGCCCCGCGGCATTCGCCTCGTACCGCTTGTAAATCGAGGTGGAATGGATGAATCGACGGCAAGTCGATGCAGTAGTCGGGTTCCTCGTCGCTGCCATCGTTATCATCGGTGGAGCGCTCAGCTGGCAAGCGTACCAGCAGCAGCGGGCCTTCGACCAGATGGGATCGATGATGGGGACATCGATGGGAGCTGTCCACGGGACGAATCCGCTCTGGTACGTCCTCGGGACACTGCTCGTCACCGCTATCGTCGGTGGACTATATTTTGCCGTCCGTGACGATCTCTCAGTAGCTGATGTAAGTGACCAACCACTGAACGAGTCACCAAGCGCGGCCAACATGGAGGTCAACGGCTCGCCGGAAGGTGACGTTCAATCGGATGGCGCGCTGGATCCGGAAGAACAGCCTCGAGCCCGTGTCCTTGATCTCTTGCCGGACGATGAACGCCGGATTCTCGAACCAGTCCTCTCCTCGCCTGGAATCACACAGATCGAACTTCGGGATCGCTCGGACTTTTCGAAGAGCAAGGTGAGCCAAACAGTTAGCGCCCTCGAGAAGCGCGGTTTACTGTACCGCGAGCGTCAAGGACGGACGTATCGCATCTATCCGAGCGACGACTTGCAGCAGAATCAGGCACACTAGCAATTGTTACCGCAGATCTCGAGCTGCTGGGTCGCACCGACAATGATGACCGCGAAGACGCTCGTGCAGTTGACGAACGACCCCATGAGACCCTCCTCACGAGTGAAATAGAGAAGCAGAATGAAGACGAACGGCAGCTCGAAGGAGAGCACGACCTGCGTGAGGTCCTCAACCTTCTCAGGCTCGACCGCGAAGCGTTTGTCGAGCAGTTGACCGAGAACGCTCCGGAAAAGCCCCGAACTGCGAGATAGTTATCGCCATCAACACCAGCAAAGAGCCATCGACGATGAGGGCGAGGCACCGGAACCCCCTCCCCGAACTGGTGACAGCTGGATGTGGTTAGAGCTCCGGAATCGCCGTGAACAGGAGAATGAACGCGTTCACGGTCAGCAGCGCCAGCACGACCCACTGGAAGATCCGCTCGGGGATGTTATCGAAGATGTAGACGCCGACCCACGCACCGAGGAACACCATCGGGATCGCGATGGCGGCCTCAATTATTAGCGGCGTCGTGACTGCTCCTGTGTACGTGAGGCTCCCGAGACGATACAGCATGAGCGTCCCGAAGAACGCGGTAAACGTAGCCTTCATCTCTTCGTCGCTCCAGAACCCGCTTGCAGACATGAACGCTCCGTAGACGATCATCGGCGGACCGGGGACGGCGACGGCACCGCCGAAAATCCCCGCGAGGAGACCAGCCGTCGCGCCAACTATCTTCCCTGGTCTGTAGTCCTTGTCCTCGATCCAGTCCGTGACGGTATCGAGTTGCTGGGTCGCGCCGACGATGATGACCGCTAGCACGAGAACTGCGCCGATGGCGACGCGCATCTGTGCTTTGTTGAACTGGCTGAACACGTAGATGCCAAGCGGCATCCCGACGACGAGGCCGCCGACAGGGACGATCCACTTCTCCCAGTCGAACGCGTCGCGGACGCTCCACCAGACGCGGGCGTTACTCACGACCGCCGTCGCCGTGAAGATGATCGAGGCGCTCGAAGGCGACCGGAACAGCGGCATCAGACCCATCGACACCTGCGCGAAGCCGAACCCGGCAATCCCGTGAACGACGGACGCGACGAGGATGACGACCCCGGACAGCCCCGTCGTTACCCAGTTACTCGTCATCGGTACCGCCTCCACGAGCGAGTCAGTGTTCGCATCTGTCCAACCAAGACTATGGCTTCCTGACTTAGGCGAATTCTCCCTAAGAAGCGTAAGGCCAATTCCCCCTCACATTTCGCACCCACCGCTAGAACGCGCGATGAATTTGTTTTGAAAGCTATACTCGACAATTCTCACAGTCTAATCAGACATATGGCAGATCTGGGACTCGTAACTAGTCTTGCACGGCATTTCGAATTTCAATCACAATTCATGAACAGCCAGAGGTCGTATCTGCAGTCGCGCCACGATGAACGGGAACGAGACACCCGTCAGCGAGTGGCAATCTCTCAGCGGCAATCTGACCAGTGACGGCGCGGGCGACCCAGACATCATCTTCGCGCACGTAAGCGACCTCCATGGGCAGCTCACGCCACGCTACCAGGTATACTACGAGAACCCGACGTCGAAACCGAACTTCGAGTTCAGAGACGACGACTGTGTCATCAAGCACGGGGGCGGTATTCCGCTCCTCGCAGCCAAACTCGACGAACTCCGAACGGACCACGACATCTGTACTCTGGTGAGCGACGACACGTTCCATGGCTCCGCCGTGACGACCTACACCGACAGTCGGGCGATGCTCGATCCCATCAACGAGTACATCGACCCCGACGTCTACGTCCCAGGGAATTGGGATTACTCGAATGAGGCTGACGAGGACGGCAATTTCGTGGAACTGATGGACGAACTCGACGCCCATGTCCTCGCGAACAACCTCTACGACTGGGAGACCGACGACCGACTGTACAACGCCTACGAACGCCTCGAGGTCGGCGGTCTCTCCGTGGGCGTCGTCGGGATGACGAACGTCTACGTCGACCGAATGGCACCCGCGTTCTACGAGGGGAAATACCGCTTCGGCAAACGCCCCGCGTTACTCGAAGAGTCAGCGCGTGCCGCCCATGAAGACGGCGCGGATGTCGTGGTCGCCGTTACCGAGATCGGCCTCCCGTGGATGGAACAGGCCGCCAAGGACTGCCCGAGCGTCGACGTGATGTTCAGCGCGCACACCCCGAATACACATACGACTCTATCGTCTCGAGGAGACCGAGACGGTGGTCGTCGAGTCGGGGATGGGCGAGGCACTCGGCCGTGTCGACCTCCGCGTGCTCGACGGTGACGTGCAGTTCCGACACCACCTCTACTGTCTCACCGAGGACGGCGAGCACACGTCGGAACCGGACGCCGATGCACAGAAGTCGGTCGAGGCCGTTCGCGAGCCGTTCTTTGCTGACTACCCCTGGTTCGAGCGGGGAGCCGGAACGCTCGACTGACCCCTCGATACGATCGTCGGGGAGACGAAAACGCCGCTCTACCCGCAGTCGTTCTTCGAGAGTGCGTGGAACACGCTGTTCAACGACGCATTCCGGACGCACTTCGACACCGACCTCGCCGTCTCGCACGGATTATGGTACGTGACCGCCATCCCGCCTGGCGAGATCACGCTCGGCCAGCTGTACACGTTCTTCCCGATGGCGACGCCGCGGGCGATGGGCGTCGCGTACAGCCAGCAACTCACGAGCCACATGGAGGAGTTCCTCGAGGACAACTTCACCCCGTCCTACGACCAGGAAGACGGTCGAGTCCAGAACTCTTCGAACGGCGAGGCACCTCCACGGCCACCTCTTCCAGGTTGCGAACGCTATCAAAGACACCATCATGGTCCCTGGACATAGAGGGCAGGTACCATTAAATTTCCACGCGGGTAATCCCGGCCGATGGTTGTTCCACTGTCATACCCTGTACCATCTCGACGTAGGGATGGCACGCGTCGTGAAATACGTCGAGTGACCGGGTTGAAACCCCGGTTCGGGACTATTCACACCGTCGTGTGGTCTTAGTCCTGTCACGGGAGAGAAAGGGTTGAGCGCCAACCTGCCGAATTCAAGCCAAATGAACGGTCCTTTCTCTGAAAAACGATTAGATCGCTCTATAAACGTTCTCGGACGTTCTCCTGGGCGAGTTCACACCCATCGTGATAACTTCCGGGCCGTCATACGAGTAACCGAGGAGAAGAACAATGACCAACTTCAAACTCGGCCGCTGGCTGCTCGTGGCGCTCGCAATCGTCGGATTCGCGGTCGCCGCCCCCGTGGTTAGCGCACACGGCACCGAAACGGCCGCTGACGATGTGCCTCCGTTCGACGGGACCGCCGACGATTGGGCGGACTGGATGGGGACGCACATGACCGAGCACATGGGCCCTGATGGCGTCGACTGGATGGAGGACCACACGGGTGTGACCGTCGGCGAGATGGCTCAGGACATGACCCACGACAACTACAACGGCGGAATTGGCGGGCAGGGCCACTGCTGACGGCCCCTAACCGTTTCGATCGCTTCAATCAAACACCCCACTCAC
Organism: Natrinema gelatinilyticum; assembly: GCF_024266705.1. Taxonomy (GTDB): domain Archaea; phylum Halobacteriota; class Halobacteria; order Halobacteriales; family Natrialbaceae; genus Natrinema; species Natrinema gelatinilyticum. The sequence goes on along the minus strand of NZ_CP100757.1, from coordinate 135,412 downwards.
CAAACCACGACAATGACACAACTCACCGCTCATATCGGACGCACTGTTCGTCAACTCGCGATACTCGCTGTCCCGCTGCTGGTCGCGACGACTGGCACGGCTGCTGCCCACGGTGGCAGGAGTTCCGGCGGCATGATGGGCGGCGGCTGGGGGCTCTTCGGCGGCGTAATGGGTCTCTGGGGGCTCCTCTGGATGGGGCTACTGCTCGCGATCCCGCTCTATCTAATCTTCGCGCTCGCGAGGCGTCGAGGAGGAAAAACCGACGAACGGCCGCTGTCGGTCCTTCGAGAACGCTATGCACGCGGAGAACTCTCTGACGAGGAATTCGAACGGCGGCGTGAACAGCTGGAACGTGCCGGATGACCTCACCGATCCATCTTTTAACACAGATGAGATATGTTATTCTGTAACGGCTATCCTGGATCCCCACAATTAAGTCCTCCAGCAGTGTATTATGTTGTGTGAGCTATACAATACAAACGTCCGTATCCGGTGAGTTCGATCAGGTGGTTGAGACCACGACCGACGCGCTCAAAGACGAGGGATTCGGCATCCTTTGCGACATCGACGTGCAGGCGACGCTCGAGGAGAAACTCGGTGAAGAGTTTCGACAGTACCGCATCCTCGGTGCGTGCAATCCGGCGCTCGCACACGAGGGGCTGAACGAAGAGATTGAACTCGGCGCACTCCTCCCGTGTAACGTAATCGTCTACGAAACTAACGATGGCGAAGTTGTGGTAAGTGCAGTCGATCCGCAACAGCTCGTCGGCATCACGGATAACTCCGAACTTGACTCAATCTCCGAGGAAGTTGCTGACCGATTCGAGCGGGTACTCGAAAACCTGTGAACTAACCGTCGACATCTCGGCGTCGGTTCCTCCAGCTACTAGGCGGAGGAGGTGCGAGTGCACTTGCAGGGTGTCGGGGAGTAACGGGCTAAAGCCCACCGACGGATCGCAGCCTATCACACCACGTCCGACCGTCTCTGCCCCTGCAGACATGTCAACGACTGTCACCGTAGCGCCCGTCCAAATCCAGCCAGGTCCGAATACATCTGCCCAAAATTGGCTGTACAACGGTAATTTCCCGGGACTGAACTTCGAGTCAAAGAAGGAGACGTACTCGAGGCCACAGTCAGAAACAACGTTTCCGAGGAGATCTGCAGACTGTGGATTCAATCCTTACGCTGATATCCTTGTGGGCCGTTGACGCCCGGTATGTAGACACGACTGAGTTCCGTGCACCTCCAATTGGAGTTTGATTGAAGCTACCATACATACACCCAGCCGGTGACTAGAACCTATGACCGAAACGGGGGAGAACGAGTTCATGGCCGACGACTGGGCGACGCTCCAGCGGCTCCTGTACCGAGACTCGTGGAACGAGGACCTCGGACGCCATCGGTCGCCGTACGTGTTCCGCGGCATGACCAACACTGACCATACCCTCCGGACGTCGCTCCAGCGGTTCGTTGGCGATTCGAACAAGTGGGACCTCGAGGTCCACCTGCTCCGGAACTTCCGGCAGTATGCACGCCAGGAAATCGACCAGCCTGAGTCGCCGTTCCACCTCATGGCGCTCGGACAGCACCATGGGCTTCCGACGCGACTCCTCGATTGGACCTATTCGCCGGCGGTCGCCGCGTACTTCGCGACGGGCGGTTCACCTGACACCGACGGAGTCGTCTGGGCGGTCGATTACGAAGCGGCACACGAACGGCTGCCCGATTACTTCGAAGAGCTCCTCGATGAGTTGGGAACGAACATGTTTAACGCCACAATGCTCTACGACCTCATGACGCGGGTTATCGAGCAGACGAGAGAGAACAACAGACAGTTGGCCGACCGACGCACGCTTCCGATGCTCGATGTTAGAGACGTCCTCGAGGAGTTCTCCAAACAGCGAGGTGAGGACTACATCGTCTTCTTCCAGCCACCGTCGATCGATCAGCGCATCGTCAATCAGGCCGCGCTCTTCTCCAGTATGGCCAATCCCCGAACCTCGATGGATGAGTGGCTCGAAGACCATCCAGAACTCTTTTGGAAGATTGTTATTCCCGCCGAGCGCAAACGGGAGTTCCGCGATAAACTGGACCAGGCGAACATTAATCACCGCACCCTGTTCCCCGGCCTCGACGGAATCGCGATGTGGCTCAAGGAGTACTACAGACCGAGCAACTCACAGTGACCGCACGGAGAAAAGGGTAGACAGAACTGCTGTCACGGCTGAAAGCCAACGAATCAGTGTCGCCCGTGACGGTGTTTCCCGCGACGATGGCACTTTTGGCGGTGACGGGGAGTCTGTTTCATAGTTCCCTGCTCGACCCGTTGGGCCTCGTTTGCGGGTTCGGCATCAACGTCACTTCGGTTTTCGACGTCTGCTATCGTCTCGTTCTCCAGTAACGTCTCTAATCGACGTTCGAACTCCGCGTCATCGATTTCACCGACGGCATACTGCTGTTTGAGCGTGTCCAGGGCTGCTTCCCGATCAACCGAAGTATCCGAACTCGATCTGTAACCCTCGGTCCGATTTTCTGATTCGTGGCCGATGAGGGCCCATGCCATCCCGCCTACAATGAGGAATGCCAGGGGAAGCCGGTACCAGCCGATATTCGGGGATACAAGGAGGAAGCCACCCCCAAACACAACCAGACCAACGATCCAAGGACTACCTATCCTAGTGCCCGGTATTGTATGTTCCATACAATAATAGTTGTGGCCTCTCCACCAAAAAAGACATGGTGTGCTTAGGCGCTCGTTGCGGTCGGACCTGTCAATTAGAAATTGCAGTGCGCTGTATAGCCAGACCTGGTAAATAGATAGTTACGTCACCATGTCCACGGCCATCTTCTCGGGATTCATCCCTTTCTTGACGCTGAAGTGGATGAGCAGGAGATTGGCCGGATACGCCGCGACGGGCCCGACACGACGATGGTCGTGATCAATCTCAATACCGAGCGCGCCGACGCGTACGAACTCGAAGACGGTGAGCCGACAGTCGCGGACGCAAACCCCGAGTACCCAGCGAATGGCGACGTCGGCGAGGTCGTCGCTCGAGTCCACGGTCGTGATGGTGACGAAGAGGTGAATCATGAAAGCGACCGCCGAGACTATGACCATGGATGGGGTCAGAGGCAAGCAAACTCAGTACGTCTGCGCACTCGACGGTCGCGCCTTGACACACTATCTCGCTGTGCTTGAAAAACAGGGTCGCGTTCGGGGTTGCCGGGATCTATACCTTGTCGTCTCCAAAAGCGGTCGCGAGTACCTCGATGAGATGTGACTCGAGGCCTGCGAGTGTCCCGTTCACGTATATTGCGATCGTCGGTACACACACATATCCTCCAAGTAGGCGGCGCTCGTGGAAGCCCAGAGGACCAGCGGTGCAAGCAATAATCAGAGTCGGACGAATCCGTTCGCGTAGTTCGCCCACCCGTTTCGACGAACGAGCACGGCCGCGGCGAGTACTATCAGAAGCGCCCCGCTGGCAATGTCGCTGACGGTCATCTCGACGCTCTCGTACCCGAAGGTGAACAGGTTCGCGATGAGCCAGAGACCGAGGATGACAATGGGATACTGCGGTCACAGCTCCATCGTCGGGTGCTTGAGCATCATGGTCCCCGGCTCTTGGGTCTCGTACCCCTGACCGGCCATCCCGCCCGACGAAGCGCCGTCGTGTTCACTCATAGGGTTTTGACCGATAGTTTCTCTTCGGTTGCACAGGCCAAAGTATATCCGGCGCCCGCGGACTCGCAAAGACGATATCGGGGCTCCTTGGCCCGCTGTTCGTCCTGCTGTGATAGCCTGAGAGAGGGAGGTCCGAACCTCGCGTATCGGGAAGCATGGTCGGACGTATATGCTGATCGAGAGACCGGATCGGGTGGGTCCCTACACTTTTCCACTTCGCTGTCGTACTGTCCGAGTGATGTCGAACGAGCGCTCTGTCGTCGACCTTCGAGTGGGACGAATAGCGCGAAAGGACGTGGTAAGCGTAACCAGTGACACAACTGTGAGTGAGGTCGCACAGACGATGACCGACGAAAACGTGGGTGACGTAGTCGTCACCGATGATGACGAGATCGTCGGGATAGTCACTGATCGTGATCTCTCGATGCGCCTCCTGACGGACGAATACGGGACGAACGTCCTCAGTGGGGAGTCAGGAGTAGACCTCACCGCAGGTGACGTGATGAGCGAGGACCCCCTGACGATCGAGTCTCAGGCACGCGTCCCGCGGTTACTCCACCACATGAACCAAGCGAGCGTGCGGCGAGTTCCGGTCGTGGACGACGGGAAGGTGGTCGGGATCATCACGTTCGACGACCTCGTCGTACACTTAGCGGGTGAGAGCGCACATGTGGCCGCACAACTCGAAAGCCTCGCCGACGTCGTTCACGCTGAATCGCCAGCGTCCAACTAACCCGTTTGCCCCCTCTTGACGAAGATACCTAAGCCGCGATAGCACTGAACAGTGATGCCGTATTAAGTGTGGACGGGATAATCGGTCTCCTCGACCGCAATTGCTGAAACGGTATCAGCTGACTAGGCACCGAATGTGGATTTCAGTTCGACGCTAACAGCAGCCCGTCAATATCCGATACGAAGAGGAAGACTAGGAGCACAGCGATTTATGCCGTTAGCTAGCGTACCGTCTACGAACGATGGTTCGGTGCTACATCTGCAACTCCCAGTGTGAAGGCGACGACGAGGTGTTCGTCTGCGAGCACTGCGGCATCAGCTGTCACCGCCACTGTATGGAACAATACGAGACAGACGTCTGTCCTAAGTGTGTAGGCGAACCGATGATCGGGGCAATCGAATTCTAGCGTCGCCATCCCACACCTGTACTGCTGACAGGCAGGAATCGAATTTCTGGATGTTCGGCTGGCGAAATACGTTTTTGAGTCGTGCCCGTAATGCAGGTATGTCTACGACCGTCAAACTCCCCGACGCCGACGAGACCTGTGCGTACTGCAGGTCGCGCATCTTCGATCACGACCCGATCTGTGTGCGCGATTGCACCGACGACTGTGGGACACCCACGTACTTCTGCAACTACGCGTGCCTCACGACCTACGTGGACGAAAACAGCCTGGCAATAGGCGACGCGTGCGAGTGGTCACCTGACGACCCCGACTGCTGCTGAGTGGACTTAGCTCAGTGGATACACAGCGCAATGTCCCGTTCGCTCCCTCTCCGCTCTCAGCAAGCACTGGATCGAGACTGGTAGCCGACCAAATTTATCGAGACAGCTGACGAACGTTCCTAGTGGTTCACCATGTCGACAGCGCGCACGTCCGACGGCTTGCTCCGCATCGTCCTGATCGTCCTCGCAGTGATCGTCCTGTTCCCACTGTTGATGATGGTCTTCGCGATGCCGATGATGGGCATGATGGGGTGGTGGTGGGGAGGGGGCACGGCTGGCGGCCTCTCACCCCTATGGGGGATCGGGATGATGCTCGTTTGGCTTGTGATCCTCGTGGGCATCGGCTACCTCCTCTATCGTGGTCTCGTCGGCGGTGTCAGGTCATCGATGACCGGCGATAGGGCACTTGAAGAGCTCCGCATAGCGTACGCTCGTGGTGATCTCTCCGAGAAAGAGTTCGAGGACCGGCGTGCGAAACTCAGTCGCGAGGAGTCGCAGTAGGTCACGAACATGTCCCTGATAGTACAGCGGCGAGAATTTCTGACAGCACTTGGAGCCGGTATCGCAAGTCTCTCGGGATGCGTCGGAAATCTCCCGGGCAGTGGCGACGGCGTCGACAGGACGATCTACGTCGGAGCCTACCACTGGGGCTTCGTCATGTTCGACGACTTGGGCGAGGAACAGGAGCGTATCAGCCTGCAACGTAACGATATTCTTCGGGTCGTTTCGTTCAATACCGGTGCGAGTCAAGCCGTGCAATCCCTCCCGGCGTCGATCCAGGAGGCCCTCCCCGGCCATGAAGCGCTCGAAGAGCGAAACGAGGAGCGTATCCCTCCCCCTGCCGACGGTGACTTCCACGAACTGCTGGAGGAGGCGAACGAGCAGTATCCCGACCACAGCCTCGCGATTATGCCTTCCGGACAAGACCACATGGGCGGTGGGATGATGATGCACTCGGTCGCGCTCCCTCGAAGTGCCACCAGACCTGCCGTTCGTCAACTCGGTGCGACACGCCGTGACGATTACACACTGAGCTGCCTGACCGACTGCGGCTACGGCCACCCCTACATGGAGGTCGACGACGGCATCGTCGTCACGTGAGCATTCGTCGCTTGCCACGAACTGCCGGTCAACTGCTTCCAGCACTATGGTCGGACGAGCGATGAGCCCCCTAACTGTCTCGCTTGCTCGATTCAGAATGGCACTCGTGATTCACTCAGATCGAGTCGGTCAGGGAGCGTGACTGGTTCTGCGGCTGTGAGTTGCGTCATCGACGTGACCCCGGTGTCGTGGAAACGCTCCTCGTACGTTGAACCGATCCCGTCGAGCGTTTGCAGCAACCGATCCTAGTCGACCATGGCCGACTCCTCAGTCTGTGTTACCGACCACTCACAGAACCACGTCGCAACGCGGGGCCACAACTCCGCGTGAGCCTTCCCTGAGACGGCCATCCCAACGTGGGCCGGTCAAGAACTCATAGATGTCGGTGTCCTCACTCGGAATAACGTCAGTAAAGGGCTTGTTCGCGTCCGGCGGGATGAGATGGTCGAACGAGCCGATGATCTGTAACACCAGTATAGTGAGATTCTCAATGTCGACGGGATGACCATCCAGTACGAGTTCGTCCCTGTACAATGGATTCTTCTGGTAGATGTCCTTGATGAACTGCGTATCCCGCGGTGTTGAGTGTTAGTCTCTGGTTTGAGACCGCCGAGGACGCGGGTGTGATCGTCGAGACAGACGGGCCGACGATGACCCTAATGGTTTGTATCACGAGTTATCGGCTTCATCCCCGACCACGGTGGGTCGGGGTATTCGCCTCGCTAACCAGTATAAAGAACCGTAGCCTCACTCTTCGTCAGCTGATTGCTGAGCGATGTCCTGGACCCGACGCTCGTGGTCTGTAGAAAGCCCTGTTTGCTGGGCGCTCTCGAGTTGGGAATCAACCACTGCATCCTGTTGCAGACCCCATACCTCGGGTGGTTGTTCTTTCATATATTCGACCCACTGGCGGACGGCCGTGAACCGCTCTTCTGTGATCCGATCGTGTTTGGCCGCCAGGTCCCCCTATTTCTGTGAATTGGTCATTGGTTTGGGCTGACGTCGGTGGCGTCGAGATCGGGTTCGTCGAACTTGAGCGCGTCTGCGACAGTGGCTGGAAGTTCCGGGCGCGGTGCCGCTTCGTGGCGTTCAATCTTCTCCGTTTTGCGAGTGTTCTCGTAGAGAGCGCGAGCGACTGGGAGACCACGCAGATACTTGTAGTCGTGGAGGATCTCAATGCCTCGCTCGGTAAAGCCGTAGAACTGCGATGGAAGATCACGCTTTCCGTGACTCGGTTCGTATGTGTACCGTGGGACGGTCCCCGCTTCGATCAGCGTCTCAAGTCGGTCTTTGATCGCTGCCTGGTTCTCTCCAGTCATATACTCGAACTCCGCGAGCGACATAAGATGAGTGGGATGGCCAAGAAACTCCTGAACAGTAAGGTAACGCGTATCCTGGGACAGCAACGTGAACAGTCGTTGCTGTTCCGCGAACGGCCCCGAATCGGGTATTCCAGTACAATTCTCGTTCATGGGGGGTCGTACTTGCTCAACCCAGATCGATATGCGGAATCGCCACGACATCGAATAGCTGGTAGTGACTATCGTACGTTGCGATGTGATTGACGCCCAGTTCGTTCATGTGACACGTTATGACGAAGTCCGTGAAGGAGGCGTCGTTGTTGTCCCACTCAACGAATCTCTCGCGTGCCTGCTTGAATGCGCCGTCAGAAACACGCTCGAAGCGAAACAGACCGCTTTCATCGACCGCTCTGAATAACAGTTCAGCATATCGAAGCGAAGCGCGTTTTTTCAGACGAGTTGCGGCTTCGTCGAGGGCGTGCTCGTTGACAATGAACTGACGATAGGGGAGATCCCCCTCACGTGCGAACTCAGCGATCGCTCGTGATGTATCATGGAGTTCATCGTTCGGGTTGAAAAACGCGAACAGGAACTTTGGACCGAGGAATACACGATGTGTGAGTCGTGCCGGTTCGAAATGATCTACGGGAACTGATCCAACAGCGGTGTCAATCGAACGACCCATTCATTCCTCGCTGCTGGACGAATCCGAGAACTGGATATCAACCGTTTCCCCACTCCACTCTTCGATCAGGTCTTCTTCTGTCGCAGCATTCGTGTGTGGGATGTCAGGCTCTGATTCTTGGTCGAGTTGCTCGAGAATCTCGAACAACGGGTCATCTGGGTCGACTTGTTCTTGTTTCTCCATCCAGACTTCGGTTGCTTCACGCAATGCCGCAGTCAGTGAGAGCCCCTTCTCTTGAGCAAGCGATTTGAAGTGTCGGTATTCTTCCTTCGACAATTCAGTCTGGACGTATGTTGACTCACTCATCGACTATCACCCTATTCATGAATTAGTTGTGGGTCATGGTCCATAAGCCTATTCATGATACCTTTGAAGCATTGTCGTACTGAAGCACCCAGCATGGTTCGGAAGTCCGGAGGTCTTCCGCCATCACGAAACGGGGCCCCGCCCCGAATAAACTCATAAAGAAGTCTTAGTGTTATTGCGCGGAAGGATGTCAAGATAACTCGGCAACCCGTACATCGTTGGCATCGCCGTGGGACCACTCCCGTTCAGGGACGGCGCCCCCGTCTACCCCGAGTCGGTCAGCAGCCTCGAGAAGCGCTGGGAGAAGGTCCCCAGGTTCGTCAGTAGCCGGTTTCGGGAGTAGCTCACCGTCAGTCTGAGAGGTGTCGAACACCGGTGCGGTCTGAACCCAATACTCCCCTTTGACCACTCCTCAGGCGGTGTCTCGTCATAGTCACAGTCGCTGTCCTCGTGGTAGTTCGGTGAGTTCTCGCACTCCGGACACTGCTTGGTGATGATCGGGCCCATATCCAGATGGCTAACTCGCCTTCCTGGACGTTGCGCTCAGGTTCGATAGCCGTCGACCTTCGTCGCCTCGGGACACTGGCGCTTGATCAAGAGCGTATTTCGGTAGGAATAGTCGTTCACACGACTTTGGGTGTTGAGCCAGTCCTGAAACTCTTCGCCAGCCTGAGCGTCTTCGACGACAGCGACGAGGTCGTCGCTCGAGTCCACGGTCGTGATGGTGACGAAGGGGTGAAATTATGAAAGCGACCGCCGAGATCATGACCATGGATGGGGTCAGATGCAAGCAAACTCAGTACGTCTGCGTACTCGACGGTCGCGCGTTGACACACTACCTCACTGTGCTTGAAGACCAGGATCGCGTTCGGGGTTGCCGGAATCTGTACCTTGTCGTCTCCGAAAGCGGTCGCGAGTACCTCGACGAGATGTGACTCGAAGCCTGCAAGTGTCCGTATCACGAGTACCGCGACCGTCGGTACACACACATCCGACGAGTCGCCTTCGCGATTGGCGCTGAATACGTCCCGATGGCTCTCCACGACGTCGGCGGCGAGCTCGGTGAACACTGCAGTGGTGAACCGGGGTGGTCACAGTGAGCTATCAGCGGGTCGCGTTCGCCGTCCGATGGACGCCACTGCAAGGGCCGGCGCAAAAAGAGATGTTCGAACCACGACCGGTCGGCGGCTACGATCGCGAGGAGTACGGATCGTAATGGCGAGTGACAGTGCGTCAGTCATGTGATCGTCGCCCACGTCGGCCTCGAGAGTTCATAGTTGCAAAACCGTATAGGTTGAGGCTGAGGCCTCGAGGCTTGGACGTGTGAGCGTGGTTTCCACTCTTCGTAGATGATGTACTGATATCCGCGTCGCGCTGAATCCACGCTAACCAGTGACCACTCGGTTATGAGCCGAGGGCTCTACCCGACCAAGCTAAAGGCCCACAGATAGGACGAGGAGACGAGATTGATAGCGTTTCTCATTTACGACAGTCATCTCCTTGCCCCACTCACTGGAATCACCCATTCTGAGGGCAATCGCAGTACACACAGCGAGAATTGGTTGTCAGTTTTCCGATCGACGTGAGAGGTGGGTATTCGACGGACCGCCGAGTGCCCGCGATCGTGTGTCAGGCCGTTAGATGCGTGAATTTACATCATGCCGCCCATACCGCCTCCCATTCCGCCCATACCACCCATACCGCCACCCATTCCGCCGCCGGGGCCACCGGCAGGCGGGCCGCCTGCGTCGTCGTCATCGTCGCCGTTAACCTGGCCGCCCTTGAGATCGCCAGCCGCAATGACGTCGTCGATGCGTAGGAGCATAACAGCCGCCTCTGTGGCCGACTCAATCGCCTGGGTCTTTACGCGCAGCGGCTCGTAGACGCCCTCGGATTCCATATCGATGATATCGCCCGTATAGGCGTTAAGCCCAGCCGTCGTATTGCCGGCATCGTGCTGGCTCCGGAGGTCGACGAGCGAGTCGATCCGATCGAGTCCGCCGTTCTCGGCGATCGTTCGTGGGATGACCTCGAGTGCGTCGGCAAAGGCTTCGACAGCCAATTGCTCGCGGCCGCCGACGCTGTCGGCAAACTGGCGCAGTTCGAGTGCCAGTTGGGTCTCCGGGGCGCCACCGCCGGGGAGTGCCTTTCCTTCCTCGAGAGTGATGCTAACGACACCGAGGCTGTCCTCGACAGCGCGCTCGACTTCGTCGATGACGTGCTCAGTTCCGCCCCGCAGCAGCAGCGTGACAGACTTAGCGTCTTCGACATCTTCGACGAGGATCTGCTGGCTGCCGGCAATCTCCTGCTGAGAAACGGAGCCGGCACTGCCGAGATCGTCAGCGGTGATGTCGGTAACGGCGCCGACGATGTGAGCGCCGGTTGCGCGAGCGATCTGCTCGGCATCGCTGGATTTGGTGCGGCGGACCGCCAGGATACCCTCGTCAGCGAGGAACTGCTGGGCCATATCGTCAATGCCATCCTGTGCAAAGACGACGTCGGCTCCGGCGTCGGCAATCGTGTCGACCATTTCGCGAAGTTGCGCCTCTTCCTGCTCGAGAAATTGCTGGAGTTGATCGGGATCGGTGACGTTCACTTCGGTATCAACCTCCGTTTCTTTGACTTCGAGGGCGTCGTCGAGTACCGCAACGTCAGCATCCTCAGCGAAATACGGCATGTTCTCGTTGACCCGCTCTTTATCGACAACAACGCCCTCGATGAGTTCTGAATCCTCGGTTGCGCCACCGACGATCTTCTCGATTTTGACATTGTCCACATCGACGCGGCCATCGTCGGCGACACTGCTAGCGGCGCTGACGATGAGTTCGGACAAACGATCCTTGGCACTTTCTGCGCCTTTTCCGGTCATTGCCGTGGCAGCAATCTGCTGCAAGATTTCAATGTCGTCCGCGCTGACATCGATCGCCATCTCTTCGAGAACGTGTTTCGCTTTGTCGGCGGCCTGGCGGTAGCCCTGTTCCACGGACGTCGCGTGGACGCCTTGGTCGAGGAGGTCTTCGGCTTGATCGAGAAGTTCTCCACCGACGACGACAGCGGAGGTCGTCCCGTCGCTGACTTCCTCCTCCTGTGTCTCGGCAACCTCGACAATCATGTTGGCGGCTGGGTGCTCGATCTCCATTTCCTTGAGGATCGTGACACCATCGTTCGTTACACTGACGCTGCCTGTCGAATCGACAAGCATCTTGTCCATCCCTTTGGGACCAAGCGTCGTTCGGGCTGCCTCCGCGACGGCTTTTCCAGCAGTTATGTTCATTGACTGTGCGTCATCCCCCGAGGTTCGCTGACTCTCCTCGGACATGATGACCATCGGCTGATTGCCCATTTGTTCTGCCATAACAACAACTGAATTGCAAGAGGTTCTATATATGTGTGTCGCTATCGGTCGAAGTTCATTTGAATTCCTGCTCGAGTATAGTAAACTTCCCATAGCGGCCCCTGGGAACCGTCTTGAGCAGGTCCCACGCACTACTCGACATTGACCGATCGAACGAGGGACCACCACGTAACGAGACCACGCAACAGCCGTGATCGAGGTGGAGTAGTCGTTTTGTGAATGCTAAAATTAGGAGACCCGCTGTTTTGCTCTCAGTTCTTGGGTTCGGCCTTGCCTGCGAAGGTTTGGAAGTCGATCGTCTCTTCGGGGATATAGAACGTGTCGGTACAGAACTCGTAGGTATTGTCCGGCGTTTCGGCGTGCCACAGGAGGTAGGCGAACTCATCCTCGACGATGGTGTCATCCACCTCAAGGGTCGACCCTTCCTGGGCAAATTCGTCGAACAGATCCGTAAACAGCTCCTCGATTTCGTCGAGCCCTCGGAAGACTCCCATGTTCGTGATGACTACTGAGTCATCGCTGTAGTCAGCTAGAATCTCCTTGAGTTCCTGATTGGCGAATGCGTCAAGATGGTGGTCAAGCACTGCGTTCGTATCACTCATAACTTGTTGTCCAGAGTAAGCATACAACGAACAGTCATATAGTGTTTACTCGAGTAGCGCCAACTTCGTTCTGTTCGACGGGGTAGAAGTCCGACTTTTTCACTCGTTTCGCTGAATACGCGCTATCTATTCACCTAGAGCGTGTCATACAATGGTTCCCAACAGCTATTAACCACCGTCCATATTTTGAATCAAACCTATAACTGACGAGACTCACAGGATATACGTGAAATGCGGGCTGTATAATCACCAAGTAGCGGGTGTGGGACGAATTCTATGACACGCTGTCCCGAACTGAACGCAGTTGAAGGCTGCTGGGACCAGTTACAAGAGTGGTTCAAGTATCGACTCGTCCCTGATTTATCGACGCTAAAAGACTACATCCCACGAGAAGTGAACGCGATCAGCGAACCAAACATTTGGCCGTATCTTACCGGTAAAGATTCGACCTAATCACTATGAGGCGTTGCATCCTGTCCCGTACGCCCGCCTCGCTGATCCACTCGCAGGGGCGGCGTTCGCGGCGGTTCGAAAGCAACTCGAAGATGACTCTGCGTCGGTGGATGAGGAACTGCTCCGGACGATGCTGTCTGATGCGGCAGCGGACGCGTCGAACGTGGATCGCCGTGAAGCACTCCGCCTGGCGATGGCTGCAGTGAAACACTGTGGCGATTCTCGGGAGGTCGCTGTCGATGCAACGTTCGACCTACTTGCGGACGAGCCGTCGGCGCTCAACCGAGCGGCGCTCCAAGCACTTCACGAAGCCGCGACGGACGACCCAACGGTGCTGAAAGATTCCGTGGGAGACCTGGCGACCTACGCGAGTCAGGACTCGATGTACCAGGCAGCCGCGACGCACTGCTTGATGGAGTTGGCGGAAGCTGACCCGGCGAGCGTTCTCGACGCCGCCCCTGCCTTGGAAGCAGCGGCGACCGCAGAGACGGAGGCAACACAGAGTTACGCCGTATACGCACTCTCCTGCGTCGCAGAAGCGCATCCTGAAGAGGTGTTCCCCGCGATTGCTGCCTTGATTAAGGCAATGCAGAGTGAGGATGAGACGACGAAGACGAATGCGTTAGCGGCGCTCGGGAAGATCGCGTCGAACTACCCGGACGCCGCGGAATCAATTATGGACGAGTTAGTGACGGTACTGGACGCTGACTCGAAACGCGTTCGGAATAATGCGGTCGGGTTGCTCGGTGACCTCGCGCAGGAACATCCAGCGGTCGTGATCGAGTACGCTGATCAGATCGCCGCGCGGTTGGAGCATAACAATATTCAGGCGCGGGTGAACGCGTCGATTGCACTCCAGCGAGCAGGTGAGGCAGATCCAGCTGCGATTCGTGCCCAGCAGAATCATTTAGAGGCTGCGTTGCAGGATCCGAGTCCGGAAGTCCGGTCGAACGTGTGCTCGCTGATCGGGAATGCGAACGTGAGCGTGCCTATCGAGACGCTTGAAGAAGTGAAAGAGAACGATCTGGACGAGACAGTACGCGACCGGGCGGCATGGGCAATCTCCCGCTTGAGATGAGACAGAGGTGGATTACGTCTGACGCTGTATTGGTGTTGAGTAGGAACCTGATTTAGATTCTATGTACGCTGAGCGGCTGAGAAGCGGACTTTCCTTAATCTAACTCTCAACGAATACCTTTATCCCGAGGGAGATTTAGATTCTATGTACGCTGAGCGGCTATGGGGTCAACAAACGACGAAGGAATTCAACGAAAAAGCCTGTCGACACGTGAGTCGCAGGCGCTGTCACGGCTCGCAAGTGAGAGCCGGCAGATTATCACGATTAGTGACATCGCGGACGTACTCGATATCTCTCGGAAATCGGCGAAGGACATGGCGTATGCGCTCAAGGAGAAGGGCTGGCTTGAGCGGATCGCCCACGGGAAGTATCTAATTCTGCCGCTCGCTGCGGGCGAGAACGCCGTGTATACCGAGCACGAGTTCGTGATCGCGTCTGCTCTGGTGGAGCCAATGTACGTTGGGTACTGGAGTGCGCTGAACCATCACGGGCTGACGGAGCAGCTGTCCCGGACGGTGTACGTCGTGACGACAGCGCGCGCTCAAGAGCGCGAAATCCACGGGGTGACGTATCGACCCGTGACCGTCACGGAGCAGAAGTTCTTCGGCTATCAACCAACGGCGGTCGGGTCGAATCAGGTGAACATTTCGAGTGTCGAAAAGACGCTGGTCGATTGCGCCGACCATCCGGAGTTCTGCGGGGGTATCAGCGAGCTTGCGAAGGCAATGCAGAACGCTGTCGACATGCGATGTTCGTGGGATCGAGTCGTCGAGTACCTGCGGCGAGTCGGGAACGGTGCCGCAACGAAACGACTCGTCTACCTTGCCGACCAGTTGGCCATCTCCCTGCCAGAGTACGAGGATCTCGTCGAGAATTTCACGACTGGCTACCCACTGCTTGATCCGACGAGAGAAGCGAAGGGTACCCGCGACAGCGAGTACCAACTTCGTCTGAACGTCGCCCCCGAATCGTTTCTTCCGGATGATTTCTCATGATTTCTGAAGCGCAACTTCGACGGCAGGCCAGAGAGTTAGATGTACGCCTCGGCTACGCGGAGAAGAACTACGTCAATTCGTGGATCCTGTGGGCGATCTACACGAGTCCCTTCGGTAACAACCTACTGTTCAAAGGCGGAACCGCACTCAGCAAGTTGTACTTCCCGGAGACGTGGCGCTACTCGGAAGACCTCGATTTCGGTGTCGAAGGAGAGTATCACGGGAGCGAAGCGGGGTTACAAACCACATTGGAAGACGCGACGAGAGCCTCCGGTATCGACTTCGAGGTGACCAAACACCGCGAACTGCAGAAAGAAGCGTATCCGACGCACTACGTTGATATCGACATCCAGTACAATGCTGTGCTCGGTCACAAAAACACGACGAGTCTCGACGTGATGATCGACGAATACGTGGCGTTCGATTCAGTGACTCATCACCACCGCTACGAGGATGTCCCCGAATTCGAGTTGACTGCGTACAGTCTGGAGGAGATCTTCGCTGAGAAGTTACGAGCGCTCTATCAGCGGTCACAAGCTCGTGACTACTACGACCTCTATCGAATGATTACGGAAGCCGACATCGACGATTCGGGTATCCTCCCAGCATTCACGCGAAAGTGTGAACATGACGATCTGGACATCGACCTTCGAGACGAGCTTCCCAGAGAGAAACGGGACGAGATCCGAGACGGCTGGCAGCACACGCTTCCCGATTTGGTCGCAGATCTCCCCGAGTTCAGCGTCGTGTATGAAGCGCTTGAAGACTACATCGATTCGCTGGTAGACGGATAGCAGGATTAGTCCTGGAGATGGGCGACGGCACGGCCGAGTTCCCATGCGTGTTCGCTCTCATCTATGTTGTACCGCTCTTCTATCGAGCGGGAACGGGTTGAGTTCTGTTGCGGATGCATTGGTGTTCGGTTAAACACTGGATCGCCTCGTGTAGGCTTCAGCCACTCGTTCACTAAGTAAGAGGCGTGATTTCTCTGGTTGACGAGCGTCACGAAACAGCAACTCCGGCAGGTTCGGCGGTGGATGCCCGAACGACTGGGCCAACTCTTCGAGGATGAGCTGGGCGAGAGACCTGAAGGTCCTCGCCCAGCGTTCCCGAGGGAACACCGTCTCAGGAAACAGCTCCTGAAATATACCGAGCAAGGCTCTGCTGACCACGAGCGTCAGCAGAGCCGCCACAACCAGCAGTTCCACGATTGCTGGATCGCTTGTCTGGAACTTCTCCAGCCCATACAGCGATTTTAACTCCCGGAATAGCAATTCCACTTCCCACCGCAACCCATACAGCGCCGCAACTTGCCTCGGAGTGAACTCATCGGGCAGGTTCGTAACGTACAGATGGTAGTCGTCGGTGTCCTCGTTGCGGACACCGACGACGCGAAACTCCATCGTGTCGGTTGACTGTTTCCCTGCGTACGGCCGTCGCTTGAACGTGATCTCCACAGTCACGTCTACGATCTCGCGTGTGAGGTCGCCCAGAACGTCCTGGAGGCGACGGCCTGGCAAGGAAATGGCGCGCCCGCGCCATTTCCGCCGCTCCCCGACGATCAACGGGTTCGCGTTTGACTTCAGCCGCGTCAAAAAGAACCCGCCATTTTCCTCGATCAACGCGAACCGGCGGAAACTGTAGAACCCGAGATCGAACAGTAACAACCGGTCTCGCAGCCAGCTCCCTGTGCGGAGCTGGCTGCTCTCTTGGGTGCGTTCGTCGGTGAGCTGGAACTGTTCGAGGCTCTGAGTAGTAGCGTTATGGACGAGGTGAAGCTTCGCGCCGGACTGATCCGAGTGAGTCGCTGGAAACTCGCTAAGGAGCCGATGCAACCGGAAAACGGTTGCATCGGCGATCAGCACATCACGAAATAACTCGAACTGTGGTGCGATCGTGTGGGGAACCGCGACCTCCTCGAGAGCGTGCTCGAGGAGGTCGCTCAACAGGGCACCAAGTGCTGGTGTGAACCGGTCATAGAAACTGGAGCGAGCAACAGTCTGGTTAGTCGCTGCGGAGTAGGCCCGCTGAAATCCGGCGATCGTGCGGGCTTCGCCGTCGACGGCGAAGCCCATGATGAGCGTCCAGACGAGCATCGTGATGTCGATTGTCCGGTGGCGTTGGACGACATCGCGCTCTCGCGCGATGTCTTCGATACGTTCGGCTGGAAACAGGGAAGTCAGCCGCCGTCGTATGAGGTCCGGGGAGAGCGTATTGAACACATTCTCTCCCCACGCGGTCTACAACGATAGCTTCGTCAATCGAGCGCAGTCTCTCGGTTTCTTGTCTTAACCGAACACGGATGGTTGCGGATGTGGTATCGAGACGGGCAAACTAGAGCCACGAGAGACCAGTATTGAGTTCCTCTAGGAACGACGGTTGCACTTGTGCGCCGGGTGGGAATGCGAGTTGTTCGCCGTCCCGGCTGAGAATGGTTTCGCGGAGGAACGGATGCGCTGGATCGAATGACGGGCTGGCACGGATGCGGTAGTCGCTGTCGATTGTGAATAGCGCAGCGTCGAATGCTCGGTGATGGAGCGAGTTAAGCACGAGAACATTCTCTGGGTGTTCTGCAAGATCGGGATGTTGACTCCGTGGCAGGATGTGCGCGAGATCCAACAGCTCATCTTCTCGAATACCAGTCAGGGTACACGCGTGGTCGTAGCGGTCGAGAGTATCTGCACGGAAGGCGTCGCTCACGGTGATTTCGGACGTTTCGTAGCGGCGAATCCAGCCGCTCGAATCGAGGGGTTCGCCGGTCGGCCACTGGGCAACCTCCCCGGTCTGGACCCAGTGCTGCCAGACGTCCGGTGCGGCGCTGTCGTCATTCTGCTGGGCGCGCCCGTGCAGCCACGTGACGGGGACGGCGTTAGTGTTGAGGATCGAGAAGTGGAACTGGTAGTTCGGGACCTGCGTGCCGTCATCGGCCTGGTACGCGCGGACTTCGAAGTGGTCGGGAACACAGAGGCCGCAGAACTCGACGACCCCTGATTCGGGCTTGCGGAAAACGAGGACGGGCGGGACGTCCTCGCGCCGACCGGCCGCGGAGTCTTCGAAGGCGGCCTTGATCTTCAGGTTCTGCGCAGACTCGTCGTAGGGATTGTCAGCTTTCGCGTCGCCCCAGTAGCTGATGTAGCCGGCGTTGACGGCGAGCGTATCCTCCCACGGGTCGTCGTGCTGGGAGATGCCACTGTCGTTCGAGACGAGCACGAGCGCTGCAGGCGTCTCAGACCGATCCGCACCGAGATCCCGGATTCCACCCGTGTTTTTGATACCGCTGTCGAGCGGGCCGCGGATCCACCGCAGGAACTGATCGTCCGAGTTGCGGTAACTCCCAGTGTCGCGGTATTGTTGTCCGACCCGAAACGCGTGGTGCATGATATCGTGGCATTACGTCTGTTAGTCAATAAATTCCTGCGTGATACGCGTGCTACTCGTCCGGTTCAGCCTGCGGTTCGAGCGGTTCGAACGTTCTGACCTGGTCACCCAGCTGCTCTCGGAAGTCGTCCGTTGACGTTACTTGGATGCTTCCCGGCATCGGGCCGTAGTCATCCCAATCTGGGGTATGTCGAACGACGCGCGAGTGAAATTCACCGCTTCCGGTTTCTATGAGGGTGTCATAGAACTATTCACAAAGTGGTTGGTTTCACCATATGACTGACTGAACGCGTTGGTAGGTAGATCTGCGAACGGTGCAACCGACTACGTTTACCAGAGGAAGGATTTCTCTGGATGTCGATAGTAATGCGTCCCCAATACCACACCAACAATGAGGGTATCATATATCGGCTCTTATACCTACTGTGCGAGTACTTGAATCGGTAAATACAGTGTGCGTATGCAGTACTAACTTCTCGACAATCAGTAACGCGTTTAGTAGTTCTGGAGAGTGGCTATTTGGCGTATCGCACAAGGGACCGCAGATTAATATCGAGAACTGCAAGGAGAAGCAGTCCGTATCCTCCGAAAAGGGGGATAAGTGGAAGGTAGTAGTACGGACACCCACAGATGCATCCAGCAGGCTCAGCGGTTACTCGAGTGGCTGGCCCCAGCCCTAACGGTGATGAGAAAGTAAAGTCTGCTCGAACATGCTGCCAGTAGACATAGTTCTCTGGGATATCGCAGACACACCCCAAACAACCGCCAATAAATGGGGGTGGAACGGTACTCAAAAAGAGGAGGAGGAAGCCGCCCACACTGAGTGCCCAGCGCCCTGAGACATAGCCCACGAACCCTGCTGCGACGAGAAGGCTTCCAAGACCGAGAAAGAGTCCGATGAACGGAATGAGTCCGGAGAGAACATAGGTAAGGACAGTTAGACAGATACCGAAAGTGAGAACTGCGTACACTCCCACTACCTGTTTTCGAGACACCACGTCCATAACCACCGATATTTTTCCATATGGTGATAAGAATTTATCAATTTCGAATTGACATTCTGTCACGTTCTATACTCAATGGTTGATTCGCTGGCTTGTTCTACCGGCTTATTCAATGAAACAGAAATGGAGGAGGTCACAGTCGTTCGCTGCTCCGATTGATAACTCGACCTCTTACACCGAAGGGCCGGCTGAATCGAGGAGCGGGCGCTATCGGGTGTTCAGAGCCGCCGCTTGTTGTTTTCATCGTATGCCCGGAGATCCTGTGCCGCGAGTTTGACGGCTCGCTCGATCCGCTTCTGCTTCGTCTCCGCCGTCTTGGCTGCCTCGACAAGCGCGATGAACGCGTGCTGATCCGTGTTCGAGAACGCCTGGAAGTGCTCCCAGGCCGTGTCGTTCTCCCGTAGGGCGCTCTCGAGTTCGTCCGGAATCTCGTGGTCGTCGGCCAGCCGATAGGCCTCCTCCCACTCTCCAGATTCCTTGGCCGCCTCGACGAGTTCCATTCCGGCGGGCGTCATCTTCCCGGTGTCGACCATCGCCTTGACGCGTACCTTGTTCTTCTTCGACCACTCGCTATCGGGCTTCCGTGGCGTGAACCGCCGCTTGTACATCTCGTCATCGATCCCATTGATGAGGCCGTCGATCCAGCCGAAGCAGATCGCCTCCTCGACCGACTCGCCGTAGCCGATGCCGGACTGCTCCGCGTCGGCCTTGTAGTAGCCGATCCACAGCTCGTCCTTGGTGTCGTAGTGCTCCTCGAGCCAGTCGCGGAACGCCTCTCGGGTTTCGAAGAATATCGGATCATCGTCAGGGGTACGACTCACGACTCCAGCAACTCCTTCAGGTTGCTCAGCACCATCTCCCAGTTCTCCTCGGAGTGGGCCCGTGCTTCCTCGGTATCGTTATTATCCTGGGTAAGCGTCACGTCGGTCTCGTCATCTCGTCCGGTTAGCTCCCACGTAACCGTGTGGTAGCTCTCGGGCACGTCGGGCTTGCCCGAGAGCGGTGACCAGTGGGTGTATTCGAGTACCCGTTCCGGCTCAAATCGCTGGATTTCACCCTTGTCCTCGTACGTTTCGCCCTCCCACTCGCCCCGGAAGACGATGGGACTCCCAACCTCCCAGTCCGTCTCGATTGTGGAGCCGAAGAAGTACTGTTTGATCAATTCCGGAGCAGTGAGTGCATCCCAAACAGTCCTGGGGGGCACGTCGATCGTCGTTGATGCCGTCGCGGTGTACGTGTTGCTCATGTGCTCACTCACTCAGTTCCTGGACGGCCGTAACCACACTCCAGTTCCGCCGTGTTGCCTCCATTCCGAGTATCTTCCCGGCGTCCGTGAATCGACCGTCACCGAGGGCGTCTTTGTCGAGTTCGCTGTAGACCTCGCGGCCGCTCACCACGAAGGACTCCGCCTCGTTCTGTGCATTCAGGAGGGCTTCGACCCGTCCGTCCGTCGGTCCCTCGTTGAGGAAGGTGATGTAGTGTTTGATGCCATCCTCCGCAGGAACGTCGAAGGGTTGTTCGGCTACGACATCCTGGAGTTCCGTCCGCGTCCTGATCATCACGGAGATATCGTAGCCGAACGTATCCTCGACTGCGTCGTGGATGTCCTCACGCAGCGCTTCTTCGTCGGATTCCGAGGTCTCGAACACGGCGTTGCCGCTCTGGATGTACGTCTCGACATCGTCGTAGCCGAGCGATTCGAAGACCGCCCGCAACTCATCCATCTTCATCCGGTTGTAGGCACCGACGTTGATCCCGCGATGGAATGCGATATACGTCGTCATGGACCAATGATTACTCTACACATCGGGGGAGCATAGAACCTCACTTTTGAATGGGTGCGTGACCTACAAACTCCGCAATCACCGCGCTCTCTGCCAGAAGTTGGAGGGCGCGTCGTCTGGATATCGTCCCGTTCACCGACGGTGACAGTGTCTCAAAGCGGTGCGTGTCGTTTCGAGGCTCGTTCTTCCATCGAGGGCATCGTCGGACCGGCGGGAATCACTCTATTCCTTGCCTGATTCCTCCGCTCTCAGAGGATTACTTCCCACTTCAATGTATGGAAAAGAAATCTCGGACTGGTCATCGAAGTGTGGATTCCGTCCGAGTTGTCGTATCGAATTCATCCCGCGCCTAAACGCGCGGGTATTCTCCTCGCATCTCTATAACCGGAAGGGTCCGCCAAGGGAGTTTCCCGGTGGTTTGAATCGAACTCGGGCTCTGGGCATACACTATATTGTCGGTGCACGGCCTTATTCCCGCAGCTTCGAACATGTTCTAGTGTACCACCAATACCGTCGTCCCCGTTCGAGCCACTATGGACCCATCCAAAACTGGACCAGTAGAGGACCATCGAGACCACGGAATGGCTCGCACCGGTGAACAAATCCAGTGGCTTGGCACACGCTCCGTGAAGCGTATTGTACGGGCGTTGCTGGGCGTGGAGGCCACATCCTTCTTCCTCGCCGCTATGGTACACGCAGGCGTCCTCATCAATGGATACGAGCATCGGGAGGCGATGATTGCTGAGAGTGTAATCGGTACTGTCCTCCTTGTCGGCCTAGCGATGACCTGGATTCGGTCGCGCTCGTCGTTCTCGATCGCTGCGGGCGTGCAAGCGTTTGCCCTGTTAGGAACATTCGTCGGGATTTGGACGATAATCATTGGGATCGGCCCCCGAACGCTCCCGGATATCGTATATCATGCCGTCATTGTGCCTGTGTTGATGACTGCTCTGGTGATGGCATGGCGCTCGCGTGGAACCGAAGCAGCCAGATGATCGCGCACGTATTCTACCATCGGTATCGGTAATTCGATCGATACCGTGGCCAGTCTGCAGATGTCACAACGGTGACTATGAGATGATTCCGGAGTAGTATACGACGCACGCGCCCCTGAGTTTATTTCCAATGATGTGGCTCGCTAATGCCTATGAATACACGTCGTTGAACTCGCGTTCACATCGATCGTATCCCTGTGTGAATCGCCTCGGGGTCACGCCCGAGGCACTCTCGCTGTATCTCTGTAGAAGCCTCTCTCGAGGTAGATGCGTCTGATCGAGACGAATTCTCGTGCTGGTTCGGTCAAGGAGCAAACAGTTTCGCGCTTGGCGTGAAAGCTGATCGCGAATGTTCACCGCACCATGTTTATGTCGGTTGCCCGCTACTGAATACGTATGGCTACCGAGGGCGTTTCCGACCGAGTCCGAGAACTCGCACAGTACCGCGGCCTCGGCGAGTCTGAGGTCATCCAGCAGGCGGTCGAAAAGGGCGTTGAAACCTTGTACCGCGACATGGTCATCAGCAAGTACCTCAACGGCGACCTCTCCCGTGATGAAGCCGTTGACGAACTCGGCATTGAGGTTGTGGACGACGTTGATGCCGCAAAGGAAGCCATCGACGAGGACGTGGAGTGGGGCCTCCACGCGTGAACAGGCTTGTTGTCACCGACACAGGGCCACTACTTCATCTTGCTGATGCAGGCGTCCTTTCCATACTGAAACTGACTGGTGAGATACTCGTCCCGCAAACCGTAGTGGACGAACTTGAACACGGCAATGAATCCAATATACTGACGAAAGTGGAGCACACGGTTCACGATGTCGAATACGACTCAGAAACCGCATATCCTCACCTTGATCCCGGCGAAACCGCCGCACTCATCCTCTGCGTTGGCCGCGATGCAGTACTGTTGACGGACGATCTCGACGCTCGGAACACAGCAACTGACGAAGACATCGAAGTTCACGGATCAGTCGGCGTCGTTCTGTACGCGTACAGTCGTGGAGAACTCACCGATAGCGAGGCGAAGCAGATTCTCCGAACGCTCAAACAGGACACGAACTTGTATCTCTCCACCCCACTTCTCGAATACGCACTCCAACAAGTCGAGGTGGACGATGCGGGCTGGTAGCAGGGAGAGGCCAACTGTGAACTACTCCGCCCTACCGCGCTCGGGCCTACCCAGCCCTCGCTTGTTGAGAACGGAGCTTCCTGTTTCTGTGTCGGAACTTGCAGGAACAGGTCCCACAGCGTCCACAAGACGCTCCGCGTCTCGTGCGGCCCGGCAGAACGCCGTAATTATCAAGATAACTTTTGCAAATATGGACTGAGGAATTGATCGATCCAGGACTTAGCAAATCCGAGTTGATCGGTAAGGGTGTCGAAGAGACGGCGAGCGAGAGTTCGGAACGCGCTCTCGCTCGCCACCACGATTGGCGAGGCAGTGCGTTTGAGGACTTTCCAGACCTGTTCAATCGGGTTGAGGTGCGGTGAGCCGACCGGAAGAAAGACGAGATCAATACCGAGTTGATGTGCGCGCTTGCGCGTGTGTTCACAGATGTGAGACGAGAAGGTATCCAAGACGAGCAGAATCCGCGTTCCCGGATTCTGCTCGCGGACTTGCTCCAATAGCGCACAGATGTTCTCTTTCGATTGATCTTCAGGGAACGTCAGGACACTTTCGCCGTTGAGCGTATAGCATCCGACCGCTGGTTCGTCAAGCTTCACCAGCGGTCGTTCCAGTGTCGGATCATCAACGTACCACAGTCGATGCGAATTGTCGTATGGTTGTGGATGCGAAGCATCACAAAAACCGACGACAGTTCCCCCATCCGTGCAAATATCGTCGTCGAGGACCCATCCTTCGTCCTCATCATCAGGACGCTTGTTATGTGCCGTCTCTGTCTCCTCGTCGAACGCGTCTGCGACGCGTTCTTCGAGGATTTCATCTGCGTTTTCTGGCCGAGAGGGGCGCTTTGGACGTGGTTTAGCGTAGGACAGTCCGAGATTCCGGAGGAATCGACCGAGATAATCCGGATGGTACTCTACACCGAACTCTTCGTCCAAGAGCTGATGAACTTCCTGTGCTTTCCAGGGTTGCCCCTCCCGGAGAAGTTCTAACAGACGCTTTTGTTCCTCGTCACCGAGCTTCGGGGGCCTTCCGCCCCCGAAGTCCGGTGTCAACTGACCAAGTCCGCCATCGTTCCATCGACGCGCCCAGCGACTTCCAGTCGACGCAGATTTGCCAACGTCGTCGGCTGCTTCCTCGTACGTTGCTCCCTTGTAGAGACGTTTGACAAAGGTGAGTCGCTTGATGATCTTTGGATCGTCTGCTTCGTCCAGCAGACGATCCAATTCCTGCTCACTTAGATGACGAACAAGATCGCCTCGCCGGTCTCCTCCCATCACTCGCCCGTCTCAGTCTATGCCCATAACTTCCGTCACTCATTATGGCGTTCTGCGGACGGTTCCAGACTCCGCAGGCGACTTCCCTTTACAGGTGGTTCGGAGTGTCCCACTCCTACCGAATCAACACTCGGCCACAACCGACGATGCACGCTTGTTGTCGCGTTTGAACACCGCCGGAAGCGTGGTGAGCATCTTAATACCACCTTCGGCCGAATGGATATTAAGGGTGCCGATTCACACGAAAACAAAACGTGCGGGCGCTGTACGCTTCGCTCGCTGAAGAAGGGAGCTTAGCACCCTCAATTACAGCTAAAACTCTGAGTTAGTAGCCCGGGCAGATTCGAATTGATCGACAACAAGGCCCTTTATCACGTGAGAGCACTCGGCCTGAGAGCCAGTGACACATGATGTCCTCGGGGAACCGTCTTGAGCAGGTCCCAAGCACCACACGACGTCGACCGATCGAACGAAAGACCAGCAAGTAACGAGACCATGCAGTCGGCCGAGATCGCGGTGGGTCAGTCGTTTTGTGGACCGAAATGAGCCCGGTTGGGCGATGTTCTATCCCTATGGCCACACCTATCCGTGGACACCAGCCGTCTCTGGTGAGTCTATCGTTTCAGTGGTCTCCCCAGGGATCGAGGAATCCGCCTTCAACAGCACTCGACGCTCCGTGTATTGCAGTCCATTCTTTCGTTCGGTTTGTCTTCTAATGGCCAGCCGGTTCTTCGACAGCTCGAGCAAGGCGTCGATCGTCCTCGAGACGAGCTTTTTCGCATAAGCGTCGCTGACACCGCTCTCTTGTCGTCGGATCCAGTGTTTCATATCGCTGGCTTTGACGTACTCACGGACACCCTTGCACCCTTTCTGCCAGGGATTATCGCCGACGCTGGGATCAGTCCGAGCCCGCCAGAGTTTTACCGCGAGTCGAGACGGCAACGAGTTCGTCGACGACCGGAGCATATCGTCGTCCATCTGTGCGAGTTGCTGGATCGGCAGGAGATCGCCGTGGGATAGCGTGACCGATCCACCACGGTCGAGCGGATCCTCGGAGTCAGGAATCCGCATGTACGTGTTGTCCTCTTTGGAAAATCGTTCGAGGCGATCGACTCCATCCGCAAGCGAGTCTGGGTCGACGTGATCGGCGAGGAGATGCGCACCTTTCTCGAGTTCTCTCGTTTGGAGTTCCGCGATTCGGTCTTTGTTTGCGCCGCCTTTCTTGAGAGCCGCCTGTGCGACTGCGTCCAGGCGTGTATTCTCTTCTTGAAGGGTGTCGATCTCGTCCTCGAGAGTATCGATCTGCTCTTGCTGTGCTTCGACTTTGTCGCTCTGCTCGGTGACGGTCTCTCGGAGGATCTGGTTCTCATTCTCGAGATCGTTGATTCGCTCCTCGAGCTGTTGGAGGTGGTCGCGAATCGATACGTCGCTATTGGGACTGTTGGATGTCATCGGGAAATCGGGGGAAGTCGGCGATCGTTCGCCAGAACGGAACTCAGAGGCCAACCAGTGACCACGGCGCTACCGCTATCGCGACAGAGCAGCTGTCCGTCTCGAGCGCGCAAGGCGGCTGCTGACGACGTGACCACTGGTGACTGGCCGTTCGTGAAGGGAGCACCGTTCCGGGAGGCTATGCGATGGAGTGGTGCTCAGGCGGTAGCCACGACTGTCGGCTCGATGAGGATCGTCCAGTGGGTCTGACTGGCCATCGCGAGCCCCATATCTGCCTCAAGGAGGACGTCGTCTCGACCGTGTGCGGTCTCCGTCAGCTCCATGGGAGCACAGCCGGCACAGTAGATAGCCGCGATCGTGTAGGTAGGCTCGTCCGAGTACCGGCAGGCTCGAGCGCTTATTGGACGTCCTTCGTGGAGGTGGTCACCACAGTCGCGACAGGAAACGGTCTCGCCTGGCGTGATACGTGTGCCCTCGAACTGTTGCTCAAGGAGAGACTGATGTCTGGTTTCGGTCGTTGTCAGATTTGGTTGGCCGTCGGGTGACTCGAGAGCGTCGTCACAGACCGATGCCAGCCAGCCGGAGGAGTCCGTCATCGTTCGTTCTCCGTGAAGTCGGAGTCGTCTGCCTCGAGGCGCTTGTACACCTCGATCGTCTCCTCGAGATTCTGCATCGCCGGCTCGAGCGATAGTGGCTCGATTATTTCACCCTCGAGCATCCACACGTCGGCGAGGACTTCCTCGAGACGGACGCGAATCGGATGCTCGGGTCCGGAGGTCATGCTTCAGCCTCCGGGTTCACGGCAGTGGTTAGGGCCTCGTTCACCGAGGGAGTCGATTCGTTGGTTTCTGGTCCAGCGACCGTCTTCGCTTCTGCGAGGAGTGGGGTTTGGCGTACAGCTTCACGCTCGAGTTGCTCACTACGGAGGCTCTTGTGTCGATCTCTGGCGGTCGACATGCTCAGAGTTCCTCCTCGAGGACGTCCTGTGCCTTGTCGGCTGCCGAGACTGGTCGGTCGGCCCACCCGCCACGCTCCTGGTCGATGAACTGGATCCAGCGCCGGAGATCCTCGCCACCTTCGCCCATCGGGCCGAGTTCGATGGCTTCGGTGTGCAAGATCGGTCCCTCGAGTGAGAATACTGGAACAGCGCCGGAATCGTCGCGGTCGGCGCGGGAGTCCGTGACGACGATGCACTCTCGTTTGCAGTCGACGTGGTCGTATCGGCCGTTGCTCTCTTCGCCGACGTAGCCGTAGTTCCATGAACGTCGCTCGAGGACGACGTCGGTCTGTGCGTGAGTCGAAACCGTTTCATCTGCTTGGCGTTGTACGCTCATATGCTGGTTCCATCCAGCACGGGAGGTCGGTGCACTAACACCGGCCTCAGATTCTCTGAGGCATCCCGTGCTCAATTACATCTACTATCCTCGCCCTTAAGTAACTAACGTATAGTAAGAACAAAGAGTGCCTATTAGAAGTTGTAGCAGTGATTTACTACCGTGAGTACGAAACCAGACTTGATGACACTCGAGCCGAGGCAATTGAACGACGCCGATCGCGACATCCTCAACTTCATGCGGGAGGAGGGCGAACGGGTGAACCCGAGCTACGTCGCCGAGGAGACGGGGCACAGCCGACCGTATGTCAGCCAGCGGCTGAAGCGGTTGAAGGAACACAATCATGTCCGCCAGCCGCATCGCGGTCTGTGGGAGCTTGTGGAGGATCCACGCGAGATGAATGATGAGTAGCCTGCAGTAACCCGATGACGGATCCATCCTAGAATGACCTGCCGGCTACAATCGGAGCGACCCGGAAGACCGCGAACCGTATCGGGGCAACCTCTCGGTCAGCCACAAGCAGGCCTTCGAGAGCATCGTTGAGGAACTCGAACGCTAGGGAAGACCGACGTCCAGTCGAGACGGCCAGCCAGCACTATGCGAAGGACCCCAATATCCCTCATATGTCCGATGATCCCGACAACGTCAGCGTCGTGGCTTACTACCGCGACCTCGAGGGCGTAAAGGCCGAGCTTCAAATCGATAACGGGGAGGTAATCAACCACCAGAACCGGCTGTTCTTAGATCCGTCGTCTGCCAGCGAACTGCTACCGGGTCACACCTACGGACGAAAGTTCGAGATCTACCAGCTGAAGGACCCGGATGCGGTCTCGAAAAATCATCCGTCATACCATCCGAAGATGGAAGTGCTGGTGAACAAGTCGATGAACGACGGCGAGGCATGGGCGTGGGCTGATCGCCACGATGTCACCGAGCAGATTGAGGAGACACTGCTGAATGTGCTCCACTGGGAAGATATTCTGCTTGGTCCCGACGCAAGCGGTGTCTACGTCGCTGACGATCACTTCGACGCCGTTGCTCGAGACGACCAGGTCAAACTCTACGAAGATCCCACGCCGCGACTTGAGGCCAAGTCGGATCACCTCTTGATGACGACGCTTCGGGAGCGGTGGCTCACGGTGATGCCCGAGTAGCGCTGTAGTACCGCTGCGGATCACGATCGGTTACGACGGCGTCAATCGATCCCACAGCGACTTCAGGTCCTTCGCCGTTGCCAGCGTCTCGAGGTCGCGGAAGGTGGACTTCTCCTCGTTGTAATTTGAATCGAGCGGCCGCTGAACGTCAACGCCGAGGTCGATCTTTTCCGCAATGGTGATCAGCCCTTCGTAGACCGTCATCTCCATACGCTCAGCCATCATCGCCGCGTTGAGATAGATCATCCTCAAACACGCAGGCCGTCGCAGTGACCTGTTTCGTTTGCTCGATTTTTTCGAGTGTATCGGAAAATGACCGGCCGAACGGCTGCACGAGGTCCTGAATGCCCTCGATCTCCACGCAGAAGAAACGCGTCGATTCACCGGGAGCGGTACCCACCTCGCCTCTACTCGCCTGAATATTCACGTGTCGTCTCGAGGAGAGGAACTGTGCTGCTATCCCCATAATCACTAGAGGGCGTGGGAATACCGGCACGTTCCAGCCGTGCCACCTTCTACGGTGCAGTCGTCGTTCAGCATGGCCCTAACCGACTACCAGCTCCTGCACTTCATAACCACATGGGATGGGGCCACCGTACGCGACCCCACCAGGTCGCGGTATTTTGGGGATGCTCGAGATTTAGCGTTGACAGTGTCCGTGCCGAGGGAGCTCTGATCCGGGGCAAGCTGCCGCACCTACCCGGCATACTCGAGATCCGCTTTGCTAAGATAGACCGTCCGGAAAACTCGGGCAGTGCGACTGCAACAGGGCCCTCTCGGCGGTCGATGAGTTACACCGCCGATATCGGCCTCAGTTTCCGTTCGGAGCGATCCGGCTGTACTTTCTTACTCGTCCTCAGCGAACGGGGGAGCATGTCCGACATTGTCCTGATCGACGCTGCCCGCACGCCGCACGGGACACTCATGGGCTCGCTCGCCGACGTTGAAGCGGTGGAACTCGGCCGCGTCGCACTCGACGGGCTCGTCGAACGAGTCGAAATCGGCGGAGATGCCATCGACTGGGTAGCGCTCGGAAACGCAATACAAGCCGGCATCGGGCAGGTTCCCGGTCGACAGGCCGTGGTCGAGTCGAGTGTGTCCGACGAAACGGCGGTGACGACGATCAACGAGGCGTCCGGCTCTGGATTGCGGGCGATCACCGTCGCTGCCGACCGGATAGCCGCCGACCGAGCGGAGTTCGCGATCGCCGGCGGATTCGAATCGATGACGAACGCCCCGTGGATTCTGCCCGGATACCGCAAGGGACGGCGTCACGGCGACGTCACGCTCAGAGATTCGATGATCCTCGACTCGCTGTGGGACGTCAATCTCGACGTTCACATGGGAGAGATCGCCGAGCGACTCGTCGACCGTGTCAGCGACAGCAAACAAGATCAATCTGAGGCGGACTCCGACACATACGACCTCTCACGGGATCGTCAGGACGAGTACGCGTTGTCGAGTCATCGGCGAGCTGCCGAGGCAATCGACGGAGGTCGCTTTGACTCGGAGATCGTTCCCGTGGAAACGTCTTCTGGAACCGTCGCCCGTGACGAAGGACCCCGTCCCGACTCATCGGTGGACGATCTAGCGGCGCTCTCTCCGGCGTTTCGAACGGACGGAACAGTCACTCCGGCCAACGCGTCGAAGTTGGCCGACGGTGCCGGAGTTGTGCTCCTCGCAGACGCGAATGCGACGGAAAGTGTTGGTCTTGATCCAATGCTTGAATTGGTCGATTACCGACTCGCATACCGGGCGCCCGACGAGTTTAACGAAGCCGTCGGCGACGCACTTGAAGAACTGCTCGACAACAACAACCTTGCGGTCGAAGACATAGATCACTTCGAAATCAACGAAGCGTTCGCTGCCCAATCTGTCTACGTCATGCAACGGCTCGAAATCCCTCGCGAGAAGTGTAACCCGAACGGCGGTGCAGTGGCCTTCGGACATCCAATCGGCGCCTCTGGAGGGATGCTAGCCGCCTCCCTGGCGTACTCGATGACTGAAGAGAATCTGGACTACGGCATCCTCGGCATGAGTATTGGAGGCGGCGGAGCTATCATGTCGTTGTGGAATCGAATGTGACAGGAAGGCTACGTGTACCCGATCAAAGTCAAGTCATTTCACAGGGCCGTGTTGAATCGCCATACGGAATCGGAATTCACTGCTTCACGGCACGCTTGATGTTGTAGACGACACACATCAGGGCGATTTCGCGGAACTCACGGAACCAAGAACGCGCTCGCTCGGCTTCGCCGTGCGAGCGCTTGACAGCCGAGTTGACGGTCTCGGTCATAGAGCGCTGATTGTAGCGTTATACGTCAATTCTGGTGTTGTGAGCGTGGTCGTAGGGCGCGAAGATACGATGCTTGATCAGCGGTCTGATGTCAAGGTCACGAAGCGCTTCGCGGAGTGACTGCTTGTCGTAGCTTTTATCCGCGGCAAGAGACCGCAGATCGCCCGCGTTCCGGCGGGCGATCTGGTCGGCGAGGTCTGCGTCACTTCCTTCCCGGTTTGTCGAGCAGTGTACGTCGAGGACGGCTTGGGACTCCGTATCGACGAATTTCGTGACTTTGAGCTTCTGGACGCGGTAGCTTATTCGCTGACAGTAATGACGGCTCGCGGCTGATCGCTCGTAGAATGTGGCGTCAATAGCGCCGTGTTTCGAGGGATCGTGCAGCTGCGCCGACTGGCGCAGCAGCACTCGACAGACGCTCATACTGATCCGGTCGAACGCTTTACACAACGTGGATGGACAGGGGAGATCGGCCGCACTGAGGCCGATCTCCCCGGTTATTTGTGGCATCTCCTTGAGCAGGTCAATCGTCATCCGGTAGGACGTATCGAGGTAAATCCGCAGATAGTGGAGTGAAACGAGGGCATAGTCGGCGAATCCGCCGCCCCGGAAGGTGGCGGCGGATTCGTCTCCATCGCCAGTAACGTTTTGAGCAACCGGCACAACTTCCCCAATGAAGCGGGAGATTTGCGTCATGGACACTCGCAGCCTCCCGCTTCAACTCCTTTGATTTACTGACTTGTTCCGCCGCCGTCTAGTGATTCAACACAGCCGCTGTACCACATACGATGTTGCCTTGTATTCGATTAACCAACAAAGCGGCCAGAGACATGATTTTGTTGGTTAATCGATTAGTCCCTTCGTTAGGGGCTGAAGAGTGCGAATAGCAGCACTGTTAAATCGAGATTCCTTCGCCGCCGGAGTCCAGAGAAATGAGTGGGTCTCCAGTATCAATATCAAAATTATTACTGATACGCCGTTTCGTGCGAAGTGCTACTCAGGCCGCCTTCCTATTGCGGTCCTATAGTAAAAAGTAGAAGTAATTACTCACTGTCGGTACAGAGAACTGATCAAGCACCGTATCATTCGTTGTTGTGAGGACATTGAGTGATTCTAAGAAGCGGTTACTGAGTGCCGCCTGGAACTGTCTCCAGCACTCCTCAACCGGGTTTCGTTCTGATGAGTACGATGGCAACGTCACGAAGGTGAGGTCGTCGTGGGCCGCCAAGTCTGTGACGACTGACACCCAGAAAGACGGCGATCCATCCAGTACGATGATCAGATCATCTTCGTTTCTTTCCATAAATCGGGAATGAAATATTTTGCGTGGACGACGATAACGTGCTCTTCGAACCGATAGAAGAATCGATCAGTGTTCTCAGTAATCACGCCCAAGGTACATATTTATTCGCTGTCATCACTATCCACCGTTCGTCGCTGAACATCGGACCACTCGGCGAGTTCAGTCTGCATGACGTCATTTTTGTATGCATTGCCGCTAATAGCCGTTGTGACGGCCTCTTTCCCTCGACGTCGTCGAAGATATTCTAAATATCTGACAGGAATATCGTTGGAATCGTCTACTCGGCACCATATTCTGAGTAAAAAATTCTAACGGATACTGTGATTTTTGAGGTCATTCTCGATATCGCTGTCTTTGGTCGATGAGACATCGATCCAGTCGCCACATTCCTACGTCGATTGACCAAGAAACACGATCAATGATTTGCAGAGCACTGATAGACGGCAGTACCATCCGGAGATTACAATCTGTGATTCACACTTATTTCGGGCAGGACATCTGAGATCTTAGCCTGAGAATCTAATATAAGAATCCAAGATCGTTATCATTTACGGATTGATCTTGTTGCCTTACCAGTGACGCCGTTGGCTGGCCTCGCTGTGGACGATTTTCCGTATACTGCCGATTTCGTCGACGGTTCCTCGTACGATACTGTGGTACATATGTTGGACGTGAATGAGTTATAATTGAGTTTACAGTTGTCGCGGGTATCCACACTCGCCGGAAGTCGTCCCGCCCAGACGCGGGAAACCAACGCTGCCGACAGCACTTGCTCTCGCGTAGCTACGCCGGCAGTACTCACCCGTTGGAGATGGGTCCAAAAGAAGGCAGACGATGGCGCGAGATAGCGCTCTCGGAGTCCGACTGTCTATTCGAGCGTGAACTCGTAGTCGCCAGCACCGACCTCAATGCTGACAGCGTCGTCAGTGCGTTCGACCGCGGTGACGCCGTCAGGGTACGAGTCTGTGGCGGTTCCGTCCGCCCAGATGGTCATACCGCTCTCGGTAACGCGGACAGACTCGCTGTCGAGCGTCGGGACCTGGATCGTCGCTGTTGTATTCCACGGGATGGTAACTGCGAGTTCGAACCCATCCTTGGTCTGCTCCCATCGGGATTGGATCTGTCCACGCACGGTGTCGACGCGCCCGCTCGCTGTATCGAGATCCGCGACCGGTTTCGGTGCGATCTTAACGTGCTCAAAGCCGGGGTCAGCGGGTTTGCGAACGCCGGCAAGGTACTGGTAGAACCATTCGTCAATCGTCCCGAGGAAGTGATGGTCACGCGATCTGGCGTCAAGAGGCCAAGATTCCAGCAGTGCCGTCATTCCGTTCTCGATCCAATGCCCCCAACTCGGGTAGGTCGTTTGGGTCGCTACCGTGTACGCCAAGTCGTGGTGGCCGTACTCGCTCAGGACTGGGAGGATGTGCTTCGTACCGAACAGGCCAGTATAAAGGTGTCCGTCGTGTTCCTCTACGATATCACTGACGAGTGCGTCGACAACCGTATCGACACGCTCGTCGGGTACCATGCCAAACGCGAGTGGCAGCACGTTCGATGTCTGGACGTACGTGTCGACTTCGTTTGTTCCGTACGAACCAGTTTGCGGGTCATAGAACCGCTCGTTGAACGCGTCCATGACGGCTCGTTTCTTTTCTTCATAAGTGCTCGCCTCGCTGCTGTGACCGAGAACCGATGCCACCTTCGAGATGATATCGAGTTCTCGGTAGTAGTAGGC
This sequence comes from Natrinema gelatinilyticum, assembly GCF_024266705.1. Classification (GTDB taxonomy): domain Archaea; phylum Halobacteriota; class Halobacteria; order Halobacteriales; family Natrialbaceae; genus Natrinema; species Natrinema gelatinilyticum. The sequence goes on along the minus strand of NZ_CP100757.1, from coordinate 101,549 downwards.
GGTCGCGACGATCGGCACTTCGTTTTCTCCGGGAGAGACCCAGTCGCCGAGTCCCATTTCGGGGATATAACCGTCGAAATAGCCTTCGAACCACTCCAGGTACTGCTTCATCGGCTTGTAATGCTTCTGGAGGACACGTTCATCGCCGTTGAATTGGTACATGAGCCACGGTACGATGAAGTACGTCGCGTCCCACCCGGGTGTCGGCCCCTTGACGGCTCCCCAGCCCGGGGTATTTTCGTAGCTCCAGTCGCTCGTCGGAACGATAGTCGGAACTTCGCCGGAGTCAAGCTGGGCATCCCGCAGATCCCGGAGCCACTTCTGGTAGAACCGCGCCATGTCGAAATTGTACATGGCCGTCGCGGCTGTCGCCTGCGCATCGCCGGTCCAGCCATTCTTCTCGTATACGGGCGTGTCTGTCGGGACGCCGTGGTGGTTGTTTAGAAGCGCCCGGCGAGTGTTTTCGTGGATCTGGTTCAGCAGGTCGTTCGAACACGCGAAGTCGCTATCATTGCCTGATTCGAGATCGGTGTAGGCGAAAATGCCTTCAACGTTCTCAGTTGTGGGAGTCCCCGGAAAACCTTCGATCTGAACATACCGGAAGCCTTTGTAGGTGAAGCTGGACTCCCAGGTCTCTGTCCCTTCGCCGCTCAGGATGTACGTGTCCTCCTGAATCGACTCCGGGTAACCAGGTGACCAGCTGTGATGGACGGTTCCATCGTCGTTGAGTTTCTCACCCATCGTAATTCGGACCTCTGATCCTTCTGGTCCGTTGACTGTAAGACGGGTCCAGCCTGCAACCATGACCCCCATATCAAAGACGAACACCTCGTCTTCGGGGTTCGACCGACTGACTGGTGTGACGGTTTCGTGGGTTCGGACAGGTTGAACGCGTTGGGGTTTGAGTTCACCTTCGGGTTCGTTGACCACCGTGGCGGTGTCCCAGTCGGCGTCGTCGAAGGTCGGTTCCGTCCATCCAGGTTGTTCCTTGCGTGCGTCGTACTCCTCGCCATCGAAAAGCGAGTCATAGCGCGTCGGCCCGTCTGTCGCCCGCCAGGCATCGTCACTCATGATTGACGCGGTCGAATCATCCGCGTAGGTGACGTTGAGCTGGACGAGCAGTTGAGGATCGTCCCACCACGGCGTGTCGTCCCAGAACCAAGTGTTCTCGAGAGGTTCACCGAACCGACCACGTCCGAGGGCGACGCCGATGGCGTTCTCGCCCTGCTGGAGGAATTCGGTTACGTCATACGAAGTGAATAGCACCGTCTCCTCGTAATCGGTGATAGCCGGATCAAGGACGTTGTCGCCAACTCGCTCGCCGTTGAGATACGGTTCGTTGAATCCGAGACCACTGATATGAAGTCGCGCCTTCAAGATCTCTTTGTCGAGAGTGAACTTCTTCCTTAATAGCGGATCTGGAGGGACCTCGTTCGAGTGTCCTTCTGGTGACTCGATAGGGTTGAGGTCGGCACCGATCCACTCGCCTTCCCACTGGTCGTCCGCGTCCGGGATAGCCGTAGAGAATGTCGCGGTCTCGCTCCACTCGCTAACGTTCCCATCCTGATCCCAAACTCGGACCTTCCAGTAATAGGTCTGGTCGGGTGCGAGGACCGCACCTTCGTACTGGACGTTCGTCGATTCGTCCGTGGCCACTATGCCTGAATCCCACACATCACCACGATCTCGATCGAGGTTACGGCGCGTCCGGGAGACGACGATACGATAGGCAGATTGTTTTCCCCCGCGAGACCCGGTGGCGCTCGTCCACGAGAAACGAGGTCGCTCGGCGTGACTCCCGTTCGTTGGTTCAAGATTGGTTGGATCAAGTTCATACTCAACTTGAAGGTCGACAGGTTCGGGCAGGATTGCGTTCTGTGCGTCGCTATCATTTCCCCTTGCTGCCGCTAGTCCGCTTCCGAGAAGCGGTGCGCCCGCGAGTGCGCCCGTATATTGGAGATAGTCGCGCCGATCGAGCGGGATCCGTCTTTCATCTACGTTCTCTCGATTCGATTCATCCACCGACGCTGAAGCATTATCGGAACTCATCGGTTTGCAGTACGCGGTATTCTACACCGCGGTAGGATGATAACGCAATAAATAAACATATAGTATAATACGATAGCTGCAAAAACTGTAAGTAGTGGGGTCACTCTCTACCAGAGTGAGACTGGTCCAATTACGCGTCTGGGCTCAGCTGCTCTAGTTCGAAGCTGTACTCGCCTGATCCGACCTCAATGATCACATCGTCGCCATCACGGGAGACCGCTTCAACACCGCGGTGGGTCTGCCGAGTAGCGTTTCCATTGTTCCAAACGGTCTTGCCGTCCTCACGGATACGGACCTGATCGCCATTTAGCGTTGGAATTCGGACAGTTCCGGTAGCGTTTCCGGGAATCGTCACCTCTAGCAAGAGACCATCGTCGGACCGCGAGTCTCCGGCAGTACTCGTCCGCTCCCACTTGGCCGCGACAGTACCCCGAATGGTCTCGGTTTCCGCCTCGGCCCAATTGAGGCCAGTGACCACGCTAGGTGAAATATCGACGTGCGCGAAGCCGGGCTCGCCGATGTCGATGCCAGCCAAGACGCGATAGAACCATTCTGAGATTAGCGTCCATGGTCGGTGGTTGAACGAGTTCATCCCCGAGCCAATCTGGTCGTCGCTGTCCCATCGTTCCCACATCGTCGTCGCACCGTTACGGACCATATACACCCACCCGGGTCGTTCAGGCTGGCTGACGATGTTGTACGCCAAGTCCTCATGGCCGTGCTCGACGAGCGTGTTCAGGAGCGGTCGGGTACCGATGAAACCAGTCTGAAGTTTTCCTCCATCTTCGGATCGGATTTTCTGGACTAGGTTCTTTGTGACCGCCTGTTCGTGTTTGTCAGGTACGATACCGACCGAGAGGGGCAGCGCATACGTGGTCTGTGTACCGCTACCGTAGCTGTTCATCTCCGAGTCGAAAAACACATCGTTGAACGCCTCGGCGATGGCCTCAGCCTGCTCGCGGTACAGAGCCGCATCCTCGTCACGGCCAAGCACGGCAGCCATCTTCGCGAAGAGATCCGTCGTCTGGTAGTGAGCGAAGGTGTTGAACAGCGCCGGGTCCGACCGAGGCGGTTCGAACGCGAGCCAGTCGCCGTAATGTGCCATCGAGGCGGGAATGATGTTCCCCTCAGCGTTACTATCCCAGAAATCGACATAGTCACGCATCCCTTCATACCGGTCCGCAAGGACGCGTTCGTCACCTGTGTGGAGGTACAGATACCACGGGACGATGACGCGAGTTTTCGCCCAATTTGGGTCTGAATGACCCCAGTCGACAGCGTGGGGGATTGCATCACTCTGGGACCCATCAGAGTCCTGATCGTCGTCGTGGTCACGCATCCACTTTTCATGGTATCGGAACGCGTCGAAGTTGAAGAGGTCAGCACGGGCATTCTGATGGACGTCGCCAGTCCATCCGAAACGCTCGTCTCGCTGACAGCAGTCCGTGGGATGCCCCATCGCGTTGCTTCGCAAACCCCAGACGGCGTTGTGCTGGACCTGATTGAGGTCATCGTTCGAGCATGCGAACGAACCCGTCTGTTCGAAGCCGGTATGTACTACTTTCGACCGGATGTCATCCGCAGTTAACGCGCCGGGGTAGCCGGTTACCCGTACATAACGGAACCCGTGATAGGTGAATCGCGGTTCGTATGTAACCTGTTCGGAACTGCTCGCGATATACGTATCTGTCGCCTCCGCCGATCGAAGGTTCTCGGTGACGATGTTCCCGTTTTCGTCGAGCACCTCGGCATGTTCGAGTGTGATCTTGTCGCCTTCTGTTGCACCATCGATCACGAGCTCTACCCACCCGGCGTGATTCTGCCCGAAATCAACGAGATATGTGCCATCTCGTTCTTCAATAGACGATGGTTCGAGGGTCTCTGTGACTGTGATCGGCGGGAGACGCTGTGGCCGTAATTCGAAGTCGTCGCTCGGCGCTTCAACGACTTCGACGGGGTTCCACTCGCCGTCGTCGAATCCAGGAGTCGACCATCCGGGTTGTTCCTTCCGCGCATCGTACGTTTCGCCGTCGTAGATATCGTTTTCCGTGATTGGGCTCGAGGTGGTTGTCCACGATGGGCCCGTCGTTACACTCTCGGTCTCCCCATCTGTGTAGGTGACATTAAGTTGTACTAACCCACGTGGTGAACCAAAAGCCTCCCAACTCGGGATCCGACTGGGGAGTTCTTCTTTGCCCTTCGAGTACCAACCTCGCCCGAGCCATAATCCGATGGCGTTTCGGCCCGCTTCAACCGTTTCGGTTAGGTCATGAGTCGAGTAGAGCACGCGGTCGTCGTACTTCGTCCAGGCAGGATTCAGCTGTTCATTACCGATCCGCTCGCCGTTGACGTGGAGTTCACCGTAGCCAAGCGTTACGACGTGCGCGCGTGCCGACTCTATTTTGCGATCGAATTCAACGTCAGTTCGTACTAGCGGCGATGGGTCTGTACTGTCATTCTGCCTGACGCGAATCGTTCGATCGCCATCGACGGGTTCGCCATCCTCGTATGCTCGCCCCCCGTCGAGGACGTCGTCGGTGTGACTCCACCAGCCGACGGTACCGTCGGACTCAGACTGTTCAAAGTAGTATGTCCCCGCGGGCAATGGCTCGTCGAATTCCAAGGAGATCCACGCGTTATCCTGTATGTTAGTAAACCGATCACTCGAGATCAGGGTACCATCTGGTCCGTTCTTGTACAGCGAAACCGTCACTGAGGAGTTATCTGCACCCCAAGTTGGGAACCGACCACTCACCGTCTTGAAAGAGCCGTCTATCGTGAAAGACTGGCCCAGCGTCTCCGCTTCGTGAAGCGGGGCCGGATAGTTCTGCGCTGCGTTCGTTATGGATGTCGTGTTGTCAGTATTGATACCGATCCATTCGCCGCCCCACTGTGCGTCGTCGACTGGGAGCGCCGTCGTAAACCTCGCCGGATCGCTCCACTCGCCTGTGGCACCGTTTTCATCCCAGGTACGAACCGTCCAGTAGTACGTCGTATCTGGTTCGAGTGGTGCACCGCTGAACTCGATGTTCGTTGAGCGAGCCGATTCGACTCGTCCGCTGTCCCAGACATCGGCGTCGCCCGCTGTGAGGATATCGAGCGTCGACGCGATGCGAATCCGATACGCTGACTGGCTGCTTCCCCGGCTATCGCTTTCGAGCTGCCACGAGAGGCGTGGTGGATTATCCCCCGACGGATCGAGATTGGTCGGGTTGCGTTCGTACTCAGCTGCTAAGTCAGTTGGAGCCGGAACATCATCAATCGAGGCCTCTTCAAGAACACCACTTGTATTGGCGCTACCGACACTGGTTGCAGGAAGTGCTGTTCCTGCGAGTACGCCGGTATACTTGAGATACTCTCGCCGTTTGACCGGGAGATAGTCGGTGAAGCGACTCGGACTGTCGTTACTGGCCATCGGCTATCCTCCAAATCAGGTGTACTATCATCTAACATGACATCAATACGCACCTTACTGGGAAGGAAAAGCAGAACTCGTAGTGGCAATGATTGCAGGTATCAGAAATGGATCGCTAAGAAGGGATCGAAGCAAAACGGTAAATCGCGACGTTTGCATAAATATAGGTTGTAACGCCACACACTACATTTCGTATCCCGTCCGAGCGCCAGAAACTACACTGATTCCCAAGAAAGAGGCTTGATACTTCCAGAACGACGTGAATACTACTGCTGAATCAATGGTCTAATTAATGAAAATGACTGGCTGAGTGTGTTCAAAACCCCTAAGCCAGACGGTTGTCATTGACTGAACCAACCCGCGGCCCGAGGTGCGTGGTGAGCAACAGCACTCGCCTGAGACCACGATTACTTCGTGACCCAGCTAACGAACCTAGTGACGAACACTTCTGCCCTCCCGGTTGATCCGGAGCTACGATGGTACTCTCACTTTAGCTGGATTCCTTCGACTCATCGAGAAAATACGTGGGAAGAACCGAGACGAGATGTTGATAGGGGAGGTTCAATCGGAGTTGGAGTAAGTGCTAGAAATATACTCGGATATAATCAATCTCGATAGTCGCTGTCTCGCGGACTGCGTCCAGGCGAAGGCCGGTCACAGAGCTATCCTGTGGCGGCATGTCGATGGTGTAGGTCTGCCACTCACCGCCAGTAACATCGAAGGTCTTGCTCTTTCCCTCCGACCAGACTGGAGCGTCCGCAGTCGTCCAGAACACTTGGCCGCCGCTATTCACGGACGTCTTCATGCGGATCTGGATTGACAGACCATTTGGAGCGTCGATTGAGAGTGGATCGGTCTGTCCCATATAGGGGTCACCGCCTGTTGAACGGTACGAGAGCGTACCATCCGTGACTGTGAAGTCCGTTATGTCATTCCACGGTTCCCACCCCTCAGGGTCGCCTGCCGTATCGAACTCCCAACTCGCGACTGGCCCGAGGAAGATACCGGTCGACGCGCTGTCGGCGAAGTTATCTCCGTACGTCGCCGTCAGTGCCGCCTGCACGCCGTGCTCCGCGTCCTCCGGTGCGGTCACGGTGAACGTGACCGTCGTCTCACTCTCTGCGGGAACACTGTAGTGCTTCGTGCCACGGTCGACAGTCCATCCGTCGGGGAGCGTGACCGAGAGGTCGCCAGTTACAGTCTCGTCAGCAGTATTCGCCAACATCACGGACAGCGTCGTCTGGTCGCCCGCTGCCGCTGGCGGCGCTGTAACCCGCTCAATAGTTACGGGCGACCCGACTTTGGCGATCGTCTCGACTGGGATTTCTGCGACACCGCCCCGGTGACGGTACGTCGCGGTCCCCATAATCGGGACCTTCGTGCGCGCCTGACTGAGCGGCACGTCCACATCAAAGGTTGCGGTGAACGACTCGTCCACTGGGATGGCCTTCGAATGTGTAGTTGTCGTCGGTGTAACTGTCCACTCCTCGGGCACGTTCACGTCCACTCTGGCATCGTAGAGTTGACCTGCACCCTCGTTGAGCAGCGTCAAATCTACCGTGCCCCGCCCGCCAGCCACGAGCGCCGATTGCTGCAGTGTGGCCGTTGCATCGACATCAAGTACACTCGTGCTTGCATGCGAGAGTGCGGCGTCGATGGCAATCAGATCATCCGTCAATACCGACGCAGTATCCGCTGTAAGGCTGCCTGCTGCCCGTTTCGATGCCACCCAGTCACGGAGCGAATTCACCGTCGTCAACGCGTTCTGGACGTACTGGATCGTGTGCGTCCGATCCGTTATCTCCCGAGCTGACAGCGCATTCGCTGTCTGCTCAACGAGGTTCGCCAGGTTCGTGTCTAGGTGGTGGGCCTGCGCATCCGAGAGTTTCCCACTGGCTTGGAGGTTATCCACGGACTGCTGTGTACGCTTCGCAACGCGATTGGCAAACCCAGTACCGCCACGGACGGGATCCGAGAGAAGCGTGTACGTCCCAGATCCGACCGAGAGTACGGCGTAACCGTCCTCCATGCGATCGAAGGTAACACCGGTCGCGTCCGTGAGTGCGTCGCCGTTCTCAGTCACTGCGTCAGTGTACTCCGCCGGCACGTATACGGTTGCAGTCGTATTCCACGGAATCGTCACCGACAACTCGACGCCGCGATCGGATCGCTCCCAGCGCGATGCTACCTCGCCCCGGACCGTTTCGACACTGCCTTCCGCCCAATCGAGATCGTCGACGAGTCGAGGTTTGATTTCGATTTCCTCGAAACCAGGTGATTCTATGTCGATGCCCGCGAGTACGCGGAAGAACCACTCCGAGATTTCCGCCCAAGGCCGGTGGTTGAACGAGTTCATCCCCGACCCGATGCGCTCGTCGCTGTCCCAGCGTTCCCACATGGTCGTCGCACCGTTTCGAACCATGTACACCCAGCCTGGCTGCTCCGGTTGGCTCACCACGTGATACGCGAGTTTCTCGTGACCGTACTCCACGAGCGAGAATAGCAGTGGTCGTGTGCCGATGAAGCCGGTCTGGAGTTTGCCGTCGTCCTCGGTCTTGACTTTCGTCGCAAGGTTGTCGGCGACCCGCTGTTCGTGCTTGTCGGGAACGATACCGGCGAAAAGTGGCACCGCGTATGTGGTCTGTGATCCTGAGCCGTACACGGCGTTCCGTTCGTCGAAGAAGGCGTCGTTGAATGCACTCGCGATGTCGTCAGCGAGTGCGTGGTAGGTCGCGGCATCGCCGTCCCGGTCAAGTTCGTCGGCAATCCGTGCGAACAGCTGCGTCGATTGGTGGTACGCGAATGTGTTCAGGAGTGCGGCATCCGGTGTATCCTCGAACGCCAGCCAATCGCCGTAGTGCTGTTTGTGCGCCGGGATGATGTAGCCGTCCGCTTCGCCTCGCCAGTAGTCGACGTAGGCCTTGAGGCCCTTGTATCGGTCCCGGAGCACTTGTTCGTCGCCCGTGTGAGCGTACAGGTACCAGGCGACGGTCACCCGGGTTTTTGCCCAGTTTGGATCGGCGTCGCCATCACCGACCGCGGACGGGATAGTGTCGCTCTGGTAGCCTTCAGGCGATTGGTCATCGTCGTGGTCGCGCATCCACTTCTCGTTGAAGCGAGCAGCGTCAAAGTTGTACATCGAGGATCGGCCGGTCATGTGCGCGTCGCCGGTCCACCCGAGACGCTCGTCACGCTGGGGGCAGTCGGTCGGGATGCTGTGAGAGTTGCTTTGCATCCCCCAGACGGCGTTATGTTGAACCTGATTGAGGTCCTCGTTCGAGCACGTGAACGACCCTGTCCGCGGTTTGTCCGTGTGAACGACTTTCGACACGAGGTCGTCAGCGGTGAGCTCGCCTGGATATCCCCGGACTTCGACGTACCGATAGCCGTGGTAGGTGAAGCGCGGCTCGTACGTCTCGACGTCGTCGCCACGCGCGACATAGCGGTCCGTGCTGTCTGCGCCGCGCAGATCTTTCATTACTAAGTCGCCGTTCTCGTTTCTGACCTCTGCGTGCTTGAGTACGATTTCGTCGCCCTCGCTCGCCCCCTGGACCTGCAACTCGACCCAGCCGGAGTGGTTCTGCCCGAAGTCAACGACGTACCCGCCATCGTGCGATTCGATGGTCTGCGGTTCGAGCGTGTCCACGGCGCGGATCGGCTGGGTGCGTTGTGGCTGCAGGATGAAGTCCTCGCCGGGTGCGTTGAGTGCGTCGACTGGACTCCAGTCGCCGTCGAACCCCGGCTCCGCCCAGCCGGTCTGTTCCCGCCGGGCATCGTAAGTCTCCCCGTCGTAGATATCATTTTCGAGCAGAGGGCTCTGGTGAGTCTGCCACGTGTCATCTGTGACGACAGTCTCCGTCGATCCGTCTGCGTACGTCACGGTAAGATCGAGGAGCGCTCGTGGCGGACCGCGAGATTCCCAGCTCATGTACCACGGCGTGTTCTTCGAGAACCAGCCCTTACCGAGCCAGATGCCTGCCGCGTTCGTTCCTTCGGTTACGAGGTCTGTTACGTCGTATGTCGAGTATACGACACGGTCCTCGTATAGCGTCCAAGCCGGGTTGAGAACGTCGTCGCCGACCCGTTCGCCGTTCAGATAGAGTTCCGAGTAGCCGATGCCGGCGACGTGGACGCGCGCATCCGCGATCGGTTTGTCCGCGGTGAACTCGGTTCGGAGGAGTGGACTCGGATCGAGAGAGCGGTTCGTGTGGAGTACAATGCCCGTACCTGACAGGTCGAGCGCCCCGTTTGAAAGCGTGCCGCCGGTAAACGACGTGAGAACCGGCCCTTCGAAGTCCGCTTCGAAGTGAACTTCGTCGTCCTGGCTGACGACGGATACGTTGTCGATACGGGCGTGTTCGGTGTTATACTCTCGGAATCCGATAGTCCCCGAAGAGTGTGTCGAATCCTGCCGTTCGTCGACTTTCGTGTCGTCAATGTACGTGGTAATCGTGTCCCCCGCGACATCGATGCGGACGTCGTGCGGATCGTGCTCGGTACCGCGGAGCACGCTGTCGACGGAGAAGTTCCCGAGGCGAGTCCAGGCGCCGTTTTCGCGGACGTGAGGGCGGAGAACATGCTCGTCGCCGTCTGCGTCCGGACTCGAAGCGAGCACTAGTTGCCACATGTAGCAGTTGTCGGTGTCCTGTGCGCGAAAGACAAAGCCCGTGGCGGCGTTCTCTATTGTGACGGTCGACTCGAACACGTAGTCCGTCCAGTCCGTCCCGACGAGCCCGCTATCGACTGAACTGTCCACCCCGATCCACGACCCTGTCCAGTCCGCAGGGTCAGCGGACTTCGCAGTGGTAAACGATCCAGGTTCGCTCCAGGCGGTGGCTTGCTCCTGACTGTCCCAGATGCGGACTTTCCAGTGATATGTTGTGTCGGGGTCGAGTGCGGGACCCCTGTAGTCGATAGTCGACGAGGTGGCCTGCGCGACGCGGCCGGAGTCCCACACGTCGCCTGTGTCGCTTGTGAGCGTCGATTTGTCCCTCGAGACGAGCACACGGTACGCTCGTTGTGACCTGTCACGGCTATTCGTCCGCACATGCCAAGTAAAGCGTGGCGTTGCGTCCGGCCGAAGGTTGTTCGGCGCAGGTTCGTAGTCAACCTCGAGGCCGGTCGGTGCGGAGACCGGTTCGAGGTCTCGTTCTTCCGTCTGGGCCTGAGTCTCCTCGGCCGTCGTCGCAGTGCTGACACCGGAGTTTACGGTCAACGTGGCGCCCGCGGCACCGAGATATTTCAGGTATTCACGCCGTGCAACGCCAGGGATTGCTGTACATGTCGATGGAGGAGTCTTGTCTGTCATGTTGCTCTTTGCTGTGTGCTGTTAACACAGCTCACTCAAATATAATATGGTTCCAAATAAATTTTTCGATGTTAACTAAAATTTTGTTATTGTATGTAATTCAGCATCAGAAATTTTTTGAATGAGGTTACTCGCTTGTCAAGGTTCAAGGGTTCCAAAGAACGCTATAGACTGGGCCTATATCGACAAATTACAGATATATTTCTACAACTTGGCATCAGACCCCTATTCAAACATCGTATCTTCGCTCTCTCCGATCACGCGCATAACGCCAGAATTGACGATAAACGCTATAATCAGCGCTCTATGACTGAAACCGTAAATTCGGCTGTCAAGCGCTCGCCGCCGTGCGAGCGTGTACCAGGTATCGGGAATTCCGTGAAATCAGCCTGATGTGTGTCGTCTATAACATCAAGCGAGCCGTCAAACAGTGAAATCCAACGGCGTATGCCGATTCAACACAGCCTCTCGACGCTAAGCGCCGACTTCGTGCAGTTCGAGACCCGGTGATGGCGTCTCGAGCTGGCATTTTTCGTCGCCACCGTCTATCCAGAGCCGACCGTACCTGAGGATTACGAACCACAGTCCACGAAGCTGTTCTACGTATCGTCAAATTACCGACTCCTGCCTGTCGAACTAATCAGTTGCTATCGTAGTCCCATTCTACGGATTTGGAGGTGTAATAATTGGTCCTCGCATCTTTGACGGAAGGCTGTTTTTCGACGAGATCCGCCTGTTCGAGCTTCGAAAGTGCGTATCGAACCGTTCGTATTGGAAGAAGCGTCTGTTCGGCGATGTCGTTTTGAGTTAGCGAATCCCCGTCGCGCAAGACTCTATAGACGAACTTCGCACTCGGCGAGAGATCACTTAATCGATCGAACCGCTCTTTTGATACCTGCTGACTTGAGCTCGGACGTGAACGGCTTACTCTGTTAGCCTCACTCTTGTTACTCATACGTGGCCTGTAATTTCCATCAAGGCTTCAACTCATATTCTTTGTTATAAATTTGTTTATGATTGGTGGCAAACACGTGTTTGCGTATACCGTCCGTCTGCGTACTTGACAACCATCCGGCTCTCACCACAGTGCTTACTATTATCTGTTATACAAAACGCGATACTCGTATCCATTTGACGGTCCGAAACGGAAGATAGCGTAAGGAACGTATCGCAACAACCAGCCGAGAAGGATCACGTTTCAGACGCAGTGGGGAACCGTTGTGGGTACGCTCGTTACGAGACCGTCAGTTATCGGAACTGGGGGACAACCTCATCGGCGAACAGCTCCATCCCATCGGTATCCGGGAAGTCGACGAACCAGCCCATGAACTTCGTCACGCCAGCCTCTATCCGCCGCTCGATGGCCTCTGCGCACTCCTCGGGCGTACCCATGATGAAGTACTCGTCAGCGTTCTCGCGGGTGATGTCGGGCTGGTCGGTGTACTCCTCCTCGAACTGGATAGGCGTCATCAGATCGAGCATTCGGTTGAGCTTCTCCTCGTCACGAGTGCACACGACATGACCGTCCCAGGAGTACTCGATCTCGTCGGGGTCGCGTCCGACGGTGTCACAGTGGTCTTCGATGACACTGATCTTCTGCTCCAGCGTCGCGACATCGCCGTTAAACACGTCGGTGTTCCAAACATCCGCAAGCTTGGCGACGAGTTTGAGCGTCACTTCTTCCCCCTGCCCGCCGACGAGGATCGGTGGGTGTGGATCTTGGACGGGGCCGGGTTCACAGTGCGCGTCCCTGATCTGGAAGCGGTCACCCTCGAACGTCGCGCTCTCGCCAGGGTTGGTTCCCCACATCTCCTTCATCACGCGAATCCCCTCGTCGAGGCGCATCAGACGCTCGAACCCGTCGCGGTACTCCCACCCGTAGGCGTCGTACTCGGGTTTGTGCCAGCCGGCCCCGAGGCCGAGTTCGAGGCGGCCGTCGGAGACGACATCCAGCGTCGCGGCCATCTTCGCGACTAACGCCGGGTTACGGTAGTCGTTACAGAGGACGAGCGAGCCGAGATTGATCTCGTCGGTAAATCCTGCCATCGCACTTAGGAGCGTCCAGGCCTCGTACTCGGCATTGTCGCGGCCTAGCATCAGGTGGTCCGGAGCCCACGCGGCATCGAATCCTAGCTCCTCGGCTTTGAGAATTCCTTTCTTCGTCGTCTCCCAATCTAACGCGTCATAGCACGGCGTGTCCCGGTGCACGGGCTCATCGTCGCCTGCATCGGGGGCGCCTGCGAACACGGGAACGTTGTATTCAAAGGTAACGTCACTCACGATTGATCACTCCACGGTGAAGTAGTCGAGCGCCTCGCGGTTGAGTTCCGCGCTCAGACCAACGCCCTCAGGCAGTGCGAGGACGCCGTCCTCGGCGTTCGGCGGGTTCTGATAGATGGCGTCAGCGTAGGTCGAATCCTTGTCCTCTTGCTGTTCCTTGTACCACTCCGGAATCGGGAAGTACTCCGCCATAGGTGCGTTCGTCGAAGCAGCAATGAAGTGGAGGTGCGGGTTCGTTCCGGTGTGGGGAATTACCGGCACATCGTGGGCGCTGGCCATGGCGTCGATGCGCTGGAGTTCTGTGAGGCCACCGCAGCGGTGAACGTCGGGTTGGATGATATCCACTGCGTCCCGCTCCAGCAGTTCCTTGGCCCCCCATCGGGTGAATTCGTGCTCGCCGCCGGAGATCGGGACGTCTACGGACTTGCGGATCTCTGCATAGCCGTCAATATCGTCGGGGATAACCGGCTCCTCTATCCATTCCATGTCGTACTTCTCGAGGCGGCTGATCATCTTCTTCGCGTAACGGACGTCCCAGCCCATGTAGGCGTCGCCGGCGATCTTGATCTCGTGCCCGACGGCCTCGCGCACGGTTTTGACAACCTCCTCGTTGCGTTCCATGCCCTGTCGGCCGGCCTCTGGACCGTGCTGGAACCGAAGCTTCATCGCGTCGAACCCCGCCTCGGCGTACTCAAGCGCTTCGCGTTCGAGCGTCTCGAGGTCGACCGGGTGGAGGTTGCTCGCGTAACAGGGGATCTCGTCTTTTACGGGGCCCCCGAGCAGTTCGTACACTGGCTTGTTGGTCTCTTTGCCGGCGATGTCCCACAACGCTAGGTCGACAGCGCTCATCGCCTCGACGGCGGCGCCCTTCCGCCCGAACGGAATCGTTGCGCGGTACATCATGTCCCAGAGCTTCTCGCGCTCGCGGGGATCCTCGCCAACAACGAGCTTTGAGAGCGTTTCATCGACGATAGTCTCAATGGCGCCGGTCGCCCAGTTGCCGTGTCCGATACCAGTGATGCCCGCGTTAGTCTCAACCTCGACGACGACATCGCCGACCGGTCCCATCCACTTCCGGCGGGCCTGTGGGTTGTCGCCGTCGGCGTTTCTGTATTCCTCGTACTTACTCATGACCGTGACGAGTGGGAACTCGACAAACTCGCCCCAGGATTCGGTGCTAACTTTGGTCGCGGTTATGTTTGTGATTTCCATGGTGTCTATCGTTCAGGTGTATTGTTTAAACTCTTTCCGTCAGATTCGGCGGTGCCGACTTTGTCGACTGCGCCGCAGCTGTTCGTCCGCTGCATCGATCGCGCCACGATGGATCAGTCCGCGAACTGAAACACAGGTTTACAGGTCTCAGAGTTGAGGAACGCCTCAAACGCTCCCGTTGGATCGTCGATATCATAGGTAGTGTCGAGAATTCGGTCGACGGCGATCTCGCCGCGCTCCATCAGGCGGAGCGCCTGTTCGAAGTTCTGCCACGTAGACCCATAGGAGGTGTTGATTTCGACCTCGCCGCGCACAACTGATGTGAGCGAGACCTCACTAGCGTCATTGGGGATACCGACGACAACGACTTGCCCGCCCTTGCGGACGAGGTCGACGGCAGTTTCGACGCCGGTGTGGTGACCCGTCGAGTCGAACACGATATCAAAACCGATGCCGTCGGTGAATTCCTTGCTGCGCGCTTGGAGATCCTCCGACTGAACGTTGATCGTCTCTACGTCGAGGTCGTCCAGCAACGGGAGGCGGTACTCGGTGTCCTGATTGAGTCCGGAGACAATAACGTTCGCGCCCAGCGAATCGGCGACTGCGGCGACAAGCACGCCGATCGGTCCAGGTCCCTCCACGAGGACGTTGTCGCCCGGGGTCGTCGTTGACTGTTCTAGGACGGCACGAGTGGCGATGCTCGTCGGCTCTGTAACCGCCGCGTGCCGCAGTGGAACGTCCTCCGGGACGGCGTGGAGATGTTGCGGCTCCACGGTCACGTACTCTGTGTAAGCACCATCGCGGTGCATTCCGGTGATTGAGAAGTTCTGACAGACGTGGGACTGGCCGTTTTTGCACTGGAAGCAGTGTCCGCAGTCATGAATCGGCTCTTCGATGACCTTGTCGCCCTCGTTGAACCCATCGACATCTGCACCGACTGCGGTGACTCGACCGGAGTACTCATGTCCCATGATGCGCGGGATCGGGATCCACTCATAGCCGCCGTCGTACTTGTATGCGTGGGCGTCGCTTCCACACAGTCCCGCAGTATGGACCTGTACTAAGACCTCATTGTCGTCTGGTACGGGCCGCTCTCGCTTCTGTGTCTCCACGGAGCGAGGACCCGTCTGAACAATCGCTTTCATAGTTCTGATAGTGGCTGCTGTGTATGATTCATTCTGATGGTGTTGGTACGTAGGTTAATAGCTTTGGATGCTCCTCATGATGACCGCTCGACCTGCCGGGAATGCAACCGCTGACGCTTGGGGCTACAAACTAATCGACCCTGGTATCTTGGATCCGAAGCGAGCGGTCTTCGGAGGAGAGCGAAGAGCGAGGATCGATGATGCGGTCGCCGGGTCCGAACGGCGAGAGTCAGACTTCCACCTCGCTGGCGGATGCCTCATCGTCGGCGCGCTCAGCAACGAGTCGCCCCTTCAGCAGCTCCTCGGTCCTAGCATCGAACAAGTAGACGTGTTCAGGCGCAATCGTGAGCGATAACTGTTTTCCAGACGACAGGTCGTGAAATCCCCCGATTTTGGCTGTGACATCACCTGGAGCCGAGTCCCCATGGACGATTGCTTCGGTCCCGACCGGTTCAACAACCCGAACTTCGGTATCGAGTTCAGGACCGTCAAGTGCCCGGCGGCGTGTCTGGTAGAAGTCCTGTGGACGGAAGCCGACGAGCACCTCGTCGGTCGTGATCTCCGCGTCGACAAGCCGTTTCGGGAGATCGAACGACGATCCGTCCAGTTCGACTCGGAAGGAATCCTCGGTCTCGCCGATCGTCGCTTCGAAGAGGTTCATGTTGGGGCTCCCGACGAACTGAGCAACGAAGAGGTTCGCTGGTTCGTTGAACACCTGGTCAGGGGCCCCAAGCTGCTGGAGTTCGCCGGCGTTGAGGACGGCGATCTTGTCGGCGATCGTCATTGCTTCCTCCTGGTTGTGCGTGACGTACGCCGACGTGATGCCGACCTTGGACTGAAGTTCGTCAATCTCGGTCCGCATCGTCTTGCGGAGCTGGGCATCGAGGTTGGCCAGCGGTTCGTCGAACAGGAACAGCCGCGGTTCGCGGATAATCGCTCGGCCGAGCGCGACACGCTGTTTCTGCCCGCCCGACAGCTGTGCCGGCTTGTTGTTAAGTAAGTCCTCAATCTCGAGCATCTCAGCTGTCTCGACGACATGCTCTTCGATGTCGTCGTCAGTCATGCCATTGTCCTCGCGACGGAGCCCGAACGCGAGGTTCTCGCGAACGGTCATGTGCGGATACAGCGCGAAGTCCTGAAACACCATCGCAATATCGCGGTTACGTGCCTTGACGTCGTTGACGACGGTGCCATCGAACTTGACCTCCCCCTCGGTTGGTTCTTCGAGACCCCCGATCATACGTAGCGTCGTCGTCTTGCCGCACCCGCTGGGACCGAGCAACACGAGAAACTCGCCGTCGGCGACATCGATAGTTAAGTTGTTTACCGCTACAACGCCGTCCTTGTTCGGATCCCCGAAAGTCTTCGTGACACTGTTTAACTCCAAGTGTGTCATTGGAAATCGCTACCGTCTAACGGATATTAAAGCTACTGACCCTGGGAGGTCAGCCCTTGATCGCGCCGCCGGTCAGTCCCTGGACGAAGTACTTCTGGATGTAGGCCAGCCCGATCAGCACTGGGATCGAGATGATAATCGACGCCGCGGCGACGACGTTCCACTGCGTGTTGAACCCCTGCACGAAGGTCAACAGCGCCGGCGGCACCGTGTAGTTCTGGTTGTCCAGCAGTGTCAGCGCGAACACCAACTCGTTCCACGCCAGCAGGAATGCGAAGATGAACGACGCGATGAGCGAGTTACGCGCCATTGGCACGATGACGTACCAGAACGTCTCGAAGGACGAACACTGGTCGATGCGCGAGGCCTCAACGATCGATTCCGGGAAATCGTCGAAAAACCCCTTCATAAGCCAGACGACGAAGGGTGACGTCATTGCGCCGTAAATGAGGATCAACGCTAGGTGCGTGTTAAACAGGCCCAACGTCGAAATGAGTTCCCACTCGGGCACCATAATTGCTGTGCCGGGGAACATCAGCGACGCTAGGAGCAGGCTCATCAGCACGTTCTTACCTCGGAATTCGTGCCGCGAGAGGACGTACGACGCTGCGGTTCCGAGGACGACCGCGATCACGCCGGCGCCGATCGCCACCTTCAGACTGTTGAAGATCATCGTGAGGACGTCGATGTTGATCGCGGAAGAGATCTCGACTCCGAAGGTGTTCTCCACAAAGGTATCGTACCCGCTCGATTGGAACGACGATTCGATGACGAGACGGAATCCCTGGAGAGAGAGGTCCGACGGGAACAGCGTCGGCGGAATCTGCTGGATCTCCGCCGTCGTCTTTAGTGCCGTCACCACCATCCAGTACAGCGGGAACAGCACGAACACAGCGATGACCAGCGTCAAGAGACCGATCGCGCTCTTCCTGACATACCCGCCCGCGGTCGAGTCGTACAGCCATGATTGATTCTTGCGGAACTCCGCCGTCGGATCTGTGTTGTCTGTCGCCATTATAGTCCACCTCGCATCTTGTCGTAGAATTGGATGTAATAGTACGAGAACACCAGAAGCACCACAAACAGCAGCACCGACAGTGCCGAGGCGAAGCCGACCTCGAAGTCAACGAACGCAGATCGATAGATCATCACCGGGAGCGTACTGCTGGAGACACCCGGACCGCCTTTGGTCATCACCCAAACCATAGAGAAGTTCCGGATATTGTAAATAAGCATCAGCAGGAACCCGATTGCCAGGTTGTACCGCATCATCGGTATCGTGATGTACCGGAACCGTTCCCAGGGTGTCGCACCGTCCATCCGCGCCGCCTCAAAGAGGTGTTCGTCGATCCCCTGGAGCGACGTCAATGTCAGGAGCGCAAATAACGGCGCCAGCCGCCAGATCATCCCGACGATCGGCGGCCACAGCGAAAGGTCAGACGACCCCAGCATGACGATGTACTGGTCAGTAAGGCCGATCGTGACTAGTAGTTCGTTGACGATGCCCTGTGAGCCGTTGAACATAAATCGCCAGATCGACGCGCCAACTACCCGGGGAAGAACCCATGGGATGAGAACGATCGCGCTGGCGACGCTCGTATACGGCAGTTTCTCGTGGAGCAACCAGCCCATCAGGAATCCGAGAATGATCGCGGCGATGCTGCCGACCGTCACCCAAACGAATGTGTTCCAGAGGACCTGGTGGATGTCCGGATTACTCCAGATCTCCATGTAATTCGCGGGGCCGACGAACTCCGCATTTTCGGGCCTCACGAGACTCTTGCTGAAGAGACTGGAGTAGATTGCCTGTGCAATTGGATACAGAATGAACACCCCGACGAGAGCCATCACGGGGAGTATCGGCAGATACACCCGCAGACCTTCGGGAACTCGACTGGTCGCACTTTCGTACGACGACTGTGCCTGGTCTACGTAACTCATTGTTTATGATCGTACGGACAGTGATTCAGTTTCTGCTGACAAAAGTATTGCTACGCGCGTTCAGGCAATCTCTTCGTCGACAACTTTCTGAACTTCTGAGTTTGCGGCAGCACAGGCCTCCTCAGCTGTGGCCTCACCTAGCACGACGGGCTGGATGACACGCGTATTGATCGTGCTCTGGATCGAGGCGATCCCCGAGAACGATGGGAACCGAGACGTCCGATTGAACAGGTCGTCGTTCTCGTATAGCGTGATGAGGTCACCGAACTGGCTTCGGAACAGGTCCGATGGGTCCTCGAAGGCACTCTTGAGTGTGGGAACGCGACCGCGAATACCAACGTCGGCGTCCGAAGAGTATGTCCAGGGTGCCAGCTGCTCGGGCTGGTTCCACCACTTCACGAAGTCGAACGCCTCCTGGGACGGATTACCCAGCATATACCCCTGGGCATTCTGCATCAGCAGATCTTGCGGCTCGAATGAGCCCGAGGGGTTCTCGGGCAGCGGCGCGCGTGTGACTGTGTGGCCCTCGCCGTCAAGCCATGGCTGGGGAGCGCCGGTCGTTTGGTAGATCGCGTTGGCATGCGAGTATGTAATGAGGATGCCCGACTCGCCCTCGCGGAGGAGTCGACCAGCGGCAATGTGGTTATTCTCCGGCATCGAGTCCGGGAATAGGCCGGCCTCAGCGATGTCTTGGTACAGTCTAACGGCGTCGACGAAGCCAGGCTGGTCAACGGTCGCCTTCATCGTCTCAGGGTCGAAGTACCGGCCACCGTTCGCGTAGACGAACCCGATGAAGTAGCCAGTCGTCAGTCCGAAGTCCGTTCCTGGTGCCGTGATGGCCGCCGACACTTCATCGATCTCCTGCATCTCCTCCCCGAGTTGGATGAGTTCAGGCCAGGTGCGCGGTGGTTCGTCGAAGCTCGTCTGTTCTAGGTAGTCCGTCCGGATATCGACAAACGGCCCGAGGTCGGCGTAGCCGCCGGGCAACCCCCACTGGCGTTCGCCGTCGGTGTCGCCCAGCCCGTCGTAAATTAGGGTGTCGATGTTGGCCTGAATGAAGTTGCTGTTGAGCTCCTCGAGTTGGCCTTGGAAGTCATCCTGATCGATCGGTCGGACCGCTTGGGCGCCTACGTAGTCTGGAATCTGCTGACACTGGCCAGCCATCACGTCCGGGAGGTTTTGGTTGGCCGCCGCGGAGGCGATGATCTGGTACTTCTGCCCCCATTCTTGGTGCTGGTAGTTGACGGACTGGTCTTCGTAGTTCTCGTAGTGGCTGCTGATGTACTCCCGCTCGGCCGGGATGCCGCCGAACAGCCAGAAACTCAATCCATCTGAACCGCCGCCGCCCATGCACCCGGCGAGACCTGTAGCCGCTGCTAACCCGAACCCTGTTAGATACTGCCGCCTACCGAGTCCACGTGGTGGACTATTATTTCCCATAGTCTCCAGAATATGGCAGGTGGTGTATAATAAAAGTAACGGCAGATACTTCCACTCTATCATATTTCGAAACGCGCCGGTCGCCGAACACGGCCGATACCTCAAGCTTGAAGCCAGTTTGACCACGGGGAGACGGTACGAACGGCGGATCACCAGCCAAGGAAGCTGAGTATACTCTGACCCGATATTCGAATCTCACCAACTTAACCAAAACTAAATGATGATGTAGTCCCAGTCTGCACGTGCTGATGACAATCGCACTCTCGTCGTTCGAGGCATCTCTCGACGAACTAGGTGTCTCGGTAACACGAACCACTGCTGACGAGTTCCACGAACACATCGGCGAGATCGTCGTGGAACCCGCCGTCGGTGTTCCGCTAGAGGAGACGTTCGACGACCCGGCGTTCTCGCTCGTCGATACGGTAGTCGTGGTCGATCCCACGCCAGCATCGCTTCGCCAGGCGACGACTGGCGTGACCGGGGCACGTATGGGGATCGCCGATTACGGATCATTGGTGCTCTCTCTGACCCGCCAGGCGAGCGAACTAGTGAGTCTGTTCGTCGAGCGCCATGTCATCGTCGTCAGCGCAACGGACGTCGTTTCAAACATGGACAAGGCAGTTGACGAACTCCACGAAGAGGTCAACGAGAACGGCGGAAGCGCGATCCTGTCGACCGGGCCGAGCGCGACTGCGGACATGGGCGCGCTCGTGAAGGGGGCTCACGGGCCGCGGGATGTCCACGTCATCGTAGTCGAGGAGGAGACGTGACGATGCCGTCGGCTGACGATATCCGCAAACTGATGCGGACCGAAGGAGCGGTCGTCGCAAAGAACACTCGGGCGTTCAACGAAGGCCGGTACGACTCAGTAGGCGACCTGGAGGACTACGAAGCGCTGAAACGCGAGGCGCGAGCGATCAAGGAAGATTCAATTGAACGGCTCCCAGAACTCGTCGAGCAATTGACCGAGACCGTCGAGGAGAACGGCGGCACAGTGTACGTCGCCGATAACGCCAACGACGCAAATGAGTACATCCGATCGGTCGTCGACGATCGGGACGCCGAACGTGTCGTCAAGAGCAAGTCGATGACCAGCGAGGAGCTCGAAGTCAACGACGCCCTGAAGGCCGACGGTATCGACGTCGTCGAGACGGACCTCGGGGAGTGGGTCCTGCAAGTCGCCGACGAGGCGCCGTCGCATATCGTCGCGCCGGCGATCCACAAGTCCCGTGAAGCTATCGCAGAGTTGTTCAACAGGCGATTCGCTCCCGAGGTTCCCTTAGAGAACGCCGAAGAGCTGACCCGATTCGCGCGCGAAAAACTTGGTGAACAGATCGTCGACGCTGAGGTGGGGCTCACCGGCGCAAACTTCCTTACCGCCGACACAGGGACGATGGCGCTGGTCACTAGCGAGGGGAACGCTCGCAAGACTGTGGCGGCGACGGACACCCAGATCACCGTCGCTGGGGTCGAGAAGATTATCCCCACGGTTGAGGACCTCCACCCGTTCATCGAGCTAATCGGTCGATCCGGCACCGGCCAGGACATCACGTCATACGTCTCTTTGCTAACACCACCAGTCAAGACGCCGGTAGTCGACTTCGAGGACGACAAGACACCGCTATCGGAGTTCGACGCCGACCGCGAGTTCCATCTCGTGCTCGTCGACAATGGACGGCTGGCGATGCGCGAGGACGAACACCTGCGCGAGACGCTATACTGCATTCGGTGTTCGGCCTGCTCAAACTCATGTGCGAACTTTCAGAGCGTCGGCGGTCACGCTTTCGGTGGCGAGACGTACTCTGGCGGCATCGCGACCGGCTGGGAGGCTGGCATTGAGGGGCTGGACGTCGCAGCAGAGTTCAATGACCTCTGTACAGGCTGTACCCGCTGCGTGAATGCCTGTCCGGTCGGGATCGATATTCCATGGATCAACACCGTCGTCCGGGATCGGATCAACCACGAGGGCGACGAACCCGCCGAGTGGCTCGTCGACGGACTGACGCCTCACGTAGAGGACGAGGCTGCTCCGCTTCAAAAACGCTTCTTCGGCAACTTCGAGACGGTTGCTAAGCTCGCCAGTGCGACCGCGCCGGTCTCGAACTGGCTGGCCGAGACACGAATCTCCAAGCAGCTTCTATTACGGGTGCTCGATATCGATCCTCGTCGCGAACTCCCGTCGTTCGAGCGTGAGACGCTCGTGGAGTGGTTCGCTGACCGCGACTCGGCGATCGCGGACCCTGAAAGGCGGGTTGTGCTCTATCCAGACCTCTACACCAACCACGTTCAGGTCGAGCGCGGCAAAGCCGCCGTCGAAGTGCTCGAAGCGCTCGGCGTCGACGTCGTTGTCCCGCCGGCGCCTTCGAGCGGTCGGGCACCGCTTTCTCAGGGGATGGTCGCGACCGCAACAGATCACGCCGAGCGTGTCGCCGAGGCGCTCGACCCATACGTCGCGGAGGGGCATGACATAGTGGTGATCGAACCCAGCGACCACGCGATGTTCCAGCGTGAGTACCAAAAACTACTCGACAGCGAGACGTTCGCCCGGCTCGCTGAGGGGAGCTACGAACTCTTGGAATACGTCTACGGACTCCTCGAAAATGGCGCGGATGTGTCGGCGCTATCGACGGTCGACGGCGACGATATTGCCTATCATAGCCACTGCCAGCAGCGAACCCTCGGGTTAGAAGCCTACACGGTCGCAGTCCTCGAAGACTGCGGCTACGACGTGACCACCTCAGAGGTTGAGTGCTGCGGGATGGCCGGGAGCTTCGGGTACAAGTCTGACTACTACGAGCTAAGTATGGACGTCGGCGACCGACTCTGCGACGAACTCCGGACCGACGGCGTCCGTGAGCGCCCGGTCGTAGCGAGCGGGACCTCTTGTCTCGAACAAATCGACGCACTGCTGGAGAGCCAGCCTCGGCACCCGATCGAACTGCTGGCGGCGTGAGTTCTGAACAGCTGATTCCATTTCGCTGGACTAAGTCGGTAGTTCGGTCGGAGCCGGTTAATAACGTCCTATCCGGTGATGCCGGATAAGCGTTTTCAGACGGAGATAGAACTCCAGTACCCTAGTTTTCACGGTAGAACTGTGATGGGGGGGCGATCGCACGGTGTGAAACGTTGTCCTGAGCGGTGGAAAGCATCGATCTTCCACTGTTAATTGAATTCAACGCCGGATACGTCTGACGAGCAAAGAAGTGGTTGGTCCACTCATCCTCTTTCCAACGGTATGGCTGTTATCTCCTATCGCCTGTTTTACAACCATACTAATGTAATTGATGGCAATCATAAGACTTCCATTCATTATCCGCTGATACCGGATAGACATTGGTTAGAGGTAGAGCGGTGATATATGCGCGGCTCACGTGACCCGTTTCCCGGGAAAACCTCACAGGCGAAGAAGCGGCGATTGGAACGTGGTCGGAGCGAGAACAGCGGCGAGATAGGTGATCGGTGATACTGACAGAAAAAAACTAGATGCGTGCTTTCCGGTGATAGCGGAAGCTTTTTGATGGCCA
Source organism: Natrinema gelatinilyticum (assembly GCF_024266705.1). Lineage (GTDB taxonomy): Archaea > Halobacteriota > Halobacteria > Halobacteriales > Natrialbaceae > Natrinema > Natrinema gelatinilyticum. The sequence continues at coordinate 77,839 of NZ_CP100757.1, read as the reverse complement.
GTGTCAAAAGATGTCGTATGACAGAGGAAGTCCCCGTTAAGGCGGTAAAAAATATGTTTGAGATCATCAACACGCTGCGCGAACTCCAAGGGGCCGGCGTCTCCGAACTGGCGGATAGGATTAATAAGCCGACGAGCACGGTCCACGATCACCTACGAACGCTCGAAAGTGAGGAGTACCTCGTCAAGAAAGACGAGAAGTACTACGTCGGGACTCGATTCCTCGGAGTAGGCGAACAGGCACGCTCACGGTACAAGGTGTATCCGATCGCCCGTGAGGAACTCGATAAACTGGCCGAGCAAACTGGCGAGCACACGAATCTGATGATCGAAGAGCACGGAAAGGGAATCTTCCTATATAAAGCTCGCGGTCCCGACGCTGTGCAGCTTGATACCCACGCTGGCATGCGAGTCCATCTGCAGACAACGGCACTAGGGAAATCGATCCTCGCGTTCCGGCCTCGTGAGAAAGTCGAGGCGATCATCGATCGCCACGGCCTGCCAGCCGTGACCGAGACGACGATCACCGACGAGGAAACGCTGTTCGATGCGCTCGACCAAATCAGGGAACGGAAGTACGCGTATGACGACGAAGAGCGTGTCAAGGGGATGCGCTGTGTCGCCGCTCCAATCACGAACGAATCGGGGCGTGCCATCGCCGCGATCAGCGTCTCAGCGCCCAAGAGACGTATGAACGGCGAGAGGTTTCAAGAAGATATCCCACAGCTTCTCCGGCGGTGCTCTAACGTCATTGAGGTAAACCTCTCGCACACCTGACCAACTAGAGGCGAACGATCAGGTCGCATCAATCGGCAGTACGCGACGATACAACGCATACGGCGCGTCCCTGTAGCGAGAGCGTCGTGCATCCGTGGGATCGACGTACGAACGACTTAGGACGATGGAGAGTGAATGGATGAACGGCCACGAGGATACGAGCTTAGCCGAGAAAAGAAAATCTAAAGGGACAGGGCAGTAAGTGGACTGGTATGCGCATTGGACGATTCCAAGCCGGCAGTCAGTCGCGTATCGGTGTGTTCGAGGACGATGGTGTCCGAGACGTCAGTGACGAATTCGACGACTTTCAGGACGCCGTCACGCGGCCCGAAGCCGCCGACGATGTAGACGGCGAGACGTTTGATCTCGATTCAGTCACACACCTGGCTCCGACGACCCGCGAGAACACAGTGTTTTGCGCGGCGCTGAACTACGAAGCACACGCTGAAGAGTCCAATATTGCGGTTCCTGAATGGCCGCTGGTCTTCCTGAAGCTCCCGCGGACGCTCGTCGGACACGGTGAGCCAATCTCGTATCACACGCGCGTCACCGAGGAAATCGACTATGAGGCCGAGATGGCGGCGGTGATCGGCGAGCCGGCGAGACACGTCGATCCCGATGAGGCACTGGAATACGTTGCTGGGTACACTATTCTCAACGATACGTCTGCGCGGGACCTGCAACTCGGCCTGCAGGTCGGCGACGACGATATGCTCGACTGGTTCTCGGGCAAAGCGATGGAGCGAACGACGCCGGTCGGACCCTACGTCGCCGTCGACGAGATCGAGGATCCGCAGGACCTGAACATCACGTCACGCGTGGACGGCAAGACGATGCAGGACGACAACACCGGCATGATGATCCGGACCGTCGCCGACCTCGTCTCATTCGTCTCCACTCGCGTTCGCCTCGAGCCAGGCGATATCATCGCCACGGGGACACCAGAGGGCGTCGGCACGTTCCAGGATATCCAGCTTCACCCCGGCGAGACCGTCGAGATCGAGGTTGAGGGGATCGGCACGCTGGTCAACACCGTCAGGGAAGTCGACGAGTAGTGCGATTGCCGGAAAGACAGTGACAGTTAACGTACGTGCACGACCCGAAAGGGAGGGAACAACTGAGCCCGACGTACCGCACGACAAGCAGACGACCCCGATCCTTGTCGATGACGAAAGTAAGCGGCTCGTCGCGACCCGTGACATGCAGCGAACCGAGATGCGTATCGAATAGCGAGGTCTGCCCGAATCAATACGAAACTGACCGTCGAGAAGAGGACCTGAGTCAGTCGAGACTGACGTGGCGTCGAAATGATTTGTCGGTGATCCAGTCGCGGTCAGCATCTGACAGTACGTCGACCTGGCGGAGCCAATTGATTGCTTCGGCGTAGCTTGCGACATCGCTGACATTCGGGTAGTCGGACCCCCATATCACCCTCTCACGGCCGAACGTCTCGAGGAACCACCGCACGTGACCGTACATATCCTCGTATGGAAAACTCGTCTTGGACATGTGAGGGATCTCCGAGATCTTCACCGCGACGGTGGGGTACTCGGCCAACTCGGAGAACTGTGTGAATGTCCCTTCGTCGGTCGGTGTCTCCGGTCCTGCATGCGCGAAGTGATCGAAGAGGTACACAAGATCGGGATACGTCTTGACGAGTTCGATCGCCTGTGCTAGTTGTCTGTGATCGCATAGGATCTGGACTACGGCGTTCGTCTCGACGGCAGTCGCCCAGAACTCAGTCTCCTCAACGGCATCCCGGAGCCAGGTGACGCTCGAGTCGAACGTCTCCCACATCCGATCATAGGGGCATGCAGCACCTAGGCGGAACCCGAGGATTCCCTCTGTGTCCATACACCGACGAAGTTGCTCTGCGGCGTTGTCGGCGAACGGATCAAGCATAACGATTCCATGGAGTCGATCGTACTCTTCCGTGATCTGTAGCGTATACCAGTTGTCCGTCCAGTCGACGATGGGGTAGCCGACGACCACGGCCTCGTCAATGCCGTTACGGTCCATGTCGGTTAGCAGCCGATCAGCCGAGTAAACGGTATGGACATCAAACCCGTCGACAAGATCTAGCAGGGACCCGTTCACCCATGGGTGTTCTTCGCTTGCTGCATCCCATGCGTGCGTATGGGCATCAATCATAGAATGACTATTGTGTGTTATCGTATTAAATAGTGTCCACAGAAGAACTAAGCCGGGGCATCTACTCTCGTATACCATGGCGCGAATAGCGTTCCACCTCCGCATCGAAGATGGACAACGAGCAGCGTATCGCAAGGAGCACGAGGACGTTCCGACTGCTCTCGAATCGGCCTATCTTGAGTCAGACGCGGAACTCGAGACGTACAGCGTCTTCGAGAAAGACGGCCATGTGTTCGGATACATGGAGGTTGAAGATCCAGAGGCCATCCGAGAGATGATGGCTCAGAGCGAGGCGCAGGCCGATTGGGACGAAGTGATGGACCCGATCCTCGTCGACGAAGACGACCCTTGGATGGACGAAGTGTACCGGATGATCTAGCTCTTTAGGTAACCACCGTCAACGGCGATCGACTCGTTGGTGATCCATTCAACCCCGTCGGACAGCAACAGGACGATAACATATCCGATCTCAGCTGGTTGCATTGGTCTGTCTTAGCAATTCTGCTGGCGTTCGACCGTTGAGTGACTAGTGCGGTCGCTGTGTGTTATAGTGTATGAACTGCTCGATTTGCTCTCTGCCGCTCGCCCGACTGCCCACCCACAAATTGTGGAAGAGGCCAATTTTCATCTTCACGATATGATACAACTTTTAAATCAGGTTTCGGTCAACGTAGTTGAGCTGATCGCTCAATCCGAATCGAGCGAGAGAGCAGTCAGATAGCCGAAGCCATCGACGAGAAACACTATTTCAGAGAGACCGTGTCTTTCGGTCAATCGATGCAGGAACGCGGCGGTTGGATCAGTGCCTCGTCGTTCAAAGACTGCGATATCGAGAATAAGCTTAGAGGCTATAGTATCCGTTAGAATATTTTACTCAAAATACGTTGTTGAACAGAGTGGATCATCTCGACGAGATCTCTGTCGAGGAATTGCAAGATGCTCTCGCCAACGTGGACGGAAAGAAGCCGTCACAACGGCTGTTGGCAACAATAGCGTATAAAAGGGCGTCACGCAGACTGGACTCGCCGAGTGGCACGGTGTGCAACGACGAATGATCTATCGCTGGTTCAACCGACTTGACACTGACAAGTCGCTTGAGCAGGCCGGTACCAATATTCATCGGTCTGGTAGAAAACGAAAGCTCTCAGAAAAGAGCAATAAGAATTCGAAGAAGCTGTCCACGACTCACCCGAGGAAGTTGGGGTTGACGCGCCGGCGTCCACGCCGGCGCTCGTCCAGCAGCATCTCGACGAGACCTACGATGTCGAGTACTCAATCCCGAGTTGTCGGCGGTTGCTCAACGAGGCGGGCTTGAACTATCCAAAGCCATGGCGATCAGCCGCTGAATCTGACGCTGACGAGCACGAAACGTTCCATGACAAACTCACAAAAGCGACGGAAAATGGACGTCCAGTAGTCTGTATCGATTAAACCAAGCAATCCGTCCAGGTCGAGCCGCGTGCCGCGCGGAAATCACGCGGCACGCGGCCATCTGTCGAATTATTCGGCCAACGCGACTGGACGTGTCTCTTGGGCGCGATCACCGAAAGCGGTGATCGCTTTTTCTCCGATTCGAAGAGTACGTGACCGCCGAGCACACGAAACATTTCATTCTCTTGTTATGCAACGAGTTCAAAGATGATCTGCTCACCGTGCTGGATGGGCGCCGTCTTTCCAGGCGTTGGCTGTCACGGACCTAGTGGGTCGCGACGACCTCGCCTTCGTGACGTTGCCGGCGTACTCGCCAGAACGAAATTCAGTTGACGAGTGCTGGAGACAACTCCAAGCGGTACTCAGCACCCGCTTCTTTGAGTCACTCGATGACCTCACAATAGCGATTAATACTGCTCTATTGAAAATGCGGTACGGCGGGAGGATCATGGTTTTTCAGCGGTCAGTTTTATGTTGTGAAGAGCGAATATCAGGACAATTTCACGGAACTGTCGGTACCAGAATCGCGAACGCAAGGCGGAGTCTTGCGTTCGCTTCGTGGTTGAGTAGGACGTTTCTGCCATCCACCGTTGGGTGTACCCGTTTGCCTGAGTGAGTGCGTTATGCGCAACAGCCATCGGTGTCGATCCACGGTGATGAACGAGGTATTCGAGATCAAGCCCGGACAGCTCGTATTCGGTGTGCCAATCCTGAAATCCGTTATCGGCGACGACCCGCGGGTCAGCTTTTGTATCGTGTTTTCGCTCGATACAGCAATGGACGTCTAGCACTGCAAGCGACTATGTATCGGTTACGGTCGTCGCTTTGATCGTCTTTACTGTCCGGTTTTGTCGCTGGAGGTAGTACTGCGAGGCTTGCTTGTGTTCGAAGAACGTGCTGTCCAGAGCGACGTGTCCGGACTGGCGGTGTTGCTGCGCGGAGACGCGCAGCAACGCCCGCCAGACGTACATCGTATACCGATCGAGTGAGTGGTAGAACGTCGTTGGGTCGGGCAACGCGTCCGGATGGAGCCTGAGACGATCAACGAGTTCCGTGAACGTATGGCCTTCTTCTTTGCGAATACAGTGAGCGACGATGTGAGCCTCCCCTCCCCGCTCGATTCCCTAACGCTTGTTTAGCTGCACGAAGTACCTTCTCAACGAGGTCGAGGAGTACCACTCCCATAATCGCCTTCTCGTCCTCAGTTCCTCGAGTCGTTAGGGAACGATCCCATTGCCGTCTGCCGTTCTCAATAGAGCGCGGTAAATCCGTTTCAGTACACCTGTGCATATGTCATGGCGAGTCGTAGGTGCTTTCGCTGTCATGGAGACTGTTGCCACGCATCCGATGCGCTCCAGTGCCTGATTTTTGTGTGTATCCATTACATGCGTACGAATGTAATTAATATGCAGGTCGTGTGCCACCGGTCCTCGCTGGGCCGAGATTCAGGCCCCGTTTTTTCGCGGGTTACCCCCATTGAAACACGTATGTTGGTTTTGCAAGGGTCATATGTATCGGTGAGCACGATAGACAGTGAGGGAGCAACAAAAGGTGATTTTCATAGGGAGAGAGTCTGGTCTTCCAGTGCCCGCGAGAGATAGTGGTCAGCCATTCAATTGGCAGTGGATGCACTGTACATTATCCTCGTTTTGAGAGCGACAATCACTTCCTATTTTCGACGCGGATTTCCAGTTCGATCGTGTTCGCGGCACTGACAACGTCGTGGGGAATCATGTTCATAAACTCGGAGTCGCCCATCTTACTCGCGGGGAAGGCAACGGAAAGCGCTCCGATAACATCCCCGTTTTCGGCCGTAATCGCAGCCCCGACCGCCGACAGCCCCTCCATATGCTCCTCGTCGTTAACCGCGTACCCCTGTTCGGACACCTCCGATAAATCTTCGTAGAGCTCCGCTTCGTCAACGATGGTGCTCTCGGTGTACTCTGGCAGGCCGTGTTTCTCGATGATCTCTTCGACACGGTCGTCGGCGAATTCGGCGAGCATCGCCTTGCCGGCGGCGATGACGTGCAGATGTACCTGATCACCTACTTTATCGAGTGGGAGGATGCTGTTGGGGCTGCCTCTCTGGCCGATACAGGTTGCCACGCCGAACTCCTCGACGTAAATTTGCACCCGGGTGTTTGTCGCTTCAGCGAGATCCTCGATCTTATTTGATGCGTGTCCGTAGAAGATATTTTCCCGTCGACGGGTTTCACCCACTCGCAAAAACTTGAAGCCGGGATAGTAGGTGCCGTTTTTCTTGGCCACTAACTGGTTCTCGTAGAGCGTAACGAGGTGTGGGTGGATTGTTCCGGGCGTTAACCCAAGGTGGTCTGCGAGTTCTGTCAGGGTCGCACTTCGGAGTTCATGCAGCCCATCAAGGATGGCACAACTCTTGTCCACCGCCGAAATTGTCCGCGAATCGTTTGAAATCGTGTGATTTGTCATATCATCTCGTATGTGGATAACCTACTTAGTTCTTTTTGCGTGCTGCAAAGACGATCCAAGGGATGTCCAGCACAGCAGACGGACTATCAACATGCGCCCGCAGCATTAGGGATGGGCGCCGGTTGACAATTTACGTCTCTGTCAGCACAACTCTTAATAGAGCAGGAACAAGAGCTAGAGTGATGCCAACACCGTACATCGTTACCGTCGGGAGTACACCTGTCGGTAAGTTTGACACAACCGGTCGTGAATTATTCTCCCAGGCCATTGAGGACGCCTTCGAAAATCTTCCCGCTCCCCGAGAAATTGTAGATGCACTGTACGTCGGAAACCAGTCAGAGGCCTACGAACACCAGATCATTTATGGCTCCCAGCTTGCTGAATGGGCCGGACTGCGACATGTCCCCGCCGAGCGGGTTGAGGCGTGTGCAGCTTCCGGTGGTCTGGCGCTGAAAAACGCCGTCCAAGACGTACAGTCTGGGGCCCATGACGCGGTTCTCGCCGGTGGCCTCGAGATGATGAGTTCTGGTGGGACCGGGACGGCGACAGATGCGTTGATGGCAGCATCCGAGCGGATGTTCGAGCAGCGGTCGGGCATTACCGCACACGGGTTGTACGCGATGCTCGCTCAGCGATACTGCCACGAAACCGAGGCGACGGAGGAGGATTTCGCACGGATAGCGGTGAAGAATCATCGCAACGCCAGGACCAATCCGATTGCCCAATTCGACATGGCCCTCGACATAGAGACCGTGCTCGATTCCCAATACGTCGCGAACCCATTGAAGTTCTATGACTGTGCTCCCATCAGCGACGGCGCAGCCGCAGTGCTCGTCACGAACGAGGAGGTGGCGACGGAACTGGTCGCCCGGGATGATATGGTTGAGGTTGACGGATATGCCGCTGTGTCAGACTACCTGGCACTCGCAGAGCACAACCTGACTGAACTAGAGGGCGCGTCGAAGGCGATTCACTCTGCCTACGACCAAGCCGGCCTTGAGGCAGCGGATATCGATATCGCAGAAGTGCACGACGCGTTTACTGTCAACGAAGCGCTGTTGGCAGAGGCAGCCAGCTTCACGCCCCCCGGGAGGGGAATTGAAATTGGGTTCGACCCCGACGAACGCAGCGCCGAGTGTACGGACGTCCAAGTGAGTACCAGCGGCGGACTCAAGGCCAGAGGGCACCCGGTCGGGGCGACCGGACTGTACCAGGCAATCGAGGCGTACGAACAGCTAACTGAACGCGCCAACCCCGCCCGGCAGGTCGACGACGCGACCGCAGCGCTCACCGTAAACGAAGGCGGGACCGGCGACGCACTGACGACTGCACACGTTTTCACAGCCTAAAACGATGAGAGATCACACCCACTCTGATGCGACGGACGACCCAGACGAACAGCCCCCCTGTGCGATGACCGACGGCGGGAGTTCACGTAGTGACTTGACCCTGGATCACTCACTTACCTCGGCAGGCTTCTTCGAGGCGCTCTCAGAGGACAGGCTCGTCGGTGGCCGCTGTCAGGACTGCGATGCCGTACTCCTCCCCCCGCGGCCGATCTGTAATGAGTGCGGGGGGTCCGACGTCGTCGCCGAAGACCTCCCCAAGGAAGGGACCATCGTCACCCATACGAACATCCACAAGACTGCACCCGTCTTCGACGACTTAGCACCGCTCGCAGTCGCCATCGTGGAACTCGATTCGACCGGTCGCTTCCCTGCCCGCGTTGAGGCTCCCTACGACGAGATATCGATCGGTGACCGTGTCCGGGTCGAACAGCGCGAGCCGACCGACGCAGATCGGGAATTCGCGCTCGACCACGAGGAAGACTGGCCGCTTCCCGTCTTCGTCCCTGTTGACGAATAACGGCTGACGCCCTTCCGCAGTTTCTTCTCGCGTCACTGTCACCAAGTCTACCCACGCCGTGACCGTTATACAAAACATCCCTCGCATATATTCAGCCGTCATATATATGATTAAACGAAGGATTTATAATCTCCTGCTTCATCATCGGAGTTGGTGTTAGCCAGTGACAAACACAGTTCGCCGAATGGCAAAGCATAGCAAAGCTGCCGTACATAGATACCTTCCAGATGCGTTCATTTTTGCAGTTTTACTGACTATAATCACGTACATTCTCGCGTTCCTCGCTGTCGAACCTCAATCAGGTACTGTGACCCACGCGCGCAGACTGATGATCGATGGGTGGTACGGTGGCTTTTGGAACCTTTTAGCATTCGCGATGCAGATGACACTAATTTTGATGACAGGGTACGCACTGGCGCAGACAGACGCTGTTGACCATCTGTTGACAAAGATTGCGAGTGCACCCTCCACAGAACGGCGAGCGGCAGCGCTCGTCCCGATTGTCGCAGCAATCGCTTCGTTCATCCACTGGGGACTGGGTCTCGTCATCGGAGCTATCTTCGCGCGAAAGGTCGCCGAGAGCATGCGAGAGATCGACTTCCCCCTCATCGTGGCAGGGGCTTACTCCGGCTTCCTCGTGTTTCACGGGGGGCTGGCCGGGTCTATCCCGCTACTAATGAATACGGAGGGGAACTTCCTCATCGAAGCCGGCATCATCAGCGAGACACTCCCGACCAGCCAGACGATCTTCACTCCGATGAATCTTATACTGGTGGGTGTGCTAACGTTCATCTTCCTCCCACTGATGTTTTACCTGATGTACCCCGGCAGTGACGAGGAGAAAACGACTATCGACCCCCGTGAGTTCGACACTGCTACGGACGGTGGCGAACCCGTGTCAGCGACGGCACCGGTGCAGACTGAGTTGTCCTTTGCCGATAAACTCGAGCGATCGAATCTGATCGCCTATTCTATCGGTATAGCTGGTCTCTTCGCCGTCGGACTCTACTACGCCATTCCCATGGTTCAGGATGGCGTGATGCCGTGGAACAACCTCAACCTGAACATCGTGAATTTCTTCTTCCTGTTCGCAGGGTTGACCCTTCACGGCTCGCCGATGGCGTACATCGAATCGATGAAAGAAGCTGTCGAGAACGTCTGGGGAATCATCCTCCAGTTCCCGTTCTATGCTGGGATCATGGGGTTGATGGGCTATGCTCCCGAAGGGTCTGTGAATCTGGCAACGCAGATTGCAATGGGGATGATCAACGTCTCACCGGACGGAACGTTGCCTGCAGTCGCGTTCCTGACTGGTGGTATCGTCAACTTCTTCGTCCCAAGTGGTGGCGGTGAGTGGTCGGTCATCGGCGAGACGATCATCAGGGCGGCCGAAGCTAGCGACACCAGCGTCGCTCGTGCATCGATGGCTACCGCTTGGGGTGACGCCTGGACCAACATGCTCCAGCCGTTTTGGGCGATTCCCCTGCTGGCTATCAGTGGTCTCTCCGTCCGCGACATCATGGGCTACTGTGTGATGATCCTGATCGGCAGTGGGCTGATAATCGTCGTGGGTGTGACGTTTCTACCGATGTAACCGTGTCGGCATACCCCTTCGGATGGCCTCAACCCTGGAACTGACAGTTCATCTGCCTCACATTCTCTGTCGTCTCGTCCACCGATAGTCACACCACCCGGATGCCTGCAGAAATTGCGGTCGGTGACTGACACCGTAACTTCATTATGCTGGAGGTGTTTACTGCAAGCTGTACTCATGACCGACAATACCGATTCAGCGTGGCCGAACAGTCCACCAGCAGTCGGTGAGAGCGCCAGGTTATCCCGCACAGTTGAACGTGAGGATATCGAGAAATTCTCTGAGATAAGTGGTGATTTCAACCCGCTCCACTACGACGAAGCGGCCGCAGAAGCGTCCCAGTTCGGCGAACTCGTCGTCCAGGGTGGTATCACCAGCGCCATCCTCAACGCTGTCGTAGCCCAAGAACTCCCCGGCCCAGGAACCGTCTTCTTAAACGTCGACTGGAATTTCGAGGCCCCGGTCCGGCCGGGAGAGACAATTACCGGAATTGTCGAGGTCACTGACGTTCGTACGGACAAACCCATTACCGAAATGGAAACACGCGTCGTTAGAGACGACGACGTCACGGCTCTCGAGGGAACTGCTGTCTGTTATACCATGGACGTTACCCAGGAGTCGACGTAGCGGTCACTCGGGACGGCTATCTCACGGTTAGTCCCGCAGTCCTTGGGAGGAATTCGCCCCGATCGGAAATCGGGGGAAGGATAATACTCTTTAATGTGCAGAGTTTCCTCTCATATGGCATGTCAGAGCAAGCCGTATCCGAACGGGTAGTCCATCGTCCTTCCGAGGAATTCGTGGAGTCTACCAACGTCTGGGCGTTCATGCAGAAATACGAAATCGAGGATTACGACGAACTCCTGGTTCGGGCGAACGGAGACATCGAGTGGTTCTGGGACGAACTCGTTGATTTTCTCGATATCGAATTCTACGAACCGTACGACATGGTCCGTGATGACTCACGGGGCCCCCAGTTCGACGAGTGGTACAAGGGCGGCGAACTCAACGTCGCGCATAACACTGTCGACAAACACGCCACACTGGACAACGAGCGCCGGAACAAAGTTGCATGTCTCTGGGAGGGCGAGGACGGCGAAATTCGGGAGGTGACCTTCCACGAACTCCAACGGCAGTCGAACAAGGTGGCGAACTATCTGACTGGCAGGGGCATCAAGAAGGGTGATACAGTGGGGCTGTTCATGCCCATGGTCCCCGAGGTAATCAGCATCATTTATGGCTGTTTCAAGGTTGGGGCTATCGCAGTTCCCATCTTCTCGGGTTTTGGCGTCGAGGCGACGGCTACGCGTCTCGAGGACCCCGAGTGTTCCGTGCTATTCACCTGTGACGGCTTCTTCAGGCGTGGATCCGAAGTCACTCTCAAAGAGACTGCCGACCGTGCGATCGACCACGCCGATACCGACGTGACGGACGTCGTCGTGTACAACCGGCTGGGTGCCGACATCCCGTGGTCTCCAGACCGCGATAGCTGGTGGGACGAGGCCATCGAGTCCCAGGACGACGACTTTGACACCGTCGCGATGCAGAGTACCGACGAGAGTATGTTGCTGTACTCCTCAGGGACGACCGGAAAACCGAAAGGGATCGTCCACACACACGCCGGCATTCAGATGCAGTGTGCCAAGGAGGTGTACTTCGGGTTCGACCTCAAGCCATCGGACCGGTTCTTCTGGGTCTCGAACATCGGCTGGATGATGGGGCCGTGGTCACTTATCGGGACGCACACCTTCGGTGGGACGGTGTTCATGTACGAGGGGGCGCCGGATTACCCCGATCCCGACCGCTTCTGGATGATGATTGACCGGCACAAAATCACCCAGCTCGGCGTCTCGCCGACGGCAATCCGAGCACTGCGGGAACATGGAGACGAGTGGGTCGAACGCTACGACCTCTCGAGCCTCCGACTGCTCGGCTCGACGGGCGAGCCGTGGGACCCGGAATCGTGGCTGTGGTTCTACGAGACCATTGGTGGCGGTGATACGCCCATTATCAACATCTCCGGAGGTACCGAAATCTGTGGCTGTTTCCTGATGCCGCTGCCCACCAACGACCTCAAACCGTGTACGCTCGGCGGGCCGGGGCTTGGCATGGACGTCGATATCGTCGACAGCCAGGGTGAATCGGTCACAGATGAGCACGAACGTGGCTTCCTCGTTGCGCGTGACTCCTGTCCGAGTATGACGAAGTCGCTGTGGGGAGGGGACGATCGGTATCTCGAGGAATACTGGAGTTCTTGGGACGACATCTGGGACCACGGCGACTGGGCCCAACAGGACGAAGACGGGTCCTGGTTCCTACACGGTCGTGCCGACGACGCGCTCAACGTCGCCGGCCGGAAAGTCGGTCCCGCTGAGGTTGAAAGTGCGGCGATGGACCACGAGGCGGTCAACCAGACGGCTGTTATCGGTGTCCCCGACGAACGGACCGGGACGGGCGTCGTCCTCTTTGTCATCGTCGACGACGACCACGAGAGTAACAGTGACCTGGCCACGGAGATTCGGGAAACCGTCGGTAAGGAACTCGGCAAGCCCTTCCGACCACGGGAAGTCCACTTCGTCGACGGGTTCCCCAAAACGCAGTCGGGGAAAATCGTACGGCGTGTTATCGAATCCGCCTACACTGATGATGATCTGGGCGACCTCTCCTCTATCGACAATCCCGAGGTGCTCGAGGCGTTCAAACAGAACGCATAGCTCTAATATCACTTCCGCGTACCGGCATCTGTGAAGCCGTTGCGCCCAGTGGACCGAAACCTTATTTTACTTGTAGTATCCTCTTTCATTTACGAATGGCAGCTATCGCTAACGGGAAGTGGCGTGCACTCATCCTAGTCGGGATTGCGGAGTTGTTTGCGATGACGTTGTGGTTTAGCGGGACAGCAGTCGGCCCAGAACTGGCCAAGATGTGGCACCTCTCCGCTGCGGAGACGGCGTGGCTGACCAACGCCGTCCAACTGGGCTTCGTCGTCGGTGCACTGCTGTCGGCAACACTCACCATCGCTGACGTCATCCGCCCTAGGTATCTCTTTGCAGGCTCTGCGCTCGCCGGCGCTGGTGCGACGGCACTCATCGCTGGGTTCGTCTCGAGTGGTCTCCCGGCCATCCTCCTCCGTTTCGTCACCGGCGTCACCCTCGCAGGCGTCTATCCGACAGGGATGAAGATGATGGCCGCGTGGTTTGACAAGGGGCGTGGGCTCGCTATCGGTGTCCTCGTCGGCGCACTCACCGTCGGCTCGGCATCGCCACATCTCATCCGAGCGGTCGGCGGCATCGGTCAACCGGATCTCGTGCTCTATGGGACCGCAGGGCTCGCAGCTCTCGGTGGGCTTCTTGTACTCGCTTACGAGGACGGGCCGTACCAGCCTGAGACGTCCCCGTTCGACCCCAGCGCAATCCGGCGTATCGTCACTGACCGTGGTGTTGTCTTGGCAAATACCGGCTATTTCGGTCACATGTGGGAGCTGTACGCGGTCTGGACCTGGATACCGATATTTCTCGCAGCCAGCTTGGAGGCCAGTGGGACGGCCAACGCGGAACAACTCGCTGCACTCCTGGCATTCGGGACCATTGCAATCGGCGGCGTGGGGGCCTGGCTTGCGGGCTCGGCTGCTGATCGCTGGGGACGGTCGCTGGTGACTAGCGTTTCGATGGGCGTCTCCGGCACCGCCTGTCTCCTCGCCGGTATCGTCTTCGGCTCGTCGCTGGTCATCATCGTCCCGTTCGTCCTTCTTTGGGGATTCTTCATCGTCGCGGACTCCGCGCAGTTTTCCGCGGCCGTCTCGGAACTGGCCGACGATAGTTACGTCGGCTCTGCACTGACGCTTCAGACTGCCATTGGCTTTCTCATTACCATCGCCTCCATCCAACTGATTCCCATGGTTCAGAACATGGTTGGATGGCGGTGGACCTTCATCCCGCTCGTTGTCGGCCCGCTCGTGGGCACGGGCGCGATGCTGCGGCTGCGGTCGCTCCCCGAGGCCGACCGACTCGCTGGTGGGCGGGGATAAACCGGGCTACTCCCATGCTCTCCAGACTAACCGACGGGACCGTTTACTACGGATGGGTCATTGCCCTGGCGTGTTTCATCGTCAACGGCGTGGTCTTCGGAATGACCTACTCCTTCGGCGTCTTCCTCGATCCGCTCGTCTCGTCGTTCGGCGCGTCGATGGCCCAGACCTCGCTCGTCTACGGCGTCCAACTGTTCGTCCTCTATGCCGCTGCGGCGCCGATGGGCGTCCTCGTGGAATGGGTAGGCCCTCGGCGAGGACTGGTGCTGGCTGCCATTCTTCTGGGCGGGGGCATGGTCACCGGGAGCCAGGCGACGAGCCTGCTAGTGCTCATCCTGACCTACAGTCTCATCTCAGGGGCCGGCATGAGTCTTGCGTTCATCATCGGCTATGCGACGCCGCTCCAGTGGTTCCAGCAGCGACGTGGCCTGGCGACAGGAATTGCAAGCGCAGGCCTCGGGATCGGTATGGTCGTCATCGCGCCGACGGCATCGCTCCTTGTCACGTCGGTCGGGTGGCGAGGGGCGTTTCCCCTACTCGGCGCTGGCCTCGGGCTCACATTGGTCCTGGCGGCACTGGCGATAGCGGACGATCCCACACAATTTGATGCCGTCGATACCGAGTTTCCCGACGGGCGTCCCACGTCGGGGAACAACTGGCACGATCAGTTGCAGACCATCTACAGCATCGCCAGAAGTCGCGCCTTCGTCCTGCTGTTCGGTGGCTACATCCTACTGTATGGCACGCTGTACGTGATGCTCAACCACATCGTCAACTACGCCGCCCAGCATGGAATTCAAGAAACAGGCGTGCTCGCGGTCAGCGTTATCGGTGGTACGACGACAATCACCCGCTTTAGCGTCGGCGGCATCGCCGACCGGCTGGGACGGCTGGCCGTCTTCGTAACGTGTGGTGCCGTGATGGCACTGGCTCTAATCGGGCTCTCACTCACCGAGGCGCCGCTGATGCTTCTCGCTATCACGGGCTTTTTCGGCGTTGGCTATGGTGGTACTGGTGCCTTGCTATCCTCTGTTCCGGCAGACCTCTTCGGGGGCCGCAATCTCAACGCGCTATTCGGCTTCACCTCGCTCTCACTGGCGGTACCCGCACTATTGGGCCCCTGGCTGGCTAGTCTCGCATTTGACCAACTGGGGACCTACATACCGATTTTCTTCATGACCGGTGTCTTCGGGTTAGCTGGCGTCGCCTCCATCATTGCTTGCGCGCGGTATCAAGGCAATCTCTAAGGAATCGTCCGTTGGGGATGGCTCCGACCCTCCGAGACACACCGTTCACGACCAGTGTTGACTGGCCGCTGTCCAGCACGAACCAATCTGGATGTGAGACCGGTAGCGCTCCCTGATGAGCCGGAGGACTGGGAGTTGCGGGGGGTAGTCTCTCTACGACGGCAATGTCTATAGTATCCGTTAGAACTGTTTACTCAGAATATGTTTCTGAATGCAGTGAATGATATCGACGAAATTACTGTCGAGGATGTGCAAGATATTCTCGACAACGTGGAAGGAAAGAAACCGATACAACGGCTCATAGCGGCAATAGCGTCCAAAAATGCGTTACGCAAACTGAACTCGCCGAGTGGTACGGCGTTCAGTGACGGACTATCTATCGCTGGCTCAAGAGGCTCGACATTGACGAGTCGCTCGAGCATACTGCTGTTAATGTTCATCGATCTAGAAGAAATCGGAAGCTATCAGAAAAAAGTAAAAAGAGTCGGAGAGACTGTCCACGGATCTCCTGAGGAAATTGGGGTTAACTCGCTACCGTGGATGCCGGTGCTCGTCCGGCAGTATCCTGACGAGACCGACGATGTCGCGTACTCGATCCCGAGTTGCCGGCTGTTGCTCAACGAAACGGGGTTGAGTTATCAAAAACCACGCCGTACAGCCGCCGAATCTGACGCTGACGAGCAAGAGACGTTCCGCGTTGAGCTCAAAAACGGCGGGAGATGGACGCCACAATAGTCTGTATCGATCCAAGAAATCCGTCCAAGTTGAGCCGCGTGCCACGCGGGAACCACGCGGCACGCAGCCGTTTGTCGAATTAACCGTCCAACGCGACTGGACATGTCTTTTGGGCGCGATCACTGTTTTCGGTGATCGCTTTTTTTCTCAATTCGAAGAGTATGTGACCGCTGCTCATGCCAAACGTTTCATTCTTGCTTTATATGAAGAATTCAAAGATGATTTGCTTATCGTGTTGGATGGAGCGCTGTATTTCCAGGCGTCAGCCGTCACAGACCTAGCGGCCCGCGACGACCTCACATTTATAACGTCGCCTGTTATTCTCCCGAACTAAATCCGGTTGAGGAGTGCTGGAGACAGCTACAAACTGCTCTATTGAAAATGGGAGACTGCGTGGGGATACCGCAATTATGATGGTTGCTATTCAGTAAAATACCTTTGATCGTGGTTGGAATATATTTTGCTCGAGATGATCACCTCGAGCACTGCCAGATTAGGTGAGAAAGTCGAGTCACCTCTCGGCCAAAATGCGTAATTCTTTAGTTCAAAATCTACTGACCCCGCCGCCGTACCGCATTTTCAATAGAGCACTACAAACGGCTTTCAGCGATAGATTCTTTGAGCCACTTGCCGAACAGTCAACAGTGATTGACACTGCTCTCGACTAACTCTCGGTTCCAAAGTGGGAAATTACTTCTAGTCCTAATTATAGTTAGCACTATCTAGATCGTTCTAGGGCCACGGTCACTGATCGAGGCCGAGATGGTCGCGACGGATGACCCGTCATCCCGCTTCAGGAAACCATGGCGTTCACAAACGAGTACTAAACGACCTTCGAGTCTGCACTCGATATGCTTGGCCGCATGTGCGACAACGACGACGCTGACGCGTCCTACCGGATTGATCTAGCCTGAGCATGAGTAAAGAAGACCGAAGCAAGGCACTCATCCATGTGCTCGAAGAACTAGAGGCGTGATTTATTGGCTTCGACCTTGTTGGAGGCTACGTGGTTAGTCAGGTCGAGACGCGGTTCTCGACCGACCTCGACCTTGTCATCGCTCCAGATGACTACGACAAAGTCATTGCTTTCCTTGAAGCGCGTTGATTCGAACGAGAAGCTGATCTCAAAATTTCGCCAGAAGAGGGCCATAGCTACCGTGAAACGCCGAACCGGCTGAAGCATATGGCCTAGATTCGTGACGTACTTGGCTTTGATCGAGTCGATCTCCTGGGTTAAAGCACGATCCACAAGTCGTTCGATCGGCTCAAAATGTGGGTGTGGCGGGCGGTACTGCGCGTTTCAGCGCAGCAACACCCGCAGTCTGGACACACAGCCATCGACAGCACGTTCTTCAACCGACGCGCTGCCTCGTCATATCACCGTCAGCGATCTGGGAACAGTGTTCAGACGCTGAAAGTGACGACAGTAACCGATGTAGAGTCTCTTGCTGTTCTTGACGTTCACATCTCAGCACGATGGAAACACGATACGAAGACGGGGCCGCAGGTCGTCCGCCGAAACGCAGACGACCTGCTGCCCGTGGCTGCTGACAAAGTCTTCCACAACTGGCACACGAAGTTCCAGTTCTACCCCACGGTGTCGAGCCATCGATCTTACAACGTGGATCGAGATCACTCAAGAAAGGACACAACGCGCTTATCCGGGCAAGCGGCTACTCTCAGCACTGGATGGCCGAAACCTCATACTCGACAACGAAGCACTCGCTCGGCGATGCCATGCGAGCGCTGGGCTGGTATCGACAGTTCCGTGAAATCGTCCTCATGTTCACTATCACCAATATAGAACAGCTCTGTGAGCCGCTCTAACTACCACTTAGCATCTAGTCAACACAGCAGGTTGGACCAATGTGCTAATGATTCGCTGTGCTTCCGCGCTGCGACACTGCTGCGCCGACGGTGCGCCGGGTGGTGGTATCGCCTTTCGACGGCCACCACGATCGAGGTCACGCGTCGTGTGGAATCGAGATACAGGCGGCAGATTAAAGAAGCACGATTGCGATTCGTACACTATGGAGACCGACACAATCTCGGGAACCGAACAATCAGACGTATCGTCACTCGCCTCGCGGCTTGGCGCCGCTATCGCTGATATGCCGGAGTATCAGCGTTTCCTCGAAACGCAGATGGCAGTGCAGAACTCCGAGGAGGCCCAACAGAAGATCAGCGAGTTTGAACAGGCCCACGAGTCGTACATGCTCTCCCGACAGTCGGGGTCCGTCTCGCAGGACCAGATCCAGCGGCTCCAGAACCTCCAGTCGGAGCTCAACTCCATCCCCGTAATGGCCGAACACTTGGAGGCGCAGGCCGCGTTAGAAGCGCGCCTGACGGAACTCAACGATGTCATCTCCGAGCCTCTATCCATCGACTTCGGCCAGAAAGCCGGCGGCTGCTGCGAGGACTGACGGCCCGATCGCCGTTCAACTGGGAAGTCCAACCGCCGCAGGATGGCTTTTCCCGCGTCGAGTACGCCGACGATCAGATCAGTGGTCCGAATATTCGCTCACTCCGAAAACCAAAGGAGGGCGAGAGCAAAGGGGCCCGCCGCCGGAAGAAAACGGCGGATCCCCCGAACGCGATGACGACGCTCGATTGGACACGGATCGTGTCGGACCTCGTGAGGGAGTCGGGGATCCGAGGTCTGGGGTAGCCCTGCTAACACAGTAGGAACTATCTAACGAGGTGTCACGGGACTGCGGGCGGGGCGAGCAGCGTGAACGTCGGCGAATCGGTGCGAGTCGCCGTGACGACCAGTTCGGGCGAGTCGCCGATTGTCGTTACGGTTTGTGTTCACCTCCATCTGTCGGTGCCAACGCAGAAACGTCCTGGTCGGTGTAGTCCTCGATCCACCCCCCACGGAGGCCGGTGAGTGCGTCGGCCTTCGGGGCGAAGGGTTTGACGTCCAGTACCGGCGTCCCGTTGACGAGGTCGAGAGACTCCACGGATAGGACGGTATCATCTCGGCTTGTGAGGCGGACGATTGAAAGCCCGATGGGGTTTGGACGCCGCGGTCCACGTGTGGCGAAGATCCCAGGTTCGACGTCGGCAAACGGGGGATCACACGTCATGGCCGCGTCCTCGACGAGGTGGAGGTGCGTGACCAGAACGATGTGCGAGAATCCGTCGATCTCGGCTAGCCCGTCACCGTATTTCTCGTCGAGTTCGACGGTTCCACTGGCGTCGACCGCGGCGCTCGCGTGTTTCGGGATGTCCGCCGGTGACTCATACGGCGAATGAACCACCCCAATGGGATCGTAACAAATCTCTTTGCGGAACATATTCGTTGTACGAGCACAGCAGACGAATAACTGGCGGTAGTTGTCCGCGGGCTACCTGGCCTTGTCGAGATCACTCGGGCGATCGACGTCGCAGAGTACGGCCGGGTCAGCGGTTTCGATGGCGACGGCCGCGTCGGATTCGGTTAGCAGCCGTCGGCCGCCGACGTCGCCGTCGACGTCGGTTAGTTCGTCGAAGAAGCGCACGTCGAACAGGACCGGGTTGCCGCGCTTCCCCTCGTAGGCGGCTGCCACGACATCGGCGACACCGCGTTCATAGGCGTCGACGAGCAGGTCGACCGACGTCGGGTCGACGTTGGGCATGTCGCCGAGCGCGACGAGGGCGGCATCTGCGTCCTGCGCTGCGGCGCGTTCGATACCTGTTTGGACGGATATGCTCTGGCCCTCGGCGTAGGCCTTGTTGAGACGTACTGTTACCGGGAGGGCCTCGAGGGCGGCAGTGACGTAGTCGGCTTCATGGCCGACGACAACCGTGATACCATCGACGGCGCTTGCGAGGAGTGCCTCGGCCGCGTGGCGGACCAACGGCTGCCCGTCGACCGTCGCCAGGAGCTTGTTCGCTTTTCCGTAGCGACTGCTCGTCCCAGCGGCAAGCAAGATGCCGTGGACTGTCGCCCCTAACCGTGGCTGTCGATCTGGGAACGACGCCGGCTGTTGGACGGGGAGGTTACGTCGGGCCATCTCACTCGACAACCGGATACGGAACAACGCGCACGAGCTCGCCCGCCGCCAGCGCCGACTGCGTGATGACAAACCCGTCGGCCCGCGTCGCGCGCGTGCTCGAAGACAGCACACTCGGGTCGAAGGTATCCTCGTAGACCGACAGCGGCGACTCGACGTGCCCGAGCGGCAACGCGGTGCCGTCCTCCAGCGTGACGGGGACCGCGTACTCGAACCCGTCGGGCCCGAGCCCGACATCATAGGCAAACCGTGCTTCGATCGTCGAGAGGTCCGTACGGCCGGTGAAAAACGGCCGCATCACGAGCGTCGAGATGGTGTAGGCCCCGAGTGGTTTGCCAGGAATGGCAAATGCGACGGCGTCCTCGAGAGTTGCCAGGGCGATGGGTTTTCCGGGACGGATCCGGACGCGGTGGAACTCCACCTCACCGAGTTCAGCCAACGCCCTGATGACGTAGTCCTTGTGTCCGACGCTAGTTCCACCAGTCGTGAGGATGACGTCGTATTCATCAGCAAGTGACTCGATTGCGTCCCTGACCCGCTCGTACTCATCGGGTGTCGTACCCTCGTAGGTCGCATTGTGTCCCCACGATCGGACGAGGTCCGCAAGCATCGGTGAGTCGAGATCCTGTTGGCGGCCTTCGTGGATCTCGGTGCCCGTCGCGAGCACGCCCGTCGCGAAGCGCTCGTGGACCGGAACTTCATCGTAGCCGAGATCGCCCAACAATATTGCATCCTTTGCGGCGAGGCGATCGCCGGCGGCGAACAGCTGTTCGCCGGCTGTGACGTTGCTCCCGCGCGCGTACGTGTACGTTCCGGGTTCGATGTCGATCCCAGACAGTCGCCCGTCCTCGACGGTCGCCTCCTCGCGCTTCAAGACGGCGTTAGCCTCCGGCGGCAGGCTTGCTCCCGTCGCGATCTCGACGGCCTCGCCAGGGCCGATCAACGGCGGTTCGTCCTCAGGGAAAATCTCCGACTCGACGATCTCCAGCGGGTACTCGTCGGTCGCGTCGAAGGCGTACCCATCCATCGTCGCGTGGTCGTGGGCAGGGACGTCCGCCTCGGCGACGATCTCGCTGACCAGGACGCGGCCAGCGACCCGGTCGATCGAGATTCGTTTGGGCGGTTGCCGTTCCAGAGCCTCATCGCGTACCGAAAGAACTGTCGACACAGCTGCGTCACGCCACACCATGTCATCGTGCTTGTGAGCCATATCTGCTGGATAGAACTGAGGGTATGAAAAGAATTGCCGTAGCGTGGCCGTACATGCCAACAGCGGCTCCGGCGTGGGCTTTCCCTCCTCGACCGTTTCGCGGGCCAGACGGCGTCGATCTCGAAGCATTCGAGGGCGCGCTTGATTCGATGCGCTGGCTGATCTTGTCGGTGGGCGACTGGGTTTCGTTAGCGGGGTCCTTGATTTCGTCGGCAACGACTGCGAAGCCCGCGCCGGCCTGACCCACCCGGGCGGCCTCGATGTTGGCGTTCAGCGCAAAATGTTCGTCAGTTCAGTGATGTCGTTGATCATCTCGACCACCTGGTCAATCTCGTCCATCGCGCCTCGAGGGGTTCCATTGACGCCTGGAGCTCTGTGCCCTGGTCGGCGATACCGTCGCTCGCTTCGTGCGCGTCCTCGTTGGCCTCGCGGCCGCGTTCTGGGGGCCGCGCCCTCGTCGTCAGCCGGTCGCGCGAGGCCTGAAGCCTCATAGTATATATGTCACCACACCCATAGCCCGTGATGAACCATGACACACACTTGTCCCATCTGTCGCGCCCCCGCTGAGCATGTCCGCCGAGAGCGGCCCGACGACCCGTCGGGCCACCCGGACACGATTCCTGGCCCGCACGCGACGATCGAGGTCGAGGAGCTCTGTGCGGCCGATGACGACGAGCAGTGGGACCGCATCTGTACAAAGGCCGCTCTCGAGCGATCCAGCAGTGGCGGCGTGATGGTCCCCGTCCTTGAGGTCTTCTACCACTACTTCGAAGAGGATGAGGAGGAGTAACCGGCCAGACTGGACCGGCTCATGAGGAGTACGGTCGCGCGGAGGCCAAAGAGATCATCGATCGGCAGTTCAGGCAGCCTGAAACGTTCACGCGGTACAAGGACGGCTTGTTCAGCTCCGACTAGAGTCTTGAGGTTGTCCTCGACGATCCCGATCACCTTCCTCGCCACAGCCTCGCAGAGTACGGCCTGAAGTTCGCGCCGAACCCGGCATTGTCGGGCCGGGCGACCATCGGCGGGTCGATCGGCAACAACTCCACGGGCGCCCACTCGGTGCGCTACGGGATCACCGATGCCTACACCGAGGAGGTCGAGGTGGTCCTCTCGGACGGCTCAATGCTTCACGCCCGGCCGGTCGTCCTTGACTCCTAGTGCTGTGGAATGGCCGGCTCGTTCGGCTACGAGGCCGAATACTACAAGCTGTCGAAGGCCATCGGCGGCGTTCTCTTCGATCAGGTTGAGACCAGCCCGGACAAGCAGGTCGTCGCCACCAGCTCATCCTGCCGAACCCGGCTCGGCGACCGCCCCAGTGAGGACCGGCCGCCGCACCCAGTGGAGATGGTCCGGGATGCCCTCGCCTGGCAACCAACCCGCCGCCCGCTCGCAGATGGTTTTCAGAATCGCACGAACCCACAAGCCGCTGGAAAGTTGCGAGCTACGGGCAACCGTGATCGAGATGGAGGAAAAAGTAGTAGGTGGGCGAGATATTACGCGGGCTGGGACTGGGATGACCGGCCTTTCTCGAAGTAATCCCGTAGGAGGAACAACACCTTGCCGACGGCAACGGCCACTAAGAGCGCGACGGCCCATAATGGCGCATTGCGGGTGTACCCGACCAGCGCAACCAGCGAGAGATCGATCGCCATACCGAAGTGGCCGAGTGCGCGGACGAGCTGGACTCCGCCGGTAATGAACAACAGTGGGACGCCCCAGACGGGCGAGATCATCGTAATAACGCCGAGTACGAGCAGCCAGATGCCGACACTGGTATCGAGGATCGCCCAGTCCTCGGTCAGGTGGACTCTGACGAGCTGGGACAGCGCGAGCACCAGGACGACGATCCCGACGTTCCAGTCCGGGATGACGTACACGAGCGCACCGATCAGGAACATCACTACTGCCAGGCCGAGTTCGACGAGTTGTTCGCGTTGGATCATGGATGAGCGCTCCGAGACGGCGTGGACAATCGCGTGTGTGCAACTGGAAACCGTGCCTGGCAGACACAAACAGAGGGCCACGTATAATAGTATCGGTCAAGTGCGGCGCCCGGCAGTGGCCGCGGACCGCCCATGTATTTATTAAAGGGGTGGAAAGTTGGGGTGATAGCCCTGATCGCCCCAGCGTCAGTTCTCGCGTTCGGCGGTGCGATGTTCATCGCGAGCCAGGCGCTCACCGTCAACCGAGGCATCGCGGCGGCGAAGATGACGACACAGGAGTCGCCGGCGTTCACGGCTGCCTTCGCGACGATCATCGTCAGCGTCTGCATCTTCTGGGCGCTGCTGCTCGCCCAGGGGATCCCCGACGGCGCCGCCGCGGTGAGAAACGCCGCGCCTTCCTCGTCGCTGGCCTACTTAACCCGGCGGTGTTCCGGCTTCTGTACTTCAGGGGCATTGAAGAGGTCGGCGCGAGCGTCGCCGCGGCGATTATGGCGATGAACCCGCTGGTCGTGATGACCGTCGCTGTCCCGCTGCTTGAGGAGACGGTCACGCTCGCGACGGGCGTCGGCGTCCTCTGCATCGTCGACGGGGGTGTCGTCCTGCAGACGGACCAAAACACCGACGACGATGCAGACGTTGACGTGATCGCCCGGCGGCTGGCGCGGGCCCTGCCCCGTGACTTAGCATACCCGCTCGGCGCGATGGTGTTTATCGGTATCTTCTAGGTCTTCATCAAGTTCGGCCTGAATCGTTTCTCCGACCCCCTGTATGCGACCGCAGTCGCCCAGTCGGCAGTGTTGGTCGCCTTCCTAGCGATCGTCGCCGCCTCGCCGACCGTCCGTCGGACGACCACCTCAATCGACCGCCGGGCGCTGGGCCTGTTCGCGATCGCAGGTGTGTTCACCGCGCTCGCCCAGCTGACGAACTTCTTCGCCCTAGAGATCGGCGCCGCCGTCCTAGTCATCCCGCTTTTCAACACCTTCCCACTGCTCGTGCTCGTGCTGACGTACCTGATTGCGCGTGAGCTGCCGAAGTCACCGGCGGTCATCCTTGCCGTCGTGTCGATCGTGGTCGGCTCCGTTCTCATCGAAATGCTCTAGGGGGATAAGGACTATACCAGATGCCGAAGCATTCTGGGTGTATGAGCAGCGAGACTATGCGAGCAGTACAGGTAGCCGAAGCCGGCGGTCCGTTCGAAGTGGTCGACCGCCCAATCCCGGAGCTCGGCCGGAAAGAGGTGCGGGTCAAGGTTGAGGCCTGCGGCGTCTGTCACAGCGATTCCTACACTAAAGAAGGGTCCTGGCCCAGCATCGAGTACCCGCGGGTCCCCGGCCACGAGATCGCCGGGCGCATTGACGTCGTCGGCGACGACGTCGACACTTGGTCGGAGGGCCAGCGAGTCGGCGTCGGGTGGCACGGCGACCACTGTTTCAGTTGCGAGCCCTGTCGCCGCGGAGAGTTCATCGACTGCGAGCACGAGAAGGTCACGGGGATCGACATCGACGGGGGCTACGCCGAGTACGTGACCGTCCTGGAGCACGCGCTGGCGCGCATCCCGACCAGCCTCAACGCCGTGGACGCGGCGCCGCTGCTCTGTGCCGGCGTAAGCACGTTCAACGCGCTCCGAAAGAGCAACGCCGGTCCCGGCGACGTCGCCGCTGTCCAGGGGCTGGGCGGGCTCGGTCACCTCGGCGTTCAGTACGCTGCCGCGGCCGGCCTCGAGACGGTTGCCATCTCTCGAGGGACCGAAAAGCGCGATCTCGCCTACGAGTTCGGCGCGGACCACTACATCGACTCGACCGTGAGCGACCCAGCCGAGGAGCTGATGCGCCTCGGCGGGGCGAAGGTGCTGCTCGCCACCGCACCAAGCAGCGAAGCCATCGAGTCCATCGTCCCCGGGCTAGCCGTCCAGGGGCAGCTGCTCACGCTGGGCGTCCCCGACGACGCGATCGAAGTCAGCATCCTGGACCTGATCGAAAACCAGCGCTCGCTGCGCGGCCATTCCTCGGGGACGGCCCGCGAGTCACAGGATACGCTCGAGTTCAGCTCGCTGCGCGACATCACGCCGATGATCGAGACCTTCTCGCTGGAGGAGGCGGCGGCGGCCTACGAACGAATGATGAACAACGACGCGCAGTTCCGGGCTGTCCTCGTCCCGTGAGGGTTGCGGAGAGAAACGAGCGCCGAGTCAATTGAACGCCGTCGCGTCGCTGCCCTTCAGAGCCAGGAACTCACGGACCTCGTCGGCGCTGGCCGGCTCACGACCGCTGACCTCCCAGGCGAGGTCGACGATCTTCTCGACCTGGTCGGCGTTGCTCTCGGCCAGCTTGCCGCGGCGGAGATAGAGGTTATCCTCGAGGCCGACGCGGGCGTGGCCGCCCATCGAGATCGACTGGGTGGTGAGCTCGAACTGCGAGCGGCCGGCACCGATCGTCGAGAAAGAGTATTCGTCGCCGAATAGGCCGTCGGCGACAGTCTTGAGGTGCGCGAGGTTCTTCGGGTCGGCGTCGATGCCGCCGTTGATCCCGAGGACGAACTCCAGATGGAGCGGCGGGTCGATCCAGCCCTGGTCGATGCAGTGGCCGAGGTTGTACAGGTGGCCGACGTCGTAACACTCCAAGCTGGGGACGACGTCGTGATCGTCCATCGTCTCGAGCATGACCTCCAGGTCCGCGAAGCTGTTCTGGAAGATGAGCGTGTCCGTGCCCTCGAGGTACTCGGTCTCCCAGTCGTACTCCCACTCGTCGTAGTTCTCGGCCATGGGGTACAGACCGAAGTTGATCGAGCCCATGTTACAAGAGCACATCTCCGGGTCGAGCCGCGGGACGACCTGGACGCGCTCCTCGGGCGCCATGGTCGGCGCGCCGCCCGTCGTCGGCTGGACGATCACATCGGTTTCGCGGTCGATCTTCGCGGCGATTTCCTCGAAGAGGTCCAGGTCGGTCACGGGCTCACCAGACTCGGGGTCGCGGACATGCAGGTGGATCACGGCGGCACCCGCCTCGCTGGCGGCGATGGCATCCTCGGCGATCTCCTCGGGCGTCACTGGCAGGTGCGGCGACATCGTAGGAGTGTGGATGGCCCCAGTTACCGCGCAGGTTACGATGACGTTTCTACTTGGGATAGTGCGCATGCCCCATACCTTGGCCGGCCCCGGCATAACGTTTGTGAATGGTCTGGATTCAGATAGGACGGGGCGGCGGTCGACCCGGCAGATCACCCCGACCGAACGTGTTCAGCTGGCCCTCGATGCGCGGGGGAAAAGCTAAAGCAGCAGCAGTATGATATCGAGACTGTGGATTGTAAGCATGCCAAGTTATCCCACCCAAGATGATCGACCCGAGCAGCGTGTGTCGATCACTGTCAATGGCCAGGACATTGTCCAAGATATCGAACCCCGGACGAAGCTCTCGGACTTCCTCCGGTACAAAGCGGACCAGACCGACGTTCGCGTCGGCTGCGAACACGGTGCCTGCGGCGCGTGTACGATCGAGTTGGAGGGGAAGTCGGTCAAGTCGTGTATGGTCTACGCGGTGCAGGCGGACGACTCTGACGTGTTGACCTCGACCGGACTCAACGAGGCCGATGGGGAACTCGGTCCCATCCAGGAAGCGTTCCACAAGAACCACGGGCTGCAGTGCGGCTTCTGTACCGGCGGCTTCATCATGGCGACGAAGTCACTCCTCGAGGACAACCCCGACCCCAGCGACGAGGAGATCGAAGAGGCCCTCTCGGGGAACATCTGCCGCTGTACCGGCTACGTGAACATCGTACGCTCGGTTAAGGACGCCGCCGATCGAATCAACTCGCCCGGCGACCTAGAGAACGTCACCCAAGAAGCTAAAGGAGATGACTAACAGATGAGCCAAGCAGAGGACACTCGTCAGGAAGAGGTGCAAGCGGAAATCGAGCAACAGCCGACCCCCGACCAGTACGTCGGGACAGAGTACGACCGGAAGGAAGACGAGCAGATCATGACGGGCAACCGGGAGTACACCCACGACCGGAACCCCCACGACGCCGGTCACGCCGCGTACGTCCGGAGCCCCCACCCGCACGCAAAAATTAACGAGATCGACACGAGCGCCGCTGAGGAACACCCCGACTGCCACGCGGTCATCACGATCGACGACTACTACGAGGCTGGCTTCGCGCCGATGATCTGCGGCATTCAGGAGTGGGCCGAGCCACCACTGGCCGAGGACAAGATAACGTACGTCGGCCAGTGCGTCGCGATGGTCGTCGCCGAGGACCGCTACGTCGCCGAGGACATCGTCGACCTCGTCAAGGTCGACTACGAGCGACTCGACCCGGTCGTCGACGAGATGGAGGCCCGCGAGGACGAGAACGTCATCTACTCCGAGCAAGGCCCGAACGCGCCGTCGAACATCGCCTTCGACGAGCAGTTCGAGCTGGGCGACCCCGAGGGCGCCTTCGAGGAGGCCGACCACGTCATCGAGAAGGAGTTCAAGTGGAACAGTCGGGCATCCGGCGTCCCGCTCGAAACCCCGGGCGCGGTCAGCACGTACAACCCCCACCCCGAGGACGGCGAGGAGAAGTTCCACGTCTGGTCGAACCAACAGCTCCACACGTGGGCCGACGTGGCCATCTATGCCGCGCTCGACGAGCCCCGCGAGGAGGTCCGCGTCGAGGTGCCGCTAACCGCCGGTGGCAGTTACGGGACTAAACACGCGACGGTCTACCGCCACGCCGTCATGACGGCGGCGGCCTCGAAGATCCTCGACGGCAAACCCGTCAAGTATGTCGAGGACCGCGTCGAGGACCTCCAAGGCGGCGACAGCGCGTCGACCGACCGCACGTACAAGGCCCGGCTGGCGTTCAACAACGACGGCGAGTTCCTAGCCAACGACTTCTGGCTGGCCGACAACTTCGGGGCGTTCCCGCGGTTCATTTGTACCAATCAGGTGCTGAAGCCGCTAGCGATCATCAACGGGCCGTACGACGTCGAGAACGCTCGCTACGAGTACGAAATCGTCTGTACCAACAAGATGCCCCAGACGTCCTACCGCGGATTCGGGACGCCCGCCCACAGCTTCGTCTGGGAGATGCTCGTCGACGAGGTCGCCGACACCCTCGACATGGACCCGATAGACGTCCGCCTCAACAACTACATCGACGAGGAGGACATGCCCTACAAGACGCCGTCGGCCAACACCTACGGCGAGGGCGACTACGCCGCGACGCTGAAGAAGGCCTGGGAGAAGGCCGACGAGGAGATGGACGGCGGTATGCTCGACCCCGACCGGATCGAGGAGCTCCGCGAGGAGGGCATCTACCGCGGCGCCAAACCGACGCTCATCCTTGAGCCTGGGTTAGGCTGTTATGACTACCACACTCGGCAGTTCGTCCCTCGGGAGGAGCTGGAGACCTACTATACGCCGGAGAACCGAGACTTCAGCGACGTCGTCACGATGCCCGAGCCGCTTGAGGCGTATATCCGCTCGGACGGCAAGGTTGTCGTGAAGCTATCCTCGGACGACCAGGGTCAGGGCCACCAGACGATCGCCTCGCAGCTGATGGCTGACGAGCTTGGCATCACCCCCGAGGACATCGTCGTGCCCCAGCAGGACAACCTCGACGTGGCGAGCGACGTTGGCAGTGCGTCCTCGCGGATGGCGACGGTCATGTCCAGCGCGGCAATCGGCCTCGGCGAGAAACTCCGCGGGCAACTCGAAGAGCTGGCCGCCGAGAATTGGGGCCCTGGCTGCGACGTGGAGAACGTCGAGTACACCGAGGGCGGCGTGGAGCTGAAATCGACCGAGGGAATCGACCCGGTCGACGCACGCCACAAGGAGCGCCTGGAGAACGACTTCCTATCGCTGGCCGACCTTGTCGAGATTGACAAGTACATGGAGACGGGCGACTCGTTCTTCAAGCCCGAGGCCGAGCTGAAGACCTACGCCTACTACGAGTACCCGGACGTCGCCTACGACAACAGCGAGTGGTTCAAGGAGGCGATGATCCGCAAGCGCCCGACCTATCCGAGTGTCTCCTTTGCCGCGAACGTCGTCATCGTCGACGTCGACATCGAGACTGGCGAGATTGAGGTGCCGAAGATCCTCTCCGTGCGTGACTCTGGCCGCATCATCAACCCGAAGATTGCCGAGGGGCAATTCCACGGCGGGATTGCCCAGGGCATCGGTGCCGCGCTCCAGGAGGAGTTCGGCTACACTGAAGACGGCCAGCCCCAGACGACGACGTTTTTCGACATGATGCTGCCGTCGATCACGAACATCCCTGACCTGGACATCGAAAAACAGGAGACATGGAGCGTCTTCACCAAGTCCGGCGCGAAGGGCCTCGGGGAGACTGGCATCATGGACATTCCGGCCAGCATCGCCACCTCGGTCAACGACGCTCTCAAGCCGCTCGACGTCAAGGTGGACGAGATGCCGCTAACGTCCGACCGCGTCCGAGACCGCGTTCGCGACAAGCCCGAAGTGGCTACGCCCGCTGACGACTGACGACCCACTGCTCGAGATCGGTCTCTGGCGTCTTCTTTCGTTCTCCGCGCCCCCACAGCGACGCATCTCACCCCGCGAGGACGGACGATTACGAGAATAGCGCTGCCGGCGGGCCGTCCGATAGCTCGTCGCGGTCGTGATCCGCGGTCAGATCGCAGTCGGGACCGACCAGGACGAATCCCGTCGGATTGAAGTCGCAGTGCCGCTATCCTCGTTGCCGGCGTTCTTCGCTGCGTCGGATCGCCATTCCCCGTCGATCAGGCGGCCCACGACCGCCCTCCTGAACCCCTATTAGGTGCTCACGCATCATCGGAGTCGTAGACTTGCCCGGTGTCGACGCTGGGAGCACCGAAACTCAGCACCGTCGCTGGCTCCCCGGCGTCGGCGGGGACGAACATCCGGTGGGGGTGGCCACCCTCGACGAGGAACATCTCGCCGGCCTCGACAACGTACTCGCGTTCAGGCGTCTCCACGTGGACGGTCCCCGACCGTACGAGGAACGCCTCCTCCTGGGTCTCGTGGTAGTGGTAGGCAAGCGGGATCTGCTCGCCGATGTCGACCTCGTTGTTCCGAATGCCCACGATCTCGAAGTTCGCCGCGTCGCTGAGCGAGTACGTGTCGGCGATCGGGTCTGGCGCCGGCTCGATATCCGGGCGGTCGGGCTGAACCGTCACTTCGTCGGGATCGATGACGTGGTATGGCACATCGTCCATGCTGCGTGATAACCCTGGGTCGGCAATAGTTTTCCGGTGCAAGGGGCGGCTGACCGTGGACGGGCCGTAACGCCCTCAGATGACTCGTCCGTCTCGTGACGGCTCAATCGGGCATGGCGACCGACTGAACGCATCCGGGCCTGTC
This sequence comes from Natrinema gelatinilyticum, assembly GCF_024266705.1. GTDB lineage: Archaea > Halobacteriota > Halobacteria > Halobacteriales > Natrialbaceae > Natrinema > Natrinema gelatinilyticum. The sequence goes on along the minus strand of NZ_CP100757.1, from coordinate 47,070 downwards.
GACATCGAAGCGGTCGCCGATTGTCGGGTGTTCGATGATACGCGGGTGCTCGAAGGAGGCGGCATGGTGGGAGAGCACGGCCGGGTCCAGGGTGACGCCGCGCCAGAGGTCGTGGTGGACTGGCAGCAACCGATCGAGTTCGAGCATGTTGGCGGCCTCGACGATCTGGTTCTCGTCCATGTACCAGTCGGTGCGCTCGATCGACTCGTCGTCGGGGGCCGCAACGTTGCCCACTGAGCCCATCGCCAGCACTCCCGCGTCGAGGTCGAATTCCTCGGCGATCGCCGGGAACACCTCGTAGTCCGGGCGGCTGTCCCCGGCGTTGAGGAAAGTGCCCGACTCGTGTTCAAAGACGTACGAGACCTCGTCGATGGCGGCCGGATCGTTTGCGCCGCGGACGTGGACGACGAGGTCGCCGATCTCGAAGCTGTCGCCGTCGGCCACCACGTGCTTCTGTTCGGCCGGTACACCGACCTCCTCTTCGGACTGCGGCTCGTCGTAACAGCCGGCCGTCGCGTACACGTCGGTGCCGAGGTCCTCGACCAGTGGACGGTATGACGGTGGGTGGAAGTGATCGAGGTGTTCGTGCGTGGCGAGGACCGCGTCGCACGTCGTCGCGTCCGCAGGATCGAGCGGGACCGGGAGCATCCGCACGATGCCCGGCGGGTCCCCATCGCCGAAGTACGGGTCGACGTAGACGGTCACCTCGGGCGTGCGCAGCACGAACCCAGTGGCGCCGAGGTACCACATCGTCAGTCCCGACGGTTCCGCCGCCTCGATCTCGTCGTTGACAAACCAGGTGCCCCAGTTCGAGTGAACCATGCCGGACAATCTCGGGGCTGACACCTTAAATCTATGAGTGCGCGTCGACGTCCCATGGTCGCGGCATAGTCAGGGTTCAGAACGTCAGCGCCACCTTGACGGCGTCGTCCTTGCGCTCGGTGAACGTCTCATAGGCCTCGTGGAAGTCCTCGAAGTCGAACTCGTGAGTGAACAGCGGGTCGACCTCAACCCGGCCGTTCTTGACTAGGCGGGCGCTGGCATCCGCGCGGTTGGCGTGGGCGCGGCAGCCGCGGAATTCGATCTCGTTGGTGACCAGGTCGGCCATTGGGATCTCCTGGAGGTTTTCGTTGGGGATTCCATCCATGCTGACGGTCCCGCCCTTGCGGGTCACCTCCACAGCCTGACGGAAGGCGACGCCCTGGCCTGCGGCCTCCAACGAGATGTCGACGCCGAGGCCGTCGGTGAGGTCGAATATCTGCTTGACCACGTTGTCGTCCTTGTAGGAGATGGTGTAGTCGGCGCCCAGCTCCTCGGCCAGGTGGTTTCGCTGGGGGTTGCCGACGCCAATGACCGTGGTAGCGCCCATCGCCTTGGCTATCTGGACGGCTAGAAGGCCGACGGTGCCGGTGCCAAAGACGGCGACCGTGTCGCCAGGGCTCACCTTCCCGCGCTCGGTGAGGTACAGCGCGATCGCGTTGACGTCGAGCAGGGCGCCCTCGCGCCAGGAGAGCTCCTCGTCGAGGTGATAGAGCGTGTCCGCCGGGACCGCGGCGTACTCAGCGTAGGTGCCGCTGGAGGTGTGGCCGATCTGGCGGTGGCCGGCCTCGAAGTCGGCGTAGTTCTCACAGAGGTTATACTTCCCCTCGCGGCAGCGCTCGCAGTGGCCGCAGCCGTGGTGGCTCTCAGCGAACACCCGGTCGCCGGACGCGAGGCGCTCGACGTCCTCGCCGACCTCGACCACGCGTCCAGACCACTCGTGACCGGGGATGAAGGGAAAGCTCGGCGGCCACCCGTCGACGTAGCCATTGATGATCTTTGGGTCCGTCCCGCAGATCGAAACCGTCTCGACCTCAACGAGGACGTTGTCGACGTCGTCAATCTCGGGTGTCTCAACCATCTCGATCGACCAATTCCCAGCCGTCTCGACTACGAGTGCACGCATCTCTGCGGGCACCTGCTGACTTCGTGCCATACGCGAGCAATTCATTGGGAATTTATATTTAGCTTCCGCTCTTACGTGACAGATTATTAATTTCAGAGCATAGTGGACAGCGTGTTTGAGTGCGTCTCGTCTTGGGTTTCGGTAGAGTTTCTGCCGGAGCTGGATGGCTCTGAGATACTGTATCAGTTTGTCCTTAGAGATGCCTCGATAGGGCTCTCACAGGTGTTGATATGTACCTCGTTGTCAGCGTATTCACAGCCGCCGTGGACAACGTATTCGCGGTTGAACGTGGCGTCGTCTTCCAGCGATTCGTACCCTCGAAAGCCGTAAGGAAAGACAGTAAGCGACTCCTGCTGGCGGTCAGCAAGCAGGAGTTGAATCGCCGTTCGTCTGCGGCTTTCGCCAAGATCACGAACCTCTGTTCGGTGCCACGATCGACGAGAATGAACACAGGTGACTTGTCGCTGTCGTACGAACCACGTCCACGTGTAGAGAGACCCCGCGAGCGCGACCAGGAGCCGCTCTCACGGCCTTTCTTTCCGACAGAGAGTACACTTGGTCGATTTCGACTGGTTCAATAATATCGAGAAAGGCGTATCGAGCGCTCTGGCGAGGCGCTTGATGCGCCGCTGTACCGTCTTGTGAGTAACGTCGTAACGTCGATCTCGCACCGAACCTGTCGGAGGACCGTGTTAAACTGGAGGAGCGCGTAGATTGAGAACAATCACCGACGGAGGGGCACTTTGGAGTGAGCGAAGATCGGTCAGTCTTATCGTTGAACGTGCGGTCGCAATTCTTACAGAGATACCGCTGAAACTCTCTGTCGCTGTCGTGTCTGACCGTCCAGTCAGAACGGCAGCGAGGACAAGCGCACCGTTACGCCGGCGAACCTGCGCCAACAGGGCCGCTGCGACCGATTCCGACCCAAACACATCCAGCGGAATCATTCGTGTCGGCCACCGCGGTAGCAGTACCCTTGTCTCCTTGACTCCACGGGCACCGCTCAGCAGCGTCAACAATCTCCGACGGAAGAGCGTTGAGATTTTGTTTACCGGAAGTTCTCCGGCGTTGGGACCTAACGTGCCGGTTCACCGCGGCAGTCGATCCGAAATCACTCCTTGGCGAAGGCGATTGGTCGAGTCCAGCCTGCGCTGGCATCCTCGACCTTGATCGGCATCGCGACGAGGGGAATGTCGGTGCGCCGCGGGAGTTCATCCAAGTTTGCCATTTTCTCGATCTGGCAGTACTCCATCTCGCGGCCGGCCAGATGGGCGGGCCACAGCTCGCTGTTGTCACCTGTCTCGGCGAAACGCCGCCCCATCTCGATGAATGGCTTGTCGAACCCGTAGGCGTCGATTCCGATTACCTTGATTCCCTGCCCGACCAGATGCTTGGTGGCTTCAGTACTCATGCCAGGGAACTCGGTGAGGTAGTCCTCGCTGCCCCACAGCTCGTCGGCACCGGTCTCGATCAGGACGATCTCGCCGGGCGAGAGCTCATGACCAATCTCTTCGAGTTGTGCGTCAATCTCGTCGGCGGTGATCTCGGTCCGGGGCTTCTTCCAAGTGAAGTCTAGGACGACTGCGCTACCCCGACACCAGTCGGCGGGAATCTCGTCGATCGTCTTCGAGGGGGCACCCTCCGATTTGGGCCCGTAATGCCACGGGGCGTCCATGTGCGTCCCTGTGTGGATGATCGCCGTAATCTGCTCCCAGGCAAGGCCCTCGCCGTCTGGGAAGTTTTCGTGGCTGAGATCCTCGCCGTAACCCGACTCGCGGAGATTCTCGGCCAGCTTGTCGCCGCAGGTCTCGTGATCCCAGTACTTGATCTCGGGCGTCCAGGGCTCGCTGGGACTCCCCGATTCGACAGGGATGCTCAGATCGATCATCCGTGTGTTGTCTGCAGTAAGTGGTGACTCCATCGGTCGCCCGTACCTTCATCGAGATAGGTAATAAATCGGTCGCTAGATGTACCCACGCACGAATCGAGGACGAACCCAGGTCGCCTCCGGGCGGAGCGTTCGCCGCGCGTTCGCCAGCGGATCGATTACTCCTCGACGAAGGCGACCGGTCGAGTCCAGCCTGCGCTGGCATCCTCAACCTTGATCGGCATCGCGACGAGGGGAATGTCGGTGCGCCGCGGGAGTTCATCCAAGTTTGCCATTTTCTCGATCTGGCAGTACTCCATCTCGCGGCCGGCCAGATGGGCGGGCCACAGCTCGCTGTTGTCACCTGTCTCGGCGAAACGCCGCCCCATCTCGATGAATGGCTTGTCGAACCCGTAGGCGTCGATTCCGATTACCTTGATTCCCTGCCCGACCAGATGCTTGGTGGCTTCAGTACTCATGCCAGGGAACTCGGTGAGGTAGTCCTCGCTGCCCCACAGCTCGTCGGCACCGGTCTCGATCAGGACGATCTCGCCGGGCGAGAGCTCATGACCAATCTCCTCGAGTTGTGCGTCGATCTCGTCGGCGGTGATCTCGGTCCGGGGCTTCTTCCAAGTGAAGTCTAGGACGACTGCGCTACCCCGACACCAGTCGGCGGGAATCTCGTCGATCGTCTTCGAGGGGTCACCCTCCGATTCGGGCCCATAATGCCACGGGGCGTCCATGTGCGTCCCTGTGTGGATGATCGCCGTGATCGTCTCTTCGGCGAGGCCGATCCCGCCCGGGAAGTCGTCGGCGCTGACCTCGTCGATTCCGATCTCGTGCATCTTCTCGGCGAGTCGCTGTGCGACCTGTTTGTGGTCACGATACTCTATCTCGGGCGTCCAGGGTTCGCTTGGGCTGCCAGGTTCGATCCCGATGCTAAGATCGATCATTTCCGATTCGATCAGCTGTTGCTGTAACTGCTTCATTGAGCGTTCTCGGCTTTCGCAGACACGATAATAAAATGTTCGGTCACCGGTACGTTCCGGAAACGGCGTTGCGACTGGTCGACCGGGCGAACAGACGTCCGATGTTCAGGGAATCCAGGAAATTACTTGACGGTCGCTTCCGCGTCCTCGGCCGCCGCCAGCTTCGACTCGGCGGGGACACCGCTGTTGATCTTCTCCTCCATGTCGTCGAAAAACTGCCCGACGAGGCGCTTCGTGACGCTGCCGAGTGCGCGCTGGCCAAGCGAAGAGATCAGTCCCGAGACGTTGGCCACGGCGACCCACTCTAGGCAGGTGCCATCGTCGGTCTCGTGCATCGTCATCGTCCCGACGGCGTTGAACGCGCCCTTCCGGCCGGCGCTGCCCTCCATGGACATGACGAGCTTCTCATGCTTGTCGGCCTCGACGACAACACCGTCGACGCTAAACGTAGGCTTGACGCTGCCGACGCCAACGGTGATCGTGGCCTCAAACTCGGACTCGCTCAGCATGTTCATCTCATCGAGCCCCGGCGCGCAGTCCGAGAGGTGGCCGGTGTCTGTAAAGTAGTCCCACAGTTCTTCTGGCGGACGGTCAGATTCGAACTCACCGTCGAATTCCATTGTCATAGATTCGGTGTGTTAGGGTCAGGTCAAGGGTATTCGCAGGGCGATGCTGTGGGCATCATTCGTTCATTCGAGACCGGTCGGATAGCTCTACGATGTTGCCTTCGGGGTCATACATGTATGCGACCCGGACCCCCTTCGAAAGGGTGACGGGCTCGTAGATGAACTCGACGCCTTTGTCGGTGAGCTCGTCGTAGAACGCGTCGATGTCCTCAACTTCGAGACAGAAGTGAGAGGCACCGGCGTCGTTGTTCGATGCCCCGTGAGCGTCGGTGCCGTCCGGGCTGTTGTACTGCAGGAGCTCGACCTGGCAGCCGCCGGCGTCCAGGAAAACGACCTCGACGTCAACGGCACCGTCAACGCCCACGAACTTCTCGAACTTTTCGCTGTCCTCGCTGCCTTCGTTGACGTGCCCTTCCGAGATAACCTCGAGGCCGAGCGTGTCTCGATAGAACGGTAAGACCTCCTCCATGTTCAATACTGTGATGCCGTAGTGATGGGCGGTTCCTATCATGTATGTCCACACGTAACGTTATCTGGCTCTGGAAAATAGTTTTCGGTGTGGGCGACCCCAACGCCGATCGGCCCTTCGTGGCCGTCGGCGACTGCTCGCCTGGCGGGACTCCGGGCTAGCCGAACCGCTGCATAGCGAGGTAACCGCGGCAGAATCGGGCCTCGCGCACAAGCGGGCAAAAATTTATGTGTATTGTAATTCCAGTAGAGCTTGTATACTCATGAAACCAGCAGCATTTAATTACCACTCACCGACATCAGCGGAGGATGCGGTCAGCCTCATGGCAGAGTATGAGGACGCTGAGCTCCTGGCAGGCAATCAGTCGCTCGGCGTACAGATGGCGAACCGACTAGCGACGCCCGCACACCTCATCGACCTCAACGAGATCGAGGACCTCAAGTACATCAACGAGACGGACGACGGCATCGAGATCGGCGCACTGACCCGACACGCGACGATCGCCGATTCCGATCTGCTTGACCGGCAGCTGCCCGTGCTCGCGGAGGCGGCCGGCGAGATCGCCGGTCCCTCGGTCCGCAACATGGGAACCCTCGGCGGCAGCCTCGGCGAGGCAGACCCGGCGGGCAACTACCCCACGGTGCTGATGGCGCTGGACGCGACGCTGACGCTCCAAGGCCCCGACGGCACCCGCGAGGAGGACGTCCAAGACTTCCACATCGCCTACATGATGACCACGCTGGCGGAAGACGAGATGATCGTCGGCGCGACGATCCCCACCGACCCGCTACCGCCGGGACGGACGGGCATGTCCTTCCAAGAGATCAAGCGCGTGCCCCATACTTGGCCGAAGCTCAGCGCGGCCGCCGCGGTCGTCGTCGACAACCCCACCGCCGACGAGCCAACCGTCGAGGAGGCCCGGCTGTCGTTCGGCAACGCCGCCGACACGCCGCTGCGCACCGCTGACGCTGAGGACGCCGTCGAAGGGACCGCCCTTTCGGAGAGCGCGCTGGCCGATGCGGCCGAGGCCGCGATGGACGCCTCTGAGCCAGCCAGCGAGATGCAGGCCGACGCCGATTACAAGGAAGATCAGATCCGCGTCTTCGCCCGGCGCACCCTACAGGCCGCGTACGACGACGCGCTCCAGGACTAACCGCGACCGCGATCAGGCAATCAGCGGTTCACGACGACTCTTTCTTTGAGCGACACTGACCGACGAGCCACGTGGCCGCCGCGCCCCGGTGTGCCACCCATAATACTAAGAGCGATACTGCACATCCTCCCCACATGAACGACGAAGACGACGCAGTGATCATCAAAGGAAAGATCTTCGACAATATGCAGACCATCGAGGAGTACACCACCTCGAGCCTCGCGCGCAAGGTCGGTATGACCAAGGAGGAGATTGAGCCCTATCTCCAGGAGCTGGCAGAGGATGGCCGCATCCGCAAGCGCGAACGCAATGACCAGACCAAGTGGGTCCGATTCGGCTGAGACCAATGACCGACACACCACTCTCCAACGGGAACGACCGCGACCCCTGGAGTGCAACCACCCAGGACCTCTACGAGGCTCTCATGGCCTACCGCAAGGCCAATGAGCCCGCAGTTGTCGCGACGATCGTCGACGTGGAGGGGTCGGCCTACCGGCGACCGGGCGCCAAGATGGTCATCGACCCTGGGAACGACAGCCTCGGCGCCATCACGGCCGGTTGTCTCGAGGGGCCTGTCACCAGCCTGGCCGCGCAGGTCCTCGACGACGGGGCGCCGCTGGTCGAAACCTTCGATCTTACCGACGACGATGAGTGGGGCCTCGGGCTGGGCTGCAACGGCGTCATCGACATCCTGCTCGAGCCGCTGGACGCGAGCTGGGGTCCCGCGCTGTCGGCGCTGTCGGACGGCCGGCCCATCGCGACGGTGACGGTGACCGACCCTAGCGACACGGCACTAGCCGTCGGCGACCGCGTGCTCGTCGACGAGGCGGGAACCGGTCAGGAGGCGGCCGATCGGGCGGCGCTGCCTGGGGACGTCGTCGCTGCGGTCCGATCGGTGCTCGAGGACCTGCAGCCCAACGCGGAGTCCGCGTCAGTCACCGTCGAGACGGGCGACGGGGCAGCGACGCTGTTCATCGACTGGATGACCCCGTCGCCCGACCTGCTGCTATTCGGATCGCAGAACGACATCCACCCTGTCTCGCGGCTGGCTCGCGAGGTCGGCTTCCGGGTGATCGTCGCCTCCGCACGGGGCGCCCGGTCCGACGCGAAGCAGTTCCCGCACGCACACGAGGTCCGGATGACCCGGCCGATGGAACTCGCCGACGCGGTCGACGACCCCGAGCGAACCTACGGCGTGCTGATGTCGCACAACCTGCTGGAGGACCGGCTGGCCCTAACCTCGCTACTCGAAACCGAGGTGCCGTACATCGGGCTGATGGGGCCGCGCAAGCGTTTCGACGAGCTCCGGGATGCCCTCACTGCCGAGGAGGACCGTGAGCTCACCGAAGCCGAACTCGAGCGCATCGCGACGCCCGTGGGACTCGACATTGGTAGCGGCGAGCCGATCCACATTGCACTGAGCGTCGTCGCGGAAGCGCTGGCCGCCCACCACGGCCGCGAGGGCGGGCGACTCACCGACCGAGCGGGCCCCATCCACGCCCGTCTCGATCTGTCGCCGTAGTCGGGATCACTCAAACAGTTAACTTCGCTACCTGTGCCTTGAGACGTATGAGCACGAAATCAGTACTAGTAGCGGTGGCTGGCGACGACAACGCACGGATCGGGAGGTACACGGACATCGTGGAGACGCTTACCGGCCGCGACGCGATCGAGGTCCACCTCGTCCACGTTTACCCCGAGGAGGACGCCGAGACGGTCGAGGAGATGTACGACATTGACTCCCAGGAGAGCCGCCAGCTGGACGCCGCCGAGCATAACACCGCCATCAAGGCCCGCGGAGACGAGCTGGGCGAGCGCGACATCGAGTTCACCACCCCGGCCAATCGGCTCCGTGGCGACCGAGGTCGTCGAACTCGGCCAGGACCTCAACGTCGACTTCCTCCTCATAGGCGGGCGCAAGCGCTCGCCGGCCGGCAGGGCACTGTTTGGGGGCACCTCCTGACGGCGGACTACCCGGTCGTCTTCTTGGGCACGAAGAACTGAGCGGCGGTCGCGGGCCGTCCCTACTTCTCGACTTTCGCGACGGCGCGGATCGGCGAGCCGGTGCCGTTGCGCAACCGTAGTGGGAAGCCGATGAAGGTGAATGTCTCGCCGACGACGGCGTCAATGTTACAGAGGTTCTCCATGTGTGGCACTTCGTGTTCGGTACAGAGGGTATGACACGGGTAGGTGCTGGATGGATTGTCCGGGCTCGGCTGGTCGACTCCGAAGTTCGCGACGTCCTGGTCGATGATCCATTGGGCGGCCGCCTCGTTCAACCCGGTATGGTGTTCGTTGTACGCGCGCGAGGGGTGGGTACGGTTGTAGTGACCGGTGTACAACAGCAGCGTGTCGCCGGGGTTGACCGTCTGGTCCGTCTCCTCGAGGCCGGTCTGCAGGTCGTTAATGGTGATGTAGCCCTCGGGGTCGCAGTGGGAGACGTCGATCGCTTTCCCGGGCGTGTGGAACTGCGAGAGGTCCATCTTGTCGATGGGCGTGCCGTCTTCCTTGAAGTGGCGGATGGAGTCGACGTGGCTGGGGCCGTGTTCGGACATCTGGACCGTCCGAGACTCGTAGGTGAACGTCGGCTCTTCGATACCCTCCTGTTTGAAGATGTACTCTGAGTCCTGGAAAGATGTGTCCCGCCAAATGACCGTGTCTGGGTGCGAGAAGTACACGGGGTGTTGATGATAGATCTCCTGGCTCAGGTCGACAAACTCCGTCATGTCACGAGCATCGGCCACTGCTCATATTAAGCTATCGTCAGCAACGCCGCCGAAAAGGCGCCGTCACTCGATTCCGACCGACTAGGGCCCGGGCGGACGCACCCGGTGACCACCTCATTAGCGAGCGGGTACATCGGTCATGGGAAAAATATAAAGGGGTAAGCAAACTCTCTTTGACAGAGATGAGCACACATTCAGGTGACGGTTTGCTAGACACATTAACCAGGATTCGATTCAACGACGAACGAGTGATCTTCGTCGAGTCCGTGATCGTCATCATTCTCACATGGACGCTCGCGGCTCACATCTTCAACATCGTCGACGTGATTTCCAAGCCGTCATTAATCGGAGGCTCGATGTGGGAGATCGTCAACAGCGGCTCCTTCCTCGAACACATGGTCCCGACGCTACGCCGGACCGCGTACGGGCTGGTCGTCACCGTGATCTTCGGGACGACGCTTGGCATCGCGATGGGCATACGCAACTGGATCAAAATGGCCTTCCAGGACTACGTGACAATCGGGCTGGCGATGCCCGGACTGTTCATCGCCATCTTCGCGGCGATGTGGTTCGGGATCACCGACGTGACGCCGATGGTCGCGGCCGCCGTTATCGCGTTTCCGTTTCTCACTCAGAACGTCTTCGAGGGTGTCAACGACATCGGCAACGACATCCTGCAGATGGCCAGCGCCTTCGACGTGAGCAACCGTCGCGTCGTCCGGCGCATCGTCATCCCGAGCATCATGCCCGAGTGGTTCGCCGGCATCAGGTACTCACTAGCGATCATCTGGAAGACGGTGACCCTGGCCGAGCTCGTCGCCGCCGAGAACGGCGTCGGTTTCATCATCCGGGACCATCTCGAGCGCCTCGACTTCACGGGGGCAATGGCGTGGACGATTCTGTTCGTCTTCGTCGTTCTTCTGGTCGAGTACGGGATCCTTCAGCAGCTTGAGAAAAGAATATTTAGCTGGCGGGAAGACATTAGCGGAGTGATGGCAGCATGAGTTCACAGGACCAGCAAGTAAGCGGGGCGTCCCTCGGCGTCGACACCGGCAGCGCAGGATCAATCCACATCGAGAACCTTACCAAGGAGTTCAACACCCAGCAGGGACACGAGCTCGTCTTCGACGACGTCAACGTCGAGATCGAGCCGGGGAGCTTCGTCACGCTCCTCGGGAAATCTGGCAGCGGGAAGTCGACGATGCTCAACATTATCAGCGGCGTCCTCGAGCCGACGGAGGGCCAGGTCCGCTTCGAGACCGCTGACGGCTCCGGCGAGGCCACGCTCGGTCACGTCTTCCAGTCGCCGCGGCTGCTACCGTGGAACACCCTCGTGCGCAACATCGAATTTGTCCACGAGGACAACCCCGAGTTCTCCCGCGACCTCGCCGAGGACTACCTCGATCTCGTCGACCTCTCCGACCAATACGACAAGTACCCCACGCAACTCTCGGGCGGCCAGCAACAGCGCGTCGGCATCGCCCGCGCGCTGAGCATCAACCCCGAAATTTTGCTCATGGACGAGCCGTTCAGCGCGCTAGATGAGATTACCGCTGAGGGACTCCGCGAGCAGCTGATGGAGATATGGCAGCATCTTAATAAAACCGTGTTCTTTGTCACCCACGACATCACGGAAGCCATCGAGCTGTCCGACCGAATGCTCATGCTCGGCGGTGGCGGCATCTACGCCGACCTTGAGGTGCCACTCGACCGCCCGCGTCGCATCGACTCCGACGAATTCCTCAAGTTCAGGCAGAAGGCCCTCGACGCCTTCCATAGCATCGACGAGTAACATGGCAACCAAAGACCAACCACTGCGTGTACCCGCCATCAGCGGGCTCGACGGCTGGCTCGCCCGCGGCCTTGGTATCGTATTGTTCTTCCTCGGCTGGGCGGCCGTGGCCTCGATGTTCCCGATGCGGCTGATGCCGTACCCTCATGAGGCGCTGTTGCTGGCCTGGGAACTCGTCAGGGCCGGGCAGGTCTGGCCCCAGCTGTCGGCGACGCTCGCCCGGATGTTCTGGGGTTTCTTCGGCGGCATGGTATTGGGCATCTCGATGGGGATCATGATGGGCATCGATGACTACCAGCGGAAGTTCCTCACTCCACACGTCGTGTTGAGCCTCTCTATCCCGCACATCTCGTGGGGGATCGCCATGACACTCATCTTCGGCTACGACATCCTCGCGCCTATCGTCGCGACTATCCTCGTCGTATTCCCCTTCGTCGCGGTCAACGTCTGGAAGGGCGTTGAGGACATCGATGGCGACCTTCTGGAGATGAGCAAATCCTTCGACATCTCCTTCCTCCGGACGCTCCAGCGGGTCATCCTCCCGAACATCGCGCCCTCGCTGTTCTCGGCCTCGCGACTCGGCCTCGCGATGTCCTGGAAGGCGGTGACCATCACGGAGATGTTCGCCGCCAGCTCTGGCATTGGCTACAAGATCATTGAGTCCTACGAGAGCATCCGGTTCGAGCGCGCCTGGGCGTGGGCGATCGTCTTCATGATCGTCATTCTGCTCATTGAGTACGGGATCTTCAAACCGCTCCAGCGGAAGGTCTTCGAGTACCGCCAGGACGCGGACTTCACGACCATCGGCTGAGTTCCCGGTGTCTCACTTCCTCGATGTGTCCACCGGTCGCCAGCGCCACAACCGTGCGCCGGCTCGCTGTTCTCAAGCAATCCCCACCAACCGCGAGTCCACGACTTGTTTCAAGTGCTGACAGTCTCCCACCGTGGCCTGCGCGGCACGCGGACGACAGCTGCTCCGCGATCTGTCGGCCACCGGGTCGGCTGTGATGCACCCCCGTACTTTCCCGTGAGCCGTGACATGGCGCATGCGGCGAGATCAACCTTGGCCTTCCGCACTTGGGAGCGTTCGACGGGGCGGGCCGCGTTATGCGGCGCCACAAGGCCGCTCAGGATGGACGAGCCGCTGGAGCCGACGCCGACGGTGCGGTGGCTCCCTCAAGGCGAAACACCGACAGGAAGGCGAGCGGAGCGCGACCACTGTCAGGACAGCAGTAAGATAAGAAGTGATGTGATCAGCGCCGATCGAGGTGACTACACGTGGTGCGGCGGGGCTATCGCGACACGCACGGTCAGAATTGGACGTGCTGGACGTAGTCCCCCCAGTTCTTCTCGGTGAGGCCCTTCTGGGCGACCTTGTTGAGGAAGTCCGACTGCGTTTGGACGTATTGGTCGGACATTGCGGTCGTGTCGTAGATGGCCGGGTGCTTGGGCGCGGGCAGGCTGTCCGTGCCCTCCAAGTTGATGCCGTAGTTGACGATGAACTTCGCCTCCTCCTCGCTGCCGGCGCCCATCGTCTCAACGTAGTCCTTGCTCCGGGTGATGACCGACAGTGGATCCTTTCGGAGTTTCTGCAGAGCCTTCTCCTGGGCCTGGTAGTAGACCTGGATGGCCTTCTTATTGTTCTCGTAGAACTCCGTTCGCGTGACGAGGTTCTGCATCGTCGGGAAGCCCCACTTGTTTTCCTGCCCGAAGACCGCTTTCGAGACGAGGTCCTTCAGCCAGAACAGCGGCTTGATGTCGCCGTTCATCATCTGCGGCGCGGCGCCCATTCCCTCGCCGGACGACCCGACGGCAAGCTTGCCGTCGGCAACCTGCTTGCCCATGGTAAAGTACCCGGCAGTGACAACGGAGAAGTCACCACCGTCCTCCTTAAACCGGTAGTTGAAGTTCTCAGCCATAGCAACGTCGTACGCCGTCGCGTCCGCACCACCCCAACTGCCGATGCCGAACTTCGCGTTGTCGTTGACGATTTTGTCGATTGACTGTTTGACACCGCCGGTCTTCTTGGGATCGTATTTCCCCCCTGTCTTGACCATCGGCCCGAAGTTTAACGGAACAAACTTCCCAAACACGGTGATCGGAATCTCGCGCCGCGGCCCGATCCGGCTCGCCTCAAGGGCACCGAATTGTGCGATGTCAGCCTTACCGGAAGTCCACGTCGGGACGTCGTCCCACGTGTTCTTGAACGTGAACACCGCCTTGGTGCCGAGTTCCTCGGCGGCCTGTTTATAATAACCTTCGTCCGAGGCCAGTTTTCGCAGCACCGCCCACCAGCCAGTCGGTGGAACGGCCGCGATCACTTCAGTAGCGTCCTCGTCGTCGACGTTGCCGGCCTTGTCGACGTTCTGATCGCCACCGTTGCTATTGGTATTCATACATCCGGCCATCGCAGCGATGCCTGCTATCGATCCCGCTGATTTCAGCACTGTTCGTCGACCTAGTTGGTGAGTTTGGCTATCAGCCATGTACATTGATACCAAATGACTACGCATAATTATTTCGGAACAGGCGTAATATTGTGTAGATTAACAAGAACCCGGATTTTCGGCAATTTCAGACCGCCTGGAAGGCGTTTGGAGATTTCACGGCCAGAAACTGGCCGGGATCAGAACACGATCACGTTCGGTTACCGCCAGCGCCGCGCTCAGTCGTCCGGGTCGCGATTGAGGAACATGGTCGCGGTGAGACCCTCGTCGCTTTGTTCGACCTGGTCCTCGCGGCGCTTAACGTCGTTGAGGACTGACTCTGAGAGCGTCGAGATGTCCGGCCAGTTGATCTCGATGAGGTTACCTGCGGGGTCGCGCACGTACAGCTGGACGGCGCCATCGGGCAGCTCAAAGGCGTGGGCGTCCGTGTTCGCGCGCTCGTCGTCGAACAGGTCGCGCTCGGCGGCCGTCCGGTATACGGCCTCAAAGTCGTCCACCTCGAACGAGAAGTGGTGGTACTCCGGCGGCGGCGTCTCCCGCTCGAAGATGTGCAACTGCTTGTCACCGCAGCGAAGGTACTGGACAGGCACCGGGAAGTCGTAGGTCGGGATCCGATCAAGTCCGAAGACCTCCTCGTAGAACGTAACCGATGTCTCAAGGTCGTCAGCGTGAATACTCACATGGTTGAAATCTGTGGCTCGCATAGTCGTCGTGTACGACTGAGGCCAGCTACATAAAACGGACGGGCGAGTAACAGCCTGTCGATAGAGGGGGTAAGTGTGTTACCTGTGTGGTTCGTTGTAGGATGGCGGAGTCTGAACGGCAACGATCGGAAGTTAAAGACGACCGGCATGGTGTTCGATATCCTGGAGGCGCTCAGGGAGCTGGACGGGGCGCGGCTAACGACCACTGCCGAGGAACTGGATTTCGTAAACAGCACGGTGTACCGCCACCTCTCGACGCTCGCTGACAAGGAGTACGTCGTCAAAGAGGACTACGAGTACTACCTCAGCACGCGATTCTTACGCCTCGACTGCTACGTCCGTGAACGCAAGAAAATCTATCGGGTCGCCAAGCCGAAAATCGTGGAGTTGGCGGCCGAAACCGACGAGCGCTCCGAATTCATGGTTAAGGAGTACGTCCGGTCGATGTTCGTCCACCGCGAGACAGACGTCAACGCCGTTCAGACCGTCTCCGGCATCGGGAAGTACCACTCGCTCCACGCCACGGCTGCCGGAAAGGCGTTCCCTTCAGGCTTTGCCACAGAGCGCGTCCGAGAGATCTACGACAAGCGCAGTCTTGAGTCCTTCACGGAGAATACGATCACCGACGAGGAGGCGCTGTTCGAGGAACTGGAGACCATCCGGGAACGCGGCGTAAGCTACAACCTCCTGGAGTATATCAACGGCCTGCGCGCCGTCGGCGTCCCCGCCCACGACCCGCGCGATGAAGTCATCGGGGCGATCAGCGTCTCCGGACCGACCCACCGCCTGAAGGGCCAGTGGTTCGAGGAGGAGATCCCCAACCTGCTGCTGGGGACGGCCAATGAGCTCGAGCTGAAAATATCCTCCTCCTGATCTAGGGGCATCCGTGTTCGGTTAAGACAAGAAACCGAGAGACTGCGCTCGATTGACGAAGCTATCGTTGTAGACCGCGTGGGGAGAGAATGTGTTCAATACGCTCTCCCCGGACCTCATACGACGGCGGCTGACTTCCCTGTTTCCAGCCGAACGTATCGAAGACATCGCGCGAGAGCGCGATGTCGTCCAACGCCACCGGACAATCGACATCACGATGCTCGTCTGGACGCTCATCATGGGCTTCGCCGTCGACGGCGAAGCCCGCACGATCGCCGGATTTCAGCGGGCCTACTCCGCAGCGACTAACCAGACTGTTGCTCGCTCCAGTTTCTATGACCGGTTCACACCAGCACTTGGTGCCCTGTTGAGCGACCTCCTCGAGCACGCTCTCGAGGAGGTCGCGGTTCCCCACACGATCGCACCACAGTTCGAGTTATTTCGTGATGTGCTGATCGCCGATGCAACCGTTTTCCGGTTGCATCGGCTCCTTAGCGAGTTTCCAGCGACTCACTCGGATCAGTCCGGCGCGAAGCTTCACCTCGTCCATAACGCTACTACTCAGAGCCTCGAACAGTTCCAGCTCACCGACGAACGCACCCAAGAGAGCAGCCAGCTCCGCACAGGGAGCTGGCTGCGAGACCGGTTGTTACTGTTCGATCTCGGGTTCTACAGTTTCCGCCGGTTCGCGTTGATCGAGGAAAATGGCGGGTTCTTTTTGACGCGGCTGAAGTCAAACGCGAACCCGTTGATCGTCGGGGAGCGGCGGAAATGGCGCGGGCGCGCCATTTCCTTGCCAGGCCGTCGCCTCCAGGACGTTCTGGGCGACCTCACACCGCGAGATCGTAGACGTGACTGTGGAGATCACATTCAAGCGACGGCCGTACGCAGGGAAACAGTCAACCGACACGATGGAGTTTCGCGTCGTCGGTGTCCGCAACGAGGACACCGACGACTACCATCTGTACGTTACGAACCTGCCCGATGAGTTCACTCCGAGGCAAGTTGCGGCGCTGTATGGGTTGCGGTGGGAAGTGGAATTGCTATTCCGGGAGTTAAAATCGCTGTATGGGCTGGAGAAGTTCCAGACAAGCGATCCAGCAATCGTGGAACTGCTGGTTGTGGCGGCTCTGCTGACGCTCGTGGTCAGCAGAGCCTTGCTCGGTATATTTCAGGAGCTGTTTCCTGAGACGGTGTTCCCTCGGGAACGCTGGGCGAGGACCTTCAGGTCTCTCGCCCAGCTCATCCTCGAAGAGTTGGCCCAGTCGTTCGGGCATCCACCGCCGAACCTGCCGGAGTTGCTGTTTCGTGACGCTCGTCAACCAGAGAAATCACGCCTCTTACTTAGTGAACGAGTGGCTGAAGCCTACACGAGGTGATCCAGTGTTTAACCGAACACCAATGGATCTAGGGGCGTTACTGGACGCTGCGCATGGGGATCGTCGCCAGAACCACGACGAGCCCCGCCGTGCTGACGAGGACGAGCCCTGGGTCGAACGACCCGGTCAGGTCCTCAAGTGTACCGATGACGAACGGACCGGTGAATCCGCCGATTTCGCCGAACATGAACACGAGGCCCACAGCCGTCCCGGCGTGTCGTGACTCAATCCCGTCTATGTTCAGCGGCACTGAGCGGACGAGTGTAGCGAGACCGCCGATGCCGACGCCGACGCTCCCGAGTGTAACGACGATCGTACCGAGCGTCAGCTGCCCGAGCAGGAGCACGCTGGCCGTGCCACCGGCGATCATGACCCCGCAGGCCGCGATCACCGCGCGGCGGCGCGCCAGGTAGTCCGACACCGGCGGCAGTACGACCGTGCCCACCAGCTGGGCGACGATCAGCCCGCTGGTGGCGGTCGCTGCCGTCGTCGTTGCGAGACCGCGTCGTTCGAGGATGACCGTCAGCCACCCCTGGAGGCCGTGGGTTGCGAACAGGTACATTACGCCAACGACGACCAAAAGCTGGAGGTCGCGGTGCGTGCCCACCCGCCGGGCGTCGGCGAGTAGCGACTCCAGGGAGAACGAGCCCCCGTCGGCGCTCGGCTCGGCCGCGTTGGTGCCCGCAACGTGGCGCCAACCGTAGGTCATCGCCAGCCAGACTAGGGCGACGGCGGCTGTCACCAGGCCGCTGGCGACGAACAGCGGACGCCAGCCGCCCAGCGCCGGGCCGAGGAACGCCCGGTTGAGACTGAACGCGGCGGCTGTGCCCGCGTACAGTCCGACGAGGTACGCCGAAGACATCGCGCCGGATTGTTCGGGCGGGAACAGCTCCGAGACGAGCTTGGGGAGGCCGAAGGTCAGCCCCGTCCCGCCGAGACCCAGCAGCACCGTCAGCGCGAGCATCGTCGGGAAGGAGGTGGCGAGGCCGCGCCCGATGTGGGCGATCCCGACGACGAGCAGGCCGACGCCGATAGCCCGCGAGGCGCCGACGCGGTCGATGACGAGGCCGCTCAGCAGGGCGAACGGGACGTACGTGAGCGGGACCGCACCGTTCAGGAAGCCGGCCGCCGTGTTCGAGAGGCCGAGCTGGTTCGTAATCGGCGTCAGGAACGCCGCGATCGAGAACCAGACGAACAGGAAGCAGCCGTACCCGACGGTACCCACGAACAGCAGGAGGTACGCGCGACGACGGGACGGGTGGGTCGACCCTGTCATCGGAGACCCCCAGCGGGGGACGGCTCGATACGACCTGGCGACGGTGGGACTCGTTGGCTCACTGTTAGGGACATTCAAGCCGACGGCCCTGAAGATTGCGCTTTGGCGCCCCGAGCACTAACATTTAATACCGTTACCCTAGTCTCGGCTAGATGGAATCACCGCCGACACATGAAATTCGCAAGCTTTGACGTCACGACGGAGACGGGTACCGACAGGCGAGTGGGCGTCTACTCCGAGGCGACCGAAGAGCTCGTCGACGTGGCCGCCACGTACGCGCGGGCGCTGGCCGACGAGGGAGAAGGTAGCCCCCGGGAGGTGGCCGCGGCGCATGCGCCGACGGACATGACTGAGTTCCTCAAGCGCGGCGACCGCGCGATGGACGCTGCCCGCCGCGCACTCGAGCACGCCGACGAGACCAACGCAAACACCGGGCTTGACGATGGATCGCTGCGGTATGACCCCAACAACGTCCGCCTGCTCAGCCCCATTCCGCGGCCGAACTCCATCCGCGACTATATGGTGATGGCTGAGCACGTCCAGAACGTCTTCGACGACATCCCCGAACAGTGGTACGACCTCCCCGTCTACTACAAGGGCGACGCGGACTGCATCGGCCACCCCTACCAGGATATCGAGTGGCCATCCTACACGGAAAAGATGGACTACGAGCTCGAGCTGGCCGCCGTCATCGGATCGAAAGGTCGGGACATCAGCGCCGACGAGGCTGAGGATTACATCGCCGGCTACACCATCTACAACGACCTCAGCGCCCGCGACATCCAGTTCGAGGAGATGGAGGTTAATCTCGGGCCCGCCAAGGGGAAGGACTTCATCGGCTCGAACGTCCTCGGCCCCTACCTTGTGACGCCAGACGAAATCGAACTCGAGGACGTCCAGCTGTCGGCCCGCGTCAACGGCGAGGAGTGGTCCTCGGGATCCCTCGGCGCGATGCAGCACTCCTTCGCGGAGATCATTGAGTACACGTCCCAAAGCCTGTATCTACATCCTGGCGACGTCCTCGGCAGCGGGACCGTCGGCCTGGGCTGTGGCCTGGAGATGGACAAATTCCTCGAGCGCGGCGACACCATCGAACTCTCCGCCGCGGGCATCGGCACCATCTCGAACACGCTCGTCGACAAGTAGCGGCGCTGGTCCGCGAACTTTTATTCGAGGGCGCCACGAGGAGCGTGTGTGATACGGAACCGCTCAGAGTTCGACGGGACGGGCGCAGCCGCCGTCGCGCTCGTCGTCGACGAGGCGTGATCACTCGGTGTCCTGCACCCAGACGGTCTTCTTGTTGACGAACTCGTGGATGCCGTCCCGGCCGAGCTCGCGCCCGTAGCCCGAATCCTTCACGCCGCCAAAGGGGAGCCGCGGGTCGGACTTAACGAGCTCGTTGACGAAGACGCAGCCGGCCTCGATACGCCCGGCAAGGCACTCGCCGCGGTCGAGGTCCGTCGTCCAGACGGAGCCGCCCAGCCCGTAGGGGCTGTCGTTGGCCACCTCGATGGCCTCCTCCTCGTCGCTGACGGGGATGACGGCCGCCACGGGCCCGAACGTCTCCTCGGCGGCGGCGGGGCACGTCTGCGGGACGTCGGTCAGAACGGTCGGCGGGTAGAAGTACCCCTCACGGTCGAGCGGCTCGCCGCCGGCCAGCACCTTCGCGCCGGCGTCGACGCTGGCCTGGACCTGCTCGTGGAGCTCCTCCATGAGATCCTCGCGGGCCTGCGGGCCGATGTCGGTCTCCTCATCTATCGGATTGCCGACGGTGAGGCTCTCAATCTTGGCGGTGAATGCGTCGACGAACTCGTCGTAGACGTCCTCGTGGACGATGAAGCGCTTGGCCGCGATACAGGACTGCCCGGAGTTCTGGTTCCGCGCCTTGGCGGCGACCTTGCAGGTCCGCTCGATGTCGGCATCGTCGAGCACCACGAACGGGTCACTCCCGCCGAGTTCGAGGACAGTCTTTTTCAGCTCGCGGCCGGCTGTCTCCGCGACGGCTCTGCCGGCGTACTCGCTGCCGGTGAGCGTGACCGCGGCGACCCGGTCGTCCTCAATGACCTGATCGACCTTCGAG
Organism: Natrinema gelatinilyticum; assembly: GCF_024266705.1. Classification (GTDB taxonomy): domain Archaea; phylum Halobacteriota; class Halobacteria; order Halobacteriales; family Natrialbaceae; genus Natrinema; species Natrinema gelatinilyticum. The sequence continues at coordinate 26,744 of NZ_CP100757.1, read as the reverse complement.
GAGCCAATCAGGAGGCTCTGGAACGTGTTCTCGGGGAAGCCGGCCTTCTCGAAGACCTCCTCGATGACCAGCGCACAGCCGCTAACGTTCGAGGCGTGTTTCAGCAGGCCGACGTTCCCGGCGACGAGGTTCGGCGCGGCGAAGCGGAACGCCTGCCAGAACGGGTAGTTCCAGGGCATAACCGCCAGTACCAGCCCGAGCGAGTCGTAGCGGACGTAGGTCTTGGCGTGCGAGACTGCGCCGACGTGTTCGTCCTGGAGGTACTCGTTGGCGCGCTCGGCGTAGAACTCACAGCCCCAAGTGCACTTCTCGACCTCGGCAATCGCCTGGGAAATCGGCTTGCCCATCTCCTCGGTGATCGTCTCGGCGTAGCGATGCTTGTTCTCCCGGAGGACATCGGCCGCGTCGTCAAGGAGCTGCTGTCGGTCCGTCAGATCAACGTCGCGCCACTCCTCGTAAGCGGCGCTCGCGTCGGCGATCGCGGTGTCGACTTCCTCGGCAGAGAGCGCGTCGTAGCTGGCGATCGACTCCGCGGTTGCAGGATTGACTGATTCCATCGGTGGACACGAACTCGAATACGACCAAAGCATGTAGCGTTTTTGATTATAAATTTGAGGCGTTCGGTCGCGCCGTGATCGGGAACGGCCTCCCGGCGTCGTCGCCGATCGCCCACCGATTGGCGACACTCGTGGTAACACTTCACACAATTATTCCCGTATAGTGGAAACGACCGTCAGACCGCCTATATGGCCAGTATTTCCGACCCTTCCTCCGGTTATGGAGAGGATGTCCAGCACCGACGGCACAATCCCAACTGGGAGTGACTCTCCAGGCCGTTACTCACGTATATCCCAGTAGTCGTTCGATTTCTTGTTAGTTGAGTCAGCTCACCAGGCAGTACGTTTACTGGGCGTGAACGAGGATGAATTCACATACACATCAGACGTAACATTCGTAGTGTCCGAAGATGCAGGCTCGATAGCCCATGTTTCCGCATTTTGGAAATGTGGCCTGCCCATGTGCACAAAAGAGTGGCACGAGCCGGGATAGCACGGATTTCGAGTGATAGTGGCACGGAAGCTGACGATATTCGCGCGCCAATTCGGGATAGTTCCCACATTCCGGGATTTTAAGCAAATGATGCAGTTTCATCCCTCAAACCGCGGCGATCCGCGAGCGAAACGTTTCCGCATTCCATAATTTTAAATACTATCACGCGTTCTATCATGTTAAAATGGGAAAGAATGACGCGGGGTCGGCCGGGGTGATCAAGTCGATTAGCAGAGGTTTCCGCATCGTGGAAACACTCAAAGAGCTGGACGGGGCCCGGGTATCGGAGCTCGCCTCGGAACTCGACATGGCCAACAGCACGGCCCACCGGTACCTGACGTCCCTGGAGGCTAACGAGTACGTAATTCAGGAGGGGTACCGCTACTACCCGAGTATGGAGTTCCTCAACATCGGCGACTACGTCCGGAACCGCAAGGAGGCCTACCGACTCGCCGAGGAGAAGGTGGCCCAGCTCGCGGAAACCACGGATGAGCGCGCGGAGTACCTGGTCGAGGAGTGCGGCCACGTCGTATTTGTCCACTGCGAGACCGGCGCCCACGCCGTCCAGGCGGACTCGCACCTGGGTAAGCGGCTTCCAATCCACGCGACATCGGCCGGGAAGGCGATCATGGCCTTCCTCCCCGACGAGCGGGTCATGGAGATCATCGAGCGCCACGACCTCGAGAGCTACACCGCCAACACCATCACGGACTCGGACGTCCTGCGCGATGAGCTGGCGGAGATCCGTGAGCGCAACGTCGCATTCGCCACCCAGGAATACATCCAGCGGATGAATACGGTCAGCGTCCCGGTGATGGACGTCGACGGACAGGTCTGCGGCGCACTCGGGATCTCCGGGCCGACCCACCGCATGAAGGGCGAGTGGTTCCGCAAGGAAATCCCAGACCTACTGCTGGGAACGGCCAACGAGCTCGAGATCAACGTTTCCTACCAGTAACGCCCGCCGTTCTTCCCACATAAACACCCTGCCACCATTGTACCTGCCATTGCAACACGGACACGCCCAGGACGGCTAGATTTCCGTTATGTAGGAGTACTCCTTGGAGAGCGCCTAGACATCGTCCGAGAAGAAAGCGACAATGAGGTACCAGGACGCCGTAGTACAAGGCCTGAATCCGAACGCTACTACCTGTGTCGGTGTCAAGCGCGAGATCGGCAAGGCCGGCCGCGATCGGGGGCGCAATCCGCTCGACGAGCCGCCGGACGTATCGGGCGTGCGCGGGTTCATACAGGACCGAGAGCGCGGCATCGCATTCAACGACGAGGAGGACATCGACAGAGTGCGAGCCGTCACGGCCTCGATCGAGGACGAACACGGCCGGGTCGACGGGTCACTGAGCGTGTGCGGCCCCGCCCGGCCCATGCGAAGCGACCTGTACGAGGAGGAAATCCCTGATCTGCTCGTAGAGAAGACCAACGACGTTTGGTTCAACGTCGCCTTCATCGAGCGCCAGGATCTCAGCTGTCGGCGCAGGCGCTCACACCGATGGACAGCTTTTAGTAGCATTCCCGATGACTCTTGATTATGAGTGACTCTGTGTCGAACACGGACCGCCGGTACAAGGTCGGGAAGGTCATTGATTCGTACGCGCTGGACGGGATAGCGGCAGAACTCGAAGAGCGCTGGCTCGGCGACGGCCGCGAGTCCCAGAGCTTACGCAGGCTGGCCGAGTACTTCAACAAGCGTGTGACCGAAGCCGCGCTGAACGAGACCGGCGAACAGCCGACCAACGGCTTCGTGGCCAACACCTATCAACTCCTCACGGACGACGACGTGAGCAGCGGCGAACGCACGTCGGTCCGACGGAATCTGGAGCGCAAGGGCGTTGATGTCGACCAGCTCGAACGCGACTTCGTCACCCACCAGGCCGTCCACACCTTCCTGACGAAAGGCCGGGACGTGAGCAAAGTAACCGAATCGGCCGATCGGGCCGATCGCATCCGGGACACTATCCAACGGCTCAAGAGCCGCGTCAGCGCGGTCACTCGGACCTCCGTCAACCAGCTCGCAGCCGCAAGGGCGATCACCATCGGCGATTTCAACGTCCTCGTCGACGTCACCGTGGTCTGCCAGGACTGCAGCGCGCACAAGACGATCCCGGAACTCCTCTCCGACGACGGCTGTGACTGCCAGTAACCGCGAAGGCTGGCCACCCTTCGTCGATACCCCATTACTGGGCTAGTTCTGTAATGGCAGAGTAGGATATTCCATTACTGGGCTAGTTCTGTAATGGCAGAGTAGGATATTCCATTACTGGGCCAGTTTTGTAATGGCAGAGTAGAGCATCCCATTACTGGGCTAGTTCTGTAATGGCAGAGTGGTATTCCGTTACAACTCCAGCGTTGGAATCGGCAGTCGGGCCCACGACTGCGATCGGTGACTTAGAAACGAGCCGCCAGACAAAAAGCGACGTTTTCAAGCGGCGGATTACAGATCGGTGACGTGCTGGTAGTCGTCAGACAGTGCGGCAGCGTCTTCGGGCAACAGTGCGACGAGCAGGTTGTCAGCGTACTGTTCGAGGTACTCGATGAGGGCCGCGATGCGGTCGGAGTCGATCGCTTCCAAGGAGTCCAGCAGGATAAACGGGACGTCCTCGTACACTTCATGCACGAGGTACCCCGCGAGCGCGAAGACCAGACCGGTCACCTCACGCTCGCTCTCGCTGAGGTGGCCGATAGTGTCTTCGTACGACGTGCCGTCCTCCGTCTCGCGAATTAGGTGGAGGTCGAACGCCGTCTTGTCGACCTTCCGGCGCTCCTCTCGAACCGTCGCCTCGCGACGTTCGATCCAGATGCGGGCTATGTTCCCATAGTCCAGGATGTCCAGAACGTTCTCGATGTGCGTGTTGAACTCCTCGATGGCCTCCTGTTCGATGCGATCGACGCGGGTCCGGAGATCGGTGAGTTCGTCTTTGAGTTCCTCGCGCTGGGCCTTGAGACTCTCGCGATCGGCGAGGCGATCGTCGATCTCGTCGAGTTCGGCTTCAATGTCCTCAATCTCTGCACGCTTCTGCTTGTGCTGGAACTCCACCTCATTGGCCTTCTTGTGGAGGTCTAGGAGTTCGCTGTACGTCTCGTCTTCGAGCCTCTCGATCTCGCCTTCGAGCCCCTCGATCTCTGTCTTGAACTCATCGCGGTTGTTCCGGAGCGCCTCGATGCGCTCCTGGCGTTCGTCGATTTCCGACTCGACGGCCTCGATCCGGTCCTCGGTCGACGCTCGGAGGTCCCGTTGCTGCTCATACGCCCTCCGCTCGGACTGGAGTTCCTCGATCTCGGTCTGGACGCCGTTGAGCTTCTCGAACTTCTGTTTGCGGACGTCCTTGAGCCGTTCAAGAGTCTCCTCAATCTGCCCGGCCTCAACAGTCGAGCCGCACGTCCAGCACTCCATCGTTTGTGAATCGTCCAAGAGTTTGTCCGTAACTGCACCCCCCTCGTCACCGTCAGGCGCGGCGTCGAACACCGCGGTATCGCCGTCCTCGAGCATGTCCTCGTTGAACCTGATGATGCTCCGCAGCTCGTTGATCGTCGAGTCGAGGACCTCTTTCTGGCCACGGAGCCGCTCTATTCGCTGCTCGATTTCGTTGATCTCCCCGGCCGGCGTCTCTGAGAGTTCAGCAAGTTCATCCTCCAGATCCGCTTTCTCCTCTCGCAGCGACTCAATGCTCTTGGACTCGGTCTCGAGTTGGTGCTTGACGCGGTCGAGTTCCGATCGCTTCGACTGTAGTTCGGATAGCTTCGACTCGAGTTCGGCCTTCTCTTCACGGGTCTCCTCGACATCCCTGTCGGCGGCTTCGATCTCCTCGCGCTTCGCTTTGAGATTCGCCTTCAGCTCCTCGATCTCGGCGGACAGACGCGTTTTGCGCTGGTGGAGGGCGGTCTTTTTCTCTTCAAGGTCGTCCAGTTCGCCCAGTTTTTCGGAAATCTGTTTTTTCTCCTGTTGTAACTGATCGATCCGGTGATTTATCGCGTTCGTATCGACCGGGCGCATGATGATCTCCCGGAAGTCGTCACCGCGTTCAACGGCACGCCGCGCTTCGTTATCTTCGAGTAAGAATGCGAACAAGTCCGCCAACTCCGAGTTATCCAAGAAGGATTCACCGCCAGTGGAAACATGGCCGTTCTTGCATTCGAGCGTCCGCGTCGCGGTTTTGCCATGGAGTTGGAGCTGTACGCGGCCGGAATCGGCGTCGGCTTTCAGGATATCATCGTCGGTCCCGAGTGCGACCATAAGTGCGCGCAGGAACGACGTGCGATTCGTCGCGTTTCGCCCAGAGAGAACGGTCACGCCTGGCTGGAATTCCACTCGTGTCTTATCAATCCCACCGACGTTCTTGACATCGACTATCACCTCTTTTTGACCCGGATCAGTCTGACTCATTATAGTATATGAGACAGCACTTCACTTAATGGTTACTAAAATACGTACGTGCAATATTACATATAAACCATAGCCAAATACACTAATTGCAATAGGAAAAGCATTGGGATATTAAATTCCCTCTGCTGAAATTGCAGTTTCTCTTGAAATTATGGCCACGCAGCCCCATCACTGAAGAGAAATTCAATATTTCATGATGTATAATACCATGAGTCAATAGTTCTTTTATATGTATAGTGAGTGCGATTTTAATATCGCGATATCTAAGAAATAGTAATAATATATAACATAATATCCCTACGAATTATCGTGGTTCCTAGAATATTAGGTTCTATATCGAAAGGCACTGTCTAGTTCAGCCCCCCTCAGCCGGCATTCGGCCATTGAGCGCTTGATTCGGTCGATCGTGGTTTTAGTGGTGTCTGAAGCGTTTCAGCCAGCGGCGTGTGCTGGCTGGACTGCCCCGCCAGAACGAGTGAAAGCAGTCGATCCTCATGGAGACAGTCCGAAACCACTTTTCGACGTAGGTTCGATCGCTGTAGTTGAGCTGACCGCTCAATTCATGACGAGCGAGGGCAGTCAGATAGCCGCCAGCATCGACGAGAAACGCTGTCTCGGCGATATCGTGTTTCTGGATGAGTCGGCGCAGGAACGCCGCCGCGGGGTCAGTCCCGCGGCGGCTGAACACGTCGATTTCGAGAAGTAGCTTTGAGTCTGTGTCGATCGCGGCATACAACCACTTCTTTTCGCCGTCTACCTTGATCTGTTTCTCGTCAACCGCGACCCGCGACGGCTACGCCGTCGGCGGGTCGCTCTGATCCTCCGAGAGTTTGTGCGTCCAGTTCCAAATTGCGCCGTGAGACCGGTCAATACCGAGTAATTCGAGCACTGGACGACCTCCCGAACTGACAATCCCATTGAATGCAGTCGCACCCCGAACACCCTGACGGGTGTCGGGGTGCGCTCGTTCTCCCAAACCTCATCACAGTCCACGTTAAAGGTCTCTCTGAGCAGGTTGGCGAGTTGCATGGACACTTCTCGCCACCACCTGCTCGTTCCTCAAATCTCGCCACCACCTGCTCGTTCCTCAAACTCTCATCTAGACAGTGCCCTGGTCAGTTACGATTGATACCATTCGACAATCTTAGCACTCGACAGTTTTTACAGAAGTACATCTGTAAACCGATGGGCCGCCAGGTGAGATGGTGATCTCGACTCTTCGTTCGTTCGTTTCATATTGTTCTTTAACTTGTTTGTATATGATAACAGTACTTCTGAAAGTTCTTCTTTCATCTACTCATGTTTCAACCGTTCTGCTGGTCCGATAACACAGGACACCTGCTGAATTAACCTCGGAACGCGTGATGGGCACTCTTTGGAGTCCAGCCACACTGCGATCCTTTGTTGACTTATTTCGAATCCCTACTCTCGAACCCTTTCTATCTTCTCTATTAACGATTCGGAGTCAGCGATAGTGTTTGCGTTATGCTCTTGGAAGCAAGTCTTAGCAATGATCTCTTCGTACTTCTCGTTGAAAATTGTTGTTCTCTATCAGAGAATAGAGTGAGTGACCGGACGTATTCTTCCAGGTCGATTTGGCCTCTTCCCTTCGATATCCCCGATTTGAGATCCCTGGAATTCTTTGACTGAGAGCGCTCACTGATACACCATCGCACGACACACTATGCCAACCGCATTCCGTTCTCTCTTCGGGAACAATAACTGACGGATGAACGAAGGCGTATCAGCAACGGATTTCAGTGCTTTTCTTCCGCAATATTATACAAAATATGACGATAACCTTTATACCAGTGGACATGTGACGAAGAGGTGGAATGGAAATCGAAGACCAAATAACAGTCAATGCGCCACGAGACGTTGTTGTCGAAGAGATGCAAGAGCCAGAAGTTCTCCAAGAGGTGCTCCCGAACTGTGAAGACGTTACGCAAGTAGATGAGCAGACGTATATTGCGAAGGTCTCGGAACGAATCTCAATGGTGTCCCTCGATATGGAGGTCGATATCGAGATCGAGGATTACAACCCGCCGGAATCGTTCACGGTGGCTGTAGACGGCACGGCACCGGGCAGTAACACGGATGTCGCAGCTGACACCTACTATGGGCTCTCGGAGGCTGAAGACAGCGGTACGGTTATCGATTACCAGATGGATATCGAAGTTAGCGGAAAGCTTGCGTCGCTCGGCTTTCGGATGCTAAAGAGTACGGTCAACAAGCGTATCGACCAAATGGCCGAGAACATCGAAGCACAGTTTGCCGAAACGTCGGCGGCATAACCCCGTTTCAACTATGTTGTACGGACGGGGCCGTCGTCCGTCCCTACTGATGGGTATTCTTTTATGCGATCCGAACAATTAGTCAGATATGGCGTCTCATTCGCGGATCTCCGAGGAGATGTTACAAGACCTCACGTCCGAATTACGACTGTGTCTCGATCCAGAATACGCAGCGGAGCTGTCGGCACCTATTACCGATATTATCGCATCTATGGACCCTGTATCCCGACCGCCGAGTAATACCGAGAAGGTCGATCGACCGGCGATCCATGCAGTCGATACCGACGATCCATACAACGCGTTCATCACCAGATGCGCCGTGAGAGAGCCCGAAGCAACTGGTCTGTTAGACGACTCGAGGGTCGCACTCAAAGATAATATTGCACTCACCGGCGTGGAACTCACCGCCGGATCGGGCATCCTATCCGACTGTATTCCGACGCGCAATGCGACCGTTACCGATCGTCTCCTTGAAGCCGGCGCAACCATCGTCGGTAAGACGAACATGGACGAATTTGCGTTCGGACCGACTGGTGAAACGAGTTACTACGGCCCAACCCAAAATCCGCGTATGCCCGATCATACACCCGGTGGTTCCTCAAGCGGAAGTGGGGCCGCGGTGGCAGCGGGCGACGCTGACATCGCGCTGGGGACCGATACCGGCGGTAGCGTTCGCATCCCTGCCAGTTACTGCGGTGTCGTCGGATACAAACCGACACAGGGGCTGATTCCGCTAGACGGCGTCGTCGAACTCGCAGGGAGTCTCGATACCGTCGGCGTGCTCGCCGATTCGGTCGAAGATGCCAGTTGCGGAGCAGCAGTTCTAGCCAGGACGGATGCTCTCGCGGATCCCGAGATGAAGGACCCGGAATCAGTCACGATCGGCATCCCGGATACGTTATTCGACGACCCTGTCGCCGAATCCGTCGCCAATCACGTAGCTGACCTCATCGATCAACTCGTTGATCGCGGCGCAAAGCGGGTCAAGATTTCACTTCCCGACACGTCGCTCTCATCAGCGATCTGGCGTGTGATCTCTATGAGTGAACTTTATATGTATTTCTTCAGCAATGGACGCCCCTACCGATCACCTGCTGCCACGGAACCACCGTTCGGGACAGCGTTTGCAAATGCGCGATCGAACCGTCTCGAGAAGTTATCGGACCCGCTTACACAGTATCTCCTGATCGGGGCCTATCTCGTTACCCGGGACGACGGCGATCTGTATGCGAACGCGATCGAACATCGGGCGGCGTTACGTGACGAGGTCGATAGCGAACTGGCCGGTGTCGATGTCCTCGCATGCCCCTCGACGCCAACGACAGCGTACGAATTCGGGGAGTTTTCCCGCGATTCGTCGCCGCCGATCAACAACAACACCCATCTGTTCAACCTCACCGGACACCCGGCTATTAGCGTTCCCTGCGGAACAATCGATGGACTTCCGGTCGGAATCCAAACGGTCGGAGCCCGTGACGCCGACGCGGAACTACTCGAAATCGCCCGCACTGTTCAGAATCTCATCGAAGAAAGTAACTAGTCGTCGCGTCGGCCGTTACGCCGCTTCCTGGAGCCGTTCGATGTCTTCGTCGCTCGGTTCCCACCCGACGAAGTCGTCGAGTTCAAGCGGCACATCGAACGATTCAAGCATGAACCCGGTTGCGACGTAATGACTTGAGAGCATTCCGACGCCGGTGACCGTCTCGTCATCGAAGTACTCTTCCAATCGCCGGTGGATCTCGTCCGTCATTTCGTTACGAGCGAACGCCTGTGAGTATTCGAGCAGCGTTTGACTCTCTTTGTCGAAGTACGAGAGATCATCGCGACCGATAGCCCGCATTGCCTCCGGCGAAACGTCCTCATTATACCCGATGTCGACATGCTGTTCCCATTCGTATTCGGATCGAAGTGCTCGTCCGATCGCGAGGATCACGAGTTCTCGGTCGTGAGCCGAAAGTCCACATTCGTTCCAGACTGTGGTTCCATACAACATGTACGACTTTAGAATGTCAGGATTATTGCCCATCGCTCGGAAGATATTCCGCTCTCCGAGGGCGTCTTCGTCCATGAGATATTGATACTCCTCTGGCAGATCTGACTGGTTGACGAGTGGAACTCGAACCATACACTATCATCTTCGAGCCTAGTATAAAAAGTTTGTATCGAATGATTGCTAGTCGGGTCCCACATACCAGACGTGCTCGCCATTTCGTGAGCGCAGTGTAATCGCGGCACAGTTGCTTCGACCCGAGAGCAGTTCACCCTACTCAGCGTTCGATTAGTCTGAAATCGGGACGATCACCTCCTTGCGTTTGAGGTCTTCAATCCGTTTGTCGCTGTATCCGAGCACGTCTCGCAGGATCGACTCGGTGTGTTCACCAAGTCGAGGTGCAGGGTCTTTTTTGATTTCGGGAGCCTTGGAGAGCCGCATCGGCGTTCTCGCGAACGTATTCGTCCCGTACTCGGGGTCCTCAATATCGACGAGCATGTTCCGCGCCTCAACCTGCGGATCGTCGAAGACGTCTTCCGCCGTTTGAACTGGTCCCGTTGGTACACCGTTGTTGTTGAAAATCTCACAGGCTTCTTCTCGCGTTTTATCGCTCAGCCAGCCCTCGATGGCGTCCCGGATGATATCATCGTTTTCCGCTCGAGACGGCCCATCAGCGGTTCGCGAATCTTCGATGAGATCCCCTCGGTCGATCGTTTTGCACAGCCGCTCCCAAAGGGCATCGTTCGGAATGTTGAGGGCGACGTATCCGTCCTGTGCTTCGTAGGCTCTACGTGGTCCCTGATGTCGCAGCCGCCCGCGCGGTTGCATCTCGTCGGTGAATGAGTATAGCATCACCATTCGTTCATTGAGTGAAAGCATCGAGTCGTACATCGCCGTATCGACGTACTGACCCTCACCTGTCCGTTCGCGCATGAACAGTGCGAGCATAATGCTGTACGCCGTGACCATTCCCGAGTAGAGGTCGGCCAGTCCGTAGATCGTCCACTGCGGAGGGCGATCCTCGAATCCGACGAGTTGCATCATACCGCTCATAGCCTCGACGACGATGTCGAACGCTGGACGTTCTGTATCCGGACCTCTGTAGCCCGGCATCTTTCCGAATCCGGAGACAGCCGCGTACACCAGACCGGAATTGATCTCGCTGAGCGTCTCGTAATCGATTCCCAGTTTTTCGGTTACGCCGGGCCGCACGTTTTCAACGACGACGTCGGCCTCTTCCGCCAGCGATTTGAAGGTATCGAGTCCTTCTTGGCTCTGCAGATCGAGAACAACGCTCTTCTTGTTTCGGTTATACGCCATGAATCCGCCTCCGATCGCGTCTTTCTCGTCTTCAGCTTCTTCGGGGAACGGCGGAATCGACCGGCGTGGATCCCCTGTCCCAGGCCGTTCGACTTTGATCACTTCGGCGCCCATATCGGCCAACAGCATCGTACTGTACGGGGCACTCATGTACTGTCCGAGGCTCAAAACACGGATGTTGTCTAATGGCTTCATGATCTCCTCCGACGCACTACTATGGTAAAGTATACAATCGTACTTGAAACTTGCTGACGAATCGGTGATTTCATACTAAGAATGGCGACCCACGGGGCGAAATCAAGTAAAAGAACGAATCGAGAACTAAGGCTGCTCTTTGTTGGCCAACGAGTAAACGTTCTCGGGGAGCATTGGGAGTTCAGACGGATATGTCCCGACTGCATCCCGGATCGCCGTCGCGATCGCCGGGATGATCGCGACAGTCGGTGCTTCGCCGATCCCCTTCGCTCCGTAGGGCCCCTCGGGATGGCTCTCCTCAAGATAGATTGGCTTGATATCCATCGGATGCTCGTGAATAGACGGGATCTTGTAATCGGAGTAGTTGGCGTTGATCGTCCGCCCCGTTTCGGGATCGTACTCCATCTTCTCATACAGCGCAGCGCCGATACCCATACTGAAGGCACCGGTAATTTGTTCCTCGACCAGCTTAGGGTTGATCGCCTTTCCGACGTCGAAAACGCCCACAGTCTCGGCGAGTTCCACCTCGCCCGTTCGGGTGTTCACACGGGCCTTGACGCCAGCTGCACCCTCCGAGTAGAACGAGTTGACCCGACCGACCTTCCCCTCCTCGGGATCGCCGGCCTCGACGTGCCACGTATCTTTGCCGATGATCTCGCCGCCTTCTTGCAGGAAGTACCCCGACTCGTAGATGGCCTTCGTGAAGACGTCCTCGATCTCGATCCCGTGATCGGGGTCGCCTTCGGGGTAGACCCGCCCGCGGCTGGTCTCGAGTTCTTCCGGCGGGATCTCCAGGACGTCTGCTGCCTGTTCGAACAGTTCCTCCTTCGCGTCGTCGCATGCCATCCGGACTGCGTTGCCCATATTGAACGTCGACCGGCTCGAAATCGAGCCCTGATCGAACGGTGTCACGTCCGTGTCTGCCCGCACGATTTCGACGTCCTCGACGTCGACGTCAAACTCTTGGGCGACGATCTGGGACATGGCGGTCGTCGAACCCTGCCCAATCTCGTCCGAGGAATAGCGGAGTTCGACCGAGCCGTCCGGGTGGACCTTGACCGTCGCCGACGACGCCGTCGGCGCGAGACTGTATTTGTTCACCAGCGCGCTGCCGACGCCGGTCACCCACGGATCGTCCGCATCGTCCTTTTCGGCCGTGAATTCCTCTTCAAGCGTCTCGAGGCAAACGTCCGCGGAGACGTGTTGGCGCCGTTCGTTGAACGCGGTGATGTCGCCCTCCTCGAGCAGATTCCGCTTGCGGAACTCGATGGGATCCATGCCGAGATCCCGGGCGATCTTGTCGATCTGACTCTCAAGCCCGAACAGTACCTGTCTGTTCCCGAAGCCACGGAAGGACCCTGAGACCGGCGTGTTCGTGTACACGCCGTACGTATCGACGTCAATGTGGGGAATGTCGTAACTGTTAGCGATGCCGAACGTGCAGTTTCGGGCGACCATGAACCCCGTCGAAGCATATCCGCCTCCCGGAAGCAGTGCCGACACTTCGCGGGCGACAATGTCGCCGTCATCGGTCACTCCCGTTTTGACTTCGGTCTTGACTTCACCGCTAATCGTGGCATTTTTGAATTCCTCCTCGCGAGAGTGAACGACTTTAACCGGACGCCCGGTTACGTCCGCGAGTCGCCCCGCGATAGGTTCGAGCAGCGGGCTCTCTTTCCCGCCGAATCCGCCTCCGACGTACGGCTCGATCGCACGCACCTTTCGCGCCGGTTTGTTGAGAATAGCCGCCGTCGTGTGCTGGATCTTGTGGACAGCCTGGCAGGACGTCCAGATCGTCAGTTCACCATCGCCTTCGGGCCGCGCGACGGCCATGTGCGGCTCCATCGGGGCATGCTGGATGGGTGCCGTGCGGTAGGTGTCCTCGTAGATGTGGTCGGCCTCCTCGAATCCTTCCCCGACGTCACCTTTCCCGACGGTGTAGTTCTGATAGACGTTGGGACGGTCCTCGACGAGGGTTGGCGGGAGGACGTCGGAGGTTTCGTACTCGAAGAGGTCCGGGTGGATGACCTCGGGCGGATCCGTTTTGAAGGCTTCTTCGCCGTCGACGACCGGTTCGAGCTGGTCGTACTCGACATCGACGAGTTGGGTCGCCTCGTCGGCGAGGCGGCGCGACTCGGCTGCCACCACCGCGACGTAGTGGCCCTCGAACAGCGCCTTCTCGTCGGCCAGACACGTTTGATCGAGGAGGCCGTCTCCGAAGCGTTCGTCCGGGAAGTCCGCCTGAGTCAGGACGGCGTGAACGCCGTCGAGTTCCTCGGCCGCGCTGGTATCGATGTCCTCGATCCTCGCGTGGGCGTACGGACTCTTGACGAACGACGTCCACAACATGTTCGGGAACTCCACGTCGTACGTGAATTCGGCAGTCCCGGTGATTTTTTCGACGCCGTCTGCTCGCTCGATGCTCTCACCGACGGTCGTGAACTCTTCGTCCTCGGTAGCCTGATGTGCTCCACTCATCTTAATCACCTGCCGCTTCGACTTCGGTTTCTGGATCGTATTTTTCGGCGGCGGCCTTGACTCCTTCGAGGATGGCGACGTACCCCGTACACCGGCAAATGTTCCCGTGCAGTGCGTCTTTGATCTCCTCTTCGGTTGGGTTCGGATTTTCGTCGAGCAGCGAGAGCGTCGAGTTCAGGAATCCGGGGGTACAGAACCCACATTGGAACGAGAACTCCTCCAGGAACGCTTCCTGAACGGGATGAAGCTCGTTCGTCTCGCCGTCGACGAGGTCCTCGACCGTCCGAATGTCTGCGTCCTCGACGGCACCGGCCATGTGGAGGCAGGATTTGCGAGCCTCACCGTCGATGCGTACCGTACACGCACCGCAGATTCCCGTCGAACAGGATTGTTTGGTCCCCGGTAGCCCGAGTTCATCGCGCAGGACGTCCGCCAGCGGCTTCGCCGGGTCGACGTCCACCGTATGATCTTCACCGTTGACCGTCAGCGATAATTCGGCCATCGATTTACCCACCTCGTGCGCGTTCGCGTGCATCCTGCAGCGTCCCTTCGACGAGCGATTCGACGAGGTCCTCCCGGTACTCGGTGGATACCGAGGGGTCGGGATCGACTGGAACATCCGCTTTGGCAGCTGCAGCGGCATTTTCGAGGTCCTCGTCGGTGAGTTCACTCCCAACCAGTTCATCGCTCGCATCCGTCGACAGGTACGGGCGATCCGTCACGCTCCCGACGGTGACGTTCGCTTCGCTGCAGACTCTGTCCTCGACGCGAACGTGCGAGACGACGTTGACGAGGGCGCGGTCGTTCTCTCGGTAGGCCATCTTTTCGTAGCCGGTGCCCTCGTTCTCGTCGAGCGTGGGGATTCGGACCTCGGTGACTAGTTCGTGGGGGTCCAGTGAACTTCGATAGTATCCCTCGAAGAAATCGTCTCGAACGTCGTACTCTGTTTTGCCGTCGACTGTTTCGGAGACGACGGTGCCACCCAGTGCGAGAAGCACGAGCGGATACTCCGCGGTGGGATCGGCGTACGCGGCGACTCCACCGATCGTCCCTGCGTTACGGATCTGCACGTCAGCAATGTGCTCGGCTGCTTCGGCGAGGACCGGGACCTCTTCTGCGACGAGCTCCGACTGCTCGATGGTTCGATGGGTCGTCGTGGCACCGAGGAGGAGTTCACCGTCGCTTCGTTCGATTCCTTGCAAGTCGTCGATTTGCTTGATGTCGACGAGCACCTCCGGAGTGATGATCCCTTCTTTGGTCAACAGACCGAGTGACTGGCCGCCGGCGACGACGATCGCCTCTGGGATGTCATCCAGGAGTTGACACGCCGATTCAACGTTTGTCGGTCTATGATATTCGGCTTCGGATAGCATGCGTCTTGATACAGAATGTTATTTCGAACATCTACGGCATAAAAGTTCGTACAGTCAGCGGATCGTGACCACCGAACACCTCATCGATTAGCCGAAGATCTCCCCGTATCGACTGATCCAGCTATCGGGGTCGTTGTAGTACGAATCGTCGTTGTAGGCTACTGGAAGGATCTCGACGTCTTCGGGGAAATACTCGTTGAACTCTTCTTGCGCGACGCTCGAGAGGGCCGGCGTCCGGCCCGTTTCAGCCAGCGCGCGCTGGCCCTTTTCCGAGAGGAACCACTGTGCGAACGTTTCGGCGTTTTCCGGACTCGGACTCCCCTTCGTGAGATACGTCGGGATGTTGAGCGCGACCGTCGGTTCGAGCCAGAGTGCTTCGATCGATTCCGCTTCCCCGCCTTCTCTGGCACTGATGAGGTTGTTGAGCAATCCGATGATCAGATCGACCTCGCCGGTGGACAGAACGCGGTACGATTCGCTCCCCCCTTGCGTGATCCGCGGTTCGTTGGCGGCGATACCCTCCATGACGTCCCGCCACTCGTCTTCGCCGAGTTCGGCGCGCATGCTGGCGAACTGTCCGCCAGCCGCGTTGAGAGTTTCCGGATCGTCGAACCCGATTCGGCCTTCCCAGGTCGAATCGGTGAGTTCCGAGTAACTCTCGGGGACTTCGTCCTCGCTTACGTTCTCTGTATTGTACATGACGACGATGGGAATGTTGTATCCTGGAAGTCGCGTAGACGTGTACGAGTCCTCCGGATAATTTTCCTCGACCGTTTTCATCAGATCGCCATCCGGATCGGGCTCTCGGAATCCGCCCTCGTTATCGAGTGATTGCATCGTCCCTTGCGTGTTGAGGGCGAGATCGGATTCGATCGAATTCGTCTGGAATTCCGTCGACATCCTTGATGCAATCTCCGTCGGCGACTGCGACACGAGTCCGATGTCTCCAACGTCGTGTTCGGATTCGAACGGGGGAAGAATCGTATCGTTCATCGCCGGTTCGTCGACGACGGAGTAAATGGTGAGTCCACTGCTTCCGCCACCGTTTCCGCCGCCTCCGGCACATCCTGCGATCATCGAAGCGAGACCTGCGCCTGCTACTCCCAGTACGTCCCGTCTGCGTATGTTTGACATACGGACGTGTATCTATCAATATAGCATATATGAATTTCTAATATTTTCATACTAAAAGACCCAGAATTATAGCGTCAAGGGAGAATGAGTATAATACTAAAATATGATATGATAATATCATCCAATTTTATTATACATATATTATATTATGGGGGCGAAACGAACCACCAGATATAGATGGTCGTGAAATGACTGAGAGACTGGGTGAGTGATTTGAGCCTCAAAGAAAGCTCTGATGAGCGAACCAGTAGAGTCATCGATCAATTACGTGAGATGGGCGATCCCCGCTGGATACCGCTGTATATCACACTGCTCTTTCTCGTCCTGTTTTCATCTGTGGTGATCGCACTGTTCGTCGGTTCAGTCGTTCTCGGACTCGGCGGCAACGCTGGTATTACGTTCGCTGACGTCAACGAATTACTCTTGAACAGAGAGGCTGCGGTCCTTATCGGTAACACCATCGCGATCGGTATCGGTGGCGGCCTCATCGGGACGGCGATGGGTGCGATCTACGCATGGCTCACCGTCAGAACTGATATGCCAGGTAGTCGCTTGTTCAAAGCCATTGTCGTTCTGCCACTTTCGATGCCGTTCATCGTGAAAGGGATTGGCTGGATTTCCGTGTTGAGCCCGCAGTTCGGCCTCCTCAACCGTCTCACTCGATCGCTGTTCGGATTCACGTTGTTCAACATCTACTCGATGTGGGGAGTCATTCTCGCCATCGGCGTCGGTGGACTTCCACTCGCATTTCTCGTCATCGAACCCGCGATCCGATCGATCGACCCGGCGCTCGAAGAAGGATCGAGAATAGCGGGGCGCGGGCTTATCTCGACGTTCTTCCGGGTGACGCTCCCGATGCTGTTTCCGGCCCTCTTCTCGTCGTTCATGCTATTGATGATCTTCGGGCTCGGGAATTTCGACTATCCCTTCTTGCTCGGCGCAGCACAGGGTGGCTTCGATACGCTCGCGACTGAGATCTTCATGGTCGTCTTCGGCAGTGTCGTTCCCGACTACACGGCCGCCGGTATTTACAGCATCGTGTACGTTATTATTGCGTTCATCGCGATCACTATTTACTGGTACTCAACCCGCCAGACGCACAAGTACCAAACGATCTCCGGCGGTTCCCGACAGACGGTCCACAAACTCGGCAAGTGGAAATGGGCCGCCCTGGGCGTGTGTGGGTTCCTCTGGGGAATCTCGTTCATCCCCCCGTTCGGTGGTATGCTCCTGATGTCGCTGTCTCCGGGGATCGGAGACATCACCACTCTCCAGTTCACGCTCGAAAATTACGTTGCACTGTTCGACATCCCATCACTCCGAAGCGTCATCATCAACACCCTCCTCGCGTCGCTCATCGCGGCCTCGCTAACGGCGATCTTCGCGACCTTCATCTCGTATACGAGCGTGAAGTACGATCGGTTCACCGGCCTAGGGGACTACGTGTCGTCGATCCCGCTCGGATTCCCGCCGATCGTGTACGGCCTCGCGATCTTCTGGCTCATCCTGCTGGTTCCCTACGTCGACTCGCTCTATGGGACGCTCGCGCCGATTATCCTGGCACTCGTGTTCGTTCGCCTCCCCCACGGCGTGCGAATGATTACGAGTAATCTCATACAGATCTCGGACGACCTCGACGAGGCATCGGCGATCAGTGGCGCAACGTGGGGCACCACATTCCAGAAAATAACGGTTCCGCTCGTCAAGGGTGGGGTTACTAACGCGTGGATTTACTCGTTCATCGGCTCGATGCGAGAGTTGGGGGCGATCGTACTCCTCATTAGTGCCGGCAATAACGTGTTTACCGGCCTGTTGTTACAGATGTATAATCAGGACGCGTCCGCTCTCCCCACGGTCGCGGCGGGATCGGTAGTCCTGTTCCTGATCATCCTAGTGTTCGTGCTCGGGTACGAATTCCTGGGTGAAGGGAAATATACTGCGGGTTAAGTGGTGAAAATAATATGTATAACGGATGGAACTGCAGCGGTAACGAAGGTGAAACGACCATATGATGCAAAGCTATAAGAAAGAGCACGTTCGGTATGTGAACGAATATCGATCGCCACGTATGAGCACACGACACAAGAGATTCAACAACCATGACGGTTAAAGTCGAAAATCTCACCAAGAAGTACATCAGCGCGGACGAGGAGGTCGTCGCGGTTGACGACGTGAGCTTCGAAGTCACAGAAGGTGATCTGTTCACCCTCCTTGGGCCGAGTGGCTGTGGAAAAACGACAACATTGCGGTGTCTGGCCGGTCTCGAAATCATAAACGGGGGACGAATCGAGATCGATAGCGACGTGGTCGCGACACCGGACCAGTCGGTGCAACCGGAACACCGGGATATCGGGCTGGTGTTCCAGTCCTACGCGCTCTGGCCGCACATGACGGCGCGGGAGAACATCCTCTACGCGCTGAAAGGGCGTGATTGGCCGAAGGAGGACCGCGAAAACCGGATCCAGGAATCACTCGAGCTCGTCGGACTACCGGACGTCGGCGATCGATACCCGTCCGAGCTAAGCGGCGGGCAGCAACAGCGGATCTCGTTCGCGCGAGCGGTCTCGTACCAGCCGTCGGTGCTGCTGATGGACGAACCGCTCAGCAATCTCGACTTCAAGCAACGGCGTCGAATGCGTCGACTCCTGCTCGAGATGCTTGACGAAGTCGGAATCACGACGATTTACGTAACGCACGATCAAGAGGAGGCGTTCGAGATTTCCGACGAAACGCTTGTGTTGACCGACGGAAAAGAAGCCCAACAGGCACCGCCGGAGGAGCTCTACGAGAAACCGACATCCCCGTTCGTCGCGAACTTCCTCGGTGAAGCGAATCTCTACTCGGCGACCCCCCTCGAAGTAAACGAATCCGAGCAGACCGTCGTCTGCGAAATCGCTGAAGGGGATACCCGACTCGAGATGAAGTGTACGTACGGTGACGAAGAGGTCCTGGAGAACCCGGTCGTCGTTATCCGACCGGAAGACGTCAAATCGAAGGTTCGTGCGGACGGTGGAACGTCGAACAACGGAGTCATCACTCAGGAGACACAAGAGGCGAATCAGTGGGAAGGTGAGATTTCCCGCCAGCTCTATCGGGGAAGCTTCACGCAGAACATCGTCGACGTCGGCGATATCACGATCAAGATGAAGACGGACAAGCCGATCTTGGGCGAGGACGAGACGGTCACAGTTTCGGTCGATCCGGAAGACGCTTCGCTCGTCCTCGGCCATCGGTGAATCGGGCGAAACCCCCTTCTTTTAGATTCCCTTCCGGTTCGTATAATGCAACTGCCGTTCGGTTCGCGGAGAGTAGAGTATTCGCGAACACAATCACACTCAGATTCCGTCGAACGGACGATTCGATCGAGAAATACTCCCCGGGTCATAACAGCAAAATCGGCACGGTATCCGCCTGTAACTTCCGATACCGGCTCTTGACGCGGCCGAGGAGATATCTTTTTACGAATAGCTTGTATACATCTGTCCGTTACTCGAATGACATCTGCTGAGGCCGTGGACGAATCGGAGCGAAAAGCGTCGATCCCGTGGCGATCACCGGGTCTCTACGTCGCCATCGCAACATCGTTAGTAGCCGTAATGGGAGTCGCACTTATCAGTCCTGGTCTGCCGGCCCTTCGGAGAGCGCTTGCTCTTACAGATGCTCAAGCTGGACTCGTACTGACTGTTTTCTCGATGCCGAGTATCGTTCTTGCGCCGGTTATGGGCGTATTAGTGGACCGGTACGGCCGCCGAATCGTATTGATTCCCTGTCTCGTCGGTTACGGAGTTACGGGCGCTGCCGTCGCGTTTACGCCGTCCTTCTCTGCCATTCTCGTCTTGCGGTTCCTGCAGGGATGTGCGGCGAGCGGCCTCTTGACACTCTCGCTGACCCTGATCGGTGATCTTTTCGACGGCCCCCGGCGAAACGCAGTCATGGGGCTCAACGCCGCCGCGATGACCGGTGGCGTCGCCGTATATCCCATTCTCGGCGGACTACTCGCCGACATCGCGTGGAACGTCCCGTTCGCCGCCTACGGGGTGAGCGTCTTCATCGGAGCGGTCGCATTCGCGGTGCTCGAAGAACCGACGGTCGAACAGAGCCGGTTTGGTCTCGAGTACTTTCGCGGTACGGTTGCGCGGATCACAACGGGGTCCGGGCTCGCCTTGTATGGTGCAGTCTTTCTCACGTTTTTCGTATTCTTCGGTGCGATCAACACGTCGATTCCGTTCCTCCTGGAACAAGATTACGCGCTCTCGGCGTCCGTGATTGGACTCGTTCTGAGCGTTCCGCTTGTAATGAGTACGTTCGTCGCGCTGACGAACGGTCGCCTCGCGAGATACCTCTCGAACGGGCGGCTGATCGGAATTGGATTCGTCGGCTACGGGATCGGTCTCGCCGGAATTTGGATGACCGAGTCCGCAATGGGCGTCGCAGCGACCCTCGTCGTATTGGGGGCCGGATACGGTCTCATCGTCCCGTCACTAGATACCGGTATTAGCGGTCTCGCTCCGGACGCGTTCCGCGGTGGCGTAATGAGTCTTCGCCTTAGCGTGAAGAAGGTCGGGCAAACGATCGGTCCGGTGCTGTTCCCGCTCGTCGCAGCCGTCGCCGGGTATCCGCGGCTGTTACTGATAACCGGACTGTTAACCGCTATCGTCGGTTTCGTAACCGCCTGGATCTCTCATCGGTAACCGAATAGCGGGAACAATTATGAGGGTGCATCTCAGATATAGATTCTGTAGGATGACGGAACAAATCGATCACGAGTGTCCTACCTGTGAACACATGAACTACAAGATAGTTGACGAATTGGACGACTTCGCAGGGACGACTGCGGACGTCAGCGAATCCCCAACTGACGGGTATCGAATGCTACCGGTCAACTGCCAGCGACACGGGTGTGAGGCAACCTACAATCTGTATCTCAATCCATGAGGTATAATGGTTTGGCCAGTGGTACGAGCTAACATTGAATTCAAGTAGCGAAATACTTAACATATGTCAGAAGGTACATGGAGCGCCTCGGAATCGACAGTTCTGAATAGTGTTCGTCAACTCCTCGAGACCGAGCGTGAGGGAGTACTGGCGACGATCATCAGTGTCGAAGGGAGCGCGTATCGACGTCCCGGTGCAAAGATGCTCGTCTCTGCCGAGGGAGACGGAGTCGGAAGTATTACGGCGGGATGTGTAGAGGACGAGGTGCGATCGCTCGCGACGACCGTTCTCAACGCAGAGCAACCGCGTGTTGAGACATTCGATCTGATGGCCGACGACGATATTTGGGGGCTCGGCATCGGCTGTAACGGAGTGATCGATATTCTCCTCGAACCGCTGACCGAGCAGTATCGTCCCGTCATCGAAGCTTATAAGAACGATGTCGCTATCGCAAGCGCGATAATTACCAAGAGCGACGGCGGAGCCGTTGAGGAGTGGACGCGCGTCTACTATCGACAGGACAACGGTATCGTGACCGACGACCCGCTTCCGGGGTGGTTCGAACGCGAACTGTCCGACGTCGCCTCGTACGTTCTTGAAGAAGACACGTCGGAGATGATTACGATCGACGGCCCGAAAGACGAGGGAAGCATCGAGGGGTTTGTCGACGGCATCAGGCCGCCGCCAGAGGTACTTGTCGCCGGGACGGGTCACGACGTTCGTCCGCTCGTCGAACTGGCCAGGAAGAACGACTTCCGAACGACTGTCGTTGGATTCAGAGGCGCAGCAGCAACAAAAGAGCGGTTTCCCGAGGCGGATACCGTCGTTTCGACCTCGCCGGGGAATCTCCGCGACGAAGTCGATTTAGACGAGGAGACCTACGCCGTCGTCATGACACACAACTTTATCGACGATCGACTCGCCCTCGACGAACTCATCAAATCCCCAGTTCCATACGTCGGTTTGATGGGGCCACGCGAGCGCTTTGAGCAGATGCGCGATGAGTTTGCTACGGAAGACCGGACGTTCAGCGACGACGATCTCGAGACTATCTATACGCCTGTCGGGCTCAGTTTAGGCGGTGGAACCCCGTACCAGATCGCCGCCAGTATTACCGCCGAAATACTCGCTGTCCACAACGAACGGGAACCGAAACATCTGAAGGATCGCGAGGGGCCGATTCACGACCGTGTCGATACCGAACCGCTTTCCTGACGGGTGCCGATGCGGTCGATAATTTGCGCCCCATTCAGATACGGATATCCGTGCGTTTCTGCGTATTGTCGCGCCGCTTCGGGAGAAAGGGCGTCGACGGTTCCATCGTCCAACATTTCACACACGACAGCTGCAGGCGCGCAATCGGCTTCGCGGGCGATTGCAATGCTGAACTCGGTATGCCCCTGTCGTTCGTCCAACACGTTTGGAGCGGTTTTGAGAACGCTGATGTGGCCCGGCGCACGGAATTCGTCGGCGAAATCCGTTTCCGCCGGCCTCGCTGCCGCGTCTGCCAGTGCGGTGATCGTTCGTGCCCGATCGTTGTCGGTAATTCCGGTGTACGTATCCCGATGATTGATCGACAACGAGAAGGACGATCGTTCGTCGTATTCGAGATCGAGGTCGTTGCTCGCCGGATGTGAAATCGAGTCGTCGAGGTACGGGAGATTGAACACCTCTGCGACCTCGTACGCAAGGGCAACACAGATGAGCCCACCCGCGTCGTTTCGTAACTGGGCGACGTCAGGTGGGGTGACGTGTTCTGCCGCGTAGATAAGGTCCGTTTCGCCTTCTCTGTCGTCGGCGTCGAATACGAGCACTGGATCGCCGCACTTGAAGGCCTCGATCGCTTCGTCTAGAGTATTCGTTTCTTCGATCATAGTTTTCATCTCATGGCGGATGTTCGGTGGAGGGTGTGGCAGTGAACACCTTCTGCTCGATTCTACCGTCGGATACCGACGTGGTTCGGCGATAATGACGCACCATCCGGCGTATCGCGCTTCGATATCTATAATGGAATTATGCTAAATAAACGTACCGCCGCCGCATACCTACAGCGACGTAACAGAACCGACCACCGTGTCGAATGCGAACGACGGAAAAGAAAGTCGGTCATCCTCGCTGATCTTCGTGCCGTAATCATCTCACAGCGGCGTAACGACGTCGATAACGTACCCGTCGGGATCCTCGACGAGGAACAACCGCTCGCCCCAGTGGGCCTCGCGCGGCTCGGTCAGTATCGTCATGTCGTGTTCATTTGCCCGTTCGTAGATCGCGTCGAGATCCACCACGTGAAAGGCAGTGACGACCCCCTCAGCGCGGTGACCGGTGGGTTTCGGTAAGTTATACGCTTCGAACGTCTTTTCGTCGAACTCCTCTTCGAGGACGAACGTACACTCGCCCGTTTCAAACGCGACTCGACTCCCTCGACGCTCCGCCACCTCAAGCCCAATCACGTCCCGATAAAACGGGACTGATCGATCGAGATCCGTAACGATCAGCGTCGTCTCGTGCAAGGACGGCATGATACACCGTACGATGGGTCGTAAGCGGATAAATATCGGGGGCGATCGACCACGTATATGGGGATCGCCGTTCAATACGGTGCATGGCGCAGATCAACTCCTACACCGGTGAAGTCGTATCGGAAGTAACCGAAATCGAAGAACGAGACGACGAGTTCGTCATTCACATTGAGGACGCTGTTCTCGACGCGATTGGACTCAAGCCAGACCAATCTATCGTTTTGAAAGGAATGATAGGAGACAAATCGCTCACGATCGAGCCAGCAAAGAAGCCGTGAGCACCGGAAGGTCTATGTCCGTTGTGCGAATGCATCCCGCGTATGCACAATGAAGACGACGCGTTTTCTTCGTTCGAGGCGATGCGGCCTGAATACGGGTCGGTGCTCGGTGAAGAAGCTAACGACGTCGATCTGGATTCGTGTGAACTCGTCGCTCAAGCGTACGACGACCACAGCAATCAGGGGACGCGGCTCTATCACGTTAGGAACGACCGATACGCACTCAGTAGATACGGTCGTTCAGTCGGTCGGGAGTGGACGGAAGAAGTCCTTCAGTCGGGTCGACTGCTCATCGACCCGGCCATTCTCGAGAGCGAGCCGATCGCAGAGGCTGTTCGTGACGCCGGCGCCGATCCGCTTACTGACGACCAGCTTGAACGCGTCCGATCGACGTACGCCGATGTGTGTTCGCGCGCGATCTGGACCCGCATCGATGCCGACGAAACGAATAATGGGCTGATCATCCGCGGTCCGATCGCCTGCGTAGAGGCATACTCGTGGCGCGACGACCTTCAAGCGGTGTTTCCCAGCGGCTTCGACGAACTGCAAGTCGATGGCATACTCGATGGGATCATGGACGCTCGGCCGACTATCGAAGACTGGCTATGGTACCGATTGTACGCCCCATACGTCGCGCGGTTGACGTTTCGCGACGACTCGACTGGCACCGACGCCGAGTGACGCGGCGCCGTATTCAAGTGACCGAGTTGTCGACGTTCCGAAGTTCGAGAACATACCCGTTCGGATCTCGAACGAGCAGTATCCGTCCCCCCCACGGCACCTCCTGTGGTTCCTGTAGAATCTCGCCGCCACCGTCGGATACCGCCGTCGAAAGCCGCTCGTGAACAGTCTCGAGCGATTCGTGGACCCCGAATACGTATACGGCACCGGCACCGCGGCCTTCTTCCGGTGGCGGAGAGATGTTATAAGAGTCGAGCACGTCGGGCGGGAAATCGGCCTGCACCTTGAGTTCGCTTCCGGCCGTTTCGTACGCGATGCTGGTATCACCGATCTCGGCAGGTTCCAGTGCCAACCCGTCCTCGTAGAACGAGCGCGTCGCTTCCAGATCCGCCGTCATCAGAAAGAGCTGTTCGATACTTGGCATACTCGACATTCGTTCCTGCGGGATGATGAAATTTTCGACGATTGCCACGTCTTATCTACTCCTCCGTTACGGTCACAACTGGGCGGTCGATTGAGAGGAGAATCGATTGCGTGGTACTTCCAAAGAGCGCCTTTCCAACGGGCGATCGCTTTCTTCCGCCGATCACCACGTACCTCGCATTGTGCTCGGTCGCCTTCTGCAGAATCATGGCCGTCGGATCTCCGGTCGTTCCATCTGATGTGATGTCGGATACGCCGTCGATATCCGGCGTATCGAGTGCCTCTTCGGCCCGTTCCTTGGCGACAGCCGTCGCATCCTCCACCGCGTCTTCCTGGTAATACTCGTGTTTTCGATCGCGCCGTTCCTGGAACTCCTCCTCGTCGAGGACGTGGACGACGACTAGGCGATCGTCGAATGCTGTCGCGAGGTCCCATCCGGTACAAACGACGTCACTGTCACGCGGACCGCCGCCAACTGCAGCAAGTATCGACATACGTTCCAACAAGGACCTATTGCTACGTAAACTCTCCGTCTACGAAAGGCAGCGAAACGAACGGCGCGGTTTTAGCCGCTCAATCGTCGATAGATTCTGTTAGTTCCTCGACTGTCTCCGCGTCGAGTTCATCGATGTCCTGCGGTTCCTTGAGAATGGTACTCAGAGAGTTGCTGACCGTTTCAGGGGTGAGATCCGTTTCGCCGAGTTCTGAGAGTGCAGCGGCCCAATCGAGTGTTTCCGTGATGCCGGGTGTTCGAAGCAGATTCTCCTGGTACCGGATCGTCTGCATAAACTGAACGATCTCCCGCGACAGTTCCTCATCGAGATGCGGAACCTTCGTTCGAACGATTTCCAGTTCTTTCTCGAACGTAGGAGGTTCCAGATAGAGGTAGAGACACCGTCGCTTGAGCGCGTCACCGATCTTTCGAGTCCGGTTTGAGGTTATGATGACCAAGGGCTCTTCGTCCGCGATAACGGTCCCCAGTTCCGGGATCGAGAGCTGGAAATCATCGAGGACCTCCAGAAGGAACGCCTCGAAGTCCTCGCTGGCCCGATCGATCTCGTCTATTAGCAGTACCGTCTGTTCACCGTTTCTGATAGCTCGCAGAATGGGCCGCTCGAGCAGGTACTCTTCATCGAAGATGGAGTCCTCGATATCACCCGGGTTGAAGTCAGATCGTGCTTCTCCCTCGGCGCGAATTCGAAGAAACTGCTTCATGTAGTCCCATTCGTAGATCGCGTTTTCGGTTTCTAATCCGCGATAGCACTGAAGTCGGACGAGGTCCGTCCCGGTCGCACCGGCAACGGCCTTTGCCAGTTCGGTTTTTCCACATCCGGGCGGACCTTCGATCAGTATCGGTTTTCGCAGTCGATCGGCGAGCAAGAGGGTTGTCGCGATCTCGTCGTCAGCGATGTAGTCGGCTTCCCGCAATAGCGTCTGCACTTCGTCCGGATCGTCAACGCCTATCTCCATGTCTGTCTATGACTGTCGAATGCTGATAAAGCTTGGAGTTGCTTCATTAGCGAACTCGGCAGGACCATTGGTCACGACGGTTCACAGGGTCTGATCTCGACAAGTATCGGTTCGCATCTCGTCCAAGCTTACATCGATCGGAGGACCGAGCACGTTTCTGCGTGAGCGTCCGCTCGCTCACGTCCGCCGAATTGGGACCGACACT
>NZ_CP100756.1 GCF_024266705.1 Natrinema gelatinilyticum | reverse complement strand
CAGGCAGCGATCCGACCACGGTAGTCGGACTTAAGCCGATGTCGGCACAATGCGCTCGTATGTCTCTCGTTTTGCCGAGCGAGCTCGTCGTCGATCGGTTCCTTCCGTCGGTGCGGGCGATGCTGGCGACCCGACTCGCTGAGCGCGGATTAACGCAGCAGGAGGTCGCCGCCGAACTCGGCGTGACACAGGCCGCGGTCAGCAAGTACGTCAGCGGGGACGGCGGCGGCGACGACCGGTTCCGCGACGACCCCGAAACCGTCGCGACCATCGAGCGCATCGCCGACGGACTCGCCGGCGGTCACATGGACAGCTACGACGCGCTCGCCGAACTCCTCGCGCTCGTCCAGAGCCTTGAGGATCGCGGCCCGATCTGTGAACTCCACGAGGAGGTGATGCCCGAACTTCGAGGTCTCGGCTGCGATCTGTGCGTTCGCGGACTCGACCCCGACGTGCGGGCCGAACGGGACGTCCTCGCGAACGTGAGGACCGCCGCACGAACCCTGGCTTCGAGTTCGGGTATCGCCGAATACGTCCCGAACGTCGGGACGAACGTCGGAATGGCTCTCCCCGATCCTCACGACGAGACCGACGTCGCCGCGATTCCCGGCCGGATCTACGCTATGGGCGGCCGGATCGAAATTCCGGCGCATCCCGAATTCGGTGCGTCGAAACACGTTTCGACGGCAATCCTCGCCGCGAGCGCCATCGAACCCGATATCCACGGCGCGATCAACATCGCTACCGACGACGACCTGCTTGCGGCCGCCGAAACGGTCGGAATCGACCCGCTCGAGTTCGATGCCGAGTACGCAAACCGCAGCGACCATCTTGGAAATCGGTTCGAAGACCGCGGAACGGTTCCACGGGTCGCCTACCACCGCGGCGCGTTCGGTATCGAACCCGCCACCTACGTCTTCGGGTCGACGGCCGTCGATGCCGCGGAGCTGATCACGGAACTGCTCTCGGTTGTGCACGGTCGATAGCCTCGTCGTTCGCGGTCCGTTTTCCGATCGACATGACCGAATCCGACGACTGCAGTTCGAACGTCGACACCTGGATACCTACGACCAGCGACCAGGGCCGATACTCGAGGATCCGTATTCGCCGACACGGGTTGCCGCTCCGCGAA
The DNA here is from genome assembly GCF_024266705.1 of Natrinema gelatinilyticum. Classification (GTDB taxonomy): domain Archaea; phylum Halobacteriota; class Halobacteria; order Halobacteriales; family Natrialbaceae; genus Natrinema; species Natrinema gelatinilyticum. Next base: position 3,660,180 of record NZ_CP100756.1, on the reverse strand, counting down.
ATACCTATCGGTAGTTGAATCGATTGCAACGTTTCAACCCGGATTCGCAACGATACAAAGACCCCTACTGTATCGCCTTCCGTCGCACGATCTGGCTGCTATAACCTTTTATAACACACCTATGGTAACTGTATATTACCCCCATACAGTTAAAAAATCGGTAATAAATATAGAGTAGTTGCTTCTCCTTCACGATGGATATCATTATAACTATCCAACATGGTGGGAACGTTCATTTCTTTAAACATTTCATACGGGGTCTGCAGTCTGTCGGTCACGAGGTTCACGTGTTCGCTCGAGAAGCAGAAGTTGTCAGCTCTCTTTTGAACAAATACGATATCGATCACGAACTTCTCTGTGATGAACCGGAGACGTTACTCGATCTTGGAGTGACACAGATCCAGTACGAGGCGAAAATCTTCAAACGTGCGCGCAAAATCGACCCGGACTACATCGTCAGCAGTCACGGTATCGCAGCCTCTCACGTCGCGAGGCTCGTCGGGGCGGAGAGCCACATCTATATCGACACGGAGACGAGCATCAATCACGGAAATCGGCTCACGACTCCGTTCGCGGACCGCGTTTATACCCCCTCGAGCTTCAACGAGGACGTCGGCGACAGCCACATTAGATATCCCGGATACCACGAGCTGGCCTATCTCCACCCGGATCGATTCGAACCCGACCCGGAATTCCTCCGTCGAAACGGAGTGGATCCGAACGAACAGTACGCCGTTATTCGCCGTGGCGCGTTTACGAGCAATCACGACATTGGAAAGAGCGGAATTTCGAGAACAGGATATCAGCGAATCGTCGACGAACTCGCACGGAACGGGCCGGTATACGTATCAGACGAGAGTGACAGTCAGCTTCCGGACGGCGCCGAGCCGATCCCCGTCGAACCGGCGAAATTCCACCAGTTGCTCGCGTTCGCAGACCTCGTCGTCGGAGACGTCGCCACGACGACGATGGAAGCAGGCATCCTCGGAACGCCAACCGTTCGAATCAGTCCGTTCGCCGGGTCATCGGACATGGGGAAATTCCTCGAACTCGAGGAGTACGGCCTCATCAGATCGTTCCCGGTGGAACGCGAAGACGAGGCGATCGAACTGATCGAGCGGCTCTCTCGTGATCCAAGGACGACCGCGACGTGGCAGGACCGCCGGGAGCTGTTGCTCGAAACCAAGGTCGACGTCACCGAGTATCTGTTCGAACAACTGCTCGATGACGCGGACCTCGAGACGCTGCGCGAAGAAACGGAGGACGAGTCGGTCACGCTCGAACGACAGCCTGCCGACTCGAGCACTGATGAGCAACAGGCTGAAGATCCGATTCCGAACCCATGAGTTCGCTTCACGTCCTGAGCCTCACGACGACCGACTGGCGAAGCTTCTACGAAAGCCAGATCGCTGCCCTCAAATCCAAGGGTATCGAAGTGACCACCCTGTCGGTCCCCGGCGACCATCGGGCGCTCGATGACGAAGTTCGGCGGCGAACCCCGGTCGACTACTTCCGGTACCTCCCACAGGTGCTCCGTGAAGCCGCCAACGGATACGATATCGTCCACGCCAACTACGGACTTACTGCGCCGTTTGCGGCCGCCGCATCGGCACTTCCGACGACCGATCTCCCGTTCGTTTGTACGCTCTGGGGCGGTGAGTACGTCGGGAATCGGTACACGTCGGTGATGGAACCGTTCGTATCACGTGCCGATCGTATCATCGTCCCCTCGAACGTCATGGCCGACCGTATCGACCATCCATGCGAGGTGATACCGTTTCCGATCGATATGGAGCTCTTCCGGCCGATACCGCGAGAAGAGGCCCGCAGGTACGTCGGTTGGGAGACCGACGAACGAGTCGTCATCTTCCCGTACGCCCCTTCGCGTGACGAGAAAAACTATCCGCTGGCGAAACGCGTGGTCGACGGCGTCGAGGACGACATCGAGGACGACGTCACCCTGCGAACCGTTGCGAACCAGCCGTACGTGGACGTCCCGTACTATCTGAACGCTGCCGATGCCGTCCTGATCACGTCAAGATACGAGAGCGGACCGATGACGGTCAAAGAAGCCACCGCCTGTAACGTCCCGGTCGTCTCGCGCGACGTCGGCTTCGTCCGGGAGGTGCTCGAGAGCGTCTCGAACTCCTACGTCGCGGACGACGAACGCGCGCTCCGATCGCGGCTGGCGACGGTCCTCGAGTCCGGCGACCCGGCAGACGGGAGAGAGCGAATTCGTGATAATTCCATCCACGCGATGGGAGCGAGACTTCGCGACGTCTACGACAACTGTCTCGAAGCGGAGACTACGTAGCCAACCGACGCGCTGGCCGCGTTCGAGCAGCAGCGCTACCGGGCCAGAACTACGTCGAGAAAACGAACTGTGAATTGTCGGAACGAACCGTCTCAGACCGTACTCTCGAAGTCCTCGAGTGCGTACGCTGGTTCGGCACCGCGGCGGTCGAGGACTTCGTTCGCGAGCAGCCAGTAGACGACCGAGAGGGCTTTGCGACCCTTGTTGTTCGTCGGGACGACGAGGTCGACGTTACTGAGTTGGTTGTTCGAGTCACACATCGCGATGACCGGGATGCCGACCGTGATGGCCTCCTTGACGGCCTGCGCGTCGCCGATCGGGTCGGTGACGACGAGCACGTCCGGCTCGATGTAACCGTCGTACTTTGGATTCGTCAGCGTCCCCGGAATGAAGCGACCAGTTCGGGCACGCGCGCCGACGGCCTCGGCGAACTTCTCTGCGGGGAATCGCCCGTACTGGCGACTCGAAGTGACCAGAATCTGCTCTGGTTGGTAGTTGGCGAGGAAGTCTGCGGCCGTGCGGATTCGGCTGTCAGTCTTCGAGACATCGAGCACGTACAGACCATCAGTACGGACGCGATGGATGAACCGCTCCATGTCCGCGGTCTTCTGCTGCGTGCCGATGTGAACACCGGCGCCGAGGTAATCCTCGACCGGAATCAGCAGGTCCGCTTCCTCGTCGGACATGACGTCGTCGTCGAGCGTCGGACCGGCGTCTTCGGTCTCGGCATCGTCCGATGGTTGTTCAGCGTCGGCCGCGGGCGCTCCCCCGGCGTCAGCGGGCTGTTCGTCTACTGGCTCGACGTCCTCCTCGGCAGCGGGGCCAGCCCCTTCGGCTGGCTCCTCGTCGATTTCTTCCTCGGCGGCGTCGAGCCCTTCTTGGGTTGCGTCGTTTTCTGTCATGTCGCGTCGTCTGCGATTCGAATGAGCTCGTTGAGCTTTGCAGTTCGCTCGCCGCCGACGGTACCCGTCTTGATGAAGGGCGCGTCGGTCGCGACGGCGAGGTGTGCGATCGTCGCGTCTTCGGTCTCGCCCGACCGGTGGGAGACGACCGAGTCGTAGCCGTTCTCCGTCGCGAGTTCGATCGCGTCGAAGGCGTCCGACAGCGTTCCGATCTGATTCGGCTTGATCAGGATGCTGTTGGCCGCACCGCGATCGATCCCCTTGACGAGACGGTCGGTGTTAGTCACGAACAGATCGTCTCCGCAAATCAACGTCTGCTCTCCGACGTCGTCCGTGAGATCGGCAAACGCGTCGTAATCGTTCTCGTCGAGCGGGTCCTCGACGTAGACGAGGTCGTACTCCTCGACGAGTTCGGCGATGTAGGCGATCTGCTCGTCCGTGTCGCGGCTTCGATCGCTGTACTCGTACGTCCCCGACTCGGAGTCGTACAACTCTGCGCCAGCGACATCGAGCCCGAATCCGATGTTGAAGCCCACGTCGTCGGCGACCTGCGAGACTGCTTCGTCGACGATCTCGAACGCCTCACCGTCGTCGATCGACGGCGCCCAGGCGCCCTCGTCGCCCTTGCCACAGGGAACACCGCGTTCCTCGAGCAAATCGGCGACGGTCGCGTGGACGGCCGCGTTCGCGAACACCGCATCTTCGACGCTGGGTGCACCGACGGGGGCCGCGAGGAATTCCTGGATATCGGTCGCGTCGGCGGCGTGTTCGCCACCGCCGACCACGTTGCCGAGCGGGATCGGGAAGTTGTCACCGCGGAACGTTCCGCCGAGGTGCTGAAAGAGCGGTGCACCGAGGACGTCGGCGCCGGCTTTCGCGGCGGCCATCGATATCGCGACGGCGCTGTTCGCACCGATTTCGGAGAAGTCGGTGGTTCCGTCCGCGGCATGAAGCGCGGCGTCGACCTCGCGTTGGTTGCCGGCGTAGGCATTGCCGACGAGTCGGGGAACGGCGTGTTCCCGGGCTGCGGCGATCGCTTCGGTCGGCGGACGCTCGACGGCTTCGTACTCGCCAGTGCTAGCGCCGCTGGGTGCCGCAGCGCGGCCGAAACCACCGCTTTCGGTAACGACGTCCGCCTCGACCGTCGGGTTTCCTCGTGAATCGAGGATTCGACGCAAGCGAACGTCGGTGATGAGCGTCATTTCTGGTCGTACCCCCGCTTGACGGTAAACGGAAGGGCGCCGGCGTCGTACTCCTCAGCGGCGATCAAGATCGGCTCCGTTTGCTCGGTCTCGATTAACACCGGCGCGCCGTAGGAGACCTGCAACGCCCGTGCGCCGAGGATGCGTGCCTTCTCGTAACGGTTGTGTTGTTGCTGTTGCATTGGTTACTGATATGGGGAGACGACGTCGACGAGGTCGGTATGACTGACGAGCATGCGTCGACAGCAGTAGCGCTCGACGCCGAGTTCGTCGAGGACTTCCTCGGGGTCCTCGTCGCCCTCGTTCGCTCGCTCGTCGAACTCCTCCCAGTGCTCGGCGACGACGTTACCACAGGTGAAACACCGGACCGGTACCATCATGATTGGATCACCTTAGCGGTAGGACTTCTGGTAGCGTGCCCGAGCGCCTGGGCCGCCCCACTTTTTCGGTTCGGACTGGCGGACGTCGTTGACCAGCAGCGATCGGTCGAACTCCATGAAGGCATCGCGGAGTTCGGCGTCGTTGGTGTGCTGGACGACTCCACGCGCGACAGCGGTACGGACGGCGTCAGCCTGACCGCTGATACCGCCACCCTCGACGCGAACGTCGATGTCCATCTCGTCTCGCAGGTCCTCACCGACGATGCGGAACGGCTCGAGCATCTTGAGCCGTGACATCTCCGGTTCGACCAGTTCGACGGGTTGTGAGTTGATTCGAACGCGACCCTCGCCTTCGCGCACTGTGGCGCGAGCGACGGCCGTCTTTTTCTTGCCACTCGTGTTGGTTACCATGTGACGTTAGCACCTAACTGTTCGGACACTTCGTGCAGATGGACGAAGCGGATGTTCGACAGTCGATCAAGCGACGTTCCCTCGAGAACCTCGGATTCGCGGGTATCGTCGTTCTCGTAGGGATCGCCGACGTAGACGCGGACGTTGTCGAGTGCCTCCCGTCCGCGCGGTTTCTTGTACGGCACCATCCCGCGAACGGACCGCTTGAAGATCGTATCCGGTCGTCGAGGATAGTAGGGCCCGCTGTCCGAACCCATCTGCAGCCGCGTGCGGTACGTCTCGAATATGTCTTCTTTGTCGCCGGTGATGACCGCATCTTCCGCGTTGACGATCGCCACGCGCTCGCCGTCCAGCGCACGCTGGGCGACTTCGCTGGCGACTCGACCGAGGATGCAGTCCGTGGCATCGACGACGGTGTCTGCGTCGAACTCTGCGAGACTCATCGAATCACCCTGACGTCGGACCCCTCGGGGTTTTCTTCGAGCACTTGCTCGAGCGATACCGGTTCGCCGACCTGTTCGATCTTCGTCTCTGCGGACGAAGAGAAGTTGACGGCGGCGACCGTGACGTTTTTCTGTAATGCGCCGGATCCCAGCACTTTGCCGGGAACGACGACGGTCTCTTCTTCGCGTGCGTACCGCTCGATGCGGCCCAGGTTCACCTCAGCGTGGGTGCGCCGGGGCTTTTCGAGTCGATCCGCAACGTCTCGCCAGACGTCGGCGTCCGTCTGTCGGGACGTCGACTTGAGCTCGGCGATGAGATCGGTGAGCCTCGGATTGGTCTTGCTACTCATTGGTTTCCTCCAAATACTGCAACTGCCGGAACGTCGACGACACGAGAAACGGTGGCATCGACGGTGGAATCGATTCGAGAGAAGTGATGCAGGGAGCAGGATTTGAACCTGCGGACTCCTACGAGACAGCGCCCTGAACGCTGCGCCGTTGGCCTGACTTGGCTATCCCTGCTCGCACTTCCGTCTACCCGTCGCCCCTTCAAACCCCTTTCGATTCCAGTAGGCACGCACTCGCCGGTCTCGTCGCTCACGGCGCCGGCAAACGTCGTGCCCTGATCGGGTCGGGGGCGTCGGTTCATGTTTATAACTGTACAGCTTCTTCGAGTTCGGTCGCACGCGCCTCGAGCGTCTCGGCGGCTCGCGTGACCAATTCCTCGATGGTAAAGGAGCCGTCCGTCTCCACGTGGAAGACGAATGCGTTGGGCACGTCCTCGACCCGGACCTGTTTGCCCGGATACCGATTCGAGAGGTCGTGGTCGAACTCGCTCGTCGGAACGAGTTCGCCGTCGTCCTCGACGACGCCACGGATGATCCGTGGTTCCTCCTCTTCGAACTCGGGGAGATCACCGTCGACCTCGATTCGCTGCAGGTGACGGTAACCGACCGCGACGCCGCCCTGGTGTTTGGCGTGGTCTTTCCCCCGGTCGAGGACGGCGTCGGCCTCCGCCTCGAGGCGCTGGCCGTCCTTGAGTTCGATAATCGGGACGTTCTCGTCTGCGGGACGAACGAGGTCGTCGCTGGTGACGAGATCGCCGGAGTAGGCGGTAGCCGGCCCCTCGACGTCGATCGAGAGCGTGACCGTGTCGTCCTCGCCGAACTCGCCGACCGGTGGCGTCGTCAGCGGGACGAGCCCGAGTCGGAGCGCGAGTTGCTCGTCGAACATGACTGACGAGTTCTCCACGAACCGGACGGTATCGATCGCCATCGTGGGTACGTCGGCGATCATCGCGCGACGGATACCGTTGGCGAACGCTGGCGTCACGCCGCGAACGAGGAATCGCGCTTCTCGATCCTCGCGTTCGACGAACTCGACGTCGTACTCCTCAGTCATGATCTAGTAGCCGCCCTTGCCTTTCGGAGCGCGCGATCCGTCGTGGGGGATCGGCGTGACGTCTTCGATGCGCCCAATTTCGATGCCGGAGCGCGCGAGCGCGCGAATCGTCGCCTGTGCACCGGGACCGGGCGATTTCTGGAGGTTGCCGCCGGGGCCGCGAACACGAACGTGCAGGCCCGTGATGCCAGCAGCTTTGACCTCTTCGGCGACGGACTCTGCCATCTGCATGGCCGCGTACGGAGATGCTTCGTCGCGGTTCTGCTTGACTGCCGTCCCGCCGGAGGACTTGGCGATCGTCTCTGCACCCGTGAGGTCCGTTACGGTCATGACGGTGTTGTTGAACGATGCGTGCACGTGGGCGATGCCCCATTTATCGTCGTTCTGACTCATGTTATTGACCCTCCGCGCGTTCGGGGTGGAGTTCGTCCGCGAGCGGGCTGTTCTCGTCGAATGCCACCAGATCTTCCTCGTCGACGTAGACGAGGTAGGAGGGAACCCGGTGGCGCTGGTCGCCGACTACGACGTGGCCGTGTGTGATGAACTGACGTGCTTGCTGGGTCGTGTTCGCCAGACCCGACCGGTAGACGACGGTCTGCAGGCGGCGCTCGAGGATATCCTCGATTTCGAGCGAGAGGATGTCGCCGAGTTCGTCCGTCTCGTTCAGGATGCCGACGCGCTTGAGACGACCGAGGAACTCTTCGGAGCGTCGAATAACGACTTCGTCGTCCTGCGCCTGGCCGAGCAGTTCTCGAGCCTCGCGCCGGTAGGAGCGAAGCTCGGACTGGGCGCGCCAGAGTTCTTCCTTGTTCTTGAGCCCGTAGCGGTCGACGAGGGAGTGTTCGGACGCAATCCGTTCTCCCTGGTACGGGTGGTTCGGCGTCTCGTATTGCTTCGTGTCAGTGCCGAGTGGCATTATTCGCCCTCACCCTCTTCGCCGGGTTCTTCTGCCTGTTCTTCACGGATCTCTTCGACGTTGACTCCGATGGTGCCCTCCGTTCGGCCGGTGGACTTGGTTCGCTGGCCGCGGACCTTCTGGCCGCGCTTGTGGCGAGTTCCCTTGTAGGAGTCGATCATCTTCATCCGGTTGACGTCGTGCTGTCGAGTCAACTGGAGATCGTTGCCGATCTCGTGGGTCGTTTCACCACTGTAGAAGTCCGTGCGCCGGTTGTTGAGCCAGTCTGGGACTTCGTCGGCGTAATTTTCGACGATCTCGACGACCTCGTCGATGACGTCGTCGTCGAGCCGACCGAACGTTGCCGTTCGGTCGACGCCCGCTTCCGCGGCGATGAGCCGGGCGGTCCGTCGACCGATCCCGTTCATCTCCGTGAGCGAGCGCTCGACGGACTTCGTCCCATCGAGGTCGGTTTGCCCGATGCGGACGAAGTACTGAAGATCTTCGTCGTCTTGTTGTTCCTGAGGTTCTTCCGCGCTCATAGTGTCGTGTATTTGTGTCTGGTCTGCGTGCGTTGCAAAGTCGACTGGCGGGAAAACGCCAGCGTCGTATCCGACGTCGTGGCGGGGATTCGAACCCCGGAGGCTTGACGCCACATGGTTAGCAACCATGCGCCTTGGGCCGCTTGGCTACCACGACACCGTCGGTCTATCGTCGCCCGTTCGGACTCGGGGATCACTCCCCTACACGTATCGCACCCGGACCTACCCCCGTGTACTACTTAAGCGCAACGAAAGGTGGCCACGTCGCGTGTGTATTCGTCCCGTCGACCCCGCTGGAGTTCCGGAACTCGGACTCTGATCGAAACGAGCGAACGGGAAGCCAGGACTGGTAGCCCAGAACGGAAACAGGGCCAGTCGCCCGGTGAAGACGCATTCCGACGACCACGGAGTCGACCGATAGCCTCAGACGCCAACATATTCTTCGATGTATTCGTCGTTGATCTCCCACTCCCCCTCCTCGTTTCGGATCATGTACTCGCCGTAGTAGGGAACTCGGTTCGCTACGACGTCTCGAAACGCGTCGCGGATCTCCGGTTTCGTCATTTCTCCCATCGATCTGAGGTCGTCGTTTCGATTGAGACACCCTTTCAGGTAGCCCTCGTGGGTGACACGAACCCGGTGGCAGTTCGCACAGAACGTCGGGTTCTCGACGGGGTCGACGATTTCGACCATTCCTACGTCGGACGAGTCCGACGAGGAGCGCGAACCGTCCCCGGACCGCTCTGCGTTCCGGTGAGGATCGCGCTCGCTTTGCTCGCGCTCACCGTTGGTTCCCTCACCCCCGCTCACCCAGTACCGCTTCCGGTCGTGCATCTCTCTGTGTTCGATCTCGTCCGCCTGCTCGGCCAGCCACTCGTGAACCCGTTCGATTTCGATATTCCACTCCGGTTTGCCCGTCAGTTCGGGCATGTACTCGATCAACTGAAGCTGGAGTCCGTCGTTTTCGGCGACGTGGTCGACCATCTCCGGGACGTAGCCAGCCGTGTGTTCGAAAACGACCATGTTGAGTTTGACTGGCGTGAGTCCTGCCTCGAGTGCGGCATCGACCCCCTCGATGACCTTCTCATAGGCCCCGCTCTTGGTAATCTCTGCGAAGTCCTGTGGATCGAGCGCGTCCTGCGAGACGTTGACTCGATCGAGGCCGGCGTCAACGAGCGCGTCGGCGCGACCCGGAAGGAACGTCCCGTTCGTCGTGAGCGAGACTTCCATCTCGTCCGGCGTCCGTGCGATGATTTCCTCCAGGTCCTGGCGCAACATCGGCTCTCCGCCGGTGAACTTGACTGCGTCGACATCGAACTCGGCGGCGACCTCGAGAAAGCGAACGACGTCGTCCGCATCCATCTCGTCGTCTTGGGGATCCATCGGTCCGCGAGTGTCACCTAACCCCTCGTTGTGGCAGTAGACACAGTCGAAGTTACACCGATCGGTGAGAGAGACGCGAACCCCTGTCACTTCCCGCCCGAACTCGTCGGTGAGCATGACATCGGTTTGCAGCCGGATCCGCTTAAACACGCCGGATATTTCGACGTCCCGTAACCAATTTCGGTTTCGCGATTAGTGATAGACCGCCGCCACGATATCGATTCGAGAACTACGACGAGGGTGATGGAGGACGAGTCACAGACGGCGGGGTGTCGACACCGGACGAGGAACGGTAGCCGACGGAGAATAGATATGGTCGACGAACGACTCAGTACCGACGACGGCCGAGGTCCGGGACTCTTGGTCACTGGCGTGATAGCCTCGGGTATGAGTACCATCGCGGAGTTCGGCGTTCCCGCCGGGGAGTTCGCACTCAGGCACACACTCGAGGTCACGGACGACCTCGACGTCGAGATCGAACGCGTCATTGCCTACGATCCAGACCACATTATGCCGTACGTCTGGTTTTCCGGGGTCGAATCGACGCTCGAAACGCTCGACGACGCGCTAGCAGACGATCCCAGCGTCGAGGAAGCCGAACAACTCTCCGATCTCGACGGCGAGCGACTCTACCGAATGCACTGGGTAGACGACGTCACCGTCATCCTGCACCTGCTGACCGAGGAGGAAGCGACCGTACTCGACGCACACGTGAATGCCAGAGAGTGGCGATTTCGTGTCCTCTTTCCCGAACGTGAAGCGATGTCACGAACCTACGAATTCGCGTCTGAACAGGGGCTGACTATAAATATACACAAGATCCACCAGCTCGAGGAAGACCGCCACAGCCGGTTCGGGCTCACAGACGCGCAGTACGAGACGCTTGTCGCGGCCCTCGATCGGGGCTACTACGAGATTCCTCGCAGAATGGACATGGACGAGCTATCGGACGAACTCGACATTTCTCATCAGGCGTTGTCCGAGCGGCTTCGACGCGCCCATCGTGCGCTCGTCGAGGACGTAATCGATATCGGCGAATCGGACGAGAGCGAGTGAATCGGGACCGAAACCGGGACGACGAGCGGACGTCACGCGACGATGCGAGCCGGACCGGCGGAAGAGCTACCCCCGACCATCTCGAACGTGGGCGTATGGACGACGATATGCTCGGAGACCAGCGCCGCCTCGTCGAACTCATCGAGGAGGAGGGGTGGGACGTCACCGACCTCGAGCTATCGGCATACGACAGCCCCTGGGCCGACGAGGACGACCCGGAAGCGACGGTGACGATAACCGCTCGAAAGCCGTACGGCGGCGAGGACGGTGACGACGAAGACGACGAGAACCCGTTTCGTCTGAGGTAAGGTCGAGCCAATAACGGACGAACAACCAGCCAATAGCGGCTGGACCGCCGGCCGATAGCGGACCGATCAGCCCTTGATGTTACACACGGGGAACGTCCGCGCCACCTTATCACCGATGCCCAGTTCGTCCGAGACGCGGACGACCTCGTCGACGTCCTTGTAGACACCGGGTGCTTCCTCGGCGACCGTCGCACCGGATTGAGCCTTGACGTAGATCTGATCCTGACTCTCGAGTTCCTGTCGCACGTCGCCGCCCCAGTATTGTTTTTTCGCCTGCGTGCGGCTCATGAGTCGGCCCGCACCGTGGGCGGTCGACCCGAAGGTGAGGGCCATCGAGTTCTCGCCGCCCCGGAGAACGTAACTGCCAGTGCCCATACTACCAGGGATGATCACCGGCTGGCCGACGTCGCGATAGGCCGCAGGGACCTCGGGGTGGCCGGCCGGGAACGCCCGGGTCGCGCCCTTGCGGTGGACGTAGAGTTCGCGCTCCTCGCCGTCGGCTCGCGGCTCGAGGCCACTCGCTTCGCCCACAGAGCGCGGCTCCGCGCTCACGGTATGGGTCTCCTTCTTCGCGATATTGTGGGCCACGTCGTACAGCAGGTGCATGTCCATCGCCTCCCAAGAGCGATCGAACACGCGCTCGAAGACCTGCCTCGTGCGGTGCATGATCAACTGCCGGTTGACCCACGCGAAATTAATCGCCGCGTTCATCGCGCCGTAGTAGTCTTCGGCGAGTTGCGATCCGGCGGGCGCAGCCGCGAGTTCCTTATCCGGCAGCTTGTTCAACAGTCCCTGGTGTTGCTGCTCGATCTTCCGCAGGTAGTCGGTACACGTCTGATGGCCCAGTCCGCGCGATCCGCAGTGGATCAACACGACGATCTGATCTTCCTCCAGTCCGAACGAGTCGCCGACTTCGTCGTCGAAAACGTCGGTGACGCGTTGCACCTCGAGGAAGTGGTTGCCCGACCCCAGCGAGCCGATCTGGTTCTTTCCGCGATCCTTCGCCTTCTGGCTCACCTTCGACGGATCCGCGCCCTCGCGGACGCCTTCGTCTTCGCAGTGAAGCAGGTCGTCCTCGACGGCGTGGCCGTTTTCGAGGGCCCAGTCGACGCCACGGGCGAGGATTTCGTCGACGGTGTCGACACCGGACTCGACGACTCCGCCGCCGCCGAGACCTGATGGGATATTGGCGAACAGCGAGTCAACGAGTTCGGCTTCTCGTCCCTGAAGGTCGCTGTACGTCAAATTCGTCCGCATCATGCGGACGCCGCAATTGATGTCGTAGCCGACTGCTCCGGGCGAAATACAGCCGTCTTCAGCATCGAGCGCCCCGACTCCGCCGACCGGAAAGCCGTATCCCTGGTGGCCGTCGGGCATACAGATCGCGTATTTCGTGATCCCCGGCAGATGGGTCGTGTTCGTGATCTGCTCGAGCGTCTTATCCCCGGCAATCTCCTCGAGTAACGCCTCGCTCGCCAGCACCCGTGCGGGCGTGCGCATCGACCCGTGCTGGGGGATCTCCCAGACGTATTCGCGCACCCGCTCGAGCGTGATGCCGTCGGCGTCGTAGGTGGCCATACCTGAAAATTGGGCCGCACCGATGAAAGATGTTCGTCTCTCCGTCGCGAGTCATGATCCGATCCTCGATCGAGATTCCGAGACGGTGTCGCTCTCGAACCGGATGGCGTTCCCTCCGGAAGCGTCGGACGGCGTTCCCAATCGAACCTAGACGTCGAAGACGACGTACGCTTCCCAGGTTCCGTTGGTTTGCTCGAGTCGCATCTCCGAGTAGGTCACGGCCTTCACTTCGCGGGCGGGTATCTCGGTGAGTGGGACGCCGCGCGCGCTACCCTCGAGGTGCCAGTTCTTCGCGCTGTCGGACGATTCCGGTGCCGTCACCGATTCGACGCGGTGGTCGACGGGCAGTTCGACGCGGACGTCCCGCAAGTAAATCAGTTCGTCGAGGTAGTCGAATAGCAGTGCTTCGCGGTTCTCGGCGATCACGGCGAACGAAAAGCGCTCACCGCCGTCAGTCGGAATCTCGTCGCACGATGCGGCCGCCAGCCCGTCGGCCACCGCTTCGAAGACCGCCTCGAGCGAATCGCCCGTAGCAGACACCGCGACGTCGGCCGTATGGTCGCGCAGTTCGAAACCCATTTACGATTCCTTCGGCACCGGTGACCCTATGCTCGTCGTTTCGAATCGTTTCCGTTCGGGCAGTATCGTTGAGCCACGTACAATTCCGTTAGCCGGGGGCTACTCCGACGCGAATACATTATTGTCGTCTGATGGTACAGAGCCGCAACTGCCGGTGGAATTATATTGACGTCGATGGTATGCTGACGTAGTGAGCGTCAACATCGACAGTTGCGTCGTCGCCCCGGGGAGCGACGATTTCGTGGACGAGGCCTGGCAACTGAAAGAGACGATCAACCGTCAGGAAGGAGTGCTCAAACAGCGGTATGATTTCTTTACCGACGCGTATCGCCGGTCGAAGGTACACTGTTACGTTCGAGACGGTGAACTCATCGGATTCGCCGCCGTCCGGCGCGATGGCTACATTCTGTTTCTGGCCGTGTCCCCAGACTATCGGAGCGAAGGAATCGGAAAGCGACTCATCGCCCACGTGGCACAGGATCACGATACGATCACCTGCCACGCTCGGACGAGCAACGAGAACGCCCTCCAGTTCTACGAACACCTCGGCTTCGAGATCAAGCGTCGGATCGACAACTATTACGAGGACGGCGGTGATGCCTACTATCTGAAACTCGGCGCCGACGTCGGAATTGCGGACCGAATTACGGATTTGATCCGCCGGTAACGAGGAGTTGCCCCGGGCGGAGACAGGCGCCGTTTTTCACGAATCCAGTCGCAGTTCTAGCCGAGACCGAACGTCGTCCCATTCGGCAGGATTATAGCCCCCCACCGATGATTACCCGAGGCGCATGGAGGAGCGAACGAGGGCCTACCTTCGGGGGCGGTTCCGCGATCACTATCGACGGACGGAAATAACGCCGCCGCCCGCCGCCAACGAACGCGAGTGGGGGTTCATCCCCTGGACCGAAGGACCCGACATGACCATGGTCCGCCACCGTTCGCTACTCGAATTAGGTGACCTCTCGGAGTTTCTCGTCCGGAAGCGACCGCGACACGTCTACTTCTCGGCGGGGCGCTTTCGCGACCCCGGCGCGAGTTCGATGCACGCCAAAGACTGGCAGTCCGCGGATCTCGTCTTCGACCTCGACGCCGACCACTTACCAAGCGTCACGCTCGGATCGGACAGTTACGCCGAGATGCTCGCGAAGTGCAAGGAGGCATTGTTTCGGTTGCTCGATTTCCTCGAGAACGACTTCGCCTTCGACGACCTCGAGATCGTCTTTTCGGGCGGTCGGGGCTATCACGTCCACGTTCGCGACGAGAACGTGTTACACTTGGAGCGAGAACACCGCCGGGAGATCGTCGATTACATCCGCGGTATCGGCCTCGAGTTCGAGGAACTGATCGAGAGCGAGACGGTGGCTGGCCTGGGACGGAAAACCCCGACGGAACGTCGGACCCTCCAGATCGAGGGCGGCTGGGGTGGACGGACCCACGAGCACTTCCTGGCGTACGTCGACGAACTGCTCGAGTTAGACGAAGACGCTGCGCTCGAGCGCTTGCAGGAATTCGACGGGATCGGTGAGGGGAAGGCTGCTGCGGCACTGAACGCGGCGCGAAATAACCGGGATCAACTCGAGGCAGGCAATGTCACCGTCCACACTGCAGTCGCGCAACTGGCAGAGCGGTTCGCGAACCGAGCCGTCGATCGGGACAACGCGCCCATCGACGAACCGGTCACCACCGACACGAACCGACTCATCCGCTTGCCGGGGAGCCTTCACGGCGGAAGCGGCCTCCAGACCGTGCGACTCGAGCGCGACGAACTTGACGAGTTCGACCCACTCGTCGATGCTATCCCCGAGACGTTTCGCGGTCACGAGATCGCCGTCCACGTACTCGACGGGGGCGAAATCGAGTTGGGAGGAGATAGCTTTACGGTCCAGGACGGTGACCAGTCACTACCGGAGTACGTTGCCGTGTTCATGATGGCACGTGGCCGCGCTGAGAAGGAAAAAGAATGAATCTCGACGAACTGCGTTCGATTCAGAGCAAGGAGCGCCAGAAGGATAGTCTCCAGAACCTGCGCCCCTCGTTCTATCAGGAGGTCGGCGAGTACATCGCCTCCCTCGAGGCCGAACGCGACCGTGTCGCCGAGCAAACTGACGATCCCTTTTCCTCACCCGAAGTCGGCCGGCTGACCGACGAGATTGAAACCGCCAAAGACGTCGTCGAGGCGGTCTACGAGCGCCGAATGGGAAAGCTCGTCAAGCAAGCCAGCCTCGCCGCGGCCGGGATGCCGGCAGACGACGAGGGCCTGACCGCCGAAGAGGTGGACCTGTTCGACGACCTCGTCGACCGTATCAGCTCGAACAAAAATCGCGTGCTGGATGTCCTCGATGGTGTCGAGGCCACGACGGACGAACAACCCGTTCCAGAACCGGACCCGCATCCAGGCGAACCGGACGGTTCTGGTCTCACCTCCGCGGAATCGTCTCACAGCAAACCGAGTTCTGACGACGTCCCGCCACCTCCACCCGACGAACCGCCGGCTGCGGGGTCGGAAACTGATAGCTCGAATACGGTCTCCCCAGCGGACGTTATGGGCGGAGACGGGCTGTCCGACGGGCACGGTCCCTCGAGCGAAGACAGACCGACGAGTGAGGGGGGAGACGACCGCGGGACAACTCGTGGACCGAACACCGATTCACCGGCACCTCGATCCGGACGTGAGCCCGAACCAGACGAGAGACGCGAGGAGCCGTCTACTGTGTCCCCCGCAGTCGAGCGAACCACGGTTAGAGTCACCAGTGACATCGGCTCGATCCTCGGCGTGGACGACCGCGAGTACACCCTGACGAGCAACGACGTCGTCACGTTGCCCGAGCAAAACGCCGCCCCGCTCATCGACAGAGAAGCCGCTGAACGACTCGAGTGACGCTATCGAGGGTTTTCCCGCCGTCAGCACCGATATTCAGCGTCGTGTGAAACCGTAACGCATACAATATCTGTGGCTAAGTCACGTGCATGCTCGACGTCGGTGACGAAGCACCTGAGTTCGAACTGCCAAACCAACACGGCGAAACGGTTCGCCGCTCCGATTTCGACGGCCAACGTCTCGTCGTGTACTTCTATCCCCGTGCGAACACGGACGGCTGCACGGCTGAAGCCCGTGGTTTCAACGATTCGCTGTCCGAATTCGCGGATCGAGACGTCGGAATCGTCGGCATCAGCGACGATCCCGTCGACGACATCGCAGACTTCGCCGTCGATTACGACATTCAGTTCGACCTGCTTTCGGACGAGTTCGGTGAAGTCGCCACGCTGTACGAATCGTACGGCGAAAAACAGATGTTCGGGAAGACGTTCGACGGCGTCTTCCGTAACACGTACCTCGTCGGGCCCGAGGGTCGGGTCGAAGCGGCCTACGAGAACGTTTCACCTGACGATCACCCCGAAGAGATTCTCGCGGACCTCGAGCCGGTCGATATCTCCCACTGAACATCCGACTTTCCGAGACCCGCTCGTTCGGAGTTCTCAGCTTCCGTCTGAGGCGACGCCGCCCACCGAAGCCCGCTCCCACCGTGACCACGTATCGCCCACTGGCGGTGCGTTCGCTCACCGATCACTTGGACGGTCACTCTGCCTCCGTGGAATCGGCCGAACCGAGGACGCGAACGCAACCGGTGTTGGTGATCCGGAGCACGTACTCGTCGACCGGCACTTCGACGATGACGGCGCCGTCGGATCGGTCGTCCGTTACGAGGGTGTCGAGCGCTTCGGGTTCGACGTAATCGTACAGCGTGATCCCGTGTTCGGTCGAGCAATCGATCGAACCTATCTCGAGTGGCAACTCACGACGCTCGAGTTACCGACCACCACCGTCGCCGAGTCGGACGACGAAAGGGGTGCGTGGAATCGGTGTGACGAAATAACGAGGTAAACGCAAAAAGGCAGTCGAGACCTTACTGGAAGGTCCGTCCGACCTGTTCTTGGCTGGCGGGCTCGGCCTGCTGGAATTCCTCCTCGAGTTCTTCGTACTGCTCTCGCGTCTCGGGGGTCACGCTGGGGTGGACTTCCTCGAGGGCGTGCTCGAAGTGTTCTCTGCTGATGCGGACGTTGTCGATGGTGTCGCCCATCTCGTCGGGGTCGACCGAGTTGATGAACTCGCGACTGGCCGCCATCGAGGCTTCGCGACAGACCGCTTCGATGTCGGCACCGACGTAGCCTTCCGTCTTGCTCGCGAGCCACTCCATATCGATCGACTCGGCCAGCGGCTTGTTGCGGGTGTGGACATCGAAGATCTTCGCACGACCATCCTCGTCGGGGACCGGCACGTGGACGTGGCGGTCGAGCCGCCCCGGCCGTAGCAGGGCGCTGTCGATCAGGTCCGGCCGGTTGGTCGTGGCGATCACGACGACGTCCTCGAGTTCCTCGAGGCCGTCGAGTTCGGTCAGCAGCTGGGAGACGACGCGTTCGCCGACGCCGGAGTCACCCTGCCGTCGACCGCGTTCGCCGGCGATCGAGTCGATTTCGTCGAAGAAGATCACGGTCGGGGCATTTTCGCGGGCCTTCTCGAAGACCTCGCGGACGCCCTTTTCGCTCTCTCCGACGTACTTGTTCAGCAGTTCGGGGCCCTTGATCGAGATAAAGTTCGACTGGGCCTCGTTGGCGACCGCCTTCGCGAGCAGCGTCTTCCCGGTGCCAGGTGGTCCGTACATGAGGACGCCCTTTGCCGCCTGCATGTCCATCGCCTCGAATACGTCGGGGTAGTCGAGCGGCCACTGGATCGTCTCGCGGAGACGTTCTTTGGTATCTCCAAGCCCGCCGACGTCGTTCCAGGTGACGTCCGGCACTTCGACGAAGACCTCGCGGAGCGCCGAGGGCTGGATTCCCTTGAGCGACTCCTTGAAGTCGGTCTCGTTCACCTCGAGCGACTCGAGGATGTCGGCGTCGATTTCCTCGGATTCGAGGTCGAGTTCGGGGCGGATTCGACGGAGCGCGTTCATCGCGCTCTCGCGGGCCAGCGACTCGAGGTCGGCGCCCACGAACCCGTGGGTGTTCTCGGCGTACTGAGACAGGTCGATCGACTCGGCCAGGGGCATCCCGCGGGTGTGAACCTGCAAGATCTCCTTGCGGCCTTCCTTGTCGGGAACGCCGATCTCGATCTCCCGGTCGAAGCGGCCACCACGTCGGAGCGCGGGATCAATCGCGTCGATGCGATTGGTCGCCGCGATAACCGTGACCCGGCCCCGCTCCTCGAGGCCGTCCATCAGCGAGAGCAACTGGGCGACGACACGCCGTTCGACGTCCCCGCCGGCCTCCTCCCGCTTGGCGGCGATGGAGTCGAGTTCGTCGATGAAGACGATCGCGGGCGCGTTCTCTTCGGCCTCCTCGAAGACTTCGCGGAGTTGCTCCTCGCTTTCACCGTAGTACTTCGACATGATCTCCGGTCCGGAGATCGTTTCGAAGTGAGCGTCGATCTCGTTGGCAACGGCCTTTGCCATCAGGGTCTTCCCGGTGCCCGGGGGACCGTGCAGGAGGACGCCCTTCGGCGGTTCGATACCGAGCTGCTGGAACAGCTCGGGGTGACGCATCGGCAACTCGATCATTTCGCGTACCTGGTCGAGTTCGTCGTCCAGGCCACCGATGTCCTCGTAGGTGACGTTCGGGACGCCCTCGGCGGAGGGGCCCCTGCCGGCGCTGACCTGTTCGGCCGGCTTCTCGGAGATTTCGATGTTCGTCGAATCCGTGATCACGACCGTTCCACTGGGGGTCGTGTTGGCGATCTTCAACGGGACCGACTGGCCGGAACTGGCCATGGGGCCGAACGAGAGCGAGAACGGGACCGTCTGGCCCTCAGTAACGGCCTGGCCGCTCAGTTTGTCCCGCACGAGCGGTCCGATGTCTCCTCGGATCCGCAGGTTCTGGGGGAGAGCCACGGTGACCGACTTGGCGGGCTTGACATCGGCCGCTTCGACGGTGACTGTGTCGTCGATCCCGACGTCGGCCTCTTGGCGCAGGCGGCCGTCGATCCGGACGATACCACGTCCTTCGTCTTCGGGATACCCGGGCCAGACACGTGCGACGGCCTGGCCGTCGCCCTTGCCGGCGATAGTGATGTAGTCCCCGTTCTCGAGGTCGAGTTCGTTCATCGAGACGCGGTCGATCGCGGCCAGACCGCGACCTGCGTCTTTCTGTTTCAGGGGTTTGACGGTGAGTTTCATCGTTCCTCCTCCACTTCGATAGTGAGTACGCCGTTTTTGATAAACGTGTGCGCGTCCGCTGCAGTCTCGGGGAGCTCGATCTCGTATTGATCGTCCTCGAAGACGACGATGACGGTGTCGTCGACGAGATCGACCGAGGCGTCAGCCCCGGTGGTACCGAAGTCGACGGCGAAGACCGTTCCGTCGTCGTACTCGTACCGACGGGCCAACTGCCCATCTTCGCGGGTGAATTGTTCGAGGGTCATGCTGTAACTAACCCAAGGTAAGCATCTGAGCTATATAAGTCTTTCTCCAATAGATCGCAAGACGGCAGCGGGTCCAAACAATAGACCATTGTTCGTAGTTCACAAAAGATGAGCACTCGTCGAGTCGGCTATACCGATAGCAGATCCATCGGTCGGAGTAGATATATCTCCGTTGCTGGCACTCTCCGGGAACCACCAAATCGAGTCTTTATGCCAGTTCCGATCGTTCCGCTACGTATGCAAACGGTATCTCACCACGGTCGAGAGACGGCATACGATAGTGTCGACCGGGGCGGTGACGGCCCGCCGATCTGTTGTATCCACGGGAGTGGTGGAGCACGCGACATCTGGACCGGACAGTACTCGTTGGCGGATCGATACCCGATCGTGACGATGGATCTCAGCGGCCATGGAGACTCGTCTGACGCGGACGCAAGTCCAGGGTATACGGCACTTTCGGCCTACGCGGACGACGTACTGGCCGTCGTCGATGAAACCGACGCGGAAATTCTCCTCGGGAACTCCCTCGGCGGTGCTGTCGTCTTGCACATCCTGCTCGAGCGCGAATTCGAGCCGACCGCCGTCGTGTTGACGGGAACCGGCGCCCGTCTCGGCGTCCTCGACGATCTGTTGACGTGGCTCAAGTCGGATTTCGAGCGGGCAGTGGAATTTTTACACCAACCCGATCGGCTCTTTCACGATCCGGACCCGGAACTTCGGGAGCGATCGATCGAACGGATGCACGAGTGCGGGCAGGACGTGACGCGCAGGGACTTTCTGACGTGCCACGAGTTCGACGTTCGCGACCAGCTCGCGGAAATCGACGCACCTGTTCTCGCCGTCTACGGCGAATTCGATCGGCTGACACCGCCATGGTTCCACGAGTATCTCGCCGACGAGATAGACGGCGGCGAACTGGCCGAGATCGAAGATGCGAGTCACCTCTCGATGCGCGAACGACCGTCGGCATTCAATTCGGCTGTCGACGAATTTCTCGCGACGATCGACAACTGACGCTCGCTGAGCGATGCTTTTCAGTTTCACCCCTGGTCGCGAACTGACGAGATTCGAGATCACGAGTTGGAACCGGGCACTCGTCACCGGTCGGTTGGCGCCCGCTATGCGTTCCACATTCGTGAGATACGTCACCAGAGCGTCTGTGGGTGCAGTCTCGAGACTCGTTTTCGTGCGACGAGTCCACGCTCGCGTCACGGTTCCAGCGGAAGGCAGGTTCCGGGCGAAAATCGCGTTCCGAGCGAAGGCAGGTTCAGCCGAACGGCTACCGCCGTTGCTCGAGCGTGACGAACGAATCGGTCATCGCGGTGATCCACTGCTCCGATGCCGCATTCTCGCCGATTTCTCGCGGGAATATCGTACAG
Organism: Natrinema gelatinilyticum; assembly: GCF_024266705.1. GTDB lineage: Archaea > Halobacteriota > Halobacteria > Halobacteriales > Natrialbaceae > Natrinema > Natrinema gelatinilyticum. The sequence goes on along the minus strand of NZ_CP100756.1, from coordinate 3,638,992 downwards.
ACCGCGACATTGTCTTTCTGGACGGTAACGTGTTGCAGGTGGTCCCTCTCGTCGACCGTAGATCCCGATTTCCCGGGCGCTTTCCTCGGTGATTCGGACATGTGTCCATCCTCGGTGGCGTACCGTCAAGTCGGGAATCGAAATATATAAACACTATCCTAAATGCCGTTGTATGGTCGTATGATGTATTATTTCCCTAATATTTGGGCTGGCGTGAGCGACTCGTCCGGAGACACGGCGGACTGGGACCGGATCGGGCTGACCAATCGTCGAGAGGGATCGTCAGCTCTCGTCCCTGCATTGGCATTTTTCGACCTCCGGTGTCGAGCGAACCCGTTTCGGTACCTGACTCCGTCAGTAAATGTCCTCGAGGTTTCCTTCCTCGTGACTATGTTCCTCGGCGGGGAACTCGCCGGATTCCACCGCAGACACGTACGCACCGATCGCGGACTCCATTTCCGCGCGGACGTTTCCGAACTGCTTCGAGAACGAAGGCGACCACTCGCTGAGTCCGATCGCGTCGTCGATCACGAGGACCTGACCGTCACAGTGGGGACCGGCACCGATCCCGATGGTCGGGATGCCGAGCGCCGACGTGACTTCCGCCGCGAGGTTCGACGGGACGTGCTCGAGGACGAGCGAGAACGCGCCCGCCTTCTCGTGAGCCCTGGCCAGTTCGAGGATGTGCTGGGCGGCTTCTCGGTCCGTCCCCTGTCGTGGATAGCCGCCGTACTTGTTGACGTGCTGGGGCGTGAGCCCGAGGTGGGCCATCACCGGAATGCCGAGTTGGACCAACTTCTCTGTCAATTCAACGGTGTGTGGGCCGGACTCGAGTTTCACCGCGTGAGCATCTTCTTCCTGGAGCATCCGGCCCGCGTTCTCGACGCTCGCTCGTTCGTCGACGCCGACCGAGAGGAAGGGCATGTCCGCGACGACGAGCGCGTCTTCGGTCGCGCGGGCGACTGCACCGGTGTGGCGAGCCATATCGTCGACGGTTACCGGGAGCGTGGTTTCGTACCCAAGACTGGTGTTTCCGAGGCTGTCTCCGACGAGGACGATGTCGACACCGGCTTCGTCGACGATCGTAGCCGTCGGCGCGTCGTAGGCCGTCAGCATCGTGATCGGTTCTTCACCCGCCTTCGCTCGGAGATCCCGTACGGTAGGCATACCCACTGGTTGGGCTCCCACGATTAAACGTCGTTGTTCTCGATTTCCACGGGGTGAATCGGACATGACACGCACCCGCGATGCTTAAGAGGACCGGGAGATCATACTCAGGCGTGCCAGAACGCGTCGAAACGACCTCGCCGGACGGCGTCGACTACGGCTGGGTCATGCAAACGACGTTCGTTGCGACCATCCTGATCGGTGCACCAGTCGTCGCCGTTCTGTCGACGACCGCCACCTTGCCCGACTGGGGCGCTCGCGTCGAGTTCGCGGTTCGGGTCGGGGCCCTCGTCTGGTTGCTCACGTCTATCGCGGTGTTCGCGTACGCGAAGCGTCATCAGGGGTGATTGATACGGACTACTGTACGTCATTGCCGGTGCACCCACAAGACGGTCGCGGTTGCACCGGTACATCGTTACAGCAGACCGTATGACCGAACGTACCGTCTCACCGAGCGGCCGGTGGCGAGTTCAGACGCCCGACGCCCCTTCGCCGACGTATTCGAAATCGACACCCGCTCGTTTTGCAGTTTCGCGATCTCGGGCGGAATCGCCGACGAACAGCGCCCGCCCAGGGTCGGCGTCGAGTTTGCGGACGGTCGCGAGCAGCGGCTCCGGATCGGGTTTCCACGTTCCGATCGTGTCCCGTCCGACGACCGCGTCGACAGCCGGTTCGAGCGCGTGTTCCTCGAGCGCAATCCGACAGGCCCGTTCGCAGTTCAGCGAACAGACCCCTGTTGGGTGTGACCGCTCGAGTAACTCGTCGGCGCGGGCGAGTCGAACGGACGTCCGCGCGCCGTCGTGTTCGTGGACCGCGATTGTGGATTCGACCTCCGCGGCCAGTCCCACGTCGCTCGCCGACTCGAGCATGTCCCAGAGGCCATCCCCCGGGGGGTCGACGTTCGAACGGACGTACACCTCGCGGACGTCGACGGCGACGGCGTTCCAGTCGACGTCCAGTTCGACGAGCGTCCCGTCCAGATCATAGACGATGGCGTCGTACCCGGTCATACGTCCCGATAGGGACGACGGGTGATTAGGAGCTTCGGTCGTCCGGACCAACTCAGCCCTCGTTCGGGGCATCGGTCGATGGCCGTCGGTGGTGACGGACCGCAGACGGTAGCGTCGGTCCCCAGAGGAAGTACCCGTGACGCGGAGAAACGTCGATATGTATTCCCGTGGCACGAGGAGCTAGCGGAGGCCCGTCGCGGCTCCGGCCCCACGAGCGATGCGATCGTTGTCATCACGGGATTTCCAGAGCCCGGTTGGGCGCCCTCTAGCGTATAGTCCAGCATGATTCCGACGAGCAATCCGCTCCCAACGGCTGCGACTGTGGTTCCTGTCGAGACGATATCCCGATCGAGACCGATCAGTACTACCATCGGTGTCGTTGCGAGAGCGGAGCGAAGTGTCCGAACGCCGGCCGGCCCACCTCGAGTCGGCGCCGAGGAGTCCGTTGGGATCAACACCCCACATAGCTACGGGTCGTCCGGCTGTGTCACGTAGGCCCGTTCCGATCTGTGACCCCGTCACTCGAGCAGTTCCCGCGCGATGACCTGTTTCTGTATTTCGGTCGTCCCCTCGTAGATTTCCGTTATCTTGGCGTCGCGGTAGAGTCGTTCGACCTCGCCTTCGGTGACGTAGCCGTAGCCGCCGTGGATTTGAACGGCCTCGTTGGTCGTGAACATCGCCGTCTCGCTCGCGAAATACTTCGCCATGCTCGCCTCGAGCGCCGCACCGCCTGCGGCCCGTTTCCGTGCGGCGTCTCGGGTCAACAGTCGCGCTGCCTTGACTCGGGTCGCCATCTCTGCGAGCTTGTGGCGAATCGCCTGAATGTCGGCGATCGGTCCACCGAACTGGTCGCGTTCCTGACTGTAGGCCAGCGCCTCGTCGAGCGCGCACTGGGCGAGCCCGACCGATTGGGCGGCGATGGCGATCCGGCCGCCGGTGAGGATGTGGAACGCGGCCGACAGCCCCGCACCCTCCTCGGTCAACCGGTTTTCGGCGGGAATCCGGACGCCGTCGAAGGTCAGGCTCGTGGTGTCGCTCGCACGCAGGCCCAACTTGTCCTCTTTCTCGCCGACGATCAGTCCGTCGACGTCGCCGGGGACGAGAAACTGAGTCACCGTCGACGGGTCGTCGCGATCGGTCTTTGCGAAGAGGATATAGACGCCTGCCCGCTCGCCATTCGTAATCCACTGCTTCTCGCCGTCGATGACGTATTCGTCACCGTCCGGTTTCGCTCGGGTGGACATCTCTGCAGGGTTCGATCCGGCGTGTGGCTCCGACAGCGCGAACGCCCCGACCGGCCGCCCATCGGCCATTTCGGGCAGCCAGCGGTCTTGCTGCGTCTCGCTCCCGAACTCCGAAATGCAGGAGGTCGCGAGGGAGTGGACCGACAGCGCCGTCGCCACGGCCAACATCCCGTATGCGACTCCCTCGTTTACCACGGCCGCCGTAACCGGGCCCGCGTCGTACCCGCCGTACTCTTCGGGAACCGTCAGACCCGTCAGATCCATCTCGGCGAGGCCGTCCCAGACCTCCTCGGGGAACTCCTGTTCGTCGTCCGCTTCGAGTGCAGTCGGTCTGATCTCTTCTCGGGCGAACTCTCGGACCGCGTTTCGAACGGCCGTTTGTTCATCGCTGAGTTCCATGACCGCCATTCGACGGCCGGAACAAAAGTTCCCGCGTCGTGACCGGACGTACCCCGAGCGATCAGAGGCCTTCGAGGCCGACATCCTCGAGTCGGTCACGCATCTCTCGTGCGGACTCGTCGTCTTTCAGTCGAAGCGGGCTCCGCAGCGGACCGGCGTGGAATCCTCGCATCTCGAGGGCCGTTTTGACGCCGGACATGTACGCGCCACCGGTCTTGAACGCCTCTCGCACGCGATATATGTCGCTCTGCAAATCGCGTGCACGGGCCTCGTCGCCCGAATCGTAGGCCTCGTAACAGTCGACGACCAGTTCGGGGAACGCGTTCGCGACCGCGCTAACCGCGCCCGAACAGCCGATCTCGAGCCCGGTAAAGACGAGCGAATCGGACCCCGCCAGAAAGGTCAGATCGGGGTGTGCGTCGATCGCCTGTGCGAGCCAGGGGACGTTTTTGCTCGAGTCTTTACAGCCGACGACGGTGTCGATCTCCGCGAGGTCGGCCAGCGTCTCGAGCGAGAGTTCGTTGCCGGTTTTGCTCGGAATGTGGTAAATATACAGCGGGAGGGAGACGGCTTCGGCGACCCGTCGATAGTGTTCGAGTGCCCCGTCGTGGTCCAGCGGATAGTAGTATGGTGTCACGACGACGATGCCGTCCGCACCGACCGATTCGGCGTGCTCGGCGTGAGCGACGGTCCGATAGGTGCTCGGGGAGCCAACGCCGGCGATGACCGGCACTTCGTCGCCAATCTCGTCGACGACGGCCTCGACCACGCCGTCGCGCTCCTCGCCCGAGAGGAGCGGGAACTCGCCGTTGGTGCCCAGGGGAAAGACGCCGTGAACTCCCCGATCGACGACGAATCGAGCGTGTGACGCGGTCGCCTCGTAATCGACGGACTCGTCGTCCCGAAACACCGTAACGGTCGGGGGAACGACGCCATGAAGCGACAGCGGGTCGACTCGACCGGGATCGTGATACGCCATACCACCCCTTCCGTCGAGCAGCGCCAAAAAACGCGTGCCGGCAACGTCCCTCTGCGACCGAGTTCGTGTGCAATGGGCGGCGACCGTGTGAAAACGACGGTCAGTCGCGGTCGTCAATCTGGTCTCGCCAGCTCGCCGGTAGAACTGTCCAACAGTTCGCCCGCGAGAACGCGGTTTGCTCGTCGAAGCCGCTCGGAAAGAGACTGATGAGAAATTTCGAACTCGTTCGCGAGTTCCTCGAGCGAGATTTCGCGGGGGACGTCGTAGTACCCTTGCCGATACGCTTCGGCGATGGCTTCCTGCTGCGGTGCCGTCAGTCCCGCCGTCGTTTCGAAGTCTTCGTTCTGACCGGCCTCGACCATGCGCTTGACGTCGATGGTGACGCCTCGTTCTTCGAGATCCGAGACGGCCATCGAGAGGTCCTCGCGCCGAGTGAAAAGGAGTCGAAGCGTCCACCTGCCATCGGAAACCTGCGCATCGAGAACCGTCCCGCGATGCCTGTATACACACCGGCAGACGGAGCCCACAGCGTCGATGTACTGGAGACGGTAGAATATTCACCCTCCTCGGTTCTCCCGAGCAACTGGCGGTACTCGGCTACTGTCGGGTCGGCTGCGAGGGCCTCCTCGAGTTCACTGCGGTCGACGTTCGAAAACCAGACCAGCGGCGTCGTCCGGACCGGACCTTCCGTGACGACGCTTTCGACGTGGACGTTGAGGGCCAGTAGTTGCTGGAAGGTCTTTGCGAGTGCGAACTCGTCAGTCGAAAGCGTCAGTTCTGTAATTGTCGTCATTCGTGGGTCACCTCGAGTGTAATCGCGAGTCCAAGCGGCGACACTGTCCGAGTTCGGAAGTGGGCGGCCGATTTGTCTGCTCACCTGACGCGTACTCGCCGACTATCGGTGTCGCGGGACAGTACCCGAACTCGGTCGAGCGGTTCGATCTGATCGAACAATCGCCCTCGAGTCAACTGATGAGCCGGCATTCGTATTCTGGCCATTTAAGAGGTGTCTCACGGTTAGTGGCGGCCACTGCCGATGGCGTCGAAATTCTGGTTTCAGACTGGAGCAGGAATTCCACCGGAAACGATAGAAGCGAAAATCCTAGCCGAGACGGGCGAATCGGTTGAGCGCGTAGACCGTTCTGAGAACATCCACGCTTTTCCCACGGTCGAAGACGAGTTCGTCCGTCTCGAGGACGTGCTGGAGTGTATCCTGCGAGGCGTGTTCGGGCGCTGCCGATATGCCGGCGTCCGTGTCTGCGACCCACTTCATAACCCGTAGGTCGCTCTTCGAGTCGCCCATCACGAGCGCGAACGGATCACCGACGCCGAGGACGTCGAGCGCCCGCTCCACGCCGACCACCTTGTTCAATTCCAGACTGCCGATTTCGGCCGCATCGGCCTCGTAGTACGCGACGTCGATGCGCTCGAGGACCGATGCGAGCCGGTCTGGGACGGCCTCTGCGTCGAGATCCGGGTACGCGCCTTCGCCCTCGAGAACGGCCCTGACCTCCAGATCCTGGATCGCATAGAACGCGCGCGTCCAGTCGACGACCGTTTCGCCGGCCAGCATCAGTTCATCGGCGTCGTCGTTTTCGTCCCCTTCGAGCGCCGTAACGACAGCGTTTGCGAGCAGATCGATCAGATACACGAGCGCCTCGTCGATGATCTCACGGGCGTCTGCGGAGCCGGTTTCGTAGTTGGGTTTCATCGTGATGTTGAACTCGTTGCCCTGGAGGTGACAGCCTCGTCGGAGCCCCTCGGGGGCTTCGGGAAGCACACGTGATCGCACGCCGTCGAAGACGGTCCGAATCGATTCATCGAGATCCTCGTAGAGCAACTGCTTCGTGTCAGCACCGTGACCAGGCGTGAACACGCCCGTCCCCGCCTCGTAAACGATCGAGAGGTCCCCCGAGTGGACGATCTCACTACCGAGTCCCTGGATCGCGAACCCCTTGACGTTCTCCAGGGTCTGGCCCGTACAGATGACGATCGGTACGCCGGCTTCGTGAAACTCCGTCAGGAAGTGCAGCGTGTCCCGTGGAATCTCGTTATCTGTCCCGCCCGCGGACCGGAGCGTCTCGTCGACGTCGAGGACGAGGACGTTCACGGCTCTGCCGTACTTCGCCTCGAGATCGAGGGCCGTGAAGGCCTGGTCGCGGGTCGCGTGGGCAACGATCTCCGCGAACGTCTCGCCGGCCGCGAACGACGAGCGAATCTCGTCCTTTCGCTGTTCGAGTTCCTCGGTCGCGCCCTGCCAGTGCTCGAGAGCGACGCGCGAATCGACAGCCGGAAAGACGTCGACGAACTCCTGGTACTCCCGCAACGTCTTCGTGTCGTACTCGTCGTAAAGTTGGTAGACGAGGTCGTATCGTTCCATGTGACGTACAGGTGTGGGCAGCCTGATAATCGTTGCCGGTCGCGAAGAGTCGAATGGGGATGTTCGATCCGTTCACGCCGGTTAGACGATTCGGCGATCCGATACGACAGTAATTTACTCGAATAGGAATAAATATTTATAAGCACGGCACATACTGAGTTACTATGAAAGCTATCGCGGTCGAGCCGGGAGCGGGGGTTCCCGAAATCGTCGAACGGCCTGTTCCAGAACCAGCCACCGGCGACGCACTCGTCCGGGTCTGTCGCGTCGGTGTCGACGGTACCGACTACGAAGTCATCGAGGGGAGCCACGGCGGGACGCCCGCCGGTGACGACCGGCTGATTCTGGGACACGAGGCCGTCGGCATCGTCGAAGACGCGAACGGGACGTCCCTCGAGGAAGGACAGTACGTCGTCCCGACGGTCCGTCGACCGCCTGCGGGGGCCGAGACGAACGAGTACTTCGAGCGGGGCGAACCAGACATGGCACCGGAGGGTGAGTACGTCGAACGCGGCATCCTCGGTGCCCATGGATTCATGGCAGAATACGTCACGAGTCCGGCTGACTCTCTCGTCCCAATTCCCGACGAATTAGCACCGTGGGGCTTTCTCGTCGAGCCGATCAGCATCTCCGAAAAAGCGCTCCAACACGCCCGCGCGACCCGGTCGGCGTTCGACTGGGAGCCGGAATCCGCGCTGGTTCTCGGAAACGGTTCACTGGGACTGCTGACCGTCGCGATGTTCACGACGACGCTCGGATACGACCGAGTCTACTGCCTCGGCCGTCGGGATCGACCCGATCCGTCCATCGACGTCATCGAACGACTCGGCGCAACGTACGTCGACTCACGCGAAACGCCGGTCTCCGAAATCGCCACTGCGTACGAGCCAATGGACGTTATCTACGAGGCAACCGGTTACGCGAAACACGCCTTCGAGTCTATCGACGCGCTCGCTCCGAACGGCGTCGCTGCCCTCCTTGGGGTCCCCGGTGACTGGTCGTTCGAGGTCGATGGCGGCCGCCTCCACCGCGAACTCGTCCTCCACAACAAGGCGCTCGTCGGCAGTGTCAATTCAAATCGCACCCACTTCGAGGCCGCGACGGAAACGCTTGCGGCACTCCCGGACGAGGTTCTCGAGGCGATCGTAACCGGTATCTATGGATTGGACGCGGTCGACAGGGCGTTCCCCGAGATCACCGCAAACGTCGCAGCGGCCGGTCATGGATCGTCCGAGCGTGTCGAGGACGACACGCCTATAAAAACGGCGGTCGAATTCGCTCCCATATGAAAAACGTCGACGACCTAATCGAGAGCGCGGCAGAGCTTGCAGCCCGCGGGCTCTCGAAAGGTGAGATTGCCGACGAACTGAACGTTTCCCGCGAGACGGCGAGTTGGCTCGTCGAGCGCAGCGGCACGACTCCCCAACCCTCCGATCAATCACCGCAGCGACCGGACAACGGCGGTCCGCAAGACATCCACGTCGACTGGTCCGCGATCGGACGAGATAGCAAGCGAATGAGCGCCGTCGCCGAAGCGATGGCCGACCTGCTCGCCAAACACGGCGAAGACGTCGACCTGACGATCGGCATCGAAAAGGCCGGCGGACCCATCGCCACCCTGGTCGCGCGCGAACTCGAGACAGACCTCGGAACCTACACTCCCGCGAAACACCAGTGGGAGGAAGGCGACATCGAGGAACTCGGCGGCACGTTCTCGAGGAACTTCGCCGGCATCCGCGACCGCGAGTGTTACGTGGTCGACGACACGATTACGAGCGGTACGACCATGCGAGAGACGATCGAGGCGATCCGTGCGGAAGGCGGAAAACCGCTCGCTTGCGTCGTCCTCGCGGACAAACAGGGTCTCGAGGAACTCGAAGGCGTTCCCGTCTACTCGCTGTTGCAGGTCATCAGCGTCGGCAAAGACGAGTGAATCGCCTCGGGGTCACGCCCGAGGGTATTCTCCTCGTCCGATTGTGAATCGACGGAGAGGAATATCGACGGACGGTCCACCCGCTCGAAGCGACGAGCCACGAAGTCGACGACGGTGCGGCCGCTCGCGTCCTGGTTTCGACCTGTATGAAAAATAGGGCTGAGACGGAACTCAGTTAGCCGTGAATGCCCATCGCTTCGATCTGTTCTTGGTACCGGTTCCGGATCGTCACCTCGGTCACCTGTGCAACGTCGGCGACTTCTCGCTGGGTTTTCTTTTCGTTACAGAGCAGCGACGCAGCGTAAATCGCGGCTGCGGCGTATCCAGTCGGCGACTTGCCCGAGAGCAATCCTTCCTCGGCCGTCTTCTCGATGATTTCGTTGGCCTTCGTTTGGACCTCTTCGGACAGTTCGAGTTCAGAACAGAAGCGCGGGACGTACTTTTTCGGGTCGACGGGACGCATCTCGAGGCCAAGTTCCTGCGAGATGTATCGATACGTGCGACCGATCTCTTTGCGTTCGACGCGAGAGACTTCCGAGATTTCCTCGAGGCTTCGTGGAATTCCCTCCTTGCGGCAGGCAGCGTACAGCGCAGACGTCGCGACGCCCTCGATCGAGCGGCCGCGGATCAGGTCTTCTCTGAGCGCGCGCCGGTAGATCACCGACGCGACTTCGCGGACCGAGCGCGGGACACCCAGGGCTGAGGCCATGCGGTCGATCTCGCTGAGTGCGAACTGCAGATTTCGTTCGCCTGCGTCTTTCGTTCGGATACGTTCCTGCCACTTACGTAGCCGATGCATCTGACTACGCTTTTTCGAGGAAATAGAGCGTCCGTAGGCGTCCTTGTCCTTCCAGTCGATCGTCGTCGTCAGCCCCTTGTCGTGCATCGTCTGTGTCGTCGGCGCACCGACGCGGGACTTTTCTTGTCGTTCCTGGTGATTGAACGCCCGCCACTCCGGGCCTGGGTCGATTTGTTCTTCCTCCACGACGAGCCCACAGTCTTCACAGATGAGCTCTCCCCGGTCGGAGTCCTTAACGAGATTATCCGATTCACACTCGGGGCAGGCGCGTACCCCCTCTTGTTCCTCGGTCTCGTCCGTCTCGCGCATTCGCTCCCGCTGGCGGGTGGACCGTGTCATCGCACTTTTATAGTAGTATCACCATAGTATATAAATATTTGGTAAGGATTTTCGTCTACTCGCCCGTATTTGCCGAGAACGGGCGACGTGAGTGTTCAAACACCAGGTTTACGCTTTGGAACCGGAAAGCCTTTATCCGGATCCGCCGGACCACGGACACGGATGTCGGTCATCGAATGCGACGTCGAGGAGGCTCGTAAACGGCTCGAGGAGGCCGATGTCGCCGTCGAGTCGGGAAACACGGACCACGAGCGTTGGCGGGCGAGCCGACAGGGTGCGACCGCAGTCGCATACGACAACAAGGTCGTCGTACAGGGCTCGAATCCGCAGGGTATCGAGGCGCTGCTCCGTGACGCCGGCGGGCGCGCCCACGTCTACTTCGACGGCGCGTGTCGGGGCAATCCCGGCCCCGCGGCAATCGGCTGGGTGATCGTCACCGGTGACGGAATCGTCGCCGAAGGGAACGATACGATCGGTCGAGCGACCAACAACCAGGCCGAGTACGAGGCGTTGATCGCCGCCCTCGAGACGGCGCGCGACTTCGGCTATGACGAGGTCCACGTTCGCGGCGACTCGGAGCTCATCGTCAATCAGGTCCGCGGCGAGTACGACACCACCAACCCCGACCTCCGAGAGAAACGCGTCACCGTCCACGAACTCCTCGCGTCGTTCGACGAGTGGACGATAGAGCACGTCCCGCGGGAAATCAACGACCGTGCGGACGACCTCGCGAACGAAGCGTTAGACCAGGTCTGAGACGACCGCTTCGTTCACGTCTGAACGGCCGGTTCGACCAGGCAGGACGAACCTGTTCGACCACAGTCGAGATGACCCCTGAACGGGGCGAGCCACCACGTTCGAATCGGCAAGTGGAAACCGGATCGAGTGCATACGATTTGCTATGGCCGATCGGAACACAGTCGACTCCGATGGTGACGACGGTGAGCCGAACGAGACGGGACGAACGTCGACGACCGATGGATCTCCCGCGCGCCGAAGTGCTGGCGGAACGGATACCGGCGGCGCTGACCTCCCCAGCCGCGTCGTCGACGAAGCCGAACGGCTAACCCGACTCGAGCGATCTGCTGTCGACGAGAACGAGCGCGGGGCGTACGAGCGCAGGCGCGACGAACTGCTGTCGGGCCACGAGTTCACGGCTCGTATTCGAGACGACGAGGGCGACGATGTTCTCGTCCTCCATCCCGAGTCGTGGCACGAAGACGGCGTCATCAGGACGGACCGCATCGAGGACATCGATCGCGCAGTCGAGATTCGACTCGAGGGGGCCGGTGACCCGGACGACTGGGATGCCATCGACGCTCGCAATCGCGATCTGGTCGAAACCGTCAGGGAGGCACACGGCGACGTTCACGGTGACAACGCGTCGTCGCTGGCCGACTTCGCGAGCAATCACTACGCCAAACCGATCGAATCGCTCACGAGCGAGGAGGTTCTGGAGTTTCGGACCGAATACTTCGTTCGGAACGCCTGGCCCGACGAAAAACAACAGAATGTGATCGAAGAGTCGATCGAACTCCTCTTCGAAGCCGCCGACCAGCCGGTTCCGGATCGACGACTTTAGTAGCTGTCTTCGACGATGTCGGTGATTTCGTCGGCGCGGTCGTCGCCCGTAACGACCTTCGAAAGCGTCCACTGAATGCCGTCGAGGACGGCGTCGTAGCCGTCGTCGGTCAGCGAGTACTGGTTGGTTCGCTTGTCGAGTTCGCTCTTCTCGACCAACCCGAGGTTGACGAGTTCGTCGAGGTTGGGGTAGAGTCGCCCGTGGTTCACTTCCGTCCCGTAGTAGTCCTCGAGTTCGCGCTTGATCGCGAGCCCGTACATGGGTTCTTTCGCGAGGATGACGAGGATGTTGTTCTGGAAGGCTGTGAGTTCGCGTGCAATACTCTGTTCGCCGGTGATTGATTGTGCCTCTGACATACGTGTGCAAATGTCACCAGACTATTTAAGACTTGTCAACTATTACTTCGTATCAGCCGGTCGGACAGCCCGCTACCGACCGCTACACCGCCAGACACCGGTGGATTAAGTCCTGTTCGTGTCTGTCGGGTATCTGGCAACCGTCACGTCGATAGTGACACTCGATTACGAAAGTACTTTTTGATCGACGCTGGAGTTTCCGATACATGGTCAACCTCTGGGAAGACCTCGAAACCGGACCGAATCCACCCGAAGAGATCTACGCTGTCGTCGAGTGTCTCAAGGGCGAACGAAACAAGTACGAGTACGACAAGGACGTCCCGGGCGTCGTCCTCGACCGCGTGCTCCACAGCAACGTCCACTATCCAAGCGACTACGGGTTCATTCCCCAGTCTTACTACGACGACGAGGATCCCTTCGACGTCCTCGTTCTCGTCGAAGACCAGACGTTCCCCGGTTGTGTTATCGAGGCCCGTCCGGTCGCGCTCATGAAGATGGACGACGACGGAGAACAGGACGACAAGGTTATCGCCGTCCCGGTCGAGGATCCTCGCTACGATCACATCGAGAATCTCGACGATATCCCCCAACAGCAACGCGACGAAATCGACGAGTTCTTCTCGACCTACAAGAACCTCGAAGCGGGGAAGGAAGTGGAAACGCAAGGCTGGGAGGACAAACAAGCCGCCTACGACGCGATCGAACACGCTCAGGATCTCTACGAACAGAATTTCGAGTAGACACAGCGATCTCCACGTAACAGTAGCGCGTCGGACCGCGCGCAGGACGGCCCTTTCTCCCGCGGTCACTTCGGCGGATACCCCAGAGTTATCCACGGCCGCCCGGTGCATGCATTATGAGCATGGGTAATTTTATGCCGATTCCCGGCGTACTTCCTCTCGTATGGCAGCTTCCAACTCGCCCGTTCGAACGTCCTCGACCGACGTCACAATCGACTCTGGCGTGGGAATGGACCACCTCACGGTCATCCCGACCAACTTCGACCCCGACGACTCGACTGCGACCGACGACTAGACGACCCCGTTCAACCTGATCCGTTCTCCAGTCTGCACAACTCGATTCCGCTGTTTGGCGATGTGAGTCGACGAGTAGTTGCACTGCGGCGATCGGGGTGGCATCCGTTCGCAAAACACTGTCTCGAAACGAACCTTCTTGTATACGGTCGAACTACGGGTGACCATGGGTCTGTTCGATCGATTGCGGGGCGACGGCGATCCTCGGGTCGCATTTATCGGGGTCGACGGCGTGCCGTATAGTCTCCTGTCGGAGAATGAAGAACTGTTCCCGAACTTCGCTGCAATCGCAGACGACGGAACGGCAAATGAAATCTCGAGTATCGTTCCGCCCGAATCTAGCGCCTGCTGGCCGTCGCTGACGACCGGGGTAAACCCAGGAGAGACCGGGGTCTACGGCTTTCAGGATCGGGAAGTCGGGACGTACGACACCTACGTCCCGATGGGTCGGGAAGTTCAGGCCGACCGCATCTGGGATCGCGTGCAGGAAAACGGTCGGAAAGCCACGGTGATGAACGTCCCTGTCACGTTCCCACCCCAGCGGAACGTCCAGCGTATGGTCTCGGGCTTTCTCTCTCCCGACCTCGAGAAGGCCGCCTACCCGGACGACGTACGTGATTACCTCGAGACGCTAGACTACCGAATCGACGTCAATCCGAAACTCGGTCACGAAGAAGACAAGACCGAGTTCATCGAGGACGCCAACGCCACGGTCGATGCCCAGTTCGAGGCGTTCAAACACTATATCGAAGAAGACGACTGGGACCTCTTTTTCGGCGTCTTCATGACCACTGACCGGGTCAACCATTTCCTGTTCAAAGATTACGAGCGCGACGGTGAGTACAAGGACGATTTCATCGACTTCTACAGGAAGGTTGACGACTACATCGGCCGCTTGCGGGACGCGCTGGCGGACGACGTCACGCTGATCGTCGCCTCCGACCACGGCTTCACCAGCCTCGATTACGAGGTTCACTTCAACGAGTGGCTCCGCGAGGAGGGGTGGCTCTCCTTCCGGACCGACGAACCGGAGGAACTGGGCGACATCACCGACGACACGAAGGCCTACTCGTTCATTCCCGGCCGCTTCTACATCAATCTCGAGGGTCGCGAACCCCGCGGCTCCGTTCCCGAGTCCGAGTACGACGCGGTGCGCGACGAACTCAAGGCCAGCCTCGAGGCGCTCGAGGGGCCCGACGGGAACAACGTCGTCGACCGCGTCGTCGAAAAAGAGGAGGCGTTCCGCGGTGATCACGACGACATCGCACCAGATCTGGTCGCGATTCCGAACAAGGGCTTCGACCTCAAATCTGGCTTCAAGGCCGATTCGGAGGTCTTCGATACGGGGCCACGAAACGGGATGCACAGCTTCGACGACACGGCGCTCTACATCGACAGCCCCGATGCAGCGATCGAAGACGCCGACCTGTTCGACATCACCCCGACGATCCTCGATCTGATGGACATCGAATACAGCCGCGGCGAGTTCGACGGCGCCAGTCTGGTGTGATCCATCACGGGATCCAGTAACACCCGCCATTCGTTCGACGTCGCTCTGTTGTCCTTTTTCGGGCCTCTTCAGGCCGCTCTTTCGGGGCCGTTCGGGACAGTACCGGTCGAGTCAGGCGATTCCGGCCCTGGAGCCAGCATCCTCGAGAGTGGCGAGGAAATCGAGTGCCGTGACAGATACGGTCGAGTACGATCGATGCAACGTCCGCATCGGCCACAGGCGAACACGACGTCCGATCGCGGGCCGACCTCGAGTCGCTCGGATCTCGATTCGATTCCGTTTTCCGGCCGGCACCGAACCACATCGCATGGAAGAGGTCATCCACGCTCGCGGTCACGAGAACGTCAGCGCAACTCACGCGAGTACGTTCGAGGTGACGACCGACGACTACCTTACCCCCGCCGGTGACTGTATTCTCGCGATCGGTGCCGACCGCGCGCCGGTGGACTTCGATCGCGAATTCGTCACGGCGTGCCGAGATGTCGATGCGACGATCACGGTCACCGTCGAGGCGGGCAGTCACCGGCAGTCGGTGACGGGCCGAGGCGATCCGGCACTCGAATTCACCGACGACCGAAGCGCCGTCGGCCGGACGAGCGACCACGTAGACGGACGAACGATACTGCTCGGAGCCGAGTTCGCAGCCGAGGGATTCGACCGCGACCTCGTCGGCGCGCTGGCTGCGGGCGCCGAAGTGACGGTGACCGTCACGGTCGAGTAATCGGAGACGATGGCTGCGGCGCGAGCGATCGACGGTTCCGGCGCGATTTTATTCGCCGAGTTCGAACGATTCCACATGTGCGACGATCCCGAGCCGGCGGTCAACATCAGCGGCGGATCGGACGGCGGCGGTTCGCCCGCCGAGTTCGATCCTGCGACCGCTGACACCCGTGCAGAGATCGTTATCGACCGACTAGGTGAATTGTACTGGCAGAAGACCTACGGCGGTCAGGACGCGTTCACCTGCCTCGTGCGAACGATTCTGAGCCAGAATACGAGCGATGCGGCGAGTCAGCCGGCACACGACGCGCTGATCGACAAGTACGACGGAGACGGTGTCGACCTCGCCGACTCTCTCGCGAACGCGGAGCAGTCGATGCTGGCCGAAACCATCAGCCCCGCGGGGCTCTACAATCAAAAGTCGGAGGTTCTCATCGATGCCGCCTCGTGGGTCCGCGAGGAATTCGGCTCAGCCGCCGAATTCGATTCGTTCGTCAAAGACGCGTCTCCGTCGACAGTGCGAGAAACGCTGCTCGAGGTACGGGGCGTCGGGCCGAAGACGGCAGACTGTGTGTTGCTCTTCGCGGGCGGTCGCAGCGGCGTCTTTCCCGTCGATACCCACGTCCACCGGATCTATCGGCGCATGGGGATCGCACCACCGACCGCTGACCACGAAGAAGTCCGTGCTGTTCTCGAACGGGACGTCCCCGCGGCGAAGTGCGGGTTCGGACACACGGCGACGATCCAGTTTGGCAGGGAGTACTGCACGGCACAGCAGCCGGCCTGTCTCGAGGACCCCGAGGCGTGTCCGATGGCCGATGTGTGCGATCAGATCGGCGTCTATCCGGATACCGGAGCTGTCGTCGACCCGGCCGACGCGGTCGAGTGACCCCGTCGACAGTGACGTCGTTGTCAGGGCCTCGCACGAGGTGGCGTTCCCATCGTCTCAAATCACGGAGTACGACGTATCCGACGCTCAGAGTCGAGGAGACTGCCCCGCCTGGAAGGCGAGGAGGTCAAAGGAACCGGAACGTCTCCAGATTCTTCGGCGCGAACGTTCGCATGTCGAAGTCGTGGTAGAGTGCCGACGAGAGATCCTGGGTGGAGCGTTCGTCACCGTGAACACAGAGCACTTTCTCGGGACGGGGGTTCATCGTCTTAACGAAGTTCTCGAGGCCGGCGCGGTCGGCGTGGCCGGAGAAACCGTCGACGGTTTCGACGTTCATGTTCAACGAGAGGGTCCCGCGGCCGCCGCCGTTGCCCGTGGTGCCGACTTCGCTGGTGGGGATTTCGTCCCAGCCCGTCTGGATGCGCCGGCCGAGGGTACCCTGAGCCTGGTACCCGACGAAAACGAGCGTCGAGTCCGGATCGGGGCCGATGTGGGAGAGCCAGGACATGATCGGCCCGCCGGTGACCATCCCCGAGGTCGAGAGGATGATACAGGGTCCGCCATCCGCGACGTCCTGGCGCTCTTCCTCACCGCCGTCGATGTGGTTGAACTCCTCGGCGAGGAAGGGATTCTCGTCTTCGTGGAAGATGCGATCCCGGAGATCGTCGCGGAGGTATTCGGGATAGGTGGTGTGGATCGCCGTCGCTTCCCAAATCATTCCGTCCAGGTGGACCGGCATCGAGGGAATGTCGCCGTTGCGCATCGCCTCTTCCAGGACGAGCATAATCTCCTGAGAGCGCCCCACCGCGAACGCGGGGATGACGACCTTTCCACCCCGGTCGTAGGTGTCACTGATGATTTCCTTCAGGTTTCGCTCGGAGTCGATCTGATCGGTCTGGTAGTCGTTGCGACCGCCGTAGGTCGACTCGAGAACGAGCGTCTCGACGCGCGGAAAGTCGTTGACTGCGCCGTTGAACAGGCGGGTGTCTTCGTAGTGAATGTCGCCGGAGAACGCGACGTTGTAGAGGCCGTCACCGATATGGAAGTGCGAGACGGCGGAGCCGAGAATGTGACCCGCGTTGTGGAAGGTGAGTTTGACGTCCGGCGCGATGTCGGTGACGTCGCCGTACTCGATGGGGATGGTGTGTTTGATCGCCTCACGAACCTGCTCGCTCTCGTAGGGCGGAGCGCGCCCTTCCTTGGCTGCGACGTCGAGATAGTCGAGCGTCAAGAGGCCCATCAGGTCTCGCGTTGGCTCGGTACAGTATATCGGACCGTCGTAGCCGTATTTGAACAGGAGCGGTATCAGCGCGGAGTGATCGAGGTGAGCGTGTGTGAGGACGACGGCGTCGATGGTCTGTGGTCCCGCACCGAATGCTTCGGGTGCGTGGAGATACGGAACTTCTCCCTCCGCACCGGGCTTGTCGCCGCAATCGATGAGGATCCGCGTTTCGGGAGTCGAGAGGATGAACGAGGCTCGCCCGACCTCGCGACAGCAGCCGAGCGTGGTGATGCGGACGTACTCGTCTTCGGACATCTCCTCGCGGTGGATCTGTCGGCCGACCTTCTCTAGGATGTCCCGACGCTCGTCGCGCTCCTGTTTGAGGAAGCTTCGAACGTTCGAAACCGTCGAGGATTCGATCGGTGGCGTCCGGACGACTTCCGGCGTCCAGCCGACGTTTTTCGTAATCTCGCGGAGTGTCGATCCATGACGACCGATCACCATACCGGGCTTTTCGGCCTCGATGACGACTTCGCCGGTATCAGCGTGGAAGTCGAGGTCCGTGATTCCCGCATCCTCGGGGATGACGTTCATGATCTCCTCGCGCGCCTGTTCGGGTCGCGAGAGGACGCTCGGGTCCGGCCGGACGGTAATCCGCTTGCGAAGCTTGCTCGCGAGCTGTCGAACGAGATCGCCCTGCTGGGCGAACTTCTTCGGATCGCGCGTATAGACCACCAGTTCGGGGCCTTCGTATTTCACCGAGGAAACCGAGATATCGCTCGGTAACTCGCTCGTGATCTGTGCTTTCAAATCGTCGAGTTGCTGCTCTACAGTACTCATAATCGCCGAATGTGGCTTGCGTGAACTCGCCGCCCAGGACCGCATGCGACGGCAGGCACAGGATATCGCTCCGTACCCGATGACGGCGTTCGACACCACGTGGGCCGCCAACCGGCGTCCGCCGCGTCGAAGTCGAACGTGAGTTACGTCGACACCGGCTGCCAACGTAGATCACACTCTGTCTCGTCTCCCGAGCCATTGTATCCTACTCTGTGCCTGACGAACACGCTCCCGGACCGGTCATTCTGGTCCGTGCGGGAAGATTCCAGGGAGAACCCGCTTACTCGAGGCTATTCTTTGCGTGGTATAAAAGCCTTCGCAAAAACAAGGGCGATTCAGACAGTAGTTGGACCCATCGGATGAGAATTACACGTGACCGCGTCGTCGAGGAACGAGACTGGATCGAAAACCGCACAGATGTCGTCGTGCCGATAATCAACGACGTTCGTGCGGATCTCGGGGCCCGTTTCGACACCGACGTAGACGCAGTGACCGAAGGGCAGTATCGAGCAGAAGTCGACGCCGTGTTCGCGGACGGTGATCTGGCCGTCAATATCGCCGCGATGGTCGCCATCCTGAGAACCCTCGACGTCGAGAGCGATTATCCCGGCTTCATCGTCGACGAAGTCCTCGGTCGGGAACTGGCCGCAACGATAGCTGGCACGCAGCCCTTACGGACGCTCGGCGAGGCGACGTTTCACTACGTCGACGTCCACGTTCAGGGTGACGAAGACGAGAACGCCGGTGTCGACGACTGCGAAGCCGCGTTGGCCGCCGGCTTCCAGGAGCGGCTCCCGGGCTGGAACTGGACAGCACGCGAGAGCCCGTTCAGCGTGGAGTGACGTCCCCACGAGCACATCGGCCCGGGACCGACCCGAGCCGGTCGCGGACTCGAGTCGGTACCGCCCCCCGCGGGGGGATGGGTCGGTTGGGACGACCTCCCGATCCGGGTCGAGTGTCCGCTTGGGCCTGCCGTTGCTCGAGCCGATTCCGTTTTCGAACGAACCGGTAACCGATCGAACTCGTCGCGCGGAACGGTCGTCTGTCTCTCGCCGTCTCCGCGGCGGATTCGGTTCGCTGTCGGACACTTTTTATTCGGTCCACCGGTAGGAGGATTCAGTGAGCGACTCAGAGTACGGTCAGCCGATGGAAACTCTCACGGAGCCGACGCCCGACGCGGCCCGCGACGCGATCACACGTGGGATCGACCGAAGCGACATGGTGACCGTCTACGGACGGTGTACCGTCGATTACGACGGCCGCGCCACGAGCTTCCTTGAGGCGGGCGATCGACACGTGATGCTCAAACCCGACGGGGCGGCGCTGGTCCACACCGCCGAGGGTCAACAGCCGGTCAACTGGCAACCACCCGGGTGTAATCACGAGGTTTTCTGCGAAGACGGGTCCCTCGTTCTCGAAAGTTCTAGATCGGCGCCGGACGAACGTCTTCACGTGCGATTTCGCGAGATCCAACAGGTGTCTGCGTTTTCCGGTTCCGACGAGACCGAACTGTCCCTCGTCGGTACTGAAGCGGACCTCCGCCGGCGGATCCTCGAGGACCCGGATTTGCTCGAGCCCGGGTTTACGCCGCTGGCGACGGAGCGCGCCACGCCCGCTGGTGCGGTCGACATCTACGGCGAGGACTCGGCCGGTCGCGCGGTCGTGGTCGAACTGAAGCGACGCCGGGTGGGTCCCGACGCGGTGAGCCAGCTTCGGCGCTATGTCGATGCCCTCGAGCGAGACTTGCACGCAGACGCGACCGTCCGGGGCATCCTCGTTTCCCCGTCCGTGACCGACCGCGCGGATCGCCTGTTGTGCGATCACGGCCTCGAGTTCGTCGCGCTCGAGCCGCCGGCCGAGTGAGCGAGTGAGCATCCGTCGGCACCGACCCGACCGAGGCCGTCGATTCGCTGTTCAGGTTCTTCGTCTGGAGATGACTCTCAGGCAGGATACGTGCCCTCGAATTCTGCCCGCTTGAGGACGTGCCCGTCGATCGCCGACTCGAGGGTGTTCGCGTCGGCCTTCGGTCCGAGTCTGATCGTCGTATCGAGGGCGAACAGCCTGAACCGGTAGGTATGCTCCCTGTCCGGTGGATTTGGGCCGCCATAGTCGCGTTCGCCGAAGTCGTTCGTCCCCACCGTCGCGGCCGCCGCGTTCCAGTCTTCTGGAATCGTCGTCGTCTCGGCGGGGATATTCCAGACGACCCAGTGGTCCCACACCTTGCCGGTAGGTTTCCTCGCGTCGGGGTCGTCCACGATCAGCGCGAGCGATTCGGCGTCGGCTGGAACGCCGTCGATCTCGAGCGGCGGATTGACGTTCGTTTTCGTGTAACCGTACTCGTCGGGGATTCGGTCGCCGTCGTCGAACGCCTGGCTGGTTAGTGTTAGTTCTCCCATGTCGATCATCACCTCCCGTGAGTCGTGGTGAAACATTCGCTTACCGGACGGATTAACCTTTCAACCGGCGGCGAACGTCGGAGTCTCGACTGGGGATTCGGTCGCCGGTATCGATGGCAGGTCGCCAGCTTTCGTGACCATCGCGACGTAACGACGGCCGGCTACCGGCGAACCGTGAAAATCACGATACCAAGCACCAGAAGCGCGACGCCCCACCACCACGACTTTCCGGGGAGGTACGCGAGCAGCAGCGTCACGATTCCAGAGGTGATGAGCGACCAGCCGATCGTCGTTCGATATGTCACAGAAAGACGTCCACGCCAAGCCTGTTGTGCGTTGTGCCGGCCCGTGCAATTCGGATATCCGCAAAGGTCGAAGTTTATTGATCGTCCGAAGAACGTTCAAATATGGATTATACACTGGCGATCCGTCGCTATCGTCCGGCGGACGGTTCTCGAGTCCGGGAACTCCACGAAACCGCCATGCGAGACGTCGGCGCCTACGTCGAAGGCGTATCGGACGAGGACCTGCAACGCGTCACCGAGTCGTTTCTCGAGGCAGGCGGCGAGTTCCTCGTCGGAGAGGTCGAGGGACGAATCGTCGCGATGGGCGTGTTTCGACCGATCGACGAATCGGCGTATATCACGACGTACGTCCCCACCCTCGCCGACGCGACGGTCGAGGTGACTCGAATGCGCGTCGCTCCCGACGCGCAGCGACGCAGCTACGGTCGGCAGATATACCGGGAACTCGAGCGGCGCGCCCGGTCCCGAGGGTTCGTACAGGCCGTCCTCGATACGAGGCCGAAGCAAACCGCGGCCCGCGGACTGTACGAGGCAGAAGGGTTCGAAGCCGTGTCCCGCGAGCGGTTCGAAACGTTCGACGATCCCTTCGAACTGATCTTCTATCGGAAATCGATCGCCGAGGACGGGTGATCGGTCCTCACTCCTCGAGTAACCGCTTCAACCGGTCGAGTTCGGTCAACGCTTCGACGGGAGTGAGGTGTGCGAGATCGAGCGCGCGGAGTTCGGCAGCCACGTCGGACGGGACGTCGCCGACGGCCGCGTGACCCTGCGACGTGGCCGGCGAACTGGCGGGTGACTCGCCACCGTCAGCAGTCGCCGTTGCTGGTGGATCGCTTTCGGGGACGAAAGCGGATTCACCGCTCGAAGTGGATCCGGTAGAGGGTGCTTCGCCACTCGACCCGAGACCGTCACTCACGGCTGGTGAAACTAGCTCCCGTGCGCGATCCACGACCGTGTCAGGAACACCAGCCGTGGTCGCGACTTCGACGCCGTACGAGCCCGTCGCTGCACCGGGCGCGATCTCGTGGTGGAAGATGACCTCGTCGCCGTCCTGGTCGACCTCGAAGTGGAGTGTGAATGCTCCCTCGAGATCGTCCGCGAGTTCGGTTAGCGGGTGGTGGTGGGTGGCAAAGAGCGTGGTCGCGCCGACCTCGTCGTGGAGGTGTTCGGTGATCGCCTGCGCGATGGCCGTCCCGTCCGCCGTCGAGGTACCGCGACCGACTTCGTCGAGCAGGACCAGTGAACGTTCGTCAGCGTCCCGCAGGATAGTCGCGAGTTCCTCCATCTCCACCATGAACGTCGAGCGTCCGCCGGCGATGTCGTCGCTGGCGCCGACGCGGGTAAAAATTCGGTCGAAAGGGGTGAGCCGGGCGGCCATAGCCGGGACGAAGCTTCCGACCTGTGCGAGCAGGACGATCTGGGCGACTTGCCGCATGTACGTCGATTTGCCCGACATGTTCGGGCCCGTAATGACCGCCAGCCGCCGATCGCGCTCGAAGCGGGCGTCGTTCGGGACGAACGAGTCTTGCGTGCGTTCGACGACGGGATGGCGGCCGTTCTCGATCGCTATGACCTGGCCCCCGTCGCGGTCGACGATATCGGGTCGGCTGTAGTCGTACTGGGCCGCGGCCGTCGCGAGCGAAACGAGGGCGTCGAGCGTTGCGAGCGCGTCGGCGAGCGCCTGCACGCGTTCGACCTCGTCGGCGATTTCACTGCGCACGTCGCAGAAGAGTTCGTATTCCCGCTCGTCCGCACGCTCTTCCGCGCCGACGATTTGATCTTCGCGTTCTTTGAGCGCCGGGGTCACGAACCGTTCGGAGTTTTTGAGCGTCTGTCGGCGCTGGTAGTCCTCGGGCACCTGCTCGAGGTTCGGGTTCGTCACTTCGATGTAGTAGCCGTGAACCGAATTGTACCCGACCTTCAGCGAGTCGATCCCCGTTCGGTCGCGTTCGCGCTCCTCCAGTTCGTCGATCCACTGTTTGCCGTCCCGCGCCGTTCCGCGCAGTTCGTCGAGATCAGTATCGTACCCTTCGGCGATGACCCCGCCGTCGGTGATCTCGATCGGCGGATCCGAGACGATCGCATCCTCGATCAGTCGGCGGACGTCGGCCAGCGGATCGAGCTTCTCGCAGAGACGCTGCAATCGATCGCAGTCGGCCTCACCGAGTGCCTCACGAACGTCGGGCACGACGGCGAGGGTGTCTCGAAGTGAGCGCAGGTCCCGTGCGTTCGCCCGCTCACGCGAGATCCGTCCGATTAGCCGTTCGAGGTCGTAAACCTCCCGAAGGCGGTCGTGAAGCCGCTCGCGAGTCTGGACCGCGCCCGTGAGTTCTTCGACCGCGTCTTGTCGTGCCTCGATGCGGCCCACCTCGAGCAGCGGCCGTCGGAGCCAGTCCCGGAGCTTTCGTCCGCCGAGAGCGCTGGCGGTCTCGTCGAGGACGCCGACCAGCGTCGCGTCGTCCTGCCCGTGGACGGCCCTGGGCTCGAACAGTTCGAGGCTCCGGAGGGCCACGGCGTCCAGCAGCAGATACTCCCGCGGATCGTACCGCGTGAGGTGAGTGAGATACGCGAGGCGCTTGCGATCGGCTCGCACGGCGACCGATTCGTCAGTGTGCTCGGCCACGCCTCCGCGCTCACCGGCGTCGTGTTCACCGTCACCCTTGGCGGTATCGCCGCGCTCGCCTTCGTGTGCGCCACCGCGGACGTACTCAGCGTACGACAGGAGCGCGCCGCAGGCCCGAATTTCGCCGTCGCTCGCGAGCAGGCTGTCAGGAGTCCGGAAGTACCTCGAGAGGGTCCTGCTGGCGCGATCGATATCGAAGACGCGCTCATCGAACGGCGAGACCATGCAGCCCTCCGGAAACAGATCGGCGGGCGCGTCGGGGCCGACGACGGCCTCCGCGGGGTCGAACCGACTCACTTCGTCGGCGATCGACTCCCGCGACGTCGAACTGGTCGCCAGGAAGTCACCCGTCGAAACGTCGAGTAGCGCGAGCGCGAGTCCGCCGCACGCGTCGCCGGCGTCTGATCCGTCGCTGCGCGCGACGGCCGCGACGAAATTGTTGTCGTCAGTCGCCAGCAGTTCGTCCTCGGTGAGCGTCCCGGGCGTGATAACGCGCGTGACGGCGCGCTCGACGACGCCCGGTGACTCGCCCGGTTCCTCGACCTGATCCGCGACTGCGACCCGGTAACCGGCCTCAAGCAACCGTTCGATGTACGACTCGGCATTGTCGGTCGGGATGCCAGACATCGGGTACTCGCCGGTGCTGTCCTCGCGACTGGTCAGCGCGATTTCGAGCAGGCGGGCGGTTCGCTCGGCAGCCTCACAGAACGTCTCGTAGAAGTCGCCGACCTGAAACAGAACGATCGCGTCGTCGTAGCGATCACAGAGATCGTAATACTGACGCATCATCGGCGTCAGGTCGTCGTACTTCTCGGCCATCGCCTCGGGCGGGCCAAGCGCCGCATCCATACCTAAATTCCGCCACCCGATGCGGAAATACCTTGCTGGATTCGCTGCTCGAGAACTTGTCCGTCAAGTCATCTGACTGCCACGAGATGGGAAACGCGTATTACGGTCCAGGATGCGGAGGGGGACGATCGGTATGAATCGAGATTCGCCGATCGTGGGACGCGTGTTCACCGTTTTCGTGGCCGCGATGCTCCTCGGCGGCAGATTCACGGATGCGGCGACGGGGCCCTACGGGACCGTCGAGTTCGACCGCACTCTCCCTCGGCGGTGGCCTCTTCGGTACCACTGGAACGACGAATTCGGCACCCGCCACGCGCGAGAAGACGACATTGCTACTCGAGAACACCACCAGATCGTCTACCGACGGACACCGATAGTCGGCCTCGAGATAGTCGGGGTCGATGAGCGTGGTTCGCAGACACCACACAGCACCGACGGCTCGTCGAATTAGTTTTCGTGCCGCGGTTCCGACTCGTGATCCGCGACTCGCTCGTGGCACCGAAAACAGGGACAACAGCGCTCGCAGCAGGCGAACGTGAACGCAACGGCGTCGTGATTGGTGTGGTAGTGGGCACAATGCGTGTGAGGCCCGACGTCGACGCCGCGGACTGAGCGACCAGTCACGGAAGCGTGTTCGACTCGGTTCGAGGCGGACACGGACCTTCGGGGGTGTGATCGATTCCGTTCGCCTCTCACCGAGTCCTCATTCGAACTCTGCAGTGTCTCCGCGGCGGTATCGATCGATCCGCCGGTACCCGTGAACGACGGCGTCGTCGTCGAGTTCGATCTCGTAGCGGCCGATGATGTCCTGTGTGTCGGGGACTGCGCGGCGTTCGATAACTTCGACGATCGCACGCCACCCGTCGTCGGTCGGGGAGATTTCGCTGACACCGTCGAACTCGTGACCGATGAGCTGACTGGCAGTGGAGACGACGGTCTTCCGGACCGCGAGGACCCCTGCGATCTCCTGGTCTGCGTCGACGTCTTCCGTGTCGGCCGCTTCGGGATCGGTTCGCTCCTCGGCCGTCATTTCGGTCTCTCTGCGCGAGGCCGGCGGCTCGGTGCTGCCGGCTGCCTGTTCGTCGACTTGTTCGGTTTCTCGGTTCTCCTCGGCCTCCCGTTCCTGTTCGGCTGGCTGACTGTTGCTCACTGTTGGATCACTCTCGTCATGTTGATAGCAGAACCCATCGTCCTGTGCCTGCCGCGAGCAGCGCTCGCCGTCATCGGTGAGGGCCTTACACTGCTCCCGTGATTGCGTTTTGGCTTCGGCCATACGTTTCGGATCGGTTCGGTAGTGGTCGGTTCGATTGCTCCTGTTCGTGACTCAGACGACACGAGATATCTGCGACCGGAGTTCGTCTATATCACCGTCACCCTCGCGTGCGATTTTCGGTGCGAGGACGTCCGTAAAGACGTTCGTCAGCATCTCGTCATCGAACTTCCCGTTTTCACCGTCGTGATCGAAGACCGCGAGCCCCTTCGCCGCCGTGATCGCCGCGCGCGTCCCGACGATTATTTCGAGCTCATCTCGCAGCGCTCGCGTCGTCTCGACGATGGTCCCGATGTCGTCATCGGCGAGGTCGACGTGTGCCGCGACGATCGATCGCTCGGTTTCGTCGTCATAGTAATCGACGTGGACGCCGATGAACCGATCGAGCAGCGCATCCTGCTGTTCGTGGACGCCAGCGTACTCCACGTCGTTCGACGTGAGGATCGTCCGGAACTCGGGGTGGACGTCGATCGTCCGTTCCTCGCCGTGCTTACCCGGTCGCTCGAGGACACCTTCTTCGAAAACCGAGAGCAAGACGTTGTGGGCCGCGGGGTTGCTCCGGGAGAATTCGTTGTAGACGAGCGTCGCGCCCTCGCGCACAGCGACGGAGAGCGGGTTGTCCACCCACCGTTCGCGAACGATCTGCGTCTTCTTCGTGACCCCGCTGACGAACTGGTCGGTTTCCTCGTATCGTTCACCGCCAGCGTGGGAGCCGACGAGCGCTGCGGTGTCGACCGCGTTGTCGCCGTTGATCCAGACGACAGGACGAGCGCGCTCTTCGGCGACCGACAGCGCGAGCGCCGTCTTTCCACACCCGGTCGGTCCGATCAGGTGGACCGGCTGTTCCGCCTCGAGCCAGCCTGCGATCCGGTGCTGGAGGGCCTCCACTGCGTCAGTCTCGACGAACGGATCGGGGGCAATCGCTGCTGGATCGGAAAGCGGGGTGTCGCCGCTTCGGGTACCGGCGTTCGACGCCGATCGCGCGAGCTCTTTCTTCGCTCTCCGGCCGCTCTTCTGCTCACGGCTGGTCCGTATCTTGGGGCCGCGGACCGTTCGCTTGCGCGAGGCATCGTCGGCCATTGGGTGTTACTCAGTCGTCGACTTCGGCGACGATTCTGGGCGCGTCTCGACCTCGAGTTCCTCGAGTTCCTCGACGTCACCCTCCGCCGTCGCTTGCTCAATTTTCGCGATCTCCTCCGCGTAGTGCAGGAAGGTGTCGACCGAGGCGACCACGACGCGAGCCTCTATCGTCAGTAGTTCGATCCCGACGACGGAGATCCGTGCCCAGACGTCGATGACGACGCCCTTGTCGAGGACGCGGTCGAGTACTTCTGCGAGGCTCGATGACTCCGGTCTTCGTTGTACCATAGCGATTCCGGCTTGGTCGCCACCTCGTAACACGGCTTCGTCTGCGATTGCAAGTGGCTGAGCGCCGCGGATAGCGGGATTACCGCACTGCGTCCACGTCGGGGCCATCCAGGCGGCTCTCTCGTTGGGGTCACGGGAAACGCTTCTCCGCCAGAGTGGTGTGAGAGGTCCCGAGCCGGGTAGTGCGAGAGGCTGCGACTGCAAGCACCACCGTAACCAGCCACGGTGATCAATTACCTGTGAAGTCACTCGAGAATACTTCACGGCGCCGTGGTGACGGTACGAGTACCAGCGTCGAGACGACGGCACGAGGTCATGACTATCGCAGCACCATGTCATCCATCTGGCCCACCATCGATCGAGTCGACGGAGTACGTGCGCGTCCAACGACCGGCGGGTTTCGGCGACGGGTCCGTAGCGGGCCCCGTTCGTCGGACGCGAATCGAGGTCCTGCGTCGGGCTCAACGGGTGATCCGCGATGAGTAACCGGTACGTGTACGGCGTGGTCGAAGCAGACGACGTCGAGTTCGATACCGAGGCCGTTGCGGACGCCGAGCGAGTGTACACGATCTCCCATCGGCGACTCGGCGCGGTCGTTTCCGATATCGACACGACCGATCCCGATGAGACCGACGAAGACGCCCAGATACACGACGACGTTCTCCGCGAGATCATGGAATATGACGGCGGTACGACAGTCGTGCCGATGCAGTTCGGGATGGCCTTCGAGGGCGATCGGGAACTGAAGAACGTCCTGCGAGGTGCGCGACCCGCGTTTCGGCGCGCGATGAACGATATAGAGGGCACGGTGGAACTCGGTCTCAAACTCGTTCGCGAGGAGGGCGCCGACGTCGACTCCGACGAGGTCGAAGCCGAGGCCGAAGACCAGTTCGATCCCATCGCCGTACAATCCGTCGAAAACGGCCTGTTCAGCGATCGACTCGTGCTCAACCGGTCGTATCTCGTCGACGAGGACGATCGGGAGACCTTCGACGAAGCTGTCGCTGACTTCGAAGCCGATCACGACGAACTGCTGGTTCAGTATACGGGCCCGTTCGCGCCCTACAGCTTCGTCGACGTAAAAATCGGAGCTCAACGATAACCATGTTCGTCCTCGATGACCTCCTCTTTCGTCCGTTCGTCGGCATCGTCGATGCGCTTCACTCCATCGCTCTCGACGAGATGTACGACGTCGAGGCAATCGAAGACGACCTCAAGGAGAACCAGTTGTTGTACGAACTCGGCGAACGCTCCAGGGCAGAGTACCGACGGCGCAAGGAAGAACTCGAGACTGAACTCGAGACGGCCCGCGACGTCCACGAGCGGCTCTCGAGCGGCCGTGTAGAGGTGAAACGATAATGAGTGAGAAATTCCCGGACGACGACCGTGACGAATCGGATCCCGACCACGACGACCGGTACGCTGACAGGAGCGACAATTGGCTTTCGAGTCTCCTGTCAGCCCTCGAATCGCTCGAGAGCGGATCGACGTCGAGATCCGATCGCCGCTGGAGCGATCAGGCCGTCTTCGATTACGACGTCTCGATCCGAACAGGCGACGAGCTGTCGGCGGACGACTGGCCGTTCGGCGAGGAAACGGACCGCGATCGCGACGCTGGCCAGCCGCGAACGCGACGGATTCGGTCGTCAGGTCCCTCGAGCGATCACCACGTGGCGACGCGGACCCACGACGACGAACTGCTCGTCACCGTGGACGTCCCCGGTGTCGATCCGGACGACGTCACGGTCGGTTTCGACGACGCCGACCTGGTCATCGCGGTCGAGGGCCGCGAACTCGACCGCGTGGCGGTTCCCTGGCGCGAGACCTCGTCACGGGCGAGAATCAAAAACGGTGTCCTCACCGTACAGGTCCGTCCGGAGAACGACGGTGACGAGGCAGGAGACGAGCGATGAGCGACGACGGGAGCGAGGGCGAGGAGACGTTCGACGGACTACTCGCGAACGGCGCCGAGAGCCTCGAGCGACTTTCGGAGACGCTCGGTGACAGCGATGACATCGAGGACCTCGACGACGACACCATCGAGTCGGTGATCGGTGACGTCGACGCCCTCGTGCGAGTCGTCGAGGAGGTCGGTGAACTGCTCGAGGCGATGGACGTAGGCGACCTGCCTGAGGCGATAGACGAGGAGGAACTCGTGGACGCGTTCGAGGTCGGCAGCGTTCCCGAGGTGCTGGCCGACGAGGGAGACGCGACTGAACTCGTCGACTTCGGGGAATTGTTAGACGCGATTGACCTGCTTGAAACCTGGAACGCGTCGGACCTGACCGAACTCTGGGAGGAAAAGCGAGAGCTAGACGACGCACTCGACGACCTATCGGACAGTGCCGACGCCGGAACGGTCGAGCAGACCGTCTCGGAACTCGCGACCGACGACGACGGCGACCTCCTCGGGACGACCGGAGAGGCGACTGACACCGCGAGGGAGGCCCTCGGCGATATCGACATCGCGGACGATCCCGAAGCGTATCAGGCGGCCATTCAGCGGCAGGCGATAGAAGGCATCGACGCCTTCCGCGCGGCGCTACTGGAGACCCACGAACAGTTCGAACGGCTCTACGAGTTCAACCGCGAGAAGATGCGCCGCCAGGATACGAGCACGAACTCGCGTAATCCGACGGCTGCGTCGACGATACCGATCGACCGGTCGGACATCGGCGGTGGCGCACGCTACTCGACGGTCCCACAGGCGGTCAAACTTTCTACCGCGCCGACGCGGAAGCGAATCTACGGCCGCCGATTCGAACTCGAGCGAGAACGACGGAGACAGAACGATGACTGACCGACAACCGTGCCGACGACGAAGCGATCGTGTGAGACAGACGACCAACAGGAATCCAAACGCGGCCGGTACCGGAGGTGAGGACAATGGTTGACGAGTTTCAGCCGAGCCGTCAGAAGGCGGACCTCGCCGAAGTAGTCGAGATGCTGCTCGACAAGGGGATCGTCATCAATGCCGATATCGCCGTCTCGATCGGCGACACGCAATTGCTCGGCGTGCAAGTCCGTGCCGCCATCGCGTCGTTCGAAACTGCGGCGAAGTACGGCCTCGAATTCCCTGAGGGGACGGACATGGAGCGCGTCGCTGCGGCGGTCGACGAGCCCGAACTCGCCGAGACGGACCGGCCAAATCCGGTGATCGATCCCACGCGTGGCGTCAATGTCACGACGGCCGACGAGCCAAACGCCGACGACGAAAACGGAACCGACGAACCGGAGGAGGCCGAGAGCGAGGGCGACACGGAATCGGAAGCCGACGAATCCGAAGCGGACGAATCCATCGCCGAGGCGCAGGTCGAATCGGGGGGTGAAGACTCCTGACCAGTATCGACGTCGGCGACGGAGAGGACGCACGACAGGGACTCATGACCCTGGTTATCACCGTCGTCGAACTCCTGATCGACGCCCTTGAGCGCGAGGCGGTCCGACGCATGGATTCGGGGACGCTCTCCGAGGACGAGATCGAACGGCTCGGTAGTCAGCTCGCGAGGATCGAAGCCGAGATCGACCAGCTCAAAGCCGACGAGGGGATCGAATCCGGCGTCGACGAGTTACGGGGCGATCTGGACGGGCTGGTCGACGACGCGATCGAACGGCTTCAGAGCGAGCCCACCGCAGATCGGAAACCCGGCTATTCCGTCTTCGGAGGTGAACGCGAGTGAGCGACCCAGACGCTGACCGTCTCGCCAGCGGCAGCGAGTCGGTCGACGAGTGGCCGACCGACGACACGGCTGAACTGCCGGCCATCGACGAGGGACGGTACCTCTACTGTGTCGTGCGCGCCGACGCGGGTGCCGGCCTCGAGACCACCGGCGTCGACGGCGAACCGGTTTCCGTCGTGGTCAACGACGGGATCGGGGCCGTGGTCCACGCGTGCGATGAGATCTATGACTCGGCGGATCTCGCCCAGCTCAGACGCTGGCTCGTCCGCCATCAGACTGTTGTGGACGAGGCCGGTCAGGCGTTCGGGACGCCGATCCCGTTCCGGTTCGATACGATTCTCAGGGGTGACGACGACGCCGTCAGGGAATGGCTTCGAACGGAGCGAGACACGCTCGAGCAAGCGCTTTCGGGGCTGGCCGATCACTGGGAGTACCGCGTCGAGGTCGTGGAGGTCGACCCGATCGACGAAAAGACGCTGATCGAAAGCGACGACCGACTGCGCGAACTCGAGGAACGGATCGGAAACGCCGACGAGGGAACGGCATACCTCCTCGAGAAGAAGTTCGACGAGCGACTCGCCGAGCGTCGGGCGGCCCGTCGGGAGTCGCTCACCGCCGGCGTCCAGGAGCGTCTGACCGGCGAGGTCCGGGAAGTCCACGCGCTCGAGCGATCGCCGAACGCATCGCTCAACGAGGAGGTGACCGGAAGCAGTGCTCGCTCGAGCGGCGATGCCGGCGGGTCCGACGGCGGCGAAACGCTCTGTCGACTCACCCTCCTGGCCCACGAGGACGACGAATCGGCGATCGGGTCGATACTCGACGACGTGGCGGCGACCGATGGACTCGAAGTCAGATTCACGGGGCCGTGGCCACCGTACACGTTCGCGCCGGAATTGGGCGGTGACGACGGACAGAACGTTTCGAACGAACGGGGGAATCAACAACTGTGAGACCGCAGAAAAACGACGAGGCGTTGGTCGACGTTCTCGACGTGTTGCTGAGAGACGGCGCGGTTCTGCGCGCGGACGTGATCGTTTCGGTCGCGGATATTCCGCTCATCGGGATCAAACTCACGGCCGCGATTGCGGGCATGGAAACCATGACAGAGTACGGCCTCTTCGAACGGTGGGATGCCAGCCGCCGAGCCAACGCCGTCAGCCGCCGACAGCACGGCAGGTCGGGGTCGAGACGGAACCATGAGGAGCCGGTTGAACGGACCACCGACCGTTCTGGCGGCGAGAATCGAGACCGGAACGGAGAGGGGAAGTAACAGGATTGGATCGAAGAGAGCGCGAGACGAACACCACTGTGATTCGGGACTGGTCAATGCTTCGAATCGACGACGCCCCCGGACGGGGGCTACTCGTCAGGCGTACTTCGGACGTTCGGTCGTGTGTTCGACGTCGCCCGTGATCGTCTCCTCGTTGCAGTCGTCGTCGTAGACGTACCGACCGGTTGCGCCACATAAGGTACACTCGTAGGTTTCGGAGATTTCGTTGATCATCTCGCCGTCCTCGAAGTAGACGCGACTCTGCGTGATCTGCAGGAACTGGGCCGTTTCACAGTTTGTACAGGTGATCATATCTGTTCGATTAATAGCACCGGTTGTAGTTATCCGGCTTGTAACCAAACGGAATGAGTGACTATGGGATTCTTACCCGAGGGTCGGCCATCGGTGGGGTCTTGAGCAGGTCCCGCAAGAACACGCAATCAACCGATACCGGTAGAACGGACGTAAGAACCATATAATCACAGTACTACGATGGGATCAGTTTCGACATATGGGAACCAACTGAAGCCATCTAAAACGTCTCTTTCTCGGTGAAACGAGCGGAAATGAGTTGCTTACCTCGGTAGTTCATCGGAGGGGTACCACTGGTACCACATCAGATTTCGGCATCAGTACCGATCCGTCACCATCGCCGCTTCGTCCTCCTGTCGTCGCCTCGCTGCTCTTGACACATTCCTAACGTATTGCGTCCCTGTCGTTCGAATCCCGTATTCGAACGGCGGAGAGCCATCGATCGATTCCCCATTCTGTTGATAGAGACACGTCGACTGACGGTCACGCACCTGCCAGTCATGATCGACAGTTCAGGGGTTTCGTAGCCGCATCGGCTGGACGGTCACTCAGCGCGCGTCTCGGTTCGTCATCCGCGATTCGGTTCCAAGCCGCGGCGCACGGCTCTGGACGGATACGTTCCCCGTTGTCACGGCTGCAGCACGTCGATACCGATAGGACCGTAGTCTGTTCTACACCCGAGCGGCGGAATCGGTCGGCGTCGGAGGCGAGATACCACCCGTTCCACCAATTCCGGGTCGGAAGGATGGTACGATGTCGTCATTCGGTCTCCTCGAACGGTCTCCTGACTCTTTCACCACAGATTCCCGAGAGAGCCCTGGGGATTCGAATTAGACGAGTGGCTCGTTCTAGTGGTCCTCGGACGCGACACCGGGGCTACTACCGTTTTTCGGCCGGACCAACACGATATCACTCCGGACGGCGAACTCGAAGCGTCCGTGTCGGTCCATCGTAGCAGAGAGCTACTATCGAATTACACGGTGCCTGCGGGAGGTTTGGAGACACTACCATCGGCCAACTGACTGCATAACAATGGTCGAAACGTGCATTAGCCGACGTGCGGGGATGGAACACCCCGTCGGGTACGTGCTTGGCCCAACCGACGTGTTAGGACGCCGATTGCGTGCATTCGTGCCCGGATCGCTCGGACGTGGACTCGCCCCCGCTTCGAGTGCGCTCATGTCTCTCACGCCCAGGGCGGTTCCCGCCCGCCCGGGTTTCGAAAGTCGGACCGAATACACCCACAACCGAAGTCAGACGATCGCTGACGGAAGAACAGACCGTCCAGCAGGCCGTCCTGCTCGAATCTGAACGCGGACCGGCCGGAGTCCAGAAACTGGCGACCCAGCGTCGATATCTCAAAATTCCGTGATAACTGGAATACCGACCGTTTCGTAGTCGTCCATCGAAGCCAGCGTTTCGGGTGCGTCCTCGAGCGAGAGCGTCTGACCGATGATCTTCTGCGGTTCGAGTGTGCCGCGCTCGATGAGGCGGAACAGCTCCTCGTAGCGGTTGAGGGGCATGCCGTAGGAGCCGTGGAAGTTGAGCTCCTGGAGCGTCATCATGTCGACGGGCAGCGAGAGTTCACCGGCGGTGTCACCCTCGGTGAGGCCGATTTGGACGTGAGTACCGGTCTTGCAAAGCGACATCACGGAGTTGTGGCAGGTCTCCTGGATGCCGAGTGCGTCGACGGCGACGTCGACGCCCTGGCCGTCGTTGGCGGCCTGGACCTCGCCGGGGACGTCGTCGATCTCGGCGCCGTTGATGGTGGCTGCGGCGCCCAGGTTCTCGGCGCGGTCGAGCTTCTCCTCCTGAACGTCGACCGCGATCGGGATGGCGCCGAGGGCGTTGGCGATGTGGATTGCCGAGAGGCCGACACCGCCGCAGCCGTGAACGGCGACGACGTCGCCGGGGCGGATGTTCGCCCGGTCGGCGATGCCGTGGTAGGCCGTCATGAAGCGACAGCCCAGCGCGGCCATCTCCTCGTATTCGACGCCGTCGGGGAGCTTGGTGGCGTTGAAATCCGCCTCGCGGACGGGGAAGGCCTCGGCGTATGCGCCAGGCGCGGCGTCGATGAAGCCGAGCGGTATCCCGGTATCACAGACGTTAGACTGGCCGTTCTGGCAGTACGGACAGGTGCCGTCGCCAAGGTGGAACGGGACGGTGACGCGGTCACCCTCGCTCAGGGTCTCGACGTCGGCCCCCACCTCGGAGACGACACCCGCGGGCTCGTGGCCAAATATCTGGCCCGACTCGGGCGAGATACCCATCCACTCCCAGTCGCCCTGCCAGGCGTGCCAGTCGCTCCGACAGATCCCACACGCCTTGGTTTCGACGACGACCTGGTCGGGCGCCGGTTCGGGATAATCGACATCGGTGACGACGAGTGGTTCTCCATGTTCTTCGAGTACGGCGGCTCGCATGTTCCAACGGTAAGGTCAACGAGTATAAAAGTATGGGCGATACGATTGGAAAATATAAGAAACCAGAGTTAAGTTTGTCTTAGTTCAGAGCTACAGTTTCCCGACGCGAATTTCGGTGCATGCCGAATTTTACTCTTCCAGTGTAGAAGGAATAAACTGCCTCTCGATGTGATGGAACGAATATAAGTAAAATTACCGACCTGTGGCTATACTATTGAATCAGATTACAACCCGTGACTGACACCTTCGACTGTCTGGTGACCGCCGACTTCCGAGACGACGATGTATCGTCGAAGAATTCTAGAACCGAAAGGACCCCACTAACATAATACTATTGTTACTATATTGCTGGCATAGAATACCAATATTTACACAATTCTACAGAACTTGGTCAAAAATCCTCATTTCGAGCTATTTGTCAAATTTGTCCACTAATAATTCACCAAATATTGTTTAAAGTGTAATACAGTGCTATTTTTTGATTTCTGGATTTTAATTCTCATATATATTTTTTGTATTTTCCGTCGGAGTCATCAATCAAATTACTCGTCGGCCGTTCGGGATAGGCCATTTAAACCCACTATAAGCGCTCTTGTAGGTGGGAATCGGATCTCTGTCCAGTCGGTGAGTGGTCGATCGACTAAATCAATTGTGGACGTAAGTCCCAATATAGCAAATCATAATATAGAATAGGTGAATATTCTATATATTTGAATGCGGAGGGAGTATTTCCGTGGACGGACACTGAAGGGCCGGGGATTTCGCCGGCCACGACCCTTTACAAAATTAGGTCTGTAAAGAAATGGCGACCGCGTCATCGCTCGAGGACGACGTCGCTAATACGACCGGTCTTGTCGTCAGAGCTGCGACGTTTGACCGTCGGAAACCGATTCGAGCCTGACGGGAGCCTGTTGAACACTGGCGGTAAATCCCCCAATGTGACGGTTCGGCACGACCACTCGAAGACCGCTTTTGTCCCGCAGACTGCCGCCGGTGGGCATTTCCGTCCGAATCTTCGATGGACAACGGACGAACACTCGCAATTTCAGATACCAATCGTCCGACACTACTGCCGATAGGACGTGGACCCTGTTTCGCGCAGACGGACAGGCAGTCGTCGGTGCGACGTGGCATCGACATCCTGAACCGCCTCGGGGTCACGTGGTTGAGACGCTTCACGCCTCGTCGTCAAGTGAAACCGAAGGGGTCGCGAACCTCGCAGAACGTCGCTCCAATCGGTCACGATAATCGAATATTTTCGAACGACTCCAAGGTACTCGGCCTGTTCAGTCTGTAGAAGGTACTGAACAGGAGTCGAGGGGTGCTCGAGGACGTGGCTTCGTCAGTCCCGACCGGCAGGGGAGACTGGTCGGCCTCCCACGATGGGCGCCCTCGAGTACCGGCACGGCTGGGCTCCCATCGTTCGACACGTCGTTGCTTCGATACGTGGTCGAAGACGCTCGTCACGCTCGATCACAGAACGGTTCAGGCTTCCCACTACGGGTACCGGTGACGGTCGGCCCACGGTAGTCGGTCACGTTCCAGACAGCATTGATTGCGTCGTCGTATGCCGAAGCCCATTCACTGGCGGTGACGTCGTGACCGTCCCGACCGTTCATTACGTCGACCTGGACCTGGTATTTACCGAGAGGGTGTCGTAGTGATCGACTCATCAGTTGGCCGCGTTCCGCAGGTATTGCAGGTTCGATTCGCCGTTGTGCGGATAATAGTGGTAGGTTGCGATAATTTCGCACCCTTCCTCTGAGCCTACTTCGATCGATCGACTCCGACGTGCTCTGTTCGCCCGGACTCGCCGCGCTCGGGTAGCCCCAGTTCGATCCGTAGCGTGTGAATGCTGTCTCGGCAACGGTTCGTCAGGTCCCATCCGATGTCCTGCTCGCTGTTGCAGTAGTACGACGGCTGGAGATTGGCGTCGTCTCCATCTCCGAGCCTGGCTACAGATGATGCAACGGAGCCAGAACCCCCTCCCAGGACGGCCGTGCCGACGATGGCACCGGAAGCTGACATCCCAGGGAAACGTCTGCGTGTTACCAGTTGTCAACTTTCATGTCACGCCCGGACAACGGGATGTTCGAGAAACGATATTGAATGAATGCGTAGCCCAATCCGGAATAGCAACTGGTAAGCTCGTCTGAGAGGAACGCGGATAAGACGACGCCCGACTGATGCCCGAAAATCCGTTCGACGGGATTGTGACGAGGTTTTGATTCATAATGACGGTGAAACCAATCCGCGAAGGGCTCAGTCCGCGTCGCCATCCGTCCTCCCAGGGCAGCACGTCTAATCGTATTTGACAGTGTCACGTAACACTATATTCGTGGCACCGACGTAGCACCAACTAGCCGCTAGTACTGAGAACACTGTCAGGATGGATAGCCGTGAATATTGTATCAGACATACAAGTTATCGTGCTCGAAACTGCCTTCCTAAAAACGCAGCCGTCACATTCGCCCGCTTGAAACGAGAGCGGACCGATTTCGTCACTATCGGAGTCGAGGACCGGCCCATATGAGGGATTGATTTGTTCAGTATTCACAATACTATCACTGCAATAGCTATTCCAGTCTCACTTCAGTCAGAAGTACGTTGGTGGTCTGTGCGTCGTAAATAGTATACCTGTATTGTCGATTTCTTTTAATCAACCGGCGTGACAAATGAATGCGTCTGTCACCTCGAGCGGTAAGCGACACCGTGGGGAAGCGTGAAAACGAAGCAGACCACAACATTTGTACTATCGGACACTGTCACGTTCACTATGACAGACGACTCGACCGGCCGTCGGAGATCCAAGGTCGAACGAGTGATCGATACGTACGAACTCGAGGGGATGGGAGACCGATTAGAGGCCGAGTGGATCGGCGATGGGGTGGAGCGAACGAGTCTTCGGGACTTAGCGACCGAGTTTAATCAGGCCGTGCTACGATCGGCCCTGCGCGAGGCCGGGGCGTCCGTCCTGGATTCCGATATCGAAGCGCTCTATCGGACGCTCACCGATGACGACGTGCCTCGATCCGAAACGGTTCGCAAACGGCGCGAACTCGAGCGATCGGGGGTAGATATCGACGACGTCCGATCGGACTTCTTGACCCATCAGACGGTATATACGTACCTGACGAACGTTCGTGACGCCTCCCTCCCCGAGGAGGATTCCGACGATCGGGTGGAACGAAAAAAAGAGACGATTCAGCGGTTGACTGGTCGCACGCAGGTCGTCACCGAATCTACGCTCGAGGAGTTGGGAAACGCGGGCGAAATCGCCAACCGAAATTACGACGTTTTCGTCGACGTTCGCGCGATCTGTGGAAATTGTGGTACGGATTACCCTGTTACCGAATTACTCGAACAAGGGGGATGTGACTGTGACGTCACACCGGTTGAATAACGTGGAGATCAGGGAAGGCCACCGCAACCAAATAACATTTATATTCAGCGGCGTGAAGAAACCTTCGTGTCATCTCCAGAGTCAGTCACCTCCTCGATCACCGTCCAGGCGAAGAATATCGGCGGTATTGACAGCACCGATGTACTGCTGCAACCCGGCGTAAACGTTCTGACTGGCCGGAACGCGACGAATCGGACGTCGTTTCTCCAGACGATCATGGCCGCACTCGGCAGTCGACGGTCGTCGTTGAAAGGAGACGCGGACGCCGGTCACGTCGAATTATCGTTCGACGACGAACAATACACGCGATACCTCGAGCGGCGCAACGGAGAGGTCGTTTTCGACGGCGATCCGTATCTCGAGGATCCGGAACTCGCAGATCTGTTCGCCTTCCTGCTCGAGTCCAATGAAGCCCGCCGGGCTGTTAGGGGCAGCGAGGACCTCCGGGAACTCATAATGCGACCGATCGATACGGACGAAATCGAAGCGGAGATTTCCATGCTCGAGGCCGAAAAGCGGGATCTGGACGACCGACTCGAGCAACTGTCCAGACTCGGAACCGAGTTACCCGACGTCGAGGATCGACGCGTCACACTCGAAGACGAGATTGACGCAACGGCGGAGCAAATCGCGGACCTCGAAGCCGAACTCGAGGAATTCGATCTCGACATCGATGCAAGCCGCGATCGGAAAGAAGAGATCGAGTCCGCATTTGCCGACCTCCAGGAGGCCCGTACGGAACTCGAGTCGATCGAGTACGATCTGGAGACGGAACGGGAAAGTTACGCCGAACTCGAACGGGAACGCGACGAACTCGAGACGGAACTCGAGGCCGTCGACGACGAGCACGAGTCGCCCGATCGCCTCGAGGGGCAGATTCAGGAGCTTCGCGCCAGAAAGCGATCCCTCGACACGACGGTGAGTGAACTCCAGAGCGTGGTTCGGTTCAACGAGGACCGCCTCGCGGACGACGGATTCGCTCTCGATCTTGGCGCATCGGATGCATCAGACGGTGAGGAAGACGGGGCCATCACCGAACAGCTCCTCGCGGACTCGACCGACGTCGTCTGCTGGACGTGTGGCTCACAGGTTGACCGGGAACGGATCGATTCGACCCTCGAGCAACTCCGATCGCTCCGGCAGGCGAAACTCGAGGAACGAAGCGATCTGCAGGAGCAAATCGACGATCTTGCGGCACGTCGGAAAGAACTTCGCCAACAAACCGAAAAGCGCGGTGAACTGGAAACGCGGCTTTCGTCGGTTGAGGACGAACTCGAGCGACGCTCACAACGCATCGACGAACTCGAAACGAGTCTCGAAGAGCAACGGGCGCGCGTCGACGACTTGGAATCGCACGCCGATGCGTTCGATGATGCCGCTTACAGCGACGTTATCGACACACACCGCGAACTGAACCGCCTCGAGCTCGAACTCGAGGATCTCGAAGCCGAGCGCGAGGAGGTCGATAACCGAATCGACGAAATCGAAGCGAAAATCGAAGAACGCGGTGATCTGGAGGAACGCCGGGAAACCGTTGACGACGAACTAATCGATCTCAGAACGCGCGTCGATCGCATAGAGGAAAACGCTGTTGATGCGTTCAACGACCACATGAGTTCGATCCTCTCGATCCTCGAGTATCGGAACATCGATCGCATCTGGATCGAGCGACGGGAGAAGACGGTTCGAGAAGGTCGTAGAAAGGTTACACGATCGGCATTCGATCTTCACATCGTCCGAACGACGGAGGCTGGGTCGACCTACGAGGATACCGTCGATCACCTCTCTGAAAGCGAACGTGAGGTCACTGGACTCGTCTTTGCACTCGCGGGGTATCTGGTCCACGACGTTCACGAAATCGTTCCGTTCATGCTACTGGATTCGCTCGAGGCGATCGATTCGAATCGAATCGGCGACCTCGTGGATTACTTCGAGGAATACGTCGATTGTCTGGTCGTGGCCCTGCTCCGGGAAGATGCCGAAGCCCTTTCGGACACGTATACGTACGTCCGCGAGATTTAGCTGTAATTGAGGGCGCTCAGCCCCCTTCTGCTCACGGCGACGCCGTTCGCATGGTCAGCGGGACCGACGGTCCCGCGCTATCCTCAGCGAGCGAAGCGAGCAGGGAGGGGAGACAGCGCCCGCACGTCTTGGTTTCGTGTGAATCAGCACCCTTATTATCCCTTCGGTTGAAGGTGGTAATAAGATACTCACCATGCTTCCGGCGGTGTTCAAACGCGACAACAAGCGTGCATCGTCGGTTGTGGTCGAGTGTCCAACCGGTAGGAGTGGGACACTCCGAACCACCTATAACGGGAAGTCGCCTGCGGAGTCTGGAACCGTCCGCAGAACGTCAACGGCGTTCTGCCGGGCCGCACGAGACGCTCCGCGTCTTGTGGACGCTGTGGGATCTGTTCCTGCACGTTCCGACACAGAAACAGGACGCTCCGTCCGCACCAAGCAAGAGCCGGGGAGGCCCGAGCGCGGGAGGGCGGAGTAGTTCACCTCACCTCGAGCACGTTTGTTGGTCCCAGGGTCGATTGCGTGTAGGTTCCTGGGTATTCCCGGCATGGCTCATTTCGCCATCCGTTCGCGTTCAAGTCTTGATCGTAATTGTTCTGAATATGATCATTCTCCCTTATATAAATATATCGAACTATTAGTAGTATAAATTTATAGCAAAATTTACGGATACAAATTGCATACTTTCGAATTTTCAATGCTTTCTTCCGAAATGGCAGATAAATTCTGACAAAATTATAGAAATTCAATATTTTTCGATTATGTCGTCCATACCTGGAAAGATACTATCAGTACAAAATAATATATCGAATCGATATAGATAATCATCACCCCACTTACCAGAAGAGGCAAGTATAGTCGAACTGATGGTTGTTTATCACACTCTCGAGCGGCGCTGATTGGGTTCCGTTCGTCTCCGCTGTCGGTTTCGATTCTACCAGACTTCACT
The DNA here is from genome assembly GCF_024266705.1 of Natrinema gelatinilyticum. Classification (GTDB taxonomy): domain Archaea; phylum Halobacteriota; class Halobacteria; order Halobacteriales; family Natrialbaceae; genus Natrinema; species Natrinema gelatinilyticum. Next base: position 3,597,719 of record NZ_CP100756.1, on the reverse strand, counting down.
GGGTACGGGCGTCTGCCGTCGATACCACAGGTGTTTTCGACAGTCAGAATGGCTGTCAGTTCGGCGGTGTGGATGGGTGTTCCAGGCAACTCCTCCTGCGACACCAGCAGCTGGCGAACCTGTTCGGATCAGCTACATATAGTGCCACAAATAGTGAGTCGAATCTCGAAGCGCCCGCGATGGATCAGCTCGAGTGTTCCGTTAACATTCGTCGTCGAATCCCCAGACATCGGTCCGATCACACTTCTTGTCCCAGATCGCACCTGCGTCTTCGGTGTCGTCGACGTTCCGCATCTGGGTTTGGATGACGGACTCGTCGGAGTCGGTCGATTCCCCTTCCGAACCGGTTGTAGACGGAGTATCGTTCGGTTCGGACGTGGTCGAATCACCCGATCCAGCTTCTGTCCGATCCGTCTCGTTCTCGGTGATTGTATCGGCTGAGTCACTCGACTCGGTCGATTCGGTTGATTCGGTCGATTCGGTCGATTCGGTCGATTCGGTCGATTCGGTCGATTCGGTTGACGCGGTCGGTTCGTCATCCAGCCGCGATTCGATCCAGTCAAGAATCGCCTGGGTTCCGTGGTGTGGTGCAGTCGTGTCACCCCCGAGTTCGAATGTGGGGGTGAACGTGACACCGTCGCTCGCCGCTGCGGCACTGACCCGCTCGACCTCGGCGTCGTACTCGCCTGCCCGTACTCGGTCGGCTATTTGGTCGGCGTTCGAGACACCGGCCGATCGGGCTCGTGACGTAAGTTCGCTGAAATCGACGTACCCGCTCGGTGGATCGTCGAACGTCTCGGCGAAGAATTGCCAGTAACTGCTCGGGTCTTCGTCCCACGTTCCGATTCCCATGGCTGCACAACGCGGATCACTACTCGAAATGAAGAACGACGACGTATCTCCAGGCTGATACGCAAGGTTGTAGAACTGAAGCCTGAGTCGGCCCGTACTGACGAATTCGTCGATTATGGCCGAAAGGTTTCCGGAAACGAATTTCCGGGTGTACGGACACTTGAAATTGCCGTACACCGTTGCGGTTGGTACGTCATCGCCGTCGACTCCCATCGTCGGATACGTGTATGCGTCCGCCGAGCCCGGAACGGGTGCGTTGGCGACAGTCGACGGTGCCTCGGCGGTTGCTATTCCTGCAACGCCAAGCAGTGTTGCCGTCCCCGTAGCGGAAAGAACTGTTCGACGCTGTAGGCGTGTCTTTTCCTGCATCTCACCTTTTCATCTGGAGTAGTCAATATAAAGAGAAACATTCGTTTTATCAATTTGAGTGACTTAAGTGAGATTTGTTTCGTTGCAGATCGCGAACAGTGGCGTCACTGCTTTCGGGTGGATCGGTCCGTCCACAGGACGGGCCAGATCACCCACCAACGACCAGTACATGCAACCACGTTGATCACGTAGTAACTCCGTTCGATTTCGAGAACAATCATAAATGCGATATATTTACCAACATCGATGAGAAGGTGCTTTATGCAGTCTGATCTGGGACATACTATGAAGCGGCGAAATACGTTGATCGCCAGTGCGACCATTCTCAGTGCGGCCGCCAGTGGCGTTGTAAGTCGACCACCCGGTGACGAGGCCCTCCTGACGGCAGCGCGCCAACGCGATGGTGATACCGAAATTTCGACCGAGTCGGAGTCGATCCTCCCCGGCACGGTTCACGAAACAACGCTCTACGAACGGGTCGCGACGCGGGACGGCCCCACAGCGATGGTCTTCGGCGGCATTCACGGCGACGAACGAACTGGAATCGAGGTCGCACAGGAGGTCGTCGACTGGAAACCCGATACGGGAACGCTCGTTATCGTTCCGAAGACTAATCGCGTCGCAACCGACGAAAATGTGCGAGCGGGACCCGAGGGTGACCTGAACCGCCACTTTCCGGCCGACAGCGAACCGACAAGCGACCTCGCGCGAGGTATTTGGGACGCTGTCCAGCGCTACGAACCCGATGTCGTGCTCGACCTCCACCGATCGCTTGGCATCGTTGGCATCCACGAGGAGTACGTCGGCCAGGCAGTCTATCACTCGGCGGACGCCGCCGGTGATGAACTCGCGGCCTACCTCAACGACGTGGCGGTTCCCTGGCATATGCCGTTCCACCGGATATCAGCCCACCGAACGCACAGTGGCGGCCCGTTGCTCTTCCAGAAGGCGATTCGGGAGGTCGGGGCGACAGCATACCTCTTCGAGACGACCGATTTTTTGCTCGATCAGAACGCGAGAAACGAGTTCACGCGGTTGGCGACAGCAAAGACGCTTGCTCTACACGGACTCCTCGAGGTGGACCGAAACCAATGATGGCTGCAATTCGGCGAGCCCTCTCGAGTCCCGTCACGCTCGTTACCTACGGGCTGCTGGTCGTTCCGTTGGCAATCGGTCGGTTCGAGTCGTCTCTACGGACTCCGCTTGCGCTTCCGGGCTACGTACTATACGTCCTCGGCACCGCGTTCGGCAACGCAATTGCACCGGGGGTCAAACTCAAGTACTACTGGATACCGTTTCTGATCGGTTGCTATGGCATCGCCGCCGTGGTCGGCTTCGGATACGAACTGTGGCGCAATCGGACGCAGAAGAAATCGACCGACCCGCGATAGTACCGAAGTTCGGTATCGAGACACGGAGAGTTGAAACCGTTAGGTCAGAATTACGCCGATTCGACGGAACTGCGGGTACGTTTGAGACGTGGCGGAACCGGCTACGGCTGGTACCCTGTAGTAATCTGTCACCACGAGACCGTCTTGGAATTCTGCTTCCGCGGCCCGGACGCTCTGTACGGTGTTCTCAGTCTCAAATCAAAGTCTCGACTCCGTTACGGTACTCCCGGTCTCCGGACGGTTGGCTCCTGGTCCTCGGAAGCGTGAGGAACGCGGTCATCCCACCGGTATTGCACCGGTGTTATGCTCGTCGGGTAGTAACTCGGCGGCACTCGATTGCTAGCCACAGTCTCGCAGCATGCTGCCGGTCAGCGACGACCGCGATTTATTGTTCTCGGGCGCGTAGCGTCCGAACGCGCAAGTGAGGAAATCAGATGCGATGACTCGAGACAATCGAAACGCGAGGACTGGTGCCGACCGATACAAACTGTTCGGCGTCTACGTCTCGGCAGCCGTCTTCGAGGGACTCTCCGAGTTCCTGTACGAAAAAGCGGGCGTCGTCGATTACGGTGAGTACTTCGATCCGACCGTCTCGACGATTCCCGCGGGTGATCCCGGTGGCGACGCGACGGACGCACTCGTCTCGAATCTCGTCGAAGACTTCGCCACCCTGTACGAGGAGGCAGATTTCGAGGCTGCTCGACGAGTCGATGTCGATGGGTTCGTCCTCGCACATCTTGCCGCCGACCCACAGACAGTCGCGAGCGCCCGCGAGCGATTCCAAGCGGCCGCCACGATTCAGGAGTCCGATCTTCGAACCGTCCACACCGCGATTCTGTCGGTGGCTCTCTCGGCGGGGAGTGGGCCTTCTGAGCAGTGAGGAACATTGCTACCGAATCCGATCGCCGAATAGGACGTTCCAATTTAGCAGTGGCGGTGAGGGTGCCAAGCCCCCACCTTCAATGAGCGACCGGAGGGAGCAAGTAGGCCGGGGATACGGCACCCCCACGAGTCTCAAACACGAGACAACCAGAATCTTTACCGTAGAAGCTGTCGTACATAAAGACACATCGGATGATATACAGCCCTCGTTTTCGATTGCTCCCAACCACGGAGCAACGCGAAGCGATGGACTGGACCCGGAACATCGTGCGACAAACCTACAACCACGCAATCTGCGAGTTCAACAAAATTCCCAACGATGCGGGCACGCTCCGCCAGCGCGTCTGGAGCATCCGCGACAGGCTCCCCACGATGAAAGACTGGTGGCCCGACCTGAAACAGGTCTACTCCACCGTCCTGCAGAAGGCCGTCGAGCGCATCCGAGACAATATCGAGAACCTCGGGAAGCTCAAAGCCAAGGGCTACAACGTAGGATCGTTGAACTGGAAAAAGCCCCGAGAGTACAGGAGTTTCACGTACCGCCAATCAGGCTTCGAACTCGACACGAAGAGTGGCCCGAACGGACGCGGACTCCTCATCCTCACGAAACTCAAGGGCAAAACCCGCGAAATTCCGATTCGCCTCCATCGAGGCCTCCCAGACCACGAGCAGATCAAAGAGGTGACTCTCAAGAAAGAGCCGACCGGCGCGTGGTACGTCTCGTTCTGCATTAAGACGGATGAACCCGAGACACCCGCCGTCGAAGACATCCATCCCGATGACACCGTGGGTCTTGACCTTGGTGTGCTACACTTCATTCACGATTCGGATGGGCGCTCGATCGGGCGGCTCGACCTGTCCGCTGACCGCGAGCGGCTCGAACGCGAGCAACGCTCGCTCTCTCGGAAAGAGTACGAATCAAATAACTGGGAGAAGCAACGCCGCCGTGTCGCAGAAGTCCACGCTCGGATGTCGAACAAGAAGCGGGACTTCAAGCACAAGCTCGCGCATTTCTACACCACCGAGTACGACGCCGTCTTCGTCGAAGACCTCACCGTAAAGGAGATGCTCGAATCACCGGAGAATGCACGGAACAAGGCCGAGGTCGGGTGGCGCGACTTCATTACCATCCTCGAACACCACGGCGAGAAGAACGGCTGTCACGTCAAAGAAGTCGAGCCGCGCGGGACGACCAAGGAGTGCTTCTCGTGTGGCGTTTCGACGTGGAAGCCCATCTGGAGACGCGAGCATTCGTGTCCGGCGTGCGGGTTCGAACTGGACAGGGATTGGAACGCGTCGTTGAACGTGCTGTCGCGTGGTCTCAACACACTAGGAGTGGTTCACTCCGAATCTACGCCCGTGGAGACTGCGACCGCTGTGGACTCGGCTTCCGTGTCTGCAAGTCGTGTCGTTGAAACGGGAAGCCCCTCCCTCAAGGAGCCGCCAAAGGCGGCGAGTAGGGTGGGGTAGTTCACGCGGATCCGGACAGCTCGCTGCGTATCGACTGCGGCGCCGTCGGTCGTTATCGAACCGTCTGACACGATCGCACGCTACATGGGAGGGACGACTGGGAAACCGAAGGGTGTGGTCCACAGCCACCGAAACATGGTGATGAACGTCTACGATCACGCCGTCGAGCTATGTATCACTGGTGATACGCTCCTGTCGATGACCCCGCTTTCACACTCTGCAGGGCTGTTTCTGTGAGGTGGCTTGCTCACCGGTGCGACGATAGTGGTGGGCGACGGCTTCGAACCGGAACGTGCATTGCGAGATATCGAACGTCGAACCGCCTCGTGGATGTTCATGGTACCGACGATGATCTACCGACTCCTCGATCACGCTGCCCTCGATTCGTTCGACACGTCGTCGCTGGAGACGCTGACGTACGGGGCCGCACCGATGACAGCCAACCGCCTCGGGATGGGGCTGGACGGATTCGGTTCCGTCTTTCTGCAATTCTACGGTCAGACCGAGGTCCCGAACCTCATCACCACGTTCGGGAAGGAAGATCACCGATACATGGTCGATGCAGGTCTGGACGAGCGCCTGGAGTCCGCCGGACGGCCGACGTGAAGGTCGTCGATCGGGACACTGGAGACGACCCTCTGAACGGGGAGATCGGCAAAATTCTCGCAACGGCAGCGTACGAGATGGACGAATACTTCGAACGCCCCGAGAAGACCGTCGAGACGTTCGCCGACGGCTGGATCGACGAGGTCGGGTTCCTTTACCACCCAGCCTCTGACGAACCGAACTGACTCCACCCCGCCCCGAGGGACCGGGCAGTATCCTTGACTCTCGGTGACTAACTAGACCCATGCTATTTGGGGGTCAAAAGCGTTAGACCACTGTATGCCCCCAGATGAGTCTACTTCCAACGGGAGTACTCATCTCTCTCCAGACTCAAAAGGAGGAGTACAATACTGGGGCCCAGCAATCGCCGTGAGTCTGACGACGTTCATCGTGGTCATCAATGCGTCCCTGATGAACGTGGCGATCCCCACGATGGTGGATGAGTTTGATACCACGGTCACCGTGATTCAAGGGGCGGTCGCACTCTACTCGCTGGTTATAGCCGCGCTGATTCTTCCGGCCGGGACGCTGCCGTCTCGGTATAGTAGGAGACGCGTAATGGCAATCGCGCTGCTCGTCTATGCCGGTGGAACGCTGGTGGCGGCGATTAGCTGGAATACTACGATCCTCTATATCGGCTGGTCGTTCATCGAGGGTTCTGCGGCCGCTGTGATATTCCCCCTGACACACACTGAATTGAGGGTCAGTTACGAAAGCGACGACCGGGCGAAGGCATTCGGACTGTTGGCTGGCGTGAGCGGGATCGGCGGAACTCTTGGACCGATTATCGGTGGCGCACTAACCACATACGCAAGTTGGCGGTGGGGGTTTGCGCTCCAACTCATCGGTGTGGGGGTTATTCTCTTTTTCGTTCGGTACATGAGTCCCAAACCACTGTCAGAAACGCGCAGTTCGCCGGATAGAGGTGGGACAGTTCTGTCCATCGTCGGTTCGACGTCGCTCGTCACTGGATTCCTTCTCAGTGGGAAGTATGGGTGGTTAGTTGAACGGCGGCCGTTCGTCGTCGTCGAGATCCAGTTCAATCCGTTTGGGACGTCGCCGGCGATCTGGTTTCTCGGGCTCGGATTGCTCGCGTTCGCCGCGTTCGTTCAGTACGAACGCCGACTGCAACGTGCTGAGAAGTCACCGCTCGTTCCGCTGAATGTACTGACGAACCGCCCTTTTTTATCCGGTGTTATCACGTACAATATTCGCTCGATAATCTCAGCTGGCTTCTTTTTCATCTTCCCGGTCTATCTCCAGGCAGTACTCGGATACACCGCCTTTGAAACCGGGCTCGCGTTGTTACCGTATTCTCTCGCGTCGATCCTTTTGTCGACGTTTTCGACCGGCTGGCGTAAGTACATCTCTCCAAAGACGCTTATCCAGGTCGGCATCGTGTGTATGGGCTTTGGACTGGTGCTGTTGTACGAGCAGACGGGCCCGGGTCAGACGATCAGCAGGATGGCTATCCCGGTCGCGCTCGTTGGAGCCGGTGTCGGACTCATACTGGGACAGATCACCAATATGACGATGTCGGCCATCCCTACCGCGGACTCCGCCGAGGCATCCGGAGTCCTGAACGTAAGCTATTCGATAGGCTATTCCCTGGGGACGGCAGTCGTTGGCTCGTATTTTCTCGGACAGTTCTATGGTAGTGTCGTCGATGGAGTACTACGAGCAGAACACGTAACCGTTTCAGCGGAGCAACGGAATGATCTGGTGCTAGCTCTCGAGGATGCAGCAGAAACAGCGACCGAAGCCTCTCAGCAACACTTCCTGAACCAACTCACTCCGACACAACGACAATTGCTCGAGGGTATCTTTGAGACTGCGATGTTCGATGCTCAACGGGCGACGCTGCTCCTCCTCGTACTGTTCGTGCTGCTCCTGCTTATCGCATCGTCGTTTTTGCCACGGCAGATCCCGGGCGACGACGAACGAACCGACAACCGCGAATCACCCCCCGATTCAACACGTGAAACGTCTGAACCAGCCGTGGAGGACTGACCGAAAACACCAAATTGGATACCTCGGATCTGAGCCGTCATCCTTTCGGGTGGCTCAGTGAGGTTCGGGAGTCTCAGATGGCTTACGATCGATGTACGCAGGACACTGTCGGCTGTGACCGCACCGGAGTCCGGTCCTTTGACTTCAGCGAGTGAACGAGTGGGTTGGGGCAGATTTGAACCACGGTCGTTCCGCTTCGCTTCACTCCCTGATTCAAATCTGTCCCACCGTCACGAATATGCTGCTCGCGGGCTTGCTCGCAGCAAAATTAGTGGGTTGGGGCAGATTTGAACTGCCGACTTCCTCCGTGTGAAGGAGGTATCATAACCGGACTAGATCACCAACCCGCACGAGGCGATACCCGTGCGTTGGACTTAAGGCTTCCTTTCACTGCTCGTCGTCAGTCGTACTCGAGCGGCCTGACTCGATCCGGGTTCGCACACCGCTGAGTGCGTTTCGAGCCCGCGTTTCTGCTCGCCGCTCGAGCGCCATCACGTCCTCGCGAACGCGGTCGACTCGAGTCGGTTCGGGTTCGGCATCCGTGGGTCGCCCGAGTCGGACTCGAACACGGTCGGCGACCGACTCGAGGCCCTCCATCACACCGAGCCGGGCGTGTGCAGCGGCTCGAGAGAGGTAGTAGCGGCTGTCGTGGAAGTGCTTGTTCATGTGAACCTCTTACATAGAGAGGTCGGACGAGAATATAGTTCTTTCGTAGGCAACAGAATTGATGAGTCGATCGTGGGTTCGGAACTCGACCGCTGCCCGTCGGCGGACTCGGAAGGGAGTTCGCGGTGACCAGCTACCGGCCCTGTGCGTCGGACGGCGATTTCTCGAGCACGAATCGATCCTGTCGCTATCAGCAGGCGAAATCGAGTACGCTGATCGGATGACAGAGGTTCCGGGTTGGTCTCGTCGACGACGATTGTTTTCACCCGGGAACACGGGACCGCTAATACTCTGGTGCGTCCTCCGGCACACCGTCGCGCGCGTTGACGACGCGCGCGACCGTGAACAGGCCGTCCGAAAGTCGGTTGAGGTACTGGACCGCATCCTCGTTGATCTCCTCTTCCGAAGCGAGCGCCACCGCACGCCGTTCGGCGCGCCGACAGACCGTTCGTGCGTGGTGTAGCGCTGCCCCGTGTTCGCTGCCGGTCGGCAGGATAAAGGAGGTCAGCGGTTCGAGTTCCTCGTCGTATTCGTCGATCCAGTCCTCGACGGTTTCGACGTGATCGGTGCGGATCTCGGGGTCGTCTTCGTCCGGATCGGGATTCGCGAAATCGGCCTGTACGACGTGTAGGTGGTTCTGGATCTCCGCCAGCCGTTCGTTGACGTCGTCGTAGTCTGTCGGTCGAACGGTACCGATCAGGGCGTTTAGTTCGTCGACGGTCCCGTAAGCCTCGATGCGGGTGCTCGCCTTCGAGACGCGGGTCATATCTCGAAGGTCCGTCTCCCCTTCGTCGCCGCGACCGGTATAGATGGACATGACGGACCCGACGGACGGGTTCCACTTAACTTCCGCGTCACCCGGACAGTGCGACGGTTCGAATACGGGAGTAGCAACGCGGCGACGTTCGGATCGTCGGCCGAATCAATACGTTAAACTCGCTCGATTCACTATCTCGTCGCATGGCTCTGGAACTCGATCACGAGTGTCCCAACTGTGGGGGCGAGAAGACGTTTTATTGTGCCGCCAGTACGACCCTCCACCTCGGGAAGAAGATAAAGTGGCACTGCCCCGACTGCGACTACGGGTTCGTAGAGATACGCGACGACGGGACAGTCATCGACTCGAGTACCGCCTAGAATCGTTTTGTCGCCGGTTTCGGCGGTCGATAATCACGGAGCGGAAATCGTCTGTCGGACACCCATTTCGTGCGTGTCCATGTCCGTTTCGTCTCCGGGTGACGGACGTTCAACGGTTCGTCGAGTTCGCTCGAGCAACGGGTTTCACACCGCCGTATTACTGTCCGTCGCGACTCGGCCGCAATTCGAGTCGCTGGTACGCCCCGGAATGAACGCCACTCGGAAACGGAACTGGCAATAGAGCGTCGATCGAACGACAGGTGGACAGGCAGCCGCGGAGTCGAGTATCCGAGACTGCAAGTGGCAGCGGACATAGCAGGCGGCGGTTACTGTGAGGACACCGGCGAGGGCCTGACTACCGACCTCAGCGGAGCGAGAGATTGATCGTTTTCGTCTGCTGGTAGTGATCGAGCGTGTCGGCACTGAGTTCACGGCCGATTCCGGACTGTTTGTGGCCACCGAACGGAAGACCGGGAGCGAGGTCGTGATAGCTGTTTATCCAGATGTATCCGGCTTGGATGTCCCGTGCCGCTCGATTCGCCTGTGTGATATCGTCGGTGATCACACCACCGGCGAGACCGTAATCGACGTCGTTCGCTAACTCCATCATCGTTTCGTAGTCGTCCCACCGGAACACCTCGAGGACCGGGCCGAAAATCTCCTCCTGGACGGCGACGTGATCGTGATCGAGCCCTTCGATGAGGGTCGGTTCCACGTAACAGCCATCCGAAAGGGCCGCATCGTCGGGACGGTCGCCACCGACGAGGAACTCGCCACCGGCCTCACGCGCTGCGTCGAGATACTCGAGCGTTCGGTCGACTTGCTCCGTCGAAACCTTTGGGCCGAGGTCCGTTTCCTCGAGTAACGGGTCGCCGATCGTCATCGCGTCGATCCCGTCGACGAGTGCCCCGAGGAGACCGTCGGCAACATCCTCGTGGACGAACAGCCGCGATCCGGCCTCGCAGCACTCGCCGGTGTTGTAGAAGATCGCAGCGGAGATGAGCTGGGTTGCCTTGGCGACGTCGACGTCCGGGAAGATGACGATGGGACTCTTCCCGCCAAGCTCGAGTGTGATATCGGTCACGTTTTCGGCCGCGTTTTTCATCACCTGTTTTCCGACGGCCGTCGACCCGGTGAACGCGACTTTTCGAACGTCGGGATGGCGAGTCAGCGGTTCCCCGGCCTCGTCGCCGAATCCGGTGACGACGTTGACGACGCCGTCCGGGACGATATCGTCGATCAGTTCGGCGAGTCGAAGCGCCGAGAGGGGCGTTTGCTCGGCCGGTTTCAACACCGTACAGTTACCGGCGGCGAGTGCTGGTGCCAGTTTCCACGACGCCATCATGAGCGGGAAATTCCACGGGATGATCTGGCCGACGACACCATACGGTTCGGTGATCACCTGTCCGTATCGCGTGTCATCGGTCATCGTCTCGCCGCTATTTTCCCGGACGATTCCTGCGAAGTATCGGAACTGCTCGGCGGACGAGCGAATGTCGATCGTCGCCTCCGTGATCGGCTTTCCGTTATCGAGCGTCTCTAGCTGTGCGAGTTCCTCGGTATGTGCGTCGATTGTATCGGCGATCTCGAGCAGCACACGCTGGCGGTCACCGGAGTCGTACCCCGACCATTCCGTGTCGAATGCGTCCCAGGCGGCTTCGACAGCGCGATTCACGTCGGCCTCGGTCCCGCGAGCGACGGACGCGAGTTTTTGATTCGTCGTCGGATCGGTCGTAGTGAACGTCTCTCCACTGTCCGAGTCTATGAATTCACCGCCGATGTAGAGCGACGTGTGTTCGGGGATGACGGCGTCGGCTGTCTCTCGGTGGCGCTCAGGTACCTCTGTCAGGTGATCGTCGGCCGAATTTGACTGACTAGACATGCTTGTTAGACATGAGGGGACACGTCGAAAAGTTTTGCCTATCGCAACCACGAACGTAACCAATATTGGTTAAATAATATGGGTATATACGCTTCATTGTGGTCGGTTATGAATCCCGCCGTAACTACTGATAGTTACGGGCCGAAACGACGCGTCCGGTCTCGAATACGGTACCGAAAGACGGGTGGCAACTGCTAACCCGACGAGACCGGAAAACGGTCGGAACGACGAATCGATAGATGTGCGAGGTGTGTTGCTCTCGTCGACGCTCCCCTTCCGAAGTCAGGAACGCGGTTGCAGACGAGACACGTACGCGGCGTCGCGGGAGATCCGAACACGGCTCTGCATCCACGAGTGGCTCTTTGGAGGCGCTGCAAAGACGTTCACCGGAGCGTCACAGTTCCAGAAACGCTCAATGAGTACGTGTGAGCGAGAATAGCCGTGTGAAGTACCTCGGGGACAAGCTCTGAGGCACTCGCCTTGTTCATCTGTAGACCCGAACATCGGCCTCGCAGTCAGGACTCGTCCGACAGTGCCTGCCACGACAGTCGCGGGGTGCGTGCAGCGCTGGTCTGATCGATTCGGCGCGCGGTGGTTCGTTCGGGCGCGTTCTCTAGGGTCTCGTCGGTCTCCTCGTAGACCGCGTTGAACGCTGCAGCGAGTTGGTCGAGGGTGGCTTTGCTTTCGACTTCGGTCGGCTCGGTCATCAGCGCCTCTGGGACGATCTCAGGCCACTTGGTCGTCGGCGGGTGGACACCGTAGTCGAGCATTCGTTTCGCCACGTCAGCGGCGTCCTGGTCGCCAGCGCTGGCGACGAACTCGTGGTGAAATGGGCTGTAAGGGATGTCGTACTCGATCCGTTCGGCGAGGTAGTTGGCGTTCAGGACGGCGGACGCGCTCGCGTCAGCAAGCCCGTCGTCACCGAGACGGGCGATGTAGGCGTACGTTTTGAGCAACACCAGCCAGTTCCCGTCGAACCCGTGGACCTTCCCGATGGTGTATTCGGGCTCGAATCGCTCGTAGATCGGTTCAGCGGACTGCGATCCGTCGTCGCGCATCCGAACGCGCGGCGCGGGGAGGAACGGTGCCAGTTTCTCGACGACACCGACCGGACCCGCACCCGGTCCGCCGCCTCCATGGGGCGTCGCGAACGTCTTGTGGACGTTGTAGTGCATGACGTCGAATCCCATATCGCCCGGTCGCGCGCGGCCGAGCAGTGCGTTCAGATTCGCCCCGTCGTAGTACAGCAACCCGCCGGCGTCGTGGACCATATCCGCTATCGCGTCGATGTCGCGTTCGAACAGGCCGAGGGTGTTCGGATTGGTCAGCATGAGCGCCGCAGTATTCTCCGACAGGGCAGCCTCAAGTGCCTCGAGATCAACCCGACCCTCGTCGTCGCTGGGCAGCGAGACGACGTCGTAACCCCCGAGTGCGGCGCTCGCGAAGTTCGTCCCGTGGGCGCTTTCGGGAATAATGACTTCGTCCCGATGGCCCTCGCCGCTGTGCTCGTGGTAGGCAGCGGCGACACGAATGCCGACGAACTCGCCGGCAGCGCCCGCGGGTGGCTGCAGCGTCACTGCGTCCATCCCCCCGATCCTGGCGAGGTAGTCCTGCAGCCGATAGAAGATCTCGAGCGTTCCCTGGACTGTTTCTTCGGACCGGTCTGGGTGGACGGCCGCCGACGGCAGCGCCGCAACGTCCTCCGTGAACTTCGGGTTGTACTTCATGGTGCAGGAACCGAGCGGATACGGACCGCTATCGATTCCGTAGACCATCTGGGAGAGACGTGTGTAGTGGCGCGCTAATTCGGGTTCGGAGAGTTCGGGAAGTTCGAGGGAATCCCGTGTCAAATCGTCGGGAAGCGGCCCATCTTCGTCACCGCTTTGCGCTTCGGAACCATCTCCGGCGTCCCCACTGGACCCGATCTCGACGCGCGTCAGGTTTTTCTCCGAAAGGAGCGGCTCGTACTCGCCGTTTTCGATATAGCGAGCCTGGTCGTATCGCGACCGGGCAGCATCGGGCCCATCCGTTCGGTCGGCGGTCATCGAACCACCTCCTCGAAGACCGCGACGAATCGATCGAGTCGCTCGTCGGAGACGCCGGTCACGCAGACCTGTATCTCGTGGTCACCGACGACGTGCACTGCGAAGCCGCGGCGCTCGAGTTCGTCTGCGACGGCCCGTGCGGGCTGGTCGACGTGCGCGACGAACTCTCGGATGTGACGCCGATCGTTGACCGGCGCATTCACGCCGACGAGGTCGTCGAGGCGCGCCGCCAACTCCTCCGCTCGTTCGACGCCGCGCGTTGCGAGGTCGACCAGCCCGCTCGGACCGAGGGCGGCGGCGTGCATCGCTGTTCGGAGCGCGACCCAGGCCTGGTTCGTACAGATGTTGCTCGTTGCGCGTTCGCGCCGGATGTGCTGTTCGCGCGTCTGTAGCGTCAGCGTGAACGCCCGTCGGTCGGTCGCATCCTCGCTGACACCGACAAGTCGGCCAGGGACCTGTCGAAGGAACTCCTCTCGAGTCGCGAACAGGCCCAGGCCCATCCCGTAACTCGTCGGGAGGCCGAGTACGCTTGCGTCACCGACGACCACGTCCGCACCGATGTCCGCGGGCCGCCGAAGCAGGGAGAGCGCGATCGGATCCGAACCGAGCGTAAAGAGGGCATCGTTGGTATCGGCGAGTTCGCCGATCGCCGCCGGGTTTTCCTCGATCGTTCCTCGAACAGTTGGGTTTTCCGCGTAAATCATGACGACGCTCTCGTCGAAGGTCGCCTCGAGACCTGCCAGATCGACGGTACCGTCGTCGGCCGGATATGCCTCGACGGAGAGATCGGTGCCGGCGACGTAGTTCTCGAGGGTGCTCCGCCGTTCTTCGCGCAAGAAGTCGGGTACGAGCACGCGGTGGCCCGTGGTATCGCGGACGCGGTCGGACAGCGTGGCAGCCTCCCCGAGCGCCGTTGCCGCGTCGTAGATCGAGCAGTTGGCGACCTCGAGACCGGTTAGCTCGACCAGAAGCGACTGGTACTCGAACAGGGCCTGCAAGAACCCCTGGGATATTTCGGGCTGATACTGCGTGTAGGAGGTGAGAAACTCCGACCGGTCAGCCAGGTGATCGACCAGCGACGGTACGTAGTAGCCGTAGTGGCCGCGACCCAGCAGTTCGGTAAGATCGTCGTTGCGAGCGAGGATCGACCGGACCAGTCGCCGCGTCTCCTGTTCCGATCGCGCGTCTATGTCGAAGCGACCGTCGAACCGGACGTCGGCCGGAATGTCGAAGAGATCCTCGACCGTGTCGGCCCCGACCGCCTCGAGCATCGCCGTACGGTCCGTCTCCGTGTGGGGAGTATACGGACTCCCCGTGGCGTGTGATCCGTGCATGGCTAGGCGTAATTTTGATGATGTGGTGCGTTTCGTACCCTCCCGCGGTGGCTGCGGTGTTCCGTCCGAGACACGATACTCGCTTATAGTGGGCAAGGGGTTATGAACGCACTCGTTTTGACACCCCCGGCCGGGTAGTGTGAGCCGGTAGAGAACAGTCGGCAAAACCACTCGGGTCTCGAAACTCGACGATCGCGAGACCGGCCAGGGGTTACTCGTCGTCGTGGCAATCGGCGCCGGCATCCGGTCGTGACGTCGGTTCGTCGGGCGTCACGGTCGGTTCGAGGTCCGCCGCAGCCGGTTCTGGGTCCGCCGATTCCCCCTCGAGTGAGTCCGCAGCGATCGCCGCTTCAGTCCGCTCTCGAGCGAAGCAATCGAGGATGAGTTTCGCACCACCGAGGACCACGGGGCCGATGAACAGCCCGACGGCTCCGAAGACGACGAGCCCACCGAAGATGCCGACGACGACGATCGCAGAGTTGAACGCGCTGGTCCGGCCGATCATCGCCGGTCGAAGGTACGAGTCGGAGAGGCTTACGAGCATTCCGTAGACGGTCAGAAGCGCGCTCGCCGTCGGCCGGCCGATCCCGAGTAAGTAGGCTGCTGCCGGGATCCAGACCCCGAAGGCGCCGACGAGCGGCAACAGCGTGAGGACGAACGTCGCGACGGTGAGAAAGGTCACCGCGGGAACACCGATGATCGCCAGCCCGATGCCGAGCATCACGGCCTGTACGGCGGCGACGGCAACGTTTCCGACGACCGACGCCCACATGAGTCGATCGAGTCCCGTCCGGAGTTCCGCGAGCACCTCGTCGTCGATCGGCAACACCCACTGGAACCACTCGACGAGTCGATCGCCGTCTCGTAACAGCGCGAAGAGAACGAACAGCGTGATGGTCAGTCCGATGAAGACTCCCGGCAGACCACCGACGATATTGACGGTTCCGGTCGTAATTCCCTGGATGCCCGTCGCGATCGGGTCCTGGTACGACTCGTACAACTCGGCGAGATCGACGGCGTAGCCGTTCGTCGCGAGGATCTCTTCGATCGTCTCGACGTTGAGTTGCCCCTGACGGATGGCCCGGACGAGCCGAAACGACTGCTGGATCGCGATCGAGACGACGTAGACGAGCGGGATGAACACGATAATCAACGTGGCCACGACCACGACAATCGCGGCAATCGTTGATCTGACGTAGTGCTCGAGGCGCCGCTGAACGGGAAGCAGAATGTACGCAAGAACGACGCCGAAGAGGACGTACTGGAGATATGGCAGGATGACGAACAGCGCGAGGATACCGCTAATTGCCGCGAGAGCGGTCAGTCCAGGCTGATCGATAATCCAGTCCGGTGGACTGGGACGGTCTGCCATACACGGTGATACAAGTACCTGATAAATTAATCCATTGAATATCGTTCAGAATACCCTCTTACTCCACGTATCGATACTTTCGTTCACCCATTCTGCCCCAGCCGTCGAACACGAACTCCTCGTCGGGGGTCGTGAACTCCTCGACATCGACGTCCATCTCGTGGTTGTGGGCGTCGTGGACCTCCTCGTAATCCTCCCACTCGAGGTCGTACCGATTTCGGAGCTGCTCGTCGACGTTGAGTGCTGCGATTTCGTCCGTCCAGCTGTCCTGAATCGTCTCGGCGTGGATCTCCGCCTGCGCGCCGCTGCCATAGGAGCCGACGAGCAGCTTGTCACCGGTCAACTCGCGACCGTCCTCGAACGCCTGTTTGAGTGCGCTCACGCGGGCGACGTGGACGGAACCGGTGTACCAGTTCCCGACCTCGCGGGCAATCGTCAGCGTCGGGTCGATGGTCGCATCATACCAGTTGGCGTAGCGATCGGTACCCTCGAGCGCGTCCATGTATTCGCGGAGCGCGTCACGATACTCGTCGTCCGAATCGAACGCCTCGGAACGTGGCTGACGACCGATCTCCTCGGCGAGCTCGTCCTCGATACCGGTGTTCCGGATGATGTGGCGGTAGGCCAACAGGGCAGCCTTCCGGACCATTCCGGGAAACGGCGTGTGAAACGGCGCGTAGACGAAATCGTCTTCGTGAACCTCGCCAGCGACGCTTTCGAAGTCTTCCAGCGCCTCGCGCATCCGCGCGAGGTAGACTTGCACGGAGCGCTTCCCGTCGACCGAGGGAAACTGCTGATTCGGCTTGAGGAAGTCGGTCTCGTCCGCCGATCCGTACCCCTGTTCGGCGGAGAGTTCGAGCAAACTCGGGTCCTCGCTGATGAGCATCGCGACCGCACCGGCGCCCTGTGTCGCCTCGCCCGCATCGCCCCGAGCGTACAGCGCCGTGTCCGTCGCGATGACCAGCGCCGAGCGCCCGCGATTACGGCCCGCACGGATCCAGTTGTACGCGTCGTCCAGGCTTTGGGTTCCCGCGATACAGGCGAACTTCCGTTCGCCCTTGTTCGCGTGGTGAAAATCTCCGTCGTAGACCTGCTCGAGGCAGCCAGCGACGTACGTCGAAACCGGCTTCGAATTGTCAAAGGCGCTCTCGGTCGCCACGTCGATTCGACCGATATCGTTGGGCTCGAGGCCTTTTCGCTCCATCAAACGGTGGGCGGCGTTCGCGCCCATGGTGACGATGTCCTCGTAACTGTCGGGAAAGGAACTTGCGTTGAGGCCGAGTCCTTTGGTGTACTTTTCCGGGTCTTCCCCCTTCTCGGGGGCGAACGTGCCCGGAAGATCGAGTTTGAGGTTACCAGTCCAGATCTCGACGGCATCGATGCCCACTGCAGTCATGTCTTCTCAATATGGCCGATAGTACAAGGTATTGTCGTTCGACGTTTCGACAGTTGTCGAACAATACTGGTTCGATCGACTTTCAGTTCGTGACCGTTCTGGAATCGCTATCCCGAAGATCGTGCCCTTGGAAACGACGATTTCGACGGTCCAGTCGGCAGAGGTGCTCTCGAGATTTCTGAATGTTACTCGACCGCTGTCCGTCGTTCGTACGCGTGATATCGAATATCGCTCCCGGAATCGCCCACATCGCCGATGCCGACGCGGGCTACCGAGGGTGTACGGCTCGTGTCGATCCGCGAGTTCGATTGTTAGAATCCCGTCCACGAATCCGTGTTCGATTCTCGTCGGTAGCGCATCTCGATGCTCGTTGTAGACCGGTTCGGACGTGAGCGTCGTCGATCCCGGCGTCTCGAGGAACCCGGTCGGATCTAGCGGATTCGCCGAAAACGATCGAGACGGGTACGTGGTGCCGAGTGTTACGGAAACCGACTTCGTGTCGCCCGTTGTTCCGTCGTTTCGAATCGCGTTCCGTAACTCCAGCATTTCGTCGTGGACCTTCTCGTTGTGCGCGCTCTCTATCGCGTGATTCTCGGCGGGAACGGCGTTGATCTGAGAGAGCGCGAGCGCGGCGAAACCGAGACGGTCCCTATTCGTCTTCCTCGACGACTTCCGGATCACTCATCGCACTCTGGAGGCTGTCGAGTCCGTTGATCCATTCGGTCACCAGCCCGTACTCGAGGTTCTCAGCGACGGTCATGTCGAGTTCCTCGTCGTCGATGATGAGCGTCCCGGCCTGGGCCGCATACCCGAGCGCAGCGTCGAGATCACCTTCGGCTTCGACGTCCGCCGCAGCGCCGAGATAATCGGCGACGCTGCCGTCTTCGGCCGGACCGTTGGCGATGTACTCTTCGGCCGCAAAAAAGACACAGACTAGACTCGTCTGGACGCCGTCGACGAGAATCAATTTCTCTTCGTTCTCGATGTCGACTTCGCTGAGAACGATCGTGCGGACGTCGTTGACCTCCTCCAGGGCGGCCTCCTGGTCGAGTTCCCCGTCGTCGTAGGCGGCGACAATCTTCGCGATCGCGATCGCCGTGTCGTCCTGCAGATTGAGCAGGAGCCGAGCCGAAGATTCGTCCTCTGGATCGATCTCTTCGTCTTTGATGCGATCGATCCAGTTTTGCCAGCGTTCCTCCGAGTAGAACTCGGTCGGGGAATTGCTCATACAGACACCTACACCGGCCGCTTGAAATGCCTTTCTCTACAACAGCCCGTTCCGATGAATGTTCACGAAGCGTTGTCGAACCGGATTTACGGCGATTCGCCGACTGCCGCACGGTTGCGTGACCGAAGCGGAGTACCCCTTCGACTCGAGTCGCGACTCATACGGTCTGCTGTACCGATGTCCCGGTGCAACCGCGACCGTCCTGCGGGTGCACCGGTAATGACGTACAGTAGTCCGTATCACTCGTTCGACTCGAGGGTCGCGACCGTGTCGATTCCGTAAACTTGCTTCGGCGTTTCGACGTTTGCGTTTCTGACGGCGTCGTCGTGTCCGTTCTCGAGTAACCACCGGACCCGACGGGGAACCGTTTTGGGACCGAGGACTGCCCCAGGTCTATCGGGGTCGTCGATGTAGTCGGTCTCCATCAGGAATGGATCGCCGCGGGACGCAGCGATCTCGAGTCGGTCCTTCTCGCTCATTACGCTCGGCGTCGGCCCTTCGAGCCGGCCGCCGGCGTAGTGTTTGACGACCCGGTGGGCGGGCAAGCCGACGTCTTCGGCCCAGCCGGCGACCGTGGTCAGGTCCTCGCTGGCTTCCGTGTGCAACTGGACGGCACACCCCAGGGTGCTACCGTGTTCGAACGCCCGGCGCATGACGTCGTTCGAGGCGTTCCAGACGTCGTCGTCGACCTCGTAGTGCGGCCGCCCGGATTTCAGCGCCAGCGCGTCTCCCGCCTCGACGTATTCAGCAGCGACGTCGATACCGGCCTGCATGAGGTCTCGAGCTGCGGTCGGTGACAGACCGCGGTCGTCGACCAGCCGCGAGATCAGCCCTGGATGAACCCCGAGAACGGGCCAGGCTTGCCCCTCGAGTTCGCTCGAAGCGTCGTCGACGATTTCGATAGTGCGGTCGAAGACGGGGCGGAAATCGTCCCCGGTCTCGGCCTCGACGCCGAGGTGCCACGAGGGCTTGTTCACCACGAGCAGGTGGGTGCCCCCGAGGCTGTCGAAGTCTTTGACAGCGTCGATCCCGCGATGTGCGTCCGGATCGAGGTGGAGGTGATCGTCCAGTACCGGCATCCCGTCGATCATACTTGGTATCTGGCGAGCGAAACTCGAAAAGTCACTGGTTTCCGAACGCCATCGGCTGACAGACAGACCTGTACGGTTCTCTGGACAATAGTTTTCATGGCGGGTGTAATTGGTAGTGACGTGTCACTGCATGAGTGATTCAGCATGAATGGAATCGGAGACGGATCGGACGACGACGGACCAGCCGATCGGTTTGCGCAACCCGATAGCGGAATCGAGCCGAGAGTCGAGTTCTATGGCGGTCGCGGGATGAGCGCGTTTCCGATCGCATTCTTCATCGTCTGGGCGATCGTTCAGACGGCCCTCTGGCGGATCGGCGATACGGGCGGGCTCATCGTGGGGATCCTGATCGGACTGATTCTCGGCATGTTCCTCGTTCGCGGCAACTGGCAACTGTACGCAAACACGATTTTCGAGGGAATGACCCAACCTGTCGCAGTGACGGCGATCGTGGCGTGGATCTGGGCCGGGATGTTCGCGCAGTTGTTACAGGACGGCGGTTTCGTCGGCGGTCTGGTCTGGCTGGCCGACACGGCGGGTGTCGGCGCGACGTTATTTCCGGCGGTAACGTTCGTCCTTGCGGCCATCTTCACGACCGGGATCGGGACGGGGTACGGCGCGAGCGTCGCATTCGTCGGGTTGTTCTTTCCGGCGGGCGTATTACTCGGTGCAAACCCCGTCTTGCTGTTCGGTGCGATCCTCTCCGGAGCGATTTTCGGGGACAATCTCGCTCCCGTCAGCGATACGACGATCGTCAGCGCCGTCACACAGGATGCCGATATCGGCGGCGTCGTCGCTTCGCGATTCAAGTACGTGATCATCGCCGCCGTCGTCGCCTTCGTCGGCTACGTCGTCGCCGGCGGGGCGATGACAGGCCTCGAGATCGGTGCACAAGCCCAGGAGATTTTCCTCGAAGGCAGCGAGGCAATCGGTCTCATCCACGTCGTTTCGATGCTTGCCGTGATCAGTGCAGCGGTCGTGGGTCGTCACATCGTGGAGGCGATTTCGTGGGGAATCGTCCTCGCCGTGATTTTCAACCTTGCATTCGGCCTCGCAGGAATCGGCGACATGCTCATGTTCAACGCGCCGCCCGACGCGCCGCTGGCCGAACCGCTCGCTGGGTTGCCGATACTGACCGTCGTCGAAGACCCTGGCGCAGTAGGCGTCACCGGGAGCCTCATGACCGGCGTCGAAGGATTTCTCGAACTGTCGATTCTCGTCCTGTTGATCATCGGTGCCGCCCAGATCATGATCCGCGGCGGCGCATTCGAGGTGCTACTCGAGTGGTCGATCGAAAATCTGGCGACGAGCGTCCGCAACGCAGAACTCACCATGGTCGCCTCGACGGCGCTGATCAACGCGATCATCACCATCAACACGGCCGCCGAGGTCGCGATCGGCCCCTACATCTCGAAAATCGGTGAGCGGTTCAATCTCAACGGGTATCGTCGAGCGAACATTCTCGACGGTCAGACCGCTGCGCTGGGCTATATCTTCCCGTGGTCCGGCGGCGTCCTTGCCGGATACACCGCGATGCAGAATCTTCCCGGAGCGTACGACTGGTTCGATCAGTCGATGGTCGTCACGCCAATCGATGTCGTCCCGTTCGTCTTCCAGGGCTGGCTTCTCGTGGCCGTGTTCGTTCTCGCGGCACTGACGGGCTTCGGTCGGGAGTACGTGATCGACAGAGAGAGCGAGGAGGTGGCTCGCATATGAGCGTTCTGCGCAAATATTTCAGGGGCTGGCGGTTCCGAGCGAACCGGCCAACGCTCGAGGTAGGTGCCGAGGTCGACGTCTTCGTCGCGGAAACGAACGGCACTAGCGGTCGGGCGTTCGTCGGTGATACGGAACTGATCGTCGACGGCGCCGGTCCGGAAACTGTCGAGAAACAGGTACGAGTTCGCGTGACGGAGTTCGACGAGGCGACCGCCACCGGTCGCGGCGAACTCCTCGAAATCGTTGGCCAGAGTTCCTACAGCGGCTAGGTTTCGTCGGCAGCGTCGTCACCGGTCGTCGGCACGAGCGTGATGGCGTCGTCGGCCGCGTTTCGCAGTGCGTCCGAGCGGCCGTACCGTCCCGGTGCGACCGCGACCGTTGCGACGCCGACGGTCCCGGCGTACTCGAGGACGGGTTTGAAATCCGTATCCCGCGAGGCGATCGCGAGGCGGTCGATCGTGCCATCGGCCACGAGTGCGGTCGCGTCGACGGCGAGTTTGACGTCGACGTCGCCGCTGGTGACGATCACTTCGAAGCCCCGCGCTTCGGCTGCCTGAATGAGCCCCGGCGTCGCGTGTTCGTCGAGGTACAGGCGAATGACGCCGACTCGACCGAGGCCCCGGGCGGCCTTGCGAAGGTCGTCGAGGTCGACGTCGAACTCCTCTCGAAACACGTTCGGTCCGTCGACGAACAGTCCGACTGCTGGCTCGGACGCAGTGTCGGACGCGAGACGGGCACGAACGCGGTCGAACATGGTCAGTCGTCCGCCCTTTCCCGTGCCCGAAAATAGGTGTACCGAATCGACGATGTGACGACGACGCCGTCGAACCCCCAGGTAACGAGGACGGACACACCTTCTTCCGTTCGCCCGTGCGTGCCAGAAGTCTCGACTCGAACGACTCTTCGAGCCGACGAAACCGGTGAGAGCCGTCGAGTCGTGTCTTGGCTCCGAGTGACCAGATCAGTGCGGTGATCACGGCGTGCATCCGCTCCGTGACGCCGCGCACCGAGACATTTTAAATTCCCTGTCATACCAAATTACATTTGAGTTCATATAGGAACTTATTAATATGAGTACGTTGCGTTTCGTTTTGGAAATGGCTGATGGTAATAACTTCAAATTTGATCGACGATCGATCCTCGAATCACTCGGAACGGCCGGTGTACTCATCGGGATCAGTGGTGTCACGTCCGCAGCGCCGGGGCGGGACCCTGGTCCGAAAAACTCGGAACTAATCGTCGGGGTCGATTCCGACAGTTCGGACATCGAAGCGGAGCTATCGTCCAGACTTCCGGCCAACGCGGAAGTCGTTCACACGAACGAAACGCTTAGCTACGCCGCCGTAAGCGTTTCCGACGAGGATGGCAGACCGACGAAAGAAACCGTCAGAGAGGACCTTCTCGGTGCAGACACGGTTCGATACACAGAGAATAATGTTACCTATCGGACGCTCGAGATGACTCCGCTGGACTCGAACGCGACTGCCTCCGATTCGGAGGGTGACGGCGACGACGCAGCGCCGCTTTACACGCCGGACGACCCGCGCTATGGGAGCCAGTATGCACCGCAGCAGGTCAACTGTGAGACGGCCTGGGAGAAGACGCTCGGCGATCCGAGCGTCACGATTTCGGTCGTCGACCAGGGCATCCAGTACGACCACCCGGATCTTGAGGGGGCCGTCTCGGACGACGTCTCGAACGGCGGGTCCGACTTCGTCGACGATGACGGCGATCCCTATCCAATGAGCGCGAGCGAAAGCCACGGCACGCACGTTGGCGGCATCGCTGCGGGTGGGACCGACAACGGGACGGGACACGCCGGGATATCGAACTGCACCCTGCTGTCAGCCCGGGCTCTAAGCGGGTCCGGCGGCGGTTCGCTCTCTGACATCGCGGACGCGATACAGTGGTCGGCCGACCAGGGGGCCGACGTTATCAACCTCTCACTCGGCGGCGGTACGCCCACCGACCTGCTGGCCGAGGCCTGTCAGTACGCGTACTCGAACGGCTCCTTGCTCGTCGCGGCCGCCGGCAACGATTACGGTGGCAGCGTTTCCTACCCCGCAGCCTACGATAGCGTGGTAGCCGTCTCCTCGCTCGACGAGAGTGAGCACCTGTCGGACTTCTCGAACATCGGGCCGGAGATCGAACTCGCGGCCCCCGGGACAAACGTCCTCTCGAGCGTCCCCTGGGATCGCTACGATAGCTACTCCGGAACATCGATGGCGTCACCGGTGGTCGCCGGCGTGGCCGGACTCACTCTGTCGGCGTGGCCGTCCCTCTCGTCCGAGGAACTGCGCGACCATCTGACCCGGACAGCCGTCGATGCCGGACTGTCGGACGTCGAGCAGGGAAGCGGTCGCGTCGACGCTGGAAACGCCGTCACCACGGAACCCGGTAGCTCCCCGGACCCCGATCCCGGTAGGTGTGGGGACGAGGTCACGAGCGCGAGTGTCGACGGGGAATTCAGCGGCGGTTGGTGGGGCGATTCGAACGATACCTTCACGTACCAACTCGAGACGACGGACCCCTGTCGCGCTATCGTCTCCCTCGAGGGCCCTGATGGTGCTGATTTCGACCTCTACCTGACTCTCGACGGACGGACGCCAACGACGGTGAACTACGACGAACGGTCGGTGAGTCAGTCCGCTACCGAAGAAATCCCGGTGGATCTCACCGGCAACGAAACGCTCGGTATCCTCGTCAGGAGGTACCAGGGGAGCGGCACCTATACGCTCTCCGTCGAGGAACGTGGCCGATAGACCGGTCGTTTCACACGTCATCGATTTCGTCTTTTCGCAGTACCATCTCCGGGAGGGAGACCGCAAATCTGATTCGTTCCGTGCAAACTCCGTGCCGGTTTCTCGAGTCCCTGACAGTAGGGTAACAGAGCGGCTTCGCATATCCACACACTATTTTTAGAGTTATAAACAGTCGGACACGATAGATATCTTAAATTTCGCAGTAAACAATTGTTAGTTTAACAAACTTTTACTAATTTCAGGCGAAGATGAATGTCATCCCATGACACAGGACGATCCATCCGATCGAACCGGGGACGATCGGACGTACAACCGCCGATCGATCCTTTCCAGTGCTGGATCGATTGCCATCGGTGGACTGATCGGTTCGAGCGGCGTCGCGAGCGCGACCCCTGGTCGCGAACCTGGCCCGAAGACGGACGAGATTATCGTCGGCCTCTCATCGTCTGTCTCGGACGTTGTACGCGAGGCGCACACCTTCTCACCCGACGGATGCGAGGTCGCACACGCAAACGAGACGATCCAGTACGCAACAGTTTCCATCCCGCCGGACGCGTCCCAACGCAGTCGCGAGCGGATCTTCGAGTCCATCAGGCGTTCGCCGGCCGTCGAGTACGCGGAATCGAACGTCACCGTCCAGTCGCTCCTCGAGCCGAACGATCCCCAGTACGAGAACCAGCGCGCCCCGCGACAGGTCAACTGTGAGCAGGCCTGGGAGACGACCCGCGGAAGCGAGGACGTCGTCATCGCCGTCGTCGACCAAGGGATCCAACACGACCATCCCGCACTCGAAAGCGTCGTCGACGAGCGCATCGGTCGAGACTTCGTAGACAACGACAGTGATCCGTATCCCGACCGAGACGAATTCCACGGGACGCACGTTGCAGGCATCGCGACCGGCGGGACGAACGACGGAACCGGCCACGCAGGTATCAGCGATTGCTCGTTGCTCTCCGTCCGCGCGCTCAATCAGACGGGAGAGGGGGCGCTCTCTGACGTCGCTGATGCGATTCAGTGGTCTGCCGACGCCGGTGCGGACGTAATAAACCTCTCGCTGGGCGTCCAGGGCTCCTTCGAGACGCTCCGTTCAGCCTGTCAATACGCGGCCGACCGCGGCATCTTGCTCGTCGCCGCAGCCGGTAACCAGGGTGTCAACCGCGTTTTCTCACCCGCCTCTGAGGAGAGCGTCGTCGGAGTCTCGGCACTGGAATCCGACGACTCGCTCGCTTCGTTTTCCAACACCGGACCGGAGATAGACATCGCCGCCCCCGGCAGTCAGGTTTTCTCGGCCGTAAACGGTGGCGACTACGCTCGGCTATCCGGAACGTCGATGGCAGCAGCGGTGGTTTCCGGTGTCGCCGGACTCACGCTCTCGGCTCACCCCAATCTGTCGCGGACGGAACTCCGACAACATCTTCTCGAAACGGCCGTCGACATTGGACTCGATGAAACGGAACAGGGGAGCGGCCGCGTCGACGCCGCCGCAGCGGTCGGGACCACTCCGTCCGGGGACACCGGGGAAGACGATGTTTCTAGCCAAGAAGATGGTGGGGATCAGGACGGAGACAGCGACCAAGATGGTGGGAATCAGGACGGAGACAGCGACCAGAACGAGGGGAACACGACCGGCCAGTGTGGCAACGAAACCGTTACAGCGAGCGCCGACGGGTCGCTCGACGGCAATACCTGGCAAGGCCAGAGCGATCGGTACACCTACCGGCTGCACACGGCCGATCCCTGTTCCGCGACAGTCGCGCTCGAGGGGCCGGCCAACGGCGACTTCGAACTCTACGTGACGACTGACGGCCGGTCGCCAAGCAGGTGGGACCACGACCGGTCCTCGACCAATTCGGCCTCGAGAGAGTCGATTGCCCTCACACTCGACGGTGACGAGGTATTGGGACTGCAAGTACACGCAGAATGGGGTGCGGGACAGTACTCGCTCCGACTCGAGGAACGAGGCCGATAACCAGGACAGGCGCGAATCGAACCGTCGAAAACGGAGACCGGTACCCGTCGAACGTAGCGGTCACAGCGCCGGACCGACGCACGCGGGACATCTGACGTTCACGTCGAATCACCCCACCGCGTCACGTCGTCTCTTACTCGAAGACGAAGTAATCGCGCTCCTCGTTCTGGACAGAGATCCATTTGGGCTCTGTGAGTTCGCCGACGATCCACTCGGCATGGTACCGGCCGAGTCCGGACTGCTTGACGCCGCCGAACGGCGCGTTGTGGTCCTCGTTTATCGGCTGGTCGTTGATGTGAACCATCCCGGCATCGATCCGATCGGCGAGGTCGCGGGCGCGCGCTGCATCCTCGCAGAAAACCGACGCCGAGAGGCCGTACTCGGTGTCGTTGGCCAGTTCGATCGCCTCCTCGTCGTCCGAGAATGGGACGACCGGTGCGACCGGACCGAAGTGTTCGTTACACGCCGTCGGCATGTCGTTCGTACAGTCGGACAGGATCGTCGGCTCGACGAACAGACCATCGGCTTCGCCGCCCGTCTCGAGGGTCGCACCAGCGTCGATCGACTCCTCGATAACTGCGACGAGATCGTCGCGCTGGGTCTCGTTCTGGACCGGCCCGAACGTGACGTTTTCGTCCTCGGATGGATCGCCGATGACGAGCGACTCGGCGTGGTCGACGAGCATCTCGACGTACTCGTCGTACACCGACTCGTGGACCAGGTGGCGGTTGATCGAGATGCACACCTGTCCCTGATGGAAAAAGGAGCCGAACGCGCCCGCTCGAGCCGCCACTTCGAGATCCGCATCGTCTGTGACGACGAACGGTGCGTTGCCGCCCAACTCGAGTGCGGGGAGCGCAAGGCTCTCACCGGCGTTTGCGGCGACGTCGGTGCCGACGGCGGTAGATCCGGTAAAGGAGATGACCCGCGGGATCGGATGGCCGGTGAACCGATCGCCGATATCGGAGCCGCGGCCGGTGACGACGTTGACGACGCCGTCGGGAATGCCCGCGGCCTCACAGAGCTTCGCGATGAGTAATCCGCCCGTAATCGGTGTGTCCGTCGCCGGCTTCAAGACGACCGTGTTGCCGAGCGCAATCGCGGGCGCCACGGCGCGCAGCGAGAGGTGAAGCGGGAAGTTCCACGGCGAGATGACCCCGACGACGCCAACCGGTTCGTAGACGATGTGATTGTCCTTCCCATCGATCGACGGCGAAGGTCGGACCTCCTCCTCGGGCGTATCGAGTTCGAGTGCCATCTCCACGTCGCCGGTCGCGGTGGCGAATTCGGCTAGCGCGCGGAACGACGGTGTGCCGGCTTCGGTCGCGAGCAGCCCCGCGATTTCCTCGAATTGGGCGTTCAGTTCGTCTAGCAGGTTCTCGACGTACTGGTCGCGTTCTTCACGCGGTATCTCCTCCCACGCGGGTTGTGCTGCGTTTGCTGCCTCGTAGGCCGCATCGACGTTCGCTTCTGTCCCCGCCGGGACGTTCGCAAACACGTCCCGTGTCGCCGGATTTTCGACCGGGATCGTTTCGCCGCTCGCGGCGTCGCACCACTCGCCGTCGATATACATCGCACTCCAGTCTGCCGCTGGCTCGAGTTTCTGGATACTCATCTATCACGTGTCACGTTGTTTTTAATGATATATTTTCGGCAACCGGAGACGATAGTTCGAGCCGTTGTAACCGGTAGTGGTTATACAACACCGATTCGAACGAGTTGGGCGACCGCTTCGCTCTCGGGTGACCGGCCGAGTTCGGTCTCGGGACACCCGAGACCGCGCCAGCCGACGAAAAGACATTACTACTCTGCGGATGACGTTGCGGATATGCCGCTTCAGACGTCGCCGTTACGTGGGATTCACGACGAACGCGGAGCGAAGTTCACGGAGTTTGGCGGCTGGGACATGCCGGTCGAATTCGACTCGATCCAGATCGAACACGCGGCCGTCCGGGAGGACGTCGGCATCTTCGACGTCTCGCACATGGGCCAGATCCACGTCACCGGACCCGATGCAACGGAATTGATGCAACGGCTGACGTCGAACGACGTCGAACGACTCCAGGTGGGCAATTCGCAGTACGCCGCGATCACTGACGAGGACGGCATCATCCTCGACGACACGGTCGTCTACCGGCTGCCCGACGAGGACGACCAGGCGACCTACCTGTTCGTCCCTAACGCCGGCACCGACGAGACGACGCACGAACGGTGGATTAGCTACCGCAACGAGTGGGGCCTCGACGCGACCGTCGACAACCGGACCGACGAGTACGCTATGTTCGCCGTTCAGGGACCGTCTGCGGTCGATCTGATCGAGAGCCGGACCGACGAGTCCGCCGATGACCTCGAGCGGTTCGAGGCCCGGTACACGACGATCGACGGCGTCGAGTGCTGGACGGCCCGGACTGGGTACACCGGCGAAGACGGGTTCGAACTGATCCTCCCCTGGGGAGCGGCGGAGGAAATCTGGGCGGCGTTCGACTGTCAGCCCTGCGGCCTCGGGGCCAGGGACACGCTCCGCATCGAGGCCGGTCTGTTACTCGCCGGGCAGGACTTCGATTCCGAGGCCGATCCCCGGACGCCCTACGAGGCTGGGATCGGCTTTACGGTCGCACTCGAGACCTCGTTCGTCGGTCGGGACGCCCTGGCCGAGATCGAGGCCGCAGGTGTCGACGAGAAGCTCGTCGGCTTCCAGTTGATCGATCGCGGCGTCCCCCGACACGGCTACGACATTACGACCGTCGAGAGCCGAGTCATCGGCACGGTCACCAGCGGAACGATGAGCCCGACCCTCGAGAAACCGATCGGCCTCGGCTACGTGCCGACCGAGTACGCGGAGCCGGGCACGACCCTGCAGGTGGTCGTCCGTGGCCAGTCGAAAAAAGCAAGAGTTGAAACAACGCCCTTCATCGACACAGTATAATGAGCTTCGACGTACCCGACGACAGACGGTATCTAGAATCGCACGAATGGGCATGGGAGACGGACGGCGTCGTTCGCGTCGGCATCTCGGACTTCGCACAGGACGAACTCGGCGACGTAGTCTTCGTCGAACTCCCCGACGAGGGCGACACCGTAGGGCAAAACGAAGAGTTCGGCGTCGTTGAGTCGATCAAGGCCGTCTCCGACCTCTATGCGCCCGTCGCCGGCGAGGTCGTCGCGATCAACGATGCCCTGTTCGACGCACCCGAACTCGTCAACGACGATCCGTTCGGCGAGGGCTGGATGCTCGAGATTGACCCCGAGAACGGTGAGCAACTCGAGGAATTGCTTACCGCAGACGACTACCGTGACCAGATCGCCTGAAGCCGGGTGATTCCGCGCGAGGCACGGCGAGCCAGCGCGAGCAGCAGGTTCCCCGCCGTTCCGAATTCGGCAGGCGGGGTATCGGCTGCCCCGTCACGCACGTGATACCGATTGCTCCGTCACGAATTTCTGCCGTCACGAATTTCCGCCGATTTCCGTGACCGGATAGACTGCCCGTAGCCTGCGAGGCAGCGAGGAACTCGATCCGAGGTTCGTACCAGGTTGCTTGATATCCTCCCCGCCCTTCAGGACGCAGTTCTCGCCTGCTACTACGTAGTGCGACGAGTCGGAGTCGGTCACTCGAGACTCACGAGATGCTCGAGCATGTCGTCTAACGGCGTGTTCGTCACGGCAAGTGAGTAGCCGTCGATTCGGGCCAGATCGGCCGCGTGATCCCAGAGATCGTCCTCGTCGATACCGTGGAGGACGACGGCGTTCGGCGTCGGATTGACGACGCGGAGCGCGACGAGGGGCGATTCGCCGCGCGTCACACCCGTGAACACGAGCACACGGTTCGTACTCTGCCCGTAGAGTCGAAAGAACTCCTCGCTCGAGAGCCGCGTGATCGCCTCGATACTGTCGATTACCGTGTGACCGCTCACGCGATCAGTACCGCTCGAGGCGACTTCGGTCGCTTCGAGGTCGGCGTAGAGCCGCGAGAGTGAGATCGACGTGGCGTACTCCCGGAGATCGTAGACGACGTCGCTTTCGAACCCCGCCGAGAGAACTCGGCCGTACTGACGGATGCGTTCGCTGCCCCGGCGTTCGTCGATCGCGAGCAGTCCCTCCACGAGTCGACCGACGACACCGATGCCGGGGCTCTCCCGGCGGCCGCTCTCGTAATCGGAGATCACCGAGGAGGAGACCTCGAGTTCTGCCGCGAGGTCCGTCTGCGAGATGTCGAAATCGGTTCGCCACTTGCGAAGCGTCGAGCCGGGATCGTTGCTCAGCGTAACCTCCCCGGCGATTTTCTCCGCGAGTTCCCGTTTCGGTCCACGCCCGCTCATACTCGTCGGTCTCCCGGTTGGCAGAAGTACCTACCGAAGACGTCTCTCGTGTCCGAACGGTCACGCCGTCACGGTTTCAGTCGCCGGCGTATCCCATCGACCGTCGTTCGCGTCGCGTTCACGGGATTGTTCGGTGATTCGTTGTTCGCCTCGAAGTTCGACACGCGGGCGATTCTCGTCGTGATGGGATGTACCCCCTCCTCGACCTCGACACGCTGATCGCGGGATCGTCGTTTCGGGCCCTCACTGAGATTCGTTTTCGCTCACCGACGGCGGCGCTGTCGTCTCGACGTTCGCTCGCAGCCACGTGATCGCCGACTCGACAGTCTCGGGATCGGTACTCGAGACCCGTATTCGGCCCGGTCGCTCTTCGCTTCGGGGATAACTGCCGACCGAGACGTCGAACCGCTCGGTAACTCCCTCGAGGGCCTCGTGGAGCGCTCCCTCGGGGGCCGGGGTGTAGAGCGTTTCCGCACTCGAGGCACCGTGGAATTCGTCGGCTACCTGCTCGAACATCGCCCGCATTTCGGTCGGGATGCCCGCGAAGACGTAGACGTTCTCGACGACACAGCCCGGTGCCCAGCCTTCCTCGACGACGATCGGCGTCGCCCCTTCGGGGATCGATGCTGCGGCCTCGAGGTCGAGTTGCAGGTCGTACTCGTCGATCAGTTCGGGGTTCTCGTCGCGGAACGCGGCCGCCTTCTCGACCAGGCGCTCGTGGATGTCTCCGTGGACCACGAACGCGCGATCGAGGCCGTCGGTGACGGCTTCGACGGTGACGTCGTCGGGCGTTCCCCCGATTCCCCCGGTGACGATGACGGCGTCGAACTCGTCGCGCCAGCGGGCGACGTAGTCCGCGATCAGTTCGCGGTCGTCGGGAATCGTCAGGATTCGATCGACCGTGCTGCCCCGCGCTGTGATTCGCTCTGCCAACCACGACCCGTTGGTGTTGGTCGTCGCCCCTGCGAGAAGTTCGTCGCCGACGGTGAGGATCGCGACGTTCATAGACGGCGTACGAGGTATGGACAGTTATTCACATCGGGTGTGGCCATCGTGACCAGACGGTCCGATACCGTGACTGGCTATCCACGTCCGGACCGCGACCATCGGCCGCGGAGCGTGTGTCGATCGACATGGAATCGGGTCGTGATGTATTCACTCCGTGTGGGAATCTGTGACAGTGCGAGGTTCGAATCGAGACGAAATCCGGACCGAGTCGACCCTTTTCCCGCCCATCAGCGGCACGGTTTTGTAAGTGGTATGCCAAGTGATCGTATGATCGTGGTTATCGACGGTGGGATCGTCGTCCCGTCCCCCTCGCCCGGGTGGCTCCATCGTTCCATCGGTGGACCAACGCGGACTTGTCAAATCGGGTACCGGGTTCGAAGCGGCGCCGACGTGACAGCGACGGCGCCGGAACACTCGCAGTTTCCGAGGTGGGACCGATGGTAGATCTCGCGTTCTCGCTCGGGAGACTCCTCTTCGCGTTCTTTCTGGTCTTTCTGAACGGGTTTTTCGTCGCCGCGGAGTTCGCGTACGTTCGGATCCGATCGACCAGAATCGAGACGCTCGTCGAGGAAGGTCGCTCGTCGGCGAAACTGGTCCAGGAAGCCACGGACGATCTGGACGACTACCTCGCGGTAACGCAGCTCGGGATCACCATCTCCTCGCTGGGGCTGGGATGGGTCGGCGAACCGGCCGTCGCCTCGCTCATCGATCCTGTCCTCGGTGAAGTGCTTCCCGCGGGGTCGATCCACCTCGTCTCGATCGCGATCGGGTTCGGTGTGATAACCTTTCTGCACGTCGTTTTCGGGGAACTCGCGCCGAAGACGCTCGCCATCGCGGAGGCCGAGCGGATCGCACTGCTGGTCGCTGCACCGATGAAGGCCTTCTACTACGTCTTCATCCCCGGGATCATCGTTTTCAACGGGACGGCAAATTTCTTCACGCGCCTCGTCGGCGTCGAACCGGCATCCGAGCGCGACGAAAGCCACAGCGAGGAGGAGATCCTGCGAATCGTCTCTCGTTCCGGTGAACAGGGGACGGTCGACATGGCCGAAGTCGAAATGATCGAAGCGATCTTCGATCTGAGTGAAACGGTCGCCCGCGAGGTGATGGTCCCCCGCCCGGACGTGGTCACCGTTCAGGCAGATATGCCGCTCTCAGAACTTCGAGCCATCGCCTCGAGCGGGAGCTACACCCGGTTTCCCGTCGTCGATGAGGAGGCCGACGAACCGGTCGTCGGATTCGTTCACGCGAAAGACGTACTCCACGCGATCGAAACGGCGGACCGCGCCGACGAGCCCTCGAGCGGCGAACCGACCGCACGTGACCTGGCCCGAGACGTTCTCTACGTTCCGGAAACGCGCCGGATCGACGAGATACTCGCCGAGTTTCGTCGCCAGAACGTCCAACTGGCCGTCGTTATCGACGAGTGGGGGGCCTTCGAGGGCATTCTGACTATCGAAGACATCATCGAACAGGTCGTCGGTGAAATACAGGACGAATTCGACATCGCCGAACTGGAGCCCTCCATCGACGAACTCGCGGATGGTCAGTACGCCATGGACGGCGGTGTCTCACTCGCCGCGGTAAACGAGACGCTCGAAACGAATTTCGAGAGCGAAGCGTTCGACACGGTCGGCGGCCTGGTGTTGAGTCGTCTGGGCAGGGCACCCGAAGTCGGTGACGTGATCGAGGTCGCCGGCTACGAGTTGACGGTCGACGACGTGGATGGAACCCGGATCTCGAGGGTGCTCGTCAACGAAGTGCCCCCGGAAGCAGAGGAGTCGTCTGACTGAACCCGCAGCGTCTCGCAGTGGCACTTCGGTCGCTGGTGGTTGAGATGGCTAGACCGCTCGTTCATCTGCGTCTCAATTAGCGACAGACTCTCGTTTCGAGCGTTGGTAACGGTTCGAACGTCGCCTCATGAGTACGTCGATTCGTTTTCCGACCCGGGAGCGGTCGGTATCTGCTCGCATCGAACGCAGGTCGGAGTGGTCCTGAGGGAGACAGCCGTCACCGATCCCGTTAAGACACCGACCGCCGGAAACTGGAAATAATTTCGAGAACAGTACATTACTACCGGTGAGTCGATATGACCTCGTCCAAAATGACTCTGTTTCCCCCGGTTGTGGCTCGTGATATTGGGTCTCACTCATAGACCGATGACTGTAACAGCTAATGATAAAAATCAGACAATTTATACAGGAGGGCGTTATTCCATCCGAACATGGACCGACGGAAATTCCTCGTTGCGGCCGGATTCGGAACCGGACTCGCTGGTTGTCTCAACGCGAATCCGGCCGGCGAGACGGGCCCCGGATTCGAAACAGACGAGAACGGGACCGACTCGAGCGAGAAAGAGGCAAACAAAAGCAGGAGCGACGTCGAAAAGAGCGACGAAAGTTCTCGTGAGAAAAAAGGTAAGGTCGACGGCAAAAAGAAGAAAGCAAAACAGACCGACGGTTCGGGGCGCGTCATCACGTTTCCATCCTGTACTCGAGCGGAGGTCACCGGCACGTTCGAGGATAGTGACGTCGCCTTCGCGAGCACGGGATTCTTCGACGACGGTCTCTTCGGAAATACGATTCTCGAGGACGGCATCGTGTTCGGTGAGGACGTCCCAGCGCCGTTCACCGGGACGGTCGTGTTCGAAATCGGAACCAAATCCAACGTGACCCAGAGGCCAAAGAAGATTTTCATCGAAATTCCGAACTACGGCAGCGACGGTACCATAATCTCCTCGCTTACGACCGACCGATCCGACTATGAGACCGTCAGTGACACGGCCGTGAATCCGCTCGCGCGGGACTGCCTTCGCGAAATCGAACCCGAGGGGAACGACGGAGCGTAATCGCTGCTTCGCGGAGAAAACGTCGATCCGACCCCACCCGGTATCGGGAGCACGGCTACTCGATCAGATACCGTTGGTGCTGTGGTTGCGAACCGGGCCGACCAACGCGTCGTCCGGGTGTCTCGCACCCGTCGTCTTCGACGCCCGGTGACCCCCGTGAGACGCGGCCGACACGACGATGCCCGTCGCCGATGAGTGGCGTCCGCAACCACGAAGCGTGTTCTTTACTTCTCACTCGGTACTGACCGACTGGACCGAGAAGTCGGGGAAATATGATATTGATTCGATGTGCCGGGTGATAGTTCGCGAACGAGGAACTCAACAGTCCCGCTCGTAGATGGGTGGTCTGGTAAACGCGGGGAATATTTTTGACTTTGCCCACCAAACAGTGAGATATGTCCGATGTGTCGCTGGACGACCGCGGCCGTCTCACGCTTCCGAAAGAAGTACGCGAACGATACGGTGAGCGGTATCACATCGTTCAGCTTCACGACGGAATCAAATTAGTTCCAATCGCTGACGATCCACTCGACGCGCTCAGAGACGAGTTCGCGGACGTCGACAAGTCGATAGATGGGCTTCGAGAAGACGCACGAGAGGCGGCCCTCGACGAGGCTGGACGATAAATGTATGTGGAAACCGACTTTCTGCTCGCGCTCATCAAGAACGAAGACTGGCTCGGAGACGCCGCCGAAACGATATACCGAAACCGACAGGACGAGTTGTGGACGTCACAATTCACGCTTATCGAACTCCTTCTGGTCGCCTACCGCGAGGAACGAGATACTGAACGCGTCGTCACGAACGCCGCCAATCTCGTCGAGGTACGTGGTGACGTGGATACCGTCGTCTCCGCAGCAACGTACGTCGAAGACCACGAGTTCACGCCGTTCGACGCGCTCCACCTCGTCGAATCGAACGGTGATACCATCGTCTCGAGTGACGGCGCATACGAGGGTATTACCTCACGCCTCGACCTGAAGTCTGTCGACGAAGAGTGACGCTCCGCAACCACTAAACGCGACTCACACCAACCATACCACAATGACCGACTGGACCGAGAAGTACCGCCCGTCGACACTGTCGGAGGTACGCGGAAACAACACGGCCCGCGACGAACTCGAGGAGTGGGCCGAAACCTGGGAGGACCATCGGAAGGCGGTGATCGTCCACGGGAGTCCCGGTATCGGAAAAACCTCCGCCGCTCACGCGCTGGCCGCCGATATGGGCTGGCCAGTGATGGAACTCAACGCCAGCGACAACCGAAAAGCGGACGTCATCGAACGGATCGCGGGCGAAGCCGCGAAGAGCGGTACGTTGACGGGTGGTGGATCGGGCCGTCGACTCGTCGTCCTCGACGAGGCGGATAACTTCCACGGGAACGCGGACTACGGCGGCTCGAGTGAGGTCACCCGCGTCGTCAAGGAGGCGAATCAGCCGGTGGTTCTCGTTGCCAACGAGTTCTACGACATGAGCCAGTCGCTTCGGAGCGCGTGCGAAACGATCGAGTTCAGGGACGTCTCGAAACGATCGATCGTTCCCGTTCTTCGGGATATCTGTCGGCGCGAGGGCATCGAGTTCGACGAGGAAGCTCTAGAGAAGATCGCGGAGTCGACCAGCGGCGACCTGCGCTCTGCGGTCAACGACCTGCAGGCGGTCGCCGATGAGGGTGAAATGCTAACCGTCGAGGATGTCGTCACGGGCGACCGCGACACGACGGAGGGTATCTTCGACTTCCTGGACGCGCTCATCAAGGAAGAAGACGCCGAAGGTGCACTTCGGGCGTCGTACGACGTCGATGAGACGCCGGACGAGTTACTCAACTGGATCGAGGACAACGTCCCGAAAGACTACGAGGGCGCTGAACTGGCCGACGCATACGGGTTCCTCTCGAACGCGGACCGCTGGCTCGGCCGTGTCAGGGCCTCCCAGAATTACTCGTACTGGCGATACGCCACGGACAACATGACCGCCGGCGTCGCCGCCTCGAGGCGCAGCGACAAGGGCGGCTGGACTCGGTACGGCCCGCCGAGCTACTGGTCGAAACTCGGCCGCACCAAGGGAACCCGGAACACCCGCGATGCGGTCGCCGAGCGTATCGCCGAACGGGAAGGGACGAGCGTCGCGACGGTGCGACGGGAGATACTTCCGTTTCTCTCGCGGTTGACACATCACTGTACGAATCGCGACCTGACCGTTCGAATGGCCGCCGCCTACGACCTCGACGAATCCGAACTCTCGTTCGTCACCGGCAGCGGGAAAGACACAAACAAGGTCCAGTCGATCGTCGAGGACGCGGCGGAACGAAAGACAGAAGAAGCGGTCGAACACGCCGGCAATGCGTTTTTCGTGGCCGAGCGTGCGAGTTCCAGCACTGACGAAGCGGCCGACGAGACGGACGACCGAACAGCCGTCGGTGACGATGAGGACGGCGGCTCGAGCGAACAGGGAACGTTCGCGGCCGTGGACGCAGACGACGGGGACACCACGGAATCAGCATCGGCGGACAGTACCGCAGTCGAGGACGAATCGGACGACGGCCAGGCTGGTCTGAGCGATTTCCTGTAAGCGCCGGTCACGTTCTCGAAGATCGATCCTGACGGGACTCGGGGGGCGATTCTCCGGTTTTAAGCTCGCTGGATATGTGTCCGAATTGACTGATCGACACTATTACGTCGACGAACGATGAGAGTATCTTCTGGTGAACTCCCGAATGACAGACGCCCAAAAATGCCCGTTGTGTACGGAGACGTACGACGACCCAACTGCCCTTCGGGTTCATCTCGAGGTACATCACCGAAAATCCGAGGTGGTTTCGTGTCTCGTCGAACGGGAACCGACGACGACCGACGTCACGTCCGAACGCGACTCACGCACCGTCGACCAAGAACAACCGACACCCTCGGCCTGAGTGTTGTGGGGACGGTCATCCGTCTTCTATCGGTAGTCGCCGCCGAAACGTCGGCGACAGCGCTTCACCGACACTGATCGCGAGATCGCGCGGCTCACGATCGCTATCGTCGGCCAACGACGGAACCGTTTCGACGGCATAGCCGGTCATCCGCTCGAGTTCGTCCGGATTGGTTCGTTCGGCCACGGTCTCACCGGTGTACTCGTTGCAAACGACGCCGAGAACGTCGATCCCGCGTGCCTCGAGGGCGTCGATCGAGAGCGCGGTGTGATTGAGGGTCCCCAGTCCCGAGCGCGTAACGACGATCGCCCTCGCCTCGAGGTCGGCGACCAGATCGATCACCTCACGGTCGCCGGCTAACGGGACTCGAAGTCCGCCCACACCTTCCACGATCGGTACCGCCGCGGCGGCGGCGGCTCGTTCGCAGGCGGCGCGGATCGACTCGTACTCGAGATCCTCGTTGGCGACGTCGGCGGCGACGCGCGGTGCCAGCGCCGGTTCGAGATACCGCAGACAGGTCGCCGCCGCGAGATCGTCACAGGCCGTCGCGACGAAGGCCGCGTCGTCGTCCGGTGGATGTCCGGTCTGGGCAGGCTTGATCGCTCGCGCGTCGTGGCCGGCCTCGCGCAGTAGTCGCGTGAGGCCGGCGGTTACGACCGTCTTCCCGACGCCAGTTCCGGTACCGACGACGGCGATCGGGTCGGTCATAGCAGTCCCACCTCTTCGCCCGTCGCTCGGAACGCCTCGAGGCAGGTGACGATGTCGTTCTGTTCGTGGGTCGCCATCGGCACGACGCGGATTCGGCTCGTCCCGTCCGGAACCGTCGGCGGTCGAATCGGTGGCGCGACGACGTCCCGTTCGCGAATCCCGTCGGCGAGGTCGATCGCATCTCGCCGATCGCCGACGACGACCGGGAGGATCTGGGAATCACCCCAGACGTCGAATCCCATCGACTCGAGGCCGTCGCGGAGGTGGGCTACGTTCTCCCAGAGTCGCTCTCGTACGTCGGTGTGTCGGGCGACGTGGAGCGCCTCGCTTGCGGCCGCGGCTGCCGGGGGCGCGAGCCCAGTCGAAAATACGAACGGGCGCGCGTCGTTTACGATGCATTCGATCAGTTCCGCGCTGCCGGCAACGTAGCCGCCCTGGCTCGCCAGCGCCTTCGAAAGCGTACCCATCTGGATCTCGATACGGTCTTCCAGTCCTTCGGCCTGCACGATGCCGCCGCCGTCTGCGTACAGGCCAGTCGCGTGGGCTTCGTCAACCATCACCCACGTACCGAATTCGTCGGCGGCGTCGCAGATCGTCTCGAGCGGCGCCACGGTGCCGTCCATGCTGAAGACCGAGTCAGTGACGATCAACCAGGATTCGTCGGCCGGGTCTCCCCCCTCTCGGACCGCGTTCCCGGCTCGCTCCTCGAGTTTCGAGCGAAGACTCGCTGCATCGCAGTGGTCGTAGACCACGGTGTCGCAGTCCGCCAGCTGGCAGCCGTCGATGATGCTTGCGTGGTTCAACTTGTCGGAGAAAACCACGTCCGGTTCGAGCGCGGTAATCGTCCCGACGTTCGCCGCGTATCCTGACGAAAACGTCAGGGCGCGCTCTGTGTCCTTGGTTTCGGCGAGCAGGCGCTCTAGATCCTGGTGGACCAGCGTGTCACCGGTGACGAGCCTGCTCGCCCCCGCGCCCGTTCCGACGGTTGCCGCGGCCTGTCGCGCCGCGTCCTGAATCCGTCTGTCGTCGGTCAGGCCGAGGTAATTGTTTGAGGCGAAGACCAGTGCTTCAACCGAATCGAGGACGGGCAGTTCACCGCCGGAGGGCTCCGCAAAGTAGCCGTGCTCGGCGACCCGGTCGACAGGCGACAACGTCCGTTTCAAGTCGTTCTCCTCGAGCGTTTCGAGTCGGTTCTCGAGGTTGAACCCGCGGTCGGCCATTCGGCTATACGGAGTCAGCGCCACGGTTTCACTCTCACGGTTCGGATCGACCGGATCGGTCGGCCCACTCGGGTATCGGGTCGGTCGATATGCAGCGGATTCGGGCTCGTTGAAATCCTCATTCTGTGAACAGCGGCGAAGGGAATCGTGTCGGACTTAGAATCCCGGCATCAGTTCTGCCGGACCGTAGACGCCGTACTCGCCGGCGCGGTTCCGACGCACGCCGGCTTTCAGGTAGCCCAGCGCGGGCCCATTGACGTTCGCCTCCATGCTCGTCGCGTCCCCGAGCTGGAACGCGTTCGTCGCCGTCTCGCCATCGAAGGTCGTTCCGGTCACACGCACCGTAGTCGTCGTCGGTTTCTCGTCGTTCCGAACGTCGAGGATTCCGCCGACGGAAACGTCTTCGGCGTCGCAAACGCCGGCGCGCTCGAGGAGGACGTCGTCGGCGTGTTCCATGTCTTCGAATTCGATGGCGCCGTCGTGTTCGTCGATGATCGCTTCGATCTCGTCGTCAGAGAGGTCGCGGGCGGTCTCGATGTCGTACTCAGGGAGGTGGGCAATGTCTTCACGGACGGTACCGCGATTGTCCTCGTACCCGGACTTGAGCCCGACGCCCCACCAGATGTCGACGTCCGTGACCTCGACGAACGACTGGGCCGCGAGCGAAGCGGCGCCGGTCAGCAGGCCGGGTGTCGCACCCGCACCGCAGATGAACGTGATGCCCGCATCCTCGAACTCGTCGCTGCGATCCTCGAGCATGTCGATCACGCGCGAGCGCTTGAGGACGTCGATCATGACTCCAGCGTAGCCGCCCTCGAGGAATCGGTCCGCAGTTCGCGGGATGAAATCGTGTTCGTAGTTCGGCAGCGCGAGCAAGACCGCGTCGATCCGGTCGCCGTGGTCGATGATCTCTCGAATCGGGTCGTCGCTGGCTCGAGCCTGACTCGAGGCGACGACGCCTCTGTCTTCGCCGTGTTGTTTCACGCCGCTCTCGGCGGTCGCCGCCCCGCCGTCGGTGCTGACCTCGTTGTCGATGTTACCCTCCGTCGCCGCCAGCAGTTCGTCGACTTCGAGGCCGTCGAAGTCGAACGCGACGCCGTGGCGGTCACACGCCGCGACGGGCGTCAGCGAATCCTTGTACTGACTTACCTCGAGCGCTCGTCGGCCGATTCCTCCGGTTCCGAGTACCGCAAACGTACTGTCGTTCATAGGTATCGTGTCTTCCGTTGTGTTCGTCTTCTTGCTCGTCTGTCGGTGCTGCGTTCGCTATCGACGGGTCGTCATACGGACTACTGTATGTCATTGCCGGTGCAACCGCGACCGTCCTGCGGGTGCACCGGTACATCGGTACAGCAGACCGTATCAGTCGTCGCTCGATTCTGCGCCTGTACTGGCCACCGTATCGGTCGGTGACTGTTCGGTACCGTCGTTGCGGGCCTTGACTGCCGCCGGATCGAACTCGTTGGCCTCCATGTTGGGCACCAAGCCCGCCCGTTCGATGATCTCGAGGTCTTCACCCGGCGACTGCCCGTCCGTCGTGAGATAATCCCCGGTGAGGATACCGTCTGCGCCGGCCTCGAGGGGCAAGTGTTGTTCGGCGGATGGAAGATTGGCCTCGCGGCCGCCGGTGAGTCGGACTCGCGCGTCCGGGTGGAGGAGCTTGTAGACCGCGACCGTCTTGACGATTTCTTCGGTCGTGATCTCAGTCCTCTGTTCGGCGAGCGGCGTCCCCTCGACCGGGTTGAGGACGTTCACCGGGAGCGAGGAGACACCGATGTCCTGCAGCGCGACGGCCGCCTCCACGCGGTCGACTGGGGTTTCCCCCATTCCGAGGATGACACCCGCACAGAGATCCATGCCGGCCGCCTTCGCTACGTCGAGCGTCTTCACTCGATCCTCGAAGCTGTGAGTGCCTACGATCTCGGGGAAGTATCGCGGAGAGGTCTCGATGTTGTGATTGTAGTGATTGATCCCCTCCGCAGCTAAGATTGTGGCCTCCTCTTTGGTGAGAATCCCGAGCGAGGCATCGACTTCGAGATCGCACTCCTCGCGAACGAGCCTGATCGACTCGAGGACGTCCGCCCACTCTTCCGGGCGTCGTTCCTTCGAGACGCCTTTTTCTGCGACCACGATACCGAATCGTTGGGCACCGTCGCGTTCGGCACGTTTCGCGGCCTCGAGGATTTTCTCTGGGCCGAGAAACCCGTAGGTGTCGATTCCCGTGTCGAAGTGGACCGATTGCGCACAGAAGCCACAGTCCTCGGCGCAGTTGCCCGCCTTCGCGTTGACG
The DNA here is from genome assembly GCF_024266705.1 of Natrinema gelatinilyticum. Lineage (GTDB taxonomy): Archaea > Halobacteriota > Halobacteria > Halobacteriales > Natrialbaceae > Natrinema > Natrinema gelatinilyticum. Next base: position 3,556,240 of record NZ_CP100756.1, on the reverse strand, counting down.
ATGGAGCATGCATCGACCGTTCCGTCACCGAAGCGATCGCGCACGACCGCGCCGGCCTCAGCGAGCGGAGAGACCGGTTGGGCCATCAACGCCAGCCCGTCAGTTCTGTCGAGTCGCTCGCCGGCCAGGACCCGCTCGAGAGCATCGTCGACCGTCTCGTTTCCTGTCTCGTAAACCACACTGCTAGTTGCTGTTGACGAGACTATAATATTTTTGGATAGTCGCGCCAGGAGGAAGGTGACTGGAACTGTGAGCTGCAAATCGGCTCACGTCTGGTGACTTCGGCCGAATGAGCCAACACGGCCGACGAGCGGTTCTAGTCAACGGATGTGGTGTTCACAGAATTGCGAGGCGGCTGCCACGGGGCTTGACCCCGAGGCGGTTGACGTCGGTTTCCTAACCTTTGAATAGTGATGTGCAGTATGACGTCGTATGGTTGTTCGCGTGCCGGAGCGCCGATTCGATGACGTGCCGAATTTCGACTACGAGCCGCGGTACGTCGACGTGGGCGAGTTGCGCATGGCGTACGTCGAAACCGGCGGTGGCTCGACTGCCGACGAGAACGAGGAGACGTTTCTCTGTCTGCACGGTGAACCAACCTGGTCGTTTCTCTACCGGAAGATGATGCCTGTCCTCGCCGAGCGCGGCCGTGTGGTCGTCCCGGACCTGATCGGCTTCGGACGCTCCGATAGATACGAGGACCACGACGAATACACCGTCGAGATGCACTACGACGCGCTGCGGACGTTCGTGGAGGAACTCGAGCTTCGGAATGTTACGCTCGTCTGCCAGGACTGGGGCGGATTGCTCGGACTCGCGCTTTCGGCCGAACAACCGGATCGGTTCTCCCGTCTCGTGCCGATGAATACAGGTTTGCCCGACGGAACGCAGGAGATGACCGAGACGTGGCACGCGTTCGCGGAGATGGTCGCAACCGCAGACGACCTCGATATTGGGATGCTAGTCGCAAACGGCTGTTACCGCGACCTCTCCGGGGACGTGGTCGACGCGTACCGTGCACCGTTCCCCGACGACCAGTACATGGCGGGCGCACGGACGTTCCCGGGGCTGGTCCCACAATCGCCCGATGACCCGGGAGCCGAGTTGTTCGCCGAGACCCGGGATCGCCTCGCAGAATGGGAGAAACCGGCGTTCGTTCTGTTCGCGGAGAACGATCCGATTATGTCCGACAACCGGGACCCCCTTCGGAATCACATCCCGACCGCGAGCGAACAGCCCGATATCTGGATCGGTGAGGCCGCACACTTCCTGCAGGAAGATGCAGGGGCGGAAATCGCCGAACGGATCGTCGATTTCGTCGATCAGACAGCGTCGAACAGCGAGACCTGACTGCGGTAGCACAGCGATCGGGCGCCCCGAACGATCGGTTCGACCACTCGTCGACTCCGTCGTGTCGAACAGTCATCGCTGTTCGTCGAAGAAGTCTCTGAGTAACGGAAACCACGCACCCAGAACGGCGCCGAACGACAGGAGCGCGAAGAAGCTACCCGAATGGTTGTGTGGGACGGGATATCCGTGCCCCGTAACGAAACCGAGCACGACCGGCGCTCCGTACGCAACGACGGTTAGCCAGAGCAATGCTCCGTACGACAGACCTACGCAGGCACAGAGAAACGGATTCCGATAGCTCTCCGCGAGCGGCTGCGGGACGGACCGACCGTTCCCCAGCCGGATTACGATTGCCACGAATGGACCGGCTGCGAGGAAACTATGACAGAAAATTAGCGTCCACTCGTTGACGATTCCGTTCAATCCGTACACAGCAGCCACCGACCGAAGGTTTCCAGTCACATGTAAGACGCCGCCGAGTGCCACCCCCGCGATCAGTGCTGCTGTTACCGTCGTGAGAACGGTCACCGGCGACGGAAACCCACTGTGACGTGACTGTCTATAAGCCATGAGGGGATACATTAACGATATCCATAAATATATATCTGAAACCTAGACGAATGTCTCGTTCTGTGAGAGATTCGATCGAGGACGATCGAACCGATCGGTTTCGGACGCCGTAGTCATCGGGGTGTCTCGGATCCCCACTTTTCGAGCGCCGTCGCAAGTTCTTGGTGATCTTCCGCGTACTCGACGAGACGTTCGTCGGCCATCGTCGCGTCGACAGATTGTCGGAGTGCGTTCGCGCCTGCGAGCGTTCCGTCGGGGTGGCCGTGGACCCCTCCTCCGGCCTGGACGACGATATCTGTGCCGAGGGTATCGATGAGTTGGTCGACGACACCGGGATGGAGGCCCCCCGATGCGACGGGGAGAACAGGATTCAGGCCGTGGCACGCCCCCGTGAGCCACGCGTTGATGCCCGGCGTATCCTCGTTCTCGAGCTTTCCCAATCCAGCGGTTCCAGTGTGGATGTGATCGACGCCGCAGAGACGGGCGATTTGGGCGATGACGCGCATCGAAACGCCGTGGTGGTCGACCCGGTCAAACGCAGCGTGCATCGCGCGATGAGCGTGGATGGCCAGTCCGTGGTCTTCACACCGATCGCGGACGCTCTGAACGGCAGCCCAGCCACAGGTGATCACGTCGACCATCACGAATCCGCCGCCGTGTTCCGCGACGAGGTCGACGCGCTCTAGCATCTCGGTGGTCTCTGCGGTCACGTTCACGAGGTAATCTTTCCGCTCCCCGGTGTCCTCCTGTACGCGGTCGCGGGCAGCGAGACTCTCCGCGAGCCGGTCGACGAACGGGTTGAAACCCTGGTCGGTGAGGTTCTCGTCGTCTTTCAACAGATCGATCCCGCCGCGCCAGGCCGCTTCGCCGATCTTTACGTGGGCGTCTGTCGACAACCCTACTTTCGGTTTCGGCACCGTCGCCAGCACTGGACGATCGCCCGCATCCAGTTTCTCTCGGGCAACGCTCGTCCCGAACTTCGGACCCGGGAACCCGTCGACAATCGATTTCGGCCACCGACAGTTCTCGAGTCGGATCGAGTCGACGGCTTTCATGCCAAGGATGTTCCCCGCGATACACGAGAGGATCTGTGGCATGCTGCCGGCTTCGAACAGTTCCACGGGATAGGCGACCGTGACGTCGCTCCCGTCGATATCGCAGGCCACCGCGCCGAGATCCGTCAATTCGTTCTCGTCGACGTGTAACGCAGCCCACGTCCCGTTCGAGGATTCCGATGCGACACGACTCGCCGCCGCCTCCATCGACATGTCCGCGGCCGGTTCGATCGCGAACTCACAGACGAGTTCCGTCTCCACGGGTTCGTACTCGAGGTCCAGAAAATCGTCGTACTCGATCCCAGTCATGACAACGACCCACGTTCAATGGAGCCAGTAATAGGGTTTGTGCCGGCACTGCTCCGTGCGTCACCGACCGCACCCCGTCGATCGACTCCTCTCTCCAGAAAGAGTTTTTCCCTTCGTTTCCCGACGACCCGCAGCATTGTCAGATTGTCAAATTCTTGATTCGTCAGTTCCATCGCACAGCCAGAATGCCAATATATCACTTTTCCTACCTATCGTGCCTGAGAAAATTCCAAAAATTAAAGTCGCGTGATAATCCACTTCCATAGAAGCGAGGTCATGACAGATACCCCAATAGACACTAATCCGGGCGACGACGCGTTCGAAGTGGGCTCGAGCGTCGACGACCTGTTCGGGGAATTCGAGACCGGCGACGGTGCGGGGCACGGACGCCGGACGGCGACGGAACAGGGGAATGAAAATGGTACCAGAAGGCAGTCCAGCGCCAGGAGGAAATCCGGTACGAGAAGTAGGAGGAAATCCGAGGACGTCGAAGACAGAACGGCCGCCGAAGTCTTCGACCAACTGCGGACCGAAGCGACCGACAGTAACGGTGCCGACGATATCCTCGCAGACGAGAGTCCGGAGGATATCATCGCGAGCGCAGACGAGCCGGAACCGGAGCCGAACATCGCAGACGACCTGCTGGCCGACGAAGACGAACTCGCTGATCTCTTGCTCACCGGCCGCACGAAAGGCAAGGAGTTTCTCTGGGTCGAGACGGGACCGTCCACCAATTCTTCTACTCGCTCCAACACTGGCCGTCCATCAGCCTCGAGTCAGAGTCTCTCGATAGACAACCACACCACCGTGTCGAGTCAAAGTCACTCCACTGGTGACCGTACATCGACGTCGGCATCGAATCAAAACCGCTCCACCGGCGACCGGACGATGGCATCGAATCAGCAACTCTCCGAATCGAAAGACCCGCGCCGAAAACCGAAAGGTGTCGAATTTAGCTCGGACGAACCCGACACTACCACGACCGAACGAGGTGACAGCGATACGGAGGAGACGGGTCGTGAAGATGACTCCAAATCGGCAGACGACAACTCTTCGGGTTTCTTCGGCTGGCTTCGGTCGCTCCTTGGCAAACTATTCTGACTGCATCCGTCTCGTTTCAGCGAGCGGGAGGAAGGGTCCCTAGTTTGATGCGCGTCCGGTCGGAATCTCCCCGCGTGCCTCGAGCGCAGTCACGGATCGGGATGCCACCGCAGCCCGTTCCGACGAACGGTGAATGGTCGTGCGCCACAGTTTGGACAGCGCGTCCCGCCCGTTTTCGGGTCATCAATCCGCTCGGGAATCGTGTGCTGGTAACCACAGGCATCACACTCGATACTGACCGGCATCGCTGGCGAAATCCCCCGCGAGCAACAGTATGTTCGTGGTGCATGCGATAGCCGGGAGGGAGCCGTACCTCGGGTAGCCACGTACTATCAGGCTGAAACAGCTGGTGGTAGGAACGAAGAGAGTAACGCAGGCCGGAGTCTCATCGACCTCCGAGTACACCTGTGGCAGTTACGGAATATTCGAGACGAAGGCCTCGTTTTTCAGGGGCATGGCAAGACCGAAGCGCCTTGCTGCAACTGAAGTCGATCTGCGTTTTCAAGCACAGGGACAAAGCCGACAAACGGTGCGCATCCGCTGTCGATAGCACGGAAGCCGAATCCCCAATATGAGGCATCCTCGCGCTTTAGCGCGGGGAGGACCTCATGCGAGGAAGTCTTCGATGTGGTCGGCGACCTCCTCCGGGGTATCGCCGACGGGGACGCCGGCGTCGTTGAGCGCGGAAATTTTGCTTTCTGCCGTCCCAGTACCGGACCCGGAGACGATTGCGCCGGCGTGGCCCATTCGCTTGCCCGGTGGGGCCGTGCGACCGGCGATGAAGCCGGCGACGGGGGTGTCGACGTTGTCGTCGATGAACGCGGCGGCTTCCTCCTCGTCCTCACCGCCGATCTCGCCGCACATGACGATGGCATCGGTTTCGGGGTCGTTCTCGAACAGTTCGAGGGCATCGACGAAGTCGGTGCCGATGATCGGGTCGCCGCCGATACCGATCGCTGTGGTTTGGCCGATGCCCCGATTGGTCAGATTATCGACCACCTGGTAGGTCAGCGTCCCCGATCGGGAAACGAGGCCGACGTTCCCCGAAGCGAAGATGTTGCCCGGAAGAATGCCCAATTTGGCCTCGCCGGGAGTAATGAGACCGGGACAGTTCGGACCGATGAGGCGGGTGTCGGTTTCACTCAGGCGCTTGTTGACCCGCGCCATGTCCTGTGTCGGAATGCCCTCGGTGATCGCAACCGCGAGATCGAGACCTGAATCCAACGATTCGAATATCGCGTCACCGGCGAACGCAGGCGGCACGAAAATCACGGACGTGTCGGCGTTCTCCTCCTCAACCGCTTCGTGAACCGTGTCGTAGACGGGAACGCCGGCCGCTTCCTGCCCGCCCTTGCCGGGGACGGCACCGGCAACGACGTTGGTGCCGTACTCCATCATCTGTTCGGCGTGGAACTTTCCTTCGCCGCCGGTGATGCCCTGTACCACGACGCGCGTTTCGTCGTCGACTAGTACGCTCATTGGTCGTTCACCTCTCCAGCGTACGCGACGGCACGCTGAACTGCGTCCTCCAAGGTCTGTTCCACCGTCACGAGGTCCTCGTTGAGAATTTCCATGCCTTCCTCCCAGTTGGTCCCAGCAAGTCGAACGACGACTGGCTTGGGAATCTCATCGAACTGCTCTAAGGCTTCGTTGATACCGCGGGCGACCTCGTCACCGCGGGTGATCCCGCCGAAGATGTTGAAGACGACGCTGTCGACGTTGTCGTCCGAGAACACCATGTCGAGCGCGTTCGAGATTCGAGCGGCCTTCGCGCCGCCACCGACATCCAGGAAGTTCGCGGGCTGACCGCCGTAGTAGTCGACCAGGTCGAGTGTCGTCATCACGAGCCCCGCACCGTTACCGATGATGCCGACGTTCCCGTCCAGCCGGACGTAGTCGAAGTCGTACTCGTCGGCCATCCGTTCGAGTTCGTCGCCGCCGGCGGCTTCCGCCTCCATTTCGGCGAGTTCCGGCTGGCGAAAGAGCGCGTCCTCGTCGATGTTCATCACGGCGTCGGCCGCGACGACCTCGTCGCCGCTCGTGACCATCAGTGGATTGATTTCGGCATCGGCGCCGTCTTTGTCGTCCCAGAGCTGATAGAGCGTCGTGAGAATGCTCGAGACGTCACGAGCGACGGACTGCTCGACACCGGCGTCGTAGACTGCTCTTCTGGCTTGATAGGGGAGCATTCCGAAAGACGGGTCGATGTGCTCGCGGGCGATCGCATTGGGGTCCTCCTCGGCGACTTCTTCGATGTTGACGCCGCCCTTAGTCGAGACCATCGCCACGGGTTTCCCTTCGCCCCGGTCCATCGTGATCCCGACGTAGAGTTCGTTCACGAAGTCGACCGCCTCTTCGACGAGGACCTGGTCTACGTAATATCCCTTCAGATCCATCCCGAGTATCGACTCGGCGGCCTCGCGGGCCTCGTCCTCACCGTCGGCGAGTTTGATCCCGCCTGCCTTCCCGCGACCACCGACCTGTACCTGCGCCTTAACCGCTACCGGATACCCAATCTCCTCGGCCGCGGCGACGACACCGGCTACGTCGTCCGCGAGTTGGGAATCCGGCGTTGGAATCCCGGCATCGGCGAAGACCTGCTTCGCCTGGTACTCGTGTAATTTCATACCATTCGAACGGCCGTTCCGCCCTTGCTTAAATCCTGCCAGTTTCCACTCGCGACCGGATTTCCATCGACGTGTTTCGACTATATCGCCATCGGCGGTCACGTTCCGTTCTCGCACAAGCAGTCGGTCTGTGGATTGTCGACCGAAGCAGGCTCCATCTCTGCCGTATAGTCGAACTCCAGCAAGATAGTGGTCGCAGGTAGCCGATTTTCAGTATCAGTCTCAGATTTCCATCCGGTTCGTAGTGATTTTTCACGTCCGATACGATTCAACAGTTCGGAATCAAATTGAGGACTTCCAACACAGCATTCAAAGTCCGTCTGACCCTATCTCTCACACGAGGGCTTCCAGTGACGAACCCGACAACGACACACCGAACGCCACACTGGGTTTCGTCGATAGCTGCCGTCCTTCGGTTTCTGGTCCACAGCAATCTCTTTATCTCGCTGGCGACGGTCAGCGTCGTCGTCACGACGGTTTTCCTCGTCGACCTCCCGCTCGAGTCCTTGCCGCTGTTCATCGTCTTCGCAGTCACGATGTTCGTCTACACCGTCAACCGGTTGACCGACCTCGAGGAAGACGAACAGAACGTACCACAGCGAGCAGCATTCACGAAACGCTACGGGCGTCTCTGGCTGGCGTTCGGCGCCGGCCTCTACGTCATCGCGATCGGAGTCGCCGTCGCCCTGGGGCTGCCGGGAGCCGTGTACATGCTGCTCCCGCTCGTGGTGGCAGTACTGTACTCCGTCGGCGGCGTCAAGCACATGTTCCTGGTGAAAAATCTCGTCGTTGGCCTCGCCTGGGGCGCGATCCCGCTGGGCGTCGGGTACTACTACGGGTCGCTCAGTTCCATCGGGATCCAGTTTCTGTTCGCCTACGTGACCGTCATGATCACCATCGCCGCGGTGGTTTTCGACGTGAAAGACATCGAGGGCGATCGTGAAGAGGGCATCCCGACCGTTCCAAACCGGTACGGCCCGCAGATAACCCGGATCGTCTCGCTCGTCGCCACCATTGCTGTCGCTTTTGCGATCGTCACGCTCGTCGTGATCGACGTTGTTCCGTCCAAGTTCCTCGTCGTCCTCGCGATGAATGCGTACGTCTGTGCGTACATCCCGTTTGCGGCCCCCGATCTCGGCCCGCTGTATTACGGATTCGTCGTCGACGGGGAACACGTCTTTCTCGCCGCGGTCGTCGTCGTCCTCGAGTGGCTGGTGTGGTGACCAGACCGTATTTCTGAGTCAGACTGACGGGAGAGGGTCGAGTCAGTGTTCTGCACCGTCATGTTCGTCGAACCGTCCAGCGACGCGACGAATCGGTGCCGGACGTGGCACGTTCGTGTTACCGGTCGCTCGTGTTACGGTCTGGTCCGAGAGAACGCGGTGCTTTCTGCGGGTCCCGGAGCACGGGCCTCGCGGAGAATGCAGTTGCGGTCGGACGACAGCAGTCGTTCGAATGCCGGTGGCAGTCAGTCCCGATCGGTCCCGCTCCAGTCGCAGTCCTGGCACTTCCAGCCCGTCACGAGTTCGGTCACCGACGGCATGTACGTCACTTTCAGGACGTTACCACCACAGGCCGAACAGGCTTCGTCGGCCTCCTGTATCGAGTCGACTTCCATTACCGAGCCGTCCTCGACCATCTCGGCGAGTGTCCTGGCCGTTACCATTCGTCCCTGAACGACGCGATTCTCGCTCACACGTACAGTACCGGATGCCACGTCCTAAACGTTTCCCGAAGCCAGCGCTGTCCGGCCCTCTCGAGGATGAACGGTCGATCGGCAGCGACCAGAAATCTGGTGGCGAGAGGGTACCGGTGAACGTATAGCCGTTGGAGTGGCACTATCTCCACCCGTTCGCCGTCAGAATCACGTTAGAGTGGGGTTGCCGTTTCACCACCTACCGCATCGGCAATCGTGGTTCGTAAGAATATCAGTGTATCCCACACCGACTGTGCATACCGTGCACAGCGTGCAGATGGCACCACGAACGAATCGACCGCACTGCTTCTCTTCTACCGTTGCAGTTTGCCGTCGTCGATGGGTGTCGACTGCCGTTCGTACGCCTCGAACCGGTCGACCGCCCACTCCATGACCGTCGAATCGGTCGTCTCGAGGAGTGCCGTTGGCAGGCCGCTGTCGTCGTGAACACCAATCTGAACGGCATCATCGACGATTCCTAGATAGAACGGGATCTCGTCGTCGACGACTGAGACGGAGACGGTGTCGTAGCCGACGATCGCTGCGAACTCGTCCGCCACCGGCATCGCCGACAGTAACGTCTCGGCGACCGATCGAGTGACGACCAGTTCGAACGTGGCTCCCGCTTCGATGGGTGCCCGCGACATCTCGAGCGGCTTGCCCCCCGTGGCCGGCAACAACAGTCTGGCGCGGTTCACCTCGGTCAGGCTCACTGCGTGGTGGTCGGTCGGTCCGTATGGGTTCGCGGTCGTAGCTTCGACGACCGTCGCGTCGGCCAACCGCTCGAGGTCGAAATCGAGTTCACTCGCGGGGATTCGCTCGAACACCGGCCGCAGGCGTATCGCCGTGTCGATTCGTTCTAGTGCATTCGACACCCCTGCTGCGGTGAGGGCTCCGGCCGACGTAATTTCGTAATAGCGATCTCGCTCTCGAATGAGCCCTCGCTCTACCAGCCCGTGCAGGTTCCGTAAGAGTGTCGTCCGCACGACGTCTACCTCCTCTTTCAACGATTCCCTCGAGACGGGACTCGTGTCCTGCAATGTCTCGAGAACTCGAATCCGACACGGTGACCGCGCGACGAATTCGAGCGTCTCGACTGCATCCTGCTTCCGACCGTTCATCTTTCCTGGTTTTTCTGTGCGGATGTACTTTATCTCTCTGGCTGTTGATGATTCGATCCGACACCCGTCGCCGTTCGGGGGACTGCGTTCGAAGATTGCTGACGGCGGTCTCATGCGGGTTCTCTACAGTTTCCCACAGTGGTGTAGCCGGCATGTGTCTGCGCGCACAATCGTATAGACCGTCGCTCCCATAGCATTGAGCATGGAGACGCGATGGGCGACCGTCGACGGCGTCACCCTCGAGCTACCGACCGACTGCACCGTCACCGAACTCCGGGACGCGCTTTACAAACCCGACGATTCGGTGCTGATCGCCGTAACGGGGGATCTCGTCTCGGTCGTCCACGACGAAGCGCGACCCCTTTCCGAACTGGTCGCAGGCTGTGCGGAGACGTACTACTTCCGGCGGCCGAACGAACCCGAGCGAAACGAACTCCTGGCCGCGCCGGAACTCGAGACGGCGCTGCACGGGTCGGACGACGAGCACACGAGCGCGGAGACAACGTTCCAGCGTCCTGGGATCGACCACTGATCAGTCAGCGACGATTTCGATCGGGTCGTCGACGCGGAGCGTCCGGCCGCGGTCGGTGGCCAGCACGCGTGTCAGGATCATCACGGTATAGTAGTGATCGAACGCGTCCGCATCGGCCCAGGATGGAAACGACTTCTCGCGATTTCGGACGAACCGAGCCCGAAACGAGTCGTTCTGCGCTCCCGTGTCGGGATCACGCTGTGGCACGATACAGCGGCCACAGGGTGTCACACCCTCGAACCGAACGCCGCCGATCACGAACGTCGGTGCCCCCTCGCCGACGAATCGATCCTCCCAAAACGGCTCCACGCCGGCCACTTCGACGTTTGCCCGCAGTCGCCGTCTCACGCCATCGACCGTTAGCTCGTCGAACCAGGACGTGACGGTCCGAATCGTCGCCGTACTGATCACAGACGGCCCCATGTCGCGTCGGTCGACGAAACCGAGCGAGGCGTCTCGTTCGAGCGAGAGGTCCTCGTCGAAATACCCGCTAAACCAGGCTTCGGCGGGCCCGGGGTCGTCACCGAGCTCGAACCGGTGCATCGTCCCGTCCGGGGGCTCGACCGTGAGGGTACTCGTCTCCGGATCGTAATCCGTCTCGAGCCGGTGGACCTGTTCGGTCCGCTTGCCGTTTACCACGTCGCCGTTCGCGTCGAACAGGGCGAATTCCCTGTCGCCAGCTATCGTTCCGCCGTCGAGGACACTGGCCGTCTCGAGGTCGATGCCGTCGAGTCCCTTCACCGGATACACGGTGAGCTGCTCGAGTCGTGCCATATCATCCCTATTGACCACCGAGCTATCAGTCTTCGTTCGTCCGATCGAACCCTGGCCGACTCCGCGTCGTGGTCGGCGACGTCGGCTCGGTCAGTCGATCGTCACTTTCGGTTGGTCGGTGTCGTCGAACTCGACAGTAATTCGATGATCAGCGTAGGTGAACCCGATATGGCCCCTCCTGGGCCGACCGGACTCCGTGTCAGCAAAGATTGCCGCGAGCGCGTCCGGATCGACTGCTTCGAACAACGGTGGTAATTCCGTTGGATCTACCCCCTTGAGCGCTGCTACCCCGGTGACGATCCGTTCGCACACCTGGCCGGTGTCGACCGCGAGCGTCTGTCCCATTAGCATCTAACGCCACACACCTCCATTAATAGCTTACGAAATGATCAAAGCCGATACAAATTACCAGTAGCGCTCGTCCATCAATATGGTCGATTCGCTGGATCGGCACCGCAGATCAATGAACGCCCGAACGAGGCCGGTCGAGTCTTCCCGTCGTCGCTGCGCGACGAAGATGACGACAGTCGAGACGGGCAACTCGCGATGAATCGGCGATCATTGCTGCCACCCGATACGGCCGCAGAAACCGGATGGAATCACATCCCGTCGAATCACCAGGACGGTCTCTGTTGCTCGCACGTGTCTTGTCCACCCCGGTACTCGTTTATCCGGTTGTTGGTCCGGTTTCGGTCACTTTCCGTCGGCTCAGGCGCCGTCGTCATCGTGTCCGGCCCCGCCGTTTCCATCGTGTCCGGCTCCGCCGTCGTCGTCATGTCTGGCCCCGCCGTCGTCGTCATCGTGTCCGACTCCGCCGTCGTCGTCATCGTGTCCGGCTCCGCCGTTTCCATCGTGTCCGGTGACGGTGTGGAAATACCCGCGAACTCCGACGTCGATTCTCGCGAGGCTCGGCTCCGCGGCCTCCTCGTCCTGGAGGAACGTCCCGTAGGCGAAGTTTGCGATGTACAGCAACGTCGCTGTAGATCCGGTGGTCCCGAAGTGAACGTCGGCCGGGAAATCGAGGGGTGCTCCACTGACGACCGTTTCGAGTTGCTGGTCGTCCGTGATGCGGACGACCTCGTTTCGAGCGTTGACCGCGATGTACGGTGTCCCCTCCTCGTCGATCGTCATGCCGTCCGCGCCGACCAGCCCCTCGTCCTGAACGATCTGTTCTACCTGCCCGGCGCTCCCATCGTCGGCGACCGGGACTCGCATAACCGATCCCGCGTTGAGATTATCCACGTAGACGTCGCCGTCCGGATGAACTGCGAGGCCGTCCGCGCCGACCGGCGTTTGCGCCTCCGTGTTCGGCTCGAGCAGGGAATCCGAAACCCACGGCTCGGCATCGCCGTCGGTCGTCACCCGCCAGATCGCACCGCCAAGGTGATCTGAGACGAGGAGTGCGTCCTCCAGAGACGGATCGGGGATGATTCCGTTCGGCATCGACTCCTGGGCCGGCAGCGATGCGATCCGTTCGGGGTCGCCGCTCCCGTCAGGCTCGACGCGCCACACGCCGTGCGTTTCCGGTTGCCCCGATCCGTTTGCGACGTAGAGGACACCACCGAGGACCGTTATGCCGAGTAGCAGTCCCTGTCCGACGTCTATCGTCGCCACTGACGATTGATTGCCATCGGAGTCGACAGCGACGACCTGGCCCGCGGGGGCCATACTCAGATAGACCGTCCCATCGTCGTCTATCGCGATGTTTTCGGGCAGCGACGGCGGTTCGAAATCACTTACGATCTGGAGGGCCCCGTCGCCGTCCTGTGTCCCACCGACTCCGGTCGATATTCCCCCCAGTGAACCGACCGCAGCGACTGTTCCCAGAAACGACCGTCGCGACGGTCCTACTCGAGTCCGGGAACCGGAACCTGAACTGGTGCTCGTCTTACTCGGGTTGTCGGTAGTCATGCATTCGGCGACGGTCGACACTATCCGAAACCGGGTAAATGCGCCACACCGTTTCCCGGAAAACAAAGCAGTTACCGCCAGTTACAGGCGAAAAATTGTCTTGGCTGATCTTTATAGGTCATTACGGACGGCTTCGATGGGGTGGCTTCGAGGGTCGACGACCCAGTGGTGATCGACGGACGACGCCGGGCCGGCGGTGAGACCGACGCGGTGTGGGTCGGCACTTTATCACCTTAGCTGCGGTAGGGATTCCAATGGACGTTCGGACGTTTCCGGTCTTGACCGACGAAGACGAGGCGCTCGTCTCACGTCTCTCCGTCGGGATCGGCAAGAACGCGGCCCGCGTCCTGGCGTATCTGCTGTGTCGCCGTGCGGATCCCGAACTCGCGAACGCGGCGAATCGGACTGCAGTCCACATCGGCGCAGGAATAAGCAAGAACGCGGCGGGGGACGCGCTCAACGACCTGGTCGCTGCGGGTCTGATCGCCGAAACGACGGCACCGACCGCAGCACCAGGTCGACCGCCGAAGGCCTGGTACGCTGTCAATTCCGAGCCCGAGACGATTCGACGGACGTACGCCCGCCACGCCGGCCGACTGATCGAACAGGGCGAGCACACTGCGGCGGCCCTCGAGTCAGGGTCGAACGGACCCTCGCGAGCGGGCGAGGCCGATCCTGGCACGAAACCGGACTCCGACGACGACCCTGGCACCGTCACCAGCAACGGTGTGACCGCGGACGGCGTTCGACCGCCTCTCGAGCGCGTGACGGTCGGCCTCAACTGGCGGTCGAACGCCCTCCATCTCCCGCTGTTCGCCGCTCGAGGAGCCATCGCAAGCGACATGTCACTTACGTTCGACGAGTACGATGGCTCACGAGCGGCGGTGTCCGCTGTCACATCGGCGTCGTGCGACGTCGGGATCGCGGGTGCAGCGACGATCCTTCGGGAGCGAACCAGGGGCCAACCGATCGTCCCGATCGCGGTCTGTTTCCAGCGCTCGATGGTCGTCCTGTATACGACTCGACCGGCGTTCGGCGGCCCGTTCGACCGAATCGACCAACTCGAGGGGTGTCGCATCGGGATAACTTCGGGCACCGAGACGGAGTTACTCGGGCGACTCCTCCTCGAGCAGGCCGGACTTCGCGACACGGCCGAACTGGTCGATATCGACGGCGAAGAACAGGCGGCGCTCGAGTCCGGCGATGTCGACGCCGTGACGGGCATGGTTCCTGATCCCGACCGTCTCGAGACCGCGGAGCGAACCGTCGACGTCGTCACCGTGTCGGACGCATACCCGGCGTACGGCCCGGCGTTGATCGTGACCGAACGGACGCTTCGTCGGCGCCGGCGGTTTCTCGAGGACGTTCTCAGTTCGATACTGGCAGGGTGGGCGACCGCAGTAAACGCCACGTCGACGGCAGCGAACGACTTCGCGAACGAAACGGACCAGCCCCCGGAGCGAATCGCGCAGACGTTCGACGGGGTGACTGACCGGTTCGGGACAAGCGACGCGGTCACACGGCGGGGATGGGGATGGCACTCGCCGGACAAGTGGGAGAGTCTCCGGGACGCGTTGGCCCAGGGTGGAATGCTCGATCCCGTATGAGCCGCCCGTCGAAACCGTCTGCTCGGGATTCGAGCCGCCGGAAAGAAGCTGCCGGCGGTCGTCAGTTCGATGTCGGCCGCCGTCTCTCGCAGAGACCGTCTCCGTCCAACGGTTCCAGGACCTGACTATCTGACGGACAGGTCGTCGCCGCCACCCGGTTCCGTGAATTCGAGTTCGATCTCGAGTTCCCGTTCTCGTTGTTCAGAAAATTCGATTTCGACCTCGATAGGATCGCTATAGTCGAAGGGAATCTCCCACTCCGAGGCGGAGATCGTAAACGACGACTCCGCCTCGAGCTGGTCGGCGAGGTCGTGGAGGAACGTTGCAGTCTCCTCGCTGGAGAGATACACTTCCTGTTCGAAGAAGCCGCTCGTGACCGTTCGCCGATCGCTGGTTCGGTCGTCGGGAACGTTGACGCGGTCGCCCATACGCAGTCGTGACACGAGGACGTGCTTAAACATGCGTTCAGTACACTCGATACGTTTACTCGACGTCCGTCCGGTCACCGATTCCGGTATCAACGTCGGTCGGAGAGGCTGCACCTCGGACCCGTGAGAATCGACGAAACCCTTCTTGAGCGGGCTCCCGAACAGAGTATCATGTCTCTCATCGACGTCCTGGGAAACGGGACGCGCCTGGCGATTCTCAGGGAACTCTCACGGGAACCGAAATACGTCTCGGAACTCGCGGAGACGATCGGCATGGACGGAAAAACTGCCGTACACCACCTCTCAGCGCTCGAGGAGGCTGGGCTAATATCATATTACCGGCGGGGGAATCGAAAGTACTATGAACTCGCTCGGTGCATCGAATTGCGAATCGCGCCGCCGCCGGAGCGGGCGTTCGTTCTTCAGGCTACCGCGCCGGATTCGGACGACGCTAGCGACTAACAGTTTGGAATCGGTCTCCGGATCGGGTCTCGAAATCGGTCCCGGAGTGAGTTTCGGAATCTCCCTCGAACTGGCGAGAATCCGTGTAGAGATTTCCAACGAAATTCGTGTAAATTTCTCCCGTGAACTTCCCTCCCCGACCTGTTAGCTATATGCCAGTGCTTGCCATACGACAGCTACATGTCCGGCAGCCGTCTCGAAAGTATCACCACGAGTCGCACTCCACGGCTCGTCTCTGATGGGGGATTGCTTCGTTCGATCGGTCCGTCCACAGTCGAAATTGCGGAGCGTTTCGCACCGTCGAATCAGTCATTCGATCGACTCGTACGGCGAGTGCTGCTCGGATGTCTCGTAATCGCGTTGCTCGTCGCCGTTCCAGTCGCACCGGTGCTTGCCCAAAGTGATGCTGAAGGCGTGGGCGAACGCGAGGACGAAGAAGGGAAAGAGGGTGGGCTCGAAGGAGCGATCGAAGGGTTCGTCGAGGGGCAGGGGCTTCTGGGCGCGGTGATTCTCCTCGTCCTCGGTGGAATCGTTCTGACAGTCTGCGTGGAGAAATTGATCAGTTACCTCACCCGCGCTGCACTTGGGTTGAAGCTCTCACTGTTCGCCCTCGCGATCGTTTTCACGGGTTTCGAGTTCGACGATACGATTCTCGCTCTCGTGTTGTCCGCCGGGGATCTCGAGGGCGCAGCCCTCGGAACGGCTCTCGGGACCGGGCTGGCGATCGTAGGCGCGACGCTCGCGCTCGCTGCCATGGTCAGACCGTTTCCGGTCGACATTTCGTCCGATTACGTGGTCCTCTTCGCACTGGCACCGCTACTATTGATCCCGTTCGTCCTCGCCGGGACATTGACGTTCTTCCACGGACTGCTCCTTCTCGGCGCGTTCGTCGTCATGTTCAGCTATATTATCGTTCGCGAACTACAGCGAGAAACGCCGGTCTTCAGGAACACGGAGATCGGGGAGGAGATACGGGCGGACGGGGGTGTGGCGCTCCCGTCGGCCGTTTCTAAAATACCGGAAGATTCTCTCGTTAGCGGCCGCCCCGTTGCAGGCGTAATATGGCTCGTGCTCGCCGTCCTCGCGTTGGCCGGCATCGTCCTCGCGTCGATGCTGCTCGAGGCGGGGTCGGAAGTCGTCATCGACGGCTTCGGCCTGGAGCAGACCGTATTCGGTGCGACGGTTCTTACGGTGATCCTCACGTTCGAAGACGTCATGCTGACGATCGAACCGGTTCGGCGGGGCGTCCCCGAAATCGGCGTCGGTAACGTCATCGGCAGCGTTCTCTTCTCGGTGACCGGAAATGTTGGTGTCATTATGCTTCTCAGCGATCTCGAGATTTCTCGGTCCGTGTTGACATTCCACCTCCCGTCGGTGATTATCGTCACCGCGTTGGCCGCGTACTTCCTCTACGACGGAGAGTTGAAGCGGTGGCATGGATACCTGCTCGGCGGCTGTTACGTCGTCTACTGGCTGATCGCGATCATTGTGTTCGGCGGGGTGCCAATCGGTGGGTGACACGTTCCGGGAACGAACTCTCGGGGTGAGAATTCGCCGATAGAGTGGTTCAGATCGGGGCCGTCTACGATTCGTACAACGTCCCCGCAGCGACACCGCGTGTCGCAACTGCGGCTGGAAACTAAGTGTGTTGCCGGGGTAGCGTCACCGACATGGTGGGTCCGAATTCGCCGGTGCTTCTCGTCGTCGTCTTCCTCGTCGGCGTGGCGCTCGTGATCTGGTGCGTCGAAATTTTCATCGAGGCCGTCGCCCAGAGTGCGGTTTCGCTCGGCGTTTCGGGGTTCTTTCTCGCCGTCGTGCTGGCCGGTATCGACCTCGAGAACGCGGTCCTCGGCGTCACCGCGGCAGTCGCAGAGCTACCGGGGCTCGCGATCGGGACGGTGTTCGGAGAATCGCTGTTCGTCCTCACCGTGGCCGTCGGGCTCGCGGGACTCGTCGTACCGTTCCGAATGGACGTCCCTCGGATCTACCTGGTCCTGCTCGTTCTCGCGCCCGTCCCCGCGTTCGCGCTGTCGCTCGGCGGGGAGATCGATTTCCTCGGTGGCGCAGCGCTCGTTGGCCTGTTTCTCCCCGTGCTGGCGTTCGTATACTGGCACGAACGGCGGACCGAAACGACGTATTTGCTCTCCGACGAGGTTCAGGATGTGATCGGTCTCGAGGCCGAAGCGGGCGCGAAGGCGGTGGCAGACGGCGACCGGACACGCCGCGAGCGGAAGATGAACCTGGATTTCGACCTCGATTTAGACGAATTCGTGCCGTCGCTCGAGGAACGGAGCGGCCGCTTCGCGCTCGTCGTCGCCGTGCTCGCGGTCGTCGGGATGACGATCGGGTCGGGATTGACAGTCTACAGCGCCGAAGGAATCTTCGTCGCCCTCGGTATCTCGGGGCTGGCATTCGGTGCCACCGTGTTGAGCTTCATCGCCTCGCTCGAGGAACTGGCGCTCACAGTCGAACCCGTGCGTCAGCAACGACCGGAACTGGCCGTCGGGAACGTCGTCGGCAGTACGGTGTTCTACATGACCGCCAACGTCGGACTCATCGCGTTTCTCCAACCGATCGCTACCGACGGCGACGTTCTCACCGTTCACTGGCCGTTCTTCGCCATCTGCCTCCTTCTCGTGACGGCGACGCTCGTTCGAGGCCGCGTCACGCGTCTCAGCGGAATTGTCCTGATCGGCTGCTACGTTGCCTACTGGTTCGTTAATTACCTGTGACCTATAGCGCTCGAACACTGTCTCGACGCGAATCAATTCGTGGGTGGCTCGAGGGTGCGTCGGATTCCGAAACGGACCGATGGCGGAGCCGCGGGCGTCGTCGAAAACAAATATTGGGATGCGATAACTACTTGTTGTGTAATCGGATTTTGGACAAGTCCATCTTTAGTGGGGAACGATCGAGCCGATTTATTGCTCGATATCGACACTACGTTATCCGGTACGCAGGGCGATCCGGATCGGTACCCGGCGCGGCGTACTGAGAGAGCATGAGACTATGACAGAAAACGAAGACGATAAATCATCGATTTCGAGGCGAACGGTTCTCCGCTCATCGGCAGCGCTGTCCGTCGCGGGATTCGTGGTACCGGCGATGGCGCAGGAAGACGCTATCACGGGCGAGATCAGGCTCGGTGGTCGGATAAGCGGCTGGGTCGGCCAGTCGCCCGAATCGATCGCGGACGATCGAAATCCGACGCTCCGACTCGTGCAGGGTGAAACGTACACGGTCACGTGGGAGAACTTAGACGGGGCGGGCCATAACTTCGCCATCGAAAACGAGGCCGGCGACGAAGACTTTCTCGCGACGGAGATCGTCTCCGGGACGGGCGAGACGCAAACCGTCGAGTTCACCGCCGAGGAGGGAATGGCTCAGTATTACTGCCAACCTCACGCCAGTTCGATGCGCGGTGATATCGAGTTCGTCGACGACACGGCCGGCGGCGAGGAAGGCGAGGAACCTACCCCCACCCAACTGATCGGCGAGGGACCGACCGTCGGCATCGAGACGGTCGCAGAGGGGTTGACCGCACCGACGAGCCTCACGGTCGCCGACGAGGACGCCGATAGGCGATTTATAACCGATCAGACGGGGCAGATATACATCCACGGACCGGACGGGCTCCAGGAGGAGCCGTTCCTCGACATCTCGGATCAGCTCGTCGAGTTCATGGAGTTCGACGAACGGGGGCTCCTCGGCCTCGCGTTCCACCCTGACTTTTCCGAGAACGGTCGATTTTACATCCGGTATAGCTCACCGCCCCGGGAGGGAACACCTGAGGAGTACGACCACACGTTCGTACTCTCCGAGTTCCAGACCGCAGGTGATGACAACGCGACGGCCGATCCCGACTCGGAGCGTACGATTCTCGAGATCCCGGAGCCCCAATTCAATCACAACTCCGGCGCGCTCGCATTCGGTCCCGACGGCTACCTCTACGTCGGAACCGGCGACGGGGGGGCGGCGAACGACGTCGGCCTCGGTCACGTCGAAGACTGGTACGACGAAAACGAAGGCGGTAACGGCCAGGACACCGCAGAGAACCTCCTGGGCGGTATCCTTCGGATCGACGTCGACCAGGAGGGAGACGGGACGCCGTACGCAATCCCCGACGACAATCCGCTGGTCGACATGGAGAACGAGCGCGGCGAGTACTTCTCCTGGGGCTTTCGGAACCCCTGGGGAATGTCCTTTACCGACGACGGTCAACTCCTCGCGGCGGACGTCGGCCAGAACCTCTTCGAGAGCGTCAACTACGTTCAGAATGGGGGCAACTACAGCTGGAACGTAAAGGAGGGGACACACTGCTTCAGCACGGAGAATCCGCAGGAGCCGCCACAGAATTGTCCACAGAGCACGCCCGACGACGTCCGGGGTGGCGAACCGCTACTCGATCCGGTTATCGAGTACCCCCACAGGATCGGAATTCTCGAGGGCGGAAACGGCGGTGGAAACGAAACGGCAGGTGGCAACGAGACCGGCGACGGAAACGAGACTGCCGCAGGGAACGAAACGGCCACTGGAAACGAGACTGAAGCTGGTAACGAGACTGCCGCAGGGAACGAGACCGCTGGTGGAGACGGCGGCATCGCCGGCGACGGAGTTAGCGACGGCCGGATCGGCGTCTCAGTCACTGGCGGTTACCTCTACGAGGGCGGCGAGATCAGCGAACTTGAGGGAACGTACGTCTTCGGCGACTGGAGCGTCGACGGCCAGAGTCCGGGCACGATCTTCCTCGCCCGTCCGACCGAAGGGTGGGAGGACGCTGCCGGAGGTGACGACGTCGAGGACCTGTTCCTCGATCCGCCGACGGAGAACGGCGGGAACGAAACCGGAAACGAGACTGAAGCTGGTAACGAGACTGTCGTAGGGAACGAGACCGAAGGCGATGCAGCGGGAGACGCCGCCGGCGGGACCACCCGCGGTGGACTGTGGCCCATCGAACAGATTCAGCTACAGGGTGAAGCTGCCGAAAACGGCCGACCGACCGGCTTCGTGTACGCCTTCGGAGAGGGCGCGGACGGAGAAATCTACGTCCTCACCACCAGTACGTCGACGGTCGAAGGCGAGGGTGCGGTTCACCGGCTCGTCCCGGCCGAAGGTGGCGAAGTGGACACAGACGACGGTGCGGGTGCCGGCAACGAGACGGAAGCCGGCAATGAGACGGAAGCTGACAACGAGACGGAAGCCGGCAACGAGACGGTGACGGAGAACGAAACTGCGTCCGGAAACGAGACGAACGGGGACTAGTCGACGGAATCGCGGTCTCGAGACGCGCCGTCCCGTCCGAGGCGGGCTGGCTAACGCGAAGCTACCCGTTTTTATCATCGTATCGACTCGAAAAAGGAGCTGACGGTGGTTCGTGGGCCTTACTCCTGGAGCGAGAAGACGGCGATCGTGTTCCCTTCCTCCTCGACCTGGTTACCGCCACCGCCGGTGATCACGACGTACTGTTTTCCTTCGTTCGGATCGTACCAGCTGGCCGGTGCGCCGTCGACACCGTGATTGCCGACGACGTGCTGGGCCAACTGTTCGCCCGTTTCGGTGTCAAACGCGTGAAGGTACCCGCCGGGACCGCCGGCGAAGGTCACGCCCGTCGCGGTCGTCAGCGAGCCGCCCCACGGCGGTCCGACTTGCCAGCTGAACCAGTTCTGCCACTTCACCTCGCCGCTGATCGGATCGACGCCGGCGATCACGCCGGCGTTCTCGTTCCACTCCTCCACTTCTTCGCTCAGGTACTGCTGGTTCTCCTGGTCCTCTTCTTCCGCTTCATCGTCGTGTAACTCGTCACCCTCACGCTGCTCGCCCGGTTCCGTCCGGACCGGTTCCGTCTTTCGCACGGTGTCCATCCCAATGTAAATTTCCCCCGGCTGATACTCCGTCTCGAACCAGGAGAACTTGATCGGGTAGTTGGTCCCCTTGACGACCAGCGTCCGCGTCTCGGGGTCGTACGCACTGGGCTGCGGATTCGTTCCGCCGATGAGATCCGGCATGATCCAGGGCGCGCTGTCGAGGTCGTCGTACGGGGGCAGGTTGAACATGTTGAGGTGCTGGACGTACTCGTCGCTGCGCTGGTGGAGCTGTCCGGTCTCCATGTCGACCGTGTACACCCAGCCTGTCTTCCCCGGCCACGTCGTGAATTTCCGGGTTTCGCCGTCAACCTCCGCTTCGAAGACGACCGGCGGACTCGGCGAATCGTAGTCCCACCAGTCGTGGGGCGAGTCCTGGTGGTGCCACTGGTACTCGCCGTCGGACGTGTTGACCGCGACCTTCCCGCAGGAGTACGGGTTGTATCCCGGTCTGACCGTCCCGTACCACGGACCGGGGTTGGCAGACGGAATGACGACCGTCCCTTCGTCGGGATCGAGCGCGCCCGACGCCCAGGCCGTCGCGCCCCCGTGCTCCCAGGACTCGCCGACCCATTCGTGCGGGGGCGTCATATTGACCCGCCACTGCGGAGTGCCGTCCTCGAGGCTGATTCCGTCGAAGAAGCCGCTGACGCCGAACTCGCCGCCGAAGCTTCCCTTCATAATCATCCCGTCGTAGATCAACGGCGGGAACGACGACGTGGTCCCCCGTGACCGTTCCCACTGGAGTTCCTCGTGCATGAGATCGTCTGCGACTTCGCCGCGGTAGGCGGCGGCTCCGTTGTAGTACCACCGCTCTTCACCGGTGTAGCGATCGATTGCGATCACACCCAGATCCAGCGTGCTCTTGTAGACGGTGTCGCCGAGGACGGCCGGGCCGCGTTCCGCGGGCGGCGTCGCGTCGGACGCGCCGACGAACGGTCGGTAAAAGTGTCGCCACAGAATCTCACCCGACCGCGCGTTGATCGCGTAGAGCAGATCGGGGCCGACCGTCACGTACATGATCGGCGGATCCCCGTCGACGATGACGGGCGATCCCTGGAAGTCGTTCGGGTGGTCCGCGACCTCGAGTCGATACTCGACCTCGAGATCATCGGCGTTCTCCGGCGTGATGACGTCGGCGGTCGTGTGTCGCTGCGACTGGTACGAACCGCCCATGATGAGCCAATTCGTGGGGTCCTCACCCGTTTCAGCGAGGTTCTGTTCCGTGACGTCTACCTCGGGTATCTGATCGGTATCGCCCTGTTCGACGACTGATTCGCCCGGTTTTTCGCTCCACGGTGCGTCCTCCGGAAGTTCGACGAGATGGGATTCGTAAGTCATTCGTATTCACCCTGTTAGTTGGTCGCCGAGTTCCTCGGTGCGCGCTTGTCGTCCGTGATTCGGACGACGTCGCTGATCAGGAACTCCTGGCCGATTATCATGATCGCGGTACTGGCGGTCGTCAGTGTCGTGAGTTGGTCGTCCGCGATATCGCCTTTCGCGAGATCGCGCGCGGCCGACCCCATCAGGTAGTAGCCGCCGAGCATCGATTTGACGTCCCAGAGGCCGCGATCGATCATTTCGCTGGTGACGAGCGGTTCGCGTTGCCACAGGAAGTGATCGAGTCCGTCGATCCACAGCAGCGATCCTTCCGCGGCCCGCTGGTGGAGCGGCGCGATGTACTCGCGGACGACGCCGTCGTCGACGGCGTCCGCAGGCGGGTAGTCCCCGGTCTTCATCCACCACGAAAGCTGCTCGCGCGTGTTCACGATGTTCATCACCAACGCCGTCTGTTCCTCGTCGGAAAACCCGACCTCGGACAGCGTCGCCGGGAGGGCATCGATGTGCAGCAGTTGACGAGTCGTTTCCTCGATATGTTCCGGGGCGAACGCTGGCAGGTTCTCTTCTGCGCTCGCGAAGAACCCCGCCTCGGCGAGGTGATCGTTGATCGCCCACGCCGCCGTCGTCAATTCCTGGTAGGCCGATGCGCCCTGTTCCGGGACGCCCATGGTCTCGAGTTGCGGCAACAACTCGAAACTCCCCTCGAGCGTGGCCAGTTGCTCGCCCAGCAGTGCTGCGTCGAGCGTTCCGGTCAGGCCGTTCTGTACCGCTTGCCCCATCTCGGCGAGGCCTTCTGCAGCCCCGCTCGAGACTTCGGTTCGGAAATCCTGGAGCGTCGCACCGGCGACGGCACCGCCGGCGACGACCCCGAGCGCCTTCAGGAAGTCACGACGATCCTCGTCGCTCACTTCCCCGTAACTGTATCGTTCTTCTGGATTGGTACCGTATGCCATGGCACTTTCTGACCATCGCAATACCTCGCATTAGAAGCTTCCACCGTTTTTCGGTATGTAATATATTTCTTCAGGGGCTCGGGGCGCTGTTTTTGATCAGCAACACTACATAACAAGATATGTTATCATAACACATACTTACGGGGAGATCGATCCCATAATCCAGTTTTTCTATTGCCGACGGTAACTAGTTTTGACCGTCCACACGGGGACTCCGTATTGGGGTTGAATCGACCAAACCATTTGGGACTCGAATCGCCAGAAGACGGCCTTCGAGAATATGTTGATCATTCCTATCGCCAATAGCTAGATGTACTTCGAGAAATGCCTGCTATCGTCGCCAAACTCGGCCTTGCAGTGGCTGAACTGCCGAATTTCACCACCGATTGTGCTCGAAAGCAAAATCTCGAGATGTCTGTCTGGCGGATGGTGTTGCCGTCGTCGGCGGAACTATTCGATACTGGAGAGGTACACGCAATCGACTCAACCAGTATCGCTCATCGCTCGTCGAGCCATACATACGCAAACCGTGTCAAAGAAACGTTTGAGTCGGTCAAAACCACTATTCTTGTAGATTGCTCCACGAGGGCTATTTTCGACGGACACTGCTTGATGAACTTGCCACATGACATACAGATTGCTTGGCAAGTCCTAAAGAGAACCTCAGCATCGTGGAAACTGTCGTCGGTGACAAAGGGTTTGATTGGGATACACTCCGGCAGATGCTGCGAAGCGAGGGTATTAGACCGGTAGACCAGTTATCGAGCATCATGAGTGCTACTCACTCGACGCTGCACACAATGTTCGGATTGATGATGAAACCTCCCATCAACGTTCTATCGCAGAACGATGTTTTCGTTTTGCGCAAGTGGTTCTGTTCAACACTTACGGCGAGAACGTGGTTTGGGCAGTTCCGAGAACTCGTCCGTAAGGCCGCTGTCAGAACATCGAACAATCGCTCACGACCTAACTCGGATAATTTCGCACGGCTAAACAAGAACCGAAGGCGCGTGTTCACCACGGACGTTGCCGTGAAGACGGTGACGTGGAACCCAATTCGATTACTTGCCCGTCGGGTTCAGAGTTAGCCGTCGGGGAGCTCGTCCCGATGCTGGTTGATGAGTTCAAGCAATGGACGCAGCTCTTCAAATGTCGGGCCTCGCGTCACGACGTGCGCATCCCGGTTCCAGTCGATCACGCCCAACTCCTCAAGCTTCGGCAGGTGCACGTGATTCAGCTGGACGCGCATCGCCTCATGTTCCGTATCGTTCGTTGTCAAGTCCTCGGAGATGCTCGTTTGGTCTTCGGGATTGTGGTCCAGTAGCGTCATGAGAATTTGACGTCGGTACAGGTTTGCTAACAGACCGAACGCCGCGTCGGCTGTCAGGTTCACGGAATCGGTAGGAGCCATGTCGAGGGCCCCTCTTTCGGTTGGCCGATTCACCATGTTCCACCAATGGTGATTGGATTGGATATGCGTTTTTGCAAGGACAGAGGGAGGTCTTTGGAAAGATACAACTGCTTAAATACCGAGTTGTCGTCTGTCAACCTCGAGTCAATCCTCTCCCTCGGGTTCGAGGGACGATAATGGTCGGAAATGCTGGTTTTGAATTAGAATCTCATCGGTGGTTTGCACACCTTCTTCAGAGAGAGCAGAAACGATTCCAGTGATATCGTCGCGGGTCTCACCGACGGCCTCAATCCGGATGTTGTCCGTGCCACTCATTAGTTCGCGGACATTCACCACGCCGGGTATATCGAGTGTTCTGTGAGCGATCGCTTCCCGGTCGTGGACAGGGACATCACAATGAATGAGGACGTGCATGGGGAATCCCGCACGCGAGTAGTCCAGCGTCGCCAGATAGTTGGTGATGATTCCGTCATCTTTGAGTTCGGCGATTCGGTTACTGACCGTACTTGCGGTCACTCCCACCTGGTCACCGATCTCCCTGGTAGTAGCGTTTCGCGCGTCCTGCTGTAAGGCGTAAAGAATCGCCTTGTCAACGTCGTCCAAGAGCCTCCAAGACATGGGTAACGAAATGCGAGGAGGCGAGGTAAACATTCTGGACCAGACCAGCTGAAGAGGATGGCAACAACTCTGCTGAAGAGCGCCATTATAACTCATCAGTAGGAGCCCTAAATTTGTGATTTGACTTTGACAGTCCCTAATCGCTGCACGGCATCGGGGTACAGACTCCGTTGAATCGTATCGTTCTGTGGTATAGGTATCTCCCCATGCTATGCCACGTGTGAAAACTGCGAGACGCGGCTTCGCCGCGCATGCTCCGTCTGGGAGTTGAACCACGCCCAGACGTGCTCGCATCGCTACGCGCGACTGATCTGATTCAAATCCCAGCCGTGCGCGCTTCGTTCGCTCATAAAAACTCGCTCGCTGTAGTGCTCCGTCTGGGATTTGAACCCAGGTCATCGGCTCGAAAGGCCGAAATGATTGGCCGGACTACACCAACGGAGCCCGTATTCCCTCGTTGCTCCGGCCTAGTGAAAAACGTTCCGTTCCGATCCGCGAGTGCTACGAAGTCACGCACTGCTCTTCTTCCGTCACTCTCCTGACCGAGTGAATGACGACCCCTCGAGTTTCATCGACAACGTTCCCTTGAGCCCGTGCAAATCGAGTATCGTCGGGGTGACGTCGGTCGCGTCGACCGGTTCGTCACCCTCGAGTTCGGGAGCCGCCGGGCCGCCGAGGCCGAAGATACCGAACGCCGACTCGTCGACACGCCCGTGGGATCCGCTGACCTTCGACGCGTCAAGCGAGACGAGTCCCTCGTCGCCGAAGAACAATTCGCACGGGTCGAATCCGGGTTTCGCGTGGATGTCCATCTTTGACGCGTACGGCGGCGCGTTCTCGCGGTCGTCCCACCAGTAGTACTGGAACCAGGCGTCCCGATTCGCGACGAGTACGATCTCGCCCGCATTGGGGTGGTCGATGCCCCGGTCGGCCTTCCCCGACTCGTCGAGGACGGCGTCGATCCCTTCCAGAGACTCGAGTACATCGCGTGCCGCCTCGACCGATCTCTCGTCGGCGTAGACGTGTGCGATCTGGTGATCGACCATCGCGAACGCGTCCGAGCCCACGATGTCGGCGTCGCCGTCCGCGTCCGTCTCGAGCAACCCGGCTTCGCGGAGCGCCCGGTTTGGGAACACCGGTCGGTCGACGTCGTGGAATCCGTACTCGCTGACGAGGACGAGGGCCGTTTCGTCCCACCGATCGGTTTCCGTGAGGGGGGCGAGGAATTCTTCGAGCAGGTCGTCGACGACCGACAGTTCCGTTCGGAAGGCATCGCTTCCGGGACCGTTACTCTGTCCGACGTAATCCAGATGCGGGACGTAGACCCAGAGCAGGTCGGGGTCGAACTGCTCGATCGCCTCGTGAGCGGCCGCGAGAATCCACCGACTTCCATCCTCGTTCGCGCCGGGACCCCAGTAGTTGTGCAGCGGGAAGTGATTCAACACCTCACGCAGGTCGTCGTAGAAGCCGTCCGGGTTCGTCCAGCAGTTCATCTCGAGAATGTCGTTGTTCTCATCTTCGATCGGAGACGGGGTCACGGCTACGTCGGCACTGGTCCCGATCAGGTGCTGGAAGTTCAGGACGCCAGTGGTCAGTCCCGCATCGTCAGTTCCGGTTTCCCAGATCCGCTCGCGACCGTCGCGGTCGCGTTCCCAGAACTCGGCGGTCTGACGCTCGCGATCGAACTCCCCGCTCGAGACGTCGCCGTGTGTGTCCGGCCGTTGCCCCGTCGCAAGCGTCGTCTGTGCGGGAACGGTCACTGCCGGGAATGGTGGCCGAAGTGATCGGACGCTGTCGCTCGTGAAGAACGACTCGAGCGTCGGCGTTCGATCGGCGTCGATATGCTGGGGCTGAAGGCCGACGACGTCGAGGACGATGGTTCGGTCGGTCGGTTCGCTGGTCTCGGGAATCGAAGAGTCGGTCATGGGATGACTGGTACAGGATGCGTTTCGGAGTGAATCGTGTGTCGGTCGGTGGTCGTTCGAATCGAATTCGGGGCCGTCGTGGTCACCGCTCCCGGTTTGCGTAGTCATACAATCGATTCATCTGCAAGGAGAGGTCGTGCTCGTCGACCCCGATCGGTGCCTTGAAAAACGACGCGAGCTGGGGCTGCAGTCCCTCGTCACCGCGTTCGTCGGCGTGAACGATCAGGCGCACGAGATCGAGGACGAGCGGCGCGGCCAGCGCGGAGTCCGACCCCTCCCAGGTGAACTGCATCGTCATTTCCGTCTCGAGGAAGCCCTCGAAGTGGATGTAGTCCCACGCCGTTTTCCAGTCTGCGAGCGACGGAGTGTAGTCGATCCGGACATGGTTGTGACCGATTTCCGGCAGGATCGAGTCGAGAACGTCACCTTTGCTCGAGAGCTTGCCCGCTGCGTTCGCGTCGTCTTCCAGAACGAGGCCGTCTCTGTTGCCCAGAATGTTGTGTCCCTCCCAGCTCAGAACCTGCAGGTTTCGGCCGGCAAACATCGGGGCGAGCGCGGACTTGACGAGCGTTTCGCCGGTCTTCGCGTCGCGTCCCATGTGGGGGACAGATTTCGCGGTCGCGAGGTCACGGATCCCGCCGAGCGCGTTGGCCGTACTCGGTGTGAAGTTGACGAACGGATGACCGGCGTCGATCGAGGCGTACGCGTAGAGAACGCTCGCGGGTAACGCGCGGTCGTCCTCGTCGATTGCACGTTCGAGCGCGTCGCGACTGTCGTATCGCTCCGGCTCCGCCAGTTCGGGTTCGGTCGACGCGACGTTCACGACTACGAGTCGCTCGAGATCGTGGCAGTTTCGGAACGTTTCGTAGTCGTCACGGATCTGCGTGACGACGTCTTGGATCGCGAGTGATTCGTCGATCTGCTCGCTTTCTTCGGTAACCGCGGCGCCGCAGTTGACGGCTGTTCCGACCTGGATCCGTTCGTCGATCGTCCCCAGGTCGTCTCTGACCGCCGCGAGCGTCTCCTGGTCCGGGACATCGTTTCGGTCACGGTGGCGCTCCGCCTGAGTGAGGAGCGACTCCGGTTCGATGTCGTGGCCCCCGAAGACGAATCCCTCGACCGGCGGCAAGTCGAGACTCGAGACCGGCTCGCGTTCGGTTACCATGCCGGTACTGTCGGTCACTCCCTCGGCGATCGCGCGGGCACCGACAATAGCCATCGTCGCGACGTTGCCGCGCGCGCCGACGAGCCATACGCCGGTTCGGTCCTCGACGGCGGGTTCACTCCCGCGGTTCATCTGGGATCGTTCGATATTGAGAGGTGGTCGCACGGTCGTGGCGATTCGGATTCGCGGTCGTCGCGCGCGTGGGTTCGACTCGCAGTCACCTCACTCCGCAGCCATCCCACTCCGATACCGTGACGCCTCGCACCGCTCGCTCGTTCCATAGCGGGCATTCCACCGAAACTCGGAACCGGGCGACTTTCGTTATGACTCGCGTAGCAGAAGTAAGATTTGTTTGACCGGTCACAAGATCGCATTCCGCTGTGAGCGTTGGTCGATTCGCCGTCATCAACATCGGATTTGTCGTTCGAACGATCGGTGGACCAAACCGTTCACCCCTCGACCAGCACCTATGCGGATTATCGATCCTCATATGCATATGGTATCGCGCTCAGCCGAAGACTATCGGCGAGCGCGTCACGCGGGCATCGAGTGCTGTATCGAACCTGCGTTCTGGAGCGGTCAAGACAAACGCCATGCGGGCGCGTTCTTCGACTACTTCGAACAGATCATCGACCACGAAACCGACCGAGCCGAGCGGGCCGCCAACATGGACCACTACGTCACGATCGGCCTCGAGCCGAAAGAGGCGAACTATCGTGATATGGCAGCGGAGGTTCTCGACCGAATTCCGGAGTACCTCGATCGTGATCCCGTCGTCGGCGTCGGCGAAATCGGTTTCGACCAGGTCACGGACGCCGAGGAGTGGGCGTTCCGCCGACAGCTCGAACTCGCGGAGGACAGGGAACTTCCCGTCATCGTCCACACGCCGCACACCGACAAGCCGTCTGGCACCGAGCGTATCGTCGAGATCATCGAGGAGATGGGAGTGACACAGGAGCGGATCATCATCGATCACAACACCGAGAATACGATCGACATCTCGACCCGAACGGACTGCTGGATCGGCTTCACGCTTTACCCGGGCAAGATCGAAGCAGCGTCGGCGATCGACCTTCTCGAGGAGTACGGGACCGACAACATGATCTTCAACAGCGCTGCCGACTGGGATCCATCGGATCCACTTGCCGTTCCGAAGGCCCGCGACCGGATGATCGACCGGGGCTGGGACCGCGAGGAGGTCCGAACGGTCGTCTTCGACAACCCCTACGAGTTCTTCAACCAGTCCCCGAACTTCGACTACGAGGCCTGAGATGCAGTTCGGGTTTTCAACCAACGCCTTTCGCGAGTATCACCTCGAGGACGCCATCGAAGCCATCGCCGATGCGGGATACGACGGCGTCGAACTCCTGTTCGACGAGCCACACCTCTATCCGCCCACCGCGACGGAGGAGGAACGCGCACACGTCGAAGACGTCCTGAACCGGGCCGAAATCACCGTTAGCAACGGCAATGCGTTCATGCTTACTGCGATCGAGGACTTCCACCACCCTTCCTACATCGAACCGGACGAGTCGTATCGACGGGAGCGAATCGACTACACCCTCGCGGCGCTCGAGACCGCGGCGGCGCTCGGCCTTCCGTACATCTCGATCGAGCCCGGCGGGCCGATACCCGAGACCAAATCGCGCGAGTGGGCAATGGAGACCTTCATCGACAGCCTCGAGTCCGTCGTGCCGAGAGCTGAGCAGGTGGACGTCGACCTGCTCGTCGAACCCGAACCCGATTTGTTGATCGAGACCGCGGACGAGTTTCTGGAACTGGTCGAGCGCGTCGACTCCGAGCGCGTCCGATGTAACTTCGACGCCGGCCACTTCTACTGCGTCGGCGAGAACCCGGCCGAACTGGTCGAGCCGCTCTGGGAATACACGAGTCACTACCACATAGAAGACATCCCGGCCGATCGGACCCACGAGCACACCCAGCTCGGCGACGGCGCGATGGACATAGACTCGTTCCTCGGCCAGCTAGAGAACCGAGGCTACGACGGCTTCGTCACGGTCGAACTCTACCCCTACGAGGAAACGCCGATCGAGACCGCGCGAGAGGCGATGGCCTTCCTCGGGGAACGTGGGTGGGCGTAGGGTGGTAGGCGACGTGTCGTCGGATTGCGTCGAAAACGGCGAGTCGGTCGACGACCGGTGGGAATCTGCCGGCGAGAGCAATCCCCCCGTATCTGTCGACGGCGACTCGCGAGAACCGGTCGGCACTGACCCGCCCGGATCGGACGCTGGTGACTCGAGCGCAACGATCGGTGCGTACGCCGAACTGGTCCGCGTGCCGAACCTCTTTACCGCACCGCCAGACGTGATCCTCGGCGCCGCGCTGGTGTCAATGACCGGCGCTACCCCGGCACCGTCGGCGGTCGCGTTACTGTCGCTCGGGTCAGTCTTCCTGTACGCGGGCGGGACGACCCTCAACGACGCGTTCGATGCACCTCTCGACGCCCGAGAGCGGCCGAATCGTCCAATTCCGTCCGGACGGATCACCCGGCACACTGCGTTCGAACTCGGATTCGCGCTCCTTTTCGTTGCCGTCGGCATCGCCTTCGTCGCCGCTGGCGGCCCTGCAGCCCTCGCCGCTGGATCGGTGGCCACTGCGATCCTCGCGTACGACGGCCTCCTGAAGGGATCGGTCCCCGGATTCATCGTGATGGGGACGACTCGAGGACTGAACGTCGTCCTCGGAGCGACCGCGGCCGGAAGCGCGGCGCTCGAGATGACCGCCCGACTGGTCGTGGTTCCGGCAGTCATCACCGGCTACATCAGCGCCGTCACGTTCATGGCGGCTCGAGAATCCGAGGGGGGCAATCGACGTGCTGTCGCGGTCGCCACCGGTAGTGCGGTCCTGGCGGTCGTCACGCTCTGTGTGTACCTCGTCGGCGTCGATTCGTCGAGGCTCGAAATTCTCGTGGCGCTCGCGTTCGCCGCAGCGTTTTGCTGGTGGGTCGGACGTCCCTTGCGCGCAGCGTACGCTGATCCCGTCCCGAGTACCGTCGGTCCTGCGGTCGGCGGGTGCGTCCTCGGACTCGTGTTGCTCGACGCCGGCTTCGCCGCGGCAGCCGGAATCCGCTGGGGGGTGGCTGCTGGTGTCTTTCTCGTTCCGGCGGTGGGTCTCGGCCGGATGTTCGATGTGACGTGATCGACTCGATTCAGTCCCACGTCACGATCACGGTTCCACGCCATAGCCACGTTTCATACCTCGGTTCGCGTGGCCCGACCGCACGCTCGCTCGACCGGCCGACGGCGAATGCCACCCACTATCACCTCGATCGAGACTCGAGCCCGCGGTGTGGCGGCACGTAATCGACTCCGACGGGCCAACGAATTAGTGGCTCTCCGGTGTAGGAGGACTGAATCGATGGTCAAACTCGCTTTCTCGACGAACGCGTACACCCGCTACGACCTCTCCGAGGCGGTCCGCCGGATCGCGGATCACGGCTACACCGGCGTCGAACTACTCGGCGACGACCCCCACGCGTACTTCCCGGACTTCAGCGACAGTGACCGCGACTCGCTTCTCGATGCCCTCGCAGACACCGACCTCGCAGTCTCGAATATCAACGCGAATACGGCGATGGGCTACTACGACGATGCGCCGCCGTCGGCGTTCTTCGAACCGAGCGTGATCCGTGCGGACGCCGCCCGTCAGTGGCGAATCGACTACACGAAGCGGGCGATCGACCTCGCTGAAACCGTCGGTTCGCCGGCGGTCTGTCTGGCGACCGGCCGCCCGTTACCCGGCACACCACCTGAGGAAGCGTCCGACTATCTCCGCGAGTCGCTCGCGGACATCCTCGAGTACGCCGAGGCGAGGGACGTGGAAGTCGGGATAGAGTTCGAACCCGAACTGCTGGTCGAGAACACCGACGAGGTTCTCGCGCTCATCGATGAGGTCGGCCATGATTCCCTCGGGGTCAACTTAGATGTCGGCCACGCCGCCGTCTACGGTGAAGACGTTGCGGAGAGCATCCGCCGCTCGAGCGGCTCGATCACGGGAATCCACATAGAGGACATCGTCGGGGGCCGCCGGGGAAAGCACTACCATCGGATACCTGGAGAGGGTGATCTCGACTTTCGGGCGATATTCGACGCCCTCGATGACATCGGGTACGACGGCTTTGCGACGCTGGAACTCTATACGTACCCCGGTGAACCGGACCGGGCAGCACGGGATGCCTACGCGGAACTCGAGCGGTACCGATAGCTCGCCGACGCTCGCGAGAACCTGTCGAAATCTCCCTCCTCCTCAACGCTTTTAACCCCATGTGACCATCCACCGGTCGTGAAATACGTTCGTTTCCGCGACCCGGCCGGAGCGATCCGGCGCGGAGAGTACGAGGACGGGACAGTTCGCTTCGCAAACGAGAGCTACGCGTTCGACAGCGACGAGATCGATATTCTACCACCATCCGAGCCCTCGAAAATCGTCTGTATCGGTCGAAACTACGCCGAACACATCGACGAAATGGGGTCCGATTTCCCCGACCGACCACTGCTCTTTCTGAAGGGACCGAACACGCTCGCGGCCCACGGCGATACCGTGACGCTTCCGGCGGACAAGGAGCGTATCGACCACGAGGCCGAAATCGGCCTCGTCATCGGCGAGCAGTGTCGCCACGTGCCCGAGGAATCGGCGATGGACGTCGTCGAGGGCTTCACCTGCGTCGACGACCTCTCGAACCGAGACGACCAGCAACTCGAGCAGAACTGGATCCGCGGCAAGGCGTTCGACGGCGCTGCCCCGATCGGCCCCGTGCTCGCGACCCCCGACGAGGTTCCGGCTGACGCGGCCGTTCGGACTCGCGTCAACGGCGACCTGCGGCAGGACGGCAATCGCGAGCAGCTCATCTTCACGATCCCCGAACTGATCGCCGAAATAACGACCTACATGACCCTGGAACCGGGCGACGTGATCGCGACCGGCACCCCCGACGGCGTCGGCCCGGTCGAGGACGGCGACAAGGTAGAGATCGACGTCGAAGGCGTCGGGACGCTCGAACACTCCGTCCGGATCCCCTGATACGGTCTGCTGTAACGATGTACCGGTGCAACCGCGACCGCCCTGCGATTGCACCGGCAATGACGTACAGTAGTCCGTATGAAGCGGACGGACGACCACGGCCGACCAACTATCGACCAGCGATTCGCTTTGGCAGTACCGTCCGCCGTCCATCTGGGACTACAACGCTTTTCGCCTCGCCCGAGAAATGACGTCGCATGACAGTTCGGTTCGACGCGTTGACCGTCGACTGGTTCGGCCTCGCAACGATTCGACTCGAGGGGCAAACGGGGGTGGTCGTCTACATAGATCCCGGTCCGGAACCCTACGGAGTGCTGGACGACTACGATGCTCGCGACGGTGATCTGGTTCTCGTTAGTCACGACCACCACTACGATCCAGTGTCGATCCGACGAGTGGCACACGAAGAGTCACTGATCGTCGTCCACGAATCGATCGACGCGAGCGAGATCGACCGAGTCGACGAGGATCCGGACGATCTGCCGTACGACGTGGAGCGAGTCGGGGCCGACGACTCGTTCGTCCTCGGACCGCTCGATCTGTTCACGACACCGGCGTCTAACGATCCCGACGGTCCACACACCGACGAAAACGGAGACCCCTACCATCCTGAGGGACGGGGATGCGGATTCGGCGTCACCGTCGACGGCGTCACCGCGTACTGGCCCGGCGATACCGACGTCAGTCCGGTTCACGAGACGGTCGCCGTCGATCTCTTCTTCCCGCCGATCGGCGGTACGTTCACGATGGACCGCCACGAGGCGGCGGCGCTGGCCGCGCGAATCGAGCCGAATCTCGTCCTCCCGGTTCACTACGACACCTTCGAGGGAATCGAAACCGACGACGAAGCGTTCGCCGTCGAGGTGGCCTCGAGCGGCGTCCCGATCGTTCTCGACCGGTAGCCGTTCGGCTCGAAGTGGCATCAGACGCCGCGTCGAGCCCACGCGAACGCCACGAGAACGACGACGACCAGAATTGCGAAGGCGGCCCACTGACCGAGTTCGGTGTCCACGAACGGGGCGAGCAGGTCGACGAGTCCGGACACCTGCAGGAGACCCAGCGCGAGGACGAGGACGACCACTATCGAAATGAGACCGATCGTTACCCCCTCTTTCATCATCCACGCGGTTTCGCTCGCCTCCTGCGCACCGGACGTCGTCGGCTCGTCGATCGCTTCTTCGTCCGGATCGCTGTGCGTCGGTCGTTTGTCCTCGGTTTCGTCAACCATATCACTGTTCTAGACGGTCAGAGACGGTGCAGACGGGAACCGATTGTACCTGCAGACACAGGGGGATGCCGCCGTGTAAATATCTGGCAAAACCGGTGATCAGACGGCACGAGTCGTCCACGCTGTCCGCTGACCGTGCCACCCGATCGGTCGTATCGCTCGTGGTTTCCGTCGATCGTCCAGACGGGGCACTCGACAGCTGCCTCGATCCGCACAGCCTCGCACACGCAGTTCAAGAACCCTCGCAAAAATGGTCCGTCCCGCCCTACAGCACCGAGGATCGAGACCCACGGCACCGAGACTCGACGATCCTTACAGAACGCCCATCTCGCTGAGCCGATCCGGGAGATACGTATCCGTCACGAAATCGAGTCCGTACGACGCCAGCGACTGCTGTTCGGATTTCTTCTCGAGGTCGAGCTGGAGTTCGATCTGTTCTTCCCAGTAGTCGGTCTGGAAGCGGGGGTCCTCGAGTTCGCTCTCGAGGGCGTTGATGTCCGAATCCGAGAGCGGGTCGGTCGGCAGTTCGTACTCGACAATGTCGGCGGGCTGGATGCCGACGAACTGGGCCTCCGGCGTCGCGAGGTATTCCGAGAGGTGGGCGGACTTGATCGATCCGTAGGCGACCGAGCCGTAGATGCGGTACGACCACGGGTCGCCGTCAGTAAAGACGGTCACGGGCAGATCGAGTTCGTCGTGGAGACGCTTGGTGATCCGGCGAGTCGCCCGGGCGGGCTGGCCCTTGAGGTGGACGATCAGGGCGTTGTACTCGTCGTCGAATCCGTTCTCGACCAGTCGGTCGCGCATCCCACCGGTCTCGACGGCGAGAATGAAGTCGGCGTCGGAGTCGAGAAAGTCGATCGTATCCGGATTGTTCGGAATCTGGTATCCACCCTCGCCGACGTCTTCCTGACAGTGGATCTCGCGCTCGCCACGACGGGTCTGTTCGCGGAGGTGCAACGGCCCCATGATCGTCGCGCCGGACTCTTCTGGGCGCATGTGGAAATCCTCGCGGGTGACCCCGGAGACGATCTCCAGGTCCTCGACGAGGGCGTTCGATTCGTCCTGGTCCGAGAACTGGGCCTCGTCGTTGTCCCAGCTTTCCGAGAGGTAGTAGAGTTCACGCAGGGTGGACGACCGGTCCTCTTCGAGTTGGGCGGAGAGGAATTCGATCGTGTAGACCGCTTTGAGAAGCTTCCGCGCGCCTCGAACGGAGTTGGCCGATCTGGTCGACTCCCGGTCACCGTAGACCCAGACGTCTTTCTCTTCGTCGTACTCGATGTTGTTCTTCGTCCGCGTCGGCACGGACATGTTCGGGATCTCGCCCAGTTCGAACTGATCGTAGAACTGCGCCGCGAGATCGATCAACTGTTCTCGTGCCTGCTGGGTATCGTCTGCGCTCATTGGTCAGTAACGGTGAGTTTCTCGCTTTCGACGCCCTTGACGTCCAGATCGAACGTCGCGTCGTCCGGTACTTCGTACTCGAGCGTGGCATCGTCGCCGCTTCCGACGTCGGCCTCCCACTTGACGAACCACTCGCCGTCCATCTCGACGACGGTCGCGCCGTCCGAGAGGTTCTCGGGCTCGGCCGAGACGATGTCGGTCACCTCGAGTGACTCGGTCGTGTTCGAGTTGTTCTCGACGACGACCGATACTGCGGCGCCGTCCCCGTTTTGTTCGACTTGGCGCTCGACGAGAACGTTGTTCATAATGCGTGCGACTGCATCGTCGATATCGGGTTTGTTGCGGCCGGTTACCTCGGCGACCTTCTCTGCCATCTCCGGCAGGATTTTCCCGAGGACGTTTTGCTTCTTTCGGCGCTGTTGCATCGACCGGCGCTTGTTGAGGTAACTCTTGAGCTCCCGCGAGGCCTCCCGAACTGCCAGTTCGATCTCGTCTTCGATCTCTGGAACGTTCGCGATAGC
Source organism: Natrinema gelatinilyticum (assembly GCF_024266705.1). Classification (GTDB taxonomy): domain Archaea; phylum Halobacteriota; class Halobacteria; order Halobacteriales; family Natrialbaceae; genus Natrinema; species Natrinema gelatinilyticum. The sequence goes on along the minus strand of NZ_CP100756.1, from coordinate 3,519,230 downwards.
GTCTTTCGATTCGCTCGTAAACGGAACATTCGTGGAGGCGACGTGGATCATGATCACCACCGGCCCGTTCGGTAGACCGGAGCCGCCGGGCTGATCGAGACCATAGTTGCGCCAGCCGATCGTCTTTATGACGTCGGTCGTCGCACAGGCCCCGCGCTGGTAGACCAGGGGGACTCGATTCGCGAATCGAAGGACCTCGCCGGTTCCTTCGGCCTCGAGATTACCACCGTAGGCGATCCCGGCTTCGACGACGAACGGGTCACCGCCGGAGACGCCCGCATCACGAGTCGCCGACGCGAAGAAGTCGGCGTCGAACTCTTTCTCGAGACCGGCAGTGATGAGATCCTCGGTGATCGGCGCCAGACACCGCGTCGGCGGCGCCATGATATCGGTGGCGCGCATGGCGTCGACCAGGTTGCTGGTCGCATCGCGGTCGCCGTTCAGCTCTCGGACGAGCGGCGGGTCGTCCGGCACTGTCGCCATCACACTCCAGACGGCCTCGACGACGTTCTCACGGGCGGTCTCGCCGAACGAGACGTCGTCGTACTCTTCGGTGAGATCCGCCGCCCGGTCGACGTACGCCCGGAGTTGGCCGCGAGTGAGCCGATGGCGGACGTTGTCGTTTTCGCGTTCCTCCTCGAATGTGGCCGCGAGCCGGTCGGCGAACGCGTGGATCACCTCGTCGTCCTTGCGGGTACTCGTCGCGTCATCGGCGAGTTCGTACAGATCAGCAACGAGACGCGAGTCCGCGTCGGTGTCGTCCGCACCGTCGTCCGCGTTCGCAACCGCCGACGAAGTGGCGGCGTCGATCAACTCGAGCCAGACGGCCTCGACGGCATTTTCGCGGACGGTGTCGCCGAACGTCGTTCCGTGGTCGGCCTCGACGCCGTCTGCAGCCGAGTCGACGACCTCGAGTAACTCGTGGTGGGCGATTCGGTCCCAATCGTCGACGGCGCCCGCGACGGTCTCGGCGAAGGCGCTGGTCGCGTCCGGGCCCTTGTTCGCCGTCGCGTTCTCGACCGCTGTCGCGACGTCGACGGGGTGGTGAGACGCCGAGGGACGCCAGCGCATCTCTCGGCCGTAGTGGCGGTCGCGGAAGGCATCGATGATCGAATCGGCGGTCTTCTTCCCGACGCGGGTGAACTCCCCCTGCAAGAACCCCGAGACCGTCTGGGAGTCCGTCGCGTTCAGCATTTTCATCACGGTACCGAGCTCGACGCCGTGTGGGTGGGGACGGATTTCCTCGGTCTCCTCGGGGAGCTGGTCGGTCGCGCGCTCGAACTTGAAGTGTTCCTGGGGCTCGCGAAGCTCGAGGCGAGCGTGGGGGTTGACGACTGCCGTGTGCTTGATGTAATCGTGGAGCTGTTGGCGGGCGCGCATGTTGGCTTCCATCTCGAGTTCGATGCGGGTCCCGTGGGGTCGATCCCAGGTAGTCGTCTTCTCGACGCTGATTTCGGGTTCGTTTTCGTCGGTATCGATAATGAGTTCGAAGTACTCCGCCTCACTCGAGCCCTGCGTCCGACTGGTGATCTTCGCGGGTTTCCCGCTCGTCAGCTGTGAGTAGAGGACGGCTGCGGAGATACCGATTCCCTGCTGACCTCGAGACTGTTCGCGTGCGTGAAAGCGCGATCCGTAGAGGAGCTTTCCGAAGACTTTCGGGAGCGATTCTTTCGTCAGTCCCGGTCCGTTGTCCTCGACGATCAGGCGGTAGTAATCGTCTGCTTCCTGAATCTCGACGTAGATGTCCGGGAGAATGCCCGCTTCCTCGGCGGCGTCTAAGGCGTTGTCGACGGCCTCCTTGACGGCCGTGACGAGGCCTCGAGCGCCGCTATCGAAGCCGAGCATGTGCTTGTTCTTCTCGAAGAACTCGGCGATGGAGATCGACTGCTGACTCTCTGCCAGCTCCTCGGCGATCCCCGGTTCGTCACCGAGTGTCGACTGGAACGACGTCATCGTCTTCCCTTACTAACGGGGAGGCTAAAAGGTGTGTGCTACCGGAGTGAAAGTGAACCTGTATCGAGGGTAGTGCATTCGATGCGCGTCGGTATCGACGATTCGTTCGCCGGCTTTCAGCCCGGCGACGATCGGCGAATCTCTAGAACGTGATTATTTCGTAACCCTCGTCGACCAGCGAGCGGACGCTCGGGTGGCCGCCGTTCTCGTCGACCGTGACGACTCCGGTCTCCGCGATTGCGTCGTCGACGCCGAACGCGTTCGCACAGTAGTCACAGACCGCGGCTTCTTCGCTGAGCGACCGATAGAGTTCGTGATAGTCGTGACCCTCGTCCTCGAGTTCGGGGATCCACTGCGTTCCGGCTCCGTCGAAGATCAACTCGAGTTCGTCGTCCGCGTTCTCGTCGAACTCCTTTGCCGCCTCGAGGCCATTTACCAGTCGGCCGAGGTCGCTGTGCGATTCGGTGCCTGCCAATATAACGATCGCTGCGTTTGCCATTGCGGCCGAAACTGGACCCCGATATTACAAAAGTCGACGGCGGTCGTGTAAGCGGAACGCAGATCCGGCGACTATGTCGAGAAAAAGGACCGCGAGTCACTGGCTCGGCTAATGGGGATGCTCGTGGTCGTGGTCGTGATCGTGGTCACCGCGCCGAGTGAACTGGCCGGAGAACGCACGTTGGACGACTTCCGAGAGGGCGGGGTGGATGTGGACTGACTGACTGATGTCCCCGACCGTCCCGGAGCCAGCTGTCATCGCCACGACGACCTCCTGAATCAGATTCGAGGCGTCGGGACCGATGATGTGACAGCCGAGAATGCCGCCCTCGAGGTCGATGAGGGATTTGACGAACCCCTCCGCGTGCATCGCGCTCCCGCGCGCCGTCTCGTCGTAGGGATAGACGCGTGTGGCGTACTCGCGGTCGGATGCGCGCAACTCCTGTTCGGTCAGACCGACGCCGGCGACCTCTGGAGAGGCGAAGACGGCGAACGGCATCGCAGAGTAGTCGATGGGTTCGAGGTCGTCCCCGAAGAGGGTGCGCGCGACGGACCGTGCCTCGTGATTGGCGTTGTGCTTCAGCAGGTACTCACCGACGATATCGCCGAGGGCCCAGACGCCGTCTGCGGTCGTCCGGAGGTACTCGTCGGTCTGGATGAAGCCGTCAGCGTCCGTTTCGATGCCGGCTGCCTCGAGGTTCAGCGTATCGCTATTCGGGACTCGGCCGGTCGCGATGAGGAGTTCGTCGCCGGCGACCGTGATTCGATCGTCCCTGTTCGCCGTGCCACTGTGAGAGTCGTTAGCGTCGGAATCGGGATACGTAAAGGCGCGCGCTTCGACGGAGATCGAGCCGTGGTCTTTCGAGACGGCGACGGCTTCGTAGCCGGTGTGCACGTCGAATCGGTCGGCGTAGCGGTCGGTGAACGCGGCGCTCACTTCTTCGTCCGCGTCCGGGAGCATGGTCGGCCGCCGGCTAATGATCGCCACGTCGCTCCCGAACGTCCCGAAGAACTGCGCGAGTTCCGCCGCGATGTAGCCGCCGCCGACGATGACGAGCCTATCGGGCAGGGTTTCCACCGTGAGTGCCTCGGTGCTCGTGAGGTACTCGACGTCCTCGAGCCCGTTCATCTTCGGAATCGCCGGCCGCGTGCCCGCTGCGACGAGGACCGTGTCCGCTCGAAGGCGGGCCCCGTCCGCCGAACCGCCCGAGAGGCTGACCGTTCGCTCGTCGACGAACCGGGCTTTCGCCTCGTACAGGTCGATTCGATCCGAGGAGTGCAGCCCGCGTCTGATCGAGTCGGAACTGCCGTGTACGTCGTCGGTGACGTCACGGACGATATCGGCGAAGGCGACGTCGTCGATAGTCGCGTCGATCCCGAATTCGTCCGCGCGCTCGATCGTTTCCATCACGTCGGCGTGATACAACAACTTCTTCGACGGGATACAGCCGCGATTGAGACAGGTGCCGCCGAGCCGTCCCTTTTCGATGACCGCGACTGACTGTCCCTGATTCGCCGCTACGTTCGCTACGTCGAGGCCGGAACCCGAGCCGATGACGAGAAAGTCGTACTCCTCCATGGGGTGTGAACGACTCGGAGTGCAATGAATAAGAGGCCAGTTCACTCCTCGACCGGAGGCCACTCCCACGCGTCGGCTTTGACCACGCCGAGCAAGCGACGGCGGCGGTCGGTTACCTCGGCGAGGGCCTCGGCGAACTCCTGATCCGAGACGGTCGGGATACCGTCCTCGCGGAGCCGATCGAGGTTCGGCGACCGGGGGACTGCGGGCTCGGGCTCGATAAACGACTCGTCGAGCGTCTCGAGGTAGCTCCGTGCGCTCGACCGAGCGGTCTCGACGACTGCGGGGTCGGGACTGTGCTCGTCCGGGACGGCGTATCGGAAGAGCAAGAGCGACTCGTCGAGGATCGGGACGGCAACGGCAGAGGCGCGTTCGCCCTTCTCGCTGTGGTAATAGTGCAGGATCGGGTACGATTTGTGTTGCTCGGCGAGCTTGCTCAGGTCGGATCCCAGCGTCTCGATCGTCCGCTCGAGCCCGTGGAAGTTCTCGCCGTTCCAGCCCGCGCGGACGAACGCTTCGCTCCGGTCGCCCAACCCAGTGACGGTAGCGGCGAACGAGCGTTTGTCGGAGACGGCCCCGAGGACTGTCAACACGTAAGAGACGCCGAGGGTGACGAAGGCCATCCCAGATGCCGTCGTGAACGCGCTGGCGATTTCCCAGATGTCGCCGCCGTACAGCGGCGTGTAGTCCCCGTTGCCGTCAGTAAACATCGTGTAGGCAACGTAGTAGAATCGTCCCCACCAGTCCGCCGAGCCGCCGGTGCGCGTGTTGACGACGGCAGTCGGGACGCTCGAGAAGATAAACGTCCAGCCGACCCAGATGAACACGATCCACATCGCGAGCGTCAGCGTGAGGGTAATCGGGCCGGCGAGGCTGAGCGCCCTGTTGTGATCTCGAGTCACCTTCCGGAGCCCTATCCAGACGCCGGTGGTGAGTCGGCCCGAGAACGGTCCAGAACCGCCGTCGACCCAGAGGGTCGTCCAGAGAATGTCGACGATCCCGGCGCCGAGCAACGCGATGCCGACGACGAGGGATATCGGGTTCATATCGTGATCGTTCGCGCCTCGACGATGTCCGCCAACACGTCAGCGGTCGCCGCGTTGGTCTCCGGACTGTAGTGGCCGCCTCCCCTGCGATCGGGGTACAGCGATTCGACGTCGCCGTCGGCCGGCGAGAGGTGGGTCGTCACGTCCTCGCCGGGGAGGTGATCGCCCGTGCCCTTCTGTGTCTCCCGATTCGGCTGCGTGCCCCAGCCGGGTTCGGAATCGAAGCTGCTGAACTTCCCCAGTAACTCCCGATCGATCTCGGGGAATTTCTCGGTGGCGACCGAGGGGATCCGTTCGAGCGCTCGAGCGGAGACGAACTCGAGCACCGCCACACCACTGGCGACAGCGAACGCTATCGCGACGAGCAGAAGCATCGATTTCCCCTACTGGAACGGGAACAAAGGGGGTTATGCCGGAATCTGCCATCTCGAGAGCTGTGGGCGGTCAGCCGGCTCGTCTCAGTCTCGGACCGTTCAGGTCGTTTTGTCCCGGACGGTCGCGTCCCGGCGGTGGCCGCGAATCTCGACGGCGCTGTCGATTCCGAGACCGAGTGCGAGCAGGCCGACTCGATCCGCGTACAGTTGAACGAAACGCTGTATCGAGAGCAACGGCGGTGATCCCGTTGAGCAACGGGCTCGAGATGGTAACGGTCTGTCGAATCGACAGCACGAACGGGTGTGACTGTCGGCGTTGTACCAGCGCCACCGTGTCGGACCGTGCGAAACGAAATGGATTACCGACTGCCGAACGGACTGCCCAGTACCGGAGGTGGGTCTGGTTGGCATTCAGCGCGTCGACCTATTGCCTACTGTCTCGACCCCTGTCGCGCTCGATCGGCGACGAAGCAGTCCTCGTTGCCACCAGACAAAGGCCTATAAATTCTTGTCCCTTACCCGAGGTGAAGGTCGTAGTGACCTGAAACAGCAATGCAAGGACAATCTCAGCAGCAGGCCTACGACCGGGGAATCACGATCTTCTCCCCGGACGGACGGCTCTACCAGGTCGAATATGCCCGCGAGGCCGTCAAACGAGGGACCGCGAGCGTGGGTCTCCGCACGTCGGACGGCGTCGTCCTCGCAGCGAATCGTCAGGTGAATTCGTCGCTCATGGAGCGTTCGAGCGTCGAAAAGATCCACAAAATCGACGATCACGTCGGTATCGCGAGCGCCGGTCACGTCGCCGACGCGCGACAGTTGGTCGATCTCGCCCGCCGTCACGCACAGGGCGAGCAACTCCGTTACGACCAGCGAATCGGTGTCGAGACGTTGACGCGCGCGGTCACCGATCACATCCAGGAGTACACCCAGACCGGCGGCGCACGCCCGTTCGGCGTCGCCCTGCTCGTCGGCGGCATCGACGACGGCGAGCCCCGGTTGTTCGAGACGGATCCCTCGGGGACGGACTACGAGTGGCAAGCCGCCGCGGTCGGCGGCGACCGTGACGTTATTCAGGGCTACCTCGAGGAGCACTACCGCCCGGATTCCGACGTCGACGGTGGCATCGAACTGGCCGTGAGTGCACTCAGCGCCTCCGAGGATGGTCTCGTCGCCCCCGAAGACGTCGACGTCGCCACGATCACGACCGAGGACGAGTCGTTCTGGACGGTCTCCGAGGATCGACTCGAGTCCATCGTCGAAGACGTCGACGAGGATGAGGAGGGGACGGATGACTAACTGGATCGCACCGTCGGCGCCACGGCGCGGCGACGAAACGTCTCCATATGCACCCGAATTGGGGTCGGTTCCCAATGGCGCTCGAGCGGACGGCGAGTACGGTAACACCGTCAACAGTACGGGGACGACAACTGTCGGAATCACGACCGACGAGGGCGTCGTCGTCGCGACGGACATGCGCGCCAGCCTCGGCGGGCGCTTCGTCTCGAACAAGAACGTCCAGAAAGTCGAACAGGTCCATCCGACGGCAGCGCTGACGCTCGTCGGTTCCGTCGGCGGGGCACAGTCGTTCATCCGCACGCTGCGCTCCGAGGCAAATCTCTATGAGTCCCGCCGCGACGAGTCGATGTCCATCGAGGCGCTGGCGACGCTCGCGGGGAACTTCGCCCGCGGCGGCCCGTTCCGGGCGATCAATCCCATCCTCGGCGGCGTCGACGACGACGGGAGCCACGTCTATAGTATCGACCCCGCAGGCGGTGTCATGGCCGACGACTACACTGTTACCGGCAGCGGGATGCAACTCGCCTACGGCGTCCTCGAGAACACGTACGCGGACGGTCTCACGCTCGCGGACGCCCGGTCGGCGGCGGCGCGGGCCGTCAAAAGCGCCGTGGAACGCGACACTGGCTCCGGCAACGGTGTCTTCCTCGCCGAAATCACCGACGAGGGGGTCGTGATTCGGGGCCACAAGTCGTTCGACGAAGTCTCGTAGGCGTCCGGTGGATACGGAACGTATCACGAGAGACGAACAGGGAATGCACGACCGGTGCGGTCGGCGTCCAGTCCGACTGAACCGAATCCAACTGCATCGGAACCCGATCGAGCCTCGGTCTGACGGTGCCTCGTACGGTCTGCTGTAACGATGTACCGGTGCAATCGCGACCGTCCTGCGGTTGCACCGGCAATGACTTACAGTAGTCCGTATCAGTCCGCGAGCGGTTCCCCGGTCCGGTGCCTCGGTCGGGCGAACCTTCCCGCGCTCGCGCGCGTACACGTGACTTTTATTAGTACCGGCCCGCTATCCGAAAGCAGGTTTTACATGTCCCAGGAAAGTGAGTACGGCGCCGGTCAAATTCAGGTTCTCGAAGGCCTGGAAGCGGTACGGAAGCGCCCGGCGATGTATATCGGCTCTACCGATTCCCGAGGATTGCACCACCTTGTCTACGAAGTGGTGGACAATTCGATCGACGAGGCACTGGCCGGCTACTGCGACGACATTACCGTTACTATCCACGAGGATAATTCAGTGAGCGTCGACGACGACGGTCGCGGCATCCCGGTCGATACTCACGAGGAATACGACCGCCCCGCACTCGAGGTCATTCTCACGGTCCTCCACGCCGGCGGGAAGTTCGACAACAAATCGTATCAGGTCTCCGGCGGCCTTCACGGCGTCGGCCTCTCGGTCGTCAATGCCCTCTCTGAACGACTCGAAGCCGAAGTTAAACGCGACGGCAGCGTCTTCCGTCACTCGTTCGAGGAAGGCGAACCGGTCGGCGACATGGAGCGCGTTCGAGACATGGAACCGGACGAGGAAACGGGTACTAAAATCCGGTTCTGGTCCGATACGGGCATCTTCGAGACGGACGAGTTCGCGTTCTCGACGCTCTCGAACCGACTCCGGGAACTCGCATTCTTGAACTCCGGCGTCCGCATCACGCTCCGCGACGAGCGTCCGGAAACGACCGACCAGGAGGGCCCCGTTGCCGAGACCTACGAGTACCAAGGTGGTATCCGGGAATTTGTCGAGTACCTGAACGAGACGCGTTCGTCGATGCACAAGGACGTCATCTTCTTCGCGGACGAAGACCAGGACATCCAGGTCGAAGTCGCGATGCAGGCCACCGAGGAACTCCAGGGCTCGATTCACGCCTTCGCGAACAACATCAACACGCGCGAGGGCGGAACCCACCTCACCGGGTTCAAGACCGCCCTGACGCGATGCGTCAACGATTACGCGAACGACAACGATCTGCTCTCCGACCTGGAAGACAACCTCAAAGGCGAGGACATTCGTGAGGGTCTCACCGCGGTCATTTCGGTCAAACATCCCGACCCGCAGTTCGAAGGCCAGACGAAGACGAAACTCGGCAACAGCGAAGTGCGCGGGATCGTCGAAAGCGCCATGCACGAGGGCCTCGGAACCTACTTCGAGGAGCACCCCGACACCGCCCAGGCAATCGTCACGAAGGCCGTCGAGGCCGCGAAGGCGCGCATGGCCGCCCAGAAGGCGGAGGAACTGACCCGACGGAAGTCCGCCCTCGAGTCAACCTCTCTCCCCGGCAAACTCGCGGACTGTCAGACCAAAGATCCCGAGGAGGCCGAACTGTTCATCGCGGAGGGCGACTCCGCAGGTGGCAGCGCAAAACAGGCCCGGAATCCGGAATTCCAGGCAGTCCTCCCGATCAAAGGGAAGATCCTGAACGTCGAGAAACATCGACTCGATCGCATTCTCGAGAACGACGAGATCCGGAACATGATCACCGCGATCGGTGCTGGGATCGGCGACGAATTCGACGTCGACGACATTCGCTACAAGAAGATCATTATGGCGACGGACGCCGACGTCGATGGTGCCCACATCCGAACGCTGTTGTTGACGTTCTTCTACCGGCACATGCGCCCGCTGCTCGAGGGAGGCTACGTGTACGCGACCCAGCCGCCGCTGTACCGCATCCGGTATCGCGGCGAGACCTACGACGCGATGACCGACGCTGAGCGCGACGAGATCGTCGCGGAGAAGTGCGACGGCAACCCATCGCAAGTTCAGCGGTTCAAGGGTTTAGGCGAGATGAACCCCGAACAACTCTGGGAGACGACCATGAACCCCGACAACCGTATCCTCAAACAGATTACGGTCGAAGACGCGGCGGCGGCGGACAAGATGTTCTCCGTCCTGATGGGTGACGCCGTCGAACCGCGCAAGCAGTTCATCAAAGACCACGCGCCGGAAGCGGAGTGGATCGACATCTAGCCAGCGAAAATACTCCCCCGCCTGTGGGTCGGCTGTCGGCCCGTTCGCGAGTTCGCGACGCGAACTCGCTCACGGTTGGGAGCCTGCCAACGAACCCACTACCATCAACCCACAAAACAAGCCAATACATGAGTTCAGACGTACCCGATCCAACGGACGTAGAGGCTAGAGCGGTCGAAAACGTCCGCATCGAAGACGAGATGGAGCAGAGCTACATCGACTACGCGATGAGCGTCATCGCCGGTCGCGCCCTTCCGGACGTCCGCGACGGGCTCAAACCCGTCCACCGGCGCATCCTCTATGCGATGCACGAAATGGGCGTCACGAGCGGTTCGTCCCACCGCAAGTCTTCCTCGATCGTCGGGGAAACGATGGGTGACTACCACCCCCACGGCGACAGCGCGATCTACGACACTCTGGTCCGGATGGCCCAGGACTTCTCGATGCGCTACCCGCTCGTGGACGGTCAAGGGAACTTCGGATCGATGGACGGCGATCCGGCCGCCGCGCCCCGGTACACTGAGGCGCGGATGGCCCCTGCCGCCGAGGAACTGCTCGCCGACATCGAGAAGGACACGGTCGATTTCTCGTCGAATTACGACGACCGCCTGCAAGAGCCGGACGTGCTACCAGCTGCGTTTCCCAACCTGCTGGTCAATGGCTCGTCGGGAATCGCAGTCGGCATGTCGACGAACATTCCGCCGCACAACCTCGGCGAAGTGATCGACGCCACGATCGAGTTGATCGACAACCCGGATGCGACCGTCGACGAGTTGATGAACCACGTCAAGGGTCCAGACTTTCCAACGGGGGCGAACATCGTCGGCCGGGATGCCATCTACTCGGCGTACAAGACAGGCCGCGGCCGCATTCGCGTTCGCGCGGAGTTCGAAGTCGAGGAGTGGAAGTCGGGCCGCGAGCGCATCGTCGTCACCGAACTCCCCTTCCAGGCCAACAAAGCTCGACTCGTCGAGCGCATCGCAGAGGACGTCAACGAGGGGGATATCGACGGTATCTCCGACCTTCGCGACGAGTCCGATCGAGACGGCGTCCGCATCGTCATCGAACTCAAACGCGGGGCGAACGCCGAGGTCGTCAAGAATAAGCTGCTCGAGAATCACCTCGAGCGGACCTTCGGCGTCATCAACCTCGCGCTGGTCGACGGCCAACCGCAGGTCCTCTCGCTGAAGGAGACCCTCGAAGAGTACGTCGCCCACCGCCGGGAGGTCGTCCGGCGACGCAGCGAGTACGACCTCGAAGAGGCCGAAGATCGAGCACACATCCTCGAGGGTCGGCTCACGGCCGTCCAGAACGCCGAGGACGTCGTCGAACTCATCCGAAACAGCGAGGATCGGTCGGCCGCGAAAGCGACGCTTCAGGAACACTACGACTTCTCCGAGGAGCAGGCGACCCACATCGTCCGGATGCAACTCGGAAGTCTGACCTCGATGGAGACCACCGAGATCGAAGACGAGTACACTGACGTACTGGAGGAAATCGAACGACTCACCGAAATCCTCGAGAGCGAGCAGGAACTGTTTGGTGTCATCAAGGACGAACTCCGTGAAATCAGAGACGAGTACGCCGACGAACGTCGGACCTCGATCGTCGAGGATCAGGGGACGGTCACCCACGAGGACCTCATTCCCGAAGAGGAAGTGTTCGTGGTCATGACCGAGGACGACTACGTCAAGCGGATGCCGATCGACGCGTTCGATCCCCAGGGACGGGGCGGTAAAGGCATCATCGGCGCGGACGTCAAAGACGACGACCGGGTCGCCACGGTCTTCCGAGCGAACACTCACGACTACTTGCTCTGCTTTACCAATCAGGGCGAGGTCTATCGACTCAAAACGTACGAAATCCCCGAGATGGGCCGCACCGCACGAGGAAAGTCCGCGGTCAACATCCTCGATCTGGACCCCGGCGAGGACATCACCGCGATCGTCGATACCGACGCGTTCGGCGACGACGAATACGTGACGATGGTCACCCGAAATGGCTACGTCAAGCGCGCTGCCGGCGAGGAGTTCGACAACATCCTCTCGACGGGTATCATCGCCGCCGATCTCGAGGAAGGCGACGAACTCGTCGACGTCGAAGTGACTGACGGGTCCAAGGACCTCGTGGTCGCGACGGAGGGCGGTATGACCATTCGGTTCGATGAGGACGAGGTTCGAGCGATGGGACGCAACGCCCGCGGTGTCAACGGCATCAAATTGCAGGATGACGACGCGGTCGCGGGGTTGGTTGCGACGGACGAAGCTGACGAACGCGCGCTGCTGACGGTCACGGAAAACGGCTACGGCAAACGGACGCTCCTTTCGGAATACAGAACGCAGTCACGATACGGCAAGGGACTGATCGACATTAAGACCGGCGAGCGAAACGGCTCCGTAACGGCCGTCAAAGCGGTTGCAGCGGACGATCAGGTCGTCCTGATGAGCGAGCGCGGCCAGATCGTCCGCACGCGCGTCGACGAAATTTCGACCGTAGGGCGGAACACGATGGGCGTGATCGTCATGGATGTCGACGACGGAGACGCGGTCGCGAGCGTCGACGTGATTCCGGCTGCCGCGGCTGGTGCTGGGGACGACGTGGGCGAGACGAACTGACCGCGACGCACACGATTTTGAGACGGATTGTGGGCTGAACGGCATCGACAGTATCCACTGCAGTGAGCGGAACGTATCCACGGATTCGAGAATGCGGACGCAGTCACGGTCGCTGTACGGAAAGAGAAGAGACGGGGAGTACGCACCGATTCAGTGTGCCGGTTCTTCCGCGGGCGCGATCATGTCGTCGATCCGAAGGATGATGATGTTGTTTGTGTCGTCTTTCCCGTCGACGGTTCCCTCGATGACGAGTTTCGAGAGCGGCGTCGGGCCGACGGTGACCGCGTCGTTTTCGTGAATGTCGCTGAGCGATCCCTGGATGTGAACCTCCGCGCGACAGAGTTCCGGATGGTGGACGCTCGAGAGGTCGATTTCCTCGATGATGGTGTCCTCGACGAGTTCGCCTTCGTGTTGCATCGGGACCGCCGCGGGTTCGTCCATCTGTTGGATCTCGAGTGCCTCGTAGGCGGAGGCCGTGGGTTTGTAGCCGCCTTTCGGCCCAGGTACCCCTTCTACCAACTGCAAGGCTTTGAGACTCTGCATCTGGTTCCGAATCGTGCCGGGGTTACGGTCGACCTGTTCCGCGATATCTTCCCCCTTGATCGCGTCTTCGGACTCTTTGTGGAGGTTCGTCAGCGCGCGGAGTATTTTCTTTTGGCTGGGTGTGAGTTCGATGGATGACATAGTCGCATATTCGTAGTTGCGTTCCTTAAACCCGGCGGGTCAACGGCGCGTTCGGTCGAGATTGTGCTGATTGGATCGGCGCTTTGCGTAATTCCAGTTCGTTCTGTCGGTCAGCGAGTCCCAACCGTTCAATCCACCGGTGAGGTCGGTTCGGGGACCGGCGGCGATGACTACGGCTTCGGTTCCGTCGGTTTCGCGACCCGGACGTGGTGAGCGACGGATTCCGGCAGTGAGACGGGTTCGTTGACTTCGTTCGAGCGAGCCGTCACCATTCCGAACGGTGCAATCTCGAGGATCTCCAGTTCGACGCCGGGTTCGACGCCGTGGTCGGCGAGATACGAGAGGACGGCCGGGTCGTGGTCGGCGACTTCGGCGACCGTTACTGTGGTCCCTTCGTCGAATTCGGTAATCGACTCGCCCTCGGGACGTTCAGGCGGTTCGAGGTCGGCGCTTGGAATCGGCGACCCGTGGGGATCGACGGTGGGTTCGCTGAGGGCGTCGGCGACGCGCTCCTCGAATTCCTCGCTGATGTGGTGCTCGAGCCGGTCGGCCTCCGCGTGGACCTCTGACCAGTCGTAGTCGAGGTGTTCCGTGAGATAGGCCTCGAGCAATCGGTGGTGGCGGACGATTTCGAGGGCGACAGTCTCGCCCTCGTCGGTCAGGGTCACCCCGCGATACTTCTCGCGGTCGACGAGTTCGCGCTCTTCGAGTTTGTCGAGCATGCTGGTAACGGTCGGCGACGTGACACCCAGCTCGTCGGCGATTTCGGATGTCTTGATCCGATCAGTCGTCTCGCGCTGGAGCTGGTAGATGGCTTTGAGGTAGTCTTCCATCACGTCGCTCAGCATCATACTACTGCGAGATTAGGATCGTCCATCCCTAAAACTATCGCCAGCGCAGGATCGGTGAATCGCCACGACCAAACCAGTCGACGCTGTATCCCGGGTATGGGACGAGCTGTCAGAATCATCGGTGCGCCGATGGACTATGGAGCGAACCGTCGCGGTGTCGACATGGGGCCCTCTGCGATCCGATACGCGGACCTGGCCGATGGGCTCGAACGGGCTGGCGTCGCCCCGGTCGACGACGGTGATCTGTCGATGCCGAGGGCGGAAGAGCGCGATCCGGACGCCGACCAGCCCAGACACGGGAACGCGAAATTCCTCCGGGAAATCGAAGACGTCTGTCGCCCGTTGAGCGATCGGGTTGCGTCGACGCTCGCGAACGGCGAGTTTCCACTCGTGTTGGGCGGCGACCACTCCGTCGCGATCGGGTCGATCAACGGTTCGGCGCGGGAGGCGACTCTCGGAGTGATCTGGTTCGACGCCCACGCCGACTGTAACACGCCCGAGACCTCGCCGAGTGGTAACGTTCACGGAATGCCGCTGGCTGCCGCTCTCGGACGAGGTTCGTTCGGCGAGACGACGTGGGCACCCGCATCCGGGCTCCGCGAGTCGTCGCTCGTCTACGTCGGCCTCCGAAGCATCGACGAGCGCGAGCGCGCACTGATCCGGGACAGCGATATGACCGCGTTTACCATGTCCGACATCGACCAGCGGGGCATCTCCGCCGTCATCGAGGATGCGATCGCGATCGCGACAGACGCCACCGAGGGCGTACACGTCAGCCTCGACCTCGACTGGCTCGATCCCAAGACGGCGCCCGGAGTCGGCACCCCCGTCCGCGGCGGCGTCACCTATCGGGAAGCTCACGCCGCCTTCGAGGCGATTTCACGTCGGGATGAGGCGGACGGCATCCTCCGATCGATGGACGTCGTCGAAGTGAATCCGATCCTGGACGAGGCGAACGAGACGGCGACGCTGGCGGCTGAGCTGACAGCGAGTGCCTTCGGCAAGCGTATTTTGTGAATATCTCCGCCGCCGCGTTCGATCAGTGATACGTGTGATCACAGTCCAATGAGAACACCGTACACACGAATCCCCGTTTCAACACCTTTGTATCATAGGGTTTCCGAGTGTGGCGTATGACGGAGAACGTCGTCGTGCTCGGTGCCGGTTACGCCGGTACTGGTGCGATCAAAAAGCTTCAGTCGGAACTCGGGGGAAACACCCGGCTAACGTGGATCGCTGACGTCGATTACCATCTCGTTCTACACGAGTCTCACCGCGTCATTCGGGACCCCGACGTCCGCTCGGATATCACCTTTCCGGTCGATCAGATCATGGACCCGACGACCCAGTTCATCAAGGACGAAGTCGTCGGTCTCGACGTCGACGAACGGGTCGTCGAACTCGCGGAGGGCGACGATGTCGAGTACGACTACGTCCTCGTCGGCCTGGGGAGCCAAACTGCCTACTACGGAATCCCCGGCCTCGAGGAGCACTCGCTGACGCTAAAGAGCCTCGACGACGCCCTGGAAATCCACGAGGCCGTCACCGACGCCAGCCAGAACGCGACTCGCGGCGATCCTGCACAGATCGTCATCGGCGGCGCTGGCCTCTCCGGCATTCAGACGGCTGGCGAAATCGCAGAGTTTCGTGATATCCATCGTGCGCCGATCGAAATTCACCTCGTCGAGGCCCTCGACGAAATCTTCCCCGGCAACGATCCGGAGATCCAACAGGCGCTTCGGGACCTGCTAGAGGACGCCGGCATCCGGATCCACACGGACGACCCGATCACCGAAGCGAACGACGATGCGATCGAATTTGACGAGGGCGAACCTCTCGAGTACGATGTCCTCGTCTGGACCGGCGGAATCACTGGCCGAGACGCGTTCGACGACGCCGACCTCGAGAAAGAACACAACCGGTTGCCGACCGAGGCGAACTTCCAGACCTCGGACGAACGGGTGTTCGCCATCGGGGATTCGGCCATTATCGATCAAGGAGACCAGCCCGCCCCACCGACGGCGCAGGCCGCGTGGCAAGCCGCAGAAGTGGTCGGCGAGAACATCTCGCGCGCGCTCGAGAACCGACCGCTGAAGACCTGGGAATTCGACGACAAGGGGACCGTGGTCTCCGTCGGTGAGAAAGCCGTCGCCCACGACGTCAAGCCCGCGTTCGGCATCTCTCTTCCCGTCGACACGTTCGGCGGCTTCCCGGCGCAGAATCTGAAGAAGATGATCGCCGCCCGCTGGATCGCCGACGTTACCTCCTGGAACGAGGCCCGACAATCCTGGTCGTCGCTGTAGATCCGGCGACTCGGACCGACGATCCGTCTCGAACAGACCGTTCGGAAGCGATCGCTTCTCATCGGTGTATTGACGAACGAGTTCGATTCCGTGTCTGGTGACCGCCGATTCGGCCCAGATCGATGAGCGGCCGTCCCGAAAGCGTGACCCGCCTCCTCGTGATCCGAGTACCGATCTGCGCTACTCGAGATCCGCCTCGTCTCGGTCCGTTCCCCCGCGACCCATCGATTCCGCCGGCACGCCCGCGACGGTCGCTCCGGGTGGGACGTCACGAGTCACGAGCGAGTTCGCCGCGATCCGAGCGTCCGGGCCGATTTCAACACCGGGGAGGATTATCGCGCCCGCTCCGATCATCGCCCGCTCGCCGACGACGACCTCTCCGGTCCGGTACTCGTCCTGGAGAAATTCGTGACAGAGAATCGTCGCGTCGTAGCCGACGATCGCATCCGAACGGACGGTGATGAGATCGGGCCAGAAGACGTCCGGCGTGGCCTCGAGGCCCCAGGAGACGCCGTCGCCGACCGTGACGCCGATCCGGCGGAGGAGCCAGCGTTTGAGACGGAGGCTGGGAGAGATTCTGATCAGCCAGACGACGATGTAGTTGATCGCTACCCGGATCGGATTGCGGGCGGCGGTCCAGTGAGCGAGCGAGTTTCGCGGTCCGGGTGTCACGTGGCGCTCGACGCGTGCGTGACGCGGCGGCGGTTCGTCGGAAGCTGTCACTGTCGGCACTGTTGGAGGTAACGCTACAAGAAACCGATCTATTCGGTACCGCCACTCCGGACGGTACAGGTTGCGTGACAAATCGCGAAAGTAATCAGTCCCTCGTATCACGAGCCGTGCGAGCCGGTTCGTGCCCGGACCAAACTGGTTAGGGACTATCGACGTATGGACCGACGACCGACGACCGCCTATGTCACAGGTCAGGTCCGACTCTCTCGAGATGTCCACTATTCACGTGCTCCTCTCGGACGAAACGCGGAGAGCCGCGCTTCGCCGTCTGGGCGCGGTCGAGCGAACGACGATTCAAGACCTCATGCGGTATCTCGTGACGGACGATCGGACTGCGGGAGTCGCTGAACACCTCGATTCTCGAACGCTCACGATCAGGCTAATTCACGATCACCTTCCGCGTCTCGCGGAACACGGCGTCGTCGACTACGAGAATCCCGGCGACGGGATACAGCCCGGCCCGACGTTCGACGATGTCGCGCCGTTTATCGATCCGCTCGAGCGCTCTGAGAGCCAGTAGTCGTCGCCGCGACCTCGAGGTCGTATTCGTGTGTCGACCCAGTACCGATGGCGGGCCGAACTACCGTTCCCAGACCCTCTCGAACCAATATCATGCGCGACGACGGGTCTGCAGGATGGGCGCGATTTGTCCATCTAGCCAGTATGCGAATCGGTTACCGTCCGCTCACCGGGGACGCCGATCACTTCGCGGAATTCGGACCCCGAGAGATCACACCGGTAGGCCGGTTTGTACATCATGTTCGCGCCGCCGGCTCGGACGTTCCATTCGGTCGCGATTTCCTCACGCAGGTAATACTGCGGTCGCTCGTTGCCGTCTGCGACGTAGTAGTCGCTGAGCCGAATCGGCTCTCGGTCGAAGAGGCCGCCGGGCTCGCGGCCGTCGACGATCACGATCTGTTTCTCGAGGTAGAGGTCACCGTCTCGGGCGCGTTTCGCGTGTGCGTTTTCCGAGTGTGCGGTGATGATCGCCGCGCGCTCGGTCGGCGGAGTTTCGGGGCCGAGGACCACCACCTGGTCGACGGTGAAGTAGCCGATCAGATATCGGTGGGCGCGGTTCCCGTCGGATCGGCGAAGGCCGGCGTAGAAGCCGACGACGTCGCCAGACTCGAGTGTGCGCAGCCGCGAGACGTAGCCGCTGGTCCGGTGTTCACCGTACGTCATGGCCTCGAAGTTGGGATCGTGGTGGAGGGGCCAGGACTCGAGTTCGTCCCCTGAAACCGTCTCCGTGCCGTCGTGTACCGGTTGCGGAGTGATACGGGTCGTCAGGTCCGCCGCCACGCCCCCACCCGCCCTGAGCGGCCACGATCCCAGGGTTTCGGCTTCCGTTGTCGCTCTGGTTTTCTCGGGAATCGGGACGTATTCGAATCGTCCGTCGTCGTAGAGGGGCGCCAGTGCGCCGAGGTTCGTGCTATCGGCACCGACGCCGGCGAGAACGACCGTCATGGTCCGGGTATCGTCTTCCGATCCGACCGACGTGGCGAAAAAACCGCCGATATGGACCAGTCGTTCCCCGTCTGGAGGACCGTCGGACTGGCGGTGCTGGGCCGAGAGTGACGACGACCATCAGTGGCGGACGACGGGGGCACGAGAGGGATAGCGGGAGGTTTCGATGGTGCCGACGCGATTCGCAGGTGGCGTACTCGCTACCGATCGTTCGGCCGAACGACACGATCGAGGGGAATCAACATGACGAGAAATACCGATCCCATCGCCGTGATGCCAATCCAGGCGGTCGACAGCCAGCGTCCAGGAAGGGCACCGGCGGTTTCGAAAAACCACAGGTCGCTGTAGACACGGACGAACACAGACTGACGGCATACAGCCGCAGCAACCAGCCGACGACGCGATACAGCGTCGTTCTTGTGACCGAAGGCGGAAACGAATCCTCGAAGCGGTCAATCGTCCTCTCACTGTCCGGATACCGGTACGGTTCGCCTCCACGATATCGTCGGCGGCTGAGTACCGTTCGCGGATCGGGACGCGGTCCATCGGACGGGTGATCGCAGGCGATTCTATCGATACGGTACACCACGTCGGAGAGTCCATCTGCTCTAATCTTTGTGGCGCCTCGAGCACGAAGAGTATCCTTATCGGGGCGGAGGTGCCAAACACGCCTATGCGAATTACCTTTCTCGGCACGGGGAGCGCGATGCCCACCGACGACCGGGTTCAGGCGGGGATTCTCGTCAAGGACGACGGCCGGACGCTGTTGATCGACTGTGGCGCCGGGGTGCTCCATCGACTCCAGCAGTCAGGCGTCGGCTACGAGAACGTCTCGACGATCCTCCTGACCCACCATCACCTCGATCACGTCGCCGACGTGTTGCCGCTCATAAAGGGCCGCTGGCTCGCCGGCGAGGAGCATCTCGAAATCGTCGGGCCGCAGGGAACCAAGGCCCTGGTGGACGACCTGCTGTCGATCTACGAGTACATGCAGGGCAAACTCGAGTTACAGGTCCGGGAGGTCGTTCCCGGTGAGTTTTCCGTCGCGGGGTTCGACGTCTCGGCCTACGAAACGCAGCATTCGCTGCCGTGTCTGGCGTATCGGTTCGGCGATCTGTTTACGTTCAGCGGTGACAGCGAGGCCTTCGCAGGGCTCGCGAACTTCGCCGAGGGGTCGGCGATCCTCGCGCACGATTGTTCGTTCCCCGACGACGTCGACGTCTCGAATCATCCGACGCCCGAATCGCTGGGTCGGGAACTGGCCGGTCGAGAAATCGGTCGCGTCTACCTGACCCACCTCTATCCCCACACTGACGGTCACCACGAGGAAATGCTCGAGTCGATCGGAACTCACTACGACGGCGACGTCCGATTCGCCGAGGATCTACTGACCGTTTCGATCGATTGACATCGTCGACGACGCGGTGGGTGGAACGGGCACTTATTTAATAGCCAGTATATTTTTGTATCAATCTTATACCATTCAGTACTGTAGGCTCATTCTCTCGATTTCGGGCTCCGACCGTTCTGGTGTAATTTCCAAACACGTATATACTGCCGAGTTTGTAGGATCATAACAACAGAATGGTTTCCTGTACCATCACCGAACGCATCCGAGAGGTGACCGGATGAGCGTCCCGGAGCGACTCGCCGACGCAATCGCGACGCACACGCGAATCGTCCTCGCCGTTCTCCTGCTCTCGACGGCAGTCGTCGGGGCCGGGATGCCCAGGGTCGACGACGACTCCTCGCTCTCCCAGTTCGAAAGCGACTCGCCCGAGGCGAAGGCCCTCGAGCGCATCGACGGCAACTTCACGAGCGACCAACGTGAGAACACGACCAGCGTCCAACTGATCGTCCGCGGCGACAACGTTCTCAGCAAGAAATCGATAATCTCGTCGCTCGAGTTCCAGCAGGAACTGCGGGCGAACGAGTCGATCAATTCGACGTTCGTCGAGAACCAGTCGATTACGGGCGTCGAAAACATCGTCGCGATCACGGCGATCAAGGGCGAGCGATCCGCCGAACTGAACGAGACGCGTTCGCAGTTGCAGGACGGACTCAACCGGACGGTCGGACTCCAGGGGCAGTACGAGCAGTTGAACGAGTCCTACGAGAACGGCGCGATCAATCAGACCGCGTATCAGACGCGCTCGGCGCAACTCGAGGCCCAGTTCGACGCGGTCGTCGAGAACGCCACGGCCGACCTGAGCGAGAACCAGACCGAACGGTACGAGTCGGCCGTCGCACAGGCTCGCTCGATCGAATCACAACGGTACCAGATCCGCGCGCAAACGGAAACGCCGAGCGAGAACGCCGAGTACCAGAATCTCTCGTCCGAACTTCAAGACGTCTACAGAGCGGGCACGTACGGCGTCTTAGAGGAGGAGTACGCGGCGCTCCAGAGTTCGGTGCAACCGCCGTTAGAAGAGCAAATCGACGCGCTCGAAGACCTGAACGAACGAGAGTACGAGCGGACGCTCAGCCGAACCCTGTCGGGCAACGAATCGGAAGACAACTTCGCAATCGCGTTGATGCCGACGTCGTACGAACCGGGGAGTACGCAAGCCGATGCTCGGATGACGTATCTCACCCAGCAGACCGAAGACGAGACGACCTCGGGGATGGCTGGAGCCGTCAGCGATCGCATCATCGAGAGCCAACTCCAGATACGTGAGCTAGCAGACACAAAGGACCAAGAGTACCTCGTGTTCGGCGGCGGTGTCATCACCGACGAGATTCAACGATCGATGGGCGACAGTCTCGCCATCGTCGGCCCGCTCGCGCTGTTGTTCGTCGTGATCGCGCTGGTCGTGGCGTATCGCGATCTGCTCGATATTATCCTCGGCATCGTCGGCATCATCGCCGTTCTCGTCTGGACGTTCGGCTTTATGGGCTGGGCCGGAATCGCGTTCAACCAGATGTTCGTCGCAGTGCCGGTACTGTTGATCGGGCTTTCGATCGACTACGCGATCCACGTCTTCATGCGTCACCGCGAACAACGAGCGGAAGTCGGCTCGATCGACAGCGTTCGCGGCTCGATGTCGACTGCGCTCGCAGGCGTCGGCGTCGCCCTCGTCTGGGTGACGGCGACGACCGTCATCGGCTTCCTCTCGAACCTCGTCAGCCCGATCGGCCCTATTCGAGAGTTCGGCATCGTCAGTTCAGTCGGGATCGTCGCCGCCCTGATCGTCTTCGGCGCACTCATTCCCGCCGCGAAGATCGAGATCGACGAGTTCCTCGAGTCTCACGGCTTCGATCGCCGAAAGCGTGCGTTCGGGACCGGTGAGGGCCGATTCAGCGACGCGCTCGCCGTGGGTTCCGTCGCCGCCAGAAAAGCACCGGTGGTCGTCCTCATCGGCGCCCTCGTCCTCACTGCCGGCGGCGTCTACGGCGCGACGCAGGTCGACACTAGCTTCGAACAGGAAGACTTCATCGCGGACAGTCCCCCGGAGTGGACCGACAGCCTGCCCGGGCCGCTTCAGCCCGGCGAATACCAGGCCAAAAACGATCTCGACTACGTCAACGAGCACTTCCAGCGGGAGGACAGCCAGGCACAGATCCTCATCGACGGGTCTGTCACCGACCCGGCCGTCCTCGATCGAATCGAAACCGCTCGGAGCGAGGCCACCGACAGCGACATCGCCTACGAACTCGCAACCGGCGAGGCCGACGTGCAGGATCCGCTGTCGACGATGGAGGCGGTCGCCGCTCGCAACGAGTCGTTCAACGAGTCGTTCGAGGCGGCCGACACGGACGGCGACGGCGTCCCCGAAGAGAACGTCTCGGCGCTATACGACCAGTTGTTCGAAATCGATGGCGAAGCTGCGAGTCAGGTGCTCCAACGCACCGAAGACGGCGAGTACGAGTCCGCACGATTGGTCGTCGCCGTCAAGGGCAGCGCCTCGAGCGGCGAAACGACGGACGAGATGCAAGATATCGCCAGTTCGATCGAGGCCGACAGCGGCGACCGCTGGAGTGCCATCGCGACCGGCGATCCGATCGTCAGCTACGTCGTCGAACAGGACCTGCTCGATACCGTCATCGAGAGCCTGCTGATCACGCTCGTGGCCGTCTTCGTCTTCCTCACCGTCGCGTACAGGTTGACTGGCAGTAGCGCGACGCTTGGAATCGTGACCTTATTGCCGGTCGCGTTCGCGGTCAGCTGGATCCTGGGAACGATGTTCGTAATCGGGATGCCCTTCAACATCCTCACTGGAATGATCACGAGCCTCACGATCGGGCTCGGGGTCGCCTACAGCATCCACGTCAGCGACCGGTATTCGCTCGAACTCGAGCGACAGGGGAACGTCTGGTCGGCGCTGCGAACGACGGTAACCGGTACCGGCGGGGCCTTGCTCGGGAGTGCAGCGACGACCGTCGGCGGATTTGGGACGCTCGCGTTCGCGATCCTGCCTGCCCTCCAGCAGTTCGGCATCATCACTGCACTGACGATCACCTACGCGTTCCTCGCGAGCGTGGTCGTCCTCCCGGCGCTGCTGGTGCTGTGGACGCGATACCTCGGACCCGACGTCTCCTTCGATCCGTCGGGGGCCCGCCATTCGACCCCCGCCGCGAGCGACGGTGGGAGGCGGACCGCGGTCGACGATCGATCATCGGAGGGCGACGAGCGGTGACCGCCGACGAAAACGTAGCCGTCGACGCGTTCGAGGGCCTCGGTCTGACCAGCTACGAGGCCAAAGTGTTCATCGCGCTGCACCGACTCGGCGCAGGCGCTGCGCGAGACGTCGCTGACATCACGGACGTCCCCCGTTCGCAGGTCTACAGCGTCGCTGAGAGCCTAGAAGAGCAGGGGTTGCTCGAGGTCCAGCAATCGAATCCGATTCGATATCGGCCGGTCAGTGTCGAGGAGGCGCGAGAGACGCTTCGAAACCGATTCGAACGTGAGCAGGATCGGGCCTTCGAGTACGTCGAAACCGTCAAGAACGAGCCCGCGGGCGAAGAAACCCAGGAGGACATCTGGACGGTCCGTGGTCGTGATCGCGTCGACGATCGCATCGACGATATCCTCTCGCACGCCCAAGAGCAGATCGTCTTCGGTACTCGTCTCCCGGAACTCGTCACGGATTCGATCGAACGGATACTCACGGAGCGCGCGGCGGCCGGCGTTACGGTCGTCGTCGTCAGCAGGTCGACGGCGGTACAGGATCGATTCGCCGACATCGAGGGCGTCACTGTCGATACACCGCCGGCCCATCGGACCGACGATCAGTGCTCGGGGCGGATCGTCATCGTCGACGACGATAGCATCCTCCTGAGCGTCCTCGGACCCGAGGACAGCGAAACTGCAATCTGGAGTTCGGGGTCGCTGTTCGCATCGGTTCTGATCCAATTGATCGAGGCCAGCGACGAAGTTCGGATCGAGACGGACGGACGCTAAGCGGCGGGTTCACTCGAGACGATACCGTAACAGTGCGGCGATCCCGCCGAGATTCGCCAGTTGCTGGCCGGGCGGAAACTCGCTCGAAAAGACCGTCACGTCGCCGCCTTTTTGCTCGGTCGTTCGCACGATTTCGTCGACGTCGATCCGCCACTCGCCGTCCGGGCCGCGCTCCTGTCGCAGTCGATCGTCGAGGACGAGCAACCGTTCGATGGCGCCGAACTCTGCAGCCTGCTGGACCGATTCGGGGCCGTAGGCTGCTTTGGCACCCTCGGCGATGCGACGGGTGAGTTCGTCGATGTACTCGGCCTCGCTCTCGATACGCGTCTCCTCTTGTACGTCGGCGACTGCGCCGCGCTTGAGCACCTCGTGGACGCCCCGGTCGCCGACCGCCGACGTATCGACCATCGTGATCAGCTCCGCGACGTCGGGTTCGTTCTTCTCGAGGTATTTCCGAGCATCCTGCTTCGTGAAGCCGGGGCCAGCGAGGATGATTGCGTCGACGTCGAGCCGTTTCAGAACGGCTGCGAGTTCGGCGAACAGTTCGGATCGTTCGCGGGCGTATTCCCCCTTTCCGGTCGGCCCGGTGATGGTCGCTCGTTCTTCGGTGCCGTACTGAGCGACGGTGTGGACGTGCGCCTGTCCTTCCTCGACGGTCGCAATCGCCACGTCGGGATTTTCAGTCGCCTGCTCGGCTTCCTCGAGTCGGGTCTCTTGATCGGGTTTGAACCGTTTCTCGATCGAAATCTCGTCGCGCGTTTCGACGTTCAGCGTGTGGTGAAACCCGAGTTGGTCCTCGCGCGAACAGGCGACGATTTCACCGCCGACCCGCAGTCGGTTGGCGAACTTGTGGAACTCGATATCGTCGACGGCGATCGCGACCCACATGTGTTCGCGCTCGCCACCGGTGTCCCGCAGTTGCTCGTCGTTGCGCTGGATCCGACGGGTCGTATCGCCAGCGACGCGATCGCCGGGCTCGAGGACGTACTGGAGGTGCCAGAGGTCGTCGACGCTTTCGGGAACGACGGTGACCCGTTCGCGCCCGCCCTCGACCTGCTCCCGGTCTTTGATCTGCATGGGTGACCGTTGACGGGGGGGCGGTAAGTGGGCTGCGATCGGCGAATAGCGGTTCGGCTGTCCGGTTTTCACTGCGACGTCGAAATCATCAGACGGCAACGGAACGGATCTCATCGACGACCGGAGTGTCTGCTATGTAGTCACGTTCGACATAGTTAGGTGACACGGGGATTGCTACGCCGGACCAACGTCCTGTATGGACAGAAAATCCATCGCTCACCTCGAAGACTTCGGTGTCCGTTCGCTCGTTACCCACGCCATCATGGCGGTGACGTTTGTGGGCGGTATCGTGGCCGCACTGTTCGTCGATGGACAAATCGGCCTCGTTTCGTTCGTCGCATTGCTCAACTTCACCGCGGGAGTCTGGATCGCACAATCGATTCACTCCCTCGGGAACGCGCGAGGCGACGATTCCTACAACGGGATCGTGGCGGTCCTGCTCGACACGACCGGTGAGAAGTCGTTCCACGGTTTCGACACAGGTCGGCTGGGCCGACTCCTCGCACTGATTGCGGCCGTGACTGCGGTCTCGCTGCTCACCGTCAGTGACGTTCTCACAGGAACGCTGGCCGCGGTTGGGGCCGTCGCGATCGGAAGCGTCGCACTCGTGACCGCGATGATCGGCTTCCTCATCGCACTCGGTTCGTCCTACGACGATGGAGAGCGCAGTGTGGCTCGCAAAACCGGCGATACTACGTCGGCAGCAACACCCCGACGACAGACTGGCGGAGAGCCGACGGTCGCCGACGAGTGATACGATCTGCTGTACCGATGTACCGGTGCACCCGCAGGACGGTCGCAGTTGCAACCGGCAATGACGATCCGTATGAGGCGAGTAATCGAGGCTACCAATGGGCCACGTTCGTTAGCGCCATCGAGCCAGCGGTGCCCGTTCGGCTGTGGCGCTGGTGGACGTGACAGATTTTCGTGATTACTGGCCACGTCGCGACTCTCCTGCTGGTCTGAAAGTCGATGTTGCTCGTACATTGCTAGCTTTATAGTGATGAAGGTAGCCGCGACGACTAGAGAGCGAGTGGCGACCGCCACCCCCTCTTCGCATAATGACGGATTCAGTCACCCACTCGGCGCAACCGATCCTGATAGAGGTTTTCCTCCGGAGCCGAGCGTCAGCGGACACCGTGGAGATGCTACGAGAGACCGTCACCCGATTGCATCGTCTCGAGAAGCGACACGGATGCATCGACGTGCGAGTCAGGACGTGGTCGTCGGTACGGCCGGCGATCGAGAGGCTCGCCGACACTGGCCCGTCCGTTTCGAGGATCGTCGAGACGTTCCAGTCCTGGGCCGACCGAGCGGGGTATACGCTTCGACCGGCATTCACGGAGCACCAAACCCCGTCGAGACTCGGTCACGACGCGATGAGCGAAATTCGAGTCCCGGTCGTGTGCGTGGCCGTCTACGAGGACGGGGACCTCCAGTACGTCGCACCCTGTTCGGACGGCGATCGTATCCACACCGTCGACGAGTGTCTTTCGATGCTCGAAGACGACGAGACGGATCCGGTATCGGATCAAGACGACCCGTCCGAACCACCTCGAAAATGGCCCGGCGACCACGTCGAGGACACCGCTCAAGAATCGGAATAATGGGCGAACCCTGAACTGATCTCTCACCGCGACGGACGGCGTCGGGACCGTCGGCGGCTGTGCTGTCTTCGGGATCGCATCCACGTGAACGTCAAGTCCCCTCGAACGGAGGCGATACGGTCAGTGTCGTCGTGCGATCGACGAATACGGGCGTCAATCGAGGGACGACCGGCGCTGTGGTTCGAGCGATCGCACGCGGATAAATCGCGATAGAAGACGGCCCGTTTCGATCGGGTCATCCGGACCTAGATCCAGATCCGGACCCCGAATTCGTCTGCGCATTTGAATCTGGTACGGAATCCGTCTCGCTTCGGCCGGTGTCGCGGGCAGACGAGGGGGCGGCCCTCGTCGCCGGACCCGTTCGAGTGCCGGGATTGAACGCGAGGAACACGAGGAATCCAATCGTGAGCGCCAGGGCCACGACCACGACCGCGGCAATGATACCCTGTGTTACGTACGTACTGCCGCCGAAAGCGGCGAGCGCGAGTTCATCGAATACAGGCATTGGGGATCAAAACCGTTAAACGGATCTCGAGGTATCAGCTTTCACCCGTCTATATCCTGGTTCGGCTTGCACCGACCGCCAGTAACGTGCACCGTCGCTCGCTCGAGCAGTCCGCCATTCTGACCCGGCCGTAGGTGTTGTGGAAGGAAAGTTTCGGACCGGTCGGGCAGGCGTCTCTCCGCGTCTGGCGGGCTCTAACGTCAATCGCCGGTGGACGGTCGTCCGACAGCACCGACCCAGCCCGAACGGACGAGACGACAGGCACTGTTCTCTACGCTCCACACGCCGCTCTCTATCGGCACGACCGATCATTCTCAGCAGTTGGTTATTAAAATGAGATATTTCTGATGGGAACCAATATGGTCTTAGAGACACCTGTCGATTTCACGGTTTGGAACGCAGTAGAGGGTAGCTAACACCACACGTATCAGCCTAAATATAATAATTCCCATGTGGTTTTTTATTTGGAATGTATCCGATACAGTAAAATAGATAGCGTACATTGAGATGTTTGAAGTTCCATGTCAACACAAACTGAAGCAGTCACGGCAACGGAATCGGCAGCCTCGGCATCGACGAGCCTCGGTCCCGACGGAAACGTCGTGGGTGCGATAGCGAACGTGCTCCCTCCCCTGTCGGGGATACTCGTCTACCTTCTCGAGGACCAAAACCAGTTTGCCCGCTTCCACGCGGCCCAGAGCATCATCTTCGGGGTCGTTTCGATCGCGATTTACATCACGCTCACCGTTCTCACGATGATGATGGGAGTTATTCTGCCCGACATTCTGAGCATACTGGTCACGATATTTTCGTTCCTGGCCTCGATCGGAATCTGGTTTGCCCTGTTTCTGGTCTGGGTGTACCTCCTCGTCATGGCGTTCAAAGGAAACCGAACGAAACTGCCCGTACTGGGTTCGATCGCTGAATCCTACCTGTTGTAACTCGGCGGTCGATTCTCCGTCTCGAGTACCGTCCGGTGCGATAGCAGATCGGTACCAGTGACCGTAACTCTCAGTCGTCAGTTATCCGACTTCCGCCTGGCGGCATGAAGTGCTGAATCTTGTCCGGACTCGCGATCTTTCGGACGAACGATTCGTCGGCGAATCGCTCGCGAAGGCGCCGATAGATTCGTTTCGCCACGTCGGCCTGCGCGTACCGTCCGGGTTCGATCTCGATCGTCGTCTCCGCCCGATCTTCGATCGCCGACAGCGGCCCACCGATCACTCGGGTGTACGGTTCACACTGGATCCCGACCGCCACACCGACCGGCGTATCCCGATAGTAGGTCCGATCGCCACGGATCGCGAACCCGCCTTTCTCGAGGTACTCGCCGCTTTCGGGCGTCTTCGAGACCTGATCCGAGTCCACTGCGTAGACGTCGCCGGCGTATCGCCCGTCCTTCCAGACCGACGAGTAGGAGACGGCGAACTGGGCGGCCTCCTCGATGCTCGAGTTCGGGAGTTCGATGTCCGCGGACGACGCCTCGCTAGGATCGGTCGCCTTCAGAACGGTGACAGGGCCGCCGTGGGCCTGCGTGTGGAGAACTTTGTCCCCGGGCTCGAGATACTTTTTCACGAGTTCCTCGTTTTGATCCGCGTTTCGGCCGCCGATCACGAGGTAGTCATCGCTGGTGTGGAACCAGCGGAACCGATCGAACCAGGGTTCGTTTCCGCGGATGGGAACGGACGGTTCGGCGAGCCAGTCGCGTGTTTCTTCCTCGTCCCCCTCGTGTTCGCCGGCTCCACCCTCGTTCTCGTCCGCTTCCCACTCGTCACGGCGGCGTTTTGCGTCCGTAAGATTCTCACGGGTATCCTCGATGGCCGCCAGCGCACCCTCTTTTTTCTCCTCGACGTCCTTTGCCTCCGTGTAGAGCCGATCGGCGTTCTGTTCGACGCCCTGCCCGACGACGAGATCGATCCGCTCGCCATCGATTTCGACGGTAACCGTGCCCTCACTCCCGTCGACGTCGACGACGGCCTCTGCGGCCCCGATCCCGCGTTGGGCTCCCTCCGCGAACCGCTCTTCGATCTCGTCCCAGGAGCGGTCCTGCTCGCGTGCCGTCTGAATCGTCGTCAGTATCTCGTCGACGAGTCCGTATTCGGCGTACAGCAGTTCCGCCTGGTCGCGAAGCGAGTCGGCCTCCCGTTCGAATCCCTCGATCGCCCCCTGTTGTTGCTCGATGATGCGCTCGTGCTTGGCGATTTCCGATTCGAAGTCCGGCCGCTGGGAGGTCGTCTCCGGTTCCGCTTCGTCGGCGAGTTCGAGCCGGAAGAAGTACTCGTCGAGCGCAGTCAGGAACGAATCGTAGGGTTCGGCGGGTAGTTCGGCGTGCTCCTCGAGCGGAAACGGGGTTACGTCGACGACGCGTCCCCCGCCGGTGTCACTCTGTCCGTCGTCGCTCTCCTCGCCGTCCCCGCCCTCGTCGACGTCGAGGTAAATCCGCGGATCGACGTTTCCGGTTCGGAGATCGATCGCGAGACGGTCGATCGCCTCGTAGATTCGATCGTAGACGTCTTCGTCGGCGTCGTCGATGTCCAATCCCTTCTCGACGCCGGCGCGGGTGCACAGTTCCTCGGCGTAGAGGCCCCCGAAGTTGAGTTGCGTCGCGAGCGTTCGGACCACGTCCGTGTCCGAGTCGTCCATCTCGTGGTCGAAGCCGTCACGGGAGATCGAAAGCGGGTTCGTCCGCGACTCGGGGAATTCGTATCTCGATCCCGGAACGACGGTTCGAGACTTCAGTCGGACCGTCTCGAGGCAGTCGATCACCTCGTATTCGTCGTTCGTGACCGCGACGTTGCCCTGGCCAAACAGTTCGACGATGAGTCTCGTCGTGCCGTCGTCGCGTTCGAACGTGAACTCGAGGATTCGGTCGAATTCGAACTGTTCGACGCCTGCGAAGTCGGCCCCGGACAGTCGATTGCGGAGCATCATCGCGAACTGTGGCGGCCGACCGGGTGCGTCGGGGACCCGCTCCGGAGCGACCGTGTGCGCCCGCTTGATCTCGCCGACTTCGAAGATAAGTTCGATGCGACCCCGATCGAAATCCCGCATCTTGAGGCGGACGAGATCCTCCCCGTAGAGATACGCCTTGTCGACCTTCGCCCCCTCGTAGCCCCCGAGTTCCCTGACGAGAGTGGCGAGATCGACGCTGGTGAGTTCCCGCTTTGGTTCCATACCGTACACTGCCCGGTCCGGTCAAAAAGGCGTGTCGCTCCACCGCCAGTGACGCGTTCGTGGATACTATCGGGTGTCCGTGTGGTAGATTCGACCAACGGCCGCCGTGTTGAATCGACCGACAACTGTTGGCTTGATTCGACGGGCAGTCGTTGTGAATCTCGACTGATAACAGCCGTCGGTTTTCAGGCGCCAGTCACTGCACCAGCTTCCGCCCGACTCCGCCTACAGTGCAAGCGGACTCGAGACGATCCAGCAGAGCGCATCGGTCCGCCCGATCGCCGATCACAGAATTCGTGCCGGCGGTAGTCGAGGGTCGAGGTCGGAAGGCCTAATCCGCGCCAGTACCCAATGCGAGGTATGAACGCTGTCGGCGGCCTCGCTTGTGATACCGGAGGTCGAGACACATGAGCGCTGGCGAAGACCCACCCTGGACCGACGTCTCCCGGTTCCCGGACTTTCTCGAGCACCTCGAGGCCGAAGGTGGCGCGACTGTCCGCGGCATCATCGATCGGATTGACGCCGATATCGACGTTGACGGTGTCGTCTACCACGACCGCGGAATCCGCGTCCCCGGCTACGACGTCACCTTCGTCCCGGAGCCGGAGGGATCTGGCGTGGTTCCGACCTTCAGCGTCGAGGTCCACACGATCGGTCCACGGAGCACCTGGGCGGTGTTCGACGGCTCGCTGTCCTGGGACTTCTACCTCCTCCAGGCCGACGGTATCGCGGCCATCGCCTGGGTGAGCGACGAAGAGTTCAACGCCGAAGAGGCGGGCATGTTTCTGTCGAAACACGACGCGCTCGCAGCAGGTCGATTCTCCTTCGGCACGTTCATCTACACCGACGACGAGTGGGATGACCAACTCGATTTGATCGAGGGGACGGACGCACCGGCGTTCCTCCAGCGCGACGACGGCAGCATCCTCGTGCCGAATGACCAGGCCGACTTCTACGACATCGTCAACTCGACGCCCGCCGAGTTCCGCTCGAACGGCGGTCGCGCCCCCTCTCACCTCGGATTGCTCGAACTCGAGGTCACGATCGGCTGAGACGATATCCGTGACGAATCCGCCGGCGATCCCCCCTCCGATGAGTGGTCCCACCACGTCGCTCGACGACGCCAGCGGACTGACTGGGCAGTGTACTCGTACCGTCGACACCCCCTCATTCCCGATACGACGACACCAGTCCCCCGCGTTGGTAGCGAGCGAACGTCCCGCAGTTGGTCTCGGGCAATTCTCCAGACTCTGTTCGGGCACCACCTTCTCCGACTGCTCGCGTACGTTCGCTCCGTAATTTCTTCAGGCACGATGCAACGGCCGTGGCAGTGTCGCCAACCGATTGAACCGCACTGACCGAAGTTCGGAACGGGACAGCGAACAGGCTCTACTCCGTCGAGAGAATCGGCCGGCCGGAAAAGGTTCGGGCGATGGGCGCGCCGTAATCGCCCAATAGTGAGGCGATTCGGTGGATACGGCGCGCTCGAGCTAGCGGCGACGGTGTGTCGCTGTCAGGGTGGGGGGAGCTGACAACGGTGCCGACAATCGTCGGCACTTGAACATCCAATGCCTATTACCATAAATTTTGCGCTGCGGAGACCGGTGAAAGCGGGGTATTTGTCGATCATTGGCCATCGAGAATGTGCAGTCGGGAGTGACCCCACGACGGATGTCGGACAACTATCGGTCCCGTCCACTGGGAACATATCGGTCCCGCCCGTATCGGTCCTGTCCGAAGGGGACCAGCCGCCTCGAGACGAATGCATAGACGATACGGAAGGCAGAATGAGAGTTCGTTCGGGCAATAGCCGAGTTCGCCTGGGAAGATTTAGATTTGTTTGCTGACGTACGGGCCGTCCTGGTGATAGCCGAGTTTGTTCCGATAGTACTCTCGAGCACCGATACCGGAGATGACGCTCACCGTGTCGTAGCCTGCGTCGCCGGCGAGGGTCTCTGCGTGCTCCATCAGCCGGCGGCCGTAGCCCCGGTGCTGATGCTGGTCGATTTCGCCGTCGTTCCCCACTGCGACCTCCGAGCCGTAGACGTGAAGTTCGCGGACGAGGGCCGCGTTCTCGAGTTCCGGCCGAACCGGGTTCTTCGGGAACCGGAGTCGGCAGAATCCGATCAGCAGATCCCGCTCGAAGTCCTCGAACGAAATGAAGTGTTCGGTGCCACCGCAGGCATCGTACGTCAGTACGTCGAGTTCGACGTTCTCGGGTTCCTCGTCGTTCATGCCGGCTTCGCGACAGCGAATGCATTCACACTCCCAGCCGTGGTCGTCCATCCGTTGTCGGGCGAGCTGGCGCAGGTTCGACTTCCAGACGCCGGCATCGATGAAGTCCGCAGGAATGTCCCGCTGGACGCGCTGCAATCGGGTGTAACGGGGGATCATCGACTTAATCTCCGCGATCAGGTCGGCCGCCTCGTCGTTCGAAAGCGGTTCGTACTCGTCTCTGTGCCACCAGTCGTACGTCGCGGTGCCCCGCACCACGAGAGTGGGATAGATCTTCAGGTAGTCCGGCTTCCACTGTTCTGCCTCAAAGAGCCGTCGGAAGTCCTCGAGACACATCTCTTTCGACATCCCGGGCTGTCCCGGCATCATGTGAAACCCGACTTTGAAGGCCGAATCGCGAAGGCGACGGTTGGCATCGATCGATTCCTGGACGCCGTGGCCGCGGTGCATGTCCCTGTTTATCCGCTCGTACGTCGTCTGAACCCCGACTTCGACTTTCGTCCCGCCGAGATTGAGCATCCGATCGATCTGCTCCGGATCACACCAGTCCGGCTTCGTCTCGAACGTCGTCCCGATGTTGCGGACGTCCGCGGTCTCGTTTTCCGCGAGGACGTCCTCTACGTATCGCCACTCGTACTCCGCCGGATCCTCGGCGAAGCTGACCCCCTCTGCCGGTTCCGGTTCCTTGTCGACGTCGTAGTCGTTCATCGCTTCGAGGGCCCGCTTGACGAACCACTCCTGGTAGTCATGGCTGCGCGCCGTCATCGTCCCGCCCATCAGAATCAGTTCGACCTTGTCGACGGGATGGCCGATCTGGCGCAGTTGCTCGAGTCGGAGCGTCACCTGTCCGTATGGGTCGTAGTCGTTCTGGACGCCGCGGGCTGCGGCCGGCTCCTCGCCCGTGTAACTCTGTGATGACGAAAATTCCGAGTCGGGACCGCCGGGACAGTAGAGACACTTGCCGTGGGGGCAGCGCTCGGGCGAGGTCATGATTGCGACCGGCGAAACGCCTGAGGCCGTTCGAACCGGTTTGCGCTGGAGAACGACCTCCAGGTCCTGGCGGTGCTCTTCGGGCGCGTAATCGAGGAGCTCCGAATTTTTCGGAACCTTCGGTGCGGAGTGTTCCGAGCAGGCCTCGAGTTTGGCTTTTTCGACCTCGTCACGCTCGATTTCGCCGGCCAGAATCCGGTCGACGAGCGTCTCACAGACCCGCTCGAACGCTTCGGTCTCGGTTGGTTCGGGCGTCTCGGTACTCACTGTGTGTGATTCGTCGCCGTTCGCGAATAAGCGTGTCGGACTCGGAGATTGTGAGCGTCTCTGGACGGCCAGCGTGGTTCGTCACCCGCCGTCCGCCCGAACGACGGTCGACCCTCGACGTCGTCGTATCCCCCACTTTACTGCCATCCGAAAGGAACTGTTTAAGGGTGGTCTCCCCCTAGCCTCGCCGTATCGAATGTCTCCCGACCAGGCGGTGATAGTCGCCGCGGTCGCTCTCCCGTTCGTCGCTGCAGCACTGACGCCTCTTTTCTTTCGCGTTCTCGGGGAGGGAACTGGGTTCGTGGGCACCCTCGTTTCGCTGGTAGCGTTCGGCTTGCTGGTCACCCAATACGGTGCCGACGGAACCGTCACACTCCCGTGGATTCCGTCTCTCGAGATTGCACTCCGATTCTACGTGGACGGGTGGGCGCTTCTGTTCGCGCTGCTCGCCTCCGGGATCGGGGCGCTCATATTCACCTATTCGCCGGCGTACATGCACGGTCAATCGGGCCTCGTCAGATACTACGCGGCCCTGCTCGCGTTTATGGGATCGATTATCGGCGTCGCGCTCGCCGCCGACCTGATCGCGATATTTCTGTTCTGGGAACTCACGAGCCTCTGTTCGTTCATCCTGATCGGTTACTATACCGCCGACGGGTCGTCGCAGTACGCCGCGAGGATGGCGATGCTCATCACCGTGGGCGGAGGCCTCTTCTTGCTCGTCGGACTTCTCTTGCTCTCGCTCGTCGCCGGTAACGTCGTCGGTTCCGCATTCGCGTTTAACCTCGCGGCCATGCTCGAGCACCCGGACGCGATGCAGTCGGCGCTTCGGGATCGGGGGCTATTCGTGCCCGTCCTGGGACTGCTCGCGGTCGGCGCGGCCACCAAATCCGCACAGGTGCCGCTGCACTTCTGGCTGCCAAACGCGATGGCAGCGCCGACGCCGGTCTCGGCGTTTCTGCACTCCGCGACGATGGTCAAAGTCGGCGTGTACTTCGTCGGGCGCGTTCGGCCGATGTTCCTCGGGTCGGAGTGGCTGTTGCTGTTCGTGACGCTCGGACTGACGACTATGACCTTCTGCGCGCTCATGGCGGTCGCGTCGACCGATATCAAGGAGTTGCTGGCGTACTCGACGGCGAGCCACCTCGGTCTGATGATCGCCGGGTTCGGCTTCACGTCGGTCTACGGTGCTGAGACGGGGGTGTTCCACTTGCTCAATCACGCGCTGTTCAAGGCCCCGCTGTTCCTCGTCGCGGGGATCATCGCTCACGAGGCGGGAACCCGCGAAATTGCAAAACTCGGCGGGCTCCGTCGCAATTTACCTGTCACGGCCGCGATCACGACGGTCGTCGCACTCAGCATGGCCGGAATTCCGCCGTTCAACGGGTTCTACTCGAAGGAATTACTCTACGAGGCCGCCGTCGAGGCGAGCCATCATCACGACCTCGGACTTCTCGGTTGGCTCTACCCCGCCGTCGCAGTCTTCGGAAGCGTTTTCACCGTCCTCTACTCGTTGCGGTTTCTGTCTCTGTTCTTCGGCGACAAACCGGAGGAACTCGGCCCCATCCAGAGCCCGCCGCTCTCGATGCTCGTTCCACCTGCCCTGCTCGCGCTCCTCGCCGCAGTCGTCAGCGTCTCCCCGCAACTCGCCGTTTCCGTTATCGTTCAGTCAGGTCTCGAGGCGACGGCGATCGACCCCCACGAGATGCACGTCGGCGTGCCTACGTCGTATTCGCTCCCGGTGGGGATGAGCGCGGTCGCGATCGGCGCAGGGTTCCTGGCCTTCCCGTTTTACGAGCGTCTCCACGACGGCATCCGCTCGATTCCGCGGACGGTGCCACAGGTCGGTCCGAACTGGTGGTACGACGCCATCGTCGACGGCCTCACGGACGAGGGGAGATGGCTCGCCGGTCGCGTCCACAACGGATTGCTCAGAACGTACGCAACGTGGACGCTCGGTGCGACCTGCGTGCTCGCGATCGGCGGTTTCGTCGCGGCGGATGCGATCGAGCCGACCGAATTGGGCGTCGAGGCTACGGTTTCAATCGCGCTCGTGTTGCTCGTGGCCATCCTCGGCGCGCTCGCAGTCGTTCTCTCCGACTCCCACGTTGCGGGTGTCCTTACGCTTTCGATTCTCGGATTTATGATCGCAATCTTCTACATTCTCGCGAGCGCCCCCGATCTCGCG
Source organism: Natrinema gelatinilyticum (assembly GCF_024266705.1). Classification (GTDB taxonomy): domain Archaea; phylum Halobacteriota; class Halobacteria; order Halobacteriales; family Natrialbaceae; genus Natrinema; species Natrinema gelatinilyticum. The sequence continues at coordinate 3,483,414 of NZ_CP100756.1, read as the reverse complement.
CTGACGCAGCTCGTCGTCGAAACGCTCGTCCTTGTGCTCTTTCTGCTCGTCATCGAGGAGATTCCCGCGTCGTACGCGATCGGGCTCAGACGGAGCGTCAGAGACGTCGCGCTCTCGTTGGTAGTCGGTATAACGGCGTTCGTCACCGTGCTCGTCACGACCAGCGCTCGCCCCGGCGGCTCGACCGATATCGCTCGCTACTTTACAGAGCACGCCGTGCCCGACGGCGGCGGATCCAACGTCGTCAACGTGACGCTGGTTGACTTCCGCGGCTTCGACACGCTCGGCGAGCTCGTCGTGATCGCGCTCGCGGCGATTTCGATCCTGACGCTGATCGTCATGCGCGATAGCGGCGGCGGACTGATCGACACGCAAGCCGGCGAGGAACTGTTCGGCGATGAACCGGCTGTAGACGAGTCAGCCGACGAACCGCGTGCAACCGACGAACTGACCGCGGACGAACCGACCGACGATACGCAGGTCGGGGACGAACGCGATGTGGACGAACCGCTCAGATCCCCACCCGAGCGTGGAACGACGGACGATACCGACGGTGGATCTTCACGAGGTGATTCGGAGTGACGACCGTCATCATGCGTACGACCGCTCGAGCGATCGTCCCGATCATCCTGGTGGTCGCGATATCGCTGTTTATCGAAGGTCACAACCTCCCCGGCGGTGGATTCATCGGCGGCGTCCTCACGACGACGGCGTTCGCGATCGTCTACATGGCATACGGCCTGGACTTCTTAGAGCGAGGCATCCTCGGCCGAGACGTCGATCCTGGCAAGGAGCCGTCGCGTGACCGCGTCGTCGTTGCCTACCGACGGCTCTTCGCCTACGGATTCGCCATCGCGGTCGTCAGCGGGCTCGCACCGCTGTTGTTCGGGCAGCCGTTTCTGTCACAGACGTTCGTCATGCTCGAGGGAATCCCAATCTACGATCACCTCGAGGTCGCGAGCGCGCTGGCGTTCGATTTCGGCGTCTACTGCGTGGTCGTCGGTGGGCTACTGACGATTCTTTCGGTGGTGGGCGCCGAATGACGGCGCTCGTCCTCGCGGGGACGATCGGCGCGCTGTTCGCACTCGGAACCTTCCTGTTACTGCGACGGGACCTCATCCGAGTCGTCTGGGGCCTGGCGATCATCAGCCAGGCCGCAAATCTCTACTTACTGGCGATGGGCGGGATCGCGCCGGCGACGTCCGATTCGGTTCCAGTCCTGGCCGGCCACGGAGATCACGTCCCGAATACGGCCGATCCGGTGGTTCAGGCGCTCGTATTGACCGCTATCGTCATCGGCTTCGGCATGACGGCGTTCGCGCTCGTGCTATCGTATCGAGTCTACGAAGAACACGACACGCTGAACGTCACGAAACTGGGTGATCGAGAATGATGGCGCTGCGAACGAACGGGTCGGTGACGTGGACGGGTGATCGGCGATGACGACCCTGGCAGCGACGCAGCCCGGCACCGACACGTCGCTCGTGATCGCACCGATGCTGGTCGTTCTCGTCACGGCCGTCGCGACGCTGTTACTCGGTCGACGGCCGCGGGCTCGAGTGGCGGTGAGTCTCGGCGGCGGTGTCGCATACGCGGTCGCGGTCGCGGCGATCGACTGGTTCGTAGTCCTCGCGCCGGACGCCCCGGGAATCGCGACCTACCAGGTTGGCGACTGGCCTGCCCCGTTCGGAATCACGCTCGTCGCGGACGGGCTGTCGGCGTTTATGCTGACCATGGTCGCGATACTGGGCGTTTCGTCGCTGATCTTCTCGAGCCGCCACCTCCCCGGCGAGGAAGGTCGTAGCTACTACTTTCCGCTCTTTCACTTCCTGGCGCTTGGCGTTACTGGTGCGTTCCTTACGGGCGACCTCTTCAACCTCTTCGTCTGGTTCGAAGTGATGTTGATGGCCAGCTACGTCTTCGTCGCCTACTCCGGCGGCGCCGAACACACCCGCGCCGCCTTCTGGTACGTCACGCTCAACCTCCTCGCCAGCGCCAACTTCTTGCTCGGCGTCGGCGGGATCTACGCGTCGACCGGGACGTTGAACATGGCGGACCTCGCTCGGCGACTCGCGGAGCCGGCAGCCTATGGCCTCGACCCGGTTCCGGTCGTGGGCCTGCTCGGCCTGCTCCTGTCGGTATTCGCGATCAAGGCCGGACTCGTTCCCTTCCAGTTCTGGATCCCGACCGCCTACCGAGCCGCGCCGCCCCAGATCGCGGCCCTGCTTGCTGGTGCGACCAAAAAAGTCGGTATATACGCCATCATCCGGCTCTCCTTTACGGTGTTTGCCGGTTCGAACGTGGCGGTCGATCTCGGCGTTCCGGGAACCGGACTCGCGGTCGACTCGCCGCTGTCGTTCGTTGGGGCGGCGCTGTTCCTCATGGCCAGCGCGAGCATCCTCGTCGGCGGCATCGGGGCCGTCGGCCGAAATTCACTGGAAGGAGTGTTCGCATACTCGAGCATCGGTCAGGTCGGGTTCATCGCGATTCCGGTGGCGATCGCGGCGACCTCGACGAGTCCCGAACTGCGTCAACTCGGTGTCGCCGCCGCGCTCGTGTACGCGCTCAATCACACGCTCTCGAAGGGACTGCTCTTCCTCGCGGTCGGAGCGATACGGTCGGCGACGGGGTCGAGCCGGTTCGACGACCTCGGCGGTCTCGCGAAACGATCACCACCGTTGGCGATCGCGGTGTTCGTCGCCTCGTTAGCACTCGTCGGCATCCCGCCGCTGTCGGGCTTTTTCGGGAAGTTTCTCGTCTTCGATGCAGCGGCTCGATCGGCGTCGGCCGGCCCCGTTATCGCGCTCTTGCTCGTCGGTTCCTTGCTGACGATCGCCTACGCGACCCGCCTGTGGAATCTGAGTTTCTGGGGGGCACAGACGCCAGCCGTGGAAACGGCGGCGATCGATCGTGTACACGTGGTGGTCCTCATCGGCCTCGCGACGGCGATCGTCGCAATCGGAGTCGGCTTCGAGCCCGTATACGAGTTCGCATCGACCGCCGCGGAAGCCGCACTCGATACGGAGGGATACGTCGACGCCGTCGATCCGACCGATGCGAGCGAACTGGCCGATTCAGACGCGACCGGAGGTGATCACGCGTGAAGGTTCGGACCTGGCCCGTCGTCGGCGTAATCTTCGCCACGCTATGGGTATTCGTTCGTGGAGTGTCGCTTACACCCACGAACCTCGTCGGCGTGTTCCTCGCGGGGCTAGTCGTCGGCCTGCCGGTCGCGTTCATCTTCCGTCGGCTGTACAGCAAGCGCCTCGACCTCGGACGTGGGATTCGAGCGCTTCCGTACGCCGGTCTTTACCTCGGATCGTTCGGCTGGGAGCTCTTGCGGGCAAATATCGACGTTTCCTATCGGGTTCTCTCGCCAGGCATGCCGATCGAACCGGAGGTGATTCTCGTTCCGCTGCGTGTTGAATCCGATATCGCGATCACCGTTATCGCCAACAGCATCACGATCACGCCCGGGACGGTGACGCTCGATTACGACGAAGCGACGAACGCGCTGTACGTCCACGGCGTCAACGGTCGCGATCCCGAAGCCATCGCCGACCCCATCCATACCTGGGAGGACTACGCGCTCGAGTTGTTCAACGAAGACGCATCGCCGTCCGATCCGCCGCCGGACATCGTCGTTTCCGGAGGCACAAGAGAGAGTACGACGGACCACCAAGACGGGGGTATCGACGATGACCGCTAGCGACCCGGCCGTTCTCGAGATTACGATCCGCGGCGCGTTGATCGTCGTCAGCGGACTCTGCGTCCTCTGTAGCTATCGCGTGATCCGCGGCCCGACGAACCCGGATCGAGTAGTTGCACTCGACGCCATCGCAACGAACGTAGTCGCGATTGCAGTCCTGTTCGCCCTCGTGACGGATCGCGGGCTGTTCATCACGGTGAGCCTCGTCCTCGCGATCATCGGGTTCATCGCGACCGTCGCCGTCGCGAAGTTCGTCACCGAAGGCGAGGTGATCGAATGATTCACGATATCGTCGTCGGCTCGCTGATCGTCATCGGGACGTTCTTCCTGACGGTCGGCACGATCGGTCTGCTTAGACTACCGAACGTCTACAACCGGATGCACGCGACGAGTAAGCCGACGACGCTCGGAACCGCAGCAGTCTTCCTCGCCGGGTTCGTTCACTTCGGACCCGGCAACGAGGGGCTGACCGCGCTTATCGGGATCGCTTTTCTCTTCCTGACGGTGCCGACTGGTTCTCACATGATCGCCCGGGCCGCAGAGCGGATCGGAATTCCCTTCCTCGGGAGCGTCACCTGGCCGGACGAAACGCAGGTCGTGAGAGAACCGCCGGAACGGGCCGACGGGCGACCGGACGACGAGTGACGGGCGATTACGCGCTCTGCAGGGAACCCCGATCGGGGTCGTCGGTCCATCGCGTGCCTGCGGCGACGAACCCGGCAACGGTGAGTGCAACGACTGCACCGCCGAACAGTAGCGACGAGTAGCCGGTCGTCGCAGCAATCCCTGCGAAGGCGATCGGTCCGAGCGTCCGACCGAGGAACGTCGTGCTGTTGCGGAGACTCAATGCGCCTGCCCGGTAGCGGCCAGTGACGCGACCGCTCACCTCGGCATCGACCGACGGCAACACGAGTCCGATACCAGCACCGATGATCGCGCTGGCCACCCCGATTTCGAGAACTGACCCGGCGAGCCACGCAACGGCGAATCCGACCGCCAGACAGAGGAACCCTGCTTCGACGAGTGCGGGGTTCGTCGTACGTTTCGCAAACCGGCCATTGGCGGCCGAGACGGCGACAGACGTCCCTTCTGCGAGCATCAGGATGGCGCCGACGACGGCGGGTTCGAGACCGTACGAACCGGTCAGGAGGAACGGAACCGCCGTCAGAACGGAGCCGAACAGCAGGAGTTCGGCCGCGAACGTGGCGACGTACATCGGGAGCACGCCCCCCGTTCCGACGGCGGCGAACATACCGTGAACGTAGTCCGCGTCGAGGCTCACCGTCCCGCTGTCGGCGCCTCCGTCGGATCGCTCGGGACCGGTCGCACGATCACCGGCGCGTTCGGGCTCCTCAAGGACGTACCAGGCGACCACTGCGAGCGGGATCGCGAGCGGGTACAGCAGGTACGGTGCGTTCCACGAGACGGCGACGAGAACGCCGCCGACGACGGGGAATACCGCTGCACCCGCCGAGAGGACGGCCGTGTTGATGCCGAGGACCGCGTTTCGCTGCGCATCCTCGAACGTGTCGCCGATGATAGTGACCGTGGCGACGAAGACGCCCGCAGACGCCGTTCCCTGTACGATCCGTATCAGCAGGACCGTCGTGAACGAGGATGCGAAGACGACCGCGCTGCCCGCGACGCCAAAAGCGACGAGGCTCGCGACGAGCACCATTTGCCGACCGAGTCGATCGGCGAGCGCCCCGATGAGCGGTGAGAGAACGATCCCCGCGACGAAGTACGCGCTGATCAGCAGGCTGGCCGTCGGTTCACTGACGCCGAACGTATCGCGGACCACCGGCAAGGTCGGGCTGATCAACGGCACACCGAGCGGAGCCAGCAACGTGCTCAGAAGGATGATACGGACCGTCGGCGAGTCCCACGGGATTTGCACGTCGGCGGGTTCGGTCGGAGGCGAATCTGTTGTCGGTTCCATGATTTCAGAGAGGCGCTCAAGCAGACTAAATGTAAGTACTGAGATAAAAATCGGCCGACGAATCCCGTTTCACGACCTGAGACAGGGTTAAGCCCGTGAACAGAGTACGGTCTGGTGAGCAGTAGCAAGGGGTGACCTGCCGTGACTCACAACCTTCTCGACGAACTCATTCGGTACGACAGGGACGTTCAGCGGGACCAGCGGCGACGCACACTGGACCCGTTTCCGGACACGGAAACGATGGTCGACATCGTCCGCCACAGTGACTTGTTGCGGGCGTTGCTCGTCGAACCACTCGATCGTCGCGAGATCGAACGGACGCTCGAGGTCTCACGAGCGACGAGCCACCGGTTCGTTCGGTGGCTCGAAGAACACGGGTACGGCGAGCGCGTGGACGATCGCTATCGACTGACGGGGCTCGGAACGGTCGTCGCCGACGGCGTCTGTAAGTTCGAAGCCTATCTCCGGACCGCCCGACGACTGGATCCGCTGTTCGAATACATCTGCGAGGACCACGAGGAGTTGGTCATCGAACCGTTCGCCGACGCGACGGTAACAGTCGCGACCCCGGCAGATCCCTACGCGCCGATCGCTCGCTTCCTGTCGCTCCTCCGCGAGAGCGATTCGTTCAGCGGATTCAACACCACTCACATGATTCCGCCCGGCACCGAGAAATCCGACGATCGACTGCTCGAAGATCGGACTGTCGAACTCGTCTACGTCCCCGATACTGTCGAGGCGCTTCGAGACGAGTTGGGCACCGATCTCTCGACGGCCATCGACGAGGGTGACGTCACCGTCCGAACGCGAGAGGCCCTGCCGTACGGCCTCGCGGTGTTCGACGATCGAGTCGGAATCGGCGGCTACGACGACGAAACCGGGACGATGCGTGTCTTCGTCGACACCGACGCGGCGATCGCTCGAGAATGGGCACTCTGGGTGTTCGATTCGATCCGCGCCGATTCCAGGCCGCTGTCGTCGTAACGGTACCGGTGAGGGAACGCTCCGTTCGCCACGATAGCGGACGAACGGACGCTTCTGCGCACGGCGAGGTGAGCGCGATCGGACGACGCTTACAGAGGTTCGAGGAGAAAGCCCACGACTGCAGTCGTGGGAGGATGTCAGGATTCGTACTCGGTCTCTCTTTCCCGGTCAGTACCCGCATCCCGTCGCCACTGCGCGGCGTTTTCGAGCGTCTCCGTGTTCAGCAATCGCTCGAGTTTTCGTTCGAACTGTTCGTCCGTGAGTTCACCCGCCGCGTAGCGTTCACGGAGGGTCTCGAGGGCGTTACGTGCGTCGACATCGGAACCATCGGAACCATCGGAGTCGGCCGTTTCGGCGTCGATGCTCGTGTCCGACCTCGTCTCGCCGGGCGAATAGTCGTCGACCCACTCTCGGCGATCCTCCTCGTCACCGAATAGGATCGCGATCAGCGGGACGACGGCGATGTAGCCGACGAGCAACGCCGCGAGCCACCACTCCTGCCCCGTGAACATCGCACCGAGCCAGAACGCCGTCACGAGCATCGATGCGACTGCGGTCGCGTTCTCGCGGAGACGCGTCCAGGGATCGTCACCGGACCATTCACGGTCCGCCCCCTCCATCCCGTTCATACGTCTCTTTTCTTTTCGAACCGGAAATACGTTAGTGGCACCGACCTCCCTCGCAGCGTTCACCCGATCGAATCGAGCGAGGCGACGGCTCGAAAAGTGCCGCCGCTTTCGGACGAGCGGACGACGGAGAAGACGAGTCTTACGCGAGGGCCTCGCCGAGCGCCTCGAGTGCGGCTTCGCGCACTGCATCACGTTCGCCGGGCAGGAACTCGACGTGACCGTCGCGGCCGCCGACGACGGTGACGCCGGCGTTTGGCACGACTTCCGCGATCGCATCGCCTAGATCACGCACGTTCACCGGTTCGGTCGCGCGGACGTGGAGTTCGTCGTCGCCCACACCGAGGGTGACGTACGGTGAGTTCACTCGGTCACGCTCACTCCTGTGGAGTGCATCCAGCAGCAGGATCGTCGTCGGGAAGTTGTATCGGTGTGTGAACGCGTCCGTGTTGAGGACGGCGACGGAAACGCCGTTGACGTCCCGAACGGTGAGGTTCTCGCGGGCCGTCTCGAGTTCAGTCTCGAGTTTGTCCCGGAACTGTTCGGAGACGTGTGCCGCGAGGTCCCCGTCGTGGGGCGTTTCAGACCCCTTGCTGCCGCCGAACAACAAGTCGATGACGAGTTCGCGCTTGTCCTTGTACGACTGGTAGTACGCCTCGAGCGCGACGGCTTCGCGGCGCTCGGAGACACCAGTTTCGTCGTAGCCGGCCTCGGTCGCGAGTTCCAGGTACGCCGCGGGGGTGTCGTTCCAGTAGCTGAGCGCGGGGAGGTGCTCGAGGTCGGCGCGGACGTCATCGTTGACGTGAGCGCCGACGTTCGCCGCGAGCGCGGTCGACGTCACGTCCGAGACGTCAACATCCGCGAGCGACGGGGCGACGGCGACGTCGACGGACTCGATGATCTGGTCGTCGGCTCGGCTATCGTCGATCACGAGCGCCTCGGCGCCGTACAGAGACAGCAGTTCGTAGCCGTCGATGGACTCGACGGTCGCGCCGGCGTCGACGAGGAGCACGAGTGGGATCTGTTCGCCATGGCGGTCCCGTGCCTCGAGCATCGTGGTTACGTCGCTCGTCGCGGCGTCCATGTCGTAGACACGGCCGTCGAGCGGTCGCCGTTCGAAGTAGTGGTACTCCGCATCGTCACGCGTGTGTTTCTCGCGGATCAGCGGCAGAACGGCTCGCTCGATCGCAGCGCCGGCGATGTAGCCGTCGGCGGTCGCGCCGTGGCGAACGACAATGGGGCGTGCCTCCATGACGGCCCGGCTGATCGCGGTCGCCGCGTCGGCGATTTCGTCTTCGACGGCGGCGACGGCCTCGTGGTCGGCGAGGAGCGCGACGTCCGATGGGCGCGCCTCGCGTTCGATCGCGCTTTCGAGGCGACCGACCACCGTCTCTCGGTCCCCATCGGTCAGCACCTCGAGGACCTCGGTCTCGACCTGCAGATCGCCGTGGTGACGCTCGACCTCACCTTCCAGGGCCACGACGTCGTCGACCTCGACGTCGGGGTAGGCGCGGACGCCGGCTTCCTCGAAAGCCGCACACTCGACGGTTCCAGTCTCGTCGCGCAATTCGAAGACCGTCGGGCCGCTGGTCTGGCGAACACCGATTATCTCGCCCTCGAGGCGGACCACGTTGCCGACCTGCGTTTCGATCGCGTCGATTGCCGTTCGATTGAGCGCCGCCTCGGCTTCGGATTCGGTGTCGGCCGCAGGTCTCGAGGCGGCGGCGGATTCGGTCGCCACGGACCCACTGGTCGCGACGGTACCGGCAGTTTCCGCGGCGGCGGGTTGGTTCTCGTCTACGGCGTCAGTACTCGCCTCGGGCTCGGCCTCCTCGGTGGCCGTTTGCAATTCGCCGGCGCTCAAACCGTCGTCGCTGTATTCCGTCTCTGTGTCGTCCGTCGGCTCGCTCTTTTCAGGAGCGCCCGCTTCGTCGTCGGATTCGTCCTCGAGTTCGCCGGGACGATATTCTCCGTCCGCCGTCTCGATCAGTTTGCCGCGGAACTCCCGTTCGCGCTGGCGGATCGACCAGCCGAGGTCGACGTTGCCGTTGTCTCGGACGTCGAGAACCTGAACGAAAACGTCGTCGCCTGGCTCCCAGTCGAGACTTTCCAGCCGTCGGTCGAGTTCGCTTCTGTGCAACAGTCCGGTTACGTGATCTCCGATGTCGATGAAGACACCGAAGTCGGCGTAGCCGTCGACGGTCCCCCGGTAGTACCGACCGGGCGTGAGTTGTGAGGCGGACGTGCCGGTGAATTCGAAAACAACATCCTCCTCGTGACTCTGACAGATCTCGCCGTCAACGGGTGTGCCGCAGATGATACAGTTACCCATCTACTCGAACCAAGCAGTTTCGCCCTAAAACGGTTGTCGAAATGCGTCCGCACTGGAAGCCGCGGCGATGTCTGCTTCCCCGGCGCGCAGTCACTCGAAAACCGACGAATCCTCCTCGAGCGACTCGATATCGTCGACGAGCGACCTGACGTCCTCGGGAAACAGAGAAATCTGGATTTCGTTGTCGTCTTCATCTTCGAAAACGAGTTTGATCCGTTTGTCGCCGAACTCCCGTGCCTCGGCCGATTCGACGTCGAAGAGTTTGGCCGTCGCTGCCTTGTTTTTGGGTCCGACGTTCTTGATCGATCCGTCGTTCAGTTCTACCATGAACTCCTCGAGCGTCAGCGCGAGCATAGTTGGCGTACGGGTGCCAGGTAAAAAACGACACGGCATCACGACTCGAACGCGGCTGCGGACGGCAGTTCGCAGGTCGCGTTGTCGGCGCCGTGTAGCGTGGCGTGGTGGGTGTGAATCGTTCTGGGACGCTGCTGTGGTACCGGCCACCGCCCAGCGTCGGTCGCGGGAACGATCAGCTGGGATGTGGTCCCAGACCGCATGCGTGGTGTGTCAGTTCGCTTGCGGCTTTCTATTATAGAAGTAACCAACGTATAAATATGGGTGATCGTATACGCCCGTCTTGGACTGTAAAGCAAGTATTGACGCCGATCTAAGGGAGCGGCATCATCCGACGATGGGCCGACCGTCGGGACGGCTGTCCGCCGCGCCCACTTTTAAGTAATCTTCGCTCCAATTCAGCGACTGCTATGGAGCTTACCTGGCACGGCCACTCGACGTGGCACGTCACCGTAGGGGAGACGGCGCTGCTGATCGATCCGTTTTTTGACAATCCAAAGACAGATCTCGAGCCGGCCGACGTCGACACGCCCGATTATGTGTTGTTGACACACGGCCACGCCGATCACATCGCCGACGCTGGAGCCTTCTCGGACGCGACGCTGGTCGCAACGCCGGAACTGACCTCGTTCTGCCAGGAGGAATTCGGCTTCGAGGACGCCGTCGGCGGGATGGGAATGAACCTCGGCGGCACCGTCGAATGTGACGACGCGTACGTCACGATGGTCCGTGCGGACCACACGAACGGGATCATGACCGAGAACGACGAAAGCGGCGGGATGCCGGCCGGATTCGTCATCTCCGATACGATGCCGACGCAGGTCAGCGACGAGGAATCGACTACCTTCTACGACGCCGGCGACACCAGCCTCATGACCGAGATGCGCGAGGTCATCGGACCCTATCTCGAACCGGACGCCGCGACGGTACCGATCGGCGACCACTTCACCATGGGTCCGTGGCAAGCCGCCGTCGCCGTCGACTGGCTCGACGTCGACCACGCCTTCCCGCAACACTACGATACGTTCCCGCCGATCGAGCAGGACCCGAACGACTTCGCCAGCGAAGTCACTGCGACAGGTAGCAACGCCGAAGTCCACACACTCGAGGCCGACGAACCGTTCGAACTAGAACCCTGACCGTGGACGACCGCCTCGGTCGACCGAACGGCAGCACGGAGACCAGCCCATTTTTGTCCTGCTCGAGACCTCGAGAGGCGGAGTCAACCGGTGGGTTACCGAGGGACGGCGGGTGCGAGCGGTGACGAGACGGGACCCTCGAGGTGAAAGCCTCGCCCGTCCGGCCGTGGTGAAGCGGTCAGTTCCAGGCGTGGATGGGAATCAATTACAGGCGACGAGGACGTCAGTCCCTGCCGATTCCGTACTGCTGATCGTCGCGCTGTTCCCGCGTCCCGATTCGGTAGCGGGTCTCGAGTGGGTAGCTTTGATACCGCGCGAGTACCAGGTGGAGTGCGATAGCGACGACGATCAGTCCGACGTTCCAGAGTAGTGAATCGTAGTAGATGACGTCGACGATGATCGGTTTCGAATAGAACGGCCAGAAGGGCTTGAGCGGTGGCGCAATATCCGGCGCCGAAAGGATATCTGCGAATAGGTGACTCGTGCCGCCGACGAGGAGTCCGCTCGTCGCGAAGACGAAGACCGTGCTCATCTCTATCTGGGTGCTTCGGATCCAGCGATGGCCGTTGAACCACTCGGTGAGCCACTTCGAAGTGGCGAATCCGGTGATGAGGCTGACCAGCGTCACGAACACTACGGTGTGAGTTACGCCGTGGTGTGTAACTGGTAGTACGTGCCGAAGGACGAGGTCGGAATCGGGTAGCATCGCCGTCGCTAACGCGAACCCGGTAAATCCGAGCGCGCCGCGCCGGCCCCAGAGTATCCATGCCGGCGCAGCGAACAACATCGCCATCGCGAGATGACCGGTGACGTCAACCATAGTAGGTTTCGATCATCGCAGCCGACGCGCAAGCCTGAGAGCCAACGAGACGGCCGTTCCCACGCCGGGAATGCGAGACGAGAGCGCGGCCGCACCGAGGAGCAGGAGTCCGCTTTTCGGACGTCCGCGCCGAAACGCGAGCATGCTGTCGAGTACGGTCGAAACGATACTGAGCTTGTTCGCCGACCGGGTGTCGAAAGAGGTCATGATTCAGTACGTCCTCCGGACTTGAGGGACAAGCGCGATACCGTTGCAAATGCAGGGTGATGGATCAACGACCGTCCCACTTTCGGAATCGGTGGCCTATTCTCACGTATTCCCACCCGCTGTCGAACACGAACGTGCTGTCAGAGCACTCATCACCAACGTTTACGGCGCCGCCCGTGGACTTCTCGATTGCCATGGCAAAGCATGCGACCACCGTTTCCGTCGAAGGGTACAGCGCCACGAACGAGATTCGCGAATTCGAAACGACGATTGACGCGAACGGGGAGGACGCGCCCGATACCCTCGAGGCGCTGTTGGCAGCCTACGGGTCCTGTTACGTTCCCGCACTTCGGGTCGGGGGCCAGCAACGCGGGGTCGACGACCTCGGCCGGATCGAGATTGAGTCGACCGGCGAACTCAACGACGACGACAAACTCGAGTCGATTCACTTCGATATCCGCGTCGAGGCGGATGTAGACGGCGACACGGGCGAAGCGATCATCGAGCGGGGCTTCGAACTCTGCAAAGTCCACGACGCGCTGAAGGACAGCTTGCACGCCGACACGAGTTTCGAGGGGAACGCGTTCTGAGCCACGACTCGGACGACTGCGCCCGATGAAGGCGAAATCGTATCGAAACCACTCCCGACGACGCGCGTTCGGTCAGTTCAAATTCGAGATGGCCTCAAGGGAGCCGATTCGCGTGGTGTGAGAAATGCCCGGTCGTCGGGCCGAAGGGAGTGGAAACGTCCCCGCCAATCATCCTCGAACGGACCGTCGACGGACGGATCGTGGACGGTTCGTGGGTACGGACGTCACACAGTCATGACCCTCGCGCGGTGTGACCTCGGCAGCGGCCCGTCTTCGAAATTACGTATCCACAGAGACGGCTGAGGACTAGCGGAACCGGCCGCAGAAGTCCGATGGGCATTCAGAACGACTACCGATCGGATACCCGTCGGGTACGCGGACGAAAGGGGGGAAATGAGTGGGGGAAGCGGGTTCGAAAGGGGGGTTCCGAACCGCCATGGTTCGGGGGGATGACACGGCGGCGGACGACTGTCCGTGTGGATAGCTCCTTGCCGCCGATTGGTAATCCCACTGGCGATGGTTTAGTCGTGGTGCCAAATTGTATTGGTTTCGGAAATAAACGGATACGTGATGTCTCGATTCGAGTGACAAACTGGCGCGGAACGGGACACGTGGCGTCCGTAACCCAATTGCGCTCGCGGACATGCGAACGCCACCATCGATGAACATCTTCAAGGCGATTCTCGAGACAGGAACGAGCATGATACGCACGTTCGATGGAACGGAACCGCAGATCGCTGACTCCGCGTACGTCGATGACACTGCTGTCGTCATCGGCGATGTCATCATCGAAGACGAGGCTAGCATCTGGCCGAATACTACGCTTCGCGGTGATCACTGCAGCATCGTCGTGGGAGAGGGCGCAAACGTCCAGGACAACGCCGTCCTCCACGAGGACACGGTACTCGAGCCCTACTCCACCGTCGGCCACAGTGCGATCGTCCACGATGCGACCGTCGCTGAGCGGGCGCTGGTCGGAATGAACGCAGTCGTCCTCGACGCTGCTCACGTCGGTGAGGGGGCAGTCGTCGCCGCTGGCAGCGTCGTCACGGAGGGCACCGAAATCCCCCCGTCGACGCTCGCCGTCGGCGCACCCGCCGAACCGAAGGCGGAGATAGACGATCCCGAACTCGAAGCGACGGCGGATAGATACGTCGAGTACGCAAAAGAGCACGCCGAGATGTCCGAACGACTCCACTGAGTTCGTTATCCGAACACGACTTCCCGAACGTCGTCGACGCCAGCGCGCCTGACGACGGCCCGAACAGGGTCTCGAGCGCCGACGAGATTGTCCGAGTCGCCGTCGAGCACGAGCAGTCGTGCCACCCGCCCGGGCTCGAGCAGTCCGTACTCGAGGTCAGCGATTTCGGCCCCGTTGACGGTCGCCATGCGGAGGATTACGTCCGACGGGAGGTTCGAAAGTTTCGCGAGGAACTCCATCTCGCGGAACATCGACGGCGAGTTGAGCATCACGTTGTCGGTGCCGAGCGCAAGCATCGTTCGCTCGTTGAGCGCCTCGTAGGGCGACAGCCCCACGTCGGTCACGAGATTCGAGCGCGGACAGACCACCACCGGAATCTCGCTCTCGGCGAGGCGCTCGAGATGGACCGTCTTCGGGTGAACCATGTGGACCAGAAAATCCGGGTCGAGGTCCAGCGCCGGGGCGATGTCGCTCTCGTCTACCTCGCCCGCATGAATTCCGAACGGCTTGCCGGCCTCGCGCGTCGCCTCCCGTTCCCAGTCGAAGGTCGCATCATTAGCCCCGCTCGCGCCGAAGCCGTCACCGACGCGCATCGCGTCGGTGGACCCTCGAGCAAAGGAGAGCGCGTCTATCTCGAGGCCGTCCGCGGCGTCCTCGAGCATCCGGACCCCTGCGACGTCGCCCTCGCGGAAGTCCAGACAGGCGGCGGTGCCGGCACCTTCCATGAACCGCAACGATCGATTCATCGCAGTTACGAGTTCGTCTCGCGTGGCCGCCCGAAGCAGCCGATGTTTGAGACCGTCCGGTGGCGCGACGAGTTCCTCGAGCGAGAGGCCACTGCCGGCCTCCTTGGCGATCGAGTCGCCGATGTGGGTGTGCGCGTTGACGAACGCCGGCAGGATGAGGTCGTCGCTGTCGACCGCCGCCTCCTCAATGGCTTCGATGCGGCCGTTCTCGTCGATCACGATTCGACCCTCGACAGGGTCGAATTCGCGGCCGCACAGGATCGTTCCCGTTCGTTGCATACCGATCAGTTCGCCGTCAGTGCCTTCAACGATTCGCCCTCGGACCGGATCCGAGGACGCGACCCGTAAGCCCGATGGCGACGACTGCCGTCAGCGGCGGCCTTCCGCCACGCATCGTAGCTACGTCGTCTGTCTCCGTTGTGTGACACAAATCCGGATTTGCGAAATCTTAATTAGTGTATTACTTATATAAAGTTCCTCACGTGAGATGCGAACACGGAACACAACCGGTGAGCGGGAGAAACGATCGGTTCAATCGATAAACTGATCCAGCGTCGCGTCGATCCCGTCGCGAACCTCGCTGACTAGCGCGCCGTCGATGGCCAGGTCGAGGACGTCGACCGCAGCTCGGCCGACCCGGTCGCGCAGCGCCGGCGGCGAGTAGACGCCGAGTCGCCACTGAGAGTACTGGGCTGCCCGCAAGGCCTCGACCAGCGGCGACTGTTGTCCCAGTCGGCGGATTTCGCCGTTCACCATCACGCGCGTCGTCGACTCCGTCATCGAGGGTCGACTCGGCACGTCGAGAATGACGTGGGCCGGAGCGATGCTCGCTCGCTCGGCAATCTCCCGTTCGAATTCGCGGATCGACTCGTGATCGGCCTCGATTATCCCGCCGGGAACGTCGTCGATTTCGGCCCACACCGCCCGCTTGAAGAGGTCCCGCTGGTCCAGCCGTCGGGACAATTCCGCCGTCGCTTCACAGGACCGCAGCGCGACGACCAGGTCGTGGTCGTCCATCCGCTGGAGCGCGTTCGCATCGACGTCCGCGGACGGCTCTTCGAGCAGTCGTTCCCCGGCCCGTCGGAGCATCGCCTTGCTGATCCGGGCGACGCTGTGGCTGTAGACGGTCGGGTTCATCAGGGCTCGAGCGACGAGCAGGCTCTCGGCCGTCTGGACGTTTCCCTCCGCCAGGACGAGTTCGCCGTCGACGAACGTCAGTTCTCGGACGAGGCGGCCGTGGTCGATCGTCCCGTAGGGAACCCCCGTGTGGTGGGCGTCCCGTACCAGATAGTCCATCCGGTCGACGTCGAGTTCCCCCGATACCAGTTGGCCGAACCGTCCATCGCCGGCGATCAGATCCGCCACCGTCGCTGGTTCGATGTCGTGATCGCGCAACACGTCACCGACCGGTCCATCAGCCAAGAGTTCGTGAACGTCATCGTGATAGCGGCCGGTCCGGCGGTGGGTCAGGGACTCGAGGCTGTGACTGAACGGCCCGTGTCCGACGTCGTGGAGGATGGCCGCTGCGCGGACCCGTTCCGCTCGCGCCCCTTCGATACTGAGGTACTCCAGGGCTTCGCACGCGAGGTGATAGACGCCGAGGCTGTGTTCAAAACGGGTGTGGTTGGCCGACGGATAGACCAGCGAGACGGTTCCGAGCTGGCTGATGTGCCGAAGTCGCTGGAGTGCCGGCGTATCCAGCAAGTCGCGGGCGACGCCGTCGACCCGGATGTGGTCGTGAACGCTGTCCTTGATGATCTTCATTGGCTCCCATTGGACCGGTTCGTACAAAAACGGTCGTCCGGTCGGCGACTCGAGTTGCGAATTCCTGCTGAAGGGGTACCCGCGTGGACGCGGTACGATCGGATCGCCATGACCGATCTAACGATTCCACCCAACGCGACCGAGGAACGGATCGCTGAACTGGTCCGGAGTCACGTCGATATCGGCGATGTCGTCGAGGTTCGCAACGAAGAACGAACTGAGGACCACCAGGTCGACGTCACCGGCGAGGTGACCGACTTCGAGCGAACCTATCTCGAACTCGACGGTCGACCGCTCGATGACGGGAGCGTTCAGTACGATCAGATTCACACGGTGAGCAAAATCGAATCGGAGTGAGCTATCCGACGGCGACAACACCAGAGGAAACGACGAAGGTCACGGGTGAGATAACTCGTGCGAACCGGAGGAGTCGGCACGAAAAATCACGCTGCAGACCGAATAAAGAAATCGTATTTCCAACGACTGTTATTCGATTGCGACCCACTCGCCGCTGTCGTCGCTCTCCTCGATTGCGTCGAGCACCCGCTGGGCAGCCAGCCCATCGTCGAAGTTCGGTTCGTATGCGTCACCGCGATCGACCGCACTGAGGAATTCGTAGTTCTCGTGGACGAACGTGTGTTCCCAGCCAAGCACGTGGCCCGGCGGCCACCAGTGGTCGACGTACGGATCGTCCTCGTCCGTGACGAGAATCGTTTCGTAGCCACGACCGTCTCCGCGGAGTACCTCGAGTTCGTTCAGCCGCTCGAGCGAGAACCGGAGACTGCCCGCCGAGCCGTGGACCTCGAGGCTGTGGTCGTTCTTGTGGCCCGTCGCGAAGCGCGATCCCTCGAGGGTGCCCATCGCGCCGTTTTCGAACTCGAGTTGCGCGGTGTAGGCGTCGTCGACGGTAACGGGCCGAGTTTCGGGCTCCTCACCGGCCGCCGCGTCCTCCGTGGGTCGTTCCTCGACGAACGTCCGCAGGTGACCGCTGACTCGTTCGATCTCTCCTGCGAGATCGTCGGCTCCGACGAGAAACCGCAGGAGATCGACCGAATGGGAGCCGAGATCGCCGAGCGCGCCCGATCCGGCCAGCGCTTCGTCGTTGCGCCACGACCACGGCGCCGTCGGATCGACAAGCCAGTCCTGTAGGTACCGCGCGCGGACGTGGTGGATTTCGCCCAACACGCCGTCCTCGAGCAACCGTTTCGCGTACTGGATCGCCGGGACGAACCGGTAATTGAACGCACACCCCGCTGGCACGTCGGTACCGGCCTCGTGGGCTGCCGTCGCCATCGCCTTCGCGTCCTCGAGTGTCGGGGCGAGCGGTTTTTCGCAAAATACGGGTGTGCCGGCCTCGAGGGCGGCGATCGACGGCTCGGCGTGGACGTGGTTCGGACCGAGATTGTAGAAGACGTCGACGTCCTCGACGACATCCGCCCAGTCAGTCGTGATCGATTCGAAGCCCAGTCGATCGGCGGCGTCCGACAGCGCGCCCTCGTGGCGGCCGACGAGAACCCGCCGTTCGATTTCGGGCGCATCCGGGAAGAACATCGGCAGCCGCGCCATCGCGTTTGCGTGCGCTTTCCCCATGAATCTGTAGCCGAGTACGCCGACTTGTAGCGTCATGGCTATTCATTCACAATAGGTGTTGTTAGAACTTTCCGTCAGGACGACCGTACCGCCCCGAACCCGACAGAGCGGGTGGAATTGTGGGGATCAAGAGGTGGTTACGTGACGCGGATCGATGGGGTCGTCGAACGACGGGACGGAACGGTCACTCTGCCCAGTACGCGGTCCCGGGTTGCTCACGGAAAATCGCCCGCTCGAGCAGGTCGACGGCCTTCTCGAGGCCTTCCCGCGAACTGGTGAGCGAGTCCTCGTGTTCGATGCTCAGCGTCCCGTCGTAGCCGACCATCCGGAGCGTCGAGACGAAATCCTTCCAGTGGGATTCGTCGTGGCCGTACCCAACGGAGCGAAAGAGCCACGACCGGTTGGCCTCGTCGTCGTACGGCGTGGTATCGAGGACCCCTTTTTGGCGCGCCTGCTCCTCGTAGATGCGGGTGTCTTTGGCGTGGACGTGGTGGATCGCATCGCGTTCGCCGAGGAATCGAACGGCGTCGGTGACCGAGATTCCCTGCCAGTAGAGGTGTGAGGGATCGAAGTTTGCCCCCACACGGTCGTTCGTTTCTGCGCGCAAGCGTGCCATCCCGTGGGGTTCGTACACCAGCATGTTCGGGTGCATTTCGAGGGCGAGGTCGACGTCGTAGTCGTCCGCATACGCTGCCAGGTCGGTCCAGTATTGCAGGGCGACCTCCCACTGGTACTCGTGGGCTTCCGCGTGCTCGGGCGGCCACGGCGCCGTAATCCAGTTGGGCGTGTCGTCGGTCGGACTGCCCGCCGGCAGCCCTGAGAAACAGGTGACCGTCCCGACCCCTAGCTGGGACGCCAGTCTGATCGCCTCTCGAAGTTCGACGTCGGCCGCATTGGCCCGTTCCTCGTCGGGATGGAGCGGATTGTTGTGGGTCGCGAGCGCGCTAATTTCGATTCCGTGTTCCTCGAGCAGCGCTTTCAGGTCGGCCTGTGCGTCCTCGTCGTCGAGGCGAGTCTGGCGGCCGAGGTGGTCGTCACCGGGATATCCTCCGACACCGGGTTCGATGGCGTCGACCTCGATGTCCGCGAGATACGCGAGCGTGTCCTCGAGCGATTCGTTTGCGAGCGGCGGCGTGTGTACTCCAATATTCATACAGTTCGAACGAGGGAGCCGATGGCAATAAATTCCACGATTATTCATATAGTAATAAAATCCAGATACCACTGTTCGTGGCGATCGAGGCCGTAAGCGGTGACGGATGTGTCGGTCTTCGTCAGCGGATCGGTGGGATCGACGACCGGCGATCACGTCGAGTCAGCCCGGTCGTAACGAATTCGTAGAGAGGGTGGTCATGGGACTGCTCCATCGAGTGCCACGGTGTGGCCGCCCTCACTCGAGCGGTAGATAGCGTCGATAATTTCCTGGACCGTGACCGCGTCGTCGATAGAACCGCCGGTATCGCGGCTGGTAGTGATCGCGTCGAAAAACGCCCGCTGTTCGTCGGTGTGGGTGTCGTTCTCGCGGACCTCGACTGCGGTGTCGAGCAGGTGATTCTGCCCGTCGGCACTCGCCGAGTGGATCGTCAGATCACCCTCCAGCAGATCGAATCGCGCGGCCGCTTCGGTTCCGCGGACGACGAATTCGTGCGTCGGCGGTCGATTGGTCGCCCAGGCCACCTCGAGGGAGACCGTGTGCTCTCCCGTACAGCGGATGAATGCGCTCGCGGAGTCGTCGACGTCGAACCCGTTCGAGCCGTTGTCAGCGCCCCACATCTCGAGGTAGGCGTAGTCGTCCCGGTCGCCGAAAGTCGAGCGCGTTATCCCCGAAACTTCCTCGACGTCCGGATAGCCGAGCAAGTACATCGAGAGGTCGATCGCGTGAACGCCGAGGTCGATGAGCGAACCACCTCCCGATATCTCCCGTCGAGTGAACCACGAACCGCGGCCGGGAACGCCGCGCCGACGGACGTAGTTCGCCTCGACGTGAATGAGGTCTCCGAAGTCGCCGCGTTCGATCCGATTTTTGATGAGTTGAACGGCGTTCAGAAACCGATTGTTGAATCCGATCTGGGACGTCCCCGACGACGCCGACGCCGCATCGGCGATCCGGCGAGCGCTCTCGACCGTGTGCGCGAGCGGCTTCTCGAGAAGGACGTGTTGGTCGCGTTCGAGGGCGGCGACGGCATACTTCTCGTGGAATTTGTTGGGCGTCGTGATAATGACGGCGTCTACGTCGTCGTAGAGACTGTGATACCCGTCGTAGACGTCGACGTCGTACCGGTCGGCGAATCTGGTGCGCGCTTCGTGGTCGATGTCCATGCCACCCTCGAGGGGGACACCGAGGTCGACGAGACGGTCGGCGTGGTGGTGCCCGATGTTACCGAGTCCGACGATGCCCGTTCGAACGGAGGCGTAGTCGCCGCTCATCTATTGATCACCGGTCGCTCGCTCCGACGGACGACAGCGGCGTTGCTGCGATCAGTACAACTGCTCTTCTTTCGTGGAACGTTCGTCATCTTGCGTTCGTTCTTCCTTCTGTCGTTTTCGGCCGCGACGATACTGCTGGATTCCCGGCATGACTTTGTTCTTCAGATCGAGACCGAACGAAACGATCCCGTAGATCCAGAAGAAGTAGAGCACGAGCATGCCGCCGTAGTAGACGACCGAGACGAGATCACTCATCGCCCCCTCCGGAATCGACTTCGGCCCGGACGTTCTCCGCCACCGCGTCCGACTGCGCCGTCGAATCCGAGGGCTCTCCGACACCGTGGGCAATCGCATCGCCCGACCCGGTCTCGAACAGGTGGACGTTCGACCGATCGAGCACGACGCTGACTTGCTCGTCCTCGTCGATGGCCGAGTCCGGCGCGACGCTCATCAACAGCTGATTCGACGCAGCCGACGCCTCCTCACTCGTCATCAACTGGCCCTCCGAGCCGTCGAGCGTGAGATACACGAATATCTCGTCACCCATCGGTTCGAGAACGTCGGTCGTCGCCTCGATGACTGACGACCTAGCAGTCAACGAGTCAGCGTCGGACGCAGGATAGATGTCCTCGGGACGAACCCCCATCGTGACGGCGTCCCCGGGAGCGGCCTCGAGCGGGTCCGGATCGAATTCGAGGTCGAAGTGATCGGTCTCGAGGCCGTCCTCGCTTAGTTCGCCGGCGACGAAGTTCATCGACGGTGACCCGATGAAGCCGGCGACGAATCGGTTGGCCGGCTCGTTGTAGCAGGTCAGCGGCGGATCGATTTGCTGGAGTTCACCGCTGTTGATGACGGCGATCCGATCCGACATCGTCATCGCTTCCGCCTGATCGTGCGTCACGTAGACGATCGTCGTGTCGAGTTGCTTGTGCAGTCGCTGGAGCTCGGTTCGCATGTGAACGCGCAATTTTGCGTCTAGATTCGCCAGCGGTTCGTCCATCAGGAAGACGGCCGGCTCCCGGACGATCGCACGGGCGATTGCCACCCGCTGTTGCTGTCCGCCGGACAGTTCGTCCGGCATCCGATCGAGCATCCCCTCGAGTTGAACGACGTCCGAGGCGCGTTCGACGCGCGTCTCGATCTCCTCGTCGTCGTACTTCCGGAGGCGTAGTCCGAACGAGATGTTGTCGAAGACGTCCATATGCGGGAACAACGCGATGTTCTGAAACACCATCGCGACACCTCGATCCTTCGGGGGAAGGCCAGTAACGTCCGTCTCTCCGATGTGAACCGTCCCCTCCGTCGGTTTGGTGAGGCCGGCGATTGTCTCCATCGTCGTCGATTTCCCGCACCCCGAGGGCCCGACGAGGCAGACGAATTCGCCGTCCTCGATCTCGAGATTCATATCGTCGACGGCGACGATGTCTTCGTACCGTTTCGTAACGTTGTCAAGTCGTACTCGTGCCATTGTTATTCTTTGAGTGCTCCGTCGGTCAGTCCGCTAACGATCTTTTCCTGCGCGACGATGACGATGATCAGCATAGGTAACACGCCGACGATGCTGGCTGCTGCCATGAGGTTGAAGTCTGTCGTGTACTGCGTCTGGTAGCTCAGAATGCCGCCGACGAGCGGTGACCACTGCTGGGGCTCGTTCTGGAGCGACATGATCGAGCTGAAGAAGTACTCGTTGTAGACCGCGATGAACGTCAACACGGCCGCGGTCACGACACCGGGTGCCGAAAGCGGCATGATCACGCGGAACAGCGCACCCAATCGGGTCGTGCCCTCGACCCGTGCTGCATCCTCGAGCCCGTCCGGGATCTGCGCGTAGAACGTGGTGAGGATGAAAATCGACAGCGGCAGAAACAGCGCACTGAAGGGCATGATCATTGCGCTCGGCGTATTGACCAGCCGCGGCGGCGAGAACAACTCGACTCCGAGAAACGGCACCGTCACCGGGTTGCCGAGGAACGCGTCGAACAGCGGGATCAGGAACGCCGCGGGCGGGAAGTACGAGACAGCCAGGATAGCGAGCATCAACACGCCGCGTCCCGGAAACTCGAGTCGGCCGAAGACGTATCCCGCGAGGCTCGCGAGGACGATGACGATGACCGTCGTCACCGTCGCGAGCACGAAGCTGTTGAACACGTAGAGGTGGAACGGCACTTGCTGGAACACCTCGACGAAGGCGAGGACATTGGGTTCGCCCGGTTGCAGCGGATTGATATACGGGAATTCGACACCGATAATCGGAAGCTCCCAATTGCCAGAAATGATGTCCCCGTTCGGTTTCAATGCCAGCACCAGTAGCCAGTAGAACGGAAACAGCGTCGTAACGAGGAAAAAGCCCGCTGCGACGTAGAACAACGCCTTGTACAGGCGGTTGCGTTTTTCAGGGTCGGTGATGACACTACGGGTCCACCGTTCGAGCGGTCTCCCGTTCTCGTCGTCCGCGGGTCCGGCCGTCCGATCGGTCCGTGTCGCCATCTCAGAGTCCCTCCTTGTACTGCTGGTAGATCACGCCGAGCACGGCGATGGCGATGATTCCGGCGGTCACGAACGCGATTGCGGAGGCGAGACCGCGGCTCGTGTTGAACGTCGAGACGACCATACACGAGAGCGACGGTACCGTCGAGCAGGTCGAGACCGAATCAATGAGGCCGTAAATCCGCATGGCATCGATCGTCCGGAACAGGATCGCGATGCCGAGCGTCGGCAACACGAGCGGTAACGTGATGAGCTTGAACCGTTGCCACTTGGTCGCGCCGGCGACCTCGGCCACGTCGTAGAGGCTCCGGTCGATGCTCTGAAGTCCGGCGAGTATGAGCAACGCCATGAACGCGGACGTCTTCCAGATGTCCGAAACCGTAATGATGAACAGCGAACTCTGTGGATCGTTGAGGGTGTTGGTCGCCTGCACGAGTCCGATTTCGGATAACGGTCCCGTCAGGAATCCGGCGGTCGGATGGAACATCAGGAAGAAGATCATCCCCTGAATGACGATCGGGATCGCCCACGGGATGATAATCGCGGCGCGGACCCATCGACGGCCGCGGAAGTTCTGATCGAGAACGAGCGCCTGGCCGAAGCCGATGAGCGTCTCGAAGAAGACGCTCACGGCGGTGAAGACGAGCGTCACTGCCAGCGCGCTCCGCAATACCCCATCGACGTGGACGAACGGGGCGGTCGCATTGACGCTGATATTCGGTAAGAACGTCGTCGATCCGGGCAATCGGGCGTCGGCACCCCCTGTGAACAGCTGAACGTAGTTCTCGAGGCCGACGAATTCGGGATCTGTCAGGACGTTCCGGAACAGCGACAGCTCGAGCGTTCGCAACAGCGGATACAGAGCGATTACTGTCAACAGGACGAATACTGGTGTCAACAGCAGGTAGGCGAACCCGGTCTCACCGAGATTTTCCATCCAGCGCGCGACCGCGACGATCGGGCCCGACCGATTCGAGCGCTCGAGCGGACCGGACGTTCGATCTTCGGTACTCATCCTTATGCTTGCTCTTCGATATCTTCCAGCCCGGTCTGGAGATCAGCGGCTGCAGCATCGGGGCTCTTGTCGCCGGCCACCGCCCCGTTTACCTCCTCGGCGATGAGCGTGGACTCATTTGGCCAGACCGTCGTCACCGGACGCGGCATCGCGTTCTCACCGGCGACACGGAGCGTCTTCATGTAGTTCCCCATCGGCTCGACCTGTGCAGCCTTTTCCGTCTCGAACAGCGCCGGTTTCGGCGGGACCCAGCCGTAGAGTTCGAACATTCCGAGGTTGAACTCGTCGGTCATCGCGGCGCGAATCACCTCGAGCGCGTCCGCTTTGTTCTGCGAGTTCGGGTTGAGAGTGACGTGCCAGCCACCCAGAGCGGACGTGCTGCCACCGGTCCCTGGCTGGTTCGCTTCGTCTTTGGTAACCCCGTAGGGAATCGGCATCGCGCCGTAGTCCTCGACTGAGAGCGCATTGTCCGCCGAATCGACGTTCACACTGATCGCGTACGGCCAGTTGCGTTGCATCGCGGCCTTTCCATCGAGGATGGCCTTGCGGGCGTCTTCTTCCGCCCACGAAGTGATGTCCGGAGTGGCGATTCCAGTGGGGTACTCCTCCAGGGTGTGTTCGCCGTGTTCCTCAGCGACGAACGTCCGCATCATCTTCAGTCCCTCGATGAACTCCGGTTCGTCGATGGTCACCGGTCGATCGCCGACCGGGCCGAAGAGGTTGTCGCGGCCGCCGAAGTACGCGCCGCCGAACGAGGACATGACCTCGTTCCAGGTACAGCAGGACGTCCCCTCGTACGTGTCCCACTGGGTCGCAAGTCCGTAGCTAGCGTCGGAGGCGGCGACGATTTCCTGCGTGATCTCGGCCCACTCTTGCCAGGTCATCGGCTCGGTGGCCCACGTTTCGAAGTCGGATTCGCCATAGCCGGCCGCACGCGCGTAGTCCTTGCGATACTGCATCGTCGGATAGTCGGGGAAGATCGGGACCCCGAACAGATCGCCTGAGCCGGGATCGCGAGCCGTCGCTGTGAAGGACTCGAAGTATTCGTCCTGTACCGTCGACAGGTCGGCTTCGTCGAGTTCGTTGCTTAAGTTCGCGATGTGGCCGCGCTGGATGAAGACGTTCACCCAGCCGTTGTCCATCAACAAGAGGTCGGGCTTCGTTTCGCCGGCCTGTAACAGATTCGTGTACGTGTCCCGGCGGGCGCCCGTGTCTTCGTCACCGGGCTGGAGTTCGATGTTGACCCCGTCCGCGCCGTTTTCGGACAGGAGGTTGACAATGTCGTCTCCAACCGCTTCCACCACGTTCGGGCCGATGCCCCAGACGACGGCGTCTTCCGACGAGGAGTCGCCGTAAATACACCCGGCGAGACCGACCGCGGTTCCGCTTGCACCTGCTGCTTTGACGAACGTTCGCCGCGAAACGCTCGAGTCGATACCGCCCTTCCCATGCGAGTGCCTCTCACCCATATGCGATGTATGATATTCACTCATTATATAATTAATGGATTGGGTACAACAGCCGTTGTTAACCACATCAAATTTGTCATGACTACTGTTACCCGTCGCACAGGACGTCCGTTCCGCATCTGAATGGCTGCTGTTCGACCGTCGGCAGGGACCGGAGCGGGCACGAAAACCGACGGGCACGCGGGGAGACTACCCGAAACAAAAGCGCAGTCGATTCACTCTATCGCCTCGATCGTAATTCGCGTCGCTTCGTAGTCCTCGATCATTGCCCCCCAGCCGCCGACGGTGAACGTCCCGTTCTCGGCCTCGAGCGTCAGTGAAGCCTTTCCCGCGAGGTGGAATAGCGGCGTCGAGGAGACGCCGGTCGTCGAGTGGCCTGCGTATGTTATGTCGGTAATCGTCCCCCGGCGCGTTATTTCACGGCCCGTATCCGTTTCGAACCCGTGGACGGTGGCCGCTACATCCACCCCGTCCTCGAGCAGCGGTTCGACGTCCTGGAGACACTGCCGGAGGTCCACGTACGTGATCGGCGGCTCCGATTCTCGAGCTGAATAGAGCACGTCGTGAACCTCCCAGAGGCAGGTGAGGAAGTACCAGTGGAAGACGTACGTGTGCGTACGGTCGTTGACGATAACGCCGTACTCGTTCGTCGAATCCCCGTGTGGTGAAAAACAGGTCCACGAACGGTCGACGAGTGCCACGAAGGGCGACGGGATGTTTCGATACCGCGCTTCGGTACAGGCATTGGCCAGTGATTCCGCCGACGGAATGTCCGGCTCCGACATCGTTATCGGAAACAGACAGACCTTGACGTCGACGCCCGACTCGTAGGCCGACGTGAGCGCGTCCGAAAGATCGTGAAACTGTGCGGGGGTTAGCCCAATTTGCACCTGATTCGTGGCCGAGCGGATCAATTCGTCGGCCCGAGTCAGTACGGTATCGAGTCGTTTGACGATGCTGACCTTGTGCTCCTCGATGTCCGGTCGACTCCATCGATCTTCGATTTCGTCGGCCGCCGTTTCGAATCTGTTCGCCCGCGACCGAAGGTCGGCGAGTACGTCCGCCGGATCGTGTGCGCGGGCGTGAAGGCTGTCCTGCTCGTACGTTTCGATGTACCCCTTCTCTTCGAGCCCTCGCAACACGTCATAGATCCGCGGATCGGGGACGTCGCTGGCCTGCGCGAGGTCGGTCGCCGACGCCGATCCAAGCCGCAGCAGCGTGACGAACGCGTCCGCCTGATACGGCGAGAGACCTGCATCCTCGAGGATTTCGATCAGTTGGTCACCGTCCATCGTGTCTCACCCGATGTAGCTGGTGGGCCGTTTCAGTTCGTATTTGCGAGTCCAATCGTGTCGACCATTGGCGGACGAACTGAACGCGACCGGAGCGAGGCGTTAGTGGTCGACTATCTGTTCCGGGAGCCATCATTCCAGCTGACTATTACACCCGTTGTAAATAAGTATGATTGTGGCGGTCATATTCAAGGTGTCCGAACGGAAACCAGCCCCCATGGTCGGCGTCAAAACGCGGATTCGACGGGCGGAATACACCGGCACCAACCGGTGTTGGCCGTGTACAGTTGCCAACAGTGTCGTGTTGTCGATCGGCGTCGTGATCCTGACGATAGCCGGTCGCCGGACAATGGCCGCTGGGGTCGCGCTCGTCGGAGTGGTCTCGATCTGGTTACGGGGCTACCTCGTGCCCTACACGCCCAGATACGCCCCACGACTGCTCGCCATGCTTCCGTTCGATTTCGGAGTCTACGGCGATCACACGGACCGGGACGACGGTTCGCTATCGGACACCGGGTTGGCGACCGGCGGAGACGACAAAATGGCCGGACCGACGGGCGACGCTATCGTCACCACGCTGCTCGAGGCGGGTGTCGTCGTCCCCGACGACGAGGAGTTCTTGCTCCAAGACACGTTTCGAGACGAATGGCGCCGGGAAATGACCCGTCTCCGGGACCGAAACCTCGAGGGACTCGCCGAGGAAGCGGACGCGCTGACAGAGGCGTCGGTCGATGCGCACGTCGGTCGAGATTGGCGTGGACAGGCGACTACCGTTCGTCTCGAGGGCGAAGCCGGTCACAGCGTCTCCCTCGACGAAGCCGTTGTCGTCGCCGAACTCGCTGCCACCCGCGCGCTTCGGGCCTGGATCGACGACGCGGGCGTTCGCCGTGCGGCCGGCCGGCCGTTGCGGTCGCTCCTCGAGCGATGTCCACGCTGCGACGGCGAACTGACCGTCTCACAGGCGACCTGCTGCGGCGAGGTGACCCCACCAGGATCGACGCCGACGGAGAAGTTAGTTTGCCCTGCCTGCGACGTTCGACTGTTCACGTACGACTGAGCGGTGGATCACGACACTGCACTGCGTTCACTCGCTATGCGTTCACTCTACGTCAGGCTTTCTCGCACGCGCGCCGTACCAGCCACACGGTTCACCGAGGGGGAAATGACCGTTACGATCGACCTCGACGGAAACGAAAACGTTCGAGCGTCAGAAGGCGGCCTCGAACGTCAGTTCGGCCCGAAGCGTTTTCCGCCGTCATCACGGGCCTCGAGTCGGCGGTAGACCCGGATCGCCGTCCGTCCGAACGTGACCGACGTATCGACGCACGGCCGGTGCGAAACCGTCGGTTAGGGTTTGGAGTATTCGCGTACAGAAGTGCGTTCGGTCCGGAACGAGGACGGCGTCGACGCGAGTACGGTTCCTCTCGTCTCCGTGGTCGAAAACGAAATTAGATTCACGAGGCCGGGAAGGGCGTCAGTCGTCGGCCGGCGTCGGCGTCCCACGTTCGATATCGATAGTGCCCGCGTCGAGATCCGCCTCGACGTTTCGGGCCGCCTGCACCATGTTCTTCATCTTGCCGAAGGCGACGTCGCGGGGCAGCAGCTTTAGGCCGCAGTCGGGTGAGATGACGAGCTGTTCAGGCGGGACGACTTCGAGGCCCTTCTTAATATTGGCCTCGATCTGCTCGACTGACTCGACCTCGGCGACGTGAACGTCGCAGACGCCGAGTGCGAGATCCTTCGTGAACGATGGATCTTT
This sequence comes from Natrinema gelatinilyticum, assembly GCF_024266705.1. Classification (GTDB taxonomy): domain Archaea; phylum Halobacteriota; class Halobacteria; order Halobacteriales; family Natrialbaceae; genus Natrinema; species Natrinema gelatinilyticum. Next base: position 3,454,964 of record NZ_CP100756.1, on the reverse strand, counting down.
GAAGACGTCGAGTTGGTCGTAGTCACCGTTCGCGAGCTCGAGGTCGAACTCGTCGACCGGGAACTCGAGGATTTCGGGGTAGATTCGAGAGTAGTCGCCGTAACAGACGTGGAGTCCAATCCGGACCTCTTCGGGGATATCGGCGACGATACGTTCGAGCGCCTCGCCGACGATGGCATGGTCGTCCGGCGTGGTTGCGAGCGCAGGTTCGTCGATCTGAATGTAGCGAGCCCCGGCTTCGACGAGCTTCTCGATCTCCTCGTTGACGAGGTCGGCCAGGTCGTACGCGAGTTCCTCCTCGTCGTCGTAGGCTTCGTTGAACGACCAGTTCGCGAGGGTGTAGGGGCCCGTGATGGGGACCTTGACCGGTCGGTCGGTCGCGGCCGCAGTGAACTCGTACTCGTCGACGAGCCAGCTCTCGTCGTACTCGACTTCGCTGACGACGCTCGGCTTGTCGAAGTAGTTGTGTCCCCAGACCTTGACCGGCCCGTTGAACTCGTAGCCCTCGATTCGATGGGCGAAGAATTCGACCATCTCGGTGCGGCGCATCTCGCCGTCGACGACGACATCCAGGCCGGCGCGTTCGTGTTCGTCCGTGATGAGACGGGCTGCGTCGTCTTTGGCCTCTCGCCAGTTCTCCTCGTCGAAGTCTACCTCATCGTCCTCGTAGAGCTCCTTCGCCCGGTTGAGCCACTTGGGTTTTGGATAGGAACCGACGACGGTCGTCAGCAGGAAGTGGTCGTTTTCGTGATCGGCCGGCCGGAATTGATCTTTGTTGTCGTTTGCATTCATGCGGCGGTCACCTCTGCGAGATCCGCGGCTTCGGCAAGGACTTCGAGTTTCTCGACGTACTTGCCGTAGGGCAGGTAGAACGTTTCGGTGTTGGTAGTGAGGTACATCGTCTCGAACTCGGTCACCTGGAGTTGCCCGTGGACCCAGTCGACCCGGTCGCGGATCGCCTCAGGGTCCTCGACGAGGGTGTTCTGGCCGTCTGCGAGGCCGAGCGCGGCGTCGTCGGTCGCGCCGTACTCCTGGATGTTGTAGACGTTGTCGTCCTGGTTCGCGACGAAATCGAATCCGACTGCATCGATGTCCGCGTCGAGCAGGTGCGCATAGACCTTCTCCTCGAGTGCACCCCAGTAGGGCTGGACGACGACGTCCGCGTCGGTCGCGTTCGCGACCCGATCGATCGCCTCGCTCGCTCGCTCGTCCTGACCGTCACCGGGCGCGTTCTCGACGAGCGAGGGCTCGAGCAGGAACAACGTTTCGTGGGCCGGGAACGCCTCCACCTCGCTCGCGAGGAAATCGGCGATCGCGTCGAGGAATTCGGCCTCGTCTCCGTAGTGGTCGTCGGTAGCGAGATCCGCGAGCGAGTACGGACCGGGGAGGACGGCCTGCAGCTCGTCGGTCAGTTCTGCGGCCGACTCGAGTTCCGAGGCGACGTCGCCGGAGAACCCGAGTTCGCCTTCGACGACCGGTTCGCGATAGAAGTTGTTGTTGTCGTAGTAGCGAACGATCCCGCGCGTTTCGACGGCGTCGTGAACCGCGAGCGGGTGTGCGAGCATGTCGTCCCACCGCAGTTGACCCTCGACGATGCGGTCGAGTCCAGCGTCCTGTTGTACCTCGATCACTTCCTCGCGGGCTGCATCGTAGGCCGCGGTGATCGCATCACCCTCGTCGCCGCTGACGAGGTCGTGTTTCTGATGGCCTTTGAGGTCCGAGAGGTCGTCCTTCGCCCAGTCCGGGAGCGGATACAGCCCCGGTGTGGTCGAAACGTACTCAGTCATCGTGGTCCCGGCTAGGGTATACCGACGCTTAATATTTTCCATCCATCCTAATACATCGGAGTAATCACGACGGAGGGAAACGCCGAATTCAGCCGTTTCGAACCCGGTTCTTCATTCACGATGTCGCAGCGACTGACAGCGTTTCACGACGCATGATCGTGCGGCGGCGGTCAGCGGAGCAACTCGAGTACGGTCAACGTTTCGAAGGGGAACGACTCATCTGACACAGCCACGGCACTGAACCCTTCGTCGCCGGCGCGTTCGACAACCTCGTCGACGCCGGTGAGGCTGCTAACGAGCAGGTAGACGGCACCATCCGGAGCGAGGACGCGACCGACCGTCTCGAGAAACGGATCGATGACGGCGCGGCCGGTTTCCCCGCCCGACAGCGCCCGTTCCATCCAGTCGTCCCACTCGTTGTCCGGATCGGTCGGGAGATACGGCGGATTGAACACCACTGCGTCGAAGGCTCCGTCGCGAAACGGGCCGACCAGATCCGCCCGCACCGTCTCGACACCACCACCGCGGGCCTGACGTACCGCGTGCGGATTCAGGTCGGACGCAACCACTCGTGCGTTCGATTCCTCGCTGATCCGACCAGCCACGAACCCCGAGCCGGTCCCGACTTCGAGCACGAGTTCTGCCCCCGCCAGCCGATCGTGGACCGCTTCGGCCAGCAACGCGGAGTCCTCGGCGGGCTGATAGACGTCGGGTTCCGCATCGCGTCTCTCCTCGAGCCCCATTCAGTTCTCCTCTGGCGTCGTCATCCGGTGTTCCTGTGTGGTTCCGTCACCGTCGATATCGCTCGACTGACCCGTTTCGCCGGATTGTTCCGACGTCGTCGCCCGCCGTTCGTCGGCGATTCGAAACCCGCCGGCCTCGTCCCGACCCGAGAGTTCGCGCTGCGGGAACGGGATCGTAATGTCTTCGGCCTCGTACGCTCGCTTGATTGCGCTAATCGCGGCCGTTCTCGCTTGCCAGTAGCGCCTGGCGCTCGGTTTGTCGATCCAGAAACGGGCGGCGAGCACGACGGCCGAATCGCCGAACGACCTGGTGACGACTTGTGGCGACGGCGCGGACATCGCCTGCTCGACGTCGTCGATCGCCTCCTCCGCGAGGGTGATCGCCCGGTCAATATCGGTCGCGTAGTCGACCCCGACATCGATCTCGAGGCGAAGGCGACCACGTCTCGAGCGGTTGGTGACCATGCTCGAGGCGATGACGTCGTTGGGGATCATGATGTACTCCCCGTCGAAGGATCGGAGTTGCGTGTTGACGATCGAGATGTCGGTGACGACGCCTTCGTCGTCTTCGACTTCGATCCAGTCGCCGATCTCGAACGGCCGAGCGAACATCAGCACGAAGCCCGCCAGCATCGTCCCGAGCGTCTGGCGGGCAGCCATGCCGACGATGATCCCGAGGAAGCCAGCCCCGACGAGTAGGCCCCCGAGGTCGTCGACCCAGACGCCCAGTACGACGACGAGCGAAACGGACCAGAGGATCACCTGCGAGAGCCGATGGGTGATCTTCCGCTGGTGTGCCGTCACGGTGGACGACGAGCCGAATATCTCCTCGATCACTCGGCGAACGAATCGCGTTACGATCACCGTCACGACCAGCAGGAGGAACGAAAAGATGGCGCGCGGGATGGCAGCACTGCCGAGAGGGAGAGTCGTAGACAGTTGTTGAACTTCCCCTACACGCCCCCAGACCCCCGTTACGATTCCGAGACATGCCAGAGAGACGCCGATGAGGAGGGTCATCGAAACGATGTCGGCGTACAACGGCCTCGATCGGCGGCAAACCCACGTGTGAAATCGACGATAGGAGAGAAGTACCACTATCACAACCGCGACCGCAAGGAGAGAGACCGCGAGTTTGAGTGGCGTCGACGGAATCACCTCCGACAACCAGTCGAGCTTCGTCAATAATCCTCCCATACGTTCGTCCCTCCAGCCAGTCGTTCGCGCAGCGTTGAGTATTCGTCGGTCGGTTCGGACGGATCGGTGTGCCGATCGGTGTGCCGGTGAGAGACGTCTGCTCGGACTCGTGCGAACGGCTCGAACTGCCACCCGGGATTAGTCGCCATCAGGATCACCGACCTCCGTCGCGAGTTGGGCCAGCGCTGCGAACTCGGCCGGCGCCATCGCATCGGCCCGCTTCTGGAGAACGGCTTCGTCGGCCGCGTCGACGACCGCCTCCGGGTCGGAGAGCCCAGAGATATGCGCCGTATTCCGGATCGCGTTGCGGATCGTCTTCCGGCGCTGGGTGAACAGCGCCTTGACGAATCGCAGGAAAAACGCTTCGTCGTCGACGTGGTACGCTGGCTCGCGTGGAATCGCCCGTATCACCGCGCTCTGAACCGCCGGCGGCGGCGAGAACGCCTCCTTGGGAACCGATTCGACGAGTTCGACGTCGGCGTAGTGTTGACTCGAAACCGACAGTCGACTGTACTCGCTCGTTCCGGGCTCGGCGACCATCCGTTCGGCGAACTCCCGCTGGAACATCAACACGAGCGGGCGCTTTTCTGGAAACAGCCTGAACGCGATTTCGCTCGAGACGCCATACGGGAGGTTCGACACCGATGCCGAAAAGTCCGGGAGGTCGACGGTCAAGGCGTTCCCCTCGATCACCGTCAGGTCGCCAGCGTCGGTCTCGGTGGCGAACTCCTCGCACAAAAAGTCGGCGAGGTCAGGATCGCGCTCGACGACGGTCACTTGGTCGGCGACTGTGAGCAGTCGGTCCGTCAGTGCGCCCGTGCCACCGCCGATCTCGAGCAGATGGCTCGTGTCGGCGTCGACTTCCTCGAGATAGGTCGGCAACCGGTCTAGGACGCGGTCGTCGACGAGAAAGTGCTGGTCGCGGTTCGGATCGCCACGAACGCCGGCTCGGGCGATCAACCCATCTGGATCTCTCATTGTCGCCGCTATGGACGGGGCAAGTGTAAACGCACCGTCTCGACGGTCGGCGGAGAGCCCGGCGGTCGGCGCAGTTACGTCTCGGTGACGGTGCCCCACTTCTCGACCGCCCAGTTCTCGACGGATGCACGAACAGCCGTTTTTGCACGTGGTGGCGCGATCGTGGTGTATTCGCGAGGGACCTTTGTCACCCACCGTCCGACGAACGAGACGAGGGTACCGTCGACGAGTTCGCCGATTAGGTGAAACAGTTTGTACGGGTAATCTTCGCCTGCTCGGGTTCATGTAGGAAATGCGATCGCATCGCGTAGTTTCATCGCACCGCTCAGTGTTGCTAACGCTCCCCAGATGAGCACACAGGACACGATGAAAATGAGCGCGAGTTTGCAGTTGCGGACGCGGGGAGCGGTTACAGGGCGGCGTCAGCCGTCACGGCCTCGGCGGCCTCGAGGATCCGGCCCCGTTCGCGCTCCTGCTCGACGCGCGTCTCGAGCAGTTCCCGTCCGAGCATCTTGAGTTCGGGGACCGATCGCTCCTCCCACACCCCGTCCTCACGGACGGCGACCTGCGTTTCCGCCGGCCGCCACTCGAAGCGCCAGTTCTGGCCCCTGATCAGGATCGCGGGGTCGTAGTTCCGGGCCCAGACGGTCGGCTCGAGCAGCGACTCGACGTCCTCGCCGGCGGCCAGTTGCGGCAGGAACTCGGGAAGTTTCCGGAGCGAGAACGGGCGCTCGACGGTTTTCGTCGGTCCGTTGAGGACGACGAATGGCACGTGGAGCATTGCCTCGGAAACCTCGGGACCGTGGCCGTAGACGCCGTTCTCGCCGAACGCTTCGCCGTGATCGCCGGTGAGTACGATCAGTGGGTCGCCGTCGACGTCGTCGGTGAACCGATCGACGAACGCGTCGGTGTACCGGATCGAGTCGTCGTAGGCGTCGACCAGGACGTCGTGGAACAGTGACTCGAACGGCAGCTCGTACTGGCCGGCGAACAGCGACACGTTCGCGGGCCAGGTCGACAGTCGCGACCGCGAGCGATAGCCTGCGGGCGGGAAGTACGGCATGTGGACGTCGACGAGGAAGAGCCACAGGAAGTACGGGGAGTCGGCGTCGTCGAGCCAGGCCAGCACGTCGTCGTAGAACGACTCCCAGCTCATGAACATGTCCTGGCCCTGGTACCAGTTCAGCAGCTGGGCGGCGAGGTCGGAGACGAGGCCGCGTTTGTCGGCACCGTCCTTGACGAAACCACTCGAGAGGTTTTCGTCCATAAAATCCTCGAAATGATCGAAGTTCCGGTCGAAGTTGAAGTATCGCGACGTCCAGGGGTTGGCCGTGAACGCGACCGTCTCGTAGCCGAGGTCCTTGAATCGCTGGGGGAGTGTTCGTCTGGCCCGCATGTGCTGGCGGACGCGCTCGGTGTAGTCGATGTCGTTGGACTCGAGCGCGGGGTTCTGATACTGGCCCGTGAACATCACCGAGACGGAGCTGTTCGTCGCTGGCGCCGGCGCAATGGCGTTCTCGAGGACGAGTCCGTCCTCGGCCAGCGCGTCGATTGTCGGGGTCGTCTCTCGCTCGTAGCCCATGAACCCGCAGTGGTCGGCGCGCCAGCTGTCAACGGTCACCAACACGACGTCCTCGAGTGCGCGTTCGTCTGATGCGGACTGGACGGTCGAACCGGAGTGGTCGCTCATCGGCCGACACGGCGATGGGTTCGGACTTAGTAATATCACGGCTTCGAATCAGTTCATCACCGAGTAACGATCGAGCATGCCGTCGTCGGTTCGGGCAGTTTTTCGGGGCCGGTCTGTTCGGGTCCCCCTCGGTTAGACGGCGCTTGGGCCCTCGTATACGGCGGTGAACAGGGCCGACGGTAGGTGTCGAATAACAATGTCTCTTCGCCTGAGTGTTCTCTCAATACGAATGAGTCAAGAGAAGGAATACACTGACGCCGGCCAGTCGACGATCGACCTCCCGACCGACATCTACGACCGCGTCGAACACAGAGTCCCCCGCAGCGAGTTCGAAACGGTCGACGAGTACGTCACGTTCGTCCTCGAAGAGGTCCTCGTCCGCGTCGAGGACGTGACCGACGGCGAACGCGTCACTAGCGTCTCTCAGGACGAGGTCGAGACTCGCCTCGAGGCGCTTGGCTATCTCGGGTGAGCGTCGCACCGCTCGGTTGCGGCGAACGGGGTGGAAAACAGCGTCGCGACTGATCGTTCGGGCGAGCGCGGGCAATGTCGAGACGACAGCGCGGCCCGACGGTCGGATACTCCGTGTACTGTCGTGCAGTAGACGCACTCGTCGGCCATCTGTTCGGGCGTGACGACCTCGAAGTCGCCGGAGGCGACGTACTCGTTGATCGCCTCGAGGGGCACCTAGCTCTGATCGTGTTGTTGCTCTCGACGGCCGACGAACGTCTGGTACTTCAGGTCGTCATCGCGCAGCTCCTCTAGAATACGGTCGACGAGGATCTGGTCGGGCTCGTGCAGTCCGGAGACCCGTTCGGATAACTCCTCGAAGCTCTCGAAGGGCTTGCGCTTGCGCTCGTCGAGAATGCCGTTTCGGAGCTTCTTCCCGATTCCCGGCAACAGGTTGAGCTGGTGGAGCCGAAGCGTTATCGGCTGGGCGTTGTTATAGAAATCGACGAATCGCTGCTCGTTGTCCTCGACGAGATCGGCGACGACGTACTCGAGTTCCGACTGTGCACCAGAGGAGAAGTCGTCGTATTCGACACGATGTGCCTCGGTGACGACATCTCGCTCCGACGGCGGTTCGACGACCACCTCGCTCCCGATCGTGAGCCGTTCGTCTTCATCGAACGCGACCTGATATAGCTGAAAGTCCGCTATTCCGACAGCGTATCCTGCCGGTGACTTTGCGTACTGTGGTCGGTCGTCCTCCGACAACCCGTGTGCGAGGTAATCCAACACGACCGCTCGCCGAACGTCCGTCTCGTCGCCATCGGCTTCGCTCATTGAATCCCGATACGGCGACGTCGTACTTAAAGAGTCGGCTCGCTATCATACGGCTGGACGGAGCGCAACGGTAGCCTTCGGCCGCTGGATTAGTCCGTGAATCGGACGACTGGTAGTATCAGACGTACTGCGCAACGACGTTGAGGATTTCGTCCAGTTCGTCTCCCGACAGGGAATATCGCTGTTGTGCGTACACCGACCGAAGTTCGTCCCGATCCCGCGGCAGCAGATTCGCGATTTTGTAGGCAGTGGGCTCGTCCACCTTCTCGAGAGCCTGCAAGTCGTCGACGAGTTCCTGGGCATCGTCGGGTTCCAGGACGGCAAACCGGTTTGCGTGTTCGATCGCTCGCGCGAGTTCGTAGCGCAACTCACGATCCTCGTCCAACGCACGTTCGGCTTCGATGTCGGCGAGCAGTTCCTTCGTTTCCGAGACCGTCAGGAACTCCTCGTCGACGATCTCTTTGAAGATCGTCATCCCTGAGTTAGATCCGGGATTTTTCCTGATTCTGCGCGCGCAAGTGAGCCGCGGTCACGAGCAGCGTTTTGTTCTTCCCACCGTCGTTGATCTGTACCTTGAACGCACTGCCCTGCTTTCCGACGACTTCGCCGGTGAGCCCGTCGAATCGAGGATGGAAGCGACCGTTCGGCACGCTCGGGTCGATTTTCAGATGTACTTTCTCACCGGGCTCGTACTCCTGAATCGCTCGCTGTGGCGGCGACGTACCGCGATCACGAGGTTTGTTCGCGAGCTTCTTCCGAGTTCCCTGACGAGGGCCATTAGACTTCGGCATGGTCGTACGACCGGATTATCCGGTGACGGTTATAAAACACACGTATTCGGGATGGTCCGCTCGACGGGGTTTGCTCGAGAATCGGCCCGCTGCCCGCACGACTACCGCGTCAACGAGTCCTCGTGTTCTGGTCTATCGATTCGATTCGGACTATCGGATATCTCGTTCGTGAGCGACTCGAGAACCATTCCTCGCTCAGGGTCCCAATTTTCCGCTTCCCAGTCAGTGACGAGCAACGTGCCGTCGCTCGTCTTGACGACGAACTGCTGGCTCGCTCGGAAGACCTGAACAACCGTGCCGGGGTGCTCGTCGAGCAGTAGATCCGAGGAGAACGGCTGAGCGTCCCAGATGGTAATCTGGGTTCCGTCGTGTTCGGTGAACGCTCCCGGATAGGGACGTGCGACGGCCCGAACGAGGTTATAGATCGTTCGTGTCGCATCTTCCCAGTGGATAGCGCCATCTTCGGGATTCCGTTTCGGGTAATAGGTTGGTTCAGCCGTTTGAACCTCGAATTCTGCGGTTCCAGCCAGCACGTCGTCGAGTATTTCGTCGAACAGTTGCTGCCCGGCCATGACGAGTTTATGATACAACGACTGGATGTTGTCGTGACGATTGATGTCGAACTTATTCGTGGCGACGACGTCACCGGAATCGGCCCCTTCATCCAGGTGCATTACCGATAGAAGAAACCTGTCGAGGTCTTCGATGAGCGACCAGTTCATCGGCGATCGGCCCCTCCCCTTCGGCAATCCAAAGGCCGACCCGTGGAGGCCGAGCGCTCCGCGCGTGAACGACTCGAGAACGTCTCCAGGGATGAGCCGCTGCCAGCCGTGTACGAGGAGCAGATCGGCGTTGAGGGTGACGAAGTGATCGACGTCCCGCTCGTCCATTCCGTAGGTCTGGGGATAGTAGACCGAAATGCCCTGGTCCGCAGCGTACTCGGCGTGATTGTAGTAACTACAGACGTCGTTTCGCTCGCCCTGTTCGGGCGTCAGCGAAACGAGTTCGGTTACTTCGACGAGTTCCTCGTGGACGTACCGAAAGAGGTCAAACCCGGCGTCCGTACAGCTGGCGAATACTATCTGTGGATCGCGAATCGGTTCGTCTTCAGGTGCGAGTTGTGTGTGTTTCATTTATCGATGGTTAGGTCGAAGGATGTCCGTCGTTCAGGGCTACCGTTTTACGATCTGCTCACGCGGTCTTCGATGAATTGATAATTGAGGAATTCACTGATCGCCAGATGGCGGTCGTCGCGTTCGCGGTACAATCGCTCGGCGAACATTTGATCGGATTCAGCCCACAGGCCCGGGTGGACGAGGATCTGGAGTCGCTCGGGGAACCCGTCGGCAAACGGCGGCGAATCACGCCACCGCTGGTTCGAGTCCCCTCGGTACGCGATCGAAGTGAAGAATCGTTCCTCGTAGGTGCTCACGAACCCGTCATAGCTCCGTTTCAGCACCCAGTCCGGCGGGATGTGGAACGAGACGACATCGATCGGTTCGCCGACCACCGACGAGAGGATGTCACGCTCACGATCGACGGCCGCAACGAGATCCTCGTCCGCGGGTTCCGACGACCAATACTGGTGGGTGCTGAAGTGCAGGCCGATGTCGTGCCCCAGTGACGAAATTCGATCGATCGCGTCTCGATTCTCCTCATACAACGCGTTGTAGAACGGCGAAGAGAGCAAGAAGAAGTAGGTCGTGGAGAGACCGGTGTCGGCCTCGATTTCCGCGATTTTCGTCGCCCGCTGGGGCGACCAGTCCACGTCGTGGCGCAACAAAATCTCGCCGTCACTAACGGAGCCATCGTACGACGTGAATTCGTATCCCCGTGATCGCAGTTGGACCAGTAGTTCCTCGTACGTATCGTACGTGAACTGGATTGGGTTCGAGTCCTCGGTTCCTCCACTGACGGAGCTGGCTTCTTCGTGTTGTGATACCGACCGAACCATACCAAGCCACGCATTATGAGGTGATAAAGTTATAAACGGTGAAGGATCAACTAGGCGGATAATACAGACGTCTTCTATTCGCGAAAACGTCACCGGCTGATCCTATCGGAGACGAGACGCTAACTGCGTTCAGCGTCGAAATGAGATCATATCAGAACGGCCACGTTACACTGTCCGACCGAAGGGATGTCCGTTCAGGTCGATGCGGTGGAGAACGTCGTGATGTAACTTCTTCGTGCGGCGATTCACGCCCGTCGAGCAAACCGACGGGTTCGATGCCTATCCAGAACACCAAACGTTGTGAGGACGCCGTACACGGCGGGATTTTCTCGCTTAAAGGAGATAAGGTGACGGTATCTCTGTGTATCCGCCACGGTCCTCGATGAACGACGACACCCATAACCGCGGCGACGATGTCGAATATCGAACCGAATTCCGTCGAACCCCTTGCGAGAATCGGGTCCGGTAATGAACCCGCCACGACCTGGACCTCACTTGTGCCCCTCGCTCGAGATGTGGTAGTCGAGTATTCGCTCGAATCCGTCGAGATATCCGCCGACATCGACAGTGTCGATCTCGAGTTCGAACTGCATCGCCTTCTCGTACTCGACTCGCCAGCACCGGAGGAAATGGTCTACCACATCGGACTCGTCGATCGTCTCGATAACGGGACGAACGACCTCGTCGGTCCGGCTCTCCCGGATCATCTGTATCGTCTGGTGGGAGATAATGTCGGTTTCCAACGCGTGGACGACGACGCCGGAACTACAGTCGCCCTCGGCGAGTTCCCGCTTCCATGTCGAAACCCAGTTACCAATGCGGGCCATTCGCTGCGTCCGGTCACACACCTGCCGGAGCAGCGATAGTTCGCTTGAGTCAAACGACGGGGCATTCGCGAGGTCGATATCGGCGTACACGAAGATCAGCATGTTGTAGGCGTCGTACCGCCAGAGTTCTCGCTCCGAGACGAGACCAGAGTAGTCGTTCGCGAGGTACGAGTACTCGATCGCCTGAAACACCTGCTTGAGATCGAACAGTAGCAGGTTCTCGAATTCCTCAGATCGGGGTCCGCTGTCGTAGCGCACGGAGAACTGTTCCCAGACGTCCGACAAAAATTGAATAACGTCACCGTCGACGTCGTCACGATCCGGGTTCGAATGCCGGTGGTCGAACGGGACCGCCGTTAGCTCGTCGAACGTCGCACGATCGGCGTGTTGTTCCGCGACGTCGTCGGCAACGACGGCGAATATCGTCGCAACCAATTTCGCGTCGCGGACGGTTCGAGCGCGACTGTCGTCGACACACGAAAACCTGAACGTCGGAAAGAGGTGATAGAGCCACTGCCAGAGGAACCGATCCCTGTCGGCAGCAATCTCGTCGTACGATTCGATCAACGGCAGAACCGTATCGGGAAGGTCCTGTTTTCGAACCGTAGCAAGGGGGTTAGCTTCAGAATTGTAAGTGGAAACTTCAAACTTATTTCTCATCACACTGAACCTGTTGTTCAATGGTAATAAACTTATATAATTATTCATGATTGGGGCGAGGGCAGGCCGTCTGATGGCGGTTCGCGTCCCCGGTACCGAGAGACGGATAGATCTATCGTTGTGGCACCGAATGGCCACTGCATGCAACGGAGCGCTGGTGTCCACGCGTTGCCGATCACGGTCGACTACGGCGGTCGAGAGATTACGGTCACGCCGACGGTCGCGGAGACCGCACGCGGGCTGGTACTCATCGATGTCGGCCCTCGCGGTGCCGTCGATACACTCGGGATTACCCTCCGAACGCTGGGGTTCGAACTCGAGGACGTTTGGCTGGTGGTTCTCACGCACCACGACGGAGACCACGCCGCAGGCCTCGCCGAGTTGCTCGAGCGAATCGACGCGGTCGTCGCGTGCCACCGCGACGAAGTTCCGTACCTATCTGGCGAGCACGACCCGATAAAGAGTGATGGGGACCGCTACACGCCTGTCGAAGTCGACCTCGAACTGATGGCCGGCGCTCGGATCTCGACGCTTGCAGGCCCGATGGAGGTCGTCGCGACGCCCGGACATTCACCGGGGCATATTTCGCTTTACTTTCCGGACGGAAATCTATTGATCGCCGGCGATGCGCTCGTCGCAGACGGTGACGTACCGCTCGCAGGGCCAAAACCCCATTTCACGCCGGAGATGGATCGCGCGACCGAGTCGGTCGCCGCGCTCGGAGCACTCGATGTCGATCACACGCTGTGCTTTCACGGGGGCTACGTCGACCGCGGGACCGAGCACATCCAGGACATTCACGACCGGCTACGCGAGTGAACGCGGTACCCAGCGTGGAATCAGCGTGGAACCGGCAACCCGACGATGGTTCGGCTCCGCGCTCGGCCGGGTATCGAAGCGGAATTCTCATCGGTCTCCGTCCCTAATCGGCGGTCAATGCGTCTCGAACTCCGCGTCTGTCAGCACTGTCTCGATGGCGATCACGGCAACGAGAAACGAACGGCCCTTCTCAACGATATGGTCAACTGCGCCGAACAGATCAAGAAGCACAAGGAGGTCATCGATCTCGACGAAGTGCACATTCGACGGGTCAGAGACGACGAACCGGGGAAACCTGCGGCGTTACCGGTCGTTTCAGCGACGATTCAGAACAATCAGATCGTCCTGAACGACACGCAACTCGTCGCGGAGGGACAGGACGGGAACATGCTCCTGTACGCGAACCCCGACGACGTGTTAACCGTGCTCGCGGGTAACTTAGACGAGATCAGCAAGGCCATCACCGAGGACGTGACCGTCGACCTCTCGCCTATGGGGGCAGAGATCGTTTCCCAGGCAGACCTCGGCGCGAATCGAGAGCGAAATCAGAGCTAACCGGCGGTCGTCGTTTTCGGTCATCTCGCGGGCCGCTGAATCACGTCGTAGTGATCACCGAGTACTTCGATGGCCGTCAACGCGAACCCGATAAGCAGCGGGCCGACGAACAGACCGACCGGTCCGAGAAGGTAGGTTCCACCCAGAATGCCGACGAAGATCACCGCGGAGTGCAACTCCGAGCCGCGATCGATCAGCATCGCTCGCAGATAGTCGTCCGTCACGGCGACCGAAGTAAGTCCCCAGACGACCACGAACGCCGCCGACAGTAGCTGCTCGTTGATAGAGAGGTAGACCACTGCTGCGCCGAGGATCGGTGCCACGCCGACGATGGGAACGAGCGCCAGGATCATCATCGCAACCGTCAGAAGCGGTGCCTCCGGTACGCCGGTAACGAAGAGGGCGATGCCGGCGACGGCCCCCTGAATAAACGCGACGAGGACGTGACCCTTGAGGATCGCCCACGTCATGTCGTTGGTCGAAGTCAGCAGTTCGTCGTTCACGCGCGGCGGAAGTGGCGTTATCTGCGTGACCCACTCGACAGCCTGATCGCCGTCCTTGAGAAGGTAGTAGAAGACGAACACGAGCAGTAGGAATTCCAGAAACGCGTGTAAGCTTTCACTCAGGAAAGACGAGACGCTGCCACCCGCGTACGCAGTGACGCGACTGATCCCCCGCTCTGTGAGCAACTGAATCGGGACGTCCATCCCGAGTCGCTGCTCGAGAAACCGATCTGTCTGTCCGAGTACCCCCGACCGCGACACGTTCTCCAGCAGCGTGAGGCCCTGCTCCAACACCACGGTCGCGCCGAGCAACAGCGTACCGAGGGTGACGGCGACGACCAGCAGTGAGAGTGTACCAGCGGAGACGCGCGTTCCGACGCGGTCCTCGAGCCGTCGGTGGACGGGTGTAAAAACGAACGCGAGCAGCCCCGTCACCAGCAGCCACGACAAAAACGGCTTCGCGAGTAACCAGAGTATCACGACCGACGCGGTCACCAGTACCCAGGCGAACACTGTTCGGGCGTCCATTGGCCGTTTCCAGTGCTCCTGCGACGAAAGGCGTTCGGGATGGTAATGCCGGAGTCGAGACCACCGACTCGTGAGGGGCGTGAATCGGCTGAAAACGATACCGGCCGTCGTTAAATCCGGCCGACGTTTTCGACGCCGACGCTTTCGACGCCATCGACGTCGGTGAAGTTCTCCTCGACTGTCTCCGTGCCGCCCGCACCGTCCGGAACGATCACGGTCGGGTAGAGGGCGACGAGGCCGAATGCAACCTCCTCGCGCTCGACGCCGTTAATTTTCGCCCCCTCCGGAAGAGCGCTCTCGAGGCGCTCCTGAAGCGCGTCGAGGTCGATTTCGGGGCTGTCCGGCATTACCTTGATTTTGGCAGCGACTTTTCCCATGGTGAACTTATGGACCGGTGAACCCGCAGTTAGGGCACTCATAGAGGTTACTCTGCTTGCGGCACTTGGCACAGCGATAGACCTGCTGGCCGCATTCCGGACACTTGAATGCGGCGGCGTTCGTGCCCGCGATATTGAGTCCACAAGAGACGCAGGAGCGCGTCTCTCGATCCTCGGTCGTACTCATACGCACCACTTCCCGCCCGCCGTTTTTAACGGTTGTCTTTCTCGAACCGTTCCAGGACGGTCGTTCGTTACTCGTCGTCGCGCCACCGTCGTCGAACAGCCGTCGCACCGATCTGTTCGGGCGGAAGAACGTGGCCGGCGACCGAGATGGCGATACTTCGACCACCGTTTTCCGACTCTGAAAACGCGCTGTCGGGTACTTATCGATCCGGCGTGAATTGGCGGGTGAGGTTCGGTAGGCCGACGCCACCGAACCTCTGCCTCTGACATTTCAGCCGGTCGGTCCCGTCGTCGAACGAACTCGCCCAGCCGACGGGCTGTTTTCGTCCCACCTGGATAGCTCCCGCCTGGAACGCAACCGAGACGAGAGCTCTCCGACAGGAACTCAACATTCAAAGCCGTGCCGACCGAACTCCGAACCAATGCGCCTCGACGACTACATCGAGGACCTCGAGCCCGACGAGGAGGCAAAGCGCCGCCGACTCGCCAAGGAGAAGTCCTATGCGATCACTGATCATCTCGCGGAGTTCGAGCGCCGGTTCGACGATGCGCTGAGCGACGACACTCTCGTTGGTTCGACCTCGCCGTCGATCTTCGTCGGGCGGTCGAATTACCCGGACATCACGATCGGATTGCTCTCTCCGGTCGGCGACGAAGACGCCGCAGAGGAGTACGTCACCGACGGGGACTGGTACCAGCAAGGGTACGCGATCGATGACGTCCTCCAGCGGCGGACGGGGCTCCTCAACTCGAGCAAGCGCGCGAACGTCGATTCGCCAAGCATCGCGAGTCGACTGGCGCCGTCCGTCCACGACACCTGGGACGGCTTCGTCGGCGTTCAGCGCGAGGTCGCCATCGCCGATCGGCCCGTGGACCTCGAAATCGGACTGGACGACACGCCGGACCTCGGTCTGGATACCGGAACGGACGTCGCGACCCCGCGCGGTCCCCGCGCTAGCGCTCGCAACGCGGAACTGCGCGAGAACCCGTCCGTCCCCCGTCCGATCAAGAAAACCTTAGAGGACGACGACTGGCAGGCCCAGGGGGCGATGACGTACCTCTACCGCCGCGGCTTCGACGTCTACGACATTAACTCGATTCTTTCTGCGGGCGCGCTCGGCGAGACGAAACAGCGCCGACTCGTCCCGACGCGGTGGTCGATCACCGCGGTCGACGACACGATCGGGACCTACCTGCGCGGTCGCATACGGAACGCATCGAGTATCGACGAGGTGCAGGTCTGGGCGAACGAGTACCTCGGGAACCGCTACTGGATCGTCCTCGCGCCCGGCACCTGGGAGTTCGAACTCGTCGAGATGAAAGCGCCGGGCAGTATCTGGAACCCGGATCCCGAGGACAACGTCTGGATGGCAAGCGCGTCGGAGGGATACGAGGGACGCTCGAGCTACGTCGAGGAGACGGCGGGCGCCTACTATGCTGCTCGACTGGGGGTCCTCGAGTACCTCGAGTCGATCGGCCGCCAGGCGAAGTGTCTCGTCTTACGGGAAGTGAGCGACGACTACTGGGCTCCGGTCGGCGTCTGGCAGGTTCGTGAGAGCGTCCGCAACGCCTTCGACGGCGAGTACGGCGAGGCGGAGTCGTTCCACGAGGCGGTATCGGAAGTCGCGACCCGGTTGCCGGTGTCACACACACGATTGCAGCGAAAATCCGAACTCGCAGCGGGGTTGCAGTCGAACCTGAACGCCTTCTCCAAATCGGGGTGAGCGGTGGCGCCGTGGCGGAACCACCTACCTACTCTGTTCAGCGAGCTGCCGATCCCGTTCGATGTCAGCGAGTCCGGGTCGCGAGGAGTGGCGACCGAGTCGGCTCACGATCGTCACGACCGCTTTAAAGCTCGCGAGGACGACGGGACCGACGAACAGCCCGACGATCCCGAACAGGTTGAGACCGCCGATACCCCCGAGCAGGGCGACCGCGGGGTGCAGATCGGTGCCGCGATCGACGAGGAACGCCCGCAGGTAGTAATCGGTGACGGGGAGGACGACCAGCCCGTAACCCAGCACGACGGCGCCGCGTACGAGTCCACTGGAAGCCGCGTGAGCGATCGTTACAGGACCCCAGACCAGCCAGATCCCGATCGTCGGGAGAACCGAGACGAGGACGAGAACGACCCCGAGCGTCGTTGCGTACGAAACACCGAGGATCGCCAGTCCCAGGCCGCCGAGTACCCCCTGTACGAGCGCAACCAGAACGTGACTGCGGAGGACAGCGCGGGTGACATCGGCCACTTCGGCGAACAGTTCGTCGAACACTCGAGGATCGAGGGGCGAGACGTCACGGAACCAGTTAACGACCGCCGGACCGTCCCTGAGGAGATAGTATAGCGCAAAGAGGAAGACGATCGAGCCGACGACCAGGTCGACGCCCAGGGTAACGAGATCGATGGTCCGTGAAAGCGTCACCTCGGCGACGCTCGAAAACGCTCCGTCGAGTTCCGACTGAACGGCGGCTTCGAGTGCGACGACCGTCTCGTCGTTCAGCCCGAGCGTGGATTGGGCCACCTTGCGACTGTACGTCGCGGTTCGCGTTCCGTCGACCGCCTCGAGAGTCGAAACTGTCGTGCGGAGAACGACGACCGAAACGAGGACGAGCGGAACGATGCCGGCGACGACGGTAACCCCTGTGAGCGTGATCGCAGCGACTCGGGTACCGACTCGCGGGACCAGTCGTTCGTTGGCAGGACGGAGAAGTGCTGCGAGCAGACAAGCCGACACGACATACTTCACCAGTGGCAGGACTACCAGTGTGGCGAGTGCGCCGAGCGTACACACCAGGAGAGCGGAAATCGCCATGCGGGTGTCCATAGTTGCACCTCGCGAGTCGAACCAATAAATGTTGATGGTCGTGACTGTACCCCGAAATGACATCACATTCCGGCGTACGAACCGTCGGTATCGCGACGGAAACGAACGGCCAATCGGCGGGATGTCCAGCCCACTCGTTCTCGTAACGAGCGCGCATTAGAGCGGAACGGGAAGCCACTCGAGGTACTGGACGACGATCGACGGATCGAACAGCGGCTCGTGTAGAACGAGCCAGTCGAGCAGGACGAGTCCGCCGCCGTGGGCGAGTACGGATGGGAGGATGGAATTCGATTTGTAGTCGACGGCGCCGAACAACACATCTGTCGGACCCGACAGCAGGAACTCGATCGGCGGCTTCGAGGAGTGGTGGAGCATGTAGACGACTGGGCTGATGAACACGGCGACGAATCCAAGTTCCCTGACGCCGACACAGAGCAATCCTCGGTAGTAGGTCTCTGCCGCGAGCGCGAGAACCATGAGTCTGAGGGCGTGGGGAACGAACGTTGCAGGCGCGGCCGACGTCTCCCAGATCGGATAGAACGCGCGAATCGTCGGGAACGTCGAACCGACGACGTAGAACGGGATGACGAACAATGCGAGAAGGATCGTGTTTCGAACCGCGAGCCGGTCGATGCGCCAGCCGATTCGATTGCCGTGCGAGAGTCCGAGCGCGAGCGGCCCTCCAATGAGCAGGACGCTGTCGACGACAACCCGTGGACCCAGTCTGTTCGGAACGAATCGCATCCACAACAGTGCGACGACGGCACCGATCACCAGCGACTTCTGCACCCAGGTGAGCCCCGGTCCGCGCTGGAACCAGCGACCGCTACGGTGATCCGGTTCGGACGCCACGATACTATTCGTCCGCGGTCGGCACAGGGCCAGTTCCGATCACGTCCTGGACGTGACGTTCGAACTCCTGATATCGTTCGAAGTACGTCTCGTCGACGTCCTCGAGAACGGCCGAAACTTCGCGTGGGCCGTCCGGCGTCCGGATGACAGTGTCGCCCTCGAGTCGATCGACCTCGCTCTTCTCTTTGGGCCAGGTCAGTCGGGAACTGACCCGGGCGAGGGGCGCGCCATCGACGGGCCTGCGTTCGCCGAGTGAAACCGCCGGCTCCGAGTCCGCTTCCTCGTCGCTCATAAACAGTCGTTTGGGTGGCCGCCGATTCAAGCTTTCGTTTCGGGCGGTGAACCGGTCCGCCCCGCGTTCCGGTCCGCCCTGCGTTTCGGCCGTCACAGTAATCATCTAACAGACTACATGTGTCTGACGTATCGTTTTGTGTGAGGGCACCGAACAGGCCTGCATGACAAGCCTGACGGAGGTCTACGATGGAACCGCGCCTGGGGTGACGAGTCGCCGGCTGTACACGGGAACGGCGCTCGTCCTGCTCGGCGGGTTACTGGCCGTCGTGGCCGTCCTCGTGGCGACGACTGACCCCGTCGGTGGCTTCGTAGCCGAACTCTCTGGAGGAATGGCCGCCCAGTTCGCGACGGTCCGTGCTGCGGGCGTTCTGGCTGGACTCAGCGTTCCGACCGTCCTCGTCGGCGTCTTCGTCGTGTTACCGGCCAGCCGTCGTATCCAGGCGACGGCCGCGATCAGCGCGAGCCTCTGTATGCTGGGAGTCACGCTCTTCTGGCACGCCTACCCCCATCAGTGGCGATACGGCAGCGACCAACTGACGCTCGAGGTCTCTGCGATCTACTTGCTCGGGCTCTTGACCGCGATCTGGTGTCTGTTCGCCGCCGTCGCAACGTTCAAACGACGCAACGACCCCGGCGGACACCTCGAAATGAACGTCACCCGCCACAACAAAACCGTCGTCGAAGTCGACGAATCGAATAGTTCGGGCAGGCTCGGAGGAGTTGACTTTCGCAGTGGAACGCCGGACGGGGACATCGAAACGCAGACGAACGCGAGCGCTGAAACGGCCACGAAAAACGGTGACGCGGCCGATCTGCAGGAGGGAGGATCGAGCACGCGTCGATTCCTGCGCTCGACGGGAATCGGCGGGGGTGGCGCGACGACCGAGCGATCCGTCGGTGCCGCGACCAGCGACGGCGGATCGACGACTGCGGACATCTCCTCGCCGCTCGAGGCAGACGACGACACCGGCACAGGGGTCGTGGACTCGCCAAACGCACGGTCGGATGTACCCACCGACCGTTATTGTGGGAACTGCAGACACTTCGAGTACGTTCGCTCGACGGACGGAATGATTCCCTACTGTGCCCGCCACGAGACGGCGATGGACGACATGGACGCCTGCGAAGACTGGACGCCGAATCGCCAGTAGTTCTCGAGATTGCTTCTCGACCGGGAGTGGGGCCTGCGACGAGTGACGTCCCTCCTGTTCGCACCCATCTCGCACAGGGTCGGTCACGAAATAGGCCTGCGAAACTGACAGTTGTTACCGGGATAATTACACCATACCAAAGTGAGTCCTCGATGGGTTATCTTATAGGGGCCAACACATGGGGGACGAACTGTTCTGTGGTCGATACGTCTGGTCGAGTACGACGCCGACGGTTGCGATTGCCAACGCCATCGCAGGTATCGAAAACGTCGATCCGACCGACCTCCCGATGACACTTGACTCTGCACTGTACGATCACGTCAATCCCGAGGCGCTCGATACGCTCGTCACGACCACCAACGACCCGAAACTGTCCTTCGTCGTCGACGAGTATCGGGTAGAGATCAACGGCAACCAGTTGTCTATCGTTCCAGAGAACGACTGGTAACCCGAGACAGTGCGACTGGTCTCGCACTCGATTGGTGTCTAAAACGGGCGACTAGATTCCCAGTAGTTGTCGCCCGACCGAGAACCCCCACTGTGGCACCCGAAACACGACTGCGCCGGCGAGTACGAGTTCGCCCGCGGTGACGGACACCATCATGAGATCGGCCCGCTTGCTACTGACCGTGACGCCGATCGGCAGTCCGAACTCCTTCGACCAGACTGGATAGAACAGCGCGATGCCGCGCTTGCTCCCTGCGACGTCGAGGACGTAATGGGTCAACACACCGATCCAGACGTACGCGAGGTTGTCGAATACATATGGAAACACGACGAATCCGACGAGGATCGGCAAGTTGTGCAGCGTCTTTCGATGCCTGCCGAAGGCTGTGTCGACGTCCGGAAAGAGGGCTCCGAGCGTGATCGGAACGCCGATCATAACGATCGTTTCGAACGTCTCCAGATTCCCCGTGGGTTCGAGCAGATACCCCACCCCGATACTCAAAAGAACGGCGTTCAACACGTGGCCCTTCTTATTCATGTAGTCGCCTCTGGGGGCAACCCACGAATAGTTTACTCTCAAGAGTATCATCCAGACGTGTTTTTCTCGAGCGGTGACTACTGAATCCGACCCCTCGAGAGAGACCACTGACAGGTTCGATCAGCAGCGCACCGAGTTCAGTGCGTCTCGAGTTCCGCGAGGAGGTCTTCGAGCGACTGTTCGACGGTTTTCGCGCGCACTTCCGCGCGATCACCGTCGAAGACGTACCGTGACACGGTCGAGTACGACGCGTCGGTTCCCCACGGGGCCGCGTACGACACCCCGATGTAGACGGTCCCGACGGGAATTTCGTCGCTCCCGCCAGTCGGACCAGCGACTCCCGTCGTGGAGACACCCCAGGTTACGTCCGCGACGTCCCGAATTCCCTGCGCCATTTCTCGAGCCACGGGTTCCGAGACGGCACCGTGTTCGTCGAGTGATTCGCGGCTGACTCCGAGGTGTCGTCGCTTGGCGTCGTAGGCGTAGGTCGTTAGCCCGGCGTCGAAGTAGTCGCTCGCGCCCGGCACCGCGGTGATTGCAGCACCGATCAGGCCGCCGGTACAGGATTCCGCGACTGCCAGCGTCTCCTCGGCATCGCGCAAGACGTCACCGATTTTCATCGCCAGGTCGCGATCCATGTCGTCGTTCATGCTCGAGTCAACGGGCCGCTCGGATGTCAACCCAAGGACTGACGTTCGTGACGACGGAGACGCGACTCGTCACCGTCCGGGCGAAAACCAAAAGAACGACTGAGAGCGCCGACGCAGTACTCGATACGACATGAACTACGAAACGCCGCTGTTCTTCCGGGTGATGGAGTACGCGAACGCGGCGGACCGAGACGTCATCGACATGGTCAGCGGAAACCCCGACTGGGAACCGCCAGCGGCGCTTCGCGAGGGACTCCGGGAATACGCCGACCTCGAGCCAGACCGATTTCAGTATCCACCCAGCGAAGGCGTACTCGAACTCCGCGAGGAGATCGCGGCGCGCCGCGGCGTAGACCACGATCAGGTCGTCATCACGAACGGAGGGGGAGAAGCGAATTACCTCGCGATGGCGCGAGCGCTCGAGCGCGACAACGGGAGCGAGATCCTGTTGACGGATCCCGTCTACCCGTACTATCCGGGAAAGACGACGATGCTCGGCGGAACGCAGACCTTCGTCGAGACGTCGGCCGACGGACGTCTCGACCCGAATGTCGTTCGCGACGCTGCCAGCGACGACACAGTGGCGATCGTGGTGAACACGCCGAACAATCCCACCGGTGCGGTCTATCCCGAAGCGACGATGCAGGAACTGGTCACGGTCGCCGAAGCACACGATGCGATCCTGATCAGCGACGAAGTGTACGATCATTACGATCTCTCGGGGCAGTTTACGAGCGCGCTGTCGATCGATTCCACTCATCGGATCGTCACCAACGCGTTCTCGAAATCGATGGCAGCCACGGGGCTTCGAGTCGGATATTCGATCTTCCCGCCGGATCTCGTCGAGGCGGCCAAAAGCCGACACATGCTCGTCAACGTGGCGACCACCAGGCCCGGTCAGTACGCTGTTCTGAACGCCCTCCGCGAGACACCGACCGAATACTACGAGCGCAATCGGCACCGACTCCGCGAACGCGTTGTCACGTTTACCGACGCGCTCGACGCAGCGGGGGCGGAGTATACCAGACCGAACGGATCGTTCTACGTGATGGCTCGCTTCGACGGCTACCCGGGGTCGCTCGAGAACTTGATGCGACTGATAGACGACGTCGGCGTCGCAGGGATGCCCGGTGAGGCATTCGGCGATTCGAGAACAGCGTGGTTTCGGTTCGCGCTCGTCTCGCCGCGGGTCAAGGAGGCCGCAGCACGTCTGGCAGACTACTTCGACTGATCCGTCGTCCCCGGACACGCGCTCGCTTCTTTCCCTATCATTCCGACCGCGTAACTCACTGCCCGTCCGACCCACGCCCCGCCGATTCTCCGGCCGCAGGCGACGTCCCGACACGAGTAATCCGCCGGCCACAACACGGATACGCGACGGGTTCTCACGTAGCGAGAGATGCTGCTTGAGGCCGTCGTCGTCGCGTTCGTTCTCACGCAAGCGACTCTTTCGCCGTTAACTATGTCCTAACTCCTGCTGTCGCTGTTCGTTTGACGACCCGCCACTGAAACGACGCGGCGACTCGAGGAGCGCCGCTCGAGGGTGTGACACGCCGGACGGGATACACACTCGGTATCGTCGGCCGGGACATGCAGGAGCGCTGTCCAGTCGCGGTCGATTCGTGGATTTTATGGAAACGGCGCCGGATTCGAACTGTGTACCGGCAGCTGTCGGCGGCCCGGAATCGACTCCAGTACGCCGTCCGTCCAATCCAGCCACCCGGGTACTGTATGCGACGCTGTGGGCGATCCGGATCACTCTGGTTGCACTCGACACTGCTCGTGGCGTCGCACCGGAGGGCTCGTACCGCGAAATCACGATTCCTGATCCGAGCGCCACAATGCGATTCCCGACAGCCGCCCGAACGTCCGTCCCCGCTCCAGACTCGAGCGAGGACCGGGTCTGACATCCGTCGAATCGAGACCGACGAATACTCCTGTCTGGGCGGGAAACTGGAGCACATGAGTGGGATCGACGTCGAGTCAGTCGACGGGGAAGACGAGGCGGCGACCGATACGAACGGCGGTGTAGAACGGATCGAGGTAACGCCGACCGACTCGGTCGACGACGAGGTGGCCGGGGAACGGGAGTCCATCGACGTTCAGCCGTCCGACGAACCGATCGACGGACCAGACTATATACTCTACGGAGGGAAAGGCGGCGTCGGGAAGACGACGATGGCCGCAGCGACCGCGCTGGACAGCGCCTGCGGTGGCACCCGGACGCTCGTCGTCTCGACCGATCCTGCCCACTCCCTGTCGGATACGTTCGAGACGGACGTCCCTGCGCGACCCGATCGAATTCGCGACGACGTCCCGCTCTTCGCGGCCGAAATCGACCCCGATGCTGCACTGGAGGAGGGACAGACCGCGTTTCTCGGCGGTCCCACCGCCGAGACCGGCGGCGGATCACTCGGCGGCGATGCCGCAGACAGTCCCCTCGGCGGAGTGGGCGAACTGTTTGGCGACGAATCGCCGATGGAGGCGCTCCTCGGGGGTGCGATGCCCGGTGCAGACGAGGCCGCCGCGATGCAACTCTTGCTCGAGTACATGGACGACGAACGATTCGAGCGCGTGATCATCGACACGGCTCCCACCGGTCATACCCTTCGACTGCTGCAACTGCCCGAGATCATGGACACGATGATGGGCCGGCTCGTGCAATTTCGCCAGCGCATCAGCGGGATGGTTGACGGAGTCAAAGGGATGTTCGGCGGGGCAGAGGTCCCAGAGACCAGCGGAAACGTCGCGGACTTGCAGGAACTGCGCGAGCGCATCGAGCGCCTGCGTGCCGCGCTGCGTGACCCGGCGCGAACGGATTTCCGGATCGTCATGGTCCCCGAAGAGATGAGCGTCATCGAATCGAAGCGGCTCCGCCAGCAACTCGGCGAGTTCGAGATTCCGGTCGGAACCGTCGTCGTCAACCGAGTGATGGAACCCCTGTCGAACGTGACGGCGGACGTCGAGGGTGAATTCCTGCAGCCGAACCTCGACGACTGCGAGTTCTGCCAGCGGCGGTGGGACGTCCAGCAGTCGGCATTGGCCGAAGCGCAGGACCTCTTTCGGGGTACCGACGTGCGCCGCGTCCCCCTGTTCGCCGACGAAGTCCGCGGCGAGGGAATGCTCGAGGTCGTTGCGGCCTGCCTGCGGTAGCCGCGATTACCACAATCCTGTGATATTAGTCGTCCGCGTGCATCGGTTGCCCGCCGAGGTCGGGACAGCTCACGTCGCGGTCGGTCTCTTCCCCCTCGATGTCGTAGGGGTACTCGCCCGTCACACAACCGAGACAGAGGTCGATGCGTTCCTGCTCTAAGACGTCAGCGACTGCGTCGGTCGAGAGGTATGCGAGACTGTCGGCGGCGATTTCCCTGCGGATTTCGTCGGTCGATTTGTCCGAGGCGATCAGCTCATCGCGGGTCGCCATGTCGATTCCCATGTAACAGGGGGCGACGATGGCGGGCGCACCGATTCTGACGTGAACCTCCTCGGCGCCGCAATCTTTGAGCAGTTGGACGAGTTGGGTCGAGGTCGTCCCGCGGACGATGCTGTCGTCGATCACGGTGACGGTTTTCCCTTCGACAGTCGACTTGATCGGATTGAGCTTGAGCCGAACGGCGCGTTCGCGCTCGTCTTGAGTTGGCATGATGAACGTTCGGCCGACGTATCGATTCTTCATCAACCCCTCGGCGAACTCGACGCCTTCGTCGTCCCCGGCTCGTGGTTCGCTGTCGGCGGTCGTCTCGCTCGCGGCGTCGGCGTACCCCGAGGCGAACGCGCGTCCGGAGTCGGGGACTGGCATCACGACGTCTGTCTCGACGCCGCTTTCCTCCCAGAGTCTGCGGCCGAGTTCGCGCCGGGCTTCGTAGACGAGCGTCCCGTCGATAACGCTGTCGGGTCGCGCGAAGTAGACGTGTTCGAAAAAGCAGTGGGCCGTGTGTTCCTGTTCGACGAGCTGGTACGTGTCGAATCCCTGTCCACCGTCCTGGAGGACGACCAGTTCGCCCGGTCGAACGTCGCGGACGAGTTCCCCGTCGAGGGTGTCTATCGCCGCCGACTCGGATGCCAGAATGTAGCCGTCCTCGAGTTCCCCGATACAAAGCGGTCGATTACCCCGTGGGTCACGCACGCCGAGGATCGTATCGTCGTGGCTGATCGTCAGCGAATACGACCCGTGGATCCGACCCATAGTGCGTTTGACCGCTCGGACCAGATCCTCCTCTAAGAGGTTCCGTGCGAGGTCGTGGGCGATGACCTCCGTGTCGCCGTCGCTGGTGAACGCGTGGCCCGCGGCGGCGAGTTCGTCGCGGATCTCGTCGGCGTTGACGAGGTTGCCGTTGTGCGAGAGGCCGAGCGAACCGCTCTTGAACGAGACGGAGAAGGGCTGCGCACAGGACGAATCGACGGAACCGGCCGTTGGATAGCGCACGTGGCCGATTCCCGCCGACCCGTTGAGCGTATCGAGGTCGTCCTCACCGAATGCGTCCCCCACGAGCCCCATCTCGACGTGACTGTGCTGCTGGAACCCGTCATGGGTCACGATACCCGCCGATTCCTGCCCTCGATGCTGGAGTGCGTAGAGCGCGTAGTACAACGGTCGTGCCGCGTCCCGACCGTCTAGTGAGACGCCGACGACGCCACACTTTTCGGTCATTCCTGTTCGCCGGGGAGTCTCGCCCCGCCCATCAGTCATGAGAGTGAGTAGGGCGCCGAGTCGATAAAAATCCCCGTGTTTGTGCTTCTACGGTCTCCTTCTCACCCCACTGCTGTTCACGTTCGTGGATATCTATCGCGCGCCGACGCGCTCGCTCCCGCGGTGGAACGCGAGTCGTGGGTCGGCACGAGTGATCTACGCTCAGCGCTGATCGACCCGGTGAGGCGACTCTCGTCTGCGAGGGCCATCGGACGTCGTATCGGTCCGTGGGTGACAGGCCGATGACACAGCGTTCAAGGCGGTCGCCTCGAGTGCAGGGAGTATGCGACTCGAGGAGTACTGGGGAGTCGGCCCGAAGACGCGCGAGACGCTGGTCGACGAACTGGGAAGGGAGGAGGCGATCCGGGCGATCGAAAGCGGGGACGTGCGGGCGCTTTCCGATGCCGGCCTCGCCCGCGGCAGGGCGACGCGCATCCTACGCAGGGCGACGGGCGGCGCCGGAATAGATATTCTGGCGACCGGTGACGCCCGGTCGGCATACAAGGAACTGGTGGACCTCGCCGTCGGTCACGCCGTCACCCAGCGCGCGGCCGATCGGATTCGAGTGCTCACGCCGCTCGCCAGCCGCGACGCGATGGAGGACCGACTCGAGGACGTCCTCACGGCCCGCGACGCCTGGGCCGATCTTTCCGACGACGATCGCATCGCCGTCCTCGATGCCTACGATCGCTACGACGAGCGTGACGGCAGCGAACGCGCCGCCGTCGAGGCTGCACTGGCCCTGCTCGAGGCGGGGGTCGACTCCGGACCGTTCGCCGTCATCGCCGACCTCGACGGCGACCGGTTGGTCGAGGCTGCAGAGGCGCTAGCCGCGCTCGACGGGAGCCGAGTGCGTGACGGCGCGGACGAAGAACTCGACCGATTGCGCGATGCACTTGGAGCGGTCGAGGACGTGGACGCGAATGCGCTCTCGTTGATCGAGGACCTCCGTTCGGAGGGCGTCCGCGACGTCGAGGGGTTCCGCCAGTCGTTCGAGGACTACCTCCTGAGCGAGACGGCCGTAACGATCGATCAGGTCCGAGAAGCAATGCCGACCGATGCGACTGATGCGACAGATTTCGTCGGCGAAACGTTGCGTACGCTCCGAAGCGACCTTACCGCGGCCATCGACGAGCGCGAGGAAGCCGTCGCGAACGAGTTTCGCGACACGCTCGAGGACGCTCGCGAGGGCGTCGCGCAGGCCGTCGAGGCGGTCGACGACATCGCGCTGCATCTCTCGCTCGCGCGCTTCGCGCTCGAGTACGACTGTTCGCGTCCCGTGTTCGTCGACGGTGGGGCGGCCACCGTCTCCGTGATCAACGCGCGGAATCTCACGCTTGCCTCGCGCGACGACGAGACCGTCCAGTCGATCACGTATGCGCTCGGCGAGCACGGCATCACGAGCGTCCCTGCAGGCGTCGACTCCGTCCCTGGCGAGGAGCGCGTCGCCGTCCTGACGGGTGCGAATAGCGGTGGGAAGACGACCCTGCTCGAGACGCTGTGTCAGGTCGTTCTGCTAGCGTCGATGGGGTTGCCGGTCCCGGCCGATCGCGCCGAGGTGACGCCGGTTGACTCCCTGGTCTTTCACAGACGGCACGCGAGCTTCAACGCTGGCGTCCTCGAGTCGACGCTGCGGTCTATCGTTCCGCCGCTCTCGACGGACGGGCGCACCCTGATGCTGGTCGATGAGTTCGAGGCGATCACGGAGCCGGGTAGCGCTGCGGATCTGCTTCACGGCCTGGTTACGCTTTCCGTCGATCGCGACGCCCTCGGCGTATTCGTCACCCACCTCGCCGACGATCTCGAGCCGTTGCCGTCCGACGCGCGGGTCGACGGTATCTTCGCCGAAGGGCTGAGCCCCGATCTCGAGTTACTCGTCGACTACCAGCCTCGATTCGGGACGGTCGGGCGTTCGACGCCCGAATTCATCGTCTCGCGGCTGGTCGCGAACGCGACCGACCGGAGCGAACGGGTCGGCTTCGAAACGCTGGCGGAGGCCGTTGGTAACGACGTCGTTCAGCGCACACTCGCGGACACGCGATGGGCGTCCGGCGAGTGAGTTCAGTTCAACCGGGCCGGTCCTCACCGTCGGTTTTGTCTGCCCCATCGTCCGCGTCAGTCCCATCTGTACTGTCTTTCGCGTCAGTCCCGTCTCTACGATCAGACGCGTCTGGCTCCTGTGTATTATCGGACGCGTCCGACCCGTAGAGCTGATCCTCGGAATCCCGCTTCTGAGTCTCGAGCTAGCGGTCAGACCTCGAGGCGTCCGTCCGGTCAGGATCAGTCGCAGGCACGTCGTCGTAGGTGTAAACCGCGGCGTCCAGTTCATCGCAGATTCGAGCCTCGAGATACGCCTGGGCGGCTCGCCGCGAGAGCGCGCCCATCTCGATGACGTCCGCCAGTGTCGTCTTGGTCGACCGAAACCAGACCCTGAGCGCGCGGTCATCGGCGGGTTCGACCGCGACGGCCGCGCCCCGACCGCTGTCCCACCCACCGCCCCACTCGAGCCAGCAGACTCGAAAGGAGTCGACCGCGTGCTCGGCCGCCGGTGTGACGAGATACAGCGCTTCGTGAATGCACGGATCGAGATAATCCGTCAAAATACGATCGCGTGTGATGGAGTCCGTTAGCACGTCGCGTTCGATCGCGCCGTTGGCGCAGGGGGGTTCGGCGGTTATTCGATCGGTGAACGACAGCGACTCGCCCCCCCAGTGACTGTATTGGAGATCGTAGAGCCAATCCGGTCGCCGGTAGGCGACCAGCGCCCTATGTCCCATCGTCCACCCGACTGAAACCGCGTCGATCGGCTGCATCGATCGGAACGATCGAGACGACGGCCTCGACCGCACCGACGCTCGTTCGAGGTGCGTTGATGGAGATCACGGGGACTCTGGCCGCCCGTCAGTACTTGAACCTGCGGACGGGGATACGTCCGAACGTCTCTCGACTGGCTGCGCCACCTGCCACCACCCAGTCGAGCGGGCGAATCCGACGAGAAATACCATTCCAGCGAGGCGAACCCCGCGGCGAATACGCGGCGAGACTGCGACGCCGGACAGCGTCGAATCGGCCGCGGGATCACTCCGTCGCTCCCACGCGAGCCGACTCGCGAGATCGGTCCTCGACGCGTATGCAGCGAGACGATCCCAGATCCGTGGCGGAAAGAACAACAGCAAGGCGGAGACCATGGCGAACGGAAAGGCACCGAGACGAATGCGAACGAACGCTCGAGCCGACAACGATATCGTCAGATCACCGCCCGTCGTCGAGGTCGGGTCGGATCGAGCGGTCGTCACAG
Source organism: Natrinema gelatinilyticum (assembly GCF_024266705.1). Taxonomy (GTDB): domain Archaea; phylum Halobacteriota; class Halobacteria; order Halobacteriales; family Natrialbaceae; genus Natrinema; species Natrinema gelatinilyticum. The sequence continues at coordinate 3,425,337 of NZ_CP100756.1, read as the reverse complement.
GAGGCCCGGCATCGTCGATCCTGGATTTCAACGGCCGTAGTAGTATTTTCTACTTAGAGAGAAGTCGAGAATTGACGGCCGTATGCTCTCGACAACGAATGCGATCGCGCACGGACCGGCGCGAAATCGTCCGGAAGGCAAAACACCGAAATTCGTTCGTGCCCTATCGCAGACCACATGAGCACCGGGACGGCGTACGACGCAATTGTCTTCGACAACGACGGCGTGTTGACGACGCCAACGGAGCGGGACGTACTGGTCGAGGCGATGCACGACGCCTTCGAAACCGTCGGCGTCACTGAACCGCCGACCGATCACGTCGATACGCTCTTGCGCCCCGACGTCTGCTCGTTGCGGCGTATCGCGGACGATCACGGAATCGACCCCGAGGAACTCTGGACCGCCCGCGAAGATGCGGCGATCGCGGTTCAACTCACCGAACTTCGGACGGGTCGGAAACGACACTACGACGACGTCGCAACACTCGAGTCGCTGTCGGTCCCGACTGGGATCGTCAGTAATAACCAGCACGAGACGATCGGGAACATCATCGAACACTGCGACCTTGGTGGGTTCGACGTCTGGTACGGCCGCGAGCCGACGCTCGAGGGGATCGAGCGCAAGAAACCCACTCCGTACTATCTGGAACGAGCGTTCGCGGACCTCGACGTCGAAAATCCGCTGTACGTGGGCGATAGCAGGGTCGACATCGCTGCGGCCGACGCGGCCGGCGTCGACGCGGCGTTCATCCGTCGCGATCACCGCATGGGTTACGAGCTCTTGACCGAACCGGCACACGAAATCGAGTCGCTCTCGCGGCTGTCGGAGTTGGTTTGAGACCGGATCGCGGAACGGACGGCCGACTTCCAGAAGAGCGGGTCAGGCGGCGATACTCGCCGACCGCTCGGCTCGAGCCGCGATTGCGTCGTTCATCGTCGTGAACGATTCTTCGACGCGAGCGTGATCGAAGACTAACGGGACGAGCACGCCACGAACCGTCTCCCGGTGGAGTAGTCGCGTGCGGCCACTATCGGTGGACCGTGAACCCGACGGAGATTCCGACCAGTCGGATCGCTCACCGTCGTCGATCGGCTCGAGGCGGAACTCGTGGTACCGATCGAACGCGAACGGCACGACCAGCCGATCGAGCCAGGCGAGTCGCCGGTGGGGTTCGATCGCCACGACTGCGGGCCGAATGGGGCGACGACCGAGTGCAGACGACCGATCGCGTCCCCGACGCGCACCGTCTTCGACGGCGACGCCGACGATCGTTCGGCAGATCGGATCCCACTCGGGATAGCTCTCGAACGAGCGGAGCGCGTCCCAGACGACCGGCGGCGGAGCGTCGATATCGGCGAATACTTCGACTTCTTTCATATTTATTGGTACCACACATCACGCCATGGCTGTGTCGGTGCGACAGTGGTTCGATCGGGTCGACCGCCACAAACGACGTCGAGGGTCGCAGATCTAGTCGCTCGGGGCCGCGATCCGAGGTAGCCGGGTCCCGACGGCTACGGTTACGTACCGAGATCCGAAGCGACCGAAAGACGAGTCGCGACTGGCCCGCTCACGCACTGTCGTTGAATTGATGGTTCGTCGAGAGCGGTGCGTCACCGGGTTCGCCACGAACGAAGTGGCCCGGAGGAATGATCTCGCCGTCTCGCTCCATCGAGAGGAATTCGACGAACCACGCTTCGTAAATGTATCCATTTCGGAACGGTACGTCGCTGAGTGTACGTGTTCGGGATGAGCCGATAATCGAGAGTGATGGGACCGCAATCCCCTTCTGCGACGGGCACTCAGGTACGTCCATGCACGGATCGGATCGTGGACTCTCGCGTCGCGGGTTCGTTCGTAGCGCCGTCGCCACCGGCGGTGCGAGCGCGCTCGCCGCGTGCCTCCAGCGCGAGGAGACCGAAGACGTGCCACAGGCGACCCTCGCTCCGGAAGACCTCCCCCGACGCCAGCACGCCTGGAACGAGTTTCTCTCGACCGACGAGTACGGAAACGTACGACCTCCCGAACACCACCTCCTGCTCGGCCTCGAGTACGTCGGGGACAACCCCGCCGATGCGTCCGACGAACGCGACCGACTCGAGGCCGCGTTCCGGACGCTCGAGAAGGCGTACGAGCGGGGAAACGGGGGCCTGGTGTTCGTAATCGGCTACAGCCCGGCGTACTTCGACCGGTTCGACGCAGTCCTCCCCGACGGTGTCGATTTGCCCAAACCACGCGCGCTCGCACCGATCGAGGATCCCACGATCGACGAGTATGACGCGCTCGTTCACCTGGCCAGCGACTACGGTCACGTCACTCTGAGTGCCGAGGAAGCCCTAAAAGGGAAACTCGAGCAACTAAACGGCCTCGAGGTCGAGGGGACGATCGACGGAATCTTCGACGTCGCGGACCGACGGACGGGGTTCATCGGGCGTGGCCTCCCGGCAGCGCGCCAGTCCGGCGTCAGTGGCATTCCGGAGAGCGACCCCGTCCCGGAAGATGCACCGATGTTCATGGGGTTCAAATCCGGGTTCAGGCAGAACCAGGCGACTGAGGATCGTGTGACGATTCAGGACGGGCCGTTCAGCGGTGGAACGACGATTCACCTCTCGAAGATTCAGCTCCACCTCCACCAGTGGTACGAGCAAGACAGCCGCGCCCAGCGCGTCGCCAAGATGTTCTCGCCGTCTCACGCCGCGGACGACCGAGTCGAGGGTGCCGGCCACAACCTCGGCGATTCGAGCGGGATCACCGATATTCCGGGTAGCGCGGCCGAGGTCGCCCAGGAGGAAGGCACGGTCGGCCACGCCCAGAAGGCCGTCCGCGCTCGAGAGGACGGCGAACCGATCATCCTTCGACGGGACTTCGACTCGACCGACGACGATACGGCGGCCACACACTTCCTTTCGCTGCAACGCTCGATCGCAGATTTCGTGAAGACACGCGAGGCGATGACAGGGTCCGACCTCTCCGTCACGCGATCGAACAGCGGCATCCTGCAGTATCTCACCGTTCACTCCCGCGCGAACTACCTCGTTCCGCCGCGCAGGCTCCGCGCCTTGCCCGTGCCGAATCCGGCGTGACTCACCTCGAGTCTAGCGGTACGTGCGTTCGGTTGCTCGCCGCCGCTACCTCGTCGAACAACGCCGCGGCGTCGTCCATCAGCGGATAGGCGTCGTGGTACGGATCGATTCGCGATTGGCGTCGGAGACGAATTGGACGGCGTCTGCGAACCGTTCGTATCGCTCGTCGACGAGATCCTGAACCAGAACAGGCATTCCAGCGCGATTACACAGTTCGGTGGCGGCGGCTCGACCGGCCCAGATCGTCTCGGCCTCGATATCGGCGAAGAAGAGCGCGGACGGGGCCGAACCGAACTACGCCTCGAGAACGTCCTGTGCGGCCACGTCGTCCCACGGGACGATGCCCACGCGCTCGAGTTGCCACATCGCAGTCGAGGCCGCCGAGCAGAATGGACAGTCGCCATCGTAGAGTAAAACGCCGGTGAACTGCGATGCCTGCGGTGCGGTCGGCACCGTTATGGTCGATCGTAGGACAGCAATCGGGAAAACGTTCGGCGAGCGGATGCCAGTAGTCGGTCGCGCCGGTGTAGCGTCCGCCGCTATCCGAGCTTCGATCGTCCGGGCGGTTGGTCGTGTTCGGCGCGATGCTGAAGCAGTTCGTCGTCGCGCTCGACCTCGATGACGCAGTCCGAACGGGGACGGGCGACACAGGTGAGAACGAATCCGCTTCCTCGTCTTCTGGGTAATACCGCTTGGCCCGGCTGTGATCCACCTCGTCGGAGAGCACTTTCGCACCGCAGGTGATACACCTCCCCTGCTGGCAGTCCGCGGACAGCCAGAGGCCCGCGGCCCGGCCTGCCGCGAGGATCGACTCGTCTTCGCCGACCTCGACCGTCCGCGACTCGCCGGCGGCACCTATGTCGGCGTCCTCTGGGACCAGCAGTTCGACCGACCACCTCGTGGAGGAAGTCACGGATAGACGTACGGCTGGTCGGGAAAAACGCTGTAGTCGACCAGTACCGACCCGCCGTCGTCGAGCCGGACCCTCGTGACCGGAACGCGCTGGGTCGGCCTATTTCAGCGGCGCCGGTGTCCGTTCCATATGACGCGTATCGCCATCACCGGCGTGACGGGGAACGTCGGCCGCGAAGCCATCGACGCGTTTCCCGACGACGACCACGAGTTGACGTTGTTCTCCCACAGCGAAACCGACGAGCTGGATGCGACGCCGCTCGAGATCACCGATCGAGAGGCGTTCGTCGACGTTCTCGAGGGCCAGGACGTCCTGATTCACCTCGCTGCGAACCCCTCCCCGCGGGCTGCGTGGGACGAATTGCGCGGACCGAACGTCGACGGTCTTTACAATGCCTTCGAAGCCGCAGTCGAGAACGACCTCGAGCGAGTCGTCTTTTCGAGTTCAAACCACGCGGTCAACATGCACAATACGGTCTCGGTGGTCAGACCCGAGTCGACGGTCGCCACTCCCGCTATCGTTCGTCCGGACGGGCGGGCAGATCCGGACACCTTCTACGGCGTTACGAAGGTCTTCGGCGAAGCGATGGGGTCGTACTACGCGAAGCGACACGGGTTCGACGTGGTGAATCTACGCATCGGCTGGCTCCTTACGCGGGACGAACTCCGCCAGGAGTGTCGAGAACGTGACGGTGCCGGCGAGCGCTTCGCCCGCGCGATGTGGATCAGTCCCGGTGACTGCCGACGGGTACTCAACGCGGCCGCGACGTCTACGCTCGAGGATTCACCGCTGATCGCCCACGGAATCTCTGACAATTCCGAGCGGTTCCTTTCGCTGGCCGAGACGATGCAGACCCTCGAGTACCGCCCCCAGGACGATTCCGAGGCCGTACTGAGCAACGACTCGAACGGCCGCGAGGGGCTCGAGACGACGTAATAGTCAGTCGATCGACACCTGTGAGCGATCGTACAGTTCCTCGGCAGTCGACTGCCGACTCACCCCGTTCGGGACCGTCGGCGACCCGCGGAGTCGAAAGACGGAATAGCGACACGTTCGTACCGTCGCATATGTCAATCAAGGTGTCCGAGTCGACGGGCTACGGGCCGAATACGCAGATGTCCGTATTCGGGTACGTAATGGCCGCGATCCTCGTCATTATTCTCCTGCCGCTGCTCCCGGTCATCGTTCTCGCGTGGATCCTCTGGAAAGTGTTCGTCTCGGCCGAAGACATCGAGCACAGCTTTGCGGACTGGCGCCGAGAATCCGGCCGCCCGCCGAGCGGTTCCTGAAATCGACCGTCCGTCTTCTGTTCGAGTCGGACGGCCAGCACCCGGCCAGACGGCTGTCCGGCCAGTATCCGGCAGATCCACGGTTCGGCAGACCCGCTATCCGGTTCGAGCCAGATCCGATTCAGCGTTCGTCTCGTCATACGGACTACTGTACGTCATTGCCGGTGCAACCGCGACCGTCCTGCGGGTGCACCGGTACATCGGTACAGCAGACCGTATCAGTCGTCGGCGCCCGTCGCAGCGACGAGGTCGGCAGGCGGGTCGCCCGGTAGTTCGTCGCGGGCGTGCGGTGCGTCGAAGTGCAGGTCGGGTCCTCGAGCGACGATTCGGTTGGGATTCACGCCCGGGTGCGTCGTGTAGTAGTGCTCTTTGATGTGGCGCATGTCGACCGTCTCGGCGACGCCCGGCGTCTGATACAGATCGCGGAGGTACGGCCAGAGATTCTCGTACTCCCGGATGTACTGGACGTTACACATGAAGTGGGTGTGATATACAGTATCAAACCTGACGAGCGTCGTGAACATCGCGACATCGGCCTCCGTCAATCGATCGCCTGCGAGGTATCGCCGGTCGGCGAGCGCCGCGTCCCAGTGATCGAGCGCCGAAAAGAGGGCCTCGACCGCCTCGTCGTAAGGGGCCTGTTTCGTCGCGAAGCCGGCTCGATAGACGCCGTTGTTGATTGGGTCGTAAATCTCGTCGATGATCCGGTCGGCGTCGTCCTGGTAGCCGTCAGGGTAAAGGTCCACGTCCCGCGTCGTGTACTCGTCGAACGCAGTATCCAACAGTCGCATGATTTCTTCGGACTCGTTGTTGACGATGGTATCCGTCTTCGTGTCCCAGAGAACGGGCACTGTCACGCGGCAGGTCACGTCCGGGTCTGCGCGGACGTACAGCTCTCGGAGATAGTCCGAATCGTGTACGTGATCGCGCGTACATCCGGCTTTCTCGGGCGTGAATTGCCAGCCGTCCTCGTCACGGTACGGGTCGACGACCGAGACGGGAATCGCGTCTTCGAGTCCTTTCAGGGCCCGCGTCACGAGGGTCCGGTGGGCCCACGGGCACGCGTATGAAACGTAGAGGCGGTACCGACCAGCGCTCGGCTGGAACTGAGCGTCGGAATCGTCCCGGACCGCATCCCGAAACGTCGTCTCCAGACGTTCGAACGAACCGTCGTCGCCGGTCGACTCCGACACGTCGGTTCGCCACTCACCGTCGACGAGCATGTTCATACGAACGGTAACGAATCCTGGATACAAATGGCCTCGCTAACACTCACGTCACCGGACGCGCCCGACCACCGACGGTCTTCCGACATCGGTCGGATTCTCGAGTCAGACCACCGCACTCACGATCCAGTACCCCGCACCGAGCGCGACCAAGACGACTCCCTCGAGGCGGGTCAGCCGTCTCCCCGTCGCGAGCACCGCCGTCGCGAATGCGGTCAGGACGGTGAGCCATATCAGTGCGAGGAAGACGGCTGGATCAGCCGCGAGCGGGCGGACCATCGCAGCGAGACCAAGTACGCCCAAGACGTTGAAAACGTTCGAGCCGATGACGTTGCCCGCGGCGATACCGACGTCGCCCGCGCGAGCGGCCACGACCGAGGTTACAAATTCTGGCAGTGAGGTGCCGGCCGCGACGACGGTCGCGGCGATCACCCACTCCGACACCCCGACGGCCGTAGCGACCCTGACAGCCGAATCGATTACCACTCGCCCACCCACGACGAGCAGCACGAGTCCGACGAGGACGCGGATCATCTCGAGGCCGAGACGGAGTTCGTCACCAGTGTGTTCGTCGGGCGGTCCCACACGGGGTAGACGATCCACCTCCGTATTCGCAAGGTCCTGTGATCCCGTGTCGTTCGAGGCCCGAATTGCGACGCCGAGCACTCCGAAATACCCGATCAACAGCGCGACGAGGATCGCTCCCTCGAGTCGCGAGGCTGTCCCGTTCGCGAGAACGCCAGCCGCGACGGCCGTCGAAGCCGCCATCGCGAGTGCGTCCCGCCGGATCACCGTCTGCGAGACGCGAAACGGTGAGAGGATGGCCACGACGCCGAGGGTAACGGCGATGTTGAACAGATTCGAGCCGATGACGTTCCCGACCGCGATATCGCCTCGCCCCTCGAGCGCCGCCTCGGTGGATACCACGGCCTCCGGGGACGACGTTCCGAACGCGACTACCGTGAGGCCGATGACGAGTGCGGAGACGCCGGCGGCGCTGGCGAGTTTGGACGCGCCGGTCACGAGCGATCGGGCACCGATCCACAGGGCGAGGAGGCCGACGACGAGCCGGACGACGTCTCCGATGGGCAACATCGTCGCAGTCTCCTTCGTCCGGATCCGTCAAAAGTTGGGCGGGTGACCCACTGGTCGACGACACGCGACCAGACGATGCTGCAAGCGTTTAAGCGGCCTGGGTGAACACTCGAGGTATGGCAGACGACGGGGACCGACACCGCCAGAGTCGCCTGTTTACGGACGATGATGGCGGGTTCGATGCTGATCGCGCACGGGAAGAATCCCTGCCGGTCGAAGACGGCGAAGTGATCGATACCGACGAGTTAGCCGATCACCAGCGCTACATCGAGGGAAGAGGGATATACGACGAGCGCAACCGGGTGAACGATCTCACTGGGAAGGAGTGGAAGTACGCCACCAAATCCGTAATCGCCGAGAGCTACCCCCCGGACGTCCAACACGACCTCCGCAGCGAACACGGAGGGCAGAAACCGCCGCGTCTCTGCGCCGACCTGATCGGCCGGTTCACATCGGCCGGCGACACCGTCCTCGATCCCTTCGCGGGCGTCGGCGGCACGTTACTCGGCGCGAGCTTTTGCGAGTACGAGGGCACCGGCCTCCGTGACGCCATCGGCTTCGAGCGAACCGAACGCTGGATCGAGATCTATCGCGAGGTTCTCGAGCACGAAAACGAGGACCGTCGCGCGCGAGGAGATCCACCGCTTGCCGACCAGGACATGCGCCACGGCGACTGCGCCGAGTTGATCGCGGACGTTCCCGATGATTCGGTGGATCTCCTGCTGACCGACGTTCCGTACTGGCACATGGACGAACTCGAGCAGACGCGTAACGAGCGCCGGACCCGCGAGAGTAAGCTCGGCTCGTTCGACGGCGTCGCATCCGACGAGAACGACGACGAGGTCGATACAACCGACGCGCTTGCAGGGCACCAGTCGAAAGCCGATTGGCTCGCTAACATGGCAGCAAAATTCGATCGGTTTACGGACGCCGTCACACCGGGCGGCCACGTGGTCGTCTTCATCGGCGACATGTACCGCGAGCAATCGTACGAGTTCCTCTCGGCGGATCTTGCGCGAGCGATCGAGTCGACCGCCCCGGTAACGCTCGCAGCGAACATTATCTGGCACGATCCAACGAAAGACCTCCACGTCTACGGGTACCCGTTTTCGTTCGTCCCCTCGATGGTCCACCAGAACGTCCTTGTCTTTCGACTCGAGGACGTGGGTGATACGCATACCTGACAACGTCTGACTCGCGTCGGCTGGTCGTCTGACGCGGTTTTATTTACGGGTACGGTGACGAATCGAACGGGCGCGTTGGCGGTCCCACTCCCACTCCCCCTCCCCATCCCCCCATCCCCCAATCCGTCTTCGCGCCTCGTGGCGTTTTTCTCCCGTGGTCGGCACGGACGAACACGCCGTCGGACTGCCACTGTCGAAATGCAACCACCGACTGACGGATAGGCAAACGACTACTGCTCGAGTCACTCCGGTTCGTGACACGCTACATGACAGTTCGAGAGCACAGAGCGATCACGAATGAGTCGGCAGCAGCGAGGACCGAACCTCGTACGCTCGCTCGGTCTCTGTGATGACCGCAACCTCGTCGCCGACGGCGAGTTCCGTCCCAGGTAACGGGATCGTCAGTGGTTCACGAGCCCGGCCGTGAGCGTAGATCCGGGCGGATTCGGGTAACTCGAGTTCACTCATCCGCTTGCCGACTGCCGGCGACCCGTCTTTGATCTCGAGGACCGTCAATTGGAGATTCTCCGCGAGGTCCGCGACGACGTTGAAATCGCCGCCGAGCAAGGCCGTTTTTGCGCCAGCAGCACCGAGACGCTCGGGATAGATGATATCGTCGACTTCTTCGGCGTATTTCTCGTAGATATCTTCGCGGTAGTCCTCGTCGATGCGCAGAACGGTCCGACAGCCGTGGTGCGTCCCGACCATGCAGGCTGCGAAATTGACGTTGAGATCGGGGGTGAACGCACCGATCGCGTGGGCGGTTTCGATCCCCGCCTCGACGAGTACGTCTTCGTCGGAACCGTCACCCTGTACCGTCTCGAATCCGGCGGCGGCGGCCCGCTCGATCCGGTCGACGTCGCTGTCGACGATAACGACTTCGTGTCCCTCTTCGAGAAGGATCGTTGCCGTCCGCGATCCGACCCGTCCGTATCCCATGATAACAAACTTCATGTTGGCACAGTACGTGGCCGGAGATGAAATACGTTAGTCCATCGGTCGTCCGACCCACCCGTCGAGCACGCACGGTACCGCGTTCTGCAATCTCTCGAGGCGAGCGGAAGAGGGGGGCACTTCGCAGCGGTTCGTTTATTAACGAATGACGTGCTTCTTGCGAATATTGGGGTCGGAACTTTTAACTTAGCTGTCTTGTAATGCTCGAGCGTCCAATATGGGGTCCGTAGATCAACTCGGAGCGTATTTCGGATTCGACGAACACGATACAGACTTCAAAACAGAACTGATCGCTGGGATGACGACGTTCTTGGCGATGTCGTACATCATCGTCGTCAACCCGTCGATCCTGATGACGGCGATAATGGGCTTCAACGAGGAGGGCCAGATGAACGCGGAGACGACCATCAACGGGGCCGTCTACAGTGCGAACGAGGTGTTTCAGATGCTCGCCATCTCGACGATCCTCGCGTCGGTCGTCGCGATGCTCGTCATGGCGTTCTACGCCAAACGGCCGTTCGGACTCGCGCCCGGCATGGGCCTCAATGCGTTCTTTACCTTCACCGTCGTCATCGGATTGGGTGTTCCGTGGCAGACCGCTCTCGCGGCAGTCTTCGTGGAGGGGATCATCTTCATCTTTCTCACGGCCGTCGGGGCTCGAAAGTACATCATCAATCTCTTCCCCCAGCCGGTGAAATTCTCGGTCGGCGCGGGTATCGGTGTGTTCCTCCTGTTTATCGGCCTTCAGGAAATGCAACTCGTCGCGTCCGACCCGGCGACGATGGTTACGCTGGGGAGCATCGCGCAGAATCCTGCCGCGGTGCTCGCTGTGGCTGGACTCTTCCTTACGTTCGTCCTCTGGGCACGCGGCGTGAAAGGTGCGATCATCGTCGGTATCTTCAGCACGGCAGTCACCGGATGGGCCCTTCTGTACGCCGGTGTTGCGAGCGCAAGCGCACTCGCACCGCCGACACTTCTCACGGAGTCAGGATCGGTCAGCTTCGAATCCGTGACGTCGCCGCACTACGATATTACACCACTGATCGGCGCGTTCATCGAGGGACTGAGCGATATCGAACCGCTCACGTTCGCACTCGTCGTATTCACGTTCTTCTTCGTCGACTTCTTCGACACAGCCGGGACGCTCATCGGCGTTTCGCAGTTCGGCGGGTTCTTGGACGAAGATGGCGAGTTGCCCGAGATCGAGAAACCGCTCATGGCCGACGCAATCGGGACGACGGTCGGTGCGATGATCGGGACGTCGACCGTGACGACCTACATCGAGTCCTCCGCCGGGGTCGAAGAAGGTGGAAGCACCGGATTCACCGCCCTCGTCGTCGCGGTTTTATTTGTGATATCGCTCGTCGCGGTGCCGCTCGTCGCCGCGATCCCTGCCTACGCGTCGTACATCGCGCTGGTCGCCGTCGGTATCATGATGCTTCGGGGGGTCCTCGACATCGACTGGCAGGATCCCGCGTGGGCGATTTCGGCCGGACTGACTATTACCATCATGCCGCTCACCTATTCGATTTCGAACGGCCTCGCAGCGGGTATCATCTCCTTCCCGCTCATCAAATCGGCGATGGGTGAATACGAGGACGTCCCGCTCGGACAGTGGATTCTTGCGATCGTCCTCGTGGGCTACTTCTACGTGTCCACGAGCGGCATGCTCGGCTAACGTCGCTCCGACGGTACCGACTCGGTCACCGAACCACTTTTCGCGACACTGTTCTTCCGCAGGAACGTACCCACGACCGCTGCGTTCTTACTCCTCGAGACGTGTACCTTACGACACTGTGGCAGACATTACGATGTACGACCTTCCCGGCTGTCCGTACTGTGCGAGGGTCCGCTCGAAGCTCGACGAACTCGGTCTCGATTACGACGTCATCGAGGTCCCCCGTTCACACGGCGATCGGACCGAGGTCGAGCGAGTCAGCGGCCAGACGGGAGTACCCGTTATCACCGACGAATCGAACGGTGTAGAGGGCATGAACGAGAGCGCCGACATCGTCGAGTACTTAGAGGAGACGTACGGCGACGGCGCGAGTTAGATTGGGGTCACCGTCCACGACAGTCGGAGGTGGGAAGCGGCGACGCCAACTGACGATATTCGTCGATGGGGTGTCGTCCTGTGGTGGGAGAATCGATCGGTATCGACGCGCTCAACGGCGCTTCAATCAGGTGATCGAACGAACCGTGATTCGATTCGCATCGTCGAACTCGATCAGGCAGCCTCTTCTCGTTCGGAGCGCTCGCGGATGACATCTCGCAGTTCGTCTGCGTTGCGGAGTTGCGCGAGTTCGTCGCGTTCGACCAGCGCAGTGCCATCGACAGATTCCCGTTTCGCCCTGTCGACGACGTAGATCGATCGCGTGCGGGTGACGTTGCCGATCGAACTCATGATCCGTGCGCGTTTCTCCGCGGCCTTCGTGAACTTTGAATGACCGGTGAGGACGACGTCGCTGTCGTCTTCGTCCTCGCTGACCGCCGTAAACGGCGACCGAACCGTCGGGTGAACCCTGTACCCGGCTCGGGTGAGGACGGCGACAACCTGTTCGTCGTCCGGGTCCGCTTCCGGATCGTCAGGTGTCGCCTCGCTCTCGTGGACTTCGTCTGCCCCATCGAGGACGTCGACGGGGCTGGTCAATGGAGCCTCGAACAGTTCCTCGAGCGCCATCGCGACCTCGACGGACGCGTTCATACCGTCTTCGTACTTCGAGACAGTTCGACGTGAGACGCCGAGTTCACTGGCGAGTTGACCCAGGCTCCAGTCGCGGTCCTCGCGTTCGTCTGCCAGCAGGTCGCCGTCGATGTTGACGTAGAGACCGCCTGGAGCGGCGTAAATCAACGGTGGGACGCTTTCGATAAACAGGTTGTACGCCGTGTCTGGACTGAAGACGGGGACGCCGTGACGGAAGTAGACGACGTCCGGCTTGAGATCCTCGTCGCGACTGCGGAGCCCGATGACGAGCGGCGTCGCCTGGAGATAGGTTCCCAGACGTCGCATCTCGTGGCCCGTCGCCTCGTTGAACGCGTCGATGTTCGCGAGGATCTTGACCAGGATTAGATCTTCGCTGCGCCGTGCAGCGATATCGAAACTCTTCGGCCGGATCGCACACCGGTCGCTGACCACGAATCCCGCGTCCTCTAACATCGCGGTAACGTTGCCGACCAGTGCCGAACGGGACATACGGGGAGGTAAGCGATTCTTCCTATAAGACATTTTCCCCGAGATGTCGGTGTGCCGGGTTGCGATTGAGGCCCGTATCGGGAGAATACTTTTGTACCCCCGTTCACCAGCGTTGCTGGTGAGCGTCCCGAAAGGGGTTACTCGACGGGGCTGCAAGAATCGACGATGACCATTGTGGGGATCGACGATACTGACTCGCGCGAGCGGGGGATGTGCACGACCTTCGTCGCCGCGGAGATCGCCGACCACCTCCGCAAGCGGTGCTCTTCGATCGTCTCGAGGATTCTTCTCGTCCGGCTCAATCCGGCTGTCGAGTACAAGACGCGGGGGAACGCCGCACTGGCGATCCACACCGACTGCGACCCTGAGCTGGCGTTTGCGATCGCACGCGAGCGACTCGAGGACCTGGCCGAAACGGCGGACGATCGAACGAACCCTGGACTTGTCGTCGCTGACCTCGATCCCGACGAACGCGAAACGCCCACCGACGTCGATCGATTCGCGCACTCGGCGATCCGCGATCACCTGGAGATTGCCGATGCCGTGGCGCTGCTCGAGCGACACGAGTATCGATCGTGGCACGCTGGCGACGGTCGTGGACGGATCGGCGCGCTGGCAGCGATCGGCGCCTGGGAGGTGCTCGAGGAGTGGACGTACGAGTACATCTCCTACCGCGAGACAGACCGCTGGGGTACGCCACGCGAGGTCGAACGCGAGAGCGTCTTCGCGGCAGCAGACTGGGGCTATCCCGACGTCTGGGACACGGTCGACCGCGGCGAGGGCGAAACTGTCTGTGTCCCCCACACGCCGGGCCCGATCCTGCATGGGATTCGCGGAGACGACCCGGAGGCGGTTCAGTCGGTCGCCGAACGCACCGAAAGCGAACCAGTCGCCGAAAGCCAGTTGTTCGTCACCAATCAGGGGACGGACGGCCATCTCCAATCTGGCGGGATCGGAACCGTCGAGGATGGGCGGGCCTACCAGCTCGAGGGCCGAATCGCGACCGAACCGGAGACCCGTCGAGGCGGTCACGTCTTCCTCGGCCTCGATGCGCCGACCGCTGACGGTGCCCCGCGGCGGCTCACGTGTGCGGCCTTCGAGCCGACGAAGCGCTTCAGGGATCACGTGCGGTCGCTCCGGATCGGCGATCGAATCACCGCCTGCGGCGAGGTGTCCGATGGCACCCTCAAACTCGAGAAGATTGCCGTCCGCGACCTCGTCAGGACCGAGCGAGTGACGCCGACTTGCCCCGACTGCGGACGGACGATGGAGAGCGCCGGTCGAACCCAGGGCTACCGCTGCCGTGACTGTGGAACGTCGCGGAACGAGAAGGCCGACCAACGGCTCGAACGCGACCTCGAGCCCGGCTGGTACGAGGTCCCGCCGTGTGCGCGCCGACACATTTCGAAGCCGCTCGTCCGCGGCGGATTCGACGCACCGACTCATCCCGAACGGTGAGCGACCAGTTTCGCGTCTCGACCGGCCGGTGCTCGAGCTGTCGAGAGAGGGTATCGTGGACCCTGGATCGGAGGTCGGTGACCGATACGTTGGGCCGAGGGCCGACTCGTCTCGCGGTTGATCCACCCAGTCGCCGGCGAAATTCGGCGTCAGGGAACGTCGCAGATACCGACGGAGTTAGCGGCTGATGCAGACGGAATCGGCGATGGATACCGGCGACCCGATCGCAACGCGAATCTGAACCGATTTTCGGTCGGGACGCGACGCGAAATTAGCGAACGCGTACCCCGTGGCGCGACAGAAACTCGCTGGCCGCTTTGATCTCGACGGGGCTGCCGATGATTCGATAGGCGTGTTCACCTTCCGGAAAGACGGTGACGGTGAACTCGTCGACGAGCTGCTGTTCGAGTCCCTCGAGCACCTCCCGAGGGAGGATTATCTGGGTGCTATCTCGCAGCTGCGTCGCGTCGGGCATAGGTAAGTGGTTCGTACGCCGTGGTTTATGTGTGTCGAAATTCCGTTGTCATTGGTAATGGATCGGGTGGTACTACCGACGTCTATCGGACGCGCGACCGACGACCGCCAGTCGCAATTCAGCAGGGAAACGAGAATCGTGAATCGCCTCGGGGTCACGCCCCGAGGCTTCCTGCTTCTATGACGCGCTTTGCAGACACCTGAGTGGTGTCCGTAGGGAGCGCAGTCTCCACGGGCGTTGATTCGGGCCATCCCAGCCCTAACTCCTGAAAACCACTCTGCAACACGTTCAACGATGCGTTCGCATCACGGTCACACTCAAACCCACAACTCGGACAAGAGTGTTCCCGAACCCAGATGGGTTTTTCCGACTCCACACCACATTGAGCGCACTCTTTCGTCGTGCCTCGTGCTTCAACCTGAACGACACGCGTGCCGTACAGGTCGCCCTTGTATTCGAGCAACGTGATGAACTGCCGCCACGCCGCATCATGCTTGTTGCGAGCGTTGCCGTCTTCCTGAAGCATTCCAGTTACGTCGAGGTCTTCAACGAACACGGCGTCGTACTCTGTGACGAGCCACGTCGTGAGTTTGTGCTGGTAGTCAAGCACCTTCCGACGAAGGTGTCGCTTGATCTTGGCTACTTCCTTTCGCTGCTTCTCGTAGTTGTTCGAGCTGTTCTCCTTCCGCGAGAGTGTGCGTTGCTCTCGGCGTAGTCGTTCGTACTCGTCTTCGAGGTCGAGCCAATCAACGGTCTCCCCGTCGCTCGTGTGGATGTAGTTGAGAATTCCGAGGTCGATACCCACGCTGTTGTTCGTGTTGAGCGACTCTACGTCGGGTTTCTCGGGCAGGTTGGCGTCGTCGGTTTCCAGTCCGAAAGAGACGAACCATTCGCCGGTTGTCTCCTTTTTGATGGTGACTTCTTTGATGTCGGCGTGGTTAGGGATTTCGCGGTGGTAGCGAACCCGTATGTCTCCGACTTTGGAGAGTTCTACCGTTGCATGTCGGCCACTCGTGTTTTTGAGTTCGAAGCCAGACTGCGAATACGTCAGACTCGGCTCTATTGAATCCGCAGAGGGCGACGGGATTCATTGTTTGACGGCTTGTTCGACGTTATAGACTGCGGCTGCGAGAGCGATTTCACGGAACTGGCGATACCATGCACGCGCTCGGACGGCGGAGCCGTACGAGCGCTTGATCACCGAGTTCACGGTTTCACAGATTGAGCGCTGGTTGTAGAGTTCATCCTCTATCCGCGCATTGTGCGCGTGATCGTAGGGTGCGAAGACGCGATGTTTGATCAGTGGTCTTACGCCTTCAGCACGAAGCTCTTCGCGGAAGCTCATGTCGTCGTAGCCTTTGTCAGCGGCGAGGCTGAGCAGGTCGCCGGCGTTGCGCCGGGCGACCTGCGGCCCGATGTTGGTTCCGTTAGGCCACTTCGTGCTGCAGTGAACGTCGATAACCGCGCCCTGCGCGGTATCGACGAGAAACGTCGCTTGTATCGTCCGTACGTCTCGGTCACACCGGTTGAGATAGTGGGTTGATGCCTGTCGACGGTCGAAGTACGTGGCGTCAATGGCGGCGTGACCAGACTGCTCGAGCAGCTCCGACGAAAGTCGGAGCAGCTCTCGCCAGATCCGCATCGGCGCTCGGTCAAACGACTTGCAGAGCGCGGATGGGCCGGGGAGCTCGCCGCGCTTGAGATTGAGCGCGGCTCGTACCCGCTCCATCTCTTCGGCCCAATCGAGGACTTCTTCGAGCGTTGCTTCCATGTGAAGCCGGAGAAAATGCAGGACAGCGTGCTTCCAGCCGGCAACTCCGTTGCCGGCAGGATGGCTGATCTGCATCAGCGCTGCATCAGTAAGTTTTCGTGCGATCGACACAGCCTGTTTAACGAAGCGGAAGAGAGTCTTTTGCACAAAGCTTCCTCTGCCGCTTCAATTCAATCATTCTGACGACTTACCCCGACGCCGTCAGTGGATTCAATAGAACCGTCAGACTCTGATACTCAGTCGGGGATTTCCACTTGAGTTTCCCGACCTTGTGCCCGTTCTGTTTCTTCTTTTTGAGGTTTGTGAGGTTCTGATAGAACCGTGTGACGGTTCGTTGCAGAGCCTTCGAGTTGACCTCTGAGAAGACGGGGAACTTGTCTTTCCAACCGGGAAGTCGGTAGTGGTGTTTGTACGCCGACCCGATGTTGTCGGCGTCAACGTTCTGGTATTCGTATCGCGTGTAGTTGTACGCTTGGCGATGAACGTCGATATGGTATTCCAGTCGCTCCGCCACTGCTTGTGTCGGGTAAGCGTGGTAGCGGTGACTGTATTCCATCGCTGTCTCTTGAGTAGAAGTGTGTTCACTTAATGGTGTGTTTCACGGGTTGTCGGATTCATCCCCGAGGTCAAGTTTCGGGGCGTTCTCCTTGCACTCCAGTAAAAGCGCCGCGCACGCGTCGTCTCACCCGTGACTCAACCAGTACTACGACTCGAGGGTTCGCTGGCGACCTTTCGGCACCATCGAGCGGAGCTCGCCGTGGACGAACAGGCCGACACCGAGCGGTTCGCGTTCGCCCGCGACATCGTGAGCGGCGATGAGATACCCCCAGTCGCCGTCCCACTCGAGTTCCTGATCCTCGCCCGCGGCGAATCGTCGGGCCTCGTCGCGATTGAGGTCGATCACGCACTCGGTCGCCACCCGGCCGAAGCGCTGGACGAAGTCCGTCGTCGGTTTCCAGTGTTCCTGCCGTGTTCGTAGACAGGTCATCCCGATCGCTTCGATTTCGATCGGTGACAGGGCTTCGCCGCGGTAAATCCAGATTTTGCCCGCTCCCTTCTCCCAGAACGTGTAGTCGTCGAACGTTTCTGGGGGGAAGGCGAACCGGTCCGCGAAGTAGTCGACGACTGCCGTCCTCGTGGCCCGACCCTCGACGGTTCGGTCCACCTCGGTTTCGGGCAATCGGTCGAATCGCCGGCCAACGTTCGTCTCCAGATCGTCACCGTCGCGTCCGTCGGTCATTCCTCGGTCACCTCCAATTTCGCGACGAAAAAGCCGCCGGTGTCGTTCTGGTGTGGATAGATCCGGCTCGCTCGTTCGAGATTCGAATCGAATTCCTCGTCCATCCACGCCGTCAGGCCCGGGGAGTGCTCGAGTTCGAGTTCGAACTCGACGAGGCGACACGATTCGGTCTCCAGTGCGTGCTGGACGACTGCCTCGTTCTCCTCCGGGGCGAACGTACACGTCGAATAGACGACGACCCCGCCCGTTCGAGTAGCCTGCACGGCTCGTCGGAGGATCCCTTTCTGTATCCCAGAGACGGAGGAAATGTGTCCCTCGGACCAGTTGTCGAGCGCATCGGGGTTCTTTCGGATCGTTCCCTCGCAGGAACAGGGTGCATCGACCAGTGCCCGGTCGAACGCGTCGAAGTCGAACCGCTCGAGCGAGTACGTCCGCGCGTCGGCGTTCGTCACTGCGAGGCTGGTCGCACCGAGGCGCTCCGCGTTGAATCGCAGTGCCGAGATGCGACCCAGGTTGTTGTCGTTCGCGACGACCGTCCCCCGGTCGCTCATGCGCGCGGCGAGTTGTGTCGTCTTCCCACCGGGAGCCGCACAGCAATCCCAGACCCGCTCGCCCGCTTCGGGATCGAGGACGACCGGCGGGACGGCCGAAACCTCCTCCTGGCCGTGCGTGAACCCGTGAAAGGACGTCCACGTCGATCCCGGCGAATCGGTTTCCAGGCGGAGGACCCGTGGATTCCAGTCCGCCTGCTCGTACTCGACCCCCTCTCGCTCGAGGGCTGCGATCGTTCGGTCGACCGAGGCCTTGATCGTGTTCACGCGGACGGCGTTACCGAGTGGCCGCTCACAGGCCGTCAGAAACGCGTCGAAATCGTCGATGATCGATCGATACCGCTCGAGTGGCTCCATCGGACACGATTTCGGTGGCCCGCCGCTTGTGGGTTTCGAAGCGGTCGGAATTACTAGGCTCGTCGAAGACCGTCTCGTCGACGCTCACGGACGAGGGATACGAGTCGACGTTCTGCCTTCGAGTTTCAGGCGGAGTCGACGGAGACGCTGGTTCTCCCGCCGTGAGACAGGTACCGGAACGCACCGTCCCCCTCGATTTTATACCCCTGACGGCCCTCTCTCCGCCTATGGCAGAGATTCGCCCGCAGGGACCGGACGTCGAACTCGAGGAACCCACGCTCGTGGAGGGATTCCCGGGTGTCGGCCTCGTGGGAAAGCTCGCGGCCGATCACCTCGTTACGGAACTGGATATGCAGTACTACGCGAGCGTCCATTGCGACGGACTAGCCAGGATCGGCGTCTATCGCGGCGGCAACCGGACTGCGCGCCCGCCGGTGCGCCTCTACGTCAGCGAGGACCACGACCTGCTCGTCCTCCAGAGCGACGCGCCGATCAGTTCGGCGGCCATCGGGAACGTCGCCGACTGCCTGACCAGTTGGATCATCGACCAGGAGGCCACGCCGATATACCTCAGCGGACTGCCGGTCGAACGCGACGAGGAGACCCGGGCCGCCGTCTACGGCATCGCAACCGCCGACGGCGACAACCGACTCGAAGCGGCCGACGTTCCGATTCCGCCGGAGGACGGCGTCATAACCGGTCCTACGGGGGCGCTCATCGACGCTGCTGCACGGGAAGCCTACGCCACCCTCGGTCTCATCGTCCAGTGTGACCCCCAGTTCCCCGACCCCCAGGCCGCGAGCGTTCTCCTCGAAGACGGGATCGGCCCAATCATCGGCCTCGACATCGACGTTCAGGACCTCCTCGACCACGCCGAGGAGATCCGTGCGAAGCGAGAGCGACTGGCGCGGCAGATGCAAGCGATCGGACAGGAGGAGAGCACCCAAGCCCAACCGCTTCGAATGTACCAGTAACGACCGCAAGCACAGTGGTCGGCGGTTTCGATCCTGCCGAGCACGGTCGACCGCAACGGTCGACCCTCCCGGAAGGTAATACCACGCGTCTCGATTGCTCGGTCTGTGATTCGAAGTCGGGCGCCGACGGGCTTCGATTCACGCCCGCTCGTCTCGTACGTCGGACGAACGTATATCAGCCCTCCATCGTATGCTAGCGATATGTCTTGCGAAACGGAACTCACACGACTCTCGGCGTCGGTACTGGCGAGCCGAATTCGAGACGAGGACCTGACGGCAACCGAAGTCGTCGAAGCTCATCTCGAGCGGATCGACGAGCGAGACGACGAGATCAACGCCTTCGTCACGGTCTGTGAAGACGAGGCCATCGAGGCCGCCGCGGCGGCCGATCGGGCGCTCGAGACGGGCGAGGACGTCGGGCCGCTACACGGCGTCCCGCTGGCGCTGAAAGACCTCGGAGCCGAAAAGGCGGGAGTCCGGAACACGTACGGCTCGGCGCTGTTCGACGAGTACGTTTCCGAACGGACGGCCGCGATAGTCGAGCGCCTCGAGAACGCCGGCGCGATCGTGATCGGAAAGACGAACACGCCGGAGCTGGGACACAAGGGCACGACGGACAACGAGGTGATCGGCCCGACGGCGTCGCCGATCGACACCGGGCTCAACGCAGGCGGCTCCTCCGGCGGTTCCGCCGCGGCGCTGTCCGCCCGCATGGCACCCATCGCGACGGGCAGCGATGCGGGTGGCTCACTTCGCATTCCGGCCGCAGCCTGCGGCGTCTACGGGTTCAAGCCGACGTTCGGGCTGGTGCCCGACGACGGCCGACCGAGCGCGTTCGGGCGCGAACCCCAGCACACGACGAAGGGGCCGATGACCCGCACCGTTGGGGATGCCGCGTTGTTACTGTCCGTGATGGACGGGCCACACCCGGCCGATCCGAACAGCGTTCCCGCCGAGATGGAGTACAACGCCGCACTCGAGCGGTCGATCGACGACTACCGTATTGCGTACAGTCCCGACCTCGACGTCTTCCCGGTCGCGGATCAGGTGCGCTCGGTCGTCGACGACGCAGTCGATGCATTTTCGGATGCCGGTGCGACGGTCGATACGGTGACCGTCGGCCACGGCTATTCGATGGCGGAGTTGAGCGAGGCGGCGATGCCGACGTACACGTCGTCCGTCCTCGAGACTGTGACAGTGATCGAAGCGGCCCACGGCGTCGACTTTCGAGAACGGTCCGACGAGGTCTCCGACAGCCTGTTGGCGATGCTCCACATCGGCGACGAGTACGACACCGAGGACGTCGCCCGATCCGGCATCGTCCGAACCGGCGTCTACGACGCAGTCCAGGACGTACTGGCCGACTACGACCTGCTCGTCGCGCCGACGCTCTCGAGAGGGGACGTCGGACTGCACGAGGACCTCGGCGCAGAGGCCTGGGAATGGCCGCTGACGTGGCCGTTCAACTGGACCGGTCACCCGGTTGCCTCGGCGCCCGCCGGACTGACAGACGGCGGCCATCCCGTCGGCCTCCAATTGGTCGGCCGACGATTCGAAGACGACACCGTCCTCGCTGCGAGCGCAACACTCGAACGGGAACATCCCTGGGACCACCTGTACGAGTAACGAACGAACGATTACACCACCGTTTGCCACGAGTGCCGTTCACAGGCCGCACACGCCGTCTCCCACCTCATTTCGCTGTCGTAACCCGAACCATTGACCGATACCAAAACCCATTTTCGCGTTCTCCGCTTTCGTCCCAGCATGGAAACAGAAGACGCCGAATCGATCGCACCGGGGACGTGTCCACGGACCGATGCAATGCCGATGCTCGGCCTCGGAACCTGGGAGAACGAGGACGCCGCGCAGTGCGCCGAGAGCGTCCGGACCGCTCTCGAGACCGGCTACCGTCACATCGACACCGCCCAGGCGTACGGCAACGAAGCCGCCGTCGGCGACGGCATCGCAGCGGCTGACGTCGATCGCGAGGACATCTTCCTTGCGACCAAGATCTGGATTTCGAATCTGGCTCACGACGACGTCCTCGAGACGGCTCGAGAGAGCCTCGACCGACTCGGCGTCGACTACCTCGACCTATTGTACGTCCACTGGCCGTCCCGGACCTACGACGCCGAGGAGACCCTTGCCGCGTTCGCGGAACTCTACGACGAGGGGCTGATCGAAAACGTCGGCGTCAGTAATTTCGAACCTGAACAACTCGAAGTCGCCGTCGACGTCTGTGATGCGCCGATCTTCGCGAATCAGGTCGAGTTTCATCCGCTGCTTCCCCAGGAGCCGATCCGCGAAACCTGTGATAGCCTAGACGTCGAAGTCGTCGGCTACTCGCCGCTCGCGCGCGGCCGAATCATCGACCAACCCGAGATTCAGTCGATCGCCGAGAAACACGACGCGACCGAGGCTCAGGTCAGTCTCGCCTGGGCCCGCGAGAAGGACGTCACCGCGATTCCGAAAGCGACCGGTGCAGATCACATCACCGACAATTGGGAGTCGCTGACTGTGGACCTCGACCGGGAGGATATCAATACCATCGACGCGGTCGACGAAATCAGCCGCCTGGTCGACCCGGGATTCGCCCCCTGGAACTGACCGTGCCCGCTCGCGGGAGGTGTGCGTGAGCCTCGCGATTCCGTTTTCCGAACGACCGAAGCGGCGATGTAGCTCGGCATCTCGTTCCCGCGTGGCTGGTTCCTCAGGATCGTCATCGCACTGACGAACCTGGTTCGCCCGTCGGAGTAGTCCGCTCTTTTTGACAACCTGTGTGAACGGACTTCCGATTCCCGATACCATTTGCCGTCTCCGTCCCAACAATCGTATATGGATTTCGACCTTCCGAAAACGGCGGCCCTGTTCGTCATCGTAATCGCGCTCGGCGTCGGTGGTCTGATCGGCGGCGATATGATGGCAACGAACATCGTACTGATGATGGTTGCACCGTCGATGATCGTCTTCGGTCTGCTCATGCTCGCAATCGGCGTCAAACACGGCGAGTATCGGGCTGCAGGCCGGTAACCGCGAGTAGAAAAACGGTTATCGATCGACTCTCGAACTGTCGCGGCTATGGTCCCCATTCATATTGGCAGTGCTGTCACGTTCGGAAAAAACGGGCGAGTAAGTCGGTGAGCAACGATTCGACGGCCGTCGACCGCCGACCGGCCTACATGTAGCCCAGATCACGCAGGCGCTCCATCAGGTCTTCCTTGTCCTGGGCGCGGCCCGCGCGCTCGGTCGTTCCCTCGAGATCCTGGAGCCAGGCAGGATCTTCGTCACTCTTCTCGGTACTGACTTCGCTGCCCAGCGATCGAAAACCGGCGAAGTATTTCGGCGAGATCGGGATGTCAGCCTGCTCGACACCCGCCGGCAGGTCGTCGTCGCTTTCGGGAACGTAGCCCTCTTCGGGGAAGTTCTCGACGGTGTCCGGCACCACGAAGTTCCAGAACGCCTCCCAAACGGCCGCCTCGTCGAACTGCAGGATGGGCTGAATGCGATCGTGGGGCGGATAGATGTCCGGGTCGTGACGCGGCGAAAAGAACGTCTCGTCGGCTCGTGCTTCCTGTTCGTCCCAGCGGACGCCGGAGATGACGCCATCGATGTCGTACTTCTCGAGTGCGTCGTTGAGCGCGACCGTTTTCAGCAAGTGGTTGCCGACGTACGTGTCGAGCAGGAACGGGAACGTCTCCTCGTCGTATTCGAGGATGTTTTCGACGTGATGCTGGTTGTGTTCGGAAAGGGCCGCAATTTCGATATCGTCGCCCGGTTCGAGGTCGCGTTCCTCGACGTAGGTACCGATGTCCTCGTTGCGGGCGTAGATCACCTCGAGATTCCACTCGTCGGCCCAGTGGTCGACGAAGTCGTGGATCCTATCGAAGTGTTGGTAGTGGTCGATGAACACCGCGGGAGGGACCTCGAGGTCGAAGCGGTCGGCGACCTCTTTGATGAAATACAGCGTGAGCGTCGAGTCCTTGCCGCCAGTCCACATGACCGCCGGGTTCTCGTACGTCTCGAGGCCCTCGCGGGTTACTTCGATTGCCTTCTCGATCTTGTCCTGGATGTGGGGATAATCCGCGGGCTCTTCGCCTTCACCGTCGGAATAGTCGACGTCGACGTAGTCGGGAAAGTTCTCGGCCATCTCGTAATTAGATATAATTAGGAGATGTAAATTCTTTGTGCCGCCGGAAAGGACTGTCGACAGTTCGGACCCGCACGCTTGAGTCGATACGACCCCTGGTATCGACCGAACGGTATCGACCTGCGGAACCGTACCTCGCCGTCGGAGTCGAGCGAGCGTGTTTCGTCTGGAAAGCCCAATTCGTAGAGGGAAACCGCGTCACGATTCGGTCGGTTCACGTCACCGCCGCCGGCAAATCTTTCGACCGAGAACTCGTTTCGGGATTCGGTGACGAGACCGAACCCGATGTGAGTAGCGACGGACGAACGTATTACTCCCTGGACCTCCTCGACGGCAACACATGACGAATCTCGACGGAGAGACGATCATCGTAACCGGCGCGAGTAGAGGATTAGGTCGTTCGATGGCGCTGAGCCTTTCCGAACTCAATGCGAACGTCGTTCTCGTTGCGCGGAGCCAGGACGACCTCGAGACAGTGGCGAACGAGGCGGACGGCGAGACGCTGGTTGCACCGGCAGACGTCCGCGACGCGGATGCGGTCGACGACGTCGTCTCGTCGACGACCGAACGATTCGGTGCCGTCGATACGCTCATCAACAACGCCGGACTGTCGGGTCTCAGTTTCGGTGATGAGCGCCAGTCGCTCGTCGAAACGAGCGTAGACGAGTGGGACCGGATCATGGACGTCAACGTGAGAGGCGTCGCTCTGTTCACGAAACGGGTCCTCGAGGAAATGCTCGAACGCGACCGGCCGTCGGGGAACGTCGTGAACGTCTCCTCGGGCCTCGGCAGAAACGCGATTCCGGGGGCCGCGGCGCACATCACGTCGAAGTGGGGCCTCGAAGGATTCACGCGGGCGGTCGCACTCGAGGTCGAGTCAGACGGAATCAACGTTAACGCGATCGATCCCGGCGGTAGAGTCAACACGCGAATCTGGGAGCACCTCCCCGACGACGAGCGTGAGCGGATCCTTCAACCCGACGTGATGGACGAGGCCGCCAGCCTGCTCGTACGTCAGGGGCCAAACGGCGTCACCGGCGAATCGATGACCGCCCAAGAGTGGGAGCAGCGCCTCCAGTGACAGCTGAATACGGACGCATTCATCGACAGGGTCGGAAGCGACAGTGAGACGGTTCCGAACCCTAAGCGGTCCCGAAATGGACCACGTCGTCTCGGTCCTATGCGAGGCGGTGCTGACAGTCGTGACAGTACGTCATTTCGATCCGATTTTTCGTGTTACAGACTGGACATCGAACGGTCGACATCTCACCCACCTCGGTACCGACGTCGGTCACCAGCGCGGTGAGTACGTCGTCGTTCGTTGGGAGTTCGTACTCCTGGTCGCCGTTTCGGGTCCGCGCCCACGCCAGAATGAGGTCGTCGTCACGCATCCGCTCGAGTCCCCTGACCAACCCCAGAAAGCAGAGCGACGGTGCGACCATGACGAACACTGCGATGGCGAGACGACCGACGAGTTCGTACGGTGACGGATCGACCATACGTTCCGTTCGCGGGCAGATCAAAAACGTTTAGCGCTCGGTCGGTCCGCTGTGGTTGCGAGACGCCCTCGTCCCGTCGCGGTACCTGTCCATTCGGCCGCTATTTCTCGTAGTACGACGCGGAGGGGCCCACCTCGTACCGACGTCGATGTCACGTCAGGTACTCGTCCCCGTCAACGTCCGCGTTCGCCGCGGACGCTCTGTTTTGCAGCAGCGAGCCCCCGTCCAGTGTCGTTCCGTACGGGTTCGATCACGCCGCTGGAACGATGCGATAGAGGCCACCCCCACTGGCCCCGATTCCGAGAACGTACATCTCACCGCTGTCGTCACGCCCGAACGAGAGGATTCGCTCTATGGTCGGACCGTCCGAAACGTCGACGACGGTGGTCTGCCACAGGTCTCCGTCGTCCTCGGGGCGCGTCGCTGCGAACAATCGTTCAGACGCCAGTAAATCCCCGAAGACGTAGGCATCTTCTAACGCCGGTATCGTCGAACCGTCGTACACGTAGCCGCCGATGACCGAGACGCCGGTCACGCTCGAGGTGTCCTCTCCGTGAGGGTACTCGATGATCGGGTCGCGGAACCGTTCTCCGTCGTTGCCGTCCGTACCCGTCTTAGCCGGACAGTCGTCGTTCCTGTAACAGTGGGTGCCCTCCATGATATTCCAGCCGTAGTTCCCCCCCTTCTCGACGAGGTTCACTTCCTCGTAGTCGTTTTCCCCGACGTCCGCGACGAAGAAATCGTCGTCGTCGAACGACAGTCGCCAGGGGTTCCGAAAGCCCCACGCGTAATACTCGTCGAGCCCCTCGCGGTCCACCAGCGGATTGTCGTCGGGGATCGCGTACTCCCGATCCGCCGCCCGGTCGTCGACGTCGATGCGCAAAACGCTTCCCAGGAAGTCGGTCGTGACGTCCTGTCCGCCACCGCCCCCACCACCGCCCGCCCCAATACCGGCGTAGAAATACCCGTCCGGGCCGAACGCGAGATCACCGCCGTTGTGGAAATCCGCCGGCTGAGGCACTTCGAGCACGACTCGTTCGGTCTCCCGCTTCGCCCGGGTCCCCTCCTCGGTCGCCTCGAATTCCGCGATGACACCTGTGTGGTCGTACTCCTCTGGCGTCCCGGGGCGGGACGACGTACTGCAATGGACGAACAGCCGCCGGTTATCTGCGAACTCCGGATGGAGCGTCATACCTAGTAGTCCTCGTTCCCCGCCAGTGATGACCGTCTCGCGCAGATCGAGAAACGGTTCCTCGCGGATCCCGTCCGTCTCGTGAACGTAGACGCGGCCGTCGCGCTGGGCGATGTACCGTCGGTCGGTGTCCGGTGCAAAGTCGACCGCCACCAGCATCGCCATTCCGTCGGCGAGCGTCTCGAGTCCGACCGAATCCGGGACTCGATCGATCGCGTTCGTCTGTTCGTCCGGTTCGATAGGAGTAGCGGACCCCCGTACCGCAGACCCGGCTATTCCCGTCGTCGCTCCCACGGTTGCAACCGTCAAGAGCCGTCGTCGACTGATGTGTGGCGCCATGGAGGGATTCGTACAGTCTCGAGACAGAAATACGCCTATTCGAGCAAGACTGAACGTTCCAGGCCACGTACTGTCGACAAACGGAACAGATCCGCTGGAGACCGCTGCGGCACGGTCATCGGTCGCCGTGGATCGGGGTCGAATCTGTTTACGTCGATATCAGTATCGAACGATCGAGACCGCTCTCGAGTCACGTTCCCGTCTTCGATAGAGCGTCGTTCCCCTCTTCGATATAACGTATCTCCTGGATCACACTAGAGGGGAGCGCCTCGTGTCGGACCCGAGCATCGTCACCTCCGAGGAGGCTGTTCGAGCATCCATCTCGCCGGGTCCTGGTTCTGGAACTGGTCCTGGTCAAGTGGGCTCTGAGAGTTCTGAGCCCCGTCTTGCGTACCAGCCGTCCGGGGGGTGAAGTCATTTACGCCGTTCTCTGAGAAACCGCTCTGCGCGCCGGGTCCCCCGCTTCATCAACCGGTCTACGAACGCCGGATCCCGATCGACCTTCGACGGCGCGGTCAGATCGCTCCCCAGATCGATAAACTCGACATCGACGGGTTTGTACTGCTCCGGAAGGCTTCCTCGCTCGATCAGTTCGTTTATCGTTTCGATGAAAGACACTTCCTGGTACAGGGAGAGGTTGCCCGCCAGTTCGTTGCGCCGGTCCGCGATGTCTTCCACCGACTCGGGAACCTCCTCGCGGTGTTTCGGGTTGATCTGAACGATCCATATTTCGTCCGGCTTTTCCGCCGCGTCCTGTGGCATCGTGAGAAAGTCACGGATCGGTGGATTCTGAGAGAACAGCCCGTCCCAGTACCAGTGGTTGTCGATTTCCACTGCTTCGAACAGCGTCGGAACCGCTGCCGACGCGAGAACCGCCTCCGCGGTGACCGCATCGTTGCGAAACGTTTTGAATTCACCTTCGGTGACGTCCGCCGCGCCGAGAATCAGATCGATCGACGTGTCGGCGGCGAGGGTGGGAACGCGACCGAAGTCGATGTGCGCCTCGAGCGTGTCGAGAAACCTGTCACGGCCGACGTCGGTATACGGGAGTTCGTACGGGCTGAACAGTGGCAACGGCCCGCCGCGGGCGGCGAACTGTGCCAGCCAGACCACCCACTCGTTGACGATCGTATCGGGCAGTGATCGTGCGGAAAAGTCACGCCAGATCGCATCGAGCGTTCCGATCGCATAGTCGGTCCCGCGTTCGGCTAATCCGAACCAGGCGGCGGTTGCACAGACGGCTCCGCCGGAGGTTCCACTCAATCCGACGAGGTCGTAGGATTTCGTGTCACATTCCCTGAGGAGTCGTTTGAGGACGCCCGCGGTGAATGCAGTATGGCTGCCACCACCCTGACAGGCGATCGCAACACGGCTCGTCGTACCGGCGTCGACACCGTGGCTCATAGGAGAATCTGTCAACGTATCTCGGCTTAGTGATAGGGGTCGCGATCCGCGAAACGAACGTTGCTACTCGTTCTGACTCGCTGCAGTCGCTCCGGACTTCCGGACAGTCAACCGACCCTATCTATTTCGTATCTGTTCCTTGTACGGATTCAATCACTGATAAATTTATTGTCCCGCCAGTTGACGCCGCCCTGACCCGATCCCCGGTCGCGCGGACCCTCGACGACCTCGATATCGGCTGGACGTGGTTCGCCGTCGACGATCCGAGTCGCCTCGAGGTCGCCGTTGCGCTCTGAAATTGACGTCAGCGTTCCTTTTTCGGCGGCTTCGGCAATCTCACATAGGACGAGGAACATCTCGTACTGGAGCAGTGAATTCTGGAGGACGGTTTCTCTATCACCTTTGAATGCAGCGAACTCGACGAGTTCAGATTCGATTTCTTCTTCCTCATCTTCGTCCCAGCGGAAGGATTGCCGCCGCTCGTCGGGATCCTCCTCGTAGACCCGATTCTCCGTGACGCTGGCCTTGAGCTGGGCCGTGGGAGTGTATTTACTGACCGATTGATCCTCCGCAACGGCTTTCAGAATGAGCGTATTGTTGCGCCGCGTTATTTCGACGTCGTCGATTCCATCGGGGAACGTCGCGTCGTCGATGTGCTCACGAAGGTCTTCGAGGGGCAATTCGAGGGTCGAGTGGAGTCGATAAACGTGTCTGGATTCCTCTGTTGACATAGTGGGAAGGTGTGTACGACGACAGTCGTTACGTTCTAGTACGAGGGCGTGACTTATATGACCTGCTATTAGATCCGTGAAATATCAGGACTAATTAATATAACCTCGTGTTCACGATTGGTTTGACCCGTCGAGCGTATCCGCGAGTTCGCCGCGCTCTTCGAGTTCCTCGAGAATGTCGGACCCGCCGACGAATTCGCCGTCGACGAACGTCTGCGGAATCGTCTCCCAACCGCTTCGGTCTGACAACGCCTGTCGATATTCGTCGAGCGACTCGAGAACGTCGACTGTTTCGTACTCGTCGCGGTGATGGTTGATCAGACCGAGGGCTTTGCGGGAGTACCCACATTGGGGCATCAGTTCCGTCCCCTTCATGAAGAGGACGATTTCGTTCTCTTCGATCGCTTCGGCGACGCGCTCGTTGACCTCCTCCTGGTCGCGGCCCTGGTTCGGTGGAAACTCCATATCGCCCAGTACGATAGTGAGGAAAATATGCCTTGCGTCATCGGTAGCCACGAAACCGGGCCCGAAGCCACCCGACGCGACGAGACCGTCGAAAAGGGACGAGTCGACGAGGCCGAACTACTCGAGGAAAGTGGAAAGACGGCCCACACGAGGAGACGTGGGCCGTAGTCAAATGCACCGTGGTTGCGACGACTCCGCGTCTGGTACTCGCTACTCCGCTGTCGCTTTCGTCTCGATGACGTCTATTTTTTCGGCAGTGTACCCGAAGACGTCCTCGTAGCCGTTTGACGACATGAGCACCGGATAGAACGATTGTTTGGCGATCTGTTCTTCGCCGTCGGCCGCAGCAAACGGAGCGCCCGGTTCGACTTCAGTGAAGTTATCGACGAACACTTCGTAGGTGGTAGCCCGGTCCTTGCGAATGACATCGGTGAGCCGGTAGACAGGAAGGTCCCGGCGAACGGTATCGCCGGGCAACACGTCCACCGCGGTGAGGAACGCGCGTGTTAGCCGATCGGCGTTTTCGGCGGCCGTCTCGGAGCCCTGCAGGCCGCACTCGACTTCGATCGTATCGACCGCCGAGAAGAGTCGGCCTTCCGCGAAGGTGCTCGTCTCGACCATCGCCGTGACGGGGAGTTGCGGGACGACGTCTTTCGCGGTCTCGCTGACGCCGTTGACGATGGCGAACGGTTCGGCGTGACTCTGTGTCGAATGCATCGAGAAGGCGAGACAGCCCTCGAGTTCGGAGACGAGATCTGACGCGAGTTTGCCTTCGTGTGTCTTCGAATCGGGATCGCCGGGAAACGCGCGGTTCAAGTCTTCGTCGACGAACCGAACCTGTCGCTCCAGCGCCGCCTCGTTGACGACGATGAGTTTGACCGGCCGTTTGACGGTGGGACGTTCGTCGAGCAGTCGTTCGACGGCTCTGACGCCACAGGGTTCGTCCCCGTGGATACCGGCAACGACTGCAACGTCGGGTGTTCCTGACCCCAGCTGTGCGACTCTCATTATTGGTATATTCGACTGCGACGGCAAAGGCGATTCGATCCGTCACAATCCGGATCGACCGAGAGGCAGGCACCGAGCAGTTGTATGCCTCGACTTCCATCGCGATCACTCGAACGCGTGTCGGCCAGCGAGCCTCGTCACTATCCCTCGAGCCCTGCTATGTACTCGAAATCCGTCGGTGTCACTTCCGGAAACTCCCCGTCGAGTTCGATCTGCCAGTCGTGCAGCGCCTTCGGATCGCTCAGCGCGTCTTGGAGAGTCATTTTCACATCGAGGAGGTCGATACCGTAGTAATCGTTCGGTACATCACAGAGATACTGTAACGCCGTGTCGAAGAGACTCCGCATGCCGTCGTCGTTTTCGAGGTCGAAGTGCTTGTACGCGCCCGCTGCCACCTGCACCATTCCGTGCAAAAATGCGCTTTCGGCCGTTCCGCGGCCGTAATTGTACCATTCCGCTTCGAAGCAATCGTGCGACTCGTGAAACTCGCCCTCGTTATAGAAGGCGACCCCGTGGATCACGGCGCGTCGAAGAGTGCCATGCTCCCACCCGTTCGACGTGCCACGTCCCTCGTTCCATCCAGTTGGACACCCTGAAATCGGCGGCGCGACAGTGTCGTCTCGAGTATGGTCACTCATCAGGTTCCAATAGGGCCTTCAGGGTCGTATCTTTTCTCCACGAACCGTCGCACTCGTCGGTGCACTCTCGTGGTCGACACGAGATTCGAGCCTATCTCGCCGGTGATCGATCCGGGGTGTCGTGTCCGCTTCTCCAGTGTGGTATGGCGTTGTTTCAGCGATCAGTGAATATACGACGAACGGATACGAAGCGAACAGGCGTCCCGCTGTCGATCAGTCATCGAGTTGAATGTGTAAGCACCCCCTTTATTCGGATACGCCACCCTACATTGACTGAATGATCCAGCCCTACGGCCGGTGTCAGCACTGTGGGGAGCGCCTCTACGCCCATATCGAAGGCGGATACCAGTGTCTGAACTGCGATAAGCGCTTCGTGGAACTCGAACAGTGAGCGGGCCACACAGCCGTAGCGCGGTGTGCTATTACGCGTTCCACGTCGCTCCTCGAGCGCATTCACGGTTCACGTACCGACAGCCGTGGGTCGGCAGTCGCGGTCCATCGTCGAATACCGACCGTTTCGACTGGTACCTCCCGTCGGTTATGGGCTGTTCGTCGATGACGCCGATACATCATCGAAGCGAATCGGACGATTTAACCCCGGGGAGGGCTTCAGAGAGAGATGCGTGCGAGGGTAGCCAAGCGGCCAACGGCGGCGGACTCAAGATCCGCTCTCGTAGGAGTTCGTGGGTTCGATTCCCTCCCCTCGCATCGTAAGATGCGGAAGATCCCGACGGAGCGATCTTCCCTCGCATACTTCTGCCGAGATACCTGGCATACTACCGGGTAGACTGCCCGTCGCTTCGTCATTCGACTCGAGCATCGAGGTGGATCCGGCGAGGTGACACGTCGTCGTCCCGACCGGTAAGATTCGGGGACGGTGCCGCCCATATTTATGACACAAACGGCAGGAGCGTTCGATACGATGAGCAGCGACCAGATTCCGGGACACACGTACGGAACGGACGAGGTTCCTGAGGCACCGATCACAATGGAGGAGTTCGACCGGTTGAAACAGACGGTGCTGTTCGACGAAGACGACGAGGACGCTCTTCGCCAGGCCGGCGACGATTCGCGATTTTCTCGCGAACAGTGACCACACCGACGAAGCGATCGACCGGATGTACCACGCCTGGTTCAAGTCGATCGTGTTGCAAGTAGCCCTCTGGAGCTACCCGTACGTCCCCAAGGAAAACTGGTAACGGTCACACGCGCGCCGAGCGAGAAACGATAATAACGACCACTTTTGTTTCCCGGTCGCAGATGGTGTCCCATGAGCGGAGCCGAACCCAATTCCGGCCGCGTGAGGGTCGCAGTTCGCGCGGCGTCCGAGGGTGCTGCTATCGCGGCCGACTCGTTCCGAACCGACCTCGCAGTCGAAACCAAGGGATCCAAAACGGACGTGGTGACGCAGGTCGACCGGGATGCACAGCAAACCGTCATCGAGACGATTCGGGGGGCCTATCCGGATGATCCGATCGTTGGTGAGGAAGCGAACGCCCTGAAAGCGGTACCCTCGTCGGGTCCGGCGTGGATCGTCGATCCGATCGATGGGACGAACAATTACGTCGGCGGCATCCGCGTGTTCGGCACTGCCGTCGCAGCCGTCGACGACGGCGAACCGGTCGGCGCCGCGACCGTCTGTCCGGCCCTCTCCGATACGTACCGCGTCGGGCCTGCGGGCGCGTTTCGCAACGGTGAGGTGCTATCGGTCAGCGACTGCGACGACCCCGAGGCGGCGACCGTCTGTCCGACCTTCTGGTGGGACTTCGATCAACGCGATCAGTACAATGCTGCGTGTCGCGAGGTCGTCCATCGATTCGGCGACATGCGTCGGTTCGGCTGTGCCCAGTTCGAATTGGCCATGGTCGCCTCGGGCGCACTCGACGGGGCCCTGACCAACCTCCGGGCGAACCCGTGGGATACCGTCGCCGGCGTGCAACTGATCCGCGAGGCCGGCGGCGTCGTCACCGATCTCGAGGGGGAGCGCTGGCGCCACGACAGTACGGGCCTGGTAGCCTCGAACGGCGCGATCCACGACGATCTGCTCGCGGCAGCGCGCGAAATCGACGGGTGAATCGGTCGTCGCGTCCTGCCGAGGTGCTCGCCGACCGGTACCGGTCACGCGCGGTGAAAATCGGAAATGGTAAGCACTCCGACTAGGGCATTCGGGTATGGACGACTTCATCGATCGGTTCGGGGCCGAACGCGTCTGGGCCGGGACCGTCGCAAGTCTTGCGGCCGTCGTGGTCCTCGGTGCCGTTCTCTTCCCTCAGCGGGTGTACGTCGAGATCATCTGGCAGTACTTCTGGGGGCCGGTCGTAGCCGACGCGCACAGCTGGAGCTGCGTCGCCTGGGCCGACGGCCAACAGGTGCCCTGCGGCCAAGCGCCCGCCGGTGCCGGGCCGACCGCCGAACCCGGTTACACGTTCGTTTCATACGCTGGCTACATCCCGACGCTGATCCTGTTGCTCATCGGAGTCGTCTTTCTCGTCCAGCGCCTCGAGATCGAACGCTATCGCGCGGGCTTTTTCGCCCTGTTCCCGTTCATGCTCTTTGGCGGCGCGCTCCGCGTGGTCGAAGACGCAAACGCGGCCGCCTTCGAGGCGACTGGCGATATGGCCATTGAGCTGCCCTGGTCGGGGTTCATTATCAGCCCGCTCATCTACTTCACCGTCTTCTTCATCGCCCTGATCACGGTCGTGAGTTCCGTCTGGCTCGAGCGCAACGACTACGTCTCCGGCTACGAGTACCCGCTTGCCGGTATCGGAACGGCCCTGCTGGCGGTCTCGGTCGCGTATCTCGGGTACACGGCGGCGACAGAACCCTACGCTGAGTTCTATCCCCTTATTCCGATCGTCGTCCTCGTCGGTGCGACCCTCACGACCGCGATTACCTGGGAGGCCATCGAGCGGTTCGCCCCCGAATTGAATCGCGGAACTCGGAACATGGGGATCGTCGTCATCTGGGCCCACGCGATCGACGGCGTCGCGAACGTCGTCGGTCTCGACTGGGCGACGTCACTCGGACTCCCGGCCAATCTCGTTCCGAAGCACCCCATCAACCGTGCAATCGCCAACACGACGGCCGACGTCCTGCCCGCCGGCGTCGTGTCGGTGACGGGTTCTGCCTGGCCATTCCTGTTCGTGAAAGTCGCTGCCGCCGTCTTCATCATCTGGATCTTCGACGACACCGTGTTCGAGGAGAACCCTCGTTACGCCGTCTTGCTCATGATCACCGTCGTCGCCGTCGGCCTCGGTCCGGGGACCCGTGACATGCTGCGAGCGACGTTCGGCGTGTGAATCGGCTCGGCCCGTGGTAGTCCCGTTGCGATACGCGTCCGAGCGATCCCGACACTCGGCGTCCGCAAACCCATGACCTCGATCCCGCGAACGGGGGCTTTAATCGCTCCGGGCGGGAACGAGCGACCATGACCGACACGGACGGGTGGTTCGCGGACGTCGATCCGGACGACTCCGACGCGATGGCGGCCGCGATTCGCCAGGGGAGCGCAGTCGAACCGCGCGAGTGGCCCGCCCTCGCGCTCGAAGCCGGGTTCGTGAGCGACGAAGACGACTACTACGACGCCCTGCGCGAGGCGACGACGGCCGCGACTGGGGCCGCTGTAGCCGAACGAGAGCGGGCCGACGACCGCCAACTCGTCCACGCAGTGCGGGCGATGGACGACTGTAATCGGACGGCGAACGAACTCGCCGAACGGCTGTCCGAGTGGGCGGGAACGGTCGACCCCGAGGCTGGAACCGGCGTCGAGTACGCGAGAGCGGTTGCGGCGGGTGAAGCCGACGCGCTCGAGGAGCCCGCGATCCGTTCACTCGCCGAACGGGTCGCCGACCTGGCCGACGAGGCCGACGATCTGCACGCGTTCATCGAGCGCAGGATGCCTGCCGTCGCGCCGAACCTCTCCGCGCTCGCCGAGCCCGTCCTCGCCGCGCGACTCGTGTCGCTGGCCGGCGGACTCGAGGAACTGGCGAAGAAACCGAGCGGCACGATCCAGGTGCTGGGTGCGGAGGACGCGCTGTTCGCCCACCTGCGAGGGCACGCGCCGTCGCCCAAACACGGGATCATCTACACGCACGACGCGGTCCGCGGCACGCGTCCCGACGACCGAGGGTCTGCGGCCCGCGCGGTGGCTGGCAAACTCGCCATCGCGGCCCGTGTCGATCACTACTCGGGCGAGTTGCGGCCCGACCTCGAGGCGGAACTGGCCGACCGGATCGAGACGATTCAGGCGCGGACGGCGAACGAGAACGCGGGCGACGAGGACGCCGCGCCCGACGGAGGTGGAGACGATGAATGAGAATCTCCCGGTAGGCGTCGAGCGCCGCGCGTTCGACGGCGTCGAGCGACTCGCGACCCGCGGCGAGCCGGTCTACGGCGAGCCAACCGACGGCGGGTGGCGAGCCTGGAACCCGACCCGGTCGAAACTCGCCGCGTTTCTCGAGTTAGGGATGGACGCGGGACTCGAGGGGGGCGAGACCGTCCTCTACCTGGGTGCCGCGAGTGGAACGACCGTGAGCCACGTCGCCGATTTCGCCGGGCCGACCTACGCACTCGAGTTCGCCCCGCGGCCGGCGCGGGATCTGCTCGAGGTCGCGGCGCCGCGGGATCGACTCTTCCCGCTGTTGAAAGACGCCCGCAAGCCCGAGACGTACGCACACGTGGTGGAGTCGGACGTGGACGTGATCGTCCAAGACGTGGCGACGCGGGGGCAGGCACGGGTGGCGCTCGAGAACCGGCGGTTCTTGGCCGACGATGGGCGGTTACTGTTGGCCGTGAAGGCGCGGAGCGAGGACGTGACTCGAGAACCGGCGGTTGTTTTTGAAACTGTCAGGGAAGAGTTGTCGGGCGGGTACGAGATTTTAGAAGAGAAGGGGCTCGAGGAGTATCATACAGATCACCTCGGAATCGTCGCGCGGCCGCGACGAGCTGATTCGCTGTGAGTTAGGTCGAGATGGCGTGCCAGAGAGTAGTAACGTGTTTCCATCGTATTGGTTTCGGGTTACCTGTCCACCACTGTCATGTATGGTGTCTATTCAAAAGGTTCGATGCCTCTCTGAGGGTTATATGCATCGAAATTACATCACGAAATTCAAGTGCAAACCCTGTCACGAGCAACACGAGTACCCATCCGGTGTACAGACCTACTGTAGCAGCTAACGTCACGTCGCACTTCGGTTTCCGTGCTCGAAACTGACCACGAGAGTGCCCACATTTGCCCCGTCACCGAACCCGAATCCAACCGTGTTCGTGAATCGTGGCCGACGCGACACGGAATCCCGAAGCGGCGCCGTCTCGAGAGTGCGCCAATCACCGAAGGCGATCCATCGAACAGCGACACTCCCGTACACTGCGAGTTCGAGAACGACAGCGATGGCGAGCGACAGGGGATCGCCGCTCCCGCAGAACCCACTAAACCTCAATAAAGAATATAAAGTCGATCCTCGTACATTTCATGGTATGTCTGAGCATCCCACAGTAGGTGATACGCTCGAGGGGACGGTCGAGCGCCATCCGGATCGTGACGCGATCGTCTACTCGCATAAGGGCCAGCGGTGGACCTACGCGGAGTTCGACGAGCGCGTCGATCGGCTGGCGAACGCGTTGCTCGAGGCCGGAATCGAGAAAGGGGACAGGGTGGCGACCGTACTCTACAACGGGTCGGAGATGGCGCTCACTGTGTACGCGTGTTCGAAGATCGGTGCCGTCTTCACCCCGCTGAATTTCCGCTTGCCGGCGGGCGAGATCGAATATATCGTCAACGACGCCGAGGCGGAAATGGTCCTCTTCGAATCCGCGACTCGAGAGGCGGTCGATGGAGCCCGGCCATCTCTGGAGACGGTCGAGGAGTACGTGTTCAT
Organism: Natrinema gelatinilyticum; assembly: GCF_024266705.1. Classification (GTDB taxonomy): domain Archaea; phylum Halobacteriota; class Halobacteria; order Halobacteriales; family Natrialbaceae; genus Natrinema; species Natrinema gelatinilyticum. Next base: position 3,388,272 of record NZ_CP100756.1, on the reverse strand, counting down.
CGACGACGACAGCGAGGAAACCCCAGCGGACGCGAGGGGATTCTACGAGCTGCTCGAGTCGGGATCGGCCGACCGACCCGATGTCCGCGTCGACGAAACCGACGTGTACGCGTTTATTTACACGTCAGGAACGACTGGCCGTCCGAAGGGGGTCGTTCACGAACACCGGGATATGGTGGAACACAACCTGCTATGTATCGCGGAGTCGAACCTCACTCGCGACGACGTCGGCCTCTCGATGATGCCGCTGTACCACTGCGCCGAACTCCACTGTAATCTCTTCCCGCGAGTTCACCGCGGCGCGGCGAACGTAATCCACCACGAATTCGAACCGGATGCGGTCCTCGAAGCGATCGCAGACCACGATGTGACGCTCCTGTTTGCCGCACCGACCGCCTGGAACGCGCTCTCGTTGACGGCCGCCGAAATGGACGTCGATACGTCGTCGCTCCGGCTCGGACTGTACGGCGCAGCGCCGATGCCAGAACAGGTCCTCGAGAACTGCAGGGAGCACCTCTGTGACGACTACCTGCAGGCGTACGGAATGACCGAAATTGGCCCCGCTGGCGTCTTTCAGCCTCCGGAAGATCAGCTCTCGAAACAGGGCTCGGCCGGGCTGCCGGGGCTCAATCACCGCATACGCATCGTCGAGCCCGACGCGGACCCGGACCAGGAAGTCGAGCGGGGCGACGTCGGGGAAATATTGATCGCGAGTCCGTGTACGATGCGTGAGTACTGGAACCGCCCCGAGGCGACCGCAGAGTCGCTGCGCGAAGCCGACGGGACGACGTGGTACTACACCGGGGACCTCGGCTATCAAGACGATGACGGCTACCTCTACGTCGTCGACCGGAAAGACGACATGATCGTTTCCGGCGGCGAAAACATCTATCCGACCGAAGTCGAAGACGTCCTGTTCACTCACGACGCTGTCGAAGAAGCCGCAGTCCTCGGCGAACCGGACGAAGAGTGGGGCGAACAGGTCGTCGCGTACATCGTCACCGCCGGCGATGTCAGCGTGGCGGATCTCGATGCGTTCGCCCTCGAGAGCGATCATCTCGCTGACTTCAAGCGACCGCGAACGTACTACTTCGTCGAGGAACTCCCGAAGAACCCGAGCGGCAAAGTCCAGAAATTCAAGCTTCGCGGTGACGAGTCGGACGCAGAACCCGAATCCGAAACGGTATCGTCCTGAAGCGCCGAAAATTGAGAGAGAGTTCGGTCGGACTTGAGGTTCCGGCCGTACGAACCGACTCCAAATTGTATTTATTATCGGCGACGAATGCACGGTACGATGGAACGCGGGTCGCGAGAATCGTTTACGCACATGGGGACGCTGGGGATCGAAGAGGAGTGCTTCGTCGTCGACGAGGACGGTCGTCCCACGAGTGGGACCGACGAACTCGTCTACGAATACGACCCGCCCGAGATCCTCGAGGGTCGGCTCGATCACGAATTGTTCAAGTTCGTAATCGAGACCCAGACTCCGTTGATCGAGGACCCGGCGGACGCACGCGACGCACTTCTTGCGGTCCGACGGGCGCTCGTCGACCACGCGCACGCACACGGTTACGATATTGCAGCCGCCGGGCTCCACCCCCTCGCAAAGTGGCGCGAGCTCGAACACGCCGAAAAACCCCGATACCAGGCACAACTCGACCGAATCCAGTATCCACAGCACCGGAACACGACCGCCGGGGTCCACGTTCACGTCGGGGTCGACGACGCCGATAAGGCGGTCTGGATCGCCAACGAACTGCGGTGGTTCGTCCCCATCATGCTCGCACTCTCCGCAAACTCGCCCTTCTGGGACGGATTCGACACGGGACTCCAGTCTGCGCGTGCAAAAATTTTCGAGGCGTTACCAAACACCGGCATGCCGACCCACTTCGCGGATTTCGAGGCGTTCGACCGATTCGAGCGGGTGATGCTCGAAACCGAATCGATCAACGATCGGGGCGAACTCTGGTACGACGTTCGACCCCACACTGCCCACGGGACCGTCGAAATACGGACGCCTGACAGTCAAGCCGATTCAAACATCGTCCTGGCGTTCGTCGAGTACGCCCACGCACTCGTCGAGGCACTAGCCGAGGAGTACGAAGACGGTGCGAGCGGCCACCGACACCGACGAGAATTGCTCGACGAAAACAAGTGGCGGGCCATCCGTTACGGACAGGACGCGTCGTTCATCGATCGCGACCTCGACGACACCGTCGACCTCGGCGAACTCGTCGACCGGGAGTGCGAGCGACTCGGAATCGACGGCATCAAACGCATCTACGAGCGGGAGAGTGGTGCGGAGCGACAGCGACGGTTGTTCGAAGAAGAGGGCCCCGACGCGCTGTGTGAATCCCTTCTTCTGGACACTGAGTGAACACCCCCGCAAAGGTTTAACTCCGCGCGAGGCCTCGTCCTGTACGAGTAGACACATGAGTTCCGACGACACTGACGAGCATCCGGTTGATGCCGCGGATGAGGGAGGCGAATCGCTCGAACAATCCGCCGATTTCGTCGAGACCGACGTAGACGGCCCCGGTCGACATGCGGCTGTCGAGGAGCTCGATCAGCGGATCGTCGACCTGCTTTCGTGGATCCTGGATACCGAGACCCGTGCGAAAATCTACGTGTATCTCCTTGCGACCCCCGGGAGTACCTCCGAGGAGGTCGCGAAAGGGACCGGCCTTTATCCGAGCACCGTCCGCGAGGCACTCGCGGAACTTCACGACGAGGACCGCGTCACGAGAGAAAAGCGCGCGAGCGAGGGTGCCGGGAACAACCCGTACGAGTACACGGCGATTCAGCCCAGCGAACTCGTCGGCGGCGTCGTCGATCAGGTCCAGCGAGAATTGAATACCATCTTTACGCTCGATCGCATTCTGGACCGGGACGGCGAACGGGAAGCCGAAGCCGACTTCGAGGAAACCATCGAACCAGTCACGATCACCGTCGACGACACGACACCGACCGCGGTCGACGAGCCCGGCCCGGACGGCGACGTCGTCGAATTCGAGGACGATGCGGAGGTCGAGACGACGGACACGGGGACGAACGAGCGCGACGACGTCGATGATCACGAGACCGCTGGCTAATACCTCGACTTCACACCACCGACTCGAAGTAACCGCCGTCGCATCAACACGCGTCGAACCAGCGGAGTGACGTCCCCGCTCGTCGTCACTCCTCGAGTTCGAGGATATCCGGCCGCTCGAGTTCGACGTCTCGATCGACTGCCGCGACGGTCGAAGTCGGCCACGTGCCGGTCGTCGTCAGGGATTCGATTCCATCGTCGGTAACGAGTGCGGTGTCTTCACTTTTCGCGCCCTGAACGGTCGGATTCCACGCGTACGCCATCGGGGCTACGACGGGTGCCTCGTGGCCCGGCGCGGCGATCCACTCCCGGCCGGCGAAGCCAGCGGCGCCTCCCTGATGGTGATTCTTCCACTCGCCCTCGTACCCGACGGCAACATAGGCGTTTTGGATCGCGTGAAACACGTCGCCAGCCGTTGCGGCCTCGTCGGTGGCGGCCATCGCCTGTGTCTCTGCCAGGGCCGTTACCTCGACTCGAGCAGCGGCGGTGTGGCGGTCTGCGAGCCACTCGGGCCGATCGAAGGCGACAGTCCGGGTACAGCTCGCGTGAAGACCGGCCCGCTCAGCCGTCACGGAGACGAGCGCGTAGTCCTCAAGGGTAGCCTGCGTGGGCGTGTAGTGACGATACTGCAGTGCCCGCTCGGCCCCGCCGACGAGGACGACCGGCGCTTCGATCTCTCGAGCCGAAAGCGCGACGCGTAGGGCCGACGCCACTTCGAGTTCCGTGTCGTCGGTTTGCACCTGCCGACAGACCGATTCGACAACTGCTGCCGTCTCCCTGCCGAGTTCGCGGTATCGCTCGCGATCGCGCTCGGTAAGCGGCTGCCGAAGCGGCGTCGGATCGACGCGCTCGAGTCCGGGAACCGAAATGTCCGCCGAGGCTCGCCCCTCCGTCGTCGCGCGCTCGGCGATCGCCTCGGGAAGCGACGACGCATGCCACGGAAATCGTTCCAGCGAGATGTCGCTCGTCTCGAGATCCGGCAGTTCTTCGGCGACGATACGATCGGCCTCGATGTTGTCAGCGACCAGGGTCAGGTCGTTCCCGTCGTATCCGATCGCCGCAACGCCGGCTTCGGTCTCGCGGTCGACGACGTTACGTCCGCCGGTCAGCCACGCAAACGAGTTCGGTCGGGCGAACCAGACCGACTCGAGGTCGTGTGACTCGAGGTAGGCGTCGAGTCGTTCGCGTTTGTCCATGTCTGGTGCTGGCGAGGACAGTCCTTGAATCCGACGAACGGCGAATCGTCGACGCCATGAGTATTTTCCGTTCAGATCTGGGCTCGCCGCGAGCGTCTACCGTCAGTTCGTTCCGTGACGAACGGTCGAAGACGTCCGAAATAGAACGCCGGCCCACGGTCTGGCCACGTTCGATCCGGCGATTCCCGGGGAACTGGACGACTCGGGCAACCTAAGTACGGCCCGTTCTAACCCTCGACAGAACGCCCGTGTCGTACGATAATCATACGCCCGACTCGAGACTTCGGTCACTGATCGATCGGTTCGGCTATCCGCACCTGCTGACCGCCACGCTCGCACTGGTCGCTGCGACGATCCTCCTGGGCGTCGCGGCGAAGGCGACCGGTTCCGGACTGGCCTGCGAGGCCAACTGGCCCCGGTGCGACGGCGGGCCATTCAATCTGTTGCCGGCGAATCTACCGAGTTTCTACGAATGGTTCCACCGCTTCGTCGCGATGTTTGCGGGCTTTGCGATCGTCGGCTCCGCACTGGCAGCCTGGCAACTGCCCGACGTTGACCGGCGTGTGACCGCGTTGGTCGTCTTCGGAATGGTACTGACGCCGGTGCAGGTCGCTCTCGGCCGAGAGACGGTGAAGCAGTACACGATGGACATCCTCTCGCTGCACTTCTGGACTGCCGTCACGATTTTCACGCTGTTTCTGGTCGCCACCGTCAGCGTCTGGGCGCCGCGGCTCTCGAAGCCTCACGTCCTCGGTTCGCTCGCGCTCGGTATCGCCGCCGTCCCGGTCCACGTGGTCCTCAGTCCTGCGGTCGACGCTGGGATTGCGACGTACTCGCCGACGATGCAACTGACCCAGTACGCCGTAACCCTCACGTTGCTCGGTGCGGCGATCGTCGCCGCGATGGTCGGTCGCCACCGTTTTACGGGACGCGCCGTCACCCCGCTGCTCGCAGGGCCGCCGCTCGTCGTCGTCGTCCTCTTCTTCGGCAGGCAGGCGGTGAACCCGACCCTCGAGGCACCGTACCTCGTCGCGGTCGTGGCGCTTCTCTCGACGTTCGCCGTCGGGATGGTGTGGAGCCGACGCGAAACGCCCCTGGACGGGGACTCGACTACACTCTCCCCGTGAACCGCCTCGGGGCTTGACCCCAAGACACTCGGCCTGCTCCGGCGGTAGACCGGAGGCCAGGCTCCTCGAAGACGGTCTCAAAGGAAGTCAGCCGAGGGCGACGATAATCGAAATGCCGAAAAGGACGGCACCGACACCGAGACCGAACAACCCGTAGTTAGCTATCGGATTCGCGGCAGTCGTCACCTCGAGTGAGTACCGTCGGCTCGAGAACGGCCAGAACGGGCTGATCCCCATCGGTGTCAATGCGTCTGCGAGGAGATGTGAACCGATCGAGATAACGCCGACGAGGAAGGCAAAAGCAACGACGCTCGCGCCAGTGAATGCCGACGAGGAGTCGACGAGGAAGGCGGTCACGGCGGCGAGGCCCACACCGACGAGTAGCGCAAATGGGATCGAATGAGTCGGGCCCCGGTGGGAGATCAGCGGGACCCGGTGATCGTAGTCCGGTAGCGTCGACAGCGCCACGCAGACGAGTCCGCCGACGATCGCGATGTCCCCGTATCCCCCGAGAGCGACGATGGTGCCGAGTGGCGTGTACGCAAGCAACGCACAGCCGTAATGACCCATCTGATGCATCTACAAAATAAATACAAGTCTGAATTATAAACCCACCGTCATCCGAAACCTGCGTCGTACCGGCCGTGACCGGACACCGTCGTGCTTCAGGAAGCGACTGGACGACGGCTATCGGGCGAATAGACTGCGACTCGTCGAACGGAATGCTATGCTGCCGCGATCGCCGACGTTTTGACCGGCCGCTCCGTTTCGTTGGAACGTGCGAAACGTCACCGACAGGACGAGCAATCCGTTCGGATTCCGACCACCGTTCGACCGATCCGATCCGGACGATCGGACCGCAGTCTTCGGCTACGGTGACGCCAATGCTGATTTCCACGTCATTGGCGACTATCCAGGCATTCACGGCGGTGAGTCCACGGGCGTTCCCTTCACCGAAACCGAGAGCGGACTCGCAATACAGCAACTCCTTCGCGACATCGGATTCGCGAGTGGCTCATGGACGCGTCCTACCCTCGAGAACTGCTTTGCGAGCTACATCCACATGTGTAGCCTCCCGGATGACGAGGCACCGACGGCGGCCGACTACGACGACCTCGAGCGCTTCTTCGACGCCGAATTGCGGGCGATCAACGCGCATATCCTCCTGCCGGTCGGTGAGCAGGCGACCAATCGCGTGCTCCGCGAGTACACGACCCAACGTCACCGACACGATCTCGATATGGCGACGCTCCACGCGAAGGAAATTCGAGGCCGCGGGTTCCTGGTCGTTCCGATCAGGGAGCCGACGTCGTGGGTCGACGGTGAGGCCAGCGCTATCGAGTCCCAGCTGCAGTCTCTGCTCGCGAGCGATTACCGACAGACCAAAGGCGTGGCGACGGTGGTCGGCTGAAACGGATCCGATCCTACGAGGCGCATTTCGGCCCGAACACGATCAGCGCGGTGCTCGGTTCGACTGCGCGTGGTGAAATGTCCTGATCACCATCGAATCGAACGACGTCGTCCGGCTCGAGGTCGTACTTTTCGTCGCCGAGCGTGAGCTCGAGGCTACCGGAGAGCACGAGTAAGACGACGTTCGAATCGGGATGGCGGTGTGCAGGGACGCGCTCATCGGCCTCCAGGCGAAGTTGGACGGTTCGGGGCGATCCCCCGTCGAATACTTCTACGTGTGTCGTCTCCTCGAGCGAATCGAGTGCTGTGACGTCGGACATAGGAGACGTATGACCCCTCACGTCTTGAACGTCCGCACGAACCAGTTCGAACGAGGCGGGATCGAGCGTCATTCGCGAGCAACGACACCAAAACCGACGCTCCCCTGCGATTGCCGTGCGGATATACTTCAGCATCGGGCCGCAATCGAAGTCTGAAAACGCCAGCCATAGACGGAACAGCACACGTTCCGGCGATTCGACCAGTAGCCCACATTATGTAAACGTTTAACGTTTCCACCATATACACATATCCCATGGAAGTTACCAATCCGGCCACCGGCGAGCGAGAGGAGACCGTCGAGGAGCACACGGAATCGGAAGTCGAGGCCGCAATCGAACGGGCGACCGAGGCCTACGAGGGGTGGCGCGACCGTCCGATCCGCGAGCGCGAGGAGTTGCTCGCTGACGCGGGCGACGTTCTTCGCGAACACAAACGCGAGTACGCCGAAACGATGGCCAGAGAGATGGGGAAGCCGATCACGCAGGGAATCGCAGAGGTGGAAAAGTGCGCGTGGGTCTGTGACCACTACGCACAGTACGGCAGCGCCTACCTCGAGGCCGATTCCCATCCGAGTCCGCCAGGATCTGCCGTCGAGACCGTTTATGATCCGCTCGGCCCCATTCTGGCAGTGATGCCGTGGAACTTCCCGTTCTGGCAGGTGTTCAGGTTCGCGGCTCCGCACCTCACCTCGGGCAACGTCGGACTATTGAAGCACGCCTCGAACGTCCCCGGCTGTGCACAGGCGATCGAAGACGTGTTCCGAGAGGCGGGCTACCCCGAGGACGTGTTTCAGACGTTGCTGATTCCGTCGGATCTGGTCGACGACGTTATCGAGGACGAGCGTGTCGAAGCCGCGACCGTCACCGGCAGCGGGCCGGCAGGTCGTGCTGTTTCTTCAGCCGCGGGAAACCAGCTCATGAAGTCAGTTCTCGAACTCGGCGGGAGCGACCCGTTCGTCGTCCTCAACGACGCCGACCTGGCGGACGCGGCCGAGACGGCCGCGTGGGCACGCAATCAGAACGGCGGGCAGTCCTGTATCGCCGGGAAGCGATTCCTCGTTCACGCGGACGTATACGACGAATTCGTAGACCGATTCGTCGACGAAGTCGAGTCGCTCACGATCGGCGATCCGATGGACGAGGAGACCGACGTCGGCCCGCAGGCCCGCACGGACCTCATGGAGGAGCTGCACGAACAGGTCGAAGCGAGCGTGGAGGCCGGCGCACGAGTCCTCATCGGCGGAGAGCCGATGGACCGCAAAGGCGCCTACTACCCGCCGACGATTCTCACCGACGTCCCCGAGGGGTGTCCGGCCGACAAGGAAGAGACGTTCGGTCCAGTCGCCGCCGTCTACGAAATTGACGACGAGGACGAAATCGTCGCGAAGGCTAACGATACCAGATTCGGACTCGGAGCTAGCGTCTGGACGACCGACCGCGAACGCGGGCGACGCCTCGCCCGCGAAATCGAGGCCGGCTGCGTCTACGTCAACCAACTCGTCAAGTCCGATCCGCGAGTTCCGTTCGGCGGAATCAAAGACTCCGGCCACGGCCGCGAACTCGCCCGCGAAGGCATGCTCGAGTTTGTGAACCGGAAAACGGTCTGGGTCGAGTAACGAAGTGCTACAAAAACGCCACCGTCGTGGCTCGTGTCCCGGTTCTTCGGCGTACTCCCTCCCGTAATTGGCAGACAGAGGTCGCTCCGGCGACAATTCGATGGGTGGGGCGGACGGGGACCAGATCCGTTTCGAAATCGTTTAAATACGAACGGAGAACATGTTCTCGTGGGTTCCCGCCGCTCAAGAACCTGCTCACCCCGTTATACGCCGGCCTTTCATAGGATCACCTGTTATGAGCGATCGTATCGGTGCACCCGGACTCGGGCTATCGCGACGCGAATTCGTTGCAGCGACCGGCGGTGTTGCGGCACTGGCGGGTTGCCTCGGCCAGGATTCCCAGCCGAATACGCAATCTGTGCGGTCGGACGAAGAGCCTGAGAATGGATCCGCAGAACCTGATCTCCCGTGGACGACACCACCGGAAGTCGTCCAGGTCGACGAACGGGGCGGACGCGTGACGCTGCAGTCGGTCACGGCTCGACACGCCGTCCACCCGCTCGATTCGATGGGCGGGCCGGTCGAACTCCCGCGGGTCTGGGCGTTCAAGGCGGACGACGGCACCCCGAGCGTTCCCGGACCGATTCTCCGTACGACAGAAGGTACCGACATCGAAGTGACGCTCGACAACACGAACGCCGACATGCCCCACACGCTGCACTTCCACGGCGCGCGGAAACGCTGGGAAAACGACGGCGTTCCGACCACGACCGGTATTACGGTCACCCCCGGCGAGAAACACACGTACACCATCCCGGCGAACGTCCCGGGGACGCACCTCTATCACTGTCATTATCAGACCCATCGCCACATCGACATGGGGATGTACGGCATCTTCCGCGTCGACCCGAAGGGGTACGAACCCGCCGACAAGGAATATTTCTTCACGATCAAAGACTGGGACTCGCGGCTGAGCCGACAGTTCGCGGGGCAGGACGTCGAGTACGATTCCCGACAGCGAACCCCCGACGTATTTACTATCAACGGAAAGAGCCTTCCGCGGACGCTTCACCCGGAGGACGGCTCGCCGATAATCGTCGACCACGGCGACACCGTACGCCTTCACATGGTCAACGCTGGCTACATGTCTCACCCGATGCACACGCACAACCACAGGTTCCGACTCGTCGAAAAAGACGGCGGCCGGGTCCCTGAAACCGCCCAGTACGAACAGGACGTCACCAACATCGCGCCCGCGGAACGCCATACGATCGAGTTCGAAGCCGACGTGGACCCCGGGATCTATCTCATGCACTGTCACAAGGTCGACCACGCGATGAACGGCACCGTCTATCCCGGTGGGATGGTCGACGCAATCGTTTACCGTGACGCGATAGACACCGACATCTTCGCCGACCTCATGGCGTACGCGGGCTACGACGACTAATCCCTCGAGCGGGGTGGTGATTCGGACGCAGAACGCGTTTACCGGAGAACGGACAGGGTGGGGTTCAAGGACCCCTTAGCTCCGTCCTTCCGTTCTCGTCTGTACGTCCGATCCGCTGGACATGGGTTTTACATCGTTGAGCCGTCGGTGGCCGGTCGCGGTGATGTCGTACCGGCGACAGCCGATCAATCGGATGTTCGCTGCGTCGTGTAGGCGCTCGCAGGCCTGTTCGATCGTCAGCGGGTGTTCGTCGACCGCCGCTGCCAGATCCACGACGTAGAGCGGACCCGAATCGGCGAGCGAACGGAGAATCGTCCGCTCGAGTTGTCTTCGCGACATCTATCGATCACACGCCTCGTCGTAGGCCGCCAGTAACTCTCGGTATCGGTTCCGTACCGTCACCGCGCTCACGCCGGTTTCTTCACCGACCGTCGCCTGGGTGAGTCGATCGTTCGTCAGTTGAGCCGCGCCGTAAATCGCTGCAGCCGCTAACCCCGCCGGACTCCGGCCGCTGTGGAGATCGCGCGCCTTCGCCGCGTCGAGGATTTCACGAGCGAGGTGCTCGGCATCGTCGGTTACCTCGAGTTCCGAGGCGTATTGCGGCAAGTAGTGGACGGGATCGGCCGGTTCGATCTGCAACTCGAGTTCGGTCGAGAGATACCGATATGCGCGTTGGATCGGAAGTTTTTCCACTCGGCTTACCGACGCAAACGCGACCAGCGTCCGCGGGGTGCCATGTTGCCGTGCTGCCGCGTAGAGGCAGGCGGTCGTCATCGCCTCGATCGATCGACCCGGAAGCAAACCGTCGTCGACGGCGCGGCGATACATCACCCCGGCGGTCTCGCGACACGGGTCCGGCAATCCGAGGGCCGATGCCATGCGCTCGATCTCGCCGAGAGCCTGCTTCAGATTTCGTTCCTGGGCGTTCTTCGAGGTGAACCGTTCGTTCCAGGTCCGCAATCGCCGCAGCTGTGACCGTTTTCGCGCCGAAATCGCATTTCCGTACGCGTCCTCGTCCCGCCAGCCGATCGTCGTACTGAGACCTTTGTCGTGTTTCAACGGTGTTATCGGGGCCCCGACGCGGCGTTTGTCTCCCGTGGCGTCATCGAACGTTCGCCATTCAGGCCCGTAATCGATTTCGTTCGCATCGAGGACGAGCCCACAATCGGTACACGTTCGTTCGCCGTGTTCCTCGTCGTGCTGGATCCGGCCCGTACACTCCGGACACTCCGACCGCTGTCGCTCGAGCGACGGTGCGGTCTCTCGTGTCTGGTTTCCGGTCGCTCCTTTTTCAGCCGTGTCGACGATCGTTCGAGTCATTGGTTGGTGGGCGCCGGAATCTCGTGTCCCGGTCGCGTCCTGTTCTAGCTGGATATTCAACACACCGACAGTATCAACGACAGGTGGATTCCCATCCGATGAGAACCGTCGGCTTCGTTCTTGAATGCCCGACGACCGACCGTTGCAACCGGTTGCGACAACGTTTATTCGTTCCGAGTCACGATCACCGATAGATGGATCGAGACCGCAACCGACGTAAGAACGGACCCGACAGCGACGCAGACCCGTTCGAGGACGCCCCTGACAGCGAGGTCGATTCGCTCGAGCCATCGTTCGAAGCGGATGACGACCGCGTCGAACTCGGGCTGGCGCTACTTGCCAGACTCGAGCACGAAACGATATCGCTCGCCGACACTGTCGACCGAATCGAAACGATCACGACTGACCCGACGGTAACGCGAACGATCCTTGATCAAGCCGAGCTCCGGGGTCTCATCGAACGGGAAGACGGTATCGTCCGCCCGAAAAGCCGCCAGTACGTTCGATTCGAACGAGACGTCATCACGAAGGAGGGAGAGTTCTCCTGTCAGCGCTGTGGGTCGGGGCTATCCACTGGCTACTTCATCGATCTCGAAGCGGGCGAACTCGGCCCGTTCGGTTCCTCGTGTATCCGAAACGTGACCGGCCGGGACGACTAACGACCCTGCCGGAGTTCCGCGATTAGCTTGTCGATCGTCCCCTGTTGTCGCTCGATGATATCGCTCTGGCGCTCGACTGCGGCTTCGAGCGCCTCGAGGCGCTCTAAGAGTTCCGGATCGGTTTCCGGCGCTCCCGTGACGGACTCGGGTCCGGGTTCACCGCCGAATGTCTCGTCCGTGATCGATGCATCGACGTCGGTCGCCTTCCCGAGGAACGATGCGGTCTCCGCGAACTCCTCCTCGTTTTCTCCCTGGTTTGGCGCCGAGGAAGCATCTGACGACTGGGCAAATTCGTTCTCGGTGGCCCTCGACGGTTCCGAGTTGGCCATCTGACCGTCGCCCATTCCGCCGCCGCCAAGCGGATCGACACCGCCACCGAAATCGACCGACCTGCCGGTACCGGTCTCCACGTCCTCGGCGTCACCGACCACGCTGTTGAACTCCGCGAGCGAACTAACGCCGTGATATGCGAACAGCGCTCGCTGGAGGCGTTCACGGATGTCGCTTGCCTCCTCGTTTGGCACCTTGATCCGCTGGGGACGCTCGTTGACCGTGAGGACGATCTGAATTGCCACGCTTCCGTCCTCGAAGGCGAGTTTCGTCACGTCGTCGAAGTGGTACTCCTCGTAGTCTTCGTCCCAGACCGCACCGCCAATTTGCTTGACGAGTCGATTGCTCGTAATGGTCAGCGTCAGTTCGCTGAATCGATACGTCCTGACGATCGCCTCGCCGGGGCCGGTGATTTCGTTGCCGTCCAGTACGCCAGCGAGGACGGGATGGAGGACGTCGTCGGTTTTCTCCGCCGGAACCGCGAACGACCGATCGCCGTCGAGTGCGTACTCGAGGGTAAACTTCGTTTTTCGTCGGCCCTCTGAGAGGGTCAACCGGTCGGCGTCGTGCGGGAATTCATCTGCTGATTCGTCGCTCAGAAGACCGTCGGCACGGTAGACGATGGTTCGGGTTGGCGTAATGAAGAGTTCATCGTCACTGCCGAGGGAGACCCGCGTCGTGATTTCCTCGCCATCGAGAGTAGAGTGGACGATGCCAGGAACGCTCATGCACTGGCGTTCGTAATACCTTATGATAAATCCGTGGGTCCACGTTACACAGCAATGCCGAATGGGAAGGTTAAAGAAACGGACCGCACTATCCGTAATCAGGCCCGGGTGGCTTAGCTGGACATAGCGCCGCACTCATAGGGTTCAGAGATTCGGTGCGGTTTCGCCTTGGAAGCCTCCGTGTCCCTCGAGGACTGCCGAGCCTCGAACCTGGGACATGCGGAGATCGAGGGTTCGGAGCCCTCCCCGGGCATAAAACCATTCTTTCCGGTGCCCAATTATGAGGGTCAGAGCGGTGGCTCTGGTACTATTGGTCACCGGGGGTGTCCGGCGTGACTTCTGCCGGGTTGACCCTGTCCGAACAACCACCGATCGGAGCGGCGGCTACGGTTGATCTTGATGGTCGTTCACCGACCGAGATATGGACAAATCTCGTAAGTTCCGAGTCGTTCCAGACCGAACTCGTGCGCAGTGCCTTGGACGCTGGTCGGGGGCGAACCTATCTCGAGTTCGCGACTGCCCTTGAGGGACTGTTCTCTGGTGGCGAAGTCGCCGAGATAGACACACTACACGGTTCAATCCGGTCGCTTGTCCTTGGCGTTGCAAAAGGCAACAAATCGGCACTGTGGTCATTCCTCCGTGAGACGGAAAAATTAGGAACAGGACACTCTCGGATTGACGACACCGTGCGTATGGCCCGACTGTTCGCTCTTGCACTTGAGAACCAGCCCGATCGGGTAGTCCCGACCGTGGCGTTCGTATTGAAGTCGGAGTTTCGAGAACAACGGGCCGACCAACGGAGGGAGATATGCGAGATAGTCGCCGAACTCTCCCGTGGGTGCAACGTCCATCTTATGGGAAGTGGCCTGAGCCAACGGTGGTTGATCGAGACTCACCGAACGGACCTCCCTGTTAGTGCCGAGTGCATTACTCCCCGCTCTCGCGGCCCGCTTTCGGAGCTAGTAGACGAGGCGCTTGGTGAACTCAATCCCGATGGACGAGAAGCCGTGATTCTTCGCCAGCTATCTGACGAGGCTACAGAGACGCTATCGAATCACTCGCTGTATTCGGCGTTTCAGGTGGATGAATCCCGCGTTCGACAGTGTGTGAGCCGACTTGTCGAACTCGGCTTAGTGGATACGTTCGGACCACAGAATGATCGGAAGGTCGAACTGCTCGAGGCAGGTCGTGAATATTTGTCCGAAGTATCCCGACAGAGTACCCTATCTGAGTGCGTTAGCGATACCCCAAAACAGTACTCACAGATAACGTGTAACACCGAAACCGGGACGGAAAAGGACGGAGACGGCCGGTTTCACCAAACTACGGTTCAAAGCCGCCCGAACAAAGAAGCGACTGTTGCGACCGGCCAAAATACGGACATATGCATAGTGAAAGAGCCGGTGGAACTAGACCAGACGGAGAAAGAACGGAGAACTAAGCCGGTGAGTTACGACGAGGACCGCAACATAGCCACCGTAAGTGTACGTGCTGGAGAGGGACTGCCCTACCTGGTGAGTGTTGCAACGGCGTTAGCAACACCGTGGTTTTTGAACGACGAACTCCCGGATAACTGGCTCGAGAGTATCGATGAGCCTGCTATGATCCTTCGAGAAGGTCGGAACATCGGTGGTCTTTCTGACCGTGCCTTGGACGATCGCGACGAACTCCGTTCAGTCCTTGCCAAGTGGGGCGACGAACTCGAGGGCCTGACGACAGAGTACCACCACGCTACGGGCGACAATAAGAAGGATCTCGCTTCGGAGGTAATGAAACAGTGTCAGGGCCTTGCTGGTTCGATTGTTCACCTGTTAGACGCCGCTGACATTGACGTGATTCGGGAAGTACGGGTACCCAGTGGTCGTGATCTACAGAAACTCGAGAATCTATCTGAGTCAATTGCACGGTCAACTATTATCCAGTCGAAATACGGTGTGTTCGCTCCGTATCGCCATATCTTCGAGACGGACGCGGGGAAACCGCTACTCTCTCCTGAAGTGGACGCAGCAGACCCTGTTGGTTCTCTCATCGGGAGTTTCGTTATCCGGGGCAAAGACGTTCACCGACTCAAACCGCTACTTGAGTCGGCCCTATCGAATCTGGGCGAGTTCTTGGACGAACAGCCGGAGTTCACGATCCCGGTCACTGTTCGCGAAGCCGATCGTCGAGAGTTCGCCGTAACGACGACTTGGATGCTCAAAGCCAAGAACTTCCGGCCAACTCGAGAAGCTGTCTCTCTGGTTCACGGACTCACTGGTTCACCGTATGATGTCGCACGGGCCTTGAACCAACTCAAGACAGAGGACGGTGTTCGCGACGTTCGACCGGACGAGATTCGATATGCTCTATCCACACTTGGAGAAGAGAGAATCTTACCAGGACAAACGCCGACTGTCGGAAAGGTAGTCCATGCACTGCTACAGGCTACTGAACCGCTCTCACAAGTCGAACTAGCGGATAGGGCTGATGTCTCTACTCAATCCATCCGTAACAACAGGGACGCTCTCGAGGCGCTTGGTATCGTCTCAATCGAACGTGGAGCGTGGCGGTTGAACCTATCCTTCCGAACCACAGAGGAACGCCGGAATCCTGTTACACCGGAACTTGTGGGGAGTACGTTCACCGAAGCCGTTGACGCGCTACTCACGGCCATTCTACCACCGGAGAGATACGGCGATCCGGAGGACCCGGTCGGCGGTGTACTGTTCTGGCCGCCTGACCCGTGGGTATTGGTCGACAATTCTGACCTCAAGCCGTGGGTTCGGCTAGCAGCGAGACTCACCGGCACTGAATGCCCGGATAGCGAGACGACTATCTCGGTTGAACCAGCGATCGAACAGACCGCGATTACTGAACCAACGAAGACGACAGCATGAGCAAACGCACCTACAGTGGCGATCCGCTGGATATGACCTACACTCCGATAACGGAGCGTCCGGAGTTAGACGACCCCGAAGACGTCATCTATGCCACCGAACCAGAAACCCACGGGCGAGAGACGACAGAAAACGTCTCTCTGCTGGCGGACAGTGACGACAGCGAAGACGATGAACCACAGCGACCGGTAGTCCCAGGTCAAACAAAACTCTCCGAATGGGCCGGGTTGGGTGAGTGACGACGTTGTCGACCACACCGATCTAAGACAAACGTAGGCCCCTTCGATTCCCGTTCTTTATTTAATGAACTTCACCTAATCTAACATTCATTCTTATTGTGGCAGAAATACTAGCCATAGTATGGACACCTTCAGCACTTCGAGCAGTTTCAATCAGTTGGTCGGAGTATGTGTCCGTATGCGTCCATATCAACCATGACTGACGAGAACGATACCGACACCGACGAATTCGAGCATGAATGGATGGTCGGGAACGGTCACGCTGTCGGCAATCCTGGAGGGTCCCCGCCCGCGAAAAACCAGAACGCCGCAACCCACCACCTTCACGCCGATCCCGATAACGTCCTTCCGTACCTCAAAGAGAACGAACCCGAAGCCTTCGAATGGGTCAAAAACAAGTACGACTCCTATCTTGAGGATGCTCCCTTCGAACACTGTAGCGGAAAAGCCGACAAACTGCTCGAGACCGTGGTGTGTGAGTTCTCTATCTGGAAGGCGAGAGGGATTCAAATCCGTGATGGGATCGTAACCAAGACTCACAAACGAGGAGCAGACGGTGAACTCTACCAGGTAGAGGACGAACAGCCACACAATCAGGCGGTGAATCGGATGGATCGACAAGTGATGAGCAAACTCGAGAAACTAGGTATCTTCGACGATCAATCGGATGATTCGCCGAACGGCCCGCTCTCGAACGAATACTACACGGTCGTAACCAAGGACTCTAGCGACGAGAGCGACGAAAACGACGACGATGACGACGAGAGCGGCGGCTGGAAGGTCGTCAAATAGTGTTCGTTTTCGAAAATCACGTATACCCGCGTGTTCGAGCGGATCGGGCGGGTTTCAAGCCCGACTCAAAACTGTGATTATACGTCACTTGTTATGCACAACGAATGCCAGTTGGTCCATTCTCTACTGGAGCTCTTCTTGGGGCTACCGCTACGTTGGTTGGCGCAGGGATTCCTTTGGTTTACAGGTATGTCTGGGGGTCGAAATCTCATATCTCTCTATCCAGATTCGTCACAATTGACGACACTGAATGGCGTTATAGCCGAACCAACCATATACCGACCAGGACCCGTAGAATCCTTATTCGGGCATCAAACAGCGGATGGAGGGATGGAGTAATTAGTCAAGTCACGCTGGATGAGGTAGTATTATCGGGTGAGTTTGGTCGTACTGTTATCGACCCAGAAGATTGTGTTCACAAGATTGCATGGGAGCATTATGCCAAATCAGGGGGTCATACTCGTGTGGATTTCGAACAGCGGGTTGATTATCAGGGACAAATCGTCAGAGGTCGAGACGATGAATTGTTTGGGATCATTCCGTTCATCCTTCATAAGAGCGAGTTAGGAAGAAAAATGGAAAAGGCAGAGAAAGGCGTATTCACGTTCTCAGTCACTGTTGAAGACAATAAGCGAATCTACTCCACAAGTATAGAGGTATCCACCAAACCCAAAGATAGCACAAACGAAGAAGCCAGCCGTAAGCTTAGACAGTAATTCTGTATCGATCTCACGCCGAACTCTCCTTTCGACCCGTAGCCTGACGAAAATCACCATATTCGATTTTGGGGTGAGCGCACTGTACATTCCGCGCGCGACGGCGAGTAGGATTTTCGCTTGAGTCCTGGTTCCTATCTGGTTCGGCTGATGTCTGGCCGGCAGGCTCCTCAGCACCTCCAAAGAGTGCTATCAAAAACCCATTTCGTCTTCATAGTGCTCGGTAGTGTCTATATCTTCAACGGCCTGAAACTCAGTTGATCCACACGAGCAACCGTTTCTCGTCCCGATCGGTTGAATTGTCCCGTCAGGCCATTCCTTAGACGCATAGACAGAACCACATGCGAGACATTCGGCCATTGTCCGTTCGCTCTCCCCGTCGGGCATTTTTTTTTCATATCTGAGTTAGAGGGGTATCAGTGTCAGCACTACTTCTGTTTATACAACACCTTTTTAAGCGAATCATCTATCTCGGGGAGGCACTTCCGAGGATGTTCTTCATTCCGTGGCGAACTCGAGAGACGGACCGACCGACACTCACGATCGACGGTCGACCGACGAGTTCGAACCGATCCGACCGAACCGGTGACCGAACTGATGGGGCGGCTCGAGTGACGGAACCGAACCGATAGGGACGACCGTTCGACGAACGGAAGGCAACCTTACCGGTCGAACCCCAGGGGTAGGAGGGACCGAAAGGGGGGTTCTCGCGTTTGAAATCTCAATCAGAACTCCGTCCGATCTAATCTCGATATGTGGGACTACTCGAGAATCCATTCTCAATTCGTGGTCCCACGGACCGACCTACGGTTCGAGATAATTTCCGTTATCTCGCCTTGTGGGACCACGAGGTGTTATGAAGCCACAAAGCGGGTGGGTGGGTGGATGAGTGGGTGGGGGGGGCACTCCTATCACAACCAGCCATCTACAGAGGCCAGAGTTCACGTTTGACGTGAACAATCCTGGCTACAATTTCAGGGGACTTGAATGTTTATAACAATATGGAATATTGAAAAGTAACGAAGACTTATTATTCATGGCTATCAACAGGAGAGTAGTTCGCACCGAAATCGCATCCCCGCAGATGCTCGCGGCGATCGTCGCCTCTGGTAACTGGTCGTCGACGACCGTCGCCCTCCTCATGTCTCGGGAAGGCTGAAATTAGTACTGCCACAGTCAGGGCAAGAATCCCAATTTCTCGGTGTGGGGTCAGTCATACTCAGTGCATGGAGAACAAAGCCACAGGATTGACACTCACTGTAACACAAGGACGATGTGGTTACCCGTTCCTCTAACTTGAGTTTTGCTCCATTGTGATTTGGTAGTAGTAATACAATTCTTTACTGTGGTTAACGACGAACTGGTGCCGTCGACGATGAGACGATCGCGACCCACCGTCCTCGAGTGTGTCGATGCCGCGATCTCGAGGGCAGTCACAGGGGATCTTCGCGGGGATAGATATTCTTCCCCGTGGCATCAGTAATCACACTATGGACGACGATTCCACACCTGAGAGACAGGCAGACGATGACGCGGAGACTGATGCAGAGGTCACGTTAGACGAGGTAGACCGGGAAGTGCTGTACTCGCTTCAGCGGGACGCGCGCAACATCACGATCCAGGAAATCGCAGACGAGGTGGCAGTTTCCGCAAGCACCGTTCGCAACCGAATCGACAAGTTGGAAGACACGAGCGTGATAGAGGGCTACGCCCCCCAGATCAACTACGAACGCGCTGGCTTTCCGCTCACACTCCTGTTTGTGTGTACGGCAGATCCCGACTCCCGTTCGACCATCGCACGGGAGATATTAGCAGTGGACGGCGTCATCGACGTGATCGAGATGGTCACCGGCGAGCGCAACCTCTACGTTCAGGCCGTCGCCACGACCACTAAGGATCTCACGCGCACGACCAGAGCGTTGAACGAGTACGGCATCACGATCCACAGCTCGGAAATCATCACCAACCACTACGTTCAACCCTGGAGCCACTTTAAGAGGTCCCCGTCCGAATAGTGGTTCGACGGATCACGGGTGGGATATTCCGTGCGATATCCAAATTGAGCTGCGGAATTTGCAACCAGTAGGTTGTGTTATGCGCAAC
The DNA here is from genome assembly GCF_024266705.1 of Natrinema gelatinilyticum. GTDB lineage: Archaea > Halobacteriota > Halobacteria > Halobacteriales > Natrialbaceae > Natrinema > Natrinema gelatinilyticum. The sequence continues at coordinate 3,368,362 of NZ_CP100756.1, read as the reverse complement.
ACTCTTGCCGAAATAACCGGTATGTGGATTTGTACCATGACTGAGGGAAGGGAACGACGGAGCGCGTCGATGCTGGATGACGCGTTCGACGCATTGGCGAGCCATCACCGACGACGGGTACTTGTTGCACTCCTCGATCACAATCCGCAATCCGATCGAGTCCACGCGGAAGGAGCAGTGAAGGAGAGCCACACCAGAGCGGACCGTGACCATCTTCAGACTGCCATGCACCACAAGCACCTCCCGAAATTAGAAGCGTATGGGTTCATCCGCTGGGACAAGAATACACACGAGGTCGAGAAGGGGCCTGCGTTCGACCACATTCGACCACTCTTAGAGGTGCTTGACAGCCATGTGACTGAATTCACGGACGAGTGACCGTGAGTAAGAGGCGCAACCACTAAGACACTGATTCTGGAAGCGAGCAGTAGGGATGGGAACAGATGACGATTGAGAAGTCAGACACAGTAGTGGAGTCGCTCAGCACACGCGTTATCGAAACCGTTGCAGAACGTGAGGGCGTCGCTCCGACCAACCTTCCTCCCCTCTACGAAGTCATCGAACCAGAGGCACTCGACTCGATATTCACCGCTGGCCGGGGTCACCTCGTATTCCCGTATTACGGGTACAAGATAACGGTGTCCGGCGACGGACGCCTTGAAGTCGACGACAGCGACGACGCGTGAACAACGGCTGGTTCGCACTCGCCACCGCAGTCGCCCCGGGATCATGAGATCTGCCGTCCGGTGGGTCGACAACTCGAGATGAACTCTCTTAGCTCAAAGTCTGGGAATGCCAGTGATCGTTGGCCGGTACTTGGCCCCGCTCTACCAATGGGCCAAAGAGAGTACTCCTAAATGATACTGGTAGCTCCACTGAGTGTCCGCGGTTTCGTGGATACGGGTTTATGTGGTGATATCGAATACTAATATCCATGGTCAGCGCCAAATGTTCCATAACTTGTGAGATCGTACTCGCCGCTCCCCAAAATGCAGATGAGCTTGACGAATTCCATGAATTCAAGAGAGAGATTGAAGAATTAGCTGAGGAAAGAGAGTTAGTACTCCTATAGTGTCTCAGTGATCGTTGACCGGTACTTGGCCCCGCTCTGCCAGTGGGGCCAAGGGAGAATAGACCAAGCACAGTGATTACGCTAACCGGATGGACTAGGCGGGAAGGGCGGCGGGATTATCGAAATATCTTTTAGGAATCCCTGTATGACATTTTATTCGACATGTGTTGTATTTTCAGTGGCTTTCCAATTAGTGAATTGATGAAAATAGGGACCGTGCTTACTTCCTTTGGCGTTATTTTATCTCCAATCGTCTATCCGAAATTATTTGTTAGGAATGCTTCAGAAGGCCTTGAAAAACTCACTACTTGGCGGGCATACTTCGATCAAACAAGCGACGCTGTTCATCTCGGATATGTGATTGAAGGTGAAGAAGGATTCAAAGAAGTCGCAAGTGGAGCAGATTTCATATTTGGTATTGAGGGGGAACCTGAACAAATCTGCTTGGCAAAAGGTCGGCCAAGAGATTTAGGAGAAGTCATCGGATTTGGAATAAAAAACGGAATTGGCCCTAATGGGGTTCTATTTGCGAAAGTCAAAGAGGGAGACCCAGAGATACTCCAATGGGACCCTTGGAGTCCAAAAAGAACACTAAATGCAGAGACCCTTAAACAAGGAATTCGGCTAAAAGGGCAGGAAAAGAGTCACTATATAACGATGACATTAGCAGTAATCTGGGCGACTCTATCTGTTATCACTGTTCTCTAAGTTTGACAACTTACCTGCCCTTCCCGCAGTATCTGTCTGGCCAGTTCCATCACCGTTTGTTAGGACAGTTGGCCGATCTCAATAGCTGGTCGTCAACGATCGTCGCCCCTACATTGTCCACACGAGAGTTCGACCGGTTCGCCTCGAGTCTCGAGATCGGCCAGCTTGGTCGGAACGCACTGTTCGGATACTGTCTCTTGAAGGGTGTCGTTCTCGCTCTCGAGATCGTTGACACGGGCTTCAAGCTGTGCGAGTCGCTTGTGAATCGATGCGTCGTTGTCGGGACTGTTGGATGTCATCGTGGAAATCGAAGATGTGGGGGTATCGTTCGCCAGAACGGAACTCGGTGGTTGACCAGAGGGCACAGCACTGTCGCTATCGCGACGGATGGGGTGTCCGTCTCGAGCGCAAGGCGACCGGCGACGTCGTGGCCGCTGATGACTGGCCGTTCGTGAAGGGAGCACCGTTCGGGGAGACTATGCGGAGGAGTGGTGTTCAGGCGGTGGCCACGACTGTCGGATCGACGAGGATCGTCCAGTGTGTCTGCCCGGCCATCGCGAGTCCCAGGTCAGCCTCGAGGAGGACGTCAACTCGTCCTGGTGCCGTCTCCGTCAGATCTGTCGGAGCACAGTCAGCACAGTAGATCGCTGCGATCGTGTAGACTGGCTCGTCGGAGTACCGGCAGGCTCGAGCGCTTATCGGACGCCCTTCGTGGAGATGGTCACCACAGTCACGGCAAGGGATGGTTTCGCCTGCCGCGATACGCGCTCCATCGAACTGCTGCTCGAGGAGACAGTGATGGTGGGTTTCGGTCGCCGTCAGTTGTGGCTGGTCGTTCGGTGACTCGAGGACGTCATCGACAGCCCGACGAACCAAGGCCTCCTGCTGCGGGAAGACGCCTCCGTCGTGGATTCCGCCAACGTCGATTACGGTGCCAACTCGTTCGGATCGTTCCAACGTGAAGTCAATAGCCACATTGTCACCCGATCTCAGATCACCCCGATTGACACACCACCTATCGGGAAACTCAACGCCGGCGCCTCCCACCCCTGTCGGCGTTTCTCTGGGACGATAATTCAAATACCAAGCCGCGGCCAACAGCGGCGATGCATCTCACTGATCGACAGGAGGACCTCTTGATTGCCGTCGCACTGACTGAGTTCTCCGTTCACTACGAAGCTGTGGATCTAGAGTTATCGCAATGGGCGTGGCAGTTGGCTGCCGATCGATTCGTTGAGCAGGATATCGTTCCCAGAGAGGCTGTCGACAAATTCGAGATTGGAGATTCAGAGTCAAGTTGAGAGGGCACTCACTGGATAGTTGAACAGGAATGCTCAATAAATGCCGTTCATCCACGGTCGAAACGAGTGTGTTTTCTCCGGATGAAAGTAAATAGTATTGTCCCTAATCGGCCGCAAACAGTCGTTTCAGAGCTAAACCAACATTGGCGAGTGATCTGCCCAGATTGACACCGTTCTAACCACGGGACTTTCTCGAAGAACTCAGCTTCGGCTGTTGTACTCTTCGACCCCCATATGAGTGGATCATTGGGTGCTCGATATGATGAACGAAATCAAGCAGTCCGGGCGGGGCTAAGTAAAGTTACTCGGTGAAGTCGGTTAGGCGAGTACTCTCCCTCGCCTCAACCACACCTTCTAGTTCGATGATCTCTTTCTCCTCTGTCCTGTCAACCAGCACCTCGGTCTCCTCACCGGCCCCCTCACGACGATTCGCGACCAATGCCTCAACCGCCTGCATCACTTCGTCCAACCTGTCCTCTGCGCCAATAACAGCGAGAACTGCTTCGTCTAACTCATCTCGTGCTTCCTCGACGGCCTCCGATTCGTCCGGTTCTTCTGCTTCGTCCTCCGCCGTCATCAACTCCTCAAATGCTTCGACGATTTGCTCCGCCTCTTTATCAGTGACCTTGCGCGGATCCACGATTGACATCTGTTCGGCCTCATAACGCGCCATCCGAGAGCGAGTCATACTCTGCCCACTCGCCTCGCGGCCCTCAAGTTCCCGCGTCATCCACGCCAACTTCGAGTTTAAGACCCCCGCCAATAGTTTATCACCGATCTCGTCATCGGGCTTGATGCAGTGGAATTGGTAGTCTGCAAACGCATCGGCCTCGTTCCAGACCACCCGATGCTGCGTCCACAGGAATTCTGCCATCACCACCGGGGGCCTGTACTTCCGGATGTCCTCAATGTCGAACCACACATCTCGTCGCTTGCACCGGTCGTGGTGTTGATGCCCCTCCTCTTCACCCTTTTCTACGTACTCCAATAGGGTATCGTGGCCCTTTCGCTCTAGCCACTCTTTCACGTGCTGTAATTTCGTGTCACCGAACTCGTGGCCGTCATCAAGTGCCTCTTCGACCAAGTCGCGCACGTCTAGCACCCCCCACTCGGTTGCTGCTTCGTCGTCGAACCGTATCTTCTGAATTTGCCCGCTTGCCTTGATCGCCGGGGACACGTAGTCGTCAAGGCCGAGTTCCCCCCACTCCTCCGTTCGTTGGTAGAAGTAATTGTTTCCGCCCACCTTCTTTCCGAGATGGAGGTCGGCTACGTCCTGCAACTCGCAGATTCCCTCTCCGTGGAGCAGTTCGAAGTAGGCGGGTGGCGCGTTGTAGTACAGACTCCACTTCGGGTTCTCTCTGAGGGCTACTTGGCTAGTTGCGAGCAATCGATACTCATCAGATATTATGAGTTTGTCACTCTCAAACTCTTGCTCAACCTCCTCGGCGATGTCGTCCAAGTCCATCTGCTCTTTGATTTTCAAGAACTTCACCCGATTGTCATCCCTTTCCCACTCCTCCTCACACTTTTCGATGATGAGGACAGTCGCACCGATCAGAGCGTCGTCGAACGTCTGCGAAGCGAATCGGATCACGGCGTGGATTTTGAAGTTGTCTAAGAGGAATTGTTGCAAGTCTTCGCCGTACTGGCTGCTCAACCACCGGTCGCTGGTGATAAACCCGAGTTTTCCGCCTTCCTTCAAGAACTCTGTCGAGTGCGTGATGAAGTAGCTATAAATGTCAGAGAAACCTGATAAATAATCAGCGTCAAGTCCGTCGAGGTGGCTTCGGACGTTCTCCTTGTCGCCGATGTTCTGGTAGCGGATGTATGGAGGATTGCCGACGACGGCGTCCATCCCCCCGATGGCGTCTTCAACGTCGCCGCTCTCCCACTCGCTTCCGCCAGCACCGGCTTTGACGCGTCCGAACCGGAGGGTGTCGGGATTGATATTAAAGAAGTCGCTTACCTCGACGTTCACTGTTTCTGTGTGCGAGGTGAGGTCTTGGATGGAGAGGTTAATCGCACTCAAGTGGGCAGGAAAACGGTTAATATCGACTCCGTGAATGTGACTTAGAATTTGTTCATGTCCGGATCCCTGTTCAGGCAACAGATCTCTCTTTCGATTATAAGTGCTCACAAGGAATCCACCGCTTCCACACGCCGGGTCCATCACCTCGTCGTCCCCGTCATCAATGCAAAGGCGTGTGATCAGGTCGCAGATTGCGGGAGGAGTGTAATATTCGCCCATTTCGTGCCTACGATCGGCAGGGATTACTCCTTCGTAGATGCGGCCGATGACGTCCGAGTCGAACTGGGTGAGGTTTTGATCGTCCAGTTCAATCACGAAGTCGCGTATGCGATTGGAAACCTCACCAAGGGGGATTTCACTGTAAATCTCGTCGTGATCGAAGATCGCCTCAAAGTTGATCTCCGTGACGACGTGCTTGAAATACTCCTCAAGATCCTCCTTGACGCGGAACTGGCTGACGGCCATCGATTTGATCTCGTCAGCGTAGGTCGGACTGGATTCAAGAATTTTGTAGAACAAAATCTTGTTGATCAGCAAGTAGGCAGCTTGATCGGCAAATTCCGCCCGAACCTCTGCACGCTCGTCCTCATCCGCATCTGTGTAATCAATCCCCTGTGTGTCAGTCCAACGTTCAAATCGTATCTGAAAATCCTCGTCGTCGTCAAGATGCTGTTTCAGCTCCAACTCTAGTTTGGGTGAAATCTTCTCGTGAAGCGATTTCATCCTCTCAACGAACGCGTCGTCGTCTGCGTCCCATTGCGCATCGCCAGCGCGGATACGAGCGATTTCGTTGAGGAACGTGTCGGCGAATTTATCGAGGCTGCCGATTTCGTACGATTTGGTCGACCGCTGGAGAAGTGGCACGCCTTCTTCGTATGCGTCGAACACGACAAGACGGTCGCCGTTGAACGTTGCGAAGTAAGGAGCCCCAATGTTCCCTGCATAATTGAAGGCTTGCCGGATGACTTTCGGAGCGTATGGATCGATGTCCTTCCGAGAACGACCACTCCCATTCGGTGCCTTCGCTTCGATGACCATCGCTGGACTGCCGCTCGATTCGAATAAAACTATATCGGCGAACCCGTTGATGTTCTCCCCGTATTCCGGTCGGACGTCTCCGAATGTGAGGCCGTTCCGGTGGGGGTCATCCGCAATGGCATTCGCCAGATGTCGATAGAATTCAAAGTGGATATCCGCTTCACTCATACTTCTCATCTGTTCAGGCCATGCTTAAGTTGTTTCGCACATGTTTCATCTGCAACGGGACAAAGACACCCCCAGCCCGCCGACATGCCCTACTCCACTGTCGACCGAGTGACCGAGTAAATCGTCGAAATGATGCCTATAGCCGCTACCACGGCACGGAAAGCGTCGTCGTGGATCGGTCTAAAGACTCAATCACCAACGAGACCCGGACTCGAGCCCACATCCAAATACTCCACATCATCCTCCCCACCGGCACCAGTCCACAGTTCCCCAACCTCCCGAGCATCGCAGTGAGTCAGCTGGAGCACTTCCACTGACTCACCCTCTCCAAGATCAACACCACCGTGGATCTCGCAGTGATCGAGGACAACCCGATCCGGACTCTCCCGTAGCCGAACCACCGAGTCACACCCGGACTCGAGAAAGCTATCGCGAACCGTCACCGAACACCCATCGGCAGCCTCGAGAAACGCACGCGACTGCGTCTTTCCTTCGTTCACGTAACTCACCCCCTCGAGGATCAGATGATCGCGCCAGGAACAGACCGCAGCACCGCGAATCGCCGTATCACAATCCTCCCGAATCGTACAATCCTGAATCCGAGCGATCGCGTTATCATCACCATCCTCCCCCACACTGGCGCGAATCGACCACTGATCAGTTTCGTTGACGATTTCCGTGCCGATCATCGAAAAGCGACCAGCGTCACCCCACGTCCGAACCAGATCATTCCTCCCCGTTCGAGAAATCGCCTTCCCACCGATGAACATTGCTCCGTCACCGTCACTCGCGAGGAGTGTTCCGAACGCTCTCTGTCCATCACCAACACCCTCGGGATAGTGCTCGTGATCGGGCTCGAGATCCCAGATGGACGTCGGCTCGATCGCCACGTCACGAGCACCGAGCCGAATATTACATCGACCGCAGTTCTCTGCTCGAGGCGAGAGAAGCACATTCACTCCCTCCGGTGAATTCCTGATGTAGAACCCGTTATCCCAGTGTTCGGCCACGTGGCAGTTGACCCAGAACTGCGTTCCGACGTGCGGTGGATCCGCAGCGATCCCATCGCATGACCGTTTTCGTCGTCGCCAGTCCAGGTGTCGCCGTCCGGGAGACACACTCGTCGATGAACCCCGATCCCGTCCTCAGAGGTGATACACGAAAGGTAGCTGAACTTGTCCCCCTGCTGGTGATGTCGATCCCGCCGCCCTCGCAATCTAACGTCGGAGACATCCAGATAGTCATCGACGAAAAAGCGACCGATCCCCGCGTCGTGGCCGTTCAGATCGATCTCAAGGTTCTCGAGAACGCAGGTTGAGATACCGTCACCCCAGTTCCCAACCCGAAATACGGTATCGATGTCGTCGTGATCGATACGGAGACGAACCCGATCTGACGACGTCGTCCTGATGACGAGGTCGGCATCACTGGGTTCGATATCGATCTCAGACTGCAGTGAGTACACAGCGCTGTCGAGGATGAGCGTCTCGTCCAGGTGCTTGAGGATGAATTCCCCGATATCACCACCCTCACCGTCGCCGTCGTAACCGTGATCGCTCGCGACCACTGTCTCGCCGTGACTGTAATCGATGTCCTCGAGGTCGCTTACTCGCTTCTCGAGGTTGTCTATTTGGAGAAACTCTCGGCTCGCCAGTCGAATTGCATCGATGATACTCGTCATACGTGAGTGAATGTGTGGGTGTCTCGGATCGTATCGCTACTCGACTTCGTCTACTCGATTTTTCAACGGTGACCGTAATCGACGAAGATGGGCTATCAAGTCAAAATGATATCCTAAACGATTTGCTGAATAGAAGGTTCGAACCAATCACTAATCCCTTTCTCATCTTTGAAGAATTGGATCGATAGAAATAGAGGCTAAGTGTAGTTTAGACGGCCAGTTGGTACAGGTAGGAGACGATTAGTAGCGCAAACCCGGTACCTCGAACGAGTTGTGGCCGGTGATTCTTGAGTGTGTTGAGTTCTGATTCAATCCATTCGTTTATTATCAGAATTGATTCGACTTGGATAGGGTTTCCATTTTCGTGCCAGTTGTCCAGTTTTGCATCTTCTTGTGAGATGAAATAGACTTGCCCTCCTCCACCTCCGAACACACCAAAGACTAGTGATTCGATTATGATAGGATTGTTCTGAATTGGCTGTTGAGAGTTCTTTCTAATAATATCCAATATCGGTTCGAAACTCTCATCAGTTGGGTGAAGATTTTCGAAGTGTAGTAACTTCATCCGACCATGTTCTAATGAATCAATTAACGATGTCTTGGTTATCCTTCGTTCAAACGAATTGAAGGTGGGCGTAATTACGAGAAGGCTCCCAAAGAGGCCAGCAATGATAGTGAATGGAATCACATCATTTAGTACGCGTTTTCTTTTGTAATAATTTTTTAAATATAATGGTGTTTGTTATGCGTGTAGACGCACGCTACGCTCTATTGGATCACATCTATATAGGTCGATTGTCGGTTCCATAACGACTTCGCCTATACTTACCGCTTCAAGTAGTGAAATGCGTTTCATGAGTGTCCTACAGATATCTATGATCGAAATTACATATCGGTCCCGACGATGTAGTCGTCTGATTTGATCAAATGGAGATAGTCCAGTTGAACCTCAGCATGATCGTTGACCCACAGGCCGAAACCATCGTTATCCCAGACTCCACTACCGCCACTGGTTTCGAGACTCGACGTATGCTCTCCCGTCTCGGCGTTCCAGATGTGGGCTGAAACATCGGGCCAGTTGGTCTGGTCGATCACGACCCGATGCCAGTCACCGACGTCCAGCTGAAAGACATCCTCCTGGGGTTCGTCACCGTAGTAGCTCCAGTCACCTTTCGAATCGATCGACTCGAGTCGCCAGTAGCCCGTATAGTCGATCAGAAGCCGCAAACAGGACCGATGACCGTACTCCTCGAGATTGAAGCTAAAGCGGGCCAGCGCTGGATCACTAAACTGAACCGGCTTCAGATAAAACTCGAGGATCCGATCCGGACCCGGGTAGTGCTCGAGTGTTTCCGACTGTAGAGTCGCATCATACCCCGGGTTATCCGCTGAAAGGGAGACGGTGTCGTTCGGATGTCCGTATGGATGGACGAGTCCGTACGCCTTCTCATAGCTCGCCCTCTCGGACGTGCGAGGCAGCTCTGTCTGATTTGGATCATTGAACCAGTAGTAGTCGCCAAGATCAGGTCGTTCGAAGTTGTCGACGATGATATCGGATTTCCAGACAAGCCTGTCGTTCACCCGGACCTCGCCGATCTCAACCGCCCCAATCGGAATCCGCTCAACCTCAATCCCATTCAATAGCGCAGGCACAATCGATCACTCCGCGATGAATTCGATTTTGTCGCCACTCTCGGTCTGAATCGTCATCGAATCACCATCCCAGGCACTATCGACAGTCACAACCTCCCGTTCGCTACTCGTCAGGACACCCTCGACATCGAGGTCGCCATTCGGGATCGAAACGTGACCATTGTAGAAGATCGCCGTTGTCGTCGCTGCATTCCGAATGACCGTCGGAAGATGAGGCGACGTCGTCGTGAGATAATGAGCGAGCAGGCCGTTGAAATTCCGACTGTTCAGCAGATTGAGATTCCCGTAATTTCCATCGGGATCTCGAGCCTGGAGCAGTTCCGACGCACTGACTCTCCCTCTGGCCTCGAGGGAGCCATCGATCACGTAGTCCTCGCCAATCCGTCGCTCGTCTGTCGTTGCAACGACTCCCGACACATCGGTCTCGACAGTCCACAGCGGGAGGACCCCATTCGGTTCAGCCGGGTAGCTACTACCACCAAGATAGTCGATTCTACGCTCAAAAACGACAGCAAGTCCTTGTCGCCCGAAGAAGATACTCACAAGTCGAAGGGTGAAACACCACTGAGAGGCTACTCAAATAGCCTATTCCTCGTCACCTTCCTCTCGGAGTGTTTTGAACTGAGACAGATCAATCTCTAAGCCCATCCCATTTTCGGATAGCTCTGCATCCAATTCTTCAAATTCATCGTCATGTTCATCTCTAAGGTATTGCACAAGGACCTCAGGAGTCAACTCTCCAGATTCAAGTTGCCTAACAGCTTCACTAAGTGTGAGACTATCTAATTCGTCATAGGTCGGCAGTTCTCCGGTGGTGTCGACATCTATTGTAACTGATGCATCAGTGACCATTAGACCCCTTTCAGTATACATCAACCGAACTGCACTCTCAATAAAATATTCAAGCATCTCAGCATCAGACTGGCTTGAATTCTCATCTGTTAATCCAAGAAACAAGAACGCAAGTGCACTGGAGAAGTCATTATACACACGACCGTCATCAAAAACATCCTCACGGAGATTTTGCGGTAGTTGGGACTTTATTAACGCTAAATCATAGATAGCGTTCTGTGCGCGCTCAACGATCGCTTCTCTTCGTTTATACTGTGCAGGCGCTGAGCGATCATCTGGGTTCTCGAGATAGTTTCTGTCTGCGGGCGAAAGAATTCCTCGCGGTCTATCTTTAACCATAGTGGTTAAATCTATTACCGACATGGTTAAGTCCCTTGCGGTATACCTCCTGAATGGAATGAGCGCGGCAACAGAAAGTCGAATCCCATGCAGTCGGGAAACACGGCAACGACTCAAGTCGCTTAAAAGGGGCGGTGAGCGGTATGAGGATCTGCTTCGTAAAATGGCGGACCAATACGAACCCAACGGGGTTATTAAAGACTCTACGTGTGGCTATGGGATCAATTGAATCGGACGACCACGGGAGCGCACGAGTCCTGGCAGACTCGCTCCTATCGTGGTCGAAATGGATTGCGGAGTGTGGCGATATAGGGGCCTTACTCCTGTCTGAGGATTCGTTTCCGAGGATAATGTATCTTAGGGTCTCTTCCGCTTACTCCATGCCTCGCTAACCGGCACAAATGAGTAATACTGTCGATATTACGACTTACGTACGGGAGAACCGAGAATTGATTAGTGATGTCCTTCGACATAGTCAAGATCCATACGCACGGGCCTGTGCGCTGGTACTTCTCACGGAAGGAGGAACTGAAAGAGATGTAGAACAAGTCAAGAAGGAGGTGGAGCGATGGGTTTAGTTGTCCCCCGAAAGTTCTTCGGCGAGTTCGAAGACTTCCTCCTGGAGTTCAGGCCGGTTTTCGAGGAGTTTCATCAGCGTCTCGGAAAGCTCAATTCGGTCGACCGCTTCAGGATCCTGTTGAGCGAGTCGGAGAGCGGCTTGACGGACCTCGCTTTCGTGCTCTTGGATCGTCTCAACAGCGCTTGGGTCAAGGACCTGCCCACACCACATACATCGGTCACGATCACGCGGTGTTTCCCGGTTACAACGGGGACAAGTAGTAGGGGCGATCGGATCGGGTTCATCCTCTTCGATATCAGCACCGTACGCCTTCGCAATCTCTCGTTCACTTTCTCCACTGAAAACAGCGATATATCGAGAGGCAACATCACTGCCCCGCTTCCAGCCCAGGTGTGCTTCGAGATTGGCTTGGTTCACATTCTGGCTGGCGAGATAACTTGCACAACTCTTGCGGAAATTCGAAAGAGTGACTGGATGCGTAACTCCTGCACGTTCAGCGGCTGTCCCGAGAACTTTTCGGAACATCCGACCACTGATCGGTTCGGCTTTACTGAGTTTACACCAGAGTGGTGCCTCACGGTCATTTCGAGCAGGATGATCATCCAGCCATCGCTGCAAGTAGGGCACGGAGAGGATCAGTGTGGGAGAACGTTGACCGCGCTTTCCATCAACCGTGACTTTCATGCCATGCTGGCTATCGGTGACATCACCGATAGTAATGTCTTGAAATTCAAACGGTCGGGCACCAAGATTCCAAGCAACAGCGATTATCGCAGCGTCTCGCGAGTTGCGTGTTTCTTCGATCATGGGGAGCACATCCTCGTCCCATCGGAGCATATCTCCGGGATTTGGAGCTGGATTATAGTCGCTCGAGTAGGTACTAGGAATCCAATCTATGCTATCTGGCTTTCCTTCCCCATCGCTAACACGCTCACCGAACATTCGGAGAGCAATTCGATAATCACGGTTAGACTCTTCGTTATCGTATTCTCGGTTAATATAGCGGATAATCTGCTCGGCTGCTTTCCGATCCTCCAGCGCATCGGCAAGACCGCCGACCTCTTCAGCGAGTCGGACGCAATTTCCGAGGAGTTTCTTGTGGCGCGGATCGCCGTATTCGGACCGGAGGAGGTCCATAGTATCGCTAAATACGATCAACAGCTCTCCGTCTTCCTCACTGATATCGTCAGACATTCGTGCCCGCTCGCGAAGATTCTTGATTTGCGAACGGTAGTCGCGGGACGACATACCACCACCAATGATCGCATCTTATATATGGGTACCGGAACCTTAGGTTCGGAGCCCTCCCCGGGCATACGTAAAAAGGTTCAACGCCATTTTGCGATTCTGATACTTAAAGAGGAATTTCTGAAGATGCTATCCATGTCGGTCACAGGTCATCATCGGAGAAGATCAATCGCGTGCTGTTCTCGTCCGACCACGCTGCGTGCTCTTCGTAGTTCGGGTCGTATTCAGCCACAAGCGACCAGAACGCACTCGTATGATTTGGCACGCGGAGATGGGCGAGTTCGTGGACGACGACGTAGTCGACCAGCTCCGGCGGAGCCATCAACAGTCGCCAGTTGAGGCTGATCGTTCCGTTCGTCGAACAGTTCCCCAGCGGGTCCACTGATTCCTGATTTCGAGCCAGTCGTCTATACGTCGGATTTGCTTCAACCCCGCAGGGGTCCTTCGGAAACAAGATGGAAATCGTCTGCCTTGTCAGAGCACTTTCTTCCAACGAACTTTCTATGACGTCACTGTTCGCAACACCTACGAATGTAATGTTGGTGCTTCTATTCGTTATCGGTAATGTTGGCAGAGCTATGCTAAATACAGCGCGTAAATGTGGCACAGACTAAGAGCCGACCTGCAAAGGTAGTGAACGGTCAGTGTCGGTGGTACAATGATCAAGACCGAATCTCTTCTTTTAGTGAGGGCACACTTATCCGCCTGTGGTCCTATGTCTTTGTACGGAACCAACCGCTCACTGCGCCCGGCCCTAATCATGGAGGGGCCGCTTGAACCGGTTTGCGCCGGTCGATCACTCACACCTTGTTCTCTTCGCGTGGCAGTCACGTGGGACACATCAGTATGTTCCGCAATTTGAGCTACGCAATCAATGATTCCTAAGACAACCGAAATCGAACCTGAGACCGCCCTTGACGAACTGTTCGAGATCCTCAGCCACCCTACGCGGCGACGCATACTCTCGACACTCGCCAATCGGAACCCCCGTGACGAAGAAGAGTTTCAGACAGAAGCCTTTACGCCCGACGACGACAACCTTGAACAGTTCCTTCTCCAACTTTCCCATCTGCATTTGCCGAAACTGGCTGAAGCAGAGTTCATCGATTGGAATCGTGAGACAAATACCATCACACGTGGATCACGCTTCGAGGAGATTCAGCCCCTTATCACACTGATGCAGGAGCATCAAGATGAGCTGCCGGATGGATGGTTGTAACTCAAGTGGCAGGGTGACAAATGGATAGGGAGTCCGCTACCGATGGTGAACTCGATGAAAAGCATCAGCAGTCACTGTCCCAGAGATACGGAATACCCCTGGGTAGTGGCTGAGTCGCTCCACCTCATCAGTGCCTGAAGCAGCACAGGCGCGACGTCCTTATATGCGTGATAGCTGGCTGCGGTCGCCCGCAAGCAGGTGGGTAGACGCGACTGGGTAGGTCGGCCTCGTTAGCTGCTAACCGCACCTGTCGATTGATTGCTGAGCGTGATCGAGGGAACATATCGTACCAGTCGGCGAAGCGCTCGAAGCATAGCTCCAGTCGAAGGGAAAAGTCAAACGATGTCTTTGTCGGCTTCAGTCCCCGAGAAGCAACTGCTGGAGGGCCACATTGTCGTGGACGGCGTCTTTCGCCTCCATGACATCGTCTCACCTGAGTTTCTGAAGGCAGGTATGGCAGAACGACGCAAACGGATCGTTCTCGGCGTCACACACCGAACACCGATCGTCGCGAGTCGGCGTCGACCGTGTTGCAGATGAAGTGGAGAAGAGCGCCTTCTGTGGATCGGCGTACGCGTCGATCACATCGTTCCACGTGACCGCTGGATTAGTGGTGCCTGCTCTTTTCGTAGAGCGAGTAACCAATGAACTTCGTTGCATGCGTAGCAGTCCGTACCAGAATCCGACGAACAGGAGTGACGGGAGAAGGCAGAGCGAAATGACTGCCCCCACGAGTACGAGAGTCATAGATGCCGTTTCTCCTGGTTCTCTATAACTGCAGATATCGAATTGTTCGCGAGTAATATGCGTATCGCCGCGCTACGTAGCGGGCCAGATCACGAAAGGGATCGGTTGGGCCGAAGGTGATCACCCAGAACTGCGTATCCCGCTGGAGAACTGTTCGAAACGCATCGCGAGTGAGAAACGATGGTGAGGCGACCCGGAATGAAACCCAGTTCAGCTCCGCTCTTCTTCGGAGAAGTGCCACGGACTCTCGGTCTCGACGTGTGCGTCGTCCCTCGCAAGCGGCACGTTGTGATACAACTGCTCTAAGTGGTCCATGGTGTAGCTGATCGAGTAGCGTTCGACGGCCACTCTGGTCTCGCGGTCGGTCGCCAGACAGGTTTCGATGGCGTCGACCATGGATTCGAGGGATCCATATTCGAACCGTTCGCCGTTATCAGCGCCGATCGTTCGATCGAACGGGGGCACGTCGGCCGCTGCGACGGGCGTCCCACAGGCGTTGGCCTCGAGCGTCGACAGGCCGAGCGTGTCCGCGGTCGACGCGGTCAAAAACGTATCGATCGACGAGTAAAAGATCGGCAGTTCCTCGCGGGGAAGGAACGAACGAATCTCGACGTTGTCCGGCGCAGTTCGCTCGAGACGATCGCGATAGGGGCCTTCGCCGACGATGACGAAGTCGTACTCCGAACGTTCCTCGGCGACTCGTAAAATCTCGTGTACGTTTTTCTCCATGCTGAGCCGTCCGCTGTAGCCGATCACGGTCTGATCTGGATACCAATCTTCCTCGGTCGGCTGGAAGAAGTCCATATCGATCCCGACGGGGAGCTGGACGTGTTCGACCGATCGGTCGATTCGTTCGGTCGATGCCGTGACGACGTCGAAAGTCTCGAGAAACGCGTTCTCCAGGGGGACGTACCCCCTCGAAAGGGTGCCGGCAACCGACTCGAGTTTGACGCTCTGGTGGAAATACTCCTCGAGCGGCGTGTGGTGGGTATATATCGTTGGCAGGTCGTTTTTCCAGGCGTAGTAGCGACCGAGAACGCCGATCGGTGCCGGACCGTGACAGTGAACGACATCGAGGTCGGGGATGGTCGACGGCCGTTTCGTAAGTGGAATCCTGTAGCCGGCGTAGAACGGATTCGGAAGCGACCTGACTGGAATTTCTCGATCACCGGGCTCGTAATCGCCGTCCGGGTAGACGACGTACACCTCGTGTCCCTTCCGTTCGAGTTCTTCGCGCCAAAGCTTGATAGTGTACGTTACGCCGTCGATTTCGGGAAAGTAACTGTCAGTGAAAAATCCGATTTTCATCTAGACCACCTCTTCGTACAGCGACTCATATTGGTTCGCAACCGACTCGAGCGAAAACGCCTCACTTCGCCGGGCCGCATTCGATCCGAGGTGGTCTCGTTCCGCCGGGTCCGTGAGTCGTTCCAGCGCCTCCACGAATCCGTCGACACCGGATTCCGAGACCTTCAGGCAGTCCTCGCCGTCCTCGAGCCACGAAAATGTCTCGATGTCCCTGACGAGAACTGGTTTTCCGGCGGCCATCGCCTCGAGGAGCGCGATTCCCTCGTTTTCCTCGTGTGTCGGGAAACAGAAGATGTCGCCTGCCGCAAACGCACCGCGAATATCGTCGACGAATCCAGTAAAGGTACAGTTGTCCGGCGCGTTTTCGATCAGCGCCGTCGTTTCCCTGCCCTTGAGCGCGAGGTCCAAGTGGCCGAACCATGCGAAATCGAGTTCGGGCATCCGACGGGCCAGTTCGACGAACGTCTCGAGACCTTTGCGCTTGATGACGTGACCGACGAGGAACACGACGGGTGGGCTGAGGTCGTATCGCTCTCGGTACTCCGACTCGAGCGATTCGAACCCTTCGAGTTTCTCCCGGTCTACGCCGTTCGAGATGACGGTCGTCGGCACGTCCGCATAGGTTTCGATCAGCCGCCGATTGTATTCGGACGGGCAGACGAGGGCATCGGCCAATCCGTAGGCCCGTTCGAGGTAGGGTCGAAGCGGTTTCGCAAGCGCGTTCGTAAATCGAAAACTGTCTCCGAAATCCTCGGCTGTCACGTGCGTGTTCGCGATTACGGGGACGTTCTGTCGCCGCGCTCGCTTCGCGTACCAGACGGATCGGGGCCCCATCAGGTTACAGTGAATCAGATCGGCGTCGAGGGACGGAGCCGTCGTGTACGTGTGCTCGAGTTGGTCCAGCATCTTCCGCTGGTGGGCGACCGACTCCTCGATACCGCCGGTGACGTGATCCTCAAGTTCGAAGTAGTGGCTAATCTTCATACCTGCCCCCGCTGTCCGGTCAGTCGATCGCGACCGCCGGCGGAATGCGGCGATCGATGGTCTCGATTCCGTTCGAACGGTGTCTTACTCGACTTCGAGCCACGGCACCTCCATAAGCGCCGGGATGTAGGTTTCGATGTGGTGTTCCCAGACGCCCTCCTCGCCGAACGCCTCCCCGTGGTCTGCCGTCACGACGACGTTCCCGTCCAGTTCCGAGATCAGGTCGGCGACGGACTCGAGCGCGATTCGAAGGTTCTCTTCGTAGAGCGCCATCGCAGCCTCTCGGGTTCCGTTCTTGACGAGGTCCGCCGGATCGAGTTCGAGCCAGAGACCGGCCTTTTGGGCGAGTTCGCTTTCCTCGAGTCTGGTTTCGACTTTCGGGCGAATCGAGTCGCCGAGCGCCGACAGTGCGCCGTTCCCGCCGTCCGGCTCCTTTTCGGCTTCCTCCTGCTTTCGGATCCCTTTCTGGATCTGTTTGAGCTTTTGCCCTTTGCCGCGGGAAAGGTAGGGTGCATGTGGCTGCATATAGTGAACGACGGCCCGATCAGCCCGCTCGACGGCCTCGCGATTATCATGGAAGGCCTTCGCCAGACTGTCCGGCGGTACCGTGCCAAGGTCGTCGTCCCAGCCAGTCTTCCAGACGTCGAAGACGTTGCTGATGTGGTCGGATGCCGACCACTCGTAGTCGCAACTCGCCCCCCACTTGAGTTCGTTGAGCGGGATTCCCAAATCGTTGATGAAGGGGTTTCCGGAGAAATACGCGAGGTCGTGTTCGTCGGTGAACGTCCGATAGGCCCACTCCGGCGTAGATGATCCGGTACTCCAGCGCTTTTCCAATGTTCCGTTGAGGTAGTCATCGTAGACCTCGCTGAACACGTCGTACCGGCACGCATCCAGCACCAGGCAGTAGTCCCAGTCCGATTCGAGAAAGTGCTGGTCCTCCATTCGTTGCGGCTACCTTTCGAGTCGACCTACGTATTCTTATTGGTTCCGAGAAAGTCACCGCAGCTGGCCGTATCGCGTCGATACCTATCGATACAGCCGATAGCGTTCGATGCGACAGTACGGTTCGTGATCTGTGCCAAACGGTCCATATCGCAGCGTTACTCGAGATAGCCGAGTTCTCTGAGTCGATCCCGCGTTTCCTCGTCGGCGTCCGCCAGCGCGTCACCATCGTCTGCAACCTGTTCGTCGGGGTCGTCCCACGCACCGCCGATGGCGTCCTCGAATCGTGCGAGCGCACGTTCGGTCGCGTCGACGATTTCGTCATCCGCTGGACTGACGGGCGACTCTTCGGCCGGATCGTCGTCCAATCGATATCCCTCATCGGGGATACGATCCGCACGTACGTACTTCGCATCGGTGGTGCGGGCGGCCCGAAGACGCGAGTAAGCCCGATGATCCTCGGACAGGTCGATGCCGGCCCCGCTGGCCTTCTCCTCCAGGTGGTGAAGTTCGATAACCGGCTGGGCGTACTCGACGAACGCGTAATCGCCATCGTCGTCGCCGTCGAGAACCGCCCGTTGTCCGGGGTCCGTCTCGGTCGTCCCGTCGAACGTCCGATAGTCGCTCGAGAGGAGCGACCGTGTCGGATCGCGTGCGACGGCCGCGTCGTCTCCGGTCGGTTCGCCCAGGTCATCCGGGTCGACGTTCAGGGCATCCAGCGTCGTGTGATAGAGGTCCAGCAGTTCGACGAGATCGTCGCGGCGCTCGGCGTCGAGTTCGGGGTGTTTCACCAGTAATGGGACGTTTATCAGTTGGTCGTAGAGGGCGAACTCGTGGCCGTACAGATCGTGTTCGCCGTGGAGTTCGCCGTGGTCAGCACAGACGACGACGGTCGTCTCCTCCCACTGGTCGGTCTCACGCAACCAGTCGAACAGTCGGCCAAGTTCGGCGTCCATGTGGCTGATCTCGGCGTCATAGAGCCCACGGATGGCCTCCCACTCGTCGTCGTCGATCGCTCGAGCACCGGAGTTGTACTCCTTGGAATTCTGACAGACGTCGTCGGGGTCGACGCCGGGAGCGAATCTCTCGCGGTACTCCTCGGGCGGGTAGTACGGGAGGTGAGCGTCCATCAGATTGACAAACGCGAACCAGCCCGCATCGCTGTCGCTGTCGTCGATAAACGCCTTCGTCCGGTCGACGACCGAGGGCGTCTTCGAGTCGGCGCCCTCGCCGCTTGCGAGTTTGGCGTGCGCCATCGCACCGAGCCTGACGAGTTTCGACGCCAGTTCGCGGAGGTAGTCGTTGTCGTTGACCGCCTGCCACGCGCTGGCCAGCGGGCCAGAGAGGACGTCTCGAGGAAGGACTTCGAAGAATGAATCGTGATCGTCGAAGCCGTCAGTGAGGCTCGTGTACGGCGTGATCCAGGCGTTCGAAGAATAACACGCCGTGTCGTAGCCGGCCGACGACAGAACGGATGCGAGCGTCGTCACGCCGTCTAGGTACGGGCTCCCCTGGTCGGCCCCGTGTTGGCTCGGATAGAGCCCGGTGAATAACGAGGCGTGGACGGGCAGCGTCCACGGTGCAGGAGCGACCGCCGATTCGAACACGGTCGCCTCCTCGGCGAACCGCGACAGTGCTGGCGTCGTCTCCCGTTCGTAGCCGTATGGCCCGAGATGATCCTTTCGGACCGTATCGAGAACGACGAAGAGGACGTTCGACGAACGAGTCCTGTCCATTACTGGTGGCACTCGGCTCCAGCCAGATAAATCGATTGAAGCACGATAGCAACGGTTCTCCCGTAGTAATTCGGTCACCAATGTCGATCAGACGTTTCAAGTTTACTGACGATTGATACCAGGCATGGACGAGCGAAATCGGCATGCATTTATTATCGGGGCCGTCGGGGCGGTCGCGGTCTTCGCCGTACTGTTCTTTTTCGTCGGTGCGCGTAGTGTCATCGACTCGCTGCTGTCGGCAGAGCCGTCGCTGGTCGCCGGGACGTTCGGTCTCGCGCTCTGCTGGCTGGCCGCGTGGAGCCTCATGCTCCGAACCGTCCTCGCTTCTCTGGGCATCCACATCCCGATCGGCAAGTCGTTTCTCGTCTATGCCGGCGCCGTCTTCGCCAACAACGTGACACCGTTCGGTCAGGCTGGCGGCGAACCGATCGCCGCCTTACTCATCTCGAAAGTCTCGGACGCTCGCTACGAAAGCGGCCTCGTCGGAATCGCGAGCGTCGACGTCATCAACGTCGTCCCCTCGATTTCGCTCATACTGGTTGGCGTCGCCTACTACGCGACCACCGCCGCCCTGGGCAGTCGCCTCGAGACGGCAGTCGGTTCGGCGGTCGCGTTGATAGGCGGTATCGTGATCGTCATGGCGCTCGTCTGGCAGTATCACACCACGATAGCCGAGCGACTCCCTTCGATCATCGCCCCCAGACTGGGCCGGTTGGACCGGTTCGATCCCGAGACGCTTGAGGAAGAAATCGCGGATCGAATGGGGCGGTTCTTCGAGAACATCGAGCGCGTGGCGACCGACCGATGGCGGCTCGTCGCGGTCACCGGGCTGTCGCTGTGCGGGTGGCTTTTTCAAACGGCCGCGCTCACGGTCGCGTTCGCGGCGCTGGGGTACGACGTCCCGGCATATATCCTGCTGTTCGTGATACCGCTGGCGAACCTCGCAGGCGCAGCACCGCTCCCGGGCGGGCTCGGCGGGATTGAAGCCGCCTTCGTAACGCTTCTGGTGCCGACAACCGGCGTTCCAGCGTCTGCGGTCACCGCAGCCGTTCTCATTTTCCGGGGTGCGATCTACTGGATGCCGGTCCTCATCGGCGGCCTGTCGGTGTCGGCGTTCGGCGTTCGGGCGTTGCGGTGAACGACCGATCGACCGACCGCCGGGCCGACCGTGCAGTTGATTTCCATCCGGTCCCGAGACTTCCTCAGACAGCCGCCATGTATCAGGAAGGGCACTCCGGGTTCAACGCCTTGCTGTACGCCCCGTTTCTGCCGCTGGTGACCAGCCGCTGGTCACTCGAGTTGGCGTTGCTCGGGGCGTTGCTCGCCGTCGGCGTCGCGAATCTTCCGGACCTCGACCAGCCGCTGCCGCGGATCCGCCACCGCGGACCAACGCACACGGTCTGGTTCGCCGTCGTGGTCGGACTGATCGCCGGTTCCGGGCTCATCGTCGTCGGACCCTCGATACCGCAGGCGTTCCAGTTCGGCTTCGTCATCGGGACCGGTGGTATCATCGCCCATCTCGCGGGCGACGTCGTGACACCGATGGGAATTACACCGTTCGCCCCCGTCTGGAACGCCCACGTTACGCTCGACTGGTTCAAGTCGAAAAACAGCCGCATCAATCGGGCCGTGTTGCTCCTGGGGACGGTCGCGTTGTTCGGGTCTCTCGGCCTGACGGTCGCGTACCAGGGCTTCGTCCCCCCGACCAGCTGACCGTAGCCAGGGAACGTGGCTCACTCGTGGGCGAAAATCGAGATGAACTCGGTCTCGAGGCAGCACTTAGTCGATCGTGCGACGGTCGGTCGTTCGCCAGCCGAGGATCCCGATCGACACGGCCCAGAGAAGGATCGTCCCGGTCGGACTGTGAACTGGGAGACCTGGACTCCAGGTCGTCTCGAAGGGGAACAACCAGACGATTCCCTTCGGCGAGAGCGAATCGATCAGCACGTGCGATCCGATCGCCAATCCGACGGCGACTGCAGTCTCTCGGAAGCGACTGATCGCGTAACTTCCGGCGACGACGGTCAGCACAAACAGGGGCGTGTGGGTCAGCCCCCGGTGAACGAGCGGCCAGCCCCAGGCCGCCGGAAACAAAAAGTCAGCGTCCGGAAGGAGCCCGAAGACGACACCGATTCGCGGATCGGCGTCCGTGAATCCACGAACGAGGGCGTACCCCACGAACGCATGTGTCAAGAATGCACCCCCGAGAAAGAGCACTCGTCCCGTCTCCATCGACTCGCTGTTTGTGTGGCAACATCACATAGTTTATGATCGACTGGTGCCGTTTCTAAGGCCGTAGGGGAACCCACCAGCATCACGGAATCGACAATGCTTAGATTTGGTACGGGATACACACGAATAATGTATCCGTTGCAACTCGATGAGGCCCCGTCCTGGCTCGAGTCGATGTTCACGTCGGAGATTGGGTTCGCTGTATTCTTCGGCATCTGTATCCTCGAGGGGGCGATGCTCTTGCGGTTCATGCCGAGTGAACTCGTCGTACCTGCCGCGCTCGCGCTGATCGGTTCGACGATCTCGCAGGCGATCGCGATCATTGTACTCGCCGTCGTCGGGACGACGATCGGTCAGTTTTGTCTCTTCTGTCTGGTCCGTCGCGGCGGGCGCGAATACGTCCTGCAGAAGCGCTGGTTCCCGATCACGGAACCCAAACTCGATCGGTTCGACGGCTGGTTCGACCGGTGGGGGCCACTCGCCGTCCCGGTGAGTAACACGATGCTGTTCGTCCGCGGCCTGCTCACTGTTCCCGCCGGCCTGTCGGAAATGGACGGACGATTGTTCGTCGTACTGTCGGCTGCGGGATCGCTATCCTTCCAGACGATTCTCGCCAGTCTCTACCTGTTCGGAGGTCACCTGCTCGCGTGACGCGGACGCGGCCGTTCGTGGCTCGATCGTCGGTGAGGAAAAGCCGATGTCAGCCGTTCAGTCGCCGCTTTGGCGGTACATCGGGAGGCGGAACCTGACCCCGGCATCGTGGAGTTGCCACCTGACCTCGAGGCTGGCCCACGTCAGCCCGGTCAAAAGCACGATCCCGATCGCGGCGAAGTCCGACGACCCCATCCAGACTGGACTCGCGAAGAGCAAGGCGTTGTAGATCCGGTGGGGGAGCGCCCACTCGACGACGCCGCCGAGATACTCGAGGGGTTCGAACGTGATCATCCCCTCTCCGCCATCACCACCGCCCTCGCTGCCGATCTCTTCGGGCGTTCTGGACTCGAGGCCGAGGGCGGCCGCGCTCTGACCGCTCTGGCTCTCGTCACCGGTCTCGAGGCGTTCGGCTTCGTAGGGGAGCGTCGATCCGACCTCCCACACGATTTCGCCGGACTCGTTGACCTCCATCACGCGGTTGCCGTGGGTGTCGGTGATCAAGGTGTTCCCGTTCGGGAGTCGATCGGCGTCCCGCGGCCACTGGATCCGATCGTCCTCCCACAACCAGGTTCGCTTCCACTCGCCGTCCTCGCGCTGGAATTCCTTTATCTGGCCGTTCTCGGAGTCGGCGACGACGACGGCCGGACCGCCGTCGCTCTCGGGGATGAAATCAGGGTTGTGCTGCTCGTGGAGGATATCGTGTTCGTTCTCGCCACCGAGCGTCCAGTTCCCCAGCAGCCCCTCCTGTCGGTCGAGGAAAACCACTTGATCCTGATTCCGCAGGCTGGCCATGATACGGCCCTCCATCTGACCGCTCTCGATGTACTCGACGTCGTTGATGTGGGCCCAGTCTCGAGGCCACGAGTGGCCACCGTCGAGCGGGAAGTCGCTCTGAGCATCCCAGAGCCACTCGACGACCTCCGTCTCGGTGTTCACGACGAAGACCTGGTCGGAGACCATGTCGGCGACGACGACGTGCGTCTCGTTGATACGATCGATGTCGTGCCACTCACCGGCGTACTCCTTGTAGTCGTAGCGCTCGTAGATGACCTCGACGTCGCCGGTCTCGAGGTCGGCACGTTCGATGACGTTTCTGGTACACGGCGGATCACCGCAGGTCGGTCCCGCTGTGTGGATCGTGTCCGTCGCGGCGTACTCGACGGTCAGCGGATCGCCGTCGACCGGATCGACGTCGAAGTACTTCGTCCGCGAATTGTTGTAATAGAGGACCTCACCGTCGGGTGCATAGGCGGTAATGGTCCCCGCACGTCCCGATTCGGTGACGACGGTATGATTTTCTGTCGCCGGTGCGTCCGGAACGCTCTCTTTCGAGGCCGTCGAAATTCCCTCCGCGGATGCGCTGGCGGCGACGGCTGCCGCCGATACGAGGATGAGAACGGCGAGTGTGGCTCGGAGCCGATTTCTCGTAATCTCCGAGCGAACGCGAGCAAACGAGGGGAGCGATTGCGCATTCACCAGTCCATCACCATCGAATTCTCGATCACCGTCGGTGGCACCATCCCTTGACGCTTTAAAATCGAGCTATTTGTACTTTTTCTATATACCTCGTTGAGATTCGTACAATTCAGTCAGTCAGTGGGTCTCAATCGCTCTCGTCCGTTTCGGCTCGTCTCGTCGTGAGAACGGGCACCGGAGACGTTTGAATGACCCGCTCGGTGAAACTGCCGAGGAGGTGACGGTCGAGACCAGTGTGGCCGTGCGTTCCCATCACGACGAGATCGATCCCCTGCGAATTGGCGTAGGCCGTGACCTCGCGCGGCATCGATCCGGTTTCGAGAGTCGTCGTCACGTCCTCGATGCCGGCCGCTTCGGCAGTCGCTTTCGCCTCGTCGAGAACGTTCTGAACGTTCTCCTCGAGTTGCGCGGGGAGCTCTGCGGATCCGGCATCGATCACTTCGGGGAGTTCGTCGACGACCGAAAGGAGGTGGAGCCGCGCACCAGTTCGCTTCGCGAACGTCGCCCCCAGTTCCAGCGCTTCCGTCGCGTGATCGCTCCCGTCGGTCGGAACGAGAATATCAGTGTAGGGGTACGTCAGCGTCACGTCGTCGGCGGAACGAGCCGTCAATACCGGAACCTCGCTTCGGTTGACGACGTAATCCGTCGTGCTCCCGAGCACGTACTCCTCGAGTCCGCGTCGACCGTGCGCACCCATTACGACGAGATCGAAGTCGTCGGCGGTCGCATGTTCGACGATGACGGATCGAGGATCCCCCTGAATGACGTCCGTCACGACGGACACGCCCCGTCGCTCGGCCATCTCGACTGCAGCCGACACGATTTCGGCGCCTTCCTGCTCGCGGACGTCGCCGTCGAGGCGCGTGAGACTCGGCTGGTTCGTATCGGTGACGTTGAGTAGGTGAACTGTCGCTCCCCGTTCGGCGGCGATGTCCAGTGCGTGTCCGAGGGCAGCGTTCGAAGGGTCGCTCCCGTCTATCGGAACCAGGATTCGAGCGAGCATGCAACAGCTTCGTCGTCGATCCGCTTACTCTTGTGGGAACGTAGTATGTATCCTGCGCTACCGCTGGTGGCATGGACGTGGAATATCTCGGGCCGTAGACGCAGGATATGAGGGCCTGTGGAACAGCGAGAGGACGACCTGTCGCTATCGATGAACTCGACCAAAAAAGGGCCACGAGACGCCGAGACCGCGCGTATAGAATCGAGTGCTAGACCGATTCGACGCGTATTTCGCCGTCCGCCGTGATCGAAATCAGACAATCGCAATACCCGAACGTGACCGATCCACTCGAACGAAGTCCGTCCGCACGCGGTTCGAACAGTCGCTCGAGCGCGTCTGCGTTGATCGAGTAATGGAGCGGGTCGAGCTCGGTTACGTCCTCGTTACAAAATGTTGCAACGGCCTCCGCTACGGCAACGCTAAGCGGTTGGTCGTCGAGTCGATCGTACTGCACTGAATAGTGATCCCCCATCGTAGTCGACGGTGATCGTGAACTCGTCTCGGTCATAGTTTGTACGTACCCCCAGTACGTCAATGGGAAGTCATCTCTTCGTTCACGAGTTGTTGCAAAGAACCTGATCGTTAACTGTGTAATAGCTGCGTCGAAAGAGGGTTAATCAGTTAACCCCCTCCGTCGTCGGTCCGTCGAAAAGCGACGCGAACAACTTTCGTTCGGCGGATCGGACGTGTTTGTGGAATGCAGGCGAAGAAATGTCGAGTGACGCCGCTATCTCCTCGCCAGTCGCCTGTCGGGGCCAGTCGAAAAAACCGCCGTGGTAGGCGGTCTGCACCACTTCTCGCTGGCGATCCGTGAACGTAGAGAGCAACGTGTTGCGGGCGGGGCCGCTAAGCGTCGACAGGTCGTCAGTTGTCTGTTCGCGTCGAGCGACCATGTGGACTGACGGACCGCTCCGGTTAATTCCCGATAACACTTCTCGAATCTCGACTCCGTCGGGAACGTCCACGATTGCACGGCCGCCCGATTCCTCCGCGACGAACTCCCGTAACCGCGCCCCGTGTGTATCAGCGATCGTTCCCAGAAATGGCTCGGTGAACTGTAGCTGGAGTAACGTTCCGCCGTCGTGTTCGGCGATAATCGAAACCGCGCTAATTCCGTCGAGCGACGTGCAATCGACTGCGTCTGCGAGGCCGTCGATCGACCCTTCGATAGCGGCGAAAACGATCTGCGTTCCGTCGGTACGTGCTGTTGCACCTTCGTACGTAACCGGTTTACCGAGCTGCCCGGCGAACTGAGACAGCGTGGCGTCCGCTGCAACCTCGAGTTCCACTTCCGTGCGGTTGTCGCCCAGTAACACTTTCTTTCGTTTGACGGCGTCGATCGCGTAGGCGATCGTCTCTCCGAGTTTCGACAGTGTCGATCGAAGCGTTTCGTCGAACCCGTCCCGTTCCTCACTGTAAATCGAGAGGACACCGTAGAGGAAGTCGTCGTACACGAGCGGGACCGCGTACACGGATTGAAAGTTTCGGGACAGGGCCGCGACCCGCCACTCGCCGTCGTGGACCGACTCCGCGATGTTGCCGACGTAGATTTCGGTCTGCGTGCGGGCCGCTCGTCCCGCCGGTTCGGCGGCTGTATCGTCGACTGCGGTCACAGTTACGGCGTCGAGATAACCGCGCTCGAGCCCGTCGTGTGACCACGGCCGGAGCTGGTTGCCGCTGGGATCGGGCTCACCGATCCAGGCCAGCGAACACGGCTCGAGGTCGACGAGACGTTCGGGAATGCCGCGTTCGATCTCCGTTCTGGAGTCGGCCATCAACAGGAGCTGTTCGATTTCCTGGCGCACGTCGTTGGCGTCGTTGAGCCGCTCGAGATGTTCGTTCTGCTGTTTTAGTTCTCGCTCACGTTCTCGCAACCGACGCGCCCGGCCGATTCGATCGAGTGCGGCCTCTGCCGCGGTCGCAAACAGCTTCGCGAGTTCGACGGCGTTGGTATCGTACTCCCCGATGGTTTCCGAGTGCGCAACGAGAACCCCGTGTTCGCCAAGCGATACGTACAGACCGCTCCGTGCATCGGTCATCTCGTCGTAAACGATATCGGCGGTTCTGACGTCGTCGTAAACGGTCGGCTCGCCGGAGACGAACGTCTCCCAGGCGATGCTGTCGTTTGGCTGGAGCCGAGGTGGCGAGCCGAACGTCGACTCGAACGCCGGAGAGGTCGCCGCCGGAACGAGTTCGTTTTCCTGGTCGTCGAACCGGTAAACCGCGCTGGCGAGATCGAGAACGTCGCTTGCGACGTCCACGATGTACTCATAGGCCGTATGGTCCGATTCGACAGCCAGGAGATGGCTCGTCGCTTCGTGAAGGGCGCCGAGCGCGTCCTGATACCGAACCCGCTCGGTGACATCGCTTGCGACGCCGATCACGCGGTTGACACCGCCGTCGGCCCTGATCGGTCGGTACCACATTTCGAAAACGCGATCGCCGAGCTCCCTACGCGAGTGAACTGATTCGCCCTCGAGAGCCTCCTGCGCGTCGTCGCGAATGGCAGGGTAGTCCTCGAGTAAGTCTGAATAGGACGTGTCGACGATCTCTTCGGAGTCGAATCCGAGGTTCTCGAGGCCACGACCCTCCGAGAGCGTGAAGCTGCCATCGGTGTCGATGACGAACAGGACGAGGGGGGCGTTCTCGACGAGCGTCTGTAATCGCTCCGTTCGTTCGGCCAGATCCTGCTCGCGCTCGATACGGTCGCTTACGTCACGCCAGTAGACGGAGATTCCCGACGGGGACGGATAGATGTTCGCCTCGATCCACGCGTCGTATGGTTCAAAGTAGGCTTCGATAGTTTGTGGCTCCTGTGTGTCCATTGCCTCGATTGCAGCGGACTGGAAATCCGTTCCCTTCATGTCCGGAAAGACGTCGAGGATCTTCTTTCCGAGCAAGTCAGTACGTTCGTGATCGATCAACTCGAGCGTGCGCTCGTTGACGTAGCTGAAGCGCCACTCCGAGTCCAGCGCGTAGAACGCATCGGTCACGCGTTTGAAAGATTCGTTCAACTCCTGTTCGATCCGGTGATACTCCGTAATGTCCCGGATCGACGCGACGATACCGTCTATGGGATCGTCTTTCAGGCAGTTCGTGAGCGAAGCTTTGTGAACGAACCACGAACCATCTGCGTGTTGACACGTGTACTCGACTGTTCGTGTCGATCCCGTGCCGGCCTCGCCCACGGCCTCGAGATTGTCGATCACCTTCTGGGTATCATCCGAATGAACGTAGTCGAAAATCTGGGACCCGCGCAGTTCGTCCCGATCGAATCCCCCGACGCGTTCGACGCCGGGACTGACGTACTTGATCGTCCCGCTTTCGTCAGTGACGACGATCAGATCCGACGACTGTTCGATGACCCTTCGATACCACTCCCCCGAGCGGTCTGATTCGGACTGCAACGGGGTGAACCCAATCGTCCGCCGGAGCCGATGGGCCAAAAGCGGGGGCTCCTGAATGGTCGTCTTGGCAACCACCTCGGCGGCACCGTCAGCGAGGAGTCCGTCGATCGACTCGTTTGCCGCCGGGTCGACAGCGTAAACGATCGGACAGCTCCCGTCGATCGCTTCGAGAAGGTCACGATCGTCGGTCAAGATACAGTGTGTTCCGTCGAGCAGTTCGTCCGTAAGTTCGGAAGCGGACGAGACGGTTCCTGTTATCGTCACCGATTCATCCGCGAGTCCCGCCGTCGACGTCCGGAGCCACTCGGACGAACCGACGGCGAGCGTTCGAACGGGAATCGCCTCGGATTTCTCGAGACCGCGAACCATACTCCTGCTGAGGCCGGCGGAGGTAAAAACTTCGCGTCGGTTTCAGGTCCGACAACCGGGCCGATACTGGCTTGGCATCCGGAACCGGCGAAACTGACGAACCAACGAAACCCACGAAACCGGCGAAACCAGTCAGCGCGGCGTTCCTGGAGCAGCCGACGCCTCGCGTCTCGAAACTAGTACGTCGCCTCCTGAACGAGACCTCAATCCCCCGCGAGTGGCGCGTGCTCGACCCGATAGCCGTCTTCGATCCGATCGACCGTTCGTGCCTTCCGGAGTTTGATCTCGCGTTCCATTTTCGTCACGACCGGCGTCTCGTAATACTCGGCGTCGTACGAAATCGGCTTGCCGGCCTCTCGGCGCCGTTCCACGAACGCCCGGTGGCGCTCGAGACGCGAACGGCCGACCGACTGCGATAGAGCTGGCACATCCTCGACGCGTTCGTCGAACACCTCGACGAACGCGTTCTCGAGTTCCGAACCGATCGAGTGCCGGCCGGCACACATCGCCGCAAGCGTAGTCGTCCCGGTTCCCCAGAACGGATCGAGGACGGTGTCGCCGTAGGTCGAGTACATACAGAGGAGACGGTACGGGATCTCGAGCGGGTAGGCCGCCGAGCGTTCCCGAAGCTCCTCGTCTCCCTCATTGATCGTCTGCAGTTCGCCCACGACGTCAGTCCAGACGTCGGAGAACCAGCGGTTGCGCTCCTCCCAGAAGTACGCTGCCTCGTACCGACGGTCTGCTCGCGGCTCGAACTCGCGACTCGTCCCGCCGTTTCGGAAGACCAGGACGTACTCGTGTTCGAGGGTAACGTAGGCGTTCGGCGGAATCATCCCGCTGCCCATGAACTTGGCTACACTGTTGGCCGGTTTTCGCCAGAGAATATCAGGCAACGGTTCGAATCCCCGTTGCTCGAACGCTTCGAGAATCCGGGCGTGGTTCGGATAGACCCGAAAACTTCCGTCGACCGACCGCGTCGCATCACCCACGTTGATACAGGCGATCCCGCCGTCGACCAGCACCCGCTCGAGTTCGTCCCAGACGTACTCGAGCTGGGCGTGCATCGCATCGAACGCCCGACGTCCGTTCCCCGACGCCAGCGCGTCGCTGATCGCCGGATCGAGTTCAGCAAAGAGGTCGTCCCACATTTCGATCATCGGATACGGGGGGGATGTCACGACGAGTTCGACGGAGCCGTCCGCTACCTGAGAGAGCTCGCGCGAGTCACCGACGAACACCCGATGGGTCGTCTCCATTGCGTTGACAGTGTTTGCGTCGCTCCCTTAGCTCCTTCGTCAGCGCGACGTCTTGAACGATTTCCCACGAACGCGACGTGAATCTTTCGAAGACGCGATCGTCGAGCTCCCTGCGCGACTGAATCAGTAGAACGTGTTACAAGCGGCCCTGTCTCGATGAACCACGGCCTTATGTGTGAAAGCGCTCGGGCACACACGAGTCGATCGTCTCCGGCCGGTTGCGTCCGCTTATTCCTCGGTCTCGTCCTCCAGTTCTTCCCCTTCCATTTCCTCGGATTCCTCGACGCTCTCCTCGGTCAGTTCGTCCCCAGCTTCCTCGCCCGTCGCCGGCTCGAACTCTTCGATCGGTTCCCATTCCTCCTCTTCGCCGCCGGAGAGTCGTCGTCGGAGAAACGCTGCCCCGGCCAGAACACCCAGTGCGAGCAACAGTTTAGGCAGTCGCCGCGATTGGGATTCTACTTCCACCTCGTCGGGTGTCGCTGTCGACGTGGTCGCCTCCTCGGCCGTCTCTCGGACGTCTTCGATGATATCGGGCTCCTCAATCTCCTCGATCGGGGTCGCTTCGAATTCATGTGACTGCCGACCCACGAGAAACCCGACGGCCGCACCCAAGCCTAACAGCGCCCCTGCAAGTGGAATCTGACCGCTGGATCTCGAGCCGTCAGCCTCTTCGACGGCCTCGAGAATGGAATCGCGCATCGGCGAATCCATTCCCTTGTTGACCGCCTCTTTAACGATAAGCTCGGACAGCGTCTCGTCCTGTTGGTCTGTCTCAGGCATAATCCGCCACGACCACACCACCGCACATAGTTCTATCCACTGTTTCCGTCGAGGTGGGACTTCCGCGCCGCGTTATTCGTCGGCTAATCGTTCAGGAAACGTTCACACTGTTCGTCACCTCCCGGTTTGAAGCCTGATACCGATCCGTCAAACCCGTTTTCGAACCATCGACTTTCGGGTCACGAATGGTCCTACGGACTCGAGAAGACTGTTTGAACTCGTTTTTTGCGTCGAGGCAGTACCTGAATGGTGGCGATCGTTCCACCGGCCTGAAACACATCTGGTATCGAATACGATTCCAATCTCGAGCAGCGTGACCGACGCAGACGGCCGAGACTGTTTCGGCTCAGGCTACCTTAGTGGCGTACACGACAACTGTTTCATTCAGTAAAGGAATCACGATCGGCGATTTCCGTCTCGAGAGGTATACTGGCCACAATTTCTGCTCTATCATGGTATAATGGCTACCATAACGAAAGGCATACCGCCGCAACGTGATAGAGTATGAGCGTTCTGCGCCAGCCTGAGGTTCTTGGTCAGACGGCGCGACGGCGCGTCGTCGGCGTTACCGCCGCCCTCTCGGCCGCGGCGGTCGAAACGCTCGCTGTCGGTATCTGGTTCGGTCTCGTCGTCGACTCGCGAACGACGTCGACAGCGCTCGCAGGACTCGGTGTACTCTTCTGCGGGTCGTTGCTCCGCTCAGGTGTCTTCGGTGCGACAGTGAGCGACCTCGGCGACCTCCTGGAACCACGGCGCCTCGGTGCAGCACTCGTTCTCACCACCGGATGGGTCCTCTGGCTGCTCGTGGCTGAGTTGGTCGGCGACCGGCTCGGAATTGTCATCGGAACGGCCGTCTTGACCGGTATTCTCACTACACAGTTCATTTTCGAACGGCACGTCTTTCGCCTGCGATCGAGCTGCAAGACATCGTTCACGCCCGTGGTGCCTGCCCTACTGATGGCGATGGGTGCGTCGATACTGCTCGTTACAGCCTGGTTCACCTCGTGGAGCCTGTCATCACCACCGATCACGCTGGTCGGTACGACGGTCTCCATCCGGATCGTCGCCCTACAAATCGGCGGCCTCGTCTTTGGACTCTTCGCGTTCCTCGCACACCAGCGTCGGTTTCAACGGCTTCTTGCCTCTTGAGGCATCGCCTCGATATCCCGTGAACGGTTATTTTCCTTCTGCGCCGACGTTCTGATTGCTCTCGAAGGAAGCCGGATCAGGCTCGATAGCCGCGTATTGCACGGCCCGTCGGCCCAGCGTCGTTACGCGCGTCTCGAGACTCGAATCGACGAACTCGCCGTCTTCGAACGCTGTACTCGCGCTCGGAATCGCCGCCTCGTGCGGAATGACCCACGCGTTCAGTGCCCGAGCAACCGACCGCATGTGCTCGAGTGCCGTCACGGGGAACGATCCGCCCGAGACGGCCAGCAAGCCGACAGTCTTCTCCTCGAACTCGTCGAATCCACAGTAGTCGAGTGCAGTTTTCAGCGGCGAAGCGTACGAGCCGTGGTACATCGGCGACCCGAGAATGATCGTGTCGGCCTCGCGGACGCGAGTCGCCAGTAGTTCGGCGTCACCCGCGTTCGTGCGGTCGCGGTCAGCGTCGAAGATCGGTAGTTCGTACTCCCGGAGGTCGAGCAGTTCGGTGGTCGCCCCGGTCCGTTCGGCGGCCGAGAGTGCGTGCTTGAGTGCGGTCCGGGTGTGACTTCCGTCCCGGAGACTACCACAGATCGCAGCTACGTGGACGTCGCTGTCGCTCATGGGTACGCGGACGACGGGGAGCAAAAAAAGCTGCCGGAATGTTCTAGTCGCGTATACGACGGGGATTCGTCGGCGACGGCGGACGGCGACCTGCGATCCGATGATCATTTCCTGTTCGAATCGAACTGATCGACGTGCCATCGCTCGTCTCCGTGTTGGTCGGCGAGGTCCTCTCGCGCGTGCTGACGCCCGAAAATGCGGTGATCACGCCGCGCCTGGAAAGCCTCGTTTCGTTGATAATCAGAACGGTCAAGCGCTCGATCCCGTTTCAGTTCGGCATCTAGGGGGCGGCGTTCGGGGCAAGGGTCGTCGTCGGCGTCTGTCTGAAAACCGCGTTCATACTCGTCACGATCGGTGTGTTCTCCATCGCTTGAGTCCGCACAGGTCCGACCATCGAGGCCTACCGTCGCCGACCGACGTCACGATTGGAACGAAAAACCACGCGACACACAAGTTCCGGACTGTAAGCCGAAGCTGCACTGATGGTCCGGTTCCTCGCGTCTCGGCCGACGCCACCACACCTGTCCGAAAATGGCGCGCCGCGAAAAGAGCGAGCGCTGTATTACTTGGGTTACGTACTCGAGGCGGTCGTATTCGACGTCCGGACGCTTCCGTAGGCACCGACGAGCGACAGAATCGCGATGATCGCACCGGCGAGACTGTTGATCCCGATTACCAGTTCGCGTTCAATACCGAAGATGAACGGGGAGGCCACGATCCAGATCCCGAGCAACGCGAGTACTCCGGCGATAACGACGCTTGGCGATCGGTTTTCGCCGATTCGATAGGCGTGATATGCGGCGAGAACCGCGACTAGAGCACCGACGACGACGTTGTGAATACCCATATAGTCAGTAATGGTGAAAACGACCGCCGATACCATGACGAACACGCCGAGAACCGCCGTCAATCCGGCGGTTCGTTCGACCAGCACCGATGCATCGTCCGCAATTTCTGTTCGGCTCATACCCGATCTATTGTTTACGCACATATTTGATCCCATCGGTAATGTATTGTATCTGCTATGTCTGTGAACCGTTGCTCGTCCACGAATCCGCGATCCAGTGTGCGCGAACCGAGACGATCGCTTCTCGGCTCGTGTTCGATCCGGACCCGGGACCCGATACTCGAAGGCCGTACGGCGAGCGGAAGGCGAGATGTGCGTTCCAATCCGACGGGCGAGCTCTCGTTGGCGGGGTGGAAAAGCGGCCCCAGACGAGCCAGTTCAGGCTTGCCGCTTATTATAGACGGGAACCACTCCTCGCACGTGAGTGAACTCTCCGATCGACTTCTGTTACTGCTCGTCGCGTTCGGTAGCCTTGGTACTCTGATCCTCGCGTGGTTCGGGGGCTTTCTCGTCGCCGGGACCAGCGGGTGGGTCGAAACTGTCGGCCTGTCGCTCCTCGCGCTCCTTCTTTTCGGCATACTGATCGGAATCTGGCACGAGTTAAAAGCCATCGACCCGGACCAACGCTAAGACCGTCACCGGGAAGGGCGAAGGACAGTCTCGAGGGTGAGTTGACCGGCCGGTCGATACCCACAGCGACTCGAAGCCGCTGTTTCCGGGGGGCGGGCGCCGCAGTTCCATCACCGACGCGTCTCGCTTTGCCCCTTGCAAGTCACCACCAGACGTTTCTTTCTGCACCGACGGTGGGTACGAATATGGGATACCGGGAGCAGACGATCAGGACGAGGCATCGTCGGCCCGGTTTTCAGCGACGACTTACCGACCTTGAGGAGACGAGCGATTGGGTCCAGCAACTCGAAAATACGTTGCGCGCTGTGGTCCAGCACATGGACGCCGTTTCGACCAACGGGCCCTATCGATGTAGCGAGAGCCTGCTACTCGTTCGTCGACGGGAAATACACTCCGGAGTGTTGGCTATCAACGGACGATGTGACGATCGCCGGTCGTCTCTCTCGCCTCGATACTCTCTGCCGCTGGCTCGCCTACACACTACTCATCTCGCCCTCGTTACTCTCCTGGTAGTCCTCGATACCATCGAAGCGGGGGTAGCCGAGCCAACGGCTGGCGTCGGACGCTCGGACCGCAATACCACCTCGCTTTCGCGAAGGCTGACGCTGTGACCCAGTCCGACGCCTTCACCTCCCAATCGAATATCTGTCAGATTTGTTGCAGACGGTGCGGTGGGAAGAAAGTCGGACAAGAACGGATCCGCGTGCCAACCCTCCGTGTTTCATCTCAGAGAGCAGTACTCGAGATTCGAGCTCGGAAATCCTCCCCACTGGCCTGCTATCTGACACATCGAACGTCAGTTCGTGGTCACGGCGGGTTCACGACGATTGGAAACAGCTATTGGAGTGGTCGTAAACAATTTTCGATGTGATCGGGTCAGACGCGGAGCGGCGACGGACGATCGGTATCTGTGAAGGCTGTGGAAAGGCAGCCGTCGTGTGGCTCTCAGTGGACGGATCTATTCGATCGGTGAGCGGCTACAACGCTTGCCCGTGTACCGAGGCTTCATTTCGAGCGGTAGAAGACGCTGAGTCGCCTCACGACTAGGTCTGAACGGCCAGACATCTCGGCTCGAGAGTACGGTAACAGAACCGGACACACTACACACCGCGTCCACGACTCTTCGATTCGGCTTCGAGCGGGTCGATACCGACTGCGGGTCCGTCACGGGTGAACCCTGCACGAAGAGGGATCGCACACCCAGCGAGTTCCTCGGCGAAAATGCATCGTTCGTGGACTATAGTGATTAGCAGAGATACTCATAGATTTGCGGTGAGTTGAGTGCTGGCAGAGCCATTGAGAGATATTCGTTGACGTCATCGAGTGTTCGAAAGAGGTGGTTGGCTCGGCCCTCACGGAGCTGTCGCCAACAGTTTTCGAGCGGGTTCATTTCCGGCGAATGCGCCGGCAAGAATTCCAGAAGCAGGCCGTCTGCGGCGGCCTGCTTCTTCAGCGTCTTCGCGATGAAGTAGCTCGCATTGTCCAAGACAATGGCGAGCTTCTTGCCGAACTCGTGCTGTATCGCCCGAAGAAAGTGCTTTGCGATTTCAGCGTTGAACCGATTCGACGTCAGAGCAACAAAGCGCTCACGGTCGTCGGTGACTGCTCCGAGCATGTTCACCTTCTCACGAGCGCCCGAGACCGGCAGTCTCGGGCGCGAATTCACCGGGAACCAATCGGGTTTTTGCTCGGTTGCGACTTTCTGCGTGTGTTGGTCGATGGCGACGATTCGATACCCTTCAGCCTTCAGCGTCGGCCACTTTTTTTGAACTCCGCACGCCAGCGTCGCTGTTCTTCTGGGTCAGCCTGGTAGTGAATCGGCCGGGCTGTCTGGACCGACAGCCCGGCCTTTTTCATCAGGCGGTACATGTGCGCGAGAGAATACTTAACGCCGAAGTTCTCGGCGATGTATTCACGGACGAGGGATGGTCTCCAGGCTGGTGCGTCGATGCCAGCTTCTGACGGCGGCGCCTGAAGCGTCGCCGTCAGTTCGTCCCACTGGTCGTCGGTAAGGCGAGGACGGCTCCCGCCACGAGGGAGGTCGCCGAGCGCGACGCCCTCGCGCTCGGCGACAGTGTCGATCCAGTCGTAAACGGTCTGTGCGGGGATCCCAAGGAGACGTTCAATCTCGTATGGAGAAGAGCCATCGGCGTAGAGCAGTGCAACGGTCAGACGTTTGACTGCCTTTGGATCAGTTTCCGTGCGCAGTTGCTGGCGCAACTGCTCCTCATCGACATCAGCCAGCTTCTTTCCCCATCCGGTCATACCCGTCTCTACGCACCGTGAAGATATGAACCAGAGTGCTGATCCCTATAGAGTGTGAGAACGGACTCGACTACTCACTGTGGTTTGCGCTCATCGACAGTAGTATAGCGAGAGTGCCTCGGGGCGTGCCACCGTGGTACTTCATATGAAGACCAACGGAAATGGTATTTACAGTACATCATCGGTAAAGCCGGTTGTGGCGGTCGGGTTCGTATGGCTCACCGGCTGCGTCGAAATCTTCGGTACGTGACAGAAATAGCGTGCTGAATTCGGAGAATGTGTCCACAAAGACATTAGAAGTAATCACTCACTCTTGGTATAGAGATTTGATCAACACCCGTATCAGCCGCTGTCGTGAAGTCGTCGAGTGAGTTAAAGAAGCGGGTGCTGAGTGCTGCTTGTAGTTGCCTCCAACATTCTGTAACCGGAGTTCGCTCCGGTGAGTACGCCGCCGCCTGAAAATACGGCACCCCATTTGGCTCGATGATCAGAATTAGTCTTCCGATTCGTTCCATAACTCGAGAATGATGTGCTTTGCGTGGGCGGCGGTAGCGTACTCTTCGAATCGAGAGAAAAACGATCAGCATTTTCCGTGATCGCGTCCAAGAGAGATATCCAGTCGCGTTGGCCGAGTAATTTGACGGACGGCCGCGTGTCGCGTGGTTTCCACGCGGTACGCGGCTCAACTTGGACGGATTTCTTGATTTGATCGATGTAGACTATTGTGGCGTCCATTTTCCACCGCTTTTTTTGAGTTCGTCACGGAACGATTCTTGCTCGTCAGCATTGGATTCGGCGGCTGGTCGGCGTGGTTTTTGATAGCTCAATCCCGCTTCGTTGAGCAACCGTCGACAGCTCGGGACCGAGTACTCGACATCATACCGCTCATCGAGATATTGCTGAACAAGCGCCGGCGTCCATGCCGACGCGTCAAACCCAACTTCCACGGGTGGTTCGTGGACAGTTTCTTTGAACTCTTGTTGCTCTTTTTCTGAGAGCTTTCGCTTTCTCCCGGGTCGCTGAGCATCAGTTACAGCCTGCTCAAGTGGCTCGTCGGTGTCGAGTCGCTTGAGCCAACTATAAATTGTCCGTCGCTGAATGCCGTACCACTCGGCGAGTTCAGTCTGCGTGATACCATTCTTGTATGCAATTGCAGCTAACAACCGTTGTGTCGGCTTGCTTTCCTCAACGTTGGCAAGAGCATTCTGGAGTTCTTCGACAGAAATTTCGTCGAGATGATCCATTGTGTATAGCTACGATATATGGGCAGGTAATTCTAACGGTCACTACCGGATATTGACTCCTCTAGGGGTGCTGTTCAGATAAGAGTTTGAAGAAACGAGGAGATGGAGTTCTAGGTATCAATGGTCGGATACACCAGTCTCAACGGTCCTATACCAGAAATTCAGTTAGGACCTGGGGAGCGAGAAGCGACACCACACGAGCGGATGAAATTGGATATTCAGCTCCATTTGTCTGAATTGTTACCTCTAAATGGTATCCCTCAATTAGAGAGGTTCTGTGTCAAATATCCCATGCTCTTCTCGGAAGAAAACCTGGAACATCCGGTGTTCGGTGGATTCACCCCCGAAGCATTGGAAGAGCTCGCCGGGACCATCCACTCCGACCGTCCTGCCTTCGCTAAACAGTTTATCAGTGATATGTTTGCTGACCCATCTTCAGCGGAACGGATCGATGAAATGTACGCGGGGACCATGAAGACACCAACGTCGGTAGCACGGCGATTATGAAGAACGGAGCTGAGAGTGCCCTCCGCGATGTGGTTTCTGAGATACCCATCTCAATGCTTCTACTCTACGGCGAGCAGAGTACGGTCTATCCCAGTGACCTGGGCGAGTGGATGCACAGTTAGATTCCCAACTCGGAACGTTTGCTGTTCCTGGAAAGTGGCCACTGTCCATTCTGGGAAGAACCAGACTCGTTCAACGAAGCGGTCACTTCATTTGTCGAGCAGATTGTCGACCGCGACACGGGAATTGAGGGGGTAAGCTATTTACCCTTGCGACAGGGGCTACTTTCTCGTCATGCGGGGCGTTCAATCTGGGTTTCTGGTTTATATTTGATAGAATGAGAGGCTTGTGTTCAGTTCGCACACCTACCGAACGGCTGTTTCACAACTAAGGGCGTGAAACGAACAGCGGCTACCTGCTGCATGCACCCTTTGTGTCTCGCATGACGATTATATTAGTTTCTCTGAATGTTAATTCGGCACGTGCTGCATACAGGGCGCGAATGCAGCATGGAACATCCCCGATAGATGTCTGATCAGTTCGCCCAGTATCGGGAGCTATAGAGTAGATTGATGAGTGAGAGTTCGGCATAAAATCCATATTATATAAGTGTTAATTGATTATAACGGAACTTATACATCTTTTTATATGGACTGTGGGTGAAGAGTTGTCCGAGTCGGTCCCAACTGCTGCAGTGAGATACGCAGAGAGACACGAGTCATGAGCAACGAACCACCGGATGCGACGGCGAATGGGACTTCGAACCGCTGCGGGCAACGCGCCGAACCGCACTTCACGGGGCGGGCCTCGCCGGAATACTCGCACTGAGCGCCAGCAGCGCCAGCGCAAGAGTAGCAGAAGAAACCACCCGACTACACGCAGCAGATGGGGTTTTATGCCGTCTGACGGTGGAAGAGCCGACGCAATGCCAACGTACATCACGCTGTTAAACTGGACGCAAAAAGGGATTGAGAACGTCGAAGATAGTCTCGATCGAGACGAAGCCGGAGCCAAAATAGTTGAGTCGCAGGGGGGAGAGGTCAAAGACGTATATTATACGATGGGATCGTACGACAACGTCGTGATCTCTGAATTCCCCGACGATGAACGTTACGCGAAGGCCATACTGAAGGTCGAAAGTGAAGGGTATATCACTGGTCAGACGCTCAAAGCCCTCCCCGAAGATATTATCAGAGAGTTCCCCGAATAGCGTCCACCCTGCAATGCTACGTCGTGGACCAGACCAACGACGATGAGACAAGACGTACGTCACACGACAGAATGTGATCGAGGCACTCGATGCAGCGGGTATGATCCGGGCAAGGCGTATACGTGGACAAATCTCACCGGAGCCTTCGGGGCTGTCGTCTTTCTGTGTTCTGACCTGTATCTGAAGTCCGCTATTATAACTGCTCCCCCTCTTCGTGCTCCCCCTCTTCGTCAGTCAGCTCCGGACGAACTCGATTCGAGCCCGTCCGCTCGAGTCGACGAGAGCACCCAGGTCCGTGACCAGCCTCTAACTGACCATCGAGCAGCAACGTACAGCGAGCACGGCATTCGTCGCAGCGAAATTCCCGGCTCTTCGTCGGCAGGGGATTGGCCGACTGATTCTGCCGAAGGCGGTCGGCGTCCGCGTCGGAGATCGTCACGCCGACCACCCCGGCACAATTATTTTCCTTCCGCCAGCTCTAATTCGTACAAATCCGGTAGAGTTAAAAGCTGTATGGGGTCGGAGGGATTTGAACCCCCGATCGACTGATATCTCCGGTGCGTCTCGGAACTCCAGAGGGTCATCACACGGACACTGATCAGGTGTCCGATCAGTATATCAGTCTGGAGTGTCGTCCCGGACGCGGTGCCTCTGGAGTCAGTCGCCATGCCTGGCTTGGCCACGACCCCGCGTGTCTTCGTTGGCGTATCCAGCCTAAAGTGGTTTCGATTCGAGATAGAATCGGGCTACAGCCAGGGGGCTCGACCCGCCGTCTCCGTCACATCATCACTCGGATACGTCCTCGGTTCGTCGTCGCTCTTGGTACCGCTCGGGTCGTTCTCGGTCGAACGCTCGCTAGCACCGCCATCCGTCAACGCCCCCATCTGAACGGCCACGTCGTCGGCATCGGTATTCGGATTCGAGTCCGTGCCGTCGGCGCCGGTGAACGAGGGGTCAACGGCGAACAGGCCGGCGACCACGAGGGCGGCAAGCGGCGCCTGGCCGAAGGCCATGCCGAGCAGTGAAAGTGGGAGCAAGCCCAGCGCAACCGCACTCCCGAAGCGGAACCGGTCGATGTCCATGTACTCTCGGAGGTAGGGACCGAAGAGGGCGACGGTCAGTGCGAAGGCCACTCCGACTGCTGCCGCAAGGGTCGCGTGGGCGACGAGGACCGGATTGGTCATCACCTCGAACGTTGCGCTGGAGGGGTCGATGCTTGCGACCAGCCCCAGTCCGAGGACGACGACGGGGTTCGGTAGATACTCACCGATAGTCGCGCTGGCGGTCTTGGCCGCAATGGTTGCGATGACGAGCGCTGCGAACCGCTCGAAGATGACGATGTCGATGACGCTCTCGATGGCGGGCGAGAGCGCGGCCTCCAGTGCTGCGAGGAAGATCAACGGTACTCCGACGAGTAAGACGACAGCTGCCTGCTCTCGGGGGGTACCGTCCATGTCGGCGAGGATGACGGCGACGGTGGCGCTCCCGCCGAATATCAGTAACCCGACCTGAATTGCGCCGAGCGGGTCGCTGAGGGCATCTGCGAGGATCAGCGCGGGGAAGACGCCATCGACCAAGGGAAGCATCATCACTAGCGCGAGGAGCCTGGCGTCACCCCCGACGATGCGCTCCATACGGAGCGCAACCGGATGCTGTGACGTACTCATCGGTCAGGGCCGATGGCCGTAACCCGGGGCCTGTGGGTGAGAGGATAGACAATCCCGTACCGACTGGTTCGCACACCAGTCGTTCCCATTGGCATTCGTGCCGGGTGCTGTGAGTTTCGATGTAAAATTCCCGAATTCGGCAATGAAGACGGAGTCGAAGCGCGTCCGGCCGACGGTTCGGGCTGCGGCTGTACTCACAGCGTACATATCCATAAGGACAACCGGGCACTCAATAAACGTTGTGTGAGAGAGGTTTTCACGATTTAGCGAATATTCGCCAGTAACGGGCACATTCGGAGAGAAATGCACACAACTGGTCGGCATATCGGCGTTGATCTCGTCGATCCGCTTAGGTACATGCTGTTAGTGTGGGGAGTGATGGGAAGGCCGAGTAGAGTGACAGTATGCGAACGGCAACGTGGATCCCCTATCTCCTGTTCGAAGTGATTGACCGCAACGAACACGTCGCTTGAGGACCTCGTCGTTTCCCGGTCGACAGACTCACTGTGGCGGTGTGCAGATCAGCCGTTGTGAGCCCAATCAACCGTACACACCCGCGTTCATCTCGCAACGTTTTTTGCCCGGGGGACCGGACGGTTTACATGGCGAACGACGTTCCCGAGCACGAGCCCTATTCTTCGAAACTCCAGGTACCGGAAGCGCTAACGTTCGACGACGTCCTTCTCCGGCCGAAGGAAAGCCGTGTCGAACCCGACGACGCGGACCTCACGTCACGCGTTTCCAGGAACGTCGAGGTTTCCGTCCCGATCCTCTCGGCGGCGATGGACACGGTCACCGAAAGCGACATGGCCATCGCGATGGCGCGTCACGGCGGTCTCGGCGTTCTCCATCGAAATATGAACATCGACGAGATGGTCGATGAAATCGAACGTATCAAAAGCGCCGACGAACTCATCATCCCCCTCGAGTCCGTAGTCACCGCGGACCCTGAGATGTCCGTTCGCGAAGTCGATGAACTGATGGCCCGGCAGGGCGTCGGCGGCGCGCCCGTTGTCGACGCCAATGGGGAGGTGCTGGGGATCATCTCGAGTACCGACATCCGGCCCCACCTCGAGGTCAACGAGGACGACCCGGTCACCGAGGCGATGACGGACGAGGTTATTACGGCTCACCAAGACATCGACGCCCGTGACGCGTTCGATCTGATGTACGATCACAAAATTGAGCGCGTCCCAGTGGTCGACGGTCAGAACTTGCTGGTCGGTCTCGTCACGATGCAGGGCATCCTCCAGCGTCGGGAATACAAGGAGGCCGTTCGAGACGACGACGGTCGGCTTCGCTGTGGTGCCGCTGTCAGCCCGTTCGAATCGGATCGTGCACTCGCGGCCGACGAAGCCGGTGCGGACGTTCTGTTTATCGATACCGCGCACGCGCACAACCTGAATGTTGTCGACGGTGCTCGAGAGATCAAAGAATCCGTCGACGCTGACGTCGTGGTCGGCAACATCGGAACCCGTGAGGCGGCCGAGGATCTGGTCGATTTCGCTGATGGGCTGAAAGTGGGGATCGGTCCGGGTTCGATCTGTACCACCCGCGTCGTCTCGGGGTCCGGGATGCCACAGATCACGGCCGTCGCGCAGGTCGCAGACGTCGCCGCTGATCACGACGTGCCCGTGATCGCCGACGGTGGCATCCGCTACTCCGGTGACGCTATCAAGGCAATCGCCGCCGGTGCTGATGCGGTCATGCTCGGCTCTTACTTCGCCGGAACTGACGAAGCGCCGGGCCGCGTCGTCACGATGAACGGGAAGAAGTACAAGCAATACCGCGGCATGGGTTCCGTCGGCGCGATGAAATCCGGCGACACCGACCGGTACCTCAAAGAGGAACCCGACGAAGACGACGAATACGTTCCGGAGGGCGTCGAAGCTGCCACGCCGTACAAGGGGACGCTCAAGTCCGAACTCCACCAGCTCGCTGGAGGGATGCAATCGGGGATGGGATACGTCGGCGCGGAGACGATTCCGGCGTTCAAAGAACGATCGGAGTTCGTTCGCGTCTCTGCGGCCGGACAGGCCGAAAGCCACGCTCACGACGTCGTGATCACCGACGAGGCACCGAACTACTCGCCAGACAGCGAATGACTGTCCGGCCGAGACGCGCCTGGCTGGCGCGCTGACCCGACCCTGATCTCTCGGCCGAGAGCGCTATTGTGAGATTCAACGACGTCTAGTTCCGTCGCAATCCAGGAGGAGAGCGTCGAACGAACGTGATCACTACGGATCTACGGCGGGCGTAGTGAAGGCACCTTCGTCGAGTTCGGGATCGTACTCCTCGATAGCGGCGCGGGTGAGAGCAAATACGCCATTTTTGGACCAGCGGGCGGTGTTGATATGTAAGTCGTAGAACCCGCGGTCGTCGATATCGATCTCGTAATAGGATCTGTAGCGACCGGCTTCGCTGACCTCGCGAATGCGCATTTCGGCTTCTGTTTCGACGCGTTCGGCGATGCGCTCGAGACGAACATCCTCCGGCGCATCGAGCCAGATGCGGAGATCCGCTCGCTCACCGGCCAACCACCCTGCCAACCGGGACTCGAGAATGAACGGTTTGTTAGCCATCCCCCACTTTTCGGCGATCTGCTGGAGTCGCCGGTCGAGCGCACGATCGATCTCGTCGGATTCGTCCGCTTTCGCAGTGAGCTGGTTGAGGCTCATGTCACGGTCGTCGGCGAGTTCGCGGAATATATCGCCGCCGGAGACGACCGGACAGTCCATTTCCTCGGAGAGGCGTTCACAAAGCGTCGTCGCCCCACAACCCGGCGGCCCGGAGACGGTGATGAAAAGCGTCGTGTCGATCCCCGTGGCCGAACTGTCTGCTGAAGCCATACGTAGATCCATTCGGCTCCCCCTGAAAAGGTTCCGGCTGTATGCCGATACCGGATCAGGGTGTCTATCGTTCGTCTCCGCCGAGGGAAACAGCCAGCCGAAATGCGCGTTCGAGGTCCGCCAGCAGGATGGAATTCAGAGCGTAAACGAGTTCCCACACTCGGTACACGACAGTCGAAACGCCTGGTCGTCAGTGAGTTCGAGGCCGTGACCGAGTTCGTCTTCGCATTCCTGGC
Organism: Natrinema gelatinilyticum; assembly: GCF_024266705.1. Taxonomy (GTDB): domain Archaea; phylum Halobacteriota; class Halobacteria; order Halobacteriales; family Natrialbaceae; genus Natrinema; species Natrinema gelatinilyticum. Next base: position 3,324,352 of record NZ_CP100756.1, on the reverse strand, counting down.
AGTAAACCATCGATTCGATCTGGTCCCAGTCGTGTTGCGCCTTCGGCGCGCCGAAGGCGAAGCCGACGACCCGTTCCTCGGTATCGTTGTAGCCGTGCTGGAAGTCGCCCGGCGCAAATCGAATTACCTCTGCTTCGTCGACGGTGACCTCTCCGTCTTTGGTGTCGAAGGTCGCGGTTCCCTGTTGGACGTAAAAGACCTCCTCCTGATCGTGGTGCGTGTGTAGCCCGCCAGAGAACGACTCACCGGGCTCGAGTTCGAAGTAATTCATCGCGAAGTCGGAAAATCCGAGCGCGTCCGAGACGGGCCGCCTGATCGAGTGGACTTCCATCGGATTGACTTCGACATCGACGTCATCGATTGCGATTTTCTCCATGAACCGATATTCGTCTCTCGACTCAAAAATCTCGTGGAAGAGGATGACAATCACGATGAGGTGTGTGGAGGACGAAGAGTAACGCCTACAGTCGTGCGACCCCGAAAGCCGCACGTGAACCGTCGTAGGGTACTTCGTTCCGTCGGGGTCGCTGCCACCATCAGTCTCTCCGGCTGCGTCGAGACGCTACAAGAACACTACCAGGGGAGTTTTCGAGGCCTGGTGCCGGTCGAAATCTACAGCGAGGCGGACCAGTACTACAATCTCACGCTCGAGGCCTACGATCCGGAAACGAACCAGCAAACGTACGACGAGAGCTACACGATCACGGCCGGTCAATCGGCGACGTCGCCCCATCTCAACGCGACGGAACAGCTCTTTCGCGCGACCAAGCTCGGACAGGACAACGAGCGATTGGCGGTCAGTGAAGGAACGATAACGCCGAGTACAACCCTCGTCGTCGTTCGAATCCCCGACGATGGCCTGAAACTGGACATCCAGCGAGAGGACAGTGCAGGATCCGGTCCCGCCAGCGAAGCCGGAACAGGTGGTCTCGAGACGGCCGGCTCGACATCGTTCGACGGCGACGTGAACGATTCCGAGACGACAGGTTATATGGCCGACGCTGACACGAACGACTCCACTGCCGATTCTAATACAGATTGACATCCTCCCGCGCCTGAAGACGCGGAAATTCCACGGTACCGCACCACTGGATGAGGATATTACGGTGTGCAGTCTACCACCTCTGTCCGAGGTTGGAATCCTTGGGAGAGGGTGTGAAGGTAGACTGCTGGCTGTGCCAACCAGCCGATACTCCTATACCCGGACAACTGCCCGGAAGACTCGGAGTGACTTCCGTTCAAGCTGAGACGGATACTCTCGCACGAGAGGGCGAGGCCGCCGGCGTGTCACTGCCGCACCGGTGTGACGCGCGGTGAGCGACGACGCCGCGACAGACGGACGTGAAGGCCGTCAAACGTGGGCCAGTCGGACGGATTGTTCACGCCAAGTCACGGATACGGATGAAACGCCCGCTCGAGGTTCGGTTCGAAGCCGAGATCCCGTGGGACCTCCTCAGCCCGATCGTCGAAGAAAGGGTCACCGGTGAAAAGCGGCTGTGCGCCGGGAACGACGACACGAACGGCCTCGAAACCGATCTGATCGACGTCGCGAGTCGTCAATCTAGTCGCGTACGGTGTCAGATCCGCGTCGACCGCCCGCGCACACAGCGACTCGAGACGATCGAGCCCGGTCGGGACGGGATCGGGCCCGACGCTGGCCGCTGGAACTGCGCGCTCGACGTCGACGAACTTCTGTGCGTGATCGGGGAACGACGCGTACTCCCCGATCGCGCCGCCCGCGTCCGCAGCGTCTTCGGGACCGAGACTCCGCAGTTCCAGCCAGTTCTGAAGCGCTTCCTCGAGCGCCGACGTCGCGGCCCCAGCAGCGTCGAGGCCGGCGGCCGAGCCGACTGCGAACGCTGGCCAGTCGGCTTCCGCGGTCGACCCTCGCTCTCGCCCGTCAAACCCGTCCGAGTCGCGATGGACCGCCACTGCCACGACGGGGACGTCGATGTCCTGGGTGACGAGCAGCGGTGTCACCGATAACCCCTCGCTCCGGGCGCGCCGCTCGAGCGTCTCGAACGCCTGTTGATCGACCGACAGCCCGAGCGGCTCGAACGTCGAGTACCAGGCCAGCATCGTCGCGTCCCGCTCGAGTACCTCGGTCAGTCCGGATAGCAGGGCGTCGACCGTCGAGGAGCCAAGCCCCAGTCCGGTCGTAATTGGCGGGACCAGTTCCGTTCCCGGTTGAGGGAATTGGACCGCCGCCGCTGGCAAGTATGCTGGTTCGCCGGTCTCCAGATTCTCGGCGGGAACCCAGCGATGCACGTCGCTCGAATCGTAGGCGGGTGCGTCGTCGGGCCGGACGAGCGCCGTCGGAGGAACCGCGTTTTCGAGGTCGCTCTCGCGTCCGTGGACGAAGTCAGAATCGCGATAGACGCCGGCACAGTATCGCTCGAGGCCCTCGCCGACGGCTTTCATCAGTGCCGCGTTCCAGTCGACCGCGACGCCGGCCGCCTGCCGCGGAGCGCTCGTGTCGCTAAACGCGGTCGTATCCGCGACCGTCGCGAGATAGTAGGGAGTCGGGAACGATTCGATCTCGCCGATGCTCGATACAGGACCGACACGGTCGTCGATCGCGCCTTCCGCGTGTTCGACGGCGTCGTCGAGCGACAGCGTGTCTGTGTCCCGCTCGAGCGTCCGGTCCCGCGATCCATCTCCGCACTCGCAACCGGGGACGGGCAACAAGGACCGTCGAGCGTGTGGGACTTCCCGAACCTGCCCGATGATCGAACCGTCGTCCCCCGACAGGACGCGGACGCACTCCCGACCGGCGATTGCCCCGGCGAGTCGCGCTGCGCTCCGATCCGCCTGCGGCTTCTCAGCGAGGTCCTCGGCCTCGAGATTCGACGTCACTCTGGCGCGGAGACAGTCGAAGCAGCCGGTCGCCGGCGCAAAGCCCGTTACGGCCGCGTCGACCGGCGGTAGCGAGTGACCCCCGATTCCGCCGATCTCGACGGCGACCCATGGCGTACCGCCGTCGAGCGCGGCTTCGTTCGCACGCTCGAACGTCGCCGAACCGACGACGTCACTGACGACGGCGAACCGGGCATCGGAGATGGTACCGGGACCCGCCTCTCGGACGTCGATATCGACGTCTTCGAGCGCCGCAACGACGGCCTCTCGAACCGGATCGTCACCCGCGAAGTGGACGTTCATATCGCTGTCCTCTTGTCCTGACGGGAAAAACGCCCCGTTCCGGATCGCCACGCTCGTCTCGGAATCTCGAGTGGAGAGGGGGTGGCGGGACACGAGGGATTGCCGGGACCTACTCCTCGGGCGACGCTGCGGAATCGACGTAGACGAGTTCGTCCGCCGACTCGAGTAGGTGGACGCCCCAGGTGACGGTCACCGGAACGAGCGCCGTGGTGAAGACAGCGATGAAGACGAGGATCGAGAGTATGTCGTTCCCGATGACGCCCGTTTCGTAGGCGATCTGAGCGATAATGATCTCGACTGTTCCGCGGCCGTTCATGCCGAGGCCGACGACGAGTCCCTCGCGGGAGGAGAGCTTCGTCGGCAGCGAAAACAACCACGAGCCGATGATTTTCCCGGCGAACGCGACGACGACGAGCGCGACTAAGACGCTCCCGGAATCGAGGAACACGCTGAACCCGATTTCGAAGCCCACGGTAACGAAGAAGATGGGAGCGAACAACCCCATCGCGAGGTCGTAAATGACCGTGTACATGTGATCGTAGAGCGAGGGCTCGACGTCGGCCTGACGGATGAACAACCCCGCGATGAACCCGCCGATGATCATGTGGAGGTCCGCGAGCGTCGCCAGCTGTGCGAACAACAGGGAAACGAGCAGTGCGAACGTGAACCCGCTGGTTCGATCGACGAAGCCGTACCGCTCGCGCTGTCGTTCGATGAACTGCCACGCGATCGGCAAGAAGCTGTTACCGAGGACCAACGTTACTGCGAAAAAGCCGATCGCCTGAACGATGGTGAGCCCGATTTGGATCGGATCGAGCCCACCCGCGACCACGTAGCTGTTGACGCCAGCGAACACGACGAGAACGCCCACGTCGGACGCGAGGGCGCCGCCGAGCAACACGTTCGCGATCCGCGTATCGAGTAGGTCGAGGTCGGCGAGAATTCGGGATTTGGTCGCCAGCGACGTCGCCGCCATCGCGAGTCCGAGAAAGAGGGCCGCGTCTATGGGAAGGCCGATGACGACGCCGGAGGCGTAACCGAGCCCGAACGGGATGACGAAGGCTCCGATGGCGATCAACAGCGCTGGCGGGCCGAGCTCGAACAGCTCGCGGAGATCGACCTCCATGCCAACGTAGACCATCAGGAGGAACACCCCCAGTTCGGCCAGCACGGTGAGTAGTTCAGAGGGCCACAATATCCCGAGGAGTGCGGGACCGAACACGATGCCGGCGAACAGCTCCCCCATCATCGCCGGATAGCCGAAGCGCTCGGCGAGTGCACCGAACACCCACGCGACCGTCAACACGAGCAGGAGACTGAGGATGTCGATTGAGACCGATTCCACCATTGGCTACCACCGCACGTACTGATCCGAGCGTGGACATCGGCGATTACCGTCGTGGACGCGCCAGCAACAGCTGCTCACGGGGTGATTCATACACACTGGGCAGTCGAATCGACGGCCCACAGCTACTTTACTTGGGTGGATATCTTAATATTTTGATACGAACGGCGACGTCAGTCGTCGACGCTCGGTTCGACGTCGTCGCCCAGTCCGGGAGACGACGGGCCGTCGGTCACGTCGACGCGACGCCAGGTCCCCCGGCGGTACCAGCCGTAGGCGAGACCGGCACCGAGGACGTTCGACGCGGCGAACGCGAGCCATATCCCGCGGTAGCCGAGGGCCGATTGTGAGAGCGTCGCCGCGATCGGAAGGCGCACGAGACCGTAGATTACGAGAACGATCCCGGCCGCGGTGAGCGTCTTTCCGGTGCCCCGGAAGCTGCCGTTGTAGGCTCGCATGACGCCGATGAAACCGAACGATGGCGCGACGTACCGGAGAAACGTCACGCCGACGTCGATGACCTGCGTGTCGTCGGTGAACGCGGCGATGATCGGCTCTGCACCGACCCACGCCACGACGCCCAGCGCGCCGAGGCCGACGAGCATGGTTCGAGCCGCGAAGTCGGCGGCGGCTTTCGCTCGCTCCGGTTTGCCCGCGCCGACGTTCTGGCCGGTCATCGTCTCGACGCCGCGGGCGACCGCGATCGCCGGGAGGAAGATCACCGAGAACACCCGCGTACCGATTCCGTATGCGGCGACGACGTACGTGGGGAAGAGTCCGACGATCACTAGCAGTAAATTGATCGAGAGCGCGCGACCCATTCCCTCGATCGATGCCGGAAACCCGATCCCGACGAGTTTTTTGGCGAACGAGAGGTCGGGACGCATCTGTCGGAGGCGTATGCGGACGCCTCGGGTCCCGCGAAACATGATCGCCAGCCCGACGACGAGCGCGAGGGCACGCGAGAAGACCGTCGCGATAGCCGCGCCCTGAATCCCGAGTTCGGGAAACGGACCCCAGCCGAAGATCAAGAAGGGGTCGAGAACGACGTTGAGGAGGACGGAGCCGAACATCACCAGCATCGGCGTGATTGTGTCGCCGTAACCCCGCATGAGCGCGATAAACACGAAAAAGCCGAACATGAAGGCCATGCCGAGCGAGATGACCTGCATGTAGTCGGTCGCCAGCGGCAACACGTCCGGCGATGCACCGAAGAGGCCGAGCAGTTGCTCGACGAAGACGTAGCCGATGACTCCGAGGATCACTGCACCGAGCAGCGACAGCGCGACGGTCTGGGAGGCGGCGTATTCCGCCTCGGCTTCCTCGTTCGCGCCGGTATGCTGAGCGACGAGGACGCTCCCGGCGACGGACAGCCCCATCCCGACCGAGATGAGCAGGAACACCATCGGGAACGCGAAGCTGATCGCAGCCAACGCCTCCGTGCTGTACTGGCCGAGCCAGAACGTGTCGATGAGGTTGTACGCGGTCTGTAGCAAGTTCGTTACGATGATCGGTAGCGATAGGTAGAACAGCGGCCGAGCGATGTCGCCCGACGTCAAATCGAACTCATCACGGCCCTTGAACAGCCCCGTAAATTGCCCGGAGACCCGCCGCCGGAACCAGCTGACGAGCCGATCGAGAAGACTCATTCGCCTGCCTCCGTCTCAGTCTCAGACTCGTCACGACCCGCACTCTCTTCATCATGTTCGCTCGAGTCCGCCGATCGAAGTGTTTCGGCGATGTACGCGTGGACGTGGCATTTCGTCAGTTCGGGTGACCGATCGACCGCGGCCGCTCGCGTCTGCGCGCCGTTAATCAGCGTCACAAGGAAGTCGGCCGTCTCGTCCGGATCGACGACCTCCCGGAACTCCCCTGCTTCGCGGCCGTCCGCGACGAGGCCCGCGATTCGGTCGTGGAGCGCGTTGTCGAACTCGCTCAGTCGCTCGCGGTAGGCATCGTTGTACGGTGACTGGGCCTTGATCTCGAGGAGCGCCGTTCGGAATTCCTCGGCAGAATCCTCGTCGGCCGGCGTCAGTAATTCATCGAGAAACTCGTGGAGTCGTTCGGTCGGCGTCTCGCCCGGAATCGACTCGGTTCGGGCCTCGAATTCCTCCAACAGATACTCCAGAAACGACTCGAGGAGGTCCTGTTTGCCCTCGAAGTGGTAGTGCAACGTCCCCTTGCTCTTGTCCGATTCGGCGGCGATATCCTGCATCGTTAGCTCCGCGTAGCCGTGTTTGCACAGCGCTCGATACGTCGCCTCCATGAGATCCGTAATCGTCTCGTCCGTCATTCAGGAAGGTCCTACTCGAACTTACTGACTGGCCAGTCAAAAGGGCTTTGTAATCGGTGAAACGGGCCGGATCGATCGAACTCAGACGGCAAAGACGGCAGTGGACGAGTTCCTCTCGACCGACGTTGACTTCGTCTCGACGGACTGGCCGCCTCCCGGGTCGGGGCGGCTACTCCCGGTCCCGAAGTCGCTCGAGGACCGCTCTGGCGTTTTCGACCGCCTGCTCTTTCTTCGCGGGATAGGCCTCGACCTTCGCACGAAACGTGATGCCGTCGCCGAGACGGACCGCTCCTTCGAAGGCGGCCTGTTTGTCGAATCGCAGAAACAGTTCGGTGTTCTCGGTGACCCGTTCGTCGAGTTCGTCGATCAACTCGTCGAATCGCTCGAGGTCCGCGAGTCTGGAGAGGACGTGCCGGACGTCGTCGGCCTTCTCGACGCGAGCCGAGAGGACGAGGATGCGGTCGCCGTAGTGGCCCTCGCTCTCGGCGCGGTCGATTTCAAACTCCTCGGGGAGAAGGGTTCGAAGCGCTTGCTCGACGCGTTTTTGATCCTCGGTGGCGTAGCAGAACGTTCGTAAATCGATGTAGTGTAACGGTATCTGTGGCATCTACGGGTCGGGGTGGTGTGCGTTGCAGGACCGGTAGTCGGTCGGATCCGGTGGTGGTTGACTGGATTGATACGGTCTGCTGTAACGATGTACCGGTACAACCGCAGAACGGTTGCGGTTGCACCGGCAATGACTTACAGCAGACCGTATGAAGCGGCGGTTCGATTCAGCGGTGCCAATCGGCGACCGGACCTGAGCGACAGCGCCGGTCCGCACGCGGTGGCTACTCCTCGTCTACGTCCGCAGCGTCGTCGTCGGCCGCCTCGAGGTCGTCCTCGGGGACGCCGGCCTCCTGACCGTCGTCGAAGCTGATCGTGTAAGTGACGTCACCGAACATCGACTCCATCGTCTGGGTGACGGTGCCGGTTTCGCCATCGAATTCACTGTGCTCGTCGTGCAGAACGACGCGGTCGTCTTCCTCGAAGCTCATAAGGGGTGCTTCCCCGGCTGCGTGTAAAAAGGGACTGATTTGGCCGTCACGTCTGCGACAGCTTCGCGGAGGGACGTTCGATAGTCGGCCGACCTTGCACGATTAGGACCAGACTTTCGATACGAGCGCGAACAGTGATACGTCAGCGTTGATCGCAGTCCGTTCAGGCCTCGAATTCGACGTCGAGTTCTTCGAGCAGGGTTTCGGCGGCCGCGCTCGAGGAACCGGGACCGCGACCGGTGATGAGATCGCCGTCGACGGTGACGCTCGTGTCGGCGTCGAGTTCGGCGTCCCAGTTTCCGCCTGCCGCCGTCACTTCGTCTTCGACCCAGTAGGGAAGCTTGCGACCGTCGGGCATTCGATCCGCCTCGTCGACGATGCCCGCTTCCCACTCATTGGGGAAGCCCGTCACGTCGCGCCCGTTGACGATGAACGCGCCGTGGCTGTCTCGGGCGAACGCGAGCATGCCGACGGCGTGACAGACGATGAGCGCCTTTCCGTCACCCTCGATGATATCGCGGACGAGTTCTCGCGCGTGTTTGTCCTGGTTGATGTCCCACTCAGTACCGTGGCCGCCGGGAAAGACGACGGCGTCGTATCCCTCGGCGTCGGCCTGTGCGACCGGAATTGGATCGTTCAGCCGCTCGTCGGTTTCGTGAACTTCACGGACGTGTTCGGCGGTTTCTTCGCCGACCTGATCGGGATCGATCGACCGCTCGTCGATTACCGGCGGACTGCCGGACGGGGTCGCGACCGTTATCTCGACTCCCGCATCGGAGAGCGTCTCGAGCGGCTCGACGCATTCTTCTCCCCAGTAGCCTTCCTCACTGACGACGAACAGTGCTTCCGTCATATTCGACGCTACGGGTGACAGCGTAAAAACAACCAGCCAACCCGTCGGTTCTGCCGCATCCGTCGCGATAACGTGTCGAATTGGACGAGCATCACGTCGTCTGAAAGTGGCTTTTTTCGCAGTCCGCCACCTACATATGGTATACCATGTCAGACAGACCCCGTCCGTTCGACGGAATCGAAGCCCTATTGAACCGACTGAACCGCCAGCTCGAGACGGCAGCACGATCGTGGGAAACACAACTCGACAACCGAAGCCAACTCGACCTTTCAATGGGCGCCTCGGCGACGAGTATCGACCTCGCGGACGAAGGGGACGAGTTCGTCGTCACCGCCGACGTTCCCGGATACGAAAGCGACGACCTCGAGTTGCGCCTCTCCGGGGAATCACTCGCTATCTCCGGCAGCCGCGAACGCACGGAGGAGACCAGCGGCGACGAAGAGAATTACATCAGGCGCGAACGGGAACTGGAATCGTTCAGCCGTCAGATTCGACTTCCCGAGCCGGTCGACGCCGACACGGTCCAGGCCAGCGTCAACAACGGCATCCTGACGATCCGACTGCCCAAACGCGAACCGAGCGACGAGGGGCACTCGATCGATATCGACTGATGACGTCGCCGAGCGTGAGGTCCCGCCTCGCCTACCGAGAGGACAGAACGATCGAGCCGATGTCGGCTAACGAGTGTGCCGACCGGTCGAGCCAATATCGATGACGAATGACCTGGGCGGCCCGAGCGACCTCATTCGTCGAGGTTCAGTGCATCGAAGAACCGCCGCGTGAGTCGACTGCCGACGAACTCGAGCAGTTCGGCCGCGTCGCCCTCGTCGTCAGCGAACAGTCCGAGTTCGATACGCCCGCCAGCCATGTCGTGGTGGCCGCCGACTGTACCCAGTTCGTCGAACGCCGACGTCAGCGTCTGACCCATGTTAACACGCGGATCGATCGAGCGACCGCTCAGGCGAATCGCATCGCCGATGATCCCATAGGCCAACACCGTATCCACTCCCTCGAGATTGAGCAAGTAGTCCGCCGCCTGTGGGAGCGCATCCGTCTCGGTCGTTTTGCCGACGCTCGCGATCATCGCCGACCCGCGACGTTTCCGACTGGCGATGGCTCGACCGATCGCGTCGAGCGTCCCCGGTGTGAACGCGCTGCCGTATAGTTGTTCCAGCATCTCGAGGTTGGCGTCCGAGTAGACCGCCAGTGCGGCCTCGTACTCGCGTCGCGTCGGTTCGCGGACGAAGTCGAGTCGCTCTCGATGGAGCGCGAAGAGCAGTGCCGAGCCGAGTCGCTCGGTCAGGTCTATCCCGAGATCGCACAGGTACTCGACGAAAATTGTCGCCGTTGCGCCGTAGTCGGTACGAACGTCTTCGAACCCAGCATGGCTCGATTCGCCAGGATGGTGATCGACGACGATGTCGGGCGTGACGCTCGCCGGGACCTCCGTATTCACTCCCGGCCTCGTGTGATCGACGAAACTGATCGTATCGTAGTCGTCGATATCGATGCGTGAAAGCATTCGGAGGCTGATATCGAGCATGTTGACGAACGCGCGGTTTTGCTGATGCGAGATCTCGCCGCCGTAGGTGATCGTCACGTCGTCGACGTCCTGTTCGAGCGCAATCGACTCGAGTGCGAGCGCACTGGCGAGACAATCCGGGTCCGGATTATCGTGACAGACGATCACGAGCGAATCGGTCGCGTCGAGGGCGGAAACGAGTTCGTCCGCACGTGACATATCCGATATACGGTGACGAGACGCTTGAATCCCGCGTCGCGTCTCAGACGCAATGAACGAGGTTCGGCCACGGAGAGAGATCCTCTGTTACCCGAACGCGCTTGAATTTGTTCGCCACCTATTCGTATCAGAATAGGACGCTCGACGGTGATTTCAGCAGTTTGAGGCGTGATGCCTAGTGGGAACATACACTTATTTCACCTGGATACACGAACGGCGAGTATGCGCGACGCATATCTCGTCGGTGCGGGGCAGTCCGATTACGGGGCTTTTCCGTCGGAAAGCTACCGGTCGCTGTTCCGAACCGCGTTCGAAGCGGCGACAGCCAGCGTACCGAAGGGACTCGAGGCAGCGGACGTCGACGAGGCCTTCGTGGGCAATCTCGGTGTCGGTGGTCGCCAACTCGGTCTCTCCGGTCCGGCGGTGACCGAACACGTCGGGCTCGACGGCATTCCCACCACGCGAGTCGAAAATGCGTGCGCAGCGAGTGGATTTGCGGTTCGACAGGCGGTCCAGGCCGTCAAATCGGGGATGGCCGACGTCGCACTCGCGGGCGGGTTCGAGATCATGTCGGACATGAGTTCCGACGCGACGAAGTACTGGCTCGGCGTCTCCGGTGAGACCGAGTGGGAACGCCTCTCCGGTACCACGTTCTCCGGCGTGTACGCCCAGATGGCCAGCGTCCACATGGATCAGTACGGGACTACGCGCGAACACCTCTCGCAGGTCGCGGTCAAGAACCACTCGAACGGGGCGAAGAACCCCCACGCACAGCTCGGATTCGAGTGTTCGCTCGAGGACGCACAGTCGGCACCCGTCGTCGCGGACCCGCTCAATCTCTATCACTGTTGTCCGACCTCGGACGGCGCGGCCTGTGCGCTGGTCGTCAGCGAGGACGTCGTCGACGAGTACACTGACGATCCGATTCGGGTGGCCGGCGTCGGTGCTGGCAGCGACACCGTCGGGCTGTTCCAGCGCGACTCGTACGCCGGGGTTCCCGCGAGCCAGCGGGCCGCCGAATCGGCCTACGAGATGGCCGACGTCTCACCCGACGATCTCGACTTCGCAGAAGTTCACGACTGTTTCGCCATCGCGGAACTGCTGGCCTATGAGGACCTCGGCTTCTGTGAGAAAGGGGATGCTGGCGCGCTCATCGAGTCGGGGAAGACCGAACTCGGAGGTGACCTCCCGGTCAATACCTCCGGCGGGCTCAAGTCGAAAGGCCATCCAATCGGCGCGACAGGTGCCGGACAGGTCGTGGAGGCGTACAAACAGCTCTCCGGGAACGCCGGCGAGCGACAGGTCGAGAATCCGACGCAGGGACTAACTCACAACGTCGGCGGCAGCGGCGGTGCAGCAGTCGTCCACGTCTTCGAGAAGGAAACGGAGGTGAACACATGAGCGCAATCACCGGCGTCGGAACGTACGCGCCGCGATTCCGCATCAGCGCGGACGCGTTCCAGGAGGCATGGGGTCAATTCAACGCGGCCGGCGTGAGCGAGAAAGCCGTCGCTTCCGCCGACGAAGACGCCCTGACGATGGCCTACGAGGCAGCGACCCGAGCGCTCGAGGCTGCCGAGGCCGACCCGTCGTCAGTCGACTGGCTCGGCTTCGCATCGTCACGGCCACCGGAAGCCGAGGAAGACCTCACCGCGCGGCTCGGCGCAATGCTCGCCCTCGCAGAGTCGAGTGCCGGACAGGTATTCACCGGGAGCACCCGAGCCGGAACGCGTGCGCTCTGGGCCGGGCAAGACGCACTCGCGGCCGATTCCACCACCGCTCTCGTCGTCGCAGCCGACGCACCGAAGGGTGACCCGGACGACGGCATCGATCACGCCGCCGGTGCCGGCGCGGCAGCGTTCGTCCTCGAGCGCGACGGTCCAGCGGAAATTGTCGACCGCGCGGAGTATTCCACGCCGTATCCGGGAACTCGATTCCGCACGACTGGGGAAGACGAAACCCGGACGCTGGGCGTCACCCAGTACGACCGACAGGCCTTCACCGAGACGATTGGCGGCGCAGTCGGCGGCCTGGAGGTCGAGTCCGACCCCGAAGCCGCCGCGATCCAGGCGCCCGACGGGAAACTCCCCTACCGAGCGGCGGCCGCTGCCGGCGTCAGTACCGACGAAATTCAGGCCGCCGCAACGGTCCACGAACTGGGCGACCTCGGCGCCGCGAGCGTCCCGATGTCTCTCGCCGTGGCGCTTTCCAACGGTTACGGATCTGTCCTCGCGGTTTCCCACGGGAGCGGTGCGAGTGCCGATGCTTTCGTCGTCGAGGCCGACGGGGACGTGCCGGCTGCGACCGCACTCGAGGGCGACGACCCGCTCTCGTATGCCGAGTACCTGCGCCAGCGTGGCGTCGTGACCACCGGACCGCCATCGGGCGGCGGCGCGTACGTGAGCGTCCCCTCGTGGCGGCGCTCGATCCCGCAGCGTTACCGGCTCGAGGCCGGACGCTGTACCGAGTGCGAGGCGCTTTCGTTCCCGCCGGAAGGCGCGTGTGACGACTGTGGCGCGCTCGCCGGCTACGAACCCGTCGAACTCGCGGACGAAGGCACGATCGAGGCCGTCACAACTATCTCGCAGGGCGGTGCACCACCTGAATTCGCGGAACAGCAAGCTCGCTCCGGTGACTTCGCGGCCGCTATCGTCGCACTCGAGACGGAGGACGGCGACGAAACCGTAAGCGCACCGGTGATGGGAACCGACGCGGGTCCCGACGACTTTTCGGTCAGCGACCGGATCGAGACGACGATCCGCCGCATATACACGCAGGAAGGCGTCACGCGGTACGGGTTCAAGATTCGACCCGTGGGAGAGTAGCAGGCTCGAACCCGCGTCGTCGAGAACAGTCCTCCGGCCCGGTGATTATCAAATAACCGGGCCACGACCGGGTCCTTCGATGTAACTGAGCCCGCGCTGCGACAGCACGGACTCCCAGTCAGCGCCCGACCGTCCACCGTCCCCGAAGAAACGGAGACTTCCGTCGTCGACCTAGTCTGCGTGTAGCAATAGGCACGGGACGGGTACAGTCGAGACCGCGTGCGGACCGCCTCGACGGTGTCGACTGGAGGTTCGAGGGCTGCGTCATCCGAGTGAGGAAGGAACACGCTGTCGGGAACGGGCGTCAGCGCGAAATCGAGAGGGAACGGGGAATTGAACGCAATCTAGTAGCGAGAATGGAGACTGGATAACTCAATCCGCGTTGAGCGGGGGACGCGTAGACTGGGCCTCGTCGGAGGCGTTTGCGGGGGTGTTGACAAACATCGCGTGACCGATGATTCCCATCGCGACGAACGAACCGAGCGGCACTGCAGCAGTTATCGATAGTCCCACGAACGTCAGGGCTGCGGTGATACCGAGCAGTGCGACCGGGATGAGGCCAAGAACAAGGTCGTAATATCCAGTCATAATCTATCCTGTACTATGAGGAACAGGCATATAAGTGTTCCCCATAATCGGCTCGTGGTAGATGTGTTTCTAACTGGTGGCCAAAGCTGTGGATTCCCATAACTTATGACACCATTATATCGATACTGAAATAGCAGTAATTATGTCCAGTCGAATTCCGTCGACGGTCGTGATCCGTGAAACCGGCCACTACACACTCCAAAACCGGGAAATAGAAGTGGAAAAGAAAGAGACACGTGTTTCACATCGTCCGATACGAACAAAAGACGTGAGAACGGGACGTCACGACCTCGTACGACTGTAGAGGCCGTATCCGAGTCGCCAGCCCAGCAGAACGATCAGTCCGGTTCCTGTTATCACGAGCGGGAACGGCCAGGTCATTCCCCCGTCGAATAGCGAGGAGGCTCGAAGCATGAGTCCAACGTTGGCCGAAGCGATCCAGGTGACGGCTATCAGTCGAACACCGTCCGCGTCCAGTGGACGGTCGCGCGTGTAAGTACCTGCGAGTAGTGCGACCGAGAGCCACCCGATCACAAACGGTGCGACAGTGCCGAGCGAGTCGATCGGATCGGCGATCGGATCTCCGCCGTGCTCGATGTTCCCGAGCAGAACCAGGGCGGCTACCAAACAGACGTCGACAACAGCCGTGACGATCCGTTCGCGGTCGAACCCGTCGGCGTAACTTTCGGATCGAACTGCCGTGTCCATACTCGAGAGTCGGGACCGAGGGACTATTGGTTTCCCGATTCGAATCGAACGCCGCGTCTAATCTGACAGGAGAGGAGGAACTCGGCGACGGTTGGTCGCCGAGCGCCATCCAACGGACAGAGCGTCTCCGTGCGAGGATCGCCTCGCACGAGTGGTTGGTCGGTTTGAGGGCACTTTGTTATCGTCGCCGTTCAGGAACGCCGACCGACTGATCCGTTCGGTGACATTCGGTAAGCAAATCCTACTCAACAGTGCCTTCGAGTTCGAAACCGATGATTTCGATCGATGGATACGCACACGCAATTGTGAAACGCCTCGGCGTCAAGTGGTTCGAAAGACATTCGGCCTTTCGTCATCACGAGAAAGCTCCGCTCTCTCGAACGACCCCGAGGCGTCCTGGTTCTACGACGTTGTCAGACGTCGTCTGACAGCCTGTCGAGGTTCCCTCGACAAACGCACGTTGCAGATGCCGCGAGGGAATCCACTGGGAGTGCAGTCTCCGAAGGCGTGCATTCAGAGTCTCCCACCCCTCCGTGGTAGTCACGGCGGGGCGTCTGACCGTCCGTGGTTGGGGACTCTCAGCCAGACGCGAGTGGTGCCGTCACACCGCCTGTATGTGGTATGTTCCGACGTACTTGGGTGTCTCACCAACTGTCGGCTTCATCCACGGGGTCAAGCCAGTGGCAGTCACCGTGACCACCTGTAAACGAGGGATTGTCTCGATCGATCGTCACGCCCTCGACGTCGCCGATGTAGCCGCAGCGACTCACGTCCTCGTCTCACAACGGCAACACCGGAATCCCCTTGGCGACCGAGTAGCCGATTTTCTGGTCGATCCAGGCATTTGTTCGCCGCGTTCTCGGGCAGGACAGCGACCACGACGGCATCATTGGCGAGACGTCCCTCGAGTCGCTTTCGGGAGCGTATGAAACGAACACCTGTTCTCCAGCTATTGGATAGCCTGTAATAATCAGGTGTGTGAGCAATCAGTAATCGATCTCAGTTCGTATTCATCAACTGTCTCGATCGCGACGATTATTCTCGATGGTCGTGAGAACACGCCTGGAGAATTCGACCTGCGAGAGCTCCGTTCCGAGTCGCTCGAACCACTCTCGCTCGACGCGCCACCGTCCACGGATGGCGCCGTCGGTCGTCAGTGACGTCACCTCGAGTCGGCCCGGCGTCCACTCGCGTTCGTCACTGATCGTCAGAAGCGACCGAACCACTGCCCCGACTTCGTCGCTCGTGACCGTGGTGGCGTTGGAGACGATTTCGTACTTGAGGTTCAATCCGGCTCCGTCGTCGACGGGCTGGTCAGCCTCGCCCGTCCACGAGGCGGTGGTAACGTAAATACCGTGGCTCATCAATCGGTTCTCGAGGGTGACGGCCAGGGACGGCTCGTCCGTGGCGACCCGCTCCGCGACACCGGCGTCTCGCTCTGTACCGAGCTCGTCGTCAGTCATACGAGTACTTCGACGGAGACAGGGAAAAATCGGTTGGCCCTGCACCCGTGTCAACTGACGAGTGTCACACCTGCAGACTGGCGTCAGTATCGTCAGTTCAGAGCAGTTCGACCAGGTTCTCGAGCGCCGCCGTCGGATCCGCCGCCTTCGCGACGCCGCTTGCCAGCAAAACGCCTTCGGCGCCGAGATCGTCGGCCGCGACGACGTCTTCGCCCGTACTGATTCCCGCGCCACAGAGAACTGAGACGTCCGAATCGACGTTCTCAGCGGCCTCGACGGCGTCTTCGACGACGTCAGGATCGGCCTGGCTGACCGGTGTGCCGGTCCCAATGAGTGCAGGCGGCTCGACGGCGACGGCATCCGGACTCAGCGCTGCGGCTGCGCCGATCTGAGCCGGATTGTTCGCGCAGACGACCGTCTCGAGATTGGTCCGCTCGGCCGCCCTGACAGATCCGTCGATCGCTGCCAGTTTCAGTCGTCGCTCGGAGTGGTTGATCAGCGTTCCGACCGCACCCGCGTCGGCGGCAGCTTCCGCAAGTGTGTGGCCGGTGTTGCTCCCGTGCTCGATCGGATCGACGTGCTGGGCCCACGTCTCCGCACCCGTATCGGCAACCCGTTCCAAATGCGCCGCTTGTGGCGCGACGGCCAGGCGAGCGTCTGTGGTGGCGTCGACGTCGCGGACGGCCTCTGCCACGTCGACCGGATCGCACGGATACGTCTTCAGGTTAACGAGGACGAACATATCGCCAACCCCTCTCGCACGAAAGAAATAGCTTCCGAGTCATTGGTGTCGAGTTCGACGTCGTCCACGGCGAGTCAGTCCTTGCGTTTGACGACGTCACCGAGGGTATAACTCCCCGTCGAGGAACCGCCGGACCACTCCGAGTCTCCGCCCGAACTTCCCTCCGCGTTCAGATCGATATCGAGATAGTTCTCGAGTTTCGACTGCACGCGGTCGCTCGGAAGCGTATCACCGCGCTCGATTTTGCGGATCAGGCTTGCCTTCTCGTTGAGTTCGTTTGCGAGATCGGATTGACTGAGCCCCTTGCCCTCGCGCGCGTTGCGGACCCGGTCGTCGTAGTCAGTCGCGAGTTCTTCCATGTCGTCGAACATGTCCCTCCGACGGCGCTGGCTCGAGCTACTCGAACTCGACGATCCGGTACTCGAGCCGGCGGACTGAGTGCCATCGCTCGAGGACGACGAACGTGAGTCTGTCGAGTACTTCGTCGATGCACTCGAACTCGAGGGCTGTTTCACCTCGGTTCCGAAGTCGGTACAGTTCGAACATACGTCTAGCTTCGCGCCCTCGACTTTGATGGTCTTCGGGGACGACGTCTCGGCCCCACACATCTCGCACTGAACCATGTGAAACCCTATATCGTGGCAAGGGATAAAGCATACGGCGCGGTCGCGAATCGGAGAGAGCGGGGGGTTCGTCGACGAAGCGTGCGATTACTCGAGTGCGGCCCAGGAGTAGTAAAACCGCTGGATCGCGGTCGCATGGCCGACGACCGCGAGGAAAATCAGGAGCCAGCCCACGATCGAAAACCCGCCGAGAGTCGTCCCAGCGAGCGGATACGCGAGAAAGCCGACGAGTCCGATGATCGCCAGTCGGTCCGCACGACCGACGAGTCCGCCGTAAACTCGGTCGAGACCGACCGCCTGCGCTTGTGTTCCGAGATACGAGGTCATCACGACGCCGGTTACGGCGACGAAGCCGAGCAGGTAGTCCTCGAGTCCCGCCGCGAGTCCGGCGATGACGACGATGTCCGCGTACCGGTCGAGGACGTGATCGAGCAGATCACCGCCCGCCGAGGCGGCCTCCTGTTCGCGCGCAAGTGCGCCGTCGACGATGTCGAGCCAGCCGTTGCAAAAGACCAGCGCCGCCGCAACGGCGTACCACATCGGCTCTCCGCGCCCACCGAGGGCGAAGGCCGCCGCGGCCAGGACGGCCATCCCGAACGCGATCACGCTCACGCCGTTCGGCGTCATTCCGACCCGGTCGAACCCGGCAACGAACGGATCGAGAAACCGCGATACGTAGGGACGGAACTTGTCTAGCGTCATGTCAGATACCCCACGAAGTCGACATCGCCGGCGCTCGGTTCACGCGTCCCCGCCGCGACGGCTGCGAGATCGTCGGCGACGCCCTCGGGATCACGGTCGGTCGTATCGATTTCGAAGACCGATGCGCGGTCGTGTTCGGCGACCGCTTCCGACAGGATGACGTCGAGCGCCTCGCTTTCAGCGTTCTCTCGGGCCTTGCGCTCGCTCTCGCCGCGCTCGAGCAATCGATCCGCGAGCGTTTCTGGGTGACACCGGAGGACGGCAACTCGATCAGCGTCGAAGTGATGGGCGAGGTGAGATTCGATCACGACGTCGTCACGGCCCTCGAGCCACTCCCCGAGTGCCTCGAGGTCGGCAACCACGCTGTCGCGGTCGGCGTCGATGTCCGTGTAGAACGCTTCGTCCTCGAGGACGCTGTTGAGGTGAATTACCTCGAGACCGGGACGGGCCTCGTCGCGATCAGCTTCAGCTCGTCTGGACGCGAACAGGTTCGTCGCGGTCGTTTTCCCGGTTCCGGGAGTACCAGTGACTGCGATTCTCATGGGTCTGCCACCTCCGGACCCGTGTCCGGTTCGTCGGCGCTATCCGTCCCGAGTTCGAGATCGATGAGGGCGTCGTTGAGTGTCTCGACGGCTTGCTCGGTTTCGGTCTCCGTGCCGCAGGTGATGCGGATACACCCAGGAAGGCCGAAGCTCGAACAGTCTCGAACGATGACACCTCGCTCTTGCATCGTTTCGGCCACAGTCGAGGCGTCACCGACATCGACGAGGACGAAATTCCCCTCGCTCTTCCAGACGTGGGCATCGATGTTCTCGCGCATGTACTCGCGGGACTCGTGGGTCGTTTCGACCGTCCGCACGACGTGTTCTTCGTCTTCGATAGCGCCGAGACCGGCCCGGCACGCGAGTTCGCTCGCTGCAAATGGCGTGTTCACACGTGCGTAGGCGTCCGCCCACGCGTCGGGAACGACGGCGTATCCGAGTCGGACGCCGGCCAGCCCGTACGCCTTCGAGAACGTGCGTAATACGGCAACGTCGGTCCGGGCGTCGTATCCGTTCCGACCCTGGATGAGGGTAACGGCGCTATCCCGATCGGCGAACTCACCGTACGCCTCGTCGACGACGATCAACGTTTCCTCGTGGGTCTCGTCGGCGAGTCGGTCGATTTGCTCGAGTGCGATGGTCGATCCGGTCGGGTTGTGCGGGCTGGTGAGCCAGACGATCCGTTCGTCGTCGTAGGCTTCGAGGACGGTGTCTGCGTCTTGTTCGAAATCGTGGGCCCGAGAGAGGTCGTACTCGCGTACGTCGCTGTGGTGGAAGCGCGAACTCATCCCGTAGTAGGCGAAGCCAGGTGTGGGAACGAGGACGTCGTCACACGGCTCTACGGTCGCCCGATGGAGGTAGTCGATCGCACCGTCGCCACCGTTTGCCAGCCAGACCTGTGCGTCGGCGACATCCCAGCGATCGGCGACGGCCGCGGTGAGGTCTGCGTGGGCGGCCTTCGGATAGGAACTGACGCTCGAGGCTGTCTCGCGGATAGCGACGGCTGCTGCCGGCGAGGGACCGTGCGGATTCTCGTTCGAAGCGAGTTTGACGAATTCGGAGGGGTCACGCCCGAGTTCGCGGGCGACTTCCTCGATTCCTCGACCCGCCTCGTAGGCGACGTGATCGGACAGGTCGCGCGGTTGCATACGCGAATTCTGTTTCCCGTGGCTCTTAAGGGTGCTTACATGTGGTCGGTCGCGTACGAGCGCCCGCCCGTTCAGTCGGGTGGGCGGGAAGAACCTCCTGCTCGCTGTCGAGCCTATACGGTTTCGGACGTCAGTCGATCGAACCGCGGTCCACAGTCACTGCTTTCGGAGTCGCTCGAGTTGCTCGAGCGTGTCCGCATCGCCGGGGTCCTTGTCGGGCCGGACGCCGACGAACCGAGGGAACCGAAGCGCGTAGCCCGACGAATAGGTCGGCGATGTTTGAATCTCCTCGTAGCCGACCTCGAAGACGACGGCGGGTTCTAAGTCCACCTCCTGACCCTCCTCCGCAACGATATGGGGGTCGAGCAGGTCGGTCAATTCGGCGAGTTTCTCGTCGGTGATGCCGGTCGCGACCTTGCCGACCGTCTCGAGGGCATCGCCTGCACGCACGGAGAGTTCGAAGGTCCCGAGGAACGTCGCCCGCCGTCCCTCGCCCCACTCGGCACCAGTCACAACGCAATCCAGCGTCTCGACGTCGGGTTTGCGCTTGCGCCAGTTCTTGCCCCGGCGACCCGGCGTGTACATCGACTCGGGGTCTTTCAGCATGATGCCCTCGTGACCCGCTTCGAGCGCCTCAGCGTCGATCGACTCGATTTCGTCGGGATCGGCGGTCTCCCAGAGGAGCGAGAGCCCCTCGATTTCGTCGTCCCCGATACGATCCGTATCAGCCTCCCAATCGACCAGCACCGACCGGAGGCGTTCGTGGCGCGTCGTCAACGGTTCCTCGAGCAGGTCTACACCGTCGACGTGCAGGCAATCGAAAAAGACCGGCCGAACGGTGACGTCCTCGCGCGCTTTCGCGACGTCGTGTTTCCGACGGAAGCGCCTCAGAACCGCCTGAAACGGGAGCGGCGTCCCGTCGTCGTCGACTGCGACGACCTCGCCGTCGAGGATTGCGGGTACCGCGAGCGTCTCCTGGGCGAACTCGACCACTTCGGGAAGGGCATCGGTGACGTCCTCCATATTTCTCGAAAAGACCCTGGTTTCGCCGGACTCGCTGGGCCCGTCAGCGTCGGCCGGTTCGTAATGCAGTTGGATCCGTGCCCCATCGTATTTCCATTCGACGCCAGCTTCGTCCCACTCCCCCAGTGCATCCGTCACCGTCCCCGCCTGAGCGAGCATCGCCTGGACGGGGCGGCCCACCTCGAGGGCCATCGCGTCCAGTCCCTCGAGGCCGTCGTCCCTCGCGATCCGGGCGACGTTCCCGTAATCGTTCGAAACCTGCAGGGCACGCTCGACCCGATCCCTGGGCACGACGAACGCATCGGCGATCGCATCTCGGACCGTTCCCTCGCCGACACCGATGCGCATCTCGGAGAGGACGAGCCGGGCGAGGTAGCGGGCTTCCTCGCTCGAGCACCGGTTGAACAGCCCGAAGAGAAGGTCGACTTTGCGGTCCTGACTGCCCGAGCCCTCGGCGGCCGCGAGAGCCTTGAGCGTGTCGGCGACCTCGCGGACGGAGAGGTCGCCGCCGCTCCCGGTCTGGTCGTCACCAGCGCTCGTAAACGCGCCAAGCCCACGTTGGCCGCTGAAATCGTAGCTGGCCGCCACGGCCCCGATTTCGCCGACCGACGCGAGCTTGTCCTCGACGTCCTCGGCATCCACGTTGGTCCCGGCCGCGCGGGCGATCGCCTCGTAACACGCGCTCGGTCCGACGTCGAGCGTCGTCGAGTCCCAGGCTGCGAATACCCGTCCCTGGGCGAAACGCGTGACCACCTCGAGGTCACCGCCGGCACCAGCCAGCAGCTCTCGGACGTGAGCGACGATCTCGAGATCCGCGGACTCGGCCTCGATCGTCCCGGCGCGGTCGGCGAACGTGGCGAACTCCATAGAGGGTGTCTCTCATCTCGGAGCTAAAACGATTCGGAGACGCGAACGAGGATACGGTCGAGAGACGAACGATCGGTGGCGCATTCGTGATCCTCCGACGACGATGGAAGGCCGTGTTTAAAGGCGCTCGCGTTCCCACTGGAAGGTATGCCAGAGGAGGAACTCGCCGAACGGGTCGCTGACGTGCTGTCCGTCGATGCCGTCGGCTTTCGCGAGCGTGCAAAGGCGGACGCCGAGGTGATCAAAGACGCCGTCGAAGAGGGGGTGTTCGACAACCCGCAGGCAATCGTCGGCCTCGAGTACGAATTCTACGCCATCAAAGCAGACGACTGCACGTTGCGGCGGGTTCCACGACGGCTGCTCGAGCTGATCGGCTTCGAGAAGGAACTCGGATTGCACAACGCGGAAATGACGACCAGTCCGCAGCCGCTGAACGCCCCCGGGCTGGCCGCTCAGGAGTCGGAGGTGAAAGCGCGCCTGCAGGCCGCGCTCGACGTAACGAAGTCCGAGCGGATGCGACTCGTCAGCGACGCGATGTGGACGATTCCGCCCGAGGGCGAGACGGCGGGCACCTATCTCACCGACAGCGTCGAACGAACCGCGCTTGCGGCCGACGGAACCGCACGCGCGATCCGAATTGCGACGAACATGAGCGATTCCGCGCGCTATCACGCGATGGCCAACACGGAACAAGCCGATTCCGCGGGGATGCACATCGAAGCGCCCCACGTCTCCGTCCAGGCCGACACCGTCATGCCGGAGAGCCTCATCACGTCGATCCAACCGCACTATCAGGTCCCCCACGCGCCCGACCTCTCGACGTACTTCAACTACGCGCTCCGAATCGCGGGTCCGCTCCTCGCGCTCGGCGTCAACTCCCCGTTCTTCCCTCCGGATCTCTACGACGAAGACGCGTCAGCCGACGATATTCTTCGTGACGGCTGGATGGAACATCGAATCAGCGTCTTCGAAACCGTCCTGAACGATCCCACGACTGGCGACGGGAAGGTCCGATTCCCGTACGATTTGGAGACGGTCGACGATGCAATCGACCGAATCGCCGCCGACGAAACCATCGTGCCGATGTCGGTCGAGTCCGGTGAGCGCTTCGACGACCAGTTCCCACACTTCAGCCGCAAACACGGCACCTACTGGCGGTGGGTTCGCCCGGTCTTCGGCGGCCCGACGCGGTCGGCTGCCAACGCTCGCATCGAGTTTCGACCGATCCCCGCCCAGCCGACGGTTCGGGATTCCGTCGCCTTTCTCGCCGCCTTCGCCGGCCTGATGGAGAGTCTGACCCGCCTCGAGCATCCCGTCCTCGAACTCGACTGGCAGATAGCCAGAGAGAACTTCTACGGCGCGATGACGGACGGCCTCGAGGCCGACCTGACCTGGATCACCAACGACGGCGCGGAGACGACCGACGGACTCGCGCTCTACGAGGACCTGCTGGCCCACGCGGAGGACGGACTAACGAACCGCGGGCTGTGTGAAGAAGACGCTGCGAAGTACCTCTATCCGCTTCGGCGACGGGTCCGCCAGGGTGTGACGCCGGCCGGCTGGAAGCGAAAACAGGTGAAGGCGGAACTCGAGAACGGCGCACAGTTCTCCGGTGCGGTCGAGCGAATGCAACAGGAGTACGTCGCTCGGCAGGCAGAAACGTTGCTCGAGGGGAGTTTCGCCGGCTGGATCGGTGAGTAGCAGTTCGAACACGGGCGGTAGCGGTCGAAAAAGGGGATTAGCGGGCTGGTTCGACGTTCTGGTTCATCCGGAACAGGTTCTCCGGATCGTACTTCGTCTTGACCTCGACCAGCCGATCGTAGTTCTCCCCGTAGGCGAGGGTCTCTTCACCCTCGCGTTCGCTGATGAAGTTCACGTAGACGCCGCCGGTCGCGTACGGGGCCATCGCGTCGAAGAACTCCCGAGACCAGGTCATACACTCGTCGTCCATCGCCGGATCCTCCCAGCGCGTGTGGACGTTCATGCCGTATTCCGCGTCGCGATGCGGGAACGACGTCGCGTCCGCCGGGACCCGTCCCATCGCGCCGCCGAGCTGTCCGAAGAAGATTTCGGACAGCGGGGACGGGAGGTTCCGCGCGTATTCGACCACGGTATCGATGGCGTCGTCCGAGATTGCACGGAAGTTGTGTGACTTCCAGTAGTTCCGGGCGCCCTCGGTGAGGAGCGGATCGAACGCTTGCTGGAACGCCGTGTACTGGCGCGGACTGACGGTATCGGCGATCGGCACGCCGTATTCCCGAATCGGAGCAAGCACCTCTTCGCCTTCGGCGATGTCCCCGGCGTAGAACGGGACCACGACGATCACGTCTTCACCGTGGATGGATTCGGGAAGGAACGGGAGGGGCGGTGCCTTGCGTAAGACGACCCAGACGGTCGACTCGTCCGGTGCAGTCTCGTTGAAGTCTCGCACGTGCCGGAGGACGGCCGGCGCGTCCGCGCCACGATAGACGACCATCCCCGCGAGCACCTCGGGACCGACCTCGTAGAGGCCGAACTCGAACGACGTGACGACGCCGAAGTTGCCGCCCCCGCCGCGGACCGCCCAGAAGAGATCGGGGTTCTCGTCCTCGCTCGCGTGTCGCAGTTCGCCGTTCGCGGTGACGATGTCGACGGAGCGCAGGTTATCCACGGTCAATCCGTACTTGCGAGTGATCCAGCCGAACCCGCCACCGAGCGTGAGCCCCGCGACGCCGGTCGTCGAGTTGATCCCGAGCGGCGTCGCCAGCCCGAAAGCCTGCGCCTCGTGGTCGAAGTCCGCGAGGGTCGCTCCCGGCTCGACGCGAGCCGTCCGTTCCTCCGGATCGACGCGGACCGACCGCATCGCCGAGAGATCGAGCATCAGCCCGTCGTCGCAGACCGCGTTCCCCGCGATGTTGTGTCCAGCGCCGCGGATCGCGAGCAACATGTCGTGCTCGCGGGCGAAGGTCACCGCCGCGATCACGTCCGAAACACCCATCGCTCGCACGATGAGCGCCGGTCGTCGGTCGATCATGCCGTTCCAGATCGCTCGGGCGTCGTCGTAACCGAGATCACCCGGGCGAAGTAACTCGCCATGGAGTCCCTCGCCGAGACCGTCAATTGCACCGTCGTCTACTGGTGTAGTAGTCACTGACATTGTCCTTCACAATTCCTACGCCTCGCTCGAGCTTATATTTTCACATAATTAACAATTATAGTAGCTCTGGCGGACGAGAGAGACTCGAGAACTGGCGCGTCAGTGCATGGCTCAACCGGACAGAACTGATGCGTCCCCCGGCCATTTGCCGCTGTCGTAATACGAACGACTGGCGCGGTATCGGACATATCTATCCGGTTGATCATCGTGTTAGATAGACTACTATTTTATCCCCACCGAGTGCCTACCGTGGGGTATGGGAACAGTACACCGACAAGAAAGCGAAGCGGCGTTCCACGACCTGCCGAGCGATGACGTTCGGTCCTTCGTCGCCAAATTTCGCGGCGACGTGGTATCTCCATCCGACGAGGAGTACGACGCCGCTCGAGCGATCTGGAACGGTATGATCGACCGGTATCCGGCGCTCGTCGCGCGCTGTGCCGGCGTCGCCGACGTCGTCGCGGCGGTGACCTTCGCCCGCGAACACGACCTGCCGCTCGCCGTGCGGGGTGGCGGGCACAACGTGGCCGGGACGGCCGTCTGCGACGGCGGGATCGTGATCGATCTCACGGAGATGAATGGCGTCCGAGTCAACCGCGAGGCAGGGACCGTCTACGCCGAAGGTGGTGCGACGCTGGGCGACGTCGACCGTGAAACGCAGTTGTTCGGGCTGGCGACGGCCCTCGGGGCAGTGTCGCAGACGGGGATCGCCGGACTGACACTCAATGGCGGCTACGGGCACCTGAGCCGAGAGTACGGACTGGCGCTGGACAATTTGATCAGCGTCGACATCGTGACGGCAGACGGGAAGATACGCACCGCCAGCGAAGCGCGGAACGAGGACCTGTTCTGGGCGGTCCGCGGCGGGGGCGGCAACTTCGGTGTCGTCACCGGCTTCGAGTACGCCCTCCACGCGGTGGGCCCCCAGGTGTACGCGTTCTTCACCTGGTTCCACGCCGACGACGCTGACGTGGCGCTGGCGGCCTTCCGGCAGTGGACCGAGACCGCGCCGCGAGACGCGGGCGTCCTCGCGTTCACCGCCCACGTCCCCGAACTCGAGGAGTTCCCCGAGGAGACGTGGGACGAACCGGCGATCGCGTTCCTCGGTTCCGCCCGCGGCGAGTCGGCTACCGACGGCGAGGTCTTCGAATCGCTTCGTGCGGTCGCGACGCCTATCGCCGACATGAGCGGGCCGATGGCCTACGTCGACCTCCAGTCGATGCTCGACGAGGACTACCCGGACGGACTGCGGTACTACTGGAAGTCGATCTTCCTCGACGAACTCACCGACGAGGTCTTCGACCTCATGGTTCGGTACAACGACTCGACCCCGTCAGCACTGTCGACGATCGACTGCTGGCACCTCGGTGACGCGGTCGCCGACGTTCCGCAGGACTCGACCGCGTATTGGCACCGGGACCAGCCGTACATGCTCACCGTCGAGGCGAACTGGGAGGAGCCCGATGACGACGACGCGAACGTGAACTGGGCCCGCGAGGTGTTCGCCGACGTTCAGGCGCTGCCGGTCGCCTCTGGCCGCTACGGCAACTTCCCGGGGCTGAACGAAGACCCCGTGAAACTGCTCTACGGCGACAACTACGACCGGCTGGTCGAGGTCAAAACGAAGTACGACCCGGAGAACCTGTTCCAGACGAATGCTAACGTTCCGCCACGATCCGGGGCCGACTGATGGACCAACCCTCGTCGACCGAGACCGCTGAAACCGCCGCGGATCCAGAGACGTCAGCGGTCGAGACCCGCAACGAGCGACTCGTTCGGGACTACTTCGCGGCCGTCTGGAACGGCGGCGACCTCGAGGCGTTCGACACTGACGCGGTGAGTGACGACTACGTACTCCACCACGGAACGGACGACGTGTATACGGTCGACGAACTGCGGACGGCATGGGCCGACTGGTACGAGGCGTTTCCGGACCTGCAAAACGAGATCGAGGACGTGATCGCGACGGCCGACCGGGTCGTCGTGCGATACCGATTTTCGGGGACCCACCGGGCAACGGTTTTCGGCGTTCCAGCGACGGGGATCGAAGTCGAAACGGCCGGAATTGTCGTTTTCAGTGTCGAGGGCGCCCAGCTATCGGAAGCATGGGCGCTCGACGACGTAGACGGACTCCGCTCACAGCTCGGTGCTCGACGAGTCGTCGCAGACCAATCAGACTCGTGACACCAAGTTCCACGCGGCCGAAAGCGATTAAGTAGCCCCGCTCGAGAGTTGTGCGTATGGTAACCTTCCTCTCCGGGGGAACTGGGACGCCGAAGCTACTCGACGGTGTAGCCGCCGCGTTCTCGCCGGAGGAAACCACGGTCATCGCCAATACGGGCGACGACGTCGAACTCGGCGGACTCATTGTCTCGCCGGACGTCGATACGCTGCTGTTCCAGGGTGGTGGTGTTCTCGATCGCGAGACGTGGTGGGGAATCGACGGTGACACGCACCGAACCAACTCGGCGCTGATGGACATCGCAGAGTCCGCGGGGCTCTCGAAGGGGCCGAAATACCTCCCCAAAGAGAAGCAGACCGACGGTCGGCAAATCGCAAACTGGCGGCGGTTCTCCGGGGTCGCGGAGTTCATGACGATCGGGGACCGCGACCGAGCGATCCACATCTCACGAACGAGTCTCCTCGACGAGGGCCAGACGCTTAGCGAGGTGACTCAGCAACTGGCCGGCGCCTTCGGGCTGACGATCGACTTGCTTCCGATGAGCAACGATCCCGTCGCCAGCCTCGTCCACACGGATCGGGGACTCATGCACTTTCAGGAATACTGGGTCGCACATAACGGCGAACCGACCGTCAACACCGTCGAATTCCGCGGTTCATCGAAGGCCGAGCCCGCACCGGGCGTCCTCGACGCCCTCCAGGACACCGTCGTCATCGGCCCCTCGAACCCGGTCACCAGTATCGGGCCGATTCTCGCGCTGCCGGGCGTGGCGAACGCACTCGCCCAAACGACCGTCGTTGCCGTCTCGCCGTTCCTCGGCGACAGCGCCTTCTCAGGACCCGCGGAGAGCCTCATGGAAGCCGTCAACGCCGACCCGAGCACCGAGGGACTGGCCACCGCGTACCCATTCGCTGACGCATTCGTGATCGACACGACCGACGACGCCAACTTCAACCGGCCGACGATCCGAACTAATATCGAAATTAACTCACGCGAAGACGCTAACCGCGTGATACGCGCGATCAGGAACGCGATCGAGCGCGTCCGCTGAACGATGCCCGGATCAGTGTCGTTTACACCGGCGCTCGCCCTCGCGAGCCTCAGTGGCGAAGCGGACGCCGATTGGGCGCGGGCCGGGGCGGAGTACGCGGGTGCCGCGTTCCTCGGGGGGATCGCCCTCGACGCGGATTCCAGGGCGGCAGCACGCCGACTCGTCGAACGTGACAGAACCGAGTTCCTCCCGGCCGACCCGATCCCCTTTCTCGATCGCCAGTTCGCGGCGCTGGCAGACGTTCCGATTCAGCCGGCGTTCAACGTCCGGAGCGCGACCATCGATCCGATCGCCGACGCTGCCCGCATCTGCCGGGACTACGATGCCTATCTCGAGATCAACGCCCACTGCCGGCAGAACGAACTCTGTACCGTCGGCTGCGGCGAGGCGCTCCTGAGGGACGACGCTCGTCTCGCAGACTACGTCGACCGGGCGGCCGACACTGGCGTTACGGTCGGCGTCAAGGTCCGTGCGGAAGTGCCGGGCGTCGACCTGGCGACGCTCACTCGAGACCTCGAAGCCGCGGGTGCCGACTTCGTCCACGTCGATGCGATGGATACCGAGTCGGTGATCGCCGAAGTAGTCGAGGCGACCGACCTCTTCGTCATCGCCAACAACGGCGTTCGCGACGAGAACACCGTTCGCGAGTATCTCGAGTACGGTGCCGACGCAGTCAGCGTCGGTCGTCCGAGCGACAACCCCGCGGTCCTCGAGCGAGTCGCCGCCGCGGTCGATCGACTGGGCGACCTCGAGACGGCTCGATACCCCCGCTCATCGGACGCGCGAATTCGGTAGCGGCTTCCAAGCATCTCGAGAGAATCGTATCCTCGACCGCCGGAACCGATCGTTTTATCGTATTGGTCCCTCACAGCCAAATTACTGGACTATAGTTCCTATGAACGATCCGATCGACATCCTGTTGGTGGAACCAAACCCCGGGGATACACGCCTCTTTACGGAATCGTTCGACGAAGCAAACCTCACGAATAGCATCGCCACCGTCTCCGACGGGGACGCGGCACTCGATTTCGTGTATCAACGCGGAGACTACGAGGACGCTGTCGATCCAGATCTCGTTCTACTCGAACCTCAGCTACCCGGAAAAAGCGGCATCGAAGTGCTTTCCGAACTGAAAAACGAGCCGGCGTTTCAGGACCTTCCCGTCGTCGTCCTCACGAGTTCTGACGTGGGAGAAGAAATCGTCAAGTCACACGGCATCGACGCCGATTATTACAGCCGGAAGCCGGTCGACCCCAAAGATTTCCTCGAATTCGTCCAGGAAATCGAGGAGTTTTGGCTCACGATCGTTCAAGGGGAATCGGCGGACAACTGACCGTCCGATGGGCCCGACTGCACACCGGGTAATTCGACTCGTTCGGGATCCCCTCGTGGAACAGGAACCCGTCCCTGCAACCCCCCGAAATCGGACGGGCCCGGTCAGCTACAGCGGTGCGCCGACCAACACGAGCTTTGCCCGCTCGTCCCCACGGTTGCGTATCTGGCGCGTCTCCTCGGAATCGAGCCGGATCGCGTCGTCCGCCTCGAGCGTCACCGTCTCGTCCGAATCGGGCAGTTCGATATCGACCGTACCCGCGACGACGAAGTACACCTCCTCTTGACCGGTGTGGGTCTCGTCGTGTTCTTTTCCCTTCCCTTCGGGTTCGAGTTCGAGCACTGAGACGCCGAGGTCAGTCGTCTCGAGTTCTTCCTTGAGGAACCACATGCCGCCCCATTCCTCCGGGACGACGGATTCGGGGTCGGTTTTGGCTGCGGTATCGTAGCCCATACTGGATGGTGTTCGGTTGAGATATTAAATCGACGGGATGGCGAACTCGATCGCCGTCCCACGGCCTGTGGCGAACCGCCGACCAGTGAGTACCGACTGCTGCTCACCGACGATTGTCCGCGGAGCGGCGACGGCCGACCGTCGGCGGTCGGGTTCCGATCGCGACGACCGCCAACCCCTACCCCTAAGCCACCCCGGCACGCAGCGAGACGTATGCGATCGCCGGAAGCGAACGCGGAACTGGCACTCCTCCTCGAGGTGGCGGGAACGCCGAAGCCTGGCAACGTCGACCGCCATCGCGACCTACCGGACCTGCGGTTTGACCACTTTCTCGCGGGGGCGGTGGGGGCGCGCGACGGACTCGAGTTAGCGGCTAACGGGGCGGCGATCGGCCCTGCGTTCGAGCGGGCCGTCGAGGGGATGTCCGCCCAGAAGGGCGGGAACACGCAGTTCGGGTCGCTCTTGCTCCTCGTTCCACTCGTCAGGGCCGCTCGTGCGGAGGTGTCCCAACCAGTTGCGGAGGCCGTCGTCCGAGACACGACCGTCAGCGACGCAGCGGCGTTCTACCGCGCGTTCGAGTACGTCGACGTCGCGGTCCCCGACCCGCCGGCAGCAATGGCCGCGCTCGACGTCCGACGGGGGAAGGATGCGATCCCGGCGCTCGAGGAACGCGGACTGACGCTATATGACGTTCTGGACCGAAGCGTCCCGGGAGACGACGTCGCTCGCGAGTGGGTTCGAGGGTTCGACCGCTCGTTCGCCGCGGCAGAGCGACTCGCCGAGACAGACGGTTCGGTCTCGAATCGGACCGCCGCGGTGTTCCTCTCGCTGCTCGCCGAGCGGCCCGACACGCTCGTGACGACCCGCCACGATGGGGCGACCGCTCAAGCGGTGACCGACCGTGCAGCGGGCCTGATCGAGGAGGATGCACTCGAGACGAATCCAGCGGCCGTCGAGTCCTTCGCGGACGACCTCGTCGCACGCGGAATCAATCCGGGGACGACGGCGGACATCACCGCCGCGGGGCTGTTCATCGCGCTCGAACACGGGGCGATCGAGCCGTGAGCGACGACCGGGGCACGCAGTCGAGCGATCGCACTGGCCGCAGTGACAGCGACGGCGAGGGCGGATCGACCGGCGGTGATGACGAGGGGAAAGCCGCCACGTGGCCCGTCGCCCTCTCCGGCGTCACCGAAACGGTCGTGACGACGCTCGGTCCCAACGGGCTGTGGAACGCCGCCGCACTCGGCCTCCATGCTGGTGATCCCGTCACCGCACGGACGTGGGGCAACACACGAACCCGCCGAAACTTCCACCGACAGGGCGAGTGTTACATCCAGTTCGTCGACGATCCAGTCACGTTCGCAAACGCCGCGCTCTCGATCCTCGAATCCAGCGAACCGGTCCTCGAATCCGCCTGCGCCTGGTGCCGCGTCGCCGTCGAACGGGTCGACACCGGGACCGACGGTGGCACTGACTGGGAAGAATGGGCGCTTTGGCCCCTCCAGTCGCGGATCGAACGCGAGACGGTCCCGACGATCGATCGCGGGTTCGGGGCCGTCGTCGAGGCGACGGTCGCCGCGTCACGGCTCGATGTCGGCGACTACGACGAGGACGAACTCCGGGACCGGCTCGCGTACTACGCCTCGGTCGTCGACCGCGCCGGCGGGTCGCGCGAACGCGAGGCGCTCGAGCGCGTGCGCAAACACTCGTCGTGGTGAATCGCGGCTCCCTCGAGCCGCGACGGTCCCGTTTCGTCGGAGCACGGTATTGATCCGAAGGGTGAGAGGCGTATCGGCTCGTCTAGGCCGCGTGCCGAGTTTCGCACGTCCCGACAGTGCGGGCCGAGCGACACATTGACCGGCTCGACCGGATCGCCGTCGTCTCCCTATACGAGAAAAGATCCATCGCGGGTGAACAGTCTGGGCCGACACGGGACGAAGATTTTACCACTGGGCGTGGGAGTGCAAGAACGTCTGATGGCGGTCGATGCATCAAGCCAGCGCCCGGGGCTCGTCAATTCGTCCGACGAACGCCACGCCGATGGTCGCGGTCCCGGAGGTCGGTGAACGAGTGTCTATCCACGTCGACCTCGAACTCGTCGCACTCATCTCGGCGATCGTCGGATTCGGCGTTGTAGCCCAGTTTCTCGCGGCGAAATATCGCGTTCCGAGCGTCCTGTTTCTCATCGGCGCCGGCGTCGCGATCGGTCCCGAGGGTCTCGGCATCATCACGACCGATACGTTCGGGGGAGCGCTCTCGACCATCGTCGGAGTGAGCGTCGCGCTCATCGTCTTCGAAGGCTCGTTTCGGCTCGAGCTAGATCTCGTTCGAAACGCGCCGAGAGCGGTGGGACGGTTGATCACGATCGGTGCGGGCGTGTCGTTCTTCGGAACGGCCCTGGTCGTTCGGTTCCTGCTCGGTGCGAGCTGGGACATCGCGTTCCTCGTCGGTGCGTTACTCGTGGCTACAGGTCCGACGGTCATCACGCCGATTCTCGCCGTCGTTTCGGTCCGAGAGGAGGTCGCAACCGCCCTCGAGATCGAGGGGATCGTCAACGACGTCACCGCTGCGATTCTCGCGATCGTCCTCTTCAAAGCGATGACGGCCGTCGAACTCCAGCCGAGGGGGTACGTGTTCCTGTTCATCGAGCGACTCGGAATGGGGATCGTCACCGGCTTCGTGATCGCGGGCGTCGTCTGGTATCTCCTCACGCAGGTCGATCTCCCGGCCCAGGAAGTACCGCAGGCGGCGCGGCTTCTCACCTTCGCCGGAGCGATCCTGGCGTTCGCGATCGCTGACTCCGTGTTCTCGGAGGCCGGTATTGCGGCCGCAGCCACCGCAGGCTTCACGCTCGGAAACCTCGAGTTGCCACATCGGGACAGCATCCGTCGATTCAATCGAGACGTGACGCTGCTGGTTCTCTCGTTCGTGTTCATCGTCCTCGCTGCGCTGCTCGAGTTCTCCGAAATCCTCGCGCTGGGGCTCGCCGGACTCGCGGTAGTCGGGGTCGTGATGCTGGTGCTCCGACCGCTTTCCGTCTTCGTCTCGACGACTGGAGGCGGGTTTTCGTTCCGCGAACGGATGTTCATCAGCTTCGTCGGTCCCCGCGGGATCGTTCCCGCGTCGGTCGCGACCCTGTTCGCCATTCGCCTGCGGACGAGGACTCCACCGTCGGACCCCGCAGGGGCGGATCTCTTGCTCGGAACGGTCTTTCTCGTGATTCTCGTGTCGGACGTCCTCGAGGCAGGTCTCGCGAGACGAATTGAGCTCGCGCTCGGTGTCAGCCGACCCGACGACTGATGTCCGCGGCGCCATCCAGAAACCGCTACTCCGAAGGGCGGACCGTCTCGGGAACAGCGACCGCTGCGTTCGACGAGCAAACGCTCGGCCACTCGTCGGCGCCCATCAGTAGAAATGGTGCGTTATAAGAGTCTCTAGACGGAAATCCCTCCATGGCAATCAAACCGGCCTACGTCAAGAAGACCGGGAACCTCCTCCTGGAGCGGTACCCGGAGGCGTTCACGACCGACTTCGAACAGAACAAAGAAAGCGTCGAGAAACTCACGAACGTCGATTCCAAGGGCGTCCGAAATCGAATCGCTGGCTACGTGACCCGAAAGAAAGGCGCCGAAATACCCGCGTAAGTCGGTTTTTCTTCACGAACTGTCGTCCCGAACGATTGCGAGCCGCAGCGACACTCAGTCGGCAGAAATCGCTCGTCCTATCACCGACAGTGAACGTGCCGGGAAGCGCTCCGACCGATACTAGACTAGCGACGTGCTGAAAATAGCTCCGAACGGTACCTGCGGATCGCGTCGTCACTCGTCGAATCCGGGTTCCATGTAGGCGGCAATGACGAACGCGACGAGTGCGATACCCGCTCCGAACAGCATGCCGACCATTCCCGTCAAGATGTTCATCTGATACCCGATAACCGGCACGATCCCGTCGGTGTATCCTAACCAAGCGAAGAAAACGGCCAGCAATGCTGCGACTGCTGCGACAGCCACTGCGCCAATACTGAAATTCGTTTCGAACAGCCCCCGATCGCTCGTGTTCGTGGTCGAACTCGTCATCGGGACCACCTCTCTTCGGCGGCCTCGAGTCGGTCCTGTCGGTAGTGCATCGGCTTCTAGGTGCCACTCCCGTTTCTTAATATCTTCTATCCGGACGCAGTGAACTGGTATCGACAGCGCTCCGATACCCAGAGAATCGACGACCGACCGTCGCATCCGATACGTCGACGCGTCGAAACGCCACGACCAGGAGCGTTACCAGCAACTGTGCCATCGGGATGTCAGCTGGGACTCCGGCACCGAGACACTCACCACCGACATCCCCCACAGATAAATCCACAGGGCTTCGTCTCGAAACCCTGTAATTCCGCCGCTTGACATACGCTACCGAAAACCCAAACGGTTTTGCGGACACAACTCGGAGTGGCCGGAAATGGCAGTACGAGTAGGCGTTCTCGGTGCGACCGGGGCCGTTGGACAACGACTGATTCAATTGCTCGACCCGCACCCGGACTTCGAGATCGCAGCACTGACCGCGAGTGAATCGAGTGCCGGCAAGACGTATCGACAGGCCGCAAAGTGGCGCGTCGACAGCCCGATCCCTGACGACGTCGCCGACACCACCGTTACGGCGACCGACCCCGAGGAGGTCCCCGACGACATCGACCTCCTGTTCTCGTCGCTCCCCTCGAGCATCGGCGCGGA
Organism: Natrinema gelatinilyticum; assembly: GCF_024266705.1. Classification (GTDB taxonomy): domain Archaea; phylum Halobacteriota; class Halobacteria; order Halobacteriales; family Natrialbaceae; genus Natrinema; species Natrinema gelatinilyticum. The sequence goes on along the minus strand of NZ_CP100756.1, from coordinate 3,289,814 downwards.
GGTCGAACCGCCGTTCTGCGAGGCCGGTTACGTCGTCTCCTCGAACTCCTCGAATGGTCGAATGGACGACGATGTCCCCCTCGTGATTCCCGAGGTGAACGCAGCCCACATCGACCTGCTCGAGGTGCAACGCGATCGCCGTGGCTGGGACGGCGCGATGGTCAAAAACCCCAATTGCTCGACGATCACGTTCGTCCCGACGCTCGCGGCCCTGGCCGACTACGGCCTCGAGAAGGTCCATGTCTCGACGCTACAGGCCGTCTCCGGCGCGGGATACGACGGCGTCAGTTCGATGGAAATTATCGACAACGCGATCCCCTACATCGGCAGCGAGGAAGAAAAGCTCGAGACCGAATCCCGCAAGCTTCTGGGCGACTTCGACGGCGCGTCGCTGTCGCTGAACAGCATGGCCGTCTCGGCCTCGTGCAATCGCATTCCGACGATCGATGGTCACCTCGAGAACGTCTGGGTCGAGACTGCAGAGGACCTCACCACCGACGAGGCGGCCGCCGCGATGGGCGAGTACCCATCGCTCGACCTTCGTTCATCACCCGATCCGCTCATCCACGTGTTCGACGAACCCGATCGTCCGCAACCGCGAATGGACCGCACGCTCGGCGACGGAATGGCCATCTCCGCGGGCGGTCTGCAAGAATCGCCGTTCGGCCTGCAGTACAACTGTCTCGCACACAATACGATCCGCGGTGCCGCCGGCGCGAGCGTGTTGAACGGCGAATTGCTCCTCGAGAACGGATACCTCTAGAACCGGTACCGTCGGTTTTTCATCGACTGGACGGTTCGACGGCGTCGTCCTCGAAAACCAGTGAAAGGGCGCGCCGGTAGACCAGCGCGAATATGACGACGAGTATTGAAATGTCGAGTGCGAGCAGTACCGGAGTATCCTCGACGAGCCAGTAGCCGAAGCGGGTCCCGCCGAGGACCGACAGCGGTGTACTCCCGCCGAGGGTAACCACCAACAGGCCGGCGAGTCCCTGGAGAACGCGTTCGTCCTCGGGAACGTACCGATACAACCCATACATGTGCAGGAGGCAGCCGACCACCAGCGCGGCCGATCCGTTGCGGGTGCCGTACGCGACCGCTTCCAGTTCGGTACTTGCGATGATCGTCAAATTCTATCCCTGTGATCGGGTGACGGAAGTCACGCGGGATAGGTGTAGTTGAACCTACATTAACCCGCTGGAACAGACGCGATTCATCTCCGCCATCCGGACAGGGTCCTCCTCGTGGGACCGTTTGCGGACCTCGAGTTCATCCCTCGCGGGGCAGTGCGACGACCGGAACCGACGCCCGCTTGACCAGTCGTCGCGCGACGTCGCCGGTGAGCAGTTCGGTGAACCGGGTTCCTTCGCGCGGTTCGAAGACCACCGCATCGACGGCGCGCTCCGACGCCGCGTCCATGATCGTTTCGACGACGTTCGTTCCGAAGAGGATGGCCGTCTCGACGGTCCCGGCCCGGCCCTCGAGTGGTCCACGCGCGCGCTCGAAAATCTCCCGTGCGTACTCCTCCCGCTGTTCGACGGAGGCCTTATCGGGTGCGCCGCCCGCTTTCTCGATCACGTTGACGACGAGCACCGTACTCGAGGGCTCGAGGTGCGGTGCCAGCGCGGTCGCGGTTTGCTCGCCGTCGTCCGGGTCGGCGACAGGGACGACGATCGTCCCGTCAAACGTGAGCGTCATCGCGGGTCCCCCGCTCGAGCGGGTGTGTCAGCAGGTGAACGTTCCATGCTTCAGATTCGGTGCAGGAGGCCAAAAAAGTGCGTCGGACGGCGAGCGAGGATCGGTAGGTGTCGGAGCGACTCGATCAGCCCCCGATCAGGACCCAAATCAGGGCAGCACCTGGTTTTCGAGATCGTCGACGTCTCCGTCGTCGAATCGACGGACGTTTTCGGCGACGATGTCGGCCAATCGATCGTAGTACTTCGGCGTGTGGCCGGCGTTGTGGGGGGTGATCTGGACGTTTCCGAGCGTCCAGAGCGGATGGCCCTCGGGCAACGGCTCTGGATCGGTCACGTCGAGCGAGGCGCCGCGGATCAAGTTCGAGCGCAACGCGTCGACGAGCGCATCGGTTTCGACGACCGGGCCGCGGGCGATGTTGACCAGCACAGCCTCGGGATTCATCGTGACGAACGCGTCGCCGTCGATCAGTCCTCTGGTCGTCGCCGTGAGCGGACAGGCGAGGACGAGGTAGTCCGTTCGCGCGAGCGCGTCGTCGAACGCGTCGTCTTCGAAGCCGACCACCTCGTCCGTCGGACCGCCCTTCTCTGGCGTGAAGCGGACGCCGATCGTCTCGACGCCGAACGGATCGAGGCGCTCACAGACCGCCGTTCCGATCGCACCGAGTCCGACGACGGTGACGGTCGAGCCCTGGAGTTCGTGGGCCTTGTAGTGGCGCCACTCGCGGCGGCGCTGCCGGCGCGCGCCGACGTGAAATCGCCGGGTGAAATGGAGGATCGCACCGAGAACGTGTTCGCCGATGTTCGGGCCGTGGACGCCAGATGCGTTCGTCACCGCGACGCCCCGCTCCTCGAGCGAGTCGAGCGGAAGGTGGCCGGTTCCCGCGTAAGCACAGGCGAAAACCTCGAGCGTCTCAGCGACGGCGAGGAGGTTCTCCTCGAGGGTCATCCCCGTCACGAAGCGAGCGGTTCGAATCGCCTCGCGCTCTTCGGCCGGAGTTCGTGCGAGGGAAACGGTGTGATCGGGGAGTCGGTCGCGGATCGCGTCGGCGTACTGTTCGATCGGGGTCCCGTGAGTGCCCTTCCGGAGTACGAGAACGTCCGGTGTGTCAGCGTCGCTCATGTCCATAAACTCGTACAGTGCGGTCAAAAGCGTTCGTCTCGCGGCAGCGCGACCGGTTCGCGTCGGTTCGCGATTCGTGTGCCGACCGAGCACCGAATTCAAAGCGACAGAGGGCTTGCCGAGGTGCTCCGGTCGACAACACTCGCTCCCGGAAGTGCCATATCCGTTGCCAACCGGCTCGCTCGAGCGCTTCGGTCGTCGGTCAACCGGCGCCCTGGAGTGCGGAGAGACTGCGGGTTCGTTTCCGATCGGACGGGCACGGTCCGCCGCACTACACTGGCGACCATCACCGGGTAGGGCGGGGACCGTGTCGACCAGCGTGGAATTCGCCTCGCAGTTTTTATAATGACTCAACGAGTCTCAACGGCGTATGGAACGCGTAGACGTCGCTGTCGTCGGCGGCGGCCCCGCTGGTGCGTCCGCAGCCGAGCAGGCTGCGGCCCACGGCGCCGAGACGGTCCTCTTCGAGCAGGGGGTGCCTCGAGAGGACCGCGAGGGAGTGGGGCCGGACTCGACCGATGCCGCAGGAATGCTCGATTATTGGATCGATATCATGGAGTTCGATTACCGCGAGATCCCAGACGAGGTCGTCCTCCAGGAACTCGAAGCGACGGAGTTCATCGGACCGAACAGTTCGGTCGAACTCCGGACGACGGGAATCGAGGCTAGCTACCCCAAATTCGGCTACACGTTCAACCGCACGCGGATGGACGACTGGCTCCACGAGCGCGCTGCCGACGCGGGAGCCGACCTGCAGGTCGGCACTGGCGTCAGGGACCTCGAGACGGACCTGCGAGCGACCGGATCCGCGGGGCCGACCCACACGCTGACGCTGTCGAACGGTGACGAACTCGAGGCACAGTACGTCGTCCTCGCCGATGGGCCACAGCGGCGAGTTACCCTCGACGCACTCGATCAGTTCACGGCCCCCGGCCGGAGCGTTTCGGACTACCTCTCGCCGCCGAACGCCAACCACATCGCCTATCAGGAGTATCGCGAGTTTCCAGAGGAGGTGTTCGAGGAGGATCGGCTCAAGTTCTGGTGGGGATACATGCCGGGCGAGACTGCCTACCCATGGATCTTCCCGAACGACGGCACCGTCGCACGCGTCGGCCTCACGATGCCCATCGGAATGACTCTCACAGACGTCGACAGTCCCGGATCCTACAAGCTACTGCGCCCCGAGGACGAGAAAATCCCCTCCGGTGCGGAGTACATCGACCGGCTTCTGGAGCAGGAGTACGGCGACGAGTACGACATCGAAGCGGACTTCCCGCGCGTCGAGGACCGCGGGAAATCGAAGGGGACCGAGACGTATCCCATTTCTTCGACGCGACCGATCGAGTCACCCGTCGGCGCGAACGTCGCCGTAGCCGGCGGCGCGATGGGAACGACGTCCGCGTTCCACGAAGGCGGCTACCACGTCGCTGTCCGAACCGGCAAAATCGCCGGCCGACTCGCCGGAACGGACTCGCTCGAGAACTACAACGACGTCTGGAAGCGCGCAGTCGGCGACGAGATCGGTCGAAACGTCGCCTTCGCGGATATCGTCGCTGACTACGGGCCCGACGACTGGGACTGGGCGTTCGAAACGGTCACCGATATGCAAGGCGGCAGTGGCGAGAACGTCCTGATCAACAGGCGATACAGCGCCGGGATCGACGCGACGAAGATCCTCGCGATGTACAAATGGCGGAAGTTCGGCTACCGCGACGGCCGCTACGTCCAGCTATCGGAAGACGAGTATTTCTACTAACGCACTGTAGTCTCCCCCTACCGCCGTTCGAGCGGCGATCCTTTTTCGGGCTCGATGTGGAAGCGGCGATATGGACGCTGGTGCATCCGGAGAACCACCCGACGAGACCGGTCTCCGGACCGATAGCGCGAGTCACCGGGTTCGAGGCGGACAACCGCCCGACGCGTCCGGCGACCACCGCAACCGTGGAGATCGCGACGATCACAATCACCACCGAAGCCGCTGGCCGTTGATCGCAGCCGCCGGAGCCGCGGGGCTCTACGCCGGCTTCGGGATCTACATCTTCGGTCGCGAAACCGACATCCTTCCCCCCGTGACCGGCGTTGCCCTCGCCGTCCTCGGAACGATCGTCCTGCTGGCCGGCGTGGCCGGCTGGGTCGATCAGGCGTTTCTGGCCTCCGCTCGAGACGCGCGGCCTGGGCCGACATCCCGTCGGTCGTACGTTTCGACGACGCTGCTCTTTCTCGCGACTGACGTTTCGACGTTCGGCGCGCTGTTCGTCTATTACTTCTTCGTCAGGATCGGAACGTGGCCACCGGAGGAGTTGCCGCCGCTGCTGGGTTCGCTCGTCGTCGTCAACACCGCTCTGCTCCTGACCAGCAGCGTCACCTTCCACTACGCTCACGAGGCGCTCGAGGGAGACAACCGCCGGCGCTTTCTCGGACTGCTCGGAACGACGCTCGCGCTCGGCATCATCTTCCTCGCCGGTCAGACCTACGAGTATTACGAGTTCATCACCGCGGAGGGGTTCACCCTCTCGAGCGGCGTCTTCGGGAGCGCCTTCTTCGGCCTGACCGGCCTCCACGGCCTCCACGTTACGCTCGGCGTCCTCGGGATCGCGATGCTCTGCTGGCGGGCGCTTCGAGGCCACTACAGGCCCGATCGTGACACGTCGATCGCGACCGTGTCGCTATACTGGCACTTCGTGGATTTCGTCTGGATCTTCCTCGTCGTCGTCCTCTACGTCGGCGCGTCCGTATCCGCGTGATGGCCGACGGCTCGGCCCGGTCGCACATCTCTATAGGCGGTCTTCGGTGTTGGGATCGGTCTCGAACACCTCGAGTATTGGCGGTTCGCAGTCACAGAACGTCGACTGGCCGAGCGGTAACAGACTACCGTCGGACAACACCTGGACGATACCAATCTCCCCGCACCGCTTGCACGTCGCCGCCGCTCGTTGTTTGTCATCGTAGGATCCCACTACAGTCACCTCGGGGCTCTACCCGTACCACGGCAAGCGGGAAAAACCCCAGGTCGGTTCCCTCGGTCGTTTTCGTCCCGGGTTCGTACCAGTGGAGCCGAGTCTCCGCGACGACCGGAACAGCCATTTATACCGCTCGGTCTCGGCAGGTAACGACGGATGTTTTTCCACGAACCAGAGCTCCAGTACGAGGTTACCGTCGAAGACCCAGATCCCCACTTCGCGAAACTCCTCCAGCAAGCGATCGGCGGCCAGGAGGGCGAGATGCGCGTCGCGCTCCAGTACATGTTTCAGGCCTGGCGCTCCCCCAGGAGCACGAGGAGTACCGCAACCTGTTGATGGAGACCGCTGCCGAAGAACTCGGTCACATCGAGATGCTGGCGTCGGCCGTCACGAAGAACCTCCGGGGTTCGCCGAAGAGCATCGACGAGGAAGCGAAGCAGACGGCGGACGCCGCGGCGTCGATAACTGGACAAAACGCTCGCCAATTCCTCTCGTCGGGACTCTCCGCGATGCCGGTCGACAGTAACGGCGTCCCCTTTACCGAGGCGTACATCGCCGCATCGGGCAATCTTGCCGGAGACCTCTACGCGAACGTGATGGCCGAATCGACCGGCCGTACCCTTGCAACGCGGCTCTGGGAGTACACCGACGACCCCGGCATGAAGGACATGCTCTCGTACCTCATCGCCCGGGACACCCAGCACCAGAACCAATGGCTTCAAGCCCTCGAGACGCTCGACGACCCCGTCCCGGTTCCCGCGATCTTCCCGCAAGAGGAGGAAAATCAGGAGTACAACTACACATTCATGTCGACCAGACGGGACGAGCGGTCGGATCCCGATCTGCCGTGGACCCAGGGTGACGCGCCGGACGGCAAGGGCCAGTTCTCCTACGCGCCCCAGCAACCGGGCGACCGGTCACTCGGTCCGTTCTCCGCGGATCCGTTCCTCGAAGCCGGCCAGTTTCCGGTAGATCGGCGGCGTCAGAACACCCACGATACCGACGAGGATCGCGACCGCGCCGATCGGAAACAGGAGCGGCTCGACCTCGAGACAGGAGTTCTGAGACGTGATCAGGACGTAGTAGGACTCGCCCTCGTACGCGATCACCACCCCGTCGAGCAGCGCCTCCCGGTTCGCGACGTCGCCCTCGATCGTCCCCTCCCTGAACGGGCTCTCGATCGCTTCCTCGAGGGCCCGTCGTTCGGCGGCCGTCAGCTCCTCTGCAGGGAGCCTGTCGACGGTTTCTGGGAGGCGGTCGTACTGGTCGACTGGCGTGGCCGAGATCGACGGCTCGCCACAGAGGCCGACTCGGTCCTGAACGACGACGTAGCCGCCGACGATCGAGAGGGGGAGTCCGACGGCGATCAAGAGAACGCCGAGAAAGGGTGCAGCGTAGGTCAGCAGCAACGATTCGGACTCGAGCGTCGGCTCGACCGGCCCCGTATCGTCGGCCACTTCTGGACCAGTCCGATCCCGAGGTGCGTCTTCGTCCGCGCTCATTCTCGATCGGTCTCCTCAGTCGACGGACGGCGCGTGCGACCGCCGAGGTACGTGATCGTGCCTGCGAGACCGAGGCCGTACAGCCAGTGGCCGAGCAACACGAAGACGAGATACGTGACCAGCTCGAGGCCTGTCTGACCGGTGTAAAACGCGATTGCGAACCCGGAGGCGATCACCGTCGCGTACCACAGACCCGTGACGAGGGTGAGTTCGCCGGGCAGATACTCTCCCAGTGAGAGAAACAGCAGGGACCAGACCGTCATCCCGCCGACGAGGAACAGCCCGTACCCGAGGGCGACGCTCGAGGGGAGCCCAACGAGTGTGGCGAGGTTGGCGAAAGACTCGAGATCGAACGCGCCGAGTATCACCGCGGCGAAGAGGACGCCCGACATAAGCATCGTGCCGACGAATCCGCCGGTCGCGCCTGCCCACGCATCGCTCGCGACGGTGCGTGCGACTGGAGCGATTCGGCCGTAGAGCGACGGGGGCCGAACTTCACGCGGGGGGACGTACGAGGGCCGAATTACCGCCGGTTCGCTCGGAGGAATACCGCGCTCGCGCTCGAGACGGTCCTCGAACCACTGCCACTCGGGCGTGAACTGTTCGGTCGCCTTCAGTTCCCACGGATCGCTGGTCTCGAGGGGTCTCCCCTGGAAGTACGACCAGAGCATGTTATACAGCCACATGAGGACGCTGATACCGATGATGAACGCGCCGACTGTGGCGACGACCTGCAGCCCCGAGTACCGCGGGGGGTAAGTCGCATAGCGGCGAGGAAGTTCCAGAAAGCCGAGTGCCAACAGCGTCATGAACGTGAGCGCGGAGCCGGCGACTAGCAGCGTCGACTGGAACAGCGCGAGCCGTCGGTCGTACATCCGACCGGTGATGAGCGGATACCAGTAGTAGCTCGCAGCGAACATCATGAGGGGGATAATCCCCATGAGGATGAGATGGAAGTGGCCGACGACGTAGTAGGTGCCGTGGTACATGATATCGACTGGAATGACGGCGAGAAAGATGCCGGTCACACCGCCGACGATGAACAGCCCGATCGAGCCGACGCAGAGTATCGTCGGCGCTGCGAGCCTGACGTCGCCGTTCCATATGGTGGTGATCCAGTTGAAGACCTTGATCGCGCTCGGGACGGCGATCGCGACCGAAGTAGCCATGAAACTCGCTCGAACGCGAGGATCGACGCCGGTCACGAACATGTGGTGTGCCCAGACGCTAAAGGAGAGAACGCCGATGGCGATCGTCGAGTAGACGATGAACTTGAATCCGAAGAGCTTTCGGCCGACGAATTTCGGGAGAATGAGGCTCATCAACCCGGTCGCGGGGAGAAAGATGATGTACACCTCTGGATGCCCCCAGAACCAGAAGAGATGCTGCCAGAGAATTGGGCCGCCGCCCTCGACGGCGAAGAACGTCGTTCCGAAGGTGCGATCGAATAGCAACATGAGCAGTGCCGTCCCGAGGAGGGGGAACGCAAAGAGGACGATAGCGCTCGTGACGAGCATGTTCCACGAGAAGATGTCGAGATTCGCCCAGCCGATCGACTCGTCTCGTTCGTAAATGACCGTGGTGATGAAGTTGATCGCCCCGATGGTTGTCGCGATGCCGCTCAGGTGGAGCCCGAGTATGAGGAAGTTCGTCTGTGGATTCGGCGCGAGCGATAGCGGCGGATACAGGTACCACCCGACCGCCGGCTCGCGTAACGCGAACAGCGCCGTCAGCCAGTCCGCCGGGACCACGAGCCCGAGTACTTTTCCCGTTACCTCGGCGATGATTCCCAGCCGTGCCAACAAGAGCGCAGGTGGCAACATCCAGAACCCGATCGCGTTGAGCCGCGGAAACGCCATGTCGTCGGCCCCGATCAACAACGGCAGGAAGTAGTTGCCAACCCCGAAGAACACCGGCGTGACGAAGAAGATGAGCATGGTCAGCCCGTGCATCGTGAACAGTTCGTTGTAGGTCTGTTCGGTCCAGAGGTTCGCTTCTGGCGTCAACAAGTGGGTCCTGATCATCATCGCGTCGATTCCGCCCCAGAGCGCGGCGACCGTCCCCAACGCGATATAGAGCAAGCCGATCTCGCGGTGATTCGTCGTTGTGGTCCACCGGATTGCCGCCGCCCTAGCGTCGGACAGACTGAACCGCCGGTCGCGGCCCGTCACATACCCGCCGTCCGGCGACGGATCGGCTCGCAACCGTCGCGCGACCACGACCGTCACGAGACCGCCGACGAGAATGCCGAGGAACAACACGACCTCTACGAGCGCACGGTCCATCGTCACCCGTCACCCCCGACCGATCGACCGCGCCGCTCGTCGCCGTGCATAGCGGTTGCCTCACCATCGACCTCAATAAAGATGAACTAACAGACCGGAGAGTGTCGCCACCTTTGATCCGTTTCTGCCCGATATCTGCAGCCTATAACCGATACGCATTCGTGACTGTTCAGATAAACATGCGGGCAGTATTTCACACGCGCCGCCCAATCCCCGCTCGATGCGTAGCCGCCGACGCACGATCGTGACGCTGCTCGTCTCGGCGCTCTCGAGTCTCCTCGCACTGACCGGCCCCGTCGTCGCACAATCGGCGAACCGCGAACTCATCGACGGGCTCGAGTACCAACTGCTCTACGTCGCACTGCCACTGACGCTGTTCGTCCTCCTGATCCTGATCTACGCGGCCGTCAAGTTCCACGACAACGACGATCCCCAACCGACCAGGGAAGATCCGGCCCTCGAGATCACCTGGACCGCCGCCACGGCGATTATCCTCCTGTTCGTCGGCCTCTCCGGATACAGCGTCCTCGTCAGTCCGTACGTGTCCCCGTCACAGGCGCTCGAGGGAGACGACCGGCCGCAGGGCGGATTCGAATCGTTCGAAGACCTCCCCGAGACCGACGACGAGGAGATATACGTCACCGGCTACCAGTGGGAGTGGCAAGCGACCTACCCCGGAGCCAACGTCACGACGGAGGACGAGATCGTAATCCCGGCCGACGAGAACGTGACGATCTGGCTCACGAGCGACGACGTTATTCACTCGCTTTTCGTGCCGGATCTGAGCGTCAAACAGGACGCATTCCCCGGCCGCTACACCCGGGCCCGAACTATCGCCTACGAGCCCGGACGCCACACGGCAGTCTGCGCCGAGTTCTGCGGGCCAGGCCACTCGCGAATGGAAGCCGAAGTCGTCGTCGTGGACCCCGAAACCTACGATCGGTGGCTCGAAGAGAACGAGGGCACCGTCACCACAGCCCCCACGCCCGGTTGAGAAAGACGGTCGCAGCCGAGAGAGGAGCTACAGAGTAGAAGAGTTAAGCGGACGACGCGCCTAGACAAACTGCGTGCCTTTAGTCCCCGTCCGAGCAGACCCATTCGGGTGCGATGACAGCACGGCGAACCCGGGCACGCGACAGCAATAGCCGAAGAACTCACTCGAGTTCTCCCGCCCGGCACGAGGGTTAGCCAGCCGACGCGGCACGCCGCCACGGGATGAGGCTGGACGTTAGTGTTCCGGGCGACAATCTACTCGTAGCAGCCCACCAAAGCTGCTGCTTACCCAGAATATTTGACTTGTTGAAATTCTCAATCGGTGATGGGATTTAGCGGTCGTGCTCGATGCAGATGAACTGCTCACCGTTGATGGTGAGATCCCATGCGAGTTCTGTCAGAAATCGACCAGCAGATGCGCGAGCGCACGCAGAACGCGAATTCGAACGGGTCGTAATCTCGGATGCTCCTCGATTCGACATTTTTGAACAATCTTGTTCGCCATGACCCCGACGCCAGTGACAAACGCGATGAATTGATCGACACTGAGACGCCTATCGCCATTTCGTCGCTCACTGTCTTCGAGATTGGAATGGGCCTGCGTGGAGATTCAAAGCGCTATATGCCAACATTCGAGCGTGTCATCGACCAGATCGACGAGGTCCCTCTGGGGTCTCAAGAGGCACAGCGTGCTCTCGACATTCAGCATAATCTCCTTGACCGTGGCGAGCCGATCGGGGCGGTCGATGTTCTGATCGCTGGGACTGCCGCTACGCTCTCTGATCCGACCGTCTTAACGCGCAACGGCGACGAGTTCGACCGTGTTGCCGCAATTGACGTAGAAACGTATTGAAACTAGAAACAAGACCGAAGGTGACAGTCCATTCCATACGACAGCTTATTATACATTCACGGTCATTGGGGACTATGAACATACTCAAGATTATTATGGAAACGGTCGAGGGGTACCTCGATGGCGGCGTCGACGAGGCGATATCGGAGGGAATCGAGGAGACCGCTGAAGAGGCGACCGGCAAAGACCTCTAGTCGGTCCGCTCACTATTCACCGCGGTTTCGCCCAGACCGCCACACCCGTTCGCGATGGATGGTTCTGCACTCGGGTTGGGTTCGTAGTTTCGACTCTCCGGCGATATCTCTGCACCTCACGACGCCCGCCACAGCGGCACACGTGGTCCGAGGTCACGTTCTCCGTGCGGTCGTGACCGGACTGAAGCCTGAAAGGGACGTGCTACATCGCTATTATCGGAGTCGGTTCGACGCAACGGTCGGCCGACCGTGATTTGTCACGACTGGACGGCGGACCGACTGACATCTCAATCGTGCGAACTCGAGGTTCGCCCTCGATTCGATGGTGGGGTTCGCGTCGTTGCAGACGATCAGTTACTCTATGGCCCGGTACATCGAGAGGAACCCCCACCGAGCGTCGTATCCCCAGTGAGGTGACCACTGGCCGTCTCGAGACCGTCGCAGTCGACGAAGTGCCGACCGGACCGTCCGTCGCCACGGCCGCTGTAGTCTCTTCGTCGGTATTCGTCGTATCGTCACCTGTAGCCGTTTCAGTACCGTTTCCGGGCAGCGTCTCTCACGTTCAACCCGTCCGCTATCGGTCTTCGGACCACAGTTCGTGAGTGCTGAGAACCCTGTGAACCCGCCGAGGACACCGTCGGCCGGCGAGGACGTCCCGTCCGACACCGCCTCTCTCATCGACAATCGACCTCGAATCCCCCGTCTCCGTCTGCTGTCGCCGTGCATCGACTCGCTTCCCGCCCGTTCCCCACACGGACGAGAATCGAGACTCCCTACTAGTACGTTCCCAACTAGTTGCAGGCGAATCAAATTTGTGTGAGTGAGCGACGTCTTGACCGTTCGGTTATCTGACACCACGTTCCACGCACCGAACCAAGACGTGACGGATACTGGTCGAGAAAATACCACAGGGGGAAGTGACATTCTCGTCACGCGAAACTATGCACGGATTCGAAACTCGGTACAGGGCTCGCCCTTGAGGCGGCAACCATAATTCACGATAGCCTTATTTCGCGAGGCAATCCTGGACGTGACCGGCGTTGCGAATCTACCGACCACGATGGGCCATCGCTATCGGCCCGAGACCGGCAACCCCGTCTCTGTAATTGGTCAGGGTACCACGAATATCGGGAATTTCCCATACTCGAGAGCGGCGCCGAGACGAGCACAGACCATCCCACGTGTCGAGAGTTGGCAAGCCCGTTCCGTCGTGTTTCGTCAACCGTCGAAGCGGGTGCGCGCGGAACGAACCGCCGCGGCAGACGGGGCAATTCATATCGTCAATGTAACGTGAACGGAGCGCCGCGGTTATGCTCCCGATAAGGAAAATGAGGATTAATTTATCGCGAGTATGGCCAATGACGTACGCGTGTTATTCGCTGACCCGAGATGTCGGCTCGTCGGGTCCGACAGTGGCTATTGGATCATCTCGGGGGACCGACCTGACGCCATCGAACGAGTTCTCACGAGCGCTAGTTCCCCCCGACACGCCTGGAACGACCTCGACGGCGTCGTCGAAGATGCCGTCGTCGTACACATCTCGACTCGATTAGACGGCGCTCACGCGATCGATGCATTCAGGAGCGTGACAGCGACGAGAGAACTGTACACGCTCCGGGGGTCAGACGGTGACGTAGTAGTGACGGACCACTTCCGAAACGCCCTCGCCCACCTGGACGTCTCAGATAGGACGGTCACAACGGCGGCCATCGCCGACCATCTGCTGTTCAGAGCACCGATCGAACCGGAGACGTACGTGTCGCGAGTCGATGCACTCGGACAGGGGACGTGGCTTCAGTGGTCGCTCCGAGACGACGACCAGACGCGGACGCAGGTGTCACGTCTCTCCGGAAGTAGCGGGGACGATGCGTCGGAGGCTCTGGCTCCAGACGACGCACCTGCTGTCATTGATCGGACGCTCTCTTCACTCCTCGAGGACGTCTGTGGGAACGATACGGTCGCGACGATGCTCTCCGGTGGCGTCGACTCAACCCTCTTACACACCTACCGCGAAGACGAGCCGTCGCTCGTCATCCAACTCGACAGTCCAGAGGTCGCGTTCGAGTGCGAGTACGCCGACCGTGCAGCTTCGTTACTCGACGCGATGCCACGGTACGTCGATATCGACGAATCGGAGTATCTCTCTCACCTCGAAACAAGTATCGACCGCCTCGGGTTCCCCTCACACTACGTCCAGACTGCTCTTACGGACGCAGCCTTCGCTCGTGACAGCGACTCGACCGACGCCTACCTCAACGGCGAGGGTGCCGACGCACTTTTCGGGCTGCCAGGAGCGAAGGGGCTGCGAATCGCGACGTGGTTCGACTCGCTTCTCGCATACGTCCCCGACCGTACGTCGACGGTGGTTCCGGAGACCCTTTCCGTCAAGTTCGATTCGTTGCTACGCATCGCCACCCAGATGAGGCGACATCCCGCCGACCCGGACTCGTTCGCCGTTCAACTCCCCTTCTTTACTGATGGCGACGTAGTCGCCACGGCACTCGGCACAGAGACTGTGGACCGACGCGTCCAGGCACAGTACGACTATCTCACTCAGCGAGTCGATCTCGCCGCTAACGACGTATTCTCGAAGCACGCCGCGTACGGCCATCTGTACAGCTTCTTCCGCCACAACACATGCGGACAGTGGCGTCAACTGGCGTACTCCCACGACAAGACGATAGTGTATCCGTTCCGATGTGAACGGCTGGCCCGTCGTGGACTCGCAGTCCCCACTCATCGGCGCTACATTCAGGGACTTCGAGACGTGGGAACCCTCGGACCGAGGTATCTCGAGCCGAAATACCTGTTGAAATCCCTCCTCGCCGAACGCTGCGCCGACTATCCCGTCAAGCAGCAGAAGGGCTCGGGAGCGCTGCCGATAGAACGGTACTTCGAATCCGGGCCACTCGCCACTGTTTTTGACCGGTACGATCCGCCAGCCTTTATTCCCGACTCGATGTACGCGGACCACGTCGAATCGTACGGACCGGTGACGTGGAATCTCATCACCTATGCAATCTGGCGCGACCGCGTCCTCTCGAATCCTGATATCGAACCAGTCGAAGGCTCTCGTGAATGGATCCAGTCAATCTCCGAGAAGTCCTACAATAGCCACGGGTCCGTTTACAAAATCGACTGATCGCTAGTAGTAGCCAGCTATGCACTCAGACGACCGAGACAGTCCCCCTCGTGACCTCTTCTACAACCTGGTTCGTCGTCTGAGAATCAGTACCTCACAAAGCGTTCCTGCTCACTCAGGCTGAAGCCGCAGTTTTGTCCTGACCGGTAGTGATTACCGATAGCTCTGACCGAAGATTGAGCAGAGTCGTCGCTGTCGGCGGCGGTCAGCCGCCGACGCGACGGCGTTGCCACTCGCAGAGAGGCTGGCTCGGTCGAGCGTTAGCGGTGGAACCGATCGTCCGGTGGCCGATTTGCAGGGACGGCCCGACGCACCGCGAGGGCCGTCCATGCTGCCCGGCACACCATCTTGATGAACTCCTTGAAAGACCACGACCAGAGGCGACGCCCGCCACGGCGGGGCGTCGCCACATATTCCCAGTGCAAGTACCGCCAAACGTTCTGTAACAGCAGACTCACCACGACGTACAACAGCCGAACCACCGGATTTTGCGTTGTCGTCGTTGCAATGCTTTGCTCGGAGAGCCGGTACGTCGCCTCGATACCGAAGCGTTTCGCGTAGTGGTATCGGGCGTCGCGTGGTGAGTCGATAAACGGCGCGTCAGCGGCGTAGCCGTGACGCGCCACCCCATGTTCGTCGTACCGCCCGTTTTGGTAGGAACAGTCGATGTAAACGGGAAACTCGACGGTCCAGCTGTGACCGTCGAGTTTCGCCGTCAGATCATGCTGGATGACGCGGCTCCAACCTTCCGAGAGTTCCTGCTTGATCGTCTGTCCCCAACGGATGATCGGCATCACGTAGGCGTGGTTGTGCGCCTGAAGCAGCGTGAGACACTTGCTATCGTAAAATTCACGGTCAAGATAGACGGCCTTGACCTCAGCGTCAAGGCCGTCGAGAATCCCAAGAAACTCAGCAAGGACGCTGCTGGCGGTGTCGCCGTCGGTGAGACGGCGCACCGCCAGCGTATAGCGCTTGTTCTGTACACGCGCGTAGAGAGTGGCATAGGCATGGAACGCGGTGGTTCCACGTTTCGCTTCCGAGTGATAGAGACCGTCTGTGTCGTTTTCATCACCATAGTAGGGCCGCAGGTGGAGGTCGGCGACGACCTCCACCTGCTCAGGAAGGACCTCAAGCACGTTCTTCTGAAGGAGCGCGTTCCCGGCTCGTTCAACCGATTCGAGCTCGAATTTCTCGCGGAGGTGGTACAGAACCGTGTTTTCGTGGGGCGAGTCTGCGCTGTTCTCACAGAGTTTGGAGACCGAGGTCCCGTCGGCGCACGCGCCGACGAGGACCTCGTAGATGTCTTCTGCGTCGACCTCAGCATTCTTGCCGAGGTCAAGATCGACTTCCTCGTCAATGGAGTTGACGAGGAAGTTAAGGAGCTGGTCCTCGTGGATTGAACCGTCCGCTTGCTTTGCTTGCTTGGACACAACTCAGCAAGCGGACTTCTCAATTAACGGCTTTGTGAAGTACTGAGAATACGATTGCGAGAGCGGCGAGACGACCGATCGAGCTATCGATCCGAGTTCGTCGATTCCGTCACAGTATCACCGTACAGAAACGTTTCAGACGATGTACTGACGGCCGATTCGATTTCGTCATCCTCCCGTGCGCGTTTCACGGTGGACGTGAGAGCTTCGAAGCGACGTCCTCGGTGGACGTCACCGCGTCGCTGATCGAATGTGACAACGTCGTGTTCCTCGAGTCGCGGGAGATGGTTGTGTAGCAGTCCCACGACGATCGATTTCCGCTGTTCGTCGGACACCGATTCGATCGAGACGTTCTGTTCCCATGCGGCGACTTGCGATGCTAACCTGTCGATGCTCGCGTGGTCGTTGTCGAAGAGGTAATACAGGACGTATCGACGGCGCGATTCTGACAGCAGTTCGTAACGAGCATCCAGATCAGGAGGATCTTCCCCTGTGTCCATATGCCGGTCTTTTCGAAACAGCCGGATAAGTTATGCTCCAAAAATATTTGATACGGGTCGCGCAGGTCGTGTATCGCGATTGAGTTCTCCCGTCTCCGTGCCAGAGAGGAACACTCCCGAAGTTACTGGTCTCGCTACAACCGGTTATGGATACGCAATAACCCGGCTGGCGACCGCCAGTGCGGTCGCTCGCCGGGTGAAAGATGGAAGGAGTATGAGTGGTCGGCGGCGAAACGGGCTTCCCAGAGGCTCGCGCACTCCAGTACTGGCCGTAACGCAGGCGAGCTTATCTTCCGTGTTCGGGATGGGTACGGGAGGCACCTCGCCGCTGTGGCCGCCGTAATGCCGATCGACGGAATCGAACCGCCGTCAAACCATAATCGGTGGACGGTGTCTGCGTTGTGGGCGTCTATCTGTGACCGATGTGTATGTGTAGTCCAGTATGCGTCCGGACCCGCTCGCGTGTCACGGATCCAATGCGATGTAGTGTATGAGTGTGTGGCTCGATCAGTTAGTGCTCGCGGGCTCAACACCTCGTTGCCTTGGTGCGTACACCCCGAGTCTATCGACCTCGTCTTCTACGAGTGATCTCGGTGGTATCTCTTTTTCAGGTGGGTTTCGAGCTTAGATGCGTTCAGCTCTTACCCCGTGGTGCGTCGCTGCCCGGCGCGTGCCCTCTCGGACAGCCGGTACACGAGTGGCACCCATTCGTAGTTCCTCTCGTACTATACGAACGTTCCCGTCAGATACCGTTACACCCCCAATAGATAGCAGCCGACCTGTCTCACGACGGTCTAAACCCAGCTCACGACCTCCTTTAATAGGCGAACAACCTCACCCTTGCCCGCTTCTGCACGGGCAGGATGGAGGGAACCGACATCGAGGTAGCAAGCCACCCGGTCGATATGTGCTCTTGCGGGTGACGACTCTGTTATCCCTAAGGTAGCTTTTCTGTCAGCAATCGCCCGCATCAAGCAGGCTGATTGGTTCGCTAGACCACGCTTTCGCGTCAGCGTCCATCGTTGTGCTGGACACTGTCAGACTTCCGTATGCTCTTGCGCTCTTTCCCGCGTCTCCGACACGGGTGAGGAAATCTTGGGGCGCGCCCGATATCTTTTCAGGCGCGTACCGCCCCAGTCAAACTGCCCGGCTACCAGTGTCCTCCGCCAGGAGTGAGAGTCGCAGTCACCATCGGGTAGTATTTCAGTGATGCCTCGGTGGCCCGCTAGCGCGGGTACCTGTGTAGCGGCTCCTACCTATGCTGCACAATGGCGACCACGTCTCAGTGACAGCCTGCAGTAAAGCTCTATAGGGTCTTCGCTTCCCCTTGGGGGTCTCCAGACTCCGCACTGGAACGTACAGTTCACCGGGCCCAACGTTGGGACAGTGGCGCTCTCGTTGATCCATTCATGCAAGCCGCTACTGAAGCGGCAAGGTACTACGCTACCTTAAGAGGGTCATAGTTACCCCCGCCGTTAACAGGTCCTTCGTCCCCTTGTACGGGGTGTTCAGATACCTGCACTGGGCAGGATTCAGTGACCGTACGAGTCCTTGCGGATTTGCGGTCACCTATGTTGTTACTAGACAGTCGGAGCGCCCGAGTCACTGCGACCTGCCTCTTTCCGAGGCAGGCATCCCTTATTGCGAACGTACGGGACTAACTTGCCGAATTCCCTAACGTCGGTTGCTCCCGACAGACCTTGGCTTTCGCCGCCACGAGTACCTGTGTCGGATCTCGGTACGGACAGTGTGCTCGCCTTTTCACGGGCTCTAGGTTGACCTGACTTGCGCTATCCAGCCGTTCAACCGCTTCGTGCCATTACGGCTTCCACGATTTTTGACTGTTCGACTGGGCGAAGGCCCAGCTCAGGCGGCCCCAAAGCGTCGGCTTTGAGTGCACACTGGCATAGGAATATTAACCTATTTCCCTGTTGTCAGCTTCGACTTGCGGGCTGACTTAGGACCGGCTAACCCTCAGCTGATTAGCATTGCTGAGGAACCCTTACTCGTTCGGCCGTCGGGGTTCTAACCCGACTAACGCTGCTACTATGACCAGGATTTTCGTTACTGAACGGTCCACACGAACTCTCGTCCGTGCTTCCATCCGAACAGAACGCCAACCTACAAGATTGCGGTATGATCCGCACTGCTAGGTCTCGGTGGTGGATTTGAGCCCCGATCATTTTGGGCGCCTCAAACCTCGGCCGGTAAGCTGTTACGCTTTTCTTAGAGGGTAGCTGCTTCTAAGCTCACCTCCCGGCTGTCTAGGGCTTGAGACCACCTTCGATCGCACTTAATCCACACTTGGGGACCTTAACCCAGCTCTGGGTTGTCTCCCTCACGGTACACAGGCTTACCCCGCGCACCGGACTCCCTGCGTCAAACGACGTTCGTAGGTTCGGAGTTGGACAGGGGGGCGCACTCCTCTCGGAGTGCGGTCCCCCAATCCGTTGCTCTACCCCACGAACTATCTCGGCAGAGGTCATGCTTCGACATGTTTCGGTTGGAACCAGCTGTTTCCGGACTCGATGGGCCTTTCACCCCTAGACGTAGATCACGAGAGGGTATTGTAGGACACCAACTCTAACAGGCCTCCACGTACCTTTCGGTACGCTTCACCTTGTCCACGCCTAGATCGTCCGGTTTCGGGTCGTGCCCGTTTGACTCCCCGCGCTTGAACACGGCGGCCCTCACACATAGTGCTGCGGCCCTGTCGGTTTCCCTTCGCCTTCCTCGATGATCGAGTTAGACTCGTCAAACAGGCACACTCCCTGGTTCGTTTTTCAAAACGTACGACAGAACACCGGCTTCCCGTGATTCTTACTAGTAGCTCGCGCTACGGTCATTTCTCACGGGACCTTTCGTGCCCCGTCGCTCCATCGCCAACTGATTTCACGCCCTATTGCACCTCCCTTCTTGGGGTGCTTTTCAGCGTTCGCTCACGCTACTTGTTCGCTATCGGTCTTGAGGAGTGTTTAGTCTTCGCGGTCGATGCCCGCGAGATTCACGAGAGATATCCAACCCCCGATACTCTGGAGCTGACTCGTTCTCTACTCGTCAACAGTACGGGACTGTCACCCTGTCTCGTGCTCCGTTCCAGGAGACTTCGTGTCGCGTTTCAGGAAGTGATCGTCAGTCCGAACACCACATTGCCCGAAGGCTTCGGTTTGGACTGTATCGCGTTCATTCGCCATTACTTACGACATCGCGTTTGCTTTCTTTTCCTGTCGGTACTAAGATGTTTCAATTCCCGACGTTCCCCATTGCGCGAAGCAATTGCGGTGGGGATTCCCATTCGGAGATCCTATGTTCTTCGCCTCCGTGCGGCTCCCATAGGCTTATCGCAGCTTGGCACGTCCTTCTTCAGCTCTCAAGCCGAGCGATCCACCAGCTGGCACAGTAGCCACGTTCATCGGATCGGCGTTGCGACAGAGTCGCAACATCGTGACCCGGGAACGGGTCCAGTGGACGCCTGGACTACACGTACACACGGTCTCATCTGCACGCCAGTAGACAGCTGGCGTGCATTAACCCTTCCCACCCACGTTTGCACGGGGTGGTGCATCGGTTAGCTTCGGATTGATTCGTAGCGCCCTCTCCCACTTAAGGGGAGTGATTCGCTCCGAATCGCACCGAGTCATGGACCCACAGGGATTCGAACCCTGGGCATCCTCCTTGCAAAGGAGGCACTCTACCACTGAGCTATGGGCCCACGCCCGCCTCCGGGAGGCGGGCGGGGAGTTGGGTGTTAGCCCTGGTAGTTCTGAGGTGCCCGATCGGCCAGTCGGGTGACTGTCGCGATCGAACGTGAATGCGGTTCGAAAACCGCTATCCGCAGTGAGCCAGGCGCGTCGGCCTGGTCTCGGTCTGTGGAGGTGATCCAGCCGCAGATTCCCCTACGGCTACCTTGTTACGACTTAAGCCCCCTTGCGGAGCCCAGATTCGACCGCTGTTACAGCGGCCTCATCCGGACCCCACTCGGGTGCTTTGACGGGCGGTGTGTGCAAGGAGCAGGGACGTATTCACCGCCGTCTTCTGAACGGCGATTACTACCGAATCCAGCTTCATGAGGGCGAGTTTCAGCCCTCAATCCGAACTACGACCGAGTTTCGGAGATTAGCGCCCCCTTTCGGGGTGGCATCCCACTGTCTCGGCCATTGTAGCCCGCGTGTCGCCCAGCACATTCGGGGCATACTGACCTACCGTTGCCCGTTCCTTCCTCCAGTTTGGCACTGGCAGTCCTCCTAATGTACCCAACCACCACAAGGGTGTTGCTGGCAATTAGGAGTGCGGGTCTCGCTCGTTGCCTGACTTAACAGGACGCCTCACGGTACGAGCTGACGGCGGCCATGCACCTCCTCTCAATGGCTCCAGTAAGCTCATCACACTGACCTTCACTGCACATTGTCGATGCTGGTGAGATGTCCGGCGTTGAGTCCAATTAAACCGCAGGCTCCTCCGGTTGTAGTGCTCCCCCGCCAATTCCTTTAAGTTTCATCCTTGCGGACGTACTTCCCAGGCGGTCTGCTTCACGGCTTCCCTACGGCACAACACAGGCTCGTAGCCTGTGTCACACCTAGCAGACATCGTTTACAGCTTGGACTACCCGGGTATCTAATCCGGTTCGTGACCCAAGCTTTCGTCCCTCACCGTCGGATCCGTCCTTCCAGAGCGCTTTCGCCACCGGTGGTCCGTCCAGGATTACGG
The DNA here is from genome assembly GCF_024266705.1 of Natrinema gelatinilyticum. Lineage (GTDB taxonomy): Archaea > Halobacteriota > Halobacteria > Halobacteriales > Natrialbaceae > Natrinema > Natrinema gelatinilyticum. The sequence continues at coordinate 3,268,431 of NZ_CP100756.1, read as the reverse complement.
GATTTCACTCCTACCCCAGACGTACCCTCTGGATCTTCCGGTCCCAAGCCACGCAGTTTCTACCGGACGCCCGCACGTTGAGCGCGCGGATTTCCCGATAGACTTGCGTGGCCAGCTACGGACGCTTTAGGCCCAATAATAGCGGTCATCACTCGTGCTGCCGGTATTACCGCGGCGGCTGGCACCGGTCTTGCCCAGCACTTATTCTACCACCTCCTTACGGTGGTGAAAAGCGAGGACTATATGCCCTCGCACTTGGAGTCCCCTTATCGCACTCTCGTGCAGTGTAAAGGTTTCGCGCCTGCTGCGCCCCGTAGGGCCCGGAATCTTGTCTCAGATTCCGTCTCCGGGCTCTTGCTCTCACAACCCGTACCGATTATCGGCACGGTGGGCCGTTACCCCACCGTCTACCTAATCGGCCGCAGCCACATCCTATGGCGCCGGGGCGTTTCGGGTTCGCGCCACTTCCAGGCTGCGAACCGTATCCCGGATTAGCCTCAGTTTCCCGAGGTTATCCGGGTCCATAGGGTAGTTTGGCCACGTGTTACTGAGCTATCTGCTACGAGTCTGAACTCGTGCAACTAGCATGGCTAAATCGGACTCCAATAGCAATGACCTCCGGCAGGATCAACCGGAATGAATGCTATCTCCCCGAGCTGTGCTCGGGGTCTGGCGGTGAATGTTGGTACACACTCACACATGATATAATGGTCCACGTTCGATGACGACAGCCGATCGCGACGACCGATTGGGCGTCACCGAACTACCAGGGCTAACATCAGATCCCATCTGTACGGCGGACCGCAGGGGTAGGATCCTCATTTCCTTCGGACGTATTCGTAAGCCGTCAGGGGTACATAACCCCTTCGGACTCGCGCCGTCCGAGATGACGGCCCGGGTTGAACGGGCCGTCGATCACGCGTTCGTTGCGTTCTATCCAACTGCCCTCGTACATATAAGGGCGTCGGATCGCGTCCACGCCGAAAACCGCACTCCGGCGGGAGCTTTCGTGCAAACTACAGTACGCGCCCAGTCTATATAAGGACAGCGTACCGTATCGCTGGTAATCCAGCGTTGGGCACGACCGATCCGAGCACCTCACAGTCGACCATCGATCGAGCCGACGGCCACACCGAGATGATGGATAGTATTCTGCCTCCGTGCCGGAACACGGCCGGAGGGAACGTGGCGGCGTGCGCCACGTCGTTTGCATTAGTGAGGAGGCCCCGGCCCCTACATAAGGCCGTCGTCTCGGACGTACAGTGTTCTACGTTGGGCATTCACGAGGAAGACAGCGTCTCGCAGTCTCCGCCGTCTCAGACGATCCGGAACGGAACACGCACGGACCACGGCTGCCGCTTCGAGGGACGGAACCGGCGAGGAGACGAAGAGCGACCGTCCTGAGACCACACAGGTCCCGATACGACGCCTGTGAGAAGACAGGTCTGCAGTCTCGAGACGATTCGTCACTTCGAACTCGAGTTACTGGTCTCCGGAAGCATCCGTTTTCCTTCCAGCAGGCACTCGCGGAGAACCGGCACGCCGTCGTAGAGCCACAGCAGGAACGCGAAGGCGGCGAGTCCGAACTGGAGCCAGACGTACGTCGAGACGTCTCCTGCGAGGAGGTCGGCCAGGTAGCGACCGAACAGCAGTTCGAACGACTCGAAGAATCCGGGGCTGGGAGGTGGTCCGGAAAGGGTCACGACGGGCCAGAGCATGAGTTCGACCTGGACGATCCCCTGACTGACGTAGGAATAGAGGACGTCACCCGGGGGATGCAAGCTGATACCGATCCCAAAGGCGAAGGCGGTTCGCGGACGTCCGACCGCGGACGCGATCGTTCCGACGACGATCGACAGTGGAACGATGAAGAACACGGAGTGACCGATAGCGTACCCCGCGTCGAAGATGCCGTACTCCCACGCGAGCGGCTTGTCGATCAGATCCGGGAGGATCGAGGCCAGGACGACGACGAACGCCTCGAGCCCGCTGGGCGAATCGCGGAAGAGAAGGTGACAGCACACTGAGTACGCGAGATAACCGACGATTGCGTGTTCCCACGGCCACATAGAACGGTGGTTCGGTCGACGAGGAATAGTTATGAAGCACTTGCAGTTCCGGACGCGTTCGATCGGTCTGTTCCACCGATCCGAACCGAAGCGGAAGCGTCGCCGGAAGCTGACGAAAAACGTGAAAGTGACGATTATGGGAAACGTATCGCCATCGGGAAGGGGAAGGCTACGTCTAGGACCCTCGTGTATCGCGACCGAACGGTAGGAAATCGGTCGGCAGACGGCCAAGTATCGATCGAACGTCGTCGGTCACCCGACCGGCGAGCGCGGGTTGGAGAGGGTGTAAATCGCGGCCATCACTCGACTGTTTGTAGGTCGCCCCGCCGTCGGTGCCGCGAGCCGAGAAAGCTGGCGCGAGGAATCGACGAACTCGAGAGCGGAGTCGAACCGGAACGGCGGGGGCGGCCGTCGCACCGAGGGTACCGACCGGACGCGACCGCAGCGGAGCCGACGCTGAACGGGTGGAAGCCCCCGACCCCGGGAGGAGAGGCCCGTCACCGGAAACGAGCAGGTTCGCGGTGACGGCGCCGACGACGGCCAGCACACCGCGGCGTCCGACCGAGCGGCGGCCGCTCACGTTGGCCCCACCGTCGGCAGTTCGCGGACGTACAGATCTTCCTCGAGGCAGTCGAGGATGAACCGGGCGACGTCCGCGCGGTCGATAGACTCGAACCCGAGCGAGACGTCACCGGCGCGGTACTCACCCGTCGGCGCCCTCTCGGTGAGGCGGGGTGCGCGGACGACGGTCCACGCGAGATCGGTCCGTTTCACGCGGTCGACGTGAGCGGCGGCGTCTTCGAGAACTGATCGGGCGAAGAGTTTCAACAGCACGCCCATCGCGCGGCCACCGAGTGACACCGAATCGCCCTCCTGGCGGACGCCGGCACCGACGAGGGTGACGTACCGGTCGACGCCGGCGTCCGTCATCGCCGCGAGGACGTTGTCGCCGGCGACCGTGAGCAGGTCGTCCGGCGACCCGTCGGTCTGTCCGAGGACGGAAACGACAGCGTCCGCGCCCGCGACGGCCTCGGCGACGCCCGTGCCGGTGTAGACGTCACCGGCGACCACGGTCACGTCGTCCGCGAACGGGAGCTTCGCGGGCGAGCGCACGTGGACACCGACGTCGTGGCCGCGTCGTCGCCGCGCTCGAGCGCCAGTCGGCAGAGCGGGCGGCCGGTTCGGCCGGTCGCCCCGAAGACGGTGAGTCGCATGGCCGTCACTTCGGCGCGGCAAATGATAAGCGTGTGACTTCGACGTATCGAAGGATTGACGTCGATATCGTTCCCGAGGCGATAATTCGAAAACGAAGCTTTAGTTCTGCGACGTCCGAGGGACGGTATGGACGAGGAGTCGACAGAAGACTGGCGATCGAACGGTGCAGACGTGCGCAAGGGCGAGACGACGCCGAAGGGGGTCGGAACGGTGCCGGGGCTGGACGCCGGGCGAACGCGGGAGACGGCCAGTGCGCTCCGCGATCGACTCAAGCCCAGGGAGCGCGAGCGCGTCGAACGGACTGTCGCGGAGTTACTCGACCTCTTTGGGAGGGCCCACGCGATGGCGGTTCTCTCGGCGTTCGCCTTTGCCGGTGAACCGCTTCGCTTCTCGGCCCTCGAGGATCGCCTGGAGGTGCCGGCGAACACGCTCTCCGAACGACTCAGAGAGCTAGTCGAGGCGGGGTTGTTGCGACGGGAGGCCTACGACGAAGTCCCGCCCCGAGTCGAATACGAACCGACGGAGAAGGGCCACGCGGTGTTTCCGGCCTTCGGCCACCTGCACGCGTGGGCCATCGAGCACGACCTCGAGCCGGTCGACCAGTGACCGAGCGTCGAAAGTTCGAAAATCGAAATTACCTAGTGGGTTCGAACTCGCAGATATATCCCGACGCCCGGCCTACGACGACTGTGACCGACTACGCTATCGAGGCCCGTGACGTGGCGGTAACGTACGCAGACGGGACCGAAGCGGTCCGAGGTGTCGACCTGCTCGTGGACGAGGGGGAGTTTTTTGGATTTCTCGGGCCAAACGGTGCCGGGAAAACGACGGTGATCAAGACGCTGGTAACGTTGCTGCGACCGACCGAAGGTTCGATAGCGGTGAACGGATTCGACGCTATCGCGGACCCGCATCACGTGCGCGCGACGGTCGGGTATATGGCACAGGAGACGAGTATCGATCCCGAGCTAACGGCGCGCGAGAACCTCCGGTTCGCGTGCGATGCCTACGGCGTCGGACGAGCCGATCGAAGCGACCGAATCGACGAACTTCTCGAGCTCGTGGAGCTAACCGACGTCGAGGACAAGGTCGCCGACGACTTCTCGGGTGGGATGAAAAAGCGCCTCGACGCGGCTACCGCGCTAGTTCACCGGCCGCGGTTGGTGTTTCTCGACGAACCAACGACCGGGCTCGATCCGGCGGCACGGAATCGCCTCTGGGAGTACTTCCGGCGGATAAACGACGCAGGGACGACAGTGTTCCTGACGACCCAGTATCTCGAGGAGGCGGACCAGCTGTGCGACCGGTTGTCGGTTATTCAGAGCGGGTCGGTGGTCGCGGAGGGAACGCCGGTCGAACTGAAACGCCGGGTTGGCGGCGAGATTCTCGCGGTCGAACTGGTGGATCCCGATTCGAGCGAACGCGCGGTGACGGTGGCCCGCGACGAGAGGCTGTTCGCGGAGGGGGCGACGATCGAACCGACGAAGTCGGGATTGAAAGTGACTGCACGCGACGCGCGAACGCGCGGGACGGACTTACTGGTCGCGTTACGCGACGCCGGGATCGACGTGATCGGATTCGATATCCGAGCACCGACGCTCGACGACGTGTTCCTGGCGGTGACGGACGAGCGTCCCGAACCGTCCGCTGCCGACGGTGAGCCGACGCCGAACGGGAGCGCTCAGTCCGAGACGATCGGTGATGGCGGGCGCGACTCGAGCGGCGAGCGGGACAGCGCCGTCGGTGGCGGCGGGGCCGGCGATGCCGATGGCGAGGAGGTGGACCGATGAGCACACCGAGCGTGGACGGCCACGGCGGGAGCTTCGCGAGCGACGTCTGGGTGACGTTCGTTCGGTGGACGATCAAGTCGGTTCGAAACCCGTTCGTTCTCGTGGTCTCGCTCGTCCAGCCGATCATATTCCTCGTGTTGTTCACGCAGGTGTTCGGTGGCGTCGCGACGGGTGCCCTCAAGGGAATCACGTACGAGACATACCTCGTGCCCGCGATCGTGATCCAGGTGGCGCTGGTCGCGGCCGCGACGTCGGGGATCGGACTCGTCAACGACATCGAGACCGGCATGTTCGAAAAGATTCTGGTCAGTCCGATGAATCGAACCGCCGTCTTTCTAGGGAAGACGCTGGCCGAGATCGTTCGGATCGTCGCCCAGGTCACGATCGTGCTGGGACTCGGTGTCGCACTCGGCGCCGAGATCGAGACCGGGGTTATCGGTGCCGTGGCGATCGCGGCCATTTGCGTCGTGTTCTCGATCTGGTTTACCGCGTTCTCTAACGTGCTGGCCGTCGTGACTCGCGACGAAGAGTCGACGATCATCGGGGCGAACCTGCTGCAGTTACCCTTGCTGTTCGTCTCGAGTGCGTTCCTGCCGCTGCCGGCACTCCCGGACTGGATTCAGACCGTTGCGACGTTCAACCCAATCACCTACGGCGTCGACGCCACTCGCGCCGTGATGCTGGGCGAGGACACGATGACGGTCATCGAAGTCACGCGCTTCGACGGACTGTGGAACACGCTGGTACCGGCACTGGCCGTGCTCGTGGGTCTCGCGCTGGTGTTGGGGGCAGTGGCCGTCTACGCGATCGGTCGCGCCGCCAGCGCAGACGTTCAGTGACGGTCCGCTCCGATCGTCGGCCGGGACCGTTCCCGTCGGCGTGAGACCAACCGACACCATTTAGCGAACGTGGTCGTACGGTGAGACATGGATCGATCGGGATTCGTCAAACTCTCACTCATCGCGTTCGGGCTCGTGATCGTGAGCTTCGTCGTCCGCGGGCTCACTCGGATCGTCCTCGAGGTGGAACTCGCGAATCTGGTGCAGGCACCGTTCGCCGTCGTCGGGTTCGGGCTCCTCGTCTATCTGTTCGTCAGGGCGTGCCTCGACGCTGTCGGCATCTGGGAGGTCGAGAACCCCGACGCGTGAGCGGAAGGAAACCGTTTTTCGGCCGCCGTCCGAACCTGACGTCATGACAATCGACGTCCAGGCGATCGCGGACCTCGGGCCGGGCGACCGGGCAGCCTTCTTCGAGCGTGACGCCGGTATCGAAGCGGTCTCGGAAGACGTTCGAGAGATCGTCGATCGCGTCCGCGAGGAAGGCGACGTCGCCGTCCGCGAATTCACGAGTGAGTACGACGGCGTCGAACTCGGAAACCTCGAGATCACCGATCGCTGCGAACGAGCCGTCGACGAAATCGACGAAGAGACGCGAACGGCAATCGAGACGGCCGCGGCGAACGTCCGCGAGTTTCACGAAGCACAGCTACCGGAGGACTGGCAGCGAGAGTTCGGTCCGGGTCGGACGCTCGGTCGGCGGTTTCGACCCCTCGAACGCGTCGGCGTGTACGTCCCCGGCGGCTCGGCGGCGTATCCCTCGAGTGCGATCATGGGCATCGTTCCGGCGGTCGTCGCGGGAGTCGATCACGTCGCCGTCGTCACGCCGCCGGCCGAGGATCTGAATCCCGTCACGTTAGCTGCGATCCACGCCGCGGGCGCGGACGCCGTCTACAGCGTCGGCGGTGCACAGGCCATCGCGGGGCTCGCCTACGGGACGGAGACGATCGACCGCGTGCAGAAGATCGTCGGTCCCGGGAACAAGTGGGTGACGGCAGCAAAAGGCGCAGTTCGCGGCGACGTCGAGATCGACTTCCTCGCGGGACCGAGCGAAGTCGTCGTGATCGCCGACGAGACGGCGGCGCCCGATCTGGTCGCGGCGGAACTGGTCGCGCAGGCCGAACACGATCCAAACGGGTCGGTTGTGGCCGTCACCGACGACGAAACGACCGCCGACGCCGTGGCTGCAGCCGTCGACGAGCAGGTGAGCCAACGGGAGCGCGAGGACGTCATTCGTGAGGCCCTTACAAACGACGCGAGCGGTGTCCTCCACGCCCGGTCGATGAGCGAGGCCATCCTCTTCGCGGAGGCGTACGCACCCGAACACCTCTCGATACTCGCGGCCGACGACGAATCGATCCTCGAGCGGATCGACAGCGCGGGCAGCGTTTTCCTCGGGCCGAACACCCCCGTGGCTGCCGGCGACTACGCGAGCGGCACCAACCACGTCCTTCCGACCGACGGCGGGGCGCGGGTGACCGGCGGCCTCTCGGTCGAAACGTTCCTCCGCTCGACGACGGTCCAGCGACTCTCCGGGGACGGACTCGCCGATCTGGGAGAGACGATCACCACCCTCGCCGACGCGGAGGGACTCGAAGCGCACGCTGAAAGCGTTCGAATCCGACTCGAGGACGAAACAAATCGTAACGAGCAGTAATACAATGTAGTGCTCTGTAGGATCGCTAGACGGCGTCGCCTCAATCTCGTTATCTTCGTAGAAAGCGAAGAGACGGATTACTTTGGTATCCGAATTCCGTCTCCTCACCCGAGAAATCGTTGCGAAAGCTAAAAACGTTGTCGAGAATCCGGACGAACCCGCCGACCCCGTAGGGGGTGGCGGGTTCGCCGAATGGGCGATGCTCACGTTGCAAGCACTGCGGATCGAACTCGGGAAATCCTACCGCCAGACAATCGATCTGTTGAGCGAAATGCCCGGCATTCTCGACGAAATCGGCCTCACGCGGCTTCCGCATTTTACCGTCCTGCGTGACTGGTTTGAGACTATCTCGATGGAGACCTATCGTGCGTTTCTCGGCGAATCAGCCGAGAAACGCACTGGCCATGCCGCGATCGACTCGACTGGTTTCGACCGCGACCAGCCCTCGCGGTACTACGCGACGCGAAAACACTACCGCGTTCGCTCGCTCAAAGTCACTGCCCTCGTGGACGTGAAAACGCTGTACGTCTACGATGTTCACTGTACGACCACGAAAAAACATGATGCGAAGATTGGTCCGCAGGTCGCTCGGCGAAACGCCGAGGACCTGCGGTCATTGGCCGCTGACCGTGCTTACGATGGAAAGCCATTCCGAGACGATCTTCATCTTGATCGCATCCGACCGTTGATCAAACACCGGATCTACTCCTCGCTCGACCGGGCACACAACGCCCGGATGAGCAGCTGCTGGTACAATCGCCGCTGGATGGTTGAGACTGTCTTTTCGTCGATCAAGCGCACGCTCGGCTCCGCCGTGCGTGCGCGAAGCTGGCACCTCGAATTCCGCGAGATGGTGCTCAAATGTGCCGTCTACAATCTTCGTCGAACAGTTAGATATCCGTAGAATCAACCGCAGTGTATCGGTTTTCGACCGGCGGTGGCATTAGTGAAAACGCCGAAATCAAGCTTCGTCTAGCGATCCTACGAAGCACAATGTAGAGAACGGTAATATACTGTTGCTCGGCGCGGGTTCACGTTGTGGAATTGCAAATTGGTTTTACATAGCTGGAGGACGGAAGAGGAAACGAGATGGAACCGCACGTCGATCCGATGGACGAGCGCGTCCTGGAGCGCAACTACGACTACGCACAGAAAAACGTGCGGCTCCTCTCAATGTGGTACGATTGCGATCTGAAGCGGATGCTCGAATTGCTAGCGAAACACGACATCGAGCTCTCGCGGAACGACAGACAGCAATTCGGGACGTGTTATCAGTCGATTCAACGTCGCTTGCGTCTCTAGAGCAGTGCGACGGGAGGTGTGACCTGGCGGTCGCGAGACGGTTCGTAACCGATAGTAGCTAGCCCGTCCGCGAGCGAAGGGCGTCACAGTTAACATCGTTGCGCCGAAAGGTAGGGACATGAGTACGGACAGTATGGATGGCGGGAAGGCGGAGACGCGCCCGGAGATCGAAGTAACCGAAGACGCAGCGGGTGAGGCCCTCTCACTGCTCGAGAGCGAGGGCCTCGATGCGACGGAAGCCGGGCTTCGACTGTTCGTTCAGCAAGGTGGCTGTGCCGGCCTCTCCTACGGGATGCGATTCGACGACGCACCGGACGAGGACGACACGATCTACGAGCACCACGAGCTGCGCATCTTCGTCGATCCGGCGAGTCTGAAGTACATCGAAGGCAGCGTCCTCGACTACGAGGACGGCTTGCAGGCAGAAGGGTTCCACGTCGACAACCCGAACGTCGTCAGCGAGTGCGGCTGCGGTGAGTCGTTCCGAACGTAACGACCGGAACGGCGGTCCGACTCGCTCGACCCGACTCGTTCCCGTCCGAACTAGTCTCTACATATTGACTCCGTCCACTCTTTTCGACCGTTCCGACGCATCGACACCGTCGGAGAGCCGCAGTCTCGTGCGTCACGGACTCGAAAGAAAGGGATGATCCCCGACGGCGACCGTAATGGCGCGCGTGGTTACTCCTCGAGTTGGAATGCGACGGTGACTTCGGCCTGGTACTCCCTGTCGTCGACACTCGCGACTTCGACGCCGAGTTCGTCGACCTCGATCCAGTGAACGTGCTCCAGCGTCTCTTCCGCGCGGTCGATCGCGTTGTCGGCTGCTGCGTCGAAACTCTCGGGACTGGTGCCAATGAGTGTGATTTTCTTGAATACCATGGCTCGACGTACTACACCGCGTAACGACGTAAAGCTCCCCGTCGGTTCAGTGCGGTAGGAATCGGATATCGCTCGGTCGTGAACTGATTACTGACGACTGCTGAACTGCGTTCGACCCGTCCCGTCTGCTACTCAGTCAGGGATAGAGCAGCTGTTGCGGGTGCCGGATGACGGCGGCCCTCGCCAGTGCACTCGAGCGACGTTACGAAACGGCTCCATCGCCTCGAACGTCTTCTCTTCGGTACACGCCGCCAACAGCGGCCCGAATCGAGTCGCTGGTCGAACGCGAACAGTAGATGCGGGCCGTGATCCTTCTCCCGACGACCCACGCGACGTTCGATACACAGCCCGAAGGGAACGAGGACGATTGCTGCCATCTCCGGGTCGTCGGTTCGCTCGAGTCGCGACCGCAGGCCATCAGCGAGAACGACGGGGAGCGAATCGATCGTGCCGAGTGAGGGCGAGGGCCCCAGATGGGCGCGTGCTCCGGTCGGAACTCAACGGCCGGCGCTTCGGATGCGTCTTGCTCGGAGAACGTCAATCGGTTCGTGAGTCGAAGCGTTCGCGGATCGCTCCCGAGACGTCGGTGAGGTAGGCGCCACCCCAGAGCGCGACGAGGAGCGCGCCGATCGAGTTGAAGACGAAATCGAGCATCGTGTCGCCGAGTCCGTACTGCGTGAGGACGGCGTCGATCCCGAACGTATCGGCCGACAGCGCGATGGCGAACTCGAGTATCTCCCAGAGGACGCCGAACGCGAGGACGAAAAGCAGAATGAACACCGCCACGAACCGCTGGGGGAGGTGCACGCCGTCGGCGTGTTCGTCGAACGCGCGCACGGTGGCGTACCCCGCTGCGGCGACGAGCGACGCCGACAGCGCGTGCGTCAGGTGATCCCACCACCAGATATCGGTGTAGAGCGTCGTGGTACCACCGGGTAGACCGACGACACCGAACGCGTGGAGGAAGACTGCGGTCGTGATCCACAGCGTGAGACGGGGATCCATCGGAATCTCGTAGTCGCGCTCGAGGACCGCCGGGAGCTGGGTGACGGCCAGAGCCACGGCGGTGTTGATCACGATCCCGGCGTTACCGCGGTCGACCCCGACGAACAGCATACCGACCAATCCAACTTCCATGAGATAGGTGAGCTGGCGCTGGCGACGCGGGGACGGAAGCCAGCGCGCCAGACTACGCATCGCGCACCTCTGAGGCCGGCTGGGCGTCCTCCGGAAGGCGCTGTTCGGGACGGGCGAGTCGTCTAAAGTAGAGTTCGAAGACGACGCCAGCACCGAGTCCAGCGAGGGCGGAGTAGACGAATTCCCACATCACTGCGTCGTGGCCGGCCATAAACGGAATACCGAGCGTCTTTTCGGCGCTCCATCGCAGCAGCGCCCACAGCCCCGCCGCGGCCATCGTTCCGACGATGACGAGGACCACGGCGAAGCTGGGAGTCATTCGAACGGTCGTAAACGAGTGGAGTTCGACGGCGAGAACGAGCGCGATAGCCGCGACCGAGAGATACGCGGCGAAGTGACCGGTGAGTCGATCGGCGTTGATGGCCATACCAAGCACAGGGAGGGCTGCCAACAGGAGGACCTCCCAGGGAAGCATCGCGTGCGCCGACCGAAACGCGACCGGTGGGAGAACCGCCAGGGCCACGAGGGTCGCTGCGAACGTCATCCACAGGATCCCGCCGGTCAGCAGTTCCGCGAGGCCGATTCCGCCGATAACTACGATCAGCACCCACGCGACCGTCGCGTTGGTTCGACCGTCGGCGATCAGCCCCTCGAGCGTAGTCTGGGACACGGTGAATCGTACTGAGCGTTCTCACAAAAACGTATGTGGCCGGTCGCGAAACAGTCGTCCGGGGTCCGAGCGGACGCGGCGGGTCCTACGTCGGTACGACGACGAAAACGTACACCGTAGCGTACGCGGCGAGCGCGAGCGTTACCGCCATCATCGTGGTGAGCGAAACCTCGAGCGTTTCATCGAACGACGGTCGTCTGACGTAGCGGTCACGTAATCGGTCGACCGTCGGCGTCGGTGGTCCTCGTACGGCCCCACAGAGAACGCCGACACCGAGGATAGAGTAGACGAAGTGATACGAGACCTCGAGCGTCGGCGGCGTCACTGCGAGCGCGGCGACGCCGTAGGCCGCACCAACGGCCGCTCGGCGGTTGACGGTGGCAACGATCGATCGATCGGTCAGCCGACAGACCGCGACCAGTGCAAGCCAGACCGTGGCGAGTTCGATGGCGAATGCGCCCAGCAGATGCAGCGTCGGGTCGCTATGAAGCACGACCCGCGACTCGAGGATCGACGAACCGAACGGGAAAAACCAGTCCGGCGGCGCGCCGGTGACGAGATCCCCCCACGGGTGCGACCAGAGTCCCCAGAGTGCTGCAACAGCGATGGCCGGCGCGGAGAGCGGAGTCTCGCGGGCGACCCCGACGGCGACGAGACTGCCGGTGGCAGCGAACAACCCCATGACGAACGCGGCGATGGGACCGCCGTCGACGAACGCGACCGCGACGAGCACACCGAGTAGGGCACTGCCCGCGCCACGGGCGAGCCAGACGCGACCCGGGTCGCGGGCTGCGAGGAGGCCAAACGCTGGCGCTGCGACCGCGCCGACGACCAGCGAGTGGGTGACCGAGCGGTGAACCTCTCGGCTCGCGGCCCAGAACGCCGTCGGGACGCCGACCGTTCCGGATACGGCATCCGTGAGGCCGACGAGCGCGTACGCGACGTCGATGTCCGGAACTGCAGCGAACGCGCCCGCGACGACGCCGACGAGGAGCGCCGGACGACGATCCCAGCCACGCCACTGGGCGACGAGTGCGGCGACGGCGAACGCGAAGAGTGCATGACCGATAAACACGGGATCTCGAGTACGTAACGAGTGCCCTTAAGCGACTCGAAGCGGCGAATGATAGTAGTGCACAGGACGATACCCGGACCGACGAGAGCGCGTTCAGCGCCGCGAAATCGAAATTGGGCGGCGAACGCGATACCGACGCTGGCTGTTAGTTCGCCGATGCCGGTACATCTTTGCAAGTGGCACGCGAGCACACGCCTATGGCTCAGGAACCGCAGGCCGAGACGGCTCGAGCGCCAGCAGTTGGCGAACTTACACCGCCCGATCGAACCCTTATGGGGCCGGGACCGAGCGACGTCAATCCGCGCGTCCTCCGGGCGATGAGCACGCCGCTCGTCGGACACCTCGATCCCTCGTTTATCGAGATTATGAACGAGGTTCAGGACCTGTTGCGATACACGTTCCGAACGGACAACCAGTGGACGATCCCGGTCTCCGGGACCGGCTCGGCCGCCATGGAAGCTGCGATTGGAAACGTCGTCGAACCGGGGGACACGATGCTCGTCCCGACGAACGGCTACTTCGGTGGTCGGATGGCATCGATGGCTCGCCGAGCCGGTGGAACGGTAGTCGAAGTCGACGCACCCTGGGGCGACCCACTCGATTCCGACGACGTGGCGGACGCATTGGCCGAACACGACCCAGACGTGTTTGGGTTCGTCCACGCCGAGACGAGTACGGGCGTTCTTCAGCCCGACGTCCCCGAACTAACCGCCGCGGCCCACGACCAGGACGCGCTCGTTATCGCCGATAGCGTCACCTCGTTGGGCGGCGTCGAGCTTCGGGTCGACGACTGGAACATCGACGTCGCCTACTCGGGCCCGCAGAAGTGTCTCTCCTGTCCGCCAGGTGCGAGTCCGCTCACCCTCTCGGACGAGGCGATGGAGAAGGTGCTCTCACGCGACGAGGACCCGCGGTCGTGGTATCTCGATCTCTCGCTCCTCGAGGGCTACTGGGGTGACGAACGAGCGTACCATCACACGGCGCCGATCACTAACGTCTACGCGATCCGAGAGGCCCTGCGGCTCGTCGCCGAGGAAGGGATCGAGAACCGCTGGAATCGCCACGAACGACTCGCCGGCGCGTTGAAGGCCGGCGTCGAAGCGATGGGGCTCGAAATGAACGCCTCCGACGAGTACTGGTTGCCAAGTTTGAACGCCGTCCGCGTCCCCCACGGGGTCGACGACGGGGCGGTCTGCGACCAGCTCCTCGAGCAGTACGATCTCGAGATTGCGGGCGGCCTCGGCGACCTCGCCGGCGAAATTTTCAGAATCGGCTGTATGGGACACTCCGCGCGGCCGGAAAACGTGATCTACGTCGTGACGGCCCTCGGTGACGTCCTCGAGTCGATGGGAGCGGACGTCGATCCGGGCACTGGCGTGACTGCGACGCGACGCGCGCTGGAAAAGTAACGGGACCGGACTGCTATTTGGCGGGCGGACTGATTTTTTATGCCGAGACTCGCGGTCCTGGTGGGGCTCGTTCGACCTGATAGTCCTCCCCATCGACGACAATGATCGCCCACTCATAGCTCGGCTCGGATCGCTCGAGTCGGGCCTCGAGATCGTTTGCATCGTCGGGTTCGGCGACAAAACAATGGAACTGCCCCGATGACGATGACGGGACGTCCCCCGACTCGAGGACGGTATTGACGTGGACAACTTTCCATGCTCGTTCAGCGCGAAACTCGGGGCCGTTACCTTCGACGGTGTAGCCCAGGTCCGCGAAAATCGACCTGGCCTGTTCGACGAGACGCATGTTAACAGGACCCATTCGGTGTCATCTATGTTGGCGACCACTATAAATGTTGGTACGTAATGAGAACAACAGCTTACGTCCCACGTATCCGAAAACCGTGTCACGTATTTGATTAGTAAGAGGTCTAGTGGTATAAGTTTGCAATCAGTAATTGGCTATTATAGGTGCCGCCGTCGTTCGCTCCCGCGTTCCAATTCGCAGATTGTGATTGCGATTATTCGTGAGCGGCGTCCCACTCGGTCGGCTTGCGAAAGTTTCCACACCGGTTGCACTTGATCCGGCCCATCGCGTCCATCGCATTATCGAGGCTCTCGCAGTTCGTACAGAACCACCCGTATCGGCGGTCGAAATCTGGGGTTTCGTAGGCGACGAAAAACGGCCCTTTCGAACCCATGTCGCCGTTCGTCTCCGAGATGTAGACGGTATCGCCGCCCTCGGTCGACCTGGTTTGCATGCCCTACCGTATTGGTGCTCGCGGTAAATGACTGTCTTTCCGGATCAGCATCGAGGCCGAGAACGGCCGGTGCGATCAGCGTGGCCCGTCGAGCGATGACGAGTAGTACGCCCCCGTGTGAGACAGGTTCGCAGTGTTGACTGTCCGTACTGAAAGGTTTACCCGGCCAGGTCTCGTTCGAACGGCCAATGTCGCTGGTCGTGGTTCCCGTTCGGTATCCGTTAACCAAACACTCTCGTCGAACGCTCGAGGAGGCAATCGAAGTTGCTCGCGAGCGAGACGCGGACTTAACGGTCCTGCACGTCGACCTCTACCAGAGCGGCAAAAAGGTGACGCGGATCGACCTGAAAAACGCCGTCGAGGAGACGTTTGGACGGCTCGAAAACGCACGCTACGTCGTCCGGACTGGCTTTCTCGTCGAAGAGAGCATCCTCGACGAAGTCGCCGCGGAGGGTGCCGACGCCGTGGTCATCGGAAACAAGCAGGCCAGTCGCCTACGGCGGATCTTCCAGCGCCTAACGGATAACCCCGATATCGACCGCTATCTACGAACCCACCTCGACTGTGAAGTCATCACGGTCGAAAGCGCACACGTTTGACATCCTCTCCGCCGTGACCAGCGAGGGATCGAAGATCGCTCGAGCAGCCAGGCGGAACCCGACGACTGCGAAGACTTCTGCGTTGTGAGCGTCAGGTTTGGAGCCGTCAAAGTCGATTGCTTCAGGCCGAGCCACCAAGCTGTTGCTCCTATCTATGGGGGGATTCGGAGATACTCGTTGATACTCACACGCCGTCGTTCTTCGTCGGATTCATCCCCGAGGTCAAGCCTCGGGGCATTCTCCTTGCACTCCAGTAAACGGCGAGCTTTCGTCTCGAACCCCCATAACGACACGTACACGGGGCAGTCCTACTCACGCTCCGCTCGTTCGCGCGAAATCGACCTGCACTCGAGAACCAGAACGACGACCGGTTCGTGACGGGGCTGAGCCGTCGTTACTCGGAGTCGCCCGCGTTTCGAACGACGAACACTGGAACTGACGCGTTGTCGACGACCCGCTCTGAGACGCTTCCCAGCGAGGTTACCTTCTCGCGAGGACTTTTCCCCCGCGTGCCGATCACGATCAGGTCGATCCCCTGCTCGTCGGCGTACTCGAGAATCGTCTTCGCGGGCGTTCCAGTACGGACCTCGCTGACGGTTTCGAGACCGTCAGCGACCGCTCGCTCTTCGACGTCGGAAACGGACTGCTGTCCTTCGTCCTCGAGCGTGCGCTGGAGGTCAGTGCTGGTCTCTTCGTCGGCGGCGGTGGTGATACGGCTGTCGACTACGTAGAGCGCGTGGACCCTCGCGTTGTTGTCCGCTGCGATCGGCAACCCGTGGGCGAGCGTCTCGGAAATCGTGTCGCTTCCGTCGGTGGGAATGAGAACGTCGTCGTACATCTCTCGACCGGCTTCGACTTGGTCCGGGGCCTGTATAAATCGCCCCCACAGTGTCGGCTCACGGAACGGAATAGCGGCGTCCCCCAAACCGACACGAGATGCAGCCATCAGTGACGCGGTTTATCGATCGACCGGGTCCGTCGAGGTCTCGTCCGTATCGGCGGGCTCGACCGGCGCATCAGTGATCGACCGGTCGAAGCCGGAATCGTCGACGGCGAGTCGCGCGACCCCGCTGGTCTCGTCGAAGACGTGGTGACGGTGCGGATACGCGAATTCGACGTCGAGATCGGCGAAGCGCTCGCCGATAGCTTCCTGGACCGCGGATCGGACGACGACCTCTTTGTACGGATGTCGCATCCAGAAGTGAACGTCGAGGAGGATGCCGTGGTCAGCGTACTCCCGGATAACGCAGGTCGGCGCGGCAGCGTACCGGGCGCTGCCGATTCGAATATCCGGGCCGCCGGAGATGACCTCGTCGACGCTGCGAGCGGCCCGTTCTGTGGCCCGCCGAGCAGCCTCGAGGTCGCTTTCGTAGGTTATCTCGAAGCCGACCGATATCCGGGTCCGTTCGTCCTCCGCGGAGTAATTGATGACGTCGCGTGCATGTATCTCGGAGTTGGGGATGACAATGAAGGAATTCTGGAGGGTGAAGATCTTGGTATACCGGATCGTGATGTCCTCGACGAATCCGCGGTGTCCGGCGTCTGAGACTTCGATCATGTCGCCGATCTCGTAGGGCCGGTCGGCCAGCACGTAGAGACCGTTGATCAGGCTGGCGACTATTGGCGCGAGGACGATCGCGATCACGGCCGAGATGACAGTCACCGACAGGAGGATCTGCGTGTTGCCGACACCGATGATGCCGGCCGCGATGACACCGGCCCACAGGAGGACGGCAACCCGGAGACCACGCAGGACGGACCGCGTGACGCTCGGCCGCTCGATCCGTCGCGCGACTGTGCGACCGGCGATTCGAACGACCAGTTTCGAGAGATACCAGCCGACGGCGAGAACCAGAAGCGCGAGAACCATTTCGACCACTTCCGGTGGAATCGGGTCAGGGACCTGGCCCTGGATAGTTTCGACCCTCGAACTCTCGTTGGCCTGGAGGACCCTGGGCATGGCATCACTCTCTGGCCCGGAGTGGTTAAGAGTTCTGACCCTCTGTTTCGGGCGCCCGTCCCGATAACAACCTGATTTCGTAAATAGATGCTACTCGGTATATAATAAATCATTTAGCCTGTGGGAACGTAGCGTCGGGCATGGCACCAGACGAACTTCGCTCGACCGTCGAGCGTGTCGGGGATCGGTTCAATCTTGGCGAATACGAGATCGACGCCTATCTCACCGTATTAGAACAGGGCCAGCTCACAGCCAGTGAGATCGCTGACCGGACGGAAATCCCCCAGCCCCGCGTGTACGACACCGTTCGGAGCCTGAGCGATCGCGGCCTGGTCGAACTCCGGGAATCTCGCCCCATGAAGGTCGTAGCAATCGATCCCGCCGAGTCCTTCGACGACGTCCAGACCTCCTTCGAACAGATGATCCGGGAACTCGAGGCTCGCTACACCGCGCCTGCACGCGATACGGAAGCCGTTTCACTGGTCAAGTCTCGATCGACGATCCTTCGCTATCTCGAGGAGGTCATCGATGGCGCGGAGTTCGAGCTCGCACTGTCGCTTACGCCGGACCTACTGACTCGATTCGAGGCAGAGTTGCGCGCGGCCGTCGAATCCGGCGTAAGCATCGATCTGATCGTGACGCCCGCGAACGAGGCCCCGGATCCATCGGAGTTCGACTACGGCGAGGTCGCGTCCACCGCACGTGCCCGGCGCGGGATTACGACGCCCGTCATTGCCGTCGCCGACGGCAATTACTCGATGTACGCGACCCAGGATGCATTGCGTGACGATCAGGACCGGTACGGCGTCATCTTCAACCGGTCGGCGTTAGGCTTTCTCATCTCCGGCTTTTTCGGCACCGTCCTCTGGACGACCGCCGAACGAACGCTCGGCGAAGACGACACCGTTCGATCCTATCCCCGAAAGTACGCCTCCATCCGCCGGTGCGTGAAGGATCTCATCGACGAAGGCGGCGAGTTCTATGCGACGATCGAGGGACGGGACGTCGAGATCGGGGGTCAGCGCATCGTTCGCGGACGAGTCCGGGATATCTCCTTCGAGATTAGCGAAGAAATCGCAAGCCTCACGATCGAAACGGACGACGGCGACGAAGTTTCCGTCGGCGGCCGGGTCGCGGCCCTCGAGGACGTCGAAGCCCACGAGATACACATTGGACGGAACAGGCCCCCAAGGCTCGAGGACGACTGATCTCCGGTTGCCGATGCGGTCGATATCGGCTGCCGATTCGGATCTGGACGGAGTAATGATCTGATTCGTTTCTATCCGGCGACTCATTGGTCGTTTGCTGGCAGCTGCCACCCGACGTTCATCGATAGCCAATCGCGCGCTGGCGACGCTGTACTGGCGTTAGAGCGAGGACTACGACATCCGGAGAGCCCATCGACAGGCACGTCATAACCCGTCCGAAATCTCGACAGTCTACTTTTATTATGTTATTTATTACCAACAATTAAGTCGCACAACGTGGACTGACCAATGGTCATGGGTCGCGATACAGCCGGTCAAAATGATCGACCGCGCCTCGGGCGCCGGTCGTTCCTGAAGACCGCATCGGTATCCACGGCAGGCGGGGTCGCCACGGTCGCCGGTTGCCTCAGCCGGGGACGGAAGCCGGGGACAGTGGTGATGACGGCCGCCTCAGACGTCGCGGGGATCATGCACAGCGAGGGCGATCAGCCCTCGATCCAGAAGGCGCTGTGGGACGCGGGCCTCGACGAGGACATCCGCGTCGAGATCCAGACGGTCGTCAGCGACTCCGCATCGCGGATGCAGACGGCACAGTCGGCGCTCGAGGCAGGTCGTGCCCCGCCGGACATCCACATGATGGACAGCGGGTGGACGGTCCCGTTCATCCTCCGGAACCAGACGATCAACCTGAGCGAGGAGTTTCCGGACGACGTCCTCCAGTATGTGAACGACAACTATCTCGAAGCGATACTCGAGACGGCGCGCGATCCCCAGACCGGCGACCTCCACGCCCTGCCTCTGTTCCCGGACCTGGGGTTCACCCTGTACCGTCAGGACCTGATCGAGGACGCCGGGTACGATACCAGCGGCTGGGGGACGAACCCGCCGCCCTGGGAGGAGTTCGCGTCGGCGGTCCGCGACGCGAGGGACCAGGCTGGGCTCAACTACGGCCTCACGACGCAGGCGGCCGCGTACGAGGGACTCTCCTGTTGTACGTTCAACGAGGTGATGACGACCTGGGGCGGAGCGTACTACGGCGGCGTGGACAACCTGTTCACCGCTGGCGAGCGGCCGATCACCGTCGACGGGGAACGGGTCATCGACGCCATTCGGATGATGCGATCGTTCATCGAGGGCGAAGAGCGAAACACGTTGGACGGCTACCCCCAGATCTGTCCGGCGGCGATCGTCCAGTGGACCGAGCAGCAGTCGCTGGCACCGTTCGCCGACGGCCAGGCGATCTCGAATCGGAACTGGTCGTACGCGATCGCATCGACGGGCGTTGAGGATGTCTTCGGCGAAGATCTCGGCGTGATGACCCGGCCCTTCGCAGTCTCCCGGCAGGAGGCCCAGTACGAGGACGTCGGGGGCACCGCCGCTGCGCTGGGCGGCTGGAACCTCGCTGTGAGCCCGTTTTCGGAGCGCCAGGAGGAAGCACTGCAGGTCCTCGAGGCGTTCGCCAACGAGGACGTTATGCTCACGGTCTTCGAACTGGGCGGATTCCTCCCGCCAAACCTCGAGCTAGTCGCCGAGGCCAGCCCGGACGACGTCGGCCCCGTCGCCCGGTACGCCGACGTGGTCCAGTCGGCGAGCGAGAACGCGATTCCGCGGCCGGCGACCGACCTCTGGCCCGAACAGTCAGCGCTGATCTACCAGGCCGTGAACGGGGCGTATCGCGGCGTACAATCCCCTGAAGAGGCGATGAACGAACTTGCACAGGAACTCGAACAGAGCGAATCGGAGGTGCAAACGAATGGCAACTGAGACCGACGAGGCGGCGACCGACGGCGGGACTGTGACGGGCGGCGAGACCGGACGCGGCCGAGAGCACGAGCGGACGGGAAACGTCGTGACCAACTGGATGGAGAACTTAAGTGAAGCGGCCTACGCGTACCTACTGTTGTTGCCGGCGTTCGCGTTGCTGACGCTGATCGCGTTCTATCCGATGATCCGGACGTTCATCATGTCGCTTCGCGCCAATCAGACTCGCGGAATGGACCCGCTGGGCGGGTTCGTCGGCCTCGAGAACTACGTCGATATCCTCGCTGGAAACGCTCGACTGGCGCGGCAGTTCCTCGACGTGGGGCTGTCGTCGTCGTTTCCCTTTATCGAACTCGGCACGCCGTTCTTCCAGCAGGCGCTGTTCGTCACGCTCGCGTTCGCGGTCATAAGCGTCACGATCGAGACGGTGATCGGATTCGGACAGGCCTACGTGCTCAACCAGGACTTCCGGGGCCGGCGCTGGGTCCGCGTGGCGATCATCCTCCCGTGGGCGGTGCCGATCGTCATCCAGGGGATGATCTTCTTCCTGCTGTTCCAGCCGACGGTCGGATTCGGGGCGAACCTCATGCAGAGCCTCGGGATCTTCAGCGGAACGCCGCTGGCCAACAGCCAAGACGCCTTCATCATCATCCTCGTGGCCGACATCTGGAAGTCGTCGGCGTTCATGGCGCTACTGATCCTCGCCGGACTCCAGAGCGTCGATCGAAGTCTGTACGACGTCGCGCGCGTGGCAGGGGCCACCCCGTGGCAGCGGTTTAAAATGATCACGCTCCCGCTGGTGATGCCGGCGCTACTGGTCGCGATGCTGTTCCGAACGATGGACGCGATGCGCGTGTTCGGACTGATCGAATCGACAGCCGGCTGTACGACCGTCCCGTCGCTTACGTGTCTGGTCGTCGAAGCGATGTTCGGCGGTACCCGCATCTACGCGACGGCCGCCGCCGTGGCGTTTGCGACAGCGCTCGTCATCGGCCTGATCATCTCGACGTACGTACTGCTCTTTCGCGACACAGAAGGAGGGATGTATTCGTGACCGATCCGAAAGACACCACCGACCCGACGAACTCCACCGGTTCTGCAAGCACCGATCGCGAATCGACGCGAGATCCGACGCTCCGCCGTCCCGACGGCGGGACGACAATCCTCGAGGACGACCGCGAGGCTGAACTCGACCGCGGCCCGTTCCAGCAGTGGGTCGCGAACTCGATCTCCCACCCCGAACGGGTCTACCGGGCGATGTTCTACGTCGCGGCGATCTTCTTCCTGTTTACGACGTTGTTCCCGTTCTACTGGCTGCTGATGGTCGCGCTGACACCTGAAGGCCAGCTCGAGAACATCTTCTTGACGCCGAACGGCTTCAACCCAGGGGCGTTCATCGAGGTCTTCCAGGTCATCCCCTTCCACGTCTACATGTTCAACAGTTTCGTGATCGCGCTGGGCTCGACCATCGTCGTCCTGGTCATCGCCAGTCTCGCCGGGTACGCGTTCGGCCGCCTCGATTTCCCGGGCCGAACACCGCTCATGCTGCTCGTACTGGTGATATCGTTCTTCCCACCGGCCGCGTTCTTCATCCCGTTGAACGACCTCTTCAACACCTCGTTCGCGCTCCTCAGACCCATCACCGGTGACGGGACACTCTACAACACGCCGTTCGCCCTCGTAACGCCGCTGTCGGCGATCTTCATGCCGCTGGCGATCTTCATTCTGACGACGTTCTATGCCCAGATTCCCGACGGCTTAGAGGACGCGGCGCGCGTCGAGGGGACGACCCGGCTGGGCGCGCTGTTTCGGGTCATCATTCCGCTGTCGGCGCCCGGCGTCGCGACCGCGGGCGTCCTGACCTTCATCGCGGTCTACAACGAGTTCTTCTTCTCGTTCCTGATGACGGACGGGCAGCCCGAAAACTGGGCGCCGATACTCGACGGCATCCTCGCCTATCAGGGACAATACCAGGTGTTGTACAATCTCATGGCCGCGTCGAGCATCATCGGGGTCATCCCGGTCGCGATTCTCGTGGTCATCGCACAGGAAAAGATCGTCAGCGGACTCACCGCTGGCGCACTCAAAGAGTAACACAATGGCACGAGTACGACTCGAGAACATCACGAAACGCTACGAAGACGTCACCGCAGTCGACGACGTGAGTATGGAGATCGAAGACGGCGAATTCGTCACATTCGTTGGCCCGTCGGGCTGTGGCAAGTCGACGACGATGGAAGCCGTCGCGGGACTCACGCAGCCGACCGAGGGCCGAGTGTACATCGGTGAGGACGACGTAACCAACCTCGCACCGAAGGATCGAGGTGTCGCGATGGTCTTCCAGAACATCGCGCTGTTCCCGCACATGAACGTCTACGATAACATCTCGTTCGGGCTGCGCCTCCGGAAGTACGACGACGAGGAGGTCCGTCGGCGCGTCGAGCAGGCCGCCGACGTCGTCCAACTCGAGGGAATGCTCGAACGGATGCCCGACGAACTGTCCGGCGGGCAGCGCCAACGGGTCGCGATCGCTCGTTCGATCGTGCGCAATCCCGACGTCTTCCTGATGGACGAGCCGTTGGCCAACCTGGACGCGAAGCTTCGGGTCCACATGCGGACCGAACTCCAGCGGCTTCACCGGGAACTGGGGACGACGGTCATCTACGTCACGCACGACCAGGCCGAGGCAATGACGATGTCGAACCGGATCGCCGTCCTGAACGAAGGGAGGCTTCAGCAGATCGACCCGCCGCTGACCTGCTATAACGAGCCGGCGAACCTGTTCGTCGCCGGCTTCATCGGGTCACCGTCGATGAACTTCGTCGAGGGTGAACTCGTCGAGGGCGGCCTCGAAACGACCAACTTCACCGTCGATCTCGATTCGACCAGTGTACCCGGTGTAACGGTCGGCGACACCGTCACGCTGGGGATCAGACCGGAGGACGTTCACCTGTCCCAGGAGGCGGATTCCCTCGCTTCGGTGACGGCCCCGATCGACGCCCGCACCGACGTGCTCGAACCGATGGGAGACGAGATCTTCGTCTACTTGTTGCTATCCGAGGCCGCGGCGGGGTCGATGGAAGAAGACCCCTCTACGTCGCCGGACCAATTACTGATGAGCGTTACCCCCGATACGGATATCGAGGCGGAACAGGATGTCGAGGTCGTCCTCGATCGATCGAAAATCCACCTCTTCGAGACGGCCACCGGTGACGCGCTCGTCCACGGTGTCACCGATCTCTCGGAACGCGGGTCTGGCCCGACTCCGACAGAGGCTGACAGTTGAACATAGATGACGGGTTATAAATATATCAACCTCGGATTTTTCGGCCATTTTCGCCCATTTCGGCGTGGTCGATGGGGATTGCCGACGGACCGACGCTGCCCGGGTTAGGCGACGGACAAAAGGTGCTCGAGCCGAACTATTCAATATAGCGGCTATGGGTGTACCGGGCCGAAACGAGACGAACGATGGGACCTACCACAATGAAATAGAGATGATAGATACGCGATCCGATATTAAAGCCGGCATCGTCGGCCTCGGCAACATCGGACAGTACCACGCCGAGCGACTCGTCGAACTCGGCGTGACGCTCGCCGGTGGAATGGACGTCTCCGCCGAGGCGCGAACGCGATTTGCCCGACGGTACGACGTCGACGTCTACGACGACCACGACGAGCTATACGACACCATCAACGCCGTCATCATCACGACGCCGAACAAGTACCACGAGGAGTATGCGGTCGACGCGTTCGAACGCAACCTCCACGTCTTGCTCGAGAAGCCACTGGGGCATTCGACCGAGAGCGCACAGCGGATCGCCGACGCGGCAGCGGAATCCGACGGGGTCTCGATGGTGGGGTTCAACAATCGATTCGCCAACACCGTGCGAATCGTCAAAAATCGGATCGAGCGAGGTACTCTTGGGGACGTTACGCACATCGAGGCGAACTACGTCCGTCGACGAGGAATCCCAGGACGAGGATCGTGGTTCACCCGCAGAAACATCGCCGGCGGCGGCGCGCTCATCGATCTCGGGGTCCACGCCATCGATCTCGCGCTGTATCTACTCGGCTACCCTCCCGTGGAAGAGGTAAACGGCGTTACTCGCAGCGAATTCGGCGACAGGGAAGAGTACGCGTACCTCGAGATGTGGGCCGACGACGCGGGACCGGAGGGGTTCGACGTCGACGACTCCGCCACCGCGTTCATCCGCTGTGCGGGAAACCGGACGATTTCGCTCGAGGTTGCGTGGGCGACGAACCGGCCGGCGACTCACGAATTTATCGCTCGCGGAACCGACGCAGCGGCCCGGTTCGACCTCCTCGAGGGGGATCTCTCCGTCTACTCGGCGAGCAAAGCCGGCGCCGATCACCTCGAGGATACGACCATCGAAACGCGTCACAACGACACCCATTCGGACGAACAGCGGGCGTTTTTCGATCAGATAGTGGGTAACGGAGACGGCGACGGCACCATCGACGAAGCCCTCACCGTTCAATCGGTTATTGGAGCCATCTACGAGTCGAGCGAAAAAGGACACACGATCACGATCGACGATCGAGCGCCGATCGAATGACAGCGAGTGCCGTTCGAGGCGGTCCGGGGACAGTGCTCGAGGAACGGTCGTCTCAGCGCAGTCTGCCGACCGATCGTGTGAACCACCTCGGATCACGTGGTTCGAGACGCTTCGCGTCTCGTCATCACCCGAGACCCTCGGTCTCGCAGACCTCGCGGAGCGTCGCTCCGCTCAGTCACGAAAATATCCGATTTTCGAACGACCCCGAGGCGCTCGGCCAGCTCTGCCTGTAGATCGTATCGTCCGGACGCGCGAGTTCGTGCACGACTGTTACGAACGTGGACCGCGTACGATCGATCATGGAAACGCCACCAGAACTAGAAGCAGTCGCGGGAGAACAAGACGACATCACTATCAGCACCCGAGAGTACGAAGACGAAACCGTCATCGTCGTCGATTTTGGCCCGGTCCGTGGGAAGCCGTCGGTCGACATCGTCGGCGGAACGGCGATCGTCACCGCCGATGAAATACATTTCGAGTTCGACGTCCCCGCAGACGCGAGCGACGTCACCGTCAACGACGGCGTGCTGACGATCAGCGGCTGATCGACTCTCGCCAGCCCCCGTTTTATTTTCCCGGCTGTCGTCGACTCCGCTATGGAACTCGGCGTTCACACTCCACCGCTCGCTGACGAACCGCTCGAGGGTGCGTTGCCGTATCTCCACGAGCAGGGCGTCGATACGATAGAACCGGGGGTCGGCGGCCATCCGGGACAGGACCATCTGACGCGGTCTGCGTATCTCGATGACGAGAGCCAACAGGCCGAACTCGCGGATCTACTCGACGAATACGACATGCGGATTAGCGCGCTCGCGACCCACAACAACCCGATTCACCCCGACGAAGAGCACGCGACGCGATCGGACACCGAACTCCGCGAGGCGATCCGGCTCGCCGCTCAGCTCGAGGTCGACACCGTCACCTGCTTCTCTGGCCTCCCGGCCGGCGGTCCGGACGACGAGGTTCCGAACTGGATCACGGCACCCTGGCCGCCGGAACACAGCGACGCCCTCGAGTATCAGTGGGAGCGGGCGATCGAGTACTGGAGCGAACTCGCCGACTACGCGGACGGACACGAGGTCGACGTCGCGATCGAAATGCATCCGAATATGCTGGTCTACGAGCCCCACGGGATGGCGCGATTACGCGAGGAGACCGGAGACCGGATCGGGGCGAACTTCGACCCGTCCCACCTCTACTGGCAGGGGATTACGATCACCGACGCGATCCGATACCTCGGCAACCGGGACGCGATCCATCACGTCCACGCCAAAGATACCATGATTTACGACGCGCAGGCCCGCGAGAAAGGGGTTCTGGATACGACGTCCTATCAAGACGAGCCGAATCGATCGTGGCTCTTCCGATCCGTCGGCTACGGCCACGGCGAATCTCACTGGAAGGACATCGTCTCGACGCTCAGAATGGTTGACTACGACGGCGCGCTGAGTATCGAGCACGAAGATTCGCTGACCAGTTCGCGGGAAGGTCTCGAGAAAGCGATCAACGTGCTCGAGCGGGCGATTTTCGAAACGCAGCCGGGCGAGGCCTACTGGGCGGAGTGAGCCGACATGCGAGGCCGGGCTGTGCGAGTAGCTGCAGATTACTCTTCGATCGGGTGATTGATCGAATCGTCTGAGGATTGCTCGCTGACTTTGACCTCGCTTCCGCCGCGAACGACGACCGTGTATCCCTCGTACTCGAGTGTTACCACCACGTCGCTGGCCGAATCGGAAGTGGGGTCGAACAGTTCATCGAGCGCCTCCGGATTGACGACCGTAAACAGCGGGTCGTACGTCGGGGGCTCGACCTCGGTCACGTCAACGCCCTCGTGTGCGGCGATCGCTTCGACGATTGCCTGAGATGGAGGAACCGCACCACTGGGCGACGACGGGTTGTCCAGAGGGGACATACTAGCGCCTAAGATAGTCCAGCTGATAAGGGTGGTGGCAAATATATCATTCTGAGTAACGGGTGAGATCACCATCCTCTCGGCCCAGTACCCGAGAATAGGCGTGCTATCGATTTCGAATCCGGGGTCGTGCACACAGGCCGTTCGTCGGAGACGTGCAACAGGTCTCCGTTCGAAGCGCCACTACTCCGAGGACTCTCCGCGCGCGTGCTCGAACATTTCGATGGCTCGGTCCCGGCGAACGGCGTGCTCGACGATGGGGGCCGGGTACGCGGGGGCGATTCGCTCTCGTTCGTCGGGCTCAAGGTCGTGCCAGCTGTGGATTTCTTCGGTCGAAGCGTCGGTGAGTTCGGAAACGTAGTCGCGGACGTATTCGGCATCGGGATCGTACTCGCGTCCCTGTGTCAGCGGATTGAACACGCGGAAATAGGGTTGTGCATCGGTGCCGGTCGATGCGGCCCACTGCCAGCCACCGACGTCGTTAGCGGTGTCGTGATCCGCGAGCATGTGCCTGAACCACTGATATCCCTCCCGCCAGTCGAGCAGGAGATCTTTGGTCAAAAACGATGCGACGAGCATCCGCACGCGATTGTGCATCCACCCCTCGGCCCGGAGCTGTCGCATCCCCGCGTCGACGATCGGATATCCCGTTTCGCCGTTCTTCCACGCCTCGAGCGCGTCCGGATCGTCCTCCCATTCGATGGGGTTCGTGTATCCGCTGAAGTTTTCGGAGACGGTCTCCGGGTTGAACGCGAGGACGTGTGCATAGAACTCTCGCCAGGCGAGCTGGCGCTGGAACTCGCGG
This sequence comes from Natrinema gelatinilyticum, assembly GCF_024266705.1. Classification (GTDB taxonomy): domain Archaea; phylum Halobacteriota; class Halobacteria; order Halobacteriales; family Natrialbaceae; genus Natrinema; species Natrinema gelatinilyticum. The sequence goes on along the minus strand of NZ_CP100756.1, from coordinate 3,240,764 downwards.
ACGCTCTCGCGCTCCCCGTCGGTATCCGCCCTGTCGGCAGCACGGTCGGTTGCCGCGTACAGCTCCCGCGGGCCGATCGTTCCCCATTTGAGGTGTGGTGAAAGCCGTGAGGTCCCGCGTGCGGCGGGGTAGTCGCGTTCCGCAGCGTACCGATAGATCGGCCCCGAGCAGAAATCCGAGACCCGCTCATGCGCTGCCGTCATCGTCACTGACGGGGGCGTCGCCTCGGGGTCGTCGAATCCGAGGTCCGAGAGCGATGGCAGCGGATCGCCCGTTACACTGGCGAACCCGTCCGCGTCGGGTCGCCCGACCGGTTCCCGTTTGTCCCGGTCGCGCCACTTCTTCCAGAAGTACGAGAACACCGAGTAGTGGGCGCCCTGATTCGGCGTAATCGATCCCGGTTCGTGGAGGATCGCATCGTGAACCGACTCACACGCGGTGTCGTCGTCCGCGAGTGCAGCGCGCACCGCTCGATCCCGCTCCCGTGCGAGCCCGCTGTAGTCTTCGTTCCAGACGACGGACGAGGCGTCGTACTCGGCTGCGACGCGCGGAACCGCTCCGCTCGCCTCTCCTTCGACGACCACGAGATCGCTCCCGAACTCTCGATAGCGCTTCCGAAGCGCCTCGAGAGCCTCGAGCAAACACGCGACTCGGACTGACGACGCGTATTCGAGAACGGTCGGATCGAGGACGAACAGCGGGACGATCGACTCGTCGGTGGCTCCAGCGCGTTCGAGCCCACGGTTGTCGGGCGTGCGGAGATCCCGACGGTGCCAGTGAACGATCACAGTCGAACTGCGCGCTCGAGTGCCGAAAGAATGTAGGTCTCGAAGCCGCCGTCGGAGCGCCAGTTTTGCACGTCGGACGATCCGGCGAAACGGACGCGCAACTCGCGATGGGCGCCGGAGATGCACCACTGGTCGGCGAGTACGCGGCCGTTCGCAAGCAGCGTCTCGAGCGAGTCGGTGCGGTGATGCGAGAACTGGGCGTTCCGGAACCCGCGGTCAGGTGAGTCATCGACACCGACTCGACGTCCGCGATGGCCGACGAAACGTTCGTCGAACGGCTCACTGACGGTGATCGAATTCGAGCGACACGTCGCCGGTCTCGATCTCCGACCGTCGTCCATCCAGTACGCCGAAGCGCTCCTCGCGGCGTGTTTCGAGCCAGTAGAGTAAGCGTTCCGCCCACTCGAGCTTCCGGGCCTTCACGGAGTCGACCGTCGGGTCGTCGAAGTCCCAGCCTACGAAGACGAGTTCGGCGGCGCCCATGTGGTCCGCGAGAAACGCCGCACGATCACCGTCCGTGAAGCCGCCGAAGTTCTGGACTCGGCCGCGCGGTTCGGCCTGCGTCGTCGGCAAAACGTACTCGTGAGCACAGTTCGGGACGACGTCGCGTATCGTCTCCAGATTGTCGCCGTGCCCGTGGATCGCGACCGGAACGCCGTCGAGGGTGAGCCGTTCGACCGTTTCCGGATTCTTATCGAGGTCCGTCACCATGCACTCGACGTCGATTCCGTGGGTCGCGAGGGTGTCGACGGCTGTCGAGGCCGCGACGACGGCATCTGCATCGCGCGCACGTGTGAGGTCGGCCCCGGTCTCGAGCGACGGCCCGGCTCCTGCAACGGCGACAGTCGCATCCTGGAGGGCCGATAGCCCCGCCGGATCGAACGACGCGTCCAGAAGCGAATCGAGGAAATCCCGCCCCTGTTCGTCGCCGATCCGGTCGTACCCGAAATCCTCGAGGATCACGTTGTAAACTGGTTCCCACTCGTCGAACTCCATGCTCGGTGTCGGTACTCGTCGCGCGATCCGTTTGTGTGTTCTGTGTCGACTCGAATATGGGGCAATCGATATCGAAGTCACCGCTCACCGATCCACCACCTATTCCGTAAACACAGGTCCCAGGACCCGTCATCAGCTGTCCGCCGACAGTCGACGCTACGGACTGTCGACAATCGGGATCCCCTCGGAGAACAGTCCGCAACCCACAGCCCGCAGCCCACCGACATCGATCTTCAGGACGCAGATTTCAGCCGTCGCTGTTCGTGTCGGACCACAATAATTCCGTGTTGTGGGCCGGAGATCGCCTCCAACGTACCCCTGTCCGGGAGACCGCCCGGCGTCCACTCCCTCGTTTCGGAACATCCGACATACGATTTTTCTCACCGCAGCACCCCTGACAGCTTCCGACCGAGACGATCGAGTCGACCCGACTCGTCCGTCAGACGGGCTGAAATATCGGAAATGGCGGCAGTCGAACCAGCGAGAAGGAACCGATCGCCTGTCACGCGCCTGCCGACCGCTCCGTGGTCGGCCGCGATCGACAGCAATCGCTCGCTCGAGTCGGGGTCGAGGCCCTCGATCTCGAGCAATTGCGTCCACAGATCGTCCGCAACCGCGGGATCGATACCGCGTTCCCGGAGTTGGGACCGGATCTCCCGCGTCGAGCGGACGTCCAACTGTGAGAGCGTGATACCGTCTGCGATCACACTCGTGCGTTCTGTAAACGCTGATCCGATCAGGGCGGCGTCTCGCGTTTCGGCCACGTCGTGCGTTCGGATCACGTGCGCACCGCGCTCGACGGCCATCGAAGTCGCTGCGAGACTGACCGGCAGTCGTTCTTCCGTCTCGCGGGCGGCGATTTCGCCGAGGAAGTTCTTCCGGTTGATCGAGACCAGCAGCGGCCGACCGAGAGCGCGAAACTCACGAAGCCGACGGAACGTCTCGCGGTCGTCTTCGAGCGTCTGTGCGCTGCTCCAGCCCCCGAAGGCCGGGTCGAGGATCGTCTTATCGGTCATTCCATTTTGCTTCAGCGCCTCGTATACCTGATCGACGAAGTCCGCCCGCGTGGCCCACTCCGGTGATTTCCGGGTCGTCCAATCTGTTTCCTCGACGACACCGGGTCGCTCGAGGTCCGGCGGGCTCGCCATCTTCGCGACCGCCACGTCGTGTTCCTCACAGACTGTCGGCATTGCGGGATCGGCGAATCCACAGATGTCGTTTACCATATCGAAGCCGCGCGCGAGCGCTTCGTCGGCTACGTCGGCATAGCGAGTCTCGATCGAAAAGATAGCGTCCCCGGAGACGCTTTCGATCGTCTCGAGTGCGACGTGTAAGCGCTTGAGTTCCTCCGTTGCCGAGAGCACGTCGAACCGCTTGTTCGCCGATTCGAGACCGATATCGACGATGTCAGCCCCTTCGTCGATCAGTTCCTCGTCGACGTAGCGAGCCGCCTCGCTGGGATCGTCGAAAACGCTCGGATCGTAGGGCGACTCCTCGCTGACGTTTAACACGCCCATGATCCGGGGCGGGTGGTCATCACCGATCCCCAGACCGGCGGCGTCGACGCTGTTCATACCCCGTCTGAGGAGGCGATGCAAAAAGGCACCGCGGTTCCGGCGAAGCGCTCTTACTCGTTTTCGAGGACCGCTAACCGCGAATCGCGCAGGAGGACTTTCTTGACGATTGATGGATTTTCCAGCAAGCGGTGTTTTGCGTGTGCGCCGCGGCCCCGACCGCGTCCCTCTCGCTCGGACTGGATCACGTTGAGGAAGTTCTGTTCCTGGAGAATTTCCTGTACTCGTCGCTCCGAGAGGACGTCGAAGTCGAGTTGGCGGGCGACCTCCTTGTACTGATTGTAGATGATCTTCGTCGGAAACTCCTTCTCGGTACTGTTTTCGGTCAGCAGCGTTAGGGAGTAGAGGATCGCCTTCGCCTGCTGGGGTGATCCCTCGATCAACTCGTTGAACCGGTCAGCCTCCGTCTTTTCCTTTGCGTCCCGGACGTGATCTGCGGTCACCCGAGTGTCGTTTCGCTTCTTGGCGATTCGACCTGCGTTTCGGAGGATGTCGATCGCCTTCCGCGCATCACCGTGCTCCTGGGCGGCGAGCGCTGCAGTCAATGGAATAACGTCGGCGGACAACACCCCGTCGTGGAACGCGTCACGGCGCTTTTCGAGAATCTCGACGAGTTGGTTCGCATCGTACGGAGAGAAGACCAGTTCGTCCCGCGACAGACTCGACTTGACGCGCTCGGAGAGATGATCCGGAAAATCAATCTTGTTCGAGATACCGATGATACCGATGCTCGAGTCGGATATACGGCGATTTTCGCCGGCCCGAGAGAGCTTTCGAAGAACCTCGTCGTCCTCGAGCATATCGATCTCGTCGAGAATGACGATGGTGACGTCGGTGCAGTGATCGACGGCCTGCCAGAGGCGCTTGTAGTAGTCGCCCGTGCCCAGGCCGCGGTCGGGTACGGTGACGCCGCTCGTCTCGGAGTCGTTGACGATCTGGGCGATCGTTTTGACGATCGACGCCTCCGTGTTCTGTTCGCCACAGTCGATGAAGGCGTACTTCACTGTGACGTCGTCGTGTTGGGCTTCAGTGATCACTCGCTGGGTGACCGACCGCGAGATGAGCGATTTACCGGTGCCGGTCTTGCCGAAAATGAACAGGTGATTGGGCTCGCTCCCGAATATCGCCGGGTTCAGAGCGTCCGCAACCCGTTGCATCTGCTCGTCACGACCGACGATTCGATCCGGACCGGGAAGGTGCGTGATCTCGAGTAGACGCTCGTCGGCAAAGACCGGATCGTCGTACCGAAAGAGAGGATCTCGTTCGTCGTTGGCGGACATTGCGGTATCCCGTTCCTTCCAACCGAATTGAAATAAAGCTGTGGAGATCGATCGCGGATGTAAATACGCCGTCAGAGCGACTCGAGTGGGCAACGACGGCCACATGACTATATGAAGTACATTTCGGCACCCTCGCGCTTCTAAGACCAGTGAACGGCGCGATAGGGACGGACACCCCCATCGCGGATGTAACGTACGACCGGACCGGCTCAGAAACGGAGACGCTGCACCCGGTTCCGGAGATCGACTTTCGTTCACAGTTCGCGGAACGTTTGCTCGACGGACGGTGAAACCCGTTCCGCGAACTGATCGGGCGCGTCGGGGGTCACTCAGTGTCCGGTACACACACACCCCCTTCGCGTTTGTAACGGTGAAAGAGGGGTGGCAGTAAAACGAATTCACCGATTTTTGAGGATTCACGGCACAGAAGCCGATCTTTTTCATCCGCGACAACGGTGTGTTGCGTAACAGATCCTCCGCATGTGAGAGCGCTTACAAACGCGAGGGGGGTGTGTCCGTGTCCCATCGATTTCGACCCAGTCGATCGGTGCCGATACATCGACCAGTGTCCGATTCAGCGGCTCACTCACCCAATTCAGATCGAAGTAGCGTTCACGACGACAGCCATGGGCCAGTGATCCCTTGCCGTCACGCGCTTCCTCTCGTGCAGGATCGGGATGCGTAGGATCGGGACGGTAATCGCGGTATCCAGTCAGATTCACACACGTAGTATCAGAACTCGGTACCGTTTCTAGTCGATACATACTCACACTAGTTACTAACTCACACTAGTTACTAGAATATACTAGAACAGTACACCAATTGGTGAGAAAATAACGGCTGGTGAGAAACAACGGAGGGACCGACATGAGAACACTGTTGCGGCGGGTACTCCTGATGTGAGTGCGATTGAGAGACAGAAAGGACGAAGAACGGACGGAAGGACAAAAACGATATCACCGAAGAACGACCCGCTCGAGCAGTGCTCGTCGGACGAACACGCTCTTTTTTGCGTTCCCGTTTGTACGTAAGTGGTATATGAGCGCGTATGACACCACAGGCTCTCATCGAACGGTCGGCACGGCTGTCGTGACCGAAATCGAACTGCGGTCAGGCACACTCCGTTCGAGCCCGTCACATCGAGTCCTGGATAGCGATGACTGACGAGTCGTCGTCTCCGACCGACGAACCCGTCCGAACGCTACCCGCCGTTGCAGTCGTAGACGCTCAGTCGCCGGGAAACATCGGAACCATCGCCCGCGCGATGAAGAACTTTGGATTCAACGACCTCCTGCTCGTCGATCCCCCGGCACTCGATCCAGACGGCGAAGCCTATGGGTTTGCAGGCCACGCTCGAGAAGATATCCTTCCTAACGCAACGGAGATCAGCTTTACCGAGCTGGTCGACACCTATCATACGATTGGGTGTACGGCGGTGACGAACGAGGACGACAACAGTCACGTTCGATTTCCGTACTCGACGCCGGCGGATCTGGCCGATCGGCTCCCGACCGTCGCGGCGTCCACCGCACTGGTCTTCGGCCGTGAACGCGTCGGGCTGACGAACGAAGAACTCGCTCGGATCGACGAAATCTGTTCGATTCCAGCGAACGCCGAGTACCCCGTCCTGAACCTCGGTCAGGCTGCGACCATTACGCTCTACGAGTTGCGCAGGCTCACCCTCAGCGACGAAACGCAGTTGCCCGCCATAGAACGCGTCCGCGCACCCGAGCAAACGATCGATCGGCTCTACGACCAGTGGGCAGCACTGCTCGAGGAGATCAACCATCCCGAAGAAAAACAGGAGAAGACGATGCGAATGTTGCGACGGGTGTTTGGGAGGGCAGATCTGACCGAACGCGAGGTGAACACCTTGCTGGGTCTTCTCCGACGGGCAACCGAGCGCCCTGAAGAGAAATGAGTACCGTCGAATAGAGGGCCTCCAGTGAAGGATAGTGAATCAGTGGAAAGAGACACCGGGGCGAACCGACAACGGCTACTGAAGAGTGTGTAAACAAGTGCTTCGTAGGATCGCTAGACGAAGCTTGATTTCGGCGTTTTCACTAATGCCACCGCCGGTCGAAAACCGATACACTGCGGTTGATTCTACGGATATCTAACTGTTCGACGAAGATTGTAGACGGCACATTTGAGCACCATCTCGCGGAATTCGAGGTGCCAGCTTCGCGCACGCACGGCGGAGCCGAGCGTGCGCTTGATCGACGAAAAGACAGTCTCAACCATCCAGCGGCGATTGTACCAGCAGCTGCTCATCCGGGCGTTGTGTGCCCGGTCGAGCGAGGAGTAGATCCGGTGTTTGATCAACGGTCGGATGCGATCAAGATGAAGATCGTCTCGGAATGGCTTTCCATCGTAAGCACGGTCAGCGGCCAATGACCGCAGGTCCTCGGCGTTTCGCCGAGCGACCTGCGGACCAATCTTCGCATCATGTTTTTTCGTGGTCGTACAGTGAACATCGTAGACGTACAGCGTTTTCACGTCCACGAGGGCAGTGACTTTGAGCGAGCGAACGCGGTAGTGTTTTCGCGTCGCGTAGTACCGCGAGGGCTGGTCGCGGTCGAAACCAGTCGAGTCGATCGCGGCATGGCCAGTGCGTTTCTCGGCTGATTCGCCGAGAAACGCACGATAGGTCTCCATCGAGATAGTCTCAAACCAGTCACGCAGGACGGTAAAATGCGGAAGCCGCGTGAGGCCGATTTCGTCGAGAATGCCGGGCATTTCGCTCAACAGATCGATTGTCTGGCGGTAGGATTTCCCGAGTTCGATCCGCAGTGCTTGCAACGTGAGCATCGCCCATTCGGCGAACCCGCCACCCCCTACGGGGTCGGCGGGTTCGTCCGGATTCTCGACAACGTTTTTAGCTTTCGCAACGATTTCTCGGGTGAGGAGACGGAATTCGGATACCAAAGTAATCCGTCTCTTCGCTTTCTACGAAGATAACGAGATTGAGGCGACGCCGTCTAGCGATCCTACAGAGCATAAACAAGCACACTCGGCACCTGGTACACCACGATTTGAGCGACAGGCATACCCGAAAGCCGCTCCTCCGATTACGAGTGGAGCGGTGAGAGAGTCCACCTACCGGGACTTCGTCGGCGAAGCCTCGCGTTCGCTGTCGGTCTCTTTTGGCTGGGACTCGTACCGGCCGGGCACACTGACGGTGCCGACCCAACCGCAGTCACTGCAGGCGAGCAGTCCCTGACCGTCGATCAGAAACCCGCCACAGTCCGGGCAGGTATTCGGCGTGGCCGACTCCCGTGAATCGTCTACTTCGATCGTGGCGAGCGGAGTTGGGATCTCGCCGGTTCGAAGCGTCGCAATGGCATCGTCCGTCGTGTACGTTTCGTCCGTCGTCTCGGTGGAATGAGGGAACACGCCGATCAGTTCCTCGTCGGCGTACAACTCGAGACACAGCAGCGGCGTGACGAGGCGCTCCTGCGTGGTATCGGTCACCTGCGACGTCGTGGTCCGCTCGCGGAATGGCGGGCGAACGGTCACGCCACGTTCGTCGGCCCACTGCTGGAATCGCTCGTAATCGTCGAGAACCTCTTGATAGGGGCTTTCGTCCGAGAGCGTCACCTCCTTTGGCCAGCTTCGAAGGAGTAGTTCATCGATCGCCCCTTCGGACTCGCAAGCCTGGAGCGTCTCGATTTGCTCGTCGACCGGCTCGAGCAGCAGCGGTGCCCGCACGTGACAGACTGCTGTAAGCGCCGCTGTCTCGGTAGTTGGCGTTTCAGTCATTGGTCACGTGATCAGGCAATGCGTGTATTGATAAATGTTTTCGACGGCGCAGATATTGGTCACCTCTCGCCCCAGCAGCGTGTCCGAAGCCACTGCCTGAGCGTCCTCGTGCCGACGCGAGCCGTGATGGACACAACTGAGTTCGCTACCCGGCCGCGGTCAGCTTCGCTTCTGAATCTCCTCGCGGAGGAGTTCGCTCACGAGGTCGCCGTCTGCCTTTCCTCGAAGGGCGCCCATACACTCGCCCATCAACCCCGAAAAGGCCTGCATCCCCTCCGATTCGACCTGTTCTTCGTTTCGTTCGACGACCTCGACGACGGCGTCTCGGACTTCGTCCTCGCCCGCCGATCCGAGGCCGCCGGCCTCGGCGGCCGCTTCGGCCGAACGGGTCGGATCGTTCGCCAGTGCCCGAAGCAGATCCGGCACACCCTCTCGTGCGAGGTCGCCACCGTCAGCCATCCTGAAGACCTCCTCGAGGTGGTCGGGAGAGAGCCTTTCGACGGGGACGTCGTCCCGTCGAAGTTCGGTGAGCGTCGACTCGAGAGTCGTCGCAGCCAGCGTCGGATCGATACCGTCGGCGACGACGTCTTCGAACAGCGGCATGTACTCACCGTATGCGACCTGCTCAGCGAGTCCTGCACCGAGGTCGTACTCGTCCTGGTAGCGCTCGACCTTCTCGGTCAGCAACTCCGGTTCGGAAACCTCACTCGGATCCGGCTCGACGGGCTGGACGTCCGTCTCCGGGTACATCCGGGCCGCACCGGGAAGCGGCCGCAGGTAGCGAGTCGTCCCGTCGTCGTTCGCGCCCCGGGTTTCCTCCGGAACGCCCTCGAGCGCGGTCGTTGCGCGGGCCGCGACGGCGTCGACTGCCGTTTTCGCGACGTCGGTATCGGCGGCAACGATGGCGACGGCGTCGTTCTCGTTTGCACCCACGGCGTCTCGCAACGCAGCCACCTCGTCTTCGGTCACTCCGTACGCCGGCAGCTCGTCGGTGTGGAAGATCCCGCCCGCGCCGTGGCGTTTCGCGTGGTCCGAGAACTCGGTCCCGAGCCGTCGGTCGGGTGCGATCTCGCGACCGACGAGTCCGTCGAAGCCGGAGAGGCGAACCGCCATCACGGAGCCGCCCGATTCGAGTGCGCCGCCGATGACCCCACTTTCGGTGCCAGAGAAGACGTCGGACACGTCCACGACGTCGCCGACCGACGCGCTGCGGTCTGCGAGTTCGTTCCGGATATCGACGAGTTCGACCTGCCGAGCGACCTCGTTTCGGACGATGTCGTCGATATCGTCGAGACTCTGGACACCCTTGATCTCGACGCGGGCACCCTCCGCGATGGAGACGTTGACGTCCTGGCGGATCGTCCCGAGGCCACGCTTGACTTTACCCGTGGACCGAAGCAGCATACCGATTCGTTCGGCCGCCTCGAGGGCTTGTTCCGGCGTCGAGATGTCGGGACCCGTGCCGATTTCGACCAGCGGGATACCGAGTCGATCGAGACTGTAGCGGACGCCGGCGTCGGTCTCTGTGACGCGCTGGGCACTTTCTTCCTCGAGCAGCAGGTCCTCGATCTCGATCGGGCCGTCGCTGGTCTCGATCTCGCCATCTGTCGCGATCAGGGTCGATCGCTGGAATCCCGACGTGTTCGACCCGTCGACGACGATTTTGCGCATGACGTGGGCCTGATCGACCGGGCGCATATCCATGAGTTGAGCGACCTCGAGCGTGGTCTCGAGGGCTTCGGCGTCGAGTTCGTGGGGCGGCTCGTCGTCCTCCTCGACGAGACAGGTCGTATCGTAGGCGAGGTACTCGAACTCGCGCTCGACCATGCTCTCTTCGACGGCGGCGTCGTCGAGCTCGCCGAGTTCGCTTCGGGTGGGATGGAGGTATCGCGAAAACGAACGCAACGACTCCTCGGGTTCGCGAAGGAGCGTCGGACACTGGCAGAACAGTTTCGTCGCCGTATCGAGTTGCTGGTGGATCTCCAGCCCGGCGACGAGTCCGAGGTCCTCGTAATCGTGTTCCGTCATTGCGGGGGACTCGGTGACGGAGGGGTAAAAAACCGTCCAGTCCGGCTCAGGGACGCAGGTCGAGGTGCCACACCGGCAGATACCGTCTCGAGAGACGTCCTCTGAACTCGACGGCCAGCGAGTCGCTTCGGTATGCGCTCCCCAGACAGCCCTTCAGCCACTGCTATCAAAATCGCCTTTCGGTACCATCACCGTAACTGCTGCTTATTAGTCGTCTTCGGCGCCGTCTCCCTCGTGGTCCGCTTCGCCGTCGGGTTCGTTCCCCTGGGCCGCCGCTGTCGTCGTCAACCCGTGGCCGCGACCGTCGCTCCTCAGTCAGTCGGCGGGTCGGCCGACGCAGACGTCTGTGCACTGTGACGATCCGCGAACGCGTTCGTGACCGCTGTGAGCACGGTCTCGGGCGCCGATTCTATCGCCTGTTCTCGACACGCACTGTAGCGACTCCCGGCTGCCGTCCCCGCGAAATTCCGTTCGGAAAGCGGCCGCGTTTCGACCACTACCAGCGCGTCGGTCTCCTCGAGCGCGTCGAGAACCGTCTGATTGCCGGCACCGAGGACAAGGTCCGCCAGCACCGCCACGTCCGCTTCGCGAACGTAACGCGCCGCTGCCGTTCGATCCGCCGACGAGAGGCGGGTGAACGGCTCCGTTTCGATCGTCTCGATTTCGAGCGAACGCGCAGTTTCGGCGGCAGCGTCGCCGCTCGAGACTGGACCGAGCGATACCTCTGGGCCCGCCGCCTCGAGGCGGGCAACGACGCCTGCCGCGGCGGCACCCGATCCGAGAACGTGCACGCGATTCGGCAGCGCACCGGTCTCTCGTGCGTCCGCCAGCGCGGTCACCGTTTCGCCACCGGTCACCGGATTCGGCGTGACCACCGCGTTCGCGTCGAAGGAGTCGGCGAGCGTTTCGCTGGTCAGAACGGTCGACGGTGCGCCGTCCCGGCAGATCGACCCGTTCGCGAGCAGCACGAGCCGATCGCAGTAGCGCGCGGCCAGATCCAGGTCGTGAATCGCCGCCACCACCGTTCGTCCGTCGTCCACCAGTTCCCGGACCAACTCGAGCGTCTCCACCTGGTGGGAGATATCGAGGCTGGCCGTCGGCTCGTCGAGCAGCAGCGCAGGGGTCTCCTGTGCAATCGCGCGGGCGAGGACGACCCGCTGGCGCTGTCCGCCACTGATCTCGTCGATCGGTCGGTCGGCGAACTCGGCCGTCCGGGTTCGCTCCAGCGCGCGTTCGACTGCCGCTCGATCGACGTCCGTCGGCGGTGAGAACCGCGAGCGGTGGGGATGTCTCCCCATTTCAACGACGTCGCGGACGGGGAACGAAAACGACAACGATGTGTCCTGCGGAACGACGGAGACGAGCCGGCTCGAGGCTCGCGACGAAACCTCGTGGACGGTCACACCGTCGATCGTTACTCGTCCCGAATCGGGCTCGAGCGCGCCGCTGATCGCCCGGAGCAGGGTCGTCTTTCCCGCTCCGTTCGGGCCGACGAGACCGACGAAATCGCCCGGCTCGATCGTCAAGGAGACGTCCTCGAGGACGGAAAGGTCGCCGAACGATTGCGTGCAGCCGTCGACCGAAATCGTCGCCGGGTCGAGACCCCCGTGAGACGTGACCGGATCACTCGCTCGACGACTCCGTCTCACACCGAATGCACCTCCTGGCGGGTGAGCAGGAACAGGAAGAACGGCGCACCCAGCGCCGCGGTGACGATACCGACGGGGACCTCGGTCGGCCCGATCGGCCATCGCGCGAGCGTGTCGGTCACGACCAGAAACGACGCGCCAGCGAGGGCGCTGGTCGGGAACAGGATGCGGTGGTCCGGGCCGACGACCAGTCGCATGATATGGGGGACGACGAGTCCAACGAACCCGATAACGCCGGTGACGGCGACCCCGGCAGCGGTGACCACGCTCGCCAGCGCGAGTAAGAACAGCTTCGTCCGTTCGACGTCGACGCCGAGGTGGTGTGCATCCTCCTCGCCGAGCAGGAGCACGTTGAGTTCTCGAGCGTACGCACTCAGAACGACGACGCCGAGAAGCGTTACCGGGAGGGCGAACGTGACGTCATCCCAGCCGCGGTCTCGTAAGCTTCCCATCAGCCAGACGATCGCCTCGTTGATGCCGTCGCCGCTGTGAATGAGCATGAACGAGATCACGGACCCGAGAAACGCCTGCACGGCGACCCCGGCGAGTAACAACGTGGCGACCGGCGTCCGACCGCCCTCCGTCGCGATCGCGTAGACGACTACTGCAGCGGTGAGCGCACCCGCGAACGCGGCGAGGTGGACGCTGCCGAACGGTACCAGCGCCGGAAACGCGATTGCCGCCACCGCACCGGTCGCGCCACCGGTGGAAACCCCGATTATCGACGGGTCGGCGAGCGGATTTCGAAAGAACCCTTGCATTACCGTCCCTGCGGCGGCGAGTGCAAATCCGACCGTCGCCGCGAGCGCGATTCGTGGCAATCGCATTCGCGTGACGATGAACTGATGCGTTTGTTGCACGTCGAACGAGAAAACGGACGTGTACTCGAGACCGGGCAGCGGAACGGACCAGCCGAGAACGGGGAGGGTAGCGGGTCCGATCTCGAGGCCCGACGGGACGGTGACCGCGTTCAAGATTGCCATGGCGACGGTGAGTGGCGCGATACGGACCGGTCCGAGAGCAGCGCTTCCCAGGACGACGGCGACGAGCAGCGCTGTGAGCCCCGCCGACCATACCGCTGTCCGAACCGGTCGCTCCATACTCCCCAACCTCGGTTGCAGTAGTCAAATATTTGTTGAAGTAGGTTCACCTCGCAGACGATGCGACAGCAACTGACGGTTTTGATCGCCGCCGTACTGACAGTCTCTGCTATTGCTCCCGTCGCGGCCGCCACCAGCGCTGCGACGGTACCGGCTGTACAGGAGGCGAACGCGCAGGGGGAAGCGAACCTGCAGGGGGAATCGAACGTGCAGTGTGAGTATCCGCTTACGATGACCGACGCACGGGGCAAGGAAGTCACACTCGAGAAGGAACCCGAATCGGTGGTGACGCTGTATCCGGGCGACGCACAACTCGCCTACTCGATCGGTGCCGAGGAAACGGTCGTGGGGATGCCCGTCAGCCAGTACACGGAGTCGCTCGACGCCGGAGACCGGACGGACATCACCGCCGACGACGGCGTCACCCCGGTCGCAGAAAAGATCGTCACGCTCGGTCCGGACGTCGTCCTCGCGGCCAACATCGCCACCTACAACCAGGACCTCCTCGAGACGCTCGAGGACGCGGGCATACCCGTCGTGGTCCTCGACACGGCGAATTCGATCGACGGCGTCCGCGAGAACGTCCGCGTGACTGGTGCCGTGACGGGACACTGTGCGGGCGCCGAGAAGACGATTTCGTGGATGGACGAACGACTCGAGATCTACGAGACCGCACTCGAGGGGGCGGACGAGCCACTCGCGTACTACGCCAGCGGCGAGGACGGCGCGACCTCCGGGTCGGAGACGTTTCAACACGACGTACTGACCGCGGCCGGGCTCACGAACCTGGCCGCCGAAGTCGGCGAGACGGGCTGGGTGCAACTCAACTCGGAGGTAGTCGTCGACGAGGATCCGACGTGGATCGTCTACCCCGACCGGACTGATTCGCCACCGATACCGGGTGGGCTCGAAGAGACGACCGCCGTGCAGGAAGAGAACGTCGTCGCCGTCGACGACAACGCGATGAGCCAACCCGGACCGAACGTCGTCTACGCGATCGAAACGATGATCGAGCAGGTCCACCCCGAGGTGTACGCCGAGATCGAAGGCGACCTCGAGGCGGTCGACGAGACGTACAGCGACGACGGGAACGCGACGGATTCGGAATCGAACGACGACGGAAGCGAGGAAAGCGATGACGCTGCAATTCCAGGGTTCGGAGTTTCAGCCGCTCTCGCTGCGCTGTTGGCAGCCATGAGCTTCGTCGTCGCGCGACGATAACTCGGTCTCGGACGAATCACGTTCCCGTTTTCGTCGTTCGAAGCGCCGTCTCGCTTTGAAAAGCGTTTACTCGCCTGACCACTCAGAAATGCGTATGGTCGAGAACGTCATCTGGCCCGCCTATCTCGATGCCGATATCTCGCGGGCCGAGGGACGACGGGTGTCCCTTGATCTTGCAGTCGAGGAACCGACGGTCGACGAAATCGCGAAAGCCGTTCAACAGATCGGGTACGATGCCACGATCGAGCGGGACAAGGCCTACTCGCGTGAACCGTGGGCCGAGCGCGGCCGAGTAGTCGTCCGCGGGGCGGACGACTCGTCCAAAAACGACCTCGTCCAGGCCGTCGCGGCGTACGTCGTCGCGATGCGCGAGTGAGATGCACAGGGTCGGCGCAGTCGTTCGCACCGCACAGGGGCTCGCCGTCTTACGAGCGGATGCCCCCGACGGAGACGGAGCGACCGACGACGGCGACGAACACCGCGACGACATCGGGACGATAGTCCTCGATGACTCCCTCGAGGAGGTCGGACGCGTCGTCGACGTGTTCGGCCCCGTCTCGAGACCATACCTGGCCGTGACGCCGGACGATGACGTGCACCTGCCGTCGCTCGTCGGGTCGACGCTGTACGCGCGATAATCCGACCTCGTTTTCGGACGAATTCAGACGAAACAGGCGATAACAGGTGACACGTCGGCGCGAACGCGGAGTGGAAAAGCCAATACGAGCGGAGTGCCAATGTCGCGTCATGAACGACCGGACGCGGGTTCTCGCCGCCGTGGGGCTGACGGTGCTGTTGTTCCTCGGCGTTCAAGTCGGTGCGCTTGCGCTGATCGAGCCGTTCGACGAATCGGGTCGGCAGGCCGTCGAGAACCCCGAGAATCCGACGAACAGCGTTCTCTATTTCGGGGTTATGCTCGCCGCGACTGGACTCATGCTCGCTGCGTTCAAATACAATCTCGAGTGGCTCATCAAGCTCTCGCTCGTCGGGGTGAGCGTAACGATTTCGTGGTACGTCTTCGCGGAACTCGTTCCCCCGGTGGTTTCGCCGTTCGTTTCGGACGCTGTCGCGAACGGCCTCGCCATCGCCGCCGCGCTCGGCGTCGGTGCGGCGCTCCTGTGGTATCCCGAGTGGTACGTGATCGATAGCGCGGGGGTCGTGATGGGAGCCGGCGCTGCGGCGTTGTTCGGTATCAGCTTCGGCATTCTTCCGACGATACTGTTACTCACGGTACTGGCTGTCTACGACGCTATCAGCGTCTACGGCACCGAACACATGCTGGATCTCGCTGAAGGCGTAATGGACCTCAAAATTCCTGTCGTCCTCGTCGTTCCGACGACGCTCTCGTACTCCTATCTCGCCGCGGGGAGTACGGACGGTGTCCTCGAGAGCGACGGCGGCGACGCTGTCACAACCGACCAATCCGCAACCGACGCAAACGCTGTCGGCGATGCTGGCAACATCGGCAGGGCGGGCGGAACTGACGACGGCTCAGAAGCGAATGCCGACGGCTCGGGTGCGAACGCCGATGAGGACTCCGTGACGGACGCGCTCGAGCGTGACGCCCTGTTCATCGGCCTCGGCGACGCGGTTATTCCGACGGTTCTCGTCGCCAGCGCGGCTTCGTTTCTCGACCTCCCCACGGCCGCAGTCCCCGGTATCACGGTGAACGTGCCGGCGCTCGGTGCGATGATCGGAACTGTCGGCGGACTGCTCGTTCTCATGCACATGGTGCTCAAAGGGCGCCCACACGCTGGATTGCCGCTGCTCAACGGCGGTGCCATCGGTGGCTACCTGCTCGGTGCGCTCGCGAGTGGACTCCCGATAGCCACTGCACTCGGACTGTAGGCAGTCGTTACACTCCGTCGAGACGATTTTCTCGGAGCCAACAGTGATCGACGTCGTCCCAGTTCGATTACGGTCACTCGTCTTCTCACGTGTCACCGGTACTTCCGTCCTGATCGACGATATCGACGGAAATACCGTCGTACTGTTCGAGCCCTCGAGTGAGGATATCGATCCTGCCCTGTTCCGAACCTCCCGGCAAGAGTTCGGCGACAGGATACACGGCTGCGACGACGAGGTGGTCGTCCTCGTGGTCGCGCTGGGTGAGGTCGATCCGAACGCGAACGTCGTACTCGCCCCGAAGCGTCGCGGTTCCCTCGTACGCCTGGAACGAAAACCGTTGACCGAGCGCCTGGAGCGCACGGCCGCCGAGTGCCCTGTCGACTTCGATTCCCGCGTAGTGGCTTTGTACTCGCTCAGCGAGGAACCTCGTCGAGCGGTCGCCGACGGGGTCATACTCCTCTCCGCCCACGGTAACCTGCGGGAGCGAGGTCACGCCGAACACGCCCGCCTTCACGGCTCCCGCTCCGAACCGCTCAGCGGACAGTTCGATACCCCGATCGTAAACGCTGGTATAGCTCGTCACCTCGATGTCCTGGCCGCCGACCTGCGCTCCTTCGGTCAGCTCTCTGGTTCCCTGATACCCATAGCCGGCCTCCCCCGCCGCTTCCTCGGAGACGCGCGCCGGCGTCGCAGAAAACGTCGGCCTATCGTCGGCGCCGCTGCTGAGACAGCCGGCTACCGTACCGAAAGCCCCGACCCCGAGCACACCGATGAACAGCCTTCGATTCATGTCAGTCACTCTGACCAGACTCGAGGAAATAAGCGCCGCGGTGGTCTTCACTCCCTGATGACCGTCTCGACTGCTGCCTCGTTCGTCGCGACACCTGTCACAGTGACACGTCCCGAACGTCGAACCGGCCGCCACCTTCGTCCCCCGTAGTTGCCGTGATCCCACGCTGTTTCGACGGCCGTCGTCAGCGGAATCAATTCGGTCTTCTCGACCGCGTCGGCCGTGTCGAATCCCAGTACATCGTCGATGATCGACTCCATGCACTCGAGCGAGGAGCGGAGCGAACTGCGCTCGTCGGTCGTGCGGTCGAGGGCGACCTCGTCGCTCGACTCGAGCAGTTCCGCTGTTCATTGACGGCTCGAGGTTCGCCACCTACGTGAACGGGTCGGCCAACGAGACCGTCACAATCGGCGATCTGATATTCCTTATTCGCCCGACGGGAGCCGGTAGGTCGGCCCCTCGTCGGTATCTTGGACTTCGATCCCGAGCGCCTCGAGCTCGTCGCGCAATTCGTCGGCACGTTCGTAGTTGCCGGCGTCTCGCTCTCGAGTGCGGACCTCGAGGACTAGGTCGACCACATCGCCAGCAAGTTCTGCCGTGCCGGTCGTGTCGCCGGTAAAGGAGAGGCCGAGAACACCGCCCAGTTCGTCGAACGTCTCGACGGCCCGCCGGAGGCCGCGGTAGTCGTAGCCGTCCGTCTCGTTGTCCGCATCTGTAGTCCGCTCGAGGTGGCGGTTGACCGCCGTGACGACAGACAGTAATGCGGACTGGGCCTCACGCGTATTGAAGTCGTCGTTCATCGCGTTCGTGAACGCCTCGCGCGCGCCCGAAATCTCATCGCGAAATGTCCCGTCCTCGGTCTTCGATCTCGCGTCGGGCGAGTCGAGCGCGTCGACGGCCGCCTCGTACCCCCGCTCGAGGCGGTCCCAACGCTCTTCGGCCTCGGCGATCGTCTCGTCCGAGTAGAGCTGTTTGCTGTTGTACGAACCGGCGGTCAGGAACGTTCGCATCACGTTCGTCCCCCACCGATCGATCGCCTCGTCGACGGTGACGAAGTTGCCCAGACTCGAAGACATCTTCTCGTCGTCCATCTGGAAGAGTTCGCAGTGGAGCCAGTACTTCGCGAACTCTTTGCCTGTGGCGGCTTCCGACTGGGCGATTTCGTTTTCGTGATGGGGAAAGACCAGATCACGACCGCCGGCGTGAACGTCGAGCGTCTCCCCGAGGTGAGTCATGCTCATCGCCGAGCACTCGATGTGCCAGCCAGGTCGACCCTCGCCCCACGGCGAATCCCAGGTCAGTCCCGTCGGCGGCTCACCCCCCTGGTCGACGCCCTCGTGACGGTGTTCTGCGACGGCCTCTGGATCGACGCCGTCGGCCTTCCAGAGCGCGAAGTCCGCCGGATTGCGCTTTTCCGAGCGTTCGTCGGGATCGCCCTGTGATTCGATCTCGTCGAGTTCCTGGTTCGAGAGTTTGCCGTAGTCGTCGAAGCTGGTGACGTCGAAGTAGACCGACCCGTTCGATTCGTAGGCGTAGCCCTTTTCGACCAGGGTTTCGACCAGGTCGACGATTTCGGGAATGTGCTCTGAAACCCGGGGATAGACCTCCGCCCTGAGGAGGTTCAGCGATCGCATGTCGTCGATCGTCCGCTGGATGTAGGTCTCCGCGACCACGGGTTCGTTCTCTCCGAGGTCGTCCTCCCCGATTCGAGCGACGATCTTCTCGTTGACGTCCGTGAAGTTCTCGACGTGACGAACGTCGTAACCGAGATGCTCGAGCCACCGGTGCATGACGTCGACGTGGACCCACGACCGCGCGTGGCCTAGGTGAGGCGGGTCGGAGACCGTCAGGCCACAGTAGTAGAGGAGGACGTTCTGGGGATCCCGTGGCTCGAACGGCTCTTTCTCGCCCGTCAACGTGTTCGTCACGTGCAGGGTCATGACGCTCACTTGCCTCGGACGACAGTTAAAGCGTGTGATGACGCCCGAACGCGGTGTCTGACTCGGCCGAAGGCTGTGTGCGGTTCCAATTTCGGAAGGCTGTGTGCGGTTCCAATTTCGTAATCGCTACTCGAGACGTGTACCGACACACTCGAGTGCACTTTCGACCGCCCGCAGTGCGTTCGCGCTCTCTCGTCGTCTGACCACGATGACCAGCGTCTCGTGTGACATCGCTGTCGCCTCCGGCGAAATTCCCTCGAGAGACAGGCGTTCGAGCACGGCCGCGAGACCGGCCGTATCGACGTCACCAGTCGCCAGAATTGCGGTTCTATCGCCGCCGCCAGGGCCGAAGGAACTCTCGCCTACGGCGACGAGCGCGTCCCCGCTCGAATGTCTCGACCCGCCTCCGTCCTCGTCTCTCTCGAGCGGTTCGATCCCACTTTCCATCCGGACACGAACGTCCCGCGACTCGGTCTCGTACGCAGGCAATTCGTCTGCGTACCGACGGAGCGCCGTGGCAATCGCATCAGTTTCGCCGTCGACATCGAGATAGCGGGCAGCGGCGGTATAGTTGACGACGCCGGCCCGCAGCGCGGTCAGGAGGAACGGATGACGATCGACCGCCAGGCGCGTCTCGGCTGCCAGTGACATATCGTGGACGGTGTCACCAGTCAGTATAAATTCGCCGTCATCGAATCCGCACCGTGGCTCGCAGAATCACGTCACCTCATACGGACTATTGTACGTCATTGCCGGTGCAACCGCGACCGTCCTGTGGTTGCACCGGTACATCGGTACAGCAGACCGTATCAGACCTCCTGAATCGACTCGACGGGATACCCCGGTCTTCGGAGAAAAACGTGAACCAGTTCGACCGATAGTATAAACTGCTGTAGGCCCTCCGTGCGCCTATGAACGAGTCCGACCAGGAGCCATCTACCGAAGATGCCGTCCGCGAAGACGTTTCGCTGTTTCTCCGGCGGAACTTCCCCCAGATCGAGATGCACGGCGGTGATTCTTCGATCACCGAGATCGATCTCGACGAGCGCCGCGTTTCGATCAATCTCAGCGGGGCGTGCAGCGGTTGTGGGATCAGCCCGATGACGACTCACGCGATTCAACAGCGGCTGCCGACGGAGATCGACGCGATCGACCACGTTTCGGTCAGTACCGGACTCGACGGATTGGCCGATCAGGGATCCTCGGGCCGCGACGTGCCGCCGGATACCCCGTTCTGAGCGAACCATCGGTCCGGGCGTCGGCCGTGTCGCAATCCGCTGCCGCGACCGCGGCGCTTTTGCCTCGAGCGACGAACCCTCCAGTATGAATCCGACCGCTGTCGAGGAACTCATCGAATCGAATCTCGAGAACGCCGAGGCAACTGTCACGCACGCGCGCGACGAACACGACGAGGACCACCTCGCCGCGACGGTCGTCTCACCCGCGTTCGAGGGCCTGCCGCTGGTTCAACAGCATCAGAAAGTCTACGACAGTCTCGGCGAACACATGACGACCGACATCCACGCCCTGGAACTCTCGACCTACACGCCCGCTGAGTACGACGACCTCGAGGTAGACGGGTAACCGGGACCGCGAGTTCGGTTCCGTCTCCCGCGGAGAAGGGGACCGTTACGTTTCGGGCCACTCATCGGCCGAGAGCGGTTCCCCGTCGAGGAAGGCCTCGATCCCGGCGTGTGCATCGTCCGTCGTACAAAGGGCGGCGAATCGCTCGTTCGAGTACTCGAGCGCGTCGTCGTAGTCCAGTTCGACCATCTCGTAGAACGCTCGCTTTCCCATCTGTACCGCCGTGGGGCTCTTCGACGCCATCGTTTCCGCAAGTTCCATCGCCGTTTCCAGATGGTCGCCTTCGGGGACCACGCGATTGATCAAGCCCCACTCGAGAGCCGTCTCCGCGTCGATCAGTTCGCCGGTCAGAATGAGTTCGAGACAGCGCTTTCTGTTGAGTGCGTTCATCAACGGCACCGCAGGCCCCATGCAAAAGAGGCCGACTTTCGGGGCCGTGGCCCCGAATTGTGTTCCCTCGTCGGCCACTGCAAGATCGCAGGCAGCGACCAGACCAATCCCGTTGGCGGCCGCATGGCCGTGGGCAGCGGCAACCACGGGCGTCCGCATCTCGGTCAGCGTATGGAACGGTTCTTCCATCCGCGTCACCCACTCTTCGTACTCCGATTTGGCCTCGTGGTCGCCGTGTTCTGAGAGATCGATCCCGGCTGAGAACGTCTTGCCCGCCCCCTCGACGACGATCGCCCGTGTGTCGGGATCCTCGTCGAGCGTGTGAAGGGCCGCATCGAGATCCTGTGCGAGTCCGGTACTGAACGTGTTCATCGCCTCGGGACGTGAGAGCGTGATTCGGCCGACGTGACCATCGCGACTGACTTCGACGTTCTCCCACTGATCCGTCTCTGACGTATCTGAAGCCATGTGGGAGAACCGTTGATCAGAGACCGTGATAAATACCTTCGTCACACGATTGACTGCTCGCCGCGAGCGCTCACACCCGGCAGCACTGACGACCGCCCTTGAGACTGAGGGTCGCGTTTCACAATCCGAGCACGCGCTGACTGGCCGTTCGGATGGAATTACCTCGCTCGTGGATCGCTCGTTCTCTTCTGCCGATTCAAACCGGCGGAACCGTAGCTTTATCCACTGGTACTGACACATTGAGGATATGGAATCACTTCATCCCCGCATTAGATTGCTCTGGATCGCCCGGGGCGCTCTCGTCGCTGCTCTCCTCGGTGTCGGCCTCGCCGCGGTCGACGTGTGGCTCGTCACCGTTCCAACGTCCGTCGTGGTCGTGGTCGTCCTCCTCGGGTTCGCCCTCGGTGGCGTCTACGCCGTCCGACTCTATCAGATCTGGCGGTTCGAGCTACAAGACGACGCACTCTACCTCGAGCGAGGCGTCGTCACCATCGTCGAAACTGCCGTCCCGTTCGTCCGGGTACAGCACGTCGATACGCAATTCGGTCCGATCGAACGGGCGCTGGGACTCTCGAGCGTCGTCGTCTACACGGCCGGTTCCCGGAACGCAGATGTTCGAATACCGGGTTTGACGCCGTCTCGAGCCCGAAGTTTGCAGGATACGCTTCGCGAACTGGCCGTCGAGAGCGGGGGAGAGGACGCCGTTTGAGATGAATCGCTTACATCCGCTCAGCGCCGTGACGCTGGCCCTCCAGCGAGGGGTGACCGGATTGTCGATCCCATTGTTTCTCGTGGGAGTCGGATCCAGCATCTTCGACATCGATATCGATCTGTTGTTCGTGCTGTCCCCTCTCGGTCTCGTCGCCGGGATCGGATACGGGATCGTCTACTATTACCGATTTACGTACGAGATCACGTCAAGCACGTTCGACGTCACTTCCGGCGTTTTCTCTCGGCGATCTCGAGAGATACCGTATCGCCGCGTTCAGAACGTCGACGTTGCCCAGGGTATCGTCCAGCGAATCCTGGGGCTCGCCGTCGTTTCGATCGAAACCGCCGGCGGCGGCGAGACGGAAGCCACACTGAACTTTGTGAGCGAAGACGAGGCCGAGCGGCTTCGATCGGAAATCCGTCGGCGAACGGCAGCAATCGACGATGGGACGACCGGTGAGGCCGGCCGATCGACCACAGCCGACGCATCCGACGCCCCTGGCGTCGACGAACTCACCTCGGCTGACCGCCCTCGAGACGAGGGCGGACCGGTTCTCCTGTTCGAACTCGAATTGAAGGAACTCCTGGTCTACGCACTGACATCGTTCAGATGGGGCGCGGCCGTCTTCCCGGTCGCGATACTGCTGTTCCTTCAAGGCGCTGATTCCGGCTCGGGGCTGGTACCAGCGTTCGTCTTGCTGGCAGCCCAGCCACTCGGCGGTCCGGAAGCGATTGACGGCGCAGCCGTCGGTCCCCTTCTCGTGTTGATCGGGGTGACGATCCTCCAGTGGGTCGGCGCGACGTACGTCTCGAGCGCGCTCTATACAATCGCGAACTACCACGGATTCCGGCTGGGACGAGCTGGTGAGGACTTCGTCTACGAGCGCGGGCTGATCCAACGCTACAGCGGTTCGATCCCCGCCGAGAAGGTCCAGTCGGTCACGGTTACGGAGAACCCGCTTCAGCGACTGGTCGGCTACGCCGGTTTATGGGTCGAAACTGCCGGCTACGGTCCCGACGTGGGTAGCGCCAGCCAGTCGGCCGTCCCGCTCGCGGAATCGGATCGCATCTACCGGTTCGCCGAAAACATAACCGGCGTGGAAACGCCCGCGTTTCGTCGACCGCCGACGCTGGCCCGTCGACGCTATCTCGTTCGGTACTCGCTACTCGCCTGCGTCATCGTTGTGGCCGCACTCGGACTCACGCGGGTTTCGACCGTCGACCGCTGGTACCTCTCCGTGGTCGCCTTCGTCGTCGTTCCGCCCGCTGCCCATCTGAAATACGTCAATCTGGGCTACTTCGTCGGCGAGGACCATCTCGTGATTAAAAGCGGGTTCTGGAAGCGCCGGACGACCGTCGTTCCGTACTATCGAATCCAGACGGTCTCGACGCAGCGCTCGATTTTCCAGCGTCGACTCGGGCTGGCGTCGCTCGCCGTCGACACCGCCAGTTCGCGGACGTTCGCTTGGGGAACCCCGTCGATCGACGACATCCACCTCGAGACGGCTCGCGAGGTTCACTGCACGGGCCGGGAACGACTTCAGTCGGCTCTGCGCGAGCGCGTTCAGTCAGACGATATCGGGCTTTCGGTGGATTTTACCTGACCGCCTCCAACCCTTCGCTATGGCAGACGGAGACGACTACCGAATCGAGGAGGACAGCCTCGGCGAGATGGAGGTTCCCGCAGACGCGTATTGGGGGGCCCAGACGCAGCGTGCGATCCAGAACTTTCCCATCTCCGGGATCACGTTCAGCCGCCGATTCGTCCGCGCGCTCGGCGTCGTCAAGAAGGCCGCTGCGCAAGCCAACCGCGACCTCGGTCTGGTCGACGACGACGTCGCCGAGGCGATTATCGAGGCCGCCGACGAGGTTATCGCCGGTGAACACGACGATCAGTTCCCGGTCGACGTCTTCCAGACCGGATCCGGAACCTCCTCGAACATGAACGCAAACGAGGTCATCGCCAACCGCGCCGCCGAAATCATGGACGCGGAAATCGGCGACCGCGTCGTCCACCCCAACGACCACGTCAACTACGGCCAGTCGTCCAACGACGTCATCCCGACCGCGATGCACGTCGCTTCCCTCGAGGCCGTCGAGAAGGACGTCATCCCCGCACTCGATATGCTCCGCGAAGCACTCGAGGAGAAACAAACGGAATTCGACGACGTCGTGAAGACGGGCCGGACGCACCTGCAGGATGCCACCCCGGTCACGCTCGGCCAGGAGTTCGGCGGCTACCGTACGCAGGTCGAGAAGGGGCTGGCCCGCGTCGACAAGGTCCGTGACCACCTCAGCGAACTCGCGCTCGGTGGGACCGCGACCGGGACCGGGCTGAACACGCACCCCGAGTTCCCCGGCCGCGCGGCCGAGTACATCACGAAGGAGACGGGTGTTCAGTTCCGCGAAGCTGACGACCACTTCGAGGCGCAGGCCGCCCACGACGCGATGTCCGAGGCCCACGGTGCGCTGCGGACCGTCGCCGGATCGTTGAACAAAATCGCCAACGACCTCCGCCTGCTGGCCTCCGGGCCGCGCAACGGGCTTGGCGAGATCGAACAGCCCGAGAACCAGCCCGGCTCCTCGATCATGCCCGGCAAGATCAACCCCGTCGTCGCCGAGGCCGTCAACCAGGTTCACAAACAGGTCGTCGGCAACGACGCCGCCGTCTCGGCCGGCGCGGCGGAGGGCCAGATCGACCTTAACCTCTACAAACCCGTCCTCGCACACAACTTCCTCGAGTCTGCGGAACTCATCTCGAACGCGAGTCAGGTCTTCGGCGAGCGCTTCGTGCGGAAACTCGAGGCCAACGAGGAGTACTGCCAGGACCGCGTCGAACAGTCGATGGCGATGGCAACCTCGCTCAACGTCCACATCGGCTACGATAAGGCCAGCGAGGTCGCAAAGACCGCGCTCAAGGAAGGGAAGACAGTCCGCGAGGTCGTCCTCGAGAAAGGGTACCTAGACGAGGAGGAAGCCAACGAAGTGCTCGACTCCCGGAAAATGACCGAACGCGGCATTCTCGGCCAAGACGACTGAAGCGGTCCAGCACGCTGTGTCCGTTCCTGCTCGCCGCTCTGCTTGTTCAGGGGCGTGCGATCAGCACCGACGTCTCGACCGTTCGCACCACGCGGTCGGTCGTACTCCCGAGAAGGTGTTCTTTCAAACCCGATCGACCGCTGGCACCCATGACGATGAGGTCGATGTCGTGTCCGGTGCTGTACTCGGCGATCACCTCGTGCGGATCGCCCTCGAGGGTCGTTCGATCGTAGTTCACGCCCGCCCGATCTGCGCGATTCGCGGCCTCATCCAGCGCAGATTCGGCTTGCGCTTCGAGTGACTCCGTGAGCTGCGGGGCGATCGATCCCGACGCTCCTGCGGACATTTCTGTGCCGGCGTCGACGACGTGGAGGAAGTGGACTGTGGTCTGTTCCCGATCTGCGATTTCTATGGCCTCGTCGACGGCCACCGCGCTCGCGTCGCTGCCGTCGGTCGGGACCAAAATATCGTCGTGCATGGGTCCCCGTTTTGGGGCGATGAACAAAAACGGACGCCGTGGTTTTGCGCGGTGGGTTATCCTCGGGCGAAATCGCGGAGCGATCGACGACGTACCGACCCGCGGTCGGCAGTCCAGTTCAGCGTTCGGCCGTTTCGAGCCGTTCCAAATCGAGCGGGTCCTCGATGTCACCCATCACCGCCTCGAGCAAGTCGGTGATCGTGACGAGTCCGACGACCTCGCCGTCTTCGATCACGAGCGCCAGTTCCTGCTTTTCCGCCTGGAACTGGTCGACCGCGTCGCTCACGTCGGTGTCGGGTGAGAGCGTCATCGGCGGCGCAGCCAGTTCAGCGAAGTCGAGGTCGCCGTCGGCGAGTTCCTCGCGGTGTCTGAGGAAGACCGGTGTGTAGACGATTCCCCGAAAGTCGGTCAGGTCGGCACCGACCAGCGGATACCGCGTCTGGGGCCGTTCCGCCATTTTTTCGAGGTTTGACTCGGCGTCGTCGTCCGTCGACACCGCGACGATTTCCTCCGACCCGACCATCACGTCGCGGATCGACTGTTCGCCGATCTGGAACGCGTTCATGATCTCTTCACGTCGCTCGTCCGGGAGGTCGCCCTCTTCGAGAATCGATCCGAGTCGGTTTCGGAGGTCAGCACGGGATTCGATGACGTCCTCTTCGGTCTCGAGCCACGCGCCAGTCATCTCGATCCCGAAGAGCCTGAGCGTCCATTTCGCGACGCCGTCGCCGATCGTGATGAGCGGCGAGATGATCCAGTGAAACCAGTACAACGGAGCGGCACCGTATCGACAGACCATCCGCGACCGCTCGACACCAAGATACGTCGGCGTCTGCTCGCCGTGGGTGAGGTGGACGAGGTTGATGATCAGGAAGGCAAGAATTGCCCCACTTCCGATGGTGGCCAGTATTGTGTTCTCGAACAGCGGCTCGAAGATTGCGGCCAATGCCGGTTCGGCCACGATCCCCACCGCGATGCTCGAGGCCGTAATACCCACCTGACACGTGGTGAGATAAATCTCGAGATTGTCCGTCATCTCCCACGCTCGCTCGAGTTTCGGGTCACCACGGACGAATTCCTCCTCGGTGAACTGACGAGCGCGAGTCAGCGCGAACTCGATAGCGACAAAGAAAGCATTCGCTAGTATGAGCAACCCGCCTGCTATCAGTCTTCCCCCAATGACGAGCGAATCCATTACTTCGGCCGTTCGGCCCAAGGATATAAAGTGCTAATGAAAGACGCCACGATAGACGTGGCGCATCATCACTCCTGAATTCACAGATCACTTATAGAAGTTCGATTGGCGTACGCAGGGTGTTCAGCGTTCGAACGATCGGTCGGCACAAATTATACTCGTGATCGAGTGAACCCGAATTCGGCTTGCTCTTTTTTCCCGATTGATTTTCAGCAAATCGAGGGAACGAGGCCGAATCGGCTCCGTTCCCGTCGGAATAAAAGAACCCAAGCAGTTTTGATGGAGGCTCGCATCAGACAAAATATGTACACCTGTCGTAACTGCAACCAGTCGTTTCAGACGGAGCTCGCCCTTGAGTTACACCGAGATACGTGCAAAAAGGGACAACTTTTCTGTCAGGTATGTGGTGATCGATTCCGAGAAGCGGAAGCGACCCAGGATGGGTGGCACTACGAGTGTCCGAACGAGGACTGTGACGGGGACGGACTCCAGGAAGATTTGTATCGTGTCGAAGACGTCCGGACCGCGACCCACTGACGCCCTTCCCCCGATTTTCCCGCGGCCCCCGCCGAACGAACGAGAGTACGCAGCCGCTCCTGGCACGACCGAATTTTTTCGCTCGACCGACGTCGTGGTCGTACCGCCGCCCTCACGGCGACTCGTCGAGCGATCGAGGCGATAAGCCGATGTCGTTCCGCCGGTCTCTCACGCCCTGAGAATTGCCGCCGCTTTCCCACCCTTTAATCCCGTTTGTTCCGTCGAGACACGTATGGAACGGCTCACCCCGCGGGTTCGAGTCGTCTGGCTCGTCCTCGCATTCGCTCGAGCCGCGATCTTCGGCGGGTTCGTCGTGGGCGGGGCGATCGCGCTTTCCCGCACTGATCTCTGGGTCCCCGTACCGAGTGTCTTCGTTCCGGCGGTGGCTGCCGTCGTTATCGTACTGGCCGTTGTTCGAGTCTTTGTCGCCTGGCGACGGTACTCCGTCTGGCGGTTCGATCTCCGCGACGACGATCTGTACATCAAACGCGGGGTCTTTACGAGGATCCAGACGGTCGTCCCGTACGTTCGTGTGCAGCACGTCGACTCACGGCGGTCGCCACTTGAGCGAACCGTTGGCCTCGCGACGGTCGTCGTCTTTACCGCCGGTTCGCGGAGTTCGGACGTCGCCATTCCCGGACTGACGCCTGCACGCGCCGAAGATTTACAGGAAGCGTTGCGTCGACTCGCAATCGAGAGCGCGGGAGAAGATGCAGTGTGAGCGGCGAGATGAGAAAGCTCCATCCAGCGTCTATCGCCGTCCGGTCGCTCTCGCGGAGCCTCAATACCGGGTTCGTGTTTTTCGTCGTCGGCGTCGTCGTCTCGCCGGGCGGGAACGGGATGGACCTGCTGTCGGTTTTCGGTCTCGTCGCGTTCGGTATCGTCACGGGTATCGTCTACGAGTTCGCCTATTACCAGCGGTTCCGGTACGAACTCACCGAGGACACCTTCGACGTCACGTCCGGGGTGATTTCGCGTCGGGATCGTGAACTCCCCCTGGGGCGAATTCAAAACGTCGATATCAGACAGAACGTCGTCGAACGAGTCGTCGGTATCGCCGCGGTCCACATCGAAACCGCCGGCGGCGGCGAGACCGAAGTCAGTCTGCGGTACGTGGATGAAACGGAGGCCCGCCGTCTCAGACGGCAACTGAGACGTAGCGCTCGCACCGAAACCGATAGCGCCGATGCGTCCGCGGACGAAGACCGCGCCGCTTCACACGAGACGACAACGGCCGAGGACGAAGACGTCCTGTTCGAAATCCAGCCGCGCGAACTCACGATCCTGAGCGTCTTCACGATCGACCCAGGAGCGAGCGTGCTTGGCGGTATCGCGCTCTCTTTCGCCAGCGGGTTCGATCCCACTACGTTGATTCCGGTCGATCGGCCCGCGGAGCTACCGGGACCGGCAACGGGACTGGGTGCACTCGTCTGGGGACTCGTGGCCTTCGTGCTCGCCGCCTGGATCCTCAGTGCAGCACTCACGTTCACCCGCTACTACGGGTTCCGTCTCACTCGCGTCGGCGACGAGCTCTATTACGAACGTGGGCTCCTCCAACGGTACAGCGGGACGATCCCCCTCGAGAAGGTCCAGACGCTTACGATCTCCGAGTCGATTCCGTTTCGATGGTTTGGCTTTGCGGCACTGAGCGTCGAGACGGCCGGGTACGCACCCGGACAGGAGTCGCGCGGCACGGAATCTGCGATTCCGCTCGCGGACACCGAGCGCGTGACCGCGCTCGCGCGGGCGATTGAACCCTTCGGGCCGGTGGACCTCGAATCCCCGCCGAAACGGGCCAGAGAACGGTATGCGGTCCGGTACCTGCTCGTTCTTGCCGCCGTCGTTACCGTCGCATATCTTGGAGCGCGGTACACTGCCGTCGTTCGACAGTGGTACGTCCTTCTCGTGATCGCTGTCGTCGTTCCAATCGCGGCGCATCTGAAATGGGCGAATCGAGGGTTTCAGGTCGGCGATCGGTTTTTGCTGACGCGCACGGGATTCTGGCGGCGGACGACGAAAATCGTCCCACATTACCGAGTGCAGGCCGTCCTCCACGAAGCGACGATCTTTCAGCGGCGAAGACGGCTCGCCAGCGTGACGGCAGACACCGCGAGTTCAGCCTCGTTCTTCGGTCGAGCGGCGACAGCCCACGACGTCGATGCGGATCGCGGACTCGAAATTCAAGCCGAAATCGAAGAACGGCTTCAGGACCGCCTCCGCGCGCGAAAACGAGACCGGATGAGGGACGGATGGTTTCGAGACTCGAGCGAACCGATGGATGACTGGCAACCTGACGACACCGAGCGGTGATCGGGAATCCACGAAGTATTGTCACTCAAATAATTCTGTATAGCGAAATAGAGTTTGTGTGGTCGTCCTCAGTCGGCGTCTGATGCCATGAAGTAGCAAATAACAATACAGGGACATCAAATAGGTATACAGTCAGAACTATTCCGTCGGAGCCGTGTACCGTTTCGCCCGAATCGTCCACGAGTTTCCTTCGTGGGTTTGCTCGTGCACCGATCCGGAATGAACGCAGAGAATAAGGTGAGCAGACGGGGTGCGATGGAACCGGCCACCGTGTCTCCTGAAAGCAGTCTCCCGTCCGATGAACGCTTCTCCGTCTCCGAAAGGAGGAGGCCGAACTGCGCCGCTTCAGCCGAGTATAGTTCCACTGTGGACTCAGTCTTGACATCCTCCCCGCCCTGCTCACGCCCATTCGGGCGCTCGCTTCGGACGGTGTGTCCGTCGGACGGGCGACGTATCGAGACTCCTCCGGAGACAGCTGAGAGACGGCGAACGGAAGGCAGAAGCGGTGGGAAATATGCGTCAGCGGAAGGTGTGAATCGCCTCGGGGTCACGCCCTGGGGCATTCTCGTAGTCCGATCGTAAATCACTACGATAGGCCAGTTTACTCGCAACGAAGACGCAATCGAAGGCTCGGCAACCGACCGTCCGTCACCGTCTGCGGTAATGAAAAGACGGCGAACTGTCCATTTTTCGTCTGGATCGACATGCAACTCTCCCGGTCGAGATAGTCGTGCCCAACAATCATATCTCGAATAGTGGGCCCAATAGTGTGGAGTTAATATCCGAAACAGTATCCCAAATGTGGATATAATATCCAATTGTGGGCATACTTGCGGCGTGAGATTAGGCACACAAATCGAGATAAAGTCCCTTAGCTCAATTTATGGGTAGATTGAAGGTCATCGCGTTTGATACCGAAGATATGAGCGAATCGTCGGATACATCTCGAACTGCTGTCAAAACGTACGTCCCGGCCTACCAGAAGTCGGAGTGGCAATCCCACGCAGACAGCCTCGAGATGAGTCAAAGCGAATTCGTCAGAACGATGGTTCAGGCCGGTCGAAAAGGGTTCGAACCCGACACGACGGAACCCTCTTCTTCGGACCCAGACCCTGGGGGTAACGGCCTCGAAACACAGGTTCTCGAGTTACTCTCTGCTGACACGTATTCGTGGGACGAACTTCTCGATGCGGTCTCCGAGGACATCGAATCACGACTGGACGAGACGATCGAACAACTGCAGACGAACAATCGAATCCGATACAGCGGGCGCCACGGAGGATACACCACGGTCGACGGTGGTGACGATGGCGACTGACCCCGGTGGGGCGCCGCCGGAGGAGGTCGACGACCCTATCTCGTATTTTCTCGACGACCAGCGATACCACGGCAAGAGCGAACGGACGATCGAGGCCTACGAGCGCGTGCTTCGACAGTTCGAGAGGTTCGTCGACGAACGCTTCGACGTCGATTCGGTCGCCGCGCCGGAGCGACGGGAGTGTATGGCCTGGATCCACTCACTACGCGGTGAGTTCGAAACCAGTACAATCGCGACGTACGCCTCTTATCTCAATAGATTTTACGACTATATGACTCGAGTCGGTGTCTTCGAAGCCAATCCGATGGGACTCGTGATGGAAGAACTGCCCGAATCGATCGATACGAACCCCACGAGGCGTGATCTGTCGGTTCCGGAAATGCGGTCGTTCGTCGCCGAGATCGGACACCCACTGGAGCGAGCTGTCGTGATCGCACTTCTGAAGACGGGGATGCGTGTCGGCGAACTCTGTAACCTCGACCTTCGAGATCTAAATTTCAAATCAGGGAACCTCGACATCGATTGGACACCCCGCGTCGGACTCGAACGCCGATCGTCCTCGCTGTTTGTTTCGGCGGAGCCAGCCCGTGGAACGGTCGTCAACGGCGAAGAACGGACGGCCTCAAACAAACGAAAGCGAGACACGGTCGTTCCGGTGGACGAAGAACTGGAGCGCGTGTTGCTCGAGTGGCTCGCGATCCGTCCGGATGCGGTATCGCCGGCTCGGCCGCTCTTTCTCGATACTGGTGATTCGTGGGGGAAACGGCTCTCTCCATCGGACGTTCGCTATATCGTAGAAAAACACGCACGAAGGCGCGGATGGTACCGGACTGGCGGTGGAACCCGGGAGAACGTCACACCACACTACTTCCGGCACTTCTTCACCACGCATCTTCGGGACCGAACCGGTGATCGAGGGATCGTTCAGTACCTTCGCGGTGACGTCGCCGGTGACGTCATCGACACGTACACCCATAACTGGGGCGACCGCGTTCGGGAAACGTATCTCGCTCACATCTACGCCGTCACTGCATAATCGAATCCCTCAACGGAGTCGTAAGGGCCGGAGACGGCACTCGCGGCGGAATCGTTTGGCGAAATTTCAGCGTCGTAGTCGGAGTTAGTACTCCATATCGACCCAGTTATCGAGACAGATTTCGAGCGCATAAACTCCATGAAGCTATATCAAATTAATATGGAATAGCGACAGAATGCCCGGTAACTGCAACACACGAAGCTGCAAAAACACGAACTGCATCGTCGAGCAGATTCGGCCAGCGCCCCGTTCGAATTCGGGGTTCGAGTTACGGTTCCACAGCGAGTTCCGTCTCGAGGTCAGATCCGTTCACCACAGAGCGGACGAAATTGATCGTGTCCGTGGTCTCAACCGTGTTTTCGAGCAGAACGGTCTCACTCGGGAACAGTCGTTCGCCGAGCAGGAGGCCGTGATCCCGTGCGGTCGACCCGGTGACGGTCAGATAGACACCGAGTCCCGCGTCTGCTATCTCTGCTTCCTCTTCGCGGCCCGCCTCGGGATAGCGGAATTCGACTCCGTCGAGGGTCCGCGTCCCGAGTACCGCCTGAACGAGACGTTCGTACCGCGGCTCGATACAAAGCGGGCCCTCGTACTCTGCGAGGAAATCCCGGTCGAGTGATCCCGCCGCGGGGACGACTTCGGGCGTAGCCAACAGCGTGTGATAGACCGTGTCTGCGAGTCCGGTGACGACCTGCACGTCAGTGTCCGACGGGTTGATTCGAGCGTTCACGTCGGCCATCCGTTGGAGCGGTTCCGGCCGTAACTCGACGACCTCCTCGAGAACGAGATCGGCGCTGTCGAATCCGAGCGCGAATTCGTGGGTTCGAAGGGCGCGAAAGGGCTCCTCACGCCCCACGAGCTGAATTTCGGTGTCGTCGGGCGCACCCTCGACGTCGGTGAGCGGGATCGTGACGCTATCGAAGACAATTCGGCGCGGTTTTCCGGCGCGATCGTCCCGTAACAAGGTAAACTCGGGAGCGGTCGGATCGTCGACGGTACTGTATTCTGCGAGACGATGATAGATGTCGGTTTCGTCGGCATCGATCGTCCCCTTCGTGAGCGCCTTTTCGTGACGAAGGATCGACGTGACGTCGTCCGCTAATTCCGGGACGTCGAGTCGATTCGCGAGCCGGTCGAGAACCGACTCGAGCGGCCGGCCCTTGCGTGGAACAGCGATCGGTATCGTCTCGCCCATCGACCGGTCCTCGACCGGCGACGGATAAACGAGTTGTGTTTCGGGATAGACGTACGCTGAAACCAAAACCGAACCCTGTCCGCGTCGGCTGGAAGCGCGTGACAGCGCTATTCGGAGAACATCGACCCGAGCTGCTCGCGCCACGTATGGATCTCGGTCACGTCGGATCTGACGTCGTCGAGGTCACTCTCTACCGATTCGAGATCGGCGGCGACAGATTTGACCTCGTCGTCGACGGCCTCGATGTTGTCTGCGAGTTCGTCGACGGTCCCCTCGACGGCGTCGACGTCGTCCGTTACGGCCCCCAGGTCAGCTTCGAGATCAGTGTTCCAGTCGCTGAGATCGACGATATCGGCCTCGACGTCGTCGACCCGGGTGTTCATCTCCTCGAGTCTGTCGTCCATGGACGAGAAGTCGGCTTCGAGCGAGTCGAATTCGGTCTGCAGTTCGTCGATGAGCTGTGCGCCGGTGCCATTTTCTTCGAGGAACGTCTCGAGTGCGTCCGTATAGGCGGCGACCTCCTCGATGCGAGACTGAAGATGGTCGATCTTCGCGATGTGGCCCCCCGACGGCTCGGGGTCGAGTTCTGTATCGAGCGCTGTCTGAATAACATCGAGATCCTCCTCGTCGACTGATTCCTCACGGATCTCGGTCGCGAGACGCGCCGCGATCGAACCGGAAACTTCGGGCTTGACGCTGGAGGTCGGTTCCTTGGTTCGTTCCGCCCGTTCGGTCGTTTCGGCCTGCCCCGACTTGAGGTCGGGCTCTCCAACCGGCCCCGTATCGATATCCGGCTCTCCGACTGGCTTCGGGTCGAGGTCGGATTCTACGGACGGCGCATCGTCTCCACCGACGCTGGGTTTTGAATCGTCGTGTCCGAGATCGATTGTGATCCCGGAATCGTCCGACGAGTCGGCTGGGGTCCCCTCGCCAGCGCCTCCTCCGATATCGGTTTCCATGGACGGCGCATCGTCTTCATCGACGCCGGTTTCTGAATCGTCGAGTCCGAGATCGATTGTAATTCCGGAATCGCCCGACGAGTCGGTTGTGGTCCCCTCGTCAACGCTCCCTCCGATATCGAGATCGACGCCGAGTCGGTCGGTTGCATTGTCAGCGCCCGTGTCGATCGCAGGTGATTCGGTCTCCGGCCCCGGGATTTCTTCTTCTTCGAACCCGAGATCGATGTCCGGCGGTTCATCCCCCTCGTCCTCGAGGTCGTCCGCATCGACGTCGATCGGGTCTGGATCGATACCGCTGAGATCGAGATCGAGGCCGACCGAGTCCTCCGGTGTCTCGTCGATCGACCCAATGCCTCCGCCAAGGTCGACCTCCGCGTCGAGTCCTCTCGGTTCTGGTTCCTCGAGACCTGGCATTGACTCAGTCTCCCCGCTGATCATATCTTTGACGGCCTGACTACGGTCCTCAGCGACGATGTTGCCGAGAAGGTCGTCGTCGAGTTCCTCGGCATCCGACCGCTCGATATCGTCGTCGCCGCTGCGTTCGACGACGGTCGGTTCGGAGAGAAATTCTGCGCCTCGTCTTTCGTCCTGGAGTTGAATCCCGTAGACCGTTACGAGGCGTTCGTTTGGCTCGAGCGTCGCGGTGAACTCGACGTGATTGTCCTGAAAAGCCGTCCAGTCGTCGCTGTGATAGTCCGGGTGGAATCCGACTCGATCCATCGGAAACGATGACGGAACGTCTTCCGAAAGCTGAAACGTAACCGGTTCCTCGCGATTCGATTCGATCTCGAACCGGATCGCTGGGACGGGAAATTCGTTCGCTGTAAACGATTTCCGGACGGATATCCCGTCTGTGCTGATCTCGATCACGTCGTCAGTGTCGGCGGTGCTACTCATATGAGACCAACGTTACCATACCATTACTATAAATTGTGCGGACGGACTCATATCGATAGAACGACAGGATTAGAGATCGACGCGGTCGCCGATCTCGACGATTTCGAGTCGGCGCGGATGCTCGAAACTGCGCGCGTGATGGTGCAGCGCCGTCGGATCTGCGGTGAGGCCCTTCCACATATCCCAGTGGCTCGGCAGGAGTCGCTCACACTCGAGGGCGCCAGCACACTCGATGACCTGATTTTCGTCGTTGTACCAGCGGGTTCGGGTCGGCTCGCGAGTCTGCTTGTCGGGAATCTGGCCGACGGTTCCGAAGGCGAGCGCCGCGAGATCGATATCGAACTCGTCTCCGATACGAGCGAACCCGTCGGTCGGTTTGGTATCCCCGCCATGGAAGAACGTGCCCGCATCGTGTTCTATCACGTAGCTCACCGGGTGCGTCGCGTCGGGATCGTACGCGTCCTCGACGTGGATCGTGAACTCGCCGATCTCGAGCGTCTCCCCCTCGGCTATTTCGGTCAATTGGTCGTCCCTGACGTCCCACTCGGCCGTCCAGTTCTCGTCTTCACGAGCGACTGTGATGCTATCGTCAGGAGCGTACAGGGATGCACCCGTATTCGCGAGGATAGGCGCTTGGCTCGGTCCGTGAACGTGGTCGGTGTGTTCGTGCGTCGCGAGGACGGCGTCGGCCTCGGTGACGTCGTTCGGATCGAACGGCACCGGAATCATGCGAACCGTCCGCGGCGGATCACCGAGGCCGAGGTACGGATCGATGTAGATCGTCGTCCCCTCGGTTCCCTTGCAAATGAACCCGTTGCAACCGAGATACCAGATCGCGACCCCATCCGGTGTCGCGTCTGCGACGTCACGGACGAGCCAATCGCTCCAGTCGCTTTCGATCATACCCGAAGATGCGAAGAGCTACCCGGTAAGTGTTATCGTATTCGGTGACGGAACGAGCGGAGAACCACGGCAGCGTACGTGGTCGGAGGGAGCGCTGCAGCGAGTGGACGGCGTCGAACGCGCGGCAGATCGAAATCACTCGACACGAACGAGGGGATGGCCCTCGTAAGAGACACGTCCGTCCTCGCTATCGTAGCCGACGAGGGTGGCTTCGTCCAAAAGCGGGAGGTGAACGTGAACGAGCGACGCGTGAACATCGTCGACGTGCCGTTTCGAAACCTCGCGCTCGGTCTTTCCCGCCTCGCGGGCCGCGACGTCGCGAGCGAGCGTTTCCGTGGCGATCGGATGATACTGGGCGGTAAGTACAGACAGGACCGTCCGTCGACGTTCGTCGGCGAGTGCGTGGAATACCGCGTCGCGACCGTCCTGCTCGTCACCCGCACCGATCGACACCGGACGGTCGAATCGGGTATCGTCGAACGTCCAGTGATCGGTTGTTACGACCGCCCCGTCCTCGGTTTCCTCGAGTAATCCCGCGTCCTTCAGCGGTGGTAACAGTCGATGGTGGAGATCGACGAGCGTGCGCTGGTGATCGTCGTCAGAGACGGATACGAGCGTGTTATCCGTTGTTACCGCTGCGAGTCGGAACGCAAGATCGTTTTTCCCGATTCCCTCCGGCGATCTCTCGGAGACGATGCGGACGACGACCCGTCGACGGGCATTAGCGAGGGCACCAAAGAATTCGTCGCGAGCGTCGGTTCGGGGTCCGCTCGTAGCTGAGTTACTCATCGACTACTGATCGGCGACTAGTGTGCAAAAGAACTGCTCCAAACTGATTTGGAATCAAAAGCTCATTACCGATATTTAGACAAAATAGTCTGGTAATCCAGATATTTCTGTATGAGAATAACATTCTTTCTCCGAGACCAATACAGGCATATTATTTGTAGAGCTCGAAACCGATTGGTGGCGGTCGGTGCCGAAAGCCAGAAGGGATCGATCGCCCCCGATCGAAACTCAGTGGCAGGCGGCAGTGACTCGCACGTCGGACCACTGTACGAGCAGTAGAGGAGAATGTCCCGGGCCGCGACCCCGAGGCAATTCACCAGGTACCGTGGAACGTATCGAACGAGAGGCTATCGAGCGGTTCGTCGCCGACTGCGATCCGGTACTCGCCGGGGGTGAGCATCGGCTTGTGGAATTGCGGCCCGTCGTCGGTCGTGATCCGTGGACAGCCGGTATTGACGAACGCGTCCATGTCGAAATTCCGCAAGCGATCCGGCGTGACTTCGTCCATCGTAATCAGATAGGCGTTCTCGTTATCGTCGAGAATCTGTTCGGCGGTCTCCCAGCGGCCCTGGCCGATCTTGGTACAAAAGATGACCCCCCACTTCTCCGCGTCCATCGCGCGGTGTATCGCCCCGTATCGCTGCTTCATGAATTTCTCCGTGTCAGCGACGGTAACGACGTTGTTGACCGGATCTGCAATGACGACGTGTTTCTCGGGGTGTTCCATCGCGAGCCCGAGTGGATGGAACTTCCCTCCGCCGACGTAGAGTACCTGGTCTGCCGGTACGTCCGCGCTCGCGTAGTTACAGCCGAGCACCTGTCCTTCGTGGGTCAGCCGATCGTCCCCGCGGCGACTGTGAACGTCGTAGCCGTGTCCCGCCAGAAATTCGCGCATTTCTTCGTAACGGTTCATGTGTTGGGCAGTGGTGACGAGGCCGACCCCTTCCGTTTCCTCCGGGGGCTCGAGGGTGTCGAGAGCCTCTTCCATGATCGGCGTGACGTCGACGTTCGAGAACAGGGGGACATAGATTACTTTGTCCGTGTCCTTCATCGGCGAGTGACCGAAGTGGACGAACACGTCGGTGCGTTTCATCAGGTACGTGTCGAGATCGCAGGCGCCGTAGCAGGGCTGGCCCGAGAGCATGAACGTCACGTCGTCGTCGGCCAGTTCACGAAGGTCGTCCGCAACGGCCGGCCCACGACGTTTCAATCCCTCGGGGAACTGCAATCCGACCTTCGTCGCGTCTCGCTCCTCGATTGCGTCTACGATCTCCTCGAGTTCGTAGTCCCACTCGCGATCGTGTTTGAGACGCATACCGGTATTCCTGAGGTCGCCCTCACTGTACTCCGACTCCTGGCTCATTGCCTCTCCTTACGGCCACGAACGTATAACGGCGGCGCTTCTCGAACCGAGCTCACGAGAGTCGCTCGTCCCGCTAAGACGGGGTATTCCTGCCGAAGTCACACGTCATAAACGCAGCCCGGAAGTCGTCCCTATCGAACGTCCGGACCAGTTCGTCCAGCTCGGTGAACAGGTCTGCGAGTCGTCGCCGGATGTCCGCGTACTCCTCGTCCGCCTCGGGTTCGAACCCGGAGTCCGTACGCGCCTCGAGCGCCCCGCATTCGACCGCCAGTGTCGCGCACTCGGCGACCAGGTCGTCGTATCGGGCGCGGCGCAGCAGGTGATCGACCGTCTCGAGCAGGGATTTCTTCGACACCGGTTTGACGAGGGCGTCCGCCGTGAATCGGTAGCGTTCGGTACCGGGTTCCGTGTATTGGAGGATCGCCATCGCGTGAGCTGCGTTTCGTTCGATCTCGCTTGCAACGACGGTTCCAGACGCCGTTTTGAGATCTCGGTCGACCAGTGTCGCATCTACGTCCCCAAGGATTGCGAGCGCGTCGTCGCCGTCGGTCGTCGTTTCGACCCGGTAGTCGCCCGCGAGCCACGATCGCAGTCGGGTAACGACCTCGGAATCGCTATCTGCCACGAGGACGGCGTTCGTATCACCAGACATAATTTGCGATGGTAGCACCTGGACGCCCATCACATATCAAATTATGGAATGATGTTCCGGTGAACTACTCCGCCCTCCCGCGCTCGGGCCTCCCCGGCCCTCGCTTGGTGCGGACGGAGCGTCCTGTTTCTGTGTCGGAACGTGCAGGAACAGATCCCACAGCGTCCACAAGACGCGGAGCGTCTCGTGCGGCCCGGCAGAACGCCGTTGACGTTCTGCGGACGGTTCCAGACTCCGCAGGCGACTTCCCTTGACAGGTGGTTCGGAGTGTCCCACTCCCACCGGTTGGACACTCGACCACAACCGACGATGCACGCTTGTTGTCGCGTTTGAACACCGCCGGAAGCGTGGTGAGCATCTTATTACCACCTTCAACCGAAGGGATAATAAGGGTGCTGATTCACACGAAAACAAGACGTGCGGGCGCTGTCTCCCCTCCCTGCTCGCTTCGCTCGCTGAGGATAGCGCGGGACCGTCGGTCCCGCTGACCATGCGAACGGCGCCGCCGTGAGCAGAAGGGGGCTTAGCGCCCTCAATTACAGCTAACTGGGCGTTCGGAACGGTGGGATCGACAATCGCGAGGAAGCGTCCGCGTTCGAGTGGGCCGGCCGCGTCCTGATCGGAAGGCAGAACCGTCGGTCCTCAGTGTGGCGGGGACCAACAATTGGTCGGACGCCGGGTTCGTTTCTCGACCTAACAGTCATAATACTGGAGTATAAACAAAGGGCTAATGCCAGCGGAACAGGCCTCAGACGGCTATCTTTTCGACC
This sequence comes from Natrinema gelatinilyticum, assembly GCF_024266705.1. Taxonomy (GTDB): domain Archaea; phylum Halobacteriota; class Halobacteria; order Halobacteriales; family Natrialbaceae; genus Natrinema; species Natrinema gelatinilyticum. The sequence goes on along the minus strand of NZ_CP100756.1, from coordinate 3,201,194 downwards.
TCTATCATCGATACATCGGAAAGCCGGCGGACCGAGCCGACGTCTATGCTGGACTCGGTCTGTTCCTCAGCGGAATCGGGCTGGCAGTGATCGGACTCGTGTTCTTTCTCTGGGGCACCACGTTCGAGGCGCGATCCCCAGGATACTTTGCGTGGGTCGGTCCCGCATACGCACTGGCGATGTCAGCACCCCTCGTGACGATGTTCGGAATCGTCACGCTCCTTCCATCGGAACGGCGAGTGCTGTACACGTCGATGGGTGGCGTTACAATCACGATCGCTGCTATCGTCGGGTTCCTCGTCGTGTATCCGAAGGACTGGAACGGCTACGGAAACGATTATACCGTCGAAGTCATCGTGCCGTACACAGTTGGCCTCGCCTTCGTCACCGCATCGACGAGTGCGGCGCTGATCGCAGACTATCTGACCACGACACAGCAAGCCAACGTCATCACGACGGGAACCACCGGCGCCGATTGGGACGAGTCCGAAATTTCCGACGCGCAAATCCAACGGGACATCGACGACGCGATGGAAGACGTCGAACTCTCCAGGGGAGGCGTCGAAAAAACCGAACACAGGCGGCTGCGTTTCTCGAACGACGATTTCGACGACGTCACCGTCGACACTGACGCGGGCACCACGACTACCCGATCGTCCGGCGTCGACGCGCAGGTCGCGAGCCTCAACGGACTGAAAGGCGGCGAAACGAAGACGATTACCTCGAGTGCAACGGTCGACGATCAGACTGCGAAGTTGAAGGCGCTTCGCAAACAAAAGCGGGCCGAAGAGTTGGCAACTGCTGACGACGACGGTAGCATCGCTACGGTTACCAAACCGGTTTCGATCCTGATCGAACAGTTCCGCGACCTGGCAAAAAGAAATTAAAGGGCGTCGTTCGAAAGTAATTATGTCTTCGTTCGTAGTATCAGTTATTGAATTACGCACATAGATTTATAATCCGATGGTTTCCTTACCACTGCATGGCCAAAGGCCTAGACGTTGGAACGATGAATATCCTGTCAGCACAGCAGGATGGGAACGATACGGTTTTCGTGCAACAGCGTAACTCCTTCGTAGAGATTGAGTATTCGGACATGGCCGAGCAGATGCTCTCGCGAAGCGAAGTACTTCACATTCGAAAGGACGACAAAGTGTACGTCGTCGGTGACGACGCGCTCAATTTCGCAAACATCTTCACCAAGGAGACGCGCCGACCGATGAAACACGGGATCCTCTCGAACGACGAACAGAGCGCGATCCCGATGATGAAACTCATCATCGAGCAAGTCGTCGGCGAACCCGCCTATCCCAACGAAAAGATCTACTTTTCGACACCCGCAGACCCGATCGACTCCGAACTCTCGACGCTGTATCACCAGAAAACGATCGAGTCCTTCCTCGACGACATGGGATACGATGCAGAACCCATCAACGAAGGGATGTCGGTCGTCTACTCGGAACTCGCAGATAACAACTTTACCGGCCTCGGAATCTCGTTCGGTGCCGGTATGACGAACGTCTGTTTGGCCTACTACGCTGTCCCCGTCATGAAGTTCTCCGTCGCACGCGGTGGCGACTGGGTCGACGAGCAAGCCGCACGTGCGACCGGCACGCCCGTCGATAAAGTCACCTCCATCAAGGAAGACGATTTCGAACTCGACTTCACGACCGATGTCGGCGGTGTCGAAGGAGCGCTGTCGATTTACTACGAAAACCTACTCGACTACGTTATCGAAAACATCGTCACAGAAGTTGACGAGGAAGACGTCGAAGAAGGACTCGACGTTCCTGTCGTCGTTACCGGAGGGACCTCGAGTCCCGACGGGTTCGAGGCACTGTTCCGCGACCACCTGGAGGAGGCGAACATCCCGTTCTCGATCAATGGCGTCACGCACGCGAACGAACCGCTGTACAGTGTCGCACGGGGCGGCCTCGTCGCCGCCCGTTCCGACGAGGACGTCGATCACGATCCGGCGGGCGACGAAGCGGAAGCGGCGGCTGCAAACGAGTGACGTACTCCGGCGGCTAGAATCGTGGGTTTTACGCCTGATATACGATAAGACGCTGATTTGTGGTCTTTCTTCTGACGAACGGTCACGTCAAAACGGGATAACTCGACCAGGATAAGCGAGTCAGGGTTCGTAGAATCGATTGAACGCGTCTCGCCAGGATTCTGACGTCTCCCGCCGGGGCTGGTGCTCGACTGGGACGTCGGCGAACCCGCAGTGCGGACACGTGAGCGTCGACACCTCTCCTAGCGAGAGTTCTTCCATAGCAGCCCCACACCGTGGACACTCGTCCATACCTCTCCCTTTCTCAGGATCTCCTTAACTCTATTCGAACAGCTCATTCAGCAATGATTTCTGTGTGCGGTCGAACTCGAGAGACCCTTTACGCTCGGGGCCTGAACAACCGGCTATGTCGGGCCCGACACGGCGAACGCTCGCTCGTCGCCTCGAGTCGGTCGAGGATTTTACTGAGCCGTCGGCTCGTCTGGAGCAGTATCTGACGCCGTCCGAGCTCGCGTCCCATCTCTGTCACCTGGCGCAGTTACACGGGGACCTCGGCGCGCAGGTCGTCGATCTCGGCACCGGAACGGGAATGCTCGCGATCGGAGCGTCCCTCGCCGGAGCCGACCGTGTCGTCGGGATCGACGTCGATGTCGGAGCACTCAAAGTGGCCCGTCGAAACGTCCGAGCGGTTGCGGCGGACGGCGTCGACGAACGTCGGATCGAGTGGGTGCGCGGTGACGTCGCCCGACATCCGTTCTCGGTCACCCACGCGACGGTCCTGTCGAACCCACCCTTTGGCGCACAGCGCGGGAACCGACACGCCGACCGTCGCTTCCTCGAGACGGCGGCCGAGATCGGAGCTGTCTCCTATACGATCCATAACGAAGGGAGCCAGACGTTCGTCGAGTCGTTCGCCGACGACGAGGACGGGACGGTGACCCACGCATTCCGCGCAGCGTTCCCGATTCCGAAGCGATTCGCGTTTCACACGACCGCGGAGGAAACGCTCGAGGCAGAGGTTTTCCGAATCGAGTGGGGCGAGCGGGCGTAGCGGCGGGACGCCCGCTCGCCCGGAGTACTCGAGTTTGCCCGAGTCCCACCGTATCCGCACCTGCCCAATCGAATCAGTTCGAGCCCTGTCGGTCGGCGTGACCGCTGGTTGTTTCTCTCGTGTACGTACATCGCGTGAGGGTCTCGTCAGCTGTTTCGCACGCTGAGGGAACGTGTGAGCACCGTGATCCTCCCAGATCAGGGACGTGAACTCGACCGTCATCGAACGACGGCACCACCGCAGGGGTGCCAGCGGTCAGTATCCGTCGTTATCCGTCGTACGTCTCCTCGCTCGCGACCGCAACTCGCGTCCCGTCGGCGGTCGCATAAACCGTCTCGTTCTGGCGTTCGAAGACGAGTCCGCCGACGCTCGTCGACTCGTTTTCGTCCGGAAACGGTGCCGTCGAATCGGGGCCGATCCCACTCGAGTCGACCGCGAGGACGAACTCGCCGTCCTCGGAGCCGACGGTCACGTTCCTCCCTGCGACCCGGACCTCGGCACGCGAATCGTTGGATTCGTACGCGAGTCTGCGATCCGCGCCGTCCTCCCACAGCCAGACCTGATAGACCGTTTCGTTACCGACTGGCTCCCACCCGGTGCGCTCGACGTGTACCGCCTCTCGCCATCCAGCGCCCCCGACGTAGACCGTCTCCTCGCCGGTAAACGCCAGCCGCTGGGTGCTAACCGCCTCGAGCCACACCGCACGCTGTTCGCTCGCGACGATGACGCCGCTGGACTCGAAGGCTTCGTCGCTTTCGAAGGCCTCGATGCCGATGCCACTGACGAGGCCGTTCGGGACTCCCTCGACGTATTCAACCGTGTAATCTTCGATCTGCACGGCGGCGTCCGAGGACGCAGTCGCATCCTCTACGACGAGGAAGTTGGGTGGGATGGCCATCCCGACGAGGATTGCGAGGACGCTGACGACTGCCAGAAACGCGACCCCTTGACCGCGCAGGATAGATCGCAGTGACGACTCGCGGCCACGCTGTCGGGCCCCCTCCACGATCGCTTTAATACGGTCGTTCCTGGCCCCGATGGCGCCATCACCGTCGCCCGCCCCTACCAACTCGAGCGGGCGACGGACGGACGGTCGTGCGTCGTCGCCCGCTCGTCCGATCGAGAGACTCCGCCCCGGGAACAGTCGTTCGAGCCGGGACGGAACAAGGGATTGCTCCGGTCCGATTATCGCGAGGGTGACGACGAGCGCGAGGATCGAGACGATTGCGACGCCGGGGCCCTGAAAGAGGACGAAAGAGTTGTTGGCACCGTACCAGTAGATTGCCCACAGCCCCTTCGAAAAACCGAAGAGAAGGACGGCGAGCCAGAGCCGGAAGGGGTCGGGACGGGTGTCCCAACGTTTGAGGAGGACGATCCCGAGAACGAAGCCGAGAAAGAGCCCGAGGGCGTGGGCCTGGATCGCGATTCCTGCCCACCAGGGTGCCGTGGGTGGACTCGGTTCGACGGTGTAGATTCGAATCGGCTCCTTGAGCGCGTAATAGAGCCGTTGTACGACGCCCTGAACCCCTAACGTGGCGACGATCGTCACGATCGGATAGTGAACGATGGCGAATCCAGCGAGCGCGAAGACGACCCCGGAGAAGCCGATCACGGGACCGAGCGCGAACAGACTCGTCAGCAGTCCCACGCCGATGACGGCGAGCGGAAACAACGCGAACGCTCGGACTCGGGGATCGGCCCGCCACGAGGCCGCTTGGTACCGATCGCGGCCGTCGGGATAGTGCCCCCAAGCATATTCGGCGATCGGCGCGACGACGACGGTCCCGGCCATGTTTCCGAGGAGGTGACCGGGTCCGGCGTGGGAAAACGGGGCCGTGACCATTCCAAGCGGATAAAAATACGACCACATCCGGAAGGGAATCGTCACGGGGTCGTCGAAGTCTTCGAGCCCGCTCTGGACGAACAGATAGACGCAGAGCACGAAAACGATCACCACGATTGACCCCCACGGAACACCGTAGACGAATCGGTCCGCCGCTCGATCGCGCCAGTTCCGTTCGGGATCGTGGATCCGGCCGACGATCGCGATCGACCCCGCTACCGTCGCGGCAACGGCGACCGCCAGCAAGACCGGAAGCAAGCGCATAGTCCGTGGTTCGAACGGACGCGTATAGTGATTTGCCTTCATCGAACGGCGCTCGAGTCGCACACGCGCGGTGAATCGGTGAAGCCAGAACCGCGCGGTGAGACGGTGAGGTCGGACCCGTGGAATCGCGACGCGTTCGAACCGCGTCGGCGCGGACAGACTCGGTCGGTCGACGAGTGTCTGCTTCGAAAGGTACAAGCAGTCGACGGACGGACTGGTTGACATGGAACTGCGGGTCACCGAGAGCACCGAGGACGAACTCTCCATTGAGATTGCCGGCGAGGATCACACGTTCATGAACGTTCTCAAAGGCGCCTTGCTCGAACACGATGACGTCAGCGCAGCGACCTACGACGTCAATCCGGAACAATCGGGCGGCCAGACCGAACCGATCCTGACGGTCAAAACCGAGGGGGGCGCCGACCCGCTCGAGTGCCTCGAAGAGGCGGCCGTAACGGTCCGCGAAAAGGCACGGTCGTTTCGGGACGCGTTCGAGGCAGCGGCCTGAGCCGTCAGCAAGCGTCTCTCGATTTCCCACCTCTCTCTCTTCGTCTCGTACTGCGCTCCTCGCACGCTTCGTGAGGGTATTCCGTCTCGCTCTCTCGAACGTCAGCCAGACGCGCAGGCGAATAGCAGTCAGCACACTGCGTAGAAGACGTAAATATCACCGTTCGGTGCGACGTGGATGTCGATCCCCTCGGCGTCGTACCCCGATCGGACCGCCTCTTCGAATCGCGATGAGAGGAGCGCGTCGGCAACGTCCGTTGCGAACGCTCCTCCATCGTCGTACGAGTTGATCGATATCTCGGAGGTGACCAGCGGCGCACCGACCGGCGTTACGTCACCGCAGGAATGATCGAACTCGTCGGGGCTAACGCCGTTCGGCTCCGCATTGTCGAATTCGACCGCGACGAGCCCTCGGTTCTGATACTCCGCATAGGCGGCGAGTCCATCGTTGAACCGACGCCGCTCCTCAGGGAGACGTTCGGACTCGAGTCTCTCGTGAACCTCGCGTTCCGTCGCCTCGAGGTCGATCCCGGCAGCCTCAGCGCCCTGACCGGGTGCGTCGGGTGGTGTCGGAGGGCCGATCCCCGGCAGCAACGACGGCGAAGCGATACCCGTCGCAAACAGTGCGATCAGCAGCGCGATACCAGCGAGAATCGGGAGGTAGGGCATGGCAACGTCGAGCCAGCCCGGCGCGGTGAGGTCCCGTTCGAGGCCGTCGTAGGTCTGTTCTCCCTTTTCGAGGTCCGGACTGCCACAGCGCGAACACGGCGGGCTGTTCCGCACGTGTTGGCGGCCGCAGTTCGAACAGACCCAGACGTACTCCGGGCCGGTATCGACGGTTCCAGTCGGCGCCGAATCCGGAGACTGACCGCTCTCGGCCCCCTCATCCACACGGACGGTCGCTCGCTCGAACGTGGTGTGCCCGCAGGCAGTACAGGGTGAATCGTTTTGTGCGTGCAGTTTGCCACACCGCGTACACCGCCACTTCACTGAGAGAAGTCGAGGACCACGACGGTATAAACGTACGGAACGCGGAACAGCGATGGACCGTCCGGACAGATTTGTCGGATGTCGGACAGAGACTTGTGGGTGGTGAGGTGACCGGGCCCGCCCCGCCGTCAACGTCGAACTGGAACGCCGTGATCGTCGAGATAGGCTTTGGTTTCTTCGATCGAGTACTCGTCGAAGTGGAATATCGAAGCGGCCAGCCCGGCGTCGGCACCGGCCTCGGTGAACACGTCGTACATGTCCGCTGGACTGCCACAGCCCGAAGATGCGATGACCGGCGTGTTGACGGTCTCGCAGACGGCCGAGGTCAGCGGCAGGTCGTAGCCGTCTTTCGTCCCGTCTTTGTCGATCGAGTTGACGAACAACTCTCCTGCGCCGCGAGATTCAGCCTCGACAGCCCATTCCACGACGTCGATCCCGGTCCCCTCGCGACCGCCTTTCTTCGTACATTCGAACCAGCAGGATTCGCCGTCGATTTCGACGTAGTGTTCGCCATCCTCGTCGAACCGCCGTCTGGCGTCGACGCTGATAACGATACACTGACTGCCGAACGCCCTGGCGCCTTGGTTTACCAGTTCCGGTCGCTCGAGTGCCCCGGTCGTAATCGAGACCTTGTCGGCCCCGGCCCGGAGCGTTTCTCTGATGTCCTCGGTCGTCCGGATGCCACCGCCGACGGTCAGCGGGATGAAGACTTCGTCGGCAACGCGCTCGACGACGTCGAGCATCGTCTCGCGACCGTCCGCGGACGCGGTGATGTCGAGGAAAACGAACTCGTCAGCACCTGCGCGATTGTACGCGCGCGCCATCTCGACCGGATCGCCGGTGTATTTGAGATCCTCGAAGTTGACGCCGGTATAGACGGCAGGGTTCCCGTCGTCGTCCAGATCCACGTCGATACACGGGATGACTCGTTTGGTCAGTACCATGTCGTTCGTATCGGGTGATTCGAGCCGAGGGTAGTAAAGGAATCTGGATCGCTCGAACCGGTGACGACAGACGATGCCCGTGACGCGAGCACGGAGGTTCGAGCGGACCGTCAGCCCCGTGTGGGTGCGTTTAAGTAACCGAGTCGTGAACGGGCGAGTATGGCTGACGACACCGAGCCACCCGTACAAGCGGATTCAGGAGCCGACGTCGGGCACGACCTCAATGCTGAACGCACGACGGCCCCGATGAGCGAGTACTCGTCGCGTGACGTGCTAATCGGCGGAGCCGTCGCTGTGATCGGTGCAGTAATCGCGTTCGGAATCCCGCTTGCGTCCGTCGGCGTATAAGTTAGAAGACGTATTCGTCGTCGTGGCCCATCATCCCATCGTCTTCGAGGCCAGTCCCGCCGGTGCCCGCTTCGTCGTCGTCCATCGGTCCGCTGGTCTTGTAGGCTTTGATCCCCGTCGATAGGAGGTCCTCGATTGCCTCCTCACGGTTGACGAATTCGCCGCGTTCGACCATCTGGGCGATTTGCATCTCGAGGTGTTCCGGTATGGTGATCTCTACTTTCGGCATCTGATTCGGCTTTCGGCGAGGGGGTATTTAGGTTTGACGGGGACTCGACAGCAATGGAGAGCATGTCATAGAATTATTCCCACGGTATTGATTTCACCCCGGCCTTCAACGGATTAGCTGTTAGATACGTGTGTGAACGTAACCATTGCCGTGGGACAGACGATACCTGATACTACCTTCGGTTAGGAGGCGAATTCTCCTGGTTCGAGGTCGGTGATGGCTGGGAAGGTTCGGAGGGCCGGAACTCCAACCCAGTAGATTGCTGCTGTCGCGAAGCCGATGCTGGCGGCGAATAGGACGGAGACTGCCCCGAATGCGTCGCCACCGACGCCACCGGCGAGCATGCCAAACAACCCAGCGACCCCCACGAAGGTCCCGGTCACCGCCGATACACGTCCCACCATCTCATCGGGGACTCCAACCTGCAGGGCTGACATTGCGAGAACATTATATACACCAATCGGGACATACGCCAATGCGAAGAAGGCCACAGCGAGTGGCACCCAGGAAACCACGACGGCAGCGGTCCAACTGAGCGCAGCGAGCACGAATCCCAGAATAACCATGCGGCCAGTCGGGAATGTATCGATGAGTCCAGCGAGCAACGTCCCGGTTAATGTGCCGACCGCGAAGGCCGCCAAGAAGAAGCCATACGTTCCGGGGCCACCAACCGATGCCGCGAAGGCCGGGAGGACCGCCATCGCCCCACTCGAGAACAAGGTAAGTCCGGCGACGGCTACGACCATATGACCGAGCACCGACTCACGAAGCAGGGTCACGCCCGCCCGTAACTGCGCGACGTATTCAGACCGTGTGGGGAGCGAATTCTCAGCGGTTTCGTCACCCGGGATTGTGATGGTAGCGAACGTCACGGCGGCGGCCGCGAAGGTTATCGCGTCGACGAGGAAGAGAGCGACCGCACCGATGGCGGCAATTGCCGCCCCTGCAACCGCCCGGGTGATGGCTTGCACGCTTTGGGTCGAGAACTGGATGGTCGAATTGGCGGACACCATGTTCTCCTGGTCGATGACCCGTGGCAGGGTTGCGCTTTGGGCGGGGCCGGCGAATTGTCCAACAAACGCGACAACCGGGAGCACGGCAAGCACGACGGACACTTGGAGCTTCCCGAATGCAGCCGCGAGTGGGACCGCGAGGATACTGATTCCCTGTACCAGCTCAGAGAGCACGAGGATAATACGGAGCGGCCACCGGTCAACGAGGGGGCCAGTAAAGGCTCGGAAGAACCGTGGCGCTCGGATCAGTGCGCCGGCGAGCCCAGTATACGTGGATGAGCCAGTGAGCATGTAGACGAGCCAGAGCGCCGCAACGAGATAGAGTGTGTCGCCAGCCACACTAACGATGTGCCCACTGAATAACCGGCGAAACAACCGATTACGAAACAACACTCGCCTCGACTCGAAAGAGAGGTTCACCCAGCTGTCACCGACCGGGGCTGACGGGGAAGCGAGTGATAAACGTTCCTCGAAACATGAAATCACAGCCTGATAGGACCATCACCTGTATCTATCAGGTCGATCACTTCGAAACGAGGAGCAGAATTCTATGACACGCTGATTGGAACAAAAGAATCAGCGGTCCGACGGGATGGGTGGCCGTCGGTGGTGCCCGACGGCCAGATCAACGCTACCCGTGTACGTGTGCGTATGCGAAGGTCTACGCAGCGCAGCGATCGGAACGCGGGTAGTGCCTCACCTCACCGGTTTCCCATCACCGAGTCGATCGCGTTCCGTAGCGTTGCTCCCGGCTGGGTCAGGGTGTTGAGTTGCTTTTGCATCTGCCGTTGGTTGAAGTAACTCGCGAACGCGAGTATCGTCGGCGGCCAGAGACCGATGAAGGTCCCGAGCTGTCGCTCTCCGCGGAAGAAATAGTAATACAGCGAAAGGCCGACCGATGCGGCCGATGCGAGGACCGCAGGCCCCATCGCCTGTTCGCCGACCGCCTGTGGTTCCTGTTCGATCACTTCCTGTTCCGATAGTTGTTGTCTGCTCGCCATGCAACGGTATCTCTCGGGGATATCGTACTAAGTGATGACGAGGGTTTCACTAGAAACTGCCGAATGGGACGACGATTCGGCCGTTTCAATCCCGCTGCAGTCGTGCCAATTTCCCCTTTCTGGCACGGAAGTATACTGACCGGGTGGGCGGCGAATCACATCCGTCGCGACCACAACTGCGAGCGATCTGCTGACGAATGCCCGGCAATCGGTCCAGGTGCGACCGTCGGCAGATGACGTCACAGTGGATGGCCGTCATACCACCCCTACACGTTACACGTCTCCGGACGGCGCCACGAAACGCTCACGGACGGCATCCCACACGTCGCCCGACAGCGTCACACCTACATCTGTCGGCACGTACGAACGCGTATGGACGATACCGACGTGACGGACCTCTACGAGGAGTTCGGCGACGACCGGCTGCCGCCGGGACAGCGGGAAACCAACCAGTTTCCGGTCCTCTCGAAAAGTGGGACGCCCGACTGGGATCCCGAAACGTGGGAGTTTACCGTCTCCGGCGCCGTCGAGACGGAACTCTCGCTCTCGTGGGACGACTTCCGCTCGTTGCCGAGTGTGACTCAGACGCAGGATTTCCACTGCGTGACCGGGTGGAGCAGATTCGATTGCGAATTCACGGGAGTCCCGTTTCCCGAACTCGCGGAGCGAGCAGGCGTTCACGACGAAGCTGTCCACGTCCTGTTTACAGCCCTCGACGACTACACCACGGATCTACCGCTCGAGGATTGCCTGCGCGACGACGTCCTATTCACCTGGGGACTCGACGGGAGTACCTTGCCGGCGGATCACGGCGGGCCGCTCCGCGTGGTCACGCCGCACAAGTACGCCTACAAGGGCGCAAAATGGGTCGACGGCGTCGAGTTCTGTACCGACTCGCAGCGTGGATACTGGGAGCGACGGGGATACTCGAGCACGGCCAATCCCTGGGAAGAGGAACGATATAGCTAGCGCCGCTCAAGATGCCGGTCAGCAAATAGTTAGGCTGAAGGCGAGTCGGTCCTCACGTCCGGTCGATGGACCGATCGTCGGGTGAAAGTCGGCTGGCTGGTGGGACAGGCTCGGCAGACCGCGCTGTAGAGTTGGTTAGCCGTAGTCGTGAACTCGAGGACGTTTCCTTCCAAGAGGTTCTGGACGGTGTCGCCGAACCGCGTGTCCGGTGGGCGACGCCCGCCGGAGTCGAAATCGCCGGACGCGGGGTCGCTGCCCAATTTACGGCAGACGGGCCCGACCGATTCGACCGGATTCGGACGCAGGCGACACGGGTGTTCGATAGGCTCTCACACGAGGGGCCCGAGCAGGCCCGTCCACGGGCTTTCGGCGGGTTTTCGTTTCACGACGGTCACAATCCGGAAGCGCCCTGGACAGGCTTCGACGCTGCGTCATTCGTCGTCCCGCGGGTACTCGTCGTCCGAACGGACGACGGAACGTGGGTGACGGCTATCGCGAATCGACCTGACGAAGCCGTTGGGCGACTCGAACGATGGCACGAACGCCTGGCGGCGCTGCCCACGAGAGGGACGGGGACGACGCCGGGTGTCGCCGCGACGGAGCGAACGACCTCGAGCGACGCCTGGGCTCGGCAAGTCGAAACCGCACTCGAGCGGATCGCCGACGGTCGATTGACGAAAGTCGTCCTCGCCCAGTCGCTTTCCGTCGATCTCGAGACGCCGGTCGACGTCCCTCCGATGCTCGAGCGACTGCGTAGCCAGTATCCGAACTGTTATCGGTTTCTCGTTGGCTACGAGGTCGGGGGCACGTTCTTCGGCGCGCCGCCAGAGCGTCTCGTCTCGAAACGAGGCGACCGCGTCGAGACCGAGGCGCTCGCCGGGTCGGTGCCGCGGGGTGAAACGTTGGCCGAAGACGAGGCGCACGTCGAGCGAATGCGGGGCGACGCGAAGCTTCAACACGAGCACGAGCTGGTCGTGGACGCGATCCGCGAGCAACTCGATCCACTCGCGCAGGAACTCGTCGTGAGTGAGCAAACGATTCGGCGATTGGCGACGATTCAGCACCTACAGACACCGATCGAGGCGACGCTTGCGGACGATCATCACGTTCTCGAAATCGTCGAAGCGTTGCATCCGACGCCCGCAGTGGGCGGCGTCCCGCCGGACGCCGCCTGGGAAACGATCCGAGATACGGAAACGTTCGATCGGGGGTGGTACGCGGCTCCAGTGGGCTGGTTCGATGCCGCCGGCGACGGCGAGTTCGCCGTCGCGCTTCGCTCTGGAGTCGCGACGGACGGGACGGTGACGCTCTTTGCTGGTAACGGGATCGTCGCTGACAGCGATCCGACGGAGGAGTGGGACGAAGTACAGCTGAAATTTCGACCGATCCTCGACGAACTGCGCTCACCCCGACACCGATGAGTATACCGAACCGCGCGACGTTATGGGGTCGCATCATCGCGGACGAACTCGCAGAAAGCGGCCTCGAGGCCGTCTGTATCGCTCCGGGAAGCCGTTCGACGCCGCTGACGGTCGCGTTCACCGAACATCCTGACATCGAGATCTACTCGCACCTGGACGAGCGCTCGGCGGGCTACTTCGCGCTCGGACGTGCTCGCCGCACGGGCGAGCCAACAGCCCTGATCTGTACCTCCGGGACGGCAGCGGCGAATTTTCATCCCGCGGTGATGGAGGCGGATCAGGCTCGCGTTCCGCTATTGGTGCTCACGGCCGACCGGCCGCCTGAACTTCGCGACAGCGGTGCGAACCAGACCGTCGACCAGGTCAAACTCTACGGCGACGAAGTCCGATGGTATGCCGAACTGCCCGAACCCGACACCGCCGAGCGAACGGTCCGGAGCCTCCGGACGACAGCCGTACGCGCGTTCTCGGAAACGACTGGCGTTCCGCCTGGCCCCGTTCATCTCAACTGTCCGTTTCGCAAGCCGCTCGAGCCGATCGACGTTCCGGACGACGTTCCCGAAGCGTTCGCCGAGACGGCGGCTGTACAGGGACGCGATGGCCCGTTCGTGGAACCGACAGCTGGGACGCGAACGCTCTCGGAGGCCGCAATCCGTTCTCTCCGGCGAGCACTCGAGACCGCGGACCGACCGTTGATCGTCGCTGGACCCGCGGATCCAGCGACCCTCCGAACGCTCGATCCGGCGGCCGCGACCGAACTCGCCGAGAGGCTCGGCGCGCCGATACTCGCGGATCCGCTCTCAGGGCTTCGGTTTGGCTCGCACGTCGATGCTGCGGGAGCAGCGCACGGGAACAGCGACCAACAGCGGTCGATTTACGGCGGCTACGATGCCTACATCTCAGCGCTGCCGAGTCCGGACGTCGTCCTCCGATTTGGGGCGTCGCCCACCTCGAAGTCGCTTCGACACTGGCTGCGCGATGCTGACGCCCGTCAGTTTCTGGTCGATCCAGCGGGTGCGTGGCGTGAAGCGACGTTCACCGCGACCGATCTGCTGGCTGCCGAAGCGGGAGCCGTCGTTACCGGGTTGCTCGAGGCACTCGCGACAGAAGACGGAGGGGATCGGTCCGGCGACGTGAATCCACGAGCGACGACCGACGGCGACTGGCGTCGCCGGTTCGATGCAGCGGAACGCGAACACTGGCGGATCTGTGACGACGCGTTCGCTGCGAAGGCACTCGACTCCGATCCGCTCGAGGGTGCGATCCTGTCGTCGGTGTTTTCGAGCGTCCCAGTGCCGGCGACAGTGTTCGTCTCGAACAGCATGCCAATTCGGGACGCCGACCGGTTCGGCCGGCCCAGGGACGGGGCTCTGACGGTGCTCGGAAACCGCGGTGCGAGTGGAATCGACGGCATCACGAGCACGGCACTCGGTGCCGGCAGCGCGACCGACGAGCCGCTCGTACTGGTGACCGGCGACCTGGCGTTCTACCACGATTCGAACGGGTTGCTCGCCGTCGACCGATGCGACGTCGACGCGACGATCGTTCTGTTGGACAACGACGGCGGCGGAATCTTCCACAAACTCCCGATCGAGAGCGTCGACCCCCCGTTCACGGATCAGTTCAAGACGCCGCACGGGCTCGAATTCGACGACCTCGCGGCGTTCTACGATCTCGAGTTCGAGACCGTCACACCGGCGGCATTCGAACCCACGTTTCGTCGGTCGGTAGACCGGCCCGGGACGCAGGTCCTCGCGGTCGAATTCGACGCGGAAGCGAATCACCGGCGGCGTGAACGCCTCGAGGAACGCCTCAGGGACGCAATCGGAGCAGATCTCGATGACGACTCGCAGTAACGATTTTGAGGCCTGTCGTACGTCAGTTCCCAATCGAACCTGGTCGAGAGTCACGCCACAAGCGACGGCAGTGCGACGGTGTCCGCTCGAAAAACCGCTCGGCTTGCTCACAAGGGGCGCATATCCGGCTTGTGAACCGCCTCGGGGTCACCCCGGAGCATTTGCCACGACCGCCTGTAAATCGCGTATTGCTATAGCAAATCCTGGGTCGGAGCGGTCTGTTCGGATGGGTGGCTCGAATACGCCTCGACTTGCGTCCCGTGGTCCGGCCGCAAACCAGTTCGCTCGAGGGTACGTCCTCAAAAAATAGATCGGACGGCTGAACAATCATTTGCCGAAACGGCCTTTCAAAGCGTCACCGTTCGGGAGCGGGTGATCGACGACCGTCGGGTGACGAGAGAAGTCAGCAGAGACAATGGATCGCTTCGGGTCGGATCGAAATTCGAACGCTCGAGTCGGCGTCGATCGCCAATCGCTCGAAGTGCGGCGGGCGAATCGTCGCCGTAACCGTAATCGGTGCGTCGTCGAGGGTGATCTCCGCTCGGTATTCGTCCCCTTCGTTTAACCACCGGTCGATCGTTCCTGAAGCCGAATTTTCACGGCGAGTACCGACACCATCAGTCGGCGCGTGAACCCGGATACGGGACGGGTGGATACAGACGGTGACAGCCGTCTCGGCTGCATCCGTCTTCGTGGCCCGAAGATGAACATCCCCGATTCGAAGGCGCACAGCGTCTTCGCCCCGCTCGACCACCGTCGCATCGAACAGATTCTCGTTACCCGTGAATTCCGCGACGAACGGCGTTGCGGGGCGATTGATCACGGTCGTCGGCGATCCGATCTGTTCGATTGTACCGTCGCGGAAGATTACGGTTCGATCACCGAGCGCTGTCGCCGTTCGCTGATCGTGAGTGACGTAGATAACCGGAATCTCGAGTGATTCGAAGAGCGAATAGAGTTCTCCCCGGAGACGACGCCGAATGGGGGCATCGAGACTCGACAACGGCTCGTCCAGCAACAGGGCGTCGGGGTTCGCCGCTAACGTGCGCGCCAGCGCCACACGCTGCCGTTCGCCGCCCGACAGTGTCCGGGGCCGACGGTCCAGTACGTCCGTAATCTCGAGCAGCGATGCGAGCGTCTCAATTCGATCCCCGTCGGTCGCGGCGTACTCGATGTTCTCGCGGGCAGTCATGTGCGGGAACAGTGCCCCGTCCTGAAACACGAGACCGGTCCGGCGCTCCTGGAGGGGGCGCCCATCGAGTCGATTGCCGTTCAGGGAGATGGTCCCACCGTCCGAGTCGATGGTTCCGGCGATCAGCGACAGTAGTGTCGTCTTGCCACTTCCGGACGGGCCGAGTACCGAGAGCACTTCGTCGCCGACCTCGAGGTCGACGGGACCGAACTCGAAACTGTCGTACGATTTACGGAGAGACGTTACTTCGAGCATCGATTATCCCAGCGGGTTGGTACCGAGGACGTTCACAATCACCAGCGTCGCAACGGCAATTCCGACGAGGATGATTGCCACGGGGAACGCGTTCTCTAATCCGAGCGTCGTAAAGGAGACCCATATCTGGACCGGCATCGTCCGGGGGTAGTATGCGAGCATGATCGTGGCCCCGAACTCGCCGATCGCGCGAGCGAACGCGAGCGTTATGCCGGCGAGGATTCCGGGCCATGCAAGTGGCAGTGTGACCCGTCGGAAGGTAGTCAGTCGACTCTTTCCGAGCGATTGAGAGGCGTACTCGAGGCTGCGGTCAACGCTCTCGAAGGCCGCTTTTGCTGTGATAACGACGAACGGCGATGAGACGAACGTCTGCGCCAGTACGATTCCTGCAGCGGACCGAGTGAGCCGGACGCCGTTTGCTGACGCCAGTTCCCCGAGGAACGTGTTCGGGCCGACGACGGTGAGCAACACCATACCGCTGACGACCGGCGGCAGTACGAGCGGCAGGATGACCACGGCAGTGACGCCCGTTTTCACCTTCCCGTCAGCTCGTGCGATCCAGTACGAAAGCGGCAGACCGAATAGCGTCGCGATAGCCGCACTAGTGGCCGACGTGGTGAGCGACGTCGTCGCTGCTGAGACGACCTCGGGGCCGGTCACCCGTTCGAGGACAGCTCCCGGTGGCTGACTGAAGACGAGAGACAGGAGCGGCAACAGGTAGTAACAGAGCAACACTCCGCCGAGCAGGAACGTCACCGAGAGCCAGTCGAACCGTTCGAGGGCAGTTTCAGTTTGTGACTGCATCTGGAGCATCACCGGTGAACCGGGGGTACTCGTCCGGAACGACGAATCCGTACTCGGTCAAGTACTGACCGGTCACGTGTTCGCCGAACACGTCGAGCACGGCGGGCGACTGGTGTCGGATCGTCGATCCGTAGCTGATGACTCCGCCGTCGACGACGTTGCCGCCCGGGAGTTCGTAGGTAGACGACGAGTAGATTTCGGTGCGCGCCGGATCGCTGAGATCGATTTCAGCGGGAAGGTCGATGTAGTCGTACCCCCGCTCGACGGCCATGTTTCGATATGCGACGGCGGCGTCGATCGAACCGGTCTCGAACTGGCTGATGAGCTGTGTTTCGGGAAAAATCTGTTCGGGACTCGGAATCGCCTCTCGCAGGTTCGCGTCCGTCTCGTAGTAGTCGCTCGCGAGTTCGAGCAGGAACAGCGTGCGATAGCCGAGCGGGTCGAGATCGGGATCCGTTCTCCCGAGATCGATGTCCCCGTTCACGAGCGGTCGATACCACAGTTCGGGGCCAGCGTCGGCGAGCAGTCGCCCGCCCTCTGTATCCGGGTTGTACGCGATGACGATCGAATTGGTCGCGAATTCGGCGACCCAGTCCGGCCGGAGCGGCGAGTCGAAGAGCGCGATATCTGCGACCGAGACGATATCCGGATCTTTCTGCCCCTCCGCGACGAGGCGGGCGATCTCGGCTGACCCGTGGGCTTCGACCTCGACAGTCGCATCGACGTTCGATCGCAATCCGTTTTCGAGTGCGTTGTTCAGGCTTCCGGCAGCGAGCATCGAAACGGACGTCGACAGGTCGCCACCTCCCCGGAGTCCGCTCGTACAGCCAGCGAGGCCGGAGAGTCCGACGGCGATAGCCGAGAGGGCTGACCGTCGACCAATCGGAACGTCGTCGCTTGTCATAACGCAACGTTATCTGTTTAACCAATAAGGTTATCTCAAACACTTCTGTTTAACCCTCTATGGTAGACAGCTGCCGAACGATACTGACGGATCGACAGGTGGAGGTACTCGAACTGCGTGAGAGGGGGCACACGCAGCAAGACGTCGCCGACGAACTGGGGACGACCGATTCGAACGTGAGCGCCGTCGAGCGGGCCGCAGAGGACAACGTCGAGAAAGCACGGAGAACGCTCGAACTGGTTCGGACGCTTCGGGCCCCAGTACAGTTTACCGTCTCGGCAGGAACGTCCTTCGAAGACCTCGTCACTCGGGTGTACACCCACGGCGATGAAGCGGGTATCAAGATCGCATACTGTCGACCGGAACTGTATACCCACCTCTACGGGACGCTCGAAGCGGTCACCACCGCGAACCAGCTCACGAGGGCGACCACGATCGGCCTGACGAAAGATGGCGAAGTGAACGTCTTTAGAGACGGTACAGAGCCGATCGACGGGGCGGTAGATACCCGCTCGGAAGGGGGAGATACCCCCGAGTGGTGATGCCGAGCGACCATCACACGAAAGGAGTGGGATGTGTCGGTTTCGACGTCTGAGGGGCGCAGAACGGAAGCCAATACTCGACTCGAGGGTGTCTGGTACGTCATTTCGAACGGGTCGACGAGTAGCGTCGGCGAACAGGCGGGTGCCACTCCGCCGGCCGTCTCGTATGCCGCCTTCAAAAGCCGCGGTGAACCCCTCACGTCGATTTCGGCCGGAACGAGAGGCCGTCGAATAGACGCCACGGCTCGCCGATCGAACGATCGCAGGACGTGGGCTAGTCAGGGGTTCGTCTGCGACCCGATTCGATTCCAGACTGCATGAATTGCGCCAGAATGCGGCCGATACTACTGCCGGCGGTCCACATGGCCTCCTCGTCGACGGTATCGTCGTCAGTTTGGACTGACAAGAGGACCGTCCTGTCGTCGACCATGAGTGCTCTCCCCGCGAAATCGGCCGGATTGTCCTCTCCCATCACGATCACGGTAATGGGACTGTCGTCGAACCGTTCCAGTTCCGATTCCTCGGCCGTGACAATGGTCACGAACGCACCGCGTGCGGCCCGGTCCCGAAGTGCGGTTTCGATCCGTCCCGACAGGAAACTGCCCGCCGGTGCGACGAAGACGACCCTCGAGTCGGCCGATTGAATCAAGTCCGCGATACGTTCATCGATGGGCTGGCTGCCGCGAAGTGTCGAGACGGCACCGTCCTCACCACGTTCGGACGGCGCCGTCCGCAGTTCGGCCAGGTTGTCGAACGCTCTCTCCCGTTCTCGTTCGAGGCGATCGGTCAACTGCTCGCGAGCCGCGGCGAGGCTCACCGGCCGATACTGCTTCGGCGACGACTCGGTCACCTCGACGAGTCCGCGCTCGACGAGATCGTCGGCTGCACCGTACACTTGCGATCGAGGGACGTCGGAAACCTCGCTGATCTCCTGAGCGGTTCCGGCTCCTAACTGCTGGAGGGCGACGAAGATACGCGCTTGATAGTTCGGCAAACCGAGCCGCTTCAACGCCGTGACTGCATCTTGTGTGCTCATAGATAGCGTTCAGTGTTCGAGATCCCGATTCTGTTGCTCGGCTCTTCGGTCGGTGGCCCTATGAGTAGCGGGGATTCTCGCCTGGATACATATTTAGTAGAAATATACAATATTTATGCACCACGGGCCAGAACGGACCGGTAATGAAGCCGGCCGAGCGGTACGCGGCGTTCGTGACCGATCACAGCAAATTCGTCGTAACGGTCCTGGTGGTGGCGACGCTAGTCGTCGGGAGCGCGGCGGGAAGCGTCGATTCCGGGCTTTCGATCGCGAGTTTCAGCAGCGATTCCACGGAGGCCGAAAAATACGACGCGATCCAGCAGAACTTTACGACGGACGGCGAGAACACGACGGTCGTTCAGGTCGTTATCCGAGGGGAAAACGTCCTTTCGAAGGAGTCGCTCCTCGAGACCTTACGATTTCAGCGAGCCGTCGCCGACGATCCAGGGGTGAACGCGACGTTGCGCGAGAACCGCCCGACGGTCGGTTTATCGAACCTCGTCGCGACGACGGCCATCCGCCAGTCGGCGGACGGATCACAGGTCAGAAACGCGACCGGCGGGCAACCTGAGCCAGGTGCCCGGTCGGCGACACCGTCGATCGACACGCAGATCTCGCAACTCGAGTCGATGTCGGAGAGCGACGTCGAAGCGACCGTCGAACGCGTGCTGGATCCCGATTCGCGACTCGGAGGGCCGGTCGACCCGTACTCGCTTTTGACGACCGACTACGAACCGGGATCGACGACCGCGACGGGACGCGTCCTGTTCGTGTTCCAGGATACGAGCGACGCGACCGGCGACGACCTGCCGCAGGCTGCCGTCGACGCCCAACTCGAGTTAGAAGACATTTCCTCGCGTACCATCTCCTCGTCCGAGAGCTTCGTCTTCGGTGCCGGAATCGTCGACGAAGAGAGCACCCAGGCGACCGGCGAAAGCTTCGCGATCATCTCTCCGGTCGCGCTCCTGTTGATTCTGGCCGTACTCGGCGTCGCCTATCGGGATCTCGTCGATGTCGCGCTCGGACTCGTCGGCGTCGCACTCGTACTCGCGTGGATGGCCGGATTCATGGGGTGGGCCGGAATCGGGGTGACGCAGATCCTGATCGCCGTCCCGTTCCTGCTGATCGGGTTGAGCATCGACTACGCGTTACACGTGGTGATGCGGTACCGGGAGGCCCAACTCGACGACCCCGACGCGACGCCCCGGGAGGCGATGCGCCGCGGGCTCGCCGGCGTCGTCGTCGCTATCGGCGCAGCCACGTTTACGACCTCCGTCGGGTTCCTCTCGAACGCGGTCAGCCCGCTCGAGTCGATTCGGGAGTTCGGGATCGTCAGCGGGGTCGGGATCGTCGCGGCGTTTCTCGTCTTCGGACTGTTGCTGCCGGCACTGAAGCTCGAACTCGACGGACTGCTCGGTCGAATCGGACTTTCGCGTCGGAAAGCCGCGTTTGGGCGCGCTGGTGCGGCCGGGAACGTCCTCAGCGTCGGGGCGGACGTCGCCCGACGAGCCCCCTCCGTCGTCATCGCCATCGCCGTCGTCTTGAGCGTCGCTGGCGGCGCAGCCGCGACGGATATCGAGACGTCCGTCGATCAAACGGACTTCCTCCCGCGAGACTCGCCGGCCTGGATGGATTCGCTTCCGAAATCGTTCCAGCCGAGCGACTACGATCTCCGGGCGAACGCGGAGTACATAAACGCGAATTTCGCCCAATCCCGCGATCAGTCGGAGGCCGAATTCCTGATAGAGGGACCGATCACCGACCCGGACACGCTCGAGCGGATCGCTGCTGGCAAGGATCGGGTGGCGAACACGTCGTCCGCGATGGTGCTGGCCGACGGTGGGCTTCAGGTGACGGGACCACTGGAAACCATCGAGTCGGTCGCCGAAACCAACGAGACGGTCGCTGCAATGGTCGCCGAGGCCGATACGGACGACGACGGGGTGCCCGACGAGAACTTGACCGCGATTTACGACGCCGTCTACGATGCGGCACCGGAGCGGGCCGCCGCCACGATCCACCGTGCAGACGGCGAGTATCGATCGCTTCGACTTTCAGTGGGACTCTCCGGCGGGGCGGACACCGAAACGATAACCGACGAGATGCGCGACGTAGCGACGACGATTGAAGGCGAGACCGAGCTGACGGTGACCGCAACTGGACGGCCGATCATCGAGGAACTCGTCCAGCAGGGCCTGCTCACGACCCTCGTCGACGGATTCCTCATCACGTTCGGGGTGATTATCGTGTTCCTGACGCTGATCTTCTGGCTCCGATATCGCACAGCGACGCTCGGGGCTGTCGTCCTGACCCCCGTCTTGCTCGCGCAAGCGTGGTTGCTCGGGACGATGTATCTCGCGGGGATCGCGTTCACACCCGAGACGGCCATCATCGCGGCGATCGGAATCGGGATCGGCGTCGACTACGCCATCCACATCGGCGAGCGGTTCCTCGAGGAATATCACGGCCGGGGGGACAGCATCACCGCGCTTCGACGGACCGTCCGCGGAACGGGCGGTGCGTTGCTCGCGAGTGCCGTGACGACAGCCGCGGGCTTCGGTGTCCTCGTCCTCGCTCTGGTGCCGTCGCTGCAGCGGTTCGGATTCGTCACGAGCGTCGCGATCGGATACGCGTTCCTCGCGAGCATTCTCGTCCTGCCGAGTTTGCTCGCAGTCTGGATCCGTCTGACCGGCTACGACGGAAGCGCCGGTGCTTCCGCCTGACCCCCGCTCTCGAGACGAGAATCTATTTCAGCCGCCGACGACGAGACACGTACAATGGTTTCGGAACTGTTCGACGAGGAGCGGTGGAAGCCGGTCGAGACCGTCGACCGCGACTTCCGCGATATCACGTACCACCGTGCGGTCGATTCCGGAACGGTCCGGATCGCGTTCGACCGCCCGGAGGTCCGCAACGCCTTCCGACCGGGAACGGTGGACGAACTATACGACGCACTCGATCACGCCAAGCGCCAGACGGACGTCGGCTGTATCCTGCTCACCGGAAACGGCCCATCGCCGAAAGACGGCGGCTGGGCGTTCTGTTCCGGCGGCGATCAGACGGTTCGAGGTGAGGACGGCTACCAGTACGTGGACGATGCGGAGGGCAAGGCGCGAAGCGCCTCGGGAGAAGCGAGCGGGCAGAGCCCGCGAGCACGAGCGTCCGAACAGGGCCGGCTCCACATTCTCGAGGTCCAGCGGCTGATCCGGCACGTCCCGAAGGTCGTCGTCTGCGTGGTTCCGGGCTGGGCCGTCGGCGGCGGTCACTCGCTGCACGTCGTCTGCGACATGACGCTCGCGAGCGAGGAGCACGCGAAGTTCCTCCAGACAGACCCCGACGTGGCGAGCTACGATGCCGGCTTCGGCTCGGCGTACCTCGCCAAACAGATCGGCCAGAAGAAGGCCCGCGAGGTGTTCTTCCTCGGGAAGACCTACTCGGCCGAGGAGGCCACAGAGATGGGGATGGTCAACGAAACCGTTCCTCACGACGAACTCGAGGAGACTGCCCTCGAGTGGGGGCGGCGGATCAACTCGAAGAGCCCGACGGCGATGCGGATGCTCAAGTACGCGTTCAACATGACCGACGACGGCATGGTCGGCCAGCAGGTCTTCGCCGGCGAGGCCACGCGGCTCGGCTACATGACCGACGAGGCCGCGGAAGGACGGGACGCGTTCGTCGAGGGCCGCGAACCGGATTTCGACGACTACCCGTGGCATTACTGATCGGCCGCCAGAGCGACTAGAGCGCGTCTCGAGACGGGTATGGGACGCAGTCAGGTCGAATTACGGGCCAGACATCGAGAACACAGACGATATGAATCGGCGACGGTTCCTTCGACAGACGGGCGCGCTTCCGGCCGCCATGGCCGTCGCGGGCTGTGCGGCACCGGATAGTAGGACCGATACCCCCAACGAAAGTACCGACAGTGACGACGACGGAGCCGACAGCGGCGGGGAGACCGTCACGGGAACGCCGTTCATCCCGCGTATCGACGACCCGCCGCAGGCAGTCTATCTCCCCGGGCATCGGAAGTCGGTGCGCGCCCTCAAGCCGGTCGAAGCCGGCGACTACGCTGTTGCGCCGATGCTCACGTACCCCCATCCGTTCTGGGTCGTCACCGGAACTGACGGACAGCTCGTCGAACCCGAAGCCGGCCGCGGCGTCCACCTGATGATCACGGTCTGGGACCCGGAGACAGAAATGGTCATTCCCGTCGATATCGGTCCTCGAGTGACGGTCGAACGGGACGGCGAGCGGGTCGCATCGCGGTCGCTGTGGCCCATGCTCTCCCAGGAGATGGGGTTCCATTTCGGTGACAACGTCGACCTCCCGACCGACGGTACCTACACTGCCGAGGTCGTGCTGGGACCGATTCCGACGCGGCGAACCGACTCGTTCGAGGGCCGATTCGCGGACCGCGCGACCGCGACGTTCGAATTCACGTACGACGAGGCGTTTCGCGAGAACGTAGTCGACGGCATCGAATTGCTCGAGCGCGAGCGCTGGGGCAAGCGGGGCGCGCTCGAGCCGATGACCGGCGACAGCGAGAGCGGGAGGACGGCCGGCGGCGAAAACGAACGTGAGGGAACGGATGTGAAGATTCCGTACTCCGCGCTTCCACCGGCCGACGAGTATCCCGGAACGCGGCTGATCGATTCGGCCGAGGAACCGAACGCGCCTCCGCGGAGCGGTGACGCGGCGTTCGTCGTAACGTTGCTCGAACCCGAGACGCGACTGGCTGGCGGCGGTGACAAGCGATACCTGCTCGTTTCACTGCGGACGCCGTACAATCGCGTTCCGCTCGCGAACACGTCGCTTCGCGCGACCGTCGACCGCGACGGCTCGACGGTTTTCGAGGGGGGACTCGAGGCGCGCCTCGACGGCGAGTTCGGCCATCACTACGGGCGGTCAGTCGCGGACGTCCGACCCGGCGATACGGTACAGATCGACGTCAATTCGCCGCCGCAAACGGCCCGTCACCAGGGATACGAGACGGCGTTTTTCCAGATGAAGCCACTCGAGTTGGTGGTCCCGGACGGGACGGGCAGGTAGCTATCCCGTCTACGATATCGGAGCCGTCGACTCGCAATGCCAACGTTGACACTCTCTCAAGTGGGACACTCGAGCCATGAGTTCGGCCGAGGTCGAAATCTCACGGACGAAGGCGTGGCTGATGGCGGCCCGCCCACAGACCTTGCCCGCGGCTGCGGCCCCGGTCATCGTGGGGACGGGACTCGCAGCCTCCGAGGGGGTGTTTGCGCCATTACCGGCTGTACTGGCGTTTGTGGGTGCGGCACTGATCCAGGTGGGGACGAATTTCGCGAACGACTACTACGACGCAATCAAGGGAGCCGACACCGACGACCGGGAGGGGTTTACCCGCGTCACTCAGTCGGGGCTCATTTCGCCCGAGCGGGTCAAACTCGCGACCGTCGTGACCTTCGCACTGGCGATACTCAGTGGGACGTTCCTCGTCTACGTCGGCGGCATCCCGATCCTGATCGTCGGACTGGTGAGCGTCCTCTGCGGGTGGGCATACACGGGCGGGCCCTACCCGCTCGGCTATCACGGGCTGGGCGACCTCTTCGTGTTCGTCTTCTTCGGTCTCGTCGCCGTGACGGGAACGTACTACGTCCAGGCGGCGGCAGTCCTCGCGGACCCGTTCGCGACGACGGTCCCCGCGGGAACGATCACGCGCGAAGCGGTCGCCGCGAGCCTGCCCGTCGCTGGGCTGTCCACGGCAATTCTCGTCGTCAACAACGTTCGAGACATGGAGACCGATGCCGAGACCGGGAAACGAACGCTCGCGGTTCGCCTCGGGTACCGAGTGAGCCGGCTCGAATACGCCGCGTTGCTCGCGCTCGCCTACGTCGTCCCCGTCTGGTTCTGGCTCGCCGCGGGATTCGGTCTCGGCGTCTTGCTTCCGACGATCACGCTTCCGTACGCAGTGATGATCACGCGGACGGTGTGGACCAGAACGGACGGGGAGGCGCTCAATCCAGCGCTCGAGCAAACCGGCAAACTACTCGTGATGTATGCCGTCTGTTTCGCCGGGGGGATGGTACTGCTATGAGCGGCGCCGAAGACCTCTCACTGGAGTTTCAGCCGTTCTCGCTCGACCTCGCCGATCCGCTCGAGACGGCGGATGGGACGATCGAAGCCCGCGACGGGTTTCTGATCCGATTGATCGATCAGGGGAACGAAACGCCGGATTCGGCCGACGATTTCGCTGTAGGCTACGGCGAGGCCACGCCGCTGCCGGGCTGGACGGAGTCAATCGAGGACTGCAAGCAGGCCTTAGAACGTGCCCGGGATGCGATTCAGGAGGGCCCGAGCGAAGCGCTCGAGGCCGTCGATCGCCAGGTCGCGGCCCGTCACGGCCTGGCGCTGGCGATCGCCGACCTGCAAGCCACCCGCGAGGCGACACCGCTGTACCGGTACCTCGGTCAGGGACCGATGGTCGGCCGGGTTCCGGTCAACGCGACGATCGGCGACGGCTCGCCCGCGGAAACCGTCGACGCGGCGCTGTCGGCCGTCGACCGCGGGTTCCGCTGTTGCAAGCTGAAGGTGGGACTTCGCACCGTAGCGGAGGACGTTGAACGTGTTCGACGCGTGCGCGAGGCCGTCGGGCCCGGCGTCGAACTCCGAGCCGACGCAAACGAGGCGTGGACCTACGAGGAGGCCACATCGGCGCTCGATGAGTTCGCCGATCTCGGCGTGTCGATGCTCGAGCAACCGCTGCCCGGGGGAGCACTCGAGGGGCACGCCGATCTCCGAACCCACAGTAGTGGCGTCTCGATCGCCCTCGACGAGGGACTGCTCGAACACGGCGTCGACGCGATTTGCGATGCCGGTGCGGCAGACGTCGTCGTCCTGAAACCGATGGCGCTTGGCGGGATCGACATCGCACGGAAGGTCGCGGCCTGGCTGGCCGAACTCGACGTCACGCCGCTGGTGACGACCACCATCGACGGTGTCGTCGCGCGGACGGGCGCGGTTCACCTCGCCGCCGCGATACCGAACGTCCCAGCATGCGGGCTGGCGACCGCCGATCTGCTCGCGACTGATCTGGGGCGAGACC
The DNA here is from genome assembly GCF_024266705.1 of Natrinema gelatinilyticum. Taxonomy (GTDB): domain Archaea; phylum Halobacteriota; class Halobacteria; order Halobacteriales; family Natrialbaceae; genus Natrinema; species Natrinema gelatinilyticum. Next base: position 3,174,930 of record NZ_CP100756.1, on the reverse strand, counting down.
CGGTCCTGCTCGAAAAGGGATCGGCGGTCGTTCCACAGACGAAGGGACTCGGCGTCTCGGACGTATGGGGAGTGCGATGAACGACTCCCTCGAGTGGCCAACACGCGATCTGGTCGCTCACCGTGTGTCGGCAACGCCCCAGCGGACGGCCGTGATCGATGTCGCGACGGGAACGGAGTGGACGGTCCGCGAACTCGATCGTCGTGTCGATAGCGCGGCATCGAACCTCGAATCCGTGGTGCCTGCCGGAACCGATCGGACGCGTATCGCTCTTCTCATGGATACCAGACCGGCGTTCGCGATCCTCTTTTTCGCCGCGATGCGGACCGGAACGACCGTCGTCCCGTTGAACGTCCGCGAGACGACGGACGAACTCGCGGCGAAGGTCGAACGATCCGATCCCGCCGTGATCGTCTGCGAACGGGCGACCGAAGACGCGGCGCTCGAGATCGCAGCCGATACCGGCTCGATCGACGTCCGCTCTGTTGACGAGCCGGTCTACGATCGGGTCGGCAAACTAGTTTCGACCGCCGTGAACCAGCCGGATACGGTCGATTCTGACCCCCGAACGGTCGAACCGGTCGCGCTCGAGCGCGACGAGACGCAACTGATAATGTTCACCTCGGGCACTAGCGGCCGGCCGAAAGGGGTTCGACTGACGGTCGGCAACCTCGTCGCGAGCGCGACCGCATCGGCGTTCCGTCTCGGCCTCGATCCGGCGGATCGGTGGCTGTGCTGTCTCCCGATGTACCACATGGGCGGACTAGCGCCCATCTTCCGGTCGGTACTGTACGGCACCACTGCCGTGATTCAGCGTGCGTTCGACCCGGAATCGACAGCGCGTGTACTCGCCGACTACGACGTCACGGGCGTCTCCCTGGTTCCGACGATGTGCAAGCGCCTGCTCGATGCCGGCTGGCGACCGGCCGACGCGTTGCGGTTCGTCCTCCTCGGCGGCGCTCCCGCGTCCGACGAGTTGCTCGAGCGCTGCCTGGAGCGAGACGTACCGATCCATCCGACCTACGGCATGACGGAAACGGCATCCCAGATCGCGACCGCCACGCCAGCAGAGATCGATACCCATCGGGGGACCGTGGGACAGCCGCTGGTCTGTACCGACGTGTCTGTCGTCGAGGACGGCGAACCGGTCGGCGCCAGTGAACCGGGAGAACTGGTCGTTTCCGGGCCGACGGTTACGCCAGGCTATCTAGACGACGCGGCGACCGCGGCGGCGTTCAGCGATCGCGGTCTCCACACGGGCGACGTCGGCTACCGTGACGAAGACGGTCGCCTGTGGATCCTCAACCGCCACAGCGATCGAATCGTTACCGGCGGCGAGAACGTCGATCCCGGCGAGGTGCTCGCGGCTCTCCGATCACACCCCTTCGTCGAGGACGCCGCGGTGATCGGACTCGACGACGAAGAGTGGGGGGAGCAGGTCGCGGCGCTCGTGGTCTCAGAGCGGACGGAGACGAACACGAACGGATCGTTCGTCGTCCAGTCGCTGGTCACACACTGTCGCGAGCATCTCGCCGGGTTCAAGCGGCCGAAGACGATCGGGTTCGCCGAGTCGCTTCCCCGGACGCCGTCAGGGACTGTCGACCGCGATGCGGTCCGAAATCGGCTGCGCGAGGCGGGCGTGGACGTCACCGAATCGACGTGAGTGGCACCCGTACAGAGACGTCGATACCTGGTACCGACGGGGCTAACCGATAGAACCGAAGTTAAGACGCTGGCGTTCCAACTCTGAATCGTGTGTACGCTCGCACTCGCCTGGCAGGTGTTCGACGACGTCCCGGTCGCGGTCGCTGCGAACCGTGACGAGGCAATCGGACGCGAGTCCGAGCCGCCGGGAGTCTACAACGAGAGGCCGCTGATCGTCGCGCCGCGGGACGTCGAAGCCGGCGGCACGTGGATCGGATACAACGAGTTCGGCGTCTTCGTCGGAATCACGAACAAGTGGAACGACAGCGATCTCGCTGGCGAGCGGTCGCGGGGGCTCCTCGTCGCCGACGTCCTCGAGGCACGATCCGCCATGGAAGCGAAATCGATCGTCGAAGGCGCGACCGACGACGACGAATATAGCGGCTTCTACCTCGTCGTCGCCGACGCGGCGGACGCGTTCTGTTACCAGTGGAACGGCGAGTTGGCCCTGACCGAGTTCGACCCTGGCGTCCACGTCGTTGTCAACGTCGCAGTCGACGACCACGTCGACGTGCCGTCGATTCGAACGGCTGCTAGCCGAAAGCAGGCGTCGAACGGTCGAGCAGTACGGGACACGCTCACGGTCGAACCGAACGAGACGGTGTGCGACTGGCTCGAACGCGCGGGCGACGTCCTCGGCGATCACGAGTACGGCGTCTGTGTTCACCGAGACGGATTCGGAACTCGCTCCTCGTCGCTGATCGCTATCGGCGATGACACGAGGAAATACGAATTTGCACCGGGACCACCCTGTCGAACGAGTTATCGGACTGTCACGGCGCCCGACGACGAAATTTTCGAGTCGCGTATCGAAGGCTGTGGCGAGGGCATGGCCGAGTGACTGTCACCCCTGTGAACGGGGCGAGATCGATTCAGTCACCGACGGGGAAGGGCACATTTAAGCGGCTCGCTCTACCTCGTATGAATATGGACGCACTCCCGCCTGTAGCGAAGCGCACGGAGAGGTGGTCACCGTGAGCGTTACCGCGGCCGAATCCGAACTCTCCGACGACGAGCGGGCCGGTCTCGAGCTCGTCCGCGAGTCGGGCGGCATTCACCAGAGCGACTTCTGGAAGGAACTCGACGTCTCCTCGCGAAAGGGCAGTCGCATCGTCGAGTCGCTCGTCGAGAAGGAACTCGTCAATCGAGAGGAAACCGTATACGCCGGTCACAACACCTATTACATCACGCCAACCGCCCGTGACCTCGATTTCACGCTGTTGATGGCCGGCGACATGCTCTCGCCGTTCATCGGCGAGGAGGAGGTCGACCCCAACAGTGACGCCTTCTCGCAGTGGATCATGAATCTCGCGTACGAGGAGTGACCCCCTCCCAATCGTACACGACGGGGCTTCCCACGAGCCGAAGCTTGCTGCGTTGGGAGAGGGACGATGTAACACCCGACGGGATGCTGGCGGGGCCACGCCGCCGTTACTCCTCTCCCGCGAAGGGTTCGGAGGTATCTGACTTGGTTTACGTCGGTATCCTCACGTCTCTCGCAGGAATACCCACGGGGTTCGAGTCGGAACGCCGATAGTGACCGATTGTTCCAGCACGGGCGCGGGTGTGCCGCGTCGGTCAGCATCCAGTACGGCCACAGACCATGAGAATCAGTGGTGCGGCGATTCACGCCTGGCCTGTCGGCTGAGATTCTCACGCCTATGGAAGATAGCCGACGCTTCGAGGCGTCCGGTTACGATTCGTCCGCGTCGCCCGATTTTCGTGCGCCTCGCACCTGGGTGACGTGAGTGAACGTGACCAGTCCCAGTCCTCCAACGAAGTTCCCCGCAGTCGCGACCACGATCGTCTCGACCAGCGTTTGGTATCCGATCACCGGATCGAAGAGCATCCCGAAGTAGACGTGAATCGCAGTGACGACCACGTGGTCGAAGGGTCCGAGAGCAAGCAGGAAGCCGACGAGGTATGCAAGCGAAATGCGGCTTCCGACGGTATTGACGCCCTCCAGCAGGAACGACAGCAGACTCACGAGGGCGCCTCCGACGATGGCGCTCGCGAACACCGCCTTCGTCGGCCGGTGAACGATTTCTTCTGCGGTCCGTCCCAGCGCGTGGGCCGTCCCCGTGGGAAGGACGCCGTCGACGGCGAAGACCAGCGCGAACAGAAACCCGCCGACGAGGTTGAAGACGAGCGTGACGACCCACAGTCGAATGAGCGGCGCGAGCAGCCACGAGCCGGACTGATCGACCGCCTTCGCGGCCGGATCGAAGAAGTTCTCGTTGAACAATTCCGTTCGCCCAACGACGAGGAAGACGACGCCGACGCCGAAGGCGAGCGCGCCCGCGATGTGAGCGACGTCGCCGAACTGCGGTTCGACCAGCGCGTCGACGACGCCCAGCGCGGCGATACCGAAGACGATCGTGAACCCTGCGATAAAACTCGTCGAGGCGAGCTCGAGCAAGGATTGGTCGAGACGTCGGTCGCCTTCCTCGACAGCCCGATCGAATATTTCGGCGGGGTCAGGGGCGACGGGCACAGCTCTGACGTACGCTCACTGACAAATAAGGGTCAGACATGAATACGCCATGGCCTCGTCGCTCTGATGGCTTACTCGCTTGATGTCGGAACCGTTCGATACCTCGTCCGAATCGGCCGGTAGCCGGACCGGCCTCAGGCGAGCGCGCTCGCGGCCCGAATCAGTACCGATTCCTCGAACGCTGGACCGACGAGTTGGAGGCCAACGGGGAGACCGTTCGTTTCGCCGGCCGGAACCGAAATCGCAGGCAGGTCCGCGAGGTTGACCGGGACCGTGTTCGCGTCGGCCAGGTACAACTGGAGCGGATCGTCGAGACTCTCGCCGAGTTCGAACGGGGGAACGGGCATCGTCGGCGACGCGAGGACGTCCGCCTCCGACAGAGCCTCGTCGAAGTCCTGTTTGACCCACGCACGCGCGTCCTGTGCCTTCTTGTAGTACTTGTCGTGGTATCCGGCAGAGAGTGCGTAGGTTCCCAGCAAGATCCGACGTTTGACCTCGTCTCCGAAGCCTTCCTCGCGAGCCCGCGCGAACGTTTCGTTCCAGTTTCCGGTCGCATCGCTCGCGTGTCCGTATCGAACCCCATCGTACCGCGCGAGGTTCGAGGACGCCTCTGACATGGCGATCACGTAGTATGCTTCTACCGCGTGTTCGACCGACGGGAGACTGACCTCGTGATACGTCGCGCCGCGATCTTCGAGCGTCCCCAGCGCGTCCCAGAACGTTTCCACGACGCCCTCGTCGGCTCCCTCGAGCAATTCGGTGGGAACCCCGATCCGAAGCCCGTCGACGTCTCCCGTCGCAGCGTCGACGTAGTTGGAATCGTCTCCCTCGGTCCGGGTAGTCGCGTCGCGATCGTCGCTCCCGGCGATAACGTCGAGTAACCGAGCGGCGTCCTCGACCGACTCGCCGAACGGACCGATCTGCTCTAAGCTGTTGCCGTAGGCGACGAGCCCGTACCGCGAGACGAGCCCGTAGGTCGGCTTGATGCCGACGACGCCGCAGAACGCGGCCGGACAGCGGACCGAACCGCCCGTGTCAGAACCGAGTGCGAGATCTGCCTCGCCAGCCGCAACGGCGGCCGCAGAGCCACCGGAGGAACCGCCGGGGACGTGGCCCGGGGCAGCGGGGTTGTCCGTCGGGCCGAAGAACGACGTTTCGGTGGTCGTTCCCATCCCGAACTCGTCCATGTTGGCCTTTCCGACGATGGTTGCGCCCGCATCTTTGAGCAGAGAGACGACCGTCGCGTCGTAGGGCGGGACGTAGTCTTCGAGCATCCGCGAACCGCAGGTCGTCCGAACGCCCTCTGTCGAGATGTTGTCCTTGATCGCGACAGTCCGTCCAGCCAGCGGGCCGTCCTCCGCACCCTCGATCCGCTCGTCGGTGATGAAAATGTTCTCCGCCATGATCAGGAGACGTTCGGCCCCTTGAAGTAGCCGTCCTCGGTTTCCGGTGCGTTCCCGAGCGCTTCCTCGCTGTCGAGCGATGGACGTTCCTCGTCGGGGCGCATCACGTTCGCGAGATCGACCGTTCGATCGACTTCCGGCACCTCGTCTAACGTCTCGAAGTACTCGAGGATGTCCGCGAACTGCCCGGTGAATCGGTCGACCTCGTCGTCGTCGAGGTCGATGCGAGCCAGGTCCGCGACGTGACGGACTTCCTCGGGGCTGACGGCGTCGTCGCTCATACGTGTTCGCACCGGCCTCCAGAGAGTAAGGGTTTCGATACGGGTACGCGACGAGGACGACGTCTCGGTGTCAGCGGCTGACGGTAGTGGGGCGTCGAGTTCCCCATCGGAAGACTGGATGTGCCGGCGGACGGCCCGGTTTGGGCACCGGCCGGCTACAGGGTCGGACCAACCGGGCGACGGCTGTTGCATCCGAAGAGCCGATTTATGTACTCGAAACAAGTCGTCGTACTCGCTGACGCAACGCTGGAAGCGCGTCGAAAGCTGCCTCAGATACTTCCGATAGAAGATCAGATTTTAAGTGTGAGTGCGCGCTCCGAACTCACGACCCACCCTCGAGCGGGACCCGAAACCGAGACGTAAGATGAAATTGTGCCGTCCCAATACCGTACTAACTGACGGGAGTGTCCGCTAACCAGTTCATACTCAAGAACGTTCCACGGGATGACCGAACATGGACTGTGATAACTGCGAGTCAGACGAGGTGGCGTACACCCTGACGACCTACGTCGAGTCCGGTGGCCGAGAGAGCGTCGACCTCCACTTCTGCTCGACGGACTGCCTTCGCGTCTGGACGTGATACGGTCTGCTGTACCGATGTACTGGTGCAACCGCGCCCGTCCTTCGGGTGTACCGGCAATGACGTACAGTAGTCCGATGAGGCCCCAGTCCGAGTGAAATTCCCAGTCCCAGTTCGAGTTGGCCTGAGACTCGTGACCCACCGTTTTCGTCAGAACCAATATACGGCCTCGGCGCCCAATCAGGCGGTATGGGTGCGTACGATCTGTCACTGAACGACGGCGTGAGGGACGAATCTGCCGTTCCGATGGGGGTCGATGCACGTTCGACTTACAGAATCGTCAACGGTACTCGGTTGCACGTGGTCGAAGCCGGCGGGGAATCGGATCCGCTCGTCGTCTTGCTCCACGGTTTTCCGGAGTTCTGGTACGGCTGGCGAAAACAGATCGGGCCCCTCGTAGAGGCGGGCTATCGAGTACTCGTCCCCGATCAACGGGGGTACAATCGAAGCGAGAAGCCGACAGCTGTGTCGGCCTATCGCGGAAGCGAACTCTCGCGGGACATCGTCGACCTGATCGAATCAGACGACCGGAACGAAGCGTCCGTCGTCGGACACGATTGGGGCGGAATAGTCGCCTGGGACCTCGCACTCCGGTTTCCCGATACCGTCGAGCGCCTCGCCATCGTCAACGCACCGCATCCGACCGCCTATCGCCGGCAACTCCTCGCGAATCCCGAACAGCTCCGTCGAAGCTGGTACGCCGTCCTGTTCCAACTCCCGTGGCTCCCGGAACGGGTGTGCCGATACGACGACTACCGCTTGCTCGAGCGATCGCTTCGAAATCTGGCCGCGCCAGAAACGTTCACCGACGACGAACTGGCCCGCTATCGGCGTGCCTGGGACAGGGACGGTGCACTCACAGGGATGCTCAACTGGTACCGCGCGGCCACGCGGTACCCGCCGAACCCGCCGACTGACCGGGTCGACGCGCCGACGCTCGTCGTCTGGGGTGAAGACGACGCGGCGCTCGTCCCCGCGCTGGCAGTCGACAGCGCGGACTACTGTGTAGACGGCCGACTCGAGTTATTGTCTGGAACGAGCCATTGGGTTCCCCACGAGGAACCGACTCGATTGACCGAATTGCTCCTCGAACATTTCGCTGACGGGTAACACGCTCCGTCCTCGCCGGACTTGCCCGGACCACCTCTTCGCGACCCTGGATGCACTACGTTCCGCCCCTCCTCGGAATCGCTCGAGCCGATCAGGCTGCGACCGTCGGAAACGTGTTCGGCGGTACGGCTACCCGGCGCGTCCGTGAGTATCCTGCGTGAAATGAGTTCCTGTTCGCTCTGCAGTCTCCCGACTCCCGAGGAACCGGTCACCGCAGACGACGTCGAGGGACGCTTCTGCTGTCGTGGCTGTTCCGAAGTGAGCGCCACGCTCGAGGGCCGTCAGCCAGCAACGACGATCGTCTCTCGTGTTCCGGTCAGGATCTCCGTATTCCCCGACTAGTGGTTCCTCGTGCACGCGGTCTGTTTCTCGAGGAGGGGCTGGCCACATTCGAGTTTACGCCCGCCAGATGACTGTTACGACCTCCTCGTCGCGTTCGACGGACTCGTAGAGATAGCCGCGGTCGTCCAGCTTCGGAAACAGAAACTGGGGGAGGCGATCGTTTCGCTGGATCAGGACCGTCTCCGCCGGGAGATCGGCGAGTGTCTCGAGGGTTCGCTGGAGCGGTTTCGGGGGACCGAACGAACGAACGTCGATCTTTTCCCGGGGCTGGTCGGACGGTGCGTCCGTGCGGTCGACGACGGCTGCGGTCTGTAACATGATCGGTGATGGAAGGCGTCGCACGATCGAGGTGCGTTCTCAGGCCTCCCGTTTCGGAAATCGGGCGACGAATTCGTCCGGGGCTATCTGCTCGACCTCGTAGCCGTCGGCGTCGAAGCGCTCGACTTCGGCCTGAAACTCGTAGAACAGGGGCTTCGGCTCGTGATCGTTGACGATCGTCAGCGTCTCGCCCGGCTCGAGTGCCTCGAATTCCTCGTGGATGGTCGGATGGCGGTTCACCGGCGGAATGTCTCTGACGTCGAGTCGCGTCATCTATTCGGGGTCGGTACGCTCGTCGCAAGGCAGTTTGTACGAACACGTTCGGGTCGGTCGATACAGTTCGCCGTCGTTCGAGAGTCGGGAAGACCGCCGGTAGCAGGGGGCGACGATATTCGAGTTGACCGTTTCGATTCGATAGCGGACCGCGCGAGCCCGTATATGACTGCGCGGATGCGGCGGATTACGCGTACTCGATACGAACGTGCCAGAGACCACCGTCACGCTGTTCGCTCTCGTGAGTGTACCCCCGAGCGTCGAGTTCCTCGTAGAGCGGTTCGGGTTCGAACGGCGCGATCAATCGCAGTCGCTGATCCGACTCGAGTGCTTCGAGTGCGGCCACGATATCGTCGAACGGAGGGCCCTCGATCTCTCGAACGTCGAGCGTTCGGTCTGTGGATCCAGTTGCCATCGCTCAGTCGTTCGGGTCGCGGGGGATTGGACGTTCGTCCGAACGTGTTCGGAGCGGTCGCTCTTCCCACATCGTTGGAAAAAGCCGAACATATTCGTAGCCACCGGGACATAGATCCGATCAGAATACGTTCGTATGGCCCACGCGACGCTCACCCTGACGATGCCCGACGCGGTCTGGATCCAGCAGATATCGACGGCGTATCCCGACTCGACGTTTCGGGTGCTGGCGGCCGTTCCCGGCTCCGAAACCGGCTTCGCTCTCGTCCGGATCGCCGGGTCGTCCGTCCCGAATATCGTCGAGGACATGGACGATCACCCACAGATCACCGAACTCTCGCTCGCTCAGTGGAGCGACAACGAGGCGACGGTCCACTTCGAGACCACCGCGCCGCTCCTGATGTTCTCCGCTCGAGAGTCAGGTATGCCGATCGAACTGCCGGTCGAGATTCGAGACGGCGAGGCGACGATAGAGGTCACCGGGTCCCGAAAACGTCTCTCGGAACTCGCAGATCAATTCGGCGAGTTCGGACTCCAGTACCGGATCGAACACGTCAGTGAGCGGCTCCACGAGAGCCAGATACTGTCCGAGCGACAGCTCGAGGTGATCGCCGCCGCTGTCGACGCGGGGTACTACGATACGCCGCGGTGCTGCTCGCTGACGGAGCTGGCCGGCGAACTGGACATCGCCAAATCGACCTGTAGCGAGACGCTCCATCGGGCCGAAGAGGGGGTCATCAAGCGGTTCGTCGAGAATTTACCGAACGTCGACGACGAGGAACCGCTCGAAGAGCAGATTGCGAGCCCATGACATCCTCCCCGCACTGAACTACGAGAATTTCTTCGTCTCCCAACGAATCGGTCTCGTCTGCCCGAAGGCACCCTGACTGATGCCACGTGGGGTTCTCGGCTGTGGTCTGCGAGCGTATGTGTCGGGCCACTGGAGTAGCGTGGTGGTCGTAGGTCTCCGCTCACACTGAGCGGTGAGTTCTCTTACCATGACGCTGATTTCGTCGTTCCACCGATTCGAACGCGTACGTTCACCGATCCGGACGAGTGATGCTTTCCCAAGAGGGGCGATTTGACTTAAAGATCCGAACATGATCGCGCCAATTCTCAGGTGTTGGAAATCGGCTCTATACTTCATCCGAGTTCGGTTGTGAGACGGGGAGTGAGGATCAACAAATGAACGATTTCAAGTGCATGCCGTCGAGTACCTCCGGCATGACACCAGTGTCATATTCAGAGGTGTTCTGATCTAATGAGCACGGACGACGAATCATTTCATCCGCTCGGGAACGAGTGGGAAGACGAACTCGAGTCGATGCTCGACGATACCGAGTACGACAGCCAGCTCGGTATGGAGATGGCCAAAGACGCGATGCGGGTCACGAAAGGCGAACTCTCCGAGGCCGAATTCCACGAACGCTATCACGACGACGTGATGGAGGAGTTCGGCGAGGACCAGCGCCCGACCGCTGAGGCGTACGAAGCCGCTCAGGAGGAAGCAAAGGGCACGTTCTCACGGATGCTCGATGCATTCGACGGAGACGGGGACGAAACCCGACGCGAGACGATGAAGAAGATGGGGGTCGGCGCAGCGGCCGTCGGTGTGGGTGCATTTGGCGGCAAAGCCGGCGATGTCAAGGAGAGCCTCGCCGCCGCGGAAGGAGGCCACGGCACAACGGAGACCAAAGAACACAGCGACGTTCAGTGGGGGATGACGATCGACCTCGAGCGTTGTGACGGTTGTCTCTCCTGTATGACTGCCTGTACTGAGGAGAACGCCCTCGACAAGGGCGTCAACTGGATGTACGTCATGGCCTGGGAGGATGAGCTCCACAATTCGGAGAATGCCGAAAAGGGCCAGGTCGGTAGCAATTTCAATCGGCTGAGCGAGTTCAACATGCTCGTGCGGCCGTGTCAGCACTGTACCGACGCTCCGTGTGAGAAGGTCTGCCCGACGACGGCCCGTCACACCCGTGACAAGGACGGGTTGGTGCTGACCGACTACGACGTCTGCATCGGGTGCCGATACTGCCAGGTCGCCTGTCCATACGGCGTCAACTACTTCCAGTGGGACGAGCCAGATACGGCCTACGAAGAAATTCCGAATCAGAAGAACATGACCACCGCTCAGTACGAATACGGTGAGCGCTGGGTCGATGCCCGGGCCCCCCGTGGTGCGATGAGCAAGTGTGTCATGTGTCCGTCCAGACAGGACGGCGACATGGGCGAGGAGAAAGTCGGAACGACGGCGTGTGAGGACGCCTGTCCGCCGAACGCGATCCAGTTTGGCAACGTCAAAGACGAGAAGAGCGACCCCTACCAGCACCGCGAACACCCGACCAAGAGTCGCGCGGTCGTCCACCTCACGAACAGTTCGGAATCCGAGTGGGATATCCCATCGCCGGATACCGTCAACAGCACTCTCAGTTCGGACAACGACATCGAATCCGCCGTCGAGGCCCTCAACAGCCTCGAGGACGTGACCTTCACCGAGGACACGTTGGCCGTCATGAAGGCGATCGATATCGCCAGTGAGGGCCTCGAACCGGACGGCGACGAGAACAACAGCATCCTCCAGGGCGAACAGACGATTCTCCAATCCCTGGCGGCGATCGAGCAATACGTCGACCTCGAAACCGAGGACGCACTTGCCGAGCTTCAACTCGGCGAGGGCAACGCGGGAGACGCACGGATCCGACTCGAGCAGTTCGCCGGCAAGCCGAACTCGTTCAAACTGCTCGAGGACGTCGGAACGAACCCGAACGTTACGTATCTCGGACAGGAGCCCGGACCAAACGCCCATCAGGTCGAAGGACCGACCAAATACGAGGACATTGACCTGGTCGACGAGCGCCAGGAAGTCCTCGACAACGAAACCGTCGGACGCATTGACGGGGTGTCGCTATGAGCACGAAGACACCGTCTGAGGAGGACATCCTCCGTCCGATCGGATCGTTCACGAAAAAATACATGGCGGTCTACGGCATCGCGGCGCTGGGGCTCGTAGCCTTCCTCGTTGCATGGGCCTATCAGCTCCAGCAGGGGCTGATCGTCACCGGCCTCGGCGACTGGGGTTCTGGTGGCGGCTCTACGTGGGGTCTGTACATCGGCGCGTTTATCTGGTGGGTCGGTGTCGCTCACGGCGGCATCATCCTTTCAGCCGCGGTCCGTCTACTGGGTATGGACCGGTACATGCCAGTCGCCCGGCTCGCGGAGATGACGACGATCGGTGGCCTCTCCGCCGCCGGCTTCTACATCCTGGTCCACATGGGGCGGCCGGATCGGATGGTGACGAGCGTCATCGGCCACTACCACATCACGGTCAATAACTCCCCGCTCGTGTGGGACGTGACCGTCATTACGGCCTACTTCGTGCTGTCGGCGACGTACCTCGGTCTGACCCTTCGCTACGATGTTAGCCGCTTGCGAGACGATCTGCCGGACATGTTCGAACCGGTCTACAAGATACTGACTATCGGCTACAGCGAGAAAGAAGACGCGATCATCGATCGGATGGTCTGGTGGCTCGCCGCCGCAGTCATTATCATGGCTCCGCTCTTGCTCCACGGTGGCGTGATCCCGTGGCTGTTCGCACTCCTTCCGGCGATGCCTGGCTGGACCGGCGCAATTCAGGGACCAACGTTCCTCAGTATCGCGCTCATGTCGGCGATCAGTGGCATAATGATCATCGCCTATGCGTTCCGCCGAGCCTACGACTGGGATCACATCATCACCGACGACATTTTCCGAGGGCTGCTCCTGTGGCTCGGATTCTTCACCCTGTTGTTCCTGTGGTTCCAGCTTCAGCAGATAATCAACGGCGTATTCCTCGGACCGACTAACCAATCGGTTGCGGTCGAGGCAAAGATCGCCCATCCGGTCTACAGAGTTGCGATGGCACTGATCTTCGGCACGCTCGTGTACATCTTCTTGCAGGGGATTCGACCGGCCCTGTTCAGTAAGAAGCGAGCGCTCATCGCGAGCGCTATAATTCTCTGTGGTACGCTAACCGAGAAAATTCTATTCGTCGTCGAGGGATTCTTGCACCCCACGTTCGACATTTACGCGGCGACTCCCGGGACCTACTTCCCGAGCGCAATCGAGTGGCTGTCGCTCGTCGGCACGACCGCGCTGGTTGCACTTTTATTCCTCAACCTCGCGAAGCTAGTTCCTGTGGTTGAACTCCACGCCATCGAACACCTGCGTGGTGACCACGAACACGGTGCCGAACCGACCGAACCGACCGAACCTGAGGTGGAAGCATGAGTACAACGCAAACGATCCTGTCCACACTCCTGTACCACGGCTACGACGGTACGAAGGGCTTCACCGGCTTCGCCAACGAGGGGACCTACATCATCTTCGCAGTGATTCTGGTCCCGGTATACATCATGCTCGCGGCCTGGTTCCTAGGTGAACCACGCGACACGAAGACCGGGCTCCTCGGCGTGAGCTATCTCGTCGGACTGACGACATCGATGTGGGTCGGAATGTTCATTCTGACCGTTCTCATCGGCATCGTCTTCTACGGCGGCGCGCCGGAGCCGTTCACCAACGTCGGCCCACCGTAACCGTCACCGTATCGCATCCGAACACCGACACCGACGTCGACATCGATTTTCATTTTTGCGCACGACGCGTCGAGAGCCTCGTCGCTCGAGGACCGAACCATCACACGTATCCCGCTCCACGCCGTTCGTACGGCTAGCATCCAGCCACTATGAGTATCACAGAACACGAACTCGAAATCAAACTCGAGTCTGTCGAGGACCCGGACATCGGCGAGGACATCGTCTCGCTCGGGTTGGTCAACGACGTCACGATCGACGACGAGACGGCGAGGATATCGCTCGCGTTCAACGCGCCGTACGCACCGTCCGAACTCGAGCTGGGCAACCGAATCCGCGACGTCATCGAGGATGCCGGCCTCGAGGCGGACCTCCGGGCCCACGTCGGCGAGGAACACGGGTTCGACGACGAGGTACTGCCGCGCGTTCGTAACGTAATCGCCGTCTCTTCCGGGAAAGGTGGCGTCGGCAAGACGACGGTCGCGGCCAATCTCGCGGCTGGTCTCGAGAAGCGCGGTGCGATGGTGGGGCTGCTCGACGCCGACATTCACGGACCGAACGTCCCCCGGATACTGCCGGTCGAAAGCGAACCCGGTGTGACTCCGAACGAGGAAATCGTTCCGCCGCGATCAGACGGCGTACGGGTCATCAGTATGGGCCTGATGATGGAAGAAGAAGACGACCCCGCGATCCTCCGCGGACCGATGGTCAACAAGTTCATGCTGAAATTCCTCGAGGGCGTCGAGTGGGGCCGGCTCGACTACCTCATCGTCGACTTGCCGCCAGGGACCGGTGACGCGACGTTGAACCTGTTGCAGTCGATGCCGGTTACGGGGTCGGTCGTCGTCACGACGCCCCAGGAGATGGCGTTGGACGACACCCGAAAAGGGATCCAGATGTTCAACAAACACGACACCCCGGTGCTGGGCGTCGTCGAGAACATGAGCTCGTTCATCTGCCCGTCCTGTGGCGATCAACACGGCCTGTTCGGAACCGACGGCGCCGAGACGATCGTCGAGAACTACGACGTGCCGCTGCTGGGCAAGATTCCGATCCATCCCGACTTCGGGGCCGATGGGAGCGAGGGGGCACTCGTTAAAGACGACGACAGCGAGGTACAAGAGTACGTCGAGGAGGTCGTCGGCGAGATCGCCGATCGGATCGGCGAGACCAATCGCCGGACGGTCGCCGACAACGTGGAACACGAACCGGCAAACAAACTGCCGACCGAAACCAAGGACTGATCGACGTCTACGGGTGCCGACTCGTCACTCCGTATCAGTTGTTGCAAATACGATTTCTTTATTCAGTCTGCGGCGTGATTTTTCGTACCAATTCATCTAGCTCGCATGAATTATCAAATTAGTTAACCTTCATCTTCTCCCTGAGTCATGACACTGGTTCGACCGGGGTCCAATGGGTTTCACTCGCGGTTCGCAGGTAGCTGTTCTGCTGAACTTTTGTCAGAATTCGTCTGCTGCATACAGCGTGCAAATGCAGCACGAGATTCAGTTCAATCTACGAACGTGGTGGTTGATCAGTACGGGCAGTGTAGTTATCGGACGGGGACTCATCCCCTATAGACGATGTCGTGATCGGCCTGTTGAATACAGGAGCTGTCTTTCCCCTGGCAAATCAACACTACGTTCTTCGTCTGCTTCGAAATATCGGTGGCCTGGCCCGCATTAACTGTTGGGTTGTTCGATGACGCCGAATTGTTGGAGCATGCCGAGCGTATCACTCAGCACCCATCGTTCGGCAATCTTCCCGTCCTTCATGCGAGCGAACATCGTAACCTCGATCACGTATGCCTTCCCTGTCGGTTCGAAGCCCATGAACTCACCCTCGTGGATTCCTCGCGACGACCATCGAATAGCGACGCGATTGCTCTCGGCGACAACGTCCTTGACGGTAGCCGAGGGGCCTGAAAACGCTTCATAGAGGTATTCGGTCGTTTCCTTGAGTGCCTCGCGGCCTTGGGTCTTTCCGAAAGTGTCGTGGTGGTCGATCACATCTTCGGTGGCGATCTCGTCGATGAGATCGATATTTTGCTCCGAGATCACCTCTTCCGGGAACTTTCGGACGATTTCCTTGTTCTCCTCTGGTGTGGTTATCATTCTTAGTGTCTCCTCTTCGAGGCGACCTTGTCACGGGGCAAGTTCTTCTACGCTGTGGTCTCCGTTAACTATCACCACCATATCGATAAGGCTTGGGGAGGACTCCGTTATAGTATCAATTGCTTTTCGGAGAAAACGAGAACTACACGCTTTGTATCCAGCACTGCTCTGCCACCATCACCGATGGCTGATAGAAGTACCAACGTTAAATTTGTATGCTTCTTTATTGGATATTTCGGGCTTAGAATCATAAGCCTTCTTAGAAATATATCCAGTTGATTATTTTTACTTGCCAGTGAAAGAATTACACTGTTTTCATTTCTGTTACATTCTGAATACAGGAATTATATTGGCAACAACTGGTACTGACTGGCAACTCGATTCCGCACTCGTCCGTATTCTCGACGCCGCTTTGATCACTCGCCAAACGTCTCTTCCCCCATCGTTATAGGATCGTCCGG
Organism: Natrinema gelatinilyticum; assembly: GCF_024266705.1. Taxonomy (GTDB): domain Archaea; phylum Halobacteriota; class Halobacteria; order Halobacteriales; family Natrialbaceae; genus Natrinema; species Natrinema gelatinilyticum. The sequence goes on along the minus strand of NZ_CP100756.1, from coordinate 3,158,856 downwards.
CGAATTCAATCCACATGTTCGATAGATACGCCGATGCGATCGCCGACCTCGAGCCGGGCGACGGAGAGATCGAGACCGCCGAACTGGTCGTCACCGACGACGTGCTCGTGAAGGCGTTCGCCCTCGGGCCGGGCGCGGAACTCGAGGTTCACGAACACGCCGAGAGTACGAACGTCTTCCACGTCCTCGAGGGGACGGTGACCGTGATTCAGGACGACGAGCGCGAGCAAATCGCCGCACCCGGAGTCGTGCACCACGAGCGCGGAGTCGACCACGGCGCGCACAACGAGACTGACGAGATGGTCGTCTTCACCGCGAGTCTCTGTCCCCTGCCGTCCTGAGCAGAACCCCGTTGCGCTCAGTCGGATCGGGTGGGTGCGTCTTCGAGTAGCGATTCGACGTACTTCGTGACGTGGTCGTCGATCCGGCGTTTGTAGCCCGCTTGGCGGGCGAGCCGATCGAGTTCGCGGGCGACGAGACTGCCGTACTGGACCGCCTTTTTGTCTCGTTTGGCGACCTCGTCCGGTAGATACCGTGTCGCGATCCGTCTGAATCCTCGTTTTCGCCCGTCGTCGTCCGCCAACAGGGGATCCGGCAGGCACAGCGCCGCCTCGAGTACCGCGTCGTGGAGAAACGGCGCCACGGGCTCGAGGCCCGTCGACCGAATCGTCAGTACGTCTCGTGGAAGCTGGCGCGGGAGGCCCTCGATTTGCTCCCGGACTGCTCCGCGGACCGTCTCGGCGTCGACGCGGTGATCGAGCCGGACGACCTTCTCGTAGCCGCCGAATAGTTCGTCCGCCCCCTGGCCGACCGCGAGCGCATCGAACCCGTCCGCAGCGACGCGTTCCCCGACTAGATACAGCGGAAGCGCGATCTGGACGTCCATCGCGTTCGTCCGGCCGGTGGCCCGCGCGACTTCGGGCGCGGCGCGTTCCAGATCGTCCGGCTCAAGTTCGACCACCGTGAGGTCGCGGTCCATCGCGTCGGCTGCCGTCCGTGCGGCATCGACGTCGTGACTGTCCGGGAAGCCGACGACGTACAGCGGCGCATCGAGGAGTTCGGCCACCAGCGCCGAGTCCACGCCGCCCGAGAAGGCGACGGCGATCTCCTGCCCATCACCACTGACGGTGTCGCCGGCCGTCCGAATCGCGTCTGCGAGGTCAGAGAGCGCGACGTCCTGGTCCGGCTCCGGGTCCGGGCTGGGAAGCGTCCAGTGTGACCGCTGTCCGGCGAGCGGGTCGTCCACCGGTGCGACCGCACCGGCCGGAAAGAGCCGGGGATCGTCGAGAGCGGACGGCTCGAATGCCCACGTCTGGTCGTGGCCGTCGGTATTTGCGCCGGCGTCGACGAACAGCGGTACGCGTCCGAGAACGTCTCGAACGAGGCGGTCGTCGAGTGCTCCGGCGAAGCCCGTCGTACCCGGCAGCGGGTCGCGGCGCTCGAGTGCGTCGCGAACGAACGTCGTCTCGGCACCGCGTAATTTCGCTTCGGTCATTGTGGCTGCATACCGGTCATCTGAATAGTTTGAGGACGTGGCTCAGTCGTCTCGTGACGCCGCCGGCGAACTGCTGAACGCTGATTCGCCACGGCGTTCGTTTCCCTTCGACGGTCGTCCGGCCGTCCGCGATCGCCTCGAGAATCGCGTCGGCCGTCCGTTCGTCGGCGTCGACACGCGTAATCGCCTGTCCGACCATTTCGCTGATGTGGGCGTCGCTGCCGGCTGTCATCGGCAGGTTTCGAGACTTTGCGTAGCGTTCGGCCTGCCGGTTCGCTCGTCCGGTAAACAGCCGTGAGTTGTAGACCTCGATCGCATCCCCCTCCGCGAGTTCGTCGCGAGAGATGCGAGCCATCACGCCGTGGCGGGCCTCCTGAAAGGGGTGTGGAATCACCGCCAGTCCGTCCTGGTCGCGGATCGCCTCGAGCGTCGACTCGAACGAGAGCCCCGGCTGGACGGCCCGTTCGAGGCCCAGCCCCAGCACGTGGCCCGCCTTGCTCGAGATTTCCATTCCCGGAATGCCGACCAGGCCGTAATCGGGGGCGCGCTCGACGGCCTCGAGGCTCGCGTCGATTTCGTCGTGGTCCGTCACCGCGATCGCATCGAGGCCGACGGCCTCGGCCTGCTCCAGAATGAGCTCGACCGGGTCGCGGCCGTCGTAGGACAACGACGAGTGCGTGTGAAGTTCGACCGACAGCACGGTCGTACGTTTTGACGGCCTGATCAAAAACCGCTCGATCCTCCCGCTCGAGTCGAACTCGAATCAATCGGGAGACGAAGTGGTCGAGGCCCGCTCTGGTCGGCGTCGACCCTTCGACAGGTGGTTTCGAGCGGCGACCACTCATCGACGGCGCGCTGCGAGCGGAAGAGCCGCCCCCGGCCAGTCTACACCGATCGGTCCCGTCGATGGTCGGCCTCGATCTATGCACGAACGTGGACATGGAAACCCCTTTACCGGCCGGCTTTCATCATCTAGGTGAATGAGTCTTGCCGATTCGGACCGCGAACTCGTCGTTTCCGAGCTGAGGCGAGAGCCGACGCCTGCGGAGGCGGCGCTGTTCGAGAACCTCTGGAGCGAACACTGTGCGTACCGCTCCTCGCGACCGCTGCTGTCGGCGTTCGACAGCGAGGGCGAACAGGTCGTAGTTGGGCCTGGCGACGATGCGGCGGTCGTCGCGCTGCCTGGAACCGGCGATGGTGACGGGAAACGAACGTACGTCACGTTGGGGATCGAGAGCCACAACCACCCCTCCTACGTGGACCCGTTCGACGGCGCTGCGACCGGCGTCGGTGGCATCGTTCGAGACACGCTCTCGATGGGCGCCTACCCGATCGCGCTCGCGGATTCGCTTTACTTTGGCGAGTTTGACCGCGAACACTCGAAGTACCTCTTCGAGGGCGTCGTCGAGGGGATCAGCCACTACGGGAACTGCATCGGCGTTCCTACCGTCGGAGGGAGCGTCGACTTTCACTCCGATTACGAGGGAAACCCGCTGGTCAATGTCGCCTGCGTCGGGCTGACCGACGAAGATCGGCTCGTCACTGCCGAGGCCCAGAAACCCGGCAACGCGCTCGTCCTCGTCGGAAACGCCACCGGCCGGGACGGACTCGGCGGCGCCAGCTTTGCCAGCGAGGACCTCGCGGAGGACGCCGAAACCGAAGACCGACCCGCCGTACAGGTCGGCGATCCGTACGCCGAAAAACTGCTGATCGAGGCCAACGAAGCGCTCGTCGACGAGGATTTAGTCGAATCCGCTCGCGACCTCGGCGCTGCGGGCCTCGGCGGCGCCTCGAGCGAGATGGTCGCCAAGGCCGATCTGGGGGCACGGATCGACCTCGAGCGCGTTCACCAGCGCGAACCGAACATGTCGGCGCTCGAGATTCTACTGGCCGAGTCCCAAGAGCGGATGTGCTACGAGGTCGAACCGGAACACGTCGACCGCGTACGCGAGATTGCACAGCGGTTCGATCTCGGTTGCTCGGTCATCGGTGAAGTCACCGACGGCAACTACGTTTGCAGGTTCGAGGGGGAGACCGTGGTCGACGTGGACGCGTACTTCCTGGGAGAGGGCGCGCCGATGAACGATCTCTCGACAGACGCCACCGAACCGCCCACCACCGACCTGCCCGACGTCGATCTCGAGGACGCCTTCGATGCCGTGATCTCGAGTCCGAATACCGCCTCGAAGCGGTGGGTCTATCGGCAGTACGATCACGAGGTCGGCGTACGAACGAGCGTGGGACCGGGTGACGACGCGGCCGTCGTCGCGATCCGGGAAGCGAGCGCGGAGCCACGGTCCACGGACGCGTCGAACGGCGACGGCCGCGAGACGGGAACGGGGCTCGCGATTTCCTCCGGCGCCGCACCGAACTGGACCGAGATAGCCCCCCGTGAGGGTGCCCGTGCGATCGCACTCGAGAACGCGACGAACATCGCTGCCAAGGGTGCGATGCCGCTTGTCGCGGTCGACTGTCTCAACGGCGGGAACCCGGAGAAACCCGAGGTCTACGGCGGCTTTACGGGAATCGTCGACGGACTGGCCGAGATGTGCGAGACGCTATCGACGCCCGTCGTCGGCGGGAACGTCTCGCTGTACAACGACTCGGTCACGGGGCCGATTCCGCCGACGCCGACCCTCGCGATGGTCGGCTCCAAGGCGGGGTACGACGCACCGCCGCTGACAGTCGAGTCGGCGGGCGATCTGGTGCTCGTCGGTGATCTCGGCATCGAAACCGGCGAACCGAGACTCGGCGGTTCCGAGTACCTGGCACAGTTCGAGGGGAGCGATCAGTTCCCCGACCTCCCGTCGGATCCCGAGAGCCTGATCGAGTCGCTCGCGACGGTCGCGAACGACGGTGCGACGCTGGCCGTCCACGACGTCAGCCACGGCGGACTGGCCGTTTCGCTCGCCGAGATGGTGACGGCCGAGGCCGGTCTCAGGGTGTCGATCCCCGGTGACGATCCGGTCGGCGCGCTGTTTCACGAACAGCCGGGTCGCGCACTGATCCAGACCGAATCGGTGGACGCCGTGCGGGAGGCATTCAACGGCGTCGCTCCGATCGTCGAACTCGGCGTGGGAACCGACGATGGAACGCTCACGATCGACGTCGGGGACCGAACGCTCACGACGGACACAACCGAGATCAGCGAGTTGCGCGCGACGATCGAACGTGGACTCGAGTAGCGAATCGCCGGCGAACGCGAGTGAAACCACGTCAAATGACGTCTCCGACCTCGCCTGTCGCGGCGTCGAATGGCTATCGCTGAGACGTTTATTGGACAGAGTGTCCGGCATCTTGATATAGATCGGGAACTATTCGTCATACGAGCGGGTACCCCAGGAGGAAGTCTGATGACAACCGAGACCCCGTCCGTTCTGATCGTCGAAGACGAGCCGGACCTCGCGAACCTGTACGCGGCCTGGCTCGGCGGCGAGTGCGACGTCGAGACGGCGTACGACGGAAACGAAGCGCTCGACGCCATCGATGAGGACATCGATGTCGTGTTGCTCGACCGGCGGATGCCCGGTCTCTCCGGGGATACGGTTCTCGATACGATCCGAAATCGATCACTCGACTGCCGGGTCGCGATGGTGACGGCGGTCGAACCGGACTTCGACATTATCGAGATGGGATTCGACGACTACCTCGTCAAACCAGTCTCGAAGAAGGAACTGATCAGGATCATCGAACAACTGGTCCTTCGCGCCATGTACGACGAACAGCTTCAGGAATTCTTTGCACTCGCCTCCAAGAAGGCGCTACTCGACGATCAGAAGACCGAGGCCGAACGCCAGTCCAGCCAGGAGTACGCCGAACTCAACGATCGAATTGCCGTTCTCCGCGTCCGTGTCAACGATACGGTCCAGGAGCTGTTAGAACAAGACGGATACCGACAGCTCTGTCAGGACATCGCGCGTGAATCGGTCATCCCGAAGTAGCGAGATCGAGTCTGGACCGTTTCGTCTCCCCGTTACTGCACTGTCGAGCCTGGCTTCCGCTTGCCGTCGCTCGGAGCCGTCGTGCATGTACCTTTCGGACAAGACGGGGATCTGCGCGTCAATCGTACAGCGGAACCCCTCCGGAAACTGTGTCTCGATCGTTTGGGGAAAATCCGTTCCATATAACACGACCGATCAGTTCACCGGGATCGCGCTCGAGCAGCGTTTCGGCTCGCTCGGTGAGATCCGTGAACCGAAAGCCCGTATCGAGTGCAAAGAAAGCGTCGGTAACGTGGTCGACGAGGGGTGCCGAGCGTGTCGTCACTGATTTCCACCCCTACCAGTCGACGGGCCCGTCCCTCCATCGATTTCGAGGCAAACACTGTCCGGAGCTGTTGTCACCATCGACCGCCGATCAGCCTATAGTTGGTGAAAGCCCTGTTTCAGTGTCGTGGCCGAGCGACGTCCGGTGTGAACTGAGATCATTCGGTCCCCCGTTCGACTCGAGAACACCGCAGCGAGTCGTGAGCGCTCAGTCGTCGGTTTCCAGTTCGACCAGTTCGAGGGACCGGTCGAGGTGACAGACCTCGTGCGGCGGATCGCCGAGAATGTCCGTGATCCGGTACTCTTTGCCGAACGCGACGCCGTCCGGCTCGCAGTACTCGTGACTCGAACACTCGACGTACGGACAGGGACCGGGAAGGCTCGTCTTACTGCCGGCGAAGGCACCCTTCGACGTGATATTCGCACGGACGGTGGCAGGTTCGACCTCGACGGCGCGCACGCCGCCATCGTGCATGGCACACTCGAGCGTCTGGGCGTTTTCTCGGACGGACGTGACGCGGTACTTCGTTCCGACTGACAGGTTGAGACACTGACTGCGGTAGGGACAGCCCGCACAGGCGTCGGCTTCGCCTTCGTAGACGAACTCGGTTCCTGGCTCGGCCAGCCGGGAGCCGATGAGCGTAACAGTCGACATAGGAAATAGTAGTCGCCACCAGCTGTTAAGCGTCACGTCTGGAGCGCTACGAGCGGAGTCGACGTCGCACGCCAGTCGAAATGGATCAACACTCGCTCGTTTCGTCACCAGTGAGCTCGTCGAGCCGCTCGAAATACGCCTCCCGTGGAACCTGATACAGCGCTCGATAATCGATTTCGCCCGCGTCGAACCTCCCGGCGAGTTCGACGACCTCCTCGAGTGCGGCCGCTCGAGTCGAGAAACGCTGCGTCTCGTTCAGGGAGACGTCGGGCTCGAGATAGAGTGTGACGAACCAGTCCGAAGAAGCGGCTGTGTCGGCCGGATTGAGTCCGGGTCGCCGGGTCCGTTTGCCGTGAGTGAGATACAGCGTCGGCAAACAGGCGGCGGGAAACCCGTCTGCGTTGAAGACGTCGGGTCGGTAGGCGAGTACGAGACGTCCGTCTTCGCCCTGACTCCAGACGTCCCAGCCGTCGGGCAGGTTCGAGCGATCCAGGTGTCCTTTAGTATCCGAGTCCGACATAGCTGTGGATTGGACCGGGGGGCCTAAAGCGTCGTCGTCGGACGTGGGCGACTGGGAGCGGTGTTCGCACGCTCCGATCGCTGCCCTGTCGAACCAATTGACGGAAAATCGGCACACTGCGTTACTGTCGCGCGAGCAGTTGGACTGCGCGCACCAGCAAACGTAGGAATTGCAAGCCGTCAACTTATGTCGCCCCCACCCGAATGTGTGCCGTGATACCCATAATCACGATATAGTTCTGGCAGTATTTTGCCGGAATTAACTTCTGATAAATATCTTTTGGGGCTAAGGTTAAGTAGCTGGATTACTCACTCATTAAATACTATCGGTATCCGTTTGCCGGACCGATCCACTTCGCGCCCGTCCCCGGCGCACCGTTGCCCGAGACTCCGAACGATCGCGCAACGGACAGTGGTGAAAGATGACACATGACACGGCACGATAGACGCCGCCCGCAAAGGGTCACGCTCCCCGGGTGCCCGCTTGAGGAGCCTGACGGCCACGCCGCGTCCATATCGGGTGACGCGAGGCGACGGATTCCGACGGTTCGGCCACGAGACGCCTCGGTCGGTCGAACGACGTTCGCTTCCGCGTTCCGTGCGATCACGGACGACCGTATACGGGGCAACCCGAAACTGGCAGTGATACCATGACCGGTGACATCGAGACACTCGAGCAGCTCAGTACGGATTACAAGGAATCGATGCCCGCAGACCTGCGGGAAACCAAGTCCTTCGACTGGTACCTCGAAGAGGTATACGAAGACCCGAAGGTGGCCCGCAACGCCCACCAGCGCGTCGCGGATATGTTCGACTATTACGGCACCACCTACGACGAGACCGAAGGAATGGTCGAGTACCAGCTCGCGAGCGAGGATCCGCTGGGCGACGGCGAGAACACCTTCTACGGGAAGGTGATCCACCAGTCAATCCACGAGTTCGTCAACAAGGTCAAATCGGGTGCCCGACGCCTGGGTCCGGAACGACGGATCAAACTCTTGCTCGGCCCGGTCGGTTCCGGGAAGTCTCACTTCGACAAGCAGGTTCGCAAGTACTTCGAAGATTACACCCTCCGCGACGACGGACGGATGTACACGTTCCGCTGGACGAACCTCTGTGACGTCATCCAGGATCAGGATCCGGCCGACGATACCGTCCGGTCTCCGATGAACCAGGATCCACTCGTCCTCCTCCCCTTAGAGCAGCGCCAGCGGGTGATCGACGATCTCAACGAGAATCTCGATGCGCCGTATACGATCCAGAACGAACAGGCGCTGGATCCCGAAAGCGAGTTCTACATAGACAGACTCCTGGCGTACTACGACGACGACCTCCAGCAGGTGCTCGAGAACCACATCGAGATCGTCCGATTCGTCGCGGACGAGAACAAACGTCAGGGGTTGGAAACATTCGAGCCGAAAGACAAGAAGAACCAGGACGAGACCGAACTCACCGGCGACGTCAACTACTCGAAGATCGCGATTTACGGCGAAAGCGATCCGCGTGCGTTCGACTACTCCGGCGCGTTCTGTAACGCGAACCGCGGTGTCTTCTCCGGCGAGGAGCTGCTGAAACTCCAGCGGGAATTCCTCTACGACTTCCTCCACGCGACCCAGGAACAGACGATCAAACCAAAGAACAACCCACGGATCGACATCGACCAGGTGATCGTGGGCCGTACCAACATGCCCGAATACAAGGACAAAAAGGGCGACGAGAAGATGGAGGCGTTCAACGACCGCACCAAGCGGATCGACTTCCCCTACGTCCTCTCGTACGAAGACGAGGCCCAGATCTACGAGAAGATGTTGAACAACGCCGACGTCCCCGACATCAACGTCGAGCCGCACACGCTCGAGATGGCGGGGCTGTTCGGCGTTCTCACCCGTATCGAAGAACCCGACACCGAGACCATCGGGCTGCTCTCGAAGGCGAAAGCCTACAACGGCGAGATCGACGAGGGCGACGACATCGACGTCAAGAAACTTCGCGACGAAGCCGCCACGAAGGCCGAAATCGGGGAAGGGATGGTCGGCATTTCGCCCCGGTTCATCGGCGACGAGATCGCAGAGGCGATTATGGACTCGAAGCACCGACAGCGCGGCTTCCTATCGCCGCTGACGGTGTTCAACTTCTTCGAGGAGAACTTAGAGCATCACGGCTCGATCCCCGAGGAGAACTTCGAACAGTACTATCGCTACCTCGAGACGGTTCGCGAGGAGTACAGAGAGCGGGCTATCGAGGACGTTCGCCACGCACTGGCGTACGACATCGACGAGATCCAGCGCCAGGGCGAGAAGTACATGGACCACGTCATGGCCTACATCGACGACGACACCATCGAGGACGCACTCACCGGCCGCGAGCAGGAACCGGACGAGACGTTCCTGCGGTCGGTCGAGGAGAAACTCGACATCCCGGAAGACCGCAAAGAGGACTTCCGCCAGGAGGTTTCGAACTGGGTCTCGAGGCGCGCACGCGAGGGAGAAGCCTTCAACCCGCAGGACAACGAGCGCCTGCGCCGCGCCCTGGAGCGCAAGCTCTGGGAGGACAAGAAGCACAACATCAACTTCTCGGCACTGGTGTCGGCGAACGAATTCGACGACGACGAACGCTCGGCGTGGATCGACGCGCTGATCGAACAGGGCTACTCCGAGGAAGGCGCTAAGGAGGTGCTCGAGTTCGCCGGCGCTGAAGTCGCCAAAGCCGAGATGGAAGACTAATATGACCGGAGAGGACTACGTCACCGAGGCCAATCGCGCGCTCGAGGAGACCTACGAGGAACCGATGAGCCTCGCCGCGTACGTCGATCGGGTCTTCGAGAACCCGACCGTCGCCTCCCACGCCTCGAAGTACCTGCTCGAGGCGATCGAAGCTGCCGGCACTCGCACGGTGGTCGAGGAGGGCGAAGAAAAGGAGCGATACCGTTTTTTCGACGACCCGCAAAATGACGGCGAACACGCGATTCTCGGGAACACCGAGGTGCTGAACGGGTTCGTCGACGATCTTCGATCGATCGCCGCGGGACGCGCGAAAGACGAGAAGATAATCTGGTTCGAGGGGCCGACCGCGACCGGAAAGTCAGAGCTCAAGCGCTGTCTGGTCAACGGGCTGCGCGAGTACTCGAAAACGCCGGAGGGCCGCCGGTACACCGTCGAGTGGAACGTCACCACCGCCGAGGCCAGCGAGCGTGGCCTGAGTTACGGCGGTGACGCGACCGCCGGCGACGACCAGAACTGGTACGAGAGCCCCGTCCAGGCGCATCCGCTGTCGGTGTTCCCTCCCGAGGTCCGTGAGGACCTGCTCGCCCAGCTCAACGACGGTCTCGACGACCACGTCCCCGTCCAGGTGGACGCGCAACTCGATCCGTTCTCCCGGGAAGCCTACGACTTCCTGGAGGAGCGGTATCGCCGAGAGGGTGAGGACGCGCTGTTCTCGGCAATCACCGACGAGAACCACCTCCGCGTCAAGAACTACGTCGTAGACGTCGGCCAGGGTGTCGGCGTCCTCCACTCGGAGGACGACGGCCCACCCAAAGAACGGCTCGTCGGCTCGTGGATGCACGGGATGCTTCAGGAACTCGACTCGCGCGGACGCAAGAATCCACAGGCATTCAGCTACGACGGCGTCCTGTCGCAGGGCAACGGCGTTCTCACGATCGTCGAAGACGCCGCCCAGCACGCTGACCTGCTCCAGAAGCTGTTGAACGTCCCGGACGAGCAGTCGGTGAAGTTGGACAAAGGGATCGGGATGGACGTCGACACGCAGATGCTGATCATCTCGAATCCCGACCTCGAGGCGCAGCTCAACCAGCACGCCGACCGGAACGGGATGGACCCGCTGAAGGCGCTCAAGCGCCGGCTTGACAAACACCGGTTTGGCTACCTGACGAACCTCTCGCTCGAGACGGAGCTGATCCGGCGTGAGCTAACGAACGAGACGGAGGTCTGGGAGGCCGATAGCTACGAGGAGCTCGCAGAGCGGATCCGCGAGCCGGTGACGGTGACGGTCAAAGACCGCGACGGCGAAACGCGCGTTCAGGAGTTCGCGCCGCACGCGATCGAGTCGGCGGCGCTGTATGCCGTCGTCACGCGAATGGACGACGAGGACCTCCCGAACGGCCTCGACCTCGTCGACAAGGCGCTCATCTACGATCAGGGGTACTTACAGGAGGGCGACATCAGACGGGTGAAAGACGAGTTCGACTTCGACGACGACGGCACCGACGGTGACCATGGCGTTCCGGTAACGTATACGCGAGACACCCTCGCGGAACTGCTCCAGACAGACCGGGATCGCCACCACCCCGACCTGTCGGTCGAGGACGTCATCATGCCACGTGACGTGTTGAACGCTCTAGTCGAGGGACTGGCCGACGCGCCGGTCTTCTCGGCGAACGAGCGCTCCGAGTTCGAGAACCGCGTCGTCCCTGTCAAGAACTACATCTACGACCAACAGGAGAGCGACGTCATCGAGGCCATCATGCACGACAAACGCGTCGACGAGGAGACCGTCGCCGAGTACGTCGAACACGTCTACGCCTGGGAAACCGACGAACCGCTGCACAACGACCGCGGCGAGCGCGTCGAACCGGACCCGCTGAAGATGAAGCTTTTCGAGGTCGAGCACCTCGGACGGTTCTCCGAGGACGAGTACGAAGGGAACCTTCCCCGCGAGAGCGTCCGTAACTTCCGACGTGAGAAGGTGATCACGTCGCTGAACCGCCACGCGTGGGAACACCGAAACGAGGACTTCTCGGTCGAAGACGTCGATCTCACCGCAATCCCGGTCATCAAGACGGTCCTCGAGAGCCACGACTGGGACGACGTCGAGCGGACCTTCGAGGACTTCGACCCGCGCCAGTGGGACGATCCGCCGAACGGGACCGAGACGGCGACGGTGAAAGAAGACACGATCGAAACGTTGGTCTCCCTCTTCGGGTACACGGAGTCATCGGCCGAACTGACGAGCAGACACGTTATGGGGCAGGTGAGCTATAGATGGGACTGAGAGACGACCTCGACCGATTCCGCGAAGTCGGCGAGGAACGCCGCGAAGACCTGGCCGACTTCATCCAGTACGGTGACCTCGGTCAAAGCAGACCGGGGGAAATCAAGATACCGGTGAAGATCATCTCGTTGCCGGAGTTCGAGTACGACCAGCGCGACAAAGGCGGGGTCGGACAGGGCGAAGACGGAACGCCGGACACCGGTCAGCCGGTCGGCCAGCCACAGCCCCAGCCGGGCGACGATGACGGCGAAGATGGCGAACCCGGCGAGGAAGGCGGGGAACACGAATACTACGAGATGGACCCCGAGGAGTTCGCCGAGGAACTCGACGAAGAACTCGGACTCGACCTCGATCCAAAGGGAAAGAAGGTCGTCGAAGAGAAAGAGGGTCCGTTTACGGACCTCACGCGGACCGGCCCGAACAGCACGCTCGACTTCGAGCGTATGTTCAAAGAAGGGCTCAAGCGAAAACTCTCGATGGACTTCGACGAGGACTTCCTGCGAGAGCTCTGCAAGGTCGAGGGCATCACCCCGCGGGACGTCTTCGAGTGGGCGCGCAGGGAAAACCTCCCGGTGTCGATGGCCTGGGTCGAAGAAGCATACGCTGACGTTCCGGACGCGGAACGCGGCACGTGGGCCTCGATCCAGGAGGTCGAGGAAAACGTCGACCGCGAGAGCGTCCAGCAGAAGATCCGCCGCGAGGGGATCAGGCACGTCCCCTTCCGCCGCGAGGACGAGCGCTTTCGCCACCCGGAGATCATCGAGGAAAAAGAGAAAAACGTCGTCGTCGTCAACATCCGCGACGTCTCCGGTTCAATGCGTGAGAAGAAACGCGAACTCGTCGAACGCACGTTCACACCGCTCGACTGGTATCTCCAGGGCAAGTACGACAACGCCGAGTTCATCTACATCGCCCACGACGCCGACGCCTGGGAGGTCGAACGCGACGAGTTCTTCGGCATTCGAAGCGGTGGCGGTACCAAGATCTCGAGTGCGTACGAACTCGCCGCCCAGTTGCTCGAGGAGTACCCCTGGAGTGACTGGAACCGCTACGTCTTCGCAGCGGGCGACTCCGAGAACTCCTCGAACGATACCGGCGAGCGTGTAATCCCGCTGATGGAAGAGATTCCGGCCAACCTCCACGCCTACGTGGAGACGCAGCCGAGCGGGAACGCGATCAACGCGACCCACGCCGAGGAACTCGAGCGCCACTTCGGGACCGACGCCGACGACGTCGCGGTGGCGTACGTAAACGGAGAGTCGGACGTGACCGACGCGATCTACGACATTCTCTCGACGGAGGGTGATCGCGATGAGTAACGAACGCTCCTCGCTCCCATCGAACGAAAAAACCCCGATGGAACTCGAGAAACCCGGTGGTTTTCATGAGTAATACAGATAGATTCCGCAAACAGGCGATCGCGGCTGACCTCGAGGAACCGGTCGCCGAGGCTCGAAACCTCGCGACGAAGCTGGGGCTCGACCCATATCCGGTGAAATACTGGATCATCGACTACGACGAGATGAACGAACTCATCGCCTACGGTGGATTTCAGTCGCGATATCCCCACTGGCGGTGGGGGATGCAGTACGACCGCCAGCAAAAGCAGGGCCAGTACAGCGGCGGGAAGGCCTTCGAGATCGTCAACAACGACAATCCCGCACACGCCTTCCTCCAGGAGTCGAACACGGTCGCCGACCAGAAGGCGGTCATCACGCACGTCGAGGCCCACTCGGACTTCTTCGCGAACAACGACTGGTTCGGCATGTTCACCCGCGGCCAGTCCGACGAAGAACAGGTCAACGCCGCCGCCATGCTCGAGCGCCACGCACGAGCCATCGACGAGTACATGTCCGATCCCGACATCGACCGCGCTGAAGTCGAGAAGTGGATCGACCACTGTCTCTCACTCGAGGACAACATCGACCAGCATCAGGTGTTCAGCCGCCGCCACGACATCGAGGGACCGGCGGGCGATGGGATCGACGAAGATCTTGCGGCGAAACTCGACGAACTCGACCTCTCCGACGAGGTCAAAGGTGAGGTGTTTACCGAGGAGTGGGTCGAGAAACTCGAGGGGGAAGAGGGTGCGGTGAACTTCCCCGAGACACCGCAGAAGGACGTCCTGGCGTTCGTACGCGAGCACGGCAAACAGTACGACGCCGAGGCCGGGCGAGGGGTCGAAATGGAGGAGTGGCAGCGGGACATCCTCGACATGATGCGCGCCGAGGCCTACTACTTCGCCGCTCAGAAGATGACGAAGGTGATGAACGAAGGCTGGGCGGCCTACTGGGAGTCGACGATGATGACCGACGAGGCCTTCGCCAGCGATGACGAGTTCGTAAACTACGCCGACCACATGGCGAAAGTGCTGGCCTCCGGCGGTCTCAATCCCTACAGTCTCGGGATGGAACTCTGGGAGTACGTCGAGAACACGACGAACCGGCAGGAAGTCATCGAGCACCTGCTACGCGTCGAAGGCATCTCTTGGCGGAACCTCACGGAGGTCGTCGACTTCGACGCCGTTCTCGAAACGCTCGAGCCGCCGGCAGCGATCGAGACCATCACCCACGGGACACTCGATTCGCTCGAGGAAGTTCCCGACGAGTGGGTCGACCGCGAGGCGCTCGAGCAGGCTCGGAGCGGAGAGATCGACGTCGAAACGTACCCCTGGAAGGTGTTGACCTACGAGGGACTGGCTCGACGGCACTACTCGCTCGTCAAACGACAGAACCGCGGGTTCCTCGCACGCGTCAACCAGAACGAACTCGAGCGGATCGGTCGGTACCTGTTCGACGATGCCCGGTACTCGTCGGTCGAAGAGGCGCTCGAGGAGGTCGACTTCGCGACTGGCTGGGATCGGATGTTCGACGTCAGGGAGAGTCACAACGACGTCACGTTCCTAGACGAGTTCCTGACCCAGGAATTCATCACGGAGAACAACTACTTCACCTACGAACACTCGCAAGCGACCGGTCAGTTCCACGTTGCCAGCGACGCCGCCGAGGACGTCAAGAAGAAACTCCTCTTGCAGTTCACCAACTTCGGAAAGCCGACGGTCGCGGTCTATGACGGCAACTACAACAATGCGAACGAATTACTGCTGGGCCACCAGTACAACGGCGTCATGCTCGACCTCGGGAAAGCAAAGGAGACGCTCAGGCGGATCTTCGAACTCTGGGGCCGACCGGTGAACCTGCTGACGATCGTCAAGGAGGTCGACGAACACGATATCGAAGTCGCCAAGCGGCGCAACCGCGAGCCCGAACCTGAAGAGCGGGGGAAACTGATCCGGTACGACGGTGATTCGGTCACGACAGAAGACCTCTCGTGGGAGGACGTCGAACATCTGGCGGCCGACGACGTCGACTACGACACGAAGCCCGACGAGTGGCTCGCGTAGGTCACTCGACTCGCGGTACAGGGTCACTTGACTGGGTGTGACCGCTCCGAACTCCTGCGTGTGACCGTTTTCGCGGGTTTGTCCAGCCAGAACGCTTTTGCGCTGTCTCTCAGTAGACTGTCCCGCCGTCGTCGGTCATCAGGCGACAGCCATCTCCGCCTCTTGGAGCACCGGCGTGGATACGACCGCCGCGGGCTTCGGACGCTGGCGCGCATCTCGACACGGCGTCCGAAGAAGTCGTTCAGTCGGTGCCGGCCCGTGTCGAGACGCTGGCGGCGAACCCGACCGAACACGGTCGAGAGGTGCTGGAACGTTCGGTCGACTGGCGCAATCGGATGTGGCGATACCGTCACTCGAGACCGGGGACACCTCTGTACCGCCGCGATGACGTTCGAAGGCAGACCGGGTCTTCGAACCGGATGCTCGGTTCGGACCTCGAAAGAAACTACCTTGACCCTGGCGTCTCTTTCTGGTAGTATGGATTCTACTGACAGAGTCACCGTCGAAGACGTGATGTCCACGCCGCTGGAGACGATATCCGACGAAGCCACGGTAATGGAGGCCACGCAGCGAATGCGCGAGAAAGACATCAACGCGTTGGTGGTTCGGACCACGCCACAGGCGATCATTAGCAGTACGGACGTACTCGATGCCGTCGCTGACGGCCGGGACGTCTCGGATTTGCGGGTTGCTGACGTGATGACGACCGACGTCGAAACCGCGACTCCGGACCTCTACATGGAGGAGGTCGCTGCGATGATGACGACCTACGGCATCAAGCACCTCCCAGTCGTCGCCGATGACTACGTCGGAATGGTCTCCTCGACGGACGTCACGGCCCATCTCTCGTAGGCGGGGCCAGGCAAGACGTCACCTGCGGTCCGAGAAACCGGTCGCTGTAGTTGGGACTACGGACAACCATGTACAGACCGGATATTATGAGGTATGTTACCAATGGGCAAATATTTACCCGCCTGGACGAAGTCGACCCAAGAGGGCGAGGACCAATGAACGCTGAAGATCGCGAGCGTGGCGAGAGCGAAGAGCCAACGGACAATCTCACGTCCGACGGTACGGACCACCGTATCGTCCGGGAACTCTTGGACGACGGGAAGTCACTCGGCGACTGCGAGATAGCGTACTGTGCAGACGATGCGACCCACCTCGTCGTTCTCGATACCATGCGATCTGGACACCTGCGCGAATGGTACTGCGAATCGCACGTCGAGTCGGCCGCCGACGATGCTCGAGCCGATCCAACCAGAGATCTGGTATTCGGCCCGATCGAACTGGGATAACGAGCGTTCACCACGGACCCATCCGCTGTGACGATACGAGAGGACTGAACCGGAGCGTTCTCACACGTCTGGAACGAGAAGCGAACCAGATTCGCTACGTCACTTCCAAATTGCTTAGTACACATCGTTAAAACGATACCCTGGGTAGGTGCGGATTAGAACTGGAGTGAACGCGACCAGCGCAATTCTATTGGACAGGAATTACCCATGATCGACGGACTCGAAGCCCCAATCGATATTCTCCTGGTCGAAGACGACTCGGAAGACGCTCGCCACATCGTCCAGGCATTCTCCGATATCGACCTCGAAATAGCGGTCCGCGTCGTCACTGACGGAGCAGATGCGCTGCAACTCCTCTCGAATTGCGTCAACGAGCCGTCAGCACTGCCAGACCTCGTCTTGCTGGACCTGAATCTGCCGCGGCTGAGCGGCCTCGAGTTGCTCAGAGAGATCGGAGACGAACCGGTCCTTGCACGGCTTCCGATCCTCGTGGTGACGAAATCGGCGACCGTCGAAGACGTTCGGGAAAGCTACGAACTCGCCGCGAACGCCTACCTGACGAAACCGATGGATCCGGCCGAATACGCCGAATTGGCCGAGGCAATCGCTGACTTCTGGTTACGGCGTGTCGCGCTCCCGACGAGTACACCGTAAGCCGTTGCAGTGCGACGACGACGCGTGCGGTTCCCGACATCCCCCCCTTTCATGCGAACGGACAACGCACGTACGGTATGGAAGCGACGAACGAGTTCGACGTGGACTTCGACGGAACCGTCGCGGTGATCACCGGTGCAAGCGGCGCGCTCGGCAGTGCCGCCGTCGAACGATTCCTCGAGGCCGGTGACACCGTCTGTGCCGTCGACGTGATCGAGCCGACCGACGAGGATAGCCTGCTCGATATCGACCCGGACGACGAACCGGCGCTCGCCTTCTACGAGGCGGACCTGACCGACGAGGACGACGTCGCGGGTCTCGTCGAGCGCGTCGTCGACGATCACGGCCGGATCGATCACCTGTTGAACATCGCAGGAACGTGGCGCGGCGGCGATCACATCGAAGCGACCGCGCTCGACGAATTCGACTTTCTCGTAAACATCAATCTGAAGACGACGTTCCTCGCTTCGAAGCACGCACTCCCTCACCTTCAGGAGACACGTGGTGCGATCGTCAGTGTCAGCGCGCGCTCCTCGCTCGAGGGCGGCGAGGGCGACGGCCCCTATCGAATCACGAAGGCTGGCATCCGACTTCTGACGGAGACCCTCGCGGAGGAGAACCGCGGGACTGTGCGGGCGAACTGCGTGATGCCGAGCGTGATCGACACGCCGATGAACCGTGAGATGATGCCCGACGCGGATCACGATACGTGGGTCGACCCGCTCGAGATCGCAGACGTGATGGCCTTCCTCTGTAGCGACGGGGCTGCAGTGACCAGCGGCGCGGCCGTGCCGGTGTACGGGGAAGCCTGACGCTCGTTGCGAGAAGAAGCGCAGATACTCGGCCGCGATTCGCCGCTCGGTTAGAGATTCGTGCTCAGCCACTCGGCGAAGCCGCCGGTCAGGAACGACCAGTAGTCCAACGCGTTCAGCGCGACCAGCACGATCAGCGCCAGGACGACCGGGACGCGGACGAACCAGAGCCACGCCCGACCGAGCGATCCGACGTTTCTAATCCCTTTGCCGATTTCGTCGATCGCGAGGTCAGGAACGACCCAGCCCACGAAGACCGACAGCAGGAGGCCGCCGAGCATGAGCAGGATGCTGTTCGCGAAGCCGTCGTAGAGGCTGACGAAGATGAGGTCGAGTGCCGCGGGAACCCCGACGAGAAACATCGCCACACCCAATGCGGCCGTCGCGGGAACACGGCTGATGCCGTGTTCGTCGATCAAATACGCGACGACGACCTCCATGATGCTGATCGCACTCGAGAGGGCGGCGATTGCGACGGTCGCGAAGAAGACCGCACCGAGGATCCCTCCGAGGGGCAGTTCGGCGAACGCCGCGGCCAGGCTCACGAAGATGAGCGCCGGCCCGGACGCGCCGGGTTCGATTCCCGCGGCGAACAGGATCGGAAACGCGATCAGCCCGGCCGTGAAGGCGATGAAGGTATCCAGGGTCGCGATGATACCCGCGTCCGACGCCATGTTTCGATCCTCGCCGAGATAGGACGCGTACGTAATCATCACACCCATCCCGAGCGAGAGCGTGAAGAACGCCTGTGCGGCCGCCGCCGGAAGAATCGTCGTCCAGTTTTCGGCGATCGTACTGATCTCCGGCGTGAGGTAGTACGCGTATGCTTCGCCTGCCCCCTCGAGCGTGAACGCGTATGCAGCGAGACCGACCGAGATGATGATGATGGCCGGCACCATGAACTTCACCGACAGTTCGATCCCGCGCTCGATGCCGAAGGCGACGATCACGATGACCGCCGCCATAAAGAGCGCGTGCAGGAAGACGGCATCGAGCCCACTCGCAGCCTGGCCGAACTGAGCGGGTGCGGCATCGGCGGAATAGTCCCCTTGCAGGCCGATGAGGACGTATCTGAGCGTCCAGCCTGCGACGACGCTGTAATACGAGAGGATGACGAACCCGGCCGTCACGAACACCCAGCCGATTTTCGTCCACGCACCGCTGCCGATTCGTTTCAGTGCCCCTACGGGATTCCGTTCCGTATGTCGGCCGACGACGAATTCGACGAGAATGACCGGAAAGCCGACGCCGATAATCAACAGGAGGTATATAATTAAGAAGGCCGCTCCCCCTTGTTCACCTACCTGATATGGAAACCGCCAGATGTTTCCTAACCCTACTGCGCTCCCGACCGCAGCAAGGATGAAGCCTGTTCGCGTTGCCCATGATTCCCGTTGTGCCATACCCCTCTTTTTCAAAACAAGTACTATATAACTTTTTGTGGACGTTCCATCAATTGCCGGGGATGAGTTATTGATTGTGATAGAGTTACGGAATCCTTTTCCAGTTGGTCCTCGGACTTCGCCGTATGAGTCGAGCAGGGGTGTTCCCAGCATGACGATGGAAGATCGCATCGACGACCTCGAGGAACTCCGCGAAGAGGCCCGGAAGGGAGGTGGCGAAGCTCGAATCGAAAAACAACACGACAAGGGGAAGATGACCGCCCGCGAGCGGATCGATTACTTCCTCGACGAGGGAACGTTTACGGAGTTCGACCAGCTCCGGACTCACCAAACGAGCCAGTTCGGGATGGAAGAGAAGAAGGTTCCCGGCGACGGCGTCGTCACGGGCTACGGCGAGGTCAACGGACGAACGGTATTCGTCTTCGCACACGATTTCACCGTCTTTGGCGGCTCGCTCGGCGAGGTGTTCGCTGAGAAGGTCTGCAAGGTCATGGACATGGCCATGGAGGTCGGGGCGCCCGTTATCGGGCTCAACGACTCTGCCGGTGCCCGTATCCAGGAGGGCGTCAAGAGTCTTGCCGGCTACACCGAAATCTTCCGCCGGAACCAGGAGGCAAGCGGCGTGATCCCCCAGATTTCCGCGACGATGGGGCCGTGTGCCGGCGGTGCCGTTTACTCCCCGGCGATCACGGACTTCATTTTCATGGTGAAGGACACGAGTCACATGTACATCACGGGGCCGGGCGTCACCCAAACTGTCACCGGTGAGGAGGTCACCCACGAGGAACTTGGCGGCGCGATGACCCACGCGGACAAGACCGGTGTCGCTCAGTTCGCGTGCGAAAGCGAAGAACAAGCGCTCGACGACATCAAGCGGCTTCTCTCGTATCTCCCACAAAACAACGTCGAGGACCCACCGCGCGTTGAGCCGTGGGACGACCCCGACCGGCGTGACGATGCGCTCACGGATATCGTCCCGCCGAGCCCGCAGAAACCCTACGACATGACCAACGTCATCGACAGCGTCGTCGACGAGGGGTCGTTCTTCGAGGTCGCGGACAACTTCGCTCAGAACATCGTCGTCGGGTTCGGCCGGCTCGACGGGCGTTCGGTCGGCCTCGTGGCCAACCAGCCGCGCGTCAACGCCGGAACCCTGACGGTCGACGCATCGATGAAGGGATCACGATTCGTCCGTTTCTGCGACTCATTCAACATTCCGATCGTCACGTTCGTCGACGTTCCCGGCTACATGCCCGGCACCGACCAGGAACACCGCGGGATCATTCGCCACGGTGCGAAACTACTGTACGCCTACGCCGAAGCGACCGTCCCGCTGTTGACCGTCATCACGCGCAAAGCCTACGGCGGCGCCTACTGCGTCATGGCATCGAAGAACCTTGGCGCGGACGTCAACTACGCCTGGCCGACAGCCGAAATTGCCGTCATGGGGCCACAGGGTGCAGTTAACATCCTCTACCGGGAGGAACTCCAGGAGGCGGACGATCCCGACGAACTCCGCGACGAACTCATCGAGGAGTACCGAGAGGAGTTCGCAAATCCCTACACCGCGACGGACAAAGGGTTCCTCGACGACGTCATCGTCCCCACCGAAACCCGGCCGCGACTGATCAACGATCTGAAAATGCTCGAGACGAAGCGCGCGTCGAACCCTGACAAGAAACACGGTAACATCCCGCTGTAGTATGACGTCACAGCAACAGACCGCCAACGACGGCACGACCGCATCAGCCTTTGCGGACGAAACGACCGTCGCAGACGGCGATCCGACTGGACTCGAGTCGGTACTGTCCAGTGACACCTCCATCGAGGTGCCGGACGACGCGGACGACGCGGAGGCGGCGGCAATCGTGGCCGCCGTCGGTGCGCATCTCCACGACCGGGCGCTTGCCGCAGCAGCCGCAGCGGCCGGCGGCGAGGAAACGTGGGACGAGAAACGCTGGGCATTCGCTGGTCGAGTTCGCGAACAACAACATCGGACCGTCCGCGTCCCCCGCGACGCACCGACGAACGCGTGGTCGGCCGCGGGGCGAACGGACCGCTTCTGACAGACCCGGCCAGACTCGGCTTCGGAACGGACGTCGACTGCCGATGTCGAGACGGAGGCGGCGGTGTTGCCGTGTGGGGAGCGGTTTTGGGCTGTATCCGAGATGCGAGACTACTCCGATCCGGAGTCGTGATCCGGTTCGGGTTCGTCTTCCGTCTCAGAGAGTCCGTCTCCCGTCTCGGAAATATCGATCCCCGTGCTCCCGTCTGACGCGATGTCCTCGCCCTCCTGGATTGCCTGGGCTTCCTGCTCCATCGCTTCGACGTCCATCGTCGCCTCCTGATCGATCTCACCGATGATCTCGGCGATGTTGTCCAGACCGATCAGCTCGCGGGTCTCCTCGTCGAACTCGCGGCTCTCGAGTTCCGCGCCGCTCCCGGTGACGTCGCTACCCGAGAGGTGCTTGCCGTAGCGGCCGACCAGCGAGGAGAGTTCCTGGGGGAGGACGAACGTCGTCGACTCGCCCTGGCCGATCTCCGTGAGCGTCTCCATACCTTTGTCGATGACCGCGCGTTCGCCCATCGATTCGGCGGCGCGCGCTCGCAGCACAGTCGAAATGGCATCTCCCTGTGACTCGAGGATCTGACTTTGCTTCTTTCCCTGTGCGCGGATGATGTTCGACTGTTTCTCACCTTCCGCACGTTCGACGGCGCTGCGCCGGTCACCCTGGGCCTCGAGAATCATCGCGCGTCGCCGACGTTCGGCGGACGTCTGCTGTTCCATCGCGCCTTTCACGCCCTGGGAGGGCGTGACCTCGCGGACCTCGACGGATTCGACCCGAATACCCCACTCGTCGGTCGGTTCGTCGAGTTCGGTGCGAATCCGCTCGTTGATCAGCTCCCGCCGGCTGAGCGTGTCGTCGAGTTCCATGTCTCCCAGGACGGCCCGAAGCGTCGTCTGTGCGAGATTCGAAACGGCCCGCTGATAGTCGTCGACCTGGAGAAACGCTCGTTCGGCGTTCATAACGCGGATGTAGACGACTGCGTCGGCCGTAACCGGCGAGTTATCTCGTGTGATCGCCTCCTGGGACGGGACGTCGATCGTCTGCGTTCGCATGTCGAAGGTGTACACACGCGAGACGAACGGCGGAACGATGTTGAGCCCGGGATCGAGCAGCCCTCGGTACTCACCGAAGACGGTCAGTGCGGCTTTGTCGTAGGCGTCGACGATTTCGACGATTTGCCAGACCGTGACGAGAACGAGCACGAGCACGACCAGTCCGACGAGTAAGAGCGGCTCCTCGAGTACCGGCTGAAGTTGCGCGGGAATGAGTTCTGGATACATCGTGTGCTTCAAGGGACCAAACCGCATAACGCTTGCCCATGCATACCAATCACCGTGGTAGTGGGGCCGGTCGGTGTCATACCAGTTGTACTTCGGTCGGTCTAGCGGTCCTGTGGCCGCGGTCACCCACTGTCGGCGATGACTGAACCGGTGACCGCCGGAGAGTAACATCGTACCAACATGTTCGATGGACCACGTCGTCGAACCCGTTGCGAAAAAGTAAGGTAGGCCCCTCACGACGGTTTCCACAAGAATGTTCAGGAAGGTTCTCGTGGCGAATCGCGGGGAAATCGCTGTTCGAGTCATGCGGGCGTGCGAAGAATTGAACATCGGGACCGTCGCCGTCTACTCCGAGGCCGACAAGGATTCGGGACACGTCCGCTATGCCGACGAGGCATACAACGTGGGGCCGGCGCGTGCGGCCGACTCCTATCTGGATCACGAAGCTGTCATCGAGGCCGCTCGGAAAGCCGATGCCGACGCCATCCACCCGGGCTACGGCTTCCTCGCCGAAAACGCGGAATTCGCGGGCAAAGTCGAGGACGCAGACGGGATCACCTGGATCGGTCCGTCCAGCGACGCGATGGAATCGCTGGGAGAGAAGACCAAGGCGCGGACGATCATGAACGAGGCCGAGGTACCGATCGTTCCTGGGACCACCGACCCGGTCACCGACCCGGCAGAAGTCACGGAATTCGGCGAAAAACACGGCTATCCGATCGCCATCAAGGCCGAAGGTGGCGGAGGCGGCCGCGGAATGAAAGTCGTCTGGGATGAGAGCGAGGTCGAAGATCAACTCGAGAGCGCACAGCGAGAGGGTGAGGCGTACTTCGACAACGATTCGGTCTACCTCGAACGCTACCTCGAGAACCCGCGTCACATCGAGGTACAGATCGTCGCCGACAAGCACGGCAACGTTCGCCACCTCGGCGAACGAGACTGTTCGTTGCAACGGCGCCACCAGAAGGTCATCGAAGAAGGCCCTTCCGCGGCGCTGACCGACGAACTCCGCGAAAAGATCGGCGAGGCCGCACGTCGGGGCGTCGCCGCCGCCGATTACACCAATGCGGGCACCGTCGAGTTTCTCGTCGAAGAAGAACCCGGTCGTGACGGTCCGCTCGGTACAGACACGAACTTCTACTTCCTCGAGGTCAATACGCGAATTCAGGTCGAGCACACGGTCACCGAAGAGATCACCGGCATCGATATCGTCAAACGCCAGATCAGGATCGCAGCGGGCGAAGTGATCGACTTCGAGCAGGACGACGTCGAGATCGACGGCCACGCGATGGAGTTCCGAATTAACGCCGAGAACGCGGCCAACGACTTCGCCCCCGCGACCGGTGGGACTCTGGAGACCTACGATCCGCCGGGTGGAATCGGCGTCCGGATGGACGACGCGCTGCGCCAGGGCGACGACCTCGTTACCGACTACGACTCGATGATCGCGAAGCTGGTCGTCTGGGGCGAAGACCGCGACGAGTGCATCGAGCGGTCGCTGCGCGCTCTGCGCGAGTACGAGGTCGCGGGGATCCCGACGATCATCCCGTTCCACCGGCTGATGCTCACCGACCAGGAGTTCGTCCAGAGCACCCACACCACGAAGTATCTCGACGAGGAACTCGACGAGACGCGCATCGAAGAAGCCCAGGAACAGTGGGGCGGCGACACAGGCGACGGTGCGAGCGAGGACGACGAGGAGTCTGTCGAACGTGAATTCACCGTCGAGGTCAACGGCAAGCGCTTCGAGGTCGAACTCGAGGAACACGGCGCGCCCGCGATCCCGGCCGGAGACGTCGAAGCTGCCGGGGGCCAGGCGAGTCGGCCGGAGCCCGCCGGTGGGTCGAGCGGCGACGAAACCGAGATACAGGGCGAAGGCGAGACCGTCGACGCCGAAATGCAGGGGACGATTCTCGACGTCGACGTCGAGAAAGGCGACGAGGTGGCGGCCGGAGACGTACTGGTCGTCCTCGAGGCCATGAAGATGGAGAACGATATCGTCGCCTCCCGCGGCGGAATCGTCACCCAGATCGCCGTCGATGAAGGCCAGAGCGTCGACATGGGCGATACACTGGTCGTCCTCGAGTAACGGAGACTATCGCGGCTCTCAGTTTTTGTGGGAGCAAGGCACCCGCGGTCGAAGAGAAAATCCGAGCGTTTCGTCTCACTCACCGTCATCGGCGCTCGAGACGATTTTGCGGGGTGGACGTCGGCTATCCAGTGTAAGAACCGCGAACGCGAGTGGACGGGTTTCGTTCTCGTTCGAGTGAATTCGGTTTCCGGATAGCGCCGACAGATCCCAGTTGTCAGATATTGTATAATACATGGGGCTGGTCAGCCGTCTGCTCGGAACCATCGTTTTGCCTCCTCGGAAGATTCACAGAGTGAACCACCTCGGGGTCAAGCCCCGAGGCAATCGGCCTGCTCCGCCTGTAGACCTATCAGAACTCTTCTCAGTACGAGTACCGTCGTACGATTCGAACGTATTTTAATTAATTATGTTTAAAGAAAATTATAAGTGGCGTACGAGACAATATGGGTGCGACCGGATTCGAGAACAACGGGGCCGGGATAATTATCAGATCATGAGCGAAGAAATGGTACACTGGGGGGAAGACGAGCAATTCGAACCCGAAGAGGAAACGCACGAACGAATACGCACGTTTACTGGTTCAGTGTTCGCTAACCAGGATCACGTCAAGGAGTACGCACTCACGAAAACGCTCTCGAAGGTTTCGATCCAGGCGTTCGCGTTGTTCTTTGCACTCGCGTTCTACGGCGTGCTTCTCGAGTACGATATCGCCTCGATTCCCGCAGTCGCTCTCACCGTCCCGGAAGAGCTCATCCTTCCGGCGACGGTCGCCTGTGGGGCGATTGCACTCGTACTGACGCTCGTCATTCTCGCATTATCCAAGAAAGCAATCGCCCTCGATTTCTCAGAACGGATGCTCTCGGAGTATCACCTCGCGAAGGCAATCGAAGAATACGAAGAAAAAGAGAACACTGCGAGGACGATCACCCATCTACAAAAGCTGGATCGATCGCTCGATAGCTCCTTCTCACCGTATCCGTTTTCGAAGCAGTCGATCATTTCTCCACACGTCACGCCGGCCGTCCACAGGTACGTCGCGAACATCAGCCAATCCGAGACGCCGGAAGAAAGCCTGGACCGTACCTTCATTCCGTTCGCGGGCGCACTAATCGAACACTTCTCCGATCAAACGAACCACAGACTCGATTCGCTCTCGGACGACATCGCGCAAACGACGAGTAATACCACCATCGCGAGCGTCCTCGTCTCCTCGTTCTCGTACCTCGCGTTCATCAAACCGATCGTGCTTCTCGTCGGCTGGGTCGCAATCGTCCTCGGGATCAGCATTCACTTCGCCCAGCGCATCGGGTCGGTCCAGGGAGTCATCACCGTCGTTGTCCTTCTCGGGGCACCTCAACTCGCGAACTACCTGTTTACGAAAGTGTTCAAACAGGTCATGCCGCACTCCCATCGTGTCGATACGGGCGAGTGAGTTCGTCTCGTCGCGTTTTTCGCGTTTTCGTGCCGGTATGATGGCCGGTGAAACGTTTACTCGTCGATTCAGCCGTCGGCCGAGAGACACTCCTGCTCAACGCCATCCCACGGCAGCGGACCGTCGTAGCCGTCGGGAACGTACGGACAAAGCGGGTCGCTCGCGAACGGGTCCCCGGTATGGGCAAACGCTCGCGACCGACTGCCGCCACAGACATTGCGAAACGAGCAGGCCCCACACTTGCCCGTGAGCCGATCGCGGTCGCGCAGCGACTGGAACAGGGGCGAGTCGCGATAGAGGTCCGTCACCGG
The DNA here is from genome assembly GCF_024266705.1 of Natrinema gelatinilyticum. Taxonomy (GTDB): domain Archaea; phylum Halobacteriota; class Halobacteria; order Halobacteriales; family Natrialbaceae; genus Natrinema; species Natrinema gelatinilyticum. The sequence continues at coordinate 3,132,158 of NZ_CP100756.1, read as the reverse complement.
TCGATCGCGCACGTTGCCCACCGATTCCGGGAGGAATCCGGACGGAAACACGTCACCCGTGTGGCTGACGAAGGCGAAACCGTCGCCGGCGACGATGCCAGTACGGCGCTCGATACCGGAACCGGGTCCGGCCGCGGTGTCAGTCTGCCTCGGACCGCCCGCCTCCTCACCCACCTCGTCTGCGGCCGCCCGACGCTGCATCGAAACCCGCCGGTACTGCGGTGCTTCGGTCGTCTTGAGACCGAACGGTTCAGTCTCGCTGACCTCGTGCAACCACTCCATCACGGCGTCAGCTCGCTGGGGGGTGACGGGCTCTAAGACCCGCCCACGACCGACCGGCACGAGAAAGAAGACGCTCCACATGACGGCCCCGATGTCGGTCAGTAAGTCCCGGATCGCAGGCAGTTCATCGACGGTCTGCCGGCAGACGGTCGTGTTGACCTGAACGGGGACGCCGCTCGCGTGGGCGTCTTCGACGGCCCGGATCGTCGCTTCGAAACTGCCGTCCTCGCCCCGGAAGGCGTCGTGCGTTTCGGGCGATGCACCGTCGAGACTGACGGCCATTCGTTTGAGTCCCGCGTCGGCCATTCCGTCGATTCGGTCGGCGGTGAGCGATCCCGTGCCGCTCGGCGTGATCGTCATCCGCAATCCGAGATCGTCGCCGTAGGCGATCAGTTCCGAGACGTCATCCCGGACGAGCGGATCGCCGCCCGAGAGGACGACCAACTGGCCGTCGCCGAACTCTGCAGCTTCCGCGAGCAACCGTTTGCCCTCGGTCGTCGTGAGTTCGTCGGGATGGCGGTGCGGTCTGGCGTCGGCTCGACAGTGATCGCAGGCGAGCCCACAGGCCTGAGTGAGTTCCCAAATCAGGACGAACGGTCGATCGGACGTATCGAGGGTTCCGGTGCGCATTGTCGGAGGGTGGGCTTCGATGGCCGAAAGCGCGACTCTCGTTCCCGACAAGCGGGAAGACGGGAAGATGTTCGTCGACTGGATCCGGTATTCCCACGCGCTGGGAGGTGACGGAACAATCTTTCAGTTCGTGTCGAAGGAGGGGGTATGGGAGAGAGGGCACGCCGCTCGAGCGTCACGAGTGACAGACGCGGAAATCCGACCCCGCAGTGGGAGGTGTTCGTCCGCGACGAGGCGGGCGGTCCGATGCGACACGTCGGCAGCGTCGCCGCCGCGAGCGGGACGGAGGCGCACGAACACGCGTCCCGGTTGTTCGGCCGGACCGTCGTGGACGTCTGGCTCTGTCCGGCCGAGGCGGTCGAACGGTACTCGACACGAGGGCTTGCGGAAGCTGCCGACGACCGGCCGGACGAGACCGCCAGTGACGAACGCGGTGGCGAGACGGGCACCGATACGGATCCAGATGACCTGCGAGCCGACGACGAACCGGCGGAGACTCCGGAGGCGAGAAACGCGTGATTTCGATCAGTAAGCTCCTGTGTGACATAGACGCCGAGGGGGACGGCTTGCGATACGACGCGGCCGCCGAGTCCGCCAAGCCACAGATCGCCGAGGAGAAACAGCACCGACCGGTGGTCGTCTGGAACACGACCCGTCGATGCAACCTCTACTGCTCGCACTGCTACGCTGGGGCTCAGTCCGACCCCGGTTCCGGCGAGTTCACGACGGCCGAGGGCAAGACGTTCCTCGACCAACTCGCTCGATTCGACGTTCCAGTCGTGCTGTTCTCCGGCGGCGAACCGCTCGTTCGTGACGATCTAACCGAACTCGTCGCCTACGCAACCGAGTTGGATCTCCGTGCAGTGCTGTCCTCGAACGGGACCCTGTTGACCCGGGAGAAGGCCGCAGCGTTGCGAGACGCCGGCCTCAAGTACGCTGGCATTTCCGTCGACGGGCTTCCCGAACGGAACGACCGCTTCCGGGGCGCAGATGGCGCGTTCAGGGCCGCCGTCCGCGGTATCGAAAACTGTCTCGAAGCCGGCCTCAAGACCGGCCTTCGGTACACGATCACCGACGTGAACGCACCCGATCTCGAGGGAGTCGTCGACCTGCTCGTCGACAGGGGTCTCGACCGGTTCTGTTTCTACCACCTCGATTACGGGGGTCGCGGGGCCGATATCGTCGACGCCGACCTCACACCTCGCGAGAAACGCGACGCGGTCGAACGAGTGGCGGACCTCACGCTCGAATATCACGACCGGGGCGAAGAGATCGAGACGCTACTGGTTGGGAATTACGCCGATGCCGCGTTCCTCGTAGAATACGCCCGCGAAACGTTCGGCGACGCGAAGGCGCGGACGGTCTACGAGTATCTTGAGCGAAACGGCGGCGATCCGACGGGCGAGCGCATCGCCGACGTCGATTATCAGGGGAACGTCCATCCGACGCAGTTCTGGCAGGGCTACAGCCTCGGCAACGTCCGCGACCGGCCGTTCGGCGAGATCTGGGTGGACGAATCCAACCCGCTGCTCGCCGCGCTTCGTGACCGTGAGGAACTGTTGACGGGGAAGTGCGCGGACTGTCGGTACCGCTCGATCTGTCGGGGTGCATCGCGGTTGCGTGCGCTTTCGACGACCGGGGACCTGTTCGCACCCGATCCGCAATGTTATCTCCGCGACGACGAGGTACACGGCGCGGAACCGATCGCCGGCGGTGCCGCGGACTGACCCCGTGCCGTCCCGTATTCGGCGTCTCGAACGTGCCCGGCGCGATTGATTCGGTCGGTTCTGGGCGTAGCCCTCGCAGGACGGCGTTCACGACACTGCCGCCAGGGGGTGGGGCCCGACCCGATTTCCGTTCCACGGCGCCGTGCAGTAGCCGATCGTCTCTCGAGCCGGTTCGCGAACGCATTTCGGCCACGCGAACAGCAACTCGTCGGGGCGCTCGCGCAGATTGCCGTCCGATCAACAGCAGAACATGAACGGGTAGATGAGCGCGACCCGGTCGCCGTCGTCGAGACCGGCTTCGAATCCACCAAGGTGTTCGTTGAACCGGCCATTGATACAGACGCGAGCGTACGGCCGGGTCTGCTCGCCCTCCGGATTCTTACGCCAGGTGCCGGGCAAGTCGTCCGGCACCGGTGCCCAGCCGCTGTGGGTCGCATCCGCTTCGGTTTCGGCGATGAGCATAGCTTCGAGATCGTAGACCTCGAAAAACGACTCGAGAAAGTCCCGAAGTTGGTCACCCTCGAACGTGAACTCGAGTTCGTGAGTCCCGACGGCGTCGCGGACGTGACCGGTACACCGAACGGTGACGGTAGTCGTCTCTCGATTCGGATCGACCGCCGCGTCTCGATCCGTGACAGTGGTCGTCGCTGATTGCGTTTCTGCGGTGGTCGCTTGATCCGGTCTCATTGCTTCGATGACGATACGGGTCGAACAGACAAACGCTCCATTCCGAATATGTTCGGGACGAATCGCACGGCGGTCGCGGTCTAATCACGAGATATGATCCAGATACCGGGCGGGCGACGGACCGACCAGCAACCGCCGATGGCGATACCCCTGTGGCACTTCGTCCTCGCGCTCGGATTCCTCGTCGTCGGCGTCGGCGGTGGAACGGTGCTGGCCGTGACGACGCTCCCTGGGCTGTCGGGGCTGGCGCACCTGCACGTCCTGCTCGTAGGCTGGATCGCAGTGACGATCATGGGTGCGATGACGCAGTTCGTGCCCGTCTGGTCGGGCGTGACGATCCACTCGAGACGACTTGCTCTCGCACAATTGTGGCTCGTCACCGTCGGTGTGGCCGGGTCCGCGACGGTGATGCTGGCCGGCGCGCTCCAGTGGCTTCCGGCCGCCGGTGCACTCATGATGGCCGGGATCTGGACGTTCGTCTACAACGTCGGCCGTACGCTCGCGCTCGCGCGCCCGTACGACTTCACTGAGCGTCACTTCGCGCTCGCACTCGCGTCTTTCGGGCTCGTCGCACCGTTCGGGTTCCTTCTCTCGGTCGATTTCACGATACCCGTCTTCGATCCGTTGGGAGCTACCCGACTCGAGGTCCAACTCACCCACGCGACGATTGCGCTGTTCGGGGCGCTGCTCGCACCGGTCGTCGGCGCCCTCTTCCAGTTGGCTCAGATGTTCACGCAGACCGAACCGGACCGGTTGAACGAGTCGTTGCTGACCATCGAGCACGTCTGTTTCCCGGCGGGGGTCGTGATGCTCGCGCTCGGACGGGGTCTCGCGATCGAATCGCTAGCCCGCGTTGGGGCGGTGGCGCTACTCGTCGGTCTCGCCGCGTTTGCGGTCGTCATTACCAGATTACTGGTCGGTTCGACGGTCGACCGATCGCCGATGATCGTCCGCTACTGGGTCGTCGTCGCATCGGTACTAACGTGGGTCGCGCTCGCGGCGCCGACGTGGTGGGCGAATCCGATCTCATACGACACGCTGTTCGGCCATCCCGATAGTCGATGGCTCCTCATATTCGGTGGTTTCGGGTTCGTCATACTCGGCTCGCTCTACCACATCGTCCCCTTCATCATCTGGATCGAACGCTACAGCGGCCGTCTCGGCTTCGAGCAGGTCCCGACGATCGACGATCTATACGACGACCGGCTCGAGCGGGCGGATTTTTGGGCGATGCTGGTCGGCTTCGGTGGACTGTCGGCGGGACCGCTGGTCGGGTTCCCTACCGTCGCGGTCACTGCGAGCAGCGCCATCGCAACGCTTGGCGTCGTCGTGTTCGTGGCGAACATGGTGCTGACGATCCACCGGCACGGACGGGGCGGGCTCACCGGCGTACTCACGAGCGCACTCGAGCCGAACGAGGAAGCACCGACCGCGAGCAGGAACGACCTCGAAACGTCTCCTGATCGGTAGGCGGCGCGTCGATCTGGTACTCGTCAGGCGAGACGTCAACCTTCGGTTCGTACCGCTGCGATTCGACGGTCGTCACGACCAGTTCGCCGTATTCGGCGGCCGTCAGTTCGTCCTCGTTGTACGCCGCCCACGGCGTTTCGACCGTGGCCGTTCCGTACGACGCAGGTGCATCGTCGAGGATCGTGGCTCCGAGCGCGTTCGCGTCGTAGTCGGCCTCAACCAGCGCCGTGTATCCGCCCGCGATCAGGGCACGGTCGTGGACGTTACCCTCGTCGCGGCGATCCGTGTTGACGTACTCGATCCGTTGACGCGTAAGGCCGTTCTCGCGGCGATGCTTATCGTCTTCGTCGTTCGACCGCTCGCCGGCCTGATCGGCTTCGCGGGGTTCGAGCGCGATTTCGCCGAACGGGCGACGATCTCTTTCTACGGCGTTCGCGGAATTGGTTCGTTCTACTATCTCGCTTACGGGTTGAACGCGGCTGCGTTCCCCGGTACCGATTTACTCTGGCGTCCGTAGGGGCGATCGTCCTGGTCTCGATCGTCGTCCATGGTATCACCGCCCCGCCGGCGATTCGGTGGCTCGAGAGGCGAGCGGAACGGCGCTTCGTGACGGGCGCGGACTGACTCGTTGGATCGTCTCACTTTGCCCGCTCGAAAAAGATCGTCCAGAGAACGGTGGCGTAAATCACCGCGCCGAGAACGGAGAGCCAGCGACCAACGGCGACCAGCGCCGCAATCGATGCGAGCAATCCGACGACCTCGAGGCCCAGGCCGACGACGAGTACGACGATCGACAGCCGAGCGGTCCGATCGTCGATACCAGTTCGAGACGCGATCGCAGGCGGATAGAAGTGGTACGTGACGCCGACGATCGTCAGGCCGACGAACCCGCCCACGGCGAGGCGGTAGTGAGCGTCGTACGCGGACGGCGGGACGTTGGAGGACGGTGCGAACGCAAAGACGATTCCGAGTGCGGCGATCAGGACGGCACAGCAAGAGGCGGCGAGGATCGCCCGGCGACCGACCCGATGGCGTTCGCTCTGTCGGGAGAGGTCGACGTACGCGACAGCGAAGCCGACGAGTGCAGTCGCCTGTAGTCCCGCACCGATCCGGAACGGCAGGTCGCCGCGGAAGTCGATCGCGAGCAGCGCGGGACCGACGCTACCCGCGATCAGCACGATTCCGACGAGTTCCGTCCTCGGAACGGCGACCAGGAGACGCGGTAACAGACGGAATCCGATCGCGAACACCAGGAGCGCCGCAGTCCCGGCCGCGAGCAGGTGTGTCGTCGCCGGTCCCGATGGGGTCGGCGGCTCGAGTCCGAGTTCGGCGATCAGACGGAGCGACGAGCCGACGAGCAGATACGCGAGTACGACGGGAACGGCGGCGTTGGCGAGTCGATCGACCGTTTCACGGTGTGCGTCGGCTGCACCGGTTCCGGTGTGACGTCCCGTCGGGTCCGTCCGAACGGTCAAGCCAATCGCAGTGACGAACACGAGGCAGCCGACGAACCAGCACGTGGCACCGGCGAGCGCGACGGCTGGAGGTCCGATTCCGGCTCCGGCGGCAGCCGCTCCGGCCGTGCCGGTCACCGCAAACGGGAGGTGAACCGCCGGCGCGTACGGGACGGTCAGCTGGCGGGCGAAGTACGACGGAACCAGCGTGTAGGCCTTTCCGAAGACGACGTGGAGAACGAACCCGAAGACACCGAGCGGGACGGTCGCCGCTCGAGGGAACCCCGCTGCTACACCGAACTGCCAGACGACGAAGAAGCCGACCCCGGTCGCGACGAACGCGCGCGACCAGCGTGTGACCGTCTTGGTCGCGTTCCCTGTTCCTGTTACCATAGCAGATCGAAACGGAACCCGTTCGAACCAGTTCCCATCGCGGATCAGAACGGTGATTGTACGGACGGATCGTCACGGTCCAAACGGTTTGATGTACCGCTTTCTCCGCTCGGACTGACAGATTCGTTCGGGACGACTCCCGTTTCGGCAAATCGGCTTTCGAGGGACTCAAGCGCCTCGTTGATGGCCTCCGATTGGTGATGAGTCGACCGGACCCGAACGCGAACCAGGTCGTATTCGTGACGGTGGCGCAGACCGTTCCAGGCCCGAAACGACCCGGTGGCGAGCGCGTCGGCCTGCGGACAGAACTCCGTGGTCGGCTTGAACTCCGCCCGGAGGGCGGTGCGATCGTCTGCGTCGATCGCGTACCGGTATCCGGCGTCCGGATGCCGTCGATCGAAGTTGAGCTGCGCCAGGTTGTAGCCGAAGGTCGCGTCATAGACGCCTCGTTCTTCGAACAACTCCCGACTGAGTTCGTGAAACGCTACGTGATCACCGTCCGCGAGGACGTCGTGGCCTTCGAGAAAGACTCCCGGTTCCGGGATGTGTTTTGGGACGTACGTTCCCGGCTCGTCGAAGCTATCGTCGCCTTCCGAACCCGTCGTTCGTCCGCTCGAGAAGGGGTACATCGTATGTGAAGAGTGGGACTGAAACGACCAGTACGGTTCGCCGAACATGTACCGCCATCGACAACCCGTCGGTACCGACGGATGGACTTCACGTCGGTCGATCACAATCAATCACACGAAGAGTACAGCTTCTTGAATTGTTCACGAGACGAGGACTATGCTAACATCATGGTAAAATTGGGGGAAAATGTATACTATGAGGGACAGATGTGTTACCTGATGATCAAATGTAGTCCCCAGGCAAAGGTTGAGGCCAGAGGATTTATATCGGATCAAAGTAAGAGTCTGGCCAATGCTACTCTCAGTCGATCGGCCGGATGCGGCAGCGACACAGTCTATCAGCTTCGACGTAATCGCGGCTGTCGCAGAACGGGAAGGTATAGATCCGATGGACCTCGAACCGCCCGAATACGACGCACTCTACGAAGTAATCAATCCCGAGGCGCTGGACGCGCTCTTTGCGGCCCGAGAGAACGGGTGTGAACGACCGACCGGACGCGTCGAATTTCCGTACTGCGGCTATCACGTCGTCGTTACGAGCGACCGCGAGGTAACAGTCTCTGATTCCACCACCTCGTTCGAGTAATCTCGATTGCACCACACAGGGATGGCCACCTGGGCCGCACAGCGCGATGGTGACGTCGCCGTTTAGCTCGATTGCTCGATCGTACCCAAATTCCAGGCGGACGAGAACGGGATCGGTTTCTGCCAACGAAACACCAAGAGCGTCTATGAGGGGGCGCTCGTACCGAAGATTGGCCTTCGTTGCCGCTCGACGAGGAAATCACTTCCCACTAGAATCGAACCTCACTTGCTCGATACCGGCCTCGATTCAGTCGTTCGCTCTCACCGCCTCGAAGACGTCCTCGTGGAGACGACGCGAAACGATGTCCATCAGCGGCTCGAGGTTAGCCGTATCCGCGCGGTTGTACTCGACGAGCGTCTCGAGCGCGCGGTCGTCGCCGCGTTCGTACTCGTGCCAGAGCCGGACGGCGTCGTGGCCGCTGATCTCGGGCATATCCCGGTCGATTCCGAGATCCCGTTCGATTGCCTTCAGGCCGCCGTCGAGTCCGAGCTTCTTGCAGGGGTACATAAGGTCGACGTGAGGCACGCCGACGTCGATATCGAAACAGGTCTCGAGGAACGGGACGTCGAACCGTTGGCCGTTGAACGTGACGAGCAAGGCCGAGTTCGACAGCTCTCGCTCGAGTCGGCCGCTCGTGAGGTCGCGTCCTTTGACGAACGTCGTCGTCTCACCGCCGCGGTGGAGGCTGACGGTCGTCACGTCGTTCGTCGCAGCACTGAGCCCGGTCGTCTCGATGTCCAGAAAGCAGGTCTCATCGCTGACGTTCTCGTAGCACCGCCAGCGACTCGACGCCGGCAGCGCGTCTACGAAGACGGAGACATCGCCCTGCTCGAGGTGGGTCCATCCCGCTTCGATGAACGCTTCGATACGATCGGAGAGGGTCGATCCAACCACGCTACCGTCGAAGTCGTCCCAGTGGGTAATACCGTTCTCCCAGAGGCGTCGTTCGGTAGTTTCTCCGACGCCACGGACGGGAATGAAACTGTTCTCAATTCGCACACCACTGGGGGCGCACTGAACCGGTAAAAACGCTTGGATCATCCCGGGGGATCGGGGGCTCGGGACCGATACGATGGTAAAACGCCGGGCTCCAATTCGGGATCAGCTGCTGGTGTCCGAGGAATACAGCGTCCGATCGATGATGCTTACGGCCGTGTTACCCCATCGGTTGATAGCAGTTCCGTCCGAGCCGGGAACCTCGATCACGATCTGATCCCGACCGATGGATACGTTCCTGTCCGGCGTCGAGCTCCGTTTCGCGAAGCGCTGCATCTGATACTGGCGCAACTGTTCGGTCGATCCAGATATGTCGATCGTCTCGGTATCGAATTCGAAGGTCAACATCGTTCGGTTACGCCCGAGGCTGCGGCCCAGTTCCCTTCTGCGGTGGGGCCTGGCTCGAGGCAGCCTGTCGTGTCGATCCCCCGATTGCCGACCTGGCTGCGGGCCTGCTGGACATAGGTGGCTCCCGGGCCGGAACTCATCGTACCGCCGCTCTGATGCAACTGCGTCCCGTGCCCGGGGCCGTTCGTCATTCCATCCAAACTATGTACGATATCCGTCAGGTCGTCGTCGATGCTGTCCTCAAGCCTGTCGAGTAGGCCCGAGCGCGGTAGGTCGGGGTAGTTCACCGCCGTCGATTTGCAGAGCCAGTACCACGTCCCACGGGACGACAATACCGAAGAACAGAGTGCAAGGAATATGGCAACGGTGGTTCCACCGAGGAGCTCTGTGGCGGCTTCGACCACGTATGATACTCTGCAAACTGATAATTCATTCTACATATCGACTTTATTTCACAACACCGATATGATTGGAACGATAGCGCGGGAAAACAGCAATCAGTCGCGGTCTCAGCGCAATTCTCAGAACTGCGATACGATTCACGATTTCACACATATCAGACTGTCGTTAGTGAGTGACCGACGCCGCTGCGGTCTAGAGGTCGAGCCACTCAGACGTCGTATCCGCCTCTCGGAGGTACCACTGATGCTCTGCGCATCCGTCTCGCGACCGCACCGTCACGATCGCGTCGAACATCGGTTCGAAGAGATTGACGGCGTCGTAATCCGGCCTGACCGGCAAGTGATAGTGCGCCATTCCTCGGGCCTGTTCGACGCGAGACGTTACCACGTGAAGTAATCGGAACACCGTCTCCGCGTCGTGGTCCTGTAGAAGTGGAACTAACGAGTTGACGCAGACGCGAAGGTCTGCCGGTTCGAACCCCGCGGCTGTCTCCGCGAGTTCGTCGACCGCCTCGACGATTTCGACACCGATCATTCCAGGCGACGGGCGTCCACCGTTCGCCGCAGACTCCGGTTCGGTTCTTCCGTCCGTTTCGACCCCCCTGGTCGCGTATTCGATCGTTCGTATTCGCTCGGCCGTGGCCCCGTGGGTTTTTCCGCAGGAAACCTGCGTTTCGTCGCCACAGACGAACACCCGGTACCGTGAGTCGCATTCTGGTGCCCCGAGCAGCCGCTCACAGGCACTTTCCTGTGCCTCGGGCGCCTCAGCACCGACGAGTAGTATATTGCACCCCTCCTGCCTGAGCGTATCAAGCGTCCGTGCGAACGTCACATCGGTTGATGCGAGCCCCCCTCGCTCGTCATCCATTCGATTTCAACGAATACGTGATCATTCATAAAAATTGTGTCTTGACAGGAGATCGAGAACGATTCGCGTTCGCACCGAAGCGTTTCTCGATCCCGATCTCACCGATCGCCCGGCTTTTCATACCGGCGACCGTAGGTCTGGTATGGCCGATCACGACGACGAACTCGTCGACGCCGTTCGCGAACTCGCACAAACGATCGACGCGCTTCGTGACGAACTCGACGATTCGCGTTCTCGCCGCCGGACCTCGCTCCGACCGCCCACGCCGCGGGAGTTGCTCCGTTTCTCCGACGAGGTCGCACTCCCCGCCATTCTCGCCGTCCTCGAGACTAGCGTCCGCGCTCTCGAGGCGTTCCAGCGGAGCCTCAAACTCGTCCGAGGCGAGCGGGAAGCCAGGGATCGGACAGCCGCAGCCGCCGAGGCGACGAGCGAACGCACGAGCGAACTCCGCCGAACGACGCTCTCGCAACTCGACGCGGTACTCGCGGAACTCCAGCGAGCCGTCTCAGAGGGGGGCCTGCCGGCGGACGAACAGGCTCGCGACCTCCTCACGGAGGCACGTACCCTTCGGGACGACGTGGATCGCCGCCTTCGGGACGCTGCCGAACGCGAGACTCGAACGACGGACCAGTCGCAAACGACTGCCGACCGAGGCATCGAGATCGATATCGAGGATGGGACGCCAGCCGATACCGAGACTGACGCGGATGGCGACCGACCGGGCGACGACCGCGATTCGGCCGTCGACGTCGACGCCGAACTCGAGACGCTGCGGGATCGGTACGGCTCCGACGAAGGTGCGCAAGGAGACTCGAACGGCGACGACGACCGTGACGGCGCTGACCCTGATCCGACTAGCGACGGTAACGGCGGCACCCACAGTGCCGACGACGAACCCGATACGTCGGAAAAAGATGGCGACGAGCCCGATCGTTAATCCGAAATCGGTTCGAACCGATAGCCGTCCCAGTTTTGACTCTCGGGTTCTCTGATGCCCGCACCGGGTTCGCGCAGTTCGTCGACGTGAACCGGGCGGACGACGTCGCCCGTTTCGACGTCTCCAGTGGTCAACTGACCGATCGCGCGGACCGATTCACCGTCGACGTCGAACTCGACGATGGCGAGTTGATTCGGTTCGCGAACGCCCGGCGGTGTGGCGGTGCTCGTCGTCCAGGTCACGATTTCTGCGGTGTATTCGCTAAGATCGATCGTTTCCGCCGGTTCCGAGCCGTCCGGGCCGCGCGGGTGTCCGGGGTAGCTAATCGAGCCGTCGTCGTACCGCGTCGCGTCCATCGTCATCGTGCTGCCTCCATAATCGTCGTAATAACACAGTTTCCGAAGCCGCCGACGTTACAACACAGGCCCGCGTCCGCATCGACCTGTCGCGACCCGGCCTCGCCGACGAGTTGTTCGTATATCTCGACGCCCTGTGCGACCCCGCTCGCACCGAGCGGGTGGCCCTTCGACTTCAGTCCGCCCGACGTGTTGATAGGTAGTTCGCCGGTCTCGCGTTCCGTGTAGCCTTCTTCGACGAGCCGCCACGCTTCGCCCTGGTCTGCGAAACCGAGGCCCTCCATCTGCAGGAACTCAAGGATGGTGAACATATCGTGGAGTTCGGCCACGTCGATATCGTCGGGACCGAGCCCGCTCATCTCGTAGGCACCCCGCCCGCTTTCGACGACGCCGCCCATCACGGTCGGGTCTTCACGCTCGTGAACGACGTGGGTGTCGGTCGCCCCGTCGATACCTGTCACGACGGCGTAGTCGTCGGTATATTCCTGCGCGACAGACGCTGGACAGAGCATGAGCGCTGCCGATCCGTCGGTGATCGGACAGAAATCGTACAACCGAAGCGGGTCGGCGACGATCGGCGAGTCGAGAACCGTCTCGAGGTCGATTTCCTTCCGGAACTGGGCGTGGGGGTTATCGACGCCGTTTTTGTGATTCTTGACGGCGACTTTTGCGAGGCTCTCGCGAGGCGCGTCGAATCGCTCGAGGTAGTGTCGGGCCGTCAGCCCGGCGAACGACGGCAGCGTCACGCCGTGTTTGTACTCGACGGGGTGAGTCAACGACGCGATGACGTCGGTTGCTTCCCCGGTCGTCCGGTGGGTCATCTTCTCACCACCGACCAACAGGGTCATATCGCTAGCCCCGCTGGCGACGGATTGCCAGGCGGCGTAGATTCCCGCACCGCCGCTCGAACTCGTCTGGTCGACACGCTGGGTATACGCCGGCATGGCGTCTAGATCGTGTGCCAGCGCGTTCGGGACGCCCGTCTGTCCCTCGAACTCGCCGCTCGCCATGTTCGAGACGTAGAGGTGGTCGACGTCCTCGGCTTCGACACCCGAATCCTCGAGACACTCGATCCCGGCCTCTGCGAGGAGATCCATGACCCACTCTCCCTCGCGCTGACCGAACTGCGTCATCGAGGCTCCGATGATTGCAACACGTTCCATACGTTCCCGGACTCGAGTCATCAATTTATACTATGGGGTTGGGTGCGCGGCGGTCGGCTGTCCCCCACTTCCAGTTTACCCGGAAACGTTCGTGTCACCAACCGATCTGGTCACTCTGGTTGCGTGTTCCGTCTGAACGGTTATCCGCCTCGTTCCCGAAGCGGACGTATGGTCGAACACACCCGAACGCTCGGTTTCTGGGTGGCATTCGCGTTGGGGCTGGGGACGATGATTGCAGCCGGCATCTTCTCGTTGTCGGGGACGGCAGTCGCGGAGATTGGATCCAGCGCGGTGATCGCGTTCGTCATCGCGGCGCTCATCGCGGGGGTAACGGCCGCATCGTACTCCGAGTTCGCATCGATCTACGCGGAAAACGGCGGCGGATACCTGTTTAGCTCCCGAACGTTCGATCGCGATCTCCTCGAGTACGCGGTCGGCGCGTCGTTGTTTCTGGGGTACACCGGAACCACGGCGTTCTACCTCGCGACGATGGATGAGTGGTTCCTCGAGTTCGTCGTGCCCCACGGATGGCCGATACCCCACGGCTCGATCGGAGTGCTCGCAGCCGTTCTGCTTGGCGCGCTCAATGCACAGGGGACCGAAGAAAGCGGAACGTTTCAGGTCGTCGTCAGCGGCGCCAAGGTCGCAGTCCTCATCGCGTTCATCGGCGGCGCGTTCGCGTACAAGGCCCCGGCGGAGACGTTCGGTACGTTCACGGCGGAGATTTCGACGAACGTCGGCGGGATCATCTCGGTCGCGGCACTCGCGTTCATCACGTTCTTCGGCTTCTCGGCCATCGCCGCCAGCGCCGGCGAAATCATCGAACCGCGGAAGACGGTTCCCCGTGCCATCGCGGCGAGCATCATCGCCGTCACGATCCTCTATGCGTTCGTCATCGTTGCGATGGTCAACGCGCCGATCCCGGCCGAAGTCATCGCGGAAGAAGGCGAAACGGCGATGGGAAGCGTCGCGAACGCGTTTCTCGGCAATATCGGGATGGCGCTGATCGTCGCCGGTGCGATCTTCAGTATGGTCAGTGCGTCGAACGCGAGCGTCCTCGCGGCCAGCAGCATCGGCTCGCTCATGGGACGACAGGGACAGGCACCGCGGCGGTTCTCTCGGATTCATCCCGTCTACGGCACTCCGTTCTGGAGCGTCACGACCGTCACCGCGACTATCGTTGCCCTCATCGTCACGTTCATCATGCTCTTTCCCGCTGACGGCGGCGTCGGTGGCGTGCGTCTCGGCCTCGAGGCACTGACCGGGTTCGCCACGTTCAACCTGCTCGTGCCGTTGTCGGTCGTCAACGTCGCGCTCATCGTCTCGCGTCGGCGCTTTCCGGACCTCGATCGCCCGATCAAGGTCCCGCTTGTCCCGGTGGTGCCGATCATCGGAATCGTGGCCAACCTGGGGCTCATCACGAGTTTGCCGATTGTCGGGGTCGTCGTCGGTTCGATTCTCGTCGTCGCGTTGCTCGTAGCGTACCTGATCTGGGGTGGAGCCCCCGGGACGGAAGAACTGTTCGAGCAGATCGTTTCCCCGTATTCGCCAGAGGAGATGGCGGCCCACTCGGCGGGCGGTGAGGGCGGCTCTGCGGTCGAATCTGCGCAGGTCGAAAGCACCAGCACCGAAGCGGCCACGGCGGAAACGGATCGGTTCCAGATTCTCGTCCCCGTCCGCCGTCTCACCCGTGCGCCGACGCACGTGCGACTCGCGGCGATGATCGGAAACCTGTACGCGAGTGATCCGATCGTCCGGGTCGTCACCGTCACCGGAATTCGGGATCAGACGCCGAGCGAGATGGTCGTCGACACCGCCGAAGAACGCGCGTCCCGACTCGGTGACGAACTCGCCGCGGCGGACCTCGACGTGGATTACACCGTCGAAGGACACATTTCGCGGGACATCGGGTTCAGCATCGTCCAGACGGCCAGGGACGAGCAAGTCGACATGATCCTCATGGGCTACCCCGAAGAGAGCGCCGAGATAACCCGTCGCGTGGAGTTCGACGCGCCCTGCGACGTGCTCTTTTCGAAGGGGGACGTGCCCGAGAAACCGGGCGTACCGGGGACCGTCAATGTCGGGGCGGGCGGTGGGCCACACCACGCCGCGCTGTTGCCGTTCGTCAACCGACTTGCCGCCGACGGCTCGTCGATTCACGTCATCAACGTCAGTCCCACCGGGCAGACTGGCACCGCGGAGGACCCGGCAGACACGCTGAACGCGCTTTCGGCGACGGATTCCGTCGCGGTTCACAACGTTACCGCCGACTCCGTCGCCGAAGGGCTCGTAACGACGGCCGCAGACAACGGCGGGATTCTGATAATCGGTGCGTCACGGACGCGTCGCCTCCGGCAATGGATCCTCGGGAGCACGCCGGATCGCGTCATCGAACTCGCGGAAGACGCCGACGTTCCCGTGATCGTCTACGCGAGCGAGACGACCGTTCGGAACGTCCTCGAGGATCTCGTCTTCCCGCTCTACAGATACTTCGAGAAGCTTCGGACCCCCGACCGAGAGGCCACGGTTCAGAGCGAGGCGGATACCGTCGAATGATGAACGCTCTCGGATGTGCTGAAACGGAGGGCCGTCTCCGACGCGCGTCACGCAGATTCCGCTGCCGCTGTTCGCAACTCGCTCGCGCGTGAATGCGCCTGAGAGACGACCGCGGGACGAGCCTCGAACGAGACGACGACGTCTTCGTCCCCGTAGCTCACGTCCTCGACGTGCGCGTTGTCGTGGAGCCACGACACGACGCTCATCGTGTCGTCGGTCATCGGAAGCAAGAGACGTTCTCGCTCCCAGTCCGGGAGCTCACGGTCGATCCGCTCGAGCAGCGCTTCCACGTTCGTGCCGTCTTTCGCACTGACGGTGACCGGGTTCGGTGCCAGCGCCGACAAGGCCTCACGCTTTTCGGCCAGTTCCTCCTCGCTCACTCGGTCGATCTTGTTCAGCACGGTCACGATCGGGGCCTCGTTTCGCTCGTAGAGTGTGTCGTGACAGGTGACCAGCTTCTCGTGAATCTCGTCGACGGGTTCGCTAACGTCGACCACGAGCAGGACCAAGTCGGCGCGGTAGACCGACTCGAGAGTCGACTTGAACGATTCGACCAGCCAGTGGGGCAGATCGCTGATGAATCCGACAGTGTCGGTCACCAGGACGTCCCGCGGTTCGATATCCGCGCGCCGGGTCGTCGTCCCGAGCGTGGTGAACAGTTTGTCCTGGGACTCGGCCGTCGCGTCCAGATCCGGATGGAGATCCTCGTTTTCGGAGACCTCGAGGTCGGACGCGAGCCGGCGCAGGAGGGTCGATTTACCCGCGTTCGTGTAGCCCGCGAGTGCCACGAGATCGAACCCCGAGTCGCGGCGGCGTTCCCGACGGTGCTGTTCTGTTCGTTCGATTCGATCGAGTTCGTCCTTGATGCGGCTGATCTGGTCTTTGATGTCCTGTTCGCGGCTCTCGTCGTACTCGCCCAGACCCATGAATCCGGGGTGTTCTTCGCGCTTGGCGAGGCTCGTCTTCGCCTCCGCTCGCGGAAGTTCGTAACGGAGCTCCGCCAGTTCGACCTGCAACTGCGCCTTGCGAGTCTGCGCACGCTGGCCGAAAATTTCGAGGATGAGCGTGAAGCGGTCCATGACCTCGACACCGTCCGGAAGAAGCTGTCCGAGGTTGTACGTCTGATAGGGCCCCAGCCTGTTGTCGAAGATGACCGTCGTGGCATCGGTCTCTGCGACCAGCTCGGCGAGCTCCTCGGCTTTCCCCTCGCCGATCTGAAGGGCCGGATCCGCCCGTCGCGACTGCGTGACCTCTCCGACGACGGTGTATCCCGCCGCCCGTGCCAGATCGCGAATCTCGCTCGTATTTGCCGTGCCTGAATCGACGCGTTTGGCGATGATCGTGTTCATGCAGATAGCAGTGTGTCTGCCGTGCGCGGTCAGTTGCGCGCGGGGGTGTGCCGCGGCTCGTCGATCCTGCGACTCGACGCGTTCACGCGCCGGCCGCGAAGACGAAGCGGACACCACCACGCGGACCCGGAGAGATTAACGATGCCGGTCGAACACCCCCGTTAGACGCACGTGACTCATACTCATCCGTACGCGGTCAACCGTCTTGAATCCCGTGCTCGTTACGACCTTCCGATCGGGTGGTCCGACGGATCGCACCGTTACAGGGCGGACTTCCTACCGCATCTGCCGGACCCGTACGTCCGGTTGCGGTCACGTGACTACACTGTTCGTGCGACCACAACAGTCATAGGATTCGACTCGAAACCAAGTGAACAATGCTCGAAATCGATCCGGCGGCGCTGGGACTCGAGTTCGGTGGCGGTGCAGCCATCGGCGGAGTCATGGGGTTCGCCGCGAAAAAGATCGCGAAGCTGGTAGCGGTACTCGTCGGCGTTCAGCTGATGATCTTTCGCTACCTCGAGTCACAAGGTATCATCGTCGTCGACTGGAGCCGGCTTTCTGCAGGGCTTCTCGAGACGCAAGCGCGCGCACAGGAAGTCGACGTCCACTGGATACAGTCCATTCTCTCGACGCTGTCGATGGGCGCGGGCTTTACCGGAGGCTTCCTGATCGGGTTCAAGCGCGGATAACGGACCGATCGGCCTCGAGCGGAAACCGACGACTCGGCCGCCGCGTTCGCAACCGGTCGATCACCGCGTCTGCAAATCGTCTTTGTCCTTGATGATCTCCGTTTCGGCTTCGCCGCTCGTGTGTTCGTTGACGACGTCGTAGAACTCGTTTTGTAATCCCGCGGGGAACGTGAGGACCCCGATCCACGAGCCATCGTTTTGCCACTCCTCGCGCTCTAGATCGCCGAACTGGCGGATCTGTGCCTGTGCGCTGCCGGCGTATTCGGCCGGCACCTGGACGGCGACGGTAACCTCCTCGAACCTGATCGGAAGTACCGGTCGGAGCGCGTCCAGCGCGTCGTCGACCTGTTGTTCGACGGGCTCCATCGGATCGACGGTAACGCCGGCTTCCTCAAGCGCGTTCTCGATCCGTTCGGGCGGATGCGGTGCGTTGTCCATCTGTGGATTGACCGCGTTTCGAGTGATGGTGTCGATCAACTGCTTGCGCTTTTGCTCTTGCATCTCACGGCGTTGGTCAGCCGTAATCTGAATTTCGCCTCGGCTGATCACCTCGGGGATGATCTCGAGTGGGTCCGTCGTCTCGAAGACCGTCTCGAGGTCGTTCTCCGCCGGCCGGTCCCCCCGAGACGCGTCCTCGAAGACGTCCTCGGCAGCGATCACGTCCTCGAGGTCTCCCTCGAACTCGTCGCGTTTGATCGCCAGCGCTGCGTCCGGATCGACAAGCACCTCGAAACGCGCCCCGTGTGATTCGAGTCGCGCCGTCACCGCCTCGTCGAGCGAAATCATACCACACGATTCCCCCGCCAATTTAAAGAGTGTTTCCCGATGTGGCGCCGAATCTGGTGACCGACAGCCGCCGGCGGAAGTGGGACCCGAACGCCACCGTCCGTCGTCCGAATGACGATCTCGCTCCACTGGATAAAAAGGCCGCTCGAGCGGTGACGGCTTGGAAAACGC
The DNA here is from genome assembly GCF_024266705.1 of Natrinema gelatinilyticum. Lineage (GTDB taxonomy): Archaea > Halobacteriota > Halobacteria > Halobacteriales > Natrialbaceae > Natrinema > Natrinema gelatinilyticum. Next base: position 3,113,677 of record NZ_CP100756.1, on the reverse strand, counting down.
GTAACCGCGGCTGCGTCTCGATTACTCGTCGGGTTCGTCGTCCTCGCCCGTATCGAGAAGGTCGTTCTCCTCTAAGTACTCCGCGATCCGATCGTGGTCGAACATCTCGAAGGACTCGGTTTCGACGTCGACGGTCGCCAGTCCCACTTCGCTGGGGAGCAGGGAGCCGTCATTGACCGATGCGAGCGCATCGAGTGCGAGGGCGATGCCGCCGTCGAGGTCTGCTTCGTCGTCGTAGTTCTCCTCGAGGTAGTTCTGGAGTTCCCCCCGGTCGGCACCGACGGCCAGTGCCTTCCACTCGTAGGGCGTCCCGGATGGGTCCGTCTCGAAGAGGCGCGGTTCGCCGTTGTCGATGCCGCCGACGATCAGTGCCACACCGAACGGTCGGGCACCGCCGACCTGGGTGTACTGCTGGATGTGATCGGTAACTTCCTTGGTCAGCGTCTCGACGCCGATCGGTTCGCCGTAGCGGAGCTGGTTGACCTGCGTCTGGCGCCGTGCGAAGTCGATCAGTTGGCGAGCGTCAGCGACGTGGCCTGCGCTCGCGATGCCGACGTGGTCATCGGCTTTGTGTATCTTCTCGACGCTCGAGTCCTCGAGAAGCGGTGAGGGGACCCGTTTGTCGACGGCGAGAACGACGCCGTCGTTCGTTCGAACACCGATACTGGCCGTTCCTCGCTTGACCGCCTCGCGAGCGTACTCGACCTGGTAGAGTCGGCCGTCGGGCGAGAAGATCGTGATGCCACGGTCGTACGCCTGCTGTTGGGCTTGTCCCTGCATAGTTTCACGCTAAATTGTAATCGAGGTCTGTCGCGCCTGCGAACGCCTCATCGAGTCGCACGCCGCCAACGCAATCCCGACGGACGGCCACTCGCTCCGCGCTCGCGAACACGACGTTTCTCTCCTCGGAATCTTGCCCGCGGCGTCCTAAATAGTTTTCTTACCGCGGTGGTGAAAGCCAGGACGGGACGTGTGTGGTCTGGTGATCCGACACCGGTCAGTCGAAATATTTTTCCTCGGCGGAACGGATTGTGCCGCTGATTCCGCGAACCAGAATTCCGACGGAAGCGCCGTCGATTTCGTCGATACAGGCCAGTGCCGCACGAGCGGGGTCGGTCTCGCCGCGGCGGGCCCTGACGATCGCCCGACCGGTTCCGTCGCCGAAGGAAAACCGAACGACGGTCAGATCCGCGTCGGCACTACCCGGATCGCCTAGCAGGTTCTGGCCCGCGTACCACAGTTCCCGTTGGAACGAGCGCCGACCGATCCGTTCGCCCGGCCACGTCTCGAGAGAAACTGCGAGATACCGCCATCGCGGGCGGAGATGTTTCGGAAGGTGCTTCATGCCTTATTCGGCTCCATCGCCGGTTGTTGTACGACCGCGCTCTGCGACTAACACGCCGACCTGATCGTGAACCCGCTCGACAGCCGTCAGCGAGAACCCCGCGTCGGTAAACGCATCGGCGAGCAGTCCGACTGTCGCCGGATCGTCCACCTCGGACGAATAAAACGGCTCGTCAGGGTTCGGGTCGCCAAAGAACATCACGTCCCCCAGGACGAATTTCCGCGGCTCGCGGTCGGCGATAACCGCGATCGCCGCACGCTTTTCCTCGTCTGAGAGGTGATGCAAGGCGAAGTTCGAGGTCACGATATCGACTTGCCCTTCGTAGTCCGGTTCTCGGAACGTCCCGGTTCCGAACTCGAGGGTCTCGAGACCTTCCTCCTCGGCCTTTCGTTCGGCTTCCTCGAGCATTCCCGCGCTGATATCGCGACCGACGACCCGCGCCGCGTCGGCGGCGAGCGGGACGGCGATCGCTCCCGTTCCAGTGCCGAGATCTAACACGACGTCGTCGGCTTCGGGAGCAGCGTGTTCGACGACGAGATCCACGCAGGTGTGGTACTCGTCCGATTTCGACTCGTCGTATCGGTCGGCCTTCTCGTCGAACCGGGCCGCGTGATCCTCACGGCTCTTTTTCATACTGTCCCCGTTCGACCCCCGGCTCAATGAACGACTCGGACTGGACGCGGCGGTTGCGTGCGGCGATCCGGCCCCACTCCGCGAGCCCCTCCTCGATGAACTGTTCCGTGAATCCGATCTCCGCACCCACCGCCTTCAGTTCACGAGGGGCCCGGATCTCGAGGTGCGACTTCGGATCCGCGCTGACGACGTACGGCGCATCGAAGTGGTCGACGATCTCCCGTAATTTTCGTAACGACTGGATTATGCGAACCCGTCGACCGCCGCTCTCTCGGAGGACGCCACCGAGGGCGAACTCGATACGGACGCCGTTTTCGATGGCGGCTTTCGCCAGCACGTGATTCATACCGCCATCGCCGGCCATCGGATGTGCGAGAACGTCGACTTTCGGCTGTTCGACAGCGAACCGGTTCAGGTCGTTCGTCCCGCCGTGGATCCCGACGATCGTTTCGGACGTTCGGTAGTTCCCGACAGCACCGCTTGCCTGCTGTCGATCGTCTGCCCGAATCTCGACGCCCTCGACCACGTCGATCCCGTATTGGTCGCCGATCCGGGTAGCGTCGTAGTCCGATCGCGCGTCCGAGTGATTGCGAACGACCACGCCCTCGAACCCGTACTCGACCGCCGCTTTTGCGACGCTTTCGACCGAACTCTGTCCATCGGGCCGAACGTGGACAGCCTCGTACATACTTGAATCGTCTCACGACGGTGACTTGGGGTTTGCGTCTGAGCGCATCGAGAGTAACCGAGCGAAACACGGGCCAGCGGTCTGGCGATCCACGAGTGACTACCGCGAGCGACCGAAACCACGACGCCGTATATCGACGTCGAGTGAAAGAACGGAAGGAGGGATGCTTACGGTCGAAACTGAACGACGTCGTCGGTCCCGAGAGGTCGTCGGCGCGAAGCGCCGACTGCAAGTGGGTCCGTTGGAGCCGCCCCCGTCCAACGGCACGCATTACGTCCGATTGATGATCCCACCGTCGGCCGGCAAAGCCGCCCCCGGCGTCCCGGTTCGTCGTCGTTAGTTGAGGATGCTCTGTGCGACGGTCGCGAGTTGGCCGTTGTCAGCCTCGCTCAATCGGTCGTCGCCGATTTTCAGTCGCAATCGCGGGCGTCCGACGTCGATCGGGACCTTTTCGGTGTCGATGAGGCCCATGTCCTCGAGTTTCGTCTTCGTTCGAGAGAACGTTGCTTTGGACGCGATTCCGACGTCCTCTCCCCACTTGCTGATGTCGTACAACAACGCCTCGTTTTTGGCCGCGACGAGGAGCGAGATGGTGACCTCGTCGAGTCCGTCGCCGTCGCCTCTGGCGGTCTCGAGGGAATCGAGGATTGCGGTGAAGTCCGCTTCCGCCGAGGGACTAATTTCGTCGGAGAGCGTCTCCCGAACGTCCGTGATCGGCGGGGTCCGGAGGTTGAACGATTTGGCGTCCTCCCATCGAGCTGCGTAGGTGTCGTAGGTATCCTCGACGAAGCTTTCGTCGTCAGTGACGAGGCCCCCGACCCGGTCGTCGGCGTGGACGACGGCGACGACCGTGTCGTCGGTGACGAGCAGCGAGTTCTCCGGTGCCTCGGCGAGCGTCCGGAGCTCGAGCGCGCCCTCGCTGATGAGGTCCGCCGCATTCGACGCGACGATGAAATCGTCCATGACGTCTTTCAGCGTCCGTTCGTCGGCGAGCATGTGTACCGAGGGCAGGTCACCGTCGAACCCCGTCGCGACGGAGATGAACACCTCGATGGCATCGCGCGAGGGATTGATCATGTAAATGTCCCCACTTGCGTCCTCGAGAACCGACTCGAGGATATCGTCAATCTGGTGATTGAGTAAATTCGAAGCCATGCGTATACAGAAGTAATAGAGGGCATTATACTTAATTTTGGTGGCCGTCTTCACGGCAGAACTTCTCGTCCAGCGGTTGAACCGGTGATTTTTGTCCCTTAGTTCGTTAGTTCGCCGACGAAATGTCAATATTACTTACATACACATGACGCTATTTCGAAAACTGATCCGCTCTCGAGAACGAATGAGCGCGTCCGTCGCAACAAAACGGGGGAAGTTCGAACGTAGTCCATCTAAAAAACTTCGTTCACCTCAAACGGAGTTTAACTACCACGAGAGCCGGAATCTAGCGGAGGTATCGTGTCGGTAATAACTATATACTGGTGATGTGTTATTACAATATCGTATGGGTGTTCGACACAATCAACTATGGTGGCCAGTTCGCAACGTCGCTACTGTCAGCCGAAGCGAAGCAGCAGCCAAGCGTCAGCCGGGACGATTTACGGCACGAGCGAAGCGCGTTAGTACCTACGGTGGACCATGAGATCGATTACCGATCGAATCGAGGCCACAGTTCCTTCGACCAGTAGATGTCCCCGTCGTAAATCACCGACGCCTCAGTTTCTTTGAGCATCGTGGCAAGTTCCGACTCGGTCAGCGTGAAGCTAGATTCGTTGCCACAGAGGTAGGCGTATTCGTTCGTCGTGGTGTGGGGGAAGTAATACGACCCAGTCACCCGCGTCGAGTAACAGTCGAAGGTGAGCAGGTACTGCGGTCCATCGGCGGCGGTATCTAGTTGTTCAAGCGTCGCCGTCGTCGGCAGTCGGCTTTTCCCCTGGGTGAGAGAGTGCGTCCCGTCACCGACGACTGCGTAGTCCTTGCCCATCATTATTCGCCTGCGCGCGAGGCCCATAGCCCGTTCGATACTGAACCCGTGGACCAGCAATTTGGCGAACGTCGATCCGACCTTGATTGCGTGATCGTTCAGAACTTTCGTGAACGTGACCGCCCCCGCGACGCTCCCCTTTTCGACCAACTTCTTCCCCTCGTAAAAGGAGCCACAGGCGTTCAGGAAGAAGGTCTGGACGTTACATCGATCGAGGCTCGAGGCAGAGAGCGTCCCGTCGGGACAACACAGCCCGCCGGTCTCGCAGTGGCCGATATAGTGGACGAAGTCGTGATCGGTCTCGAAGACGCGGGCGAGCGCCACCGTGCCGAGCGATTCCTCGACGGTGACATCGATCGATAGTTCTTCCGAACGCCGTCGATAGATGTCGGCGACGTGATCGTGTTCGCCGGCCATCTCCGGATCGTTGAGCACGACGCAGATCGAGGTGGAATCGCTCGACTGCTCGAGGAAGTCGAGGCGATTGTGGTAGGCCTCTGGGGCGGATTTGAAGACGTCGATCGGAACGTCGTCGGCGAGCCATCCATGGGTGCGGCCGCTTCGAAGCTCCGGTTTGACGATGTCCACCGAAGCAACCTGGCCCGTGGCTTTCTCCGCGTCGGGACGAGACTCGGCCCCACCTCTCGAAACGGAACCGGCGCCCCGATAGAAATCTTCGAGCGAGCGCTCGACCAGTTCTTTCCCCTCGAGTTTGGACGTGCGAGGCGTATAGACCATACTCAATCGGTCGAGCAGGAACGGGAGCGTTTCGATGCTGCTGTACGCCGGCGTCACATAGGTCGAGAGATGCCAGTCCGGGAGGCGGTGCTTGATCGCCGCGTACGGGACCTCGAGGTACGTTGCGAGTCTGTCCTGGAGACTGGCTTCGTAGAGTGCGTCAGCGTCGAGTTCGAGCACGTCGAGGAGGCTAAGCTCTGATAGACGCGTCCCGTACGGGCCGGCGTTTCGGACGAGACAGTCGAGGAAAAACGTTTTCCGGAGCAGTTGTTCGACGTCGCGTTCCAGGTCAGGCATCGGCGAGAGGACCGTCTCGATCGCGTGATCGGGAAGTCGAAGTCGCGGCCGATCGGGTATCGAGTCGACTCGGTCTCCGAACGCCTCGTCGGTCGTCCGCACGGTCGCCTGGAGGTAGTACGCGAGCGGTGCGGTCACGAACAGCGATTCGTAGTCCGGTGGGACGACCAGCTCGAGGCCGTGATCGGGAGTGTCCGCTTTGATACAGTCCGAAATTTCGAGTTCATCACCGTGTTCGAGAAGAGACGGGTGACCTCGAAGTGTGGGGTACGACCGGTTGGGGCTGTCCGTCTTGTGCGAGGCAGCCATATGTGTAATGGCGTCGGCTATCGCCGACGGACGGTCGGGCACGGTGATGGTTTCGGCCGGGAATTCGTGACGACATCGGACACCAAGGATGACGCGGGTCTGGTTCGGAAAGGAAACGACGATTTCCTCGTAATCGTCCGTTTTCTCGATCGTCGCAGCACCTGAAAACCGAAGGTAGGCCTTGATATCGGTATCGACATCGACAACGTACTCGCCGGGCGACAGTGACAGAGGCTCGCCCCCGGGGTCGAGTTCGTACTGGTCTTCGAGTCCGAGGGAAAACGCGTAGACGACCGCGTGGGGGAACCGAAGCACGTCCGTCGTCACGACGAACGTGTCGTCGACCGGACGCGGGATATCGACCCCGGTGTCCTCGATGACGAAATCCTCACCCTTGACCGCCAGTTCGGCGTTATCAGCATCGGTGACGTAGAGAGTGTCCCCGTTTACCGCCCACTCAATCATTCAGTTGGTTGAATGTCACTCGGACAAGTTAGTTGTATCGGGCGGTGATCGTGACGGTAGTACGGGCCGGCTAACGGGCGGCTCGCTCGCGACACGGGCCGTCGATAGTGGCCCGACTTGCCGGGGACGGGTACACTTATACAGTCGCCTGACCGCACTTCGGATATGAACCACGATCAGGTTCGCGAGGTCGATCCAGCCGTCGCCGACGCACTCGAGGGCGAGGTAGACCGCCAGCGAGAGTCGCTACAGATGATCGCCAGCGAGAATCACGTCAGCGAGGCGGTCCTCGACGCACAGGGTAGCGCGCTCACGAATAAGTACGCGGAAGGATACCCGGGCGAGCGCTACTACGGCGGCTGCGAGTACGCCGACGAAGTCGAGCAGTTGGCGATCGATCGTGCGGCGGAGCTGTTCGGTGCCGAGCACATCAACGTCCAACCCCACTCGGGGACACAGGCGAATCAGGCCGTCTACTTCGCCATGGTCGAGCCGGGTGACAAGATTCTCTCGCTCGATCTCACTCACGGCGGCCACCTAAGTCACGGCCACCCGGCGAATTTCACGGGTCAGCTCTACGAGGTCGAGCAGTACGAAGTCGATCCGGAGACGGGCTACCTGGACTACGACGGACTGGCCGACCACGCCGCCGAGTTCGAGCCTGACATTATCGTCTCGGGGTATTCCGCCTATCCGCGCGAGATCGAGTGGGAGCGCATTCAGACGGTTGCGAACGACGTCGACGCGCTCCACCTGGCTGACATCGCCCACATCACCGGACTCGTTGCGGCAGGCGTCCATCCGTCGCCGGTCGGTGTCGCCGACTTCGTGACCGGTTCGACCCACAAGACGATCCGTTCCGGTCGCGGCGGCATCGTCATGACGAGCGATGAATACGCCGACGACATCGACGCTGCAGTCTTCCCCGGCGGCCAAGGCGGCCCGCTCATGCACAACATCGCCGGCAAAGCCGTTGGATTCAAGGAGGCCCTCGAGCCCTCGTTCGAGGACTACGCGGCGCGAACGATCGCGAACGCGAAAGCCCTGGGCGAGTCACTCTCCGAGAACGGGTTCTCGCTGGTCTCGGGCGGCACGGACAATCACCTGGTCCTCGTTGACCTCCGCGACAGCCATCCCGACACGACCGGTGGCGACGCAGAAGAGGCCTTAGAGGAGGCCGGCATCGTCCTCAACGGCAACACGGTGCCCGGCGAGACACGCTCGGCGTTCGATCCGAGCGGCATTCGCGCTGGGACGCCGGGACTGACCACACGCGGCTTCGACGAAGACGACTGCCGCACCGTCGGCGATCTGATCACCCGCGTCGTCGATAGCCCGGACGACGAGGCGGTCATCGAAGACGTTCGCGAAGAAGTCGCGGTGCTGTGCGAAGAGAATCCACTGTACGATTGACATCCTCCTCCGGCTTAAGCCGGAGGAATCCCGAGCGTTGGGATATTAGGGTTTGCAGTCCACGACCGGCCATCCACCGATCCCGCCATGCATCCCCGTCGTGTGCTCCGAAATACCACTCCTCGATCCGGTGTTCGCGGACGTCGTCGCCGTCACGATCGAGAAGCGGTTCCGTTCGGTCACCGAGGTGCTGGTCGCGGATAGCACGGCCGAATGGATCCGTGTCCACCATACCCTGAAAAAGCGATCGAACGTGTTCAAACTTCAAAGAACGTCGGTACCGTCTCTCACACCACCGGGACGGCGGATCGGACTCCGCAACCGCTCGAGGAGATCTACTCGCAAGCCGTCTACCCTGCCCGAGGACGTCTGGACCGAGCGGGGGAGTCCAGAACTCGAGGAACCGGCGCCGATCGACGACGCGATTCGGTCGTTTCTCGATGGCCGCTCGTGAATCCGCGGTCAGGTCCGATCTCGATCGTCGGAACGCCCGATACACGGCCCGTTCTGTGAACTTCCGCATGACTTATCCTTTTCAGGACGGATACCGTTACCAACCCACATGGGAGACGAGACGATCACGGAGATGTACCGAGCCAGAACCGACGCGCTGACGACCGACGTCGGCGAGGGACGGCCCGTGGTATTCGCACACGGGACGCTGATGAATCGGTCGATGTTCGCACCGCAACTCGAGGCGCTGAAAGACGACTATCGGTCCGTCGCCTACGACCTGCGGGCGCGAACGGATCGATATGCACAGGAATACGACCTGGGCGATCTGGCGGACGACTGTGCGGCGCTGTTGGACGGAATCGGCGAAGACAGCGCCGTCATCGCGGGCATGTCGATGGGCGGCTTTATGGCACTGCGATTCGCGCTCGCGTATCCCGATCGAGTCGACGGGCTGGTCCTGATCGATTCGATGGCCGCCCCCCACTCGGCCGAAGAACGGGAGGCCTACGGCGAACTCGTCGAACCGCTCGAGGGTTCACACGAATCGAATCCGCGCGAGTTGGCCGAAAGCGTGACCGGCTACCTCTTCGGTGAAACGACCCGAGAGGAGAATCCCGGCCTTGTCGAGTCCTGGGTGGACCGCTGGGCGACCTACCCGGGTGCGGCGGTCTACAACGAACTTCACTCCTGGCTCGACCGCCCCGACGTCACCGATCACCTCTCGGAGATTGACGTCCCGGTTCTGATCGTTCATGGCGAGGAAGACCCCTCGATCGATCCGTCGCGGGCTGAGCCGATGCTCGAGGAGCTTCCCGACGCCGAGATGGAGATCGTTCCGGAGGCGGGCCATACCTCCAATCTGGAGCGACCGGCGCCCGTCAACAGCACGATTACATCCTTTCTCGACGAGCGATTCTGACCGGGTCACTGCACGTTCTTGTATATCTGCGATCGTTTCGGCGCTGTTCTGGGCACGAATCCGGGGATTAATGAGCCTCGCGGTCGCCTACTCCGGTAATGACCGAGATCATCGACGGTAACGCGGTTGCGAGTGAAATTCGAGATGGCCTCACGGATGCGATCGAGACCCTCGCGGACGCGGGCGCACGGCCGGGACTGGCAACCGTCCTGATGGGCGACGATCCGGCGAGCCAGACGTACGTGAACATGAAACAACGCGATTGCGAGGAGGTCGGGATCGAGAGCCATCACGTCGACGTCGACGGCGATGCGCCCTCCGAGGACCTGTTCGACACGATCGCCGGCCTGAACGACGATCCCGAGATCCACGGGTACATCGTCCAGGCCCCAGTGCCCGACCACGTCGATTACCGGGACGTGATCCGTCGCGTCGACCCGACCAAGGACGTCGACGGCTTCCACCCCGAGAACGTCGGTCGGCTCGTCGCCGGCGACGCACGCTTCCGTCCCTGTACTCCTCACGGCATCCAGAAACTGCTCGAGTCCGCCAGGGTCGACACCGAAGGAAAGGACGTCACGATCGTCGGCCGGTCGGACATCGTCGGGAAGCCGCTCGCGAATTTACTCATTCAGAAAGCCGACGACGGCAACGCGACGGTGACGGTCTGTCACTCACGAACCGAGGATCTCGGCGAAAAAACCCGCAACGCGGACGTCGTCGTCGCGGCAGTCGGCGTTCCCGAACTGGTCGATGGTTCGATGCTTACCGAGGGGACGGTCGTGATCGACGTCGGTGTCAATCGGGTCGACGCCGATACCGAGAAGGGATACGAACTCGTCGGCGACGTCGAGTTCGAGAGCGCCGAAGAGAAGGCGAGCGCGATCACGCCCGTCCCCGGCGGCGTCGGACCGATGACTCGTGCGATGTTGCTCTACAACACCGTCAAAGCCGCCAGCATGCAAGAAGACGTCACCGTCGACCTCCCCTGACCCGTCTGCACTCCTTCACTCTCTTCCTCGGACGCATCTCCAGGCGACCGGTCTTCGGCTCCCACTCGAGGCAACCGTTCCGTCTGCCGGCAGCGTTCCGTCCTGTCGATAGGCGTCGTACCGACCGTCCTCGAGACCGACAGACGCTCGTCGGATCGGCCGACCCAACAGACTAACAGACTAACAGACTCACCGCTCGTCGAACTGGACCAGACTGCGCTCCTCGAGCAGCATGAGGAAATGGGCGAGCGTCGCGTCGATCGGTTCGACGCGTTCGGCATCGTGGGTTTCGGCGATGATCGCTGCAATTTCCGAGACGGTGTGGCTCCCGTCGCAGTGACGCCAGACTGTGGTTCCGACGGGGACGAGTGTGAGTTCGTGCTCTCGACTCGTTCCGAAGCGATCGAACAGGAACCGATCGAGCCGGTTGCGCGGCGATCTCGTCCAGACGATCGTGACTCGCGGATCGCTGTCGTCAGTCGTCTCCGCCCAATCGTCCGTGGTTCTCGGTGGAGCCCCACGCCGGCCCTATTCGAGGTCGAGGTCGTCCAACCGCTCCCGGGCCTGCGTGAACGCTACTTCGTCGCCGCGGAGGCCGTTCGCCAGGTCACGAGTCGCCTCGACGAGCCGTTCGGCGGCCCGCGGTTCGATATCACCGTCGAGCATTCGGATGCGCGTTACGTGTTCGCCCAGCGTCTCGAGCGCGCGTCGTTCGCTCGCAGTCACGTCGCGGTCTCCGGACCAGGTACGGAGGTCGCGACGGTACTCACGGACCGCGTTCGCGTAGGCGAGTCCGCGGGCCGATCGCAGCGTTTCGGGAACGTCCTCGACCGGCGCGCGCTCACCCTGATCGGCATCGCGCAGCAACGCCAGAAAATAGAGTTCCTCGCGGTCCCCGAGCCGGATTTCACGGGCGACGATGTCGGCGACGTGTAACAGTTCGATCGCTGCGAGGTACGCATCGTCTAGATCCCGGAGGGTACCCGCGTTGACGAAGCCACGACGGCGAACGTACTCTCGACAGCGGTCGCGGGCACGTTCGGCGAGGTCGTCCGTCGCGACTTCGTCGACCGCGTTCCGGACGGGCGTGAGGTCGAACGATGCCTGCAGGTCTGTGTGTTCCGTGCGCTCGTCGACGCCGACGCTGCGAAGGCTTCCACACGCTGGACACCCGACGCTGCCCGTCTCGTAGTACGACCAGCGGGTCCCACACTCCGTACATTCGCGCTCGCCCCGGATCTTCATGTGGCTGCCTACGGCGGGGGCGCAAAAAGGCCCTCCGAACGACCGGCCCGGGAGGCCGACGGTTCGCGCCCGCTGTCGGCCTCGGAGTCGATCCGGGCGTCCCCCGTAGACGGAGCCCGGGTCAGTCCCTGTTCTTTCGCGGGAGAGTCGAATAACGCGTCACGGCCCGCATATCCGCCCGTTTCGACGGGGGTGGTGCCATCGTGGAGTATCGGCCGCCGTGACCCGACCCGCTGTCCCGGTCGAGATCGATCCCGAGTTCGGGTTTCGAGAGCCCCGCGTCCGTTTCTTCGTCCGACCGCGCGTCTTCGGAATCGCCGTCGTCCGCGGGCTCGTCGCGGGCGGCCTCGAGTCTCTCTCTCAACTGCCGGATCTCGTCGCCGAAGTCCGAAACCGACGACTGCATGGCCGACCGGAGGCGCTCCGCGGGTTCCTCCGACGGCTCGTCTTCCACCCGTGACTCGTCCGCCCCCGCACGATCGGATTCGATTTCGACCTCTTCGTCCGCCTCAGACCGCAGATCGGACTCATTTCCGCCGACGGCGGTCGCTCCGGTCGCGTCGGCCGAGCCGTCCGCGTGGTCGATCGTTTCCCGGAGGTCGTCGACCGCGATCTCGAGCGTGTCGTCGTCCCCCCGCTCGGCGAGTTTCGCGAGGCTGAGCAGTCGCCCGAGCATCTCGAGTTGGTCCGGCTCTCCGCGAGCGATGGCCGCCGGAATCGACTCCGCCTCGGAGCCGTCGGGGAGCGTCTCGAGTCCGAGTGCCTCGAGCAATCGGGTCGGCTCCGTCGACTCGAGAAGGGCCCGCGCCTCGCCGGCGGCCTCCAGCAACTCGGTCTCGGCCGCGTCTGCGTCGCCATCCGCGTCGGTCTCGGAGACGACCGATCGACCGGCCGTTTCGGCGTCGTGCAGTACGTCGTGAATTTGGTCGCGGAGTTTGTCGTGGGAATTCATCGGTAGGGATGTTGGGTCGGTCCGTCGGCGGTCGGTCCGCGTTTCGCCGCTTCCGTCGTCGATGAGGACCGCGGTCGACTCCTCGACGACCGAATCAGGCGGTGGACTCCTCGCCAGCCGCATCAGGGTAGCCACCGTTCGGTGCCCGAATTCGGGCGCCTAATCGGCCGCAGCGTCCGCCTCCGAATTGGTGCCGCCTTCGTCGCCGGTCACCGTTTCGATAATCTCGGCGGTCATCTCCTCGCGACTGAGGTTCGCCGTCACGTCGACGTCCTTGGCGATCGACTGCAGATCGCTATAGGACAGTACGCCGAGGAAATCCTCGAGGGTGTCCCTCCTGAGTTCCTGGAGGTCCGATACCGACTGGTCGGCCAACTCGAGGGCCGGGCCTTCCTGTTCAGCGCCGGGTTCCCCAGATGCGTCGGGTTCTTCGCTCGACTCCTCGGCGGCAGTGTCGGCTTCGACGTCGACGGTTTCGTCCTCGCTCGCCGCGTCGGGTTCTGACTGCGCCTGCGCGTCGCTCTCTGAATCCGACCCGTCACCGGTGTCCGTTTCGTCGCGTTTGAATCCCTCGAGGCCGGTACCGTCGCTCACTCGCTTGGCCATCGAGGAGAGAGAGCCACTTCCGTCGACGTCTCGGAGTGACGTGCGGAACGCGTCTCGTACCCCGGTCGCGAGTTCGGACCTGATTTCTCCGAGTTGCTTTCCCTCCTCGAGGCCCTCGGAGATCGTCTCGTGTACTTCGCGTCCGATCTCGGACCCCAGTTGCCGTCCCATTCGTTCACCGAATCGACGGCCGACGGACGCGCCGATATCGCCCCCGTCGACGCCGTTCTCGATCGCCCCATCACCAAGCATATCGATGACGTCGACCTGCTTACTAACTTCTTCGGCGACCATTTCTTTCAGCTCGGAGTCGTTACTCACGCAGATCACCTCGAGTCGGTTCGGAGCCGCTGGTGTGTTCTCGTCTCATGGTCCTATTCCTCGTTCGTTTCAGCGTCCGATTCGTCCGTTTGGTCCGACGATTCCGACGTCGCTTCCTCACCGTCACCCTCGGACGCTTCGTCGTCGGATTCGCTCTCGTCGGCTGTCTCTCCGGGCCCTTCGTCTTCCGTCGCATCTTCGTCCGTCTCATCGCCGGCGCTCTCCTCGGGCTCTTCGGGCGCCTCGTCGCTCTCTTCCGGCTCCGTTTCGCCGGAGCTGAGCAGTTCGTCGACGACCATGGTTCCGATCGTCCGGCCGAGCGATTCACCGATCGCTCGACCGACGATCGCGCCGATCTGACCGCCGATGGCCTCCCCGAGCGGTCTTTCTCCGTCAATCTCGTCTTCCCACTGGGTGCCCTCGACCAGTTCGTTCACGTCTATGTTGTCGGTGATCGCTTCGGTGTCGATCCGCTGTGTAAGTGAATCGTCGCTCATGATGATGCCTCCGCCTGTGACTGCGCCTCCGTACGTTCGCCGGTCTCCTCGTCACGCTCCGGCTCGAGCCGTTCGACCAGCTGTTCGAGCACTTCTCTAACGATCATCGCTACGATTTCCTCGGTGGGGAAGCTCGGAACGAGCGCGGCCAACTTCTTTTTGAGCCAGCCGACCGTCGACCTGAGTGGCCCGGGCGACTCGTCCGCTTGTTCTTCCTCTTCTTCTTCTTCTTCTGCTTCAGCTTCATCCGCTTCCGGTTCACCACCCCGGCCGAGGAGCCCCCGAAGCAACTCCCCAGGTTTGCTCAGCAGGGAACTGAGGAGCTCCCGCGGTTTGCTCAACACAGATTTCGCTTTGTCCGCCATGGCTTCGGTTCCGTCCATCAGTCCCGCGACGGAAGACAGGAGGTTGCCCAGCAGGTTCCCCTCCCCCGGCCGCGCCGAGACGTCGAGCGTGACCGGGTTCAGGTTGACCTCGAGGCCGAGCAAGTCGAGGAACAAGCCGTCGAGGTCGAGGTGGAGGACTCCCGACGTCTCGTCGCTCTGGTAGACGTCGTCGGCGTCCTCAACGTGATACTCCTCTTCCTCGGCCTCCTCTTCTTCAGCTTCCTCCTCCTCGGCTTCCTCTTTCTCGACTTCCTCTTCCTCACGTTCCGTTGTTTCCTCGTCGCTCGAGTCTCCGCCGTCCGCCTCATCCATTTTGGCCTGTCCACCGTCGGTCATCGGACGGCGGTACGGCCCAGTCGAGTGTTCGCCCCCGTCGTGACGGCTCGAGAGGGACCCGCTCCGAACGGGTTTCGAAGACACCTCACGGCCGTCTGTTTCTGGACTCTCGGTCATCGTACGGAACAAGGGGCGTGTGCGTTGTGGGGATTGGCCTTGCGTGTGCGACGGTCCGACACAATAAAATCAATAACGCTTGTGGAGAGAGTGAACGGGCTACTCGAACAGTCCAACACGGAGCGTGTACTCGCCGCGCGTCTCGCCGTCATCGTGATACTCGATCGGCTCTTCGATCACGGCGACCGTTCCGTGATGAACGGCGGCCGCAGTAGCGATCCCATGGAAGCCCGTGGACCCGCCGTCACCCCGGGCGAGGTCGAACCAGCGGACGGCGTGCGTATCGGGATCACGCACCCGAAAGTTCTGGGCGCAGGGAGCGACGATCCGATCGCCGCCGGCACCGAGGCCGTGAACGAAGCCGCGGAGCTCGTCCTCCCAGACGAGATCACCGGTTCCGTCGAACACGGCGATCCGGTGTTCGTTCGGATGGCGGTTCTCGGTCTCGCGGCTCGCTCTCGCATAGGTGTTACCGGTCACGAACGCTACCCGGTCGTCGCTCGCGGAGACGTGATTCGGATACGCGTACAGCGTCTCGCCGCCGATCTCGGTTTCGCTCGCGAGGTCGACGCTCCACCGCTCGGCCCCGCCGGGGCCCAACAGATAGCCGCGCTTGTCCCCGTGGCTCGAGACGGCGACAGAATCACCCTCGACGGAAACGTCGCCGACGCGTCGGTCGTCCTCCGTGCCGGGGTCCCACGTCCAGGCGAGATCGCCAGAGCAGGTCTCGAGGACGACGAGGCCGGCGTCGTGGTCGCCCGGGCATCGATTGTAGCCAACCGCGAGACGCTCATCATCGGCGTCTACATCGAGCGCGATCGGCGACGCGTCGGTCTCGGACACCCACCGAACGGTCCCATCGGCGTCGAACGCGTATACCGTGCTGTGCCACTGCCGGGTTTCACTGTCGCGCTCGTAGCGCCGGGTCGCGGCGTACAGCCGATCGTCGCCGTTGGCGTCAATTCCGGTCTCGAGTGCGACGACGTACGGCAGGGAGAAGACGGTAGATTCGACCGCCTCGCCGACATCGTCGGCAGTATCGTAGCGCCAGCGTCGGTCGCCCGTTTTGGCGTCGTAGGCCGCGATCGCCCCCGTCTCGCCGCGGCCGGCGACGACGATCGTCTCGTCTTCATCTCCGTCGCCGTCCGTTTCGTTCCCGTCACCCGCGAGCGACGTGATCCCGACCGGGTGGTCCGGATGAGACGTCGTCCAGCGCGACTCGAGCGAGTCGGCGAACCGGGCAGTGATGGTTCCGTCCCACTCGCCGGTAACCACGAGGGCTCCGGACTCGGCGACGTGGACTGCAGACCGAGTCCACATGTGCCGGCTCCCGGCGGGCTCGATCTCGCCCAGAGAAACCCGGCGGAACGCTGTCGCGCGGTCGGCCTCGGTTGCGTGTTCGGCGTGTTCGCTCATCCATCCACCTCGACCGGGAAGGTCTCGTGGAGGGTATCGTGGGCATCACCGAGACCGTCGACGATGTCCTCCCCCTGCACGCTCAATCGATTCACCGACCGCTCGGCGTCGCGGACGGCCAGCAATCGCCCACGCGCATACTCGTATTCCGGGTCGTCGCTGTCCATCGTCGCGATCGATTCCTCGAGCTCGACCAGCGCTGCGTCGAGGTGGCGCTGTACGGCCGCGAGGGTTTCGGCCTCTGCGAGGCCCAGAATCGGGCCCTCGAGGTGGCCCTCGAGTTCTGTTTCCGCGTGATCGCGGGCGCTCTGGTCGCCGACGCCGAGGACAGTCATCAGTCCGAGTCGCAGTGCTTCGATTTCGTGACAGCTCATGAGTTGTTGGGTAAGCTCCGTGTGTGTCCGCAGTCAGTTGGCGTATGATTCCGAATTGATACCGCGATGAGTCCCATCGTGCACCGTTACAGGCTCTGATCGACGAGGTAGCTGACGATCCGGTCACGGTCGAGGTGGTTGGCGACGATCCGTTCGGCATCGTCGCTCGCCACGTCGCCGTACCAGATCCCGTCGGGATAGACCGCGACCATCGGTCCGTCACCACAGCGTCCCAGACACGACGACCGCGTGATGCGGGCGTCGCAATGCTCGGAGTCCCTGGCTTCCTGCCGGAGGCGCTCGAGAACCCCTGGCGATCCCATTTCTGTGCACGTGCGGTTCGTACAGACTACGACGTGTTTCTCCGGCGCATCGTGGCTGTGCGGATCGTCGTCGACCGATTCCCGGTCGGCGTGGGTCTCCTGATGCGTCAGCGCCCGGAGCATCGCTCGCGCGCCGCCGACGTCCTCCTCGTAACCCTCGAGGTCGACCTTGTACTTGCACGTATCACAGGACATTTCTACGCTCCCGCTGCGAGCCTCCTGCCAGCGATCGGCGAAAACATCGAGTAACCGAGAATCGGTTCCGAGCGGGTCGCCGGCGAGCGCGTCGACGTACGGATACTCGTCGTGGAACCCTGCGGTCCAGTCGCGCACGCGTTGGGTCAGGACGCCATCGCCGAGCATGTATGGCAGGACGACGACCGCGTCGGGTCTGTGTTTCGAAAGGCCGTGGAGAGTGTCGTCGAGGGTCGGTTCCGTCACACCGATGAACGTCGCCTCGACGCGATCGAACGCGCGGCCCTCGAACAGCAGACGGGCGAGTTTGTGAACGTCGCCGTTGGCGTCCGGATCGCTCGATCCCCGCGCACAGAGAACGACGGCGACGTCGTCCCCGCTGCGATCGACGTCCAGGTCGCACTCGACGGCAGCGGCGCGGTCATCCAGGAGGTCCAGAATCGCCGGATGAATACCCAGGTGCCCTCCGTTGTCGATCTCGAGGTCGTGTTCGGTGCGGGCTCGCTCGATCGAGAGCGGGACGTCGTTTTTCACGTGGCTCGCGGCGAACAACGAGCAGTGGACGACGGTTACTCTCGACACGAGGGGTTCGAGTTCCGCGAACGCCTCGTCGATCGCAGGCTCTGCGAGTTCGAGGAACGCGGCATCGACCGGCAGTCCCAGCCGCGACTCGAGGGAAGCGGCCAATGCGCGGACTTGCTCGTTGGATTTCTCGCGGCGGGAGCCGTGGCCGACGAGGAGGATGGCTTCGTCCTCGAAGGCGTCTGCGGCCGCGGACGGAGATTCGTCGAGGGTGCTCATCGGTCGTCTGGAGCGCCCGGATCAGTTCGGTCGTACGACTCGGCCTGTTCGAGGCTCATCTCGAGTTTGCGCCGGCGACTCGGCGCGAACAGTCCGGTTTCCTCGCAGTCCCCGTATAGCCACGTGCCGAAATCGGGCGCGGTGGCGTCGTCGATGCCGAACCAGTAACCGCCCGACGAGGTCTCCGAGAGCTCGTCGACGGGCGCTTCGACCGGACACTCCGCGATCAGCTCCTGCGCGAGCTTGAGCAGCTTCCGATCGTCGTGAACGAACGAGATGCCGACCGTCCCACTGGAGGACTTGAAACAGATCGTGCCACAGCCCTCGAGCAGGCCCCGGAGCAGTTCACGATCGTGGCTCGCGAACGCACCGAAGCGATAGTTTCCACGGCCGTCGACGGGGAGGCCGAGCACGCCGCTCCGTCCGAGCAGACCCGCGCCGGTGGGGTCGTCTCCCTCGTTCCCCTCACCGCCAATCGACAGCGTGTACTCGTCTTCCGTGCGCGTGATCGAAGTGTCGTGGGCGTAGTCGCGGGTAGTCGTCTCGTGCTCGAAGTCGCCGCCCGCGACCGCGGCGAGCACCTGTGCAGATTCCTCATCGTTGGTCACCACTTCGATTCGGTCGTCCGAGACGTCGCCGCTACCGGCGACGTGGCCCCAGAAGTACGCCGTCGCGGGGTGGCCCGCGAGTGGATCCGACGGGACCCCGACTTCGGTCGGAGCTTCCGTACCGCTCATTCGCCCATCTCCCGGACGACGATGGCGTCCGTCGGGCAGGCCGCGGCGGCCTGCTGGGCCTCGTCGATGCGGTCATCGTCGAACGTCGCGACGACGCGCTCGGCGTTGTTAGTCACTTCGCCCTCGCAGTCGTAGACCGGATCCGCGCCGGGATCGATCGTCGCGAGACCGTTCTCGCCCTCGACGAACCGCGGGTCGCGGGTCAGGCAGGCGAAGATGCCGTCACAGGCGTCTTTCTCGATGGTGACTTCGTATCGTGGCATAGTGGTGTAGTTCGCTAGTGGGATCGTCGCTCAGTAGTCGTACTTCGTCTCGTAGCCGCGCGGGGTCACCATCCGGTCGTCCCAGACGTAGGTGTCCTCGGTGCCGACGACGATCGTCGTCGTCATGTCGATGATCTCGCTCTCGCCGAGCTCCTCGAGTTCACCGAGTTCGGTGATCAGCACCTGCTCGTCGTCGCGACCGGCCCCGTGGACGACGCCGATCGGCGTGTCTGGATCGCGGTGAGTTAGGAGGATCTCACAGCACTTCTCGAAGTTCTCCCGACGCTTGCGGCTCCAGGGGTTGTAGATCGTGATCGTAAAGTTCTCGTTGGCCACCGAGTGCAGCCGCGACTCGATCTCCGGCATCGGGACGAGGTGGTCCGACAATGAAATCGAGACCGTGTCGTTCACCAGCGGTGCCCCCAGGCGTGCCGCACAGGACTGTGCGGCAGGGACACCCGGTACGACATCGAAGTCGACCATCGACGCCGTCGCCCCTTTCGACTCGAGTATCTCCAGTGCGAGCCCAGCGAGCGCGTAGACGTTCGGGTCGCCGCTACCGACGATTGCCACGTCGTTTCCCGCGAGCGCGCGATCGATCGACTCCTCGGTGCGTGAGACTTCGCCACACATCGGCGTGTCGTAGATGTCGTCGGCGTCCTCGGTAATTTCGTCGGGGATCAGCTCGATGTAGGTCGTATAGCCCACGATGTGGTCGGCCGCGAGCAGCGCCGCCTTCGCGCGCTCAGTCATCCCCTCGGGGTGGCCGGGACCGAGGCCGACGGCGATCAGCTGGCCCGGCTCGGCGTCGAAGTCGTCGACCGTCGCGCCAACCTCCTGCTCGGTCGAACTATCGTCCGTACTCGAGGCTCCGCACGAATTCGAGGTCGAAGAACCCGAGCTCGAAGACGCGCCACACTTCGAGCCACTCGAGTCGTCCGTATTGCTCGAGGCGCCGCAGTTCGAACTCGATTTATCGGTGCTCGCTTCGCTCGTCGAGGCACCGCACTTGGAAGTCGATTCTGTGTCAACGTCCGCGTTGGTGTCCGTACTCATGGATGTATGCTGTTTTGGTCAGAAATCGTCGACGTCACGCCCGCCGCGTGGGGTGACGAGGTACGTTCGCTCGTCGTTGCGCCAGGTCTCGGTCTGGTGATTGCCGACGATCAACGAGGTCCCCATCCCCGACACCTTGTCGTCGTGGTCGGCGGCCTCGCCGAGGGTCGTGATGAACTGGCTCTCGCCGTTGCGGCCGGCGTCTTCCCTGCCGGCATCGTTGACGATGGCCACTGAGGCGTCGTCGGTCCGCTCCTCTCGGACGATATCGACGGCCTTCTCGTAGTTCCGCCAGCAGTTGTAGAGAACGATCACGAAGCCGGAAATCGCGGCTGCACGTAGTTTCTCCTCGATCTCGTCCCAACCGCGCCACTTGTCCGACAGCGAGACGGTACAGAAGTCGTTACATAGCGGCGCGCCGACGGTAGCCGCGCCGCCGAGCGCCGCGGTGAGGCCGGGAACGATCTCGATTGGCACGTCCGTCGCGTCCTCTTCGTCGGCCATCTTGAAGACGAGGTCCGACTTGCCGTAGACCGACGGATCGCCGCCGGAGACGTGGGCCACGTCCTTGCCCTCCCGAACGTAGTCGAACGCTGCGCGAGCGAGTTCGATCTGGCGACCCATCGTCGAGCGGACGATTTCCTGTGTAGATCCGTCATCACGTGTGGCGATCCCGTCCTCGTCCATCCGCTCCTCCGACGGGACCGTCCCGTCGGCGCGCAGGAACTCCTGGTAGAGGCTCGAGGCGATGACGACGTCGGCGGCCTCGATGACGGCTTTGGCCCGCTTGGTCATGTGATCTGGGAGGCCGGGGCCGATGCCGACCACGTAGAGGGTGCCGTGTTCGGCAGGCGAGCCGCTGGCATCGGCCGCGGCGTCAGCGTCGGTCGCCTCCGCAGCGTCGGCGTCGGAACTCATCGACCGATCGCCACCGTGACCTCGTTCTCGTAGCTGACCTTCTCGAGTACCAGTTCCTGCTCGCGACCGCCGGCGATCGCCGACGCCTCGGAAACGCCAGGCCAGCCGATCAGCTCCTTTGACTTCGAGGGAGTCGGCCCCTCGTGTGCGAGCAGCGTTTCCTTGTCGAACGCGACGACGCCGAGGTCAAGTTCCCGGGCGGCCGCGAGCAGTCCATCCTCGTCTTCCTTTCGCGTCGCAGAGCCGACGAACTCGACGTCGGTGAGGTCGTAGTCCGTTTGTTCGAGCGCCATCTCCCACGCGGCGAGGAACGCCTCTTTACTCGCACCGGAGACACTGCCGGTGCCGATGACGATCCCCTCGTCCGTGTTGCGCTTGAGGACCGTTACGTCGTCGCCGACGAGGACCGCTTTCGGACCCTCGAGGCGCTCGACTGGTCCGAGGGTGTCGTCCAGTACGGCGAGATTCGTCTTCACCGTCGAATCGCCGTTGACGACGTGGGCGTCCATCGCCTTCGCACGGGATTCGACGCCTTGCTTGCCGGCCGCCTCGCTCGCGGTGGTCATCGCAGGGACCGCGCCCATCGTCGCGAGGTCCTGTGCGACCTGATTCGCGCCGTGGTGGCCGCCCGTGATCGGGATGGCCCACGTCAGTTCCTCGTCGACGACGCAAATCGCGGGGTCGTCCCACTTGTCGTCGAGCAGGTGGGCCGTCTTCCGCATCGCGATCCCGGAGGCCATCAGTCCGATGAAACAGTCGTACTCGCCCCAGTGCTCCTCGAAGACGTCACCGTGATACTCGATGATGTCGATCACCGCGTAGCGATCCTCGAGTTCGTTCTCGAGTTCCTCGGCGGTGTCCATCTTCCGTCCGAAGGAGACGATTGCGATCTCTTCGGCGACTTCGCCGTCCGAATCCGGCGTCGAACAGTGGCCGCCGTCGTCCGCTCCAGAATCGTCCGTCGCATCCGTGTTCTCAGTTCCTGAACTCATTGTCTGACCTCTCACATTCCAGAGCTGTCCTGTCCACGCTCTCCCAGGCCGTTCGGTCCACCGCGCAGGTGGGACTGAAAGGGGTTGACGCACTCGGCGAGCGAGACGATACAAGCACTGCAGCGACTAGCGAGTGCGAAGCGCACACCGAGTCGCAACTGCCGAGCGTTCCAAGGACGTTCATCGTGGTCGCGGTTGCAATTCCACTGCATCTCAGTCGTCACCTGCTTCCGTTTCGCTAACGGTTTCCGACGAAGCGCCTCGATTGGCCCAGTCACCGTAGAGGAAGGATCGCTCGTAGCCCGTGCCGGTCACGGCATCGCCGATGACGACCAGCGCCGAGGCGCGATAGCCGGCTTGCTCCACCTTATCTGCGATATCTCCGACCGAGCCGACGATCACGTCCTCGTCTGGCCACGAAGCGTGGTAGATCACCGCGACCGGGGTCTCGGGGTCGTGATCGTCCTCTAGCAGTCGGTCCATCGTGTCGCGAACCGCGTGGGTGCCGAGGTAGATACAGGTCGTCACGTCGCCCATCTCGACGAAGTCGGAGATGTGGTCCTCCTCGGGCGTCAGGGTCTTGCCCTGTGGCCGGGTGAACGCGACGTGATTCGATACTTCGTTGAGCGTCAACTGCGTCCGGAGCGTCGCGCTGGCCGCGAACGCCGACGTGACGCCTGGCACGAAGTACGTCGGGACGCCCTCGTATTCCAGCGCGTCCATCTGCTCGAGCGCCGCGCCGTAAATCGCGGGATCGCCGCTGTGCAGGCGGACCACGTTCTCGCCGCTCTCGTATGCGTCCCGCATCAGGGGGATCAGCTCCTCGAGGTTCTTGCCGATGGAATTTACCAGCTCCGCGTGGGCGCAGTACGCCGCGAGCAGTTCGCTGTTGACCAGCGAACCGGCGTGAACGACGAGGTCGGCCGCCTCGAGCAGTTCCTTTCCGGCGACGGTCAGCAGGCGCGGGTCGCCGGGGCCGGCACCGACGAAGGGGATCCCCTCCTGTTCGTCGCCTGCGCCGTGCTCGAATATCCGATCGTCGAGTTCCTCGGGCCGGAACTGGCTTTCCGAGTCAATCGCGTCCTGCGGGTCGTTTTCGGTGTCGTCGGTCATCGGCGGCCTCCACTCTGTCCGCAGTCGCCACCTTCGCTGCCTTCAGCGCGCTCGAGGGCGGACAGTTCGTCGTCGGTCACCTCGCGGCCACCATCAGAGCGGATCTCCGATGCAGTGGTATCGGTCTCGAAGGCCGCAGTCGCCCGCTCGACCTGGAGGTCTGCCTTCTCGGCGTAGGCGAGCGTGTAGTAGTCGCGCTGGTCGATCGCTGCGGGATCGTCAGTGACGAGCGTCTCGCCCTGCTCCATGAATAGCCGGCGGCCGTAGGTCACCTCGTAATTGGCCTCGGCGAGGCCCTCGTGGGTGGCCGGCGCATCGGTTACCTTGAACAGGATCATCCGATCCGGCCCCGTCGGGCTGTGGCCGGCGGCGGCCTCCCGCAAGGAGAGCCCCGCACCGGCCTCGATCTCGACCCCCAGTGCGGTCGCGAAGGCCGTTACCGCGCTCACGCCGGGGACGATCTCGAGATCCACGTCAGGGTGGAACGCGTCGATCGTCCGGCGGAGGTGCCCGAAGGTCGAGTAGACGTTTGGGTCGCCCAGCGTGACAAACGCGACGTCGCCGTCGCGCGCGTTCGGAGCGATCTCCGCCGCGGCCTCCTTCCACGCCGCCCGCAGTTTCTCCTCGTCTTTCGTCATCGGGAACTCGAGATTACCGATCTTCGACTCGTCGACGTGCTCGAGCGCGACGGTCCGCGACAGGCGTCCCGGCGAGTAGACCACGTCGGCGTTCTCGAGGACCGACTTCCCGCGGACAGTCACGAGGTCGGCCTCGCCAGGGCCGAGTCCGACGCCGAACAGCGTCATCGGATCGCCTCACCGCCGTCGGCGACGACTTTCTCGCCTTCGTCCGGCGTCGCGCTCCCGACTAGCATGTATACCGGATTGTCCGGGTCGAAACTCGTCGCACCAGCGAGTTCGTAGCCGTGGCTCACCTGAAACTGGACGACCTCACCGAGCAGGTCGCGCTCGCGGAAGGCCTCGGTCGCTTTACCGGCGGTTTCGAGCCGCGAGACGTTCATGACAACGCGGTCGATTTCGGTTTCGACGGCGTGGTCGAGGACCGCTTTGACGTTTCGGCTTCCGCCCAGAAAGAGCGCATCAACGTCGTCCGGAAGTCCTGCTGGTGCTTCCACGTTGCGCAGTTCGACGTCGGCCTGAACGGAGTTCTCGTTCGCTTCGAGGTTCCGTCGTGTCGTCTCGAGTCGCTCCGACTTTCGTTCGAGGGCGGTCACCCGCCCGGCTCGCTGTGCGGCCTCGATCGTGACGGCTCCCGTACAGGAGCCGACCTCCGCGAAGTGGTCGTCCGGCTCGAGCGCGAGCTTCGACCGAACGACGGCCCGGACCTCCGGTTTCGTCGGTCCAGCCTTCGCGTCGTGTGGCAGCGCGATAGGTGGCATCACTCGGGGCAACAGCGGCCGATCATAAAACAATTTCGTTTGTGCTAAAGCAATCTTAGTTGCGTAAGTGGTGCCGGCGATCGATTCGAACCAGCCGCGCCGCCGCGTCGACCCCTTCGTTTCCGGATGACAGTACATAATGGAACTTCCATCACCATGGAAGTCTTTATTTTCCTCTTCGTTAGTCCTTCTCTCGGTATGCGATATCGAGACACATGCTGTGGGGTAGCAACCCAGACGTGGAGCCGGGGCGGACGGGTCGCCAGAACGGATCGACGGCTCGGGGAGTCGACGGCGTAACGATGACTGGGAACACGAGACCGACGGCCGGTCGCGCAACGGGAGGACTGTCTCGCAGGCGGTACCTCCAGCTCTCGGCGCTCGTCGGCACCGTGTCGACCGTCGGAGTGGGGACCGCGAGCGAGTCGCCGCTCGCGGAGATCGAGTTTCGAACCGACGAGTACGGGGTTACCCACGTCGAGGCCGACTCGCTCTACGCGCTGGGCTACGGAAACGGCTACATGCAGACCCGCGACCGGCTCTTCCAGATGGACCTGCTTCGGCTGGTCGGCCGCGGCGAGAGCGCGGAGTGGCTCGGCCCGGCCCAGCTTCCCTCCGACATCGAGGTGCGACGGGATCTCTACGATCGCGAGGAGATCAACCGCCAGTGGGACCGGGCCGACGAGACTACCCGAGAGGCGGTCCGGGGCTTCTGCGACGGCGTCAACCGGCGGATCGTCGAACGGGCGGCCGAGGGCGAACTCCCCGCCGAGTTCGTCGCTCTCGGGCGCGCACCGGAACCGTGGAAGCCAGAGGACACGGTCGCGGTGATCAACTACACGCTCGGGTTCTTCGGCGTCGGCGGCGGCGCGGAGCTGTCGAACGCGCGAACGCTGGCCGAACTGTTCGAGAGTCTCGGCGACGAGCGCGAAGCCTGGGAGGCCTACGGCGACCTCAACAGGGTTATCGTACCGGACGACCACTACGGTTCCGTACGCCCGGCCGAGATCGAGACGACTGACGAGCGGGCGCTGTCGTACGACGAGGTCTCCGAGGCCCAACTCGAGGCCGTCCGGGCGGCGGCCGGCGCCGAAGCCTGGGGGATCGAGAACCTGGATCTCCCGGCCGCCGTCACCGACGGGCTTCGGAAGGCCGTCGGCGTGCTCGAGGGGTTCCGGTTCGGTTCGAACGCGGTCATCGTCGACGGCGATTGCACCGAGACGGGGAAACCGATGCTCGGCGGCGGTCCGCAGATGGGACTGTTCAAACCACCGGTCATCCACGAGATCGGTCTCCACGGGGCCGGCTTCGACGTTCGCGGGGTCGGCGTCGTCGGCACGCCATCGATCGTCGTCGGCCGGACGCCCGAATTGGCATGGACGGTCACCACCTCAGGCGACGACATGGTCGACACGGTCGCGGTCGAACTCGACCCCGAAGATCGCTACCGCTACAAGTGGAACGGTGAGTGGCACACCATGTCGACGGAGACAGTCACCCACTACACGAGCCCGGTTGGCGCCGTCGTCCAGGGCGACGACGCCGAGGACGTCCGGGTCGTCCGCCAGGAAGTCGCGCGCGTCGAGCAGGAGGGCACTAGAATGCCGGTGATCGCCTTGAACCCCGAGGAGAACGTCGCCTACTGCCAGCGGGTGACGACTCGGATGGAAGAACTCGACGGCGCGTTCATGTGGGCCCAAGTCGGCCGCGCAGACACTATCGACGAGTTCGAATCGTACCTCGCCGAGTTCCCCTTCGGCTTCAATTTCCACGTGATCGACGACGAGGGGATCGCCTACTTCCGGACGGGCACGCTCCCCGACCGCCGCGGCGGCCGCGATCCGCGACTGCCGACCCCGCCGTCCGAGCACGAGTGGAACGGGTTCGACGTCGGCACGAACATCGGCGCATCCGTCCGCGATCCCGAGCGGGGCTACGTCGTCAACTGGAATAACGCGCCAGCCCCCGGCTGGCACTCGGGTGACAGCGAACAGCAGTGGGGCACCGTCCACCGCGTCGACGTGATGAAGCGTCTGATGCAGGAGGCCCTCGGGCGAACCGACGGCGCACTCTCGCAGGCGGACGTCGAGGGCATCGTCGAGGACTGCTCGGTCGAACACCCGTTCGCGCCACGGTCGACTCCGGCAATGGCCGATGCGGTTCGCGATGCGAGCGATCCGCAACTGGATGCGATGGTGTCCGAACTCGTCGATTGGTCCCGGACCGATTACTCGTTCCGGCCCGGCCCCGACGGCCGCTACGAGAACGGCGGAATGGCCATCTGGGAGGAAGTCCGGAAAGAACTCCAGGAACTGGTCTTCCGCGACAAACTCGGGGACCAGACGCCGGAGCTCAACTTCGATCCGACCGCGACCGATGGGCAGGGTGGCGGCGACCCCCACGCCGCCGACCACGGCGCGACCGTCAACAAGGACGTCACGCTGGTCGACGCCATCGACGGCGAGACGACGTTCCGGTGGTTCGACCGGATCGCCGGGGAGAACCATCCGTCGCGCACGCGACAGCGCGACGCGATCATCCGCGAGGCTATGCGGCGCGCGGCCGAGACGCTCGAGGAGCGATTCGACAGCGCCAACCCGGCAGACTGGCGCCTCGAGGCTCGCGAGAGTGAGTTCACGCCGCTCGGCGCCGCGAACCCTGACCGCATCCCGATGACGAACCGGGCCTCGTTCCAGCAGTCGATCGCGATTGGCGAGGGCCCCGACGCGTCCAAGTCGGTGTTGCCACCGGGCAACAGCGGCCACCAGAATCTCGCCGAACTTCCGGGAACGCTGACCGGCGACGAACCGGACCGTCTCACCGACCAGCTCGAACTCTACGCGAACTTCGCGTACAAACCGCACCCGGTCACCGACGAGGGAATCGACCGCGAAACCGTCTCGACGGGTCAGACGCTGACGACGAACGAGGAAATCGCCGAGGCGACGCGGCCGGTCACCGACCTGACGATCGCGCTGCTGTCGATCCCGGGCGGCGGGATTCGGGCGGTCCGCGACGTCCCGCGGACCGCGAACCGGAGTCTGAATGCCCTGATCGACTCGCTCGATTCGCAGACGGCCGACGCGCTCAACGCGCCCGGGACGCCCCCGTCGGCAGTAGACGGCCTCAAGGCCGACCTCGCGCCGACGGAAGTCAAACTGATCGAGGCTCTCGAAGCCGACGAGGAAGTCCCCGACGATCTTCTCGGCGGCGTCGTCGACGCGCTCACGGGGTACTGATCGGCGCACCCCGGCGACCGGGAGCGGTCGGTCAGCGGCTTGCACTTCAGGGGTTCGAGTTGTTGAACGGTTTCGGCCAACTCGCTCCAACGCGGCCGTTCGTGTTACTTACGTGACTGGGTTTCAGAATCCGTGAATAGACGCGCGAGTGTCAGTTCGTCGTCGCCACGCGCTCGAGGAACCGGTCGAACGCCCCGCTCTCGGGGTGGACGTGGACGTACGTGCCGAGCGACTCGTACGCTGTCAACCCGTCGTGGTCGCCGTCGATGCCGTCGCCGCGGACCGTCTCGAAGGCGAACCGGGCGTCACCGTCGACTTCGACGCTCGAGTAGTGGAATTCGTGTCCGCGGATCCGCTCGCCAGCGTTGGCCGTCAGTGTTCCGTCAGTCGCCTCGAGTTCGACGTGATCGAGCGACTGGTAGCGATCGTGCATCGTTACGTCCGCCGGGAAGATGCCGGCCATTTCGTGTCGTTCACCGCCGGTCGTAGTCAACGATTGGCTCATGGCCATCAGCCCGCCGCACTCGCCGAGCACTGCGAGCCCATCGACTGCGAGCGAACCGAGTTCGTCGAGCGTTCCGGCCGACTCGAGTTCGTCGGCGTGGAGTTCGGGATACCCTCCGGGGAGATAGATCGCGTCGCAGTCGGGGACGGGATCGCCCGCGACCGGCGAAAAGGTCACGAAGTCCGCCCGCTCCCTGAAGCGTTCGATCGTCGCTGGATATCTGAAGCAGAAGGCTGCATCGCTGGCGACGGCGACCGTAACGTCGACCGGTTCGGCGGGCCGACTCGGCGTCTCGGGGGCCGGTGGCTCGCTCGCGGTCGCCGCCAGTCGCTCCGTTCGCAGCGATTCGGCGGCTTCCCGCAACGCAGCCGTCGGCAACGCGGCCTCGTCGCCCATCTCGAGGCCGAGATGTCGTTCGGGTATTTCGAGGTCACTCGAGGGGGGAATGCGACCGAAGTACTCGAGACCGTCGGGCAAGGCGTCTCGGATCCCCTGTTCGTGGCGACCGCCGTGTGCGCGCTGGGCGACGATGCCTGCGACGTCGATATCGCGACCGATCGTCTTGGCGTACTCCCGAAACCCGAGCGCCGTCGCCGCGACGCTCTCCATGCCCGCTTTCGCGTCGACGACGAGGACCACCGGCAATTCGAGGGTTTCCGCGACCAGAGCGGTGCTCGAGCAGTCGCCATCGTACACTCCCATGACACCCTCGACGACGCAGATGTCACCCGCGCCGCGGTGGTAGTTCCGTCGAAGTCCGTCTGCCCCCTCGAGCCAGCAATCGAGCGTCCGGGACGGACGACTAGCGATCGCCCGGTGATGGCTCGGATCGATGAAGTCCGGTCCCGCCTTGGCAGGTTGGACCTCGTACCCAGCCGATTCGAGCGCCCGAGTGATCGACAGCGCCGCGACCGTCTTTCCAACGCCGGAACTGACACCGCCGAGAACGATTCCGTTCATCGTCCCCGTCTCAGGCCGAGGTCCGTCGTTCCGATCGGTCGGTCGCACACTGGAGACTGCGGGAGTGTTGTCATTGCTTAATTTGGATTAGTGCAACTGTACTTGAAACCATCGGAGATTGCTCTGACGTGCGACGAAAGCGTGCATTAGACGGTCTACTGTGACGATTTGCCGGTGCAAACGCAGAGTGGACGCGGTTGTACCGGAACTGACTTCCAACAGTCCGTACCACCCGACGGACTGATTCCGTCGACGGCGACGCGCGGCATCGGCCGTCGACGAGCGATGTGAACAGTTTACACCACCGACGACTTTAAGCGCCTGAATCGGTTACGACCGTTCCCTCAAACGATGAGTGAGAATCACAGAACCGAGACCGAAGAGGAACTCAAGAAGGCGCTTCGCCATCTGAGCGCCGCTCGAGAGGAGGGTGACCTCAGAAAGACCAACGACGTCGCACTCGAGGAAGTATCGAACACCGTGTCGACGGTGCTTCGGGAATACGAGGACGACGAGTAGCGAGCGGTGGACGTCGCGAGCCGAGCGTCGGTAACTGGCCGGTTCGACTACTCGGCACTCTCGCGAATGACCATGCTTTTGACTCGCCGGACGCCGTCGAAATCGCGGAGACGGTAGGTGAGTTCACGTACCTGCTCGGCCGGCCCACGACAGAATACGGACTCCAAACACCACTCACCTTGGTGCGTGTGGCTCGTGTTCTGGATCACGTCTTGATAGTCGTGCTGGACGGAATGGAGGGCACCGATCACCTCGTGATGGCGGTAGTCGAACCCGATGAGCGCGATGACCTCGCCGCTCGTCTCCTCGAGTCTGGTGTGTGACTCAATGTACTCGAGCATCGCCTCTCTGGCCGCACGAGACCGGTTTTCGATCCCTTGTTCCTGCCACACTCGGTCGAATTCCTTGACGAGTTCGTCGGGAATATTGAAACTCGTTCGCATACTCATACCTCGTCCTGACGAGACAAACGTCCTCTGTATTATGCTCACCGCGTCTCGATATTACCAACCTCTCCGCGAGTGATCTGCGCGGTATTTCGGAGAGTGATGGTAACGAGCGAATCAGCGAGCCTCCTCCTCGGCGCGGGTGTACTCGGTACCGTCCACGGAGGGGAACGGGATCACGGATGGTCGGTCGCCGCGTCCTCCCTGTAACAGCGAGAGAGTCCCGCCGTGTCCGGCGTCCGAAGAACGCGTCGCGTTCTGCTGGGCATCGCAACCCGTCGGTTTGCTCAACGGGTATGAATCGCGTCCACGTCCACCCCGTGTTTATACTGATCGGGGTCGAACGAGCGGTAATTCAACCGCCGAAACCAATCCGGGAACCACTTGGGGTCCTCCGCACCACACGTGCTCACAGTACCTCTGCCTCTGAGACACGAGATGGGGTGACGGCACGACCAATCCAACCCCTGCGGCGTGCGAGTCTCGCCACCGTGGCAGAAAGTCGGGACAGGCCGATGGCACGGCCCGTGTGCCCCCGACCGCGAACGGCGGGGGCGAGCCCAATGCGGCCTCGGGGGCTGTGCAAGGAGATACCGCGTCCCTGCCGGGAGGCCGAACCCGCCACACCCCTCGCGGGGCTCACGCATCGAGCACGAACTGGAGTACACCCATACCCATCGGGTGGAATCTTGCCCCCGTCGGACGGACTGGACCCACGCACCATTTTGTCGGGTGCGATGGCCGGCGCGACCCCGAACGTACGGTTGGGGAATCCCCGGCGTTCACAGTAGTTGCCGATTCGGACAGCAGAGCGCTCGTTGAAGTAAGATGGGGGCGCGCAAATACAGCTTGAGTCGGTTGTTCGAGCGGAAATTTGAGTAGGCAGCGGCGGACGGGAGGAGGAATTCACGCCGGTAGTGAGACTTACCAGTACGGAGGAGCGCGCTGACCCGGGCTGGTGCCCGGGTCTGCCGCCCCGACGAGGATCATCCATACGTCACTGGCCCAAGGAAGAACCGAAACGTCGCCGTTGAGACTGCTGGCTGCGTTTTCGTCCACCGCTGCTCTGAAAGCAGCAGACACACCACGATCCAGAGATTGTACAGCGTCACAGCAAACAGAAAGTAGAACAACCGCACCGTAAACACCGGTGACGTGGTCCGAGGCAGAAACTCACCGATCTTCCTATATGAGGTCTCTATCCCCCAGCGACGTCGATACGCTTGCCCGAGCGGCACCGCTTCATCCACTGTCCGTGCCCGGTTCGTGATCAGACACAGCGAGTCGTCGTCCCGCGAGTGGTGCGGGACGACGACAAGCGTCACTGGAACACGCATCGTGGGTGACCGCTTTCTGACCAACTCGTAGGCGGTGACAAATCTCCTTTCATCGTGCTCGGCAAGAACGCGCTTGATCCCTGGCGTTTTGGGTGCGCGCATGACGAACTCCACACCGAGATCGACGAGCTCATCAACTAATTCAACCCGATAGAGGCCACGATCACAGTAGATGCGGGCGATCGAGACGGTACGTCGGGCCGTCTCGATCACCTCGCGGATCGCTTCGATCAGGGACGCTGTGTTGGTCCGAGGAACGTGTTCAGACGCTAGCGTGAACCGCGCTGCCGGTGACACAATGCACAGTGTCACGAAGACGTAGGCGAGATCGGTCCCTCGGTCAGGATTGATTCGTGACACCATCGGTGTCTGCTTCGAACCGTAGTAGAGCCACTCGTGGAGGTCTAATGCAACCTCTGCGGTGTTCGGAAAGCGACGAGCTTTGCGTGTCTGCGTGATGACCTGGTCGCGGACGCCATCGAACTGAGCGTCGATGGCGTCCGCGTTCATCCGACCGAGATTGTACAGGAACGATTTCGCTAACGGACTCCGGTCTTCGAGGTCGAGGTCGTCACCTCTGGCAATTTGGAGGTGTCTGGCACTGGTGTTGGTGAACTCTCGTTCGAAGGCACTCCGAGTGAGGACTCTGGCGAAGTCCTCACTCGTATAGGTGCCATTGGCCTTCACTCCAAAGTCCATGGACGGATAGAGAAGCGATCCTGCGGCACGGCAGACCTGCCGTGCCTCGGCAGTAGCGACCATACTCGTTGTATGTTGCGACCGGAGAAATCCATCTCTCAGGCACTTCGGCAACTACTGTTCACGCCGGGGAAGATGTCATACCCTCGATCCAACGAGTGGATGTATGGATTCGCGGCGAGTTTCATCATCGGCGTTGGCCACCTGATCAGCAGCATCGCGATGGTCGTGGCATTCTTCCACGCAAAGTCGTATTTCGACCTCGTGCGGGTAGTCGAGACGGCTCGCGGCTGGCTCGGCCAGGTGGCCGGGGGAATTACCCGCGTCTGGATCGCCGCTACGGCGGGCCACCGTATCCCTCCCAGAGGAAATTGCCCTCGGTCTCGTAGTGGTGGACGAGTTCGGCGATGAACTCCTCGCGGCTCTCACCCTCCGCAAGGTGGCCGTCGATTTCCTCGAGAAGGTCTTCGCTCACTTCGATGGTGGGACTCATACGAAGTCGTCGGATGGCGACCCGGAAAAGGACAGGGCCGTCGTATTCTATCTCGTTCGACGACCGACTACACCGGCTGACGAACCGCGAGCACGACCAGGTCGGAAAACGGCGTCCCGTCTTTTCCGTTGCCCCCGGCGTGTTCCGATAGCTCCGCGAGCGTGAACCGATGGATTTCTTCGTCGTCGTGACTCAATCGCTCGAGGACGAGCGCCTCGAGTGTCGGTTCGGCGCCCTGCTCGAGCAGAAAGGCGGCGATATCGGCGGGCATTCGGTCGTAAGGTCGCGGAAGTACGAGCAGATGTCGGTCGTCAGCCGCAGCTGCGAGTCGGTCCATGTCGGCCTCGAGGTTGCCGCTCTTGTGAAGCGTCACGAACTCCGTGTCTTCCATCGGCGTTCGAGCGCGGCTCGCGGCTACCTGGAGCGACGAGATGCCAGGAACGATACGAACCGGGACGTCGGAATCCCCGCGTTTGATGTCGTCCTGCCGAGCGTGCGAGTCAGGGTTCGTGGATGCACGTTCCACGGCGTCCTGTACCTTTCCGACGAACTGATAGCCGGAGTGGTTGGGATCGCCCATCGCGACCGCGGC
The DNA here is from genome assembly GCF_024266705.1 of Natrinema gelatinilyticum. Taxonomy (GTDB): domain Archaea; phylum Halobacteriota; class Halobacteria; order Halobacteriales; family Natrialbaceae; genus Natrinema; species Natrinema gelatinilyticum. The sequence goes on along the minus strand of NZ_CP100756.1, from coordinate 3,080,604 downwards.
TCCCGACTCGCCGGCTGCGACGCGTTCAGCGAACTCCTCGAGCGCCGCGGCTTCGTCTTCGTACCCACAGGTCAGGAGGTCGGCGTCCGTCTTCTCCTCGACGAACTCGACGACGGTCGTAAAGCCGACGACGACGTCCGCCTCACGGATCGCTCGCTCGCCGCGGGGCGTGAGGTACTCCGGGTTCCCTGGCCCGACACCGATAGCATAGACCGGGTCGTCGACCGTCTCGTTTATCTCCGGCTCAGCGGCGCCCGCGGCGAACCTGGCCGGATCCGGTCCCGCGTCGAGGTCACAGTCTCCGCTCATCGGTTCTCACCGGTTTCGGCTCGTGTCTCGGCGTCGAGGTCCAACTCGAGGTCCTCGGTTCGGACGTCCGTTGCGACGTGGATCAGTTCGTTCGCCAGCGCAGCGGCCAACCCACTCCCACCGCGGCGGCCGACGTGAGTGATCACCGGCACGCCGTAGTCCTCGCTGACCTCGCGGATGCGCCCGCGGCTCTCCTCGGCCTTGACGAAGCCGACGGGGGTGGCGACCACGACGGCCGGCCGCGTCCCCTGCTCAATGCAGTCAGCGAGCGCCAGCGCCGCCGTCGGTGCGTTACCAATCGTGACGATCGCGTCCTCGAAGGCGTCGACCGTGTCGAGTTCGAGCATCGACGCTGCGGTCCGGGTCAGTCCCGTTTCCTCGGCGAGTTCCGTCCCGTGTCCGATGGCCTTCGAAACCTCACAGTCGTGACCCCGGCCCGTGACGCCGGCTTTCACCATCGTAATGTCCGTGATGATGTCCGCCTCCTCGAGCACGGCCCGCGCGCCGGCGCGAACCGGCGCGTCCTCGTCGTCGCCGACCTCGTCACAGCCGGTGAACTCGAGCAGGTGCTGGAACTCGATGTCGCCCATCGAGTGGACCGACTTCTGTCGGATCCGATCGGCAAGCGTCTCGTCCGGGGCGAACTGCCGAACGATATCCATGCTCGTCTGCGCGATGTCCATCGCGTTCCGTGTCGTTGCACCCAGATCCGCGTACTCTGTCTCGAATTCCTGAATGTCGCTCATCGTGGATCACGCTCCGTTCGGCGAGTATCGGCTGCCGGTCGACTCCGTGCGGCCGTCGCTGTGCCGTCGTCAGTCATCGGTCGCCACCCCCACGGCCTCGTTGGTCGTCCGCGCTTCGAGGTCGCCGTCCACCTCGAGATTCAGATCGCGCAGTCGGTCGGCCGTCTCCTCGTCGGCGTCCCAGAGATCTCGCTCGATCGCCTCGAGCAGGGTGTCCGTGATGGACTCGAGCGCCCAGGGGTTTACCTCGCGCATCCAGTCCTGGCGCTCGTCGTCGAAGGCGAACGTCTCGGCGACTTCCGTCCAGAGCGTGTCGCTGACGACGCCCGTGGTCGCGTCCCAGCCAAGCGTGACGTCGACGGTCGTCGAGAGATCGCCAGCGCCCTTGTAGCCGTGGTCCTCCATCGACTCGAGCCAGTCGGGGTTGAGTACGCGCGCACGCATCGCTTTGCGGACCTTCTCTTCGTTCGTATAGACGGAGACGTTGTCCGGGTCCGAAGAGTCGCCGACGTACGAGGCGGGTTCTTCGCCCGAGATTTCGGAGACCGCCGAGATGAAGCCGCCGTGGAAAGCGTACCAGTCCGACGAGTCGAACTCGTCTTGCTCCATCGTATCTTCGAGTTTGACCGTCGCGTCGACGCTCGAGAGCCGCCGTTCGAAGGCGTCGTGAGCGTCCGAGACGCGCCCTCTCGGCCCCATCGCGTAGCCGCCCCACTGGACGTAGACGGAGGCGAGATCGGAGCGGTCGTCCCAGTTGCCCTCGTCGACGGCTTTGTTCGTCCCAGCACCGTAGCCGCCAGGTCGGGTCGTGAATACTCGGTGCAGGGCCGCTTTGCGGGCGTCCGACTCGTCGAGCCCTCCTTTCTCCTGTAGCTCTTCTTGCACCTCCTCGACGTGTTTCTTGATGTAATTCATTTCGTGGGGCTCGTCGAGGTCAACGATCGCGTCGACTGCGTCGTGGATGACCGCCGCCGCCGCGGGGAACGCGTCCCGGAACAGTCCCGAGACGCGAGTCGTCACGTCGACCCGCGGTCGGTCGAGTTCCTCCAGCGGGATCGGCTCGACGTCGTCGATCCGGCCGGCATCGGTCCACTGCGGCTCGACGCCCATCGTGGCGAGCACCTGCGCGATGGTCTCGCCGCGAGTGCGCACGGTCGGGGTACCCCAGGCGACGACGCCGATCTCCTCTGGATACTCGCCGTTCTCTGAACGGTGGCGCTCGATGACGCCCTCAGCCACCTCGCTCCCGACCTGCCAGGCTGCCTTCGCCGGCACCTTGCGCGGGTCGAGCGTGTAGAAGTTCCGCGCGGTCGGCAGCAGGTCGACGCCACCGCGGGTCGGCGCGCCGGAGCCGCCGGGGGGAACGTACTCGCCCGAGAGGGCGTCCGCGGTTCTTGGGATCTCGTCTTCGGCGCCCTGCACGCGGGGCTGGGCCTCCTCGCAGACGTACGCCAGCACCTCGCGCAGGTCGTCGTGGGCTCCCGACTCGGCCCGCGCGTCGCCGATCGTCTCGAGGTCGACCACGAGCAAGTTCATGTTCACCTCGTCGTCGGGACCCGCTTCCCGCTCGGACTCCGGTACGTCGAAGTCGTGCTCGGCCAGCATCTCGATCAACTCGACGCTGGTCTCGTAGACCTCGTCGGCGGCCTCGGCGTAGGTCATCCCGAGGTCGTCGTCGTACTCGCCAGGCGCGTTCAGCATCTTTTCGTACTCGACACCCAGCGCACCCGCCACGCTCTCGCGCAGGCTCGGCGCGCCGGGGTTCTCGAGGCGAGTGAGCGCGACGAGGTACTCCACGAGGCGCTCGTCGGCCGGCGGCTCGGACATCGTGTGCAGCCCGAGTCGGATCTGGGTCGTCTTCACGTCGGTCAGGTACTTGTGGATTCGCTCGACGAGGTCGTCGATCTCGAGATCGTCGCCCTCCACGTCGCCCTCGGCGAGCGTCGAGACGGCCTCGCCGGGACCACGGACGTCGGCCTCCTCGTCGATGGTTCCTGAAATCTCGAGTTCGACGGCGAGGTCGAGCTCCTCGACCTTCTCGCGGATCAGCGTCTCGAGGTGCTCGCCGTCGTCGTTCCGAGCGTCTTTCGTCCCGGCCTCGCGGTACTGATTCGCGAGCTCCTCGAGTTCCGAGAGCTCGTCGTAAGTGCCCGCCGACCGCATGACTGGCGTGAGGTAGTCGACGACCGCCGCGTACGAGCGCCGTTTTGCCTGGGTCCCCTCGCCAGGGTTGTTCACGATGTAGGGGTAGACGTTCGGGATATCGTCGATCAACTGGTCAGGCGCGCTCTCGCCGTTCAGTCCGACGGTCTTCCCGGGGAGCCACTCGAGGCTGCCGTGGGTTCCGAGGTGGACGATCGCGTCGGTTTCGAAGCCGTTACGCAGCCAGCCGTAGAACGCGTAGTAGTCGTGTGGCGGCTGGAGGGCAGAGTCGTGGTAGACCTTGGATGGGTCCATTCCGAACCCGCGCGGCGGTTGGACGGTAACGAGGACGTTGCCAAACTCGACACCGGGAATCGCGAACGGTCGGTCCGGTGGATCGCCCCACTCCTCGACGACGTTCTCCCGGAAGCGTTCGTCGGCGCCCGAGAACCACTCCGCGTACGTCTCGGGGGAGACCACGTCGACCGACAGGTCGCGAACGTCTTCGGGGGCGACCCAGCGATCCTCGAGAGTGAGCTGTGCGGTCAGTCGGTCGACGAGAGACTGCCCGCTGTTGGGCAGTTCGTCGCCCAACTCGTAGCCGCGGGTCGCGAGTTCCTCGAGCAGGTTCACGGTCGACTCCGGTGAGTCGAGGCCAAATGCGGTCCCGATCCCGTCGTCGCTCGGCGGGTAGTTGTGTAGGACGACCGCGACCCGCTTGTCCCCGTTGGGCGTGTGTCGCAGTCGAGCCCAGTTGACGGCCAGTCGTGTCGCGTGATCGATCCGATCGCCGATTGGGAAGTGGTGTTTCGGCGTGGAGCCGATGCCTGCCTCGTCGTCAGTGCGCTCTTTGCCCGAGATGGGGTGCGTGATGACGTTCCCGTCGAACTCCGGCAGCGCCACCGAGAGGGCGAGTTCGAAGCCCATCACGCCCGTGTCGCTGGACTCGTACCGCGAGCGCGACCGCATCGTGGTGACCGTCTGTAGAACGGGCACCCCGAGCCAGTCGAGGAAGACGTCTTGGGCAGACTCGCCTTCGTCGCTGGCGCTGCGGCCGCGCTCGTCCATCGAGAGCGAGAACATAAAGGACGAGAGTACGGCGTCAACGATCGGATTTCCGTCGACGTCGAGCAGCCAGTTCTCGGTCACCCACTCGGCGTCCTCTTGCTCTTCTGTGTCGGTCGCCGGGTTACAGAAGATCGGCAGGGCGTTCGCGCCCTGCTCCTCGAGCGCCCGGACCTGCGCGTCGACGTAGCGGGTGTTCTCGTGGGTCCAGTGTGATTCGTAGAACCAGACCGCGACCGTCGGCTTCCCGGGGTCGAAGGTCGCGAGCAGGTCCTCGTACTCGATCCCCGGATGGTCGGGGTGGTAGACGCCCTCCGTGGGGAGTTCGGTCGGATCGTCGTGCTCGAGGTCCCGTCCTTCGTACTCGGCGGCGAGGAACCGACACAGGTTCTCGACGTTGATCGTGCCGCCTTTCTCCAAGTACTCGTAGACGAGCTCGCGGTCCTCCGCCGAGACCGTCGTATCCTCGAAGGCGAAGGCGTCCCCGGTCGCCTTGACGATCAGCGGGACGCCTGCGTCCTCGAGCGCACCTGTCGCGTAGTCGTAGCCCGGCATGCTCTCTTCGGCCCCGTGCAGCCAGAGAATCGCCGCCGTGGCTTCGTGCAATTCCTCGACGAACTCCTCGACGGCGGCCTCGTCCTCGAGGTCGCTCTCCGAGCGGACGACCAGCTCGACGCCCTCGAGGCGCTCGGCGGCCCGCCCGATCGAACCGAGTTCGTTCTCCGTCGCGGTGTAGATCCCGATGCGTGTCATCGCGTTTTTAAACCTCTATTGTATTAGCTCAAGTATGGTTGCAAACGGCGGGGGCAAAAAACTATCGTCACTCCCCTTCCCGGCGATCGTCGGACAGGACGATCTGAAGCGAGTCTTGTTGACCGTCGCGGCCAACGACGGCCTCGACGGGGCGCTGATCGTCGGCGAGAAGGGAACCGCGAAGTCGACCGCGGTGCGAGCGCTTGTGGATCTCCTGCCCGAACAGCGGGTCGTCGCCGACTGTCCATACGGCTGTTCGCCGGACAACCGCGACCTGCAGTGCGAGGACTGCCGCGACCGCGCTCTCGACGACCTGCCGGTCGAGACGCGGCTGGTCCCCCTCGTCACGCTCCCACTCGGAGCGACCCGCGACCGCGTCGTCGGCACTCTCTCGGTCGAGGACGCGCTGGCCGGCGAGGCCGACTTCGATCCCGGCCTGCTGGCCCAGGCGAACCGCGGCATCCTCTACGTCGACGAGGTCAATCTGCTCGACGACCACCTCGTCGACGTCGTTCTGGATTCGGCAGCGAGCGGCATCAACACCGTCGAGCGCGACGGTATCAGCGTGTCTCACCCCGCGAACGTCACCCTGATCGGCACGATGAACCCCGAGGAGGGCGACCTCCGACCCCAGCTCCGGGACCGCTTCGCGCTGCAGGCCACCGTCGAGGGCTGTCGCGAGATCGACGACCGCGTCGAGATCATCGACCGCGCGCTCGAGACCGACGGCGACGAGACGGATCCGAAAACGGCGTACGCCGGCGAGGTCGAGACCCTGCGCGACGACCTGGCCGCGGCCCGCGACCGACTCTCGCACGTCTCGCTTCCGACCGAGTTCAAAGAAGAGATCGCCCGACTTTGTCTCGAGGCCGGCGTAGACGGCCACCGAGGCGACGTGGCGACGGTTCGAACCGCGATGACGCTGGCAGCGCTTGAGGACCGCGAGACGGTCATCGAGTCCGACGTTCACGAGGCCGCGACGTACGCGCTCCCCCACCGGCTTCGAAGCACGCCGTTCGAGGACGAGCCGGATCTGAACCAGTTGCTCGAGGATCGGTTCGACGAGGAACAGTCGGAGGAAGACAGAGGGGACGGCGGAAGCGACGCGGACGAGGGCGACGGCGAGGCAGAGTCCGACTCCAGGGACAGTGACGACCTCCTCGAGCAAGAGGGTGAGCGGGAAGACGGAGCCAACGGTGACGAGGGGAACGGCTCGAGCAGTGACGATGCCGAATCGAACGACGAGAAGGGCGACGATGCCTGCCCCGAACGGCGATCGAAGGACGGCGAACGACCGGCGTCGGCGAATCAGTCGCCCGCGGAAGCCAGCGACGGTGAGTCCGACGATTCGAGCGACCGCGAGTCGGATTCGGAGTCGGACGAATCGTCCGACGACGAGAAGGACGAAACCGCCCAACCGCTGGTCCCAGGCCAGCAGCGGGCCGAGATCGGCGAGGCGCGGGCGCCCGATCTCGAGGCCGCGACGGTCGAGAGCACCGACGGAACAGCAGCGACAGGATCGCGAGCGAGCACCGCCCCGAGCGTCGACAACCGAGGCGCTCGCGTTCGCACCGAACCTGCGTCCGGCGAGGGGCCGATCGACGCCGCAGCGTCGGTCCGGTCGGCTGCGGGCCGCGGCGAGTCCCGGGTCGAGAATCTGGACCTCCGGCAGTCCGTGCGGACGGGTGAAACGTCGGTCACGATCGTCTTCGCCGTCGACGCGAGCGCCTCGATGCGGCCGGCGATGCAGACCGCGAAAGGCGTCGTCCTCGAGTTGCTGCGCGACAGTTACGAGCACCGCGACCAGGTCGCGTTCGTCGCCTTCGCCGGTGAGGACGCCGACGTATTGCTCCCGCCGACCGACAACGTCTCGCTCGCCGCTCGCCACCTCAAAGACCTCCCCTCGGGCGATCGAACGCCTCTACCCGCGGGACTCGAGATTTCGCGTCGGGTCATAGGACGGGCCGACACCGATGCGTCTGTCGTCGTCCTCGTCACCGACGGGCGGGCGAACGTCGCCGACGGGAGTCCGACGGACGCAACGCGGACGGCGGCCCGCGCACTCGCGACCGATGACGCGCGAGTCGTGGTCGTCGACGCCGGTGACGACTCCCGCACGGGCCTCTCGGAACTGGTCGCGAGCGAAACGGGCGGAGAACTGGTCGACCTCACCTCACTGTCGGCCGAGACAGTGCGAGCCGCCGCCGAACGCGCGGCGACCGAGAAGCGCTCGTAGCGCCACCGGTAGCGGCGACCCAGAAGCGCTCGTAGCGCCGCCGAACGCGCGGCGACCCACTCGAGGGAGGTCTCCGTCCGACAGCGAGCGACGGCAGATCAACACCCCTTTGAATCCCCTCACTCGTTATTAGACGAGAATCGATGACGGGGGACGAGTCAGTCGCCGACGGGGCCGTCGGCGGCGATATCGAGTACGGAATCGACGAGCGGCCGCCAGTTGGCGAATCGGTCGTGCTGGGCGTTCAGCACTACCTGACGATGGTGGGCGCGAACATCGCGGTCCCGCTGATACTGGCGGGGGCGATGGAAATGCCGCCCGACGTGACCGCGCGGTTCGTCGGGACGTTCTTCGTCGTCTCCGGGATCGCGACGCTCGCCCAGACGACCTTCGGCAACCGGTATCCCATCGTACAGGGCGCGCCGTTCTCCATGCTCGCGCCCGCACTGGCGATCGTCGGCGTGGTGACCGCCGGCGGTGTGGCGGGACAACCGGACTGGCAGGCCGCGCTGTTGCAACTCCAGGGGGCGATCATCGTCGCCTCGCTTGTCGAGGTCGTGATGGGGTACTTCGGGCTCGTGGGGCGGCTCCGCCGGTTCCTCTCGCCAGTCGTCATCGCGCCGACAATCGCGTTGATCGGACTCTCGCTGTTCGGTGCGCCACAGATCACTGCGGCGAACCAGAGCTGGCCGCTGCTCGGGCTCACGCTCGGCCTCATCCTGCTTTTCTCGCAGTATCTCGACGTTCGGCACAAGGCGTTCCGGCTGTATCCGGTGATTCTGGCGCTCGTGATCGCCTGGGTCGTCACCGCGGCACTGTCCGTGTTTGGCGTAATCGGCGTGAACCATCCGGGGTACGTCGATCTGGGAGCCATCGCGGACAGCCGGCTGCTACTTCCGATCTACCCGCTCCAGTGGGGAACACCGCAGTTCACGATGGCGTTCGTCATTGGGATGTTCGCCGGCGTCCTCGCTTCGATCGTCGAGAGCATCGGCGACTACTACGCGGTGGCGAACCTCTCCGGGTCGGGCGCCCCAAGCGAGAAACGGATCAACCACGGCATCGGGATGGAGGGGCTGATGAACGTCTTCTCGGGTATTATGGGCACCGGCGGTTCGACGTCGTACTCCGAGAACATCGGCGCGATCGGACTGACTGGCGTCGCCTCGAGATACGTCGTCCAGCTCGGAGCCGCCGTCATGATCGTCGTCGGCTTCGTGGGGTACTTCGGACAGGTGATCGCGACGATCCCTGATCCGATCGTCGGCGGCCTCTTCATCGCCATGTTCGGCCAGATCGTCGCCGTCGGGATCTCGAACCTCCGCCACGTCGATCTCGACTCCTCTCGAAACACCTTCATCATCGGTTTCGCCCTCTTCGTCGGCCTGGCAATCCCCGCGTACATGGGCAACTTCGAGAGTCCGATCGCGTTTCGCGAGACCGTCGGTCTCGAGGGAACGGTCGCGTACGTGGTATCCGCGACCGGCATCGGAGGGACGGCCGTCGCGGTTCCGATCGAGGCCGCTGCACAGGCCGTCGTCGACACCATCTACATCATCGGCTCGACCGGGATGGCCGTCGGCGGCCTCGTCGCGCTGTTCCTCGACAACACTGTACCGGGAACCCGCGAGGAGCGCGGCCTCGCCGACTGGGATCGGCTCACGGAATCCGAATCCGAGTTCGACTCGTTCCGGGACCGTTGGCTCGAGGCCGACGTAGGACACGAACGCTGAGAACTGTGACGGGCTGCATGCCGCGGCAGATCCAGCCCGGCAGGGAACGTGGTACTCACGTTCGCACGTCGTGCAGAGCAGCTAGCGTCTGTCGTGCAATCGCAACCAACCCACCTAATAACGGCCGAGCCTGAATGTCGCTATGGCAGAACTCGCGCTCGAGGACGACACGATCTGGTACCGGACGATCGGTGACGGTCCGCCGCTGGTATTCATCCACGGTGGCTGGATGAACGGCGAGGCCTGGGCACCCCAGATCGACCACTTCGCCGACGAGTATCAGATCGTCACCCTCGACGTTCGCGGTCACGGAAACACCGGTGCGACAGCTCCCGACCGCTACTCGATCGAACTCTTTACCGACGACCTCGAGACGCTGCTCTCCCGACTCGAGATCGAGCGACCGATTCTCTGCGGGCTCTCGCTCGGATCGATGGTCGTCCAAGAGTTTTTGAATCGCCATCCTGCGAGTGCCGCGGCAGCGATTCTAGGTGGGGCGGTTCGGTCGATGCCGCCGGTCGAGTTGCCGACTGGTATGAAGCAGCTCTGGACGCCGATACCGGCGCTGACCACGTCCTTATCGCTGTCGGGAACGACGGGGACGTTTCAATCGATGTTGTACTCGATTCAGGCAACGACTGGCGAGCGATGGCTGTCCGTCGATCCAGAGATCAGAGCCGAGGCGATCGCCGACGTGGGCGACATTTCGTCAGCCGAATTTCGGAAGATTTTCGACGCGCTGTATCGGTACGATCCGCCCGAGTTGACCGGCGTCGAAACGCCCACGCTCGTCGTCCACGGCGAACAGGAAGCCCCGCTGGTCAAACGACAGGGCCGGCAGATCGTCTCGTCGGTCGCCGACGGCGACCGACTCGAACTCTCCGAGTCCGGTCATCTCGTCAATCAGGATCGTCCGAGCGCGTTCAACGCTGCGACGACCGAATTTCTCGACGATCTCTCCGCAGCGTAAGCCGACTCGGGAGGTCCCCTCCGTCCGTGTTATAGAGATGCGAGGAGAATACCCGTGCGTTTAGGCGCGGGATGAATCCGACAACTCGGACGGAATTCACGCTTCGATGACCAGTCCGAGATTTCTTTTCCATACGTTGAAGTGGGAAGTAACCCTCTGAGAGCGGAGGAATCCGGCAGGGAATAGAGTGATTCCCGCCAGTCCGACGATGGCGGCCTGGCCGCCCCAGGCAATCAGACACTAATCGGAACCAGTCGATGACCGCCCACCCCTCACAGGGGTGACGCGGAGTCGACTGCTGGAAGCACCACGGAACGTAACTCCAAGTCTGTCGAAGCCCACTCGAGCCTCGCCGGGCACAACCAACCACGAGGGTCGACCACGGTCGAGGATAGGAGTACCGGGGGCTTGGCACTCCCAGCAGTCCCACCCGCCACAGTCCGTGACCCCCGCACGGATTCCCACCGTGTCGGGGGTCGGTGGAACTGCACACCTGAAATCTCCACCGCTCAGGATTCCACCGCGTTCACGCGGAGGAGGATGTCAATTTTATCCCGACGCGAGCGTGACTCATACCACGGATGAACGAGCGTTCGCGTCTCACGGTCGAGACTCGGAGGGACCGCTGAATGCGTCAGTTTCCCATATGATTTGGGGATACAACAAAGGCGCTGGCCGTCATAGTCGATACGGAATCGTCCCCACCGAACGATATCGCTCGCCACAGCACTATGTGTAGTCACTGCCCCGATTCCGATCGTACCGACTCCGCCCCACCAACAACGAACTGGACGAATATTTCGAAACACGTGTTGAATAGCTACGTCGAGGCCAACAACGCCTTCCTCGCAGCGATGGGAGTTAGCCCATCGTCCAGAGATGCGTCTCAGTCCGAGTCAGCGTCGACGACAGCGACTGAATCGGTCGACGGGGTCGCCTTCGGCAACGAAGCCTGGCTCATGGAACGCTCGACAAACGAGTACGACGAACTCGGTGTCGGTGACTACGTCCGATTTAGCAAGCCAGTCGCGGACGCCGACGTCACCGCTTTCTCACAGATATCCGGCGATACTAACCGGCTTCACCTCGAACCTGGATTCGCCGAAGACACCCGGTTCGGCGGCCGAATTGCCCACGGAACGCTCGTCGCCGGGACCATTAGTGCCGCGCTGGCCCGGTTTCCCGGTACGACTATCTACCTTTCGCAGGATCTCGAGTTCACCGGACCGGTCGAGATCGGCGAGACAGTCTCCGCCTCGTGTGAAATCGTCGAGAGCCTCGGCGGCGATCGGTATCGACTGCACACGCTGGTCGTCGGCGAAGACGGTGACACGGTCATCGACGGTGAAGCCGTTATCATCCTCAACGAACCTCCCAGCAAGTAAGAGCGCGGTCGAGAATCCGAGAGCGTGGTCGGCGGTCTGATGGCGCGGCCGTCAGTCAGACTAAAGGGGTACCCGTCGCAATCGGTGGCCGACCATGACCGATCGGCCACCATCACCGCTAACCCCACACGCTACGCGTCCGTTTCCCGAACACGACCGCGAGGACTCGATCCTCGCGACGACGACCCAGTTGAACGCGACGATCGAGAACGCACTCGGCTGGCGCCTCGACGAGACCACTCTCGAGTCGGTGCTGCTCGAGTTAGACCGCTACGGCTATCTCGAGTGGGTGACCGTCACACGGCGCGGCAAGTACGTCTGGGACCTCTCCGAGTCACCCGATCGCATCGCAGAGGCCGTCGCTACTGCCCTGGTCGATCTGGTCCAGTCGTGGCTCGGGGGCGACAGCGACGACGAGTCGCTCTCCTCGTGTCGATAGCCGGAATCCACGCCCGACCGTTCTCGGTGGATCGTGGCGGGTTCGAGAACTCGGACCGAATCGTCGCAGACTTGTTCCGCGTACGCCCCCTGTGACTCGGAGGGAGCGACTTTCGTTCCGGTTGTTGACCAGTATCTTTCGATACGACGATTACGTCGTTCGCATCAAGGCCGATGGAACCATCTCTCTCCATCGTCCCGACGGGTGGTCTCGGAAAGATTACCGAACCCCATCGAACCGACTCAGTCGGTCGCTACAGAAAAATGAATCTCCGTCGGGGTGAGAGACTTACCGCTGAGGCCGACCAGAACGTCGTTGTCGACGTCCCGAATTACTCCCTCGATCCCAAACGCGACCGTGTCGCCCGCGACTCCAACGTCCACTGTCTGCAGATCTACTTCCGCCCTCCCATCTAGATCGATTACCACATCGTCCATACGATATTGTTTGGCAGTCACTTGCAAAGAACTTGTCCGTCAAACCTGAACATACAATTCATTTTTCGATTATTATTCCACTATATTCAATTCATGATGGTATTCACAGTGTTTTTCCACTATCCGATGGCGTCAGTTCGGTCAGTGGCTGTTGTCCGTCGGCGGTAGAATGCTCGGAAACCGAACGAAACGCCGGAGAGTCGGTATTCACGGCACACGATCTGTAATCCGATAGTGAGTTCCGCAAGAAACGTGTCGGGCATCTCCCGTGGCTCGATGACCCCAAGCGGTACGGCGAACTGATTCTGTCGTTCGTCGCCCGTCGCAGGCAAATCACCGACAGATTTCGAGCGCACCGATCGCGCGTCGGAAATAGGTCGCGCCATCTCTTCGTACGGGGAGATACGGGACGCTCGTGTTCCGCGAACGACCAGCATCGCGATTCGTCCGACGCAACCCGAGCGACCGTCCGGGATGGTGGGTGATCTCGGTCGAAGACGAAGGGATCGGCATCGACCCTGACTACCAAGAGCGGGTGTTCACGATCTTCGACCGGCTTCACAGTCGTGAGGAGTACGACGGAATGGGTGTCGGCCTGGCACTCTGTGAGTACATCGTCGAGCGCCATGACGGTGATATCCGGGTTGATTCCGAACCAGGAGAAAGCACGACGTTTTCGTTCACGCTCCCCACGTAACTCGGACCCGTAACTATCGCTCGCATAGTTACTCTCGGACGGGAATATCAGCCACACTGAGCCTCTTCAACCGATGTGACACAGTATCGTCGGTACGGAGGCAACGTCGATTAGAAGTAGCAGCAGGGTCGTCAACGTCTATGACGACTTATCCGGTGCCGACGAAGCACCGAGGACGACAATCTCCTCGTCGGTTGCGTTCACGTGGCAGTGGACCGTCCCGGGCGAGATGTAAAAACACTCGCCAGCCCTACCTTCCCGTCGTTCGTCACTACGAGAGCCGTATTCGAGTGCGCCGATTCCCTCGACGACGTCCCCGAGACGGCTGAGGTCCGTACGTTCGTCGAGCGGATTCAACAATTCGTTCCCGAACTCGAACTGCTCGCCCGGCAAACGCGCGCTCGGCCCCTCACGTCAGAACTCACGCTACGACAGGAATTCGGGGGTCGTCTGACACCCCGCCAGCGGGAGGTCCTTCAGTTGGCCTACCGGAGCGGGTTCTTCGAATCACCTCGCGTTCAGACGGAAAAAGAACTCCTAGAAAATCTATGGGCGCTGCAGGATTTGAATCATAAATTATTTGTTATGTTCGCTTCGCCACCCGTGATCGATCACCATCGCTCGCAGTTCCTTCGGAACTGCTCACCACGACAGCTTCCCAGGTCCGGGCTGCTCGGCTGATGTCTGCGCTGCGGGGCTACTGACGCGGTGTACCAAGTTGCCCAGACACACCCAGTGGAAGTGCCTGGCCGGCCGAATCCCCGTCTGCACGGTTCGCACGAGTGAGACCCATGCCAAAGCGTACCCCAACTGGGTCACGTGGGGAGCGTAAACGAGAACGTCGCGCCCTCGTCGGGCTCGGAGTCGACCCAGATCTCGCCGCGATGGCGCTCAACGATGCGTTCGCACAACGCGAGGCCGATGCCCGCCCCCTCGTACTTCTTGCGGCTATGGAGTCGATCGAACACGCTGAATACCCGATCGTGATCCGCCGGGTCGATCCCGATTCCCTCGTCCGTCACGGAGATCACCCATTCCCCATCGCGTCGGTCGGCACCGAAATGAACCCGCGGCGGCTCGTCCCCGCTGTAGGTGAGCGCGTTCGAGAGAAGATTTTGGAACACTCGCCGGAGCTGGTTTGCGTCGCCCTCGACGCGCGGGAGGTCTTCGGCGGTGATCTCGGCGTTACTCTCCTCGATTTGGAGCTGAAGATCCACGAGTACGTCGTCGAGAAGGGCATTCAGCTCCGTCGGTTCGAACGGATCACCCTGTGTCTCGACGCGGGAGTACTCAAGGAGGCCGTCGATCATCGCTCGCATCCGCTCGGCCCCGTCGACGGCGAACCCGAGGAACTCCTCGCCGTCCTCGTCGAATGCATCGCCATACCGTTTCTCGAGCAACTGGAGGTAGCTAATCACCATCCGTAGCGGCTCTTGCAGGTCGTGCGACGCGGCGTAGGCGAACTGTTCGAGGCGGTCGTTTGAGTCTTCGAGATCGGCGACCAGCGTTTCCAGGTCCGTCTGGTACTGCTGATGCTTGATTGCGTCGGCGAGGACGTTAGCGACACTCTGGACGAAGTTCACGTCCTCGTCAGTGAACGGTTTTCTCTCAGTGTCGTGCGTGCCGAGTATGCCCCACGGCTCACTGGATGGACCGATGATCGTACTGATACCGCTGCGAACATCATGGCTTGTTAAGAGTTCAGGACCGCCAAATCGCGTCTCCGTCTCGAGATCCTCGACCACGATTGGATGATCGTTCGCCAAAGTATATACGGCCTGAGAGTCACCTTCGGCGGCAGAGACTGTCGCCTCACCGACGATCCCGTCCTTCCACCCGACACCGTGGCGAAGGAGGAATTCCTCGTTCTCGTCATCGAGATCGAGGACGTTGCAGTACTCGTTGTCGAGAACGGATGCGACTCGACGGCTCGCTTCGTCCATGAGTTCGTCGAGGTCGTCTGTCTCGAGGGCGAGTTGGCCGAGATCGGCGACAGCTCGTTGTTGCCGAGCCCGTTTGTCGAGCTCCCGTTCACGTGCTTTGCGCTCGGAAATATCCTGAACCATGACCATTCCGGCGTAGATTTCGTCGTTGACGGTGCGTACAGGAAGCGTATGCGCTCTCAGCTGGCGACCGTGGTACTCCACCGCAAACTCGTTCGCTTCGCCATCGAAGACGGTGCGGAAGTACGGTTCGATCTCCGCAATGATCTCGTCGGGATAGAGATCGTAGACGCTGCATCCAACCCGCTCTTCTGGATCGATGCCCATCTCGTCCATCAACTCTCCACCGGCAGCGGTATAGCAGAAATCTTCGTCGAATAATCCGACTGCGCCGTTCGGGAAGTGCTCAGCCAGCGTCCGGTAGCGGCGCTCAGACTCTTCGAGCTGTCGTTCGTAGGCTTTCCGCTCGCTGATGTCTCGGACGATGCCGACACGGTGCCAGCCGCTATCGTCGGCTGGCAGCATCGAGAAGGTCGCCTCGGCGGGGATCCGCTCGCCGTCGGCCGTCGTGACTTCCGCCGCGAGCGTCGGCCAGTCGGTCTCGCCCTCGGTCGTGGCTATCTCCAGTTCGCGGACCCGTTCAATCACGGCTTCGTCGACGATCTCGGTCGTATCGGCGCCGATGAGTTCGTCCGGCTCGCAACCGAGCAGCTCCGCGTACGTTTCGTTGACCATGGTGAACGTTCCGTCCTCATCGACGACGTAGACACCGTCGTTGACCTCCTCAACGATCGCCTCGTAGCGCTCGAGCCGTCGCTCGCGTTCGACCCGGTCAGTGACATCCCGCCCGATCCCGGCAAACACCGTGTTCCCCCACGGATCTTCGAGTGTGGATGCATCGAATTCGAATGGGATGGTCTCACCGTCCTTCGTCTGGACAGTGAGTTCGACGGTGACCGAACCCGTCTCGAAGCATTCAGCGATCGCGGTCACGACCGTTTCCTGCTCGTCGCTCCCGGAGAGGTCGACTGGACTCATCGAGGCTAACTCTTCGTTCGTATAGCCCGTCACGTCGGCTAAACTCTGGTTCCACCGTTGAAGCGCCCCGTCTTCGTCAATGAGATAGAAAATGTCTCCAACGGTATCGAGGACATCGTCGATGTATCCTTTATACCGCTCAAGATTGCGTTCACGCTTCTTCTGTTCGGTGATGTCCTGGGCCACCGTCATTCCAGCGAGGACAGTTCCATGCTCGTTGGTGACCGGGACCGCGTGGACAATCCACTCGCGGCCAACATACGCCAGTTCGACCGAATAGTACTCGCCGTTCAGTGCGGCCTGTAGTGCAGGCTGGAGTGCATCAGCGGCTTCGGCGGGCCAAACCTCGCGGAAGTGGCTCCCCTCAAGATCGCTGGGTTCGACTGGGAGGGTGGCGAATTCCTGTCCAGCAGCCAATGTGTACGTGAGGTCGTGATCGAACAACGTCACGATCCCGTTTGGAAAGTTCTCGACGAGCGTGCGGTAGTGGCGCTCAGATTCCACAAGGTGGCGGTCATCCTTGCGGCGTGGCTGAGTGGCCGTCGGCGATGGTGGCCGCCACCAGACGCGTCCACTCACGCCGACCATCTTGGTCTCCAGCTCGCCGTGGTCGACGAGGCGCTCGAGGCGTTCGTAGATGCTCCGACGACCGAGGTCGAACCGGTCAGCAACCTCGGTTGTTGTCAATGGAGCCCCGGACTCATCGAAAACGGAGAGTGTCTCCCGGAGCGTTTCGGTCAACGAACTGATGGTCATAGTTGTGATCATCTACGTTCCGAGTATAAGTCCTCCGGCGGCGGAGGGAGGGAGAGGGCCATCACGGTGGCGTGGCGAGAACCGCTCAAACGCCGACCGGCCAGCCCGCGTTCGGCTCAGGTCCGATCTGTGAATACCGGATATATTTTCCGGGCCAGCAATGGGGTGTCCTCACGAGGATAGATATTCTTCCCCGTGGCATCGGAAATCACACTATGGACGACGATTCCACACCTGAGAGACAGACAGACGATGACGCGAAGACTGATGCGACGGTCACGGTAGACGAGGTAGATCGGGGAGTACTGTACGCGCTTCAGCAGGACGCGCGCAACGTCACGATCCAGGAAATCGCAGACGAGGTGGCAGTTTCCGCAAGCACCGTTCGCAACCGAATCGACAAGTTGGAAGACGCGAACGTGATAGATGGCTACGCCCCCCAGATCGACTACGAACGCGCTGGCTTTCCGCTCAAACTCCTGTTTGTTTGTACGGTCGATCCCGACTCCCGTGCGACGGTCGCACGGGAGGTACTGGCAGTGGACGGCGTCATCGACGTGACCGAGATGGTCACCGGCGAGCGCAACCTCCACGTTCAGGCCGTCGCCACGACCACCACCGATCTCACGCGCATGACCGCGGCGTTGAACGAGTACGGCATCACGATCCACAGTTCGGAAATCATCACTAACCACTACGCTCAACCCTGGGGCCACTTCGAGATGACCCCATCCGAATAGTAGTTCGACAGATCTCGGGTGTGATATTCCGTGTGAAATCCCAATTAAACTGCGGAATTTGCAACCTATAGGTTGTGTTATGCGCAACACTTTTACTGAAATACCCGGTGTGCAAATGTATACCATGACTGATGTGAGACGGAGGTGCGCGCCGATGCTGGACGACGCGTTCGACGCACTGGCGAGCCATCACCGACGGCGGGTACTCGTTGCACTCCTCGATCACAATCCCCAATGCGATTGTGTCCACGCGGACGGAGTACTGGAGGAGAGCCACACGAGAGAGGACCGTGACCACCTTCAGACTGCCATGCACCACAGCCACCTCCCGAAATTAGAAGCGTATGGGTTCATCCGCTGGAACAAGAACACACACGAGGTCGAGAAGGGGCCTGCGTTCGACCACATTCGCCCACTCGTGGAGATGCTTGACAGCCAGGCGACTGAAGTCACGGGCGAGTGGCCGTGAGTGAGAGGCGCAACCACTAAGACACTCGTTCTGGAAACGAGCAGTAGGGATGGGAACAGATGACGAGCGAGAAGTCATACACGGTAGCGGAATGGCTCAGCACACGCTCAGCACACGCGTTATCCAAACCGTTGCAGAACGCGAAGGCGTCGCTCCGACCGACCTTCCTCCGCTCTACGACGCCATCGACCCAGAGGCGCTCGACTCGATATTCACCGCTGGTCAAGGCCACCTCGTATTCCCGTATTACGGGTACAGGATAACGGTGTCCGGCGACGGACGTCTTGACGTCGACGACAGCGACGACGCGTGAGCGGACGAGTCGCAGCGTAACACGACGGCTGTGAAGTACATGCGAGTCGCTGTCGAGTGGCTGGAGAACTGGTTTTCAGTACTCGATACATACCCCTCCTGACCGATTTGATTCTGCCCGAGTAGGCGTCAAGTGATCAACATTGTTTTCCGTACGGAAACGAATTCCCTCATCGTTGTCCTCTCCCTATCGGCGAGTGGATACAAGTGAGTCGCGCGTGCCTCTTATTTCGATACCTACTCATCGATCAGTATCGGGCGTGTAGCTATCAATGTGATCTACAATCAGAAGATTGTGAGAACAAGTCCTACAGTGCTGGCGCCCCTGCAGTAGAGATATGAGCGTTATCCTCGAGTTCACAGTTGAGGAGGAGGAGTTTACGCTCGGGCAAGTGTTGGGTGGACCACCTCAAATGCACATCGAACTCGAACGAATCGTACCTACAGGAACCAGCGTAATGCCCTTCCTGTGGGTATCGGGGGACGAGTTCGAAACCTTCGAGCAAAAAGTGACTGCGCACGAGTTCGTTGATAAGATTATTGCGCTCGACAACATCGCGGACAGCACTCTCTATCGGGTGAAGTGGCATGGAAGGCACAACGACCTTATCCGAGGCATCACAGAGGCTGACGGGACGATTTTAGAGGGTCACGCCGACGAGAAGTGGCACTTTCGTCTCCGATTTCCCGACCACGATGCACTCTCACGGTTTTACAACTTCTGCACGGACAACGACATAACGATCCACATTGTTCGAACCTATACGGAAACCGACCGCACCCAGAGCGTCAAGCAATTTGGCCTCTCGCAGGAACAGCGCGAGGCTCTCATTCTTGGGCTTCGGAGAGGCTATTTCGATACGCCGAGTCAAGTGAGCTTGACGGATCTTGCAGACGAACTTGATATTTCTCAACAAGCCGTGTCGAATCGGATTCGCCGGGGAACAAGACAAGTCCTCAGCGAGGCCCTGCTTTCACGCGCGCCCGGCCTCAAGTGATCCTACGGAAGGGTATTTGAAGGGATTGTTGGGACTACAGGCAGCCTCTTTTGTAGTAGTCCACTACACCTGTGCAAGGCAATGTCCGGCGACAGTTACGTTTCTCGAAACTACGTCCCGCCGGGAGATCAACGAGTCTCATTAGAGAGATCATGATGAATGAAAGTACCACCGAGTTCGACACAGTTCTCGACCTATGTCGAAACCAGCACCGTCGCATCGTGCTTGCTGTACTTGCAGACCAGCAGCGAGCGTTAACCGTGAACGACCTCAGGAATACTGTGATCAAACATAACCATCATAAACTTATTACTGAGGCATCTCCGGAAGACATCACTCAGGTTCAACTGGTGTTAAACCAAGTGCACATCCCGAAGTTGGAGGCGACAGGGGTCATCAAATACGACGTGGATCGGCAACTGGTGGAGGCAACAGAGCAGTTTGACAAGTTAGAACCCCACCTATCGACTATCATCGATGCCGATCCCGATCTCGAAGCACCTGTTGAGTTGTGACGGTACTCTCTGTCGTCTCCTTTCGAAAAGGTATCGGACTACATCGATAGCAACTGCTGAATTCACAGGTGTAGTTGCCAGCGGGTCCAGCCTACTACTCTATGAAATACACACTATGTGACAATTTTATGATGTACTCGTGCATTAGACGGTCAGTGAGTTGCCGTCGATTCGGAGCCATTCACGGCGGTTCTCGTACTCTGGAATGAGTGTCCCGACCGTGTTCCAGAACGCGTCGGAATAGTCATCATGGCTGTGTGCGCCATCTCATAGACTACTACGTAGTCTTGTATCCGGAGGGGTAAGGATGAGCCACCAGTTTAAGCGAATCGTTCCATCGGCGAATTCCCCACCGGCCGGAAAGTGTTCCACCATCGATTGGTACATCGGAGAGACCAAGCTTCGACTCGTATTTCGCGCTTCGTTCGGGGCGTTCCTCTTGGGGCCTCCGGAGGTACCAGCCGATCACTGCTTGGCGCTTCCGCCGAATACTCACATCATCGGCTGGCACGTCACGGCGATGTACCTGTAGGCTGAACTGCAGAGTCTTCGGACGTGCTGGGATCAATATGGATGAGTCCCAACAATCTCGACTGTGTCCCCTACCTGAAGTGTCTCCCCCCATTCTCGCTGTGGGACATTCGTTACCGTCATCAAGCGGAAATCAGTTTTGAAGCGGTCGCTGTCGAGCCACTCGGGACGGGTTTCTCCGCGCTTACGGATAAACCTCTGGCGAACGCCGTCGTACTCCTCTCCAGTGTCGGATCACGCGAGATGACGACACACCGTTCACACGGTTCAATGCCTTCGAACTGGACGTCACCGATGCGGAAGGCAACCGCTTCGCCGTGATTGGCAACGAGACGGTCTTCCCAGAACGGGGGCACACCACCAATTGGTGGTCTGCGCGACGGTTGAACACGTTGCCGCCGAGACTGGGCTCGACGATATGAGAGGCAGCTTGCAGACCTGGGACGTTCAACGGGAACGCCAATTACTCTCGCGTTCTGAGGACGCCGAACACGGCGGGACTCTCTCGCTGTTACAGGTAGAAAATGGGTGAATTCTTGCGCGCTCGACGGCGCGATGGTAAAAACGTCCCGCTATGGCCTGTTGGATTCCCGCCGAGTAAATTTCGGATGGGCGCTGCAGGATTTGTCCCATCGGCCGCCTAACGGCGGCCTATCCGCGCCGTCAGGCGCGGACACGACAGCTTGGTCCGAAGCCAAGCTCGCTCGGTTATCCTTCCAGTTGGGCGTTCGGAAGCCAACCATGGTGAAAGAACTCGAGCCGATACGACCCGATGAAGCCGTAGAGATGTACCTCCAAGAACGGGCGACTGAAGTCACTCATTCGACACTGAAGGCCCACAGATACCGCCTGGGCCATTTCCTTCGGTGGTGCGACCAGAAGGGCATCGACAACCTAAACGACATCACTGGCCGGTCTCTACACCGCTACAAACTGTGGCGGCGAGACGATGGTGACCTGAACCAAGTGACGGTGAAAACCCAGATGGATACCCTACGGGTCTTCATCCGGTGGTGTGAAAGCGTCGACGCCGTCGAGCAGGACCTCCACTCGAAAGTGCTCTCCCCCACTCTCAGTGATGGGCAAAACCAGCGAGACGTGCTGTTGGATTCGGTGAATGCTTCGACGATACTCGAGCACCTGCGCCGATTCGACTACGCATCGTTTGATCACGTCCTTCTCGAGGTACTCTGGCACACGGGCATCCGGATTGGGGGTGCGCACAGTCTCGATATCTCGGACTACGACCCCGACGGAGAGTATCTGAGAGTCCAACACCGGCCTGAGACGCCGTTGAAGAACAAAGACAAGGGAGAACGTCTCGTTGCTCTCTCGGCGGATGTATGTGCCGTGATGGACGACTGGTTGGCCCACAGCCGGCCTGATGTGGTCGACGATGCTGGTCGAGAACCACTACTGGCTACGACCCACGGACGGCCCCACAAGACGACCCTACGGGAAGCAGTGTACCGCTGGACCCGTCCCTGTAAGTACAGCGCTGACTGTCCCCATGACCGCAACGAGGCTGACTGTGAAGCCGCTGATAGCCAGCAGAAGGCCGCCAGTAAGTGTCCGTCGTCAGTCTCACCCCATGCCGTCCGCCGGGGTGCGATCACTCACTTTCTGACCAAGGACGTTCCCGAGAAGGTCGTCAGCGATCGGATGAATGTCAGCCCTGAAGTGCTCGACAAGCACTACGATAGGCGGTCCGAAGAAGTGAAGGTGGAACAACGCCGGGAGTATCTGGACGGAGTATGAGACTGCGTTAGCGGGGGTCAAGTGGGTGTAGCTCCCAGTCTTGATCTTCCCGACTAACCTATTCGACCCAGAAGACCTACCACACCGACATCCCCGTTGATCGGGTGTAGCTACGAATGAAGAGAGTAGATGGCGTCAGTTAGCGAGCCAGTCTATAGAAGATCTGGACGATTTGCAGGGTAATGGTAGGCGATATTCCCCTGCTTCTCCCAGTCGATGATCTCCTGTTCCTCAAGTTCTTTGAGGGCTCGTTGAACCTGTCGGTGGCCTCGATCGACCCGCGGATGGTCCGCGATCTCTCGCGATGTCGCCGCCCCCATTTCGTGGATCGCTTCCAGTACGAACTTCTTGGTCGGTTTACTGACCTGCGGTCGTTCTTCTCCTAGGGACCGCATTGTATGGGGGTTGTAGGTGTCTCGATCGCCGAACCAGCTATTGTCGAAGAGGGTTTCACGCCAGCTATCGTTACGTTCGAGCCACTTCCGCCGGTCATCGGTATCCGTCTGAGGGCTCAGCTGGCAGATGAGATCCATTATTCGCCACACGATCTCTTTGTCGTCTCCGAACCACCACCCGAGTTCTTCGACGAGTGCTGATTCAGCTCGAGACCGATCATTTTGATACTCCGTCTTAGCGTATTGGCCATTGATAAGATTCTGATTGCGCTGAGATTTCTTCCCGTTCATCATCTTCTGGAAGACACGAACCGGATTGAAATCCGCCTCGATTCCCGCAATCGCGATTTCGAGATCCTGGCATACCAGATCAGGCGTCTCTATCGGCGGGTCCTGATCCAGTTCGTCCTGACTCGATTGGGACTTAGAGAGGACCTCGAGGGTATCAGTCCCAAGCGACGCGATAGGGCGATCGCGCTTGATTTGATACTGTCCTTCCCCCTTCGCCGAGCAGTTGTGCCAGGACTTACTACATTGGTTCAGAACCGATCCTGGACCGAGGACGTAACTATTGACCCCTTGCACGTCGACTCCTGGGAATCGGGTGCTACGGAGATCGGTGTCGGTGGCGTAATATCGATGTTCACCACCATGTGGCGTCTGAACCGTCAGCGTGGGTGGCAGAGCGTTGAGATCGTCCGGAAGTCCTTCGAATCGGTCATCATGGTCGTCAATATCGATGACGACCAATCCGTTACCACCCATGATCCCGTAGTTACCCTCGATTTCGCCGGGGCGGTAGTGATTTCCGGGGTCCGTGTGGTCGTGATCGTTTCGTTTTCCTCCGTTGGGTAGGTCGACAGCTCGCACACTGTCGAGATCGACTTCTTGGAGTCGGTCCGTGAGTCGTTCCCGTTGTCGGTGTAATTCTGCTCCGACTGCAGCCTGGGTATCGGATGATATCATGGCGACTTCAACCCGTCCTTGGAGACGACGCTGCAGTGGGATGAGTTGGAGCGACTGTTACTCTGGATCTTTATCGCTCCGATAGGGATTGATCCCCTGACGCCACAGATACGATCCGTGGAATAGTCCGTAGCATCCATCCACCCCGTTGACGAGTCGGTGTAAGTTCGGATGCTTTCTTCCTCAAAGAGGGGGTGGCGTAGTAACCTCCGTATGATGCTTCCTTCCTCACTGAAGATGCGGACGTGTTCATCAGGTTTTCCCCAGCGGATGATCGTCTCCTTTTCGATGGGTTGGAGGTCAGGGTCTTCGCCGACTGCGGAAACGAGTTCGTCGATGTTCTGCGATGCTATACCTCGTGCTGGGATGTGGTTTGTATTTGTCATGGTTGGAAACCATGACTGAGAGATATTCCTCCGAAATCCTCAATAGCTCGAGGATCTTATCAGAAGACGAGGCCCCAACCTCGATCTTCTGGGGGAGTACATCCCTCAGTCGATGTTACTGCGTCACCTTCTCGGGCTGATACTGGTCAGCCATCGCTTCCAGCAGTTCGGAGTAGCTTTGGCCACCACGCTTCAGCGACCGTATCTGGTCGCGGACTGACGGGGTGACGCTGATCGTGGTTTGGTCAGCCGTCATCGGTGATAGTCTCTATAGGCTCTATGTATTTAAACTTGTCACATCATAATTTCCATACCATTCATAGAGGGTATATCGGCTATTATCTGAGGGTTCAGACGAAATGCCATCATGTAATTATTGTGCTTGTTTGTGCGACTGAGGGTTCAGACGAGACCGAGCGTTACTACGCATCTGCTAACCGAGACGCTGAAGGGTCAGGCAAAATGGTGTTGTGTAAACTACCATGCTATCACCCCGACTGAGGGTTCAGGCGAGACGATCCAAGCGTTCCGAGGCGTTGGGTGTCTGATAGATGATCGATGGTCTGACTACGGCGATCATTTCTTTGGAGTATCCTTTCGAACCCCGCGTCTGGTTAGCCCAAACATCTTGAAGAACAGAGATCTCTTCATACTCCGTTGGATCGACGACAGCAGAATCGCCGAGATGGAGCATTGCCGCTTCTCGAGTTGTGAACAGACGATCGGCAATCCGTCTTCGAAAATCTTCGGCTTCGGTCACATAACACTGCCATCCACGAGTCGCCATAGCCCGTCTCTCGCAAGTTTCCTCAGGGGTCGACCGTCTCTTCAACCATACGCCACCACCTGTTCCCTTTTCCTGGCAGAGTTCGACTTCACCCAATCTGATAAGGTCCTGTATACATTGATCGACGTTATACTCGACTTCCCCTACGTGATCGTTGATCCTGTTCGACGAAATCTTCTCATCGGGAAGCGTTCTTAACGCTTCAAGGACTTCTTCGTAGTCCCAGCCCCTTCGACAAAACGAGATGATTGCATACTAGATCACTAGTCTTCTAGGTGTTATACCAATACCCCCCTTACCTGTCGTAGAGATGACGCGGTGTCATTCAGCTACCATGTGTAGTGATGAGAAAGAGACTGGTAGCTGTCGCTAATCTGCGGGGGTCCTTGAGTAGAACAGGTATTTCCATTCAGTGATCGTTGGATTTCTAGAGATTGCCGTCTGCTCCCAACGAAGATCCCATTCCGGCTGACTCAGATCCGGTCTCCGATCATCGTGTTCAACGTCGAGAAAGGACCAGCAGGGAACTATTAGCAGAACTGGATGTCCGTGGGTTGACGACTGACAGGGTATTTTATCCCACCGGAACAAAGGATAGTGTTGGAAGTTCATCACGATTTGGGGAAGGAGTCAGATCTTCAGGAAACCATGAAAGATATAGAGGAGCGATTTAATCGATGGGGTATGTCGTTGACCCTCAACGAACTCGATACACATCTTTTCAAATGCGCCGACATCATACGCGATGCTGTCGACCCGACGGACTACAAAGAGTACATCCTCCCCCTGGTCTACTACAAGACGATCTCCGACGAGTTCGAGAAGCAGTACGAACAGAACGTCGACGAGTACGGCGAAGACTTCGCTCGGCGTGACAACCTGTACGACGTCCCCATCGTCCCTGAAGGTCACCTGTGGGACGATCTCCGAGCGGTCAACGACAGAGTTGACAAGGCGCTCAACGATGCATTTGAGGGCCTGACCGAAGAGAACCCCGAGTTGAAGGACGTCTTCCGGGCTAACTACATCGAGGCCGACGCTCTCGACGACGATCGACTCGGGCGGTTGATAGAACACCTCAAAAAGCCCGACCTCAACCGCGACAACGTCCCGCCGGACATGCTCGGAGAGGCGTACATGGACCTCGTACGAGACTTCGCCGAGGCGGAAGGCAAATCCGGCGGCCAGTTCTTCACGCCGCCCCACATCGTTGAGCTGTGTGTCCGGCTGGTTGATGACTTCGAGGACGGCGACGAGTTCCACGACCCGACCGTCGGCTCGGGTGGCATGCTCATCGAGGCCGCCAAGTACTACCGTGAACAGGGAGGGGACCCGACGAAACTCCGGTACACCGGTCAGGAGATCAACCCCGACATCGCGGCGATTGCCCGGATGAACCTGTTCATTCATGGGTTGACCAACTGGGAGATCAAACGCGAAGACTCGCTGTCGAGCCCGCAGTTTACCGACGGCGACGATCTCGAGCGGTTCGACTACGTCCTGGCCAACTTTCCGTTCTCGGCGAACTGGGCGAAATCTGACCTCCAGGACGACCCCTACGGGCGCTTCGACTGGCATGAGAAGCTTCCCCGCGCCGACCGGGGCGACTTCGCGTTCATCATGCACATGGCGAGCCAGTTGAAGCATCCCAACACCGACGGCACGGGTGGGAAGGCGGCCATCGTCATCCCCCACGGCGTACTCTTCCGGAAGCACGAGTCACGCTATCGCAAGCACATGCTGGAGAACGACATGGTCGAGGCTATCGTCGGCCTCCCCGAGAACCTGTTCCAGAACAATTCCATCCCGTCGGCCATCCTCGTGTTGAACACCGATAAGGCCGCCGAGCGCGAGGGCGAGGTCCAGTTAGTCCACGCGGCCGACGAGGCGTTCTACGAGGAACTGTCCAACCAGAACGAACTCACCGACGAGGGTGTGGCCCACATCGTCGATAACTTCCGCGAGTGGACGACCGAGGAACGCGTCAGTCGGCCGGTGTCGCTGGATGAGATACGGGAGAACGACTACAATCTAAACATCGCGCTGTACGTCGATACGACCGAACCCGAGGAGGACATTGCCGTGGGCGAAGAACTGGCGACTCTCCGTGAGTTGCAGGCTGAACGGGATGAGATAGAGGCGCGGATGAGCCAACACATGGAGGCTCTGAATTATGAGTGAGCAGGATGCCTCGTTGGACGATTTTGTAGAGGAACAAGAGGAGACTCAGCCCTCGTTACAGGAGCATGACTGGGATACAAAAGAACTTGCCCAGGTAGCCGACATCACAATGGGGACCTCCCCGAAATCCGAGTACTATAACGAAGACGGCAATGGCCTCCCTTTTTTTCAGTCCAACGATGAGTTTGGCTTTCGTAGTCCGACACACGACCGCTGGTGTTCGAATCCTCGGAAGATAGCACAGCCCGGAGACTTACTGATGACTATCCGGGGAACGTACGTCGGCCAGACGAATATTGCTGACCGTGAGTCTTGTATTGGTCGAGGGTTAGCCGGAATCACTCCCGGCGGACCAGTGAATGGTGAGTTTCTGTTCCAATATCTCAATTATATTGAACCGTATGTCAAATCTATCGCTATTGGAAGCACCTTCGACTCGGTGAGTAGTGCCGAAATCGACTCTCTCGAAATTGATGTTCCTCCTATTCAAGAACAGCGAAAAATTGCCAGCGTCCTCTACAATGTCGACCAAGCGATTAATACAGCGAGTAAAATATCCGAGCAGGTTGAAAGGGTTGAGCGAGGTCTACAGCAGGCACTCTTCTCGGGGAAGCACCTGGACAGCGACTTGAAAGAAATTTCGACACTTGGGGAGATACCGGAGCATTGGGGTGTTAGACCGATGGGAGAGATATGTGAAATCACGATGGGGTCGTCGCCCAAGTCCGAGCATTATAACGAATCCGGTGATGGGCTTCCCTTCTTCCAAGCAAATAACGAGTTCGGGCTCAGGAGTCCCAAACATGACCGATGGTGTTCGAACCCGGTGAAAACGGCAGATGAAAATGATTCTCTGATGACACTTCGGGGTACGTACGTCGGCCAGATGAACACCGCCGACAGAGAATGTTGTATCGGACGGGGACTTGCCGGAATATCCGCCGGGGGGCCGTTATTGGAGGAGTATCTTTACCAGCATCTTCGTCGGCGCGAGCGGTACGTGAAATCAATCGCAATCGGAAGCACGTTCGACTCGGTCAGCAGCGACGATTTGGAGCGCTTGCAATTAGCTTTCCCGCCTGAAGAAGAGCAGAAACAAATTGGTGATATCCTGAAGCACGTTCAGGAACGACTCATCTTCACGGAGAGCTATACTGACCAACTCCAGCGCTTCAAGCAGGGCCTCAAGCAAGACCTCCTCTCGGGTACAGTCAGAACGATCGACACTAACATAGAGGTGCTACCCGAAGTCGAACAGTATGGTTAGCGTCCCGTCCGAGCAGGGCGTCGAACGGTCTCTGCTCTCGTGGCTCGACGGAGTGGGGTGGGAGACCCACGGCCAGGACGGCGGACGGGGCGCAAACACGCTCAACAAGCGATACGGCCACCAGAGCAACGAGGTCATCTACTGGGACCTGCTGGCCGACCAAGTCATCGCGCTCAACGACGACATTACCGAGGACAACGTCGAGAAGTTCATCTCGTCGCTTCGACGCGATCTCGACCACGAGAACCTGATAGACGGCAACCGCGAGTTCCACCAGCTACTCACGAAGGGCAAGACGTTCTCGGTCCAGCGGCCGGACGGTTCGACAGAGACTGTCTACATCGATCTCATCGACTTCGAGACTCCCGAGAACAACCGTTTCCACGCGGTCAACCAGTTCTCCGTCTCGCGGAGTCAGACCATCCGCCCGGACGTGAACCTGTTCGTCAACGGTATCCCGCTGGTGACGATGGAACTGAAAAGCGTCACCCAGGACAACTACTACCGGGACGCCATCGACGACCTACAGAACTACGAGAGCGACGTCTCACGGCTGTTCGTCCCTGGCCTGTTCAATGTTGCCGCCGACACGATGAAACTGCGCTACGGCGCTGTCGGGGCCCCTGCTGAGTTCTACGAGCCGTGGAACGACGCCCCACCCGAGTACCAGGATGACAACGAAATGAAACAGGCCGTCCAGGCGCTGTGCAACCCTGAGACGGTGCTGGACCTGCTGAAGAACTTCGTGTTCTTCGAGGATCAGCTCGGCGGTACCGCGAAGATCATCCCGCGGTACATGCAGTACTACGCCGTCAATCGCATCCTCGAGCGCGTCGACTGGGGCGAACACAACCGCGGACTCATTTGGCACACCCAGGGGTCGGGCAAGTCGTTCACCATGCTCTACGCCGCCGAGAATCTCCTGTCACGGGGCGTCGCTCGCAATCCCCAGGTCTTCATCATCGTCGACACGGACAAGCTCAACAGCCAGATGCGGGACCAGCTGGCGAACCTCTCGCTCGAACGGTGGACTGAGGCCGAGAGTATCGATCACCTTCAGCAACTCATCGAGGACGGCCAGAGCGAACTGGTGCTCACAACGATCCAGAAGTTCCAGGACGTCGAGCCGGACAGCCAGGGCAACGACGAGGTCGTGGTCATGTCCGACGAGGCCCACCGGTTCATGGAGGCCGATCTCGGGAGTCGACTCGAGGCCGCGCTTCCCAACTCCACGCACTTCGGGTTTACCGGAACGCCCGTCCGCGAAGGTGAACGCCACGAAGACCGCAACACGTTCCGAGAGTTCAGCCCCGAGGGAGAGGACTACCTTCACCGGTATTCGATCAAACAGGGCATCGACGACGAGCTGATCCTTCCGGTCTACTTCACGCTCCGTCACGAGATGGAGTGGGACATCGACGAGGCTGGTCTCGACGAAGAGTTCGAGCAGGAGTTCCGCACCCTCTCCACCGACGAGAAACGAGAGTTCATCAAGGATAACGTGACCAGCCGGACTATGGCGGAACTCGAACCGCGGGTCACGCGTGCCGTCGAGGAGATCGTCGACCACTACACCGACAACGTCGAACCGAACGGCTGGAAGGGGATGGTCGTCACGCCGAGTCGCCGGTCGGCCGCGATGTACGGTGAACGTCTCGTAGAACACTTCGGGGACGATCAGATCGACGTGCTCTACACCGCGACCGATGACGACCCTGATCTCATCACACAGTTCCACACGGACACCGAGGAGCGTGACGAGATCGTCCGGGACTTCAAGCAAGAAGAGAGCCCGAAGCTCCTGGTCGTCCACAACATGCTTCTGACGGGCTTTGACGCCCCCGTACTGAAAACCATCTATCTCGACCGGAACCTGAAGAACCACAGCCTCATGCAGGCGATCGCCCGGACCAATCGTCCAGCAGAAGGGAAAGAGAACGGCGAAATCGTCGACTTCCAGGGCGTCTTCGAGAACATCGACGAAGCACTCGACTACGACGCCGAGACGAAAGCCTACGCCGCCCGTGACAAGGAAGACCTCTACGATGATCTCGTCGAGCAGGTCGATCGGGTCATGGACATCTTCGACGGGATTCCGAAAACGGACACCCAGGAAGCGACCAGTGAAGCAATCGAGCGGATCAGCACCCATCCAGAACGCCGAGAGTTCAAGCAGGGCTTCCGACGTCTCCAGAATCTCTACGAGTCCGTCGCTCCTGACGGTCGACTCATCACTGAGGGCATACAAGACGAATACAAGTGGCTGAGTCGGGTTTACGTCGGCTTCAAGCGGACATCTGGGGGTTCAGACGACCCCGAAGAAGAAATGCGTGAGAAGACCCGTGACATCCTTGAGGAACACGTCGACGTCGGGGAGATCAAACGGGACTTCCCCACCTACAAGCTCGGCGAAGAGTACCTGGAAGACGTCGAGGGACTCGAGAATCCCGGTGTGAAGGCGTCACAGGTCGCCCACGCGACCCAAGACCATCTTCACCCGCGGATGAACCAGAACCCCCGATACAAGCGCCTGAGCGAACGTGTGACCGACATCGTCGAAGACTGGCAACAGGGCAACCGAACCGATCCGGAGGCGCTCGAGGCGCTCAAGCGGGCCGAAGAGGACCTTCTCGAAGTCGAGAGTGAAGCCGAAGAGCGGGACATGGACAAGGCTGAGTTTGCGATCTACACCCACCTGACCGAGGAAACTCCCGACGTTATCGAGACCGACAGTCAAGCCGAAGCGGTTGCCGAAGACATCGTCGAAGCGTTCGACGAACGAATCGATCGTGACTACCCAGGGTGGAAGACGAACCAGCGCACGATCAACGAGATCGAGCGTATCCTGCTGGATACCCTGGTCATCGAGTACGACCTCGGTGAGTTGCTCAGTGATGACGATCAGTTCGACGACGACGTCCGTGGCTATCTACTCGAGAACTATGCCTGAGCCTACGCCTGAACCTTCAGGCGAAGTCAATCTACTCGGTGAATCCGTGAGCTATGAGATCCGTCGGAGTGGGGACGCGACCGAACCACGGATCGATGTCGACATCCATGGTGTGAGAGTGGTGCTTCCAGACGGCTCGTCAACTGATCCTGAGACGCTACTTGCCGAAAACGCGGCATGGGTCCTCGAGAAGAAACGAAAGTACGAGACGTACCGGGAACAGGTTCCAGACCGTCGCTTCGAGGCCGGGGAGTCGTTCCCCCATCTGGACGAACCCCACGAGATCGTCGTCGAACAGCGTCCCACATCGGCTGTCGATGATGGTGAGTTCCGTCTTGCCGAGCATCACGTCGAACAGACGTCTGTGAAACGGGCGCTCGAGACACTTTATCGACGGAAAGCACGCGAGACGTTCGAAGAGAGCGCGGATCAGTATGCGTCTGAGATGGACGTCGAATACGAGAAAATCGAGGTCCGAAACCAGCGCACGAAGTGGGGAAGTTGCTCGTCGACGGGGACCCTGGGCCTCAACTGGCGACTGATGATGGCACCCCCGGATGTAATCGACTATGTCGTCGTCCATGAACTCGCCCACCTTCGGGAACAGAGTCACACGAACGCATTCTGGTCACTCGTCGCTGACCACGATCCGAAATACGAAGAGCATGCCGAGTGGCTGGAAGAGAACAGTGTCAAACTCATCTTCACCCACGATGATCTCTAAGAGTCTCTCGGATTCTCTCAGTTAGGTAGAGCACCCTATCCAGCGACGTTCCTACCTACAATGATCTTTCCTCCCCGTGGAACCCCTGCAAGCTCAGACAGTGGTAGCTCCTCGTAATCTCTGACCACTGCCGCAGTCCTGAGCCGAAACCCGAAGACGACCTCGGTACCGTCACAGAATATTGGTACTTTCGGTGTCACACCAATTTCTGAAATTCACGGGGTGGGTTGCAGGACGGTATACACTCTACTGCAAGAGCTAACTCATTTAAAATATCCATCAATATTATTACTCATGCCGCGAGTGGCGATAATCGAATGTCCTACTCATATCCCCAGTTAACAGGGGGGTTGTTCGAAGCCATTCCGGACCAATCCCTCCGCGAAGGAGTGATCGACGCCGTCTCATCTGCAACGAGCAATGACGTGATTGTCCCACCGGCGATCGACAGACCCCCAACTGAACCTGGATCATCAAAGATGGTCTCTAATGGCCGGGCTGAATCGTCAGGCGACACCATTCAAATGAGTGGTCTAGGATTGATTCGACTTCTACGCGGAAAGCCGATTACAATGTACTGGGACAGCTTAGAATTGACGCTACACCCGCCGGACGAAGGTGGCGACAGTGGGAGTGATCTTCTATGAGTTTCGCGGCCAAATTCGTGGTGGGAGTCCTCGGCTGGTCGTTCATTTTCGCCACGCTATACTTCTGGTATTGGGCCGGAAAGAAGGCGATTAGGAAGATACGTGGCTCAGATGACGACGATGACGAAACCACTGACGACGACAGTGGCTTTGTGACGCGGCGTAAGGTGCTCGCTGGTTCGGCGATCGTCGGATTGAGTACGCTGGGTGCGCTGGTCCCTGACTCTGAAGACCCGGAGGCGAGTGCTGATACGTCGGACGACCCTGAGCCTGAGCCTGAACCGTCAGACGATGGTGGCGATGGTGGCGATGATAAGCCTGACATTGAACTCCGAGACCACTGGTTCAATGTCACCCAGTGGGCGGTTGAAATGGGCCTCGAAATCAGGAACAACACCGGATCGGCGTCTGACGCGTATGCCAACATCGAGTTGTTTAGTGGCGACGAGCGCTTAGACTCCGGTGGGGTTCGATTCAATGGCCTGGGTGGTGGACTGACTGAGTCGAAGGTCCGAACTCTCAGGGAGTTGAGTCCAGACGAGTTCGACGACATAACGCACTACACGATCGAGACCGGGTCGCAAGGTCTGTTCGGTGGGTCCGGTGCGACCTACGACTTTGACGCTGACGACATCCAACGGCGTGAGACCGATGACTGACGACGTTAAAGCGGTGATCAACGTCCACGAACCCGAGGATATAGGCATGAAAATGCTGTTCCACGACGACGTTGACGGCGTTGCACCGGATCAACCGCTTGAGACCGCGGACATCATCGTCAACGGCGTCGGCTTCGAGCTAAGCTGGTAGTTCAATAAGCCTTGAGATACCTCAGTTAGGTCGAGAACCCAACGTAACGACGATCCTATCCGCCACGGTCTTCATCCCTAGGGACTCTCTGCAAGTTCAGATAGTGGTAGCTCCTCGTATTCTCTGACCCCTGCGACGCTTATGAACCGAAACCCGAAGCCGATCTTGGTACCGCTACAGGATGCTGGCGCTTTTGGGTCGACACCAATTTCCCGGAATTCACCAGGGAGGGCTTGAGTATCAATATACGCCATCACCGTCACGCCAGACGGGCCAGAAATTTCTGTCTGTCCCTCCAGTGGATCTTCTATTTCGATGTCGGATTGCTTCGCTGGAACGCTGATTGGATAGTACTCCCGAGCGTGTCATAGAATCCATCTCATAGCTTCTCATAGCCAGGTTCGTTTCCTCGCTCGTAGTTGGTGATTGCAACGACGAGCCGGAGGCACAGCGCAAGGAACACTTCTGTTCGTGCGTGGACGCGGCCTCGGGCGCGGACGTGCCCGAGGCCGCAGTCCTTGACTGCGTCGTTGGTTCGCTCGACTCCTGTCCGATTGTTGTACGTCTCGTCCAAGATGGATTGTTTCAGCTGAACGTCCTCGCTGCGTTCCTCGATCCGGTCTTCGACCCTATACTCGATATCTTTCGGGTCGTCAGTGTTTCGCGGGTTGTACGGAGCAATTGGTACGACCCCTGCGGCCAGCAGGTGGTCGTGCCAATTGAGGATATCGTAGGCGCTGTCTCCAAGCATCCAGATCGGTGTATCGACGGCGAGCGCGTCACGCGTGACGCGCATCGCCGTCTCCTGATCCGCTTGCTTGGCCTGTGTGAACTCCGCTGCTATCGGGATCTTTGCGCCAGTAGAGACGATCGTACAGCCGAAGCCGTAGTAGTACTCTTGGGCTGTTGGATCGTAGTTCCACGACGCAGCGTCGTTGTATTGGATCGCCTCGACGTGAGTCGAATCGATAGAGTACGTGGAGTCGAGCAGGCCGCGGGCGGCGGCCTGCTCGACGAGTCTCTCGAAGACATCGTCAATCACGTGTTCGAGGTCGGTGAGAAATCGATCAACCGTGTCTCTGGATGGCGGTTTATCGAGTCCGCAGTAGTACCAGACGAGGCCGTGCTTGAGTTCTCGTGTAACCGGACGTGTGCCGTAAACATCTTTGTAGTAGCAGTGTAGAAAACCGCGGAAGAGATCGGGTGGCTGATGAACTCGTGCTCGCCCCCGCTTCGAGGGGGCGAACACGTCGTACTCCAGCAGAAACTCGAACTCAAGATGCTCGAATAGCGGTACTGTTTCGGTAGCCGCCGCATTCAAGAAGTCGTCTACCGAAGCTACGTCTTGCAGGGCTGCGATTGTGTTGGACACACTTTCCGCACCCTGCTGCTTCGTACGTGACGCTTTCTATGACACGCTCCTCCCAGTAACCCGATGAATACCTGGATAACGATGATTCCAGTAATGAACTCTCTTGGGTGGCCGTCTATTAGGTGTAGCAACCAGTCAGGGATGATCAGGAGCCAACAAAGAGGGGGAAACCACGATGAAAGTGACCACTCACTACGAGGTGCTTATCAAATGGCGAGGGTTCTATCAGACACATGTGATGTTCACAAAACCTTACTGAATATAAAACGCGAATCCGGCACGAGATCCTGTTTGACTACGGAAGTGTTAATCGTCAGCAC
The DNA here is from genome assembly GCF_024266705.1 of Natrinema gelatinilyticum. Taxonomy (GTDB): domain Archaea; phylum Halobacteriota; class Halobacteria; order Halobacteriales; family Natrialbaceae; genus Natrinema; species Natrinema gelatinilyticum. The sequence goes on along the minus strand of NZ_CP100756.1, from coordinate 3,045,827 downwards.
AGTACACTGACCGAATATTATATGTGGGCGAATACCTGAGCATTGAGACAGATGATGAACACATTTTTTATTTTCAATGACGATCCGATTTCGAACGTTACCCAACGGCCACACCAGAAGGCCAGACGGACGGTGGAGGATTTGTCTTCCGATGATATTCTAGCGACGAGCTCGGATGACTTTGTGGATTATGTCGTCCAAGATTATGAGTTAGATCCTCTGAACCTCGATGTGGACAACCCCCAGGTTACGATCGACGACTGGGGTGATGAAGAGCCAGCCCTTCGGTTCCAATACGCCGGTAATAAACAGATTCTGCAGTACAAGCCTTCACCCAGTAGAAGAAGTGGATACCGGGCTGAGGTGAATGAGGAGGAAAACTACGTAGATGTGTATTTTCCCAGACGAAATGATGGTTACTCCGATAATGAACTCCAGAAGTTCCAAGAACAACTCAAGGATTACGTCAAAACGCAATATCGACAGGTCAACAATAACCTCGATGAGTTCTACGATGAGATTCGAGAGGAAGCAAAGAGTCTTCACGAAGAAAAGAAAGAGAAGATTCAGCAACAACAGCAGCGGTTCCAAGCCCTCGGAATAGATGTTGTCCGGCGAGACGATATAGATGAGACGCTGAAAATTGATGAACCCCAACGCCGGAAAGAGATCACCATCGACGATATCAGCAAAGAACAACTTGGTCCGGGTATCTCTGATGACATCTATTATGAAATTATTGAGGCAGTAGATGCGGTTGGACACGGCTTCGAGAAGTCACCGGAGACATACTCTGACTTCGGTGAAGAGGATTACCGGAACGTCATGCTCACGTTCCTTGAGATGAACTTCGAAGGCTCGGCAACTGGTGAGACGTTCAACAAGGACGGCAAATCCGACATTCTCCTCCGTAATGATGGAGACAACATCTTCATCGCAGAGTGCGGGATGTGGGGCGGCCCGCAGACACTTTCGGGTGCGGACGAGGAGGGCGGGAAAATATCACAACTGCTCGAACGCTATCTTACGTGGAGAGATACAAAGGCAGCAGTAATCCTTTTCGTGGACCGTGATTCGTTCTCCAGCATCCTAGAGAAGATCCCGGATGCTGTTGAGGAGCATCCACTCTGCGCAGGCCTGAAAGACAAAAAGCAAAATAACTGGTGGCAGTACTCGTTCGACAGACCGAATGACGGTGGTAATCAGGTAGACGTAGCTATCCTCGCCTTCAACGTGGCAACGGAAGATTAGCACCGGTTTAGTGCTGTTGCACGAGTTCTCTGACGGTGTCTTCGTCCTTCAGGCCCCTCAAATAAATTGAAGCTTCGATAATATAATTTTTCCACTGGTCGACCCAATTCTGGTGGGTTCGATAGGTTCGGATATCTACTGAGCGGCTAGTTCGTTGACTTGAACGTGAAACAAACGAGGTCGTTATACTGAACTCATTCTCTGTATTCACCTATGGAAATTCTGCTGATTAAACAAGCCACGTTTGCTAAGATAATTCTTCGGGCGATCAGGACTTGCTGCAGTCTTCGAGCATAGAATCGACAACCGGCGAACCGATGGCTACTGTAACAGCCATCAGGCGGGAGACTTCTTGGTTGCGAGAGTTATCACTCACGCTGCCACCGACCGGCCAATGAGCGCCGCCCCGGCGGCGCTCAGGCACTCACCCCTGGTGGATCGTACACCTCCTCACGGTCCAGCATATGATACATTGAAACCAGCAGTTTCCGGGCGGTTGCTACAATCGCTGTTTTCGAGTTCTTCTTTCGAGCTAACCGGTTGAAAAACCGGCCGAGGTACTCGTCTTCGCATGTATGAACTGCCGTGTACGACGCTTGGACGAGCAGCCACCGGACTCGTCCTGATCCTCGCTTCGAGATGCTTCCCTCAAACCGCGAGTCGCCAGACTCGCGGATTATCGGGTTCAACCCGACGTAACTTACGACCTCCTTGGCCCGGTCAAACCGGGCGACCTCTCCCAACTCCGCGTAAATCGTCAACGCTGTAAAGTAACTCACACCAGGAATCGTCATCAGGAGCTGGGTCTCCTTCAGAGACCCAGCCCGCTCCTCGATCTCTGCTTCCAACGACTCAATCTGCTCAGTGAGTGTCTGAATAAGCTCTAGATACGATTCCAGCAACGCATCCCATGGTGCCGGGAGCGAGAGTTCCGCGAGGAACTCTCGTCCCTCCACACTCAGCGGTTTTACCTCCTGAGCGATCCCGTGGTCACTCAACAAGCCATGGATCTTGTTCGCGTACTCGGTCCGGTTCTCGACAAGCTTCTGGCGCCCGCGCACAAGTGCGCGGGCTTGCCGAACCTCGTCGGTAGGAACATAGCTTTCAGGAATCGAGCCTAACCTAACCATCCGAGCGAGTTGTTTCGCGTCGACGCGATCAGTTTTCTTGTCCGAGTCGGAGATTAACTTTAGTTCGCCTGGATTAGCAACGATCACATCCAGATACTCTGAAAGAGTATCATGGATGTGGTAGTAATTGCTAGTCGCTTCAAGCGCGGCTTTTGACCCAGCGTACTGCTGGGCAAAGTCGTCGAGGTTCGCGTTTTCGACGCGAACCTCTTCGACAATCTCACCGTTTTCGTCCAATACTGCGATTTGTGAGTACCGTTTGTGTACGTCGATTCCGATGAACATTGGGTTCACCTCGGGACGGCGGTGCGTGAAACAGAGATTCACCTATACGGGCTTTCCCGACTGCCGCCAGGAGCGGCAGTCGGGCTGTGACGCCCATGACTCGGCTTCCTACGCACTCGGACCAGTCAGCAGCACGTGCTCTCGGGCACGGAATACAGCTCGGTCTCTTGCGTCCCATACTTGTGTCACGCTCTTATGGGATAGCAGAATTTCCATCGAGTCAGCAGGGCGTTTCTGACGTCTCTCCGATAGGTAGGTGGCCGTTCCGGTAACGCCTTCGCCTATACTGACCGAGAGGATCTCAACAGAGTCAATTGTTCACGAGACATACTCAGTTGGGTAGAGCACCCTATGCAGTGACGTCCCTACCTACAATTATCTCACCCCTTGGTGGTCGCTGCAGGCTCAAATAGTGGTAGCTCCTCGTAGTCTCTATCCTCAAGCGCGCTTCCGAACCGAAACCCGAAACGACCAATCAGTTGTCTCAGTGTACTCCCGCTTTCAGGGAGAGACCACCTTGGCAGCGTGAAAGGGGGTGTGTCGGTTGATAAACAACATATCTGAGACGTCAGGGTATGTCACCCGCTTCGATCCTGAACTCGTTGTTGCCTGACAGTCCGCCGGTGATTCCGACTTGTAGTTATATAACTATAGGAACCATTAGATCTTCCTGAACGCCTTACGGGAGCGACGACCGACTCGTCACGTGTTGAAATCAAACGGCACTGGACGGCGCTCAGGCCTCGAAATCGGCTGCTGTCCGGTCAATTCCCGCCGAGTAAATTTCGGATGGGCGCTGCAGGATTTGAACCCACGACAGCTTGGTCCGAAGCCAAGTACTCTGTCCAGACTGAGCTAAGCGCCCTCACCGCTTCGTTCCCGATGAGACCGTATAAGTCACTCGATTTTCGCCCACCTCGAGCGGGGCCGTCAGGACGAGCCCGACGATTGGCAATTCTCAGCGTCTGACAATCGCCGCCCGGGATCTTTGGTAGGGCATCACAATGGATACGTGTGTGATGACGGAACCTGCTGTCCCGGCCCACGATGAGGTGGAGTCCGACGCGACACCGCTCGAGCTGTTCACCGACGACGAGCGTGTCTGGACCGCCGTCCCGTCCGATGCAAGCGGCGAGGACCGAGTGAGCAAGTGACTCGAGATCGAGGTCGACGCGCTGTGCAATCTCGGAGAGTGGTCCTGAGACGTCGATCGGTGTCGAACTGAGCGGGGCGGCCGAGACGGGGGACGACGGACGGGTATGCTCCGTCCTCTCGAGAGCCAGGAGACGGTGACCCTGATCTCGGCGTCGGATCGGACCGTTTAACCAGCCCGACTGACCATTCTCCGCTATGACAGCGGGAGAGACCGTTCGCGGGTTGCTCGAGTTGACGCGACCGGTGAACGTACTCGCGGCGAGCGTGTTGACGTTCATCGGGGCGTTCGTCGCCGGCGGCGTCGTCGCGGCACCGATCGCAGTCGCCACGGCAGTCGGTGCGACGGGACTCGCGGTCGGGGCCGGCAACGCGATCAACGATTATTTCGACCGAGAAATCGATCGGGTCAACCAGCCTGACAGGGCGATTCCCCGTGGGGCGGTGAGCCCGCGCGGCGCACTGGCGTTCAGTTTCGTCCTCTTTGCCGGGGCTGTCGGTCTCGCAGTGACCCTCCCACAACTGGCGATTGCCATCGCGTCGGTCAATCTCCTCGCACTGGTGGCTTACACCGAGATATTCAAAGGACTGCCCGGTCTGGGTAACGCGCTCGTGGCCTATCTGGTCGGCAGTACGTTTCTCTTCGGGGCTGCAGCGATCGGTGCAGCCGGGGAGATCGGTCCGGCGGTCGTCCTCTTCGTTCTCGCGGGAGTCGCCACGCTGACGCGCGAAATTATCAAAGACGTCGAGGACATCGAAGGGGACCGCGAGGAGGGGCTAAACACCCTTCCGATAGCCGTCGGTGAACGTCGTGCGCTCGGTATCGCCGCCGTCCTCCTCGTGATGGCCGTGGTCGCGAGCCCGGTCCCGTTTCTCACTGACGATTTTGGGGTGGCCTACCTGGTGATGGTTGCCCCGGCCGACGCGATCATGCTCGCCGCCGCCTACCAGAGTTTCGAGAATCCGACCGTCGGTCAGTCCCGTCTCAAGTACGGCATGTTTCTTGCCGCGCTGGCGTTTATCGTCGGGCGTGCGGCGCTCGCGCTACCGGGATCCGGATGACACGTGAGTGCGAATTCGGCGATCGGCTGATGACGAATCCGACCAAGGTAACAACCCGAGGGTTGTATAATCAAAAGTACTATAAGCCGGTTCGCGTATTCTCATACAATACGCCGAACGCTGGTGTAATCGGTACCAGCAACGGTCGTCGCCAAGGCGATGGATGTGAGTATCTGGCATGTATGACCTTCCAGACGTCCTTCCGGACGTACAGATCGATCCGGGGACCAACGTTCTCGTCGCGGGCCCACCACTGACGGGTAAACGACGAATCGCCTTCGATATCCTCGCAAGCGGCGCAAACGATGGGAACGGTTCGACCGTCGTGACGACGAAAGATAGCGCCAACAAGGTCCTTGAGAGCTTCGACGATCACATCGACGACGACGTCGAACCGAACGTCGGCGTCGTCGACTGTGTGACGAAACAGCGCGGTATCGGAACGATCGACGACGATCCGCGGATCAAGTACGCATCATCGCCCGTCGACATGACCGGTATCGGCATCAAGCTCTCGGAGTTCCTCCAGGATTTTTACGAGACGCGTGGGCTCACGAAGAACCGCGTCCTCTTACACTCCGTCTCGACGCTACTGATGTACTCCGATCTGCAAACCGTGTTCCGATTTCTCCACGTCTTCACGGGTCGAATTCAGAGCGCCGACGCGATGGGCGTCTACGTTATCGATTCGACGGCTCACGACGATCAAACGATGAACACGCTCAAACAACTGTTCGACGCCGTCCTCGAACTCGAGGAAATGGCGGATGGCGAAGAGCCTGCCATACGGACTGCCGGGTTCTCCACGTAATTGCGCTCCGATAGTGTAGACAGAGTGCCGATACGCCGCAACCCGGAACGTTTACTCCTGGAGTTCCTTTGTCGGTCCATGCCAGTCGAATCGGGAGACGAGATCGTGGCGGTTCTCGAGCACGACACGATCGCCGTTGTCGGCTGCTCGAGTACGCCAGGAAAGGCAGCCCACGGCGTTCCGAAGTATATGCGTAGGAACGGCTACGACGTGATTCCGGTCAATCCATACGCCGACGAAATCTTCGGTAGTACCGCCTACGACTCCCTCGCGGACGTCGACGAAGCCATCGACGTCGTCTGTATCTTCCGACCGAGCGAGGAGGTCGGCGACGTCGTCGACACGGCGCTCGAACGTGACGAAATCGAGGCCATCTGGACGCAACTGGGCATCCGCGACGACGAGGCCGTCGATCGGGCGGAGGCCGGCGGGAAAACCGTCGTTCAGGATTACTGCATGAAGGTCCAGCACCGTCGTCTCGTCGCCTGAGCGGGACGTCGACGACGGGTTGCGACGTCGGTGCCAACGCGGTCAGAAGGTCCGCCAGCGCGTCCTCGAGCGCGGTGTACAGGACGCGATCGACGACGGAGTCGAGGTGGTGGAGGCGAACGGTCCGTCTCTTCGGACAGTTCGTAGTTGTTGCTGCCGATCTCTCCGAAGAGCTGAGACGGCAAGTCGAGGCCTTGCATTCAGGTACTCGGTGTCCTCGCTGGCACCGTTGCTGATCACCTCGAATACGATTCATGCCTGCCAACGGTTCGTAATAAGTCTTTCGTATAGCACAGGTTGGTACCGTGCGGCACGAAATAACGTGAAAGGGAGGAAAAGACCCATTAGTTCCCCGACAAACCGTGTGAATATGGGACTCGGAAGCACCGCCAAGAAGATCCAGACCCTCTCGGATCGAGCCGAAGCGATGTACAAGCAGGTACAGAAACTCCAGCAGCGAATCACCGGCCTGGAAGAGAAGACGGCCGAAACGCACGACACGGTCACGCGCATGGACCACCAGCTCACCGAACAGCGCGCACTCCTGCTCGCGATCGCGGAAGAACAGGGCCTACACGGCGAGGAGATCCTGGCGGAGGCGGCGATCGACGAGGCCGAACTCGAGGCGACGGACGAGGCCGGTGACGAACGGAGTGCGGCCGCAACCGAGGACGGGACGGCCGACGCGGCTGCCAGCGATTCGTCTGCGAACTAGATCACGGTATCCGTCCGCTTGAGCCCACGATCTCCTTTCGTACGAGCCAGCCGGCCCCGATCACGCGAGGCAGTCTCCCGCCGGTCATCGGGTCACCGAACGAAGCAGTCGCGTCGCGGGAAAGAGCGAACCCGTTTCAGGCCAGCAATTAGTACGCCCAGTGAACTACCCCCTACTCGCTCGCGGCCGACGCCGTTCACTCCGAGGGGCTTCCTGTTTCCACGGCGTTGTCAGACGTCGTCTGACAGCCTGTCGAGGTACCTGTCGGTTCCGGTTCCCCAAGACGGTTGAGGACGACTACACCAGCGCCGAGTACACTAACGGCGTCCTCGAGGTCCGGCTACCGACGGCAGAGTCGACCACCGTACGGGGGAAACCGATCCCGCTCGAGGCGTAACGCCCCTGATGCGGCAGTCGCGAGTCCGACGATCGCGCACTGCCTTCCGTCCACTACCGGTGAAGAGTTTCCCGGCATTGTCGGGTGACCCAGCCTCCGTCGACGCGTCGACTCCACGCGTCGATCGGTCGGTCCCTGTCTTGACCTGACTTTCGTCGATCGTCCGCACGCGACGAGTGGTGCCCACTCCGATCAGTCCGAACTAACAGGTACCGATCATGCAACTTCGAGTCAAACCGCTCAAACGTACGGATGCAGGGAGTGGTCTGGCCGCAATCGACCGCAAAACGATGACCGAACGCGAGGTCTCGAGCGGCGAGTTCGTCGCCGTCGATGGACCGGCGGGTCGCGTCGTCGCGCGTCCAGCCCGGTCGAAGCGACCGACACGCTCGAGACCGATCGCGAAACCAACGGACGCCCACCGGAGGCCCCCTACGAGGACGTCGGCGTGCTCGACGACGACTTCGAGCGAGTACTCGAAGTGGTTTCAACGGAGTCGGCCGGCGAATTCACGACCGGGGCCGGGAACGTCGAAGACGTGTCCGGGAGCGCGGAAAGCGAAGCACAACGTCGCCCGCCGTCCGAAATCGGCGGGCGATTTCCGGCGAGGCGCTCGCAAGACGGCCGGCTCAATGATACTGAACGGGACTGATCCGAACGGTCGCTCGATCACGGTTCCCGTTCGACGGCCGCGTACCCGGAGACGGCGACGATCCGAGAGACGAAAAGTCCTTAAGTACCGCCTGACTATTCTTGGTTGGACTAGGACGGGCAGCTAGGCCCTGCTCATAACCCGCGCTATGGTCTTTAGCGGGGTCCGAACGCCGCGGGCGTCCGGTCAGACCGACCGGGGCCCCGGGAGCTAACAGAGAAGCCTCGTCCGTCGGGGACAGCGGTCTACGGTGGCCGTCCGCAGGGATGACCCATCGTAGTTAGTCGGCGACAGCCCATCAGGCGCGGAAGCGAGCAGTGGACCGCCGAACAGCTGTCGCTCGACGGGTCGCGGGGTGGAGAAGGCAACCGGGATTCCCCCGGTCGGAACGCCGGGCAATCGCGGTCGTCCGCATTCATATCTCATTCACCGGGACGACAAGCGAGTGCACTAGTCCAGGTGCGTAACGTATTCTCGAGACGGGAATTACGGCAGACAGGCGTTTGTAAGAACCACCTTGGGGTCGCGTAGGTCGAGACGCGACGCGTCTCGTCATCGAGCCTCTCGGTCTCGCAGACCCCGCGGAGCGTCGCTCCGCTCAGTCACGAAAATATTCGATTTTCGAACGACGCCGAGCCGTTCGGCCTGCTCCGCCTGTAGACAATAGTGAAATCGTCCTCGCCCCTCAGTGGTGTGCAATTCCCGTGGTCCTCGAGCGACGGGTCGTTCGACTCGACTGTCGCACGTTCAGTTCGTCGGAGAGCTATAGAAAAACTTACAACGGTAATATCCGATAATTGTATCGATGGCAAACAGGCGACACACAGCCGTCCTCGGGTTGCTCGCCCTGATGGTTCTTCTCAGTGGCTGTTCGATGGGTAGTACGCCCTCGGCCGAGAACGAAGACGGCACAACCGACCCCGACCCAAACCTTTCGAAGGTGTTCGAAGGGGCTTACGTTCACGCAGAGGACCTCGAGGACGTGCAGGGAACGAGGACGAACAAAGTGACCAACGGGTCCGAAACGGTTATCGAAACGGCCCGCGTCAAGACACGACCGTACATCAACGAGCGGACGACGGTACTCGACTCGCCGGATCCCGGCAGAATCGGCAACATCTACGTTTCGAATGCTACGAGGAACTGGTTCTACTATCCGGAGTCGAACACGGCAGAGTACTTCGTCCCGGACGAACCGTTCGACGACGAGGAGACCCAGTCCGACCGCGCCGAAATGGCCGACGAAAATCTCGATAAATACGACCTCGAGTACCGAGGCACCGAACAGGTCGCGAACCGGGAAACACACGTTCTCGACCTCGAAGCGAAAAACGATACCGTCGAGACGGAGATATCGGCTATCGTTGGCGCGACCAGATTCGTCTTCGCCCTCGAGACCAGTAATCCGAAAGAAGAACTCAGGGTCGTCGAACAACGGCTATGGATCGATACGGAGTATACCTATCCACTCAAAGAGAAAGTAGTATTCGAAGAACCGGACGGTGAACGAATCATCATGACCGAGCAGTTCGAATCAGTCACGTTCAATACCGGGGTGGACAACGAGACGTTCTCGTTCCAACCGCCAGAAAACGCCACTGTCCGGGATATCTCGTAGGGTGAATCGAGGTCCGGGCTCTGAGCGGAAATTCGGCGGGGTACGAACGGCCGATTCCGTTCGGTTATTCGGCCGGTTCCACGAGTGTCTTACCGCTCTCGAGCGAGAGGCCACCCTCGAGCGTGCGGACGGGTAGGGGATGTCGATCCCTTCCTCGTCGAAGCGTTGATTCCGAAGACGAACGTCATTCGGAGTTCGTCTGCGTCGACGGGGTTCTTGAGAACGCTATCGGTCAGCACCGAGTACGAAACGGTGAGCAGTTCGGTTCGTAGTACAGGAGCGCCACGAGCGACCGGCCCCGGCGGCAAATCGGCGGACCAATCGTCAGTCTCATGACCGTCCGCATAGATGTGACAGCCGATGACAGTCGACACGGTCGGTCGGTTCGAACGCGCACTCGAGGGACTCGAGGTGGGACTCGAGCGCGTTGCGGCCGCCGACGCAAGCGAGCGGATCGAACGGATCTCCCAGGAGCCAGCCGTCGGTGCACCGCTCCCTTTCGACGGGGTCGCGCTCCCGAAATCGGTCACGACGGAACCGACGGCTGCGGAACTCGAGGGGGCTCGAACGGGCGTGACCCCGGTCGGATTCGCCATCGCCGAGTACGGCACCGTTGCGGTCGAATCGACACCACGTGGCGCGGAACCGATCGCGCTCTATCCGGAGCACCACGTCGCCGTCGTCGCGGAAAGCGACGTGGTGCCCGATCTGGGTGCCGGTTTCGATCGTCTCGCCGACGGCTTCGACGCAGGTCGGGATAGCGTCGTCTTCGCGACGGGACGGAGCGCGACCGCCGACATGGGTGATCTCGTCCACGGCGTCCACGGACCCGGTGATGTCACCGTGATCGTCCTGGAGGACCGATAAGATGGCCCAGCGAACGCGATCGGATCGGGCCGATCAGATCCGACACCTGCTCGAGACCGAAGGTGAGACAATACACGCACACGCGAGTGCGTCGAACGCCCTCCGATACGAGACCTACGGCGCCACTGACGACCTCGAGGCGCTCCGAGTCGAAGCCAGATCGATCAAGGAAGCCGCTGTCGATCGACTTCCCGACCTGATCGACACAGTCCGAGAGGCAGTCGAGGCGAACGGCGGCACGGTCTACGTCGCCGATGATGCCGCGGACGCGAACGCATACGTGGCCGATGTCGTCGAGACCCGGACCGACGCGAACGGGGTCGCAGGGGACGACGGTACGCCGTCGGTCGTAAAATCGAAATCGATGACGACCGAGGAGATTGACCTCAACGACGCGCTCGAAGCGAACGGGATAGCCGTCACGGAGACCGACCTCGGCGAGTGGGTGTTGCAGGTGGCCGACGACACGCCTTCGCACATCGTCGGTCCGGCGATGCACATTTCCCGGGAAGAGATCGCCGAGTTGTTCAACGAAACGTTCGACCCCGACGAGCCGTTAGAGACGGCCGAGGAGTTGACCCGGTTCGCCCGCGACCACCTCTGGGAACACATCCGCGATGCAGACGTCGGTATCACGGGCGCCAACTTCGTCGTCGCCGACACCGGAACGATCACGCTCATCACGAACGAGGGAAACGCCCGCAAGTGCGCCGTCACGCCCGACACCCACGTCGCGGTCGCCGGCGTAGAGAAACTGATACCGACGCTGTCGGACCTCGAGCCGTTCGTCGATATCATCGCCAAGAGTGCGACCGGCCAACCGATCTCCCAGTACGTAACGATGCTCTCGCCGCCGAGCGACTCGCCGACCGTGAATTTCGACGCGCCCGAGGAGTCGATCACGAGCGGAGGGACGTCGACGGACGAAGCGGCGGCTGCGAACAGCCACGCGGGAAAGCGCGACTTCCACCTCGTGTTACTGGACAACGGCCGAATGGAAATGCGCGAGGATGACCAGCTCCGGGAGACACTCTATTGTATTCGGTGCGGGGCCTGTTCAAACTCCTGTACGAACTTCCACGCCGTCGGCGGCCACGGTTTCGGCGGCGAAACCTATTCCGGCGGCATCGCCACCGGCTGGGAAGCCGGCGTCCACGGCCGGGAGTCGGCTGCGGAGTTCAACGACCTCTGTACCGGCTGTTCGCGCTGTGTCGACGCCTGTCCGGTCAAGATCGACATTCCGTGGATCAACACCGTCGTCAGAGATCGGGTCAATCGCAGCGGCGAACCGGACGCGTACGACTTCCTCGTCGACGGCCTCACGCCCGACCGAGAGGAGGGCGACATCGACTACGGGAAGCGATTCTTCGGCAACATTGGCACGGTCGCGAAAGCCGCCAGCGCGACGGCGCCCGTTTCCAACTGGCTCACCGACGCGGACCCCGTCCGTGGGCTACTCGAACGGACGCTCGGGATCGACCGGCGTCGCGACCTCCCGTCGTTCGAGCGGACGTCGCTCGTCGACTGGTTCCGGAGCCGGGGCGGCGCGGACGCCTCGAAGCGACGCGCGGACCGAGCCGGGTCTCGCGGCGTCGCGATCGATCGCGAAGTGGTCCTCTACCCCGACATCTACACGAATTACGTCGACACCGATCGCGGACGGGCTGCCGTACGGACGCTCGAGGCTCTCGGTATCCCGGTCAGCGTCCCGAACCTCCCCGAGAGCGGGCGCGCGGCACTCTCCCAGGGGATGATCGCGACAGCGGATCGCCAGGCCAGCCGACTCTACGCGGCGCTGGCGGAGGACATCGACGCCGGTGGGGACGTCGTCGTCATCGAACCGTCCGATCTGGCGGCCATCCACCGGGAATACGAGCGGCTGCTGCCCGAGGAGTCGTTCGAACGCCTCCGGTCGAATAGTTACGAGATCTGTGAATACGTCTACGGTCTCCTCGAGAACGGGGCCGATCCCGCGGCGCTGTCGACGGGGGACGGTGACGAATCGGTCGCCTACCATTCCCACTGCCAGCAGCGGACGCTCGACCTCGAGGCCCCAACCGTCGCGGTTCTCGAGCGCTGTGGCTACGCGCCCGAACCCTCCGACGCCGAGTGCTGTGGCATGGCCGGCTCGTTCGGCTACAAGCGAGACTACTACGAACTGAGTATGGAGGTCGGCGAGCGCCTGGCGACCCAGGTCGAGGATGCACCGACGGTCGTCGCGTCCGGGACCTCCTGTGGCGATCAACTCGAGACGCTCCTCGAACGAGAGGTGCCCCACCCAATCGAGTTGCTCGCGCCCGACGGATATGCGACGTAGCGGCGGTCGACGCTGACGGTCGGCAAGCCAGCACCGGCGAAATCGTGACGGTCGGTGCCGACGGCCTCGAGGGATTCGATCGAGCGGAGAATCCGGACGGAAACAATCCGTTCGCATCCACCGTCGCGCTGACACTCGAGATGCTCAACTGGTCGATCCGGGTCATCGGTCAGCAACTGGCCGCACATCCGGGTCCCGCCACCCTCGCTGTCGCGCTCGTCCTGGTCGGATCCCTCAGTGAGAGAATCGTACCGCTCCCAGAGCCGGTACGCACCGTGCTATTACTGGCCGGGAATCTCGCGTTCGCGTTCGTCGGGAGTGGCCGACTCCGACGGTGATACCTCTCTCAACCGCGTGTGAGGAACCAGCATATCCCAGGACTCGCAGGTCGCTTCACGGTTGGGTCCCACTGAGTGACGGTCGCAGCAAGTCGGCCGGTCGACGGCCGCGTACGCACGAGTACGTGACTTGGCAGACTATCACGCGTAGAAAAACGGAAACCGAAGCCGGGAAATGTGCTTTTAGTTTATTCCCCGAACAGTTCGTCGACTGCCCGTCTCGCCGTGAGTGCGGCGTCGTCGGCGACCTGGTCGGGGTCGGCCTGATCCTCGGGCGCGTTGAGATAGACGTCGACCTCGAGCACGCCGGCTTCGAAGACGACGGTGACGTCGTAATCACGCACGGCCGATTGTTTGTATCGCGAGAAGATTACGTCCTCCGCGGCCTCGGCTGCCGTCTGGACGACGGTCTCGTCAGACGGCTCGTCGGTCGGCATTTACGCGCCGCCAGCGCCCGGACCGCCAGGGCCGGCCGGACCGCCCATACCGGCGCCACCGCTGAGTAGGTCTTCGAGGTCGTCCTGCAGGCTCTCGAACTGATCCTGGACGCGCCCTTCCTGTTTCTCGAGCGTTTCGAGACGGATCTCGAGGGTGTCGACCTTGTCCTGGAGATCCTCTTCCGCCTGATCGTACCCTGTCTCGACGAGGAGTTCGCCGACGCTGCGGTACATGGTGGTCTCTTCGTCTACGTTCTCGAGTTCCTCGAGGGCGCTTTTGGTTTCGGTGAGGGTCGATTCGGCTTCCTGTTTCTGGACGGCGACTTCCTGAGCCGTCTCTTGAAGGTCCTGTAACTGTTCGATTTTCTCCTGTGCTTCCGGCGGCAGGTTTCCTTGCATATCTCGACCCTCGCCCTCCGGACTGATAAAGGCCAGCTTTATCGTTTGGATCGGGTCGCGAACTCGGACCGACGGTCAGAGCGATGTGCTGTCCCATCGGTGTCGGTCCGATCGGATACCGTTTCCGTGTGGCATCTCTACGTCGATCCGCTCCCGTCCGTTGTAACCGCGTTGTCGCGAGTAGCCGGTGTCGTAGCGCTGTCTGTCCGAATCACGAGGTACCCGCCGAGCAGGAACAGCACTCCCCAGAACAGAAACACGAGATCCCACAGCAGGATGGGGCCGGGTCCGGCGGGCCAGACGTGGTGTAGCCCGAGCAACTGGTGAGCGACGACCCCTTCGACGACGTTGAAGACGCCCCAGCCCATGATCACCGCGCCGAACAGCGTCCGCCGGGACTTCGGTACCGGGTGAAATCGCCACGCGCGGGAGAGCAACACGATACCAATGATCGTGAACGTGTACGTCGCGAGATGAAAGACCCCGTCCGCCATCACGTTGAGTTCCAGATCGGTCGCGACGCTCGAGTCCGGATACGAGGACAACATGTGATGTATCTGCAGGAGTTGGTGAAAGACGATTCCGTCGAAGAAGCCGCCGATCCCAACCCCGAGTGCGAGTCCGGCCAGCACGAGCGGTTTCGCGTCCCGTCGGAGACCGATCCACGTTTCGTTTGCGTTCTGTCGTGCCATGCGGCCGATTCGAACGCAGCGCCGAAGACGGCGCTGCCTGCCGGTACAGGCATCCGGCAGCCATCACGAGATGATGGGGCGACAGGAGTTGCTCCCTCGACGGAATCCGCAGCAGCCGCGTCCTGTCACTGCAGTTCGAACTCGAGAATCCTCGAACCCGCATCGGCGGTCCGTTCGGCGACGTCGACCAGCGAAAACCAGGTGTTCAACGCCGCTCGCAGGGCGACGATATCGTCTGCGTCGATTTCGATAACGAGTCGCGCCCCGTCGCGCTCGAGGGTGGTCCGTGACCGGTCGTCGTCGATTTCACCGATTTCGCGGTCGACGCTCCGGGCGACGAGTGTGGCACGCGACGCGCTCTCGTAGTCGAACTCGAGGGTCGCGTCGTGCGAAGACACGGTCGTTACTGGGCGTCGACTTCCTTGACGTCGCGGCTGCGTTCTTTCAGGAGTACGCGGTGACCGCAGTAGGGACAGCGGACGCCGCCGTACTCGTCGAGCTGGACGTCGCGTTTACAGCGAGAGCATTTGTAACTCATACTGGGACTGAAGGGGCGGTGTTATTCGTCGTCCTCTGCGAGTGCTGCGCGGATGGAACGCTGGACGGTGCGGCCAGCGGGAGTCTCCGGGCGGTATGCGCCGCCGGTGAAGACCTCGCCCGTTTCTTCGTTCTTCCAGATGCCGGTGCCGACGCGGGTGACGTCGTCGCCGTCGACTTCGGCGTGTTCCATGTTGTCTTCGATTTCGCTGACGCGACGGCGGGCGACGCGGCCGTAGCGAGCACCGAAGCGGCCAGCGCTACCGACCTGTCCTTTCTTGGCCATAGTAGTGCTGTCTATCGCCAGCGGATTCTTAAACCTGTTGAGTCACGTCGGTTCGGACGGAGCTCGAGTGGCGTGCCCGCGCGTCAGCGATCGAGGGTGTGGACCCGAGTCCGATCACAGGAAACCGCCGAGGCGCTCGGCGGCCGGCCACGCAAGCAGTTCCAGAAAGACGAGCGCGAGCGCAGCACCGTATCCGACCGGTGCGAGTGGTGCGGCGAGCAAACTCGTGCCAATACCCGTCATCACGATCAGCATCCGCGTTGCCAGGCCGCTCACGGCGAGCAGCGGAATCAGGGTCAAAACGACATCCGGTCGCTCGAGCATAGCTAATTATATCTAATTACACCCGCCCCATTAATGCTGGGACAACCAGCAGCACCTGACGCCTCCATCGGCCTGGTACACTCGTCGGCCGATGAGCCTCCCGTTCGCGGAACCAACAGCGGTCCCCGAAATCCGATCCTACTGGAATTCCGCATCCGCCAGGACATCGTTGAGATCGGTACGAATTCGCTCGCCCATCTCCCGATCGCGGGCAGTCGTCACGATGCGATTTTCCTGGACGCTCGAGCCATCCCTGATGAGCATGCGGACGTTGCCGCCGTCGTCGGCACGGGTGACCTTCGCCCGCAGCCCTGACTGCGATCCCTTCCCGCCGGCGTCGATGGGGCCCGGAATCACCTTCTTGACGTGGGGATGGCCTGCGACAGTCTGGATGGCTTGCATTCCCGATCGACCCCCGATGAGCGTCGTGTGACTGCCGCCGATTTTCTCGGCCGGTGGCGTCTCGACGACGTCGAGCGCGCGATCGCCGCGACGGTCGAGGACCGCCCGGACGGGGTCGTCGTCGTCGACGCGATAGAAGGAGTGATGGACGTCCTCGCGGACGGCGCGGATCACCGCCCGCGTCCCACCGGCGTAGACTTCCTCGGGTCGCTTCCGTTGGATTTCGTCGCCGATCAATCCCGCAAAGTTACGGAGTTCGACGGGTTCGTTCTCGCCCTCTTCCGGGGTCGTGGTAATGGTCGTTTCGCCGAGTACCGACTCGTCGACGTCGCCCGGTGTCCTCGTGTCGACCGGGCCGTCGTCCTCGTCTGCGAGCATCGTGATGGTCGCCCTATCGCGCGCCGCCTCGAGAACGACCGCCGCGGTGTTGGCTTCCCGACAGACCAGACAGAAGTCTCCGGGTTTCTCGAGGGACGATGCGCAGTGGCGACACTCCATACGCGGGATTGAACGTCGGCGTGTAAAACGGACGTGTTTTTCGGTCGTCCCGACGGAATCCTGAATCTCTCCGTGGGTCGGTCCGCCGGCATCAAAGAAGGTCTCCGAGAATCCTCCGAACCGGTTCCGTATCGACGACCTCGTACGGGACCCGGAGCGGGGAGACCGACACTCGTTCGTCGAGTACCGCGTGGCGGTCGGTGTCCTCGGGATCCGGAATGTCCCGATTCGCCATCTGCTGCCAGAGTCGATTGGTCAACTGGAACCCGCCGTTCTCGTGGGTCGCGTCCATCTCGTAGACCCTCGTCGGACGCGTAACCGCAAAGCCGTTTGGCTCGCAATCCGGTCGGGGAACGTTGACGTTCAGGTAATCGACGCGGTCGAACAGCCCGGTTCCGGGTGCGCCATCTACGAGGGCCGCAGCGACCTCACCTGCCCGCTCGAAGTTCGCAGGCTCGAGATCCTCGTCGTAGCCGAGCGTATCCATCGAGATCGCGATCGACGGGGTTTCGAGGAACGCCGCTTCCATGGCAGCGCTGACGGTACCCGACCGGGAGAAGACGTACGCCCCGAGATTCGCCCCCGAATTACAGCCGGAGACGACGATATCGGGCGCCGGCTCGAGGGCGTTGACGCCGACGATGGTGCAATCACAGGGGGTGCCGTCGACGGCGTAGCCGAGTTCGTGGTCGGTGTGGGGGACCGGCACGGTGAACGCGCTGTCGGACAGATTGATCGAGAGGTCGTCCCCGGTCGACGACTGCGTCCGGCCGTAGGACAGCGATCGGCCGACCGCGCTTCGATTTCGATCCGGCGCGACGACGGTGACCGTGCCGACCGTTGAGAGCGCGTCCGCAAGCCCGCGAATCCCGGGCGCGTCGATCCCGTCGTCGTTCGTCAGGAGAATGTGTGGCGCTGAGTCCAGTTCCATTGCCGTACTCCTCGTCTAGCGAGCGACCCACCTATCAGTTCGGTTTGGCAATTCGGAATTCACGTCGATGAACCGTCGATCGCATCAGCGAGTTTCGCTCCGCAAGCTGGACAGTACCGCGATCCCTCCGCGACGACCGCATCACAGTCGGGACAGGCGACCCCTCCGTTCAGTTCCGCGTCGACCTCGAGGGCGTCGCCGCAGGATGGGCAATAGTCCGCGGCCGCCGGGACGTCCATTCCGCAGGATGGGCACCTGTCGCCGTCCTCCCAGAGAACGCGACGGCGAGATTTCGAAACGTAATTGTAGGCCGCCCAGACGACGTTGCCGATCCCGAGCGAGAACCAGAACGTGAGCAGCGCAACGAGAACGTGCGAGCCGACGGAACCGACCTCCCGGTCGACCATCACGACGCGATCCGGCGTTTCGTCCTCGATTTGCCAGCCCTGTGCGACGAGGTCGTCGATCTCGCGCTGTAGCCGTTTGGTGCGCATGGTGATCGTAGGGGAAGTGCGAGTAAAAGGCTGTCAGCCCCACTTCGAGTGACGGGCGAGTGAGGGAACGCAGACGGACGACGGACGACGACGAAGACGGATGACAAATTGTGTGTGACGCGCGAGGCAACGGTTTACATCGCTACGGAACATCTAGCCAGTATGATCGGAGTCGGCCATTGGATGCCAATCGTCTCGCTGCTCGGGCAGACGGACCCGGGCATCAACGTCGACATCGGACCCACCAACGGCCTTCTCGGCGGTGCTGTCGGAGCGTTCCTGACTACGCTCGTGGTCGGCGCGATCCTGGTGGCTGTCGTCCCCGGGTACACTGAACGAACGATGGCGACCGTCCTCGAGGACCCGGTGGGCTCGTTCACGTACGGGATCGTCTCGCTACTTGTGGTGACCGTCGTGATGGTCGTACTGGTCATCACCATCGTGGGGGTCCTGGTCGCGGTCCCGCTTTTGCTCCTGGCATATCTCGTGTGGTCGATCGGCGCGGCGATCGCCTATCTTGCGATTGCACAGCGGCTGGTCGGACGCGACGACGGCTGGCTGAAGCCACTGCTGGTCGCTGCAGCCCTCAACGGTCTCCTCGTGTTGACCGCCGTCGGCGGCATTCTGTCGATCTGTATCGGTGCCGCCGGCTTCGGCGCAGTCCTTCGGCGGTACCTCGCGTAGCGGGCCCATTGTCGGATCGATCACTGGTGCGAGATTTCGCTCCCGACTCCGACGACTTCATGCACAGCTGATTCTGGTCGGAGGGGGAACTCTACACCGGTTAGTCATTTCACCAGCGCCGGAATTTTGTTCCACACTACCACCGTGCAAAATCACAATTCGTATCGAGTATGCCTGTGAGAGGGGTTATTCGTCCACTGGGGTTTCCCACAGGAGGATGACACCTGACCCGACGATAAGGACTGCTCCTCCAATGGCTAATGCAAATAGTGGAGATACGTAATCCGAAATAACGCCGCTCCCAAGTTGGAACGGAACAACTGCCAAACCACTGACCATCGCCATGGCACTCAACACAGTCGCCCGCCCGAGTGTTTCGATGCGATCGTTAACATACTGTCCTGCGAATGTTCGCGTGACATCTGCTAGCCCCCGAGCAACGAGGAACGTCGGAAGAGCGAGAACAGGAACGAAGTACATACCAATGAGCGCTGCGCCGACGATGAACGGAAGAATGAAGAACCACATCCGAATGCCGAAGAAGTCCTTGATTGCACCGGTGTAGTAGCTGAGAATCGCACCAACGAAACTGTACGCCGCATAGAACCATCCAAGGAGCGATTCGACTCGATCAGGAGAGATGCCCAAATCGACAACGATGGTCCGGAATATCGGTTGAAGGAAGATAAATACGAGATACGTCACGGCAGCATAGAGGACGTAATAATAGAGGATGAATGCCCGAAGATTCCGTTGAGACAGTGCTTCTTTAGCGATAGTAACGGTTCGTCGAAAACTCAATTCGTCCGTGTTCGTCTTCTCGTACGTCTCCGGTTCGTCCAGTGTGAGTAGCACTATCGCGCCGAGTCCGGTGACGGAGGCAGCAACGAACCACGGGTACGAGAGATCGACACGTCCCAGATATCCCCCAACGATAGCTGCACCAGCCCCAACAGCGAGAGATGCGGATTCACCGCGACCGCGAACGTGTGCAAACTCATCTTCCGAGAGATCGTCCGTGAGCGCGTCGTAGAGCCACGCATCCTCACTTCCCGATCTGAAATTGTACCCCATAGACCAGCAGACATAGAGAACGGCCAACGTGAGAAACGACCCAGCGAGACCGATTCCGAGCAGTGTAACGGAAATAAGCACCGTCCCGATGAGCAGGCTAGTCCGCCGACCGACGCGATCCCCGATGTACCCAGTCGGCATCTCACCAAACAGTGTTGTGAGGTTGTATATTGCTTCGAGAATTGCGATCTGCGTGAAGGTGAGCCCCTGTGCGAGAAAGAAGAGGTACATAATCGGTCGATAAAACTCGACAGCTTTGGTAGACTTGTAGAGGTAGTATTTGATGACACGTCCACGTGTCGACCCTTGCCAGCGAAACACAGCGGGAATGTTCACCTGTCGAGTATGGCGACGCGGTACTCAATTATGTTCTGTTATTCTGATTCTGTGAAATCGCAATACCGACTTTCTACAGGTGGTGCAAGCCGAGTGCCTCGGGGTCGTACGGATATCGGAGATTTCCGTGACTACGCGGAGCGACGCTCCGCGAGGTCTGCGAGACCGAGGCGCTCGCTGACGAGACGCGTCGCATCTCGAGCCACGTGACCCCGAGGCGGTTCACGAAGCGCTTCTCGTGGTATCGCATCTGCGAACCAGGCTCTCGGATTCTGATGTTCGAGCTTCTTCTCTCCCGGGACGTCATACGGACTACTGTACGTCATTGCCGGTGCAACCGCGACCGTCCTGCGAGTGCACTGGTACATCGGTACAGCAGACCGTATCAGGGATTGGCCGACAGCGAGTCGTCTTTCGTGACGAGGAGGTCCTCGAGGACGAGGACGTCGAGACCCATCCCGTAGAAATCTTTGAGCGCCTCTACCGGAGTGTTAACGATCGGTTCTCCGTGATCGTTAAACGAGGTGTTGAGGAGAACGGGAACGTCGGTAATGTCCTCGAACTCCCGGAGCAACTGGTAATATCGCGGGTTCTGTTCTCTGCCAACGGTCTGGGGGCGCGTGGTGTTATCTGCGGGGTGGAGAACCGCGCTCACGTCGTCACGGCGCTCCGGTGAAACGTCGAACGTGTTGATCATATACGGCGATTCGGTTGCGTTTTCCAGGTACTCGTCGGCCGCCGATTCGATCATCGACGGCGCGAACGGACGCCACCCCTCACGGTGTTTGACGAACTCGTTGACTCGGTCACGGGACGCATCGGTTCGCGGGTCCGCGAGAATGCTTCGATTGCCGAGCGCTCGAGGGCCCAGTTCGAGTCGCCCCTGGAACCAGCCGACCAGCGCCCCGTCGGCAAGTAATTCGGCGACGACTCGTTCGAGATCCGACGGCTCGGCATATTCCACTTTGTTCGTCTCGAGCAGCGATCGAATCTGTTCGGTGTCGTACTTGGGGCCCAGATACACGTTCGTCAGCGGCTCGACCTGATCCGGACGCTGGTCGATCCAGCCCCCGCCGAGCGCGAGTCCGGCGTCGTGGGCGACCGGCTGGACGAACAGGTCGTCAACTGACGGGTGCTCCATGACGGCTTTGTTGAGCTTACAGTTGAGGACGACACCCCCTGCGAGCCCAACGTTCCCGGTTTCGACGCGGTCGATGTACTCGTCGACGATGGCGGTGACCGATTCCTCGAGCAGTTTCTGTGTGGTGTGGGCGAGGTTCTTTTCGAACTGGTCGAACTCGTCGGTGGTGGTCGACCGCGGTCGATCGAACATGTCCTCGAGCGTTCGAACCCCGTGATCCGTCCCCCATCGACCGGTAAGCGACGTGACGTCGTAATCGACCCCAGTTTCGATTTCGTCTCTGAGACGACGCTCGATGTCCGGATCGTCCTCGCCGTAGGGAGCGAGTCCCATCACTTTCCCCTCGCCGTTGAACATCCGATACCCGAGATATTCAGTGATTGCCGCGTAGAACAGTCCCCAGCTGTTCGGATGGTCGTAGGTTCGGAGACGAGAGAGACCGTCGGCAGTCGCGTGCCAGATGACGGTCGAATCGTATTCCCCCTTCGCGTCGACGGTCAGTACGAGGGCTTCGTCGAACGACGACGGGTGGAACGCGCTGACCGCGTGACAGGCGTGGTGCGACCGACATTCGATGGGCGGGAGCGGCGTCCCGATTCGTTCGAGTCGCGATTCGACCTGCCGGGTCGGCAGGAATCGAGAAACGAGCTGATCTTTGGCCACGTTGAACAGGTGCGATACGGTCCGAAGCGTGCCGTCATTCGGGACCGTATTGCCCAGATAATGACCGAGGATTTTCGTTCTGAGTCGAGGATCGTACGGCAACACGATCTTTTGGAGGTCCGTGAGTTCGATTCCCTCGCTCTCGAGACAGGCCCGTATCGCTTTCTCAGGAAAGGTGTCTGGGGCGTGTTTGTCACGGGTCAGCCGTTCTTCTTCGATTGCAAATCGAAGATTCCCGTCGGCGAAGAGAGCGGCACTCGGGTCGTGTTGCCCGTAGAGCCCGATCGCTGGCTTAAATGAAAGGATATAGGCCATATATTAGAAAGTCTATCTGCTATTAAGTAAGTTTCGTTAGACTGGCATATCACATCGATAATTCGCACGGCGGTCGGTCCATTTGGTCACCATCCCCGTTGCTGGCCGAGGGGCAGCGTTCCAATCGAAACTGACGGGCCGCCGCCTCGGAAGAACCTACGCTACAGCCATCGAAGATGTTGAATCTAGCCGTCTGATTGGTACGGTGCGACCATCTGCGGACCGAGACGGTTCCACGAGCGGGTGGATGCAGATTCGCCACCGCATGCTCGAGAAACCCGGTTCTGCGGCCAGTAACACGTAATTGGGTGGAATTCGAGTCTCGAGGTCGATAGTGTTTACTGGCAATCATCAACAGAGATACTGTGGATAATCGTGTGTTACTTTTCACGGAATTACATAAATCGCAAAACTGCATGCTCGCGTATCGCCCGCCAGAGAATTCGACTGGGACGGCATCGCCGGTATCGTCGGAAAATCCGTCGGAAACGAACAGAACCACGTTCAGCTGAGGGAAACCGGATCGACCTTCAGGTATTCCCGGCAGACGACCGTCGCGTACGAACCCTTCGGTAGCGCGAACTCGAAGGTGAGCGGATCAGTCTCGAGGTGGAGGTCTGTCCGAACGAGAATCGCGCGACGCGTCCCGGTCGAGTGGAATGTGCCGGGCAGGTCGAAGTCGGCAGGCTCGAGGTCGAGTTCGTCGAGGACCGATCGCTCGATCACCCCCTGTTCGCCGTCGGCGAGCTCGGTTTCGGTGCCGACTAACGGTGCGGTGACGAACGCCCGACCTCGCTCGCAGTGGCGGGTGACGGACGTAACCCGACGCTCGTCGACGCGCTGGAGCCGCTCCGTGTTGGGTAGTTCGAGCGCGTCCGGAGCGTTGGTATCAGAAAAGCAGGCCACGTCTCCGGCGACGGGACGATCGAACGGCAGCCCCCGTTCGACGCGTTCACTCAGCATTAGATTGAATGCGTAGGACTGGACGGCGTGGACGAACAACCGCTGGAGGTTCGAGGGGACGCGTTCGAGGGCCGTGCGGAACTCGTCGGGACCGGGTTCGCCGTCGCTCTCGGCGAGTGCGTGGATCATCGAGCGCTCGTACCGGAGTCGATGGGGAACGCGCTCGAGCGCTTCCTGCCAGTCCCGAGTTTCTTCGACGAAGGCCCGGGCTTCCCGCGTTCGCTCCGGTTCGGCTTCAGTCGGGTTCCCGAGGTACGTCATCACCGCTCCCTCCCAGTCGCCGCGAGCAATCGCGAGGCCGACCTCGTGTGTCACCGGTCGGCGGCTACCGAAGCGCTGCTGGCCGAAGAAATTGGGGACGCCGATCGAGACCGCAGACCCACCATCCGCGTCACCACGAGCCGCTGGATCGAGCCCACCGAACGTTCGCAGTTCGTCAGAGATCGCCGTCGCATTGTCCGGCCGCATAGGATCGCTGACCACGAGTTCGAACTCGTTCCCTGCGAGGTCGCCGAACTCGAGACCCCGGCCAGCGCGGCCGAGTACCGTCACGTCGACCCCCGATATGTCAGGCAGGTCTTCGGGATCGGCCCCATAGACCGAAAACAGCTGTGTCGTCACGGCGTACTTGTCCTTCGTGCCGGCCCAATCGATCCGTTCCCGGGACATTCCGAGCGCGTCCGAGAGCCGTGCGGCGAAGTCGTTCGTGTCCCACCCGCGGAGTGTCGCACGGAAGACGAGATGCGGATAGGCGTCCGCCGACGCATCGAGCGGTTCGGTGTCGAAGCGTTCGAGTTCGCGCACCCGAAAGTGGTCGTCCTGCTCGCGCAGGTGGCCGCCGACGCCCTCGGTATCGCTGACGTAGTATTCCATGCCGACGGCTTGCTCGGTTGGGTGGGCTGGGCGCATACTGGTTGCCGGGAGATTCGGGAGGCGAACCTAAATCGGTTCGTTCTCGAGAAGGCCCGCCAGTACTCCGTCGAAACGGCGACAGCGGCTGAACCGGAGAATCGTCGCCGTCAATCCGTCCGCGGAATCGACCGTGCACCCAGCGCGAAGGCGAAGAGGGCCACGACGGCCAGAATCACGAGGTTCGCGACGACGGCATCGATCCCCGCGATTTCGGCCGGCTCTGCGCCAGGGAACGTCGCAGCCCGGACGCCGCGGGCGAAATAGGTGAGCGGCGAGAGGTTCACCAGCGGGCCGAACCAGCCGGGGAGTTGCTCGAGTGAGATGAACGTCTCGGAGAGAAAGAGGAGCGGGAGTCCAATCGCGTTGCTCGCCGCGACCGCACCGTCCTGCGAATCAGTGTAGCTGCCGAGCATCGCGCCGACGCCGCAGAAGCAGACGACGCCCACCAGTACGTACGGTATAAGCAGCAGTGAGACGGTGATTTCCGCCCCGGTCAGGACGACCACGAGACCGAGAATGAGCAGGCTCGCGAGCCCGATGATGACGGCGTTGACGGCGGTCTGGGCGAGCAGCCACTCCGCGCGGGACAGCGGCGTCGTCGCGAGCTTCTCGAATCGGCTGCCCTCCCGGTGGCGCGCGACTTCGCTGCCCATCCGAGACAGGGGTGTGAAGAGAACGACCACGGCGAGATAGCCCGGCACGTAGAAGGCAGGTGGCTCCGTAAACAGCCCCTCTCCGGTCGGGTCCGTTCGGACCAGTGCTCCGAAAATAACGATCAGGATCACCGGGAAGAAAAAGGTAAAAAATACCGCGGTCCGTCGGCGGACGAACGACCGCCACCCCGCGCTGGTCTCCGCACGCACGCGTCCAAATCGACTCACGCGGTCTCACCCGTCTGCGTGAGCGTTCCCTCATCGACTCCGCCGTCCCCACCCTCGAGCCGGTCGGTCCGCTCGCGTTCCGCGGCGTCAGCCAGTGTGAGATACACGTCTTCGAGGTCGGGTTCGGACCACGAGAGCTCGGTGTATTCGAGGGTGTGGGCCTCGAGGTAGTCGACGACGACCCCAATTTCGACGGGCTCGATGTCGCGGACGACGACAGCGTTCTCCGGGTTCCGACCCCGGTCGCGTTCCGGACGTTCGACCAGATATCCGAGATCGGCGAACGCTTCGAGGGAGGCCGCCGTTTCGATCGTCAGTCGGCTCGAGCCGCCGTGTTCGCGGACGAGTTCCTCGGGCGACCCCTGCGCGACGAGGCGTCCGTCGGCGAGCAGGCCGACGCGGTCGGCCAGTCGCTCAGCTTCCGCCATATCGTGCGTCGTCAGGACGACGGTCGTCCCGCCGTCAGCGAGTTCCTCGATCAGTCGCCAGACAGTGCGTCGGCCGGCGGGGTCGATACCGGTCGTCGGCTCGTCGAGGAAGAGCAGATCGGGGTCGTTGACCAGTGCGGACCCGACGCAGACACGGCGCTGTTGGCCCCCGGAGAGGTCCCTGTACCAGGTCCCGCCGGCGTCGACGAGACCGACGGCAGCGAGCACGTCGTCGGAATCGCGAGCGTCGTCGTAGAGTCCCGCGTAATAGGCCAGGAGTTCACGGGCACTGAGCCTCCCCGGCGGCGAAAACTCCTGCGGGAGAACACCGATCCGGTCACGATCGACGGCCGTCGGTGACTCGCCGAAGATCTGTGCAGAACCGCCGTCCGGATCGGTCGTTCCTGTCAGTGCACGCACGAGCGTCGTCTTGCCGGCTCCGTTCGGGCCGATCAGCGCGAAGACCTCACCTCGCTCGACCGAGAGCGAGGCCCCCGCCAGCGCGACCGTCTCGCCGTAGGTCTTCTCGAGGTCGGTCGCGACGATTGCGGCTGCCATACAGGTGATTTTCAGGGAGTGCGGGTAAGGAGTTCGATTTCGAGAGTAACGATCGACCAGCCGCGGTCCCTGACGACGTCGCCGACGCTCACGAGGGCCAGCGTCGGAACGGGGCTGGCCCTCGTGTCTACGGTCTGTTGTACCAATGTACCGGTGAAACCGCGACCGTCCTGCGATTGCACCGGTAATGACGTACAGTAGTCCGTATCAGATCATCCGCTCGGCGAGCAACCCCTCTCGACCTCGGACCCCAGGACCGCCGCGGACTCCGGGGATCGACGAGTTCGTCGGCGCCGCTGGTGGTGAGAGAGCGATGGGAGCGGCGGGGGCGATGGAAGCGACACCGCCCGCCACGGGTGGGGTGCTGGCCGAAAGCGGTGGGTCGACGATGGTGTGGCCAGCGGGAAACGATAAACATCGGAAAATTTAAAGCTTTGGTCGGCGCTCCCGGGCCCCGAGCGGGTCGGACAACTGGGAGCCGGTAGCGCGGCGCCACTGGTGGGACCGCAGTCGCCGCTCGCCGTCGGGCGAGTTGTTCTCGGCACCCGGTCCACGGTGGACGGTCGATCAGAGGATCGCTTCGGGCACGTCCTCGGACTCGACCACGTGGGGGTGGCTGCCCGTCGGGATCCGTGCAACCTCCTCCTGGTCCGCGTAGCTGATGACCGAGACCTCGTTATCTCTCCGGACGGGGACGAATGCGTGCACGCCATCGGGGGTCGTCTGGACCCAGTAGGGGTACTCCCCGACTGGGATCGTCTCGACCAGTTCGAGATCGCGCCGGCGCACGATGGCGACGTACCAGCCGGTGGTCGCCGCGACGCAGATGTACTTCCCGTCGCCGGAGAGCCCGATCCCGTGGTGGGCGGACTGGGCGGGGTAGTCGCGCTCGTCCTCCGGGACGTGCTCGGTCTTGGGCAGGTGTTTCGTGCGGGTGATCCGGTCCTCGACGGAGTCGTACTCGTGGAACCCGTGGAAATACGAGACCTGGACGTAGATCTTCCGACCGTCGTGGGTGACTGCCATCGGCCGCACCCCGTTCTCGAAGTCCATGGTCCGCAGGACCTGCATCGACTCGGGATCCATGAACGTGAGCTGGTGTTCGAGGGGGTCGCCGGTCGTCGCGTCCGGGAACAGCATGTTCCCGAGACTACCGTTGATCAACACCTCCCCCGAGCCCAAGGTCGGGATCCGGTGGTAGTGGATGCCGTGGGGCAGGTCCCGTACCATCCCCCGGGCCACGATGGCCCCCGTCTCGGTGTCGATTTTGTCGATCTGATCCATCGTGAGGTCGGAGGTGTAGAGGTAGTCGCCGTCGGACGAGATGAGCTGGTGGTCGGCGCGGAACCCCTCGAGCTCCGTCTCCCACAGCTTCTCGCCCGTTTCGATGTCAACGGCGATGACGTCACCGACGTGGCCTCGGGCGGCGTACAGCGTCCGCCCGTCCGGCGAGACGTTGGCGTGTTCGAGATAGTTGTCCCGGACGAGGGTGTTCAAGAGCACGGGCTCGACCTGGTCGACCGCGTCGTTCAGTGCGTCCTCCTTGTCCTGGTCGGGGTAGACGTCGATCGATCGGATGTGTTCGAAGGTGTCCGCGTCGACCAGGGTGACCGCCCCGTCCTTCGCACACCCGGTGAACATCACGGTCCGTGTCGCGGTCCGGGCCCCGGCGGGCATGCCCGGAACCGCACTGAGCGCGGCGACCGTCCCGACGGCGACGCCGCTCCGCAGTAACGCCCGCCGGGACGGTCCGGGTCCACTCCCTGTGTCGCCGGCGGTGTCGGTCGCTCGATTCGATTCGTCCTGACCGCTCGCCCACTGGAACGCCGTCCGATCGGGATCGCTCATTGGTGTCGTCCGTCCTCCTGGAGATTACCGTGCTGGACACCATCCGAGCCCACCGCCTTAGCTCGACCTCCTGGTATACTCGACGGATTAAGGGCTCGGACGGCTCGAGCGACCGGCCGCACCACTCCGGCGGCGGACAGTCCGTGAACGTCGAGCCGAGCGTCAGCGACCGTCCGCGGACCGGGTCAGCCGGGGGCCGGTCCACTGTTGGAGGTCAGGTCGTGGGTAGTAGCGGTCGCGTTCGCCCAGCCTGAACGTCACGCTGTGGTCGTAGACGTCGACGACCTGCAGGGCCACGCCCCGTTCCGACGCTGGCCCTCGTGTCTACGGTCTGCTGTACCAGTGTACCGGTGCACCTGCAGGACGGCCGCGGTTGCACCGGCAATGACGTACAGTAGTCCGCCGTCGACCATGACACGTTCCATCTTCTCGTCCGGAACGCCGGTGGCGTGGTCGTCGGTGGACCGATCCGGGTCGTGTGCAAGGCTGCCCTCGCAGGCTCAACCGTTACCCGCCGGTCAGTGCTACCAAATCGGGAATGCCAAAACTCGGATACACCCTCTCGAGCGAAGAGTTCGGTCCGACGGAACTCGTCGATATCGCCCGCAGCGCCGAAGACGTGGGCTTCGATTTCGTCTCCATCTCGGACCACTTCCATCCGTGGATTTCTGCGCAGGGCGAGTCGCCGTTCGTCTGGTCCACGCTGGGTGGAATCGCGGAAGCGACAGACGAGATTGAGGTCGGCACCGGCGTCACCTGTCCGACGACCCGGATCCATCCGGTCAACGTCGCCCACGCGGTCGCCACCGTGGACGAGATGCTCGGCGACCGGTTCACGTTCGGCGTCGGCACGGGAGAGAACCTGAACGAACACGTCACGGGCGAACGCTGGCCCGAACACGACGTCCGCCTCGAGAAACTGGAGGAGGCGATGAACGCAATGCGGAAACTGTGGACGGGCAAGACGACGAGCCACCACGGCGAGCACT
Source organism: Natrinema gelatinilyticum (assembly GCF_024266705.1). Lineage (GTDB taxonomy): Archaea > Halobacteriota > Halobacteria > Halobacteriales > Natrialbaceae > Natrinema > Natrinema gelatinilyticum. The sequence goes on along the minus strand of NZ_CP100756.1, from coordinate 3,016,951 downwards.
ATACGATCGAGAACGCGCAACTGTTCACCGTGCCCGACGAGCAGCCGACGACGATCGCCAGCGCGTTCGGGACCCAGACCGCCCAGTGGACGGCCGATCACGCCGACGGCCTCTGGTGCTCCGGGCCGAGAGAAGAGCCGGTCGAGGCGTACGAAGAGGCTGGCGGCGACGGACCGACGTTCACGCAACTACACGGCTGCTACGCCGAAACCGAGGACGAAGCGATCGACACCGTCTACGAGCAGTGGCCGAACGGGTCGATCCCGGGCGAACTCGGCCAGGAGCTGTCGACCCCGGCCCACTTCAAGCAGGCCGCCCAGATGGTCGATCGGGAAGATATCGCCGAGTCGGGAACGACCACCGATCCCGATCCGCAGGCCCACATCGACAGTATCGAGAACGCGCTCGACGCCGGCTACGACCACGTCTACTTCCACCAGATCGGGCCCGATCAGGATATGGCGCTCGAGTTCTACGCGGAGGAAGTCCTGCCCTCGTTCTGACTACTCGGTCGCGAGCGCGACGAAACGATTGATCGCCTCGTCGCTCCCCGCGACGATCAGGGTGTCGTCCTCGAGGACGGTAAATTCCGGGCCGAGGTCCGTCAATAGCTCATCACCGCGTTCGGCCGCGACGACTGTACACCCGGTCCGCGCCCGCAGGTCGACGTCGCCGAGGCTTCGGTCGGCGATCTGTGGTGTGGCCGTCCGGACAAGTTCGAACTGCGTCTCCGGCGTCAGTATCTCCTCGTCTTCGATCAGGACGGACGCGAGCATCCGACCGGTTACCGTCGACAACGAGAGGACGTACTCCGCCCCAGCCCGGTAGAGCTTGGGAATGTTCTTCGGCTCGTTCGCTCGCGCAATGATTTCGATGTTGGGTGCCACCTGTTTCAGGATCAGTGTCGCGTAGATCGTCGTCGCATCGTCGTCGAGGGTGAGAATGATCGACCGAGAATCGTCGACGGCGGCGGACTCGAGATCGTTCTCGGTGGTGACGTCCCCGACGATATCGACACCCGGCATCTCCTCGTGATCGATGACGCAGGTTGTGACGCCGTCGTCTGCGAGGGTTTCTACTGCCGTTCGGCCGACGGCGCCGTACCCGCCGACGACAACCCGATCACGACGATGTCGCAAGGTCGACACGGTCCGCGTTTTCAGTTCCGAGAGGTCGTCGCGCCGGCCCGCGACGAGCAAAATCGTGTTCCCGTCGACTCGGTGGTCAGGACCGGGAACGGGGACGAACTCGCCGTTGAACCATGCGCCGATGACGGTGATCCCCATCCGATCTCGAATACCAGACTCGGGTATCGTCTGGCCGACCAGGTCGCTTTGCTCCTGGACGAGCAGTTCGGTCACCGCGAGCTCCTCGCTGACCTCGATCGTGTCGCGGAGTTCGGCCGAGACGGTCGTCGTCGCCTTTCGCGCGAGGCTCTGGCCGAGCACCCGCCGCGGACGAACGATCTCGTCGGCACCGGCGTACCGGTGATAGCTCGCGACGTCCTCGTTTTCGGCGACGCTGACGATCCTGAGGTCGCTCGAGAGTTCGCGCGCGGTGAGGATCACTATCGCGTTGGTCTCGTCGTCGACGTCGGTGACGAGTGCGTGGGCCTCGGCGGCGTTCGCCGCGCGAAGCGTCTCCTCCTGGTCGAGTTCGCCGTATATCGCGTCGGTGCCCTCCCGACTGAGATCGACGACGAGTTCGGGGTCGTCGTCGACGAACACGTACGGCACGTTCGCCGCCTCGAGTTCCTCTGCGAGGACGTCCGACCGCGGCGTGTACGAGCAGATTACGACGTGGTCGGAGAGGTCGGTCGTCTCCGGCGGCCGATCCTCGAGGGCCTCCCGAAACAGAGGAACGACGATGAGCGGCAAGGCGAGGAAGACGAGTGAAACGCCCGTGAGGATCATGCCGATCACAAAGATGTTCATCACGGTGCTGTCCCACGGTGCATCCCCGCCGAATCCGACCGTGGTCAGGGTCTCGACTACGGTCTGGATCGATTCCACGTACGTTTTGTTTTCTCCCTCGAACGCGGCCATCCCCCTCTGGTAGAGTTTCGCGTACACGAGAACCAGACTGAGAACCCCGACCAGCGAGAGGACGATTCGCCGCCACCAGTTGTTCATCACCGGTACGTGACTGCAGAGGGCTTAGTAACTTCGGGAAGCCGTAACGGCTGTATCGGTGTCGGCTCCTCGTTCGGTTCGGCACGTCAGGGATTCACCAGTGCGATAGATTTTACACACTGTGTACGTACACATACACAGACATGGGGACCAAAACGATCTCACTGGCGGACGATGCGTACGAACGACTCCGGGCAGAGAAGCGCGAGAACGAGAGCTTCAGCGACGTCGTTCGTCGGTTGACGGAGGGTGCGACGCTCGAGGAGTACTACGGGGCGTTACGGGAAGACACGGCGGACGAACTGGAAGGGATCGTCTCGCGACGGCGGACCGAGCGGACGAACGAATCGCGTGACCGAGTCGAACGGATCGCGGACGCGCTCGAATGATTCTCGACACCTCGTTTCTCGTCGACGTGCTACGCGGGGAGGAGACGGTGCAAGACGCGGTCAGGTCGATCGACGAGGGCGGCACGGCGCAGGTGAGTCCGGTCACCGTGATGGAACTCTGGGAAGGGATTCACCTCGCGGACTCGTCCGACCGTGAGCGGGGCGTCGTGAAGAATCTGCTCGGTGACGTTCGGGAACTACCGTTCGACAGAGAGTGCGCCACGACTGCTGGTGAAATCAACGCGACGCTGCGGCAAAACGATGCCCCGATCGACGACGCAGACGTGATGATCGCTGCGACCGCACTCGTCAACGACGTCCCGGTCGTGACCGACAACCTCGATCACTTCGAACGAGTCGACGGCCTCGAGATACGTACGTACTGACTGCAACGAACCGATCGCCGCTTCCCGACTTGTTTTGATCCTCGCCGCTGAATCCGACTCCATGGAGTATACGACGCTCGGAAACACGGGGACGACCGTCTCGAAACTCTGCTTCGGAACCTGGCGCTTCGGAAAGGAAAGTGGCGGGACCGTCGAAACGAACCGCGAGGAGGCTCGAGCATTGCTCGACGAGGCATGGGACGCCGGCATCAACTTCATCGACACGGCGAACGTCTATGGCGATCCGGACGGCACGAGCGAGCGCTGGATCGGAGAGTGGTTCGCGGATCGCGACCACCATCGCGAGGACCTCGTCATTGCCTCGAAGGTCTACTTCCCCTTCGACGGCCGGGGTGAACCGGGGCCCAACGACTCCGGCCTCGGCCGGAAGCACATCCGCGCCCAGGTCGAGGGCACTCTCGATCGCCTCGGAACCGACTACCTCGACCTCTACTACATCCACCGCTGGGACGATGACACGCCGATTCGGGAGACGCTCCGGACGCTCACGGAGCTCGTCCGCGAGGGAAAAGTCCACTACCTCGGCGCCTCGAGCATGGCGGCCTGGAAACTCACGAAGGCGCTGTGGGAAAGCGATGTCGAGGGGCTCGAACGTTTCGACGTCACCCAGCCGATGTTCAACGCGGCCGACACGGACGCCGTCGCCGGTTATCTCGAAGTCTGTGCCGACCAGGATATCGCCGTCTGTCCGTACTCGCCGCTCGCTGGCGGCTTCCTCACCGGAAAATACGAACGCGCGGAAGATGGGACCGTGATTGCGCCCGACGGCTCCCGCGGCACCCTCACTGACCTCTTCGAGGACCGATACACGAGTGAGACCGCCTGGAACGTCCTCGAGGCGGTGGAGTCGGTCGCAGACGAGGTCGACGCCACTCCGGCGCAGGTGTCACTGCAGTGGCTGATGGCACAAGAACGCTTTACGTGCGTCCCGATCGTCGGCGCGCGGACGCCCGAGCAACTCGCGGAGAACGTCGGCGCGGTCGAGGTTGACCTCGACGACGACCAGTTCGAGCGCATCGACGAGGCTCGCGGCGGGGCCGGCGGCGGCTATCGCTAACTCGAGGTCACGGTGGGCTCGCGGCGGAGCGATTCAGTCGGCGGTCGGCTCGAGCCCGATCCGATAGTCGGTCAGGTTCTCGTATCCGTCCGCGGTGACGACCACGAGGTCCTCGATGCGGACGCCGCCGACCGCGGGGTCGTAGATGCCGGGTTCGATCGAGATCACGTGACCCGGTTCGAGACCGCCGCCAGACGGCGAGACGCTCGGCTGCTCGTGGATGTCGAGGCCGACGCCGTGGCCGGTGCTGTGAATGAATCCCGTCTCGGCGTTCGGATCGCTCCGGATCGTCGCGTAGCCCGCGTCTTCGATTACGTCGCAGGCGGCGTCGTGGACGTCGGCACCCGTGACGCCGGCCCGAACGGTCTCGAGTGCGGCCTCGTAGGCCGCGAGCGTGACATCGTAGCGCCGCCGAGCCTCCTCACCGGGGTCGCCGCGGGCGAACGTCCGGGTCATGTCCGCGAAGTAGCCCGTGTCCTTGTCCCGCGGGAAAATGTCGATCACGATCAACTCGCCTGACTCGAGCGGCCCGCTGCCCCTGTCGTGGGGATCGGCGCCGTCGGCCCCACAGGCGACGATGGTTTCGTCGAGCCCGCAGCCGTGTCGCAGCAGGGTGATCTCGATTTCCTCCGTGACGCGCTCGCTGGTAAGTGGCGTCCCGTCGCGAACGAGGACGCCGTCGTCGATGTCGGCGGTCGCGATCAGTTCCTCGGCTCGCGCCATCGCCGCTTCGTTGGCCCGCTGGGTCGCTCGAATCTGCTCGACCTCCCAGTCAGTTTTCTTCGCGCGGACGTCAGTCACGATCCCGTCGGGTTCGACCGTCACCTCGAGACCGCGTTCCCGGAGTCCGTCCGCGGTTCCCGTTGGGAAGTTTCGCGGAACGGCGATCGACGAGACCTCGTGTTCCCGACAAAACGCCGCCAGAGTCCGTATTTTCCCCTCGTACTGGCCGTGCTCTGCTACCAGCCGCTGGTACTCGTAGTCCGCACGTCGGGAGACCGAGTCGGCGTTCGCCTCCGATTTCGCGCGGCCGTACTCGAGACCCGAGACGAGCACGTGGACCTCCGAAGCGGTTACTAGCGTCTGGTAGGGATCGGGAGCGCTGAACCCGGAGACGTACCGCTGGTCGGCGTCCGACGCGTCGTCGTCGATCAGGTACCCGTCTAGGCCGGTTTCCGAGAGGTACTCGCGAAGGGGAGTGAGATCAACGTCCACGTTCATGCGAAGGTATCTATCGGGTGGCTACATAATCCCAGGGTTCCGTGTCGCCGGCTGTCGATTCAGACCAACACATTTATGAATTAAGTTAGGACTCTCACACGTATGAATCGCCGGCAGATAGTAGCGATCGGGGCGGCAGTTGCATTCCCCGGCTGTGCAACCACCCCTGACAGCGACGACACGAACGGCGAGCAGCCGACGAGTGACGAACTCCTCGAGTCCGCGATCGAGACGCGCCGTCACATGCACGACCTGACGGCCCGTCGAACCATGCAGGTCGACGCTCCCGATGGGTCGGTCGAAAGAGTCGAGCGTCTCGCACGGGCCCCGCCGGCCAAACAGCGCATCGAGGTAGTCGAGTCGACTGATCCCGACACCCCCGCCGGTTCGGTCACCGTGACGAACCGTGCGACGACGTGGGAGTACAACCCGAAGACCGAAACGGTTGACAAACAGTATCACCCGAACAAGGTCGACACTGACGGGGTCCGACTCGTCCTCGAGGACCTTCGGTCGAATCACGAACTCGGGTACGAGGGCCAGGAGACCGTAAACGGGCGCGATACACACGTTATCGAGACGAAACCGCCGGCGGAAGACGTCGGGCCGACGATCAATCTCGTCGTCGGCGAAACGACCTTCGTCGTCCCGTTGCGAGTGACCGGCGATCCCGAGACGGTGGACGTTTCCCGGACGATCTGGATCGACGACGAGTACCGATATCCGATCAAAGAGCGCAACGTAGTCGCCAAGGACGGCGAGACGCTCCACGAACTGATCGTCACGTACGAGGATCTCTCGATCGATCAGGGGATACAGTCGGGAACGTTCACGTACGAACCGCCGGAGGGTGCGACCGTCGTCACCGACGGGTCCGAGCCCGAAGGAGTCTTCGAGTCGCTGACCGGCGCGGAAGAAATTCTCCCCTACGACCTGCCCGACCCGGACGTGCCGGACGCGTACGTCCTCGATCGAGTTACGGTGATCGAACAGAAGCCGAAGTACGGCGGCACCATCGCGACGCTCTGGTACAACGATCCGAACGTGATCGCGAAAGAACTCTACGTTGCCGTTCGACAACAACAGCGGTTCAATCCCGACGTGCTCGAGCAGATCGAATTCGACGGGCAGACGGCCTACCGACGCGACGGCCGAATTCGGAGCATCTTCTGGACCTGCGACGACCTGAGCTACGAAGTCTCGAGCCTCGTCGACGATTCCCCGCTGCTCGAGATCGCGTCGTCGATCGGCTGTTCGTAGTGCGTCGGGTTCGGGATTTTGACTCGAGCGATGTGCCGGTTCGAACATCGGATTCGCGAACTGTCATCGGGACGAGCCTGTCAGTCGTTCTCGGCCCTTTCCGCTGGCGATTTGATTGGTTTCGACTATCTATCTCTGTCGTAAATTTTCCAAATTTAACAGTAGTTATAAGTCATAAAAGACCATTGGGTAAAACGGAAGCCAGTCTCCAGAAGCGAGGGGGCATCGCTCAAACGCCCCGGGTGGATACAGCACCCGAGACTTGGCTTCCAAACCCGCGAGGGTCCAGGAGCCATGCTTACGTTCATTCCAACGGGATATAAACGTCCCGCACATCATCGAAATCGCAAGACGAGACTAGCTTTTGGTCCAGGATCAGGAGTGAAACAGACCGTGTATAGGGGGTCGGTATGAGTAGCGATCGAGGCCCAGATGACGGCGATAGATCGTCGTCGCTCCCAGACTGTCCGTGCTGTGGCCGGTTGGTGACCAGAATTACGACCACCGGTCCCGAGACCGGTACCGTCGGTCCCTGTGGCTGTTCGGTGACGCCCGATCAAATCATCGCACAGCGCAGGCGTCGGAACGAGCGAGAGGAGGAGTAGATCATCCTCTGCGGTTCACCGAACACCCTCCGGAATACCGTCTGAGGCTGACCGGGCGACGCGGACGAATTCTCTGCGCAGCCACGTTGCTGCCCCTTCGATCTTCGGTGCATCTCTCAGAAAAATATCACTCGAGATCTATATACAATTGCCGTGAAATTCACGGATGGAAGGAATCTGAACCACTATTTTGGAGAGGGTGTTTATTTGACTAACTGCCGAACAGCGCCTATGGTCGGCATCGAGGACCAGTTAATAACCCTCCTCTATCTCCTCGCCATCGCCACCGTTGTCGGGGTCGTCAGTGCGAGACGTGAGCGCATACAGTACACGACCGGTCTCATCGTCACGGGATTGCTCATTTCCGTCGTCGGCTCTCCGGTCGACGTCGAACTCACGTCCGATTTCATCTTGCTCGTCTTACTGCCGATCCTCATTTTCAACGAAGCGGTCAACATCGACCCTCGAGGGTTCCGCGAGAATCTCGTCCCCATTCTCGCCCTCGCCGTCCCGGGACTCCTCGTCTCGATCGCCATCGTCGCCGTCGTGAGTCGGTTTCTGTTCGGGTTCCCGCTGGTGATCGCGATCCTGTTCGGCGTCATCATCATGCCGACCGACCCCGTTTCGGTGCTCGCCACGTTCGACGACATCGGCGCCCCCGAGCGCCTCGCGATCCTCGTCGAGGGCGAGAGCCTCCTGAACGACGGCGTTTCGATCGTGGTCTACTCGTCGGTTCTCGCTATCATCCTCGAGGCGGAATCCGCGGGCGTCGCACTCGGAGAGATGTACACGCACGGCCGGTTCCTATGGGACGTCGGAATCGGTATCACCGTCGCGGTGGTCGGCGGCGCACTCGTCGGTGCTGTAGCCGGATACATCGCCACCGAACTCATCGCCTTTGCGGACGACAGTCTGACCACGATCGTCGTCTCGGTGGGTCTCGCATACGGCGTCTACGTCTTCCTCGACGTTCTCGGCAGCAGCGGCGTCATCGGAACGCTGACTGCCGGAATCTTCCTCGCCTCGCCCAGCGGGGCCACGGAGCTGCCCCCGACGTCGCACTTCACCCTCGAGAACGTCTGGGAATACGCGGCCGTCATCGCGAACACCATCATCTTCGTCGCCATCGGCATCGTCACACCGATCGCTCTCCAGGTCGAGTCCGTTGGGCACGTCCTCGCGGCGATCGTTCTCGTATTTTTCGCGCGCGCCGTCGTCATCTACCCCCTGGTCGAACTGCTCAATCGATGGCTCGTCGACTCGATTCCGCGGTCCTACCAGCACGTATTGACGTGGAGCGGCATTCACGCCTCCGTCTCCATCGCGCTGATCCTGGGCGTCTCCGAAACGGGGGCGATTTCAGACCCCCTCGTGGCACAACTCTCTGCGATGGTCATCGGTGTCGCCGCGTTCACGCTTCTGGTCAATGGCTCGACGATGGGCAGACTTCTCGACCGTTTCGAGATCGGTCAGCGAACGCCGCCCCAGGAACTCTACGAGTCGCTCGTCGGTCGCCTTCACGGCGTCGACGCAGCCCTCGACACTGCAGAGCGACTCCGCGAAGGCGACGAGATTTCGGAGAGCGTCTTCGAGGACGTCACCGCGGTCTACAGACGCGAACGCGCGGAGCTCGAAGCCGCCCTCGAGTCGTTGCTCGACCGGTATCCCGACGTCCGTCGCCACGAGGAACGACTCGGAACCCGGCGCATTCTCGTGGCGGAACACCGGGCCATCAACGAGGCGATACAGCGCGGGGATATAAGCGGAGACGTGGGTGACCGCTTGCTGGACGACGTCAAAGCGAAACTCGACCACGTTCTGACCGACGAGTGGACCGTAACCGAACCGACGCCGACCGACTTTACCCCGTACTGGCGTCAAGAACTCGAGGGAGTTCCCCTCGACGATGGCATTGCGAAGATCCAAACGGGTACATCACGACCGGACGATGGCACAGGATCCGAAGATCGGTAACCGCGGGAACATGTATCACTCGTCGGTATCTCCTCGCGACCGTGGTGTTCGTCTCGCTGGCCATCGCGGGCTACCGCTGCAATCGGACGGAATACCGGATCAGTCTCGTGAATCGCGTCTACCGTACAACCGCACGACACGCAGCTTGGCTGATAAGTGTTGGTACGGAATCTCGACAATTTGAGCACTCTAACCCATGAATTCAGGTATCTAAACGAGGCTGAGAAGATGAATTGAGTGAACTGACATATTTCAAACGATCCGTCCCGAACTAGCCAACCAGTGGAGCTGCGAATTGATTGGTACAGGCCTTAGAAGTAGGAAGGGCGTACTCAACTGAAGGTCCGAACGCTCCCGAGAGACGGGCAGGAAGGCGCTGGTAGGGGGATCACGCGACCTCGACGGAGTAGACCGCGATATCTTCCACTCTCGGACGCTCCTCAAGCGGCTACTTCGTCGGCGGCTTTGATGTTGCTAGTGTTCCGTCGATGGCTAAGGAGGTGCTGAGAAACCCTGTCGAATTACTCGTCCTCGAGTGCAGCGTAGATATCGGCGTGACGGTGTCCGTCAAGCGTCCCCATCTCGAGGGCAATCTCGTGGCGTTCCTCGTCACTCTCGACCGACTGATACCGCTCGTATAGTCGGCAGACTTCTTCACCGACCGTCGCCGAGGAATCGGTACTGGACGCCATCTCTGTATCGAACATACTCGTTGTGTCCCTTTATCAGTTGAGCACAGTAGGTGTTCTCAGGCCACTCGAAGAACACGAGTGGCGTTCGAAGACGACTTCGCTTGTCATTTTCGGGTTTCTTCCTGGTTTGTGAGGCTCTGACTCATAGATTGTGAACTGCCTCGGGGTTTGACCCCGAGGCACTCGCCTTGCTTATTTGTAGATGTCTCATCCGAGGAGATTCTGCAGCGTCATGATGACGAAGAGCACAATCACCGCTTCGGAGATGATCCATGAGTTCTCGTCCATCCAGTCACGAATCTTTGGGAGTGCGGCTTCGGCTCGTTTGCCCAGTGCGAACACGCTGAGCGACGGAAGCGCCAGGATGAAGAGCGTAAGTAGGACGAACCCTGCTGCGTCCGCGACCGGATCGCCATTCGCCGCGAGGTAGGTTCCGACGCTCACCGAGGTGACGATGTCGGTTGGGAAAAAGCCCAACAGGAGGAACCCCAGTCGAAACGAGAACCGTGGCGTCGCCGTGGTCAGCTTGCCCATCCACGCTGGTGGATCTGACACATTCCGTGTCCGATAGGTCCCCACCGCTGCATAGAGGAGGAGAACAAGGACGACGAGATAGAGTAGCTCCTGTGCGCTCGCACCGAGCAGGCTGCCACTACCACTGAGGCTATTCCCGATGAAATACGCGATGATGACGATGAGACTGATGGAGAGGGACGCACCGAAGACGTATGCTATCGAGTTCGTCCGCCACTTTTCGCTCGTGGCGAGGAAGATGGGGGAGAGTATCTGTGGACCTGTAATCATCACCATGACCAACGGGAGAACCTGCAAGAGGCTCATGGCTCGTGCTCGATCTGATCTGATTTGTTCTGTCGGCCGACACCTCCACTTTCGGAGATGAATATCTTGTGCAACATCATCACAGTTCTCTCTCAAGAGAGGTAAGTCGGCAAAGGTAATTAGTGGTGTTGAGGTTACATGAATAAACATCCTATTTCTCACAAGTACTCTATTTACTTCGGTTTCGTCATGTCGCTGAACAACAATCCCGAAAGAGAGAGAGAGAGCGTCGCAGGAGCGTTCGACGAACGTCTTGCTGACAATAACATTCTGTTAAATTATCATATGACTGCCGGCGGAACTTTCGAGAGCGACGCCGATGATTGTCATCGGCAGGATCATCTCGATGATGGTAAGATCTGGTGCGGTTCGTTGGGTTAAAACCAGTAGACCGGCCCCGATGGGCACGAGACCGACTTGAATGAGGCGTTTCTGGGCGACGTACCGCCGCCAGCCGGTCGATCCCACCGCCACGGCGAGCGTGGAACGCCGAGAACCACAAGGCTGACTGGAGAAACACCGGGACCGTAAACATACGAACCCGGACAGGATCAGCAACTGGCTGGCGAACGTCGAGATGCCGGCAGTGATCATTCGGTTCCGCAGGACGATTGGCGGAATCAGCGTCGGTTGGCCGGCCCGCTCCTGCCGGAGTTCCCCGTGGACGAACGCCGTGAGGATGGTGATACCGAGCGGCTAAATCAGCCTTCCAGTTATAACGAGCGGCCGAAGTTGGCGGATCCAGCCGTAGTACCCGGCGAGCAGCGATCCGCCGATGATTCCAACGATCCCCAGGATTGTTCCATCGGTATCTAACCAGATGCGCTCGTCGCTCGGTTGTGACGGCAGGTACCGGAGGGTCAGTCCGATGATCACCAGCACGACGAAGAACTCACCGACGAAGTGAGTAACTCACGCTGTCGGATCTCCCTCGGACCCGAGGTCGGAGCGGTCTGCTTCGGAGGGCCGTTTCCTCTGCCGATCGGCGACGCTCTCGGCATACTCGTCGAGCGTGTGTTCGGGTTCGACGTCGACGCGATCGCGATCTCGACCGGCCAGGACTGGGAGGATCATCCGGACGAACGTCACGATGAACACCATCAGGAATGGACCGAGGAAGATCCCGTACCAGCCGAACAGCGGCGGTCCGAACAGGTACGCGAACATGACGAGCCCGGTGTTGAGCAGTCGTCCGGAGAGGTACGGCCGGATGTACGTCCGGACGAGATTGTCGAACGCGACGATCATGACCGCGAGGAACACGAGCGGGAACCAGAGTAGTCGTGGATCGGCGGCGACCGCCTGGAGGGCGAGAGTCGCGGCGATGAGGAAGTAGACGATCGACCGACCCACGAGTGGAACGAGCGTGAACAGGCCGGTGACGACGGCGAACAGCACCGCGGACGGGATCGCCAGGTCGCCGGGCGCAAAGAAATTAAACACCGTATAGATGATCGCCGAGAGGACGATCACCGCGAAAATCGTCATCGTGTACCCAAAGTAGATCGAACCCAGTCCTCGATCGACGACCGAGAGGTAGTCGGTTGCCAGGCTGTCTTCGCCGAACACGTTAGATTCGAACCAGTCGGCGATAGTTCGGTCACTGACCAGCAGGAAGAACGCGATCAGCAGCGAGATGAACATGTTGAACAGCGTCGCACCGATGGCGCCGACCACGCCGCCGACCGACCCGAGCAGGCTCTGAACCGACGGATCCTGGATCAACACGACCGTCGTGTCGTACACCTCAGAGGGCGTGTTCGGAAGGTCCGAGATCTGAACCGGCAACTGCGCGAGGATCCTGTCGATCGGCAGGTCCGCGACCGCGGTTACCAACTGCCCGAGAGCAACCAGTAGGATCGCGCCGATCATCACCACGATCGGGACGACGATCAGAAGCAGCGTCAGCGCAGCTACGAGCGACGGCGAGGCAATGCGCTGCTCGAGTCGCTGCGTGATGGGCCGGGCGACATAGTAGATGAACAACCCGAAGACGAGCCACGGGAGGTACTGGTCGACGACCAGTCCCAACACGGCCAGTAATACAAGTCCGAGAATCCACCACCCGAGGCGTTCGTGAGCCGCCCAGATTCGGACGTTCCGTATCGGTGAATCGGTTTCATCCATGGGTAGTGATACCATAGCAACACTATTAACGGAATTGCACCGTCGTACTGAATTACCGGGAAACTGTCCTCGAGACGGCGCAGCGGTGTAGCCGTGTACGGCCGACCGTTGAATCGTGCCGCGGCCTGCTCGACTCAACCTATCGGATCGATTCGACCCACGTGCTGGCGATGCCAGCCGATCTGAATGCTCGGTGACAGCGCCTTCGATACCTTTGACTGGCACGACCGCCTGCTGGCCGCAGGAGTCGTGCCGGTCGCCTCGTACAAACCGCGAAACACGGTCGGTCCGTTCGATATCGAGTACAGGGTCGTAGGCCGCATCGAGAAGCACAGTGATGAGATCCAGCTCAAACAGTCGATCTTAGACGAGACGTACAACCGCCGGAGTCAAGTTAGATTGAGCGAACTGATCGAGACCGCGTTCATGCCCGCATGCGATTAGCGCAAGTGTTCTTTGCGCTTCACTCCATACTTGTTATTTTTATTACTAACGACAAACGAGAAGGCGATCCGTTAAGTACCGTCATCATTCGTCTGGTTCAGATCCAGGAACGACGATCACGGGAATCGATGCCTGCCGAACCACCCGGTCTGCGGTGCTACCAAGCAGTACGTCCGCGACCCTGCCTCGGCCGGTCCGTCCAATGAGGATCAGATCGATTTCGTTCTCGGTGGCGTAGTTGAGGATCATATCGGCGGGACGACCTCGACGGATCGCACCGTAGATCTCGACGTCACGGTCGTCGTGGGCATCGACGATTTCGTCGACCAGGCATTGGCCAGCCCGGTTGAGTTCGTCGACTTCGGCGACGCCGAACTTCAGGGGATTCCCCGTCGTATCGACGACAGATAGCACGTGAACGTTCGCATCGAGGCGATCAGCGAAGGCTAGTGCCTTCTCGAGTGCCTGGCCCGCGACGTCGCTGCCATCAGTCGGAACCAACATCGACCCGACCGATTGATTGTCTACGGTTTGCATGGGTCGTACGTCCAACTGGCGTCCCGAATGCGGTAACAGTTTGCCGTTCCGCTCTTCGGTAGGAGAGTATTGATACAGCTCAGACGCGCACATGTTGAGCAGAAGCCGGCAGGCAGATCGGTTCTCTGGAACGGCCTCAGGTCAGCGGGTCGACACTAAACAAGGCAGAGTACTACTGTCGGCCAGTCGTTCGCGCAGGTCTGTTTCTCAGAGGATCTCTCTAGGTGTACTGCGTATTTCCACCAACAGGTCGATAATGGCTTTCGATAGCCCCAGTATGACCGGACCGATGAAGAGACCGAGGAATCCAAAGACGGCCACACCACCGAAGATGCCGAGAACGAGCAACCCGGAATTGAGGCGTGCGCCGCGTTGCATCGCGAGTGGCCGGACGACGTTATCCGAGCCACTGATGACGACGAATCCATATATCAGCAGCCCCACCGCTGCTGGAATGTTCCCCACGATCACGAGATAAATCACTGCTGGAACCCAGACGATCGACGCACCGATGAGCGGAAGCAACGACAGGACGAACGTGACCACGCCCCAGAAGATGAGATCCTCGAAGCCGATGACCACGAAGGCCAGAACGGTCAGTATCGCCTGTAAGCCGGCGACAATAACATTGCCGACGACGGCTGCCCAGAGGAGGTCGTCGGTGCGTTCTATCAGTTCGTCCATGACGTTCGGCTCGAGTGGGGCGGCCGTTCGGAGCCAGGCGACGAATGTGTCTCCGTCACGCAGGAGATAGTAGAAGGTGAACAAGAAGACCACCGCGCCGACGACGAACGCAGGGATACCACCGACGATACCGACGACACCACCCAGGACGCCGCGGAGACCGGTTTCGACCGCACCGGAAACCGGTTCGATGAGGGCTTGGAGGTCTGCGTCCGTTCCGAACTGCTCTTGGACGGCAGTTTCGACGGCGGCGATGTCCGGGATTTCGGCACCGCTCGCCAGCGACACGGCCTGATCCACTGCGACGCCGAGGATCAGCAGGAGTGGAACGAGAACGACGATAACCGTGACCAGTATCGTGACGACCGCGCCCACGGTAGCACCGAGTCGACGCGAGAGCCTGTAGTTTATCGGTGTGACCAGATACGCCAGCAATGCAGCCGCCAGTACAGGCTGGAGGAACGGCAATACGATAACGACAGACAGCGTACCGAACACCACCAGGAGAAGCCGGAGAAAGCGTGTCGAGGACAGGTCGTCATCCCCGGTCATTGGTAGCCGTCACTGTCACCTCTCGAGAGGTCGAAAGTACCTTGATCTGTCATGTTTTTTGACTCACGCAACGAGAGACGGGATATCCTCGCCGACCCTCTCCCCAGTTGCTCGAAGATCGGCGAACAGAGAGTTTTCTCAAGCCGTCATACACCGGTTGAGGACTTAATACCAGGAGGTATTTCGGCGTACGTATGGCTCAGCAATCCATGTCAGTACACTACTGAATAAATTCACTGAATTTTATTATAAAATATATATATATATATATTTATTATACTGTTTAATGTCTGCTCAGATGATCGTACTATCCGTATTACGTGAAATGGGGTTTATAACCAATGACAGCATAGTAACAATTGATCATGCACATCAATTGGTCAGCAGTCATAACTGGATTCGTCGTGACCCTCGCGTTGGGAATAATTAGCGGGTTCATCTACGTGGGTTCGGAGGCGTCGGTCGTGTTCCTGTACTGGGGCGGAATCGGGCTCTTCGGTGGCCTCACCGCCGGATACCTCGCTGGCGGGACGATGGGGTCCGGTGCGGTCCACGGCGGTATCGCCACCGTCTTCGGGTCGCTGATCCTATTAGCCATTACGACGTTTACGACCCTGCTCTATGCGGGCCTCGTCGCATCGTTCGGAGTGCTCGTCCTCGGCCTCATGTTGCTCGCGTTCTACGCCATCCCCGGTGCACTGGGTGGCGCGATCGGTTCGTGGGCGAAACACCGCCGAACCGCTCCCGAATCGATGGGTGCCCGAGCCTGAGCGGGTCTCGAGAACGACACCCCGATTTTCAATCTGGAACCGGATTACCCCGAGCTGGTCGAGTTACCGTGCCGTCAATCCCGGCTCGTAACTGGGTCCGAGTTACCACGGTCTGTCGCCGTGAAACGGCGGTGTAGGTACGATTCCTGACCGATGGGATTCCGCGAGCGTGCGTATTTCCTTCACAGCGTTCGAAACTGATTGGTACGAGTAGTCGTGGCGGTGGCCGCGAATCCGTCACAACGGATGAGGGTGGTGACTCCGGGCCGACAGACTCCAGCAAGCGATGCAACGACGCTTCTCGAACGACCTGAATGATCGACGTTCTGGTATCGACAGCCTCTCCGAATACGTAAATTTCCGTTCACAGTCCAAAATTCTGAGTAGGGATTTATCGGTGGAGGTAGAGCAGCAGGTGGTAATGGATATCGACTGGGGAGTGATGCTGATCGGACTCCTGGTTATCGTCTTCGCCGTGATCAGGAGCCGACTGGTCGTCGCGATAAACCCGGAGATCCTCGCGTTCTCGTGGGTGACCATCGGTATCCTCGGCGGTATCGTCACCGCTTTTCTCGCCGGTGGCACCGTCATCTCCGGGGCCGTCCACGGCGGGATAATGACGGTCCTCGCGTCACTGCTCGACATGGTAGTCGTCACGTTCGCGACGTTCTTCTTCGCAGGATTCGTCCCGGAGTACGGCGTACTCCTGTTCGCGTTCTACAGATGAACAAGGCGAGTGCCTCGGGGCTTGTCCCCGAAGTACTTCACGCTCCTCCCGGCGCACTCGGCGGGGCGATCAGATCGTGGGCCAACGATCGTCAGGTTTTCCGACAGCTACCGGATGCATGGGCATAAAATCGTTCACGTCGTCGATTTTTCGGAGACGGTTGCGTCGCGAGGAGCCAGCCAGATTTCTCACGGTGGCTGCTCCTCTCTGATAACCGTCACGGGGACGTGCGACCGTCGAACGACGTGTTCGGCGACGCTTCCGAGTAAATATCGAACCAGTCCCTCGCGGCCGTGACTACCGACGACGATGTGGTCGACGTCGTGGTCCTCCGCGTACCTCACGATGGTGGACGCTGCATCCCCATCGATCGACACCGTACGCACTTCCGCGTCGTACTCTCGTGCAATCTCCTCGGCCCTCTCCAGGAGCGTTTCCGCGGCTTCCAGTGACTTTTCGGACGCGTCCTCGGGGTAGAAATCGTTCAGGTCCTCGTTCCTGTACCACTCCTCCAGATCGTTGACGTGAAGTACGTGAATCTCCGCATCGGGGTGCGTCGAGAGGGCGTACCGTAACGCGATATTCGCTTGCGTAGATTCGTCGAACGCGACCAGAATCCGTGCGGTCATAGTCGCTCTTACGGCGACGCGAACCAAATTTCCTCGGTGGACCGTCCCGCCGTCGAACCGGACGGCCTGTGGAGGTACCTGACGGGGTCGTGTGCCGAATTCCGGGCTCTCGAGCGCTCGACGGGACGCGAGAAAAAGCGGGACGTATCGAACGGCAGGTTCACATTCGCTACGGAGATTGTAACCGGTCCGAGAATCCGTTCCAGTACGGGGATCGGTATCGGTAAGGCGGGGCCACACGACAGAGCGACCATGAACGTCACCATCACGCCCTCGAGTGTCTCGGGGACGGCGCGTGCGCCGCCCTCGAAGAGCTACACCCACCGGGCGATCCTCGCGGCGGGCTACGCGGACGAGGCGATAGTGCGGGACGCGCTCTGGAGCGCAGACACGCAAGCGACCGCCCGCGCGGTGGACCTATTCGGTGGGGAGGTCGACCGACGGGAAACCGGAACCCTCGACATCGAGGGCTTCGACGGCCGGCCCGACGTGCCCGCGGACGTCATCGACTGCGCGAACAGCGGTACGACGATGCGTCTCGTCACCGCCGCCGCGGCCCTGGCCGACGGCACCTCGGTGCTGACCGGCGACGAATCCCTTCGGTCTCGGCCCCAGGGCCCGCTGCTCGAGGCCCTCGCCGACCTCGAGGTCGACGCCTACAGCACTCGCGGGAACGGACAGGCCCCGCTTGTCGTCACCGGGCCGCTGACCGGCGGCGAGGTGTCGATCCCGGGCGACGTTTCGTCCCAGTACATCACCGCGCTACTGATGGCCGGTGCGGTCACCGATGACGGGCTCGCGATTGATCTGGAGACGGAACTCAAATCCGCGCCGTACGTCGACATAACGCTCGAAGTACTCGCGGATTTCGGAGTCGGCGCACGAAAAACCGACGAAGGCTTCGAAGTGGCGGGTGGACAGATCTACGCGCCCGTGGGCGGCGAATACGCGGTCCCCGGCGACTTCTCGTCGATCTCGTATCCGCTCGCCGCAGGTGCGATCGCCGGTGAGAAAGGTGCGGGCGTCCGCATCGAAGGGGCTCACCCGAGCGCGCAGGGCGACAGCGCCATCGTCGAACTCGTCGACCGGATGGGCGCGGACGTGGACTGGAACCGCGAGGAGGGGACGATCGACGTCGTGTCGGCACCGCTGTCCGGGATTCGTGTCTCCGTCGAGGACACGCCGGATCTACTGCCGACGATCGCGACGCTCGGTGCGGTCGCGGACGGCGATACCGAGATCGTCGACGCGGAGCACGTCAGGTACAAGGAAACCGACCGGGTGAGCGCGATGGCCGAGGAGCTAGGAAAGATGGGCGTCGAAACGACCGAAGAGCCCGACTCCCTGACGATCCACGGGAGCGACTCGCGACTCGAGGGAACGACGGTCTCGGGACGCGACGATCACCGGATAATCATGGCGCTCGCGCTCGCGGGGCTGGTCGCAACCGGCGAGACGACCGTTAGGGGAGCCGACCACGTCGACGTTTCGTTCCCCGGCTTCTTCGGGATGCTCGAGGATCTGGGCGCCGGACTCGAGCGACGGAAGTGACACCTCGATCCGCGATCGCATCGTCCGTTCATCGTTTCGAGTGAGAACTTTCCGGAGCGAGTAGCTATTTATGTCCACAGGAAATGTTGGTATACAATGTCAGGCAATGAGCCGGTAATCGTTAGCGCTGTTAGAACAGCCCAGGGAAGGGAAGACGGTGCGCTCGCGGACATCCGAAGCGAAGACCTCTCGATTCCGCTGGTCAACGAGATGCTCGCCGAGACGGGGCTCTCCGGGGATCACGTCGACGACCTGATGTGGGGGTGCGCCCAGCAGCGCTCGGAACAGCGGACGAATATCGCGCGACAGATCGCGCTCTTCTCCGAACTCGGGGAAGGAGTTCCGGCGACGACCGTCGACCGACAGTGTGCGTCCTCCGCGCAAGCAATCATCAGTGCCGCCGATTCGATCGCCGCGGGCCGCCACTCGGCGGTCATCGCCGGCGGCGTCGAGAGCATGAGCCGCGTCAAGATGGGGGGCGGCGACAGCGGCGATCTGTATCCCGGTCTCGAGGAGCGATACGGAATGCGCAACCTGGCGATGGGGATGACTGCCGAGAAGGTCGCCGAGAAGTTCGACATCTCCCGCGAGGAACAGGACGAGTACGGCGCACGCAGCCAGCAACGCGCGGTCGAAGCCACCGAGGAGGGCCGATTCGACGACGAAATCGTCCCGCTCGAGACCGCCGATGGTGTCCACGACGAAGACGAAGGGCTGCGTCCCGGGACGACCCCCGAGAAGCTCGCCGACCTCCCGACGGTCTTCAAAGAGGACGGGACGGTCACACCCGGAAACGCCTCGCAGATCGCCGACGGTGCCGCCGGCGTCTTGCTGACCAGCCGTGACGTCGCCGACGAAAACGATCTCGAGATCCTCGCGGAGGTCGGGACCAGCTACGTCGCGGGCGTCGACCCCACTATCATGGGGGTCGGTCCAGTTCCGGCGACGGAGGGACTCCTCGAACGCGCCGGTCGGGAGCTAGACGACTACGGGCTGGTCGAGATCAACGAGGCGTTCGCCAGCCAGACGCTGTACTCCCAGCGCGAACTCGGCATCCCGGACGAGCAACTCAACGTCAACGGTGGCGCAATTGCTATCGGCCACCCGCTCGGGTGTTCGGGCGCGCGCCTCCCGGTGACGCTCGTTCACGAGATGAACCGCCGCGGCGTCGATCGCGGAATCGCGACCGAGTGCGTCGGCTTCGGCCAGGGTGCGGCGATCGAGTTCGAACTCCCCTGATCCGGTACTCGTAGCGAACTGATCGGATCGACGTCCTACGCAGTTTTCGACGATCGGAACCGAGCGCAGTTAGCTCGGTGCATACATCGGCACCCTCGCTCGTCTACAGAAGATACAGCGAGAGTGCCTCGGGCTTAACCACGGGGTGCGTTCACGCGATATCGTAGGTCGTTTCGAGGTACGTGATCAGTTCACGAACGGTCGGCGGATCGTACGTCCAGAACCCGTAGAATTCCCCCGGTCGCCGTTCTTCGGCGATCAACGCACAGGATTCTAGTTCGTTATCGCCGCCGTCGAACACGACGAGCCAGTACTTGCCGAGTTCGCTGTCCGGTTCGGACACCACCGTAACACCCTCCGGGACGGACGCGTCCCACGCATCGTCGAGGAACACCGTCACCGCGAGCGATCCGTGGCTTCCCAGCCGGTCGTAGACCTCGGTCTGCGCGGCGAACGCGCTCGCCCGTTGGAATCCGCTATAGAGATTGCCGGAGCCGATGCGCCACGCTCGCTCTTCGATCTCGCGGGCTGTTGCTAACATCTGCCGACGGCTGTAGGACGCAAACAACGTGTTGTCGAGGAAATCGAAGAGCGCCGATCGGTCCTGATTGGTTTCGGCGAGTTCCCACGAAGGGTGGGTTCGCGGCGAGAGAACGGCCTGAAACTGGTCGATACCCAGCGCGCCACGGAACTCGCCGTCTGGGTCCCGGACGATAACGAATCCGGTCTCGTCGAGCGATCCGAGCGAGCGATGAACGAGGTCCACGTTCCGCGTCTCGAACTGGCGTCTGAGTTCCGAAACGACCGCATCGATGTCTGTGTGGACCTCGAGCGTTTTTCGCTGTCGGTCGATCGTCTCGATGAACGTTCCAAGCGAGTTCATGACGATCGGTCGGTCACCCCCAGGGCGTCGATCACTACCGGTGGGATGTCGGTCTCAGTGACGGCGTTCGTCTCGCCGTCGTACGTGATGAACCCCAGCGACTCGAGTTTGGGAAGTATCGCGTGATAGAGTCGAATACGAACGCGATCACGGTCGGCAGGTGTGGCGATGGTCCCTTCGACGCTCGCGTCCTTCGCGGCGATCACGTCGGCGAGTTCCTCGAGCGTCGGCGTCGGATGATCGGCGAGGTAGACGACCGCGTAACGGGCGCGTCGATCAGCGAAGAGACGAAGCACGTCGTCGGCCGGGAGTTCACCGGTCGCTGTGTACAGGGCGAACGGGTCGGGATCGAACTGCTCGTTGCCCATTGTACAATGTACGGGATCGTTACTGAAATACCTGTACGCGGTATTTGCAACCGTCCTGCGAGCCGACGGTTACGGAGCGCATTCCGTATGCGAATCCTGCAGGGCTAAGTGTCCGCGTCCCTGAGAACAGGGTAATGAACGGCAACCGCTTCGGTCGCCTCTTTCAGGTGACTACGTTCGGCGAGAGCCACGGGGAGGCGATGGGTTGTACCGTCTCGGGCTGTCCCGCCGGGCTCGAACTCTCCGAAGAGGACATTCAGGAGGATCTCGACCGCCGGAAACCGGGTCAGTCGATGATCACGACCAGCCGCGGCGAACCGGACGCCGTCTCGATCAAATCTGGGATTCAGGACGGGTATACGACCGGGACGCCGATCGGGATGGTGATCCAGAACAAGGACGCACGGTCGGGCAAGTACGAGCCCTTCATCACCGCGCCACGACCCAGCCACGGCGACTTCACGTATTCGGCCAAATTCGGGACGCGAAACTGGGGCGGCGGCGGCCGTTCCTCCGCCCGGGAGACCGTGAACTGGGTCGCCGCGGGCGCGATTGCGAAGAAACTGCTCTCACGACAGGGGATCGAACTCAAAGCCCACGTCAACCAGATCGGCGACGTCGAAGCCCCCGAGGTGAGCTTCGAGGAAATTGTGGCACGCTCCGAGGAAAACGACGTGCGCTGTGCACATCCCGACACGGCCGAGGAGATGCAGACCTTAATAGAGGAGTATCAGGAAATGGGCGACTCGATCGGCGGGAGCATCTACTTCGAGGCACGGGGCGTCCCCGTCGGACTCGGCGCACCCCGGTTCGATTCGCTGTCGGCCCGTCTCGGACAGGCGATGATGGCCGTGCCAGCGACGACGGCATTCGAGTTCGGCCTCGGCCGGGAGGCCCGCGAGTGGACGGGGAAAGAGCGAAACGACGACTGGGAGTTCGACAACGAGGGGAATCCGACGCCGGTCGAAAACGACCACGGCGGCATTCAGGGCGGCATCTCCTCGGGGGAGCCGATCTACGGCGAAGTTACGCTACACGCGCCGACCTCAATTCCGAAACCCCAGCAGACGGCCGACTGGGAGACCGGCGAACTCAAAGAAGAGAAGGTCATCGGTCGACACGACCCCGTCCTTCCGCCTCGAGGTGTTCCCGTCGTCGAGGCGATGCTCGCGCTGACGCTCGTTGACTTCATGCTCCTCGGCGGTCGGCTCAATCCGGACCGCGTCGACGACCAGCCCGGTAAGTACGATACTGAGTACCATCCGAGCAACCCTCGAAACGAGTAGCTCGCGTCGGCGTTCAGACACTGGTTCCTGTCGTTTCGAACGGTAATTCTGTAAACGCAACAACTAATAAGTCCCTCGTGGTCGGCGACGTATGCGGGATTTTCACGTCCACTCGAACTACTCGGACGGCGACTTTCTCAGAGGGATGATTCGAGCCGCCGAATCGGCGGGTCTCGAGGGTGTGGGTATCGCCGATCACTGCAACGTGGCACCACGCGACCGCCACGAATCGATGCGGAGCGTATACGGGTTCAATCTCGACCTCACTCACGAGCGCCGCCGACAAGGGATCGAGCGACTGCGGGAGGAGTTCGGTCTCGAGATTTACGACGCCATCGAGATGGATTACGACCCACGTGACGAGGCCGCGATCGACGCATTTCTCTCGGAGGCCGGCTTCGATTACGCGATAGGGAGCGTTCACGACGTCGGCGGGAAGAACGTCCAGATCGCGTCACACTTCGCGGAGATGACCGAGGCCGAGCGCGATGCAGTCGTCGACGAGTATTTCGAGAAACTGGTCACACTCGTCGAGTCCGAACTGTTCGATATCGCGGCTCACGTCGATCTGCTCGAGCGGACACCGCCGTTGCGGGGACGCGCGACAGACGCGCACTACAGACGGGTCGCCCAGGCGTTCACCGACTCCCGAACCGTTCCGGAAATCAACGCCGGGCGTGCCCTGGCCGATGCACGGATCGTCCACCCGTCGGACCCCTTCCTGTCTGTGCTGCGCGAACACGACGTGGCCGCGACCGTCGGCACCGACTCCCATCGTCCGGACGAGATTCCCGACCGCGTCGACTTTCTCACCGAGTTCGTCGAGGAGGCTGGCCTCGAGCCCGTCACCCCCGATGGGGGCGTCTGGTAGCCGGAACCATAACGGGTGGCCGCGAACCCGTTCCGACTACTAGCGGACTCGGTCCGAGTAACAGCGGAGCTGTTCTGTGTCGGCGTGAGGTCGTCCGGAACGGTGAAACTGGGCTCGAGCGCGACCGGCCGTGATCGGGCACTCGGCGACGGCCGGCACCCATTTTCACCGTCGCCGTCGTTCCCAGGAGAGCGTCATCGCCAGATCGTCCCGAAGAAGTTGTGAAACGTGACAGCCCCGTTCGGCGAGGGTAACGATTCGCTCGACGGTCTCGTCGTCCTCGTCGGCGTCGATCCGGATCATCGCCTCGATCCGCTCGACGGAGCCACGCTCTGGTGCCGCGTCGACGTCGACCCGGATCTCGTCGACCGACGCGTCACGTTTCGTCGCCTGGTACCTGGTGCTGAGCGACAGACACGCCGCGAGTCCGCCGAGGAAGACGTCGACCGGGGTCGGACCGGTTTCGGTGCCGCCGCTCGATTCCGGTTCGTCGAATGTCCACCTGAAGGAACCAGCCTCGATGGATCCTCGCATCCCCTCGGCGTTCGTCGCAGCGACCGATCGACCGGGCATCTCGAGTTCGCCCCGACGTGCTGTCCCGAATTCGCCTGTGCCGGCGGCTGCGCCCGCGCCGCCTTCTGTGGGCGACGGCCGCGATTTCTCGACGCGCTCTGCGACCGCTTCGAGGTCGGTCGCCGCCGCCGCTTCGAGATCCTCGATGGCGCACGCACCCGGCGCGACGATGCCAATCGGCGCCCCGGGCAGCACCGATTCGCCGACTTCGAGGTATGTCCGACGCAGAACGCCGCCGTCGCGCGCCTCGACCACTCCGACACGCGAGTTCGGCCTCAGGTCCGGTTCCGGTTCGGCTGCCACTTCGGCGATTGCCGCTCCGTCGGAAACTGGCTCCCCTTCGACCGCTGTCCACTCGAGGAGGGTCCCGCGTTTCATCTCGGGACCCAGCGCCGGCATTCGGACGATGTAGCCCATGTGAGTTCGTAGCGTGTACCCGTGATAAAAGGGATGTCCCTCTCGAAATCGACGATCGGGGACGGGAACGGACGTCCCCATCGACGGCTTGCGCGGAATGGTTTCGGCGACACACCCCGCTATCTGCAACGGAAATGCCCGATCGAATCTGGACAATTCTAAACTCGTTTTCCTTGTATGATAATGATTGTTCATACATATTCTTCAATGGATGTCCATTCTTCACGAAAGATCCTTGGTAATCTATAGCAAAGTCTTTAGGCAACGTAGGGCAAAATTCCGAGTACGGTTGGCCACTGGCCACTGATCACCTATGAGTAGCGATGAACTTATCTGGCGAATCGCGGGGGGTTCCGGCGACGGAATCGACTCGACGAGCCAGAATTTCGCCAAAGCGCTGATGCGCTCGGGACTCGACGTATTCACCCATCGGCACTATCCGTCGCGAATTCGCGGCGGCCACACCTACGTCGAGATTCGGGCCGCAGACCACGAGGTACAGTCACGCGGAGACGGCTACAACTTCCTGCTCGCACTGGGCGACTCGTTCGCCCGTAACCCGCAGGAAGAGGCCTATTACGGGAACGAAGAGATCAAGCCTCTCTCGGAAAATCTCGATGAGCTCCGCGAGGGCGGAATCATCGTCTACGACGAGGGCCTCATCAGCGAGGAGGACGTCGCGGACATCGATCTGGAGGCCCGCGCCGAGGAGAACGACTGGCACGTGTTCCCGCTTGACCTCCGATCGCTCGCGCGGGAGTACGGCCGGGAGGTCATGCGAAACACCGCCGGCGTCGGCGTCACGGCGGCACTGCTCGAGATGGACCTCGACCACATCGAGGACCTGATGGAAGACGCGATGAGCGGGGACGTCCTCCAGGCGAACCTCGATATCCTCCACGAAGCCTACGAGACGATCAACGAGGAGTACGACTTCGACCACGAACTACGCGCGCCGGAAGGCACTCACGAGACCGAACAGGCGCTGCTGTCGGGCTCGAACGCGATCGCGTACGGGGCGATCGACGCCGGCTGCCGGTTCATCGCCGGCTATCCGATGACGCCCTGGACGGACGTGTTCACCATCCTCAGCCAGAACTTCCCCGACATGGGCGGGGTCTCCGAGCAGGTCGAAGACGAGATCGCCGCGGCGGCGCTCGCGGTCGGTGCGAGCCACGCCGGCGCGAAGGCCATGTCCGGGTCGTCGGGCGGCGGGTTCGCCCTGATGTCCGAACCGCTCGGACTCGCCGAGATGACCGAGACGCCGCTCGTCCTCGTGGAGTCGATGCGGGCCGGGCCCTCGACCGGAATGCCGACGAAACCCGAACAGGGCGACCTCGAGTTCGTCCTCTACACCAGTCAGGGCGATTCCTCGCGCGTCGTCTTCGCGCCCGGGAACGTCGAAGAGGCATACGAGCAGACCAGACTCGCGTTCGAAATCGCCTGGGACTACCAGATTCCGACGATCATCATCTACGACCAGAAGCTCTCGGGAGAGAACACCAACGTCGACGTGGAATTCTTCGACCGCGAACCCGCGCCGGATCTGGGCTCGACGATGAGCGAGGAGGAACTCCGGGAGGCCGCTCACGACGCGAGCGGGAAATTCAGACGATTCAACTACGACGACGCCGAGAAGGGCGTCAGTCCGCGTTCGCTCCCCGGCCAGAAGGGCGGTCGCTTCCTCGCGACTGGCAACGAACACAGCCCGGTCGGTCACATCAGCGAGGACCCCAACAACCGCGTCTTCCAGATGGACCGCCGACTCGAAAAGCTCGAGCACATCCGCGAGGAACTCGAGGAGGAGCACACCTCCAATCAGACCACCTTCGGCGACGAAAACGCCGAGTACGGCGTCATCACCTGGGGCTCGAGCCAGGGCGCCGTCCGCGAAGCCGTCGAACGTCTCAACGAGAACGGCCACTCCGTCGCGGGACTCGGCGTCTCCGACATGATGCCGTTCCCCGAAACCGAGGTGACGGCGTTCCTCGAGAGCGTCGACGAGGCGATGGTCGTCGAGATGAACGCTACCGCGCAGTTCCGCGGTCTGATCCAGAAGGAGCTTGGTCGGTTCGGCGACAAAATGACCAGCCTGTTGAAGTACAACGGCGAGCCCTTCGAGCCTGCGGAAATCGTCGAGGGCTACGAGGTCAACCTCGCCGAGGAGGACCGCCAACCGACCGCACAGGTACGGATCGAACCCGCAACAGGTGACTAACATATGAGTGCATTCAACGCGATTGGAGAGGAACGGGAGATCGACCGGGACGAGTTCACCCCCGGCGTCGAACCACAGCCAACGTGGTGTCCCGGCTGTGGCGACTTCGGCGTCCTGAAGGCGCTGAAACAGGCCCTGCCGGAAGTCGGTAAGACGCCCGAGGAGGTGCTGACAGTCACCGGGATCGGCTGTTCCGGCAAACTGAACAGCTACCTGGACACGTACGGATTCCACACAATCCACGGGCGCTCGCTGCCCGTGGCTCGCGCCGCGAAGCTCGCGAACCCCGAACTCGAGGTCATCGCCGCAGGCGGCGACGGCGACGGCTACGGGATCGGCGGGAACCACTTCATCCACTCGGCCCGGGAAAACCACGACATGACCTACATCGTGTTCAACAACGAAATCTTCGGGCTGACGAAAGGCCAGACCTCGCCCACGAGTCCGAAGGGCCACAAGTCCAAGACCCAACCGTCCGGCAGCGCGAAGACGCCGATCCGGCCGCTGTCGCTGTCGCTGAACGCTGGCGCGAGCTACATCGCCCGCACCGCCGCCGTCAACCCGAATCAGGCCAAGGATATCATCAAAGAGGCCATCGAACACGACGGCTTCGCCCACATCGACTTCCTCACGCAGTGTCCGACGTGGAACAAGGACGCCCGCCAGTACGTCCCCTACGTCGACGTACAGGAGTCCGACGACTACGACTTCGACGTAACCGACCGGCGCGAGGCCGCCGAGATGATGCACGAAACCGAGGACGTGCTCAACGAAGGGACCGTCCTGACGGGGCGGTACTACGTCGACAAGGACCGGCCGTCGTATTCCGAGGAGAAACACACCGTCGGTGAGATGCCCGATCAGCCGCTGGCCGAGCGCTACTTCGACGACGACGCCGAGTGGGAGCGCAGTTACGACCTGCTAGACCGACACACCTGAGTCGGCCGCACCCGTCCGCGGCCGATCGGCTCCGTGCCGCCCGTTGACCGCCGCGTCCAGTAGGACATCCGTCGTTTTCGTATACAAAAGATATTTTTCCGGCGGAGCAAAACATACTCACATGAGCACCCAGGCGACGGAAGATCGCATCCTCGAGGTCCTCGAGGAGGACGCGCAAGCGTCCTACGCCGAGATTGCCGAGCGGGCGAACGTCTCGAAACCGACGGTCCGAAAGTACATCAACCAGCTCGAGGAGGAGGGAGTCATCGTCGGCTACTCGGCCGACATCAACCCGAAGAAGCTCTCGAGCCAGACCATCGCCCTGGTCGGACTCGACGTTGCGAGCGAACGCTACGTGGAGGCGACACAGGCGATCAAGGAACTCGAGGAGGTCGAAGCACTGTACAGCTCCAGCGGGGACCATATGCTGATGGCCGAAGTACGCGCCGAGGACGGCGATTCGCTGGGGGAAATCATCGCCGAAGAACTGCTCGAAATCGACGGCGTCACCGCCGCACATCCGTCGTTTCTGCAGGAGCGCCTGAAATAACCCCGAACCGCTGGATCTGCCGTCAGTCGTCGGGACCGACGTTTTGATGCTCGCCACCGTAGGTGTGAACGATCCATGCCCACCTACGAACGTGAAACGACCGTCGACTCACCGTTCGAAGACGTCTGGGAGTTCAACTCTCGTATTTCCGGCCTCGAGGCGGTCACACCCGATTGGATGCACCTGCGCGTCGAACGCGTGATCGGTCCCGACGGTGGGCCGTCTCCAGACGTTCTCGAGCCGGGTTCGGAGGTCGCGCTGTCGATCCGCCCCTTCGGAATCGGACCGCGCCAGCATTGGACGTCGGTGATCACGGATCGCGAGCGCCACGAAGGATCCGCGTACTTTCGCGACGAGATGGTCCACGGACCGTTCGACCGGTGGGAGCACACGCACGCCTTCTACGCTGACGGCAACCGAACGGTCGTTCGAGATCGGGTCACCTACGAACTCCCGCTGGGCGGGATCGGCGATGCGATTGCACCGCTCTCTCAGGTCGGCTTCGAGGCCATGTTCCGGGCCCGTCATCGGCTCGCGAAAGCGCGACTCGAGTGACCGATAGCGGCTGGTTCCCAGAGGACGGTCGGTCCGTTCAGATTCCATCGCAGACGTTCGATGGGCGTACCAAGATCGTTTTGACCGTTCCACCGGTAGCATCGCGTATGACCGACCGCAATGGGCTCGAGCGCCGGGGACTTCTGGGTTCGCTCGGGGCGGGACTGGCCGCGGGTTTCGCTGGC
Source organism: Natrinema gelatinilyticum (assembly GCF_024266705.1). Taxonomy (GTDB): domain Archaea; phylum Halobacteriota; class Halobacteria; order Halobacteriales; family Natrialbaceae; genus Natrinema; species Natrinema gelatinilyticum. Next base: position 2,988,269 of record NZ_CP100756.1, on the reverse strand, counting down.
TGTCTCGGGGGAGAGCAGCCCGAAGACCAAAGCGGTGACGAACCCCCTGCACACGTGTACGAGCCCACCATCGAGAACGTCACGGACGGCCCGTTCGAGTTCCCCGAGGGACACCGCTGTGCCGTCTGCGGGATGCCGGCGACCAAGTACTTCGGGAAGGGGCAACTCGTCCACGAAAACGGACTGGCGGCGGTGTTTGACTCGCCGGGCTGTCTGTTCGCGTACAAAGTATCGTCGACGCCGGAGTCGCCGATCGCCGGCGCGTGGACAACCGACTACGAAACCGGCGATCTCATCGATGCGACCGCGGCCCACTTCGTTCTCATAACCGACGAGGAGGCCGCCGACGATCCGATGGGCATCGATCCGCGCCCCTACGCCGACCGGGAGGACGCGATCGCATTTCTCGAAGAGTGGGACGCGGAGGAGTTGACAGAGGACGACATCATCGTCGGCCTCGAGGAGGTCGACCTCGAAATCGCGTCGATATACCGGGAAAATCGGCTCCCGAACGAGTAGCGGACCGCACGCCACCGCCGCGGCACGTTCGGGGCCGGTTCCGGAACCCGTTTTACCGCTCGAGCGAGAGCGATAGCTGTGCGCGTCGACTACGAGGTGTCACCCGCGGCCGCGCTCGCCCTCGCCGTGTTCGCCACGAGCACCAGCGCGATTCTGGTCCGCTGGAGTGCGGCCCCGAGTTCCGTCGCCGCCTTCTACCGGGTGCTCTTCACGACGGCGCTGGTCGCACCCGTCGCGTTCATTTTCCACCGCGGGGCGTTCGCACGGCTCTCGCTCTGCGATCTCGGGGGTGCCGTCGTCGCCGGGACGGCACTCGCGGTCCACTTCGCGGCCTGGTTCGAGAGCCTCGCACACACGACCGTCGCCGCGAGCGTCACGCTGGTCCAGAGTCAGCCGCTGTTCGTCGCGGTCGGCGCAGGGCTCCTCCTCGGCGAGCGCGTCGGCCCGAAAACGGTGCTGGGAATCCTCGTCACGATCGCCGGCGCGGCCGTCATGACGGTCAGCGACGCAGGAACTACGAGCCTCTCCGACGCGACGCTGTACGGCAACGCGCTCGCAGTGCTCGGTGCGGTGACCGTCGCCGGCTACGTGCTGGCCGGCCGCTCGATCCGCCAGCGCGTTCCGCTGTTCCCGTACGTGACCGTCGTCTATGGCGTCTGTGCGGTCACGCTGTTTCTCCTGGTTGGCGTGCAGGGCCACGCGTATATCGGATATCCGACCCGCGAGTGGCTTCTCTTCGTCGGGCTGGCCGTCGGTCCCGGTATCATCGGCCACACGGTGAGCAACTGGGTCCTCAAGCACCTCGAATCGGTCGTGGTCAGCGTCGCCTGGCTCGGAGAACCGCTGGGTGCGACCCTGCTCGCGGCCGTCTTGCTCGGCGAATATCCGAGCGCTGTCACGGCCCTCGGTGCAGTCGTCGTGATCGCGGGAATTGCCCTCGTGACGCTCGATCGAGCTCGATAGCACGTGTCCGCTCGGAGCGCGAGGTCCCTCGGAAGACGAGCCGCACGGGCGAAAAAATCGGACGAGCGGGCTACTGGACGTCTATCTCGCCGATGGCGTCGAGCTGTGCCTGGTCGAGGTAGACGCCCATCTCCTCGCTGGCGACGAACTCGACGGTCTGGGAGCCGCCCGCCTGATTGAGGAAGTCGGAGCGAACGTAGGTGTTCCTCTCGTTCGTGTCGCCGCCGCTGGCGATTACGAGGTTGTGGCCGGGCAGCGGCTGGTAGTGTCTGTTCTCGCCTGCCGGCTGGTCGCGCCCGATCGCGTTCTCCCACTCGATCGCGTAGGGCTGGCCGGCCTCGAGTTCGAGCGTCGGGTTCGTCTGGTCGGCGATGCTGTCGGGGGAGACGCCGACCCACTGACCGTCCTCGAGTCGCATCGAGAAGGTGGTCGTCGGTTCGCCGGGCTCGATCGGCGGCAGCGTGACGGTCGCTTCCTGATTGGCGCCGTCGATCGTCACCGTATCGGAGACCTGTTCGTAGCCGTACGTCCAGGCCTGGAGTTCGTACTCGCCGTTCTCGAGCAGGTCGAACCGGGCGAGGGCCTGCTGATCTTCGGCCTGCTCGGCCGGATCCGGTCGCGCGGCGATGTTCGAGAACGAGTGCCTGTCGTCCAGAGTGACTTCGGCACCGAGGGGGTCGCCGGCCTCGGTCTCGACGTGGACCACCAGTTCGTGGGACTCGTCTGGGTCGATCAGTTCGATTGGGCCGCGCATCTGGGCCGGGTGCGGCGCACAGAAGTACTCTGACATCTCCTCGGTGGGCGTGAACTCGAGGGAGACGGTTTCCCCCTGTTCGGTCACCGTTTGCGTGGACTCGAGTATCTCGCCCTGGTCGCCGACTGCGCTGCCGCTGGTGATGTTGAAGTTGTGCGTCGCGCCGTCGCCGTTCGTCCAGATGACCTGGTGCTGTTCGCCTTCGATCAGTCGCAGCGGCGGATTCGAGACGGCGTCGATTTCGTGGGGTGAGATCCCCATCCAGCCGCCGACGATGCCGAGCAGCGAGAAGGTGCGCCCCTCGTCGTCGTTCTGTACGGCCGGGAGGGGGAAGTCGATCGCGTCGCGGTACGCGCCTGCGGTGCTGGCGGCTGCGGCCGTTCCGGTCAGCGCCGCCGTCCCCTTCAGCACGCCGCGACGGGAAACGTCACGTGAGCGTTGATCGTTCGTCATGGGTTGGTGTGTCAATCGTATCGGTGTCTGTCAGGCGCTCATCGAGAACACGGCGAGCGTGTCGCCGCGTGGCCCCTGGCGGAGCCAGCCGCTCCCGCCGACCTGGACGGCGACGTATTGCTTCTCCGTCCCGGGGTCGTACCAGCTCATCGGCGAGGCGCTGATCGGCACGTCGAAGCCGTACTGCCAGAGCCGTTCCCCGGTCTCGCCGTCGTAGGCGACGAAGTTCCCCTTCTGAGTACCGTTGAACACGAGCCCCGTCGCGGTCGATAGCGATCCGCCCCACATATAGCGTTCCTCCTGGCTCGTGATCCAGTCGCGCCAGACGCGCTCGCCCGTTGCCGGATCGACTGCCGCGAAGGCGGTGATGTTCCCGTTCCACTCGTCGGGGAACTCCGACGCCGGATCGTCCAGCCCGCCGCCCCAGTACGGGTCGCCCTCGGAGAACTCCTCGTACCGCCAGTAGAGGTCCTGCGGGAAGTTCTGATGGACGACGTACACCAGTCCCGTCGCCGGGTTGTACGACGGCGGCTGCCAGTCGTTCCCTCCGGGCGCACCGGGAACGAACGGAACGCGCTCGTCCTCGCTGATGTGGGGGATCATCTGCCACATACTGATGTGCTGGCAGATCTCCTGGCTGCGCTCGTGGAGCCGTCCGGACTCGGCATCGAGCAGGAACACCCAGCCGACCTTGTCGGAGCCGACGACGATGTCTTGCTGCCCGTTCTCTGTGGCCACGTCGCGGAGCAACACCCGCGGCGCGACCGCGTCGTAGTCCCAGACGTCGTGGGGGCTACCCTGATACCCCCACTGGAACTCGCCGCTCTCCAGATCCAGCGCGATCGTCCCACAGGTAGGGAAGTTCGGCCCCGGCCGGACCGTCCCGTCGAAGTCCGGCCCGGGGTTCGCGACCGCCGTGTAGAGAACGTCGCGCTCCTCGTCGATCGTCGGCGTCATCCAGGTCGTCCCACAGCCGTGTTCGCGGCTCTCGCCGATCCACTCGTCTTCGGGGAGCGTCTCGGTCTGCCACTGGATCTCGCCACTCTCGGCGTCTATAGCGGCCATGAACCCGACGACGCCGTACTCGCCGCCCGCGCTGCCCGTGTATATCGTCCCGTCGCGGACCACCGGTGCCCACGTCGCGGAGTAGCCCTCCTCGTGGTCGGCGGTGGAGGCGTACCAGACCTCTTCGCCGGAGTAGCGGTCCAGCGCGACGACGCCCGAGTCGAGCGTCGTCATGTATACCTTGTCGCCGAAGACGGCGGCCCCACGGTTGTTGTCGTCACAGCAGAGTTCGACCCCGATCGGTGGCGCGTAGGTGTAACTCCAGAGGACCTCGCCCGCGCGGGGATCGATCGCCTTGATGTGGTTCGGCCCGTTCGTCTGGTACATGATCGGCGGGTCGCCCGGTACGACGATGGGCGTCCCCTCCATGCTCGATCCCGTCCCGACCGCCATCTCGTACTCGAGCTCGAGATTGCCGACGTTCTCCGGCGTGATGACGTCGGCCGTCGTGGCCCGGTGCTGTTCGTAGCTTCCGCCGTACATGAGCCACGCCTCGGGGTCGTCCCCCGAGTTGCTCAGCATCTCCTGGGTAACGTCGGTCTCTTGAATGCGACCGATGTCGTGTTGTTCGGTCACCGCGTCCTCGGGCCCTCCGACCAGCGTATAGCCGTCCTCGATCTCTTTCAGTTCGATGTCGCGTGCGGCCTGTACCGCCTTGTCGTTGCGTAGTGCCATGCGTGATCACCTCAGTTCGCTCGGCGCGCGCACGTCGTCCGTAATGTAGAAGACGTCGTGGAGCAGTTCCTCCTGGCTGACGATCTGGACGGCCGTTCCCGCGGTGAGCGCGGCGGTCAACTGTTCGTCCGCGAACCGTCCATCCGTGGCCAGGTCGTGGGCGGCCGTCGCCGACACGAACAGTCCGCCCAGCATGGCCTTGACGTATCTGACCGCGTCGTCGAGGATCGTGTCGGTGAGCAGCACCTCGTTCTGCCAGAGGTGCCTGTCGAGTCCGCGGATCCACAGTAGCGCCCCGCCCATCGCGCGTCGGTGTAGCGGCGGGACGTTCTCGGTGTCGAACTCGACGCCGTCGGGGATCTGATTCGACGGGACCCACCGAGCGAGCCGTTCGTCGTTGTTCGCGACGTCGATCAGGAGCGCCGTCTTCTCCGCTTCGTCGAACCCGGCCTCGTCGAGCGCCGACGACAGCGGCTCCGCCAGAACGAGTTCGCGCGCCGTCGTTTCGATGTGCTCGGCCGTGAATCGGGGCAGGTTCTCGTCGAGGCTTTCGAAAAAATTTACGTCGACCAGGTGCTCGTAGAGTCGCCAGCCCGGTTTTGCGACCGCCGTATACAGTCTGCGTGGCTCGTCTGGAACGCCCATTGCCCGTACATCCGGCAAGCGTTCGATCGCCTCTGCAACGTTTTCCCGTTCTCGCTCGAGCAGTTCAGGATCGAGTCGTCCCTCGAGGTCGGCCCGAATCGCCTCGCCCCGTGTGGCGAACGACGAGTCGGACCGCGGTTCGATCTGTCCCGCCAGCCGCGTCCACGTCACGTTCCCGTCCCCCGGCGCGTCGACGCCGAGTGCCGTCGCCAGATCGCGTCGTTCCGTAACCGTCGTGTCTACTGCTGTGGATATTTGTGGCATGATACCACAACACATAACCCGCCACTGAGTGCATTGTTAATGCTTCTCAATGAGTTCCTGGCATATGAACAATACATGAATGAATGTCGAATGCAAAAGTAATATATTATTAACGGACCGCTGTGGCGTCGCGGATAGTCTCGTTTCCGGTGAGGCAGGCATCGGCAGTCCGTCACCAACTACTCGGCGACCGTCGCGACGCGATTTTCGACTGGCCGGGGCGCACCGACCGATAGTGGTACCCGGTGATCGGTCTCCGTGATACGCTCGGCACCTCGCTGGCACTGCTCCGGTTGCGAAGCTATCTAGTCCCGGGGACGCCCACGCTCACCCGACAGCACCTGTCCGAGCGTGTCCTCGAGCGCTTCGGAAAGTCGCCCGCGAACGCGCCGACGGTCGAGACGGTGACACCCGCCGAACGCATACGTATTCTCACCGCTGTCGATACCGCGACCTCCTGGCCGGGTTCCAACTGCTACGGGGCTGCTATCCGGCCTGCATCGGTTCAGTGGCCGCAACGATGGAACCCTCAAAGGCTGCGGCAGCCCCGGATCGCCGTCCACGCCGCCTGTGACGCGTGCGACCAGCCGCTGGCCGACCTCGTCGTCACCGACTCCAGGGCGAGCCGTGGCTCGAGCTTGCGGGAGTGCGGACTGCCGAGATGTGAACGCTGACTCGGCGGCTGACGACTGGGCCGCGGCCGGCTCTCAGTCGTCAGTGCTCGCGTCGACGGGTTCGATCCCGACGTCGATCTCCGCGGCGGCGGCCTTGTACTCGGGGATCTTCGCTCGCTCGTCGAGGACGTGGTTCGTCAGCCGGTTGGCGGAGGCGGCGGCGAAGTGCGGCGTCGTCCAGACGACGCCCTCCTTGGTGTCCTCGGTGACCTGGGCCTCGAGCGTGATCTCGCCGCGCCGAGAGCGCAGCCGGACCGTCTCGCCGTCCGTGATGCCGTAGCGCTCGGCGTCGGCGGGGTGGACGTCGACGAAGTTCTCCGGGTGCTGGCGGTTGAGCGTCGGCGAACGCGTGCTCATCGTCCCGGTGTTGTAGTGTTCCTCGAGCCGCGCGGTCGTGAGGATCAGCGGGTACTCGTCGTCGGGCGTCTCCGCCGGCGGGACGTGTTCGACACCCTCGATGTGACCCAGGCCGCTCTCAGTTTCGAACGACTCCTCGTAGAGGAACGGGTCGCCCTCGTCGCCGGGCTCGTAGCAGGGCCAGTGGATCCCCGCTTCGCCCAGCAGGTCGTAGGTCATCCCGTGGTAGCTCGGACAGACCTGTCGGAGTTCCTCGAAGACCGCCTCAGGGTCGTCGAAGTCGAAGCCCGAATCGAAGAGGCGTGTCCCGAGTTCGCTCACGATCTCGAGATCGTGTTTCGTCTTCTCGTGAATCTTCTCGACGCCGCGCATGCGCTGAACGCGGCGGTCTGTGTTGGTGACGGTTCCGCCGCGTTCTGCCCAGGTAGTAGCGGGAAGGATCACGTCGGCGTAAGCGGCCGTCTCGGTCATGAAGATGTCCTGAACGACCATGAATTCGAGGTCTTCGAGCCGTTCGGCGACGCTGTTGGCGTCGGGCTCGCTCATCACCGGATTTTCGCCCATGACGTAGAGCCCCGCGATGGAGTTGCCGGCTTCGTACGTGATCTCGACGTTCGTGAGTCCGGGCTCGTCCGGAACGTCGAAGCCCCAGACGTCCTCGACGGATTCGCGGGCCGCGTCGTCGTCGACGAGCTGGTAGCCCGGCAACACGTTCGGCATCGCACCGACGTCACAGGTCCCCTGAACGTTATTCTGTCCGCGCAGCGGGTTGACGCCCGTCCCCGGTCGTCCGAGGTTGCCCGTGATCAGCGCCAGATTGATTTCGTTCTGGACGTTGTCGACGCCACAGGCGTGCTGGCTCATCCCCATCCCGGTGAAAATCGCTGCGTTGTCCGCCCTCGCGTACTTCTCCGCCGCTCGCTCGATCTCCTCGAGCGAGACGCCACACTCCGCGGCGGCCGCTTCTCTGTCGAACTCCTCGAGCGTCTGTTTCAGGTCCTCGAACCCCTCCGTGCGTTCCGCGACGAATTCCTCGTCGATCCAGCCGTCCCCGGGGTGTTCCTCGTGGTGCGCAAGGATCGTCTTCAGGACGATATTCAACAGCGGGATGTCCGTCCCCGGGTTCAGTTGCAGGTGCTGGTGGCGCTCCGTCTCGTCGATCTGGAACGATCGCGTCGTCTTATTCGCGTGCGGGTCGACCTGGATGACGGTCGCGCCCTCGAGAACGGCCTGCCGGAAGTACTGACTGTTGGCGATCGGGTGTTGCTCTCCCGGGTTCGCCCCCTGAATCCAGAAGAGATCGGCGGCATCGCGGAGGTCCTGCATGCTGTTGGTCATCGCCCCCGCACCCAGGCTCGTCCGCAGCGCCCAGACCGTCGAGGCGTGACACATCCGCGTACAGTTGTCGACGTTGTTGGTGCCGTACCGGCGAGCCAGCTTTTGAAGGAGGTAGTTCTCTTCGTTCATCACCTTCGAAGACCCCAGAAAGCCCATCGCGTCCGGACCGTACTCGTCGCGAATCCGCTCGAGTTCGCGGACGATGTAGTCGGTTGCCTCCTCCCAGGTGGCCTCGCGGAATTCGCCGTCTTCCTCGATCAGCGGATTCGTGAGTCGGTCCTCGTGGTCGACGACCTCCGTGGCCGCTCCGCCTTTAATGCAGATGCGTCCCTCGTTGACCGGCGCGTCGCCCCAGGGTACGAACCTGACGTCGCCCGGCTCCGCTCCCTGCTGGATCTTGATACCACATCCGACACCGCAGTACGGACAGATCGTTTCGACCGGATCGTGTTTCTCACTGGACATCGTGTTCTTCCATTACCCCGTTACGTGCATGCCTCCACCCGACCGTGCATGACGTTTTCTACCATGCGAGAGGTATGTCGGTGCGATTGATGAATCGGGAGGGAAATCCGAACGACAAGGTCCCGCCGGAATAATGCGCTGACAACGGGGCCGTTTTGACGGAAACCGTGTTTTGCGGAACGAAATGGCGTCGAAAAAAGGGACGACGAGACAAACGCCAGGGAATCGTGGTCTGTGAGAGGGAAACGATGACAGATACTCGTGAGAAACCGTTGGACGATGGAGCTCACGCGGTCGGTCGTAGAAACCAAGGCTCGAGAGTATCGAGAGCAAGAACCCCTGTATACTGTCGAACAGGAGACCATCGAGACGCTTCCGGCCGCATTCGAGACGGGCGAATACGGCCGTCGCGACGCGGCATGGGTCGTCAGGTGGTACTACCGGCGATTCCTCGGCGACTATCCCCACGACGAACGACGTGGTGTGGAGGAGGAGTTCTGGGAGACGGACTTCGATGCCGTCCGGCACGCCATCGCCGACGCCGTCGACGCGACCGAGGCGACCGCCCGCCTGGATCACCTGACCGATCTCGAGGCCGTCGACGTCCCCGTCGCCTCGGCGTTTCTTATGTTCATCGATCCGAACGAATACGTCGTCCTCGGTCCCCGCGAGTGGTCGGCGCTCCGGACTGCTGGCGAACTTTCCCGTCCCTACCCGGATCCCCCGTCGATTTCGGACTACGAGGCGTATCTCGAGCGGTGTCGTTCGTTGGCGGATCGCTTCGAGTGCGACCTCTGGACGCTCTACCGAGCGATCTGGCGGCTGTCGGAGTGACTGCGTGGTTCCTCGGGCCGGCAACCGCCGGACGCGAACCGGCGAGGCGACCGGATGCTTTTACTCGCAGTTGACGAAGTGTCGAACATGGCTCTCGAGACCGGACGAGCGGAACGGACGGGGGTCGTTCTCTCAGGCGGCTACTCGAGCCGGTTCGGCGACGCGGACAAGGCCGTCAGCGACCTCGCCGGGACGCCGATGATCCGACGGGTCGTCGACCGGATCGAATCGGTCGTCGACGACCTCGTGATCAACTGCCGCGCGGAGCAGGTAGCGGCGATCCGCACCGCGCTCGAGGGCGTCCCGGACGTGTCGTTCGCGGTCGATCCGATTCCCGACCGCGGGCCGATGGCTGGCATCGTGACCGGATTGCGCGCCACGGAGACGCCGTCGGCGTTCGTCGTCGCCTGCGACATGCCCTTCGTCGAGCCGGCGCTCGTCGATCACCTCTTCGAGCGAGTCGGCGGCCACGATGCTGCGGTTCCGCGCCTCGACGACCAGTGGTTCCAGACCACGCAGGCCGTCTACCGCGTCGATCCCATGGTGGACGCCTGCGAGCGCGCCCTGGAACGTGACGCCCGCCGGATCATGGACCCACTATCCAAACTGGACTGCGTCGTCATAGACGAGGCCGAGGTTCGCGAACACGCCGGCCTCGAGACCTTCGAGAACGTCAACACTCGCGAGGAATTCGAGGCGGTCGCAGCCCGTCTCGAGGGGGAGTGAGACGCGACTGGTATCCTACGCTTCGACGATCTCGACCACCGGATCGTCGGCGATCATCCGCGCCAGTACCACTCGCTCGACGGACGGTGCTCGCTCGAGTAGCTCCGTCGCTATCTCCTCGGCAACCGCTCGCAGGTCTCCGTCGTCGACCTTGTTGAGCAGCGGGACGACTGTCGTCCCGTCGGGGACGCCTTTCAGCCCGCCACGCTCGCTCGCGAGGACTCGAGCCACGTCGACTGGTCGAATCGGATCGCCACGGTCGCAGCCCGTGATCGCCGCCACCCGCTCAGGTCGGTGAACGTGGTTGGCCGAAAGCGGACTCCCGACGGCTCGAACGCTCGCGATAGGGAGGACGGTGTCGACGTTGCGGGGGAGTCGTGGTTCGCGATCACCGGGCGCTTTGAACTCCCTCGTTCGGGCACCGTCTGCCTTGACGAGGACGAGGTCAGCACCCCACGTCGCTGCGAGTCGATCGACGACAGCGGGGTCGTATCCACCGTACCGATCCGTTCCGTCCCATCCAGGAACGACCCCCACGGGCCAGGTAGTCGTCCCCTCGAGAGCCGCGGCCGGTTCGTCGGTCAGGAGAACCTGCGCCACGCGCTGGTCGAATGGTGGGATTCGAACCGTCGCCGTCACGACCACCCGTCTGTTCTTCTCGTGGGCGGCGTGCCCAGCCAGCGCGTATAGCGTCGTCTTTTTTCCCCCGGCACCGACGACGGCAACGACACCGGCTTCGGCCCGCAGCGCTTCGAGGACGTCCATACCGGCGCTACCACCGTGCCACTCTAATCAGTTGGGTCGAACGATTCGAGGCAGGGCATCGTTACAGTCACCATCGTTCTATCGGCAGATCCTGGCGTGTTAGAATCCTTCTCGGCCCCCGACGGTTCGAAATCAGTCACGGAGCGGTAACCCGTGCATCTCCTGGTGATGCGAGCGCGAGCAAGCGATTCAAGGGACCGGCCCCTATGGACGGCAATGTCTCCCAATACGTCCGGACTCCATCACGTGACGGCGATCGCTGGTGACCCCCAGCGAAACGCCGATTTCTACGTCGGCACCCTCGGCCTGCGGTTCGTGAAGAAGACCGTCAACCACGACGATACCGGCACCTATCACTTCTACTTCGGCGACGGAGAGGGAACACCCGGCACGAACATCACGTTCTTCCCGTGGACCGATCGAGGGCGAGAGGGCCGGTTCGGGGCCGGTCAGACGAAGACGACAGCCTACGGGATTCCGAGGGACTCGGTCGACTACTGGCGCGACCGACTCGAGGCCGCTGGAATCGACGTGACGGACGACTCGCGGTTCGACGACGTCGTGCTTCGGTTTTCCGACCCCGACGGGATCGAACTCGAACTCGTGGCAGCCGACGCCGAGTTCGACGCCAGCCCCTGGACGGACGGGCCGGTCCCCATCGAACACCAGTTGCAGGGCTGCTACAACGTGACGCTCGGAGTCGATTCGTTCGGGCCGACCGAAACGATCCTGACCGACGTGCTGGGCTACGAGTTCGAGGCCAAGGCGGACGGCCGGCGGCGCTACTGTAGTGCGACCGGCGGTCCCGGCTCGCTCGTCGACCTGGTCGAGACCGACGTCGACCGCGGACGGATGGGCGTCGGAACGGTTCACCACGTCGCGTTCGAAGCGGAGAGCGAAGCGGAGCACGAGCGCTGGCGGCGGGCCTTCGCCGAAGCCGGACTGCGACCCTCGGTGGTCATCGATCGGACGTACTTCCAGTCGATCTACGTCCGCGAGCCCGGCGGCATCCGCTTCGAGATGGCGACGCCCGAGCCCGGTTTCACGGTCGACGAGGATCTCGAGAAACTCGGTTCGCGGCTGACGCTCCCGGGGCGGCTCGAAGACGAGCGCGACGCGATCGAGGCGGAGTTGCCGCCGTTCGACGGGCCAGCACTCGAGCCGGGCGAGAACTGATCCCCTTCGTTTCCCAAAGATCCGAGGAGGCCTATCGCGTCGGCGGCTCCGCATCGGCCGATGCGGCTATCGAACAGCCGTGAAAGCGCCTGTGAAACTCGCGTCTGCGAGCCACTTGCAACCACGCGGCGGGAATTTTATCTCTCTCAGCGGCTACCACTTATAGCATGAGTACACGATCGGACGCCACCGACGGGGGCTTCTGGGGAGAGGCGGATGCGGAGGTGGCGCTCGAGCGGTACCGGACGCTGATCGAAACGATCGACGACGGGATCTACCAGCTCGATGCCGACGGACACCTGGTCGCGGTCAACGAGACGCTCGCCGAGTTGACGGGATACGCCCGGAACGAACTACATGGCGAACACGTCTCCGTCCTCCTCGACGAGGCCGACGTGGACGTGATCGACCGCGAACTGCACGAGTATCTGCGAGCCGACTCGAACGAGATTCCTCCCTTCGAACTCTCCGTCCGAACCGTCGACGGCGACAGGGTTTCGTGCGAACTGCGAGTGACGCCGCTCGTGGAAGCCAACGAGTTCCGGGGGACGATCGGCGTCGCACGACCCCGATCCGGGACGACGCGAACGACCGTGCTCGAGTCGGCACGCCCGTCGTCCGAGTCGATCTCGACGAACACCGCTGAGGCCGGCGTCGGCGTGCTCATCACAGACGAGGACTTCGATGTCGGGTGGATCGACGGGTCGATCGAGGAGTACTTCGGACTCGATCGCGAGGCGGTCGTTGGACGTGACATACGGTCGGTCGTAGAAGAGACGCTCTCGGAACGGATCGCCGAACCGGACTCGTTCACCGACAGCGTCCTTACAGCGTACGACGAGGACGCGTACATCGATCACCTCGAGTGTCGGGTCAACGCCGATGCGGACACCGACCTCGAAGATCACAGGCTCGACTACCAGAGCAAACCGATCACGTCGGGGCGCTACGCCGGCGGTCGGATCGAACTCTACGCCGATAGTACGGATCGGAAGCGGTCGGAAGACGCGCTTCAAGAGAGTCAGAACGCGTTCCAGTCGCTGGTCGACGCTATCGAGGAGTACGCGATTTTCAAACTGGATGCCGACGGCCGCGTCAGTAGCTGGAACAGCGGTGCAGAACAGATCAACGGGTACGACAGCGAGGAAATCCTCGGGAAACACTTCTCGACGTTTTACACCGAAGCGGACAGGGCGGCGAACGTTCCGGAACGAACCCTCGAGAACGCGATCGCGAACGGCTCCGTCGAGGAGGAAGGACGGCATGTTAGGAAAGACGGCAGCCAGTTCTGGGCGAACGTGACCATCACGCCCGTGTGGGACGACGATGACGTTCTTCGAGGGTTCTTGAAAATCACTCGTGACATGTCCGATCGACGGGGGCGCGAGCGAGAACTCGAAGGCGAACTCCAGCGAGTCCTGGGACGGATCTCCGATGCGTTCTACGCGGTGGACGACGACTTTCGGTTCACTCACGTCAACGAACGTGCCGAAGAACTCCTCCAGCGCACAGAGGGGGAGTTGCTCGGTGAGAACCTCTGGGACGTCTTTCCGTCTGCTGCCGAGATCGACGACGTCAGGGAGGCGTTCCACACTGCGCGAGAGACCCAGGAGTCGACGAGCTACGAACTGTACTACGACGAGCTCGACTTCTGGGTCGAAGCGAACCTCTATCCATCCGAGACCGGTATCTCGGTGTACTTCCGCGACGTCACCGAGCGAAAACGATACGAACGCGAACTCGAGGAATCGGAGCAGCGCTACCGCACCATTGCGGAGTACTTCCCGAACGGTATCGTCACCCTGTTCGACCACGATCTCGAGTACACGCTGGCGGCCGGGCAAGGGTTCGACCGGATTCCGGACGAGCCCGGGGATCTGGAAGGACGACGATTCTCCGACATCTGGCCGTCAAAGACGAGCGAGGAACTCGAACCCGCCCTCCTGGCCGCGTTCGAGGGCGAACAGCAGTCGGTGGAACTCTCCTACGCCGGGCGAGAGTGGGTCGTCCACGCAGCCCCGGTCACCGACAAACGGGGTGACGTGTTCGCGGGCGTGACGATGGCCCAGGATATCACCGAGCGTACGGCAAATCAGCGCAGACTCGAGGAGACCGTCGCGCAGCTCGAAAACTCCAACAAACGGTTGGAACAGTTCGCCTACGCCGCATCACACGATCTGCAAGAGCCCCTGCGAATGGTCTCGAGTTACCTCCAACTGATCGAGAGCCGGTACGCCGACGACCTCGATCGGGATGGCGAAGACTTCCTCGCATACGCCATCGACGGCGCGGATCGAATGCGCGAGATGATAGGCGGGTTACTCGAGTACTCCCGTATCGAGACACGGGGTGGCCCGCTCGAGCCGGTTGACCTCGAAGCCGTTCTCGAGGACGTGCTGTCCGACCTACAGATCACGATTGAAGAGTCCGACGCCGAGATTACGAGCGCTGACCTTCCTCGCGTCGTCGGCGATGCGATCCAGCTGCGCCACGTGTTCCAGAATCTAGTGTCGAATGCGATCACCTACAGCGGTGACGAACCGCCCCGGATTCACGTCGATGCGGAACGGCGGGGTGGTGAGTGGGTGATCTCGGTCCACGACGAGGGGATCGGAATCGAGCCGGAGAACCAGCAACGGGTTTTCGAGGTGTTCCAACGGCTTCACAGCAGCGAGACGTATCCCGGGTCCGGGATCGGTCTCGCGCTCTGTGAGCGCATCGTCGAACGTCACGGCGGCGAAATCTGGCTCGAGTCAGAGCCGGGCGTGGAAACGATGGTTTCGTTCACGCTCCCCGTGGCACACGCTACCGACGAGTGAAGCCGATCGTTGGGCCGGATACCCGAGCGTCCCCCACGTTCCAGCGCACTCGCGCTGTGACCCCGAGCGGATCGCCGCTGCTCTCGCTTTTAACTCCGGTCCTGCCGAACGAGGAGTATGAGTCCATCTCACCCGGGGGTGCGCGACGGCGCGTTCCGATTCGAGTATAACCCGTCGACGATCAGATTCGGTCCGGGAAGCGTCGACGACCTCGCGGCAGAACTCGAGCGCGAGTGCCTCGAGCGTGCGCTGATCGTCTGTGGCTCGACAGTCGGTACGACGGCTGCGGTGATCGACCCGGTCGAAGCGGGACTGGGTGACCGGCTGGCTGGCGTCTTCGACGAGACGACGGCGAAGAAGCGGCTCGCGACAGCGTTCGAGGGCCGAAACGCGCTCGAGGCTGCGGACGCGGACGTCCTCGTCAGCCTCGGTGGTGGGAGTAGCCTCGACGTCGCGACGGTGATCAGCGTCCTCTCGGCCAGTGATCGGTCGCACGAGGACGTGGCAACGGAACTCGCCGAACGGGGGACGGTTACCGTCCCGGACGACGGGCTCGTCCCGGTCGTGACGGTCCCAACGACGCTCGCAGGGGCCGACCTCTCGATGGCCGCGGGCCTTACTGCTGCACCTGGTTCGAGTCCGATCGACGCGGAGATCAGCGGTGGGGTCTCAGATCCAGCGTTGATGCCCGTAGCGGCGTTCTACGACCCGGAACTCGTTGCGACCACGCCCGAATCGATCTTGGCGGGGTCCGCGATGAATGGGTTCGACAAGGGCGTCGAAACGCTCTACGCGAGTAACGCGACGCCCATCACCGACGCGACGGCAGCCGCCGGACTCGAGAAACTCTGTGGCGGCCTTCGGGCGTTCGGCAACGGTGACGGAGATGACGAAACGCTCGAAACGATACTCGAAGGCGTCGTGCTGGTGCAGTACGGCATCTCACGACCCGGCGAGACGACGGTCTCGGTCGTACACGCGTTCGGCCACGCGCTGTCGCGAACGGAGGACGTACAGCAAGGGGTAGCCCACGCAATCGTCGTGCCCCACGTCCTCGAGTACCTCTTCGAACGGGGTGGGGTAGACGCTCGCGTTGGCCTGCTCGCGAACGCTCTCGGTGTCGGTGACGCCGACGATCGGTCCGAAGCAGTCCTCGAGTCGATCACTGCGATTCGGGACGCACTGGGTCTCCCGTCGCGGCTCCGTGACATCGACTGCCTCGATCACAGCGAGGTCACCGCAATCGCCGAGGCGATCCAGGCCGATTCGTTCATGGCGAACGCGCCGCCGGGACTGGACCCGACCGTCGAAGAAATCGAGGACGTCCTCGAGGCAGCGTGGTAGGGACACGCCTCGAGACTGCGCCTAGGAACCGAAGCGGCGCTCGATTCTGACGTCTTCGAGTCGAGTACCACGTCGCGAGAGTCGACGAGCGAACGTGGTTGCGACGCACCACCAGCCCGGCCACTACGTGGATTGGAACGTATTGTATCCTGGTTTCGCGTCCGAAACGGTTCTATCGAATCGATAAGTAACAGCTATCAATCGTTGTCTCTGGTAGAATGACCGATCACGGTAGACGGCGGTTTCTGACGTGTGCCGGACTGACGGTTGCTTTAGGAGGGGGTATCGCAACCGCAACTGAGGACTCTGAGGGCACACTGACCGGCGGTTCGACGACGGCTGGGGGGACCAACGGGTGGTCGATGGTACACGGAGATGCGGGGAATACCGGATCCGTCTCGAAGGCGGTCGGGCCGAAACCGCCTCTTACAATCCCCTGGACGTACGGTCGTGCGGGTTCGTTCGCTGTGGTCGGCAAAACGGTCTATCTCACCACAGACGACGGGCGGGTACACGCAATCGACGCGACCGAGGGGTCACGTAAGTGGAAATGGAACATCTCTTTGGGAAATTTCGGGAGTGTGGTGGGGTCGCCGGCGGTGACTACCGACACCGTCTACATCTGCGGAGACCAGTCCGGCCCGACGCTAACAGCCCTCGACGCCGCAAGCGGGGACGTCCGCTGGAAGAAGGCCGATCTGGGGTACGCGTCGAATCAGGCACCGATCGTCGCGAACGGGTCGGTGTTTCTGGTCGTCGACAAGGTCCTGTACGCTCTCGACGCGGACACGGGGGAGAAGCAGTGGCAGTTCAGGCCGAAACCGGTTACCATCGATGGGCAAGAGCACAGCGATCTGTTGGTTAGACGGCCAGTCGCCGTCGCGGACGATACCGTCTTCGCTATGAGCAACAAGCGGCTATTCGCACGCGACGCCGAAACCGGCGACGAGCGATGGACAGATTCGTTCGCGGAAAACTGGGCCACCAACGGATTTTCTGGAATACCGATCGCTGCCGACGGCCTCGTCGCGGCCACTAAAGCCGATTCTGTGGTGCTCTTCAAGACGAAGACCGGCGAGAAACGAGCCACACTACCGACCCGATCGATCGATGCGATGACCTCGGCGCGGGCCTACGCAGTCGGCAACGCGGATTCCGATTCGGGCGAACGGGCAGTCGTCACCGGCTACGCCCGAGAGAGCGGCGAAAACGTTTGGCAGTCGACGGCGGAGCTAACGTGGGTCGGAAAACCGATCGCCGACGACGGGTCCGTGTACGCGCCTGTCGAAAAACCGTCCGGGAAGACCGGTGTGATCGCCTTCGACACCGGAAACGGGAGTCCGAAATGGAGTTTCACCACCGACGCTCGACCGGATCAGCTCTCCATCGTCGACGGAACCCTCTACGCGCGAGTCGACGGGACCCTGCTGGCAGTTCGGGGCAAGAATGCCGGGAAGATTGAACAAGAATCGAACCAATTGAACCAATCGAACCAATCGAACCAATCGAACGCAGAGAGTACCCCGGGATTCACTCCCGCCATCGGCATCGCGAGCGGTGCAATCGCCCTCGAGTGGCTTCGCCGTCGAACAAATTCCGACGAACGGACCGACTAACCGGTGGCGGCTCGAGACTACTGTATCGGACGACCGCTCGAACGGACCCCTCGGTCAGTGTGCGTGAGTGAACCTCGTCGAGACGCTACCGATTACTGTCGTCGGCCGGCCGTTCGGCGTACTCGATCGGATCCCGGACGTCGATGTTCTGAAACGCCTGTAAGCGGAAGGCGCAGGCATCACAGGTGCCACACGCGGGTTCGTTCCCCCGATAGCAACTCCACGTGTGTTCGTACGGAACCTCGAGTTCCACACCCCGCTCGGCAATGTCGGTTTTGGACCCGTCGACGAACGGCGCTTCGATCGAGATTTCCGTCTCGGGCTTCGTTCCGACGTCGACGACGCGCTTGAAGGCCTCGAAGAAGGCAGGACGACAATCCGGATAGCCCGAGAAGTCCTCGCTGTGGGCGCCGATGAAAACTGCCTCGCAATCGGTAGCCTCGGCGTAGGAGACGGCCATCGCGAGCAGGTTCGCGTTCCGGAAGGGGACGTACGAGGTCGGTATCTCGTCGCTCTCTGTGTCCGCGTCGGCGACGGCCATCTCGTCGTCCGTCAGACTCGAGGCACCGATCGCCTCGAGGTGACCAGTTTCGATCCGCAGGAAGTCCGCGGCGCCGAGTTCGTCGGCGATCTGGCGGGCGCACTCGAGCTCGCGGTCCTCAGTTCGCTGGCCGTAGGAGGTGTGCAACGCATAGATCTCGTAGCCCCGGTCGTGGGCCTCGTAGGCGGCGGTGGCGCTGTCCATGCCGCCCGAAAGAAGGACGATGGCGCGTTTTGCGGTCGGTTCGTCGGCTTCGGAATTCGTCGTGTGGTTGGTATCACTCATCTTTGTGGTGTCGTATTGGTCGTCGCCGGATCACGTCTCGGGGGCATCGTTCCAGAGGTCGACGTGTAGTCGCGGGGTATACCGGAAGCCGTACTCCATCGCGAGGTCGGCGACACGATGTCTGGTTTCCGCGAGTCGATCGCGGGTCGCCCCTTCGGGCATCAGCAGAACGTCGGTGTCCCGAATTCGCGTGTCGGCGGCCGCCCGTACGTCCTCGAGCAGGTTGCATACCTCCGAAACATCGTCGGCGTCGGTGACGACGAACTTCAGTTGGAACTCGTAGGTCTCGATCAAGCGAGCGAGCGCGTCGAGGTCGATCCGATCGGTCTCGTGACGACGTTCCCACTCACCCGTTCCCGTGGGGTCGCGTTCGGGCGTGGGCGTGCTGCTCGAGAGTTTCGGGCTGATGGAGGCGAGGTCGATCGGTGCGTCTCGGAAGATCGTCCCGTTCGTCTCGACTGTAGTGTGGTAGTTCCGGTCGGCGAGCGCTTCGAGCAAGGCGGTGCTCCCCTCGTGGAGCAGGGGTTCACCGCCGGTGAGAACGACGTGGTCAGCGTCGTGAGAGTCGATTTCCGCGAGGATCTCCACTAGACTCAATCGGGCGTGTGTCGGCTCCCACGAGGTATGATAGGAGTCACAGAACCAACAGCGCAGGTTACACCCGCTGGTTCGGACGAAGACCGAGGGGACGCCCGCGAGGGTCCCTTCGCCTTGGAGCGAGTAGAACAATTCGTTGATCGGAAGTTCCACATCGTCGAGTCCGTCCGCGGTGTCGCCGTCGGTGTCGGCTCCGGGACCGAGGTCGACGGAATCGGAGACCGGCATCTCAGATCTCGCTTCCCCCGCGGAGTTCCCGCGTCTCACTGACCTGGACGGCGATTTCGGTGACCGTGTCGGGTAGAGCCGCCTCGAGCTTTCGCTCGAGAACGACGCTCATCACCTCCGCCGTCGGCGGCTGCTCGAGGACCACGATTCCATCACCATCACCGGCCGCCTCGAAAGCGTCGACGAGCGGGTCACCGGCCTCGAGCAGAAACATGTGATCCCACTCGGATAGTACGTCTGTAATATCTCCTTTGTCTGCGATCCAGCCCTCATCTGTCAGCTGGCCTGCGACGGAGACCGCGATGTCGTAATTGTGCCCGTGGGGCCGCGAACACTTCCCGTCGTGGTGCTGTATGCGGTGCCCTGCGCTGATTCTAATCGGACGGTCGTGGCCGACGTGCAACACGCGACGGGCCCCAACGACGGCGTCGTCCGTCGCGATAGCGGCTCCAGTGTCGCGCGACTCTCCCGAATCTACCATACTGGGATATTCTTCTGAGAATACTTAAGGATGGTCGAATGTGAGCACTCGGTCGTAGTTCCGGGGCCGTTGGTCCGACGGTCGCGATGCGAGCGCTCGCGAGACCCGATGGGATGGTGAACAAGACCAGACCACTCTGCAGGGACCTCGTGAGTATATCGGGACTCGAGGGTGGGTAGGGGGCTGTACCGGCGGGAATCGCTCGTTGGATCATGTCACAGCAGGCCGATCCGCCGGTCACCCGTTTCATACGGACTCCTGTAAGTCATTACCGATGCAACCGCGACCGTCCTGCGGTTGCACCGGTACATCGGTACAGTAGACCGTATCAGTCTTCGAGTTGGTCCTGCAGCCTGTTTTTGGCCTCAGTGCGCCGTTGTCGGGAAAATTCCGGCGCGTCGTCAGAAAAATCGATTTCGATTTCGTCGAGCGTTCGTCGATAGATGTTCGTCCGTCGTCCCTCGTCCGAGAGTTGCCGGCCTTCACAGGTCAGTAATCCAGCGTCGACGAGTTCTTCGATCCGACGATAGCAGGTCGCGATCGGAATCTCGATAGCCTCGCTCAACGACTGCGCGGATTTCGGCGTCCCCGCTGCGCAGAGGATTTCCGCGCTGTATTTGCTCCCGAGCGCGGAGAGCACCACGGCCGAATCCGCTTCGTTGTGTTCTGTTCGACTCCGAGACATACACTCTTCATTACCAACTGTCTGAATTGAATCTTATGGTTGACTGAGGTACCACCTTATATGCATGTTGACGGCACGAACCGTGTTCGGGATGAACGGGGACCGATAGCGGCCCGGGCCACGGTCGAGGGCGAGATGCATTTGGGGACCGGGCACGAACGGAGCGATATGAAAGTCGCGGTCGTAACGGTCGGCAACGAACTACTTGCCGGACGAACGACGGATACGAACGCAACCTGGCTCTGTGAGCGCCTCGACGATCGCGGCGTCACCGTCAAACGCGTCACGACGATTCCGGACCGCGTCGGCGACATCGCCCGCGTGGTCAACGAATATCGAGCCGAGTACGACGCCGTTATCGTCACCGGCGGGCTCGGCCCGACTCACGACGATCTCACTATGGACGGCGTCGCAGCCGCGCTCGGTCGTTCGCTCGAGACACACGAAGCCGCACTCGCCTGGCTCGAAAAAGACGGGTACAGTCGCCAGGATCTGGCGTCTGGAACGACCGACTTGCCCGACGGCGCGCGAGCACTTCACAACGAGGTGGGTGTCGCTCCTGGCGCGGTGCTCGAAGACGTTTACGTCCTTCCCGGCGTCCCGTCGGAGATGAAATCGATGTTCGAGACGATCGCACACGAATTCGAGGGAACGCCGAGGTACAGGAAAACGGTCGTCGCCGACGAACCCGAGAGTGCGCTCGTCGAGCGGATCGCCAAACTCCGCGACAGGTTCGACGTCACCGTCGGGAGCTATCCAGGAGAATCGGTTCGGATCGAACTCGAGAGCACCGACGAAGAGACCGTCGAAGAAGCTGCTTCGTGGCTTCGAAAACGGGTCGATCTGGTCTAGGACGACGACCGCTGTCACGCGTCCCGGGTCAAATCATCTGTATAAGTAGAGCATCCAAGCGATGGTCACCAGCAGCCCCAGTACGAGTACACCCCAGCCGACGACGGACATCGGGAACTGTGTTTCCGTCGCGAGAACGACGTCGTTCAGTGTATTCATGATCTGAGGTCGGGAGCCATCCCCCTTAATTGTTCAGAAACGCTGTCCGCCAGGTCTCGGTCGTCGGGCGTGTCGCTTCCTGGCGGTCGCGTCTCCGCTCGAGTCACGAACCCCGCTCCGGGACGCGATATGGCTTTCCGATTGGCGCCCTCACGGTTCGATATGGAAACCATCGGTGTCGTCGTCAACCCGATCGCGGGGATGGGCGGCCGGGTCGGGCTAAAGGGGACCGACGGGAAACTCGAGGAGGCGCGCCGCCGCGGTGCCGAGCCGCGAGCCCCGAAGCGAGCGCGCGAAGCCCTGCGATCGCTGCACCGACGTGCCCCGAACATCACAGTTTACACGGCCGCGGGCGTGATGGGCGAGTATGCGGCGCGAGACGCCGGCTACGATCCCGTACTCGTCTACGACCCAGCGGGGGAAGACGGGAAATCGGACTCGACCGATCCAGCATCCGCAGGGACGACAGCCGCCGATACTCGTGCGGCCGTCAGCGCGCTACTAGAGCGGGGCGTCGATCTCGTGTTATTCGTCGGCGGCGACGGTACCGCTGTCGACGTTGCGAGTGTCCTCGAGGCACACGCCTCGAGCGAGGAATCTCGAGCCGATCCCTCAGAAGCGGTCGCCGCGTCACGGGACGCTGAAACGCCGATGCTCGGCGTCCCGGCGGGCGTCAAGATCTACTCGTCGGTCTTCGGCATGACGCCGGCCGACGCTGGCCGGATCGCCGCCGAGTTCGACCGCGTCGAGACCCGCGAGGTCAACGATATCGACGAGGACGCATATCGCGAAGGCGAGGTACGCACGGAACTGCGGGCCGTCGTCCCGGTCCCTGTCGCGCCGGACGTTCAGTCGAGCAAACAGGTATCGAGCGGCAGCGTCGATTCGCTAGCGGCAGGGTTCGCTCGCGAGGTCGAACCGGATCGGACTTACGTCTTTGGCCCCGGGAGCACCGTCGGTGCGATCGAGACGGAACTGGGAATCGATCCCTCGCCGTTGGGCGTCGACGTCTGGCGTGCGACCGACGGCACCGACGAGTCGGTCGAATCCAGTGACCCGGCCGTGGATGGAACTGGGCGCGAGGATGAAACAGACGGCGGAGGCCAAGAGGGCGACGGTGGTGATGAAACGGGGGGCGGAGACGGTAAAAAAAAGCGGGGCGGTGCAAGTGGAGAGGACCGATACGGACGGAAGGGGGAGGTTTTAGCTCGCGACGCGTCCGAATCGGAGATCCTCGCGGTTCTCGAAGAGCCGGTCACGATCGTCGTCTCACCGATCGGCGGCCAGGGCTTCGTTTTCGGACGAGGAAACCACCAAATTTCGCCGTCAGTGATCCGTCGGGCCGACGAGATCACGGTCGTCGCCACCGGAGAAAAACTCGACGAGATCGATTCGTTGCACGTCGACACCGATGACGCCGAGACCGACGAGCAGCTACGGGGCTGGCTGCGGGTCCGGACGGGTCGATTCACGACTCGGTTGATGAACGTCGTTTGACCGCCCACTGGACGATCAAATTGTATAAGGTCATAGGCCATCCGGACGCAGAACACAACCATATAACGTTGCGACGATATATAATGACCATATAGTCAAGACTAAGGTAGGGTCGCTCGTACGGTTGGATATGGAAACGCGGAAAGTGCAACGACTCGGGCCGTCGACGCTGGCGATGACGCTCCCGGCGGAGTGGGCGTCGGAACACGGCGTCGAAAAGGGCGACGAAGTGTCGCTTCGGACCAGCGGGAAAGGCACTCTCACTGTGATGCCCGAGTCCGCGAGTACAGAAGAAACGGAAGCGATCATCCACACCGACGACCTCGACGCGGACGCCGTCGAACGGGCGATCGTCGCCCAGTACGTTCTCGGTCGGCGCATCATTCGCATCGAGCGCGAAGACGGCGCTCTCGAATCGGCCCACATCAACGCAGTCTACCAGGCGGAAACACAGCTGATGGGCCTGGGCGTCATCGAGGAGACGCCCGAGAGCATCTCGATTCGCTGCTCGGTGGATCCCGAGGACTTCACGCTCGACAATCTTCTCGAGCGCCTCGAGCGAACCGGACAGACGATGCGCGGCGAGGGCATCAAAGCGTTGGCCCACGGCAATCCCGACCTGGCCCAACGCGCGCTGAATCGAGAGCGACAGGCCAACAAGATCTTCGTCCTCCTGTTGCGGCTGATCTTCACGGCGTATCAGAACCCCAACCTCGCGCGAGCCGTTGGGCTGAACAGCGGCTTTCCGCTGATCGGCTACCGTTCGATCGCGAAGAATCTCGAGCTGACGGCCGACAACGCGGAGGACATCGCCGAGATCGTTATCGAGACCCAAGGTCACACCCTGAACGTCGACAGTTCTGTGATGCGTGATATCCGGGAACTGAACGACCTCGTCGACGACATCACCTCGCGGGCCGTCGAAGCGGCCGTCGAACGCGATTACGACAAGTCTAACGAAGTCCGGAAACTGTTCCACGACGTCGCCAACCGCGAGCAGGAAATTCTCGCTGATCTGCCGGAGATGGACAACGAAGACCTGCTTCGTATCCGTGAGGTCCTCGTCAGCCTCCAACAGACTGCCCAGTACGCGATGCGAAACGCCGAAATCGCGGCCAATCTCGCACTCAACGAGGAATCGGACCACACCACGATCAAGTGATCGCGTCGCCGTAAACGAGGGTTTCGCTCGCACCGCGCGAGCAACCGAGGTGACGAAGCGGGCCGTGGGTCAGAGAAAGCGGGTCGTCGATGTGGAAAGGAGGGCCGACGCGCGCCGGATCCCTCGGAATGAGTGAAGTTAAGAGACCCTACACACAACGGCCGAGCATGGCTACGCAATCGGAGACCACGGACAAGGGCGTTGGACTCGCGCTTGCACTGAGCGCGCTGGCGGTGATCGGGGCAATCGCGATGGTTGCTGGTGCACCGGAGACGGCGGCGGCCTGGGGATTCGCGGCGGCGGTACTCTTTAGCTCGCTGGCGGTCGTCAGCATCCACCTCTACTGGGAGTAAATACCCCCTACTCGCTCACTTCGTTCGCTCGTCGAGGTCGGGTTAGGGTGGGTTTCTACCTCGAAGTACGCTGACTGTCACTCCGCGAACGGCCCGATGGGTTACTCGTGTGTAACTGGGCACCGATCGAACCGACCCTCGCGATTCCGGCGGGACTGGGGCGTAAGGCCGTTAAAAGTTAAGAGCGCTGACCACCTAGGGGAGGTACGGACGATGAACGACTACTCCGATGAAGAACGGCGAATCATCTCGTATCTCCGCGAGAGCGCCGCCCGTGGCGAGCAATACTTCCGCGCGAAGAACATCGCGGACGCGATCGGCCTCTCGTCGAAACAGGTCGGCGCACGGCTGCCACACCTCGCGGAGAAGACGGACGAAGTCGACATCGAGAAATGGGGACGTGCCCGATCGACGACCTGGCGAGTCACGATCAGCTAACGCCGGCCAGTCTGGCCCGGCCGAAGTGAGACCGTGTTCCTGTCCGGGGTCCCGGTCGCTACCGCTCGTGTCGATGACGACCGCCGGTCCACGGACTTTTTATCCACGAATCGCACAGATACTGCCATGACTGTCCGCGTCGACCGGTCGTTCGAAGTTTCGGCGTCGCCGGATCGAGTCTGGGAGTTCATCGCCGACCCGGCGAACAGAGCCCAGGCCATAAGCGTCGTCGAGAAGTATTCCGTAACCGATCAGAACGGGCGGCGCGTCGCATGGGACGTCAAACTTCCCATCCCACTCGTTCGGAAAACGATTCGCGTAGACACTGAGGACGTCACGCGCACGCCGCCAGAGTACGTCAAATTCGTCGGCAAATCGAAAGTGATGCAGGTCACCGGCGAACACGAGATCACCGACACGGACGGCGGTACTCGACTCGAGAACCGATTCGTCGTCGACGGCAAACTGCCGGGCGTCGAGAAGTTCTTCAAACGGAACCTGGACTCGGAACTCGAGAATCTCCGCCACGCGCTCGAGCGCGACCTGCAGCGGACACAGTAACGATGATTCTGCCACGGACACAGTAACGATAATGAGGAGGGGCGGCCACGGTCGGAATATGAGTACCGAAACGGACGTCGACGGCGCCGATACCGGCGACTCCCTTACGATCGCGCTGGCACAACTCCACGTCGACGCCGGCGAGGTCGATGCCAACGTCGATCGGGCGCTCGCGACGGTGTCGCGGGCCGCCGACCGCGGCGCCGATCTGGTCGCGCTCCCGGAACTATTCAACGTGGGGTACTTCGCGTTCGACCGCTACGCGCGCAATGCAGAGCCGCTCGGTGGAGAAACGTTTACGCGGCTCCGGGACGCCGCGGCTGACCACGGAATCGCCGTCCTCGCGGGCAGTATCGTCGAGGATCTGGCGGCCACGGAGTCCGTCGAAACGCCGGCAGCGGGCGGGCTTTCGAACACCGCGGCGCTGTTCGACGCGGACGGAGAACGTAGGCTCGTCTACCGGAAGCATCATCTGTTCGGCTACGATTCTGCGGAATCCGATCTTCTCGTTCCCGGCGAGATGCTCGAGACGGCGACGATCGGTGGCATGACCGTCGGCGTGACCACCTGTTACGACCTTCGGTTCCCGGAACTCTACCGGCGGCTCGTCGATGCCGGCGTCGAGTTGATTCTCGTTCCGAGCGCGTGGCCCTATCCTCGCATCGAACACTGGCAGACGCTCTCGCGGGCCAGAGCAATCGAAAATCAGGCGTACGTCGCGACGATCAACGGGTCCGGTGAATTCGAGGAGGCCACGCTCCTCGGACGCTCGAGCGTCTACGACCCGTGGGGCATCTCGCTGGCCTCGAGCGGCGACGAACCGGCACTTATCACGGCCGAGATCGATCCTCGAACGGTCGCCGATGTCCGCGACGAATTCCCCGCCCTTCGGGACCGTCGGTTCTAAGCGATTCCGACCGTCGGTGGCTCCGAATTCGAGCCCGTCCTGACCAGTTCGTCTCCTCGCGCCGACCGCTGACTTTTTGGTTGACCACCTCATTGCATCGCATGCCGGGATAGACGCTTTTCACGTCAGAACCGGCACCACGCGTCGCTCCGGCCCGTCGACGCTCGGTTCCCGGGACCGAGCGAACACGCCCACAGCAGCCTCCTCGCCTCATCTCACCTTTCGTCGCGCCACGACGTACACTCGAGTCAGCACGGTCAACACGGGGTGTCCGTACGGCGTTCGTCCATTTTCGCCACGAAACTGTGGCTGGGCAGCGTGATGGAATCAGAACGGGGATAGAACGAAACCGCGCACCCGTTCGAGACGGAAGCAATCCGACCGACTACCGTTCGATCGGCCAGACGGACAGCGACCGGACCGAAAGCGGTACGAAGAGACTGTCTATCGGTCGGTCACCGGTCTCGCC
Organism: Natrinema gelatinilyticum; assembly: GCF_024266705.1. Classification (GTDB taxonomy): domain Archaea; phylum Halobacteriota; class Halobacteria; order Halobacteriales; family Natrialbaceae; genus Natrinema; species Natrinema gelatinilyticum. The sequence continues at coordinate 2,961,602 of NZ_CP100756.1, read as the reverse complement.
CGACCGTTTCGCCGGGCCGCGTCGTCGAGCCGGGACCGAGTTTCAGCCCCGGTGTCAGACTCGAGTTGATCCCCGTTTTGACCTCGTCGCCCGTGATGACGCCGAGCTTTCGACGGCCGGTCGGGATCCGGTCGCCCTTGACGGTGAATTTGATGTCGTCGTCGTCGTGGCGAAGGTTCGCCACGGTCGTCCCCGCGCCGAGGTTGACGTTCCGGCCAAGGACGCTATCGCCGACGTACGAAAGGTGACTGACCGACGTCCCGCGCGAGACAACGCTGTTTTTGATTTCGACGGCGTGGCCAATCTCCGCGTCTGGGCCGATCACCGTCGCCCCGCGAACGTAGGCGTTCGGCCCCACGGTCGCCCCCTCGCGGATGAGTGCCGGACCCTCGATCACGACGCCGGAGCGCACCGTTGCGCCCGGTTCGACGACGACGCCCCCCTCAAGCCTGGCGTCTCCGCTGACCTCGCCGTCGATTCGCCGGTCGAGTTCGCCAAGTTTCCACTCGTTGGCTTCGAGTAACTCCCAGGGTCGGCCGACGTCAAGCCACCGTTCGAGGGCGACAGGGGTGACAGTGTACTCGTCGATTACCTGCGTGACGACGTCGGTGATCTCGCGCTCGCCGCGCTCGCTTTCGGGCACCTCGAGCCACTCGCGCGCTTCGGCGGGGAACGCATACGCCCCGGCGTTGGCGAGGTTCGTCGGCGGATCGTTGGGCTTCTCGACGATTTCGGTCACCCGGCCGTCCGTCCCCATGTCGGTGCTGAGAACGCCGTAATTGCTCGGTTCGTCGACCTCGATCGCACAGATAGCTGGGCACGCGTCGAACAATCGGTCGATCGCAGCCGGATCGTAGAGATTGTCGCCGTTCAGGACAGCAAACGATCCCTCGAGAAAGTCACGTGCGGCGTTGACGGCGTCGGCCGTCCCCGCTTGTTCCTCCTGAACGGCATACGAGACGGGAGTTCCCCGGTACACGTCGCCGAAGTAGCCTCGAACAGCCTTGGCTTCGTATCCGATCACCAGAACGATCTCTTCGGCGCCCGCGTCGACTGCCGCGTCGACGGTGTGGGCCGCGAGCGGTCGGTCGGCGACCGGCAGCATCGGTTTCGGAACCGATTCTGATAACGGTCGCATCCGTGTCCCCTGTCCCGCTGCGAGAACGACTGCCTTCATGCTGGGTATTCCTTCGACGAATCGTCGGATAAGCGATTCGTTCGGTCGGCGTTAATCCGTCTCCACTGGATCAGTTTCGAAACCTGGACCGTCGCTGATCTCGCACGTGTCCGGCGACCCACGTTCGTTTTCGGCAGCCGACTGCCGGATCCGATGGCGGACGAGAAGGGTGACCGCCCCGGTTCGGCCCCGACGGACTACGTCAGAGGTGGACGTTCCTCCCGCTGCTCCGACGGACCAGGTCGGCAGCGGGCGCGATGGATCAATCCGTCCAGAGCCGGTCAGTCCTCCGAGGTTTTGATGTCGGCCGATAGCCCCTGTGCCATCTCGATATCCTCCGAGTTGTTCATCGTCCAGGCGGTGCGCTCGGTAACGGCTTCGATGGCCTCTCGAGCGCTGGGGTAGCCGTTTCCGGATTTTTTGACGCCGCCGAAAGGGAGTTGGACCTCTGCGCCGATACACGGCAGGTTCGCGTACGCGAGCCCCACCTCGGCGTGGTCCCGGAAATAGTTGATCTGCCGATAGTCCTCCGAGATGATCGCGCCAGCCAGCCCGTAGGGTGTGTCGTTGTGGATGTCGACTGCGTCTTCGATATCGCCCGAATACTCGAGTAACGCGACGTGCGGACCGAAACACTCCTCGTTCAGGCAGCGCAGATCCGGTTCGTAGTTGATTTCGTAGACGAACGGGCCGACCCAGTGGCCACCGTCGGACCCGTCTGGAATCTCTGCTGGTGGGAGTTCGAACCGGTCGACCAGCACGGTCGCACCTTCCTCTCGGGCGAGCTCGTTGTAGTGGCGGATTTTTTCGACGTGGTCGGCCTCGATGGCCGGGCCCATGAAGGTGTCTTCGTCGAGCGGGTCACCGACAGCGACGTCGCTGGCGACGTCGACGAACCGTTCCGTGAACTCGTCGTAAACGTCCTCGTGGACGATCAGACGCTCGCTCGAAACGCAGCGCTGGCCGGTCGTTTTGAACGACGACATAATCGCCGAGTGGACGGCGGTATCCATGTCGGCGTGTTCCGTGATGATGATCCCGTTTTTGCCGCCCATCTCGCAGGCCGCGAGTTTGCCGGGTTCGCCTCCGACCTTGCCGGCAATTTCGTGGCCGACCGCCGCGGAGCCGGTAAAGAGGACGGTGTTCACGCGTTCGTCGTCGGTGATGGCCGCACCCGCGTCGCCGAAGCCCTGCACCAGATTGAAGACGCCTGCCGGAACGCCAGCGTCGTCCATCATCTCGGCGATGATCTGCCCGCACAACGGGGTCTGTTCGGCGGGTTTCCAGACGACTGTGTTGCCCTCGACGAGCGCGATCGCCATGTGCCAGAACGGGATCGCAACCGGGAAGTTCCACGGGGTGATACAGCCGACGACACCTCGCGGTTTGCGTCGCATGAAGGAATCCTTGCCCGCGACCTCCGACGGAACGATATCGCCGTGAGGGTGGCGCGCGTTGCCGGCCGCCCACTCGACCATGTGCCAGGCTTCGGTCACGTCGGCTTTCCCTTCCGAAATCTCCTTTCCACACTCCCTCGAGACGATCTCGCCGAGTTCCTCGTGGCGATCTCGAAGCTCGTGGTAGATGTCCCAGAGATATTCTGCACGGTCGATGTACGAGAGGTCGCGCCACTGCTCGAAGGCCGATTCCGCGGCATCGAGAGCGGCATCGACGTCGGCCTCGGTCCCCCGCTGGAAGGTCGCCAGTGCCTCCCCAGTGGCGGGATTCTCGCTCTCGAAAGTGTTCCCACTGCCGTCTGTCCATTCGCCGCCGATGTAGTGACCGTGTACCTGTTCGGTGAGTTGCTGACTCATACTAGAGCAGATGACGGGTACGGTGAAAATCCTAATGGTGGTTCACGTCAGGCGAGACGTGTGTGGTATTCCTGGCCCGAACTGAACCCGTTCGTTCGCTCAGACCGTGTCGATTGACCGTTCGTTCGACATCCGTCAGATCACTGTTCGGACCACTTCGACCGGTCGACGGTTGTAGGTGTGGCGGTCGAGTCCGTCGACTCGGTTACCGGTCTTCGGGTTCCCCACGTTCCTCGGTGACGGTCCGACCACCCTCCGGCGGGGCGTCCTCCATATCCGGGTGTCGCTCGTCGCCGGTCTCCGTCATCCCTTCCGTCGAGGGCTCGAGACTCTCCCTGTCCAGCCCTCCTCGCTCTAGGCCGGGTCGTCGGGCGCGCCGGGTTGCGTCCCGAGCGTTCGCTGCTCATCGCTGACGGGCCGATCCGCGGTCGTTTCGTCGCGCTCGATGACGGGGTCCGCTCCGTGGTCATTCGGGCCGTCCACGAGACGGATCGCATCGTCGGTGATCTCGGACACCGCGCGTTTTTCGATCGGAACGATTCCCTCGTCGGCGTAGGCCTCGAGGAACGGGACGGTCGCGCTTGCCGCGTCCTTGTTCACATCGACGTGTGCCATCTCTGCTTCGGTCATCCTGACGGAGCCGATCGGTTCACCGCGTTCGGTTTCGACCTGCTTGCCGACGTCCCCGGCGGTGAATGTCGAGCACATACCCGGTCGTCGCGCCAGTCCGCGAAAACCGATGGTGCCTGCAGTGGCCTGTCGGTTTCGGGATTCGAATCAGACGCCCCGGTCACCGGTCGCTCAGATCAGCCGCCTTCTCGAGTTCGCTACGAAGCGTCGTCGAGTCGAACTCGTGGTCGGGTCGGAGACGAACGAAGTCGAGAAACTCGCGTGCGGAAAGGAGGGTCGCTGGATCGTAGGCCGTCGCGGCTGCATTGACGGCGTTTCGAGGACCGATTCGTGGCTCGAGGATGGCTAGTGCGCACGCGAGATCGTAGGCGGTCGTCTCGTCGACTCGGTCGGCGTGGACGCTCGTGGCGTCGATGAAGTAGAATTCGTCGTCATACAGGAGAACGTTCTCCGCTCGCAGGTCGCCGTGGGCGAGTCCGTGTTTGTGAAGATTCGTGAGCATTTCGAACAGTTCCGGTGCACGATCCGAGACGATCTCGTCGGAGACCTCGTCGAGCGACTCGAATGCAGGGAGATACTCGAGAACGAGGACGCCGAGTCCGTTGACCTCGAACGCATCGATCGGCTGGGGCGCATTGACGCCGATCTCTCGCATTCGTTCGGTGGCTTCGTATTCGTGTTCGACCATCTCGAGGGGTGTATCGAACCGATCGAAAAAGCCCTCGGTGCCCGAGGAAAACGCGCCGACGTTTCGCCCGGTCGTCAAGACGGCGTGGACCAGTGCATTTTGCCGGGAAACGATTTTGACGAACCACCGGTCGTCGATGACGCAGGGCGTCGAAAGCCAGTTATCCGCATCGAGGAACTCCACGCGGACCTCCTCGCGGTCGTAGCGATCCGCCAGCGTGCGGATCACACGCTCGATGCGGCTCCACTCGACGGTCCCACGTGCGAGCCGGCGGATGTCCATACGTTCCAATCAGGGCCGGCGGCGTTAAATGCGTCCCGAAGCATTACAATCAGAACATATCAATACTGAACGAATATGTGTGCGTCGATTATCAATTGTCGGGTGAACCAACGTGTCCGGTTATACGTCACCGTTCGATGAAACAGTACTACTATCACGCAAAACATGCTACTGAACGAATATGAAAGCGATCGATAACTTGAGTGATGCTATCGACGTGACGCGGGATTTCTTGACGCCGATCAGTGTAGGACAATGGCTCAGGCTCGCCGTCATCGTCCTGTTCGTAGCCTCGTTTGGCGTCGGCGGACCGGCGTTTTCGGGAGGGAACGCCGGAACCGTTACGACTGACCCGATGGAGCAAGGTGGTGCATTACCGGTGGTCGAGGGGGAGATCCCCACGTCGGAGCTCCTGTTCTGGGGACTCGCTTTTCTCGCGGTCGGGCTCGTGATCTGGCTCGCGTACGGATTTGTCGCCGCAGTCATGACGTTCGTCTTTCTCGAGTCGCTTCGGACGTCCGACGTCCACATCAGACAGTACTTCAGAGCCCATCTCAGTCGGGGTCTCCGGCTGTTCCTGTTTCGGATCGGACTCACGCTCCCGACTGTGATCCTCTTAGTCGGACCCATTCTGGCAATCGTCTTCCTGGCGATGGGAGGGCAGGGGGCGCTCACTTTCGGCTCGATTCTGGTATTCCTCCCGTACGCGATCGTGATCGGGCTCCTCTACGGTATTCTGATGCAGTTTACGTCCATATTCGTCGCGCCCGTCATGATGATCGAAGATCGGGGCGTCCTCGCCGCTTGGCGGCGGTTCTGGACGACGTTGCGAGCAAACTGGGCCGAGTACGGCGTCTTCGTGCTGTTGATCTGGATCCTGCGACTCGTGGCCGGGGTCGCCGCTTGGTTCGTCGTCAGTATCGTCGGTCTGATCCTCGCGATTCCGTTCGTCGTCAGTATCGTGATTCTGGTGTTCGTGTTAGGTCCGATCGGTGGCATCCTTTCGATTCCCGTCGGTTTACTCGGGGTCGCGCTCGGACTACTCCTGATCGGAGTGGTCTGGGCGCCTCTCGTCACCTATTTCGAGTACTACGCACTGTTGCTCCTCGGCGATACGGATGCCGATCTCGACCTGATTCCAGACCAGCGCGCGGCGGCCCGTGCAGAGTCGGCGAACTGGCGTACCCGGCCGGACGAGACGGGTCCATCTGACCGTAACTCGATCGACGAATCCGACGACTCGAGCGGGTGGATAGACGAACCCGACGAGACCGACGAAGCTGACGGTTCTGATGAGGAGGGGAGCTGGCGATAGCTGTACACGGCGTCGGTCGTGTATCGGCAGTGAGCTTATTTCGGACGCTATCGAGTATCAGGTATGGCCGTCGATCTACCCGACGAACATCGGATGATTCGGGAGACAGTCAGGGACTTCTGTGAGACTGAAATCGAGCCGATCGCCCAGGAGATAGAGGACGAACATCGGTTCCCCGCGGAGATTTTCGAACAACTCGCCGATCTCGACGTGATGGGCGTCCCCATCGCGGAGGAATACGGCGGCCTCGGCGGTGACACGCTCATGTACGCAGTCGTCGCCGAGGAGATCGGTCGGGTCTCGGGGGCGATCGGTCTCTCGTACGTCGCACACACCTCGCTCGCGTCGAAACCGATCGAACTGTTCGGCACGGAGTCCCAGAAAGAGCGGTGGCTGCGGCCGCTCGCAGAGGGTGACTACGTCGGCGGGTGGGCACTGACCGAACCCGGGAGCGGGTCGGACGCGTCCGATATGGATACCCACGCGACGAAGGAGGGTGACGAGTGGATCCTCGACGGAACCAAGCAGTTCATTACGAACGCCTCCGAGGCGGGATCGGTCCTCGTCAAGGCCGTGACTGATCCCGATGCGAGGTACGGCGGCATCTCGACGTTTATCGTCGATCCGCGCGCGGACGACGGCTTCGAGGTAACCACCGTCTGGGAGAAAATGGGGCTCAACGCCTCACCGACCTGTGAAATTTCGCTCGAGAGCGTGCGCTTGCCCGAGGACCGGCTGCTCGGCGACGACGGCGACGGCTGGACCCAGACCAGAAAGACGCTCGACGGCGGACGCATCTCGATCGCCGCGCTTTCGACGGGGCTCGCACAGGGGGCCTACGAACACGCGAAGACCTACAGTCAGGAGCGCGAACAGTTCGGCCAGCCCATCTGCGAGTTCGATGCCGTTCGTGACACGATCGTCGATATGTATCGCAAGACGGAACGAGCACGACTACTCACTCGGCAGGCCGCCAGGAAATACGATGCAGGCGACCCCGTGACCAGAGACTCCGCGCTGGCGAAACTCGACGCCAGCGAGGCCGCCCGCGAGGTCGCCGAGGACGCCGTTCAGGTACTCGGCGGGTACGGCTACACGACCGATTTCGCCCCACAGCGGTTCTATCGGGACGCGAAACTCATGGAAATCGGTGAAGGAACGAGCGAGATTCAGCACCTGGTCATCGGTCGAGAACTCGGTCTCTGATCGGTCTCGAGTCATCGTCGTCGAAAACGCGAAAAACGGACGTGGCGGAAGTCGCTGGACGCGCGTTCAGCCGAAATTGCCGTCGTCACTTTCGTTGCCGTCCGTATCGTTCGTGCGTCCCGAGTCCCCCGCTTTTGAACCCGCTGTCGCCTGTGGTTACCCGTCGCTCGAGGCGCTGCTGTCGACCTCGGTCGTCACCGCTTCGGTGAGGGCGGTCACGTTCGGCTCCTCCTGACTCCGGAGTTGCTGGGGATAGACGCCGATCGTTACGAGCAGGTCGTCGCCGGCGTCGACGGCTTTGGTGATGAGGAAATCGACCGTGACGCTTTGGCCGTTGAATTTCGCGTCCGCCGTGAACCGCGACTGCGTCGTCGATTCGTCGAGGATCGTAATCTCGGCGTCCGCTTGATGTTGTATGTTGTCAATTCCGCTGTAGTTATTCTCGACCAGCCCGATCAATTCTTTCGTCGACATGTCCTTGACCGGATTCAGCTGCTGTCCGAGGAGTGAGACCTTCGGACTTGTCAGAACGTTGAAAACAGCCCCGCGTTGTCGACCGAGGAGAGGTATCTCGACGGCCTTCTCGTGCTTGGTCATGTGATTCCCGACCGATACCGTCCCGGTGAGACCACCGCCCGGAACGTCCCTCTCGACGTTGATTTTCTTCACATTGGTCTGTTCGTATCCCGTCTCGTCACGAGTGCTGGCCTCGGCGCCCGCCGGCGAGGACTTGTGTTCGGCCATCCCGACCAGTCCCAGACAGCCCGAGAGGCCTGCGAGACCGGCGGCCCCCAGACCCGCCAGGGCGTTTCGTCGATTCATCTCTATACATATGACGATTCAAATCATAAGTGTCTGTTGGGATCGAGAAGGCCTGTCGATCGAGACGTCCCTCCCTCCTTCGGGTGGGAATCCGAACGTCGCTTCGGAAGGGGATTAGCTCCTAGATCAGGGCCAGCTACCGGCTTCCGCGAAGGCGTCGGCGACCCGCTGGATCGCGACGACGTAGGCCGCGGTCCGGGGGTTGTCGAGGTCGTGTTCCTCGTAGGTCTCGACGAGTGCGTCGAAGGCATCGACGATGAGCGTCTCGAGTTCCTCGTTGACGCGCTCTTCAGACCAGTAGAAGCGCTGGCGGTTCTGGACCCACTCGAAGTACGAGACGGTAACGCCGCCGGCGTTCGCGAGGATGTCGGGGATGACGAAGACGTCCTTCCCCTCGAGTACCTCGTCGGCCCTCGGAGTTAGCGGACCGTTCGCGGCTTCGGAAATGACGTCTGCTTCGACATCTTCGGCGAGGTCTGCGTCGACTGCGTTCTCGAGTGCGGCGGGGATCAGCAGGTCGACGTCCAGGGTGAGGACGTCCTCGTTGGTGATCTCTTCTTCGCTCCCTGCGTACCCGACGACGCTGCCGGTCTCGTTCTTGTGGTCTTTCGCCGCGACCGGATCGAATCCGTTGGGGTTGTAGATGCCGCCACTCGAGTCGCTGGCCGCGACGACGGTCGCGCCCATCTCGTCGATCAGGTTCGCTGCGATCCAGCCGGCGTTGCCGTAGCCCTGGACGGCGACCGTCGCGCCCTCAAGCTCCTTGCCGAGGTAATCGAATGCTTCGCGCGCGGCGAGGACGGTTGAGCGGCCGGTCGCTTCGACGCGACCCTCGCTGCCACCCGAGTCGAGCGCCTTACCCGTGATAACGCCTGGCTCGGTCGTGTTCTCGAGCGTTTCGTACGTATCTTTGATCCAGTTCATCTCCCGCTGACCCGTGTTCACGTCGGGCGCGGGAACGTCGCGGTCCTCGCCAATCATCGGTCGGAGCTCTCGAGCGAACGCACGGGTGAGCCGTTCGAGTTCCGCTTCGGAGAACTCGTCGGGGTCGATGATGATGCCGCCCTTTCCGCCGCCGAGTGGGATGTCCACGATCGCGGTCTTGTAGGTCATCCAACCGGAAAGCGCCTTGACTTCGTCGCGCGACACCTGCGGGTGGTAGCGGATTCCGCCCTTGTACGGCCCACGGTCGCCGTTGAACTGCGACCGGAACGCTTTGAATCGCTCCAGTTCACCGTCGTCGCGTTCGATCGTGAGGTTCGTCTCGAGGACTCGCTCGGGGTGTTTGAGTCGCTCGATCACGTCGTCGCCAACGTCGAGGTATGTCGCTGCCTCGTCGATTTGCGACTGTAGGCTTTCGAATGGGTTTGCGTCGTCAGACATTGTACATTGCTTCCGAGGAAACCGAAATAAACGTGACGAATGCCCCTCATAGTCCATTAGTTACAATATTAGGTATCTCAATATGATTATATACTGGAATGGTATCGACCGTAACTCGATCGTTTGGTCGATCGTCGTTCCCAGAGCAGTTCTACTCGCTTCCGATGATATAGCTGTTGGCTCATTGATAGAGATTCGTGTACCGACATATACGCCACGAGTGAAGATCGATTCGAGTCCGTCCATACCACCCGGATCAGAAACGACACGGGTGAGTTGGACGTTACATGTCAGGCAGCTAACTAGGGTGTCGCACCGCGTCGACGTCGCTCGGTCACCGGCGCCGCCCGTAACCGCGGGTGCACGCAACGGGACCGCCGTGCACGAGCAGGTTACACGCCCCAGGGATACGTCTCCGGCGGCCGTTCGCCGCCTTGGATATTGAACGGATGGAGCGCGGTCGTTTCGTCAACGTGGACGAACGCATCGTACCGGTCCGGCAGCACCGTCTGCACGTAGTTACTGCCCTCGTAATTCGGATCGTAAACCACTCCGATCGCGCGGTGGCCGCGAGGGTCTGCAAGAGGACCTCGCTCCGACTCGTCAGCCGTGGCGTACCCGCGAGCGAACTCGAGGAGGACGTCCTCGCGGTCGAGCCGATGGAAGACGTCCTCAACGCTGCCCGCTCTGGCTTCGGGGACCCGCATCCGTTCCATCTCCGCACCCCATTCGGTGCCGGCGATGACGGTGCCACGATGGGACCCGAAGCCGACGATGGCGACGTCCGAGTCGTCGTCACAGACCTCTTCTCGAGCGAGTTGCCCGAGGTTGAGTTGTCCGCGATCGTGCATCGACGTCGCGCGGGCATCGCCGACGTGCGTGTTGTGCGCCCAGACGATCCCCTGTCCGTCGTGGAACTCGAGCAGCCGCTCTAATGTTCTGCTCATATGCCGATCTCGCACGTTCCACGAGTCGGCCCCGCCACGGGCCATCGCGCGGTAGAACGATTCGGCGTTTTTCGCGACGAGGGCGTTCTGCTCGGCCGCGAAGAACGCGAGCGGATCGTCCCCGTCGTGGTCGGCGTGGAATTCGGCAACATCCTCTCGGAGTGTCTGCAAGACGTCGATCACCTCGTCCTCACAATCTTCCGGAATCAGTCGGATCGATCGGGCGTACTCGCTGGCGTCCGCCCCGTACGGTTCGAAGCAGTGGTAGGCGTCTCTGGCGCGGTCGGCCAACTCGGGATCGAGATCCTCGAGGGCGTCGATCACGGCGGCCATCGATTCGTAGAGGCCGTAGACGTCGAGACCGTAGAACCCCATCCTGTCGCCGATGGCCCGGCCCGCATTGTATTTTGCGAGCCAGTCGAGGAACTCGGCGACCTCCCAGTTGGCCCACATCCACGTCGGCCAGCGCTCGAAGCCGTCGAGGATGTCGCTCGCCGCAGTCGCGTCAGCCCGACCGGTGACGTACTCTGTTACGTCGTAGCAGTCCGTCCAGTCCCCTTCGACCGCCACGAACGCGAAATCGTGATCCTCGAGCAAACGGGCCGTCAACCGCGCCCGCAGGCGGTAGTACTCGGACGTGCCGTGAGACGCCTCCCCCAGGAGGACCACGTCGGCGTCGGCGATGCTGTCCACGAGAGCGTCGAACCCGTCCTCGATCGACGTCGCGCGTTCAGCGATCGCCTCGACCACCCGAGACGGATTGGTATCGGTCGTTTCGAATCGGCGTGTGGTCACGTGATTCACCCGCACAGTCGTTCCCCGCGAATCGATTTCGAACTGATCCTTGCGAGCGTCGGTCGCGTTCGCGGATAAATCGCCGACGAACGCCACATTGATTGACCAAAAATGGGGCAACCAAACGGGAGAATCGAAACGCTGTGTAATCCGGAACCGCATCTCCGGACGAACGTGCTCGATCTGCTCTCGCTCGAGGATTCGACCTGTGATCAATTGATCACATCGAGAGGCTCACGATTTCCTCCAGTAGGCACTGAATCTACGTCTGTGATGTCAGGATAGCCTTCGGAACGATGGTGATAGTGAGTTCCGACGTCGGTCAGTCGCTGGCGGCGGCGGATCGCCGCCGACGCGACAATGTTGCTACTCACGACCGCTACCCCAACTTAGGGACAACTACCGGAAGAACCGGTCGAGTGGTTGGTTCGTTGGGACAGCTCTGCGCACACCGAGAGCTGCCCAAGCAGCACGAACCATCATCTCACAGAACCCCGTGAACGACCACTCCCAGAGGCGGCGCCCCCCTCGGCGGGGCGCCGCCACGTACATCCAGTGAAGGTACCCCCAGACGTTCTGGAGCAACAGACTCACCACGAACAACACCTGCCGAAGTCCAGTCTCCCGAGAACTGGTAAGAGCGAGGCTCTGCTTGGCTAATCGATAGCTCGACTCGATGCCGAAGCGCTTGCGATTGTATTCTCGTGCATCCTGTGGTGTGTCGATGAACGGCGCGTCAGCAGCGTAGCCGTGACGCGCCACCCCGTGCTCGTCGTATCGTCTTCGCTGGTAGACACAATCCATGAACACAGGGAATGTTACCCGCCCAGCGAGTTCGTGTTCGATCACGCGACTTCAGCCTCTGCTAAGTTCGTCTTGTATCGTCTCGCCCCACCTTAACGATTGGCATGATGTAGGCATAGTTGTGCGCGTACAGTAGTTCGAGACAGGTGCTATTGGTGAAGTACCTCGGGGACAAGCCCCGAGGCTTCACCGTTTTGTCCATGCCGTCCAAAAACGGACGGATGAACGCAGGCGAATGTAATTCCCCTCGACCTTCCCGTGATGGGTCGGCTGGAATTTACACCCGAACGCCCGGTGCGTCCGTGAGGGTCGGCGGCTCCACCCCGCCCGACAACACCCGTCGCACCACGCCGAAGGCGCGGGTTTTGAGAGGTGTCGCATTTCCTCGCAACTGCGCGCAGTTGCTTCGGATTAAGGTCTTCGCTCTTCCGTAGGTGATTGTTGATACTGCTGAGCTGTCGCTGCAAAGTCGAAGAGGACAAGGGCACCGCGTTAGCGGTGCCCGACACGGATGATTCCGCTAGATGTGTTTGGGTCGGAATCGGTCGCAGCGGACCTGCTCCAACAGGTTCGCTGGCGTGACGGTGTTACCTGTCCTCGCTGCCGTTCTGACCTCACGGTCAGAAACGGCAGCTATGGGCACTTTCAGCGGTATCTCTGTAAGGATTGCGACCGCACATTCAACGATAAGACGGGCACGATTTTTGCTCACTCGAAGATTGCGCTCCGCCGGTGGTTGTTCTCGATATACGCGTTTCTCCGGTTTAACACGAGTCTCCGGCAGTTACAGTGCGAAATCGAGGTGACACACAAGACGATCCACCGGCGCATCGAGCGCTTCGCCAGAGCGCTCGATGCGCCTTCCCTCGATCTCGTCGGGCCGGTTGAAATCGACGAAGTGTACGTATCTGCCGGGAAGAAAGGCCGCGAGCGCGACTCTTGGTCGCGCTCGCGTGGCCTCTCCACGCGTGGGCGCGGAACGTATGATGGCGACAAGCCACCCGTGTTCATCCTCGCTGATCGCGGGACGGGGCAGCGGTACGTGATCCCAGCGAAAGCCGCTGACGAATCGACGATTCGACTCCTCTTGGCCGACCGCCAAGAGGAGTCGCTGACCGTCTTTACTGACGGCTTTCGAGCGTACGACCCACTCGAAGAGGACGACGCATTCACTCGTGAATACGTCGTCCACGGTGTCGGTGAATACGCCGACGACGAGATCCACGTCAATACCTGCGAGAGCCACGCGTCGCTGACACGACAGTGGCTCTCGCCACATCGAGGTATCTCGAAATATAAGCTAACACAATATCTCAGAGCGTTCCAACCCCGCCGAGAATTATATCGAAAACCGGGACGAGACGCACTCAAACACGCTATCCAAGCAACTCTATGAAATCAACAACGGGCTACGCAAGAGCGAAGGTCTTTAATCCACGTCGCAACTGTGTTCCTCAATACGGTGGAATGGGCCATATAGCTTACGCGATTCACCCTCGGGGTCAAGCCCCGAGGCACTCTCGCTGTATTACTGTAGACGGCCTTGACCTGCGTGTCAAGCCGTCGAGGAGTTCAAGGAACTCATCAAGACGGTTGATTGCATATCTTCTCCAAGCAGACACTCATCCTAATCCGATGTGATCGACTGAGCATGAGCCAACACGGTGCAATCCCGAAGAACCCAGCGGACTGGCCGTCAACAAAAGACGAAGACGAGTGGTCAAGTTTCTGTGACCTGCAAACGATGGGCGACCGCAGCCACGAGTTTGAACGCCGCCCTGTCGAAGACCTCTTAGACGACGGCTATACGCCCTGCTCGCAGTGTTTCCCCAAGTTGAACGACAAACACGGCAGCTAGACGGCGACCTCGTGACGGCGTCTGAAGAACTACTTTCAGTGTCCGGCGGACGCTTTCACTCGGTCGCTCCGAAGCACGGGTATAGGCCGAGGCCAGCCACTCATTGACGAACTATAAGAGGAAATAGCAGCGGTGATAGAGGCGGAACAGCCCGAGAAGGACACCGAGCGCGTCGTCGGCATAGCGTTGCCGTCGTCGTCAGCGGCGTCTTCGACGCCCGCCATGTACTTACAGAATGCGCTCCGGTGGTCGTGATGCGGGCAGGTACACGCCATTTGCTCTTCGGTCACGCCGTCCAGCGTGACGACGTATCCACCAATAGTTTGTTCCGTTGCCGATGACTGTCCATCTTGAGCAGGTTCCTGTATAGTCGTCTGTCTTCGCTGGCCGGTTCGCTTCACACGTGACCCCGCGGTACCCGACGGATCATAGACATCGTCTGTGTTCGCGATTGCTCGTTCGACCGTCTTCTCGCCGTATATCGATCCATCCGCGTAATGGACCTCATCCCATTTGTCTCGAAGCAGTCCCGACTGTCGGAACAGTTGGTCGACTCGTGATTCTCCGGTAGGCGACGCGTTTTAGTGGTCGCTATGCGACCTCGAACGTATGACTGGACTGTACTTCGAGGAGTTCACAGTCGGAGAAACCATCGATCACGAGCGCCGGCGGACGATCTCCGAGAGCGACAACCAGCGGTTCTGTGATATGACGATGAATCAGCAACCGCTCCATCTCGATCGGGAGTTCGCGGGCGACACCCAGTTCGGCGAACGACTGGTCAACGGCCTCTATACGATGTCGCTGGCGGTCGGCGTCTCGATCCCAGAGCTGACCGACGGTACGATCGTCGCGAACCTCTCCTACGACAACGTCGAACACCCGGCCCCCGTCTTCCACGGCGATACGATTCGCGCCCGGTCGACGGTCACGGAAAAGCGCGAAACGAGCGACGGAGAACGCGGACTGGTCACCATGCACGTCGAAGCCTTCAATCAGCACGACGACCTCGTCTGTGAGTTCGATCGGACCGTCCTCTCGCTGAAACGCGAACGGGTCGAAGAGAGCGAGGTGTGATCCACAGATGACCGCGGACCCGGTCGACGCCGACGTCGACCTCGAGTGGCTGTCGCCGGACGCCGACGAGGAACTCGTCTGGGCCGCCAGTCCGGACCGACGAACGCTCGTTCCGGCGTTCGCGATCGGGATTCCGCTCTCGATCGTCCTGATCGGACTGGTCATCATAGCGGGGGAGTACCTCCGCGTGACGAACACCCACTACGTCGTGACGACCCGGGCGCTGTATAAGAAGACCGGCGTTCTCTCGCGTGACGTCAAGCGAATCGAACACGAGAAGGTCCAAGACATCTCCTACAGCCAGAGCGCGCTCGGAAACTACTTCGGTTACGGTACCGTCGAGGTCAGCACAGCGGGCGGCTCCGGCGTCGAAATGTCCTTCGCCGCGGTCACTGACCCGAAGGCCGTCCAGCGGTTGATCAGCGAGCGAATCGACCGGACTCGCGGCGAACCGGCGTCGGATCAGACGAGCGACGACGTTCTCGCGGCGATCCTCGAGGAATTGCGCGCGATCCGAGCCGCCGTCGAGGACGATGCGACCGCACGGCAGAACCGCCACGACAGCACCGACAGCCGCCCGCTCACTGAGGAGACGCGATCGGTCGGCAAGGGGTCGACCGATACCCGGTCGACGAGCCGTTCCGCCCGCGAACCCGGCGATCGGACACCTACCGAGTATGACGAGGACCAGTCGAACTGATCCCGGCTCGAAACCGGCGGCGAACGGTGGCAATCCGCCCACCGCTGGCGACTCGACTGCCGCGGATCTGACGTGGCTCCCGCGCGAGGAAGACGAACGGGTTCGCTGGCAGGGCAGGCCGCGAATTCAGACCGTGCTTCCGTGGGTCGCACTCGCCGTCATCGGAACGATTGGGATCCTGACCGGGGTCGTCCTCGAACTCCTGCCGGTACTCGCGGCCGTCGGGGTTCCGCTCGTCGGTGTGCCTGCGCTATGGCAGTACGCTCGCGTCTCCCGGGCGGCGTTCGTCGTCACGAACGCGGTCGCCGCGACCCGTCACGGCGTCTTCGGCCTGACCGTCCGGACCGTGTCGATAGAGCGCATTCAAAACACGACTGTCGAACAGCAACCGCTCGGTCGACTCGTCGGGTACGGGACCGTCACCCTCGAAACGGCGAGCGGCACCGAACTTTCGTTCTGGAACGTCGAGGAACCGACGCGGGTTCGGGAGCGACTCGAGGCCGAACGCGAGCGCCTGACCGGCACCGAGGTTCCAGGTTCACGCGATCAATGGGAGGCGGTCCTCGCCGAGGTTCGGGAGTGGCGACGTGTCCTGGAGCGAAACCCGTGACGGCCACCCGTCCTCGTGCCGGTTCGATTCTCACCGGTCCGACTCAGAGTACCGCGGATATCGTGTAGACGTTCAGGACCGCAGCGAGCAACCACGGAACCGCGAGTCCGGCTGGAACGATGGGGCGATACTGCCGCTCGAGGAGGAGACGACAGCCAAGCCCCACACCGATCGCGAACCCCTTCAGGGCCAGCATCCCGGCGATGCCGTAGCCCTCGATTGCTCCCCGGGCGGCCGGGTTCGATTCGGACAGTCCCAGGTGGAGTCCGACGAACGTCGTCGCGATGTCGGCGATCATCGCGAGAACCACGACCGCCCAGAGCAGTCGCTCTAGATCGACAGATGTGATGTCGCCGATCGGTCGGAGGCGCCACAGCGCGCCCTCGGAACTCATAGGCTCCCCACCGGGGTCGAACCGGAGCGTCGAGCCACCGGGAGCAACCACGAGTACAGGCACGCGGGGTATTGTTATGACAGGCGTAGGAGATGATACGACACCGTTAAATGGTGGTAATTACTCGACGGCGACATCAAACGCGGGGAGACCACCTGGTCTCGAGTCGCTTCGAACCCGACGGCGTCAGTCGGTTCGGGGATAGTAGTCGGTCGTCCGGGAGAACGCCACTGGCAGTGAGCAGTCCGCAGGCAGTTAGAGTACAGTGCCGTGTTTCTTCGACGGGAGCGATTTCTCGATGTCGGCGTAAAACTCGAACCGGGCGGCCAGTTCGTCGCGCAGCGAACTCGGCGGGACGAGTTCGTCGATGACGACTTCGCTCGCCATTCGGTGGACGTCGATATCCTCGCGGTACTCCTCCCTGAGTTCTCGCTCCATTCGCTCGCGTTCGTCGGGATCGTCGATCGCGCCGAGCTTTCGGGCGTAGACGGCGTTGATCGCCGCTTCTGGCCCCATAATCGCGATTTCACCCGGTGGAAGGCCGATGACACTCTCGGGATCGTATGCGGGACCGCCCATCGCGTAGATTCCCGCCCCGTAGGCTTTGCGGACGACGACCGTCTGTTTCGGAACCGTCGCCGAGGAGGTCGCGTAGATCATTTTCTTGCCCTGCTCCAATATTCCGTCCTTCTCGACCTGCGAACCGGCCATGAATCCCGGCGTATCACAGAGGTAGAGTAACGGAATGTTGAATGCGTCAGATTTCCAGATGAACTCCGCCGCTTTCTCGGCCGCGTCGGGGAAAATCGCACCAGCGCGCTGGGTCGGCTGGTTGGCGACGATGCCGACCGGACGCCCGTCGATCCGCGCGTAGGCGGTGACAATCTCCGTCCCGTAATCTGGTCGTAACTCGAGGAGTGACCCCTCGTCGATGAGTCGTTCGACGACGTCGAGCATATCGTATCCGCGGTTTGGTTCGTCCGGGATGATGCCGTCGATCTCGGTGGGGGAGTTTGCGGGCGGCTTCGATTCGCTCGTCGGCGGCTTTTCGTCGGCGTTGTCGGGCAGGTAGGTAATCAACTGCGCCACGAGTTCGCGTGCGTGTTCCTCGTCGGAGGCGACCAGATCAGCCGATCCAGATTCCCGTGCGTGGACCTGCGGTCCGCCGAGTTCCTGAAGGTCGATCTCCTCGCCGGTGACCATCCGCACCATTCGCGGGGAGGCGATTGCCATCGCGGACATCCCCTCAACCATGACGGTGAAATCGGCGAAGACGGGAGTGTACGCCGCGCCGGCGATACACGGCCCGTAAAGGACGCAGATCTGGGGAACCCGCCCGGAGAGCATCGAATGGTTGTAGTAGTACTTCCCGATCCCTTCACGATTCGCGAAAAAACCCGTCTGCTGGTCGATTCGGCCGCCGGAGGAATCCATCAGATAGAACACCGGTTTTCCCGTTTTCAGGGCGCGCTGTTGCATCCGGAGGAACTTTTCGACGCCCTTCGCGGCCATACTCCCCCGCTTGACGGTGTAGTCGTTGGCCATCACGTGAACGTCGCGTCCCTCGAACGTGGCTGCAGCCGTGATGAGGCCGTCCGCTGGGAGCCTATCGCCGTCGTCCGCCGACTCGGTGTCCGTACCGCGCGGATGCCACTCGTCGAACGCCGCGAACGTTCCGTCTTCGAAGTGCAGCGCGGTATCCGAATCAGAAAACCACAGCTCGAGTCGATCGCGAACGAAGAGCTTGCCTTCGTCGGCGAGTTGATCCTTGTACTTCTCTGGTCCGCCCGCGTGAATGTCGTCGATCTCCTCTCTGAGTCGCCGTTCCCTGTCCGTCGGCCCGAGTTCGATGTCGGCACCACCGTCGGCGGATTCGTCACCCGCGTTCGAATCGACGTCGACCCGCCTGTCCTGCTCGAGTGACGTGTCGTGAACTGCCGTCGGCTTCGTCTCCTGGCCAACGAACACCTCGACCGTCTCCCCGACGTGATTGGCGAGGGCGGCCGCAATCGCCGCAGCTTCCTCGTCGGCCGCACCAGCCGCGATACGAACTCGCATGCTCCTGTCTGTGTGGGGCGACCAAATACCGTTTTCCCTGGCGCTCGATCGTTCGAGCGGATTGGTTTCGGACCATCGATGATCGGAGAGACGTCCGAAGAGAGGAAAGACCGGATCGCGCCGCATCGATCGCCACTGATCGTCGAAGATCACCGCGATGGATGAGGTGGACGCGTTTTCGCGGTCGCGGCGCGCATCGATCGAGAGTGCATACTGCCTCCGTGGTCACCACCACGGAGACGAACTGTACTGAATGGCCGCGTGACACGAACGCTTGCGTTCAGTCGTACAGTCATTATATCAGGGATCGGAATCGGCGCCACGACAACCCATTCTCGAGCACCGAAGAGGTCAATTCTACTGATAGTAATGAGCGGGAGAAAAACGGCAGTTGCAGGCAGAATCCCTTTCGTCAATTTCGCCGTTCGTTTCCACGGTTACCGATCCTGTGTCCGTGAACAAATACGGTGGCAGAACGGGGACAGCAGCGACCGAATACCAGTCTCGAGGTCCGGCCGAGATGCCACACACAGAGAGGCTCGTGCAGCGACTCGCAACGCTTCGCGAGCGCGTGGAGACGGGAATGGATCGGCGAGAGTTCCTTCGAACCATTGTCAGCGGCGGCTACGCGATCGGAATGGCGAAC
This sequence comes from Natrinema gelatinilyticum, assembly GCF_024266705.1. GTDB lineage: Archaea > Halobacteriota > Halobacteria > Halobacteriales > Natrialbaceae > Natrinema > Natrinema gelatinilyticum. The sequence continues at coordinate 2,942,396 of NZ_CP100756.1, read as the reverse complement.
TGGCTCCGCGTCGACGATTTCCTCGCGGCAGACGACGGCGAGGTTCCCATCGTGACGGCCCTCTCACGGAAGGATCCCGACGATCCCTGGTCGATTCGGGAACAGAAGACGTACGTTCCCGCCGAATGGTACGCGGCCGTCGAGAAGGCCTTCGAAGTGAACAGACGACTGGCACGGGTCGCCTTTACCGGCTATTTCGGCAGCGCGGTCGTTCCCGGCAGTCACGAGAGCGGGTCCGCCACGGTCTCCGTCGGCGTCTCGAGCGAGGGCCACTCGGCCGGCGAAATGCTCGCGGAACTCGCGGAAGGTATCGATATCGACGTCAAGACGATCATCGAAATCGACAATTTTCGGGACGGTGGCGACTACTGGGAACCGCGGTTCGCAACCGCCATCGAGAACGGACGCGTCCCCAGCGGTGTTGCCTGTGAGACCGATACGAGCCTGTCGACGCTCGGTCCGGCGCTCTACCACCCCGACGGCGAGCGCGCGTTCTTCGTCACCGCAGAACACGCGTTCAGGGAGAATCACGACCCGCGCGGCGGATCACTGGTCCTCCCACGGAAGGACGCCGACGTGATCGAACTCGGGACCGTCGCCCGCTATCACCCAGTCGAGGACGTGGCCGTCGTCGAACCGGGCGGCCGGATCGAGCCCGCCAGCAGGATCGACGCGCCATCTCAACCCCGTGTGCGCGGCCAGTTCACCAAATTCGGGCTCGCCGATCTCGCCGCCCGCGACGAAAAACTCGAGAAGGTCGGCGCGTTGAGCGGACACACGACCGGGAAGATACAGGGCGTCGACGCGGTTACCTGCTTTACGGAGAACTTCTGTCGCCGCGGCCAGCTTCGCTGGGGCGGCGAGATGGACCTGACTGACGGCGATAGCGGTTCCGTGAGCTACCACCGCGATCCCGAGGGCAGTGACCGCGACGTCCTCGTTGCGGGCTTCAACAACGCTCGCACGTGGTGGCCCGGTCAGAGCTACGTCTGGGGCGTCGGCGCGTATCGATTGACTGAGGAACATGGCTACCACTTCTGACCACCGTCCGACCGACCGAATGAACCGCACTCACCAGCAGACCGGAAATCAGCCGCCGATCCCACATGAGTAACGATTCCACCCGTTCCTCCCGATCCGACGTCGAGTCCGACCGGAGCGTCTTCGCCGCGCTCATGAACGGCAGCATCCGACTCCTCGGCGACCTGCTCCTCGTCTCGCTGTGGGTCCTGTTACTGACGCTGCTCTTTCTCGAGACCGGCTGGCCGCAGTGGGCGTTTTACGGAGTACTGCTGCTCGGCGTCGGCGTCTACGTGTCGATCACGAGCGGCTGGTGAGCGTTGACGACCGCCGACAGTGGAGCGTACGAACCGTTCCGCAGGAGACGGACTGGGGGCCTTAGCCCTCATCGGTCGTCGGGAATTCGAGTGTGGGCACCGATCAGGGCGCGCTCAAGGTCGAACCCGCAGATGCTGGCTCCCTCGTCGACGATAGAGTCGCAAACGGTCGTAGACTCGAGTTCCACGTCCGGGAAGATCACCGACCGTTCGACGTCGGCGTCGACGAGGGTCGCGCCCGGCATCACATGGACGTCGTCGCCCACGGCGCTCTCCCGAACGGTCGCCGAATCGGCGACGTGGGACTCGCCGTCGAGGTACCATGAAACGGCATCGAGATAACTCCTCCTGGTACCGATGTCGAACCACGCGGTTTCGAAGGTGTAGGCGTAGGTCGATTCCCGGTCCTGGAGCCACTGGACGAACCAGCCGGGTTCGTCCGGATCGTTCCCCGCTTCGAGGTACGGGGTGAACAGCGACAGCGTTTCCTCGGGGAACGCGTAGCAGCCGATCGAGACGAGGGAACTCTCCGGATCGGCGGGCTTTTCCTGAAAGTCGACGATGCGCTCGTCGTCCAGTTCGATCACGCCATAGGACGTTGCCCGCTCCCGGGAGCCGACGTCGTAGGCGGCGATCGCCGGCCCGTCCCGTCGGTCGAAATAGTGGAGGAAGTCCTCGATGGCGAAGTCGAAAAGGTTGTCCCCCGCGATCACCAGCAGATCCTCGTCGAGCCCCTCCCGGTCGATCAACTGCTCGAGTGCGCCGACGACGCCGAACTTCTCGTCCTGGTGTGCCGTTTCCTCGACGGACAGGCGGGGCTTGTCGTACGGGGCATCCTCGAGATGGTCCTCGAAGTTGGCGGCGAACCGTTCGTTCGTGCTCACGTAGACCTCGTCGATCCGATCGACGCCTTCGAGTTGGGCGTAGATCCGATCGATAACGGTGGTCTCTCCGAGCGGAAGGAACATCTTGGGTCGATGCCTCGTGATCGGCCACAGTCGGGTCGCGTAGCCGCCAGCCAGGACAACGGCTGTGGTGGGTCCAGTCATCTCAGTGAGAGGCTTCGAGTACGTCGACACCGACGAGCGGATCGCCGGTGAGCGCGTGAACGTATGTCCCGCCGGTGATCGTGATGCGCGAGAAGTCGTCCTCGTCGAAATCGTACAGTTCGACGGCGCGGGCGGTGTCGCCGCTGTCGACAACCGAGAAGCAGTCGGCCTCGTAGGCGAGACCGGGCGGGAGGTGCAACTGGTTGCGATGGGCCTCGAGGATGCGCTCGAGGTCACCCCAATGGTTGCCTCGCTGGTGGTCGAAGAGCGAGGTATCCGCGACGTCGTAGCCCACAGTGTGGCCGCCGGCCCGTAAGAAGCGTTTCCCGACGATGCCACCGAGGCAGAACCGGTCGACGGTGTCATCGAGCCCCGAACCGCCACTGTTGGTATCTAATCTCATGGTCGGAAGTCTCCACGTCCGGGTAAATTTGTTCTTCCCTACACATCATTAATTGGGAATTGAAGGATTTCTAACTACTGTTTCGATCCGCAGGCATCCCCAACTGATACGAGCGTCGTCGTCGTCCAAACGGGTGCGAACGATGCACGCACCCGTGGTACCGGACCGATCGATCGACGCATACGCCTCCGTGACGGAACGCGACCGTCTCGAGCGACTTCGTTCGCTCGCCGAGGCGCTTTCAGACGTCCAGATCCTCCACGTCAGTTCGACGGCGACCGGCGGCGGGGTCGCGGAACTGCTCCGTTCGATCGTGCCGGTCTGCAACGACCTCGGTATCGACACTGACTGGCTCGTCATGGACGCCGACGACGACTTCTTCGAGGTCACGAAGGCGGTTCACAACGGCCTCCAGGGGAACGGCGAGCCGTTGACCGACGAGATGAAAGCAACCTATCGCGAGGAGACAGCACGGAACGCGGCCGAGATCGAGGACGAATACGATCTCGTCGTCGCTCACGATCCACAGCCACTCGGCATGCTCGAGCGACTCGAGGAACGGCTGCCGGACGCGCCGATCGTCTGGCGGTGTCACGTCGATCTCTCTGACCCGGTCGACGAGTACCGCGCGTTCCTGTCGGCGTACGCGGATCGGATCGATCACGGAATTTTCAGCCGCTCTGCGTACGCGGCGGCGATCGACGTTCCGAAGACGAGCATCGTCTACCCGTCGATCGATCCGGTAACGGAGAAGAACCGATCGCTCGACGAGGAGGAGCTAGCGACCGAACGGGACCGACTCGATCCGCTCTCGTTCGACGCGCCGGTCGTAACGCAGGTGTCGCGCTTCGATCCCTGGAAGGATCAGTTCGGAACGCTCGAGGCGTATCGCAGTGCTCAGAGGAACGTCCCGGAACTTCAGCTAGCGCTTGCTGGTGGGATGGCCGGCGACGATCCGGAGGGGCTGAGGCTGTATGAGCAGGTCGCCGACGAGGCAGTCGACGATCCGGACGTCCACGTCCTGGCGGATCTCCCGGACACGACGGTGAATGCCCTCCAGCGACTGTCGGACGTCGTCGTCCAGAAATCCTTGCGCGAGGGGTTCGGACTCGTCGTCTCGGAGGCACTCTGGAAGCGTACGCCAGTCGTCGGATCGACGGTCGGCGGGATCCCACTGCAGATCGAGGACGGCCGGAACGGCTACCTCGTCGAGCCGGACGACGCGGCGGCCGCCAGCGATCGGATCGTCACGCTCCTCGAGGACGACGAGTGCCGAACTCAGTTCGGCGTGAACGCCCGTGAACACGTTCGCAAACGTTTCTTGCTCCCTCGTCAACTCGTAGATCTCCTCGAGATTTTCGTCGAGATACTGGAATATGACAACTGACACCAAGGCCTACCGGCCGACCACCCCTACACAATTAACCGCTGAGCCGATGAAGCAATAGGGGACTCTCCAATGAGCCGGTTCATCGAATCGGTACTGATACCGACCGACGGCAGCGATGGGGCGCTCGCAGGTGCAAAACGCGGGATCGCGCTCGCGTCGCAGACGGATGCAAACCTCCACGTCCTGTCGGTCGTCGAATCCCGAATCTCGGCGGCGGATTTCGACAAGTTAGAACATCCATCGCTCGAGGTGAAGGCCAAGGAAGCGGTCGAGGAAATCGCGGGGCTGGCCGCGGATCACGACGATGACCTCGACGTCACGACGAGGGTCAGGGAGGGAACCCCGTTCCAGTCGATCAGGGAGTATGCCAACCGGCGTGAGATCGACGTCATCGCGATGGGGACGAAAGGCAGCACGGGGCTCGACAGGGTCTTCCTCGGCAGTGTGACCGAGAACGTTCTCCGAACGGCACGGACACCTGTCCTCGCCGTCCCCCCGAACGCCGTCGAAACCAAGATCGACGACGTCCCCTTCGACCGACTGCTCTTGCCCACGGACGGCAGCGACGGAGCGGCGATCGCGACCGAGTGGGGAATCGCACTGGCGGTCCGACTCGAGTCGTCGGTCCACACGCTCTACTCGATCGACACGAGTCCGTTGGACGACGTACCAGAGCGCGACGAACTCCTCGAAGCCCTCGAGGAGAGGGGCGAAGACGTAGTCGACGCAGTACGAGAGCGCGGCGAGGAGGCTGACGTGAGCGTCTCCGGATCGATCGTGACCGGCTCCCCAGTGGTCGAGATCACCTCGTACGCGACCGAGCACGACGTCGACATGATCGTCATGGGAACCCACGGCCGGACGGGGATCGGACAGTGGTTCCTCGGGAGCGTCACCGAAAACGTCGTCCGTCAGGCAGAGGTACCGGTGTTTTGCGTGCCGGTGAGTGCCGAGCCGCCGTGATGCCGTCGCCGACTACCGGTCGTCGACCACGGCGAGTGCCAGGATAAAACTCGATGATGAGACGATGTCGCCGATGCCGACCGTGCCCGCCGGCTCGTCGACGATGCGATTGGGGCAGGCGGCGACCCTGGGGGTCTCGAGGACCCCTCCCTCGGCCGTCTCGTCGAGGTGATCCGCCAACAGTTCGATCGCCTCGCGGCCCATCGCCGAGGGTTCGTACTCCAACCCGGTCTCGAGGTCGTCGGGCGACGTGATCTCCCCGCGGGCCGCTTTGGCCGCTGCGTTGACGGCGGCGAACTCGAGCCCCCGTCGAATGGCCGTTGGCGAGTGGTACGACGCCATGACGGCGAGGTGATACTCCATGGCGTGTAACTGAACGCAGTCGACGCCGAGTTCCTCGCGAACCGCCTCGAGCATCCGGTAGTGATCAAGTATCTCGTTCGGTTCGAACGGCGTCGCCTCCGACGGTGGGTCCGCCACGACCTCCAGGCTCGCGTCGTCGTGGAGCATCGTCAGCTCGTGCGTATCGGTACCCACGACGTCCGCTTCCGGTAAGATCCACTCGCACATGCTCTCCCTGAGGTCAGCGTTGTGGGTGACTGCGTACTCGATGTGGACATCGACGTCGCTCCCCGACCGGAGTCGGTGGATGACCTCGCGTGCGTGGCGGTGCGTTTCCTCGTACCCGTCCTCCACGTGGTCGGGCGTGAGGTTGTGATACCCCGCGAGGAGGGCTCCGTCGACGTCCTCGCCGACCTGGTTGATCGCCTCGTCGAGTTCGCCGGCAGTCAGGTCGAATTCCGGTGGTCTCGAGGCGGCGATGAAGCGGGCGTCTTCCGTCGCAGTCACGCCGAAGAGTTGGTCGCCCTCCCTGAACTCGAACACCCAGTTGATCTTCGTTCGATCCGTGTTGACGGCCTCGGGCAATGGGACGTAGCTCACCTGGCCGTCCTCGACGGTCGGATACCGAACATTCTCGGGGTGTTCGAACATCGACAACTGTCGCTCAGAAATCAGGTACGTGTACGTGATCGGCACCGTCCTCAGCGCGGTGAGCAGGTTGGTCATGATCCCCGCCTGGCCGCCCATCTGCTGACTGTCTGGGTGGAGTTCGGACTCGATGATCGTCGCGAACGAATCGGTCATTGCGATCTCGTCGCCCTGGCCGGCCGCCATCGTGTGTGTTATCGCCGCCGCGAGCTCTCGTTTCGACTCTAACGGACTCGGGTGGACGTCCGCCCCAGGATCGGCCGGTCGATCGAGGAAGGATTCCAGTTCCTCGTCGACGCGAACGATCGCGTCGACGTTCGCGTTGTACGCGATGAACACCGGCAGCGCCTCGACCATGGCGATGTCCCCCTCCAGTTGGGCGTGGACGTCCTGCATGGCACGGCTCTCTCCCAGACGCAGCGGGATAATCTTGGGGGCCAGTGCCGTCCGTCGTTACTCACTTATCGCCGTGCGCGTAGTCCGAATGACGGACCTCGACGTCCCGGTCCCGCCCGGGTTCACGACGACCGCGTCGGCCTACGACTGCGACATCGAGGAGACCGTGGGCGACCTTCCCGAGACCGACACCAACATCAAACTGATCCTCGGCGATCCCGGTCGGGCGTTCGCGCTCGCGACCCACCCCGTCGACGGCGTCGGCCTGGCCCGCGAGGAGTTCATCGTCACCTCTCACGTCGGCTCCCACCCGCTCGAGTTGCTCAAGCGGGACGAGGAAACGCGGTTCATCGACACCCTTCGGACGGGAATCGCGAAGATGGCCCCGTGTTCTACCGGCGGAGCAGGCCGAGTGCCTCTGGGTCGTTCGAAAATCGGAGATTTTCGTGACTGAGCGGAGCGACGTTCCGCGAGGTCTGCGAGAACGACGGTCTCGCGTGATGACGAGACGCGAAGCGTCTCGAACCACGTGAACCGCCTCGGGGTCACGTGATGGCGGAACTGCCCGCGAACATCGTGCTCGCGGATCAGCCCTCGGAGTTGTTCGACGGTTTCTCCATCGGATCGAACGACCTCACACAGCTTACTCTCGGCGTGGATCGCAACTCGGAGAAACTCGCGCCGCTGTTCGACGAGACCGACGAGTCAGTGATGCGCTCGATAACGCCGAGGAGGCTCACCGCCACGGCCGTCCGGTTGGAATCTTGTGGCGGAGGTACCCTCGACGATTCCGGAGTACACCGAGTTCCTGCTCGCGACCGATATCGATTCGATTTCGGCCGTCGAACGTCGCGGTGAAGACGGTCCTGACGGTCGCGGAACACGAAGACTGATTCGCGGCCGTCGCTCACTAGAGCGCGTCCTCGAGCCGATCGATCAACTCGGTGTTGCCGACGTGTAGCGGCACCCTGTCGTGGAGGTCGGTCGGTTCGACCTCGAGTATCGACTGACTCCCGTCGGAGGAGCGACCGCCGGCCGCTTCGATGAGGTACGCGATCGGGTTCCCCTCGAACTGCAGGCGGAGTTTTCCACGGAGGTCGTCCTTGAGGGCGGGGTAGGCGAAGATTCCGCCGTAGGTCAGCACCTGGTTGACGTCGCCGATCATCGCACCGCCGTACCGGAGTTTGTGATCGGGGTTCGACTCAATCTCGCGGACGTACTCCCGAAAGTCGTCGTGCCAGTGGGGAACCCGGCCGCCGAAGCCGTAGACGAGTGGATCGTCGGGCAGAGTGACGTCTTCCTCGACGACCGTTCGCTCGCCGCTGGTAAGTTCGTACTTCGTGACCGAGCCGTCCCGGGCGTACGCCATCGTCGTAATCGGGCCGTAAAGGACCCAGCCGGACGCGACGAGCGCAGAGCCCGGCGCGGGGAGCGGTTCGTCGTAGATACCAAACACCGTCCCCATCGTGTTGTTCGATTTTAGGTTCGACGAGCCGTCGAGGGGATCGACGGCGACGTAGACCCGTTCGTCGCCGGTATCGATGATCTCGGACCGTTCTTCGCTCGCGTACTCGCCGACGCCGTCGATCGACGACAGCCGGTTGGCGAGCAGTTCGTCGGCCCAGACGTCGGCCTCGGCCTGTGTCTCGCCGCTGGGGTTCTCCTCGTCGGCTTTCCCCCGGCGACCGACCAGTCCCTGGCGGATCTCGGCCGCCGAGCGGGCGATCGTGGCGACGACGTCGTCGACCGGATCGGGATCGGCGACCGTCATTCCTATTCGGTCGCCTCGAGTGCCGCGTCAGCGGTTTCTCCCTCGTAGATGACGAGCTCGAGCGCGTCGAGGATCCGGGTGGGGTCCTCGCGCTGCCACACGTTGCGCCCGACCGCGAGCCCGCTCGCGCCGGCGTCGATGACGGCTTCCACCTGTGAGAGGAACTCGTAGTCGGACGTTTTGGAGCCGCCACTCATGACGACTTTCATATCGCCCGCGGACGTGACTGCGTGGGCCATGGCGTCCTTGCTCCCAGGATATTTGACCTTCGCGATGTCGGCACCGAGTTCGAGCGCCAGCCGCGAGGCGTAGGAGATGGTGCTCGGCTTAGTGTCGTTTTTCACTCCCTGCCCACGTGGGTACGACCACATGACGACGGGGAGGCCGTGTTCGCGGGCCTGTTCGTGTGCGTCACGGAACTCTTCGACCATCTCGATTTCGTGGTTCGACCCCCCGTAAACGGTGAAGCCGACGGCGTCGGCACCGACGTCGACGGCGTAGTCGATTGAACAGTTGACCGCCGAGTCGGGTTCGCCCATCCAGAGGTTCGACGTTCCGTTCAGCTTCATCAGCAGGTTGACGTCGTCCTCGTAGCTCGGATAGTACCCCTCTGCGATCCCCTTTTGAACTGCCATCGCAGTGACGGCGTCGTGGGTCGCCGTCTCGAAGACCGTCGACGGATCGAGCTTCTTCTGGACGTCTTTGAAGTCGACGGGGCCGTGCTCGAGCCCGTGGTCCATCGCTAAAATCAGTGACTTGCCATCGCGAACGATCGGAGAGTCGTCGATCGGTATCATCTGTTAGACGGTCCAACAGGCCGCTATAAATCTTTGATGGTCCGGATTATCGAAATTACGTACAGCTGTAGTAATTCAACCCTGTGAGACCGGTAATTGTCACATCGATTGAGTGCCACTTGAGACCCGAACAACCGGGCAAAACGACGTGCTGCCGATGGCGAACGGCGAGAGACAAGCGGCCGACAGGTGAGGACCGCGCTACTGCGGCGGGACGTCCCCCTTCGGTTCGACGGTCACGCGGTCGTGGATGTATCCCTCGCGGCGCCGCAGGTGCCGCGGTGTCCGGTCTTTCGACACCGCCAGCACCTCTGCGACGATGCTGTGGGCGATCTGGTAGGGAGAGCCGCCCCCGAGATCCAACCCGATCGGCGTATATAGCGACGAGAGCGTCTCCTCGTCGAACGTCTGCCCCTCATTCTCGAACGCCTCGAGCATCTCCTCGAATCGTTCGCGGGGCCCCATCAGGCCGACGTAGGGGACCGGCGAGTCTAGCAACCGCTCGATGGTCAACCGGTCGTCGACGAAGTTGTGCGTCATGACGACTGCGTAGGTACGCTCGTCGAGATCGACCGCGTCGTCGATGGCCCCCGGCGAGGTCGTCAGCGTTCGGTCGGCGTCGGGGAACCGCTCGGCGAGGTCGACGCTCCCGCGAAAGCCGACGACGGTGACCCGGAAGTCGTTCTTCGCGGCCAGTTCTGTGACCGGCCCCACGTCGTGGCCCGACCCAAAGATGACCAGACCTGTCGAGGCCGCAAGGCCGTCGACGAAGACCTCGAGGCGGTCCTCGCCTGCTCCGATCTCGAGGACGTCGGCCTGGCCACGGCCTGCCAGATCGGCCGCGAGAGTCGAGAGGTCGGCCGGCCAGTCAGTCGCCGGGTCGCCGTCCGGGCGTGAGAGACTCCCTTCGTCGGGGCGGTAGTACGCGCGGTCTCCCCGCTCGAGCGGGCCGATCCCACCCTCGAGGACGGTGAGGACGGCGACATCCCGCCCCTCGTCGAACGCCTCGACGGCTGGGCGATAGGTCTCAGTCAGCGGCTCCAGCAGGACGTCGATGATCCCGTTGCAGCCGACGCCCAGCCCCCAGACGTCCTCGTCGTCCTCCATCAGGTCGTAGGTAATCAACTCCGGTCGACCGGCCTCGCGGACCGACTCGGCCACCGCAAGCAGGTCGTCCTCGAGGCAGCCGGCAGTGATGGAGCCGACGCCTTCGCCGGCCTCGTCGAGGAGCATCTTCGCGCCCGGTCGCCGGTAGGCGTTGCCCTCGACGTCGACGATCGTCGCTAGCACGTCGGTTCCGGCCGCGTCGAGTCGCCCGTGAATTCGCTGTACTACCTCGGTCTCGGGAACGCTCCAGTTACTTCGTGTCATTGGTTCGGATCAGGTCGTCGTCGGTCGCTCCGCCGCGGTTCTTCCCGCTGCCGCCCATCCCCCGCAATCCCCCGACCCCTCTCGTCTCTCGATCGGCCACCAAGTAGACCTTGCGAACGCCTGCATCGTGCAGGTCGGTCCCGCACGCGCCGGTCCGAACGGCCTCGCGGACGCGCTTGCGGTCCGTCACCGCCGCGCCGGCGACGACGTCGATCCCGGCGTCGAAAGCAGGTCCCGGGAGGATAGACGCCGTCGCGCCGATCAGAACAACCGTCGCCGACGCCGGTGCGGCCGAAAGATAGCGCTCGAGTCCGCCGTAGATGAGGGTCGAACCGGTGACGAAGACGACGGCTGCGCCGGCCATCGCCGCAGTCGCTTCGTCCGGTCGGAACGCGGTAACTCGGACCCCCTCGGGAGCCGACACGGGCTCAACGGCTCGCCGTTCGACGACGCGGACGTCGACGTCGGCGAACTTTCGGAACGCTGGCCGGAAGAGCCCCACCGTCGCGACTGTCTCAGTGGCGGGGTCCAGCAGTGCCATCGGATCGCCAACGGTCCAGTCGACGAACGGGGCCGCCAGCGCGTTGACCGCGCCGACGCCGATCGCGGCCTCGAGCGGACCCGTCCCCGACTCGGAATCCATCTGCGTCGCCCACGCCAGGAGTGTCTCGAGATCGACCGCGTTGGACATCTTCTCGAGTTCGGTCGCCGCCTCGCCGTCCCCGGAGGGGCGGTGGGCGAGACCGGCGGTGCGTCGGTTCCGCGGCGTCGCGTCACCGTCGGTATCCACCAGTTCGACGAGAACCGCCGTATCGCCGACGGTCACGCGGTCGACCGTCGTTCCCTCGAGCGCGCCGCGGGTCCGCAGGCGGTCGACGACCGCGGGGAGGATCGGATCGGTCATTCGGGATCACCCCCGTCTTCGGCCGCGATCCGTCGCGGGTCGTGTTCGTAGCCGACTGGACCGTCGATCCCGCGGCGTTCGAGTTGGCGCGCAGCGGCAGTGAGGTCCAGCGGCGTCGCGAAGCCGAACAGGCCGTCGACGTACGGGAGACAGGTCGCCATCCCCCGCGATCGGGGCTCGTACGCCGGCGAGACGGCCAGCGGATTGAGCCAGACGACCGCGTCGGCCCGGCGGGCCAGCCAGGTGATCCCGTCCTCCAGAGTCGCCGGGTCGCCGACGTCGAGGCCGTCGCTGACCACGACGACGACGGTCCGGCGGTCCACCGCGTGGGGGTGACGCCGCCGTAGCGTCTCGAACGCATCGCCGATCCGCGTCCCGCCGCCCCACTCGATCTCGGCCTCGCGGAGGGCACCGGCCGGATCCCCGCCAGCGCGCTCGAACTCCATAGTGGCGTCGACGAGGTCGGTGTCGAACAGGAAGACCGAAGCCGCCCGCGCGCGCTCCTGGAGCCGTTCAGCGACGGCCAGTAGCGCGTCGCGGTCGACCGTATCGAGGACGGAACCGCTAACGTCGATCAACAGACAACACCGGAGTTCGGTCGGCACTGGATCGCAAGCGGGTAGTTTCATCGCCGTTCCGCCAGTCCCGAGGCTCGCGCGGAGCGCCCGGCGCGCATCGACGCGGTCGCCGTCCGGGCACGCCCGAGTGCGCCGGCCCGGAATCGTCGCGAGCGCGGCGGCGAACCGATCGATCGCCGTGTCGTCGCCGGCCGACAGCGACGCGTCGTCAGCTTCGACCGGCTGGCGCCCCCCTACGGCGCTGTACCGGCGCGCGGCCTCCTCGCCGTCGTCGACCGCTCGCTCGCCGGTGGCGTGGCGCCGGCCGGTCGCGATCAGGACGTCGACGTCGCTCGATCCGTCGCTCGAGTCGGGCGTCGGTGCCTCGTCGTCGATCGACGGGACCGCCGTTCCGTCGTCGGCCTCGAGGTCCGCGGCGGGCCCTCTCTCGGGGCCGTCACCGTCGGTGGAGCGGCTCCCCTCGTGGGTCGCGATTCGATCGAGTCCGGTCCGCAACCGATGCCAGAAGGTCGGAAACTCCGCGTCGAAGATCTCGCGATCGCCGGCCTCGGTAAGCAGGGTCGACCGGAGCGCGTCCGCGACAGGCGTCCGGTCTGCGAGTCCGACCACGGCGAGCGCCCTCGCCGCCTCGAGCGTGCCGTCGGCCGCGACCGTCACACCCTCTCGGCGGAGCCGCCCGACGAAGCGCACGATTTCCGTCAGCACGCTCGTCCGAGCAGCCTCGAAGTCCGGCACACCGCTGGCGGTCGGCCGTTCGAGCTCCCGTCGACTGCGACGACCGCCGTCGGCTCGGCGATAGTCGTCGCATCGCCCGGTGTCGGCTCGGTGGTCGTGCTCGCGCCGCTTGGCGTCGGGATTCGGCGTCATGGTTCGGTCTCGACTCGCGCGTCGGCGTCGGCCGCGGCCGCCCGTAACTGCTCGAGCAACTCGGTGTCGATCCGGGAGACGTCCTCGACCTCCTTGAGGAGACAGCCGATCGTCCGCTCGATCTCGTCGGTCGAGAGCGGCCGGTCCCGGTCGTCGGTCCGGAGCGCGGCGACTGCCCGCGCCCAGTCGAGCGTCTCGGCGACGCCGGGACGCTTGAGGAACGACTTCTCGCGGAGCCGCTCAACGACGGCGCAGACCTCGGCAGCGATCGCCGCGTCGAGTTCGGGCACCTTTCGCGAGATGATCTCGTACTCCATCTCGAACGAGGGCGGCTCGACGTGCAGGTAGAGGCAGCGACGCTTGAGTGCGTCGCTGAGCCCGCGGGTCCGGTTCGACGTGAGAACGACAATCGGCCGGTGCTCGGCGCTGACCGTCCCCAGCTCCGGAATCGACACCTGGTAGTCCGAGAGGAGTTCGAGCAGAAAGGCCTCGAAAGCCTCGTCGGCGCGATCGATCTCGTCGATCAACAGCACTGGCGAGCGGTTCTCGCCGGCGGTGAGCGCGCGCAACAGGGGACGCTCGAGCAGGAACTCGTCGTCAAAGACGGACTGGGATCGATCACCGTGCTCGGCGTCGGTCTGTCTGTTAACGGCCCCCGCAGAACCGCCGGCGACCGTTCCCTCGTCGGACTGCACAGCGAGTAGCTGTTTCGTGTAGTTCCACTCGTAGAGGGCGTTCTCGGCGGTCAGGCCCTCGTAGCACTGCAACCGAATCAGCTTCGTGTCGAACCCCTCCGCGAGGACCTTACCGAGTTCGGTCTTGCCACTGCCGGGCGGCCCCTCCACGAGGAGGGGACGGCCGAGTTGCAGTGCCAGGTAAACGGTCGTGACCACGCGGTCGTCGGCGACGTACTGCTGGCGGTCGAACCGCTCCCGGATCGCCGCTTCGGTCAACGGTTCGACCGGCGTCACCGGCGTCTCGTTCGTCATGCTCGCTCCGTCACCCCGCTGTCCGCGGACTCGAGGTACTCCTCAGGGTCGTTCTCGAACGAGTCTGCGCAGCCGGGACAACAGAAATAGTAGGTCGTCCCGTCGTGGGTGACGCTCGGCGCGTCCGCCGGCTCGACGGTCATGCCACAGACCGGGTCGGTCGCCGGCTCCGCGGGGGCGTCGGTCGCCGCGGCGGTCCCATCTGGCTCATCGTCGGCCGTCTCACCAGCGGCTTCGCTGCTCGAGCCGGACGCGACGACGGTCTCGGTCTCGGCCCGCACGTCGATCAGTTCGGCCAGCAGGCTCACCGCGATCTCGGGGCCCGACGACGCCGCGACGTCGACCCCTGCGGGGTTCGTGACCGCTTCGCGGATCGTCTTGGGGTCGCAGTCGACGAGTCCGGTGGCCCGCTCGATGACCGCCGCGGCCCGGCTGTCACTCCCGACGAGACCGACGTAGGGCGCGTCGGCGAGCACGCCGGCGGCGACCCCGCAAGCGTCGTACTCGCCCATCGAGGCCGCGACCACAAACGGGCCCGCGCCGACCGCGTCTGCGATCTCGGCAGGCTCGAGCGTCGACAGGACGGTCGTCCCCGCCGGGAACTCGTCTCCGTCGGCGTCAGGGTCGACAACGGTCACCTCGAGGTCGAGTTCCTGCGCCAGCCGGGCCAGCGACCGAGCGATCGGCGAGCCGCCGACAACGAGCAACCGCGTCGCCGGGATCACGGGGTCGACGAATATCTCGAGGACACCCTCGCTGTGGCACAGCATAGGATAGGCCTCGAGGCCGGGGCGATCGACGTCGTCGGTGTCGGGCGCGAGCCCCAGTAGCCGTGGCTCGCCGTCGGCGATGGCCGCTCGAGCGACCTCGACGACGCGCGATTGCGCGCAGGCGGCGCCGCCGACCCAGCCGTGGAGGTCACCGTCTGCCGTGACGAGCGCGCGGTCGCCGACGTTCGCCGACACCGGCGGCTCGCGCCGGACGACGGTCGCACGGACGTACGGCTCCTCGCGGTCCCGCAACACGCGTTCCCGCGCCGCGAGGTCGCTGTCCGTCGCTTCGACTCCTCGATCACCGTCGGTCTCGTCAGCGTCGTCCGGTGGTGTATCCCCCATCATTCGGTAATGTCGTGTCGGCGGCGCCCGTCCCCGATTGGAACCGAAGGACCCGCGGGGTTGGGCGCTCAATCGTCCGCGACGCCGTCACTCTCCCAGCCCTCGAACGTGAGTTCGATGTTATCCGCGGGGTCCATTGCCAGCCCCGCCTCGTCGAGGTTCTCCCAGACGCGGTCGGGCGTCATGGGCATCTCGACGTGGCTGATCCCGCCGTGGGACATGGCGTCGACGACGGCGTTGACGATCGCCGGCGGCGAGCCGACGGTCGGCGACTCACCGACGCCCTTCGCGCCGATCGGGTGGTGGGGCGACGGCGTGACGGTGTGGCCCGTCTCGAACTCCGGGATCTCCATCGCGGTCGGCAGTAGGTAGTTCATGAAGTCCCCGCCGGTAACGTTGCCGTTGTCGTCGAAGGTAACGTGTTCCAGCATTGCGGTCCCGATCCCCTGGGCGAGGCCGCCATGGATTTGGCCCTCGATGATCATCGGGTTGATCCGGTTCCCGCAGTCGTCGACCGCGACGAACTTCTCGAACTCGACCTCGCCGGTCTCGCGGTCGACCTCGACGATCACGACGTACGATCCGAACGGGTAAGTCATCTCCGGCGGATCGTAGTAGTTGACCGCCTCGAGGCCGGGCTCCTCGCTCGTCGGGTGATTCATGTACGCGCCCGCGGCAATCTCGGTGATCGAGATTGACCGATCGGGCGCGCCGGCGACGTGGAACTCGCCGCTCTCGCGGTCCCACGTGATGTCCTCCTCGGCGGCCTCGAGTTCGTTGGCCGCGATCGACGTCGCCTTCTCGCGGACTTTGCGGGAGGCGACGGCCGCGGCTGCACCTGCGACGGGTGTACTTCGCGAGCCGTAGGTCCCGAGGCCGTACGGGTCGGTGTCAGTGTCGCCGTGTTCGACGGTGATGTCGTCGACGTCCATCCCGAGTTCCTCGGCGACGATCTGAGCGAACGTGGTCTCGTGGCCCTGTCCCTGGGTCTGGACGCCGACCCGGACCGTCGCGTTGCCGGTCGGGTGGACTCTGATTTCGGCAGAGTCGAACATCTCGACGCCCGCGATGTCGCAGGACTTTCCGGGTCCGGCGCCAACGACCTCGGTGAACGAGGAGATTCCGATGCCGAGCAGTTTGTCGGCGTCCTCCTCGATCCGGCGCCGCTGTTCCTCGCGGTAGGCCTCGTAGTCGGCCATCTCGAGGGCCTTGTCGAGGGCCTTCTCGTAGTCGCCGGAGTCGTAGTTCCAGCCAGTCGCGCTCTCATAGGGAAACTGGTCGGGCTGGATGAAGTTCTTCCGCCGGACCTCGGCGGGGTCCATGTCGAGTTCGTCGGCCAGCACCTTCACCATCCGCTCGATGAGATAGACGGCCTCCGTCACGCGGAACGAGCACCGATAGGCCACGCCGCCTGGCGCGGTATTAGTGTAGGCTGCGGTCAGCGAGCCGTACGCCGTATCGATGTCGTACGACCCCGTGAAGATGTTGAAGAACCCGGCCGGGAATTTCGACGGCTGTGCGACGGCGTTGTACGCGCCGTGGTCCGCGAGCACGTCGGTCCGGACTGCCAGAATCTCGCCGTCCTCGGTCGCAGCGAGTTCGCCGGTCATGTCGTAATCGCGGGCGAACCCAGTCGACTGGATGTTCTCCGAACGCTCTTCGACCCACTTGACCGGCTGCTCCAGGACGTACGACGCCGCGGCGGCGACGACGTAGCCGGGGTAGATCGGCACCTTGTTGCCGAACCCGCCCCCGACGTCCGGACTGACGATCCGGATCTTGTGTTCGGGGATCCCCGAGACCTGCGCGAACAGCGTCCGGTGGATGTGGGGCGCCTGCGAGGTCATGTGGACTGTCAGCTTGTCCTTCCCGGGGTCGTAGTCGCCGACGGCGCCGCAGGTCTCGATCGGCGCGGGGTGAAGCCGCTGGTAGAGCATGTCCTCTTCGACGGTGACCGGTGCCTCGTCGAAGACCTCGGCGGTGGCCTCCTCGTCACCGGTCTCCCAGTCGAGACAGTGGTTGTCGTCCTGTCCCTCGATGTCGTCCCTGATCAGCGGCGCGTCGTCCTCGAGCGCCTCCTGGGCGTCGACGACGGGATCCAGAACGTCGTAGTCGACGACGACCTTCTCGGCGCCGTCTTTCGCCGTGTACCGGTCTGTCGCGATGACGGCGGCGACCTCCTGAGACTGGAATTTGACCTTGTCGTTGACCAGCACGTCCTGGGTGTCGGCCATCAGCGTCGGCATCGTCGCGAGGTCGTACTCGAGCAGGTCTTCGGCGGTGAGGACGGCGACGACGCCATCGACGTCCAGCGCTCGCGACTTGTCGATGCCTTCGATGCGGGCGTGAGCGTGCGGACTGCGGACGATCTCGCAGTGGAGCATCCCTGGCTTCTTCACGTCGTCGACGTAGTTGCCGCGCCCGGTGATGAACCGCTGATCTTCCTTGCGTTTGACCTCCTCACCCATCCCGCCGCGGCCGTGACCGCAGTGCTTCTCGGGCTGCGGACCGCCGTCTTCCGCCTCCGCGTACCGTTCCGAATCGCTGCTCATTCGCTCTCACCTCCGAGGTCGGAGCCGCACTCGCGGTCGGCCGCGGGCCCGCCACAGCAGTTCTCGACGCCGCAGTCGAACTTGGCGCCCCCGTCGGCCTCGTGGTCAGGCGGCGCGACCGTCGAGCCGTCGGCGCCTGTGATGACGCCGCCGTCGGCGGCCGCGACTTCCTCGTCCGCGAGTTCCTCGGCGGCGTACTCGATCGAGCGGACGATGTTCTGGTAGCCGGTACACCGACAGAGGTTGCCGCTGATCGCCTCGCGGATCTCCTCCTCGCTCGGGTCGGGATTCTCGTCGAGCAACGCCTTGCCCGACATGATCATTCCGGGCGTACAGTAGCCACACTGCAGCCCATGTTCCTCGCGGAACCCCTCCTGCAGCGGGTGCAGGTCGTCGCCGGCCTCGGGGAGGTCCTCCATCTTTTCGACGGTGGTGAGTTCGCTCCCGTCGGCCTGGGTTGCGAACATGAGACAGGACTTGATCGGTTCCCCGTCTTTGAGGACCGTACAGGCCCCGCAGTTGCCGGTGTCGCAGCCGATGTGGGTTCCGATCAAGTCCAGCTCTTCCCGGATCGCGTGGACGAGCAGCCGTCGCGGTTCGACGTCGATCGTGTGTTCGGTGCCGTTGACCGTCAGCGTAATCTCTCGCGTGTCTGTCACTGTGATACCCTCCGTTTGACGAGTCCGGCGCGCTCGGCAGCGTCGCTCAGCGCCCGTTGCGTGAGGACGTTTACCATGCGCTCTTTGTAGCCGGCGTCCCCATGCTCGTCGGACTCCGGGTTCGATTGTTCGGCCGCCAGCTCGCCTGCGCGTTTGAATACCTCGCAGCCGGGCTCGTCGCCCTCGAGGTGATCCTCGGCGTCGGTCGCCCGGACGTTCGTGATGTCGACAGCAGTGAGACCGATGCCAGCGCGCTCGATTCGGCCGTCCTCGTCGAGAACGAGCCGCGCGGCAGAGCCGGCCATCGCGTAGTCGCCGACCTTCCGTTTCAGCTTGTGATAGCCGCTTCCCTCGTGAGCCGCCGGCGTCGGAACCCGGAGTTCGGTGACGAGTTCGTTCTCGTCGAGGGTCGTATCGTACGGCAGCAAGAAGAAGTCCGACGCGGGGATGACCCGCTCGCCGTCCGGGCCGTGCGCGACGATCTCGCCCTCGTGGGCTAGCAGGACGCTCCCCCAGTCGCCCTTCGGGTCCGCCTGCGCGATCGCACCGGCGACCGTGCCGCGATTGCGGATCTGCGGGTCCGCGACCAGCGGCGCCGCGTCGGCGAAGCTGCCGTACTTCTCGTCGATCAGGGCCGACTCCTCGAGGTCGGCGTGGCGCGCGAGTGCTCCGATTCTGAGCCACTCGTCGTCCTCTTCGAGGTAATCGAGGCTCTCGATGCGGTTGATGTCGATGACCGTCTCCGGAACCGCGAGTCGGAACCGGAGCATTGGCACCATGCTCTGGCCGCCGGCCAGGATCGCCCGGTCGTCTAGGCTCTCGAGTAGGCTCACGGCCTCTTCGACGGTTTCTGGTTCGTGGTGTTCGAACTGTGCCGGTTTCATAACATCCCGCGGATTCGGTCCGTGATGCCCGAATCCGTCTCCTCGACGTCGGTCATCTGCTGCTCGATGTTGCCGAAGAAGTTGTTCACGATCTTGGTCGCGACCGGGTCGATGACCCGCGAGCCGAGCTGTGCGATGCGACCCGAGATGTCGGCCTCGGTCCACCACTCGATCCGCGAGCCTTCGCCGTCCTCGAGCGGATAGATCTGCATCCCCGACTCCATGCTAAAACTGCTGCCGCTAGCGGTTCCGCTGCCGCTCGCGATCATGCAGAAGTCCTCCTTGTCGCGCTCCTCGATCGTCATCGAGGTCTCGAACCTGGGCTTGACGCTCCCGACTCCGACCTGCATCAGCGCGGCGTACTCCTGATCCTCCTCGAACGCCCGTGCGGCGACGGCTTCCGGATCGGCTTCGGGCAGCGTCTCCGCGTCCTCGTCGGCCTCGTACTCGTCGAAGCTGAAGTCCTCGTCCATTGGGGTAATGTACTGACAGCCCTTCAGCGCGTTCCGAACCGCGACGGGATCGGACAGAACGACCCACGCCTTCTCCTGCGGTACCCCCTCGAGTTCGAACTCCCCGTCGAACTCCATTACGACCACCTGCTCTCGGTCCACACTGGTCGTGTATCGCTCACCATCATCTTTTATACTCCTGTACTATGTGCATACTATTTACCACACTACATGGTATCCCGTAACACGCAAATAAATACTTTAGTGTTTCCAAAACAACATATCTGGACGAACGTTTAGGCTAATGCCGGGCGAGAAACTACAAGACTACGACGACCGAATCGAACTGGATGCGGCCGTCGCCTCGGTTCGTGCCCTTCGAGCAGAGTGACTGCCGTCGGTCGAAACGGAGCGCGCCCTCCTGGACGATCGTCGGTCGACAGCGCCGCTCGGCGAGGAGCGAAGGAAAAAACCGCGGCGGTCGGCAATTACTCGGACTCGAGTTTCTTGACGATGATCTGTCCGTCTTCGACGTGCCACTCGATCCGATCGCCGGGGCCGACGACGAGGAAATTGCGGACGGGCTTCGGTACTGTCGTCAGGTTCTTTTCGGTAACCTTCGTATCTGTGAGATTGCCCATGGTCGCGGCGTACAGCCCTAGTGAATACATAGTTTACGCTATACCGACGGACGAGAGCCGATCAGCCGGTCGA
Source organism: Natrinema gelatinilyticum (assembly GCF_024266705.1). Classification (GTDB taxonomy): domain Archaea; phylum Halobacteriota; class Halobacteria; order Halobacteriales; family Natrialbaceae; genus Natrinema; species Natrinema gelatinilyticum. The sequence continues at coordinate 2,922,215 of NZ_CP100756.1, read as the reverse complement.
GCGCCACCGGTGAGCGCCGCCGTCGGACGCCTTGGTGAAGTCCAGATCGTATCGATCGGATTCGAGGAGCACCGGTCCCGGCACGTATCGGTTCTCCGTCCCGTCGACCGGCTTGAGGAGATTTCGATCGGCCATCGTCGAGAGGACGTCTCGAACGGTTCCTTCGCGGCCAGGGATCAGATTCGCTTCTTCCATCACGCTGTCGACGTCGACCTGCCCCTCGAGAAATGCCAGTCGAATCGACGACACCCACGCTGGTTCCCGCTTCGTCTCCCGACACATGAAGGGTACCTCGAGGACGATGCTGTTATACTTTCTGACGGGAAAGTGCAAGCGATCTACCGGTGCCGATCGCTTCCGATGACCGGAAACGCCGTCTACCGCCAAACTTACGCCGGCGTTCAGTGTACGACGCGTATGGTTTGCGACCGAATCGAGCGGATCGGTGTTGTCGGTGCAGGAACGATGGGAAGCGGTATCGCACAGGTCGCCGCAACCCGCGGGTACGACGTCGTCATGCGCGACATCGAAACGGAGTTCGTCGAGAGCGGTTTCGAGACCATCGACGACAGCCTCGGGCGCCTCGAGAGCCGGGACGCGCTCCCCGAAGACCCCAGAACGATCCGCGAGCGGATCGAGGGGACGACGGTCGTGGAGGACCTCGCGGACTGTGACCTCGTGGTCGAGGCCGCCCTCGAGGATCTCGACGTGAAAAAGGACGTGTTCGCCGACCTCGAGCGCGTGTGCGACGAGGACGTCCTGCTGGCGACGAACACGAGTACGATCTCGATTACGTCGATCGCGGGCGACCTCGACCGTCCCGAACGCGTGATCGGCCTACACTTCATGAACCCGGTGCCGATCATGGAGGGCGTCGAGATCGTCGTCGGAGAAAAAACGACCGACGAAGCGACCGCACTGGCCCACGACATCGCCGCGGCCCTCGAGAAAACGACCTGGGAGTCCGACGACAAGCCCGGCTTCGTCACCAACCGGATTCTGATGCCCTGGATCAACGAAGGCATTCGGGCCTACGACGAGGGCGTGGCCACGAGGGAGGACATCGACGCCGGCATGGAACTCGGAACGAACGTCCCGATGGGGCCGCTGACCCTGGCCGATCACATCGGACTCGACGTCTGTCTCCACGCGTCCGAGACTCTCCACGAGGAACTGGGCGACCGCTACAAGCCCGCGTACCTCCTGAAGCGAAAGGTCGAAGCTGGCGACCTCGGGAAGAAGACCGGCGTCGGATTCTACGAATACGAGTGACATCCGCCGGGCCGTAAACGGCAAGGGATCGAAGATCCCTCGCGCAGTCGGGCGAAGCACGCTCCTCGTACGTCGGTAACTCCCATCACTCTCCCCGTTCGGAGAGTGATTCCCGAATCGCTCCTCAGGACGGCTGATTCAACGCGGGAGTAATTACTTGACAATTGACACTCGAGTTGCTGCCAGATGCGAACCGCTCGATTCACCCTCGCCCTCTGCTGTTGTGTCGCCGTCGGACTGGCCGGTGTCGCCGGCGTCGCGGGGGCCCCGCCACCGTCGCAGATCTGTGGTGTCTGCGGCCCGGGAATCGCAAACGACGCCGAAATCGCCGGTGCCACGGGTCGCGGAACGCTCGACATCTACATCGACGAGACCGGTGACTCGCGCTGGAACGCTCGCGTCCCGGTCACCTCCTCTGCGGCCGAGCGATACCGAACGGACACAACTGCTCTCGAGGCAGCGGTCGACGACGCGTGGGCGCGATATCACGCCGCCGTCGGGGACGTCCGATCGGTCGACTCGTCGCTCGAGGGCGACACCGTCGTCGTGAACTACACCGTTACCGGCGTCGCTCGGCGGGGCGTCGGCGACGCCTGGATCGTCGACTACTTCGCGACCGGCACGTCACCCACTCGCTACGAAGTGGTAGCCGACCGAGTGACGATACACTCCCCCGACGGAACGGTCGTCACGAACCGAATTCCGCTCGCGGACGTCGACGGAAACACCGCGACGTGGACGAACGAGACCGAACGCGACTGGGGCGAGGATTTCGACGAGCAGACGTACGTCACCTACGGCAGCGACGGTGTGGTCGGTACCGCGAGCGGCTACGCCACGATCGGGCTCACAGACGGTCCAGCAGTACTCGTTCGCGGCCTGGCCACCGGACTCCTCCCCGGTGTCGCACTTGGTCTCGTCGGGGTCGCCATCGGCCGCGCTACTGGCGGCCGTCCCGCGGTCGACGCCGTCGCCACCCGTCTCGGGTTGCGGGACGTCTCCACGGACGTGTCGTCGCTCGAGCGACTGACCGTCGGAATCGGTGTCCTCGGCGCGATCGGAATCCTCGTCTTCGGTGCGCTGACGATCAGTCGCGCTCTCACTCACGGCGTCGTCGTCCTCTCATCTCTCGGTGTCGGATACGCGCTCCTCGGTGCGGCCGCGGCCCGCATCGGTGACCGCCTCCACACTCGCGGCCTGGTCGGACTCGCGGCCCTCGCGACACTGACCGCTGCCGGATACACGCTGCTGCTCACCGGGGCGCTCGCCTACCCGCTCCCGCTTCTGTTTGGATTTGCCACCGCGCTCTTTCTCCCGATCGGCTTCGCGTTCGAACGTGACCGGACGCCGATCGGCCTCCTGGCGATCGTCGCACTCGTGCCGACTGGCGCCGTGGTTCTCGTCTATCCGATGTCCGCCCTGCGTTTCTGGACGATCGCGTTCGGGACCCTGCTGTTCCTTCCGTGGGTCGCCGTCGTCGCCCTGTTTGGGGCACCGTTGGCACTGCTTGGGCGACGGCTGGCTACCAGCCGAGGCTGAGCCGTCACCGTCCACCGAACCCAGGCCGGAGCGTGATCTGCCTCGAGACCGGGACGGTCGGGTCGAAGACCTGTCTCTCACCGGACTCGAGTCCCGGATCAGGGACGGTCGGGCGAGTACCGGACGGCCGACCCTTCACCGGAACCGGCACAATCGGTCGCAGCCACACGAGCATCGTTTGCCGGCCCCGATGAGCAGGAGCGTGCCGTTCTCGACCGCCAAGAATCGTCCGCGATGACCGGGACAGCACGGTGCGTCTCGTCGGTATTCGAGAGCCGTCGATCAGTGCTGCTCCTCGCGATCAGCTCAGTTCACCGATCAACGCCGCTCGTCCCGGTCTCCAGTCGCGGCCACCATCGCATCGTACTCCGCGTCGCTGTAGGCGATCAGACGGACGTCCTCGAGTGTGGTCGGCTCGTATGCGTCGATCACCTCGCCGATGATCTTGGCGCCGTCTCCGAGGTCGAAGCCGGCGACACCACAGCCGAGCGCCGGCACGACGAGCGACCGGCAGCCGAGTTCGTCGGCTCGTTCGAGGGCGTTTCGCGTCGCGTTTCGGATGCTCTCGGACGTCGCGTTCCCGTCGCCGTAATGGGGCATCGCGGCGGCGTGAATGACGTACTCGGCCTCGAGGTCGTAGGCGTCCGTGACCGCGACCGTTCCGAGGTCGACCGGCCCCGTTTCCATCGCGTCTTCGTTGATTTCGTCGCCGGCGCCGCGCCGGAGTGCACCGGCGACGCCGGACCCCATTCGAAGGCTCGTCCCGGCGGCGTTGACGAGCGCATCAGCGGACTGGTCGGCGATGTCTCCCTGGATGACGACGTAGTCCATGGTCGATTCATACAGATCGAACCAATTGAAACTGGTCGTGACGATACGCCCGGTTCAGGCAACACGCGTTTCTGCAGGCGTATCAGTCGGTTCGGATCCACTCGTCGCCTGCGGAGAGGGGCGTGACGTCGGCGTTCGCGACGCCGTAAAATTTCTCACGGCCGATGGGGGTTCTGAGTCGCACGACACGGGTATAGTCGGTCACCTCGAAGGCGGTCACCGTTCGTGTGGAGCGGCGATGTGCGAGTTCAAAGCGCCGCTTCGCATCCGCTTCGACGGTCACGCGGTTTCCGAGCGGCCAACTTAGCGATTCGACGTACTCTGTACTGACGTCGAACAACTGAGCGACCAGTTTCCGACCCCGTCGGCGGCCAGTAGCACCCTGTGACCCGTTCTCGTGTGAACACATATGACATCCGTTTCGGCGAGACCAGAAAAGTGATACTATCTTCGCGTGGTCATCTCTCGCAGGATCAGTCGAGCGGCGTGAACCGCCTCGGGGTCACGTAGTTCGAGACGCAAAAGGTCTCGCAGACCTCGCGGAGCGTCGCTCCGCTCAGTCACGAAAATCTCCGATTTTCGAACGACCCCGGGGCACTCGCCCTGAATATCTGTAGAGCTCGTTCTGGCGGTGTACGAGAGACGACCGCGAGAAACCCGTGGACCGATACCTGGCAACAGACACCGATACCGCCGTCCCGACGACCCGTTCCCGAGATCCTAGGGCGACCAAAACCTTTTTAGATTTAGGCTCGCCTAACTCACAGTGATGGTCGAACCCGTCCGTAGGGAGGAATCAGAACACGACGAAGAACTCGAGGAGCCGGCGAAGGTCGTGACGAGCCACGAAACTCGTCCCGGGAAGGTCGTCTTCACCGAACGGAACAACAGCGACGGCTGGATCGCCACGGATCTGGCCGTCGATCTCGAGCCCTGATTCGGTCGATATTCGGGTCGAACGAACGTCAATCAGTACAGATGGTGTTCGACCGGCTCGTACCGGCGACGACTCTCTCTCAAATCGTTACTCTCACCCAAACTGCTACTTCCGCAGCAACTGACCCTGTCGCAGGGTATCGGTATCGCAGAAAAAACGACCTCCGCTAGTGAGCACCGCCGATGTGCTCTCGCGTCGTTTCGCTCGGGTTTTCGTTGTACTGTCCTCGAATTCGTTCGGTTAGCGGGTCAGTGCGTCGCTTCCTCGAGGACCAGCGTATCGTCTTCGAGGTAGTGTTCGAAGTGGTGGCCGTCTTCTTCGATCGTGACGAGGATTTCGCGCAGAATCTCGGCTGTCGCGTGGTCGCCAAGATTTTCGGCGAGCTCGATACTGTCGCGCATCGACTCGATGATGTCGCCGTACATCTCGAGGTCGTTTTCGAACATCGTGCGGACGTCGTAGACGTCCTCGCCCTCGAATTCGACGGTCGCACGCTGCTCCTGATCCGACGGTCCCGAGACGGGAACGCCGCCCAGCGCCTGTGCTCGTTCGGCGATGATGTCCGCGCCTTCTTCGACGTGTTCGTACGCCTCTTCGAGGAACTCGTGGAGCGGGAGGAACTCTGCGCCTTCGACGACCCAGTGGTGCTTTTTCAGCTGATGGTAGAGAACGTAGGCGTTGGCCAGTTCCGTATTCAGTGCCTCGACGATCTGCTCGGCTTTGTCTTGGTCGAGACGAAGCGCGTTCTCCTCGACGGTGCCTGCCTGTTGACGAACGGTCTTTTGCGTACTCATCCCAATCCTGGCTACACTCGCATTCTACTTAAAGCTTGCCCAGGAGAAAACATTTATTTTGGTTTTGCGAATTCATATTTCCATATTACGCTCATATTTTGGTTGTATTAGTATGTCCGTCCAACAGGACGACACTCTCTTCTACAACGTTGTTTTTTCAACCTCGAGTAAACATTTTCAAGGTGCAGTTCCAAAGGGGTCATATGGCAACGAGGATCGCTCAGCGGAGAGAACGAATGTACGTCGATGGAGAGTGGCTCGAGGCCGAGAACACGCTTTCAGTCTCGGACCTTGCTGAAGGCGGGACTTTCGCGCAGGTGGCCGCAGCAGGATCGGCCGAAGCGCGCACCGCACTCGAGGCAGCCCACGAGAGCAAACCGACGATGCGGGAGACGACGATCGTCGAACGCGCAGCGTGGTGCGAGGAGATCGCCGAGGGACTCCGGGAACGCGAAGAGGAACTCGCGGAGGTCATCGTTCGCGAGGCGGGGAAACCGATCTCGTCGGCTCGTGGCGAGGTCGGCCAGGCGGCCGAGCGGTTCGACCGGGCGGCCGAGGAGGCCCGCAACATCGTTAGCAAGGGCGAGTACCGCGAAGGATCGACCGAGGGCCACGAGGGCTGGCAAGCGATCGTCAGGCACGAACCCATCGGCGCGGTCCTCTGTATAACACCCTACAACTACCCGCTGGCGACGACCGCCTTACAAGTCGCGCCCGCACTCGCTGCCGGCAACAGCGTGCTGTTGAAGCCCGCAACCAAGACGCCGATTTCTGCGGCGATTCTCGCAGACGTTATCGCCACTGTCGACGGGATTCCGGAGGGCGCCTTCAACTTCGTCCCCGGCAAAGCGAGCGAGATTGGCGACGTACTGGCAGGCGACGACCGCGTCAACGCCATCGCTATGACCGGCTCCTCGGGCGCTGGAAAGCACGTCGCACGCGAGAGCGGGATGGTCAATCTGCACATGGAACTTGGCGGGAACGCCCCGGCGGTCGTCTTCGAGGACGCCGATCTGTCCGAGGTGGCGGGCAACTGCACCAAAGGGTCGTTCAAGTACGCCGGACAACGGTGTTCGGCCATTTCGCGTGTGCTCGCTCACGAATCGGTCCACGACGAACTGGTCGACCTGATCGACGGCCAGATGGACGCCTGGCAGGCGGGCGATCTCTTCGACGAGAATACGGCGCTTGGCCCGCTCATCAGCGAGGATCAGGCCGACTGGGTCGAAGAACTGGTCGAGGACGCCGTCGCGAAGGGTGCGGACCTCGTCCGCGGGGGCGAGCGCCGCGCCCCGGATGGAGTGCCGGACGAACTCGGCGCGCAGTTCTTCGAGCCGACCCTGCTCGCGAACGTCCCGCACGAAGCCCGCATCGTAGACGAGGAGCAATTCGGTCCCATCGCCGCGATAACCACGTTCGAAGACGAAGCCGAGGCACTCGAAATCGCGAACGGCTCCGACCTCGCGCTCGACGCCGCGGTCTTTACGAACGACTATAAGCGCGCGATGCGGATGGCAGAGCGCATCGACGCCGGTGCGGTCCGAATCAACGGCGCACCGAGCCACGGACTCGGCGACGTTCCCTTCGGCGGGAACAAGGACTCGGGGATCGGTCGCGAGGGCCTCGACGCGTCGATCCACGCGATGATGCGCGAGAAAAGCATTATCCTCTGATCGACGACACCCGTACACAGTCTCGATTCTCGTCTCCGTTTCTTTCGGGTTCGTCCGCTCACATCGCGACGGAACGGCACCCAACAGGCCGGAAACAAAGGTACAACTAACTCATCCACGTGCGGAACCAACCTATGGCTCACGACGTACTCGTTGCCGGAGAGACCCTCATCGATTTCATTCCCAATCGACCCGGCCCACTCGACGACATCGCCACCTTCGAACGCCGTCCAGGTGGTGCGCCGGCAAACGTCGCCGTCGCGCTCGCACGACTCGAGCGGCTGCCGTTGTTCTGGACGCGTGTCGGTGACGACCCGTTCGGCCGCTATCTCGAGCGGCGGCTCGTCGAGTACGGTCTCACGGACCGATGGATCGAACGGGACGCCGACGCGAAAACGACGCTCGCGTTCGTCACCCACGACGAGACCGGTGACCGGTCGTTCAGCTTCTACCGGGACGGAACCGCCGACACGCGCCTCGAATCCGGACGGATCGATGACGACGCGCTGGCCGACTGTGACTGGGTTCACGCTGGCGGTGTCGCGCTCTCGAGCGGGTCGTCGCGCGCGGCGACGCTGGATTTGCTCGCGCGCGCCGCGGGTGCGGGGTGTACCGTCTCGTTCGATCCGAATCTGCGGCCCGAACTGTGGCCGGACGAGAGCGCGTTCGCCAGCGCAGCGGCCGAGGCGCTCGAGAACGTCGACGTCTGTCTCGCGACCGTCGAGGAACTCGAGGCGCTCGGCGTCGCGGGTGAGACGCCGAGCGCGATCGCTCGAGCGGCGATCGACCGCTGGCCACTCCACACCGTCTTCGTGACCCGAGGAAGCGATGGTGCCGTCGCCATTGCGAGCGAGGACGCACCCTGGCCCGCAGCGAGGGTCGACCATTCCGGGTTCGAGATCGACGTGGTCGATACGACGGGTGCAGGCGATGCGTTCGTCGCCGGTGCAATCGATGCGCTACGAAGCGGCCGAGAACTCGGTGCGAGCGTCGCGTTTGCGAACGCGGTCGGAGCAACGGCGACCACGGAGTCGGGGGCGATGACGGCCCTGCCCACGCGCAAGGCAGTGGAGACGGTGCTCGAGGAGTAGCAGCCGACACGGCGACACTGGTATCGGAAACGGGATCGACCAGTTGGGTAGCTGGAAGTCGTGCACTCGACGGGAGACAAGTGGCTGCAAGCCGGATCGCTATCCGGTTCTGCGGCGGACGATAGCGTATGCGCTTGGGCGAACACGGTACAGTCCCCTTCGCGAAGTCGGTAGTAACGGGAATACAGGAGAAAAACGTGACGTTCATGGCCGCCAGCATTGCCTATCAGGCGTTCGTTTCGTTGATCCCCTTGCTCGTCCTCCTCTTCTTTCTGGTCTCGATCGTCGGTGATGACGCGCTGGCCACACGGGTGTCGTCGATGACCGGAGGATTTCTCCCAGAAAGCGGGCAAACCCTGCTCGAGGACGGGATCGAAGGCTCGACGGGCAGCGTCGGAACGTCGCTCATTGGACTTACGGCGCTCGTCTGGGGGTCGTTGAAAATCTTTCGTGGACTCGATACCGCGTTCTCGGAGATTTACACGTCAACCGAGGAGAACTCGCTCGTAGACCAACTGCGCGACGGCGCTGTCGTCTTCGGGACGATCAGCGTCGCGTTGATCGCCGCCGGAGCGACCACCGTCGTCTTCGCGTTCTTCCCGAACAGCCTCCTCATCGGCCTCTTGAACCCGCTGTTGCTCGTCGTCGGACTGTCGATCGCGTTCCTCCCGATGTACTACTTCTTCCCGGACGTCGACGTCACAGTCAGACAGGTGCTGCCGGGCGTGCTCGTCGCCGCCGTCGGCTGGGCGGCCCTCCAGTCGCTGTTTCAGATCTACGTCGCCGTCTCGAGTAGCTCGGACTCGGCAGGGCCGATCGGGGCCGTTCTCCTCTTGTTGACCTGGCTGTACTTCGGCGGGCTGATCCTGCTCGCAGGCGCCGTCGTCAATGCGACGCGCTCGGGCCACATCGAGATCGAATCCGACGAGGCGATCGAGGGGATCCACGAAGACCCGAACCGCGAGCCGGTGGGCGATTCGAGCGAGCGCGAACGGAATCACCTCGAGCGTCGAGTGGAAGAACTCGAGCGGGAACGAGATCAGCTGAAAAACGATCGCGACGCCCAACGGTCGCGTCGGTACCGACTCGAGGACGGTGTCGACGAACTCGAAGCGCGGATCGATCGTCTCGAGGCGGAGAAGAGTGCACTCGAGTCGGAAATCGGACGGCTCCGGCGCGATCTCGAGGCACGCCAGGGCTCGATGTGGCAACCGAAGATACACGGGGCTCTCCGGCGAATTCGAACACTGAAAGTGGGTGTCGTCGAAAGCCGAAAGGAATGAGACAGCCTCCGCCGTGAACGGGAGGCTTCACGAAGAACAGCGGCTCGATCAGACGTCCCCGGTGGCAGGTCCGAAGCCCGACACCAATTCGTCCGGACGCCAGTCCAGACAGCCGTTCTCGCCTCGAGTCGGATCGTCCTGGCCCTTGGTCGGAACTCCCTCACCGGGCAGGGAGTTGGTGACCACCGCCATGGTCAATTCCGATACGGTGACGGGCAGTGACCCGGTATTGCCCTCGCTGCCGCGGCTGAATGAAAACTGAGCGATTCCAGGCGATGTCCGGCGTACTGTCTGCAAGAACGGTCCGCATCCGCTGCGGTGGTGTATCGCGGGCCACGAGCGCAGCAGGTAATACAGTATTACCACGGGCGACGTCAATCGACCGAGCTGGCCACGCCCGAGGTCGGATACCAGCGTCTCGAGTAACCGCGTTTCGGAAGCACGTTCGCCGGCGTGAGGGCGGACCAGTCAGGTCATCGCGTTCCAACTGCCGGTCGCCAGTTTCCGACCGTCTCCACCAGATTCGGCGATACTGTCGTGGGCGTCCGGTGGCGACGGTGTTACGACGTGTAGGGGAACCTGTCCGTCTCCGTGAGCGCCGTCTCAGTCGACGGGTTCGACGACCACTTTTCGAACTGCGATCGAGCCGTTTTCGGCCTCCCTGACTCCGCGGAACTGGATCTCGTCGGTGACTTCCTCAAGAGTTACGGTCAACGTCACGTCCTCCCAACCGCCCGTCTCGTTGACTGCGGTCTCGGCGAATTGATCGGATTCGTTCACCACCTCCAGTCGGGCAACGGGTATCTCATCCGACGAGCTAACGTTGACTTGGTACGTTACGTCGTACGTTCCGGGGGGAAGCGTCTCGTACGGTCCGAACCAGACAGTGCTGTCCTCGACGCCGACGCGGCTCTCGATTTTGCCGTCATACAGCGTCCCTTCGTCCGCAGAAATGTCGGTGGCGGTGTATGCATGACTCGGCGGACGGTACTCGTCGGTGATCCCCTTCGGATCACCGCTGTACCCTCTTTTGAACAGCCAGACCCCGTCTTCGTATCGGTAGAGTCCGTATTCCTCGTTGAAGTCGTCCCCGAACGCCTTTTTCACCTCTGCGTCCCACTGGCCCGATCCCGACAGGGGTTCAGTACTCAGGAGGACGTACGCCGGGCGTTTTGTACCGTGCATCTTTTCGTATTCCCTGAACAGCAGTGCAGACGCGATGTACCGCGTGTTCGGCCGATCGGCCAGATGCGGATAGACGTCATTTTGCGTGACTAGCGTCGCTCCCTCAGGGACGTGTTCGACGGACGTTTCGAGTACGTCCGCGTGAGTCGGTTCGTCCGGGATCGCCTGTCGATCCAGACCCCCACCGACAGACGCGAGCACGCTCATCACCAGAACCGCGACGAAAATTCGTGTCAACAGGTCGCGCGACTCCGATATCGACAGGTGACCGTCAGCGACCCGGACAGCCCCGATATAGAGGAACGGGAGCAGGTAGAACGGGTAGTGGACGGCGAACGTATAATAGACTTCGTTTCCGGCGAAGACCCACGCGAACCCGAGGTAGGGGATGAACGCACCAATTGTCAATTCGTCGAATATTCCGAGGAACGCGACCGGCACCAGAAAGAGCGTTAGAAATCCCACTTTGGCCACCGCGTTGCTCGCGAGGGTCTCCCAGAGTAAGATCGGCTCCCGTACGAGCAAAAGCACCAAATCGACCACGCCGACGCGTCGGGTTTCGAGGTGCGGTCGAAACGGCTCCGCGATGGAGTTGATCGGGATCCCAGTGAAGAAGTTGAATTGCGCGGTCACGTACATTGCGAGCAGATAGGTCGCAATCGCCATCATGAACGCGCCAGCGAAGACAGTCCACTCGTCTCGAAGCGTTCGATCCGGTTCACGATGGGCCGCGACCGCGAGGCCGACAATCGCTCCTGTGGCGACGAAGACGACGAACTCGTTGGTCAGCAAGGCGGCGGCGACGAGGACGAGAAATCCATGGTAGCGTTCGGTCCGGTAGCAGTAGTACGCTCCGAAGAGCAGTGCCGGAAGGAAAATCTGCTCCTGAAAGTCGAACAACCACGCGGCGTGTAAAAACGGATTAAGCCCATACAGCAGGACGAACATCCCGGCCATACGCGTCGACAGGTGCTCGCGTGCGACGAACCACAGAAGCGGAACGCTGAGTGCCAACACGAACGATTTAACGACCAAGAGCGTCTCCTGGGTCGGAACCAGCCAGTAGAACGGGTATGCGAGAAACAGCGTCACAGAAAAATGCTCGCCCCAGTAGCTGTTCGTCGGATTCCCGGCGCGGTAACGACCTGTATCCATGAACCCGATCCCCTGACGCGTCGTTTCGAACGCGTGTACGTACGAGCCGAAGTCGCCCCCGGTCATCCAGTATCCGCGGTACAGCAAGATCGTAAACGTCGTGAAGAACACGAACATGAGCGCCGCGAACGTTAGCACGTACGCGGTCGGTCGATCGATCTGCTCGGAGAGCCAGCGCCATCGGTTTCCCGTCTCTTCGAGGTACGGCGCGTCGGTCGTCTTCCACACGAGGACGTCGCTGGCACCGAAGCCCCACGCGAAGCCAACAGCAATCGCCAGCAAGTTGGCGAGTAGATAGTGGAACCCGACGAATTCCACGAAGACGATCAGCGCCACCATATGGACGCCGATACCGGCTACGCGCGTTCCCGTGTACTTGAGTCCCCGCCACGCCCAGGGTTTCCACCCGCGAGCACCGTGCTCCCGCCAGGTCCAGGCGTCGTTAATCGCATAGTTGGTCGTGATACTGATCGTCACGCCGAGGAATCCACCGACGGCGTAGCTGAAACCGATCACGCCGGTCGTTAGATAGAGAACGCTCTGATTGATCACGACACCGATTGCCCCGACCAGGACGTACATGATAAGCCTCTGATTTCGAGTCGTATCGTACGATTCCACCGACCGCCAGATGGTGTTCCTATCCATTGCGGTATCAGCTCCGTTCACCAGCGAGTTCGAACGGTAACCGACGATTCGGTCCTCCTGAATCCACCGAACGCGCTACGAGAAGCCGTTGCAACTCGGGATACACCCGTTCGATTCGTCTCGAATCGGCGAGGTCGCGCGCAAGTCGACAGCGTTCCTCGTAGCGCGCCCGGTGGGTCCGAAACTCGTCTCGGAGGCCGCGTATAACCGCTGTCATCTCGGAGGCGGTTCCGGCGTGAATTACCGCGCCGTTTTTCCGAACGTGACTGATGATCGGACTCGTAACGACCGGCGTCCCCGACGCACACGCTTCGTTGATCACCATGCTATCGGTGTCCACCCGCGCTGGATGCAAGACCACGTGCGAGCGCGCGTAGAGGCGGGCGAGTTCGTCTTCGGAGAGGAATCCCATGCCTTCGATGTGCGACGTCTCGGTCTGCCCAGTCGTCAGAACGGCGATTTCCGTCGGGAGGTTAGCGGCGACCCGTCGCGCGATATCCCATCCTTTCTCCGGAATGTGTGCCGCCGAGAATAGGACCGTGAAGTCATCGGCGAGCGGTGCCCGATCGGGGGAAAAGCGTTCTGCGTCGACGAAGTTTGGAATCGCGACGACGTTCGAGTGACGGGTCTCGAACGCTGGCGTAACCGTGTGGACGACGTCGTACCGTGCCAGGTCGTACTCTCCTGCGAGTCGATATAGCAACTTGACGGCGGTCGGGACCAGACCATAGTGACGCTCATGAAGGTACGGTGAAACGTAGATCCAGGAGTGGATGCCAGCGACGTACCGTTCCGCGCCGGGAAACGAGCCCATCGCGCCGGGATGATAGAACAGGTATCCGGTGTCGACACCGGAAAGGTCGTGCCGCCAGCGTTCCTCATACGGTATTCGATCGTCGAGAACGGCCGTTGCGTCGACCCGACGCTCGCCGTCGGGCGCATATGGGAGCGCGTTCACGGAGACGTCGTACCCGTCGTTGACGAGCCTGTTCGCCAGTTCGACGACCCACTTCTCGCCGCCCCTGAAGTGCTCGACGGATAGATGCGGACAGATCGCTATTCTTGTCATTGTAGTACCATACCTATCTGTGGCCCCTCCGACTACCGTTTCCGCTCTCGTACTGCGAACAAACGCGAGCCAGTCCCTCCTCAAGTGGGATCTGCGGTTCCCATCCCGTTTCTGCGCGAATTTTCGAGTAATCAGCTGTTGCGTTTCGAACGTAGGCGCCCCGACGAATCGGATTTTCGATGTACTCAGGTTCGGCGTCCATCTCGAGTTCAGCGCCGATCAACTCGACGAGGTCGTTGAGCGAAACTGATCGCCCCGTTCCCACGTTGTAGACGCCGAGAAGCTCATTTTCAGCCGCCGTAACCAATCCCCTGACGACGTCTTTGATATGCGTAAAGTCATGGGTCTGTTCCCCGTTGCCGTATAGAACTGGTGACCGCCCGTGAGCGATGTCGTCGGCGAACTGTGCAACGACATTGGCGTATCCCTTCTCCCGTACCTCGGTGGTCTGGTACCCCTGGTACACGGAGAACAAACGTATTCCGGCCATGTCCATTCCATAGTGATTCGCGAAGTACTCGGCGTACCGTTCGCGAGCTAGCATCGAGGCTTCGAAGCCGGTGCTCGCTGTAACCTCCGTCCCTTCAGAGGTCGGTGTGGTCCGATCTCCGTAGACGGAAGCCGTCGAGGCATACACGACCATCGAACACCCGTCCTCGCGGGCCTGTTCGATCGTGTTGACGAACCCCTCGACGTTTACACGCGCACCCCGGCACGGATCCGACTCATGTTTCGCGTACGACGATAGCGCTGCGAGGTGGAACACGATGTCAACCTTGGTCGGAAGATCGCCGTCGAGGACGCTCAGTTCGTGGAATTCGACCTCGTCTCGGAGATTCTCCTGAATGCCAAGGTATCCATCATCGACTACCCGCACCTCGTTGTCTACCGCGAGTTCGTTTGCGAGGTCCGATCCGATAAAACCAGCTCCACCGGTGACCAAGATATCTTTTGATTCTAACTCAGTTCCCATCCAATCGTATCCCATTCATGTATTATTATTGTCGTTTTGTCGCTATGATCGGCCTTTCACTAAAGGAGCCTGTGATCAGAGACCTGTTTCGTGTCGTCTGATTCGGTTACGTCGAAGCCACGGCTGGCGAACGCTAGCTGACCGAGATGCTCGAGAAATTGTCGATACTCGGTTGCAGTAAGATTGCTCTCTCCGCGTTCGCGCTCGCTGAAGACGTACGGGACTTCGACGATTGTCTCGTACGATCCCTTCCCGAGTATTTCTAAGAGTATTTTGTATCCTTGTGGGCTGAGAGTTACTCCTCCGACGACGCTGCGTCGCACGGCAAAGAATCCGGACAGGGGATCCGAGACGTATCGCGCATTGGGAAGAGCAATTCTTGCGAGAACAGTTGCCCCCTTACTGACGAGTTTCCGCAAGACCGACCAATTCTCGATACCGCCGCCTGAAACGTAGCGACTCCCAATCGCGATATCGGCCCCCCGATCGAGCGCCCTGAAGAGGTCGACCAATTTCTCGGGCGGATGCTGCAAGTCTGCGTCGATCACTGCGCAGTATTCGTATTTCGCCACGTCGAACCCGTTTGTGACCGACTTTGCCAGCCCTTTGTCACTCGTCTGCCGTCGTATGACTCGAACGCGGGGATCGTGGCCGAACAATCGTGGCGGGTATTGCCACGTGTAATCGTCAGAATCGTCGTCGACGATTACCACCTCTACATCGAACTGGGAGACCGGAAATACTTTGAGGCAGATAGCGATGACCTGGGAAATATTTTCACATTCATTAAACGTAGGGATGATGATCGTCCCCCCTGTTGAGGTGACCGCAGCCTCCGTCGCGGGCTGCAGATTCGGGCTCTCGGAGTGGCCTCTATCGAGGTCGGGAGAAGACGGTACGTCTCGAACTGGTTGATCCGTTAAATTCGTTATTGCCATCAGCTATCGAGGTTGTGAATTGTTATCCAGCTGCGGCTCGAGACGCGCCGTATCAGTTCGCGCGCGCACCAACGGACGGCTGACCGTCGAGTGAAATTATCGACGGTACCGGGGGAAGAGAGACGGACCAAGGGCGTTACGTGTTCGTCGACCCCAGACCACGTCCGCTCACCTATTTGATAGTTTTGGGCGGTGCTGTCAGTTCTTTCTGTCCGGCCAAGAACCGGGAGGGAATAACACATAATGTACATCTCCGTCGTATCCAGCCCGATCATGCAAGTTCACCACTCACCCTCCACGTCCCTGTGTCATAAGTGAAAAACTCTGTTTCAATTGGATTAGCGACTTTATTCAGGGACAGTATTTTCAATATCATATTTCGATGAATTATTTGGGCTCAGTATATTCTCCCTTCAAAATGAGAATTACTCGTCATACCCGAACCTGGATGGCAATTTAACTCCAAAAGCATTTTACCGGTGATAACCGACTTTTATCCACCTATATGTGGTGTGCGATTATTTTGACAAAACCATCTACTATCCACACCTAGTAGTTGGATGATGGTTTCGATTTACTGACGAGATACTATGTCGCTATCAGTGATACTATATGAATAATATCCAGTATAGATTTATATTTACTTTACTATAAGAATAGAATACATAACACGGGTATTAAAACCTAAACATACTATTACTAGATCATCGTCCACTCTCGGGAGCGTTTCGAACGATACCGTTTCTCGATTCCTCGGTCATCGATGTGCTCGAGGGTATCAACTACACTGTCGAGTACGATGAATTTCAAAGTGGGCCTTCTCTCACGTCATCTGCCTGCGCCGCCGAGGTTCTCGCATGGTAACCGATTATTATAACACATTCGGATGCAGTGACTGGGTCAAGAAATGCTGGTCAATCGCTAGAAAAGCCGGCAGAAAGAGAAAAGCGAGGAGGAGATGCAACGCTCTCGATTCGTTATAACGTTTCTTTTGACCAATTCCCCTGTTGCTTCATGATATTTTTATTTCACAGTAATTAGTTATTCTCGAAGCCAAATTCAGGGAAAATTTATCTAATAGAAACCCAAATTTAGGACAAGATGAGTCTAATAGATCACAATATTCAACAATCATTTCATACATTCCTATTATAAACACCTGTATTTAGGGTCGTGGACTTTAGTAATATTCGTGAATGTTTCATCTGATAATGAAAAACGCGGAAATACCGTTACATTATGTGGATGAACTGTGATGACAGTCCAAATCGTAGTAACCTGACGAATGAGATATGTTCCAGGGTGTACTAATGAATTGCATGCGTCTAATTCTCACTCGATATAGACGGCATTGCTGGTACCTTTGTTCAACTCTCTGAGGGCTATATGAGAACCCATACGGAATGCGGTGCTCCACAGCAATTGGAGACGAAGGAAGTGATGGTGGACTCGCCTCGAGTCGGGACATCTTTGTGAGTGCCCGTTCCACCGAGAATCGTGTCCCATCCAATCCGGGCCGCTCGGCGGCGGATTCAAGCGGAGCATGAGTCGGTGGTCGATGGGATCGGCGCCTGCGCCGACGCGATAGTCGAACCCTGGGATACCGCCCGAACGACCAACCGCGAGGCAGTCGTGGGCGGCCTCCATCGATCACTCGAGGAAACCGGGATACATGGGTCGCTCCCTGACGTGCTGGCGGATGTGGTTTCGGCGACGGGCTTCGAATTGCAGGCGTGTCCCGTTCCCGCTCCGCCGTACGTCGTCGTGACGAGCCGCGGACCTATTCTTCGGGCGACGATCGATCCCGGCCGACTCGTGATTCGGTTCGACGCGTTCGACGTCGTCCGCGGTTCCCACTCCGACCGGCGGCCGGCCTACCGGCGACGCGACGACGTCCGACTCACGGTGGTACTCGAGTGAGCGTCGGTCGAACCCGGCGTCACAACTGAACCGATACCAGTCGCCTCGATCGCTCTAGCAACTCGAGCCGCTATAGCGCCAGTTGTTGTTAACAGAAATGGCTTTTGAACCCAGTTGTTAATAAAACTCCCTATCCAGATAATAATACTTATACGCCGGGATCGCCATTTCCGTATATGGAACTGACCCGACGCGCACTGGTCGGACGTGGGGCCGGTGCAATTGCTGTCGGAACCCTCGCCGGTTGTCTCGAGGACGTAGGGGCTCCAAACGAGTCGTTCGACGGGGGGTACGCCGCCTTCTTTACGCTGTGGGACTGGTCACAGCGAATCGCCGGGGATGGCATCGAATTCGAGAACCCCGTCGGAACCGGCCAGCCCGGCCACGGGTGGTCGCCGAGCGGCGACCTCACGCGCGAAATAGCCGATTCCGGGGTCTTCGTCTACTTCGACACACCCGAGTTCTCGTGGGCGCAGGACATTGCGACGACGCTCGAGGCCGATTACGAGACCGTGTCGGTGATCGACGGCTTGGCTGGGCTGGATGACCAGTTACTCGACGGGAATCACGAAGTCGACGGCGGTGGCCACGATCACGGAACCGAAAACGGGTCGCAGGACGACGATTCGGTTGACAGTCACGACGATGATCACGGCGGTAACTCGCACGAGCACGGTGAATCGTCCGTCGACCCGCACGTCTGGCTCGACCCCGTGCTCGCACAGGACATCGTTGGGACGATCTCGTCGGGGCTCGCCGATGCAGACCCGGACAACGCCGGGACGTACGAGGAAAACGCGTCCGCGTACGCGGAGACCCTCGACGCTCTCGATCAGCAGTTCGAAGAGCTGTTCGCCGCGGCCGACCGGCAGGTCGCCGTCTTCGCCGGTCACGACTCGTTTTCCTACCTCCAGGAGCGATACGGGTTCGAACTCTACACGCCTGTCGGCGTCTCCCCGCAAGCCGAGCCGAGTCAGGGCGACATCTCGGAGACGATCAGCCTGGTCGACGAAGAGGGAATCGAAACGATCCTTTACAGTCCCTTCGAAGACCGCGACGGTCAATACCCGCCGCTCGTCAACGCGCTTCTTCGCGATACCGACGCGACCGACGCGATGCCGATCACGCACCTCTCGGGAACCCTCGCGAAGTGGCAGCGCAAGGACTGGGGCTACCTCGAACAGATGCAAGAAATAAACGTACCCGCGTTCAGTGAGGCACTAGACGTACAGTGAGCGTGATCGATCTCGAGGGCGTGACGTTCGCCTACGGCGAGCAGCCGGCCGTGGAAGACGTCTCGCTTACGGTTCGAGAGGGCGACTTTCTGGGGCTGATCGGTCCCAACGGATCGGGCAAGACCACGCTCTTGCACCTCATGCTCGGCCTGCGCAATCCCGATAGCGGCTCGATCAAACTGTTCGGCGAACCCGTCTCCGAATTTGACGACGGCGAGCGGATCGGGTACGTCTCTCAGCAGGCGACGAACCGTGGCGGCTCGATGCCGGTTACCGTCCGCGAGGTAGTCACGATGGGGCGATTCGCCCACGCGGGCCACGGGCAGCTAACCGACGACGACCGGACGGCAGTCGACGACGCACTCCAGACCGTCGACATCGCCGATCTTGCCGACCGCCAACTCGATCAGCTCTCGGGTGGCCAGCGCCAACGAACGTACATCGCACGCGCGCTGGCCTCCGAGGCCGACCTGCTGGCGCTCGACGAGCCGACCGTCGGCGTCGACGCCGAGTCCAGAGACGAGTTCTACCGGCTCCTCGAGTCGCTCAACGACGACGGGATCACGATCATTCTGATCGAGCACGACATCGGGGTCGTCACCGATCGCGCGACCCGTATCGCCTGTATCAATACCGAACTATACCACCACGGCGATACCAAATCGTTCGTCGAAAGCGACGCGTTGACGGAGGCCTACGGTAAGTCGGGACAGGTCGTCCACCACCACCACTGATGAGTCGAACTCACCCACTCCGTCGGCGACTCGAGCACGTCGGTATCGGCCTGACCGCGGTCCTCTCGGTCGCGATGATCGGCCTACTCGCCATCGACGCGCTTCGGGCGGCGCCGCTGGTGGGTGGGGTGTACGATCAGGCTCGTATCGCGGGCTGGTGGGCGGACCACTACCTCGGGACGAACGTATTCTATCACCCGTTCATGTGGCGCTCGATCGCGACTGGAATCCTGATCGGCGTGGTCGCGCCCCTGGTCGGGACCTACCTCGTCCACCGGGAGATGGCCTTGATCGGCGAGACACTGGCACATACGGCCTTCGCCGGGGTCGCGGTCGGCCTGCTGGTGAGCGCGACGACTGGCTGGAACGGTTCGTTGATGCTCGTCGCACTGGTCGTGGGCATTCTCGGCGCACTCGGCGTCCAGTGGCTGGCCGAGCGGACCGACACCTACGGCGACGTGCCGATCGCGATCATGCTGACCGGCAGCTTTGCCGTGGGGACGCTGGTCGTCAGTTACGGTCGCGGAATGACGGGGATCGCCGTCGAAGACTACATCTTCGGCAGCATCTCCGTCGTCACCCCCTCGGGTGCGCGGCTGATGGCCGTCATCAGCGTCGTCGTCGTGGCCGTCACCGTCGCGACCTACAAACAACTCCTGTTCATCACCTTCGACGAGCAGGCCGCTCGCGTCGCGCGGCTCAACGTCACCTGGTACAACACGCTACTGATCGTGATGACCGCAGTCGTAGTCGTCGGTGCGATGCAGATTCTCGGCGTGATCCTCGTCGCCGCGATGCTCGTCGTCCCCGTTGCCGCGGCGACCCAGATCGCAGGTAGCTTCCGTGAGACGCTGTACTGCTCGATCCTCTTCGGACAGGTCGCGGTGATCGGCGGATTCGTCCTCTCGATTTCACAGGGTCTTCCGACCGGCGGCTCGATCGTCGTCGTCGCCATCGCGTGCTATCTGCTCGCGGTGTTCGCGTCGAGCCGCTCGACGGCGGCTATCTCGACGCACTGAGGTCTTCGCCAGGCGTATGAGTCGGATCGCTCCCCGTCGACGGACGGGTTCTCGCGAGCGGCCTCCTCGCGTTCGCCACGGGATACGTTCTCTGACCGTCGAGACACGTCTATTGGGTGGACGACCTCCGGCTCCGCGAGGAGAAAATCCTTGAACAGCGCGAGGTATTCAGGCTGGTGACGGTGGACCACGGCCAAGTCATGAAGTGCCTCGGCGACCGCCCGGTGGAGACCGCGAAGAACGGCCTCACGCGGATTGGCTCACACTCCCGATAACGACTTCGGAGAACTGCAAGTGAACTACCCCGCCCTACTCGTCGCCTTCGGCGACTCCTTGAGGGCGGGGCTTCCTGCTTCGACGACGCGACTTGCAGACACTTCAGAAGTATCCACAGCGGTCGCAGTCTCCACAGGCGTTGCTTCGGAGTGACCCACTCCTAGGTTCTCCAGACCACGCGACTGGATGTTTAACGCCGCGTTCCAATCCCTCTCCAGTTCGAACCCACACGATGGACACGAATGGTCACGAACCCACAACGGCTTCTCAGTCTCCATACCACACGACGCACACTCCGTTGTCGTCCCACGTGGGTGAACCTCAATGACGTGACACCCGTTCTTCCGACCGTGATGTTTCAGAATCGTACTGAAGTTTCGCCAGCCGACTTCGGCCTTGTTCCGCGCGTTGCCACTGTCTTCAAGCAGTGACGTCACGTTCAAATCCTCAACGAACACGGCATCGTGCTCGGTCGTGTAAAAGTGCGCGAGCTTGTGTTTATAATCTCGCTTCTTGTTCGACATGCGAGCATGGACCGTCGCGACTCGCCGCCGTTGCGTCTCCCAGTTGTTCGACTCGTATTGTTTGCGAGAAAGAGCGCGTTGCTCGCGCTCGAGGCGCTCACGCTCCACAGACAAGTCAAGACGTCCGACGGAGCGTCCGTCCGAATCGTGGACAAAGTTAAGGACGCCAAGGTCGATTCCTACGGTATCCTCAGCGTCGATGTCCGCTGAGTCTGGTTTCTCTGGCGTGTCGGTGCTGATGCAGAACGAAGCGTACCACGCTCCAGTGGGTTCTTTCTTCACCGTGACTTCTTTGATAGCATCGTGGTCGGGAAGGTCACGGTGAAGTCGGAGTGGGATTTCGATGGTTTCACCACGAACTTTTGTGAGTCGGAGTATCGCTCGGTCTCTCGGGCCACTCTTCGTGTCGAGTTCGAAGCCCGATTGCCGGTACGTGAAACTCCGATACTCACGCGGTGACTTCCAGTTCAGCGAGCCAACGTCGTATCCCTTGGCTTTGAGTGTGCCGAGGTTGGTGATGTTGGTTCGGATACGCTCGACAGCTTTCTGCAACACTGTTGAGTAGACCTGTTTGAGGTCAGTCCACTGTTGTTTGAGTTGTGGGAGTGCATCTCGGACGTGCCAGACGCGCTGTCGAAGCGTCCCCTCGTCTTCTGGTATCTTGGTGAATTCGTGGAGGGCGTGGTTGTAGAGTTGTCGCACGGTGTCACGAGTCCAGTCGAGACTCTCCCGTTGCTCTGACTTTATGAGAATCCTGTTTAAGCCCCAAGTCGGTGAACGAAACGCGTTGGGGTTGAAGGAGGCCGTCTTTCAACATGTGTCCGAGAACACGCTGCTCTGACTGGCCCCTTGCAAGAATCCGAAGGATTGGGCGAAAAGCCCGCATAGGTGTCTATTCGGTTCGTTCACCCAACCCCAGAGACATCATATCATGTACATCGGAATGGATACGCATGACCGCTACTCGAAGGTAGCGGTCATGCGACAGGACGGCAGTCTCGTCGATGAATTCCGCCTCTCCCATGGCTCCGAGCGCGCCGAACTCGAAGAGTTCGCGCGCGAGTATGCCGGGTCGGCGGTTGCCATCGAAGCGACCGGGCACTACCGCCCAATCTACGAAACGCTTGACGAGCACATGGATGTTACCCTCGTCAATCCAAGCAAAACACGTGTCATCGCCGATGCAAAGGTCAAAACTGACCGTGTTGACGCCAAGATGCTCGCACATCTCCTTCGGGCGAATCTCGTCGCTGAAAGCTACGTTCCGCCGAAGGACGTGCGCGAACGACGTGATCTCGTTCGCGCACGCAAGGCACTCGTCGAAGGCCGAACACGGGAGAAAAACCGTGTTCGAGCGGTTCTCAAGCGAACTGGTAACCAATATAGCCGCGAACTGTTCGGCCCGACCGGGCGTGAGTTCCTCGCGGAACTCACGCTCTCTGAGGTCGATCGAGCGGTTCTTGAGGCACATCTCGCGGTGATTGATACGCTAAACGAACAGATCACGAAACTCGACAAGCGTATCGAAGACACCGCCGCTGCGCGTCGTGACGCGCAGCTGCTCATGACTATCCCTGGCGTGAGTTATTTCACGTCGCTGTTGATCACGTCCGAACTTGGCGAGATCGACCGGTTTAGCAGTGCAAAGAAAGTGATCAGCTACGCCGGGCTTGATCCATCTATTCGGCAATCTGGCGACAAAGAGGTGCGTGGTGGAATCTCGAAAGAGGGCTCAGCGCCGTTGCGCTGGGCCCTCGTTCAGTGTGCCAACGTGGCAGTACGGTTTGACGAGTATCTTGGAGAGTTCTACAACCGCCTGAAACAGCGGAAGAATCACAATATCGCAATCGTTGCAACAGCTCGGAAAATGCTTGTCGCAATGTTTCACATGCTCAGCCGTGAGGAAGTCTACGATCCGCCAACAGCATAGTCGCTGAGTGGCACCGCGATGGTGCCACTCAGCAGGGCATTCGCCCACTGTTAGCAACTGCTCTCGCTTTCAAGATAGCCTCTGCCTGAGGGCTGTTTCCACTCAATTGTAGCGACGTCGTGCGGTTCTACGTCACCAACACGCGCCGGACACCATCGACAACGAAACAGCTATGAGACGATCCGTGGTTTGGTCAATCACAGGATTCTCATAGGTGTTGTTGGGAAGAGTCGGTATCGGGGACTGTACTCCATGCGACTTGCTTTCGTCTATGAAGTATCAGTACTTCACAAAGCCGTTAATTGAGAAGTCCGCTTGCTGAGTTGTGTCCAAGCAAGCAAAGCAAGCGGACGGTTCAATCCACGAGGACCAGCTCCTTAACTTCCTCGTCAACTCCATTGACGAGGAAGTCGATCTTGACCTCGGCAAGAATGCTGAGGTCGACGCAGAAGACATCTACGAGGTCCTCGTCGGCGCGTGCGCCGACGGGACCTCGGTCTCCAAACTCTGTGAGAACAGCGCAGACTCGCCCCACGAAAACACGGTTCTGTACCACCTCCGCGAGAAATTCGAGCTCGAATCGGTTGAACGAGCCGGGAACGCGCTCCTTCAGAAGAACGTGCTTGAGGTCCTTCCTGAGCAGGTGGAGGTCGTCGCCGACCTCCACCTGCGGCCCTACTATGGTGATGAAAACAACACAGACGGTCTCTATCACTCGGAAGCGAAACGTGGAACCACCGCGTTCCATGCCTATGCCACTCTCTACGCGCGTGTACAGAACAAGCGCTATACGCTGGCGGTGCGCCGTCTCACCGACGGCGACACCGCCAGCAGCGTCCTTGCTGAGTTTCTCGGGATTCTCGACGGCCTTGACCTCAGCGTCAAGGCCGTCTATCTTGACCGTGAATTTTACGATAGCAAGTGTCTCACGCTGCTTCAGGCGCACAACCACGCCTACGTGATACCGATCATCCGTTGGGGACAGACGATCAAGCAGGAACTCTCGGAAGGTTGGAGCCGCGTCATCCAGCATGATCTGACGGCGAAACTCGACGGTCACAGCTGGACCGTCGATTTTCCCGTCTACATCGACTGTTCCTACCAAAACGGGCGGTACGACGAACATGGGGTGGCGCGTCACGGCTACGCCGCTGACGCGCCGTTTATCGACTCACCACGCGACGCCCGATACCACTACGCGAAACGCTTCGGTATCGAGGCGACGTACCGGCTCTCCGAGCAAAGCATTGCAACGACGACAACGCAAAATCCGGTGGTTCGGCTGTTGTACGTCGTGGTGAGTCTGTTGTTACAGAACGTTTGGCGGTACTTGCACTGGGAATATGTGGCGACGCCCCGCCGTGGCGGGCGTCGCCTCTGGTCCTGGTCTTTCAAGGAGTTCATTAAGATGGTGTGCCGGGCAGCATGGACGGCCCTCGCGATGCGTCGGGCCGTCCCTGCAAATCGGCCACCGGACGATCGGTTCCACCGCTAACGCTCGACCGAGCCAGCCTCTCTGCGAGTGGCAACGCCGTCGCGTCGGCGGCTGACCGCCGCCGACAGCGACGACTCTGTTCAATCTTCGGTCAGAACTATCGTCAGTCACTACCGATCAGGACAAAACTGCGGCTTCAGTCTGAGTGAGCAGGGACGCTTTGTGAGGTACTGAGTATGGTTTATTAAGCGTTTGTGAGTAGGGGTGTGTGACGATCGTGCGGGTACTGTATCCCCGCCCTCCTCGCTCCCGTCGGTCGCTCCTCGAAGACGGGGGCTTAGCACCCTCTCTTTCAGCTAACGGGCCACCAATGGAACACCAGAATCAGGGTGAATCGGGCGAGAAAAATACAACGGTGCGGATGAATAGCGAAATCGTATTACCAGCAACTGTTAACAGGCTCGTCGGCCAACTCTCAACCGATGGGACGGTTATCCGAACTCTTCGATCCCGAGACCGTCGCTGTGGTCGGCGCGACCGACCGCGAAGGCGCAGTCGGGCGGGCGATCCTCGAGAACCTGCGAGACCAGTTCGTGGGGAGGGTCGTACCCATAAATCCCACGCGCGAGGAAGTGCTCGGGCTCGAGTGTTATCCGGACGCGTCGAGCGCGCCGCCGATAGATCTAGCGGTAGTCGTGGTCCCGTCGGAGGTCGTGATCGAGTCGATCCGCGATCTCGCCGAGGCGGGCACCGAGAACGTCGTCGTCATCACGGCCGGCTTCGCCGAAACGGGCAGCAAGGGAGCCGAGCGCGAGCGCCGGCTCCGCAAGATCGCCGCCGAGAACGACCTCAACGTCGTTGGCCCGAACAGCCTGGGGATCATGGCCACGGCGACGGGCATGAACGCCACGTTCGGGCCGGAAAGCGCACTCGAAGGCCCGATTTCCTTCATGAGCCAGTCCGGGGCGTTCATCACCGCCGTCATCGACTGGGCCAACGACCAAGGCATCGGCTTTCGAGACGTCGTTTCGCTCGGCAACAAGGCAGTGCTGGACGAGACGGATTTCGTCCGCGAGTGGGGTGACGATCCACACACAGACGTCATCATCGGCTACCTCGAGGACGTCGACGACGGGCAGGAATTCGTCGATGCTGCGCGCGAGGTGACCGACGACACCCCGATCGTCGTCGTCAAGTCCGGCCGAACGGACGCCGGCGCACAGGCGGCGTCGTCTCACACTGGAGCGATCGCGGGAAGCGAACGGGCTTACGAGGCCGGTCTCGATCGGGCCGGAATCATCCGAGCGCACTCGGTCCAGGAACTGTTCGATTACGCGCGGGCGCTGTCGGGACTTCCCGAACCCGAGACGGACGGCGTCGCAGTCGTGACGAACGCGGGCGGCCCCGGCGTTCTCACCACCGACGCGGTTGGCGATTCGAGCCTCGAGATGGCCGACTTCACCGACGAGACGATCGCCGCGCTCGCCAAGGTGATGCCGGACGAGGCCAACGTCTACAACCCGATCGACGCGATCGGTGACGCCGACGTCGACCGCTTCGGCGAGGCCCTCGATATCGCGCTCGAAGACCCCACCGTCGGGAGCGCAGTCGTGGTCGCCGCGCCGACCGCGGTGCTGTCCTACGACGACCTCGCCGAGACGGTAATTTTGAAGCGAGAAGCGCACGATACGCCGGTCGTAACGTGCCTGATGGGCGGAAAACGGGCCAGAGACGCCGAAGCGACGCTACGCGAGTCGGGGATTCCGAACTACTTCGATCCGTCGCGGGCGGTGTCGGGACTCGACGCGCTCGCTCGCTTCAGCGAGATTCACGAGCGCACGGCCGACGTGCCCACCACGTTCGACGTCGATCGCGAGCGCGCACGAGCGATTCTGGAGCGTGCAACCCGCCGAGACGACAACCGACTCGGCGTCGAGTCGATGGACCTGCTCGAGGCCTACGGGATCCCCACACCGGCCGGCGAAATCGTCGACGATCCTGTCCGCGCCCAGGACGTCGCGGACTCGATCGACGGCGACGTCGTCCTGAAGATCGTCAGCCCGGACATCTCTCACAAGTCCGACATCGGCGGCGTCAAAGTCGGCGTCGCCACCGACGACGTGTACGATGCGTACGAGGACGTCGTCTCCCGCGCGCGTACCTACCAGCCCGACGCGAGTATTATCGGCGTCCAGGTCCAGGAGATGCTCGACCTCGAGGCCGCGACCGAGACCATCGTCGGGATGAACCGCGACCCGCAGTTCGGCCCGCTGTTGCTGTTCGGACTCGGCGGTATCTTCGTCGAGATCCTAGAGGACACGTCAGTCCGCGTCGCACCGATTGGCGAAGACGAGGCCCGCGAGATGGTCGACGAGATCAGAGCCGCACCGTTGTTGCGAGGGGCTCGAGGCCGCGAACCGGCTGACGTCGACGGCGTCGTCGAGACGATCCAGCGGCTCTCACAGCTGGTGTCGGACTTTCCGGCGATCCTCGAGCTCGACGTCAACCCGCTCGTCGCGGGTCCCGACGGCGTACAGGCGATCGATCTGCGACTCACCGTCGATACGGAGGAACTATGACCGAGACCGATCCAGAACCCGAATCCACGACCGCCGACAGCGAGAGCACCACCGCAGACATCGACAGTCAGACCGGCCCAGAAGATAGTGACACTGCCCGCACCACAGACACGGACGGCGATGCCGGTATATCCGATCCCGGTAGAGAAGTCGACACGCTGCTCGTGAGCTCACTCGAGGAAAGTATCGGCAAAACGGCCATCACGTTGGCGCTGGCCCGGCTCGCCACAGCCGATGGAGACAGCGTCGGCTACATGAAACCGAAGGGAACCCGACTCCAGAGCAACGTCGGGAAAACCCTGGACGAAGATCCGCTCCTCGCTCGCGAACTGCTCGAACTCGATGCAGACGTCCAGGACCTCGAGCCAGTGGTCTACTCGCCGACGTTCATCGAGCAGGTGATCCGCGGGCGCGAATCGCCCGTCGACCTCCGCGAGCGCGTCCGCGAGGCGTTCGAGACGCTCGCCGACGAACACGACCGAATGTTTGTCGAGGGCGGTGGCCGCTACGACATGGGTGGTATCGTCGGTCTCACGGACCCGGACATCGCGGACCTCCTCGACGCACGCGTTCTGCTGATCGCGTCCTACGAAAGGCCGGGAGACGTCGACGACGTCCTCGCAGCCGCGGAGTCGTTCGGCGACCGCCTCGGCGGAGTCGTGTTCAACCAGGTGCTCGACGACGCGTACGACAGGCTCGAGACGGACGTGATCCCGTTCCTCGAGGAACGCGGGATTCCGGTCACTGGCGTCCTTCCGAGCGAACGCGAGTTATCGGGCGTGACGGTTGCCGAACTGGCCGACGAACTCGGCGGGACGATGCTCGTCGAGGCCGGACAGGACGCCTACATCGAACGGTTCTCCGTCGGTGCGATGGGTGCGGATAGCGCCTTGCGGCGATTCCGGCGGACGAAAGACGCGGCCGTCATCACTGGCGGCGACCGCGCGGAAATCCACACTGCGGCGCTCGAGGCCCCCGGCGTTCGCTGTCTCATCTTGACCGGGGGCCATCGGCCCTCGGGTGCGATCCTGGGTCAGGCAAGCGAGAAGGGCGTCCCGATTATCTCGGTTCGAACGGACACGCTCGCGACCGTCGACCGCGCGGAGAAAGTCGTCCGCAGCGGCCGCGTTCGCGACGCTGATACGGTCGACCGGATGCAACAGCTGTTGTCCGACCACGCCGCCGTCGGCTCGATTCTGGGATAAGCCCGCGGCGGTCGGCGCAGTCTGGCCGTCGGAGCAACGGTCCCACTGCGACCCGGGAGAGCTGGATCGCAACCGGCCGGACGAGTACTGTTTTATCGCTGGCCGCAGTGGGTTCCGATCGAATGGCTAACGTTATCGTCTCACATGACTCTACGGACCGGTACGCGACCGTGACGATCGACCGACCGGACGCGGGGAACGCGATGTCGCCTGCAGTTATCGACGACCTCGGAGAGCAAATCGAAACGGTTGCAGCGGACGACTCCGTTCGATCGATCGTCGTCACGGGTTCCGGCCGAACGTTTTCGGCAGGTGCGGACGTCGACGCGTTCGCGGCCCGCGCCGACGACCCCGATGCTGTGATCGAGTATCTGGAGTCGTTCTCGGAACTGTACGCCATCATCGAGTCCGCGTCGATTCCGGTTATCGGCCGCGTGAACGGCCCTGCCTACGGTGGCGGATACGAACTCGCCATGGCCTGTGACGTTCGGATCGCCTCGACCGATGCAACGCTCTGTCCCGCCGAAATCAGAATGGGTCTCGTCCCGCCGTTCGAGCGTCTCGTTTTGGAACTCGGCGACGGGATTGCGAGGGAACTGTGCTATACCGGAGGCGTCCTCGAAGCCGAAGCAGTCGCGGAGACGGATCTTTTCAGTCGCGTCGTCGCTCCCGACCGACTCGATGCAGCAGTCCGGGACGTCGCCGGTCGAATCGCTGCTCGAAGTCCAAACGCAGTCGCACAAACGAAGCGAGCCATGGTCAGGCATCGGGCCGATGCGATCGCTCGAGCGTCGACGTATCGTCGCGCCTTAGACGAACAATGCGTGCGCCATCCGGATTTCGCCGAATCCGTCGCCGCGTTCCGCGAGGGGCGAGACCCGGTTTACGAGTGACTGTCACTGCGTCTCCGGGCTGCCGACCGGCTTGCAGCCGTGTCGTTCCCGACGGGGCGCTGTCACATTCGTCTCGGTGACTGTCACGTCTGACTAAGAATTAAGAGTCCACCACGCATGAAGCCAGTCATGGACGACATTTCCCAAGAGATAACGTCGCTCGTCGGCCGCGAGGTGTACTCGAACAACGGCGTCTTCGTGGGCGAAGTCGAGGATCTCCGCCTCAACATCGACGGCGAAGCTGTCACCGGCCTCGCCGTGGCGAATCTAAACAGCGAACTGTTCGCGGAGGAAGCCCGCAGGGGTCAGGGTATCATCGTTCCCTACCGCTGGATCCGATCCGTCGGCGACATCATTCTGATCAACGATGTGGTCGAGCGCGTTCGCGAACCCGACGACGAAGAAGACGAACTGGTGGTGTGAACTACCCGACTCGATCACTCCGTGAGGACGGGGGCGCTAAGCCCCCGTTCCCAGCGAAGACCGTCTGAGAGTCTTTCAGCTCCCGTTCGACCCTTCGCTCCCGCCTTCGACGCCCATCGCGTCGAACAGCGTTCGCTTGACGGCTTCTTCGGTCAACTCGAGCAACGTCTCCCGCGTGTCCTCCGAGATTTCGATTCCGGTGAAGATACCGAGTGGGATCTCCGCGCTCGCCTGCGTCGAGTGGCCGGCCGTCTCGCCGATCTCGCCGTAGGCGTCGTCGAGCACTTTGCCGATGTTGATGCGGATATCCTTCGAGCGACCGGTGAGAAAGATCGTCTCGTTGGCAATTCCGAAGACCGCGGTCGTCGTGACGCCCTCGAGATTCAGGAGGTGGCTTGCGGCCTGCGTGAGCGCCTCGCGGTCGCGGACGAACCCGGCGTTGGAGACGAGGTGACTGCCCTGAACGTCGCGATTCGTGATCGCTTCCGCGAGGACGTCCAACGTCTCGGGAGACATCGACGGCGACTCGACTTGCTCGAGCGTGTCGTGATTCGCGAACGGGTAGAGGTAGGCGGCGGCGGTGAGGTCGGCGGGGGTCGTGTCGCGTTTGAAATCCAGAGTCTCCGCTCGGATGCCGTAGAGCAGGGCCGTGGCGACCTTCTCGGAGACGTTCATATCGAACTCCTGGATGTACTTCGTCATGATCGTCGATGTCGAGGACATGTTCGGCCGAATATCGACGAACTCGGGTTCGAACCCCGTCTCCGTCTCCGATTCCGTTTCGAGGTGGTCGATGACGATGTCGACCGGGAGTTCCATCTCGCTCGAGGTCGCGTGATCGACCAGCGCGACGGTGTCGTAGATCGAGTGATCCTCGATTTCGTCCCACTGGACGAGGTCGATTCCGAGGAGATTGACGAACGCCCGGTTTTCCTGGTGGCCCACGTCGCCGAGATAGATGATGTCGGATTCGATTCCGAGGTGGATCGCGATCGCCTGGATTGCGGCCGCACTCGCGATCGAATCCGGATCCGGGCTATCTTGCGTGACGATCGCGAGCCGCGTCGACGTCTCCTCGACGATCTCGGCGAGTTTGCCCGCGTTGTACTCGAGTTCGCCCGACTCGAGCGCCCTGAGGGCCGATTCGGCGATGACGGAGGAGGGGTTGATGACGATATCGGCCCCGAGTTCGGAGAGTTCGTCGCCGGAGACGGGGTCGCTCGCGCGTGCGACGACGAACTGGTCGGTCGTACTCTCGCGGATGTGTTCGACGGCCCGTTTATTGGACTCGACGTCGGAGGCGAGGATGAGGACGACGTCGCGGTCGGTCACCAGTTCGGCGATGCCAGGTTCGCTAATGTCGGCCGTTCGGGCGTCCAGATCCTGATCTCGAAGTGATTCCACGCGGCTCTCGTCGCGGTCGATGATCAGGACGTCTTTCCCCTGCTCAACGAGCTCCTCCGCGACGGCGTATCCCACGCTCCCACAGCCCAAAATTGCGTAGTCAGAAATCGACGAGATCGTAACCCCCGTACTCATATGCCCAAGTGGTCGGACCGGTCGCACTTAACGGTCCCGAAGAGTAGCAAATACTGACGGCCGATACGAGCAGTTCACGGCCCGTAAACTCCGCACGTGGATCTCTGCCATGGGAGGCACCAAGGGAAACGTATTTTACCGACCGACTGAAAGTCGGGGGTGAAGGGCCGGTAGCTCAGTTAGGCAGAGCGTCTGACTCTTAATCAGACGGTCGCGTGTTCAAATCGCGCCCGGCCCGCTTCTGCTCCGGACACGTACGCGAGGAGCGAAGCGGCTACCGCGATTTGAACGCAGGGAACACGCAGCGCGAGCGGATCGGGCGACCGTGTGACCGAGTGTTCAAATCGCGCCCGGCCCGCTTTCCTGCCGGTACCTAGCTCACGGCTCGAGACGAAAAACCGTCGGAGGCCCGCGAGTGAAACCGGTTCGCAATCAGCCGCCGAAGTTGCAAATTTGGAGTTCCCCGCCACTCGACAACAGAGAATATTCTCAGTACTTCACAAAGCCGTTAATTGAGAAGTCCGCTTGCTGAGTTGTGTCCAAGCAAGCAAAGCAAGCGGACGGTTCAATCCACGAGGACCAGCTCCTTAACTTCCTCGTCAACTCCATTGACGAGGAAGTCGATCTTGACCTCGGCAAGAATGCTGAGGTCGACGCAGAAGACATCTACGAGGTCCTCGTCGGCGCGTGCGCCGACGGGACCTCGGCCTCCAAACTCTGTGAGAACAGCGCAGACTCGCCCCACGAAAACACGGTTCTGTACCACCTCCGCGAGAAATTCGAGCTCGAATCGGTTGAACGAGCCGGGAACGCGCTCCTTCAGAAGAACGTGCTTGAGGTCCTTCCTGAGCAGGTGGAGGTCGTCGCCGACCTCCACCTGCGGCCCTACTATGGTGATGAAAACAACACAGACGGTCTCTATCACTCGGAAGCGAAACGTGGAACCACCGCGTTCCATGCCTATGCCACTCTCTACGCGCGTGTACAGAACAAGCGCTATACGCTGGCGGTGCGCCGTCTCACCGACGGCGACACCGCCAGCAGCGTCCTTGCTGAGTTTCTCGGGATTCTCGACGGCCTTGACCTCAGCGTCAAGGCCGTCTATCTTGACCGTGAATTTTACGATAGCAAGTGTCTCACGCTGCTTCAGGCGCACAACCACGCCTACGTGATACCGATCATCCGTTGGGGACAGACGATCAAGCAGGAACTCTCGGAAGGTTGGAGCCGCGTCATCCAGCATGATCTGACGGCGAAACTCGACGGTCACAGCTGGACCGTCGATTTTCCCGTCTACATCGACTGTTCCTACCAAAACGGGCGGTACGACGAACATGGGGTGGCGCGTCACGGCTACGCCGCTGACGCGCCGTTTATCGACTCACCACGCGACGCCCGATACCACTACGCGAAACGCTTCGGTATCGAGGCGACGTACCGGCTCTCCGAGCAAAGCATTGCAACGACGACAACGCAAAATCCGGTGGTTCGGCTGTTGTACGTCGTGGTGAGTCTGCTGACTCGATGGAAATTCTGCTATCCCATAAGAGCGTGACACAAGTATGGGACGCAAGAGACCGAGCTGTATTCCGTGCCCGAGAGCACGTGCTGCTGACTGGTCCGAGTGCGTAGGAAGCCGAGTCATGGGCGTCACAGCCCGACTGCCGCTCCTGGCGGCAGTCGGGAAAGCCCGTATAGGTGAATCTCTGTTTCACGCACCGCCGTCCCGAGGTGAACCCAATGTTCATCGGAATCGACGTACACAAACGGTACTCACAAATCGCAGTATTGGACGAAAACGGTGAGATTGTCGAAGAGGTTCGCGTCGAAAACGCGAACCTCGACGACTTTGCCCAGCAGTACGCTGGGTCAAAAGCCGCGCTTGAAGCGACTAGCAATTACTACCACATCTATGATACTCTTTCAGAGTATCTGGATGTGATCGTTGCTAATCCAGGCAAACTAAAGTTAATCTCCGACTCGGACAAGAAAACTGATCGCGTCGACGCAAAACAACTCGCTCGGATGGTTAGGTTAGGCTCGATTCCTGAAAGCTATGTTCCTACCGACGAGGTTCGGCAAGCCCGCGCACTTGTGCGCGGGCGCCAGAAGCTTGTCGAGAACCGGACCGAGTACGCGAACAAGATCCATGGCTTGTTGAGTGACCACGGGATCGCTCAGGAGGTAAAACCGCTGAGTGTGGAGGGACGAGAGTTCCTCGCGGAACTCTCGCTCCCGGCACCATGGGATGCGTTGCTGGAATCGTATCTAGAGCTTATTCAGACACTCACTGAGCAGATTGAGTCGTTGGAAGCAGAGATCGAGGAGCGGGCTGGGTCTCTGAAGGAGACCCAGCTCCTGATGACGATTCCTGGTGTGAGTTACTTTACAGCGTTGACGATTTACGCGGAGTTGGGAGAGGTCGCCCGGTTTGACCGGGCCAAGGAGGTCGTAAGTTACGTCGGGTTGAACCCGATAATCCGCGAGTCTGGCGACTCGCGGTTTGAGGGAAGCATCTCGAAGCGAGGATCAGGACGAGTCCGGTGGCTGCTCGTCCAAGCGTCGTACACGGCAGTTCATACATGCGAAGACGAGTACCTCGGCCGGTTTTTCAACCGGTTAGCTCGAAAGAAGAACTCGAAAACAGCGATTGTAGCAACCGCCCGGAAACTGCTGGTTTCAATGTATCATATGCTGGACCGTGAGGAGGTGTACGATCCACCAGGGGTGAGTGCCTGAGCGCCGCCGGGGCGGCGCTCATTGGCCGGTCGGTGGCAGCGTGAGTGATAACTCTCGCAACCAAGAAGTCTCCCGCCTGATGGCTGTTACAGTAGCCATCGGTTCGCCGGTTGTCGATTCTATGCTCGAAGACTGCAGCAAGTCCTGATCGCCCGAAGAATTATCTTAGCAAACGTGGCTTGTTTAATCAGCAGAATTTCCATAGGTGTTACAGAACGTTTGGCGGTACTTGCACTGGGAATATGTGGCGACGCCCCGCCGTGGCGGGCGTCGCCTCTGGTCCTGGTCTTTCAAGGAGTTCATTAAGATGGTGTGCCGGGCAGCATGGACGGCCCTCGCGATGCGTCGGGCCGTCCCTGCAAATCGGCCACCGGACGATCGGTTCCACCGCTAACGCTCGACCGAGCCAGCCTCTCTGCGAGTGGCAACGCCGTCGCGTCGGCGGCTGACCGCCGCCGACAGCGACGACTCTGTTCAATCTTCGGTCAGAACTATCGTCAGTCACTACCGATCAGGACAAAACTGCGGCTTCAGTCTGAGTGAGCAGGGACGCTTTGTGAGGTACTGATTCTGTGGCCGAACCACCGAGAAACGGTGTTCGCGGTGTGTCAATCTGATGCTGGGAAATCTCGAAATCGACGACGAGAAGGTCCCTACCCCCGCAGGGTCCGTCGGCACCAGTCGTTGAGGTCGGATTCAAACTCGTTGAAACACTCCCTGTGGAATGTCCCGATGTAGCAGAAGGCACTGTTAAATCCAGTAAGAATCGCGAGACGACAACGGGTTAGAGGGAGTGATCAGATCGATATCCGTGCACAGTATATCAAGTATATGCTGTTGTGTTTTCGTTTACGCGCCTATTTTCAGCTCTGTGATCGATTCTTCAGGATGCTCAATACGAATTGGTCAGAGCGACATCCCCTACTGCCTCTTCCGGTTTTCTCTCGATTGAACAGTGCCTCTCCCGTTCTCGACTGTACCTTACATTCAGCCGGCGGCTCCGGTTGGAGTACAAATACATCCCCGTCTACGTGACTCTACGAGCGTTTTCCAAGGAGTGGCTGTACTGAATCCCTCCGTCTCGTCGGACCGTAATGTGCTGTCTGCGTCACCCCGTCCGTTACCGCTCAGCATGGCTTCATATTTTTCTCGTCCGGCGCGGTAGGGACCGTGCGCGCATACGTGATGATCGTGATCGCGATGATACGGTCCCTCTGGAAACGATATCACGCCGTAGCGCTCGTCTATCGGATCGGTGCCGCGTTCGTTCTCGGCTCGGCCGTCGGCCTCACAGTCGGCGAGCCCGCGACAGCGCTCACGCCGCTGGGTGATCTCTTCGTCCGCCTGCTCAGTATGCTGGTGGTTCCGACCATCGTGTTCACTCTCTTGTCGGGCCTGCAACAGCTACGTCCGGAGACGCTCGGACGCATCGGCGGCCAGGTCGTGGCAATCTACGCAGTGACGTCTACGATCGCAGTCGTAATTGGACTCGGCGTCGCAAACCTTGTCGACCCGGGCGCGGGGTTCGAACTCGAGGAAGCTGCGGCGACGCCCGCTGCGGCGACGCCCGTCGAACCGCCGACGTTGACGGAGGTCCTCCTCGGCGTCGTGCCGACGAACCCGTTCGGCGCGATTGCGGAC
Organism: Natrinema gelatinilyticum; assembly: GCF_024266705.1. GTDB lineage: Archaea > Halobacteriota > Halobacteria > Halobacteriales > Natrialbaceae > Natrinema > Natrinema gelatinilyticum. The sequence continues at coordinate 2,886,735 of NZ_CP100756.1, read as the reverse complement.
GCCGACATCGTCGCTATCATCTTCTTCGTTGTCGTGTTCGGCCTCGCGCTGTTGCTGGTCGCGGAGCGGACAGAGTCTGCAGCCGTCCGCGACGGCGTCACGGCCATTCGCAATAGCAGCGAGGCCGGGGCCGAGGCGATGTTCGTGATCGTCTGGGGAGTCCTCGAGTACGGCGTCGTCGGAGTCTTCGCGCTTATGGCCTCGGTGTTCGCTCGGGTAGGTGCCGATGCGATTCTCCCATTTGCCCTCCTGATGGTGACGCTCACAGCGGCCGTGGTCCTCCACGTCACCGACGTGTACCTCCTTGGTATCATGATGGTGTTCGTCCACTGCTCGCCGCTGGCCTTTCTCAACGGAAGCCGGACGGCGCTGGTAACCGCGCTCAGTAGCTCGTCGAGTAGCGCGACGCTGCCGGTGACGGTGCGCAACGCCCAGGAGCGTCTGTGCGTGGACAAGAGCGTCTACGGCTTCTCGCTGCCCATTGGGGCGACGATCAATATGGACGGAACAGTAATGTACCAGGGTATCGTCGCCATCTTCGCCGCGAACCTGGCAGGGGTTCAGCTCTCGGTCGGCGAACAGATCATCGTCGTGTTCCTCGCGGTTCTCGCGAGCATTGGCACACCTGGGATCCCCAGTGCCGGACTCGTCATGATCACGCTGGTATTGACCCAGCTCGGGTTGCCCCTGGAAGTCGTCGGTTTTGTCGCGGGTGTGGACCCGATTTTAGACCGGCTCCGCACGATGGTTAACGTCTTGGGCGACCTCGCAGTGACCGTGCTAGTCGCCTCAGTCAACGACGCCATCGACATGACTGGCGGTGCGTGGAACGAATAAGCGCGGGTCCGGGTCGCCCGATCAGTGAGCGTCCGTGCGTCGCTCGACACGGGTAATCGATCAATCTGTCTGACAAAACCGGCCCCATCGATCAGTGTCGGCCTGCCGAATCCATCCGCTGTATGCAACACGCTTGTTCTGACGGATAGCGAACACCTTGCTACGCAGCGTGCTGCGGCCGTCCGACGGAAAACGGTGGTGGGTGGATACGCCGGCACGGGTTTTCTCGAGGAGCCGATACCCCGATCTATAAAGCGAGCGTCGACATATGCTCGAGCGACCATGTCAGTCGATTACGAGGGGATAACGTTCGAGCGACTCGGGCACGCGAGCGTTCGCATAGAGACCCAGGATGGAACCGTCGTCTACGTCGATCCTTGGGGGGAGGTCCTCGCGGGCGAACCGGGAGACGGTGATATCGTGTTCGTCACGCACGACGACTACGATCACTACGACCCGGACGCAATCGAGGCAGTCGCCGACTCGGACGCGACGATCGCCGTTTACGAGGCGGTCGATACTAGCGGGCTGGGCTTCGACGTCGTCGACCTGCCCCACGAAGGCGAGGCGTCCGTCGACGGAATCGACGTTCGGACGGTTCCCGCCTCCAACGACCCCGAGGGAGACCACGTCGACGAGGACGGCAACCCGTATCACGCCGACGGCGAAGTGATCGGACTCGTGTTGACCGTCGAGGGGACGACGATTTTCTTCCCGTCAGATACGGACTTTCTCCCGCACCACGAGTCGATGTCCGCGGATGTGTTCGTCCCTCCGATCGGCGGCCACTTCACGATGGATCGTCACGAGGCCGCTGACTTCGCCCGAAGCGTCGATCCAGAACTCGTACTGCCGGAACATTACGACACGTTCGAGCCGATCGAGACGGACGAAGCGGCGTTCGCCGACGATCTCGAGGCCGACGGGATCCGAGTCGAACTGTTCTGAGTCCGCCGATCCGTCAGTCTCAGCGGATCGAAGCGGGAGACGCTGGATAGGATCGAGAGTATCGGCTCACGTCGGCGAGACGTCACCGGTTCTAGTTACCTTCCCTCGGCAACAGAGCCGCGACGAATCGCCCGTCACGTGAACCCCGATCGGGCGGATGGACAGTCACCACGGCCACGCCAAGAGATTCTTCGGGTGTCGACGACGTCGATCCTCGCCTCGAGGACCCAGCCCGAACGGAAGGAGACGGTCGCTCGCAGTCGATGCGACTGATCTGGTGCCTGTGCCCGAAACACCATCGCAGTGGGGGGCGTCGTCATCGGTGCAGGAGCCGATCGAAACGCCGCGCCGGGGTACTCGAGCGCCAGTGCGGTCCTACAGTCCGTCCCAACGCGAACTGATACGAACCCCTGACATTCTCTCAGACCTCGTCTAAGTGGTTTGGAAGTGGTGTTATGCACGTGCTCGTACAATCAGTAAACGAGATTCATGACATCCATTGCAGACATCGAGATTTCGGCTGACGGAACCGGAACCGGCGAACTGTTCGAGGCCGTCCCGTCGCTCTCCTGTGAGATGGAGCAGGTGATCGCCTCGAGCGGGCACGGGCTCTGGCTATCGGGGCCATCGCAATCCGAGATCGAAGCGGCCCTCGACGAAGCCTCGGCGATCGGCACGTATTCCCAGATCAGTAGCGACGAAGACCGCTGGTTGTACGACATCGAGTTCGAACCGGCGGCGGTCGACCCCTTCGAAATCGTCCTCGAGGAGGGTGGCACGGTGCTCAGCGCGTCGGCCTCGAACGGGACGTGGCTGCTCAGCATCCGCGTCGTGGACCGCGAGAGCGTAAGCACGCTGTACGACCGCCTCGACGAGACCGATGTCACGCCAACGATCGTCCGACTGTTCGACCTGGCCGAGGAAACGAACTCCCAGTGCGGGCTCACGACCCGTCAGTACGAAACCCTGGTCGCGGCGATAGATCACGGCTACTTCGAGATTCCTCGCGAGGTCTCGATGCAGGAACTCTCCGAGGAACTCGGTATCTCCCACCAGGCGCTCTCCGAGCGACTCCGCCGGGCCTACCGCGCACTCGTCACGTCCGAACTCAACGTGACGGACGAGGAGACCGCAGCACCGGCCGTTCCATCGAATTGACGACGGCTCGCTCAATACGACCGACCTCCGGTGTCCCGTCCGACAGCCCGGCTCGATGCTTTTCACTGTCCGATCGTTCTCCGTAGTGACGACTCTCGACGCCGTCTCCTCTCTCGAGTGCAACCGCTCTGACCGACCGGTGTCATGAGAACGATATCGATCGACAACCGCCCACTGTTAAGAGCCCGGCACCCGACGCTCGGCACATGGATATCGACAGCGACGACGGCGTGTTACGGCTGACGTTCGATCGACCGGACGCGCTCAACGCACTCACGATGGAGACAGCAAACGAACTGGCAGACGCGATCGAAGGCGCCACCACCGACGAGTACGACGCAATCGTGATCACCGGGGCGGGCGACGCCTTCAGCGCCGGTGGCGACATCGAGTCGATGGCGGAAACGCCCGAATCGTCGCGAGCGGCCTACGAACGAGTCACCGAGACCTTCGGTCGCGTCGTCGAAGCAATGCTCGAGTGCCCCGTTCCGATCGTCGCGAAGGTAAACGGTGACGCGATCGGGGCCGGCCTCTCGATCGTCGCGCTTTCGGACCTCGCGTTCGCGACGGCCGATGCGACGTTCTCCTGTGCCTTCGTTAGAGTCGGACTCATTCCCGACACCGGCGGCACGGTCATGCTCCCGCACATCGTCGGTCTACGGGCAGCGAAGCGTCTCGCCTTCACCGGCGAGTTCTTCGATGCCGACCGTGCGGCCGACCTCGAACTGGTCAACGAGACGGTTCCCGCCGACGAACTCGACGACCAGGTCGCCGAGACTGTCGAGCGGATCGCGAACGGCCCCACGGCTACCATCGGGATGATGAAACGGGCGATCCACGAGAACATGAGTCGTCCGTGGGACGAAGCACTCGACTACGAAAACCTGCTACAGGCCCAGGCCCGAACGTCGGCCGCCCACGCGGAAGGGGTCACCGCCTTCCTCGAGGATCGGGAGCCGGAATTCGAGTAGCGGCGTACGGCGGCGCTCGAATCCCCGTCCGCACCGCATGCGCCAGCAAGCACCACGTCCTTTCGTGAACCCGGTGTTGTTGAAACCGTAATGTCTCCACAATTTTCCGACGACGACACTGGCAAGCGCGTCATCAACGCCGCCGGCGACCAGATCGGGATCGTCGCTGACGTCGAACACGGGACGGCCCACGTCGAGCCGGATCCCGGTATCACGGACACGATCAAGGCGAAACTCGGCTGGGGCGGAACAGATGAGGACACCTATCCGCTTCAAGACGAGGCAGTCGCTCGAGTAACGGACGACGAGGTCCGCCTCGAGAGCGATCTGTCCGACGCTGGCATGACCGGTGGAACGACGAGTACCGATACCACTGGGACGACCGGAACGAACCGCGATCGCGGTATCGATCGGGACGAAAACGACATCAGCGGAACCGACGACGAGGAGGGACTCCTCGGCGACGACAACGACGACCGACGGCGGTAACGAACGGGTCGGCACTTCCATTTTCGATCGACGCGACAGTGTCGCGGGTGACGGACGCTGTGTCCTCGAGCTCCGCTGCTTCCCACCGATTCGATAGGCCGAGGCTCGATGCTTTTCACTAGCCGATCGGACCGGAGCATCTCGAGAACGCCGTCTCTCCCTACTGTTGTTCCGATCGCCGCTCCTCGTCGGTGCGGCGCTCAGTAGGCCGTCGACTCGATCGATCGGATGTGAGATCCATCTCTTCCATCGCCGCCATCTCGTCGGTTCGATGGGTCCGTCCGCGATTCCGGTCGCGGTCCTCGATCGCTTCGGTTCGTTCAGTTCCAGCGCGGCGCATGGACGACTGTGTGCCCTGTCCCTGCTGGCTCTGTGAGACCTGCTGGTCCTGTCGCCCACCTGTCACACGATCGGACTCGACGCGCTGGGAGTATCGCTCGGGCGAAACCCGCTCGGGCGTGACCCACTCGCCCGTCTCCTGGTACTGCTGGGACCGTGGCCGATCGTCGGTCTGGGTTTCCCGTCGTTGCCCCGCCGACGTCCCCGTTTGCTGACCGAGTCCTTGCGTGGTCCCTTCCCGCCCGGTCGGCGAATACTCCGAGGGTGGGCCTCGGGTTGACCCCCGGCGCCGTTCCTGGGACCGGATCTCCTGTCGCTCGCTCGTCATCCCCTGGGTGGCCTCTCGCCGGCTCTGCGGGGTAGTCTCTTGCCGTGCCGGGGCGAACTCTCGCTGGCCCGACGGCTCCCTCTGCTGCATCTGTCGTCCGCTCTCTGCGAGCTGACCGCCCATCCGCTCCATCTGTTCCATCTGATTCATCTGCGGCTGGGTGGCGGCCTCGAAGCCTTGCTCCATCATCTGCTCCATTTCGGGCATCATGGCCTCGACGCCCTGCAGGTAGCTCTGCATCATCGACTCCGTCAACTGCTGGCCCATCGCGTTCTCGAGCATCGACTTCGTCATTTCGAAGCCCTGTTCCTGGGCGATCTGCTGCCATTTGAGCGCGCTCAGCGTCATTTGAGCCATACTGCGCTGGAGATCGATCAGCTGTTCTATCGCCTGCTGGCCCTGATTCATTGTCGACTCCGCCATCTGCTCTGGGTCTGTCGATTGCTGAGATTGATTTCGACTCATGGAATTCACCTGGGGATATCCTATCGCTGTCAGTCGATCCCCGGTTCACAATTGCGCGCAACCGAGACGCAAATAAAGGGCAGCGTCAGTTCCGCCCGGAAGCACGATCCCAACCGCTCGTAAACGACCGCTGCCGAGAGCGCATCGAGTGCGACAAGCGGGCGCGCTGATCCGCAGTTACGGTGCGATAATCGTATCGTACATCGACGTAATCCGCTCTTGAATACGGAAATAGCCGGACGAAACGCTCGAATCGGAACGCCGTCGTCCGCTCAGGACTCGGGATCGGAGCCCGGTGCGCCGTGGGTCACCCCCTCCCGGTCGTCGGCCCGCATCCGCCGCAGCGCGGCGCGCGCGTTGCTCGCCTCGTAGCCGAAATAGACGTCGTTGGCGTACGCTTCGGCCACCTCCGTGGCGTGGATGAGGTCGTCGACGTCGACGTTTACGGCGTACAATTCGATATTAAACGGCGTCTCGAGCGCGCTCTCGAATCCTTTCGCGATCGTCTCGAGCCAGTAGGTCGTCCCGTAGGCCGTATCGTACAGGGGGACGACGAACTCGTCGACGTGTTCCTCGACGGCCTCAAGGTCGATGCCCGCACGCTCGTAGAGATGACCAGGGTAAGGGTCGGGATAGAGCGTCATGTAGACCGTGCCTGGAATGCGGTCGGCGGCCGCTTCGACGAACGCCGCGATGACGGAGGCTCGCCAGGCCATTCTGTCGTCGTATTCGCTCTGCTCGAATGCCGTCTCACAGACGCCACATCGACAGTACTCCGCGCGGGGGAAGCCGATGTCGTCCAGGCGGACGTCTTCGTTTTCGGCGACGCAATCGTCGATGATCTCGAACAGGCCCTCCCGATAGTCGTTGCGGGAGGGACAGATGTACGCCCAGTCGAAGTACGGTCGCCTCCGGTCGGCCGGCCGACCCATGTCGTCGACGGGTACCAGCGATGGGTCGGCGTCGGCGGCGGCGTTGTCGCCGAAACAGGAAACCATGTTCACCCCATCTGCGATCGGGTCGGCGGACCTGCCGGTCACATCTTTGACTTCGTAGAATCCGTGATCGAACTCCGGCCACCGTACTTCTTCGGCGTTCCGGGTGACGACGCCGTACATAATTCAGGGTACGGCGCCAGCCTCGTAAGCCGTTCGGATTCGCGTATTATGCTTCGGGTGGTTCGTAGTCGACTTTGACGTCCGACGAGCCGCTGTAGGCGACCTTCCAGAGGACGGCGACGATGAACAGGGCGAGTACGATCTTGACGGTACGTGACATGTGCGTCTAGAGGGTCGGCTGGGAATCACTTAGGTATTCTGGATAGTTCTCTCAGAGAGAATAAGATGCGCCTACGACTACGAGAGCGGCCATCCGCGACGCGACGGTCAGGTATCGATCAGCGACGCGATATCCTCGCGGACGATCGTCTCGCAGTACGAACAGCGGACGCCGTCCTCGAAAACCGAAAATCGGGACGTCACTGGCTCGGTACCGGTCGTGATACAACTGGCGTTCGGACACGACAGGACCCCCTCGACAATGTCGGGACGTTCCACGCGATGTTTCTCTACGACGTCGTAGTCCCGCACGATGTTGATCGTCGCATCCGGCGCGATCAGCGAGAGAACGTCGACTTCGTCCTGGCTCAGTTCGCGACCCTCAACCTTGACGATGTCCTTGCGCGCAAGCCGATCCGATGGGACGTTCATCCCGATCGAGAGTTCCTCGCCTCTGGTCCCGTCGATTCCCAGAATCGCGAGGACGTTCAACGCCTGTCCGCCGCGAACGTGATCGATGACGGTCCCGTCGCGGATCTTGCTGACTCGCAGTTCGTGCTCGTCGTTCTCGTGGGAGTTGTGACCGTTACTCATCGTGACCACCTTCGCCCAGTTCGCCGACTCCGTCGGTTCCGTGGTTGCTCAACAGGAGATCCAGCAGCGCCATCCGGACCGGGACGCCGTTGTGTGCTTGCTCGAAGTAGGCCGCGTGATCGGTTCTGTCGATCTCGGGGGCAATCTCGTCGACCCGCGGCAGCGGATGCATCACCGTCAGGTCTTCGCGCGCGTCCTCGAGCGTCTCGGCGTCGATCTGGTACTCGCCGGCGACCGCCTGGTACTCGTTTTCGTCGGGAAACCGTTCGCGTTGAATGCGCGTCACGTAGAGAACGTCCAGCGAGGAGAGAATCTCCTCTAAGGACTCGTGTTCGCGAATTCCCGCCCTGTCCTGTTGTTGGTGAAGGTCGTAAACGACCTCGCGTGGCAGTCGGAGGCTCTCCGGGCTAATGAAGTGCTGGCGAGTGTCGAAGTTCGTCAGCGCGTACGCGAGCGAGTGGACGGTCCGACCGTACTTCAGGTCGCCCATGATTCCGATCGTCAGGTCGTCGAGGCCCGCGTTTTCGCGGATCGTGTAGAGATCCAGCAGCGTCTGTGTCGGGTGATGACCAGCCCCGTCGCCCGCGTTCAAAAGTGGGACGTCGACGAACTCGCTCGCCATGGTCGCCGATCCTTGCTTCGGATGACGGAGGACGATCGCATCGGCATAGCCCTCGATGACGCGGACGGTGTCGGCCAGGGTCTCTCCTTTCTTCACACTCGATGACTCGACCGATCCCATGTCGACGACGTCGCCACCGAGGCGTTTCATAGCGGTTTCGAAGCTCATTTTCGTCCGTGTACTCGGCTCGAAAAAGAGCAGTCCGAGCAACCGACCGGCGTGTTTGTCGGCGACCGCCGATGGATCGGCGGCGATTTCGGACGCGTAATCGAGGACGGTCTCGATGTCCGCCCGCGAGAGTTGTTTGCTCGTGATGAGGTGATCGTGACGCATTCGTTCGTGTAGGCTTGTGCAGGCCTCTTGAATCTCTCCCTTCGATGGTGGGGTCGTCGCCGCGACGGTCACCCGATCAGATATCACTCTGGCTCGTCATGTCGACAACCTTGTCTTTAAACCAAAGAATTATACAGTTTATTCAAAATATATCTTACTTGTATGTCCCGTCGGCTAAATACCGGAATCGACGTGCTCGATCGAAAGCTCGAGGGCGGGCTTCCACCGGGATGTATCGTCGCGTTCGCCGCCGAGCCAGCCAATCAGTCCGAACTCCTCCTCTACGAACTGACGGCCGCTCGAGGGACCCTCTATCTCTCGACCGAACGCTCCGACGACGCCGTCCGCCACGCCATCGAGTCGTCGCCGTCCGCCGTCGGCAGTCCCACGGTCCGAGACGTCGCCAGCGACACCCCGCTCGCAGAGGCAACGCGGTTCATCGGGGCGCTCCCAAACGGTGCCAACCTCGTCATCGACACGATGGACGCCCTCGAACGATGTGATTCGAACGAGTACGTTCGCTTTCTCAACGGCCTCAAATCGCAGCTGCTCGAAACCGGGAGCATCGCCGTGTTACACTGTCTGAACAGGAACGAACCGGCGAACCGCACCCGAACCCTCCACGTCGCCGATGCCGTCTTCGATCTCCGAACCGAAATCGCCGGCACCCAACTCGAGAACTATCTGACGATTCCGAAGTTCCGCGACGGCGGCCAGCCCACCGATGCGATCAAACTCGAACTAACCGAGGAAGTGGCGATCGACACGAGCCGCGATATCGCCTAATCGTGGTGGCGGGTTCACGTGAGGACGGTCACTCCTCTGCTCCGGTGTCGTAAACGGAGTGATCGCAGCGGTCCGCTTGACCGTCACGATCCGCAGGACGTAAGAAAAGAACACCGAGAGCGGGAAGAGTCCGACCGTCACGACCACCGGGAAAATACCGTGCTGAACGAGTTTCCGAAGGGAACGCCCGGCCTGACGGTCCCGCTCGTCGAGTCGAGCATCGTCTCTGGTGACCGTACGGCCACACCGGCGAAAAATCCAATCCGCGCACATTCGTGGGTGATCGCGTGGTCGGTCACGGCTGCGCGCCACCGCTCCGGATCACGGATACGCACGCTCTCGCGAAGAAGAAACACTCGATGAATCGGCTCTCGCCGTGCCGTGCTTACTCTTCCGCGCCTTCGAGTTCTTCGACGATTTCGTCGGCATCGACGTCGGCGTCCTCGAGGGCTTCCTCGATGTCGCCGCCGCCCATGTCGCCCATGCCGCCCATCATGCCGCCCATTCCCATGCCACCCATGCCTTCGATGACTTCCTGGACGATGACGCGGTCGACACCGACCTTGTCGATGATGTCCTGACCGATCTGCTGTTTGCCCATCATCCACTGCTGGTTCATCGTCATCTGGGGCGTGGCCTCGAGGTAGAGCGTTTCCTTCTCGACGATTTCCGTCTCGAATTCGGGTTCGGCGGGTTCTTCGTCTTCCGCCTCTTCCTCCTCGTCGGGTTCGACGGGAACCTCTTCTTCGACTTCGTCGGTCTCGATCCAGAGATCGGGCTCCATCCCGAGGTACATCTCGAACAGACCGGCCGCCTGCTGCTCGCGGTCAGTTACCTCCTCGAGGACCGTATATTCGTATTCAACGTCGTCGCCTGCCAGCGGGTGGTTGAAATCGACGCGGGCGCGACCACCGATGATCGTGCTGATGTAGCCCTGTCGGCCGTCGACCTGAACGTTCGCGCCGGGATATCGGTCGTCTTCGTCGATTTTCTCCGCACTTACGGTCTCGACGGCGTCCGGATCGTACTCGCCGAAGGCGTCCGCGGCGGAAATCGTCACGGTGCCGGAGTCGCCGGACTCGGAGCCGACGATGGCATCTTCGACGTCCTCGAAGATGTGACCCTCGCCCAGGGCGATCGTACGGGGTTTGAACTCCTGACCCTGATCGGCGACGCCTTCTTCTTCGGCGACCTCGGGGTCGGTCGTGTCGACTAGCTGCTCATCTTCGACGGTGTACGCGGTGTACTCGATCTCGACGAAGTCGCCTTCCTGCAGTCCGTCGGCTTCCTCGGCGGTCTCGTCGGCTACTTCTTCGTCGACGTCATCGGCCTGCTCTTCGAGATCGGCCTCCTGATCCTCGGTCATACGTTGTACGTCCCGCCGTCTACATTTAAGGACGACGCTTTGCGCCGAGAGCGACCGATACTTAGGACCGCCCTCCGTTTCGTGGGGTATGTACGAGGTCGAAGTGAAGGTTCCAGCCGATCTCGAGGTCGTCCGCGACCGCCTCGTGGCGCTCGGTGCGACGTCCCGCGGGGCGGTCGTCCAGGTCGACACCTACTACGACGCGCCCCACCGCTCGTTTCCCGACACCGACGAGGCGCTTCGGATCCGCGAGGAAGCGCCCACTGATGGATCCGACGAGGCCAAACTCACCTACAAGGGGCCGCTCGTCGACGACGAGTCGAAGACCCGAACGGAAATCGAGACTGCCGTTCTGGATGGCGGGAAGCTAGACGCGATCCTGACGAACCTCGAGTTCGAACCTGCAGCGACCGTCCGAAAGGAGCGGGACCGATTCGAGTACGAAGGGTACACGATCACGCTCGACGCGGTCGACGGCGTCGGCGAGTACGTCGAAGTCGAAACGGAAATCGAGCGCGAAACCGAACTGGCGTCAGCCCGGGACGGTGCCTACGACGTCCTCGAGCGACTGGGTCTCGATCCAGACGAGCAGGAGCGGACGTCGTACCTCGAACTACTATTAGAATCGTGACCGTTTCTGCTACACCCGGTTCGGCGAACGGATGCCAGCAGATGGCGAGATAACTCACAGCAGTTATGATACAGCTCTTCAATCATATCCGCAAGTTATACGACCACGCTCTGTTTATAGCCGCCAATGAGCGAGCGGAACATTCGAATCGAATCGATCGACCGTCAGGCGGTCGAGGACCAGGACGTCGAAATCGTCGAGCGAAAGGGGATCGGCCACCCCGACTCCATCTGCGACGGAATCGCCGAGAGCGTCGCCGGGGCACTCGCGCGGGAGTACGTCGAGCGCGTCGGCGAAGTGCTCCACTTCAACACCGACGAGACACAACTCGTCGCGGGCGAGGCCGTACCCGCATTCGGTGGCGGTGAAGTCGTCGATCCTATCTACCTCTTGATCGTCGGCCGCGCGACCAAACACTACGAAGGCCAGACCATTCCCGCCGAACCCATCGCGCTTCGGGCCGCGCGCGAGTATCTCGAATCCGAAATCCCCCAACTGAACGTCGACGAGGACATAGTCGTCGACGTCAAACTCGGCGAGGGCAGCGGCGACCTCCAGGAGGTCTTCAGCGAGGAGGGGGAAGAAACGGGCCCGGTCGGCGTCCCGATGGCTAACGACACCAGTTTCGGCGTCGGATACGCACCGCTTACCGAAACGGAACGGATCGTCCTCGAGGCCGAGCGGCAGCTGAACGGCGACTACGCGGCGGCGAATCCCGAACTGGGGCCGGACGTGAAGATCATGGGCAAACGAGAGGGCGACAAAATCGACGTCACCGTCGCGGCGGCGATGGTCGACGAGCATGTCGCGGACCTCGACGCGTACGTCGATGCGGTCGAGTCCGTCAGGGAGTTCGTGGACGGCGTCGCACAGGACCATACCGATCGCGAGGTGGCCGTCCACGTCAACACGGCCGACGACTACGAACAGGGGTCGATCTACCTGACCGTCACCGGCACCTCGGCCGAACAAGGCGACGACGGTTCCGTCGGTCGCGGGAACCGCGCGAACGGGCTCATCACGCCCAACCGCTCGATGTCGATGGAAGCCACGAGCGGAAAGAACCCGGTCAACCACATCGGAAAGATCTACAACCTGCTCTCGACGGAAATCGCCGAGGAAGTCGTCGCCGAGGTCGACGGCATCCGTGACCTGCGAGTTCGCCTGCTCTCTCAAATCGGACGCCCCATCGACCAGCCCCACGTCGCCGACGTTGAACTCGTCACTAACGACGGGGTTGCGGTTTCTGACGTCCAGGGCGACGTCGAACCGATCGTCGATCGAGAACTCGCCGACGTCACCGAAATCACCCGCCGCGTGATCGACGGCGAACTGACGACGTTCTAGCACGGACGGTTCCTCCGAACCCGCCCGCTGACCGCCTTGTTCGCGGATCTAACGTCCGAAGAGCGCATGGACCGGGCGATGGCCACCAATACCGTCTTCGGCGATATCGGCGGCGCGCTCGGCCCGCTTATTTCGCTGCCCTTCGCCAACGCGGCCGGCTTCGATACGCCCTCGGACGCTCGAGTCCGAGCACTGCCTCGCAATCCCCTTATAGTTCCGGCCGAGTATCACCTGCCATGCACCCTCCAGGAGCGGATACCGTCCTCGTTCGTCACGGGGACGTCAACACGAAGAGCAACACCGTCAAGCGGTACATGGAGGGGCTCCTCGTGGAAAATCTCGAAGCCCTCCTCGAGGACCGGTCGATTCCAGGTGCGGTCGAACAGCGGTGGAATCGACCGCTCATCCACACGAGCGAGGACGCAGTGAGAGACGCGACTGCGGCCGCGACCGACACGTTCGGCGTCGTTTCGGCCAGTCCCGCGCTGACCGTCGGCACGGAAAAAGACCGGATTCTCGAGGTGCTGGCCGAGACCGCCCGGACCTGCTACGACGGCGGAGCGTTCGCGGTCGACGCGCGCCGTGCGGACAAGACCCTTCCGTACGAGAGCGAAGACCTGGCCCGCGAGGGCGGCGCCGCGATCTGGGAAGCCGTCGAAGGGGAGTTCGAACCCGAAGTCAACCTCGACGATCCCGACCTCACATTCGGCGTCGAAGTGCGCGAAGATCTGGCGTTCGTCTACCTCGAGACAGTTCCCGGACCGGGCGGGTTGCCGCTCGGGGCCCAGGAGTCGGTGATCGCGCTCGTCAGCGGTGGAATCGACTCGCCGGTCGCCGCCTACGAGATGATGAGACGGGGAGTCCCGGTCGTCCCGGCCTACGTCGATCTGGGCGACTACGGCGGCATCGATCACGAGGCGCGCGCGATGGAAACCGTCCGAATTCTCTCGGAATACGCACCGAACTTCGACATGCCAGTGTACAGAATTCCGGGCGGCGAGACGGTTGACCTGCTGGTTCGAGAGATGGAACAGGGTCGAATGCTCTCCCTGCGGCGATTCTTCTATCGCGCGGCCGAGACGCTGGCCGAGCGCATCGACGCGAACGGAATCGTCACCGGCGAGGCCGCGGGGCAAAAGTCCAGCCAGACCGTTCGTAACCTCGGCGTCACCAGCCGCGCGACTCGCCTTCCGATCCATCGCCCGCTGTTGACCAGCGACAAGCAGGACATCGTCGCGACGGCGCGTGAGATCGGCACGTTCACCGATTCGACGATCGACGCCGGCTGCAACCGCGTCACCCCCGACCGCGTCGAAACCAACGCCCGCCTCGAGCCGTTGCTTGCGGCCGAACCGGACGACCTGCTCGAGCGCGCTGAGGAAGCAGCGAAGAACGCTGTCCTGATCGAGCCCTGAACCGGGTTCCCTCCTCCAGCGCCTGCTTGCAGACGGCGGGAGAAGCTGACTCGCAGCCGGGTGTCGATACTACGCCACGACGAAGCCGAAACCGACATTACGCAACCGAACCCACCACAGTGTAGTGACCCGCGTCTGTCTCATCGGCGAGGACGAGAGCTCCCTTCAGTACGAGTTGCTCTCCCGAGAAACGGCGCGAGATGCGCTTTCGACGTACGACTTGGAGCGGCCGTTCGAGAACTCGCTCGCGGTCCAGACGGTCAGCGTGGGCGCTGCCGTCTCGCTTCTGAACGACCTCAACTGGTATCTCACCCGGTTCGTCGACGACGCGCTCGTCCAGGAACCAAGCGTTAGCACGGACGAGTGGCTCTCGCGGCCCCTGGCCCAAGAGCTCCGAAACGGAACGGTCGAGCCCGAGGCAACGGCCGAGTTCTGCAAGATCTACGGCCTCGAGCGGATCGACGCCGAACTCGACTCGAGCGAAACGGACCAGTCCGAGACGGCCGAACCGACGCACCGACTCGTCGAACCGCTGTTCGTCCGCCGAACTGGCGGCGACCTACCCGAATACGATCTTCGGGACGTCGAGAAGACCCTCGTCGTCCGACTGACGGAAACCGAGTACACCCCGTGACAGCGCTTCGTGTGAACACCTCGAAGTGGCCTCGTGTAATTTCGTCCCATCGGCATCGATTCGCCTGCAGGTGCTGCCGTCGGTTCGAACACAGAGAGGGAGTTCCCGTTAGGGATCGCCGGACCGACTGTCGCTTCCGCTACCGGACGACCCGCTGCCGTCGCTCGCCGACGCGCTTTGGCTCGCGATGCCGATTCCGTGTTCCCGTCCGTTCTGATCGACGATCGTCGCAGAGACTCGCGTCAGCGGCTCAGGCTCGAAGGTCGCTCGGACGAGTCGCCCGACGGTCACGAGCTGTTCGATGCACGCCCCCATCTCGTCGGACGTGTCGCGGACCGCCGCATCAATGGAGAGCGCGTCGTCGTCTTCGGTGTTCGCATCGCCCTCGTCGATATCGATCTCGTCGACTACCAACTCGTGGCACGAATCGGGTACGTCGGCCTCGAGGGCGACGATGACCGACGTTTCGAAGTCGGTCTCATCGGTAAATTCGGTGACTGCCTCCGGTTGTGGTTCCCGTTCGGCGAGCCAGTGGTCCGCATCGCTTCGATCCAAAAACAGCGCTGCGTTACGAAACTCCGACTGTTGTGGGTACTGGAACGGCTGTGTTTCCCAGTCGGACAGATCGTCGCCCGCCCCGTTTTCCGGGGACTCGTCGGTTCCATCCGTCTCGTTTCCACCATCGCCATCGCTGTTTCTGTTACCATCGCCGCCACCGTATCCGTTCGATGTGGTCCCGAAATCGTCCGCGATGCATCCGGCAGAGAGTGCCATAATAGATGCGGTACCACACAACAGACCGCGTCTGGAGGGATGTATCATCACACCTGGACGTACGAAGGTCCGGGTAAAGGGGGTTCGCCTGGGTGAAAAATCTCTTTTCACCACCTCGTTTCCCGAGGCGGCTGGTCCCCGTCCGGCGATTCGGTCGACGAACGGCGTGGGCGTGCAATCGATGACCAGTCGGAGGCAGGTCGATAGTCAGTCGAACAGCCCGGTCGAGAGGTACCGCTCGCCGCTATCCCAGAAGACCGTGACGACGAGTGGGCAGTCGTCGGCCGTTCGTCCGCCATCGGTTTCCTGCGAGGCCGGCTGTCCCACGTCGTCGAAGGCGGTCGGCACGTCCGGACAGACGACGTCGGGATCGGCGACCTCACGGGCGACCCGTTGAGAGGCCAGACTCGTCGCACCGCTCGACTGGCCGACGAGGACCCCTTCCTCGCGTGCGAGCCGGCGACACTCCGCCTCGGCGTCCTCGAGTTTCACGGTTTCGACGCGATCGATCAGGTCAACGTCGAGGTTGTCGCTGACGAATCCCGGACCCATCCCCTGGAACTCGTCGTGACCCGCCTCACCGGTCGAGAGGACCGGATTTCTGGCCGGCTCGACGGCGACGATGTCCATTTCGGGGAACTCCTCGCGGAGTCGGCGCCCGGTTCCCGAGAGCGTTCCCCCGGTCCCGACGCCGGCCACGAACACGTCGACTTCGCGGTCGTCGACCTGTTCGACGATTTCCTCGCCCGTCGTCTTGTAGTGGGCCTCTGGATTCGCGGGGTTTTCGAACTGCCCCAGCTGGATCGCACCCTCCGTCTCGAGTTCGTCGGCACGGTCTCGGGCGTCTTCCATCTCCCCCTCGACCAGCTCGAGGTCGGCCCCGTATGCGGCCATGATCTGCCGGCGCTCCTTGGATTTCGACGCCGGCATGACGATCGTCAGGTCGTAGCCGCGTGCGGCCGCGACCAGCGCAAGCCCGATACCGGTGTTTCCGCTGGTCGGTTCGACGAGCCAGTCGCCGGGCTCGATCAGCCCGTCACGCTCGGCGGCCCGGATCATCTCGCGAGCCGGCCGGTCCTTGGCCGAGCCGCCGGGGTTGAACGATTCGATCTTCGCAGCGACCGTCACGCCATCCGGCGAATCGACCTGGACGAGCGGCGAGCCGATGGTATCCAGGATACTCCCTTTCATTGCCCCTGCGTTGGAAGCCCAGACGTAAACGCATGCTGGACAGAGGCAGGACGTGCCGGCTACTCGGCGTTCACCAACCCGAACAGAGCGGCGAGAATCGCACCGCAAACAGCCACACGGCGGCGGGTGGCCAGCCGAGTGCGAGAAACGCCGCCAGATTGCTCGAGCAACTACGCCGCCAGAAGAAACACCGCGGTTAAGACTGCGGAGGCGCAAGCCGTGCGTATGAGCCTCGAAACCATGCGGCCGAATCCGACGTGGGACGCGGCCTCCTACGAGGACGCGGTCGACACGCTCGAAGCGCACAACGATGAACTGGTGTACAAGGTCTGGGGCGGCGACTGGTGCAAGGATTGCCGCGCGCTGCTTCCCGATCTCGGCGCCGCGCTCGAGGCGGCCGAGATTCCGAGCGAGCGAATCGAGGAGTACGCCGTAGACGAGGACAAGCAGGGTCCCGGCACCGAGGAGTACGACGTCGAGTACATCCCGACCGTGGTCGTGGAAACCGATGACGGCGAGGAAATCACCCGATTCGTCGAGCAGGAACCCGTTCCGCCGGCGGTCTGGTTGGCCGATCAGATCGACGCCGCACTCGAGACGGCGTAACTCTCCTCCGAACGTCCGGGCGACAGGAACGAACGACCCGTCCGACACCTAGACGGACGACCCTGCCTGCGCTCAGATCGGATCGATCGGTCGTTTCTTGGGTGGCCAGTCGTCCTCGCGTGGCTCGTCCGCTCGAGCGAACGCGCGAACGATCCGCTCGCGGGTATCTTCGGGCTGGACGACGCCGTCGATCCCGACGCGCGAGGACGCGCGGACGGCGTCGGTTCTATCTTTGAACTTCTCGATTAGCTCCGAGCGCCGGGCATCGGGGTCGTCCGCGGACTCGATCTCTCGGCGGTACGCGATGTCGACGGCGCCTTCGATGCCCATGGCCGCGACCTCGGCCGTCGGCCACAGCACCGTCAGCTCCGAGTCGATCGATCGACCGCCGCCCATCGCCACATAGCCGAAGCCGTAGCCGCGTCGGATAACGACGCTGGCGATCGGAACTGTCGCGCGCGCGAGCTCGTAGGGGAGTTTCGCGGAGTGTCGGGCGATGCCCTCGCGCTCCGAATCTGGGCCGGGCAGGATCCCGGGAACGTCGGCCAACGTCACGATTGGGAGTCCGTACGCGTCACAGATCGCCGCGAAGTGAGCGGCCTTCTCCGACGCGCCCGTGTCGATCGTCCCTGCTTTGATCCGGGGGTTGTTTGCGATGACACCGATGGGCTCGCCCTCGAGTCGAGCGAACGCGGTGACGATGTTCCGGGCGTAGGTGGGTTTGAGTTCGAACACCGAGTCCCGGTCGACGATCCCCTCGATGATCGCGTCGATGTCGTATCCCTTCCGCGGGCTCGAGGGGACGGTCTTACGCAGCCGTTCGCCGTCGACGGCCGGGGGACGCGAGTCGGTCGTCGGCAGCTCCCGTCTGGCGTTTCGCGGCAGGTACGAGAGGAACCGCTGGATCGCGTTGAGACACGCCTCGTCGTCCTCGCACGCGAGATCGGCCATGCCGGTCTCGGTCGTCTGGAACCGCGCGCTGCCGAGTTCCTCCTTGGTCCCGTCGACGCCGAGGGCGGCCTCGACGAGCGACGGGCCGGCGACGCCCATCGTTCCCGTGCCCTCGACGATCGGCACGAAGTCCGACAGCGCCGCAAAGTTCGTCGGCGCGGCGAAGGCCGGTCCCATCATCGCGGAGACGACGGGGACCCAGCCGGAGAGAGCGGTCTGAAGCTTCGAGAACCCGTTGTCGCCGCGGGCGAACGGCGCCGCGTCGAGGCCCTCCTGGATGCGGTGCCCGCCGCCGTCGTGAAGCATGATCAGCGGCAATCCCCGGTCGAGAGCGCGGTCGGCGACCCGCGCCATCTTCCGGCCGCCGGCGTGGCCGATCGAGCCACCCTTGACCGTGAAATCGGTCGCAAAAAGCGCGACCGGGCAGTCGTTTACCTCCCCGTAGCCCGTGACGACACCATCCGCGGGAGCGTCCGCGCGCTCCCAGTCGGTCGTCTCGGGCGTCGTCGGCATCGGCGATGCGAGGCGGCCGATCTCCTCGAACGTGCCGTCGTCGAGCAGGTAGTCGATACGCTCGCGGGCAGTCAGCTTGCCGAGTTCGTGCTGGCGCGCGACGGCCTCTCCGCGCGCGTCGTCGGCGACCGCTCGCTTCGCCTCGGCGACGTCCTCGAATGGGTCGTCCGTCATTCGAGGAGCTCCTCCCGCAGTTCGAATTTTCGCATCTTGTTCGTCTCCGTCGTCGGAATCACGTCTACGACGTACGTCTCGTCGGGCCGCATGAACTCGGGGAGTCGCCCGTCGAGGTGGTCCTCGATCGCCGCCCGCGACACGTCGGCGTCCTGTCGCGGTTCGACGGCGAGACCGATGTGATCTTCGCCGCCCTCGGGCGCGGGAATCGGAAACGCGGCCGCGGCATCGACGCCCTCGTGGCTCGAGACCGCGTCCTGAATCTGCATCGAGGAAATGTTCTCGCCGCGCCGGCGGATCACGTCGCCCAGCCGGTCGACGTAATAGAAGTTTCCGTCCTCGTCGCGGTAGGCGGCGTCGCCGGTGTGGAACCAGAGGTTTTCGGCCGCCTCGAGCGTCCGGACGGGTTTGGCGTGGTAGCGATCCAGGAGAATCCCGGGCCGGTTCGGTCTGATACAGAGCTCGCCGACCTCGCCGGACTCGAGTTCTCTCCCGCGTTCGTCGAGCACTGCGGCTTCGACGATGTCCTCCCGGACGCGCCCCATGTACCGTTCCTCGTCGACCGAGTCGACGACGGGAAGATTCAACTCACGGGCGCGCTCCGCCACCGCTTTGGGACCCAGGCCACGTCGGAACGCTTCGGGGGTGCCGCCGAGGTCGTTCGTTCGGACGACCCCGACGATTGGAGAGCCGGTCTCCGTCTGGGCGAACGCGACCGTCACAACATCGAACCCGAACCGCTCTGCGATCGCTTCGTACTCTTCCGGGAGCGGTTGCATGTGGACTTTACTGAGGGTATTCTCGCGATCCGAATCGGACTCGCGCGCGTTCACCAGCCATGGCATCATCACCGAAATGAGCGTCGCCGCGGTCGCCTCGTACTCGTCGACGCGGTCCCAGAACGCCTGTGGCGAGAATCGATCCCACAGCGCGACGGTCCCGCCGGCTTGCAACCCGGCGACGACGTCCGCGTAGACGCCGCCGATGTGATACAGCGGAAGCGACGTGTGAACGACGTCGTCGTCGTTCAACAGCGCGCGCTTCGGCGCGATGTAGTTGGCGAAGATCCAGCGATGGGGCAGGACCACTCCTTTCGGCATTCCCGTCGTCCCCGAGGTGTAGACGATGCTCGCGGTGTCGTCCCACGAGACGTCGACATCGGGATCGCCCGCGGACGCCTCGCGGAGTTCGTCGAAGGGTGTCGTCTCGAGCGGCGTCTTCGGCCGTTCGGCATCGGTATCCATCACGACGAGTTCGGGGTCCGTCTCGAGATCGTCGCGGACGGCGGCGACCCGATCCAGATAGCGGTCCTCGAGGATGAACACGTCGGGATCGGTATCGTTCAATTGGTATGAGAGCGTCTTGCCGGTGTATTCGAAGTTGATCGGAGAGTACACGCCGCCGGCTTTGTTGATCCCGAACATACCGAACAGCGTCTGGAGCGGATGTGCGGCCATCAGCGAAACGTTCGATCCGCGTTCGACGCCGAGGTCGCAAAGCCCGTTCGCGATGCGGTTCGCCGCGTCGTCGAGTTTGCCGTACGTAACGTGGTGGTCGTCCGGTCCATAGATCAGCGCCGTCGATTCGGGAATCAGATCCGCTCGGTCACGGATCATACTATCGATCGTGACGTCCTCGATCGGCCGATCGTCGAGCATGGGGGACATAGTCTCTCACGGACTTAGTCAACGATGTACAAGAAATACCGAGAAGCGGTAACATTTTGTGTGAATCATGTCCCCATCGCTACCAACGTACACGAACCCGTCCGCGATTCAGCGTTCGCGAACCGCCTTCTCGAGAACTGTTGGATCTTTGTGGCGACCCTGACTGATGGGTTTTATCACCCCATCATGGCGTGTCGTTACCGCTTTCGACCGCTCGGTACGGCACTCCGACCGGTTTCAGAACGGCGCGTCCGTCGCGGTTCCAGTTCCCGAGTCTTCCTCCGCCTCCCCGAGCCACTCGAGTGCCTCGGCCGCGTCGTGGGTCGGCGGCGAGCACGTTCGATCACGACAGACGTACAGCGTCGGTTCCCCGTCGCGGGCTTCCCGCCCCGCCCAGATCGGCGGTGCGTCCTCGAGCCCCAGTCGATCGAGCCAGTCCGCGAGTCCGTCTTCGGTCGGTGGCCGGAGTGCGAAGAGCCGATCGGGGAAGTATCGCGACGCGAACCGGTCACGCCATTCCGTTGGGAGGGCGTCTGCGGCCACCGTCACCTCGAGCGCGCCGGACCGGAGGCGGTCGGTAGCGAGACACAGGGTCGCGTGTTCGAGCGCGTTCGCTTCGATTCGGTCTGCGTGCGTTTCGAGGACGGTGGCAGCTATGTCTTCGAACGTCTCGTCGACGGCTTCGCCGTCTGCTCGAGGAACCTTCGATCCCTCGCTGGCCGCGAACTCGTCGAGCGCGAGCAGCGTCTCGACTGCGACACCGGCCGCGGAAGGTGTCGACTGATCGCCGAGTTCCTGGGGGCGCGTGACGAGCGACTCGCCGCTCTCGGGAGTGAAGTAGAGGGTGCCCCGATCTTCGTCCCAGAACTCGGCCTCGATGACGCGGGCCAGTTCGAGCGCGAACGCGAGGTGATCGACGTCGCCGGTGGCCTGATAACAATCGAGCGCACCCCGCGCGAGAAAGGCATAGTCCTCGAGATAGCCGTCGATCGCGACGTCGTCGTCTTTGTACCGTCGTGAGAGGCGCCGCTCGTCTTCGTCCCAGAGTCGATCCCGAACGAACTCGAGGGCGTCGACGGCCGTCTCGGCGTAATCGTCGTCGCCGAGTACCAGCGCCGCCTCGGCGTAGGTCGTGATCATCAGCCCGTTCCATCCCGCGAGCACCTTCTCGTCGCGGTTCGGCCGCGGGCGCTTCTCGCGGGCCTCGAACAGCTGCGTTCGGGACGATTCGAGTCGTTTCAGAACCTCGCTTCCCTCGAGGTCGAACCCGACGGTGAGTTCCGAAACGGGGGTGACGCGGTTGGGCTGGTTTCGACCCTCGAAGTTACCTGATCGAGTAATGTCGTATCTTTTACAGAAAAGCGCGGCGTCGGTCTCGTCCCCGAGGACGTCTTCGACTTCGTCGGGGGTCCAGACGTAGAACGCGCCCTCCTCACGCTCGCCGGTCTGAGGTGACTCACTCTGGGCGTCGAGGGTGCTGAAGAAGCCGCCATCGTCGTGTCGCAGTTCGCGATCGACGAACGTCAGGGTATCCGCAACCACCTCTGCGTAGCGATCTTCGCCTGTCAGCTGGTAGCCGGCGAGGAACGCCCGCGGAATTTCGGCGTTGTCGTAGAGCATCTTCTCGAAGTGGGGGACCGTCCAGTCGCGATCGACGCAGTAGCGGTGGAAGCCCCCGCCGACGTGGTCGTAGAGGCCGCCCGATGCCATCGCGTCGAGGGCGTGCTCGAATACCTCGAGGTAGTCCTCGTCGCCCGTTCGATCGTACGCCCGCGCGAGAACTTGAAGGCGAGAGGGTTGGGGGAACTTCGGACCGCCGGAGCCGAACCCGCCGAACTCGTGATCGGCGCTTCGCACGGTCGCGTCCGCGGCCGTCTCGAGGACCTCGCTCGAGGGTGGCTCCGCGCCAACGCCTGCGTCAGCGGCGTCGGGCGTTTCTTCGAGCCGATCTTTCGCCGCGTCGGTCCACTGCTCGGCGCGATGCTCCATCTCCTCGCGGTCGTCCTCGTTCGTCCAGGAGTTGCTGATGCGCTCGAGCAGGTTGCGAAAGCCGGGCTGGCCGCGCTGGCCCTCCTTCGGGAAGTACGTCCCGATGAAAAACGGCTTGCTCTCGGGGGTGAGCCACGCCGAAAGCGGCCACCCGCCCTGGCCCCTGACCAGCTGGCAGACGGTCATGTAGATGCTGTCGACGTCCGGGCGCTCCTCGCGGTCGACCTTGATCGGCACGAAGTTTTCGTTCAACACCTCGGCAATATCGTCGTCGGCGAAGCTCTCTTCCTCCATGACGTGACACCAGTGACACGCCGAGTAGCCGATCGAGAGGAAAATCGGCACGTCCCGTTTCCTCGCTGCCTCGAGGGCCTGCTCGTCCCACGGCTGCCAGTTGACCGGATTGTCGGCGTGCTGGCGCAGGTAGGGACTCTGCTCCTCCTCGAGCCGATTTCGTGACGTGGGGGCGGACATGGACGTGTGTACGGGCGCCCGTTGTAAAAGGTCGAGGTCGATGTCCGAACGACGTTCGGCCGACAGCGGCGGTCGATTATCTCGCAATACGATCACACTACGAGTACTGATCGGGTGTACAGGCGTCGAAACAAATCGAGAGGAGGGGAAGACTCAATACGTCTGGGGCGGTCGCTCGAGAATTTCGAAAATCTCCTTCGCACGGTATTCCTTATTGCGCTCTTTCCCCGTAACTTCCTCGAGAACACCGTCATCTTCTAGCTCGTCAATCGCACGATACGCTGTCGACCGTTCAATATCGAGCATCTCCGCGGCTGTTTTAGTCGTCACGTAGGGATATTCGAAGAGATTGCACGCTAATCGATTTTTCGCGTACTGGACACCGCCGTATTCGTTCTCGTAGCGGCGCCGCAGCCCATCTAGTGCCAGCGTCCGATCGACGGACTCCTCGGCTTGCTTGGCAATTCCGTTTACAAAAAACGACACCCATCGCTCCCAGTCGCCCTGGATCCGAACCGCCTCCATTCGGTCTACATACGCGGCTTTATTTCGATTGAAGTACTCACTGAGATAGAGATTCGGCCGTTCGAGAAGGCCGCTATCGTGCAGTTGGAGCGTGATGAGGAGACGACCGAGCCGTCCGTTTCCATCCCCATACGGGTGGATCGTTTCAAACTGGTAGTGAAACAGGGCGATATCTATGAGCGAGTGATAGCTACCGCCGGCCCGGTAGTACGTCACCAGGGCATCCATTAGCCCGTCGATTTCCCCCGGCACTGGCGGCAGAAAGTCTCCGAGGTGGTTCGGAACTATCTTGTAGGAACCAATTGTATCGGTATCGACCCGGTCGTCCGGAACGTCCGTGAGAAGCACCTCGTGAAGATCGTGAATGAGGCCAACGGAAATCTCTCCGCCGCTGTCGAGCGCGTCAATACCGTCTTCGATAGCCTGTTCGTAGTTGAGAACTTCCGTCGTGTCCTTCGTACCGGTTTCACTCGAGGTGGGTTCAACGCCGTCCTCGATTTCGTCGAGACTGCGCGTTTCGAGGCTGTAGAGGGCGTTGTAGTCGATGTTAGCGCCTTCGATTTCGGCCGATTCCATCGCTTCCTTCCGGAGGAGCGAGGTGTAGAGAACGGGCGGGAACTCGAGTTCGAGGCCGATACCGCTGAGTTTACCGAGCCAGAACGTCGCGTCAGCGAGCAGGCCGTAAAAGTCTGCATCTCCTGCAAGGGTGCCCGAGGGTGGTAGTGGATCCGGCCGGTAATACGATTCTCTCCCGTAGGAGATGAGTTCGCCAGGGGCCGTCTCTTCGACATCGGTCGTTCGCATGCACGTAAATCACTCTATTCCCCCGGGTAGATGAATCTAATGCCACTAAATGCAAACAGCGTCTTCAATAGAATAGTATCGTTGTGTATGAATAGGCTGTACGCAACCATGGGTGTGTTGCGCGCTGTTCTTTCCCATCGACTCCGGATGACTCACGTAAACAACCTCGAGGTCGAGTGGTTCGAAAAATTCCTCTCTTTCGGCCGACACAGAGGCAGTCGCCTCGATTTCGGAAAGACGAATACTAGTCATCGAGACGCCGATTCGGCACTTCGCCCTCGTTGATTTCGTAGATGCCGTGGCCCAGCGGTTCGACGATGTCGTCCTGTTTCAGTCACCCGAGATGCTCACGACCGCTTGAGGTTTATTATATATTGGGTAGAGAAATAAGAATGTGAGGTTGAAGAGAAGAAAAACGATTACGGCCATCGGAGCTACTGCGATAGCAGAACTGGTCGGTGCGTACCAGTGGAAATCCACATTTCAATTTCGGGAGGTCGGGCAACTTCGAACGAGTGATCCGATCTTGGTGGGGGAGTCGATCAAACGAGATAGTGGGAACCCCAGTACGCTCTTATCGCCGATTCGCCGGCCACAGCGGGACAGGTCGACTGGGAGTACATTGCGAAAGAAGATCCAGTTTTCGCAGAGATGTTCCGGGGAACGGATTTCGAGACGTATTTCCTCGCCGTTTCCGGGATTCATCTACCGCGTGATAGAATAATTGGAACGACGAAGTCGGAATGTAAACGTGGAGTGATGACACAGACCCACGAAGTGCGACCGGCGCGACAGACGACGGACGAGCCACTGATACACAACGTCGTGGAAAAATGGGAGAAAAATCGTCGTGCTCCACCGGAGTCGATCGAAATCGAGACGACATATCGGGACGATCCGATCGGAATTGATTACATTTCACCCGGTGGACCGTGGCTATCGACGAAATCAGGCATCCCTCCAGAACTCGGCTCTCTCCTGAAATTGAGACTCGATCCCATCGGGTCAGTCGCTACTCATCGAAGGCACCCTCTCTCGGATCTTTGACGAGTTCGTAGAGGCCCCTCGACGGTCGGTGGATCCATCCGGCGTCTCGGAGGCTCCGAAGGCAGAACTCGACGTTACTTTTCGAAAGCCCGGTTTCGTCCATCAGCCACCGAGGGTTCGCACGCCCTCACGGATCGCCGCGATCGCGGCCGTCTTTCAGCGCCTCGAGGATTTGCTCGTCCTTCTCGGTCGGCGAATACCGCTCGTTGACCATGTCCAGTCGTATCGTATTCAACCGGGACGCATAGTAGACTCACATCAGGTACGCTGTGAGTTACTCAATCAGAAAGGATGCAAACAGCGGTGGGGCCTCGAAAAATCGCTCTGGTCACTCGTTTCGTGGATCGCCTTCGAGTTCGTACAAACCGGTCGTGACCTTATTCACCCATCCCGCGGCGATCAATTGGTTGAGTGCGTAGTTGATCTGTTGGTCGTTGAGATTCGTCCGTTCTTTGAGATACTTCGGCGTTACCCGCCCCTCCTCGAGAACCTCAAGGACATCGTCCTCGTTCGTTGTCGGTTCGTACTCTTCGATCATCGCCAATTGTGAAGCGATACTCATCACATTACCAAGTGTGTTATCAACAGTATTATTAAAAAACTCTATCAGAGAGTATTTTATATCAATATTGTAAACATTGAAGAATAGTAATGTGTACTTCGTAGTAGGGGCGCAGGTGTACCGTTCGAATCGGTTTTCGGACGGTGGTAGGGCACCCAACCTGGGTCCTCGTTCAGGACAATGACTATTCGACAGCGAACGCACGAAACGGATTCGGACGCACAGCCACCCAACTCGAGCCACCACACGGAGGTCGATCAGGCGTGACGCTCGACACAGACTATCACACACGCGTTCGTCTCGAGGAACACCTCGCCGTCGTTCGGACGACCGACAGCCACCTCGTCTAGCCGTTGTCGCTCGAGCCGGCGATTCGAAACAGAGCGGAGACGCTCGAGGCGTGCGAGCGACTCGACGGAGACGACTGCGATACCGATGAAATCTCGAGGCCGACGGCCGGTTACAACTGATCACCGCTTGCGGGTCTCAACCAGATTTCAAATCCCAGTAGAATTGACGGAGTTTGAAACGGTATGTCACCAGTCCCTTGCCGGTGTGCGAGCGGGACAAACTGTGAGTGTATTTCCACATATCTGTTAGTGTGATAACAGTATTAAGGCTCTCCTGATGGACTTTGCTCCCGAGAGGTCGGACCAACGGGTTCAGCGATCGGTTCTCCGCTCTGAAGAAAACGAGGAACGACACCATGCCTGAAACCAGTTACTTCGGAACGACCATGACCGTCGAGGTGCTCGCAGTCGTGGACGGCGACACCGTGAAAGTCGATCTGGAAGACGAACCCGAGAACCTTCGCATTCTCGCACTCGATACGGAGGAGTCGCGACCAGTTCCGGGGAAGCCGTACACGCCCTGGGGGGTGGCGGCAAAGGAGGAAGCCACATCGTTCTTGCCAGAGGGCTCGACGATCACCATCGAATTCCGGGCGACGGACCGGTCGATACCTGCCTGCGGCGGTACCGGGACAACTACGACAGGCCGCTCGTCTACGTCCACAAGAACGGCGAAGACTTCCAGGAGCGGATGATCCGACAGGGATATAGTCCATATTTCACGAAGTACGGGTACGCCCACTTCGAACCGTACCACGACCGCTACATCGAAGCCGAGCGCCAGGCCCAAGCCGACCACATTGGCGTCTGGGACCAACTGGACGTCAACGGGAAAGAGATGCGCAATTACGATACCCTGTGTTCCTGGTGGGCCCTGCGAGCGGAGATGGTCGAATCGTTCCGGCGAGCGAAGGCAGCAGGCGTCGAGGACCTCTACGACAGTCGACTCGACTACACCGAACTCGCCGATTCGATCGGCGAGCACGTCACCGTCTTCACCGAACTCAGAGCCTACCGGCGGACTCGAGGTGGTGACCACGCCATCGTCACGATCGGGTCACAGAGCCAGCCGTTCAAGCTATTCGTCCCTCGTGCATTCGAGACACCGGAGGGACAGCGCATTATCTCGTTGCTTTCCGACCGGTTCGTCACCGGCGAATACGACGGTCGGACCGTCGGACGACCGCGCCGAAGCTACGCCTACGTCTCCGGCGAGATCAAACGCTATCCGGAAGCAGATGGCGACCCGGAGATTGCCGTGACCTCGATCGATCAGATCGCCGATCAGCCCCCCTCGCGGTAACCTTCCCTCGAGGTGTGATACGGTCTGCTGTACCGATGTACCGGTGCAACCGCAGGACGGTCGTAGTTTCGCCGGTAATGGCTTACAGTAATCCGTATGAATGGGGCCCTGATCGAGGAGTATTCTCGATACCCGAACATGCCGGGCCCAGCATTTATTGCACATTGTGAACACATTCCAGAGTATGACAAATGATATCTCGGGAGAAGTACCACTGATGCAACGGCTGTACGACAAGATATGGTTACTGGCAGTCGTTGCCTTTCTCTTCTGGCTCGTAACCTATGTCCTATGGGGATACCTCGATATCTTCTCTGTCCCGGGGATGATCGTTGCATGACGTCTCCGATGAAACCGCCGGAGGGCAACTGGTGGGGCCAGTCAGTCAACCGTCGGGAATCCATCTGGCTCGGTCTGAGTGGGATTTGGTCGATACTTATTTTCGGCTGGATGAGCGGGTACACCCGATTCGGCGACCAGAACCCAATCGGTGAGACTCTCAAAGTGAGCCCGGAGGAGTATCAAGAGAAGATGAACGACTACACCGACGAGGCAAGCGAAACCGAAGAGGGGTTGCTGGTGCCATCGGGCGACGACGTCTATTTTGCTGCCCAGCAATGGTATTGGCAGGGGGCACCGGTGATCCTCGAGACCGGTCGCGAGTACAACATCCACCTCAGTTCGCTTGACGTCCAGCACGGCTTCTCTATGCGCCCCGAGCAAGCACTGAGCAAGCAGATAAACTTCCAGATTCTGCCGGAATACGAGTGGATTCTGCCGATGGAGTTCGACGAGCCCGGTACTTACCATCTCATCTGTAACGAGTTCTGTGGCGTCGGCCATCGGACCATGCACGGTCGCGTCGAGGTGGTGGAGGAGCTATGACGGCCCTCGGCCTGTTCGAAAACGACTACGACGACGATGGCTTCCGAACCTGTGGCGTGACCGGATTAACTATTCACCGGACCGCGGAGAACCACGTGAAGCTCTTCGGACTGACGGCCGTCGTTGCGATGCTGATCGGCGGTATCTTCGCCTTCACTGTCGCGATGACCCGCTGGGAAGTCATTGGCTTGCTCTCGCCAAGTGACTTCTACACGCACCTATCGCTTCACGCCTGGAATCTTCTCATCTTCTGGATGGTGTTTATGGAGATCGCCATCCTCTACGTGGGTGGCCCGATGATTCTCGGACGGCGGCTTCCGATCACTGTCGCCGCCAAGATCGGCTACCTGGCGATGCTCTTGGGAGCGATCACGGTCAACATCTCAGTCTGGACAGCCAGTGGGTTCCCGGACGAGAACGCGCCGTTGCTCACTGCCTACGCGCCGCTCGAATCCCCGACGGCATTTTACGCAGGCGTCGTCGTGTTCATCCTCGGGGCTATTGTCGCAGCGCTACCATTTTTCCTGACGATGTGGCGCGAACGTCGGGAAAATCCCGGAAAGTCACTGCCACTAATCGCCTTCGGGGCGTTCGTCACCTCTATTATAGCGACCGAGGCACTGGTCGGCGGCCTCGTTACCTTCGGTGTAGCACTCCTCTGGCGGATTGAGATCATCGAATTCATGGACCCTGCCTGGTACCGCCAGATGTACTGGACCATCGGGCACGGCACCCAGCAAATCAACCTCGCGGCGATGGTCACTGTCTGGTATTTTTTGACACACGTCGTCGGCGGGGCCGAGGTCGTCAGCGAAAAAGTCTCTCGGACTGCATTCGTCCTCTACCTTTTCTTCATCAACCTCGGTGCAGCACACCACCTGATGTCCGATCCCGTCGTCTCGTCGGGCTGGCGACTCTTCAACACCTCCTATGCGTTCTACGGTGCGGCCTTTGCGAGCATGATCCACGCCTTCGCTATCCCGGCGGGGCTGGAGGCAGGCCGTCGCAAGCGCGGGAAGGGCGGCGGCCTGTTCGGCTGGCTCACGTCGGCTCCCTGGACAAATCCGGTGTTCTCCGCGACGATTTTCAGCATCATCCTCTTCGGTTTCGTCGGGGGCATTACGGGCGTGGTGATGGGTCAGATGCAGGTCAACATGACCTGGCACAACACCTTCGCCACAGTGGGTCACTTCCACGGGACAGTTGCCGTAGGCACCACGTTAGCGTTCATGGGGCTGGTGTTCTTCGTGATCCGGACGATGTTCATGCGGAACCTCCGGTTCGGCCGGCTGGCTAGTTTCCAGCCATACTTCTACGCGGGTGCCATGGGCATCGTCACCCTGATGATGATGTACGCCGGTCTACTGTACGGCGTCCCACGACGGACGGCCGAGGTCGTCGAGAATATCCCCGGGACGGAGTTCTCGTTGTCGGCAGCGGCTCCGCTGTTCGCATTGCTAGGCATCTTCGCGGTGCTCGCCATCCTGGCCGGCGTCATTTTCGTTTTCGTCGCAGTCGCGTCGGTACTGTTCGGCGAGCGTGTGCGGGACGGAGATAACGTCGACCTGGTTGCAGACGGCGGACTGGAGGTTGACGGAAAGCCGGTTCACGCCTACGAGATGCGCGGGACGTTTCTCGTCTGTCTCGTCTTCTTCACCGTCTTCGTCGTATCGTACGTCTTGAACTGGTTCCTCCTGTCGGAGCTCTGGTCAGTCGGCCTATGACCGACCAGCGACGCCGGATCGCAGCAGTCCTCGCTAACCGGAGGGGGAGTCCACCCAGTCCGATATCATGAGTGACGGTCACCAGCAGACGCCGGAGAAAGACCCACCACTGGAATGGGGTCGGAAGGTACTCGTCGGCGCCTGGCGAGACCTCAAGAGCGTCTACTACGCCAACTCGACTATCTGGAAGCTCCTCAAGAGCGCCGGGCTCCTGTTCTTCGGACTATTCCTGTGGGCGGGGACGAACTTGCTCCTGTCCTACCAGCCCGGATGGGGCTTCCTCTACTACGTCATGGCCTACGGATTCGCGCTCCTGTTGTGGGGCCCGCTGACCCACCTGCTCGTCGTCCCGTTCGTCATCCGTATGCGCCGGTCGGGCAAGGGCGGCCTCGCTCGGTTCGTCTCGCGGCATGGTTCAAAAGCGAACCTGACCACCTTCATCGTCATTGTACTCATCCTGGGGACGTTCCCGCTGGGCGTGATGACTTTCGAGTTTCAGCTTCCAAGCAACGGCGGGAGCGACGTGAACCCCTATCTAGACTGTACGCGGTCCGACGAAACGGTCCACTGTCACATCTCGGATTCGCGTGGCATCGACCGCGTCGTCGTGACTTCGGGCGGGGAGACGCTGGAAGTGATCGACGAACCCCCGTTCGACTTCGACGTCGACATCGGTGATATGAGAGCGGAGCGGGGGGACAAGCAGTTCGTCGTCGAACTCCAGGACGAGAATGGCGACACGCTCCGACGGTACAACCGCCGCGCCGAGATGATTCCAGGTTGAGTCAGCACTGGCTGTGATTCGTTTTCTGCACCCACTCATACGGTCTGCTGTGACGATTTGCTGGTGCAACCGCAACCGTCCTGCGGTTGCACCAGCAATGACTTACAGGAGTCCGTATCAGAGTAGCCGCCGACACGAGTTCGTCACGACGAGTACACTACTGCCTGCCATCGCGAGCGCTGCGAATAGCGGGTTGAGGATACCCGCTGCCGCGAGAGGGATTGCGACGGTGTTGTAACAGAGTGCCCAGGCGACGTTCTCGCGGATCCGCCGCCTTGTGGCAGTCGCCAGGTCGAAGGCAGCCGGAACGTCGGCCAGTGACCCGTCGACGATGGCGACGTCGGCAGCCTCGGCAGCCCGTGCTGTCCCGCCGACGGCGATACCGACGTCGGCGGCAGCTAGCGCCGGCGCGTCGTTGGTCCCGTCGCCAACCATGGCGGTCGGACCAGCTGCGGCGAATCGCTCGACGGTAGCCACTTTGCCGTCCGGGGGAACGCCAGTGAACACGCTATCTATCGTCGGATAGTCCCGAAACCGTTCGGTCGCCGAGTTGTCGTCGCCAGTGAGTACGACGACCTCACGGTCAGCGAATGAATCGACGATATCGGTCCACTCCGCCCGTTCCCGGTCCCCTATCACAATGACAGCGGCTGGCACGCCGGCTACACCGACGACCACTGGCAGGTCTCCGCCGTCACGTGTCTCGGCCACCGCCGACTCGAGGTCCGTCGGGAGTGGGGTCGTCTCACGAGCCACGAGGTTCGGGGTCCCAACGACGACTCGTTTACCGTCGATGTTACCGCTCACACCTTCGCCCGGATGGCGTTGGAACGCGGTCACTGGTCCGAGTTCGGTCGTGCTACCGCTACGGGCCTCTGACTGGCCCCCGTCAGCCGCCGCCTCCGCGTGGTCAACGATGGCGTCGGCCGCGGGATGGGAAGACTGTCGCTCGACAGCAGCAGCCAGCGCCGCGGCGGTGGGGTCCCCTACGACGGACCGCACAGTCATCTCGCCGGTCGTCAGCGTCCCAGTCTTGTCGAAGACGACCGTCTCGATGCTGGGTGCGGTTTCGAACAGAGTCGCGTCGCTGACAACCATGCCTCGCCGGAGGGCGTCACGGAGGCCCCCTGCGGTTGCGAGCGGGGTGGCCAGCCCCATTGCACATGGACAGGACGCGACGAGCACGGTGAGTCCGGCCAACAGTGCCCCAGAGATGGGCTCGCCGCTCAGGAGGCGCCAGATTGTAACGGTCGTTCCGACGAGCAGGACGAGCGGGACGAACAGCGTTGCGAGTCGGTCCGCAAGTCGCTGGATGCCGGGGCGATCGCTCTGGACGGCCCACAGCATCGAGGTGATATGGTCGAGGGTGCTGGCGGCGTCTGCACCGACCGCGACGACGAGGGCGTCGTCCGTGACGATTGCACCCCCGACGACGTCGTCGCCAGGGCGCTTGATTCTGGGGAAAGACTCACCGGTGAGGACCTGCTCGTCGACGGTGGCGGCGCCATCCACGACAGTACCGTCGACCGGGACCCGGTCGCCAGGCTTGACGATGACTTCGTCACCGGGTTCGAGGGAATCGACGGCCACGGTCTCCGTCGTCCCGTCGGGTCGACGCCGGGTTGCCTCGCGGACCCGGGCCTCAGTCAGTTCGGCCAGCCGATCCGTGGCCTGGCGCTTCAACGTCCCCTCGTAGTAGCCGGCCGCAGTGACTACCAGAACGATGGCCACGGAGACGTCGTAGTAGAGGTGGACACTTCCGCTCACGAGGGCGACGGTGCTGTATGCAAAGGCTGAGAGGATGGCAATAGAGAGTAGCAAGTCCATGTTGGGACGGCGCGTCCGGAGGCTGACGTAGGCTCCCCGGAGTATCGGCCAGCCCGTGTAGAAGATTACGCCGGTGCTGAACAGTGCGACGATACCCATTGGGATGTACAGCCCGGCGTCAGTCGTCATATCCGCAGACAGGATACCCGTCTCGATTCCGACGTAGCTTGGGTAGAGGAAGAACACGTACCACGGCATGATGAGGAACGCGAGGACCGCACCGACCAGCAACCGCGTGAACGTCTCCTGGTCGTGGTCCAGCGCCGAGCTGTCACCGACGTCTCGGAAACTGGCCCGGTAGCCGTAGCCACTGACTGCCTCGGGGAGGTCCTCCTCGTCGACCACGTTGGGATCGTACTGAACCCGGGCCGTGTCGGTTGCGTAACTCGCCTCAACTCTGGCGACGCCATCGTGAGACTCACCCCGGAGTGCGACGAACGATTCGCAGGTTGTGCAGTGCATTCCATCCAACGTAAGAAATGCCTCGGCGAGGTCTGACGACGGATCTGTTGGCCCTGACGAGGAGTCTCTCTGGCGGGTCCGTTCTCGCACTGCCTCGGCGTCAACGTCGTCCACCGCCTCAACGGCCGTCGAGACCTCTAGACAACCCCGGCAGCAGAACGTACCCTCGACGTCCTGTCCGCTGATCGGCGGGTCGGGAGTCGGCAGGTCACAGAGTGAGCAGGTGTCAGTCATGCGAGTGGCTGATAGAACGGGACGTCGAAGTGGGGTATGTCGAACCCGAGGAGTATAAGCTCGTGGGTGACGGAAATGTGGCCCAGCAAGAGGAACGTTGTACCCAGACCGCGATGAAGCGAAGCCCGTCGCTTGGCGGAGACTGTCCCCAGCACCGTTCCGTATGCGAGGAGCGTCGGTATGGTGCCGAGTCCAAGTACACCGAGTGCGAGACCACCCTGGATGGGGTCATCGATGGCAAAGGCAAAGAGGTACGCCGGATAGGTGATGGGGCACGGCAGGGCGCGTGGACCGTCTCGAGACCGACGATACGTGGCGAGCCGGCGAGTCTATCGATCCGGCTGGTAAGATGCCCACTCAACCAACTGAAGAGGCCAGAGAACCTTGCAACAGGGTCCGGAATCGACGTGTGTGTCCTCCGGAATACATAGGAGAGCCCAGCGGTCAGGATGAATAGTCCGACTAGGATGTCGGTGGCACCGCGGACGGCGTTGCTAACTGGGACGATACCGTCGATAGACGTGAACACGGCACCGCCGAGGAACCAGAACAGGGCACCGACTACGGCGTATCCTGCGGTCCGTCCGAGATTGAACAGGAGGTGCTGGCGAACAGCGAACAACGTGAGTGTGTCCTCACGCCGGCTCTCGGTGTGCTCGGCCACCCGGTTGGTGTAGATGCTGACGAGCGGGCCGCACATGCCCAGACAGTGGCCACCTGCGAACATGCCGACCACTAGAAAGACGAGGAAATCCGCACTGCTGGTCACTGCGTCGGGAGAAAGCTGCATCGGCGTCGCACCCGGATCCATGTCCGACGAAAGAAACCGCAGGCGCAAAACTCTGCTGCGTTATCAGTTTGGTGAGTTCACGAAACATCCGATAGTCGCATGATGCCACTCGTCCTGAGCACAGTAGTTACGATGTCTTGGGTCGTCCGGAGAAAAACATTTGTCTCGGTTCCTGTACTGATGTACCGGACGTATAGTGCGTTTCGTCTGGATAGAATATCCCCATGATACTAGAGCTAGGGTTGCCCAAGCGCTCAGATATCGATACAGGCAATAGTCACTTCTCAGTTTCGACGTACAGAACTGAAAGCAGTATGGCGGCCAATAAACCGCGTCTCTCGAGTCCGTCTCCGTCCGCTTACGCTTCCTCGTTGAGCAGCCGTCGGAGCACGAGGTGCAAGACGCCGCCGTTCTCGACGTACTCGACCGCCATCGGCGTGGCGACCTGTGCCGTCACGCCGAATTCGGTCGTTTCACCGTCGTCGTCTTCGGCGGTCACGGTCAGTTCGGCGTTGGGCTCGAGGCCGTCTTCGAGGCCCTCGATCTGGAAGTACTCGTCGCCCTCGAGGCCGAGTTCCTCCCAGCCCTCGCCGTCTTCGAACTGCAGGGGCAGGACGCCCATGCCGATGAGGTTGTCGCGGTAGATGCGCTCGTAGCTCTTGCCGATGGTCGCGCGGATGCCGAGCAGGTCGGTTCCCTTCGCGGCCCAGTCGCGGCTCGAACCGGTTCCGAGCTCTTCGCCGGCCATGACGATCAGCGGCGTATCATCCTCGCGGTAGCGCTCGGAGGCTTCGAAGACGGTCGTCTCCTCGCCGGTCGGGTGGTGGATTGTGTAGCCGCCCTCCTTGCCGTCGAGCAGTTGGTTTTCGATGCGGACGTTCGCGAAGGTGCCGCGCATCATGACCTCGTGGTTGCCGCGCCTGGAGCCGTAGGTGTTGAACTCGTAGGGTTCGACGCCGCGCTCTTTGAGCCACTGGCCGGCGGGCAGGTCCTCGCCGAACGGCCCGGCGGGGCTGATGTGGTCTGTCGTGACGGTGTCACCGAGCGTGAGCAGCGCGCGGGCGTCCTCGACGTTGTCGACGCCTGGCTCCTCGAGTGGGAAGTCCTGGAAGAACGGCGGCTCGCGGATGTACGTCGACTCCGGGTCCCAGTCGTAGACCTCACCGGTCGGGGCGTCAAGGGCCTCCCAGCGCTCGTCACCCTCGTAGATGCTCGAGTACTTCTCCTCGAACATCTCGGGGGAGACGCTGTCGTGGATCGTCTCGCGGACCTCCTCGGTGGCCGGCCAGATGTCCTCGAGATAGACCGCTTCGCCGTCGTCGTTGGTGCCGATCGGATCGTTCTCGAGGTCGACGTCCATCCGACCCGCGAGGCCGTAGGCGACGACCAGCGGCGGGCTGGCGAGGTAGTTGGCCTTGATCTTCGGGTGGATGCGGGCTTCGAAGTTGCGGTTGCCAGAGAGGACACTCGTCGTCCAGAGGTCGTACTCGTCGATGGCCTCCTCGATCGGCTCCGGGAGCGGGCCGGCGTTGCCGATACAGGTCGTGCAGCCGTAGCCGACGACGTGGTAGCCGAGCGCCTCCAAGTCGTCGAGCAGGTCCGCACGCTTCAAGTACTCCGTGACGACCCGGCTCCCAGGTGCGAGGCTGGTTTTGACGTACTCGGGCACCTCGAGTCCCTGCTCGGCCGCGTTGCGTGCCAGCAGACCGGCTGCGACCATCACCGACGGATTCGAGGTGTTCGTACAGGACGTGATCGCGCTGACGAGGATGTCGCCGTGGCCGATCTCGACTTCGGTGCCGTCGTCGAGTTCGACCGGGACCTTCTCGTCGAGCTGGGGCGTGGTCTCGGCGACGAGTCCGCCGTCGCTCTCGGCGGCGCCCGAGGGGATGACGCCTTCTTCCTCGAGCAGCGTCGGGAAGTGCTCGTCCAGGTCGCCCATCGGGATACGGGCGTGGGGCTTCTTGTGGCCCGCGAGGCTGGGTTCGACGTCGTCGAGGTCGAATTCGACGACCTCGGTAAACTCGGGGTCCTGCTCGCCGAACAGGCCCTGAGCCTCAAGGTACTCGCGGACGAGTTCGATGTGGTCGGGGTCGCGACCCGTCAGCTCGAGGTACTCGAGGGTCTTCTCGTCGACGGGGAACATGCTGATCGTCGAGCCCTGCTCGGGAGCCATGTTCGAGATGGTCGCGCGGTCGGCGACCGACAGCTGCGAGACGCCGGGGCCGAAGAACTCGACGAACTTGTCGACGACGCCGACCTGGCGGAGCTTCTCGGTGATGTGGAGCACGAGGTCGGTCGCGGTCGCACCGTCGGGGAGCTCGCCCGAGAGGCGGACGCCGACGACTTCCGGCAGACTCATGTTGATCGGCTGGCCGAGCAGTGCGGCCTCGGCCTCGATGCCACCGACACCCCAGCCGACGGCACCGATGCCGCCGATCATCGGGGTGTGACTGTCAGTGCCGACGAGCGTGTCGGGGACCAGCCACTGCTCGCCGTCGACGTCGCGCTCGTGGACGACGCGGCCGAGGTGCTCCAAGTTGACCTGGTGGACGATACCCGTTCCCGGTGGGACGACGTTGAACTCGTCGAACGCTTGCTGGGCCCACTTGATCGCGCGATAGCGCTCCTCGTTGCGCTCGTACTCGATCTCGACGTTCTTCTCGTAGGCGTCCTCGCTGCCGAAGTAATCGACCTGTACGCTGTGGTCGATCACGAGGTCACAGGGGACTTCGGGCTCGACGACCGTCGGGTCGACGCCCTTGCGGTCGGCCGCCGATCGCAGCGCCGCGAGGTCGACGACCGCCGGCACGCCCGTCAGGTCCTGCAGGACGACCCGCGAGACCGTAAACGGTACCTCGGCGTCCGGCACGTCGGGTTCCCACGAGGCCGCTGCGCGGACGGCGTCGGCGTCGATCGTCTCGCCGTCGGCGTTTCGCAACACTGACTCGAGCAGAATCCGGATGCTCACCGGCAGCGAGTCGAGGTCACAGAGCCCTTCGTCCTCGAGAACTGTGAGGTCAGCCATCTTGTACGTCTCGCCGTCGTGTTCGAACTCCCGGATCGCGTCCGAGTAGTCGTCAGTTGGCATAACTTGACTTGGGACCCGGGGGTTTTGAAACCGTCGAGAATAGGACATAGACCCCATCAATACCCTTCATTTGTCGGACAGTACCTCTCGGGACGTTCTACCGACTGTTCTCCGACCCGCTCGGCACCCGGTCGACGCTCGGTGCAAATACGTGCGGCCGATTTGTTCGTGTCAGTCGCGTGTCCATCCGGTTCGCTTCACAGGTCGGTTCCGGCCGTCAGTCACCACTGGACTCCGGCTATTCTTCCTCCGATACCACTCCGCTGGCGCGGCTGATGCGGCGAACCGACACCCGAAAGAGACTCAGTTGGGTGCTAAAAACCTCGGTGTCCGAGCTGAATCTATACAGCCCGCCGGACTCGAGCATTCCTGTCGTGAAAACGAGCGTGAAGGGGTCGATTATTCTTCCGCCGACTATCGAGCGGATGACGTATCCGTTGTATTCGTCGGGTCGGGTGAGAACGGAGACTGTTCTGCCAGACGGCAACCGGAGCGACTGAACGGTAAGCGGCTGGGGAATGTCGCCGACGACCTGAAACCGAACGTCGGGGAGGTAGTCACGAATGGAAAGCAAAACGGGCTCGTCGACTTCCGTATTCTCCTGTGGCGCAGGTTCCTGTACGTCGGTCTCGAGTCTTTCACGCGGTCCGAATCCGAGTCCGTACCCGGGCGTCGATTCGATCGCGATCGTATTCGGAGTCGGCGGGGTGATGACAGAGTTCCATCGACAGGAACATCCTGGTTCGTCGCAGTCACTCATCGACGCAGCACGGTCGTCGTCGCTCGGCTGCGGATCACGCTCGTTCGAGTTCACGCCGTTTCACCACGGTGAAATCGCCAAAGTAGTGTGCATCTCCATCGATACGATTCCCCGACCATTTCCGTCGAATCGAATAGATGATTCCCATCCGCGCAACATTCTGATAGCGTTTCCGATGGATAACTTCTAAAAGATCGAGTAGGGATCAGTCCAGGTCTGCGCTGAGCAGATTCAGTTGAGTGCTGTATATCTGGGCATCTTCGCCAATCTCCGCGGAATCGTCCTCGCTCAAATCGTCACTTCTCGTGAAGAGGAACGTCGTGATTCCGGCGGAATCGCCGTCACCATCGTCGTAGCGAATTATGTATCCCGACCATTCATCGGGTTGGGAGATTTCCGGCACCGTTTGGTCGCCGACTCGCAGGACGTCGACCGTCGTGCTCTGCTCGAGCGTGGAGATGACCTCGAAGCTCTCGCCCGGGAAGTAATCGTATGCGAACACCAGTGCGTCATCATCGTCATCGTCCTGCGCGGTGGCAGTTGCGGCCGCCCCGATCGCAGCAGTACCGGCGGTGGCTGTCGCTACTGTTCCCTTCCTCATCAACGACTGACCGGTAGTCTCATGTTCGCTTTCGTGGTTTTCGTCTGTCATGGCTCTCACTGTAACCCCGTACTGGGGCGATAGTGCCTAGATGTGCCGCTTCAATAAGCAAACTCGATTGTTCCATCTCTCTATGCAACCCTTCCCGCAGGAACGAAACGAGGTTCGTCGGTAATCCGTGTTTTGGACGGAGTGCGTAACAGAGGACTGCGTCGGACTGCAGCGTTCGTGGTTTTGCGGTGTTGCGTTACATGAGACAGGTATGGCAGATGCCAGTTCGACGGTATCTATGAGACCGAAGCATCGACCTGTTCCATCACGTCGTCCGCGGAGTGGACTATTCGACCAGGTGAAAAGGAAGAATAAGCCGTTTCGATCGGCCTGCAGAGTCAGCGGTCTAGCGGTGGATCAGTTACCGCCGCCGGTATCGTTACCGCCGCCGTTACCGCCGCCGTTACCGCCGCCGTTACCGCCGCCGTTACCGCCGTCGTCCATTCCGCCGTCGCCGCCGTTACCGCCGTTGCCGCCGTCGGTCGACGTCTCGAGCAGGTTCAGTTCGGAACTGAACACCGACGCGTCCGTGCCGAGCGTTCCGGTGTCGTCCACGCTCATATCTCCGTTTCTCATGAAGAGGAACGTCGTCACGCCCGCGGTGTCGCCTCCCTGGTCGTACCGGACCACGTAACCGGTGTAATCGTCGGGCTGCGAGATCTCCGACACCGTTTCGTCGTCGACCTGCAGGACGTCGACCGTCGTGCTCTGCTGAAGCTGGGAGACGATCGTAAAGTCGGTCCCAGGGAAGTAGTCGTAGGAGAACACCAGTGCTTGGCTGTCCTGTGCAGTCGCCGTTCCAGCGGTAGCTGCCGTGCCGAGCGCGACTGCGCTCGCAGCGGCTGCTCCCTTCTTCATGAACGAGCGACGCGAATCGTCTGATCGTCCGCTTTCGTAGCTTTCGTCTGTCATGTCTCTCACTCGGTATCCCCTCTTCGGGGCACATGACCGTTGGCCGAATTGTCGTAAAAGTGACTGCGATCGTTTCACCATCTACGGTGATCTATCCGCCATAAATAACGGCTTTCAGGCCATAGACCGACGAAATCGCGGATATCAACCAGTCGTTCCGCCTGTTACCGGAACCGGCCGTTACTCGCACGAAACGACAGCACCGGGACCGGGTATCGATCCATTTGGCCGGAGACAACGAGGGAAAATAACGGATATCGACTGAACCGCCGGACCGAATGTTCTCCTCGAGTCCGAAGACGGTCAATTGGGCCTCGAGCGCGTTTATCGGACGGTTTCACCCGCAGACCGCTCATTGTCTGAACGTTTCTGTCCGGAAAACAGGTGATTTCTCCGAACAGTCCGGCAAATACGACGCAGAGGTCAGTCGTCTCGATTCGCGATTGTCGTCGGAAGTGATACTTGGGCGTGACGTTCGATCGTGGGTTGCTCGAGTCACCGCGAACGAACGTATTCCACGAACGCGAATCCGTTCCGTTCGTCTCGAGCCGTCTCCGCCCACGTGTCCCGATCCCAGTCCGGGAACTGCGTATCGCCCTCGGGTTCGTCGTGGACCTCGGTGACGATCAGGCGGCCCATCGCGGGCAAGAACTGTTTGTAGACGGTCGCACCGCCCGCGACGAAGAGGCGGTCGGTATCGCCGTGGCGCTCCCGAGCGGCCGTTTCGGCGGCCTCGATTGCGTCCTCGATGTCGTGGGCCACCACGACGTCGTCGGGCGTCTCGAGGTCGCGGCTCGTCAACACGACCGACGTCCGTCCCGGTAACGGAGTCCCGAGGCCCTCGAGAATCCCCTCGTAGGTCACTCGTCCCATGATGACGGGGTGATCCATCGTGGTCTCCTTGAAGTGCTCGAGATCCGATGGGATATGCCAGGGCATCTCGCCGTCGGCGCCGATGACGTCATTGTCGGCGAGGGCGACGATGCCGACGAGTTCGCGGCCGGGGGGCGAAACGGGCGCGTCGTCGTCGTTCATTCGGCCACCGAAAACTCGATGCCCTCGTGGGACTCGTAGTCCCGTAGCTCGACGTCCTCGTATGCTAACTCGTCGATCGACACGTCTGCCACGTCGAGCGTCGGACGCGAGCGCGGTTCCCGCGAGAGCTGTTCGAGCAGTCCGGGGACGTGATCGAGTCGTTCGTCGCCGTCGGCTTCGGCCGGGGCTTCGGACTCGAGCCACGCGCGCACGTCGAGATAGTCAGATCGCTCGTCGACGTCGGCGAGGCGGGACTGCAGAGCGTCCAGATTGTCCGCGTACCAGTCGCTGCGCGCGCCGCGGCCGCAATAGACGTGCGTGTCGACGACGGTGTGAGCGAACGTGCCGGGTTCGAAGCCGGTCTGGTTTGCGACGACCGTGGTCAAAAGCGAATACGCAGCGATGTTGAACGGAATCCCGAGTGCAGTGTCTCCCGATCGTTGCGTGAGGTGGCAGTTCAGCCGGTCGCCCTGCACGTTGAAGACGAAGGTGTAGTGACACGGCGGCAGCGTCGAATCGGCCGCGTTCGCGGGGTGCCAGGCGTTGACGACGAGTCGGCGTGAGTTCGGCGAATCGGACAGCGTGTCGATCACGTACTGCAACTGATCGAAGGTTCGGCGGCCGTCGGCCTCCTCGGTGACCCACTGGTGGCTCTCGTCGGGCCAGGACTCACCTTCGAGTCTGGCGCTCCCCTCCGGGACCGGAAAGCGCCGCCAGAAGCGGCCGTAGGCCGTGTCCAGTCGACCCTCGTCGTCGGCCCAGGCGTCCCAGATCTTCGTCTCTTCACGGAGATTCCGAATGTGTTCCTCGCCGGAGAGGTACCAGCAGACCTCGTGGAGCATCGAGTTCCAGCGGTACCCGTCCATCTCCTTCGTCGTGAGCAGCGGATACCCCTCCTGTAAGTCGACCTCGTAGTGTTCGCTGAACGATGAAATCGTGTCGACGCCGGTCCGGTTCGGCTTGTGGATCCCGCTCGAGAGGACCGCGTCGACGAGCTCGAGGTACTGTCGCATTGGGAG
Organism: Natrinema gelatinilyticum; assembly: GCF_024266705.1. Lineage (GTDB taxonomy): Archaea > Halobacteriota > Halobacteria > Halobacteriales > Natrialbaceae > Natrinema > Natrinema gelatinilyticum. The sequence continues at coordinate 2,845,090 of NZ_CP100756.1, read as the reverse complement.
TGACGTTCTGACCGTGTGGATTTATGGGTACCGGTGCCGAGCCCGGCCAGTTCGATACGTTGCGGCTCGAAATCGCCCCCGGCCATCCCGACGAGTGAGCTACTGCCGGGAGAGAACGCGTCCCGACGACAGATACCGGATGTCATCTCGGCGGTTCGGTGACCGTCGACCGTTCTGGCCTTCGTGAGCACTGCGTATCCGGCTCCAGGTTTTAGTGGGCTCGGACCTACTTGACAGACAGTGACGCTCGAGGGACTCGTCCACGACGAGCGGATGAACGCCATCATCGGGTGGACACTAACCGGGATCATCGTGCTGGGTTCGCTCGAGAGTGTTCTCACGAGCGACCCGCTCTGGGGCGGGTTCGGGTTGCTCATCGTGATCGTGGCGGCGACACCCGCGTCCGTGACCCACGACTGGACGGAGATGGTCGCCTGGCCTCTCCTCGGGGTCGCTACAGTCGCAGTGATCGTTGGTGGGGCCGGAGTCGCGTTCGAGACGGTCGTGTATCTCGCCGTTGCGACGCTCGCGCTTATCGTCGTCGTCGACCTCGAAGCGTTTACGTCGGTCGAACTGAGTCGTCGGTTCGCAATCGGGTTCGCGGTGCTGACGACGATGGCGCTACAGGCGCTCTGGACGGTCGCACAGTACTACTCGGATCAGTGGTTCGGGACCGAGTACGTTCGCTCGCAAACCGAACTGCAGTGGGACTTCGTCGTCGTCACCGTCGTCGGGTTCGCAATCGGCGTGCTCTTTCAGTGGTACATCGCTCGGTTCGAGCCGGCCGGTGCCGTCAGCCGAACGACTAACGATGCGGGATCGCCATGACTCTCGGAGAGGCACTGGGGCTGTCGGATTCCCAGGAGCGCATTATCGTTCGAGGGCTACAACTCGTGCTCCTCGCGCTTCTCGGGTACGGGGTGGTGACGTTACAGTTCGGAATTTCGGGAACGACGGGTCTCGCACTTGGAATCACGCTCTTGCCCGCGTGGCTGCGTCGAGAGTACGGATACTCGATGGACGCCGGACTCGTCCTCTGGATCACCGTCGCCGTGGTCCTCCACACGATCGGCTCGCTCGGCCTGTATCAGTGGTATCAGTGGTACGACGAGATCGCCCATACCGTTTCGGCCACCGTCGTCGCGGGGCTGGGGTACGCCGCGTTCCGGGCCTTCGAACTCTACTCCGACGAGATGGACGTCCCGCCGACGTTTCGATCCGTGTTCATCGTCGTCTTCGTCCTCGCGACCGGCGTCTTCTGGGAAGTCCTCGAGTTCGCGCTCGACGGGACGGTGGTCACCGTGTACGGAATCGACGACATCGTCACCGATTTCGTGTTCAACGCGGTCGGCGCAGTGATCGTCGCGCTCTGGGGAACCGACTCCGTCGGCGAACTCGTCGGATTCTTCCGGAGCCGCCTCCGATCCGATTCGAACAGGTAGACGGGGCGAGTGGCGACCGTGCTTCGCTATGCCCCGTTCGAGGCGGTTGCAAAGTCCAGCCGGTGTACTATTTGGGAACGAACGGTACCGAAAGACGGGTGCCGATTCCATATGAATGAACTATTCGGCCACGAGTCACGGCGTCGGTTCCTGAACGCGGTCGGCGCAACCACGGGAGCGCTGCTCGGTGCGACCGGGAGCGCCACCGCACAGGAGACGCCGACCGAAGGCGGAGACGGAGCGGGCGAACAACGATTTCAGGAGGCTATCACGACCACCAACGAGTTCACCTCGGGCGCGATCTTTCGGGTCGCCTCGCCGCAGCTCGAGGACGCGCCTCCGGTGGATGCGGACGTCGTGCAGAACTACGGCGTCCGAATTATCGAGTACTTCAACACGAACGAGGAAATCTATCTCTTCGTTCCGCCGGACGCCCAGATCGAGCAAGGAGAACTATACATTTTCGACGACATGGTGTCGTCGCCGACAGAAAACGAATTGGCTGCGGACAATCTCGTACGAGTCGAGTATCGGCCGATTCAACAGGAGGGCCTGCCGTTCGAATACGAGGAAGGCGAGGACTTCGAGATCATCGATAACGAGGGCGGCGAGGCTGCCGTCCGCCCCGACGACTTCTACTCGAAGGCGCTCTTCGAAATTACGTCGGGAGCGCAGGGCTGGGTCCCGCAGGACGTCAAACAAAGCGGACTGTTCACCGACTACAATACCGTCCACGCCACGTACCTCGGCACGTACCGCAGGTTCCTCCTGTTCGCGCAGGAGTCTGCACGGACGGAGACTGGTCAACTGTACGTGATGCGGGAGGAATCGGAAATATTCGATCCGGCTGGGAACCTCGTGGCCGCCGAGTTCGATTCCGTCGACGAGGACAGCCTCACCTTCGACGACGACTTCCTCAGAAGGGGCGATCTGTGAGCGTCGACGGACGGGACCCGCCACGCCGTCGACAGCGGCCAACTGCGGCCACATAGCCACACGAGTTGCACGAACGTGCGTACTTTCATCCGAACGAAGAGCAACGTTTACAGGTTCGTGCGTTCCGCTTTCGAGTATGCGAGAACACGTCCTGCTGATCGGTGGTGGCGGCCGTGAACACGCCATCGCCCGCGCACTCGAGGACAGTGAGGCTGAGCTCTACGCCTGTGCCGGCAACAAAAACCCCGGTATCGCCCGTATCGCGGCCGACTTCGAGACCATAGAGACGACCGATCCCGAGGCAGTCGTCGAGTACGCCGAGTCGGTCGATGCGACGATTGCCGTCGTCGGTCCCGAAGCGCCGCTCGAAGCGGGCGTCTCAGATGCACTGGAGGACGCGGGTATCTATCCCTTCGGGCCGAAAGAGGACGAGGCGCGCATCGAGACGGACAAGGCCTTCCAACGCCGGTTCATGCAGGAAAACGGGATTCCTGGAAACCCGGATTTCGAAACGTTCGACGACGCGGAGGCGGCCTGCACCTTCATCGACGAATACGACGGCGATCTGGCGATCAAGCCAGCCGGTCTCACCGGCGGCAAGGGCGTCAAGGTCATCGGCGATCAGGTCACCGCCAAGGAGGGTAAAGCGTACATCCGGGAGTCCGACTACGACCGAATCGTTCTAGAGGAGCGGCTGATCGGCGAGGAATTCACCGTCCAGGCGTTCGTCGCCAACGGCGAGTTCCGAACCGCACCGGCGGTCCAGGACCACAAGCGCGCTTACGAGGGCGACGAGGGGCCCAACACCGGCGGGATGGGGAGCTACTCCGACGCGACGAACGAACTCCCGTTCATGACCGAGGAGGACTACGAGGACGCCGTCTCGATCATCGAGGCCACCGCCGACGCTCTCGAGGACTACCGTGGGATCCTCTACGGCCAGTTCATGCTGACGGCCGAGGGACCGAAAGTGATCGAGTTCAACGCTCGCTTCGGCGACCCCGAGGCGATGAATACGCTGCCGGTCCTCGAGACCGATTTCCTCGAGATCCTCATCGCCGCCCGAGATGGCGAGGCGTTCCCGGAACTCGACTTCGCCGCACAGGCCACGGTTTGCAAGTACGCCGTTCCTGACGGGTATCCGACGGCCCCCGAAGCCGGTGCGAAGGTTCGGGTCGACGAGGAAAGCGTGGCGCGGGCAATCCGCGCCACCGATAGCTCGAGCGGCGATGAGCCGCGAGACAGTGTGGGTGAGGCACTGCTGTACTACGCGAGTGTGGACGAACGCGAGGACGGCATCTATACGACGACCTCGCGTTCGTTCGCCCTGGTCGGCGTCGCCGATTCGATCGCGGAAGCCGAAGCGATCGCCGAGGACGCGCTCGCCGTCGCCGGCGAGGAAGGACTGCACGTGCGCCACGATATCGGCAAAGCGGACCTCGTCCAGCGCCGGATCGACCACGTGAACGAACTCCGCGGCGAGTAACAGCCAGACATAGCGTTCTCCTGCTGGATCCCGACGCCTGAAACTCGACGTCCAAGTTATCACGTCCACGAGACGCGAGATCGATACGTCCTCCGAGTCACGAACGACGTTGCGGCGGCGATTGCAACGGATGGCCCGCCGCACGGAGCCGTGGACATTTCCGGTGCTCTATCCGGCATTCGATCTGATCGTCGCCGCTCGAGCTAGTCGGGACCGGACAGCTGTTCGATCCGACGGTCGTCGTCCTGCACGTCGCCGCCACGCTCGCATTTCCGGCGATCGTGCAGATCGGGCTCTGTGGCTACTGGTTCGATTGGTTACAGGTCCGCTAGAGCGCGCTGGCAACGAGTCCGATTCTCGGCGTCGCGTGGGCGACGTGGCACGTCCCACTCGTCTGCATGATCAACCCGGAGTACCCGCGAAGGGAGGGGAATCGTGCCTCCGGTGGGGTCGGAGCGACCGCCACCACGCGAGAGGACCCCCCGGCGTGAACGCCGAGGAGGACGTCATCCAGTCGGTCACCAGCCTTTCGGCCACTGTCTCGACCACTGCGGACTGCTACTCGAACGAGCCCAGGGTGGACTGGAGGTCGCGTTCCGCCGTCCCTTCCTCGAGGTCGTAGCCGACCAGGTCGCGCATGTCGACGGCGTACGTCGTTCCGGCATTTTCGAGAACGAGAAGTCTGCCTTTGACGCCGATGATCGTCCCCGAAGCGACCGTCTCGCGAACCGGCCGCGTCTCGAGGTCTATCCCGTAGTCGAAGTCGAATTGATCGATGACGTCGAACTCTGAGCGGAGAGACGCCCAAGCGTCTTCGTCGACGTCGGCGGCGAGCGCGGCGACTTTCGGCCTGGTTCTGACGCGGTCGATCAGCCGCCGGGCGATTTCGGCCTCGAGTTCGCGGGCGATTCGACCGTTCGAGACGGTGTGAACGTGGACGCCGCGGTCGGCCCCCTGCTCTCGCAGACGGGTTTCGAGACGCCACTCGCGGGTGACGCCGACCTTGAACGTGTCAGGGGCGAAGGCGGCGATGTAGACCGCGTGGGGCTCGTAACAGTCCATCTCGTCTTTGAGGCAGGTGCCGGTACAGCGGGCGCAAACCCACGTACTCGTGTGGTAGTCGCAGTACGGGCCGGTCGGCCGATCACAGGGGATGTGCTCGCCATCGTCGATCGTCCCGGCGCAGTGACGATTCCCGAGCGAATAGGACAGCGTCTCGCCGGACTCGAGTGGGTGGCGATCGACCGTGGCTTCGTCGCCGTCGCTGACCAGCAGCGCGGAACCGATCCCGCTCGGCTCGTAGCCCACCAGTTGCACGCTCGCGACTTCGGACTGCGCGCAAATAGACGTAGCGTTTCGACCAGCGTGCAGTCCGATTTGCGAGCCGCCAGTCGGGACACCCATCGTCGTTACTATTGAACATCACGCACCACTACAGTTATTCGTGCGAGTATTCCTACAATCCACAAAAATAGCTGCGTTGTTGTCCAAATTATAACGTACGATCAGTCCAGTCACGGCAGCGAACGAGACGGAGTGAACTGGTCACGTTCGACTGACGGATCTCGAGTCCGGCACCAGCTATCGGTATTCCGTCTGAGCTCCGGAGACGAAACGGGTCTCGCGAGTGGCGGAGCGAAACTCGTCTCCCAGTTCCGCGGCACGGACAGTACTCCTGGTACCGAGCGGACCGCATTCGACGTCCCACTCTCGGTCGACTGGATCGATCTGACGGTGCGAACCCGTTCGTGACCGGAGAACGGTTCCGGACCGTTCTCGCGAACCTGCAGGTGGACGCATTCGCGATGGGTACGGATAGAGCGACGACACGAGCGCCCTCGATACCGTCGTGCTCTCCCGGTAGGCGGAGTGCGAATCCAACTCACTGGGAGAGCAAGGGGTTTGGAACGCGAATCCCGGTCCCGTTTCATTTCGTGACGGATAAGACCTATCTGTGACGCCACCGAACCTCGAATTATGACGCTCGAGGGATCGCTCGAGACGGCGGGAGACGATACCGGAAACGCCGTCCTGTTCGTATTCACCGTCACCAACGAGGGAGACGACCCGGTCGAACTCCAGTTTTCGGACGCGTGCAAGGCGGAGTTCGTGGTGGAAAATGACGACGAGGAGGTCTGGCGGTTCACCGACGGTCGCGTGTTCGCCCAGGTACTCATCTCGGAGACGCTCGAGCCTGGTGCGGCGACGAGCTACGAGGCGGAATGGGCCGCTCCGAAGCCGGGGGAATACGTAGCGGTTGCCGCATTGAGAGCCCGGAATCAGACCTGCGAGGCCCGAACCGACGTTTCAGTCTCGGCCTGACGACGCCGCGGGCGTCGATCCGACCCGGCGGTGGTGCTGTATTCGGAGTCTCGGACTCGCCACCGGTTGATTCGCGGTCGGTCGACACGCCGCTGATAGTCCCGGTGATGTGGACCGCCAGCGAAGTCCCTATACCGTCACCATCCTAACCGCCATCCATGCAAGCCCTGGTCGTCGCGGCACACGGATCGCACCTGAATCCGGACGCCTCTGATCCGACCTACGCCCACGCGGACACGGTCCGCGAGACGGGCGCGTTCGACGAGGTGCGGGAGGCGTTCTGGAAGGAGGAACCGCACTTCCGTGAGGTAATCCGGACCCTCGAGTCCGATGAGGTGTTCGTCGTCCCGCTTTTCATCAGCGAAGGCTATTTTACCGAACAGGTGATTCCCCGGGAATTACGCCTCGAGCAGTGGGATCCCGATAAGTGGGAGTCGGACGGCACGAGTGCCTCGCAGATCACGCTCGAGGCGACGGACGTCGGGAAGACGATTCACTACTGCGGGCCGGTCGGGACTCACGACGCGATGACGGACGTTATCGTCCAGCGGGCCGAAACCGTGACCGAGAACCCGGACGTCGGCGAGGGGTTCGGTCTCGCGGTCGTCGGTCACGGCACCGACCGAAACGAGAACTCCGCGAAGGCGATCGAATACCACACCGAGCGAATCCGGAAACGCGATCGGTTCGACGAGGTGAAGGCGCTGTTCATGGACGAGGAACCGGAGGTCGACGACGTGACGGAGTATTTCGAGAGCGAGGACGTCGTCGTGGTTCCCCTGTTCGTCGCGGACGGCTATCACACGCAGGAGGATATCCCCGAGGACATGGGTCTCACCGAGGACTACCGCCTGGGATGGGACGTGCCGACCGAAGTCGACGGCCACCGGATCTGGTACACTGGCGCCGTGGGTACCGAGGACCTGATGGCCGACGTTCTCCTGGAACGAGCGGCCGATGCCGGAGCCGACATTGGCAACGCTCGTGAAGCGGTTCGAAAACTCGTCGGGTCGACCACGGGGTCGGACGCCGAGCCAAGCGTTGGGTCGGGGGACTGACACGTGACGGTGACTACCGACGATATCGAGACGCTGGCCGAACACGCCTCGTCGGGTATCGCGTTCGACGGGTTTCGCGTCGAGGAAACGGACGACGGATACACCCTCGAGACGCCGGAGAACGAGTGGGCGGGTCTCGAAGACGCCGATCTCGAGCGAGCACTCGAGGCGTGCGAGGAGTACGTCACGAACTGGCGGTACTGGCAGGAGGTGGTCGGCGGAGAGGGAACCGCTCGGCGAGCGTTTCTCCGGTGGTGCGAGCGTGCGCCACTCGAGGACGGCAGTGTCGAGAGGAGTCCGGACGGCCCAGTCGGAAGCGGTGACTCGGACCAACCTGCTGACGTGGAGCCACTCGCCGTCTCGGAGCGATACGACGCGCTCAGCGAGGGCATCGACCGCAGGTGGGGACAACTCTCCATTACGACTCGATTCCTCGACGTCGACGACCGGGACTACGAGCGGGTCTACGACATCTGGCACGTCGACGACGCTGACACTGCACTCGCCACCCTCGAGGTACACGACGATCCCCGTGCGGCCCGCGAGATCGCGACGTACGACCCGGACGGCCGCTATCGGCCGTTGAAGACCGCGCCCACCCTTGTCTCCGGCTGGGCCTTCACCGGCCTCACGGGCGACGAGCTCGTCGAAACGATCGGGTTCTTCTACCCGGCGACGATCGCCAACTGGCACCGAGAACAGTGCGGAAATCTGGACGTCGACCACTGGCTCGAGACGGCGGAGCGACAGACGGGGATCTACGACGTGGTCGACGAACTCCCTCGCGAGGCTGTCGCGTGGATGGCCGAGGCCTGTTGCGTCGACTCGCAGTGTCTCCGCCGGCGCGAGTGGGAGTACGACGACGAGGACGACATCGACGTCGACGGCGGTGACGGCCCGTTTCCCTGTCGCGAGCCGTGCTCACTCGTGATCGCCGCCGCTCGGACGTGGGCGATCCTCGAGTCCGAGGACGAACACACGTACCGACTCGATCTCACGACGAGCGAACTGAACCAACTCGAGGAGTTGATCGATGCGGTCGCGCAGGGGCGCACCGGTGACATCCGTGAGGCGGACGTCACAGACGGCGCGAACCGCTATCGGGCGCGATACCTCCGGGCCAAACGATTCGACGAGAACGGGGCGCTCGAGGTGACGAGGATCGACGACTGAGTCTATCCAGGCACGCCGGCTGCGATTTCGTCGGGCGACTACCAGACCAACAACAAGAGCGCGGCGACGACGCCGACGATGACGATTCCGAGGCCGACGGTCACAACCGGACTGGCGATCGTCGCCGCAGTTACCGCCGCGATCACGACCGCGGCGAGTCCCAGCGCGAGAACCGCGAGCGTCGCTGGTTCGAGCCCGGTTCCGGGGACGACTCGACCGATCGTTCGTTCGAATGCCGTCTGGTCGGGTTCTCGTTGGGCGGGTTCCGCGAGCGACTCGTCGATGTCGACGTCCGACGCCCCTGGGACGACGGTGACGGCGACGGTGACCGATTCCGACCCGTATCCGGTCAGCACCTCGAGTTGGCCCTCGATCGAGCGATCGATGGTTGCAGCATCGACGGTGATCGGAACGATCGTTACCGCGCCAGGTTCGACATAGTAGTTCGACTGATCGAGCGATGCGATCCGTTCTATGCCGCCGTCGAGACGGCAGTGGACGTGCGCTGGCGACTCGTGGCCGTGTAATCGGAGGTCGAAGGACTCGTCGGTCTCGAGGACGTCTGCCGCCGGCTCGAGCGCATTGTCGTTCCCGCGATTGACGTGAACGCTGACCTCGGTGTCGGGCACGGTAAATCGGGCCGATCAGGCCGGCGTTTCCTCGCGCATATCTGGGGGAAGCAGGTTCGGAATGCCGTCCTCGATTGGATACCGTTCGCCGCACTCCGTGCAGACGAGGTCCCCGCCGATGACCTCACCGTCGTCGTACGCGGGGTCCTCGAGTTCCAGATCGTTTTTATCGAGCGGACAGCAGAGAATGTCCAGCAACGATTCTTTCATACTACGTAGGATCGTCGCCTGAAGCAAAAGGTTTCGGGAAACCGCCGGGATAGCGTCTTCGCCATCCGCTGGCGTCTACCGGGAGCGGGACCTCGAGGCCATCCGTGCGCGCAACCTCACAGTCGTCGGAAAATCCGTCTTCGGAAGAACGAGAAACAAACGTACCCGAACGACTCGGTCAGTGACGCTCGCCGTCGTCACACCGTCGAATCGTGGTGTACGGTGGGCGCCACCGGTGCGCTACTCGTACGGGTTTTCGACGACGACGGTCTCCTCGCGACCGGGGCCGACGCCGACGGCGTAGATGGGTGCGTCGAGTTCCTCAGCGACGTACTCGAGGTAGGTCCGTGCGTTCTCGGGAATCGCGTCGTAACCGTCCTCGGCGACCGTGGTCCAGTCGACGTCGGGCCACCCGTCGAACGACGTGAAGGTAGCCTCACACCGGCCCCACGCTTCGGTCGTCGGTGGCATGGTCAGAATTTCCGTTCCGTCGAATTCGTAGCTGTGGCCGACCTTGACCTCGTCGAGGTCGGCCAACACGTCGATGTGGTTGATCGCGAGTCCGGTGAAGCCGTTCGCACGGGCCGCGTGACGGAGCATCGGCATATCGAGCCAGCCGACCCGCCGCGGACGGCCGGTGACGGTTCCGTACTCCCCACCTTCGTCGCGGATGTAAGTTGCGAGTTCTTCTTCGTCCTCGCCGGCGCCCTCGTTCGCATCGTAGTCGGGCGTTTGTCCCTCGACGCCGCCGAGTTCGGTCGGAAGCGGTCCGGTCCCGACGCGGGAGAGGTAGGCCTTGACGATGCCAACGACCTCTCCCTGACCGATGACTGTCGGGCCGAGACCGGTCCCGACGCTCGCACCGCCCGCGGTTGGATTGGAGGACGTCACGTAAGGATAGATACCGTGATCGATGTCGATCGAGGTTCCCTGTGCCCCCTCGAGCATGACGTTCTCGCCGGCATCGATTCGCTCCTGAAGGAAGCGTCCGCAGTCGACGGTCATTCCCTCGTCGGCGAGGCGCTCGCCGTACTCCCGGTAGGTCTCGTAGAGGTGATCGATATCGAACTCCTCGCCGGTCTCCGTGCCGAAGACGTTCTCGGCGAGGGCTTTCTTCTGTGGAACGACGTACTCGAGTCGGTCGCGCAGCGCGTCCGGATCGAGCAGGTCACCGACGCGGACGCCACGGCGGCCGGCCTTGTCCTCGTAGGTCGGCCCGATGCCGCGCTTGGTGGTCCCCGCTGCGAGGTCGTCTTTTTCTGCCTCTTCGATTCCGTCGAGCGTGCGGTGATACGGAAGGATGACGTGAGCGCGTTCGGCGACGCGGACGTCGGGCTCGAGTCCCCGTTCGCGAAGGGTGTCGATTTCGTCGAACAGCGTTTTCGGGTTGATGACGCACCCGTTACCGAGAACGCCGACCTTCCCTCTGACGGCACCCGACGGCACCAGGGACAGTTTGTACTTCGTCCCGTCGTGGACGACGGTATGTCCAGCGTTGTCCCCGCCTTGATAGCGGGCAACGACGTCGGCGGCGTCGCCGTACAAGTCGACGACCCCACCCTTGCCTTCGTCGCCGAGTTGCGACCCGACGATAGTGACGGTCATAACAGCGGCGGCTTCTTGCCGGGCCGATAAACAGATTACGGTATACGGGTGGTTACGCTGGGAGACACCTCGGTCGCTATCCGATCGCCGATGGGATCAGAACCCGCCATCAACCCGCATTCCGAGGGAGTCACGCGGCGACGACCCCGTCCCTGGTCATATCTGCATCGACGCGGTCGGAGAAATAACCGCGATCGGAAGCGTTAACTACTGACAGGAACGATCACCGAGTTGTGAGTGGTCATTTCAACAACCGAGAGTAACTTTTAAAAGGCCCAAAGACAAGTTAACAAATGCCATGATAGACCGACTTGAGAAGGAAGTCGATATGCTGGAACGCCATCTTCAGGTTTTGAAGATGGTGATCGAAAACGAACCGATCGGGATCGTTAAAATGTCGAACGAGACCGGCTATCCCCACCACAAGGTTCGGTACTCGCTTCGAGTCCTCGAGGAGGAAAACCTGATCGAGCCATCGAGCCAAGGTGCGATCAAGACCGAGCGCACCGCGGAGTTTGTCGACGAACTCGACGGCAAAATCGACGATATCGTCGATAAACTCGATGGGATGAAAATCGAAGACGTCGCCGAGATCGAAGGGTAGTCTCTCGTCCGAGACGGACGCTGCCGCCCTTCCCCGCGATACAGAACCGGAACGACGCGATCGATTTTTATCGTCGTTCGAGGCTCTCCATAGCACGTTGCTTCCGTGTCGTAGTCGCGCATCTCCAATCTGGGGGTGATCCGAATGCGCCCGTTTCTGGCGCCTCGCCATTGGTGTTCGGTTAAACACTGGATCACCTCGTGTAGGCTTCAGCCACTCGTTCACTAAGTAAGAGGCGTGATTTCTCTGGTTGACGAGCGTCACGAAACAGCAACTCCGGCAGGTTCGGCGGTGGATGCCCGAACGACTGGGCCAACTCTTCGAGGATGAGCTGGGCGAGAGACCTGAAAGTCCTCGCCCAGCGTTCCCGAGGGAACACCGTCTCAGGAAACAGCTCCTGAAATATACCGAGCAAGGCTCTGCTGACCACGAGCGTCAGCAGAGCCGCCACAACCAGCAGTTCCACGATTGCTGGATCGCTTGTCTGGAACTTCTCCAGCCCATACAGCGATTTTAACTCCCGGAATAGCAATTCCACTTCCCACCGCAACCCATACAGCGCCGCAACTTGCCTCGGAGTGAACTCATCGGGCAGGTTCGTAACGTACAGATGGTAGTCGTCGGTGTCCTCGTTGCGGACACCGACGACGCGAAACTCCATCGTGTCGGTTGACTGTTTCCCTGCGTACGGCCGTCGCTTGAATGTGATCTCCACAGTCACGTCTACGATCTCGCGTGTGAGGTCGCCCAGAACGTCCTGGAGGCGACGGCCTGGCAAGGAAATGGCGCGCCCGCGCCATTTCCGCCGCTCCCCGACGATCAACGGGTTCGCGTTTGACTTCAGCCGCGTCAAAAAGAACCCGCCATTTTCCTCGATCAACGCGAACCGGCGGAAACTGTAGAACCCGAGATCGAACAGTAACAACCGGTCTCGCAGCCAGCTCCCTGTGCGGAGCTGGCTGCTCTCTTGGGTGCGTTCGTCGGTGAGCTGGAACTGTTCGAGGCTCTGAGTAGTAGCGTTATGGACGAGGTGAAGCTTCGCGCCGGACTGATCCGAGTGAGTCGCTGGAAACTCGCTAAGGAGCCGATGCAACCGGAAAACGGTTGCATCGGCGATCAGCACATCACGAAATAACTCGAACTGTGGTGCGATCGTGTGGGGAACCGCGACCTCCTCGAGAGCGTGCTCGAGGAGGTCGCTCAACAGGGCACCAAGTGCTGGTGTGAACCGGTCATAGAAACTGGAGCGAGCAACAGTCTGGTTAGTCGCTGCGGAGTAGGCCCGCTGAAATCCGGCGATCGTGCGGGCTTCGCCGTCGACGGCGAAGCCCATGATGAGCGTCCAGACGAGCATCGTGATGTCGATTGTCCGGTGGCGTTGGACGACATCGCGCTCTCGCGCGATGTCTTCGATACGTTCGGCTGGAAACAGGGAAGTCAGCCGCCGTCGTATGAGGTCCGGGGAGAGCGTATTGAACACATTCTCTCCCCACGCGGTCTACAACGATAGCTTCGTCAATCGAGCGCAGTCTCTCGGTTTCTTGTCTTAACCGAACACGGATGGGCGCCTCGCAGAGACATTTTCCGACGACGTGCGGGGAACCCGGACTCGGCGCGATCAAGACCGTCATGTGAACTACCCCGCCCTACTCGTCGCCTTCGGCGACTCCTTGAGGGCGGGGCTTCCTGCTTCGACGACGCGACTTGCAGATACGGGAACTGTATCCACAGCGGTCGCAGTCTCCACAGGCGTTGCTTCGGAGTGAACCACTCCTAGGTTCTCCAGACCACGCGACTGGATATTCAACGCCGCGTTCCAATCCCTGTCTAATTCGAACCCACACGACGGGCAGGAATGTTCCCGAACCCACACCGGTTTCGCCGTCTCCACGCCACACGATGCACACTCTTTTGTCGTGCCACTCGGTTCGACTTCGATAACGTGACACTCGTTCTTCCGACCGTGATGTTTCAGAATCGAAATGAAGTCACGCCAGCCGACTTCGGCCTTGTTCCGCGCGTTGCCACTGCCTTCAAGCAGTGACGTCACGTTCAGGTCTTCGACGAACACGGCATCGTGCTCGGTCGTGTAATAGTGTGCGAGTTTGTGTTTATAATCTCGCTTCTTGTTCGACATGCGAGCATGGACCGTCGCGACTCGCCGCCGTTGCGTCTCCCAGTTGTTCGACTCGTACTGTTTGCGAGAAAGAGCGCGTTGCTTGCGCTCGAGGCGTTTTCGCTCGTCGGAGAAGTCAAGACGTCCGACGGAGCGTCCGTCCGAATCGTGGACGAAGGTGAGAACGCCAAGGTCGATTCCTACGGTATCCTCCGCGTCGATGTCCGCTGGGTCTGGTTTCTCTGGTTCCTCAGTGCTGATGCAGAACGAAGCGTACCACGCTCCTGTGGGTTCTTTCTTCACCGTGACTTCTTTGATAGTATCGTGGTCGGGAAGGTCACGGTGAAGGCGGAGCGGGATTTCGATGGTTTCACCGCGTACTTTTGTGAGTCGGAGTATCGCTCGGTCTCTCGGACCACTCTTCGTGTCGAGTTCGAAGCCCGATTGCCGGTACGTGAAACTCCGATACTCACGCGGTGACTTCCAGTTCAACGAGCCAACATCGTAGCCCTTGGCTTTGAGTGTGCCGAGGTTGGTGATGTTGGTTCGGATACGCTCGACAGCTTTCTGCAAGACGGTTGAGTAGACCTGTTTGAGGTCAGTCCACTGTTGTTTGAGTTATGGGAGTTCGTCGCGGACGTGCCAGACACGCTGTCGAAGCGTCCCCTCGTCTTCTGGTATCTTGGTGAATTCGTGGAGGGCGTGGTTGTAGAGTTGTCGCACGGTGTCACGAGTCCAGTCCAAACTCTCCCGTTGGGTGGTCGTGGGAAAGAGTCGGTATCGGGGACTGTACTTCATGCGACTTATTCTCTGCTAGTGGTTGTGTTTAGTTAACTGTTCTGGCTAGAGTAATTCGACACTCGTGCGGACGCTGTATCCCCGCCCTACTCGCTCGCGGCTAACGCCGTTCGCTCCTTGAGGACGGGGGCTTAGCGCCCTCTCTTTCAGCTAAACGAAAAGCAGCGCGAGTTCTCCGCCCCACTGTGGGTGGGGGTGAAGCGTGTGCGCTCCGCTGCACAATCCATACTTTCAAGACAGTATGAGACCAGTTTCGAGGGACGGGAGCCACGTTATCCGCCTCGCAAAACACACTTCACGGGTTACGCCGGGCTGTGTCGGGCCCTGGTGAAGGGGCTGACCTCTACGGCCACCAGTCTCGTGCTAGCGACACGGTGGAATACCGTTGTCCACATAAGCCACACTGCGTCGGCGGTGATACCACACAGTCTCACCGGGCGCACAAGTCGTGGTGAATGTGGTCGGATATGTATTGCTCCCACGTGACCGGCATCGCGGTTGGAAGCCGCTTTCGGTAGGGTGTCGAGAGCGCGGAGGGAATGAAAGTCCGTTGCGTCAGCAGCGCGGGACAAAACGCGGACGCCCCGCGCCACCGTGCGCGGGGTACTTCACACAAGCGAAGCAGTCAGGCCGATGGCACGGCCCGTGTCCTCGGAAATTACCGATTTCCGGAATGGCGAAAACGCGTCGCGTTTTCGAGCACGGTTCGAGTGAGGCGACCACGACTGGTCGGAGTCACCACGTTCTCCCCGTTCCATCGACCAGCGTACAAACCCGAATACCGTCCACCGTGACGGGACTATCGCCTCCGGCGAGTCGGAGACCGGCTGAGATTCCCACGGAGGAAACCGCGCCGTGAACGGCGCGAAGGATGTCATAACTCGGGGACGTTCATGTGGAACCCTTCGGACCGCGATTCGACCAGACAGAGGTGATAGCCCTTCTTCCGCGAGAAGTTGACGTAACTCAGTTTCGAACCGCGGCTGAGAAAGCCGCTGCTCGTGGCCTGTTCTGCCACCTCGAGTGCGCCTGGCTCGAAATAACTCGAGGTGACGGCGACCGACGCCGCAAGCGACGGGTAATCCGCTTTCACCGCGGATGACGCCTCTTCCAATTGCTCGAGCAACTCCCTCGAAACCGGCTCGCGCGAATCGTTGAGGGTGGCCAATACGAGCGGGTTCCGCATCTTGTCGTACGCGACGACGTCGAAGGTGACCTGATCGGGGACGTCCTCCGTCTCGTCGTCCGCGAGTGAGATGGTCGAGCCGAGTTCGGCCCGATCGATTCGGGGAATCGCGTCGTACAGATCCGCCACTCTGTTCGCGTTCCCGGTGTCACGGATCTCGTGGAGGACCAACTCGGTGAGCCACTTGATGAACCGGTACTCCATCGACGACGTGAGAAAGTCCTCGTAAGGCTCACCGTCGACGACCACGTCGGCCGAGTCGAACTGTGTGTGGTGTTCGAGCCGCAGGTTCGATGCGACCTCAACGCGATCGGCAGCACCGTCGTGAGCCGTCTCGAGGGTCGGTTGGCTCTTCGATGTATACCGAACGAAGAGGTTCGTTCCAGAGAGCGCCTGGTCGGGCGAGAGCGCCGTTCCGGTGGTCGAACCAACTTCAGCCGCACCGGTACCGCTTTCTCGTGCCCGTTTCAGCTCTGTCTCGAGTTCCTGGATTCTGGATTGAAGTTGTTCGACCGCGACTGAGAGGTCTTCGTTTTGGGACTGCAATTGATTACGGTCCGCTTTGACTTCCTCCGATTCCGTCAGGACCACATCGCGTTGCTCCTGCAGCGTCTCAAGTTTCTCGGAGATGGCAGAGACCCGGTTCTGCTCCTGCTGGTCAGTGGACTGAGACGATCGAGTACCGGCGCCCTCCCGCTGGCCCGTCTGGAATCGGGACGTGCTATCGCGACTGCCGGACGAAGCGCCTCCGGTTGCCGATTCCCTCGTCGAGGTCGATCCCCGCGAGTCGGACTGTGCGTTCGGCGACGCGCCGCCTTCGGCGGCGTCCGCGTCGGAGACCGTCGACGACCGGCCCGTACTCGCGTTCCGACTGCCGATACTCGATGTCGTCACCATCTTTGTTTCGCTGTCGTCCGGATCGATCGATGGAATGCGGCGGGTTTCCCGCCATTCTTCCTCGCGTTCGAACTGCTCCTCGAGATCGTCTCCATCGGTTTTGGTCGCGTCGTCCGCTGTCGGTGACGAACCGTCTGTATCCAGGAGTGCGCTGTCGACTTCGGTGTCCTCCTCTACCCATGAGATGTTGCGATCCAGTTCTCTGGCCGCGGCTTCGATCTCTGCGAGATCTGGATCCGTCGGACCATCGGTCTCAGTCGGTTCGTCGACGGACCCTTCGGACCCTGTCTCGATCGACGACGAACGGATCGTATCGTCGCCAGCATTCTCGGCGAGTTCGTCTCCGTCCAGTGTCCGGGGTCCGACGGCGTCGTCCGACGGGGTCGGATCGGGGTCGGCGTCCGCATCGTCACCGGTTGGGATGCCGACTCCAATCTCGGACTCGGTCGCATCGGTCCCGATTTCGGTCGGTCGCTCGGGCTCTCGACTCGAGTCGCGGTCCGCCGCGTCTTCCGAATCAGTCCCACCACCGGCCGTTCCGGGAACGTCCGTGACATCGATCTCTACGTCGAGTACCTCGTAGATGCCCACTTCGTCGGCTGCACGGTCGAACGCTTCCTCGCCGGTGAGCAGGCGCTCAGCGTTACCGATGTAGGCGGCGGCCATCCGACGACCGCCGTAGTAGACGGCATAATAGTCGCCACTGAGCACGTTTTCGCTCAGTTCGATGTAGCCCGTAAACGAACCGTTCTGGAGGGTCTCGTCCACTTCCTGGAGTGGCGTTTCGTTCGTATAGTAATTCGCTCGTGTCTCACCGCCGTGTTCTTCCATCGTACAGAGCAACGGCAGCGATGGATGGGGGGCCTCGTATTGCGTTCCGGAGGCGGACTCGAAGTCCTCGATTTCACCGTCGAAGATGCCGACGATTCTCCCGTTGAGCAGAAAGAGCCACGAGCCTGCCGCCGAGACGGCACCCGAGAAATTAGCAGCAGCAAGATTGGAGAGGCCATCGAAACCGCCGCTAAACGGACGGGAACCCCACTCCTCGACGCGCTCTTGCGTGCGCGAGTCCATACTGTCAACAAGCGGGAACCGAACCAAATATGTTTCGCCTAGAATGCGTCTAGATTTTCTAGATTTTCGATTCCGCGTCCTCGGCGAGTTCCTTCATCCGCTTGCCGATCCGTCCGGCGCTCGAGAACTCGTCTTCGCTCATCGCGCTCGCGAGCGCGTTGCCGAGGACGAAGACGGCGTGTTTGTGTTCGCTCTTCGATTTGTGCACGTGAGAGGGATCGACGTCGAGCTGACGGTAGGGATCGAACAGCGTTTCGTCGACCTCCTCGCGCTCCGAGAAGTACTCCATGATGACGACGAGTTCTTCGTGAAGTTCGAGGAGTTCGTCTTTATGCATACACGCTGGTATGGACGGTTTCGATTTAAGCATTGTGTGGCCTGCAATGGCAAATTCGTGGGGGAGCGCTCAGCGAACGGTTCGATCGTTCTTCTGCTGTCGACAGACGCGCGGGTCACGGGGCGTCAACAGACATCAGTCGGTACGATTTCACATCGACGAACGAATCGCGTCAATAGGACCCAGTATCGTCCCGGCGGTGTAACACGACCGCAATCACGAGGATCCACCCGCCGAACGCGACAGCGGCGACGAACTCGGGGACGGCGAACCACGATCCGGTATCCGTTTCCCCACCGATCGCTACCAACCAGCCGAGCCAGGCCAGCGGGTGGACGTTCCCGAACCAGAACGAGGCGATCGCGAGCGGGCCGTCCTCTGCCAGTGCCGCCCCGGTAGCGTAGACCCAACTTGCGAACGGGGCGACGCCGAACACGGTCAACGCGGCAACACCGTGCAGGCTAGTCTCGAGATAGAGGGCCGTGTGCTCGAGGAAGAAGACCCCAACGCCGACCATCCCGACCACAGCGACGGCGATCAGGGTAATACCGAGGCGTTCTACGGTGTTTCGGCTCGCAGACCAGAGCCGCCAGACGAACGGGATGCTGATCAGACCGCCGAGGATCAGGCCACCGTTGAACAGGAGGAACGTCGGGGCGCCGTACCGGCCCATATCAGAGAGAGCCCGTTCGCCCCAGGTAAACGTCTCAGGCGGCGCGAGGACCATCGCGAGGACGATCGCCCCCAGCGATACGGCTGGCCCGGCGACACCGCAGTACGTCGCGATTTTCGTCCTGTCGACCATGTAATTCTATCTGAGCGGACTACCGTATCAAAGTGTCTGTTCGAATTGGTGAAGGGTATCAGAAACGGTCGGTCACTGTCGGAATTCGGTACTCGGAACCAGCAATCAACGGTCAGTGCACGCGGTCGACGTCCGAGATAGTGGAATACGGAAACGGGATCGGAATCCGTTCGATTACTCGGTGCTGGTGACCGACGTCTCCGTTTTTAGATCTGCATCCTGGCGGTGACCTGCGGGGAACCAGGCGAGTTCGTGGTCAGCGGTGACCCGAACCCGAACGCGTTCGTCCAGATCGATCTGGTCTGAGTGATTGTGCATACATTCGATCGTGTCGCCGCTGTCGAGTTCGACGCGGTACAGAACCGTCGGGCCGAGATAGCGCCGGTACACGACGCGACCGTCGGATTCGTCGCCCGTGGCGGGATACGCTGTTACGTCGTCGGGGCGAACGAGGAGGTCGACTGTGGAGCCGTCGTACTGGTGGGCCAGTCCGTGGACGTCGTCCCGAAGGACGCGGCCAAGCGCCGTGTCGACGCTGTCGCCGTGGACGTCGCCCGGGAGAAAGCTGGCGTGTCCGAGGAAGCCGGCGACGAATCTCGACTCGGGTTGCTGGAAGACACGCTGGGGAGTATCGATCTGCTCGATCGTGCCGTCGTTCATCACGGCGACGCGATCGGAGATCGAAAGCGCCTCCTCTTGATCGTGAGTGACCGAAATGGCGGTGACGCCGGTCTCCTTGAGGATCCGTCGCACTTCCTCGCGCATCTCGACGCGCAGATCGACGTCCAGACTCGAGAACGGCTCGTCGAGCAACAGCATTTCGGGTTCGGGTGCCAGCGATCGTGCCAGTGCGATCCGCTGTTGCTGACCGCCGGACAGTTCGTCCGGGTAGTGGTCCCCGTGGGCCTCGAGGCCCACGAGGTCGAGGAGGTCGTCGACGCGGTTCCCGCGGTCGGCTTTATTCCGGTCTTGCAGGCCGAAGGCGACGTTTTCGCGGGCGCTCAGGTGCGGAAACAGTGCGAAGTCCTGAAAGACGACGCCGACGTTGCGTTCCTCGGGCGGGACGAACTGTCCATCGCCCGAGACGGTTTCGTCCTGTAACGTAACTCGGCCGGCAGCGGGTTTCTCGAGGCCGGCGATTAGTCGGAGCGTGGTCGTCTTCCCGCACCCGGAGGGACCGAGTAGCGTCAGAATTTCCCCCTCGCGAACGGATAGCGAGAGGTTGCCGATGACCTCCTCGCTGCCGTAGTGTTTCGCGATTCCGTCGAGTTCGAGAACCGTCTCCTCCGTCGTATGTTCTCGTGTTTGGTCCTCGACCGCTGTCGTAAGCAGTTGTCCGTCCGACATTGTTCAGATCCCCCGGCTGAAGCCGGCGCACATCTCTTTAGGCACGCCTAAATCACTTATAGCTGCCGGTCTGCTGGCAGATGTCGAGGCACGAATGACCACGATGAGTCAGAGTTCGACGCCGCTCGGAATCAGGCTGTGTTGGCGGAGTAGACTTCCCTCGTCGTCATAGACGAGGAACGTCCGTTTATCGTAGGTGACGAACGGCTCGCCGTCGAGCGTAATTTCGACGGTATACCGTCCCTCGTCGTCGCCCGTCGACTCACCGTACCCCCGTGCGGCCCGGATGAACTGGAGCACGTCCGCCGCGTCCTCGTTGAGTTCGAGGATGAACTCGCCGGTGATACGATTGGTCACGCTCACTACTCCCGCGGTGGCCGTCCCGATCGGTCCCTGCAATCGAAGGGCCGCGTCCGTTTCGCTCGCCTCGAGAACGTCGCCGTCGGGGCCAGTCAGGCGCTCGCGAAGCATCGTCGCCGGGCCGGTGAAGTCGATCGACACCGAGGGTTTTTCAGGTGCGTCGTCGGTTTCGACCCAGTCGATATTGATTACGTCTAATGTGAAGTGCTCGCGCCTCATTCCGTACCCGTTGCTTCGTACTCCCGTGGTATGAACGTAACGCACGACATCTCAATGGAGAGGATGGTTTGTCGATCGAACGTCATCGTCGACCCCGAACTCGAGTCGGCCAATCAGCCGTCTCCTTCATCACCGTAGCGTCCGGACGTGTCACGAAACTCGTTCGATGTAGCCGTCAGATCACAGTAGACCGATGACGCCCGTTACCGTTCTCCCGCTGGGGCTCGCGGTCGTCCGCTGAATCGATCCCCGTGCCACCCCGCTTCAGTCTCCCGTGAGTCCGCCGCTGCGATCAGTGTTCGACCGTCGCGATCCGACCGCTCGTCCCACGCGACGGTCATGTAGAAACCCTTTAGTCGCCGACGAAAGAATCCCCACTGGGAAACGCACGGCCGCAAATCTGACAGCGTCACTCACTCTCTCGAGTGACTCGGGATTGCGGAAGTGTACGACGAGAACCGGTTGTCCCGGTTTTCGACGGTATATTCGAGCGGTCAGTGCGGTTCCTATCCTCACCAATGGCACGAATGCACACCCGCCGCCGCGGCTCGTCCGGGTCGGACAAGCCGGCGGCAGACGAACCACCGGAGTGGAGCGACGTCGACTCGGGCGATATCGAAGACCGAGTCGTCGAAATGGCAGAGCAGGGCTACGATCCCAGTCAGATCGGGATGAAGCTACGAGACGAAGGCGTTACGGGGACGCCCGTCCCGGACGTCAAACTGGCGACCGGGAAGAAAATCTCCGAGATACTCGAAGAAAACGACGCTCGAGCGGACATTCCCGAAGACCTTCGGAACCTGATGGAGCGCGCAGTTCGTCTGCGCGAACACGTCCGAGAGAACCCGCAGGACTACCAGAACAAGCGCTCCTTGCAGAATACCGAGTCGAAAGTGCGCCGTCTGGTAGACTATTACCGCGGCGACGAACTCGAGCCCGACTTCACGTACTCCTACGAGGTCGCGGCCGACCTGCTCGAAGACACCCAATAACAGCACTAGATCATGTCCACCGAGGGTCGATCCGCCGCGTCGTCCGCCGTGCGCGCACTCGAGAGCGCCGGCTTCGTCCGCCTGGTCGTCCGGGCAGACGGCGACGCACTCGCGGCGAGCGGACTCCTCGCGAGGGCTCTCGCGGCCGACGAAACGCCGTTCCAGGTGTCCGTCGGCCGGACAGTCACGGAGCGATCGGAACGCGTCCGCGCGCCGTCGGACGACGACGTCACGGTCGTTTTCGGGACCGCCAACGGACCCGACGACGAAACCGTCGTCAGACTCGCAGCGACGGACAGACCGGCAACGCTCGAGGCGGTTGATCACGTCCGGGAATTCGGTGCGTCGCCGGATCCGATACTCGCGCTCGCAGGCGTCGTCGCGAGCGGTGGTGAGCCAGGTGCAGGCGAGACCGAATGGCTTCTCGAGACCGCACGTGAACGCGGGCTCCTCGAGCAGCGACCGGGCGTTGCGGTTCCGACCGCTAATCCGGTCGATGGCCTCGTCTACACGACGCGAGTGCGTACACCGTGGTCCGGCGATCCCGACGCGACTCGCGAGGCGCTTTCCGATGTCGCCGGGAGCGACCCGACCAACCTCGCCGTCGATGACCATCGAGCGATCGGCTCGCTGGTCGCACTCGACGCCGTCGGTGCCGAAGCGTCGGCTGACGTCGCCGCGGAATCGATCGGAGGAGTGTTACGGCCGTACGCGACGCCCGACCACCCCTTCGCGACGCTCGGCGGGTTCGCCGACGTCCTCGAGGCGACGGCGAGAACGGAGCCCGGAACGGGAGCCGCGCTCGCGATGGGCCACGAGGTGACCGATTCGGCGCTGGCCGCCTGGCGCGACCGTGGGCGTCGCGCTCACGCTACCCTCGGGGAGGCGACGACTGGCCGGTACGACGGACTGTTCGTCCTCAGCATCGACGACGGGCCCGTCGAAGCAGTCGCCCGGATCGCGGCGGCCTACCGGTCCCCAGAACCGGCCGTTCTCGCGGTTGGAACCGGCGAAGCCGCGATCGCGACTCACAGCACCGCTCCTCTGGGAACGACCATCGAAGGCATCGCTCGTGAATTCGAAGGCGCGGTCTCGGAGACGGAAACGACCGGTTCCGACTCGGACTCGGGTTCCGGCGTCGCGTACGATGTCGGCCATCGACGCGGCTACCTGCGATACGACCCTGAGATGGACGAATCGACGATCATCACGACAGTGAGGGAGTTGCTATGAGCCGACGAGCGACGATCCGGACGGATCACGACGATCCGGCACTCCTCGCACGGGCAATTCGCCCCGACAATACCGACGAAATGTCGACGTCCGTCGATCGAGCCGCCGGGGGGACCGATTCCGGCGACGACACCCCTGTCGGCGAATCCGGCGAGGGTACCGGCGGCACCCTCGTCACGCGGATCGACCGCGAAACGACGAGCGGCCTCCGGTCGACGGTCGACGACTACGTGGTCAACCTGTCGGTCGCGATTGACGTCGCGACCCACACACAGATAGTACAGCACGCACAACCGACGGACACGGGATCTGTGTCCGACACTCCAAGCGACTCAGATACGAGATAACACAATGAGTGAACGATCAGTTTCACGCACAAAACAAGAGAAGCGGTGGTACACCGTTCTGGCACCCGAACAGTTCGACCGTCAGGAACTCGGTGAGACCCCCGCCGACGAACCGGATAAGGTCTACGGCCGAACGATCGAAACGACGCTCGGCGAACTGACCAACAACGCCAGCGAGAACAATACGAAGCTCACCTTCAAAGTGTCCGACGTAGGCAGCGACAGCGCGTACACGGAGTTCAAAGAACACTCCCTGACCCGCGACTACCTGCGCTCGCTGGTCCGTCGCGGCGCCTCGAAGATCGAAGCCTACGTTACCGTCCTCACGACGGACGACTATCGCGTCCAGATCCAGCCCGTCGCCTTCACGACCAAAAAGGCCGACGCGAGCCAGGAGAAGGCCATCCGCGAGACGATGGTCGAGATGGTCGAAGACGCAGCCGCAGAGCGCTCGTTCGAAGAGCTCATCGACGGCGTCGTCGAAGGACGACTCTCCTCGGCGATCTACGGCGAAGCCAAGACGATCTACCCGCTTCGCCGCGTCGAGATCCAGAAGGCGACCCTCGAGGCCCACCCCGAGGAAGTCGCCGAAGAGGAAGCGACTTCGGTCGACGTCGACGACGAAGACGTCGCCGCCGACGACTAATACCGTACTGCGAGCGAGAGTCGTTTTTGAAGCCGTTTGCTGTTCCCTCGATCAGATTCGCCTCCGGGTGCTCGAGTCGGCCATCACTCGGAGACGACGACCTCGCCGGTCATATTCGCGCGTTCGTGGGGAATACAGAAGTATTCGTACGTCCCCGGAACGTCGAACGTGTGTTCGAACGTCTCGCGCGTTCCGAGGCCACCAGCGCGCTCCCCCTGCCACGCGTTGTACGCAGTCTCCTGATCCGCGAAGCCGCCGGAGGCGAAGAACGCCGCGTCGTCCGGAATGCGGCTTTCGTAGGCCGTAACGGTGTGATCCGCCTCGCTCGTGTTCTTCCAGATGATGGTGTCGCCGACGGAGATTTCGTAGGTGTCGGGGAGGAATTCGGTCCGGTTCATGCCAACGTGGCAGTCCTCGCCGCTGCAGGGATCGTCCTCGAAAACAGACAGCGCGGACGAACACCCCGCCAGACTGACCGAGAGGGCGGTTCCGACGGCGGCGAGATAGCGGCGCCGTTGCATATCGAGACGTTAGGAGAGTCGTCGTATAACCGCCCCGGTTCACTCCTCGAAACTGGGAATAGGGAAGAAACGGACCGGCGCTCGGACGAGCGCGGAATCCGACCTGAAAGTATGAACGAAATACGCGCGAGGGTCCCGCAGAAACGAAAACACGTAAGGTAGCTCCCCGTCGAATCCGGGCATATGTTCCCCCGGTTCGTCGGTCGGCTGGGCGTCGCCGACGCGGTGACAATCGCCAACGCCGCGCTGGGGTTCGTCGCGGTCGCCGCGGCGGTCGTCGATATCGACCTCGCCGCACGGGTCGTTCTCCTGGCGGCCATCGCGGACGGCCTCGACGGGATCCTCGCGCGACGGTTCGGCGGTACCGACGCCGGTCCGTACCTGGACTCACTGGCCGACGTGTCTTCTTTCGCCGTCGCCCCTGCCGTCCTCTCGTTCACCGTCGTCAAAGACGGCCTCGGGGTCGAATTCGATGCACTCAGTGCCGAACTCCTGATCGTGACCGCGGTCTGTGCGCTGTTCGTCGCGATGGCCGTCACCCGTCTGGGGATGTACACCGCCTACGATGTCTCTGGCAGTCACACCGAAGGCGTTCAAACGACGCTCGCCGCGACCGTGCTAGGCGCGGCGATCCTGACTGGCGAGACCCAGCCCTGGCTCGTCCTCGCGATCACCGGCACGTTCTGCTACCTGATGGTCTCGAAAATTCAGTATCCCGACTTGCTAACTCGAGACGCCGCAATCATGGGTGTCGTCCACGCGCTGGCGATTCTCGTTCCGGCGTTCGCCGGCCGGGCATTCCCGTACGCGCTCTTGACGCTCGGACTCGCGTACACGACACTCAGCCCCTGGTTCTACTGGCGAGAGGACGGCTATTCGGACGCGGTCGACGTGCATGGAAACGCTTAGGGCCGTGCTGACACGACAGTCTGGTATGTACACTGTCACGCGTCGGCGTCGTCCCCGGGTGGTACGATGAGCGAGGACGAGGCGAACGGTGACGAGGCGGCCGCCGAAGACGAAGCAGACGAAGCAGAATCTGTCGATCTCGAGGCGATCGGCGACCGACTCGACGCGCTGGCCGCGGATCTCGAGGAGCGACAGACCGATCTCGAGGCAGCCGATACCGAAGACGACCTCGACGTCGTCGAGGCGGCCCTCGATTCGCTGCGTGATGACCTCGAAGACGTGGACATCCCTGAGCCGCCGGAGACCGACGTAGAGGACGAAGACGAAGAACCTGCGCCGGAAGAGAAACTCCAGGATCGATACGACGATATCGAGAGCGACCTCTCGGACCTCGAGTCCGACCTCGAGGATCAACGCGGTCCCTACGGCGAGGACGTCGTAGACGAAATCACGAGTGCAAGGAACGCGATCACGGGCACCCGCTGGACCGAGGAGGGGACGGCCGAACTGATCGAAGCGGTCGACAGCTTTCTCGACGAACTCAACGACCTGCTGGGCAGTTCGGTGACCCTGATCAACGACGGCGAAGACGTTCCTGAGCAGCTCGAAGCGTCGCTCGATTCCGCCGTCGAGGCCGTCGAGAACGCGAAACTCGACGCTGACGACGACGCCGACACGATCGCCGGTCTCCTCGAGGCGACCGACGACCTCGAGAGCGACATCGACGATGCGACCGAGTGGACTGACCTCGAAATCCGCGAGCGCATGCGCCGCGAGGGATACTACGACGTCCTCGATCACGTCAAGGACTTCCCCCCGGAGTGGCACGCGCTCAAAGTCCACGAAAAGCGAGGCAACGTCGATATGATTCTCCTGGCGCTGGAAACGTTCGACTCCGATTTCATGGAGGAACACTGCATGGAGGCCCTCCAGCGGATGGGGCCAGAAGCGGCCATCGAGCCGATGCTCCAGAAGGCCAACCGCCGCGATCAAGCGGCGATGCGCGTCCTCGGTTCGATCGGCGTCGCCGACGACGAGGTCGTCGAGACGCTGCTCGATTACGTCGATTCCAACCCGAATCTCCAGGGGCCCGCGTTCCGTGCGCTCGGCGAAATCGGCAGCGAGGTGGCCGTCCAACCTATCGCCAACCAGCTTATCGCGGACGAGGCCGACGTCCGGAGCTGGGCCGCCCGTGCGCTGGGCATGATCGGCGACACCCGCGCCATCGAACCGCTTGCAACCGTCCTCGAGGACGACGAATCCGATCGCGTTCGTGCCAGTGCGGCGTGGGCGCTCACTCGAATCGGCACGAGAGACGCCCTCGAAATCGTCGCAGAATACGACGACGACCGGGCCTACCTCGTCCAGGCCGAGGCCGAGCGCGTCGACCTCGGGCCGGTCGCCTGAGACGGTCTGCTGTAACGATACACCGGAACATTCACAGGACGGTCGCGGTTGCTCCGGAACTGACGTACAGCAGTCCCCGTATGAGCAACGCCGAGACGGGTCTACGTTTCAGACCGCTTTCCGGGTTCGACACACGGATAGACGGTGACGGAAAGGGCAGACTCAGACGGACCCGCTCCCCTCCAACACTTTAAGTACGAACAGGCGGCCAGAGGGAGCGATGGACATCCGACGGGCCGCCCTCATCGCTGCACTCGTTTGCGCGCTGGTCGGCAGTACCGCGATATTCCTCGTGGTCACGGTCACGGACGAGTCATCGACGACCGAACCGGCACCGACTTGAGCCGTCTCACCCCCGGACCCGCACTCGACCGCTCTGGCCTGCCCCGCTCGAGCATCGACGAACGGCAGCGCCACCGATCCGCCGTCGAAACCGTGGATCGTGGGCCTCTACCCGAACCCGACCACCGACGAGAACGTCGGAGAATTCGTCGTCCTCGAAATCCCACCCGAAAGCAGGCTTTGGAACTGGACGTTTACGGACGGTCACACGACGGCGGGAATACCGAACGCGCGGATCTCCGGCCGCGTCGCGTTGAGTACGGCGCCGAACGTCACCGAGACGTTGACCGATCTCCCCGTTCTCGGGCTTGAGGGCCACCTCGAACTCGCCGCCGACGGCGACGCTCTGCGACTCCGAAACGGGACGACAACGGTCGATGCAGTGACGTACGATCGCGCACCGGAGGCCGAACGATGGTACCGAAAACCGACCGAACCGACGGTCAGTGGTGGCCCCGAGACGCGACCTGTCTTCCCGTCACCAGCGCTGAAGTCGACGAAATCACGTCGTTCGTCCTCCCGGATGCACCGAACGTTCCACGGGAGACACTCCAGTCCGCCGACAAACGACTCCTGCTCGCCGGCTACACCATCACCTCCGAAGCGATCGCCGCCGAACTCGTGGCGGCGGCCGAGCGCGGCGTCGACGTCGTAGTCCTCTTCGAGGCGAGCCCGGTTGGCGGCACGCCGGCGCCTACCGAAGACGTACTCGAAACGCTGGAGAACGGAAACGTCGAGGTCCGTGTCATCGGGGGAGAGGGCGCCCGGTATCGGTATCACCATCCGAAATACGCGATCGCGGACGACCAAATCCTGGTCACCAGCGAGAACTGGAAGCCGGCGGGCGTGGGCGGTCAGAGTAGCCGCGGGTGGGGCGTTCGTCTCGAGGACGAGGCGCTCGCGGCAGACCTCGCGCGAGTGTTCAGAGCTGACTTCGAAGGCTGGGACACGACTCGAGCCACGGCCTATCGCGCGAACACGTCGTTCGTCGATGGCGAGAATCACGCCGTTTCGTCGGCCAGACCGGCGTTTCTGACCACCCACGAACCGAAAACGGTCCCCGTCGAGTCGGCCGAACTCCTCGTCGCACCGGACAATGCAGACCATCGATTGCAGGACCTGCTCGCCGCAGCCAACAGCGAGATCCTCGTCGTCCAACCCTCTATTGCCGCCGACGTCTCGCTGCTCGAAGCGACCATCGATGCGGCCCGCCGCGGCGTCGACGTTCGTATTTTGCTCGGATCGGCGTGGTACAACGACAGGGAAAACGAGGCACTCGTCGACGACCTCGAGCGTCTCGGGGCAGATGACGATATTCCGCTCGAGGTACGGCTGGTCGAGGATACCGACCGTTTCGAAAAAATTCACGCGAAGGGGATCGTCATCGACCGGGAGGTGGCGGTCGTCGGCAGCGCAAACTGGAATACGAACTCGCTCGAGAACAACCGCGAAGTACTCGTCGCGCTGCACGGAGAGCAGGTCGCGAACTATTACGCGACCGTCTTCGAGGCCGACTGGTCGGGAGACGCGTGGCGATTTCCGATCGGGATCACCGTCCCGGTCATCATCGCTCTCGCCCTGGCGGCCCTCGTCGGAAGACGCTACGTTCGGTTCGGAGATCCACCCTCGAACCCGCGCTAAGCAGTACCGGCGGCAGCTAGCGATCGACCCCGCGTCCCTCGCGTTGCTACGGCGACGTGAATTCAGTCCGCACAGCTACCGGCCTCGAGCAGTTCACAGCAGTCCGCCTCGGGATCGAAACAGTCGGGGCACTGATCGGGCCGGTCGATAATCGTGTCGAGTCGATCGGCGACCGTTTCGTCGATGACGCTCTCCAGCGTGCGTGCTTCGTCGCGGAACTCTTCGACCTCGAGGACGTTTGCGAGGAACCGCTCGATGATACAGTACGTCTGCAAAGCATTGTGAGCGCGTTCGAGTCCCTCGTCGGTCAGACTCGCCCCCTTGTATTTCTCGTGGTCGACGAGTTCTCTGTCCTCGAGTTTCCCGACCATCTCGTTGACACTGGCCGGGCTCACCTCGAGCAAGTCCGCCAGCGTGCCGGTCGAGGCGGGTCCGTCTTCGATTCTCTGGGCCAGATAGATCGCTTTGAGGTATTGGTCGGCAGTGTTCATAATATCCCTCCCGCAGTGTGGTTGCCCGCCGCGTCAGTCTCCCTACGATGCCGAACACGGGCGTCGATGCTCTCGTCGAACGGCGTTGGGACGGGCCCGGCCGTCACGGTCGTCGCTCCGATCATGCTCTGTGTTCCATGATCTCGGTCACTTCTTCGACACCCTCTTTTTCCTCCTCGCGGATCGCATACAGCGTTTCGAGCAGCCGATCCCGATCGACAGCAAACTCGGCTGTTGACGCTTCGATCGCGGCGATCAGGTCGTCGTAGAACTTGTAGGCCGTCTCCTCGTTGGCAAGTTGATCGTAGAGGACGCCGTCCGTATCCTCCGGTGGCCCGTACTGGGCATCGACTAACGCGTTTATTTCCTCGTATCCGACCGTTTCCGCCTCGAGGTCGTCTATCAGCGCCTCAAGCCGCTCGCGGTGTTCGGCCGACTCTCTCGCAGCCTCCGCGAGCAACTCCTCCACCTCTTCGTCGAATTCCGCCCGCTCTTCCGGGGGCAGGGACTCGATATGGTGGGCGGCGCGTGACTCGACGACTTCCTCCAGGACGACCCCGATCTGGAGCAATCGGGTCAACTGGTGGTCGCTCGAGACACGCTGTCCCAGACTCATGGGTGACATACAGGACCGTCGGTACTTATGTTTCCCTATTGCCTTTATCGACCAGTCGATCCGTTTCTACGGTTCGGTGAGACGGACGAGCAGTGCGTGACTGTTCGGCTGGAGCCTCGACGGTCAGCGTGTTCGCACCACGATTCGTGGCTAACAGTTGTTGGTAATACGATTTCTTGGGTCATCGGCGTGGAGGTAGATGCCGTGAGCCTCCGCTTCGCTCTGCATTGCGTTTGCAAACGACGAGTCGAGCCTCGGAGAAAACGTTCCAACCGACCGAAGTCGAGCCACGGTCGAACCGCGATCAGTCGCGTTTGTGAAGGCGTACGGCGATGAGTTCCTCGAGGTCGTCTCGGAGTTCGTCGACGTCGACCTCCGCCAAGACAGGCACGAAGAAGCCTTCGACGAGCATGTTACGCGCAGCACGTGGGTCGACACCTCGAGAGGTCATGTACAGCAGGTCCTCCTCGTCGATCTGACCGACTGTCGCGGAGTGGCTGGCTTCCGTGTCGTGGTTGTTGATGATCAACTTCGGAGACGCGTCGGCCTCGCTCTCGTCGGAGAGCATCAACGTGTTTTCGCGCTGGTAGGAGCTTGTGTCCCAGGCGTCCGCGCCGACGTCCTGAACGCCTTCGTAGACCGAGCGGGCGACGTCGTCCGTGACGCCGCGGGTGACGAGATCGGCGGTCGTATGCTCGGCGCGGTGCCAGACCTTGGCGTCGAGGTCGAAGTGCTGATCGTTGTGACCGTAGAAGGCCCCGACGATCTGCGTTTCCGAGGAGTCGCCGCTGAGTTCCGTCGAGACCTCCGTTTTGGTCAGTTGCGTGCCGAGATTGCCCTCGATCCAGTCGATCGTGGCGTAGGTGTCTGCGACACCGCGCTTTACGGTGAAATTGTATGCATCCTCCGAAAGATTTTGCAGGCTGCCGTACTGCACGTAGCTGTTCTCGCCGGCAACGATTTCAACGACCCCGCTGTAGTACTGCTCTTCGGCTTCCGTACCCGTTGACTGCCGCTCGAGGATCGTCACCGAACTCGATTCTTCAGTGACGACGAGCGTGTAGTTGAACAACGAGCGAGAGTTCTGCTCCGTGCGAACGGTCACGTCTTCGGCGTCGACGCCTTCGGGGACGTAGATGACCGTCCCGGTGCTAAACAGCGCCGTCGAGAGCGCAGTCAGGTAGTTCTCCAGGGGGTCGACGACGGAGCCGAAGTGGTCTTGCAACAGCTTCTCGTGTTCCTGAACCGCCTCGGCCCACGGGAGGACGTCGACCTCGTCCGGACCGAGTTGGTCCTTGTTTTCGGCCGTATTCAGGGGGTCAACGAGGGACTCGAAGTCCAGGTCGTGAAGGTTCGTCCAGTCGCGACCCGGCGTCCGGATAACGTCCGGCATGTCGAGGTCCTCGAGTGACTCGAGTGCTTCGAGGCGGATCTCCGTGAGCCAGTCGGGCTCGTCGAGCCCCTCGCTGATATCGCGTACCTGTTCTTCCGTCAGATTGGCGTGTACCTGTGTTCCTGCGCTCATATTATCCGAGGCTTCCTTCCATCTCGAGTTCGATGAGACGGTTGAGTTCGACCGCGTACTCGATCGGCAGTTCCTCCGTGATCGGCTCGATGAAGCCGGCGACGATCATCTTCTTGGCGTCGTCGTCGTCCAGACCGCGGCTCTGGAGGTAGAAAATGTCCTCGTCGCCGATCTTACCGACGGTCGCTTCGTGTGCGACGTCGACTTTCGATTCCTCGATTTCCATGTACGGCATGGTGTCGGAGGTGGACTCGTTGTCGAACATCAGGGCGTCACACTCGACGGCGGTCGAGGAGTTCTCGGCGCCGTCAGCGATGTGAACGAGACCGCGGTAGTTAGTGCGGCCGCCGTCTTTCGAGATCGACTTGGACTCGATGGTGGAACTCGTGTTCGGCGCGTTGTGGTAGACCTTCGCACCGGTGTCGATGTCCTGGCCCTCGCCGGCGAATGCGATCGTGATGTGGGTGTCGGTCGCTCCGCGACCCTTGAGGATCGAACACGGGTAGAGCATGGTCGCTTTCGAGCCCATGCTACCCGAAACCCACTCCATCGTGCCGTTGGATTCGACGATGGCGCGTTTGGTGTTCAGGTTGAACGTGTTCTTCGACCAGTTCTGGACCGTCGAGTACTGAACGTGTGCGTCCTCGCCGACGAACACCTCGACGCCGCCCGAGTGCAGGTTGTGGGTGCCGTACTTCGGTGCTGAACAGCCCTCGATATAGTGAACTTCGGACCCTTCCTCGGCGATGATGAGCGTGTGCTCGAACTGT
Source organism: Natrinema gelatinilyticum (assembly GCF_024266705.1). GTDB lineage: Archaea > Halobacteriota > Halobacteria > Halobacteriales > Natrialbaceae > Natrinema > Natrinema gelatinilyticum. Next base: position 2,813,046 of record NZ_CP100756.1, on the reverse strand, counting down.
CCCATCCCTTCGGAGTTCATCCGGAAGTACGCCTGAACGGGCATCTGTACGGTGACTCCCTCGGGAACGTAGACGAACGACCCGCCGGACCAGACGGCACCGTGCAGCGCGGCGAACTTGTTGTCGCTCGGTGGGACGCACGTCGTCATGAAGTGTTCCTTGACGAGGTCCGGGTGCTCCTGAACCGCGCGGTCCATGTTCATGAAGATGACACCCTTCTCCTCCCACTGTTCCTGCATGTTCTGGTAGACGACTTCGGACTCGTACTGGGCACCGACGCCGGACAGGGCGTTCTTCTCGGCCTCCGGGATACCCAGTTTGTCGAACGTGTCCTTGATCTCGTCGGGCAGTTCCGTCCAGTCGTCGACGCCTTCGCGCTTGTCGACGTCCGGGCGAATGTACGGGACAATCTCTCCGACGTCGAGTTCGGAGAGGTCCGGCATTCCGGGCCAGCCCGACGGCATCGGCATGTTCTGGTACTGCCGGAGCGCACGGAGACGGCGCTCGAGCATCCAGTCTGGCTCGTCCTTGTCCTCGGAGATCATGCGAATGACCTCCTCTGTCAGGCCCTTGTCGGATTTGACCGCAGCGTTCTGTTCTTTCTTGAACTCGAACCGGGCCTCGGTGTCTGTCTCTTTTAGGTGGTCTTGTTCGGAACTCATTGGTTGATCGTAGTTGTGGTTACGGCTGCAACGTTATTACGGTTGTTCTAGCTGAATTCGGTTACGGGGTGCCGTAGACCTCTTCGCGGACCCAGTCGTACCCCTTGTCCTCGAGTTCTTCGGCGAGTTCGGGACCGCCGCTTTTCGCGATCTGGCCGTCGAGCATCACGTGGACGTGATCCGGTTCGACGTACTCGAGGATGCGCTGATAGTGGGTGATCTGCAGAATGCCAGTCCCCTGTTCGTCGCGAAGCGCGTTAATACCGGCGGAGACGTCCTGCAGTCGGTCGATGTCGAGTCCGGAGTCGATCTCGTCCAATACGGCGATTGACGGCTCGAGGATCGCGGCTTGCAGGACTTCGTTCTGTTTCTTTTCACCGCCGGAGAAGCCGGCGTTGAGGTAGCGCTGAGCGAACTTCTCGTCTATATCCAGCTGTTCCATCTTCTCCTGGAGGATCTCCTGAAACTCGGCGACACCGATTTCGCCCTCGTCCGCGGGTCCTTCCATCGGAGAGGTTTCGAAGCCGTCGTCTTCGTCTTCGTCCTCACCCTCGCCCTCATCGAAGAGTTCCTCACGCTCCTCGATCTTGGCGTTCAGCGCCGTTCGGAGGAAGTTCGTCATCGTAACGCCTTCGATTTCGGCCGGATACTGGAAGCCGAGGAAGACGCCGAGTGCAGCACGCTCGTTCGGCTCGAGGTCGAGCAGCTCCCAGGTTCGGTGGTCCTCGTCGATTTCGATTTCGTCGCCGAACTCGCCTTCCTCCAGGTGGAGCAGGACCTCGCCGTCGGTAACCTCGTACGCGGGATGGCCGGCGATAACCTTCGCAGTCGTGGACTTCCCGGAGCCGTTCGGCCCCATCAGAGCGTGGATCTCGCCCGATTCGACCTCGAGGTCGACGCCCTCGAGGATCTTCTCGTCGCCCTCCGCTACTTCGGCATGCAGGTTGCGTAGTTCGAGACGTGCCATAGTACTCTGTCACTTGAAGGGTGGGTCGTATGACTGATAACGGTTTCGTATCCAATTGGATACGATTCCGCTCTGCAAAAATAATTTTCCAAAACGAGAAGCGAACGTCCACTCCACGTCGGGTTCCCTGGTTCGAAATCCCCGGTTCGATACTGGACCGCCGCTCACCAGTATCGATCGAGACCGGTTTGTTCCTGGCCGCTTTTCACCTCTTCCCAGGAGACGTCGAGCGCCTCGAGAATGCGCTCGATCGGGCCCTTCAACGTTTTCTCCAGCATCTTCTCGGAGTCGACCTCGAATTCCGCGGGAACCTGATCTTCGTACTCGAAGCAGATGACGTCGGGGTCGCGTTTGAACGCGCCGTAGAGCGGATCGGTGCGGGCGTCGAACCCCGCTTCGTTCTCGAGGCGCTCGAAGAACGTCGGATCGACGCGCTCGAGGTAGAGTCGCTTGGGTTTGCTCCCGCGCTGGAAGTTGGTGCCGAGCATCAGGTTGGCGTACTTCGCGCCGCGGACCTGCGCCGTATCGGTGTCGTAATTGTCCAGTCGCTTGCCGATCCCGCCGGGGATCGCGATGTCCTCGAGCGAGATGTTGTCCGCCAGCACGTCTTCGATGATCCCGTTGACGTACTCTTTTGCGCCTTCGACGTCGCCGTCCCTGACGATCATATCGATGACCCTGTGCTGGACCTCCTTCGTGATGGGTGCGATGTCCGAGCGCTGGTACTCGAAGCCGACGATGTCGACGTCGTCGACGTCCTTGCCCTCCTTCCAGATGATGTGGCCCGCGTACCGTTTTTTCGTTCCGGCCTGGAAGAACCGCCGGTAGAGTTTCTCGAATTCGATTTGGAACCGGTGGAAGTCGGCGTTCAATTCGTCTTGCGCAAAGTCATCGTAGCGACCGTTGATGTGGTCTTCGAGTTCGAACGACTGCTCGATTGCCTCTTCTTTCGATACGTCAGGACCGAGTTCGAGCATCACGCTGTCAGTGTCGCCGTACGTAACATTGTATCCCTCTTCGTTGGCAGCGGTTTCAGTGAACTCGATAACTTCTCGACCAGTTGCAGTAATCGCCGATGCTGCTTCCTTGTCGTAGAGGCGGAACTGTTCCCAGCCTGAGACACCGTACAGGGATTGACCGACGAACTGGAACTTTCCGTTTCGCCCCGCGAGCAACGTGTGGTTGTCTTCGACGGTGACACAATAGACACCGTTTTGGGCAGTACTTCGGGCGGAACTCCGATGCATCCGTAGCGTGTTTTTCGACTCTTCGGTCACGTAGATCCGCCATGTTCCGCTGTCTCGACTGTAGTTTGCCGTCAGACCTAGGTGTGTACAGAGCCGAAGGACGTCATCGCGAAGCCGCTCGCTCGAGGTGGAGTATCGCCACGAATTGACCTGGCGGTCGCCGTCACCATCGATGAGCACTTCGAGGAAGCGTCGTTTCTGCCTGCGGCTACAGTCGAAGACGAAATCGGGGATTCGTTTTTGGAAGCTGTTTTCGCCACAGATTGATGCCAAAAAGTTTCCAAGAAGTTTCGACGTGATCGAATAACAGTGGTCGTCGACGTAGTAGTCGAGTCCAATGTCTTCGAACAGTTCGCCGATCGTCGCGTGGTGGTCGACGCCGCCGTCAGCGATCGGTAGTTTGTTCTGAGCCAATTGAATCGACGTCACAGTTCCGCGGAAGTTTTCGCCGAACTGTTCGTCTTCGGACGTGTAGACGTTTCCTTCGGTTATGAACCACGCAAGCAGGTCAAGGAAATGGTCTCCTTTGTATGTCCGCGGAATCCACGTCCGGCCGGATTCGCGGTGGATGAAGCTTAGGTCGCAGACGTCTTCGATATAGTCGCGGTGTTCATCGAACTCCTCGGCGGTGAAAACGTAGCCCGTTTTCCCGACGTCGGCTTTCGGCACACGACGCGGTGTCCAGCCTAGCTCTGCGGTGAACGTTCGGCCGGGAACGGACGGTCGAACCCAAACTTCGTAGTCGCCGTCGATCAACTCGGTGAGATCGATTTCTCCGAGTTCGTCTCCGTCGGGACCCTCCCAGTCGTGCGGGAGTTCGTAATTTGTCGCCGAATCGAGATTTCCGGCCTCGATGAATCGGTATTCGTCCTCAGTGATACCGTTCGTCTCGTTCTTTCGAACGAGCATTCGGTGGTTCGGCGTGACGCGGAAATCGATCTTGCTGGTCTCGATGTCGATCAGGTCGCCGTCGTAATCGGGATACGTGTGGGTTTCGACGACGGGTTTCACCTCGAGAGTATTTGTTTCCGGATCGAGCGAATACACCTCGTCGCCGACCTTGAGGTCGGTGATACTGCGAACACCGCTGGGTGTCAGTACCTCCGTATCCGGCGTGAAGCAGTTCATAATAACCTTTACCGCTCCCTGCTGACGGTCGTACTGTTCGTACTCCCTGCTGCCGGGCTCGTGCTGGTTTCGCTGGGACTTCTTCTCCTCGCGTTCGGCAAGCAATTCGTTGATCATCTCCCGCATGACCCCGTCGGGTTCCTTTCGGAAGTGGGTCGGCTCCGGTCGTGTCGGTGCGACGAACGTCTCGCCGTCGTACTCGTCTGGATCGACTCTCGTTTCGGGTGACGCGTTGACCGTCACCATGCACATCGGATACAGCGACTTCAGGTCGAGTACGGTGACGTTCTCTTTGACGCCCGTGATCGGCTCGAACACTGCACCGCCTTCGTACTCCTCGCCGGCCTCCTGTTGCCCCTTCGACGGGAGGGAAAACCGTCCGTGCGCTTCGTGGAGGACGTACATGTCGACCGCGTCGCCGGGGGTCGGTGCATCCTCGAGTTTACAGCCGACGAACGATCGCACCTCGTCCCAGAACGCGATGATTTCCTGTTGGCGGTCGAGTTCGACGCAGAGTTCGACGTCCCGGAGGTTGTATTCGAGCAGTTGCGTTGGATCGTCCTCCCAGAGGTCGCCGATATCACCGGCGTAGCGTTCCTTGCCGACGCCGAGTTCCTCCTCGCCGACCGCGTCGAGGCGGTAGGAGTCGAGTTCCGAGAAGACCGTCCGTTGGTAGGCATAGAGTAGGTCGAAGACGATGCGGCCCTTTATGTCCGGGCCGCCCCAGTTACTCCGCCAGACCTCGTCGACCCGAGAGAGGCGGTCGACGGTCAGGTCGTACTCGTGATGTGGGCCATCGAGTTCCTCGAGGCGATCGAGGAAGTACGGCGCGTCGAAGTCCTCGAAGTTCCAACCGGTAAGCAGATCCGGATCGGTCTCGTCGATATAGTCGATGAAGGCCTCGAGCATCGCCGCTTCGTCCTCGAAGCTGCGCACTTCGTGCTCTATTTCGCCTTCGATCGGCTCGTACGCCGTTATCTCGGTCGGGGCCACTCCGTCACCGACCGGCGCCTCGTACAGCCACATGACGTACTCGTCTCGGTAGGAGTCGTGGCTGGTGAGACAAACGATCGGTTCCTCGCCATCCTCGGGAAAGCCAGAACGGTCGTCGACTTCGATGTCGAACGTACAGACGCGCGGTCGAGCGTCGACGTCTGCCGCTTCGACCTCGTCGTGAGGGACGATCAACGAACCGTCGCCGGCCCGACGCTCCGGAATCCGAATTCCGCTGCGGATGTCCTTGTCGATCAGGAACCGATTCGGAAACAGGATGTCTGCCTCGTAGTGGTCGAAATCGTCGCGCACCTGCCCGACGTCTCGGGGCGTCTGCCCGAAAATTTTGGTGAGTTTCTCACCCCGGATGCTCTCGTAGGGTTGGCCGTCGTGACCGACCTCCCGACTCCCGGTAAGCCGGTCGTATTGCTCCTCTGGCGGCCGTTCGAGCGAGTCCGTCGGCGCGTAGAAGTAGGGTCGAAAGCCGACGACCTGGATGTGCTCTAGATCCTGTTTGGGCGTCCGCCCGAAGACGTGCATGATCGGTCGCTCCTCGTCGCCGTAGCCGGCGATCGTGTAGTCGACCTGCATCACGGCAAGTTCGAGTTCCCCGTCGGGTTCGGGGAGCGTCTCTTCGACGACGTCGATCACCTCCACGGCGGTGGACCCGCCGTTGCCGGCGACGGCAACCGCCTCTTCTGCCGGACGGTCGTCGGTCGCGTCGGAGTCACCACCGAACTCCGTCAGTCCGGTCTGGCCCGCCTCAGTCATGATACCCGGATTAGCAGTCGGCGGTTAAAAACCCCTGCAATCCCACTCCGTGATCGTCACCGTCTGGGCCGTCTTGAGGGCTATCCCGCTGAAACGGGTGGCCCGGATGAGACGGAGGGCGACCGATGGTGGACCGGAGATGCACGAGACGGATGCCAGGCTACGATATTTCGCGACGGCCTGTGAGCGTGTGGCGAGTCTGACCTATGGAAGGTGGTGAAACAGGCGTCTTTAGCGACCGATTCGCGTCCCATAGACCGGTTTCAAGATGTCGCGTTCGGTTTCGGCACAGATTTCGGGTGCGACTTCGTCTTCCGTCAGTCATACCTGCTCCTCGTGGGTCGCTGCACACGACGAGCCGTTTATTGAGGGTGCGTCCGGAGGGGTACAGAGACAAGAAGACCTTTAACTTGGTAACACATAACATTGATGTAGGTGATCGATGTGTCCACCCATGTGAACGATGACGTGACGGATCGGCGCGAACCGAGTAGCGAACCCGAGGGTACCGCAACGATCGAGTCCTACGAGACTGAGAACGGCGTCGTCTTCTACGATGCCCAGAACCCGCTCGCGTGGATGGAGACGTCCCGAACCCTCACGCTCGAGGAACTCGCCTAAGAGGCAGCCCAAACGCGAACACTTTTCCTGCCGTTCACCCTTCGCTCACACGTGGTATTCGACTCGATCGATGACGAGTCCGCAGACCGAGATCCGGATCCGGAGGAGGCGGTCAGGGACCCGGGTGAGCGATACCGAAACCCCGAAGAGAAGTTCATGGATCCCGACCACGATTCGCTGACGATTCCCCAGATAGGGGTCGATGAGTCCGAAACCGATACCGCGACCGATTCGATCACGATACCCGCTGTAACGACCCCCGAAACCGACGCCTCGGAGGAACTCCTCGAGTCGTTCTGGGTCCTCGTAGTCGTTCTCAACGGGGCGATTCTGGCCCTCTCGCTCGGTGCCCTCTTTCTGCTCTTCGACGGAGACGTGACCAGAGGTGGCTGGCTGCTTGCTATCGGCCTCGTTCTCACGGGATTTTCCGCTCGCCGATACAAGCAGTACCAGCATACTGTATCCGGGTCGACGACAGCGACGGACTCGGCCGATTCGACGGGCTCGACGGACTCGACGGACGACCGGAACGAACCGGACGAAACGTTGAATACAAGTGCAACCGACGGCATCAACACGACATCGACCGACGATTCAAGGAAACTATGAAATCCGTCCAGGATGACACCGGTAAGCGCTATCTCCTTCTCAAACACTCCACGGACGCGAGTCTCGTCCGCGACCCCACAACTGGAAACGAATGTTACATCCAGAACGACCGCCTCGAAGCGGTCGACGAGGAATCGGCCCTCGAGACGGCCGCTCGAAGCGTCGACGAACCGGTCGTGACCCTCCTGACGAACGTTCACGACGAGCAAACGCTCGGCCTCCTGATCGAGCTCGCGGAACGGGGCCCCCTCGACGTCCGCACGCTGCTCGACGCGTACGATCTCTGTGAGAGCGACCTGCACGGCCGACTCACTGCTCTCTCGACGGCCGGTTTGATCGAGGAGACCGATATCGCCGGCCACCGCGGCTATCGGATCACAGAGGAGTGTGCCACCGCACTCGAGGCGATCCGAAACGGCTCCACTCACGAACAAAGCGAGTGAAGGACGAACTACGAGGGACGATGTGAGACAGTTCTCGTCTCCCGGACGGGCTGTGAAATATCGACCGTATCGAGCCGTTCCCCCCTCGCATAGTCTGCATCACGACCCGAAACAGCCCTAGTTCGACGCCAACAGTTCCACTTCGGGCGGCTGACCGCGCTCGAGTCGAGAGCGATTCGACGTCGCGTCCTTCTCGACGCGGACGAGCGAGTCGGCCGCGCCGACGAGTTCCTCGTCGTGGCTGACGACGACGATCTGTTCGACGCCCAGATCGCGCATCGATTCGACGAGCGATACGAGTTGCGTCACGTGACCGGAGTCGAGAAACACCGTCGGTTCGTCGAGGATCAGCGGCGGCATCGGCGCGGTCCCCTCGACGCCCTCTGCGAGTAGTCGATAGATCGCACACCGCAGGCTGAGATTGAACAACGCACGTTCGCCGCCCGACAACTGTTCGGGCTCGAGCGCTTCGCCGTCTTTCTGATAGACGGTCAGCCGGTAGTCGCCGTCGAGATCGATCGACGCGTAGGAGTCGTTCTGGTAGACCAGTTCGAACGTTTCGTTGAGCAGTCGCTCCAGCGTCTCGACGTTCCGCTGGCGTAGTTCCGTCCGCAGTTCGCCGTAGGTCGTCTGCAGCGTCTCGGCCTCGTCGTACAGCGTCTCGAGTCGGTCGCACCGCTCCTCGACGGCTTCGAGACGCTCGCGGTGTTCCTCCAGTTCCTCGATTTCGCGTTCGACGGCGCCGATCGCGTTCTGGACCTCGGTCCGCTTCTCCACGAGGTCGTCGAGTTTCTCGTCGACCTGTTCGATGTAGTTCTCGGCGTTATTCTTGTCCGTGCGAGCGGTTTCGACCCGTTCTTCGTCGAACTCCGATTCGAGGTCCCCCTTTCTGGCGCGCTTTGCCGAGAGCTGTTCCCGGCGTTCGTCGTTCATCGTCTCCCAGTCCTGCTGTCGTTCGCGCAAGGTTTCGATTTCGCTCTCGAGCGTCGAGCGCTCGTCGGCGATTTCCGACACGCGACGGAGTGATGCGAGCGTTTCCTTGATCTCCCCGCGCTCAGTGTTGATTTCGCCGAGCGCGGCTCTCGCCTCGGTCACGTCTTCCTCGCGGTCGTCCGCTTCGGATCGCTTCGCCTCGGCTTCGGCCTCGTACTCCGCGGCGTCGTTTCGGAGTTGTTCTCGTTGATCACGGCGATCGGTCAACGTTTCGCGTTTCTCCGCGAGCAACTGCTCGATGTTGTGGCGGTTCTCCTCGAGCCGGTCGACCCGCCGCTCAGCTTCCCGTAATTTCTCGACCCGTTCGATCCGTTCGGTGAGAGCGTCGCGGTCGGCCTCGACGTCATCGCGTCGGTCCTCGAGGTCGGCGAGTTCCTCTCGTCGGTCGTCTATGACGTTCACGTGGGGCGAGTCCTGGACCGGTTGCCCGCACTCTGGGCATTTGCCTTCCTCGAGTAGCCGTTCGCCCTCCTCGATCGCCTTTTCTGCGGCCCTGATGTCGGCGGTGAGGTCGTTGCTCTTGGAGACCAGGTTTTCCCGTTCGGCCTCGAGTGCTTCGAGCGTGGATTCGGCCTCCCCGAAGTCGATCGGCGAATCGTCGACCCTCGCCTGCGCAGTCTCGATTTGCGTCTCGAGGTCGTCGAGACGCTCCTCGCGTTCCGCGATCGTCTCCTCGTCGGCCGCTATTCGGTCGTCGAGGCCGTCGGCCTCTTCGCGAGCCACCGTCGTCTCTGACTCGAGGTCCTCTGCTTCCTCCCGGAGCCGTTCGATTTCGTTGGTCCCCTCGGTAATCGTCACTCGAACGTCTTCGAGCTCGTCCCGGAGATCCTCGTCGCGTGCCTCAAGATCGTCGATACGCCGTTCGACCGATTCTCGATCCGGATCGCCCATCTCGAGGTCGACATCCTCGAGGAGGTCGGCGCGTTCGGCCGCGAGTTCGTCGCGGCGCTCCCGGATTTCGCGGATGTCGTCGGTCGCTTCCTCGCGTTTGCGTTCGGTTTCGCTGATCTTCGACCGGAGGTCGTCGATCTCTTCGGCGAGCGACGTGATCTCCTCGCGGGTTTCCTCGTGGCGCTCGAGGACCGCTTTTGCGGTGTCGAGCGTCTGCCGGGCCTGCTCGCGCTGTTTTTCGTAATGTTCGATCTCGTCCGTAAGATCGGCCCGCCGAGATTCGAGCCCGTTCAGGCGCTCGTGGAGGTCTTTTTTCTCCTTCTGTTCGACCTGTTTGCGAACGTCCTCGAGAACCTCACGCTGACCGTCGAGGACCGTCTTGACGCCGAGTCGAGCCTCGCTGCCTCGCTCGCGATACTCCTCGAGTGCGCCGAGTTGAAGGAGGTCGTCGATCATGTCTTGCCGATCGCTCGGCGAGGCGTGAATCAGCTTGTTTACCTCTCCCTGACGAACGTACGCACAGTTGACGAAGGCTTCGGCGTCCATCCGCAGGAGTTGGGTCACCTCGCGACGGACGTCGCGGGCCCCCTCGATCGTTCCAGTCGGCGTTTCGAGGACACATTTCGTCGTGGTGGCACGGTCGCCGCGCAGTTTCAGACGCCGTTCGACACGATACGCGACACCGTCGTGAGTGAACCAGAGTTCGACCTCGGCTGCTTCCTCGCCGGTCGTGATGACGTCGTCGAGGGTGCGTTCAGAAAGTGCCTTCGAACCGTAGAGCGCGAAGAAAACCGCTTCGAGCAGCGTCGACTTCCCGCTGCCGTTGACGCCGTGGACGACCGTGACACCGCGCTCGAGCGAGAGATCGGCGTCGCCATAGCACTTGAAATTCAGAAGCCGTACACGATCGACTCTCACGCGAAATCACCCAGCGACGCGGTCTCGCTGTCGGACGAATCGTCGGCGGCTTCGGTGTCGGCAGTGGTTTCGGCGTCAGTTTCGATATCGCCACTCACGTCCTCGTCGATCGTCGCATCCGACAACTCGACTGAGTCGACCGCAGACTCGGCTCCGTCGGCTATGTGATCGGCGACCGTCGTTACGTCTTCCTCGCTCGGCTCGCGATCGGGGGCGGGGGCGGGATCGAAGGCCGAACGATCCTCCTCGAGCAACTCGCGAACTCGACGCTCGACCGATTCACGGACGTTCGCGTCCGCGAGGTCGTCGTTTCGGACCGTTTCGTCTATCTCGAGTGCGGCGTCGCTGAGCCCGAGTTCGCGGACGCGTTTGCGGACCGCGTCGTCCGGGTTGGCGAAACTGACCGAAACGGCCTCGTCCTCGTCGGGGAGTTCCCGTCGGTCGTTGACTCGAGCGACGAGTGCACCGCGGTCGATCGCGAGTTCCTCGATCGCAGCAGGAGGGATCGGTCGCCCGTCCCCTTCGACGGTGACGATGACGACTGCGTCCGCGAGGTCGTGTTGACGAACGCGTTCCTGAACGCGGTCGATCCCTTCGCCCGCTGCTAACTCGACGTCGACGAAGACGAACTCCCGGGTCGCGGTGAGCCCGCGACGTCGGATCGCGACCGTCCCGTCGTCCTCGACGTCCACGAGATTGTAGCCTCGATTCTCGCGTTCGCTGGCGCTCGCGCGCTCGGTCGAACCGCAGTAGGTGACCCACGTATCGAGGACTTCGGCGGTGTCGGGCGCGTGGTTATCGCCCAGCAGGACGGCGTCGAAATCGACCGTCGACTCCCGGAGGACGGTTTCCGTCTCCCAGTCCGCGTGCGCGAAGGGTTCGAAGAGGCCGTGGCTGACGAGCGTGGCGCAGTCGGCCTCGTCGGGCATCGACGTAAACTCGTACTCGAGGTCGTCACGTCGTGAGCGTGGCACGAAGTCGAGTCCGTAGAACGCCACGTCGCCGATGACGACTGGATCGGCGCCGAGTCGTCTCGCCAGCCCGAGATCCGCAAAGAGATCGAGCCACTGGGCGTCGCGTTTCGACTCGTGATTGCCGACGACGGCGAGAAAGGGAATATCGGCGTCGGCAAGCGTTCGAAGGATGTCGACAGTTCCCTGGAGGTCGACGAGACTCGGTCGGCGGTCGTGAAAGAGGTCGCCGGCGTGGACCACCGCGTCGACGCCGTCCGAGACTGCGTCCTCGGCGACGTTGCGAAATGCCTCGAGGAAGTCCCGTCGTCGCTCGGGCGAGTTGTACTGCTGGTACCCGATGTGGGTATCGCCCGTGTGGATTACCCGCGTCATTGACCAGTCGTTGGCGAGCCGACCCTAAAGGGGTTCCGTGACCGGAGTGAAAGTGCCGTTGGGCCGACCGTCCAGGCTACTGAGACTGATCCAAAATGCCGCTACCGCAGTCCACGGCGGTCGGTAATACGAGTGCAGACGCAACTCGCAGATGGACAACTGATCAGCTGGACCGCAGACGTATACAATCACGTCGACGTTGGGGCTTCGTCCGCTGAGAATAGCACTGTGGGTTCTCACCCAAACGAGCACGTCCGGGTATCACAGGCTTCGCGGTACGTCTGAACGACTCGATCGAGGGGGTAGCCGCGTGCGTGTTATCGCGACGAAGACGAATCGACAGACGTCGGAGGAGGGGGCGATTAGGCCTCGATATCGAGGCTGTAGAGGCGCTTGCGGGCGTCGGAGAACGAGAACCGAGAGTCGATAACGTTCGCTTCGTCGAGGCGGTTCAGAGCGTACCGGACCGTCCGGGACGGAAGCAGCGTCTCGTCGGCGAGTTGTTGCTGGGTCATCGTATCGTTGTACTCGAGGACTTTCGCGACGAGTTTCGCACTCGGTGGAAGATCGTGGACGTCGTCCCACGACCCCGACTGGCTAGTCTCCTGTCGAAGCGACTCTGAGGCGCTCATCGTATCTCCCCATTCCGAATACAAGGTGATAATATTTTCTATTCCGTTTGATGCTTATGGGTAATACATTGCGAGCGAGTGTACCTACCCGAAGCCTCTTATGAACCAGCCCCCAAAGACTGGGTGATGAGCGACACTGTGGACGACGTCGACCTCCCATACGACGAGGACGAGGCGTCCCAACAGGAGAAAATCCAGGCGCTCGAGGACCGGCTGGAGATCCTCGAGGCGCAGAACGAGGATATGCGCGACAAGCTTCTCGACGCAAACGCCGAGAACAACAAGTACCAGCAGAAACTCGAGCGTCTCACACATGAAAACAAGAAACTCAAGCAGTCACCGCTGTTCGTCGCCACGGTCCAGGAAATAACGGACGAAGGCGTCATCATCAAACAACACGGGAACAATCAGGAGGCGTTGACCGAAGTCACCGACGAGATGCGCAACGATCTCGATCCTGATGCGCGCGTGGCGGTCAACAACTCACTCTCCATCGTCAAGCCCCTCTCGAACGAAACCGACGTCCGGGCTCGCGTAATGGAGGTCACCGAGAGCCCCGACGTCAGCTACGAGGACATCGGCGGTCTCGAAGAGCAGATGCAGGAGGTCCGCGAAACTGTCGAGATGCCCCTCGAGAAACCCGACATGTTCGACAATGTCGGGATCGATCCGCCGAGCGGCGTCTTGCTGTACGGGCCACCGGGGACTGGCAAAACGATGCTCGCGAAAGCAGTCGCCAACCAGACCGACGCCACCTTTATTAAGATGGCCGGCTCGGAGCTGGTTCACAAGTTCATCGGCGAGGGGGCAAAACTCGTTCGAGACCTATTCAACGTCGCCCGCGAGCACGAACCTGCCGTCATCTTCATCGACGAGATAGACGCCATCGCCGCCAAGCGGACGGAGTCGAAAACCTCCGGTGACGCGGAGGTCCAGCGGACGATGATGCAACTGCTCTCCGAGATGGACGGCTTCGAAGAGCGCGGTGAGATCCGCATCATCGCGGCGACCAATCGCTTCGACATGCTCGACCGCGCGATTCTCCGCCCTGGCCGATTCGACCGCCTCATCGAAGTGCCGAAACCGAACCAGGAGGGCCGCGAAATCATCTTCGAAATTCACACTCGGGGGATGAACGTCTCCGACGACGTCGAATTCGGAGAACTGGCGGCCGAGGCCGACAACGCCTCCGGTGCGGATATCAAAGCCGTCTGTACCGAAGCCGGGATGTTTGCCATCCGTGACGATCGAACCGAGATCCGGATGCAAGACTTCCAGAGTGCCTGGGAGAAAGTCCAGGCGGAATCCGACGAGACCGAAGACGTCTCGAAAACGTTCGCCTGAGCACCTCATACGGAGGTCGACAGCCGTCCGTCGCTTTTGGCCGCAACTTTACTGATCGACGAGTCGATACAACGATGGACCGACTCGATCGTACTCCGATTCGTGCGTAGCGTCGCCGTTTCCCCTCGAGTGGGCCGGATCCCGTTTCGATCCGTCCGGGATACCGCTTCGAGATCCAGGGACGCGGATCTCACTTACGGCCTCGCAGCCGCCGGGTCGGACCCGATGGTAACACGATGTCTCTCCGAGACATGGCAACCCTTTTCCCCCGCGCTACAGAATCCGATGGTATGTCGGATGAAAACGAATCACCTGACGGAGAAGATACGGGAGAGGACAGCGAGGAGAAATCCTTCCGCGAACGGGTGGAGGAGATTCGAGAGAAGCGTGCCGAAGAGGGCGAAGGCGAGGGTGAGGGTGAGGCTCCCGAAAGCCCGTTCGGTGGCGGTCCCGGCGGTCCCGGCGGTCCTGGTGGAATGGGCGGAAATCCGTTCGCCCAGATGATGGGCGGCATGATGGGAGGCGGCCCCGGTGCTGGCCCGGGCGGTCCCGGTGGGCCGGCCGCGGGCGGGCAGGAAGAGAGCAACGAAGAATTGATCCGCGAAGTCCGCCAACTCCGCGACGAAATGCGGGATCAGACTCGCGCTCTCAAGCGAATCGCAGACGCGCTCGAAGACTAGCAGGCCAGTACCGATCAACACGATCCGTTTCGCCGCTGGCCACTCGCGGAAGGCGGCACAACAGCCGTTTTCCCGTCAACTCCGAGTTGAACCCGATAGCCTGGCCCAATTACCCACAGTTCGCGCCACCGCGACGAGTATCTACCTGCCTGTGGTGGTGTCGCTGTCCGGGCGTCTATCTGGTGAGGTCACTGTCTGACCCGAAGCCGTCCCTTCTCGTCGTATCGGAACCCGGCCTTTTCGAACGCCGACCGTGCGGCATCCACGTCGACTTCGCCGTCCGTCCCTAGAAACGGTGTTTCGGGGTCGCCGTCATTCCACTCGAGGCTCTCGGGGACCCATTGCTTGGTGACCGGTGTCGCAACTGGCCGTGCGTTTCCGTGGAACACCTTTTCGACCAGCCACTCCTTGTCGAGTAAGCGTGCGATGACTCGTCGGAACCGCGGGTTGCTAAACGGTGCTTTGCGCGCGTTGAACCCGAGGAAGTAAAACGTCCACGACGGCGATTCGAGCAACCGGCTGGTGTCGGATATGTAGGCCGTGTCGACGACGTTCGACTCCAGGGACGAACTCGTGACGTCGCCCATATCATTTTCGACAGCATCGATCGCCGTTTTGCTGCTCGGGGAGATCCCGATGGTGAACGCACCGACGGTCGGTTCTGGAAGATCGACGTCGGATCTGAGCGTGAAGTGAGTGCCAAAGCGTTCGAGCGTGAGTTGATCGCCTTCCGTCCGTCCTGTGAACTGATAGGGGCCGCTTCCGATCGGTGGAATGTTGTTCGTGACGATCGCTTTCGTGGTTCCCTGGGCGAGGCTGGTACCGCCCGGTCCGTTCGCGTCCGCATCCCATTCGCGCCAGATGTGGGGTGGGAGTATCGGGACGAGAAAAGCCCGTTCGCCGACCGATGGACTGGTTTCGACCGTTATCTCCAGGCGAGTAGGACTCCGAATCGCGACCGACTCGACCGACTCGACCTGTCCCCGATACCGGGGAGCCGGTGTGGGAACTTCGCGTTTCCCGAGTGACATGTCCTGAAGGAACCGGTAGGTGAACCCGACGTCGGCAGCAGTTAGCGGCCTCCCGTCGTGAAACTCGCACCCATCTCGGAGGCGGACAGACGCCGTTCGTCCGTCCCACTCCCACGACTCGGCAAGCCACGGCTGAATGTCCCCGTTGGGATCGTCGGTCGCCAGCGAGTCGTACAGTAATTGCGTGAACGTTCCGCGACCGCGGTAGTCGACCGCGAGCGGATTCAGGTTTTCAGTCGGTCTCGTATCCGTATGGGTTGCACGAAGCGTTGTGACGCCTGCGGCCGGGTCGAGGCCGAGATAGCCACGTCGCGTCGCGAGGTGGCCGTTCCCCCACCCCTCGAACCGGTCGGTCCTGACGGCCCGGTATTCTTCCGGAATGCAGATCGGAACGAACGGCTGGACTGTCGCAATCGACTCGAGTACGTCCGTGACTGCTTCGCGGCGGTCTTCTCCCTTCATCTGGCGTTGCTTCTCGAGAAAGGCGTCGACGGTCAGGTTAGTGAACCCGAACGGGTTTTGCCACCCCGATTCGTCGGCGTACAGCGAGTGCAGGGCCTGGTACAGGAAATCCGGGTCGGTCCCGCCTGGATGGCGACCGATACAAACGTCGAAATCGTGGTCGTAGAGCACTGTCTGGAGGAAATCGATATCAGAACGCACGTCGAAAGAAACGTCGATCCCGACCGTCGTAAATATCCGTTCCAGCTCGTTTGCGATTCGAATACACTCTCTGTCGCTGTCGGCGGGAAGCGTCGTAATAGTCAGCGAAAGTTGTTTGATATTGTTCCGGGTCACGATATCTCCGAGCCGTTGAATGCAGCCACCGGTCGAAACGGTCAAGCCGGTCGCCGCAGCTAACATGGCCCGACGACTGACGGTACTGCCGTCAGCGGTGCGATTGCTCCGTTCCCGGCCAGCCCCTCGCCCGTTCATCGTGTGCGCTAGTCGTAGTAGCCAACCGCGATATAACAGTATTTTGCTCTCCGGCGATCCAGTCCGTCGACGGTTCAGCGTGTTTGTGAGGCGACCGTTCGTCCCCCTCGGACGAAACCGAACGACGGACCGGCCTTGACCGGTCGGGAATCCGCCACCAGCGTGACTAATCGTGGTCCTGTCCCCAGGGGATTCGGTCACCGAATTGCTCGGATAACTCCGCCAGTGACCAGCGATCGACGAGTCGATCCGAAAGGGTGACACAGAGAGCAGCGAGTAACAGGCCGGCAGTAACATCTAATCCCCAGTGAATCCCGAGATACATCGTGGAAATCGCGACGCTGGCCGCAAGGACGGTCGCAACGGGGAACCACTTCGGAAACGCCGAGCGCGTCATCCAGGCGAACGTCGCGACGGTGGCCGACAGCGACGTGTGCAACGACGGAAAAACGTTTGTGTTGCTGTTCACCTCGCGGGTGAGGTACTGATATTGTGGGCTAGTATCGTACAGCATTCGCTCCATCAGTTCGGCGGGCATCAGGTTCCGAGGGCCGTACGCGATAATGAAAATGTACAACACGAGCCCGATAGCGTAGTTGAGCGCGTATGCGGTCAGCAGTCGGCGGAATATCCGCGTATCGGAGAGGGTAAAGTACGCGATAACGGGGAATATCAACAGGAACGTGTAGCCGTAGACGTAGATGGCCGTGAAATACGCCGTCGTCTCGGCCGTCTGGATCGACCGAAAGATCAGAATGAACTCCCCTTCGACATTGTAGAACATCGCTGTCAGGTGGATACCGATCTCTCGCGACAGTTTTGGCGCCGTCTGCCTGGCGACCCGATTGATCAGCAATACGATGAGCAACACGACGATCACCGGACCAGCGATCCTGAGTCTGCTTCGCCACTCGGCTCGAGTCTGTGCGAGCCGTTCACGACCGACGAAGACGGCAATCGAGACCGGCAGCAAGATCATGATAACGATGACGAGTTGTGTCAACACCTCGGCTAGCATCGCTTCTAGTAGCCCCCAAGCAGTCGTCCGTTATCATCGTAACGGAAGCCTGCCCGCTCGAACGCCTTTTTGGCTGCTTCGACGTTGAGCGTTCCGTTCGTGCCGACGAACGGCGTTACCGGGTCCTCGTCATCCCACTCGAGGTCGGATGGAACCCAGTCACCGGAAATCGGCGTTGCTGTGGCTGTCGCGTTTCCATAGAACACGTCTTCGACGATTGCTTGCTTGTCCAGCAACTGCGCAATCGCTCGGCGAAAGTGGGAGTTGCTGAACGGCGAATTTCGAACGTTGAATCCGACGTGGTAGAACATTCGAGACGGGGATTTGATCTGTGTAATCGTCGAGGAATCCGGGATCGCGCCCAGCGAGTACGCTCCGAGCATCGAGGCCGTCACGTCCGCACTACCGTCTTCGACCCGTCCGATCGACGAGGCGCTCCCGGGGTCGACGCTGAACCGCAGTACCTCGAGCGTCGGCTCGGGCAACTCGACACCCACTCGCAACGTGAAGTGATCGTCGTAGCGTCGCAGCCGAAGCGACTCGTCTTCGGTTCGAGTGGCGAACTGGAACGGGCCGCTACCGATAGGTGGCACGTTGTTAGCGGTGACGACACTCCACCGTCCCTGTGGTGCGGTAAATTCGTCACCGTCTGCGCGTCGATTGATCCGATTGCGCCAGATGTGCGCCGGCAAGATGGGCACGGTAAGTGCTCGCTTACAGGTTTCTCGGCCGCCCGTCACAGTGAATGTGAGCTTGGAATCGCTTTCGGTCGTGATTTCGTCGATCACGTCGACGCGACCCCTATAGCGCGGTGCTGGCGACTTCGCGGGTGCCAGTCCCATCGATGTGTCCTGGAGGAACCGATAGGTGAACGCGACGTCGTCGGCTGTCACCAGTTCGCCGTCGTGGAACTGACAGCCAGTTCGGAGCGTTACCGTGGCCGTGTGCGTCGATTCGTCGTCGTCCGTCGACTCCGGGGGCAGATCCCACGATTCGGCCAGCCACGGGGTGACGTCTCCC
Organism: Natrinema gelatinilyticum; assembly: GCF_024266705.1. Classification (GTDB taxonomy): domain Archaea; phylum Halobacteriota; class Halobacteria; order Halobacteriales; family Natrialbaceae; genus Natrinema; species Natrinema gelatinilyticum. Next base: position 2,794,796 of record NZ_CP100756.1, on the reverse strand, counting down.
TCGTATACGGTTCCCAGCGAGTCGTAGAGCAGGTTGATTATCATCCCTCGTTTCCGAAACGGCGCCGAGAGGGGGTTGAGATTCAGCGTCATCCGGCCGTTTGTAACGAGGGCGTGAAGCTGGGTAACACCGTCGGCCGGTTCGAGCCCGAGATAGCCACGTCGCGTCGCGAGATGACCGTTCTCCCAGCCGTCGAACCGATCCGCTCTGGCGACGCGATACTCGTCGGGAAAACAGATTGGTTCGAACGGTTTCTCCTGGGAAAGGCCCGTCAGGACCTTTTTGATGTTTTCCTTTCGCTCTTCGCCGTCCGTTTGGCGCTGCTCTTCGAGACGGGTGTCGAACGCCATGTTAGTGAACCCGAACGGGTTCTGCCAGCCTCTCTCGCTAGCATACGTAGAGTGGAGGGCCTCGTAGAGGAAATCTGGATCGTAGTCCGCCGGGTGCAAGCCGACATAGAGGTCGAAATCGTGTTCGATCAGCACCAACTTCAGTAGTTCAGACCGTGACCGCATGTCGAGCGCGACGTCTATTCCGACCTTCTCGAGGTGTTTCTCGAGACGGCGCGCAATCTGGACGTTCTGTCTATCAGCATCCGCAGGAACCGTGGCTATGGAGAGCGATAGCTGGCTCCTCGTGCTGTTATCATTGACGGCATTTCGAACGCTGTCGATACAACCGCTCGTCGTGATAGCGGCGCCTGCTGCGCCGGCGGCGAGGAACGAGCGTCTACTGACGCTGTCCTCTGATAGAGTGGGGTTCCAATTCATAGGGGATTGTCATACCTGTTTGCGTTTGATATATAACAATATTGTGTACTATAGCTGGATGCTGGGTGGGGTAAAGAATCTTTTCAATCAGTGGTACATTACGCACATATTAATGTTTGGCTATGAGTCGCACGTAACGGTCCCGGTTTGACGGAGACCCCGGACGTGGACGGAACGTAACATCAATAGCGAAGCCGAGGATAAATACCGTATGGACATCGCCGCCGAGCGGATCGAGCGCCTTCACGACCTCGCTCGAGCGGCGGCGGCGGAGGGTGAAGACGACCGTGCTCGAGAGTACGTTCGTCTGGCACGTCGAATTGCGGAGCGAAACAGGCTCTCTCTTCCGCGGGCGTTTCGTCGGTTCACCTGCGATCGCTGCGACGCCTATCTCAGGCCGGGGAAAAACGCTCGTGTCAGGGTACAGGACGGGCACATCGTGATCACCTGCGCCTGTGGATCCCACGCCAGATATCCGTACGAGGAGTGATCGCCGTCAGTGATGGCCGTCGCCTGGATCCGGCAGTGGCTACCGTCGGTATCGATTCGAGAAGATTGAAACGCCTTGGGTCGCTACCGAACGCCATGGACAAACAGGAGCGCAAGCGAAAGGCACACGACCTCGATGTAACCGTCTGGGTCGGAAAGAGTGGCATCGACTCGGTCGTCGACGAACTCGACGATCAGCTTTCGAGTCGTCCCCTTGTAAAAGTGAAGTTCCTCCGTGCTGCCCGTGCGGGCAGTTCGACTGACGAGAAGGCAGCCGACCTCGCAGACCGCATCAACGCAGAACTGATCGATACGCGCGGGCACACGGCGGTGTTCTCTCGATGAAGACGCTCACCTGTCCGTGCGCGAGGACCACGCCGACCTCACGGCCTCAGTGACGTTCTTATAGCGGCAGACAGAACAGGCAGTCAGGCCGATGGCACGGCCCGTGTCCTCGGAAATTACCGATTTCCGGAATGGCGAAAACGCGTCGCGTTTTCGAGCACGGTTCGAGTGAGACGACCACGACTAATCGGAGTCACCACGTTCTCCCCGTCCCACCGACCAGCGTACAAACCCGAGTACCATCCACCGTGACGGGACTGTCGTCTCCGGCGAGTCGGAGACCGGCTGAGACTCTCACGGAGGAAACCGCGCCGTTTACGGCGCGGAGGACGTCATTCCCTCTTCTCCCAGCGAAGGCGAGCGAGGAGGCTGGGAGAGGTCACCGCGACTCACAGATGTCGAGAAAGTTCTCGAATATCTCGTCACCCTCTTCGGTGTGGGCGACTTCGGGGTGCCACTGGACGCCGTAGAGGTTACGATCGGTGTCACTCATCGCTTCGATGTCACAGACGTCGCTTTTGCCCGTACGTTCGAACCCGTCGGGCAGCTCCTTTACCTCGTCCGCGTGGCTCGCCCAGACGCGCGTTTCCGGATACAGCGACCCAGTCAGCGGATCGTCATCGTCGACAATATCGACGGTCACGTCCGCGTAGCCGCCGTACTCGCCGCCACCGACGCGGCCGCCGAGTTCCTCCGCAATCAGTTGCATTCCCAGACAGATGCCGAGAACCGGGAGGTCCGCCTCGAGGTATTCCGCGGAGCGGCCGATCCGATCCATGTCGGGGCCGCCCGAGAGAACGACGCCGTCGGTATCGACCGCTTCAGGGGGTGTGTCGTTATCGATCAACTCCGTCTCGACGCCGAGGTCGCGAAGTGCCCGGCGTTCCAGGTGGGTGAACTGTCCGTGGTTGTCCACCACGACGATCTTCGTCATTGGCTAATCGTAGCGGGTCACCCGGTAAAAGCGGTCCGGAACCCAATCTCGACTGCGCCGATAAAGACCAAACTGATGGAGGGACGGCCATATCTGTGATCGCGCTAATCCCCGGATAAGACCTGTCGTGGATCGCCCCAATATCGACGCTGGTGATATGCAGTGGGGGTGGACCTGTCCGCTGTGCGGGACGGACGCCTCGGTCTCGAGAGACGCCGACTCCGGAACGTTCAGATGGAAGTGCGACGCCAACGCGTGTGACGCCGTCGGATTTGGCTTCGCCTCGCGGCGCAGGGCCCGACTCGCCCTCCGGGAGTACGGTAAACGGCACGGGGACGTCTATCGCTAGACCGGTCTTCCGCGCTCGCATCCGAGGACGGGTCCGAGCCGGCGGTCGGTCGAGAAGTGGCGTTCCGGTACGTTTATGCATTCGTCACGGGATTGGTGGCACATGGCAGTCAATCTCGGTGAATTCGAGCATCCGTCGTGGCTCACCGCGGCGGGGACGGGAATCGGGTACCTACTGATCCTCGCAGTGCTGACACTCGCCCTGTTCATCGTTCCGTGGCTCGTCTTCGCGGGCCTAAGCGGGTAACCGAAACGCACGGAATCGACGTCAGGTCGGTTTGACAACCCGTTCGGACGTTTCTCGGCCTCGGTCGGCCTCGCCGAATTCGATCATCCGGAGGGGTCCGTGAAGATGACCGCGGTGGCGGCGGTCACGATCAACAGTATCTCGGAGGCGAGTGATTATGTGACCGCAACGCAATCCGCCTAGTAGCGAGTATTTCTCGTTCGACGCGTAGCCACACGTCGAGAGGCCGATCGTGGCGAGAGACACCGCCGCGAAGACGTACGCGAGCCCCGTCTCGGGGTCAGCCAACTGTAGCGTCACGCCGGCGATCGATTCCATCAGAATAACCGCGAACTCGACCAGAGTCGAAAACGGAACGAGGATTGGACCGACGTCGCACGCGGGTCGGTCGACCCCGTCGAGAACGATGAGTTCCTTCCTGAACAGTTGGACCACGTCGGCCCCGAGATGAGAAGCCCGAACGGACCGAGCCGGTTTGGCGCGATTCGATCCGTAAACACGGCGGTCACTTTTCGCGTAGTCCAGATGACGAATGCCGCACAGGTCAGAGGAACGAACGAGACGAGACCAGCAGCCGTGAGCGCGGCAACGGTCCGCTCGAGTTCCTAGACTGATGGACCTGTCCGCGTCGGGGTTCCCGGTGGTCCAACTCGGAGAATCCACACCCTGTCGATCGCTCCCGATAATTCATGGTCCGCCCGGTCGAACGGAGACTCGTATGACGGAACTTACTATCACGACGACGGACAGTCTCGACGGTCAGGAGGTAACGAAGTACTGTGGCATCGTCTCGGGAGAGGCGGTTATCGGTGCAAACGTCGTGAGCGACATCGCTGCGGGTATCCGAGACGTCGTCGGGGGGCGCAGCGGGTCGTACGAGAAGAAAATCGAGGCCGGCCGCAGGGAAGCGATCACCGACATTCGAGCGGAGGCCCGGGACCTCGGCGCGGACGCAGTCATCGGCGCCTCGTTCGACTACGAGGAGATGGCAGAAGGGATGCTGTGGGTCAATCTCTCGGGGACAGCAGTCGAGACGGCGAGTCGAGAGTAGGTAACTCACGACACCGCCGGAGCGACTGGACGAACGCGACTGCGCGTCGACGGTCACGATATCGCACGATCGACCACGCTGCCGTTCCGCACGACCCGTTTCGTAGTCAATCCTCTTCACGAGGGGGACGAGTGGTTCCAGTAGAGTTACAAATGGGTACTGTTATAATTTGTTAGATTAATTATTGTTTATGAGTAACAGGCGACAGTATTCGTGCGGGAAACAGTCTGACCGTCACGACACCACACCTTCACTCGAGGGAACAGACGAGCGGCCGACTCGCCGGCGGTTCCTCCAGGCAGTTGCAGTGGCCGGGACGGGTCTCGGAGCGACCAACCTCGGTAGTGCCCGTGGCGATACAGATCGCGGGAACGGATTTCCGCCCGCCGGTAGTACGGAGTGGGGGCCGCCCGTCCAGCTCGGAAACGGTACCGCACGGACATTTACCGCCGTCACCCCGTCCGGACGACCGAAGTGCCACGGCCTGTACATAGACCGGGCGGCCCTGGTGGACCTTCCGTCGGCGGCGGAACTCGAGGCCGCAAGCGGGTCGTGCTATTCCGACAAGTACGGCCCCGACGGTCTGGCACTCCCTATCCATCACCGGTGGTCCCAGGAATTTTTCGTTCCGTTTCCGGAGACAGCGGCCACGCCGTATACTTTCGTCGGGTTGAACTGGAATCCGAGCGGGCATCCGCCGGTCTGGTTGGCGCCGCATTTCGATATCCACTTTCACACCCTTCCGATGGCGACCGTCGATACGATCACTGGACCGGCGGCACCAAGGTACGAATTATCGGGGGAATACGTTCCTGCCGGCTTTGCACGCAGTCCGGCCGTCGACGAACGGGTCATCACGGACATGGGCGAACACATGGTCGATCCGACCGTTCCCGAGATGAACGGCGGAACGTTTACGAACACGCTCATCTGGGGGGCATACGATCCCGACGGAAGCGGAACGGCCGAACTCACGTTCGTCGAACCGATGATCACTCGCGCGTTCCTTCGAGCGCATACTGGGATCGACCGACGACCGATCGCGCAACCCGAGACATATGCCCGCGCGGGGACCTATCCGACCACCTACACCGTCCGCGACGTTCCAAGCGCTGATGCGATCGCGATTACGATCGAGGCCTTCGAGTCGTTCGAGGGTGACGATTGAAGCAGACAGCAGAGACCCCGACCTTCTCGGCGTGGTCGTGACTGTTCTACGGCGAAAATCGCACTCATCGTCGGCAACCAAATGGTAGTTTGGAACGTGAACGCTCGTTTTCCGACCGGCTGACGCCGAACACTCGCAGAAGGCGGGTCCGAATCTCGAAGCGACCGCGGGAGGACTCGAACGAGGGACCCCGACTGCTGTCGTTTGCTTTCGGATGCAATCGAACGGGACCAGCGGAATTTCGGCTCAAAACGTGAGCGGCCGGTACGTCCGTGATGTCCAAGGCACAATCCCGAAAAGGTCGGCTCCCGAATGACGGTTGTGGACAGAACCGAATACGCGATCCTCTCGATCATCGCGCTCGCGACGGTCGGAATCGGCGTATTCACGACGTCGAAACCGCTGAGCGTGTTCTTCGTCGAGAGCACGCGACAGTTCGTCACGACCACTGCAGCGATGGCGTGGATCACGTGGTGGGCGCTGGTCCTCGGATTCGCCATCGCAGGCGGTGTCGAGGCGTGGACATCGAACGAGGCCGTCTCGGATCTCCTAGAAGGACACGGACCCCGTGAAATCGGATACGGTTCGCTGTTTGGGTTCGTCTCCTCGTCGTGTTCGTACAGCGCCATCGCAACGGCGAAGAACCTGTTCAAAAAAGGCGGGTCCGCCGCAGCCACTCTCGGCGCGTTCATGTTCGCCTCGACGAACCTCGTCATCGAGATCGGTGCCGTCATCTGGATCCTGCTCGGCTGGCAGTTCCTCCTGGCGGACGTCGTCGGCGGGTTCATCCTCATCGGGCTGATGGCGGTTGGCTTCGTCTATCTCGTCCCGGACGACGTCGTCGAGCAGGCTCGAGAGAACGTTCGCGAGGAAGGCACACAAACCGTTCAAGATCCCGTTTGCGGAATGGAGGTCGATCCCGAAACGGCCGACTACTCGATCGAACACGACGGGCGGACCTACTACTTCTGCTCGCAGTCGTGTAAGGACAGCTTCGACCCGGAGGAGGCACCGACCACTGTTCGCGAACAAGCGACGTCGCTCGCCGGCTGGAAAGGGCTGGCCGACAAACAGTGGAAGGAGTGGGGGATGCTCTGGGACGAGATCGCGATCGGGTTCATATTCGCGGGCCTCATCGCCGGATTCATCCCGCGAACCGTCTGGACATCCGTGTTTTCCGAGCCCACGTTCGGACTCCCCGTGTACATCGCCTGGACCGCAGCACTCGGTGCGATAATCGGTGTCGCCACGTTCGTCTGTTCGGTGGGAAACGTCCCGTTCGGAGCCGTCCTCTGGACGAACGGTCTCCCGTTCGGGTCGGTGCTCTCTTACATTTACGCGGACCTCATCGTCCCACCGATCATGGACGCGTACCGCGAATACTACGGCTCGAAATTCGCGGCGATTCTCTCGGGGATGATCTTCATCTCGGCGGTTCTCACGGGGGTCGTCATTCATTTCCTGTTCCTCGGACTGGGCTTCATTCCGGACCCGTCGACGGCTCAGATCGCCGAGGTGGGTATCGAGATGAACTACAAGCTAGTCCTCAACGTGCTCGCAACCGCCGTGTTCCTGTTCCTCTACTGGCTCCATCGATCGAGTTCACGCGAGGAACAAGGCGGCCACGGCGATCACGCACACGTCGCGGACTAATACGGACTACTGTACGTCATTGCCGGTGCACCCGCAGGACGGTCGCGGTTGCACCGGTACATCGGTACAGCAGACCGTATAACACGTCCCCCGTCTCTCGAGTCCTGTTCGGGCACGTCTCGAGTCGGAGCAAAACGGTTGTCGTCACCGGAACCGATTCGTGGGTCAACGGTGACCGTTTCCCGTGACTCTCCGGATCAGCGCAGTGAGAGAGGGGCCGTTCCGCACACCGTCGTAGTACAATTAGCCCCCGGTCGCGATGATCTAAAGCGAGAACAGGAGCAGTGCGATCACGCGGATACAGTCGTCGCGTGGGTTCATGTGCGACTGAGCCCCGTGGATACGTCACTGGAAGACGCATCGTCCGCCGGTAGGGTCGGCGTCTCGAGCGGCTGATTGTCGCGAAAACGAGTTCCAGTGCCGACTGCTGGATGGCCGGAGGCGACAGTCGTTCGTTCAGCTGGTGCTATCGAAACAATTCCGTAACTGCGTGGGTGAATATACATTACCATTCAGACGTGGAGGACACGGGTCGGGTGTACCAGCACCCGACCAACCTTTCCGTAAATTGGCGGCCACGCGCAACTAATTTGACCGCACGAATCAGCCACGTATAGGCTCCTGAATATGGCAACGGAGTGGCAGTCGGTCGTGACAGACGGCACCGAAGATGGCAATCGCGTGTCGGTCGAATACCGTGAACCGGACATCGACGATCCAGTGGGATCGCTGCACGTCGCTTTCGTTACACGATAGTATCATTTGTCGTATGAATTCCCAGCGGATCGATTATTCCGGAACAAATATGATATACAGTCGGCAAGGCTTGCGTACATGGAAGTCCCGCTTCTCGTGACTGATTTCCTCGACCGGGCGCGCAAGTACTACGGCGACGAAGAGGCGATCGTGGCCGCGACGGGCGACCGGTTTACGTACGACGAATTTGGCGATCGAGTCGATCGACTGTCCGCAGTCCTTCAGGCACGTGGCATCGAAAAGGGAGACCGCGTGGCTGTGCTCGATCCGAACACTCACTACCACCTCGAGTCGGCCTACGGGATCATGCAACTCGGGGCGATTCATACGCCGCTCAACTACCGATTGACGCCCGACGACTACGAGTACATGCTCAACGACGCCGGCGTGAAAGCGGTTGTCGCCGACTACCAATACGCCGAGCAAATCGAGGCGATCCGAGACGAGGTCCCCGTGGAGACGTTCATCACGAACGATGCGGCAGCCGTAGACGGGGACTGGGAGGACTTCGAAGCGCTCATCGACGGCGCGAAACTGACGTACGAACGCCCGGAGATGAGCGAGGACGAGGTCATCACGATCAATTACACCTCCGGGACGACCGGCGATCCGAAAGGGGTCATGCGGACGCACCGTACCGAATCGCTACACGCGCAACTGGTGACGATCCACCACGAAATCCGAGACGACGACGTCTATCTGTGGACGCTGCCGATGTTCCACGTCAATGGCTGGGGCCACATCTACGCCATCACGGGGATGGGTGCAAAGCACGTCTGTACGCGCGGTGTCGATGCAGGGGAAATTTTCCAGACCATTACTGACGAGGACGTGTCGTTTCTCTGTTGTGCGCCGACGGTTCTCAGCATGCTCGGCGAATATCGGGAGGAGAACGACGTTCCGACGGAAGGCGACGCCCCGATGCGCGTCACCGCAGCCGGGGCCGCGCCGCCCGAGAGCGTCGTCGAGTTGGTCGAAGAGGAATTCGGCTGGCACTTCCGCCAGCTCTACGGGGCGACCGAGACGGGTCCGCTGATCGGCACCTCCGCCACCCGACGGTTGATCGACGAGGACAGCGATGGACGATTCGCGCTGAAAAAACGCCAGGGGATCGCACCCCTCGCCACCGAGGTCGAAGTCGTCGACGAGAACGGTATCGAAGTCCCGTGGGACGACAAGACGATCGGCGAAATCCTCGTTCGCGGCAATCAGGTCATGGAGGGCTACTGGGAGAAACCCGAAGAGACCGAGGAGGCATTCAACGGGAAGCGCGACGGTTGGTTCCACACCGGCGACCTCGCAGTCGTCAACGAGGACGGCATGATCGCAATCCAGGACCGCGAGAAGGATATCATCATCTCCGGAGGTGAGAACATTTCCAGCATCGAACTCGAGGATACCCTGTTCGATCATCCGGCCGTCTCGGATGTGGCGGTGATCCCGTCGCCGAGCGAGAAATGGGGCGAAACGCCGAAAGCGTTCGTCGTACCGACGAACGACGATCCGAAAAACCCGCCGGTTTCCCAGGAAGAATTGACGAACTTCACGCGTGAGCGACTTGCCGGGTACAAGATCGTCCACCGCGTCGAATTCGTCAAAACCCTCCCGAAGACGGCGACGGGGAAGGTCCAGAAGTACGAACTCCGTGAAACGGAGTGGGAAGACGAAGACGGAATGGTTGGACAAGGTTGACATCCTCCTCCGCGTTCACGCGGAGGAATCCTGAGCGGTGGAGATTTCAGGTGTGCAGTTCCACCGACCCCCGACACGGTGGGAATCCGTGCGGAGGTCACGGACTGTGGCGGGTGGGACTGCTGGGAGTGCCAAGCCCCTGGTACTCCTATCCTCGACCGTGGTCGACCCTCGTGGTTGGTTGTGCCCGGCGAGGCTCGAGTGGGCTTCGACAGACTCGGAGTTACGTTCCGTGGTGCTTCCAGCAGTCGACTCCGCGTCACCCCTGTGAGGGGTGGGCGGTCATCGACTGGTTCCGATTATTGTCTGATTGCCTGGGGCGGGCAGGCCGCCATCGTCGGACTGGCGGGAATCACTCTATTCCCTGCCGGATTCCTCCGCTCTCAGAGGGTTACTTCCCACTTCAACGTATGGAAAAGAAATCTCGGACTGGTCATCGAAGTGTGGATTTCGTCCGAGTTGCCGAATTCATCCCGCGCCTAAAGGCGCGGATATTCTCCTCGCATCTCTATAACGTGGTTGCGACGGCGGGTTCTGTATCCCGTCCCTGGCGGACCGCCCTCCGGATTCCGTCGTTCCCCGATGGGTATCTCACACATCGCTCGTCGTCTGTTCTGGCGTATCCTGATACCGGGAGAAACGATCCAAGACTCGAGCGTGGCGACGAGTCGGCGTTTCGATGCGGTACTGCGAAGGCAAATCCCGAGTCGGCGGCGTGAGACGATCCGACCGGCGTTTCGAATTGCCGTCGTCAGGTATCGCCGCCGTCGGTATCGAGTTCGAACTGTTCGTTTTCGGCCACGGTGTTGAGGACGATGCTGGTGTTCGATTGATTGATATCGGGATCGGTGATGATCGCCTTGATCTCCTCGTTCATGTCGTCTGTATCTTTGAACTTGCCGATAGCGATCACGTCGTAGTCACCTGTAACCTCGTATACCGAGATCATTTGGCGGTGATCTTTCAGCGTCTCGGTAATCTCGGGAAGCGCGTGGCCCTCGGCTTTGAGTTGCATCACGGCAGTGACGTCGTATCCGAGCGAATCGTAGTCGACGACCGGCGTGTATCCCTGGATGATGTGCTCGTCCTCGAGGTCGGAGAGGTGGTTCGAAACGGTGGTGACGGAGACGTCCAGTTCTTCGGCGAGGCTACGAAGGCTGGCGCGACCATCGTGGAGCAGTTCGTTAACCAGATCCGTATCGAGGTGTTCGTAGGTCATTTGTATACTATAAATCGGACCCTATATTAGGGGTTTACGGATATCCATTTCCGTATCCGATTGGTGTGGCTTCGGCGAGAAGGAAAACTGTACTGAATCATCACCGCGCCTCCACATCCGCGTTCACCACCGTCTGGCGACCGCACCGCCTGCCCCTCGATTTCGTCGCGGCCAGCGAATCGTTTTTGCGGCCTATATAGCCCGTTCTCGCTGCCGTAGCCGCAGTCGATCACGCCCCATCCGCGAGACGCTGGCTCGGGAATGCGACGACATCGAGACCCGGACTGTAATAGTAAACCGGGTTAGCCGTCGGCTGTGCGAAACCGTCTGCACGTAGCAGCGTATTCGTCTCGATTTCGGCTGCGGCCGGATACAGCGTCCACGGATCGTGCTCGACGTCGGTGTATCGAAGCCCTCCGTCGAGGGACTCCGTGTAGAATCGGTATCGCTCGACGAGAAATTTTCCCAGCGGATCCTCGGGTGCTGCAAACGGGTTGCCGGTCGGCCAGTACGTGGCCTCGTACCTCGCAGGTCGTGCACCGGGATGACGGCGCCGACTGTCGAAGCGCACCTTCCCGTCTACCCCCTCGAGCGAGATACGCGCGTAATAGTACGGTAAGTGATGAAAACAACGTGCGCCGATCACGCTCGCGATTCCTTGCGCGTCGAGGCTGAAGAAGTAGACGCTCGGAACGCCATCGTAGGTCACGTAGGTCCTGACGTTAATCTCTGGCAGTGGAACGCCGGCCCATTCGGGGGTCCCCTTCGGTCGAACAGCAACGTTGGTAAACGGAACCACCGAGAGCCACGCGGCACCATCGTACTCGTCGACCTCGAGCGCTGGAGGGAGGTGTGCCTCGATCACGTCCGGATCGACCGGCCAGTTCTCGAAGAGGAGATGACGCCACCCCATTTTCAGCGCGATGACCATAGTACCGTTTCTGTTATCGAATCGAGAAACACCTTCCGTTTCGCGACGGATGTCTGGGGATTGAGGGCCACAATCACGAACTGTCCTCCCTGTAACAGCGAGAGAGTTCCCCGTGTCCGGCGTCCGCAGAACGCTTAATGATCAAGATAACTTTTGCAAATATGGACTGAGGAATTGATCGATCCAGGACTTGGCAAATCCGAGTCGGTCGGTAAGGGTGTCGAAGAGACGGCGAGCGAGAGTTCGGAACGCGCTCTCGCTCGCCACCACGATTGGCGAGGCAGTGCGTTTGAGGACTTTCCAGACCTGTTCAATTGGGTTGAGATGCGGTGAGCCGACCGGAAGAAAGACGAGATCAATACCGAGTTGATGTGCGCGTTTGCGCGTGTGTTCACAGATGTGAGACGAGAAGTTATCCAAGACGAGCAGAATCCGCGTTCCCGGATTCTGCTCGCGGACTTGCTCCAATAGCGCACAGATGTTCTCTTTCGATTGATCTTCAGGGAACGTCAGGACACTTTCGCCGTTGAGCGTATAGCATCCGACCGCTGGTTCATCAAGCTTCACCAGCGGTCGTTCCAGTGTCGGATCATCAACGTACCACAGTCGATGCGAATTGTCGTATGGTTGTGGATGCGAAGCATCACAAAAACCGACGACAGTTCCCCATCCGTGCAAATATCGTCGTCGAGGACCCATCCTTCGTCCTCATCATCAGGACGCTTGTTATGTGCCGTCTCTGTCTCCTCGTCGAACGCGTCTGCGACGCGTTCTTCGAGGATTTCATCTGCGTTTTCTGGCCGAGAGGGGCGCTTTGGACGTGGTTTAGCGTAGGACAGTCCGAGATTCCGGAGGAATCGACCGAGATAATCCGGATGGTACTCTACACCGAACTCTTCGTCCAAGAGCTGATGAACTTCCTGTGCTTTCCAGGGTTGCCCCTCCCGGAGAAGTTCTAACAGACGCTCTTGTTCCTCGTCACCGAGCTTCGGGGGCCTTCCGCCCCCGAAGTTCGGTGTCAACTGACCAAGTCCGCCATCGTTCCATCGACGCGCCCAGCGACTTCCAGTCGACGCAGATTTGCCAACGTCGTCGGCTGCTTCCTCGTACGTTGCTCCCTTGTAGAGACGTTTGACAAAGGTGAGTCGCTTGATGATCTTTGGATCGTCTGCTTCGTCCAGCAGACGATCCAACTCCTGCTCACTTAGATGACGAACAAGATCGCCTCGCCGGTCTCCTCCCATCACTCGCCCGTCTCAGTCTATGCCCATAACTTCCGTCACTCATTACGCGTTCTGCTGGGCATCGCAACCCGTCAGTTTGCTCACCGGGCGTACATTGCGTCCACGTCCACGTTCACTCCGCATCCCTCGGATTCAGGTATTCCACGAGAGTACTGGAAGGTATCACCTCAGGAAACGGGGGTGTGGGTTGGCGTTCACCCGGTCCCACAAACGCGAACCTGCCCGAGTCAGACACGAACGTGAGTCCGAGTTGGGTGGATGGCACCGCGTTGGCCCGCATGGGCCACGCGGATACGGATACACACCTACACCACGCCTCAGACGAGGCCTGACGGCGTGCGTGCGAACCGGAGTACCCGTACGGGGGGAATCGTGTCTCCGGTGGTGTCGGAGCGCCTGGCATCACGCGAGAGGAACCCACGGCGTTCACGCCGGGGAGGAAGTCATTACGAAGAGACGACCTTCGATTGGGCGCTGTGGTGGCTCCCGAGTATCACCTCACTGCAATCCTCAGTATGTGGATCCCCAACAATACGCAGCGAAGCGTCCTCCCCGTGATCGCGTTCCATTTCGTCGGCAACCTGACGGGTGAGACGATAGGGTTCAGTCCCGAACTGTATCCGTTCGTCCACGTCGGGATGGTCCTCGCTGTGATCGTCGTGGTCGTCGGGTGGAGTCCGTCGTCGCTTCGCGGCTGGGGACGGCCGCGCCCCGTCCCCGCGTCGGACTCGTCGTGACGGACACCTGCGTCCGTCGGCTCGCCGGCTGTGCCGAGTATGGCCGTGGCGGTTGTCGGACGACCGGCTCGAGAACTGGGCCTGTCGAAATTATCTGTACGCACGGCCTCAGTGCGGACGGGAGACGATCCGCTATCGATTGCAGGCCCGACGTCGCGAGCCACGAAATAACGTCTCCGCTGCGCCGGGAATGGCCGTCTGCGTCATCGGATGAATCTGATGAACATCACTGAAGGTATCATCCCCGTGGAAAGAAGTACTTGAGAGGTGCAGAGTGATTCGGGGACCCGAATTCGGCGTTCTCGCCGCCTGGAGATGTCATCGATGGACATAATCGATCCCCTCGGTCACCACGAGCTGTTGCTCGTCATCGTGCAGTTGACGGTGTTGCTGCTCGTGGCGCGGACGCTCGGCGAGGTGTTCCGCTCGATCGGCCAGCCGGCGGTCGTCGGCGAACTCCTCGCGGGGGTCCTGCTCGGACCGTCGGTTCTCGGACTGATCGCACCCGGACTGTACGAGACGTTGTTCCTGGTCTCGGAGGAACAGTTCCACCTGCTCGAGGTGGTCTCCTGGCTCGGGCTGCTCATGCTGTTGATCGTCACCGGTCTCGAAACGGACATCGATCTCATCGTCAACAAGGGTCGAACGGCGGTCGTCCTCTCGCTCGGGGGGATCGTCGTTCCGTTCGCTTCAGGCTTCGCGCTGGGCTGGGTCCTCCCGACGGCGTTCATCGCCGCGCCCGGACAGCGAGTCGTCTTCAGCCTCTTTCTCGCGACTGCGATGAGCATCTCCGCGATTCCCGTCATCGCGAAGGTGCTCATCGAACTCGACGTCGTCCGTCGCGATATCGGGCAGTTGATCCTCGCGGCTGGCATGGTCGACGACACGATCGGGTGGATCCTCCTGGCGACCGTCGCCGGATTGGCACGAACCGGCGTCTTCGACGTCGGGTCGGCCGTCACCACGATCGTCTCGGTCGTCCTCTTCCTCGGCGTCGCGTTCACGATCGGCCGTCGGTTCACCGTCGAACTCGTTCGCTGGGTCGACAACACCCTGGGAAGCGACGTCGCCTTGCTTTCGACCCTCATGATCCTCGCGCTCGCGGCGGGGGCGATCACGCAGTACGTGGGTCTCGAGGCGATCCTTGGAGCGTTCGTCGTCGGCGTTCTCGTCGGCCAGGTGAAACGGTTCGATTACGACCTTCGGCGCGCGTTCGAAGCGATCACGCTCTCGATCTTCGCACCGGTCTTCTTCGCGATTGCGGGCCTCCGGATGGACGTCGCTTCGCTGGCCGATCCGACCGTCTTCGGCGTCGGGCTCGTTGTACTCGGCGTCGCCTGTTTCGGGAAGTTCGCCGGAATCCTCGGTGTGTCGCCCTTCGCTGGCCTCTCGCGGTGGGAAGGTGTCACGATCGGCGGCGGAATGAACGCTCGCGGGGCGATGGAGATCATCGTCGCGACGATCGGACTCGGGGCCGGCATCCTCACGGTCGAGATGTACAGCATCATCGTCGCAATCGCCATCGTCACGTCGCTGATGGCACCGGCGATCATGCGGTGGTCGATTCCGAAGATCCGGATGAGCGACGAGGAGCGTGAGCGAATCGAACGAGAGGCGTACCTTCGAGAGAGTTTCGTCGAGAATATCACGCGAGTCTTGCTCCCTACCCGCGGCGGGGCCGATACTCGGTACGCAGCGCGGCTGCTCGGCCCACTGATCCGGAATCGGGAGATCGAACTCGACGTCCTTTGCGTCAGTGAGCCCACCACGGAGGACGGTGGAGCGATCGCCGAGTTGGCGACGCGGATACGCACTGGTCTGACCGCCTGGTTGCGGCCGACCGTCCGGGAGTCGAACACCGCCGTCGGGACCGACGCGGTCGATCGGATCTTCGCCGCCGTCGAGCGCAATCTGGGCGATCAGGCGCGACCGCCGAGGCGCCTCACACGAGAATTCGACGAGAGCGTCTCCCGGACGATCCTCGACGAGGTCTCGATCGGGTACGATCTGGTCGTCCTCGGAGAGACCGGCATTGGACGTGAACCCGACGAACCCCTGTTTAGCGAAACCGTCGATCGTGTCATTCAGGAAGCTCCGTGTCCCGCGATGATCGTCAGCACGCAGTCCGCCGCGGACGAGGCGACCGACAAGTCCCTCGAGCGGATACTGCTTCCGACCGTCGGGACGGTGTCGAGTCGGTACGCGGCCGAACTCGCGTTTGTGATCGCTGCCAGCGAAAACGCGCTCGTCGAAATCGTTCACGTGATCGACGAGCCACAGTCCGCCGAGAAGTTCGCCGGCGAGCCGGATCTCTCGCGACAGAGAGGGATCGGCGGACAGATCGTCGACCGAGAAGCGACGCTCGGCAGACAGCTCGGATCCAGGGTCTTGACGTCCGTGACCGCGTCGAACGCGCCCGAGGTTGAAATCGTCGAACGGGCCGCGCGGACCGGCGCCGACGTGATCATTATGGGGTCCGACGTTCGGTCGGTCTCGCAGCGGGCCTTCCTCGGCCATCGGGTCGAGTACGTCGTCCGGAACGCGCCGTGTCCGGTCGCGGTACTCAGTGCGATATGAGGACGGCGGTCCGACGTCCGTCGACGTCGAATGTGGGGCGGACGTTACGCGATTTCGGCCGCGACGTCGTCGATCGTCTCGAGCAACAGCCCCAGCCCGAGATCGATCTCACGGACGGTCACGTCGAGCGGCGGCAGCAACCGAAGCGTCTTGTACCCACAGCCGAGGGTCAACAGACCGCGCTGGAACGCGGACTCGACGACCGCATCCCGACGCTGTCTGGTATCGAATTCGATACCGAGCATGAGACCACGTCCACGGATGTCGATCACACCGGGGGCGTTGCCGTCGGCGATGGCGTCTTCGAGACCCGTTCGGAGCTGTTCGCCTCGATCGCGGACGTTCGCGAGGAGATTCTCCTCGTGGATGACGTCGATCGTGAGCACGCCCTGCATCGCGGCGACGAGGTCGCCGGCACCCCACGTCGAAGAGATTCGTCCACGTTCGGTCGGGAAGACGTCGGATCTGGATATCGTCGCGCCCACGCGAAGGCCCTTGCCGCTCGCGATGACATCCGGCGTGAGATCGAGGTGGTCGACGGCCCACAGTTCGCCCGTACGGCCGAGGCCCGACTGGATCTCGTCGGCGATGACGGCGAGATCGTACCGCTCGCGCAGCGCCTCGATATCCCGAGCGAATTCAGGGTGGGCGGCGCGATAGCCGCCTTCACCCTGAATTGGCTCGAGGATCAGGTATGCGACTTCTTCGGGGTCGATCACGCCGCGGTCGGGATCGAGCGCATCGGCGACGACGTTGCCGCCGGGGCCGTCGGTTCGCCAACGGGTTTCGTATTCCCGGTCAGTAGTGGGGTACGGCACACTGACGACGCCCGGAATCTCAGGAAATCCGCTTCGATGGACGGTTTTGGAGCGATTGAGCGAGAGCGCGCCCAGCGTCCGGCCGTGGAACGCGCCGTCGAAGGTGAACGCGCGGTGACCGCCCGCCGCATAACAGATTTTGATGGCGTTTTCGATCGCTTCGGCGCCGGAATTCGAAAGGAAAACCCGATCCATGTCGTAGTGGTCCGTCATCGCGACCAGACGCTCCATCAGTTGCGTCGGACCCGGGAACTCGGAATCGGCGGGCGGCCCGCCCCCGCTGACGTAGAAGTCCTGCCCCGCAATTTTTAGCGGATCGATGGCACCGAACGCGCGGAGTCGCTCGAGGATGGCCGAGTTGTTGTATCCAAGCGGTGCAGCGGCGACGTGGCTCGTGAAATCCAGTAACACGTTGCCGTCGACGTCGGTACAGAACGGGCCGACCGCCTCGCCGGTCGCGTCCCAGACGAATTCGTATACGTACGTACTCGGAGCGGCGAACCGATGGTGGTAGTCGGCCCACTCGGCTGCGCGATCACCCGGAAGCGAGTCCACACTAGGAACTGCCGTAGCACGGTCCATACGGGGACTTCTATCGCCTCAGGTAAAGTTACTGTCTGTTATACGACGACGATCGACGATGCCAGCGCGCCTCCAACCAGGAGGATCGTGCTGTACGCCGCGACCCGATTCCTGAAGCCATCGTCCGTCGACGTCGCCGCGAGGAGGGCTTTCACCACGATGCTCGAAACCGTCGCGAGGAGGATGGCAATCGTCGCCTCGGCCGGACCGAGTTGACCGCCCCGATAGAGGACGACGGCCGAAGTCGTCGCACCTGCACTCGAGACGAAGCCGCTGGCGACCGCCGTCGCGTAGAAGCCGAGCGTCCCGAACCACGTTTCAGCCAGCGACCCGAAGACCAGGACGACGAGGAAGACCGCTCCGAACGCGAGGGCGTTTGTCAGCGAGAACGGGCTCTCGAGTTCCATCGGGCCGGACTCGGTCCAGTCGGCCGTGAGCGCGGCGACGACGAACGCGATGACGATGACGGCACCGAGCGGGATGATTGCCTCGACGAGGACGGCGGAGCTACTGCCGGCGGTGAAGCCGACCGCGATCGCGAGGTTCCGGGCGGCCATAGCGGCGTTCGCAAGCAAGATGGCGGCAACGGCGTAGGACGCCGCATCCGGCCGCTGGTCCACGTGATCGAGCATCGTCCCGACGACCGCCGTCGAGGAGGCGAGCCCGCCGAAGAAGCCGGTGATCGCGATACCGCGACCGCCGTACGTCGTAACGATCGCGTAGTTCGCGATACCAATTCCCGCGACGGCGACGACCATCAGCCAGATCACCTTCGGCTCGAGCGGGATCGCCAGCCCGGCGAACTCGACCGTCGTTTCGGCCGGCAACAGCGGATAGACCACGAACGCCAGGATGGCGAATTCCGTCGTCGATCGCATCTCCTTGTGGGTGAGTCCCCACGCGAACTCGTGGAGTTCACGTTTCAGGACGAGCAACAGCGACGAGAGGACGGCGACGGTTACCCCCTCGAGGATGAAGCCGACGGTGACCAGAATACCGACGCCGTACGCGACGAGCATCGAAACGGACGTCGTCAGCGAGAGGCCGGTGTCGTCCTCGCTCAGCAGTCCCTGCACTGCGAGCAACACGCCCTGGACGATTACGAGGACGCCGCCCAGCACGAGCAGACTCTCCCCGATCGCGGTCTCAGATTCGGTGACCAACACGGTGAAGACGGACGCGAGGAGGCTGATCAGCGAGAACGTCCGGATACCGGCGGACTTCTGTGACCACTCGCGCTCGAGTCCGAGGAACATGCCCAGCGCGCCGGCCAGGGCCATACGGACGACCGTCTCATCGAGCGGCGCATCAGAGACCTGCAGCACAACCTCGTTCACTCAAGCAGATTCACCGCGACGGCATATAAGCAACCCGCCGAGAGGGAAGCCGTCACTCGAGAGAATCGGTTCGACTGCTGTGGTGTCGAACCGGAGTGGAAGCGCAGCGATCACTGATCGTGTTTCAGAGCAGAGCGGAGAGTGAGAGAACCGTGACAGTGAAGTAATGACGAGGTATCTACCGATAGTCGCGGAACCGTATGGATCTGATCGCTGCGGTCCGTTACAGATCGACGTACTGTGCCTCCCATTCCCGGCGCGCCTCGAGTTCACGGCGGCCACGACGGGTGAGCGTGTAGAAGTTCGTTCGTCGGTCCCGACGGCCTTTCTCGACGAGTCCCTTGTCGACGAGGGTATCGAGGTTGGGATAGAGACGGCCGTGATGGATCTCCTTTTCGTAGTACTGTTCGAGTTCCTCTTTGATCGCCAGTCCGTGTGGCTCCTCCTCGCCAGCGATGACGTAGAGCAAATCACGCTGGAATCCTGTCAGGTCGTACATTGGGAAAGTACCAATCGTACTTACTGTCGAATTTTAATAAGGCTATCGGGTTGTTTCGATCGAAACAGGGGTATTACCATCGATACGACTCATTTCGAGTTCGAAGGTCTCATAACATCTATGACGAATTGAACGCTAAATCTCACATAATGAGTTGTTCATGTTTACAGTGTGTGGTTTTTGTTTCGGTACAATTACATTGACTGTACGCGGGACGGTCGTGGCTGTGACCGATGCCGGCTGAAGCAGTCGTTACTCTTGGATGAATAGTATCGAAACAGGAAAGCAAATCGCGTGACGGAAAATGACACGCGATTGCTTGCCGCCCTGAATTGGTCCCCGCTGACGCTTCGGCCCTCCAAGCGAAGCGTCACGTGGTAGATTCTGCTGTGAGGACTTAAAGGTAACGACAATCGATAGCATAGCGGCGACACGAGTCCTGCGTCCTACACCCGGGTCTACCGGTCCGAGGGGGTCGTTACCGGTCCGATCAAATGTGCTCTTCTTCGAGCACCCAGCCCAGAGCGCGTTTATAATACGTGAACATCCGTTCGACGCCGTCGTGGCGCATCTCGTCACTTTCGAGATTTTCTTTTATGAACTCGTACTGCTCTCGAATTTCGTCTTCGTCACGCATAGCAGGTACTACCGGCCGGGGTGGCAAAAAAGTCGTCACACCCTGGTGCGAGGGTGACCCGGTCGTGAACCGCACCCGCTGGCCGTTTCGATCGGGAAGCGAGCTATTTCCGTAGCGAAACGGTCGAAACGATCGTTTTCGACCGATACGAGACGACAGTTGATCGGCTCGGGAGCATGTCTCCGAGGGCGACGACCGCTCGCCCCTTCGAGGCCGGGGTGATAGACCGGAAGCCGCCCGACGCATCTCGATACTTCAGTAGACTAATTCGCCCGAAATGAACTTTCGAGTGCGGTCGTCGGACGGGTGCTGGAAGATCCGCTCCGTCGGACCGATTTCGGTGATACGGTGGTCGAGCAACACCGCAACGCGATCCGCGACGCGCTCGGCCTGGTGCATATCGTGGGTCGCGACCACGATCCCGATTCCCTGCGTCCGTGCCTCGGCTATCGCGTCCTCGATAACCGCCGTGTTCCGCGGGTCGAGATCGGACGTGGGCTCATCGAGAAGCAGCACGTCCGGTTCGTAGGCCAGTGCTCGAGCGAACGACACGCGCTGGGCTTCTCCGCCTGACAGCGACGACGTGCTCTGGTCGAATTTATCAGCCAGTCCGACCACCTCGAGTGACTCGCGAACGGCGTCGACCGTGCCGTTCGAGCGGACGACGGACCGGAGTTCGTCGCGAAAACGCTCGGACCAGGACCGCCGCACTCGGAGTCCGTACTCTACGTTCCGTGCGACAGATGCGTCGAACAGGTTCGCGTTCTGAAACACCATTCCGATGCGCCGGCGCATCGACAGGCGCTCGGCATCGTCGACGGACCACGCGTTCGTCCGCTCGAGTTCGACGGCTCCCTCGTCCGGTCTGATCGACAGCGCGAGGATGCGGAGTAACGTCGTCTTCCCGACGCCCGACGGACCGATGACGGCGACCACCTCGCCGGGTTCGACCGAGAGCGAGAGGCCTCGCAATACCTGTTCGTGATCGTACGAGAGCGATACATCAGTCGCTCTGAGAACGTCCAGGGCCATCACCGCTTCACCCCCTTGTCGCCGAGTCGAACGACGACGGCGTTGACGAGCAAGACGAGGACGACCAGTATCCCACCGAGGACCATCGCCGTCTCGTATCGACCCTGCCTGGCCTCGAGCGAGATGGCGGTCGTCAGCGTACGGGTTTTCGAAACGCCACCCGCGCCCGCGATGTTTCCGCCGACGATGAGAACGGACCCGACTTCGCTGATCGCGCGCCCGAATCCAGCGAGGACCGCCGTCGCAATTCCGTACCGTGCCTCCTTGATCGTCACAAGTGCGACGTCGATGCGGGTCCCGCCGAGCGCATGAGCGGCGTCACGGACGTTCCGATCGACGCCCGAAATGGCCGCGAGGCTGATGGCCGTTATCGGCGGCGTCGCGAGGACGAACTGCGACATGATCATCGCTTGCTTCGTGAACACGAGTTCGAACTCGCCGAGCGGGCCCTGGTTCGAGACGACGAACAGGACCAGTAACCCGACGACGACGCTCGGAAAGCCCATTCCAGTGTTGACAACGGAGGTGAGAAACCGCTTTCCGGGGAAGCTGGTAAATCCCAGGAGGAGGGCGACTGGGAGGCTCACGCTAGCGCTCAATAGGACGGCGATTACGCTGACGTACAGCGAGACCGTGATAATGCTCCGAACGTACACCGTATCGAAGGGGAAGTCGACGAAAAACGACGTCACGACGGGCGTAAACGTACCGAGTGGCACAGTTAGCTATCGGTCGTATTCCCACTCCAGCCTTCCGGAACGTACTGCTGGAAGTCCGGTTCCTCGGAGAGGGCGCGGGGGAAGAACAACTGCTCCCCGTTCGCTTCGTAGTTCTCGATCAAGTCCTGGGCCTGTGGACTCGTGATGTACCCGATGTAGGCCATCGCCAGGTCGTAGTTGACGTTATCGTGGACCGCCGGATTGACGGCGAGGATCCCGTACGGATTGGCGAGGAGTTCCGGCCCGCCCTCGATCGGTCCCTGGACGATGATTGCGAGATCGATCTCCGAACGCTGGGAGAGGTACGTGCCCCGGTCCGAGAGGGTGTACCCGCTCTGTTGATTGGCGATGTTCAGAACCTCTCCCATTCCCTGTCCGGTTTCCTGATACCAGTCGCCGCCCGGTTCGACGCCCGCTTGCTCCCAGATGATGAGTTCCTTGGTGTGCGTCCCCGAGTTATCCCCTCGAGAGATGAAGGTTGCTTCCGAGTCCGCGATCGTCGCGAACGCGTCGGCCGCCGAACTCATGCCCTCGATACCGGCCGGATCGTTCTCCGGGCCGACGATGACGAAGTCGTTGAACATGAGGTCACGACGGTTCACGCCGTATCCCTGGCGCATGAATTCGTCCTCCAGCGACCGCGCGTGAACCATCACCACGTCTGAGTCGCCGTTCCGTGCGGTCTCGAGGGCTGCCCCCGTGCCCTGTGCGACCGAATCGACGGTCACGCCGTACATGTCCTGGAACGGCACGTTGAGTTCGCCCAGCAGTCCCGTATCGTACGTACTCGTCGTGGTCGTCAGCGTGAGCGTTTCACCGGCGACTGATGCCCCCTCTTTTTCGTCGTTGGTCCCCATCAGTGACGAACAGCCGGCGAGACCCGCGACCGCACCCGTTCCCACAGCCGCAACGAATTGTCGTCGTTGTATCGTCATGGGAATATCGATGGAGAGCCCTCACAAATAGCTTTGGATCGGGTGACGCTCCTGCTGGTTCAGATTTCCCCGACCGAAGAGCCTCCGAATGCCGAGAGCTAGTGGGCCACGGAGGTGGTCGAGTTACCGACCGTTTTGAACGCGACGGAGACAGACGACTCAGGCTGATCCTCGACCGGTCGACAGACCGCCGTCGAGGTGCTCAAAAACGCGATGCGATCGATGGCCCTCGACACGGGGGTGGCCACGATGCGACCGATTGTCACCGTCGAGATGACGGCCGCGATGCAAACGAACTTCCCGGCCGAACACGAACCCGGATACGATCGGTCACGTCCGCGACCGGACTCACCGCGTGACCCCAGACGACCATGGAAAAAGAGTTCGACCCCTACCTTCGAATCGACGACGTGATCGTCGATCGCAGCGACGTCGAAATGCTTCGTGCGATCGACGATTGTGGCTCGCTGTCCGGTGCGGCCGAGGCGCTCGAGCGCTCGTATCCGCGCCTCCAGCAGCGCGTGGTGGCGCTCGAGGAGGCGATCGGGCCCCTGGTCGAGCGCACCCGCGGCGGGGCGGATGGGGGCGGCAGTTCCCTGACGGGGGCCGCTTGGAGTCTCCTCGAGCGGTTCGACCGACTGGTCGCGGCCTACGAGGGCGTCGCCCGGGTCGACGAAACGGTCCTTTCGGGACCGATCGTCGACCGAGACGGTGAACTCGCGACCGTCGAGACCGCCGCCGGGGCGATCCTCGCTGTCGTTCCCGCCGACACCCGGACCGCCGCGGTGACGATCCGATCCGACGCCGTCAGTCTTCACTCCCCCAGTGACGCGCCACCGGCCGGGGGGACCAGCGTCCGAAACCGCTTCCCCGGAACCGTTACCTGGCTCGAGGCTGGTGACGCCGTCGCTCGAGTGGGGGTCGCGCTCGGAAACGGATCGAATCTCGACGACGAAGCGGTCCCGGAACTCGTGGCGCTGGTCACTCGCCGGAGCGTCGAGGCACTGGGACTCGAGTCCGGTCGGTCGATCGTCGCCTCGGTGAAGGCAACTGCAGCCCGTGGCATTGCGATCGAGGACCACGACGGAAGCGGCCACGACAGGTGACCGTCCGAACGGACGCGATTTCGTTATTTCGTCCGTTTGTTCGTTCCGTTTGTTCGTTCTGTGTTTGTTCGTTCTGTGTTTGTTCGTTCTGTGTATCGTTACGCGCCCGCGAACGCGCGGACGTTCTGACCGCAACGGACAACGTGGCCACGATCAACGACCCCCGCTGAGGCGCTTTCGTTCCACTGGGAGCGTCCTACTCGAGGGCGCAATCGGGTCCGTTCGCTCGCCAGCGGGGCACGCGGGGCACAGTTCTTTCTCGCGGCGTCCCATACCGGCGAGCATGTACGATTCCATTCTGGTCGCGACCGACGGGAGCGAAACCGCGAAGACGGCGGTGACCCACGGTGTCGAACTCGCGAGGCAATTCGACGCAGCCCTGTACGGGATCACCGTCGTCGACGATCGGACCGCCTACGACACCGGAATCGTCGATCCTGATGAGGTCGAGCAACACCGTCGGAAACGGGCAGCGGACTGGCTCGAGGATCTCGAGGCAGCGGCAGCGGATGCCGATGTGGCCGTCGAAACGACGATTCGAACCGGTGTCCCCCACGAGGAAATCCTCGAATACGCCGCCGAGATGGATATCGACGTGATCGTCGTCGGCGCTCGTGGCCGATCGTCGTTCAAAGGCGCCCTGCTCGGTAGCACGGTGGACCGGGTCGTCAGGGTGGCAGATCGCACGGTTCTGGTCGTTGGGAACGCGAGCGAGTCGTCCTCCGGAGCGGACTGAAGACGGGCGACAGGACGAGCGATACCGACGGAAAATGCCGGCACGGACGGCGGGCAGTGATGGAGGGAGAACATTTACCTTCGCTGTCGTGTGAGCTAGACGTATGTCACTCCTCGTACCCTTCGACGGCTCGGAGTTGGCGACGCAAGCACTGGAACGGGCGTCGACGTTCGGCGACTTACTCGACGAGGAAGTCGTCGTGGCAACTGTCATTCCGGACGACGCCGGGTACGCGCGGGACCGAGGCTGGATCACCGAGGGCGAACCGTTCGATTCGGAAGCGATCGCCGAGGGAATGCAGCGTCGCGCCAGCGACGTCGAACCGGCGGCGACCGTTCGTATCGAGCGAGTGAGTTCGGAGGAGCCAACTGCGACCTCGACGACGAACGTCGTTCGCGAGATTCGGCGGATCGCCGGCGAAATCGACGCGTCGGTCGTCTTCATCGGCTCCGAAAACGCCGGGTCGGTCATCGCACCCCAGTCGAGCGTCGGGAGCCCCGTCGCGAACGACCAGCGCTACGACGTCTACGTGGTTCGCGAACCGGGCAACGACGTCGACCCGGCGGAGCTGACCGATATCGATTCGACGCAAACCGAACTCTAACGGTGTGGGCGACTGGCGGAATCACTCGCGTTGGACGGGGACGGCTTGCCTATTGTGCGTGCATGGTGATCACGAATTGCACACGGCATGGCGATTTGGAGGAACGCTTATTCCTTTGACCAACTACGGTTCGCACGAGATATGGACGATCGGAACGGGTGGGACCAAGATACCACACGATCGACGGGCACCACCCACAGCCCACCACAATCGTTCGTCGAGCAGGCGAACGTATCGGATCCGGGCATTTACGAGGCGTTCGAAGAGAACAGGCCGGCGTGCTGGGAACGAGCGGCCGACCTCCTCTCGTGGGACGACGAGTACGAAACCGTCCTCGAGGACGAGGACCCGCCCTTTTACCGGTGGTTCCCCGATGGCCGGCTGAACGCGGCGTACAACTGTCTGGACCGCCACCTCGAGGCGGGCCGGAAGAACCACGCCGCCATCCGCTGGGAGGGAAAGCAAGGCGAGCGCCGGACCTACACCTATCGGGATCTGTACGTCGAGGTGAACGAATTCGCGGCAGCCCTGCGGGAACTCGGCGTCGAGGAAGACGACGTCGTCACGGTCTACCTGCCGATGATCCCGGAACTACCGATCGCGATGCTCGCCTGCGCCCGCATCGGCGCACCGCACAGCGTCGTCTTCGCCGGGCTCTCCGCCGACGCACTCGCGACCCGAATGGAAGCCGCTGACAGCGAGTACCTCGTCACCTGCGACGGCTATTACCGCCGTGGTGACGCCTTCAACCAGAAGAGCAAGGCCGACAACGCCCGAATCGGCCTCGAGCAGAACGTCCAGACGGTCGTTGTCGATCGGCTCGGCGACGACCTGCCCCACGTCCTCGGTGAGGACGAGTGGGACTACCACGAGCTTCGCGACGAGTTCGCGAGCGAAACCGTCGAGCCGGTCTCCCGCGAGGCGGAGGACATGCTGTTTCTAATGTACACATCGGGGACGACAGGCGAGCCGAAGGGCGTCGTCCATGCGACCGGCGGCTATCTCGCCCACGTCGCGTGGACGAGTCACGCCGTACTCGACGTGAAACCTGCCGACACGTACTGGTGTGCTGCCGACATCGGCTGGATCACCGGCCACTCGTACATCGTGTACGGCCCGCTCACTCTCGGAACGACGACTGTGATGTACGAGGGAACGCCCGACTATCCGGACCGAGATCGGCTCTGGGAGATCGTCGACCGGAACGCCGTCGATATCTTCTACACCGCGCCGACGGCCATCCGCGCGTTCATGAAGTGGGGCTCGGAGTACCCCGACCAGCACGATCTCTCGAGTCTCCGCTTGCTCGGGACGGTCGGTGAGCCGATCAGCCCCCGTCCTTGGAACTGGTACCGCGACACCGTCGGCGGCGGCGACTGTCCCGTGGTCGATACCTGGTGGCAAACCGAGACCGGGGCGGTGGCAATCTCGACGTTGCCAGGGATCGACGACATGAAGCCCGGATCCGCCGGTCCGGCCTTGCCAGGAATCGACGTCCAGATAGTCGACCAGGCCGGCGACGAGGTCGCGCCAGGGGAGGCGGGTTATCTCACCATTACCCGTCCGTGGCCGGGGATGGCCAGAACGCTGTACGATACCGACGAGCAGTTCGTCGCGGAGTACTGGCGGCGGTTCTCCGACCCCGACACCGGAGAGTGGCGCTATTTCAGCGGCGATACGGCCAGGATCGACGAGGACGGCTACATCACCGTCCTCGGGCGGGTCGATGACGTGATTACCGTCTCCGGCCATCGCCTGGGAACGATGGAAATCGAGAGTGCGATCGCCGACGTCGATGGCATCGCCGAGGCAGCGGTCGTCGGCCGTTCGAACGAGACCGGTGACACCGAAGTTTACGCGTACGTGAGTACGGAGCGCAACCGCGACGCAAATGCGGCCGTTCGACGAGCTATTTTCGAAAATATCGAGTCGGCGATCGGATCGATCGCGAGACCCGAAGCAGTGGTCTTCACGCCGGAACTCCCCAAGACGCGCTCGGGCAAGATCATGCGCCGTCTGCTCGAGGACGTCGCCAACGGGGAGGAACTCGGCGATACGAGTGCGCTCCGTAATCCCGAAATCGTCGGCGAAATTCAGGCCGAAATCGAAGCCGACGGCGGCGGCCGGAGAAGCTGATTTCGCCCAATCAATTATTGCGAAGCGAACCTTTCGCGTCCGGTCAGCGTTCAAACCGTCGAATTGTGATAGAACCGGCCTTGAGTCGATACAGTTATGTTCGCCTCTTCAGAATGAGCGAACCATGAGCCTCGAGGGGGCTGACGCGTCAGTGCTGACGCAACGGGAATACCAATCGTTCCTCGACGCCGCCGAGACCTACCGCGAGGCGCTGGTGCTTCGACTCTGTGCGAATGTAGGGCTCCGACCACCCGAACTAACGCGACTCACGGTCGACGACGTAGAGCAGGTTCGCATCGACCCGCCCCGATATCTGGTCCGGGTTCCGGACGGTGACGGCGGACGAGACCGGACTGCGTATTTGCCGACCCACGTCGAACGAGAACTCCGGCGGTACGCCCGTAGCAACGACCTCTCGCCCGACGACCCGATTTTCACCGTTACGCCTCGTCGGCTCCAGATGCTCGTCTCGGACGTCGCCGATCGGGCGAGCGACCTGTTCGACGATCCGAGTCTCACCGACGTTTCCACCAGCGATCTCCGGCAGTATTTCGCTCACAGGGCGCTGGTCGAACACGACGTCAACCCCCGTGTCGTCAAGGCATCGGGTGGCTGGCGGAGCTTCGAAGCCCTCGAGGCCTATCTGGCGGACCCGACGGATACCGAGATCGTCGACGCCTTCGGCGCCGTGGAACGCCCCTCTAGACCCCGCTCCGGGGAGCCGTGGTCCGGTCCCGCGGTGAGCGACGATAGCGTCGTCCGTCTGTTGCTCGCTGCCAGCGACCGGTACGCGCTCGTACGTCTCGATCCAGACGGCTACGTCGAGCGCTGGAACCGCAGCGCGGCCGCGATGTTCGGCTATCGTGCCGGGGAAATCGTCGGCACGCACGTCTCTGCGTTTTATCCCGAGGACGAGGTGACCGAGGGTGAGCCAGAACGGGCCCTCTCGGCGGCCCTCGAAGAGTCCGGCACCGAAACCAACGGTTGGCGCGTCCACAAGGACGGCTCGCTGTTTCGTGCGACCGAAGTCATTTCGCTGCTTCGGGACGACCGAGGCCGTCACCGCGGCTTCGCCGTCTTCGTGCGCGACGTCACGGCCGCTCACGAAGAACTCGAGGCCGCGCGCGAGCGTCGTGACGAACTCGCGGACCGGTACGCGGTCGCCCGGTGCCACCGAAACGTCACTCGCGCCTTGCTCGAATCGAACGATCACGAAGAAATCGAGACGAAGACGTGTACAGCGCTCGTCGACGGACGGA
The DNA here is from genome assembly GCF_024266705.1 of Natrinema gelatinilyticum. Classification (GTDB taxonomy): domain Archaea; phylum Halobacteriota; class Halobacteria; order Halobacteriales; family Natrialbaceae; genus Natrinema; species Natrinema gelatinilyticum. The sequence continues at coordinate 2,766,235 of NZ_CP100756.1, read as the reverse complement.
CATACAACTTCGCCTGGATCGACCGGGCGACAGTGGTGGATCAGGGCCGGGAGTGGCGGGCATCCAGCGGGATCGAGCCGAACGCTGTCGAGCAAGTGGTTCCCGACGAGTGGGGTGAGGGTGCCCCGTCCGTCGACGCCGATCCGCTCGAGCGAACCCCGAGCGGTGACGGTGAGCCTCGCGCAGGAAACCCGATCAAGGACCACCCGATGTCGGACGTCGGCGAACGGCGAGGCCAGGGGGTCACCGTCACGGGGGACGTCACGGCGACGATCGACGGCGACGAGTTCGAGGGGGCCCTCGCGCGAGTGTCCCTTGCCTCCGGCGATACCGTCTACGGGACGCTCTCGGTCGCGACCGACCGCCGTGGGGCGTTCGAAGACGACGAGCGCGAGTGGCTCGAGACGATCGGCAACCAGATTGGCTACGCCATCGCGGCAGTTCGCCGGCGGAACCTCTTGCTATCGGATCGAGTGACCGAACTCGAGATTACCTGTCGCGACGATCGCTCCTTCTTCGTCGTGGCATCGCGGCGGCTCGACTGCCGGTTCGAACTCGACTCGCTGGTCCCGCTCGGGGAATCGACCCAGCTCTACTACGTGCGTCTCGAGGGGGCGTCGCCGGAGGACGTCTTCGAACTGGCCGAAGACGAACCGGGAATCGTGGACCGGCGACTCGTCGAGACCAACGAGGACGGCTGTCGCGTCGAGTTCGTCATCGAGGGATCCTGTCCGGTCGTCACGCTCAGCGAGTACGGCGTCACGATCCACGAGGCAGTTTTCGAAGACGGGGTGGCGACCATCATAGGTGACTGTGCGGCCGACGCTGACCTCCGGACCCTCGTCGACGGTCTCCGCGCTGCGTTCCCCGACTCGAAATTGGTCGGCAAACGCGACGTCGAACGGGCCGTCCAGACCGCACGCGAATTCCGCGAAGGCCTCGAGGATCGGTTGACCGACCGCCAGGAGGCGGCGCTCCGGGCAGCCTATTTCGGCGGCTACTACGACTGGCCACGAGAGAGTACAGCCGAGGAAGTCGCCGACGCGATGGGGGTTTCATCGCCGACGTTGCACAACCACTTGCGAAAGGGGCAACACGAATTGCTTCGGACGTTCTTCGATGAACCGGATCACTCACAGTGACACGGTACTTACAGCTATCGGGTTCCGAGCAGAGATGATCGAGCGGCGACCGTGAAAGAACGGTTCCGGACCGAACCAATACTAGGTCTCTAGATGTCCCTCCTAATTCTCTTCTCCGTGCGAGAAGAGCTGGATCTATCGCGACGAAATCTTCGGTGAAAGTGATTGTTTTTAATATATATTAACAGGAAAATATGTATATCAGGGTTGAATATATTCATTATCTGTTATGAAAAGCCGCGTGAATCGGATCGATTTTGCACAGCTAGAGGTTGGCTTTACTATGATCCTTGTTGACTGGTGGTACGTACCATGTCACAGGACGACGCCAGTCTCGAGGCGCGACTCGAAGAACAGGAGGCCTTCGAGCCTCCCGAGTCGTTCGTCGAGCAGGCAAACGTCACGGATCCGGGGATCTACGACGAGTTCGAGGAGAACTGGCCGGAGTGTTGGGAGCATGCTGCCGACCTCCTCTCGTGGGACGACGAGTACGATACCGTCCTCGAGGACGGAAACGCTCCGTTCTACGAGTGGTTCACCGGTGGGAGGCTCAACGCGTCGTACAACTGTCTCGACCGGCACGTAGAGGACGGAGCCGGTGACAGTACGGCGATCGAATGGGAAGGTGAACTCGGCGAAACGCGAACGTACAGTTACGCGGAGTTGTTGGACGAGGTCGGGGACTTCGCCGCGACGCTCCGGAATCTGGGGGTCGACGAAGACGACGTCGTCACGCTGTACATGCCGATGATTCCAGAACTGCCGATCGCGATGCTCGCCTGCGCCCGCATCGGCGCACCGCACAGCGTCGTCTTCGCTGGCTTTTCGGCCGACGCGCTCGCAACGCGGATGAACTCGGCCGACAGCGAGTATCTGGTCACCTGCGACGGGTACTATCGCCGCGGCGACGCGCTCGACCACATCTCCAAAACGAACGAGGGACTCGAGGGCGTCGACCACGAGGTGTCGGACGTCGTGGTCGTCGACCGGCTGGGCGACGACCTGAAGCACGACCTCGGGGACAACCAGCACGATTACGACGAACTGGTGGCCGACCACGAGGGCTCGTCGGTCGAGCCGGTCTCGCGGGACGCCGAGGATATGCTGTTCCTGATGTACACGTCGGGAACGACCGGCCAGCCGAAGGGAGTCAAACACACGACCGGCGGCTACCTGGCGTACACTGCCTGGACGAGCCACGCCGTCCTGGATATCGAGGCCGACGACACGTACTGGTGTTCGGCCGACATCGGCTGGATTACGGGCCACTCGTACATCGTCTACGGGCCGATGGCGCTCGGAACGACGACAGTGATGTACGAGGGGACGCCCGACTACCCTGACAAGGACCGGCTGTGGGAAATCGTCGAGAGAAACGAAGTCGACATCTTCTACACCGCGCCGACGGCCATCCGCGCGTTCATGAAGTGGGGCTCGGAGTACCCCGACCAGCACGACCTCTCGAGTCTCCGCTTGCTCGGGACGGTCGGTGAGCCGATCAACCCACGCGCGTGGAAGTGGTATTACACCAACATCGGCGACGAAGCGTGTCCGATCGTCGACACCTGGTGGCAGACGGAAACCGGCGGCATGATGATCACGACGCTGCCGGGAGTCAACATCATGAAGCCGGGTTCGGCCGGTCCGCCGTTACCGGGTATAGACGCCCGTGTCGTCGACGCGCAGGGCGAAGAAGTCGAGGCCGGCCAGGCCGGCTACGTCACGGTCAACAATCCGTGGCCCGGCATGCTCCGAACGCTGTACAACAACGACGAGCGGTTCATAAACGAGTACTGGCAGGAGTACTCCGATGAAGAGGCCGACAAGTGGGTCTACTTCCCCGAGGACGGCGCGAAGATCGACGACGATGGGTACATTACAATTCTCGGGCGGGTCGACGACGTGATCAATGTCTCCGGCCACCGCCTCGGGACGATGGAGATCGAATCAGCCGTCGTCGGGGTCGAAGGAGTCGCCGAAGCCGCCGTCGTCGGCGGCGAACACGAGGTCAAAGGCGAAGCCGTCTACGTCTACGCCATCCCCGAAGATGGCTACGAACCCACCGACGATCTCCAGGAGCGCGTCGTCGACGGTGTCCTCGACTCCATCGGACCGATCGCGAAGCCGGAAGACGTGATCTTCACGCCCGAGCTCCCCAAGACGCGCTCGGGCAAGATCATGCGCCGTCTGCTCGAGGACATCGCAAGCGGGAACGACCTCGGCAACACGTCGACGCTGCGCAATCCGGAGGTCGTCGACGATATCGCTGATCAGGTGTCGAGCGACTGACCACGATCAGATTTTCGAGAAGACACGAACCAAACAACACAATTCACGTCAACATGCCAGATAATAACAACCAAAATTCGACCGAGAAACGGACCGCAACCGACGGTGGTGTCGCCGGGCAACCCGGTCAGGCCCACCAAAACACGGACTATCTCAACGCGGAAGTAAACCTCTTGAAGCCGAGTACGCTGTTCATGCGTGATCACCTGCGCGTGGTCTGGACGGGCTTTGCGATCTGGTTCGTCATCGTTTTCGGGCCAGTGACGCTGACGCGGCTAGCGCCTGGCGTCATGACGAGTCAGATCCCGGTGATCGGCTTTCCGCTGCACTACTTGCTCGTCGCCATCGGCGCTCCGACCGGCGCGCTGATCCTCTCGTTCTGGTACGCGCGCAAGCGGGACGCACTGGACCGGAAGTACGGTATCGAGCAGACGGCGACCGAGGAAACCGGTCACGGCGGAGAACCCGCAGTGACCGACGGGGGTGAGAACGAATGACGGGGGTTGCAAGCGTCGTCCTGCAGAGCGGGCTCCTTCCAGAGGGGCTGAACGTCTCGTTCAAATTGGGGCCGGCCATCCTGGTTCTTGGGATGCTGTTGCTATTCCTCGCCATCGGCGTCGTCTTCCGCGTGGCCGATACCGAGAATATGTGGGTCGCCGGCCGATCGATCGGGAACATCGAAAACGGGATGGCGATCGGTTCCAACTGGATGTCGGCCGCGTCCTACCTCGGGATGGCGGCGCTGATCGCGCTGTCGGGCTTCTACGGCCTGGCGTTCGTCGTCGGCTGGACGACCGGGTATTTCATCCTGTTAATCTTCATGGCCGCGCAGTTGCGCCGGTTCGGCAAGTACACCGCGCCGGACTTCGTCGGCGACCGCTTCAATTCGGACGCTGCACGCGCGATCGCGGCCGTGACGACGTTCCTCATCGGGTTCGTCTACGCCATCGGCCAGGCCCGCGGCATGGGGCTGGTCGGGCTGTACATCTTCGGCGACATCGGCCTGCCGGGGCTGACCGGCTACCAGTCGATGGTCGTGTTCATGATGGCCATCACAGTCGGCTATCTCACCATCTCGGGCATGCTGGGCGCGACCAAGAACATGGCCGTGCAGTACGTCATCCTCATCTCCGCGTTCGTCCTCGGCCTCTACGTCGTCGGCTTCACGCAAGGGTACTCGACGCTGCTTCCCCAAGTTGAGTACGGAATGCTGATCAGCGAACTCGGGAGCGAGTTCAGCGAGCCGTTCGTCAGCGGGAGCTACTACCTGTGGATCGCGACGTGTTTCTCGCTGATCGTCGGGACGTGCGGGCTCCCGCACGTGCTGGTTCGATTCTACACGGTCGAGAGCGAACGAACCGCCCGATGGTCGACGGTCTGGGGGCTGTTCTTCATCTGCCTGCTATACTGGAGCGCCCCCGCGTTCGCCGCGTTCGGCACCGACCTCTTCTCGGAGAACGTCGGTGCGGTCTACGGCGACCCCGGGATGAGCAGCGCAGCCGGTGACGTCATCGTCGTCCTCGCGGCGCAGTTGGCGGAGCTTCCACAGTGGTTCGTCGGCCTCGTCGCGGCCGGCGGTATCGCCGCGGCGATCGCGACGGTCGCCGGCCTGTTCATCGCGGGCTCGTCGGCCATCTCGCACGACATCTACACGAACATCGTCAACCCCGACGCGACCCAGCGCCAGCAGGTGCTGGTCGGTCGTCTGAGCATTGTCGCGCTCGGCGTGCTGACGACGGTCGCCGCGCTGAACCCCGCAGCACCCATCGCCGCACTGGTCGCGTACGCGTTCTCGCTCGCCGGCTCCGTGCTGTTTCCGATGTTCTTCCTCGGCATGTGGTGGGAGAACACGAACCGTCTCGGGGCGCTGGCCGGGATGCTCACTGGACTCGGAATCTGGGGCATCTCGATGATTAACGAAGTCCTCCCGACGTACATCGGTAACGGCGAGCCGTACGTGTCGGCGCTCGCACAGTGGATGCCCGCAATCGGTTCCGCGCTGATCGCCGTCCCGATCGTCTTCGCCGTCACTATCGTCGTCTCGATGGTGACCGCCGAGCCGGACATGGAGACGAAACGGATCGTCCGTCAGTGTCACAGTCCCGAACCGATGACTCGCCAGCAGACCGCCGAAGACGTCGTTACCGACGGGGGCCAGACCCCCTCGGATGACTGACAATGTACACACAGATACTCGTTCCCACGGACGGCAGCGAAACGGCCGAGGCGGCCGTCGACCACGCGCTCGATCTCGCCGATCAGTACGGGGCGACCGTTCACGCCCTGTACGTGGTCGACACGGACTCGATGAGTCTCACCCTCGGCGGCGAACAACTCGACCGCATCGAACAGGGGCAATACGGTGAAATGGAGGAGGTCCGCGAACACGCCGATCGGGCGACCGGTTACGTCACCGACCGCGCCCGAGAACGTGACCTCGAGACCGTCGAGCACGTTTCGGCGGGCAAACCCCACTCGCTGATCGCGAACTACATCGAGGACAACGATATCGACCTCGTCGTAATGGGGTCGCACGGCCGCTCGGGGATCAGACGAGCGTTGCTCGGAAGCGTCACCGAACGGACGCTCCGATCGACGCACGTGCCAGTTCTCGTAGTCGACGTCGAGAACGACTAGCGGATCGCTGGCAGCGGTTCGAATTTTTTGCGACGGTCACCCGTCGAGCGCCAGCCCGGTCGACGGGCGGTGCTGGTCTACATGCAGAGCAGGCCGAGTGTCTCGGGGACGTTCGAAAATCAGATATTTTCGGGACGAAGCGGAGCGACGTTCCGCGAAGCCCGCGAGACCGACGGTCTCGCGTGATGACGAGACGCTCCGCATCTCGAATTGCGTGGCTCCGAGGCGGTTCACTGTTCCTGCTGGGCGGTCGCGAGTTTGAAGCTCCAGATGAGTCCGAAATAGGCGGCGATTCCCGCGAGCATGAACATGTAATACGCCCAGGTCGGGCCGTCGAGGACGCGGAAGACGAGATCGACCGTCGTCACCCAGACGACCGCGAACGCCAGATCGGTCAGTATCCCCCACCGCTCTTCGCGTGCTGTCTCGAGCCACTCGCGAACTCCCGTCATCGAACCGTCACCCGCCTCCTGAAATCAGACATTGTGTGAGTCTTTCGCAGGGGCTCGAAAAAGCCTGTCGGAGGCGCGCTCCGGGATGCACGCTCGAGCGCGTTCTGTCCTCACTTCTCGACTACTCGTCCCAGTACGCCGTCTCGTCGTCGATGTTGTAATAGCCGTGGAAGGTCCGTTCGTCGCGGCCGCCCGGTGGCGAGCCGACGAAGACGCCGAATTTGTCCATCTCGGGGTACACAGTGACGTCTGGTTCGTTCATCGTCGACAGCGCCAGATACCGAAGCATCTCGTCGGCGTCGTTGACGATCCGGTGGCCGCCGCTCTCGTCGGCCGGCAAGGTTACGTAGTCGCCCGTCGTCAACGTCACGAGACCGTCCTCGGTTTCGAGTTGCCCGTCGCCCGAGAGCACGTAGATCGCCTCCTCGTTCGCCGTGTGATAGTGATAGGGCCACGACCGCATCCCCGGCGGGAGTTCGTAGAGGCTGCACCCGAGGTCGGTGGCGTCGACAGCGCTCGAGAGTTCCTTTCTACGGAATGACGTCTCCTCGCGGTCGTACTCCGTCCATTCAACGGTCGATTCGTTCGTCTTCTCCATACGGTGTCTCACTCCGCTCGAGCTATTATCGTTCGGTGTGTTTCGTCGGCCACCTTCGTAATCGATGCCTCAATGCGTCTGCGACTTGGTCGTTTCAGCTCACGAGGAGACGGACTGCCCTGCCTCGTCGGTGCATTTCAACCGGTCTGGCGTGGACCATCGGCCATCCGCTGCAAGAACTATTTCCCCGTCGTCGGTGTTCCGCGACCGTCGAATTCCCCGACCGGCGAATAACGGTCGGCCGATCCGATCGCACCAGCACCGCCGGAAACGGCCCGCAGTATGGACGCTGACCGTGCCCGTGCTCGCCGTGGCGGTCTGTCTCGTTTCGCTGAGACTCCTACCGACGGGATGCCTTCGCGGGGAATCGGTCGGAAGACGAAACTCGCGTTCGCGGTGAAATGAGCGGAAAACGAAACCCCCTAACCCCGCGCGAGAGTGGATTCGAGCATGCACGACGATAGCGAGGTGGCCGTCCTCCGGCTCGGCCACCGACCCGGTCGGGACGAACGGATGACCACACACGTCGGCCTGACCGCCCGGGCGCTCGGTGCCGACCGCGTCCTCTTTCCCGACAACGCCGGTCAGTCCCTCGAGACGGTGACGGACATCACCGACCGGTTCGGCGGCCCGTTCGCGGCCGAATGTACCGACTCACCCCACGGCGTCATCCGCAACTGGGAGGGGCGGATCGTCCACCTCACGATGTACGGCGAACGCATTCAGGACGTCGAAGCCGACATTCGGACGGCCCACACGTCCGACGGCGACGCGCTGTTGCTGGTCGTCGGCTCCGAGAAGGTCTCGTTCGACGTCTACGAGGAAGCTGACTGGAACGTCGGCGTCACGAACCAACCGCACTCCGAAGTCGCGGGACTCGCCGTCTTTCTCGACCGGTTGTTCGAGGGACGAGAACTCGACCGCGACTGGGCTGACGCCGATCGACGCGTGATCCCGATGGAGACCGGCAAGCGGGTCGAATCGATCGACGAAGACTCCGGATCTGACGCGGCGTAGCGAGTCAGGCCGTCGATCGGCCGCGGAGAGGGGCGTTCCGGCTCGTTTGCTCGCGAAGAGCCGTCCGGACGTACCCCCGCCGGTTCGGGAGTGCCTTCGTCGTGTTCGGCCTCCGCCTCGAGGGAGTCGAGCGTGGCCTCGAGTTCGTCGGCCGTCTCCCGCCGTTGCTCGACCGTTTCCTCGTCTACATCCTCGTCGTTTACGTCGTGATCACAGATGCTCAAGTGGCCCTCGTTCTCCCTCGCTTCCTCGAGACGCATTCGCACGTCATCGCTCGGATCGAACGACTCTGCCCCGCGCCGTTCGAGAACGTGATCGGCGAACGTGTCGGCGCCCTCGGCGACGAGTGCAGCCGTGTAACGGAACCGCTGTGCGCTCTCTGTCCCCTCACCGACATGTTCAAGTTTGGCGACATCCTCATGGGCCTCGAGAGCAGACTCGTCGACGCCCGCGGCGAGGACCGATCGACCTGGTCGTCGGAATCGAGATAGCCGGCGACAAACGGTACCGAAAACGATATTTCCCGAGATTCTCGACGTCGAAATCGACTGCTTCGTTGATTCGGTACTGGTCGTGACGCGGGAGGTCGGTCGACGAAATATGGGTGTCCATCTCGCGGTCACGAGAGAGTTCGTACTCGGGGCCGGAGACGGTTCCCTCCGCGATCATCGCCTGGTCGACCTCGTAGAACTGTTCGTTGCGCTCGACGTACGTCAGCCAAGCAAGAGATTGTCGTTACGACCGACCGTTCGCTTCGATTGTAGCGACTGCTGGGAAGCATCGTTCGAAGCGGAGCGCTCGCTACGAGACCGCGAGTCAGTAACCAACGACAGCGTGTGCCGCGAGAGGGACTCGAGAAGCTATCCTGACGAAGAAACGGGGCCCGACGGTATTTTTGCGGCACCAATACGCACTCACGCTACTGTCTGAGTATCGACCCGGGCAGCATACGACTATTGCCGAGAACCGGCGGGGCGACGCGCGGGCGGTCGAATACCCCTGCCGACTCACCAGTTGGCGACGACGTGGTGCATGCAGCCGTCGCGCTTGAAGTACTCACAGTGCGAGCCGACGTCGTCGGAGACGTCGTGATCGTAGTAGTTGCCGGGCGTCCAGCCCTCGGCACCGGAGTACCCCAGTGCATCGTCCCACTCGCCGACCTCGTAGATGACGTCGAGGACGCCGTCGTTGTAGCTGTGGTAGTTGTGTACTTCGCCCGCAGCGTTCTGGACGCCATCGGCCCAGGTGTCCTCGATGGAGTCGTGGTCGACCGCGCCGCCCACCAGGTCGAGGGTGGCGATTCGCTTCCCGTGATCGGCCAGCCGATTCAGCGCCGTTAGCGTCATCATCGCACCCAGGGAGTGGCCCATGACACGAATCGTCACGTTCGGGTTCCGGTCGATGAACCCCGAGAGCCAGTCGCCGAAGTAGTTCCCGGCGTTCTTGGCCTCGTCCTTGGCACCCCACCAGTTCAATGTCTTGGAATCGTACTTGTTGCCGATGACGGGGACGTTCACGCCCTCGTTCCTGAGGGCGTCCTCTGCCGTGTAGGCCTGGTCCTGGGCAGTGCCGCCGATTTCCTCGAGCCACCCGTGCGTGAAGATGACCAACGTCCCGTCGTTGTCGACGAACTCGGGAGTCCACTGCTGGTTCTCGCCGCCCCACCAGTCCCACTGGAAGATTTTGGTGCCGTTATCGCCTTCGTAGTTGTCGGCATCGACCACCTTGCCGCTGTGTTGGGCTTCGAGTCTGAGGTCACCGTTGCCGTCCGTGAGGACGATGTCGAACTTCTGGTTGTCGTTGTCCAACCACTCCCACTGGTGGACGTTCGCGCCGTCGTTCTGGGAGGCGGCTTCCACATCCAACACTTTTCCGCTGTGCTGGGCGGTCAACCGCCAGCCATCACCGACCCACTCGATCTGCCACTTCTGGTTGTCGCCGCCGACCCAGTCCCAGAGGTGGACGTCGGCCCCGTTGTCGGTGGACGCCCCTTCGACGCTCATCACTTTGTCCGGGTAGTCCGAATTCACGAGACGGTAGGTCATCCCGCCCCGAACGCTGTTGAGGCGTCCGTAGTACAGGTGGGGGTAGCCGGTCCAAGCGTCGAGGTAGTCGCCGCAGCTGAGCGCCGCCGCGTTCCCGGAGAACGCCGCGATACCGGTCGTCGCTGCCACGGTCGTTCCGGCGAGCTTCAGGACCTTCCGTCGTGCGGGGCCGTTGCCCCCGCTGTCGTCGGCCGCCGAGTGGCCCGCGATTGAGTCCGCCTTCGATTCCATTGATGATGGTAGTGTGTTAGGGTTTGTCATTCACAAGCACCGTCCGTAAACTATGTATATAATTATTAAAAATTTTGGATTGGCCACGATGTTCAATATGGACGTTCCGGAGTGCCGTGCTCGACGGCAGTCGGATCCGGTACTTCGTCGCTGAACAGCCCGCCACTCGAATCGAAAGCGGTGTTCGTATTTACAGTTGGAACCACCGTTCCATCGGATCGTCACGAGTCACTGTCTTGCTCGGTACAGACCCATTCTGGTTCTGAGGACGGTGACGGTAGTGACCGAGGTCGCTGCCGAGTCCCGCGCTACCGCGGACAGTTGACAAGATTTAATGGCCGGATGGCGTTATAGATAGGTAATGGCTTTTGAGGACCTGCTCGAGGACCCGGTGATCCAGAAATATTTGCACGAGCTGGTCGGTCCCAAGGGGATGCCCGTCGCGGCGGCACCCCCGGACGGGGAGGTAACCGACGAGGAGCTCGCGGAAGAACTCGACCTCGAGTTGAACGACGTACGGCGGGCGCTGTTTATACTCTACGAGAACGATCTCGCCAGCTATCGGCGGCTGCGCGACGAGGATTCGGGGTGGTTGACCTACCTGTGGACGTTCGAGTACGACAACATTCCGGAGAACTTAGAAGAGGAGATGTACCGCCTCCACGAGGCGCTCGAGGACCGACGGGAGTACGAGCGAAATCACGAGTTCTACCTCTGTGAAATCTGTTCGATCCGGTTCGAGTTCGGCGAGGCGATGGATTTCGGGTTCGAATGTCCCGAATGCGGATCGCCGCTCGAATCTATGGACAACAACCGGCTGGTCACTTCGATGGACGACCGCCTCGACGCCCTCGAGGACGAACTCAACATCGACGCCGACGCCTGATGGTCGTACTCGCAACCAAACTATACGTGGAGGGAGATGCTCGCGAGCGGGCGCTCGATTCCCTCCGCTCACTGGTCGACAACCAGATCGGCGACCTCGACGTCGAGTTCGAACTCGGCGTGCGTCACGACGACTTTCCATCCGTGACGATCGAGGGCGACGATGCCACTGTCGCTCGCAACGTCCTTCGGGAGGAATTCGGCGAAATCGTTCCCGGTCTCGAGGTCGGAGAGAGCTACGTCGGAACCCTCGAATCGTGGGACGATGCGGGGTTCGTTCTCGATGCCGGGCAGGCGATTCGAATTCCGACCGACGAACTCGGACTCGGACCCGGGTCGGCGACGCAGATCCGCGAGCGGTACGGGCTCGTCCAACACGTGCCGTTGCAGTTCGTATACGGTGGCGAGGTCGACACGAACGCCGGCGGGAACGATGCCCCATCGCGGCTCGCGGACGCCGAACGGGACCGACTCTACGAGTGGACCCGCGGGGCCGGTCGACTCAACGTCAACAGCGCCACCCGTGCGGAAGTGCGAGCCACGCTCAACCGTGCAGGCCACGCACAGGACTACGTCACCGTCGAGCGACTCGGGCTGCTCGAGCAGAGTGTGATCTGTACAGAGGACACCGACCCGCCCGGCCTGCTGGCGAGCGTCGGCGAGTATCTCCCCGCCGAACTCCGGTGTGTCGTGCCATAGTATGAATCGACGACTCGTTTGGGCCGTGATCGCGGTTGCCTTGCTCACGATGGGAGCGGGGTGTTCGTCGATCCTCGGCGGCGTTTCGGACGAGCAACTCGACCGGGAACAGGACTACAGCGACCTCCGTGAGACCGACGCGGATGTGAGTATCGATATCGACGATGGGAATCTGATTCGCGGTGGCGAGTACCGAGCGGTCTACGACCTCAACGGGACGAAAGAACTGTCACTCTCGAAATCGACGATCTATCGAGACGAACCACTGCAGATCCACAGCGTCCGTTACTGGTACCCGAACGGTACCGAGCTAACGGGCTCGGAACTCGAGGTCGAGCAGGGGCGCTCGGCCACCACTGTAACGGTGCCCGACGAAAACGGCACGCTCGCCTTTTCCGGTGCAGCCAGCCGAAAAACGTTCAGATTCCCAACATACGTCGCGGGATCGTACCAGGTGACGCTCCCTGACGGGCACCGAACGACGAACTTCCTGTTCGGGGACGTCTCACCGAGCGGCTACGAACGCGAGGTCGTCGACGACCAGGAGCGACTCACCTGGGACGACATGGAGGCAGACAGTACGATCTCGTTGCGGTACTACCTGGCCCGTGATATCCCACTGTTTCTCGGGTTCATCGGCGGCGCGCTCTTACTCGGGGGCGTCGGGATCGCGTACTATTATCGGCAGGTCAAACAACTGCAACGAGAGCGCGAAGAGTATGGCGTCGACGTCGATATCGACGACGATTCCGACGGCGGGCCGCCACCGGGACTGCGTTGATATCCTTCCCGCCCTGACGAGCGGAGCTTTTTGCGCGCGCCTCGACACTGACAGGTTGTCAGTCGTCCATCGTGCGCTCGTCGAGCCAGCCGTAATACCAGTCCTCGTCGATCGAGGTGTCGAGAACGAGCAGTTTCGGATCGGCGAGCCGATCCGACGTCCGCGAAGCGACGACCCGAAATCCGACGACCCTGACACGTCCACTGGCGACGGTGAGCGTCCCGGCGCTCACCGGGACCCTCGCACCCAAGAACGACGCATCGTCCGCGATGCCAAGACGAAGACGATCGACGCGGCCTCGACGCAATATCGACTCTTCTCGAGGTCGAAGGTGAGAACGGTGGCGCGTTCGTCGTCGATACCGGGGTCGTCCGAAGCCGATTCCATTCGCTGCGATGACTGGCGACACGGAGGACAGGTCTCCTGTACCGTAACACCAGCAAGGCGCGGACGGGAACGACCATCGCCTCGGAATCACCTCGAGTACCGCGGCTATGCGATTTTCGTTCAACGCCCGTTCGACGGCTAGTGTCGCGCCGACCCAGCCCGATCTGGGACCTGTATCGCTTCGTATCGAACCACCGGACCTCTGTACGCTTCGTATCTGCCCTCTTGAACCTCAATCCGCTTCGGCTCCCCACGAAGAGACCGAACGCAGCGGGAGGCTCCGATCCCGATCGAGCGGTTGTGACCGCGGACAGCGTGCGAGAGGTGCGGACGTTCTAGCGGGAGTCAACGTTTTATTGATGGGTCCTGATACACGACTAGGATCATGGTACCGGATCTCTCTGAAAAGTTCCTCGATATCGACGGCGCCGATCGGACCCGCGACGGGGATGGTAGGGAACGTGAGCGTGAGGATCTCGTTCGATTCGTCTTCGTCCGCATCGGCGATCACCGACTTGCAATTCCAGTCGACGCAGTCAGGACCATTACGGAACCGCCAGCATCGTTGACTCGAATCCCGCGGTCGCCTCCCGCGATCGAGGGGCTGATGGACCTTCGAGGGGAAATAACTGCGGTAGTTGACGCGCGCGTTCACTTTCCGGTGAACGAACCCAGGTCGGACAAGGAACGATTGCTCGTCCTCGACCGGCCGAGCGACCAGCAGTCGGCCGCGATCCGGATCGACGAAGTCGTTGGTGTCGAAACGGTTCCCGAGAGCGACGTGATCGACGGCGACGGGATCGAGAACAGCGAGTTTTCTGGTGACGCCCTCGACCACCCGCTCGTCGTCGCGCTCGTAACACAAGAACGAGGGCAGCGGGTCGACGGTAGTGACACAGTGGCCGACGGACCGGACGAAGAGCGTATCGAGTCGGACGCCGATGTCGGGACCGAAATCGGTGTCTCGACGGCGTTGACGTCGGTCCGAGAGACAGCCGGCAGGTTCGACGAACCGATAAGCGAAACGTTCGAAATTGAATCGGAAGAAGAGAACGACAAAACGGTGGACGATTCGCCACGGGAAGTCATCGTGGAGGCGACTGCGCTGATCGACGTCGACCGACTGTTGCTGGCGTCGGGTCAGGCCTGAGTGTCGTCCGATCGGCCAGATCACGAACGTACGTTGTGAGCGGTTTTCCGGGGCATATTCGACGGCTATCATGTCTGATAATCGAGAGACAGCATTTATGGTAGTTGTATCTCTATCAGAGTTTGGTGTACTACTGAATGTCGACAGGGGTGCTCATCGTAGACGACTCTCATTTTATGCGGAACCTACTTCGTCAGATCTTGGAGCAGGATTACCGCATCCTCGGAGAGGCGTCTAACGGAGCAGAAGCCGTTAAATTGTACAAAGAATACGATCCTGATATCGTCATGATGGACATCGTGATGCCGAAGTGCAACGGCATCAAGGCGACCGCGGCGATAAAAAAGATCGACCCGGACTCCCGCGTCATCATGTGTACGAGTGTCGGACAGCGTGAGAAAATGAAACTTGCCGTGAAGGCTGGTGCGGACGGTTACGTCACGAAGCCGTTCGAGGAACCCAGCGTCAGAAAGGCCCTTTCAGACGTCGTTGCGGCATGACGCGAGTACTCGTTGTCGACGACTCGAGGTTTATGCGGACAGTCATCGGCAACGCGCTCACCGAAGCCGGGTACGAAGTCAAAACTGCTGCGAACGGATCCGAAGGGGTCGAACTCACCGCCACGTTCGACCCGGACGTCGTGACGATGGACGTCGTAATGCCGGAGATGGATGGAATCGACGCCGTCGAACGGATCATGGCGACGAACCCGACCGTCCTTCTCATGCTCAGCGCCCACACCGAACGCGGCGCTGAGGCGACGCTCGACGCCCTGGAACGAGGGGCCGTAGATTTCATTCACAAGCCGGACGGCTCCGACTCGCGAAACATCGCGCATCTCACCAACGAAGTCGTCGAAACCGTCGACGAACTCGCAGAGGCACAAATCTCCTCGATGGCGCTCGCTCGTGCCGCCGCGACGAAAACGGATACGACGAGTAGTACCGGACGAACGACCACTGCCGGGACAGGGGCTGGCACCCAACCGGAGATTGGAAATGCCGTCGCCAGTGGTGGGGCGGACGCCCATTTCACGTGCGACAGCAAAGCGACCGATCCGGACGCACGTCCCGAAATCGAATCCGCATTCGGCGAACCCGCGGCCCCGATCACCGTCGGTGGTGACCGCGCGGACGCACCGACGGCTATCATCGGCGCCTCGACCGGCGGCCCGAAGATCGTCGAGCGGGTGTTCGAACGGCTGCCAGCCGATCTCGAGGCCAAAGTATTGGTCGTCCAGCACATGCCCCCAGAGTTTACGGTGCGGTTGGCCGAGCGTCTCGATTCGTTAAGCGCATACGATGTTAGCGAAGCGATGGACCGACAGCGACTCCAGTCCGGCGAGGCGGCGGTCGCGCCAGGCCACTCCCATCTCGAAGTAGCAAACAACGTCGGAGGAGCGTTACGCCTCCGACTCGACGATGGCGCCCGTATCCACGGCGTGAGGCCGGCAATCGACGTCACGATGACCAGTGCTGCCGACCGGGTTTCGGACGCGCTCTGTGGCGTCGTCTTGACCGGAATGGGTCGCGATGGCGCAGCTGGCATCGAAGCGATCAAGGCCGCTGGCGGGCGGACGATCGCACAGGACGAGGAGACGAGTCCGGTTTTTGGCATCCCCTGTCAAGCAATCGATACGGGCTGTGTCGATCGAGTCGCGCCCGCGAACGGCATCGTCGATGCAATCGTCGACGCGTTCACGACGGATGGTGAGAACGATGACTGATTATCTGACAGATTTCGTTCAGGAGAGCGAAGAACGGATTACGGAACTGAACAACGACTTACTCACGCTCGAGCGCGATCCGAACGACGAGGAGGCCATGGAGAACATTTTCCGAACCGCACACACCCTCAAGGGGAACTGCGGTGCGATGGGCCTCGAGTCAGCGAGCGATCTCGCCCATGCGATCGAGGATCTGTTGGACGCCATCCGCGCCGACGAACTCGACGTCACACCGGAGTTGATGGACGTCGTCTTCGACGCCGTCGACGAACTCGAGACGATGATCGACGAGGTCGCCCGTACGGGCACGATCGAGACCGATCCGTCGGCGACCATAACCGCCCTTCGGAATCACCTCGAGACCGATGCAACTGAGGCGGGAACCGGACTCGTCGCGCCGTCGGCCGACGAGATCGACGACGTGTGCTCGCGGTTCGATCCGCCGGCTGACGATGGACACGATGTCTATCTCACCCGGTTGGCGATCGCTGAGGAAGCGGGCGTCAACAACGGAAAACTGGTTGTCGACGCACTGATCGACGCGTTCGATCTGATCGGTACTGATCCGTCTCAGGATCGGATCGCGGCCGCCGACTACGACGGTCGCTTCGACGCCGTCTTCGGGACGCCTGTCGATAAAGCCGCTATCTCGTATGGCCTCGACCCGGTCGAACAGGTCGACGAGTTCGAGATCATCGACGTCACCGATCGGTTCGAGGGTGACGATGCGCCGGCCGCGGAACCGCACGTGGGCGAAACAGAGCGTGGTGAGGATATTACGTCCGAAGAGGCCCAGAACCTCGAAGTCAACGACCTTCTCGACGAGTTTTCCGAATTCGACGACCTGGACGAAATGGTCAAAGACATCGACGAAGAGGAACTGGCTGCGTTCGACGATATGGGCGATGCCGGTTCGTTCGACAATCTGCTGGAAGACGACGAGGTCGACCCACTCGAGTCCGAGTCGGGTGAACCGCCGGCACGTACTATCGACGAGGGAGACGAAGAGACGGCGTCCGAGTCAGAACCGGCTACTGCATCCAGCCCCGACCCGACTCCCGAAGACGGGACCACAGCGGACGACGATACAGCGTCCCAACCGGACGACCAAGTCGACGATGCAAGCGCGGTCTTCAACGAATTGAAAGACGAAGTCGAGATGGTCGGCTTCGACGAGTTGCAGGACGAACTTGCGGAACTCGAGTTCGAGGAGTTCTCTGACGAAGAAGAGGTCGATATGGACGAACTCCTCGGCGACGACATCGATGACGACTCGTTCCTCGACGAAACGGACCCGTCAGCGGGCGATGTCGATGACGGTCCGACTGACACGAGGGGCGATGACGAGGGCAGGGGTACCGATACCGCTGCACCGAGGGACGATGACGATAGTCCAGTCGATGCCGAAACCACGTACGAACCGGCGGCAGGCGGCCTCGATGCAACTCGGGCTTCGGATACCAACGGCGTCGAGGCTGGGGTCGATATTGACGACGTCGAGACACCGAAGGCAGGCCATTCCATCGATTCGACGCCGTCGACCGATTCAACGGACGAGCCAGTCGTGTCAGAATCCGACACTGTCGTGCCGACCGAGAAAGCGACCGAAGCGCCGGACGGAGACGAGACGATCGAGCGTGTTGCAGGCGAGGAGGCTGCCGTCGACGACGGAGTGACAGATGAGACCGACGCTGACGGTGCGTCTGTGGATGACACGGACACAGAGACGATCGCAGGGACCGACGAGACGGTCGGTGAGTCGATCGCGGACGATGCTGAAACCGACGATGGACAGTTCGACGTCGAGTCTGGTGTCGGCAGTGGGATTCCAGTTGACGACGGGTTCGACGAGACCGATGCCGCCGCCGACTTCGGTGCCGATTCGACCGAGTACGGCGCTCCGTCGGAAGCTGCCGAAACTGAACCGAGCGACGACGCTGTCGAATCCGGCGCAGCCGACGAGGCTGCCGACCCATTCGAAGCCGATGACGAAAGCGACCTCGAAACGGTCGATTCGGAGGACCAGGCGGAAACTGACGAAGAGACGACGAGCGAATCGTTCGGATCGGATATCGAAGACGCGTTCGATCCGACGGCAGCCGTTATGGGCGCAGCTGAGACCTCGGTAGACGATCCAGAGGTGTTCGACGACGAAGACGGCGACTTTACCGGATTCGACGACGATGGATTCGAGGATGATGGATTCGACGAATCGTCGGTGAGTACGGCTACTTCCGAGACGGAGACAGCGGACGAGGCCTTCGAGACCGGTTTCGACGATTCCTTCGACGAACAACTCGACGACGAAGTCTTCGCCGGAACCGAAGAGTTCGACGTCGGAAGGGGCGGACTCGATTCGCCAACGGTGGATTCGATCGGCAGCGGTGACTCGAGTCCCTCGTCTGAAGACTCGTTCGGCGACGATACGGGCGACACAGACGACGATTCCGAAGACGATGTCATTCGAATCGTCGAGGAGCCTGAACTGCCGATTCCGGATCTCTCAGTTCCGGAACCGACAGACCAGCCCGACGCCGAGGCGGAAACCGGCGAGATTCAATCAGTCCGGGTCGACGTCGACCAGATCGACTCGCTGCAGACACTCGTCGAGGGCCTGGTGACGAGTCGCGTCCGCCTTCGACATGCGGCTGAGGCCGATGACGACGACGCGGCGCTCGAAGCGGAACTCGATTCCCTATCGGATCTGACGACGGATCTCCAGGAAACGGTCATGAACATTCGACTGGTGCCGTTGCGGACGGTGACGAACCGTCTCCCGCGTGTCGTCCGCGACATCACCCGCGAACAGGACAAGGAAGTTGACTTCGAAATGGTCGGCGAGGACGTCGAACTCGACCGGAGTATTCTCGATCGAATTGGGGATCCGCTCATCCACCTGGTTCGTAACGCTGTCGACCACGGGATAGAGGGCCCCGAGGACCGCGAGAACGCGGACAAGCCCCGGGAAGGGATCGTCAGGGTCCATGCCGAACGGTCACGCGATCGTGCGACCATTACCGTCACTGACGACGGGTGTGGACTCGATCCCGACAGGCTTCGGTCTGAAGCCGTGGCGGCCGACATTATCGAGGAGGACGAAGCGAGCGCGTTGTCCGACGAGGACGTATACGAGCTCATCTTCCACTCCGGTCTTTCGACGGCCGCCGAAGTGACCGACGTGAGCGGTCGCGGCGTTGGGATGGACGTCGTCAAACGAACGATAGAAGATCTCGACGGGACGATTTCGATCGACAGTGAGTTGGGCGAAGGGACGACTGTCACGATGCAGCTCCCGGTGTCGGTCGCGATCGACGAGATACTGTTCGTCGAAAGCGGCGGCGAGGAGTTCGGCGTTCCGACGAAAGTGATCCGCGACATCGAGTCCGCTGCGTCACTCGAGACAGTCGGCGACGAATCTGTCCTCCCGAGCGAGGACGGCGACTACCCCGTCATCCAGCTGGCCGACGTCCTCGAGACACCGGTTCCGGGTATGAACGGCGAGGGAATGGTCGTCCGAATCCGCGGCGCAGTCCGCGAAGTGGCCCTGCACTGCGATTACATCCACGGTCAACAGGAAGTCGTCGTCAAACCCTACGAGGGGTTCATGAGCGACATTCCGGGTCTCAGCGGAGCGACAGTTCGGGGACGAGGGGAGGTAGTCAATATACTGGATGTGACGACACTATGAACGAACGCGAACACCAATACCGACGGAGGAACCTATGACGATGATGGTCGACATTCGAAAGTTGAGCTTTATAAACGAGATGGCGAAGGTCGGGACGAACGGCGTCGCCGACAACATGAGTAAACTGACCGGAGAGGACTCCCACATGGAGGTGACCAAGACCAACTTCATCGACATCGAGGATATCGAGTCCCAACTCGACGGTGGTAAGCGGGTCGGTGTCCGTGTCCGACTCCTCGATCCACCCCACGGGCACATTCTCATCCTGTTCCCCGAAGCGAGCGCGAAGAAGATCACCGCGATCATGCTGCGCGATGTCGTCGACGACATGGGCGACGTCTCCGGCAAGATGGCCCGAAGCGCAGTCGAGGAGATGGGGAACATGATGGCTAGTGGGTTCATCGACGGCTGGGCCGACGTCCTCGGGCGGGCGATCGATATCGCCGCACCACAGCTCGTCTACGCGCCGAACGGGGCCATCGTTACCCGGACGGCCAGTCTGGGCGGCGATGACCTTGCGCTGTTCTTCGACTCGGATCTGTCCGTGCCTAGTTATCAGATCGAAGCCGAGATTTACGCCTTCCCGGACTTAGAAGAGTTCGTCGAAATGGTCAACGGCATCGAAGTCCGACCCGCATGAAACTCGACGTCAACGCACTCGGCACGTTCTACCGGATGGCTCGAGAGGGCGCCGGGCTCGCGGCGGGCCGACTTACCCACATGCTAGGCGTCGAAACGCAGGTTGGCGTAACGAAACTCAACTTCATGCGGGGCCAGGAGATCCGATACGACTTCGAGGATTCGACCGAGAAAGTCGGCGTTCGAGTCAAACTGACCGGCGCGATCGAGGGGTACTCTGTCCTCGTCTTCGAGCGCGAAAACGCGCTCCGGGTCGTCGAGACACTGCTTGCCGGAGCCAGTTCAGACGCGGACGTCGATACCGACATCGGCGACGTCGACGAGTTCGACGAGATGACGAAAAGTGCCGCGACCGAAGTCGGTCACATCATGAACAGTGGGTTCATCGACGGCTGGGCCGACGTGCTCGAGGCGGTCATCGACGTGTCGACGCCCGAATTCGTCGAGGGCGAATCCGCCGAGCCGTTTTTCGGTGACATCGACGAGGCGCCAGCCGACGACGACCTCGCCTTGCTGTTCCAGAGCCAGATCGAAACCGTCGGCACCGAAGTAGGCTTCAGTCACTATCTCTTCCCGAAACGCAAGTCGATGTCGACGCTTCTAGAGCGACTGCGAACCAGCGACGGCATCGAGTACGACAAACTCGACGGCTTCGATCGGATGGCCGAGCGCGGCGCCGAAGAGGTAGCAAAGACCGCGACGACGTTGACCGGAATCGATACCAGCGTCGAGATCCGGCGACTGAACTTCGTCTCGCTCGAGGCGATCCCAGCGCAGGTAGCCAATCAAAAACTCGTCGGTGTCGCCTTCGAGTTCGACGGAATGCCAAGCGGCTATCTCCTCTTCTTGTTCGACGAGGAGTCGGCCCACGAAATCGTCGACGCGATGGTCCCGATGAACGTCGAAGAAGACGGCTTCGGCGAGATGGGGACGAGCGCGATTACGGAACTGGGCAACATCATGGCCAGTGGATTTCTCGACGGGTGGGCAAACGTCCTGGATACGACGATCGACCATTCGACGCCGAAATTCATCCACGACATCGGCGCCGCAGCCGTCGATCCAGTCATTATTCAACTCGGCGAAAATCAGGACTTCGCGTTCATCTTCGATACGGTCGTGGTGGCCGACGACCGCGAGTTCAATTGCGAGGTGTACGCGATTCCCGACGAATCGGACCTCGAGCGCGCGTTGAACGACCTCGACGTCGATCGGATCGAAGAAACGCCGACGACGGCAGAGTTCCAGGAAGTCGATATTACATGAAAACCTACGGTACTGAACCAGGCGCACCAACGCCCGTCCAGGTCGGTATCTCCGAACTGGTCGTCAGCGAAGGTGACGACACGCTCAAGTCCTACGGACTCGGCTCGTGTCTCGCCATCGCACTGTACGATCCGAACTCCGGGATCGGGGGGTTAGCACACGTCATGTTGCCCGACGGCGATGCCGCAGACAACAGCGATCGCAAACCCGGAAAGTACGCCGACACGGCGATCCGAGCGCTCCTCCGACGAATGGTCGAGCAAGGTGCTCACTACACCACTGTCGAAGCGAAGATCACTGGCGGGAGCGATATGTTCGAGTTCGAAAGCTTCGGTGACGGCGTCGGACAGCGAAACATCGCCGCCGCGAAAGAGGAACTCGAGAAACTCGGTGTCCCGCTCAAAGCAGAGGACGTCGGCGGTGATCACGGCCGGACCGTCGAGTTCACTCCCGGCACCGGAAAACTCGTCGTGAAGACCTCAAACGGTGAAACCGGAGTGAAAGAGCTGTGATCGGTGACACCGATGGCGACGCCGGACACGCTCGAGACGATACCGATGGTGGCAACGGTGACGATAGCGACAGTACCGACGCGTTCGGTGATCTCCTCGCGTTCGTCGAGGACGAATTGTCCTTTGCGACGAGCCACTACAACGACAGCTACCTAGACAGACGCGTCTCCTCCCGGATGCGCCGCACCCAGAGCGAAACGTACGACACCTATTTCGAAACACTGCGGAACGATCCTGACGAACAGGAAGCGCTACTCGAAGCACTGAGTATCAACGTCACGGGCTTCTTTCGCAACCCCGACGTCTGGTCGGGAATCCGAGTCGTCCTCCGCAGGCTCTCAGCGAACAATCGGACTATTCGGGTGTGGAGCGCGGCGTGTGCTGACGGCCGAGAACCCTACTCGCTGTCGATGCTCGCCTGCGACGATCCAGATATCGACGAATCGAAGGTGGCCATCCTCGGAACCGACATCAGTTCACCGGCACTCGAGACGGCTCGAACGGGCGTCTACGAGGAGTCTCGGACCGTCAATCTCGACGATCAGCTCTCATTTCTCGACGATTACACCCGATACGTCGACGTCGATGGCCGAACGTACCGAATCGGCGATGACGTGAAACAAAACGTCCGGTTCCAACGACACGACCTGATCAACGACGAACCGAAGTCGGGCTTCGACCTCGTCGTCTGTCGCAACCTGTTTATCTATATCGACAACGCGTATAAGGAGTCGATGCTCGAGACGATAGCCCGGTCGCTTCGTCCGGAGGGGTACCTCGTCATCGGGAAGGCAGAGACGATTCCGCCGAACCTCCAGTCGTCGTTCGTGGTTCGCAAGGCCCGTCTGCGTATCTATCAGCGGGAAGCTACGAAAACGGACGTCAGACGATTCAACTGGCGTTCGAATTCGAATCTCGAGTCCTGATGGAGCCTTCGTTCCGAAACCCTCGCCGCCGGCAGACGTACGTGAGACGCGAACCCTGTTCGTCGAACCCTTCCTCGAAGTGCTGGGCTAGGATATCCGCGCAGACGCGTGCCTGATGGATCGCAACGTCGACGAGACCCGTCTCGAGTACGTCCCGACGGTCGATGCGATCCCACCGCTGTTCGTGGCCGTCGAGGCGTGCGGTGATTCGCTTCGGGAGTCTCGAGCGAACGAGCTTCGACAGACGATGACATGGACGGACATCGATCGCGCGATCTATCGGCAGAGCAGGCCGAGGCGGTTCACACCAACGGCCGGGGGTATCTGCTGTTGGCGGGGACGACCAACGTCGAGTATCACGCCCACAGGGTCACCGACCTCGTCGACTCGCCTTCGGCGATCGAACCCTACTCCCGTGACGCCTGGAATCTGCGTCTCGAGCGGCTAGAGACGGACGGTCAGTTGGACGCTGGTGATGGAAACGCAGGCCCGAGCGGAGTCCACGGTGAGACTGATTTCGAGGGTCGAAACGACAGGCCTGGAGACGACGCAATGGAAGGTGCATCGACAGAATGCGGAGTGACGGAACGCGAATCGACGGAAGGTGAAACGGCGGGTCACGGAGCGAGGGAAGGCAACGGTGAGACGGGTGGGGAGTACGTGATTCGCTTCTTCACCGATCGCGGCCCGATCGGTGTGATCGGCCACCCGCCGTCTTGTGGGACGCTCGTCGAGGCCGCAGAGTATCTCCTCAGGCGAGGGCTCGCTGGCGTCGACGTCCCCTGGAGCCCGGACGACGGCGACGGATCGGTACTGAACGCCGAACCGCCCACGCCGACGGAACGCCGATGGCCGAACCGCAGCGCCTCTCGAATGGACTCTCCCTCGATACTGACGGCGACGACAGAGCCGGACGCGTCGAAGCACTGACCGCTCGGGCGGGATTGCGCGCATTGATACCGGGGGAGTGGGACTAGCGACCGGGGACGCTATCACTGGGGCAGCCTGACCGATGACCGGGTGACCGATGATCAACGTGATCTCAGTATTCGACGTCCGTCTCGACGACCGTGATCACGACACTGTCCACCGTCTTGCCACCGCTATCTTCACATGTTGCGAGTATGTCACCGCCTTCCGACCCGGTCATTTCCCAGCCGGATCGCTCGAGCGACGCGTTCCACGCACGCTCGTAGGAGGTGTTCATTCGTATCGAGACGTTGGAAACTCCGTCCTCGAAGTGCGTTTTTCGTTCTCGCTCCGTCATGGTGAACCCGAAACTATCAGTGTACTGAACCGATTGGTCAGACGCTTTGACCTCAGTCAACGAGATGACCACCGTCTCGCTCTCCGGATGACACGTCACCTGCGGTCGCTTGACGACGGCGCTTCCAGTTTCGTCTGCCCTAACGACGCCGGCGCCTTCGTACGCGATGATATCTGAACCGGTTTCGTACGAAAATTCACCGAGGTCGACGGGATTGACGGTACTTCGAGTTTCGTCTTCGATGACCGTCCGGCGGCCGTTCTCGGTCGCCTTCTCTTTGATGTCGTCCTCGGAGTACTTGATCGCCGTCCGAAGTTTTCCCGAGAGGTGCTCTATTGAAAATGCGGTACGGCAGCACGATCATAGCTTCTCAGCCACCTTCTTGATGTTGTGAAGAGCGAACATGAGGACAATTTCACGGACCTGTCGGTACCAGAACCGCGAACGCAAGGCGGAGGCTTGTGTTCGCTTCGTGGTCGAGTAAGACGTTTCTGCCATCCAGCGTTGCGTGTACCCGTTCTCCTGATTGAGTGCGTTATGCGCAGCAGCCATCGGCGTCGATCCACGGTGATGAACGAGGTATTCGAGATCGTACCCAGACAACTCGTATTCGGTGTGCCAGTCCTGAAATCCGTTATCGGCGACGACGGCCCGCAGGTCGTCCGCATTTCAGCGGACGACCCGCGGGCCAGCCTTCGTGTCATGTTCACGCTCGATACAACAATGCACGTCCAGCACCGCCAGCGACTCTGTATCGGTGAGTGTCGTCGCTTTGATCGTCTTCACCGCTCGATCCTGTCGCTGTAGGTAGTACTGTGAGGCTTGCTTCCGTTCGAAGAACGTACTGTCGAGAGCGACGTGGCCGGAGTGGCGGAGTTGCTGCGCGGAAGCGCGCAGCAACGCCCGCCAGACGTACATCGCGTATCGGTCAAGCGAGTGGTAGAACGTCGTTGGGTCAGGCAATGCATCTGGGTGAATGCCAAGACGCTCGCAGATATCTGGCATAAGCCCGAGCCGATCGACGAGTTCGGTGAACGTGTGGCCTTCTTCCTTCCGAATACAATGAGCAACGATGTGTGCTTCGCGGGGAAGCCCGCCTGACTCGGGCTTCCCCGCGTGATTTCCCAAAGCTTGTTTTGCTACACGTAGTGCCTTCTCAACGAGGTCGAGGAGTGCGACTGCCATAATCGGCTTCTCGACCTCGTTCTCTCAAATTATTACGGAACAGTCCCGACGCCGTCTGTCGTTTTCAATAAAGCACCGAGAGGAACTCTTGAAGCTCCAGTTCGATCTCGTTCTGGTACGGCTCGACCATGCAGTACTTCTTCTCGTTTTCCTTCTCCGAATGGAAAATGACGACGTAAGCGTAGGGTTTGTTCACCCAGTAGCGCTCGACCTCGCGGAAGTGAGTCTTTTTCTCGATCGGGACCGTCTTCTCGAGGTCGTACCGGTTGGCGACAGTCATGTTGCCCGCCGCAGTCGAGAAGAACTCGTCTTCGTCTATCTCTTCCCGTACATTGACGGTTCGTTCCTCGACGACGTCGTCGAGTTCCAGTGCGGCGTCGTTGCCGGCTGCGAGTCGTCCCTCGAGCGTGTCGGGGTCGAAACCGAGTGCGTCTTTCTCGTCGTGATGGACGATATCGCCGTTGGAGTCGCGAGGGCGACTCCCGTTGGCTTCGTAATAGTATTCCCACTTGTAGTGTTCCCACGACCAGATGTCTTTGACGACTGACGTCGTCTCCGGGTCGACGTACTCTGCGAACCGGTCCCAGAGCGCGTCAGCAGCGTCGCCGGCTACCGGGAGCAGAGTGTTGGCTACGTCGTCCGGCTGGTGACCGAGGTACGCCGTCGGATCGAAGTCGACTCGGTCCCAGTCGTCTCCGCTCGGCCCCCTCGAACGCCTCTCGTTCGTATCGAGTCCGAGCTGATCGTCCGCCTCGTCCGGATAGAGGACGGAAATCTCGTCGGCGTACCCGTATTCGGACATAAACACCTCCCACGTGTATTCGTCGACCCGGACGGTCCAATTCGATACTGGACCCGACTCGTGGGATCGTTCATCCTCCGACATAGGTCGGATTCATCACCCTCAGAAAGTCCTCGGCGTCCGACTGGTTGGTCTCGTCAACAGCCATTATATACACTCCTCCCCAATAGTAAAAAACCATCTGCCAATTACCATTTCTGATAATCCAGATGATTCGGAGGCTCTACCGATTCCGCTACTATTTCGGGTAGCACGAACAGACGGCTGAGTCCGCACGGCGCGAATGGCGATATTCTCGAGTCTGAGACATCTTCGACGGCAACGAACGGCCGCGAGTGAAAACCGATCACGAGAGGAATCGAGACGCGCTCCGTCTCTTAGGGACGACTATCTCGGTGTCACACACGTCTGTAATTCAATGGTTTTTGTGTTATGTTTTCGGCCCCTCGGTCCGCAGCCAGGGTACCGTATTCAGTTCCAAGGAGCGTAACTCAGCACGGTTCCTCTCCGAATATATACATCACGCTTATATCTGATCTTTCCCCTGATTGCAGTGTGATGAGTAGTCCGACTGACTCCGTTCGACGGTTCCAGGGGAGGCGTCTGAGCCACATCGACCGACTCGAGAACTCGACGTCATGTCCCGGGAGGTGGCGTAATTTGAGTAGTGCGACTGGTGGTGAGCGTTGATGACTGACCTGACGATACGGCCGTTCTTCTGGCGACCGACGAATCTCTTTCCGGAGACGCGGTTACTCTCTCGGACCCGCGACGGAATCGTCGACACCTCCTACGGCGAGTTCGGAACCCGAGTCCGATCGCTCCTCGCTGCACTCGCGGACCGTGACTTCGGTTCCGGGGACCGGATCGGGACGTTCGGCTGGAACCACCATCGACACCTCGAGACGTACTACGCTGCGCCGCTTTCCGGAGCCCAGTTACACACGATCAACGTTCAATTGGGCGACGATGACATCGTCTTCATCGTCGAGGATGCGGGCGACGATATCCTCTTCGTCGACCCTGGAGAGCCGTTCGAGACGATCGAACGGCTCTGGTCGGACCTCCCCGTCGAGCGGGTCGTCGTCATGGACGAGACGGCCCCTGAGACCGATATCGATGCCGTCGCCTACGAGGACCTGATCGCGGAGTCCGATCCGATCACGGACGAGGAGATGCCCGACCTCGAGGAGGACTTCCCAGCTGGGATGTGCTACACGTCGGGAACCACGGGCCGACCGAAGGGCGTCGAATACACCCACAAGATGATCTACGCCCACGCGATGATGGTGATGACTCCCGCTGGACTCGACATCAGCGAACGCGACGTCGTCATGCCCGTCGTACCGATGTTCCACGTCAACTCCTGGGAGTTTCCCTACGCTGCCACGATGGCCGGTGCAACCCAGGTCTACCCCGGTCCGTCGCCCAGCGCAGCCGACCTGCTCGAACTGATCGAGCGAGAGGGAGTGACGATGACCGCCGGCGTCCCGACCGTCTGGATCGACCTACTCGAACACGTCGACGAACACGGCGGCGACCTCTCGAGCCTGGAGCGGGTCGTCGTCGGCGGCAGTGCCGCGCCCGAGGAGATGATGCGCCGCTACGAAGACGAGTTCGACGTCACCGTCGAACACGCGTGGGGAATGACCGAGACGATGAGCATCGGCTCGGTGTCCCGGCCGAAGGCTCGGATGGACGACGTAGACCGCAGTCAGAAGTACGAAAAGCGACGCAAACAGGGACTGCTCTCCCCCGGTCTCGAGATGCGCGTCGTCGACGACGATGGCGAAGACGTCGCCTGGGACGGCGAAGCCGCCGGCGAGCTGTGGGTCCGTGGGCCGTCGGTCATCACGGAGTACTACAACCGACCACAGGCCAACGAGGACGACTTCGAGGGGAACTGGCTCAAGACCGGCGACATCGTCACTGTCGATGAAGATGGGTACGTCGAAATCGTCGATCGGGCGAAAGACGTCATCAAGAGCGGCGGCGAGTGGATCTCGTCGATCGCACTCGAGAATGCCCTGATGGCCAACCCGGACGTCGTCGAGGCGGCAGTGATCGGCGTTCCGCACGAGAAGTGGCAGGAACGGCCACTCGCGACTGTCGTCACCGCTGAAGAGAGCGACTCCGACGAGGACCAGCTACGGGCCCACCTCGAGGAGACGCTCGACCAGCCGGACTGGTGGCTCCCCGACGAGATCCGCACCGTCGATCGGATTCCCAAAACTGCGACCGGGAAGTTCGACAAGCAGGGTCTACGCGACGAACTCGACGTGGACGACGCCGAAACGGCAGATCGATAGGGGGATCGAACGAATCCCGATCCGAGGACGTCGTTCCGTCGTGTTCTCTGGCGAACGCGGTCCCGACCGGGTGATCGTCGCTGACTACCAAACCTCGAGACACGCATCGATCAGGTTCGGCTTCGGACCGCAGTGAAAGAAAAAATGCTGGGCTAGTTGCTATCGAGTGGGGATTCTCCCTATTCTTAGGGATTCCATCGGGCTACTCCGAGTATGCGATACAATGATAGTGAACGGGCTCGCGAGGTCGCCGATCGCGCCGCCGCGTTGATGGAGGAGGTCGTCCTGCCGGTCGAACGTGAACGAGCCGGGGGGATGGCCGTCTCGAGTGGCACCGTCGCGGAACTCCGCGAGGCGGCTCGCGAATACGACGTGTACGCTCCACAGATATCTAGAGAATACGGCGGAATGGGGTTGAGTTTTCGGGATTCCCTGCCGACGTTCGAAGAAGCAGGCCGAAGCTTGCTCGGGCAGGTCGCGATGCGCGTCGACGCCCCGGACGAAGGGAATATGCACCTTCTCGAACTCGCCGGCGACGAGATACAAACGGAAACCTACCTCAAGCCGCTCGTCGCGGGAGACATCAAATCCGGCTTCTCGATGACCGAGCCGATGCAGGGTGCCGGGTCGGATCCAAAGATGATTCAGACGACGGCACGAAAGGACGGGGACGAGTGGCTCGTCGACGGCCACAAGTGGTGGACGACCCAGGGCGTCGAGGCCGACGTTCTGATCGTCCTCGCTCGGACTGACGAGGATGCCCACCCGTACGAAGGCTGCTCGCTCTTTCTCGTACCGTCGGACGCCGACGGCGTCGAGATCGTGCGGGACGTTCCTCACATGGGCGGCGGCGATCGCGGTGCGTCACACGCCGAAATTCGCTACGAAAACGTCCGCGTCCCCGAAGAGCACCTGCTCGGAGAACTGAATCAGGGATTCGTCCACGCACAGGAGCGCCTCGGTCCCGCTCGTCTGACCCACTGTATGCGCTACTCGGGCATGGCCCAGCGCTCGCTCGACATCGCGAAGGCCTACCTCAGCGAACGACAGGGGTTCGGGTCCGCGCTCGCCGAAAAACAGTCGCTGCGCCACAGGATTGCCGACGCAGAAACACACCTTCACGTCGCCCGCACCGCGCTTCGAGACGCCGCAGACCGTATCGCCGCAGGAGACGAGGCCCGCATTCCCGTCTCCATGTGCAAGGTGTTCACAGCGAGCGTCACACAGGACGCCGTCGACCTGGCCGTCCAATCGTGCGGTGCGAACGGTATTGGGAAAGACCTGCCACTCTCGGACTTCTACGAATCAGTTCGGCAGTTTCGCATCGTCGACGGTGCCGACGAAGTCCACCGTCGGGTCATCGCACGCGCCGCCTTCGAGGACGTCGACACCGAAGAACTCGAGCCGCTGACCCGGTTTGGCGATCCGGATCGGCGGTGACGGACGAGTCACTGACGGCTTGTTCGCGTGATTCGGGTGGACTCCCCAACCGCTACCGGTTCTCTGTCTGGACAGGGTACGTCTATTCGCGAACACGACAGCTACACGCCAGACCCAGAAGGCGATCGACCCCGGACGAGCACTAGGGACGATCGTCTAGCCTCGCGCTCGGAGGAGAGAGGACACACGCGCCTCAAGGCGAAACGGGTACGGAGTCGACTCCGTACCCGTTTCGTTCCGCAAGGCCTTTATCGCAGAACAGACGTGGCGGATTGAACCACGGTCGTTTCGCATCGCTTCACTCTCTGATTCGACTCACGCTGGGCCGGTTTGCTCGCCGCTACGCGGCTCGCTGCACGGGCGTGGCGGGATTCGAACCCACGATCAGAAGGTTAGGAACCTCCTGCCCTCTCCGCTAGGCCACACGCCCTGGAATAAAAATATCTTCGTCAGCTGGGGACCTCCTCGGGGGAGCCGGGTCCGTGTCGAGGAAACTATCGTTCCGCTAGTTGCTGGTCCGTACACCGTCTTGCCCACCTCGAGTTCCGGTTCGATTTTCTCGCGCCCCTTCTGGAACTCACCTCTGGCCTCACCAGTCGTTGGTTTCTCTGTTGGTTTCTCTGGTCGTCTCGTCGGAGGTTACGGGATCCGTGTCGACGAAGTCGTCGTTCTGCTGGTTGCCGGTCTGCTGGTTGCCGGTCTGCTGGTTGCCTGTCTGCTGGTTGCCGGTCTGTCCACCGTCTCGCATCTCCTCGAGTTCCGATTCGACCTTCTCGCGCCCCTTCTGGAACTCGCCCATGGCCTCACCAGTCGATCGCGCCAGCTTCGGGATCTTGTTCGCCCCGAAGAGGAGAATCGCGATGATAAGAATGATTGCGAGCTCCGGAGGCCCCATGCCACCGGGAATGAACAGCGGTGCGATTTCGACTACCATCTCTATACGTGGATTATCCGCTGGCAATTATAACCTTTTTGGACCACAAAGGCAAGTACGCGGCCGCGATAGTCCATGTAAGACCGAGATTCGTCGAGCGTAACAGGCGTGGTGAGTTGCCGCTCTGCTCGCCGACCCGCTGGCTCACCCCGCTACTGTCGTGGGAACTCGGTACTCGACGAATTGGATCCGATGCCGAGCGTATTCGAATCGGCTATCCGGCCGTACCGGCGACCGACGACCGCACGCAGTACACTCCGTTCCGGGAACGAAACTATCTTTCCTGTTTACACCAAACGGGGTGACGATGGCTTCAACCGGAGACGCCGCACCCGACTTTACCGCACCGCTCGCAAACGGCGACATCGAGGAATTCTCGCTTTCGGACCGGCTCGAAACGGAGTCGCCGGTCGTCCTCGCGTTTTTTCCCGGCGCGTTCACCAGCGTCTGTACGACCGAAATGTGCGCGTTCCAGGACCGCCTCGCATCGTTCAATGACCTCGAGACGAGCGTCTACGGCGTCAGCCGCGACTCGCCGTTTGCCCTCAACGAGTTCCGCGAGCAGAACGGTCTCGAATTCGGACTCATAAGCGACTACAACAGGGAGATTACCGACGAGTACGGTATTCCGATGGACTTCGCCAATCTCGGCGTCTACGGCGTGGCAAAGCGTTCGGTATTTGTCATCGACGGCGACGGCGAGATTGCCTACTCGTGGGTCAGCGACGATCCGAGCGTCGAACCTGACTACGACGACGTCGAAGCAGCGGTCGCGGACCTGTCCTGACGGCTGATGACGGTCAGGGGGACACCCGTCGCAGCGTTTTTTTAGTCCGCAGCCGATGTATTCCTATGACCGATTCCGCCGCCAAGGAGGATCCCCGCCGCGTCTATTCCCCCGACGACGAACATAACTTTCCGGATGAGAAGCTCAATGCCGTCCTCGAGTTCGTCGACACCGACGAGGAAATCACGGCCTATCTCGAGGCACAGAACATCAACGCGGTCGACCGGATGCGGTACAACGACCACGGGACGAAGCACATCGAAATCGTCCGCAATCGGGCGTTGTGTCTCTATAACTTGCTCAAGGGCGGCAACGTCGATTTCAACGGCGCGCGCCAGCAGGGGTTGGACGAATCGGACGAGTCGGTCATCATCGCGCTCGCGGCAACCCTCCACGACGTCGGCCACATCGTCCACCGAGACAGCCACGCCTACTACTCGATCCCGTTAGCGGCGGATATCCTCGACCGGATTCTCCCCGAGTACTACGACGTTCCCGACTCCGTGCGGATGAAAGGCGAGGTCCTCCACGCGATTCTCTGTCACCACCGATCCGAAACGCCCCTCACCACTGAAGCGGGCGTGATCCGAGTCGCTGACGCCCTCGATATGGAACACGGCCGCTCCAGGATTCCATACGAACAGGGCGGGCGAGGTATCAACACCCTCTCGAGCCAGGCAATCAGCCGAGTCTCGCTCCAGCCGGGCGATACCACGCCCGTCATGGTCGAAATCGAAATGACCAACGCCGCAGGTGTATATCAGGTCGATAACCTGTTGAAGGCGAAACTGAAGGACTCAGGCCTCGAAGACCAGATCCGGATCGTCGCAGTCAACACGAACGAGAATCGAGAGCAACTCGTCGAGCGTATCGAACTTTAGCTGAAAGAGAGGGCGCTGAGCCCCCGTCCTCAAGGAGCGAACGGCGTTAGCCGCGAGCGAGTAGGGCGGGAATACAGCGTCCGCACGAGCGCCGACTTACTCTAGCCAGAACAGTTAACTAAACACAACTACTAACAGAGAATAAGTCGCATGGAGTACAGTCCCCGATACCGACTCTTTCCCACCACCACCCAACGGGAGAGTTTGGACTGGACTCGTGACACCGTGCGACAAGTGTACAATCACGCCCTCCACGAATTCAATCAAATCCCAGAAGACGAGGGGACGCTTCGACAGCGCGTCTGGCACGTCCGCGACGAACTCCCACAACTCAAGCAACAGTGGACAGACCTCAAACAGGTCTACTCCACCGTGTTGCAGAAAGCTGTCGAGCGCATCCGTACCAACATCACCAACCTTGGCACACTCAAAGCCAAGGGATACGACGTTGGCTCGCTGAACTGGAAGTCACCGCGTGAGTATCGGAGTTTCACATACCGGCAATCGGGCTTCGAACTCGACACGAAGAGTGGCCCGCGAGACCGAGCGAGACTCCGACTCACAAAAGTTCGTGGTGAAACCATCGAAATCCCACTCCGCCTTCACCGTGACCTTCCCGACCACGATGCTATCAAAGAAATAACGGTGAAGAAAGAACCCACAGGAGCGTAGTACGCTTCGTTCTGCATCAGCATCGACACGCCAGAGAAACCAGACCCAGCGGACATTGTGCCGGAAGACACAGTTGGGATCGACCTCGGCGTTCTCACCTTCGTCCAGGATTCGGACGGACGCTCCGTCGGACGTCTTGACTTCTCCGACGAGCGAAAACGCCTCGAGCGCGAGCAACGCTCGCTTTCTCGCAAACAGTACGAGTCGAACAACTGGGAGACGCAACGGCGTCGAGTCGCGACGGTCCATGCTCGCATGTCGAACAAGAAGCGAGACTATAAACACAAACTCGCGCACTATTACACGACCGAGTACGAGGCAGTGTTCGTTGAGGATTTGAACGTGAAGTCGATGCTCGAAGCCAGTGGCAACGCTCGGAACAAGGCCGAGGTTGGCTGGCGAAACTTCAGTACGATTCTGAAACATCACGGTCGGAAGAACGAGTGTCACGTCATCGAAGTCGAACCGAGTGGCACGACGAAAGAGTGTGCATCGTGTGGCGTGGAGACTGAGAAGCCGTTGTGGGTTCGGGAACATTCCTGCCCGTCGTGTGGGTTCGAGTTGGAGAGGGATTGGAACGCGGCGTTGAACATCCAGTCGCGTGGTCTGGAGAACCTAGGAGTGGTTCACTCCGAAGCAACGCCTGTGGAGACTGCGACCGCTGTGGATACTTCTGAAGTGTCTGCACGTCGCGTCGTCGAAGCAGGAAGCCCTGCCCTCAAGGAGTCGCCGAAGGCGACGAGTAGGGCGGGGTAGTTCACTCTCGGTTTCTCCCCATCGTCTTGTTTGTCGGAAAGGACGTCTGCGACGCCGTTCTCGGGGATCGCACCGCTCTTCCCGAGTAACCAACCGTCGTCGATTCAATCGACGGTCACGCGACGTCTGCCGTGTTCGATCTCGGTGTGAAAAATTCACGATATTTTATTTATTTTGTTACACATATGAGTGATTATGATATTTCACTAAAAGTCATCGGTCAATACACCAATTTCTTATACTGTATCCGTATGCGTAATATTATGGGCGTCAGTCTACGAGAAGCCGGGTCGAACTATTCGATACGGTTCGGCGCCGTCGTCTTCGGAGCGACAGTACTCATGGCCGTAGCCGGCAACGCGGCCGGTTTCCCCGGATTGGTTGTCGGTGTGGTTCTCGTCACCGGGACGGGGTACGTACTGGGCGCTCGCGTCGATCAGAGACACGAGGAAGTGGTGGCGAATATCGAGGCAGCGATCGGAAAGCCCGATTCTGGGGTAGGAAACGGTGACATCCGAGAGGTGGACATTGTCATCAAAGAGCGGATCGACGAAATACGCAAGCAGCGCCAGGGGGTAGACGACCTGGAGACGAAGGTGGATGACCTGGAGACGAAGGCGGACGACCTGGAGACGAAACTCCAGCGCGAGAAGCGACAGAACGAGCAGATCGAGAGTCAGACCGAACGGTTTCGGGAAGCGATGCAGCTCGTTGCCGCCGGACAGCTCGCCCATCGAATCGAAGCAGACGAGGAGTCGTCACTCGACGTTGCGGACGATTTCAACGAGATGATGGACGAACTCGAGGGGACTATGCGCCACCTCAAAGACTTCATCTCGCTCGTCGTCTCGTCGAGCGACGACGTGTTGTCGGGGACCGAAGAGGTAAGCGAAGCGGGCAACCAGATTGGCAGGGTGATTCAGGAAATCTCCGGCGGTGCAACGGCACAGTCCGAACAACTCCAGTCGGTCACGAACGAAATGGGCACCCTCTCATCGAGCATCGAAGAGATTGCCAGTCTCTCCGACGGTGTCACGACGCTCTCCGAACGAACTGCGGAGACGGGACGCGAAGGACAGCGGGCTGTACAGACCGCAATCGACGGATTAAACGAAATGGAAGACGGGTCGACGGAAGCGGTCGAAGCGATCGAATCGCTTCGAGCGGATATGGAGGCCATCGATGAACTTGTCGAATTCATACGCGAGGTCGCTCACGAGACGAATATGCTCGCGCTAAACGCCAACATCGAGGCGACGCGCAGCACCGATGAGTCCCGAGACGAAGGCGGGTTCGCGGCTGTGGCAAAGGAAGTTAAGGAACTCGCAGAAAAGAGCAAAGAGGCGGCCGAGGACATCGAGAAGCGGATCGACGACATTCACGAGCAGACCGAAGTGGCGACGAACACCGTTCGAGAGACGGAAGAGCGAATTGCTGAACACACCGATTCGATCGAAACCGCGCTCGACGCACTCACCGAAATCGCGGAGTACGCGGCGGAGACGAATCACGGTGTTCAAGAGATTTACACGGCAGCGAATCAGCAGGCAGAGTCGACGCAGGAGGTGGTCGCTCTCGTCGACGAGACGACGACGATCAGCGAGCAGACCTCCAAGCTGGCGGAAAAAGTCACCGCGTCGGCCGAAGAACAAACGGCTGCGCTTACGGACGTTTCGAAGAGTGCCAGACAACTGTCTCAAAACGCGAACTGGTTGCACGACACGCTCGAGATGTACAAAGCACGCCAAGACCCGCCGGGGCTAGAGCGCAGGTCGCCCGCCGGTCGTCCGGACGCCACAACCGCAGCGGCTGGTGATTCAGGGCCATCGAAACCGGCCTCATCGAAATCGACGTCGATGGAATCGACGCCATCGGAATCGACGGGGACGTCAAACTGGTCCGACTCGATGTGGGGGTCCGCGGCTTCGACCGGGTCCGAGTGGGAGTCCTCGACGCGGGAGCTGGAACCCGAGCCAACGCCCGAAACGCCGTCACCGTCGATGACGAAATCCGAAGGGTTCTCGTTCGATAGCACGGACGACGCCGGGGCACTTCCGACGCAGTTTCAGACCGGCATGGCGGTCGACGACGATAGTTTCGATGCGGGCTATCGAGCGGCAGCGAAGGCGCACGAGGCGTTGGGGACGGATCGTGTCGACTTCTGTCAGGTCTTTTGTTCGCCAGAATACGAATACGAGGCCGTTCTGGCCGGAATCCGCGACGTGATTGGAGACACCCCAGAGCTAATCGGTGCGTCGTCCGCAGGAGAGTTCACCGAGCAGGCAGTGTTAGAAGGGAGCGTCGCGGTTTCGCTCGTCGCCAGCGACACGATCAAATTTTTTACGGGACTCGGAACCGACGTCTCCGAGGGGGCTGCAGATGCGATCAATCAGGCGGTAACGGATCTCCCGTCGTCGGTCGAGGGCTATCCACATCTATCGGCGATCAACCTCCACGACGGGTTGGCCGGCGTCAGCGATCAAATCGCACTCGTTACACAGCGAAACCTCGGTCACGATGTCAGCTTCGTTGGCGGGTCGGCGGGTGACGACCTGGCGATGAACGCGACGCACGTCTTTCACGACGACACGATTGCGACCGATTCCGTCGTCATCGCACTCATGGCCTCCAAAGAGCCGATGACGATCACCGTCGATCACGGTCACTCGCCGATTTCCGAACCGATGACGGTCACGAAATCCGATGGTGGCCAAGTCATCGAAATCGATGGAAAACCCGCGTTCGAAGCCTGGCGCGAAGCGGTCGAATCGTACCTCGCCGAGACGGGCCGAACCATCGACTTCGAAGCCGTCGAAGAGGACAGTCAGGAACTGCTCAGGCTATTGACTGAGTTCGAATTCGGTATCGAAGAAGGGTACGGGGCGATCAACGACGGGTACAAGATACGCTGGCCCGGCCTGACACTCTCGAAAGCGGGACCGCTCGACTTCCCCGTCGGCGTCCCCGAAGGAATCGTGTTGCGGGTGATGCACAGTCCGCCAGACGATCAGATCGTGTCTGCTCGTGACACGGCACGGGCCGCGATTCGAAACGCCGCCGGTGACGTGGCCGGTGGGTTCGTCTACGACTGCGCGTGTCGTTCGATCATCCTCGGCGACGAGTTCGACGATGCCGTCAGTGCGATCGATGACGAGCTGGGAGTCCCCTTCAGCGGATTCGAGACCTACGGGGAACTCTGCATGGAGCGTGGCCAGATGAGTGGCTACCACAACACCACGTCCGTCATCATGCTGCTTCCGAAGTAACGGGGGGTCCATCGCTCCGTCCGCCGGCTGTCGCGACTCGTTTCTAATCGGTCCATCGCCGATCACGTTCGCGATGCCGTAGACCGATCCAAGACGGGCGTTCCCCTTGGAATCCGTCTCGAGCGCGTTCGGTGATCAGACGAGTTCGTATCGTCCGTCCGTCCGCTCGAGGTATCCCCGTTCCCGTAGCGTGCCCGTGATCGAGAGGACCGCACCTTTCGTGACAGCGAGGTCGGTACAGAGGTCTTCAGCGGTCGCACCATCACTGGCCGCGAGATACAGGTACACCAGTTTCGCTCGAGCGGAATCGAGTTCCGTTGGAAGTGATACGTCAAGACCCGTCGTTGTCGAGACCATACTCGATCCCATCTGTTTCGACAATAATAAATGTCTTCTTCAACAATTGTCGAAATATCGTGAATAGATCGACTTTCTCGATTGTCGAGATTCGAGTCGTCGGTCACCAGACGGACGTCGACGGCGGAAGAGAATCATCCGAGCGGGGATTTCAGGTATAGGCGATTGTCGTAGTGGCCGTGTTCGATGTGAAGTACCACGGGGCACGCCCCGAGGCACTTTCGCTGTACTACTGTAGAAGAGCGATGATGAAGTCGAACCGCCGTCCAATGCAGTTTCGTCCGTATATACCAGTGAGTGAGACGTGGAAACTAATTGGGCGTGAGCGACGCGTGGCAAGTAGGTGAAGACGAATCCGAAAATGCCGACGCCGCGGCCGACCCGTCAGTAACTACGCTCTTTCGGTTCGTAGGTCTTGTTCTCGCCCTCGAGGATGACCGGACGGTAGAAAATCGAGGGAGCGCCGTCGTCCCACGAGATGAGTGTGTGTTTGAGCCAGTTCTCGTCGTCGCGGACCTGGTTCTCTTGACGCCAATGGGCCCCACGGAATTCGTTGCGAACGAGTGCGCCGAGCGCAATCGTCTCGGCGACGTCGATCAGGTTGCGCGTCTCGAACGTCTGCTGGAGGTCGGTGTTGAACGTTCGCGACGGATCGTCGACGTACACGTCCTGGTACTCCTCGCGGCACTCGCGGATGATCCGCAGCGCCTTCCTGACTCCGTCGCCGGTGCGGAAGACGTTCACGTAGTCGGTCATCGCTCGCTGGAGTTTCGCGCGGATCTCCGCGTGCTGAACGCCGTCGTCTTTGTCCATCAGGTACTCGACTCGCTCGCGAGTCGATTCGACGGTGCGTTCGAGGATACTCTCTGCGTCGGCGGTAACCCCGCCGTCCGCGGCGACACCGCCGGTCGTGTCCAGTCCCGCTTCGCCGGGGGCGACCGGCAGTTCGGTGTCGGTTTCGTCCTCGACGTCGTCACCGTAACCGGTTTTGATTGTAGGCTCGCCCAGTTCGTCGCCGGCGGCGTGACGGCCCGCACGCTTCCCGAAGACGATGAGTTCCGGCAAGGCGTTCCCGCCGAGGCGGTTCCCGCCGTGGACTGAGACGCAGGCACACTCGCCGGCAGCGTAGAGTCCGCCGACACAAGTCTGCCCGTTCTCGTCGACCTCGATGCCGCCCATCGCGTAGTGCTGACCGGGTTTGACTGGCATCGGCTCGACGAGGCCGTCGACACCCTCGAAGTCCTCCGCGAGGTGGAGAATGTTTTCGAGACGGTCTATGATTCGCTCCTCGCCGAGGTGGCGCATGTCGAGATGGACGTACTCGTCGTTGACGCCGCGCCCTTCGTTGACTTCGGTGAGTTCGGCGCGGGCGACGACGTCACGAGAGGCGAGTTCGCCGGAGTTGTTGGCGTAGCCGTGCTCGAACATGAACCGCTCGCCCTCGTTGTTGTAGAGGATGCCGCCTTCCCCGCGGACACCCTCGGAGATGAGGACGCCGGTCGACGGCAACGATGTGGGATGGAACTGAATGAATTCCATGTCCTCGAGTGGTACGCCTACACGATACGCCATCGCGTGGCCGTCGCCAGTACATGAGACGGCATTGGTGGTGTGATCGAACGCCTGACCGGGACCGCCGCTCGCGAGGACGACCCCGCCGGTCGCCTTGAAGCCCTCGATGTTGCCGGACTGGATGTCGTAGGCGACGACGCCGTGACACGTGCGGTCGTTCGGATCGGGTTCGTCGGTCGTCGCGAGGTTCATGACGTACCACTCGTCGTAGACCTGAATGCCGCGCTTGACGACCTGCTCGTACATGACGTGCAGCAGGTGATGGCCCGTTTCGGCACCGGCGTAGGTGGTCCGCGGGTATGAAAGCCCGCCGAATGGACGCTGTGAGACCCGACCGTCGTCCTCGCGGGAGAACGGCATCCCCCAGTGCTCGAGGTTGATGGTCTCCTCGGGAGAGTTCTTGGCGAGGGTCTCGACCGCCGGCGCGTCGCCGAGGTAGTCCGACCCTTTCATCGTGTCGTAGGCGTGGAGTTCCCAGTCGTCGCCCTCCTGAAGTGCGGCGTTGATTCCGCCTTCTGCCGCGCCGGTGTGGCTGCGGACCGGGTGGAGTTTCGTGACGAGTGCCACGTCCGCTCCGGCTTCGTGTGCTGCGATCGCGGCCCGGAGGCCAGCGCCGCCTGCGCCGACTACGATAACGTCGTGTTCGTACATGATTACCAGAACTTCAGGTTTTTCTTGACTGCCTCCCGCTTGAGCTCCTGAATATGCTCGGTGAGCGGAATGTCTTTCGGACATACCTCGGTACAGGAGAACTGGGTCTGACACCGCCAGACGCCGTGTTCCTGCTCGAGAATGCGGAGTCGGTGCTCTTTGATCTCCTCGTCTTCGCGTTCATCCATCGCGAACCGGTAGGCCTTGTTAATCGCCGCG
This sequence comes from Natrinema gelatinilyticum, assembly GCF_024266705.1. Classification (GTDB taxonomy): domain Archaea; phylum Halobacteriota; class Halobacteria; order Halobacteriales; family Natrialbaceae; genus Natrinema; species Natrinema gelatinilyticum. The sequence goes on along the minus strand of NZ_CP100756.1, from coordinate 2,726,067 downwards.
GGGCCCAGATACTCGTTGTCCCCGGCAGCGATGTTACACGAGGACATACACGCGCCACACCAGATACAGCGCGTGGACATCTTGACCTTCTCGCGGTTCTCGCGGGACTGTCGCTGTTCCTCGAGTTCGCCCTCTGGGAGGTCTTCCTGCTGGAAATACGGTTCGACGGTGTGCATCTGGTCGTAGAAGTGGTCCATGTCGACGACCAGGTCCTTGACGACCTCCTGATGTGGGAGCGGCTCGATGCGAATCGGCTGCTCCAGGTCGGCGATCTGGGTCTTACAGCCCAGTCGCTGCGTCCCGTTAACAAAGAACGCGTCGGAGCCACAGACTGCCTGTCGACAGGAGTGACGGAACGTCAGCGACGAATCGTACTCGTCGCGGGCGTACATGACTGCGTCGAGGACGGTCATCCCCTTCTCGAAGGGGACGTGGAAGTCGTCGAAGCGAGGTTCCTGTTTCGCTTCGACTTCGGGATCGTATCGGAACACCTTGATGTGTGCCGTCTCCCCCTCGAGTTCGGAGGCGTCGGCCGTCGTCTGGTCGATCGCCTCATCTTCTTTCTGTTTTTCTGCGGCCGGCGACTCAGCGCCTTTCATCGCCGGGTCTTCCGGTGCTTCCTGACTTTCCGGTTCGACTTGTTGCGTACTCATATTAGATCATCCCCGCCATCGTGAGTGCGACGTAGGTTCCCTGTGCGACGAGTGCGAGGGCCGCGACGACCAGCACCGCCAGCACAACTTTCTTTTGAGTCCCCTGGAGCCCCTGATTGACCAGCGCGTTGTAGACGCCGTTGACGCCGTGGAACGCGGCGGTGATCAGGAACAGCACCATCGTGAGGAAGTAACCGACGTTATCCATTCGGGCCTGCGTCCCCATGAAGGTTACTTCGTACGCGTGGTTGACGAAGTGAAGCAAGAAGAAGTGAAAGGCGAGGACGACGACCAGAAATGCCGCGGTGATCCGCTGGAGGAACCAGCCGGTACCGCCTGGCGTGAACGAGGAATACCGTTCCGCCATCAGAGGCTCACCCCCGAGAGGAACGTCGGCACGCTCGCAACGGTAATCGCACCCGTCAACACCAGCGAGGCGTAGAAGCTCTTGTCCTGTGCGTCGAGTCCGACGCCGAGGTCGACCATCAGCAGGCGGAGACCGTTCAAAATGTGGAAGACGGCCACCGCGAGCAGGCCGACCTCGAGGAGACGGACGAGAAACAGCCCCTCGAGGCCCTGGAGGGTCGTGGTGTACACGTCCGTTTCTGCTTGAATTGCCGATGCGCTCCCCGCTGCGCCGAGAGACGTACTCAGCACGGCGATATGGGTAAACAGGTAGCCGATCAACACCCACCCGGTGAACTTGTGGAAAATCCACGCCCACATGCCGGCCGAGAACTCCTTCCAGCGGCCGAAATCCTCGATGAGACCGCGATTGTAAGACTGACTCATACGCTCATGTGGACCGTTTGACCGTGGAGGTATAGAAGTTACTTTTATCGCCCCGTATCCGCGTCGCGTCGGTGAAACTAACTACAGAAACGAGTACGTTTTGTCATAGATCTTCTGGCCCGAACCGGAACCTTCCCATCGGACGATTCGAGACCGTCCGCCTGAAGGATTCCAGAACGTCCTGTCGGACGTGTGACCGTACCACGGTCCGTCTGTTCAGTCTTCAGCCTCTTGGCGCCGAAGATTGGAACGGGACGTCTTCGTCGTGCGCTCGCGCTCGAGAGCGGTGAGCGTGTCCGGCGAGAGGCCGACGAGGTGACAGAGCGGGTTCCCCGGGTAGACGACCGGATTCTCGAGGACGCCAACGATGAGGCCGGTGAAGGGAGCCTCGACGGTGACGATGTCCTCTTCTTCTTTGAACGGATTGGTAATGGCACAGATAACTTCGCCCTCTTCGACGAGCGCGCCGCGGCCACGTTTCATGTCGACGATGCCGCCCGCGTCCGCACGAAGCCAGGTTTTCTCGTCGTCGGTGTCGATGACGGTTCGCCAACCAGGCCAGTGAACCGACGAGTCCCGGTGGAGGCCGAACTCGGCGAGGACGCTGGCGACGCCGGTGAGTGCGCGGTCGATCAATCGCCGCTGGAACCGATGTGCTTCGCCCATCTCGACGGTAATCGTCGGGATGTCGGCCTCCGTCGCCTCACGTCGAAGCGTTCCCGATGGGCCCTCTCCCGCGATAATTACGTTCGAGCTGAACGCATTGGCGAGTCTGGCGACGTCCGGGCGTTCCATGTTCGCTCGGACGTGAAGCATGTTCGTCCGGCCGCGCGTGGACGTATGGAAATCGACTCCGATATCGCACGGCTCGATGAAATTCGTGTATATCTGGTTTGCCATCCGTCTGGCGCTCGTCGATCCTTCCCGACCGGGAAACGATCGGTTCAGGTCACGGTCGTAGATTGGCAGATACCGTTCCTGGGCGATGAACCCGGGAACGTTCATCACGGGTAGACAGACTAACGTTCCGTGGAGAACGGAATGATCCCAGTCGTGAGCCACCTCGCGAACGACTTCGATTCCGTTGAGTTCGTCGCCGTGGGCCGCCGCCGAGAGAAAGACCGTCGGGCCGGGCTGTTCGCCGTTGATAACCGTAACGGGAATCCTGACCGGGTCCCCGAGATACGTCTCGCTGATACCGTAGCGAATGTTCGCCGATTCGCCTGGGTCGACCCGGCCGCCGTTGTACGTGAACGCGTCCTCCATCTGATCGGTACCCCGTGGTTCGTCGGGAGGTTCGGTCGCCGCAGCGTCGTCGCTCATATGACGTTCTCCGGGGGTAGTAACGTGAATCTTCCCCCTTCATCCGCTTCGACAGCGTTCCGTGTCGTTCTTTCCGGATAAAACCAGATTCCCTCGAACAACGTCAGGCAGAATCTGTGACTGTGGGCATACGTTTTGTATCTGGCCCGAGTACGGGCACCCATGGAAATTCGCGAGGCAACCGACTCCGACGCCGACGCGATTCGATCGATCGCACACGAGTCACTCAACTCGACCTACACCGCATTCCTCGACGAGGACACCATCGACGACGCGGTCGACCAGTGGTACGGCGATTCGTTCGCCGACGACCTCGCGGACGATCGCGTCCTCTTTCTGGTCGTCGAACGGGACGGCGAGATCGGCGGCTTCTCCCAGAGCGAACTGGTGGGCCAGCAAGCTACCACTGGCCACCTCCTGTGGCTACACATCCATCCGGATCACCGCGACGCCGGAACCGGCGTCAGACTGCTCGTTCGAACCCGTGAAGCGTTACTCGAGGAAGGAGCATCGGAGATCCAGTGTTTCGTGCTTGCGGACAACGAGGGAGGCAACCAGTTCTACCGGGACCACGGCTTCGAGCAGGCCGGTCAGCGCGAGGTCGAGATCGGCGACGAGACGTTTACCGAGAACATCTACGTCGAAAGCGACCACGAGGACGACGGCAGCTGGGGCGCAATCGACGAAATGACGGTCGACGACGAGACGATTTACGTGAGTTACGGCGAGGCCGCTCGTGGAACGAAATCACCGTTTTACACGGTCTACCGATCGACGGACCGACATGATCGCTACGCCTGGTTGTGCGGGAACTGCGACTCGATCGACAACGCGATGGACGCGATGGGGCGAATCGAGTGTAACAACTGCGGCAATCGCCGGAAAGCGACTCGGTGGGACGCCTCGTATCTCTAACTCGTCTCGAGTCGATCTCCCACCCGCCGAACGGTATCGCCATCCACGATCCGGAACGGTCGTGTCACCTGCAATCCGTATTCTGCCGGCGTTTCGATCCAACATGCGGTTCGATGACGCGGTCTCACAAACTCGGGCTCGTTGACCGAGCGACCGCCCGCTGGTCCGTTTATAGGTGGTCAAAGTGGATGCCACGGGGTGTGATTCCGAGGCGCTTCCCTCCGTTCGTCCGTTCGGTATCGCGTTCGTCGGATACCGCGTTCACTCGCGACCAGTCGTGTTCCCGTTCCGCTCACCCGTGGCCAGCCGTTTCGAATCCACGGTGGGTGTGTGTCAGGAGCCCTCCGATCACGCGTACCGATCCCTTTCCCACCGTTTGGTCCCACATACCGCTGTACTGGTACCCGTTTGAACCCCCATACCGCTGATCGGGGATCGAACAGCCCGGACGGCTATCAAAACGGTCCGCTGTGCCGAAACGATCACTGTCACCCGTCAGGCAGTGCGACGATCCGTCTTTTGTCACCGCATTACAATTGGTCGAACCCTCGAGGCGACGAGTACATTGGTCGCCATCGGCCACGGCGTCGGTCGGTTACGAGTACCCCATCGCACGAGTTCACTGGAATGAACAGAGAGGATCACATCGTTCACGGCTTCAAGGCAACGCTCGTAGCGCGCGCGATTTTCATGATCTCGAGCGCGCTGCTAATGTTCGTACTGGCGAGATTTCTGCTCGATCCGGACGGCTACGGCGCCTTGTACTGGGCGATCGGTGTACTGACTATCATCCAGCTATTCGCGGATCTCGGTCTCTCGCGGTCCGTCGCCCGATATCTTTCGGAATACCGGGAGACAGATCCGGGACAGATTCCGTATCTCCTCAAGACGGCGATCACGGCCAAACTCGTCTTGATCACGTTCGCGGCGTACGTCCTGTTGCTCTTTCACGAGTGGATCGCGAACGCGCTCGGCGAACCCGGAGCCACTCCGTTTCTCGCTGCTGGCGTGCTGTATCTCGTCGTCACCTCCGGGAGCACGTTCGCGCAGGTTGCGTTCCAGGGATTCAACCATCTCGGCTACAGCGCCATCGTGCAGGCGGTCAGCGGCGCAGGACGGCTGCTCTTCTCGGTCGCCTTCGTTCTCGCCGGTCTCGGCGCGCTCGGCGCGTTCTTCGGGTACATCGTCGGCTACGCCGCGTCCGCCGTCATCGGGATCGGTATCCTCTACTACGGGTTCTACAGGCAGTACGAGGCAGCCGACGAGTACGAAGAGGGACTCTCACGGCGGCTGCTCGAGTACAGCGTCCCCCTGACGGCGACCCAAAGCGCGAACGTCATCGACAAGCAGATCGACATCGTCCTGGTTGGACTGTTCCTCAACCCCGCTGCAGTCGCGTTCTATACCCTTGCAAAGCAAGTTACGGACTTCGTACTCGCACCCGCGGCGTCGCTTGGGTTCACGATTTCGCCGAACTTCGGCGAACAGAAGGCCGCCGACGAACTCGCGGAGGCCAGACGGATATACGAGACGTCGCTGACGAACGTTCTGTTGCTCTACATTCCGGCTGCGGTCGGTCTCGCGATCGTTGCACGGCCGTTCCTGACCATAATCTTTGGAAACGACTACGCGGCGGCAGTCCCCGTTTTACAGGTCCTCACCGGGTTCGTCGTGTTGCAAGCGATCACGAACTTGACCAGCGATAGCCTGGATTACCTGGGACGCGCTCGAGCGCGCGCCATCGCGAAGGGTGTGACGGCGCTGTCAAACTTCGGATTGAACATCCTGTTGATTCCGACGATCGGGGTCGTCGGCGCCGCAATTGCGACGGTCGCAACGCACTCCGTGTACGTGGCGGTGAACCTCTACGTCGTCCACACTGAACTCTCGCTGAACGTCGCGCGACTCGCCCGAACGACCGGACTCATTTGCGGAATTACGGGCGTGATGGGGGTGGCGGTATTACTCGTCACACCGATGGTCTCGAGCCTACTCATGTTGTTCGGAGCGGTCACCGTCGGTGCGGTCACCTGGGCCGTGCTCGCGGTACTGAGTGGGCTCGTCGACCCCGGACAAGTTCGGTCGGTCATTAGCTAAAGTACCGACTCGAGGCGAGTTCGGTCTGTTATCGGTTGAGCTGTCGACCCGGTGACCGTACTCCGCTCTGAGAGCCAGCACGGATCGACTAAACTATCAATGCTTATCCGACGGCTCGGCGTTGAGTTTGTATGGCCGTCGCCGATCCCGTTACTGTCGGGGTATTGAGTCTTCACACGAGCAAGGAAACGAAAGCGATTCTCAACGCCGTCGAGGACCTCGGACACGACACCGAGTGGCTCCGAAGCGAGAACACGTCCATCAGCGTCGTGGACGGAAGCCCGGTCCTCGAGCCATCGGTCGACGTGATCGCGAATCGGATGCTGTTATCGAACACTGAACAGCCCGCGGAGGAACTCGGGCTCGCGAACGCGTTCTCACGTCTGGTGCCGACGCTCAACGAGCCCAGTGCGGTGATGACAGCGATGCACAAGCTCTCGACTGCCACAGCGCTCGCGTCGAACGACGTCCGAACGCCAGATGTCACGCTGGCGCTCAGCGCGGAGCAGTTGACCGCCGCGCGGGAGCGCTATGGAGAGGAAGCAGTGTACAAGACCGCGATCGGGACACACGGAGGGGGCACGTGGAAGGTCGGGCCCGACGATCCGATCAATGCGAAGGTCGGCAACCGATACGCCTTCTTGCAGGAACTCGTCGATCAGGAAGGAGTCCCCAATCGCGACTTGCGCGTCTACATCGTCGGCGACGATATCGTGGGCGCGATGTACCGCTACGCACCGGACAACGACTGGCGAACCAACGTCGCCCTCGGCGGGTCGGTGGAGGACGTGACCGACGACCTCCCAGAGGAAGCAGGCGAGATGGCCCGCCGCGCGGCAACTGTCGTCGGACTCGATTACGCCGGCGTCGACCTCGTCGAGGGTGACGAGGGCTGGTTCGTCCTCGAGGTCAACCCGACGGCCGGGTTCAAAGGACTCTATCAGGCGACGCAGGTGAGTCCGGCACCGCACATCGCTCAGATGGCGATCGAACGCGCCGGCGGTGAAGTCGACGAGGAACGCGTTGGGGAACTCACGAGCATCCTCGACGATTCCCGACCGACGGCCCAACCGTCAGAGATGGTGTCACAGGACTCGGAACCGGCCGTGATCGGATACACGGAAGAAGTGGTTCTCTCAGGGACCAGTGGCTCGAAATCCGTGCTGGCAAAGTCCGACACCGGTGCGACTCGAACGAGCATCGACACTGGTCTCGCCGCGGACATCGGTGCCGGCCCGATCAAATCCATCACGCGGATCCGATCCGGGAGTTCCAAGAGTGCCAAGAGCCGTCCCGTCGTTGACGTCGTCGTCGGCGTCGGCGGCAACCAGCACACCGTCACGGCGAGCGTCGAAGACCGCAGCCACATGGACTACCCCGTCCTGCTCGGCCGGGACATCCTCGAGAACTACCAGGTCGACGTCAGCCGCCGGATCGACGGCGAAGCGGCCGACACGCCCGAAGAAGAGGAGTGAATCAGCCGGGGTCGAGTCGTCCCGCTCCCGCTCGACTCGGTGGTCGAGAACCCCACTTCAGCAGGGTTCTCGGTCGTTTTCGCTCGATTCGCACTCTGTGAGAGAGAACGGAAGCTTTCTTTGCAGTGCCGAGAACGATACTCGGTGAGCTGTAAACTGAAATTACAATCAGTGAAACCGGTATTCTGTCCTTGTCGAAATCATCGATTAGAAACAGGCCACAGCGGTTGTGCTGAATACACAATGCGAATCCATCACTGACATTAGTTCGTGAATTGGATAGAAGGATTGGACTAGAACGGAGATATACTTACTGGATGGATAATTTTAATACGTGAAAGCAACATCCGTCCGATGATGCAAGGGCCTGACCACGACTGGTGGCCGAATCAGTTGAACTTGGAGATTCTCGATCAGAACGCTCGTCAGATCGATCCAATGGGCGAGGAGTTCGATTACGCCGAGGAGTTCAAGACACTCGACCTCGGGGCCGTGAAGGCGGACATCGAAGAGGTGATGACGACGTCGCAAGACTGGTGGCCGGCCGACTACGGCCACTACGGACCGCTTTTCATTCGGATGGCGTGGCATAGCGCCGGCACGTACCGCACCACCGATGGCCGCGGCGGTGCGGCCGCCGGTAGACAACGCTTTGCGCCCCTCAACAGCTGGCCCGACAATGCGAACCTCGACAAGGCGCGCCGGCTGCTCTGGCCGGTCAAGCAGAAGTACGGCCGCAAACTCTCGTGGGCTGACCTGCTGATCCTGGCCGGGAACTGCGCCCTAGAGTCGATGGGATTCGAGACGTTCGGCTTCGCCGGCGGGCGTGAGGACGCCTTGGCACCCGACAAATCCGTCTACTGGGGTCCCGAGAACGAGATGGAAGCATCCGAGCGCTTCAGCGACGACGGAGAACTCGAGGAACCGCTCGGCGCGACCGTGATGGGCCTTATCTACGTGAATCCGGAGGGTCCGGATGGTGAACCGGATCCGGTCGCGTCGGCTGAGAACGTTCGAGAGTCGTTCGGCCGGATGGCGATGAACGACGAGGAAACCGTCGCGCTCATCGCCGGCGGACACACGTTTGGGAAAGTCCACGGTGCCGACTCCAGTGACAACCTCGGTCCCGAGCCCGAAGCCGCCCCGATCGAGGAGCAGGGTCTGGGCTGGAAGAACGAGTACGGTTCCGGGAAGGGAGCCGACACGATCACTAGCGGGATCGAGGGCCCATGGAACACTACGCCGACCCAGTGGGACATGGGCTACATCGACACCCTCCTCGACCACAATTGGTGGCCCGAAAAGGGACCCGGCGGTGCCTGGCAGTGGACCACACAGAACGGCGAGCTGGACGACGCCGCACCGGGCGTCGAGGATCCGTCGGAGAAAGACGACGTGATGATGCTGACGACCGACATCGCGCTGAAACGGGATCCGGACTACCGGGAGATCCTCGAGCGCTTCCAAGAGAACCCGGGCGAATTCCAGGAAGCCTTCGCGAAGGCGTGGTACAAGCTGGTACACCGTGATATGGGCCCGCCGTCCCGGTTCCTCGGACCGGAGGTTCCCGACGAGAAGATGTTGTGGCAAGATCCCCTCCCAGAAGTCGATCACGGCCTGATCGGGGACGACGAGATAGCCGAACTCAAAGCGGAGATTCTCGATTCAGACCTATCCGTCCCCCAACTGGTCAAGTTCGCCTGGGCGTCGGCGTCGACGTACCGCGACAGCGACAAGCGCGGTGGAGCGAACGGGGCCCGCATTCGCCTCGAACCGCAGAAGAGCTGGAAAGTTAACGAGCCGGAGCACCTGAAGACGGTGCTGGGGATCCTCGAAGAGATTCGGGAGGACTTCAATAGCTCGCGATCCGACGGGACGGAGGTTTCGCTCGCCGACCTGATCGTTCTGGGCGGCTGCGCGGCCGTCGAGAAAGGGGCACAGGATGCCGGGTACGACGTCGACGTTCCGTTCGAACCGGGACGGACGGACGCCTCGCAGGAACAGACCGACGTCGACTCTTTCGAGGTACTCGAACCGAAAGCCGACGGGTTCCGTAACTACCTCGCGGACGATCACGACCGCCCGGCTGAGGAGTCGCTGGTTGATAAGGCGCACCTTCTGGATCTGACGGCCGATGAGATGACGGCTCTGGTCGGCGGCATGCGCGCACTGAATGCAAACTACCAGCAGTCCGACCTCGGCGTCTTCACCGACCGGCCGGAAACGTTGACCAACGATTTCTTCGTGAACCTGCTCAGTATGGACACGGAGTGGGAACCGGCCTCGGCATCCGAAGACGTGTTCGAGGGACACGACCGCGAAACGGGCGAACTCACGTGGAAGGGAACCCGCGTGGATCTCATCTTCGGTTCGCACTCCCGGCTCCGGGCCATCGCGGAAGTCTACGGATCCGACGACGGTGAGGAGAAATTCGTGCGCGATTTCGTGGACGCGTGGGACAAAGTGATGAGCCTCGATCGATTCGATCTCGACTGATCTCAGCCGAAGGTCACAGTGTCGGTGGCCCTGTCCCCGTTCAATCGGACTCGTACTCGGCCCAGATGTATCGGGTCGCGACGCTCCGGTACGGTCGCCACGGGTCGGCGATCTCGCGCATCTCTTCGCGGCTCAGTTCCGCGCCGTTTCCGTACAGTTGTTCGATACCGCGACGAACGGCGAGATCACCGAGGGGCAACACGTCGGGGCGCTCGAGGACGAACAGGAGATACATGCGCGCGGTCCACGCGCCGATTCCTTTGATCTCGGTGAGGAGGTCGACGACTTCGTCGTCGGAGCGAGAGGCGAGCCCTGTTTGCGTGTAATCGTTCTCCCGAAAGGCGTGCGCGGCGTTTTGTATGTACTCGACCTTGCGCCGAGAGAGTCCCGCCTCTCGAAGCGCCGTTTCGTCCGCTGCCAGCACCGCGGCCGGCGTCACGTCCCCCTCGAAGAGGGCGAACACGCGCTCCCGAACGGCCGCCGCGCTCGCCGTCGAGAGTTGCTGGTTGATGATCGAGATACAGAGCCGCTCGTACTCGTCCCAGTCCGGTTCGTCGTAGGGATCGTGTCGCTCGATGAGATCCGCCATCACGGGGTCCCGCCGGAGGACGGTGTGTGCCTCGTCTCTCATGCCAGATACGGATATGGGAATACTGTATCGAACCGGCATATGTGTCTCGGTTGCGCTCGAGTGTCGACGTGACGCCGCTTACTCGAGGTGGTGATAGTCGAGTTCGTACCCCTCGTTGAGTGCCTCACGGACGGGCGGACTGGGATCGGCCACGCCGCGGCGGCTGATCGAAACGCCCTCGGTGTCGGCTGCGAGGACGAGATTCATCCGCCAGTCGGACTCCGTCTCTGGGACGTCCGTCCGGTAGTGGGCCCCGCGGGACTCTGTTCGCTCGATCGCCGCCCGAAGCATCGCTTCGGCGACGACGAGCGCCATCGAGAGGTCCACGGCGTATTCGAACGACTTCGAGGTGAGCCCGCCGTCAACGCGAAGGTCGGTGGTGCGAGCCCGAAGCGACTCGAGTTCCGTGAGCCCGTCCCGGAGTCCCGCTTCGTCGCGGAGGATACCGGCGTGGTCCCAGAGCAGTTCACCGAGGTCAGAGAGGAGCCGTGTCGGACTGACGGACCCGTCCGAGGCGGCGAGCGCGCGCAGTGCCCGGAACTCCCGTTCGGCAAGCGCCCGCTGTCCGTCGGTCACGTCGGGATCCACGTCGGTTTCGGTGACGACGCTCGCGACGTGATCGCCGACTCGCTGGCCGATCGCGACGGTTTCGGCCAATGAGTTCCCTCCGAGCCGATTCGCTCCGTGGACGCCCGCGACCGTCTCGCCGACGGCGTAGAGACCCTCGACGCCCGTTTCGCCCGTGCGGAAGTCGATGTCGACGCCGCCCATCGTGTAGTGAGCCGTCGGCGCGACAGTCATCGATTCCGCCGTGATGTCGACACCGAGGGACTCGAAGCGCTCGACCATCGACGGCAGTCGCTCACGGACGTACTCGGCGTCTCGATGGGTGATATCGAGGTACACGCCTCCCTCCTCGGTACCCCGACCCTCGCGGACTTCCCGCGCGATGGCTCGTGCGACGACGTCGCGGGCGTCGAGTTCCATCTGGTCGGGCGAGTATCGCTCCATGAACCGCTCGCCGTCCGCGTTGTAGAGTCGCCCACCTTCGCCGCGGACCGCCTCGGTGACGAGTCGACCATCCCACTCCTCGCCGTAGCGGTCACCGACCATCCCGGTCGGGTGGAACTGGACGAATTCGAGGTCCATCAGTCGGGCGCCGGCCTCGAGGGCCAACGCCTGAGCGTCGCCGTTGTTCTCGTCTTCTCGGGACGAGTGCCGGTGGTAGAGCGCCGAGAACCCGCCCGCCGCGAGAACGACATGATTGGTCCGGAACAACAGCCCCGTTCCAGCCTCCATGTCGAAGCCGATCGCGCCGTCGACGCGGTCGCCATCCGAGAGCAATCGCGTGATCATCACGTTCTCGCGGTGGGGAACCTCGAGTTCGCGAACCCGGCCGATCAGCGTGTCGAGCATCGCTTCGCCGGTTCGATCGCCGACGAAGCAGGTGCGGCGGTAGGACTGCGCGCCGAAGTAGCGCTGGTCGATGTCGCCGTCGTCCGTTCTGTCGAAGGGCATCCCCCAGTCGGCGAGTTCGCGGATTCGATCGGGCATCGCCCGCGCCATCAGTTCGACGGCCGCTGGATCGTTCAGATGGTGGCCCTCGGTGAGCGTGTCCGCCGTGTGAACGGTCCAGTCGTCCTCGGGGTCGAGCGATCCGAGCGCGGCGTTGACGCCGCCGGCCGCCCAGGTCGTGTGCGCGTCGCCGTGCTCACGCTTGCCGATTACGAGCGGTTCGACGCCCGATTCGGCGAGTTCGATCGCAACGCGTGCGCCCGCCGCGCCAGCCCCGATGACGAGCACCGGTGGCGTCACGACCTCGTACTCGAGGCTGTCGAAGGACTCAGGAGAGCCGTCAGCCTCGATTCGATCCTCGACGCCGCCGGCGGTTCGCGTGCTGTCTGCGGATGCGTTGCTGTCCGACGGTTTTTCTGTCATCAATACTATGTTAGTGCCGGCCGCGTTTAGGTCCCCCGCCGAACAGTGCAGCACGCCGTTTGAGCCACACGTTCGGGCGATATGATTCGTTCCGGACGTCGATAGAATCTCCGTCCCTAGACGGGAAAGTCGCGTTTCCCGGTTCCGGAGCTAATGATCACCGAGAGAAAGGGGTCGGTCGTCTCACCCGGAGTAGTCCCTGGACGCCGATTACCGTTCGGTCGGGGCGTCCTCGGCGGGGGTCGGCGTTTCGGGTTCGACGTCCGCGAGCCGCATCGCGTTTCCGGTCACGCCGAAGCTCATCCTCATGTCACCGATGACGACCGCGTGAATCACCGTCACGAGTCCGATCGGGGCACCCACGGCGAGAATCGCCTTCACAGCCAGGCTCGTCCAGATATTCTACCGAATGACGCCGTTTGCTTTCCTCGAGAGGCGAAAGAGGTACGGTAACCGGGTGAGATCGTCACCCATCAGCGCGACGTCGGCCGTCTCGAGGGCCGTGTCGGTCCCGGCTGCGCCCATGGCGATGCCGACGTCGGCCGTCGTTAGCGCGGGCGCGTCGTTGATGCCGTCGCCGACCATCGCGACCTCACCGTACTCCGCCTGTAACTCCTCGACTACGTCGACCTTCTCGTCGGGTAGGAGTTCAGCGCGGTACTCGTCGACACCGACCTGCTCGGCGATCGCTCGGGCGGTGCCCTCGTTGTCCCCGGTGAGCATTACGACGCGAACGCCCCGTTCTCGCAGTCGCGAAATGGCCCACGTTGCGTCGGAACGAACTCGATCCGCAACGGCGACGACGCCCAACGGTCCGTCCTCGGTGCCGACGACCACGACGGTCTTGCCCGCTGCCTCGAGTCGCGGAACGATTTCCCCGGCCACGTCCAGACAGTTCTCACACTCGCAGTCGGGCCGCCCCTCCACCTCGACCGCCTCGGTCCCGAGCGTCGCTCGACACTGGTCGTCACTTTCCCGGCACAGGACGAACAGTCCATGTCCGGAATCCGGAGTTCGAGGGTCCGGCTCGAGTCCACACCTTCGCCCCCATTCGGCGGCGGCGAAGCATCGCTCATTACCCGACCGTAATCACTTGTGACGCATACGGGTTATTCGGCGTGCGCCAACCGAAATCCGGTCTCGCTGCTCAGTCCCCCGTCGTGATCGCCTCGAGCGAATCGTTGTCGGCGACGAACGCGGTGGCGAGGCTCGCTTTGGCCCGCCGGAGCCGGTAGGAGAGGGTCGACCTCGGTACCGACAGTTCCTCGGCGAGGTCGGAGAGGTCGATTCGACGCGGGGTCTCGTAATAGCCGCGTTCGACGGCGGCCTGCAATGCAGCCCGCTGCTCGACCGGCAACGACTCCGCCGATTCGGGCCGCTCGCGACTTGGATCGAGGTCGCTGAGGCGAATCACTTCCATGCCGACGCATTCGCCGACCTCGTCGCCGAGCGCGGCGAAGAAGTCGCCGACCGGCGCGTCGCTCCCGAGGACGATCCGCCAGCGGTAGCGTCGCCCCCCCGATAGGTCTCGAACAGGAGTCCTTCGCCGAGATACTCGAGCGCGAGGTGGGGAACCGACGTACAGACGTCGGTCCGATCCCAGTAGGTGTAGACGACGAGTTCGTCCCGCGAGCGATCGAGGACCTGCGTCTCGCAGTCTGCGCCGCAGTCGTCCCGAACCAGACAGTCCGCACAGTACGATGGCTCGCGGTAGGCCGCCTCGAGGGCCTCGATTCCCGTCTCGGTCCCGGACGCGTGGTCGACCCGTCAGAGGCTCTCGGGCGTGACGTGACACGATAGCGACCGAACCGTCGTGCCTGGGTTTGCCTCGAGGACGTCCGCGACCGGGTTCGTCCCGGAATCGTACTCGAGAGCGAAGACGAACTCTCTCATCAAGTTCGAATAGGAAGCGACACGACAAAGACCTCCCGCCGACGGACCCGTCCATCCGTTGAATCGTAGCGGATCGACCGTCACTGGAACGTGGTGACCGTCCGCACCCGACATCGTCGTTCACGCTCGAGGGCCGACACCTATCGCTGAAGGGAATCACACGCCGATAGTCAGCAGCCGTCTAGGAACTCGAGCGATACGTTAAGACAGACCACTGACGATAAACGACTGCTGGTTCGCACAGTTTTCCTACCTCGAACCGCTGATCTTACAGCGGAGATCGAGACCACTCACGAAAGGATACACCGCTCTCACCCGGGCAAACGGCTACTTTCAGCGCTGAATGGCCGAAACCTCGTACTCAACGACAAAGCGCTCGCTCGGCGATGCCGTGGGAGTACTGGGCTCGTATCGACAGTTCCGTGAAATCATCCTCATGTTCGCCATCATTACCATAGAACAGCCCCGTGAGCCGCTCTAACTACCACTCAGCATCTATTCACCTATGGAAATTCTGCTGGTTAAACAAACCACGTTTGCTAAGATAATTCTTCGGGCGACGAGGACTTGCTGTAATTTTCGAGCGTAGAATCGACAACCGGCGAACCGATGGCTACTGTAACAGCCATCAGGCGGGAGACTTCTTGGTAGTGAGAGCAGTCGCTAACGTTACCACCAACCGGCCAATGAGCGCCGCCCCGGCGGCGCTCAGGCACTCACCCCTGGTGGATCGTACACCTCCTCACGGTCCAGCATATGATACATTGAAACCAGCAGCTTCCGAGCGGTTGCTACAATCGCTGTTTTCGAGTTCTTCTTTCGGGCTAATCGGTTGTAAAACCGGCTAAGGTACTCGTCTTCGCACGTATGAACCGCTGTGTACGACGCTTGAACAAGCAGCCACCGAACTCGCCCTGACCCTCGTTTCGAGATACTTCCCTCAAACCGCGAGTCGCCAGACTCGCGGATTATCGGGTTCAGCCCGACGTAGCTTACGACCTCCTTGGCCCGATCAAACCGGGCGATCTCTCCCAACTCCGCGTAAATCGTCAACGCCGTAAAATAACTCACGCCAGGAATCGTCATCAGGAGCTGGGTCTCCTTCAGAGACCCAGCCCGTTCCTCGATCTCCGCTTCCAACGACTCAATCTGCTCAGTGAGTGTCTGAATAAGCTCTAGATACGACTCCAACAGCGCATCCCACGGCGCCGGGAGCGAGAGTTCCGCGAGGAACTCTCGTCCCTTCACACTCAGCGGTTTCACCTCCTGAGCGATCCCGTGGTCACTCAACAAACCATGGATCTTGTTCGCATACTCAGTCCGGTTCTCAACGAGCTTCTGGCGCCCGCGCACAAGTGCGCGGGCTTGCCGAACCTCGTCGGTAGGAACATAGCTTTCAGGAATCGAGCCTAACCGAACCATCCGAGCAAGTTGTTTCGCGTCGACGCGATCAGTTTTCTTGTCCGAGTCGGAGATTAACTTTAGTTCGCCTGGATTAGCAACGATCACATCCAGATACTCTGAAAGAGTATCATGGATGTGGTAGTAATTGCTAGTCGCTTCAAGCGCGGCTTTTGACCCAACGTACTGCTGGGCAAAGTCGTCGAGGTTCGCGTTTTCGACGCGAACCTCTTCGACAATCTCACCGTTTTCGTCCAATACTGCGATTTGTGAGTACCGTTTGTGCACGTCGATTCCAATGAACATTGGATTCACCTCGGAACGCTGATGCGTGAAACAGAGATTCACCTATGCGGGCTTTCCCGACTGCCGCTCCTGGCGGCAGTCGGGCTGTACTGCCCAGGACTCGGCTTCCTACGCACTCGGACCAGTCAACACCACGTGCTTTGGGGCACGGAATAGATCTCGGTCTCTTGCGTCCCATACTTGTTTCACGCTCTTATGGGATAGCAGAATTTCCATCGAGTCAACACAGCAGAGCAGACGGCGACCGTGTGTGCTATCCCCTCAGACGACCGATCGGGCCGTCGACTATTGTGACGGTCCGCGGTGCGAGCCAGAACGGACGGAGGGAGAGACTCGTGACTGGTATGGTCAAGGCTCGAAGAGACGGGAAGCGCTCTTCTGGGGCACTGCGAAGGTGGAGCTTCGCTGCGATCGACGAGTGAAATTTCGGTTCTATTCGTTCAGCAGTTCGCGCGAGATGACGTTCTTCTGAATCTCGGTCGTCCCCTCGTAGATCTGGGTGATCTTCGAGTCCCGGTAGAACCGCTCGACGGGGAAGTCGTTGACGTATCCGGCACCGCCGTGGATCTGGACGGCCTCGTTGGAGACGTCGACAGCGACGCGGGAGGCGTACTCTTTCGCCATCGAGGCGAGCTTCGTGATGTCGTTGCCCTGATCGACGTTCCATGCCGCCTTGTAGGTCAGGTTACGCGCGGCCTCCGTCTCCGTGGCCATGTCGGCGAGCTTGTGCTGGATGGCCTGGAACTCCGAGATGGACTTGCCGAACTGTTCGCGGTCCTGTGCGTACTCGAGGGCGGCCTCGAGCGCGCCCTTTGCGATGCCGAGTCCCTGGGCAGCGACGCCGGTGCGGGTGGCGTCGAAGAAGTGCATCTGCTGGAGGAACGCGGCGTCTTGTTCGCCGATGAGGTTCTCTTCGGGGACGCGGACGTTGTCGAGGATGAGTTCCGCGGTGTCGGAGGCGCGAATGCCGAGTTTGCCGGTGATCTTCTCCGAGCTGAACCCGTCGCGGTCGGACTCGACAACGATCTGACTGAATCCGTCGTATCGGCCCTCGGCATCGGGGTTGGTCTTACAGAGCGCGACGAAGAAGTCGCCGACGGTCCCGTTGGTGATCCACATCTTGTTTCCATTGATCACCCACTCGTCGCCGTCCTTTTCGGCGCGCGTCGAGACCGACGATACGTCGGAGCCGGTGTCGGGTTCGGAAATCGCCGCGCCGGAAATCTTCTCGCCGGCCGCGACCGGCTCGAGGAATCGTTCTTTCTGGTCTTCGGTCCCGAACTCGCGGATGGCCTCGGTCCCGAACGAACAGGCCATAATCGAGAGGGCGATACCCGGATCGTGCGAGAACAGTTCCTCGGCGATGATCACGGACTCGAGGGTCGAGTATCCTGCACCGCCGTATTCGATGGGGATCGAGGAACCGACGAGGCCCATCTCTGCGGCTTTGTCGACGATCTCGTGGGGGAACGTCTCTTCCGTATCGTATTTTTCGGCGTTGGGGACGATCTCGTTCTCGGCGAATCGACGAACTTCTTCACGAATCTGTTGCTGTTCTTCGGTGAGCCCGAATTCCATGGTCGATCATTGCTATTGGAGCGATAAAGAGCTTTGTAACCGGTAATGAACTAAAATATAGTTTCATGTGATCGAGAGGGAAACCTTGAAACGGGTTCGAATAGGAACCTCGATCATGGGACTCGAGGATATCAACACCATCGCAGTTCTTGGAGCGGGCAACATGGGCCACGGTATCGCGGAGGTCGCCGCGATAGCGGGCTACGACGTGAATATGCGCGACATCAAAGACGAGTTCGTCCAGAACGGCTACGACTCGATCGAGTGGTCGCTGCAGAAGCTGGCCGAAAACGACCAGCTCACCGACGAGGAGGCGGACGCGGCCCTCGAGCGTGTGACGCCGCTCGTCGACATGGGTGAAGCCGTCAGTGACGCCGATGTTGTCATCGAGGCCGTTCCCGAACAGATGGAGATCAAGAAGGACGTATACGAGGAACTCGAGTCGTCCGCCCCCGACCGGGCAATCTTCGCGACGAACACCTCGAGCCTCTCGATTACGGATCTGTCCGAGTTCACGGATCGATCCGAGGCCTTCTGCGGGATGCACTTCTTCAATCCACCGGTCCGAATGGAACTCGTCGAGGTGATTTCCGGCGAACACACCGACGACGAGACGCTCGACGTGATCGAGGCGCTCGCGTCGGACCTCGGGAAGACGCCGGTGCGCGTCCGGAAAGACGTTCCCGGGTTCATCGTGAACCGCATCCTCGTTCCTCTCATGAACGAGGCCGCCTGGCTCGTTGAAGATGACGTTGCTACGATCGAGGAGGTCGACGCGACGACGAAGTTCGACATCGGAATGCCGATGGGGAGCTTCGAACTCGCGGATTACGTCGGCATCGACGTCGGCTACCACGTCCTCGAGTACATGAACGAGGTCGCGGGTGAACGCTACGAGCCGTGCCCGATGATGGAAGCGAAGGTTTCGAACGAAGAGTTCGGTCAGAAGTCCGGCGCCGGCTTTTACGACTACGAAGACGGTGACGGCGCAGACGTGTCGATGGACGAGGACCTGTTCAACGAGACCGTCAAGGAGCGACTGCTCGCGGTTATCGCGAACGAAGTCGCCTTCCTCGTCGGCGACGACGTCGCGTCTCCCGAGGAGATCGACACTGCGGTCAAGCTCGGTGGACGCTGGCCGAAGGGACCGGCGAAGTTCGCCGACGAGTACGGCGTCGCCGCACTGTTCGAAGCGCTTCGGGATGCCTACGAGGAAACCGGCCATCCGAGATACGAGCCCGTGGACTACCTGTCCACCGTCGCTGAAGAGGATGGCTTCTACGACGACGCGGGCGACGCCGACGGTGCACCCGAGTTCGACACCATCGAACTGACCTATCCCGGCGACAAGGTCGCACAAATCGAGCTCAGTCGTCCCCAGCAGATGAATTCCATCAGTCTGGAGCTCATCGAAGAACTCGACGCCGCGATCGACCTCCTCGAGGAGGACGAGAGCGTCCGTGCACTCCTTCTGACGGGCGCTGGCTCGAAGGCGTTCTCCGTGGGCGCCGATTTCATGAGCATCGCGGGCGGTGGCGCCGACCCCTTCAGCGCGGTCGAACTCTCGAAGTTCGGCCAGGAAACGTTCGGTCGGCTCGAGCGAATCGAGATGCCCGTCGTCGCCGCCATCGACGGATACTGTCTCGGCGGCGGCATGGAACTCTCGATGTGTGCGGACGTTCGGGTCGCCAGTTCGCGCTCGGAGTTCGGTCAACCGGAATTCAACCTCGGGTTACTCCCTGGCTGGGGCGGTACGCAGCGCCTCCAGCGCATCGTCGGCATGGGACGCGCAAAGGAGATCATCTTCTCCGCAGAGCGCTTCTCTGCGGAAGAGATGGCGGACTTCGGGTTCGTAAACGAAGTCGTCGAACCGGACGAGTTCGAGACGGCCGCCCACGAGTACGCCGCGAATCTCGCTGGCGGCCCGCCACTCGCGATGCGCTTTACGAAGCGCGCGATGCAAAAGGGGTGGGATAACCACGAGGCCGGACTCGAGGTCGAATCGATGGGCTTCGGGCACGTCGTTAACTCCGAGGACGTCGAGGAGGGCGTCAGTGCCTTCTTCGGCGACGAAGAGCCCGAATTCGAGGGCAAGTAACGCGCTTCCCGACGCTGCGTTCGGCCCCGTTTCTCCCGGCCCCTGCGAGACCCACGCGACGGCTTCGATCCGGTAAATCCGTCGACTCGACGCGTGCTGGAGCGATCGATGGTCGCGGTCGGATTCGCCATCCGTGATCGCGAGTCATTTTTCAGGACGACCTCGAGCGGGTGCCACAGCAGTGTGGATACGCCACCGACCGAAATTGTTAACTGATCGAACAGGTGGTCGTGTTCGAGGGGCAAGTACTAACGAATTTGATAATTGGTCGCGAGATTTATCACATAGAGGTACTATTGGTGACGCGTGGCTGTAATCGATGAAGAGAATAGAGGGGCTACCCGATGACTGAGGGGACAGAGGTACTCGTCGTCGACGATGAAGCCCGTCTTGCGGACCTGTTTGAAGCGTGGCTTCAGGGCGAATGGAGTGTCGAGACAGCGTACGACGGGGAAGAAGCGCTCGAAAAGGTAGCCGACTCAGTCGAAGTCGTCTTGTTGGATCGGCGAATGCCGGGGCTATCGGGTGACGAAGTACTCGAGCAGATTCACGACCAGGGGTTCGATTCGCGGGTGGTCATGGTGACAGCAGTCGATCCGGACTTCGACATTATCGAGATGGGGTTCGACGATTACCTCGTCAAACCGGTTTCGAAGGACGAACTCGTCGAGGTCGTCGAAGACGTTGCCGGTCGTTCGGACTACGAATCGGACATCCAGGAGTACTACGCGCACGTCTCGAAGAAAGTGCTGCTGGAATCCGAGAAAACCGACCGAGAGCTCGCCGACAACGAAGAGTATCAGGACCTCTATGACACCGTCGAAGAGCTCGCACAGCGGGTCGACGAGACGGTTTCCGACATGTCCTCCCACGACGACTTCGTCGGCGCGTTTCGGGACCTTCAGTCAGACCAGCAACAGTAACGTCACGTCTCGAATTCGTAGCGGGCCCCTCCATCTTCGCTTTCGGTCGCGACGACCGACCAACCGTGTCCGGTAGCGACTTCTCTGACGATCCAGAGTCCGATTCCGAGCCCCTCCGATGACGATGAGACCGACGGATCGAAGAGGCGGTCGCGCAGTTCTTCGGAGAGTCCCGTGCCGTCGTCCTCGACGAAGAATCCTCGCTCGCAGCCCTCCCCTTCGTCGGGTTCGAGGAGGCCGACACGAACGGTCACAGATGCACCGCCGTGTTCGACGCTGTTACGGAAACAGTTCTCGAGCAGTCGCAAGAGTCGTGACTGATCCGCCTCGATCGTCGTCGTGTCCGCGACCGATAGCGTCGCCCGTGGCGTCGAAACGTGATCCCAGGCGTCGTGAGCGATCGACTCGAGGTCGACGGGTTCGGTGTCGGTCGCCCACTCGCCCTCGCGAGCGATAGCCAGGACGTCCGCGATAATCGTCTCCATCCGATCGAGTCCCTCGTGTATCTTGTCCGCGTATTCTGTGTCACCGGATTCCTCGAACAACTGGAGGTATCCCTGGGCGACGCCCAACGGATTGCGGAGATCGTGGCTGACGATCCGTGCGAACGCATCGAGTCGTTCGTTACGTTCGTGGAGTTTCCGTTCGCGACGTTTTCGCTCGGTGACGTCGCGGATGACGCCGACCGAGCCGTGAAACTCCCCGTCGGGAACGAGAACAGCGATCTGAACCTCACAGGGGATCGTCTCCCCGGTTTTCGTCTCGAGAGTGAGTTCGAGGGTGTCGGTGTTTCCCCCGTCCGTGAGCAACGAATGAATGATATCAGTGGCCGCATCGAGGTCCGCGTCGTCGAGCAGGATCGAAGCGTGTTCGGCGAGCAGCCCTTCGCGACTGTAGCCGGTCATTTCGACGAGCGCATCGTTGACGGTCATGAAGTGACCCGAACCGTCGAGGACGCACATTCCATCCCCCGCCGTCTCGACGAGTCGTTCGTAGCGGTGGAGCGTCCGGCTCTGCTGTTCGAGTTGCCCGCGGACGACGATCGTTTCGAGGACGTGAGACGCAGTTGCCGCGATCATACGTATCGCATCGACTTCGCGCTCGGAAATCGACTCCAGCGAGTAGACGGCCAGGACGCCGAACAGTTCGTCGTTTGATGCAAGCGGCGCGACGGCGACAGATCGAACGCCGTGGTCGGAGGCCTGATCGCCGAACGGAACCGCATCGAGACTGTCCGCGTCATATCGCTGGACCTGAAGCTCTCGGGTTCGAACCGCACGCTCGAGCAGGGGGTGTTCGCCGCCGCCGATAACGAAGGTGCGTTGCAGCGACCACTCTTCGGCGTCCGGGTTGGAGAGCCACGGAACGATCGTCCGTTCACCGCGGTCGTACTCGCCGACCCAGGTGACGGAGAACCGATCGCTGGCCGTTATCTCCTCCCGGAGGATCCGTTCGACGGCGAGCGGCGACGTGACGTCGACGAGCCGACATCGGACGATGCTGACCATCCGCCGAAGATCGTCCGGAAGATCCCGAATCGACAGTTGCCGGTCGTCTTTCACTTCGGTATCGATTGCGCTCGAGTCGGTATCGGACGCGAAGTCGGGGCTCGGGTCTGTGCGAATGCGTCTGGTGACCGCGTCTGCGAGCCGATCGACCGAGACCGTTTCGTCCGCTCGCGCGACCACTTCCCCCAGGACCGCAACGTCCGCACCGCCTGTGCCCCAGTGGACGAACGTCGGCGTCTGGTCGGTCTCCGATTCGATGGTATCGACGAGTGACGCGACGTTCACGACGGTCCGCGCGTCGATGACGACCGCGTCGATCGGCTCCCGCTCGAGTCGTTCGATTGCATAGTCGGTGCGCTGGGCGATGACGACATCGACGGGCGCATCGGTCAGAGACAACGTGACGGCCGCCCGTGTGGACCGATCGCTGCTCACACAGAGTACGCGTGGCCGGCTCATGGCAGTGCATTGCGTCCTGTATACATCTCCATCACGATGGCAGTGGATCTGCCGGTATGCATGACGTCAACCGGGATTGTTCTTTCGACCAACGTATCAACTGGATGGCTCCGAAAACGGTCGTTAGTTCCCCGACGGATGGTGTACCCAGGAACTCTCAGGGTGCCTGACCGTAAATAAGGTTTCGCTGTATCTCGTTTGCCCCCTCGTAGATAACCGGAATACGCGCGTCACGATACACGCGTGCGATCCGGCGCTCGTCTAGGATCGAACGACCGCCGTGGAACTGCATGCCTCGTTCTGAGACGTCGACGGCCATTTCTGTCGCTTTCGTCTTCGCCATCGCCGCCCAGTACCCCGCGTTCTCACCGTTCGCGACCTTCTGGCAGCCGCGCCAGGTAAGCGCCCGGGCGCTCTCGAACTCGAGTATCATATCCGCAAGGCCGTGCTGGACGGCCTGGAAGTCGCTGATCGTTCGCCCGAACTCCTCGCGGTCGTGCGTAAACGTCCAAGTCTCTTCGATGGCCGCCGCGGCGATACCGAGTCCGTGACCGGCGACTGCGATACGACCGTGGTTGAAGAAGTCCGCGAGCATGAGGAATCCGTCCCCGATCTCGCCGATCAGGTTCTCCTCGGGAATCCGACAGTCGTCGAATTCGATGTGAGCCTGCTTGGAGGCGCGCATCGCCATCTTCTCGGGGATGTGTTCGGCCTCGTAGCCGTCCGTATCGGTCGGGACGATGAACATCGAGTGGTTGCCGTATGGATTCTCCTCGTCGTCGCCCGTCCGAGCGTAGAGCGTGATCCAGTCGGCCTCGACGCCGTTGCCAATCCAGTACTTCTCGCCGTCGATCACCCATTCGTCGCCATCCTTCTCCGCGCGGGTCTGCATCCCCGAGAGGTCGCTGCCAGTCTCAGGTTCCGACACCGCGAGCCCCGACCGTTGCTCGCCCTCCGCGACCGGCCGAAGGTACTCCTCACACTGATCGTCGGTACCGTGCTCGTAGGTGATCTCGCAGCCGAAGCTCGCCAGCTGAAGCGTCAGCGCGATCCCCGCATCCGCGCGGTAGAACTCTTCCGTCATCGCGAGCAACTGCGCCAGATCGAGTCCCCGTCCGCCCCACCGTTCCGGGATGTCCTGCGCGACGAGATTCGACTCCTGGCCGGCCGCCAGGATTTCCTCCGGATACTCGCCCGACTGGAAGTACTTCTGTGCGTTCGGTTCGATGTGCTCGTGAGCAAACTCGCGGGCCTCGGCTTTGACGTCGCGTGCGTGCTCCGGGACGATGCTATCGTCGAGTAACTCCATACCACGTGGGACGGTCGCACGGTGGAAATAGACCGGGGCGAACATTGCAAACCCGGAACTGCCGTCATACGGACTACTGTAAGTCATTGCCGGTGCAACCGCAGGACGGTCGCGGTTGCGCCGGGAAATCGTTACAGCAGACCGTATCAGTCGACGTGACCGATGTTCGCGGTCCCTCGGTCCGGTGCACCGTTCGTGGCTCTCCATCGAAGCCGTGTCCGTGTCGGACTCGACTGCCGACGTTCCCGACGAAAGCGGCAGGAAATACGCGTGAACTACCCACGACTACCCCGTAGGCGACGATGGCTCCTGTGAGGACGGAAGGTGTCGACAGTATCGTCAGAGATCGGTTCCACGGCGATGAAGGCAACCGTGGACGTTACGCGGGCGACGGACTCGATGCGGATCGACGTACTGGATGGACGAACGACACTACCGCGTCGTCCAGTGGATTGAACGGGGACGATAGACGACGTTTCAGCCGGCCACCGAGCCGGTTGATCGTCGCTCGAGGAGGCGACATTATCCAGCGAATCCGGTAAGTAGCCACTCGTCGCCGTTACTGTCTTCGTCCGCGATGCTCGGTGCGCTCACGAGGACGAACGCGCTCTCCGTGTTGCCGTTTCGGATCTGCCGCGTCGACGTTGGCGGGATCCACAGCGCGTCACCCGTCTCCATCGCGACGGGCTCGTCGTCGACGATGACCGTCGCGTTCCCCTCGATGAGGACGTACACTTCTTCGTGGTCGTTGTCCGTGTGGTCGTGGGGCTTGCTGTTCCAGCCCGGATCACAACGAGCGACGGTCACACCGACCCGCTCGGTCTCGAGCGGATCACTCAAGAAGTGCATGGCACTCGAGACCTGCTCGACTTCCTCGTAATTCACCTTCCGGTATGTCATACGTACCCATTGGTGAGGGCGACAGTAAAACTACGCGTTCCGTTTCGGATCGTGCGATTTCAGGGGCGACCGGTGGACCCGAATCACGGCGGTTCCCGAGTCGTAGACTGACTGAGACACCCACGGAAGAAACAGCGCCGATTACGGCGCGGAGGATGTCATGACTGTGCGAGCGGATCGAAGCTATCGACCGGAATAACGGAGTAATCGACGGTCAGTGCGTCCTTGGTCGCGCGAATCTTCCCGACGAACGCCGAGATGTCCTCGAGTTCGCCTTCGAGAACGAACAGCTCCATGCAGTAGTGATTGCCGACGTGACTGTGAAAGTTCGATGCGACGAGGTCTTCGTGTTCGTGGCGCAGGTGCATCATTCGTTCTTCGACGCTCGTGGTCTCGTAGTCGAACAATACTGTGACGATTCCCATCAGGTCGCGGTCCTCGAGCCGAGTATCCTCGAACTCTCCGAGGAGATTGCGGGAGGCCTCCCTGACGACTTCGCTCCGGCCGGTGTACCCGTGTTCCTCGGCGAATTGATCGATTCGGTCGAGGAGTTCGTCCGGCATCGAGACGCTAACAACTGCCATGTAATAACTCGAGAGTCGTCGTTAGTAAGGTTTACCATCAGACGTGGTCTTGGGGACACAGGTCCTCGAAGGGCTGGGCCGCGAGCCACTCGCAGAGCTGGACGAGTTGATCGGCCGCGGCCTCGAATAATTGCTGCCCTTTCTCCGGTGTCGCATCTGTCTGGTCGCCCAGCACACCGTTTTCCGTGTTGTCCGCCGCGTCGTAGAAGGTCCGCGAGCCGTGTTTGATCGTCTCGGCAGCTTCTACGTCGGGGACGCCGGTGTCTCTGGCCTCCTCGAGTCGGTCGTTGTGGACCAGTTCCGGCTCGAGGTACTGGATCATGGCGGTTTCCTTCGGGCCGCCATGGGGGCCGTTCTGAGCGAAGAGGCTGTCGACGAGGTCGGGAATCGATTCGTCCCACATCCACTCGATGGCGTAGGCAATCTCGTCCTGTCGGAGTCGCGCTCCGACCTCCCGCAAGTGGGACACGTTTCCGCCGTGGGCGTTTACGAAAATCACCCGATCGATTCCGTGGGACGTGAGGTTTCGAGTCAGCGATTCCATGTACCGCCTGAATGCCGGCGGTTCGACCCACATCGTCCCGTGAAACTGGCGGTGGTGGCCGCTGACGCCGACGTTGATCGTCGGGGTACAGAGGTATCCGGTTCGGTCGGCGGCTTCCCTCGCGAACGCCTCCGCGATCAGGTGGTCGGTCGCCTCGGGCAGATGCGGACCGTGCTGTTCCGTCGATCCGAGCGGGACGAGCGCGAGCGATTCCGTTTCGAAGTACGTCTCGAGGTCGGGCCAGGCTTCGTTGCCGAGGTACATACGAGACCATCGTGAGCGAACCATCAATAGCATAGTGCAAACGGCAGACGGGGAAGCGGACTTGACTCGTTCCGTATCGAGACGGAGCGAGGATCTATTCCACGCGGAGAAAACGGCGCCAGAGACCGGAATAGAGTGCGAAACGCTATCGCGACTCGACCGGAAGCAAGGTACGAGCGGACGGACGCTCCGAAACGGCTGGACGTGGTAATCCTGTATTACCGAATTCGAGGTATCCGGACGATATCGTCGAATCGCTATCGGGCCAAATACGACGATTGCAGTCGTCTCTCGCCGGATTTCTCAACCGCGATGGCGATCGCCGCCACCGAGGCCAATCGCCTGCTCCTCGAGGTCGACCTGCCTGGTCGAGACTCGATACCGCCGGTTTCGGTCGACCGCGCACCGACGGCGCGCTATGAGTGAAACTGGACACGTTGGCACAACCGCTGTCGGACGCGGTCCGCCGCCGGTCGTGGGCACAGAGGAACCGACTGTCACGTTCACTCACAATTATCGTTTTATCGCCCGTCTGCTCGAGGGTCGGACCCGCAACGAGAGGTGTTCGGCGCGTGGTATCGGCTGGAATCCATATCGATCCGACATGGTATGGTGAAGGCGCAATTCGCCGTAACAGACACTTCATCCGACACACCGACACGGATCGCAAACAGTTGGTTTCACAGATAATTGATAGCCACACAATTACGAAAAGCGAACGCCCGCAACATCGAGTCGGACATGTTACCGTACTACCCCGCTCAAGCACAGGTACCCGATTGGCTGCAAGACCCCATCGCCGAGTTCGTCACGTTCCTCCCTCGACTGCTCGGTGCGCTGATTATCCTCGTCATCGGTTGGATCGTCGGTCGGCTGGCAGGGCGCGTCGTCCGGCGAATCGCCGACAGTATCGAACTCGATCGAATGGTGCTCGAGACGCCGCTCGGACGCATCCTCGGAGGCACGGAACAGGCCGTTTCAGGAGCGTTCGGAAAACTCGCGAAGTGGTTCGTGTACGGTCTAGCATTGCTGGCCGCCGCGAACGCGCTTGCCATCGCCACGCTCTCCGAGTGGGTTTCGACGGCGGTGTCGTACCTGCCGGCCTTTGTCGCCGGCTTGCTCGTCATCGTCCTCGGGTTCGTCGTCGCTGACTTCATCGGCGATGCGATCGAGCGGACCCGTGCGGCGACCCAGACCGCATACACCTCCTGGTTCGCCACCGGTGCCCGAGTGTTCCTGTACTTCACGGCGATCGTTATCGGCCTCGATACGATGGGGATCGACGTCGGCATCCTCTACGTGTTCGCGCGAGCGCTCGCGTGGGGACTCGGCGCGGCCGTTGCGATCGGCGTCGGTGTCGCATTCGGTTGGGGCGGCAAGGACTACGTCGCCGAAAACATCGGGGGCTGGATGGGGCGAACGAACGAACTCACGTCAGGCGAGCAGTCCGCCAGCGGGCGCTCGAGCGGCAGTCAGCGCCAGCGCCAGGACCGGGAACCGGGCTCCGAACCCGGCCCCGGTGACGACGACTGATCCGGTACCGATATCGGTCAGTCTGCCGCTGATCGGACCTGTGCCGGTTCGGTGGTCCGATCTCGTGGAAAGAGCGGTTTGACCGGAACGACGACGTCGGTCCTGACCAGTCGTCCGTTTTGCGGCCGCACTTTTTCGAGATGTGCCAGCAAATGCGTCTCCGCGTATCCGGCCTCGATTCGCTCGACGAGTGACTCGATCGCGTCGATGTCGACTCGATCGGCTGGAACAGTGTCCGTGACGACCGCGATGCTTCGCCGCCTAGCGTAGACGTCGACTCGGCCTTCGAAGGCGGCCTCGAGATCCGCGATCCAGTTGTAGATACGGCCGACCGTCGGCCGATCAGGTCCAGTCGGAAACGTGATCGATACTCGGCAGTCGGCTGGATCCTCGCGGACGTATCGTCTCCAGAGCCCCCGCGCGAACCGGACGACGTCTCCGTCGGAAAGTCGCGAAACGAGGTGCCACACTCGGTCGGACGCGACGGCGGCGCCCTCTCGAGTCGACGTCTCGGATTCGGCCTCGTAGCGTTCGCCCATTCGTTCTCACCGAGGTCTTGCAGTCGCCGGTAATACATCCTTTGTTGTTCGTCGCAGTTCAGTTTCAACCGGCTCCGCCGATCCGCCTCGCCGACAGTCCGCGAGAGTTTTGTACAATCCGTTACTACCGGAGAGCGGAATGCCACGAACAGGGTTCGCCCCATCGGTTCTCAAACGTAGTGGCGGCGTCGCGATTGTCGCCGCCGGCGTCGCGGTTAATACTGGATTTGTCTCCCCAGTTCGAATGATACCTGCACTGCTGCTGATCACACTCGGAGTTGCACTCGTTACGGGTACCGCACGGGATCACAGCACTGCACGACTGCTAGACAGCGCGAAGCGGTGGTGGCTCCTCGCGCTCGCAACGTTCGTTCCCTACGCACTGGCGACGGCTCCCGACAGCGAATCCGCAGCCGCTGTCGGCGACGCCTTTACCGGCCCGATCGTCAGCCTTTCA
The DNA here is from genome assembly GCF_024266705.1 of Natrinema gelatinilyticum. Taxonomy (GTDB): domain Archaea; phylum Halobacteriota; class Halobacteria; order Halobacteriales; family Natrialbaceae; genus Natrinema; species Natrinema gelatinilyticum. Next base: position 2,697,451 of record NZ_CP100756.1, on the reverse strand, counting down.
CTCGAGGCAGCGGCCGGCGCGGTGGTTCTCTGTGCGGTGTCGATGACAGTGTTGTACGGCTTCGCCCGGTACGGAATCCACCCCGGACGGCCCACCCCCGAAGAGCGTATCCTGCTCGACGAGTGACCCACGGAGGGACGCCGTCTCCGTTCGGGGCGATCCGCTTGACGAGGCCTGATTTGGTTGTCGTGTCGTGATCTGTTCTATTCGACGCATCCGCTCGACCGTAGGGACGTGTGCTGATCGAGTGCGGTAGCATCGATCCGGCGCTTTCATCCGAATCTTCGACGGGTATTACAGGAAATCGGATCGATTCCGTTCCCGTGACGAGGGAATAGGCACGGTTCTCTGGCTGCGTTCGGCGCGTTCCGGCGATCCTACGAGACGGCGGAATCGGTTCGATCGGCGGGGCCAGGCAACAGGTATATAAGCCGGCACCTACTCAACCCGCCAAAGCGGTGCACGACGTGATTCCGACAATACGCGGTTCGGATCGGTACTTGCTCGCCGCCTCGCTCACCTGTTTCGCCGTTGCCGGTGTCGCAACCGTCGCCGTCGACGCGCTTGAACTAACGCTCGGAGCGACGGCCCTCGCTATTGGCGGGGTCTACTGTGTCGCTCGCTACGCCGGGTCCGTCGACCGTCGAACGTTGGTACAAACGGCACTGGGGCTGTGGCTCGCATTCCTCACCATCGCCGGTAGCCACGCGGTCGGCCTCGAGACGATCGGGTCGGTCGTGCCGGGCCCCACCCGGATAACGGTCGTCGTGCTCACCGGCGTCGCGTGGGCGACGCTCCTGTCCGCAACCGGCTCCACGATTTTCCTCGGGTTTCGGGAATACGGCTCACCGGCTCCGGCCGACGATCAGATGCTCGACAACGAGACGCCGGATTACTCGACGCGATAACTCACGGCGAGTCCTTCACCGAGCGGCACCACCATCGTCTCGAATGCCGGATCCGCGCGAACCGTCGAGAGATACTCGATGACACCCCGTGTGTGCTCGTTGATCCCGGTCGGTGACCCCCCCTCGGACCACTCGAGCAACGCCCCGAAGTCGACGACGCTAGCCGTAACCGCGTTGTCGGCGACGACGACGCCCCCGACCGGCACTTTCGGTCGGACGGCATCGAACGCATCGGCGTACCTGCTCTTCTGATGGTCGACGAGGACGACGTCGAATGGCCCATCGACGTCCTCGATCGTTTCCATCGCGTCGCCGAGTTCGAATCTCGCTATTCCGTCGTACCCGCCCGCAGCCATGTACTCGCGAGCCAACTCGAGTTCGGCGTCGTCGACCTCGGTGAGGACGATTTCGCCGTCGTCCGGCAGTGCGTCGGCGAACCAGTAGGCGGAATAGCCGTAACCCGATCCGAACTCGAAAATTCGCTTGGCGTGGTTCAGGCGGGCGACGAATCGGAGGAACGCGCCGACGTCGGGGCCGACGTGCGGGAACCCCTCGGCGGCCGCGTACTCGTCCATCTCGATCAGCGTCTCGTCTGGGTCTGGGCCGACCGCGCGAACGAAGCGCGCGATATCGTCCGTGAGGACGTCGGTCATATACGTCGGTACGACCGCCAGCCTATAGGATTGCGGGACGACGTTCGATCGAACGATGGTCGCGTCGCGTGTCCCGTGGACGCGCCACCTGTCTTCAGTAATTCGAACCCAAACCCGCCACTGACACCGTCGCCGACACCACCCTTTTTTGTGTTCGAAACCGTCAGTCCGCCCGATATGTCTCCCGACCACTCCCTCGCCGAAAGCGTCGACAATCTGGTGTACGAACCGGTACAGGTACACGACCACGGAATAGACCTGACGGTCAGCGCGATCTACGAGGTGGCCGCCCCGGGCCGCCTCGACTTCGGCGGCGACGAGCTCGAAGACGCCGACTTAAAGCCAGTCCCGACGGACCTGGAGTCTCCCGACGACGAGTTCGGATGGTGGCACCTGGAGGGCGGCCAGTACGTCGTCCAGCATAACGAGTTCCTGACGGATCTGGCCGAACCGGCACAGCTCCAGGCGCGCAACGAACTGCTCGCCCGCGGCGGCTCACACCCGTCGGTCCAGGTCCGAAATTACCTTCCACTGATGCCGCTTTCCGTCGCCGGTGACGGACTCAGAATCAAGGAGAACGCACGGATCTCGACGCTCGTGCCGGTCGGCGTCAGCGAGCGGTAACGGCCGCCGACTCACTGCCCGCTCAATCCGAGCAGCCCGTTTTACAAGCAGTATCGGAAGAATGCCCCGGGGCGTGACCTCGAGGCGATTCACCGCTCGTCGGCGGTGTGTTCGACGGCTCCCACAGATCGGTAGAAAACGTAGAAAGACAGCGCGGCCCTCGTAAGAAAGAGGAAGACCAGCGTGAAGAGAACTATTTCACCGATTCCGAGAAGGATGCGGAGTACCACGATGATGACGGTTCACGACGGTAGTGTCGGATCCGCCCCGATCGGGTTACAGGCGGGGCAGGCCGAGACGGTTCACCGGCCTTCGTACTCGGGGTCGCGATCCTCGAAGAAGGCGCTCACTCCTTCCTCGTGATCGGCGGTGTCGAAGACGATTCCCTGCGCGACCGCCTCGTCAGTCAGCGCCTGATCGAGCGACTTCTCGAGTCCCTCACCGACGAGTCTGTTCGCGTGGCGCAGCGCAATCGGGGGCCCGGAGACAATCTTCTCGACGAACGCGTCGACCTGCTCGTCGACCTCGTCGCTGTCGTAGACGTGGTTTACGAGGCCGATCACCTTCGCGCGGTCGGCACCGATGATGTCACCCGTGAGAACGAGCTCTTTCGCGACGTTCTCGCCAACAACCCGAGGGAGCAGGTAGGAGGTGGCCGCGTCGACGCTCAGGCCGACCTGCCGGAAGACGAACCCAAAGACGGCGTCTTCGGTCGCGAGTTGCATGTCACAGGCCAGCGCGAGGTTCGCACCGGCGCCGACTGCCGGACCGTCCACCAGCGCGATCGTCGGTATCGGGAATTCGATCAGCCGGCCGAAGAGCACGTTCGTCGAGCGCTGGAGTCGTCGCACTCGATCGTCAGCGGGGACTTCGTTCTCGATGCCCTCGATCATTCGTTCGATGTCGCCACCGGCCGAGAACGACCCGCCGGACCCCTCGAGGAGGATACAGCGGGCGTCGCTGCCCTCGATTTCGTCGAGCGCTTCGGAGAGACCGGCGCTGATCTCTTCGGAGAGGGCATTGCGTCGGTCCGGCCGATTGAGCGTGACGGTCGCGAGGCCGTCGTCCTCTATCTCGAGGAGGACCGCGTCGCCGAGAGCCATCAGTCGTCCTCCTCGCCCTCGCGGAGTTTGAACTTCTGGACCTTCCCGGTCGTCGTCCGCGGAAGTTCCTCGACGAACTCGACCTCCCGCGGGTGTTTGTACTCTGCGAGGTTGGTCAGACAGTACTCCTTGATCTCGTCTTCCGTGACGTCACCGTCGGGGGTGCGGACGACGAAGGCCTTCACGGTCTCGCCGCGGCGTTCGTCCGGAATCCCCGCGACGGCGGCGTCTGCGACGTCGGGATGCTCGAAGAGGAGTTCCTCGACTTCGCGCGGATAGACGTTGTAGCCGCCGGTGACGATCATGTGTTTCTCGCGGTCGACGACGTAGAAGAAGCCGTCCTCGTCGTGATAGCCAATATCACCGGTGTGGAACCAGCGTCGGCCACCCTCCTCGGTGAAGACTTCCTCGTTGGCTTCCGGTAGGCCGTAGTAGCCTTTCATAACGTTCGGACCAGCGACGACGATCTCGCCGGTTATTTCGTGGAGATCGGACTCCTCCTCGTCGACCGGTCCCGTCTCCACCGGCGGGATTTCGTTGAAGTCCTCGTCGACGACCTTCGAGTCGACGTCGGGGACGGTCTTGCCGATACTGCCGACGCGGCGGCCTTCGATCGGGCTGTTGAAGTGAGTGATCGGACTGGTCTCGGTCAGACCGTACCCCTCGTAAATCTTCGGCTCGTAGAGTTCCTCGAAGCGGCGCAGGACCTCGACGGGAATTCCGGAACCGCCGACGCCACACAGGCGCAGCGAGGACATGTCGAATTCCTCGGCGTTTGGCTGGTTGATGACGTCGTTGTACATCGCCGGCACGCCGTGCATGATCGTCAACTGCTCGTCCTCGATGAGCGAGACGGCCTCCTGTGCGTCCCACGACGGCAATGGGTAGTACGCGGCCCCGTAGAACAGCGACGCGTTCATGACGACGGTCATCCCGTAAATGTGGAACAGCGGCAACACGCCGAGCGTTTTGTCGTCCGACCGGATCCCGTCCGGAATGAGTTTGGAGGCGGAATTCGCGTTCGATCCGAGATTCGCGTGGGTCAACTGAACGCCCTTCGGCTGCCCGGTCGTCCCCGACGTATAGGGCTGGACCGCCACGTCGTCGTCATCGCGTGGCGCGATATCGGGGTCTGCCGGCTCGAGGAAGTCCTCGAACTCGATCGCACCCTCGGCTTCGCCACCGACGCTGACGACGTGTTCGATGTTCGTGTCGTCTTGGACCTGGTTGACGAAGGGAACGAGATCGGCCAGCGCCACGACGACCTTGGCCTCGCTGTCGCCGAGCAGGTGGCCGATCTCGCGGGATTTGTACTGCGGGTTCATCGGGACCACGACCCCGCCGGCGCGAAGCGACCCGTGGAATGCGATCACGAACTGAGGAAGATTCGGTAGATAGAGCGCGATCCGGTCGTCTGCGCCGAGCCCGCGTTCCTCGAGCGCTGCCGCGAACGCGCCCGTTTGACCCCAGAACTCTCCGTAGCTAATTTCGGCCCCCTTGAATCCGATCGCAGTGTTGTCTCCGTACTTCTCGACAGCACCTGCGACGTTAGTAACAAGATTTGTCATACTCCGTGCGATAGGTTCGCGTGTATCGTAAAAAAGATTTACATCGTTCGGCGATTTCGGCGGAAAAACTTACCAGCAATAATCTTTTTCCGATTTATCGTCATCGGAACGGGGTACAGCGGGTGACGGGCGAGTTCGAATCGAAGGTATTTACGATCCCGCTCCTTACCAGGGTGTGTCATGTATCAGGACGTCCTCATCCCGACGGACGGAAGCGACGGAACCCGCCGATCGATCAACCACGGGATACCGATCGCGGACTGCTTCGACGCGACGATCCACGCGCTGTCGGTCGTTCCGGAGGGACCGCTCGGGACGCTCCAGACTGACGACGCGATTCCGGCCGCCCAGCGCGCGGTCGAACGGATCGAAACTGAAGCGTCTCGAGAAGGCGTCGACGTCGTGACGGCAGTCGAGCAGGGGGTTCCGCACGAAGAAATCCTCGCGTTCGCCGACGAACACGGAATCGACCTGATCGTCATGGGAACGCAAGGCCGGACCGGACTCGACCGGGTGCTGGTCGGCAGCGTCACCGAACGGGTCGTTCGAATGGCCGACGTCCCGGTCGTGACCGTCCGACTGACCGACGAAATTCGGATCGATGACATCGACGAAGCCGCACGGATCGCCCGCACGACCGCCGAGCGAGAGGGATATGACGAGGTCACCGTCCTCGAGGACCCGCACCGAATCAGTGCGTCCTGGATTGTCCCGCTCGAGACCGATGCTGGCCCCATCCACGTCCACGTCGACGCCGTGACGAGGGAGACCGGGATCGCGAAGGAGGCGAGAGAATAGCACCGCGTTTCGCTGCGATCCGGGACCCTGCGACACGTCTGCAGCCCTCGCGCACGTGAAGAAGCAGATTCGTCGCCGAGGCGTCGGCGTGTGGCCGGCGCAGCCGATCGGCATTCACTGCCGGAAATCGTCGCTGCAGTCGTCAGCGGTTTACTGGCGGAAATCGCCGCCGCAGTCGTACTGTTTGAGCAGGATCTCGTTGGTCGACTCGGTCTCGTTGTACGGCTCCGACGGCTGAGCCACGTAGTATATCTGGATGCGCTCGAGGTCCGTCCGGTGAGTGCGATTCCAACGGTCACAGAGATAATTCCCCAGATACGACCGGTGGTTCGTGTTATCGGCCCCCCAGACGTTCGAGAGGTACTTCCGCCAACGGGAGGTGGGGTACACGACGTTCCCGTCCGGCGGCGGCTCCCAACTCACCTCGGATCCGTACATGGCATCGACCTCGGAGCCGTTCTCGAGTTCCCCTGGGACGACGTACCAGCCGTCCGTCTGGAGCGGTTCGGGGGCGAACATGCGCCAGCTCTGGTCCGTTTCCGTCGCATCGAGTACCGACTGTCCCGGGTCCGGAACCTGCGTATAGCCGACTGCCTGGGCGTTCGAAAGGACTACGAGGACGAGAAACACCGCCGGTACTGTCGCCGAAAACAGCGTTCGTCCGCGATCGAGACCGTCCGGAACGAGTCGTCGCGAGGAGGGAGCGGAGACGGCGACGCGATCGGTCACGGCTCGATCCAGAACACGGGCCTCGAGTCTGCTCGCCCGGCGGTGCAGCGAGTCTGCGAGACCGATGCGGGAGGCGACCGCGGTGCCCGCGTCCCAGACGGCGCTCGGATAAAACGGGATAAACGCGGCCACGACGATCAGGGGAAAGAGCCCGATTCGCATCGATGCGAGCATTCCGAAGTGCATGCCGACGAACGCCGATGCGAGCGCTGCTCGCGGCAGTCCGGTGAGGACGATCAACAGCGGCGCGGAAATGACCAGCGCGAGCCACAGGAACGTCATGAGCCGCAGTAATTCGTGATGCTCGGCCAGAACGTTACCCAGGAGGATCGTGAACTGATAGTCGAGGCTGAAGACGTAGACGACGGCCTCCCCGTTCAGCCACATCTCCCCTTTGGTCTTGTGGATGGCGTTTGCGACGTACATCACGACGACCTGGAGCAACACCGCCATCGTCGCGACGTTCGAGACGGTCGCCCGAGCGCGGTCCATACGGCGGGCATCGATCGCCCACCGCTCGTCGAGCGGGAGAAACATTGCCCAGAAAACCAGCATCCGCAACAGCACGTCTCCGCCGTTGAGGACCATCGGATTGCGGACGTGTAGTGAAACGAGCAAGAGCCAGGAGCACACCGTCGCGATCCTCGTTCGATAGCCGACGACCATGGCCAGGGCGAACACGGCTGCGACGACGAAGAGGAGACCAATCACCCGCGCATCACCGGAGACGGCGTGAAGCGAAAAGACGCTCGAGTAGTCCGAAAACAGTGCTCTCCGTGGAAGGACTCCCGAATCCATATAGAACGCGCCGAGATTCCGGGATCGGCCGACGAGATCCGCGAGCAACAGGAGCCCGAGTGCGATCCGAAACGCGGCCAGGGCTCGCGTATCCACCGCAAATCGACACGTGATCGCCAGCGAAATCCGATCGACTGCATTTGTCAGTCTGCTTTCTGACTCGCGGGAGGAACGTCGCTCACTCATCGTCTGTCCTAGATGTACCGCATCGGTGTCTCGAGCAGATCGGCATAAGCTTGGTGTAAACTAAACGCAACATTTCACCGTGGAGAGCCACCGACCGGCATCGCGCAAGTGAGATATGGGGATATCCCTGCCCCCGAAGCTCGGAGCCAGTAGTGGTGAGCGAAGGCCAGCGGCCAGTAGCGCTGTACGAGCGTCGCTCTGTAGTCGGTATCACGAGGGTCCGACCGCCGATCGTCTCTACGAGAGGGGGGTCCGACACGACACTGCGGCCACGGCTCGAGTCCAGGACCTGGAGGCTCGGCCTCGGGTTCGTAACTGAGGCCGTCACCGCTTCGCTCTTCGGACCCTCGAACGAGAACGAGCGTCGGAGAGAGACGAACGGGCCACTTGATCGCGAACCGATGCCAGCGAATTCGAACTCCGTGCGAACGATAGTCGTCGAAATCGGCCGTGATCGACTCCGGCACGAGGCCGAAGTCGTCGCCCATGGGGCGGTAGATGGTGGTGTGGTTTCGAGAACAACCCCACGGGCAGTTACACAGGAGGCGTCAGGAAGGATAAACCTACTTAAACGCAAAATAGGTTTCTGCCGCACTCGCGATACTGGCTCCCCTATCGACTATTGTGGCGCTCACGGTTTGTTCGCGCCACCAAGCCAGGGGTGCGCTTGATCGACGAAAAGACAGTCTCAACCATCCAGCGGCGGTTGTACCAGCGGCTGCTCACCCGGGCGTTGTGCGCCCGATCGAGCGAGGAGTAGATCCGGTGTTTGATCAACGGTCGGATGCGATCGAGACGAAGATCGTCTCGGAACGGCTTTCCATCGTAAGCACGGTCAGCGGCCAATGACCTGCGGACCAATCTTCACATCGTGTTTTTTCGTGGTCGTACAGTGAAGGTCGTAGACGTACAGCGTTTTCACGTCTACGAGGGTGGTGACTTTAAGCGAGCGGACGCGGTAGTGTTTTCGCGTCGCATAGTACTGCGAGGGCTGGTCGCGGTCGAAACCAGTCGAGTCGTTTGCTCTGTAGGATCGCTAGACGGCGTCGCCTCAATCTCGTTATCTTCGTAGAAAGCGAAGAGACGGATTACTTTGGTATCCGAATTCCGTCTCCTCACCCGAGAAATCGTTGCGAAAGCTAAAAACGTTGTCGAGAATCCGGACGAACCCGCCGACCCCGTAGGGGGTGGCGGGTTCGCCGAATGGGCGATGCTCACGTTGCAAGCACTGCGGATCGAACTCGGGAAATCCTACCGCCAGACAATCGATCTGTTGAGCGAAATGCCCGGCATTCTCGACGAAATCGGCCTCACGCGGCTTCCGCATTTTACCGTCCTGCGTGACTGGTTTGAGACTATCTCGATGGAGACCTATCGTGCGTTTCTCGGCGAATCAGCCGAGAAACGCACTGGCCATGCCGCGATCGACTCGACTGGTTTCGACCGCGACCAGCCCTCGCGGTACTACGCGACGCGAAAACACTACCGCGTTCGCTCGCTCAAAGTCACTGCCCTCGTGGACGTGAAAACGCTGTACGTCTACGATGTTCACTGTACGACCACGAAAAAACATGATGCGAAGATTGGTCCGCAGGTCGCTCGGCGAAACGCCGAGGACCTGCGGTCATTGGCCGCTGACCGTGCTTACGATGGAAAGCCATTCCGAGACGATCTTCATCTTGATCGCATCCGACCGTTGATCAAACACCGGATCTACTCCTCGCTCGACCGGGCACACAACGCCCGGATGAGCAGCTGCTGGTACAATCGCCGCTGGATGGTTGAGACTGTCTTTTCGTCGATCAAGCGCACGCTCGGCTCCGCCGTGCGTGCGCGAAGCTGGCACCTCGAATTCCGCGAGATGGTGCTCAAATGTGCCGTCTACAATCTTCGTCGAACAGTTAGATATCCGTAGAATCAACCGCAGTGTATCGGTTTTCGACCGGCGGTGGCATTAGTGAAAACGCCGAAATCAAGCTTCGTCTAGCGATCCTACGAAGCATATGATTACTATGATTCCAGCGTTTGCGGCTGCGATGGTTGAGTTTTCATCGCTTGGAATCTTGGCACGCGTGGGACTTCTGTTAGTCCCGTCGACCTACCCCGTCATTGCACAACAGCGCCTTCTGTTTGGGGGAGCAGACGTCTTGTTGATTGGCGGCATCTACCAAACCATATTTGCGTTCGTGGTTATATGGCTCACAGCTCGGGCATTCAGTTCAGATCGTCTTGTTGCTGGGTGACGAATCACTACGGCCTACAGAGCTAGTCACAGAACGTCCAATTGCCATCGTTCTGTACTTTCAATACGTACAATAATATTTAATACTTAGTATTTCTAAACAAATTATTAATTCGAACCATATGGTATAAAACACTATCTCGGACCTCCCTGTATCGATAGAAGAGCTTGAGAAGGGCGAGATTGACGATACAAAGTCAGTCCTTGCCCGAAGCTTCCTTGACCGTACATGCCTCAACTCACGTCCGCGGTTGGACTCTCAGAGGGGACGCGCCGACAGGGTGCGCACGTCACCGAGCAGGCTCAAGAGCGTGGGTTGACCAACGGGAAGCACCCGGCCGGTGTGGCCGCCGCACCGCTGTACCTGGTCGCCGAGGCGCGCGTTGAGGGCGCAACGCAAGCAGAAATCACAGAGGGGGGGCCGACGTGTCGACGGCGACGGTGCGCGCACGGTGGACGGAGTTGCGTGAACACGTCGAAATCGACGCCTTCTGAGCTGCACCACGCCCTTCGCCGATAAAGACGAGGCGGCTGCCGGTTGTCTACCGTGGGTTGATACGCTGGCGTCGTTGAGTCGTCTACAAGGAAATGTCCGACCGCACGCGATTGAGTTCCTCCGCGGCCGATGCGCTTGAGACACTCCACGACCCGATCGAGCAGACCGACGGCCTCTCTCGAGAGGAGGCCGCAACGGTACTCGTCGACGATGGGGGCGACCCAGTTGACGCAGAGGGCCTCCTTGACGAACTGCTGTCGAAGGGGTATCTCTACGCCGTCGACGACCACCTGTATGTGACACCATCGTAGAGCAACCAACAAAGAAGAGCAGTTCGGAACACTGGGGGTTCTGGACATGTTGCTTCATATTCTGTGTTCTACCGACTGGCGATGTTCTGGGCTGGTTCGCTCTTCGTCGATTCGCTCTCTCGGACCGTTCGTTACCCCACGGGGGAACGGAATACTCAGCGACTCGGCCATCGCTTCGTTTACCTCCATCCCCTGCCATCGAGACGCGAGATGCGCATTGAAATCCTGCTCCCCAATCGAGTTCTCGTCTGAGTGACGGGAAATCGTCAACCGGAACTCGCGCATCTCATCAAGTCGCCAGTCGGTCCCCAGGATGGACGATGCCGCTGTCCTGGTAGTAGAGTTTCACTACCCATCGTTCACCCTCGGAGGCGAACAAAGCAATCTGACTGCCATTACCCTCCTTGACCCGCCGGTCCGCGGCGAAAAACGGCGCGAGGCCGTCCTCAGCGATGAGGTAGTTCGCCGCGAACTCGTGCGATGCCGGTTAGATTAGCGCCGGCACAATAGCCACCTCCGAGTGTGCCCACACGGTCTGTCGACCGTGAGCGAGGAGGAACGCTCAATGTCACGGCGGCCGCGATCCGTCACACTGGACCACCTCTGTGGCCGCGTGCCACACGTCCCGCGGATTACCGCCCTGTCCCGGCCAAGAAGAGGGGCGATTCCCTCACGGGTGGCACACACTCATGGGCGACTCGGTAGCGTGGCACGTTCGCGTGCGCGTGAAGAAGCTATCGGCGCGCACCTACGACGAAGATTCTCGCTCCCCCAAGTCAGAGGGAGAGCAGCGGAAGAATTCTCACAGGCCAACGAATCTACGCTCTGTCGTAATCGTGAGTGATCACAGGATGTGCCTAGCGCTATCGCTGGTTCGCCCAATTGTAAATTTATTGCTACGAGCCAGGGGTGGGATTCGAACCCACGAAGTCTCGATTACAAGTCGAGTGCATGAACCGCCCATGCTCCCCTGGCGCAGGCCAAAATTAGCCGTCCTCCTTTGAGTGTGTATCGTTTTCGTCCCGATTCTCGAGCGGCCGGCTCATCGTTACGCGGAACTCGTCGTACCCGCGACGACGATAGAATCGGCGGGCGTCGTCGTTGCCGGCCATCACCTCGAGTAGTACGATGTCAGCTCCCTGTTCGGCCAGCGTGTCCTCGGCAGCCTCGAGTAGTGCGGTTCCGATCCCCCGGTCGCGAACGGCCGGTTCGACGTAGATGTTCGAGAGCAATCCGCGGGTGGCGTCGAGTTCGAGGGAGCCGCGCTCGATAGAAACGGAGACGAAGCCGACGATCTTGCCGCCAAGTCGTGCGACGAGTAATCCATCGGCTACCCGGTAGGCTGCGAGGGTATCGCGCATCGCGTCGTGGTTCGCGTCCGGCAGCACCGCGGAGTCGTACGCGCGCTGGTCGCGAGCTAACCGAACCCACATCTCCGCGAGCGCCTCGAGGTCGTCCCGCGAGGCGGGTTCAATCGTCGGCTGCAGGTTTTTCGGGGGCATTCTGGAGCGCCGTCACGGCGGGCAACGGTTCGGCGGTGAGCATTCGCAGCGCGGCTCCGCCGCCGGTACTGACGTGCGAGAAGCCATCGACGCCGAGTTTTCGCAGGGCGGAAGCGGTATCGCCGCCACCGACGATGCTCGTAGAAATATCCGTCGCGGCGTCGTAGAGTTGCTGAGTACCCGTCTGGAAGCGATCGTCTTCGAAGACGCCAGCGGGGCCGTTGAGGATGACTGTCTCCGCGCCGTCGAGGATGCGCCGATAGTACTCTAACGTCGACCCACCGATGTCCATCGCGGACTCGCCGTCACCGGGTGGGAGCGCATTGATGCCGAGTTCGTAACGCTCGCCGTCGCGACCGACGGCGACGTCTCGCGGGAGTGCGATTTGGTCGCCGTAGGCGTCGAGCAGGTCGGCGGCGCGGTCGATTTCGTCCCAGTACCCTTGGTCGTAGATGAAATCGGAACTAGCGTCGCCCAGGTCCACGCCGTCGGCGATGAGAAAGACGTTCCCGACGACGCCTGCGGTGAGGACGTGGTCCGCCAACCCCTTTTCGAGGACGCTCCAGGCGACGTCGATCGAGTCGGACACTTTCGCGCCGCCGATCACATAGACGCGCGGTTCGGGAGTCTCCTCGATCGATCCCAGGACGTCCAGTTCCGATTCCATAACCCGACCAGCGTAGCCGGGAAGGACCGCGGGGAGACCGACGAGCGACGGTTGTGAGCGGTGTGACGCGGCGAATGCATCGTTGACGTAGGCGTCGAGAACGGATTCGAGCCCGGTAACAAGGTGTGTCTGGGCGGCCCGCTCGGGGTCGAATTCCATGTACTCCTCGCTGTAGAAGCGGGTGTTCTCGAGGACGATGCAATCGCCGTTCGCGAGGTCCCTGACGGCCTCGCGGGCGGCGGAGCTGAAGGTCGAATCGACGTATTCGACGGGCTGTCCGAGCAGGTCCGAGAGTCGTCCGGCGTGGGATTCGAGGGAGACGAAGTCGTCACCGCCGGGGCGACCCTGATGGGCGAGTACGGCGACCCGGCCATTGTGGTCGAGCAGTTCCGAGAGGGTATCGACGTGGGCGCGCAGTCGGGCGTCGTCTGCGAGCCTGCCATCGTCGTCGATGGGACTATTGACGTCGACGCGTACACCGACGGTAGTCCCTTCGACGTCCAGGTCGTCGAGGGTCTCGATCATTGTCGATTTGTCCACCGCGACACCCGAAAGGTCTTTCTATCGGAGAAATAGGCCACGGCAGCTGGTGTCACAGCGCACGCTGTCAGTCGGGTGATCGACCGATCACACTGCACGGCAGTCCGCACAGACCAGTCGGCCGTTGACATCCCACAGCGAGTCCGCGAGCGAGCCACACGCTTCACAGACGCCCTGAGTGGTGTACTCGTCGCCGCCGTTCGGAAGGAGTTGATCCTTCTCGTCCGCAGTCACGCGAGCAGACGCGGCATCGGCGAATTCGCGTTCCCTGTCGATCGGTGACTCGTTCGAGCGAGTGGGGGTCACCGTCGACTGGAACGAGCCCGCGGCGGCGATGACGTCCCGCTGGGTCACGACACCCACGATCCCGTCCTCGGTTTCGACGACGACGTTGCGAATGTTTTCGCGGGCCATCGTCGTGGCGACATCGGTGAGCGATCGGTCGGGATTTACCGTGATCACCGGTGTCGTCATCACCGCCCCAACCGTCGTTTCGGCGGGATCGGACTCGTCCGCGACGAGTCCGAGGACGTCCCACTCGGTCACGATGCCGACCGGTTCCGTGCCGCGAACGACCAGTGTGCAACTCGTTCGCTCCGCGCGCATGAGTCGAACGACGTCGAGAACGGTGTCAGACTCGCTGACACCGACGTAATCGGTCGTCAAGACATCTCTGACGGACAGTTCCGATTCCATGTGTGAAAGATTCGCACGGACGGGCTAAAAGCTACCCCCGCTACACTTAAGAAAAACGGCGGTGAACTTCACTGACCCCAATGATCAGGTCGTTTCCCACTCGAGTTCGACCCGTGTCCCGTCGGTTCGGCAGGTCTCGAGGGCGTGTTTCGCCGCGTAACCGGCCTCGTGAGCGCTCGTTCCGCGACCGACGCCGACTTGCATTTCGACGTCGACGGCATCCTCGACGTGGCAGAGTGCTTCTTCGTACTCCGCGCTCCCGAGCTCGGGACAGACGACGATGACGTTGTCGCCGCCGACGAAAAACGAGAGGCTGTCGTGGGCGTAGCGCATGTGTCGCATGAGTTCCGCATAGCCCTGCTCGATCTCGATGAACGTATCGAAGGCGTTGAGTTCGTCCGTGTAGTTGCCGGTCGCGTTGATCACGTCGAAGTGTGCGATCTGAACGTCTCCGTCGGCCCGATGGGGCGGTTCGATGACTCGGCCTTCGAGGCACTCGCGTCGGTTCTTGTCCTGTGCGCTGCCGGCGTCCTGGATGAGTTCCGTCGCGTCTGAAAGCGCCTGGACCGGGTTCGTCCCGGTCGCGACGCCGAGACTCAGGGTAACCGGGTACCGGTTGCCGACTGACTCCTGGAGAAGCGCGTGATCATCGAACGAACAGCCGTTCGTAACGGCGATCATATTGTCGAACCGAGTGAAGAACGTGTAGCCGCCGCGATTACCGACGAATTGAGAGATGTCCGCGTACAGCCGCGATTGCATCGTCTGGAGGTCGGCCTCCCGTCGCGGTTCGGGCGTCACCGTCCACGGCCCGTAGTTATCGATCTGAACGAGCGTTACCTGCGTGTTGGTCACTGTGCCCGATTCTTTCGAACGCCGTCGTATAAGTGATACGTAATCCAGATTCGTGATACGGTTCGAGAACGCGCCCGTTTAGGCGTGTTTCTTCTCCGGGTCCGCTCCCTGCGGGTGGTAGTCCCAGAAGTCGCCGGCGCGCATCGCCGCGCCGACAGCCTTGTGCATGTCGACCATCGTCTCGAACGCTTCGGGTTCGACGTACTCGAAGATTTCACGTAGTGGAACGACTTTTTTATAATTGATCCGGATCGGATAATCGCCGTATTCGTCGACGAATTCGTCGCAGTTCATCGGGAAGTCTTCCTCCTCGTCGACTTTGTCTGCAATGATCCGCATATCGAACTTACGCATCCCCTCGCTGCCCTCTTCGCCATCGGGATCGACTGGCCAATCGTTGCTCATACCCGGACGTGTGCAGGGGTCCCGCAAAAGGATTGCTCTCCGTCGCCGTCGGATCGTCGTCGATCACCCGCTCTACCGCGGTGATTTCGAACCGCGGACCACCGTCTGCCCCGTCGGTGACGGTCACGGTCCAGTCGTGAGCCGCGACATCCTCGACGATCGACAGCCCGAGACCGGTCCCGTCGCTGGTGCTCGAGTAGCCACTCTCGAACACGCGGTCCCGTTCGTCAGGCGGAATTCCCCGGCCGTCGCTGGCCACGTAAACGCTGGGCCCGGTTCGCCCGCGAGTCGCCGACCGTGTTGCATCGGCCGTCTCCACGTGCCCCCAGCAGTCCTCGGCGGCCGTCGCGAGATCAATCGGTTCGGCATCAAGACCCCGGTCCTGCTCTCGTGTGACCGCCACACTGTCCTCGATCAAGGCCGCCATCCGATCGTGCGCCCAGTCGACGGCCTCGAGATGGTCGCTGTCGGAGTCCTCGTGGCCAGTTCGAGTCGTCCCTGGGCGACGTTGAGCGGGTTTCGGAGGTCGTGCGAGAGATGCTGGCGAATCGATCGAGCCATCCGTTCTGTCGTTTCAGCTGCCGTTCACGGCCGTTCGATCGGAGATATCGCCAAA
Source organism: Natrinema gelatinilyticum (assembly GCF_024266705.1). Taxonomy (GTDB): domain Archaea; phylum Halobacteriota; class Halobacteria; order Halobacteriales; family Natrialbaceae; genus Natrinema; species Natrinema gelatinilyticum. The sequence continues at coordinate 2,681,754 of NZ_CP100756.1, read as the reverse complement.
ACGCCGACCGTCCCCTGAAAGCGGTAATCCTCGTCCGGCAATAGCAACGCGATGTGGTTCTCGTTCGCCTGCTGCGGGTATCGTCTCCATCCCGAACGACACGTGGTCACAGTCGTCCGTGTGCAACAACCATTGCACGACTCGATTATCCGTTCGCCCGTGGCGATGTCGCTTTCGTCCAGGACGAGTGAGATGTGTTCGCCGATGACTTCGTCAGGTCTGTATCCCAGCGTCGACACCTCAGCGTCGACCGGGGAAACGATTCTGGTGAAATAGCCGCCCGCGTCCAGCGTGTACACCTCGTCGGGAATCGTCCAGAGGATCGTTTCGTATTCCCGCTCGCGTCCCATTCACTCGGCTCTGTTGAAATGCTTAGCAACTGATAAAAGTCGTTCTCAGTAGAAGGGACTATCGAGGTGTGCCCCGACGAGACGCTTCGTCGATACGTGCTCGATGAGCCGGTCTATCAAGGTGTAATAAATGCTGGGCGAACCATTTTGTGGACTATAAATGTCGGACGAATCCTTTTGTGGACTATCGTGGTAGCCACGGTGTCATGAGTGCCGAGTCCGACACGTCTGCGCACGGAATCGAGAGTCGCATCGGCTGGCCGATCGGAAGCATCGCAGGCGGCGCGTTCGGAGCAGTCGCGTTTGGACTCGTCCTGTGGATGCTCGAACCGGCCATCATCGAAGAGGCGATTCCGGAGTTCTACGGGCTCAACGCGGATCCCGTGGTCGGCTGGGCCCTTCACCTCGTCCACGGGGCCATCATCGGTCTCGGCTTCGGCATGCTCGTCACCCGCGGGCCGATCCTCGGCATCATTCGAACCCCGACGGAAACCGACGCGCTCTCGCGAACCGGGATCACGCTCCGCCTCGTCGGCGCGGGCGGCGTGTACGGGTTCGCGATCTGGGCGATCCTACCGATGATCGCCCTGCCGGTCATCGGCCGGCTCTTCGGAGTTGACGCCACCACGGCCTTTCTCGGGGCTGCCGTCGAGACCCTCGTCGCCCACGTGCTGTACGGCCTGGTGCTCGGACTCGTCTTCGCCCTGACGATCGATCTCAGGGACCGTCCGACGGAGTCTCCCATCGAGGACTGAACAGTGGCGCAACTCGGAGCGGTCTTGGAATCCAAATCCTCCGGTGAGAAGGTGCGGTCCAGAGTTGGACAACATGACGATGACGACGGGACACTCACTCCGTTGGCTCGCTATCGCCCGCCGACCGAACGTCGCGCGACTCTTTTCGCTCGGACAGAGATGCGGACCGAAGGCCGAACTCCTGGGCCCGCTGGCGCCAGAATTCGTCGTACTCCTCTTCGGTTTCGTTGACCGTACTATGCCCCTGCCCGACCTGGGACAGTTTGAGGTCGACCTCCTCAAGTAATGGCCGGCCCACCTCGTCGCCGATGATACCCGTTCGCATCGCGTCCATGACCGCGCTCTTTTCCCGTTTGAGAACCTGTCGCTCCCCGATGAGGAGTTCCTCCCGACGGATTTCGGGATTGTCGGACAACAGCTCGGAGATCGTCTTCTGCAGGGCTTCCTTTTCGCGACCGTACTCGGCGCGGAAGTCGTCGTAGACGTCACCCGGAAGCCGGTTGTTACCGTACAGTTCGTCGGCAGCCTCGAGTGCGCTATCGACCATCCGGGCGCGACCGACGAGCGTCTCGTACAGTTCCTCGGCCTCCGACCGGCGGATCACGCCGAGACGATCCAAGAGTCGCCCCATCGTCATCCCCTGAACGACGAGGCTGAATGCCGCCACGCCGAAGACCATCGCCCGGAGTTCCTCGCGGAACGGGAACGGTGCGCCGGACGCGGTCGTTGCCGGTAACCCGAGAACGAGCGCAATCGGGATCGAGGCGTGCAGGCCGCCCCACACGAGGACGTGCTGGTCTTTCCGGGAGACGTTCACATCGACGAGCCGATTCGCGACGCTCACGACCGGGTACACCACCAGTGCACGCGCGAGCAGTACGAGACCGATGGCCAGGGCGATAAGCTGGGCGTGAGTGAGGAGCTGACCGATCGGCGTCTTCGCACCGATGAGCAAGAAGATGAGTGTATTCACCAGAAACGCGGCCGTCTCCCAGGTATTGAAGATGCTAATCTTCGTTTGCGGGCTCATCGCGTATTCCGCGCCGCGATTGCCGATGAAGAGCCCGGCGACCACGGTCGCGATGACGCCGCTGAACTGAACGCCGGGAACTGCGTTGCTGAGAATGTGTTCGGCCAGCAGGAAGCTCCCGTACGCGAGGATGAGCGTCAGGACGATTTCGGTCGTGTACTCGTCTAAGCTGACCATCACCCGGTACACCGCGTACCCGGCTGCGAGGCCGACGACCAGTCCACCGAGGATCGCAACGGCGATATCGACCATGAAATCGACGAGCTGTGACGGCTCCAACAACGCCGACGTGTCGGGGCCGTACTCGACGATGATGGCCAGCAACGTCGAGAAGAGGACGACGCCGACGCCGTCGTTGACGAGACTTTCGCCCTCGACGAGAACGGCCAGTCGGTCGGGCGCACCGAGTTCCTCGAACAGTGCGAGTACCGACACAGGGTCGGTCGGCAGGATCATCGCGGCGAACAACAGCGCCACGAGCAGCGGTATTCCGAAGACGTACTGTCCGAGGAGGCCGAGGATGATGACCGACAGTATCAGCCCGGGGACCGCCAGTGCCAGGATTGGGCCCAGATATCGGCGAAAGTACTCGAGATCGGTCGTAGCAGCGCCCTCGAAGAGAAGCGGCGGTAACAACACGAGCAGGATGAGGTCGTGGCTGAGCTCGATGTCGATTCCCAACTCGAGGATGGAGGCAGTAACCCCCGCGAGGAGCAAGGCGATGGTGTACGGGAACCGGCCGACCTTGGCGACAAAGATCCCCACCCCTGCCGCGATGATGAACACGGAAAGCAGATCGAGCAATTCTGCAGCTACTTCGACGGCCATAGTGGGAATAAACGTACCGCACAGTAATACTCTGGGCCGTCGGTGAACGGAATACCGGTGCTCCGTGGCGGCTGACGGTCGTGCGCTAACCGCGGGCCAGGTATTCCGCAACCGATCGCTTGAGGTCGTGCTGGTACTGGTGGCGCTGGCGCTCAGCCGTCTCCGCGAGGACGTTCGCGACGTGATGAACGAAACGAAGGTCACGTCCTCCTCGCTGAAACGCTTTGGCTTGGTGTCGTGGACGCTTAGAATCCCCCACGAATCGTCGAACGGGCCGCTGACGTGTTGACACCACTCCGGACGCCGTGTGTGGACAGCGAATAGAACAGATCGATTCCGTCAGTCAGTCGTCGGCCGTCTCGGCGTCAGCGTGTTCGCCCAGAATCTCCTCGCGGTGTTCGTCGAGCAGCGGTGCACGACCGCGAGGTTCGGGGTTCGTTTCGCTCATCTTGATTGGGTTACCCGCGATTTCGACGTCCGTGTCGGCACCAGGCTGTTCGATGGGGACGAGCATGTCTCGAGTGTGGACGTGCGGATCCTCGAAGATTTCTTTGGTCGTCTGGACGGGGGCGGCAGGGACGCGTCCCTCGAGTGCGCCGACGAGTTCGTCGTTGGTCAGGTCGGCGGCCCAGTCGACGAGTTCCTCGCGGAGGGTCTCTCGGTTCCGCAGTCGTTCTGGGGTAGTGGGGTAGTCCTCTGCGAGGTCTTCGCGGTCCATGGCATCGCAGAGTTCCGCCCAGTGGTTGTCGTTGAAGGCGGCGATGACGGCGTAGCCGTCGTCGGTTTCGAAGGCGTTGTAGGGGAACAGCGTTGGATGGGAGTTGCCCTGTCGGGTCGGAGCCTCGCCGGTGTACGATTGCTGGTAGATGGCCCGTTCGGTTAAACTGATCATCGAGTCGTACATCCCGGTGTCGACGTACTGGCCCTCGCCGGTCTGCTCGCGGTGGTTGACCGCGGCCAGAATCCCGATGCAGTTCAGCGTCGCGGTAAAGAGGTCCCCGATGCCGGGCCCGACCTTCGTCGGCGGCCCGTCTTCCTGGCCGGTGGTTTCCATCACGCCGCCGAGCGCCTGCGCGATGAGGTCGAACGAGGGCTGGCCCTGGCGGTCCGTTTCGCCCGTTCGCGGGTCGCCGAAGCCGCGGATCGATGAGTAGATGATGTCGGGGTTGTACTCAGTGAGCGTCTCGTAGCCCAGGCCGTACTTCTCCATCGTGCCCGAGCGATAATTCTCCACGACGATGTCGGCCTCCTCGACGAGCGAGAGAAGGTCCTCGCGGTCGGCTTCCTCACGGAAGTTCAGTTCGATACTCTTCTTGCCGCGGTTGACGCTCTGGAAATAGCCGCCGTAGGCTTCCGCCTCGGGGTCGTCGACGAACGGCGGGTTCGACCGAATCATGTCGCCGCCCGGCCGCTCGATTTTGACGACGTCCGCGCCCAGGTCCGCGAGCAACATCGTACAGTACGGCCCGGCGAGCACCTGCGTCAGATCCAGCACACGTAGGTTCGAAAGCGCTCCCATTGTCTGTACACCCTCCTTCCGAAACCACAGCCAAAACCCTTACCATCGATCATGTAGTTTGGGCTCCAGTACCACATCTCGTGTGAACAACCACCATAGAGACGCTGTTAGGATGTTTAAGGGGTATTATCATTGAAGATCATTAGGTTTATACGGGAGTTCCTCATGGTTCTGCATACGATGTCCCACACGGTCGTCCTCGGCGTGATCGGCTCCGATGCCCACGTCGTTGGCATCACAATACTCGAGCAAGCCTTCAGTGCAGCCGGCTTCGAAGTCGTGAATCTCGGTGTCCAGACCTCCCAGGAGGAGTTCGCCGAGGCCGCGGTAGCCCACGACGCCGAAGCTGTACTGGTCTCGTCGCTCTACGGCCACGCCGAACAGGACTGCCAGGGATTCCACAGCGTCCTCGCGGACGCTGGCGTCGACGCGGTCAGTTACATCGGCGGCAACCTCGCCGTCGGACAGGACGACTTCGAGCAGACCCGGCGGACGTTCCGAGAGCTCGGATTCGACCGCGTCTTCGACTCTGAAACGGATCCTGAGGAAGCGATCGCTGCACTTCGCGAAGACCTCCAGATCAGACCGACGGAGTCGGAACGGGCAACTATCAGTTCGTAGATGACTAGATGATACGAGACGAACGCATTCCATCCGACGAGCTACGGCGTATCGACGAGGAGATTCGGTCGGACTGGCCGACGGGAGCAGATGTCGACTTCGAGGACGCGATCGAGTACCACGAATCGCTTCCGAAGCACAAACGGTTCGCCGACGTTCTCGAGTCGGCCGACAAACCGCTTCTCCAGCCTCGAGCCGGGGTCCCACGGCTCGACGACCAGATCGAACTCTCACAGTACCTTCACCGAGAAGGTCAGGCGGATCTACTGCCGACTACCATCGACTCGTACACGCGCGATAACGAGTACGAAAAGGCCCAGCAAGGGCTGGAGAAGGCCCGAGAGACGGGAGACGATACGCTCAACGGCTTCCCGGCAGTGAACCACGGCGTCGATGGCTGCCGCCAGCTGATCGACGCGGTCGACGCGCCGATCGAAGTCCGCCACGGGACGCCGGACGCCCGGTTGCTCGCGGCGATCACGTTCGCGGGCGGCTTCCAGAGCTTCGAGGGCGGCCCAATCTCGTACAACATTCCCTACACGAAACGCCACGGACTCGAAGAAACCATCGAGAAGTGGCAGTTCGTCGACCGACTGGCGGGGGCATACACCGAACGCGGCGTGCGGATCAACCGCGAGCCGTTCGGGCCCCTCACGGGGACGCTGGTCCCGCCATCGATCGCCATCGCGATCATGCTGGTCGAGGGCAAACTGGCCGCGACACAGGGCGTGCGCTCGATCACGCTCGGTTACGGACAGGTCGGGAACGTCGTGCAGGACGTCGCCGCTCTGAACGCCCTGAAGAAACTCGGCAACGAATACCTGCCCGACGAGGTCGTCGTTACGACCGTCTTTCACGAGTGGATGGGCGGATTCCCGCCGGACGAGGCGCGCGCCAACGGCGTCATCAGCCTTGGCGGGATGACCGCCGCCATCGCAAAGCCCGACAAGGTCATCACCAAGTCGCCCCAGGAGTTCCAGGGAGTTCCGACCAAGGAGGCCAACGCATCCGGGCTGCGTACCACGCGACAGGTCATCGACATGGCGATCGAGCAGAAGATCGACATCGACGGTATCGAGGAGGAACAGGACCTGATCGAGCGCGAAACGCGCTGTCTGATGGATACGATCTTCGAACACGGTGACGGCGACGTCGTCCAGGGGACGCTCAACGCGTTCGACACCGGGGCGCTCGATGTCCCGTTCGCACCCAGCGACAGCGCACGGGGGGCCATCCTCCCGGCGCGGGACGACGACGGACGGGTCCGCATCTTCGAATGGGCCGACCTCGAGATGGACGACGATATTAAGGAGATTCACAAGGCTCGACTCTCGCGACGCGCCGACACGGAAGGCCGCGACCAGTCGTTCCGGATGGTCGCAGACGACGTCGACGCGATCAGTGATGGAAAGCTCATCGGCCGACCACAGGGTGACGTCTAACATGGAAATCACAGGAGTGTACGCCACGCCCGGTTACTCCGGGTTCTTTTTCGACGATCAGCGCGCGATCAAGCAGGGAGCAACGCAAGACGGCTTCACCTACGAGGGCGAACCCGTCACCGAGGGCTTCGACGAAATTCGACAGGCCGGCGAGTCGATCGTCGTCGATATCGAACTCGCAGACGGGTCCGTCGTTCGGGGCGACTGCGCCGCGGTCCAGTACTCCGGCGCCGGCGGGCGCGATCCGCTGTTCAAAGCCGACGAATACGCCCCCGTCATCGAGGGGGCCGTCGCCGAGGAACTCGAGGGCCGCGATGCGGCCGACTTCCTCTCGAACGCCGAATTACTCGAGGAGATGCGAGTCGAGGGCGATCGGCTCCACACCGCGATCCGCTACGGCGTCTCACAGGCGCTGCTCGCGGCGGCGGCCGACGCCGAGAAGACGACCCGGACGGACGTCGTGGCCGACGCGCTCGGTACCGAGCCCGCGACTGAGCCGGTTCCCGTTTTCGGACAATCCGGGGACGATCGGTACACCAACACGGAGAAGATGTTCATCAAGGGTGTTCCCGTCTTGCCCCACGCGCTCATCAACAGCGTCGAGAAGATCGGCGAAGACGGTGAGACGCTACTCGAATACGTCGAATGGCTCACCCGGCGCTCCCAGGAACTCGGTCCCGAGGGGTACGAGCCGCGTTTCCACATCGACGTCTACGGGATGATCGGCGAGATTTTCGACGCGCCGTACGATCGCAACGAGGTGGTCGAGTACTTCGCCGCGCTCGAAGAGGCTGCCGCACCGTATCCAATCCAGATAGAGGGGCCGATGGACGTCGGGAACCGCGAGGACCAGATCGCGGCGATGATCGAGCTTCGCCAGGGGCTCGCCGAGGCGAACGTCAGCGTCGACATCGTTGCCGACGAGTGGTGCAACACGTTCGAGGACGTTCGAGCGTTCGTCGACGCGGAAGCGGCCGATCTCGTGCAGGTCAAGACGCCCGATCTCGGTGGCATCCACCGCAGCGGACAGGCAGTTCGCTACTGCGAGGGGACCGACACGCGGGCGTACCTCGGTGGTACTTGCAACGAGACGGAGACGTCCGCGCGCGCTTGCGCCCACGTCGCACTCGCGACGAACGCCGCACAGGTGCTCGCAAAGCCCGGCATGGGCTTCGACGAGGGATACATGATCGTCGAAAACGAGATGCGTCGAACGATCGCCCGACGGAAACGGGAACAGTTAACGGTAGACACGGACGAGGTGACAGCAGATGACTGAGTGGACCGATCCCGATACGTTCGCACAGGTACTCGAACAGGTCGAAACCAGGGAGAAGGGAAACTGCTTCGAAGACTTCGAGGAAGGGGACGTGATCGAACACGAACCCGGACTCACCCTCACCCAGTTCGGCAACGAGCAGTGGATGGGACAGACGCTCAATCACGACCCCGTCTACTGGCGGACCGACGCCGCCAAAGAGCGTGGCTTCGACGAGCCGCCGGTCCACCCCGACTACCTGACTGCCGCGACGCTCGGTATTACCGTCGAGGACCTCAGTGAGAAGGGCGGCTACTTCCTCGGTCGGACCGACGTGCGATTTCCCACTGCGCCAGTCTACACCGGCACCGAACTCCACGTCGAGAGCGAAGTCGTCAACTGCGCCACCTCGAGTTCCCGACCGGAGTACGGCATCGTCTCCTGGCGCACCCGCGGCAAGGACGCCGGGACCGGCGACGTACTCTGCTCCTACGAGCGTACGAACATGATTCCCCGCCGCGAACCCGTCGCGACGGACGGGAGCGGTGCCGCGGCCGCCGAAGACGACGGCGACGACGGCCCTGACCTCCCCGACGAGTTCGTCACGCCCGAGGGCGGCTACTTCGAGGACTTCGTCGACGCACTCGCGGAAGCCGAGGGCCGCGACGCCGCGGTCGCCTACCGCCACGAACGCGGTCGAACCCAGGACGACGTTACCGTCGCTTCGCTGCCGCTTTCGACGCTCAACACGGCCAAACAGCACCACAACGTCGACGTAATGGCCAACTCGCCCTCGGGCAACATCGTCACTTACGGCGACGTCACCCGCTCGACCGCGCTTGGCCACGCCCGCTCGGACGAGCAGACCTGGCGTGAGGTCGGCTTCGACGACGAATCCTTCCACACGTTCGTCGCCGTGGGCGACACCGTCTACGCCTTTACGCGCGTTATCGAGGCCGAAGACAGCGTCGAGGAAACCTCGACTGGCTCTCGGACATCGTCCGAGAACGACGCCTCGAGCGACGAGGCTGGGACCGTCACCTTCGAACACATCGCGTTCAATCAGCACGACGAACCCGTCTACTCTGGGACGCGAACCGCCGAGATTCGAAAGCGTTCTAACTAACACGAACGATAATCAAAAACGATTGCAGACGACCACGAATTCAGAGACATGACTGACGACATCCGACTCTGCCGCACGTTCCAGACCGCACCGGCCGCCGTCCCCAAAGAGGACTCCGCGAAGTATCTCGTCTCCGCCCTCGAGGCCGAGGGCTTTCAGGCTCCCGACTGGCTCGTCCCCGACATGGAAGACGGGACCGCCCCGGACATGAAAGCCGAGGGACTCGAGAACACCATCGAGAAGGTCCCGCAGTACGACTTCCCGGGCGAAATCTGGCCTCGCGTCGAGTGGAGCTACGAGGACGAGGAGTACTGCGAGAAGGGACGCGACCAGATCGACCGACTCGTCGCCGATCTCGGCGACGAGATCGAAGGTGTCGTGGTTCCCAAGGTCGGTCGCCTCGAGGACGTCGAGCGCGCCGCCGCGGTCGTCGCCGAAGCCGAGGCCGAACACGGCTACGAGGACGGCTCGATCGGGCTCTCGATCATCATCGAAACCGGCCGCGCCCGCTCCGACCTGCGCGAAATTTCCACGTTCGGTGAGGACTCCCGTCTCACCGCACTCGTCTTCGGTCCCGTCGATTACGCCGCCGAACTCGGCGGCCGCGACCTCGGCGACGGCATGCCCCGCTGGGACGGCCTGCTCGAGGCCCTCTCGAACGAATCCAGCGCCGCGGGCCTGCTTTCGATCGGCGGTCCCTTCGACGACCTGTTCAAAGAGCGCGCCGGCCTGACGTACTACAACGCCGACGACTACGCCGATCAGGTCGAACACGAAGCGAAGCTCGGACTCGACGGCTCCTGGTCGTTGTACCCCAAACAGACCATCCAGGCCAACACGATCCACATGCCCACCCCCGACGAGCTCGAGCGCGACGTCCACAAGATCGAGCGCTTCAACGAAGCCAAACGCGAGGGCACCGGCGCGGTCACCATCGACGGCCAGATGGTCGACGAAGCGACTTTCAAGAACTTCCGCAACACGGTCCAGCAGGTCTGCGCGATCGACGACATCCGACCGTCCCAGACCGAGGAGTTCTACGACGCCGGCTTGCTGTCTCGAGCGCGCGACCTCGAACTCTCCTACCGGTGAACTACCCCGCCCTACTCGTCGCCTTCGGCGACTCCTTGAGGGCGTGGCTTCCTGCTTCGACGACGCGACTTGCAGATACTTCAGAAGTATCCACAGCGGTCGCAGTCTCCACAGGCGTTGCTTCGGAGTGAACCACTCCTAGGTTCTCCAGACCACGCGACTGGATATTCAACGCCGCGTTCCAATCCCTGTCCAATTCGAATCCACACGACGGACACGAGTGTTCGCGGACCCACAACGGCTTCTCAGTCTCCACGCCACACGATGCACACTCTTTTGTCGTGCCACTCGGTTCGACTTCGATGACGTGACACTCGTTCTTCCGACCGTGATGTTTCAGAATCGTACTGAAGTTTCGCCAGCCAACCTCGGCCTTGTTCCGAGCGTTGCCACTGGCTTCGAGCATCGACTTCACGTTCAAATCCTCAACGAACACTGCCTCGTACTCTGAAGTATAAAAGTGCGCGAGTTTGTGCTTATAGTCTCGCTTCTTGTTCGACATGCGAGCATGGATTTCAGCGACTCGCCGCCGTTGCGTCTCCCAGTTGTTCGACTCGTATTGCTTGCGAGAAAGAGCGCGTTGCTCGCGCTCGAGGCGCTCACGCTCCGCAGACAGGTCGAGACGTCCGATAGACCGTCCATCCGAATCGTGGACGAAGGTGAGAACGCCGAGGTCGATCCCAACTGTGTCTTCCGGCTCAATGTCAGCTGAGTCTGGTTTCTCTGGTTCCTCAGTGCTGATGCAGAACGAAGCATACCACGCTCCTGTGGGCTCTTTCTTCACCGTGACTTCTTTGATAGTATCGTGGTCAGGAAGGTCGCGGTGAAGTCGAAGTGGGATTTCAAGGGTTTCGCCGCGTACTTTTGTAAGGCGGAGTATCGCTCGGTCTCTCGGGCCACTCTTCGTGTCGAGTTCGAAGCCCGATTGCCGGTACGTAAAACTCCGGTACTCACGCGGTGACTTCCAGTTCAACGAGCCAACATCGTAGCCCTTGGCTTTGAGTGTGCCGAGGTTGGTGATGTTGGTTCGGATACGCTCGACAGCTTTCTGCAAGACGGTGGAGTAGACCTGTTTGAGGTCAGTCCACTGTTGTTTGAGTTCTGGCAGTTCATCGCGGACGTGCCAGACACGCTGTCGAAGCGTCCCCTCGTCTTCTGGTATCTTGGTGAATTCGTGGAGGGCGTGGTTGTAGAGTTGTCGCACGGTGTCACGAGTCCAGTCGAGACTCTCCCGTTGAGTGGTGGTGGGAAAGAGACGGTATCGTGGACTGTACTCCATGCGACTTGTTTTCGCCTATGGAGTGTAATTTATTAAGTGTTTGTGAGTAGGGGTGTGTGACGATCGTACGGGTACTGTATCCCCGCCCTCCTCGCTCCCGTCGGTCGCTCCTCGAGGACGGGGGCTTAGCACCCTCTCTTTCAGCTAACGCCGCTCGCCTCGCGAATTCCCCGCACGGTTTTCGGTTTTCTGCCACCTCGAGCTGCTGCGACCGGTTGACGAAGCCGACGGCCGCGCCGAGCTGACGTCGTCGAACCCAGGCGACTCGCCGTCGGCGTGGCCGGAGTGCGAATCGTGTCTACAGTGGGTACTCTCGAGCGCCGCCGGTGTCGATTCAGTTCTCACTATCCACGCGTTGCTCCTCACGTCCGTTCGTCGCAAAAGCGGTAGGGATGGGATTTGAACCCATGAGGCTTGACAGCCACCTGCTCTCAAGGCAGGCGCGTTAGGCCGCTCTGCCACCCCACCTCGTCTCCCGGTTCGGCGTACGTTCAAAAAGGGTTGTCGGTCTACTGGCGCTCGAGCCCGCCGCCCTCTCCGACCGAAATCCCGAGTTCGTCCACCAGCGCTGCCGTCGCCTCGGCATCCGGTCGATCGGCGGACTGGCGCGCTTCGAGCCCTGCGATCGTCGTTTGCAGTCCGACGGGCGACGTTACCGTCGGGAGCATCGGTGCGAAGCCGACGCCGAGACCGCCCTCGGCCCCGCGCCGGGCCAGCGTCGACAGTTCCGGCGTCGTGTACGCGTCGGTGAAATCGATCGGCTCGGAAAACCCTCCGAAATAGGTCCGCCCGCCGGTTGACGGCCCGATGACGACGTCGTGGCGACGCAGCGACATCGCCGCACCGTCGATTTCCGTTCGGTTGACCAGCGGAACGGTCGGTTCGAGGACGCCGACGCTCTGTGCGTCTTCGCGCTCGAGCAGGTGGGTGACGGTGTTGCCGACGCGAGCCGATCGACTCGAGCCGACCTGCCGCTCGAATCGGACGTCGGCGTCCTCGCCGAGAGCGTCACGGACGAGCGCCCGTACCTCCGCTTCCGGGTCGCCGTATGCCTGTGTTTCGGGCAGCGTCTCGGCGTCTCGATAATTGACCAGAAGGTCGCCGCCGCTCCGTGCGACGGCCCACAGGACGTCCGCGAGGGCGGCCTCGTACAGCGACGCCGCCTCGGCGTCGGAGAGCGGGGACTGCTCGGCGAGCGACTGAAGGACGAGGCCGTCTCGCGGCGGATCGACCGGAACGACGACGATCATACCGACCATTCGGTGCGCGCGGTTCTTGAACGCGGCGTTTCCTGGTATTGTGCGCAGATCGTCCGGTAACCAGTACGATGCTCTCGAAGATCGAACGCTGCGAGGACGGATTCGAGCGATCCCGGTGCGGCAGAAATAGCGACGAATTATAATGGCGGAGTGTGATCGGGCGAGCATGGACGATCGCTCGATCGCCGGACTGCTCGCGATAATCGTGATCGTAGCACTGGCTATCCTCGGCGTGTACGGCTTCGGAACCGGCTACTTGATCGACGCATCCGAATACCTCACCTCGACGATCGGCGTCCTCGTCGTCGCTATCCTCGCCGTGGGTGCGCTCATTGCCCTCGGCGCAGGCTCGAGACGCTGGCGCGAGAACCCGTACTGGTGATCGACTGCTCCATTTTGCTCCGGTACCCGCTTCGTTCCTTTCGTTCCCCCGTTCCTACCGTTTCTACAGGCGGAGCAGGCCGAGTGCCTCGGGGTCGTACGGATATCGAAGATTTCCGTGACTACGCGGAGCGTCTCGAACCACGTGACCCCGAGGCGGTTCACCGTTCTTGTCGCCCCTTCGTCTGCCGATAATCTGACGCCATGAGCTGTGCGAAGGTCTCGAGCCAGGTCTGCGTTTGCTCGTCGGTCTGTTCGTGCGGGTCGATCATCGGGACCAGTTCGAATCCGCGGCCGCGAATCCGCGTCGCGTGGTCGTCCGGAAGCACGAGCGCGTCGGCAGGTGTCGTCGTGTACTCGGTTCCCAGTTCCGTCAGTGCGCGTTCACCGACGGGAACGAGAATCTCGGGGTTGATCATCCGGATTTCAGCGTTGAGGTAGGGTTCACACGTGTCGATTTCGTCGTCGGTCGGCCGTCGGTCGGGGTCGCGACAGCGCGTCAGATTCGTCAGGTAGGCGTTCTCGAGTGCGGGCGCGTCGGCCGGCGAGGTAACGTCACAGAGGCCGAGGCGTTCGAGCATCCGCCGAAGCCCACCGTTACCGTCGCGTCCGCCCGCGCCGGCGAACGGGACGCCGACCGCGTCCGCCTGCGTCGTCGGCCGCTCGCCGACGAACAGGAAATCCGCACCGACGTCGCCGTAGCCGTGGACAACTTGCGTGCGTGTCTCACAGAGCGACGGACAGTTCCGACACTCCTCGTCCATGCCGAAGGGGTTCGCTCGAGACTGTTGATTCACGTCCACAATCGCACCTCGAGGGGCAGACGCAAAAGTGGCGCGTCCGAATTTAGTCCGGTCGCCGCCGAGAGCCGAGCGGTGCGTCGTCGAGCGACGGGTGATCGGGACGACGGAGCGTACGCAAAATCGCGGGTCTAGGTGGGCACGAGGGGGCGCGACAGCGACAGCGACACGGTGAAAAGGTGAGTACCGGTATTGTATCGACCGAACCGACTCAGCGATCGAGGCCGCCGCGTTCGATGACCTCCAGGATGACCTTCATATTGCGAACGATCTCCTCAGGCGAGGTATCCTCGCGCTCGTCGTAGAGGTCGCTGGTTCGGTACAGGACGTTCGCGAGTTGCTCGCGCTCGGTCGAGTCACCACGAATTTCGTCGGCGATGTCCCGGAGGAAGTCGACGCGCTCGGCGTCGGATTCGAATTCGAAATCCGTGTCTGCGGCGTCACCGCTCGCGCCGACACCGGTATCGTCGCCGTCGCCCGAGCCGTGGGTGCCGTCGGTCATCGATCGGGTGACGCTGCTTCGCTCCGGTGCGTCTGAGAGACCCCCTGTCGGTGGACGATCCCGGTATTGTTGGCGACGTTCTCGGTGAGCATTCGGAGCGCGTCGCTGGTGTCGTCCCCCTCTTTCAGGACGGTCGGCTTCCCGCCATCGCCGCCCTCGCGCACGGCGGGATCGAGCGGAATCGAGCCGAGGAAGGGCATGTCGTGTTCCTCGGCGAACCCCTCGCCGCCGCCGGAGCCGAAAATGTCGTGTTCGCCGCCGCAGTCAGGACAGACGAACGTCGACATGTTCTCGGCGATTCCCAGGACGACGGTGTCGTGCTTGGCGAACATCTCGAGGCCCTTCCGGGCGTCGTCAAGCGCGACACCCTGTGGGGTCGTGACGATGACGGCGCCGGTGACAGGCATAGTCTGAAGCATCGTCAGTTGGGTGTCACCGGTTCCTGGCGGGAGATCGACGACGAGGTAGTCGAGGTAGCCCCATTCGACGTCCTCGGTGAGTTGCGTGATGACTTTGTGGACCATCGGGCCGCGCCAGATGACCGGGTCGTCCTCGCCGGTGAGAAAAGCCATGCTCATTAGCTTCACGCCGTACTTTTCGGGCGGCACGAGGGTTTCGTCCTCGGTGGCCATCGGCGGCTCGTCGGCGGCCACCATCCGTGGAACGTTCGGCCCGTAGACGTCCGCGTCGAAGAGCCCGACGCGGGCACCGAGTTGGGAGAGACCGGCCACGAGGTTGACTGCGACAGTCGATTTGCCGACGCCGCCCTTTCCGGAGGCGACTGCGATAACGTTCTTGACGTTCGGCAGCACCTGTTCCTCGCTCGTGAGATCGTCTCGATCGGGAACGCTCGCGGTGAGATCCGGCTCGAGGCCCACTTCGGTCAGTACCCGTCGAACATCGGCGGCGATGTCACTCTCGGTGGGCGAATAGGGAGCCCCAAGGGCGAGATCGACCGCGACGTGGTCTCCGTCGACGTCGATGTCGTTGACGAGTCCGAGCGAAACGATGTCGTCGCCGAGTTCCGGATCATCGACCGTCCGGAGGCGGTCGCGAATCGCGGCTTCGTCCATGTCTGTAGGTACTTCCGGGCCTCGAAAAGGGTTGTGTTCCCACCTTTTTACGAGCGGTCCTCGCTCGTTCCGCTCGCTCGAATCGCCCGCACAATCTGAACCAAAAGAGGCCGCTCGCTCCCGCTGGTCGCTCGTGGGTACATCGCCTCGAAACCGCCCTTCCTCATCAGGCGTCCGCTCAGCGGCTTGCTACACGGAACGAGGAGAGTCATTCTTCCGTGATTCCGGGCGCCATCCCGTGATTCCGGGCGCCATCCGTTCCTACGCGTTGAAATCGAACCGCGGCCCGCCGTATGTCGGCGGATCAGGCTCGAGTTCTACGCCCTGCTCGTAGCGGACAAAATTGAGGTAGAACGGGCGGCCACAGCCCTCGACGGGGTCGCCCTCCAGATCGGTGACGGGTCCGTCCTCGCCACAGAGAAACTCGATTCCGTCGGCCTCCTCGACGGCCTCGTCCGGGGCGGCGTACTCCCACCCCGGTTGGGGGACCGTGGTGACGGATCGATCCGCGAGGTCGGGCCGGCGCTCGACGCTCACGACGGCACCGCAGTGCGGGCACGTGTACCTGACGGTGATGGTCATCGACGGATCTAGGTGGTCCGAGGACGTATACCGTTCGCTGTCTATCGCTGGCGGAGGCCGTTATCGCCGGGACCGTGCCAGGCCTCGTGGCCCGAGATACACGACCGCTGACGGTCCGTGCACCCGGAACACCTTTCCCGCTGTCGGGAATTCGTCAACGTATGATCGACGAGACGGCCGAGGAAATCAGGGAGATGCAAACGCACAGCTCCTCGGTAGTAGCCGTAAATGCCGCACGAGCTCTCGAGGAGCTCGTCGAGCGGGAGTTCGCCACGGTCGAAGAGTACACCCGCGCGCTCGAGCGCAACGGCTCCGTCCTACGGCGGGCGAACCCTTCGCACGCCTCGCTACAAAACGCCGTTCGGGAGGTCGTCGACGACGTGACCGACGCAGATCCCGACAGCGTCGAGGAGGCGCGGCGACTGACGAGCGAGAAGATCGACGAGGTCGTCACGCGGATCGAATCCGGCAAGCGGCTGGCGGCCGAAAACGCCGTCGACGAACTCACCGACGGCGCGACATTGCTGACTCACGATTATTCCTCGACGGTCCTCGAAGCCCTCGAACAGGCGATCGAGGGAGGGAAAACGTTCGACGTCTACGTCACTGAGGCACGGCCCCGATATCTCGGACGCAAGACCGCCAGAACGCTCGCCGATTTCGAGGGGATCGACGCGACGCTGGTGACCGACAGCGCCCACGGGATCTACCTCGAGGAGTGTGACCGGGTCGTCGTCGGGATGGACTGCATCGTCAATGAGACGCTATACAACCGCGTCGGGACGTTTCCGATCGCGGCGACGGCGGCGCAGGTCGGTGTCCCGGTCACGGTCCTCGGTTCGGCCTCGAAAATCGTGAGCGAGGGGTTCGTCTTCGAGAACGAATTCCGCCCGGACAGCGAGGTGATGGCTGAACCAGCCGACGGCTTCGACGTGAAGAACCCCGCCTACGACGCGACGCCGGTCGACCTGCTCGAGAGCGTCATCACAGACGAAGGTCGACAGCCGTTCTGAACCGACGAAGAGCCCGCCGCGACTTCCGAAAACCTGAGGCAGACAGAACAGGCAGTCAGGCAGATGGCACGGCCTGTAACCTCGGAAATCACCGATTTCCGGGATGGCGAAAATGCGCGGCGTTTTCGAGTACGGTTCGAGTGGGACGACCACGACTGGTCTGAGTCACCACGCTCTCACCGTCCCGAAGAACGGCGCGCAGACGCGAGTATCGTTCACTATGACGGGAATATTTCCTCCGGGGACGCGTAGACCGGCTGAGACTCATACGGAGGAAACCACGCCGTTCACGGCGTGAAGGATGTCACGACCGTTCGCCGAACGTCCGTGGTGCCCCCTCGGTCGGACTGGCCCACTCGACAGCGTTGCGAAGCACACGGCGAACCGCCGCGTTGTTGTAGATCGGATAGGTTTCGTGACCCGGCCGGAAATAAAAGATTCGGCCGTTTCCCCGCCGGTAACAGCAGCCGCTTCGAAACACCTCGCCGCCCTCGAACCAGCTGATGAACACCTGACGATCGGGTTCGGGGACGTCGAACGGTTCGCCATACATCTCCGTTTCGGGGAGTTCGATGACTTCGTTCAGACCGTCGGCGATCGGATGGCCGGGATCGACGACCCACAGCCGCTCGGTACCGCCATCCTCGCGATACTGTAGGCTGCAAGACGTTCCCATGAGCCGCGTAAAGGGCTTCGCGTAGTGACTCGAGTGCAGCGGAATAAACCCCATCCCCTCGAGAACGTGGCGATGAACGCGGTCGGCGACCACGTCCGAGACCTCGTCGTGGGCCTCGTGGCCCCACCACAGGAGGACGTCGGTATCCTCGAGGACATCGGCTGTGAGACCGTGGTGTGGGTCGTCGAGCGTTGCGGTCTGGACGTCGTATTCGTCGGTGAGTGCGTCGGCGATTGCCTCGTGGATCCCATCGGGGTAGGCGACCTCCGCCGCCTGCTCCTCGCGTTCGTGGCGGAACTCGTTCCAGATCGTGACTGCTACCATGCCAGTTCGCTCGACCGACGTGAACTTAGCTTGGGAGGACGCGGGCGGGAACGGACACGATTAATAACATGTTTATTCAATATATTCGAATATTCGTGTCGTAATAGTATGGATCGGTGTCAAGTGGTAAATGATTGCACAGATTAATCGGTCACAACCCTTATTTTGATCGCCGACTGCCTCTCTCTATGGACCGGGATCGCACTCAAACGTCATCGAAATGGTTCGTTTCTCACCGCACGTTCGTTTCTGCTGACTCGAGATCAGGGGCCGAAACATGATCGGCGTCGGCATCGTCGGTCTCGGCGGAATGGGCACCCTCCACGCTCAAAGCGTTCGGAATCTCGGCGCCGACGTCGTCGCCGGTGCGGACCTCGTCCCGGAACAACGGAGACGATTCACCGACGAATTCGGCGCCGCCACGTACGAGACCCACGAGGAACTCGTCGTCGACGATGCGGTCGACGCCGTCATCGTGACGACGCCCAATCGATTCCACGAACCGATCGCCGTCGCAGCCCTCGAGGCCGGCCACCACGTCCTCGTCGAAAAACCGCTCGCGCACACCTTAGAAAGCGCTGAACGGATCGCCGACGCAGCGGCCAGAGCCGATGGAATCTGTATGGTCGGGTTTCACAACCGCCATGCCGCCTCGATGGCCATGTTCGACGAACAGCACGCCCGCGGCCGCTTCGGCGACCTGACTCACGTCGAAGCCAACTACGTCCGTCGACGCGGCGTCCCGGGTCCTGGGTCGTGGTTTACCGACTCCGAACTCGCCGGCGGCGGTGCGCTACTCGACATCGGCGTCCACGCCCTCGACCTCGCCCTCTACGCGCTGGACTTTCCCGAGGTCGTCGAGGTGAGCGGCGTCACACGAACCACGTTCGGCACCACGGATGAATACGCCGATCCAGAGGGCTTCGGTGACAACTGGGACGCCGAGGCCGGGACGTACGACGTCGACGATTCGGTCAGCGCGTTCGTCCGCTGTGCCGACGGCCAGACAATCTCACTCGAGGCCGCTTGGGCTACCAACCGCCAAGAGAGCATGGACTTTCGCGTCCGCGGGACTCAGGCGGGCGCGCAGTTCGACATCGGCGACACCAACTTGGAAATTCTCGAGGCGGGAACCGCCGGCAGCGACTACTACGCTGACGTCGATATGACCGGCGACGCCACCGTGACTGGCTACGCCGAGCAGGACGAAGCGTTCCTCGCGGCCGTCGCCGCGGGTGTGGCGCCGGAGACCAACACCGTCGAGGAGGCGCTGACCGTCCAGCGCGTCATCGACGCGATTTACCGCTCGAGCGAGAGCGGCCGGTCGGTGACGCTCGCGGAGAGTACGCGGGAAACGACCGCACGGGCTAGACGGTAGCAGCGGACGTCGTTCGAATGCCGGTGGAGACACCGTTCGGAGTCGTCCGTCCTGCAGTTCTCGGTCGCGGGTCCTTCCGCATCGTTCCCGAGGACGAGGACGAACCGAGGGACGTCTCTATCGAATTTGGCGTGGCGTCTGGAGCAACGCAGACGGACTGTTGGGACCCGGTCGAGCGGTCCTGAAAAACCGGCCCGCACTCCACTATTTTTCGGAGATGGCGGTGGATACCCGTTGCCTACGATCGATCGCCACGACACGGCATCGGAACCGCTGCGCCGGCAGCGGCTACGAGCGACGAGGCGGCTGGAGAACAGAGACGAAGTGGCGAAACCGATTACAATACTTCGTCGAAGTCGTGGTGGCCGTGGATATCGACGCCCTCGTCAGTGATCTCACAGAGGAAGACGCCGTTGCCGGAGCCGGTATCGCGCTCGACGGCGGATTTGATGCCGCGGGCCGCGACTGTCTTCGCCTCTTCGTTAGACATGTCCGGTTCGTAGGACTGCTCGAGGTGACCGTAGGCGAGTTGCATCCCGGACCCCGTGACGGTGTAATCGTCTTCCATGACGCCGCCGGCGGGATCGATGCTGTAGACGTGGCTCCCCTCCTCGTCGACACCGCCGAGTATCGGGTGGATGGCGAAGAACGGACCGCCGCGAGCGAAGTTGCCCGCGAGCGTCGCCAGCGCGTCGATGTTCATCCGCTCGCCGCGGCGCGCCTCGTAGAGGTTGACCTCGGCGCGGAGCGTCGAGATGAACGACTGGGCACCGCCGACGCTTCCGACCAGCGTGAGCGCACCGGTCGGGTGGATCTGCTCGACCTTCTGGACGTTCTTGTTCGAGACGAAGCGCCCGCCGAGGCTGGCACGCATATCAGTGGCGATCACGACGCCGTCGGCGGTGGAAATCCCGATGGTGGTCGTACCGGTTTTGTTCACGTTCTCGAGGTCGGCCCGCGTCAGATCGTTCTGGGGCAGAGAGCCGACCTCCGGTTCGTATGGATTCGGATCGTCGGCCAACTGGTTGACGGTCCGAGAAAAGTCGGAGTCGTGTGTAGGCGTACGCATTGCTGGGAACGTACGACCGGGACGGTATAAAACACCGGCGGTCACTGACCGACGTTTCCGCTTCCACTCCGGGCGAACGGTTCGGCTCGAGCGTCGCAGTGAACGCGAGCCATTGCGATCGCTCGAGGGGCGAAACGTGGGAAAATTCGGCCGCGCGGTCCCGTCCGTCAGGGCGACGTGATCTATGTCATCAGGGCTGGGCGGTCTCGTAGGCTTCCTCGACGTTGGCGAGGAGCCGGTGGATCGGCAGGGTAAGTCCTGCCTGTCGAGCGGCGATCGCAAGCGGCATTGCGACGATACCGGTCACAATACACAGCTGGTACAGTGCGAACAGCGTCGCGCGGTACACGCGGGATATCATCAGCGTTCAGCCGATGCTCAGACGAAGGTGCTATATAAGCCTTCTTGAAATCCAATTTTCATAACGATTGATACGTGTTAATCGGGTCGACGCCGTCTTGCGGTTCAAGTTCGGTTTCGACGAACCCAACTGAGAGCGGACTCGAGGCGATGTATGGCTAAGCAGGCGGCAATCGACCAGGAGATTTCCCGTAAGTTATGGGAATCATCCGACTCCCATGCGCACGCCATCGGCGGTGGAACGAACCCTGCGCGACCGTTCGCGCCGACGAACCGCAAAGCAGGAAACCCCCCGGAACGACCAGTACGTATGGGCAATTATCTCGTCGCGATGGAAGCCGCATGGCTCGTTCGTGACGTCGAAGCGATCGACGACGCAATCGGCGTCGCAGTCAGCGAAGCCGGAAAGCGACTCAACAGCGAAGACATGGACTACGTCGAAGTCGAGGTCGGTGCGACGGGCTGTCCGGCCTGTGGCGAGCCGTTCGACTCCGCGTTTATCGCGGCCGACACTGCGCTCGTCGGACTCGGCCTCGAGATGGAGGTCTTCAACGCTGACAGCGAGGAACACGCCTCTCGCATCGCGAAGAGCGAGGTCGGCGGTGCGCTGCGAGACGTCCCGCTGTCGGTCGTCGAAATCGCAGAGGTTCCCGAAGACGAGTGATCGAGTCCGGAATTCGGTCGCGATCGGATTTCACCCAAAGATTTTCTATAACCCATAGTTATTGTAAAGTATGGAACTCCCGACGCCCGCGGACCTCAGACAGCGCCGTACCGAACTCGAACTCACCCAGAGCGAACTCGCCGAGAAGGCGGACGTCTCTCAGCCGCTGATCGCCCGCATCGAGGGTGGCGACGTCGACCCCCGTCTGTCGACGCTCCGACGAATCGTCACCGCCCTCGAGAAAGCCGAAAGCGACGTCATTCGGGCCGAGGACCTGATGAACGAGGCAGTCGTTAGTGTCGGCCCTGACGAGCCAGTCAGCGAGGCCGCCCGAAAGATGGAAGAAGAGGCCTATTCGCAGCTCGCGGTCATCCAGGATGGCATTCCCGTCGGTTCGATTAGCCAGAGCGACCTGGTCCATCTCGACTCCGAGGACCGAAACGAATCCGTCGAGCAACACATGAGCGAAAGCTTCCCGACCGTCTCGAAAGATGCTACCTCGGACGAAATTAGCAATCTGCTCGAGCACTACAAGGCGGTGATGATCACTGAAGCCGGCGAAACCGTCGGTATCATCACCGAGGCGGACATCGCTGCGAGGTTGTCCTGACCACCACGCGGGGACGCCCCGCAGTCCACGCCGACGCTCCCCCTTCGCTTCCGAGAATTAGGTATCGACGTCGGGGCGAGGGGCGTTCTCGTACCTGATCATTTTGTCGGACTTATCGGAAATCGTCTCGTAAATGCGCTGGAGGGTTGCTTCGGCCTCGAGCAGGTTGTGTTCCGCGAGGAACGCCCGGCCCTCGTCGGTCAGCCGATAGAATTTCCAGGGGTTCCCCTGTCGGCGCTCGTCCTCGGGCAGCGCGACTGACTCCACGACGCCAGCGTCGATGAGCTTCTGTACGTGTTTGTACACCGTCGCCTCGCTCACGCTCGGGTTCAGTTGCTCGAGTTCGTACATCGACGGGAGTTGCGCAGGATGCTGGACGATATTGGTCAGGAGCGCGAATCGCGTCTGCTGGGTGACGAAGTGGACGAGTTCGCGTGCGTTCGCCCCTTCGGGGGTCCCCACATCGGTACTCATACGGTCGGCTATGGGTCGAACTACCAAGTAATTTTCCCTGGAGTAAACTACTCTGGAGTAATTCACCGAGGATGACCGTCCCCGACGTCCCGCCGCTATTGCGGGTCCACCTGTTTTCCATTGGATATCGGAAACGGAAACGACACGGTAACGACTATCCCTAATTCGCGATAATCAGATGCGTATGAGAAACGACGATCCGCCGGTCCCCGACGAGGTCCTCGCCAGCGCGAGCGAGCGCCTCGAGGCCGAGGAGTTGACACTCGCAGAGAACGAAGCGATTCTCCACGCGCTGAGCGAACTCCGTCCAATCTACGAGACCGATCGCTCGTATTTCGTCCTCGGGAATTACGACCGCGAACCGATCCGTCGGCTGAACCTGGTCGTCGATCGGTTGAATCGACGCGCAGACGCCTACGCATTCCGAATGGTCGATGTCCGCGGCGAGTGGGAAAACGGCATCCAGAAGTTCTGCCTGCTCGCGGACCTGGTCACTCACATCGTTGGCATCGCCGAGAAAGAGCCGAGCGGCTTCCTCGTCGAACAGGGTCTACTCGCGGGCACGAGCGACTACTTCTCGAAGAGCCACGTCCTCAAGCGAGAGTACGAGGACGAGGATCAGTCGTTCGACTGGATGCAAGACGGCGTCTTCGAGCTACTCGAAGAGGAGGGGCGACTGTACCGGTGGAAAACCGAAGCCGAACTGGTTGAGGCGGTCGAGGCGCTGCCGTGAGTTCGAGACGGGGAACGGGCGATTCCGCGGGTTCGGTCTCCGACGGACGCTCGGACGCAGCGCCTACCCAGTGAACAGGGACGCGAACGCGGTCGATTCGGCCGCCGATCGGGTCCTAGGTCTGCCGACGCAGACGGGAGGCAAGTCAGACGTGACCGGAGACGGGCACTGGTTCGTACGGCTCTTCGAGGTACTCGAGGTCCGAGTCGGACAGCGAAATATCGAGTGCTTCGACGGCCTGCTCGAGGTGTTCGACGCTGGTGGTGCCGACGATTGGTGCGTCGACCCACTCCTTGTGGAGCAGCCACGAGAGTGCGATCTGGGCCATCGTCACGCCGTTGTCGTCGGCAATCTCGGCCACCCGCTCGTTGACCGTCGCCCCGTCTCCCTGGCGGTAGGGGTGTTCGTACATGCGCTCTTCGTTCTCGCCACGCGTCGTCGCGTCGATTTCCTCGTGCGGTCGCGTCAGGTACCCGCGAGCCAGCGGCGACCACGGGAGGACGCCGACGGACTCGTTCTGACAGAGGGGGAGCATCTCGCGTTCCTCCTCCCGATAGACGAGGTTGTAGTGGTTCTGCATCGTGGCGAAGCGCTCGAGGCCGAGCAAGTCACTCGTGTGCAACGCATCTGCGAACTGGTAAGCCCACATCGAGGATGCGCCGACGTATCGAACGTGACCTCGGCGGACCACGTCGTCGAGCGCCCGAAGCGTCGTCTCGATCGGCGTCTTGTGATCCAGCCGATGGATCTGGTAGAGATCGATCGTGTCTATCCCGAGTCGGTCGCGACTCGCCGCCAGTTCCTGTTCGATCGCCTTCCGCGAGAGCCCACCGGAGTTGGGGTCGTCCTCGCACATCCTGAAGAACCCCTTCGTCGCGACGACCGACTCCTCCTCGTAGCCCTCGAGTGCCTCCCCGAGTACGCGCTCCGACTCGCCCCTCGAGTACATGTTCGCAGTGTCAAAGAAGTTGATCCCGAGGTCGATTGCGCGGTCGATGATCTCCTTGCTTTCCTCGTCGTCTAACACCCACTCGCGCCAGTCGCTCGAGCCGAAGCTCATACACCCCAGGCAGATGCGACTGACGTTCATCCCGGTCGAACCGAGCGTCGTGTACTCCATACGGGCCACACGCAAACGACCGGGAAAATTGTATGTAGTGCGGCAATCGATACTGCGACGGCCACTGACGTTATTTTTAGTGATCGGAACGATCACGAACCGGCTGGAGATGGCAGGCGAACGTGACGACCGAAACGCGAACGGATACGACGATAGCGGCATCGTCTCACGACCGAAGAGCGTGTTCCGTCGCAACTGACCGCGCCGAAATCGGCCGTTTCCGCGTCGGTTTTTCGAGCCCGAGGGTGGACGAGTTGGACGTCCCACACTCGACGCGGGTCGAGGCGACGACCTACCAGTGCCCGAATAGCCGCTGAAGCACGGTGCGTTCGGTCGGTCGCTCCGCGATCAGGACCGAACTCTCGACCTCGTTGACGACGTCCATGTGTAGCGAATCTCGCATGAGCCGGGAGATCACCCCTTCCTCGGTCGCACCGATGAGGACGAGCGGGTGATCCGCCGCCTCGCGACAAATGGCACCCTCCACGTCACCCGAATCGTCGACGAGCAGAGTCGCGTCCTCGAGGCCGCGGTCGGCGGCCCACTCGGTGAGGAACTGTTCTCCGGCCGCGCGGTCGTCCCGACCGGCGACGACGTGCAGAAGGGTGATTTCGGCGTTGGCTTCCGCCAGGAGTGTCCGCGCGATTTCCGCGCTCAGGTCTGCGTCAGGGCCGCCGGCGGTCGGGAGGAGGACCCGCGACGTGTCTAGATCCCGATCTTTGAGGATCAGGAAGTCACAGGGGAGGTTCCTGGTCAACTCGTCGATTCGGGGTTCGACGCGACCCGCACCCCACGGACGATTGGTTCCCCAGCCTAGCAGAACGAGATCGGGCTGTTCGCGCACCGCGATGTCGAAAACGCCCTCGAACGCGCGATGGGAGACGACCGTTGACGTTTCGCAGTCGACGTCGAACGCAGCGGCCCGTTCCCGGACCCGTTCCATCAGGTCGTCCGACTCGGCGATGATCCGCTCGGTCTGTCCGGCGCCGTATCGCATGGATGACCGATCCGGCAGCTGAACGATGTGAACGGCATGCACGACCGCGTTGTCGTGACCGCTCGCCAGCGTGCAGGCGAAATCGACGATCCCAGTGTCGGTCCGCGGGTTCGCGATCGGGACGAGAATATGATAGGCACCGTCCCTGGCTGCGTGTGTCTCGGTGGTGTTTATCAACGGGACGTACGACCGTCCGCCGTAACTTCCCAGCACCCACTCTCGAATCGATAGCTGTCGGTCGGCACCCTCGAAGCGCGCCGACTCGAGGCGGCGCTCACTCGTCTGGAAGTAGTTGACCACGGTGACGAGGACGATGCCGCCGATGGTGTTCCCGAGCAGGACCGGCAGGACGAATTCGGTCACGCCGACGAAAACGGCGACTTCGCCACCGAGAACCATGTAGACCATCTCGGTAAACGAGACGACGACGTGGAACAGGTTCCCGAGGGGAATCGCGAGGAAGGCCAGATAGACGACGACGAGACGGGAGATCGTATCGCGGGAGGCGTAGACGATCCAGACAACCCCGGCGACGATCAACCCCGCGAATGCGGCTTTCGAGAACAGCGACCACCACGGCGTCTCGAGGCCGTGTTCTGCCAGTTCCGTCGCGGCAGCCGCCGCGTCATCGTCGAAGACGTCGCCCCACGAGAGGGCCATCGCGCCGAGTCCACCGCCCGTGAAATTACCCGCCAGCACGATCGTCCAGTGGCGCAACAGCGCAGGGACGCTCGCGAGTCGCTCGAGTGTCAGAGCAACTGGCGGCAGCGTGTTCTCAGTATAGAGCTGGTAGCCGCCGATAATGATGTAGATGAATCCCAGAGGGTACAGGAGCGTACTCAGGATCGGATCGCCGTCCGTCGACGCCGTAAGCGACGCGTACAGGAGAAACGTGATTGTGATCGCAAAGCCGCCGGCGAGGCCGCTGAAGAAGAGTTCGCGGTTCCCCGAGGTAATCTCCTCGTCGGCCGCGGCGACGATCCGCTGGAAGATTTCGTCGGACGAGAACCGATCGCGAACGACCGCGCCGGCCGCCGGTGCACCGCTTCTGGACCGTTCGACCGCCTCTCGAACCGGTTCCCGTTGGGGTGGCGTACCATCCGCGTCCTGCTGGTCGGGCGAATCGTAATTCGCTCGACGCTGATCGGGTGGGTCGCGATTACTCATCCTCAGATACGGATCGTATCGTCCCCACGCGTTAAGTAGCTGCGATAAGAACCTGTTACAGTCGCTGCAACGGTAATCTGACGATCCGGCTTGTCGAGTCGTCCGCGTCGGCTCGTGCTGGGTGACCGACTCGACCCCGAGCAAACCCATCCTCGAGCCCTCGGCCCGAATCGAGGTGGTACTCACCCTCGAATCAGACTCGGAGCGAGTCGCCGCCGAGCCGGCCGACGCCCCATCTGACGACGAGAAGCCTCCAGTGAAATTTAGCGGCCATTGAGAGTCACGCTAACGACAACAACCGGCAGACAATCCGGTAGCCTTCCGGCCACGCTCTTATGTAGAGCTGGGGAATGCCCCACGGTTACACTGTGATGGCTGATCTCAAGAGAATATGTCTCAGCCAGCATTCGGGAAGATGCTGCAACAGCTCGTTGATCTTGGAGTGATTGAACTGCAGACGAAGCCGCTCGATGATCAAATCGAGCGGCGACTCAAGAAATTCTGGGAGCAGGCTCCGTGTCCAGAATGCGGTGATCCAAGCATCCAAACGTGGCCGTCATCGAATCGTGTTATCTGCCGAAGCTGCGGGTTCAAGCCGGTTTGCACCTACGGAACACCGTTTCACGAGAAGCACCTCACCACTGGAGAGGTGCTTCTCGCATTCATCCTCTATGCCGACACGCTGTTGAGTATCTCGAAAATTGCGACACTGCTCGATCGAGCGTACAAGACCGTCTACTACGCCATTCGAGAGGTCGAAGCCGCGGTTCAGCGAGGCTTCCCGGTCGTCTGGAACCAGTTCCAGCAGGAAATCGACGGTCCGGTACAAATCGATGAATCCAGCAGCGTCTGTTCAGGATACAAAGGCCAAGACCCGCCGCGGGACAGCCGTCACCGCGGCGGGTCGTCTCGATCAGGACGCTCGCGCTGGCGTGGACGACACGGCGACCAGATAACGCTCGTCGCGGCGTGCCGCGACGTGCTACGGGTTGTTCACGGCCAGCTTGGCATCAGTTACGAAACAGACCTTGATCCAGTAATACAGGAGGCTGAAGACCTCTCCCAGCCGCTGGGAGAGGTCTGGACTGATGGTCTCCAAGCGTATCGGCAGATGGAGTACACTCACCAGATCGTTGTGCACGACGAGACGTACGTCTCGCCTGACGGTGTCCATATTAACCAGGTTGAGTGCCTCTTTTCACTCATCAAACCGTGGCTACGGAAGTTCCGCGGCCTGTCCAAGCACGGCTTGGAGCAGGCCGCTCACACATTTGGAATCATCCGTTCATTGAATCTCGCTGGCGCATCCCTCGTAAGCGTCATCGACTGCCTTGCTATGGGGGCATTCCCCAGCTCTACATAAGAGCGTCCGGCCAAATCACCATAGTCACGGACCGCGTAGGACCACCCGATGACTCGAATCCGAACCGCGCGAACGCCGGAGGGGAGCCGACTCGAGATTTCGAACGTCCTGTCGGTCCCCGCGGCCGACGCCTGGGACGCCATCGTCGACACGACGCTGTGGCCCGAGTGGTCGCCAGTCATCTTCGGCGTCGAGTCGACGGACCGTCGAATTCGAAATGGGACGACCGGTCGGGTGCGACTTCCCGGCGTCTGGGTCCCGTTTCGGATCACCTCGTGTGCGGACCGCCGGTGGACCTGGCGAGTGACCGAAATTCCAGCCGCCGGCCATCGCGTCGACGACCTCGGCGACGACCGTTGTCGGATCGCGTTCGAACTTCCGCTCCACCAGGTGGGGTACGCGCCGATCAGTCTGCGATCGCTCGAGAATCTCGAGGCGATACTCGAAGACGCGAAACCGGCCGTTCGCTAAAGACGACACCTGCAACGTCACTGTTTGCATAAGAGATCCCTCGAAATCGGCTGAAAACGAGTTCACAGAGCGGGCTGTGAGCTTATCGGATTTCGCAGCACGGGAGCAGTCGCTGCTTTCGTCTCTCGGAACTCGTCCTACGGCGGTCGCTCGAGTGAGAACCGGTCTGCGGTTCGGGCGTATCGACTCCCCGCGAGCCGACCGACGGCGTCGATTTCGTCGACGTCGATTTTTCCGTCGGTCATCACGGATTCCTCGAGGTGGACGCGGCGAACCTCCCCGAGGACGAGCGTCGAACCGCCGACGTCGATGAGATCGTGCAGGGTACACTCGAAGGCCACCTTCGCGTCCGCGACGCGCGGCGGCGCGACCGCGCTCGAGTCGGCGCGTTCGATGCCCGCGTAGTCGAATTCGCTGTCGCCAGCCGCCAGCGTCGCGCTGGTGTCGTTCATCGCCGCCGCCAGTTCCTCAGTGACGAGATTAACGACGAACTCGCCGGTGTCGCGGGCGTTGCGCGGCGTGTCTTTGAGCCCGTCCGCTCCGTCGACGGGCGCGAATAACAGGACCGGCGGCTCCACGGACGCGACGGTAAAGAAGCTGTATGGCGCGAGGTTGTCGACGCCGTCTTCGCTTCGCGTACTCACCCACGCGATCGGTCGTGGGACGACTGCGCTCGAGAGGATCCGATAGAGCGTTCGATCGTGCTCGTTCGCGTCAATTTCGAGTACGGTAGCCGCCTCACCGCCGACCGATCCATTCTCGGTCATTTTGCCCCCTCGAAACGTCGCTTCGGGGTCATCGGTGTCGCGGCTAGCATCCCACTGTCTACTAACATTATGTTATCCGGTTCGAAAGCGAACTACTAAAGCTGTTCGTAACGTACGTGAACGCAGAGACCATCGATGTCATCCCCACAGACTAGCTCCCGCGAGCGAAACGCGGACGCCTGTCCCGTCATCGCCTCCCTCGAGCAGATCGGATCCCAGTGGCGCCTCGCAGTCTTGCACGAGTTGCTGGACGGCGAGCAGCGCTTCAACGAACTCAAGCGCTCGACCGGCGCGAACGCGCGCACCCTCTCGCGCGTACTCGACGATCTCGGCGAGATGGGATTCGTCGAGCGACGTATCGAAGAGGACGCCCCCGTCGCCACCTTCTACAGCCTCACCGGCAAGGGCGAATCGCTCGAGCCGGTCTTCGACGAAATCGAATGCTGGGCCGGTTCCTGGCTCGAAGAAAGTGCACTCCAGCCCTGATCCTACCGATTCGAAAACGGCCAGATCGCCACGGTCGGGACGGTTCTGGTGTCCCGCATCGGGACGATTCACGTTTCCATCACCGGAGACGGTTTTGATGCCGATGCCCGACTCCGAAACGGGATCGAGCGGGAATCAGGTGTGGTTCGCGACGAACGCCTCGATCCGGTTGAGCGCGTTACGCAGTTCCTCCAGGCCAGTCGCATACGAGATCCGGAGGTGGCCAGCGCCGCCGTCGCCGAAGACGTCGCCTGGCACGACGGCGACGCCCTGTTCCCGGAGGACTTCCTCGGCGAATTCCGCCGCGGTGAAGCCCTCGGGAACCTCGGGGAAGCAGTAGAACGCGCCCTTTGCCTCGAAGACATCCATCCCGATTTCGCGGAACCGTGAGAGAACGAACCGCCGCCGGCGGTCGTACTGATCGACCATCTCCTGCACGTCGTTCGCACAGGAGTCGAGGGCTTCGATCGCGGCGTACTGGGCCGTCGTCGGAGCCGAGAGCATCGTGTACTGGTGGATCTTGTTCATCGCACCGATCGCGTCGGCGGGTCCAAGTGCGTATCCGAGTCGAAGGCCGGTCATCGCGTGGGCTTTCGAAAAGCCATTGAAGACGATGGTACGCTCGCGCATCCCCTCGAAACTCGCGATCGAAGTGTGGTCGCCGTCGTACGTCAACTCGGCGTATATCTCGTCCGAGAGGACGATCAGATCGTGTTCGCAGGCGTACTCGGCGATCGGCTCGAGGTCGTCGGCGGGCATGATCGCCCCGGTCGGGTTGTTCGGGTAGCAAAGCACCAGCACGTCCGCGTCGGCCGCACCGGCCCGCTCTAAGCCCTCGACGGTGAGTCGGAACTCGTCTTCCTCCCTCGTCGGGACCGGCAGTACCTCGCCCCCGGCGAAGATCACGCCCGGCTCGTAGGAGATGTACGACGGCTGGGCGATCGCGACCGTGTCGCCGGGATCGACGAATGCCCGGAAGGCCAGATCGACTGCCTCGCTCGCGCCCGCGGTGACCAGGATCTCTTCGTCTGGATCGTAGCCCAGGTCGAACCGGTCGGCGACGTAGCCGGCGATCGATTCCCGGAGTTCGCGCTTGCCCCGATTCGCCGTGTACGAGGTCTTGCCTTGCTCGAGCGACGTTATCGCGGCGTCACGGGCCGCCCACGGGGCCGCGAAGTCCGGTTCGCCGACACCGAGCGAGATGACCTCGTCGCGTTCCTCGGCGATTTCGAAGAAGCGCCGGATCCCCGACGGCGGGACCGCCTGCACGCGTTCTGACAGTTCGAACGTCATAGTCAGGGTGAGAACGAGAGGCGGTCGTCGTCTTCGCCGTCGCCGAGTTCGATCCCGTTTTCCTTGTAGGAGGTCATGACGTAGTGGGTGACCGTCTGGGTGATCTCGGGAACGGGCGCGACTTTTTCGCTGACGAACTGGGACACCTCGCGGATCGAGTCGCCCTCGATTTCCATATCGAAGTCGTAGTCACCGCTGACCAGCCGCAGGGCCTTCACCTGTGGGAATCGGGCGAGTCGCTCGGCGATGTCGTCGTAGCCCGTCTCGCGGTCGAGACGGACGTTCAGTTCGACCTCGGCGCGGACGCGTTCGTCTTCGAGCCGATCCCAGTCGACGACCGCCTGATAGCCGCGGACGAGGCCTGCTGCCTCGAGTTCCTCGATTGCTGCCTCGACCTCTCGCTCGTCGAAGTCGGTCATTCGCGCGATGTCCGCCGCGGAGTACCGCGCGTTCTCACGAAGCAACTCGAGCACCTCGCGTTCGCTCATACCGCTTGGAAGCGCGAGCGCGAGTAAAGTTCTACCGTTCTCACATCGTCGGCCACGACGACGAGACGCGCTCGTGCTGTGGCGGTTCACCGATAGTTCTTGAACAGCAACGCCCGGACGTCGTCTTTCGTCTGGACCCGATCGGTCGATCCGTCGGGGAGTTCGACGGTGTATCGGTAGTCCGGCGAGTCCGACTTCTCCCACTTGTCGTCGTAGGTTTCGAGCAGGCTCATCATCTCGTCTAGCAGTTCGTCGTCGTCGGCCGACCCGTCGCCAACGGCGGTATCGTTCGCGTCGTCGCCGTCGTTCGTCGCCTCGCCGTCCACTACGTCCGTTTCCGACGACTCCGAATCACCGGTGTCGGCCGACTCGGACGCCGTGTCGTCGGATTCGTCGTCCGATGCCACGTTGGCGTCGATAGATTCGTTTTCGATGTACGACACTTCCTCGGGTTCGGTCGGATCGACCTCGCCGTCGATAGCGGCCACGACGGACGCGGATACGTCGTCCGTCGCCGAGAAGTCGAACGCACCGTCGACGTCGATTTCGATGTCCTCGTCGAGATGGTCTATCAGAAACTGGATGGCGTCCCGTTCGCGAACGAACCCGTACTTGCCGACGACCGATTCGGATATCTCCTTCCGAAGGTATTGGATGAACGTGTACTGTTCGTCGGTGACCTCGAGCGTTTGCATATCCCGTCGATTATGGCGAGGGTACAAATATGTGAGTTGTCGGTATCCTGCCACATATAGAACGACGAATACTGTCGATTCCGTCATCGAATCCCGCCTGAAATAGCGGTTCGGTCATATGTGCACACTTGGCGGACGAGAAACGAATCGCCCCGTTCTCGTGGGTGTGCGAACCGGGCGGCGGAGTATGCGAGCTAACCGAGTGAGCGCGTGCGCTGTCTGAAGACGGGTGAACCCAGGTGAACCTTTGTCGGCCGAGCAGCAGTGAGACTAAGGAGCTTCGGCTGCCAAATCCAGCCGGCTATGGACGACGCACTCGAACTCGTGGACGGGATCGCCGACTCGGAACTCGAGGGAGCGTTCGTGTGGCTCCTCCGACTCGTCGGCCTGCTCGCCGTCGCTGCTGGTCTCGGCCTCTGGCTACTGACGGACATGGGACTGCTCGTCCTCCCGCTGCTGTTGATAGTCGGCGGGCTTGCCTTGCTGATCGTTCCCGGTCTCCTCCTTTCGGTCGCGGAACTCTTCGGGTAGGACCGACTCGAGAACGCGATGGACGCACCTCCGAATTGCGGTCAGGGCCGGGACGGGACTTCCTTTCGACCCGTCAACTTGTCGGGATCGAGAGAGTAGAACCGGAACGTGACCTCTTCTCGAGGGCGCTCGAAGATGTCGACTCTCGGGATCTGAATCGCCCACATTCCCTGTATCGTCGCGGATTCGTACGGCATGTCCTCGAGATCGTCCAGCGTGCCGGTTGCGATGACGCTTTGCCACATGCCGTCGATTTGGTCGAACACGACGAAAGAGACGGGCTTGTCGATCAGTTCGCCTTTCCCGCTGCCTCGTGGAAATGACAGCTGATAGTAGAACAGTTGTTCCTCCTCGTTGAACCCGTACGATACCGGTATCGAGACCGGCGGATCGCCAGGCTCCGGTGTGAACGAAATGACTCCCGTTCCACCTCGTCCGAGGAACTCACCAATCTCCTCTTCAGTCATCTGGAGCCAGCGTAATCCTTGCATGGTCTAGCGGACGACGCGCAATCAGATAATACGTTGTCACAACTATCTGAACAGTCAGTACGGACTGTACGCTCCCAGGATATCCGCGTCGGAATCCGACCGTGCCGGCGGCTCCACGCCCCCGACTCGAACTCGCCGGTCGCGACGGACGTGACGACACGAGACGGAGGTGATGACGAGAGACGAACGTGATGATTAAGGACGAACGAGCCGAATTGTCGGTATGGTCCCGACTGAATCGGAATCCAAACTCGCGGCCGGCGATATCGCACCGGACTTCGACCTCGAGGGCACCGACGGAGAGACGTATTCGCTCGAGTCGTTCGCCGACGCCGAAGCGCTCTTGCTCGTCTTCACGTGCAACCACTGCCCATACGCGAAAGCGAAGTTCGACTTGCTAAACGGATTAGCTGTGGAATACGACGACGTCGCGGTCGTCGGGATCAACCCCAACGACGCCGAGGAGTATCCCGAGGACTCGTTCGAAACGATGCGGGAGTACGTCGCGGATGGGAACATAGACTACGACGCCTACCTGCGCGACGAACGCCAAGACGTCGCTCGCGAGTACGGTGCGGTCTGTACGCCGGATCCGTTCCTCTTCGAACGACGGGGGTCACAATACGACGCAGATGGCCGAGCGACGGCGTCGGGAGGCGAGGACGCGGAGTTCCAACTGGTCTATCACGGCCGCCTCGACGACGCGCTCAATCCCGACGACGAGCCGACTCAGTTTCACATCCGCGAAGCGATCGAATCCGTGCTCGCGGACGAAACCGTCGACCTCGAGTGGCAGCCGTCTCGCGGGTGCTCGATAAAGTGGTCTGACGAATGAGGATTCATCGGTCGGTGACTGTCTCCGCTGTCGATCGGTGAACGCCTCGTTTTAGTAGTAGCCGTAGTAGACGAGGGCATGAGTCACAGCCCCCGAGGAAACGCGCTCCGAGAGTCGCTCGAGGCCGGCGAAGTGTCGCTCGGCGTCCTGGATAACACGTACAATCCGACCGTTGTCGAACTCTACGCCACGATGGGCCTCGACTTCGTCTGGATCGACCTCGAACACGGCGGGCCGAGTCCGTGGGATGCGGGCCAACTGGAGGGACTCCTCCGGGCGGTGGAAGGGACCGACGCCGAGTTGCTGGTCCGCGTTCCCGATAGTGATCCCACGCTCGTTCGGAAGGCGCTCGACGCCGGCGTCCGGAACGTGTTCCTCCCGCGGGTCGGCAGCGCGGCGGAACTCAGAGCAGCAGTTCGGGCCGGTCGGTTCGAGTACGACGGCGAACCTGGCCGGCGCGGCATGGCTTCACCTCGTGCGGGTCGCTGGGGACTGACCGACGACTACGTGCCGAGCGAGGACGAATCTGTCGTCGTCGGCGTCACCGTCGAGACCGAAGACGCACTCGACGACCTCGAGGCAATTCTCGAGGTTCCCGAACTCGGTTTCGTCTTTATCGGCCCGCTGGACCTCTCCGTCTCGCTCGGTCATCCGGGCGAGTTCGACCACGAAGAGGTCGAGGAAGCCGTCGAAACGATTCGATCGGCGGCCGTCGAGGCGGACGTCCCCGTCGGCGGGCTCGGATTCGGTATGAACGACGTCAATCGGAAGGCCGGAAACGGGTATCAGCTCCTGAATATCGGGACGACGACCGGCGCCTTGCAATCGTCAGTGACGGGCTGGCTGGACGACTACGACCACGGTTAGCTGCGTCGTTGAAATCGACGGATCACCGGCGGACGGCCCGTCGATACTGAACCGGCCACCGTTCGACGGCCGCTTCCGGATCGCACTCGACACTGGCGTGGAGGCCAAAGTACGGATCCCGGAGGAACTCCCGGCCGACGAGGACCAGGTCGGTCCGTCCGTTGCGAACCAGTGCGTCCGCCTGTTCGGGCTCTGTGACGCCGCCGACCGCACCGACCGCGACGTCGGCACCCTCGCGAACCCGTTCGGCTAGCGGCACCTGAAAGTTCGGACCGCCGGAGACCGTCTGATCAGGGTGGATTCCGCCCGAACTAACGTCGATCAGATCGACGCCCAGATCGGCGAGGACGGCGGCGAGGCGCACCGACTGGTCGACGTCCCACGATTCGCGGTCGTCGAGCCAGTCGGTCCCCGAAATGCGG
Source organism: Natrinema gelatinilyticum (assembly GCF_024266705.1). Lineage (GTDB taxonomy): Archaea > Halobacteriota > Halobacteria > Halobacteriales > Natrialbaceae > Natrinema > Natrinema gelatinilyticum. The sequence continues at coordinate 2,646,563 of NZ_CP100756.1, read as the reverse complement.
ACGAAGATCGGTTTTTCGTCGGGCCAGACGTCACGGACCGCCGCGACGACGTCCCGGAGCAACCGCGTTCGGTTCTCGAAGCAGCCGCCGTAGTCGTCCGTCCGGCGGTTCGTGACCGGCGAGAGGAACTCGTGAAGCAGGTAGCCGTGGGCCGCGTGAACCTCCGCAATTTCGAACCCGGCGGCGAGCGAGCGCTCGGCCGCATCGCTATAGGCGTCGATCACGTCCTGAATATCGTCCCCGTTGGCCGTCCGCATCGCCGGGCGGTCACCGTCGAACGGAGGGTAGGCCTCGGACGACGGCGAAATTACCTCCCAGCCGCCATCGTCGGGTCGAATCGGAACGTTCCCCTCCCACGGCCGCTTCTTGCTGGCCTTGTGACCGGCGTGGGCCAGCTGGATGGCCGGAACCGCGCCCTGATCGCGAACGAAGTCGGTAATCGGCTCGAGCGCGGCCGCGTGGTCGTCGCTCCAGATCCCCAGATCGTGCGGCGTGATTCGACCGACCGGGTCGACTGCGGTGGCCTCGGTCATGACGATGCCGGCACCGCCGACGGCCCTGCTGCCGAGGTGGACGCGATGCCACTCGGTCGGGAGACCGTCCGGCGCACACGAGTACTGACACATCGGCGACACAGCGATTCGATTCGGACACGTCACGTCCCGCAGCGACAACGGAGCAAGCAGGTCAGCCATCGATCGGACGTACCGATGGGGGGAAGAAAACGACTCTGAAGGGAGCGGCGATTGCCGACTCGGGTTCGCCGCTGACATAATTTTCGCCTCCGGAGAGCCACGCCAACTTATTCTGATCGGGAACGCAAGTCCGGTATGGCCACGGGTACACCCTTTCTCGAGCGGTTCGACGTCGACAGTCCCGTCGTCGGCATGATTCACCTCCCGGCGCTGCCCGGCGCACCGGCGTTCGACGGTGATCGCGAAGCCGTCCGAACGCGTGCGCTAGAGGATGCACGTCGGCTCGAGTCCGGCGGGATAGACGGGGTAATCCTCGAGAACTTCGGCGACGCGCCGTTCTATCCGGACAACGTGCCGAAACACGTCGTCGCGGAGCTGACCGCCATCACAACCGCAGTGACCGACGCCGTCGAGGTTCCGGTCGGGATCAACGTGTTGCGCAACGACGCTGCGGCGGCGCTTTCGATCGCTGCGGCAGTCGATGCCTCGTTCGTCCGGATCAACGTCCACGTCGGCACGGCCGCGACCGATCAGGGCCTCCTCGAGGGGCGAGCTCACGAGACGCTCCGCCTTCGCGACCGGATCGGGACCGACGTCAGGATCCTCGCGGACGTCCACGTCAAACACGCAACTCCGGTCGGTTACGAGGACATCGGCCGGGCAGCGGTCGAAACGATCGACCGCGGCCGCGCGGACGGCGTCGTCGTCTCGGGATCCGGGACGAGCGTCGAGACCCAGCTCGCTGACGTCGAACGCGTCACGGAAACGCTCGCTGCGCGAGGACATGATCGCGCCCCGGTGTTCGTCGGCAGCGGCGTGACGAGCGAGACGGTCCGTGACTGTCTCGAGGCGGGTGCGGACGGCGTCATCGTCGGGACCGCGCTCAAGTCGGATGACGAGACGGCGAATCCCGTTTCCAGCGAACGGGTCACCCACTTCGTTGCAGCGGCTCGAGGGCAGTAGCGCCTCGACGGCAGCCATCGGTGCAAGGGGACGGATGCGAGTGACACGGCCGAACCAGATCGCAGGTCAGAGGCCGACGATCAACGGTCCGATGAGAACGCCCATCAGGTGCACACGACGGGCGTGCAGGCGAGCGGGCACGAGTCCGACGGCGGTCGCCGCGACGAAGATCGCGATGCCGATCGGGCCGGAAAGGAGGACCGAGAGGACGAGTAACAGCGCGAGAACCGCAGCTGAGAGTTTCCAGTACGCCACCCGACCGACCAGATCGAGATAGGCGTCCCCAAGACAGATCACGAGAGCGAAGCCGAGTAGTCCGGAGAGAACGACGACGGCGAGCAGCATCGGTAGCTCGAGCGGCGCGTTCAGGCTGTTGAAGGCGATCATGACCCCGGTCCGGGGCTGGCCGATGGCAACGAGCGCGAAGAGAGCGAAAATCGTATTGGCCGTATCGACACCGCTAGTCGCGACGATGTAGCCGCGATCGCTGGCCTCGCTCGGAAGGACGGCGAGGACCGCGACGGCGGCGATCGCAGCCGTAATACCGGGCAGGTACCCGACCATGGCACCCGCGAGTGCGCCAGCTATCGCCGTGATTCCGACGAGGCCGCGTGACATCGTTAGCTCGTCACTGTCTTGACGGGGGATGCCGTTTCCCCGAATCGCATCGATCAGCACCGGCGCACCGAACAGACCGGCGAACAGCGGCGCGAGCACGCCACCCGCCTCGAGTGGTGCGTCCGTCGTGAGATCGAGCGTGAACGCACCGAGTCCAGCCGCGAGCACAAACGAGAGGAGGCCACCAAATCGACCTCGGGGCGTCCGCTCCGACGTGACCAACGCGACAGCGACCATCGCGAGGACGATTTGAAGATGGGTCCGAACCGTCGGATACACGGCCGTCACCGCCCAGGTCACCGGAACGGCGAGTGGCACCGCTGCCAGAACGGCCAGGAGGCTGCCGAGTGCGGAGAGTCGAATCGCCTCGTATCCACGTCCCGCGAGGACCAGTCGATGGCCCGGTAGCGCGGTGACGGCCATCTCCGCATCGGGAACACCGAGTGCCATCGCCGGAACGGCGTTGAGGAACGTGTGGACGACGCCGGCGGCGAGCATCGCACCGCCGACGTATAGCGGTGGCCCCGGAATCGACGCTGCGACTCCCGCGAGCAGGAGTGCGAAGTTGTTGGCGTGGAGCCCCGGCACCAGGCCGCTACAACACCCAAGCAGCGAACCGGCGAGGACCCAGGCTAGCAACTGCAGCGCCAGCGACGGCTGAAAGACGAACTCGACTGAAGCGACCATTGGCCGTGCTGGCCGCGTACTGGGTTATAGTGTCTCGGTTCGAGACGACCGATTGGTTCGACTCGAGACGACTCACGTCGCGCAGCGATCAACTCCTTCAGCTGAGGTGCTGGCCCGGGCAGTCGACACTGGTCGTACGGCGCAGTAAAAATCGGTGTCAGATACTCGTCGTAACCGGTTCGACGGAACGGCGTTATCCGAAGAGTTCGCCGAGGCCCTCGCCGCTGGCCTCTTCGTCTTCGTCTTCGTCCTCGTCCGTCGTGTCCGACACGTCACTGGTCTCTTCGACCTCTTCTTCCTCTTCGCCTTCGGCCTCGCCGCCCGCGGCAGCGCCTGCGGCGGCCCCGCCAGCGGGAACCGCAGCGGCCTCGGAGACGGCCTCGTCGATGTCGACGTCCTCGAGTGCGGCGACGAGCGCCTTCACGCGGGACTCTTCGACGTCGACGCCGGCGGCGTCGAGCACGTTCGTCAGGTTTTCTTCGTTGATCTCTTCGTCCGATTCGTTCAGGATGAGTGCAGCGTATACGTATTCCATTGTAATTTCCTCCGGTAGGTGTTAGCCGAACATCTCACCGAGACCGGCCGCGCCATCGCCGCCGTCGTCGTCTTCGTCATCGTCATCGTCGGCCGCAGCCTCGGGTTCTTCTTGCTCGTCTGTCGATTCTTCTTCCTCGGCCCCTGCCGGTTCGGCGGGTACTTCGAGGTCCTGCAGTTCGTCAGGCAGCGCCTCCTCGTCGTCGATCTGGGCCGCGAGCGCGCGGAGTTGCGCGTCGGCCTTGCCGACGAGGTCGGGCATGAGTGCTTCGTCCTCGATCGCGGCCTGCAGACCGAGGCTCTTCGCCTCGCCTGTGGCTTTGGCGATGAGCGTCGAGGCCGTTGCTGCGGTTGGGAAACTCGCGTTGAGCGAGAGATTCCGTGCGCCAGCAGCAGCCGACGAAACGTCGCTCCGGTAGGCGTCGACGTCGATGTCGAGGTCCTCGGGATCGAACTGGACGCCGTCTGCGATGACGGCGCGCAGGTCGAGACCGACCTCTTTCGGCTCGATGCCCAGTTCGCTGAGGACGTTCGACAGATCAGCCGAGACTTCCTCGCCGGCCTTAAGGACCGTCGAGTCCTCCATGACCTGGATCGAACCTCCTTCGATCCGCGCGTTTGCACCGATCTGCTGGAGTTCGCCGACGAACGGCCCCGGATCGACGCCGGTGTCCCCTTCGGGGATGACGATGTCGTTGGGCGCTACTTCGCCTTCGTTGATCGGGGCGGGCGTTTTCGAGGCCTCGAGTTCCTTGTAGAGCGAGAAGGGGTTCTCGTTGGTCGCGACGAGACCCACCTGCCCGTCGACGTGCTCGACGAGGTCGTCGAGTCCAGCAGCCTCTAGCGCGCGCGTCTGTAGTGTGTTTCGGCTTACGCGCAACACGGCGGTGCCGTGCAGCCCCCGGCGCATGTCCTGAAGCTGCTTCGATGGAATGCCGGCGATGCCGACGACGCCGACGCTCTCGTAGTCCGCGATGAGGGACTCGAGTTCGTCGACTTCCTCTCGCTTCCACTCGGGAAGGTTCTCGGTTTTGCGTTCAGCCTGTGCGCTCATGTTAGGCTACCTCCACGGACGGGCCCATCGTCGTCTTAACGTAGACGGCGTCGATGTTCTGTGGCCCCTTCTCGAGGTCAGCGTGCAGACGACGCAGGATGACGTCGATGTTGTCGGCGATCTGTTCTGCATCCATATCTTCGGCACCGACGAGCGTGTGGAAAGTTCGTCGGTCGCCGGAGCGAAGCTGCACGGTGTTCTTGAGTCGGTTGACGGTTTCGACGACGTCGTCGTCGGGCGAGAGCGGGTCCGGCATCTTCCCCCGGGGACCGAGAATGGTACCCAGGTGCCGGGCGATATCTTGCATCATCGCCTCCTCGGCGATGAAGAAGTCCGTCTCGTCGGCCATGTCTTTGGCCTCGTCGTCGTCCAGATCGGCCACGTCGTCCTCCGAGAGCACGTCGTCCGCGACCTCTTCGGCGCGGACAGCTGTCTCTCCCTCGGCGATGACGACGATACGCGTCTCCTGGCCGGTTCCGGACGGCAGGACGATCGACTCGTCGACGCGGTTCGACGGTTCGTTCAGGTCTAAGTCGCGCAGATTAATCGCGAGGTCGACCGTCTCGGTGAAGTTCCGATCGGGCGCATCCTCGAGTGCGCGGGCTACTGCTGTTTCGATTTCCGAATCTGCCATCGTTCACCTCCGTAGTACGCAGGTTTGCTCCTACGGGTCAGTGAAACAGGCGATGCCTGTCTCCCTTGAACCAAGTGCTATGCCGAACTTAAACCCGTCGAACCGCCACAGATCCGTCTCGTGACACCGATCGATGCGCCGCGGTCGAGAGACTTCCCCTCGAGGAGGTGCACCGCGACCGGGGGACAGAACCATTCTGTCCACGAATAAAATATGACCGTTCCAATTCAACTGATATTTCTCCACGTTGGCCTGTTAAAGCGATGATACAGGCACTCGAGCCTCACCTCGGTTCCCTACTAACTCACGCGAGAACGGTCACGCACTGATCGTATCAGACGGTGTGAGCTGGCCGCTTAGTTCGTGGCCAGCAAATCATAAATGCCGTACCAATCGCGTATCGAACGGTCGCGGACGACGACTATGCTTCCGCTTCGGCCGCGAGCACGTCGTCGTACTCGCCGCTGTCGACCAGTTCTTTGAACTCTCGGGCGTCGTTGCCCTCGATGGTGACGCCCATCGATGCGCAGGTGCCGACGACCTCCTTCGCGGCGTTTATCGTATCGTACGCGAGCAGGTCGGGGTGTTTTTGCTCGGCGATTTTCTTCACCTGTTCGACCGAGAGGTCCGCGACGAAGTCCTTCTGTGGTTCGCCGCTGCCGGTTTCGAAACCGGCTTCGTCCTTGACGAGTGCAGCCGTCGGCGGAACACCGACGTCGATCTCGAAGGACCCGTCGTCCTCGTAATCGACGGTGACGGGGACTTCCGTTCCGTCGAATGCCGCGGTCTGATCGTTGATCTCTTGTACGACAGCCTGCACGTCGACGGGCGTCGGTCCGAGCTCGGGACCGAGCGGTGGGCCAGGATTGGCCTGGCCACCCGGAACGAGCACTTCGATGGTTCCAGCCATATCCATCACAACCCGTGCGCGAGTTTTAAGGGTTGCTTTTTCGGGCAGTCCCCGTCTGTGACCGTCTGACGTAGTGCACTCCGGTCATCCGCTCGTCTATTCGACGCACTCTGTGCGCCACTCCGCGAACGACTCGAGGACGTCACTCTCGTCGAATCGCTCGATGCACGGTACCTCGTGTGGATGAACCTCCGTGACGCGCGCGACCAGATCATCGTACGCGTCGTCCGTCGTTTTGGCGAGCAACAGCGCTTCCTGCTCGCGGTGAACGTCACCATCCCAGCAGTAGGTCGAATTCGCCGAGAGGCGGTTGACACACGCGGCGAGTCGCTCAGCGACCAACGTGTCGGCGATTTCGTCGGCGGCGTCGGGCGGTGCGGTGATGTAAACGGTCGGCATAGGGACGGCTATGCTCGAGGGAGAAAAAAGGACACCGTCCGGCCCACGCGACCGTCGCAGATCTGCCAGCGGAGCAGCCGGGAGAGAACGACCGACTGTTTCAGCCCCGTCGACCGAAGGCGGGCCGGCGAGGACGGTGTCAGCTGTCGGCGGTATCGACCGGATTGAACGTGCCGTTGATGTCCCATTCGTGGATGCAATGTGGATTGCCTACCTGTTTGACGCCGCCTTCGCGGGCGAGTTGCCACGCTTCGAGGTCGTCGTCCCAGACTTCGGATCGACCGCACTGCTCGCACTGCCGGGCAGTCGGTTTTCGTACCTGTGCGCTCATTACCCAATCGTGGGAACTCGACGCATATAACGGTATTCGTGTGAAGCGATCGGCGATCTGCCGCTGACGAGTCGGCGACCGATCGGAAAATGCGGTGACGACGTTCCGCGTTGACCCCCCGGCGACGATGTACCGCTATGAATGCAAAGGCAACGTCGCGAGTCGAGCCGATGGTTCAGCGTCCGATCAGTAGACGGCAGCTTTGATCTCCTCGCGGAGATCGTCAAACTGGGCTAGATACTCGCGGCGTTCGGCCCGTAGCTCCGCGAGCGCCTCGTCGTAATCGTCGACGTGATCTGGAACGTAGTAGTCCTCGATATCGATTCCAGGGACGGTCTCGGGGACCGTCAGACCCATCCGGTCGTCGCGGCTCCACTCGATAGTCCCGCGGGCCGCCTCAGTGAGGATTGTGACTGACTCGGTCACGCCGATGTCGACGGCTTTCTCGCCGAGATAGCCCGTATTGATGACGTAACAGTCGACGTCGAGGATGTCGACGAGCTCGTGAAAGATGTTTCCTTCCTCGCCTTCTGGACCCACGATGAATGGGTTCGTGCCGACGACGCGGATCGACTCGCCGGCTCTCGCCGGATCGCCCGCGCTGGTCTCGATTGACTCGCCGAGCATGAAAGCGGCGGCGGCCTGCTCCTCGTCGAGTCTGGCGACGGGCGGCATCAGCGGATTGCGAGTGATGAAAAAGACCTGATCCATTCGGCCGAGGTCAATCTCCTCGTCCGCGCTCTCGAGTTCGTCACGCCGGACAATCGCCCGGGAGTTCGCGGTGTACCGGTCCTCGTCGAAGTGGACGGTCCCGTCGTCGTCGACGGCGACGTTCTCGAGGATCGCGGACTCGTCGGTCGCAGCCTCGTAGAGTTCCGGCTGCTCGTCCTCGTCGAGGCCGATCGTCTTGATGTACAGTCCCTCACCCTCGCTACCGGCGACGGAGCCGTCCGGAAGGAGCCCACAGACGTCGTCCTGGAGCATGGCGGCGTCTTCCGAGTCCTCGAGCCAGCACCCGTGGGAGGTCAGGGTCGATTTACCGGTCGCGGAGAGGCCCATGAACACTTGGCCAACGGTCCGGACGTCACCCTCGTCGGTTCGGACGCGGACGCGTTTGCTTCCGGCGTGGAGGCCGAGGCCGCCCTGTTGTTTGACTCGATACATGAACAGTCGGAGGAACGACTTCTTGGCCTCGCCGGTGTAGTCGCTGCCCAACACGGCGGTGAAGCCGGCGTCGGGGAGAACGCGAATCGCGGTCTCGTCGAAGTCGGGCAACTGGACGGTGTAGAGATCCGGGTCCTGCCCGTCAGCCGGCTCGAAAAGGCCTGCCCACGCGTACGCAATTCGTGCGTATGCTACCGGGACGAACAGCCGGCAACAGAACGTTGCATCCGGGTGTCGGCCCATGAGTCGGTCGATGCAAAGCAATTCGGTGCTGGCAGTTCGATCGACCGCCTCCTCGACCAGGGCGTGATCGCGACCGGTGAACTCGTCGCCGACTGCGTTTTTCGTCCGATCTGCGCTCCGAGAGCGGAACTCGCTGACGTACGACGCCGACCCGAACTCGGTCGTCGTCTCGTCGGGAGCGGCGAGTTCGCGAAGTTCCTCGAGCGACGGATTGTAGCGGATGTTCGGCGCTGTCGATGGATCGGGAAGCTGTCGGACCAGCGGACGGGTCTCCGTCCCGGTTTCAGACATACACCTAATCCACCATCATCCTGATAAATAAACGTGAGGATTCCTCTCTGCGTGTGCCAGAGTCTACCCAGTTGCTCGCCATCATATGGCGGTCATGACGGCCAATGAACGACTAGAGTCGGATTTCGTTTTTCGTCGAATAGCTCGTGTGGTTCACCATAATAAGTATTCAGATATGAGATAATTCTAATCCACGGTGTCGATCGGGCCTGAGAGAACGGAAGTGAACTACCCCACCCTACTCGTCGCCTTCGGCGACGCTTTGAGGACGGGGGCTTAGCACCCTCTCTTTCAGCTAATTTTCATAGCTGGTACGTCGGAGGAACTTCCAATAGGGTGGTTCGACTTGCGGTGATCATGAACGACGATCTCGACATCGAACCGGGATTGGTCTGGGCTGCCACCGAAACGGCCGACGGTCGGCGCGATCGAGTCGGCCTTCCCGATCGATCACACGGCTGACGACGATGCTCTAGAGGTGGAAGGGATCTCCGAAGATGGCGCCATCGTTCGGCGAACGGAACGACGTACGCGGTGGGGGGACGGTCGCTCGAGTGGTCGTTGAAGCGGTCAATATCCCGTTTTCGGTTCGAGACACCCGACTCGCGGAGGGACCCCGCTGAAAGCATCGCAAGAGGCACGCTCGCGGCTGCCAGGGACGATGTCGGCGAAACCGAGACAGCGGGGATGGACTCGAGCGCGACAGAAGATGGTATCAGAGGCGCAGGAACTGCTCTATTGAAAATGCGGTACGGCAGCACGATCATAGCTTCTCAGCCACCTTCTTGATGTTGTGAAGAGCGAACATGAGGACAATTTCACGGACCTGTCGGTACCAGAACCGCGAACGCAAGGCGGAGTCTTGCGTTCGCTTCGTGGTCGAGTAAGACGTTTCTGCCATCCAGCGTTGCGTGTACCCGTTCTCCTGATTGAGTGCGTTATGCGCAGCAGCCATCGGCGTCGATCCACGGTGATGAACGAGGTATTCGAGATCGTACCCAGACAACTCGTATTCGGTGTGCCAGTCCTGAAATCCGTTATCGGCGACGACGGCCCGCAGGTCGTCCGCATTTCGGCGGACGACCCGCGGGCCAGCCTTCGTGTCATGTTCACGCTCGATACAACAATGCACGTCCAGCACCGCCAGCGACTCTGTATCGGTGAGTGTCGTCGCTTTGATCGTCTTCACCGCTCGATCCTGTCGCTGTAGGTAGTACTGTGAGGCTTGCTTCCGTTCGAAGAACGTACTGTCGAGAGCGACGTGGCCGGAGTGGCGGAGTTGCTGCGCGGAAGCGCGCAGCAACGCCCGCCAGACGTACATCGCGTATCGGTCAAGCGAGTGGTAGAACGTCGTTGGGTCAGGCAATGCATCTGGGTGAATGCCAAGACGCTCACAGATATCTGGCATAAGCCCGAGCCGATCGACGAGTTCGGTGAACGTGTGGCCTTCTTCCTTCCGAATGGCCGTGTTGAATCGCCATACGGAATCGGAATTCACTGTTTCACGGCACGCTTGATGTTGTAGACGACACACATCAGGGCGATTTCGCGGAACTCACGGAACCAAGAACGCGCTCGCACGGCGAAGCCGAGCGAGCGCTTGACAGCCGAGTTCACGGTTTCCGTCATAGAGCGCTGATTGTAGCGTTGTTCGTCGATTCTGGCGTTGTGCGCGTGGTCGTACGGAGCGAAGATACGATGCGGAGCGAAGATACGATGCTTGATCAGCGGTCTGATGCCGAGTTCACGGAGTGCTTCGCGGAGCGATTGCTTGTCGTAGCCCTTATCGGCGGCCAGAGACCGCAGATCGCCCGCGTTTCGGCGGGCGATCTGCTCGGCGAGGTCTGCGTCACTTCCTTCCCGGTTTGTCGAGCAGTGTACGTCGAGGACGGCTTGAGACTCCGTATCGACGAGTTTCGTCACTTTGAGCTTCTGGACGCGGTAGCTATTCGCTGACAGTAATGACGGCTCGCGGCTGATTGCTCGTAGAATGTGGCGTCAATAGCGCCGTGTTTCGAGGGATCGTGCAGCTGCGCCGACTGGCGCAGTAGCACTCGACAGACGCTCATACTGATCCGATCGAACGCTTTACACAACGTGGATGGACAGGGGAGATCGGCCGCGCTGAGGCCGATCTCCCCGGTTATTTGTGGCATCTCCTTGAGCAGGTCAATCGTCATCCGGTAGGACGTATCGAGGTAAATCCGCAGACAGTGGAGTGAAACGAGGGCATAGTCGGCGAATCCGCCGCCTCCTTCCGGGGCGGCAGATTCGTCTCCATCGCCAGTAACGTTTTGAGCAATCGGCACAACTTCCCCAATGAAGCGGGAGATTTGCGTCATGAACACTCGCAGCCTCCCGCTTCAACTCCTTTGATTTACTGACTTGTTCCGCCGCCGTCTAGTGATTCAACACAGCCTTCCGAATACAATGAGCAACGATGTGTGCTTCGCGGGGAAGCCCGCCTGACTCGGGCTTCCCCGCGTGATTTCCCAAAGCTTGTTTTGCTACACGTAGTGCCTTCTCAACGAGGTCGAGGAGTGCGACTGCCATAATCGGCTTCTCGACCTCGTTCTCTCAAATTATTACGGAACAGTCCCGACGCCGTCTGTCGTTTTCAATAAAGCAGCAGGAACCGAATTCGAGTTCACCGACCCGTCGGCCTCGTTTCGATCGACGTCTCAGTTCTCCTCGCTCGCTGATTCGATTTCTGGTTCGGCTCAGGTCCCGCAGCCGACGAATTTACTCGGCAGTCCGTGAGACAACGGACCGGAGAGCTGTCGGGACGCCCGTCCGAATCGGTCAGTCGCGAACCAACTCGACGTTCCGCATCTCACCCCCGCACTGTTCGCAGGTGCCTACGAGTGCGTCTACGACCGTCTCCCGCCGGCCACACTGTACGCACTCGTACTCACGTCGCGCCTCGATAGTCATATGTTATCATCACACATAATCTGCATTAACTCTTTTCGTGGTGGAGTTCACCGACCGGCGAGGAGGGCGACTGGCGGTGCTGCTACCACTCGTGACGGTGGTGTAGCTGGCACTCGTCGACGCGCTTGCGGGATTGCATTTCGAGTCCTGACCAGTCGGGCCCTGTGTAGTGGACTGGGGTCGTGTCAACCGCCTCGGGGTCAAGCCCCGTGGCATCCGCGTTGATTCTTTTGTGAAACAAGAGGTAATCAGCGTGGGGTTTCGGTTGGCCGAGACTCAAGATGGATCTCGACAGATGAAACAGTCACGACCGGTGCCCGAAAACCAGAAGCAGGCAACCGAGCCCCGTAGCACGGACGACAGTCGACGCAAGGAGCCAGAACGCGACCCTAAAGCCAGCGGTTTCGGAGAGAGTTCCGACGATTGCGGGTGCAATCGCGCCGGCGCCCATCAACAGCGTTCGGACGACGCCGAGCCCGCCGGCGGCCACATCGTCCGGAATGACGGACATCAGATAGGCACTCCTGACGGGCCGAAAGCCGTGCGAGCCGATACCGACGGCGACGAACAACCCGCCGAGCAGGATCGGGTTCCCCGTCTCGGTGACCGACACGAACGCGACCAGTGCGACCGAAGCGAGTCCGAGCATCGTGACGATGATCGGAAGTCGTCCTGCCCGGTCGCTCAAATTGCCGGTCACCAACTGGACCAGACTCGCGAGGAAGAGGCCGCTATAGAGCACGCTCGCGGTCGCCGGGGTGAGACCCGCCTCGACCGTGAGATACCGCGGTGCGAACGCGACCAGCCCGTTGTACATGAACGAAAAGAGGACCGTCAACAGGGCGAACACCGAGAACCGCAAGTCACGAAAGAGCGAGACGTACTGTGCGATCCCGAACCCACGATCGTTCGAGTTCGATTCCGGTCCAGCGGAATCGTCCGGAAGCCGCCGGGGCACCCGAACTACGAACGTCACCGCGAGAACCAGCCCGACGAGGCCCGAGACCAGAAAAAGCAACCGCCAACTCGCGACCGGGCCGACGGCCAGCGACGCGACCCCGACGACGGCTGCAGGGGCGACGACGCCGCTAAAGGCCCCGAACGTGTCCAGAAATCCGAGAGCCCGCCCCGTCCGCTTGGGATAGGCTCGAGCGAGGAGCCGAACAGCGACCGTCTTGTGCACGCCGGTCCCGGCTCCGATAACGAGCATCGCGCCGACGAGGATGATGAACGGTGAGTCGATTGAAAGCGCGACCGCCGCCGCGGCCCCGACCACCGCACCAGCCGCGATGACCGTCACCGTCCCGAGCCGGTCCGCGAGGACGCCCGATGGAAATTGCATGACCGCATAACAGAGCATGAGTCCCGAGAAGGCGGTTCCGAGGACGGCATCCGAAACGCCGTAGCTCGCCTGAAACGAATCGAACAACGGCGGAAAGACGTACCGGAGAAACTTCGCGAGAAACCAGATCGCAGCCGTCAAGACGAGTACATCGTACTCGGCGAATCGTCCAGCCGATCGTCGAACCGACATGCGTTCTCGTCCAGAGTCGAAACCGGAACCCCGAGTATCTACCGATCTGGGGTTTCGCTCGCCACGCGACGGGCGTTCGACCCTGGCACGTATCGCCGATCAGGCCACTCCCTCGGGCTGGTCTGATCCGTCACCGTAGAGCAGGGTGTACTCCATCGGCCCTCTGAAACCACCTTTGTTGACATAATATGCCATACCAATTGTAATAAATCCTAACGGGCGAGACTTATATGATAGATCCTGATAGACTCGGCCACCGATGGCTGCGAACACGACGACAGACTGGATCGACCCAATTACCTGTCCGTTCTGCGGTGACGAACTGGCGTCGCCGGGCGCCGGGTTCATCGATCACATCAACGACAATACCGACTGCAAGGACGGATTCGATCACTGGCGGGAGAACGTCGCCGGAGATCTCGCGGGCGAGTGGACCGGATAAAGACAACTGACACCGACGCGAGACACGAACCGACGCGCCTACCCGCCCACAGGCCGATCAGTCGAAATCGGGCAGGTCTTCCGGCGGTTCGTACTCGGCCTCCCAGTCGACGTATTCTTCCTTGAGCGTGACCGAGACGATCTGGCCGAACTCGGTCAGTTCGGCGTTGATCGAGGAGACCGTCCCCCAGGTGTCGAGTTCGGGGTGATACTCCCGGGCTTGCCAGTCCTCCGGGATACCCGGCGCATGGTAGCCGACGCGGTCGGCGAAATCGTCCCAGAAGAAATCGAATCCAGCGAAGAGATCCAGATCATGGGTGATCTCGTACTCACGTTTCCCGAGATCGGTGTCGCTGCGCCACTCGTCGAACGCTTCCGTCCAGGCACCCTCCTCGAGAAACGCCTGCAGTTCCTCGCGGCGGTAGTCGATCTCCTCGGCTCCGTCTGCGCTGATGGTCGCGTCCTCGTATTCGTTCGGATCGACGAACTCCAGTTCCGGCGGTTCGGGCGGCTCGACCTCGAGTGTCATGGGAGGTCGTAAGTCGGGTCGGCGGATAAGAATTCCCACCTCGCAGCGGGCCACCGACGGCAAGCGCCGGCCGTCCGTAGCGCGGTCTCGGCGAGCCACTAACGACCGGCGAGACGTCGCGTCCGCATCCGCTCTGCCACTGTTCCCCGGCCGCTATTCCCAGGTATAGCCGAACTCCTCGCCGTCTCGGTGGATGTAGTCGGTTTCCAGCACTTCGCTGACCGTCCTGGCGAGGGCGTCCAATTCCTCTTCGAGATCGTCAGCGTCGATATCGTCGCGACCTTCCAGCCGGTCGTCCGGAATCGCCGGGACGAGGTAGCCGACGTCGTCCGCCGACGGGTTCCAGTAAAAATCGAGTTCGTCCAGCAGGCCAAGCTCGCGGACGATTCGAAACTCCGCTTCAGTCATGTACGTCTCTGCGGCCCAATCGTCGAAGGCGTCCTCCCAGGCGCCGCTGTCCAGAAAGCCCGCCAGCTCTTGCCGTCGAGCGTCGTCACCTGTCCGCGCATCGGGTTCTGAGACGGCATCGTAGTCGCCGGGGTCCTGCGGCCCGCGGAGCGTCGGCGGTTCGGGAATCTCGACGTCGAGCGTCATATCACACCCTACGGTTGACAGCCGTATGGAGTTTTCCCGGCGGATCCGACGCCGATCCCAACACTCAATCGCCGGCCGACCGTACGGTCTTCCAATGACTGACTACGAGGCGGTGATCCTCGACGTCGACGGAACGATCGTCCGAGGCGAATCGTTGCTCCCGGGCGCGACCGACGCTCTGCAGACGCTCGAGGCGGCGGGTTGTTCCCGCTTGCTCTTCTCGAACAATCCGACGCGCGGGAGCAACCACTACCGCGAGAAATTCGCGCCCTACGGGATCGACGTCGATCCGACCACCGTCCTCACATCCGCGACCGTTTCCGCCGACTATCTCGCAGCGACCCACGACGGAGAGCGGGTCTTTCTGGTCGGCGGGGACCGCCTCGAGGCAATTCTCGAGGACGCTGCCGTCGAATTGACGACCGACCCGGACGCGGCCGAGGTCGTTCTCGGGTCGTTCGACAAACACTTCTCGTTTGGAACGCTCTGGGAGGCCTTGCGGGCGCTCGAGGAAGACGTCCCCTTCTACGGCACCGATCCCGACGCGACGATTCCAATCGACGAGGGAGAGATTCCGGGCTCCGGTGCAATCCTCGCCGCGATGGAGGCCGTTGCTGGCCGGGAACCGGACGCAATCCTCGGCAAACCGTCCGCAGCCGCGGCGGCGGCAGCGATGGACAGGCTGGAAACCGATCCCGGGAAAACCCTCGTCGTCGGCGACCGCCTCGACACCGATATCGTGCTCGGAAACCGGGCCGGTATGGAAACGGCCCTCGTCCTCACCGGCGTCACCGATCGTACGGCCCTCGCATCGAGCGACGTCGAGCCCGATCACGTTCTCGAATCCCTGGCGGCGGTCGACACGCTTCTTTGAACGTTCGGCGACCGTTCGTCCAGCGAGCGGCGGTCCTCCGTTCGATTCGTCTCTCAGCGTCTGTACCCGAGAGTCATATTTATCCGTCACTGTCACGAGTAACAACACATGAAAGAACGAATCAAACAGATATTGCTCCGTGCACGGTACGCTGCGATAGGCGCAGCAATCGGCGCGGCGATCGGTGGACTGTTCAGCCGAAACGCTGCGAGTACAGGGGGAGCGATCGGCGGACTGGTCGGCGCGACGGTCGCCGAAACGCGCGGAACGGTCGAAGGTGCCATCGAAGACGTCAGAGGCCGCACCCCCGGATCGTCAGATATCGACAGAGAGTAAGCACCACCTCGGGCCCGCAATCGGTGCTGCAAGCGAATCACGTGCTTTCCCGGACTTTTCGCGTCCATCGGTCCTCGACCCCCCAAATTCCATCGGTCTCTGAACCCTCAGGTTCCGTCGATCCCCGAACCACCGATTTGATCCGTGCCGCACTCATCACATTCTATATGAGCGTTAGTCACCGATTCGCGGTAGCGGCCGGGCTCGTCGTCCACACGGGTGCGACGAGCCTCGTGGCGGCGCCGGCGCTCCCGGACCGGCTGGTCACCCACTGGAACGCGGTCGGCGACCCGGACGGGACACCATGTCGAAGTCGCTGGCGCTCACGCTCGTTTCCGCACTCTCGGCCGTCGTGATGACCGTCTTTGCCCTGATCCCGCGAATCCATCCTCGTTCGGAGAACGTCGCGGCGTTTCGGCCGGCCTACGACTGGTTCGTAGTCGTCTTCGCCGGATTCATGGCCATCGTCCACGCCGGCATCATCGCGTTCAACCTGGGCTACGAGTTCGACGTGGTGCGTCTCATCCTTGGGGCGGTCGCCGGCCTGTTCTACGCCGTCGGTACCCTCCTCCCCCGCGCCAAGTCAAACTGGTTCGTCGGAATCCGGACGCCGTGGACGCTCAGCAGCGACACGGTATGGGACCGGACGCACGACCTCACGGGTCGCCTGTTCAAGCTCACCGCGGTCGTCGCAGTGGTCGGACTCCTGTTCGACGAGTACGCCGTATACGTTCTCGTCGTGCCGGCCCTGGTCACTACCGCAACCGCCGTCGCGTTTTCGTATTATTGCTTCCGGCGACTCGAGCGGTGACGCAGGTCTCCCCTGCAAACCGCATGGCAGACATCCCCCCGCCCTCGTCCCCGCAGAAAGGGGATCGGCGAGTTCGATTGCCATCGCGCCGACCCCCAGACGAGTCCCTACTACTCGCGGTCCGACACTGGTAAAAGTCGCCACCGAGTTCAGGACAGTAATGAGCGATGCAGGCGAGGCCGACGTGCCGGAGCCGCCAGCGCCGCCCGACCGTGACCGCGGCTCTGTCGAGGTGCTGGGGACGGCACACGTCTCGCAAGCGAGCGTGAACGAAGTTCGGGACACGATCGAGCGCGAGGAACCGGATATCGTCGCCGTCGAACTCGACGAGGGACGCTACCGCCAGATGCAAGGCGGCACACCAGACGACATCGAAGCAGAGGATCTCCTCTCGGGCAACACCGTCTTTCAGTTTCTCGCCTACTGGATGCTGTCGTACGTACAGTCGCGACTGGGCGAGCAGTTTGATATCGAGCCTGGTGCGGACATGCGCGCCGGCATCGAGGCCGCCGAAGAAACGGGATGCGGCGTCGCCCTGGTCGACCGAGACATTCAGGTAACGATCCAGCGGTTCTGGAGTCGGCTGTCGTTCACCGAGAAACTAAAAATGATCGGGGGGCTGGCACTCGGTATCACTGATCCCCGGACGATCGGGCTCACCTTCGGCGCGATCGGTGGGATAGTCCTCGGCCTCCTCGTGGCCGTGTTTCTCGCTCCGCTGTTCGGATTCGGTGATCTCCTGTTAGTCGGCACCGTCACCCCCCCGACGTTACGATACGTCGGAGGCGGTGCGATCGGTGCCCTCCTCGGCGCAGTCGCCGGGCTCATTTTCCTCCCGTCTCTCGAGTCGACCAGACAGTACGCCGACGGCTACCTCTCTGGGTTCTCGATGCGCATCCTCGCAGGCGTCCTCCTCGGCAGCCTCGGCAGCCTCACACTGGTCGCGACCGGGACGTTCGTGGGGCCGTTCTCGGCGGCGACCGTCGAGAACGTGGGCATCCACGCGATTCGCGGAACCGCCGGGATACTCGCCGGGCTCGGCGTCGGGGTCAGCGTCGGCGCTGCCCTCGGGGTAGTTCTCGACGCGCTCGGCGGCGACGTCGAGGAGATCGACGAGATCGATATCGAGGAACTCACGGACGGCGACGTCGTCAGCGCCATGATGGAGGAATTTCGCCAGTTCAGCCCCCGCGGTGCGAACGCACTGATCGACGAGCGCGACGCCTACATCGCGCACAACCTCAACGAACTCCGCGAACAGGGCTACGACGTCCTCGCCGTCGTCGGTGCCGGACACAGAGCCGGCATCGAACGCCACCTGGGGAACCCAGGAGACATTCCATCGATCGAGTCACTGTCCGGCACCGCCTCGAGCAGTCGCTTCTCGCCGGTGAAAATCGTCGGCTACCTGATTATGGTCGGTTTCCTCGGCTTTTTCTTCCTGTTGATCATGGCGGGAGTCAGGAACGCGTTTCTGCTGAAGCTGTTCGTCGCCTGGTTCCTGTTCAACGGCATTTTCGCGTTCACGCTGGCGCGGCTGGCCGGCGCACGTTGGGCCAGCGCAGGCATCGGTGGGGCAGTGGCCTGGTTGACGAGCATCAACCCGCTGCTCGCACCCGGCTGGTTCGCCGGCTACATCGAACTCAAATACCGGCCGGTCAACGTCCGCGACATCCAGACGTTGAACGAAATCGTCGACGACACCGAACGGCCGATCGGCGAGGCGATCCAGGCGATGTTCGCCGTCCCGCTGTTCCGGCTCATCATGATCGTCGCGCTCACGAATATCGGAAGCATGATCGCGACGGCACTGTTTCCGTTCGTGGTCCTTCCGTGGCTTGCTCCCGAAATCGGTGGTGTCGACGCCCTGATGGGGCAGCTCCTGCAGGGGGCACAAAACAGCCTCGAGCTGATTCGGGGGCTTCTCTGATGAGCCATCGCACCGAGCGGAACACCAGTCCCGAACTGACGTTCAGCGACAGGGAACTGCGCGACCTCGCGGTCGCATGGGTCACACTCAGCGTCGCATTCGCGCTGATACTGGCCCCGGTCCACACGGGGAGGGCCAGTCTCGGATCGTTCGCGATCATGGTCGGTCTGAGTTTCGTGACCGTGGGGGTGGGATTCCTCCTGCACGAACTCGCGCACAAGGTCGTCGCGATCGAACACGGCCAGCTCGCGGAGTTTCGCGCGGACTATCAAATGCTCTTTCTGGCGGTGATGGGCGCTCTCGTCGGCTTCCTCTTCGCCGCACCGGGTGCCGTCTACCACCGCGGCCAGATCACGCAACGCGAAAACGGGTTGATCGCCCTCGCGGGGCCAGTCACGAACCTCCTCCTCGCGCTTCTCTTCCTCCCGCTGATGATATTTCCTGGTATTCTCGGAATCGTCGGTCAGATGGGAATCTGGATCAACCTCTTTCTCGCCGCGTTCAACATGATTCCGTTCGGCCCGCTCGACGGGAAATCCGTCCTCCAGTGGCACAAAGGGGTCTTCGTCTTGGTGTTCACCCCGAGCGTGGTGCTCGCCGGATTCGTGATCTTCCGCGTCGGATTATTCTAATACCACCTTCGTCCCGATTCGGAATCCGACGCCGCGTTCGTCCGCGTCACGCCGTTCTGACGATCTGTTTCAGGGACCGTCACTGCGACGTCGACGTCCGCCGGACCGGTGGTCTTTTGCTCGGCCCGGGAGGTGGTTCGAGTATGACCGAGACGGACGACGCAGACGAGGAACGGCTCACCTACGCCGAAACCGGCGTCGACATCGAGGCCAGCGAGGACGCGACCGCGGCCCTGCTCGAGGCCTTCGGAAGCGGTCTGCGGACCGAGTACGCCGGACTGATCGACATCGGCGACCGGTATCTCGCGCTGGCGACCGACGGCGTCGGGACGAAACTCCTCATCGCGGAGGCAATCGCCGATTTCTCGACGATCGGCATCGACTGCATCGCGATGAACGTTAACGACCTCGTCGCTGCGGGCGTCGAACCGGTCGCGTTCGTCGACTATCTCGCGATCGACGAACCCGACGAGGAACTGACGAACCAGATCGGGGAAGGCCTCGCGGTCGGCTTAGAGCAGGCCGATCTCACGATGCTCGGCGGCGAGACCGCGGTGATGCCCGAGGTGGTAACCGGATTCGACCTCGCGGGCACCTGCGCTGGTCTCGCCGAACCGGATGACGTCTTCGATGGTGACGCACGAGTCGGTGACGTGCTCGTGGGATTCCCGTCGAACGGGATCCACTCGAACGGATTGACCCTCGCCCGCGAGGCGGTGACGCGCACCCACGACTACACCGACGCGTTCCCGCTCGACCCGGAGGTGACGATTGCCGAGGAACTGCTTCGACCGACCCGGATCTATACGGACCTGCTCGAGCCGATGCACGATCACGGCGTCCGCGCGGCGGCGCACGTGACGGGTGGCGGCTGGACGAACCTGCTGCGGATGGGCGAGTGCGAGTACGTGATCGACGATCCGCTGCCGGTACAGCCGATCTTCGAGTTCGTACAGGAGGAAGGGAACGTGACGGACGAAGAGATGCACCGAACGTTCAATATGGGGACCGGGTTCGTCGTCTCGCTCTCCGAGGATCAGGCCGCGGACCTCGTCGCCGCCACCGACGGACGGGTTATCGGTCACGTCGCCGACGGGGACTCGGTCGAGATTCGCGGGCTATCGCTCTCCTGATCGCGACGACTCGTGCGAGACCGACCCCCGACGCTTACTCGAGGAAGCGGGCGCCGGCGTCGACATCCCGCGGCGGCATCGCACACTGGTCGTTCTTTCCGAACCAGCGGTAGCGGCGGGCGGCGACGAAATCGTACGCCCTGTCCCTGATCGCTTTCGGGACGAGCCTGAACGGGCCGAGCAACGAATACATCCCGCCGAGGAGTCGGGCGATTCTGATGACCGCATCGGACTTGACGTAGCTATCGTCGCCCTCGATCAGGACGAGCGACTCGAGTTCGTCGGTCGGCAATCCGTGTTCGGCCAGTAGTTCCCTCCCGACGTCAGACTGGAGTGACGCGAAGCGAAAGATCCCATCCGTATCACGCGGGAGGATGAACTGGACGAACCCGTTACAGAGGTTGCAAACGCCGTCGAAGAGGATGACCGGATTGTCGTCCACGGTGGCATCGCTCATCGGTTAGCCGATAGTTGGAACCGGCTGTAATTCAACGTTCTGGTCGTTCAAACACGACCGTTCGATATCCCCGAGTGCGATTCGAAAAGCCGCTAGCGCGCCGGTCGATACCGAATTGTCGTTCGAGTGCGACTCGAGCGCGCTCGCGAACGCCATCGATGCTCGTGGACGTGGAATCGGGTACGTTCACGACTGACGGGCCAGCGGTACGTTCGAGGACGTCCGAGACCAGTGGCGATTTCTCACACCGTATCAGGTCTCTCGTATCTGTGTTGTGCCGTCCGCCGTTCGACCGGGCCCTCGAGACAGTAATTGCGGGTTCTCGTGATGAGGGCTGGAAGTCCTTCGAAACTGCGACTGCAACTGCGAATCTTCGAGACGACGACAGCGATTCTCCGAGACATCGACCGACGGACCGCGAAGATGGTAGAAATTTGTTCATATGGGGATGCGATCGAACTGGAACCAGCCCGGTCCGGCGATTGAGGAGCGTCGTTCGGTCGCTCGACTTTCGATACAGTACACGACGAGACAGTATCTCGCCGTTTCAGCGGCGGCCGCTCACTGATGAAGTGGCTGCTTCGACATCTTGTTGCGGAGTTCGTCCAGGCGCGAGCGGGGGACGCCCTCCTCGAACTGCTGAAGGAGGGCGTACACTTCCGCCCGGGACACCTTGACGTCTCCCTCGCGAACGACGTCTTCGGGTCGTTCACGAAGTTCTCGGAGGGTGCCAACCGCGAGTAGATAGGGGATTGCCCACGCCGACAGTCGATTGCCGTGGTGTTCCGGGACGACTTCGAGGTAGCGCTGGGCATCGTCGAGGTAGCGTTCTGCGCGGCCGGTGACGCGCTTGACGACGTTGGTGACGCCACCATGATGGGCCTCGTCGGTGACGGACTCGATATCAACGTCCTCCGCGGCGAGCCACTCGGCGGGCAGATAAACGTTGTTCTCGTCGTGGTAGTCGGATTCGACGTCCTTCGCGATGTTGACCAACTGGAGCAAGAGCGCGAACGAGCGCGCGTTCTGGCGCATCTCCTCGGCTCGCTCGCGGGAGGTCCCGCGGGCGACCAGCCCGGTTATCAGGGTGCCGACCGTGCCTGCTGCGTACCAGCAGTACTCCTCGAGTTCCTCGACGGTCTGGAGGCGCAGTCCGCCTTCGGTGGCGTACCGATCGGTGAACATCGCCATCCCATCGACGAGTTCGCGGATTGGATCGCGCATTATCTCGCGAGGTTCTTCGTCGAGTGATTCGAACGTCTGGAGCACGCGCGGTGTCTCGGCGACGACCTCCCAGTCATCGGTGCAGTCGTCCGGAATCCACGGCTCAACGTCGTCCATGAACGCCGAGACGGAGCCGTCCGCGTTCGGATCGAGCAATCGATCGTATTCCGCGAGCAGTTCGGTCTGCGTTTCCGGTGGGATGTGTCCCGCGTCCTCTATCGTATCAGCTATTCTACAAAGTAGGTAGCCGAGACAGATGTGTCTCGCCATCGGCTCTTCGAGCCGATCGATCGTGATCGAAAAAGTCCGCGAAACGCCGTGAACCGCGTTGTAACACCACTCGAGGTCGGCGTCGGTGGAGGGTTCGGGCTGGCCCGTGGTCATCTACTCGAGTTAGTTTGGTTACCATCCGGGAAAAACGCCGCGGTCTCGGCGTGATCTTCCGCTCGGTCGTGGGCGCAGACCGCCCGTTACAGCCTCTTCGAGTTAATTCTACCGCCTACAGTAACGATACTAGTAAGACGTCGACGCGGTGACGACTCGCGGCGGTGACGGGAGAACCGTCGATTTTGCCCAGCAGTGGAACCGGGCGGGAATCGTGCCACCACGGGAACTGTCGGAACGACCTGTTCGGACGGGAACCGGATCGAACCGAAGAAGACGATCCCCATATCGCCGATACATCGGCCGCCTCGGCGCTGACCCGGTTTCCGTTACCGATCGACAGTGGCGGTCGGAGCGCCGCCACCATCGATTCGGTCGTACGCCTCGATCGCCTCGCTGACGGTGCTGATCGACGGTTCGAGCGTCACCGGGTCGGGCAACGCTCGGTCGGCCGTCCGGACCTGCTCGAGAATCTCGATCAGACGGACCCGCGCGTGATCTCGGGAACGAACGCCCATTTGGCCGTTGGTGTGACGAACTAGCGGCTGGCCCCGATTTGACGCGCTACTGGCTATCGCGGGGCTCGTCCCGAACGAATCCGAGCATCTGTGCCGCCGGGAGGCTCCAGCCGTAGGTGACCGCCGTCAGTCGCGTTCCCACCGTCACCGCGGCGCACACCGCCGCGGCGGTGCTTTCCATCCCACCAATACCTCCCACGATCACGTAGACGCTCCCGCCGGCGACCGCACAACTCGCGTAGAAGTCGTCGAACAGGATGAACGGCGCTCGGTCCAGAAGGATATCCGCGACCGCACCACCGCCGACCGCGTTGATCGTCGCGATCGCGACGACGCCGAAACTGGAGACGCCGGCCTCCGTCGCGACGATGGCTCCGGCCGTCGCGAACGCGGCGAGTCCGACGGCATCTGAGAGGAGCGTGATCGGATGGCCATCCGGTGACTCGAGTGCGCTATGCAGGCCGATCGCGAGGGCGACGCCGAGTATCCCGAGACCGATCTCGCCGAACGAGGTGAGCGCCAGCGGGACGCGGTCGACGAGAAGGTCTCGTGTCACCCCACCTGCGAACGCCGTGACGAGTCCGACGACCGCGATTCCGAAGACGTCAAACTCCTCGCGGATCGCCTTGGTCGAACCGACCAGGGCGAATGCGACCAGTCCGACCGTGTTCATCACGGCGAATGGGTCAGCGGGCAACGGTTCGATGAGAGCGACAACCACTGTGTCTCCCTTCGAAAACGAGCGGTTTGAGGGCTCCGTTTTGACCCCGGGCGAATGGAGTACGGATACCGCCTAGTATCGGCGCACCGACCAGTATCGGCGGGCCAACATCGAGGCCAGTTCGTTCGCGTTCCCACTGATTCACCGGCGGTCTGCTCATCGGACGAAGACGAGCGATCGTCAGATAGCTATTTCACCGGCAGTTCGCCGTACATCCCGAAGACCTATTATTATGGCAGAGTGACACGTAGGAAATGCCGCCTTCGAGACCGTTCTTCGATCCGCAGTCCGGAGAACTCGATACCGACCAACTGCTCGAAGAGTCGATTCCACTCGCGAAACTCGTCGCAGTCGTCGGCGCGCTCGCGCTCGTCCCGCTCCTCTTGCAATTCCTCCTGGGTCAGCTCCTCGGGTTCGTCCCCATATTCGGAGCGATGCTCTCGATCGCCGCTCAGTTCGTCCTCGCGGTCGGCACCGGAATCGTCCTGCTGTACCTCGTCGTCCGTGCGTTTCAGCTCGTCGACGAGTCGTAGCTGCCTGAGGCGTCTCCCCGATTCGCCGTCCGTTCGATCGAGCATCGTACGAGTTCCTCTCACGGGTCTCACATCGTTTTCTCGAGTGGTTTTCGAACTGGATCAGCGAAAGAAGAACAATAAAGAAGCGAGGTCCCAAATCATCGACCATGGACTTTGCACTCTCGGCCGAGCAGCAACAGATTCGGGACATGGTGTCGGAATTCGTCGACGAGGAGGTCGTCCCCGTCGCCGACGTGATCGACCACGACGACGAGTTTCCCCGGGATCTCGTCGACGAAATGGCCGAGCTCGGACTGATGGGAATGCCGTTCCCCGAGGAATACGGCGGTGCCGGGCTGGATTACCACTCGTATGCGATCGGACTCGAGGAAATCTCCCGCGGGTCCGGCGGACTGGGGACGATCGTGGCCGCCCATACCTCGCTGGCCGGGAACATGCTCTACGAGTTCGGCGACGACTCTCAGAGAGAGGAATACCTGACGCCGCTGGCGGCGGGTGAGGACGTCGGGGCGTTCGCGCTCTCAGAGGCGGGAGCGGGAAGCGACGTACCCGCGATGGAAACCACTGCGGAAAAAGCGGGCGACGAGTACGTCATCAACGGCGGTAAACTCTGGATTTCGAACGGCTCGGTCGCCGACACGGTTACGGTCTTCGCGAAGACCGATCCCGATGCGGGCAATACGGGCATCTCGTCGTTCGTCGTCAGACCCGAGGAGGACGACGGCTTCATCGTCGAGGGCACGGAAGAGAAACTCGGCGACAAGGGCTGTCCGACTGCCGAGCTTCGCTTCGACGACCTCCGCATTCCCGAGAGCCGCCGGCTCGGCGACGAGGGCGAGGGGTTCGTCCACGCGCTGAAGACGTTAAACGGCGGCCGGATCACTATCGCCGCACGAGGCGTCGGAATCGCTCGCGCGGCCTTCGACGAGGCGCGTGACTACGCAACCGAGCGCGAGCAGTTCGGCCAGCCGATCGGCGAATTTCAGTCGATCAAGCACAAACTGGCGGACATGGACACCAAGATTCAGGCCGCTCGGATGCTCATGCACAAAGCCGCCGACAAAAAAATCCGCGGCGAGAACTACATCAAGGACGCATCCCAGGCGAAGCTTTACGCGTCGGAAGTGAGCCGCGAGGTCGCGAACGAAGGAATCCAGATCCACGGCGGCTACGGCTATACCAAGGATTTCGCCGCACAACGATTCTACCGCGACGCCAAGCTCAACGAGATCTACGAAGGGACCAGCGAAGTGCTACGGAATACGATCGGTGATCAGTTGCTCGAGTAATCGCTCGAGCCACGATCGTTGACCCGAATCTCGACCGGTTACTCGAGCCACGATCGACCGCTTTCGAAGTGGGCTAGTCTTCCACGCAGTTCCGAACCCACGCGTAGTGGTCTCGCACTCGCCGTTCGCCGGATTCAGTCAGCGCGTACACGTCGTGAAGACCCGCCGTCCGTTTCTCGACGAAACCGGCGTCGACCAGCGCGGAGAGCGAGCCGTAGAACGCCTTCGGTTCGATTCGGTCGTCGTAGTGGGACTCGAGACGGGATTTCAGTTGCTGGCCGCGCAGTTCACCGTCCGCAGCGGCTGCGAGCAGAAAACAGACGTCTCGGCGGCGACCGCTCTGGAGCCACTTGGCCATACCACGGCCTCGGTGGGGCGCACGCTCGAACGTTACGGTTTGCGAATCCGCCGGTCGTGTCTCGCGGTATTCGGAGGCTCCCCTATCCACGCACGAAGCGCCTGCGGACGGACGCGATCAGCGCCCACGCCACCCCGCCGACGGCGGCCACGCCGAGCAGCGGGCCGTCGCCGACCTCGAGGATCGCACTACCGTCTGCCCGCCGGACGTGGCGGAAGAGAAGCCACCCTGCATCCGGGTCGCCGAGGACGACATCGCCAGTGCCGAACGCGAGCGAAAGTAATACGGCGATGAGCGCGTACGTCGCGACCGCAGCGAGCGTCCCAACGCTGCCGGTGACGAATCGTGACAGGAGTGACGTGCCCGGAATTCGGGCGGTCGTGCGGCGCCTCGAACCGTAAATACCGAATCCGCGGCCGTCGGCGTCGGGGAGTCCGCCCACGCGAACGTCGGCGGGGTACTGACAGAGGACGGCGGCCATCCAGAGGTCGCCGATCGAACCGGCCGCGTTCGCCGCCAGCGGAACGACGAGCAGCGGAGACGGGATGACGACCATTACGGCGAGTCCGAACGCCGTCAGTCCGACGAAGGGCGCCAACAGCGCCACGAGGAGTTGATTCCGAGTATATTTCGTGCCGTCGGTTTCGGCGTAGGCGTAAGGTAACAGGAAGTGCGAGACGCCGATGCCGTACCCCGCCGAACCGCCGTAATATGCCAGGACGCCGCCGTGGAGCAGTTCGTGTGGAACGACGACGCAGACGAGCAATCCCAGTGATACGGCCAACCACCCGGGGATCGTGGGCCGAAGGGTCGCTTCGATCACGATCGGCTCGAGAGCGACACCGCGAACTACGGCGAGGACGTGCCCGAAACAGTACGCGAAGCCGAAAAACCCCACGGCGGAAACGACGAGCCACTGGGCAGCGACCGCGCGCGTGAGATGAAACGTCGCGAGCGGCGGACGAGACGGAGCGAGGTCCGAACGGCTCACGGGTGCACCTCGAAGGCGACCAAAAAATCGGTGTCGATGTTCGCCGTCCGGCGGCCGATTCGATCGGAACCGACAGGTTCCCGGTGATTGACCCACGAGTACCGACCATGACAGACGAGCGGGCGGCCGAAGCCAACGGCGTCACGGCTACCTACACCGAAACCGAAACGGAGCGAATCCTCGCGTTCGAACGCGACGGCGGAGACGAGCGTGGACCAGGCGGGACTGCAGCGATCGCCCAGAACATCGAGGGCTACGCGATGTTGAAAGTTCGACGAACGACCGCAGGTGACGAACTCGAGCGCTATTACGGGTTCGATATGGCACTCGATCACGCGGGGGAACTGCTCGGCGTTTCACCCCACGAGTTGCCGGTCCCGGACGCGGCCGAGGACATGGGGATGTGACTGTGACACGTACCACGACCCGGGAGCCGGCGATTGGTCGCCCGGAGGCTGCTGGCGAGATTCCCGATGCGGGCTGAAAATTATCGGTCGTCTTCTGTCACCGTAGTGAACGAGGGTCGGTTACTGTGGGCGTTGAGGCAGACGGATTTCGGACCTGGATGGCACGACCGTCACACTGTCGGATCGATTCGATTCCTTGAAGAGGGGACTCTCGAGGCTGAGTCGTAACGAGAGGGTATCGCCGGCCGAGACGAACCGCTGGAAGGCCGGGAACTCGAACTGCACGCGCTGGCGGCCTGAACCGTCGATACGGTAGGCCTCTCCGACAGATTCACCGACGGTGTTCAGGGTGCAATTCATATTGAGTAACTTAAATACGAGTTCGAGAGACAGATGAGGCGGACGCGGTCGAAGCCGCGTTCACCTGGATCGGACCGTCGCTTCCGTTTTCGAGCACACGTCCAATCTCGAATCGGGATCGGGAGTCGGTGAGCGATTCGGGTTCGTCGCCGACGCGGAACCGTCCGGTGGTGGGAAGCCAGGCCGTCTATCTGCCGGAGGGTTTCTCGACAGTGCTCCGTCTCAGACGACGAACGCTGCGAGGATCAACAGCCCGAAGTACAGGAGAACGAGGACGCCGATCGCGTGGAGTCGGACGCGGCGAACCGCCGGATTTTCCTCGTCGCGAGCGCGATCGAACGCGGCGCGCTCCCGAACGGAGAGTCGCTCGGGGTGTGCGAGGCCGCGGTGGAGCGATTCGTATCGGTCCCGCCGAAACGGTCGGTCGCAGTACGGACAGCGAGCGGGCGGTTCGTCGCCGTGTACGTCGAACGCGGGGTTCGCAACTGCGGCCGCTGGAGCAGGGTCGTCGACTGCAGACGCTGGGCCATGCGTCTCGTCGGGCACGTGAACGGGTACGCGGACTAGGACAATTGCTCTTCGGTTTGCTGCGTTTATTATGGGCGGAGCGCACCAGATTATCGGCACCAACGACGAAGACGAGGGTATCGTGATGGCGGTACCTGTGAATCCGATCGGCAAAAATGTGAGAGGTGGTGGAAGAAACCCAGTAACATGAGTAGTGACCGCCAGACACCGTGTGGTTGTTCGCCGTGCACTCGAGGAGCATCCTGATCGTGTCTCTCGAGTCGTGTTTCGATTCGCTACGGCATTCATCCTGTCACCCTCGTGCGTGCGCGATCGGTTATTCAGCGGCGAGGATGGAAGCCGAAATTCGAGACCACTGCCGGGGGTATTGTTGCCCCTCGAGTAGCGTTTTCTTCCGAGTGAACTACTCCGCCCTCCCGCGCTCGGGCCTCCCCGGCCCTTGCTTGTTGCGGACGGAGCGTCCTGTTTCTGTGTCGGAACGTGCAGGAACAGATCCCACAGCGTCCACAAGACGCGGAGCGTCTCGTGCGGCCCGGCAGAACGCCAACGGCGTTCTGCGGACGGTTCCAGACTCCGCAGGCGGCTTCCCGTTACGGGCGGTTCGGAGTGTCCCGCTCCTCCCGAATCGACACTCGGCCACAACCGACGATGCATGCTTGTTGTCACGTTTGAACACCGCCGGAAACGTGGTGAGCATCTTATTCTCACCTTCGACCGAAGAGATAATAAGGGTGCCGATTCACACGAAACCAAGACGTGCAGGCGCTGTCTCCCCTCTCTGCTCGCTTCGCTCGCTGAGGATAGCGCGGGACCGTCGGTCCCGCTGACCATGCGAACGGCGTCGCCGTGAGCAGAAGGGGGGTTAGCGTCCTCAATTACAGCTAAAAGTCCGAGAAAGCGGGAAGAAGCGGGAATCATAAATACGCGGAGTCGAAGGGTGTAGACGAGACTAGCCGTGGCAACCGAATCCTTTCCCCGCCCGATCGGCACGCGCCGACAGTTCTCCGCACTGCTCGCAGCGACCGCGTTGGGCGTCTATCTACTATTGATCGTCGGCGCGACGACCTCGCTGACGAACGCGGCCGCGTCGTGTTCGACGTGGCCCACCTGTCACACACCCGTGGACCCGTTGAACCAGACCGAACTCGCGATTGCGTGGGCCCACCGGCTCACGGCTGTCGTGGTCGGCCTGCTCGTCGCTGGGTCGGCAATTGCCGGAATTCTCGGTGACGCGTCGAGTCGCGTTCGGACGGTCCTCGCCATCGCAGCCGTTCTCTACGTGGTCCAGATCGGTGTCGGGGCCGTCACTGCCACGATCGGCTCCGCTGCGATTCTCCCCGGATTGCACCTCGCGCTTGGACTCGTCATCTTCACGGCGATCGTACTCGCACTCGCCTGGGACCTCGAACTCGCGACCGGCAACGAGGACGACGCCATCGACTCGCCGGAACCGCTCGAAACCGACGTCCCGACCGCGACCGAACGGACGCTCCCGTCGAGCCGACTGCGCCGGGCCAGGCTGACCGTTTTCGCATACTTCCAGATGATGAAACCGCGGCTGATGTGGCTGCTCTGTCTCGTCGCCGCCGCGGGAATGGCACTTGCCGCCGGACCCAGTCTCGAGATTTCCACCATCGTCGCGACGCTCGGTGGCGGCGTCCTCGCGATCGGCGCGAGCGGAACGTTCAACCACGTCCTCGAGCGCGACGTCGACCAGAAGATGTCCCGCACCGCCGATCGACCGCTAGCGGTGGACCTGATTCCGGTCCGGAACGCGCTTGCGTTCGGAGTCGCGCTGACCGCGGCGTCGCTGACCGCGTTCCTGACGATCAACCGCCTGGCCGCGGCGCTGGGACTGGCGGCGATCCTGTTCTATAGCGTCGTTTACACGCTCCTCCTCAAGCCGAACACCGTCCAGAACACGGTCATCGGCGGGGCGGCGGGCGCGCTCCCGGCGCTCATCGGCTGGGCTGCGGTCACGAACGAGATTGGGTGGCCGGGACTCGCGCTCGCGGGAGTCATCTTCCTGTGGACACCAGCGCACTTCTACAATCTTGCGCTGGCTTACGGCGAGGATTACGCCCGCGGCGGCTTCCCCATGATGCCGGTCGTCCGCGGCGAGACAGTCACCCGGAAACACATCCTCTACTACATCGCCGCGACGCTCGTGAGCACGATTGCACTGGCGTGGATCACCGAACTCGGCATCCTGTACGCCGGAACGGTCGTTCTCTTCGGGGGAATCTTTCTCTGGACCGCCGTTCGACTCCACTTCGAACAGACCGAAATGGCCGCGTTCCGGTCGTTCCACGCCTCGAATGCCTTCCTCGGTGCAGTACTGGTCGCGATCCTCGTCGACGCGCTAGCATTCTGAGCGGCTGTGGCCGTTCGGCGTTCGATCTGCGACCGAACGATAGTTTACAAGGAATAGTCTTCAGTCCCGTCCTCGGCCGCGAGATAGGCCTCGAGCAGGTCGATCGTCGCCCCGATATCGTCGACGTGTGCGGTCTCCGTGACGGTGTGGAGATACCGCGTTGGAATGGATATTGCACCGACGGGTTTCGCGCCGGCGGCTTTCTGGAAGCCCGCGGTGTCGGTGCCGCCCGACGGGAGGATCTCGAGCTGGTAGTCGATTTCCTCGTCCTCGGCGATCGACCGAAGGCGACCGTGGAGCTTCGGGTTCGTGATGACGCTCGAGTCCTTGAGCTTGATCGCCGTGCCGTCGCCGAGTTCGGTGACGTATTCGCCGTCCTCGAACCCGGGAATGTCGTTCGCGACGGTGACGTCCACTGCGAGTGCGAGGTCGGGGTCGATGTCGACGCCGAGGGCGTGCGCCCCGCGAAGCCCGACTTCCTCCTGGACGGTGGCACAAAAGTGAATCGTCGCTGCGGGATCGGTCACGCGGCGGGCGGCCTCGAGCATCGCGAACAGGCAGACGCGATCGTCCAGGGCTTTCCCGGTTATCGTCTCACCGACGCGTTCGGTGGTCTGGGCCATCGTGACCATGTCACCGAGGGAGACGCGCTCCTCGAGTGCGTCGAAGGGGAGGCCTGGGTCGACGACGACGTCTTCGACTTCCGGCGTCTCGTCGCGGTCGTCCTCGTCCAGCGTGTGTGGCGGTGGTGAGCCGATGATGGCCGGGATATCTTCGTCGGTCGCGTGTATCGTTACTCGCTGGGCCTTGAGGACCCGTGCATCCCAACTGCCGAGGGCGTCGAGTTCGACGAACCCGAAGCCACCCTCGTCGCCGCGAACGTGTTTGACCATGAACCCGATTTCGTCCATGTGGGCGGCAACGGCGACCGAATAGTCGCTTTCTCCCTCGATCGTTCCGACGACGTTACCCATCTCATCCGTCCGAACGCGGTCGACGGTCTCCTCGAGTTCCCTGACGACGATATCGCGAACGCGATCCTCGTATCCGGGGACCCCGCCCACCTCTGTCAGTTCCGTCAACAGATCCAGATCGAACGGAACGGCTGTCATATCCTCGTGTGGGGCGCGGAAGTATATATGATCCCGGTTACAAACGGCCGTCTTCCCGCGGACGTCGACTCGCGGACGCTCCCGCTCGGTCGTCACGGAAACCGATACGTGCCGCGAAACAAGGAGTATAAATTAGTGTAGAATGGAGTTCGTAACCGCGGAGTATTAACGGTCTCGTCTACTAGGCGAATGTACATGAGTAACGTACGAGTCGCAGGCACAGGGCTCACGCCGTTCGGGAACAAGCCCGAACGGACCAGTCGGGACCTCTTCGCCGAAGCCAGTGTCGTTGCCTTCGAGGACAGTGCCGTTCCACGCGACGACGTCGAGGCCGTCCTCTACGGGAACTTCATGGGTGAACTCTCCGAGCACCAGGGACATCAGGGGCCGCTGATGGCCGAAGCGGCGGGCGTCCGAGCTCCCGCGACGCGTTACGAATCCGCGTGTGCCTCGGCTGGCACCGCGGTTCGAGAGGCCGTCAAACGGATCCGTACTGGCGAGAACGACGTTCTCCTCGTCGGTGGTGCAGAGCGGATGAACAACCTCGGCACCGCGGGCGCGACCGAGGCGCTCGCAATCGCCGCGGACGACCTCTGGGAGGTGCGGGCCGGGATGACGTTCCCCGGCGCGTACGCGCTGATGGCACAGGCCTACTTCGACGAGTTCGGCGGCGAGCACGAAGACCTCGCCCACGTGGCCGTCAAGAACCACGCGAACGCGCTCACCAACGACAAGGCCCAGTATCAGCGCGCGATTGAAGTGTCGGACGTTCTCGAGGCGCCACCGGTTTCGGAACCACTCGGTCTCTACGACGCCTGTCCGATCTCCGACGGCGCCGCGGCGCTCGTCCTCACCAGCGAGGAGTACGCGGCGGACCACGACCTCGATGCACCGGTCGCGATCACCGGCACCGGGCAGGGCGGCGATCGGATGGCGCTGCACGACCGCGAGCATCTGGCACGCTCGCCCGCCGCACGCCGTGCCGGCGTGGAAGCTTACGCTGATGCAGGTATCGACGCGAGCGACGTCGACCTCGCGGAGGTTCACGACTGCTTTACGATCGCCGAAGTGCTCGCACTCGAGGCGCTGGACATAGAGTCGATCGGTGAGGGTATCTCCGCGGCCCGCGACGGACGGACGACCGCCGACGGCGACACGCCGATCAATCTCTCGGGCGGGCTGAAAGCGAAGGGACACCCCGTCGGCGCGACAGGAGCGTCCCAGATCGCCGAAGTCACGAAGCTTCTGGCCGGCACCCACCCCAACAGCGATCACATCCCCGACGCGACGACCGGCCTCGCCCACAACGCGGGTGGCACGGTCGCGAGTGCGACGGTTCACGTACTGGAGGTGATGGACTAATGAGCGACTCTAACGGCGTCGAAGACGCTGGCTTCGACGAGTGGCTCGAAGCCGCCGAAGAAGACGGGGCGTACTATCTCGAGTGCGAAAACGGCCACGGCTCCCTGCCGCCCCGTCGGGTCTGCCCGGACTGTGGCTCACTCGACCTCTCGAAGGTCGAGATGCCCGAGACCGGCGAGATCGAAACGTTCAACGTCACGCACGTCCCAACGCCGGCGTTCGAGGAAGACGCGCCGTACGCGACGGCCATCGCGAACTTCGGGCCAGTTCGCGTCACCGGACAGGTCGTGGGCGTCGATCTCTCGGCCGTCGAAACGGGCCTCGACGTCGAAATTCAGGTCACGGTCTCCGAAACGACCGGCGAGCGCGTCCTCGGACTCCGGCCGGCATAACGCTCTCGCACTCACGGTTTCTTTCTCAGGTATTCGGTTACGATCACGGGTCGCATCGGCGATGGGTATTTCACCCGGGCGATTTCAAAGTCGCTATGAAACTCACGGCAGCTATCAAGAAAAGTTTTGTCGCGGGACTGATACTGGTCGCCCCGCTCGCCGTCACGCTGTACGTTCTCCGATTCCTCGTCAACTGGTTGTTGCAATTCGTCACACCGGTCGTCCGCACCGCGAGACTCGCACAGTACACGGGGAACGTGGAGATCGTCGCCGAGTTTCTCGCCGTCGTCCTGATCCTCACGGCGATCGTGATACTCGGCTTTTTCACCCGCCTGAGCGTCGGCCGGCAACTGTTCGGCAACATCGGCCGGCTGATCAACGTCGTGCCGCTCGTGAGCACGATCTACTCGAGCGTGCGCCAGGTCGCGGATTCGCTCGTCGAGCGAAAGACCGGGTACGAGAGCGTCGTTTTGGTCGAGTACCCACGTGAAGGCGTCTACATGATCGGCCTCGTCACGGGCGAGAGCCCGGCACCGGTCGAGAACGTGGCCGGACAGGATGTATACAACGTATTCCTTCCGAACAGTCCGAACCCGACCGCCGGCCGGCTGGTGTTGCTTCCGGAAGACCAGGTCCACGAGGTCGACATGAGCGTCCGACGCGGAATGCGCCTCGTAGTGACGACTGGAATGGGCGACGAGCCGGAATCGGCGACCGCCTCACCGAAGGTACTCGAGACCGTTCAGAAGTGAGCGCGATCGAATGCGTCGGGCGGACGGCAGGCTACTCGTCGACATCCACTCGCGGTAACTCTGCGCTCAGGTACTCGACGAACCGGTCCGGATGTTCAGCGTGCGGAAGCTGCGTGGCGTAGTCGATGACGACGAGGTCGAGATCGGCCGCTTCGGCGAGGTCCCGACCCTCCTGGAGCGGGACGAGCTCGGCGTCCCGACCCCAGACCAGGGTGGTCGGCGTCTCGAGGGCGGCCAGTTCCGTCGCCAGGTCGAAGTCGGGATCGAGGGTGCCGGCGGCGAACGAGGCGGTAGCGTAGCGCGCGCCGGGCTGGTGGGCGCTGTTCCAGGCGTACTGGACCTCGTCCGAATCGATCCGATCCGAGTCGTAGTAGCCGTCGCGGTCGTAGAAGTACCGGATCGCCGGTTTGCTCGCGAGCGCGTTGTACAGCGTCGTCCCGACGATCGGCGTTCGCAGGAGGGTGCGGACCCACGGTCGCTCGTCGCCCGTCTCGTCGGTCGGACAGATCAACACCAGTCGGCGTCCGTCGATGTCGTCGGCAGCTTCGGCAGCGAACGCACCCGTCAACGAACTGGCGACGACGATCGGCTCCGACGTGATTTGATCTGCGAAGTCCCGAACGAATTCGGCGTAGAGAGATGCGGAATAGACGAGCGGCGGCCGTTCGGAGCGGCCGAACCCGGGGAGATCGACCGCGTAGACGCGGTACTTCTCGGACAGTTGTTCGAACAGCGGCGCAAACTCGTTGCTGCTCGCACCGGCGTAGATCCCGTGCAGCAGGAGCATCTCCGGATCGTTCGGATCGCCGGCGACGGTGTACGTGGACTCGATGCCGCGCCAACGATACGTTCGCTCGATGCCGGGTAACGGATTCTCGAGCTGACCCGCACGCCGTTTCAGGAGGCGGTTGCCGACGATCGCGCCGCCGACCGTTCCGAGCGCTGCACCGAGGACGGTTCGGGCTTTCATATGTGAGTATAGGACCGCAACGTCCTTAGACCTCGGGATTAGGGTCAGAACCTGCGACAAACGGGGCGTCGATCGCCCGACGAGAGAGGGGCAACGTACGTATCGACGAACGATCGATGTGCTGGGGCACACGCGATGGTCCAGCGCGACCGGTGGCGGACTGACGCTACTCGGTTTTCGAGACTGCGCCGGTCTCGGTTTCTATGTCCTCGAGACAGTCCTCGACGGGTTCGAGAACGTCAGTCGCGAGGGAATAGGGATCGGTCTCGCCCTGGCGGACGGCTTCGGCGAGGTCGTCGATCCCGCCGCGTTCGGCGAGTTCGGCCTCGAGCATCGCGTGGACGTCTTCGCGAAGCAGCGTTCGGATCTCTTCGGCGTAGCGCGTGCGTACCTTTTCGGCGAGGGCGCCGGAGTCGACGAGGTGCGCACGGTGGGTCGCGAGTTGATCGATGAACTCGTCGACGCCGGTCCCCGACGTCGCGATCGTTTCGACGATGGGTGGGGTCCAGCCGTCGCCCGAGCCGTCCCCCCCGTCGGCCTCGCCCCAGTCGTCACCGCCGCTCGTCGCGTCGACACCGTGATGGCCACCGCCGGTGATCCCGCTTTCCTCGCCGAGGTGGACCATCTCCCGCAGTTCCTGGACGGTCCGGTCTGCGCCATCTCGGTCGGCTTTGTTGACGACGAAGATATCGGCAATCTCGAGAATGCCCGCTTTCAGCGTCTGAATGTCGTCGCCCGACCCGGGTGGGACGAGGACGGCGACGCTGTCGGCGGTCCGGACGATGTCGATCTCGTTCTGGCCGGCGCCGACGGTTTCGATGATGATCTTGTCCTTACCGAAGGCGTCCATCGCCTTGACGGCGTCCGCGGTCGCCGTCGAGAGCCCCCCGAGGGTGCCACGGGCGCTCATCGACCGGACGAAGACGTCCATGTCGCCGACGGTGGACGCCATCCGAATCCGATCGCCGAGAACGGCCCCGCCCGTGAACGGCGACGAGGGATCGATCGCGATGATCCCGACCGTCTCGCCGCGGTTGCGGTAGGCCTCGGCGAGTTTATCGACCAGCGTCGACTTGCCCGCACCAGGGCTTCCCGTAATTCCAATGACATCTGCGTCACCCGTGTGCGCGTAGAGTTCCGAGACGAGATTCCGGTAGCCCGGCGAGCGGTTCTCGATCTTCGAGATTACTCGGGCGAGCGCCCGATGTTCCCCCGCTAACAGCGCCTCGAGCAGCGATTCGTCGTCCGAGTCCATGCTCATCGCTGCGGGGCGTTCTCACGGACGAATTCGATGGTTTCTTCGACCGAGGTCCCGGGGCCGAAAATGGCCGCGACGCCCTCTTCGATGAGTCCTTCGCGGTCCTCGTCGGGAATGACCCCGCCCGCGAGAACGAGCGTGTCGTCTTTGGCGCCGTACTCTTCCAGTCCGTCCATGATCTTCGGGACCAGCGTGTCGTGGGCCCCAGAGAGAATAGAGATGCCGAGGACGTCGACGTCTTCTTGCACCGCTGCCTGGACGATTTCGTCAGGGGACTTGTGCAATCCGGAGTAGATGACCTCGAAGCCGGCGTCACGAAACGCGCGTGCGATGACGTGGGCACCGCGGTCGTGGCCGTCGAGACCGACTTTGGCGACGAGACATCGAATCGACTCCGCTTCCTGTTCGCTGCTCATACGCTCCTCTTCCCGAGCCGACTGTTTGACTTTAACGGAAGTTAGTTGCGGATAGTTTTAGTCACGGGACTGACATCTGAGGTGTGGGTAGCAGTCGGTTCCAGCCCGTCGTCCGTCGCCCTCGAGGGCGGAGACAGCCTGTTTCGGGCCGTGATTCGTCAGTTGCCGGTCGATGCGAGCCGTCGGAAGGGAGCGGCGGAGCGAGGACTCGGGGAGTGCCACCGTCGTCTCGATCGTCAGCGACCGTGTGTACTGTTGACTGACCACAACTGTTTTGACCGACCGACGTAACCACGTGTCATGGATCGGGATACTAAACAAACAATCAGGGAACAGTTTAGCCCTCGAGAACGGACACGACGGGGCGTTCTCGCGGCCGTTCTCGGTGGCGGCATGGTAGGCGCGGCCACCACACCCATACGGAGCTATCTCGATCGGTTCGCGCCGTTTAGCGGCTCTGTGTGGGATACGGCCACCGACGACCTTCCATCGCAGGTGACCGCCCCCTACGGGTCGGCGACGCTCGGCTACGACGACGACGGCGTCCCGCACGTCAGTGCCGACTCCGAGGCGGCGCTCTACTTCGCTGCCGGCTACGCCCAGGGTGCCGACCGCCTGTTCCAGATGGACCTCCAGCGCCGGCAAATGCGCGGCCAGCTCTCGGCCATCGTCGGCGATCGAGCGCTCCCCTCCGATCGATTCCACGTGAAGATGGATTTCGCCGGCGCGGCGGCTGCCAGCTGGGACCGTCTCCGGGAGAGCGAATCCGGCCGACTCGCGGAGGCGTTCGCCGCGGGCGTCAACCGACACCTTGACCGGACCCTTCCACAGGAATTCGACCTCCTGGAATACGAGCCCGAACCCTGGCGGCCCATGGACATACTTCTCGCCTCGATACAGATTTCTTGGGGACTGACGGGGAGCTTCCGAACGCTACGCAAGGAGACGGTCGCGGCCGAGATGGGAGCGGACACCGCCGAAACGCTGTTTCCCGACCGGCTCGGCCACGATGCGACTATTCTCGGCCACGGCGACGGCGCAGCCGAGAACGAACGGATAAACGCATCCATCGGTCGGCATCGGATCGACCCCGAGCTGACGGCGTGGGTATCGGCGTTCGAATCCCCGCCTGGCGTCGGATCGAACTCGTGGGTCGTCTCGGGCGAGTACACGCGCTCGGGGTCACCGATTCTGGCGAACGACCCGCACCTGCCGTTGATGGCCCCGCCGGTCTGGTACGAGATGCACCTCGATGGCCCCGAAACCCACACCAGGGGAGTCACGTTTCCCGGAATCCCCTTCGTCGTCATCGGCGAAAACGAGTCCGGCGCGTGGGGGCTCACGAACGCCGGCGCCGATACGATCGACTTTTACGAGTACGAGACGCGTGACGGCCGATACCGGTACGGCGAGGAGTACCGAGAGTTCGACGACGAACGGCGGATCATCGAAGTCGCGGACGGACGCGACCGCGAGGTCACCGTCAGAAAGACCATCCACGGCCCCATTCTTGAAACCGAGAGCGATGGGGATGAACTCCGGACGCAGGTCGCGGTCTCCTGGGTCGGGTTGACGGCCACTAGGACGAGCGAAGCGATCCTCGAGCTGGCGCGAAGCGACGGAATCGACGACGTGCAGGACGCGCTTCGACGGTTCGATCTGCCCACCCAGAATTTCGTGTACGCCGACCGCGACGGCAACACACTCTATCGCGTCACCGGGAAGGTCCCGATCCGGTACACGGACGACGAGCCCGTCTCCGGAACCCGTGTGTTCGATGGCTCCAGTCGAGAGGGGGAGTGGCCAGGGTTCGTTCCGTACGGTGAATCCGACTGGGACGAGTTCATTCCATACGAAGAGATGCCCCACGCAGTCGATCCCGACTATATCGGGACGGCGAATCAACGAATCGTCGACGACGCCGACTACCCGCACTACTTCGCCGAGGCCTATTCCGCACCCTTCCGGGGAATTCGGCTCTGGAATCGGCTGGATACTCGCGTCGAGAGCGATCGACCCGTTACGTCAGAGTTCATGCGCGACCTCCAGCGTGACACCCACGACGAGCGGGCGGCGATGTTCGTCCCGACGATGATAGACGACGGCCGCGATGCCGTCGACGGGGCGGCCGAAGACCTGCTCGCGGAACTCGAGGGCTGGGAGTACCGAATGAGCCGAAACTCGCGGGCCGCCCTCGTCTTCGCACGATTTCTCGCACACTATCGCGACGTAGTCTTCCGGCCGCGACTGGCGGACGAACTTGACGATCGCCGTGATCCCGAAGCGTACTACGGCAACGACTGGGTCCTCATCACGCTTCCGCCGGACTCGACGTGGTTCCCCGACGGTCGCCCCACTGCGATCGCTGAGGCGCTCGAACGAACCGCCGCCGAACTCGAGGAGAACGGGTGGGACACCTACGGTGACTACAACACGACGGCGATCGACCATCCCTTCGACAGAGAGTGGCTGAACTATCCGCGGTATCCGACGGACGGATCGGCAGCCTCGCTCGACAACTTCCGCGCCGAGAGTGACGTCGGGAGTAGCTGGCGGCAGATTTGTCCGATGGGGGACTCAAGCCCGTCACAGGGGGCATTTCCGGGTGGCAACGACGGCTCGCCGTTCTCCGAGCACTACGCCGACCAACTGCAGCGATGGGCCGACGGGGAGTACAAGCCGATACCGCTTGTGACACCGGACACCACCACTGCCGTCGAGTTCACGGAGGGTGACGGATGAAGTCGATCGGTACGTGGCTCGACGAGACTCGAGGGGACGGTCGTCGCCGTCGGCTGTCGACAGTCGGTGGCGTCGTCGTCGGACTCGCGTTCGCGTGGGTCCACTGGGTCGGGTTCGTTCTCGGGGGTGCGATCGTCTCCCTGGTACAGCCGTCGATTCGGCGCGGCCTCCTCGTCGGTCTCGGATTCGGCCTGGTGTCCGTCGTCGCCTTCGTGCTGTGGCTCGGGATGGCCGGCATCCTCGACACCTATCTCGAGATGGGGCAGGTGGTCGCCGTCAGCGTCGTGATTCCGCTCGGTGCGGCGCTATTCGGCTCGCTCGTTCGGGGTCTGCGGTGACGCCGGGAGCGGGCACCCGAGCGATCGGCCAGCAGGGCATCGGGATATCATCGCCGGATTGTCACAGTCGCAGTCGGAACCACACCCTGTGAAATCGTGACGAACCAAAGGCTAAAGAACGGAACGACCGAACATTCCAGTAATGACTATCATTCGTCTGCTGCGGAGGGATCTATCGTGGGAGTTGAAATAAAAGAAACCGGTGTGACGGATACCGAGTTCGAGGCGATGAAAGGCTTCGTCTTCGAGTATCTCACGGCCAGCGTCGAAAAGGAAGACGAGGGCGGACGCATGCGCTGGTACCCCTGGCACTCCGCCGAGTACCGACACAACCACATCCTCAACGTGGTCGAGCTCGCGACCGAAATCGCGGAAAGGGAGGGCGCAGACGTCGACGTCACCCGCGTCGCCGCCCTCTTCCACGACGTTTCCAAACTCGAGACCGACCAGGAACTCCACGCCGAAGCCGGCGCTCGCGTCGCCCGCGAGTACCTCGAATCCCGCGGTGAATACCCGGAATCGTTCATTCGTCAGGTGTGTCGCGCCATCGAAGACCACTCCTATCAGGGCGACCTGACCGACCTCGCCCTGGAGACCCA
Organism: Natrinema gelatinilyticum; assembly: GCF_024266705.1. Classification (GTDB taxonomy): domain Archaea; phylum Halobacteriota; class Halobacteria; order Halobacteriales; family Natrialbaceae; genus Natrinema; species Natrinema gelatinilyticum. The sequence goes on along the minus strand of NZ_CP100756.1, from coordinate 2,606,204 downwards.
GTGTCTCATCGAGGCCGACTTGCTCGACAAGATCGGGGCAAACGGCACCGCCCTGATGTTGCTTCGAATGGGCTACGAGGCGCGGACCCACATGGACGCCGACGAGATGGTCGAGCGAGTCCTCGAACGGGGGTACGACGCCGCCGCGCGCGTGCAAAGCGACACCGCCGAAAGCATCGCGCACCAACGGCTGAAACGCGTCAAGTGGTTCAGCGAGTGGCTCGAGGACGAGATCGCCGCACTGGGCGAGTAGCCCCGTCGCCGCCGGGACGGATCCGACCGTTTCACGTGGTCGATCAATCGCGGAGCGCCGGTCACAGGATTCGGAGCGTCCCCATCACCAGAAAGAGTAGCCCAAACCCCACGAGGACCACGGCGCTCAGTGCGGCCACTGCCGGTGCAAACGCGTCGATGCGACGGCCGGCGGCAGCGAGCGTTGCCGGAAAGACCACGACCCAACACGTTACACCAGCGAATAAGCCGGCTAACAGCGCTGGCGAGCCGGTCTGGACGACGAACGCACCCTCGAGCGCATGCCCGGCGACCGGGATGGACGCGAGGACGTCGAGGGTTCCCGGTTCGAGCAGGCCGACGCCGACGGTGAGCCAGAACCCGATCTGGTAGGGGTTGGTCAGCGAGAGCACGAACGTTTTCCGAAAGCCCGATGCGGCGACCCGGCCGGCGTCGGTAAACGACGATGCGGACCGGGCCTCGTCGACCGCGCCGATCGCAAAGTACAGCATGAGACAGCCGCCAGCGAGGTAGAGCACGGGCCGGACGACGGGAGCGCGATCGATGACGGCGACGACGCCGGCCAGCGTCAGGACGAAGAACAGCGCGTCCGCGAGCATCACGCCGAACCCGGCGCGGACACCGGCCGACCAACCGCGAACGACGCTCTCCTCGGCGATGATCGCGTTCATCGGTCCCGGCGGTGCCGCGAGGGCGAGCCCGAAGACCACGCCGGCCAGTGTGGTACCAACGAGGGAAGACACGGTCTCGCTCTCGAGTGAGCGTGCGGCGGTAAAAAGGGTATTGTCTTCGGTGGAATCGCTGAACAGGGCTGCATCGACCAGTGGTTTCTTACGCCGACGATTCGAGACACCGTGTATCTATGAGGGAGGCTGCGTCGACGGATCGTCCGTACGCTCGTTCGACGCTCTTTGCGAGCTACTATCTCGACGAGCAGATCCAGAACCGAGCGGCGTGGGACTGCGACGAGGCGGCGGCCGATGCGAGGGAGCGGCTGCGAGCGCTGTTCGACGGCGAGTCGGATCCAGTCTCTGACAGCGAGTTCGCGACCGAAGACCGCGTCCACGAGGCACTCGACGTCCTTGGCTTTGGGTCGATCGTCCAGGAGACGATGCCAGACGGTGACGACGCCGTCGACGTCTCCCTTCTGGCTGATACCGCGGTCGACGAGGAGAGCCAGAAACCGGTATCGGACGCCGACGACTCGACAGATCCGTTCGAACGCGCACTCGGAATCGTCGCGATTTGCCGCCAAGACGGCGACGGCACGACGCGGGTCGGCGATCGACCGTTCGATCGAACCGCGTCCGACCGGATTGCCCACGTTCTCGAGCGCACGCCGGAGACGATCAGATGGGGTATCCTCACGAACGGGCGAACGTGGCGGCTGTACCGTGCGAACGAGTTCGACACGCCGACCAACCGGGCAGACGAAGACGAGACTCGAACCGACGGGATCGACGCCTCGGAAATCTGGAACGGTGGGACCGACACTGACGAGACGCAGGCCTGCTACGAGATCGATCTACCGGGCCTGCTCGAGCGCGACGGCAGTGAGGACTTCAAGTATTTTTACGTTCTCTTCCGTGCGGCCGCGTTCCGCGAGTCCGGGGGCAGGTCGGTTCTCGACTCGGTCCGGGCGGAGAGCGAGGCGGCCGTCCGCGAACTCGGCGCGGATCTCGAAGCGACCGGGTTCACTGCACTGGGGCTCCTCGGTCACGGCTTCGTCGAGACCAACGACCTCGATATCGATCCAAGCGACGACGAGCAGCTCGAGGAGTTGAAAACCCAGTCACTCGTTTTGCTCTACCGATTGTTGATCGTTTGCTACGCAGAGTCCCGGGAACTCGTCCGACCCGCAGATTCCAACGATACACCGATGGACGACGCGCCGCTCAGTCTCGAGGCGATCCGACTCGAGGTGTACGACGAGATCGGCACGAGCGGCGACGGGTTCGCCGAGCGCTACGACGCGTATTCGACGACGTTGTGGCAGCGACTCGAGAAGCTGTTCCGGTGGATCGACGAGCGGAACGAACGCCTCGGTCTGCCCGGGAGCGACGGCGGGTTGTTCGACCGGTCGGCACACGAGTTGCTGGCCGTGAACGCGGTTGGCGATCGGTACCTCGCGGAAGCACTCTACCGGCTCTCGACGACCGAAACGGACGATGGGCGGTCCGTTCCGATCGAGTACGCAGACCTCGATACGCGCCACCTCGGGAACGGCTACGAAGCGTTGCTCGAGCAGCAGTTTCGAATCGCGCCGGCCGAGTATGCGGCAGTTCTCGCGAACGGTGGGACGGTCTGGAAGCCGACAACGGAGGTGACGGCGAGCGATACGATCGAGACCGTAGATAGCGGTGACTTGTACGTCGTCTCCGACGACGGTGACCGAAAGACGACGGGGACCTACTACACGCCGGACGCTGTCGTGAGCGACATCGTCGAGAAGACCATCGGACCGCTGGTCGACGAAATCAGAGACGAACTCGTGACGGGCGGTCTGGAGCCGGGAACCGACGAGTACGTGGATGCGTTTGTCCGCGAAGCGACCGACGTGACGATTCTGGATCCCGCAATGGGAAGCGGTCACTTCCTCACGCGGGCCACGGCGTATCTCACGGGCCAAGTGGTGGCCGAGGGGCGGACAACGAGCGGGCCGACGACCGTCGACGAAGGGCGGGTTCGCCGTGCGATCGTCTCGCAGTGCATCTATGGCGTAGACCGGAACGAGATGGCCGTCGAGTTGGCGAAACTGACGCTGTGGCTCGAGACGGCCGCGGCCGACGGGCCGGCTCCCGCTCTCGACCACCTCGTAGTGGGCAATTCGCTGGTCGGTTCGACGGTAACCGAGCGGCTCTCGACCGAGACGCTCACCGACCTGGCGTCGACGGCGGACGTCGACGAGTGGAACCGGACTGAGCCGCGCTTCCGGCGACTGGTCGCACTGGCGAACGTTTCCACCGCGGCACGGTTCGACCGCGAGGTCCCCGACGACGCGTGCGAGCAGGTGGCCGGGGCGTTCGAGGACGACGATGTGTGGGCAGAGTTGCAGACGACAGACTGGTTCAGACGGGCGCAGTCGACGAGCGAGGCGGAGGGGTTCTTTCACTGGGACCTCGAGTTTCCCGACGTCGTTCTCGACGAGAACGGGCGATTGCAAGACCACGCAGGGTTCGATGCGGTGATTGGCAATCCGCCGTGGGTCGCGACGGCGGGTCGGGGCGCCATCAGCGCAACCATGGACCGATCGCTCCGTGCGTATCTCGAAGACGAGTACGAGTCGACGAGACAGCAGTTCGATCTGTACGTCGCGTTCACCGAACAGTTCGTCCGTCTCGCTGCGGACGGCCGAATCGGAATCGTCGTTCCCGACGCGATACTGACTCGAGAACAGAACGTTCACATTCGCCGGTATCTGCTCAACCACACGGACATCGCGTTCGTCCTTCACCTCGGCACGGCATTCGATGCCGTCGAAAACGGGGCTGCGGTCCTCGTAACCGGGGCCGGAACGGCTGCGGTCAAATGTGCGTCGACCGATGGATCCAGGGCTGTCGAATCGATCCAATACGACGAGATTCCGCAGTCGGTCTTTCGGGAACAGGACGAGTATCGATTCCTGTTACACCTGAATCGACCCACGCGATCGATCCTGCAAAAGATGGCGTCCCATCCGAAACTCGGAGAACGCGTTTCGATCTCGAGGGGAGAGGAGATCAGCAAACGGGCGGACGTGCTGTCCAAAGCGTCCGGACAGAACGAGTCGGAAGCGATCGTTCCTGGCTCGGCCATCGAACCGTACGGATTCGACGCTACGGAAACCCGATACATCTCGCCGTCGAAGATCGAAAAGGACCGTGACCAGTATCGAAGCCCGAAGCTCGTTTTTCGACAGACCGCAGAAGCGCCGACGGGAGCGCTGGATACTGAATCCCGAGTGACGATCAAGTCGGTGTACAACATCGCCGCGGACGATTCCGAAACGGATCTTCGCTGCATCCTCGGCGTCCTCAATTCGTCCCTGCTCGAATACTATCACGAGATGAACCACGCCGCCTATCGGTCCGTCTTCCCCCAGATCAACCAGTCGACGTTCGAGTCCTACCCGATCGCCGTTCCGATGGACCCCGAATTCGCGGCTCTCGTGGCCCAACGCATCGAGGCAACTCGAGCGCGAGCGGTGCTGACGCTCGACCTCGAAACGCATCTGGGGGAGTATCGGTCGGGCGAATCCCTCTCGAACGTCGGGTCGATACGCCCGTCAGGACCGCTCGAATCGCCGCTGTCCCGAACAGCAGACGAACTGGCACAACTTCGTCTCGGACGCGCGACCGTGACTCGCCCGTCAGCCGGGACGGTCGTGATCGAAGCGACCGCCCGGTACAAACCCGAACACGGGACCGACACCGTGGCTACCGGGGACGGGACCGAGTGCGAGACGGATCAGTGGGGCTACACCGAGACCGACCCGGTGCCCGCGTTCCGTCTCACCGACCTCGTTCCGAGCGAGGCGGACCTGATCGAGGCCTTCGTCCCCGTCGCGGTCGACGAGGCCGGTGGCTTCGCGAACGTCCGCAAGACGGCCACGAAAACCATTTCCCTCGTCGACCGACTTCGGGCGCTGACCCTTCCCGCGCTCGACGACGTACGAGACGGCCTGGAGCGCTACCTCGAGACGATGGATCGAGCGGCGGCCCTCACAGAACGGATCGAAGAGACGGACCGCCGGATCGACGAACTCGTCTACGAACGATACGGGTTGACCGAGGACGAAGTAGAACGCGTCGAGGCAGTCATCTCGAAGTAGTACCCGTGAGGGCTGTCGCGACGAACGGGTGGAAAGCGATCACTACCGCTCGAGCGAACCCGGCACGATCGAACAGCCACAGGGCGTCACAATCTGGTCCGTCGGACCGCGCATCGTCACCTGGGACACTCGAACCCCACAACGAGGGCAAGTTGGAAGTGACGACTCGTCGGCGGTCTCGGATGACTCACCCATTAGTCCCACCTCGGACTGGCGCTGCGAGAGCAGTGATCGTGGGTAGCCGTGTTGTCGCTCGACATCATCGTTCAATCGTGCGGTCGTGGTAACGGATTCACCTCGAGAGACCGAACGACCGGAATCGAACGTGGTTCGATCCCCGTCGCCTGTCCGCGACTGAAATCGTATTCTCTATCTACCATAAATAACTTGTCTCTAAGAGTTTCTTCTATAAATATATATGGTTGCAGCACGTCCCCTGTTCACTCCGAACGAGAGTACTGACGGCCCGCTGCAAGTCCCTTCGCCGGCGCCGTCGGTCGCACCCTCGAGCAGCTACCGCAGTCGAACCGCAGGACCGTGGCTCGAGAGACCAGGCACTCGAGTCGTCTCGCCGATTGCCCCGGGCGACCACGCGCTGCGGTTTCGACGCGCAAACCAGTGAATCCTTTTTATCTAGAACGACAATAGTCGCCTATGGCGGGCTGTCAGAGCGGCGACCGAACTCGCGAACCCGATCGCACACGCTCCGTCCGGGAGGGTGGGGACCGATGAGGCGACGGGAACTGATTGCCGGTGTCGGCAGCCTGGGCGTCATCGCCGGCGCAACGGGCGTCGTTCTCGGCGGCGTTCCCTCGTTTCGGAACGAACGGTCCGCTTCCACAAGCGAGGGAAACTCGGAGTTGCCGGTCGACGTCGAGACGATAGACGCTCGTGGCAGCGAGGCCGGGACAATCACGATTCCGAACGGCGAGGTGACGGTCGTTATGTTCTTCGTCACAGGCTGCGGGAAGTGTCAGGCCCACATGCCCCGCCTCGCTGAGGCACGCTCCCAGCTCGTCGACGAATACGGGGACGAGCTGACGGTCCTATCGGTGACCTACCAGTCGTTGGGCACGATGCCCCCGGACGATCTTCGCACCTGGTGGCACGAACACAGCGGCAACTGGACCGTGGGCTACGACCCACACTCGACGCTCGCGGCAAACTACGGCGTCGTCGGCTACCCTGTAACCATCGTCATCGACAGGCGAGGCGAGAAACGGTGGGAAGAACTCGGCGTGGGAAGTTCAGAAGACATCGTCACGGCCGTCGAGTCTGTTATCGAGACGAGCGAACGACGCACGTCGAACGCCACGAACGAGACCGACTCGGGCGCGTCTCCCTCCCCGAACGCGACCACCGGCGGTTGATCCGGCACCGTACCCGAGGCCATCGAATCCCGGTCGTCGGCCGTATCGCATTGTCGCGACGCTTCGCCTCGTTAGAGGCGAGAGAACAAGTCGGAGATCGAGTCCCGCCAGGACGGCTGTTCGGTTCCGATCACGGCGATGCCATCCTGACCGACGAGACAGAGCCGCCCGTTCGCGCCGACGAGCGACGGGGCACTCCCCGTGTTGATCGACTCGAGGTTCCACTGCCGGGTGCCATCGGCGACCGATAGCCCGTGGACGGACCCGTCAGCGGTGGCGAGCGAGACGGTCCCGCCGACGACTACCGGACCGGTCGTCGCATCGCCGATATCGACCCGCCATCGCTCGGCGCCGGTACTCGTTTCGACCGCGTAGAGACTCCCGTCGGTGCTGGCGGCGAGGATCTGCCCGTCGGTGACTGCGAGCGCCGGAGTGAGGGTGCCGCCGGTATCGAATCGGAAGCGTTGGGAACCGTCGGCGGCCGATAGCGCGTGCAGCGAGCCCCCACAGCCGACGTAAACGTACCCATTCGCAACCGTTGGTTTCGTCAGCGTCTCCCCGTTGCGGTCGAGGGCGGTCATCCACCGTCGACGGCCATCGGCGGAAGCGAGTGCAGACGCCCGCCCTTCACAGACGGTGAAGACGACGCCGTCGTCGACTGCCGTCCCGACGAGCGGGCCGGCTAGACCCGCCGTCCAGACCGGCTGGCCCGTTTCCGCGTCGATCGTGTGCAGCGTCGTGCCGCCCACGTACACGTTCCCGCCGGCGACGACCGGTGACGACCGAACGAGGGTATCCGTTTCGTAGCGCCAGGTTCGCTCACCCGATTCCGCGTCGAGCGCGTGCACCGTGGTTTCACCGGCGACGTACACGGTATCGTCGACGACGGCCGGCGTCGTCGCGAGCGGCGCTTCAGATTCGAACTGCCAGCGCTCACGTCCGTCCTCGAGCGCCAGTGCAGTGATACAGCCGTTGTCGCTCGCAACGAAGAGGGTGTCGCCGACCAGCGCCGGCGGAGCAACGACAGCGCCGTCCATCTCGAGGCTCCACTTCGTCGTCGGACTCTTGCCCAACGCCTCGCCGGTCCCGGCCGAGCGGGTGCCCGCGGACCCCGCACCGACCATCGGCCAGTCGGCGTCCCCGGCCCCCCCGAGATCGCGGACGTATTCGAGTCGTTCCCTCGCGGTCGCCGCCGCGCCCGAAACTGGGGGAACGGGGTCGTCGACGAGCGGTCGAACCGCGGCCACCGAGTCGACGGCGTCGATAGCCGCGAGCGTCCGAACCGCGGCCGCTCGAACTCTCGCGTCGGGATCAGCCAGTCGGGAGCGGAGTGCTGGCGCGACCTCGTCAGCGTCACCCTCGAGTTCCCCGGTGACTTCTGTGACTTCCGCAAGCGCGCGGCTGGCGGTGGCCCGAACGTCGGCGTCCGGGTCCGTCAGCGCCGATAGCAGCTCGTCGGTCGCCTCGGCGAGACCGTGAGGATCGTCGGTCGCCATCGTCACGAGCGTTCGACCGGTCACGACCCGAACGACCGGGCTGTCGACAGTCAGTCCGGTCGCGATAGTCGAGACGGCGGCCGGACGCAGGCGCTCGGACTCGTCGGCGAGGACCGAGAGCGCGAGAACGGCCAGTCCGCCGGCACGCGGATTGCCGTCGATCCGACGTCCGAGGGCGGAGTGGTAGGCGTCCATCTCGTCGGTGTGCCTGGGCGTCCGGCCGCCGGCGACGAGTGACGCCGCTTCGGCCACCTGTTCGTCGAGACCTTCGAGGGCGTCCTCCAGCGCAGCACCGTCGCTCCGACCCGTGATCACGAGTATCCCGAGTGCGAGCGCCGCACCCGCTCGGACGGATTTGTAGTCGTCCGCCAGCAAGGTGATCAGCCGGTTCTGGGCAGAAGCCGCATCGTCCGGGAATGCCGCCGCGAGTCGAGCGATCTCGACAGCGATCGATCGCCGATCGACCGCGCCACCCGCCGCAGCCGTCGCTTCCACGCCCGACTCGAGGTCCTCGCACAGGAGCTCCGTGACCGATCGCAGATTCGTCTCCGAGGCGGCTGTCGCGAGCGCGCGTTCGAGCGCTCGGCGCTGGTTGGCATCTCCCGCTCGTAACCGCTCGACGAGCGGCGTGGCCGCGTCGGCGATCAGTTCCGGATCCATTCGTGCGACATCGGCGAGCGCAGTCGCAACTGCCGTTGCACGCTCGTCGTCGGACGACAGGATTCCGTCGAGCGTCTCGACCGGCGTCGGCTCGGTTTCGCCGTCGACTCCGAGCAACGCGACGAGCGTTTCGAGGGCCGCGCTTCGAACCCTCACCGGTGGTTCGACGAGCGCCATCGCCAGGGAACCGATGACAGCCTCGGTCTCGGCACCGGACTCGAGTCCGAGGATCCTGAGCGCCTCGCAGGCGCCCGCCTGCACGGCCGGCTCGTCGGCAGCGATCTTTTCGACGGCCAACGCGACCGTCGGCCGACAGTCTGCGTGCGATTCGGGCGCGACTGCCAAGAGCGTTTCGCGCACCGTGGCACGCACGCTCCGATCCGAATCGTCGAGCGCGCGGAAGAGCCCCGCTAACGCCGGTTCCAAGTCGTCGGGATACGTTTCGGCGATCCGAGCGAGTGCGAGGGCCGCGTTGTTTCTGACGCTCGCATCGTCGTCCGCGAGCCGGTCCCCGAGTGGCGCGGCGGTTTCGCGGGCCGATCGCTGCGTCTCGGCTGCGATCGGAACGAGATCGCGGGCGGCCGCCCGCCGAATCGCCTCGGTGTCGGACTCGAGTCGACGACACAACGATCGAACTGCCGGATGGCCGTCGGCCGTCCGCGCCTCGGCGATTTCCGCCAGTTTACGCGCGGCGTGTCCGCTGCTCCACTCGTCGTTCGACTCGAGCCGGTCGACGAGCGCCGGGACGTCGACCCCGTCGACCGGTTCCGCGAGCGCGATTGCACTCAGCGCCTCAGCCGCTCGATAGCGGACTGGTTCGTGCGGATCGTCTATTCTCCGGGCGAGTTCCGACACGATCGGGCGGATCGAATCGGGACCAGTATCCGACACGGCCGCGATCGAACGGGCCGCCTCGAGCCGAACGGCGTCGTTCTCGTCGTCGAGGACCACGGCGAGATCTCCGACGACGGGTTCGACGGCCTCGGGGATTGCGTCCGCGACGGCAGCGATGGCCACGATCCCGTGGCTCCGGACTGCCGGCTCGTCACGAGCAAGCCGGCGGGCGAGCGGATCGACCGCGGGTTCGGCTGCGGCGGGCCGATCCACCGAAAGCGTGGCAAGCGTCGCGGCAGCGTCCGTTCGGACCGCCTCGAGTGGATCGTCGACTCGCTCGACGAGTGCGTCCACGGCCGGGACGACCGAACCGGGTTCGGCATCGGCAACATCACGAAGCGCTCGTATCGTCTCTCGACGGACGACGGCCTCGTCATCGAGGCTCGCGGCCAGCTCGTCGACGACTGCAGCGACGGCGTCGGAACGCTCGGTCGCGACGGCCGCGAGCGCCCGTGCGACGTCGACACGAACACACTCACGCTCGTCTGCGAGACCAGCGGCGACGGATTCTACCGCCGCCGCTACTGCGTTAGGTCGCTCCGCCGCGATTAGGCGGAGCGCTCGCGCAACGTGATCCCTGACGGTTCGCTCGTCCTCGAGGCGCTCGGCGAGCCGAGCTGTCGTGTCGCTGACGACATCGGGGTCGTGAGCTGCGACGGTCGCCAGGATCGCTGCTGCGTTTTCGCGGACCGCGGCGGTTTCGTCGTCGAGTGCCGCGGCGACATCGTCGATGAGCGGGAGCATCTGCTCGGGATCAGCCGCCGCGATTGCCGCGAGCGCGTCCGTCACTCGGGTCCGAACGCGGTCTTCCTCGTCCGTAACGTGGGACGCGAGCACCGGTGCTGCGTCGGCGACAGCGGCAGGCTCGACGGCGGCAATAGAAGCGAGCGTGTCCGCAGCGTCGATCCGAATGGCCGATGGACCCGCCAGTCGGTCCGTCAGCGACGGCACGCCGTCCCGGGTCTCTTCCGGATAGACGGCCGCGACTGCAGACAGTGCCGACACGGCGTGCGATCTGATCGCCGGATCGTCCTCGAGACAGTCGGTTAGCGCCGACACTGCCGACCGAACGTCGGCCGGCCGTTCCGCAGCCTCGGTCGCCAGCGTCTCGGCCGCGTACTCCCTGACCTCCGGATCTTCTGCCGTGAGAAACGCCTCGAGTCGATCGATACCGACGGTGACCTCGAGTCCGTCGGTGCGTTCGTCTTCCGATTCGTCCGTAATGGGGTCCGATTCTGACATGGTGGCTGCACGATTCGCGATCGCGATACTCGCGGTCGCGTTGATAGGTACACGTACAGAGACTCTCAGTTAATGCTACGCCCGGCATCGTCAGATCGACCGATATAGGCCGGTTCGGAGGGTGGCGTCGTCGGGGTAGTCGCTCACGAACCGATACATCAAATCGACTGCCTACCGCAGCGATCGAGGACGTGCCTCGAGTTTGGAATCTCTCGGTGAGCGTTCGCATCCCGGCGAACAGCGAAACAGCCCGCCCCGTCAGGTGCAGGCTGGTCTCCCAACTTCCTTCGCGACGATATCCATCACGGACCGTAACCGAGTCCGGCGACCGAGAGAAGCGACCTGTTGCACGCGACGTCTCGAAACGTATGACCGGTGGAACGAACGATCGGACGGACGAACCGACGCGGCGTGACCTGCTCGTCGCCGCCGGCAGCACAAGTCTGGGGGCAATCGCAGGCTGCGCGACAACCTTCGGTGCGGAATCGAGCTCGACGCTCCGCATCGGGACCCTTGGTCCGCCGGTCACACTCGATCCGATCTCCGCCCGCTCCATCGGCTCCGAACAGGCGATCGAACTGCTCTTCGACGGCCTCTACGCCTATGGTGAGGGGATCGAGGTCGTTCCTAAACTCGCGGCCGGCGAACCGCAATACGAAGCCGACGGCCAGACGATTGTGGTCGATATCGACGGCGATGCGCGGTTTCAGAACGACCGACCGGTGACCGCCGACGACGTGGTCTACTCGTTCACTGCACCGCTCGAGGAGGACGCGCCGCCGGCATGGCGGGTGAGCCCGTTCGAATCGGTCGAAGCCCTCGACGAGCGCACCGTCCGCTTTTCGCTTGCAGCGCCGTATCCCGGGCTCGAGCACGCGCTGACGCACTCGATCGTTCCCCGTTCGGTGCGTGAGGACAGTCGGAAGGCGTTCGCGACGGAGCCGGTCGGCTCCGGGCCGTTCGAGGTGGCGTCATTCAGCGAAGAGACAAAAGTCGAACTGCGTCGTTGGTCCGACTACTGGGACGATCCGAAGCCCGCCATCGAGACGCTCACCATGGCCTACGTCGAGTTTCCGATGACGCAGTTGACGAGCCTGCGAACGGATCGCAACGACGCGATCGAACCGGTGTCGCCGTTGATCGTCGACCACGTCGCTGACGTGGCGAACGCCTCAGTGCAACGGCGACGGGGCTACACGTCGTTTTATTTCGGATTCAACCTGAACCAGGGACCGACGACCGATCGTCGGGTTAGGGAAGCGATCGGTTACTGCATCGACCTTGACGAGGCGGTCGCAGATTTCGTCGAACCGATGGGGACCAGACAGCACAGTCCGCTCCCGCCGCAGGTCGCTCGAGACTGGGACATGCCCGTCGACGAGTGGGCGGCGCTCACACCTCCGAAAGATATCGACCGTGCCCGACGGCTCTTCGACGAAGTCGGCAAAGCGACCGGGCAGCTTCGCATCCTAACGTCGATGGATCCGAAACACAAGGAGTTCGGCGAGGCGCTCGCCGGTGGACTCAGAGACGCTGGTCGTGGCGCGCTCGTCGTGTCGAAGCCAGAATCAGTTTTTCTCGAGAAGTCCGTTACCGGGTCCGAGCGCGATTACTCGGTGTTCGTCGGCGAAATCGCCGGGACGCCAGATCCGGATTCGCACCTCTACCCGACGTTCCACGAGAACATGGCCGGCGTGACGAACGGGACCTTTTACCGCGAGGACGCAGTCATGGAACGGCTCGTGTCGGCTCGGACGATGGGAGACCGCGAGCGGCGGCGACAACGCTACGAAAGGACAATCACGCGGCTGCTTGAGGACCGAGTCTGTCTGCCGATTTGTTCGTTCGAGAATAGCTTCGCCGTAGCGGAGGACGTGCAAAACTTTCGCGTTCACCCGATTGCTAAGGAAAACCCGCGCGTCGCTACGGGGGAAGACGTCGTGACGGTGGGGTCCGAACCGTGAGCGATGGCGATAATGGCGACAAATTCGGGGTCGCGACGGCCGTCGCCCTGGGCGTCGGCGGCATCGTCGGCGGCGGCATCTACGCGGCGATCGGGATCGTCGTCGCCGCGGCAGGAATCCTGACGTGGTTCGCCTACTCGCTGGCGACCGTCGTCGTCCTCAGCTGTGCGTACGCCTACATCAAGTTAAACGAGGCGACCGAGACCAGCGGGGGATCGGTCTCGTATATCGAGGAACTGACGGGACGATCGACGATCGCCGGCGTCGTTGGCTGGACGCTGATCGTCGGTTACATCGGAACGATGGCGATGTACGCCTACGCGTTCGGCATGTACGGCCAGCTGCTGCTCGGCCTCGAGTACGTCTGGGGCCTCCCTGTCCGGCAGTTCATCTCGGTCAGCGTCGTCGCCGCCTTCGTCGGATTGAACTTATTCGGCGCGGGGTCGTCGGCTGCGGTCGAACGGTACCTCGTGTTCGTGCAAGCAGGGATCATCGCCGCGTTCGGCCTGATCGGACTCTGGTTCGGTGTTACCCACTACCAACTGCGCCTCGGCTTCTCAGAACTCGGACTCAACCCGATCCTCGCCGCGTCGGTCGGATTCGTCTCGTTCGAAGGATGGCAGCTCCTGTTTTACGATCAGGAACAGTTCGAAAACTCGGACGAGACGCTCGCGAAGGGCGTGTTCATCTCGATCCCGATCGCCGCGGCAATCTACGTCCTCGTCGGGTTCGTAATCACGACGCTATTACCAGAGGAGGTGATCGCAGCCCAGCCGGAACCGGCTCTGCTCTACGGGGCGCTTGCCATCTCGAAGTGGCTCGCACTGGCCGTCGGAATCGCCGGCCTCGTCTCAACGGCGAGCGCGATCAACTCGACCATGTTCAGCGAAGCTCTCTTCGCGAAGAACCTCATCAGCGACGATATCCTCCCTGACGAGATGGGCGAAGCGGGGGCCGACGCTGCTCCCAAGCGTACCGTGATCGTCATCGGCGTTCTGACGGCCGCCTTTACCGCCCTCGGGAGCCTCGAGGCCGTCGTCGAGTTCGCTTCCCTGGCCTTCATCGTCGTCTTCGGGGCGATGAGCGCGCTCGCACTGACAGTGCGTGACGAGGAGGGCGTCGACGTCAACCCGGTCCCACCGCTGCTGGGGATGATTGGCTCGGCCGCCTTTTTCGTCATGCTGACGTGGTACCTCTACTCGCAGCTCCCGGCCGTCTTCTGGCTAGTCGTCGTCATCGCGGCGGTAGTGTTCACGGTCGAAGCGATGTATTTCAAGCGACGAACCCTCTCGGAAGGCGTCCGAGAGGTGGAAAAACGAGTGTAATCCTCTTCCTCTATCTCTGTCTACGCCTTCGCCTGCCAGTTTCGAACGCGATCGGCGCTGACGCCGTCGACGTCCGCGGCGACCGCGTCGGGATCGGCCTGAGTCAGGTCGTCCAGATCTTCGATCCCCGCGTCTGCGAGTTTCTCGACCGTTTTGGCCCCGATTCCCTCGAGCGCCTCGAGATCCGAGCCCGACTCGCTCTCGCGGGCCTGAAACTCCTGATAGTTACAGATCGGACAGCCGAGTTCCCAGGGTTCGTCGCCACTGTGGACGACGAGTTCCGGCAGGTCGTGTTCGTCGCAGTATTCGTCGGTGACTTCGATTTCACCGCGCCGGGGGAGCGGTAGCGAGTACTCGCAGTCGGGATATCGGGTACAGCCGACCAGTCGGGAACCGCTCTGGAGGGTTTTGATCGCCAGTTCGCCTCCGTGTTCGTCGCCACACTCCGGACAGTCGCCGATTATCGGCCCTTCACCCGCGTCTTCGGCCTTGCAGATGGGACAGCCGTGGACGAACGTCTGTCGGCCGGCGAGCATCTTGATCTCGTTCAGTCCGTGTTCCTCGCACTCGGACTCCATGATCAGCGGCTTGCCGGTCGAGGGAAGCGGCAGTGTGTACTCGCAATCGGGGTACCCGTCACAGCCGATGAAGTACGAGCCGTGTCGGCTCCGGCGCACGAGCAGGTCCTCGCCACACTCCGGACACGGCCCCAGTCGCTTGTCGTCTTTCAGGGACTTGCGAAGCTGGTCGCCGATCTCGTCGCGGGAGTCCCCGAGGTTCGTGAAGATTTCGTCTAACATCTCACGAGACTCGTCGGTGACGTCGTCGAGCGTGGCGTCGCCGTTTGCGATCGCATTCATGTCGGCCTCGAGCTGGGCCGTCATCTCCTCGCTGACGACGCGATCCGCGTAGTCCTCGGCGGCCTCGACGACGGCCATCGCGAGTCGCGTCGGCCGCGGTGGATCGCTCTCGACGTAGCCCCGATCGTACAGCTTCTCGATGATGTCGTGGCGGGTCGACTTCGTCCCGATGCCCAGGTCCTCCATGGTCTCGATGAGCCGCGACTGACCGAACCTGCGTGGAGGTTGGGTCTGTTTCGCCTCGAGTTCGACGTCCGAAAGCGCCAGCTCCTCGCCTTCGTCGACGTCCGGAACGTAATTTTCGCTGGTGTTGAAGTACGGGTAGACGTCGTGGTACCCGGCCTCCATGAGGCGCTTGCCGTTGGCCTTGAGCCGGTGATCGTCGACCTCAGCGACGACTTTGAGGTGTTCCCAGACCGCGGCTTCGGCGACGGTCGCGAAGAATCGACGCACGACGAGTTCGAAGATGTCCCACTCGTCGTCGCTCACGTCGCCGCGGCCCGGAATCTCGCCCGTCGGGTGAATCGGCGGGTGATCGGTCGTCTCTTCGTCACCTTCGGTCGGAACAATGTCGTCGGCCTCGAGCAGCGATTCGGCGGATTCGCCGAGGGTCGTGTGGCCGACGAAGTCGTCGAGCAGCTCCCCGGGATACAGGTCGTCGGGATAGACGGTGTTGTCGGTCCGCGGGTACGTGATGTAGCCGGCGGTGTACAGGTCCTCGGCGATCGACATCGCCCGTTTAGCCGAGTACCCGATCGCGCTGGCCGCGCGGATGAACTGGGTCGTATTGAACGGCGTCGGTGGCGTGTCCGTTCGGGTCCGCCGGTCGACGTCGACGACGGTCGCGACGTCGTGTTCGGCGAGCGTATCGTAGACGTCCTCTGCGATCGCTTCTTCCCAGACGCGTTCGGCCTCGTTATCGTCCTCGTCGCGGTAGAAGTACTGCGCTTCGAACGGGGTGTCGTCTTTGGTCAGGTCGGCGAACAACTCCCAGTAGTCTTCCGGATCGAACGCCTCGATTTCGCGCTCGCGGTCGACGATCAGCTTCAGCGTCGGCGACTGCACCCGACCGACGGAGATGAAATCGTCACCGAGTTGCCCCGCGGACAGGGAAAGGAACCGTGTGAGCGCGGCTCCCCAGATCAGATCGATTATCTGGCGTGCCTCGCCGGCCGCAGCCAAGTCGAAGTCCAGGTCGTCGGGCTCGTCGAATGCGTTCTGCACTTCGTTTTCCGTAATCGAGGAGAACCGCACGCGGCGGATCGGGACGTCTTCGTCGACGTTCCGGACGATGTCGTACGCCTCCTTGCCGATCAATTCCCCTTCGCGATCGTAGTCGGTCGCGATCGTCACGCGTTCCGCACGTCGCGAGAGGAGCCGAAGCGTCGCGACGATGTTCTCCTTCGTCGGCGTCTTCTCGACGCTGGCGTCGATCAGTTCGACCGGTTCGACGTCCCGCCAGTCCGAGTACTCCGACGGGAAGTCGACGCCGACGACGTGACCCGACAGCCCCACGCAGCGCTTACCACCCCACTCGTACACGTTGACTCCGTTCTCGCGACTCGAGTCGTACGTGCCGCCGCTCAGGATGTCGGCGATCCGGCGAGCTGCGTTATCTTTCTCCGTAATTATCAGCTCCACAGCGGATCACCTCCTCGAGCGAGGGATCCCGACGACGGACGAATATCGTACATCGTCGCTCGTTACGATTGAACGTTTGATAACGCTTTCGCCAAAACCGGCCGACAGCGCGGGTGTGCGTGCGTTGTGCGTCGCGCGGGCGTGTGCGAGCGAAACAACTCTCGGGCCAGACCAGAACGTACTCACACCAGACCAGAACGTACCCCGTGCCCGGTGGCCGTCCCCGGTCCTGTGGGTCGTTCGTGGCCGTGCGTGTCATCCGTGGTTCGCCTGGGGTGGGCGCAGCGAATTGGGATTCGCTGCCGGAATTCGCGATCGGCGTGTATACCCGCCGAGCCCAATTCGATCGAGCAGCGGTCTATCGCGTGGACTCTGATGCGGTCCGTGGTGCCGTCTCGCTTAAGCCTACTCGAGTCCTATACGCGACTGCGTGTGGATACGCGGAGAATGAGACAATGGAGAAAAATGTAGGCGGATTCGATCGCGTTTGGCGCCTCGTTGGCGGAGCATTGCTGGTGGTAATCGGGGCAGCTGCGCTCGTCGGCGCCGTGGCTATCGGCCCTGTTCTCGCAGGGGTGATGGTCGTCCTCGGTGCGGTGTTCTTCGTCACCGGCGTCCTTCAGCGGTGTGTGATCAATAGACTACTGGGACTCGACACCTACCGGGGCGACCGGACTGAGACCACCCATACGGACGAGGCGTCGATGGAACGGCCGAGCTAATTCAAACCAATTTTTCGTCCTATCGGTCGACACGCAGCGGCGGTGCCGGAAACCGGTAACTGCTCCCGAGAGCCGAGCCCTTTTACTTCGCCTGGGTGAGATTCACATGCGGGTATCTCGTGGCAGCAACGGATCCGGAGCGCAAGCGCGTCGACATGACGTCGGGAGCGATATCGCCGAAGCTACTTCACCTCGCGTGGCCGTTAGTGCTGGGAAACCTCCTCCAGACGGTTTACAACCTGGCAGACATGTTCTGGGTCGGCCGCGTAAGCAGCGACGCCGTCGCCGCCGTGTCGCTGATGTTTCCACTGTCATGGATGTTCGTCTCGACTGCGATGGGGATCACCGCGGCCACCATCGCCCTGGTCTCCCAGTACGTCGGCGCGGGCGACGACCGAACGGCCGACCACGTCGTCGCTCAAACGATTCTGCTTACGCTCGCCGTCTCGAGCGTTCTCGCGGTCCTCGGTCTCGTATTCAGGCGACCACTGCTCACGCTCATCGGTGCCCGGAACCAGGTTTTCGTCGAAGCACTGGCGTACATCGAGGTGATCTTTTTGGCGTTGCCATTTACCTTCCTCTTCTTCGCCTTTCGGGCCTCGTTGCAGGGTGCGGGGGATACGAAAACGGCGATGTGGCTTATCGTCGTCTCGGCGGGTCTCAACGTCGTCCTCGATCCGTTCTTCGTCCTGGGCTGGGGACCAGTCCCTGCAATGGGAACGCGAGGAGCGGCCATCGCGACGTTTCTTTCGCGCGGACTGGCCACCGCCACGGGTATCGTCATCCTCCTGGACGGGCGATTCGGCGTCCGGCTCCGAATCCGCGATCTGACGCCCGATATCGACGTTCAGAAGCGGCTGTTCGAGATCGGAACCCCGGGAACGCTCGACGGGTGGGCCCGTAGCTTCGCAGCGGTGGCGATGGCCGGGTTCGTCGCCCGGTTCGGCGCTGCGCCTACCGCAGCGTTCGGAATCGGCGTCCGGCTGATGTCGGTGACTTGGGCCATCGCGGGTGCCGTGGGCCAGGCGACCGCAACGGGTGTGGGCCAAAACCTCGGCGCGAAGTCGACGGACCGAGCCGCCGCCGTCGCACGGACGGCCACCGCGGCGACGATGGCCATCATCTTCGCCGTTGCGGTCGTCCTGTTCGCGTTTCCGGTGGCCGCGATTCGAATTTTCGTCGGCGATTCCGCGGTGATCGCCGAAGGCGTCGTCTTCCTGCGGATCACCACCCTCTTCTGGGCACCGTTCGCCGGCGTCATGGTAATCCAGGGTGCGTTCCGCGGGGCCGGCAACACGCGCGAGGCGATGGTTCTCTCGATCCTCTCGCGGTGGGTGTTTCGATTTCCGCTCGTTCTCGGACTCGCGTTCCCGTGGGCCGTGACGATTCCCGTGATCGGAGTGCAGATCACCGGCCTCGGCTGGGGCGTCGAAGGCATCTGGTGGGCGCTCGCGTTCGGGATGATCGCGTCCTTCGTCGTCGCAGTCGTCTGGTTCCGACTCGGGACCTGGGCCGAGGGCGTTATCGACGAGCGGCCCGGCACCGAACGTGATGACGACTTTCTGGGTGGCGACCGATCCGCAGGCGGCGACCGGGAGTCGGAGTTCGTCGACGATTGATCACTGATCGGCTGGCCGGTCCGTCGCTCGCACCCCCTTCCGCCACGACGTCACCAAAAGCCGCCGTCGAACACCGCGGGACAGTCGGCATCGCCCCTCGAGCGATACCCCGGTCACCACAGTGTGTGGCCAAAACTGGCCCTCGTACGAATTGTGTATCGTGAATCAGCGACCGTAACAGACTTAAGACTACCTAGTGTTACCACCTAGTTGTATGAGCGACTTCGAACAGTTCAGTCAGGTTGGCGAAGCTGACGTCACCCGAGCGATCGGACAGGAATGGACCGAGGAGTTCATGGACTTCTCGGACTCGGACGTAATTATCGTCGGCGGCGGTCCCTCTGGATTGACCGCGGCGAAGGAACTCTCCGAGCGCGGCGTCAAGACGATGGTCGTCGAGAAAAACAACTACCTCGGCGGCGGCTTCTGGCTCGGCGGCTTCCTGATGAACAAGGTCACGGTTCGAGATCCAGCACAGCAGGTCCTCGACGAACTCGAGGTCTCGTACAAGCAGTCCCAGGACAGCGACGGATTGTACATCGCGAACGGTCCAGAAGCGTGTTCTGGGCTCATCAAGGCCACCTGCGACGCGGGCGCGAAGATGCAAAATATGACCGAGTTCACGGACATCGTCATCCGCGAGGACCACAGGGTCTCGGGGATCGTGATGAACTGGACGCCGGTCCACGCGCTCCCCCGGGAGATCACGTGCGTCGACCCGATCGCCGTCGAGGCCGACCTGGTCATCGACGCGACCGGTCACGACGCGATGGCGGTCACAAAACTCGACGAACGAGGAGTCCTCGACGCCCCCGGCATACAGGACGCTCGAGATCGCGGCCAGGTCATGGATCAGACCGATTCCGACACCTACGGGGCACCCGGCCACGACTCGCCCGGGCACGACTCGATGTGGGTCGGCAAGAGCGAGGACGCCGTCGTCGAACACACGGGCATCGTCCACGACGGCCTCATCGCGACCGGGATGGCGACCGCGACGACCTACGGACTGCCACGGATGGGGCCGACCTTCGGCGCGATGCTCGTCTCTGGCAAGCGCGCCGCCCAGGTCGCACTCGACGAACTCGAGGTCGACGCCGAGCCCGTCGAACTCACCTCGCGGGCGGCACCGGCCGACGACTGACCGCGATCACCCGATGCATGGTCGAACGAGTCATCTGCTACCGGGCGCCGTCGACGAGAGCGGAAATCGACGACATCGCCGAGTGGCTCGAGGGACGGATCGACGCGGACGTGACCGTCCGTGACCGCGTTCTCGAGGTCCACCGCACGGACGACCTCGCGGAGCGGTTTGCCGAGGCGCGAGTGTCGTCCCCGTACGAACGCGAGACCGGCAACACGATGCTCGGGACGATCCGCTACGAGGAGCGGGCGCTCGAAAATCCCGACCGTGAAGGCGGCGTCCTCTACGACGGCGAACAGGTTCAGCAGGCGCTCAACGCCGCATTGCCCGAGGACGCACACGGGCTCGAGACGCTGCACGTGGCGGTCCTGGATCGGGCGATCGGGACGTGGGGCGACCACGACGGCCGCTGGCACAAGCGGGTGACCGTCCTCGGACAACCGGCTCTCGTCTCGGTTCCCGGCCTCTACGAGGCACCCGCAAAGCCCGAGGCGTACTACAGAGAAAAGCAGCGACACGCCTTGCTGTCCGGCGACGCGCCACCGAGAGAGGTCCTCGAGAACCAGGTCGACGGCGAATTTCTGATTCAGGACGATCCCCGGACGACGGATGCGCTGAAGGGATACGTCCTGCAGGCCCTCGACTACCTCGAGACAGGCGAGCCGTTTTGCGACCGGGAGGGCTGCCGGCTGTTCAACGCACACTACCACGAAGACCTGATCGACGCGCAACTTCGCGAGCCAGCGTTCTGCACCGAACACGCGCGGCTGTACGCGGAGTGAGACGGTCCGAGCCCTCGGACTTGCGCTTCCCCGGGCGGTTCACGTGAAGTAATCGTGCCGAGAGCACCTGTGTGGGTTACCACAGCGAGAGGGGTTCACGCCGACCCCGAAACACAGACCCCATGCCCGAGTTCGGACGCGATGGTCCGGCGCATCGGGGAGTACGAGAAACTCGAACTGACAGTATAGGCGGCCGACGACCGGTCGAATCGTCCGCCGGTCACTCGAGTCGACCGCCGGTCAGCCGAACGACTCCGAAGACGTGCGTTTCGTCCACGACGGCGACGCTACGGTGGCGGAGACGGGCGTGAGCAGCGTCGATCTTCTCGTCGAGTCGAATGTGTGGGTCGTTCTCGTAGTGAAGTCGCGTCGTCGGCGGCGTCGAGAGGATCACGATCATCCGGAAGACGGCGTTGACCGGCGGAGCGTACCACTTCTCGCTACGCGCGGCGTTGGCGAGAACGACGGTCCCGTCGGGGCCGACCAGATCGCACCAGTCGTCCACTGCAGCGACGGGATCCTCGAGCATACCCACGACGAACGTGGCGAGGACGGCGTCGATTCCGCCGCCGCCGTCCGTTTCGGCGGCCTCGACTTCCGCCCCGACCGGCAGCCGCGTCGCATCACCTCGTAACACGGAGACGTTGTCGTATTCCGCAGTCGCCGCGCGCGCTCGCTCGAGAACCTGTCGCGTGAAGTCGATCCCAATCACAGTCCCCGTCGGACCGACCCGTTCGCGGAGATAGGGAAGGTTCGCACCGGTTCCACACCCCATCTCGACGACGGTGTCGCCAGGCTCGAGTCGGCAGGCAGCGGCTGCTCGCCGCCGGAGCTGTGCGATCCCCGGCGTCCGCCGCGCGATCACGTCGTAGAGTCGCGCCCAGCGGCCGTAGAACTCCTGTGCGGATTCCGTCGACATTCGTCGTTTCACCTGCCCGAATTCAGGTACACGACCGGATCGTGTTCGCCACCGACTGGGCGTCCGGACCGAGGACGTATATCAGCGGTTCGATTCCCATGCCGCCGGTCTGATACAAGACCGTCGCGTCGGACTCGTCTTCGATCGCCGCGCCGACGCTCGACGAAACGTCACCCGATTCGTCGAACTCGGCGGCGACGTGGCCCAGTTCTACCAACTCGTCTACTAATTCGGGCTCGTATCTGATGTTGACCGCTGCCGAGGCCGCAGAACCGTGGCGCCGAGCGGCGAGCAGGACACGCGCGACGTGTTCGGAGACGCCGAATTCGGGCGCGCCGGGAACGGTAGCCCGTCCTTTCACGTCGAAAATGCGGCCTGGCACGCCAGCGACGTCGTCGACGTCCTCGGCATCGGGCGTGCAGGCGACCAGATTCGAGCCAACCGCCGGAATGAGCGCCGCGAAGCCGCTCGTCGTCTCGAGGACGCTCAATCCCTTTCGAACCGACGAGAGGACGCGCTCGCTGGCCCGGCGTTCGCTCTCCGGATCGTGGACTCGAAATCCCGATCCGTGTTCGGCGAGTTCCGGAACGGCCTCCTCGTGGAGCTGTGCGAGGAGGTCCCCGCCGGATTCGAGGTCGCGAACCAGCACCTCGAGTTCGATCAGCGCCTGCACTGGCGAAATATCGCCGGCTGACAGCCCCCTTCCGAGTTCCTCGACGAGGGTTCGAACGCGGTCGTCGTCGGCGATGCGGTCGTTGATCGTCACGTCGCCGTGGGCGTACTTCGAGACGGCGCTCTGACTGATACCGAGGACGTCGGCGACCTCGCTCTGCGTGAGCCCCCGATCGCGGAGGTTGCTCGCGAGCAACGATCGGACGGTCGGAAGGAATTCATCCACGACGATTTCTTCGACGAATTGCATTCGGTAGACGGACGTACGAGCGGCGGCCGGATAACTTATCGGTCCGCATCCCACCGGCGCGTCGTTAGACGATCGGGACGAGCATCGACGCGAACTCGAAGTCGTAGACGTGGTTGAGCAGAACGTAGGTGACGACCCCGAGCGTGAGGCTCAGAATCCACGCGCCGGCGGCGATGCGGCCGATCCTGGCATGGGGCGTCGATCGGAGTTCGGCGGGGGTGTGAGTGAGCCCGAGGATCAGTGCGTAGAGGACGACGGGTACGGAGACGACCGAGAGGACAATGTGGATCGCCAGCATGATCAGGTACGCGTAATAGACCAGGTCTGGCCCGACGAAGTGCTTCTCCCCGCCACCGCCGACTTTGAGCAGATAAACGACCAGAAACAGCAGGATCAACGCGAACGCCCCCATCATCGAGAGCTGATGCTTTCTGATCTCATCCGCGCGAATCCAGTACCAGCCGCTGACGAGCAGAATCGTCGCCGTCGTGTTTATGACGGCGATTGCGTGCGTGAGCAGGTTGATCTGTCCCCGCGTGAGGTCGGGGTAGATCGGCACGTCGAGCAGGAACGTTCCGAGTACCAACGCGTAGCCGATGATTGTCAAGAAGATCGTTACGCCCATCGGCCGCTCCCGGAGTCGCCGTCTCGCGTCAGCGGTTGCCATTGTCGGTCGTTAGAAGCATCGCCGTATCATACTTGCTGTTCGGCGTCGTGTCGGTTCCTTGCTGACCCGTACGAGCGCATCGAGGTCGACGTCGTGATCGCCCTCACGATCGCCGATCGGCCAGATCGTACGTCGGGTCGTGTTCGTCGAAGAGAGTCTTCCGTCTGGAACTCCCGAGTGGACTACGACGGAACGGCGACCGTCGTCCGGAAACGAAAACGGAACGCCGTCAGCTGATGTGAATTGCCGGTTTTCCGGGTCGGGCTTTGCTCGCGAGTTCGTCGTCCGCGGTCGCCCGTCGAACGACGACGTCAGCACCGAACTCGTCCGTCACGAGCCAGGTCGAGCGCTCGAGAATCGTACACTCGCCGTCCGCAGTGAGTCGCTGGCTGCGTTCCGTGCTGCGGTCGCGCCCGAAGCGCTCCGCGACGAACGCCCCGACGGTTTCCCGGTCGGCGTCGACGCCGTCCCCCTCGAGGACGCCGTCGATCACCGATTCGATGTCGACGTCCCCGTCTGTTTGATCGACCAGTTCGGCCGCCCGGTACTTCCACTCCTCGGCGACGACGAGTTCGATCTGCTCGGGTTCGTTGATTGCGGCGACCTCGACGATGTCCCGGACGTCCTCGAGCGTCCGATCGATCAGTCGACGTTCCTGCTGGTACGTCGATGCGTCGCGCTCGGGTTCTGGCCAATCGGCCTCGACGACCAGCCCTTCACCGCGGAGTTTGTTCCACAATTCCTCGCCCAGATGCGGAGCCATGGGAGCGATCACCGCAGCGAGGGTCAGCAAACCGCGTCGATAGATCTCGCCGTGGGGGCGATCGTACTCGCGGTACCGCCGAAGGAGGCGTGCGAGTTCCTGAATTTCGGTCGCGACGCGGTGGAACCGGAACCGCTCGTATTCCTCGGTGATCGCCGCGGTCGCCCGATCGATTTCGCGGGCGACGTACTCGTCGTGCGCTCGCCGCTCGAGACGGGGATCGCCCTCCGCAACGAAGTCCGTCGCCATCCGGTAAAGCGTCTGCTGGAGGTCGTAGGCTCCGCGGACATTGTTGGCGGTCCACTCGAAGTCCTGTTCCGGGTGGGCCGCCGAGAGAACGAACAGTCGGGTCGTCTCCGCCCCGTACTCGTCCGGAGCGACGACGTTCCCCTTGGAACTGGACATCCTTTCACCGTCGTACAGCACCGTCCCCTGGCTCATGAGTTCCCGAATGGGCTCTCGGCGCTCGAGGAGACCGAGATCGGCGAGCGCCCGCGTGAAGAATCTGGCGTACAGCAGGTGGAGAATGGCGTGTTCGTCGCCCCCGACGTAAACGTCGATCGGCATCCACTCGTTCGCGAGATCGGTGTCGAACGGCGCGTCCTCGAGATGGGGCGACAGGAAACGCAAGAAATACCACGAGGAATCGACGAACGTGTCCATCGTGTCCGTCTCTCGACGTGCCGGACCGCCGCAGTCGGGACAGGTCGTTTCGTTCCACGCCTCGGCTGCATCCAGGGGGTTACCAGTCGTCTGGACGAACTCGGGGAGCTCGACCGGGAGTTCCTCGTCCGAGACGAGGACGTGGCCGCAGTTATCGCAGTGGACGACCGGAATCGGCGTCCCCCAGTACCGCTGTCGGGAGATGAGCCAGTCGCGAAGGCGGTAGGTAACGGCTTCCTCGAGTTCGTCGTGATCTTCCACGAGTCGACCACGGGCCGCCTCGCTTTCGAGGCCGTCGTATTCACCGCTTCCTTCGAGCACCCCTTCACCGGTGTACGGTGGCGTTTCGGCGGGGGCGCCGTTTTGACCGTCGCCGGTACCGTCTGCCTCGTCGCCGGGACCATCACTGTCGGACCCGTCGGTGGGGACGATCACGCGCTCGATCGGAAGATCGTGTTCTATCGCAAAGGAGTGGTCGCGTTCGTTGTGGCCGGGGACGCCCATTACGGCGCCCGTGCCGACGTCCTCGAGGACGTAGCCAGCGACGTAAACGGGGAGTTCTGCGCCGGTCAGAGGGTGAACGGCGGTCGCTTCGGTTTCGATGCCCGCGAACCCGACCTCGTCGGGGTCCTGCTCGCGAACGATATCGACGTACTCAGCGACCTCGTCGTTCGTCGCAGCCAACTCACGCGCTAGTTCGTGGCCCGGCGACACTGCGAGGTAGGTCGCCCCGTAAATCGTCTCGGGTCGCGTGCTGAACACCTCGATGGGGTCGGCGCCGACCCCGTTCTCGTCTCCGTCCTCACGAGTTACCACGTCGAACGCGATCTTCGCGCCCTCCTGTCTGCCGATCCAGTTGCGTTGTATCTCGCGGACACCGTCGGGCCAGCCTGCGAGATCGGCGAGTCCGTCGTACAGTTCCTCGGCGTAGTCCGTAATCGTGAAAAACCACTGGTCGAGTTCTCGCCGGCCGACTGGCGTCTCGCAGCGCCAGCAGACGCGGTTTCCGTCGGTCTCTGCGACCTGCGCGTCGGCGAGCACCGTTTCGCAGTCGGGACACCAGTTGACCGTCGCCGCCTCGTACTCGACGAGTCCCGCCTCGTAGAGGCGCTTGAATAACCACTGGTTCCACCGGTAGTACTCCGGTTCGCAGGTGGTAATCTCCCGAGACCAGTCGTAGCCGAAGCCCATCGTCTCGAGTTCCTCTCGCATGCGCCGGATGCAGGCCTGCGTCCAGGACCGCGGGTCGGTCTTTCGCTCGACTGCCGCGTTTTCGGCCGGGAGACCGAACGCGTCCCATCCCATCGGGTGGAGGACATCGTCTCCCTGCATGCGGCGATAGCGCGAATAGGCGTCCGTTATCGCGTAGTTTCGAATGTGCCCCATATGGAGCGTGCCGGACGTGTAGGGAAACATACCGAGGACGTACGTCGGATCGTCCGCGTCCTCGTCGAGCGCGTAGACGTCGTCGCGCTCCCAGACGTACTGCCAGAATTCCTGTATCTGGGCGTGATCGTAATGACTCGTCATTGTCGGCGAGATCCGTTATTCCCACTCAGAGCGCCGGCTATATCATTGTTCGGCCGCATGCGTCGAGACGGCCCCGCAAAACGGGACGTGCGGTCGGCCGAATGAGGCCGTTCGAGAGCCCCAGAAACCAGTCACAGACGGACCAAACGGACTACCGAACTCGGTGCCTGACCAAGTATGGGCTGAGATTAACAAAGCAGGTGGACAGCGTTTTCCCACGGTGACGAATGGCCAGATTTCGCGACGATCTTCCATCGACGGTCGCGTTGCTCGTCACCATCGCTGCCGTCCTGCTCACGTTCGGTGCCATCGTCTCCGTCTTCGCACCCGAACTAACGGCTGACGATTCGACACCCGCCGAGGTGGAGCACGAGGGCCCGTCGGCAACTCAGACGAACGAGACAACGGTCGTCCGAGTCCAGAACGAGACGACAGACGAGCGCGAACGGAACGAATCGACGGACGCCGAGATGGTGACCGGTGACACAGCGGACGGTGGCGACGGCGCTACTCCGACTCCCGAGTCCGAAGGCGACGAACCCACGGTTGAGCCCGGACTGCCCTCGGACGACCCGCCCGAGCGGCCCGAGCCCGAGTCGGAACTCGGCGACATAGAGCGGGCAATCGAGCAAGCAGTGCGCGGTGGCGAAGAAGACAGGCCTGCCGAGCGCGATAGCGATCCCTTCGACGACGACGAGCGTGGGCAACCTGATACCGAAGATCAGCCGGATGATAGCTAGCTGTCGGCAAACGCTGGTCTGTTCGATGACCGTCGAAAAATATCCCCTGGGATAGACTATCGGGCACCGGCGGCCGTCCCGGCGCGGACGCCGCGACCGCCCGCGTACGCGATGTACGCCGAGAGCACCGCGGCGACGATTCCGGATAGGACGTTACTCCAGACGAGCCCTGTTCCGGCAACCTCGAGGCCGCTCATCGCGACCTCACCGCTAATGGCCCACTGAGAGACGATCATCCACAGCGCGAGCAACGCGACGAGCGACATCACGCCGGTACTGGTCGAGTGGCCCGTAGTGATCCGATAGTAGTTGTACCCCGCAAGGAGGAAGATGGCGCTACCGATGAGAAGATTGTTCCACAGCATAGCCGTCGCCTGTGGGTAGACGAACGGCGAGACGGCCATCCAGAGACCGATCAGAGAGATTACGCCACTCAGCCACTTCTGACTGTCCGGTTCGCCCTGTCTGTGGGTAGTCGATTCACCGGCCGCTGGTTCGTTCGTGGTGGACTCGCTCATGGGAAGCACCCTCGTTTGCGGCTACGCTAACGGCACTCAAAAGCCGCACGACTGTTCCACCCACTCACCAGGAATCCACCTGAAACGCGATCGTTCCGCGTTTCGTCGACAAACGGTGAGCGCAGCCCAAACCGTTGTTACGATTCTCTAATAATCGACTGGCATACCCCTCTCGATCGGGTAATATGCTCTTACTATACGTCGAATCGTTGGAAAAATCATCTCCGTAACGTTCCGTACTCGACTCGATCGAGACCGTGTACGACGAGTCAGAACGTCCCGGCGGGTTCACCGTTCACCGTCTACAGTATTACAGCGAACGTGCCTTAGGGCGTGGTTCCGAGAGTGAATCGTGTGCAATTTATTGTCCATTCTGGCGTACTGAATCGGACAATTGGACGGGTTACCGACCGTGCTTCGTCGCGACTGTACAAAGGTGCGGGGGAGTGTGACTCTCTCACCAGCCATGTCTTCGGCGTAGTGCGATAGACACAATCGGCCGTGGTGGAGCGGCCGACCCTCACGGACACACCGGGTGTTCGGGTGGTACTTCCAGGCAACCCAGTACGGGAAGTCAGAGAGGGGAAGTACACTCGCTTGCGGCCATCTGGCCCGTTTCTGGGCCTGCCGCCAACACAGCCAAGCCACGGGGCGTTCTCCCGTGATACGTTACAGCACTCTCAACTCCGTCGTCAGCCACGACCTCGACATCCCGCCCAAAGCAGGCTCGATCCCCCTGCACAGCAGTCGAATGGTTTACTCGAGTGGCACAGCCGTGCGGGATACGGGTATGGATCAGACGAGTGGACCGAATCGATTAGTGCAATAGACTCGATTCTGACGAATCCGACGATGATCGAATGACGATGCTTGCCTGGGCCCACGGAGACGTGAGACGAGTTTCGGACGATCCCCCAATAGTTGCGGTGTTTAGAACGTCCTTATCCTCTGTATAGTGATGCCCCAACAGAAGAAACTTCCGTCAAATGAACTCGCTTGTAACTGCATCCTGCGGGCAACGTAGCCGGCAGCGTGCACCACACAAGTTACCATACCGTATCCCTCCAAACGGTTCGAGTTTCACGGGGGTATTCGGGGACGAAAGAACAGCGTTCACGTACAAATCGGCAACTAGCATATCCAAACCGATCGTCGCGAGGACGGACGGGACGGGGAGTGCATAATCAACGACTATCCGAACTGGATTAGTAACAATGCGCAGTAACACCCAACAACAGCGTGCGGAGACCCGATCGATTCAAAACACCGTTCAGATTTTGCTCGTCATCTGTGGCGTCGTATTCCTGGTGGCCGGGGTAACACTCGCAGTGGGTGGCTTCTCCGTCAGCGGCATGGTCAGCTCGTTCAACGACATGATGAGTGGTTCGAACCAACCCACCGGCGACACCGGTGGGTCGGGCGGTGACGGTGCCGCTACCGGTGACGGCAGTGGTGGCAATAACACTGGCGGCAACAACACTGTCGGCAATAACACCGACGGCAATAACACTGGTGGCGACGATGGTGGTGATACTGGCGGCGACGAAACGTACTTACTGCCAGTGAAAGTGGTAGATCAAGACGGAAACGGTGTTTCCGGTGCCACTCTCACCGTCGACCTGCCGTCTGGTGGAAGTGAGACGGTAACGGTCAAAAATAACGGTGAGCTCCTGCTCGAAGTTCCTGAGAAAGGCGAATACACGGTGACTGCAACCGCTGACGGGTATGGAACCGACGATGAAACCATCCAGGTCGAGGGCTCGCTCGACGACCCAGTTACGCTGACGATCGAAGAGGACGAGGAAGACACCTACTCGCTCGCAGGGACCGTGACGAACGAGAGCGGCGACCCGATTAGTAACGCCACCGTTTCGATCGAAGGGGTCGACAGAATGACGGGGGTCAACGATGACGGCACATTCGAGTTTAGAGATCTCGAGCCCGGCGAATACACGGTTATCGCGTCCTCAGACGGGTACAAAGAGAAGAAACAAAAGATCAAGATCGAAGACTCGGACAAGGATGATGTCCAGTTTTCGCTCAAAAAGGAGGATGACGATGACGACGGCAGTATTTTCCCGTTCGTGATCGCTCCCGGAGTATGGTAACGTAGTTCGCTGCGGCCCCGTTTTGTCGGCAGTGCTATTTCCTGGAATTGGTACTTCGCTCGAGAGTCGGTCTTCCCTTCTTTGTATGGAAATGACACCCCCTCTCGACGACAGCGTGACGACTCGACTGGTTTTCCTCAGCACACGGGGTTCGACTCCTGTCCCAGACTCGTGAGCCGCTCACCAGCTGTGTGTCCGGAGAGAACTTTTACGCCCGATTCGACCAGTCGGTCGTCGAACTCTGCACCCAAATGCCAGCAATTCCGCATCTCCGATCGAATTCTTCACACCACGTACTCGAGCCGAAAACGACGGCGTCTGATGATCGACGAGATTCGTCGTCCACGTCTCAGAACCGGAGGCTATGGCAAATCTTCGAGTTCGATCGATCGAGGGTCTGCCCACCGACCGAAGATCGAACCGCAGTGCGCGGCAGCTGATCCGACTAATCTCGGAGCGATGTCGTCGGCGAGACCACAACCGACTCCGGATCAGCGTTCGACGGCGCAAGAACCGACCTTCTCGTTTTACGATCCGTTTCGTTCGTCCCTCGGCCCCGATCGTCCAATCGGATTGTGTCCACGAGAGATTGCGTTCTGCAATACCTGCTTGGAACTTCTGGTGTGTGAATGTACTTTACCGTCGATCGAGTGTCAGTGACGTACAACGCCACAATCGCCGTCTGAGCGGCGACCGAACCAACCGCGTGAATTCCTCCGATCGATATGCGGTGGAGAACGAAAAACGAACCGCTGATTTGGGCTACCAGAGACCCGACTCGACCGAAACTACGATACGTCAGCGATGACCGATCCGATCATTCGACCGTGACACTCTTTGCGAGATTACGCGGCTTGTCGATCGGCCGATCGAGCAACTTGGCGGCGTAGTAGGAGAGTAGTTGCAACTGCACGTTCGCGAGCAACCCCGCCCAGACGGGATGCGTGTCCGGAACCGACAGGTACGCGTCGGCGACGTCCACGAGGGAGTGGTCGTCCGGTCCGACGGCGACGATCGGCGCGCCGCGAGACTGTGCCTCGATTGCGTTCGTCTTCGTCTTCTCGTCTTCGCCGCCGGTGTAGACCGCGAACACCGGCGTCGTCTCGGTCACCAGGGCGAGCGGACCGTGTTTGAGCTGCCCGGAGGCGAACCCTTCCGCGTGTTCGTAGGTAATTTCCTTGAACTTCAGTGCACCTTCGAGCGCCACCGAGTGCCCGAGTCCGCTGCCGATGAAGAAGTACGACTCGCTGTCGAGGTACGTCTCGGCGAGCTCCTCCGCCTGAGTCGTATCGAGGACGGTCTCGACGTGGGACGGGAGGTCCTCGAGTGACTCGAGCATCGACGCCCGGTCATCGCGGGGAGTCGCCTCGGGGATGTCAGCGGCGACGTGTTGGGTGAGCAGTGCCAGGGTGACCGCCTGCGAGGAGAACGTTTTCGTCGCCGCGACGCCGACCTCCGGGCCGGCACGGATGTAGACTGCGTCGTCGGCTTCGCGTGCGGCGGTCGATCCGACGACGTTCGTCACGGCGAGTGTCCGCGCGCCATGATCCGACGCAGTCCGGACCGCATCGAGCGTATCGGCGGTTTCACCGCTCTGGGTGACCGCGACGACGAGCGTCGCGTCATCGACGGGGCCGGACATCGACTTATACTCGCTCGCGCGAAGAACCTCCGTGCGGACGCCGGCGGACCGCAGTAGCTGTCCGCCGTACATGGCAGCGTGATAGGAGGTCCCACAGGCGATAAACTGGACGGAATCGACGTCCTCGAAGGTACCCGACTGGAGGTCCTCAAAAGCGACAGTCCCGTTGTCGATTCGGCCCTCGATTGTGTTCGAGAGGGCCGTCGGCTGCGTGTCGATCTCCTTTAACATGTAGTGATCGTAGCCACCTTTCCCCGCGTCCTCCGGGTCCCAGTCGACGGTCTCGATCGGCCGCTCGAGTGGTTCGCCTTCAAGATCGGTAATACGGTAGGAATCGGGCTCGAGGACAACCATATCACCGTCTTCGAGATAGATGACTTCGTCCGTATAATCGAGAAACGCCGGAACGTCACTAGCGAGGAACCACTCTTCGTCGTCGAGACCGAGGACGAGCGGCGACCCCTTTCGCGCAGCGTACACTGCCTCCTCGCCGTCGACGATCGCCGCGATTGCGTAGCTCCCCTCGAGCGTGTCGACCGCCTGCCGGACCGCCAGTTCGGTATCGCCGGTCGACTTCAGGTACTCGTCGATGAGATGTGGAATGACTTCGGTGTCAGTCTCGCTCTCGAAGACGTGACCCATCGCCTGGAGCTCCACTCGCAGTTCGTCGTAGTTGTCGATGACACCGTTGTGAACGACAGCAACGTCACCAGCCGTGTCAGTATGTGGATGGGCGTTCTCGTCGGTCGGCGGTCCGTGGGTACTCCAGCGGGTGTGACCGATCCCCATATTACCGTGCGGGTGCGTAGTCAACGTCGACTTGAGGTCGGACACCTCGCCTGAACACTTGTGAACCTTGACGCCGGAACCGTTCTGGACGGCGATTCCCGCGGAGTCGTAGCCTCTGTACTCGAGATTCTCGAGGCCAGAAAGCAACGTTTCCGCAGCGTTACCGTGGCCGATTCGCGCGATGATACCGCACATTAGCCGACCACCTCCGTTCGATCTACTGGCGTCAACCACGGTGTTCCACCATACGAGAAATCTGCGACGGGACGATCGATGGAGCTCAACCCCGACATCCCACCATTCGAGAGGTCTGCGACGGGACGATCGACGGATCCGTCGGTCGTATCGAAGCAGTTCGAGACGGCAACCTGGAGCATAGTTCTATTTCGTGTCATTGGTATCTCCTTCCCGTACCCGCCGTCCGGCGCGAACGGGACGGGGCCATACATCCACCACGAGTGACGGCAGCCATTACTATACCACGAATAAAACGGTGGCTATCGTCTGTATAAAATAGAATATACTTTCACAGGCTGCAATCTACATCGCGTTCGGTCCCTCGTGAGCGAGTACCAAGACATTCATTCGATTCCCTGTCTCGGTACGCTGGGCCGATTTAGGTCGAAATAGCGGGAAATCGGTACAAAACGTCTGCTCAACTGATCGCATAAGTTTCTTATCAGTGACATACGCACAATTTTCAATAGCGAGTCGTGATGACGACCGAGACAACGAGGGAGATTGAATCGTCGATGAGAGAACGGATGGACTGACCGAGAGCCACCGTCACCGGTGGCAACCGAATTCGTCCGGCTTCCGAACGGCTCCGAATGGATGCTACCAACTGGTGTGTACTTATGGAAGCGGATTCTCGACGTCATCCGACTGCGCCTGCCCGTCCGGCGTTCGATTGGACAGTGTAATGACGTTCTCTCGACCAACCGATGCCTTCTCAATCGTGCCGTCTGCGTGCATTCGCGAGCAAATCCTGCTGACCTTCGATTTCGACCAACCTGTCTCTTCGGTAATTCGATGCTGGCGAATACGGCCGTGATTTGCGACGAGCAGTCGGACCACTTTTCCCTCATCGCTCAGGAGTTCGGGTGGTGTTTCGGGCGACAAATAATATTCGTAGGCCCGATGATCTGCTGCGCGCGAGGGATTCGTGTCGTCTGCGTTATTTGTCGAGTCTGCGATCAGCGGAAGCGACGAAAGCTCTAAGTCATGGGTCGACAGCGTCTCAGCGAGACGGATACCAACGAGTCCGCTAATCAACAGGAACAGAACCACGATAAGGGCCATCTCCAAGAACGACGTCGCACGAAGAAGTTGCAACAAATACAATGGCCCGCCAAATCGATCGGCGATCGGCTGACCGATCACACTCGAGGCAAACACGTGAACGTCGTGGTGGGAAAGTAACGAAGCTGGACGCGTATCGATCGAGACACTGCTATGAATCGATTCGAGCGGGGCTTCGACTCCAATCTGGGAAGTGGGCACCATGATTCGCGGTTCTGCTACGGCCGATGCGTGAGCGAGCCACAGGTATCGTGACCTCTTCGACCGCACTGAAAATCTGATTCGCGGGACCTTCATTATAGACAGGTACAGGTAGGCTTAACAACGATCTAAGCATCAGACTCGAGGCGCGTCTTTTCGCCCGATATGGCTTCCAACAGGCCACCAACAGGGGGTTTCGCACGTTGTAGCAGGCACATCTGTTTATACGCGGTATAGTAAACCCCCAACACCGACTTAGCGATTCTGCCGAACGTCCCCGCACATTCACGGGCGCAACGATACCGAACGGTCACCGTCACACGACCGAGTACGACGGGGCGGCAACAACGCGGTCACCGTCACACGACCGAATACGACGGGGCGGCGACAACGCATCACTCATGACCACGATAATCAGCGACACGGAGAAGCGAGCAGACGACCGAGAGAGCGACCATCACGCGCTCGAAACGAGTCGCGACGGACAAACCCTCGAGCATCCGTCGGACCAGTCGACGCGAGAAGCGACAATCTGTGTCGTCGGGCTCGGCTACGTCGGACTGCCGCTCGCTGTCGGATTCGCGCAGTCGAACTATCACGTAATCGGCTACGACATCGACGAGACGACGGTAGAGCGTCTCCAGGCAGGTACCGACACGACCGGTGACCTCTCTGACGAAGCGATTCAGGACGGCGATATCGCGTACACAACCGACGCGAGCGTAATCGGCGAGGCCGATTACGTTATCATCACCGTCCCGACGCCCATCGACGAAGACGACCGGCCGGATCTGGGATACATCGAAAGCGCGGCGACTACCGTCGGTTCGAAGATGAATCCCGGGACGACGGTCATTCTCGAATCGACGGTCTACCCTGGCTTGACGCAGGAAATTCTCGTTCCAGCGCTCGAGGACGCATCCGACCTAATCGCAGGTGAGGGCTTCTTCGTCGGTTACTCGCCGGAGCGCGCTACCCCCGCGGATGGCGAGCACGGACTTCGAGACGTCGTCAAGGTCGTCGGTGCACAGTCCGAAAAAGTTCTCGAGGACGTCGCCACGTTGTACGAATCGATCGTCGACGCGGGCGTTCATCGCGCTCCCTCTATCGAGGTCGCAGAGGCCTGTAAGGTCATCGAGAACATCCAGCGCGACGTCAACATCGCGCTCGTCAACGAGTTCTCGATGATCTTCGAACAGATGGGACTCGACACACGCGAGGTGCTCGAGGCGGCGGGGACGAAGTGGAACTTTCACGACTACCGACCGGGCCTCGTCGGTGGCCACTGCATTCCGGTCGACCCGTACTTTTTCGCTCATCGCGCGAAACGAGCAGGGGCGGATCCGGAGTTGACGCTTACGAGTCGGAAGGTAAACGAGTCGATGCCGAACCACGTAACTGAGCTAACTATCAAAGCACTCAACCAGTGTAGCAAGACGCTGCGAGAAAGCCGCGTGCTGGTACTCGGACTGACGTACAAATCGAACGTCAGCGACATTCGTAGTTCGAAGGTGGCCGACGTCGTCGATCATCTCCGTGAGTTCGACATCGACGTCGCTGGGTACGATCCATATGCGAACGCTGACGCAGTTCGAGACTCGTTCGACATCGACGTCCAGGAATCGTTCTCGCCCGACGGGTTCGACGCCATCCTCCTTACGACGTCGCACTCGGCATTTGCGGACATCGAAATCGACGACATCGCAGCTGCCCTCGACGACGATGCCGCCTTGATCGACATCGCCGGAGCGTTCGAACCGGAAGACGCAGCCGACGCCGAACTCGTCTACCGCAGTTTATAATGTACCGAAGACACACGATCGGCGTGATCGTCCCGGCGTACAACGAAGAGAGTCACATCGGTGACGTATTCGCGACGATGCCCGACTTCGTCGATCGTATCTACGCCGTGGACGACCGCTCGACCGACGACACCTGGCATGTTATCCAAGAGTACGCGTCACATTCGAGGCAGCCAGATAGCGAGTCTACCGGGATCGAAACGGTAGACAACGGTGACGAGCAACTTCAGACATCGCTTCCTGACGGTGGCGCCGTCGTCGGATCGAAGATCGTCCCCATTCGTCACGCCGAGAACCAGGGTGCCGGTGGTGCGCTCCGAACCGGTTATATCAGAGCGCGGGACGACGGCGTCGACATCGTGGTCACGATGGACGCAGACGGACAGATGGATCCCGATCAACTTTCGGCGCTGCTGGACCCGATCGTGGAAGGTGATGCCGACTACGCGAAGGGAAACCGACTCGCCGATCAGCTCTCACGGCGGGAGATGCCTCCATTCCGTCTCTTCGGCAACTGGCTCTTGACCCAACTCACGAAGATCGCAAGCGGATACTGGCGTCTGCAGGACCCCCAGAACGGATACACTGCGATTTCGCATGACGCACTCTCGGCAGTCGACATCGAGTCGCTTCCGGACGATCACGATTACCCTAACGATCTGCTCGTCCGACTGAACATCGCGAGAATGCGTATCGCCGACGTGTCGATGCCGGCGGTCTACGACGACGAGGAGAGTACCATCCGGTATCGTACCTTCATCCCGCTCACCTCGGTGACCCTACTCAGGGGTTTCCTCCGTCGGATGCGGGCACAGTTCACCACCGACCGGCGTCATCCTGCCGTCCTCTGCTATACGACGGGGATTGCAGTGCTGATCAGTTCGGTCGCCATCGCAACCGTCAGCGCTGTGAACGCGGTCAGCGGCGAGCCGTCCATCCGCGACCCCATCGCTGCTCTGTTCGCGTTTCTGGTCGGTGCCGGGCTGCTCGTGGTCGCGATGCAAATCGACATACGGGACAACGCACAGCTGGGGGTGCGTCGCTAATGCGTGTAATTGTCACGATCCAGCACCCGGGTCACGTTCACTTTTTCAAACACGCGATCCGAGAACTCGAATCGCTGGGCCACGATCTCTACGTCTTCGCTCGCGAAAACGAAGTGACGGTCGAACTGCTCGAGCGCGCCGAGATCGACCACGAAGTGCTGGCCGGCGAATCGAACTCGCTGTTCTCGCTTGCCGCAGTGCAAGCGACCTACGAGACGCGGCTCCTCCGTCGAGCGCGCAGAATAAAGCCGGACGTGATCACGGCTATCGGTGGTGTCGCCGCGTCTCACGTCGCGTCCGTGGTCGGCGCAAAGAGCGTCGTCTTCTACGATACGGAACACGCGACGATCATCAAAAAACTCGCATACCCATTCGCTGATATCGTCTGCACGCCGGAGTGCTATCGTGGGGATATCGGCTCGAAGCAAGTTACGTACCCCGGCTACCACGAACTCGCGTACTTGCATCCCGACCGATTCGAGCCCGACCCCTCGGTCCTCGACGATACCGGCCTGACGCCGAGCGACACCATCGTCGTGATGCGTCTGAGTAGCTGGGACTCCTCACACGACCTCGGCCAGGGTGGATTCGA
Organism: Natrinema gelatinilyticum; assembly: GCF_024266705.1. Classification (GTDB taxonomy): domain Archaea; phylum Halobacteriota; class Halobacteria; order Halobacteriales; family Natrialbaceae; genus Natrinema; species Natrinema gelatinilyticum. Next base: position 2,569,219 of record NZ_CP100756.1, on the reverse strand, counting down.
CGATCCGATCGACATCGTCGACCGCCTCGAGGACGTCGGGTCGACCGTCCTTCTCACGTCAGAAGTCGAACTTCCGAGCGAACTCGAGTCGTACCGTTACAATCTGGCACCGGACCGAATACACGATCTGCTGGCCTACGCGGACTGTTTCGTCGGAGAAGGAGCAACGATGGCGGCAGAAGCCGCGGTCCTCGGCACGCCGGCCGTGTACGTAAACTCCCTCGCGCTTGGATACGTGACCGAACTCGACCAGACGTACGGGCTCGTGTTCAGCTATAACGGCGCAGATCGCCACGTCAAATCGATCGAGAGAGCGATCTCGATTATCGAAGAGAACGACCAGTCGAAGTGGCAGCGCCGACGCGACCGGCTTCTCGAGGATCAGATTGACGTGACGGACGTCATCGTCCAACAGGTCGAGACGGCCACCGCCGAAGCGGATCCAGATCACTCTGCGCTTGCACCGAATCTAGGATAAGCATGCACGTCCTTCATCTCATCACCTCAACGCGATCGTTTTTCGAACAGCAGATCGCGGTCCTCGAGGATCGCGGCATCGAGTGTACCGTTATCGGCGTTCCTGGGGAATACAGCGCGGATTCCCCACGGACGCTGCTCGATTATCTGCGCTTTTACCCGCAGGTACTTTCCCACGTCCTGTCGGGCGAGTACGATCTCGTCCACGGCCATTACGGGCTGGTCGCACCGTTCGCACTGGCCCAACCGATCCGTCCGGTCGTCTTGAGCCTGTGGGGAACTGACGTGATGAGTGACATGGGATGGCTGCGTCAGATCAGCCGAATCGGCGCTCGAATCGCCGACGCGACGATCGTGCCGAGTCCGGTGATGTCCCGAGAACTCGACGTTGACCACGTGGAGGTTCCCTTCGGCGTCGATACGGATCTTTTCAGGCCGATCCCGCGCGAGGAGGCTCGAGACCGTATCGGCTGGGACCCAGACGATCGTATCGCTTTGTTTCCGTACGATCCGAGTCGTGACGTCAAGGACTTTTCGCGGGCCGAGCGCGTCGCGGACCTCGCCGACGTGGACCTCGAGGTCCGTACGATCAACGCCGTTCCGTACGAGGAAATGCCCTACTACATGAACGCAAGCGACGTTCTGCTCGTGACATCGCGGCGAGAAAGCGGCCCCATGGTCGTCAAGGAAGCAGCCGCCTGTAACGTACCGATCGTCTCGACCGACGTCGGTTTCGTCCGCCAGACCATTGGCGACGTCGAAAACTGCATCGTGGGCACGACGAACGACGAGTTGGTCGCCGGCCTCGAGTGCGTACTCGACGGCACGCGCCGGTCAGACGGCCGTGAAGTAATCGACGGGCTCGGACTCGAAGAGATGGGAGATCGGATTCTCGACGTGTATCGCCGCGTCCTCGATCGAACCGATGGAACGGTCCGACGTACGGAGGTCAGCCATGAGATATAGCTCGCTGTCGGAGCTACGTCCGTTCCGACTCGATACCATTGCTGCGATCGGCGGGTTGTTGTTCGCCCTCGCGCTGTTGCCGCTTCAGTTGTTCGCCTCACAGATCTATCTCAACACCGTCCCGTTCGTCCTCGGGACCGCGTGTTCGCTCTACATCGTCTCTCTGTACCAGCGAGACGACGCGCGAGCGCTTCCGACCTTTTCTTCGAAGGTGTCGATGGCGCTACCCAGTGTCGTTTTCGTCGGTCTGGCGGGACTCATCGCACTGACGGTCGCTCAGGGAACGCGGACCCCGCTCTTCTTCGGTGCCTCGGGTATCGTCGGAACACTCGTGATAGGACAGATACTGTTTGCGAACGACCGCGATCTCAACCCCGGCCTGCTGCTTCTTCAGGTCATCCTCTTTGCGGCCGTCTTCCGATTCACCGCGCTGTACGTGACACAGGGATATATCGGAATTGACATCTGGACGCACAGTCAACTCGTCCAGTCGATCCTCTCGGAAGGATCCCTCCATGCAATCTCCCACGACAAGCATTACGCGTCCCCGTTTTACCACCTGATGGTTGCGACCTCGTCGGCCCTGTACGATATCCCCGTCCGGGGCGCGTTGTACCTCTCGTTGGGCATCGTGATGACCCTCTCGGTTCTACTTATCTACGCGACGACGAACCTACTCGTGTCCACTCGATGGGCTGTACTGGCAACGGCGTTATATGCCATGGGCAGTCACGTCGCACGGTGGGGGATGCACATCATCCCGACGAGCCTCGGGTTGGTCTTTTTCCTGTCAGTGATGTATGCACTTATTCGTGTGATGCGGATCGAGTATACGACTCGAGACTTTTCATTCCTCGTCCTCATGAGTATCGCCGTTATCTTCACTCATCAGGTATCGACGTTCATCATGCTCGTGTTGTTGCTTGCGGCTTTCATCGCGCAATTCATATTCGTGATCGGTCCACTGGGGCTGACCCGACTCGACACGAGCGTCTTCCGGACGAAAAAGCCGGTCAATCTCATCGGACTCGTCGTCTTCGATGCCGGGCTGACTATATTCGTCTGGTCGATAACGCCGTACGGACAAAAAGATTCGTTCCTGAAGACAGTCTTGTCTTACTTCGAACAAACGCTCACTGAGAGTGCAGGGTTCCTCAGTATCACTAGTTCCTCCGCATCGAGCGCGGCCGAAACAGGTGCCGAATCCGGATCGACGATGCTCGATCAGGTAGTTCCCTATGTGGACAATCTTGGTTTCCTACTCCTCCTCAGCATCACGTTCGTCGGCTGTCTGTACGTCCTCCATAGACGACGCGCGGAGCAGTCCGTGTTCACACTCTTGATCGCGGCGGCGTTCATGCTCGTGTTCGTCCTCGGCTTGCCCATGTTTGGTATCGATAACTTCATCCCGACGCGATGGTTCGCGTTCCTCTTCGCACCGATGGCGATCCTCGGGGCGATCGGGCTCCGGGCCCTCAGACAAAACCTCTCCCCGCAGGTAATCGTCGGCTCCCTCCTTCTGATCGTTCTCTTGTATCCGGGGGCGATGGCGCTCGCCGCAAGTAGCAACGCCGACAATCCCGTGTTCCCGAAACATCACGAACGGCTCGCGTACGATCAGTCGGAACTCGCAGCGGTTGATGCAATTGGCGATGTTACCGGCAGGCCAAGCGCGAGCGAGCTCCAACCCGAGCAGGAACTGTACACTGATCATCCATACCAGACGCTAATCGGGCGAAATGGTGCATATGCTAGATACGAGACCAAGCCCGCGATAATACCTACGGAAGGCACACATGACTATAGCTACACGGTGTATCGGTCGCGGCAATCATCCCCAGGGACGTACTTCGATGCTGCCAACGGGACCCCACAAATAGAGGAAATCTCTAAATCTCAGATCTGTCGGCCCGAGCAGGCGACAGTCTACACGAACGGAGACGTCACGTTGTGTACACCTTCTCCGGCACTCAATTGATCGACTCGTCACTCTCGCGCTTACGCTGCTACACGGCAATCGCTCCGGCGAGACGCGCCCGCTCAATGATTGCACCGTAGCGGACATCGATGTGTCCACCCGGGTTTCGATCGGCGAGAGACAGTCGCCCGTCTTCTGGGTAGCATCGCCCACTCTTACCGTTCGCTTCGCTGCACCACGAACAACGGGTACATTGCTCGGGACGGACCCCAATGATCGACTATCGGGGAAGCGGACATCACTGAAGAACTCCGTTCGAAAGGGTGGCTGCAAGACGACCGAACAGCTCAACTACGTTACCGAGGCGTAGAAGGTAATCGAGAAACGACAGAGATGGTGAAGATACGAAGCCCACCAAACGGTGATCTGGTTGCTACTCGTTACGCCAACGTAGCCGAGTGTAGTTGTGAGTGAGTGTGAACGTCCCGAGATCGAACTGACGCGTTCGAAGATTTGGTCAGTACGATGAACGGCCACCGCGTTACACGTGGGCAGACAATCGAATTAGCGATGCACGAACGGGAGTACGGAACGACGGTTTCTGGGAACGAGGTCCTACGAACAGTTCGACAATCGGTTAGGGTACCGAGAGCAGGAGTGCTTCCAGTCGCACTCTATCTCACCTCTACCGGAAGGCGAATAACCCGATACGCATTGTCAGCGGTCGGTTGGGCCGGTGGCTCGTTTTCGTAGAGCAACAACATCAGTCGGAGGTTAGATCCCTGCATCGTCGGAGTAACGTTGAGCGCCTGTTTCTGAGTTGCACCATCGGCGACGGTAGTCGTTTTCCTATCCAATTCGGTCGACTGGGTTACGGTGGCTTCGCCCTCTCCGTAGTTCACCTGCTGAAGGAGAACGACGGTCGTATACGTTCGTTCCTCATGTTCCTGGTTCGTAATCGACGCCTGCAGTTCCTGTTGCTCACCAGAATTGTACGACGATTTGTACAGAGGAACGATCTCACCCGTAACGTTCTCCGTTTCAACCGAAAATTCTGTGAAGCCATCGGGCTGAGGGGGGTTTGCGACGGCAAATCCGCTGCTCGCCGCTAACAGTATCAAACCGACAGCGATTGCGAGGTTATACGGTCGGCGGTCAATGTGGCCAAAACTGTCCGGCCGTGTCTGAGAGAAAAACGGAGAGAAAAACGAAAGCGATGGAACAAATCGTTGATCGAGGGGACACCGGTAGCGAGCGACGATCGCGACAAGGGCGAGAACGACCACGAGGACCGAAATCCCGGGGAGCACCGTTTTGGCACTCAAACCCCTAGGAGTCAAAGCCGAAATGAGGGAAATTACCGAAACGAGCAGAACACTACAGACGACTGAGAGGACAGTGCGTTCGACTGGCTTGAGTCCACCGGATACCAACAGGGGATTTCCCAGTCCAGTCTTCTCTTCGTCGAAGGATTGGTATTCATCGTTTGGCTTGTCCGGGAAGAGGGCTGAGACGAGCGTATACCCCGGGAAAAAGAGAAGGAGCGGCATCGCCATCACTATTCTTATCACACCACCCACATCTGAAATAAGGGCGAACGTGACGAACCCAGTCGCTGCGATGATGGCTGCCTGGTCGAAAAACCACCAGTGGTCGTTACTCATTGCATCGTCCATAGCAGGGAAGATGGTTTATTATCAGCCAGATAAGCCCCAGTCAACGGGGTCAGTCCGACGGTCATCGGCGGATGAGGCATAACTATCTCGACACAGACGACCCAAAACAGTGTTCTGCCATTCTTTACTGTCCAATGAGATGCAAGACACCCAAATTCAGATTTAAAGTACGAGATTACTGGAAGCTATATTACCGAAATATACACCCTCCTCCATAATCTGAAGAAGGCTAATACTGGTAGCATGAGGCGGAATATCGGGAGAATAAAATAACAGAAAAAGAAATAGAGTTTCGTGAAACGATGTGAACTATGTATGAATAGTGTAAACTGAGTATGACATGAATACACGGATTCGATACTTTATTATCCCCTTGTGATAAGTGAAGGCTGGTGCAATGAAAGCGAAACATATCAGCTCGGAGGCAGTAGATGAGACGAGTGCGAATGACGAAGCTCAGGGTGGGAGCGACGAGACTGATAGCCCCGCTGAAGAGCCTGCTTTTTCGAAAGATGACATCTTTCATCTACTGCAAAACGAACGACGGCGGTTGGTCCTCCGATATCTGCGTGGGACCGAAGGGCCCGTACGCATGCGTGATGTCGCGGAACAAGTCGCAGCGTGGGAGCACGATACGACCGTCGAAGAGCTCACGTCGACTCAACGCCAGCGTGTCTACATCCCTCTCTATCAGTCGCATCTCTCGAAGCTCGACGAAGTTGGCGTCATCGATTACCAGCAAAATCGTGGTATCGTCGAACGAAAACCGCTCGCTGACCAGTTCGAGAGGTACCTCGAGCTAGATTCGACAGACGAAACGACAGACGACCGTAGCGGCGATAGTGGTAACTGGGACGACTATTACATTGGCGCAACAGTCCTCTGCTATGCAGTCCTACTCGGTGCAGTGATGGAGTTGCCGTTCGTTTCGTTCCTCTCTGGAATCGGCATAGGTGCGCTGATACTCTTCCTCTTTACCGTCCTCACCGTGAGCAGGGTGATGAACTGACCAGTGGTGGACGATCGCTACACCAATCCTGGAACGAACCAGACTGCAAACGAGGATGTAACGAACGTGATAGTCGCTGCAAGCAGCATGTGAGCTGAGACGACAGCGACGAAAGCAAGCAACACGCTAATTGAGAGCAGAACCAACGCAGCGGGGAAGAGGAGACGCTTCTTGTTCGAATAATTCGAATTCCGTTCGACGATACCTTGCGTTTCGTCGAACTCGATTGCCTCCGACTCGTCGAGTGCTGGCAGTCGTTCTTCGTAAAGCCGCTCGTGGACCGATGCCCAGGTTTCGATCGACGGTCGTCGCGGTTCGATCAACGTATCGGCTATTTCGTCGACGGTCGCGGGCATGTTCATTTGATCGAGTGTAGATAAAAGAACCGTGTCGGATTCCGGTACAAACTCTTCGACCGGTCTGGCGGCTCCCTCGCCCTCCAGGTGCTCGGTCTGAGGAGGGTAGAAAATCACCACTCCAGACGGGGGATCAGCGTCCCCTGAACGCTCCTCATTGTGAACGTCCGTCGATGACCGAAACCAGGACGGCGTCAGACGCATATTCCGCCGTAACTTATCGTGGTACATAAGTATTTTCACGGTTCGATTATCGAGAACGAAATAAATGGTTGTTAGAGCGGTTTTGGCCCCTGATTTGGTCTGCGAGAGAGTCTCAATTACCGTATAGAAATGTGTGGGAGGAGCAGTAACAGAACGTGAGACTATACCACCGACGATTCCGGTGGACGCAACCATGGAAGTGACTGAATTTGCGACCGTGACCAGTACTCGAGCCATCCACGGATATCTGTAATTCGAAGCTTGTGCCTGGCGGGGAGCGTGTGGACGTGCTCGAAATCAGCTAACAGTCGGCGATCGAGATCATGACGCTCGAAGAGCAGTTCACGATTCGGCCACGGCGATTCGAACGACGCGAGAAATGGCGTTTTCCGGCGAACGAATCCTTCCACTTCGTTGAGCAGTGTCGCATCGTACGGCCGATCCGGTGGTCTGTGTCGCAAGATCTGAGGATCGATTTGCTGACACGCCTGAAGGAAGGTTTCCGTCGTTCGGTATTCCGGTGGTGTTCGGAGGTGCCAATCGAGCAGTTCGCGATCGGTCGCCAGAAAAGGTGTGAGGAAATTATCCGACAGCTGAACGTGAAACGGGATCGACGGCTGGTTCGCGATGCCAACACAAGAGAGGGCGTTCTGCATCGAATTGACACGGTCTCGTACCGATTCGAGTTCGTCGGCGATAGCCTTCCTGACGAACGATTCCGGTTCGATATCGAAAGACAGCAACTCGGCGAGTTCGAGACTGGCCTCGCGACTGTAGCCAAACTTCTTGAGCAGCGTTTCCACGGGGTTCGGGTCAGATTCGAGGCGGCCGGTTGGGACGGGTTTACCGAGGACTTCAACGGTGTTCTCAGCAGTAAAGTGGCCGCGGATGAACGTATCGAAGAGGAGGCCGTGGTACATCGTGTCAACGTGAATTTCGTCCGTGTATCCGGCGTGGTGAATATGCAGTGATTCTTTGATTCCGTGTGTGTACCGGGTCTTCGAGCCTTCGGGGCGGATATACCGCTCGTCGGGCCGAAAGGCGGTGTGGATTGCGTCGTACTGGGAAGCAAGTCGTTTTGCAGCGCGTACCTCCGCCGCGTTCGGGGTTCCAACCGTGTAGCTATGCTCGATGCCAGCTACTTTCGAAAGAATGATACGCGAGTCGTAGCCTGCGGAAAGTAGCAACCCCTTCCGTCCAGGTAACGAGGCTCGTCGCTGGAGGGCGCGCTCGAGCCGTTCGGCAAGTTCACCTACGTAGTCGAATTCCCGAGGGCGGTAGACGAACCGGTTCAGAGGGACGACCGATTTCGGCGTGAGGCAACTATCCATCGGCAATCGACACAGATCAGTGAACGCTGTCTTCTCACCGAGGGTCACTCCCAGATGGAGGAACTCCAAGAGGCTGTCCCCGTGAAGCGTCGGGTCTGAGAGCGTCCGCCCGACCGCAGCGGCGTCCGTTCCGAAGACGCGAACGCCCGGATCGTCAGTATAGAAACATTCCCGTGATCGAACCGGATCAGTTGCGACGAATGCCCCGCTGCTCTGCTCGGAGTCCACGACGGCCAGATACGACCCGTTGAGTCCCGCGAGTGCATTGGCACCGTCCGTCTCGTATTCTTCGAGGAGCCACCGCGCAGCATTCTGATCGTCATCGGGAACGTATATTTCTCCCCAGATGAGACAGCATCCCTCCTCACCGGCATACGTGGCGCTCCACCCGGGGACCCCGAGATCCGGATCCCTGATTCCGACCGTAACCGTCGATCCGTGGAGTACCTCGTCGAATTCGTCACTGGATCTGAGCCGCTCGAACGTCTCGCTCCCACCAAATACACCAAAGAGTTCCCTGTTCATCATCTGAGATCACCATAGACGACGTACGGTCACGGAGAGGACGACTGGATACCGATCGAACCGGCCGAGCCGACCGAACATCAGACCAAGTTTGCTCACGTACGTCTCTCCGGTGAACCGTCTACCGAGTTTTCAATAACTATGCTATTCTTAAGGTCAAAACGACCATCACAAGCCGATCTGAGCGAGTAGGTCGGGGGACTATTGGATCTATAATAATGTGGCCGTTATCGGTAATTTCGTCTCGCTAATGGATCGGAAACGTGCGTCACGAAGACGGTTTCTCGCACTCGCGGGTGCGACAGGAATTGCAGGGATGGCGGGCTGTATGGAGCAATTCAACTCCATGATGGGGAACAAAAATAAAGATAACAACAATAACAACAACAATAACAACAAGTCAAACTCGACGGACGGATCGTCCATACCTGGCCTCGTGGATGGGGTTCCACCGCTCGAAACCGAACTTAACAGCCGAAAACAGTACGGTCAACCGGGTAAATCGCTGGACGACTTCAGCAATCTCGAGAACTGGACCGTCGTTCAAGGAACGGGGGAAGCAGATTCGGATATCGTGTTCGACGGAGAACAAAGCTTCAAACTCCAGTCGAACGGAAGCGAGAATATCACCGTCGAAAAGAGCCTTCAGGGCGAAGACCTGACGGATACGGACCTCTCGTTTGCGGTGCGAACGACGACGCCGATGCAAATCACGATCAACGTGCGGATCGTCGACCAGTTCGGCAACCAGAAGGTATACTCCCTGCGGAATATCTCGTATCGAATGCCCGACGTCGGCTGGTTCCGATCGAGTCCCGGCGTCTTCACGCAATCCTCGGTCGAACCATCGCTAGATTACCTCGACCGGCTCGAGATTCGCGTCCTCCATTCGAAGCCGAAAGCAGAGGTCTGGATCGACGACCTGCGCGCACACAAGACAGCCGATACGGGATACGTCATGCTGAGCTGGGACGATGGATGGACCGACTATTACGAGACGGCCGCGCCACTTCACGACGAGTACGGCTTCTCGTCGGTTCAGGCAGTGATCCCGAGACGGGTCGAACAGGCCGGAGGAGGATACATGTCGCTCTCGCAAGTTCAGGAACGCCAGGAAAAAGGCGACCAGATCGTCGTTCACGGCACACACAAACCCATTCACGAACTCGAAGACGAAGCCACGATTGCGGAACATTTCAAACGAGACAAAGAGTGGTTCATCCAGAACGAACTGGAGGGAGCGAACTACATCGTCCATCCGCACAACAGCTTCGACAAAACGAGCCTCAAACAGGCAGCGAACTACCACTACTGTGGTGGCTTCAATCAGGCTGGCAACGTCAATACGACGAGCGTCTACGGATTCGATCCGCTCGTGTTGCCACGGACGATCGGGAACGACCTCGAAATTTCGAAACGGTGCATCGACCTGGCCGCTCAATACAACCAGTGTACGATTCTCAACTTCCACCGGTTCGATGCCAACAACACGATGTCCGCGGACGATTACGAGTCGTTGCTCAAATACATCAACGATACTGACATTGAAGTAATCACGTTCGACGACCTCTGGAAACTGCGGGCAAGCGGCCGCTGAGTTATCGCGTTCGTCGCTAACTCCGATCGTAACCGCTTACAGGATGCAGTTCTCGTTCTCCGCACAAATGTCGGTACAGAAATCAAACGGTGGCACGAAAGCGAACGTCGGTACAGAAGTGAGTGACATACTCAACCGCGACTGAGGAGGTAACCGTCCCGTTCGCTGGCGCCGCGACTGGACGAGCAGGGACCCGAGGGGCAACATGTCAACAGCCAGTCGAAAGCGTAATTTCGTCGGTGTCAGACGCTCCGTTGCTATTAACGCGTAGCGTGACTGGGTAGTTGTTCTCCTCGACCGTCACATCGATCTTTGGTCCGGCTTGTTCGTAGGTTCCGTCGGGACCGATCTTCCACTCGTAGCAGTCGATGCCACCAGTGGGAGATTTCGACTGGGAGCCGTCGAGCGTGATCGTCTCGCCCTTTTGGACGGACGAAGCGGAGGTCCAGGTCGGTAGCGTGGTGATCTTCGCGGTCGGTTTGTCGGTCGTCGATCCGCTATCGACGCTCGCCGTCTCAATCGTTTGGGTTTGGGACTGCGACTCGACGGTCCGTTCGGAGTCGGAAAGAATCCCGCTCGGAGATACCCCGTCTTTGAGGAGCCGCTCGACGATTGCCGTATGCCACTGGACACGCTTCTCGAGTGCGACGCCGGAGTAAGTCTCCGCGAGGAATGCGTCGGCTCCTAGATCACGGGCTGCCTTGTGGACGAGTAGATCTCGCGGCTGGACGTCCGGAGACGAGAATCCACCGACCTGGAACACGAGATCCGAGTCGTCGACGTAGTTCCGATTGACGAAGTCCGTGACTTGAGCAGCCTCGTCGGAATTGGTGCCGGTGAAAATCGCCTGTCCAACGCCGTTCGTTACGTCACCACCGTAAATTCCGGTCGACTCGTGGAGGTCAATGACGACGTCGGGTTGGTACTTGCTGACGACATCCCAGATAGCTCGGGCAAGTTCCGTTTCGGGCTCTGACCACTCGGGAAATGCACGGTTGAGGTTGTTTCCGTGTTGGTCGTTCCTGGTCCCCCGTTCGATAGCGACAGCATTGGACTCAGGTATCGTAACGAGCGTGCCAACCTCAATCGTCCAGTTAGAAATCTTTCCCGCAGCGGTATAGCCAGCGACTTCGTTCCCATGCATTCCGCCGATAACGAAGGCAGTCGGCCCGTCGGCATCTGCAGTGGTAACATAGACAGTCGTCTCTTCCGCCGTTCCTTCACGAATGGCGAACGACTCTTGAGAGACACCCCCCGTGTCGGTCTGGCCGGCGGCACCGGTGATACTCGCGCTTGCGAGTACACATCCGCCTGTCGTAGCCAACACTGATCGTCGTGGGAGTGTGTTCGTGAGTGTTTCGGGTCTCATCCATCGAATTGATGGGATGGGACCCGTTTTAATACAGATATGATAACCTGAAGAAACAGTACTGTTTCAATGCTGCATCAGTGTATGAAATTAAAACCTGCTGCCCCAGAACGTTCCAAATCAGAAATAGTCGTAAACGTGTTACTCACGAGGAAAGTGCACGCCTCCCGAACGACGTCGCGACCAACAGCAACAGCACGGCCACTGTCACGACGACAGGGAGTGGCCGGCGTCGAACGCCAACACCTGCAACCCAGCAGACGCCGGGATAGGTTCGCGGTGATACTGCAGCGTTTCGGAGGTGGAGTGCTCCTCGAAGAAATCTGCCCTCCGCAAAATACCGCTTTGCGAGGATCAGTGCATGAGTCGAACGAATCTCGTAACCCTCGTCCTCGAACCGTTCGACTTCGTCTTCGTACGTCGCCAGGTATTCCTTGCTCGCGTTCGCAATCACGTCCGCCGGCGGATGTCCGGTCTCCTCACAGCGGACGAGAGGGTCATCGACGTACGCGAGCTTCCCCTGCTTGAGGACCCGCAGACAGAATTCAGGATCCTGAAACCGATCGAGCGTTTCGTCGAAGCCGTTGACCTTCTTAGCGACATCGGTCTCGACGAGCAGCGTCGATCCCGCACTCGGATGGACGTTGCCCGCGAGGATTTCTCCGATAAGTTCCTCACCACCGTCTCGGGTGGGCACGTCATCTGCGCGAGCGAGAACCGACGCGGCGACACCCCGAAGCCAGCCGTTCGTTCCCGAGAGATCATACGTTTTATCGCAGTAGACGCCGACCCAATCGCTCGAGCGGTCCTCGAGGGACGCAAGTTGACGCTCGAGTTTCTGGGGATGCCATCTATCGTCCGAATCGAGGAAAGCGACATATTCCCCGCGCGCGTGGTCGATCCCCGTGTTTCGTGCGACGTTGGCACCCTGGTTGGTAGCGTGAACGACCGGTCGAACGCGCTGGTCGTCGTACCCGGCTAACACAGACTCGGTGCCGTCCGTCGATCCGTCGTCGACGACGATCACTTCGAGGTCGTCGATCGTCTGATCGAGCGCGCTGTCGATGGCATTCGGGAGCTTCGTCGCTCTGTTGTACGTCGGGATAATAACGCTGACTCGAGTCATTTCTCAGCAGTACCCCATCTCATCGGATTATTATCACGTAGATAAGTCGGGGGACGTTGTTTTGGAGTCGGAACACTGAGTCGGGCGGTGACACTTGCGGCGAACGATCCAGATCAAAGTTACCGACCGGACGACTTTCTGGTGAACCGGGGACCGACGCAATCCGGCCGAACGGGTCAATTAATGACCATATAAGAAAAGTCAAACAGTTCATCGACGCGGTCGATGGCGAATCGAAACCGACGATCGATCTTGACCACTGTTGCAGCGACTGGAACGCTCGGCCTATCCGGCTGTCTTTCACGGTTAGACAAGTGGCGTGGAGAAAACAATTCCCCGAAGCAGAAACAGAACGACGGAGACTCCGACCAGCCCGACACCGACGACGGATTGGGACTACCCGGCGAATCGATCGAGGAGTTCGAGTCCCTCGACAAGTGGTCGGCCTTGATCGACAGCGGCAAACTCGGAGCGGGAACGGACGATCCGTACGCCGGGTCGCAATCGGCCCACCTCACCGCGAGTGAAGGGACTGAAGCAGCGGGCATATACAAGAGTATTCCCGACGGGATGGACCTGGCCGGAAAGAACCTCTCGCTGGCCGTCAAATTCACCGGTCGCAGGCAGCTCCGCCTCACGCTCGAGTTGTTCGCTCCGAACTCACAGAACGCCCACGTGTTGCAGCGAACGCTCATCGGGCCAGCCGATCGGTGGGTACGCGTCGACTTCGGCATTGGCCGGATCGAGACCCAACCCGATCTGTCGGACGTTCGCCAAATTCGATTATCTGTTCGGAGACGCGGTGACATGACCGGTCGAATCGATTGTCAGGTCGACGACCTCCGAGTTGTCGATCGTCCGAAAACGGGAAAAGTGATGCTCCTGTTCGACGGGATACTCGAGAGTCATTACACCGACGCCCTCGAAATAATGAAGTCGTACGACTATGCGGGTGTCGAAGCGGTCATCCCCGAAGCCATCGGCGAAGACGGGAGGCTCACCATCGACAGACTCGGGGAAATGAAAGACGCAGGCTGGGACATGGCGGCACGACCGCGTACTGGCTCGAAATTCCTTCACGAGTTTTCTCCCGATATGCAAAAGGGGATGATCGAACGCACGAAGAGACATCTCGAGGAACTAGGCTTCGAGAACGGCGCGAAGCACTTTATCACACCGCGGAATATACTCAGTCCGACCGCCCGTGATCTCGTCGAGGAGTACCACGAGCAGGCGTTTCGGTTCGGAGGCGGCCCGAATGCGTTACCGCTCACCGACCCGTACAACCTCGGATTCTTCTCAGGCACTGCCGGCGAGGTAACGGACAGGTACGTCGACTACGCCGCCGAGTACGGCCAACTCGCGGTGTTACAGTTCGACTACTTCGGTAACGAAAAGGGCATCACCACGAGCGAGTTCGAAAGCGTTCTCAAATACATCGACGGAAAGAGCGTCGAGGTCGTAACAGCAACAGAATTATTAGAATCGTAATGTTTCCCGGCAGTGCTTCGGAACGCGTTTCCATCGGCCGTGAAGCTATATCGGACGAACTCACTCGTGTCGGTCAATTCTACCGATCAGTCGCTTCTCTCGATTCTCCTGGTTCCAGTAAGTGACCCGACTGTATCGTCACGAACTGACTGAAAACGGAATATTTCAAATTTCGTGAACAGACATCGGCACACAAAAAAGAGACTCGGTCACGGAGTAACAGTTTGTATACCCGGATCCAGAATACCGAAAGCGAGTCCAGAAAGCAAGAGCGACAGGCCAGCGACAAACAGCAGATGCTGTAGCCAGTTTCGAGTCGACCCCGGCTCGTTACTACGGTCGCTGCCGATGAGCCACTCATAGATCGTATCAGCCTTCGTTCCGATCGGATCTGGGAACTTTGACAGAACCTCGAAGGGCTCGGCCAGATCCAGCGCACCGACGAGCAACGCAAACGCAACGAAGATTACTAATCCGGTTGGTGGAACGACCGCGATAGCAATCCACCGATCCGAAATAGCCGCAGAAAGGGCGACAATCGGAACGGCCGCGAGTACTGTAGTAATCACGGATCGAGTGAGGCGAGCGTCCGCGAGCGGGTCGAAACCGACGTGACGAGCACTCCAGCAATGGAACAAGAACATCGAGCCGTAGCCGATGCTGGTTGCAATGGCTGCACCCTCCATTCCGAACGGAGGTATGAGGATGACGTTGAGCGCGAAATTGATCACTGCCGCTCCGCCAGTAGCCACGACAGGGTATCGGAGCGTCCCCTCTCCTTGTGAAACCGCCAGGATCGGTCGTGCGAGCGCAAAGCCGAGCGCACCTGGGAGTAATAATAGAAGTGGCATGATCGCCGGGATGGCTTCGGGGCCGAAGTACATCGGCACGGCAACGTCGGCAAGCGCAGCGAGTCCGACGGCCATGACGGCCGTTATCAGAAACGTATAGCGCGTCGTCCGTGACGCCAGCTCGGAAATCTCGCGCAGCCGGTTCTGAGACCACAGTTCCGACGTCGAGTGGACGAACACGGTCTGAATCGCCATCGGAACGAACCAGAGGAATTCGGCGAGCGTGAGCGCGGCCTTGTAGTTTCCGACCGCCGAGCTTTCTCGAAATCGGTGGAGCATCATGATGTCGATGTGATAGAGCGACATCATCAGGAAAATCAGCGCAATGCTCATCGAATTGAACGTGAGCATCTGTCTTCGAGGAAATCGCTCCGGCGGACTGGAGAATACGCACGACAACGAAACCTGTCGATGAATGAGTGTAAGTCCGACCAGAGAGACGAGTAAACTCGCGATCAGATGACCCGCGAGGGCCCCCATTACCCCGACTCCGACGTAGACCAGTGGAATCGCGATCACGACGAAACCGACTTTGTCGAGAATCTTCAGCGGCTCCGAATACCGCTCGAGACCAAAGCCCATGAGCGTCTTTCGAGCGTAGTCACGAAATTGAGCGGAAATGACGAGCGCAGCGAGGACGTAAAAATAGACGGACAGATCGGCTCCGAACGCATTGGAGACGAGTCCAGTCCAGGTCGCGACGACCAGTAAGAGAGCACCGATAACGGAGAGAAGAACCGCCAATCGGAAGTAAAACCCCACGACGTATTCGCTCCAGTTGGCCACCCCACGGTCTTCGGCCAGGAATTTCCGTACGCCGTCGGTAATCCCGGAACTGATGAAGATCATGTATATCGCGAAGACGGAGAGCAAAAATGCGTATTCGCCGAACGCGGCCGCACCGAGAAATCGGTACAATAACGGCGTTGAGAGAGCAGTTATGACGAGGACGACTATTTTCGAACTAACGACGGAAAAGACGCCGCTTGCGAGACTCCTGTTCATAGTTTTACCCTGAAACGCTCGGCCAGCCAGTTGCCAGCTTCCGTTGCCGACATATGCTCACCATCCAACGGACTCACTATACTGATCGGGTAGCGACGACGGGGGGTTATTATACGGGAGTTAAACAACCGGCAGCAAATAATTTAGGCGGTCGGATCAGAATGGTGTTCACGAATTATTGGGAGGACTACTAGTTGTAGTCGTTCGACCAGGCCGTAACAGAACTCGCACCGTAATCCTGGATTCCGTTGACGAGCCGGTTCTGCTTGAAGGTCGGATTCTCCGAGGACGAGTAGAGGCAAACGGCCTCGTTTCCTCCCGATGATGCCAGTGTCGAACCGAGAACGAGTGTGTTGGAACCGGTGTCGATGTATGGATACCGATCGGCCTGCAAATCGCTCTTGTAGACGGTCAGATCGCGTCCCGAATTGACGATGGCGTTCCGGTTCGCGCCGTTCCGGCCGCTCTGTTCGACCTGGATTTCGTTGAAGCGACAGTTGTCCCGTTCGCAGCGAATCGCATCACGGAATCCGCTGGCGTCGCCTGCTTCCCCCGTAATTGTCAGATATTCGCCTATTACCCGATCGGTCCGATCAGTATCCATGATCCAGAGCGGGAAGCCGCCCGCTGTTTCGTGAGATATCGTCGTGTCGACGAGGGCCGTTTCCCCGCATCCCGGAGACAGGACGATCCCGTGGTTGACGTCTGAACCCTGGATGTCGATTTGAGTGTTTTCGATCCGCGCGCTTTGACAGGTGTTCATCAGCGAAATCGCGTGGCTGGTCGGTTCCGGAGCAGTGATCGTGACGGCCGCACCGTAGACCTTGACGCCGTTACCGTTCTCGATTCGGATGCCGCGCTGTGATCGATCCTCTGGCCGCATCGAATCGACTTCGACGGTCGGCCACCGAATTTGGCTGTTTTGGCCACCGACTCGGACGTTCGCACCGTTGCTGTTCCGGTAAAGGCCACCGTGAACGATGATCGTGCCGTTGCTGTTCTTCGCATAGAGGCCGTTGTCCGGAAACGCGCCGAGCCAGCAGTGTTTGAACTGGAGCGTTCCCTTGTTCATGTTCGCCACGATACCGGTTGGACCGCGCCAGCGATCACCCGCGGTCGGTGTATCGTTGATCCATTCACCGCCGTCCGGTGCCCAGAACTGATCGACGATACCTTTGCCGTCGGCTTCGGTAATGTTGAACCGCCCTGGTCCCCAGGTACCGCTGTCGTGTTGGCCGTAGATCGTTATGTCGCGCACCTCGAGTCGGTCAGCCGCGAACGCTTCGATTGTTCTGATACCGGTATCGGGAGCGGTCTGATCGATATCGAATCCTTCGAAACGGATGTGATTTCCGGGCTTATACGAGAGTCCGAGACGGAACAATCGATACTGCGGCCCTTCGAAGTTCCAATAGGTTGCCGGGACGAGCGTCGCGTCCTGTCCGACGAGGCCGAAGTTATCGAACCCGGTAAATCGAAACTGCTCGTCCATATAGTATCGCCCTTCTGGAAACACGAGCAGCGTGTCGTCTTCTCGAAGTTCCTCGAGAACCGGCGTGATCGATTCGTTGCCACTGTTGTCCGCTCCGGCGTCTGTTACGTCTACGACTGTTCGATAATCATCGTAGTATTGTTCGTACGAGTTCGACGACGCACTGGCGGTCGACGTCAATCCGACCCCGGCAGCACACGCGGCTGCGGTCCCCTTCAAGACCGTTCGTCTCGACTGTGATTGTGATGTCAATTCTTTTGAATTTATCCGACCGCCACCCCTATCCGTCGCCTTAGAATGGCCAGAACTGTCTTCGTTTGAGCGCTGCGTGCCGCTTCGTTCCGACATTGATGGTCATTTTAGTATGAATAATGAATGGGTCCAGTAACTTTGTCTTCGGATAGCAAGCTTTTAAGTTTGGGAGTGGAGAGCAGCAATCATGACAGAATTGATTTATGAAAGTGAATCGATTCTGATCGGTAAAGGGAAGTCGGCGAGTGAACGACCCGACCCCGCACCGTCAGCGAGAAGGGCCACGATTCGTGCTGGTGCGGCGACGGCGACCGACTGGTTGACAGTGGGGTGACCGTCACGAGAAACGAATCGAGCACGACGACCGGTATCAGCTGTATTCGGCCGGCGTACAATTATTCTCGAGTGTCGCGGTGATCAGTTCCGATATGGCGCGCCGAAGCCGCTGGGAAACCGCTGAGTCCGAGATATCGAGTCGCTCGGCGAGAGCGTCTTGTGTCACGTCTCGCGGAACCTCGAAGTACCCGGCGTAGTACGCGACCGTGAGTATTTCGTGTTGGCGTTCGGTCAAAAAGTAGGCTCGATCGTCCGACACCGAGGAATCGTACAACTGATTCACGCGGAACGAAATCTCGCGGTCGCGACACCACTTCCGGAACGCAGTCAACGCGTCGCGGCCCGGAAGGTGTGCCCTGATAACCCAGCCACCGTTGGCGCTCGTTACCGTGAACACGAACAACCCATACTCGGCACATTGAGCCGGAACGATCTGTAGATCGGTGTCGACAACGATACGATAGATCGCCCGATTCTCGAACGTGGCGATGCAGTCCAGTTCCGACACGGTCGGATCGGACGCTAGCGTCTCCTCCAGGGCACCGTACTCGTCGTCGAAGGCGGAAACAAACTGGATACGCCGGTCGTCTGTCGTCATCTCGTACTCGTATCTAAGCGTCACGCTAGACTGACGTTCTATCGTCGCCGCCAACGGCAGTTCATCGTGAACGAGGTGGATTTCTGCGATAAATCCCATCAGTGTCGATATCGTACTGCATCATCGGGATTCTATACTTATAGAGCGAATAAGAGACGGTTGTACTAACCCGAACAGTCCGGCAAATTCGTCCGCTCAATTCATGTACCCCAGATCGGCCAACCGATCGGTTACCGTCTCGTTCGTTTCCGGGCGTCGCTCCTCATCGTGGTCGTCGTACGCCGGATACGTGGTCGACTCGACCGGATCGACAACTGGAACGATACCTCCGTCCATCCGGTCACTGTACGGGACTCCCATCGCTGCCATGACCGTCGGTGCAACGTCGAAGAGATGTGCTCGTTCGAGCGGTGCGCTCTCGTCGATTCCGTCGCCCATCGCCACGAAGACGCCGTCGAGTTTGTGGTTCCAGGGCTCCGCCGGGCCGAAGTAATCGCCGTCGACTAGCTGCTCAGAGATCACGTGCTCGAAATCGGCCGGGATCGTAACGATATCGACCGTCTGATCGATTTCGTCGCCGTGAAAGTACTGCTCGTGCGGCGCGACGGTCTCGAAAAACGGTTCACCGTCCGGCGTTTCGACGGCCTGGAGCCGGCGAATGAGATCTTCGCGGAGTTGTTCGTACGCGTCCTGCCTGACGACACCGTCCGGATCCCGCCCCTCGAGGTTGATGCGGACGCCGAGTTCAGTCCGCGCGCGAACGTAGGCCTCCGATGCAGCGAAGTCGACCTGTTCGTTCGCCGTCCGAGTGACGCCTCCCGGGGCGTGCGCCGTCGCGAGGTCGGCCATACCCACCCGCTCGAGGGCAGTCCTGATTCGACTCGCGGTGACGCCGAATCGAGCGGCGACGGAGAGGGCCCGTGCGAACCGTCCAGGTTCCCACGTCTCGACCTCTTCACCTTCCCTGAGACGTCTGCGCATCGGCGTCCACGACGGCATTCCCTTACCGCCGGTCGTCGTCTCGAGATACCCCTCGTCGCGGAGGAACTCGTTGATCCGGAATTCGTAGCCCTCGTAGGGACCCATCCCGTGGTCGCTCACGAGGAAGACACGGTTCGGGTCGCACGATTCGAGGATTGACTCGATCTGTGCATCCGTCGCTTCGTAGACGCGATCGACGTAGTCTTCCTTTCCCTCGAACTCGTGGAAGACCGTATCCGTTTTCTGGAACTGAACGAATCCGAAATCAGGCTCGTACCGATCGACGAGATAGCGAAACGCCTCGCCCCGCATCCGAACCAGGTTTTGGTACTCCTCGATCTTTTCGTCGTCAGGCAGCGAGTCGTCGTCCCGGGTATATTTCGGGTAGATGCGATACTCGCCGATCGCCTCACGAACGTCGTCCAACAGTCCGTCGGGGTGACACGTCGGATCCTCGGGGCCGAGGAATCCAGGTAACATCGCCCCGTCGAACTCGTCGGGCGGGTGCGTGACCGGCGCGTTGACGACGACACTCGAGCGGTCGTGATGGTTCAACAGCGTCCAGATGGGATGTTCGCGGACGTCGTCGTTGCTCGTGACGTGCCAGTCGTACCCGTCGTAGCCCACGAAGCCGACTACGCCGTGTTTCCCGGGGTTGACCCCGGTGTAAATCGACGGCCAGGCGCTCGGTGTCCACGGTGGAATCTGTGACTCGAGCGGCGCTGCTACCCCCTCAGAACAGATTCGTTCGATGGTCGGAATCCGACCAGCGTCGAACAATCGCTCGAAGACCGGCAAACACCCCGCATCGATCCCGATGAGAAGCGTATCCAGCTCGCTCGATTCGCTCGTGTTACTTCCAGTCGATGCAGCTTCTTCACGGCGAAACGTCCGAGTCATCGTTTCATTGGTATTCGTTTACAGCTAGTATCCCCGTTCGACCGCTGCCTATAGATCGCAGCAGCGGTATCGTTCGTTGCTCCACGTATCTAACCCAAGAAAGAGAGAAAGAATACTTCATTATCTGTGCATTAAATCCGTTACTGAGGCCTGAATACCGCCACACTGCCAGCGTTGGGAGCTCGGATTGGAAAACGAAAGTGCGGAGATATCGATTCGGTAGTTTAGGGGGATCCGCATTCGAGGAGCCACTCGGTCAGTAGTAGTGGAGACAGACGTGATCGACGACTGCAACGCTATCGATAGCGACTGGACACCGGCGTGTGTTACGACTCCGGTCATCGAGGGTATACCAGATAGTCACCGCGGTTAGCGAGGCTGCCCTATCCCAGCGCGTATCGAAGAGGAACTAGTGTCGCGGTCGTTCGAATACGGGGTCGACCCCGTTCCCTCCCGTGTCGAAACTGCAGGCGTACGCCCCCACGCGTACGAAAAACTTAGGAAGCCGAACGCGAACGTATCGGCTACGCGACCGATACGCCGGTTCTCGTCTCCGCTGTCGATGATGTCTACCTCGAACTATCGCTGAATGGCGGCGGCTATCGGTACATGTCGAACCCCCACGTCAGCGACTACGACGGCTACGTCAAGATCGAGGTCGATCCACGACCCCTGAAACGGGTTTTCGAGGGCCACACAGCGCTTATTGGGCGAATGCAAAGATCGGATTACACGTGGGCATCCAGAAAGAGCCCGATATCTATGAACGGGGGCTCTACCTCTGTCTCGGTTCGTTCCACGCCCATGGCTCCGACGTCACTGCCAACGGAGAAGCGGCCGCCGATGCGAAAACGGCACAAGACTGACGAACGGTCGCTCGTGACTCGAGCGGCCGTTTCAATCGAGAGTCTTGCGTGGTAACCCTGTCGGGTTCGCAATCGGAGAACTCTATAGTAGTCGTTGAAAGCCGGTGCACGCCCCGATCGCAAATTCGCGGTTAGCGAGTCTTCGCTGGGCGCCTCACTGCAAGCGGTGAGTGAATCGTTTCAACGACTACTGTATTCCCGGAGTCTGAGTGCACGTTGATTCGGAATCACCGCTGGAGGCGCGGACGCATCTCAGGACGAGTTCCACTCCCGAATCTCGCCGTCGACTTCTACAGGTGTCCCCACATCGTCGAACGTGACGCCACCGTAGGCGACACTACTGCCGGGCCCGGAGTAGATGCCGGTTGTGCCACAGTCCGCTGCACGGGCGGTTGTGAGGGTCGCATCGACGTTCTCCCGGAACCGAAATGCCTGGTGATCCGCTCCCGTCGCCGTGATGTTGCTCAGCTTCAGGTCCCTCATATCATCGAAAATTATCGAGTTCGTAAATGCTCCGTCCACGGAGACGTTCGCGACCGCAGCGCAGGCGAACCCGCTCGCATACAACCCCGAACCGGCAGCCACCTCGTCATCGTCGGTTCTGATCGTTACGTTGTTGATCGTCAACTCTCGCCTGCCTCGCTTCATCTGGCCGAGCGTGATTCCCCTCGCGTTTTCGATGCACGAGACGCCGTCAACCGTCAGATCCTCGACTTCCTCATCGGGGTCTGCCCTGATGGCCGAATACCGGCATCCGGAGATGAATCCGTTTTCGATCGTGATCGATTCGTTCCTTCCTCGGTGGAGGTGGACGCCGTACTCAGGACCGTTCACCGGATCGATTTCGAAGTTCGTAAGTGTGCAATTTCTGGTGGGGGTACCGTCGTCTTCCACGAGAGCATCGCGACTGCCGTTCCACACGCTATTCCAATCTGTCCCGGACTGTTGACTGTCGAACTGCACCGGTGCGTCCGAGTCGCCCTCTCCGCCGCGAGTGGCCCAGAACCCGTTCACGACGACGTTTTTGCACGAGACGATGTCGACGTGATGGTAATAGATTCGATCGCCATAGATACGTTCCAACCGAACGTTTTTCGCGTGTGCAGGCATGATCCCGGTTGCATTCGGCGCATCTATTCGGACGTTGCAGATTCCCCAGTTCGATGCGCCCTCGTATTCTGTCGCATTGTACCCCGTATTGGAAAACAGTGCCCGGCCTTCGTCACCGGCGGAACGCGGTCCATCGAAGACCGTCGATCGACCCGCACCCATCAGAATTGTATCGTCACCCACCAGCGGCGTCCGTTCGAGCAAATACCTGCCGGGCGGGAAATACACGATCCCACCACCGGCCTGATCGACCGTCTTGAGAAGGTCGTGAACGGCGTCTCCGACTTCGGTCGTCCCGTCACCCTCGATTCCGTGGGCCTCGACGTTCCACACCGGTGTTTGCTCGGTTCGCCCGTGGACGAACTGCACCGCTTCGAAGTAGCTCGTTCCCGGGACTGGTTGGGTGGAACACCCCTGACCGCTGAAATAGGTCCAGTCTTCGCTCGAGGCGTCCCAGCGCCAGGTGATTCCCTGATCGATCGCGTGGTACAGCTCGTCGTCGTATTCGCCCGTCGCCGGCCGCTCGGCGATCGGCCCGTGCACGATCGCGTGTTCGTCGACAGCCTCGACCGTGTCGGTGTGATCCCAGTCGTCGCCCCATTCGTACGTCCCCAGTCCAAGTCGGGGTGTCTGGTCAGCCATAGCTAGTCGGTTTCGTACCCGCGACCGTACGCCGTACCGTATCCAGAGTGTGCGGCCGGCTCATCCGAACTGTCGTACGAACACCCTGTAAGCGAAACGCCGCTACCCGATATCGCGACGAGAACTGCCCGTCGCCGGAGCCCCGAACGTTTCATGCGAAAATTGCGTCCCTTTATCACCAAAAAGATTGTGAATCTAATTCCTCGTAACGGGTTCCTTCGTCGGATTCTGAAGCGCTTCCCACTCGAGACGGCAGTTTCCTCGGGTGGACCGTCGACTGGAAGAGCGGTCCATCTGGCTATAAAAGGGTACTCCCGACTGCTACGATCGTTCGTTCCGGACCACAACGGCCTACAGAGTGGCAGTGGCGACTAGCTGTCGCGGTGGAGCTGCGCCCGGCCGCCAGTAATGTGAACATGGATTCGGTCTGCAGGATAGTAGTCCCGGGCGAATTACGAACCTCGGCGACGACCCCAGAGAGTCTGTGAGCAAGCCCCACGTTGATCGGAGGACGACGGTCTTAATCACCGGAGACTGCTCGATCTGAGGTGTCAGTAGCGGGTGCTGGCGGTTCGTGCGTACCGAACTCGGGGTGAGTCTCTTCCATCCACAGATAGACGACCGTCCCCGAGACGAACATCAATACAGCGGTCACGACGAACGCGGATTCGAGGTTGACGAACTCCATCGAGAGACCGACCAGGATTGCGCCGACTCCGTAACCGGCGTCGCGCCACATCCGGTAGACGCCCATCCCGGTCGCACGCCACGTCGGGTGGGCGGCATCGCCCGGGACTGTCATCAGGTTCGGGTAGAGCAACGCCATTCCAAGGCCAGATACGCCGGCGAGAATGGCCCACGGGAGATACCCCTCGACGAGTACCATCCCGAGGACGCCCGCGCCGGTGAGGAACATCCCAGCGACGACAGGGGGGCGGCGACCGATTTGGTCCGCAAGTCCACCGGTCGCAATCTGAAGGAAGTACATCGCGCTATGAACGCCGATGACGAATCCGACCGCTGCGATCCCGAGTCCCTGATTCGTGAGATACAGCGGGACAGCGAGCCAGAACAACGTATCGACGAACTTCTCGATGTGACCCGCTTGGGCCGCGGCGAACAGCGTCTTGTCGCCGTAGGTCGCCCGTTTCAGGACCTCGACGAACGGGAGATTCGCGTCTTGGTGGTCGTCGTCATCGACCTCTACCTCCGCGAGTTGGACCGTCTCCGTAATCAGAAAGATCGAGATGAGGAACGCCAGCACGACCACGACAGCGAGGAAGTAGAACGGCTCGGGTCGAAGGCTCGTCCGGGCAGCGATGACGCCCGTGATCCAGGCGCCGGCAGCGACGCCACTGTACCCGAACGCCTCGTCGATACCGACAGCCAGTCCTCGCTGTTCGGGACCTGCAATGTCGATCTTGGCGTTGATCGCCATACTCCAGGTCAACGCCTGGTTGATGCCCAGTAGGATGTTCCCGACGGTGATCCAGCCCCAGCTCGGCGCGAAGATGAGGATGATCGGGAGCGGTAGTGCGGTTGCCCACCCGAGGACGAGCACCGGCTTGCGCCCATACTCACTGCCCCACTTGCCGGCGTAGAGATTGAGCAGCGCCTTGACGAATCCGAACGAAATAACGAACGACCCGATGACGAACAGCGACTCGACACCGAGCACGTCGCGGCCCAAGACGGGAACGACAGCACGTTCGGACCCGATAGTCAGGCCCGTTGCGAAGACCAGCAGGACGTGTAGCGAGAACTGTCCGAGATGTTCGCGGATTCCCTGTTCGAGTCCAGTTTCCGTACGCATGAATTAAGCAGCTACGCAGTTGTTTGGGCCCAGTTCCAGTTCGGCCGGCTCGTCGGCAGGAACTGATTCCTGCCTGACGTTCGTCCGTTTGATGCGTTCGAAATTCGGCGGATGATTCGGGATATCCGACGCGACTTCGTGGACGAATTTCTCGCGGTCACGCCCGAGGCCCTCGTTCCGCTCTTTGACGTCAACGAGCGTCACAGTTACTGGCGGTTCGAGGGAACCTGGATCGTGGGCTGGCAGGACGAGCGCGTCGTCCGGTCGGTCCAGTTTGACGCTGCCAGAGACGTGCCAGTCGTCGTACTCTTTCTCGTGGCGAATATTGAGGACGAGCAATTCGTCCTCGACACTCTGGAATCGGTCACCGAGTTCATCGGGACTCCTCTCCGACATCAGTGTTCATCTATATGAAGAGTACAGGGATATAGGTGCTGCCAGACATGACCGGTACCGTTAATCCGGTTCAGGCCAAATATGGTTCTATGAGTCTATACGAGGCCACCTTCCGGGTCAAACACGAGTGTCCGTATCGAGAAATTTCGGAACACTATCCGGATCTCACAATCCGTGAGTGGTATCTGAGCGACTGCCAGGTAATCGAAATTACCTCACCAGGATCGCCGGCTGACGAACTCCTCGACGAGATCGACCACCTGGGAACGATTCTCCACAAGTCGGTCGATGAATCCGGTCTCCACGTCGTCACGCAGTCCTGTCTCTGTTCGCTGGAAGATGCTATCATCGACCGGTTCGAGGAGTACAACTGCCTGTATCAGCCGCCGACGATTCATCGTCAGGGTTGGGAGCACTACTCGGTGATCGCGTTCGACGAGAGTGACGTCCGCGCACTCATGCAGGATCTGGAGGCTGATCGCGATATCGAGGTGCTCTCGAAAACGGCGATCACGGAACAGCAGATTCCCCACAGTATGCTCGCCCCGGTCGATCAGTTGTTCGAGGACGTGACTGAGCGACAGATGGCAGCACTTCGACTGGCACTGGAAAGTGGGTACTACGAACAGCCCCGGAAGACATCGCTGCGAGAGTTGGCCGAGCAGACCGCTGTCGCTCGCTCGACGTACGAAGAACACCTCCGGAAGGCGGAGAACAAACTCCTCACGAACGCAGGACAGTTCTTGCGACTGGTGACCACAACAACGACGGCAGACCCATTAGAAGTCGAAAAGACACGACAGACCGAACAGGCTGTCGACTAGTCCGCCGGCAATTCGCCGGGGAGTGAGCGTTTGGCTACCCGATAGTAAGCACCTTCTCAGCATCTTCGACGATTCGGAGATAGTCCTCCATCGTCGCACGAGGGCGAAGATCATCCGCTTCGAGGTCACGGGAATCGAGACACGTCCCACAGGCGGAGAGTTCGCCCCCGTTCTGGATGTATTTGAGCATCACACCGTGCGGATTGAATTTCTCGTGCTCGAGGTCCGGTCCTTCGACACCGTCCCCAAGGAGGAAAATCTCGACCGTGTGATCCGCTTCGAGCGCTGTATTTGCGAGACGGAATGCGTTCCAGACGCGCTCAGGGTCGTTGGTCTCCAGGATGATTCCGAGGTTCATACAGAAGCTTCGGTAGGTGTTGACTTGAGTCTCGGTGATGTTTCTCCAATAGACGGACCCAATTCCTAATTATGGTGGAGGGTTGCTTCAGTTCTGGACTGACACGGTCTGCTGTAACGATGTATCGGTGCAACCGCGACCGACCTGCCGTTGCACCGGCAATGACTTACAGTAGATCGTATAAACAGATTGTCAAAATGGCGAACGTGATATTGCTGTCCCTCGATCTAATCAGGGGCTTCGGGACTCCCCTCTCTGGAAGAACTCGTTGAGTCAGTTGGAGAGAGATCTGGAATTGTTCCACCGTTTGGGAAGACTTCGACTGAACCGTCGTGAGATACGTTTACTACGCGATCTTCATAGGAGAATGTGAACTGTCGAACCGGGTTACTAGCGGCTTCTGTGGTGACTGGGAACGCCTTGTTAAGGATTTCCGGATCGATAGAGTGGTATAACGGTTCAAGTTCGGTCGGTTCTTTCTCTATTTCTGTTGCAACTGCCTCCACTACACGATTACTCACAGGTACAGTTTTGTTATCTCCAGTCATCGGACTTCGTTCCATAGTGCCATCGAATTTGCTGATTCGGTACTGCCCTTCTAAGACCGCTCTGACTTTTCGTCCAGATGTAGTCCGCCGTCCTCTTCAGCCGGCTGGTACTGGTTGATCGACACTCAGCACCAATCATAGTACCATAATCACCTCGAACGTTCCTACGAAGTAGGTCGCTACAAATTGTCTGTGTTCGTACGACCACCTTTTATAACCAAAATAATTCTAATTGAATTATTCTCGATCTGCATATCGATCTCTATGCATGATAGTATTGGCGAGAAGATTCCGCTGGCCACGGCGAAGACGGGCAGACAGGGCATTCCGAGAAATATTCAGTTGCTCCGCAATCTCTGTCAGCGTGTACTCACGAGGAACGGCGAAGTACCCGGCGTGATATGCCGCTTCCAGGGCGTCCTGTTGTTTCTCACTCACCTCGTATTCGGCCTGCTCCTCAGGATTTCCCGGTCGATACACTCGTCTGGGTTGGATGTCGAAATCGTGCTCGATGTAGTAGTCATGAAACTCGGAGAGAGCTTCTTCGCTGGGAAAGAGTATCTTGACCTCCCACTGATTTGTATCTTCGCTAATTGCCTCTAAGACTGTCGCTTTTGCCTCTGATACGGCAGCTACGAGATTCGGTACTTCCATCTTCCATGTCACGCGGTAGAACCGTTCATCCACTTGATCTTCTTGGGCCAGTTCTTCATGTTCTTCTAGTGTGAGCACCTCGAGAACCATATCGTCCTCTCGTAGAGCCTCCTCAAAGCGGTTGAAATCACCCCCTGTAGCCCAAAAATACGGGGTGACCGTTGATTCTCCGCCAGCGACGCGCTTAATCTCGATTTCCATATCCGGGGCGATAGTCAGTGTCTCGGCGAGGACGAACTCTTCTGCAGGGACTATGAATTCTGCTAAAGTAGTCATTCTAACCTTAGTATTGGGCGGGCACCACTGTAAAATAATGCAACCGTCTGTTCCGGCACCCTGTATTCCTTCCCGGAGATGGCATATGTGAATACCCTGTCGTAAGGGTCAAAATCGTACTTAGCGACTGAACTGCTGGAGAGAGGACTGCGCTGAATCCGGAGGTTGTATTCACCTATGGAAATTCTGCTGATTAAACAAGCCACGTTTGCTAAGATAATTCTTCGGGCGATCAGGACTTGCTGCAGTCTTCGAGCATAGAATCGACAACCGGCGAACCGATGGCTACTGTAACAGCCATCAGGCGGGAGACTTCTTGGTTGCGAGAGTTATCACTCACGATGCCACCGACCGGCCAATGAGCGCCGCCCCGGCGGCGCTCAGGCACTCACCCCTGGTGGATCGTACACCTCCTCACGGTCCAGCATATGATACATTGAAACCAGCAGTTTCCGGGCGGTTGCTACAATCGCTGTTTTCGAGTTCTTCTTTCGAGCTAACCGGTTGAAAAACCGGCCGAGGTACTCGTCTTCGCATGTATGAACTGCCGTGTACGACGCTTGGACGAGCAGCCACCGGACTCGTCCTGATCCTCGCTTCGAGATGCTTCCCTCAAACCGCGAGTCGCCAGACTCGCGGATTATCGGGTTCAACCCGACGTAACTTACGACCTCCTTGGCCCGGTCAAACCGGGCGACCTCTCCCAACTCCGCGTAAATCGTCAACGCTGTAAAGTAACTCACACCAGGAATCGTCATCAGGAGCTGGGTCTCCTTCAGAGACCCAGCCCGCTCCTCGATCTCTGCTTCCAACGACTCAATCTGCTCAGTGAGTGTCTGAATAAGCTCTAGATACGATTCCAGCAACGCATCCCATGGTGCCGGGAGCGAGAGTTCCGCGAGGAACTCTCGTCCCTCCACACTCAGCGGTTTTACCTCCTGAGCGATCCCGTGGTCACTCAACAAGCCATGGATCTTGTTCGCGTACTCGGTCCGGTTCTCGACAAGCTTCTGGCGCCCGCGCACAAGTGCGCGGGCTTGCCGAACCTCGTCGGTAGGAACATAGCTTTCAGGAATCGAGCCTAACCTAACCATCCGAGCGAGTTGTTTTGCGTCGACGCGATCAGTTTTCTTGTCCGAGTCGGAGATTAACTTTAGTTTGCCTGGATTAGCAACGATCACATCCAGATACTCTGAAAGAGTATCATAGATGTGGTAGTAATTGCTAGTCGCTTCAAGCGCGGCTTTTGACCCAGCGTACTGCTGGGCAAAGTCGTCGAGGTTCGCGTTTTCGACGCGAACCTCTTCGACAATCTCACCGTTTTCGTCCAATACTGCGATTTGTGAGTACCGTTTGTGTACGTCGATTCCGATGAACATTGGGTTCACCTCGGGACGGCGGTGCGTGAAACAGAGATTCACCTATACGGGCTTTCCCGACTGCCGCCAGGAGCGGCAGTCGGGCTGTGACGCCCATGACTCGGCTTCCTACGCACTCGGACCAGTCAGCAGCACGTGCTCTCGGGCACGGAATACAGCTCGGTCTCTTGCGTCCCATACTTGTGTCACGCTCTTATGGGATAGCAGAATTTCCATCGAGTCAGCAGGCGTGTTTTGACAGGTGGTGAGAATCTCAATAGAGCCGACAGGGTGACGCAGAGTTCGAGAAGGGCGAAGCCGATGGGAGCAAAGCTACGGGAGAGATTGTCGATGCGGCAACAGGGGCGTGGAGAGCGCCGAACGTAACGACGTCCTCGGTTCAAAAACGACGCAGATCACAGGAATATATTGCCGGTAAGTGGAGGATTCGTACCGTTTTGGGTATAGTCCCGGGCGGATTCGAACCGCCGTCCTGAGCTCACTTCCGTGACGGACTGAACCGGGCACGTCCAAAGGCTCAGATGATTGGCCACTACACCACGGGACTTCTCACGCTATGTGCCGTCCCGTATTCCTCGCAGTTGTAGAACTGCTCGCTATCACGGGACGCATTTCTCGGGTACGAAACCGGCACACAATAGTGTTACTTTTCGGTGGCGCGTAATACACTATCCTGTCATCTTCTGTACGGCGGTAATAGCTCCGACAGAGGGAAATTACGTTGGCCATTGTCTGTGCGTCCTCCGGGTTCTCGAACGAGCGAACGGCCGTAAATAGTGCAATCGGGATTGCGATCGAGTCCCACTCTCCCTCTCTCACAGTGTTGGCACTCGTACCGAACCCGCTCGAGGGTCTGCCGTCTGATACGCCGCCAGGTTCGCCCGTATTCGATCGACGTGCCTTC
This sequence comes from Natrinema gelatinilyticum, assembly GCF_024266705.1. GTDB lineage: Archaea > Halobacteriota > Halobacteria > Halobacteriales > Natrialbaceae > Natrinema > Natrinema gelatinilyticum. The sequence goes on along the minus strand of NZ_CP100756.1, from coordinate 2,538,989 downwards.
TCACTGAGGGTGATTCGGACCGACGACGTTCTCGGAAAACCACTCGCTGTAACACTCGAGGACGCAGAAAAACCCACGTTCTTGCCCGTGAGTCGTGCCGGGTGGACTTCGAGACCGACCTCCTACAGGACCGGCAATCGACCGTCACTCGCTTGCCCTTCGTCGATGGATTGTTGGGAAGTTACCCGTCAGCCGCCTCGACACAGTCTGGGCAGTGTAGCACCACGGGTCACGTCCCGAGGCACTCTCGCTTTAATACTGTAGAAATCGGCACCGCAGCCGCTACAGGTCCGATTCGAAAGCGGCTCGCCGTGAACGTTCGTCTGATCCTGTCGCATTCCTCGTTGGCACACGTCGGGCAGTCCATGACCGGGTTGGTCTCACATTCCGTTATAAACTCGAGGCGGGCTGCATTCACGATAGCGATTCCAGGTCGACCGCACAGGAACCAACGCGCCGGCAGTTGGATAGCCGCCACTGGCTGCGAGTGGGTCGAAACCCGACGACAACAATTACAGATATCCTTCGTCAGCGAGACGCTCGAGGCCTTCCTCGAGCCGTTCTTCGCTCGCTGCATACGAAATGCGAGCGTATCCCGGCGTTCCGAACGCGCTGCCGGGGACGGTCGCGACGTGGGCGTCCTCGATCGCCCCCTCGCACCACGCCTGATCGTCGTCGTCTACGGGAAGCATCATGTAGAACGCGCCCTCGGGGACGGCGACGTCGACGCTGTGGTCTGAGAGCACCTCGACGACGAGGTCGCGGCGCTGTTCGAACGCATCGACCATTTCCGTGACCGCCGTCTCCGTCTCGAGCGCCTCGAGGCCGGCGTGCTGGACGAAGTTGACGGCCGATGAGACGGAGTGGCTGTGGAGTTTGCCCGCCTGGTCGACCAGCGCTTGGGGCCCGGCGAAGTAGCCGAGTCGCCAGCCGGTCATCGAGTAGGCCTTCGAAAAGCCGTTGACGGTGACGGTGCGATCGGCCATCCCCTCGAGCGTGCCGAGACTCGTCGGTTCGACGCCGTAGGTGATCTCCTTGTAGATCTCGTCCGAGATGACGGTGACGTCGTGTTCGACGGCCAGATCGCGGACGCCCTCGAGTGCAGCGTCGGAGTAGACTGCGCCCGTCGGGTTCGACGGCGAGTTGACGATCAGCAGTTCTGTCTCGTCGGAAACGGCGGCCGCGAGCTCGTCGAGCGCGGGCTCGAGCTGGAAATCGGAGGGTGAGAGATCGACCCTGGAGAGGTCGCCGCCGGCCATTTTGACCATCGCTTCGTAGGAGACCCAGGCGGGGTCGAGGAGGACGACCTCGTCGCCGTCCTGGATGAGTGCCTGCACGATTTCGTACAGCGCCTGCTTCGCGCCGGGCGTGACGATGACGTTCTCTGGGCCGTGATCGAGGCCGTCGTCGGCCAGTTTATCGGCGATCGCCTCGCGCAACTGGCGGATACCGGCGGAGGTCGTATACCCCGTATGACCGGCGTCCATCGCGTCCTTGCCTGCCTGGACGATATTCTCGGGCGTGGGGAAGTCGGGTTCGCCGACGCTCAGGTCGACGACGTCGGCACCCTCTGCCTCGAGTTCGGTGGCGAGTGCAGAGATTGCGAGGGTTGCGGACGGTTCAACTCGGCTAACGCGGTCGGTGAATTCCATCGTCATTGTGAATCGGAGTCGGTATCGAGACTGGAGTCTGGAAGTTCGGCAACGAGGTCGAGCGCGCCGTCGACGGCTTTCGCCGCGTTCTCGACGCGTTCGCGCGCTTCCGCGGCAGACATGCCGGGACCCGTTACACCGAGTGTCACGGGCGTGTCTCGTTCGAGACTCACGTCGGAAAGTCGCTGTGCGGCGGCGTCGGTGATCACCTGGTCGTGGTCCGTATCACCGGTGATGACAGTGCCGACGACCGCGACGGCGTCGACGTCGTCGAGGCGAGCGAGTCGGTCGGCTGCCAGCGGCGCGTCGTAGACCCCTGGGACATGAACTGTCTCGTACACCTCGGCGCCGGCGGCGGTGGCCGCCTCGAGTGCCTCGCGTTCCATCTGCTCGGTGATCGGTCGGTTGAACTCCGCGACCACCAGTCCGAGCGTGGTCATAGGCGAGCGGTGGAGTGGGCGGGTAAAAGAGGTACCGTTCTCCGGTGACCGCGCGGGTGCGGCCGGACGAGCGCACCGTCCGGCAGCCGTTCAGCGGTCTGTTTGAGAATTCTTAAGCGCGGTCGCCGTCAACAAGCGCGCAATGACGACGCTACGGACGCCGGGACCGACGGTCGGGGTAGTCGGCGGGGGACAACTCGGACGAATGCTCGCCGAAGCGGCTGCACCGCTCGGCGTCGAAGTTGTCGTCCTCGATCCGACCCCGGACTGTCCCGCTGCGCTGGTCGCTCGCGACCAGATCGTCGCCGAATTCGACGACGAAGCGGGAATTCGCGACCTCGCCGGACGCGCCGACGTCCTCACGTTCGAAATCGAACTGGCGGATCAGGACGTGTTAGAGCAGATTAGCAAGGAGACCGGAACCCCCGTTCACCCGAAGCCATCGACGCTGCAGACGATCCACGACAAGCTCGTCCAGAAACGGCGATTGCGGGACGCCGGCGTTCCAGTCCCACCGTTTCGCGAGGTCACAGACGCTACAGACGTTCGCGACGCGATCGACGACTACGGCGCGCCGGTGATGCTCAAGGCCCGGACCGGCGGCTACGACGGACGCGGGAACGTCCCGGTCGACTCGAAAGCCGACGCCGCGGACGCTCTCGACTCCGTCGCCGGCCCCGCAATGGTCGAGTCGTTCGTCGACTTCGAGCGCGAAGTGTCGGTAATCGCAGTCAAGGGCGACGACGAGGTCGCGACGTTCCCGCTCGGCGAGAACGTCCACGAAGCGGAGATCCTCCGGGAAACGATCGTTCCCGCCCGCTCGTCCGCGGCAGTCACCGAGCGCGCCAACGCGGTCGCACGCGACGTGCTCGAGGTGATGGACGGCCGCGGCGTCTACGGGATCGAATTGTTCGAAACGCGCGAGGCGCCACGCGCCTCGGACGACGCGAGCGGGCAGCGCCCGCGAGGGGAAGGGGAGATTCTGCTCAACGAAATCGCACCGCGGCCGCACAATTCGGGGCACTGGACGATCGAGGGCGCACAGAGTTCACAGTTCGACCAACACGTCCGGGCCGTCCTCGGCTGGCCGCTCGGGTCGACCGACCTCCGTTCGCCAACGGTCATGGCGAATCTGCTCAGCGACGTAGACGAAGCCCAGCCTGCACGGCTCGGAAACGTCGACCGAATTCTCGAGACACCAGGCACGAGTCTCCACTGGTACGGCAAACGTCAGGCCCGCCCCCGTCGGAAGATGGGACACGTGACGCTCGCGAGGCGCGACGAGGACGCGTCTGTCGACGACCTGCTCGAGACCGCACGGGACCTCACCGAGCGCGTCACGTTCAGAACGAATTAAAGAGACGGGCCGACGAAATACGGCCATGTCCGACAGCGTCTCCGACTTGATCGACCGACTGCGCGGCGAAGCGACCCTGAACCGTCCGGACGATGAAACACCCGATGTGGGTATCGTGATGGGAAGCGACTCCGATCTCGAGACGATGATGACCGGCGGTACGCGCCGGGGTGCGTACGACGCCTTCGTAGACGAACTCGGGTTCGCCGAGCAAACCGACTACCGGAATCCACCGGATGAGCAGTTCACGTTCGAGACCTACGTGACCTCCGCTCACCGAACGCCCGACTTAATGACTGCTTACGCCGAAACCGCCGAGGATCGGGGCCTCGAGGTGCTCATCGCCGGAGCGGGCGGCAAGTCCGCCGATCTGCCGAACATGACCGCGTCGATCGCGTACCCACTGCCGGTCGTCGGCGTTCCAGTCCAGGAGAAATCCGTCAACAGCGTCATCGGGATGCCGACGGGCGCGCCGCTCGTCGCAGTCGATGCCGGCAAGTCGTTCAACGCGGCGCTCTCGGCCGCTCAGATTCTCGCCCGGCAACACGACACGGTTCGCGACCGACTGGTCGAGTACCACGACGAACTCCGAGAGGGCGTCGGAACGGTTTCTCAAGAGTTACACGATCGCGGTACGCCATCGTTCCGGGATCGAGACTGACCCACTCGGGATATTTCGAGGGATTTGGAGCTCCCTTCGACGAACGGTACTATCGTTTTTCTCCCGTACGGCGACGACGGGTTCCCGACATGGGCGGCCAGTCCGTTGCAGAGGATCCGTCGGCTGCGGCCCTGTGGCCGGCAGTAATACCGAATTACCGATCCGATTGTCCGCCGCACAACGATTCATCGTGTAAGGTGAATACTCATCGGATTTTGTCACCGCTGAAGTCGCCGCAGGGCCCGTGATTTGCCGAAAAACGAAGAATCAACCCTTATGTGTGTGCGGTTTGAAGCCTCGAACGTTACCGAGATGAATGATTGGATCGCCATCGGGGCGCTGGCGCTCGTCGGGATGTTGATACCGCTCAGTATGATGGCGGTATCGTATCTCCTGCGGCCCACCGTGCCCGAAATGAGCAAACGTTCCACCTATGAGAGTGGCGAAATTCCGACCGGCGGCACGCGCATCCGGTTTAACATCCAGTACTACATGGTTGCGCTACTGTTCGTCATTTTCGATATCGAGACCGTCCTATTGTTCCCGTGGGCGGTCGTGTATCGGGATGCGCTCGCTGCGGACATCCCGCTTATCCGCGCACTCGGGCCGATGTTGTTGTTCGTCGCCATCCTGCTCGTCGGCCTCGCGTGGGCGTGGCGCAACGGCGCGGTGCAATGGGCGCGGACACCCCGCCAACTGGAGACTGAAAGATCATGAGTAGCGACCAACCTCGCCAATCGATCCACGGCAGTACCGCACCGTCAACGGACACCCGGGACTCGCGAATCGGAGAAGGACTCGACGACCGATTCAACTCCAAGCTTCGGGAAGCCTTCGGCTCCACCCCGTTCATCCTCACGAAGTTCGACGCGTTCATGAACTGGGTCCGGGGCAACTCGATGTTCATGTTGCAGTTCGGGATCGCGTGTTGCAGCATCGAGATGATGCACACGTACGCGATCAAGCACGATCTCGACCGTTTCGGGGCCGGCGTTCCCCGAGCCTCGCCCCGTCAGGCCGACGTGATGATCGTGCCAGGAACGATCGTCTCGAAATTCGGCCCGCGGATGAAGCGAGTCTACGACCAGATGCCCGAGCCCAAGTTCGTCGTCGGCATGGGGTCGTGTACCATCTCCGGCGGTCCATTCCAGGAGGGATACAACGTCGTCAAGGGAGCCGAAGAGATCATTCCCATCGACATTCACGTCCCCGGCTGTCCGCCGCGACCTGAGGCGCTCGTCTACGGCATCATGAAACTTCAAGAGCGGATCCGAAACGGCGAGTCGACCCCGGTCGTCGTGAAGCCGTACGAACTCGAGACGTTCGGCGATCTGCCGAAAGACGAACTCGTCCAGAAGCTCGCAGACGACATCGACGAAGAAGACCTTGTTATGCGCTACAACTGGGCTGATTCGCCATGAGCACGGGACTCGAGCGAGTACAACAGCCACCGATAGACGTCACTGAGGGCGATCTCGAGGCGCTCCTCGGGGATCGTGCGCTCGCGCGCGACGATCACCTGAACGCCCCCGGGTTCGTAATCCGACCGGACGACGTACAGGACGTTCTCGCCGACCTCCACGACGAGGCCGGGTTCGATCATCTGTCCTGTCTGACGGCCCAGGAGTATCCGGACCGATACGAGTCGATCTACCACCTCAAAAAATACGCCGATCCGACCCAGGAGGTCTCGGTCGTTGTCCCGACGACGACCGACGACCCGGTCAGCGAGACCGCCGAACCGGTCTTCCGAACTGCAGACTGGCACGAGCGCGAGGCCTTCGACCTCGTCGGCATCGACTACGAGGGTCATCCGGATCCGCGCCGAATCCTCCTTCCCGAAACGTGGCAAGGGCACCCGCTTTCCCTGGGATACGACCAGGATAAACCGCAGATCGTCACCCTCACTGAACACGCGAATCCGATCCAGCCGGACCACCACGACGACGAGTCGGACACGATGTTTCTGAACATCGGCCCGCATCATCCGGCGACCCACGGCGTGCTCCACATCGAGACGGTACTCGACGGCGAAACGGTGGTCGACGTCGACCCCGACATCGGCTATCTCCACCGCTGTGAGGAGCAGATGTGCCAGCAGGGGACCTACCGACACCAGATCATGCCCTATCCGGACCGTTGGGACTACGTCTCTGCCGGCCTGTTGAACGAGTGGGCCTACGCACGTGCGGTGGAGGATCTCGCCGACATCGAGGTCCCCGACTACGCCCAGGTCATCCGAACGATGGGGGCCGAACTCTGTCGGATCGCCTCCCACATGCTCGCGCTGGCCACGTTCGCGCTGGACGTCTACGGCGACTTCACCGCCATCTTCCAGTACGGCATGCGCGATCGCGAGGTCATCCAGGACATCCTCGAGGACTTGACCGGCCAACGGCTCATGTTCAACTACTTCCGACTCGGCGGCGTCGCGTGGGATCTGCCAGAGCCCCGTGAGGAGTTCATCGAAAAGACACGGGACTTCCTCGACGGCCTTCCAGCGAAGGTCGACGAATACCACGACCTGCTGACCAGCAACGAGATCTTCCAGATCCGAACCCACGGAACCGGTATCCTAGAGCCCGAGGTTGCGAAACAGTACGGCTGTACCGGCCCGGTCGCCCGAGGCTCGGGCATCGAGTACGATCTCCGTCGGGACGATCCCTACGGCTATTACGAGAACCTCGAGTGGGACGTCGTCACGGAAGACGGCTGTGACAACTACAGCCGCGTTCTCGTCCGGATGCGCGAAGTCGAGGAATCGGCGAAGATCATCGAACAGTGTCTCGACCTCATCGAAGACTGGCCCGAAGACGAACGGACGGTCCAGAGCAACGTGCCGCGCACGCTGAAGCCGGACGCAGATACGGAGACCTACCGCAGCGTCGAGGCTGCGAAGGGCGAACTCGGGATCTACATCCGGTCTGACGGGACGGACAAGCCGGGACGGTTCAAGATCCGCAGCCCGTGTTTCCACAACCTCTCCGCGCTGCCCGAGATGTCCGAAGGGGAATACGTCCCCGATCTGATCGCGTCGCTGGGAAGCCTGGATATCGTCCTCGGGGAGGTGGACCGCTAGTATGGCCGGTTCACTGTCAGCGACTCCGTTACAGGAGACGGTCTTGCTCCCCGAGCGGATCGGGACCCTGACGGGCCTCGACCAATTTGGACTCGCGGGCGAACTGCTAGCTACGTTCATCGCGGCGGCGTTCGTCGGTTCCCTGATGCTGGCGATGACCGGCGTCGCAGGGCCGTGGGCCAAGCGCAAGATCACCGCCGCCTTCACCGATCGGATCGCTGTCAACCGGCTCGGGCCGGGCGGAATCGGCATCATCGTCGCCGACGCTGTCCGGCTCCTCTCAAAGGAGTTGGTGGTACCTGAAAACGCGGATCGACCCGCCTATGATCTCGCGCCAATCGTCGTCGCGGGGTCCGCGTTGCTCGGCTTCGCCGTTATTCCGATGGGGAGCGGAATCCAACTCGCTGACCCAGAAGTCGGACTCGCATACGTCTTCGCGGTGTCTGGTATCGCGAGTATCGGCCTGGTGATGGCCGGATACGCCTCGGCGAACAAGTACTCCCTGATCGGTGGACTTCGCGCTGTGGCACAGAACATCGCGTACGAGATTCCGCTAGTCGTCACCGGGATGTCGGTCGTTATTTTCGCCGGCACGCTGCAGATGGGTGAAATCGTCGCCGTACAACAGGAAACGCTGGTGAAAATCGCTGGCGTCTCGATTCCGACGTGGTACGCACTGGTCAACCCCTTCGCGTTCGTCCTGTTCCTCGTCGCGAACTTCGCGGAGGTCGGCCGCAACCCCTTCGACACGCCGGAGGCGCCGACCGAAATCGTTGCGGGCTACCAGACCGAGTACTCTTCGGTCTACTTCGTGTTGATCTACCTCGGCGAGTTCCTCCACATCTTCCTCGGCGGTGCGATCATCGCGACGATATTCCTGGGTGGTCCCGCCGGGCCGATCCTTCCGGGCATCGTCTGGTTCCTCGTCAAAATTTGGGCGGTGTTCTTCGCGACGCAGTGGCTGCGCTCGGCGGTTCCCCGTGTTCGAATCGACCAACTGATCGAGATTGGCTGGAAGGGACTTCTCGTACTCTCGTTCGCCAACCTCGTCCTGACCGCGGTAATCGTGGGGCTGATAGCATGATCGGGATACTCAAATCGATGGCAACGACGATGAAACACGCGCTGGACGGCTCCACCTTCACGGTGGAATATCCGGAGACCGCACCCGACGTGTCGCCGCGGTTCCGCGGCGTCCACAAGTTCAGTCAGGAGCGGTGCATCTGGTGTCGCCAGTGCGAGAACGTCTGTCCGAACGACACGATTCAGATCGTCATGGACGAACAACGAAACGGCGAACAGTACAACCTCCACATCGGACAGTGCATCTACTGCCGGCTGTGTGAGGAAGTCTGTCCCGTCGACGCCATCCTGTTGACGGAGAACTTCGAGTTCACGGCGGACACGAAACACGATTTCGTCTACAACAAAGAACAGCTGAAAGCGGTACCGTGGTACAAGGACATCGACCCGCTCGCGTCCCGCGAACCCGACCGGGGGGCGTGGGTCGGCGAGGGTGAAGGAGAGGTCGACTACCAGTAACGGGTCTGCCCGTCCCGCAAACGGGCACTATCAATAAATATGAACTACGAGCTGATCGCGTTCGCGCTGTTCGCGTTCGTCACGCTTTCTAGCGCGATGGGTGTCGTACTCGTGCAGGACCCATGGCATTCGGCGCTCCTGCTGGGTGTTGCGCTGCTCAGCGTGGCGGTCCACTACGTGATGCTGGCGGCCGAATTCGTCGCCATGATGCAGGTCCTCGTCTACGTGGGCGGGGTCCTCGTTCTTATCACGTTCGCCGTCATGCTGACCCAGCGTGACGAATCCGACATCGATTCCGACGAGGTGGTACAGGCATGACGACCGGCCCGAAACTCCGGCTCGGCCGGACGCTCGTTCCGGGATTACTCGCCGTCGGGCTGTTCGGCATAATGGCACTCATTACGCTGAATACGACGTTCGAGCCGATGACCGCGACCGCGGGGGCCGGCTTCCCCGACGACGTCTCGATCACGGCCGAACTCGGCTACTCGCTGTTTGGATTCGACTCGCTGCAGCAAGTCGACGGCACAGAACCGTTCCTCGCCGCCGTCTTGCTCGTCGCCGTCGCACTCGACGCAGCACTCGACGCCTCGCTCGTCCTCGCGAAACGCGAGGAAGGCAGTGAACCCGTCTCCGCGCTCTCGAGTACGGGTGCATCCTCGAGCAGGGATACGGGACCGGAACTTGCCGTCACCGATGGCGGCAAGCAGAGCGGAGCGAGGCGATCCTCGTCGGAATTCCGTTCCGACGGTGGTGACCGGTCCAGGTCCACAGACGCCGGAGGTGAGTCCCGATGACCGTCGACGTACAGTACTACGTCCTGCTGTCGATGGCGGTATTCTGTATCGGGCTGTTCGGCGTCCTGACGCGTCGCAACGCACTGTTGTTCCTGATGTCCGTCGAGTTGATGTTGAACGCGGCGAACATCAACTTGATCGCGTTCGCGTTCTATCACGGCAACCTGACGGGACAGCTATTCGCGCTGTTTACGATGGCGCTGGCTGCCGCGGAGGTCGCCGTCGGACTCGGAATCATTCTGGTGCTGTACCGAAACTTCCGTGACGTCGACGTTACGGTACCAACGACGATGAGGTGGTAAGATGGCAGCAACAGCAACAGGACCCTTTGGATTCGCACCGGCGATCGCAGTACTCCCGCTCGTGGCCTTCGTCGTCACGCTGCTGTTCGGGACCTACCTGCCGAAGAAGGGTGCACTCCCGGGTATTATCGCGACGGCGGGGTCGCTGCTGATCTCGCTCGTGATGTTCGCGGCCGTCGCGGGCGGCAACGTCCACCACACGACGCTGTACGAGTGGACGGCCGGCGCTGCCGCCAGCGAAACGGGCGCCGACGGCGTCGCCTTTTCCTTCGGTGTGCTAATCGATCCGCTTTCGGCGCTCATGCTGGTGATCGTTTCGCTCATCGCCTTGCTCGTCCACGTTTTCAGCCTCGGGTACATGAACGCCGAAGAGGAGACCGGATTGCGGCGGTACTACGCCGAACTCGGCCTCTTTACCTTCAGCATGCTCGCGTTCGTCTTCGCGGACAACCTGCTGATGGCGTTTATGTTCTTCGAGCTCGTGGGACTATGTTCGTACCTGCTGATCGGGTTCTGGTTCCGGACGGAATCGGCCCCATCGGCCGCAAAGAAGGCGTTTCTGGTCACTCGATTCGGTGACTACTTCTTCCTGATCGGGGTCGTCGCCATTGCGGCGACGTTCGGCACCCTCGGCTTCGCCGGCGAAGAATCGTTCGTCACCGCCGCCGAGACAGCTATCGACGACGGCGCGACGCTGTTCGGCTTCGATGCCGAGATTTGGGTGACGATCACCGGACTCCTCGTCCTCGGCGGGGTCCTCGGCAAGTCCGCGCAGTTCCCGTTCCACACCTGGCTGCCCGACGCCATGGAAGGCCCGACGACCGTCTCGGCGCTCATCCACGCGGCGACGATGGTTGCGGCTGGCGTCTATCTGGTCGCCCGAATGTTCGGCTACTACGCGTTGTCGCCGACCGCGCTGGCGATCATCGCCTTCGTGGGCGGCTTTACCGCGCTCTTCGCTGCTTCGATGGCCGTCGTCAAAGACGACATCAAGCAGGTACTGGCGTACTCCACGATCAGCCAGTACGGCTATATGATGCTCGGCCTCGGCGTCGGCGGCTACGTCGCCGGCGTCTTCCACCTCATGAACCACGCCTTCTTCAAGGCGCTGTTGTTCCTCGGTGCCGGTGCCGTCATCATCCTGATGCACCACGAACAGGACATGTGGGAGATGGGCGGCCTGAAAAACGAGGCTCCCGTCACCTACTACACGTTCCTCGCCGGCGCGCTCGCGCTCGCGGGAATCGTTCCCTTCGCCGGCTTCTGGTCGAAAGACGAGGTGCTGTTCGACGCCCTCGCGGTCGGCCTGGAACAGCCAGTCATCCTCGCAGCCTACGCGATGGGGCTGATCGCGGTGTTTTTCACCGGATTCTACACATTCCGGATGGTCTTCCTGACCTTCCACGGTGAGCCCCGGACGGAGACGGCGGAAGACCCCCACCCGGTCGGGCTCTCGATCAAGGTGCCGCTGGTCGTCCTCGGGATCCTTGCGACCGTCGCCGGATTCGTCAACCTCGCGCCAGTCGCCGAACTGTTCCACATCGATATCACGTTCCTCGAGTTCTGGCTCGACGGCGAGTACGGATACGTCGAGGGGCTGACCTACCACGAATACCACGAAACGGTGGCCTTCGAAGAGGGAGTGATCGGGTCCGAAACGACGACCATGCTGCTCGGCGCCGGCCTGTCGCTCGGACTGGCACTTTTGGGCGCGTTCGTCGCACACACGCTGTACAACGTGCCCGAACCGTCACGCCACACCGAGAAACTCGGCGGCGCGTACGACGTCCTGCGAAGCAACTACTACCAGGACGAGTATCAGGTCTGGCTCGCAGAGGGCCTGACGCTCCCGCTCGCTCGAACCGCCGACAGGTTCGATCAGACCGTCGTCGACGGTATCGTCAACGGAACGTCGACGATCAGCCTCTTCGGTAGCAACTGGATGAAACGACTGCAGACGGGTATCGTGACTAATTACGCGGCGTTGTTGGTGGCCGGGTTTATCGGCTTACTGCTGATTCTCGGCGCTCTCGGAGGGTGGTTCGTATGATTATCGAAGCTCTGATCGCGGTAACGCTGGTGGGCGCGCTGGTAACGTTCGTCGCGCCGAATCGAATCGCGGGGAAACTGGCCTTTGCGATCAGCCTCGTTCCGGCGGCGATCAGCCTCTGGCTGTTCACCGCCTTCGACGGGAGCGGCAACGCCTTGCTCGACGGTCAACTGGCGTTCGAGTCGCGGGTACCGTGGATCGAACTCGGCGAGTACACGATCTCGTGGTTCGTCGGCCTCGACGGGATCAGCCTCCCGTTGGTGATCCTGACGACGATCCTCTGTACGCTCGCAATAGTCAGTTCGTGGACGCCGATCGACGAGCGCGAATCGCAGTTCTACGGCCTCGTACTGTTCATCGAGGCGAACCTGATCGGCGTCTTTACCGCGCTCGATTTCTTCCTCTGGTTCGTCTTCTGGGAGGCGGTTCTGATCCCGATGTACCTGCTCATCGGTATCTGGGGCGGCCCGCGCCGGAAGTACGCCGCGATCAAGTTCTTCGTCTATACGAACGTGGCGTCGCTGGTGATGTTCGGCGCATTCATCGCGCTGGTCTTCGGTCTCGGCGACGTCACGTCGTTCGCGCTGCCGGAGATCGCGACGGCGATGCTCGAAGGCGGACCCGGCGGCGTCTTCGGACTGAGCGGGACGGCACTCGCGTCTGCGGTGTTCGTCGCGATGTTCCTCGGATTCGCTGTGAAAGTCCCTGTCGTCCCCTTCCACACGTGGCTACCGGACGCGCACGTCGAAGCACCGACGCCGGCGTCGGTGCTGCTTGCGGGCGTCCTGCTGAAAATGGGGACCTACGCCCTGTTGCGGTTCAACTTCACGATGTTCCCCGAGCAAGTCGAGACGTACGCGGTTCCGATCGCGGCGATCGCCGTCATCAGCGTAATCTACGGCGCGATGCTGGCGCTCGCCCAGACCGACTTGAAGCGGATCGTCGCGTACTCGTCCGTCTCGTCGATGGGGTACGTCATCCTCGGGCTGGTGGCGTACACGCAGTTCGGGGTCGGCGGCGCCACGTTCCAGATGATCTCTCACGGGCTCATCTCGGGACTGATGTTCATGGCCGTCGGTGTCATCTACAACGCTACCCACACCCGGATGGTGACGGACATGTCCGGACTCGCGGACCGAATGCCGATTGCGGTCGGGGTGCTGGTCGCCGGTGCTTTCGGCTACATGGGTCTGCCACTGATGAGCGGGTTCGCCGCGGAATACTTCATCTTCTTCGGCGCGTTCGGCTCCGATCTGCTCGCGTACTCGCCGCTGTTTACCGGTCTGGCGATGTTCGGCATCGTGATCGTGGCAGGATACCTGCTCTTTGCGCTCCAGCGGACGGTGTTCGGGCCGTATCGACTCGAGACTGACTACGACGTGGGTCGTGCACCCGTTCACGATGTCGCATCGATGGTCGTGTTACTGGGACTCATCATCGTCCTCGGCGTGGCTCCCGAGCTGATCTTCGATATGATAACCGACGCAGTCGATCCGATTCTTCAGGGAGGTGATCTCTGATGGCGGTCGTACAGCTACCCGAGTGGGCGGCGCTCGCCCCGGCACTGATCCTCGCGGGAACGGCGCTCGTCCTGTTCCTGCTGGATAGCATAGATCCGCACTCCACGAACCGCACGCTGCTATCCAGCGTCGCTGTAGTCGGCTCACTCTCGTCGCTCGCCGTCGCCGTGTGGTTCAGCGCCGCCGGCGTCGGTGCGACGGGAATCGACAACTATGGCGTCATCGATATCATGGGCGACCAGTTCGTCGTCGATCGACTGGCGCTTTATTTCATGATCATCATCGCTACCGTCACCGCCCTCGTTACGGTCGCGAGCCACGATTACTTGCGGGATCACACCTATCAGGCCGAGTACTACTCGCTGGTGATCCTCGCGGCGACGGGCATGTCGATGATGGCTGCGGCCAACAGCCTCGTAACTATCTTCATCGCGCTCGAGCTAACGAGTCTGCCGTCGTACGCGCTGGTCGCGATCCTGAAGGACAACCGCGGCAGCGTCGAAGCCGGGCTAAAGTACTTCCTGATCGGGGCGCTATCGTCGGCGATTTTCGTCTACGGGATCAGCCTCGTTTACGGCGCGACCGGCTCCCTGCAGCTCGAGGCCGTCGCAACGGGTCTCGGGAACGCCGGTGAGATGGGCGGCCTGCTCGGGCTCGGCATCCTGATGTTGATCGGCGGGATCGCGTTCAAGACGGCGAGCGTTCCGTTTCACTTCTGGGCCCCCGAGGCCTACGAGGGAGCGCCCGCACCGATCTCCGCGTTCCTCTCGTCGGCCTCGAAGGCCGCCGGTTTCGTCCTCGCGTTCCGCGTGTTCACGACGGCGTTCCCGCTCGATGCGACGACCGACGTCATCGGCGTCGAGTGGACGTGGGCGTTCGTCGTCCTCGCGGTCGTGACGATGACGGTCGGAAACTTCGCGGCGGCGACACAGGAAAACGTCAAGCGAATGCTCGCGTATTCCTCGATCGGCCACGCCGGCTACGTGTTGATCGGGCTCGCGGGCCTCTCGACCGGAGCCGCCGACTTCGTCATGGGCGCGGCGATGATGCACCTGCTAGTCTACGGCTTCATGAACACGGGGGCGTTCCTGTTCGTCGGATTGGCCGAGTACTGGGGCGTCGGTCGAACGTTCGAAGACTACAGCGGCCTCGCCAGACAGGCGCCGGTCGCCTGCGCCGCGATGGCTGTCTTCATGTTCAGCCTTGCGGGTATCCCGCTCTTTGGGGGCTTCTGGAGCAAGTATATGCTATACACCGCGACGATAGAAGCGGCAGCGGACAACGCGGCCCTGCTCGTCGTCGCCGGTGCACTCGTCGTCAACAGCGCGCTCTCGCTGTATTATTATTCCCGGCTGGTCAAGGCACTCTGGATTGAGGACCCGATCCTCGACCGCGATCGTCTCGCTCAACCGACCGGGCTCTATGCGGCAATCGTCGCTGCTGCGGTGATAACGGTCCTCATCCTGCCGGCGTTCGATCCGATCGCTAACGCGGCACTCGAGGCGGCGGCCGCGATCGTCCCCTGATCGAGACCGTGTATCTTTTATCCGTCGGGGTTGCAGCGGCGTTACATGGTCTTCTGGCTCGTGCTGGGCTGCGGGACCATCTGTCGGCAGGTGACAGAGCAGCTATCCGCGCGTGACGGTGGACGATTGCTCATCATCACCGACAACGACGGCGTCGTCGAGACGTTGCGCGACAATGGCGTCCCGGCCCGGAGCGCCGATCCGGCAGATCCCACGTCCATCGCGACCGTCGAGACCCCGGACGTGGTTTTCGTCGCCGGCGACCGAACGGACGTCAACCGAGCCACGCTCGAGGCCGCGCGCGACCGATTCCCCGACACGTCCATCGTGGCCTATCTGGGCGGGAACGCGACCGCGGCGGACATCGACCGATTCGATGCACTTGCCGATCGCATCGTCGACCCGTCGGCCGCGATAGCGGACCAGGTGCTCGATCGAACGACGAATCCCGCCGCCGAAACCGCCATCGAACTTCGGGACCAGCTGTCGGCGATCGAGGGTCGGCTGGCTGTGGTGACCCACGATAACCCGGACCCGGACGCCATCGCAAGCGCGGTCGCGCTGGTCGATATCGCCGAGTCGGTCGGCGTCGATGCCGACGCCTGCTACTTCGGTGACATCTCCCACCAGGAGAATCGGGCGATGGTGAACCTGCTCGAGCTAGACCTTCGCAACGTCGGCCGCGAGGACCTACTCGAGGAGTATTCGGCTATTGCGCTGGTGGACCACTCTCGACCTGGCGTCAACGACCAGCTCCCGGAAGACAGTCACGTCGAGATCGTCATCGATCACCATCCGCCTCGCGGACCGGTTCCGGGCGAGTTCGTGGACCTCCGTCAGGGGGCAGGTGCGACCAGTACGGTCCTGACCGAGTACGTCGACCGATTCGGCCTCGCGTTCGATTCAGCGACCGCGACGGCGCTGCTCTTCGGTATCCGCGTCGATACGAACGACTTCACCCGCGAAGTGTCTCCCGCGGATTTCCGGGCCGCATCGCTGCTGTGGCCCCACGTCGACACGTCGATTCTGCGCCAGGTCGAACAGCCCTCCCTCGAGGGAGATACCCTCGAAACGATCGCGCGGGCGATCAAAAACCGAGTGCAACGGGATACGGTGGCCGTCGCCAGCGTCGGTCGGATCGGGGACCGCGATGCGTTACCACAGGCGGCCGACGAGTTGCTCGCGATGGAGGGCGTCGAGACGACGCTCGTCTTTGGGTTCCACGACGAAATGGTGTACCTGTCGGCCCGCTCGAGAGCGGCCGACGTTGACCTCGGTGAGACGCTTCGGGACGCCTACGACCGGATCGGCAGTGCGGGAGGCCACGCCAATATGGCCGGTGCGCAACTCGAAATCGGTATTCTCGGCAGCGCCGACGACGAGGACGAGGTGGAATCGATCGTCAGCGTCGTCGAGGAGGTCATCACGAATCGATTCTTCGAGGCGATCGAGACGCAACCGGGAACGTCGGTCGGAGCATACACGCAGACCAGCGAGTGGCTGTTCACACAGCGGGGAGAGCAGGACGAGAGCGAATCGGCCTGACTGCAAGGAGACTGCAACGCGAGCCGACCCAACGGTTATGTCAGCCAAAGACGGCCGACTGATACGGTCTGCTGTACCGATGTAGCGGTGCAACCGCAGGACGGTCACGGTTGCACCGGTAATGACTTACAGCAGACCGTATGACTGGTTCTTGCCGGCAGAGATAGCTGACTGATGGTATCATCGCACAAAACAGCTGCGTAGCCACGTTGCGGGAGTGGCCGGTTCCGATCGGCAGATTCACGAGACGTCGCAGTCAGTACCAGTACTTTTGCGCGCGGCTCCCCTACGATTGCATATGGATGTCGTGTCGGACCGGACGAAGCCCCGGGTAAAGGACTACATGACGCGCGATGTGGCGACGGTATCGCCCGACGAAACCGTCGGTCAGGTCGCGACGCGGATCGCCGAGAGTGAAGAGCACAGCGGCTTTCCCGTTTGCGATCGCCGTCGCGTCGAGGGGTTCGTCAGCGCCCGCGACCTGTTGCTCGCGGACGACGGCGATCCTATCTTCAAGGTCATGGCGACCGATCTGCTGGTTGCCCACCCCGATATGAAAGTGAACGACGCCGCCCGGGTCATTCTGCGGTCGGGCATCCAGAAGCTCCCAGTCGTCGACGACGCGGGTAACCTCGTGGGGATCATCTCTAACGCCGACGTCATCCGAAGCCAGATCGAACGTGCGACCCCGGAGAAGGTCGGCAAATTGATGCGGACCTTAGAGCAGATCCACGAGATCGATCTCCGGGAGGAGCGCCGAACGGTCCCGCTCGCGGATCTCACTCCGACGCAGGGGCGGGTATACGCCGACGAACTCGAGGGGCGGCGATACGAACTCGAACGAGGCCTCGCCGAGCCGCTGGTGGTTATCGACAACGGCGGGACCCTTCTCCTGGCGGACGGCCACCACCGTGTCCTCGCGGCTGACCGACTCGGAATCGACGAGATGGACGCGTACGTCATCGTCGTCGAATACGAGATCGATCTCGGGATGGCTCGCACGGCGGAGAAAGAGGGCCTCGAGCGAATCGACGACATCGACGTCGTCGATTACGCCCGTCACCCGCTGGTCCAGACGACGAAGCGACTCCAGTCCGAGCACAGCGACGGTGCCGGCGAAGAGATCTGAAGCCGGCGCCCGGGCGAACACCCAGACGGCGTCCGACGGTCCTTGAGCGCCGTATAAACGGTATCGCATGTTCAACTAAGAGGGGAGTGTACCGTACGGTCTCCGTGAGCGGACAGTCACAGACGACGACCGCATGTGAGGGTTTTTACTGTCCGTGTCCTACCTCGTCCGATGGATAGCTCAAGTACATCCGACCGCGTCCTCGTCGCCGGTGCCAGCGGGGCAACCGGGCAAGAACTCCTCTCCGCCCTTCGACCGACCGATCTCGCCGTCCGCGCGACGACCCAATCGTACGCGAACGTGACTCCGCTCGAGCGACACGGCGTAGACGAGGTGATGGTCGTCGATTTCTTCGAGTCGGCCGACGCCGTCGCGGCGGTCGAGGACTGCGATATCGTCTGTTGTGCGCTCGGCACGCCCCCCAGTTGGCGTCACGTGACCGGCGGCAAACTCGTCGATCGAACCGGCGTCATCAATCTCGTGACGGCCGCCGTGAGCGAAGGCGTCTCTTACTTCGTCCATGAGAGCGCGATCGGAGTCGGAAACTCGAAGTCCGGCATGCCGCTTCCGGCCCGGCTACTGGTCCGCGGGTCGCTCGCAGCCAAGGAAGACGCCGAGGCGGCCCTGCGCCGATCGGGGCTAAATCACACGATCGTTCGTCCCGGAAAACTCACGAACGACCCGCCGACCGGCGAGGTAGTCGTCGGCGAAGGCGGCGACTCCGTGTCCGGGTCGATTTCACGTGCGGACGTCGCTCGAGTCATGGCGGCCGCCCCGTTCACGCCCGAGGCGCACGATCGGACGCTCGAGATCGTCGGCCGTGACGGGCTTTCCGGGAGGCCGACGAACCTCGTCGACATCGACTGGGCCACGGACCAGCTCGTGGCCGATCGTAAACACCGCCGAATCTGACCGCCGCAGTGGACTGCGGCGGCCGCTTTTCGGTCCAGTCCATCGCCCCCGAACCTTCATTGCAATGTCCGCAAATGTTACACCCATGTACGACACGGATGATCTCGAGCGAATTCGTGAGGCGGAACGACGGTGGGAAGCCGAGACGCTCGAGTCGGCCCTCGAGCGCCACGGCGAACGTGCCGCGAGGTTCGCGAGCGTCTCGAATCACGAGGTCGACCGCATCTATACGCCCGCAGACGTTTCGGATCTCGACTACCTCGAGGACCTCGGGTTCCCCGGCGAAGCGCCCTACACCAGAGGGCCGTATCCGACGATGTATCGCGGCCGAACGTGGACGATGCGTCAGTTCGCCGGCTTCGGAACCGCCGAAGAGACAAACGAGCGGTTCCACTACCTGATCGACGAGGGCCAGACCGGACTCTCGGTGGCCTTCGACATGCCGTCGCTGATGGGACTCGATTCGGACGATCCCATGAGCCAGGGCGAAATCGGGAAAGAAGGCGTCGCGGTCGACACGCTGCGGGACATGGAAATCCTTTTCGACGGGATCGACCTCGCGGACATCTCGACGTCGTTCACGATCAACCCCTCCGCGCCGGTCATCTACGCCATGTACATCGCGCTGGCCGATCAGCGCGACGTCCCCCGCGAGAACCTGCGCGGAACCCTTCAGAACGACATGTTCAAGGAGTTTATCGCCCAGAAAGAGTGGGTGATCCCACCGGAACCTTCGCTGAATCTCGTCACGGACGTCCTCGAGTTCAGTACGGCGGAGACGCCCCGGTTCCATCCGATCTCGATTTCGGGGTACCACATCCGCGAGGCCGGGTCGACGGCGGTCCAGGAACTCGCGTTCACGCTCGCCGACGGGTTCGGCTACGTGGAAGACGCGCTCGACAGGGGACTCGACGTCGACGAGTTTGCCCCTCGCCTGTCGTTTTTCTTCAACTGTCACAACTCCTTTTTCGAGGAAATTGCGAAGTTCCGAGCGGCGCGTCGGATCTACGCGCGGGTGATGGACGAGTGGTACGACGCCGACGCCGACGAGTCGAAGCGGCTGAAGTTCCACACGCAGACCGCGGGGCAGTCGCTGACGGCCCAGCAACCGCTGAATAACGTCGTTCGGGTGACGATTCAGGCGCTCGCCGGCGTCCTCGGGGGCACCCAATCGCTGCACACGAACAGCTTCGACGAGGCACTGGCGCTCCCCGGCGAGGAGGCCGTCCGGGTCGCGCTACGCACCCAGCAGATCATCGCCGAGGAGTCCGGCGCGGCCGACATCGTCGACCCAATGGGCGGTTCCTTCGCCGTCGAGACGCTCACGAACGAAATCGAGTCGCGAGCGATGCGCTACATCGAGGAAATTCGAGACCTGGGCGACGGGTCAGTGCGCGACGGCATCCTCGCAGGAATCGACGAGGGCTACTTCCTTCGTGAAATCCAGGAGGCCTCCTACGAGTACCAAGAGCGCGTCGAACGGGGCGAGGAAGTCGTCGTCGGCGTCAACGAGTACACGCTCGAGGAAGACACCAGCCCCGACATCCTGCAGATCGACGAGACCACTGCCGAGCGCCAGCTCGACCGGCTCGAGGACGTCAAGACAGACCGGGACGACGAGGCGGTCGAACGGGCGCTCGAAGACCTGGGTGCGGCCTGCGAGCGCGGCGAAAACGCGATGCCGTTCATCGTCGACGCGGTGAAAGCCTACGCGACGATGGGGGAGATCATGGCGGTGTTCGAGGCACAGCACGGGGCATACAGCGAGAAGATCGGACTGGCGTGAGTCGCCTCGAGTGGCTTCGAACGCGACTCGAAACCGGTCGCCTCGAGTGGCGTTCGAGGTCGCCGCGGTGACTGTCGCGTTCGGCTATACCGCGTCGTCGAATCGCGACAGGACGCGGACGACGAGGCCGACGGCCAGCAGCATGGAACCCATTGCGGCGGCTCCGTAGACGGCGAATGTCAGTGGCGTGATGGGAATCGCGAGCGCAAACAGGGACATTTCCTCGACGCCGAGGTGGCGCGGCAGCGTCGCGCCGAGCAGTGCCCCGAACGCGGCGGTCGCGGCCACGAGCGCGAGACCGAGGCCAGCGACGACGGTCCGGCCGCCGACCGTTCGATCAGTGAGCACGAGTACTCGTCGCATGGTTCGGACGTAGGTTTTTCCCGCACGACGTCGACGGAACGAGCATGCAGGAGAAGGAGTTGTTCTTGCTACTGCTGGTCGCCATCGCGGTCCTGATGGCGGTGACCGGGTTCGTCCTGATCATCAACTGATCCGCGAGCATCGGTTCTGACGGTAGTCAGGTCTCGGGCCTCCTCTGTTGCGTGTGCTCGTCCGTTTCGATCGCCCTGGCCGCGATAAGGGTCACGACCGCGAGGAGAAGCATCGTCGTCAGCAAAATGGTGAACTGGACTGTCGACTGAAGCGGATTGAACCCCCACGGGTTGAACACCGCGAAGACGACGACGAAAAACGCGATGATCGCGAACGGGATCAGGTTGACCGCGAGATCGAGTGCGACTTCCGCGTCGAATGCAGGTCTGCTCATTGAGATGCTGGTTGACTTATCGGGATGGTGGTTTGTGTATCGAGATGCTGGTCGCCTCATCGAGACTGATCCGCAGTCGAACGACGCCGGGCGACAGGCCGTCCGATCGGCTGGTCGACGACCGTTCCGATACGGCCACCGAATCTGCGAATCGTCTCGTCGTCAGGTCAGCGACTGCCATCGTTTACCGTCTCCGTGAGCGTACGGCCCCGGCACCGCCGATCGTCGCGAAGCCGGCCACGACGAGCGCTACGCCGCGACTCGCCAATCCGGAGAGTGGCTCGAGCGGCCCGATTGGAGCCGTCCCCGTTCCGTGGGCGGCTAGCACTGCGCCGACGACGACGAACGCCGCGCCGAATCCGGCTGCGAGTGCCACGGGGTCGTCGACGTAGTCAGCGTCCCAGAGGATGCCGGCGACGCTCGCGGCGAACAGGACGAGTCCGACGACGGCGACGGGGACGGCGTCGACGACGATGCCCACTTCCGAGCCGGCGAACCCGAGGGCCACGAGGACGTGCCATGGCCGTGCGGGATCGGTCCGATCGGGCTCGGCTTCGGCCTGGATCGAGTGGTCGGCCATAGCCGTCGTTCCACGTCGAGGACGTTGAAACTGGCCCTACCAGTCGGGTTTCGTGACAGTCACGTGCGCGCTGCGAGCGACTCTGCGAGGTGGGATCCCGGCTGGAGCCGGAATCGACAGTCGAGCCCAGCCGGAATCCGGGGGCGGTCCGTCTGCGACGAAAGGATCATCCTCGTGCCACGACTACAGCTCGTATGTATTCGGTGAATCAGCTGCCCGCCGCACCCGGTCCGCTCCCCAAACACTCGCAGTCCTCGAGGAGGACCGACTATCTCCTACCGGCTCGAAGAACGGCGTTCGATCGACGTGACTCGTGTCCGTCTCGAGGTCGCACGCAGACGCGTTCGCCGAGTGCCGAAGGTGGTGGATCGTGACGGAACAAAACCCCGAGAATTTCGACTCGGCAGGTTCCGAAGGGCGAAACGTCGCCGCCGTCGCGGCAGCTGATCGCGAAGAGTTCCTCTCGCTGATGCCACATTACTACCGTGGCGAGGTGTCGAAGCTGGGTAACCGCCTGTCTCGACTCGATCTCACGACCGACTGGGCAATCGTCGTCGTTACGGCTGTCCTCGCGCTCGCCTTCCAGGGGGGGGACGCCTCCGCGTATATGCTGTTGATTGGCCTCGTTGGCGTCTCGTTGTTTCTCGTGTTCGACGTTCGGCGGTACCGAGCGTACGACGCGACTCGGGCACGGGTTCGCCTCCTAGAGGAGAACCTGTTCGCGAACGCCTTGCAACCGAGCGGCACGCCGCTCGAGGACTGGCGCGCCGAACTCGGCGACGACCTCCAAACGCCGACGATCAAAGTGTCCTACAGGGAAGCCCTCTCACGCCGATTGCGTCGGATCTATTTCCCCCTCTTCGCGCTTCTGGGGGCCGCGTGGCTGTTTCGGATCTCGATCTACGAGTCGGGCGAACCGTGGACGCAAACCGCCTCCGTCCCCGGCGTCCCCGGCGAAGTCGTGATCGTCGCCGTGACCGCGTTCTATCTCGCCGTGACCGTGCTCACGTTCCGACCGGGCCAGCGGAAAGCGAAAGGCGAGTTCCACGGCGAGGAGCCCGGGAGTTGGAAATAGTACCGACGGTCCGAGTCGGAATCGCCACTACTCGTCGCGTTCGATGACGAACTCGGTGAATTCCTCGAGTTTACGAGTCGTCTCGTCGTCGAAATCCAGACCGTCGATCGCTGCGCGAGCCTCGGCGGCTAGCTCGAGCGCACGTTCGCGGGCGTAATCGATGCTGCCGGCGTCCTCGAGTATTTCGAGGGCGGCGATGATCTCGTCGTCGGTGTTATCGTCGGCCTCGAGGATTTCCTGGAGCCGGCGAGCGCGGTCGGAGTCGCTTTCCCGGAGTGCGTGAATCACGAGCAGCGTCTTCTTGCCCTCCCGAATGTCGTTCCCGAACGCCTTGCCGAACTCGCCGGCCCGGCCGAGCGAGTGCTCGACGTCGAGGATGTCGTCACCGATCTGGAACGCGACCGCGGTCAGTTCCGCGTAGTCGGCGACCGCCCGTTCCACCTCGAGGGGCTGGCCGGTGATTATCGCGGCCAATCGAGCAACGATCCGGCCGAGACAGCCGGTCTTGCACGCACACATCTCGAGGTACTCTTCGGTGCCGACCCGGACCTCGCGTTCGTTGTGCCAGCAGATGTCCATCCCCTGACCGAGATGAGTCCGGTTGAGTTCGTGCATCAGCATCTCGTAGGCGGCTAATCGCTGTTCGGCCGGGAGGTCTGCCGGATCCCGCGTGAGGATCTTCAACGGCAAAAAGTACATCGCGTTGCCGGCGTTAAGTGCGACGTCACGGCCGTAGATGCGGTGCAGTGCCGGTTCGCCGCGTCGAATCGTGGCCGCATCCTCGACGTCGTCGACGATGATCGTCCCGTTGTGCAGGATCTCTGGAATACAGGCATACGGCAGGTACTCGGCCGGGTCCTCGCCGAAGCCGTCGACGAAGACGAGAAAGAGTACTGCACGCCACCGTTTCCCCCCGCGATCGAGTAGGTCCCACAGTGGCACCGCCAAGGCGTTCTGGATACCGTCCGGATCGTACGCGTACGTCGGAGGACCAAAGAAGGACTCGAGGTGATCGGCGTCAATCTCGCGTGGAATCAGGGTGGCGATCTCCTCGTCGATCGCCGGCCGCCAGTCGGCAAGCGTCTCCCGCATACCCGTGTCGAGTTGGAGTGGCGTAAAAAAGATTCGTAGTTTTCCGTGACTATGAGTGGTACTATCCACCACGGGAGATGCGGCGATCCAACTCGAGCGAACGATACAATTACACGGTCGTGTCTCGAGGTGGCTGCTATGACTGACTGGATTGGAACCGTGTTCGAGAGCGACGTCGGCTGGACCCACCTCGAGCGGCTGGTCGACGTAGGGAATCGGATGGCCGGCAGCGAGGGCGAACGCGAGGCTGCGGAACTGACCCGAGACGAACTCGCCGATGTCGGCGTTCGAGACGCTCGCCTCGAGTCGTTCGAAATTCAGGGGTGGACACGCGGCGAGAGCGCGATCATGGCCGGCGACACGACCCAGGATTGTATCGCCTTGCCGCGCAGTCCCTCCGGCCGTGTCGATGCACCGCTGATCGATCTCGGCTACGGCCTGCCCGAGGACTTCGCAGAGACCGACGTCCAAGACGCCATCGTCATGGTTCGCAGTGACGTGCCCAATTACTTCGACCGGTATATCCACCGACGGGAGAAATACCACCACGCCGCCGAGCACGGCGCGGCGGGCTTTCTCTATCGAAATCACGTCGAAGGGTGTCTCCCGCCGACCGGCAGCGTCGGCTGGAAAGAAGACCCTATCGGGCCGATCCCAGCTCTCGGCGTCTCGAACGAGGTCGGTGCCCGGTTGGCTCGCCGATTCGACAGCCAATCGATCGCTATCTCCGTCGAAGCTGATAGCCACCCGGCCCAGAGTCAGAACGTCCGGGCTGAACTCGGACCTGACACGGAAGAGCGCGTTCTCGTGACGAGTCACGTCGACGCCCACGACATCTCGGAAGGCGCCCTGGACAACGGAGCGGGGACCGCGATGGTGGTCGAACTCGCGAACGCGCTGGCGGATCGCGAGGACGAACTCGAGACCTGCGTCGAATTCGTCGTCTTCGGTGCCGAGGAGGTCGGACTCGTCGGGTCCACGCGGTACGCAGAGCGTGCCGACCACAGGGCGATCAAGGCGGTGGTCAACAACGACGGAGTCGTCAGCGATCGGACGCTCTCGATCGTCACGCACGGGTTCGATGCACTCGAGGAGACCGCTACCGTCGTCGCGGACCGCTACGATCACCCGATCGAGACAGTGCCACGCGTCGGCCCCCACAGCGACCACTGGCCGTTCGCCAAATGGGGGGTACCCGGCTGTCACGTCAAATCGATGTCGGACGACGCCGGCCGCGGCTGGGGCCACACCTTCGCGGACACCATCGAGAAACTCGAACCCCGAACGCTGAGCGAACAGGCCATCCTTCTGACCGCTTACGTCGTCGAACTCGCCCGCGACGAGGTGACGGTCGAGCACAGGGAGCCCGCAGCTATCGCCGCCGACCTCGAGTCGCAGGGGCTCGCAGAGGGGATGCGGATCACTGGCGACTGGCCCTACGACGGGTGAGCCACGAGCGAAACGAGGCCGATACCGGGCGGGTGATCCGCAACCGACAACCGTACGCTTTTGATCGGGCCGCGTGAACTGACGGACATGGATGCCGCGTGGAGTGCGGGCGAGGACCCCGTCGTCGGTATTGTCGACAGCGATGGTGACGGACGCGACGCCGTCGAGATAGCCGACCCCCTCGACGCGGCACCGGTCGATGACGCGAGGATCGTCCGTGGCAGCCGCGAAACCGTCCTCGCGGCCGAACCGACGGTGCTGGTGACAGGCGACGACGCGTCACTGGCGGCGGTGGCCCGTGCCGGCGTCGACACGCCGGTTCTCCCGGTCGGACCCGTCACTGGCATCGAGTCGGTCGACCGCGATCGGCTCCCCGATGCGCTCGAGGTCGCGCTCGACGGACGCGCCGTTCGTCGCGCGCAGCCCATTCTCGACGTCGTTCTCGAGACTCGCCCGGAGCGCGAACGACAGTCCGAAGCCCACGACGCCAGCGATCACGAGCGCGCGCTCTTCGACGTGACGCTCGTCACCGACGAACCCGCACGGATCTCGGAATACGGCGTCCACAGTCAGGATGCAACCGTCGCGACCTTTCGCGCTGACGGCGTCGTGGTGGCGACACCGGCCGGAAGCCATGGCTACGCGAGTGCCGTCGGTGCACCCACGCTCTCGGCGGCAGTCGACGCGATCGCGGTCGCCCCGATCGGCCCATTCGTCACCCAGACCCGGCGATGGGTGCTTCCCGACGACGGGCTCGCCCTGACAGTCGAACGTGACGAAGGGGACGTCACTCTCGTCGTCGACGGCCGACCGGTCGGATCGGTCACCGTCGATTCGCGAGTCACCGTCACCGCGACCGGAGCGCTCCCGACGCTGGTCGTTCCGGACGAGCAGCTGAAGTACCGATAATCGAGACCGCGAACCTAAGCCGAGACCGGACCGCCGTAACCGGCCGCCTCAGCTGTTGTACGGTTCTTCGTCCCGGTGGTTGTCCGGGTTCGTGTTCTCGAGGGCGTCGTCCTCGCGGTCGTCGGATTTGTGTTCGATGTCCTGACGCCGCTGTTCTTCGTCTTGTCGCTCGCGGGCTTCCTGCTCCGCTTCGGTGAGGCCCTCCTCCGCTTCGTCTTCATCGGGATCGGTCTTCTCTTTCGCGAGTTCGACGTCCCGGCCGTGTTCTTCCTTTCCGATGGAGTCGCGCTGGTCTGTGTCGTCGGACATTGGAATCTGCCTGAGGCTACCCACGATTCGGGAAAAGGCGTTGGGCTTGCGATGGTCGGCGCCTCGAGGTGGCCGTGCGAAGGGATGCCTCGAGATGGGGGGCGCAGGCGCTACGTCGGGCCTCTGTGTACCAGGTACGGTCTCGCAAGTTACCAGGGCTCGCCGGATGCAAGGTCGATCTCGCTGTCACCGCGCTCCGATGGACAGATGTCGGCGAGAACGCACTCAGAACAGTCCGGATTTCGTGCCGTACAGACTGCACGACCGTGATCGATACAGAGGTGGGTGAACTGTTGCCAGTCGGATTCGGGAACGATCTCCATCAGTTCCGGTTCGATGCGTTCGGGCCGTTCCTCCTCGGTCAGCCCCAGTCGCAGCGAGAGGCGCTGAACGTGCGTATCGACGACTACTCCCTCGACGACGTCGTGTCCGTGCTGCAGGACGACGTTCGCGGTCTTTCGGCCGACACCCGAGAGGTCGGTCAGTTCGTCCATCGTATCCGGCACCTCACCGTCGTATTCCTCGACGATCGTTTCGCAGGCGTTTCGAATGTACTTCGCCTTGTTGTTGTAGTAGGTGATCGAATTCAGGGCCTCCGCGAGTTCGTCCTGGGGCGCGTTCGCGTAGTCCTCCGGTCGTTGGTACGTCTCGAACAGGTATTTCGTCTCCTCGTTGACCCGCTTGTCCGTGCACTGTGCCGAAAGGATGACGGCGATCAGTAACTCGAGTCGGTTCGAGTACCGCAGCGAAATCGTCGAATCCGGATACGCGTCCTCGAGCCGGCGGACGATTTCCTCGGCCTGGTCGGCGGGAGTCTCGAGGGGGGTTCCCATGGAGACTCGTTGCGAGACCGGACATTTGAGCCGTTCGATTCGTGACGGTGATCCGCGTCTACCCTCGACGCCATCCCGGTGAATTCCGTCGGATGATGAATACTATTATTATGTATCGCACACGTGCTACGAAAAGACGAGTCGACGGGATGGAGATCTGACAATGACGGGGGACACCCACAACACGCAGTTGAACAGCCGTAGCAAAGAACGGGCGACAGGTATTCTAGACGTACTGCTGGCCGAACTCGAAGCCGATGACGGGGAGCGCACAGCAGCCCTTCGGTGGACGCTCGATATCGAGGAGAACGGTTCGGAGAAGCAACTCGAGACGCTCCAGGACGAAGTGATGTCGCTCCGAGCGGAAGTCAATCAGCTTTCGGCAGCCGAGTCCGAGCGCGAGTCGATAATCGAGGATCAGATCAAGCCGCGATTGCTCTCGCTCGATCGGCGTCTGGGCGAGCTCGACGACGAACTGACGAGCGCCCGGGCCGAAATGCGCGGTCTCCGATCGGAGTTCACCGACGTGCGCAATTCGCTCGAGGAAGCCGACGACTCCGCAGATGTCGATGCCGTCGCGGCAGAACTCAACGAACTCGAGCAAACGGTCAGTAACGCCTTCAAGAAGATCACGTCGAACCTCGAGAACGATCTCAAATCAGTGCAGGCGAACTACGAGGCCGATCTCGACGCGATGCGGCGGCGACTGCGGTCGCTCGAGGTAGAGACCCGGAACAACGCAGCCGAGCAAACCCGAACGAAGTCGAACGAGCAAACCAGAACGAGGTCGAACGAGCAAACCAGAACGAGGTCGAACGAGCAAACCAGAACGAAGCCGAGCGCAAACGACGAGGTTCCTCGGTTCTGATCGTCACCGCCCCCTCGTTCGCAGCGGGGAGGGAGATCAATGTGATCGGTTCGGTCGAGTCCCCCCGCCTCGTGCGGTTCGAAAGCCGGCCCCTCGTGGTTCACATCGTCAGGAAGCGCCGATGACACCGCGTTCGAGCTATCGTCGAGATGCCGTGAACTTTAAGCGGTCATCATCCACCTATCAGGGTATGAAAGCCACGGCCATGGCCCACCCCATTCAGGGGCTGGTCAAGTATCACGGGATGCGCGACGAGATCGAGCGATTTCCGTATCACGACAGCATCAGCGTCTGCACGGCCCCAAGCCACACCCGGACGACGGTAGAGTTCTCGATGGACCACGACGACGACACGTACGTCGTCGACGGCGAGGAACTCGAGGGGCGCGCGTTCGAACGGGTCGAGGCCGTCGTCGAGAAAGCGCGTTCGCTGTCCGACGCCGCCCACACGGTGTATCCGGTTCGCCTCGAGAGCGAGAACAGTTTCCCCTCGAACGTCGGGCTCGGCTCGTCCTCGTCGGGGTTCGCGGCTGCGGCGATGGCCCTAGCCGAAGCGGCGGAACTGGACGCCTCGAAGCAGGAAATTTCGACGATCGCCCGCGTCGGGTCGGCCTCGGCCGCGCGCGCAGTCACCGGTGCGTTCTCCCAGCTTCATACCGGCCTGAACGACGACGACTGTCGCTCCCGTCGAATTCCGTCCACTCTCCACGAGGATCTCAAGATCATCATCGGTCTCGTGCCATATCACAAAGAAACCGAGGACGCACACCACGAGGCCGCCGACAGCCACATGTTCCAGGCGCGTAACGCACACATCCACGACCAGATCGCGGAGATGCGTGACGCCTTACGGACCGACGATTTCGAACGCGCGTTCGAACTCGCCGAACACGACTCGTTATCCCTGGCCGCGACCACGATGACCGGCCCGTCGGGGTGGGTTTACTGGCAGCCGGCTACCCTCGCGATCTTCAACCGCGTCCGTGAACTCCGCGAGAAAGAGGACATCCCGGTCTACTTCTCGACCGATACCGGCGCCAGCGTCTACGTCAACACAACCGAGGAATACGCCGAGGAAGTCGAAGAAGCAATCTCGGACTGCGGCGTCTCCACGACGACCTGGAGCGTCGGCGGCCCCGCCCGCCTGCTCGAGGAGGACGACCACCTTTTCTGAACGAGGATTCAGCGAATCCCACCGTCTCCCCGTCCTAGGCAGTTATCCCTCGAGCCTGACCTCGATCAGCGCCAGCTCGTCTGACGGCACCGCCGTTCCGAACGCCGCTTCGAGGTCGGCCCACGTTTCCGGCCGGTAGGCCTCGATCCCGAAGCTCTCGGCGAACGTCACCAGGTCGGGGTTGGTCAACTCGGTTCCGGTGTGTTCGCCACGGTGTGCGTCTTGCTTTTCGGAGATGAGTCCGTAATCGTCGTCGGTGAACACGACAGTGGTGAAGCCACAATCCAGTCGGCTCGCGGTCTCGAGTTCGGCCGCGTTCATCAGGAAGCCGCCGTCGCCGGTTCCGGCGACGACGTTCGCGTCGACCGCCAGGTCGGCCGCGAGTGCGCCCGGAACGGCGATCCCCATGCTCGCCAGACCGTTCGAAATCACGCACGTGTTCGGCTCGAACGTCGGGAACGACTGGGCGATTGCCATCTTGTGGCTCCCCACGTCGGAGACGAGGACGTCCGAGTCGGCCATGGCCTCGCGCAAAAGTGGAAGGGCGTTCCTGACGGTGATCGGATCGGCGTCTGACGGTGGTTCCGTCACCGCCTCGAACAGCCGATCGTGCAGGTCGTCACACCACAGCGAGCACGCCCCGTCGGGGAGGTGATCGTCGATGGCAGCGACCGCCGCGCCGATGTCCGCGACGATTTCCACGTCGGGATTGTAGTGTCGATAGACCTCGGCGGGTTCGTAATCGACGTGAACGACGGTCTTCTCGAGGTCCACGTTCCATCCCTCCGGATCGTGTTCCGCGATATCGTAGCCGACGGCGACGACGCAGTCGGCTCGTTCGATAGCATGCGCGGCCTCGTCGTCTGGTCCCGAATCGAGAGTCATTAGCGACGCCGGCTCGCGGTCCGAGATCGAGCCCTTCCCCATGTACGTCTCGACGACGGGAACGCCAACGCGGTCGACGAGGGCCCGAATGGTCTCCGACGTGCGGGTTCGGACCGCGCCGTTGCCCGCAAGTATGATCGGCCGCTCCGCCGACTCGAGCAATCGCGCTGCGCGCTCGGCCGACTCGTCGTCCGGATCCGGTCGTCGGACCGGGCGGCGGGTTTCGATGGGGGCATCATCGATCGACTCGGCAGCGACGTCCTCAGGGAACTCGAGGTGGGTCGCTCCTGGTTTCTCGTACTCGGCGAGTTTGAACGCCTTGCGAACCGACTCCGGGACGATCTCGGGGTCGGTGATCTGGGTGTTCCACGTGACGATCGGCTCGAAGACGTCGACCACGTCGATGGCCTGATGGCTCTCCTTGTGTAACCGCTCGCGGCCGCCCTGCCCAGTGATCGCAACTACCGGGCTCTTGTCGAGTTGGGCGTCGGCGACACCGGTCATGAGGTTCGTCGCACCAGGACCGAGCGTCGAGCAACAGACGCCCGCATCGCCGGTCAGTCGGCCGTGGACGTCGGCCATGAACGCCGCCCCCTGTTCGTGGCGGGTCGGAACGAACCGAATTGAGGAATCCCGAACCGAAAAGAGGAAGTCTTCGATTTCCTCGCCCGGAACACCGAACACGCGGTCGACGCCCTCCACTTCGAGGCAGTTGACGAGCAGGTCGGATGCCGTTTGCATGGTTGGGTCGTCCACGCCGCTCGGCATTAATGGCCGGCGCGCAGAACGGCCCGGTCGCGTAGGGAACGATCGGTGGTCGGAATGGACTCGCTCCGGGCTGCGGTCGCAGTATTTGATCGAGCCGGCACTGGATTCACAGGACCTGATCGGGCCGGATCCGAAGAAGGACGCGCTCCGATTCGATCGGATTCGGATACTCGTCGACTTCCATGTACCGCTGTGCCAGTTCGTCGATGTGCTCTCGAGCGCCCTCGGTCGTGATCTCGTCGATTTCACCGATCACCGAGAGGTACCGATAGGGGTCGTCCGGATCGGTCATGCTGACACCGACGCCGGAATTGCGTTCGGCGTTGCGCGCTTTCTGGCGGTGACGTTCGGTGTTGACCAGTAAATAGCCCTCGTCCGCATCGTAATCGATCCAGACCGGCGTGACGTGGGGGAGTCCGTCGTCCGTCAACGTCGCGACGTGGGCGAACGTTTTCTTCTCGAATAGATCGTGGAACTCGTCTGGTATCGAAGCCATGTGATCTGTTCACCGCCCTCGCTTTTGTGTGTGGTGCCTACATTGGTCGCGACAGGATTCGCGTCGTCTCTGGCGGAATCAGGCCCGCTGTGAGAGAAGACGTTACATGTCACAGTGTGTCGATGACCCCGCATGTGACGGCTAACGGCTTATGCAGAATGCCATCGGTCTTGGCAATATGACCGATCAACGGCAATCGACGCGCAGACGAGTACTGAAACTTACAGGTGCTGCAGCATCGACTGCTCTCGTCGCCGGTTGTGGCGGCCCGGGCGGTGGTAACGAAACCGAGGGGAACGGCGGCGCAGAGGAAGAGCCGACCGGCGATAACGAAACCGGAATGGACAACGAGACCAACGCGACCAACGAAACCGGCAACGCAACCAACGAAACCGGCAACGCGACCAACGAAACCGGTAACGACACGAACGAGAGCGAGTGATCGCCCGGACAGTCGTCGACCGAGATCCCCGACTCGGCGTTCCGTGCCAGCGAAACCGTTACCCATTCTCGGCCCTTTCTCCGAGTGATGACCGACGGACTCGAGACGGACGTCGAGGGGACGAGCGAGATCGCCGAGCAACGGGACGAAGTTGCCGCCCGCGTGCGAGCCCACGCTGGCGAAATTGCGCGGGAACTCGCCGTCCTCCAGGGCGGCGACTACGGCCAGGAGACGGTCGATACGGCTGGCGGTCGCTGGACGCTCAAGTACGACGCCGGTGACGTCCAGTACCTCCGTTTCGACCCGAAGTCGGGGCCGGAAACGTACGTCGTCTCGAGCAAGCACCCACCGGCGCCCGACGCCCTCGAGACCGCGATGGCCGACTACGGAGCGTTCGTCGCGTCGTACAACGAGTACGTCCGCTCGTTCGACGGCCTATTCGAGGCCGTTCAGGACGACGTTCCCGAGGTTGAATCGACGGCGGAACTCGCCGCTGAACGCGACCGGATCGTCGACCGCATTCGCGCTGTCGGTGACGCGATGGCGGGACAACTCCATCGGTACGACGATGAGTACGGCACCTACGCGACGACGGTCTCGGGAACCCGATGGGAACTAAAGTGGGACGGCGACGTGGCATCCTACCTGCGTGTCGGGGGAGCCGACGGGATCTACCTTCTGTCACAGTACGGCCCACCTGCAGCCCCCGACCTTCGTCGGCTCGCCGACGACGTTCCCGCATTCGTCGCCGCGTTCAACGACCACGTTGGGGACCTCGAGGCGGATCTCGAGGAAATCACGTTCGAGGTCGTCTAGAGACACTCAAGCCGGGTGCTCCACCCGACGCAGGGCACGCTACGGTTTTCCTTTCGTCGTCGACGAATCCGTCCGTTTCTTTCAGCCTGGGTCCGGATCGATACCGAGCACACCCTCACTACTTCATACTCGAACGAGCGTGTCATACAATGGTTCCCAACAGCTATTATCCCTCGTTCATATATCGAATAAAACCGATAACTGACGAGACTCACAGGGTACACGCGAAATTCGGGCTATATAATCACAAAGTAACGGGTGTGAGACATTCTACTACATGCTGTCGAACTCGAACCCTCACTGGTGATACGGGCGCGAAGCGAGTTGCTCCTCGGAAACATGGCGCTAAAGAAGACAGCCCGCGGAGCTAGACGTCGACGTACTGGTCGACCCACTCCTGACGGCGCTGTAGCGCGCGTCGGCCCTTCGGCGTTAGCGCGTAGTAGTTCGTCCGGCGGTCGAGTTCTCCTTTTTCGACGAGTTCCGTCTCGACGAGTGTGTCGAGATTCGGGTACAGCCGGCCGTGTGTGACCGGCTGGTCGATGTAGCTATTGATATCGTCGAGAATCTCCTGTCCGGACGGACGGTCTTTCCCTGCGATTACGTACAGCAGGTCACGTTGGAAGCCAGTTAGCTGATCCATGGATCACCCTCTGAATGACGACGTTCACCGCTCTGTGGTTTCGTTATAGAGGTAGTACGGTACCGTACTAACGCAGAACACATCGTGTAGGTCCGGCTTGGGACTGTTTCCGACACCTGACGAACCATTCGTCACCCGTAGACCAAACCCACGGGCGTGACGGGGCGTTTTTGACGATCACCACCGTAGCAGCCGCCATGACAACCGATCCACTCGCCTGGGAGACCTGCGAGCGCCGGGTAGCCTATAGTTGTCCGGGATTCGAAATCGTTAATGAGTCCGTTCGCCTCCCCGACGGCACGGAAACCGAATTCGACTACCTCTCGGAACCAGCGAGCGTCTGCGTCCTTCCGTTTACGCCCGCCGACGACGTCGTCTGCATCGAGGAGTGGCGACAGGCCGTCTCTCGACTCAACCGCGGCCTCCCCGTCGGCGGCATCGAACCCGAAGACGACGACCTCGAGGCCGCGGCTCGCAGAGAACTCGCCGAAGAGACCGGCTACGAGGCCGAGGGGCTCGAGCCCCTGGTCACCGTCGAACCGGCCAATGGAATCGCGGACACGCTCATGCACTTCTTCGTCGCAGAGGGCTGTCGGCCGACCGCCGAACAGCAACTCGATCACAACGAAAGCATTCGGCCGATCGAATTGTCACTCGAAGAGTTGACCGACGCGGTGGCCGACGGCGAGATCCGAGACGGACGGACGGTTCTCGCCCTCTCATACTATCGGCTGTTCGACGCGGCGTGCAGTCAATCGAAAACGGAGTGACCGTCCGACGGCTCGAGATGCAGTGACGACGAGCAACGGTTCCGTTCGAATCGTCAGCCCGTTTCGTTCGCGCCGCCGTCTGTCTCGTTCACGGCACCGACGGCTTGCTGCTGCAGCGCTTGCTCGAGTCCCTGGGTTTCGCCAAGGGTGAGCGTGTCGACGGAGCTGTTTTCGACGGTCATCGAACTCGCGGAGACCGAGGAGACGGTCTCGCCCATCGCTGTCTCGTTGGCATCCGCGGTGGTCTGATTCTGCGTCGTGTTTCCGCCGGCCTCGTTCGCTGCTGTCGCGTTTCCGTCCTGACGACTCTCGAGGGTACCGACGGTCATGGATTCGAACGTGATCTCGTCGACGTCGAACTCTTCGATGGTCAGCGACTCGATCTCCTGTTCGGTTTCGGGTCCGTCGGTCGCGGTGGCGTTGGTCTGGTTTCCGTCGTCGGCGCCATCGCCGCCGAACAGGCCGCCAATGAAGTCAGCGATGTCGGAGAGGATACCACCACCGTCGCCGCCTTCTTCGACGGTCAGGTCCTCGATAGTCAGTCGATCGGTGGTCATATTCTCGATCGTCATGTTCTGTACCGTGACGTTGCTCGCGTTCTCGTCGACTACCTGCTGGAGACCTGTCCCGGTCTCGTTAGCAACGCCGGTTTCGTTGCTCCCGTCCGTCTCGTTCGCACCGCCGTCGAGTTCCTCGAGCGAGACGTTCTCGAGCGACAGCGAGTCGAAAGCGACGTTCGAGATGATCACCGGTTGAGCCGTCTGATTGCCAGCCGATTCGTTTCCTGCGGTCTGATTTCCGTCGGTTTCGTTCAGTTGCTGCTGAACTTCTTCGTCAGCCTGCACGTCCAACTGCTGGACCGTGAGCTGCTCGATCGTGGCGTTCTCGATGGTGAGATTATCGAGTTCGAGCGTGCCGACCTGTACGTTCGTGAGTGTTGCACTGGGTTGCGATGCGCTCATGTCTCCGGTGTCGCCGTCCGCGGGCGGTGCCGCACCAGCGAGGGCGGGACCCCCCGAGAGTACGACTAACAGCGCGACGAATGCGACACTGGTCGATCCTGGTCGTGAAACCATACGACCCGACGTACAGCAGTTCCTGGGCTAAAACAGGACGACTGTTTCGATATTATCGGGCGGAAAACGACCGTTGAGTCGACTGCGCGATCCGGTTTCGAGACCGTCGATCGATCGGTGCTGAAAGCAGAGTCGATTCCGCCCTGAGACCGATCAGTTCTCCTCCTCCCGGCGACCGCGTGTCCGCTGTCCCGCATCGAAACCTCCGGTTGTCACTCGAAAGGGCATTTGGACGCGGTAGAAATCACGAACGTATCCCAAGAGAGGTCGCTACCGGATCCGATCCGGCCTTCGTTCCGGCTACTCGAGACGGAGTTCCCTGGTCTCGACCGCGTCGCAGGACGGACAGACGAACTGATACCGGACTCGTCCCCCCGAGGTGGTGACGCGCCAACCGCCTTCGGTATCGACGTAGCCACACGCCGGACAGCGGAGTTCCGAGTCGTCGAACTTTTCGCGGAGACGCTCGAATGGTGATCGGTGAACCGACATATGACATAATATGACGTGATAACACATAACATTCTAGCCTTCACGTCGACACGTCCCCCTGTCGAGTGATCACAACGAATCTAAGTCGTCACACCGTAGCGGAGACTATGGACGACGTCGACGCGAAACACGGTGGCGACGTCGGTGACGCTCCCGGTGCGGCGCGTGCTCTCGAGTACGTCGTCGATCCGGTGGTAGCAGTCGCCGATGGGACGATTACGTTCGCCAACGAGGCTGCCAGGGACGCCTTCGAACTCGGTGACGCCGACCGAGACGCGGCGACCGCGCTGGGTGCGCGATGGACCCGACTGGCGACGGCCATCAACGAGACCACGGTGGGAACTGCCCGTCGGGTCGACCTGGAGGGAGAGGAGGGCAGCGCACGGATCCACCGCGGGGCCGACGGGGCGACGATCACGTTCGATCGGGGAGCGACCGACACCGACGGGGCCGGTGGTTCACCATCCGGCGCGAGCGATCGGCTGGTGAAAGACCGTGCGCTCGAAGCGGCGCCGGTCGGTATCACTATCTCCGATCCCGATCGCGAAGACAATCCGTTAGTCTACATCAACGAGGCGTACGAGACGATCACCGGCTACGGATTCGACGAGGTCGTCGGCCGAAACTGTCGGTTTCTACAGGGAGACGACTCCAACGAGGATGCGATCGCCGAGATGGCGGCTGCGATCGACGACGAACGGCCCGTCACCGTCGAACTGAAGAACTACCGAAAGAACGGCACCGAGTTCTGGAACGAGGTGACGATCGCCCCCGTTCGCAACGAGGACGACAGCGTGACCAACTACGTCGGCTTCCAGAACGACATCACCGCCCGCAAAGAGGCCGAACTCGCGCTCGAGCGCCGAACGACGGAACTGGAGTACATCCTCGAGCGCGTTGAGGGGTTAATCCAGGACGTGACGGCCGTCGTCGCGGGCTCGACCGACCGCTCCGAACTCGAAGATGAGGTCTGTACGAGAATTGCTGAAGAGGACGGTTACGAGGGGGCCTGGATCGGCGAACGGAACCCCGCGACCGGGACGATCGAGGTCCGTTCGAGTGCGGGAATCGAACCCGAGAGTGACGGCATCACGACCGATCCCGACCATCCCGCCGCCGAGACGCTCGCGACGACCGATCCCGCCGTCGATACGGCCGACGGAACGGCCCGCGCTGCGTTTCCACTGTCGTACAATGGTATCGAATACGGCGTCTTGACCGTTCTGACGGACCGGGATCGAACCGTCGACGACCGAGAACGGGTGATCCTCTCCGCGCTCGCACGTGCAGTCGCGAGCGGAATCAACGCGCGAGAGACCAGTCGCGTCCTCGCGACCGACGCCGTCGTCGCCGTCGAACTCGAGCTCACGGATCGGTCACTCGCACCCGTCGCCCTCTCAGCAGCGGCCGACTGTCGACTCGACTATCGCCGTTCGGTACACCACACCGACGACGAAACGGCGTCGCTGTTCACCGCAACCGGTGCGAGCGCCGACGACCTCACCGCCGCCGCGACGGAACTCTCGGACGTCGATTGCCGCGTCGTCGTCGAGCGCGACGACGAGTGTCTCATCGAACTAATCGGGACTGAGGACCTCGTCGACTGGCTCTCCGAGCGCGGGGTTCGCACGCAGGCGATCGAGAGCGGAGACGGTCGGGCCCGCGTCACCCTCGAGATTCCCCGCTCGGCGAACGTCCGCTCGGTCGTCGAAGCCGTCGAGGACCGCTATCCGGGAACCGACGTCGTCTCGTTCCAGCAACGCGAGCGCGAGCGCGAGACTCGCCAGGAGTTCGCGGCCCGACTCGAGGGAGCGCTGACGGACCGTCAGTTCGCCGCGTTACAGCGAGCCTACCTCGGTGGCTACTTCGAGTGGCCGCGGCCGACGACCGGCGAGGAACTCGCCCAATCGATGGGGGTTTCGCGCCCGACGTTCCACGAGCATCTCCGGACGGCCGAGGGGAAACTGTGCCGAGCCTTTTTCGGTGACATGTGACTCCTCGTATCTATGAAATTCACGTGTCGATGCCTGTAGTCCGTACTTATCCCCGCAAACGGTCGCGGACGGTCGCGTCGTTTAAGTGATCGGTCGTGGGAGCCGAGTACATGCTCACCTTTGCAACGCCGCTTCAGATTGGTGGTGGTGGATTCCTGTACTGGGCGATCATATTCTTCATCCTCGCCATCGTCGCCGCCGCAGTCGGTGCTCGCGGCGTCGCCGGAATCTCGATGGAGATTGCGCGAATCTTCGTCCTGATCTTCATCATCCTCGCGGTGGTCGCCTTACTGTTGTAGGACGCGTGACTCCATGGCATACTTCACGCTTCATATATTTAGCGGGATTCTCATGGTGTCACGCTCGTTGTAGGTGTTGACCGTCCCGGTGCAAGTGCGGCCAGTATCGGTGCCGGTTCGGACGCCAGTTCCCGGTTCTGCTGGCGAGCCGTCCGCACTGGTGTTCGCAGCACCGGAAATGATCCAGCCGTACGGCCCGCCAGTCGAGGGTCCGAGTACGCGCACCTCTCGAGAGCAGTCGAACGAATTCGCTCGTTTCGTTCGGTCTTCGCTGCGGCAATCGCTCGAGGGAACGTCACTCCAGGGCGTAACCGCATCCGGTTACGTTTGATTGTCAACTCCTAACACGCTGGACGCCGTAGATAACAGCTAGCGTTTACCATGACTGAACTCGGAGGATTCCAGGATCGGGTCGCTCGCATCGACCTCTCGGACGAAACGGTCGCGTACGAGTCGATCGACGAGGAGGACGCGAAGAAATACATCGGTGCGCGCGGCCTGGGAGTAAAGTACGTCTTCGATCAGGGGCCGGAGGTCGATCCGCTCGAGCCCGAGAACCTTCTCGCGTTCATGAACGGACCGTTGTCGGGAACCCAGGTGACGATGAGCGGTCGGATCGCCGTCTGTACGAAGTCACCACTGACAGGCACCGTTACCGACAGCCATCACGGTGGCTGGTCTGGTGCCCGCCTCAAGTGGGCTGGCTTCGACGGCCTGCTCTTCGAGGGCCAGGCTGACGAGCCGATGTACGCCGTCGTCGAAGACGGTGAGGTCGAACTCCGAGACGCCTCCCACCTCTGGGGGACTGGCTTCCACGAGACCCGCGATACGATCGAGGAAGAGGTCGAGGGCTCTTACGGGAAGAATCTGAGCATCATGGGGATCGGCCCCGGCGGCGAAAACGGGGTCAAGTACGCCTGTATCATGAACGAGGACGACCGCGCCTCGGGCCGTGGCGGCACCGGCTGTGTGATGGGGTCGAAGAATCTCAAGGCGGTCGTCGTCAAGTCGACCACGAAGATGCCCAAACCGGCCGACCCGGAGACGTTCAGGGAAGGCCACCAACAGGCGATGCAGGCCATCCAGGAGTCCGAAGTCACCGCTCCAAACGAGGGCGGACTCTCGATGTACGGGACGAACGTCCTGATGAACATCGGCGAGGAGATGGACGGCCTCCCGACCAAGAACGGCCGGTACACGTCGACCGAGAGCATGCGCGAGACGGAAGGAGTCGACATCGACGCCGAACGCGTCTCCGGGGAAAACGTCCGCGAGAACATCCTCGTCGACGAACCAACGTGTCACTCCTGTCCGGTCGCCTGCAAGAAGGAAGTCGAGGTCACGGCGATGCACAAGGGCGAAGAGATGAACGTCCGCACCGAGTCCTACGAGTACGAATCGGCGTACGCGCTGGGTCCGAATTCCGGCCATACCGACCGCGACGCCGTCGCCCTCATGATCGACCGCTGTAACGACATGGGCGTCGACACCATCGACACGGGCAACATGATGGCGATGGCCATGGAGATGACCGAGGACGGCAAACTCGAGGGCGTCGGCGAACTGGACTGGGGCGACACCGAGACGATGATCGACATGATCGAGCGGATCGCCCGCCGCGAAGACGAGTTCGCCGGTCTGCTGGCCGAGGGACCGCGACGAGTCGCCGACCGAAAAAATGCACACGAGAACTCGCTTGCGGTCAAAGGCCAGACCATCGCGGCGTACGATCCTCGCTGCATGAAGGGCATGGGAATCGGCTACGCCACCTCGAATCGCGGTGCCTGCCACCTGCGGGGATACACACCCGCCGCCGAAATTCTGGGCATTCCCGAGAAGGTCGACCCCTACGAATACGAAGGGAAAGGCGAACTCACCGCCCAGTTCCAGGATCTCCACGCCATCAGCGACTCTTTCGACATCTGCAAGTTCAATGCCTTCGCCGAGGGCATCGAAGAGTACGTCATGCAGTACAACGGGATGACCGGACTCGACGTCACCGAAGAGGAACTCCTCGAGGCCGGGGAACGAGTCTACAACCTGGAACGCTACTACAACAACGTTAACGGCTTCGACGGCGCTGACGACTCGCTACCCGCCCGCTTCCTCGAGGACGGCATCCGCGGCCAGGGCGCGAGCGAAGGCGAGTACTGCGAACTCGAGGAGATGAAAGCGGAATACTACGAGCACCGTGGTTGGGTCGACGGCGTCGTCCCCGACGAGAAACTCGACGATCTCGGGATCGACATCGGTCCCGGAACGGGCGTCAGCGGTGGCGGCGGTGCGGCTGTCTCGGGCGACGACTGATCGGCGTCGCCGATCGACCGCGCTGGAGGTCGGGTTTGGCCCCGAGTTCTGACCAGTCGCGATTTTCGCGCATCGTTCGCTAGCAGGTAGCACCGCAGGACCACACTACGTGGCCGCCCGAAGCACGAATACGGTGGTGGTTCGGTGGCACGTCCTGTCGCACCCGAGTGAGATGGCCGAGAAGCCACCGAAGACGAAACCAGTCTTCGCGAAATTGATCGTCGGGGTACCACCGCTCTATCGCTCTCCCAGCGGAAAAGCCAACGATTCAAATCCCAGTCGTTCCAATACGTTGGTAATGGGAAACGCTGCACTTCGGGATATCGCCGTTATCGAAGAGATTCCGTTCGATGACATCGAAGGCGTCGTCGCCGTCGATGCACACAACTGGCTCTATCGCTACCTGACAACGACGGTCAAGTGGACCAACAGCGACGCATACACGACCGCGGACGGAACCGAGGTCGCGAACCTCGTCGGGATCGTTCAGGGACTGCCCAAGTTCTTCGAAAACGACGTCACGCCGGTGATGGTCTTCGACGGTGGTCCCTCTGAACTCAAGACCGACGAGATCGAATCCCGACGCGAACAACGCCGCAGCTACGAAGCGCAACTCGAGACCGCGCGCGAAGAAGGCGACGAGATTGCGATCGCCCAACTCGAATCCCGAACGCAGCGGCTGACCCCGACGATTCAGGAGACCAGCCGGGAAGTCCTTCGGCTGCTCGACGTACCGATCGTCGAAGCGCCGGCCGAGGGAGAAGCCCAGGCCGCCCACATGGCCAAGCGAGGAGACGCAGACTACGTCGGCTCCGAGGACTACGACGCCCTGCTCTTCGGCGCCCCCCTCACCCTCCGCCAGTTGACGAGCAAAGGCGATCCCGAACTGATGGACCTAGAGGCCACCCTCGATCACCACGACCTCACCTTGGAGCAGTTGATCGACGCGGCGATCCTCATCGGGACGGACTTCAACGATGGTGTGACGGGAATCGGCCCGAAGACGGCGATTTCGGCGATCACGGAACACGGCGACCTCTGGAGCGTCCTCGAGGACCGCGGTGAGCACATCGAGCACGGTGACCGGATCCGCCAACTGTTTCGTGATCCGACCGTAACGGACGAGTACGAATTCGACACGTCCCTCGATCCGGACCTCGAGGCTGCCACGGCCTACGTCACTGAAGAGTGGGACGTCCACGCCGACGAAGTCGAACGCGGCTTCGAGCGTATCGAAGAGAGCGTCACGCAGACCGGACTGGACCGATGGACGTGATCGGACGGACGAGCCTCCATCGCCCGTAGTCGAACGGGCGGTGGCACAGACCAGTCAGCTACGCATCCATATCGCCACTCTGTTCGAGTCTGTGTACAGTTTTCTGCGTGTCGAATGGCTTTTATCTTCCGAGTGAGTCGTCGGGTTCAATGAACGAAGGTCCCTCGACGATCGAGACCGAACTCGACCGGGATATCGGGATCGTTGGCGCAATTTCCCTCGGCGTCGGAACGATGATCGCGGCGGGTATTTTCGTTCTCTCGGGTCTTGCGGTCAGCAATATCGGAGCGATGGCAATCGTCGCGTTCATCATCGCGGCGATCGTGGCCTCGTTCACCGCCTTCGCGTACGCCGAGTTCGCCTCGATCTACCCCGAATCCGGTGGAGGCTACGCCTACGTCTCGAACACGTTCGACTCGGATCTGACCTATATCGTCGGCTGGTCGATGATTCTGGGGTACCCTGCGTCGGCCGCGTTCTACCTCGCTTCGTTTTCCGATTGGTTCGATCGATTCATCGTCCCCCTGTTCTCCGCCGGCCTGAACGAAGCGCTCCCGTTCTGGCTCTCGGGAGTCGTCATCCTCGGCCTCCTGGTCGGGCTGAATTTGAAGGGAACCGAGGAGTCCGGCCAATTCCAGATCGTTGTCACCGTGTTGAAGGTCTTGCTCATTCTCGTCTTTCTATTCGGTGGCCTCCAGGCGTTTGACTCCGCGACGATTGCAACGTCGTTCGCGGAAAACGCCGATAAATACCGTCAGATCGGCCTGACCAGCGCGCTGGTGTTTATCACCTTCTTCGGTTTCGAGGCCATCGCGACCAACGCAGAAGAAATCGAGAAACCGGGACAGAACGTCCCTCGAGCCATCTTCTTTGCGATGGGGTTCGTAACCTTCGTGTACGCGCTCGTCGTCCTCGTTGTGACGCTTGCGATCAACAATCCCGAGTATCTCGAGTTCCTCATCGGAACCGTCGCGACGATAGCCGATACCGCCGGTGCAGAGTCGTATATCACCGAAAATGGGGAAATCGCGATGGGATACGCAGCGTCGTTTTACCTCGGAAACATCGGTTTCTACGTCATCATCGTCGGCGCACTGTTCTCGATGTTATCGGCGGCAAATGCGACTGTTCTGGCCGGCTCGCGCGTGAAGCTGGCCATGAGCCGTCGTGATCATTTGCCCGAACGCTTCGAGGACCTCCATCCGGCGTTCAACACGCCGTACTGGTCAGTGCTGCTCACCGGCGGATTGATCGCGTTCTTCATCTTCTTCTTTACCGTCCTGCCGCAACTGATCTTCGGGACGACGACGATTCACGCCGGGTTCCTCGAGTTCCATATGGGTATCGAGGCCATCGCCCACTTCGCGGACTTCATGCTGTTGACCGGCCTCATCGTCGTGAACTTTGCCATCGTCAGATCCAGACAGAAGTATCCCAAAATCGATCGTGGCTTCGAGGTGCCGGCTGTCCCCTACGTTCCGATCGTCGCCGTGCTCGCGAACCTGATTCTCATGGTCAACGTCGAGCCAGGGGCGTTTCTGCTTGGACTCCTCGCCGAAGTCATCGGCGTCGCGCTCTGGGTTACGGTTATCGGGACCACGACCAAGGAAACCATCGAACAGGAGAC
Organism: Natrinema gelatinilyticum; assembly: GCF_024266705.1. Classification (GTDB taxonomy): domain Archaea; phylum Halobacteriota; class Halobacteria; order Halobacteriales; family Natrialbaceae; genus Natrinema; species Natrinema gelatinilyticum. Next base: position 2,495,742 of record NZ_CP100756.1, on the reverse strand, counting down.
GCCGACCGTCGTCGAGGAGATCTTCCCCGAGGATCGCGAATACCAGATCCTCGTTCCCATCGCAGACCCCGAGCACACGGAACAACTCATGCGAACGGCCAGGAACATTGCCGCGGACAAGAACGGGGAAATACTCGTCCTGTCCGTCGTCGCCCTCCCCGAACAGACGCCGCTCACGGAGGGCCACGGTCTGGTCGACGATCGGCGTGCGATCATCAACGAGGCGATGAACGTCGACGTCGGAGGCGGTGACGCTGATATTCCGGTTAACGGAATCGTCAAGATCGGCCACCACGTCGACGAGGCGGTCCTCCATACCGTGACCCAGCACGGCTCGGACGCCATCTTGATGGGGTGGCGCGGCAGACCCGCTCGGCGCCGTGACGTGGTCGTCGGATCGACGGTCGATACCGTGGTTCGCGAAGCCGACTGTAACGTACTCGTCGAACGAATCGGTACCAACGGGTCCGTCGACTCGATTCTCCTCCCGGTCGCCGGGGGGCCCCACGCGAAATACGCCACCGAGGTAGCACGCGCCATCGCACACGTGACCGACGCGTCCATCACCGTCCTCCAGGTCGTCGAACCCCACAACGAACGGAATCGTGAGTTGGCATCGGCGTCGCTGAACGAAATCGGGACGATACTCGAGGACGTCTCCTTCGAAACGCAACTCGTCGAGGGCGAGGACGTAGCCGACACGATCGTCGATACCTCGAGCGACTACGACGCGACGATCGTCGGTGCGACTCGCGAAGGACTCTTCCAACAGCTCGTGTTCGGCGCGATTCCGGAGACGGTCGGGCGAGAGGCGGGCGGGACGGTCATCATGGCCAAAAAGGACCTCGGCATTACCTCTCGTCTCCGCCGGCTGTTCTCGCGGTCCTGATCGGGCGCTCGCCGCCGGTAGTGGCACTCACGCCACTGTGACAATCACGCCACCGCGGTACTCCCGCCGTCGAATTGTCTGCACGCGACGTCTCCGTCCCAGCCGTCGCACCGAATCGGTTCCTCGTCCATCATCCGACCCCGCGAGGACCGGATGACGATCCGGTGAGACGCGATGCGACGAGCGGCCCAGGATCGGTTTCAGAACCAGGCTCGGACCCCGTCGTTCGGACCCATCGCGATGGCTGGCCCCTACTCTGAGACGGGGATCGCCAATTCGATCGCCGAACCGTCCGACCGGCTCTCGAAACGTCACGGCTTTGTGAATCGAGTACAATATAGTACCAATGAAACGCATTCGTCCGGACGAACTCGAAGCGCGCCTCGAGTCGAACTCGAGAGACGACCTCTTTCTCCTGGATATCCGACCGGAACCTGCCTTTCGGGCAGATTCGATCGAGAGGAGTTACAACATCCCCGTCTACGACGACCTGCGACGAGGCGACGACGCCGAATTACGCGACCGGCTCGATGAGATCCCACCCGAGAACGACGTGGTCGTGGTGTGCAAGATGGGCGTGGTCGCCAAACGAGCGACCAGCGTGCTCGAAGAAGAAGGATACGACGCAGCGACGCTCGCGGGAGGCATGAGCGGATGGACCGGCTATCGGACGGGATCGCTCGGATACAGGCTCCGGTCGGTCGTCTGGAGCCTCCGGGAGTCGATGCAGGCAGTCTCGTGACGTGCGAGGGTCCGTCGAACGAGAGATCGTCGTCGTTCGAAAACAACGGCTCGGGTGAGCGGAACCCCGTGGGGCGGCCCTCGACCTGGAACACCGCTACTCGCTCCGGATATCTACCGTGACGACAAGATGGGCGTCGAACCAATCCGGTTCGCTGTTGTCTCCGGTGACCTGGTTGAGCGGCCAGGCCTCGCAGACGGAACTTTCGACAACCCAGGCCCAATCGGTACTGTCGGTGACGCTCACAGTACATCACCTCGAGCACGGCTGACCTCACGAGAGCAGTCAGGACACAGCGGTCGAGTCGCCGAGACCTTCGCCTCGCACCGAGGGCACTCGTCCCGATCGACGACGCGGCTCACGCTGGATCCCCTCCAGCAGACTCGGTCACATCACGAGCCTCAGTGTCGGTTTCCGAAATCGAGGGACGGGCTATCGACGTCCGACTCGCGACCTCGTATAGCCGATTCGCTCGGACGAAGCCCATCATCGCTGCACATCACCGCCGTCGGTCAGCTCCGGACAAACTCGGTTCGAGCCCGTCCGCTCGAGTCGACGAGAACAACTATGCCCATGACCGGCTTCCGACCGACCATCGAGCAGCAGTGTGCAGCGCGCACCGCACTCTGCGCAGCGAAACTCGCGACTCTTCGTCGGTTCGGGGTTAACCGACTGATTTCTCAGAATCCGTTCACTTTCCGCGTCGGAAAGCGTCACGCAGACCACCTCGAAAACCGGCCGCTAACTGTCAGGAAATGCGGGAAAAGGGGTTTATATCCAGTGGGCCGGCGCAGATTCGAACTGCGGTTACGGCCACCCGAAGGCCGAAGGATACCAAGCTACCCCACCGGCCCGCATTCGTAGTGTACGCATCTGTTCGTTTAACGCTTCCGAAAGCCGTCGTCCGCCCGCCGGCAGCCGGTTCGACTCCGTGAGCGCACCACCATCTTCGCCTCAAAACCGCTCGTAGCCGTTCGTATCGAGATAGTGATGGGCAACGGTGATTGCCTGGTCGGTGTGAAGCCGCTCGGGGCCGAGCCGGAGTCGATACTCGGCGATGTCCTCGAGCAGCGCCGCTTCCGCGTCGGTGAAGTCACGATGATCCGACAGGACGAAAATCGAATCCGCGAGGGCATCGGTGTCGACGTCGACCACCGCGTCGCCGTCCTCGTGGAGGTGAACGATGGGACCGTCGGCGGCGATTTCCGCGAGCGTTCCCTCGAAGCCGCGCCGGTACAGTTCGATTCCGGGACTGGGTTCTGCAGGGAGGGCACCGATGGCTTCGTCGCGGTGCTTGAGGGCCGTCCGTACGAGCGCGGCGGTACTTCGCTCGTCGGGATTGAGTCGTCGGAGGTCGCGTCCGTCGAAAGATATCGTCAGTTGGTCTCGAGCGACGAGGTGGACGCGGACGGACTCGCGGATACCGTGGGACGTGACGAATGCCGAGGTGATCGACCGACAGAGTGCGTCGAGGCGGCCAGCTCCGCCGGCGAGATCATCGAGCGAGAAATTGGGTGTCGTCGGGACGTCGTGACCGATGAGGACGAACTGGCGCATGTCGGGACGAAGCCAGGCGCCGGGATAGCCCTGCCGGTTCGACACCGCATCTTGGACGACGCCGTGCGTTCACGAACCGTGGTCGTGGATCGGTCAGGGACGGTTCACGACCGTGAGCCGACGTTGAGTCGCCGTTCGAGCGTCGTCCGGACGATGCCGGTCCCAGGCGTTTCGTCCAGGTACCAGACGAGAATCGCAGCGGCAAAGAGACCGAACTGGACCCATTCGTAGGCCCCTAGCTCGTAGTAGTGGAGTATCGCGTCGAGAATACCGGCGACGGGGTGTTCGGGCGGTTGCTCGAGAATCGGCCATAACAGGTAGGCGCCGCCGGCGAGGTTCCCCGAGAAGACTGTCGGCGGGATGTCCGCGAGTAGATGTGAGCAGTAGCCGAGGAGGAAGCCGACGCCGACCGTGCGACCGCCGAGTCGATCTGCAGCAACGAGGACGGTCGGCACGAGGAGCGCGGCGACGAAAAGCGAGTGTGCGAGCGTTCGGCCGCCGGGCAGCACCCCGAAGTTCCACGCGAGGGGCTTGTCGATCAGGTCGGGCGTCTGCGAACCGACCGCGAGCGCCATCACCGGGACTGCGCGGGGCGGTCGGTCGAACTGCCGGTGGACGGCGACGGAATACGACAGGTAGGCGACGGCGAGATGTCCCCAGGGCCACATCCTGCGGCCATACTCCGGAGGCGGGCATAGGTGCTTCGACTCGAGACACCGCGCTTACACTGCATAGGCATGGCCAACAGTTTCCAGTATCACCGGTATGGAGTGATTACATGGCGAAATCAGAGTCGGCACAAGCCCGCGGAAGGGGACGATTGCTCGCGATTCTCGAGGGACGGCCGTGCCCGTCCTGTGCCGAAGGTACACTCGAACGTGGCCGATACAAGGGTAACTTGGCAGTCGTCTGTAACACTTGTGGCACGCCCCGGGCGCAGGTCTGGTCGGTTTCTTCCGACTAGCGCTCGAGCGCCCCGATCCAGGCGTCAGCGCCGCTGCCGGCACACCAGTTACTGTGATCCTCGTAACAGTGGGTGCCGATGGCTTTGCCGCATCGACACCAGTGCTGTGCATCGGTCGTGATGGTCCGCCGACAGAGCGGACAGCGAGTGCGCATATGAGTACGACCAACGGAATCAGCATATATTTCCTCATATTTCGTCGTGTATCGAATCCGACCGACGACGGGAGTCCGAGACGGTGGCCGTCTCTGCCAGCGACTCCGCGCAGATTTTGCGCAGCGGTGTGATCGGAGGTTTCCTGAACGGCGGATATCCGCGCCAAGTCTCGTTAGGGAGTGGATACCGTCTGGGTGAGGCGAACCGGCCGATCACTGTGATCTCGAACCAGAATAGTCGTGACCGACGACGAGCGCGAGTGCGTGGACCGTCAGGAGCCCGATGAAGAGTGACAGGTGACGTATCGAATCGATACCTGAAACGACGATGGGCAGATAGACGACCGGAAGGACGGTGCCGAGCCAGAAGCCGGCGGCGGTGACGGAGTAGCTCAAATACATTGAAGGGCTACCGAATCGATTCGAGGTCGACGAACGAGTCGTCGTGTGCCGAAATCCAGGTGGTCATCAGGACGTCCTCACTGGCATTGCGTGGGAAGATGGCACACTCGTCCGGTGCGTGATCGTTTTCGACCGTGACGTGATCGAACTCGAGTGTCGGTTCCTCGGTATCTGATGGGTGAACGTCAGCGTCGGTCATACGTTATCAGGCGGCGGATGTTCGCGCCAGATAGTGCTACAGAATTTGATACTATTGTTATCGAGTATCTAATGTGTGGAACACCGACGGTAGCGAGTATCGACGGCACGATTCACACGTTTCATTCCCTCGAAAAAGACCGTAATACGTCCTGACGTGTACGAACTCGCTATGACCGTAATCGATCCAAAAAACGGTTTCTGTCGCGGCTACAACGATCTATTACGCTAATTTCAGCTATTCTTTTCATTAGTTCACGTCTGTTATATCGAATCCGAGTCGACCTCGTCCGACCGTTACCGTCGTATCGACGGCCGAGCATGGAGGATCAGGTCCCGGGTGACGGTTCGTCCGCCGCGCTGAAGTCGAACCGTGAGTCTTTCTCCCGGGTTGGTCTCGAGTGCGAGAAACGTCGACAGCGCGTGTCGGTCGGGGATTGAATTACCGTTCAGTTCGAAGATGACGTCGCCCCCGACGGGGATCGATTCGCCGCGACGTCGTACCGATCGAGTGGCCGGTTCGAGGACACCTTCCGCGGCCGAACCGTCGACGACGGCCGTGACCATCACCCCGGTCGCTTCGGGGAGGTCGTTTGCATCGGCGAGCAACCGGTCGACGGTTCGAAGCCTGATTCCCAGAGAGGAGTGGTCGTACGAACCCGATTCGATGAGCGACGGAACGACACGTCCGGCGAGTGCCGCGGATATCGCGAACCCGATGTTGTCTCCGCCACCCGAAGTAACCACGCCGACGACGCTGCCATCGAGATCCACGAGTGGACCGCCGCTGTTGCCGGGATTGACCGCGGCGTCAGTCTGGATGACGTTCGGATAGGAAAACCGTCGCTGGGGAAGTTTCAACGTTCGATCGACGCCGCTTACGATCCCTGCAGACATCGACCCCTCGAGGCCGTAGGGGTTTCCGATGGCGGCGACTTGTTGGCCGACGACGGGCCGTTGGTCGGTGAGGGACAGCGGTGTCGCTGAGTTGGGTACGTGATCGACCTCGAGGACGGCCAGATCGCTGTAATAGTCGCGGCCGACGAGCGTGGTACTGGTCCAGTCGCCGGTGATGTACTGGAGATCTGCCGCCGTGCCGTTGGCGATGACGTGGTCGTTGGTGACGACGTGGCGCGTATCGTAGAGGAAGCCCGAACCCTGCCCACGGCCTTCTGCGCCCGTGTCCGGATTCTTGAGGCCGAAGACGCGAACTTGCGTGACCGATTCGATGAGGGCGTTGTACAGATCGGTGAACGCCGATCCGCTCGCGAGGTTTTCTCGATCGATGTTGTACGAGGAATCGCCATCGAACGAACTATCGGCCCGGGGTTCGGAACAGCCGGCGATCGCACCGGCGAGACCGGCACTGGCGGCCGCGAGAAAAGACCGACGGCCCAGTCGGGAATCGTGCATAGCGGGGGATAGGAGCCGATCCATTTTAACCTCCGGAGAAATGGCCTGCATTTTCAAGCTGCGGCAGTCGACCGTGGCCGCCGTGTCGAGACCAGGGTTCGTCCCAACGACGAGGACTCGTCACATTCCAGCGATAGAAGTCCCGTTCCGACGAAGGGAAAACGTGTTACCCGCGGCCGCCCGACACCCGAGACATGATCACGGAAAACGCCCGCGCGTTGCTGGGGACCGGAGCCGTCTGTGACTCCTGTCTTGGGCGCCCCTTCGCCGAGCAGAGCTTCGGGCTGACCAACGCCGAGCGCGGTCGAGCGCTGCGGATCACGGTCGCGCTGGCCGACGACGAGGACTTCGACCCCACCGATCCCGCGGATTGCTGGGTCTGTGAGGGGTACTGCGGGACCTTCGACGCGATCGCTGAAACCATCGTTGACTCCCTGGAGGGCGTCGGGTTCGGTACCTATCAGGTCGGCACGCGCGTGCCACCGCTGGTCGAGGAAAACGAACGACTACTCCGGGAAGACGCTGGCCTCGAACCGGATGCCGGTGAATCGATGAAGCGGGAGGTCAACCGCGAGGTGGGCCGACGCGTCGGCGCAAAAACGGGGACCGACGTCGACTTCGACAGACCCGATGTGCTCGCTATCGTCGACCTCGACGGGTTCGATCCGCTTGAGGCGCTCGGATCGGGAACCGTCACAAGCCACGCGGTCGACGTGCAGATCAACCCGGCGTTCGTCTACGGCCGCTACCGAAAACTCGACCGTGACATTCCACAGACGGAGTGGCCCTGTCGGGAATGTGGCGGGAGCGGCGTCCAACTGGGTGACGACGGCGAGGAGACCTGCGACTACTGCGGCGGCTCGGGATACATGTACGATACCAGTGTCGAGCAGGTCGTTCGCCCCTACATCGTCGAGGCCATGGACGGTGATGAGGGGACGTTCCACGGCGCGGGCCGAGAGGACGTCGACGCTCGCATGCTCGGCGAAGGCCGGCCGTTCGTCCTCGAGGTGAAACGGCCCTGGAAACGCGACCCCGATGTGGAAGCGCTCGAAGAGACGATCAACGAGGCCGCAGAGGGTGCAGTCGAGGTCGAGGGGCTTCGGCTCGCGACCCACGAGATGGTCGAGCGCGTCAAGGAGCACGATGCGAGCAAGCGCTACCGGGCCGACGTCGCGTTCGCCGACCCGATCGGCGAGGCCGATTTCGACGCGGCCCTCGCCGAACTTGCGGGGACGACCGTGAACCAGTACACGCCCGAGCGGGTCGATCACCGACGGGCCGGCCTCACCCGCGAGCGGACGGTCTACGGGATCGACGGCGACCTCCGGGGGTCAACCGACGCGGAAGTCCGGCTCCACGGCGAGGGCGGTCTCTACGTCAAGGAACTCATCAGCAGCGACGACGGACGCACAGAGCCCAGTCTCGCGGGCCTGCTCGGGACCGACGCCGAGATCACGGCACTGGACGTGACCGGCGTCGAAGGGGAAACCGAACCGTTCGAACGCGAGGAATACTTCCTGGACGGATCGGACGACAACTGACGGACGCGAATTCGACGCGATGGGACCCGTCGACGTCTCGAGCGGACCCGACCGTCTCGTCGTCTCGGTCAGATTTCGGCGTACTCGTTCGAGATCACCTCGCCCGCAGCGACGGTTCGTCCGTCGCCGCCGGGAATCGACTGGTGCGTCCGATTTCGCTCGATCGAAAAGTGCAGGTGCGATGGGGTCGCCCGTCCGGTATCCCTCATTCCTCCGATCTGCTTGGCTCCTGGAAACCCGCTGTCCCCCGGTGACGGCACGAACTGTATGGGGCCACAAGCGCCCGCCGAAGACGTCTCACAGCCCTCCTCGCACTGGCCGTGCTGCTCCGATGTCGGCCAAGAACGTCCAGTTCGTCCCGCAGTTGGGCCCCGTCTCGCGATACTGCTCGAGGTCGCGGGGCGGGATTTCGGTGGCCTCGTGTGCCGCTGGGCTGCCGGTCAACGCCGACCGATCAGTCACCGCGTTCGACAGGGAGGACGTAGCCGACGCCATCGAAGACGACTGACTGCGGGTGCCGGTTCGAAGACCGGATTCGTCACTGACAGCGGTATTGTCGTCCGCTTATCGGAGGAACAACAGCACTGTCGTCCGCTGGTCGGAGTCACAACGATTTTGCTTTCGCCCCTCGAGCAGCCCTCTATGCCCTTCGGCGTCGACGAAGCGGGAAAAGGCCCGGTACTTGGGTCGATGTTCGCCGCGGCAGTCCACCTCGAGGAACCGGCCGACCTTCCGAACGGGATCAAAGACTCGAAACGGCTCACGCCCGAGCGCCGGACGGAACTGGCGGCGACCCTCTGGGACGACGACCGGATCGCGATCGGCGTCGCCGAAATCACGTCTGAGCGGATCGATACCCCAGAGACGGATATGAACTCGCTCGCCGTCACGGCCCACGCGACGGCGATCGAGCGCGCGGTCGCCAGCCACGAGCGAGGGAACGCGACGATAGTGCCACTGTCCGGACTCTGTGACGCGTGTGACACAGACGCCGACCGGTTCGCACGCCGCGTTACCGAGGCGTGTTCACTCGAGGACGTCGCTGTCGACGCACGTCACGGCGCCGACGACGAGTCTCTCCTCGTCGGCGCGGCGAGCATCGTCGCCAAAGTCGAACGAGACGCACACGTGGCTGCCCTCGCCGACGAGTACGGGCCGGTCGGGAGCGGCTATCCGGGCGACCCGACCACCCGCCAGTTTCTCGAGGACTACGTCGACGATCACGGCACCCTTCCGCCGTTCGCGCGCGCGTCGTGGTCGACCTGTGAACGCGTTCTTGCAGCGGCCGAGCAGACTGGGCTCGAGCAGTTTTAGGGCGGTCTGGGTCAATAGTCGACGGATTCAGGGCGCTCTCACTGACCGCCCGGCCCCGCTCGCATCGCCAATCCGAACGTTTACCTCGACGATGTGCGAACCGACCACCCACGATGGGCATTCGAATGCTCGGCTACGCGGGGGCGGCAGGGATTGCAACGTTTCTCGGTATCTTCGTCGCCGTGTCGGAACTCATGGCCCCGTTCATCGAGTTCTCCGTACTCGTGGGCATTCCGGCCGGGATAGTGGCCGGCGTCCTGACAGCAGCCGTCGTTGTCGTCCAGTTCGGTCGCGGAACGGATCGAGCACCTCGGCCGCTCGCGCAGACCCTCGGTACGTTCGGTCTGACCTTTCTCGCCGTCTTCGTCGTCGCACTCGGTGGGTTCCGGGCGGGCGTGACGAGTTCGGTCGCGAGCGCGACGATCCTCGGCCTTCTGTCGGGACTCGTCGTCGGCGCTCGATCTCGCCACGAATTACAGCCCCCTGGGTAATCCGCCCTACCCGATCGCGGCTGCTCGCGATTCGCCGCTCGAATTTCAGGCGAGCCATCGGTTCGATCCCCGACGTCCGCTGGAGCGCGTCGAACGACCGCCGCACGAATCAGGTCTCTCGCCAGATCGCGTATCCGTAGGAGCCGACACCGAGAAACACCAGAAGCGACGAGAGCAAGTCGAGGGTGGCCGCTCCGGTGAGAACGGCAGCGAGCTGGAGCAAGCCGCCACCAACGAGACAGCCCGCGGCCACCGTTAGCGCCGATCGCGGGCGCCTGCCACGTTCGTACAACGTCGCACCAACGGCGATGGCAATGACGCCGAAGCCAAGCGCGCCGACGGTAGCCGCGAGCGGATTGTTCGTACTCGTTGCATACGCCATTACCACGAAATAGGCGACGATCAGACCGACGATCACGCGGGAGCGGGATCCCAACTCGGGAGATCCGTTCATGCGTCACGTAACGGGCCCCGATCCTTAGCTTTCGAGGATTTCTGCCCATTCGATGCCGAGGGCCTCGTGGACGACGAATTCGAGGGCGTTAACGAGGTAGTGGGCAACGACGACGACCAGCAGACTCCCCGTCACGATGAAGACGGTAGCGAGGGCGAAGCCGAGAAGGCCGGTGACGACGATGCCGACCGAGCCCTGCATCCCGTGACCCATCGCGAACGCGATCGACGAGACGACCGCGAGTAGCCACGGCGAAACGCCGAATCCTGCAGCCGGGACGCCGATGAGGGCCGCCCGAAAGAGGAACTCCTCGAAGACGGCAATAATCGGCAGGACACAGACCAGCAGGAGCACCCAGCCGCCGACCGAATCCGGTGCGAGCAGTTCCCGCAGGCCTTCATCGTGATCGAATCCGACCCACGTCGCTGCCGCCGCTCCGAGTTCGTTCGCCACGTAGAACGCGACTCCGGCGGCCGCCCCCGCCAGGAGTCCCGTTTCGAGATAGGACACCGAGAGCTCGAGGCCCAGTGCCGACGACGGAATCGCCGTGTAGATAGCCGCACCAAGCAACACGAGCGCGAAGAGCCCCTGGGAAAGCGCCACGTTCAGGAGGACCATTCCCGTCGTCATCGAGGTCGGGTCGCCACGATGGCCGCTCGGCCGGCGGTCCTCGTCCGAAGCGATCGGGTCGGGCCCTCGATTCCAGCCGGAATGCGGACTGGATCCTGCTCCGGTTTCGTCGACGGAAGCGGCGGTGCTCGAGGCGGGAGGCGGTGTCGGGGACTCGTCGACACCACGAGTTCGTCCGTCGGTGTCGTCTGCCGATGAGTCGGTCGGATTCGTCTCCCCACGCGACTCTCGACCCGATTCGTCAGTTCGGGACGGTAACTCGACTGCGATGTCGGCGCGGTTGGCGTCGGTCGTCCCATCCGCGTGGCCGGTGTCGGTCGAGACGTCGGGTCGGTCGCCTCCCACCGACGCGTCGGCTCGAGACCAGCCACTGTCGCTCTGTTCCCGGTCACCGTCGGTAAACGCCGTCTGCGTCAGATGCGTTAAAACGAGTAATAACACGAGGACGACGCCCGCGATACCGAGGAACGCCGCCCACTGGGGCATTTACTGCGGGCTCGGGTTCGAGCCGCCGGCGGAGCCGACGGCGCTCTGATCGAAGGCCGATCCGGTGATCGACTTGAGCCGGTCGACCAGTGAATCCTTCTTCGGTTCGCCCATCAGGGCGACGTCGAGGACTTCGCTGATGTTCGCACAGGGGATGATCTCGATCATCTCCTCGTACTCCTCTTCGATCATCACGTCCTGTTCGTTCGCTTCGGGGATAATAACCCTGGAACAGCCAGCCTTGGCAGCAGCTTCGATCTTGTGGGTGACCCCACCGACCGGAAGCACGTCGCCCCGGACCGACAGCGAGCCGGTCATCGCGACCGACTGATCGACCGGGATGTTCTCGAGAGCGCTGATGACCGCGGTCGCCACCGTGATGGAGGCAGAGTCACCGTCGACGCCCTGCTGACCGGCCTGAACGAACTGAATGTGGATATCCTTCTCCGAGAGATCGACGTCGGAGAACTTCTTGATGATCGCGGAGACGTTCTGGACCGACTCCTCGGCCATTTCCTTGAGCTGGCCGGTCGCGATCACCTGGCCGCCGCCCTGGGCGGGCGCGATTTCGGCCATCACGGGTAGCATGATACCCGAGTCCTCGCCCATGACGGCGAGGCCGTTGACGCGACCTTCGACGCCGCCTTCGTTGACTTGCAGTTCGTAGTCCTTGCGGCGTTCGATGTAATCGTCGGCGAGCTGTTGCTCGATCGAGCGCGAGCGTTCCTTGGCCTGCAAGACGTCCTCGCGGGTGGTGAACTCACGGTCCTCTGCGCGGGCGATGTCGCCGGCGACGCGGACCAGGCCACCGAGGCTGCGGAACAGCAGCGTCAGGTGGTTCTTCCGGCCCGACCGGCGTTTCGCCTCGAGGATGACCTCCTCGACGGCTTCGTCGGTGAAGTGGGGCAAGCGGCCGTCGCGTTCGACCTCCTGGGCGACGAAGCGGGCGTACTTGCGGCGCATCTCGGGGGTATCCTCGATGGTGTCGTCCATGTAGACCTCGTAGCCGTACCCCTTGATCCGGTTGCGGAGTGCAGGGTGCATGTTCTCCATGGCGTCGAGGTTGCCCGCGGCGACCATGATGAAGTCACAGGGGACGGGTTCGGTCTGGACCATCGCGCCCGAGGAGCGCTCGGATTGGCCGGTGATCGCGAACTCGCCTTCCTGGATGGCCGTCATCAGCTTCTGCTGAGTGCGGATGTCGAGCGTGTTGATCTCGTCGACGAATAGCACGCCCTTGTTGGACTTGTGGATGGAGCCGGGTTCCACGCGGTCGTGGCTCGGAGTCTCCATGCCGCCGGACTGGAAGGGGTCGTGGCGGACGTCGCCCAGCAGCGCACCGGCGTGAGCGCCGGTCGCGTCCTCGAAGGGCGCGACGCGCTGATCGCCGTTGTTGACGATCATGTTGGGCACCATCGCGTCGGTGCCTCGGCTGGTGTACCGGAAGATCAGCCAGATGATCCCCGCGGCGACAACGCCGAGTAGTATGTTGCCCGAAAGAATCGCGTACCCGATGACGATCGCGATGATGATCCACATCAGGATCGAGCGCATCTGATTGCGCTTGCGGGCTTCTTCCTTGTGGGCGTCGATGATCTGTTCGCCCTTGCCGGCGGGAACGGTGCGGACCTTCGGCTCGTTGCCGTCGTCCGGGTTGTGGTAGACTAAAACGTCCTGGAGATCCTCCTTGGGCAGCAGTTGGCTCATCGCCTTCGCCAGCATCGACTTGCCGGTCCCCGGCGAGCCGATCATCATGACGTGGCGGCGCTGCTTCGCCGCTTTGATGATTATATCTCGTGCTTCGTCCTGGCCGATGACCTGATCGACGAGTCGATCGGGGACCTCGATGTCCTCCGTCGAATCAATCTTGAGGCCGCCGAGAAGGTCGTCCTCGGCGATGTCCTCGTCGACCTCGACGCCGGGATCGACCTCGACCGTACTGCCGAGGTCGTCGACGGTCTCGATCTCGTCGTCCACGTCGGTCTCGTCGGACGACGGCTCGAACTCGTCGCTCTCGTCGCCCGGATCGTCGACGTCGGTGCGACGGTCACCGTCTTCCTCCTCGAGCGGCGACCGCTCTCCCTGACGCTCTGGTTGCTCCTCGACGTATTCCTCGTCGGGAGCAGCCTCCGGGGCGTCTTTGGGAGGGTCGTCAACGTTCGTATCGTTACTCATAGAACTCTGTTCGGTATCTGTCTGGAAGGGATTGCGACTGATATACTTTCTCCATCCGGAGCATGGTGTCAGTTGCTGAAACCGGGGGGCACAGCGTCCGAGGGTCGAAATCAAGAATAGATGCGATTGTATTGATTCACTATATATTAATTTGAAATATTCTGTTCACCAGTCAGTCAAGCTCGACTAGTATTCGTGAATAGTGTCAACAATTACCATGAATCTGGCCGAGACGGGATTACCTGGTTGAAGCAAAGCGGTGAAGACGGGACAAAACGCGAGTAGACGAACATCTGATATATCTGGATGCGCACAGTCCGCAGCGAACTCGCCACGCTTAAGCGTGCTGCTCGAGCAGTGTCCGGCATGACGCGGGGGTTCTATATCGGCCGTTTTCAGCCCTTTCACAACGGCCACCTGAGCATGGTCGAACAGATCGCCGAGGACGTCGACGAACTCGTCTTGGGGATCGGGAGCGCCGACGACTCACACACCGGGCGGAATCCGTTTACAGCGGGCGAGCGGATCATGATGATCACGAAATCGCTCGTCGACTACGATCTCGTGACGTACGCGGTTCCGATCGAGGACTTAGAGCGGAACTCGGTCTGGGTGAGCCACATCCAGAGCATGAGTCCCGACTTCGACGTCGCCTACTCGAACAACCCGCTGGTCATCCAGCTCTTTCGGGAGGCCGGCATCGAGATTCGTCAGTCGCCGATGTTCAACCGAGACGTCCTCGAGGGAACCGAAGTCCGCGAGCGAATGATAAACGGTGACGACTGGCAGACACTCGTCCCCAAAGCGGTCGTCGAAGTCGTCGAGGAGATGAACGGCATCGAGCGCATTCAGATGGTGAGTGACACGGATTCGAACGGCGACTGACTTGTGTCGGCGGCTCCAACGTTCGGCCATGATCACGCTCGCATCGGATTTCGGCTCCCCGTACCCGGCGGCGATGAAGGGCGTATTGCTGCACCGAACGGACGCCAAACTGGTCGACGTCGCTCACGACTTCCCACGGCAGGACGTCCGTGCATCCGCGTTCTGGCTTCGGGAAGTGCTCCCCTACTTTCCGCCCGCGACCCATCTCGTCGTCGTCGATCCGGGCGTCGGTACCGAACGAAACGCGCTGGTTCTCCGTGCAGGTGATCACACGCTCGTCGGCCCGGACAACGGCGTGTTGCTCCCAGCCGCGCGGCGACTCGCCGATGACGAGGCGGACGGACTCGAGGCATACGCCGTCGACGAGCGCGACGTCGATCCCGTCGCCCCTACGACGGCCGAGGGCTCGAGCGAGCGTCGTCCCCCGAAGAGCAACACGTTTCACGGCCGAGACGTGTTCGCACCGGTCGCCGCCGCAGTCCACGACGCCGACGAACTGTCTTCGCTCGCGTATCTCGCGCCGTCCGCGGTCGACATCGACCTCGAGCTACCGACGCCGACGCTCGACGGCGCGCGAGCGATCGGCGAGGTGCTGGTCGTCGACGGCTTCGGCAACGTCATCACGAACGTTTCAGGCGACTTCCTCGCAGGATGCGATCTGATCGCCGCGAACGGCGACGTCGTCCCGGTCGGGGAAACCTTCGCCGACGTCCCAATCGGGGACCGGCTCGCGACCGTCGGTAGCCACGGTTTCGTCGAACTCGACGTCAATCAGGGGCGCGGCGACGAGGCCTTCGGACTCGAAACCGGCGATCGGATCGCCCTCGAGCCGACTGAACGAGTCGGCGAGTGACGGTGCGAAAAAATCGCTTCGTTGACCTGCCGTCGTCGAACGACGGCGTTACTCGGCTGCGATAACGTCGTCGATACGGACGATCATTGTCGCGGCTTCGGTCGCGCTTTCGATGGCCTCGCGCTTGACGTCGGCGGGGTCGACGACGCCGTGCTCGAACGGATCGTCGATGGTGACCTCGTCACCGCTGGTGATCAGGCCGGCCCGACCCTCGGACTCGTTGGCGGCGCGGAGATCGACGAGCGCGTCGATCGGGTCCTGACCCGTGTTGGCCGCGAGCGTGCGGGGAACCACGTCGATCGCATCGGCAAACGATGTCACGGCGAGTTGCTTGCGACCCTCGATACCGGCGGCTTCCTGACGAATCTTATCAGCGATCGCGATTTCCGTCGCACCCGCACCGGGGACGACTTCGCCCGATTCGAGCGCCGTCGCGACGACGTCCAGTGCGTCCTCGATGGCACGCTCGAGTTCGTCGACAACGTGTTCGGTGCCACCGCGAACGAAAACGGTAACCGTCTCTGCGGCAGCGCCGCCCTCGACGAACGCGAGGTCGTCGTCACCGTACGTCTCGGTGTGGATCCGGTCGGCCGAGCCGAAGTCCTCATCCTCTAAGTCCTCGAGTGCGCCGACGCGGCGGGCGCCGGTCGCGGACGCGACCTGACGGGCGTCGCTGTCGCCGAGGTTCTCGAAGACGAGGACGCCCTCGTTAGCGAGCGCGGTCGCAACGCGGTCGTCGACGTCGTCGGTAGTGAAGACGACGTCAGCCCCGCTGTCGACGATAGTCTCGGCGTAGCCCTGAAGCTCGCCTTCTTCGGCGTCGATCGCGGCGTTGAGCTGATCGATCGAGTCGATGGCGTACTCCGCGTCGACGTCGCCCGTGCGAACGCCGAGTTCGACGTCCAGAATCGCGAGCGATGCGTCCTCGACCTCGGCGGGCATCGCTTCGTGAGCGGGCTCTTCGTCGACGACGATCCCGGGGACGAGTTCGGTCGCGTTCGATGAGGCACCGATCTGCGTGTGGACGGTGACGTTGTCGCGTGCGACGCCGTCGTCGGTTTCGACGTGATGGATTGCTTCGACGACGGTTTCGGCCAGCGATTTGGCCGTAAGGCCGCCGGTTCCCTTGCCGGTCATGCTCGACTCGGCGACCTGTGAGAGAATCTCGTCGTCGACGTCGGCTTCGTTGATCGCTTCGGCGATCGCGTCCAGCGCGATCTCGGCGGCCTCGTGGTAGCCCTCGACGATCGTCGTCGCGTGGACGTCCTGTTCGATGAGATCTTCTGCTTCGCCGAGCAGGTTGCCGGCGATGACTGCCGCTGTCGTCGTCCCATCACCGACTTCCTCTTCCTGCGAGTCGGCGACTTCGACGATCATCTGAGCCGCGGGGTGCTCAATGTCCATCTTGTTGAGGATGGTCGCGCCGTCGTTCGTGATGACGACGTCCCCGCCGGAGTCGACGAGCATCTTGTCCATTCCGCGGGGGCCGAGCGTCGTGCGTACCGACTCGGCCACGGCCTTGCCGGCCATGATGTTCGACGATTGGGCGTCGCGTCCCTGGGTTCGCTGGCTGTCCTCGCTCAAAATAAACATAGGCTGTCCGCCCATGCGTCGCTGTTGTGCCATCGTAGATCCTCACTAACCATGTCGTCAGCACTTCTATATAACTCTTTCCCTACAGCCACCGCTCCGTCTTGCGATTGCCCATGCGAACGCGAAACAGACCCGTCGACGACGGGGGCGGTAAGGAAATATGGCTCGACTCGGAACATTCCCGATATGCTGGAACTGGAACACGGATTTCGCGTCGTCGACGTCGCGACGCGACTGCCGCCAGTCGACGGCAGTGGAGATTCCCAGAGAAGAACGACCACGGCGGATCGGCTCGAGCGGGAGATGCACCAGGCGGGAATCACCAGGTCGATCGTGTTCCCGCCGTCTCGATCTGAGACGGGCTATCTCGCGCCGAACAATGGCGTCGCGAGGCGCAGCGTCGACCGGCCGTTCATCACGTTCGCCCGAATTAGCGGAACCCAGACGCCGGGCCGAAACGCGGCGGGACGGCTCCGCAACGCGGTTCGCCGGCGCGCGGACCACTATACCTCCCCCGGCGATGTCGAGAAGTACGCGTACGACGACCGCTTTCACGGGTTCGTTATCGACCCGGTGTCGACGAGTATCCCGACGACGACGTCCTCACGGCCTTAGAGGACGTCGATCTTCCCGTGATCGTCCGCGGTGGCGTCGACGCGCCGCCCGAGACGCTCGCCGAAACACTGCTCGGACGCTCGTTTCCCGTCATCGTCGGCAGATTCGGCGGCCATCCGCTGAACCGGTCGCTGATGGACGAGATGATCGACCTCCTCGAAACGTACGACGACTGCTACCTCGAGACGAGTTTCGTCCGCTACCGCGAGCAACTCGAGCGGGCGCTGCTCGAACACCCCGACCGCGTCTTCTTCGGAAGCGGCGCGCCGGCCTGCCATCCGAACGTCGCCGTCATGGAGATACTTACCCTCGACGTCTCGGAGGACCTGCTTCGACGCGCATTTTCGAAAAACGCCTGTCGCGTGATCGACTCGCTCGCGCAGAAAGGGGAGCCCTGAGTCTGCGTTCGGAACCGACGGCGTTCGCGTCCTGGGCGCGTCACGACTGCGTTACGAGGCCTACTCCACGACCAGCACCCGTAGATCGTTCAGGTTGGTCCCAGTCGATCCAGTGCGTATCAGCGCGTCTCGGGCGTCGAGATACGGATACACGTCGTTCTCTGCGAGAGCGGTACGTGCCGCGTCGGGAGCCGGAGCGGTCGTCTCGTCGACGAGCGCCCCGGCCGCGTCGGTCACGCCGTCTATGCCGTCGGTGTCGACCGCGGCGACTGCGATGGTCCCGCCGTCTTCGACCTGCTCCTCGCCTCCGGGCCCCTCGAGCGCCAGCACCGCGCTCGTCGCGAACTCCTGGTTCGGGCCCCCGTGGCCGTCGCCACGGACCGTCACCGTCGTCTCTCCGCCGGAGAGAATCACGGCCGGCGGCGAGATCGGCGTGCCAGTCGCCCGCGCTTCCTCCGCGATGCTGACGTGAGTCGTGGCCGCCTCACGGGCCTCGCCGCGGACGCGCGAAGTCAGGACCAGGGGCTCGTACCCGCATCCGGCCGCCGCCTGGCTGGCCGCCTCAAGCACGGTCATCCCGTCGGCGATCACGTGGTTGGAAACGGTCGCGAACGCCGGATCATTGGATTCGGGCGTCTCCCGGATCTCGCCGGCCGCGCCGCGCTCGAGGCGGGCGACGACCGGATCGGGCGCGTCGACCCCGTACCTGCCGAGGATCGAAATCGCCTCCTCGAACGTCGATTCGTCAGGCGTGAGCGGCCCGCTTGCGACGACGCTCAGATCGTTCCCGACGACGTCACTCAGGATCAGCGAGACAACCGTCGCGGGCGCGGTCCGACGCGCGAGTCGGCCGCCTTTGAGCGCCGACAGGTGTTTTCGAACCGCGTTGATTTCGTGGATGTCGGCGCCGCTCGTCAGGAGTTGCTCGGTCGTCGACCGAAGGGCCGAAAGCGAGACGGTCCCAGCGGGCGCTGCCATGAGCGCGCTACCGCCGCCGGTGATCGCCGCGAGCACGAGCGTCCCATCGTCAGCTCCGTCCGCCACCTCGAGAAGGTCACGCGTTCCCGCGACGCCGCGCTCGCTGGGGACGGGATGGTCGCCTTCGCGGACGTCGACGCGCTCCGTTTCGACCGGGTCGTCCGTGACCACCACACCGCCGTCGATCCGATCGCTCAGCAGGTCCTCGAGCGCGGCCGCGACGTGAGCCGCCGCGTTCCCGCCGCCCAGAACGACGAGTTCGCCGTACTCGCGGAGGTCGTACGACTCGCCGGTGACGCGCAGGGACTCGCCCTTGAGCGCCACGGCGTCGCGGATGACCCGCCGCGGGTGTCCCGCTTCGATTCCGGCTTCGATGCACTCGAGTGCCACGTCGTGGGCCGCACTCGAGGCGAGACGATCACGATTCTCGATCATGTCTGTACACCTCGGGACGATCACTGATAGTTTACCGTGCGATTCGCTCACCGCGTTCGCGAACGCCCCTCGAGGAATCTGCCCGTGAATCCGATCGGGTATTGCGGTCGCTCGAGGGCGCTAATCGTGCCTGAACGACCGCTGCCCCGTAAACGCCATCGCGATGCCGTGTTCGTCCGCGGCCTCGATCACGTCCTCGTCGTTGACCGAGCCACCCGGCTGGATCACGGCCCCGATCCCCGCTTTCGCGGCCTCCTCGATACCGTCCGGGAACGGGAAGAACGCGTCCGAGGCCATGACCGCACCCTCGGCGTCTTTACCTTCGGCGTGCTCGTCAGCTTTCATCGCGGCCAGTCGAACCGCGTCGACGCGAGAAACCTGTCCCATCCCGATACCGACGGTCTCGGTACCGTCCGCGAAGAGAATCCCGTTGGACTTGACGTGCTTGAGCGTCTGCCAGGCGAACACCATCGTCTCGAGTTCCTCGTCGGTCGGTTCGCGCTCGGTGACGACCTCGAGGTCGTCGGCCGTAATCGACTGCAGGTCGCGCTCTTGAACCAGTCGACCGCCGACGAGGGGCTTCTCGGTGAAGCGCTCCATCCGTTCCCCGAGCGTTCGCGGCTGTTCGCTGCTCGCATCCGAGGCACCACGCGCCTCGCGACCCACGTCGAGGACACGCAAGTTCTCCTTTTCGCGGAGGACCGCGAGCGCGTCGTCGGTGTAGCCGGGCGCGACGACGACCTCCTTGAACGAGTCGACGACCCGTTCGGCGGTGGCGGCGTCACACGTCCGATTCAGGGCGACGATGCCGCCAAAGGCGCTCATGGGGTCCGTCGAGAGCGCCTTCTCGTAGGCATCGGAAATCGAATCGGCGGTCGCACAGCCCGCGGGGTTCGTGTGCTTGATGACCGCCGCCGCGGGCTCGTCGAACTCCTTGATGAGATTCAACGCGCCGTCGGCGTCGTTGTAGTTGTTGTAAGACAGCGCCTTCGCGCCCTCGTTCAACTGTTCGGCGTGGACGACGCTGGCCTCGTCGCATGTGAAATCGGCGTAGACCGCGGCATCCTGGTGCGGATTTTCCCCGTAGCGGAGTGTATCGGTGCGGTCGCTGGAGGTGAGCCGACGTGCGGGCAGTCCCTCGGCGTCCGGCGCATTCGGTGCGTCTGCTTCGACGGTCACCTCGCCGGTTTCCGTATCCACGTCCACCGCCCCCTCGGCGATCCACGTCACGGCCCGCGGATACGCGCGGAACTCACCCTCGTAGAGGACGCGCTCTTTGAGTGTTTCCTCGTCGTCGCCCTCGTAGACGGGAATCGGCTCCTGGGTAACGATCGGGCCGGCGTCGACTTCCTCCTCGACGACCTCGCCGTCCTCGTCGGTCGCGTCCGTCACGACGTGGACCGTACAGCCCGTCACCGAAACGCCGGCCTCGAGCGCGTCGTTCCAGGCGTCCATGCCGGGGAAGGACGGCAGCAGCGAAGGGTGGACGTTCAGCGTCATCGGGGCGGCCTCAAGGAACGTATCGGAGAGGATCCGCATGTACCCGTCCAGACAGACGAGGTCGAACTCGTAATCCGACAGCACCTCGAGAACGGCCTCCTCGTGTTCTCGACGGCTCATTCCTTCCTCGAGGGGGACGACTTCGGTGGGGATCCCGCGCTCGGTGGCGGCCTCGAGCACTGGCGCGTCCGCCACGTTCGTCAGGACGACGGCGAACTCGGCTCCTCCCGGTTCGTGGTCGGCGATGTTCAACAGGTTGCGCCCTCGGTTGCCGGCCATCCCGGCGATTCGCGTCATGGTCGAATCCGCGCCCGCGAGCGGCAAAGTGATTACGGTCTCGATCACCAATATGTGCACATACGTGTATTAATCCGGTCTCATGCGCATCTCCAACTTCAGAGATATGCACGCTCGTGGCATCGGTGAGCCAGTGGTTTCGACACGCTTTTGCGACCTGCTTGACCAACGCCCACTATGACCGAGACCGACGCCCTGTACGCCGTCTCGCCGCTCGATGGCCGGTACGGCGGCCGGACCGCACTGCTGTCGCCGTACGCGAGCGAGGCCGCACTCATGCGCGCCCGAGTCCGCGTCGAAGTCGAATACCTGATCGCGTTGGCCGACCTCGAGGCGACGCCGTTGGAACTCGACCTCGAGGAGCGAACGCACCTGCGGAGCCTCTTCGAGAGCTTCGCCGAGGAGGACGCGCAGTTGATCAAGAAACTCGAAACCGAGGGCCACGCCGACTTCGCGGCGACGAACCACGACGTCAAGGCCGTCGAATACTTCGTCCGCCACCGGCTCCCCGAAGAAAGCGACGCGTCAGCCTGGATCCACTTCGGATTGACCAGCGAGGACGTGAACAACCTCGCTCACCGACTGCTCGTCCGCGACGCCGTCGACGAGGTCCTCCTCCCCGAACTGTACGACGTCCGCGAGACGCTCGCGGACATGGCACGCGACTACCGCGACCTTCCGATGCTGGCCCGTACCCACGGTCAGCCCGCGACGCCGACCACGTTCGGGAAAGAGATGGCCGTCTACGCCTCTCGGCTGGCCCGTGCCACCGGTCGCATCCGGCTGGCAACCGACGATCTGCGGGGCAAACTCGGCGGCGCCTCCGGAACGTACGCGGCCCACATCGCCGCCTACCCCGACGTCGACTGGCAGGCCTTCGCTCGGGATTTCGTCGAGGGCCTCGGCCTCGAGTTCGAAGCGCTGACGACGCAGGTCAACCCCTGTGACGACCTCGCGGCCCTGTTCGATGCGTTCCGTGGAGCCAACGAAGTCCTGCTCGACCTCGACCTCGACGTGTGGCTCTACGTCTCCGATCGCTACCTCGGTCAGGAAGCCGTCGAAGGCGAAACGGGTTCTTCGACCATGCCACACAAGGTCAACCCGATCGACTTCGAGAACAGCGAGGGGAACCTCTCGAAAGCAAACTCGGATCTCGCCTTCCTCGCAGAGTACGTCACCACCTCCCGACTCCAGCGCGACCTCTCCGATTCGACCGTCAAGCGCAACATCGGAACCGCCCTTGCTCACTGCCAGATTGGTTACGGCAAGACCGCCGCCGGCCTCTCGAAGGTCGTCCCCAACGAGCGGGTCATGCGCGACGACCTCGAAGCGACCCCCGAAATCATCGGCGAAGCCGTCCAGACCATCCTCCGACGCGAGGGCCAGGCCGACGCCTACGAGCGCGTCAAGGCCGTCACCCGCGGCAAGGACGTCACACTCGCGGACTTCCGGGAACTGTTCGACGAACTGGACGTCGACGAGGACGTCCGCGAGGAACTCCACGCGCTGACGCCGGCCGGCTACACTGGCGTCGCGAGCGAACTCGTCGACGACATGGCCGAGTGACAGTCGACACCGCATCCGAGTGACCATCGTCAGAATGCAGTCAATCCTCGCGGGGCGCCGTTACGGCCGTCCGAACTAGCGGTTATTTCCACAGGAATCTGCAATGCAACCGCGTGCTCTCCTGCCTGCTCTCGAGCACGCAGTGGCGAAACGGATACAAAAGTCGCCGGTCGATCCACAAGTGATATGGAATATCTGCTTTGGGTGATCGTCGCCCTCGTCGCCTACGGGCTGATCGCACCATTGACGAGCGTCGTCACGTCCGATGTACCGCCCGCAGTCGCGCTTTTCCTCTCGACGACGATCTTTCTCTGCCTGACCGCCGTTGTCCTCGTCGTCACGGGGACGGGCCGGCCATCGGACGTGGTCACGCCCGCGGCGGGGATCGTCTACATCGCTGGTCTCTTTCTGTCCACCGGTATTCTCGCCTATTACCGGGCACTCGAGCACGGCCCGGTCAGCGTCGTCGTCCCGATCTACGGCCTCTTCATCGTGGGAAGTTCGATCATCGGAATTGCGTTCCTCGGCGAAGATTTGACCGCGACCCGCGCCGCCGGAATCGTCGTCGCCGCCGTTGCGATTTACCTCGCCGCCGGGCGCTCTTATGTAGAGCTGGGGAATGCCCCACGGTTACACTGTGATGGCTGATCTCAAGAGAATATGTCTCAGCCAGCATTCGGGAAGATGCTGCAACAGCTCGTTGATCTTGGAGTGATTGAACTGCAGACGAAGCCGCTCGATGATCAAATCGAGCGGCGACTCAAGAAATTCTGGGAGCAGGCTCCGTGTCCAGAATGCGGTGATCCAAGCATCCAAACGTGGCCGTCATCGAATCGTGTTATCTGCCGAAGCTGCGGGTTCAAGCCGGTTTGCACCTACGGAACACCGTTTCACGAGAAGCACCTCTCCAGTGGTGAGGTGCTTCTCGCATTCATCCTCTATGCCGACACGCTGTTGAGTATCTCGAAAATTGCGACACTGCTCGATCGAGCGTACAAGACCGTCTACTACGCCATTCGAGAGGTCGAAGCCGCGGTTCAGCGAGGCTTCCCGGTCGTCTGGAACCAGTTCCAACAGGAAATCGACGGACCGGTACAAATCGATGAATCCAGCAGCGTCTGTTCAGGATACAAAGGCCAAGACCCGCCGCGGGACAGCCGTCACCGCGGCGGGTCGTCTCGATCAGGACGCTCGCGCTGGCGTGGACGACACGGCGACCAGATAACGCTCGTCGCGGCGTGCCGCGACGTGCTACGGGTTGTTCACGGCCAGCTTGGCATCAGTTACGAAACAGACCTTGATCCAGTAATACAGGAGGCTGAAGACCTCTCCCAGCCGCTGGGAGAGGTCTGGACTGATGGTCTCCAAGCGTATCGGCAGATGGAGTACACTCACCAGATCGTTGTGCACGACGAGACGTACGTCTCGCCTGACGGTGTCCATATTAACCAGGTTGAGTGCCTCTTTTCACTCATCAAACCGTGGCTACGGAAGTTCCGCGGCCTGTCCAAGCACGGCTTGGAGCAGGCCGCTCACACATTTGGAATCATCCGTTCATTGAATCTCGCTGGCGCATCCCTCGTAAGCGTCATCGACTGCCTTGCTATGGGGGCATTCCCCAGCTCTACATAAGAGCGCGCCGGGGGTGAAGAGTGATGCGACGATATCTCGAACTTTCGATTCTCGCCTGTCTCGCGTACAGCCTCGTCGTGCCGCTGCTCTCGATCGCGATGACCGACCTTCCCAGCACGCTCGCCGTGTTCCTTTCGAACTCGGTCATGTTCGTCACCGTCGGCCTCGTGATCGCCTACCGGGGCCTCCGGGTGCGTCCGTTCCTTCATCACCCCCAGACGCCGACACTCATCGCGATCGGCGTGCTGCTAACGATCGGCCTGTTGAGTTACTACCGAGCGCTTGCACTCGGTCCTGTCAGCATCGTCGTCCCGATCTACGGGCTCTTCATCGTCGTCAGTTCGCTGATCGGGATGGTGGCCCTCGACGAGGCTGTCACCGCTCGCAAACTCGCCGCGATCGGGTTGAGCGCGGTGGCGATCGCGTTGATGTCGATCTGACCCGCCGTTTCCGGCCGACGTCAGTGATCTTCGTCCTCTTCGGCCACGTCGATATCGAGTTCCCGGGACCGACTCCCACGGATCGCGTGCCCGTAATTGAGCGCGGCGACGAAGACGGTCCCGCCGATCACGTTGCCGATCGTCGTGTAGGAGAGAAAGTGCACAAAATCGGCGATCGACACGCCCTGTGCCAGAAGCACCGCCGTGAGAACTTCGGTCGAACCGAGGAGGCTGTGGTGAAACGGACCGAACCCGATTGCGCTCGCAACGACCCACGTCACCAGAAACTCCCCGACGGAGTCTCGAGACGCGGCAACGAGCCAGGTGAGCAGCCCCATCAGCCAACCAGCGATGATCCCGCTGAGCGTGATCGCCCAGGCGGAAACCGGTACCAGTGCGTCTGCGAGCGAGCCGAACGCGCTCGGATCGACGATGCCCAACGCGGGACCCGTAACGGCGATCAGACCGGCGAATGCCGTACACCCGATGAGGTTCGCGACATAGATCATGCCCCACAGCCTCGCGAGATCGGCGACGGCCGCTTGCCCGTTCAGGACCGGGAGCAGACCCAGCGTCGTGTGCGCCGTAAACAGCTCCGTCTGTCCCAAGATCACGAGCACGAATCCCACCGCGGACACGTTCGCGAGTACCAGCTGTTTCACCAGTTCCGACGAAAAGGACGGCGAAAACGTAAGCGCCATTCCATGAACAACGCGCCGAAGCTCACGTTCAACCCGGCCGCGAACGCCGAGAGAAAGAGCCCGAAGGTCGGACGTTCGAACTCGCGAAGCGCGCTGCGAAGTTCGATTTCGAGCACCTCCCGATAGGTTCGCGTCTCCTCGGTGACCTCCTGACTACTCATCTGCGGGGTGAACGTGTTCCAGTCAGTTAGCGGTACTGTCAGTAACCACTGCATACAGCACGGTTCCGAGACGAACGGCGAGTCGTCAGCGATTCGAGCCGCAGTCACCCGACCAGTTCGAGGAGCGTCGACTCGAGCGCCAGGATTTAGTATCGTTTCCGAAATAGACCGATTCGGTACTCCTCCACGCGGGCAGTAAAACGATCAGGATCCGGTCTGCACCCGTCTTCTGGTGATTTTATTCCACTTTGAATCGACTGGAAGAATTATGATACTATCTCGTGAGAGTTGCTGGCTGAGTTGTAATCATTGGCACTTGCACCACCGACAAAATTCAATGATTCTAAATGATTTCCTTCTATTGCCGGTAAAACGCTACCTGGACTACCGAACGAATCATGATTGGTTTTTACGAAATTCCGGCTTAAAATACTTCCCACCAAAGTACATGTCGATACCCATGCCCAAAAAGATCAGTACACCTATCAGTCCGCCTACGATCATCACAACAGAATATTGTTCCGAGCGGCTAACCCCAAGTAGAAATACAACCCAGAAGGCTGCTAGGAAAAGATATCCTACACTCACAATTTGATACCATCGAACTCTTTTTGATGAAATTGTAATTCCGTCATTAGACCCACCGATGAGGAATGCAATTGCAGTCCCTGAGAGCAAACCTGTTCCAACAAGTAAGTCAGATCGTCCTGCTCTAAACGAGAGTGCTGAGAGTACAATAACCACGGGGATCAGAAAAATACCGAAGTTGTGGAACCAGCGCTGTATCATATTTCTAATCCTAGTTACCATTTGATATTAATTATCTTTTTTCAATCTAAACACTTCCCGATCGCAGCAGCGCATGCGGTACCTCCAACTCCGGTACACACACCTTGGATACAAGCAACACATGCCAGGGCCCCAATTCCTGTTGCTACACCTGCACACGAAGATGAACAGGCTACACAGGATGTTCCACTTGTAGCACATCGCCACGCCCATGTGCTACAGTCAGCAGCCAGTGTAATACCACGCTGTTGTGGCAAGACAGTCACATCACCACGATCGATGTTCAAATCAACATCAAGTCTATCAGTAGTGCTGTCAAAATCCTCACCAATAGTGATATTCTTTCACCCTATTATTTTACTATTATTGTACTCGATTATGAGGAAATTATTAATATCGGACCCAGTAATCACATCCGATTCGTCCCTAATGTCGGTGACTTGTTTAAGAGTGTTAATTTCTTGGTCTGTTGCTGATCTTCTAAAAACAGTATCGCTTTCATATCCGATCAAGGAGGGATTGGTTCCTTCCGGTATTTCCCGATATTTGCTTGGTATTTCAGAAGTATTTTGAACGTCGTGAAACGAAAAGTGTGACCCATTTGTACCATTCTCTGCTTCGGCATAAACCACTGTCCCAAGGTTCGTCTTTATTTTGGTATATTGGAGTATGCTACCCCCATTCATCTCTTTTTTTGATGTGACTTCGTTTACGATCGGGTTATCCAAGTCACTCAGAATAGATTGTACCTGTGCAGAGTTGAATGACCGGTCTTCAGGCGGAGCGTCTTCGTTTGCAGAAGCAACGGTTGTACTTTCGATATTCCCCACGAGGGCAGTTTCTGGGATGGTGCTTAGTAATGAACGTCGTTTCCAGCCTTTACTTTCATTATTTCTCATTTGTTTTATATGCCTCAGCCCTCAATTATATTTTTCGATATCACCATTAGTTATTGTATGAGGATTCCGACAAAGGATAAGAACAGATTCGGGTCATATACTTATAAATGATAAATACGTATAGAATAATTAAAAGAATGTGGAAATAAAGACGGGAGAAGTGACAAGGAACTGGATAGAGCTTCCAATACGAAAGAGTGAACTAAGTCATCATTGATAATATGCAGGAAAATTGTTAATTATACGGATCACGGTCTAAACTTCATTTGTTGGAAACAAGACTATTATTGATTATTTAAATGTGCTATCCGACTAAATCCGAAAGCGCCGTCTCGAGCGCCTGCGCCGCCGCTCTGACGTCTGCAACGCGGACGTACTCACGTGGGGCGTGTGCGACGGCACCGTCGTCGTCGGTCAAGACGCCGGGCCCGAAGACGACCGTCGGCGCGTCCGCGGCGAAGTACGAGGCCTCCGTCGCGGCCATGAACGGCCGGACGTCGCCACCGGCCGCGTCCGCGAGGATATCCACGACTCGAGCCTCCGGATCGGTCTCCCAGGCCTCGAGGAACGGCGTCGGCCGATCCGTGAAGCAGAACTCGACGCCCACGCCGTCGGGAACGGCGGTTCGAAGCTGTGCGGTCAGCGCCTCGTGGAAGTCATCGGCGGTCTCGGGCGGAACGCTCCGGCGGTCGACCGTCAGCGCGCAGTCCGCCGGCACCTGATTGGTCGCCGCACCGCCCTTGACGACCGTCGGCGTGAGCGTGGCTGCCCCGAGTTGGGGGTGCGCCGGCGGCGCGTCCTCGCGCTCGTCGAACGTCCGGATCGCCTCGAGAACGGGTTCCAGCGCCGCGACCGCGTTGGTTCCGGTCTCGGGTTCGGCGGCGTGAGCGTTCGCCCCGGTGAGGTGGACCGTTCCCTGAAAGCGGCCCTTCGCGGCCGTACAGACGTCGAGGCCGGTCGGTTCGCCGACGATCACTGCGTCCGCGTCTCGCGTCGGTGCATCCTCGTCCGAGACCAGCGCGTACGCGCCCGTCGAGAGAACTTCCTCGTCGGGCGTGATCGCGAGCGTCACGCGGCCATCGGTCGGTTCCACGGCGAAAAACGCAGAGAGGATGGCCGCGAGCGGCCCCTTCGCGTCGCAGGCTCCACGGCCGCGAACGACGTCGGCGCCTCCGTCGTCCGTAGTGCGTTCGAACGGAACGTGTGGCGACACCGTATCGATGTGCGTGTTCAAGACGACGTGTGCCTCAGCGTCGGCGGTCGGCGGTCCACGAGAGGCCAACACGGTCCCGCCATCGTCGATGCGAACCTCGAGGCCCCGCTTCTCTATCGTCTCGCGGAGAAAGCCGCGCATCGGATCGACGTCCGCGTGAGAGGGGTACTGAACGGCGTCCTCGAGAAATGCGATCGGCTCGAACGCGTCGTCCCGACTGCTCCCAGTCACGACTCGACCGGCGACTCGACGGCTACCTCGCCGTCGAACTCGTGTTCGACGGGGCCGGCGAGCGTCGCGTTTCCGCGCTCGTTGAAACTCACCTGCAGGTCTCCACCGGGCGGGGAGACCGTCACCGGGTCGGCGTCCGTGAGCCCCAGTCTGCGGGCGACGACGGCGATTGCGACCGCACCAGTGCCACAGGACTCGGTTTCAGCTTCGACGCCGCGTTCGTAGGTTCGCTGCCGGAACCCGCTCGCCCCGTCGGGGCTCGCGATGGAGACGTTCGTCCCCTTCGGGAAGATGTCCGCGTAGCGAATGGGCGGTGCGACCGCCTCGAGGTCGACGTCGTCCACGTCGTCGACGAACGCGACGGCGTGGGGGACGCCGGTGTTTACCATCGTCACCTCGAGGCCTTCGATATCCGTTTCGAACACCTGTTCGTCCGTGTCGACGGGGATCTTCGCGGGGTCGAACGTGGCGGTGCCCATCTCGACGATAATGTCGTCATCGTCCGTCCGATCGGCGCGCAGCGTCCCCGCCTGGGTATCGATCATCACGCTGTCGGTATCCGTCCGCTCCATCGCCCACTCGGCGGCACAGCGAGCGCCGTTGCCGCACATCGGGGCGACCGACCCGTCGGGTTGGACGAGCGTCATGACGACGCGAGGTGGATTGAATTTCTCCTCCAAGGCGAGATAGAGGACACCGTCGGCACCGACACCGGTCTCGCGGTCGCACGCGTGCTCGGCGAGTGCGGCCCGGTCGGGGACGGATTCGTCCGCATGGATAATTAGAAAGTCGTTGCCGGTGCCGTGGTACTTCTGGAATGGAACGGTCATCGTGCGATCACTGGGTGAGTGTCTCGTCGTCGCGGTCGTCATCGGCGGTATCCGTGGCGACCGCGAAGTCGTGTGCTACCACTCAGTTCGGTTCCGCCTTCAACTATTCGGTAGCGCAGTTTCCTTCCGCACGCACGAGCGAAGCGAGCGTAGGGAGGCGAGGAGCACGTTTGGTTAGCTGGACAGCCGAAGCCGTTGGTATCTCGGTGACTTTCAGCGGGCCTCGCGCTCGAGTCGGGTGACGTCGTCGACGGTTTCACGGCGACGGGAGCGCCGAACCGAGTCGCCGTCGAGGACGACCGACGCGGGTCGCGGCCGCGAATTGTACTGGTTCGCCATCTCGTAGCCGTAGGCCCCGGCGTTGCCAATCGCGAGGACGTCCCCCCGTTCGCTCGCCGGAAGGTCGCGGTCCGAACAGAACACGTCGCCGCTCTCGCAGATCGGTCCGGCAACGGTCTGTGGAATCGTCTCGCGGACGTCTGCATCGCTCGAGTCGGCCGTCAGGTTCCGGATCGGATGATAGGCGCCGTACAGCGCCGGACGCAGCAGGGTCGTCATCCCCGCATCGACGCCGGTGACGGTCGTCTCTCGAGCCCGCTTAACGGTGTTTATTTCGGTGAGGAGGACGCCCGCATCGGCGACGAAGAAGCGTCCCGGCTCGATCGCGAGCCGGGCGTCGATCCCGCCGATGGCGTCCCACATCGCCCCGGCGACCGACTCGAGGTCCAACGGCTCCTCGTCCTCTCGATACGGCACGCCGAAGCCGCCGCCGACGTCGACGAACTCGAGTTCCCCGACCGCATCGCTGACGTCCCGTGCCAGGTCCCCCATCCGCGCGACGAAATCCCGGTGGGCTCCGAGCTGGTCGCTCGAGACGCCGGACCCGACGTGGGCGTGGATCCCGACGACGTCGAAGCCGCTCTCCGTGGCATCTTCGAGGACGTCGACGGCGCGTTCGGCCGGGACGCCGAACTTCGCGGCCGCACCCGTCTGTACTTTCTCGTGGTGTCCGGCGCCGATGCCGGGGTTGACCCGGAGACAGAGCCGGCCGTCGTAGCCGCGGTCGGCGAGGCGGGAAATCGTGTCCTCCGAACCCGCCGTGACGGTCAGCTCGAGATCGTCCGCCCAGGCGTCGACGATCCAGTCGAGGTCTCGCGCGGGTGGGTTGACCGCAGTGTAGTGGACGTCGGCGCCCGACGCGCCGGACTCGAGTGCCCGCCTGACCTCGCCGGCAGAGGCACACTCGAGTCCGGCACCTTCCTCTCGAAGCGCCGCGAGAACGTCTCCCAGCGCGTTCGCCTTCAGCGCGTACAGGACGTCGGCGTCTGGGAACGCGGACGCGAGTCGTCGGTAGTTCTCCCGGACGCGCTCTATATCCAGGACGTACAGCGGCGAGCCGTACTCGTCGGCGAGGGACTCGAGTTCGGCCGCGTCCCAATCGGAGAGGCGGCGGACGGGTGGCGAATCCGCAGCGTCAGTCATTGTCGATTCCAAGTCACCGTAAGGATTCAAGCGTTTGGATTCCGTTTGCCGTCGTTCGACGTGGAGACGTAGCTCGTCGGTTGCATGACACGAGAGCTACGTCGGCCATTCGTGTAACCAGATCCGTACGTTCGTCCCTACTTACATTCAATACAGTATTATATTATGTGTCTGAATGTGCGTTTTATGCCATCTGCTCGGTACCGTATTCCGATCAGCCGCAATCTCTTCGTCGTCCTTGCCGTGCTCTGTCTGTTCGCCACCCCGTTCTGGCCAGCCCAACTGCCGCTTGGCGAACCGACATACGAATACGAACGGACCGAAGTGACGACTGACGAAACGAGTATCACGTACACGAGCGGGGCCCGGATGTACGGACGACCGATTAGCGACGAGATCGCGTGTTCGGGCCCCGAGGAGATGCGTGCCTGTGCATTCGAACGATCGTTGCTCGAGAACGAGACCGTCACGACAAATAGTACCTCGATCAATCCGAACCGAACGCCTCCGTACTTCGAAAAACGGTACCGATACGTACAGATCAACGAGACGGTATACGAGCCGACGTACACCGACAACACGTCAACAGCGGAAAGCGCTGTGACGGGTCGTGTCGATCTGGCTCTTTCGAAGGTGGCACCCGACCGGGCGCTCAAGACCGTAAGCATCGACATCACGTCGGACGATCTGTCACCAACAGTCGCCGAGGCTGCACGGAGCGGCGGGGCCGTCTCACGCCAAAAGGTTGACGTCCCCAAAACGCCGATTCAACGGGAGGACGGGACGTACTACCGCGTGTACCTTGACTCTCATAGGCGTCCGTCGTCGTCGCTGCCACAGGTTCTAGACCTCGGAGTGACGTATCTCGTGCCGCTCCTTGGCTTCTGGCTGGTCAGTCGTCGCATGGATCGCCTCGTGGTAACAGTTGTCTATGACGACGATCGGAGCTAGCGAACCGACGCAACTCAGTCAACCCGACGTAACTCGAGAGCGGTGAACCACCTCGGGGTCAAGCCCCGAGGCACTCGGCCTGCTCCGCCTGTAGAGCCGGTTACGAAAAGGCAGACCCGACCACGACAACTGTCGGGTCTCCGTTTCGGTCGACGCGACGGACCTCCCTCACTGGCCCCGTTCGAAAACAGCTATTCCCGCAACGCGTCCTCGCGTTCGGTCGCCTCGAGCGTCTCGGTCTCGAGGTCGGTCGCGACGACGGCGGGCTTGTACGCGCCGCCGTCGAAGAGGTCGTGGTCGCCGACCGAGGATTCCACGAACCGGGTGAACGCGCGCCGGTTGGCGGGCAGTTCGCCGTAGAGAATTTCGTCCTCCACGAGATCGTAGACCGGAATTCGGGGCGTCAGGAGGGTGTTCTCGCCGACGACGCTGTTCTCGCCGACGACGAAGCCGCTGGTAACTCGGCAGCCGGCGCCGAGCGAGACGTTGTCCTCGACGATGACCGGCGCGTTCTCGACCGGTTCGAGGACGCCCCCGATGAGGAGGTTCGCGCCGAGTTTGACGTTGTCACCAATCTGGGCACAGGAGCCGACCGTGTCACACGAGTCGACGAGGGTGCCGTCGCCGACGCGGGCGCCGATGTTAACGAATGCGGGGCTCATCAGGATGCAGTCCGACCCGACGTTCGCGCCGCGACGGACGACGGTGCCGTCCGGCGTGTTGCGGCTGCCGCGGTCGCCGTACCCGCTCGAGTCCGCGAGCGGGAGGACGTCGTTGTACGTGACGCCGCCGTACTCACGGGGCTCAGTCGCGCGGAGGCCGAAGTTGAGCAGGATGCCCCGTTTGACCCACTCGTTTGCCTCCCACGCGTCACCGTGCTTCTCGGCGGCCCGGATCTCGCCGATCTCGAGGGCGTCGAGGAAGGCCTCCAGGGTCGCGTACTCGTCTTCGCCGGCGGTCTCGGCACCGATGTCGTCGTTCTGTTTCCGCTCCCACAGCTCGCCGATTTCGGTCTCGAGTGCGCTCATTCTGCGATCACGTCCGCAAAGTCGTAGCTGCCCGCCTTCTGTCCAGCGATCCAGACCGCTGCGTCGACTGCGCCCGCCGCGAAGACGCCGCGGTCCTCGGCGCGGTGGATGAGTCGAACCTCCTCGTGGTTGCCCGCGAGAACGACTTCGTGTTCACCCGTGATGTCACCGGCACGCAGCGCGTGGACGCCGATTTCGCCGGTCTCGCGCGGGGCCTCACCTTCGCGACCATGCGTGCGTTCGGTGAAGTCCCCGTTGGACTCGATCTCGGAGAGCAGGCGGTTTGCGGTTCCGCTCGGGGCGTCGCGCTTTCCGTTGTGGTGGGTCTCAACGAGTTCGACGTCGTAGCCCGGCAGGTTTCGCACCGCCTCGCCGACGGCGTTCAGCAGCGCCTGTACGCCGCGGGCGAAGTTCGGCGCGTGGAGGACGGCTGCGTCCTCGGCCGCGGCCTCGAGCGCCGCTCGGCCGTCGTCGTCGAAGCCGGTGGTCCCGGTGACGAACGCGACGCCCGCATCGGCGCAGGCCTCGGCATAGTCGACGGCGGACTCCGGCCCGGTGAAATCGATTACGACGGATGGCTCGCGGTCGACCACCAGCGAGTCGAACTCGGTCGCGGATTCGACCTCGACGCCGTCGACAGTCTCCTCGTCCGGCTGGCGGTTGACGGCGAAGACAACCTCGCAGTCCCCGCGATCCGTCGCGGCTGCGATCACTTCTCGACCCATCTGGCCCGTCGCACCGGTGACGCCGAGCCGTACCGTCATCGATCCCCCTCCGCAGCGTCGACGACCGAGGTCGTATCGCGCTCGAGGTCGGCGAGAACGGCCTCGAGCCCCTCGCGGTACTCGTCGGCAAGGCGTGTCAGCGGCGAGCGCATCCGAGCGGGACCGTAGCCGCGGATCTCCATAGCCTCTTTGACCGGAATCGGATTGGTCTCCACGAAGAGTTCGCGGAACAGCGGGCCGAGCTCGTGGTGGAGTCTCCGGGCGCGCTCGTAGTCGCCGTCCAGCGCTGCGCCGACCATCGCGCAGGTCAGCTCGGGTTCGACGTTGGCGGCGACGCTGATCGTTCCGGTCCCGCCGACAGAGAGTATCGGCAGGGTGAGCGCGTCGTCACCGGAGAGAACCGCGAAGTCCTCGTCCGTCGTTCGCTCGGTGATCTCGCCGATCTGTCCCAGGTCGCCGCTCGCGGCCTTGTATCCCGCGATGTTCTCGTGGCTCGCGAGCTCGACGGCCGTGTCCGGCTCGATGTTTCGGCCCGTCCGCGACGGGACGTTGTAGACGATTTGTGGGAGGTCGACCGCATCCGCGATCGTTCGGTAGTGTTCGACCAGGCCGCGCTGTTCCGGCTTGTTGTAATACGGCGAGATGAGCAAGAGGCCGTCAGCGCCGGCCTCGGCAGCGCGTTCGGATAACTCGAGCGCCTCGCGGGTGTTGTTCGAACCGGTCCCAGCGATGACTGGCACGTCGTCGACGGCCTCGATGACCGCCTCGACGACGCGAACGTGTTCGTCGTGTGTCAAGGTCGCAGACTCGCCGGTGGAGCCGACCGGTACGAGCCCGTCGACGCCTGCGGCCTCGAGTCGCTGTGCGTCGGTCTGAAGCGTTTCGAAGTCGATCCGTTCGTCCTCGTCGAAGGGCGTGCACATCGCCGGAAAGACGCCCGATAGGTCGATTGCTGTCATAGTGTGTGGTGTCGTTGAGTCGTGTATTGGCTCCCAATCGGTAGGGTGTATCGGTTCCGATCGGTGAGGTGGTCGTGATCGGTGGAACGCAGCAGTGAGCGATCGAATCGCGCCCGGGACGGGATGCCACTCCCGCCTCGAGCACTCTCACGAGCGTTTGCGTTTCAGAAAGCGAGGGCTAGCGACGCTCACGACGGCACCGACGGTCGAGTGAGCGACGCGACGCATATACCATACACGAAGCTGACTTGACTTATTCGTTGTGACTTCGACCGAGCATCAGCGGTGTGCCCCCTCGCGGGTACTCCGGTTCGCACGCACGCCGTCGGGCCTCGTCTGAGGCGTGGTGTGCGTGCCTGATCACGATCGATCGACCGACGAAATTTTTTACGCTCATCCCTGACACCCTAGTACGTGACGGAAATTCACCCCGGTCAGCGCGTCGCGGTCCTCGTCGACGCTCAGAACCTCTACCACACCGCACAGAGCCTCCACAGCCGTAACATCGACTACTCCGCCCTGCTCGAGAAGGCAGTCCAGGACCGCCAACTCACCCGTGCGATCGCGTACGTCATTCGCGCGGAAGCGCCCGAAGAGGAGAGTTTCTTCGAAGCGCTCGTCGACATCGGCTTCGAGCCGAAGATCAAGGACATCAAGCGGTTTGCGGACGGGACGAAAAAGGCGGATTGGGACGTGGGGATGAGCCTGGACGCGGTGACGCTCGCGAACCACGTCGACACGATGGTCCTCTGTACGGGCGACGGCGACTTTTCCCGGCTCTGTTCGCATCTGCGCCACGAAGGCGTCCGCGTCGAGGTGATGGCGTTCGAGTCCTCGACGGCCGAAGAACTGATCGCCGAAGCCGATTCGTTCCTCGATCTCGGCGATCGTCACGAGACGTTCCTGCTCTGAGCACCCCGAATCACGCCACCATGCTCGACCGGGATCGGACGCTATCGGGTTCGGAATCGGCGGACGGTGGGGAGGACCGGAAACCGACCGGAATGGATCCGTCGACTAATTTGGCTGTCTGTTCTGCGAGAGTCCGATCACGAGCGCATACCCCGTGACGAGTAGCGTCGCACCCGTCAAGAGGTAGACGAACGGTCCCGTGACGAACGTGGCCGGACCGACGAACGTCAGGGTGCCGAGGACGAGCAAGGCGATCCCGAGACCGATTTGAGTAACGTCCATCGCTGACGGTAATTGTAGTTCGGATAATATAACAGTCACTATTTTTGTTGAATCATGGGGACATGCTATCGGATGCGTGTGACCGTTCCGATTTCCGCCGGAACGGTGTCTCACTGGGTCGAATTCGAAAGGGACGAACGGCCGGTACCGACGCAGGCAGGTCGAAGGGCTTTCGACCCACCGGGTCTAACTCCGGCCGATGAGCGACCCATCGGACGGAAGCCCCGGACTTCCCGAACTTCGGACCGTCGCCGACTATCAGTTCGGCGCGGGTGCGGGTGACGCACTCTTCCCGCCAGCGGACTCGCTGACGATCACGCGGACGACCTCTGGCCGTCCACAGCAGATTCACGCCGAGGCGGGCCGCATCGTCTCGTTCGGTACCGACGGCCGTTTCACCCTGGGTCTCGAGGGCGGGCGCCGTCTCCACGCCGGCCTCTCGACACCGGCCTATCGGGTCGTGGTCGACGACGAAAGCGAGCCGTTTGTCCGCGACGAGAAGAACGTGTTCGCGAAGTTCGTCCACGAGGCCGGCGCGGAAATCCGACCGGGTGACGAGGTGCTGGTGATCCACGAGCGCGGGGAATTGCTCGCGGTCGGGACGGCACAACTCGCCGCCGACGCGATACTCGACTTCGAGACAGGGATGGCGGTGAACGTCCGCGAGGGCGCGCCCGCAGAATCGTGAATTCGTGGTTCGCCGGTCGCAGAAGAGAGTTCGTTGATCGGAAACGATAGCACGACGACGATACCGAAGACCGGTGGGACGACGATCTCGAAGGCGCCTTGACCACCTGTAAATGTCGAGACGACGACTGCTCGAGCAGCGAGAAGACTACAGCTGACAGTCCCGCCCGATCTCCCGTTCGTATCGTCCTCTGATCGTCTCGAACAACGAGTCGCCGATCGCCGTCCGGATCCGAGGAGCTGCCGTCGCGAAGAACTCGTCGAGGTTGTCGAACCGCGAGAACGCGTCGCTCGTTTCGGCCTCGTCGTAGCGATCCTCTCGTTCGTACGCGAGCGCCTGAAGGCAGTTGTCGATCAGGTCCATATCCTTGACGAACTGTGCGGTTGGCGTCTGGCGGGCTTCGTACTCCTCCCAGAGCGACAGGGTATCACAGTTTCGGTTCCGGAACGGGTCGAGGAGGTCGATGATCGCGTCCCGCTCGAGCGCCGCTTTCTCCTCGGTGGACACGCGCTGTGACTCGTCGTCCGCTCGAGTGGCGAAATCACCCGTGCGCGCTTCCGCGAGGTCGTGGACGAGCGCCATCGAAATCGCCCGGTCGCGATCCACCGCGCCCTCGGCCCGATCCGCATAGAGGAGACACAACAATGCTGTTCCCCACGTGTGGGCCGCTACTGATTCGGGTTCCTCGATTCCGCGGAAGACCCATCCCGTCCGGCGCTCGTCTTTCAGTTCGAGCAACTCGAGCAGCGCATCGAGTTCGTTTACCATGAGGGCACGCTACGCGATCGCGTCGATTGAAAACGTCGATCCGTCGATCAGCGGGTCTGGTGGGCCGTCCCACCAGGTCCGTTCGGCCGCCGATTTCGCGTGACACTCACCGTCGTGTGAGCTGTAGTATCTGTTCGGCCGCACATCCGTCGCCCGAACGACAAAGTAAAAGGGTGCTGGTGGCGACGTGGCGAGTATGTTCGGAGGAGGTGGCGGACTCAATCCGCGCAAGATGGAACAGATGATGGAACAGATGGGAATCGACGTCGAGGACATCGACGCCGAAGAGGTCATCATCCGCACCGCAGAGTACGATCTCGTCTTCAACAACGCCGAGGTCACCAAGATGGACGCCCGCGGCCAGGAGACGTACCAGGTCATCGGCTCGCCCGAAGAAGTCGAGGCCGGTTTGGCCGGCGAAAGTGCCGGCGGCGACGCCGGACCGTCGATCCCGGACGGCGACGTCGAACTCGTCGCCATGCGAGCCGACGTCAGCGAGGACGAGGCCCGCGCAGCCCTGGAGGACAACGACGGCGACCTCGCCGCGGCGGTCGAATCCCTCGAGTGAGCGGGTCCGACGACGCGGACGACGACGTCACCGCGGACACCGACGGCGAGCGCGAACGCGTTCCGGTCCTGCTCGTTCGCGGCGACCGCGAGTACCTCGTCGAGCCGGGCGACGAAATGGGAACCGACCTCGGCGTCCTCGAGGTCCCCGAAGACGTTCAACCGGGCGACACCCTGGAGACCCATCTGGGCGACTCGTTTCGGGTCCGCCGATTGCGGGGTCCGGACCTCTTCCATCACTTCGAGCGGACGGGCGCGCCGATGGTCCCCCGCGACATTGGACTGGTGATCGCCGAGACGGGAATCGCACGCGGCGACCGCGTGCTCGACGCCGGGACCGGAACCGGCGTCCTCGCCGCGTCGATGGCCCGCGCCGGCGCATCGATCGTGACCTACGAGCGCGACCCCGAGTTCGCCGACGTCGCCCGGGAGAACATGGCCCTCGGCGGCGTCGCAGACGCCGTGGACGTCCGAACCGGCGACGTGACCGAGGACCTCGAGACCCTCGAGCCCGCATCGTTCGACGTCCTGACCCTCGATACCGGCGACGCGCCGGCAGTCGTCGAACGGGCCCCCGACCTACTCGTCGACGGCGGTTTCGTCGCGGTCTACAGTCCGTTCGTCGAGTCGACGCGCGAGGTCGCGGCGACGGCTCGCGATGCCGGCCTCTCGAACGTCACTACTCGAGAGACGATCCAGCGCGAGATGCAGTTCGACGAGCGTGGCTCGCGGCCCTCGACTGCACCCGTCGGTCACACCGGCTATCTGACGGTCGCACGCAACGAATAAAGCGGTCTGCTCTTTCCATTGTCGGCGATGCCGGGGTCGCACGGGGACGAAGCCGACGCGACGACTGACGTGTCTGTACCGTCGTGTGCTCCCAATACGACCGGGAACGCGGGAGCGAATTGCAGGGTTTCTCGAACCGTGACTTGGCGGTGGGTCGCAGCGAACAGTGTGATAGTGAATATTTATCACTAACACCGAACACAGCACCGGTATAACGACTGAACGGAGCGAGGAAGAGTATCTCGAACAACTCGTCGACGAGGACTCGCTGCGGACGTACCTCGAATCGGAACTCGGCGCTGTCGACGAGTTCGCGGTGACGTATCACCAGGCGGGACACTCGAACGAAACGCTGTTCGTCGATTGGGGCACGCGAGAGTTCGTCCTTCGCCGACCGCCGGCGGGAGCGACCGCCGAATCCGCACACGACGTACTTCGGGAGTACCGCGTGATGAACGCGCTCCAGAGTACTGCCGTTCCACTGCCCGAAACCGTTCTCAGCTGTGCCGATCACGATGTCATCGGCTCCGACTTCTACGTGATGGAGCGTCTTCACGGCGACGTGATCCGCGAGACGGAGCCGAAGCGATTCAGGAGTCCAGACTTCCGCCGTCGAATCGGAACGGAGCTCATCGATGTTGGCGCAGAGATACACACGCTCGATCCTGAAGCGGTGGGATTGAGGTCGCTCGGGCATCCAGACGGCTACACAGAGCGGCAAGTCGACCGGTGGACGTCGCAAATCGAGTGGGCGATGGAAGTGACGAGCGAACGACGGGAGGTACCGACGCTGTTCGAAGTGGCCGACTGGTTGGCAGATAACGTTCCCGAACCGCCCGCAAACACCCTTGTCCACGGTGATTTCAAACTCGACAATATGATGTTCGCGACGGGGACGCCGCCCGAAATCGTCGGCGTGTTCGACTGGGAGATGTGTACCCGGGGGAATCCCTTCATGGATCTCGGCTGGATGCTGGCGTACTGGCCCGACGAGAAAGACCCCGAACAGACGACGGAGCTAACGCCTGCGATCCTCGCGCACACTGACTATCCGACTCGGCAGCAACTGCTCGATCGGTACGAGGTTCGAACGGGGTGGTCGTTCGAGAACCACCGATTTTATTGGGCGTTCGGCGTGTTCAAGATAGCGTCTGCCTCAGAGATGTTCTTCCGACGATACTTGGAAGGCAACAGCAACGACCCGATCTATCCGAAGATGAAGAAACGAGTTCCCGCATACGCCGCCCGGGCCAAGCGAATCATAGACGGTGAAGAACCCCTCTGACGACTATCGACGGTCTCCGGTGTGTGGCGAAGCCGGAACGCGACTGTGCTGCTCCGGTGTTCGCTATGCTGATCGAGTCAGTTATCGTCTTCCCGCCACTTGTACTCGCACTCGGTACAGATGAAAAAGCGCGTCTCGGATTCGTCTGCCGAGCGAATCTGTTGCATGTACCAGTAGGCGCGGTCGTTCCCGCATTCGGGACAGATGGCGTCGGTCTCGGGCAGCGAGGTCTCCTCAGAAGACTCGATGATCTCGCTCGCCTCCTGATCTTCCGTGAGCGTGTACTCGGCGGCGTCGCCTCTCGGCTTCGTAAAGCCGCAACTGCCGCACTTCCAGGTGCCGTCGTCGGCTTTCATCATCGAACCGCATTCGTCGCAAAATTCCATCGTTACCCGGCCTACGGGGGTCGAGCGACTTAAGGAACCCGTTTGAAACGTCGATCGGTCAGTTGACGCGGCGGCTACCCCTCGCCCTCCGACTGGTACGGTTCACCGACGGCTTCTCGCGGGAGTACGTTGTGCAGTTCCGTCACGAGATCGTCGGTCGACTCGAACCGATCGCTCTCGCTTTGTTCGATCAGTGCGCTCAGATTTCGCTGGCCGTCGGCGAGCAGGAGGGTGACGTCCTCGAGGTCTGCGGCGGCCCGTTCGTTCGTGACGGGATACTCGAGGTCGTCGAGGACGTGGTTGATGTGGCTGAGTGTAATTTCTCTCACGAGACGAGAAACGCTGCCGGACTGCTTGAAGTTCTTCGACCCCGCTACGGATTGTCATCCCCGACAGTATTTCGATTCGAAACTGTAATCGGGCGGGAAACCGGACGTGAAAGTGATGCGAGGAGTCGTGGACCAGCTCGTAGCGCCGTTTGCCGTCGACCGGCGGGTACTCGCGCTGGCGGGGGCGCGGATGGCCGACGGGATCGGAAACTCGTTTCTGATCATCGTGATCCCGCTTTATGTGACGAGCGGGATCGTTAGCGGATCGGCGTTCGGACTCGGAGACTCGTTGATTATCGGCCTCATTCTCTCGCTTTTCGGGTTTCTCAACAGTAGTTTCCAGCCGTTTACCGGCCGACTGTCGGATCGACTCGGCCGACGGAAACCGTTTATTCTGATCGGGCTCGCCGGACTCGCGCTGACGAACGCCGCCTACGTCTTCGCAGAAACGTACGTCTCGCTGCTCGTCATCCGGGGACTGCAGGGCGTCAGCGTCGCGTTCATCATTCCGTCGTCGGTCGCGCTCGTGAACGAACTCGCCACGACCGGCGACCGCGGCGGAAACATGGGCGTCTACAACACGTTCCGGCTGATCGGATTCGGCGCCGGGCCCGCAGTCGCCGGTGCGGTGGTCAACCTCGGCCCCTACACGCTTCCCAGCGGGATACTGGTCAACGGATTCGACGCCGCGTTCTACATCGCCACGGTCGCTGCCACGACGAGTTACGCCGTCGTGACGGTACTCGTCTCCGATCCAGAGTCGACCGCCGCGAACGCCGGTGCAGACCTCTCGATTCCGATTCTCGACCGGTCCGGAACGAACCTGCTCGACCCGATTTTTACGCTCGGCGTCGCGTCGTTTTTCATGGCGACCTCGATCGCGCTCTTTGCGACCCTTCAACCGCAGGTCAACGCCCGACTCGAACAGGGTGCGACCTGGTTCGGCCTGCAGTTCGCCGCGTTCATTATCGCCCAGGTCGCCCTCCAGACGCCGATCGGGCGGGCCTGCGATCTGTACGGCCGTCGACCGTTCATCGTCGCCGGCATGGTGTTTCTCGTCCCGACGACCCTCGCACAGGGGTTCATCATGTCCTCGGTGCTAATGTTCCTCGCCCGGTTGTTCCAGGGCATTGCTGCCGCGATGGTGTTCGCACCATCGCTGGCGCTGGCGGGCGACCTCGCCGGCGAAGGCGAGTCCGGGTCGAAACTCTCGATCCTTACGATGGCATTCGGCTACGGAATCGCCGCTGGTCCGCTTTCCTCGGGCGCGCTGGTCAGGTTCGACTTCGAGACCCCCTTCGTTTTCGGCACCGC
Organism: Natrinema gelatinilyticum; assembly: GCF_024266705.1. Classification (GTDB taxonomy): domain Archaea; phylum Halobacteriota; class Halobacteria; order Halobacteriales; family Natrialbaceae; genus Natrinema; species Natrinema gelatinilyticum. The sequence goes on along the minus strand of NZ_CP100756.1, from coordinate 2,453,847 downwards.
TCTCGCCGTCCTTGGGGCGATCCTGGTCTACACGCAGGTCGAAGAGACCCTCGAAACGACGGCCTCGATGCCGATCGTCGGAAGCGATTGAGGCCTGTCACCGCGACAGTATTTTGGGACGCGAACGAGTCGGGACCGATATGCGAGTCGTTTCCATCGACACCCGAAACGGCGGTACGGAGGGACGGACAGCGTCATGACGACGGAACGCGACGAGGAGATCCGACCGTTCGAGGTCGCAGTCGATCGGGAGGAGATCGACGACCTCCGGACGCGACTGGCGCGGACGCGCTGGCCGGATCAGCTCCCCGACGCTGGATGGGCGTACGGAACGGAGCGGGAGTATCTACGGGAACTCTGTGGGTACTGGCGCGAGGAGTTCGACTGGTCGGCATTCGAGGATCGGCTCAATCGATTCAACCAGTACGTCACGACGATCGACGGCCAGCGGGTCCACTTCTATCACGTCCGTTCGCCGGAGTCGGACGCGACACCGCTCCTCCTGAATCACGGCTGGCCGGGATCGGTCGTCGAGTTTCTCGACGTTCTCGGACCGCTCGCCGATCCGCAGGCCCACGGCGGCGATCCGTCGGCGGCGTTCCACGTCGTGGCCCCGTCACTCCCCGGATTTGGGTATTCGGGTCCCACTCGAGAACGGGGGTACGACGTTCCAGCGATGACGGACGTCGTCGCCGAACTAATGGAGCGACTCGGCTACGACCGGTACGTTGCACAGGGCGGCGACTGGGGCGCACTGGTCACCGCCCTACTCGGCGCGAACTACCCCGATCGCGTGGACGCGATCCACACGAACATGCTGTTTCTGAATCCCGCGTCGATCGAGGCTGAAGACCCGGTGGAGCTACTCGACGAACAGGGGCGGACCGACTACCGAGAAACTGCGGAATTCCGCGACGGGGAGACAGCCTACCACGACATTCAGGCGACCAAGCCCCAGAGCCTGGCGTACGGACTGACTGACTCGCCGGCCGGACTCGCGGCCTGGATCGTCGAAAAGTTCCGGACCTGGAGCGACTGCGACGGCGACCTCGAATCTCGATTCGAACGCGACCGCCTGCTCGACAACGTGAGCGTGTACTGGCTCACGAAGACGATCAACTCCTCGATGCGGGTGTACCACGAAACCGACGTCGGAGCGGCGACGCCGAACGCCGTCAACGTTCCGACAGGTCACGCCCGCTACCCGGCTGAGGTGTACAAGACGCCCCGCGACTGGGCGGAAGAAGTGTACGACATCGCTCACTGGAACGAACTGCCCGAAGGAGGTCACTTCGCGGCGATGGAGGTCCCCGAGCTATTCGTCGTCGATCTGCGCACCTTCGGTGCCGACGTCGGGTAGCGACGTTCCTTCGGTTGGCGGACGTCCGATCGGATAGGAGTGAACTGGTTGGAACGCAGCACTCGGGTTCGGACGCCCGCGATACCCGAGGTGGGACGCAACGCAAAAGTACTGTATCCGCATACAGTTCGACGATGACGCTCTCTGAGGAGGCAACGGAACGGTTGGCGGACGTGGTGGAGCTACAGCCGACGAAGAATGCCGAACTCCAGGACCGATGGGGGATGGAAAGCGGGAGCGAAGTCCACCAGTACCTCGAGAACGAACTCGGGGACTACTATTTCCGAGACGACAACAGTCTGATCCGAGCGACCGCCGACGCCGCGGAGCTCGTCGACGTGGAGCCAGGCGTCGAGAGCGACGAAGACGACGGAATACCCTCTCGGATCCGCGTTCCTGAACTACAGGCCCAGATCGTCGACGTGCTCGCCGGCCCCGACGAAGAATCGGAGAGCGTGGTCTCCGTGCTGCACAAGCTCCGGGACGCCTACGACGTCGATCCCGACGCCGAGGACGTTCGCTCCGGGCTCCAGAGTCTGCGCCGCAAGGGCGTCGTCGAAGTCGAGTACCGAACCGTCCCGACGTTCCGACTGGCCCTCGAGCGCGACGATCTCGAAGTCGGCGTCTCCAGTTGAATTCGCCGCTGGAATCGCACGGACGGACCGTCCAGAATCGGGGCCGGTCCGGGACCCGTGGCCCGCTGAGACGGGGGCCGGTCGGAACGGCGGACCGGTGGGCCCGCTGAGACTGCTACAATCCCGGCCGTCGCCGCCGGCGACGCTCCTCGAGGAGTTTCTGAGACCGTTTTCCCGGCCCGCCTTCGATCGGCCAGCTGCGGGTGCGCCACGCCGGTGGTTCGGGTTCGAAGTCGGCACAGCCACCGGAACACTCGGCGGCCGTTTGGGCGCGGTCGTTGGCGGCGCAATAGGGCACCGCCTGTCGCGAGTCAGATGCCCATAACTGGAAGTGCCGACAGTCGGGTCGCATCGTGTCGACGAACGAGCGCCAGCCGCGTTCGTACGCACGTTCGGCGATCGCGAGCCGGGTGTCGGCTTTCGTTTCGGGAGCGACGTATTCGAATCGAGCAGCGGAGCCGTCGTGCCGTCCTCCGTCGGGACGCTCGAGAATTCGTGTCCCCGGTTCGTCAGCTGCCAGCGTGCGGGGGTGCCAGGCGACCTCAGCCGCCAGCGCCTCGGGATCGAGCGCGAGGATGCCGACCTCGACCGGGAGTCCTTCGAAGAGAACCGGTTCGACACGCTCGCCGGTCGCGCGGGTCGCGACCCAGACTTCGTCAGCCAGTCCCATCGCGACGTCGTACTCGAGCTGGGAGGCGAGCGCTCGGGCCGCGCTCGCCTCGAGGTCGGGTTTGTTCTCGATCGCGACGATCCGCTCGAGCCAGTCGGGATACTCCCATTTCCGTCGGATTTCGATCCGGTTGCCGTTCCGCCTCGTCTCGACGATCCCGCGGTCGTCGGCGCGATGAATCGCCTCGCGGACGTACCGCCACGGGTAGCCGGGATGTGGCAGCGTCGCACGGTAGTACGTCCACTCGTCGGGGGCGTTCCGGACGACGTGAAGCAAATCGCTATCGAGCCGGTCGGGGCCGAAATTCGCCCGTCGACGGAGCCCGTCGGAATCGCACTCGAGGACGATGGTGTCCCAGCGGCGTCGTTTCGTTCCGAGCTGTCGAGCGACGATGATCGAGCGGTCGGCCGCGTCCGATTGCCACTCTCGTTCGACCCATCGACACGTCCGAAGTTCGAACGAGAATTCGGTCTCTGCCCGGAGAGTCACGTTACTACGGTGCGGCTGCAGAATAATATCCCCTGTGGTTGGCCGTATTCGAGCCACGCTGTGCAGTACTGGCGTAGATATATTTGCGGGGCCGTGGTACCGTCGGGGTCGTACGATGAGCGGCGACGGCTCCCGGCCGAGCGATACGATGGCCCAGCGCAGCGAGGCCCCGACGATGAAGCACCGGCTATTACTGGACACGAATCGGTGGGTGATCACGGCTGCGTTGATGGTCTTCGTCTTCGGAGGCCTGCTCGTCGTCGCTCGCATCAGCCCCGTCTCACTTCGGGCCCTCATCGGCACGAGCGACCCGGTCGAAACCGCCTTCCAGGCGCTCGTGACCGCGTTGATAACCGGCGTGACGCTGGTGGTCACGATCAACTCGCTCGTCCTTTCACAGGAACTCGGGGCCGTCGAGGACCAGCGCGAGCGGTTCGAAGGCGCCATGGACTTTCGAGACGACGTCGAGTCGGCGATCGACGCGCCAATCAGTCCACCCGAACCGGCATCGTTCCTACAAGCAGTCGTCGCCGCCTCCGAGGAGCGCGCAACCGAATTTCGCGACGCCGTTTCCGAGAGTTCCAGCGAGGAGTTCGGCGATCGCGTCGACGCCTTCACCGATAACATCACGTCCCACGCCGACTCGATCCGCGGGGAACTCGAGAACGCACAGTTCGGGACATACGACGTGCTCAAGGCGGCGCTCGACTACAACTATTCGTGGAAAATCTTTCGGCTGCGCCGAATCGAGAACGCCCATACGGACCAGTTCGACGACGAAATCCGTACCGCGTACGACGACTTGCTCGAGACGCTGGAGCTGTTCGGCCTCGCGCGTGAGCACTTCAAGACGCTCTACTTCCAGTGGGAACTGATCAACCTCTCGCGGGCGATGATGTACGTGGCCGTTCCCGCGCTGGTGATCACGCTGTCGATGATCATGTTCTTCGATGCCACTGCCGTGACCGGAACGCTCCTGCGAATCGATTATCTGGTGTGGATCGTCGCACTCGCGGCGACCATCGCCGTCACTCCTTTCCTCCTGCTGATCGCCTTTATTCTGCGGATCGCGACGGTCGCAAAGCGGACGCTGGCGATCGGCCCGTTCATCCTCAGGGAGTCGAGTCGCGGCGAGGAAATCGACTGGGAGTGAAATCTCGAGTGTGTGTGTGTGTGTGCTGCCGACTCGAGTATGCGTCTCTGGCGGTGCCCGATTCGGGATCGCGATAGGCGCGGACCCTTGCATTCGTCAGCCCCGCGTCTTTTCGTCCGCGGTTCGAATTGACGCACATGTCGACATCAGGCGAGCCCACGGATCAGCAGAAATGCCCGGTCTGTGAGACCGAGAACGACTTTTTTTACTCCTACTGTCGACAGTGCCTCGCGGAACTTCCTGCAAGTGCATCGGACAAGTCGTTCGTGTAATGCCGTGGGCATGTGCGGTCCCCACCTCGAACCGGCCCTTCGACAACCTGGATCGTCTCCGCTGATACCAGACGACACCCTCACTGCTCGGATCGAGCCATTGGTATAGCGGCGGCCGCTACCGACGGCCGTGATCGTCGCCATCTGCGGTCCACCGGGGGCGGGAAAGACCACTATCGCGACCCTGGTCCGGGATCGACTCGAGTCGAGCGGCAGCCCCGTCCGGTTGTTTCACTCGGACGACTTCTCGAGTCGTACCTACGATCAACTGGCCGAGCAGGTCGCCGACGCGCCGTCGACAGGGATTACGCTCGTCGACGGGACGTTCTACCGTCGAACGTGGCAAACGCGGTTTCGGGCGCTCGGCGATCTCCGGTTCGTCCTCGCGACCGCCGGCCTCAAGACCTGCCTCGATCGAAACCGTCACCGTGCGAATCCGATCGACGAGCAGGGAGTACACGTGGTCTATCGGGAGTTCGACGAACCCAATGCCGACCTCGTGGTCGATACCGACGAATGCAGTTCCGAGGACGCGGCCGACAGGGTTCTCGCTGCGCTCGAGATGTGGCTCGATTGACCGCGCAGCAGACATACTGAATCAGGCGTCGCGGACGAGTCGATTTCGACGGGACCACACCCCGTAGGATCCGACGATATTGCACGCAGCAGGCGCGAAGCGACGCTCGAACGACAGCGCGAACGGGTGTGTCAGTCCATCGCAATGTACGTCTGCGTGTCTTCGACGCCTTCGATGGCCTGGATTCGGGTAGCTGCGATCTCTTTGACCTCGGCTGGCGTTTCGACCTGCGCTTTCGCGATGAGGTCGACGTCGCCGGCGACGATATGAACCGACTGCACACCTGCGATTGAGTCGATGCTCTCTTTGAGTCGATCCGCCTCTCCAGTGTTTGCTTTGATCATAACGAATGCCGTGACCATCAGTTGACACCTCCAGTGTCGGTATCCGGCTCGAGTTTCGTCGCCGCCGACTCGTCGCCCGAATTCGTGGCCGCCCGACTGGCCGTTTTACCGACCAGCAGCTGGCGGATGTCGCTCAAGACGTCGAAGTCCGCGAGGACGACGAGCCGGTCGCCGACCTCGAGCGACAGGTCGGGATCCGGGATACCAAGCGGTCGGTCGTGCTTGCCGAACGCGAGGACGGTCGCGTCGGCCGGCAACTGCAGTTCGCTAATCGTATACCCGTTGACGGGGGCCGAATCGGTGATCGTGAGTTCGACGACCTGTAGGTGCGGTGCGATGTCGGCGATGGCGCGGATGGTTCCGCCGAGCAAGGCGTTTTTCGCGCCGATTGCGCCGAGGCGCTCGGGGTAGACCACCTCGTCGACCTGATCGGCGTACTTCCGGTAGATTCCCTCTCGATAGGCTTCGTCGATTCGCATGACCGTCCGACAGCCGTAATGGTTGGCGATCATACAGGCCGTGAAGTTGACGTTCAAATCGCCGGTCAACGCACCGACGGCGTCGGCCGTCGTGACGCCAGCCTCCTCGAGAACGACATCGCGGGAACCATCGCCGTCTACGACGGTGAACTCCTGCGTACGGGCGCGCTTGACCCGCCGGTCGTCGCGTTCGACCAGCGTCACCTCGTGGCCTTCGTCACGCAAGACACGCGCTGTACGCAAACCGACCCGTCCAGCCCCGATAATCACGAACCGCATGAACGGGGATACGCTCGCACGGGTGAATAAGTTTGCCCCCATGTACCATGCTAATTGTTCGGAAGGCGGCGCTCGAGCGACGAGAAGGACGAAAAACGCCGAGCGGCCGGCAGGCAGGATTTCAATCGGTCGTACAGACCGATCGGGAGGGAGCGCTCTCTATCCCATCGCGATGTACGTTTTCGTGTCGGTGACACCGCTGAGGCCCTGAATGCTCGAGGAGACAGTCTGTAACACGTCGTAGACTTCGGGCGCGTCGATTTCCGCGATAATGTCGTAGTTACCCGCGACGATGTGGGCAGCGGTGACCGACTCGAGGTCGCCGATCTCCGCGAGGAGGCCCTCGGATTTCCCGGCGGCTGTCTTCACCATGATGAACGCGTGGACCATCGGCGGTGTGGTACACCCTGGCACGACTAAAGCCTTTGCCCGAGACCGACGCCTCACGTTCTCAACGACGCAGACGACGGCCCGAAAACGCGCCTATCGCGACTCTGAGACGGTCGCCGCAAGTGTCTCGGTCACCGCCTCGAGAACGGCGTCCGGCGACTGGGTCGCATCGACGCGGGCGAACCGGTCGGGATCTCGCTCGATCAACCGCTCGTAGTTGTCGCGAACCGATGCGAGGTAGTCGGCCCGCTCGAACTTGTTCGTCGTACCCGCTCGCGCCGCGGCCGTTTCGGGATCGAGCTCGAGGTAGATCGTCAGCGTCGGTTCGATCGAGAACGGCCGATGGACGTCCACGACGTACTCGAGCGGATCCGCGAGACCGTGGGCATCGGCCGCTTCGAGGGTCGCACCCTGATAGGCGAACCGGGAGTCGGAGTAGCGATCGGAGACCACGAGATCGCCGCGCTCGAGTGCGGGTTCGATCACTCGTGAGAGGTGATCGGCGTGATCGGCGGTGTAGAGAAAGAGTTCGGCGAGCGGATCCGCGTCGTCGTCCTCGATCGAGCGATAGACGGCGTCGCCGTACCACGAATCCGTCGGTTCGCGCGTAAACGTGGCGTCCGGATAGCGCTCGTGCAGGGCCTTCCAAACCGTCGTCTTGCCGCTACCATCTAACCCCTCGAGCGTGACGAGCATGGTCACACCTCGTCGTGACTACTACTACAATCTGTCGAGAGGAGCCATACAGTGCAGTCGCCCATCTATATATCGCCGTGTCTGCATATCCATTGTATGAAGATCCTCGTCGCCGGCGGCACCGGCTTCATTGGCACGAATCTGTGTGCAGAACTGGCCGAGCGCGGCCACGAGGTAACGGCGCTGTCACGATCCCCGGCCGACGACCTCCCAGAGGGCGTCGATTCGGCTATGGGCGACGTCAGCGCGTACGACTCGATCGTTGAGACGGTCGCGGACCACGATGCGGTCGTCAACCTCGTGTCCCTTTCACCGCTCTATCAGCCCCCACGCGGGAAGACGCACGAAGAGGTCCACCTCGGTGGGACGGAAAACCTCGTTCGCGCCGCCGAAGCCGGCGACGTCGACCGGTTCCTCCAAATGAGCGGGCTCGGGGCCGATCCGAACGCCACCACCGCCTTCCTTCGCGCCAAGGGGAAGGCGGAAGCGGTCGTCAGGGACTCGTCTCTCGAGTGGACGATCGTTCGCCCCTCGGTCGTCTTCGGCGAGGGCGCCGAGTTCACTGACTTCACGAAAACGGTGACCACGCCGTACGTGACGGGACTGCCTGGAGGTGGGAAGACACGATTTCAGCCGATCTGGGTCGGCGACCTCGTCCCGCTGCTGGCCGACGCCCTAGAAGACGGCGCCCACGTCGGTGAGACCTACGAAGTCGCCGGTCCGCAGGTCCTCACCCTCGCGGACGTGACGGAACTCGTCTACCAAGCCGAGGGCAAAGACGTCATGATCGTCCCCGTTCCGATGGCCATTTCCAAACTCGGATTCGCCGCGGCAGGACCTGTTCCGTTCGTTCCGTTCGGTCCCGACCAGGCTCGGTCGCTCGAAATCGACAATACCGTCTCGGACAACGACGTGAGCGCGTTCGACCACGACCCGGCCGACTTGCGGACCCTCGGCGAACAACTCGGTCTCGAACCCTCGAGCGCGGGTGAGAGGCCGATGAAAACGACCTGACGACGGCCACGACAGTGCGGTCACGACCGGCCATACTTGGCGCGCCCGAATAATATAAAATATAATTCGATAATTTGTACATTTGCTAATGTACATCATAATATCCGCCAGAAACCCCACTAACTGATCAGTCAAACTCGTTATTGATTTATTCAGGAAATTCACGTCAGCACAAGATTTATATCCTTCATCGAACTGTTATAAATCCAACGGGGCCCCTATCAAACAATGAAGCTGGCGATGATCGGATTCGGACAGGCCGGTGGTAAGATCGTCGATCGATTCCTCGAGTACGACGATCGGACGAACAGCGGAATCGTCCGCGCGGCGATTGCCGTCAACTCCGCGAAGGCGGATCTCCTCGGCCTCGATAATATTCCACAGGAGAATCGTGTCCTCATCGGCCAGGCCCGCGTGAAGGGTCACGGTGTCGGTGCTGATAACGAACTCGGCGCGGAAATCGCCGAAGAGGACATCGACGAGGCCCAAAACGCCATCGACTCGATTCCGACCCACGAGGTCGACGCCTTTCTGATCGTCGCCGGCATGGGCGGCGGAACCGGTTCGGGCGGCGCGCCCATCCTCGCAAAGCACCTAAAGCGGATCTATACGATCCCCATCTACGGGCTCGGCGTCCTCCCTGCCACGGACGAAGGGGGGATATACACGCTCAACGCGGCTCGTTCGTTCCCGACGTTCGTCCGCGAGGTCGACAACCTGCTCGTCTTCGATAACGATTCCTGGCGACAGACTGGCGAATCCGTCGAGGGCGGCTACGATCAGATCAATGAAGAGATCGTTCGTCGCTTCGGCATTCTCTTCGGTGCCGGCGAGGTCAGCGACGGCCAGGAAGTCGCGGAGAGCGTCGTCGACTCCTCGGAGATCATCAACACGCTCTCCGGCGGCGGTGTCTCCACCGTCGGCTTCGCCTCAGAAGAGGTCGAACTCAACACGGGTGGGCTCCTCTCGCGGTTCACCGGCGATACCAGCGGGGACGACAACCTGGACGCCGCGAACACGACCAACCGCATTACGAGCCTCGTCCGTAAGGCCGCGCTCGGCCGACTGACGCTTCCGTGTGAGATCGAAGGCGCCGAACGCGCCCTGCTCGTCCTCTCCGGTCCCTCGGACTACCTGAACCGGAAAGGTATCGAACGCGGACGGAAGTGGCTCGAGGAGGAAACCGGGAGCATGGAGGTCCGCGGCGGTGACTTCCCGCGCGGCGAACCGGAGGTCGCCGCGGCGGTTTTGCTCTCGGGCGTGACGAACGTTCCCCGAATCAAGCGCCTCCAGCAGGTCGCTATCGAGGCACAGGACAACATCGACGACATTCAACGGGAAAGTGAGGAGAACCTCGAGGAACTGGTCGAAGACGACGAGGACGAACTCGAACCGCTCTTCTAGGTTACGTTTCGGTCTCTTTTCGACGTCTCGAACGGTCGCGTTCACGTTGGGGGCCGCGGGAGCACAGAACGATTCGGTCGGCGCCGGTAGGAACGAAGGGCCACCCGCCGCGACGGGATCGGCGATCGCACTCGGTTCGACGTGTTTTTGAGCGCACCCGGAGTACCACAAGCAGATTCAGATGCGCGTCGTGGTCCCCTTCGCCGCTGAGACGCCGAAAACTCGACTCGCGGCCGTCCTCACCGAACCGGAGCGATCGACGTTCGCTCGCGAGATGCTCGCGGACGTCCTGCGCGCCGTCGTCGAGGCGGACCACGAGCCGACGGTCGTCTCGACCGCACCGCTCGTCGCTGCCGATCTCGCACTTCCGGACGAGGTGGCGGAGGCGACGTCCGTCGAAGTCGACGACCGCCCGCTCACGCCGGCGGTCAACGCGCGGCTCCCGGCAAGCGAGGACGATGAACCCGTCGCCGTCGTCATGGCCGATCTCGCGCTGGCGACGCCGGACGCGCTCGCGATTCTCTTCGCGACTGACGCCGACGTCGCGATCGCACCGGGACGGGGCGGGGGAACGAACGGGCTCGTCGTCCGCCACCCGGAGTTCCGGGTCGACTACCACGGTGCGTCCTACCTGGACCACCGCGAGATCGCTCGGGCGGCGGACGCGAGCCTCGAGACGGTCGACTCCTTCCGGCTCGCAACCGACGTCGACGAGCCGTCGGACCTCGTCGAAGTGCTCGTCCACGGGACCGGGCGAACGGCCGATCAGCTCCGAGCGTTCGGGTTCGAACTCGAGAGGGCGACGGGACGGCTCCAGGCGACTCGAGCGAGGAGCGATCCGACCGAGTGACGGCGGTTCCGGTGTCGACGTGACGTAAAGACTTCTCCACCTTGCTCCGTCGGGTGGGCCGATGACACGCAGTTCGCACGACGCGATCGTGATCGGCGTCGGTGGCATGGGGAGTGCCGCGGTCTATCACCCTGCGAGGCGGGGCGTCGACGTCCTCGGCCTCGAGCGCCACGACGGGCGGGATCGCTGTGGCAGGATCTGGAGGCCGGGTCGGACGCCGACCTCCTCACGGAGACTGGCTCGACCCACGCCGGACCCGCAGACGGCGATACCGACAACCCAATCGACGTCCACCGGCTGGCCGGACGCGTGTGACCAATTCGCGGCGTCCACTCGTCCGTCGCACGCAAGCAGCGACCGACAAGCCTGGGTCCGCGTCCGCCGCTCGAGGAAGTGAAGTCTTATGTGCCGAGCGCCGACACTTCGACGTAATGTTCCCCGGGGCGAGCGAGTACGGCGTCGATATCACGGTCGATGATCGGGCCGTCGAGAACCTCCTCCAAGCGAGCCCGAACGACGTCGACGCACCGCCAGCGTTGACGTTCGCACGAAACGTGTTCGTTCCCCTCACGACGGCCTGTCGGTACACCTGTACCTACTGCACGTACTTCGACCCGCCCGGCCAGGCCTCGTTGCTCTCGCTCGAGGAGGTCCGCGAGATCTGTCGGCGCGGCGCGGACGCGGGCTGTACGGAAGCGCTGTTCACGTTCGGCGACGACCCCGACGATCGCTACACCGAAATTCACGCACAACTCGAGGCGTGGGGTCACGATTCGATCCACGCCTACCTCCGCGAGGCCTGTGAAGTCGCGCTCGAGGAAGGACTGCTCCCACATGCCAATCCGGGAGACCAGACACGTGAGCAGATGGAGCTCGTCGCGGACGTCAACGCCAGCATGGGCGTGATGCTCGAGACGACCGCAGAAGTCAGCGCACACGCCGGCCCGCGGCGCAAGGTACCTGGACAGCGGCTCCGAACGCTCGCGAACGCAGGCGAACTCGATGTCGCCTTCACGACCGGGATCCTCGTGGGGATCGGCGAGAGCTGGCGGGATCGCGCAAAGAGCCTGCTGGCCATCCGCCAACTGCACGAGCGCTACGACCACATCCAGGAAGTGATCGTCCAGCCGGTCGTGAACAACGAACGCTGGTCCGACGGCTCGCCCGACCTCGCCACGATGCGCCGCGTGACGGCGATGGCTCGCGCTGCATTGCCCGAGGAGATTTCGGTGCAAGTCCCACCCAACCTCGCCCCTGCAAAGGACCTGATCGACTGCGGCGTCGACGATCTCGGCGGCGTCTCACCGGTCACCGACGACCACATCAATCCGGAATACGAATGGCCCGCGCTACGAGAACTCGAGGACATTGCCGATTACGCCGGCGTTCCGCTGGGCGAACGGCTGCCGGTCTACGAACGGTTCCTGCCGCAGGACGTGCGAACGGACGAATTCGACGGCCTCGTCGCCGACGGCGCGGATGACGACGGATCGGACGGGAAACGCGACTGGATCTCGCCGACGATTCGGGATGCGCTCGAGGCGGCCGACCCCGCAGGCGAGCGCTATCGATCGGTGCTCCGAGGCGAAACGACGACCGCGACGCGGTAACGGCCGTCCGATAGCAACTCGCCAACGCTCCGTCGACCGTGCTGAAGGGGCGAGCAACGCTAGAAATACGCGTCATGAACCGCGAGTCCCTCGTCTTCTAGAATCGGTCCGTCGACGCCCGTTCTCACGTCGGCCCGGTCGAATACCTCCTCGCAGGGGATTTCGATCACGCCGTCGTCTCGAACGTCCGCGAGCGATTCGACGGGGACGCTGTAGACGACCCGCTCGAGCCCCGCGTACGCAATCGCGCTCGCACACATCGGACACGGTTCCGTACTGGTGTACATCGTACACGCCTCACGCTCGGCCGCCTCGAGTTCACGTGCGGCCCATCGGGCGAGTTTGAACTCCGGATGCGCCGCGATATCGTCCTCGGTGAGCGTGGTGTTCTCGGCCGTCCGGACGACATCGTCGTCGATCACGAGCAGCGAGCCGAAGGGCGTGTTTCCGTTCTCGACCGCTCCCTTCGAGAGTTCGATCGCCCGCCGTACGTAGGATTCGTCCGTCGACATACCCCGCTCTTCCGTCGCCGGCACTGAAATACTTCCTCTCTCGAGAACTCACGGGATGTCATGCACAGGAGAAGCCGCCGTCGACGACCAGCGCTTGGCCAGTGATCCAGTCGGCCTCGTCGCTCGCCAGGAACAGCATCGCGTTGGCGATATCTTCGGGCCGCCCGAGTCGCTTGAGCGGGTAGTGACGTGCCATCTTCTCTTTGGTTGCTTCCCACTCCGCATCGGTCCGATTCTTTCGAGGCATCGGCGTGTCCGTTACGCCCGGACAGACGGCGTTCGCCCGGACGCCGCTCGGACCGACCTCCGCCGCGACCGTGCGGGTGAAGTTGACGACCGCACCCTTCGTCAGCGAGTACGCCCCGAGTTGTGGCGCACCGATGACGCCGGCCAGCGAGGCCGTGTTCACGATCGCGCCCGATCCCTGCTCCCTGAAATGCGGGATGGCCGCCTGGCAGCCGTTCCAGACGCCCTTGATGTTTACGTCGATGAGACGGTCGCGCTCGTCCTCGCCGATTTCTTCGACCGCGGCGCGGCCATGGCTGATTCCGGCGTTATTGAGCATGATATCGAGACCGAACGCCGAGGCCGCTTCGTCGACGGCCGCATGAACCGCGTCCGAGTCGCGAACGTCGACTTCGAGTACCGTCCCCTCCTGCCCGGCGTCTTCGACCCGACCGACCGTCTCCTCGGCGCTCTCAAGGTCGACATCGGCAGCGACGATCGTTGCGCCCTCTTTGGCGAACAGTTCGGCGGCCTCCCGACCGAGGCCGGAGCCTGCGCCAGTGATAAATGCCGTCTTGCCTTTGAGTCGCATACCCATATCTCATTTCGACGTGATATAAAGTATGTCACACCGGAACCCGCTCGGGCTTCACCGGGGTACTGGCTTTCGATAGGAATCAGCACGCTCGTGACCAGAGCCCGGACGATGACGGGCTCGAGAGTGGGTTATCGCCACCAGCGGCGGTCGGTCGTTCCCGATGGGGTCAATCGTCCATGGGTGCGGTGCGGGCCTCGCGTTCGTCCCGTTCTTCGCGAGTCAGCAGCGGGGTTCCGTTCGCTTTCGGGCCGAGCCGGGGGCCAATGGGGGACTCGTCGGGATCGATCACGCGACGTTTCTCGTAGTCGGTCGACCGTTCGACGGGGATCCGGCCGATCGAACGAACGAGGTCGACGTAGTCGGCGAACGATCGGTACTCGCCAAACTCCCCGCCGGCCCGTTTGGTAATCTCCTCGGAGAGGATCGTCCCCATTAAGTCGTCGGCCCCACAGGAGAGCATCTTCACCCCCTGCTGATCGCCATACTTGACCCACGAAGACTGGATGTGATCGACGTTGTCGAGAAAGAGCCGCGAGACGGCGATCAGCAGCTCGTCCTCGTCAGTACTTGCGCCACCGGACACCACGTCGTGTTCGTACAACGGGGTATTCTGATGGATAAAGGAAAGCGGAACGAACTCCGTGATCGTCCCCGTCCGGTCTTGCAAGTCGCGGACCCGTTTGAGGTGCATCGCTCGGTGGGCTTCGTTTTCGACGTGACCGTACATGATCGTCGCCGTCATGTCGAAACCGACGGTCGCAGCGGCCTCCATGGCCTCGAGCCAGCCGTCGGTGTCGATCTTTCCAGGACAGATCACGTCTCTGACCTCGTCGACGAGGATCTCGGCGGCCGTTCCGGGGACCGTATCGAGCCCTGCATCACGCAACCGTCGGTAGACTTCTTCGTACGACCAGTCGGTCCCGCGTCGCGCGTGATACGCTTCTTCCGGCGTCATCGAGTGGACGTGCACCCCGCCGACGCTCATCGCGGACATCTGCTCGGTGTAGGTACCGGGGCTGGTCTCGTACAGGGCGGGGGACTTGTAGTTCACCTCCTTCGGGTTCGGATGAGCCTCGAGTATCTCCCGATGTTCGTCGTCGAGTGCGAACGCGGGGTGCAGTCCGGAAACGGACGTGACCTCGTAGATGCCGCGTTCGACCGCGTCGGCGACGATCTCTCTGGATTCGGCGGGCGTCTTCGTGAACCCCGCCGACTCGACATCGGTCTCGCGCTCGAAGGTGTGTGCGGCGTCTTTGAAGTTACAGAACAGACAGCCCACGTTACAGGCCGTCGTGACGTTGTTGTTCAGATTCGCGATGAACGTTACCTCCTCGCCGACGGTCTCTGCGCGGCGGCGGTCGGCTGCCTCGAGGACGCGTTCCTTACGAGTCCGATCGAGTCCCTCATGTTCCGTCCCCGTGGTGAGTAACTCGATCGCGTCATCGACCGTGAGCCGGTCGCCGTCGCGTGCCTTTGCCAGTGCGTTCTCGAAGGACTGGTCGGTCTCGGGAACGTGTTCGAACGTGAGGTCAGCCTCGGTCACCGGTCGCGCCATCGACGAAAGATTCCCGTACAGTGAGAAAAACGTGATGGATTTGTCGGCCCGACACGCGGATGTGTGGACCCGCCGCACACGGAGTTGCGGATTCGACACAGGAATTTGCTGGCCCGACATCCGCGGCTTTCGAACTGGACAGCGACGGCTTCGCGGGTCAAACGTCACGAACTGGGACGCCGTCCGTCCCCGGTTGGCCACTCCCGGACGTCCGACTCGACGAGACCGAGCAACGTCTTCCGGCGTTCGGTCAAATCCGAGAGGGACGCGGTGAACTCCTCGTTGGAAACGGTCGGGATTCCGGCGTCGCGAAGCGAATCGAGAGCCGGGTCGGGTGGCGATCGATCCGCGGGCTCGATGAACGTCTCGTGGAGCGTTCTGAGATAACTGTGGACACTCATCCGCGCGTTTTTCACGATTGTGTCGCTCGGACGGTCCGATTCGGAGACGCCAAACCGAAGCAGCGTGAGCGCGTCGTCGAGGATAGCGATGCTCGTCACCGGCGCACGGTCGCTTTGTCCGCTGTGGAAATAGTGCAGGATCGGGTACGCCTTGTGGTTCTCCGTGAGCGCGTTCAACTGCGAGGTGAGGTCGTTCAGGGGCACGTCGAGGCCGCGGAATTCGTTGCTGTCCCAGCTCGTTCGAAGAATTTCGTCGCTCCGCGTTCCGAGGCCGCTCACGCTGCTCGCGAACGACCGTTTCTGCGTGACGGCGTCGAGGACGGAAAGGACGTAAGTGACGCTCAGGGTGACGAACAACATTCCGCTGGCCGTCGTGAGCGTGGTCATGAGCTGCCAGATACCATCCCGTGGGGCGAAATCACCGTTTCCCAGCGTGAATATCGTGTATCCGGTGAAATAGAGACGGTCCAGCCAGGAGACCGGCCCGCCGTCGATCGTATCGATGATGGAATAGTCGGCGCTCGCAAAGATGAGCGTCCAGCCCGCCCAGAGGAGGAAAATCCAGACGGCGAGGCCGTTCACGAGACAGAGCGGTCCAGAGAGCGTGAGCAGACGGGAGTCCCGGTCTCCAATTCGTCGGAGTCCGCTCCACGTCCACACCAGTAACCGCGATGTGAGCGGACCCGCACCCCCCTCTACCCAGATCGTCGTCCACAGGAGATCCACGACGATGGTAGCGAGAAGAACGCTCCCGAGGGCAAAGCGGAGAAAATCCACTTCACCGCCACCTCGCGATTGAACGGCTTTCCGGGTCCCCGTCGCAGCCGAACTGCGAGCGATCGGACGCGGACTGTGCGACGTTTTGGACCGAAATCGGTCTGATCACGTACCCAGCTTCGTTCTCGAGCCGGAAAGGTCTCCGTTCGGCGTGTTCGCGCTTCGCGCCCGTCGCCGTCGAAACACCCGAACTGTTCGCTCTCGCCACAGACGAGTAACGCTCGTCGAACGCAGGTCGTGGAGTTATCGGCCGGGGCCGCAAACGGTACCACATGAGTTCTCGGACGCCCGAGGAGTGTATCGATCTCGCACTCAACGAGAGCGCCACAGCCGAAACGCGACGGGAGGCTATCAGCGAACTGAAGATGGCGAACGAGTGCGACGAACTCGAGCGACTCGTTCGACGGGAGAGTCTGGACGATCGGTACCGGCAGCAAACCCTCAAGGCGTTAGCGACGCCACAATGCCATTCAACACTGCGCGGACTCGTCGACGAAGGAGCCCTGAAAGAGCCGTTACGAGAGGACGCAACGGAACTGCTCGAGACCGTCGAAGACGACTGAGCGAACGACTCGCCGCTGATTCGTACTCGAGGGAGTTTCATCGTCGGTCGCCGGACCCCAATCGGATATTGAAACCTTCTTACGGTCCCGACACGGCAACTGAGGTATGAACTGCGGCGCCGAATGCGTCCCGGGGTGTCTCGCGTGACGAGCGTCAAAGAATTCCGCATCGAGGAAGAAGCGACCGCGACGGATCTCGGTCGCGGCTCGTTCGTCTTCACAGACGACTACTCGGTGTTCGACTGGGGAAAGATGCCCGATCAGATCCCGCAGAAAGGCGCGAGCCTCTGTACGATGGGCGCGTTCAACTTCGAACTCCTCGAGAGCGAAGGCGTCCCCACTCACTATCGGGGCGTCGTCAAAAATGGTGACATGATCGACCTCGACAACGCGTCGCACCCGCCCTGGGAGATGGCCATCGATCTCACGCAGGTGCCGGATCTGCCACACAAGGGCCGGGAGTACGAGTACGACCGCTACCACGACGCAGCTGGCGAGAACTATCTGATTCCGCTCGAAATCGTCTTCCGGAACCGCGTCCCGGTCGGCTCGAGTCTTCGGCGCCGGACCGAGCCATCCGATCACGACCTCGAATTCGACGAGTGGCCGGCGGAAGCTGTCGATCTGGACGTCCCAATCGTCGAGTTTTCGACGAAGTACGAGGAAGGCGACCGCTATCTAGAGCGTGGCGAAGCCGACGTAATCGCGGGCAAGGCCGATATCGAGGACCTTGCGTCGGTCGCCCGCGAGGTCAATCGGATCGTCACCGAACAGGCCAATAAAGCTGGATTGGTCCACGAGGACGGCAAGATTGAGTGCCTGTACTACCGAGGCGAAATCCGCGTCGCCGACGTCGTCGGCACGTTCGACGAGAATCGGTTCAGCTACGAGGGAACGCAGCTCTCGAAGGAGGTGCTGCGCCAGTACCACAAGCGCACCCAGCCCGAGTGGGTGCAGGCCGTCGAAGCCGCGAAAGCCGAAGCAAAACAAGCGGGCGTCGCCGACTGGAAGTCGCTCTGCGGCGTAGACCCCGAACCGCTCGCGGACGGCGTCCTCGAGACGGCCCGCGACATGTACTGTTCCGGTGCGAACGCGTACACCGGCCGTGAGATTTTCGACGCACCGCCGCTCTCGACTGCGATCGGTGCAGTTCGCCGTCTCTGAACGGATTTCGGCGAAACCCGACGCCGCTCGGTCGATCGACGCCCAGTTCGATGGGGATAGAGCGAGGAGGTGAATTTTCTCGGCTCGAACGCCCAGGAACGGTTCGCCGGTTCGACGGCCCGACTGCACTGTCTCGACCCGACAGCTCGACCGCATGGTATCGGCCCGGCTGCACGGATACCGTCGCTCAACGAGGACGGTCCGCGGACGAACTCTGGTACGTCCACTGGTATCGTTTCACAACAGGAATCGGACAAAGTAACCCTCATATGGGGGGATCAACCACGTTCGAGTGAGCGAAAATGACACTCGCAACAGCCAGTGGAATCGTGGCGGGTATCGTCCTGTTCAACCTCACTACCGGAGTCGCAACCGTCGCGAGCGTCGTCCTCGGACTCATCGTTCTCGCGATGGTCGGTCTCACCGCCGCATCTGCGTTCTCCGGAGAGTGGGCCGGCCAGAGAGACACGACGGCGACCGCATCGAGTACCGCCGAACCGAGCGACGACTGATACGGTCTGCTGTACCGATGTCCCGGTGCAACCGCGACCGTCCTGCGGGTGCACCGGCAATGACGTACAGGAGTCCGTATGAGGGTCGGTCCTACGTTTCTCGACGGGCATTGGACGACTAACGCGTCCGGTCGATATATGTGTCCGCTCGACCCAGTCGCACCCATGGAGACCGTAGTCACGGTGTACGGCCCCCTGCGGAGCGCGACAGGTGCGAAAACGGTGACACTCGAGTGGTCGGGTGGAACGGTCGCCGACGCCATGGCCGCCCTCGTCGACGCGTATCCGCGGGCGGAGGGCTACCTCTATGATGGCGATACCGTGCGACCGAGCGTCAGGGCGACGGTCGATGGAGAGCGCACCGGGTTCGAGCACCGAGTGCCGGACGACGCGACGCTGACGGTAGTTCCGGCCGTTCAGGGTGGCTCCGGGAAGCGGACGGATCCACCGAACTGACCGAAAATCACGACGGATCGGAGACCCAGACGACTGCTCACTGGCCACGCGCTGCCGTCTCAATCTCTTCCTTACCGGTCGTCGACGCTCGAATGTGTCGTCTCTCCGGCTCGTTTCCGAGCGACCTGAACGACGGTAGTACTCGGCATCCCCCGATTCTGCGGCGCGTTTTCGTCCACCGTCGGCGCTGTTATCTTCGAAACGATCCACACGATGCCGACCAGGAACACGATGCTGGCCGCGGTAATATTCGAAACGGAGGGGGACGTATCGTATGCGAGATTGTACAGACCGGTGAAGAGAAACAGAATGGAACCCATCAGACAGTAGATCGAGAGACTGTACGTGAAGGTCTTGTGTTGAATGCGAATGGCATTGTGTTCGACGCTCTTCTCTAAGTCTTTTATCACGTCAATTCGCCACTGATCCGAGACCGAACCGGATTCGACGTCGGCGATAACATCGTCGAACTCGTCTTCTTTCAGTCCGTCGTAATAGTCACCGACGTCGCGGGTCAACACTGCGAGTACGAGTGATAACAGCAAACTCACTATCCCGAAAATGATCGCGGGTTCGGCCAAAAATGGCTCGTAATATGTCAGGACATCCGCGCCAGAGGTTTGCGAGGGCGGAACTGGGAGGCCGACGTAGGGCGAGACGATGGCGACGAGCGAAACGATCCCCGAAGCGCCGGAAATCAGCGTAAAGAGGCTCGCTGCTTTCGCATCGGTGTACTCGACGGATTCGATCTGACTCGAGAGTTCACGCTCTCTGGCTTCTAGCAAATGCTCTTGAATTTCGACGCTTTTTGATCGTTGTGAACTGGCCATCACATGTGTTCAATCCGATGGCCAGAGACAATATCCTTTGGTGAATGGATTCCAGAATGTAATACACGGTCGAAACGAACAGGGCAGGGCGACACCGACGCCGTTCGACGCATCGCGTCGTTCCAACGGGAATATCGACCGGAGAACGTCATGTCGGCCAGGAGAAAGCGGCCGGCGCTAGAGCCCGTACTGCTCGCGCACCAGATGAGCGATATCCAAGTCCTCCAGGACGTCCATCGGCGCGAGCATGTCGAGTTGGACGACGCCGGGGAGCCTGCCGATCTGGACGCCGCCAGTGAACGTACACCGCGAGCGAACCTCGCCCTCGCTCATGGAGAGTAGTTCGGTCGCGCGGTCGAACGCGTTCTGCGTGGCGTCGTTGACGGTCGCACCGGAGCCGATCACCTGAATCGGACCCATGTCGTCTTCCACGTCGACACCGTGCTCTTCGCCGAGTTCACGCCCCGTTTCGCGCTCCCGGTCGCTGTACGGTTTGCTGATGAACGGGAGGTCCTCAGCGGTGGGCAGGAGGACCGGACCATCGAGTTCGAGGCCCTCGATGACGTCGACGTCCATCGTGACGGTGCCGCTTATGTCGGTCGTGTGCAGCGAAAGTTCACCGTCACCCTGATTCGCGTGCAAGTCACCGACGTAGATTCCGGCGCCATCGATCTTGACCGGGCAGATTAGCGTCGCGCCCGGCCGGACCTGCGGGACGTCCATGTGGCCGTCGGTGCGGGCCTCGAGGTCGGCTTCGCTCTCGAGGCCGTAGTCGTGTTCGGCGCCGATGAGGAACTGGCCGAAGTCGCCTGCGTTGTGCGAATCGGGCATCGTGATCGGCGGAGTCGTGCCGACGTTCCCGATGAACGGGCGCAGTCGTCCCAGGGTGCCGGGCATCTCGCCGGGTTCGTACAGTACGATGGGGTGCTGGCGCGAGTTCTCCGGGATGTCCATCACCTCGTCGGCGGTTTCGGCGAGGTCGTGGGCGCCGTCTTCGTCGAGCGTGATCCCGACAGTGTGGTCGTCGTCGAAGGCGACGGTATAGCCGTACTCGAAACCGAATGAAGAGGCGTTCGCACCGCACTCGGCGCACTTGATCGCGTCCTCGCCGGTCCCTTCGACGACGGTCTCCGGCCACTCGGTGCCACACTCCGGACAGCGGTGATCGACGAACGGGTCGTCACCGAAGGCGTCCTCCCGCTCGGCCATCGATCCCGTGCTCGTCGCCATACTCGTCACGTCGACGTCCCGAATGTGGAGCGCAACGGCGTCGCCAACCGACGCGCCCTCGACACGGATCGGTCTCGTCACCTCGTGTCCCCCGCGAAACTCCGGCGTGATCATCGGCCCCCAACACCCCGGCGGCGTATACGTCGTGACCGTCCCCCCGTCGGCGACGGTTCCTGCCCACTCTTGGTCGGGACCGACGAGACCGAGCGTGTACTGATCGACGTACAACTCCTGCTGTATTTCTTGCTGTGCCATGACATCCCATTGTACGTCGTCGGTTGCGATAAGGCTACCCGTGGACCCACGCGTACGCACCACCGACTCAAGCAGGTAGAGTCGGGGTATCGGGCTTCAGCCCCCACAGCACGCGGTCGGGACGAGTAGACCCTTTACGGCTGATACGGCCGAAATGAATTCGTTAAAGTGAGTCTCGTCCCATCTGTCGATCGATGACTGACTCGACAGACGAGGACGCACCCGCGTGTCACAAGTGTGGCGAACGGTCAGGACCGGCTTCTGAACAGCGCGTCGTGACGACCGTCGAAGACGGAACGGCGGTCTACCAGTACTTCTGTAGCGACGGATGCCTCGAGACCTGGGAGATGTCGAGGTCGGCCTGACGGACTGACGGCGGTCAGACCGGACGGAACCCGACCGATCACTGCGAATACCGATCCGAGGGACCTACTGGTTGTCGGCGACCGCGCTACCGATTCCGTCGACCGGCCGGTCCGGGGTGAACTCCCGGATTTCATCGGGCAGACCGAGCTGGTACGTATCGCCGTTCTCCCGGACGGACGTCCGGCCGCGATGGACCGAAATATCGCCGTTTAAGTGAAGCTGGACGGCTTCGAGCAGGGCGTCGGCTTCGAGCGGTTGGCCGCGATGTTTCATCTCCTCTACGTCGGCGTCGTCGGGCACGTCGAACGCGCGCTGGGTGATGATCGGCCCCTGATCGAGGTCGGTCGTGACGTAGTGGGCGGTGACGCCGGCGACGCGAACACCTTCCTCGACTGCCTGTCGGTAGGCCTCCGCCCCGGGGAACGCCGGCAACAACGAGGGGTGAACGTTGATGATGCGGTCTTCGTAGCGGAAGACGACGTTCGGGCTGAGAATGCGCATGTACCGGGCGAGAACGATCAGATCGACGTCGTACTCGGCGAGCAACTCGAGGAGGCGTTCCTCGTTTTGCTGGCCGCCCTCGTCGCCGACGTCGTGAAACGGAATGTCGTAGTGTTCGGCCAGTGGCTGGAGGTCATCGTGGTTGCCGATGACGACGCCGATGTCCGCGCCGAGGTCGTCGTTGGCCCAGGCCTCGAACAGCGCCTCGAGACAGTGGCTCTCCTTGGTGACGAGGACCGCGATCTGTTGCGTTTCGCGGTCGGCGGGGAACCGGACCTGAACGTCGAGTCCGAGGTCGTCTCCGAGGTCGTTGAGATCCGTCCGGAGCGTCGCCTCCGTACAGACCATTTCGGAGGTGTCGACGGCCAGATACATCCGGAAGACGCCGTCGCGGACCGCCTGGTCGAGATCCTCAATGTTGATTCCTCGCTCGAACAGCAGGCTGGTCACCCGGGCGACGAGCCCGGTATCGTCCTCTCCGATCACCGTGATTTCGGTTACGTCGGTCGTCAACGCTGCCACCTCCGCTCGAGCGATTGTCGATTCATCACGACGGATATCAATTTTCGAGCGGCTAAAAATCCTGCTTTCCGCGGTACCGCGTGAGAATTACCCACACTATCCCATCGATCCGACAATTTCCGTGGATGAATGGAACCGGTCGTCGCTCGCTGATCGTCCACCGCGTCACGCTCGTGCAACGCTGTGCCGCATCTTCTCGTCGACTCGTCCCGTGTCCACCGGTATCGACCACCACCGGAACCTGTAAGCCCCGGGTTAGGTTCGCTGTGGCCTGCGGTCGGATGCGGACCGTTCGCTCGAGCATCCCGGCCGATTGTCTGACGCCGTTCGGCACGATTTGTCGGTGTGTTCGCCGGTTCGATTGAGAAACCGAGCGTTCTTGGGGCGGTCCCTCGGTCGATCTGGTCTCCCGTGTCTGACGTATGACGGACGCTCTCGAGAGACCGCCACCCCGTCTCGCGAATGCGATTATTTTGTCCTACAACCGTTCGTAAATTGTCTGACAGGGATTTATACCTTCGTCTGTGGAATGACTTTTCAGTCACGTACAGTGACAGTCGCCAGCTGATAGGTAACTACAATGACGGCAAAACCACACGATTACGGACGATCACGAATCGATCGCGAACGGAAGACCGCGTTCGTTTCACACGACTGGACGGGTACCGACTCGCTGACGACGACGATCGTCTCGATGGTCGCTGAACTCTCCGAATCCGACCCAACCGAGGTGGAACGGCTCTACGACCAAATCGATCCCGAAAGCCTCGAGACGCTCTTCGCGCCGACGGGCGGGACCGCGGGCCGAAACATCGGCCAAGTGACGTTCCAGCTAGACGCGTACTCGATCACCGTCCACGCGACGGGCGACATCGTCGTTGCGCGCCCGGCGTGATCGCCGCCCGGCCGAGCGCCACCGGACACCGGCCGTGCGAGCGGCGACCTGTCATCGGGAGCGCCAGGTTGTGTCCACGTACGTGCATTGCAGGCAAACAACGAAAGCGTTTTTGAGCACGGTTACGGGGTATTAGATGATGACCGCCTACACCGCGACGGTGACGGTTCGACTCAAACACGGCGTGCTCGACCCCGAAGCCGAGACGACGAAAGGAGCCCTCGAGCGACTGGGCTTCGCGCTCGAGGATCTACGCTCGGCCGATCGCTTCGAGATCGATCTCGAGGCCGACTCCGCGGATGGCGCTCGCGATCGCGCGGGCGAAATGGCCGACCGACTCCTGGCGAATCCGACGATCCACGACTACGACGTGGAAGTCGACGAACGGTAGATGGTGGGTTCCAGTACCCGTATCGAGTCCGGCAGTCACGGCACTGCGGGGTGGCGACTGTGACGGTCTCGATAATTCGTTTCGGCGGTTCGAACTGCGACCGCGACGCCGAACGCGCTCTCGCACACCTCGACATCGACGCCGAGATCGTCTGGCACGAAGACGGTCTGCCGCCAGATACGACGGGCGTCGTCCTGCCAGGAGGCTTTTCATACGGCGACTACCTGCGCGCAGGGGCGATGGCGGCCCGCTCGCCGATTATGACCGAGATCCGCGACGCTGCGGCCGAGGGCGTTCCGGTCCTCGGCATCTGCAACGGGGCACAGGTCGGCTGCGAGTCCGGCCTCACCGAGGGAGCGTTCACGACCAACGAGAGCGCTCGCTTCCAGTGCGAACACGTCTATCTGCGCGTCGAACGAGACGACACACCGTGGACGGCCGCCTACAGCGAAGGCGACGTCATCGAAGTTCCGATCGCCCACGGCGAGGGCCGCTACGAGACCGACGACGATAGACTCACGGAACTGGAAGACGAGGGCCAGATCCTCTTTCGGTACTGTGACGAGAACGGGACGACCGGACCCGAAGCGAACCCTAACGGATCCAAACACGACGTTGCCGGTGTCCTCGGCGAGCGCGAAACCGTCGCGGTGTTGATGCCCCATCCCGAGCGCGCCACCCTCCCCGACGTCGGCCCGACGGACGGCCAGGGTATCCTCCGGGGATTCGCTAACACGGATACGATCGCATAGCGGGCACGAGCGGGGGGCTGACGGTACGTTCGCTCACGGTCGGGGGGTAACTTGTTTTATGTCGGTCGACACAGTCGGCTCACTCGTTTGACACCGGCTCTCGCCGCAACAGACACCGATTCAACTGCCAGTGTTCCACGCACGAGACACGCGAGCGGACTCGGCCGCTGGCTATAAGAATCAGCATTTAAATTCATAGTCCCAAAATAGATATTCTCTATCACTTTTCTTTTGCCGTGCACGATTCAGAGCAGGAGTCCAGCATCACGCAACCGAGTACGTCCGTGGAGGAGAATCAGGGAATTTCAGTCGGTTACCGAAGATATTCGCGATTCCAATCTCAGATATCTCTACGGGCGAATAGTAGCTGACTCACCGAAAGTAGGCCGATGAACATCACTATCAGAGTCGCTGCGTTCAGTAGGTCGTAACTCCCGTGTACGAGGATCGCCGTGGGATCGAAGTATTGTGTTGGACTGATGTACTGAAGCCAGTCCAACGCTTCGAGTCCCGCGGTAATCGAATCGACCAAGTACAACACGAAAACAGACGCAATAGCGCCTCGTTTGGCGGTTTCTGCTCGATTCACGAGAACTGACAACGTGAGCCCAATCCCACCGCAGACCAGCAGATACGGGACGGACAGGAGGTGAACCATTCCAACGCTCACCGGGTCGATGGACTCCCCAATGACGGTCACTCCAGCATAGACCACGAGAGCAGCCACCGCGTTCAAAACCAGTATCTGGACCAGCAACGAGGCGAATTTCTCTCCAAGCAAACGTGTCCGCGCCACCGGGAACGAGAGTAACAAGCCCATC
Source organism: Natrinema gelatinilyticum (assembly GCF_024266705.1). Lineage (GTDB taxonomy): Archaea > Halobacteriota > Halobacteria > Halobacteriales > Natrialbaceae > Natrinema > Natrinema gelatinilyticum. The sequence continues at coordinate 2,428,299 of NZ_CP100756.1, read as the reverse complement.
CGATCTCGCTCGATATCATCTGCGATGAGACCCGCTGCGGAATACGCGAAATACAGTCCAAAGAGCAGCAGCCAGACGAAGTTGTAGAATTCCACGGCGAGGAACCCTTCGATCGAGGCGAGCGTCTCGATTCCGAACGCTTCCCGCATTGCCGGCGGATACGACTCGATCATCGCATCGAGATCGATACCAGAGGCCTCCATCGATGGGAATATTGAAATCATGAAGACAGCGAGAACACTGACACCGGCCGTCAGAATCGCCGTCCCCCGAAGCCGACGACCCACCTCGTACTGAGTGGTCTCAAACATTGGCGACCTCAGCTGAAAAGTTCGGATTTGCATCGGTTGACTCGTAATAGTGCATGAAGACGTCTTCGAGCGGCGGTTCACTGATTTCGACATCGAGCACATGCTGCTCTGCGAGAACCCGAAACAGTTCGTTGTAGTCGCCCACATACGTGAACTGAAGCTCACCCCCTATCACCGTCGCTTCGATAACACCGTCGAGCTCGATTACCTCCTCAGCTGCGTCACTGTCGATTCTGACCTGAACCCGCTTCCCGCCCTGCTCGAGTAACGTCTCGATGTCCACCAGACCGACCAGCTGACCGTTCCTGAGGATTCCGACACGGTCGCAGATTCGACGGACCTCACTGAGGACGTGCGAGGAGAAGAATATCGTCGTCCCGCGCTCTCGTTCGTCCCTGATGAACTCGTTGAACTCCGCTTGTTTGAGCGGGTCAAGACCGGAGGTCGGTTCATCCAAGATGACGAGGTCGGGGTCGTGCATGAACGCCTGGACGAGGCCGAGCATTCGGCGATTTCCGGAGGAATACTCCCGAATCGGTCGTTTGAGCGGAGGAGTGAACACCTCAAGCAGATCAGCTCGGCGCTGTGCCCCTTTGACCGATTCGTGATACTCTAGAACGCGTTCGCCGGTCACCTCTTCATTGAACCCAAGTTCGGCTGGCAGATACCCGATTCGCCGCTTCGCTTCGATGAGAGCATCCTCGTCTCGGATGTCTGCCCCGAGGACTTCGGCTGTCCCTTCAGTGGGGTTGAGTAATCCGAGAAGGGTTTCGATGGTGGTCGTCTTTCCAGCCCCGTTGGGGCCGAGAAACCCGAATACTTCGCCCGATTCGACGGTGAACGAGAGCGAATCGACACCCCGGACGCTCCCGTACTCCTTCGTGAGATCGAGTACTTCGATTGGATCCATGGCTACAACTGCGTTGACTGACCTAATAACTGTATTGGTCAGTAAGTCACTGACCGATGACCAAATTAGTTATAGAGTTAGAAACCCTCGTTCCGATATGACCGATTTCGAGACCGAAGAGAAACGCGAGATGTATGAGGCCCTTCTCGAGTCAGGGCGTGAGCGGCTGCTTTCGTACGGTCCAAAAAAGACCAACGTTGCCGACATCACCGAACCTGTCGGGGTCGCAAAGAGTACATTCTATCTTTACTTCGAATCGAAGGCTGACCTCTACCTCGAAATTCTTCGACGAGAATTCGAACAACTTCACGACCGAGCTCAGGATGAGATAGCTGGTGCCGATGGGTCAAGCGAACAGTTGGAAGCACTATTCCGGTGTTATCGAGAGTTCGCGGAGGAGAATCCCTACATCCAACAGATGATGGCCGAGGAGAACGTGAATCAAATGTTCCGGAAGAACGTCTCGTCTGAACGATTCGAAGAAGTCCAGCAGGAAGGCTTGGGCAAATTCCTGCCCTTCATCGAGTCGATCCGTACTGAGAGTGACGGTCTGGTATCCGATGAGGATCCGGTCACTGTCATGGGCGTGATGAGTGTGATCAGCCTCGTCGTTCGGAATAGATCGGAGTTCGAGGCCTACGGTCCAGAGTACTACGAAGCCATCCAGGACCTGCTTATTAGTGCACTTTCCCGCGGATTGACGACCACTCCGAATTAACGAATACGTCTCGATTTTATCAGATCGAGTTCCACAGATACCTGCTGTTCGGACTTTTTCAGGATGCAAGACTCGCGCGCTGTATTCATCGCGAAGTATTCATCGGTCTCTGAAGAGCACTGAAGCAAAACTACGAATTGTTTTGCTAATTCCTCTAGTCGACCGGATCGTCACTCAGACGGGCGAACAGTTCTCCTTTACGGACAATGACCCCCGTGGCCCCGTCGTGACGCTCGAGGTTCCCCGCGCCGACGCGAAGTCGGTCTCGCGGCGTACGATCGCACGGCGACCAGCGATCGACGCGTCGAAAACGACGAGACACCTTCGGAACCACTGAGCGAGCAACGCCATCGAGAAAGGGGGGATGATACGGTCTGCTGTAACGTTTTGCCGGAGCACCCACCGGACGGTTGCGATTGCTCCGGAACCGACGGACAGCAGTCCGTCTGAGTCACGTCGAGTTGAGTTGAACCACTTCGATCGGAAGTGGACCGCAGAGGTCCCCTCGATAGCACTAGCCTGTCCTCACCGTCCAGTATCTCCTCAGCGTCCCCACTCGTAGAACCACCAGCTAACGCCGAGTAGCATGAGCCCCGCGCCGAAAGCGGAGGTCGCGGGCTCGGGGAAAATGAACAGCACGAAGCCGACGGCGATCAGCAGTGTGGGTTCAATTTCGTTCCAGTACTCCGAAAGCGACGGGAGGTCCATATCCGACGGTACCGCCTCGAAAGTGAAGTAGTTAGCTGTAATTGAGGGCGCTAAGCTCCCTTCTGCTCACGGCGACGCCGTTCGCATGGTCAGCGGGACCGACGGTCCCGCGCTATCTTCAGCGAGCGAAGCGAGCAGGGAGGGGAGACAGCGCCCGCACGTCTTGTTTTCGTGTGGATCGGCACCCTTATTATCCCTTCGGTCGAAGGTGAGAATAAGATGCTCACCATGCTTCCGGCGGTGTTCAAACGCGACAACAAGCGTGCATCGTCGGTTGTGGTCGAGTGTCCAACCGGTAGGAGTGGGACACTCCGAACCACCTGTCAAGGGAAGTCGCCTGCGGAGTCTGGAACCGTCCGCAGAACGCCATAATGATCAAGATAACTTTTGCAAATATGGACTGAGGAATTGATCGATCCAGGACTTAGCAAATCCGAGTCGATCGGTAAGGGTGTCGAAGAGACGGCGAGCGAGAGTTCGGAACGCGCTCTCGCTCGCCACCACGATTGGCGAGGCAGTGCGTTTGAGGACTTTCCAGACCTGTTCAATCGGGTTGAGATGCGGTGAGCCGACCGGAAGAAAGACGAGATCAATACCGAGTTGATGTGCGCGCTTGCGCGTGTGTTCACAGATGTGAGACGAGAAGTTATCCAAGACGAGCAGAATCCGGGAACACGGATTCTGCTCGCGGACTTGCTCCAGTAGCGCACAGATGTTCTCTTTCGATTGATCTTCAGGGAACGTCAGGACACTTTCGCCGTTGAGCGTATAGCATCCGACCGCTGGTTCGTCAAGCTTCACCAGCGGTCGTTCCAGTGTCGGATCATCAACGTACCACAGTCGATGCGAATTGTCGTATGGGTGTGGATGCGAAGCATCACAAAAACCGACGACAGTTCCCCCATCCGTGCAAATATCGTCGTCGAGGACCCATCCTTCGTCCTCATCATCAGGACGCTTGTTATGTGCCGTCTCTGTCTCCTCGTCGAACGCGTCCGCGACGCGTTCTTCGAGGATTTCATCTGCGTTTTGTGGCCGAGAGGGGCGCTTTGGACGTGGTTTAGCGTAGGACAGTCCGAGATTCCGGAGGAATCGACCGAGATAATCCGGATGGTACTCTACACCAAACTCTTCGTCCAAGAGCTGATGAACTTCCTGTGCTTTCCAGGGTTGCCCCTCCCGGAGAAGTTCTAAAAGACGCTTTTGTTCCTCGTCACCGAGCTTCGGGGGCGGAAGGCCCCCGAAGTTCGGTGTCAACTGACCAAGTCCGCCATCGTTCCATCGACGCGCCCAGCGACTTCCAGTCGACGCAGATTTGCCAACGTCGTCGGCTGCTTCCTCGTACGTTGCTCCCTTGTAGAGACGTTTGACAAAGGTGAGTCGCTTGATGATCTTTGGATCGTCTGCTTCGTCCAGCAGACGATCCAACTCCTGCTCACTTAGATGACGAATAAGATCGCCTCGCCGGTCTCCTCCCATCACTCGCCCGTCTCAGTCTATGCCCATAACTTCCGTCACTCATTACGGCGTTCTGCCGGGCCGCACGAGACGCTCCGCGTCTTGTGGACGCTGTGGGATCTGTTCCTGCACGTTCCGACACAGAAACAGGACGCTCCGTCCGCACCAAGCGAGGGCCGGGGAGGCCCGAGCGCGGGAGGGCGGAGTAGTTCACCTCCGGTTATCACGTCTCGTGGACTGGCGTCGTCAGTGCGTGAGTGGCTGATTGAAGCTTCGCTCGCGCGACATGACGGTCTCCCAGGTCAATTCGCAGTCGCAGGACACCTGCTCGAAGACCGTCGGGTCCTGACGGAGGTCGAAGTCCTTGATTGCCGTCTGGACGCGGTCGTCACAGTCTCCGCAGTTGTGGGGGCCGCGATCGGAGCCGTGGCCGACCGGATCCGAGACCACGATTGCGTCGACCCCCGCCGTCTCCTCCAGGACGTGGGCGACCGACCAGAGCCACGGCGGGCGGTAGCCGTCGTTGAAGTAGAGTTCGTCGACCATCGTATAGCGCTGGACGTTACACGGGTTCATCGAGACGGTGTGACAGCCCTCGACGTCCGCACAGCGCTCGATCGACGAGATCATGTCCTCGACGGCCTCGGACTCGGTGAGAAACGGCGGTTTCAGCAGGAGGTAGGCCTTGATCCCCGCCGCGGCGTCGGTACTCGCGTCCGCGGCTGCGGCTGTCGCTTCCGCGCACGCAGCCTCGAAATCCGCGAAGTCGAAGTACTTGTTCACGCAGTCGTGGCGAACGCGATCGGTCGCCGTCTCGAGGCCAATCGCGACGTCGGTGTCCAGTCCGTGCCGGGTGAAGTCGCCGATCTTCTCACGGTCGACGAAGTCGGGCAGGGATTCGAGGACGATCCGTTCACGGTCGCCGAAGGTCTCGGCAATCGCTCGGCGGCTCTCTGCATCGACTTCACGTTCGTCGAGAAACGAACCGGAGGTGTAGATCTTGATGAGATCAGCGGGCTCGTCCGCGTTGTCGGCCTCGTGCTCGAGACAGACGTCGATCTGGTCCATGATTGCATCGTGGGAGACGGAGCCGCCGTCGACGCTCTCGGCGACGTAACCGCACATGGTACAACCGCCAGCGCGGGCCCAGCGGCAGCCGCCGGTGTTGAGGATGATCGTGAGGCTCGTTTTGACGCCACCGGGCGTGTTGTCCTCGTCGAGCCAGACGCGGGTTGGCTCGTGGGGATCGTAACTGGCCTCTTTGCGCGAGCGGATTTCCCGCATCACCTGATTGTGGGCGTCCATGCCCTTGCCCTGCTCGTAGACTTCGGGCGTGGGATTACTCATTAGGAAACGCAAGCGGTCCAGCGCGTAAAGCGGCTTCGTCTCCTTTCGCTGCCGAATACGTGGGTACAGTCTCGCACCGTCGATCCGAGTGGCCGTCCGTGGTCGGCTCGTCGGCCGATCGAAAACAATCACGACTTACGTTCGACGGCACAAAGGGCGGTCAATGCGCGAGTGCTTCGAACTTCGGGGCGCGGATGCCGGCGGTCGCATCGGCGAACTCACCGTCCCGCGTGCCGGCGTCACCGTCGAAACCCCGGCGCTTCTGCCGGTAATCAACCCAAATCTGGATACGATACGCCCGCGTCGGCTCGCTGACGAGTTCGGTGCGGAGATTCTCATCACCAACTCGTATATCATTCACGGTGACGACGTCCTCCGCGAGCGCGCCCGCACCGACGGTCTCCACGACATGCTCGATTTCTCGGGTGCGATCATGACGGACTCCGGCTCCTTTCAGCTCTCGGAGTACGGCGAAATCGACGTCACGACCGAGGAGATTCTCGCCTTCCAGCGCGAGATCGGCTCCGATATCGCTACCCCCGTCGACATCCCGACGCCGCCGGACGTTTCCCGCGAGCGCGCCGAAGCCGACCTCGAGACAACGCAGGAACGGCTCGAAATCGCCGAGGCCGCCGACACGGGCGAGATGCTCGTCAGCGCGCCCGTCCAGGGGTCGACCGATCCGGACCTGCGCGAGCGAGCAGGCCGCCACGCAGCGGGGACCGATCTCGACGTCTTCCCGGTCGGCGCGGTCGTTCCGTTGATGAACGACTACCGGTATGACGACATGATCGACGTCGTCGCCGCGGCCAAACGCGGCCTGGGCGCCGACGCTCCCGTCCACCTCTTCGGCGCCGGCCACCCCATGATGTTCGCGCTTGCGGTCGCGATGGGCTGTGACCTGTTCGACTCGGCGGCCTACGCGATATACGCTCGTGACGACCGCTACCTGACGGTTCGGGGCACTCGAGCGCTCGGGGATCTCGAGTACCTCCCCTGTTCCTGTGCCGTCTGCACCGAGCACTCGCCCGACGACCTCCGCGCACTCCCGGCGGACGACCGCGAGTCGGAACTGGCAGCCCACAACCTCCACGTTACCTTCGCCGAGATCCGCCGAATCAAGCAGGCCATCCGTGCCGGCGATCTGCTCGAACTCGTCGAGCAACGTGCCCGCGCTCACCCGACGATGCTCGACGGGTACCGCGCATTGCTCGACCACGCAGCCCAACTCGAGCGCTCGGATCCCGTCTCAAAAGGGTCTTTTTTCTACACCTCCCACGAGAGCGCGCGCCGGCCCGAAGTCGTGCGCCACCAGCAGCGCCTCGAGCGACTCTCTGTCCCGGATTCGCTGTTGCTCACCGTCGACCGGTCCGCGCCCGACGACGGGTTCGACGAAGTCTGGCGAGTCCAGCCCCCGTTCGGTCCCTTCCCAAGAGCCCTCTCGAAGAGCTACCCGCTCACCGCCGAAGTTCCAGCGCGGACCGATCGAGCGGCGCTCGAGGCCGCGGCCGACGGCGTCGCTCGGCTCGTCGACGCGAATCCGAACGCGTCCGTCTCGCTCGCGCACCGAGGGTGGCCCGCGAGCGTCCTCGAGACCGTGCCCGAGTCGGTCGAACTGCTCGATCTCCGGTCGACCGACGATCGGTGACGATATCCGCATCACACCCTCGCATCTGCGGGACACCGCGAGCGCACGACGGCTACCACGTTCGCCGAATCGTGAGCGCCACGTCACTGCGCCTCGAATGATTCCTCGGGGATCCCGACATCGCCCTATGGTTGGCTAACACTTCGAACGGACGGATAGCGCAAGGTCAGTCTTCTGACGATCCATCGTCGTCCGTCGTGTCGTTGTGCGGGTTGAACCGCCGTGAGGCGAGTGCAGCACCGCCGCCCATGACGGCGAGCCCGGTGAGGGCGCCGAGCGGGTTGATATCGCTGAATATACCGCCCGTCGATTTCGTACTGGCGGGAGCCGCTGATTCGTTCTGGGTATCGTCGTCGGATTCGATGGATTCGCTGCTGGATCCGCCGGCCCCGTTTGAATCGGACCCCGAGCCGCCAGAGCCGGCGGACCCGTCGCTGGACTCGCCTGAGCCGTCCGAGCTACCGGAGCCACCAGATCCATCCGAGCTATCAGATCCGTCGCCGGAGCTACCAGATCCATCCGAACCGCCAGAGCCATCGGATCCGTCGCCGGCCCCGTCGTCTGGAACTTCGCCGGACGACGCTTCCCGAATCGCCGTCACGCCGTCCTCGCTCACCAGATAGATCGCGTTTCCGCTGAGAGCGAGACGGCCGAATTGAACCGCGCGGTCTACCTCGAACCGCCACTTCTCGGTCCCCTGGTTCGTGTCCAGCGCGACGATCGAACCGGATTCCGTCTCGGGTTTCGAGTACTGCGCCGGGGAGTAAACGTAGATCGTATCACCGACGAGGACGGGCCGAGTGCTCCCGATCGACCACTCATGGATCGTTTCGCCGCTCTCGAGGTCGACCGTCTTCAGACCGTTTTCCCGGTGGCTGGAAACGGCGATGTCGTCGCCCAGCGCGAAACTGCTCCCGCCGCGTGTGAGGCGGATATCCTTGGTCTCGGAGTCGTAGATGGTCGCGTCAGTCCCGCCAAACGCAGTGGTCTCGGTCGCGATTACGGTCGAATTGGCGGCAATCGACGTCACTGGGCTTTCCGTGTCGCTCCTGAATCGGTCCACCGTTTCGCCCGTCTCTGGATCGATCGTGAAACAGGATTGAGCCGTCGCGACGTAGAGCCGCTCGTTGGCTGCGGCTGTACCGAAGAGGGGGGCGCTACACCTCCACGTATTCCCCGTGGGCTCGAGTAACTCCCGCTGCCACCGGATCGATCCGTCGTCGGTTTCGAGTGCATACAGCGTTGCATCCACGGTCGCGTAGACCGTGCCGTAGGCCACCGTCGGCGCGGAGACGTATGCACCACCGATGTCGCTCTGCCAACGGCGACTCCCGTTCGTCGGATCGAGCGCGACGATTTCGCCGTCGCCGTCGACGTAGAGTGTTCCGTCGGCCACGACCGGATACGTACCGCTCACGTCGGTCGTTTCCCACTCGATCAAGCCGTCGTCGACGCGGCGGGCGACGACACCGTCACCCGTTCCCGTGTAGATGATATCGTCCGCGATCGCAAACCCGTCACATCCACACTCGACCGACCACGCGACCTCGAGGGTCTCCCCGTCGAATTCGTGACCAGCTTCGAAGAAACACGTATTCCCCTCATTTCCCCGATACGACGTCCAGTCAGGCAGGGCCGCAGTTTCGGAGGGCGTGTTCGGCTCCTCGCTCTCCCCAGAAGTCTCACTTCCGTCCGAAACGTCGGATTCGGGTCCCGTGTTGGCGCTGACGCTATCACCGGCGGTGGCTACCCTGCCAGCAAAAGCTGCCCCAGCCCCCGTCATCAGGAGGCCGCGCCGATTACATCTCGACATACACAGAAAATTACAAAGAACATATATTCATACACACAATCTAAGTATGTTGCACGTCGAGCAACATACGCCCTGAGCGGCGTCGGGACACTCTCTTTCGTGGATTCGTCGATGAATTGTAGTCCGGGCAACGATCGCGAACTGATTCTGCTTTTCGAATGAATAACGGAATCGGCTCGCGGACGCGATGTCGCGGAGGAATCCGGTCGCCAGTACCGCAACACCAAAGACCCCGGCGGAACCGATTTGAGTATGCTCGACCCAACGATGATCGGCGCGAGCGGACTCGTCATCCTCTTGGTCGGCTCGTTGCTGTTCAAACGAGTTCGAGGCCGGAATCGATCAGCGGACGAGCGGCGATCGAGGGAACGTCACGAGGCAGCGCAGGAACGCGACCCACCGGTCGACATCGGCGACACCGTAACAGTCGCCATTCGCGAGTTCAGCGACCACCACTCGGGCGAACGGCGGGCGGTCGGAAAGGTGGAGGGATTCGTCATCTTCATCGAAGACATTCCCGACGAGTGTGAGGTGACGGACGTGATTCGGGTCGCGATCCTCTCGTTCAACCGCGGCCACACGTCGGCGACGGCGCGATTTCTCGAGGCCGCGTAGCGACGTCGGAACCCACAGAGACGGGGGATACCGACGAAACGCGACGGTGATCCCACGATCGCGACGAGCACTGTTCGAGCGGGTGCGTTCGAGCGACTCCGGCGGGCGACTTCGACGAGTTCGGGCGGGCTGGTTCGAGGAGCAGACCAGACGGTATATTTTCTCTAGGTCCAAAGGACCGGTCGTGATCGATCGTTCTGCCAGCACCATCTTTCTCGGATTCCTCGTCGTGGTTGCAGTCGGTGCTGCGGGTCTCTTCGTCGTCGATGTGGGTTCGACGTCGCCTGATCCCGTCCCGTTCGACGACACGGTCTCCGTCGGTCTCACACTCGAGGCCGAGTACTCGCTCGACGACTCCGTCGAACTCCCCCGCGCGCAGGTGTTCTATTCGCAGTACCAGTACGTCGTCGGCTACTATGGCATCGAAACGTTCGTCGAAAATCAGCGCCAGCCGGCCCACGAGCAGCGATTCGGCTATCCGCTTACGGTGTACGTCTCCGACTATAGCGACACCGGAGTCGAACTGACGGAGCAGGGCCTTCCGGTTTCCGACCGGTCTCCCGGCTGGACCGACGCCGAGACAGCGTGGTTCGTCGTCGAGAGCGATGCACAGACGCCGGCCGGAGACACCGTCATCCCGTTCTCAGACCGCGACGATGCGGCGGTATTCACCGAGGAGCACGGCGGCTCCGTTCAGACGTGGGAATCGATCCTGGATCGCTCGTTCGATCGCGACGATGCCGCGGTTGCCCGCGACCGCGTCGACGACCGCAGGCGACTGGCCGACGAACGGAGAGAAAACGCATCCTCACTCACCGACCGGCCGACGTCGGTGGTCGTCGGCGAAGATACGGACACCGTCCAGGAGGCGATCGACGAGGCGCCGGCGAACACGACGGTCGTGATTCCCGACGGGACATACGACGAGAAGATCGAAATCGACCACCCGATCACGCTCGCCGGTGACGGGAACGTGACGCTTCGTGGGAACGGAAACGGCTCGGTGATAACAGTCACCGCCGAACGAACGGCGATTCGAGGGATCGACATTACCGGTGTCGGGAACGTGACCAGAGAGGGCGGGGAATTACCCGTCGAAATCGACGAGCAAGCGTGGGACGCGACCTTTACGAAGTATTATGCGGGAACTGACGCCGGGATCGCAGCCTACGACGCCACGGGATTACTCGTACGGGACGTCAGCATCGACACGCCCGCCAGCGGTATCATCGCCTATCAGAGCGACGCTGCTGTCATCCGGGACGTAACTGTGAACGGCCCCGACGATCCGTCGTCGGGACTCGCCGGTACCCTGCTGTTCCAGTCGCCGAGCGTCGTCGAAGATTCCACGATCAACGGTACGAGAAACGGGGTCTATCTCTACCGGTCCCCCACGACCGTCGTCCGTTCGAACGAGATCGAGGGGAATTTCCTGGGCGTTCACCTGATGTACACGGGCGACAGCCTCCTCGCAGATAACGACCTGCGCACCCAGGAAAATCACGGCATCGTCATCATGACCGGTCCTGAGCGAAACGCAGTCGTCGGAAACACGATTCGCGACGCCGAAGCCGGTCTCAGCCCGGGTGGGAGCGGGGCGTACATCGCGGACAATCTCCTCGAGGGCAACGGACTCGGGCTTCGCGTCAGTTCGACCACGTCGATCTACGAACACAACGTCATCGTCGGCAACGACGTGGGTGCGGAAGCCAGCGCCATGCTCCCCACGAACCGCGTCGTCGGGAACGACTTCGTCGGGAACGATATTCACGCCGACGCGATGTCGGGCCCGCTCCGAATCTGGAGCTACGAGGGGCATGGGAACTACTGGCAGGGTGCTGCCGGCGTCGCGGGCGAGGGCCAATCCGACCTCTCGTACACGCCAACGGACCCCATTGACAGGCGACTCCACCGGACCGGCGGGACGCCGACGCTGGCCCGAGCACCGGCGCTCAAGGCCCTCGCCGGATTCGAGGGGTCGGTCCCCGGGATGCGAACCGGGAGCATCGTCGACAGGGCCCCGAGTTGCGAGCCGAATAACCCCGAGCTGCTGAACCGAACCGACTGGGCTGACGACGCCTGGTCCTGTTACGAAACGACCCGATACGATCCATGACCGATACCACACCCATCCTCGAGGCGACCGGTATCGACTACGACTACGGGACGGTATCCGTTATCCGGAACGTCTCGATGACCATCGAGCGCGGAACGGTGACGGCTCTGATCGGACCGAACGGGTCCGGCAAGACGACGCTCATCCGCGTTCTGGCGGGACTCAACGAGCCGACGGCCGGCGAGGTCGCGTACAACGGACCCGACACCGCACGACATATCGGATACTTGCCACAACAGCCGGCGTTTCGACCTGGATTCACGGCCCTGGAGACGCTTCGGTTTTACTCGTCTCTCGTCGGTGGCGACGAAACACACGCGTCGACGCACCTCGAGCGGATCGGACTCGAAGATGCGGCCGACCGACCGGTCGAAGCGCTGTCCGGGGGGATGACGCGACTGCTCGGCATCGCCCAGGCGACGATCGGGAACCCGCCGATCGTCGTTCTCGACGAACCGGGTAGCGGACTCGATCCAGGAATGCGCCTGCACGTCTTCGACGTCGCGGAACGGCTCGCGGACGACGGGATTGCAGTCCTGTTGAGTTCGCACGATCTAGAACTCGTCGAACGGGTCGCCGATAACGTGGTGATACTCGCCGACGGCGGTGTCGTAACGGAGGGATCGGCGGTCGAGTTGCGGGATCGACAGGGAGTCGACTCGCTACGACCGGTCTACGACACCGCCATCGGTGGCGAGCGTGATACCGTCCAGGTTCTGGGTGACAGCCAATGAGCGCCGACACGAATCCGACGGGGGACACCACCGGCGGCCAGGACGGGACCAGTGCCGGTCGAACGACGGTGGCCCCCGGATCGAAACACATCCTCGAGGCGATCGTCGGACGAGAGCTTCGGACGGTCGTGCGGACGCGAACGTTCTTCGTCCTGGGGGTCGCGTTCGCCGCCGTCGTATTCGGCATCGCCTGGGTCAGCAGGAGCGTCCGCGGCGGGTACGTTCCGACGCTGGTCGACTTACTCACGCCGATGGAGTTGCTCGTTCCGGTTGTCGCCGTCGCGTACGGCTATCGCGCCATTCTCGGTGACGCCCAGCGCGGTGAACTCGACGTCCTGAAGACGTATCCCGTCTCGAACCGCGAGATCGTCCTCGGCGTCTACACTGGGAGAGCGGTCGGCCTCGTTACCACCCTCGTCGTCCCGCTCGTCCTCGTCGCAGTAACGGTATTCGTCGTCGAAGACGAGGGACGGACCCTCTACGCATCTCACTCGGGCGTCGACTCGCCGATCCTGTTTGCCCGGTTCGTCGTGCTGACGATACTATTCGCACTGACCGTCCTCGCCGTCGCGATCGCGATTTCGGCGATGGTCAGCAGTACGCGGAGCGCACTCGCGCTGTCGGTCGTCGCGCTCGTCGTCCTGCTGGTCGGGATCGACCTCGCGCTCGTCTACGGCTTCTCGGCCGGGATAATCGGCGACAGTTCGCTCATCCACGTACTCGCGATCAGTCCGCTCAGCGCGTACAGGGGGCTCGTCTTCGAAAGTGCCATCATCGTCGCGGCGGGAACCGGCCCAGCGGCGGCATCACCGATCTCGAGTCTGCTGAGTTTCGTCGTCTGGACGGCCGCGTCCCTCGGAATCGCGACGTGGCTGTTGAACCGGTAGCCGACGGTCGTGGACGGGATCGGTTCTCTGAGGACGATTAGAAACGGAGCCGTCGATCACTGTAGCGACCCTCGCTCGGATCTCGAGCGATCGACTCACCCCATCAGCGACATTATCAGTTCCTGCGTGATTTCGTCGTGGACGTAGGTCTCACCGCCGTACTCGGACTGGAACTGGTCGGCGTCGTCGGCGTCGCCGAACGGCACGATCGATTTTCCCATCGCTCCCTCGACGTCGCTGTCCGCGATCATCGTCAACGCCGTGACGTCTCCGAACGCGTCGGCCTCGAGATGGCGAGAGATGACGGTGCGCTGACCGCTGTCGTCGACCTCGTAGTCGACCGTCGAGTAGTCAGTCATATAGGAGACGGCGGGTTCGCTTTCGCGCTCGTGTTCGAATGTGAACGCGTAGAGACAGAGCGTGCTGCAGAACTGCGCCGGGCGATCCTCGTCGAGAATCGCCGTCGGATCGGCGTAGTGGGACTGCCCTGCTGGTCCGGGATGGTTCCCGATGATCATCGTGCAGTTATCGCACGCCTGCTCCGGATCGATGCTCATCGGGTCGGGAACGTTCTCCGACTCCTGGCCGCCGAAACAACCGGCCATCATTCCGATACCGGCAGCCCCAACGCCGTCCAGAACTGCTCGACGCGTCACAGAACGTCCTGAACCGGTAGGTCTGGTCAGCTTCTCCATATGAGAACGTAGGTAGGTAGCGGTAAACGTTATCTGGTCCTTTTGACGAAAGCGCGAACCGCCCCGGTACCGGAACACCAGTGAGAAAGTCCGTGATGCGGTTTGGATCGACGTGTCCGATTCTCGGCTCTAGCGTAGTGACGGAGGAGGACCGCCGTCAGCAACCCTACTCGCTTCGCTCACTGAGGAAGGGGCTTAGCGCATCAATCAAGCTAGCTGATAGGCCAAGCAATACGAATAACTGTAGACTGGAACGCGCTCGGCTCGAGACAGCCGCCACTCGCTATCGACAACCTCTTTCGCTCGCCCCGGTCATATCGTGTATGACCGACTCTTTCGAAGTACACGAGCGCGACGGGGCCGCGCGCGTGGGCGAACTCCGCCTCTCTTCGCCGATTACGACCCCTGCGCTCGTCGACGACGTCCTCGAGGATGCGGGTTCGCTCTGGAGCGCGGACCGCGAGGTCCCACCAGGGGACGCGTCCGCACTCACCGTTCTTCCCCATCGGGCGTTCCCCGGCGGTACCGCCGAGGAAGTTCAGGACTCGTTCGCCGTCGACTACCCCGACGTCGACTATCCCAGCGTCGCCGTCGTCTCGAGCGACCACGTCCAAGACCACGGTACTGACGCGTACGCCCTCTCGGACGTACAGTCAGTGATGGGCCACGGCGCCGCGCTCGTCGAGGCCGTCGTCGGCGTCCGCGAGCTGATCCCGACCGACACTGCGTTGCTGTTCTCGGGCGTCGCAACACCACGGAACGTCGCCCTCCTCGCCTACGCCGGGGTCGACCTGTTCGACGAGACCGCGGCCGTCGTGAAGGGGACGGAAGGTCGATATCTCACGACCGACGACGCGTACTTCCTCGAGGACCTCGACGAACTGCCCTGCTCGTGTCCGTCCTGTCAACAGCCCCGCGAGTCGTTCACCCGGGCGGACTGCGCCGAGCACAACGTCAACGTGCTCGCGGCCGAACTGGCGATCGTCCGGCGGCGGATTCGGGACGGTCGCCTCCGCGATTACGTGGAAGGCCAGGTGCGCCAGGATCAGTGGCTCACCGCCGCGATGCGCGAACTCGACTCGGAGTGGCGATACCTCGAGCAACGAACGCCGGTCCTCCGGGACGCCCAGATCAGCGCCACGACCGAGGATACCCTCCGCCGGGTGGAAATCCAACGATTCGCAGACCGGGTGACGACGCGGTACCGCAACCGGTTCGAGAACCCACTTGTGCTCGTTCCCTGTTCGGCCACCAAACCGTACAGCGAGTCCCAAAGCCACCGCCAGTTCCACGACGCCGTCCAGTGGCGCGCCCATCTCGTCTCCATGACCAGTCCCATCGGCGTCGTTCCACAGGAACTCGAGACGACCTACCCTGCACAACACTACGACACCGTCGTCACGGGTCGCTGGTCCAAAGACGAAAAGGCGTTCGTAAGCGAGGTTCTGCGGCGCTATCTCGAGCGCAACGAGTATCCGAAACTAATCGCGCACGTCCCCGACGAAGGGTATCGGGACATCGTCGAGCGCGTCGAAGAACGGCTCGAGATCGATATCACGTACACCGTTCCCGAGGGCGGACATCCGACCGACGGGACGGCACTCGCGAACCTCTCCGAGTCGCTGTCGGGCGAATTGAAGTATTCGAAGCGCGAGCGCGAACACAACACCGTCCGCGCCATCGCGGACTACCTGCTCGGCGACGGCGCCGGCGACGACCTCTTCGACGACATTCGAACGACCAGCCGGTATCCGAAGATCCAGGTCCGTGACGCGGCGGACACCCAGCTCGCGACGATGGTTCCGCAGTACGGCACGCTCTCGTTTACCCTCGAGGGCGCCCGGCGCTGGCTCGAGAGCGACGCGCCGGTCAAACGCGTCGAGATAGACGGCTTCGTTCCGCATGGGAGCGTCCTCGCACCGGGCGTCGTCGACGCCGACGAGGAGATACGCGTCGGTGACGAGGTGATCGTCGACGGACCCAGGGCCTTCGCCGTCGGCCGCGCCGAAATGTTCGGACGCGAGATGGCGGAGAGCACACGCGGCATCGCATGCGAGATCCGCCACGTCGAAGAGAAATGACATTCGCTTCGGCGTTCACGCCAGGGTTTCCCTGGTGGTAGGATAGTATGGTTTGCAGTCGACAACCTGTTCTCTCGGTGTGAACCGGCCGCTCTCGCGATCGAACGAGTGGACTGGCGGCTGTGCCATCCAGCCGATACTCCTATCCACGGACGAATCGTCCGTCGGATTCGGAGATGCTCGTGCGTCCACGAGGTTGCGTCGAATGTTCTCGGCTCCGGTGACGTCGGCGTTGACGACAGTTTCGCACGCGTCACGTCCGACTGGGTCGGCAGCACGTTCCCCTGCCCGAGTATTATAAGAACAGCACACGACTTCCGCCCATGGAATCCATCGGTAACGGATTTGTGGCGATCGACTGGAACGGCCACCGCGCGGACGTCACCCTCTCGAGGCCGGACAAACGAAATGCGATGACCGTCGCGTTGATGCGTGACCTCATCGTGGCCTTCGAGCGGGTCGACGCGAACGACGACATTCGAGCGGTCACCCTCCTTGGGGAGGGTCCCGTCTTCTCCGCGGGGATGGACCTGAACATGATGCGCGAACGCGTCGAACCGGAGACCGAAATCGACCGTGACGTTTTCCCGAAACTCCTCGAGACGATCGAGACCACCCGCCAGCCGGTCGTCGTCGGAATCAAGCGAGCCGCTCTCGCGGGCGCGTTCGAGCTAACGCTCCCATGTGACTTCCGTCTCATCGGCCGGGACGCGAAGTACGGATTGCTCGAGGTCGCACTCGGGACCTTCCCGCACGGCGGCGGTACCCAACGCCTGCCCCGACTGGTCGGACTCTCGAAGGCGAAAGAGATCGTGTTGACGGCCGAACTCGTCGATCCTGTCGATGCCGCCGATATGGGGCTGGTTCACGATGTCGTCGATGCCGACGCGGTCGACGAGCGGACGAAAGCCTTCGCGGATCGGCTCTGTGATAACGCGCCGCTCGGCCTTCGGAACGGAAAACGGGCGCTCAACGCCGCACTCGAGATGCCCCTCGAACACGGACTTGAGTACGAACGGCAATTGGGACGCGAACTCGACGACACCGCCGACTACCGCGAAGGATTCGAAGCCCGACTCGACGATCGAGAGCCCGAATTTCGCGGCGAGTGAGTCGAGCCTCTCGGTCGACGGATCACGAGTAGCGTCGGTCCGAAGCCGATGGAGCCCGGAATCAGCGCCAGATCAGAATCAGCGCCGGTCGTATATGTGAACTGCCCGGTCGTGTCGTTTCGAGAGACCGTGGGGGTTTCGCCGGCTCGTTTGATCGGCGTACCGTGCCCGAACGCCGTCCCAGAACCCGCGCGCAACGTTTTTGACGACATCTACGCCGTTGGACACCCAGCCCGTCGGCGTCACGTCTCCGGAAGCGAGCAGTCGGGCACCGGTGGCACCGTCGCGTACTGCGCTCCCAACAGTACGACCGAGGACCCGCGGTTGCAGTCCGTGGTTCTTCGCGAGTCGGTACGACATCGACCGATAGGTCGTTCCCCAGTCGGGCTCGGCCCGACCACCGTCGGTCCCAACCTCACAGCGGACGGCCATCGTCGCGTCCCACAAAACTTCGAAACCCAGACCGGCAACTCGGTTGGCGCAGTCGCGTTCGCTCTCTTTTTCCAGATACTCGTCGAACCCGTCCAGCGCTTCGAGAACCTGTCGCTCGAACGCGACGTTGTCGCCGTGGAACTGCGTCACCCGTTGACTCCACATCTCACGTTGCGACCGGAGATCGGATTCGACCGGGTCCCCGGTAACCGGTCCGGTAACGACGTCTATTTCGTCGCCGATCCCCCCCTCGATGGCCGGATACCAGCTATCGTCGATCGCGTATTCACCGTCGAGAAACGCGACGACGTCACCTGTCGCCTGCTCGAAGCCCGCGTTTCGCGACACGTTTACGTTCCGCTCGGAGATTTCGACGAGAACGTCGACGTCGTCGCGTTCACGGACGACGCCTGTCGTCCCGTCGGACGAGGGGCCGTTGACGACGATAACTTCGGTCGACCGTGGCGTCCCCGCCGAAAGCGCATCGAGGCACGACAGCAGTCGCTCCCGGTCGTTCAGCGTCGACACAATTACCGAGAGCTCCATACGGCCCGATAGGGGCTCCTGATAGTAAATAGATGGGATTCCGGCCGAATCGCTCAGCGAACGTGTGCGTTCCAGTACGAGACTGACGCGAGGTAGTCCATGATCGGCAGTCCGCTGGCCGATTCGTCGAGTTTTCGCAGCGGGGACGCGAATGCGTTGGGAATCGAGCGATATAGACCGTAGGGAAGGAGAAAATCGTCTTCCACGTCGGCAAGCGTCAGATCCGTTTTCGCGAGGAGGACTGCTACTTCGCTCTTCGAGTACAGTCGTGACCCCATCGGGAGCGCCCAGTTGTAGACGCTGCGTGCAGAAAACCGGTTGAACGTATCGAAGACGATCTGATCGCGGGAGACTCGCCGCATCTCCCGTAGAAACGCCTCTGGGTCGTTCGCGAGATGGAAAAACCGTATCGCGATCACGGTATCGAAGTGATCGTCTGGAAACGGAAGCCGGCCCGCGTCACCGCGGAGGAACTCGATCGTGCCCGCGATGTCCACGTTCCGGGTTTTCTGCCGGCCTTGCTGTAGCATCGCCGCCGAAATGTCCAGTCCGACGACGTCGGCCCCCTGATGGGCCAGCATAAGCGTGAATCGCCCGGTACCACAGGCGATTTCGAGTACTTTCCGATCCTCGACCGGCATGATGGCCTCGAGAACGGCGTTCTTCTCCCGGCTATCGATGAGCTGTCCGCCCCGGGAAAACCGCTTATCGTCGTATTCCTTGGCGACGTCGTCGGCTTGGTACCACTCCTGTCCTTTCACACTGGACGGATCTACTATCCTGCGGGGATAAAACGATACTGGAGTCCGTCAGCGAGGCCGTCGAAATCGACCCCCGATCGACCCGATTTACCGAGCACCTGTTCGCGGAATGGGGATCGAATATACCTGTGTTAGTAGCACATTTATATGCCTTATACAAACTGGATTGTTCGTATCCACATATAGGGAAGCTTTACCACTGCTGATTCCGCTTCCGTAGATATGAGCACGAGTACAGCCGAGGACCCAGGTGCCGTCGCCGAGGAAGCGTTATCCGAGGACGAATACCGCGAGCGGCTCCGCGAGTTGCCACCGAGTGCGAAACTCATCGCCAAGGTGCTGGAAATCGACTCCCCGCTCTCGCAGGGACAACTCGCCGAAGAATCGCTGCTTCCCGACCGAACCGTCCGCTACGCGCTCAACCGACTCGATGACGCCGGTCTGGTCGGCTCCCGATACAGTTTCCGGGACGCTCGGAAGCAGGTCTATTTCCTCAAACACTGATACGGTCTGCTGTAACGATGTACCGGTGCAACCGCAGGACGGTCGCGGTTGCACCGGCAATGACGTACAGTAGTCCGTATGAGTCGACGCCACGGGGGAACGGGCTGTAATCACACCACGGCGAGTGCCGCGACGAGACCAGCCGATACCCACTTTTTCGTTCGGTGATACCTCGACGTATGGACGTTCAGACCCGTTCCGTTCCGGTCCCGACGCGTGCGCCGAGCGGCGATACGAACGTGTATCTTCTCGGGGCCGAACCGGCGATTCTCGTCGATCCAGCGACCCAAACTCCCGAACTCGATCGACTGGTTCGCGACCATCGCGTCGAGCACATCCTCGTCACCCACACGCATCCCGATCACGTCGGCGCGGTCGACTCGTACGCCGCTCAGACCGACGCGACGGTCTGGGCACGATACGGTCGAACCGACCGGTTCCGCGACGCAACTGGCCGTGAACCCGACCGCACGTTCACCCCGGGGACGACGATTCGGCTCGGAGACACGCGCGTTCGCGTCCTGACCGCACCGGGACACGCTCCGGACCACGTCGTTTTCGAAGCCGGTCGCAGCGGTCCCATCCTCTGTGGGGATTGCGCCGTCCGCGAGGGAAGCGTCGTCGTCGGCGCACCCGAAGGCGATATGCGTGCGTACGTGACCACGTTGCGTCGGCTCTGGGCGATCGATCCGCCAGCGCTCTATCCCGGCCACGGCCCCGAAATCGACGCCCCTCGCGAGACCCTCGAGCGACTCCTCTCCCACCGAGCTAAGCGCGAACAGCGCGTGCACGTGGCAGTCACCGACGGGGCCGAAACGCTCGACGAAATCCTCGACAGGGCGTACGAGAAGGACCTCTCCGGCGTCCGCGACCTCGCACGGGGGACCGTCGCAGCCCACCTCGAGAAACTCGATGTCGAGGGTCGGGTGGCGTGGGACGGACGGCGAGCGGCCCCGCCTGATGGCGACTAACTTTTCAGCATCGACGGACTCCTCTCGGGTGTGCGATCACTCGAAGCCGAACTCGAGCAAGCCCGTTCACTCGCCGTCGACGACCTCGCGGACGCGATCGAATCGATCGGCTTCGAGTGTACTCGCTGCGGTGCCTGTTGTACAAGTCACGGCGACGACCACCACACGGCGACGGTTTTTCCCGACGAGGTGCGCGACCTCCGGGACGGCGATGCGACCGGCGAGACGACCCGCGGCTGGCGCGACGTCGCGCGACCGATGCCGTACGGCCTCTCGGAGACCGGCGACGGCGAACTCGAGGGTGAAACTTTCGAGTGGGCCCTTCAGACCGATGGCTGCGGCGACTGCGTGTTTTACGAGGAAGACGACGCCGGGGTCGGCGCGTGCGTCGCCCACGACGATCGGCCGCTCATCTGTCAGACTTACCCCTTCAGCGTGGCGCTCGCGGGCACGAGTCAGCCGATGGGCGACGCCGTCGACGAGGAAGGCGTGGTTCGTGCACACGAGTGCGAGGGACTCGGCCGCGACATCTCACGAGCGGACGCCGAGGCGTTCGCTCGAGCGGTAAAAGAACGCGCCGTACGAGAACTCGAGGAAGCGATCGACGTCCGAGACGCCTACCGGCCCGCCGACCCCGCCCCCGACGAGGTCGTCGTTCACGATTCAGAGGGCGCGAAACGGGACGACGGGACCTTGCTCGAGGAGTAACTTTTGTCGTGATCGTCGCGGTGAGTGGTTCGCGTGCGTTGGAAAACCAGTCGTCCAGTCGTGCTTAGAACGTCTCCTCGATGATCTCGCCGACAGCGAAGTTCGACTTGACTTCGGTCACTTCGATTTTGACGCGTTCGCCGACGTCGGCACCGGGGACAATGATGACGTACCCGCGTTCGACGCGGGCGATTCCGTCGCCCTGCTTGCCGATGTCCTCGATTTCGACGTAGCGCGTTTCTCCGACGTCGACCGGCGGTTGCGGTTCGGACGGCGCAGTTTTTGGCTGGGTGGTCGCCGTGCTCTCTTCGGCCCGTGTCTCCTCCTCGCGCGAGATGAGCGCGACTCGGTAGATCTCGCCCGGGTCGACGTCCCCGGTTTCGACCTCTTGACTCGGTACTTCGATGATGTATCGGTCCTCCTCTTCCGAAACGTCCGTACTGAACAGACACAACAGTTTTTCAGATATTTCCACAGGTAGACCCTCTATTTCACCTCTGATTCCCATCCATAATAGAACTACCGACACCGAGTGGTCGATAGACAGGCAAATCGAGTCGAACGCGAGTGACGGACACGGTTGCGACGGACTTCGGACTGGATCACTCCGCCCGCTCGAGCGGTCGCGTGGTCACAAACTGCGTGAGGTCGAACTCGGTCCCGAACGCCGCGTCCTCGACGGATTCGTAGGGACGATCGACGATGAGATCCCCCGCGGTGCTGTCGCCGATGCCGGGGATGGCGGTGAGTTCGTCCATCGATGCCGCATTGAGATCGAGCGGGTAGGGAACCGCGGTCACCGAACGGTAGCCGTGATCGACGACCGCGACGTCGATCGTTCGCCCGAGGTCGCGTTCGCCCGGTATCCCGACCAGCAGCGGATAGGTGCCGAGCTGGCGGCCGAAGGTCGTACCGTCCTGGTGGTACTCGAGGTGGACGTCCGGCAACATGGTGCCGACGGGCGCGACGCGCTCGAGCATCGGATTATCGATCTCCTCGCGGATCTGTCGTTTGTATCGTTTGAAGAGCTTCTTGTGCTCGTTCGCGATCGCGGCGCCGGTGTCGGACATGTCGGTGCCGTCGAAGGCCATCACCTGCCGAATGTTGACCCGTCGGAGCATGTATCCCTCGTCGTAGACCCGTCGGAGGAACTCGCGGTTTCGCTCGTAGGTCTCCTCGCGCTCACCTTTGAGACCGTGGAGGAGGTTGATGCCGGGAAGTAATTTCGGCAATCGTCGGGGTCCGTCCCGACCACTTCGCCGGGCGACTATCTGCTCGGTCTCGGGTCGCTGTTCACCCTCCTCGCCGGGTCTCCACCCCCCTTCCTCGTTGACGATCCTCACCGCTTCGAAGCACTCCTCGGCGGTGACGTTTAAATTGTTCTCCTCCTGAACGACCGGATCCGCCGACTCGAGCCCGAACGCCGCCGTGTCACCGGGCGTGTTGTGTTCGGCGATGATCCGGATCCCTTCGCGACTCGCGTCGGGCCACCGGACGATCGTGATCGGGTTCATATTGTCCAGGTGTAACGTCTCGAGGTCGGGAGCGACCGCGCGAATCCCGCCGTAGAGTTGCCGAAGCGCGTCGGGGTTGGGTGCCTCACCGTCGCCGCCGTAGGCGAGGATGTCAGCCTGTCGGCCGATCCGAAAGTGCCTGACGCCGTGGTCGGACAGCGCGTCGACTTCGCCGACGACCGACGGTGGTGGCCGGAACTCGGGGTTGCCGTAGAGCGGCTCCGTACAGAACGAACATCGATATGCACAGCCCCGAGAAGTCTCGAGTTCGGCGATGAGGTGGTCCGGGTGGTTGGGGTGTTCTTCGACCACGAACGCGCCGTCCCGAGCCCACCGCGATACTTCGTCGACGTCTCGCATCCGATTGTTGAATCCCTCGAGACCGCTCTCGACCAGATCGTAGACGGCGGCCTCGACGTCTCCTTTCGCGACGAAGTCGAAGTCCAGGTCCTGCCGTTCAGTCTCGGTCGCGCCAGCGTTTTCGTCGCCGACGCCGAACTTGACGGGGCCGCCCATCAGGCTCGTTCCGGTGGCCGTCCAGGCGAGCTTTCTGACTTCGTCGGGTTCGGCCGGCGTACCGCCGACGTACTTGCCGGGGACGGTCATTCCGCCGAGGTAGATCAGCAGATCCGCCTCGTCGACATCCCGCCATCGATCCGGGTCGTCTCGGAGGCCATCGATCGTGTGATACGTGATCCCTTCGCGCGGAACGCCCGCGTCCACGAGCGCCCCCGCCGTGTACCGCGGGTACGTCGAAATGTACGGCGGCACCCCGAAGTGTGCTGGCTCGTCGACGTATCCGTCCACGACCGTCACCAACAGCGTCTCGGGGTCTGTCATGCCCTCGGATAACGACTCGAGAGATAAAACGGTGACTACACGCGCGGGAACCGGGCGAGACCGACGCCACAGCGTCGCAAAATACAGCGGTGACGCAGTAACATTGCACGTCCAGCCGCAACCCCTGCGTTGATAGTTCTCCTGGCACTACAACTGGACATGCCCCCGACGGAAGAAATCGTCTGTACCGCCGATGATTGTTTCCTCGACCTGTTCGAGAACCACTACACCTACGACGTACCGGACGATTTCGGCGTCTCGGACCTGTCGTGTCCGGTCTGTGGCGGCACCGACTGCCTCGAACGGGTCGAACTCTAACTAGTTACGAGAGCGAGTTCCCGACCTACTGAGGTGGGGGTCACAGTCCCCCCGCAGGCGACGCGACCGCCCGGACGAGTGGCACACTCCTCGAACGGTTCCGTCGTATCTGGCAAAAGGGATATCATCACGGCAGTCGTAGTTCCGTTCACACTCGTCACTTCCATGTCTACGCAAGCCCTGATCCCGCTCCCTCCGACAGCGGTCAGTGACGGACGTACCGCCCGAGGTGAAGACCCGTGACGCTCAGAGACATCGGGGAATCGCTCAGCAGCGCGCTGTACCGCCAGATCGGCCGCGCGAACGGCCGCGTCCAGAGCCATCGGTCGCTGCCCGCCGACATCCTCGAGAACGACAGTTCATATCGAGTGGTCTTCGATGCGCCCGGGGCCGAACCAGACGACGTCCAGGTTCGCTACCTCGATGGCAACGTCAAGATCCGAGTCGACCGATTCCGGCAGTTCTACGAGGGGTACGAGATGCGATTTCCCGGACGCGGAATGGCCCTGAACGGCGACGCCGAGTTGCCGACCGATGCGGTGGTCGATCCGGACGCCGGAACGGCGAGACTCTCCGAAACGGGGACGCTGAGCGTCGAAATCCCGAAAGATTCGGCGATCGACGCCGACGAAACCGCGAGCACACCCGATCGCGAGGATGCCGGCGTGGCGGACGCCGATTCGGAATCGAGCGCCGAGACGGAACGAGTCACGATCGAGGACTGACTCAGTTCGGATCGAGCGCCAGTCCCTCCACGACGTCGAAGTCTTCGTCGCCGTCGAACCGCGTCGGATCGAACGCGTCGATCCCCGATCCGCCGAGTATTTCGTCTGCGAGCCGCCGTCCGATCGCCGGTGCACGCATGAAGCCGTGACCCTGGAAGCCGGTCGCGACGTACAGACCATCTCGGACCGCTCCGACCAGCGGATCTCGATCGGGCGTCGCGGTACAGAGGCCGGCCCACGCTCGCTCGAGTCGGGCGTCTCCCGCGCTGCCGACCGACGGAACGCGGTGTGCGATCCGTTCCAGAAGGTCGTCTGCGAACGCCGGATCGGCGTCGGGATCGTATCCGGTGGGGTCGGCTTCGCGGTTTTCCGTGCCATCGCCCGCGAGAATGCCGTCCGTGTGCGGTCGGAGGTAGAAGCCGCCGGTCGCATCGTAACACATCGGGGCGAGGAAATCGACGTCCGCGACGAGCGCCTGGACGCGATAGGGTTTCATCGCAAGGGCCGCGCCCGCGTCCGCAACCAGGGCCGCCGTGTGGGCACCGGCGGCCACCAGCACTGCGTCGAACTCGCGGGTGCTACCGTCGGGCTGGACCACACGCGGGGGATCGGTTCGAATCGAGACGGCGGTATCGGTCTCGAGGGTCGCCCCAGCCCCGGCCGCCGCGAACGCGAGACAGGCCGTGTACGCCGTCGGATCGGCGTAGCCCGCCGCGCTGGCGACCCCCGCGAGTTCGATATCGTCGGTCCGCAACGCGGGAAACCTGTCGGCGAGTGCTCCGTCGTCCATCTCGAAGACGACGGTGCCGTTTTCCTGCATGCGTCGGACCTGTTCTCGAATTGCGTCGGCTCGCGTTGGGTCCCCATCGCGAGCCAACCAGACGTAGGGGCACTCGACAAACGAAAACGTATCGTCACCCGATAGCGCGCGGAATCGTTCGATCGCTTCGCCCCCGATCTCGGCGTCGAAATCGTCTGCGAAGGCGTCGTAACAGATCCCCGCCGCCCGCCCGGACGAGCCACTCGCGACGTCATCGCGGTCGTAGAGTATCACGTCCGCTCCCTCCCGGACGAGGTCGTAGGCCGCGGTCGCGCCGACTGCACCGGCACCGACGATGGCGATCTCGAGGCCCGCGCCCTGCTGAGAGAGTGCGTCCGCACCGACGGCCAGTTCCGGTTCGCTGGCGCCGGTCATGAGAGATCACCCGCCGGTACGGGTCGGTTGGGTCGCCTCGAAACGCGACGAGCGAACGATTTCGCGCGTTCTGGGTCGGCAATCATAGACGCCACTGAGGGTGGGAACCACTTACCTGTAGATGGTCGTGCCACGGTATCACGCAGTAAGACGCGAGCCGCGATCCGTGCGGCGACAGCTCCGTCCGACGGAGCGAACCCCGTCTCTCCCGATTGCTGTCGCGAACGGTCGAAACGCGAGTGAGGAGTGCAGGGTGCAGGTCACACTCAGGTGACGTACAGCGAGTAGGCGATCACGACGAAGCCGGCGAGGACCAGCAGACTCTCGAGCAGGATGCCCGTCGCGAGCGGAACCGAAAGTAGTTCGTACAGCATGCCGGCCAGGACGAAACCGAGCGTCACGAGGCCGAACCCGAACGCGAGGTAACCAAGCGCCTGCTGGCGAGTTCGCCGATAGGCCTTGTACGCGAAAAACGTTATCACGCCGCCGACGATGAGGACGAGCGTCTTGACGACCGCGAGCGCGAGTGCGGTCGGCATTGCCGCGGCGTAGAACGACATGTCTGTTCTCACTCCGATATTCAAGACCTGTACCAAGAACTTTGCCGTTCCCGTAAGCCCTGGTGCGTGGCACCGATTCACGCAGATGGCGGTCCACTCACGCGAACTCGTGCGAAGCGTTTTGATCGCGGCGGCCCGAGACGAAGTCGATGACTCGACTGGTCGAACTCGAGGCGACGGGACCGCGCAAACTCGAACCGTCCGATATCGACGACGAGAAAGGAGACCTCGCAGTCTGTCAGTGCGGACTCTCGGACTCGTTTCCCTTTTGTGATGGGAGCCACCGGCGGACGCGCGACGAGGACGACGAGATGACCTACGTCTACGAGAACGGGCGGCGGAGAGAAGTCGAACGGGTCGTGACGGCCGACGACACCGACGAGAAATCGTGACCGCGGACGACAGGAACGACGCCTACTCAGCAGTTACAGAGGTTCGAGGAGAAAGCCCACGACTGCAGTCGTGGGAGTATGTCAGGCAGCAGTACCGACCGACCGTCAGTCGACGAATCGCTACATCGACCGCGACGAGTTGCAGACGACGAGCGCACTGCTCGCGGCCATCGCGACGGCAGCGAAAAGCGGGTTCAGCAGGCCGGCGATCGCCAGCGGGATCGCGACCGCGTTGTACCCGAACGCCCAGCCGAGGTTCTGCCGGATTCGCCGGTGGGTGCTCGAGGCGACGGCGAACGTCTCGGCGACGGCCTGGAGGTCGTCGCCGACGATCACCGCGTCCGCCGCGTCGGTCGCGAGTTTCGTTCCGCTGCCCATCGCGATTCCGACGTCGGCGGCGGCCAGCGCGGGGGCATCGTTGCTCCCGTCGCCGACCATCGCGACCGTCCCGCGGGCGCGAAGCCGATCGACGGTTTCGGCTTTCGCCTCCGGCGGAACACCGGCGAAGACCTCGTCGACCGCGTCGATCGCACGGAACTGCGCCGCCGCCGGTCCTTCGTCGCCGGTGAGGACAACGAGTTCGCGACCCTCCGAGAGGGTCGAAAGCGCACTATCCAGTTCCTCGCGAGGGGCGTCACCGACGACGATAGTGCCGCGGGTCCGTCCACCCCAGCCGACGACGACCGGGACATCGCCCGCTGCTCGAGCGTCCTCGATCGACGACACGAGGGCGGGGGGAACGGTCTGCCCGCTCTCTCTGAGGAACTCGGGATGACCGACGACGACGCGCTCGCCGTCGACGACGCCGCTGACCCCACGATCCGACTGCTCGAACCCCTCGACCGCGCTCACGGCGTCTTCCGTGACGGAATCGGGGGCTGCTTCGGTAATGGCGGCCGCGATCGGATGGTGAGACAGGGCCTCGAGCGCGCCGGCCCGCCGAAGCAGTTCGTCGTTTTCAGCGTCGTCGACGGCGGATAGTTCCTCGACGGTCATCTGTCCGGTCGTGAGGGTCCCCGTCTTGTCGAGGACGACGACGTCGACGTCCGGGGCGTCCTCGAAGATCGTCTCCGCGGCGACGACGATGCCACGCTCCGCGGCGCTCTGAACGCCCGCGGCGATCGCGAGTGGCGTCGCGAGGCCGAGCGCGCACGGGCAGGAGACGATCACGACCGTCAAT
Organism: Natrinema gelatinilyticum; assembly: GCF_024266705.1. Classification (GTDB taxonomy): domain Archaea; phylum Halobacteriota; class Halobacteria; order Halobacteriales; family Natrialbaceae; genus Natrinema; species Natrinema gelatinilyticum. Next base: position 2,400,500 of record NZ_CP100756.1, on the reverse strand, counting down.
CCGATCAGGAGGGCCGTCGACGCACTCGAGCCGGTCGCCAGCAGGGAGACCGCCGTCCCGACCGCGAGGACGACCACCAGCGGAACGAACACGGTCGCGAGCTTGTCTGCGAGCCGCTGAACGCCGGGCCGAGCGCTCTGGATCGACCAGAGCAGCGAGACGAGCCGATCGTGGGTGCTCTCGGCGTCGTCGCCGACCGCGAGTACGATCGGCGCGTCGGTGACGACCGTGCCGCCGCGGACGGGATCGCCCGGCCCCTTCCCGACGGGGAGCGATTCGCCGGTGACGAGCGACTCGTCGACTGCGGCACTGCCCGTTTCGATTTCGCCGTCGAGCGGGACTCGCTCGCCGGAGCGGACGAGCAGGCGGTCCCCCGGCTCGACGGCCTCGAGCGGGACCGTCTCGCCGGATTCGAGACGCGCTTCGTCTACCTGCTGTTCGGTCAAGTCGGAGAGCAATCCGGTCGCGCGGCGCTTGACGGACTTCTCGTAGAGGGTGCCCGCGGTGACGACGAGGACGATCGCGACGGTGACGTCGAAGTAGATGTGGGCCTCCCCGAGCAGGATCGCGACTGCACTGTACCCGTACGAACCTAGCGCAGCCGTCGCGACGAGCAGGTCCATATTGGGCCGTCTCGCCCGGAGACTGACGTACGCACCTCGGAGAATCGGGTAACCGGTGTAAAAGAGAATGAACGACGTAAATACCCAGATGTTCGCCGACAGGAAGACGGTCTCGTAGCGGCCGAAATCTGCGACTGGCTCGAGACCGAAGTAGGTCGGGTACAGAAACAGGACGTACCACACCATGACCATCATGCCGAAGAAGCCGCCGAGCAGCAGCGGGGCGAGTCCGTCGTCGGATCCTGCGTCGTCATCGGTCTCGGACCGATCGGCGGCGGTGTAGCCATATCCGGAGACGATATCGGGGAGGTCGTCGGACGCGACCCGGTCGGGATCGTAGACGAGCCGAATCGTATCGGTCGCGTAGCTCGCCGTCGCGCCGAGGACGCCCGCCTCTCGCTCGGCGCTCGTCTCGAGGAAGGCCTCGCACGTCGAACAGTGCATGCCGTCGACCGACAGATACGCGTCCTCGCCGTCGAGGTCGTCGAGGTCGGGGCCGTCCTCGGCGTCCGCCCGGTCGAGCCGGGACCGAACCACGGACTCGTCGGGCCCGTCGTCAGTTCGCTCGAGCGCGCGGTGGACCTCGAGACAGCCACGACAGCAAAACGACCCGTCCACGTCGGAATCGGTTATCGGCTCCGCGGGGGTCGGAAGGTCACAGAGGTCACAGGACTCGGCGTCGGCATCGCCCGTCGATCCGCCTCCGGACTCGGAATCGGTCGCCGGTCCTCCCTGCGCTTCGGCATCGGCCGGCGCACCGTCTCTGCCTTCGGTGGCTGCAGCCCCCGGCGCATTCGAAGCATCGGCTGTCGGCGATGCGTGCGACCGCGCGGACGATCGTGATTCCTTTCCCATCGTTAGAACAGGGGGGCGAACGGGAGCGGCAGATGCGGCAGGTGGACCCCGTACAGCATCAGGCCGTGTGACAGGGGGATGTAGCCGAGAATGATAAACGCCCCGCCCAGTCCGCGATGAAGGCGGACGCGCGTCTCGGGGCCGATCGAGGTCAGGACGGTGCCGTACGCGAACAACGTCGGGATCGTCCCGATCCCGAGAACGGCCAGCGAGAGCGCCCCTCGTGTCGGTGAGCCGAGCGAGAACGCGTAGAGGTAAGCCGGGTAGATGATCGGACACGGCATGAATCCGTGGACCGCGCCGAGCGCGACGATCCCCGGCGACGTCGCGAGCCGATCGACTCGACTCGAGAGTGCCTCCGAAAGGCGACGAAACAGCGTGCCGACGAGGGGCAGGTCGTGGCCGGGGACGGCGGTCCGCCCGCGAACGTAGTAGAGCCCGCTCGCGACGATGGCGATTCCGACGAGGATTCCGGTCGCCCCTCTGACGGTGTCGCCGACTGCGGCGATGGCATCGCTCGAGGCGATCGTGACCGCACCGAGCAGGCCGAACAGGCCGCCGATGACGGCATAGCTAGCGGTCCGACCAAGGTTGAAAAGCGCGTGCTGGCGCACCTCGTAGCCGGTAAGCGTATCGTCGCGACGCTTTCCGCTCACCGCACCGATCCGATCGGCGTACGTCGTCACCAGCGGGCCGCACATCCCCAGGCAATGGGCCCCGGCGAGGAGGCCGACGACGAAGAGCACGAGCAGATTCACACGCTCGAGGCCGGGGCCCGGACCGGCGGAAGCCATCTGCGGCGCGACGAGTGAAACGACGGTCATCTGGACGGCGAGAATTAGCTGACGGTTCCGTTTCCGTCGCCGTGGTGGTCCCTCCCGTGCGTTCCCTGGACTGGTGACATCGCGATGTACAGCGCGCCGATAATGAGAACGACGTTGACCGCGCTGACGATCCCGGCGAGACCCGAGTTAGTGATCCCGTAGACGAGAATCGGCACGAAAGCGAGGAGCCCGACGGCCGCTGCGAGCCGCGGTGTGAGTGTCTCGAGGGGCATACTCGGTTCTATACACGACCAGGGCTTAATACCCCGAGCACTTCCCACGGGACGGGAATCACAACTGGTCGTAAGTCACCCCTATTCCCTACTCATCCGTATGAGTTCCAGGACGGAACGACGGGAACGGGACCCCGATCACGTTCGCGAGATCGGTCACGAGGAGTACGATCCAATAGGGACCGCGATCTTAATCGGGATTTACTTCCTGATACTGGTCCTGCTATGGGTGTTCATGTACTTCGTCGAGTTCCTCGGCAACGGTCCAACCGTCGTCGGGGCGGCCCTGACGGTGGTGGGACTGGCATGAATATCCACACGTACGAGAAAGCGTGGCTGGTCGCCTCGATGGTACTGATCGTGGGCTTCATCGCGACGATCACCTACGGCGCCGTCGGGCCTGGGATCGCCATGATCGACGACGACGGCGGGTCGATCGATCCCGCCCAGATCAACGACGACGAGCGGTTCAGCGAACCCGGCGTCACACACCTCGGCGGCAACAGATACGAGGTCGCCGTCGTCGCACAGGCGTGGTCGTACACGCCGAGTGAAATCGAGGTCCCGGCGAACAGCGAGGTAACGTTCTACGTCACGAGCCGGGACGTGACGCACAGTTTCACCGTCGTCGGAACGAACATGAACACCATGGTCGTCCCCGGTCAGGTGTCCCAGATGACCGTGAAGTTCGACGAACCGGGCGAATACGGCATCCTCTGTAACGAATACTGCGGCGAGTTTCACCACACCATGGAAGGGAAACTGAACGTCGTCCCCGAAAACGAGTTCGACATGACCGAACTGTCCGTCGAGGCACCCGAACAGGTCCAGGCGGGCAACGAAACGACGATCACTGCGACCGTGAGCGACGGCAAACAGACCGACCTCGAGACGACCGTCTCGCTCGAGATCGGCGAACAAACGTACGAGCGTGACGTTTCGATCTCCGGCGCCGGAAGCGAATCCGTCGAGTTCCCGGTCGACACCGCGGAACTGGGCACGGGCGACTACGACTGGACGGTGACGGTCGACAGCCACGAGGAAACCGGGACGCTCACGGTCAGCAACGAGACCAGCGGGGGTGATGGCGATGCGTAACGCCTACGTCGACCAGTTCCCGACCGAAGCCAGGGTTATCAAGGCCGCGTTCTGGAGTTCCTTCGTCGCGCTGGCAATCGGCGGGACGCTCGGTCTCGTACAGGCGCTGCACCGAACGGACGTCTTCCGATTCCTCCAGTCGCCCGATTATTATACCGTGTTGACAGCCCACGGCGTCTTGCTCGCGATTACGTTCACGATCTTCTTCCTGGTAGGGACCTTTACCTGGGCCGTGACGACGAGCCTCGAGCGCGGCGTCGTGGACAGCCGGTTCACGTGGGGGTGGTACGCGATGATGGTCGTCGGCTCCGTGCTGGTCGCCGTCACGATCTTCAGCGGATTCCTCGAGGAAGCGCCGGAGGTACTCGGCGCGCCGCTGAACGCGGACGTCCTCTTTACGTTCTACGCGCCGCTGCAGGCCCACCCGTTCTTTTACGTAGGCCTGGTGCTGTTCGTCGTCGGGTCCTGGCTGGCCGGCGCCGACTGGTTCTGGACGTGGTTCGCCTGGCGCGACGAGAACCCCGACGAGCGGATCCCACTTCCGGCGTTCATGGTGTTGACCACGACGTTGTTCTGGTACATCTGTACCCTCGGCGTCGCCCTGTCGATACTCGTGTTCTTGCTGCCGTGGTCGCTCGGGATCACCGAGTCGGTGAATCCGTTGCTGACCCGGACGCTGTTCTGGTACTTCGGTCACGCCGTCGTCTACTTCTGGCTGATGCCGGCGTACCTGCTGTGGTACGTCATGCTGCCGAAGTTCTCCGGCGGAAAGCTGTTTAGCGATCCCCTCGCGCGTGTCGTCTTCGTGCTGTTCCTGTTACTCTCGACGCCGCTCGGGATCCACCACCAGTACCTGGATCCCGGCATCGCGGAGGGGTACAAGTTCATCGCGATGACGAACACGATGTTCCTCCTCCTGCCGAGTCTGCTCACGGCCTTTACCGTCGTTGCGAGCATCGAACACGGCGCACGCCAGCGCGGCGGCGAGGGCTATCTCGGTTGGCTCAAAGCGCTTCCGTGGCGTGATCCGGTCTTCACCGGAATGGCGCTTGCGGGACTCATGTTCGCCGCGGCCGGCTTCTCGGGCATGATCAACGCGGGGATGAACATCAACTACCTCGTCCACAACACCTGGTGGGTCGTCGGTCACTTCCACCTCACCGTCGGCACGGCCGTCGCGCTGACCTTCATGGCGGCGTCGTACTGGTTCATCCCGCAACTAACCGGGAAGAAGCTCTGGAACCAGTCGGTCGCGCTGGCGCAGGTTCTGCTCTGGTTCGTCGGGATGACGTTCATGTCGAACGCGATGCACCGGTCCGGCCTGTTCGGGATGCCCCGTCGGACCGCTGAGCCGCAGTATCAGGGCTTCGAGTTCGAGCCCGCCGTCGGTACCGTCGGCGAGATCAACATGCAGGTTGCGCTGGGCGGCGTGATACTGACCGTGTCGCTCGCCCTGTTCCTCGCGAACATGATCATGACCTCGTTCAACGGCACCAGCCACGAAATTCCCGACAACACCTTCGCCGGCACACTCTCCGGACCGGAGGACTCGCCGGCCGTTCTGGACAACCTGAAACTCTGGACTGCCATCGCGACCACCCTCGTGATCATCGCCTACACCCTCCCGCTCGCGAGCATCGTCGACTCCGGCGGCCTGTTCGGTCCTGGCATCGACGGCTTCAAGCTCACGATCGGAGCCGATCCCAGGCTCGCCCTCGAGTTGCTCACGGAGGTGATGCAGTAGATGCGCATCTCCGAGGGCGCGCTCCTCGTCGTTCTGGTTATGCTCATCCCATTCGTCGTCGAACTCCGGACGGCGCTCTCGTGGTTCGGCGTCGAGCTATCCATCCTCGAGACGGGCGTCATCGGTTCGGCAGCCGCCCTCGCGATCATCGTCTGGGCGGTGTGGTCGCCAAACGGTGACGCGAACGGGGAGTCGTCCCGGGCCGGCTAACCGAACTGACTCCCACGATCGGAACTGAGTCCGGCTTCCCGAATCCTCCTTCTCAGGCACTCAAAAAGAAGTCCTCGTACGTCTCAGACTCTCAAAACGCATCGCGTTCGCGAAGCGCCTCGACGACCGTCCGGAGTCGCTGTGACGCACCGCGGGGGGCGACGACGATTCGATCGTCGAACGCCGCGACGAGCAGGTTTTCGACCTCGAGAAGGGAGACGTGCGCGTCGGGCGCGGCGACGACGTTGTTCGACGCGTCGACCGACAGCACGTCTCCGTCGACGATCTGGTTTTCGCCGTCGCGTTCGGCGCGCCGATCGATCACCCGTCCGACGGCGTCCCACGTCCCGAGGTCGTCCCAGCCGACCGACAGCGGCGTCACGTACGCCTCGGCCGCTCGCTCCATGATCGCGTAATCCACGCTCACGGGGTCGATCGCGTCGAATCCGCGGTCGGGGTCTCCCTCTTCGAGCGCCTCGACAAGCGGTGCCAGCGGCGAGGTCCGCGCCGCCCGGAGAAGGGCACTCGGCGTCCAGGCGAAGATCCCCGCGTTCCAGTACGCGCCGGACTCGATGAGCCGCGTCGCTTCTTCGCAGTCGGGTTTTTCCGTGAATCGATCGATTCCGGTGTGGTCCGTCTCCGGGCCGTCACCCGCCACGAGGGACGGACCGTCGCGTTCGGGGACGATGTACCCGTATCCCGTCGCCGGTCGTGTGGGCTCGACGCCCAACGTCACGAGTCCGTCGGTTTCGACGGCGATTTCGGCGGCGCGCTCGAGGCGTGCCGCGAACGCGGCGTCGTCGGAAACGTGGTGGTCACTTGGGAGACAGAGCAGTACCGGTTCCCGCCTGGACTGCTCGCGAAGCCGCCAGGCGGCGTAGACCAGCGCGGGACCGGTGTCCTTGCCGGCCGGTTCGACCAGCACGCCCGCCTCGGGCGCGTGGTCGCGAATCTCGTCGGCGAACGAGTCGCGGGTCAGGACGTACCGTTCGTCGGCGAAGGCAGTCCGGTCCATCGTTCGGGAGAGCAACGATCGCTCACCGACGAGCGAGAGAAATTGTTTGGGTCGATCGCTTCGACTGGCAGGGTAGAGGCGACTGCCGGTCCCACCAGCGAGGACGCAGGCGACGATTGGCCGATCCATGTCACCAGGTCTCGATTCGCCCTTCGCGGACGTCCTCGACACAGCCCTCACAGTCGGGGTGGCCCGCCTCGTAACAGGCCGGTCGGTACTCCTCGTCGAGCGTTGCGGCCCGCTCCTGGGCGTAGCGCCGACAGACGATCTTCGCCCGCCCCGCCTCGTCCGTCGGAAGACTGCGGGCGTTCTTCGCCACCTCGTAGGTGCCACGAGCCTCCTCGAGTTGCTCGTCCGTCGACCTGCGGAACGCTTCGAATTGCTCGCCCGCCCCTTGCAGCGTCGAGCGGAGGAATCGCTCGAGTTGACGCCGATCCGCCATTGCTCCGCCGTTCGAGCGCCGGGCACATAGGTTCGTCGCCGACGGACCGTCGTCAGCCGAGCGACGCCGCCCGGGCGCCGTCAGCCGGTCCGATGAGAACGACTTTAGCGGATCGACCGTATCAAGTCACATGGACGTCCGCGACGCGCTTCGGGGAATCACCTGTCCGATGGTGACCCCGTTCGACGACGGATCGATCGACGAATCGGCGCTCGTCGACCTGCTCGAGCATCTCCACGACGGCGGGATCGACGCCGTCTTTCCCTGCGGGACGACCGGCGAATTTCCGAGTTTGACGGCCGACGAACGGCAACACGTCCTCGAGACGACCGTCGACAACGCCGCCGTTCCGGTCGTCGCCGGCGCCACTGCGACGAGCATCGACGAGACGGTCGCGGCCGTAGACCGTGCCGCGGCAGCGGGTGCCGACGGCGTGGCGATCGTTACTCCCTACTTCACCACCGCGAACGCGCCAGCGGGCAATCGACGGTTCATCGAGGCCGTCCTCGACGAGGCGTCGCTCCCAGTCCTGCTGTACAACATTCCGCAGTGTACGGGCCAGCGTATCGAACCCGAGACCGTCGCCGCCGTCGCGGACCACGAGCGAGCGATCGGGATCAAGGACTCGAGCGGCGATCTGGCGTACGTCCAGTCCGTCCTCCGGAAAGCCCCCGACGAGTTCCTGTGTCTGCAAGGATACGACGCCCTGCTGGTCCCCGCGCTACGGATGGGTGCCGATGGCGGGATCAATGCGCTGTCGAACGTCATCCCCGAAGTGCTGGGCGAGACGTTCGAGCACGCGGGAGACGAGCGCGGCCGGGCTCTCCAGCTGGACGCCATCGCACCGCTGTTCGACGCCTGTACGACGCACGACTTCGCCCCGGCGACGAAAACGGCGCTGGCCCACCGCGGTATCGTTCCGTCCGACGAGGTTCGTCCGCCACTGGTCGCCGTCGACGACGCCGGGACGGAGACGATCGGCGACACCGTCGACGAGATCGTCACAGCACATGCGCGCTGACGGGCTACGGGACAGGACGGATTCAGGACTGCACTCGCAGTCGGCGAGCGCCAACCCTCGCATCGAATCGAACGCGTCGGCGGCAAACCCAGAGACGAACCGGGACCTCGACGCACTCTTTCGGTTTCACGCCTCGCCGTTCACTTCCGCTCCGGTGGCGGTACTTTAAATACTATCGGGCGCGAACGGACGTGTGCCTCCCAGTGAAACCAAGGAGGAGGCGAGACACAATGAGCGACGTACGCCAACACGCGGACGACATACACGAGCAGTTTTCGGACCACCTCGACGTGAGCGTCGAGGACGTCGAAGAGCGCCTGACCACGCTCGTCGACGAATACAAGGTCCCGATCGACGAGGCGCGACGGAGCGTCACGAACCACTACCTCGAGGAGGCCGGCCTCGAGCGGGAGGATATCGCAGGCGATAGCAGCGAGGCGGCCAACGTCGAGGACATCGACGAACCCGAAGAGTGGATCGATCTGACGGCCAAAGTCATCGAACTCTGGGATCCCCGCAGCGACTCGGTCGCGCAGGTCGGTCTGCTCGGCGACCCGACGGGAACCATCAAATTCACCAAATGGGCCAAGTCCGACCTTCCCGCCCTCGAGGAGGGCGGCGTCTACGAGCTTCGCAACGTCGTCACCGACGAGTACCAGGGCCGGTACTCGGTCAAACTCAACTCGACGACCGTCATCGAGGAACTCGACGAGGACCTCGAGGTCGGCGACGACACCAGCGAGATCGAGGGCGCGTTAGTCGACATGCAAAGCGGAAGCGGCCTCATCAAGCGCTGCCCGGAGGACGACTGTACGCGTGTCCTTCAGAACGGCCGCTGTAACGAACACGGCGAGGTCGAAGGCGAATTCGATCTCCGAATCAAGGCCGTCGTCGACGACGGCATCGACGCCCACGAAGTCATCTTCGACGAGGACGCCACCGAAGCGCTGACCGGTCTGAGCCTCGAGGAAGCGAAGGAAATGGCGATGGACGCGCTGGATACGACCGTCGTCGCCGACGAGATCGCAGACGACATCGTCGGCACCTATTACCGAATCGAGGGCCCGACGTTCGGTCGCTACGTCCTGGCCGACGACGTCGACGAACTCGGCGGGCCGGCGGATGCAGAACAGTTGCTGATCAAAGCGAGGTCGATGTGACATGAGCCAGGCAGAACTCACCCGCGAAGTCGCTCGCCGCGTCTTCGCCTCGGAATTCAACGATTCGACGTACACCTTCAAAGAGAGCGATGACGAGCGCGCACCCAATTACGCTTTGCTCCCGACAGGCGACCGTGCGAACCGCGTGTTCGTCGTCGGCACCCTCACCGAAACCGAAGACGTCGGCGAGGACAGCGAGTACTGGCGCGGCCGGGTCGTCGACCCGACGGGCACGTTCTTCGTCTATGCTGGTCAATACCAGCCCGAGGCCGCCTCGGTCCTGCGGGACACGGAACCGCCGGCCTACGTCTCCATCGTCGGCAAACCCCGAACCTACGAAACAGACGACGGCACCGTCAACGTCTCCCTGCGACCGGAGTCCATCTCGATCGTCGACGAGGACACCCGCGACCGCTGGGTCGTCGAAACCGCCGAGCGAACCATAGACCGCATCGAGGCCTTCGAAGAGTGGGAACGCGAACAGGAGGCGCCCGAAAGCGGTTCGACTGCGCCGACGAACGAGTACGCTCAGATGGCCCGCGAGCAGTACGACTCGCCCGTCGTCAACTACCGCAACGACGTGATCCAGGCGCTCGAGAGCCTCGAGACCGTCGACGACGCGGAAGCGACCGCCTGACACGCCCGCGCCTGCGGTCGCTCTCGATTCTCCGTTCGTCGATTTTCCCGCGAGATCCGATCCGAGACCGGAAGTCCGCGTTCCGGTCAGTCCTCGAGGACGGCCGCGTCGTCGAAGTAGAGGTGGTGCTGGAGAACGTCCTCGAAATTCACGGTCCGCGTGACGAGCCGCAGGCCGAGCACGCCGCCGTAGAAATCGATCGCCGTCTGGGCGTCCCCGACGATTTCCGTCACGTGGTGGAGGCCCGGCGTGTCGGATACCATTACCGCTCAGTTGGCCCTCGAAGTGGATAGCCTATCGGATCGGCCAGTCCGGTTCGATCGCGACCGCACGAGGTCGAGTCCAGTCCAGTCGCGATCCGTCGGGACCGGTCGAGCCCGATCGATCGAACCTGATCGTCTGACAAACTGTTAAGTGGCGTGAAAGAAGAGTATGGGTAACCATGGGGAACAAGAACAAGACCATCTCGTTTCGTGTCAACGAGGACGCGTTCGAGGCACTCCAGGAGATCGCCGAAGAACGCAACATCTCCCTCTCGGCGGTCTTCCGAGACTACGTCGACCAGCTAGTCGAACACGACGGACGAGTCCAGGTCGTCCCCGAGGGTGACCTCGAGGCGCGCGTCAACGACGGGGAAGACGACATCTCGTTCCCACCGACCGTCGAAGTCCCGAAGCGGTTCATCCGCGAACACGAGCGCCTGGAACTGGAGGCCGAACACCTCCGGGAACAACTCGACGAGTACAAAGGATACGTCAACGATCTTCAAGATCGGCTCGATGACGAGGAGGACGAAGTCCTGCTACTCGACGAGTTAGACGACGAGGAAGGATCGTATCAGCTCCGATAGTATTTCTTAGCTTGGACGACGGACGTACTCGAGCAGGTGGTCTCAAAATTTGAGATGGCTGATACTGGTTCTGACCCTACCGGACAGCAAGCCAAACCAGTACGACTATCGAAATCAGCCCAAAGGCACCGCCTGTGAAGAATATGGCCGTTTCCCAAAAACTATCCACTCTCAGTATTCCGTCTATCCCTTCAAAGTACACTGACGAAGCCATGAGAAAAATCGACATCACGAGCAAATATACGGACCATGCCGGGTGTTTCGTGAATCCTGTTTCGAATACCATTGGTTATTTTAACAGCGAATGAACGTAAGTATTTTGTGGTGTGATGGTTGTTCGACGCTTCGATGGAATCAGGCCTGTGGTTCGAGGCCAGCGCCCCTGACGTTCCCACCGATATAGGACGTTATAAGACCAACGACGATGCCCGCGCCCCCGTCGTTGTTGTTGATTAGGCCATTGGCGGTTCGCAGAAGGAACGCTGCGGCAGCACTGGCAATTGCAGCCGGGATGTTACCGTAGAGTGTACTAATCGTCGTGGACAGCGCCCCGAGTTCTACACCGGCAGTGAGTAGATCCACGAGGTCGTTGCAGTCACAGTGATCGATCCAGAGCTTATGTCTGATTCCGCCAGCGGTGAAGTATTGCCATATTTGGTTTTGCCTGGGCAAACCGGCGAACGGCTCCATCTAAGAGCCCCTATCTTGCCCGTATCGGGCTGCGTCTGCGACTCGGTCTGCGAGTTAATCGTAACCGCACCATTCTGCATCGAGAAATCGAGTTTTCCCTCGTCTTTCGCCTCGTTCATCGCCTCAGTAGAGGCGGTCATCGCATCGTCATCGTCGCCATAGTAGACGAGATACCCGCTGTCGTCAATCCCGTACCCGTATTTCCCTCGAGTACCAGACGCGGCTGCTCCCGCTCCTGTTGCAAGGAACGAGGCTGCTCCGAGACTGGAGAGACCCGCTGTCGATCTGATTACGTTCCGCCTTGATGGTCGGTTACGATTATCTTTCGCCACGACCAAAACAAATGGTGATTGCATATTAATCATTTCGAGAGTTTTCTTTGCGAGAAAAATCTCCGATGATATAAAATTAAGTTAGTTCTGTCCGTATTAATCGCCTCTCAGGCTGTCAAACTATACTTTCTCGATCATCTCGATCATTTCAGCAACTCTATAAGATAGCCACTCTACGTCGTCATCATCGACTTACACGGTGCCCCAGAGACACGATACAACGCTGGGGCAAAGGAAAAGCGCGACGCGCCGACTCGACGGGGGCGAGTCGGAGACAGCCTCACCGAGCCAGTTCCTGTTTCGAATGCCGAATCTCGTCGTATTTTTCGTCAGCGCCGTCGACGCGAGCGAGTCCTTCTGCCGCCTCGAGCGTTCGGACGGCGCTGTCGAGAAACGAAAGCACGTCGCCGGAGTACGCATAGACCATGTAGTCGTCGGTCATCACGTCGACGATGGCGTCCGGGCCGAGCCCCTGGGCGCGTAACTCGAGGAGGTACTCGATGAACTTCCGCTCCGGACAGCCGCAGTAGGGGTTGGTGTCACAGTCACAATCGAGGAAGTCCCCTGCGAAATCGAGAACGCGTTCGCGAGTCGCGTCGTCGAGTTTCTCGAGGCCCGACCCCTGAAAGAGAACGTCGAGCGTCGCGCCCTTGAAGGCGCCCTTGGGAATGTTCGTCTCGAGTTGCGAACTGAGTTGGCGGTGATTTTTGACGTAAATCTTGTCGGTGATAGCCACGCGTTGGCGGTTCTTGCGGCCGTAGACCGAAAAACGTCTCGGTCGCGACCTGATCGGGTCGAGATCGCGGTCGACCGAACTGGGACGTCGTCACCGCGTGTCATCACGGCCCCGAAATCGCGCGGTACGGAGTCGCACACCCCGAACGCGGAGTCGTAACGTATTTCAGGCCGACCGCGTGTAGGATAACTTGCAAGCGCGTCCGGGTTGGGGTAGTGGTTATCCTTCAGCCTTGTGGAGGCTGAGACGCGGGTTCGATTCTCGCACCCGGACTTTTTACGACGACCGGTGGGAGTGGAAAAGCCGGGAGGGAAGGTCGAACCACGGGTCGTGAAAGGAGGGACGGGCTGTCCCGAATCAACGTCCTCGGAATCACGCTGCGATGCTGATGGGCTGTGAAAATCGCGCCGCGATTTTCGAACGCCCGCTGAGACTGCGCTTCCGATAGGAACCGCGTCGGTTCCTGCAACGCGCGTTTATCGAGGTTCCCTCGACAGGCTGTCAGACGACGTCTGACGTCGTCGTGGAAACAGGAAGCCATATTCTCACGGAGTGAGCGAGTAGGGTGTGGAAGAAGTCACGCCGAGTCCTCGAGGAAGGACGTCACTCGGTCGACGAAATACGCCGGCCGTTCCTCGGGGATCCAGTGGCCAGCGCGGTCGACAACCTCGCCGTCGACTGACGTCGCGACGGCGTTCATGTCTCTGATCGGCAGTTCGCCAAACGAGGCGACACCACCGAGTGCGAGAACCGGCATCTCGAGGAGGTCATCGGCGTGTTCCCGGTTGTGTTCGGCGTCGGAGTCGTACGCGCGGTAGTACTCGAAGCCGCCGCGAAGGCCGCCGGGTGCAGAATAACACCGGACGTACTCGTCGCGAGCGTCGTCGTCGATCGCGGACGGGTCATAAGCTCCTTCTCGGTAGAACCACGAGAGATACAGCCGCTCCCGTCCGGCGACGAGCTGTTCCGGGAGGTCTCGAACGCTGTGGAACCGGGTGTGCCAGAGCTTTCGTTTCTCATCCTCGTGAACGCCCGGGAGCCCGGCCTCGAGAACGGCGAGTGCTCGGACTTCGTCGCGGTACTGCGCGGCGTACGCATAGGCCGTCGGCATTCCCCAGTCGTGGCCGACGAGCGCGAGCTGATCGCCGCCGAATCCGAGGTGGTGGACCAGTTCCCTCACGTCCGTCGCGACGGTGTCTTTGTCGTAACCCGAGACGGGCGTCTCGGAGTCGCCCAGTCCCCGCAAATCGGGAGCAATGACGGTGTATCGCTCCGCGAGGTCCGGAATCACGTGCCGCCATTCGTACCACGTCTGGGGCCACCCGTGGAGCAGGACGAGCGGCGGCCCCTCCCCGGCGATGACGTAGTGTAGCTCGACACCGTTGACGCGGGCTGATCCGTGTTCGAGGCCGTTTATTGCGACCATATGTCATTGTTGAAGCAGCGATCTATCAGTCTTCGGTACCGTGTCGGTCGGGACTGCCGACGGTGGCGAGTTCGTGCTTCGGTCGACTTCCGCTCCTGTCGACGGGTACACTCGAACGGGCGGCGATCCACCCCTGATACACAGGCACTCTCGTTTAGACGGCCGGACCCGTAATTTGGCATATGGCGGACGCACGACGTGACGGGTTGCTCGACGAATCACAGCGAGACGCAGCGCTGGCGTGGTTCATCACGGTCGTCCTCGTTCTCTTCGCGATCCAGCACGGACTCACCGACTCGTATCGGTGGTTCGCCCTCACCGGGTCTGCGGTAGTGATCGTGTTGCTCCCAGTCGTCGCGTTTCGGGACCCGCTCGCGATCCCGCCCTGGAACCTGCTCGTTCTCGTCCTCCTTCCCGTTACCGACGCGACGGTGTTCGGTGAGTCGTTCCTGACGGCGATCACGACCTACGTCGCTGTCGCCGCGGTTGCGCTCATCGTCGCCGTCGAAATCGACCGGTTTACCGCGGTTCGGATGAGCCACTCGTTCGCGGTGGTACTGGTCGTCCTCACGACGCTCGCCGTCGCCGGCGCCTGGAACGTCGCCCAGTGGGTCGCGGACGTGGCGTTCGGTACCGACTACCTTCTGGACGGCCGATCGCAGGACACGGCCAATCGAGTCTTGATGGTCGACTTCGCATACGCGGCGGCCGCGGGTCTGGTCGCGGGAATCCTCTTCGACCGGTCGTTCCGATCGTACTCGGAGGGCGTCTCCGAGCGGACGACGCCGACGAACGAAACCGGACCGGCCGCGAAATCCGACCCGGTCCCTGCCCCGATCCGCGATCGGTTAAACGTGGCCGACGAAACCGTCAGGACAGTCTCGCGAGCGATGCAACTCGCACTCGCCGCTCTCCTGTTAGTCGGGGTCGTCCGCCGCGACCTGACGACCCTCGTCAACGCCGGCGTCGCGCTGGCGATCACGTTTCTCCCCGCCGTCCTCGAACGAGACGCCAGACTACCGCTCGAGCCGGGGCTCGTATTCTGGCTCACTACGGCCGTGTTCCTCCACGCGCTCGGCTCCGCCGGAGCCTACGCTCTCGTCGGCCAGTGGGATAGTCTGACCCACACGATTTCCGCGTCGATCGTCGCGGCGGCGGGGTACGCGGTCGTTCGAGGGATCGACCTTCACACCGACGAGGTGTATCTGCCGACGACGATGCTGTTCGCGTTCATCCTCGTGTTCGTTCTGGCCTTCGGCGTCATTTGGGAACTCCTCGAATTCGCCATCGACGAGAGTGCACGGCTGCTTGGGTTCCGGGCGGTCGTCGCCCAGTACGGACTCGATGATACGATCGTCGACCTCGTCTTCGATAGCGCTGGTGCCGTCGTCGCCGCGATCTGGGGCTCGTTCTACCTCACGGACCTCTCCCAGCAGATCGCACGGCGACTCGAGAGGTGACCCGTGTACTCATCGTCGATGCGCTACTGAACGACAACGGGCGACGACCGGGCGAGACGGACACGAAAATGCGATAGCCGAATCAGTCCGCTGCGTTGGTCAATCGGCGGACGTCGTCGTCGCTGAGCGACAGCCGTGAGGCGGCGACGTTCGACTCGAGGTGGCCGGGATCGGACGTGCCCGGAATCGGCAGCATAACCGGCGACCGCTCGAGTAGCCACGCGAGCGCGACCTGTCGCCGCGTCGCGCCGTGATCGGCTGCGATTTCGTCTACGAGGTCGCCGTGTTCCGCCAGGTCGTCGCCGTTGATCGGTGCCCACGGGATGAAACCGATGTCGTGTTCCTCGCAGTACTCGAGGGCCGCCGCGCTTCCGCGATCGTTCAGGTTGTACCGGTTCTGGACGGTCGCGACCTCGACGTGTTCGCGGGCCCGCTCGATGAGGTCGACGGAGACGTTACTGAGCCCGACCTGGTCGACGACCCCCTCGTCTGTGAGTTCCGCGAAGGCCCGGACGGAGTCTTCGAACGGCGTTTTCTCGTCGTCGGGTCGGTGGAACTGATAGAGATCGATCGTATCGGTCCGAAGCCGATCCAGCGACGTGAGGACCTGATTTCGGATGTAATCCGGATTGCCGTGGGCGATCCAATCGCCCTCGCGGTTGCGCAACAGGCCGGCTTTCGTCGCCACGAGGACGTCGTCGGGATCGCCGATCGCCTCGCCGATGAGCCGCTCGCTGACGGCCGGGCCGTACGAGTCGGCCGTGTCGATGAAGTCGACTCCGCAATCGACCGCGTGCGCGACGACCTCGCGCGCGGTTTCCTCGTCCTCGGGCGAACCAATGATATCGTCGCCACAGAGTCGCATCGCACCGAACCCGAGTCGATGGACGGTCGTTTCGCCGATGTGGAACGTATCGCTCTCGTTGGTGATCGTATCGCTGCTCACGAGTGGCATAACTCAGAGCGGACTGATAACCGTTGGGCGTTCGGCCGCCGACGCGGGCCGATCCGAGTGCGGATGGTCGCGCTCATATTCGCTATCACGTGCGACGACGTCCGCGCGACGAAATCGATCCGACGGCCGTCCGAACCTCTTATCGTTCACCCGTCGGTGATGAACGAGTTCCGAAGCGGCGGATAACTCACGATCTTCGAGAGCCGAAGCGTGTACGAAAGCAGAAACGCGAGCGGGGCAAACGCCACCCCGCACAGCAGACTGAATCCGGCGAGCTGCGCCGGCACGGAAGCCGACAGTCGAGCGAGCCATCGTAGACGAGCATCGCGACGGACGAACTGGAGACCGCCGCGAAGCCAACGTAGATGGATTCGACGGCTCTCGATCGGTCTCACGCCAAGAGCGCTGACTACCTGGTGGGCCTCGCGTTAACCTGCGATGCGCCACCTAGCGGCTTCGCAGAGTACAGTGAGCCTCGGACGGCTTCCAGCACAGCGTCGGTGAAAATGAGAAACGAGGTCTACCGCCGCCGTCACCCGTGGTTGTGGCTGTGCATATGGCCGTGTTCTTCCGGTGGTGACAGCGACCGCTCACACCGGACGTTCGAGTAATGCGACTGAAACAGTTCCACGAATTCGTCGTCGGGATCGAACTGGTGGCGCTGGATGCATCCCACGTCTGCCCCGAGCAAGTGCACGCTCACGCTCGGCACGTCAGACGACGTCTCTACCTGGTGGATATCGTTGTTTGGGGGGACGATTTCGTAAAAATCGCCGCGTTCCATCTCTTCGGTTCGGAGGTGCTCGAGGTCGGCGTGGCCGATGTGGTTGTCTGCGTCGTCCGCCCGCCGGTAGAATTCCTCAGTCTGGGTTCCCGAGTAGATTCCGACGAGTCCCCAGGCGAGGTGGTCGTGAACCGGCGTCTCAACGCCCGGCGGAAGTGCGAGCGTGAACAGCGTAAGTTTCTCTGGTCTGCGGTACAGGAGCCACTGGGCGATGTCACGCCCCATCTCACCCTTGTCGTCGTACCCATCGGGGACGAGCCCGTCGTACGGTTCGGAAAGCCAGTCATCGTCGGTCAGAAGATCCTGGAAGGGATCGTGGAGTGCGTCCAGGAGATCCGGAATCTCCTCGTGTGTGTTTGCAGCTTCGTCTACCGTGTCGATGAACGACTGAAGACGCTCGTTTTCGAGGTGCCATTCTTCGGTCATGGCACCCCGTTTCTCCCCAACTGTCTTAACTTTCTCCCGGTGCCATCGCTCCTCTATCAACATTTCACTCGAGCCGTTCGACGCTCGTCTCGCATCGTTCAAATGCGGTCGAACGACACTGCTGGTACTCCCGGCAGTTCCCGCCAGCGAACGGGCGTCCACCCGCGCGTTCTCCGGACTGTGAACCGTTCTGGAGATCGGACGAACTGACAACGCCGAAACGCAGAGGCCCTCGTCGGCATCGGTGAATCGGTACGGTTTCACGTTCTCATCCGTGAGAGCGGTACATGACGCTTCGTGAGCGGCTCCACCCCGATCTGGTTGCCGGCATCCGTGCAGCAGGGCCGATCGTCATCGGAATTATCCCCTTCGCGCTGGTTACTGGAATCACTGCCATCGGTGCGGGGTTGACGATCGCGGAAACGGTCGGAATGTCTGTCATCGTCTTTCGGGCGCCTCACAGTTAGCTGCGATCGACCTTATCGGTTCGAACGCGTCGTTTATCGTCGTCGTCGGAACAGCGGTCGTGATCAACATCCGGATGATAATGTATTCGGCGTCGATCGCGCCGTATTTTCAACCGTTCTCCCTCCGCATTCGCGGCCTGGCCGCATACGTACTGACCGACCAGGCGTACGCGATATCCGTGGCTGAATACGAAACGAACGACGAACGACACCGACTCTGGTACTACGTCGAAATCGCTGCGACACTGTGGGTCGTCTGGCAAGTCGGGACGGTCGTCGGGGCAGTTCTCGGAGCGAGTGTTCCCGACGCACTCGGGCTAGACTTCGCGCTGCCGCTGGTGTTCATCGCGTTGCTGGTGCCGGCAATGAAAGACGCAGGAACGACAACTGCGGGCGTGGTCGCGGGGATCGTTTCGCTCGGTATTGCGACGGTCGGCGTGCCGCTCAACTTCGATCTGCCGATCGCTGCCGTGATCGGAATCCTTTCTGGGATGGCCGTCGACGCGTGGAGGAACGTATGACGGAGTGGTCACACGCGGGTATCTGGGCCGCAATAGCGGGCATCGGTATCTGTACGTATGCGATCCGGCTCTCGTTCATTTATCTGTTCGGTCGAATCGACTCGATTCCGCCGCGCATCCGCCACATACTCCGGTACGTCCCCGCGGCCGTCCTCGCCGCGCTCGTCGTCCCGGCGGTCGTGACGGTTCAGCCGACGGTCGGCGAAACCCTGCTCGACGACCGCCTGATCGCAGGGACGATCGCGACGCTGGTGGCGTGGCGCACCGGAGACATTTTCTATACGATCGTGGTCGGCATGAGCGCGTTGTGGGTGATACGGTTCGGGCCGTTGCTGATCGGGTGATCCGGCTTCCCAGTCACGCTGTATGTCGTCCAAGAATGGAAACATCTCGTTGGCAGTGTCGACGAAATTCGCAAGCTGTACGTCCGGCGTCTCTTCGGTCGCCTGCCAGTAGATAGCATCCTGACAGCCGTGGACCGCTTCACGGACGAGCGCGCTTTTGCCGAGTCGTCGACGTCCGTAGATGACTACCAGTTCGGCGGTGTCGTTCCCGAACCGCGATTCCAACAGGTCGCGGTCGACAAAACGCGGAGTGACCATATCAATCGTTCCGCTTCGACGGCGATGCTTTCGATCATCCAAATCACAATTGTACTAATCCTGTTTTTACTATTTTCGCACTTCGTCGGTCGCTTTTCGACCGATACCGAGTCGATACTGCCGACTGTTACCTCGGCGATAGAAAGAGTCCAAATAAGGGGATTCCAGACGGCCGACCCGCTGCTCATAGGCATTGGAACTGTGAATATGATGCCGCCTTCCGAAGTTGAACTTCCGGCGAGCTTTGCTTGCCGTGGACCCACTCACTTCGTTCGCCGGACCAGGGACAATCCAGTCATCTCGTTCGATGAGATTTCGGAAGAGTTCGACATGGAAGAAGAGGAACTGCTCGACCACCACATCCAGAGTGAGATAATCGATACGAAATCTATCGGAGATCACTGGCATTTCTGGTAGAAAATGACCGAGATTCGAGTGGGATATCTCATAGAACCCGGAAGCTTGGTGAGTAGACCAATCCCCGAGAGTATGTTATAGAACTATCCCCAAGGGTTGATTTCACCCACATTTTGATGAACCAGCCGGTACGTAGAGGTGCGAATGGGACAGCCGGTGTGAAGCAAATAGCCGCGAGCAGTGTAAGTGTTTTATTCCCGGCGCGGAGGGAACCCCACAACAGTGGTCGTTTTCATCAATTTTTTTGCCAACAGGTCGTCAGAAAAGTGAATTCGAGGACCCTACTCAACTCGAATCTTTCCCGTTATTCGGGGCCCGAAACTGGTCAGCACTCCTCGTCGTCGGTCACCGTCAGCGTCCCGGTTTCGGTTTCGTCGTTCGCGGTGATGGTCCACTCGTGGTCACCGGGACCGAGATCCCGGCTCATGACGCCGAAGTGGGCGGTATCCGTCTCGCCAGGCTCCAGCTCGATTGGCGAAGCGGACAATAGAGGTTCGTTAAACTGACCGATCTTGAATCTCCCCTCGACCGTGACGGATTCGTCGCCGCAGTTTGTCACCTCAATGTTGAAGTCGGCGGCGTCCTCGCTCGGATCGGCGACCTCTTTGTATGGGATCGACTCAGGTGCCGACACCGAGAGTTCGAGATCGCCCTCCCCCTCGACATCGTCATCGTTAGATTCACCCGCCCCACTCGAAGCGAGTCCAAGTCCGCTCGAAAGCGTTACACCTGTCACGAGGACCGTTCGGCGATGCCAGTTTGACATACCACCATCAACTCCGATAGACACCTTCCCTATCAAGTTGTTATGAGTTAATTGTACTGAATACAATTGTTACACGGTAAAATTATAACCACACTTGACTTTAAGAACATCTTCCCAGACTCGTTTGTCAAGTCACATAGCTTAACCAGGAGAGACACCGGAAGCGATTCCCTCGGTAAATCCGCGACGGGGAGGAGATGATCGAAACGGAGCGAAAGAAACAGCGATGTCGTGCTGACCTCGCCCGCTGTGTCCACCATCGACGGCCATCGGTAGGAGCAGCCCCGTTCTGTTAGATATCTGACTTTTGCATACCGCTCATCGGATCGTCGTAGAGGGAGTCTCTG
This sequence comes from Natrinema gelatinilyticum, assembly GCF_024266705.1. Lineage (GTDB taxonomy): Archaea > Halobacteriota > Halobacteria > Halobacteriales > Natrialbaceae > Natrinema > Natrinema gelatinilyticum. The sequence goes on along the minus strand of NZ_CP100756.1, from coordinate 2,379,859 downwards.
ATCCGTTCTATGACACCACCTGATCCTCGAGTCTATTCTCTTCACTATTTCTCGTGGCAAGAAGGCGAATCCGTCGGACCTGTCGAGATGATAAAGGGAATTCGGTTGCTATCTGCCCCTCGCTACTCTCTGCCGCGCTTAGTGGATCCTCGAAGCGAGAGGGTTAGAGAGAAAGTCAATTGGTAGAGGCGTCATTGTAGATCGCAGCGTACTTTTCTCCAAGTCCGCCGGATTAGTCAATGAGGTGAAATTCGATCCTGATCCCATAGAGATGACGCGAGAGAGGTTTTCGAGGGACGAGTCCCTGTGAGTTCCATTCTGTACGCTGAAATATAAGCCCGCTCAAATCGAATCTAGCCTGAAGTGGTCGAAGGCGTCGGGGCACGAATGGAATGATGATCAAGTCTCAGCCTGGAATCGCGGAGAAATCGACACACGGCGCTACTAGCCTGTGAATTCGGACCGAGTAGAATCGAAATGCCGCCTCCCGGATTTGAACCGGGGACAGCTCGATCTTCAGTCGAGTGCTCTCCCAGTCTGAGCTAAGGCGGCCTACTCCTCCCTCCGTCCATCGTATAAAAAAGGATTTCGAATCGGGGCCGACGACCCGACCCCAGTACGGGACTGGCGGGGGTCGCACACGTCGTGTCAGTCTGCCGCTCGGACCGGATCACATGGCTTCGTGATTTCACGTAAGTTACTCGAAACGGACGTTACACTGAGGCTACGGTCGCGCCTCCGCACGATTACCGGCTGTCTGTTGGATTATCGGATATTCAAGACACTCTTTTGCGCCCTGGGGGGTAATATCATGTTATGGAAGCACTTGCCTCGAGCCAGGCGGAGCAAAAACTCTCCGCAAATACCATCCTCGAATTACTGGCGAACCGGCGGCGGCGCTACCTTCTGTACGCCTTGCGCGGACGGGAGGATCCCATCGAACTCTCGACGCTGGCCGAGACGGTCGCGGGCTGGGAACACGACGTTCCGCCGGACGAGGTCGCGAAAAACGAGTACAAGAGCGTCTACGTCTCTTCGGTTCAGTGTCACGTCCCGAAACTCGACGATGCAGGCGTCGTCGACCACGACGAGGACAATCACACCGTCGTCCTCGCGGACAACTTCGATCAGTTAGAACCGTACCTTCGGATCGTCGTCAAAGACGAGCCGGAGAATTCGACGCTCCATGCCGCCCTGCAAACCGATTCGGGTGAGGGGCTGCTCGGTCAAATCCGGGAGAACGTCGCGCGGCTCAAGCAGTGACTACTTTCGGTTACAACAGGCTGACTCGGAGATAGTGACTGATTGGTAGTGCCGGTCAGACTCGAGGTCTCGCGTCCGCTTCCGCGAGAGCGACACAGTGCTTTCCGACGTGTGATGGCTCAGGCAGAGTCGCTTCCACGAGGCCTGTGAGGACTGGCTTCGGTCACGACGTGTGAGTGTTGCTGGCTGAAAATGGGCTCGGGCGGGTTCGAACCACGCCGAGACGCGCGCAATGGAGTGAGCACGTCTCGTCTCGTTCGAACCGCCCTCCCGTTACGCTGCTGTCGCTCACGAATTGTTCACGACAGCAACAGTGGGCTCGGGCGGGTTCGAACCACCGACCTCGGCCTTGTAAAGGCCGCGTCATGACCAACTAGACCACGAGCCCGCATTCGAGACGAGTGCCCCCGTCCGAATAACCTTTACCTTCTGGCGGTGGAAGTATCGTCCATGGCTTTCGAGCGCGGATGGAAAGCGCTCCTCATAATCGCGACCCTCTCAATCGTTGGTATTGCCCTCGTGCAGGCAGGCTTCGTTTCAGGCCCCTGGAGTCCGGAGAACGGAGAGACCCGCGTCGTGGATCCTGAAACCGATTCTGGCGATCCGAAAGCTGTCATCGACGTCGAGGTGGCAGACTCTTCGCGAGAGCGGTATATCGGGCTGAGTAACCACGGCTCTCTCGAGTCGGGCAACGGGATGTTGTTCGTCTACGACGACGAGCAAGATCTGACGTACGTGATGCGGAAGATGGACTTTCCGATCGACATCATCTTCATCGGCGCGGATCACGAAATCACGTCGATTCACCACGCCCGCGCGCCCGGCCCGAACGAGGATGGAAACGACATCAAGTATTCGGGCCGCGGAAAGTGGGTCCTCGAGGTCCCGCGGGGCTACACGAACGAAACGGGCATCGAAGCCGGCGACGAGGTCGAGATCGACCTCGAGTCGAACCAGACGATCATCACCGGGCAGGGAGCGAGTGCCGTGATACTCGAGGGAGTCGCGTGAGCGAATCGCCTCTGCGAACCGTCGTCGGTCGAGCAACGTATTTCGATTCGTAGGTAATTCTTATTGCTGGCGCCCCCTGAGGCCCGTTCAATGAGTAGCGCCGACTTGGACGAGGACGATCCGTTCGAGGAGCAGCGCGAGGAGGTCGAAAATCCGATGAAGCGACTATTTTTCGAGTACGGGTCGAACTATCTAGGCGCTGCGACGATCGGCGTGATCGCGAGCTTTTTCGCCCGGATTCTCGATCTACTGCCGGCGCTCATGCTCGGTGTCGCCATCGACGCCGTGATCCGCCGGGAGATCGGGTACGTCGAGGCCTTCCCAATCGGTGGGAGTCTCGTCGCGCCGTACGTTCCCGAGAGCCGGATGGCCCAGTTCTGGCTGACGATCGGCATCATCGCGGGCGCCTTTCTCCTCTCGGCGGTCTTTCACTGGACCCGAAACTGGGGGTTCAACACGTTCGCCCAGCACGTCCAGCACGACGTCCGGACCGACACCTACGACGAGATGCAGCGGCTCAACATGGGATTTTTCGCCGACAAGCAGACTGGCGAGATGATGTCGATCCTCTCGAACGACGTCAACCGACTCGAGAAGTTTCTCAACGACGGGATGAATTCCATGTTCCGGCTACTCGTGATGGTCCTCGGGATCGGAGGCTTGCTGGTCGCGATCAACTGGCAACTGGCGCTGGTCGCGTTGCTTCCGGTGCCGCTGATCGCCGTCTTCACCTATCTCTTCATCCAGACCATCCAGCCCAAGTACGCCCAAGTGCGCTCGACCGTCGGAAAGGTCAACTCCCGGCTCGAGAACAACCTGGGCGGTATCCAGGTCATCAAGTCCAGCACGACTGAATCGTACGAGTCGGACCGTGTCGAGGACGTCTCACGGGAGTACCTCGACGCCAACTGGAGCGCGATCCGGACACGGATCAAGTTCTTCCCCGGGTTGCGCGTCCTCGCGGGCATCGGCTTTGTAATCACCTTCCTCGTGGGCGGGCTCTGGGTCATCGGCGGCCCGCCAGGCCCGTTCTCGGGAGACCTGAGCACCGGGATGTTCGTCGTTTTCATCCTCTACACCCAGCGATTCATCTGGCCGATGGCCCAGTTCGGGCAGATAATAAACATGTACCAGCGCGCTCGCGCCTCGAGCGCGCGCATCTTCGGACTGATGGACCAGCCCAACCGGGTCAGCGAGGAGCCCGACGCTCCCGACCTCGAGGTGACCGAGGGCCGCGTCGCGTACGACGAGGTCGCGTTCAGGTACGACGGGGACGAGACGATCGTCGAGGGAATCGACTTCGCGGCCGAGGGCGGCGAAACGGTCGCGCTGGTTGGGCCCACCGGAGCCGGTAAATCGACGGTCCTCAAGCTTCTCCTCCGGATGTACGACGTCGACGACGGGGCGATCCGTATCGACGGCCAGAATATCGAGGACGTCACGCTCCAGAGCCTCCGCGAGTCGCTGGGGTACGTCAGTCAGGACACGTTTCTCTTCTACGGGAGCGTCGCAGAGAATATCACGTATGGTACGTTCGACGCGGACCGCGAGGACGTCGTCGAGGCGGCGAAGATGGCCGAGGCGCACGAGTTCATCCAGAATCTACCCGACGGGTACGACACCGAGGTTGGCGAGCGCGGCGTCAAGCTATCCGGCGGGCAGCGCCAGCGGATCTCCATCGCCCGCGCGATTCTCAGAGATCCCGACATCCTCCTGCTGGACGAGGCGACCAGCGACGTCGACACCGAGACGGAGATGCTGATCCAGCGCTCGATCGACGACCTCGCCGCTGATCGGACCACGTTCGCCATCGCCCACCGGCTTTCGACGATCAAGGACGCGGATCACATCCTCGTCCTCGAGGGTGGCGAGATCGCCGAACGCGGAACTCACGAGAAGTTGCTCGCAAACGACGGCCTCTACTCGCACCTCTGGGGCGTGCAAGCCGGCGAGATCGATGAATTGCCACAGGAGTTCATCGAGCGCGCCCAGCGCCGGCAGGCGCGAACGGAAGTCGGTGACGACTGACGGTAGACGTCAGACCGCAACCGATCGACCGCAAGCGAATCATCCACGAACGAGTAGCTGATCTGTCTCCCACCGTAACTTAGAACGACTCCTGTTCCCGCTGGTCGTCCTGGTCCGGTGCGCCTTCGTCCTGCCTGTCCTCGCCCGCCGCGGGCGGCGTGCGGTCGCTGTAGTTCTTCCGGCCGATCGCCTCGTCGTCGACCATCGTCATGATCGCACCTTCGATTTCGTCGTAGTCCCGGTACTCGTCTTCCCCCATCGGCCCGATGAGAGCCTCGAGCGTGCTCGTGTCACCGCTCATTTCGATCTCCGCGTCGCCGTATTCGTCGAGCAATTCATCGTGGCCGATCGGATATTCCTCGTTCTCGAGCGTTTCCTGAAGGTTGCCGAGTTCGACGCCGAGTTCGCGGCTATCATCTGGCATGTTCGATGATTTGTGACGGCGCAGAAACGGTTTCGCCCTGCGTTCGCCACGGATGGCGGCCGGTGGCCAACGACTCCGGATCGGCGTCTCGGCCGTCGCACCGAGGGTTTCATGCCCGCACGGCGGACATAGTCGGGCATGGATCTCTCCGACGCGACGTGGACGGACGTGCGGGACCTCGAGACGGATCTCGCGGTCGTTCCCGTCGGGAGTACGGAACAGCACGGCCCTCATGCGCCACTCGGAACGGACGTTCTGACCGCGGAGGCGGTAGCCGACGCCGGAATTGAGTGCGTCGACCGGACGGTCGTCCGAGCACCGGCGATTCCGGTGGGGATCGCCGAGGAACACCGCCAGTTCCCCGGAACAATGTGGGTCTCCGACGCCACCTTCCGCGACTACGTCGGTGAGGCCGTCTCGAGTCTCGTTCACCACGGCTTCGACCGCGTAGTCGTCGTCAACGGACACGGCGGCAACGTCGACGCGCTGCGAGAAGTCGGGGGACGACTCACCAGGGACAGCGACGCGTACGTCGTCCCGTTCACCTGGTTCGATTGCGTCGGTGAACACGCCGCAGAGATGGGACACGGTGGCCCCCTCGAGACGGCGCTTCTTCGCCACCTCGAGCCGGAATCGATCCGGGAAGATCGAATCGACGAGGCGCGTGCAGGTGCGGCCGAAGGGTGGGGCGACTGGACGAGTGGAGTCAATCTGGCCTACGACTCGGCGGAGTTTACAGAAAACGGAGTCGTCGGGGATCCGAGCGGGGGCGACGCCGAGCGTGGTAACGAACTACTCGAGTTAGCCGCGGATTCGCTGGCTCGGCTGCTCGAGGCGGTCGCCGAGCGAGATATTACGCAGTCCGAGCGCCGATAGCCAGACGGTTCGCGGGGGTGGGTTCGAGACGGGACTGTCTAACCGCGATCGGTTCGAGAGCGCGAATCCCGTTACGCCTCGGCTTCGTCCTCGCCCGCAGCGTCAGTCTCGTCGGTGTCTTCGGTATCGGGGCCCGCATCCTCGAGCGTTCCGCGAAGCGCCGGAATCGTCGAGGTGAGTTCACCGACCTGCTCGCCCGCATCCGAGATATCGGCGATAGTGTCCTCGAGATCGCTGATATCCTTCTCGAGGTCGTCGGCGTCGTCGAAGGCATCGGCTCGCTGTCCCATGGTGAACCATTTTTTCGCGTCGCGGAGATGGTCCTCGGCGTCGCCGGCATTCAGCGCGGAGTTGAGGCCGTTGAGAGCGCCCAGTACGTTGTCGGCGTCTGTCTCCCAGACGTCGTCGGCATCGGGCAACGCCGACCAGGCGTCCGCAAGCGAGGATTCGACGTCCTCGCGCATTTCGCTGGCCGCTTCCCCGAACAGTTCGTCATCACCGAATGTGGCTTGGCTCATATCCTCGTCTTTGCGGCCACCGAGGTTAAAAGATAGCCCGAAAGTGAAAGTGAAATCCGTCGGGAGCGTGCCGATATCGGTCGAACAGCGACGAGATTTCGAAAGGAACGACCTCGAGTAACGGAGATCCGATCGGCCCAGCCGATCCCGATATCGACCCGGTGAACGTCGGGTCGGCGCGGGGACGTTCCGTGTCGGCTCGAGTGATTCGGTCCGCAGATAGTCCGTCGCCGGTCCGGCGTCGGCGTGTTTCGTATCGAGAGTGAAACAGCGACACGGTCCCCGCCCACCGAATTCTGCCCCTCCGAGCGAACGAGCGACCCCCGCCAGTCGAACAGGTAATCGATCGTCTATTCCGACCCCGACCAAACAAGATGAACGGAAAGGCCGCGTGCAGAATCCAACTCGCGACGAAGCACTGCGTTTCCCGGCCGAATCGAAACGTCGTTCCCCTTCTGACGCGATGTTACTTCCGGCCTCGAACCGACTCGAGTCGCATCAGCGGATAGCCGCCATCCATTTCCATGCGGGTGACGACCTCGCAGCCCTCGTACTCGACGACGATTTCCACCTCGAGAAAGCGGCCCGTCAGTTCGGTGTAATCGGCACTCGAGTCGGCGATGGCGGACTCGAGTGTGTCGGTTCGGATCTCGACGACGACGTCCGTACAGTGGGGCTGGTTTTGGATCGATTCTTCCATCGCGGTCGCGAGGCTCGAGGCGCTGTCGGGCGAGATCGGTGTCCCAGCGAACTGGTGGTAGAGCGAGCCGAACTTGATGCCGGCTTCGAAGCAGGCAGCTTCGGCGTCGGTGGGCGACGTGTCCGTGGACATGTGCGAGTACTCGCAGGCGGGGAGGAAGGGGGTTTCGATGCGAACGGCCGCTCGATGTGGGCCATCGCCAGGTTGTCGTGACAGACGTCTCCGTCTTTTCGTACGGCGACTACGCGCTTCTCGGGACGTCGACCGCCTGCGTCTCCGGATGGTGGGTTCCACCACCATCAACATCTGTTCTACGTCCGAAGTTCCACCTCCGTCCATTTTGCATCCGAATCGTATGGTTCTTATCGCCGCTTTCCCTCACATCGAATGAATGGCACAGTCAGTCCTGCTTACTGGGGCTGCGGGGCGGGTCGGAGAGGCTATCCTCGGCGGCCTCGCGGACGATCACGAGTGGCGGTTGCTGGACCGCGATCCGCCGACGGACGACCAACCGGGCGAGTTCGTCGTCGCAGACATCACGGACGAAGTGGCCGTTCGCGACGCGATGGACGACATCGACGTCGTGATTCATCTCGCTGGCGATCCGCGGCCGGAAGCACCGTGGGACAGCGTCCTGACGAACAACATCGACGGCACCCAGAAGATCTTCGACGCCGCCGTCGACGCCGGCGTCGAGAAGGTCGCGTTCGCATCGTCGAACCACGCCGTCGGTTCCTACGAGACCGACGAACGCACGCCGGAACTGTACCGCACGCACGACGACTACCGTCTCGACGGGACTGAACTCCCCCGGCCGAGCAACCTCTACGGCGTCTCGAAAGTGGCCGGTGAAACGCTGGGACGGTACTACCACGATGAATACGGAATTTCTGTGGTCTGCGTCCGTATCGGAAACCTGACCGAAAGTCACCCGCCGATTGACTACGAGCGCGGGCAGGCGATGTGGCTCTCGTATCGCGACTGCGCCCACCTCTTCGACCGCTGCATCCGTGCCGACTACGACTACGAGATCGTCTACGGCATCTCCGATAACGACCGAAAGTACTACTCGATAGAGCGCGCCCGCGACGTGCTCGACTACGAGCCACGGGACAATTCCGCCCACCACGACTGAGTCTGCCACACGGGGAACGGACGAGACGAATCGTAGGAAGAAAAGACGAAACATGGGCCGAGTGCGGTCGGAAGCCGGCAACCGACTCGGACGAGCCGCGACCTTTTGTCTCTCGACGTGTCGTCTATCCGTATGGAGTACACCACCCTCGGATCGACGGGAATGACGGTCAGTCGCATCTGTCTCGGTTGCATGAGTTTCGGTACCGGCCGAGAGTGGATGCTGGATCCCGACGAGAGTCAGGATCTCATCGATCGTGCCATCGACCTCGGAATCAACTTCTTCGACACCGCAAACGTCTACTCCACGGGCGAATCCGAGGAAATTCTAGGCGAGACACTCGAGGGCTACAATCGCGACGCGCAGGTGATCGCGACGAAGGTATTCGCCGAAATGGACCCGCAAAACCCAAACGCGAGCGGTCTCTCGCGCAAGGCGATCGAGCAGGAACTTGCGGCGAGTCGCGACCGGTTGGGAGTAGACACGATCGATCTCTACCAGACGCACCGCTGGGATTACGACACGCCGATCGGGGAAACCCTGCGAGCCCTCGACGACGCAGTTCGACGCGGACAGGTGCGGTACATCGGAACATCGTCGATGTGGGCACACCAGTTCGCCTCCGCCTTACAGACAAGCGATTCGCTGGGTCTCGATCGGTTCGCAACGATGCAAAACCACTACAACGTCCTCTATCGGGAAGAAGAGCGCGAGATGCTCCCGCTGTGCGACAGGGAAGACATCGGCGTGATTCCGTGGTCGCCACTCGCTCGCGGCGTCGCGACCCGGCCGCACGAAGAACTCGAGTCTACCACGCGCGGCCGGACCGACCAGTACCTCGAGCAGATGTCCTACCTCCAGGGTGGCGGCGAGGAAATAAACGAGCGGATTCAGGAACTCGCCGACGACAAGGGCGTTTCGATGGCCCAGATTTCGCTCGCCTGGCTGCTTCATAAAGATTGGGTCGACGCACCCATCGTCGGAACGACCTCCGTCGAGCACCTCGAAGACGCAGTTGAGGCGATCGAAATCGACCTCACCGGCTCTGAGATGGACTATCTCGAAGATCCATACGAACCGCTTCCGGTCACGGGCCACGATTAAAAGGAGACGGATCAACGCGGACGCGGGACCGTTTCCGTCCAGCTACAACAGACCGGCGTCTCGCAGCACCTCGGCAACTCGCTCGAGGTGAGCCGCGTGTTCCTCGCCCTCGAGGCCCTGGTACATCGTCGTGATCGAGAGGTAGTCGGCACCGAGGTCGTCCCAGTCCTGCGCGCAGTCGATCCACTCGTCTTCCTCACCGGGAACGGCGTACATCCGACCCCCGAGGCCGATGTCGTCGGGATCTCGACCGGCGTCCTCGGCGTATTCGTAGAGGTCGGCAAGGTGAGCCTCGGCCTCGTCGCCGAGCTGAAACTGCGGGAGCCAGCCATCGGCGAGTCGGGCGATTCGGCGCTTGACTGGTTCGGACATCCCGCCCATCCAGATCGGAATCGGTCGCTGGAGCGGGAGCGGCCGGATGCCGGCGTCCGGAATCTCGTGGAACTCGCCCTCGAACTCGACGAGTTCCTCGGTCCAGAGCCGTCGGAGGACCTCGACCTGTTCTTCGATGCGCCGCCCGCGCCGGGAGAAGTCCTCCCCCAGCGCGACGTATTCGGGTTCGTTCCAGCCGACGCCGACGCCCATGCGGACGCGTCCGTCGGCAAAGCGGTCCAGTTGAGCGGCCTGTTTGGCCACCAGCGCGGTCTGGCGCTGAGGGAGGACCAGGATGCCGGTCATAAACGCCAGTTCGTCCGTCTGACCCGCCAAATACGAAAAGGTGGAAAGCGGCTCGTGAAACGTACTCTCGTAATCGTACGGACCGTCCCACCCCTCGCGGTCGGGGTTCACACCGAGGACGTGATCGTACGCGACGAGGTGTTCGTAGCCGGATTCTTCGACCTGGATCGCATACTCGGCTATCGTCTGCGGATCGTTCCCGATCTCGAGTTGCGGGAGCACCGTTCCAATTTCCATATCCTCGCGTTCGGACGGGTCGATCTTGAAGCTCTGGGCGAATCCGACGCGTCCCCGACCATGCGCTCGTCTGCGTTCAAAACAGTCCATCCACGTCCGCTTCCCGAGCCTGCCGCCTCCCGACGTGATCTGCGAGGCGCTGTGCGACGAGACCGCGATGCTCGTCCTCACGAACGAAATCGAACAGGAGCGTGATGAACAGGCTGTCGTCCGCGCCGGCCTCGAGGTCCCGCCGAGCGTACGCCCGCGCCCGTTCGATCGGCTCCTCGTCGAAGCCGAACTCCTCTGCGAGGACGACAGCCGCGATCGCCGTCGGCCCGAACCCGAGATCCGAACGCGTCGGTGTGGATCCCTCGTGTTCGAGTCGTACTGGCGACCGCCGCTCGATCACCTCGGGATCTGCCGCCAGCTGTGCCAGTGCCGATCGAACGGGCTCGAGCCGGAGTCCGCGATAGTCTGCGGGTAGAGCTGCGAGATACCCCCCCGCGCTCTCGGCCAGTCCGACCGCCCCTTCCCAGTTGCGTTCGCGCGCGTGATAGACCGCGGCGCTGTACTGAATGAGGCCGTGGAGCAATCGCTCGTCGTCGCTGCCGGACTTGAGTTCGAGCCAGCGGTCCTCCCAGGCGTCGTGTGCGGCGTGATAGTAGCCGTCGTTGAAGATTGCGACGCCCGCTCTGAGCCGGTCGCGCATACCGGTACGTGGAGTTCCAGACCCGAGAACGTAACGAAAACGATGACCGGCCAATATCCAGTCGAACGCGGCGGTCGATCGATCCTGGCGCACGAAACACCGCGTTCCGAATGCTGAAGCCGAATATCGACGGACGTTCCGGATGTCGAAGACGACGCTCGAAGGACGGCCGCCTCGAGTCGGCGCAGTTCTAGCCCGAAAATCCGTCCTCGAATCTGAACACACCGTTTCGCTGGACCACCCGGCCGTCTATCTCGAGGCGAGAGTCCTCGCTCACGTCCGTTATCAGATCGACGTGGACGGCCGATTCGGTGCCGGTTTCGCCGTCGGGGAGACAGGAATCGTAGGCCCGGCCGAGCGCCAGATGGACCGTGTCGCCCATCTTCTCGTCAAAGAGGATGTTGTCCGTGTAGCGGTCGATACCGCGGTTCATTCCGATCCCGAGTTCGCCCAGTCGGCGCGCGCCCGCATCAGTTTCGAGGACGTCCTCGATGACGCCCGCACCCTGTTCGGCGTCGAACTCGACTACTTCACCCGCGTCGAACTCGAGGCGAACGTTCCGAACCGCTTCGCCGTGGATCGTCATGGGTACGTCGAACGTCACCTCGCCATCCGTCGCGTAGGGGGCGGTAAAAACCTCGCCACTTGGCAGGTTGTGCGAGTCGTAGGCGACCGAGGCGGCGCTGTTGACCGCCGTACGGCCGTCGATCCGCATCGTGATATCGGTCCCGTCCGAAACGAGTCGCACCTCGTCACCGTCGTCGAGTAAGGCTTTGAGCCGAGCCATCTCCTCGGCGAGCGATTCCCAGTCCCGCAAGATCGCGTCGTAGGCGAACGCCTGGTACTCCTCGTAGGCCATGTTCGCCTGCTGGGCGAGTGACCGCGTCGGGTGGACCGTCGACACCCAGCGAGTTTCTAGCCGACTCTCGCGAATTTCGGTTCTGGCGCTATCGTAGGATCGACGCCTGTCTCCGGGGACGTCGGCTGTCGCGCTCGCGTTTCGACCACCGCCGAGCGAGAGGTAGACGTCGGCGTTCTCGACCAGAGCTAATTCGTGGGCGGGGTTCTCGTCGAAGTCGCCATCGTGGGCCCGAAGGTACGCCCGCGTGATCTCGCCCGATCTGTACGTCGCCACCAGATTCGCACCGCGTTTGCCGAGTTTCTCCGCCACCGCGACCGCCAGTTCGTGGGCATCCGGCCCTACAGAACAGACGACGGTATCGCCCTCCTCGACGCGAGCGCTCCAGTCGACCAGTACCGCGGCGTGTTCGCGTACGCGTTCGTCCATATCCGTCCCTCTCGAGCGGGCTACTAAACGCTCTCCGTTCGGAACACAAGTCGGAAGTCGGACACGGCCATCACAGATCGAGGTGAAAATTCAGACGGGGTGGACGTCTTCGGCGGCCAGCCCTTCGCGGGAGCGAACCAGCGAGACGATGGCGTACACGATCGGCGTATCGAGGACGGCGATTCCGAGTTTCAGCAGGTACTGACCCACGATAAGCGAGAGGATAACGTCCGTCGGAAGGACGACACCGACACCGAAAACGGCGGGTGCGACGGCGAATGCGACCCCGACGAAAATGACGGTGTCGATCGCCTGACTGCTCGCCGTCGACAAGATATTTCGGAGCCAGAGCATCTCGGTGCCGGTGTACACTCGAATACGGTGGAAGACGATCACGTCCCAGTTTTGACTGACGATGTATGCGAGCAGGCTCCCGACGACGACGTTCGTCGACGCACCGAGTGCCGTCGCGAACGCGTCCGGATCGACGCTCGAGTCGGCCGCCGGTGCGGCAATCGTCGACCAGACGAGTGCGAGAACGAGAAAGTTCAGTACGAACCCAACGTTGACGACGATCTGGGCGGCGCGTCGGCCATACAGTTCGGTATAGCAATCACTCGCCAGAAAGGTGAGCGCGTACGCGAGCGCCGCGCCGGGGAGTGCGAGTTGCGACCCGGAAATCGGGACCGCAAACGGCAGTTCGAACGCGAGTACTTTCGATGCGGTCAACTGTGCGGTCACCAGCGCGGTCACGAAGAGCCCGATCAACGCGACCTGCGCGATGGTGGGCCCGACGCGGGTCTGTCCGTCGGTCATAGCACAGCGTATCCATCGGACGTACCTAAGCGGTGCTATTCGAGGATGCCTCGAGTATGCACGGTACACGTACCGGGTATTCGCTTGAGAAGGGGAAAGCCCGTAGCGAGTCTGCTCGTACGAAGGTACGCCCCCGAGCCGAGTATGCGCGCGCGACGACGACCGACCGTCGCTGCGGCGACTGGCCCGAGTTGGCCACCGTCGCGACCGGTCCTTCTGGACGAACGGTCGGTTAGACTCGCGTCAAAAGCAGTAGGACCGACGCGCTCTCGTCGGTTCCTGTAATCGACTGCCGACCGCTCGCCGTGCTCGAGGCGCAAATAGTGCGGTCTCGTACGGGTTACGAGCGAGAACCAACCACAAAACGTCTCGGCGAAATAGAAAAACCGAATCAGTCGTTTCTGCCGATTTCGACCACCGATTATCCGGTATATCGCGCCATTTATCTTGTTTCGACACTCGATCCGTAACATAACCGTTATACGTATCGGAGGTCTCTCTCGAAATGCAATGGCGAAAGGAAACGTTGATTTCTTCAACGACACAGGCGGTTACGGTTTCATTTCGACGGACGACGCAGACGATGACGTATTCTTCCACATGGAAGACGTTGGCGGTCCGGACCTCGAAGAAGGCACAGACATCGAATTCGATATCGAACAGGCCCCCAAGGGCCCCCGCGCCACCAACGTCACCCGCCTGTAACACGGCTTTTCACGTTCGGTAACGGGTTTCACATTCGACTATTATTCTTGCAGACATGACGCGCGACCAGCGACAGCAAGCGTCGCCAGTCGACATTGTGGTACCGGCAGTCCACACTGCCAGCGCCGACACTCGCTGTTCGTCGACGCACGTCCCTTGACTAGTTTCAGTGATGACTGTCTGCTGTTCGAATCAGCGGAACCGTAGTATTCTATTTCCGGCAGCAATACGTACGAATCGGGGCTCGAGCCGCCGACTGTAGTCTCAGATTACCAGATGAAACGAGAGACAGTGCCAGACTTGACTCAGTTAGTGGCGCTGAACGTATGAGAAACAGTTGATACGAAATCGATAACAATTAGCCGTGTTCCCGTTCGTCCACTGGAATACAACAATGGACGACCTGACAGGGTTTCAACGAGACCTCCTGTACGTGATCGCAGGGGCCGATCAGCCGTCCGGCCAGGACGTTAAAGACGAAGTCGAGACGTATTACAACAGCGAGATCAATCATGGACGATTGTATCCGAACCTCGATACGCTCGTCAACAAAGATCTCGTCGAAAAAGGTCAACTCGACCGGCGAACGAATTACTACGAGATCAGCGACCATGGCCGCCAGGCAATCGAAGAACGCCAAGAGTGGGAACAACAATATCTCGATTGACTCGAGACGGCCCGTCCCGTAGCGGCCGCACCGCCACCGAGCGTCCCGCTCCTGCAGAGACGCGGCAGGTAGCACCCAGAGATACGGCTGAGAGTGCCTTGCAGGATTCACAGAGTGGAGAGACGACCTCCGGTTCCGGTTACCGCCAGACCAAAATTTCGAGGAGAGCGGATTCCTCGACTCGAGAACGGAATATACCAAACTGGGCGTTGGTTTTCCCGTGTGATGGTTCAACGACGGTTCGAGGATCGGAACCCCAGAATGGCAGTCGCCGGTGTTTCAACTCGGCCGCCCTAAACGCATCACCATCATCGTAGCGACCGGGCTGGCTTCGCCCTTGAAGACGAACCAGACTGACGAGCAAACGGCACCGTTCATCGAGTGTACAGCCAGAAGCGCCAAGAATGACGGCAAAACTCTCCGAGCTTCATGCATGCAGTTGATAGGTGGGTCGAGTCACCCCCAGGGTTCGGGTCGTTCCCGGAGAAGTGGAGGACTGCTGCGAGACTGAGGAAGAGGAAGACCGGTGAACTACTCCGCCCTACCGCGCTCGGGTCTCCCCGGCCCTCGCTTGGTGCGGACGGAGCGTCCTGTTTCTGTGTCGGAACGTGCAGGAACAGATCCCACAGCGTCCACAAGACGCGGAGCGTCTCGTGCGGCCCGTCAGAACGCCGTAATGATCAAGATAACTTTTGCAAATATGGACTGAGGAATTGATCGATCCAGGACTTGGCAAATCCGAGTCGATCGGTAAGGGTGTCAAAGAGACGGCGAGCGAGAGTTCGGAACGCGCTCTCGCTCGCCACCACGATTGGCGAGGCAGTGCGTTTGAGTACTTTCCAGACCTGTTCAATCGGGTTGAGATGCGGTGAGCCGACCGGAAGAAAGACGAGATCAATACCGAGTTGATGTGCGCGCTTGCGCGTGTGTTCACAGATGTGAGACGAGAAGTTATCCAAGACGAGCAGAATCCGTGTTCCCGGATTCTGCTCGCGGACTTGCTCCAATAGCGCACAGATGTTCTCTTTCGATTGATCTTCAGGGAACGTCAGGACACTTTCGCCGTTGAGCGTATAGCATCCGACCGCTGGTTCGTCAAGTTTCACCAGCGGTCGTTCCAGTGTCGGATCATCAACGTACCACAGTCGATGCGAATTGTCGTATGGTTGTGGATGCGAAGCATCACAAAAACCGACGACAGTTCCCCCATCCGTGCAAATATCGTCGTCGAGGACCCATCCTTCGTCCTCATCATCAGGACGCTTGTTATGTGCCGTCTCTGTCTCCTCGTCGAACGCGTCTGCGACGCGTTCTTCGAGGATTTCATCTGCGTTTTCTGGCCGAGAGGGGCGCTTTGGACGTGGTTTAGCGTAGGACAGTCCGAGATTCCGGAGGAATCGACCGAGATAATCCGGATGGTACTCTACACCGAACTCTTCGTCCAAGAGCTGATGAACTTCCTGTGCTTTCCAGGGTTGCCCCTCCCGGAGAAGTTCTAAAAGACGCTTTTGTTCCTCGTCACCGAGCTTCGGGGGCCTTCCGCCCCCGAAGTTCGGTGTCAACTGACCAAGTCCGCCATCGTTCCATCGACGCGCCCAGCGACTTCCAGTCGACGCAGATTTGCCAACGTCGTCGGCTGCTTCCTCGTACGTTGCTCCCTTGTAGAGACGTTTGACAAAGGTGAGTCGCTTGATGATCTTTGGATCGTCTGCTTCGTCCAGCAGACGATCCAACTCCTGCTCACTTAGATGACGAACAAGATCGCCTCGCCGGTCTCCTCCCATCACTCGCCCGTCTCAGTCTATGCCCATAACTTCCGTCACTCATTATGGCGTTCTGCGGACGGTTCCAGACTCCGCAGGCGGCTTCCCGTTACGGGCGGTTCGGAGTGTCCCGCTCCTACCGAATCGACACTCGGCCACAATCGACGATGCACGCTTGTTGTCGCGTGTGAACACCGCCGGAAGCGTGGTGAGCATCTTATTCTCACCTTCGACCGAAGGGATAATAAGGGTGCCGATTCACACGAAAACAAGACGTACGGGCGTTGTCTCCCCTCCCTGCTCGCTTCGCTCGCTGCGGATAGCGCGGGACCGTCGGTCCCGCTGACCATGCGAACGGCGTCGCCGTGAACAAGAAGGTGGGGTTAGCGTCCTCAATTACAGCTAATACGGCTCGTGAAGTACCACGGGGGCAAGTCCCGTGGCTTCGCCGTTTTGGCGGCAAGCCCAGAAACGGGCCATATGGCCGCAGGCGAAGCTAACCGGGTACGAGCGCTAGTCGAGAATTTCGAGGGGTCGATCGGGCACGAACACGTCGGTTACACCGACGATAGCTACGACAGTCGGAAGCGAAAAGTACAGTTCGGCAATAGAACCGATCACGTGAGTATCTGGTGCGGTTCAACGTCTATTTGATTGTTTTGAAACCGGGAATAGCCCACTCTTTAGGAAGGGCATAGTTATGATCGCGTACCGACTCCATCTTCGATGTTGGCATAGTCCGTATAGTCAACAAGATTGGGGCTCCGTCGACGGACGCGTCGGACGCGTCCGTTCGATCGAGTTTTTGCGGCCGGATCATCCGTCGTGAGCGTAACCTCGACCTGGGACACCGCTACTCGACTCGTTCCGTCCGCTAATTTCGCGAGATGGCGACGACCCGGCACGAGTGACTCGTTCAGTATCGATCCGGGGACCACTGTTTCTGAAACGAATATGGGGTGGCGGGTGCTCCAAACACCTATAGCGGTCGAATCCGTTTCAGCCACACTTCGGGTAGTGAACGGATGGGCCCTGACGGATTCGAACCATCGACCACTCGGTTATGAGCCGAGCGCTCTCACCAGACTGAGCTAAGGGCCCTTCAGTCGGGAGAAATCGCGCGCACTAATTAACACTTGCTGTCCGGTTCGTCAGGAGGACACCCCGCGCAGGGTCGCTCTCCGATCGTGGTCTCGAGTTCCGTCCGGTCACCGCTATCAGTTCGTCGTCGCACTGTAACTCGAGGCCGCCTTCGTGGCGCTCGATGTCGCATTCCGCAGCAGTTCCGAAGGGGGCACAGCGGTCGAACACGAGACGAGATCCAGTGGTGCTCAGCCAAGCAGACCCGGTCGCCTGAGGCGGTGGCTGGACCGACCCGACTCTAGTCCTCCTGGTACTCGGCGAGCGTCGGGTCCTTCGCCTCGGCGCGATGACGCGTCGCCAGCCCCGCGAGGTGGGGCGTCTCGGGGACGATCAACTCCTCACAGGCCGTTTCGCACGCACCTCGGCTTCCGGGGAGACAGAAAACCGGAGTATCGACGGCGATTCCGGCCGTCGCACGCGAGGCCATCGCTCGCGTCCCGACTTCATCCCACGACAACGAGCGGAACAGTTCGCCGAAGCCTGGCAGTTCGCGCTCGAACAGCGACGAGGTCGCCTCTGGCGAGACGTCGTCGGCGGTGACTCCCGTGCCGCCAGTCGTACACACGACGTCGATGTCACGGCGCGCGACCAGCCCCCTGACGGCGGTCCGAATCGCCGAGTAGTCGTCCCGGACCAGCAGCCGCTCCCGAATCTCGTGTCCGTCGGCCTCGAATGCAGCCTGGATCGTGTCCCCACCCGGATCGTCGGGATCCGTTTCCGCCGCTCGCGAACTCGAGACGGTCACGATCCCGACGTAGAGCGGATCGATGACGTCGTGGCCGTGATGGTCGGTACTTCGTCGGTCGTCGCTATCGACTGTCATACAGTGACATCCACGCTGGAAGGCGATAATCCCTCCCCTCTCGCCAGACCGCCAGCGTCCCCTCGGTCCCGATCAGTTCATTAGACGGTCTTCATAGCGAGGGCGACCGGGACCATCACGAGGAGGTGACGATTGGTGCCGGTAGCCGGACCGAACACGGCCACATCTCCGGTCGTAGGGGGTGGCGGCGCTCTTCGGGCACCTGTCGGATCGCCTCGAGTACACCGTCTTCAATCGCGACCGCACCGATGACGACTGCGATATCACAGATTCATCACCTGCCGGTTTCAAACACAGTGCTCGTACGGAACACGTGTCACACACGCTGGTTTCAAAGGCCGCTCATACTCAAGATTAGCGCGCTGCAGCCCAAAACTGACATGCGAGATTCCGACCCCGATGGACCGAGGATCAGACGTCGATCGTATCTCTACGGGAGCGTTGCTGCGGTGAGTGGACTCGCAGGATGTCTTGGTGCGAGGGACGACCGGACAGCGCGCAAGGGCACGGGCGAGCAGTCGACAGCGGTCCATTCGGGCAACGAGACGACCGACGAGCGAGTCGATGGCGGCGACGACGAGGCGACTGATGCCGTGTCGATCACCGAGTGTACGACGATCACCGAACCGGGAACGTACGTGTTGGCGGCCGATCTCGAGGCCGGGCCGGGCGAAACCTGCATCGAGATCCGCGCGAGCGACGTCACGCTCGACGGGCGGGGGCGGACGATCACCGGCAGCGGGCGGACCGAGCCGTTGGAGGAGCCGTTCGAACCGGCGACCACCGGCGTCCTCGTCCGGCCGACGTTGACGGCGGCGAAAAAGAAACGGAAGAAAGCAGGCGTCACGGTGCCGCTGACCGACGGCCTTTCGAACGTGACGGTTCAGAATCTCACCGTCCAAGGATTCGACGCCGGTATCACCTTCGAGGGGGTGACGGGCGGCGAGATCTCGGGGACGACTATGACGACCATGCAGTACGGACTCTTACTGATCAAGTCGTCCGAAAATACGCTCCGCGGGAACGAGTCGACCGGAAACGACAGAAATGGGATTCGACTCGAGCGTGCGAACGGGAACCTGCTGGAAGCGAACACTGCAAACGACAACGGGTTGCCGGGAGGCACCGGCATCACACTCGCCGAGTCGCACGAGAACCGACTCGTCGGCAACGACGTCGATGGAAACATCAGCGGCCTCGAACTCAACCGCTCACACGGTAACAGGCTCGAGGAAAACAGCGTAAGCGGCAACATCTTCGACGGCATCGTCCTGCTGGGATCGCGAGCGAACTCGCTCGTCGGCAACGCCGTGAATTCGAACACCAACCTCTTCGGCGTTATCCTCTTCGACTCACACGAGACCACGCTCGAGGAAAACACCGTCAACGGGAACGCACAGGGTGGCATCACGCTCGTAGAGGCAGACGACAATACGCTCGTCGGTAATACGGCGAACAGAAACGGGTTCGACGGGGGGATCGTCCTCACGTACTCGGACGGAAATACGCTCTCGAACAATACTGCAAACGGCAACATCGGGGCGAGCGCGCTCAGCGGTCCGGACATCGACCCCACCCTCGGGCCCGGCTTCAACCTGTTCGACTCGAGTGCCAACCGCGGGCGCGCCAACACCGCGCGAGGCAACGATGGCGGACCGATAAATATCGTCGGCGGCGAGGGCAACAGTATCGAAATCAACGGGGTCGTCTACACCGAGGCGACCGCGGACGGAACGCCGCGTGGGACCGACGAGCAACCGATGCTCTCGGACCCACTCGAGGTGCTCGTCGAAACCGGCGAACGAGAGCAGCTCTTGGAGACAATCGACGTGGCTGACGCGGAATTACCGGTCGACGGATGACCAGCGTAGCGACCGAGACGACAAGCGAGCTCTGACGGACGCTGACGGTGAGATCGAATCGGGCAGTGAAAAAACGGCTCGGCTGGAACGCGCCGCGTTCGAGTTTTCCAGAATATTTCGAGGAAAGTTGTCGGACGCCGAAGCCAGGACTCGAACCTGGGACAACCTCGTTAACAGCGAGGTGCTCTACCATCTGAGCTACTTCGGCTCGTCCTGTGATAGCCGGGTTGATTTGATAGGGCTTTCGTTTTCAGTCCCGCGATTCGAGACCGTTTCACGCAGTATCGGATGCCGGGAGGTCGATACTCTTTCACGCGGGGATCGAGTATGAGCAGTCGATGAGCGAGGAGGACGCCGACGACGTGGACCGGGATCCCACGAGCAGTCGGCCACGGGCCGGTGACGGCGTGGAAGGCGATTCCACGAACGGTCAGCGCGAGACTCGTACCGACGATCGTGACGTGGTTGCAGATGGAAACGGAGCCCCCGACAGAGAGCAGGTCGTCGCCGACGTTCGGGCCTGGGTGACGCCCGACGCGGACGAACGTAGACAGCTCCGCGAGATCGCAGACCGGCTGATCGACCGTGCCGAACGCGCCGCGACCGAGCGGTGTGCGGACGCCGACGTCTTGCAGGTCGGTTCGACGGCCAGGAATACCTGGATTAGCGGCGACCAAGACATCGACATCTTCGTCCGCTTTCCGCCTGATCTCGACCGCGAAACCTTAGAGCGCTACGGCCTCGAGGTCGGCCACGCCACGCTTCCCGACGGCCACGAGGAGTACGCCGAACATCCCTACGTCAAGGGCACGGTCGACGCGTTCGACGTCGACGTTGTCCCGTGCTTTCGGCTCGACTCGGCCACGGAGATCCGTTCGGCTGTCGATCGGACGCCGTTTCACACCCGATACCTCCAGGCGCGACTCGACGACGACCTCGCCGCTGACGTACGAGTCGCGAAACAATTTCTGACGGGGATCGGCGTCTACGGGAGTGATCTCCGGACGCGAGGCTTCAGCGGCTACCTCACCGAGCTACTCGTCTATGAGTACGACGGCTTTCTGCCGTTGCTCGAGGCCGCGGCCGACTGGAAGCCGCCGATCATACTCGATCCCGAGGACCACGGCCGTGCGCACGAGACGGAGAAGGCGTCTTGGGACGAGGAGGTCGACGATGCCGACCTGCCGTTCGACGATCCGCTGATCGTCATCGATCCCACCGACCCTGGGCGCAACGTGGCAGCCGTCTGCTCGCGGGACAACGTCGCCCGATTCCAGCACTACGCGCGCGAGTTTCTCGCGACCCCGAGTGCCGACATCTTCGTCCCCGACCAGCCCGACCCGCTTTCGGAATCGGACCTGCTCGCACACGTCACGCGCCGGAAGACGACTCCGGTCGCCGTCCGATTCACGGCGCCCGACCTCGTCGACGACCAGCTATACCCGCAACTCCGAAAATCGAAACACGGGATCACCCAGGGGCTGAACGACCGCGGATTCGACGTCTTCCGAGCGACGACGGTTGCCGACGAAACGGCCGTCGTCTTCGTCGAACTCGCCGTCAGCGTTCGACCCGCCGTCGAACGCCACGAGGGGCCGCCGATACACGTCCGCGATCACGCCACCGGGTTCTACGACACCTATCGCGACGATCCCGATGCCTACGGCCCGTTCATCGAGGGCGACCGCTACGTCACCGAGCGCGACCGGGAGTTCACGTCCGCTCTCGCGTTCCTCGAAAGCGATCGCCTCTTCGACGTCGGGCTCGGCGCGCACGTCGAGACGGCGCTCGAGGACGGCTACGAGGTGCTGGTCGGCGACGAAATCACGGCGCTGCTCGACGAATTCGACGCGGAACTCGCGGCCTACTTCGAGCCTCGCCCCTGAGCCCGCCAGCGTCGATCGGCACTAACCATCTATGTCGACATCGAGATCGTGTGCGTCGATGACGTCCTCGAGTGCCGATTCTACCGATTCATCGGGTTCGTCGTCGGGTTCGATCGGCTCGCGGCCGTCGAAGGTCTCGTGGACGAGCGCGACGCTTTCGGCGAGGACGTCGAGTCCGTAGCCACCCTCGAGGATGAACGCCAGCGCGGCGTCGGTGTCGTCGGCGAGCGATCGGACGCGATCGGTCAGTAGCCCGTAGGCCTCGGTCGAGAGCCGGATGCGCGAGATCGGATCGTGGCGGTGGGCGTCGAAGCCGGCGCTGATCAACAGCAGATCGGGATCGAATTCGGAAAGCGCGGCACTGATCGGTCCTTCGAGTGCGGTTACGTATTCCGCATCGGCCGTCCCGGCGGGCATCGGGACGTTCATCGTCGTGCCCTCGCCATCACCCTCGCCGGTCTCGTCGACGGCGCCGGTACCGGGATACAGCCCCTTCTCGTGGAGCGAGACGAAGAATACGTCGCCCCGGTCGTAGAAAATGTCCTGCGTTCCGTTGCCGTGATGGACGTCCCAGTCGAGGATCGCCACCCGATCGACATCGTACGCATCGTGATCGAGCACGTGCTGTGACGCGACGGCCACGTTATTGACGAAGCAAAACCCCATGGCATCGTCGACGACCGCGTGGTGGCCCGGTGGCCGCCCGATCGAAAACGGAGTTTCCCGGCCTGTCGCCCCCTCGAGGGCCGTTTCAGCGGCCCAGCAAGCGAGACCTGCACTTTGCCGGGCCGCGTCCCAGGTCGCCTCGACGGCAGCGGTGTCGGGATCCCAGCTCCCGCCGCCGGCGTCACAGAACTCTCGTACGGACTCGAGATAATCCCGATCGTGGACGACCGCCATCTCGTCGAGTTCGCAGGGATCGGCTTCGACGTAGGCGACGCCGTGTTTGCGCTTCAACCGTTCCCGAATCGCCCGTAGCCGGTCCGGTGACTCCGGGTGGCGCGAACCGGGATCGTGTGCGAGACAGGTCTCGCTGTAACCGAACTGCATTTGCTCACTCGAACAACGAGAAGTACGTCTCGATGTCAGCCTCGGTGATCGTCCGCCGATCGGCGTGGTGTGCGAGGATCGTTGCCGCTCTCGCGACGTTGTCCGCGTAATCCTCGAGAATGTCGGCGAGGGCAACGCGGGCGTCCATCGAAACGCGATATCGGTCGTCGATCTCCAGTCTGGCGATCCGATCGACCGGTGCGACCGGCAACTCGAGGTCGGTCTTTTCGACGACCGTCTCGACCCCGAAGTCCGCCGCCATCAGGGTCTTGCGCCCGTCCGCCGTCGCTTCCTCGGCAGCGTCGATCGCGAGTTCGCTCCCGTGTTCTTGAATCCGCGTTGCGAGTTCCTTCGACGCGTCGGCACTCACCCGAAGATCGCCCGCGTTCCGCCGGATGATCGTATCAACCGGGGCGAACGGGAGTTCGACGTTCATATCATGATAGGCGAAGCTGACTCCCTTAACGCTTTTCCTAGTCGGCCGATGAGGTTGCTCGCGGCATCAGAATACGTCGTTTGCATCGAGACGGCCGTCGCGGACGACCCCTCGGACGGTTACTTCCTCGCCGAGTCCGACGTCGGCGTCGGTCGCGACGCTCATCGTCGTCTCCCCGTCGTCGAGGACGATCGGGTCGCCGGCTTGAACTACGACACCGGTGAACTCGACTGTGTCACCGTCCGACGGGGTGTCCGTCCCGGCATTCGCGCGTTCGGTATCTTCGGTCTCCGTCTTCGACTCGCCGGCCGAATCGGGTTTGTCGGTCTCGCTCATCTCGGTCGAGACTGGTGCCGTCTCGTCGTCCACGCCGTCGTCGTCCCCAGCGAACGCCGATAGGCCGGCGTTCGCATCGCTCGAGTCGGCCGCATCCTCGCCTGCGGCGGCGCTGCTGGAGTCGGATTCCAGCACCGTAATCGTCGACTGCCAGCCCGCAGAGGCCTCGAGGTCGTCTTGCCAGCCGTCCTGGATTTCGACATCGCCGAGCGCGACCTCGTCGCCCGGACCCACATCGATGTCGGCTTTCTCTCCCCAGAGCGCCACGCGGATGTCGTCGGTCGCGTCCTGGACGCGGATGTTCCTGACCTGTCCTTCGGAGCCGTCATCGCGATCGAACGTCCGTTTCGGATCGGCCGAGCGGACGACTCCTGCGATGTCGACCGTCTGATCGATCTCCAGATCCTCGATAGAAGTACTCTCGGGGACGTACTCGACGTCCTCGTCGACTTCCTCGACGGTGCCGCGGTTACCAACGTGGAGCTCGAGGGATCCGTCGCGCTCCTTGACGTAACCGTCGATCACCTCGACGGTGGTGCCGACGTCGAACGCAGTCGCCAGCTCGGCCTGCTCGTCCCAGAGCGTCACGCGGATGCGGCCGGTCGAGTCACCGAGGACGAGATTCGAGACCTTTCCTTCGGAGCCATCGTCACGGTCGAACGTCCGGACGCTGTCCGTATCGAGGAGCAGGCCGACGAGGTTGACGTTCGAGAGGCCGAGTGAGAGGTCCTCGACAGTGTGCGTATCGGAAACCGTGACGTCTATCTCGGTCTCGTCGTCGGGTTCGACGTCGTCGACGCTGACTTCGACGCCGCTGAAACCCTCTTTGGGTCGGCCCTTGATGCGCAGGACCTGCCCTTCCTCGAGTTCCTCGATGGCTGCGTCGGCGTGTTCGTCCCAGAACGCAGCCCGGACGGACCCGGTTTCGTCGGCGACGTCGACGTTGACGACCGTGCCGTCCTCGTCCTCGCCGTCGCGCTCGAACGTTCGCACCTCACCGATAGCTGTTACCTTCGCGACGAACTTCGCGTCCTCCATTCCGGGCTCGATATCGGCGATACCACCGACCTCGCTCTCGTCGATTTCGTGAGCGACGAGCATCGCCGCCGTCTCCTCGTCCGCGAGCCCTCCCATCTGCTCGACTTTCGCCTCGACGGCCTCGCGAAACTCCTCGAGGGAGACGTCGGCCTCGAGGTTCTCGTATACGCCCTCGATGTCGCTCATTCTATGCTCGTGCATGGGTAGCCCGCGCATAAGCGTTATCCATTCGGTATCCCAGCGTCGTTCTGCGTTCGATGTGGGGCGCGGTAGAGCCGGTCGGATTGACCGAACTCGGTCTCGTCGAACCGGGTCGGTCGGTTCGTAAGTCGGGATACTGCGAGCGATAGATCACGAGGTCCGCTGGCCTCCCCATAATATAAAAAATTCAGTCTGAAAACTGAAACAGGCGGCTCGAGGAGGCCAATTCGACACTCGCGATCCGAATCCCCGACTGTCCGATCGACCGTCGAATCGCCGAGGTGTGTCCACGTCCGCTCTCGAGTCCGAACCGTGTCCGCAATCGACAGGAATCGACGGGCGGCGACCGAATCCTTTCGAAAGGGCTTTAATGTCTACGCGGCTACGATGAGATGAGTCCTGATAGGGTAGTGGACTATCCTCTTGGCTTGCGGAGCCAGGGACCGGAGTTCAAATCTCCGTCAGGACGTTTCTGTCGACGCCAAGCCTGCGAGCGTAGCGAGCGGCCAGCGTCGACGAAACTCGTAAACGGAGATTTGAGCAGGGAAGTCGCAGCGACCGAACGAAGTGAGGTCAACCGTCTTCACGAGTTGAAATCTCCGTCAGGACGCTCACTCCTTGCGAATGCTTCGCGTCGCTCAGGTCGTGCGGAAAGGGTTCAGACTTCCGTCAGAACTGGAACAGTTTTCATACAGTACTGGGTACGAACGGGTATGACGTACGCTAATCACACCCTGCTGGAGCTTTGGTCGTCGGATCGATACGCAAATCACGTTCTGAAGGTCGTGGCTGGATTAGCGATCGCGTTGATCACCTACGGTGAAATAGACAGCTATGGTCTCTGGGACCCCTTGATCTTCGGAACCCTGTTTTTGCTCGGCGTGTTCCTCGCCGTCCACGGGCTGTTCACTGGGATCGAGGCCTCGATCGCCGCTGGAGTCGACCGGCCGGCCGAGACGCGCTCCTGATCTACGTCGATCGTGGCTCCTTCCTGGGAGAACTCCTCGAAGAGGTCTTCGAACAGGCCTTCGATCTCGTCGAGTCCGCGAACGGTGCCCATGTTCGTCACGATGAGTGTTCTGCAACCGATGGTACGTGCAAGCGAACGTCGATTCGGTCCGTCGATCGACCGACGAGATGCTGGACGCATCGCTCGCGGAGATGAACGTGGGTGAGAGGAGTAAGCCCCCTTCTGTTCGACCCGGCATTCGGCTGAGCATCCGCGCCGTCCACGGCGGGCCGTGGGACGTTCGGGCTACCACGGCGCGGACTTGCACCGGTGAGGATTCGCCGTTCCATCGATCCTCGGCCGTCACGGAGTGGTCGATCACGACGAGATCGACTGGCGGGTGCACCGCCGTCACCTGTCGTGCGCGATCCACGGGTTCGAACCGTGATCGGTCGACCACCGGGCGACCCTGTGTAACGCACTCGGAGTCGCTCGATCCCTCTGCGGGTTAACTCCCCTTCCTCGCGGTTGGGTTCGCGCGCGTCATCGGTCGGGCCGAGACGTGTCGTTTCTGTTCCAGGGCCAGCGGTCTCCCGCTCCGGACTTGCGCCCGGTCACCTGCCCGAACGGGTGGGGGGACTTTCCTCGCAGGCGCTGGGCGACCCGGTGGGTCGGCCAACGTATCCCGTGGTCGCGCCGTTGCCGGCACGACCATCGCGGCAGCCGGGCTCTCTCTCCCAGTATCTATTGGGCCCTCTGGAGAATAAGTCCCCCGATCGTCGTAGGACATGGCGACGGGAGAACAGAGCGGAAACCGAAACGAACGACTCGGCGCCGCGTTCTCGGGATCGCGTCGGCTGCAACGGTCAGCACGATCGGATTCGCGGGCGCGTACGGCTCCGTCTCTGCGGGCAGTATCAAAGACTGCTCGAACTGGCCGGACTCGCCGAAGACGTATCAGACGGTCGATTTGACACAGGAGCGACCCAGCCTACTGGGACTGGACGAAGACGAACTATGCCTCTACATCCACGGCTGGAATGGAAGAGCGCAGAGCGACAGCCAGACGTACGCGCTCGAGCAGGTACTCCGGGAAGCGGGCTACGCCCAACCAGTGATCGCCGCGTTCTAGGCGTCGGACACGCTCAATTTCTGGCAGGCGGAGAGCAACGCCGACGCTGCCGGGGTTCGGCTCGGTCGCTGGCTCTGCGACGAGTTACAACCGACGGGAGAGACGACGATTCGTGTCGTCGGCCACTCGCTGGGGACTCGAGTGATACTCGAGACGCTCTCCGAACTCGACGGTGACGTCGTCCTCGATACCGTTTCGCTGCTCGGAGCTGCCGTCGAAGATGATTCGGTGTGTGACGACGGTCGGTTTTCGGCCGGCATTCGGGCCTCCGCGGACGAAGTGTACAGCTATCGCTCCGAGAACGATACCGTGGTCTGTACGTTTTACGACCTTCGTACCGTCGAGGACGGACTGGGGTGTGAAGGCGCGGATTGCGGGAGTTGGTGGGACGACGGATCGATGCCCGACGACTACGACGACGTCGACGTGACGACGTCCGTGCCGCAGCACTGCGATTACTTCGTCCCCGGTCGCCCGGTCGGCTGCATCGATCGAGTCGTCGACGACTTCGTACGACCGGCTGCAGTACTTGCTAGCAGCGTGTTCCACGGCGTCGTATCGAAGGGGCGTTCCGATCGAGAACGGTTCTCGATCACGCGCGATGGAACTCGAATCGGTGCCGAAATTATAAATTTTCGAATATATGGGACGTGTTCTGAACGTTCGCATCGGACAGAGTGAACGGGCCGTCCCCCAATTATCGACGATCACGTGAGTGAATTAATTCGCCCGTCGTCCCCCGTACGAACGCCGGAAACGAATGGAAGCGTTTTAGGACGACGGTTCCCATGTTCATCTGTATGTCCCAGCGACAGGGCGTCGACCTCTCCTACGAAGACGGCGCGCGCGCCGTGGAACTTGCGCGCGAGGCCGTCGAATCTTACGTACAACACGGACAACGAGAACAACCCGGCAGCATGCGCGAAGCGTTCTACGAGCGAACCGGCGCATTCGTCCGCCTCGAGTCGACCCGTGGACGGGGAAGCCTGCGGGGCTGTGCGGGCGGCTACCGCTCGGACGACCAACTTGGCCACGTCATCGTCGACGCGGCGATCGAAGCCGCGAGCGGAGACTCCTGTGGCTCTGAGGTGAGTCCATCGGAACTACCGAATCTCACGGTTTCGGTTTGTACCGTCAGGAACGTCGTTCTCACCGACGATCCGTTAGTCGACCTCGAACTCGGCACCCACGGCGTCGCCATCGATGGCGGCGGCGAAGGTGGCTGGCTGTACCCGACGGTACCGGTCGAGAACAACTGGAGTGCCCGCGAGTATCTCGATCGAACGTGCCGAAAAGCCAAGCTCGCCCCCGGCGCCTGGCAGAACGACGACGTCGTCGTCACGCTATTCGAGGGGCAGGTCTTCCGCGAACGCAAAGCAGACGGCAGCATCGAACAAGTCTGAGTACTAGATACCGTTCGTCCGACGATTCGTTCCTCGAGAGTCCGCCCTGTCTCCGGGTACCGATCGCACCGACACTTCACTCCCCCGTCCGCACCGGCTCGTTCAGATCCGCGGGGTTCACGCCAACCGGGCCGTTCAGCGCATCGAAGACATAGTGGACGGCGAGCCAGATGGCAATCGTGTCGACGAGGATGAGGAACAGCATCGAACTGACCGAGGGTCACTAGAGGACGATCCAGTTACAGAACCCGATGAGCGCGACGACGGTGACGAGTCGAATTGCCAGTCCCATTGCGATATCGGTATCAGGAATCGAATCAGTCACTGACCGAACCCGACCGTCTCGGCGTCCTCAAGACACCGGTCGGTCGCCTCGTCGAGATCGAATTCGCGGACGATCTCGCCGTCGCGAATCAGCGGCTCGAACAACGACTCGCCGTCGGTCGGGCCCTCGCGGTCTGCGAGAGTGATCTGGTGGCCGCCGTCAGGGGTTCGATAGACCTCCTTGACGCCGCCGAGTTTGCCCCGCTTGGAGACGGGTTCGCCCTCGTCGCCGGACTGCGTCCGGCTGCTCGAGGGACCGTCCGATCCCTCGCTGATTTCGACGATATCGAGGCTGAAGTCAACCGAATCGGCCCCGGTGATGTAGCTCCCGACGCCGAACCCGTCTGCGATCTCGCGCAGCGGACGGATAGTATCGGGCTCGAGGCCGCCGCTACAGAAGATGTCGACGTCCTCGTAGCCGCGAGCGTCGAGTTCCCAGCGGACTTCGCGGATGATGTGTTCGAAGTCTCCGCGACGGGAGCTGGTCGTGTCGATGCGAACGCCGTCGAGGTCGTCGCCGAGCGTCTCGGCCGCCAGGAGACTCTCGCTTTTCTCGTCCCAGAAGGTGTCGACCAGCGCGATTCGGGGAACGTCATCGGAAACGGCCTCGTCGAACGCCTCCCAGGCCTCGGCCTGGTTGCCCTCGCCGAAACAGAACATGAGCGCGTGGGGCATCGTCCCGCCCGCTTCCCGTCCCAGGATCTCTCCTGCGGCGACGTGGGAGAAGCCATCTAAACCCGCGAGCAAGGCTGCACGCTCGACCGTGGTCGCAATCACAGGGTGGACGTGGCGCGCGCCGAACGAGAGGACGAGCGAGTCCGGGGCCGCCAGTCGAGCCTCGAGTGCGGCCGTCGCGAACCCGCTGGGCTGTGAACAAAAGCCGAGCAACGACGTCTCGAATTCGGCGAACTCGAGGTACCGTCCCTCGATCCGAAGTACCGGCCCACCGTCGAACAACTGGCCGTCGGGGAGCGCGTCGACGTCGAGCCGTCTGCCTTCGAGTAGCGTCGCGACATCCTTCACGCCGGTGAAAACCTCGAACTCCCCGGTCGGAAATTGATCTGCGGTCACTTCGGCGACCACGTGTGGATTCTTGTCCGCGTATTCGAGCGTGGCCCGGGTGCGCTCGAAGTAGGCGTCGGTCGCTTTCCCCTCGAGAATCGCTTCAGGGGGGACCGTTCCGAACGGATTTGACATATCACCGGTTTTTCCCGGGAGGCAAAAAAGCTACCCGTCTGGCGCCGACTGAGACATGGCCACCGACCCTGCTGTGATTGCGCCGGCGTCGCTGTCGGTGTCCGTAGTA
This sequence comes from Natrinema gelatinilyticum, assembly GCF_024266705.1. GTDB lineage: Archaea > Halobacteriota > Halobacteria > Halobacteriales > Natrialbaceae > Natrinema > Natrinema gelatinilyticum. The sequence goes on along the minus strand of NZ_CP100756.1, from coordinate 2,350,066 downwards.
TCGGCGCCGTGATCGTACGTACCACTCGTGCTGAGGGGCCCGATACTCGCGGCGACGGTTCCCGTCCCTGCTGTGACGGTTCTGGTTCCCCGCTAGGTGGACACCGCCGACCGATCGGAAGCCAGGAGACCGGGAGGTCGGGCGGTCGATTCGAGGGTAGCAGCAGGCTCGAGTGAAGGGGCCATCTCCGACTCCGACCTCGCAGCGTGGATCGATTCGAGATCGTCACCTGTCGGGGCGCCGACGATCACGACCGTTTCGTCGACGACAGCGACTCGGTAGGCGCCGGCGAACGGCTCTCCGTCTGAAATTCGATACACGGTTCCCGCCGTCGATCCCGCGGATTCGACCGCTTCGGCTCCACGATTCTCGAGGAGCCGTCGATACGCGTCGGCGAACGCCGTCGCATCTGCCGGACTGTCCCAGGCGAGCCGCCAGACGTGTCCGGTTCGATTGGGATCAGACGTACTCTGGTAGACCCGGAAGCTGTCCCCGGCCCACCCCGCGGTCGCTGGGTGAGAGTAGTTGTACGGCGCGAGATCGGACCCACTCTCAGTGAGCGGGCGGTCGATCACGCCGTTTTCCCACAGCATCGCGAACAGGGTCGCCTCGCCGATCGTCTCCGTGCGGGGGTCAGGTGTGCCTGCGCGATCGCCCTCGTCGTCGGTTCTCTCCGTGATCGGCCGCCAGTCGTCGCTCGAGCGATCCGGAATCGTGACCGCTTCCGGTTGGGTGGCGGGATAGTGGCCTGGATGGATCAACTGGGTGGTGCTCCGGGGAGGAGTTCTGTGAGCACGGTCGACGGCGTCCCAGCCACCGCGTTCGGCGAGATCGGCGACGAACTGCGGCCCTTCCGCATATGGGACGTAGATCGAGAGGTAGAGACCGGCGTCGAAGGGACGGTCGGCGAGCGCCTCGCCGGTGCTCGTCTCTCCCTTCCCGCCCGGGAGACACTGCCACTCGTCCCCACAACGGCGGTCGTAGCGACGCGAGACGTAGCTCGCTTCACCCTCGATCACGCCGTTCTCGGCTCGAATGCCGTCTATCGTTTCCGCCTCCCGTGAAATCCCGAACTGCTGATCCTGCAGCGCGTGAGTCAGTTCGTGGACTAGGACCCACCGGTCGATCCGGATCCGATCAGTGTCCTCGGCGACGATCACGATCCGATCGTTGACGTAGTAGCCCTGGATGGCGTTCCTGTAGAGATCGTCGAACGCCTGACTGACGTCCGTCTCGCCGTCGACCACGAACGCACCACGCCAGAGTTCGTTCCGGAACGCCGACGCATTCGCGGTTCCGGCCGCCCGCCGGTCGCGATACTCGGCTCGGGTCAGCACCTCGAGTTCGACGTCGCGTGTGAACTGGCGCCCACGGACGACCTCGATCCGCGCCATCGCCCGGTACTTGACCGCCTCGAGTTGCTCGCGAGTGAGGCCGTCGCTCGTGTCGAACGCGAGCGTCTCGTCGTGTGCGTACTCGCCGACGTGCCCGAGGTCGCCGTCGGAATCGAACCCATTCGTGTCGCCGGGGAGCGTACACCCCGAGAGCACCACCAACGCGATAACCGCGAGCAGTCTGACCCGATTCATGTGCCTGCTGTTCGGTACGACGGCATTCAGCATATCAATCTATCGGCTCGAGGCTCAGTCACGATTCCGGTTCCGGCCGCGAGGATCGATTTGGAGCCAGCCTCGACTCACCGCGATCCGAGTCACCGCACCGAGGACGACGAGGCAAATCGCTCCAGCCACGGCGGACGGCCCGAGGCCAGGTATATTGTTGGACTCGTTCGACTCGTCGCTCGCCGGGAGGTCGAGTGAATCTTCACCTGCAGGTGCAGCACCGGCCTCGACGGCGGACAGTTCGTCGACTGACGGCGCGCGGACGATCGTCGCCGTCGACCCATTTTGCTCGAGATAGTACGCACCGCTGTAGCCACCGTCGGCGATCCGGAATGCGTCTCGGCGGCCGTCGACAGACTCGGCACCGTGCGTCTCGAGCAATCGGAGGTAGCCGTCGACGAATTCCTGGGCGTTAGCGGCTGATTGCCACTCCGACCGCCAGACGTAGCCGGCGTCGCCGGCAGCCGTCGGCGCGCTCGTGTTGGTCACGTCGTCGTTCGTGTAGACGACCAGTCGGTCCCCGGCCCATCCGTTCGTGACCGACTGGTTGTAGTCGTACCCGGGACCGCCGTCGAGGAAGTCGCTCTGCTCGATTACCGGTTGCCGGCTCGATCCGAACGCGTCGGCGACGAACATCGCGACCATGCCGGCCTCGCCGACGGTGTCGGACGCCGCGTCGCCGTCGACGGTGAGCTGTCGCCAGCCGTCGCCCGAACGGTCCGGAACCGACACGTTCGCCGGTTCGCGTTCCGAGTCGGGGTGGATCACGGCCGTGGTGGTCGTCGGCGGGTCGTCGTAGGCCGCGTCGATGGCCGACCAGCCCCGACCTTGATAGCGACGGAGGGTGACGTAGTCGGGACCGTCGCTGTATGGCTGATAGACGGTGAAATAGATGCCCCAGTTAACGTCGGCGGAGATATTTCGATCGCCGGTGCTCGGTCTGAGACAGTCCCACTCGTATTGACACCGATTCTCGTACTCGAGTTCGACCTGCTTTGCGTCACCTTCGACGAGCCCGTCGATAGCCAGGGTCTCGTCCTGCGTCGATCCGTTGAGCTGGGACAGGTCGAACCGCTGGTCCTGGAGAGCGTGGGCGAGTTCGTGACCGAGCGTGAGTTCATCAAGTTCGGGCGTCTCGGGGTTCTCGGAGACGATAACGATCTCGTCGGTGGCAGGGTCGTAGTAGCCGTTGACGGCCCCGCCGTACAACGACTCGGTCGCGTCGGCGGCCGCCGTGTTCCGATCGACCGTGAACAGCGCTTCGTAGCCGACGTTCTGCTCTAAGCGCTCGGCCGGGGAGAGGTTCGCGAATCGGTCGCCGTTGGTCCGTCGGTACTCCGCACGAGAGACGACGTCCACGGAAATTTCGTCCTCGAAGGTCAGGTTCCGAATGCGCTCGACGCGAGCCATCGCCCGGTAGACGACTGGCGTGAGTTCGTCGTCGTCGACGACCGCGTTCGACTGATCGTCGACCGGCAGTTCGTCGTCGTACCAGTAGCCCGCGACGTAGCCGACGGTGCCCTCCGTCGTGGGATTCTCGGGCCGATCGCGTTGGGTCTGGAGGGCTGCCGACGCTACCGCCGCAGTCGAGTCGGCGGCGACTGGTTCGTCCGCGCGTGCGGCCGCGGCCGACGTCGGGTCCGAGTCGGCGAGTCCACCGGTCGCCAGTGCCGGGCCAGCGAGCCCACCGGTCAGAATCACCGTGGCGAGCAGCACCGAAAAGAGGACGACGGACGAGCGAGGGGACGTCGATTGCATCTGGATTGGATAGCTATCCGTACGAATGGGATTGCAAAAAGCGCGACGGTTGCACCGTTCGAGCGCGAACGGTCCGAGAGACGCCGAGCCGAGACCGATCGGGGCTCGTACTGAACGTGTGCGAGTACTTCACTCGCGATCGCCAGTCACGGCGTGCCGGCCGAGAATCGTGGCCGCGATGGCGCCCGCGAGTCCGACGATCAGCGTGAGCGCGCGCCGGTGCATCGACGCCTGAAGCTGGTAGCTTCGATCGCGAGCCCGCTCGTCGAATCGGCCGTGCGCGCCGAAGTCACCCGAAACCGGTTCGTACAGGTTGTTCTTCCGATCGGGGTCGACCGACTCGTCCGTCAGCTGTGACTCGTAGCCACCGCGGGCGAGATACTCGTCGAGCCGCCGCGGGATCAGGCGCTCGCCGAGAATCGCCTTCAGGGTGGACCGTCCGACCCACAGTTCGTCCTCGCCGTGATCGACGGTCCAGGTGATCGCTCGAGCGGCGACCTCGGGCTGGTAGATTGGCGGTACCGGCTGGGGGTTCCGCGGCAGTCTGCTCTTCGACCACTCGAACTGCGGGGTATTCATGGCGGGCATCTGGACCATCGACAGCTGTACGTTACAGTCGTCGTGGATGAGTTCCGTCCGCACGGATTCGGTAAAGCCCTGTATCGCGTGTTTCGCACCGCAGTAGGCGGATTGGAGCGGAATGCCGCGGTACGCCAGCGCCGACCCGACCTGGACGATTGTCCCCTCGTCGCGGGGCCGCATCCGCTCGAGGGCGGCCTGCGTCCCGTACACGTACCCCAGATACGTCACGTCGGTGACGCGGCGGTAGTCGTCGGCGGTCATCTCCGCGGCCGGCGAGAACACCGACACCATCGCGTTGTTCACCCAGACGTCGATCGGTCCGAACGCGTTCTCGACGGTATCGGCCGCGTCTTCGACAGCTTCTGAATCGGAGACGTCAGTCGGAACGACGACGGCCTCGCCACCAGCTCGCTCGACGTCCTTCCGTGCGCCCTCGAGGCCGTCCTCGCCTCTCGCGAGGAGCCCTATCTTCGCGCCACGTTCGGCGAACGCGCGAGCGGTGGCTCGCCCGACGCCGGCCGATGCGCCCGTGACGACAACGACTTCGGAATGATTGGATTCTGACATGGTTAGCTACTGAGGGGGTTCAGTCGGTCGATTGTGTCGAGGGTGGCGTAGCGCTCCCAACCGCCGTAGCGATCCTCGATCGGGCCGCGCGGGACGCTACAGACCACTACGAGCGCCCCGACGACCATAGCGTTGATGACGGCAATCGTCGGCACCCCGCCGATCAACCACGGTGCAACGACGATCCACGCGGCCAGCGGAACGTTGAGGAACCGGATCGCTCGAGCGGGTTCGCCGGTCGCGATCACGGTAAAGGAGACGACGAGCGAACCGACCAGGTGGCTGCTGTCGGCCATGAGTCCCGTCGTCCCGAAGACCGTCGGCGACAGCATGAGCCAGACGCCGAGTGCCATCGCGGCCAGCAGCGTCCACGGGATCGAAACGCCCCAGAACGGCTCGCGAACGGGCGAGTTATCGATCGCTCGCATCGCGCCATCGCTCACGGCGGACTCGTCCTTGGGGATGGTCCCACCCATCCAGAAGGCGGTCCAGAAGGAGTCGCCCTGCCGCATCAGCCTGACGAGGAACTGTCCCATCGCGACGACCTCGTCGACGGTCAGCGAGATCATCCAGAGCATACCGAACGCCGACAGGAGACAGAGGGTACACCAGGTCCCGACCATGATCGGTTGCATGATGACCAGAAGTACCTGGACGAAACCGAGCGGGATCACGACGACGCCGAAGAAGGCGACCATCCACGGCATCGTGCGCCACCGCCGCCGGTCGCCCATGAAACTCATCAGCGCCTCGACCGAGTAGGCCACCGCGCCGAGGCCGGCATCGGAAACCGGGAACGCCTTCGACACCTTCGAGGTGAGGATCTGCTCGGAGCCGGTGCCGTAGATCGGGTCCCAGACGCTGCCGATGTACCCCAGCTGGAACGCCGCCATGTACCACGAGGCGAAGAAGCCGAAAATACCGAGCGCGATCAGCGGCGCGCGCTGGGTCCCCGTCGACGGATTGTACGACCAGCCCGGCGGGACGGCTGGACCGTCCATCTCCGAACGCATCACGATGAGGACCGAGAACGTGATCACCATGACGCCGACGAGCGCGTGGTTGGCGTACGCGGCGGCTGACGGCGCCCAGAACGCGATCGGCGCGAACACCAGCCAGAGGCCGACGAAACCGTTGGCGTAATTGGCGTAGCCGCTCTCCCGGTAGATCGTGAGGCCGGCGAGTGCGACGAGAACGAGCCCGCTGACGACGCTGTTCCAGCTCATCAGCGCGCTCTCGTAACCGAGCGCCGGCGCGGTCGCGAGTAGCCAGATGCCAAGCGAGATGATCGCGTACTGGGGCCAGATCTCCTTCGTCGGGTGTGCGAGCATCATCGTCCCCGGCCGCATCGATCCGCCGTCGCCGCCGTCTCGGTTCTCGCCGTCGCTTCCATTCTCGGCGCTGTCGTCCGTCGTCTCGCCCCCGCCGTCGATCCGCGAGTTTCGCTCTCGTGCGTCGGTCGTCACGGCGGTCGGGTCGTCGATCGAGTCGGTCTGTCTGTCGTCGGTCATGGTCTCTCACTTCGTATCGGTCGGTCGGCGAACGATCTCTCCGCTGGAGACGACGTCGGCGATCGACTCGTCTCGACCCAGCGGTGCCGGCGATGCCGGTGGACCGTCGGTCGAGTCGTCCGCGTCGGCGAGGGAAAGCGCCCCATTGATGAGTCCAATGTGGCTGTACGCCTGTGGGAAGTTGCCGCGCTGTTCGCCGGTCTCTGGATCGACGGCCTCGGCCAGCAGCCCGAGCGGACTGGCGAACTCGAGGATGGAGTCGAAGCGATCGACCGCCTCGTCGGTCCGCCCGGAGAGCGCGAGGGCGGTGACGAGCCACAGTGAGCTGACGACGAACGGACTCTCTGTGCCCGGAAGGCCATCGTCACCTTCGTACCGTCGGACGAGCCCGTCGTCGGTCGCCAGCCGGTTCAGCGTCGCGTCGATCGTTGCCTGAACGCGGTCGTCGTCCGGCGGGAGGAAACCGACGACCGGGACGAGCAGATTCGCCGTGTCGAGCGTGTCGTCGTCGCCGAACGAGCGCACGAAACAGTTCATATGCTCGCTGACCCCCTGCTCGAGGATCGCCTCCCGAACGGCCTCTCGGCACGACCGCCAGCGCTCGAGAGGGGCGTCGACGCGGTCGGCCGCCTCGGCGAGGTCGATCCCCCGGTCCAGTGCCGTCCAGCACATGATCTTCGAATAGACGAACTGCTCTCGGTCGACGCGCATCTCCCAGATACCCGCGTCGGGTTCGTCCCACCCCTCGCAGACGTACTCGATGAGGTCGCACATCACTGCCCAGTCGTCGGTCGTCATCGCTTCGCCGTAGCGAACGCTCTCGTATATCGCGAGGATCAACTCGCCGTAGACGTCCAGCTGGTGTTGCTCCCGGGCCGCGTTGCCGATGCGTACGGGAGCGGATTCGCGGTATCCCTCGAGGTGATCGAGAACGCGTTCCTCGAGGCCGTCGCCGCCGTGGAGTCCGTAGACCGGCGGAATCGAAGCGGGATCGTGATGTCGGCAGTGGTCGAGACACAGCTGAAAGTACGACCGCGCCTCCTCGAGGTGGCCCAGTTCCGAGAGCGCGCGGACGGTGAAGGCCGCGTCGCGGATCCAGTTGAACCGGTAGTCCCAGTTGCGGACGCCGCCGAGGGCCTCCGGGAGCGAGGTCGTCGGTGCAGCGCACACCGCGCCCGTCTCTCCGTGAAAGAGCAGCTTGAGCACGAGCGACGAGCGTGTCGCGAGGTCGTGCCACGAACCGCCGACGGGACAGTCCGACCCGTCGCAGTCGTGGGTCCACCCCCGCCAGTAGTCGACGACGCCGTCGAGTATCTCCTGAAACCGCGCCGGCTCCAGCGGAATCGTCTCGTCGTAGCCGAGCACCGACCAGCTCGTCTCACCGGGGTCGAGCGTCACCGTCCCGTTCGCTCCGGGGTCGTCGGACGACGGCGCGAGCGGCACGTCGCTCGAGAGGACCGCCCGTTCGTCGTCGCCCACCGCGACGACGCCGTCTGTAACGGGTTCGATCTCGGGGACGTCCCGCGCGTAGTCGAAGCGCGGATCGAACGCGATTTCGAGCTCGAGCGGCCCGGACTCACACGTCACCTTCCGGAAGAGGGCCGGCGGCAGGGCGTTCGACCCGGTCGCTTCGGGCACGGGCATGAAGTCAGTCACGGTCGCGCTCCCGCTAGCGGTCTGGAACGTCGTCTCGAGGACGTTCGTCCGATCGCGGTACCGCTGGACGGAGTCGAACGACTGCACGGGGCGAACGGCAAATCGACCGCCACGACCCGCGTCGAGTAGTGCGGCGAAGACGCTCGGAGATTCGACGTGCGGTAGCGGACACCAGTCGATCGAGCCGTCTCGACCGACCAGGGCGATGGCGTTCCTATCGCCGATCGCGCCGTATTCCTCAAGGCGTTTGTACTGCATGGGAAGCGGTGTGACGTGGACACGGATCGGTGTGCGTACGGGGCGGATGTCGACCGCCAACCGCCGATCGATGTCTTGTCGGTGGATCGAGTTCCCAGTTGGGCAGTCATACGAAAGGGCCACTCTCGGCCGAAACAGGCGCGACGTACGGACGACGGAGTGGGCGCGTTGCTGAGTGAGCCGTTCCGGGATCGATTGCCGGCAGAGTGAATGATACCGATGGACGACGAGCGACGAGATTTCGGTGCGTTCCGCGGCGCCGGCCTCGTCTTCTCGCCCACCGTCGGATCGGTCGCGGCGTATCCGGTCAACCCATGCTCATCGACACCGGCGTCAAGGAAGGGACGATGAACCCAGCGAAGATGGGACGCGAGATGGACGCCTGAGCGTCAAACCCAGGAACCACTGAAATGGAAGGCACAATACCCTTTCCCATCGCAACTGTGCATCCCATGCGATGTCACTTGCAGAACTCAACCTGAGCGAACTCGAAGACGAGTGTATAGACAACTGTTTCGAAGCCGTGCAGGCTTGCGAGTGGTGCGCGGACGAGTGCCTCGACGAAGACATGGACATGTCCCGCTGCATCCGACTCTGCCGAGACGTGGCCGACCTCGCGAGCGACAACGCCCGGTTTATGGCGCGCGACTCCAACTACAGCACCGAACTCGCCGAAGCCACCGCCGGTGCCGCCGAAGAGTGCGCCGAGGAGTGTCGGCGTCACGACCACGAGCACTGCCAGGTCTGTGCCGACGTCGTCGAAGCGTGCGCCGAATCGTGCCGCGAGATGGTACAGGCGTCGTAACGCAGCCGTCCGGTATTATTCCATTCCGAACGTCGGCCAGTGCCCCGTCCCTCGTTTCCGGAGTGGATCAGTGGGTCCGGTGTCCTCGAGGGGCCGCGCTATTGGTGTGCAGCCAACCGTTCTTTACGCACATTCTGCACCCCAGCGAGAGGACGGTACCGCTCATCGCTAGCCCACCGCCGAGAAGGAGCGCCAGACTCAGGTCGTGCAGTAGCCCGATGCCGTACGTATGGCCGATGGTTTTGCTCGCGACCGAGACACTTCTTCCACCCGTCTCTCTGTGAGTACAGCAAGACTAGCTTTCGTGGACATCCCCCGAACCCCTTCTGGCACTTCCGACAGCCGTTCTGCCGGCGAGTGATGGCGGAAAACCCCGACACGGAACGGACGAGCGGTGGTCAAATCACGTCATCGGGGTCGTGCTTGCCAGCCATCCGTCCGGCTTCGGCCGCGTACCGTTTCTGTACATCCGCGTCGTCGACGGTTTCGAGATCGCCGGAAGAGACGTCCTTGGCGGCGGTCACTGTCGCCGTATCGAGAACCTGCGGTGCGAGCTCCCGTCGGTAGACCCGGTCCCCATCGGGAGTCGCATACTGGAGGATAATCAGATCGCGGTTGTTGTATCCACGCTCGACGAGCCAAACGCGAACCTTATCGGTCTCCGGTGGCACGACCGAACACACTGGGAGCACGGATTTAGTCGTTTGGTCGCGGGGACGATTCCGTCCCACGCCCGTGACACCTTACACGGGGTCGCTGCGGTCTCCTCGAGTCCCCACAGCCACGTGGCTTGGCTTTGCCGGTCGGGAATCCGGTCACCCACGGTCAGCCAATCGACGTGTTGTGGCGCGGACTCTGGACCGACCGTCGCCCCAACACGACGGTGGCGAGGATCGAGTCCGCATCGGTCGTCCATTCGGCGGGCGACTCGGCGTCGTCGCTCGTCGATCCCTCCGGCGAGTGCGACGATTGACTGGGGTCCGTCACCTCTACAGCCGTCTCCTACCACCTCGAGCCCAACGTGATCGTTTTTAGGGTTCCACCCCTAGAATTGGGTACATATGCGATTCGAGCCAGACATGACGGCAGTCCTGGTCATCGACATGCAAAACGGGTTCTGTCACCCGGACGGGTCGCTGTACGCGCCGGGCAGCGAGGAGGTCATCGAGCCGATCGCGAATCTCGTCGCTCGAGCCCGCGAGGCCGGGGTGCAGATCATCTATACCCGCGACGTCCACACGCTCGAGCAGTTCGAGGACGTCCACTATTACGACGAGTTCGAGCAATGGGGCGAACACGTCCTCGAGGGAACGTGGGAGGCAGAGATCGTCGAGGAACTCCACGTCGAAGACGAGGATCACGTCGTCGAAAAACACACCTACGACGCCTTCTACAACACCGAACTCGAGGGGTGGCTCGACGCACGCGGGATCAAGAACCTCGTGATCTGTGGGACGCTCGCGAACGTCTGCGTGCTCCATACCGGCGGTAGTGCCGGACTCCGGGACTTCCATCCGGTCCTGGTCGAGGACTGTATCGGAGCGATCGAGGACGAACATCACGAGTACGCCCTGGATCACGCCGCGTGGCTGTTCGGCGAGGTGGATCCGAGCGAGAACATCCAGTTCGCGTAATCGATCCCGCCGTCTTCCCCCGTCTTTTCGTCGCGGCGGATCCAACGAGTGGGCATGGCCACGCCGCACACGCGACTCGCGCACCGAGTGACGAGACCGCGACTCGGAGCGGGGCTCGGGGATGATTCCGAATGAACGAAGGACGATTGCGGTCGGTGTACCTGCTGGGCATCGCGGTCAGTGCGTACGCGCTCTGGTACTTCGTCTCGTCGGGCGCGGCGGTGCCCGCCGCCGCATTCGTCCTTCTGACGGGATTTTTCTTACTCCGTCTCCGAACGTTGACCGCTGGCTCCTGACGATCACATCGTCGGCGCTGCCCCGCCACGTATCCTGCCTCACCACTCTGCCCACTGATAGCCGCTCAGTCGTGTCTGAACACTCGATACGCGCCCTGACCGGTCGCCACGGCCTTCGTTTCCCCGTCTGGGGTCGTGCTCTCGACGGTGATCTCGCTGACCCCGACGCTCTGTCCGACGCGAATCACGTTTGCCGTCGCCTCGAGGTCGCCGGTCGCCGGCCGGAGGTAGTTGACGTTCAGGTTGATCGTCGCCATGCCGACGGAGAACGGTTCCTCGTCCTCGATTGCGGTCCGAAGCGAGAATCCGCCGACGGTATCGATGAGGGTCGCAGCGACACCCCCGTGAAGATCGTCACGTCGGTCGTCCGGCGCGTTCGGACGCACGTTGGTCAGTTTCTCGTCATAGGGAATCGCGAGCGTCATGGTTCCGTCGCCGATGTGCTCGACCGTCGTTCCGAGCCACGAGAGAAATTCCTGGTTCTCATCGAGAAAGTGTTGGAGCACGCTCTCGAGGTCACCGAACTCCTCGATCAGCGCCTGCATATTACGCGTCATGTACGCTCGTCACCGTGCGACCGACTTTACCGCTACGTTTCTCGATTTTCGCTCGGCAAGGGGTCTTCCGTCTCCGGACCGTTTGGGAATCGATGGTCGATGGAACTGTCTATGGAGAGATCGCAAACGGCACTGTCCATGGTGAGTCCGATGAGTGACGACGGCCCCGAATACGATATCGATTTTCGGGATCATCCCGAAAAGTATGAGATCGGGCGCGGCGAGGCGGGCGTCTTCAAGGTCGAACCGTACAAGAGCGAACTCCTCCCGCTGTGGTCCTACGCGGATGCAGCGGCGGCCCGCGAGTCCGCGACGGCGATTTACGAACAGTACGAACGCTACCGCGACGACGACGAATTTCCGGGAATGGACATGGCCCGAAAATACCTTCGAATGGGGTACACGCGAGCGATGCGCTACGCGAAGTATCCCGGCGGGAGGAAGTACGACGAGAACGGTGACGAACGCGAACCACACCGCTGGGCCGACCGGGACAAACGAGCCGCCGCGCTCGTTTTCCAGACGTACTGGACCCGTGTCCGCGACGACGACGCCTACCAGCGAGCGAAAGCAGCCCACCGCGAACGGTAACGGCTGAAAACTGAACCGTTCGATACGGTGCTCAAGAGGGCGACGCACGTCCGCCGGTCGAGTGCGTCGGTGTCATCGCTGGAGTATAAACGCCTCCCGTTTCTGCTCGACTACGACTCGTCCGACCGAACCCGCACCTGCACCCGCTCGCCGACGTCGAACGCGCGATCTGGACAGATCAGCTTCGCGCCGAAATCTCCGTCTCGAGCGCAGAACAGCGACAGTCCGGTGATCGGGTCGTCGTTCGCCGTGACGGTCACGCCGTCCCACGCGACCGTCCGGCCGTCGGCGACGCCGAGTCGGTCGCCGTTCAGTGAGACCGACTCGGAGCCGTCTTCGAGTGATCTGCCCCGTCTGAACACACCGCCACCCTCGTAGTGTGGCATTCCGCCGTCAAGAACGCCACCACCGTCGGCACGCACGCCAACGAATCCCGTCCCGGGGTCGGGATGGGCAGGCGCGTCCAGCACCACGTAAGTATCGCCGCTCGAGACGACCCGCCCGCTGCCGTCCCACGCGAGCGGCCGAGGCGAGACCTCGAGTTCGATCGGAAGCGAGCCCGACGCTCGGTACGGGTTTTGTTCGGGGGCGCGGAAGCCAACGTGGAGGTGATTGTCGACCCACGGCGCAAAAAAGCCCGCCCGGACGAGTCGGCCCAGCGAGTCGCCGCAGTCGATCCCATCGCCGACTTCGACGGTCGGCTCGACGTGGAGGATGCGGACGGTCATTCCATCGAGCGGGGCGGGGCCCTCGCAATCGATCAGAATCAAGTGGTCGTGTTCGGGTGCGTAGGGTTTCGGCGGCGCGCGGACGGAGCGGATCTCGGTGACGGTACCGGCGACCGGACTCGGCGCGGCGGTCGTCCGTCCGTCGACCAGCGTTCCGGGATACAGGTCGACCGCACAGCCGCCGTCGTGTGCCGGATACGGCGAATTGTACAGCGAGAAGCGTTCGTACTGCTCTAGCATGGCTTCGGGAAGCGTAACGGCCATCGAGTGCCGTAATCTGGGCGGCGGGAGCGTTTAGGTGCATCGGGATCAACGTTCCACTATGCGTGTGTTTCGCGGCCGAGCGGCATCGATCGCGACCGATCGCGACATGAGTCAGCAGCTCCTGTCGGTTGCCGCGACCGGCGACCACGCCGTCCGCGTCTGGATCCCCCACCGCCAGGTCGCGTTCGGCCGCCGGGACGCCGGTCGTGATGGTTACGATCGTGCCCGCGAGGCCGCGCGCGAGCGCGGATTTCCGCCGATCGAGCGCGACGTCGGCGGCCGGGCGGTCGCGTACGACGGGGAGACGACGCTGGCGTTCGCTCGCGCCGAACCGACTGCCGATTTCCGAACCGAAACTGCCACCCGATACGAACGGGCCACGGTCGACGTCGAGCGAGCGCTTCGATCGCTGGACGTGGAACTGGTCCGTGGCGAGCCGACGGACTCGTTCTGTCCCGGAACACATTCGCTATCGGTCGCAGACGGAGCTACTGTCGGCCGCCAGCGAAAACTCGTCGGTATCGCTCAACGCGTTCGACAGGACGCAGCACTCGTCGCCGGTGTCGTCGCCGTGGCCAACCGCGGGGATCTCGCGGACGTTCTCGATGGCGTCTACGGCGCGCTCGAGGTGTCGTTCGATCCGTCGACCGTGGGAACCGTCGAAGACGCCCGCGGCCCGTCGGACCCCGAAATCGTCCGGTCAGCACTCGAGGACGCGCTGGTTGGCGAGTCACAGAAAACGGTAACCGACGTCGGGTAACGTTTTTCCGCTCCGCGGTGGCCTACTCGAGTATGACGTCACGATCAGGACCGGAGGGTGGACGATGACACCGGATCGGCCCGAAACGACGGACGACTCGGCAGCCGATGACGACGCGGACGCGGACGCAGACAGTTCGAATTCGACGGCGCCACTCTGGGGCGACCTCCTCGAAGACGCACGAGACATCGCCGAGGAGTATCGCGATGACGGCTGGGACGTCGTCGTTCTCGAGCCCACCAGGGTCTCGCCCGTCGAGATTGACGAGCGAGTCGGGCTCGACGTCACGGTCTCCGACGACGAGTACGACCTCGTCTCGGACAGAATCGAAGCAGGCGGGGTCACGATTTCGGCGGCGGACGTCTACTACCGCCCGCTCACCGATGGCGGAAGCGATCGGCGGGTTGCGCTAGCGGTCGAGCGCGACGAGGACGAGGAAACCGCGATCTTCGTCCCGCTTTCCTACGACATCACCGAGACGCGATCCGTCTTCGAAACGGCGCTCGTCGACGAGGAACTGCTGATTCACGTCCTGTCGGATCCGGACGACGGCTGGGTCAGCTTCTCCCACGACGACCCGTCGCTGTTCGTAGAGGAGTCCGACGTACAAAATTGGGCCGCGGAGTGACCCAGCGCGCGTCGGTTCACTGGCCGGTGCGAAACGACAGATCGAGTGACGGTGCCGAGTGAGTGAGCGCCCCCATCGATATCACGTCGACGCCTGTCGCGGCGTACGCCGGAATGTCCTCGATCGTGATACCGCCGCTTGCTTCGGCCAGGACGCTCTCGTACTCGGCGAGTTCCCCGACGGCCGCCCGCGTCTCCTCGGGCGTCATGTTGTCGAGCAGGACGATGTCCGCACCCGCCTCGGCCGCCCGGGGGGCGTCCGCGACGTCTTCGACTTCGACGTCGATCTTTGTAACGAACGACGTCTGCTCCCGGAAGTGTGCAATCGCGTTCTCGAGACCCATTTCCGCGATGTGGTTGTCCTTGACCATCGCCATGTGGGAGAGGTCGAGCCGATGGGTGTCGCCGCCGCCCGCGACGACGGCACGTTTCTCCAGCCCTCGCAGACCTGGCGTGGTCTTTCGCGTCGCTGCGATCGCCACGTCGTCCGATTCGGTCCGCGCGTTCTCGACGGCTTCGTGCGTCCGCGTCGCGATCCCTGAGGCGTGGCCCGCGAGGTTGACGGCGATCCGCTCGCCGCGAAAGACCGACCGTGCTGGACCGATGACCCGGAGCAGTTCGTCACCGGCGTCGACGTCGGTACCGTCCTCGATCCGATCGGTCACGGACACGTCGAGATAGTCGAAGACTGCCGCCGCGGCCTCTAAACCGGCGACGACACCCGATTCCTTGGCAACGAGTCGACCGACTGTCTCCCCCGGGACCTCGTTACTGACGTCGTGGTGGCCGATATCCTCGCGCAACCAGCGTTCGATTTGTGTATCGGTTATCATCTTTCTTCAGGCGGGAACCCCCGCCTCCTGGGACAGGGAGGGTTTCGAGACTTGATCGTCTGGCCAGCTACTACGTTCCATCGCTGTCTACTGGTTAGGAATGTGTCTGCTTAGTGGTTTGTATTGACTCTGCCTCTCGGATTCATCTTCGGAGTCACGCCCCGAAGTATTCTCCTGTACCGCCGATAAAGCGCCTGTTCACGCCGACCACGGGCCAACTGTTGGCTTCGGGGACTGTCGCGTAAATTTGACAGTCATTCTTCAGAAACTATTACCTCGTCCATCTTCCTGTTCCCTGTATGAACGCGGCTCTCATCGATCTACTCACGCAGCTCTTCGACGGTATTCCGGGCTGGCAGGCGACGGTTTTGCTCATCGGCATCTCCCTCAGCATGGCGGTCGCCCTCGAGGTCGTCGTTCTCAGGGCGCTGCTTCGATACACCAGTCGGACGAAGACCCAGTACGATCACATTCTCATCGAGGAACTCAGGTTGCCGATCGTCGTGACGGCCGCGCTGGCGGGTGTCTTTCTGCTCACGGAAGTGCTCTCTGTCACCGAAACCGTTCTCGTGACGAAGGACCAGCTAGATACGTTCTTCGGAAAGCCCTCGCTGTCCGTCATCATCGTCGCCTGGGCGTTCGCCTCGAATCGGATCGTCAACCGGTTCGTCGAGGAGGTCAAGGACAAAGGTTCGCGATTCGACTTCGCACCCGTCTTCTCGAACGTCTGGACCCTGATCGTCTCCGCCGGCACAATCGCCGTCTTGCTGTCGGTGTGGGAGTACAGCATCTCGCCGCTGCTCGGCGCCGCCGGCGTCGCGGGCATCGCCGTTGGGTTCGCCGCGAAAGATACCGTGGCAAACTTCTTCGGGGGTATCGCGCTCTACTTCGACGACACCTACAAACTGGGCGACTTTATCGAACTGGATTCCGGGGAGGCGGGCACCGTCGTCTCGGTCGGCATCCGATCGACGACTCTTATGATGCGTGACGAAGTCCTGGTGACGGTTCCGAACTCGGTTCTAAACGCCGCGAAGGTAATCAACCAGTCGGCCCCGAAGCGCCGGAAGCGACTCAAAGTGCCGATCGGCGTCGCCTACGGGACGGACATCGACGCGTTCGAGGAACTCGTTCTCGAAATCGCAGCGGAGGAATCGCTCGTCCTCGACTCGCCGAAGCCGCGGATGCGGTTTCGGTCGTTCGGTAACTCGGCGCTCCAGTACGAACTGCTGTGCTGGGTGGCCTCGCCGACGCGCGCGGCCAAGGCGACGCACAAACTCAACAGAACGATGTACAAGACGCTGACCGAGGCAGATATCGACATTCCGTTCCCCCAGCGCGAGATCCACGTCTCGGACGAGGACGTGATCACCGAGTGGGCGGAACCGACGGCCGAACGGACGGACTCGACGCAGCCGGTACTGGGCGATTCGGACGAATCTCTGCCGGATCCGCGGACGTGACGAGCGGCGGACGGGAGAGAGCGGAAACCGGAGCAACGCACCCGCGACGGTCGGGACACAGGCGGCACGATCGAGTGGTCTTACGCGAGGGGCGCTTCGTCGTCGGCGACGTAGTGACAACCCACCGACTCGGTGTTCTCACTCGCCGCGCGCGCTATCAACACCGCGGTGACGCTGGCGTGCCGGAGTTCGTACAGATCTCGAGCAGTTCGCGTACGGGTATAGGCGTCGACCTCGCCTTTGAGCCGCCTGAGGACGGCGCTCGCGCGTTCGATGTCGTCGGGATCGCGCTCGAGACCCAGATAGTCGTCCATCGTCCGCTTTAGGCGGGTGAACTTCTCCGTGACGAAGCGCTCAGGCAGTTCCGGATCCCGATTCAGGAGGTCGGGAGACTCGACGACCTCGGGTTCGAAGCCGGTCGCGTCCCCGCCCGCTCGGAGGCCCCAGACGAGTCCCTCGAGCAGACTCGTGCTCGCCAGTCGGTTCGCACCGTGGACGCCGGTACGGGCGCACTCGCCGACAGCGTAGAGTCGATCGAGGCTCGTTCGTCCGCGGTCGTCGACGTCGATCCCGCCACAGAGGAAGTGTTCGCACGGCGCGACGGGAATCTCGTCGCCGTCGATACCCCGGTCCCGACACGTCTCGGCGAGGGCGGGAAAGTCGGCCTCGAACTCGAGCGGACTCACGTCGAGGACGACCTCGCCGGTCGCATTGCGTTCGGTCTCGACCCCGCGAGCGACCACGTCCCGCGGCGCGAGGTCGGCCTGCGGATGGACGTCCTCCATGAACCGCTCGCCGTCGGCGTTGCGGAGGACCGCCCCCTCACCGCGGAGGGCTTCGGAGAGGAGGAACGTATCGTCTTGCTCCGCGGCTTCGCCGCTTCGCTTCGAGGCACTTAGCGCCTCGCTTCCCGCGTACGCCGTCGGATGGAACTGGATGTACTCGAGATCATCGACGTCGGCACCTGCGAGGGCGGCCATGGCGATTCCGTCGCCGGTCGCATCGTCGGGATTGGTCGAGCGCCCGTAGAGCGCACCGATGCCGCCCGTTGCGAGGATCGTCGCGCCAGCGTAGATCGGCTTGCCGGTCGGTTCTTCGTCACTGACGATGCCGTGGACGCGCCCCTCGGCGGTGATCAACTCGAGCGCGGCGGTATCCTGGCGGACGTCGATGCGCTCGTGATCGTCGACGTGGTTCAGGAACGGCCGCAAGATGTGCGTGCCGGTCGCGGCGTCGACGTGGAGAATGCGGTACTCGGAGTGGGCGGCTTCCCGCGTGTAGTCGAGCGTGCCGTCGTCGCTCTGATCGAATCCAACCCCGAGGGTGTCGATGAGAACGTCTTCGACGACGTCGTCGGCGTGTTCGACCAGAACGTCGACGGCGTCCGGATCGGCGGTTCCGTCGCTGGCTTCGATGATGTCTTCTTTGAGCGACGGGGGGTTCCCGCGGGTCGTCGAAATGCCGCCCTGTGCCCAGTCGGTGCTCGCATCGTCGGGTTTCGTCGCTTTCGTCACCAGGAGGACGTCCGCGCCCTTCCTGGCGGCCGCGAGCGCGGCTGCACAGCCCGCGATGCCGCTGCCGACGACGAGGACGTCGGTCGTGGTCGCCGTGGCGGTGTCTGTTTCAGTCATGTGTCATTTTCTCAGTTGATTGTGATCAGATCTCGAGCATTCGATCGAGCGCGACGCCCGCGAGTTCCTTCTCCTCGGGTGCGACCTCGATCACGTTGTGTTCACGGCCCTCGGCGAGTTCCTCGAGAACCCAGGTGAGGTAGTTGGGGTCGATCTGGCGCATGGCGTTGCAGTCCATGCAGGCGTCGCCACAGAGCGGTAAGACGTCGACCTCCGGGTGCCAGCGCTGGAGGTGGTTCGTGAGGTGGATTTCGGTACCGATGGCCCAGGTATCGCCGGGGGCTGCGTTTTCGATCGTCTCGCAGATCGTCGCCGTCGATCCGGCCACGTCCGCCGCCTCCACGACTTCGCGGCGACACTCCGGGTGGACGATGACATTCGCATCCGGGTTCGCTTCGCGAATCCGGTCGATGTGATCTACCCGGAACCGCTCGTGAACCTGGCAGTAACCGTCCCAAAGGATGATGTCGCTGTCCGCGACGTCGTCGATGTCTTTGCTCTCAGGGTCCCATGGGTCCCACTCAGCGATTTCGTCTTCCATCCCGAGCCGGTACGCAGTGTTCTCTCCGAGGTGCTTGTCGGGGAGGAACAACACCTTGTCACCCCTCTCGAAGGCGTATTCGAATGCTTTGTGCGCGTTCGAGGAGGTACAGACGAGCCCCCCCTTGCTCGCACAGAACGCCTTCAGGTCCGCGTAGGAGTTCATGTAGGTGATCGGGACGATGTCCGCGTCGGGGGCCGCATCGGTGATTTCAGCCCACGCGCTGTCGACCTGGAGCGCCTCGGCCATTCCCGCCATCGGACACGACGCTTCCATGCTCGGAAGAATCACGGACTGGTCGTCGTCCGTGATAATGTCCGCGCTCTCGGCCATGAACGTCACGCCGCCGAAGATGACGTACTCGGCGTCCGTGTTTGCCGCTTCCTTCGAGAGCTGGTACGAGTCGCCGATGAAGTCGGCGTGTTCGACGATCTCCCGACGCTGGTAGTTGTGACCCAGGATGACGACGTCGTCGCCGAGTTCGGCGAGTGCCGCCTCGATGCGTTCGGTCCGTTCGTCCGCCTCGAGATTCCGGTATCGGGACGGCAGTTGCTCGAGGGTGTCGTATTTGAACAGACTCAAATCGGTTTCTAGCTCCGCCGTTTCCATTTTGACCATTTCACGTCACCTGTGGTTGATCGCATATCAGTGGAGGTCATTGAATAACTTTTTCCTTCGAAAAGGCAGTCTGTGGGAATACCACTAATTGATGCGTTGACCGAAATCTGATCGGCGTTGTATCACCAGACGTGAGAGATATTCGACGACGAGAGTCACGGTTCCGTTCGCTGAAATCCTTTTTTATAGCGTCCGTACCAATTGCATGGGACTCGAAGACGCATTCTCACACTTCACGCGGCGAGACTGGCAGCGCGAACCGGCCCGGGGGAGGATTCGACTCGCCGTCATCGGGGTCGGGTCCTTCGCACGACAGCGTGCGCTCCCCGCGATCGCCGACAGCACCTACTGCGAGACGTCGGTGCTGGTCGCCCGATCCCCAGGACGAGTATCCGACGTCGTCGAGAAGTACGGTGCGAACCACGTTGTCAGTTACGACGGCTTTCTGGCGGGCGATCACGTCGATGCCTACGACGCGATCTATATCGCAGCACCGAACGCCTTTCACGGCCGATACGCCACGACTGCGGCGGAATACGGAAAGCACGTCCTCTGTGAGAAACCGCTCGAGATAACCGTCGATCGTGCGCGGACCGTCGTCGACGCGTGTGCGGACGCCGGCGTGACGTTGATGACCGCCTATCGGTTGCAAACGGAACCGACAGTTCGGCGCACTCGAGAACTCGTCCGCGAGGACGTGATTGGCGACGTCGTGCAGGTTCACGGCGGTTTTTCGCATCCACTTCTGACGGATTCCGGGCCCGACACGTGGCGACTCGATCCCGATATCGCCGGCGGTGGCGCGCTCGTCGACCTCGGAATCTATCCGCTCAACACGATTCGGTTCGTCCTCGACAGCGAGCCAACGGGGGTGTACGCCACCACTCGCTCGGAGGACAGCCCGTTCGCGAACGTCGACGAGCACGTCGCGTTCCAGCTCGACTACGAAACCGACGTGACCGCCTCCTGTACGGCGAGTTTCGACGCTCACGCGAGTAGCGCACTCGAATTCGTCGGCACGGAGGGAATGATCGACATCGAGTCGCCGTTCGGAGGCGTCGTTCCCCAGGAGATGACCATCGAGAGCGGCGACATGCGAATGGAGTACACCGGTCCCAGAATCGACGAAGTTCGCGAAGAGTTCGACTACTTCGGCTATTGCGTGCTAACGGGAACCGATCCCGAACCAGACGGTGAAGACGGGGTCATGGATCTCCGCACAGTCGAGGCCGCCTACGAATCGGCCGAAACCGGCTATCGGGTCGACCTCGAATGAGCGGCCGTTCGAACTGCGCGCTCTCGAGCAGAGTCACGGCGTTCCCGAGACCGTCATTCACGGCCATCTCGGTATCGTCAGTCGTACTACCTCGTCGACCCGCTCGCCACGTCGCGAATGCGACCCGACGGATGACTCGTGACCCGGAGCCGGGCCGAGAAGTCGACCGAACAGTGACCCCCATGCACAGAAGCCGGCACGACCGCGTCCCGATTCGAACTCGAGATATTGCAACGGAGCGCAAACTTGACCTGCCTGCCCGTTGGCCGGTCTATATGCTCGACCGCGAGGGCCGCATCGTCTTTGGCTCGTTTCTGGTGTTCGTCCTGATCCGGGCCAGCTCACTCGTCCTCGAGCTTCAGCTCGGGGTCGCGCTTCGCGACCAACCGCTTCCGTCGCTGTTCCTCTTTGCCGGCGTCGCCGTGGCACTGCCGCAGCTCTATCTCGCGTCGATCGAAGGCGGTGCCGGGCCCACGTCGCAAAGTAGACTCCGCTTCGCAGCGATCGCGACGGCCGCGTTCGCCGTCGCGTTCGCCGACAGCGCAGCCGGACTGCAGTCCCTGCTGATCGGTGCCATCGGCGTCGGCTCGATACTCGGGCTGCTCTGTTACGAGACGCTCGGCGGATATCGATCCTCGAGTACCGACTGGTCGCTCGACCTGAGCGATCGGTAACGGAGCGTGGGAATCAGCAACTGTTAGGACGCCCCACCGTCTCGACCCATCCATGACAGACCCCGAGGACATAGCCGAGCGGGTGCGCGACGGCGACCTCAGACTGCACGAACTCGAGGACCACGCAGATCACGATACGGCGGCCGAAGCGCGCCGAGTACTCGTCGAACGCGAATCGGGAGCCGAACTCGAGGCGATCGGCGACTATGCGTTCGCCGCGGAGCGGGCCGACCCGAATATCGAGAACATGATCGGCGCTGCGCAGGTTCCGATGGGCGTCGTGGGCCCCGTTCCTGTGGACGGTGGCGCGGCCGACGGCGAACACTACTTGCCGCTCGCGACGACCGAGGGTGCGCTGCTGGCGTCGGTCAATCGTGGACTCGGCGTGATCCGCGCCGCGGGCGGAGCCGAGGCGCGCGTCACCAAGAACGGGATGACTCGCGCACCCGTGTTTCGCGTCGACGGCGTCGTCGAGGCCGCCGAGACCGTCGAGTGGGTCGCGGACAACGTCGAGGCGCTGCGGGAGGCTGCCGAATCGACGACGAATCACGGTGAACTGCTCGATATCGAGCCGTACGTTGTCGGCGATTCGGTCTTCTTGCGCTTCGCCTACGACACCAAGGACGCGATGGGCATGAACATGGCCACAATCGCCACCGGAAAAGCCTGTGAACTCATCGAGGCCGAAACCCCCGCATCGCTCGTAGCGCTGTCGGGGAATCTCTGCTCGGACAAGAAACCGGCCGCCGTCAACGCCGTCGAGGGCCGGGGCCGCTCCGTGACCGCGGACGTCCTGGTTCCCGGCGACCTCGTCGAGGAGCGACTTCACACGACCGCCGAGGCCATTGCGGAGGCTAACATGCGCAAGAACCTGATCGGCAGCGCCAAAGCGGGCAGTCTCGGGTTCAACGCCCACGCGGCCAACGTCGTTGGCTCCGCCTTCCTCGCGACCGGCCAGGACGAGGCGCAGGTCGTCGAGGCTGCCAACACCATCACTACGATGGACGCGCGCAAACGCGCCGACGGCACATCGGATCTCTACGCCAGCGTCTCGCTCGCCTCGCTCGAGGTCGGCACCGTCGGCGGCGGGACCAAACTGCCGACGCAGGCCGAGGCGCTCGATATCCTCGGTCTTCGGGGCGGCGGTGACCCGCCAGGATCGAACGCCGACGCACTCGCCGAAATCATCGCCGTCGGTGCGCTCGCCGGCGAACTCTCGTTACTCGGCGCGCTCTCCTCGAGACACCTCGCGAGCGCACACGAGGACCTCGGTCGCTGACAGTCGCGGTCGACAGCACCACCCCCCGCGTCCGCGAATCACAGTAATCGATACCGGCCACGGCTCTCACTGACGACCCCGCGTCGCACGAGTTTCTCGAGCGCATTTCTGACGTACTCGGCTGACACACCGCGTTCTCCGGCGTACGCGACGACTTCGTCCTCCGTCGGCCGGTCGAGGGCCTCGATCGATCCCTCGACGATTTCCTTTTTGCTCCCATCGTGGACTGGGCATCGCGGATCGCGTTCCCCCGCTGCCTCCACCTCCTCGACGTCGAGACCCGATTCCTCGAGATACTCCGTCTCGTCGACGACGCCGTCAGCGACGTCAGCCTCGAGATCCGCGAAGGAATCGAGTCTCGCGAAGGCGTCGCCCTCACCTTGGCGATTCGCGAGCATCGAAGCCCGGACGTCGCGAGCGTGGGCGGCGTCTTCGGTTTCGACGAACTTCTTGCGCTTCTCGTAGGCCTTGCGCGAACCACAGCGAGGGCACTGGGTCGTCTCCGAGCGCCCCTCGATGATCCAGAGGTTCGAACACCCGCTACAGCCGACGACAGCGTACATGGCTCAAGGTGGGCCGTCCGCGTAGTTCAAGCTTCGGCAAGCGAGGCGGAAGTAGTCCGGGGTCCGTCGCTCGGGACGATAGCCGGTCGTCCGGAACGACGACCGGCCGTTCAGTGCGCCGAGACGTCGGAGACGATGGTGAGGCAGTACACGCCGGCGAGGATGAGCCCGACGCCCGCGACGGCCGCTGCATCGAGTCGTTCGTCGAACACGACGACGCCAATCGACGCCATGCCGACGATACCGAGTGCGGCCCACGTCGCGTACACGACGCCGACCGGTAACTCCTCGAGGGTCAGAGAGAGCAGATAGAACGCGGCGCCGTAGCCGACCACCACGCCGAGACTCGCGAACGGCCGTGAGAATCCCTCGGATAGTTTGAGCGCCGTCGTTCCGAACAGTTCCGACACGATCGCTCCGACGAGTGCCGCGTACGGGTTCATACGCTCCGATACTGACATCGGTTTTATATGTATTCCGGAACTCGGGCCGAAATCGACCGACGAGACGACGTCGTCGCAATCGGCGGGCCGGCCTGCTCCGGTAAGGCAGCGAGTTCCGCGGGCACAGTTGGAACCAGCGGAGCAGCTAGTCCGTGGGCACGGCCGGATCCGTAGACATCACGGGAATCATGGGAGACGGCGGAGCCGCTGAATCCGCGAAATTATGTGCTATGGCGTCGATACGAGCCATGTATGGAGCACGTTTCCCTGACCGACCTCGAGTCCACGGAGGCCGCAGCGGGCGTCCACCTGGCGCTAATGGCTGGGACCGAATCGATGAACGTTCAGCACTTCGAAATCGAACCCGGCGCAGTCGTCGACGAACACAGCCACCCCCACGAGCAAACGGGATACATCGTCGACGGCGAATTGACCTTCATCGTCGACGGAGAGGAGTTCGTCTGCGGACCCAGGGACTCCTACGGAATACCGGGCGATCAGGCCCATGCCGCGGAGAACCGCGGCGACGTTACTGTCCGTGGTATCGATATTTTCAGCCCGCCACGGGAGAATCCGAACTGGCGCGACGACTGATACGGTCTGCTGTACCGATGTACCGGTGCATCCGCAGGACGGTCGCGGTTGCACCGGCAATGACGTACAGTAGTCCGTATGAAACCGCTACAACACGACGGCCGTGACCAACGTGAAGAAAACGAGTAGTCCACCACCGGTGATGGTGACCGTAATCGCCAGCGGGAGCAGCATTCGACTCACCGTTAGGAGCGTATTGGCCGTGGATTCGACCGCGTTCCCGGGGCCCTGCAGTTCCTGTTCCATAGTATCGAAGCCCACAGATTGGCCCTTGAAAGTCAGTCAGACGCTCGAAAGACACCGGCCGCGCGATGCTCGGGCCTCGAGACCCAGCGATCGGAACGTGCGACGTGTGAGCGCCGCGACAGAGCGGCGTCCGCTATCTGGCGCTCCAGCCGTCCGATACGGTCTCCCGCCCGCTCACTCGAGCGACTTTCGCATCTCGACGTGAGGAATCTCGGCCTCCACGAACTCCTCACCGCGTCGCTCGTAGTCGAGTCCACGGTAGAATTCCGCGACCCGGGTCTGTGAGTGGAGCGTCACCGTCGCAAAGCCCATCGTCTCGGCCTGCTGCTCGAGCGCTGCCATCAACGCGCGGCCGATGCCCATCTCGCGTCGCGACTCGCGGACCGCGACGCGTTCGATTTTGCCGACACCGTCCTCGTACTCGCGGAGCCGTGCAGCACCGATCGGATCGTCATCGTCGTACGCGACGACGTGAACGGCCGTCTCGTCGTGCTCGTCGCACTCCAGTTCCTCGTCGACGCCCTGTTCGTCGACGAATACCTCGTGACGGACCGCGAAGGCGGCTTCGCGGTCCCGTTCGGACTCGGCAATGCGAACCTCGAGATCGTCCATCGGTGGTGCATACACGTGCCGGGAGCGAGAATCTTGTCCTTTCGGTACCGCGGGACAACTGGCGAACCGACACAGCGGAGACTGTTCGAGAACAGTGGGCCGAAAGAAAATACAGAAGATTACTGTAGCCGCCGGTGACGCACTCTACGAAAGTTTCTCGATGTTGGCGACGACTTCCGCGGCGTACTCGCTGGTGGCGAGTTTCTCGGCGTCGTCGAGCTGGCGCTCAAGGTCGTAGGTGACCTTTCCGGACGAAATCGTTTCCTCGACGGCGTCGCGGACGAGGTCGGCGGCGTCCTGCCAGCCCATGTACTCGAGCATCATGCGACCCGAGAGGATCATAGCGGTCGGGTTGACCTTGTCCTGGCCCTCGTACTTGGGTGCGGAGCCGTGGACCGGTTCGGCGAGCAAGAGCCCGTCGCCGAAGTTCGAACCGGGGGCGATACCGAGGCCGCCGATCTGTGCGCCGGCGGCGTCGGACAGGTAATCCCCGTTCAGGTTCATCGTCGCGATGACGTCGTACTGGTCGGTTCGGGTCAGCAGCTGCTGGAGCATGTTGTCGGCGATGCGGTCGTTGACGACGACCGCGTCCTCGGGCTGTTCGCCGTCGCGCTCCTCCCAGAGGGTGTCCTCGGTGATGACTTCGTCGCCGTATTCCTCTTCAGCGACCTCGTAGCCCCAGTCGCGGAACTGGCCCTCGGTGAACTTCATGATGTTACCCTTGTGAACCAGGGTGACTGAATCTCGGTCGTGCTCGAGGGCGTAGTCGATGGCGCGGCGGACGAGACGTTTCGTCCCGAACTCCGTGATCGGCTTGATCCCGATGCCGACGGGGCCGTCGTGAATGACGCCGGAAGCGCCCATCTCGTCTTCGACGAACTCCTTGACCTGCTCGACCTCGTCGGAGCCGGCTTCCCACTCGATGCCCGCGTAGACGTCTTCCGTGTTCTCACGGAAGGTGACCATGTCCATCTTCTCGGGTTCCGAGACGGGAGACGGAACGCCCTCGAGATGGTAGGTCGGGCGAACGTTCGCGTAGAGGTCGAGCAGTTTGCGAAGACCGACGTTCAGCGACCGGAACCCGGCGCCCACTGGCGTCGTCAGCGGGCCCTTGATCGCGACGCGGTGTTCTTTGATGGCGTCGACGGTCTCCTGTGGAAGGTTCTCGTCGTACTTCTCGCGGGCGGATTCGCCGGCGTAGACACGCATCCAGTTGATCTCGCGGCCGGTCGCCTCCGCGGCAGCCTCGAGCACTTTCTGTGCGGCGGGACCGACGTCGCTTCCCACACCGTCGCCGTAGATAATCGGAATAATCGGGTTGTCAGGCACCTCGAGTTCGGTTTCGGTCCCCTCTTTCAACGTGATCTTCTCCCCCTCTTCTGGTTCCTCGATCTTGTCGTAGCTCATTTCGTCTACACGGTTCTCCGACGGGGGTAAAAGGTCTACCATTTCCGTCTCGGACCGGCAAAAATTGAATCTCAGCCGTTCGCGTCAAACACGTCGTTACCGTCGGAATCAGGCCGTTGAACGGTCTCACATGCGCCGATACGTGCTGACGGCGACGGCGCTTTTCTCGAGAGAACGGATGAGAGCGGCGCACAATCAGCACTTCGCAACCGGGAGAGTGTCGTGGGCCGCAGACCGCGTCCGGTCCGTGACCGTGCTCGTTACTCGGAGAAAACGGGTGACCGCTCGTGCTATCTCTCGAGCGGACGAATCGAGTGGTAAGAGGCCGATTACGTGCGAATCGGACCGCTGGCGTCTCTCACGCCACTCGATCCGAGACGGTCATGCGGTATAACCCGTGGCGACCGTTTCACGGAACCGGGGGCCGATATCCGCCGTTTCTTCTGTGAACGATCAACTCCGGGAATTGTCCACTCGGATTCAACCGGGTCTCGACGGGTATCCCGTACCGGACGGTACTGGCAGTGCTGTGGAAGGGTGATACCGTCGAGGTGACCCGCGGTGAAATGGTACAATTGAGGTGGCTCGTGATGGAGCGGTACGTGGAACGGTACGATCGAGTGTCGGCGAACGGAATACGAGTCCAATCGACGGTGAATCGAGTGCGCACTGCTTCGTGGACGCGGCGTGCTCACGTGCGCGCTCTTACCACGATGCGGTACTGGTGAAACTGTTAGGGATTACCGCCACTTCGAGTGGCTGCGATCGTCGTTCGACGAGAGGCGGAACCTCTTTTTGTCGATCGGTCCAACCCGAGTGCATGACCGAATCCGAGGTGGACCTCGAGTCCGAGCAATACGAGAAACACCGCGAAGCGGGAGCGATCCTCGCACAGGTACGCGATGAAACGGCCGAACGCGTCGAAGTCGGCGTAAGCCACCTCGAAATCGCCGAGTGGGCCGAAGACAGGATCCGCGAACTCGGTGGGGAACCCGCCTTTCCCGTCAATATCTCCGTCGACGAGGAGGCGGCCCACGCGACGCCGTCGATCGACGACGAGACGACCTTCGGCGAAGAGATGATCAACCTCGATATCGGCGTCCACGTCGATGGCTGGCTGGCAGACACCGCGATCACTGTCGACCTCTCCGGCAACCCGGAACTCGCCGAGGCGTCCGAACAGGCGCTCGAGGCGGCCCTCGAGGTGATCGAACCGGGCGTCGACACCGGGGACATTGGCGCGGAGATCGAAGACGTCATCGACGGGTACGGCTACAACCCCGTCGTCAACCTGACCGGCCACGGACTGGGTCACTGGGAGCAACATACCAGCCCGAACATCCCCAATCGCGCCGTCTCACAGGGGACGACACTCGAGGTTGGCGACGTCGTCGCGATCGAGCCGTTCGCAACCGACGGTGGCGGAAAGGTCACCGAAGGCGGCAGCGAGGAAATCTTCTCGCTCGAGCACGAAGGCACCGTGCGCAACAGACAGGCTCGTGACGCGTTAGAACAAATCACCGAGGAGTTTCGCACTCTGCCGTTCGCGACGCGCTGGCTCGAGACCGACCGGCCGGAAATGGCGCTACGCAGACTCAAACGCAACGATATCGTTCACGGCTATCCGGTCCTCAAAGAAGACGACGGCTTCCTGGTCAGCCAGAAAGAACATACGATTATCGTCACCGAGGACGGGTGTGAGGTAACGACTGCGTAACTCTGTGGAAATTCGAATCGGTAATAAAGAGATCGATCGAGACGTCCTCGTCGAATTGAGAAGATGGGCGGGGCCGAATATTCAGTGCGGTTCGTCGTTCGGGCGTCGCCGGCCAATCAGGCATTGTTCATCCGCTGGCTCGTGCGACTCCCACACCGCTGGCATTCGGCTACGCGGTAGGGCTCACGTGAGAACTGTGCGTTCTCCGTCTTCAGACTCTCCGTCCGTATCTGGACCGAGACTTCGTGGAGGGTTTCCAGGTCGCATTCCGTGCAGTATTCGGTCAACCCGTTGAATGAGTTGTCGGTCGTTGCCATTAATAGATTACTTGTTATAGACACCTCTTAAACCCATTCTTCATTTTGGAAACTGAGTGTCGAAATCAAACACAGCAAATCAGCATGTTATTAAAAGGGCCTGAGAGAATTTAATACCGCTTATCCGGCCGTACATGTGGTTTTTCCGACATATACGCCTCTTACAGAAACTTTTCGAGAGTCGCTTGTCGCCGCCCTCGGCTGGAACGGACGGACTGTAATGCTTTAGGATACCCTGGAGTGAGAAGGAGTATGGAACAGGTCTTCGCACCGTGGCGGATCGAGTGGATCAAGCGCGACGAGAAAAACCCGACCGTCGACGAGTGTGTCTTCTGTGAACTCCCCGAACAGGAACGCGACCGGGAAAATAGGATCGTTGCACGCACCGAAAACGCGTTCGTCATGCTGAACAATTATCCGTACAATCCGGGCCACGCGATGGTTGTTCCCCACACCCATACCGGCGAGTACGCCGCCCTTGAAGAGGACGTGCTCCTCGATCACGCGCGCCTGAAACAACGAACGTTCGACGCGCTCGAGGAGGCGTTCGACCCGGACGGATTCAATGCCGGCGTGAATCTCGGCGACGGGGCCGGCGGTTCGATAGACGATCATCTGCACACCCACGTCGTCCCGCGCTGGCAGGGCGACACCAACTTCATGCCCGTCATCAGCGACACGACGGTGATCGTCGAAGCGCTCGTGGAGACGTACGATCACCTCCACGAGTCCTTTGGCGCTCAAGACGGTGCAACCGTCTCCGACGAGCGCGGTGCCGTCACGTTCGATTGACGGATCAGCGTCGATTTGCGCTCGCAGTCGATGCCAATAACGCGTATCGTGTTCCGTCACGACCACGTCGTCTCTGCCTCGAAGGCGGACGTTCTCCTCACACTTCCGTAATCAGCAAACTGGGCCGGACAACCGGACACTTTTGTTATCCGTTGCCGTGTGTGTTTGTAGCATGGATTACGAAGTGGTCCACACCGAGGACGTACCGATCACCGACCTTTCCGACGAGGATGAGATCCCGCCGGATCTACGCATCCGGGCGCTCGACGAGGTCTTCGATACCGACTCGCTCAATATCAAGCTCTGGTACTTCGAACCCGGCGAAGAGATCCGGTATCACGCACACAGCGAACAGGAGGAACTGTTCTACGTTCTGGAGGGACAGTTCTCGCTGAAACTCGGCCGCTCAGGCGAGGAGGAGTACGTCGACGCCGGCCCGGGGACGTTCTGGATCGCGAAACCCGAAATCGGTCACGGTCATCGAAACGTGGGCGACGAGGAGGGGGTCATTCTGGCGCTCGGTGCACCGGCAGTCGAAGACCCCGGGCTCGATCCACATCGCTTGGACGACGGTGACGACGAATAGCGGGTGACGACGAAGCGCAGCGTGTAACCTCTCGAAGTGACGTCAGGCGTACGATGTCTCGAGGTAATCGAGGATGCGTTCGGATTCTGCCATCGTCACGCCGTGTCCGTCGTCGACGACGACGGGTACCTGCCGCTGGCCCGACACGCGTTTGACCTCGTTGCGCTTCGAGTGAAGCCCCTCGACCCAGATACTTTCGTAGTCGACGTCGAGTTCGTCGAGGCGATCCACGACGTGTTCACAGAACGGGCATCCTTCTAACCGATAGAGCGTGACCATGGACGATCCTACGGCGCAGAGCGCCAAAAGGATGGGTGCCACCCGAGTCGCGTCGAACCGAACCGCAGCAATCCCGCAGCGTCGCCGCTTGGACTGACCTCGGACGTGTCACTGTTTGTATGATACATCCGATTCGTCGTTCCAGGCCGCGACCGATGGACGGGTGCTCGTATCGCGAGGCGTTGGACGATACATTCATCGAGACGAACCGCGGTGTCGAAGCGCAGATTGCGCACGCTCTCGAGGGTGGAACGGAATATTTCGACCCTCCGATCGGCGGTCTCACCCGAATCGGGACGGAACCCGGACGATCGTTCAGGTCAGGAGAACTACGACCTGATCCAGCCAGGACTGGACTGCCCGCTCGAGGCAACGTACTGCCGTCGAACGATCGAGACCG
This sequence comes from Natrinema gelatinilyticum, assembly GCF_024266705.1. GTDB lineage: Archaea > Halobacteriota > Halobacteria > Halobacteriales > Natrialbaceae > Natrinema > Natrinema gelatinilyticum. The sequence continues at coordinate 2,319,579 of NZ_CP100756.1, read as the reverse complement.
ACGCGCTAGTTGCCGCCGTCCAGCGAGCGAGGACGTCTCGGATGTGGCCGTCGCACAGCACTCGACCGTCCTGGTCCGGTGAGTCACCACCCGTGATTCGTTCTCGCCCCCCGAGTATTCCCGCACCGATCCGTCGTCCCACGGGCACTCGTCACCGCGATACCGAGTTTTTTGCTCTGTAGGATCGCTAGACGGCGTCGCCTCAATCTCGTTATCTTCGTAGAAAGCGAAGAGACGGATTACTTTGGTATCCGAATTCCGTCTCCTCACCCGAGAAATCGTTGCGAAAGCTAAAAACGTTGTCGAGAATCCGGACGAACCCGCCGACCCCGTAGGGGGTGGCGGGTTCGCCGAATGGGCGATGCTCACGTTGCAAGCACTGCGGATCGAACTCGGGAAATCCTACCGCCAGACAATCGATCTGTTGAGCGAAATGCCCGGCATTCTCGACGAAATCGGCCTCACGCGGCTTCCGCATTTTACCGTCCTGCGTGACTGGTTTGAGACTATCTCGATGGAGACCTATCGTGCGTTTCTCGGCGAATCAGCCGAGAAACGCACTGGCCATGCCGCGATCGACTCGACTGGTTTCGACCGCGACCAGCCCTCGCGGTACTACGCGACGCGAAAACACTACCGCGTTCGCTCGCTCAAAGTCACTGCCCTCGTGGACGTGAAAACGCTGTACGTCTACGATGTTCACTGTACGACCACGAAAAAACATGATGCGAAGATTGGTCCGCAGGTCGCTCGGCGAAACGCCGAGGACCTGCGGTCATTGGCCGCTGACCGTGCTTACGATGGAAAGCCATTCCGAGACGATCTTCATCTTGATCGCATCCGACCGTTGATCAAACACCGGATCTACTCCTCGCTCGACCGGGCACACAACGCCCGGATGAGCAGCTGCTGGTACAATCGCCGCTGGATGGTTGAGACTGTCTTTTCGTCGATCAAGCGCACGCTCGGCTCCGCCGTGCGTGCGCGAAGCTGGCACCTCGAATTCCGCGAGATGGTGCTCAAATGTGCCGTCTACAATCTTCGTCGAACAGTTAGATATCCGTAGAATCAACCGCAGTGTATCGGTTTTCGACCGGCGGTGGCATTAGTGAAAACGCCGAAATCAAGCTTCGTCTAGCGATCCTACGAAGCAGAGTTTTTTGTAGTCGCGCGAGAGTCCTCGAATATGTCACCGACCGAGGGCGAGACCGTTGCGGACTTCGACGCGCTTCTCTGTGACGGCGAGACGTTCCGATCGACGGCACTCTCCGACGCGCTCGGCGCTCGAGGGGGCGTCGTCGTCTGTACCGGCTTCGCGTTCAGCGCGGTCGCCCAGAACTGGTGGAAACGGTTCGTTCGTGCCGGCTGGGACGAGTTCGAGGACGTTCCAGTACTCGGTGTGAGCCGCGACGGACCCTACGCACAAAACGAGTTCCTCCGGTGGTTGGATCGACCAGACTTCCAATTCTTCGCGGACGTAAACGGTGCAGTCAGCGACTCGCTCGACCTGCTTGTCGACCGGTCGCACATGGCCGGCGTTTCGACGCCGTGGCGGGCCGCGTTCGTCCTCGATTCCGACCGGGAGGTCACGTACGCCTTCGTCGCCGACGACTGGATCTCGCCGCTTCCCCGCGAGGAAATCGAAACCGCTGTCGCGGAGCTATAGTGGGACCCCCGACCAGTTTCGTGGTGGGTCGAACGCTCGGGGCTCGCGGTAGAACGTCCCACAGTCAGGGTTCGCAGTAGAGCGTTTTGCCGTGCTGTGCGCACTCGATCCGAAGCGGATCGTCGTAGGTTACCGAGACGTGGTCGATCGCCTGAACGTAATGCGCGGGCAATCCACCCTGCGACCGCCGATTGAGCTGTCGTATCAGCCCGGCGTCACGGAGGCTCTCTACCTTCCTGTAGGCCGTCGACTTGGGAAGGTCGAGCGCATCGGCAATCTCTGGAACCGTCGTCGGCTCCTCGACGAACAGATACACGGCTCGAGCGTCGTCGTCGTTGAGCAGATCCATGATCAATCGGGGCTCACACCCGAGTTCTCCGTCCCGTTCGGCCCGCGGACACCGGATCGGTTCCTCGACTGTGTCGCTCATATTACTCGATTTCTCCCGGGCTGGCTTACGTGTGCCTCCAATTCCCGCAGACTGGCACCGACCGCATTCCTCACGTGTTTCGATGGTGCCGACGCGACGCGGGCCGGTATCGTCGAGAACGGCACTGTCGCTGCCGTTCGATCTCTCGTACCGGCTCCGATTAGATCCTACACCGGCGTTCCGAACGCGTACATCGTCTCGTGGGCCGTGACCTCGAGATCGACGAAGTCGCCGGGTTCGATGCCGTACTCGCTCGCGTTCTGAACGATGAGCTGGCGGTAGGCCGAGTCGCGGCACTTGACGGAATCGCCGGTGCCCGCTTCGACGACCAGCACGTCCTCGCGACGCTCGCCAACCATGTCCGCGTAGGCGTCGGCGACGATGTCGCGTTTGAGTTCGCTCATCGCCTTCGAACGCGCTTTCTTGGTCGTCCCACCGAGACCCTTCAGATCGGCGGCGTCGGTGCCCGGTCGCTTGGAAAAGCGAGTGACGTTGATCTTCTCCGGACGCGTCTCGCGGAGCAGCGCCATCGACTGCTCGTGGTCGTGGTCGGTCTCGGTTGGGAAGCCGACGATGAAGTCCGTTGAAAGCGTCCAGTACTCGAGCATCTCGTCGAAGGTCTCGACCACCTCGAGATACTCCGCGACCTGATGCTGACGGCGCATGTCGCCGAGGACGTCGTCCGACCCGGATTGAACGGGTGCGTGCAAGAAGTCGTAGAGTTCGTCGTTCGCCGCGAAGACGTCGGCGAGTTCCTCACGGATGCCGTGGACGCCTTTGGGGTTCGCCATCCCCACTCGAACCCGAAACTCGCCGTCGATCTCACAGATGCGCTCGAGCAGTCGGTGCAGTTTGCGTTCGCCGTCGTCCCAGCCATAGACGCCGGTGTCCTGACCGGTGATGCGAATCTCCTTCGCGCCGGCGTGGATCAGCGCGCGGGCCTTCGCGACGTTTTCTTCGATCGGCGGAGAATCGATCTTGCCGGTCGCGTGTTTGGTGATACAGTACGAGCAGTCGGACATGCACCCCCGGGCGATCGGAAGGATGCCGACGACGCCGTCGAGGACGGGTTCGGCGTCGGGCGTCGTCGTCGGACACTCCCCGTTGGTGACCGCCTCGGGAACCTCGTCCCAGTGGAGGACCTGCCCGTCGATGCCCGCCTGTGCGAATTCGTCGCCCTGGGCAAGCGCCATACAGCCAGTGATGAAGAGGTCGGCCGTCTCGTCGGCCAGTTCCTCAGCCCGCCGGAGCATGTTTCGCTCGGTCTTCTCGACGACGGTACAGGTGTTGAGAATGGCCACGTCCGCTTCGTCGACGCCGTCGACCCGGTAGTGGCCCGCATCGCGGAGCCGCTGCTCTATCTCGCGGCTCTCTCCGCGGTTCGACGTACAACCGTACGTCTCGATGTGATACCGGGCCATCCACTTGGAACTCTCTCGGGTCTCGCGAATCAAAAGCACGACGATCGAAGTCGTACTCGATCATCGATCAGTTGCGCCGCTCTCGGCTCGCGCGGGCAGAGTCACGCTTGTACTGGGAGCTCGAGCGGCCGTCCAGCCACGAACGACTACTGGCGACTCAGTCGTCGAGTCCGGCAGTAACGCCGTCTGAGGCGGCTCCGCTTCGGAAGACCAGATAGAGGACCAGTACGGCGATCAGGAAGTCGAAGCCGTGTTCGACCAGGTGGTGAACTGTCATCGGGACGAGTCCGAGGACGGTTCCCAGTCCGGTGAGCGACCGAACGACGAGAAGGCCGAGCACGACCACGATCAGGCAGTACCGGGTCGTCCGCCGCCGGCCGTACGCAGCGAGTCCGACGACGAACAGGACCGTCGTGCCGAGAACAGCGAGCGCGATCACTGCGACGAGGACGGGAGCGAGTTGTGGGTCAAGCCACTCTCCGGCGACCGACATTGCGACCACCATGGGATCGATACACCCATTCGGACCGACACGCACCTATTCGCTTCGGTGTTTCCCGCGTTCGAAGAGCACGGTCGTCGGTCGAATCAGCAGCCGCCGGTAGATTGCCGCTGGAACCCGTTCCCCGCAAGATCGCACTCGAGCCGTCTCTCGTCTGCATTACCGTGCGTCTCGTCGGTCTCGTCGGTCACGTGTCGTGTTATCAACACGAGGACGATACCGCCACGTTTCGACGGCGACCGGGTCGTAGAGCGTCGAATTGTTACTCGAGGGCGGTCAGAGATGCCGTTCGTCCTATTTTCGAACCAGTCCGGAACCGGGACGTACTGTCAAATCGTATATTTGTTTTATATCCATATACGACGTACGTAGTATCGGTGAATCCAATGAGTAGAATTACAACAAGCATGAGGTCTGTCGGAGGCTACTCCCTCGAGAACGAATGGCGTCCCCTCGCTCTTTCGGGAGCAGTTATCGGTCTTATCGGGATCCTCGCGATGGCCTTCCCCTTCGTGACGGGACTGTCCGTATCGCTCGCGATCGGCGCGTTGCTCGTCGTCGGCGGGATCGTACACGGCGTCCACGCGTTCACCGTCCGCGGCTGGCGCGGATCTGCCTGGCAAGCGGCTCTCGCGATCGTCTCGGTGGTCGCCGGCCTCGCCGTCCTCGCGGCACCTACCGTCGCGCTCCTCACCCTGACGCTGGCGCTCGTCGCTTACTTCGCCGTCGACGGCGTGGCGGAACTGGCGACCGCGATGCGGATGGAAAGCTCGTCGGGGCGAACCGCTATCGCTTTCAGCGGCATCATCTCGTTCGTCCTCGCCGGCCTCCTCTGGGTCGGCTTCCCGGCCACCGCAGCCTGGGCGATCGGCCTGCTCGTGGGAGTCAACCTCCTCGTGATCGGCCTCGCGATGATCACCGTCGCCGTCACCAGCCGGTCCGACGACGCGACGACCCCGCCCGCGACCGAACCTCGCAGCGCGTAGTTCCTTTTTAGCACACGCCGGAATGCGGTCCGCGCTCGAGCGGCCGGACCGATCGACGCAACACGGTTTCGATGGTGATGGACGGAGAGACCGGGCGGTTATTCAACGCATCGCCTTGAACGGCAGGTGTGAACCTCTCGATCGTCGATCTCGCGCCGGTTCCCGACGGTGGGACCGCGACTGAGGCGTACGAAAACACGGTCGAACTCGCGCGAACGGCCGAGAAACTCGGGTACTCGAGGTTCTGGGTGGCCGAGCACCACGGGATGGCAGATTCGATCGCGAGTACGACCCCGGAGACCCTGATCGCGTATCTCGCGTCCGCAATCGACGAGATCCGGATCGGTTCCGGGACGGTCCTGCTCAACCACTACCAGCCGTTCAAGGTGGCGGAAACGTTCGCCACCCTCGATGCGCTGGCACCAGGTCGCGTCGACCTCGGACTCGGCCGGGCAACCGGGATTCCGGCAGTGGACCGTGCCCTGGGGACCAGACGACAGAAACGGAACCCCGACGAAGACCACGCCGAGAAGATCGACGCAACGGTCAGCCACCTCTACGACGGGTTTCCGGACGACCACCCGTACGCCGAGTTGCAACTCCCGCGCTCCGCCGACGACGTCCCCGAGGTGTGGGTCCTCGGCTCGAGCCCCTCGAGCGCCGAAATCGCCGGTTCGCTCGGCCTCCGGTACTGTTTTGCCGGGTTCATCCGGCCGAATCTCGCCGAACGTGCGTTCGAGACGTACCGAGGCTCCTTCGAGCCCTCGTCAGTCGGCGCAGGACCAGACGAACCGGACGGAATGCTCGCGATGAACGTTGCCTGCGCCGAGACAGACGGCGAAGCTGCGCGACTTCGGGCGACCGCGGAAGCGACCTACGAGCGGATGCGACGCGGCGACGTCGGCCGAACCCCGACCGTCGAGGACGCGATCAACGAATTCGGCGGCGTTCCGGAACCGACGCCGAATCCACTTCCGGACGGTGACTGGCCGCGCTCGATTTCCGGGAGTCCGGCGACGACGACGGACCTGCTCGAGCAGTTGACCGATCGGGTCGGCGTCGACGACGTGATCGTCCAGAATATCATCGCCGATCACGACGACGTGCTTCGGTCTCACGAGCTCATCGCCAACGGGTTCGACCGCTGAAACGGTTCGTGGTCCCGAGAAGTCGATCCGACTACCGTTCCTCGAACACCGAATCGAAGAACTTCCGTTCGGCCGTCCGGAGGTGCTGGTTGAACGTCGCCGGCGCGATGCCGAGCCGGTCGGCGATTTCCTCGCCCGTACTCCCGCGGGGCCAGTCGAAGTACCCTGCGAAGTAGGCCGTCTCGAGGGCTGCCCGCTGCTTCTCTGTCAGTTCTTCCTCGAGAACGGACGGCGAACCGGAGTCGCCGCGCTCGCGCCGCTCGGTCGTGCGCTGGGCGAGGTAGGTGACGTCGTCACGTCTGGCTTTGATCAACTCGATCATCCGGCGAGTGTCCCGACCGCGCGGGAGTTCAACGACGAATCGGAACTCACCCTCGTCGATCGTCGCCGACGCGACGCGACCGCCGTGGGTGGCGATCGTCTCGAACAGCGAGACGGCCGCGGGTGCCACGAGTTCGAATTTGAAGTCGTCGCGTCGCGACGCGAGGAATCGAAGATCATCGAGGCCGTCGGTCCGATCGACGACCTCGCGAAATGCGTCCTGTGAGACGCCGCGTGCCGATCCGTAGGCCAGCAGCGTTTCGTCGCCGCCGACCAGTTGCTCGAATTCGATCGTACACGACTCGGCTGCCGAAAGGTCGACCAGCGGTTCTGCCATCGCATCGACGCGAAACTCGAGTTCGATGACGGCGTCGCTGACCAGGGCGTCTTTGCGTTCGATTGCCGTGATCGCGTGGGCGACGACGTCGCCGATGCGGGCAAGAATGTCGGTTTCCGGCCCTGCGAACGCCCGTGGCGACGACGAATACACGCCCAACACGCCGTAAATGAGGTCTTCGTGGCTGATCGGAATCGCAGCTAACGACTGATAGTCGCGGGCGCGTGCCGCCTCCCGCCACGGTTCGAATTCGGGAGCGGTTTCGACGTCGTTCATGACCTGAACCTGACCGGTCCGGATCGCCGTTCCACCCGGTCCCCGACCGCTGTCGTGGTTCTCGTCGACGGTGATTTGGATTTCGTCGAGGTACCCCTCCTCGACGCCGGCCGCCACCTTCGGAACGACGCTGTCGCTGCCAGGGTTGACCTCGCCGATCCAGGCAAATCGGTAGGCGTCGGATTCGGCGAGCCGATCGCAGACCTGCTGTTCGAGCTCCGTCCGCGTTTCGGTCGTGATCATCGCGTGCGTGATGTCGTGGCCGATCCGGTTGAGCCGGTTGAGCGCCTCGAGTTGCTCGCGCTGCTGGCGTCGCTCGCGCTGCTGGTTGGCGCGTTCGATGGCGTGGTGGATCGTCCGCACCAGCAGTTCACTCGTTACCTCGTCTTTGACGAGGAAGTCCTGGGCACCGCGCTGAAGCGCCTTGACGCCGACTTGCTGATCACGGACGCCGGTCAGGACGACGATTGGCGTCTCCGCCGTTTCCGCGTTGACCGTCTCGAGGGTTTTGAGCCCCTCGCTATCGGGGAGGTTCAGATCGAGGAGGATGATGTCGACCGACTCGGATTTGGCCGCCGCGAGTCCGTCCTCGAGGCGATTTTCGCGAAATGTTTCCGGCGGCTGGCTCACGTCTTCTGCGGGACGGACGCGTTGGACGAGTTCGTCGGTATCCCGAAGCATCTCTTGGATCAGCCGAGCGTCGCCGGGATTGTCTTCGATCAGGAGGATCCGAAGCGCGTCGGCCGGTGTCGCGTCCTTTTCCTCGGCCGGTTGCGTGTCGGTCTCGCTCATGAATTATCGACCTCCGGCGGGAGCCGAACGACCGAAAACCAGAACTTCTCGAAGGCACGAACGGTCTCGATGAACTCGTCAGGATCGACCGGCTTCGTGAGGTAGGCGTTGGCGTGGAGTTCGTAGGACTTGACGACGTCTTCTTCCGCTCGCGAACTCGTCAGGACGATCACGGGGATCGGGCGAAGCGCCGGATCGTCTTTGAGTTCCTCGAGGACGTCTTCGCCGTTCTTGACCGGGAGGTTGAGATCCAACAGGACGAGATCCGGTCGCGGCGCGTCGCGGTAGTCGTTGCGCCCGGAGAGAAAGTCGAGCGCATCGGCACCGTTGGAAACGACGTGCAGATCGTTCTCGATACGGCCCTGTTTGAACGCTTCCTTCGTCAGGCGGACGTCGCCGGGGTTATCCTCGACTAACAGGATCTGTGCCGGTTCGGGTTGAAAGGGTTTCGAGTCAGTCATTGGTCGTCGAGTCCCCGTCTCGGTCGGTACGGCCTCGAAACGTCAGCACCGGTGGTGCGGGGTCGGCGTCGTGGCAGTGGCGTCGGTCGAACGGTCAGGAAACCCAATCCAAACGGTTCGACGCCAGTGCGCCCTCGCGCGGCTCCGGCGTCGGTCTCCGCGGTCCCCGCCTTGCGGTCGGACGGCTCGAGCGTCCGTCGTCCGAATGCCGCAGCGGCCGTCCGACGTCGGCCGGGAGAACGGAGCGGACCTGACAAATCCGAAGGTGTCATCGTACGGTTGAAAAAGCCGGCGAGCCGTGTAAACCTGGCGCTGATCTTCAGTCGGTTCTGACCGTCAGTTCGGCGTGACAATCGCGATTGCAAGACGATCGGTTCCGACCGTCAGTCGGTAAACGTCGACAGCCGGACCGTCCGGCCGTCGCGCAACGAACGTCGAATCCGGGAACGGTCCCAACCGAACGGCGAGACGACGCTCTCGCAGGCTCGCACGAGCAGCGTCGCGTAGTAGTCTGCGTCGTATGCGCGAGGCTCCTCGAGCGCGAGCCGGACGCGCTCTGGGCCGCGGGCGTCGTCGTCTGCGACGACGTACTCGACCGATTGGCCGGGACGACGGTCGATCCCACGACGCTCGTACCGCTGGAGCGCCGCGACGGTGTGGGTCCGCTGACTGTAATCGGCGAGGCGCCGTGAGACGCGTTTCGTAACCGTGAGAGCGGCCGGGTCGACATCGCCGACTCGAAGCTCGCGCAGCCGTCGGCCGAGGACGTCACAGACGGCCTCAGGATCGGGCTCGCAGTCGAGCGCGTCGACGAACGCGCGCTGGCTGTCCGCCACGAACGGCGGCGTGCTCCGCTGGCGAACCTCGATACCCCGAAACTTGTACTCGCCACTCGAGCGCTTGCCGAAATACCTGGTGAGCGCACCCACCGACGCGCCCCGGCCGGCACGACCGGCGCTGGAACTGCGGCTCCCGCTCCGTCCAGTGCGTCCGCCGGAACCACCGCGTCCGACCGAACTACTGCCCCTGATCGAGTCGCGTACCGGAACGAAACACACCCACTCGTAGCTGCCGTCGTGCTCGAGTGGAATCCCCACCGTCGTGGAGATGTTGGCAGTCACGGCCTCGAGCGGCTCCGGCTCGTCGACTCGCGGCGTCACCCAGAGGCTGTCGACGATGCCGTGGATGATCCGCCAGCCTGCCTCCTCGAGCCGCCGTTTGGCCGTCAGGGCGATTTCTCGGGCGTACGCGTTGATCGTCTCGTGGCACTCGATCCGACCGAACGTGGCGTTTCGGTACCCCTGATAGCCGAAACAGGAGACGAGGACCCACTTGATCGCGCCCGATTCGGCGCGAAGTCGAGCGGCTTCGTCATCGGGAGGCTCGTCGTCGAGTCGTCGCTTGATCGCGGCTCGATCCGTGATCAGCGGCTCGAGGACCGCGGGAAGAAAGCCGTCGGCCTCGCAGACCTCGTAGCCGAGGTCGGGGACGGTATTCGTCCCGGCGTGGTCGATATCGTCGGCACCGCAGTCGCAGCCGACCGTCTCCGGACTCACGTTGTGCGCACAGATGATCCGGGGATACAGCGAGGCGAAGTCGATTTCGTAGACGTCCTCGTGGAAGCCGACCTCGGGCGAGAAGGTGAACCCGCCGCGGTCGGCCGCGTGCAGCGTCTCGACGTCGGTGAACCGCTCCGGTTCCCACTTGTTCCACGCGGCGAGGACCGCCTCTCGTCGACGGGCGAGCCGGATCTGTCTCGAGGTCAACAACGTGCCGATGCTCCCCCAGGCGGCTTCCTGCAGCGGTCGGCCCGTTCGCTCGACCATGTAGAGAATCCCTGTCAGTCCCGACTGGTGCCAGAGGAAACTGTTCGAGATGTCGATAATCGCCCGACCCGGGACGCGGTACCGCGCGGGCGAGTGGCCCACCCGCCCGTAGCTCGCGTACGTGTTCTCACTCGCCAGTTTTGTCAGTCCCGGCAGGCGGCCGAGGCGGAACTCGAGGCCCAGCATTTCGGCCCGCCGATCGAGCGCCGGTACCAGTTCGGCGTGGCTCACGACGAGGACGTCCGGATCCCGTCGCTCGAGGTGGTGCCGGAGCGTTCGGAGGACGTGCGGTTCGTCGCCCTCGACGGACTCGCCGTCGAGTTCCAGTGCCGAGACGTCTCCGTCGGCCAGCGCGGCCTCGTCGAGGGCGAGCCGGAGCATCCGCAGCTCCCGGTCCGGCGTCGGATCGACGCCTCGGTCGAGGCAGTATCGAAACGCCGGCGCGAGGTCTACGTCGAACAGCCGGAACGTGCCGGGAGCGTGCGTCTCGTGCTCGTAGACGCCCCGAATTTCTCGAGCCAGCGTCCGGATCTCGTCGATGCGCTCGAGATCGACTCGGAGGACACGGCTTCGCTCGCCCGCGTGGGCTTCGTGGAGGGTCGTCGCCCACCGTTCGGTTCGAGTCGCGACGACTTTTGGATCGACCTCGAGTCGATCCCGGAGGTCGGCGAGTGCACCGTCGGGACCGGCGACGAACAGCGACGGTGCGTAGTCTGCGACGGTCGTCAGCTCGGCCCCCTCTTCGGTCAGGGCCCACTCCCGCACGGTCCCATCCTCGAACTCGAACGTGAAGGGGCTCATTCGGTGCCGTCTCCGGGGGACCCGCCTTTCCTGCCAGCGGGCTCGTCTGCACCCTCGGTGGAGTCGATACAGTTACCGACTTCCTCGCGCCGAGTGCGCTCCGCGCGCAGCCGGCGCAGTTCGACCTCGTGAGCGAGCAACAGCGACAGCACGAGCGCCCGCTCGGGCCGTGGCGGATTGGCGTACCCTGCCGCGTCGGCGAACGCTCGAGCCCGGTCGAACAGCCGGTCGAAGTCGTCCTGGTACTCCCGGCGCAGCGCTCGGCGCATCGGCTCCCACTCCGACTCGAGGCGTCGGAGGGCGTCGCGGTAGGTCGGGTTCGTGCGTCCCATTAGCCGCTCACCTCGAGTAGCCCCCGATCGTGGGCGGCGACGACGGAATCGACCGCGTCGACGGCGCCGCAGAGCTCGACCCAGTACGGGATCGTCGTCTGCCAGACGGTTCCGTGCCAGTATCCCGCCGTCGCGCTCGCCAACTCCGCGTTCTCGCCCGTGGCCTCGAGTCTGAGCCCCTCTCGCGTGCGGGTACAATCGATCGTCGTATCCGCGTAGTCGACGACCGCACTGGACGCGGCGTCGTCACGATCGCTGCCGATCTGGCCGCTGCGTCCGGCGCTCGAAAGCACCACCGGACAGTCGAGTATCTGCCCCAGTTCGGACAGAATCTCGAGGCTCGCGGTTAACAGCTCATCGCGCTCCCACGCCGCGAGGTCGTCGTCACGGTAGAGGCTGTCGACGTTCGGCGCGACGAGCACAGACGTCGTCGGCCCGGCCCGTCGGGCAACCGTTCGTACTAGCGAGTGATGTTGATAGGCGGTAAACGCCCGCGCAACCCGCAGATCCTCGAGGACGCGCGGACTCGAAGCACAATCGTACAGGACGTGGGTCGAGGCCGCGTTCCGCGCGTCGATCCAGTAGGCCACTCCACCATCGCAGTCGGCGAGCCGATCGCAGACCAACCGGTGGACGATTCCCGACTGCGGCGACGGAACGTTTAGCAGCGTCATTCCGGGCTCGAGTTCGAGTCGGTGCATACGTGATGGCTGGCGCGGACACGCATAAGCGGCGGAACCCGGTTTCCGACATTTCCGAAACTCGGTTAATCGTCGAAACGGGCGGTCGGAGCGCTTCTCGAGGCCGATTTCGAATTGCCAATTTCGTTTCCGAAACCCGCAGGATCATCATGCGACCGGTCGAATCCGAACGGCGATTTCGTCGAGACCTGCAACCTCGAAGGCGAGTTCGGTTCCATTTCGGAGACCGTCACACCGCCGTCGACCGGTCGGCTTCGTTCCACACCGACCGCCGCCATGGTCGGGACGAGCGACTCGATCCCCGAGGCGACTCGAACTAAAACGAAGCGACTCGAACCGAAACGGGGCGGCCGACAGGCGGAGTCGGTCGGGACGGATCGGTTCGTCGATTCCGGCCGAACGGGCTGTGATCTGTGGTCAGTGACCGATGACCACTGACCGGTGACTGCTGACCAGTACTCAGTGACCAATGACCGCAACCGAACGCGTTACTGACTTCCGTTCGTCCCATCGGCGTCGATATCGACACCGTCTCCGTCGTCCTCGTCGACGAGACGATACGTCCGCCCGCGGCGCTCGCCGACGGCTTCGATCAGGTCGTAGTGGACCATCTTCGTCAGGTAATTTCGCAGCGTCCTGTTCGTTTTCGGCTCCTCGACCCGCCGCTCGTACACCTCGTAGAGGTCTCCCGGTTCGATCTCGCCCGCCTCCGCGATCACGTCGTACAGTACCCGCTGGTGTTCGATCAGCCCCTCGACGGTCTTCCGGCGGATCGCCGTCCGAGCGTCCGGGATCGCCACCTCGAGCGTCTCGGCGGTGATCGACCCTAGCCCCCGGCGCTCCGCGCAGTAGGCGGCCGACCGGAGGATGCCGATGCCGACGCGGGCATCACCTGACGCCGCGTCGGCGATCGTTCGAAGCTGTGTGTCGGTCACGACACCCGGCTCGAGGGCCTTTTCGGCCCGTTTCGCGAGGATAGCCGTGAGTTCGTCGGTCCCGTAGCGGTCGAACCGAACGCGCGTTCCGGCGTGGAACCGCGAGCGCACCCGATCGTCGAAGCTCGCGAACAGTTCTTCCTCACGGTTGGCGATCAACACGGGCGAAACGTGGGGCAAGCGATGGAGGTCGTACAGCGCGCTCGTCTCCTCCAGTTGATCGACCTCGTCCAGAATAACGACGATCGACCCACCGTCCGCTCGGGAGAGCCGGTCGAACAGTTCGTCTTTCGGTGTGGATCGGTGGACGTCGACCGCGCGGTCGACCGACTCGAGGATGCTGTACAGTACCCGAAAGCGCGTGTACTCCTGCCAGCAGTTGACGTACACGACCCGCACCGTCGGCTCCTGTTCGCGCAACTGCGCGAGCGTGTAGCGAGCGATACAGGTCTTGCCGACGCCTGTCGGCCCGAACAGGAAGGCGGGGTCCGGTCGCCCGTCGTACAGCAGCGGTTCGAGGGCCTCCGAGAGGAGGTTTACCTCGTCGTGGCGGTGGACCACCTCGCTAGGCACGAAGTCCTCGCGCAGGACGCGGCCGTCGACGATCACACCGGACCGGTTCGGCCTCGAGTAACTTAAACGACGCCGGGCTGGTTCCGAAATTTCCGATACCGGACGCGGAGATGGCGTCGCGGTGCGAGGGCGTTCATCGTCGTCCAGACATCCATCGGAAGTGACGGACCGCGCCGCGTCCGCGGGCGAGTTACGGGAGGGCCGTCGAACGCCGCGATCGATGCCCTCAATCGAGAGCATCCTCGACGACCGCAGCGTGAGCCACCGACCCACGAACGGCCGCGAGAGACCGGCCGTCCCGTTCCGACGGAGATCGACGACGCGTCGACGCCACGTCTGCTGGACGGACGCAGCGTGGAGTTCGAACCGACGAATGCCGATGTAGCCCCCGGAAGACGACTCGGAACCGAATGGCTGAGCCAGGGTTGGACGTGGTCACTTCACGAAAACGGATCAGTCTGGTCCAAGCGTTGCTCGAGTCCACGGTTCGTGCGTGGGGCATCGAACCCACGATGATCGACACGTCCCCCGGAAACGGTGGATCGGCGAGGTGGACTGAGTCGAACCCGGGCAGCGAGGGTCCAACCCTTACCCACCAGGCAGCAGATTCGATATATCATCATACACTTCATCGGCGCTGATTCGGGGATCGCGTTTTATATCAGGGAGCGATCGGAAAGTTGCACTCCGATTAGCGAGACGGTCACGGGGATGCAGCGATCGAATATCCGTCTCGAGTTCGCGTACGGAATCGACGTGTGCCTCGTGAACAGTCGGGCGTGTGCGCTGGAATCGATACGCTTCTCACCCCCCGACCGTTCCGGGCGAACCTGTATCGGCACCCGCCAGGGGTGTCGGCGCACTCGCCGCAGGGCGAGCGAGACCATCGCTACCCCGAGTTCCACACTCGCGACAGATCAGTGGAGACCGCCATCGTCGAGATTCACACGACGTGTGGTAACGAACCACCCTTGCCGAGTGGACAAGACGGAGCACTTACACGAGAGACGGAACCGAAGAGACAGTCGAATCGACGGACGCGTCGGTCAATCTGCGAGGGATTCGATGGAAGTACGGTCGATAACGCGCTCACATCGGGGTTCGCCGCCCCAAAAGGGGACGGTGCGACTGCAACCCGGTACTGGAGAATCGATCGCGACTCGAGAACGACGGTCGAACGTGGGTGATCGGCTACTGTTCGAGAGACGACCTGGTCGACCACAACTCGAGAATGTCAGCTACGACTCGTAACACACATCAGCACCGGAACGGGCAGGCGCCAAACGGTATCATTCGGGACCGACGGTCGAGGCGAGGTACTTTCGACACCGTCGAGTCGCATTCCATTCCCGACAGATCGGTTCCGTCCCACTGGTCACAGGGGGGAGATCGACCCGGAGGACCCAGTCGCTCCCGGTCGCGACCGCTGAACAGCTGACGGGACCCCTCGAACGGTGCCGGTTCGGTCCGAACGGCCGCAAATCGGCCACTGCAGTCGCCGCTTGCCGGTCACCGCGCCGACCGCCCGGAACTGACGGAAGCGGACGCTGTCTGCCAGCCGGATACCAGTGATAAATCAGGTATCGCTATATTAAATTCGTGCCGGGACGCTCACGCTCCCGGTTCGCCACCACCGTCGAGCTCGGTCGTCCGTACCCGCGACGTCACCGCGCTCAATCCCGGTGATTCGCCGCTGGCCACTCATCACCGGCTGTCCGATGGGACGTGCCGTCGGGCAGTTCCTCGACTCGCCGAGCGAAATCGCACGACGTCAACACGAGCGCCCTCGAGTCGTACCAGTCCGAGCGCTGATACTGCTGTACTGGCTGGATATTATGCAGTTCCAGTCATCCCGGGTTTTCTGTGTGTGACGAAAACGTATCAGTTCGCTATTGTTTTATGGTCGTCGGTGGCGCAATCTTGTGATATGGGGCCCGTGAGAAGTAGTATCGGTGGCGGCGTGGCTGCCACGGTCGTCCTCACAATAGTTTTACTCGGGGCAGACGTACTGCTGCGTGGTTCCGACCTCTTCGTATTCTTTACGTTCACGAGTTTCTGTGCGATCGGCGGACCGCCGTACTGTGCGGGAGGCACTCCGGCGGCAGCAGCGCTGCGGTTCGTTTCGTACGGCGGCCTCTTCGCCCTCGCATGGCCGCTCCTCTTCGGTGGATTCACCTGGGCGATTCCCGGCGACACGGGTACCGCTCACGGAGCAGTCTTCGGCTTCGTTCTGTGGACCGGATACGTCGTCGTCCTCTACGGAATCGATATCCCTGAACGGACGGACATCGAAACCCTTTCGCTATCGGTTATCACGTTGGTCGCGTACCTCGTCTACGGACTGGTTCTGGGCATCGTATACGACTATCTCGCGAGTCACAGGACCGTTTTTGGCGGCGGAGCCGTGTGAAACCGAGACAACGCGCTCTCGAAAACGGTTCGGGCCCGAGCGCAACGAGGGACTTCGATACGGTGCGTCGCGGACGTGAGATCAATATAAGAGTGAGTCCCTATTAATGTCGAAGGTCGGTGAAGGCATCGGTATGACCACCGATCCGACGAAATCGATCGACGACACGTGACCCGTCGATCGCCGGCCGCCGTCCGAAGGAACCATTTTCTTGATAGTCGATCGCATATCGGGATGCATGGAGGAGATCACACTCGGCGTTCCGAAACCGATCCTCGAGCAACTGCCTGCAGACGACGAGAGCGCGGCGGCGGACATGCAAGAAGCGGTCGCGGGATGGGAAAAGCGACTCAATCGGATACTCGAAGAGGCCGACGACGAGCGGGAAGCCGTCGGTCGACTCCTCGAAGCGATCGATCGCTTCGAGGAACGGTACGAGACCTACGACGAACTGGTTCCCGAACTACGGGCCTGGGGGCAGTCACCGATCTACGCAATCGCGTGGCGGACGCTATACGCGGACGTGATCGCCCAACTCTACGAGCACGAGGACCTCGGCGATCGACTCGATCGGGAACGAAACGCGCGGTTGGTAGAAGACGGGATCCGACTGCGCGACCTGTGACGGCCGCCGTCGACTGGCGGTCATCGGTCTTCCCCGACGAGTAATACCACCAGTGTAATATATTCACAAACGTGTTTGAGGTGTTCAAACGGCCCGTACTGGCGCTTTCGTGGACCGGCCGACGTCAAATGACAGATTCAGAGTAATAACGAATTTGTAGTCTCACTCGAGACCGCTACCCGTGGCGACTACTGACATCACCGCGGACGGGGCCAACGTGGTGGACCTGACGACGCGCGTTCGGCGTCGAGTGCTTCCCGCGCTCCATCGAATCAAGGAACCGCTCGGTGGGTACGCGATCTGCAGACAGCACCCGGACGAGTACGTTGGCACTGTCGAACGCGACCTCGAGGAAATCCAATCGACGCTCGAGGGGCTGTCCTTCGAGCGGGAGCCGATCGCCTCCCTGAAGGTCCACGACGACAGCAGGCTCTCGACCGGAAGCTGGGTTCGACGCGAGTCGTCGATGGCGACGTGGCAACTGCACGTCGCGCTGTTTCGGACCGGTGGGGGAGCCATCGAAGTATTCGCCCATCGAGAGTACTCGTGGCTTCGCCATCCGTACAGACATTACACGCGCGAGGGCTGGACGCACACGGCGGCGTCGAACGAATGCGGTCGCTGCTATCGGAATACGAAATACCATTCTCTATCGAATAGCGGATCGCTGTTGGAACGAGTTTTCCATACCAGATTCGAGACTCCGCCGTCAGATTCAGTCCAAGCGTTCAAATTCTCGGCCTCGCTAGAAGTCGTATGGAGTTCGCTGTGTCCCGCGATGGGACGACGCTCGTTACGCTTCACGGGGGATCCGATACGACCGCTTGCGACGACGCGACGGCGGAACTCGCAGACAGCTTCGAGCGGCTCGCGGCCGATGGGACGATCACCGACTGGGACGTTTCCGACGCGGAAGTATACGAACACCCGACCGCACCGTTCGACCCGTACACGATCACGCTCGCGTTCACGGTGACGGTCACGGTCGAGGCCGACGACGCGGACGAGGCGGCGGAACGCGGTGCGCGCAGTATCGACGACGCGCTCGAGCGAGCCGGTATCGACGCCATTTCGTTTACCTCACCGCCATCGACCTCGGCAGTCTGAACGCGGCCAGTGGGGGTTGGTAGCCGTTCGGGAATAGTGACGGGTCTCCAGAATAACCCTCGGAGCGGTCCGTACGGGAAAGATAGGTCGATTGGGGACCCCATCCCGCGGACCCGCCCCGCCGTTCGGGACCTTCACCCGTCGGGGCGGGGAAGAGGTCAAGTCGGCCGCTCACGTCGTTCGAGTATGGAAATCAATCTCCGGTTCTTCGCCACCTTCCGAGAAGCCGTTGGGGAAAAGGAGCACCCGAGAACAGTCGCGGACGATGCCACCGTCGGCGACGTCCTCGCCGAACTCGAGGCCGAGTACGATGGCCTCGAGGGGCGATTGCTCGAGAGTGGGGGGATTCGCCCGCAGCTGAGCGTCCTGAAAAACGGCCGCAACGTGGTTCACATGGCAGACGTCGACACGACGCTCGAACCGGGTGACGTCGTCTCGGTGTTCCCGCCGGTCGCCGGGGGATAGCGCGAGCCGAAGTCCGCAGTCGTCCGCCGGGAACGCTCCCACGAATATTTAATATCTGACACGATGTCGGCAGCCATGCTCGATGCGGTCGTCGAACTGGTAGTCGATCTCGGAGTCGGGTGGATCCTCGATCGCAACGAAAATCGATCGACGGGACAGCGGGTCTGTCTGTTCGTCGGCACCGTATCCGTATTGCTCGCGACCGGCCTGGCGATCCATTGAATGGCGTCGCTGCGGGACTCGTCGGTGTCGTACTGCTCGAGTACGTGTGTGACCGTGCGTCGATCGTGCGTACACGTCGGTCGGAAATCTCGTCGACGCCAATCGATTTCGTGAGCACGTTCCCGTTTCAATCCACGATCCCGTTCGTTCGACGTCTCGACGTCCGTCCTCGAGTCGTTGCCAGGCAGTATATGCGTCCGGCCGTCGAACGATGGGTATGACAACACGTCTCGAGCGCTCCTTTCGCGGCATCTCCGAACGACTCGCGATCCGGTATTTAACGAATCTGGGCGGCCGGCAAGTCGACGAAGACACCGTCGAGGGCGACGACTGGACGGCGACGCTCTCCGCAGAAACGGTTGGCATCGGGCCAACACTTTCGCTAACCGAAGTGACGGTCGTCTTCGAGGGCGACGAAGACACCCTCAAGCCGCTCGTCGAACGGTTCGCACAGAAGGCGATGCGCGCGGGTGGATAAATGGCGGGCGGACCGATCGAGGGACAAGTACTCCTGCTGACGGCTGCCAAGGCGAGCGTGCCGGCGGCCGCGCTCCCTAATCTGGTCGAGCGCGCACAGGAGCTGCTGGGACCCGAAATCGATCGATACCGCCGTGAGTACGAACTCCTGTGTACGGACGGAAACCGCGAACTGTTTCTCGTCCCCAGGAGCCACTGGGACGAACTCGGCGAAGCGCTCGACAGTACCGACCGCGAACGGGCGGCCATCCGGCGCGCACACGAAGAACAACTGCTCCGAATCGGCCGGCGGACGGGTCGCGAATCCGAATTCGAGACGGCACTCGAGGTCCGCGAACCGGTTGTCATCGGACGCGGCGGGACGGAACCCGAGTCGTGAGACTGAGACCGGCTGAGTCACCGGCCACGACACCGTGGGAGTGCAGTCCGCTGACAGCACGTCTGGCAGTCGATGGCAACTATAAAGATAGTGTTTCACCATTGGCAAACTACTGAGACGATGGCCATCGATCAGGAGACCGAGATGACCGACGCGGAGATCGACGACTTTCTCAGTCGTCGCGAGACAGGGGTGCTGGCGCTGGCGCGGACGGACGAGCCCTACGCGATCCCGATCTCGTACGGCTACGACGACGACGAGCGGGAGTTCTACATGCGGCTGGTGTCGACACCCGACAGCGAAAAGCGCCAGTTCCTCGAGTCCTCACCGCGGGCTCGACTCGTCGTCTACGACGAGGCGGCGTCGACGTACCGGAGCGTCATCGCGACGGGGGAACTCGAGAGCATCGAACCGGCAGATCTCACACCTGGAGAAATCGCCCAGTACGGCCGAGCGAAGCGACCGCTATTCGAGATCTGGACCGAAGGCAAGAAATCACTGAATATCGAACTCTATCGCCTCGAACCGACGATGCTCAACGGTCGGCGGACCGACGTCGACCGAGACGGGTAACACGGGGATCCGTCGGGAGAAACGGGGGTGGGGCGAACTCAATTCTCGGTCTGTTGCTCCGCCACGAAGTCGGATTGGGACACCGACGCCGTACAGACTGGACAGCCGTGTGAAAGCGTGGCTTCCCGCATCGATTCGTTGACTTCGATTTCCTGCCCGCATTCCGGGCACGTGAACTGGTATCTACTCATGGCGGAGCGGTGTGCATCCTCGATTGCGTACGTCATAGCTGTGCGTCCAGTATATATATGATTGCGGTTCGGTACCGGTCGTCTGTAGATCCCGATACGTACTTAGGGCTCGAGTCCACCCGCGGCGTTCACTCCGCAAGGCGGGGCGAGTATCCCCGACAGGATGACGACTTACAGCCCGAACGATACCCCGACGGTCGACGGCGGAATTCAGCCGGCGACTTACGGCATCGCGCTCGAGGCGGGACGTGTACTCTCGAGTGGCGACGGGGCGCCCGGTCTCACCGTGGGACGTATCGCTCGTGGCGAGTCCGAAAATCCACGTCTCACGCGGGATACAGTTAAGCGGGATGCCCGTGAACGATCACATACTGGTGAGCTGATAGATGCCCTCGACCGACGATCCTCGGCCATCGCTCCCTGAGTGGATCACCAATGCCTACACCGTTCTTTCAGATCGGATACGAGATTCGGATTCCGGCGAGAGCATCGACCACGTCCCGGCGATCCGGCGTGAACGCGCGGTTGACGTCCTGCGGACGACCGCCGAACTGGAACTCGAACCGGGGGACGCCGACTACGCGATTACCCGATTGCTCGAACGAGGGTACTTCTACGAGGTCAACGGTGAACTGCGGGTCACCCTTCCCACCGAGGACCAATGACTATCGAGACGCGACGAGGTGTGTCGATGCCACCTGGAAAAATCGTTCGAGCGACCAACGGCTCAAGCGAGTATCGAATACCGGTTCGAACGAATCCCGAACCGAGCATCGACCCGCGGTCCGTCGGTCCGACCGCCGGATTCGACGGTCTACTCGCGGTCGAGAATCGTTCCTAACAGTTTCGACTGGGCTGCTGCGAGATGTTCGGTCAGCGTCGTACTGGTGATGCCGAGTTCGTCGGCGACCTCGCCAGCGTTGGCTCGCTTCGGGTGCTCGAAGTACCCCATTCGATGGGCAGTCTCGAGGACTTCGATCTGACGGGCGGTCAACCTGCTTCGATCGACGAAGACGAGATTCTGTTCGTCGTGATCTTGCTGGGATTGAAGTAGCCGCTGGACGTCGAGGTTCGCGTAGCGATCGCGCAATTCGCCGATGACCGCCTGAAGTCGGTGCATGTCCGGCGCGTGAAAGGTCAGGTACAGCGCCGAGCCCTGCGTGCGGATGTCGACGACGGGGCAGTCGAACTTCTCGATGAACTCGCAGGGACAGCTACACCCGAGTTCGCGCTGGAACCGATAGACCGTACTCGAGCCGTACGAAAAGATCGGTGACAGGTCAGTGTCGACGTCGAACTCGTCGGGATACTGGTCGGCCTCAAGTATGAACTCCACTGTCACGCGCTCTGCCGCCGACGGGTTGGTGCTTTTCGAGACGGAGTGAATCCGGCCGCACGTCTCGGCCGACGCCTGTGCGACGATGCAGTCGGACGGGTCGTCGATTTTCACCTCCGCGCGAATCCCCGTTGCCATTATCAATCAATGGTAAGTCCACCCTCCTAAACCCTGCGTCCACGTTCGGACGTTCGACAACCCATACGAGTTGGGAATCGCCCTCGAACGACTACGCGGATCGGGGTGTGCTCGTTATCCGGCTCGAACCGAACGCATGCGAGACCGGTTAGCCCGGGGGATCCGATCGACCCGTTATAAAGTACCCTGTATTTATGGGGACTCAATTGGAGGGTGCCTGGTCGGTAGTAGAAGCCGTAACAAATGTCCACGATGTACCCCGACGCACGAGACGGCTCCACACGAGGATGGCACGCCACCGATCCGGTCACCCCGCAGGCAGTGCTCGCCGCGCTGGACGACGACGCGTGCCGATCCATCCTCGAGGCGACGAACGAGGAGTCGTTGACGGCGACAGAAGTTTCAGAGCGGTGTGATATCCCAATGTCGACTGCCTACCGAAAGGTCGAGATGCTGACCGAGGCCGATCTGGTCACGGAGCAGGTTCGTATCAACACCTCCGGTAAGCACGCGACCGAGTATCGCAAGAACTTCGACGACGTCCTCGTCTCCGTCACCGACGGGGAGATCGAAATCGAAATGACGAAGCCGGACGCCGAATCCGGCTCGGCATCGAAGCCCGCCATCGCAAGCGATTGAGTCGGGACGCATCTCCGGTGTCCGCGACCCCGTCGAACAGCTCGGGTATCACTGCGGTGGATTCGTCTCGAGTCAGTTACTGCGCCCCGGTCGCATTGCCACTCGTCGTGCCGTCCATCTTCTCTCGTCACACGGTGACTCTCCCCACGACCCGACACGCAGGTGAACGCGGTCGGGGACGTTCACCGTCGGAGACGTGATCGCTGTTCGGTTCGATGCCCCTGCCCCTGCGCCAAACGTGCATAGCGGTCCGTCCGGATCGCACTACTGCGTCCGATACTGCTCGGTCACGTCCGTAAGCGAGACCTCACCCTCCGGAACGCAGTATGCAGCCACGACTGAACGATCGGCATCCGGCCTGTTCGTCGTTTTGTCGACGGCGTAGCCGATGTACGTACACGCGTCGTCGGTGAATTCGACCACCGAATATCCCCAGTGATGGCTGTCGAAGAACTCGATGTGCGGATTCATCGCCGGCACCAGCCACGACAGCAGCGGCTCGGTGAACGTCCGGCGCCAGCCGCGAGTCAGATGCAAGGCCTCCGCGACGTTGAGCGAGGTGATGGCGGGTGTCATGAACTCGACGCCGATTCGCTCACCTTGCGCGACGCCCTCGCCGCCCGTGACTCGCCCGGGATACGACGACTGTGAGTACGCGGCGATATAACAGTGCATGTCACCGGTCAGAGTCACGAAGTTGTCGACGTCCGCCTCCGCGATCGCCTCGGTGATTTGCATTCGCTCTCTCGTGTACCCATCCCACCCGCCCTGAACGGGATAGATCGAGAGCGGTCCGGAACCGACGCGAAGCGGAACGGTCAGGACCTCGTCGGCCCACACCGTCCACGTCCGTTCCGAGCCGGTGATCGAATCGATGAGCCACTCGCGCTGGTCTTCACCGAGCATCGTCCGTCCAGGCGGTTCGCGGTGTGGACCGACGTTGTCGGGCGTCGAGATCGCTTCTCGAGGCGGATCGCGGAACAGGCGTTCGTCGGTCATCACGAGCGTCACGAGGTCACCGAACTCGAGGTCGCGCCAGAGTCGGAACCGGTCCTGGAGGTTGTCGCCGCTCGGGTCGTAGTGGACGCGAGCGGGCATATACTCCCACCACGCGTGCATCGCGTCGGCGATGAGGTCCGTCATGAACGCAGGGTCGTCACCTCGTGGGTGGTCACCGGCGGGGGCATCCGTCCGCCTGTCCCAGTACAGGTCGTTGACCAGTTCGTGATCGTCCCACCCAGCGATCAGCGTGTGCGCTTCCAACGCCTCCTGGAGGAACCGATCGCTTCGATACGTCCGATACAGGTATCGGTAGTCCTCGAGTCCCCACACGCGACCGTTTCCGCTGGGCAACTCCTTCTCGCGATCGGGGTAGTCGTACGACCCGAGGCCCTTGAAGTCGCCGTCGTCGGACTCGTAGATGAAGTCGCCGACGTGGACCAGGAAATCGACGTCCTCGCGGGCGACGTAGTGGTACGCCGGATAATACCCGTTGAGAAAGTTCTGACAGGCGAGCACCGCGAACCGGACGCGCTCGAGCGACGCGTCGGGCGCGGGAAGCGTCTGGCACCGCCCGGCCCGCGAGGCCGTGCCGCAGTAGTAGAACCGGTAGTGGTACTCGCAGTCCGAATCGAGGTGGCCGTCGAGGTCGACTTTCACGGTGTAGTCGTGGGCTCGGATCTGCTCGGCATCGGTGACCTCGCCCTCGTAGACGACGTCGTCGAAGTCAGGGTCACGGGCCACTCGCACGGCCAGTGGCTCGTCCGCGTCGAAGACGGCGGGCGATAGACGCGTCCAGAGGATGACGCCGGACGGGGTCGGCCCGCCGCTGGCGACCGACTGGGGAAACACCGCGTCCGGATCCGCGTCCGGGTCGTACTCGAATCGGCCGGTGTCCGCGTCGGGATCGAAATCGGTCGCGACAGCGAGGTCGTGCGAGTCCAGTTCGGACAGGAGTTCGGCGTGATCGTTTGCGCCGCGTACCGGCTCGTCGCGCCCATCCAGATCGATGTCGTCCGCCATACACCACCTGTTGGAAAATGTGGGATTGTAGCTCTATGGGTACGGGAGTACGGCCCGCTCAGGGTTCAGAGCGAGGGGGTGCAGACGGCGAAGGCTCGGACCCATCTGCACGCAGCACGAGACTCGAGGATGAGCGTGTGCTCCGCCACCCGACCTGCGTGCGCCGAAAACGCCCACCGCCTCGCACATGCCAACCGCGTGCCGACTGTGTCGACCACATGTCGAGCGCACGCCTGCAGGGAATCGCACCCGAGCGAACGATCCGATCGCGGCTCACACGCGATCGCAGCCGACTCGGATCGCAGCCCACATCGCGGGTCACCGATCCATCGACTCGAGGTCCGGTGGCCCACTGTCGCGACGCGATTCGAGAAACGCGTTTTCGTCGTCGGAGAGGTCGCGCTCGCGGAATTCGTCGAGACCCGCCTGGTAGCGGTCGCGTTCGTCCTGGGTTTCCTGGTCTGCATCTACCGCCGGCGCGGGATACTCGAGGACGAGTTCGGCGATGCCTGTCGTGTCGCCGGTGTAGGCGAATCCGGTCCGGTAGAGTGCTTCGTAGGCGTAAGGGTTGTTGACGGCGATCCGAAGCCGATCGTACCCCCGCTCTGTGGCCCGATCACGGACCCGCCGGAGGAGCGCAGGGCCGATCCCTTCACCGCGGCGGTCGCGGGCGACGGTCACGTAGCGCAGCCACAACGTCTCGTCGTCGGTGCGATCCGGGTTGAAGGCGACCGCTGCGACGATCGTTCCGTCGTCGGCTCGAGCCACCGCTTTGCCCGTGTTCGTCATGACGAACTTCCCGGCGTAGCTGAACCGCTCGTGGTCGAGTCGGAGCCTCGGCCCATCGGATGGCCAGCCGAGCAGTTCGTATTCCACGGGATCGCTTGGCGCCCGATCCACAACAATGTGCGGTATTCGGACGGGTCGTCCGACGTGAGACTGCCGAATTGCTACCTGAATAACACTTTTGGACGCGTTCGTCGTACCATCGCACCGATGGAGGGGGAATCCAACACAGCGGCCGCCTTCGGGCTGAGCAACAGCGCCGGATGGATCGTCGGTGGGGCACTCGGCGGGGCGCTCGGCGCGATCGCGTTCGGGATCGTCATGGTGCTGTTCGAGCCCGGCGTCGTCTCGTCCGCTATCCCCGCGATCTACGGCCTCCAACCCGTCGATCCCATCGGCTGGTCGATCCACGTCGCTCACGGGATCGCCCTCGGAGTCGTCTTCGGCCTGATCGTCACCCGGAAGCCGATCCTCGGCGCGCTTCGGAGGGACGTCGAAACGGACGTCATCTCCCGAACGGGCATCATCGTACGGACGATCGCCGCGGGATTCATCTTCGGCCTGACGGTCTGGGCAATCCTCCCACTGCTCGTGCTCCCAGTTTGGGTCGACACCGTCAGCACCGGCGGAAGCCAGACCTTCCCGGCGACCACTGCGACGAGCCTCCTCGGCCACCTCCTGTTCGGCACCGTCCTCGGCGCCGTCTTTGCCGCGACGGTCGACCTCCGTGCCTATACGAGCGATACGGTACTGTCGGAGAGACGGTGATCGAGCGTCTCGAGCATCGTCAGAGAAGGAAATGCCGAGTCAGACGACCGCTGGAACCGACGAGCGTTTACCGCCGACCGGTAAGTCAGGTTACCACGACGACCCTCCATGGATGCAATACAGGTCGATGGTGTCACGAAGGAGTTCGACGGCGTCACCGCGGTCGACGACCTCACGTTCGCGGTCGAGCGCGGTGAGTTGTTCGGCTTGCTCGGCCCGAACGGAGCCGGCAAGTCTACGCTGATCAATATGCTCGTGACGCTTCTGCCGCCAAGTTCGGGCACTGCAACCGTCAACGGCTACGATGTCCGATCCGAAACGGGGGCAGTTCGATCGAGTCTGGGCATCGTCTTTCAGGAACCCGCACTCGACGAGGAACTCACGGGCGCAGAGAACCTGGCGTTTCACTCGCGGCTGTACGGACAAGACCGGGCCGAACGGACCCATCGAATCGACGAGGTGCTAGAGATGGTCGGCCTCGTCGCCGAGCGTGACGACCCCGTCCGGACCTACTCCGGCGGTATGAAGCGGCGTCTCGAGATCGGACGCGGCCTCCTGCACGAACCGGCGGTCCGCTTCCTCGACGAGCCGACCGTCGGACTGGATGCGCGCACCCGACGGGACACCTGGGAGTACATCGAGCGATTGAACGACGATGCGGGCGTCTCGGTCGTATTGACGACCCACTACATCGACGAAGCCGACCACCTCTGTGACCGTGTGGCGATCATCGACGACGGCGATGCGCGGATCGCCGACCTCGTTGGGCTCGCCGACGAAACGGACGGTCGGATCTCGTCCGTGGATCTCCGCGAACCGACCCTCGAGAACGCGTTCCTCGATCTATCTGACCGGTCGAACGGGAGCGACGAACGCGACTCGGGTGCTGACTCGGCTCAAGGGTAGGGCTGACTCCGAGACTGACTCGAGGTTGAACTCCGACGCGGGAACGGACGGCCACTCGAGTTCGATCGCCACGGAGGACCGATCGTGATCCCCGTCGACGGCCAGGCGATCTACGGGCTCTGGCTCCGCGACACGGATCGTCGCGTTCGGACCCGTCGGATTCGGTTCCCGTCCCATGCGAAACAGACGATTCGCTCCGTCGACCGACGGTCAGCGACCACTCGAGCGCGCGGTGTCCGACTCGTCGCCGACGACCGTTTAGGTACAATCGATGTGTAAACGGACGCGGCGAGCCTACGCATAGGACGTCTCGTCGTCCACGGGGCCACTGAAGGAGAAATAGAGCACGACGAATTTTCTCTTTTGAGAAAACCGCTACCGGAGACGGACCGGATTTTCCGATAGTTCGATCGGGACGGTGTGCCGACGGTGCTGTATCCGTGCGCCGTCGTTCTGAACTGCGAAAATCGAGGGTCGTGGTCACGACAGCTAGGCGATCAGCTGCGTGACCCGTTCAATGCGACGGGAGACGCTACCGGTCTCGGCGATCCGACTCCTCGAGTGAGGCGCTCCCGAGTGCGCGCGCTGCCGCGAGGAGGCGACCGAGCGCACGCCGGACGTCGGCGTCGAACAGCGCTGTGACGAGCCCGACGGGCCCGACCGGCTCGGGATCCCGCGTGAAGCCGTCGATCGTGGCGTCGACGGCGTCGGTGAACGTCGGATTACCCATGGTCTCGACGAGCGCGACCATGTTGCCCGCGTTCCGTCCGAGTTCGTACATGTCGACGTCGGCGTCGTCGTGGGCGTCTGCGAACCCTGCCGCGGCCATCCGGAGTTCACGGATGACGTTCCGGTTGTCCCGGGCGACGTCTCGCAGTTCCGGGGTCAGATCCATGGCCAGATCGTAGGTCGCATCGAGCAAGTCCAGCAACTCCGCAAGCGTGTCGACGTTGTCGCCCAATTTCTCGATGAGCACGAGCGTTTCGTCGCGCTCGACGGCGAGTCGGACCCGTTCGATGACCTCGCGGTTCTCGCGAATTGCGACGCGCAGTTCCGGGACGAGATCGTCCGAGAGGTCCTTCGAGGCCGCCAGGATGTCCAGCAGTTCGACGAGCGTGTCCGACTCTTCGCCGACCTTCTGCAGGAGGATCAGCGTCTCCTCGCGTTCGAAGGCCATGCGCAGCTCGCGGATGGGCTCGCGGTTCTCACGGACGGTCTCACGGAGTTCCGGGGTCAGGTCCGCAGCGAGTTCCTCCGCGGCCGTGAGTAGCTGGAGCAGTTCCGCCAGCTCCGCTTCGTTTTCCTCGATCGCGCGTGCCAGTTCGGTTTCGTCGGTGATCGAGTTGTCGGCGTCGAGGGTTCGTTCGTTGCGGACCATCGTTATGGAAGTGGGTCGTAGCCGCGAAGCCAGGAGTCCCAGTAGAAACTGGGCAGGATGTTGATGTCCATGATCCAGTTCATCCGACTCTCGACTGGGGCGGAGATGCTCTCCTCGTAGTCGAACTCGGCGACCATGGCCTTGCCCTTCTTCGTCAGCAGCGGACAGGCAGCGTAGCCCTTGTATTTCGCGGTCTGCCGTCGGC
The DNA here is from genome assembly GCF_024266705.1 of Natrinema gelatinilyticum. Lineage (GTDB taxonomy): Archaea > Halobacteriota > Halobacteria > Halobacteriales > Natrialbaceae > Natrinema > Natrinema gelatinilyticum. The sequence continues at coordinate 2,291,444 of NZ_CP100756.1, read as the reverse complement.
CCGCCATGTGGGCGGTGAGGTTGTCGAGGACGACGTGGGCCTGCTTGCGTGCCGCCGCGGCCGTCTTGGCGTTGGGCGTGTTACAGCCGTCGCCGAGCGCGAAGACGTCCTCGTACTCGGTGTGCTGCAGGGTGTGTTCGTCGACCGTGACGTACTCGCCGCCGTGTTCTTCGTCGCCCTCGGTCAGCGGCGAATTGTCGGTGAGCGCCGGCTGCCCATACTGCGGGGGCACGGGAGCGTAGAGGTCGTACTCCTGGGTGTCTCCATCCTCGGAGTGGATGACCTGCTGTTCGTGGTCAATTTCGTCGACCGTGAAGTTCAGGTTGGCTTCGATGTCGCGGTCGGCCCAGATTTCCTCGAGTTTCTCGCGGTAGGGTGCGACGCCGAAGACGGCGTCGCCCCCTTTGGTCATGACGACGTCGACGTCGTCGCGGATGCCCTGTCGCCGGAAGTAGTCCTCCGCGAGCATAGTCATCTTCAGCGGCGCACCTCCGCACTTGATAGACGTGTCGGGAACCGAGACGACGAAGGTACCGCCGTCGAAGTCGTCGAGCGCGTCCCGCAGCCCCATCGCGGCATCGAAGTGATAGAAGGGGTAGATGGAGTCAGTCTCCTCCCAGCCCTCGAGCATGCCGGGCGTCGCCTCAGGTGCGAGGCGGTGGCCCAGTGCGACGACGAGATAGTCGTACGACAGCTTGCCGTCCGCGAGTTCGACGGTCTTCGAATCGGGATCAACACCGGTTACCGCCGACTGCACGAATTCGATGCCGTCCCGGAGGAGTCCGCGGATGTCCCGAAACTGATCCTCGGGTTCCATATATCCGAACGGCAGCAGATAGAACGAGGGCTGATACGCGTGTTCTGTACTCTTGTCCACGATGCTGAGCTCCGCGTCCGATCGGTCCAATCGACGGCGGAGCATGTTGGCGGTCATCGTGCCGCCGACGCCGGCACCAAGCACGACTATCTGGTCCATAGTCATATAGCCTTGGGAGGGACACTATCTGAACGCAGAGGTAGCCGAGATAATGTTGTGAAGTTCGTCGTGAGACCTATATTTGCAGAAAAAATTGCTGGAAGGTGACCAGTCGTACCCCGACCGTGGCCCCCACTGCCGAGACGTACCGACACCGCCCCGTTCCTGCTCGAGTGACCCGTCGTGTGACACTCGACGGATAACCCGTAATTATTGCGCCGTCTCGTCGCCGCTGCCGACGTCGTCCTCTAACGACGCACCGAAAACCGACTGAAACGTCGGTAACACGCCCACATACGACTCGAACGCGACAATGTGGTGGGGAACGATCAGTGCGAGTACCACCGATCCGAGTCCGGTCAGCCCCGAGGGCCGCAGGAGACAATCATGGTCGGCAGGTGCAATTCTCTGCGGCGATTCCGATTCGTTCCGCGTGCCAAGTCGGATCGGCGGGATTGGCTGATGGCCGGCCGTCGGGGCAAGTCTCATTGGTCGCGCGAGTCGCAGGTCTCGACCGGAGCGTCGACGAGGTTTCCCCACTCGGTCCAGGAGCCGTCGTAGTTCGCGACGTTCGGATAGCCGAGCAACTCCGAGAGCGCAAACCAGACCAGTGCGGATCGCTCGCCGACGTTACAATAGACGAGGATCTCGTCGTCTTCGGTGATCCCAGCGTCGGCGAACGGCTGCTCTATGGCCTGCCGGTGTTCGAATCGGCCACATTCGCGAACGACGCTCTTCCACTCGATGTTTACGGTCCGAGGAATGTGTCCGTTCGCACGCGCATTCGCATCGGCCTCGCCACGGTACTCCTCGGGCGATCGAACGTCGATGATGGAGACATCCGCCGAGAGCGCGCTCTGGACGTCCTGACGGTACGCACGGATGTGGTCGTTCGGCGGTTGCATCTCGTACTCGACGGGAGTAACAGTCGGGGCCGTCTCTGACATCGGGTACTGATTCTCGGTCCAGTAGTACTTGCCCCCGTTTAGCAATCGGACATCCCGGTGGCGGTAGTACTTGAGCGTCCAGTAGACGAACGCCGCGAACTCGTTGTAGCCGTCACTGTAGAGGACGACCGTGCTATCGGGCGTGATCCCGCGCTCGCCCAGGATCTTCTCGAGTCGGTCGGCGCCGGGGATCGTCCGCGTGCCGGCATCGAAGAAATCGGCCCGCGGGTCGAGTTCGACGGCCCCCGGGACGTGCCCCTCGTCGTACTCGGTCGAGATTTCGACCAGCCGAAGATCGGGATCGTCCGCTTCGAACGCGTCCAGCCGTTTTCGCGCGCTGTCCGGCTTGACGAGGACCTGCTCCGGATAGCCGGTCCGGTCGTCACCGATCGATCGGTGGCTGATACTGTAACAGGTTTGTCGCCCGTCGTGGAGCGCCGGCGCGGACTCGACCAGCTGATTATCCTCGAGCTGGGAGAGTCCGTATCGCGCCGTCCGCGAAGAGAGAAGTGTCTCCTCCGTGATCTGCTTGAGCGTCATCGACCCCTCCCGTGACAGTGTCTTATAAACGAACTTCGAGCTCGGCGGGAGATCCATCAGCGCCTCCTCGATGGCTGAGGTTTGCATTGTACCTGCAATACCAGTAGTGGCTTTCGCGTAAAGACGCTATTGGTACGTTCGTCTCTCGTGTCACCTTTCGGCTCGATTTCGAGCTGTGACCGCCGACTATCAGACAATGTTACAGAAATTTTGTCGGGTACTTTCGCCCGTTTCCCCGCCGCGTCGAGATTTGCGGGAAATTATTCTCCCCGCTCAAACCGTTTTAGGTGGTCTCTCCGTACAATACGGTGACGATGGTCGAGACAATCACAGCTGAAACGCTCCGAGATATGATCGACGCCGACGAGGAGTTCGTCCTCTTCGATACCAGATCACCCGACAGTTTCGAGGATTGGCATATCGCCGGCGCCAGAAATGTAGAATATTCCGGCGACAATGACGAACTCGTCGGCGAGTTCGACGGCAACGACCTCGACGCGGACGACACCGTCGTCACGATCTGTGCGACGGGCGCCTCCGCGAACAGTTTCGCGGCATACCTCGAGTCGAACGGGTACGTAGACGAGGTCAAAACCGTTGAGGATGGCATGGAGGCCTGGAGCATGGTCTACGATGTCGTTCCAATCGCTACGGAAACCGACGATCTCGTCGTCGTGCAGCTCCAGCGCCGGTCGAAGGGCTGTCTCGGCTATCTCGTCGGTTCGAAGCGTGCCGGCGAAGCGGCCCTCATCGACGTCACTCGCGCCACCGACGTGTTCCTCGAGGCCGCACGTGAACGCGGGCTGAAGGTGACACACGTTCTGGATACCCACATCCACGCCGACCACATCTCGCGGGGCCGACAGCTCGCCGACAGACTCGGCGTCCCCTACCACCTCGGTGCACCCGCCGAGTCGCGGGACCCGCAGTTCGAGTTCGACCCCATCGAGCCGAACGACACGGTCGAACTCGGCGACGTCGAGATCAAAGCGGTCCACACGCCCGGCCATACCACGGGAATGACCTCCTATCTCGTCGACAACGAGGCACTGCTCACCGGTGACACGCTGTTCGTCGAATCAATCGGCCGGACCGAACTCCAGTTCGCGGATAAAGACGCTCGCGACGGTGCCCGCGTCCAGTACGAGACGCTCCACAAAACCATCATGACCGAGCCCAATGACGTGAAGATCCTGCCGGGGCACTTTTCGGTCACCAACGACGGCGAGTACATCGACGTGACGCCCGGGCAGCCGATGGTTTCGACCGTCGGCTACCTCTGGGAGAACAACGAGATCATCCGCATGGCAGAAGACGACTTCGTCGAACACATGTTCGAGAACCTCCCGTCGAAGCCACCAAACTACGAGCAGGTCATCGCGACCAACGCCGGCGAGTACGAACCCGCAGACGAAGACGAAGAGACCGAACTCGAACTCGGGCCGAACCGCTGTGCCGCCACGTCGGATAGCGCCGTCGCCGACGACTAATACCACGCTCGCTTTTCTCCATCATGTTCGCAATCGATTCCCTCTCCGGAAGCGTCCAAGCCGCTGCACTCGTCGGTGCCGTCTTCTTCGAGGCGATCATCCTCTACGTCGGGTACGGCGGACTCGAGCAGGCCATCGGTGAACACGTCGTGGGCCTGGTTACGAGGTGAGTAGCGACAGACCTGTTCGGGGTATGCGTGCTCCTCATCGGGTCGCTCACTGGGTTCAGCCTGCTCACCGGAATCCCGTGCGAGTTCGTTGAGATTGAACGGAAATCATCGTTGCGCGGGTATCTCCGTATTCGACGCGTCTTTCCAAGCTGGCCGATGCACGCCGGACAGGCTCGAGCAACCAGTGGCGTCGTACGGTCTGCAGTACCGAGTTCCCGACGAAACCGCAATACGTCCGCGGGTTCGCGGGCACTGACCGACAGCGGTCCCTATCAGGATCGGTCTCGACGTTACACGAGAGCGATCGACCATCGCCATTATGGTGATGTAATATAGAATCTCCACTACTCGCAAATGAACGACCACAACCGGCTTCTCACTGGTAACACAGCGACAAGCCGAAAGAACGCGCGGGGGACGACCGTCGCGGAGATCTCGTTCGATCCGAGAGCACGCCGGCCGCATTCTAAGACGGTACGAAATGCGACGCGACGGTCGGTCACTTCTCATCGAACCCCTGTGGATGAGACGCTGATCTCGGTGTTCAACGGACCCGGAACGGTCGGTCGGTGCCTACCTCGATCCGCGTACTCGTCAGCGACGACGGCTGGGCAGACGAACTCGGGGAACGACCCTGTTCCTCGTCCAGCGGCCTGCATGTAGCGCTGCATGGAGATCGATCCCGTCAACTACGACGTGGACGAACTCCGCGAGCTCTTCGGTGGAGACTCTCCCGCCGGGCGGCTTGAGGCACATACCGAGGAAGATGGCTTCCTCTGGCCGTCGAAGTCCCAGCACTGGGCGCTGGGTATCGAGGATCCGACAGCGGAGCAACACAAATGGCTGCTTAAACTGCTGGACGGTGCCGATCGATCGACGGTAGAATCGAAGCCGTACCTGCAAGCGATCCCGGAAGGTGAATCTGCTCGCGGGCTCGTACTCGACTGGCTCGAATTTCTCGCAGAAACGGCTGGCTCGTGGGGAGCGATCGACGCGCTCAGTCGATACCGGGAGATCGGTTGGGTCACGCCCGCGGTGGAACAGGACCTGCGCGATCACATGCTGGGTGTCAGATGGCGCGACGGCGACGGCTACGAAGCACTCGACACCGCCGATCACCTGTTGAGTTTCGCGTACGTGGTCAAACTCGTCACGCTGGCGTAAGACGGTCTGCGGTGCCGAACTCCCGACGAAACCGTGACACGGCTGCGGGTTCGCTGGCACTGACGGACAACGGTCCGTACGAGTTCTCGCTCGATTCGCACCCCCCGACGTGACAGCGGACATGATACTATTATATACCTGGTGTTCCTTCCCGCTGGTGTATGAACGACGCGGACGACCACCACGGGGCAACCGACGACGAATCAAACGGACAGTCGATTGCGGATGGAGGACAGCCGGTTCCAGTGGGTGTGAAGCTCGGAAGCACGCGCACCGTCATTGCGACGCCACAGGGAGGCGCAGTACAAACCGAGGAGACGCTCACCTGTCTGGCGACCTACGAGGACGTGCTGACCGGCGAGGAGCACGTGCTCTACGGCGAGGAGGCGGCCCGGGAGTACCCCGACGGAGTGCAGTACATGTTCCGATCGGGACTGCCGGAAAACGACGAGGACACGGAACTCGCGAAACGCTTTTTCCAGGAATTTATTCGGGCTAACGACATTCCCCAGGATAGCGTCGTCGTGTATGCGATTCCGACCATCGACAACGAGCGGGGGCTCAATAATCTCGCGAGCGTTATCGAGAGCAGCGACGTCGGCACCCAGCTCATCCGGAGCTATCCGGAGTCGCTCTGTGGCGCCATCGACGCGCTCGGTACCGGTATCGACGCCACCAGGCGCATCTTCATCGGGATCAACATGGGTTCGACCAACCTCGAGGCGTGTGCATACCGTCGGGGGCAGCAGCTGGCGCGGTTTGCGACCGGTTCGGTCACGGGGAACGAGACAGACCGCCGCATTACCAATTACATCGAAGAGGAAACCCAGGGTCGGGTCAACGTCGACACACAGACCGCCCGCGAGTACAAGGAGACCCACGGCGACTTCGAGAACTTCGAGCCGTTCACGGACATCATCCAACAGCCCGGCGGCGGCACCCACGAGTTCACTATCGAAACCAGCGTGATGGATGCGCTCGATGAGTACGTCGACGAGGCCGTCGACGAACTCGCTAACGCGTTCCTGCCCCAGCTCGCCAACAACCACATCAAACTCTACAAGCAGGCACTCGACGAGGACATCGTCCTCACAGGGGGGATGGCGTGCATTCCCGGATTGACCGACGAGTTCGAGGCTCGCCTGAGCCAGGAACTCCAACGCGACGTCTCGGTGACGACACCCGATACGCCCGTTACGGCTGCCGCTCGCGGTGCCCAGCGCATCGCCGAGTCGTTTGTCGAGAACCAGTCGTACCTCGCGCAATGACGCTGCCAGGTACCAGGGCAATGGAGCGGACGTGCATCCCCAGCGAACGTAGTCACAGACAGCCCAGTAGCGGCACTGCGAGACCAGGGATCCATCCCAGCAGGCCGATGCCGCAGACCACCTGAAGACGGTCGCGTTCGCTTCGCTCACGCGCTGCGACTTCCGTCCTTCAAATCCCTCGTACGATTTCTGCGGCTCACGGTGTTGTTCGCCGCAGAAATGCGCGGACCGGGATTTGAACCCGGGCCATGAGCTTGGAAGGCTCAGGTCCTACCACTAGACCATCCGCGCGCACTCTCGGATTTTCGTTCCACGTTTAAGGCGCTTCCGTTTCGCGCCGTCCCACTGCGGTCCCTGCTGGCGATTGGCGCACTCGAGCGCGAGTCAGCCCGACTCGAGCCCTCGTGCCCCCGCCACCGTCGCGTAACAGTTTCCGCTCGAGAGCTCCCACTCGAGGAGGTCGAGCGCGCTGTCGGCGAGGTCAGCTTCGAACTCGTCGGGGGCGTAGATGTGGTAGAATCGGTCGACCGGCTCGCCGCCGGGGAGGGTCCACTCGACCGTCGTATCGAAGCCCTCGGTTTCGTCGAACCGATCGTGGGCGGTCGACCACGCGCTGACCAGTGCCCGGCCGTCGGGGGCGAGCACCCGAGCGAGTTCGTCGAGCGAGTCTCGGCGGGTTCGTCGCGTCGGCAGGTGGTGCAGCGTGGCGACGTAGACCGCCACGTCGACCGAGTCGGTCGCGAGCGGGAGGGCCGCCGCATCGCCCTGCACCAGTTCGACCTCGAACTCGCGCTCCGTCGCTCGCGTTCGACCGGTCTCGAGCAACCCGCGGCTGACGTCCAGGCCGACGACGGACTCGAGGCGGGGCGCGAGGAGTTCGGCGTGGCGACAGTTGCCACAGCCGAGGTCGAGGCCGACGCCGTCGGGTTTCGCGGTTTCGGGATCGGCCGCGTGCGTCTTCACGAAGGACTCGACCTCGGGCCAGGCGTACTCTCGCGTGGACGCGAAGTGGGTCGCGATCCGGTCGTACGTGTCGCGGATCTCGGCGCGGTCAGCGTACTCGTCTTCGCGCTCACCGTCTGCGGGTTCGTCGTCCCGATCCGCGGTTCGGTCTCGATCCGGCTCCCGCTCCGGATCTGGATCTGGCTCTCGAGCCCGATTCCGATCGTGATCGTGGTTCCGGTTCCGATTCCGATCCCGTTCAGGACCCTGGTCCTCGGCCATCGTCGGGTCTCCTCGGGGAACGCGCAAAAAGCGTTCGCAACCCCGTCGCCGCGGGGTCGTACGCGACCGTGTCAGAAGCGAGACGGATGGACTGCGATGGAGCTCAGAGCCGCTTTACTTGTCCGGGCGTGAGACTGCAGCCACACGGCCCCGCGGTGTGATCCAGCAGCCCTCGAGACGTGACCGACCCGACCGCCTCGCCGCAGTTCGGACACCACGAGAGTCTCGTGGGCGGATTGAGGTCGACCTGCTCGAGGATGGCGTCCCGAGTCTCGACGTCGCTCGGGTCCGGACTCGAGTCGAGTTCGTCGGCGGTCATCTCGAGCCTCCGGCGTCTGTGTAGGTGTCGCGCCGCTGGAATCGCTGATTGCGGCGGTGATCCTGTTGTGTGTGGCAATACTCCCGTCGTGCGAGACGTTTATGTCTCGGTAGAAGCAAGTGGAACATGGCTTGCAAAGCCGGGTAGGCTTGGAAGCCACGCTTCGGGTGTCTCAGCACCCGGGGCATTTCACGTACGCCCCCGTATCTGGAAGCGTAACTTCTATTCAGAAGCTGTTCGTCGGATACCTTATAATTGTTGGAATTCGACTTGTACGAACGAGGTCGTCCCTGAAGGAAAGGGGCGAACGATGGTTCGAATGAATCAGGATCGATCAGTTCGACCGCCGAGAATGAGGTGCCGTGACGTAGTCTCGAGGAATTCGAGGGGTTTATCTATGCCCGAGGGGAAGTGATGGTTGCGCTCGAGGGCTCGTAGATCAGAGGTAGATCACTCCCTTGGCATGGGAGAGGCCCCGGGTTCAAATCCCGGCGAGTCCACTCGAAATTTTCCGCCGTGGCCAGGGTTCTACACCGAAAGGTACGGACCCTGATGCGGCTGGATTCGCCACTTTTGGGTTAGAGAACGCTCCCTCACCGAAGGGAGTTCATCAATTTTTCAGACGCGAGTCGACGCCCGCTTTCGGTTTTTTTAGGGAACAGAGGTGGTTGATGTGAGCGTCATCGATCGACTGCATCCGCCGATATGCGAGTTCTTCGGGTGTGAGATCGACGAACCAGGAAAGCGCTGGCCGGCCCTCGAGGAGGGGTGGTGTCAACCATGACGGTCCCCGCTGCCCAGCAGTGTACGCATGGCGGGTGCGACCGTGAAGCCACGGACCCAACAGACAGCGTCCCGGTTTGTGACAATCACCTCGAAGCGATTCGTAACGGGAAAGACATCGAAGATGACAAGAATAGCGATAGTGACGCGGATCACGCTGAGTTTGCCGGCGAGTGGAGTAACGCGGACTTCGCGAACCCGGGACACGACATCTACCCCGACGAACTGCTCGAGCGCGAGCAGTGGATGGGACGTGCCGACAAAAGCGGAAAACAGCCGTTCGCACCGTGGGGTGACGAGAACGCCCCCGTCGAGTGTTCGAGGGCTGGCCACACGACGGCTGACAAATGTGACTGTGACGCCCGGTGGAAGTGGGGCTACAGCGACCACTACGTCACTGCCGAGGAACTCGAGATGTTGATCGAAGATCCGAAATTCCGGGAGACGGTCGATGGCCGCGTTTTCATCCAGCAAGAGGACGACCGCGTCGTCGACGCACCGACCGCTCTCGGTAAGTCCTACACGACCGCCTCGACGCGCTGGGGAGCTCGAGATGACATCACTGGCGGGAGGCCGGGGCCACCTCCTCGAGACGACAGACGCCCGTGACGAGACTATCGAAGCCGCTGAGGAGAACGGTGGAACCTTCCACGTTCTCCGAGGACGGGCAGAAGCCTGCCCTGTCGCCGGCGGAGAGTACGACGACGAGATCACGCTCGCTGGTGAAGCCGCTAGCGAATGGATCGATCATCAGTGCAACCAGAACGGGAAAGGGATGCCTTTCTCGACCGCGCACCGCCACCTCGAAGAACACAACGATCAGGGAGTCAAGCTCCCGTGCTGTGAGGCGAGCGAGTGCCCGGCCGTCGAGCAGTGGAAGACGTACCGGGAGGGGCCAGACAGTAGTCTCGACCACTGGCCGCTCGTCATCGCGACGCACAACTTCGCATTCGCGCCTGGACTCCGCCAGTCGAATAACATCGTCATCGACGAGCAACCGGATTTCAGAGCCGAACTCACGACCGACCGTGTCCGGAGCGCTGTCAGTGCCTACCTCCGCGAGGTCGGCGCGCCAGTGACGACGTGGGAATCGTTCATTCAGCTTTCCCGGAACGAAGGGCACAGTAGCGACGCAGCGAAGGAGCGCGAAGCACTCGAGGCAGCACTCCGAAACGACCCTGGTCGGGAGTGGTACTTCGAGAACCCCGACGCACATACCCTTGCCCCCGCCCTCGCTCGCTCGATCTTCAACGCCGAGGAGCGCTCTAACGGGAGGAGGGTCGGTAAAGACATGCACGAACCGCCGCGTCTCGAGGCTCGTGCCCGGGATGCTGACGACTGGAACCGGGAATGGGTGACCGTCGTCCTCGATGAAGCCAACGACATCCAGACGGTTCGTGTTACGCCGGACTTTAGCGCCGCACGATCAGTCGTCGGTCTGGATGCTCACCCATCGCAGCCCCTCTGGGTAGCAAATACTCTCCCATGGATCAGGACCAAACGAGTCTTCGAGAGTCCGGACGAGCGCAAACTCTGGCGACGCTACGAACGTGGACTTCGTGTCGTCCAGGTCGACGACGCCACCCGTCCGCTGTCGGGGGATAAAGCGCTCGAGTGGCTCAACGAAGGACAACTCGAGGTGCTATTCGACCACCTCGTCGACGAGTACGGCACCCAGTTCCGGACAGCAATCACTACCGCGCAGGTCGAGGACCGCCTCGAGGAGCTCATGAACGAGGCTGGATGCCACCGCCCCGAACTGATGCACTTCGGCGAAGAAAAGAGTCGGGACGACTTCGCGAACGAGCGAGTCGGGCTCGTCAATGGGTGCATGGACCCTGGTGACGACTATGTCCTGAATCTGCTCGCCGAACTCGATCTCGAGGCAGGAGCCGAGACGACGATCGACGATGACGGCGAGGCCTATCGAGCCCGAGGCCGAGGATTCGTCGGTGAGGACGCAGACTCTGCCGATGAAATCCTCGCAAGCGTTCACGAAAACCACATCGCACAGGCAGCCGGGCGCTACGCTCGCAACGCCGACGATCCCTCGTCGAGTGCGACCGTCTTCGTTCGGACCGACGCGATTCCACCGGGATTCGCCGACGTCCAGGTCGCCGGCGCTGAGTGGGTGTTCACCGAAACCCAGCGCGCTGTTGTCGAAGAACTCCGCTCGAGCCGACGGTCGAAAACGGCCAAGGAAATCGCCGAGTCTGTCGGGTGCTCTAAACAGCACGTCTACGAAACGCTCGAGCGCCTTGCCGAGAACGATGGAGACAGAACGCCAGCTGTGCAGTGTATCGAGAACGCAGGACCGCACGGAGCAACACTGTATAGCGATTCTGGAATTCCTCGTAGCGGCGTCTGTGATCTCGATGAAATCGCAAACGACCCCCTATCGGACTCTAATAGGTGGGTCCTTACGATTTGCGCCGCCGAATCCGGTGGCCCCCGAGCCACGGAGACAGATACATCGTCAATGGATACCAGAACCACGCCAGACGAGGATAGTTCCCGCCAGAACCACTTGCGAGATGGCCAGATAGGGTGGCACATGGAGAAGCGGCTGTGACCGCTCGCGGCGGAAACACGGCCGTGACTATGATCTCGGCCGCGACGCATCGAGGCCGGAACGGTCAGTCGCCCAACCGATCCCCGCCGGGGAAGCCGTTCTCGGGCGGTTCGTACACGTAGAGGCAGTCGTTGCTGTACGACCGGCCGAGCTGGGCGGCGTCCTCGCAGCAGAGGACCCGGCCGTCGTCCATCACGTAGACGTTGTCTACGTTGATCAGCGCGTCGTCCGCGACGTCGGCCGGGTCGCTGGCGTCCGGGCCGACGATGACCGGTTCGAGCGTCGAGACGTCGAAGTCGTCCTCGAGTTCCGCCCGGTAGACGACGCCGCCGTCGACCCGGTCGAGCTGGATGTCGCCGACGTCCTCGTATCCCTCCTCGTTCGACATGTCGTCGTTGAGTTCGGAGACGGCGAAGTAGACGTAATCGCCCGGGCCGGCGCCGTCGACGCTGTCGACGCCCTCGGCTTTATTGAACTCGATGGAGGCGCCGATCTCCTTGGCGGCAGCGCGCGTCTCGAGGAACGGCACGCGACGGAGCTCCGGATCGACCCCGTCCGGACCCTCGCTCTCCCACTGCTCGGCCCAGCGGACGACCTCGTCGTCGGTGACGTAGTTCCGGTTACCGTTCTCGACGACCTCCCTGTCGGCCTCCTCGAGGGCAGCGTCGAGGTCGTCCTCCCAGTCGGTCTCGGCGTGGGTCTCGAGGTAGTCGACCTGGGTGACGTCGTCGTACTCGGCGATCCACGCCTCGGCCTCGCGGTTCGTGGCGTGGCCCATCGCCAGCCACTCGACCTCGAGGTCGACCACGGCCGGCGGGAGTTCGCGGGCGGCCGTCTCATTGGTCACCTTCGGGGCGTAGAGGGTGCCGGCGACGTCCATGGGATCGTCGTCGCCATCGATTGGCTCGTCGGCGACGAACTTGTAGATCCCCTTGCTGTCGCCGTCGGAGCAGCCGTAGACCGTTTTCCGGTCGGACTGGACGTCCGGCGATTCCCAGGCGGCCCGCCCCATCACGTAGTACTTGGCCGGCTGTGGCGGATCGGCCGTCGGTTCGCGGAAATCGACGTGGTAGCCGTAGCGATACGGGTTGGGGTAGACGTCGCCGATCGGCTCCGTTGTGTTGCCGTCGGGGCCCTGGTCGACCGGGTCGGCGCCGAGGTAGTATGCGAGGAACTCGACGCCCGTCAGCGACCAGTAGCCCTGGACCTCCCAGGCGTCGTCGCCGTAGTAGTCGTCGACGACGCTCTGAATCTCCGAGGGGTTCGGCCGGTTCCAGAACGCGTGGGCACCGCGGCGCCCCTCGCCCGTCCCCGCCTCGACGATGTCGCCCACCGTCGCGGCCAGCGAGACCCGCGAGTGGGAGTAGTTCTCCTCGGAGGAGATCATCGTGTTCCACGGGCTCAGGTCGCCATAGCAGTTGATCCGCGTCCCGCCGAGTTCGCGGAACTGCTCGGTGTTGGCGAGGTTGATCGCGTTCTCCAGGTCGGCCTCCCACTCGCCGTCGTCGGTTCGACTGACCGGGATCCGGGAGATGTTCCCGGGACTGTTCTCCCAGTTCGTGAACAGGTAGCCCTCGGTTCCCTCGTCGTCCGTCGCGATAAACTGGTTACAGTCGGGGTTGTACGCGGCGTCGCCGTACTGCGTGCCAGCGAACGCCTCCGTCGTGATGTTCTCGCCATCGGGCGTCTGAACGACGCCGAGTTCCTCGGTGCCCCCGTTTATCGTCTCGTGTGCCTGCGCGAGGACCGTGAACTCGCTGTCTGCGCCGCGGACCATCCCCCGCTCCTCGTTCGTCTGCGGCGTCGACAGTTCGTCGAAGTCGTCGTTGGTGCCGTCGAGTTCGAACCGGAAGCCGCTGAAGTAGCCGATCGCGGCCTCGTCGTACGGCGCGAGGTTGTCGCGACTCGGGTGCTGGAGGCTGTACAGCAGCGTCCCGTTCTCGAACACGAACGGCCCGGTGACCTCCGCGCCGAGCGCGGTCGACGAGAATCGCTTCAGTTCCCCCTTCACGTGGGGTGCGTGAGGAGTGTCGGGGTCGTCCGGTTCGTCGGCGCTCGCGACGCCGGCGACGCTCGCGCCGAGCGACGCGGCGATCGAGGCCTCCACCAGGTTACGTCGGGTTAAGTCGACCATCGGTTCGAAACGTGAACATAACACATGGCTACTTTAGGATTTCTATGTAATTACTAAGCGTTAATATGTACATTCGGGGATCTATCTAGAGAGTCGAACCGCTACGCCGGCGTTCGTCGTACGTCGATACGAATCGGTACGGAGCGAGTAGCTACTCCATTCCCTGCTCGGCCGCGTTCGTCCGGATCTCCGCGGCGCGCTGACGGACGGAGGCGACGTACCGCTCGATCTTCGAGGGCTTCTTCCCGTAGAACGACGCCACCCAGTTCAGATCTGTGCCGGGCATGGTGAGGAAGTAGGCCGCGAGCGTGTCGCGTCCCGCCTGGACGACCTCCGGCGGAACGCCGCGGTGGCCGGTCCCCTCCTCCTGGAAGCCGTTCGTGTCGAAGTAGACGTCGGCGTACAGCGTCGCGGTCGTCGGGTCCTCGAACGTGACCGGGATGTGCTGGGGAGCCTCGAACCGGTACCGTGGTTCGCCGCCGTCCGACGGCGTACACTCGACGATCCGAACGTCCAGGATATACTCTCTGTAGACCGATTCCACGCCGTCGGTCGGTGACTGGGGCGATGATTCGGGCATTGGTCGTCGACGCGAATCGACGGCGGTCGAGCGGACGACCGCCGCGAATCGTCGTGATCCGAGTGGCCGTCGGCTGCACATATAAGCATTGCTGATATTGACATTCTCCACGCGAGTCCACTCGAAATTTTCCGCCGTGGTCAGGGTTCGACACCGAAAGGTACGGACCCTGATGCGGCCGGATTCACCACTTTGGGCTGACAATTACTCCCTCTCAGAAGAGAGTTCAACAGAAAATCGTACGCGGATGGGCCTGTTGGCGGTTTTCTGAGGGAATCGTGGTGGTGTGCGTAATTCGTCGCCTGATCGGTGTCGATCACCCGCCACTAATCACTTGAAAAAGATTCAGCCAACAGTATCATGCGTTGGCGAAGCACGTTTGCCGAGCGTTATTCCGGTGGAAGTGACTTGTAGTGCCAGTCGCCGCGTTCGGGAATGTCCTCGGCGGCAGTGGGATCGACATCGTACAGGGACCCGTCAGCGGTCGCCTCGAATATACTCATGAGCTGTTCGAGCGCCAATCGATTGCGGTATCCCTGCGATTTCTGTCCGACGCCAGCCCGGTGCTCAATTAGGATACTGCCGAGTCCGCGGAGGCCGTACCCGTTCCGCGCGATTCCTGGATACGTACCGCCGGGATATTGCGTAATATTGGCGTAGCCGAACGGCTGGACGTGATCGTAGATCACGCGGCACAGCTGCTTCGAGAGGTTCTGTGGCCCCTCTGCGACGCGCTCGTTGATCGGCCAGAAGATGGAACTCATTATCATGTCCCCGTCGTCGTCTTTGTACGTTCCTTGATTGTGGACGTCGGCGATCCAGAGCGGGTCGACTGCTTCGACGGTTTCATGCACCGCGACCGCTTCCGGAACCGGATTCTCGGGATATTCGTCGGGGTGGTTCTGATACAGTCGACTCTCCTCCCAGTCCGGATCGTGATATCGATTGATATCCCACCCGACACCCTCAGATCCCGCTGTGAAGAACCCCTCGCTGGTATCGCGTGCGGGCGCGTCCGAATCAATATTATAGCGCTGTGGGATCTCGGCACCGTCGACGTTCACGCGGGGGACCACGTGAACCGTAAGTTCGTTGAGGATGTCTTGCGCAATCGTTCCGTTGCTCCCAAGGAGGCTCAGGAGGTTGGTAAGGACGGCCTCCGTTCCAGTCGGTTCGTTCCCGTGTTGTTGTGTGATAACAAAGACGTCCTCGGCTCCATCGCCAACCATCGCGCGAAAAATATCTCGCCCTTGGCTCGACTGGCCAATCGCATCGACCGAGACCCGGCCCTGTGTGCTTCGTTCGATCTGTTCGAGCCGCCTGACTAACTCTTCATAGTCGTAAAATCCGTTATAGCGAACTTCCTGCTCTCCTGTCAGCCACGGCCCGTTCGGGACGATGTGGTCGTCATCGTGACCGGCCGAGGCAGTACCGCTGACGGCCCCGATGGTGACCGCTCCACTAAGGGTTTTCAGTACTATCCGGCGAGTCGATTTAAAGCCATCTCCGTTCATCTGCGAATACATATTCATCCCAATAATTATATGAATATGAACAGTATTTTCACGTATTGAGAAGGGTTTGCTCTAGCCTGCAGTCGACTACTGACGGCGAATGTCGATGTAGTCATTCCTCGAGCGGGTCACGATGGATGTCTTCTCGGCACGTTCAGCGAGCGAGTCAGACGGCACCGGACAGAAGAACATAATATCGAGAGAGTTATTGTTTTCGTCGTCAGGCCGAATCTGGCTGTTTGGCACCAAATTCATCGGCTCACACAGGACAGAGTATAAGATTTTCAGCTACTGAAGATAGTGTGAATGTTCATCATAATTGCTGGAAGCAATTGCGTATGGGACAGCGTAGACCTCCCGGAGAGTCGAATGACTCGGCAGAAGATTCCACAGGACGCGTTACGACAACAAAGCGGACGTTCCTCCAGGGTACGAGCGTCACACTGGGTGCCAGCATGGTTCCAGTCGGGGCCAGTAGCGCGTTCGAGAAATCGTCGATCACGGCTGACTCCACTGCCGTCGCAGAATCGAACAGCGGGATGGTCTCGAGCGTCCACCCGCAGGCGACGAAAGCCGGCGTAGAGATCCTCGAGAGCGGAGGGAATGCAATCGACGCGGCGGTCGCCGTCCAGTTCGCGCTCAACGTCGTTCAGCCCCACTCGTCGGGGATCGGTGGTGGTGGGTTCATGCTCGTCTATAGCGCCGAAGAGAATGAGATCATCGCGATCGATAACCGGGAGCGAGCGCCCCTCGGAGCCCAACCCGACATGTTTCTGGACAACCACGGTGAGGAGGTCCCATTCTTAGCGCGCCACACGAACGGCAAGGCAGTCGGCGTCCCGGGAACGCTGAAAGCTGCTGACGTAGCCGTCAAACGGTTCGGCCGGACGGAGCTCAGCGAACTCATTCAACCGGCGATCGAACTGGCCGCATCCGACGGACGAACGGTTACTGTCGACGAGTTCCTGGCGAGTTCGATCGCGGACAACGTCGAAGACGGGGCACTCACTCCGACTGCCCAAGAAGTGTTCGCTCCAGATGGCGAGCCCCTTGAGGTGGGCGACGAACTCGTCCAGTCGGACCTCGCCGACACTCTCCGTACCATCCGCGACGACGGCATCGGCCCGTTCTATACGGGAGCGATTGCGGCGGACATCGCCGAGACAGTCCAGGGTGCAGCACGCTACCGAAAGACTGGTGGGAGCATGACCGTCGATGACCTCGGCCGATACAACGTTGCCATCACCAGGCCAACCTACGAGACCTACGACGGTGACGCACACGAGATCACCGTCCGGACGATGCGTTCGCCGACCTCTGGTGGCTACGTCATCGCACAGATCCTCTCCCTCCTCGAGTCGTTCGATCTGGCACAGTACGATCGGCGGTCGTTCGACGTTTACCACCGGTTGATCGAAGCGTTCCAGCTCGCGTTTGCCGACCGTAACGCGTACCTCGGCGACGAGGAGTTCGTCGACATCCCGTGGCAGGGGATGCTCGACGAAGAGTACGTCGACGCTCGCCGACAGATAATCGACCCGGAGAAAGCGACGGACGCGACTCGCGAACCCGGAGACCCCTTCGCGTACCAGCCCGGCGGACAGTACTACACCAGCCCCAGGGACCTCGAGCAGGCCAAACGCGGCAGTAACGCATCGGGCGCACGGAACGGAGAACGCAACAAGCCCCACACGAACAGTGCCGTGACCCATCCCGGACAGACGACACACTTCACGACGGCCGACGCCGAGGGGAATATGGTCTCCTGGACCAGCACCATCGAACAGTTGTTCGGATCGGGAATCATGGTTCCCGGACGGGGGTTCATGCTGAACAACGAGCTTACCGACTTCGACTCCACCCCCGGAGGACCGAACGAGGTCCAGCCGGAGAAACGCCCGCTCAGCAGCACGAGTCCGACGATCGTTACGCGTGACGGAGACCCCTTCCTGACGGTCGGTTCCCCCGGCGGCTGGTCGATCATCCACACCGTCGCCCAGATTCTCCTCAACGTCGCCGAGTTCGGCATGGACATCGGCGACGCTGTCGCGGAACCACGTGTGTACTCTGCGACCGGGACGTGGGTCCAGGCCGAAGACGGTGTACCCGACGATGTCGTCAACGAACTGAACACCGCCGGTCACGATGTCTCCGTCGTGGATTCCATCGGTAACGCCCAATCCGTCCTCGTTAACGACGACGGTGGCTACGTCGGTGTTGCCGACCGCCGCAGGGACGGTTCAGCCGGGTCGCCGTCGTGATGGAGACAACAACCCGATCCTGGATCGCCTCGAGGTCGTTCGGAAACGTGAGGGGGTATCGCCTGTTCCGAGTCATCCTACGGTAGCCTGTCCCGTCTCATGTACGTTCGTCGCCTCGCGGCGGTTTTTCGCTACGAGGGCGACGAACAGCGCGAATCCGATGCCACGAAGCGTGAGATCGAGCAGGAGCGCATCGACCGAGACGGTCACGCCGGCGAATCCGAGGAGACCGAACACCGATGCTGAGAGCAGCCGCGGTGCCATAAGCAGCAACGAACCGAGCGCGAAGCCGGCGCGCTCGGCGCGATTGACGGTCGTATACAGTGTTCCGATGACGGTCGCACCCAAGGCGACTACCCCGAGGAAGACCCCGATTACGGGAACCACGATCTCCGGAACGGAGTACGACAGCTCCGCGAGGTCGCTGAAGCCGACGACACGATATTGCTCGCGGATCGGTAACTCGTCGGCGTTGGCCTTCTCACGAAGCAACACGATTCCAGGTGCGAGGACGAATGCGAAGGGAACGATCGCCTTGTTCAGCGACAGCGAGAACGCTTTTACGCCCGTCTCGAACGGATCAGACTTGGCGACTCCGCTTGCAGCATAGGCGGCGACGGCGACTGGGGGAGTGATGTCAGCGACAACGCCGAAGTAGAGGATGAACAGGTGCGCTGCGAGCAGCGGAATCCCGAACTCGACGAGCGGCGTGGCGAGCATCGAGATGAGGATGATGTAGGTCACCGTCGTCGGCATCCCCATTCCAAGGATGATGCTGGACACGGCCGTCACGAGCAACATAATCACGATCGACCCACCCGACAGCGCGAGCAACAGCGACGTGAGGTTCGGTCCGAGTCCAGTGACGCTGATGACGCCCGGAATGATACCGGCGGCTGCGACGGCGATCACGACCGGAACGGCCGTTCGCGCACCTTCGTCCATCGACTTGACAACGAACGTACCGAGGCGGAACAGTTGGGTATTACCAAGATCTCGGCCGGTTCGATTGCCGATCGAGTCAGCAGTCGTCTGGACCGCGGGATTGAGGGCGAGCAGTGGTGCGTCGATGTTCGGGCGGGACACCATCGTCAACACGCCAGCCAGCATCGCGTACCAGCCAATCCGAGAGACGATACGGTCGGCCGCCTCCCCGACAGGCAATCCAGCCCCGCCGGCACCCGTGACGAGTCCAGTAACCGGGATGCCGGCAAAGGCGTAACTCGCTAGTTCGATGCCAACAATGGCAGCGAAAATTCCGAGGAGCCGCCCGCGCGTTTCCTCACTGTACGCCGAAACGAGCGAGATAAGCGCGACGAGTGCAACGAGCGTGAACCATGCCGACCGCGAGACGGACAACCGTTCGATAATGAGGTAGTACAGTAGTAACCCGATCGGGACGAGGTAGAACCACCCGCGTTTGAGGTGTGCCCCGAGCGAGACGGTGTCGACGTCCGCGACGCCACCGATTCCCTCTTCGACCGCCTTGAGATGGACCATTACCCAGACGCCAAAGAAAAAGACGATCGCTGGAATTGTCGAAAGAATGATGATATCCGCGAACGGCGTTGCCGTATACTGGACCATCAGGAACGCGGCGGCACCCATCACTGGCGGTAGGATCTGTCCGCCAGAGGATGCCGAGGACTCGACTGCACCGGAGAACTCAGACGAGTACCCCGAGCGCTTCATCAGTGGGATCGTAAACGCGCCGGTAGTGACCGTGTTGGCGATCGACGAACCAGAGATCGTCCCCATGAAGCCACTTGCGAGGATGCTCGCCTTCGCTGGGCCGCCCTTGCGAGTTCCAGTAGCCGCATATGCGAGGTCGATGAACCACTGGCCGGCGCCGCTCATCTCCAAGAACGCACCGAAGAGGATGAAGATATAAATAAAGTTCACCGACACTGTCACCGGGATGCCGAAGACCCCGTTTTCGGTGTTGTACCAAAGGTTCTGAACGATGCTCGGCCAGGTCAACTCGTTGACCGCGAGCAGGCCGATAAGGGGTGTCTCGCCGCTAATGAGGTAGCCCCAGCGCGCGTAGAGGATGAACGTCGCGACGATGATCATAAGCGGCAAGCCGAGTGTCCGGCGGGTGGCCTCGAGCACCAACAGGACACCGATCACGCCGAGTGCCATCGCGTAGGAGTACTCGCTGATAAACGGAACGCCCCCAAAGACGGGCTGGAGGAACGTGTACACCTCGGTGATCGGCCGCCCAAACGTGAGCCCGAACACCCGCATGTCCTGAATTTCGGAGAACTCCGTCAAGAAGTAGACTGCCGAGAGTATCGAAGCGACGATACACACGAGGTCGAACGGCGTCACCCGTTCGCGGTCAGGATCGAGGAACGCCCATCGAAACGTGGCCCGAACGCGCGCAAGAAGGCGCGTGAGAGGGTTTCGATCACCGAGTCTACGGGATGCGGCAGGGACGGTCCGACCCAGGTTTCGTGTAACGATCCCATCTCCCATACTCGCCGGGAACAGCAGAAACGTGAGCACGAGCGCGAACGAGACGTGGACCGCGTTCGCCTGCAGTAGTTGGAGCGAGATCTGCCAATTGTCGACAATTGGCAACCAGATCGTAAAGGAGAAGCTGCGTGCGGCTAGAAACAGCTGGAAGACCGAAAACAGGATGCCGATCGTCGCGACGGCCACCGCGGCAACTCCCTGTAGCGACCGCCGCCGTTCGATTTCATCGATCAACTCCTCGGCCTCCTCGGGGGAAACCTCTTCAGTCAGTTCGTCGTTCGTTCCGTCCTGATCGTCGTCAGGCCCGTCGGAACCACTGTCCGATGGATCGTTCGTGTTCATAGGATTCTCTCGATTAGCGATCGTTGTTTGATACGGATGTGAACATCACTCGCATTCGTCGCTGCAACCAGATCGTACCGTCGACCGTCGACGATCAGCGTATGACCGGCGGTCCGTCCGGGTGAAACCGAAAGGCGTTGGATTTCTGTGATCGGCTCGGATGGCTCGTATACGAGCATCCCGTCGACGGTCGTGACGTTAACCCGGGCGGGCAGCCCCCAGCCGTAGGACTCGAACTCCATCCGGGTGTTCACCAGGGTTTGATCGTCTACGCGGTACTCATCGTATACCCGGGATTTCTCCACACTATGCATATACTCGAGGCCTACGGTACTCCCGTCGGAAACTGGTTCGGTGAGGTATCGTTCGCCGGTCTCGGCGTCCTCGACGACGAGCACCGCCTCGATTGGGACCGTCGCGGCAACAGCGACGAGGACTAGTACTGCTGCTACGAGGTACGCGGCGAAGATGTTTGAACGGAAGACGCGACGCATTCTCACTTGTGGTTTAGTGTCATACCGTGATATTTCAAGCGCTGATAAAGACGATCACGGTCCAGGAGATCGATATCGTTCATGTTCGTCGATCGGTTCGGTGGACCGATGCATGGCAAATCGACCACGTGTCGGCACACGCCATCCCGGTTCCACCTCGCTGGAATCGGATCAGGCGTCGAAGTAGGACGCCGCACCTTCGTGGAGTTCGATGGACATCCCATCCTGTGCGCTGTCGACCGTGATGAAGTCGGTCTTGATCGAGAGTTCACCGAGGTTGTCGAAGACCGCCGCAGTAACCGTCTCGACGGTATCGGCCGCCACGTCGGCGTGTGTGGCGATCATCGCCTGCACTGCGACGGTATCGACGTCCTCTTCGACACCGCTGTAGGTGCCACCGGGGATGGTGTCATCGGAAAACCAAGAGGCGTTCTCTTTGACCGTCTCGCGGTTCTCGCCCTCAATCGGAACGATCACGATGTCGTTCGTGTTGGCGAGATCCTCTATCGCGCCAACCGGCCAGCCGCCGACGACGAAGGCCGCGTCGATGTCACCGTTGGCGAGTTGTTCGGACGCCTGCGAGAAGCCGGCGTTCTGCTCCTCGAAATCGGATATCCCGACCGACTCGAGGATCTGGAGAGCGTTGACCTGCGTTCCCGATCCGAGATCGCCAGTGTTGATTGTCGCACCGCTTAAATCCTCGAGCGACGAGATGTCGTTTCCGGCGAGTGTAACAAGTGTGATCGTCTCCGGGTATAGCGTCGCAACGCCCTGCAGGGTGTCGATCGAGTTATCCTGGAAGGCGTCGATTCCAGTGCCCTCCTTCGCGAAGGACGCGATGTCGTTCTGGATGAGCGCGAAATCGGCTGATCCGTCCGCGAGACTACCGACGTTCTCGACGCTTGCGCCCGTCGACTGGACGTTCAGCGAGAAGTCGGTATTGTCCTCGACAACGGTTTTGAACTCGTTCGAGAGCGGGTAGTACGTTCCGCCAGTGCCGCCAGCATGCCAGCTGAGACGGTTTCCGCCGCCACCGTTACCGCCGTTACCGCCGATACAGCCGGCAAGTGCGGCAACACCGGCGGCGCCAACTGCTTCGATGAATCGTCGTCGGCCCCTGTAGTATGTCATACCTACCCCTACTATATCATACAAAGTTATATTTCTAACTACTGGAATATTGATGCCAGTAATCTTTAACAAAGCCTCAGTAGTCGGCTGGATAGTGGTAGCGAGCCGTTTTGAACGATCGGTCGTTCCTCGTGGATCTTCTGAGCGTTTTCGATCAGCCATACCAGTAGCGGTGGCGGCGAGCAGCGGAAATATCCCATCAGTTCGTGGAGGACGAGCTGGGTGGCGACCTTTCGGTCGCGCGTCCAGCGTTCTGGCAGCAACACAACCCCATCCTCAGCGTGCTCTATGACCAAACCGAGCAAATCACGACTTACCACCAAGGATAACAACGCTGCGTACAGCAGGATCTCTCCGATATAGTTCTTCGTCGTATCGAACGCATTCAGTTCGTACTGCGTTTCGAGTTCCCGGAACAGCACCTCCACCCCCTACCGGTACCGGTAAATCGTCGCTAGATCAGCCGAGCGAAACTCTCTTCGAGAGGTTCGTAAGGTATTGAATCTTGCCCAGTGCCGAGAACAAGAGGTGGTCCTGGTCGAGTCCCATCGACTCGTTGATGACCGCCTGAAACTCCTCGAGCGTTCGGTCCACCCCAATAACGATATCACGTCACAGTACGGTCGAATCGTACTCGAGCTCGATGCGGAATTGAGAGATAATCGTCTCACACCTCCGCACCGGATTGGAAGCTCGTGAGGTCGTTGATGCGCTGCTCCAACTCTTCGATCTCGTCTCGTAGCTCCGCAGCCTCGTCGCCCTCTGTCGAAGCTAGTCGGTCTTTGAGACCCTGTAGCCGCGTCTCCTTTACCTCCTCGTCGACCTCGGCTTTGCGGACGTACTCGCGGTCTTCGATCTCGTAGACGTCCGATGGTACCAGTTCGGTTACCTCGAGCGCGTCGTCGACTTTCGTCGAGTCGACGCTAGTGACCCGCTCACGAGGAATGCCAGCGTCTTCGAGACGCTCGAGAACCTCGTCTTCGTCCCGCAGTGACCGATACGTCCGACCGGTCCGCTGGACGGAGCCGAACTCCCCGTAGACGGGCTGATCGTGATGGACGCGATCGAGGAGGACGTCCCCAACGTTCCCACGGAGATCGTCAGCATCTCGTTGGACGTCCGAGAGCAGCGTATAGAGGTTGACCAGTGAGGAGGTCTCCAGATCACCGAGTTCGGAGACGTCGTAGCGCTCGAGTGCATCGACCAGTAACAGCGCATCCGAGTAGATCGCAACGCCGGGCTCAGTTCGTTCTTCGCCACCGGTGGACGAGCCGCCCTGAACGAGTCGGGACGGCGTTTGGTCGTCGGTTTCGTGGAGCGTTCCGGTATGCTTGTCGATTTCGAAACGCGGGTGAAGACTCAACACCGCCGGATACGGGTCGGCTTCTGGAGGGAGACGCTCGAGTTCGAATTCGGCTATACCGTCCCGAACCCGGCCGACGAGCGTTTCGAACTGCTCTCGCTGGAGTGGGCGCGACTCCTCTGAGTCGACGAACTCGACGATGATACGATGCTCCTGGACGTCCGTAATTCGAAACCGCTGCTCGGACAACGGCGTGATGAGTGTCGCGTCGTCCTTGAGCGCCTCACACTCGGAGAGCAAATTACTCCACGTAGACGCGAAGGTCATGGATGACACATGCATTTGGTCTTGGAACGGTAAAACCGTTCGCGGCACGACTGAGCGCTTGTGACCTCCTCCGCGGCGCTTACGCCGGGGTCGTTCGAGAGAGCGAAGCTCCGCGGGGTCTGCGAGACCGAAGGTCTTCCGAACGACCTCGAGGCACTCGCTTCGAATCTCTGTCGAAAATAGATGGACCGAACCCGGTTCCTCCTTTACTGGTCGATGGCTGCTGCTGGATTCAAGAAGCCAGACCCGTAGTACGCCTTGTCGTACTCGTCAACTGTCTCAGCAGTACTCTCTAACGTCGTGCGCACTTGGTACGCGGTGAAATCAGGATTCTGGCTCTTCACGAGCGCAGCTGCCCCCACCACCTGTGGACACGCCATCGACGTTCCAGCAAGCCAATCGTAGCCATAGGTGGCCCCCGTATAGGTACCATCGTCAGCGTACTCGGGTACTGCGATGGTGTTGAAAACGAGGTCAAGCCACCAGTCGACACCTGTACCGATAGCCGCGAGATCGGCGTCTCCGCCGGGCGCAGCAATGTTGATGGCGTTAGTCCCATAATTGGTGTAGAACGCCGGACTATAGGTCTCCTCTTCGAGCCCCGTGTCCCCCCAACGGTAGCCAACTGGTCCGGTGGCGCTGACGGACATGACGTTCGCTGCCTCGTTGGGAAGACTGACTGCGGAGATGCACTCCTCCGTGCCGTCGTCGTCGAAGTCGCCGCAAATACGCCCGTCACGCTGGAGGTCAGCGCTGTCGTTACCTGCAGCTGCGATGAGCAACGTCCCCTGATTGTTGGCATAGGTCGTGACTCGGTTGAGTGCCTCGCCGTAGAATTGACCATATCCCTCGCGCGAGACTGGGTACGCCCCGATGCTCATGTTGGCGGCGTCGGCATCGATGCGGACGCTGTAGACGATAGCCGCAAGAATATCTGCGAACGAGGCCAGTTCACCCGGTGAGAACACTCGGCAGTCGACAACATCTGTCGCAGGCGCAGTACCGACGGCGCCTTCATCGTTCTGGTCGTTTGCGGCGATAATACCGGCGACGTGGGTGCCGTGGTACCCACCGTATGGACCACCAGCACCATAGTCGTCGTCAGTAAAGTTCCGAGACAGGTCCGTGTTCACTGCATGCTCAAGGTCAGGATGACCAGCGGCGACCCCTGTGTCGATAATGGTTACGCGAGTCCCTTCCCCACGAGTAACCTCGTGTGCTTCTGGGATATTCTGGGCCTGCTTATCCCACTGATATGTGTATCCTGGCTCGGACGTTGCCCCGGCTGTGAGAGGCGTCTGGTCACTGAGGGGACGGTTCAGTGAGTATCTACTATCCGGAGCGTACTGCGCGTTTAGCGACTCGAGTTCGGACTCAGTCGCCTCTACGACCAGGAGGTCGATTTCGCTCAGGTCGTGTACGACAGTCAGGTCAGCTGCTGTAACCCTTTCTCGTTGAGTTGTTCTAGTATCAACAATGAACCGGTCAGTTGCTGTTGCTGCAATGACCGTACTTCCCACCGCAACTCCACCCAGTAGACTGCCACTCACCTTGAGGAACGTACGCCGTGGTTTATCTGACATACAGCGAAGTCTATTAGTAACTCTGCTATTATTATTATCAGTATGTTACTTTCGCAGTGACTGAAATTATAGTTTATGAGGATGGGAAAGAGTGGCAAGGATACCTCGTCGAGAGGGGTGTACCCAATTCTGTCTACTCCGATCGTGTAGGGCTCATGTTTGGCTTTTTTCAATCAAATATCAAATTGAACCTACATAAGCACTCCAACGTGTCTCCACTGATGGTGAGCCATTCGCTCGGCATCGCCGGGGCGAGATGTGGCGAGGTTTCCGCGGAACAGCCTCTCCAACACACAGTATCGATAGCGGAGGAAGCGTTCGAGCGATACGATACGTTCAGCGACTACTACCAACCGTCGATGGATGTTGCCGTATAAATGCGTCTCGGCGCTCTGCTGGCAGACGGCGGCTCTAAACGAAGAGCAGCGCGGACTACGATTGTCGCTGGCACCGACAATCGCAGCGGAATCGGAGATACCGTTCGACCACTTCAAACAGCGGGTCTCACCGGAGAACGACTACCGATATCAGAGCATCGATTTACAGGAGGCGACCTCCGTCGGACTCCTGTGGGAAATGACGTGAACGCGACTTCCGAGGATAATTCGTGTTCGGTACGATCCTGATGCCGAGTTCCGAGCCTCGGCGGCCAATGCGCCGCGAACCGCCTCGGGGTCAAGCCCGGGGCACTCGGCTTGCTCCGCCTGTAGATTTCCCTATGACGGTCCAGACCCCGCTCGACGATGAACCGGAACATCCGTTCGCGAACCTCGGCGGGGACCGTCTCCTCGAAGTCGTCAACGTCCAGTTGATCTGGTTGGCTCACCATCTTCCCCTCATTTCGGTCGCCGCTGGAAGAGACGTTTCGCGCTCGTTCCTCGAGGAAGTCGATGTGCTCCATGTCAGTAGGGTAGAGGAAGACATCTATCTTCTGTAGGCGAGAGAATCGCGGCCTTCAGGCCGGGCGTGACTCGCCGCACGACTGAGTTACGTGGTCTGTGGTCGTACCGGATGCTGACCGACGAAAAACAAGCAAGATACCGCCGAGTCAACAGGGCAGAACCGTGACCCCACTGCCGGATAGGAGTAACGGCGGCGTGGCCCCGCCAGCATCCCGTCGGTATGCAAACGTACATCCCCAAATCAGCGGGGAGACTCGTGGGAAGCTCCGTCGTAACCGACGGAGAGGAGGTCACTCCTGCGTAACACCCCCAGCAGATAGTGTAGGCCGTTCTCACGTGAGTAACCGAGAAAGTGGTGTCGACGACGGCGTCTCAGAGGTACTGACAAGGGCCGCGACGCCGTATCGGATGTATGACCACGTGGGATGAACGGTTTCGCACCGGTGCGTATCCATCAGAACTGGACCCATCGCCGGTACTTCGAGAATACGTCGACGAGCCGACGACCGGAAGAGCGCTCGATGTCGCCTGTGGCACGGGACGCAACGCGATCTTTCTCGCCAAACAGGGGTGTGAAGTCGACGCTCTCGACCAATCCGTCGAGGGCCTCCGAATCACTCGGCAAAATGCAGCGGAGCGAGGTGTCGGTGACCGCATTAATCTGATCCAGGCCGACGCAACGCAATTCGAGTATCCGGAGAATCGCTACGACGTCGTGACTATCAGTTTTTTCCGAACTCTCGATCGGCTGAGCGACCTCAAGGACGCTCTGAAACCGGGCGGGCTATTGTTCTATCAGCACCACCTCCGTTCAGAGCCGCCAGCAGAGGTCGGTCCGAGTACGGACCGGTATCGGTTTCGCTCGAACGAACTTCTCCGCGCCTGTCTCGATCTAACAATTCTGTACTACGAGGAGTCGAGCGAGCAACGCGAGGGGAAACTATCAGCGACCGTCGAAATCGTCGCTCGTAAGAGTCACGGCGGAACTCAATCGTATCCAGAGACGCATTGGACTACCACCGACGATCAACAGATCCGATAGATGGTGAACCGCCTCGGGTCACCCTGAGGCACTCGCCCTATTCTCCCTGGAGAACCGATACGTCGTAAGTGAAACGCGTCTTACTCGAGCCTCGGCAGGCACCCGCATCGAGCGAGCCCCGGCGAGTTCGTAATTTCGCGATGTAAGGTCGCGGTCAGCGCAAATTGTCGTCGGTACCTGGATTCGGAGAGGAAAATAAGCGTGTGAACCCGACGCCGGTAGTTGTATCAGCTACCGGTGATGGGAGGAAGCCGTATCGGACGGAGGATATGTATTCAGCAGGTACTGCTATTCCACCAGCCGCGTTCCGAAAGGCCAGCTACCCCGTTTCCCGTTCCTCAATCGAAGCCACTGAGTAACGTCACGAGCCACTGGGCAGGGTCGCCGCGTCGGCGGACGTCCACTCGGTCGATCCACTTCACCCATTGAAATCCTCGGCGGCCGGGCGCCACGAGACGCATCGGTGCACCGTGGCCGTGGCTAAGCGGCTCATCACCGACGTGCGTCGCGAGAAGCGCCTGCCGTGCCTCTTCGATCGGCAGTGACCAGCGGTAGCCGGTTACCGACACGAACCGGACGAATCGCGCCTCGTCGCGGACCTCGGCTGCGTCGAGCAAGTCGCCAACACGAATCCCACGCCACCGTTGAACGGTGTACCAGCCGCTCGTGCAGTCCAAGAGCGCTTCTGCTTCGTTACCGTGTTCTAACGTGACGTATGCGTACTCGAGGGGCGTCTCGACGTCGCCGCGGACCGTCAGCGTCCAATCGGATCGGTCGACTGGATCGGGGTCGTCTGCAACCCACGAGGTGACCGGAAACCCCTGGTTGCCGTGTCCGTGTCGCGGCTGAGACCCCGTGAACCGCCGGTCAGCGCCGTGTGTGTCGAGGATTCGATTCGCACGTTCCTGCCCCCAGTAGGTTACTGCACCACCGAGCAGTAGTGCCGTGTACCTGAGCGTCGTCCGGCGACGGTCGAAGTCACGTCGACTCGGGAGACGAAAGCGGGTCGTGAGGTGCCACACCATCAACGGAACGAGTACGAGCCCGAATCCGACATGAACACTCAGGAGCGTCCAGTAGTAGAGCCGGACGTCCAGTCCGAACACCCAAGCAATTCCCGTTGTGAGCGCCCCCACTGCCGCAGTTATGGTTAGTATCGATAGGAGTGTAGAAGCTTGCCACTGCTCGCTTTGGATGAGCCGATATCGGACCCGAGCGAGTTTGAAACATAACAGTCCGATGAGAGCCAATCCGGCGATCCGGTGGGCCCAGAATACCGGCCACCCTCGTGGTGTTGCGAGAGTAAACGAAGCGACCCCCGATACGGCTTCGAACATGACGATTCCGAAAATCGACCAATCGACGAGTCGAGGTGGCGGCTTGAGAGCAGTGAGGCCATTTCGAACGAGAGCCATCGGCCTGTAACTCATGTCGTATGCTATGGATTTGCATAGCAAGAAGTATTGCGTCTCTTCACACCCATATTGAACGATTCGCAGGCGTATAGTACAAGATATAAGCTATACCAGGTGCTCTGTGACCCTCAAACTATTCAGGGCTGTATCTGCCGCGATCGTACTCGAGGTCGTTCCATACACCCCGATACCAACCAGGACCGGATCAACGTCTGCAGAAGCCAGCGCGGTAGCACAGGTCCATCGGGGATCGTGGAAGCAGAGATAGCCTCATCCGGCGGAGCGATCGTTCAGAAACGTTGGACGGGCTTTCCCGTCTCCGTGCGAGGACTGCGACGGGCGGCTACATCGGCGGCGTCTCGGGGACGATACCGAGTTGGGTGAGGGTGGTGAGCTGATCGTAGTACCACCACGCCTCCGTCGCCTTCGTGCCGTCCATCGCGTGAATCGTGACTCCCTCGAACTCAACTTTCTCGTTCGTCGGCTCACCGTTGAACGGGGGAAGTGGCCCCTCGTGTGTGCCCCGGGCGAGGTATCTGGTAACGACCGTGTCGTCTTCGACGATGGTGTCCAGGATCTCGACCTCGAAGTCCGGAAAGGTATCCCGAAGGTCCGTGATCCACTCTTTGAACGCTTCTCGTCCCTCGTAGTCCTCGCCGTGAGCGACGTTGTGCATCACCATGTCTTCCGCATAGACTTCGTCGACATAGTCGATATCACCTCGGTTGAAAATCCGTTCGTTCGTCTCTTCGACCTGTGATTTCAGTTCGTCGGGCGAATCCATTGATCGACACCTGGACGTCAATAGGTCGTTTCGCTGTGGTATTGTAATGACGTCGCTATCCCGACTCGCAGTTGGTAAGCGAGATATAACGAGCAGACACCGGCCGCACGCCGTATCCCTCCTCGAGAGCTAACAGCCCGCGCAGTCCGAAGGCTGACGAACGACAGAGACAAACGAATCCGAATAGGCCGTCACTTCTGCCAGCCCCAGCGTGAACCTCGTCGAACAGACCGTTTCTTTCCTAGCTGCCTCCACACTCCTTGCCAGCCCCTCAGGTTGAATGGAGCAGATGACCGACAGAGGTGCAACCGCTCCGACGCCGAACAGGCGGTCATTGAGGAAACGATCGAGGGGGCGTACTTCGAGAACGACGACGCGTTCCGGTCGGTGGTCGACCGTATCCGAGAGCACGAGTGGGAATCCGTGGCCGATTCCTACGTGACGTGGCTCCTCGAGTACGCGGATGTCGAGTATTTCACCGACGCTCAGTCGGAAGCGACGCTGGATGCTTCGTGACGCAACTGTCGGTATCGAATACCGGCCCGTCGATCTAGGTTCGCGTCGTGAGGTGGTCCACGACATATCTTGCGTCACGATCGACGCCGGTGAAAAGCGAGGAGGTCATCGAATAGAGAAAGAATAGGCCGACGAAGTAGAGTCCGGGTGCGTCGGGAACGACACCGCGATCGTGAACGGGCTCTTTGGGCTGGTTCTGACCGTCGAAGACCGGGAGGTCGATCCAGGAGAAGTCGGGCCGAAAGCCCGTACACCAGACGACGTTCGCGACGTCCAAGACCCGATCAGCGCCGACCACGGGCTGGCCGTTCCGAACCGCGGTCGTCCGGGCCACGCGGTCGATTCCCGTCACGGACAGGTCCTCCGGCTTGGCCCGGACGAGCGGACCGCCCCGGGAGAGGACTTTCGGCCGAAGCCGCCGTCCGATGGGCGTGCCCGTCGTAAGTATCCGGTGGAAGAGCACACGCATGACGAACGGCCCCCCGAGATGTCTGCCGAACCAGGAGTCGATGTGGAACGGAACGTGACCGACGTCCGAACCCGACACCCACGTCTGGTGGCTATCGGCGACC
The DNA here is from genome assembly GCF_024266705.1 of Natrinema gelatinilyticum. Taxonomy (GTDB): domain Archaea; phylum Halobacteriota; class Halobacteria; order Halobacteriales; family Natrialbaceae; genus Natrinema; species Natrinema gelatinilyticum. The sequence goes on along the minus strand of NZ_CP100756.1, from coordinate 2,260,613 downwards.
TCGAGGGCAATTTCCGCCCCCGAGTTCCCCGCCCCGACGACGAGGACACCGCCGTCCTGGAGCTGCTCGGGGTTGCGATAGTCGTTTGCGTGTACCTGGACGATGTCGTCGGCGAGTTCGTCGGCGAAGTCGGGCACGACCGGGACCTGGTAGCTCGACATCGCTACCACGACGTTCGCGGCTTCGATCCGGCGGTCGTCCGCAGTGATTCGGTACCTATCGCCGTCTCGTTCGAGCTTCCTGACGCGGACGCCGAAGTCGACGGGAAGGTCGAACCGGTCAGCGTACGTCTCGAGATAGTCGGCGACCTCGTCTTTCCCGGGGAAGTGATACGGCGACGTCGGGTACGCCATTCCTGGCAGACTGCTATAGCGAGCGGGCGTGAACACGCGGAGCGAGTCCCATCGATTCCGCCACACGTCGCCGATCCGTTCGCCGGCGTCGAGAATGACGAAGTCCTGCTCGTGCTGTCGAAGGTAGTACCCGGTCACGAGACCGGCCTGACCGCCGCCGATGACGACGGTGTCGTAACACTCGGTCATAGTCTCGGCCCTCACCTGAACGGAGGCCCGCTGGGACCGTCGTGATGTCGCGTGCAGAATTTCACGTCGTGAAACCGCGCGATGCAATTACGGCGTCCGGAACGTGTCGACGATGGAGGGGTCAACCGGCGTCGCCTCCGCTTTCACCTCCTCGAAGGTCGAGACGGCCCAATCGCGGGCTTCGGGTGCGTCGGTATCGACGACGGCCACCAGTGCGCCGGTCTCGGGATCGTGACAGCAGATGCCAGCCCGGTCGTCGACGATCCCGAGGCCACACCGGTCGCTGCCGGGGAGGTGATCGTGAACGAAGACGCTCGCGTGGTCGCAGGCGGTGACTTCGCGTATCCGTTCGGGATCCCAGGCGAACGTCCCTCGGAGCGATTCAGGCGTGAACACGTACTCGAACGTCATTCCGTCGAGGACCGCCCCGCAGGCCGTCTCGAGGTTGGACGATTTGTACACGATGCGGTCGAAGCCGCGCATCGTCGACGTCGATTCGATGAGGTGGCTGAGCCGTTCGACGGGTTCATAGGGATACGCTGGCCCCGGGTAGGAGACCACCGCATCGGTGAACAAGTCGACGCTGAATCCGGGCATGTCGAGCGGCAGCCACCGCCAAACGTCCCGGAGCTTCGCCTCGGTCTCCATCGCGTCGCGAAGCGCGAGAAACCGATCAGCGACGAACTCACCGAGGGGCGTCAACGCATAGACCGCGCCGTCCCGCTCTACCCACCGGCGGTCTAGAAAATCACCGAGGATGCGCCCGACGGTGGGGGAGGAGGCGCCGGTCGCCTCGCGAAGGCTCCCTCGGTCGGTCGGTCCGTCGTGTAGCGATTCGAGAACACCGACCCGGTGGGGCGATCGGGCCACGAACTCGATGGTTTCGATCCCGGGTGCCATGTGCTAGCTAGGGTGGCAACCAGCTTAGTCCTTCTACAGAGAGCGGCGGTCGAGTTGGTGGACGGACCGTTTGAGCGAACGAGAAGAAACTGGTAGTAGCGCGCTGCCATAGCATCGGGTTCGGAAGCCTCGAGCATCTGTTCTCCGTCGACCTGACTCAGGCAGACATCACGTCGTCTCGGTGCTCGTGCCGTTTCAAATTGAGGACGGCAGGGTTGCCTGCATCCCGGACACGAACCGCCGGAAATCTCGTTCTGTCGGTGGTGCTCGAGGGGAAAATCAGGGCGATTCCGTCCGACTCTCATCGAATTCTTGGACATGGAACGCACGCTACGTACAGACGCGCACTGGACAGCATCTCTAGATCTAAAATTGCGATCGGATATCGGTCAAGCTCAGCGAGGTAACTACCGGTTCGAACTTGATACCCATGCAATAGACGGGTATCTGACTATTCGTGTTGCGTTCTAAACAGGAATGATGGCACACGATGAGTCCGTATCTCGACGGCGAATGCTCAAGCTAACAGGTGTCGCGACGTCGACGGCGTTAGTCGCTGGCTGCGGTGGCGGCGGCGGTAACGGCAACGGCGGCAACGGCGGCAACGGCGGCAACGGCGGTAACGGTGGTGCCGGCGGCGTGGAGATCGAACCCGGCACGCAGATCGAGTTCGACGGGCAGACATCCGGCTGGCTCGGGATCGCACCCGACTCGATCGCGGACGCGGAGAACCCGACGCTCATCCTCCAGGAGGGAGAAACCTACGAGATCGGCTGGACGACCGGCGACGGCGCCCGGCACAACATCGAAATCCGCGGCGAAAACGACGAGGTCGTCGACGACCTCGCGACGGAAGTCGTCACCGAACCCGAAGACCAGTGGCTCGAGTTCGAGGCCAGCAGCGAGATGACCACGTACATCTGCCAGGTCCACCCGACGACGATGGTTGGCGATATTCAGGTCGGAGGCGGCGGCGGTGGCGGCGGAAACGAGACCGGCGGAAACGAGACCGGCGGAAACGAGACTGGCAATCAGACCGGCGGGAACATGACCGGCTAACGACCGCTATTTCGACAGATTTTGGCGGTTGTCGCGGTGAAGGTGCAACAGGAGAACCGTTTATCGCGTTCGCCTCCGTGCGAGTGGAACCCGTTACTCCCGACGGCGAGGCCGTGATACCAGTTGCCGGTGAGCGCTGTGGTACTGGATCGCCGGTGCCGTCAACAGGGCCGGGGCAGGCTATGACGACACGAGACGATGGTGGCAGCGGGTTGCCATTGTGCCCCGGCGGAAGGCGTACGTCGTCAACAGCTATGGCTATAGTACTTACAAAGACAGGGCCGTTTCCCAACCTCCCTGAAATCGGGCGGCGATGACCCGACGTGTCGCTTTCTGTCGAAACGACTCTCGTGACGTGGTGTCCAACTCGGTCGCGTCGACGACAGTCCGTGCATGAGCGATACGTACATCACCTGTACGTACCGAATCGAGTGTCCTCGAGTCGCAGTTTCGACGCTACAGAACACGAACGATCGGACAGTCCACAGACAGACCAGTCGCTGTCCAAGTGAAAACGGCCTCGAGGACCGGTTCTCGGACACGACGATACGTACTGATGTGAACTGAACGATGATTCCACGAGTGACTTCGAAGAAATGAGCGTGCTCCTATCGCTGTTGCCGGAAGGATTCCTCCGTATGACGATAGTAGCATACCCAAACGTCCGCAGACGATGACCTCGCCGAGGAGCACCGTAAGTACTGGATGCAGAGCCATCCGGAATACATTCAGCAGGAATCCAATAGCGACTGTGGTTACGGAGACGAGTACCGCCACGACGAGGATGCGTCCGATCCAATCGATCAGATCACGTTGAACGGTGTGAATCTTTCAAAAGGGAACGATAGTGAATAAATATCTCGTTTCTCACTGGCTGCTGGTCGCTCCGTAGGAGGAACACTGCTCTCGGTTGCCCGTCCAACTCTCCCGCAATTCGCAGCCACTAGCTTCATCGCAGTGCATGCTACGGAGGGGAAAAGAAGCCTCGGGAGTGGACCTGCCGTTCCCCAGTAATAGCCATCTTCGTCGGAGTCGCTTCCGAGCGGACTTCCGATGGTGGCGTCACCGATGCCCACCTTCATACTCATTCCCGAAAGGTCGGCGTCGCCGTGGACGGTGCAGTACACGTCGTACACGCCGCTTTCCTCGAACGTGTGCGTCGTCTCCTCACCACCGTCGACATCGCTGTCTTTGGTCCAGTTATCCGAGGCTGCTGTGACTGTATGGCGGGTCTCGTCCTCGTTCGTCCAGGTGACCGTTGAGCCTGCGTCAGCGTGGATATTCCGCGGATCGAACTGGGAATCGCTCATCACGACATCGGCGGTTTCTTCGACGGCCGAATTGCCACTGCCCGCACACCCCGTCACTACCAGCGTCGACGTGCTCCCTACGGTCGCAAGGAATGTTCGACGCTTCATACGAGTAAGATAGCTGGCGCTTGCAATAGCTATTCGGAGCTATCCATTTACCCGACTGTCACGGTCGGTGCCTGTACGTACCGCAAACTGGATGTCCGCGAGGATACAGGGTTCGCGGACACAGGGGTACGAGAGTGACCGTTAGGAGTGGCGCACCGTCTCTGCACCGCACTCTTCACAGATGGCAACGAGGGCATCGCGGTCAGCGGTCGGTTCGATGCGGACCGGCCGGCGCTCGCCACAGTCGGGACACGTCCGGAGAATGTCCGCATCGTCGGCGTCGGCGGGTGCGCCGAGTGCGAGCGCCACGACCCGCTCGTCAGTTTCGTTGCGGCCGAGTTGCCATTCGCCGGGCGCAAAACGGATCGCGCCCTCCGCGCTGACGGTCACGTCGCCGTCCTCCGTTTCGAACGTTGCCGTCCCCTCGAGCACGTAGAAGAGTTCTTCCTGATTGGGGTGGCGGTGATACCCGAATCCGAAGCTCTCGCCGGGCTCGAGCACGTAGTGGTTCACTGCGAGGTGCTCGGCTCCGAGTGCGTTCGAGAGCGAACGTTTGCTCCGTGCCGGACTCATCCACCGATCGACCTCGTCGAGGGTCACCTGCTCCATACGCAGCGATCGTTCAGTGGAGATAAATAAACTGTCGGCTGGGAATCGACGAAGTGTATCGGTGAAATGCCTCGGGGTCAAGCCCCGTGGCATTCGCCTCGACCGCTTGTAAATGTCCGTCTTCGTCGAATCGTTCTCGAAGATGGGATTCGTAGACAGGGTTCCGTCGTTTCGAAGATTCGTCACTCGCAGTTTCGACTCGAGAACGTCCGTCCGAAAATCGGAATCTACAACCGTTGTGAGTGGCGACCCGAAACCCTCGTGAACGTGATCGGCGGCATCGTTCTCGTCGTCTCCCTCTCAACCAGCGCGAGTGCTAATTGCTATCGGTCTCGAGAGAGGCACGGTTGACATCCTCCTCCGCGTTCACGCGGAGGAATCCTGAGCGGTGGAGATTTCAGGTGTGCAGTTCCACCGACCCCCGACACGGTGGGAATCCGTGCGGGGGTCACGGACTGTGGCGGGTGGGACTGCTGGGAGTGCCAAGCCCCCGGTACTCCTATCCTCGGCCGTGTTCGACCCTCGTGGTTGGTTGTGCCCGGCGAGGCTCGAGTGGGCTTCGACAGACTCGGAGTTACTTCCGTGGTGCTTCCAGCAGTCAACTCCGCGTCACCCCTGTGAGGGATGGGCGGTCATCGACTGGTTCCGATTATTGTCTGATTGCTTGGGGCGGCCAGGCCGCCATCGTCGGACTGGCGGGAATCACTCTATTCCCTGCCTGATTCCTCCGCTCTCAGAGGGTTGCTTCCCACTTCAATGTATGGAAAAGAAATCTCGGACTGGTCATCGAAGCGTGGATTCCGCCCGAGTTGTCGAATTCATCCCGCGCCTAAACGCGCGGATATTCTCCTCGTATCTCTATAATCCGCAGTCGAAGGCGCGGTCGAAAACCCATGGGAGGAGGCGAACGCCGGGTTCAAAGACGGATGACGAACAGTGGGAGACGGGAAGAAAGCGGGGAAAGTGGTGGATTGGTGGGGAGACTGGTGTGCAGGTGGGTGGGTAGGTGTGCGATGTTGGGTCACTGTCGCGCGTCGCATGTCACGCGACAACCGTGTGTTTCGGATCGAGTGATATCAACGCCACCCCGATTCCCAATCAGTTGGAATCGGGTGCCGACGAATCGACGGAGTCGCACCTCACGAGCCTTCAACGATTTAGCCAGCGTCGCGCAGCGGGCCGCGCGACGACTGCGTATTTCGACGTAGACGATATCAACCCCGTCCAGTATCTCTGCCGGTTGGAATCAGATACCAACGGTATCATCACGGTCCTGTCTGCGAGTATTCGAATCGCGTTCGCGGCTGTGAATGCCGCCGACCGACCGAGATTGGCGTCCGTCGGGGAGGTACCACCGGGAACCGGAGCAGGAGACGGACGATGTCTGATACGGTCTGCTGTACCGATGTACCGGTGCACCCACAGGACGGTCGCGGTTGCACCGGCAATGACTTACAGTAGTCCGTATGAGACGTATCGGAACGCGAGACGGTCAGACGACACCGAATCCGGGATTACCGAAATACCCATAATGATCAATCCCTCATCCCCGGCAGTATGGCAGATTATGCCGAAGAGCGCTGTGCCAACTGTAGTGGCAAACGGATCGTGCGGACCGACGGGTCCGTGTGGTGTCCCAACTGCGCCTTATTCGATCCGCGACAACGAGCGGCGTAAGAGCAGTCCTCCAGTGGAAACGCGGGGAGGTCGTCGGGCGAAATCGAGTCGTCAGATTCGGAGGGGTCTCCAGCGACGCCTCGCACTCGAGTCCTGGCAGAAGAGGGGTACTACCGATAGCCCCCGACAGGTGGCGTAGTATTCGACGAGCGCTTCACCGAGCGGACTCACAGTCCGAGTCCGCTCGAGAAGGCGAACACTCAAAAGGACGATCACGGCGGCGAGGGCGCGGACGGACACTCTCCCGAACTGGCCGGGTTGGCCGTTCAGAATTCGTAATGTGCAATCTCCTGTGATCCACAGGTGGAACACGTGTCGACGTCCGGCGAGAGCTTTTTGCCGCAGTTTCGACACTCGTGAAGCGCCGTGATGCGAGCTGACCCCGTTCTGCAGGTTCTCTTTCGCAGTACTTTGAATGCACCCATCGGTCACTCCCTCCGTGTGTATCTTACGGGCGCGTAGTTATTAGAATTATTAATAAGTATATTGAATCTCCTGTTGCTGGTTCAGTTCGCACGGCTTGAAGATCGGCCATCAGTCAGTCTCGGCCGATGGAACGACTCCCGCAGAAGCGGCGGAAGTGGTGGTTTCGATAGTCGGCCGTGGTCTTTGGTCGGTCGAACGACGGGCCCTCGAGGTGGGCCACTTCCGTCGTGGTAGACGTGGCGAACTCGAGATGGGACCGTCGAGTCCGCCGTCGGGCCTCTCGGTGGCATCGCCCTCGGAATCGTCATCTATTCGACGAGCGCTCTACCGACGGATCCAGCCGGTCGAGCCGGGTCGAGAGCCGTACTCCAAAAACGCGGGAACTTGTAGCGCCGTCAGAACACGCCTCGCAGAAGCACCAGTAGAACTCCGGAGAGGATTATGAGGCTGAGGAAGCCGGCGAAGACGAGCGCTGCTTGCCGGCCGGTAAGCGATTCTCCGTCGAGGAACTCGTCCGAGACCATGCCCGATGGTCTCGAGCGGTTCGCTTAAACGTATTGGTCAGCGGACGTGGTCCGCGTCGCAGGGGTCGCTACCGATCCACGACGTGAAGACGTCGGCGCTTCGAGTAGAGCGTCTGCGGCACGTCGCAGGTACGGCCGTCGTTCGAGCCAGAGCGTACTCCTGAGCAGTGGATGTCTTTGCGGGACTCGTGTACGGGTGCGCAATGCTATTCGTTGAGGTGGCCCCGGTACCCCTTCGGCTCGAAGCCACGCCGGCAGATCACGCGCTTGCGGCCGACCGTAATTGCGCTGATCTGGTTGTCGTCCTCCATCCGATCGATGACGGCCTCGAGTCGGTCTTGTGACCACTCGGTTTCGTCACGGATCGTGGTTTGATCGACCCGTCCGCCGCGTTTGACAAGTAGCCTGAGAATTTTATCTTCGTCGGGTAGTTCGCGTTCGTCGACACCGTATTCGATCTGTTCTGCATAGCTTAACGTTTCGTCCTCGTCGTCAACATCCTGGTCCTCGGTCGACGATGTCGCAGACTCGTTCGATGTGGATTCGTCAGTCGAACTGCTCCAGAAAGACGAGAGGCGCGCCCAGAGTGCACTGAATACCATTCGTGTATCACGCTCCGTTGGAACTACCACAGCTTGAACGCCCACCTACCTTGATTTTGTGATCCATATATTATACACTTAGTTTCCCTTGGTTACGTTGCGACTATTTTGACGGTTCCGCCGGCGATTAGAACCGTCCTTGCAGGTCGCAAGTTAGTTATCACTTTCGGCGACCGACAGGCTCGCAGACTGACGCGATCGCGAACGGTCGGCCCGACGCCCCCTCGGTCTGTAATCGACAGGGGCCACCGCCTTCCGTCGATCGGGTTCACCGAGGCCGCTCGCGAGCGTTCGAGCGGCGACGACCGGGGGTCGCGATCGACGCGTCTGATACCGAACGTATCGTTCGGTGCATGCTGTCCGATCGTCACGGCCGTCATCTGCCGGTCGCCCCGACGAATTCCCGGTAGGTTTCCGCGAGCGAGTCGAGCGCTTCGTGGTGGTTCGTCGAATGGGGGGCCGTCAACGGCGAAACGCTGATGCGACCTTCGACGATAGCCCGGCGGTCGGTGCCGACCGGGTCGGGAATCGAATCCGGATCCATATCGTCCCAGACCCGATCGTGGAGCGAGACGTGGCCGCCATCGCGTTCGGCGTCCATATCGTAGCGTTTCGAGGGACGCGTGATCTCGATAGGCGCGGGTTCGCTGTCCGGTAGCGGCACGTTGACGTTGAGATACGCGGCGTGATCGAACACGCCAGCCTCGAGTGCGCGATCCGCGAGGTAGGTCGTCACCCGGGTCGCTTCGGTGTAGTCGTCGGCCGTCACGTCGACCGCTGTGAACGGCGTGTCGTCGACCGGCACGTACAACGACGTCGCGATCGAAGGGACATCGAAGAACGCCGCTTCGACGGCGGCACTGATCGTTCCGGACCGGCCGAGGACGTACTCGCCGAGGTTTGCACCCCTGTTACAGCCGGCGACGACGAGGTCCGGAAAGGGGCCGAGTTCGGCGAGGCCGGCAACGACGCAGTCCGCGGGTGTCCCGTAGACTGCGTAGCCCAGTTCGTGGTCGTCGACTTCGACCTCGTGCGAGAGCGATCGACCACTTGCGCTTCGATCTCCGGCGGGGGCGACGACGGTCACGTTGGCGTATTCGGAGAGGGCATCGTACAGCGCCCTGATACCGGTGCTTCCGATCCCGTCGTCGTTGGTCAACAGGATCTCGAGGTCGTCGCTCATATCACGTCGGTCGAACGGCAATGCGAAAAGCCCACCGTTTTTGTCAGTCTGCGGTTCGAGGCGGTCCAGTCGACCATCGCCTCGTTGATCAGGCGATCCGGTCGACTATCGTTTCCTCGTCGACGACCAGGTTGTAGGCTTCCTCGTCGTCGTTCCAGAGTGCCAGGGCACCTTCGAACGAGCAGACCTCGCCGTAATCGGCCTCGAGTAGCGGCCGGTTCAGCGAGGTCTCGTTCGTGAGAACGGCGTAGTGTTCGAGTGCCTCGCTCCCGTCGCTGATCTTGAACAGCGGGTTCGATCTGCCGCGGGTGGCGTCACGACCGCGGCCGTCGGTTCCGCTCAGTGACCGGCTGAGTTTGGCCGCGACGAGATCGATCCGATTGGGGACGTGGTGGCCCATCTCGGCCATCTTCGCCCACTTGGCCGTCTCGAGCGCCATATCGATCCGGCGTCGGCCATCGAGTCGGAGCAGCGAGTAGGAAAACTGAACGTCCACGTTGACGAATTCGCCGGGCGCGTGGTCCTCGTCGGCCGATGCGGCGTCATCGAGTCGCCGCTGGAACCTCGGGACGTCCACGTCCGGCCGAACGTCGAACGACCAGCCGCGGTCCGAGGGGGTTTCACCGGGCCAGAGCCTAACCGTGGGGCCGTAGACGGTCACCGCGCCGAGACGGTGGGTGGCCGACCCGTCGACGGTATCGCAGTCGACGTCAACACCGCTCTCCGCGGGGTCCCAGATCCGTTCGCCCTCGAGTTCGCGTTCCACCGCTCGCAGCCCGATACTGGTGTTCTTGTCGGCGGGTGACATCGCCAGCAGCGTCCCATCCGGCGCGAGCGTCTCGAGGACGGACCGCGTGACCGCCACAGGATCGTCGAGTTCGCTCAGGACGTTACAGGCGAGGACGAGGTCGAAGCCGTCGTCGGGCGCCGCGGGATCGAATCCATCGCCCGACCCGTCAGCGCCGCCGACGGTCGCGCTCGGATCGAACGCTTCCGCCGTCGTCCGGTGAATCGTCGCGTGGACGTTTCGACTCGTCGACGCGAACATGTCTTCGAGGACGTCCGCCGCGGCGCTCGGTTCGATCGCGTGGTACTCGAGCAAGGCGTCGTCCGGCAAGTAGTCACAGAGTCCGAGTGCGGGGCCGCCGATGCCCGCACCGACGTCCAGCACCCGGAGGTTCCGACCCAGCAGACTCCGATCGGCGAGGTCGTCGAGCGCGTACTGGACCGCCGCGTAGTAACCCGGCAGGTGGTAAATCGCGTATCCTGCCGCGACGTCTTCGTCGTACTCGACCGCGCGGCCGTCGAGGTAGTCGGCCTTGAACCGGCGGATCGTCGACCGCAGCAGGTCCCCGGACGCCCCATCGTACCAGTTCGGCCCATAGCGGTCGACCAGCACCTCCTCGAGCTGACGTTCGTATTCGGCAGGGACGCGCGTCACTGGTTCTCGACGGGGCCGAACCGGGGCGTCGCCGACCGGAACGAAGGTGCCGTCCTCGCGCTCGATGATGCCGAGGGCGGCCGCGTCCTCTCGGAGGTGTTGTCGGACGACAGCCGGGTGGGGGGTCCCCTCGACGTATTCACAGATCTCGTCAGGATCGATCGGCCGGACATTTCGCAGGTATTTCGCGTTCGATCGGATGGCCTCACGTTGGTCGGTCACCCGTCACCACCGCGGCCACCGCCGCGTCTGCCGGCGTCTGATTCACCGTTGATCTCGTCTGCCTCGCCATCGTTCCCGTCGTGCCATCGAGTGGCCGCCTCTCGGTACAGCGACTCGAGTTCGTCCGAGTCAGCGTCGGCGATCGCAGCGGCGGCGTCGGCGACCGCGCCCGCTCCGTCGAACGTGTCCTGAATGTCGGCGTAGACGCGCGGCGTTCCCGCGGTCACCTGCCGGGCGAGTCGCCGAAGGTCCTCGTATATTGGCGTTTCGAATCCGTCCGGAACCGTTTCCGCGGCGAGTGCGAACGAGAGGACCGCCGCGTGGGTCGCCGCCTGGACGGTCCCCATGGCCCGATCGTGGTCCGCCGCCGTCGTCTCGAGTAAGACGTTCCCGCGCCCTTCGAGGGCGGCGAGGACCTCGTCGGTCGCCGGACCCGATCGGTCGCGAACGACGGCAATCGAGCCGGGGGCGCGAGCGGGCGCAAAGAGGGGGTGCAGACTCACACGTTCCAGGTCGGGAGCGTGATTTGCCATCGCCACGAGCGCGGGCTCCATCACGCCCGAGACGTCGACGACCGCCTGCCGTGCTCGTCCCGCCTGCTGGCGGATCGACTCGGTGACGTGTGTCATCGGCACGGCGAGACAGACGACGTCGTACGTCTCATCGCCCTTGAGGGCGGCGACCTCGCCGCCGACCGCCTCGGCCGCGGCGGTCGCGGTGGCCTCGTCGACGTCGGCGAATGCGATCCGGGCGTCTACCGCTTCCCCGAACCACGTTCCCATCGACCCCGCGCCGACGATCAGTACTTCCATCGGCCGACTCTACCTTCCGACGTTGCAAAAGCCGTTCGATCGATCGGCTCGCGTGAGTGTTCGAGATGTACGGAGAACGCAGTCACCCGTTCGGTCAGGCGAACGGGCCTCCCGATCGGGAGACCACTCGAGGTGCGACGCGGATCGGACACCGATTGACGACGGTGCCGGGAGGTTGCGGCAAGATTTGGTATCTAACGGAAATAATTATATGAGATGAGTGGGAGGGCGTAAACATGCTCGATTTACGACGAGACCTGTCGGCGAGGGGGACAAGAGGCGCTTCTCGGGAAGGGGGGACGACTCGCGGCGCCGAACCGCGATACAACGGGTTCTGACCGAGAAGACCACACATGCACGGTATACTATTCAAGGGATTGAAAGATTTCGTCGTCGAGACGTACGACCGAGCGACCTGGCGACAACTCCAGGAAGCCGCCGGAGTCGGAGGGAGACGGTACGTCCCAGTTTCCGCGTACCCAGACGAAGAACTGGTCGCGCTCGTCGAAGTCGCCGTCGATCACACCGGCATCGAACAGTCGGAACTCCTCCGAACGTTCGGTCGCTACGTCGTCCCAACGCTCGTGGATATGTACGGCATCTTCATCGACGACGCGTGGACCGGGCTGGACCTCATCGAAAACGTCGAAGGTGCGATCCACCACGTACTCCGAAACAGCGACTCCCTCAAGTACGAGCCGCCGGAGATTTCGGCGACGCGGGTCGACACGGACATCGTCCTCGTCACGTACGGATCGCGACGGGGCCTCTGTGCGGTCGCGTTGGGACTGCTCGAAGGAATCGGCGACTACTACGACGAACCGCTCGAGGTCTTCGAGCACCGCTGTCGCCACGAGGGCGCATCGTCGTGCGAACTCGTCGCCGTTGGCGACGGTACGAATCCGTTGCAGGCGAACAGGCTGGTCCACGATCACCTCGAGGCGACGTGAGGGCGTCTGCGGGTCTCGAAAACGTTACACTGGCCCACGGATAGACGGTCGTCCACCGTTTGGCACGGGTACTTTCCCGTTCGCGTTCGAACCACGACCATGATCCGAATCGGAATCGTCGGCGCGGGAGCGGCGGCCGCAGCGGCAACCTATGCGCTCGAGATCGCAGCGACCGAGACGGAACTCACGGTTCTCGAGAAATCGCGTGGACTCTCCGGGCGGGCCGCGACCAGGCGTCGCGACGGTGTCGTCTACGATTACGGGGCGAACTACGTCAAATCCGACGACGAGCAGGTCACAGCGCTACTGACGGAGACGCTCGACACAGACGGATTGGTCGACGTCACCGAACCGGTCTGGACGTTCGACAGCGCCGGCGATATTTCGGAGGGAGACGGCCGCGACGACCACAAGTGGACGTACCGTCGCGGACTGACCCAGATCGCGAAGCGACTGTTCGCTCGCACCGACGCGACCGTCCACCGCGAGACGCGGGTTACGGGCCTGCTCAGGGAGCCGGAAACCGAACGCTGGCGACTCGAGGACGACGATGGACGGTCGTGGGGTCCGTTTGACCGTCTCCTTCTGAACCCGCCGGCACCGCAGACCGCCGAATTGCTCCGGTCGGCCGACTGGAAGTCAGAAACTCGCGACTCGCTCGCGGCTGCCGCGGAGCGGGTCCCCTACCGCACGATCTGGAGCGGAATCTTCCACTACCCGTTCGCGCTCGAGCGGCCGTACTACGCCCTCGTCAACACGGACAGGGACCACGAGGTTGGTTGGGTCAGCCGTGAAGAATGTAAGCCCGGACACGTCCCAGACGGCGAGTCGCTGCTAGTCGTCCAGGCCAACCCCGAGTGGTCGGCCGACCACTACGACGAACCGGCGACGGCGAACGAGAAGCGCCTCGCGAAACTGACCGCCGATCTGCTGGACGACCGGCGACTACGCGACCCCGACTGGACCGATCACCAGGGCTGGCGGTACGCGTTACCCGACGACGGCGTCGACGGCGACCCCGTCCGGCGCGCCGAACGTGAGGGGCTGTACTGTCTCGGCGACTGGGTTGCCGGTCAGGCACGCGTCCACGCGGCGCTCCGCAACGGCCTCGAGGTCGGCCGGCGTGTCGTCGGTCCGCTAGCCGGGTAGTGAGACTAGCAGAGTAGATAGCCTGGTGGCGATCACGAGGAAACGGGCGTGGAGTAGCGATCACGAGAGATGGGGGGCTGCAGTAGCGCAATCGACGGGCGGCTGTAAGCTAACAGGCCGAGGCGGTTCACAGCGACGCGGTAACCTCGTTGAGCACGTTGGTATCGACGAACAGGACGACGTGATCCCCGAGTTCGACGACAGTCTCGCCCCGCGGCGTGATCAGTTCTTCGTCTCGGGTGATCGCCCCGATGACGATTCCGCTCGGGAGTTGGGCCATCACGTCGTCGATCCGACGCTCGAACAATAGACTGTCGCGGTCGACCTCGATCTCGAGGACCTCCGCGCGGTCGGACTCGAGCATGGCGACGTTTTCGGTCTGTTGCTCGCGAGTGAAGCGAGTGATCTCCTCGGCGGTCACGAGCCGCGGATTGACCCCGACGTCGATCCCGACCGTCTCGAAGAGATCGACGTACTCGCCGGCCTCGACGACACCGATAGTGCGCTCGGCGCCGATCTGCTTGGCGAGCAACGAAACGAGCAGGTTCTTCTCGTCGCTCTCGAGGGTGGCGACGACGAGATCTGACTCGTCCACGTGCTCTCGAACGAGAAAGTCGATGTCCGTGGCATCGCTCTGCAAGACCAGCGTCTCCGGCAGCATCTCGGCTAACTTGCGCGCTCGTTCGGGATCGCGTTCGACGAGACGTAGTTTGAGCCGCTCTTCTTCGAAGAGACGGGCCGTCTGGTAACCGATCTCACCACCGCCGACGATGACGATCTCGTTGACGTCCTCGAGAGACGGTTCCGGCGTTAGAGAGTCCGCGAACGCGCGGACGCTCTCCTCGGATCCGATCACGACGACGGCGTCACCTTCATCGATAACCGTATCGCCCGTCGGGACGATGACGTCGTCACCGCGCAAGAGGGCGGCGAACGTCAGCGACGCGTAGCGGTCGGCCTCCGAGACCGTTTCGCCGGCGATCGGGCTCCCCGTCGCGACCTCGAACTCGGCCATACTGACGAGTCCCCTGGCGAATGTATCGACGTCGTGGGCGCCGGGCAAGCCCGCGATACGGACGATCGTCTCTGCGGTCTGGAGATTCGTACAGACCATGAAATCGACGCCGAACGCCCCCGACGAGTGTTCCCAGGTCCGCAGGAGGTTCGTCTTCTTTACCCGAGCGATCGTAAACGGCGTGCCGACGGCTTTGGCCGCGCCGCAGATGACGACGTTCGTCTCGTCGACGTCGGTACTCGCGATGACCAGGCCGGCGTTCTCGATTCCGGCCTGCTCGAGCGTCTCGATCGACGTCCCGTCGCCTTCGATTGCCAGTACGTCGTGAGAGTAGGTGATCGACTCCACCTTCTCGGGGTTGGTGTCGATCACGACGACGTCGTGTTCGTCGTCCAGGCTCTCGGCGATATTCGAGCCGACCTGTCCAGCGCCGACGACGATCACGCGCACCGGCGTCTCACCCGCGAATGTCGCGAACTCGAGTCGGCGAAGATTCGACCCATACTAGCGTGGAGTACTCCGAGCGGTAAGTCGGTTAGCCATGAGTCGCACCCCGCAGGCACCGCAGGAGTTCTCGTTCGTCCGCTCACCGATCACGACTGTGGTTCGGGAGTGTTATCGACGCGATTGTCGTGAAATGGTGACGAGGGAGGGCACTCGAGCGGAGAACCGTGCTCCTGTCGAGGGCGTTTCGTCAGCCGTCATCGGCTACGGCATTTCGTGAACCGTCAACTCGACTTCGCGCGGACGGCCCTCGATGTCTGCGACCAGCCGTTGTACGACCTGCTCGGCCTCGGTGAGGAGTTTCGGCTCGACTTTTTTGACGACCCAGTCCAGGGAGACGAACCGCGGCAGCGAAATCGCGTTTTTATTCGCCGAGTGCGGATCGTAACGGGCCTCGAAGTAGATCCGACTGGCCGTTTCTTCGGTCGGCGGTGCCGACTCCGGTTCCGGTTCGACTCGCCACTCCCCGTGGGCGTCGATGTCCCTGACGAGTCGCCATTCGAGCGACTCCGGCGCGGACACGTCGATCACCTTCGAGCGAGCGGTGTAGCTGAGTTTCCACCAGGAAAGTTCGAGGTCGTACACGGAGCCAACTGTGCCGTTTCCACGAACCCGAACGTCCGTCAGGTGATCCGTATATCGCGTATAGTCGGCAAAGGATCGCACGTAGGGAAAGACCTCCTCGGGCGACCGATGGGCGAGCGTGCTGAGAAGAATTCTGTCCACGGCCGTCGTAGGGCGGGTTCGAACGTAAGGATTACTCTCCGGCCGATCGCCATCGACTCGGGTCCGGATCGACGGCGCATACCGTCACGTGGGGAATCGTCGATGCTACTCGAACGGGCCAGCACACACCCTCGAGCGTCGGGCCGCCGACTCGATGCGATTCGCTATCGGCAGGTGGTGGGTCGCGAGGCTGGAGAGCAAGCCCGTCTCGCGACGTAAGACACGCAATAGAACACCAGTCCATCAGTAGATGTACAAGACGAACACGACGAGCGCGATGCCGCCGACAATGCTTATACTGACGGCGACGATCACTGCGAGGGCCACGTTGAACTGCAGGAGGAGTATCACGAGGAGAAGAGAGACGTAGTGAAGGAACGCGATGACCAGCCCGAGTTTGAGCCACTTCCGTCGACTCGAGACGTCTCCGTTCGGTTCGTCCATACGGCCGAACTCGGAATCCGACCGTTTAGCGATTGGGACTGTTCGCGTCGATCGATCGGCCCGATTGCTGATTACTGTCCACCGTGGTCCGGAATGATCGCCGACCCCATCGTCCCGAGGATCGAAGTGCAATACCCTGCCGTCGTCTCGGAATCTCGCGGGACCGCGTAGTCACCGGTCGGTCTGGCGACTGTTCTTCGAAACTTTTACAACCAATATTGATCTTGTACAATTCAGATTGAGTATGGCCACGGCATCCGATACCGTTCACGGGCGAATCGAATACGCACAGACGCATCTCACTCCGGCGCAATTGGCCGCCGGCTTCCTTCTGGTCGCCGCACTGGGCTTTACGCTCCTGTTCGTACAGGAACCACTGGTCCACGACTCGCTGCACAATTTCCGACACGCTGCTGGCATCACCTGTCACTGAACATGCTCGCCGAGTACCTCACGCGAGGAGTGAAAGCGGGGCTCGTCGCCGGTCTCGTGTTCGGCCTGTTCATGGCGATCGTCGCCAACCCGCTCGTCGCCTACGCCGACGAGCTGAATCACGCCGCCACAGAAGACGGACTCGACACCAGCCACAGCTCCGAACAGAACGCTGAACACGGTCACGGGCACGATACTCACGACGGCAGCGGGGAAGCGAACCACCAGAATACCGCCGTTTCGATGGGAGTAAACAAGACGGTGAGCGTCGTCTCCGGTGGCCTGTGGGCCGTCCTGCTCGGCGGAATCGTGTTCGGCATCGGGTTCTATTTCCTCGAGCCGGCGATACCGGGTACCGGAGCGACCAAGAGCTACGTGCTGGGGATCGCCGGTTTCGTCACCACCTCAGGTGCACCGTGGCTTGTGCTTCCGCCGGTATCACCGGGTGCCCAGCAGTCGTTACCGACAGAGACCCGTCTCCTGCTGTACGGCGGGATGATCGTGGCCGGCGGTCTCACCTGTCTGCTCGCTGGCGGCGTCTACAATCGATTGCGCGAATCGAACGGCGGTACAATCGCCGCCGTCGGCGCAGCGGTCCCGTTCGCGCTGCTCGCGATTCCGACCGTCCTGGCGCCGACGAACGCCGTGGAGGGCGCGCTGTCACCGGACCTGCGGGCCGGTCTGACCGGGCTGTTCGTGTTCGGACAGGTACTGGTGTGGCTGGTGCTCGCGACGACACACGCGCAATTCCGATCGGCGGACGACTCGAGCGCCGAGTTCGCGACCTCGAATCCCGATTCGGCCGTCGTGGGGGACTGACGTGGCCCGAATCGAGCTGGTCCGCGAAACCGAGCTCACCGGTACCGAACTGGGCTGTACGCGCGGCCGGGACGCCGGGTACTACCCACCGACCGGTCCGCGGCCGCCAAATACGGACGACCGATCCAACGATCCTCGAGAGCGGAGAGGTGCGAGCGGTTTTTGCACGGCGACAGCGGCCAGTTTTCGGGCGCGTTGTGAGCAGTTGCGAGGTGTAAATCGAGCCTGCCGAGCGAGACGTCGAGATATACACCGTAGAAGGCTACGAACGGCGGGAAGAAATTGATTGAGCCGAATAACCCCCTCGACCGTCGTCAGTCCGAGCCGCTGCTCTCCGAAGCCTACGGTGTCGAAGACGGCGACGTTCAGGTGGTTTCGACGCCGTCCACGGGATCGCCTTCGTGATCGCTATCAGTCCCGTGCGTTTCCAGAACGTCGATTTCGAATTCCACGCGTTCACCGGCGAGTTCGTGATTGAAATCGATAGTCACCTCGTCGCCGGAGACGTCGGATATCCAGCCGACGTCACCTGATTTGCTCTCGACGAATTCGTCGACTTCGGCGACCGTATCGCTACGATCCTCGAGTTCGTCTCGAGGGACCGTTACGATCGCGTTTTTATCTACCGTTCCGTAGGCCGCTTCGGGTTCGAGGACGAACGTTTTCGTTTCGCCTTCGGTCATACCCAGGATTGCGTCGTCGATTCCTGGGAGGACGTGGCCCTCCCCGACGCGGAACTCGAGTGGTTTGAAATCACGGTGATCGTGATAGATGCCTTCCTCGAGCGCAATGTCGACGTCGGTCGTCTCGAACACGTGTCCCGACTCTGGGCCATCAATCAGACGACCGGTCAGGTGGACGATTGCAATCTGGCCTGGTCTGATCATGGTCACTCCTCGATGGTGCAGGAAACAGCATGGGGCATGTATGCATTGTTTCCGTACCCCTTCTGATTCCACGGATACGTATCGTCCGCGATAGAGCGGAGTTGTTCGTCGGGGGCGGAAATCGTCGCAGGCTGGGTGTACCCGCGTTCGTCGGTGGCTCGCGAGACGAGCGTGTGATCACCCGAAGACGGATTCTCCCAGACGTAGCGGAACTGCCGCCAGCCAGAGGCGCCGTCGACCGGACCGAAGAATTCGGCTTCGCCCCACGAGTCGCCACCGTCCGTGGAAACTTCGACTGTCTGGACAGCGTCGTCTCCGGCCCACGCGACGCCGATGACTTCAACCGTTCCAGCAGGTGACGGGGATACCGTCTGTCCATCCCCTGGATACCCGATCAATGATTTCTCTACTTGATCGTACATGTAGGCGTTGTTGATCGCGTCGGTCTGTTCCATCTGTTCGCGTGTGTCGTAGACAGGAATATCCTCGTAGTGTTCTGCACCCGAATCTTCTTCGGGGATGATACGATATGAGTACTGTTGCCAGTGGGTATACGTCCGCTGTCCGTCTTCTGGCGCACCTTCTTCTTCCCACTCGTTGCCGATGACCATCGTCTCCATAACGTGCATCCGGTTGAGCCACTTGACGTTGTTGCAGCCGAACCAGCCGGGCACGAGCAATCGCACCGGGAATCCGTGATCGGGGGAGACCGGCGAGCCATTCATATTGTACGCCAACAGGGTGTCGTCCATCACTTTCTCCATCGGAATCGACCGACAGAAAACGTCTTCACCCTCCGGATGTTCGCCACCCATCACGGTGAGGAAGGACCCGTCACTCGTCTCTGCCCCGTACTCATCGAGGATTTCGGAGACCGGGGTTCCTGTCCAGACGGTGTTCCCGACTGCACCGAAACTCCACTGATTTCCGCCGACCTGCGGGTCGAAGTACGACCGCCCGTTGCCGGCACACTGCATCGTGTGGGTAACCGACTCCGTGCCGAACGAGTGTTTTATCTCCTCCATCGAGAGATCGATTTCGCTGTCGACGAGGCCTGTCAACGAAACGGTCCACTCGGACTCTTCGATGTCGGGAGTCGGGTAGTGGTTTCTAATGTAGTGTTCTTCACGCGGGGTGATGTAATCCGCGTACGTCGCTCTGGCAGCGGCCTCCCCGTTTTCGGGTTCCGGCGAGAGAATTCGCAGCCCTGGATACCGTTCTGCGAGCGGGGGTTGCGAATCGCCGTTCCCGTTGCCATCGCCGTTTCCGCTTCCGTCGCCATTTCCGTTGCCGTCGGAATTCGCTCCACAGCCGGCGAGAACGCCGACTCCGGCCATGGACCCCGTTGCCATCAGGAAGCGTCGTCGTTCGATGAATCGATCGCGTAGCGAACATCGGTCAGAACTGTGTTTATCGCCCGGTTGTTGGCCAGACATGCTCTCTATTGTGAGTGGTAGACAATATCAAACATCGTCTGGTGTACACCAACTGTTATTCAGAAACGATAACCGTTCCGACCATTCCTTGTCCCTCGTGAGGAGTACAGACGTAGACGTACTCACCCGGGACGGTGAATTCGTATTCGAAGGTCTCATCGACTTCCATGATGGCAAAGTGATCGTCGCCCTCGTACGAAGTGAAGGGGTCGGCACCGTCCGGGTTTTTGCACTTCGGCGATGCGTCCGGGTGACTCGTCACGTTGTGACCTTCGCTCTTCGCGATCCACCTGACTGTATCGCCCGTCGCGATTTCTACTTCCTCGGGGTCGAACCGAAGTCGGCCCTCTGGACCGACATCGATTTCCGTACCACCGCTGCCGGAAGAGCCGTCGGAACCGCCGTTTGAGTCGTCTTCGTCATCCTGTTGGCCGTCGTTTTGCCCCCCGGAACAACCAGCGAGGGCAGACCCGATCGTGACTACGCCGACCGACCGAAGGAACGTACGTCGTTCGTTCATCTTGCACACCATCGCAAGTCTTCGGCGTTCAAATAACCTGAATTGGCACAGACCAACCCGATCGACACTCTGATACCAGTAAGACATTCACCATACACGATTTCGAGACCAATTCGTCTCCGCGAATCAATGGCGGCTTGGTGAACTACTCCGCCCTCCCGCGCTCGGGCCTCCCCGGCCCTCGCTTGGTGCGGACGGAGCGTCCTGTTTCTGTGTCGGAACGTGCAGGAACAGATCCCACAGCGTCCACAAGACGCGGAGCGTCTCGTGCGGCCCGGCAGAACGCCGTACGGCGTTCTGCGGACGGTTCCAGACTCCGCAGGCGACTTCCCGTTACAGGTGGTTCGGAGTGTCCCACTCCTACCGGTTGGACACTCGACCACAACCGACGATGCACGCTTGTTGTCGCGTGTGAACCACGCCGAAAGCGTGGTGAGCATCTTACTTTCACCTTCGACCAAAGAGATAATAAGGGTGCCGATTCACACGAAACCAAGACGTGCGGGCGTTGTATCCCCTCCCTGCTCGCTTCGCTCACTGAGGATAGCGCGGGACCGTCGGTCCCGCTGACCATGCGAACGGCGTCGCCATGAGCAGAAGGGAGCTTAGCGCCCTCAATTACAGCTAACAACGATATCACATTTAAAAGGCTGTTCGGGCCCAATCGAGAGGTACCGACATGTAACTTCTATTTTAATATATGCTATCCCAAAGTGTTAATAACGCACATTTATGTATACGCACGTCTATAAACCTTGACTGTTAACACCAAACATATGCGTGAGCTGACTTTCAAACTCGAGTACGAAGACGGTGTCGATCCATTGATGGACACGTTCATCGAGAATCCGACGCTGTCGTCGGAGTCTATCGCCAGTTGTGTCCGACGGGATCGGTTATGGTCTATCGAGCGGTTCTTCGGGTCAGCATCAGCACTCGATAGCGTCGAGCGCATCCGATTGAACGACGAGACACCGAGAGAAGAGATGACGAAGAGGAACTGTAAAGCGGTTCGCCAGCACAACAAACTCGAGCGATCGCCGACGACGCTCGCGCTCTATTCAGTTGTAAAACGGCTTCACACCTGTGATTCCGTGATGGCGCTTGCGGCCCGTCACCTCGACCTCGGTGGCCTATTCCAGTCACAGCGACGTGACAACTGCTACAAGTGGCGCTTGCTCATGCCGACCGACGAGAACGTCGACGTGTTTCACGAACAGGTGGAAAAAAGCCTCGAAGAGGGGATTCAATTTACTCTCGGGCGACTCTGTGATGCCGAACAATTGAACTACGATTCGTTAGCAACGGTTTCGATACCCCAAGAACAGCGGAACACGATCCGGGCCGCCATCCAACACGGATACTACGAGACGCCGCGAGAGATCACGGTCAGTGAACTCGCGGAAGTCCTCGACGTTCCGCAGTCGACGGTATCCTATCGTCTCCGCCAGGCGGAAGCACAACTCGCGAAAGGATACCTGCATCGGACCGACGAGAAGTTCCAAACGCAAGTTAGCTACCACACGTAATCCGAGACGTATTCACGGACCGTCCGGTGGGTGCGGCCTCGATTCCCACTCGAGAACCTTCATACGGACTACTGTACGTCATTGCCGGTGCAACCGCGACCGTCCTGCGGTTGCACCGGGACATCGGTACAGCAGACCGTATCAGTGGGAGACGATATCTTCTATACTCGGGCCGAACAACCGCGGACCATGCACGACGTCTGTATCGTCGGCGGGGGCGTCTCCGGCCTCGCCGCTTCGATCTTCACCGCTCGCGCGGGCCTGGACACGCTCGTCGTCGACGGCGGCGAGTCCATCCTCGCGCGCAACGCCAGCCTCGAGAACTACCCCGGCTTCCCCGACGGGATCGACGCCCGACGGTACCTGCGCCTGAGTCGCGAACAGGCCGAAAACGCCGGCGTCGAGTTCGAACTCGCTCGTGTGACGAGCACCGAGCCGGTCAACGAGCGTATCCTCGAAGACGGATTCGTCCTCGAGACAGAGGGTGGCGAACCGCTCGAGGCGCGACGCGTCATCGCGGCCTCGTGGTCCGATAGCGACTACCTGGTCCCGCTGGACGTGGGCCGAATTCAGCGCGGGAGCAAGCACTTCGTCTCGGTCGACGACGCGGGTCGAACGGCCGTCGACGGTGTCTACGCCGCGGGTCGGCTCGCGGACGAACCACACCAGGCGATCGTCGCGGCCGGTCACGGGGCGAAAGTCGGACTCGCGGTGATTCACGATTCGGACGCCAACTTCTACCACGACTGGGTCGCCCCCGAGGGGTACTTCACCGGCCGCGGCCGCGAGGTGCCGCCGTGTTGCGAGGAGATCGACGACGTGGAACGGCAGGCACGCGACGATCGGGCTCGAGGGCGGCTACTCGATGCTTTCGAGGAGCCGCTCGACGAGGTGCCGACAATGCACCCGAGCGTCGCGGAGGAGTGAGCCGACGACGATGGAGGTAGCCATCCTGACCGTCGGCGACGAGGTGCTCGCCGGTGATATCTCGAACGCGAACGCACAGTGGCTCGCGACTCGATTGACGGACAGCGGTGCGACCGTCGCCCGGATTCTCACCGTGCCGGACGATCGAGAGCTCATCGAAACGGAAGTTCGAACGTGGACGGACGCGTTCGATGCTGCGATCGTCACCGGCGGACTCGGCGGGACGCACGACGACGTCACCGTCGATGCGATCGCCGACGCGTTCGACCGCGACCTCGTGGTCTACGACTCGGTTCGGCGTGACGTCGTCCAGACTGTGGCGGCGTACCGGGACGCGAACCCCGAACAGGTCACGGCCCACGACCTCGACATCGACGTGGACGCGTGGGCGGCGCTGCCGGCCGGCAGTCGGCCGCTCCTGAACCCCGAGGGACTCTGTCCAGGCTGCGTCCTTGAGAACGTCTACGCGTTCCCGGGCGTCCCCGCGGAGATGCGAGCGTTGTTCGAGGACGTCACCGGGGAATTTCGCGGCGATGCGATCGCACGAACGGTATATACGCCGCAACCGGAAGGATCGATGATCGACGCGATCGCGGGCGTGCGCGACCGCTTCGACGTGACGATCGGCAGCTATCCCGACACGAAGGGGCGAAACAGGCTGAAAGTGACCGGGACGGACCCCGAAACTGTCGACGCGGCGGTCGCGTGGCTCTCCGATCGAATCGAACTCGAGACGGACGAGTGAGCGCTCGCGGGGACGAACGGCGGCCGAAGAGCCTCGGTTCGCGGACGCCGTGGCGTGCGTTCGCGCTCTCGGCGTCCGCCCATCTCAGCAAGCTTGAAGCGCTCCCGGTGGAAACTCAAGACGAATGCTCGAGGGAGTCAACGTCGCGCTCGGGATAACAGGGTCGATCGCTGCCGTCAAGACGGTCGAACTGGCCCACGAGTTGCGACGACAGGGTGCTGCGGTTCGCGGGGTGATGACCGACAGCTCACGGGGGATCATCCACCCCTGGGCCGTCGAGTTCGCCACCGAGAACGATGTCGTCACCGAAATCACCGGACGCGTCGAACACGTCGAACTCTGTGGCTACGACGGGTGGGCCGACGTCTTTCTGATCGCGCCCGCGACGGCGAACACCGTCGGAAAGATCGCCGGCGCGGTGGACGACACGCCCGTAACGACGTGTGCGACGACCGCGCTCGGCGCCGGAATGCCGGTCGTCGTCGCGCCCGCGATGCACGAACCGATGTACGACCATCCCGGCGTTCTCGAGGCGATCGACACCGTTTCCGAGTGGGGTATCGACTTCGTCTCCCCGCGGATCGAGGAAGGGAAAGCAAAGATCGCGAGCGAGGAGGCGATCGTCTGCGACGTCGCCCGCGCGGCGGGTGATCACCCGCTCGAGGGCGAGCACGTCGTCATCACCAGCGGTGCGACCAGCGAGCCGATCGACCCGGTCCGTCTCCTCACGAACCGCTCGTCGGGCAAGATGGGCCGAGCCGTCGCGAAGGCCTGTTACGTGCGCGGTGCGGACGTGACCCTCGTTCAGGACGGAGAAGACGTCCCGTACGCCGAGGTTCGTCGAGTCGAGAGCGCCGAAGAGATGCTCGCGGCCACGACCGCGGCCTGCGAGAACGCCGACGTGCTCGTCTCGGCGGCCGCCATCGGCGACTACACCGTCGAGAGCGAAGACGAGAAGATTCGGTCGGGTCGGGAACTGACGCTCGAACTCGAGCAGACGCCGAAGCTCATCGACGAGGTTCGCGACGAGTATCCCGACCTCCCGATCGTCGGCTTCAAGACCGAAACCTCCGGCGACGAGGAGGCGATGATCGAAAAAGCCCGTCAGACCCTCGAACGTGCCGATCTCGTGTTCGTCGTTGCGAACGACGCACGCGTCATGGGCGCGGAGACGACGACGGCCCTGCTGGTCCACGCGACCGACGCAGCCAGATACGAGGGGACGAAGGCGGAACTGGGCAGTGAGATCGCCGAATCGATCGCGACGGTGCTGACCGACGATTCGGGGTCCGATTGATCGAGGGAGCCCGAGCAACGAGAGCGAGTCTCCACGACGCTCCAGCAGACACACCCACCCCCGTTCGTCGTCGGCCGCGAAACACTCGAGCGTATCGTCAACTTTTACTCCGCTTCGGTCCGACCGACGGCATGGATCAGTTGAAGCGGTCGCTCCTCGAGGCCCCGATCATCGAGAAAAACGGCTATCACTACTTCGTTCACCCGATCAGCGATGGCGTTCCGAAACTCGATCCGACGCTGCTTCGAGAGATCGTCATCCGGATCATTCGGAAAGCTGAACTCGAAGACGTCGATCAGATCGTCACGCCTGCGGCGATGGGTATCCACATCTCCACGGCCGTCTCGCTGATGACGGACATTCCGCTGACGGTCATTCGCAAGCGTCAGTACGGCCTCGAAGGCGAAGTCCAAATCTCACAGCAAACTGGCTACTCGGAGACCGAGATGTATATCAACGACGTGCGCGAAGGCGACCGTGTACTCGTACTCGACGACGTCCTCTCCACCGGTGGCACGCTCGCGTCGGTGCTCGCGGCGCTCGACGAGATCGGTGCGGAGGTCGTCGACACGGTCGCAGTTATCAAGAAGGTCGGGGGAGAGAACAAAGTAGAGGATGCGAACTACAGCGTCAAGACGTTGATCAACGTCGACGTCGTCGACGGCGAGGTCGTCATCGTCGACGAGGAAGGCGATCAGTAGGCGAACGGTACGGCAACCGTCTCGCTGAAGCCGGGTCGAACGCACGAACCAACACCGGACCAACGCCAAACGAGGATCGAGACAACCAGCATTCGAATGCACGTAACACCATTATTTGGCGTCCCAAGCCAGTCTATGCCCCCCATCACAAGGAATATGTTGTCAGGATATGAACCAATTGATCATGGACGGGAATAGTGTCGGGACGGATGAGCGCAGTCGGTTGCGGCGGCGCTCATTCCTGAAGCGAACGGGGACTGCAGGTGTCGTCGCACTCGCAGGATGTGTCAGGTTTAACACTGTTACAGCTGACGGCCCGGCAGAAGAGCTGATCCAAGATGGGTTCGAGGCCGTGGGTATCGAACCGCCGTTCCAGACCGCGATCGCGATTACACAGGATGAGGAACGAGAGCGGTTCGCCCAACTTCTCAGGGACGAACTCAACGACACCGGATTTTTCGATATCTCGATCGAACGGCGGGACTTCGGCTCACAAGTTGATCTGATGTTGAGCGCCGCCGAGAAGGAGGCAAACGCCATGTTCGTCGCGAGCTGGACCGGAGGGTGGGACCCCAGCGACTACGTCGACATGTTATTTCACTCGGACAACTGGACGCCAAACGGGTTCAACGTCGGCCACTACGAGAGCGAGGCGGTCGACGAGTACATCGACGCGGGCCTCACGGAAACCGATCCGGACGAGCGGGTCGACATCTATCGACGTCTCCAGGAGGAACTGGTCGCGGACTCGCCGGCGTCGTTCCTCCGCTTTCGCGAAACGACGCACGTCTGGGACGACGCCGTCGTTACCGATTGGCAGACGTATCCGCTCCGTACAGGGGCGTACTACGCAGTGTACGCCCCCTGGGCCGACGCGTACACCGACCTCGAGGATGGTAGCGAGTTCATCGGCGACCTCGGCAGCGACGTCAACAACTACGATCCCGTCTCGATAAACGGGACCGTCTCCAGTCAGGCGACGGCACTCATCTACGAGGAACTCGTCGGCGTCGATTTCGATGGCGACGTTCGACCGATGCTCGCCACCGACTGGGAGCAACTCGACGCCACGACCTACCGGTTTATGCTCCGCGAAGACGTCGAGTTCCACAACGGCGAGGAGCTTACGGCCGAACACGTCTCGGGCTCGTTCGAACGCTACGAGGGAGCGATTCGGGAAGGGGACGTCTACGACTGGTACGAGGACTCCGAAATCGTCGACGACCACACGATCGACATCGAGTGCTCGCGGGAGTACGGTCCCTTCGAGAACGCGCTCTTCAACGTGCCGATCGTTCCGAAGGCGGCGATCGACGGAACCCACGAACTCGCCTCCGAACCGATGGGGACCGGCCCCTACCGGTTCGTCGAACACGACAGCGGCAACCACTGGCGGATGCGGCGCTTCGACGACCACTGGTTCGAGGGAAGCAAAACGGTCCCGGAGACGGCACCGATCGAAACCGTCACCCTCGAGATAATCACCGAAAGGTCGGCCAGACAGGGCGCGCTCGAACGGGGAGATATCGACTTCAGTTCCGGCGTTCCGTCGGCGAGCCTCGCCGAGCTCGAAAAGGACGACGCCTACGGCGTCGGTCGCCACGTAAGCGGTGGGTTCGACATGATCCTCTATCCCGCCTACCAGGCGCCGTTCTCCGAGCGATCGGTCCGACGCGGCGTCAACATGTTGCTCCCGCGTGAGGAAACACTCGAAACCGTCTACAACGGCGTAGGCCAACTGGGTTATACACCGATTTCGCCGCTACTCGAGAACTACGCCGACGAATCGTTCCAGGAAGCGATCGCCGACGAGTACGTTCGCCCGAACTAACACTGGTTCCTACAATCTACAATGTCGATCGGACGATACGCCTGCAAGCGGCTGTTGGTCACGGGCCCAGTCCTGCTCGGCGTCACCGCGTTGACCTTCTCGTTCGTCCACCTGTTGCCGGGCGATGCGGTCGATGCGATCAGTGGCTTTCGGGACGTCAGCCCCGCGGTCAAGGCGTCGATCCGATCCGAGTACCACCTCGATCAACCGCTGTGGAAACAGTACTTGCTGTGGCTGTGGGACGCAGTCACCCTCGATTTCGGCCAGTCGCCAGTCACCGGTCGCGACGTGACGACCTCGATCGCCCACAGACTCCCGGCGACGATCGCGCTCGGTGGTGCCGCGTGGCTGCTCGCACTCGCAATCGGGGTGCCAGCGGGGATCATCGCCGCGGTCAAACGGGGTGAGCCGGCCGACGAACTCAGTCGACTCGCCGCGCTCGCCGGGATCGCGACGCCGAACTTCTGGCTCGGTCTCATCCTCCTGCTCGTCTTCAGCGTCCGGCTAGAGTGGTTTCGCGTACTTCCGCCGGACGAACCGCTCGCCAGCCTCGCGATGGTGAAGTTCATGGTGTTGCCGACGATTACGCTCGGCACGGCCTCGGCCGCGCTCGTCACGCGGCTGCTCCGATCGTCCATGCTCGGGGAACTCGACGAAGCGTACGTCCGGACCGCACGCGCGAAAGGCCTTCGAGGGCGAACGGTGATCCTGAAACACGTCCTTCGAAACTCGTTGCTCCCGGTCGTAACCGTCGCCGGTCTTCAGCTCGCGTTCCTGGTGGACGGCGCTGTCGTGGTCGAACAGATCTTCTCCTGGCCGGGCATGGGGCGACTCCTGGTTCGGTCGATCCTCGAGCGTGACTACCCCGTCATCCAGGCGACCGTTCTCGGTATCGGCGTCGCGATCGTTCTCGCGAATCTGCTCGTCGATATCGTCTACGCGGTGCTGGATCCACGCATTCGATACTGAACGATGAGCGATCGACACTCCACCGCCGAACGCGGCCGAATTCGCATCGTCGACTTCGACGATGCCGTCTCGGATCGGCAGCGGCGCCGTCACGAGAGCGGCGAGGAGCCCGTCGACGACGCGACAGCGACGCGAGCAAGCGACGTGCCGACGACGGAGACGCAGGCCTCTGTCGAGGCCGAGCGATCGGGACGTCGCCTCGAGGACGCGTGGCGGCGCTTCCGGCGGAACCGGTCGGCCACGTTCGGTGTCGGGATCATCGTAGTCATGGCGGTGCTCGCGGTCTTCGCCCGCCCGATCGAGGTGTCGACGGCGGAGGTAACGATTTCGCTCCAGCCGTTTTCCCTCGCCCCGTACGATCCGTCCGCGACGCTGGTCGGGCCGCAAAACGCGCCGCCGTCCCCAGCGCATCCGTTCGGGACCGACTGGGCGGGCCGCGACCAACTCTCGCGGGTGCTCGTCGGCGGACGGTACACGCTGAGCATTGGCTTTATTGCCGTCGTGCTGGCACTCGGCGTCGGCGTTCCCCTCGGAGCGATCGCGGGCTATTTCGGCGGCTGGATCGACGAAACCATCATGCGAATCGTCGACGTGCTGTACGCGTTCCCGTTTCTGGTGCTGGCGATTGCGATCGTTCCGATCCTCGAGCCGCTGCCGATTCTCGGCGGCGGATTCTGGACGGTCGTACTCGCCCTCGTCGTCACCGGCTGGATCGGCTACGCCAGGCTGTTGCGCGGCGAGGTGCTTTCGGTCCGCGAACGCGAGTACGTCACCGCGGCCAGGGGCCTCGGCGTCCCCGATCGGACCGTCATCGCCAGACACGTCGTGCCGAACGCGATCGCACCCGTCGTCGTTCAGGCGACGCTCAACGTCGGAACGGTCGTGCTCACCGCGGCCGCGCTCGGCTTTCTCGGCCTGGGTCTCGAGCCCGGCAGCGCGGAGTGGGGGGCAATGCTCTCGGAGGGTCGGAGTTCACTCATCAGGGGCGACTGGCACGTGACGGTCTTCCCCGGACTCGCGATTTTCCTGTTCGTCCTGGCGATCAACCTCGTCGGTGATGGGATCAACGACGCGATCGATCCACACCGCGACGTCACCGACGAACGGAGGCGACTCCGCTGATGGCGCTGCTCGAGGTCGAAGATCTCGTCGTCCAGTTCTATACCGACGACGGCGTCGTCCGCCCGGTCGACGACATCAGTTACGAGATTCACGACGGCGAAACGGTCGGGCTGGTCGGCGAGAGCGGTGCCGGCAAGAGCGTCGCCAGCCTCGCGCTACTTCGATTGCTCGAAGACGCCGGCGAAATCGTCAGCGGCGAAATCCGCTTTCGGGGCCGGAATCTCCTCGAGCTGCCGGCCGACGAACTCAGGGCGCTTCGAGGAAACGAGATCGCGATGGTGTTTCAGGACGCCGGAGCGGCGCTTAACCCTGTCTACACCGTCGGCGAACAGATCGCGGAGACGATCCGCGCCCACGAAGCCGTCACCGACGGTGACGCCCGCGACCGGGCGATCGGCCTCCTCGAGCAGGTCGGGATCCCGGATCCCGGCGTGCGGTACTCCGATTATCCCCACGAACTCTCCGGAGGAATGCAACAACGGGCCGTTATCGCAATGGCGCTGTCGTGTGACCCAAGCCTGCTCGTCTGCGACGAGCCGACGACCGGTCTCGACGTCACGATTCAGGCGGGGCTCATCGAACTGCTTGCGGATCTCACGCGAGAATCCGAAACGGCGGTTCAGCTCGTCACACACGACCTCGGCGTCGTCGCGGAGCTCTGCGACCGGGTACTGGTCCAGTACGCCGGCCAGATCGTCGAACGGGCACCGGTCGAAGAGTTATTCTACGATCCCGGACACCCTTACACCGTCGGGCTGCTGGCCTCGACCCCCCGATTGGGTGACGACCGCGAGCGTCTCACGACCGTCCCGGGGATGGCCCCCGACCTCGTCGACCCGCCGACCGGCTGTCGGTTCCACCCACGCTGTCCGTACGCCGAGAACGTCTGCGCCCGTCGCGACCCACCGCTCGTGGAGACCGAAGGCGGGTCCACCGACGATAGCGATCCGGAGACCCACGTCGCCGCCTGCCTCGAGTACACCGGCGACCTGAGTGACGGGTTGGACTACGAGGTAGTCGTCCACGATGCGGATGGCGACGGCAACGAGAAAGGCGACCGAGGCGGTGACGAGACCGAACGAGACGGAGACGGCCGTCGGGAACGCGGCCGACGGGGTGAGTCGCAATGACGGCGGCCGATGACGAGGCGATCCTCCGGGCCGAGGGCATCGAGAAGTACTACACCAGCTCCGAGGGGTTCGTAGACCGGCTCCTCGGCGGGAGTGAAACGGTCCGGGCGGTCGACGGCGTCGACCTCGAGATTCGCGACGGCGAAACGCTCGGGCTGGTCGGCGAAAGCGGCTGCGGCAAGACGACGCTCGGCCGGACGCTCGTCAGGCTACTCGAGCCCAGCGCCGGTTCGATCACCTATCGCGGCAGGGAGATTACCGACTGTCCCCGATCCGAACTCCGGGAACTGCGAGCCGATATTCAGTACGTCTTTCAGGACCCAGTCACCAGCCTGAATCCCCAGTTGACGGTCGGGGACAGCATCGGTGAAGCCCTGGCGGTTCACGACATCGTTCCCGAACCACGGCGCGACGAGCGGGTTCGGGAGTTGCTCGAGACGGTCGGACTCCAGGCCAGGCACGCGACCCGCTATCCGCGAGCATTTTCGGGAGGCCAGCGCCAGCGGATCGGTATCGCCCGGGCGCTTGCCGTCGAACCCGAACTCGTCGTCTGTGACGAACCCGTCTCCGAGCTCGACGTCTCCGTCCAGGCCGGAATCCTCAACCTACTCGCCGACCTTCAGGACCAGTTCGATCTGTCGTACCTCTTTATCAGCCACGACCTCTCGGTCGTCGAACACATCGCCGACCGGGTCGCCGTAATGTATCTCGGGACACTCGTCGAAACGGGGTCCACCGCCGAAGTATTCCGCGAACCCTCACACCCCTACACCGAAGCGCTCCTGTCGGCGATCCCCGAACCCGACCCGTGCTGGGACGGGGACCGGATCGTCCTCGAGGGCCCCATCCCCGCTCCGACGGCGCCGCCGCCCGGTTGCCGGTTCCACACACGCTGTCCGAAGGTCATCCCACCCGCCGAGTACGACCTCGAGACGAACACGTTCCGGGCGATCATGGCGCTGCGAATCCGATTCGAGGACGCGGTGTCGAGGGGTACGGAACTCGAAGCGCTGCTCCCAGGATCCCGGGACGACGTGGACGTTCCGACAGCACTTCGTGACGAACACGGGATCCCTCGGCAGCTTGCCGATCCCGCCGCCGAAACCGCGCTCGAGGACGCGCTCGTGGCCGCCGAAGCTGGAGATCTCGAAGCTGCCCGGAACGGCCTCGCGACGGCGTTCGAAACGCCGTGCGAAACGACCGAACCAGTGCTCGAACCCGGTCGAGCCGCTCATCCGATAGCGTGCCACCGGTTCGACGACCAGTTCGAAGGCGATCCAGAGTCCTCCTGCGGGCCGAGCGACGACTAACGAGCGCGACATCGACGACATGCCCGGGTCCATCACTGCACACCGGTAACGGGACCCGACATCACTATCTGGACCGGGTACGTCGACCACCGTACGCGAGGAGTTCGACGATGAAACGAATCGACGAATCGAGCCCGTCCGATCGTACGGACGACGACCCGTTCGTGCCGGGCCGCCGCGTGGACGCCGAACACGGCGGACGTGCGATCGACTGGGCAGCGTTCAGCCACGCGTTTACGCCGACGAGGCTTCGCCACCGAGCGATCAGCGTCAGCGTTTCGACTGACGACCGGCGATACGATCTCGGCGAACCGGTCGAACTAACCGTCACGTTTCGCAACCGACTCCCGTTCCCGATCCGGATTCGGACCGATTCGCCGAACCGGTGGACGTGGGCCGTCGACGGGCTCCGCGAGGCGTCGCAGGTGCCTCGAACGGTGCCCGATCGCCCCGCGGTATTCTCGTTCGACCGGCGCGAGCGCAAACGCTTTCGGCGGCGGTGGCCCCAGCGGATCCAGGTCGCCGACGATCGGTGGACGCCCGTCGATACCGGAACCTACATGCTCGAGGCGAGGATTTCCCGATCGGATGCGACTGATCGAGGACTCGTCGATCGGACCGAAATCGAAATCATGGACTGAGACGGTCTGCTGTACCGATGTACCGGTGCAACCGCGACCGTCCTGCGGTTGCACCGGCAATGACGTACAGTAGTCCGTATGAGACGGTGATCGTCAGCACGTCCACGGCCCACGGTCGCCGCCCCTGAACGTGCTCGCGGCAACAGTACAGCGGGAGGTCGGGTTCGAATGACGTCCGCGTCGCTCCCGGTGGTCGCTCGTGGCTACCGTCCAACCGACTCGTCGTACTCGGACGAACCCCGGACTCGCTGCGTGCTGCGCGCTACACTCGTCGTTCGTCGTCCGACGTCGTATTCGTCAAAAGTAGCGGGAGGTAGATTTGAACTACCGGTCTGCGGGTTATGAGCCCGCCGGAATCTCCTGGCTATCCCATCCCGCTACCATCTCGTAACCGAGTATGCTAGTTAAGGGTTGTGATTCGACTGCCGTATGCGGATTTCTATCGCTACTCCCTGTGAACCTTCCACGTGTAGAGGCTCTCACAGGTATAGTTGACGAAGAATCCGGCGCCGATCCCGATCACGTTCGCTGCCAGGAACCAGACGTCGAACCACCGAACCAGCCCCGTCAGCACCGCCAGTGTGACCACCAATCCGCCGATTCGAACCGCGTTCGAGCGCACGAATCGCCGTCCCAGTGCGCCGAGTCCGAGATCGCCGTGGCTCGCGAACGTCCACTGCTCGTTGATTACGAAAATGACCGCGATACCGAGTTCCCACGAGACGAGCTTCGCACCCTGGAGTCCGAGACCCGTTCCCTCGATCAGTAAAAAGAGAACGGCGTTATCCACGGCTGCGCCGACGAAGCCGACCCTGACGAACTGACTGAACCGGGTCGTCGAGAGCAGCGCACGGACCCGCATGCGGATCGCCTCTGAAAGGGAATCACTCATCGTCGTACTCGATCTCGAGCCTATCCACCACTGTCGGCGGCACAGATTTCCGTTTTGCGGTCGCCGAGTGGAATTATCAGTCGGGCGTCAGATCAATGACATCGCTCCTGATACCGCAACTCGATCCATCGGAGAAAACGGACGGGCCCTGCAAGAGGGCGGACGATCGGGATCAGAACGGAGGCCGTGGAGCGGTCCGCCGTACAGCATCGACCACGCCGCCATCCAGTCCACGGAAACTGGGTTATACCGCGAGGTCGCCTTTCGCCCGAACGACGTCGACTGCTTCGGCGTCGACCCGGTCGACGTCGAGGAAGTGGGGCGTATAGTTTCGCGTTTCGTAGTCCTCGTACTCGTCTTCGGCACCGACGGTGCACCAGAGTTGAACCCGGTCGGGGCCGTGGTACTCGCCGTTCCGATTGATCCCGAAACAAACCACTTCGTCCCCATCGTACCGAATGATCGCCCCATTTCGGATGCCGGGATCACCGTGAATGATGAGTTGCTTCATAGTCGCTGATTCACAGGAGAGCGGATTAAACGCTTCGGAGGACGGATACGGGGCCGAATCCGACGAAGAGCCGATCGGCAGTCGGACACGGCGCATCGACGAACCAAACGCGTTTTAAACGGCGCAGCCATAGCCCACGGCAAGTGAGATAACCATGCAGATGCCACGCCGATTCAATACTTACTGCCCGTTCTGTAACGAACACCACGAACACGAGGTCGAAAAGTCCCGAACCGGTCGCTCGTCGGGGATGAAATGGGACGCTCGCCGAACCCGACGAAACACCGCCTCGATCGGGAATTCTGGACGCTTCTCGAAAGTGCCCGGCGGTGAAAAACCCACCAAGAAGACCGACCTCAAATACCGCTGCAGCGAGTGCGGCAAGGCTCACCTCCGCGAGGGATGGCGCGCCGGTCGACTCGAGTTCCAGGAGTGATTTCGATGGCAGGAAATTTCTACAGCGTCCGATGCGGTGACTGTGAGAACGAACAGATCGTCTTCGGCAAAGCCGCGACGGAAGTCGCCTGTGCCGTCTGTGGAACGACGCTCGTTCGACCGACGGGCGGCAAAGCCGAGATCGATCACGAAATAATCGAAACCGTCGAGTCACGATGAAGTACAGCGGCTGGCCCGATCCCGGCGAACTCGTCGTCGGCAAGATCGACGAAATCGAGGACTTCGGCGTTTTCGTCGATCTCGAAGAGTACGAAGACAAACGCGGACTGATTCACATCTCGGAGGTCGCGAGCGGCTGGATCAAGAACGTCCGCGATCACGTCCGCGAGGGTCAAATTGTCGTCTGCAAGGTCCTGGACGTCGACGAGGGGTCCCAGCAGATCGACCTCTCGCTGAAGGACGTCAACGACCACCAGCGCTCGGACAAAATCCAGGAGTGGAAAAACGAGCAAAAGGCAGATAACTGGATGGAACTCGCCTTCGGCGACGAGATCGACGACGAGGCCTACACGTCGATCGCGAACGAACTGATCGCCATCCACGGCAGCCTCTACGACGGCTTCAAGCAGGCGGCGATCCACGGCGAGGAAGCCCTCGAGGATACCGACCTCGACGACGACGAGATCGACGCGATCGTGGAGACGGCGCGCGAGAACGTCTCGGTGCCGTACGTCAACGTCACCGGCTACGTCGACCTCGAGAACCCCTCCGCGACCGGCGTCGATGGGATCCGCGAAGCCCTGCACGCTGCGGGCGGCAACGGAGAGATTCCCGACGAAGTCGAACTCGACGTGAGCTACGTCGGTGCTCCCGAGTACCGGATCAAAGTACAAGCACCCAACTACAAGACCGCCGAATCACACCTCGAAGACAGCGCAAAGCGGGCGATCGCCGCGATCGAAGGCCACGGCGGTAGCGGCAAATACCACCGCGAACGCCGGACCGACGACGAATAAGCGCGTATGAAATCCGATATCCGGGTGTGTTCGGCGTGGCGCGAGACCCACGAACGCCCGGTGTATACCCTTTCCGACACGTGTCCGGACTGCGGAGCCGCGACAGAAAACAGTGCACCGGCACCGTTCAATCCCGAGGATCCGTACGGCGAGTACCGACGCGCTCTTAAACGTCGCCGCCGCTGATACGGTATGGACGAACTCGAGATCGACGCAATCGCCGAGGTCGAACTAGACGATCCCGTCCTCGTCGAGGGGCTGCCGGGAGTTGGACACGTCGGCACGCTCGCCGTCGAACACCTGCTCGAGGAACTCGAGGGCGAGAGCACGCTCGTACGCCGGATTTATTCCCAGGAATTCCCGCCCCAGGTGAGCGTCGAGGATGGCGTCTCGGAGTTGACCTGTGCGGAACTGTACGCCGTTTCCGTTCCCGATGGGCGCGACCTGCTCTTGTTGACCGGCGACCACCAGGCCCAGACGAACGAGGGGCACTACGTACTCACGGATGCCTTCCTCGACATCGCCGAGGAGTTCAGCGCGACGGAGGTCTACGCACTCGGCGGCGTTCCGACCGGCGAACTGATCGAGGAATACGCCGTCGTCGGCGCCGTCAGCGACGAATCGCTCCTCGCGGAGCACGAGGACGCGGGGGTGGAATTCCGGGAGGACGAACCCGCCGGCGGTATCGTCGGCGTCTCCGGGCTGTTGCTCGGCCTGGGGGAACGGCGCGGCTTCGAAGCCGTCTGTCTGATGGGCGAAACCAGCGGCTATCTCGTCGATCCGAAAAGCGCCCGTGCGGTGCTTGAGGTGCTCGAGGCCGTCCTTGGGTTCGAACTCGATTACGAGTCCCTGGACGAGCGGGCCGACGAGATGGAGGATGTCATCGGCAAGATCCAAGAGATGGAACAGCAACAGCAGATGGATGTCCCGACCGACGACGACCTGCGGTACATCGGCTAGCACCGACGTATCCGGGGAGCGCTTTTCGAACGGCCGATCGCCGGTTGACATCCTCTTCGGGCGAAGCCGTAAGCTTTCGCGTCGGTACTGCTGACGTTCGGTCGGCGTGTCCGGCTCACGGGCGGCACGCGTGTACGCGATCTATCCGCGGCTCCGGAGGCCACTGCTTCAGTTCCGCGGCGGCATCGAGCAACAGGTCGATGTCGGCGTCCTCGGTGAATCTGATCTCCCCGTCGGTCCAGTCGACGTCGACGATGTCTCGTTCGAGTAACTGGGGGAGGTGGATATGAATCAGTCGGACGCGAGTGCGGTCGATTTCAGCGTCGGTGACCTTTTCAGGCGAGGTTCGATGTCGTCGGACGGAGATTTGCCGTGATAACGTATCCACTGTGCTCGCTCCGCCGCGTTCCACGAGTTCGTGAAAGAGATACTGCCGGTCAGCGCTGGCAAGTACTCGGAAAGCGTCCGACTGGTCCATGGCTCTCTACGGGTTTAAAACAGCTTCACCGTCAAAGCATCTGTACCCAAAATCTTTGGGCCGACCCGTTCGTGTCGGCGTGGTTACCCTTCGAGTACTTCGTAGGAGACGTCTGCGTCTCGCAGCGCGTCGGTGACCCGACCGACGGCATCGGTCGTCGCGACGGCGGTGACACTGAGGCCGTGATTGGCGGCGTCCGCTACGACTTCGCCGACGGCGAACGTGACGGCCGGGTCGGTGCCTGCTTGCCGACAGGCGACGATGGCCTCGACACCGGTGGCGGCGACGAGGTCCGCCTCGTCGCACGCGTTGGTGACGGTCTCGTCCGCGATAGCGCGGCTCCCGCCAGTGCGGATCGAGGGAACCTGCAGGACGGTAACGGACCCTGGTTCGAGTTCCATGACGCCTTCGAAGCTGGTGACGCCGACGTCGGTGCCGGCCTCGGCGTCGGTGGTCGCGATGCCGGTCGCAGGCCCGTCGCTTTCGGGAGTCGCGTGAAGGAGACCGTCTTCGACCGTCAGAGTGACCGTGTCGCCTTCCTCGATGTCGTCGGTGGCGATGTAGGCGTCTTCGCTCATCGCGCCCAGCACGTCGCCCGTGACGTGGTCGGCGAACCGACGGACGTCGTCGGCAGTGCGGAAGAGCCAGTCTACGCCCTCGCGGGTCACTCGATAACGCGATCGACCCTCCATCTCGACGAGACCATCGTCGACGAGTTCGCGAATGTACTCACTGACGGCCTGGCTCGTCACGCCAACCTCCTCGGCGATTTCCCCCTGACTGACCGCAGGCTGGCGCTCGGCGATCTGGACGAGAATGCGAAATCGCGTCGCGGCCCGCTTGGTATCGAGGACGTCGACCATACGGCTACCCTTTTCCTCAGGGTGGCAAAAAGGTACCCGATCGATCGACCGTGCCGTGTCGCGAGCGAGCCGACTGTCTCGAGGCGTCAAGTTGATGCCGAGAGAGTCCTTCGGGTTAGCCTGACTATGTCGGCCCTCCCAGCGGCGCCCGTCGTCGCCAGTGCTGCCGTCGAATTCGTGACGACGGGACCAGCGACGCTCGCCGCCGTGAGCGTCGGATCGATCCCGCTTTCGGATTCGCTCGCGTGGATCGCGATCGGCGCGTTCGTCGCGGCAATGCTCCTCGAGTGGCGCGGTGCCGTCGATCCGGCCCGGTATCTCGCCGCTGGCGCCTGGGTCGTCTTCGGCCTCTTCTGGGTGACGATGATACCACACTACTACCTCGAGGTCAAGAGCCCGATCCAGACGCTGCTGACACTCGCCGCACTGCCGCTGTGTGCCTACACCGGGTATCTGCTCGTCCAGGGCCGAGAATCGCTGCTCCTGCTCTCGAAGGCCATCGCGTTCATGGGTCTGATCTACCTGCCGGTCGAGACGATTCCGTTCGTTCGGACCTGGCTGATCGAAACGACTGCCACACAGACCCACTTCGGGATGGAGTTGCTGGGCCACAGTCCCGGCATCGAAGAGGGTGCGAACGGGTACCAGAGTCGGTTCGCGTTCGATCCCAACGAGACCGTGACCGGCCGGACGACCTACATCATCACCTCCTGTACTGGGATCGGCAGCATGGCCATCTTCGGCGGACTCATCGCCGCGGTGAAGGCGCCCCTCAAGCGGAAGGCCACAGCCTTCGCGCTCGCGATCGGCGTCATCTGGTTCCTCAACCTCGTCAGAAACGTGTTCATCGGCCTGGCCTCACCGTGGGGCTGGTTCCAGCAGGATGTCCTCGTCTACGTCGTCACGGAGTTCATGGGTGCTCCCGCCGACCGAACCTCCTACATCGTCGCCCACAACTTCATCGCACAATCGCTGTCGATCGTCGCCCTGCTGGGGATCACCTCCCTCGTCGTCCGCATTCTCCCGGAGATCCTCGAGCCGCTCGAGGACGTCCTCTACATCCTGACCGGCGACGAGTACGACCTCACGGACGCGCTCGGTCGGGACGTGCAGGCAAACGGCGGGCGGACGGCCGCGACGGAATCGGCCGGATCGAACACGAACGCCGACGATGGTCCGATCGATAACTCCGGGCCTGCGTCCGCGCCGGAGACCGAGTCATGACCGCCGTCGACGTCGACGTTCCGTTTTCGGTTCACGACCGCGCCGTCTCCGTTCCCGCCGCCGAAACGCTCGTCCTGGCGGACGTCCACCTCGGCAAAGCGGCCGCCTCGAGCGTCGAGGCGCCAATCGACGACGGGTCCGATTCCATAGAGCGTGTCCGCGGCCTCCTCGAGGCGACCGAACCGGCCACCGTCGTCGTCGCGGGGGACCTGTTACACTCGTTTTCGCGGATTCCACGCGGCGTCGAGCGCGACCTCGACCGACTCGTCGCCGCCGTCGACGCGGCCGGTGCCGACATCATCGTCACGCCCGGCAACCACGACGCGATGCTTGAGGGACCCTTCGACGGCGAGACGGCAGCGGAGTATCGGTTGGCGGACGGGGAAACCGTCGTCTGCCACGGTCACGACCGCCCCGACGCGGCGGCCGAACGGTACGTCATTGGCCACGATCACCCGACATTGTCCGTTGACGGGCGCAAGCTCCCCTGCGTTCTCTATGGTCCCGACGCGTACGAGGGAGCCGCCGTCCTCGTCCTCCCGGCGTTTACGCGCCTCGCCGCAGGGGCGACCGTCAACGGGATGTCCGGCAGTGACTTCCAGTCGCCGCTGGTCCAAACCGCCGACGTGTTCCATCCGGCGGTCTGGGACCGCTCGAGCGGCGAGACGCTCTGGTTCCCACCGCTGGGGGACCTCCGCCGACTGTTGTGAGCGACCCGTCGGCCGCTGGGATCGGCTGACGGTTGCGAGGCCAGCGAGAGGTCCCCGTAATCGTCGGTGCCCGTGGGAAATGGCCGTTGCTGAGGATCGTCCGACGCTGGCGCTGTTATTCGAACCAGCCGGACGCGTTCTCGGGCCCGAACGACGTGGAGGTCCGCTCTGAGAGGGAGGGAAGTGTGGAACGGAGCGTCGACGATGCACAGCATCCTCTCGATCAGAACGCGAGTCAGGGCCAACTCCTACAGTCGTGGCTGGCGTTACGCATTCGTGTCCGCATGAGCGTCATCTTAGAATTCACGATCGGAAGCGACGAGTTTTCGCTCGGAGCTGTCCTCTCGGGAGTACCCGGTATGCACCTCGAGATCGAACGCATCGTCCCGACGGGAGGGGAGGTGCTGCCGTTCGTGTGGGTGACCGGGAATACCCACGAAGCGTTCGAGGAGTCGGTGCGAAACAGTCCGATCGTCACGGAACTCCTCGCTCTCGACAAGGTCGGCGATAGCGGATTGTATCGGATCCAATGGGAGGAACCACAGCGTGACCTCGTCCACGGTATCGCCGAGTCGGAAGCGGTCATCCTCGAAGCGGAGGGGAACGAGAACTGGTTGTTCCGCCTTCGCTTCAACGACCACGATGCGCTCTCACAGTTCCACAACTACTGTACGGACCAAGACATCACGATCCACATCGAACGAACGTACACACTCCGTGAGCGGGTCGGACAGCGGCGTCAGTTCGGTCTCTCTCAGGATCAACGCGAAGCGCTCGTGTTGGCGCTCCGAAGAGGCTATTTCGCCACGCCGAGCGAAGCTAATCTGAGCGAACTCGCGTCCGAGCTCGGCATCTCACGCCAGGCGCTCTCGACCCGTATTCGGAGAGGAAACGAGAAAATCCTGCAAACGGTGCTCCTCTCGTCGGTGACGGACTTCGGCTGATCTGGACGGTACTATTTAAGTGAGTTTACTGGTCAACGATTCAGTTCTTTGAGACAGGACTAATAGGGGCCGTCGATGGAGAATGCCTGACGGGGAGGGGCAACGAACGATCGCGAAATGCATTTCCTGCGGGTCCGCCTATGCCGCCGAAAAATGGCCCGACGGGACGATCCAGCCGATCGGAACGAGAGACGGCTGTCAGTGCGGAGCGACCGAGTTTCAGGTCGTCGAACGGTCAGAAGATACCGTTCTGGATGGCGTAAACGAGTGACTGTCCGCCGCCGTCGATTTCCTCGAGGCTAATACGTAAGGCGGTTGCCCGTCGCAATATCCCAGTGATGGGTCTTTTCGGTATCGTCACTGTACCCGCAACTGTGCGAGCGCTCTTCGGTGAACTCGGTGGAGAAAAACGGGGCCAGATTCTCGGTGCCGTCGCGTTCGGCTGGTTTCTCGCGCTAGGTATTCGACTCGCGGTGCCGGCGTTGGTACCGTACATTCGCAGCGATTTCGAAATCGGCCTCACGACCGCCGGCATGCTATTGAGCGTCCTCTGGGTTTGTTACGCCTTATTTCAACTCCCGGGGGGCATCCTCGGAGACCGAATCGGTGAACGAAATATCCTCACCGGCGGTGTCGTGCTCGTGATCCTCGGCCTCGTAGTCTCCATTCTCGCTCCGACGATTGCGATCCTCTTCGTCGGAATCGGACTGATCGGAATCGCGACCGGTCTCTTTGCGACGACCAGGTTCACCATTCTCACGGATATCTTTCCGGACCGCGGGGCGACGGCCATCGGAATCAGTTCGGCGGCGGGAAACGTCGGGACGGTCACGCTGCCGGTCGCGATGGGGTTCCTGGCAGCCGAATTCAGCTGGTGGGCAGGCTTCGCGGCGGTAACGCCGATAGTCGGGGTCGCGGCCCTCTCGCTCTGGCTGATCGTGCCACCGCGAACGTCCGGAAACGAGAGCGCTGTCGACGAACTCTCCCTCGCAACTGCCAGAGACCTCTCGAGCGCGATCAGCCAGCGCCAGATCGTCGTCTTCATAACGTCGATGTTCTTGATGTCGTTCATCTATCAGGGATTCACGAGTTTCTACCCGACGTACCTCATTGACGTGAAGGGCCTCTCGAAGGGGTCGGCGGCCACGCTCTATAGCGTCTTCTTCGCAACGGGGGTCGTGATTCAGCCGATCGGCGGCGCCATCGGTGACTCGTTCAGCGACCGAACGACCCTCATTTCCTTCACGGGGTTGACCGCTGTCGCGTTAGTACTCCTCACGGCAGCGAACGGCTTTTGGACGTTACTCGTAATCTCGATGCTAATCAGTACGCAACTGGGCTTCTGGCCGATCGCGCAGGCGGCGGTCGCAGAGGCACTTCCATCCGAGATACAGGGAACGGGCTTCGGGTTCCTCCGGACGACGTACCTCCTGTTGGCCGCGGTTTCACCGACCGTTATCGGACTTCTGGCGGACCGAAATCTATTCGACGAGGCGTTCTTCCTCCTGGCCGGGTGTGCGGGTGTGACCGTCTGTTTCGTGTTCTTCCTGTCGATCGATCGGTCGTGAATTCCAACCCGGAGTTCGCGTCGGGAAACGAAAACCGATTCGTCCGTCGGTACTCGGCCACCCGATCGACACGACCGAGTACCGACGTGGCCCTCGAGGTCGAGCGCCGAATCGGACCCAAAACTGGTCACCGAGACAGATCGTCGATCACCGATTTCGCCGCCCGACGGCCGCTTTCCATCGCACCCTGAATCGACGACCACCGCGTGTAGTCACCAGCGAGGTACACAGGACCGGCAGGTTCGCGCACGTCCGGCAGGCGGTCGCGGAACCCTGGTGGCTGGGCGAACTGGGCGAACGGGATACGTTCGGTGTGGAGCGGTTCGAGTCCGTCGAATCGCCGGTCCGGGTACCACGACTCGAGAGTCGACCGCGTCCGCTCGGCGAGGGACGCGTCGGTCTGGACACCGTTGTGCTTCGTGGTCGTAGAGATCCCGCGCTGCTCGCCGAGGTAGGTCGCGCTGATGAGGCTCTCGTCGTCAGGGGCGTACTCCGGTGCGATGGCGCTGTGCGGGACGACGTGGTTCGGCCCCGCTTCTGTCGCGTTCAACAGGAGCCGTCGGCTGGTCGCGAGATCGGTGTCGGCCGGCAGCGCGTAGTACTGGGTGACGCAGGCGCGGGCGTCGGTGGGGACCGAGGACACGGCCGTCAGTTCGCGTGCGGTCGGCGGATCCGTCGCGACGACGACCGCATCGGCTTCGGCAGTCCGATCGCCGATATCGACGGTGACGGTCCCCGCCGATTCGCGAGTATCGACGCCGTTCGAATCGTCGACAGCCGCGGAGACCGACTCGACCGTGACGTCGGTTTCGATCGTCCCGCCGAGTTCACGCACGCGGTCAGCGAGCTGGGCCGGGATCGCACCCATTCCACCGGCCGGTACGGTAATATCGCCCGTCGCGAGAGCCCGGAAGGTGTATTCGAAGACGCGACTCGAGGTCGAAAGCGACCGGTCGAGAGTGATTCCGCCGTAGAACGGTGCAATGAATCCCTCGATGAATCGGTCCGAAAACCCACGCTCGCGAAGGTACGTCCCGATAGTCGTCTCGGACGCGCCGTCGAGTATCGCGTCCGGCTCGGTTCGCCGAAGATCCCACCAGAGACGGGCAACGCGAAATGCGTCGCCGATGGAGACGAACGGATTGGACAGCGTCGCTGGGATCGTTTCCGGCTCCCGAAGCGGGTCCGCAAGCGTCGTGCGGCCGTTCGGGCCGGCCAGGGTGGCACCCGGGTCGAACCGACGCAACGAGAGCGCC
Source organism: Natrinema gelatinilyticum (assembly GCF_024266705.1). Lineage (GTDB taxonomy): Archaea > Halobacteriota > Halobacteria > Halobacteriales > Natrialbaceae > Natrinema > Natrinema gelatinilyticum. Next base: position 2,217,296 of record NZ_CP100756.1, on the reverse strand, counting down.
TCGAGGTCGAGTTCTCGCTGGACTGCGGGGTAGGCGGTAAAGAGTACCTGGAAACCGCGGTCGAATCGGTAGCCGTCGCGCTCTCGGGTTTGGACGCGGCCACCGACCGTTTCGCGACGCTCGTAGAGCGTCGCATCGACACCACCGCCGCCGAGGTGTCGCGCGGCGACGAGCCCGGCGAGGCCACCACCGACGACGATTACATCTGGGGTCGGAACCATACGCAATTGTCGGACGACCGCCAGTAAAATCGTGGACCTACCGATGCAGGTCGTGACCGGTCGGAACCGGCGCCCGTGTACCCGTCTCAGTGTCGGCGTGTGTCGTGGATCGGGATTCGGCGGCCGCCGTTCGGTCAGCGATCGGCCGTCAGTTGTCAGTGTTCAGTCGTCGATGGGCGGGTGTCGGTCGTCAGTGGTCAGTCAGGATCCTGAGTCCGGCGCCAGCGAGGATAACGAGGGCGCCGAGAATCGTTGCGACGGGTGGAATCGGAACGAACAGTAGACCGACGCCGACGACGAGAACGATCGTCGAAGCTCTGACCATGTGCCCGGTACGTCTCGAAGCGGGGTAGGGCTACGGCAAGCATTGACAGCGAGCACGGACTGTACCGGGCTACGTGTTCCGGGGACCGATCGGGGACGATCGATCCGCCATACGCGCCCGTCGGAGTCTACGAGCGCCCGTCGGCACGCATAAGCACCCGTCGGACGTGAATCGCGTATGGTCGACGCGACACTCACGCCGATTGATCGCGGGACAATCACTAGCGACGTCAACAACACTATCGAAGGGATCGTCCGCGGCACGGCCGACGAACCGAACCCGGAGACGATCATGGGGGAAGGACCGGTGTACAACATCGTCATCAACCATCCCGAGGGAACGCTCCTCTGGGACACGGGATCCCATCCCGACGCCGCCGACGGCCACTGGCCCGACGAGTTGTACGCCGCCTTCGAACACACCGGTCTGCGTCCGCTCGAGGACGACCTGGCCGATGCCGGCTACGACGTGTCCGACATCGATTACGTGATTCAGACGCACCTCCACCTCGACCACGCCGGCGGCCTCTACGCGTTCGAGGGAACCGACACCCCGATCTTCGTCCACGAGGAGGAGCTGAAGTACGCTTACTACGCCGCCAAGACTGACGCTGGTGACGAAGCGTACGTCGCTAGCGATTTCGACCGCGACCTCGAGTGGGAGATCGTTCACCGCGACCGACGGCACCTCTTCGACGGGGTCGAGTTCGTTCGGCTGCCCGGTCACACGCCCGGCCTGCTCGGCGTCGTACTCGACCTCGACGACGGGACGGTGATCCTCGCCGGAGATCAGGCCTACACGCGGGCGAACTACGAACGGGAACTGCCGATGGGCGGCGGACTGCTCTGGAGCAAGCGCGACTGGGTCGAGAGCCTACGGTTCCTCAAAGACCTCGAACGACGTCGCGATGCCCGGGTGATCTGTGGCCACGCCGCAGAAGACCTCGAGGCGATGCAAAACGGGCTCTAGGGGTCGTGGTATCGTCTCGGTCCGAAGACGGAACGGTCACCTCGACTCCGCCGCCACTCCGGCGGTTCCGATGACCGGTTTCGGCCGCACCGACCCCCACTCTCGGTGAGACAGGCGGCATGGTACTCCCCAGTGTCATCGCCGTCATCCTCGTGTCCGCGCTGTGCCATCTCTGGGATCGGGCTGCACCCGACTCCGAATCCGATACCGCCGTGTACCTGTGCGGTACCGCCACGAGGTTGCCGTGGTCGGTACGGTTTTGCCGGTTGCAACAGCGATGACGATATGGGAAACAACACCGACGAAGTGGCGGACTCGGCCGAGCGCTCCGAATTCCGGCCCGTCTTCGAGAACCGTGTCCGGTTCGCCGAGACCGATTTGCAGGGCGTCGTCTTCTATGGCGAGTACTTCACCTTTCAGGACGAAGCCGTCGCGGCGTTCCTGCGGGAAATCGACTACGGTTACGACCGTATGCACGAGGACGGCTGGGACATCCACGTCGTCAACAGCGAACTGAACTACCGCGAGGGAGCCAAACTCGGGGACGTCATCGACAACGAGCTGTGTGCGCCCGAGATCGGGACCTCGAGTCTTACGTTCCCGTACCGCGCCCGCCGACGTGCCGACGGCGAGATTCTCGCCGACGGAACGGTCACACACGTCGCTGTCGACCGGAAGACCCGCGAGCCAACTCGGATTCCCGACGCCTTCCGGGACGCCGTCTCGACGTTCGGTGGTGGCCTCGAGTCGGATCGGTGAGAGCGGTTCGCCTCGAGTCGGCGCGGTCGTGTCGTGTGTACCCGAATCGAACCGATACGTACTACACGGTTTTCATCCCACAACGAGCCGCCACAGGTGATAGCCGATCAAAAATAGCTGTCGATTTCGACCGCTCCACCACGCAACCGATACTCGCCGCGCTGGAACGAGACGATTCCCTCGTGTCGAAGGTGGTCCAGGTGGGCGTACGCCTCTCCGGGTCCGTGTACGATGTGGATCCCCTCGAGTTCGCCGAACAGATGCGTGCTCACCGTCCAGGCGTCGGCCGGCCCGTGGTCGCGGAGAATATCGAGAATCGCCTCGGTACGCTCGCGGTGGTGCTCGAGTACCGTCTCGGCGCGTTCGGTCGGGTTCTCGATCGGACCGCGGTGGCCGGGCCAGACCCGGTCGTAGTCGCGGTCGACCATCCGTTCTAACGTGGTGACGTACTTCTCGAGCGGGCGGTCCACCCGGACGTCGGCACCGCCGACGTTCGGCGTGTAGACCGGCAAGACGGCGTCACCGACGAACGCTTCGGATCCGCGTTCGGTCTCGAACCAACAGAGCCCCGCCGCGTGACCCGGCGCGTGGACCGTCTCGAGCGTTCGACCGCCAATCTCGAGGACGTCGCCGTCTTCGATCGGTGTCGGATCGGCTGGCGGTCCCCGAATGTCGTTCGATTCGAAGAAGTCTGGGAGTTCGGCTCGTGCATCGTCCGGAACCCCCCACTGCGCAAAGAGTTCGCGGCGACGGTCCCGGACCGCGGCGACGGCATCCGGGTCCTGCGCAATCAGCGGCGCATCGGCCTCGTGGACGTAGACCGTCGCGCCGCTTTCGGCCTGGATTTCGCCGGCCAGTCCGGCGTGGTCGACGTGGAAGTGTGTGAGGAGAATGTCGTCGACGTCGGCGAACTCGTAACCGCGCTCGGCGAGTCCGTCGCGGAGATCCCCACGGATGGACTCGATGGCGACGCCAGTATCGACGAGCGCGAGGGTTTCGTCCGCCAGTACGTACGCGTTATTTCGGCCTTCGAACACCTCGTTACCGAGTAAAATGCGGTCCATGTCGGCTACCCACACGCTACCCACTAATAATTCGCATGATAGCGGATCGGGACTGCTATCGGCGTTCGTCGGGCCGTCGTTGGAGCCGTGCTATCGCGGTCTCCGCTCGTGACGGGTGCGACCGGTCACTCCTCGGCCGTGCCAGTGAGTCTGGGGTCGAGACGGTCCTCGATGGCGCAGTCGAAGTGATTCGCGAGTTTGAACGCGAGCTCCAGCGACGGATCGTACCGGTCGCGCTCGGTCGCGTTGATCGTCTGTCGGGAGACGTCGCCGGCGGCCGCGAGGTCGGCCTAACTCTCGTCGCGCTCGTCTCGTCGGTCGCAGATGTCGCATTTCATCGAGATCGGTAGTAGCCGAGCGCGAGGCCATAGACCACGTAGACGGCGGCCGTCGTCCGGGCGAACGTCACGCTCGCGGGGCCGACCACGCCACCGGGAGAGAGTATGACGGCGATGAGCGAGGCTCACAACCACTCCTCGAAAAATCTGGACCAAAAAGCCGAACGCTCACGGCGTTCACGTTCGGTGCCTATCCCTCGAGTTCGTCCCGCAGCAGCTGGTTGACGTCGCCAGGGTCCGCGCTGCCACCGGTCTTTTGCATGACCTGCCCCACGAGGAAGTTGATCGCGCCGTCGTCGCCCGACTCGTAGTCGTCGACAGCACCCGGGTTCTCGTCGATCGCCTCGATGACGGCCCCCTTTACTTCGTCCTCGCCGGTTTTGCCCAGTCCCTCCTCGGCGACGACCTCGTCCGGCGTCCGACCGTCGTCGAGCATCGAGCGCAAGACCGTCTCGTGGGCGTTTTTGGCCGTGATCTCGTCCTCGGCGACGAGCTCGACGAGGCGAGTCACTTCTTCGAGTCGATTCTCGATCTCGGTAATCTCGATGTCGCGGTAGTTGAGTTCGCCGAGCAGATTGTCCGCGACCCAGGTCGCTGCGAGGTCGGGATCGAACTCGCCTGCGACGTTCTCGTAGAAGTCCGCGACCTGTTTCGTCGAGGTGAGCTTCGAGGCAGCCTCCTCACTCAGGTCGTATTCCTCCTGAAACCGCTCGCGGCGGGCCGTGGGCAGTTCCGGAATCGCGACCTCGTCTTTCCAGTTCGAGACGCGCAGCGGCGGGAGGTCGGCCTCCTCGAAATATCGGTAGTCCCTCTCTTCTTCCTTCGAGCGCATCGAGACCGTGATCCCGCGGGACTCGTCCCAGTGGCGGGTCTCCTGTTCGACCGCGCGTCCGCGCTGAATCGCGTTCTTCTGGCGCGTCTCCTCGTAGGCCAGTGCCTTTTGTGCGCCCTTGTGACTCGAGATGTTCTTGACCTCGGTCCGGTTTGCTGCTGCGAGCGCGTCCTCGCCGATGTCGGTGATGTCGTCGCTTTCGATTTCCTCGTCGGGGATGATCGAGAGGTTGGCGTCGATCCGCAGGCTGCCGTCGCGCTCGGCGTCGAAGACACCCAGATACTCGAGGACCTCCTCGAGTTCGGCCAGAAAGGCCCGCACTTCGCTCGGGCTGCGGAAGTCAGGAGCCGTGACGATTTCCATCAGCGGCGTGCCCGCCCGGTTATAGTCGACGAGGGTGTACTCCGCCGAATCGATTCCACCACCGCCGCCCACGTGCTGGAGACTGCCTGGATCTTCCTCTAGGTGAGCGCGCTCGATCGAAACGGTTCGACGCGCCCCTTCGACGGATATCTCGAGTTCGCCGTCCTGGCAGATCGGCTCGTCGTACTGGGTGATCTGGAAGTTCTTGGGCAGGTCCGGGTAGTAGTAGTTTTTCCGGTGGAAGCGCGTCTCCGCGGGGATGTCGGCGTCGATCGCCTTTCCGATCTTGACGGCTGCCTCGACGGCGGCTTCGTTGAGAACCGGCAGCGAGCCCGGCAGGCCGAGACAGACTGGACAGACGTTGTCGTTGGGCACGTCGGTCGGCTCGGTCGAACAGGCGCAGAAGATTTTCGTGTCGGTCTCCAGCTGGACGTGGACCTCGAGGCCAATGACGGTCACGAGGTCGCCCTGCTGGACGGTCTGGGCAGTCATTGAGCCCCGATTCGGGCTGGTCGGGGTAAAACGTAACGGGACGGAGTCGCGGTGTTCGATCGACTCGAGATACCCACACCTTCCCGGGGCGGAGTCGTCGTGACTTCGTTTTGGTAGTGTGCGACCACACTATATTTGTACTTTCGGTGACGTACTACGGATATGAGCACTGACGGAGTCGACGCCGAAAGCAAGGTGTCCGGAAACCAGGCGAACATTCCCGCTCGAATCCGTCGCCGACTCGAAATCGACGACGGTGATCGGCTTCGATGGAGCGTCGAAGACGACGGCACGATGCGGGTCGAAGTCGTCCACCGCCGCGGCGGATCGTTCACTGATTTCACGGGATACGACGGTGACGAAGAAACTGACGCGACGACGGATCACGACGCGTGGGGAGTCGAGTAAATGTCGCGTGCAGTCGTCGATACTTCCGTATTATTCGCAGCAACCTACCGCCGAGATGCAGCACACAGTGATGGACTTCCTGTTCTTCGCGGTATCGACGACGGATCTCTTCCGGAAGCCGTCGTGCTCGATTACGTACTCGGAGAGACGCTCAACGGTCTCACGACGCATGCAGGTCACGATGCTGCCGTCGACTTTCTCGATCGTGTGGAAGAAAATGCACGATTTCACATCGCTACGCTCCAATCGGACGAACTGGCGGCAGCAAAATCGCTGTTTCGGCGATACGAGGGTTTTTCGTTCGTTGACGCGTGTATCGTCGCGTATATGCAGTCGAGCGGAATTGAATGTATCTACGCGTTCGACGACGACTTCGATCGGATAGACGAACTGTTTCGACTGGAGACGGCGACGAACCCGTTCGGTCCACACTGACCGCCTTCCTCGGGTCCGGATTCAGGACGAATCAGTACCGACGCTCGAGAACCGTGCCGGACTCGCCGACGACAAGCTGAGGCGACCGGGCCGTGCCGAGCGCGACCGCGTGCAGTTCGTTGCCGGGCCGAAGGCGATCGAGCGGCTCCCAGCCGTCGAAGCTCCGTTCGTAGATCGTGCCCGCCGACGAGACCGCAAGCGCGGTGTCGCGGTTTCTCGCAAGCGCTGCGATCGGTTGCTCGCTGAGGGTTGCACGCGACCAGTTGACGCCGTTGTAGCCGTAAACTGCCCCGTTACCGCCGGCGACCGTGACGTGTCCAGTGTCGGTCGCCGCGACCGCCGCGAAGTCGACGCCCGCGCCCTCGATCCCGATTTGTGTCCAGGTGACCCCGCCGTCGCGTGACTCGAACACCCCGCCGTCCGTGTCGACGATGTAGCCGTACGCGAGCGACGTGAGGTCGACGTCGGTCACGCTCGAGCCGCTGCCGGGTTTGCTAACGTCGCCCCACTTGACTGTCGCGCCCTGGCGGCGCCCCCGGAGGAGTTCGCCGGAGCTGTTGATCGCCGTGAGCCGTTCGTCGCCGGCCAGTCCGGCAGCCGCGATCGCCGTCCAGGAGGTCGTCTTCTCCAACGGCGCCGAGAAGTCCGCGACGTGGTCGGCGACGACGTCGTACAAGCCGAGTGCGCCGCTGTCGCCGGCGACCCACAGCCCCTGCCCGTTGCTCGTGACCGCCGCGGTTCGAAGGCCGTCGCCCGTGTCAGAGAGCCCGTTCTCGAGGGCGACGGTCCAGTCGCCGTCGTCGCGAGCGAGGACGATACCGTCCTCGCCGACGGCGTAAGCGCCCTCCGCCGTTGGGACGACGTCGTACAACGTTGCATCGGTAGGAACGTCAGCTGCGACCCATTCGCTGTCGGCGCTGCCGCAGCCGGCCAGCGTGAGCGACGCGACCGCGGTGCCGACCGATGCGAGGAGGCGGCGGCGACTCGGATGACGATCGGCCGTCATCGGCTCTCGTTCGACTGGTCACCGGTCTCGGTCGCACGAGACGATTCTTCGCTCGACCGAGCGACGGTCTTGGCTGCTCGAGCCGAATCCCCGATCGGTTCCGGTCCACCTGTAGTTGTCGGTCCGATCTGAGTAGCCGACTCGTGTGACTCGTGGAACTCACCTGGAGGGGTGAATGCCCCCGGTGCCGAGGTTCGCATGAGGATCGCCGAGATGCGAACGACGTAGGCGAACAGCACCGCGAGCGGGCTAAATGCCACTGCGAGCGCGAGACTCACGAGAACGAGCAGCCACCCCTCGAAGGCGACGGGCGGGTAGCCGCTCGCGTAGATCATGATGACGAGCGACGAGAGCAAGATCGCGGCGGTGCCGCTGTAGGTGATGAGTCGCGAGAGCCGCGCGAGTTCCCGCTGGAGGTAGATCGTCGTGAAGTACTGTCGGGTCGCGTCCGCGGTGACGAACAGTTCCCGAAGCTCCGAGAGCAGGTCTCTGACGCTGTCCGACAGATCGTCGTCGAAACGCCGCCGGAGCCGTCGTGCCTCGTTCGCGGCACCGGCATAGTCGTGGTCGATCGTCGGCAGTACGACGGCGAACACCGAGTCCGTCTCGCCGGTTAGTTGCGAGGAGAGACCGCTGGTGTGTTCTCGCGTCCGCGCTGCGAACCGACAGATCGACTCGAGGGCGGAGATCGGTGTGTCGTCGGACCGACCGTCACCGACCCGGCTGCGTTCGCTGCCGTCCGCGGTACGATCCGCCTCTTCACATTCGGTCGCGAGCTCGTCTGCACGGCTGCCGAGTGTGCCGGCCAGCCGTGCGAGGAAGGGGGCAGGATCGGTCGGGCTGACGCCGTCGCCTTCGGTCTGGGCCTCGACGCGACTTCGGAACTCCCGGACGCCGTCGATGCGGTCGGTGAGCCGATCCGGCGTGCCGAACAATCGCGAGATGATCAACTGGTTGACTGCGACGACGATTGGGATGAACGAGAACAGTCCCGCGATCATCGTACTGAACATCGTCGTGACGAACCGACTCTCCCGGACGCCGATGACGTCGCTGACACCGAGGACGAGTGCGAGGACGAAGATGCCGGCGACGAACCCGCCGCCGATCGCTCGCCGATCGCCCTCGAGCAGAAGCCACCGCCGCCCCCGGCGACGGGACGGTGTGTCGGTGAGATATCGGGCTGTAATCCGGCCGCCGATCCAGAGAATGCGGACGACCGCCGAGAGCGCGGCGACGGTCAACCGGAGCACGTAGTGAACGAGCGAAATGGCGACCGAGGTCTCGTCCTCGCCATCGCTCGAACGGTCAGCATCGGTGATCGTTTCGGAATCCGTTTCGTCTCCGCTGGATGCCGGTCCCTCGCGCGTCGAATCTGCACCGGTGCGGTCACGAGTGGTCGGCGACGTGTCGGACTCCCCTACGGGAGCCGATCGGGAAGAATCGTCAGTCATATATTTGGGTTGTCGTGTGAGGTCGGTTCAAAGACCGTTGGAGACGGTCTCGAGGAGGCGAATCGAGAGCAAGAGGAGCGCGGTCAGGACGACGACCCGCCGAATGATGGCCCCCCGCGTGGTCCTGATTCGCGAGCGATCCGACGGGTGAAATCCCACGGTCCAGAGCGTCGCGATCGCTCCGACGTTGATCGCGATGACGTTGACCGCGACGACGACGAGCGAACCGAGGACCGCAGCGGGCTCGCCCCAGGCGACGCCAACACCGACGACACCGATCGGCGGCATGATCGCGGCAGCGATCATTACGCCGATGAGATCCGTGATGCCCGTCGTCGCCATTCCCAGTCCGCCGGCGATTCCCGAACAGACCGCAACGGTGACGAGCAACGACGGCGGCAAGCCGTGGCTGCCGAGCCCGAGACTCGCCTGAAGATCGACCGCACCGGTGATGACCCTCGAGGTTCGTGCGAACACCGCGAACGCGAGGGCGCTCGTCGTGGCAACGCCGATTCCGAGGACCTGATGTTTGATGCCGCGGACGAACAGTCGTCGCTCGTCGAGGACGGTCGCGGCGCTCGAGGCCATCGCCGGCCCAAGCAACGGAGCGATTACCATCGCGCCGACCAGGACTGCAAGCGAGTTCAGCAGGACCCCGGTTGTGGCGACGACGCCGCTGATCGCCGTCATCGCCGCGAATATGACGAGCGAGGGTAACTGTGACTGGGCTTTCGAGCGCAATTCGCTTCGAGAGATCCGCTCGAACGAAAGCCACTCGCGTTTTCCGTCGGACACCGAATGGTCCCGCCCCGTCCCCACGATCGCCATCGGTTCCTCGACGACGATCGACACGTCGCCCTCGACCGACTCCAGATCGTCCTCGAGAGGCTCCACCGCGTGGGCGGGCGTCGGAACCGTGATCGTTCGGCTCTCGCCGTCGGTGTGGTCGGTGAGGCTGTACTCGAGATCGTGGCGGTCGATGATCGCCGTAATCTCGTCCGTACTCGACTGCGATGAGGTTATCACCGTCAGCAGACGCATATTCGACGTTTCCGTGGAACGTCCGGACCGGCGAGACCTGTCGCGATCGATCACAGTAGTTCGAGCGCATCGGTGTCTGGGCTTGGATCGTCGGGGAAAGTTTGCGCGAACAGCGAGCAGACGGTTTCGCGGATCGTATCGAGACGGTCGTCTCCGGTATCGTCACACGATCCACCGCAGCGGCCGACCGGTCCGTCGGGTTCCATGGCGTAGGTTAACCGGCCGCTACAGTCCGGACACCGTGGTTCGGCGTGGGACGTCATCCAGTCCACGTCGAACCCGTCCCGAGCCAGGCGTTCGCCGAGCGCGAACCAGACGATGAGGTCCCGTTCCTGACGGCCACACGCTCGTCGCTTGAGCCGACCAATCGCGAGCGCGGCGCGACGGCCGAGATCCTCGTTCGGATCGGCGTGCCGGCGGTGACACCGCCGGAAATAGGTCGTCAGGGCGCGCCTCGAGGACCGACGTTTTCCCATCGTCAGCGGGGACTCGAGGGCGGCATTCGGCGAGAGGTTGTCGGACTGTGGAACGCGCTCCGGACGGCCCTGTTCGTCGTAGTGAGCTTCTCGCGAAAGAGAGGCTCCGCTGGTTGGACAGAATGCGTATTTACCAATCATTGTTGGAGTTCGATCGAACCGTCAGTGCGGTCCGACCGGGCACCCCGGCTAGCAGTGCCAGTGGTATAAACTGACACAATACTGAGAGTGTCTACAATAAAGATACGGACCCATTGGGCGCTCTAGACGTATGTTTCAGATATTTAGTGCGACAATGTTGTGAATATAGACATTTTATGAAGGGGGAGTTCCAACGGCGGATGCGTCATGTCACGTACTGATCTCACAGCCATCGATCCGACCGATCGCGCGCCGTGGTACTGGTACGTCCTCATCGGTTATCCCGTCTTGAGTCTGCTCGGAATCGTTTCGCTTGCCCGTCTCACCGGCGGCGGTTCGGTTCTGGCGACCGGCTTCGGCAGTGTCGCCCTCCTAATCGTCGTCACTGCAGTGGGCGCCGTCACGTTGCCTGCGATCTGGCACGACGTCGACGTCGTCGCCGACGAAATCGACTCGTGGAATCCCGACCGAGAGATATACGTCGGCGCGGCAATCGCCGCCCCATTGATTCTCGGCGTCCTCTCCGGACTAGCCGCGGGATTCGGCATCGCGATCGCGATGACGGTCGTCGCGTTCCTGCTCTCGTCGCTGACGGTCTGTCTCGCCTACCTCTACAATCGCCACCGTGAGATAGGCCTCTTGACCCGTTAAGAGCCCATAGCGAGCTCGTCACGAACATTCGTCCGCTCCCAGCGGCTGCGCGTCCGAGACGATCAGTCGAAACTTCGTATCGATCGGACCGCCCCCGTTTCGGTACGGATCCTCTAGGTTTCGTCCAATTTTATAGGGCGCAATCTATTGGTTATTAGTGTTGGTAGGCCCGGACGACGCGCACCTGGCGCGGATGACCTCCTGGCCCAACAGCACAGCTACAACTCCATCCAACACCCTACTTGTGACGTTCAACGCGGGTCTGGCGAACGCGTGACGTGCGACGCGGGTCCGAAGACGACGTCGACGATCACTTCGATCACGCTATGCTCTCAGCGATACACCTCATCACCGACGTATCAGACCCCGTGCTGGCAGCGGGTGGACCGCTTTCCACCCTGCTCCAGCAGACGATCGATCACGGCCCTCTCCTTCCGACACGACTCTCGAGCGTTCAGCCGACCGACTCGGGGATCGCCCCTAACGGCGGCGGGTTCGGGTTCGCGGCCCGGCTCGTCGGCATGCTCGGTGCGCTTCTGCTGGGAATCCTCTCCGGTGCGATCATCGCGTTTCGGATGGCCTGGGACACCTGGTGGGCGCTCGTCCTCGGCTTTACGATAACCGGGGCCATCCAGGAGTTCGTCTCCGAGGACCGGCTCAGTGACTACATAGGCGACGACGGCTGGCGGGAGATTGGCTACGGAACCCTCTTCGGCGCCTCGTCATCGAGCTGTTCGTTCTCGGCGGTGGCGGCGACACGGACGCTGTTCACCAAGGGCGCCTCGGCCGCTGCCAGCCTGGGCGCGTTCCAGTTCGCGAGTACGGATCTCGTCCTCGAGCTCGCCCTCGTCGTTACGGTCCTGCTCGGCTGGCAGTTCGCCGCCGCCGAAATCGTCGGCGGACTCGTCGCCGTCGCCGTGATCGCGGTCGTCTTTCGTCGGTTCGTTCCCCGACCGTGGGTCGAACGCGCGCGGGAACACGCGAAGGCGCTCGAGGAGACCGAGTGTGCGACCTGTGGGATGGCCGCCGATCCGGTCGACGACGAGACGGTTTCGGGGATGTTCGACGGAGAGCGTCGGTACTTCTGCTGTGGTGGCTGTCGTGGTGCGTACGATCCCGACGACCGAGAGGCGGTCACCGCCGGCCCGGAACTCCTGTCGGGTGATCGGTGGCGGTCGGCGACCGCCAACGCGATCCGCGAGTGGGACATGCTGTGGCGAGATATCGCCCTCGGCTTCCTCATCGCCGGACTGCTGGCCGCGCTCGTCCCCACTGCGTGGTGGACGGCCCTCTTCGGCATCGGTGTCGACGGGAGTCTGACCCGGACCGTCTCGAACGTCGTCATCGGCGCCGTCGTCGGAGTGTTGACCTTCCTCTGTTCGGTCGGGAACGTCCCGTTCGCGGTCGTCCTCTGGCAGAACGGCGTCTCCTTCGGCGGCGTCCTCGCGTTTATCTTCGCTGACCTGCTGATCCTGCCACTGGTCCGGACCTATCGCCGCTACTACGGCACTCGCATGGCCGCCGCGATCTTCGTCGCGTTCTTCCTCGCGGCCGTCGTGGCTGGCCTCGCCGTGGAACTGCTCTTCGGCGGTATCGGTCTCGTTCCGGCCCACACCACGGGTGGCGGCTCGGTTTCCGGAGCCTACACGGCTCTCCTCAACGTCGTCGCCGCCCCGATCCTCGTTATCCAGGTCTACGTGGCCCTCGAGCCGGAACAGCGCGTCCGCATCGGAAACCGGCTCGCACCCCACGTCGCCGGCGTCATCTACCACGCCCACTCGCTCATAGAGCGAATCGCCTACGCGCTCGAGGATCGCGGGCTCGAGTGAGCGCGCCGACCGACCCGAAGCCGGCGACCCGAGCGCAGATCCCACCCGGTCGCTCGAGCCAGACAGCCGCCGCTCTGCCGAGATACCCACATCCGCCGAACCGCTCGAGTTCACCGTCCACCCAACCGATCGATTCCCCCGTCCCAGTATCCATGACACACTCACCGACCGATAGCACCGAACGGAACGATCCAGTCCGGCTCGTGTACCTCGTCGCCCTCGTGGCGAGCCACGGCCTGATTCGCCTGGCAGAGCGGTACCTTCCCGAGTTTCTGTCCGCGCTCGGGTACGGGCCGATCGTCGTCGGATCGCTGGCGACGCTCGGCTTCGGCGTCGCCGTCGCCGCGTCCGAACGATCGACGGGCGTGACCGACCACGGATCGGCGACTAATCTCGAGACGACGGCGACCGCCGTACTGTCGACGGCGCTCGCCGCGATCGGCCTGTTCGCCTGGGCGGGATCGCCCACGCTCGATACCCTGCTGGGGACCCCGCTGTCGGCCATCGGGTGGCTCGCGACGGGAATCGTCCTCCTCCAGGCCTGGCATATCGCCGGCCCCGCACGAGGTCTGTGGCCGATCGATACGCGCACGCCAGCGCAACCCTCGAGCGCGTCGGCCGCGATGGGAGACGAGACCGCCGACGAGGGGTCCCGAACTGTCCGACGAGCGGTCACCGCTGACGGTCCGACCCGCACCGTCGTCGGCGCGTTCGGTGTGGCCGCCGCAGCGGTCTTCTCGACGGCCGCGGTCGCGAGCGCCGACGCCGTCGGTGCCGGATTCGCACTGGTCGCGACCACCGGCGCTGCCTTCGCCCTCGTCGGTGCGGTCGCGGTCGGGATCGGCCGCGATCGGTCGCCGACGTTCGGTGATGACCCCCAACGTGACCGGCGAGAGAACGGTGAGCGATCGGAGAGCGGTCGACGGGAAGACGACGGACCGACCGCCGCGGAACCCGACGGTGATTTCGAGCTCTCGGACTTCAGGACCGCGGTCTCGAGGGTGCCGGATCGTCGGCGCTTTGCCATCATCGGCGACGCGCTCGTCAGAGTGGCGGTCGCGGGGGTCGTGCCCTATCTGATTCTCCTGACCGTCGAGTATCGGTCGATCGGGCTCTCGGTCGGCGGCGTCTCGCTCGCACCGGTGGCCATCTTCGGCCTGTTCGTCCTCACGGAGGCCGGCGGCGCGATACTCGGATCGATGGCGGCCCCCGCCCTCCGCTCCCGATTGGATCGCCGAGCGCTCCTGGCGGTCGGACTGGCGGTGCTCTCGTTGCTCCCGATGGCGCTCGTCGCCGCACCGGCCAGGGCCGGCGTCGTCGCCTCTCTGTTCGGTCTGCTCGGTTGTCGAACCGCGATCGATCCGCTCCGCCCGACGATCGGATCCGACACGCAGGCGAGTCCGGTCCCCGGGCCGCGGCTCCCCCGGGAAATTCGAATCGCCGTCCGGATCGCCATCGTTCCCGCGCCGCTGATCGGCGGGATCCTGTACGCGATCGATCCGCTGGTCGCGTTCACCGGCGCGACGACGGTCGGGCTGCTCGGCGTGCGCGAACTGGGACGGGCGTTCGCGTTCGGACGGCACCGATGACGCGGTCATCGACGCCGGGACGCGCACTCGAGGGGGGTCGGAACGCGCTCGCTGGCCTCTCGCGCGTCGATCATCGACGGCTCGCTCGCTGGCACCTCGGCTTCGCGCTGGTGATGGGGCTGTGGGGCGGTCTGGACGCGCTGTCACTCCGAACGGCGCTCCTCACGCCGGCGCTGAACCGCTGGTCGGCGGAGACCTACAACGCCTTCTTCACGACCCACGGACTAACGATGCTGTTCCTGTTCGTCCTGCCGGCGATCTGGGGGTTCGCGTACGCCGCCGTCCCCCCGCTGATCGACGCCGAGGGGACGGCGTTTCCGCACCTCGGCGTCTGGGCGTTCTGGCTCCAGGTACCGGCGGCGCTGTCGATTCGAGCGGGCACGATCGGCGGCATTCTCGGGCTGGCCGGACTCGAGCCCGTCGCGAGCGGCTGGACGCTGTATCCGCCGCTGAGCGTTCTGTCTCCGAATCCGGCCGTGGACGCCGTTCTCGTCGGACTCGTCCTCGTGGCCGTGGGGACGGCGTCCACGGCCGGGAATTTCGTCGTCACGATCCTTCGGCGACGTCGGATTCGATGGCTCGACGTGGACACGTTCACGTGGACGGTGCTGACGGCCGGTGTGATGTCGGTCGTCGCATTTCCGGCCCTGGCCGGTACGGTCTCGCTGTTGGTCGTCGATAGATCGCTCGGAACCGCGTTCGTCGTCGTCGGCGGCGGACCGCTGATCTGGCAGCACCTGTTCTGGTTCTTCGCCCACCCGCTGGTGTACATCCTGGTCCTGCCGCCGATGGGAATCGTCAGCCACGTCGTCCCGCGTTTTGCGGGGCAGCGGCTATTCGGCCGTCGATCGTCGGTCTATTCGACGCTCGCGATCGGCGTCGTCTCCTTTACCGTCTGGGCTCACCACATGTTCGTGACCGGCGTGAGTCCGGCCGTTCGAACGGTCTTCATGTTCACTACGCTGGCGGTCGCGATCCCGAGTTCGGCCAAGCTCTGTACCTGGCTCCTGACGATGTGGGGTGGCACGATCCGGTATACCGCACCGATGGTCGCCGCCGTCGCTGCCGTCGGCTTCTTCGTCGTCGGTGGCGTTACCGGCGTCTTCCTCGCCGTCGTCCCGATCAACGCCCGCTACACCGGAACCTACTACGTCGTCGCTCACTTCCACCTGCTGCTCGCCGGATTCGTCGGACTCGCCCTCGTCGCGGGTGCCTACTACTGGTTCCCCTTGCTCACCGGCCGCCGACTCGAGCCTGGGCTCGCCCGTCTGCACGGGTGGCTGACCATCGTCGGCGTCGCGGTGACCTTCGGCGCGCTGCTGATCGTCGGACTCGCCGTCCTCCCGCGCCGCGTCGCGACCTACCCGGCGGCGTACGCGCCGCTCCATCAGCTCGCAACCGTCGGTGCGTACGTCATCGTGGCCGGCCAGCTGGTCTTTCTCGCAAACCTCGGCCGCTCGCTCTGGCTCGACGATCCCGTCCCCGCAGATCCCTGGGACCTCGAGAACGGTCCGTCGCACACACGTGAATGGCGGTAGAGCCCGGCTCGTAGTCCCAGCCGGGCTCGCCGCCCGCGTGGCCGGCGAACCGAAATCCGCCGGGTGATCGGTCTCCCGGGACTGGCATCTCCAGTCATCAGGGAGCCGCGCGTCCGGTCGTCTAGGAACCGATTGGCAGTTCGAATCGACACTCGACCATCGCAGTTCCATGCAGTCCGACCACCTTCGTAACACTCCAGATTCCCACCATGTCGACTACGACAAGTACTGACGTCGCACTGATGCTCACCCAATTGATCGCGATAACGATCCCGTCGACCGTCGTCCTGATCAAACAGCTACGGCAATCGGATAACCTCCAGTGGCAGTATCGGAAGCTGAGTTTCGGCCTCGTCGCGTCGTGCATCTCGCTGTTGATCACGGCTGCGATTGCCATCCTCTCGTACTTCATTGCGGGATTACAACTACCCAACACGATCAATGCCGGACTGTTGCTCGTAATCGTCGGGTTGCTGCCGCTGGGGGCGTTCATCGCTGTCCTCTACCGCGAACATCGGAAGGAATACGGCCCCTGACGCCGCTCGCTACGCCCGGATCCGGCCGGTCGCGGGTTCGATCCCCGCGCGTAGTTTCGGCGGCCCCGCCGCCGATGACGACCCGATGTCAAATCACATCCCCACGAATTCCGACTGTGGTGACGAACCGGCCACCGACGACGGTGAAATACTGGGCGCTGACGACAGTGACAAATCGAAACCGAACGATATCTCGGACCCTCGTCCGCTGACGAATCTGACCGGTTTCAAGCGCGACCAACTATTCGTCATCCGAATGCTCGCGGACCGCAACCCACACGGCCTCGTTATCAAAGACAAACTCGATCGCTACTACGACGAGGAGATCAACCAGGGGCGACTCTACCAGAACCTGGGCGAACTCGTCGACGAAGGATACGTCGAGAAGCACCCCCTCGACGGCCGGACCAACGCATACCGACCGAGTGCGCACGCGAACAGACGTCTCGAGGAACACTACGAATGGGAGCGGCGCTGTCTCTTTTGTGAGCCTCCGTAGGCGCGAATCGTCCCCGGTCGCGTTTGGGAGCGACCGCGGACCGCAACGGGTCGTGGCAGTTTCGCCCCGGCTGTCTCGACCGAGCCGACCGACCCAGACGAACAGTCCGACGACCGAACTGACGACCACGTATCCACAAGCATGACTCCATTCAACGACTCGACGACCGACGAATCCAGTCGAATAGATCCGGACCTCGACGCCCCGTGGACGTACGCGACGGCCGCCGCGCGACGTCTCGGGGTTCCCGACGATATCGAACAGCGGCTCCTATACCCAACGCACCGCCAGCGAATTACGGTACTGTTCGAACGCGATGACGGTTCCCACGGCGTCTGCGAAGGGTACCGCGTCCGCCACGACGGTGTTCGCGGCCCCTACATGGGGCCACACCGATACGACCCCGCGTTGACCGGCAACGACTGTGCCGGACTCGCGGCCGCGACGACCATCAGCGCTGCGATTGCCGACGTCCCGTTCGGTGGTGCAGCGGGCGGAATCGCCGTCGATCCGTCAACGCTCTCGCGAAGCGAACGGGTCAGCCTCACCCGGTCCTACGCTGCTCGAATCACCGGCCTCGGCGCCGACGGGGACGTCCTCGTCCCGGACGTCGGAACCGACGAACGCACGATGGCTCGAGTCGCCGACGCCGTCTCGAATCGCGTCGACGGCCCCCAGAATGCGGCCGTGGCGGGGAAACCGCCCGCGCTCGGCGGCCACCGGGAAATCACCCGAGCCGCCGGTTACAGCGTCGCCCACGTCACGCAAGACATCCTCGAGACGGATCACGACCGGCCGCTGTCCGACGCGACGGTCGCCGTCTACGGCACGGGACACATCGGTGCGACGGCCGCTCGGCTGCTCGAGTTCTGGGGCGGCACCGTGATCGCGATGTGCAGCGACGAGGCGGGCCTCACCGCGCCCGAGAGCGAGAACGGCCTCGACACGGACCTGGTCCCCAGCTACCTCGAGCGGCCGGGCGCGCTCTCGTCGTACGACGACGGGACGACGACCGGAACGCAGAACGTCCTCGAACGAGACGTCGACGTGTTAGTTCTCGCGGATCCGGTGACTGCGGTGACCGCCGAGAACGCCGACGCGATGCGGGCCGAAATCGTCGTCGAAGGTGCCACCGGGAGCATGACACCTGGCGGTCAAAGCGTTCTCGAGGACCGGGACGTCACGGTCGTTCCCGACGTGCTAGCGACGACCGGCCGGCCGATCGCGGCCCATCTCGAGTGGATCGGGAGCGTCGGGCGCGACCGGATGAGCGACGCGCGCGTGACCAACGAGTTCGGTTACGCGCTCACCGACGCGGTCGAGGACGTTCGCGACCGCCGCGAGAGCTGTTCGTTGAGTTGGCGTGAAGCGGCCTACAGCGTCGGGCTCTCGCGTGTCGCAGCGGCGCACGAGGTGGTGCGATGATCGACCGCATCGACGAATCGCTTCGTAACGCCGTCGGCTGGCTCCGACGCGTCGCGCCGATCCGAGCGGGTCCGGACGGTGACGAACGAGACGCGGAAGACGACGACCGGCCGGACGCGCCGGACGATGATACGGAAGCTGCAGAGGAGGGAGACGGATCGGAAGGGGACGACAAGGACGAACTCGATATGAACGACGAGGACGAACCCGATGGAGACGACACCACCAGAGCCGAGACTCTCGAAGATGCCGGGACGAGACGGAAGGATGTCGGCCCGAGCAGAACGGGTGAAACGCGATCTGACGGCGGCAATCCCAACGCCGACTTGCTGGCCGGTGGGGAGACCGCGGGCAAGGGCAGCGGCGAGGCCGGTGCCTGGGAGCCGGCCGACTCGCCGACGTCGCGGACCATCCACGGCGTCGTCCACGGACAGGACGGTCCCTACGCCTGCGGCGAAGGCGGGCTCTTGCTCCATCGGGGAGGCGACGGTTGGCGCGTCCTCCTCGAGCGGGGGCCGGGCGTCGCGGAGAACACCCTTCGATCCATCGCCGCAACCGACGACGGATGTCGTATCTGGTTCGCCGGTGACAGCGGCGCACTCGGCTTGTACGACGTCGCCGACGGTCATCTCAGCGATCACTCCGCGCCGATGGAAAAGACGAGCACCTGGGAAGCGATCGCTGTCACCGGTCGAACCGGCGAGGAACGCGTCCGCATCGCGAACGGCTCCGGCGAGGTCCTCGACTGTATCGTCGACGATGGCTGCCCAACCTGGGGAGCGGTGGTCGAACCCGGTGGCGGCTCGACGATCGCTGGCCTGACGGCCGGTCCGGACGGGTTCTACGCCGTCGATACGAGTGGCGGGGCGTACTTCGAGCCCCGACCCCCCGACCCTCCCGAGGGCGGATCGGCGGATCGCGACCCCAGAAACGGCGAACCGGCGGATACGGAACCCACAGACACCGACCCATCGAAGGAGTGGAAACGGATCGGCGTCAGGAACGCGCAGGTCAACTTCCAGGACGTCTGGGCCGGCGACCGATCGGTGTTCATCGCCGGCGCTGACGGAATCGCGTACCGCTACGACCCCCGCTGCGAGAACTGGACGCCGCTTGCGGTCGGCGAGGGGGCCCTCCAATCGATCCGGTCGACCAGAACGAACACGGTCGCCGTCGCGAACGGTGGTCGGATATACGAACGCGACGAGAGCGTCCACTGGCACGAACTCGAGGCCCCGACGGAACAGTCGTTGCTCGGACTCGCGCTCGCGCGCTCGAGCGTCGACGTCGACGAAGGACTGGCGACCACACCCATCGACGTCGCCGTCGGATCGGGCGGCGTCATCCTTGAGCGTGATCGGACGGACGGCTCGAGTCCCGGTCGCAGCCGAAACTAGCCGTGGTGACCGAACCCGATTCTCGGGGCACGGGGGCCGGAACTCGATTCTCGGGGGCTAAAATTCGATCACGGGACTCGAAGCCCGCGCCTGGAGCACGGGCTCTGGGCTCGAAGTTCACGGTTCGAATCCGACGTCGAAGCCGAGACGGAACTAGTCGTCTCGGTCCGACTCTGGACCGGCGTCGCGATGGATCTCTACGACGTTCGTTCCAAACGGGTGGAGTGGCTCTTCGAACGTCGCGGTCAGTTCGGTGTTCGGGAAGATCCCAAGGATTCGAGCGGTTTCGTCGCCGCTATTGGCGATGCCGTGGGGTTCCATTTCGGGGACGACCGCGCACTGACCGTTCTCGAGCGATATCGTCTCGTCGCCGATGGTCGCGTCGACTCGTCCCGCGGTGACGACCAGGAGTTCTTCGTTGCTGTCCCGATGAGACGGGAGGTAGTGGTCCGGCTCGATTTCCATACTCACGACCATCAGCTCCTCGGGAGTGACGTCGCTCGCGTTCGGCGTTCCGGGCGACAGCGGGAAGTACCCGCGTATTCGTGCGCGCTCGTCGCGTTCCTGGTACACGTCCACGCCTTCAAACCGGTCGAGGTCGACGGCTCGAGCCGTTCCGGCGTCTTTCGATGTCGTTGCCATAGTGGGTTCACCTCGGTGATTGCGGGCCGTCGCGCGAGGGCGTGGCGTGAAAAGTGCCGTGTCGATGCGTGGCGGCCTGAATCACCTTCTAGAAGGCGGGGTCGAAGCATAACGATTTTTCACGCAAAGGGGAGTCACCGGACCGACGACAGGATGGTGCCCCGTTTGGATCGCGTCGATTACGGTATCGTCGATCGATCGGTACTATCGCGTCCCGTCGATCGCCTCGGCGACGACCTCGATCGGCGTCGACGGCTCCTCGCTCGCGCCGGGCCGATCGCCGAGCTGGGTTCGACAGGAGGCGCCGGGGGTGACGACGCGATCGCCCTCGCTGTCGTCGACCTGCTCGTACAGGACCTCCCCGATAGCGTTGCTCATCGAGTAGTGTTCGGCCTCGTAGCCGAAGCTGCCGGCCATGCCGCAGCAGGACGAATCGAGTGGATCGACCGCGTAGCCGGCCCGCCGGAGGACACCGACGGCGTGGTGGTCCTTCGCGTGGGCCTTCTGGTGGCAGTGGCCGTGGTAAACGAGGTGGTCGTCCGCACTGGCGAAGTCGATTCTGGCGTCGAGGTCGAACCGATCGACGTACTCACAGATTCCGTAGGTGCTCTCGGCGACACGGTCGACGTCGCTCCCCGAGAGCAGGTCACAGTAGTCAGACTGGAGCATCACCGCGTCCGACGGTTCGATCAGAATCACGTCCCACCCGTCCTCGACGAGCGGGGCGAGTCCGTCGACGGTTCCGCGCGCTTTCTCGGCCGCGAGATCGAGCATCCCCTTCGAGAACGCGGGGCGGCCGACGTCGCGTGGCGTGGCGACATCGACGTGAACGCCGGCGGCTTCGAGCACGGCCAATGCTGCTTCGCCGGCCGCAGGATACTCGTGGTTGGTGTAGATGTCCGGCACCAGTACCGCGCGACGGGATGCCTCGGACGCCGAGACGGCAGGGTCGCGATCGGCGATCCGCTTTGCAAAGGTCTGCCGTTCGAACGTCGGGAGGTCGCGTTCGCTGGAAATTCCGAGAACGGTCTCCGCGAGGAGGCCCGCTCCGGGGAGGTTTCCGACCCAGTTGGAGACGGGTGCAGTCGCGCTGCCGATCATCGCGAGCGTTTCGAAGTTCGCGAAGAGCCGGTCGCGAATCGAGATTCCGTGTCGCTGGTGGTGTTCGTGGACGACCTCGGCTTTCAATTTCGCTATGTCGACGCCGCTGGGGCAGTCGTGTTTACAGCCCTTACAGCCGATACAAAGGTCGAGAACCTCCTCGACGAACTCGTCGTCGAACTGCTCCTCGGGATCGAGGTCCCCCTTCATCGCCTGTCGGAGCGCGTTCGCCCGGCCGCGCGTCGAGAGGATCTCTTCGTGGCTCGCCCGGAACGTCGGGCACATCACGCCACCGGTCGTCGACTGCTCACCTCGACAGCCGCCACACCCATGACAGAGCTCCGCCATCCCCTGGAAGCCGTTCTCCTCGTCCCACTCGAGAACCGGGTCGAGGCCGGCCTCGAACGTGTACCCGGGACCGAACCGGTGATGCGCTTTCATGTCGGTCGGCTCGTCGTCGCGGAAGACGACCTGGCCCGGATTCAGGAGCCAATCCGGATCGAACGCTGTTTTCAGCGCCTGGAAGGTCGCCCACAGCTCCTCGCCGTATAGCTTCCGGTTCCACTGGGTCCGGGCACGGCCGTCGCCGTGCTCGCCCGAGACGGAGCCGTCGTACGCCACGACGAGGTCGGTCACGGCGTCGGCAATCGACTCCATCTCCTCTAGTCCCGCCTCGGTCTTCGTGTTCACCAGCGGACGGATGTGGAGGACGCCGGGCCCTGCGTGGGCGTAGAAACTCGCAGAAGTGTCGTGATCGTCGAGGATCGTCTGGAAATCGGCGACGAACGCCCTGAGGTTCTCGGGCGGGATGCCGGTGTCCTCGATGAATGCGACGTGTTTCTCGTCGGTCGTCCGCGAGAGCAGGATCGGTAACCCGGACTTGCGCAGCTTCCAGATCTTGCCCCGGCTGTCGTCGTCGTATGCCTCGATCGCGTCGAACGCCAGCGCGTCCGCGTCGGTGATCGTCCGATCGGCCGCCTCGTCGGGTTCGCCCGCCGATTCGACCGTCGGGCAGCGATCGGCGAGCAGGTTCGCCACCTTCCGTTGGCCGTCGGCGACGTCGTCGGCGTAGAACTCGACGATCAGGACGGCGGCCGTCCCCTCCGGGAGTAACTCGGTGACAGGGGCGAACTCGGGCGTATCACGGGCGAGATCGATCATCACGTCGTCGAACACCTCGACGGCGGCCGGGTCGTGGTCGACGATCGGCTCGACGTCGTCCATCGCGTCCAGCACTGTATCGTACGCGAGCAGGGCCATGCTCTTCTCCGGGGGAACGGGTTCCAGAGAGACCGTCGCTTCGGTGACGACCGCCAGCGTTCCTTCGCTGCCACAGAGCAGCTTCGCGAGGTTGATCGTTCCGCCCTCGGCGTCGGGTTCGCCGATCCCGCGTTCGGCCCCCCGAGCATCCTCGACGAGCCAGTCGAGGTTGTACCCGGAAACGTTACGCTTGAGGTCGGGGTAGGTCTCCTCGATTAGGTCGCCTCGGTCGTCGAGAATACGGGCCACTTCAGCGTAGATCGCCGACTCGAGATCGTCGCCCTCGGCGAGTTCCGGGAGCGCTTTGAGGTCGACCTCGCCGAAGGTCGTGACGGTGCCGTCGGCGAGGACGACGTCGACCTCCTCGACGTAGGCGTCAGTCTTGCCGTACTGCAACGAGTGTGCGCCCGTCGAGTTGTTACCGATCGCACCGCCGAGTGCGCTCTTGTCGCCCCAGGCAGGGTCCGGAGCGAACTTCAGGCCGTGTGGGGCCAGCGCCTCGTTGAGTGAGCCGAGATAGATACCCGTCTGGGCGGTCGCCCGTCGCTGGTCGGCGTCGATCTCGACGACGCTGTCCATGTATTTCGTGAAGTCGAGCACGACGGCCTCGTTGACGGTCTGGCCAGCCAGGCTCGTGCCGCCGCCGCGCGGCAGGACCGGAATCTCGCGATCTGCGCAGTATCCGATGACCGCGGCGACGTCGGCGGTCGATCGCGGGAAGACGACCCCGATCGGCGTCATCTCGTAGATGCTCGCGTCGGTCGCGTACAACTGTCTCGAATACGAGTCCGCCCGGACCTCTCCGGCGACACGCCGGTCGAGGTCGGCGACGAGCGTCGGTCGGTCGACCTCGTCGCTTCGGTAGTCGTAGTTCGCCTGCGGATCGAGCGCAGGGTCCGGGACGGTCGTCGGTCGGTCGTGCGTGTCGATTGAATCGGTTGGATCAGTTGCCATTGGTTGAGTCGGTGGTACGAGTTCGTTCGTCGTGCAGTACGGCCGCGTCCTCGGCCATCAGAACACCCCCGGGAAGAACACGTACGCGAATAGGAGTGCCCAGATGCCGACGAAGATGGTGTAGTAAAGCAGCGGAATAAGGTTGAGACGAATGACGCGTCCTTCCTCGCCGATGAGATCCACGGTGGCGAGCGCGGCGACGACGTTGTGGATCGCCACGAGGTTGCCGATCGCGCCGCCGACGGCCTGGGCGCCGACGATGAGTTCGCGCGAGAAGCCGAGTCGTTCGGCCGCGACGAACTGGAACGGGCCGAAGGTGATGTTCGAGACGGTGTTCGAGCCGACCAGCGCCGCGCCGAGCGCGCCGATGAGGGCGGCGACCATCGGGTACGCCGGGCCGACCACGTTCGCCGTCGCCGTTCCCAGGACGACGATCATGCTGTCGACGCCGTCGGCGTGCGAGCCCGACTGGAGCATCACTTGCGCCATCGCGAGCACGAACACGAGCGCGATCAGCGGCGAGACCAACTTCTTCGTCGCGTTCCCCCACGCCTCGGCCACCTCTCGGCGGTTCATATCGAAGAGACCGACCGCCGCAATCGCGCTGACCAGCAGCCAGGTGCCGGGAACGTAGGTGAAGTTGACGCCGGTGCCGATGTCGGTGCCGAAGACGTTCGACCATTCGAAGAGAAACAGGCCGACGGTGAACTCCCCGCCTCTCGTCGTAACCGTTTTCAGCACCGGCGAGACCTGTCTGCCGAACAGCGCCACTTGCTCACCCTGAAGCAGAGCGGGAAACGGATCGAAGACTCGAGTGAACATTAAGAGTGCCACTAACAGCATGTACGGAAGCCACGCGCGCACGAGCGAGATGTCGTGCGTTCTCGCCAGAACGCTTCTGGCGTCGGTCGGCTGGATCGACCCGGTCCAGTGGTCGGGCCACTCGTCCTGGTCAGGAAACGACCACTCCTCGTCGGGCAGGAAATAGCCTGCCCGGAGCGTGCCGATCACGATCGCTGCGCCGACCATCGATCCCACCAGCGACGGGAACTCGGCGCTGATGAACCACGCCGACAGCCAGTAGGGAATCCCGAACGCCAGACCGGCGAACAGGCAGAGTGGCCACACCGCGAGTGCGGGTCCGATCGATCTATCGTCGGGATCGCCAAAGAAGTACACGACCATGCCGACGACGAACAGAGGCATCACGAAGCCGACGAGCAGGTGGTACGTCGCGGCCCACGCGGCGACGTTGACAGCGAACTGGGCTGCGGTCAGCCCTTCCGCCTCGATCGCGGTTCGGATGCCGGAGACGCTCGTCATCGGCTCCCTGATTCCGACGATGATCGGCGTTCCGACTGCGCCGTAGGTGACCGCGATGATGTGTCCGATCAGCGCGGCGACGACTGCGGCGAGAGCAGGAAACCCGAGGCCGAGCAACAGCGGTGCGACGACCGCGGCGGGTGCCCCGAAACCGGCCGCCCCTTCGATAAACGTCGAGAGAAAGAACGCGATCAACACGATCTGGACGCGTCGGTCCTCGCTGATCACCGTGAACCCGCCGTTGAGGACGTCGAACGCCCCTGCCCGGAGCATGGTGTACAGCAACACGAGCGCGCCGAAGACGATCCAGAGGATCTGAACCGCAATGAGCACCCCCTCGATCGTCGCGGCGGCCAGCCACCGTACCGGCATTCCCCAGACGAAGAAGCCGACGGCGAGTGCGGAGAGCCACGCGATCGGCATCGATCTCGTCGCGGGCCAGAGGAAGCCGACGAGCAGGACGCCGACAACGATCAACGGCACGGCTGCGAGGGCGACGTTGATCGGCTCACCCATGTTCCATTCCTCCTCCCTCTGGCCGGGTCCACCAAGATCGCCCCAAATCGATCATGTCATACATCACCATGGGAAGATGGCAGAGTTAATTGTGACGGACCGTTTACTAGCATCGCACGCCAGCTCGCCCCACCGGCGACGTTCGCCGGAGAAGGACCACCTTCGTCCGCGGTATCTCGCAATTCTCGGCCAATGGAACCCTGTAACGTTCGTCCGTCGTCGGGCCACCGCTTCCCGGCGGTCGGAGCAGTACTAGTCTCACGAAACTGCCCTTCTGACCCGTCTGAAGCCTCCTGTCGCCGATATTCACTCGAATGTAAAGGCATATACAGTCGTGTGTACTGGCTTGAACCATGGCGAATGATCGCGACCGTAACAATCACGGCCAGTATAGCGATCGAATTCCGCCGGAGGCCGCCCTCGAAGCCTTCGAGGAACGGGAGGACCGCGGCCGGCCGCTGACCGCGGCCGACGTCATGGAGCACCTTGACTGCTCGCGACGGACGGCGCACAACAAGCTCACCGAGCTCGTCGAGGACGGTACGCTCGAGACGCGCAAGATCGGCGCTCGCGGCCGGGTTTGGTGGGTACCGATCGAGACGAACGCCGAAGTAGAACCGCGGCCGACGACGGGCCGAACGGACGGCGAGGAGGCACCGCCGTCCGCGGTTCGGGAGGCGATGATGGCGGTCGATCTCCCCGGCACAGGACCGGCGCTCGAAGCGCGACGGGAGGCCCTGCTCGCGTCGTACCAGTACCTCATCGACCACCCCTCCGCGAGAAAGTCTGACTTCCTCGAGAACGTCTATCCGGAGCATCCCGCCGCGTTCGAGACCGACGAAGGCTGGTGGAACGCGATCCAACCTGCCCTGAAAGAGTTGCCGGGCGTCGACCCCCCGGAGGAACGTGGCCACATCTGGAATTTCCTCGGAAGCGATCGGTTCACGCCGACGCTCGGATGATCGGCCGCTCGAGCCGGGTCGGGCCGTTCGCTTTCTCGGTGCAGCCGTCCCGGCTCGAGACGCCTCAAACGGTGAAGACGTATCCATCTTCGGTGCGGTAGCCTGGGTCGTCGATTTCGAACCACCGGTGGCCGTCCAGTTCGACGAACCTGTTCTCCACAGCGGTCGACGGCTCGCGGTAGCCTGTCGAAAGCGTCGGTCCGGTCACGAGCACCCGTCCAACGGCGTCGTCCGGAGGGTCGCGGATCGCCCATCGTGGTACGGGCGGAACCGGAGCGAACGTCTCGTCGACGACCCGAACGCGCATCGGTCCGATTGCCGTTCCGAGACTCCCTGCCACCAGCGCGTCGGACGATCGCGTTCCGAACGCGACCGACCCCGTCTCCACGTACCCCGCGACGTGGATGGAATCGACGCTGGGCCAGGCACGAAGCTGCTCGCAGCGCCCTTCGTCCGGCGTCGGTCCGACGATTGCGATCGTCCGACACGATCCAGACGAGGAGTCGGTCGCCGAGTCGACGGCGTCGAGCAAGTCGGCGAGTTGGTCGGACCTGAGTGCGGCGATCGTGATCCCGCGGTCCGCTAGTAGTTCGAGGATTCGATCCGGATCCCACCGCGGGAGCGGTGCGTAGGTTCCCCCAGTGGAGAGCGTCGCGTGAGCCGTCAGGATCAGACCGGACACCGTTGTGATCGGGAGTGCACCGAGGTGGACGTCCGTCGTGGCGAGTCGGCGGGGAACGAGCGCATCGAATATTTCGATCGAGGCGCGGATCACCCCGTGCGATATCGGCGTCGCGACCAGCTCGCCCGCTCGGCTGACGTACGCGAGCAGGGCTGCGTCGGCGTCCCTGCGGGCGACGACGGTTTGAGCGGTGTCGTGCCGGCTCGCACCGAAACTCATGATCCCGCTTCCCCTATCGCGACCGATCGCCGACGAGAGATCGTCCCCTTCGAGCACGTCGGCCATCGAAGCCGCCAGCAGTGGATCGTCGTCGATGGCGATCCTAACCGCGATCGATTGTTCGAACCTGGCCGTCACGAACGCCGAGAGCCGATCGGCGATGCTAACGACGGCGCGGACGTCGCAATCCCGGCAGATCGCGACCGCGTCGGTCAGGAGGTGCTCCGGCACGGGCACGACGACGCTACCGTTTCGCAACGCGCCGTAGCAGGCGATCAGACCGTCGACGCTGGGTGGCGCGTGGACGGCCACAGCGTCACCATCGGCGACCCCCCTCCGCCGGAGACCGCCCGCGAACCAATCGGTCAACGTCCATAGCTCCCGGTAGGTCACCGTCCGATCGCCGTCGTCGACGGCGATGGCGTCCGGTCGGGTCGAAGCACGCTCCTCGAGCGTGTTGAGTACGTTCGTCATAAATACCGTGTCGGGAACTCAGAAGAGTCCCGGGAAGAGGACGTAACTGAACACCGTCGCGAAGATCCCGACCCCGATTGCGTAGTACAGCAGCGGAATCAGGTTCAGTCGCATCACGCGCCCCTCCTGACCGACGAGACCGACAGTCGCGACCGCGGCGACGACGTTGTGGATCGCCACGAGGTTGCCGATCGCGCCGCCGACGGCCTGAGCGCCGACGATAAGCTGCGTAGGGAGGCCGAGCTGACTAGCAGCCTCGAACTGGAACCCGCCGAACGTAATGTTCGAGACGGTGTTCGAGCCGGCCATCGCGGCGCCGAGCGCGCCGATGAGGGCGGCGATGAACGGATACGCCGGTCCGACGAGATCGGCAGTCGCCTGTGCGAGGACGAAGATCATGCTCTCGGCTCCCTCGGCGTGAGCGCCGGACTGGAGCATCACCTGCACCATTGCGATGACGAACACGAGCGCGATCAGCGGCGAGACGAGCTTCTGGAGCGCCTCTCCCCAGGCGGCCCTCACCCGCTCGCCGTCCATTCCGTAGAGTGGGATCGCGAACAGGGCACAGACGAAGAGCCAGAAGCCCGGCACGTAGACCCAACTGATGCCGCCACCGAGCCCGGTTCCGAAGATATCCGGCCACGACGTGTTGAACAGGATCGAGAACTTGCCTACCCCGATGACTTCCCGCTGTAACAGTGCTGGAAGCGGATCCACGATGCGAGTGACTACCAGCAGCGCGACCAGCAGGATGTACGGCGACCAGGCGCGCAGCAGGGACATTTGCTGGACGGACCCGTGCTGGACGCCCCCCCCATCAGCGACCGCTGTGCCGTCGCCCGTTCCGCCAACGGCGCCACCGCCGCTCGACTGTCCAGGTTCGATCGTCCCGACCCAGTGGGCGGGCCACTTCTCGCGGTCCGGGAAATCCCATTCCTCGTCCGGCACGAAGTAGCCGGCCTTCAGCGCGCCGACGACGATCGCGCCGCCGACCATCGCGCCCATCAGCGAGGGGAACTCCGCGCTGACCTGCGCCGCCAGCCAGTACGGAACCACGAACGCGAGGCCGGAGAACAGACACAGCGGCGCGACCTCCCACGCCGGCTCGAGACTCCGTTCTTCGGTGTCGCCGAAGAAGTAGACGACCATGCCGACGGCGAACAGGGGCATGACGAACCCGACCAGCGCGTGGTACGTCGCGGCCCAGACGGCCACCTCGACCGAGTACGCCTGAACCGTGAAGCCGGCGTCGGTGATCGCCGTCTCCGTCGCCGCCGTCGACCCGAGTGGGGACTCGATTCCGACGATGATCGGCGTCCCGACCGCACCATACGTGACCGCGAGAACGTGACCGATCAGACCGGCGATAACTGCAGCGAGCGCTGGGAAGCCGAGTGCGAGCAACAGTGGCGCAACGACCGCGGCGGGCGTCCCGAAGCCAGCCGCCCCCTCGATGAACGCTGCGAGGAAGAAGCCGATCAACACCACTTGCACGCGGCGATCGTCGCTGATCTGTGCGAATCCTTCGTTGATCCTGTCGAAGGCACCCGCCTGCATCAACGTGTACAGCAACAGCAGCGCGCCGAAGACGATCCAGAGGATCTGGACCGCCGTCATCGCTCCGGCGATCGACGCAGCGACGATGTAGTCTCCAGGCATCCCCCAGACGCCGAACCCGATCACCACCGCCGTGATATACGCGATCGGCATCGCCCGCGTCGCGGGCCACAGAAGACCGACGAGCAACACGCCGGCGAGCACCAACGGTGTCGCGGCGATCAGCACTTCGACTGGGCTAGCCATGGATACCACCCCGACGTTTCGACCCCGGAGCTGCCGAGGGACGGTCGTTACCGATGCCATGTGGAACTGTTTCTGGCATGGAGGAGGAACTGTAGAAAGTCACTATATACTCTTCGATCGTTCACGTTGAAAGATCCGCCGAACAGTCCGTTGTAACGCCTGTCGGCCGATTTAGACTCGATATCGGACGTCGTTCGTAACTACCGTGAACGGCTGCGATTGTGAGGTTATATCGTGTTTACGGTTCACAGAGGTAGGAAGCTAAGACGATCGGACGCAATCGACGTGGGTTGTCGAAAACAAAGCTCTCGAGGCTTTATTAGACGAAATTGTGGCCGATCCAGTCGATAACCTCGTATTCGCCGGAGAGGTGGTCCCCGTTACATCCAGTTCACATGAGTGAATAGGTTCTACAGTCGTATGAAGAGGTCCTACAGTTGTGTGAAGAGGAAGTACAGTCGTGTGTAGTGGCCTCTACACACGAGTGCTGAGGTTACAGCGACTGGAGCGCGCTCACAAATTTCCCGATTCAGTCGCAGTAAGCCTCGATTCGAGTAGCAATTCGCGTCTCGCGAACGATCGAATCGATATCGATCGACGACCTGCCGAGACATCGGGTCCTTCCGACAGCGGTAGTGGACCGGACGTCGTCTGACCCACCGATGACGGCTTATTACGCATGAACGAACAGAACAGTAAAATAGGCACGGTCGTAGCATCGTGCTATGAGTGTCCACACAGGATCCATCCCAGAGCGGTTCGACGCCGCGCTCGCGGACCTCGACGTCGCGGTCACGCACACCGACCCGACGGGGTTCGATCACACGCTAAAGACGATTGTCCGTGATCCCGCGATCGGAACGCCGCTTCCATTCGAATCGGTCTCGCTCCCGAACTGGGTAGACGAGTCGACACCCGCGACCCTCAATTCGGCGTCGACGGGAATCACGGCGGCCTCCATTGGCATTGCTGACTACGGAAGCGTGGTCCTTCCCGCGACGCCGTCGGGCACCGAGCAGGTGAGCCTCTTTTCCGACCTGCATGTCGCCGTCGTTCGCGTGGACGACATCGTCCCGGACATGCGGACGGCGATCGACCGGCTGGGGCCCCGACTCAGGGACGGCGGCAGCGCTATCGTCGCCACGGGACCAAGCGCGACCGCCGACATGGGTGCGCTCGTTCGGGGCGCTCACGGCCCAAGGGAAGTTCACGTGATCGTCCTCGAAAACGGGGATGAGACGAATGAGTAGCGTCGATCGTGAGGCGAAAGCCGCTCAGATTCGCCACCTTCTCGAGACCGAGGGGGACGCAGTCGAAGCGAACACGCTCGGCTTCAATCGGGGCCGATACGAGTCGGTCGCGGACCTAGAGGACTACGAGGCGCTGAAAGAGGAGGCCCGCGCGATCAAGGAAGACGCGATCGAACGGCTCCCAGAACTCGTAGACGACCTCACCGCGTCCGTCGAGGAAAACGGCGGCACAGTCTACCTTGCCGACGATGCGGCGGACGCGAACCGCTACATCCGAGACGTCGCGACCGAGACGGGGGCTGATCGGGTCGCCAAGTCGAAGTCGATGACCAGTGAGGAACTCGAAGTCAACGACGCACTCGAACGCGACGGGGTCGACGTCGTCGAGACCGACCTGGGAGAGTGGGTCCTGCAGCTCGCCGACGACGCGCCCTCACACATCGTCGCGCCGGCAATCCACAAGTCCCGTGAGGAGATTGCCCGGCTCTTCGGAGAGCAATTCGAGCTTGAGGAGCCGCTCGAAACTGCCGAGGAGTTGACGATGTTCGCCCGTAAACGGCTCGGCGAACTGATCGAGGAGGCGGACGTCGGCATGACCGGCGCGAACTTCATCACCGCGGATTCGGGGTCGATCATGCTGGTGACGAGCGAGGGTAATGCCCGGAAGTCGGCCGTCGTTCCGGACACCCACGTCGCCGTCGCCGGCGTCGAAAAGATCGTCCCGTCGGTCGAGGATCTCGCCCCCTTCATCGAACTGATCGGCCGATCGGGGACCGGTCAGGACATCACTTCGTACGTCTCCTTGCTGACGCCGCCGGTCGAATCTCCTATCGTCGACGTCGAGGAGCCCGATGTCGCGTTCGCTGACCGAGACGATCATCGAGACTTTCACCTCGTGTTGATCGACAACGGCCGCACGGCGATGCGCGAGGACGACCAGCTTCGCGAGACGCTGTACTGCATCCGGTGTTCGGCGTGTGCGAACTCGTGTGCGAACTTCCAGTCGGTCGGTGGCCACGCCTTCGGCGGGGAGACGTACACCGGCGGGATCGCGACCGGGTGGGAAGCCGGCGTCCACGGCACTGACAGCGCAGCCGAGTTCAACGACCTCTGTACCGGCTGTACGCGCTGCGTGAACGCCTGTCCGGTCGGAATCGACATCCCGTGGATCAACACCGTCGTCAGGGATCGGCTCAACCGCGAAGGCGACGACGGTCGGTTCGAGTTCGTGTACGACGAACTGGTCCCCGACGAGGAACCCGGCGGCCTCGACCTCCAGAAGCGACTGTTCGGAAACTACGAGACGCTCGCGAAAGTCGGAAGCGCCACCGCCCCGGTCTCGAACTGGATGGCCGATCTCGGCCCCGTCAGGGCGCTCATGGAGCGCGTCGTGGGCATCGACGAACGCCGGGAACTGCCGGCGTTCCAGCGCGAGACCCTTCGAGACTGGTACGACACGCGCGGGCCGCGGATCGACACCGCCGACGCGGACCAGGAGGTCGTCCTGTATCCCGACACCTACACGAACTACGTCGACACGGATCGGGGCAAGGCCGCCGTCCGCGTCCTGGAGTCACTCGACGTTCGCGTTCGAATACCCGCAGTCGGCGAGAGCGGACGTGCGCCGTTCTCACAGGGGATGGTCGCGACCGCCGATCGGCAGGCGAGCCGCGTTTACGCGGCCCTCACCGAGCACGTCGACGCCGGCCGGGACGTCGTCGTGATCGAACCCAGCGACCTCGCGATGTTCCGCCGCGAGTACGAGAAGCTCCTGCCCGAGCGATCGTTCGAACGACTCCGCGACAACAGCTACGAGATCCTCGAGTACGTCTATGGCGTGCTCGAGAACGGCGGCGACCCCGGGAAACTCCGAACGGCTGACGACGGCCCGGCGATCGCTTACCACGCGCACTGCCAGCAGCGAACGCTGGAACTCGATCGCTACACGACCGCCGTCTTGGACTACCTCGGATACGACGTCGTCGAGAGCAACGTCGAATGCTGTGGGATGGCCGGCAGTTTCGGCTACAAGCGCGAGTACTACGGGTTGAGCATGGACGTCGGCGAGCGACTTGCGAGTCAGTTCGTCGAACCCGAAGCGCGCGACCGACTGGTCGTCGTCAGCGGAACCTCCTGCGAGGAACAGTTGGGGGACCTGCTCGACCGCGACGCGGTCCATCCAATAGAGGTCCTCGATCCGGGCTCCCACCGGCCCGAAACCTGAAGCGAACGCGGTTCTCGCGACGGACACGCCGACGCGGTATCTTGCGCTCTGGGAGACGTTCGATGGGGCTAATTTCCGCTGGAATTCACGAGTCGCCGACGGAGGTGACGGCGAAGCTCCTCGGCTCAGTCCGCATTCGGTGCCGTTTCGAGTTCGGATAGTGCCGGCTCGTCGGCTTCCAGCGTCGGTGCCGTTTCGACGGTCAGTTCTACGACGTCACCGCAACAGACGGATCGGGCTCCGTTTCGGGACTCGCGGTACCGTTTCGAAGGAGGACCGCCCGTCAGCGGGCGTTCTCGAGGTCCTCGAGCGCCGCTGGATTCTCGATGCTGCTCATGTCACCCAAGTCCTCGCCGACGTACGTCCCCTGAATGGCCCGCCGGATGATCTTGCCCGACTGCGTTTTGGGGAACTCGTCGACGTAGAGCACTTCGCGCGGCCGGAACGGCTTGCCGAGTTCCTCGCCGACCTGTTCGCGCAGTTCCGCCCGGAGGTCGTCTGTCTCGTCGACGCCCGACTCGAGGACGACGTAAGTGACGACGGCGGTGCCGGTCGTATCGTCGGGCGCACCGATCGCCGCGGCCTGATTGACCGCGTCGTGGTCGATGAGCGCCCCTTCGACTTCTGCGGGGCCGACTTTGCGGCCCGCGACGTTGAGCGTGTCGTCGGCCCGGCCGTGGAGGAACCAGAACCCGTCCTCGTCCTTCTGGGCCCAGTCACCGTGATTCCACATGTCCTCGAAGGTCGACCAGTACTCCTCGAGATAGCGGTCGTCGCCCGACCACAGCGATTTCGTCATGGACGGACACGAGTCCCTCGCGACGAGGTAGCCGCGTTCGTTCGTCTCTTTGATCGAGGTCCCTTCGCGGTCCACGATGTCGATGTCCATCCCAAGTCCCGGCCCGCCGAGCGTACAGGGTTTGAGCGGTTCCGTCGGCATCGGCATCAGGAAGCACCCGCAGATTTCCGTCCCGCCGGATATGTTGATTATCGGACATTTTTCCCCGCCCACGTTCTCGTAGAACCATTGCCAGGATTCGGGATCCCACGGTTCGCCCGTCGATCCCAGGATCCTGAGACTCGAGAGGTCGTGCCTGGCGAGCCAGTCGTCCCCGTGTTTGCGAAGCGCCCGGATCGCGGTCGGCGAAATCCCGAACTGCGTGAGTTTGTGGCGGTCGATCATCTCCCAGAAGCGATCCGGCTCGGGGTGGTCCGGTGCACCTTCGTACATGAAGGCAGTGCCGCCGAACGTATGGGTGCCGATCAGCGTCCATGGCCCCATCATCCAGCCAATATCGGACACCCAGAAGAAGCGATCGGCGGGTTTGAGGTCCATCCCGAAGTACACTTCCTTCGCACACTGGACCTGCGCGCCCGCGTGGGTGTGGACGATTCCCTTCGGCTGTCCGGTCGTCCCCGACGAATAGAGGAGCATCGACTCCTGGCTTGAGTCGAGCGATTTCGTCTCGTACTCGTCGTCCCGTGATTCGACGGCGTCGGCCCACCACTCGTCGCGGTCGTCGTCCCAGGGAATCTCGTGTTCGCTCGCTCGAGCGCTCGAGCCGAGACGATCGAAGACGATCGTGTGCTCGACGTGCCCCGCTTCCGCGATCGCTTCGTCGGCCGCGGACTTGAGGAAGACGGGATCGCCGCGCCGGTAGAACCCGTCCCCGGTGAACAGCACCAAGGGCTCGGAGTCGGCGATCCTGGTCGCGGCCGCGTCCACGCCGAAGCCGGAGAAGATCGGGACCGCGATCGCGCCGGTCTTGAAACAGCCATAGAGGATCGAGACGACTTCGGGAACCATCGGCATGTAGAGTGCAACCGTATCGCCGGTCTCGATGCCGCGCTCGGAGAGCGCGTTGGCGACCTGGTTCGACTGCCGGTGAAGTTCGTGATACGTCACTTCCCGGACCTCGCCGTCCTCGCCCTCCCAGATGGTCGCGACTTTGTTTCGGCGCTTCTCATCGACGGCGGCGTGGCGATCCACGACGTTGTGGGCGACGTTGAGTTCCCCGCCGGGATACCAGTTCGTGAACTGCGGCCCACCGCGATTCGCGGTTGCACTGCTCGCCTCTTCCGAGGCGCTTTCCGCCTCGCTGTCGTCTCGCACCTCGTCGTACGGTTCGTAGAAGTCGATCCCGAGGTAGTCGACCAGTTCGTCCCAGAACCAGTCGACGCCGCTTTCGGGTTCGCCCTCGACGGCCGTCGTCGTCCGCTCGATCAGATCGTCGTAATCGTCGATCTCGTACGCCTGCATGAAGTCGTACACGTTCGTCGACTCGACGAACTCCCGATCGGGTTCGTGGACGATCTCGTCGATGTCCTCGAGGCTCGGACTCGTGTTCCCAGACATTGTCACTCGTAGGTTAGCGTCATCCCACCATCAAACAACAGGTCGCCGCCGTCGAGGTGCCGGCCGAGATCGGAGAAGCCAAGCAGGAAGAGGTTGGCGACGTCGATCGGCTCCATCATCTCCTTGACGCGCGACTGGCCGAGCATAACGTCTTCGATCACCTCGTCGACGCTGATCCCGCGCTGTTCGGCCGTGTCCTCGAGCTGGGCCGTCACTAGCGGCGTCTTCACGTAGGCGGTGCTGATCGAGAACGCCCGAATCAGCCCGTCCCCTTCGGCCGCGATCGACTGCGTGAGCCCGCGTAGACCGAACTTCGAGACGTTGTACGCGACCTTGTCGCTGGTGACGTAGTGGCCGTGGACCGACGCCATGTTCCCGACGCAGCCCTCGCCGTTCTCGCCACCCTGGAAGTGGGGAATACACAGTTTCGAGAGGTAAAGCGGCGCCCGGAGCATGATTCGATGCATGCGGTCGTAGGTCTCCATCGGGAAGGAATCGATCGAATCGATGTGTTGCATTCCCGCCACGTTCGCCAGGTACGTGAGATCGCCCAGTTCCGCGGCCTCCTCGACGATACGCTCGAGGTCGTCGTCGACGGTCAGATTACCGGGAATCGACGTGATCGTCCCCTCGAGGCCGAGGTCCGTGCCGCGGTCGACCGTCCCCTCGAGTCCCGCCTCGTCGACGTCGGTGGCGGCGACGGTCAGGCCGTTTCCGGCGGCCGCCAGCGCGGTCGCCCGTCCGATACCTGAGGCCGCGCCCGTCACAAGACAGACGTTTCGATCGGTAAACGACTCGTCGGAGAACGTGTAGATATTGTCGCGGGTCACCGTCGGTGGCGTGACGTTGTTCTGAGACATTTTCTCCACCGATTTATTCGGTAGAGATACTCTAAAATGTCGCTATTAACATATAAACGGTGACATCTCCGTCAGACGAACGGAGTACGAGGAGGAGTGTGAGCGAGCAGCTATGTGTCTGTTTCGCCGACCACCTCAGAATATCAGTTACCCAGTGTTTGTGTCAACAGTGGCTATGTGTAATAACAACTATTAATACATTCTATGATAGTATGTCTCTCAATAGCGATGATCGACCTCGATATCGATATGCGGCAGTACGATTGTCCGTTCATCGATACGACCGACGACGTCGATATCGCATTCTCGGCAGTCCAATGGCAACTCGACACCGACGCCGAAAAGCTCGAGACGAGGCTCATCGCCAGAGCGGATTCGAGAGAGACACTCGACGATGGCCTGCGGGTCCTTCGGGAACACCCCAATATGACGGACTGTTATATCATCTCGAAGCGAGACGGTGTCGCCCAGATTGGTACGAAAATCGAGCAGACGAACGCGATGCGGTCGATCCAGCGGAACGGCGGCTACATCACTGGTCCGTTCCAAATCGAGAACGGCCGTGAACGGTGGCACGTCGGATTCGACGCGGACGAGGACGAAGACTGCGCGCTCGCGGAGCTTGAGCAGCACAACGATTACAGGGTCAAGGACCGCGATCAGTTCGGCCCGTCGACGCTGTTCGACCTGCTCGAGAACTCCGAGAGCGCGATGCAGATGCTCGAGGGCTGCCGGTCGCTGACCGAAACCGAACGGAAAACGTTCGAAGCCGCCTCTCAACGCGGCTACTACGAGACGCCACGAGGTACGACGCTCGACCAACTCGCGGACCACTTCAACGTCTCGAAGACGGCCGTCTCGATGAACCTGCGTCGAACTGAGCGGAAGGTTCTGCAAGCGGCCCTTGGCGCGCTCGAACGGATGGACGAGCGCGAATCGCTGTAAGTGTATCGGGACGGGCACACGGATGACTGCTTCTGGAGGGTCCGGCGCGAGTGGAGTACGCCAAGATTCGATACGCGAAGGCGACTGTTTCGGATCGAGCCCGAGCGACATCGCGACATCCGTCGGCTGAGACCCGTGCCGAGAGAGGCGCTGCTCGGACCGATACTGACCATCGCGCCGTCTCGCCGTGACGATCCTTCGGTGGTCGGCAGCGCACG
The DNA here is from genome assembly GCF_024266705.1 of Natrinema gelatinilyticum. Taxonomy (GTDB): domain Archaea; phylum Halobacteriota; class Halobacteria; order Halobacteriales; family Natrialbaceae; genus Natrinema; species Natrinema gelatinilyticum. Next base: position 2,179,719 of record NZ_CP100756.1, on the reverse strand, counting down.
GCCGTTGGCAGTCTCCCGTCGGTCCGCCGGAGTGCAGAGAGACCGACGTTCGAGCGCGGAGAGTGGAGCCGCGGCGACTCGAGCAGGTCACCTGACGCGTCACCGGGTCCGCGGTCGTCGTGGTCGCGGGTGCGACGATCGTCCCGGTGGTCGGGTGAACCGGCCGTCGTGGCGTTTCCGGCCAGTCGTCCCGTCGCGGCCCAGGTCGGTTCGGTTGGCCACCGACGCTGGCTCGAAGGGGCGTCGTCGCTCTCCCCTCGACCTTTGGCTCGTGGATCGGCCGTCGACCGATCAGTACCGATCGCTCCGACCCTCTTCGAGCGACCAGTAGTCGCTGTGGGTCTCGATCGCCCGGTCGACTGCTCGCCTGGCGAGGTTCGGATTGCCGGACAGCCACGCGAACAGGTCGTCGATCTCGGATTAAAGTCCGAGCGCCCTCGAGGACGCCCAGCGTCGCGTACGCGCGGTGGGTTAATCAGATAGTCACCCTCCTGGACGAAGGCGAGGGAGCCGCCAGCGTGATCCGCCGTGAGTGACCGCGCCTGTTCACCCAGCGATTCTGAGCCGGCCTTTGTGACGGCGTTCTGTCCGAGCGGGTCCATACAGCCGGTCCTGCCCCGCGCTCACGAGTATGACGTCGGGATCCTACGCCGCGAGAACCGGATCGACGAGTTCGTCGGTCGCGTACCAGTAGCCGTCGTCGCCGGTGCCGGCCGGGCGGCGACGTTGTTGAAGAAGCAGAAGCCGTCGTTCTGGGACGACTGCGCGTGGTGGCCGCTCGGGCGGACGAGCGCGTACAGGAGGTCCGACGACTCGGGGTCGACGGCGCATTCGGCGGCAGCGATCGCCCCATCGGCACTCGTTAGTGCAATGCGATAGGTTTCGGCGTTGCCGCCGGTTTTCGACGTCAGGCGGCCCCCGCCATCAGCAGCCCAGGACCGATCACCACCAGCGGTTCTCTCGCAGTCGATCGACCGCATCCCGAATCGTCTCCTCGTTGCGCGAGAAGGTAAACCGAATCCAGTCCGCGTCGGCGTCCGGATCGGTGTAGAAACTGCTCCCTGGGACGGCGGCGACGCCGGCCTCACGGACGAGCCGGTAGCAGAACTCGCGGTCGTCCTCGTCGGTCGGATACCGGGTCATGATATAGTACGCGCCGTCCGGCTCGACGGGATCGAGCCCCGCATCGACGAGCCCCTCGTAGAGCAGGTCGCGGCGCCGCTCGTAGGAGTCCGACAGCTCCTCATAGTAGGCGTCGGGCAGCGAGAGCGCCTCGACGCCCGCGCGCTGGAACGGCGTCGGCGCGCAGATACTCGTGTAGTCGTGGACCTTTCGCAGTTCCCGAGAGAGGTACTCGGGGGCGTGACAGAAGCCAACTCGCCAGCCGGTGACGCTGAAGGTCTTCGACATCCCGGTACAGACGACCGTCCGATCCGCGAGGTCGCCGACCTCGACGGGGCTCAAATAGTCGTCGTCATAGACGATGTGCTCGTATATCTCGTCGGTCAACACGAGCAGGTCGTGCTCAAAGACGATTTCCTCGATCTCCTCGAGTTCGTGGCGAGTAAACACCTTCCCGGTCGGGTTCATCGGGGTGTTAAGCACGAGAATCCGGGCGTCCTCGGCCGCTGTCGCGAGCCGATCGAAGTCGATCTCGAGGGTGTCAGTGACATCGAGGGGAACCGCCGTTGCGCCGGCGAACTGGCTGGCGGGAATGTAGCTCTCGTAGACGGGTTCGAAGTAGATCACCTCGTCGCCCGGTTCCGCGAGCGCGAGCATCGTTGACATGATCGCCTCGCTGGTCCCGCTCGTGATCGTCACCTCCGTCTCGGGGTCGTACTCGACGCCCTTCCAGTCTGCGTATCGGTCCGCGACCGCGTCTCTGAGGTCCGGCAACCCCCAGGTGATCGTGTACTGGCTCTCGACGTCGATTGCGTCCTTGGCGGCCGTCTCGATCTCGACCGGGGTCTCGTCCGCGTCCGGAATCCCCTGGGAGAGATTGATCGCGCCTTTCCGGACCGCCTCCCGCGTCATCTCGCGGATCACCGATTCGGCGACGCCGCTTGTCCGATCCGTCCCGACCGCCGGCGGCGTACGCCGCCGCTCGCTCATGAGCCGATCACCATCACGGTCGCGTTCGTGGTAGTCGTCACGTTCGAGTCCATCGTCCGCTCCGTATTCGTCGTTTCCATCGGGGGTCACTCGGCGAACAGCCGCTCGAGAAGCATCACCAATACGTACGACGCGAGTCGTTCGATTCCCTCGCTCGAGTCGTATACGGACTACTGTAACGATGTGCCGGTGCACCCGCAGGACGGTCGCGGTTGCACCGGCAATGACTTACAGCAGACCGTATATTCGGGGGCAACCTCCATCATGTCGTCGGCACTGACGGCGTCGTAGGTACCGAGCACTTCCATCGCTTTCCTGGCTTCTCGAACGGCCAGCCCGCCGGCAATCGGTGTCCGAGTCCCTGGCGCGCGGTCTGCAGTCTCCGTCGCCTGGGCCCGTACCGACGACGCCGAACTGTAAGGAGAGATATATTCGTCTGACATACGTTTATGTGGTCGGACGGGTCCCTAGCTGATATGTCGAACAACCGCGTCGAAACACTCGAATCGACGGTCGCTGAACTCGAGTCGACGGTAGAGGGGCTGACAGGCGAGCTTATCGAGGCGAAAGAGCGGATTCGCGTTCTCGAGGGCGAACTCGACGCCGACACGCCGACGCGCGTCCCGGAGCGACGCAGCGATGGAGCGCAGTCCGAGCCCGAGGAAACGCCGGAAGCCGAACCCGACGAAGTGGCCGAAGCGACGGCCGATACCGATGGTGAGACGGAGACTGCCGGCGACGAAGCGGAAGACTCAGGTAACGACGACATTATTGTCGCATAACTGCAGTCGGTACCCGAATCCGACGCCGCAAACGCGAACGGTGATGCGGTGCCCGACTCCGCGGCCGCATACCACGGTGGAACGGAGGACTTGTAACGAGAATGTATATCAAAGCGCTCGTTCTGGACAACTTCAAGAGCTTCGGCCGAAAAACCAAGATCCCGTTCTACGAGGATTTCACGGTCGTGACGGGCCCGAACGGCTCGGGCAAGTCGAACATCATCGACGCCGTTCTCTTCGCGCTCGGACTGGCCCGGACCCGCGGGATTCGGGCCGAGAAACTGACCGACCTCATCTACAACCCCGGCCACGAAGACGGGACCGCTACCGACGGACCCCGCGAGGCCGTCGTCGAGGTCATCCTCGACAATTCCGATCACACGCTCGAGCGTTCACAGGTCGTCAACGCGGCCGGGAGCGAAGACATCGGTGACGTCGACGAGATTACAATCCGGCGCCGCGTCAAGGAGACCGACGACAACTACTATTCCTACTACTACCTCAACGACCGCTCGGTCAATCTCTCCGACATCCAGGATTTGTTAGCCCAGGCTGGCGTCACTCCGGAGGGCTACAACGTCGTCATGCAGGGCGACGTCACCGAGATTATCAACATGACACCCCACTCCCGCCGGGAGATCATCGACGAAATCGCGGGTGTCGCGGAGTTCGACGCCAAGAAAGAAGACGCCTTCGCGGAACTCGAGACGGTGCAGGAACGAATCGACGAAGCCGAACTCCGGATCGAAGAGAAACGCGACCGACTCGACCAACTGGCCGACGAACGACAGCAGGCCCTTCGCTACCGCCGGCTCCGCCGCGAGAAAGAGGAGTACGAAGGGTACAAAAAGGCCAGCGAACTCGAGGAGAAACGCGACGAACTCGATTCGCTCGAGTCGAATGTCGACGATCACGCGGACGAACTGCGGGAACTCCAACGTGAACTCGACGAACGCGAGGGAAAAGCCGTCCGCCTGCAGGAAGATCTCGAGGACTTGAACGCTGAGATCGAGCGGAAAGGCGAGGACGAACAGCTCCGGATCAAAAGCGAGATTGAGGAGATCAAAGGCGACATCTCACGGCTCGAGGACAAGATCGAGGCCAGCAAAGGGGCGATCGAGGAAGCCGAATCCGATCGCCGGGAGGCGTTCGTTCAGATCGACCGCAAGCAAGAGACGATCGAGGATCTCGAGACGGAGATGCGAGACTACAAACTCGAGAAGGCCTCGATCAAGGCCGAAATTCAGCAACGTGAGGCCGAGCGTGAGGACCTCGAGGCGGAGATCGATGCCGTCGATACCGAGTTCGACGAACTCAAAGCAGAATTGAGCGATCGAAAGGACGAACTGGAAACGGAAAAGACCGCGAAGAACGACCTCCAGCGCGAGCAAGATCGGCTGCTGGACGAAGCCCGTCGGCGCTCGAACGCCATCAGCGAAACGGAAGACGAGATCGAGGACAAACGCGCGGAGATCCCGGAAATCGAGAGTCGGCGGGGAGATCTCGAGCGAGAACTCGAGAAAGCGAAGCGAAACCGGACGAATATCGCGGCGGTCGTCGACGATCTGAAAGACGAAAAGCGCCGCCTCCAGTCGGATGCCGACGACCTCGACGACGAGATACAGGCGAAGCAACAGGAGTACGCCGAACTCGAGGCCAACGCGGGCGAAAGCGGCGATTCCTCGTTCGGCCGTGCGGTCACGACGATCCTGAACTCGGGAATCGACGGTGTCCACGGCGCTGTCGCCCAGCTCGGTACCGTTCCAGGTGAGTACGCGGTCGCCTGTGAGACGGCAGCCGGTGGCCGCCTCGCGAACGTGGTCGTCAACGACGACGTCGTTGGCCAGCAGTGTATCGAACACCTCAAGTCCCGAAACGCCGGTCGCGCGACCTTCCTGCCGCTTTCGGATATGAGCCAGCGGCAACTCCCGAACGCACCGAGCGGCCCAGGGATCGTCGACTTCGCGTACAACCTCGTCGACTTCGACGCCCAGTACGCCGGCGTCTTCTCGTACGTCCTCGGGGACACCCTGGTCGTCGAAGATCTGGAAACCGCTCGCTCGTACATGGGCGACTACCGGATGGTGACGCTGGACGGCGACCTGGTCGAAAAGAGCGGTGCGATGACCGGCGGATCCGGCAGCGGCTCGCGCTACTCATTTACCGGCGGTGGGGAAGGCCAACTCGAGCGCGTCGCCAAACAGATCACCGAGTTACAGGACGAACGCGAGTCCCTCCGAGAGGAACTTCACAGCGTCGAAGAGCGCCTCGACGACGCCCGCGACCGCAAGAGCGACGCGGCCGACGAGGTGCGATCGATCGAAGCCGAACTCGAGGCGCTCGACGACCGACGCGAAACGATCGAGGCGGGGATCGAGACGGCGGAGGCGAACCTCAAGGAACTGCGCGAGGAGCGCGAGTCCGTCGACGAGCGGATGAACGAGATCGCAGACGAGATCGAAGCGAAGACGGCGACGGTCGAGGAGATCGAAGCCGACATCGACGACCTGGAGACCGAACTCGCGGACTCGAAGATACCCGAGCTGACCGATCAGATCGAGGAACTGGACGCCGAGATTGCGGAGCGTGAGCGGCGAATTCAGGACCACGACGGCAAACTCAACGAACTGAGCCTCGAGAAGGAGTACGCCGAGGACGCAATCGAGGATCTTCACGACGACATCGAGACCGCCCAGAACCGCAAAGCCGAACACGAAGAGCGGATCGACGAACACGGCGCACAGATCGAGGCAAAACGCGAGACGCTCGAGGAAAAACGCGACGCCGTCGCGGACCTCGAAGACGAACTCGCCGAGTTGAAAGACGATCGGAGCGACCTCAAGGAGGAACTGAGCGAGGCCCGAGCCGAACGCGACCGACAGCAGGATCGGGTTAACGCCGTCGAGAGCAAGCTCGAGAACGCTCGCGAGCGCGCGAGTAGCCTCGAGTGGGAGATCGAATCGCTGGAATCGGAGGTCGGGGACTACGATCCGGAGGACGTCCCCGACCACGAGACGGTCCTCGAGATGATCGACCACCTCGGTACGGATATGGAAGCGATGGAGCCAGTGAATATGCTCGCGATCGACGAGTACGACGCGGTTCGAAGCGACCTCGAGGATCTCGAGGAGGGCAAAGCGACGCTGGTCGAGGAAGCCGACGGGATCCGTGAGCGCATCGAGCAGTACGAAACCCAGAAAAAGGAGACGTTCATGGATGCATATGAGGCGATCGCCGATCACTTCACCGAAATTTTCGAGAAGCTCTCAGAGGGGACGGGAACGCTGCACCTCGAGAACGAGGACGATCCGTTCGACGGCGGGTTGACGATGAAGGCCCAGCCGGGCGACAAGCCGATCCAGCGGCTCGACGCGATGTCCGGCGGCGAAAAGTCGCTGACTGCGCTGGCGTTCATCTTCGCGATCCAGCGACACAATCCGGCGCCGTTCTACGCGCTCGACGAGGTCGACGCCTTCCTCGATGCGGTCAACGCCGAGCGGATCGGCGAGATGGTCGACGAACTCTCCGAAAAGGCCCAGTTCGTCGTCGTCTCCCACCGAACGGCCATGCTCGATCGCTCCGAACGAGCGATCGGCGTCACGATGCAACAGGACAACGTCAGCGCGGTGACTGGGATCGATCTGAGTAGTGGAGAGGTGCCGGCTGATGACTAGCGAGTCGCGCAGCGAGTCGGAAACGTCGAGCGGGGAACGAAGCGACCCGCGAGACGGGCAAGGCTCCGAGGAGTCGAAGACGACGATGGAGGCCTCCGAAAAAGCGAGCGGAGAAACTCGAGACGACGAGATTCCGCTGAACATCGTCGGACACGAGGATCGAACGCGACCGGGCGATTCGAGGTCCGAGAGGGCCACCGAGTTGGATGCGAGCACGGGCGACAACGAGTCGGTGCTCGAGTTCACGGAGGGTGACTCCGCCGACGCCGCGGACGAGGGAGGCACGGTCGATGGGCCCGGGGGCGAAGACGAAGTCGAGCCCGTCGAACTGCTCGTCACGCTCGCGAAAGACGGCGAGATCGACCCGTGGGATATCGACATCGTGGCGGTCACCGACAAGTTCCTCGAGGCGCTCGACGACGCCGATCTGCGAACGTCGGGGCGGGCGCTGTTCTACGCGAGCGTCCTTCTGCGGATGAAAAGTGATGCACTGTTCGCCACCGACGAACCCGAAGACGAGGACCTCCCGCCGTGGGAAGCACCCTTCGTGGACGACGGTGCGATGGCCGCCGACGGTGACGACGGCAACGACTGTCCACCGGGATTCGATCCCGTCGAGAATCTCGAGGCGGAAATGGAGCGCCGTCTCGAGCGCAAACACGCGCGGGGGAAACCGGAGACGCTGGACGAACTGGTTCGCGAACTCCGGACCGCCGAACGCGACACGTGGTGGAAAGAGTCGCGCAGCTACGACACGAGCGACTCGCCGTCGGGATACGGTCGCGGCGTTCAGGAACTGAACTACCACTCCGGCGACGACTTTCGAGTGGACGATGAACCGACGAGCGACGAGGTCACGCACACGGCCCACGAGGAAGACATCGAGGCAGTCATCGACGACGTCGAAGCGGAACTCGAGCACCAGTACGGACAGGGCCGGGACGAGGTGCTGTACGCCGAGATCGACGAGATCGGCGGTACACGAGTGATGACCTATCTCGCATTGCTCTTTCTGGCCCACCGCGGTCGGGTCACGCTCGAGCAGGACGAACTGTTCGGCGACCTCTGGGTCACGGAAGCGACGGTGGAGTCGGAGCCGAGCGAAGCGATCGCCGACTGATCTGCTTCGGTTTCGGTCGGCCGTACCCACTCGAGCGCTCACACGCGTTTAGCTGTAATTGAGGGCGCTAAGCCCCCTTCTGCTCACGGCGACGCCGTTCGCATGGTCAGCGGGACCGACGGTCCCGCGCTATCCTCAGCGAGCGAAGCGAGCAGGGAGGGGAGACAGCGCCCGCACGCTTGTTTTCGCGTGAATCGGTACTCTTATTATCCCTTCGGTCGAAGGTGAAAGTAAGATGCTCACCACGCTTTCGGCGTTGTTCAAACGCGACAACAAGCGTGCATCGTCGGTTGTGGTCGAGTGTCCAACCGGGAGGAGTGGGACACTCCGAACCACCTGTAACGGGAAGTCGCCTGCGGAGTCTGGAACCGTCCGCAGAACGTCAACGGCGTTCTGCCGGGCCGCACGAGACGCTCCGCGTCTTGTGGACGCTGTGGGATCTGGTCCTGCACGTTCCGACACAGAAACAGGAAGTTCCGTCCGCACCAAGCGAGGGCCGGGGAGGCCCGAGCGCGGTAGGGCGGAGTAGTTCACCAGCCACTGACGTTTCGTCGATGTGATGCCCAGACCGGACGACGCCCTCTTTCGATTCCGGACCGAGACGTACGCGGTGATCCAGAAGTTGCTGCCGATCGCACTCTCGCGGGGCCCTGGGAGTCGATCGGAACGACGAGACCACGGCGCTCGAACTCGAGCGGGCGTTCGAGTGACTTTCTCCGCCGTAAACGGCGGTGTTCTCGCCACGAAAAAGGGGATGGTGAGATACCGAACCGAGGTTGCCCATCGGTTCAGAGAGCGATTGAGGTCACTCCCGGTCCAGATACTCGCCAGCTAACAAATCGACGCGCTCGAGCGTCTCCTCCGGAATCGCTTCAACCGGGGTATTGATCGTCCCCTCGAGTGCGCTCCAGAACTCGCTGTGGAAGTCGTCGGGCATTGTCTGGATGGCGCGTTCGACGACGGCGTTGATTGCGTCCTCGTTGACCGCGGCGTTCTCGAGGACTTCCTCGAGGGTTACCTCGCGGTCGTCCTTCCAGACGTCGTAGTCGGTAACGCCAGCGATCGTGGCGTAGCTCAGTTCGGCTTCGCGAGCGAGTTTGGCCTCCGGAATGGCGGTCATTCCGATGATGTCCCAGCCCTGGGACCGGTAGAACTCGCTTTCGGCCCTCGTCGAAAACTGCGGCCCTTCGATGCAGACGTAGGTCCCACCTCGTTCGGTCTTGGTCTCGCCGTCGGTCACGTCCTCGGCCGCGCTCGCGAGGTGAGAGGCCATCTCCGGGCAGTACGGGTCGGCAAACCCCATGTGGACGACCATCCCGTCACCGAAGAACGAAGCTGATCGGTGCTTGGTTCGGTCGAAAATCTGGTCGGGAACGACCAGCGTTCGGGGTGGCAGATCCTCGCGCAGGCTCCCGACCGCGTTCGTCGCGATCACCCGATCGACGCCGACCGCCTTGAGCGCGTAGATATTCGCCCGGTAGGACGTGTCGGTCGGCGGATACTGGTGACTCTTACCGTGGCGCGGAACGAACGCCACCGAACGCCCGCCGAGTTCGCCAAGTGTCACCGCTCCGCTCGGCTCGCCGTAAGGCGTTGAAACCTCCTCTATACGGGTGTTCTCGAGTGGTAGTGCGTCGTAGATGCCGCTCCCGCCGATAACGCCGATCGTCATGGCAGAACGTGAGCGGACCAGGCCCCTAAATGTCCGGTTGCAGTCTCCGATCTCGGGATCTCACCGGCGGTCAGGCGGAGGCGACCGTGTAACGGGCGGACCGCCGACGTGGCCGTTCGGCCGAACTGCGTTCGGAGTGAATGGTTGGAGCTATCATAGTTCACAAATATCCAAGTATGGTCCCACCCACTTCGCGGATATGGATGGTGGCGAGGCGGTGGACGGTGGAGCCCTCACCGAGGGCCCGCTCGTCCGACCGATGATCCGGTTGGCGTGGCCGCTGGTGGTAATCCAGTTGTTGCAAGTCGCCTACAACGTGGGGGACACCTTCTGGCTCGGCGCACTCTCGCCCGACGCAGTCGGGGCGGTGAGCCTCGCCTTTCCGCTCCTCTTCTTACTGATCGCGATCGGCGGGGGCTTCACGACGGCCGGCGCGATACTGATCGCCCAGCACACTGGTGCAAAGAGCGGCGAAGCGGGATTGATCGCCGGACAGACCCTCACGTTCGTCTCGCTGGTCGCCGCCGGACTGGGTGCGATCGGCTTCGTCGCAACGGACCCGATGCTGGCGGCGTTGCCCGCCGACGAAGCGACGCGAGCCACGATCATCCCGCTCGCCGCGGGGTATCTCCGGATCTTCTTTCTGGGACTGCCCTTCCTGTTCGGCTTCTTCGTCTTCGTCGCGCTCATGCGCGGCTATGGCAGCACTCGAGCGCCGATGCGCGTGATGCTCGTCAGCGTCGTCGTCAATCTCGCGCTCGACCCCCTGTTCATCTTCGGCGTCGGGCCCCTTCCCCGCCTCGAGGTCGAGGGGGCCGCTGTCGCGACGCTCATCTCACGGGGGATCGCGACGGCGATCGGGTTCTACCTGCTGTACTACACCGACGTCGGGCCGGACATCCGGGCGGCCCACCTCCGACCGCGTCTGGAGTACGTGGGAACGATCACACGACTCGGGATCCCGACGGCGCTCGAGCAGTCGATGACAGCACTCGCGCTGGTCGCGATGACGGCGATGGTCGTTACCTTCCCGCCTGCGGTGGTCGCAGCCTACGGGCTCGGCAACCGGCTGATCTCACTGGCCTTCCTGCCGGCGATGGGAACGGGACAGGCGACGGATACGATCGTGGGCCAGAATCTGGGTGCGGGCAAGCCCGATCGGGCGGCGCGAGCGGTCCGGATCGCGGCGAGTGCGATTGCAGCGATCATGTTCGCGGCGGGGGCGCTCGCGTTCCTGTTTCCGGAACCGTTCGTTTCGGTGTTCGTGACGGCCGACGCAGCGGGCAAAGCGGCGACCATCGACTACGGGTCGACCTACCTCAGATTCGCTGCGGTCGCCTTCGTCTTCATGGGTGTGCTACAGGTCGTCCAGGGTGCGTTCCGCGGTGCGGGCAACACGAAGACCGCGCTCGTCTTCGCCGTCCTGGGATTGTGGATCGTCCGCGTCCCCGTCACCTACTATCTGCTCTTCGTCGGCGATTGGGGGCCGACGGGCATCTGGACGGGCGTGGTCGTCGGCGATGTCGTCGGCGCACTCGCGGCGGCCGCGTGGTTCACCCGGGGAACGTGGAAAGGGACCATCGTGGACGGGAGCGATCGACCGGCCGAACCGACGAACGAACAGGAACCGCCGGGAACCGCAGATACCGAGTCGACCACGGAATAACACGTTCGCGTTCGTCTCACCGAACGTCGGATTCCGAACTGGCTGCGGAATAACGCGTCGCCGTCTCCGAGCGGATTCGAACGTCCGACTCGAGACGATCGAGTCAGCAGTTCCGTTCGATCACCGTCCGCAGTCGCCGCTCAAGGTCGTCGCTGTCAGCGTTACTGAGCGAGAGGCGATCGGATCGTTCGTCGACGTCGAAGTGTTCCGACAGCAACCCGCCGCGGCGGTCGACCTCGAGCAACAGGTCGAACCCGCCGTCGTCCGGAATCGGCACGACTTCCAGTTCGTCCAGTTCACCGGCGAAGGGACCGGAGCGGGGGACGAACTCGAGTTCCTGAACGAATCGGTGGTTCGCGAAGAGCGATTCTGTTCCCTCGCATTTCGCCGTTCGGAGCGTAAAGCCCAGCGACTCGAGTGCATCGAACAGCGCCCGCCGAAGCGGATCGGGTTCGATCTGGAGGTCGTCGCGGTCGTCCGGATCGACCGCCCAGTCGATGTCGAGGCCGGTATCGAGCCAGACGCTCGTTCGCCCCAGCGTGACGGGGGTGTGGTATGGGACGTCGATCGTGACGGTGAACGACCGTTCTTCGTCCGGTTCGATCGTGAACGAGTTGCCCGCACGGAACGTGTCGATCTTCGCCGATCGTGTGCTCTCGTCGGTCTCGTAACGCGTCGCGAGCGCGAAGTAGACGTCGTCGACTTCCTGCACGTCGTTGCCGCCCGTGACGTCGACTCGCGCTTCGACGGATTCGCCCGCCGTCAGCGTCGTCGGGAGGACCGCATCGACCGTCGCCGAACCGATACCGAGATTGGAGAGGATTCGTTTCACAGGACGGGGCTCGACCGACGCAGGTAAAAAATTTCTGTTTCATTGACAGCAAAGCGGGATTGTTGTGACGATAGGGAGCGACCACAGCCTGGCCGAGGGGAATGCAGTCCGTCAGAGAACATCCAGTCCGATCCCTCGCTCGGTGCCCGCCGCTATTCGTCGACGAGCGCCCACTCATCCGAGCCGACCGACTCGAGAATCCGGCGCCGCTCCATCTCCGCGAGGACTTCCGGTAACCGATTTGGCTGCGCGATCTCCATTTCGATGCGCTCGATGCCGTGGTGTTCGGTGAGAAAGTGTCGAATCTCGTCGTTCGTGAACGACTCCTGGTCGGCCTTCGCCATCGCGCTCGAGATCAGGTCGATCATGTCCTCGATGAAGTTCCACGGATAGACGACCCAGGTCCAGTCCTCGAGGCGTTCGCCGATGTAATTCGGCTGGAATTTACTGGTTCCTAACAGTTGCAGCGTCGCAGTGCGAACGGCACCGGCGTTGCGGTCGTCGACGTACTCGTAGGCCCGCTGTATCGAGCCGCCAGTGTCGGCGATGTCGTCGATGATGAGGACGTCCTTGCCCTCGACGCTGCCCTCGGGCATCGGATAGCGGATGGTCGGCTCGCCGGATTTCTCGGCGGTACCGACGTAGTGTTCCATCTTCAGGCTCGTCAGATCGTCCAGGCCGAGGAAGTCACAGAGACAGCGTCCCGCGAACCAGCCGCCGCGTGCCAGCGCGACGACGACGTCCGGTTCGAACTCGTCGTCGCGCACGTCGTCGGCAACGTCCCGACACAGGCCGTAGATGTAGTCCCAGTTTGTTACCGTGCAATCGAAATCGTCCGGAAGATCGGACATGTAATGGCCACCTACCCGGTGTCTCGAGCGCGGTCCCCTTAAGTTGGCTGAAACTGGCCGTTCACCACTAACGGGACCATACGGGCCGCCAGGTCGGTGAACACCACCCGTCTGGTACCCCCAGCAATTTATTATCCAGTGGTATAACCTAGTTATCGATGGCACGAACACAGATTCAGTCCGCCCGCGACGGGTCGGTTACGCCCGAGATGGAACGCATCGCCGAGCGAGAGAACCGCAACCCGGAGTTCGTCCGCGAACAGGTCGCCGAGGGGCAGGCGGTGATTCCGTCGAACCGACACCACGACGCGCTCGACCCGATGATCATCGGCCGGGAGTTCGCGACCAAGGTCAACGCCAACATCGGAAACAGCGAGACGACGAGCGACCTCGAGACGGAACTCGAGAAGCTTCACACCGCCGTTCACTATGGTGCCGATACGGTGATGGACCTCGGCACGGGGAGCGATCTGGACGAGATTCGGAAAACCCACGTCGAGCACTCTCCGGTCCCGCTCGGGACGGTTCCGCTATACGAGGCGGTCAAGCAGGCCGGCAGCCCCGAAGACATCACGAAGGACCTGTTGCTCGAGGTCATCGGAAAACAGGCCGAGCAAGGCATCGATTACATGACGATTCACGCGGGGATTCTCGCGGAACACGTGCCGTTGACCGACGGGCGAAAAACGGGAATCGTCTCCCGCGGCGGGTCGATCATAGCCAAGTGGATGGAAGAGAACGGGGAGCAGAATCCGCTCTACCAGGTGTTTCCGGAAATCTGTGAGATCTTTGCCGAACACGACGTCACCTTCAGTCTCGGCGATAGCCTGCGACCGGGTTGTCTGGCCGACGCCTGCGACGAGGCCCAGTACGCTGAACTCGACACGCTGGGTGAGCTCACGCGAATCGGCCGGGACCGCGGCGTTCAGGTGATGGTCGAAGGGCCCGGCCACGTACCGATGCACAAAGTAGCCGAGAACGTCGAGCGCCAACAGGAGGACTGCGACGGCGCACCCTTCTACGTCCTCGGCCCGCTCGTGACGGACATCGCGCCGGGGTACGATCACATCACGAGCGCCATCGCCGCGCGGGCGGGTGCCGCGATGCTCTGTTACGTCACTCCGAAGGAACACCTCGGCCTTCCCGAGGAAGAAGACGTGCGCGAGGGCCTCGCGGCGTACCGGATCGCCGCACACGCCGGCGACGTGGCCACCGAACGGCCCGGCGCACGAGACTGGGACGACGCCCTCTCGGAGGCTCGCTACGAATTCGACTGGCGCGAACAGTTCCGCCTCGCGCTCGATCCGGACCGCGCCCGGTCGTTCCACGATCAGACCCTACCCGGCGACAACTACAAGGAAGCGCGCTTCTGCTCGATGTGCGGCGCGGAGTTCTGCTCGATGCGAATCGATCAGGATGCGAGGGCTGACGGCGAAATGAAGTCGCTCGAGACCGACGCCGGAACCGACCTCGATGCCTCGCCTGCGGCATCAGTCAACGTGCCACCAGTTGGCAGCCACGAATCGGGCGACCTCTCGCCGGTCGCGGACCACGCCGACCCGCTCGAGGAATCGGGCGACGATTGATACGGTCTGCTGTAACGATGTACCGGTGCAACCGCGACTATCCTGCGGTTGCACCGGTAATGACTTACAGTAGTCCGTATGAACGGGTGCGGAACGAACACCGCATCGGACCGTCCTCGAACGGCCGTGGCAGGACCGGCGGGCGGACACCGCGGCGCTTCGAATATAAATTCTGAATACAGTCACAGAGAAACGACCTCGTCTTTATCCGACACACTGTGGACGGTCCGGTACCGATGGCACCCCGACGGCGGACTGTACTCGCAGCAGTATCGACGGCGACAGCGTCGGCAGCGGCCGGCTGTTCCGAACTGCTCGCTAATAAATCGAACGACGAAGGCGACACGAAAACCGCTACGGACGTCGCGAACGCGTTCGTCGACGACCTCACGAACCAGCGGTTCGAGCGAGCGAGCAAGCGATTCGTCGAACGCGAGCGCGGCAATTACGGCGCTCCTGCCCGACTCGAGCGGCTCTGGATGGGTTTCACCGCTGTCGCCGGTGCGTTCGACGGGATCGACGGAACGAGCAAATCGACGCGAAACGACGTCGTCGTGATCGACACGACGCTCTCGTTCGAGAACGGCGCGCACACGTGCCGGGTCGCTGTGGATGACTCACAACGGCTTCTCAACTGCGGGATCGCGGACCAGTACGAACGACCGTCGTACGTCGATCCGAGTGCAGTGGCGGAACGGGATCTGCGCCTCGAGGTCGACACTTGCTCCCTCCGGGGAACCGTGACGACGCCTGCGAGCGGTGATGCGAGCCCCGGTGTCGTCCTCGTACACGACTCCGGCCCATCGACTCGGGACACCGCGCAGGGCGGAACGAAAGCGTTCGTCGATCTGGCCGAGGGACTCGCGATGCAGGGCATCGCGACCCTTCGATACGACAAGCGCGTCCCCGCCTGCGAGATCGAAGCCGGCGCCTACACCCTCAATCGCGTCACCGTCGACGACGCGCTCGTCGCGATCGAGCGACTCCGGAGTACCGAGGGCGTCGACGCCGACAAAATCGTCGTCGTCGGACACGGTCTCGGCGGAACGGCAGCACCGAGAATCGCCGCCCGGGACGGGAATCTCGCCGGCATCGTCGGACTGGCTGCGCCGGCCCGGCCATATCACGAACTGACGCTCACGCAACTCGAATACAAGGTATCGGTCGGCTCGCACAAGTGGCGCGACCTGGCGAGCGTCTACGAACGGTGGACGGCGGAAATCAAGCGAATCCGTGATGACGAGTACGAATCGAGCGACGTCCTGCTCGGGAAACCCGGCGCGTTCTGGGACAGCCTCGCGGCGTACGATCACCTGCAAACGGCACTGGATGTCGACGTGCCGCTGCATCTGGTACAGGGCAAACGCGACTTTCAGGTCTCCGTGGCCGACGACTTAGAACGGTGGCAGAACGAACTCGAGGGCCGATCGAAGACAACGGTCGAAACGTACGACGAACTCAACCATCTGTTCATGCCGGGCGAGGGTCCGTCGGTCGAGTTCGCCTACGCCGTTCGAAACAACGTCGCCGAACGGGTCGTCGCCGATCTCGCGAACTGGATCGGCAAATTGTAGCAGGTGCCAGATGTGCGTCGGACTCACCCGCCGACCGATCCCGTTCGTCGACCGAGGATTGATACGCCGGTCGTCCGATCCACATCGTATGGAGACGATTCGGATCTTGCAGGTCGACGCCTTCACGAACGAGCCCCTGACCGGGAACCAGGCGGGAGTCGTCCCCGACGGGAACGGACTCTCGAGCGACCAGATGCAAGCGATCGCCGCCGAAATGGCCGTCAGCGAAACGGCGTTCGTCCGATCGAGCGACGTCGCCGACCGTCGAATTCGGTATTTCACGCCCACACAGGAGGTCGACCTCTGTGGCCACGCGACGATCGGTACCTTCGCACACCTTCACGACGAAGGACTGGAACCCGGGATAACGACCCTCGAGACGAACGTCGGCGTCCTCGAGATCGACGTCGCGTCCGACGGAGCGGTCTGGATGACCCAGGACGAGCCGACAGTCGGCGACGTCGACGTCGACTACGACCGCGTTGCTGACGCGCTCGGGGTCGAACGCACCGCACTCGAGGGAGCGCGTGCGGACCTCCCGCTAGCGGTCGTTTCGACCGGCCTACCGTTCCTGATCGTCCCGATAACGTACCTCTCGGACCTCGGCAACGCCGAGCCCGACATGGCCGCGATCGAACGGCTCACTGAGGCGGTCGACGCCGCGGGCATCTACCTCTTTACGTTCGATGCGCTCGAAGCTGAGTCGACCGCGCACGGGCGAATGTTCGCGCCAGGGGCCGGCGTTCCTGAAGATCCCGTCACCGGCACCGCGAGCGGGGCCATCGGCGCGTACCTCGATCACTTCGGGGCGTTCGACGACGACCTGCCCGAGGAACTCCGCCTCGAGCAGGGTCACTACGTCGATCGACCCGGACGGGTTCGCGTCCGCCTCGACGGCGCGGTACAGGTCGGCGGACGCGGCGTGATCGTACTCGACGGCTCGATTGTCGTCCCCCCGGCCGACGACGACGAGATACTCGAGGCCTGATACAGTCTGCTGTACCGATGTACCGATGCACCCGCAGGACGGTCGCGGTTGCACCGGCAATGACGTACAGTAGTTTGTATGAGTCGGTCGGTCCGACTCGGCGAACGAATCTCAGCCCTCGTCCCGGTTTTTCTCACCGCCGCCGCGATTGACGTGACTGTGATGTTCGAAGAAATTAATTCGCGATCGAGTGAGAACTGAGAGCCGCCGTTCGCAACCTTCTTTATTCGGACGAGTGTCCACGTCAATAGAGATGGCTGTACTCTGGCTGGACGAAATCAGTGCCGGCGACCTCGAGCGGGTCGGCGGCAAAGGCGCCTCTCTGGGCGAGTTGACGGGTGCGGGGCTCCCCGTTCCGCCGGGATTCGTCGTAACCGCGGGCACCTATCGATCGTTCATCGAAGAAGCCGAAATCGACGACGAATTGTTCGCGGCCGTCGACATCGACGTCGACGATTCGGCCGCACTGGCCGACGCCGCGGATCGTGCACAGGAACTCATCCTCGAAACGCCGTTCCCCGAGGACCTCCGATCGGAAATCGTAGAGAGCTACCGCGAGATTGGCACCGGCGAGGCGTTCGTCGCCGTCCGTTCGTCGGCGACGGCCGAGGATCTGCCCGACGCCTCCTTCGCGGGCCAGCAGGAGACGTTCCTCAACGTAACCGAGAAAGCCCTCTTCGACCGCGTCCGAGAGTGTTGGGCCTCGCTGTTCACCCAGCGGGCGATTTACTACCGGCAAGAACAGGGCTTCGACCACTCCGCTGTGAACATCGCGGTCGTCGTCCAGCAGATGGTCGACGCCGAGAAATCCGGCGTGATGTTTACGAGTCACCCCTCGACGGGTGATCCGACGATGATCATCGAGGCCGCCTGGGGGCTCGGCGAAGCCGTCGTCTCCGGCGCCGTCTCGCCGGACAACTACGTCATCGACCGCGAAGACCGATCGGCCGACGTCACCGTCGCCGAGAAGAAGGTCATGCACGAGAAAGACGAAGCGACCGGGCAGACCGTCGAGCGCGAGGTGCCAGAAGACAAGCGACGGGCACGAGTTATCGACGACGAGGAGATCGACGCCCTCATGGACCTCGGCGAGCGCGTCGAAAACCACTACGGCGAACCCCAGGACGTCGAGTGGGCAATCGTCGGCGGAGAGGTCTTCATGCTCCAGTCGCGACCGATCACTACCATCGACGAGAACGGGTCCAGCGGTGCGGAAGCGACCGGAACCGTTGATGCGGCGAAAGGGCTCACCGACGGCAGCGGAAGCGTTCAGGCGGCCGAAAGCGACGACGCGGCAGACTCGAGTTCGTCGGACGAGGTTCTCGTCGACGGCCTCGGCTCGAGTCCAGGGACGGTCAGCGGTCCCGCACGAATCGTCCAGAAACTCGACGACCTCGACAAAGTGGGCGACGGCGACATCATCGTCACCGAGATGACGATGCCCGACATGGTGCCCGCGATGAAGCGTGCCTCGGGCATCATCACCGACGAAGGCGGCATGACCAGCCACGCCGCCATCGTCTCTCGGGAACTTGGCGTCCCCGCCATCGTCGGGACGACCAACGCGACGACCGTTCTCGACGACGGGCAAGTCGTCACGCTCGACGGCGACAAGGGGTCCGTCCTCGAAGGGGCCGAAGTCGAACCCGAAGACGAGACCGAACCGGTCGAGGAGGTCCGCCCGCAGGCGCCAGTCAAACCGATGACCGCGACGGAGGTGAAGGTCAACGTCTCGATCCCTGAAGCTGCCGAACGCGCGGCGGCAACGGGCGCCGACGGCGTCGGCCTGTTGCGGACCGAACACATGATCCTCTCGCTGAATCAGACGCCGGCGAAGTTCATCGCGGAAAACGGTGAGGACGCCTACGTCACGGAACTCGTCGATGGGATCCGAGGCGTCGCCGACGAGTTCTACCCGCGTCCCGTTCGCGTCCGCACGCTCGATGCTCCAACCGACGAGTTCCGCCAACTCGAGGGCGGCGAGGACGAACCGGCAGAACACAATCCGATGCTCGGTTACCGCGGCATCCGGCGGTCGCTCGATCGTCCGGACGTCTTCGCACACGAACTCGAGGCGTTCCGTCGGCTCTACGAGATGGGATACGACAACGTCGAGATCATGTTCCCGCTCGTCAACGACGCCGAGGACGTCCGTCGAGCGAAAGAACAAATGATAGAAGCGGGGATCGACCCGGACAAACGCCGCTGGGGTGCGATGATCGAGACGCCGGCATCCGCGCTCTCGGTCGAGGACATGGCCGAAGCCGGGATCGACTTCGCTTCGTTCGGAACCAACGACCTCACCCAGTACACGCTCGCGGTCGACCGGAACAACGAGAACGTCGCCGACCGCTTCGACGAACTTCACCCCGCCGTGTTGCGACTCATCGGTGACGTCATCGAGACCTGCCGTGAACACGACGTCGATACGAGCATTTGCGGGCAAGCTGGCTCCAAGCCAAAGATGGCCCGGTTCCTCGTCAACGAAGGAATCAGCTCGATCTCGGCCAACATCGACGCCGTTCGCGACGTCCAACACGAGGTCAAGCGAGTCGAGCAGAAGCTGCTGCTCGATTCGATCCGGTAACGGCCGTCGACGGCCACGGTCGCGGGTTCGGTCACTGGTGAACCGGCCTCGGCCTGCTCCGCCTGTAGAACCGAGAACGCGGCAGTTGTCCGATTTCTCGAGTCGTCCGTCGAATCGACCGATCAGCTCGGTAGCACCGCCGACGAGGAGACGACGCCGACCACGAGGAGGCCGAGACCAGTGAGGACGAGTACGGCCGCGATCAGGATCGTCAACAGCTGCAGTGACCGGCGGACGTCGGGAGATACCTCGAGCCTGGCGTAGACCCGACGGGAGACGATCAGGAACCCGAGGCCGAGCGCCAGGGCGGCGAGTCCGAACGCGAGTAGTTCGGCATCCATGACAGTGGACTACCAGTATGACAGTGAAAAAACGGCGTTCACAGCGGGTGACATTGACGTTCTCGACGATCGACAGTAACGTGCACGGCGGGTGACGTCGACGTTCTCAGCGGGTACCGATAACGGTCGTTGACACCGACAGACGCGGGCGATCGGCTGCAATCTGTTAACGGTGATAGACGTACGCGGCAGCGACGAGAAACGCCGAACCGATCGTCATGCCACAGACAGCGATCACTGTTCCGACGAGCCACAGGAGAGGTCATCAGTTCCGGATATTTGGGCTGGGGCTCGAGGTCCGTCACGAGGAGGAAGACCAAGGGACCGGTTCCGACAGCAAAGACCCCGACGCGGCCGTTGCGACCCAGGTCATAGTACCGATGTGACAGCCACTACCCGATAGGATTGGGCCGTCGCTGGTGGGGAAAGGTCCATGATGGAGGCGGCCCACCGATCGACTATGAACGACCGCTCTGACGAGGTGACCGAGAGCCGGGAACGGGACGCCCGCGCTACCAACGACCTCCTCGAAGAAACGGACCGGCTGCTCTCCGATATCGAGTCAGGTTCGGGGGCCGCGTCGTCCGGCCCATCGGGGCGATCGTCGGAGATGAGCGACGGCGAGACGCCGGGATCGCCCGGCAGCCTCCGCCCGCGACGGGGCGCCCAACGCGGATCCGAGTCCGACTCCGAGAGCAAATCGTCGCGGTCGTGGCCGTCCCGGCTCACGTCACGGCTCTCACTGGAGCGGTACTTCTCGCCGAAGGTATTTCTCGCGCTCGTTCTCGCCATCGGTATCGGCATGCTCGCAGGCGCAACCGTGCTCCCGTTCGCCGGACGCGTAATCGGCATGTTCGCCAGCGCGTTCGCTGCCGGACTGATCGGGTCGAACCGTCGGTACCTCGAGACGAGCGCTGCCGGCATTTCGGTCGGCGGAGTCGCCGCGGTACTCAACCACGCGGTCATCGCCATCGCCGGCTCCGGGCAGGCCGTCGTCGCGGTCGGGGCAACCGTCGGGCTCGTCGCATCGCTCGCGGGCTACTACTTCGGTCGCGACCTGCGAACCGGGCTTCGGCGCGATCTTTAGCTGTAATTGAGGGCGCTAAGCCCCCTTCTGCTCACGGCGACGCCGTTCGCATGGTCAGCGGGACCGACGGTCCCGCGCTATCCGCAGCGAGCGCCGAAGGCGCGAGCAGGGAGGGGATACAGCGCCCGCACGTCTTGTTTTCGTGTGAATCGGAATCTTTATTATTATCCGATCGAAGGTGATAATAAGATGCTCACCACGCTTCCGGCAGTGTTCAAACGCGACAACAAGCGTGCATCGTCGGTTGTGGCCGAGTGTCGATTCGGTAGGAGTGGGACACTCCGAACCACCTGTAACGGGAAGTCGCCTGCGGAGGCTGGAACCGTCCGCAGAACGCCAACGGCGTTCTGCCGGGCCGCACGAGACGCTCTGCGTCTTGTGGACGCTGTGGGATCTGTTCCTGTACGTTCCGACACAGAAACAGGAAGCTCCGTCCGCAACAAGCGAGGGCCGGGGAGGCCCGAACGCGGTAGGGCGGAGTAGTTCACCCGGCCGTCGTCAGTTCCCATCCGTGCTCGGTTCGGCGTACGACCCCGTTGTCGGCCATCACTTCGAGTAATTCGGCGACGACCTCACGAGGAGCGTCGACGTCGTCGCTGAGTTCCCCCACCGATTTCGGCTCCGAGCGGACGCTCGCGAGGAGATCGGCGTAGATTCGACTATCCGGGTCGGCACCGACGGTCTCGGATATCTGGTCGAGGACGTCACAGAGCCGGCCCTGAACCCATCGCTGGGCCAGCGAGAGTTCGTTCTCGAGTTGCTCTAAGTTGTCCAGGGCGGCGAGTAGCTCGTCGAGTTCGTCCGAATCGTCCCAGGACACGTCGAGCGAGAGATGGCGACAGGTCGTGATGTCGAAACTGTTGTTCGCCGGGTACGCGCTCTTGCTCGCGAATCCGTACGGCGAGACGTTCACCTCGAGTCGGACGTTCCGCGCGATGTGAAAGTACTTCCGTCGCTGGTCGTCGACGCGGCTTTCGATCAATCCCGCCTCCTCTAATTTGCGCAGGTGTTCGATGACCGCTTTGGGGCTCACGCCGAGGTAGTCCGAGATTTCGGTGACGTAACAGGGCTTGCGAGCGAGCAATCGAAGAATTCGCCGCCTGTTTTCGTTCCCGAGCAAGTCCAACAACGCGGCGGAGTCCATCGAGTGAGGGTTAGTGATCGGCGCTGAAAAGCGTGTCTGCTCGTCAGCCGTGAGGTGGCATCCCGTCGGGTGGCGTGTTCGACTGGCTAGTTGTCGGCATCGGTTCCCGATTCGCTGTCGACTTCGGTTCCATCGCCGTCTCGAGTTTCCCCGGTACCGTCGAACTGGTCGCGTTTGTCCGGCAGTTCCGGTTCAAATTCCGGCAACCCACCGTTGCCGGACAACCCTCGAACGAGCGCCGCGATATCGGGACCGCCTTGCTCCAAGACGATTTCCCGAATCGACGTCACCTTCTCTCGAAGGGCCTCGAGCGCGTCCTCGGCGACACCGACGTCAGCAGCGTGGCGCTCGGTGCGGTTGATCGATCGCTCGAGGCTCGCGATTTCGACCGTGAGTTTCGCCATTCGAGATTCGTACGCTCCCTGCGAGAGGTTGGCACGTTGATCCTGAAGCCGGGTGCGTTCGGACTCGAGTTCGGTGAGTTGTGACTCGAGTTCGGCCGTTCGATCGTGGACGACCACGGACCGACTTTCGTTGTCCGCGCGCTCGTACGCGGCTTCGAACATGCCCGACTCGATTGTGCTTTCGGCGTCAGCCGCGCTCGCCTGCATGAGCGTCCCGACGGATGCGTTCCGTGTCGCGGATGCGTTCCGTGTCGCCGTCTCGGAATCGTCGCTCTCGTCCTGGACAAACGGATTCACGCCGGCACCGCTCGCAAGTGGCGCGATCGTGAGGCCGACGAGAGCGAAAACCGCGAGAAGAGCGATAGACCGGGTCGGAGTCATCGGACAGGTGTTTTTTGAAACGTACTAAAAAGACTGACCTTCGTTCGAACCGTTTACTCGGTTCGGCTAGTCGTTGAGGTTCGTTTTGAGCGTTCAAGACTGTTGCAATGCCCGTCATCGAACCGAGGAGCGATGCCGAGAACGGCCTCTCGGCCTGCTGGCACTGTTCGAACCGTTTTGTTCACACGAAGACTCCTCGACCACATGCGACGATACCGACGGGTCTAACTGACGAGTCGAAACGCATGTTACAGCCCAGCCAACGTTCGACCCGCCGGCCGACGACACGACGGCTCTGAAATCGGTCTGATAGCGCGCCGATTTAAACGTATCCGGAAACAGTTATGTTCGATCACACCGTGCTATTAACTAGCATGTTCGAGGTCTTTTCGAGAGGCTACTATCTCGGACGTCTCTACGTGACACCTACCGAGGGGGACCACGCACTCATGCACAGCCAACAACACGAGCACATCAACGAAGAAGTGTACGCGACCGGCGACGGTCTCGAGCCGCTCGACACGCCACTGGTGATGAAACTTGAGTCGCGTCACTTCCCGGTACACGGAGCGGCGGACGTTCCGACGAACACGCTCGCACTTCCGGAATCCATGCTCGAGGGAACCGAAATCAGGAATCCGCCCTCGCTTCGCGAAGTGTTTCTCGCACGTCGAGAACGTGCTCGGCAGCTCCTCGAGTTTTCGGGGGGGTGGCAGGCCGACCGCGTCGGATCGCCGGACGACGACCTGCCGGGCGCCGGAACCTAAAAGTACGTTCGCTTCCCGTGTTCGGCCGGATGCTCGACGAGTTATTCGGCCGTGCATCGCTCAAAGAGCGAATCGACGACCTCGAGGACGAAAACGAACGGTTGCGAAAGCGCTACGAGGCAGAATCCGACCGCCGGGCTGAGGCCGCTACCGCCAGGCAGGACGCCGAAGAGCGGATCAACCGACTCGAAGACAGAATCGCACAGCTCGAGGGCGAACTCGATCGAGTGAACGAGCGTGACGCTGGTCTCGACGTTCGCCGCCGTGATCGACTGCGCGGGGACCGCCTCGAGACGATCCTGGATCGACTTGCGTCGTTCCAGACGAGTCCAGAAGGTGCGTTAACCGTCAGCGTCCGCGATGACGGGCTTTCCGAACCCGTCCGTACGCAATTGGCCGACGTTCTCGGCGACCGGGTCGCGCTCGTCGACGACGCGACGCCGTGTCTGTGTTGTATCGACGACGCCGGGCTGATCGCTCTGACCTTGGAGCCCCCGGTCGATACCGAACTGGCGGCGACCTGGGACGACCGATTTGTCCTCGAGCGCGAGTGGTTCCTGCCGACCGGACGACACGCCCTCGCGTTGGTGCGAACCGATCTGTTCGCCCTCGGCGTCTTCGAGGGCGACGAACGCGTCGACTACCAGGGATTCGAGAGCGACGTCAAGGGGAATCACTCGAAAGGAGGCTTTTCCCAGGCCAGATTCGAACGGATCCGCGACGAGCAGGTCGACGATCACCTCGAGCGCTGCCGGGCGACGCTCGCCGCGTACGAACGCGGTGGTGAACTGACTGCGGTTCCGCTGTACCTCGTCGGTCAACGCGGTGTCGTCGATGCGCTCGTGGCGGAATCGCAACTCGAACCGGCCGCGACGGCCGCCGTCGACGCGACCGGTGCGCCGAAGCCTGCGCTCGAGGACGCCGTTCGCTCTTTCTGGACGACCGAAGTGCAGATACTGTAGCTCGAACCAAGCCGACGATTAGTAGCCGTCTCCGTCGGAAAAACAGCGGCCACAACGGTTCGCATCGGTGTCGGTGACCGCTCGCTCGACGGGGATCATCCGAAGGTGTTCGTGGGCGACGTGAGACGTCGCACCACAGACCGTCTGGAAGTCGGACTGACCGGCTTCGTATTTGTGGATCTTGTTTGTCGTCTCGTTCAGGACACCATCCATGCGGCTCGTTAACACGGCCAGAATATATAATAGCATCGTCCGTTCATCGGCGAGTAGTGGACGGGTTCGATCCGTTCTACCGTTGGTGCTGAACGAACAGTTCCGACCGACAATCGGGGTACGTTACACGTATCGAAACAAAGGGGTACATCATTGAAGCAGTGAGCAGACGGCAACGATTTGGTTGGAACTGAGCTGGCACGCGTAATCCACACTGGTTGTGAGCGTGAATAACCAGTTTGTGCGTTTATCGGACACGAGACACCATGCAACGACGAACGCTTCTCGCTACACGTAGCATCTCGTTTCTGTCAGCGATTCTAGCTGGTTGCTTTCGGAACGCCACCACCGGTCCTGTCGGCAGTACAGGCGTTCGTCGGACCGAACATGCATCCCCGATCGAGTCGAACGATGTCGCCTCGAGTCGAGGAATCTCGACGCCGTTCAGTCTCGCCATTCCGAGTGATTCATGGTTAAGTAGGCGGTCGACCATTGCCAGGTATGCGCGTCGCGATTCTCGCCCACGAGCGATTTCCCGAGCGGGCCAAGACCGCCCTCGGCGTTCTCCGGTACGCCGACCACGACGTCGTCGCCGTCCTCGATCGGACGACCCACGGTCGTCACGTTTCCGACTTCGTCCCCGACGTGCAGGACGCGCCGATCGTTGCCGGAATGGCCGAACTCGAGCCCGACGCCGTCGATGCCTTGCTACTTGGCATCGCTCCGATCGGCGGTGGCTTCGACGAAACCTGGCGAACCGACGTCCGGACGGCACTCGAGTACGGCTGCGACGTGATCTCGGGACTACACTATTTTCTGGCCGAAGACGAGGAATTCGCCCGGCTGGCAGCCGAACACGACTGCGAGCTCAGGGACGTCCGCGATCCGCCGGCGGACCTCACGGTCAGCGACGGTGTCGCCGGTGACGTCGACGCCGAAATCGTCCTCACCGTCGGCACCGACTGCTCGGTCGGCAAGATGACGACGACTATGGAACTCGTTCGCGACGCCCGCGCGGCCGGCTACGATGCCGCCGTGATCCCGACCGGCCAGACCGGTATCGTGATCGAGGGTTGGGGAACCCCGGTCGATCGTGTCATCAGCGACTTCACCGCCGGCGCTGTCGAGTCGATGATCATGGAGAAAGGGAGCGACTACGACTACCTGTTCGTCGAGGGACAGGGTAGCATCGTCCATCCGGCGTACTCGGCGGTCACTTGCGGGATCCTCCACGGTTCCATGGCGGATCGACTCGTCCTCTGTCACGAAGCCGACCGCGGATCGATTCACGGCTACGAATCGTTCTCGCTGCCATCGATTCCGACGTACGTCGATCTCTACGAGCGCCTCGCCGAACCGGTCGCGCCGAGCCGCGTCGTCGCCGGCGCGCTCAATACCGCCGGTCTCGAGGACGCGGCCGCCCGCGAAGCGGTCGATGACTACGCCGACACGCTCGGTGCACCTGCGACCGACGTCCTCCGCTTTGGCACCGACGACCTGCTCGAGGTGCTGGTCCGATGACGCTCGAGACCGCCTTCGAACGGCGCTCGCTCTCGCTCGAGTATCCGTTCGGAATCGCCCGCGGAACGACGACCGAAACCGAGGCCGTACTGGTACGCATCGCGGACGACGACGGAACGACCGGTCTCGGAGCCGCATCGCCGTCCTCCCACTACGGAGAAACCGCTGCGACGGTCGAGGCCGTGCTACCCGACCTGCTGACGGTGGTCGAGGACGTCGGCGATCCCCACCAGCTCAAGCGCATCGAACGTGGGCTGCGCGAGACGGTCCAACGGAATCCGAGCGCCCACACCGCGGTGAGCATCGCCCTTCACGATCTCGTCACGAAGCGATTCGATGTCCCGCTCTACCGGTACTGGGGACTCGACCCCACTGAGACGCTCGAGACCTCGTACACCATCGGCCTCGACGACGAGGAGACGATGCGCGAGAAGACCGAGACGGCACTCGAGCGCGGCTACGGGACACTGAAGGTCAAACTCGGGACCGACCGCGACCTCGAAATCGTCAGTACGATCCGGTCGGCCGCGCCGGACGTCCGGCTGTTCGTCGACGCGAACGAGGCCTGGTCGCCCCGCGAGGCGCTCCGAAAGATCGATCGGCTCGCCGAATTCGACGTCGCGTTCGTCGAGCAACCGGTTCCCGCCGACGATCCGAGTGGACTGAAATACGTTTTCGACCGCTCCTCGCTGCCGATCGCGGCCGACGAGTCCTGCGTGACGCTCGCGGACGTGCCCCGAATCGCGGACCGCTGTGACATCGCGAACCTGAAACTGATGAAGTGCGGCGGCCTGCTCGAAGCCAGGCGGTTGATTCACACCGCCCACGCACACGGCCTCGAGGTGATGTGTGGCTGTATGACCGAATCGAACGCCTCGATCGCCGCGGCCTGTCACCTCGCGCCGCTGCTCGAGTACGCCGATCTCGATGGCTCTCTGCTTCTGGCCGACGATCCCGTCGAGGGCGTCCCGATGCCCGGCGGCCGGATCGACCTCGCCGGTGCCGACCGCCCCGGGACGGGAGCCGTCCTCGAGTCGACGTTGGACTGACGACGGGCCGAGTTTCGACGGTGACGCGCCGTCCGAACGATCAGCGTCAGCGACTCTCATCGCCAGTGCCAACGGGGTTTCATACTGGCCCGCGATGTGGGACTGCAGAGATGGACGACACCGACGAGCCGACCGTGTCCCGGCGAGCGCTGCTGCGAGCGTCGGCCGGAACGGCCGCACTGGCGTCCGGCGGCACCGTACGGGCCGCAGCCGGCGATTCAGCGGGACGCGCCGCTCGAGCGTTCGATCGGGGGTGTCCAGAGGCGTCCCTCGAGCCCGGGATGACGGACTGTGAGGGGACGACGTCGGAGGGATGTGCGGACGACCATCCGGCGACGATCGAACTCCGGTTGGCGGTGGAGGAGACGCTCGACCGGCGGTATCCCGACGTTGGATCGCTGATCGACGCGGGATACGTGCCCTATTTCGACACGTTCGAGGGCGGCGATGACGGCTGGTCGCACTGGCTTCGTCCCGATTTCATCGGTGGAGACGGGATGCTCGAGCCCGAACAGCCGGAATCGGTCCTGATCGACAACGACTCCTGGCGATCGATCGGCGTCATGTTCATCGCGACGGCCGGCGGGGAGTCCGTCGACCCGCCGGCGGTGTACGACGAGGGCGGGTCCGCCGGACGATGTTCGCCGTGGCACGCGCACGTCGGATTGCCGTCGCGGTTCGGATGGTGGTACTACAGACAGGCCTACGAGCGGGATTTCGCGGCGGGAAATCTCGAGTTCTCCTGTCGGACACCCTGCATGCTTCACGTCTGGGCCGTCGACCATCCGAAAAGCGTCTACGCCCACGACGCGCCACCGGCCGAATACCGCGATCGCTCGCCTGCAGACGACCCCGGCTTCCGAACTGACGCCGTTCCGGGCGAAGATGAACTCGACTGGGACGTCCTTCCAGACGATCTCGTCCCCGAGCGGATACCCGACGACTCACCGACCCGCCCCTCGGTATGGGCATAGATCGCTGACGGCAGCCCAGCGACCGGCCGTACGCGCGGCCCAGGTATGCACTACAGCGGCATCCCGCCGTCGTCGTCCGCGGCCCGTTGACCTCGGTTCTGGGCGTTCTCGAGGAGGGACGCCGCCGGGCCCCGGTACTCGTAGCCGGGGATGATCCCCTGTGCGAAGGTCCCTTCGACGAACTCGATCAG
This sequence comes from Natrinema gelatinilyticum, assembly GCF_024266705.1. Lineage (GTDB taxonomy): Archaea > Halobacteriota > Halobacteria > Halobacteriales > Natrialbaceae > Natrinema > Natrinema gelatinilyticum. The sequence continues at coordinate 2,151,241 of NZ_CP100756.1, read as the reverse complement.
GGCTTTGGCGTCCTCGACGCCTTCGGCGGCGTCCCAAGCGGTGTACTCGAGCCGGACGCGAACCTCGTCGCCGTCGCGTTCGACGACGGGGGCGTCGTGCGTACTCGTGTGGGCGACGCCGAAGATGTCCTGCAGGCGTCGCTCGAGCGTTTCGAACCAGCCGTCTTCGACGACGGCCGCGACGACCTCGTCGGCCACGGCGGCGTCAAGGGTCGGGAGGAAGACGGTGACACGGAACCGACCGTCGCGGTTCCCCTCGGCGTGCTCGGCCGTAACGGTCGTCTCGAAAACGGTCGTCGTGAGGGCGAATCCGTCGTCGCGCCGGTCGAACGCGTCGTGGGACTCGAGTTCACGTTCGACGGGTTCCGGAAGGTCTGTCATCGGGAGACAAGACGAGCGTGGCGGAAAAGGATGTTACGTTGTGTCGGGTGGATGGGACGGTGTCACCTTCTTCCAGGTGGAACACTGTCTATTTCGGCCGAGTCGGACAGGGGCGATTTCGGCGTGAGGCACGGCCGGACTCGACGGAAACTCGTTCTACGTGGCGAGTCGCCGGACGCTGTCGGGATCGTTTCACGGGGAAGTACCGAGTTACGACTGCGCAAGACCCGCATTACAAGGAGGGAATCCGACCTCCATTCGGGGCATGAGTTTAGACAGACACGCCGCGGAGCGTCGTCGGTTCGCTTGCCTCCTCGGGACTGACGACGAGTACGGCACTGGCCTGCCGGTCGGATGCCAGGAGGCTGATGAAACGGAGGCCGGAGCGAAGACGGACCTGGACGACGGCGACGACGATGGCGACCCGGTCGGCCGGACGGGGGACTGAGACCGGGACGGAACGGCGAGACCGTCAGGAAATCTCGCGTTCGCTGAGAAACGAGTCGAGCGCCGTCGCCACTTCTTCGAAGTCCTTGACCGTGAGGCCGTCCGTCGTGACGAAGACGCCCTCGCGGTCGTTCGTGACGCGGACCAGAAAGCCGTTCTCGAACACCCGAATCGTATAATCGTACGCGCCGAGTTCCGACCCTTCGTAGGCGGTCTGGGTGGTCTTGAACCCGCGCCACTCGTGGCCGATGAACGTCGAGAGGTCAGCGTCACGCTCTAAGTCCTCACGGAGGTACATCTGCTCGTAGTCGTCGCGCGTGAAGTACGTGATCGAACGGAGGCTGTCACCGATGGCGGTCCGACAGGTTGCAACGATCTGTTCCGCCGCTTTCGATGTGAGTAACCCGGTCGGCATACTGGACCAGTCGGACTCAGTGACCTTAACGACGAGGGGTGATCACAGTACGCTGAAATCCTCGCCGTCGACGACTGTCCGTGGGACCGCGCCTGTTCCCGCGGTCGTCGACGGATCTCGAACGCCCGAAGGTGATTGTGCTGCTCGAGGTCGGTCGCCGAGTTACGCCTGTTCGATCGCCCGCTCGAGGTCGGCGATCACGTCGTCTACGTTCTCGATCCCGACCGAGAGACGCACGAGGTCGTTGGTGACGCCGCTTGCGAGCTTTTCCTCCTCGGTGAGCTGCTGGTGGGTCGTGCTCGCGGGGTGGATGATCAGCGTCTTCGCGTCGCCGACGTTCGCCAGCATACTGGTGAGTTCGACCTCGTTACAGACCGTTTCTGCGGCGTCGTAACCGCCCTCGAGCCCGAAGGTTATCATGCCGCCGTAGCCGCCCTCGAGGTACTTGCGTGCGTTCTCGTGGGTCTCGTGGCTCTCGAGGCCGGGATAGTTGACCCACTCGACGGCAGAGTGATCTTCGAGGTACTCCGCGACGGCCATCGCGTTTTCGCAGTGTTTCTCCATCCGCAGGGGCAGCGACTCGAGTTTCTGCAGGGTAGTCCAGGCGTCGAAGGGAGCTTGCTGGTTCCCCAGGTCGCGCAGACCGCGCGTGCGGGCGACGAGCGCGAAGGCCATGTCGCCGAACGTCTCGCGGAAGTTGACGCCGTGGTAGGCCGGGTTCGGTTCAGTGATTTCGGGATAGTTGCCCTCCTCCCAGGGAAACGAGCCGCCATCGACGAGGATCCCGCCGACCGTCGAGCCCGCGCCGTGGATCCACTTTGTCGTCGAGTTCCAGACGAGGTCTGCGCCGTGTTCGAGCGGACGGCAGAGATACGGCGTCGCGAAGGTGTTGTCGACGAACAGCGGGACATCGTGGTCGTGGGCGATGTCGGCGATCCGTTCGATGTCGGGGGTGACGAGCGCAGGATTGCCGATCGTCTCGAGGTGGACGAACGCGGTGTCGTCGTCGATCGCCTCCGCGTAGGCGTCGTAGTCGAGCGTATCGACGAATTTCGTCTCGATACCTCGCTTCTCGACCGTGTGAGTGAGGTAGGTGTAGGTCCCGCCGTACAGCGACGACGACGAAACGATGTTGTCGCCGACCTCCGCGAGGATGAAGGTCGCGAGGTCGAACGCGGCCATCCCGGAGGACGTGGCCAGCGCACCGACGCCGCCTTCGAGCGTCGCGATGCGGTCTTCTAACATCGCGTTCGTCGGGTTCATGATCCGCGAGTAGATGTTGCCGAATTCTTCGAGTCCGAACAGCGACGCGGCGTGGTCCGTATCGTCGAACTCGTAGGACGTGGTCTGGTAGATCGGCGGTGCTCGGGCCCCGGTAGTCGGGTCCGGTTCCTGGCCGGCGTGGACGCTGTTCGTGGCGAATCGGTGGCCGTCGGCGTGTGAATCGTCACTCATACCAGCGTCGTCACATCCAGACCAAGTAAAACCACTAGACACTCCCGTCGGGCGGAAACCCGTTCGGCTGCCGCCGCGACGGACGTGGTGTGTGAGCCCCGCCGTCAGAACTCGAGAACGCTGACCACGCGGAGGCTCTCGAGGATCAACCAGCAGACGAACGCGACGTACAGCACCAGTAACGTCCACGCCTCGTGCAGGGAGAGGCGCATTTCAGTCCGTGAAATGCCGAAGAACACGATGGTCGCGAAGACCAAAAAGCCCATCATCGGCACGATGTGGGCGAAGTTCACCGTTAGCGTGCCGGCGACGAGGACGCCGACGGGCACGCAGATGAGCAAGTCGAAGGTGTTGCTCCCGAGCACGTTCGCCAGCGTGACCGTCGGCCGGTCGGCCCGGGCGGCCGCGATGCTGACGAACGCGTCGGGCAGGCTCGAACCGGCGGCGACGACGGTCATTCCCCAGAGGAACGCTGGCGTCCCGAACGCCTCCCCGAGACCGACCGCCGACCGGACGAGGCCTTCGACCCCGAGAACGATTGCGACGAGCCCGATGCCGAACCAGAGCCAGGCTCGCGCCATGTCCACCGACGTATCTACCCGTCGCCCTTCGTCGGCGACGTCGAGATACTGGGTGAAGATGTAGAGCCCGTACAAGGCGACGGGAAACAGCGCGAGCTGCCGGGAAACGTCGCCCCGGATGAGCCCGTCGGTCGCGGTGACCGGGTTGTAGATGACCGCGAGCGAGAACGTCAACAGCAGCGACGCGACCGCGAGCATGTAAAACAGCGCCTCCTTGTAGACCAGTTCCCGGGTAGTGTCGATACCGCCGCCGATGACCACGGCCAGACCCGGAATCGCGAGCAAGTTGAACACCGCGGAACCGACGATCGATCCCACGCCGAGTTCGAACTCGCCGTAGACCAGCGTCGCGATCAGGACGCTGACCAGTTCCGGCATACTCGAGCCCACGGCGGCGATCACGGCGCCCTGAACGACCGTGGGCAACCCGTATCCGGCCGCGATGTCGTTCGCCGCGTCCTCGAGTCGGACGCTGCCGTACCAGAGGATCACGGTTCCGGCGGCGGCAAGGCCGAGCAGCGTGGCGATCCTGTTCATGGTCGTTTCGTTGGAAACCCTCCAGTCAGCACCGCCGACAGGGACCATCGTTCGCAGTCGCCTCGTCGAGCGGTGGCCCTTCGAGTGACGAGTCCGTCGGTTCTCACGCCTCACTCGTCCACGTCCATCCGTTTGATAGCTAGCCTGCACCGAACCGCGAGGATTCTCCCAGCGGGAGTCGGCTATCGGACCAGTGGGACCGTTTGCTGTCCCGTCTCTCGGCCGTGGTAATCGCCCCCTCGAACGCGAAAGCGCGAGCGATCCCAATACCACTCCCGAGTGATCCCCGATCGAGGGTACTGCTACTAGCAACGCACATACCCGCCGCGGACGTGAACTCGTCGTACGAGCGAATACGCGGCGGGGCTCCGCCGGTCCACGCCGATCGACGATACACAATGCCCGCACCAACGCCACACACACCGACCGACGACGAGGAATCGGTCTACAAAGACTACGTTCTGGACGTCCGGATCCTCGAGTGTCGCCCGCCCGAAAGCGAGGAACCGCAGTATCGGTTCGAAGCACCACAGCACACGTCGGTGACGTTCGAGGATCCAGAGATGGCCACGCTGTACGCCGACGTCTACTTCGACACGAACGGCTTCCAGGAAGACGGAACCGGTGAGCGGGGAGTCCCACCGGAAGTCATCCAGGCGGGGCGTGACACGCTCGCTGCGTACTTCCTGACCATGACTGGTACGGACCTGAACTGGGTCGCATCGTTCTACGGCAAGAAACCGCCGAAAATCGAACGGTACGTCGCCTCCGTTCGGCAGCGCGCCCGGGAAATCCGATCGAACGTGGTCGAGGAGGGTGTCGCGTAGCCGACAGTAGTGGCTCGAGCCGCTCGATCCCCAGTCATCGGTACTCAGTGAGAGACTGCGTTCTCCCGCACAGTACCGCAGGTTATCCGGATGATCGGCGGTGGATGACAACGAAACAGTCGACTCGAGGCAGGACGAGAAACGGTCCGGGTTCCGTCCGGAGAGCGCCGAAAACCGTATTCAGCCGAGTGGCTCCCCCTCGTCGAGCGGGACGAACGGCTCGCAAATCGAAAGCGGGTCGTCGATAGTCGACCCGGTATCGGGACGGGAACAGACAGAGGGGTACATAGAATCCAGTAGTCCCTGACCGGTGAATGATACGTATATATCACAAATATAAACCTACTATAGTCCGATACACGGTGATCGAATCGATGGTCGAGTTCACTCGACGGAACCTGATGGAAGCATCGATGGCCGCAGCGCTGGGCGCGAGCGTCACCGGAGTAGCGACCGGAGATGAATCGGACGACCCCGATACGCCCCTGGCACCGCACGTGAACGGAGAGTTGAAACGATTCTCGTCGACTGCGCGCGGCGCGGAGGTGACTGGTCCCTTCGTGTTCGAGAACGGGACGTTGTTGTACAGTCTCCAGCACCCGAGTCGTGACAACCCCGACCCGTACAACGAAGCAGGGATCGGATACTTCAGCGGTTTCCAGTTCGAATTCGACGGCAGTAACGACGACTTCGACGAACTATCGACGCCGCAGACGAACGCGGAACGGGAGACGGTCCGCGGTGCAAACAGCGATTTCACGTTCCTCGCGCGGGCACACGAAGCGATCAACGGCGGAACCGAAGAACTCGGTGTCGTGCAGACACCCGATGGGGACAACATAACGACGACCGAATTCGCCGGCACGCAATACGGTGACGCGGCGTACAACCCCGACTGCAACCAGTTCGTCGCCACGGATGACGCGAGAACCGAGGGATTTCTCTTTACGAACTGGGAGAACAGTCCCGGAAACGTCTCGCGGGTTCCGATCAACCGTACCGACGAGGGCGAGTGGGAAGCTGACCTCGAGAACGCCATCAACCTCGCCAACACTGAACCGATGCGCGAACTCGGTGGGACGCGCATCAACTGTTACGGCGATCTGAGCCCGTGGAACACGATGCTCTCCTCCGAGGAGAACTACGCTCACCCGCGGATCTCGCTGGCCGCAACGGTGAGCGACGTTCTGGAGTCGGGAACCGGCAAGGGACTCCGCGGTGCTCACGAGTTCTGGAACCGACCGAACCCGTCCGAGATCCAGAGCGCCGTCGACGACTACTACGGCGACGAATCCTGGGGCGTCCAGGGGTTCTGGGCGATGACCGGCGTCGAGTTTCTCGCGTACTACCTCAGTGCGGATCCCGTGAGCCAGGGTTCCGACGGCAACACGACGCGACCGATCACCGACGTCTACCCGAACCCCTACCGTTACGGCTACCACATCGACTTCCGCGAGCCGACGGCCGATCCCCCGCAGCCCGTGAAGTACTACGTGATGGGACGGGCCGCCTGGGAGGCCCCGGACATCCAGTCCGACAGGAAGACAGTCTACGGCTGTTCCGACGGTGACAACAAAGGGATCTACAAGTTCGTCGCCGACGAACCTATCGACGGCTACGACGATCCCATGGATCTTGCCGGCACTCTCTACGCCCCGATGGTGACGAACGAGGAGGCTGCCCGGGAGCTTCCGCCGGCAAAAGTCGACCTCGAGATCGAGTGGCTGGCGCTGGGCCACGCGACGAACCGGGAGGTCGAAGAATGGATCGCCGAGTACGACTACGTCACCCAGGAGGACTACCTCGAGAGTCACGCCGAGACCAACTGGGAAGACGACCTCGAAACGGCGCTCGAGGAGGCCGACAGGGAAGTCGTCGACAACGGGAATCGAGACTACATCAGCGACGAAGAGGTCGTCCTCTGGGCGGAGCAGTGGGAGGACGAGGGCCCCGAGGGCGTTTCGCCGGACCTTCGTCGGGTTCCGTTCCTCGAGATGCGCGCGGCAGCCAAGGAGATCGGTGCGACCATCGAGTTCAACAAGGCCGAAGGCGTCGACAGCGTCGAGGGTGCCGGTCCGGGCGACGCCGTCTACTTCGCCATCTCCGAACTCAACGACGACATGTCCAACGAGGCGGGCTACGAGGACGTAGGCGAGGTCCAGATCGACCGGGTCGACGGGGGCGTCGTCTACCGTGCCGAACTCGAGCGGGATTTCAACGTGTCGAGGCTCGAACCGGTCATCGTGGGGCCGAACGCGAGCGATCCGGCGGACGTCGCGGACGACGCACTCATCAACGTCGACAACGTCTACGTCATGGACGACGGCCGCGTCCTCTGTTGTGAGGACGCGGATCAGTTCGGCCGGTCCTACAGCAACGACTGTCTCTACGTGTACGAGCCCACTGAAAACGACATCCACGGTACGGACCGCGGTCGACGGTGGGACGACGATCATCCGGGTCGTAGTCCGCGGTTGGACGGTGACCACAGAGGCGAAGACAACGGCGGCTTCGGGAACGACGGTGGGAGAGACGAGGGGGACGACTGAGACCGCTGAGACAATGGTGACTGCTGACGGACGGCGAAGGGTCAGGACGACGCCGGCGACGCCGGTTTGACGCTGGGCGAACAGCAAACCGTACGTAACGCTGGTGCCGCCCGCCCCCACGTCGAACTCGATGTCGCCGTCGAGTGCGGCCCAGGGCGTTTTCGACCGCACGTTCACGTCCGGCTTCGCGGTCTCGTTTTACGACGACGAGGGGCGGGCCACGAGAAGTTGCTGGACGACCGGTCGTTCCGAATCGACTACTCGAGCAGCGGTTCGCCGGTCATCTCGGGCGGTTGGGCGAGGTCGATGAGGTCGAGCAGCGTGGGTGCGATGTCGGCGAGGGTGCCGCCCTCGCGGACCGTTCGATCCCCGTCCGTCCCGTCCGGAGCGAGGTACACCAGCGGAACGTCGTTGTACGTATGCGCCGTGTGCGGATCGTCTTCGGTCCCCATGTCGTCCGCATTGCCGTGGTCTGCGGTGACGAGGACGTGCGCACCGGCGGCCTCGAGCGTGTCCACGAGCCGACCCAACTGCTCGTCGACGGCTTCGACGGCCTCGATCGCGGCCTCGTAGTCGCCGGTGTGGCCGACCATGTCCGGATTGGCGTAGTTGAGAACGAGGACGTCCGGGTCGTCGGATTCGATCACGTCGATTGCGGTGTCGGTCACCGCCGGAGCGCTCATCTCGGGTTGCTGGTCGTAGGTCGGCACGTCGGGGCTCTCGACAATCTTGCGGGTTTCGCCGTCGAACTCGACCTCGCGACCGCCGTTTAAGAAGTACGTGACGTGGGCGTACTTTTCGGATTCGGCGATCCGGAGTTGGGTCTTCCCCGCGTCGGCGAGTACCTCCCCGAGCACCTGCTTGGGCTGATTCGGTGGGTAGGCGACGGGGAGGTCGAACGTTTTGTCGTACTGAGTCATCATCACGACCTCGGCGTTCGGCGGGCTGGTTTCGAAGGCATCTGCCCAGTCCTCGGGCCGAATATCGGCCAGCATTCGAGTGAGTTGGCGGGCGCGATCCGAGCGGAAGTTGAACCAGACGACAGAATCGCCGTCCTCGAGGGCACGCCGACCATGCTCACGGCTTCGCCGCTCGCTTTCCGAGGCACTGTGCGCCTCGCCCGTAACGAGCGTCGGTTCGACGAACTCGTCCGTTTTGCCGCGGTCGTACGATTCCTCGACCGCGTCGACAGCCGACTCGACGGTCCACTCAGCCTCGCGGTTCACGATGGCGTCGTAGGCCCGCTTCGTCCGCTCCCAGTTCTGGTCGCGATCCATCGCGTAGTACCGGCCGGTCACCGTCGCCACGTCGCCGGTACCGTGATCGGCGATCACCTCCTCGAGCGTGCGCAGATACTCGCGGCCGCCGGTCGGCGACGTGTCCCGACCGTCGGTTATCGCGTGGGTGACGGCCTCGACGTCGTGGTCGGCCGCCAACTCGATCAGTGCGTGGAGGTGTTCCTGATCGGAATGGACCCCGCCGTCGCTGACGAGTCCGAGAAAGTGAACACGGCCCTCGTTCTCGCGCGCTCGGTCGAACGCCGCGTTGATCGCGTCGTTCTCCCGGAACGAACCGTCTGCGATGGAGTCCGAAATACGGGTGTACTCCTGATAGACGACCCGACCGGCCCCGATGTTGAGGTGGCCGACCTCGCTGTTGCCCATCTGTCCGTCCGGGAGGCCGACGCGCCGGCCCGCGACCTCGAGCCGTCCGTACGCACCCGACTCCTCCAGGCGGTCGAAGACGGACGTGTCGGCCGCCGCAACCGCGTCCCTGCCGCCGTCACCGAGACCCCAGCCGTCGAGGACGATCAGCGCAGCTTCCATACGAATTCGGAAATCCGCGTGTCGTAATTACCTGTCGTTGTTCGTCCTCGGCGAACGCGGATCCGTTCGACGGAGTTCACCACGTACTGTCGAATTTCTGATTTTTGCTCCGGAGGAACACGCAGGCCCGGAAACGAGAGGGGTACAGGAGAGAGCGGCGGCCGGACCCGACGGACTCGACCGCGCGACGTCAGTCCTCGCGGCGGTGGTCGAATGTCATGCCACAGTCGCCACAGATAGACCCGTTTCCGGGTTTACACCGCTGGGCGAAAACCGCACCGCACTCGTCACAGATCATGTAAAGCCGGTTTTCGGGAGCGACGCCCGCTTCGAATTCGGCGTGAATCCAGGCGTCGGGGTTACCTGCTTCGAAGAGGGTGATCCCGGAACTATTCTGTCGCCAGTTGACGGGACGTTCGTCGCGATCGACGGACCGCAGGTCTCGCTCGGACATCGAGATGGTTGATTCTCGGACCGCTCACACATATGTTTTCTGATAGTTATTTACCCGCCCTCGAGTTACCATCTCGTGGTGGCACGACCACTGGCTTTTTGCGGGTTCGGCGGGAGCCATTCTGCATGACGCTCGATCCGGTCCACTTCGACGGAATCGCGCGACTCGCGAAACGGATCGACCACGGGACCGACGAGCGTGACCGCCGCGCCTTCGCCGAGACCGTCTGGGAGTCGTTTCTGGACCCGCTCGTTCAGGACGGCCGAACGATCCTCGAGCCGATCGACGAGCGGGCGCGGCGGGTCGTCGACCGCGAGGCGGTCGCGTTGCGTCAGCGAGAATTTCCGACCGAACACGGTCTCGACGCGGGGACTATCAATCCGACAGCCTTCAAAAACGGACTGGTCATCGATATCGCACAGGCGGCGATGAGCGCGACGCCGAGTGATCTCGACCTCCACCGGTCTCGAACGACGGTGATGACGGTCCACTCGAACGACGAGACGATGACCGTCGACGAGACGTGGGGGAAATTCGACGATGGATACAGCCGGAGCCGAGCGGTTAAGATACCACCGCTGCCGCGGTTCGCCGAAGGCGTCGTCCACGCGCTGGCGCTGTACCTCGCTGAAAGTACCCACGCCCGCGACCACGCAACGGCGGTGACGGACCTGCTCGTCCTCGACGGACCGCTTTATCCGCGCGGCCTGCTTCGGTGGGCCGACCAGCATCCAGACCTCACCGATTTCCTGCTCGACGATCCGCGACCGACGACGGTCCTCGAGAACTACGTCCGGCTCGTCGAGGACTTCGCCGAGCGGGGCGTTCCGCTCGTCGGATTCGTCAAAAACCCCACGACGCGAGTCCTGACACGAACGCTCAAGTCGAAACGGGACGCCAATCTCAGCGTCCCGTGGAGCAACGACTCGGGGCTTTTCACCCGCCTCCTCGAACGCGGCGACTACGTCGACGACGTCGACGGCGAGCGCTGGGACCGAGAGACGTCGACACTTTCGTACACGAACTGGTTCCGTTCGCGAGGCGGTGTCGACCGACCGCTGTCGATCGACGGTGACGCATACGGCGTCGAACGGCACCTCGAGCACGCGGCCTACGAGGTGACGTTTTTCGTCATCTACGACCCGCGCGACGACTTACTCTATCGTGTCGAGGCACCCTACGCGTTCACGCGGGATCCGGACACGCGAGAACGGATGACGATGCAACTGTTACAGGACGTCGCCGTCGCACACGGACCGCCGACGATTATCGGGAAAGCGGACGAACTCGCCCGGATCGCGAGCCCCGAAAAAGCGTCGCTCCGCGAGACGCTCGAGGAGCGATTCGACGCGACACAGGATCGAACCTACGACGACCACCGCTGGGACGAACAGCCGTACTGACCGGTGTTAGAAGTGTGGACTCGAGTGATCGAGAGGGATTTGTTTCCGTCGACGAGCTGCCGATCGGCAACTCGCCTCGTCCGACGCACCGATCGTTTGCGTGTTGGGCCAGCCGACGAACCGGTCCGGGTCGCGAGCGCAGTCACGCGATGAACCGGACGAGGCGCGATAAATGGAGCGCGACGAGACGGCTGACAGCGCCTCCGAGAACAATTCGACCGCCGTGACCCCCCATCGTCAGCGCATAGGTGGGACGCTCAATACGATTCGGCGTCGGTTTTCTCGACCTCGAGAACCACATCGTCGGGGTCGACGCCGATTCTGGCGAACTGGGTTCGAATGTGTTCTCTGGCTCCGTCGAGCGCCTGGTCGCGAGTGTCGAAACCCCGAGGCATGGGCGATTCGAATGCGAGGTTGACCTCGCGGCCGTCGACGAGCTGGGTCGTTCCGCCGCTGTCGACTTCGTAGAACTCGTCACAGACCCAGACGTACGCGGCGTCTTCGTCCGGGGCACCCCTGAACGACGGGGCTCGTTCACCCCGTTCGTACAGCGTCCCGGTGAGTTCCGTTCCGCCAGCGCGACCGCGTACCATGAGCATACCTTCTAGTACGGGTCGTGAACGCAAAAGTACCGTGGAACCGACCCAGATTTCGCGACTCTGCTCCCCGACACGCAGAGCCAATGTTCCCGCCTCCGGCCGCCCGCCGAAGCGCTGCTTGAGTGTCCGACGGTGACGTTCGTCGAGCCCATTCAGACAGTCCGTATATATATCATCATATTTACAGGATCGGTCGATACCGACGAGGGCCGAATCACCACCGCATGGAAGTCCGGTTGAAATGACTTTTCCGAGCATACCTCATACCAATTTCCATAAGAAATACCCTATAATTGCCGTTTTCGGCAGTTTCAGCGAGTTATGCAGTTGTTACTCCTGCAACAGAGAACATAGGGAACCAAATCGTTTTGGAAATGGGCTTATGCCGGTTGCAGAACTGGAACTGAGTAATGGGTTCGAACGCTCATCGCGGCGGTGATAATATACCCGAGCCACTGTCAGATGTGCCAACAGAGTGTTACGATGTCCTTCGTCATCCCCGACGGCTTCGTATTCTCGAAATCCTCGGGTCCCGGACGGTTCGACTATCGCTGTCGGAACTGACGACGGAATTGCTCGAGCGAACGACTGCCCCCTCGAACGGTAAGGGACGACACGAGGTTCGGACGAGCCTCGTTCACAACCATCTGCCGCGACTTGAGTCGTACGACATCGTCGACTGGGACGATGATGGCGTCACGCTCGTCGACGAACCGCCGGTTCACCCCGCCGATCTCTCTACGGTCCTCGAACTCTGCGACAGCGAGAACGCCGAAAGGCTGCTCGAGACGCTCGTCGATCCCGTTCGAATGCGCCTGCTTTACCTGCTCGAACTGACTGATCGACCGCTGACGCTCGAGCAACTTGCAGGCCAACTCAGCGCCAGCGACCGCGAGCCGTTCGCCGATCAGACCAGTGCGAAGATCGCACTTCACCACTCTCATCTGCCGGCGATGGCGGACGTCGGTGTGATCAACTACGACCGCGAATCCCAACTCGTAACGCGATACGACCACGTCGCGTCGATTAGCCAGTAGGTGCCGAAACCGTCCACGCGTCGCCACGGCAGAGACATCGTACGGAGCGTTCGCTCGTTTTTTCGCCCGACGCCGGCTCTCGGCCGCTCGACGGGCGCACCACCGCACACGTGACCGGGTCAAAACCGGTAAACTGTTTCGTCCCCTATCGAGAACCATCCGAGCGATGCGTTCCGAACGTGACGACCCCGGCCGCCGTTTCGAGCGTCGAGCGAGAGAGAGACGGACCGCCATCCTCGTCGCGGGGACGACCGTTCTACTCACACTCTCGATGGTGGGTATCGTCGGAACAGTGACCGCGATCGACCAGGTCGCGATCCTGTCGCCGGACCGATCGCAACCCGAGGTCGCGCCCGGCGACACGATCGAAATCGACGTCACGTTACAGAGCCGAGGTGGTCACGGCGGCGAGGGCGTGTCGAACGTCACGCTGGTCGCCCAGTACAACCCCGAATATCTAGAGATTACCGACGTCGAACGGGGTCCGTGGCTCGAAGGAAACAACACCGAAATTCACGCCGGTGCGGCTGTTGCCCACGAGCAGGGAACCGCCGTTCTCGAGCAGCGCCGCGTGCCAGCTGCCGGGGGGGCGACCGGAAACGGAACGATCGCGACGCTGACCGTCCGGGTCGCAGCCGACGCGCCGACAGGGACGACGACGATTTCGTTCGACCACAGCGACATCGACTTCACTGGCGACTACCCCCCGTACGTTCAGGACGAGTCCGTGACCGTCGCGATCGACGGTGGCGACGAGCCCCTCGAGTCGTTCGACCACGCCGACCCCAACGACCTGGCTCTCGATCCTGAACTCGCCGAGTCGAATTCGGCTGCTGGCTCGAACGAATTAGATGGAAAAACGGCCGAAAACGGCGGTGAGGAGCCGATTCCTGGCTTTACGCCCGGCTTCGCGCTCGCAGCGATCGCGCTCGCGGTGGTCGGACTGTGGGCCGGTCGATACGATCACCGCACGTGAACAGTCAGTCCAGCTGGAGGGAAACGCGTTTTACGGATGAGACCAGATTGGATTGATATGACCGATCTGGGAGACTTCGGCGATTTCAGCGCCGACGCCAACTCCGATGACGGCGCGGCGGCCAGCGGAGCAGACTCGTCGACGACGTCTTCGGGGTCCGAAGAAACGACGAGCGCGACGTCGACGACCGACGACACGACCGACATGTTCGAATCGACGACGGTCGAGCCCCGGGGTGAAGACGTCGGCATCGGCGCAATCTGTGTCTCCCAGGGCCTGCGCGTCGCCGAGGACGGCGACGAGACCACGCTCCGAGCCTACGTTATCCGCGGCAACCGGTCGTCCATCCGCCTCGGGAGTTACCTGCTGGCACCCTATCCCGACGGGTCGGGGTCGGCCGCCAGCGAGACGCTGTTCTGCCGGATCACAAGCCTGGAGTACGCCCAGCAGTATCACGCGAACGACGCGACGGAAATCCACGCCAGACGAGCGATGCGAACCGACGGGATCGACGAGACGGATTACAAGTTCGTCGCGAGCCTCGAGCCGGTCGCCATCCTCTACGACGACGACGGCGAACTCAAGCGACGGATGACCGATCGGGTGCCGAAACCCCAGACGGTGATCCGACAGGCCGAGGACACCAAAGAGATCAAGACCGGGTTAAAGATACCCGACGACGGGGTATTCATGGGCCATCTCTCGGTCGGCGGCGAGAAGGTTCGAACCGCCGCGTCGCCGCCAACCATCGATTACCGGCTGAAAGACGACTACGACGCGGGCGATCCGCTGGTCTTTCGCCACACGCTCGTCGCCGGCGGGACAGGGTCGGGCAAGACTCACGGCGCGAAGAACATCCTGCGGCAATACCTCGACGCCGACCGGACCTACCCGATGGACGACGGTCGACGGATTACCCCGGCGGTCGTCCAGTTCGATCCGCAAGACGAGTACGCCCAGATGCACGACGACAATCCCGACATGGGCGACGAGTTCGCCCGGCGACTCGAGCGCGAGGGTATCGCCTACGGTGGGCACGACGATACGACGGCATTCATTCCGACGGTCGGCTCGGCGTCGTACGCAGCGGGTCATCACCGCGCCGAGCAAGTCGAGTTCACGATCCCGTTCTCGATGGTCCACGACAACCCGTGGCTGGTCGCGGGCAGCGGACTGAACGATAACCAGTACGGTGCACTCGTCAGCGTCCTCCTGCCACGGTTCCGCAAACAGTATGGAAACGGGGGGACCTACGAGGAGTTCACGACGTTCCTCGACGACCCCGCGCTTCGCGAAGAGTTAGACGAGTCCGGACGCGTCCACGAGGCGACCTTCGACGCGGTCCGACGGCGCGTCCTCGGATTCGGTCACGTTTTCGATCAGCACGCGCGCCCGATCACGGACTTGGTCCACGAATTCGTCCGGCCAGGCGGACTCACCGTCGTCCCAACCTACCACATCAACGATAGTCGCGCGACCGAGGCGATCGTCCTCGCAGTTTCGTCGCTCATCATCGATCAGAAACTCTCGAACGATCCGACGTACGACCGGATCAAGGAGACGCCGCTCGTCCTCGGGATGGACGAAGCCCACAACTTCCTGACCGACGCCGACTCCGTCCAGGCGGGGAAAGTCATCAAAAAGTTCACGGAAGCCGCCAAACAGGGCCGCAAGGAGCGCCTCGGCCTCTTTCTGATAACCCAGGATCCCCAGGACATTCACGACGCCGTTTTCAAGCAAATCAACACCACTGTCGTCCTCAACCTCGGCGACGAGGACGCCATCAAGAGCGTCAACATCCCCAGCAAACTCGAGTCGAAAGTGCCCTACATGGAGACGGGCCAGATGGTCGTCTACTCGCCGGACAACTCCGAACCCGTCGAACTGATCGGCCTCCCGACGTGTCTGGTCAGACACGGACGAGACTGAAATCGAAGTCCGGAGTCCCGAAAGTCCCCACCGTGACTACGCCGACGCGAGTAACGTCCGCTCGAAAAACGCCCCCACCGTGCTCGCGATTTCGTCGCGGTCCCCGAAGAAGAAGTGGTCGCCCGAGTGCGCCGTGACCTCGTCACCACGGTCCCGGGCGCGCTCGACGATTGGTTCCCAGTCGACGGTCGTATCGCGCTCGCCGTACAGGACGTGAACGGGGACTTCGATCGACGACAGCGCTTCGATCGCGTCGAGATCGTTGCCGAGCCGGGCCGTCGGAGCGAGGGCGGCGACGGCGTCGGGGTCGGGATCGACGTCGGCGGACGCGAGGAGCGCCTGCGTCGCGCCGAAACTGTAGCCAAAGACGCCGACGGGGAGACGGCTGTCGGATTCGCGATCGCCGTCGCTCCAGTCGCTCGCCCATCGGACGGCGTTTCGAACGTCCTCCCGTTCGCCGTATCCGTCGTCCCACGGGCCGTAGTCGAAGCGCAGACACGCGATACCGATCCCACAGAGTACATCACTGACGGCGACGAGTCGCTGGTCGCTACGCGAGCCGCCGTGTCTGGGATGCGGCGGACAGGCGACGACGATTGCGGTCGTCCGGCCGTCAGGTTCGTCGAGCGTCCCCCGGACGTCGCGAGCGCCGGAGAGCAGAACATCGGTCATGGGTACCTTCACACACTGCCGGCTAATCAAATCGACGAGCTACGGACGACCTCACAGGAGACCGACTGTTACCGAAGTGATGTTTTTAAGGCCGGAGAACCATACGTTGCGAGTATGGGCATCCTCTCGCGCACTTCCTACGTCATCCGGTCGAAGATCAACTCGGTGCTCAACCGGGCCGAGGATCCGACCGAAACGCTGGACTATTCCTACGAGCAGATGCGAGATCAGCTCCAGCAGGTCAAACGCGGCATCGCCGATCTGACGACGCAGAAAAAGCGCCTCGAGATGCAGAAACGCCGCCTCGAGGAGAACGTCGAAAAACACAACGATCAGGCGCGGACGGCGGTCCAACAGGACCGAGAAGATCTGGCGCGACGTGCTCTCGAAAAGAAGAAGACGAAGATGAACCAGATCGATGATCTGGAGCGCCAGATTTCGGACCTGCAGAGCCAGCAGGACAGTCTGATCGACCAGAAGAACGAACTCCAGACCCGAATCGAAGAGTTCCGGACCAAGAAGGAGACGATGAAGGCACGCTACGAGGCCGCCGAGGCGAGTTCCACGGTTTCGGAAGCGATGACGGCCACGGGCGAAGAGTTCGAGGACGTCGGCCGCGCCATCGAACGCGCCGAAGAGCAGACTGAGGACATGGAAGCCCGCTCGGCCGCGCTCGACGAACTCCACGAAACGGGCGCGTTCGAGGACGTGATGTCCGACAAGGACAATATCGACCGGGAACTCGAGCAACTCTCGACCGACAGCGGCGTCGAAGCCGAACTCGAGACCCTCAAGTCCGAAATGGGCGAGGGTGAACCCGAGCCGGAACCCGAATCCGACGTCGAGTCCGAGGCCGACGTCGACGAGGAGGACCTGACTGACCTCGAGTCCGGCGATCAGGAAGACGTCGAGGCCGAACTCGCGGAGCTTCAGGACGAGGAAAACGCCTGATTGAACGACCTGTAACGCCGAGTCCGGTCGAACGGAGAGCGGACGGCCGATATCGCGCGAGTATCGCGTGGCATTTCGTATGTCAAATCAAGTGACGTTGCCCACACTGGAATCGGACGTGTTTCCCGTACCGTTCGAGCAAAATCATCGGTTCACCTGACTGTAAATAGGAGAAACGGTTACCATCGTTCGTAGACAACGGTCTCACATGAGTGAAACATCTGCGTTCGATTCAATCTCGCGAACCGACACGGTAGTTCTGCTCGGAGTAGCCGCGCTCGCTCGCGAGGACGAGACGCCGGTCCAGACGCACGACCTTCGAAAGCACTGCCAGCAGCACCTTTCGACCGTCGAAACGGAAGTCGTCGGCACGATTACGGAAGCGGATGTCACTCGATCGCTCTACCAACTCGAGGAGGTGGGCCTCGTCGACGAGAACGAGCCGACGGCGACGTCGCCGACGGGGAAAGGGCGACCGGCGTACACGCTCACCGTCAGTCCGGACGTGGTTTACGAGGAGGTCGACGACGACCTCGTGGACGGATCGTCGGAGTGACCGAGACGGAGGCAAACGCAGCAAGTGCGTGGTCGGGAGTCGCGTGGATCAGGACGGAGTTCCTAGCACGGCGATATCGTACTCGGCGACGTCCGAGGGTGACTCGAGGACGATGACCTGAAACTCCCAGGTCGAGCCGGCGTTTAAGTCGCCGGTACTGGCGAAATATCTGCCGAGCTGGTTGCCCGCGTCGTCGTATACCCGCGTCCGCACTTCGACGATCTGAACCCGATTCGATCCTCCGTTCTCGACGGTCCCCTGAATGGTCGAGCCGAGATAGCCGTCCTCGACGACGAATTGATGGGACGTCAACGAGAGGGAGTCGAGGGGCGTCGCCGTCGTACTCGGTTCTCCTTGCGCGAGCGCCGCCGCCGTAGACATCTGGCTCGCCGTCCGATTGGAACGATTGCTGGTGTTGAGATTGCCGACGGTGCCATCTTCGTAGGCCGGCTTCCCGCCGATGGCGTCGCTGCCTGTACAGCCGGCGACTGCGGTCGCAATACCTGCACCGATCGACGCGAGCAGTCCGCGTCTGCTTGGTGGGTCCGAACGGGACATTATCGCCGGCTCGATGTCCGCAAGCGGTCGTCGGTATCAGGCACGGTTCCGTCTTCGAGCATATCTCACATGGAGGTCACGGGCGCCTTTCAGTGTAGGCCTTGAATCGCCAGCTACCGTCGGTGACGGTCGCGACGCACCGGTTATCTCAGCGACAGTCACGACGCAGTCGTTCCCCTGCCGATGTGTGCAACGCAGCCTCTTATTGCTGGGTCGGTGGAACATCTCGCTATGGTGTCATCCGAGAACGACGAGCGGCTCGAGTCATACGGGGCCGATATCGGCGCTCGATCCCGGCCGTTCCCACGGGCTCGGGAATGGCTGTTAGTCGAGGGCGACCGGGTGGTCCTCACAGGCCTCCTCTCAGTCGTCGTCTTCGTCGTCTTGCTCGGTCTTCACGAAGTCGGCTTCATTTCGTTCGTCAACCCGAACTCCGTGACGCGGGTGGCGAGCGGCATGATCGCGGGGACGTTCTCCCTCGTAACGCTCGTAGTCTCGATCAACCAGCTGATCCTCTCACAGGAATTCGCGACGGCTGGATCGGCCCAGGAACGACTCGAGTCGGTCATCGACTTCCGTGCGGACGTCGCGGACGAAGCATCGGTCGCCGCGAGTCCAGTTTCGCCGACGAAGCTGCTCGAGTTGCTCGTCGAATCGATTTCACGGGACGCCGCTGCGGTCACCGACGCAGTCGCCGATCACGACGAGGAGGTGCGACGTGCGGTCACTCGATACACGAGCACCGTTCTGTCCGAAACCGAACGAATCGACGAGACGCTCGAACACACGTCTTTCGGCACGTTCAGGGCCGTGTTGGCGGCGACCAACTACGACGAAGACTGGCAGTTGTACGTGGGCACTCGTCTCCGGCGCACGTACGACGACTCGCTCTCGCCGGCCACAATCGAACGGTTCGAGGACCTGCTCGAATCGCTGAAACTGTTCCACGTGGCCGGCGAACAATTCAAGACGACGTACCTGCAGCGGGAGTTGACCCGGTTCTCGCAGCTGACGGTCTACTGTGGTGTCCCGTCGATCCTGTCGGCGATACTCATCGGTCTCCTCTACGCCGATATCACCGGTCCGAGCATCAACATCGCCCTCCTTCCGTACGTCTCGATCGGGCTGATCAGTATCGTTCTCTCGCCGCTCGCACTCCTCGTATCGTTCATCCTTCGAACGACGACGGTTACGCGCCGAACGGCATCGACTGGCCCGATGCTCCCCCAGAAGGGTCCCGAAGAAGGGCCGTTCGACGTGACCGACGACGGGGGGATACCCGACAGCAAAGCGGGAGCTACTCGAGAGGGACGGGATCATCGGTGAGGACCAGATCCTCGGTGCTGGGAGGAGTGCTGATGCTGGTCGTCTCCCTCTTCCGATCGTCCTTCCCGCGACGACGGGGCCTCCTCATACGGACTACTGTACGTCATTGCCGGTGCAACCGCGACCGTCCTGCGGTGCACCGGTACATCGGTACAGCAGACCGTATCAGTTCGCCTCGTCCTCGGTCTCGTCCAGGAAACTGTGGGCTTCTTCCAGGATTTCCCGCGGACCGTCCTGTGTGACGGTGTTTATCGCCTGTTCGTAATCGCGCCACTGCAGGTCGCGATGTTCGTTCGAGAGTTCAGCACTGGCCTCGAACGACTTCGCGATGAAGAGGTGAACGGTCTTGTGGATCGTTTTGCCGTTCGCCTCGAAGACGTAATCGTAGTCCCTGCGAAAGCCGTCGAGTAGTCGGAACTCTTCGATACCTGCCTCTTCCGTTACTTCGCGGATCGCCGTCTGCTGTAGTTCTTCATCTCCTTCGACACCGCCCTTGGGAAACTCCCAGTCGCCTGGGCGGCTCTTGAGTAGAAGATACTCGCGCCGGCCCCGCGTATCGCGGAAGAGGATCGCGCCTGCGCTCGTAGCTTCAACTGCCATTAAGTGGCCTAGTAGGTGCGACGTTAAGAGAATATCGAACTGTTGATCCAACGAACACTGATTGCGAAATCGAGTATCACGCTGTCGGACGCGAGACGACCACAGTCGTACACGGTGGGGGATCCCCACGACCGTCTCTCAGCAAGTTTTTACGCGCCGACCGTGGATAATTCCACAACACCCATGACCTTCGTTACGCGTCTCACCCTCCAAAGCGGTGATCGAGCGGCGCTCGACGGGATCGTCGAAGACATCAAATCGACCGCCGAACGAAAAGGGGCGGCACTGAAAGGCCCACACACCCATCCACCGGAGAGGCTCTCAGTTCCGCAGTGCTGTCGGCTCCACGCCGACGACGACCGTCGATTTTCCTCCTGGGACTACACCGTCTTTACCCGCGAACTCGAGATACACGGCCACGACGAACTCGCGCGCAATATCGCCGCGCAGAACTTCCCCGACTCGATCCACATCGAAGCCGAAGTCGAACAGATACATGGCGCAGGCCGCGGAAACTGACCGCCGACACGTCGTCTCGGGGAACAACCGATGACAGGGCTTTTTGTCGCCCCCCCTCGATATCGGGATATGACCGCGGACGATCTCGTTTCACTCCGACGCGACCTGCACCGGAAACCGGAACCCGCCTGGCGCGAATTCTACACGACTGCCCGAATCGTCGACGAACTCGAATCACGGCTCGGCGACGAACTCGACGAACTCCACGTCGGCCCGGACGCTATCGCAGGCGGCCAGCGGATGGCCGTTCCCGAGGAGACGGACCTCGCTCACTGGTACGACCAGGCTCGAACCGACGGCGTCGACGAAGCGGTTCTCGAGCGACTCGAGGGAGGATATACCGGCGTCGTCGCCGTCCTCGAGCGCGGCGAGGGGCCGACCGTCGGCCTTCGCGTCGACATTGACGGGCTTCCGCAAGCGGAGTCGACCGATCCGGCACACCTGCCGGCGGCCGAGGGCTTTCGCTCCGAACACGAGGACGCGATGCACGCCTGCGGCCACGACGCCCACGCGACGATCGGGGTCGGCGTCCTCGAACAAATCGCCGACAGTGACTTCTCTGGTACCCTGAAGGTATTCTTCCAGCCCGCGGAGGAGGTCGTCGGCGGCGGCAAGGCGATGGCCGAGAGCGACCACATCCGCGACGTCGACGCGTTGCTCGCCGTCCACATCGGTCTGGACCATCCGACCGGCGAAATCGTCGCGGGGATCGACGGGTTCCTCGCAGTGTCACACCTCGAGGCGACGTTTACGGGCGAGTCAGCCCACGCCGGCGGCCACCCGGAGCAGGGACGCAACGCCGTCCAGGCGATGGCGACGGCGGTACAGAACCTCTACGGGATTCCACGGCACAACGACGGGAAGACGCGCGTCAACGCCGGCGTCGTCGAGGGCGGCAGCGCCGCCAACGTCATCCCCGACGAGGTCCGTATCGTCGCCGAGATCCGCGGCGAGACGACCGAGCTACTGGAGTACATGAAACACCGGACTGGGCGGGTTCTCCGGAGCGCCGCCGAAATGCACGACTGTGAGGTCGATATCGAAACTGGCGCGGAGGCCCCGAGTGCGACCAGCGACCAAGAACTCGTCTCGGTCGTCGCGGATGTCGCGAGGGAGACAGCGGGCGTCGAGCGGATCGTCGAGCGCGACGAACTCGGGGGCAGCGAGGACGCAACCTTCCTCATGCAGGCGGTCCAGCGAAACGGCGGGACCGCCTGCTACGTCGGCGTGGGCACCGACCACCCCGGCGGACACCACACCGCGACGTTCGACGTCGACGAGGCGAGCATCCAGCACGGGATCGACGTGCTGGCTGGAGCGGTCGAGCGGGTCACGCTCGAGCGACCCTGATCTCGATCGCTCAGCGATTCGAGTCGAGTACCTCCGCGGCGGATCGAGTTCGCGGTCGAGAATCGATCGACGCGTCGGACGGTCTGCTGTACCGGTGCACTGGTGCAACCGCAGGTCGGTCGCGGGTGCACCGGAAATGACGTACAGTAGTCCGTATCAGACGATCAGCACTCGGCCATCGACTCCTCGTCGTGGGTCTCCTCCCCCGGAACGTCTGCGACGACCTCGAGGTCGAACGCCTCGTCCGCGGGAGCAGCGTCGGGTTCGAGGTAGCCGACCGCGAAGGCCGTGGAGACGCTCCCGGCCGCCAGAGCGACGTCGAACTCGGCGACGACCTCCCCATCGTTACAGTTGGTCGCGGGCCGTACCTCGAGGGTGTACTCGCCGGCTGGCACCTCGAGCGCGCCGGCCTCGCCGAAGGCGACGTTCTCGAACAGGACCGTCTCGCCGCCACCGACGGTGACGTCGACCGCCGGAGCGTCCGGCGAGGCGTGGACGAGTCGCACGCGGGCGTTCTCGCCGGGGTCGCTGAGGTCGTCCTCCAGCACGGTCGGTGCGAACGGCTGATTCTCCTCGGAGAGTTCGCCGAGCGCGGCGATCGTAAACGCCCCTTCGGCGATTTCGAGTTCCTGATCGAACACGACGGTCTCGGGGTCGTCGGTCGCCGAGATGGCGACGTTCGCGGTCCCGACGGGGAGCTCGAGGTAGTCGCTCACCGCGCGAAACGGAACGTCCGAGAGGACGGTCTCGCCGTCGACTGCGACGTCGACGTTCGGCGCGTCGGGCGAGAGGTGGGCCGCGCGAACGCGAGCAGTCGTCGTGGCTTCCTCGTCGTGATTACTGTCCGATTCCTGTCCGCTGTCACCTGCGTGGTCGTCGCTCGCGGCGCCGAAACTACCGGCCACCAGGCCGGCTCCTGCGGTTCCGATCAGCGTCAGCGTGCGTCGCCGGGTATGTCCTTGGGACATGGAAACGAGTTGGGTACCATCGGGATTATGGACTGTCCCTAACAACGCAAAATCACTGTCGACGACAGAGACTGTCGGGTGCGCGCTTCGACGGAGAAGAGGGTTCCCGGCCGCGCGGCGTAACGCTCGACACGTATTCTCCGAGTACCGGGAGCGTCGACTCCCGGTTCGGCGGGGGGAGACGCGGTGCGCACCGCTACCCGCCGCGAGCGCGAAAAGAACGCGCGGCGGTCTCTCGAGGGGGCGTCGAGGGCGCTGTCGCGTCCGCGGCGCGACTGGCCGCTCAGTACTTCGGATCCGCGCCAGTCGTCTCGTACACCTTCCCCATCAGTTCGTCGCGTCGGCCCTGCCAGTCCGCGAGCCCCGCCGGGCTCGAGGGGTAGTCCTCGTAGTGAGAGAGCAGTTCGTCGGCGCGGCGCTTCGTCTGATAGAGGTTCCAGATCGTGCCCCAGTGACCGCGGCTCTTGAGCAACGCCTCGAGTTTGAGTTTGAGGCCGATATTCGTGCTCCCGGAGTAGAGGGCCTCGGCGAGTTTGTCGCCCGGCATCGCGGCGAGCAGCCCCATGAGGTCGTCTACGTCGACGGCGGTCGAGAGAATGTTGTAGACGTCGAGTGCAGCGTAGCGGGCGCCGTAGTGGTCCATCACGCGCTCGTTGTACCGCCAGAAGGTGTCTTCGCCGTAGTCGTTCGTCTCGAGGGCCTCGACGGCCTGTTCGGCGGCGTACTTGCCGGCGTACGCGGCGCCGGCGATGCCACCGCCGGTCGTGGGGTTGACGTGTCCCGCGGCGTCACCGACGGCCATGTACCCCGGGTGGACCGCCGAGTCGTACGGCCGGCGAGTGGGCAAGGCAGCGCCGAGTTTGTCCTCGACCGTCGCACCGGCGAACTCGGGGCGGTTCTCGAGGTCGCGTTTGAGGTCGTCGACCAGTTCCATGGGCTCCTCGGTCATCTGGAAGCCGAGTCCGGCGTTGATCTCCGTCTCGGTGCGCGGGAAGTACCAGAGGTAGCCCGCAGCCCGCTCGGTCGGCTTGAAGACGAGCGCGTCGTCCCACTCGACGGGTTCCTCCACGTGAACGATTTCCCGGTATGCCGAACAGAAGTGCGTGTAGTTGACGTTGGTATCGAACGTCGACCCCGAGAAGTCGACGTTATCCTGCAGGACGGAGAGCGAACCCGCGGCGTCGATGACGATGTCCGCCTCGTAGGTGATTGGATCACCCGCGCGGATCGCCTCGACACCCGTGACGCGACCGTCGTCGGCCTGGACGACGTTCGTGACGACGGTGTCGTAGTGGAAGTCGACGCCGACATCTCCCGCGCCTTCGATGATCCGTCGACCGTACTCCCACCGGTCGATGACGGCGAGTTCACCCGGAACCGGTATCTCGAGGACGGTGTCCTCCTGGGGAATCTCGAAGCGGCCGTGGTCAACGCCCGTATTCGTAAAGGCCGGCTCAAGTTTCGACTTCGGGATCGCCTCGGGGAAGGCGTCGGCGCCCTTCAACGCGTCCCCGCAGGCGATGTGGCCCGCCTCGGTTTCGGATTTTCGATCGAGGACGACGACGTCGTACCCCTCGCGCGCGACGGTCGCGGCGGCGTAGCACCCTGCAGTTCCGGCCCCGACGACGACGACGTCCGGCGACTGTGTCCGGGTCGTCGCGGCGGCGGCCGACTGCTCCTGCATACTCATACTCACACTGTGGACGCCGCGGTAAGAAAACGTTTTATCAAGTGAGGCGATTCTCCGTACAGACTACGGGTGTGAATCCCTCGCTTGTACTGACGGTCGTCCACACACCGGAAATCGGGAGATCGAGATCGACTAGAACCGAGAGGGACCGCCTGCGAGGCGACGATCAACCACGTGATCAGGAGTGCGTTGACGAACGCACCGGTTCAGATCCGGCTGGCACCGTGGAAGAAGTACGTCGATACCGCCGCGATGACCAGCAGCACGGCGAGGAACTGCAAGGCGACGATCGTCTGCAGCCGTGAGGCCCCGAGAAGCCTCACTTGTTTTCGTGTCGACAGCACCGATGTGAGTACCATCTGATCTCGATTGAAAACGAACATTGGTAGTAATACCATTCATCAGAGATACCGGCATCGGTAAACTGGTGCGAGAAGGGTCTTCGGCTGTAGTGACCACGCCGCTGTTGCGGCTTAGCACGTCTAATCACCGTCGAGACAGTCCTGATAAATGGGAATAAAGAGTTTTAGTGAGGTCGTCCGTATCCACCCGTATGACAGCGTACACCATCGAGTTCGTCGGAACGGGTGAGACGATCACCTGCACCGACAAGGAGACGATCCTCAGCCGGTGTCTCGAGGAAGGCATCGCCCAAGAATACTCCTGCCGAGTCGGAATGTGTCTGGCCTGTTCCGCCGAAATTCTCGAAGGCGAGGTGACCCAACCGGCCGCCCGCGGACTGACCGAGACGGAAGCCGAAAACTACGCGCTGACTTGCATGGCCCGGCCGCAGTCGGACCTGAAACTCGACCGCGGCAAGTATCCCCCAAGCATCGAAGCCGGGGCCGGCCTCGAGAGCGATAGCGCCCGCGACGGCGCTGTCGCCGACGACTGATACGGTCTGCTGTAACGGTGTACCGGCGCACCCACAGGACGGTCGCGGTTGCACCGGTAATGACGTACAGTAGTCCGTATGAGCGCCGCGGTTCCGATCGTTCGTTGCCACCCGTCGGCGGCAGGCGGTGTCGGTCCCGTCTCGTGACTCCATTCTTCGTCCGTCGACTCGACCGTCAGTCGGCGACCGCGCAGTTGTTCGGCCCCAGCTCGAGTTCGAACGCCGTTTCGGGGTCGACGTCCTCGAGACCGAGATTCGTTGCGACGATCCGCCCGTGGTTTGCCGGCCGCGGCGGAAGGTCGCTCGTCGCGTGGGTGACGAACTCGTCTTCGGTCATCGAGAGCGCCGCGAGTCGATCACGCAGTGCCTCGAGTCGGTCAGCGTACGTCCCGTCGGCTCGAGGATCGGCGGCCGTACTGTAGTGACCCGGCGCGATCACCGTCTCGGACGGTTGTTCGAGGACTCGATCCCGCAGGCTCTCGAACAGCCGCCGGGCGGCGGCCGGTGCCTCCTCGCTGCCACCTTCGAGGTCTGGTCGGCCGACGCCCTCGAGGAACAGCGTATCACCGGTGAACAGGACGGACCCCAGCCGGAAAGAGAGCGATTCGGTCGTGTGGCCGGGGGTCGCCATCGCCGTCAGCGCCGACTCACCGATATCGAGTTCGTCGCCGTCCTCGAGTGTCACGGCGTCGAACACGAGACCGCGAGCGCGAGCGCCGCCCGGAAGGACGGATTCAGCTTCAGTCCGCGATGCGAGGTCGCGGACGCCGCTGACGTGATCTGCGTGGACGTGCGTATCGATCGCATACGCGAGTTCGGCACCGAAGCCGGCGGCGTCCTCCACGTATCGGTCCGAAAACGCCCGCAGCGGGTCGATCACCGCCACTTCGTCGCCGCTGACGATCGAATACGACAGACAACCGCTCGAGGGCCGGTCGTATTGGAAGACTCTCGCGGGCGCGTCGACCTCGAGTTCGCGAGCCACGTACAGGTCGGCCCAGGCGTCCATCCCGCCGGCGAGGTTCTGTGCTTCGATGCCCGCCTCCCGCAGGAGCCCGACGGCGTGGGCGCTCGCTTCCCCGCGACCGCAGACGGCGACGATCGGCTCCGACAAGTCGGCCACGAGGTCGTCGACGTCGCCCGTCGCCTGGGCCTGGATGAAGCGAACGTGGGGTATCTGGACGGCCTCGATGGCGTCGCCCTCGAGGTGCCAGCGCTCGAACTCGTCGCGGTCGCGGACGTCGAGGACCGTCGTCTCGTCGCCGGATTGCAGTCGGTCGGCGAGCGCGTCGGGAGCGATCGAGGGCTGCTCGTCATCCGGTCGGTCGGCGTGGTCGATCCTGTCTGTCATATCCGAACGTACGCGATCGAGGCAGGTAAAGTCGCGCTCCGAACCGCCGGCAGGGCTCACTGGATCGCCACCAAGCTTCAACACGATCGGTGGTGTCGGTTCCGTATGACCGCCGACGAATTTCGGTCTACACTCGAAGAATCGATGTCCGTCGAACTCGAGCGACTCGGATCGTCCAAACTGCTGATCGCACTCACGGACGCGGACCTGACGGAAGAGCAAGTTCTCAGGACCGCAGCGGACAGCGAGTGCGCCGCCGCGGATACCTTCGAGACGTGGGCCGACGACGAGGAAGACGAGGGCGCACGAGAAGCGTTCGCCGAGTTTCGAGATCAGGAACGAGATCACTGCGATCGGGTGGTGGCCATGCTCGACAGCGAGGACGAGGTCACCGACGTCGAGGGCGGACCGATGCACGACCGTCTCCGATCCCTCGAGACGACTGTCGACCGCCTGGGCGGCGTGGTCGGCCGAACACTGGTCGGAAATCGGGCTCACCTGCAGGTCGTGAACTTCTTCGTCAACGAAGGAAACGAGCGACGGGCCGACTCGTTTCGGGAGTTGCGAGTCGAGACGGCGGCACAGGGTGACCGAGCGCGTGCGGTGCTCGAGGACGTGTGCGACGGTTCCGAGGACTGGGACCGTGCGCGAGCGGCCGCCGAGGACGTGATCGACGTCGCGTACGAATCCTACGCTGACTCGCTCGGCGAACTGGGCCTCGATCCAAAGCCGATCTGTTGAATCGGTTCCTCGCGCCGACTCGACGATGTGACTGTGAACCGACGGACGTCGTCGCAGCCGCCCGTTCGAAATCGAAACTCAGAATCGGAATCGGAATCGGATGTCGGCGCGGGTTCGCCTCGAGATTACGTCAGTCGGCGGTTCGGACGTATCTATATTCACCCGTCGACCACAGTTCACCGTATGAAAAGGTTTTTGACTAGCACTTTCCATGGAGGATCAATGAAGGGGGAGCCGTCCGGGGACGACCTCCAGGACGACATGCTGGAACTGGTCCGCCGGCACGAGGTCTTCGAAATTCTGACCCAGGAGACGCTCGAGAAACCCGAGCTCGCCGCGACCCTCGAGGTATCACCGGCGACGACACACCGGATCCTCGCCTCGTTTCGCGACAAGGAGTGGATCACACGGACGGACAGCGGGTACGCGTTGACGCCACTCGGCGCGCAGATGGGGCGAACGGTCGAAACCTACCGGTCTGCCGTCGTGGAGACGCATCGGCTGGCACCGCTGTACGAGACTCTTACGGCTACGACGCTCCCCGTCGCCGTCGATATCGACTGGTTCGCCGACGCCACCGTCACGGTCGTCGAACAGCGCGATCCGTATCGACCGTTGAACCGGTTCATCGACCTGCTCGAGGAAACCTCCTCGCTCCGCGGCTGCGATACCACGTCGGTCGCGCCGACGTACGTCGACGATATCCACGAGCGCATTCTCGACGGGATGCCGGTCGATATCGTTTTCGAGACGCCGGTGATCGACCGACTCGCATCGGAGTACACCGACCTCACGGACGACGCTTTCGAACGGGAGAACCTCAGGCTGTGGGCTCGCGACGAACTCCCGTTCGGGCTGGCGTTATTCGACGACCGGGTCGGAATCGGTGGCTACGACGCAGAGTCCGGAATTCTCTCTGTTTTCGCCGACACGGACGATCCCGAGGCGTACGCGTGGGGAGAACAGCTCTTCGAAGAGTATCGGGCAGCAGCGGATCGGATCGTTTAGCGGTGGCGGTGAGGGTGCCAAGCCCCCACCTTCAATGAGCGACCGGAGGGAGCAAGTAGGCCGGGGATACGGCACCCCCACGAGTCTCAAACACGAGACAACCAGAATCTTTACCGTAGAAGCTGTCGTACATAAAGACACATCGGATGATATACAGCCCTCGTTTTCGATTGCTCCCAACCACGGAGCAACGCGAAGCGATGGACTGGACCCGGAACATCGTGCGACAAACCTACAACCACGCAATCTGCGAGTTCAACAAAATTCCCAACGATGCGGGCACGCTCCGCCAGCGCGTCTGGAGCATCCGCGACAGGCTCCCCACGATGAAAGACTGGTGGCCCGACCTGAAACAGGTCTACTCCACCGTCCTGCAGAAGGCCGTCGAGCGCATCCGAGACAATATCGAGAACCTCGGGAAGCTCAAAGCCAAGGGCTACAACGTAGGATCGTTGAACTGGAAAAAGCCCCGAGAGTACAGGAGTTTCACGTACCGCCAATCAGGCTTCGAACTCGACACGAAGAGTGGCCCGAACGGACGCGGACTCCTCATCCTCACGAAACTCAAGAGCAAAACCCGCGAAATTCCGATTCGCCTCCATCGAGACCTCCCAGACCACGAGCAGATCAAAGAGGTGACTCTCAAGAAAGAGCCGACCGGCGCGTGGTACGTCTCGTTCTGCATTAAGACAGATGAACCCGAGACGCCCGCCGTCGAAGACATCCATCCCGATGACACCGTGGGTCTTGACCTTGGTGTGCTACACTTCATTCACGATTCGGATGGGCGCTCGATCGGGCGGCTCGACCTGTCCGCTGACCGCGAGCGGCTCGAACGCGAGCAACGCTCGCTCTCTCGGAAAGAGTACGAATCAAACAACTGGGAGAAGCAACGCCGCCGTGTCGCAGAAGTCCACGCTCGGATGTCGAACAAGAAGCAGGACTTCAAGCACAAGCTCGCGCATTTCTACACCACCGAGTACGACGCCGTCTTCGTCGAAGACCTCACCGTAAAGGAGATGCTCGAATCACCGGAGAATGCACGGAACAAGGCCGAGGTCGGGTGGCGCGAGTTCATTACCATCCTCGAACACCACGGCGAGAAGAACGGCTGTCACGTCAAAGAAGTCGAGCCGCGCGGGACGACAAAGGAGTGCGCCTCGTGCGGCGTTTCGACGTGGAAGCCCATCTGGAGACGCGAGCATTCGTGTCCGGCGTGCGGGTTCGAACTGGACAGGGATTGGAACGCGTCGTTGAACGTGCTGTCGCGTGGTCTCAACACACTAGGAGTGGTTCACTCCGAATCTACGCCCGTGGAGACTGCGACCGCTGTGGACTCGGCTTCCGTGTCTGCAAGTCGTGTCGTTGAAACGGGAAGCCCCTCCCTCAAGGAGCCGCCGAAGGCGGCGAGTAGGGTGGGGTAGTTCACCGGGGTCAGTCGCGAGCCGACCCGTATCGGTGATGAGTCACTCCTCGACAGAGACTAACGACATCTCGTATGTTCGTCGTCCGTTTTCGTCGTAGTACGCGGTATACGGGGCCATCTCGAGTTCCGGAGAGAAACACCCCTCGTGGACCGTATTCCCGTCTATTTCGGTCACGGACACGTAACAGTCGACACCCGCGTAGGATCGCTGTTCCGTGACTTCGAACCGCATCGATCCGTCCGACGAGGAGTACGACCACTCGTTGCCGACCCTGAGGGTACGCCCCTCGTACTGAGCCATCGTCGGTGAAAAGACCGTCGCGATGACGAACGGACCGGCCGGTGTCATAATCAACTGACTCTGGAGATCCTCTTTTGTTCCGGTGACGGTCGTTTCGAATTGCGTCTCCGTGGTGTCATAGCGTACGGAGACCGTCGCGCCGGCGTCTGTCACATCCGTGACGTCCCACACCAGCGTCCCCTCTCCATCGTCGGGCGAGTACACCTCGTATGTGTACGTGACCGGTCGGGCGAATTCGAACGGTTTCCAAGTCGCATCGGCGCCACCGGTTCCGCCATCCGTCCCACCGTCTCCGCCATCCGTCCCACCGTCTCCGCCATCTGTCCCCGACGAGTCGGAGGGCGCGTCGCTGTCACTCGAACAGCCGGCCAGCAATCCCGCCGACACGGCACCGAGCGTGGAGAGCAATCCTCGTCTCGAGGACCGAGGGTTCGAACGTGAATCCATTACTGGTAGTGGGTTCGGGGATATCTTGTACTCACTCCGTGACAAAAATTCACCGGCTGAACAGTAGATGTGACCGAACGAACGGACTGGTCTCGTGTGGCTCGTAAACGAATAGCGAATGAACAGTTGGCATCGGATACGACGACCGACCCATCGGGTCACGTGATTTTCGATCCGAAACGGTGTCGAGGTCGGTCGGGAGGGCTGAAACGCGGTGGTGCGACCGGGCAGTTGGCGCGGTGAGTCAATCGACGAAGTCGATGTCGTCGCCCTGCGCGGGCGCCTCAGGCTGAACGGCGGCCTCGCCGTTGGGGCGCCCGTAAATCTGGGGCGACTGAACGCCAGTAACGACTATCATCGTCCGCATGCTGCCCTCGAGACTCTCGTCGATCGACGTCCCCCAGATGATGCGAGCGTCGGGGTCGATCCGATCGTAAATCTCCTCGACGACGCCTTCAGCTTCTTCGATCGCCATGTCGTTCCCACCGGTCACGTTGACGAGCGCGGAACTCGCCCCCGAGATATCGACGTCGAGCAACGGTGACCGCAGCGCGGTCTTGACGGAGTCCTTCGCTTTGGCTTCGGAATCGGCTTCGCCGAGTCCGATCATGGCCACGCCGCCCCGTTCCATGACGGTACGGACGTCGGCGAAGTCCAGGTTGACGAGGCCTGGTTTCGTGATGAGTTCCGTGATCCCCTTGACCGAGCGCATCAGGACCTCGTCGGAGACCTTGAACGCCTGTCTGACTGGAAGCTTGCCGACGGAGTCGAGCAGCCTGTCGTTGGGGACGACGATAACGGTGTCCGAAACGTCGCGGAGGCGCTCGAGACCTGCCTCGGCGTTGGTCCGTCGAACTTCGCCTTCGGCGGTAAAGGGCGTGGTGACGATCGAAATCGTCAATGCGCCGGCTTCTCGGGCGGCTTTCGCGACGACCGGCGCAGAACCAGTTCCGGTACCGCCGCCGAGTCCGGCTGTGACGAAGACCATGTCCGAGCCGTCGATGGCATCGTAGATGTCCTGCTGGCTCTCGAGGGCGGCTTCCTCCCCGACCTGGGGAAGCGAGCCAGCTCCGCGGCCGCCGGTCTTTTCCTCGCCCATGAGAATCTTGGTGTCGGCGTCGATCTCGACGAGGTGTTGGACGTCTGTGTTGGCGGCGACGAGTTTTGCGCCGTGGATTCCCTCCTCGTGCATCCGATTGATTGTGTTGCCGCCGGCACCGCCGCAGCCGACGACCGTGATGTCTGTCTGGAGGTCCTGCAGGACGTCCTCCAGTTGGTCGTCGGTCATCGTCCCCGTTTGTCGGCTATCTGATGTGTCACTATCAGATGATTGTCCCTCACCAGGAGCGCCGTGGGGAGCCCCGGCGGGGTCTCCGTCCTCAGCCTTGTCGATTGCGTCGTCGATGATGGAGTCCATTCTTGGCCCTGACTAAAAGATGAAGCGTAATTACCTTTCCCCCTAGATGTCAGACGGACGTCTGACACGTTAATAAGATGTTACGAACACACTCGCCGTTGAGGCGAGTTCGCGAGACGCCGGGGAGTATACCAGTATTACTATCGACGGCCAGTCCGATCATATCGGGAATCTGTGCGTTCGTTCCGTTCGAACGCTCTCGGGACTGACTGTTTCCCCGTCGACCGTGACCGGGGTCCCCTCGGCGAGCTCGCCGAACTTCGGTCCCTCCGGAACGCCGGCTTCGAGAGCCAGTTCGGGATCGAACGCCGTCTCTTCGGCGACGACCGCGTCGTCCTCGAGTCGGACCGAGTCGTATTTCACCTCGAGGACGTCAGCCAGGGCTGTGATAATCGACGCACGTGGATCGCTCGAGTCGATCCGAGTTTCGGTATCGCCGCGTGTTTCGTCCCGGTTCTCGGCCCTGGGGACCGCCGCACGCGAGCCGACGCGGCTACCGCCATTGTCCGTCGCGAACGCGACTGTGTTTTCCTCGACGATCGTTCGGACGCGGTCGTGGTCGATCCCCTCCGCCGTCGTGACGAGGTCCGGCGGCAGGTCGACGACCGAAACCGTCTCTGAGAGCCGATCGCCGAAGCGGATCCCGTCGTCGATCGGACCCAGATTGGACTCGATCGCGTCGACGTGGTCGAGCGGCCGGTCGCCGACCTCGCGCAGCCAGGTCTCGCTGACGACGCGGCAGTCCATACCGTCCAGGGTTTCCTCGAGAACCCGCCACTCGCCGTCGATGAGGGCAGTTTCGGCGTCGCTGGCCTCGAAGGCCCGTCGGATGACGTCGCGGTGGGTCGTCGGGTGGCCCATCGCCTCGAGCGCCCAATCGGCCGCGACGTGGCCCACGGCCCACGGCGTCTCGCGGACGATCCGTTCGAACCGCGGTGCGTAGTGGTTACCGCCGAAGCCGACGATCTGACGGTCGCGATGGGGGGCGACGCTTCGAAGCTCGAGAATGGCGCGGGCGACTGCATCGGCACCGGCCGGGTCGTCCCACTGTTCGTCGCCGCTCCCGAGTTCCGCGAACAGCGACGGACAGCCCACGTCAGTCGGACCGTGGTGGGTACACTCCATACCGACGTCGTACGATTCGGGTGCGTACTCGTCGAAGGCCTCGAGGAGATGGGCCAGGGCGTTCGGCGCGGCGTCGGCCAGCGCGTCCGGTTCGCCGCCGAACTCGGCCGGGCCGAAATTGCCGGTGAAGTGTCCCGTCAGCAACGGCCCGGTGTCGCCGGAGTGGCGCGACGCGAAGACGAGCAGATCCGGGTCGCAGTCGAAGGCCGACGCCGGGCGCTCGAGTTCGATGTGCAATCCGTCGAACGCGCGGAGTTCGGCCCCGTCGGTCCGGTAGTATGTCCCACCGCCTTCGGCGTCCGCTCGAGTCTCGTCCTCAGTGCGGTCCCAGTCGGCGCGTTCACGGAGTCTCTCGCAGATGTGTTCCGAGGCGCGGTCGGCGCGGCTTTCGACGATCGCGATCACGAGATGGCGTCGGTACCGGGGAGAGGAATAGTCTGCGCTTTCGTCGAGGAGGATAGTCCCGTGGCAAGCGCAGCCCGTTAGTTATTCGGATGTGGAAATGGAAAAAAGACCACCGTAGTTTGGTGGCTGCCATGAGCGAGAATCCGTCAAAGAGAACGGGGTCGTCGAACGAGCCCGATCGTCACGAAACGTGCACCGACGAGGTGGTCGACTGTCAATTCGACATCCACGATTTCAGCATGCTCGTCGGCGACTGCGCCGTTGCAACGTTCGACACCGACGGGACCGTTTCTGCGTGGAACGACGGGGCACGACGGCTCACTGGATACGACGACGAGGCGGTCGGCGACTCGCACTACCGACGCTTCTTTCCACCAGACGCGCGCGAATCCGGCCGGCCCGAGCGGGTGCTCGAGCGGGCGCGAACGACCGGAAGCATCGAGAACAACGCCTGGCGAGTCCGTGCCGACGGACGCCGGTTCTTCGTCCGAGAAGTGATCGTGCCGGTCCGCGAGGACGGCACGATCGGCGACGAAGGCGGTCTCGAAACCGACGATATGGGCGGGTACGTGTGGTTCGTTCAGGACCATACCGAGAGACACGAGCGCGAACAGAAACTGAGCGAAGAGAAGGCCTTCGTCGAGAGCGTCTTCGAGGCGCAGCCGGACGTCGTCTACGCGTTCGACGCTGACGAAAACTATCTCGAGTGGAACGATCGGGTGCCGGTGGTGACGGGCTACACCGAAACGGAACTGGCCGAGATGAATCCGATCGAGTTCATCGCACCGGAGGACCGAGAGCGGATCCGGAACGTGATCCAGCGGGTTCTCGAAGAAGACGAGTACGTTACCGCTGAAGCGAACCTACTCACGAAAGACGGGCGTCGAATCCCGTACGAGTTCAACAGCGCCCGCATCACCAGCGACGACGGCACCGTCCTCGGGTTTACCGGCGTCGGTCGAAACGTGCGCGAGCGAAAGGCTCGTGAGCAGGCGCTTCGCGAGGAGAAGGCCTTCACGGAAAGCATCCTCGAGGCACAGCCCGACATTCTCTACGCCTACGACACCGAGGGGAACCTCATTCAGTGGAACGACCAGTTCGAACGTGAGACCGGCTACACACCGTCGGAACTCGCCGACGTGAATCCGCTCACGTTCATCGCACCGGAGGATCGAGAGCAAATCGGGGACGCGATCGATCGCATCCTCGAGGAGGGCGAACGGGTAACCGCCGAGGGACGGGTTCTCACCAGCGACGAGGATCGCATCCACTACGAGTTCAACAGCGCCAGGATTACCGACGACGATGGCACCGTCCTCGGATTTACCGGCGTCGCCCGCGATATCAGCGACCGGAAAGCCCGCGAGCGAGAACTCGAGCGCCTCGAGCGACTGAACGCGACCATTCGAACGATCGACGAGACGATGGTCACGGCAGATACCCGCGACGAAATCGAGTCGGCGATCGTCGAGGAGTTCGCAGCCGCCGATCCGTACCGGTTTGCCGTCATCGGGCGAACCGATCCCGCCTCGCCGAGCGACCGACAGTCGGTGGATCCAGCGGCCTGGGCCGGGGTCGACGAATCGACGGTCGAGGGCCTCTTCACGACGTTCGTCGACCCGCCCGCCGAAGCACACGCGACGTCGCCGGTCGAAACGCGGACTGTCCAGCGGTATCGGAACGTAAGCGAGAGTCCGGTCAACGAGTGGCGAGAAACCGCCCGCGAATGCGGGTGCGACTCGATCGCAGTCGTGCCGATCGTCGCAACCGATCGAGCGTTCGGTGCGCTCGTCGTCGGTGCCGACGAAGCCGACGCCGTCGCCGATCGGGAGCGAGAGGTGCTACAGGAGTTCGGCGGAACGATCGGCCACGCTATCAACGCGATGGTCGTTCGGCAACTCCTCTATATGGACACTATCGACGAACTCGTGTTTGAGTCGACCGACCGTGGTGATACCTGTATCAGGCTCTCCGAGGACCTCGGCTGCGAACTGTCGCTCGACCACATCTTACCGCTCACGGACGGGGTGTTCGTCTATTACCTCACCATCACCGGGGCCGATCCCGAGCGAATTCGCGAGGGCGTCCGGGACGACGACGCGATATCTGAACACCGACTCGTCGACGCGACCGACGACGAAAGCTACTGGGAAATCGTCGTCCGTGGCTCCGCGATCGCCGAACTACTCACGGAGTACGGAGCGCGGCTGCAATCGAAAGTGGTTCGCGACGGCATCGGGAAACTGACGGTCCAGGCGAGTCGCGATGCCAACTTGCGGGAACTCGTCGACGGAATTACGTCGGCGTACCCCGACACGGAACTCGTTTCGAAACGAACCGTCGACCGACCCATCGAAACGCGAGGCGACTTCCGGCACACCGTCGAATCGCTGCTCACGGAGAAACAGCGCTTCGCCCTCGAGGCGGCCTACCACGGCGGGTACTTCGAGTGGCCGACGCGAAACAGTGACGCAACAGAAGTCGCGGATCGACTCGGAATCGCCCGTCAGACCTTCCACCAGCATCTCCGGGTCGCACTCGAGAAACTGCTTTCGGCGTACTTCGGGACGGGCGACTGAGTACCACTCGGCGATACCAGAGCATGCTGGTACACAGCTTTCCCCCGTTCGTTGTCACTATCGTGTAATGAGTTTACCCCCGTCTTCCGAGGCGACGACTGCGGTCGACGTCCTCGCGGAACCGCGGCGGCGATACGTGCTCGCGGCGTTCCTCGAGCGATCGGACGCGGTGCCGACGGACCGATCCACGGCCTCGCCGCGACTGTCGGTCGACGCGCTGGCGACCGAGGTCGCGACCATGGAATACGGTCGTCAGATCGTGCCCGACGATCAGTGCACGCAAATCGATATCGATCTGAGACACGCTCACGTCCCGCGGTTGGTCGATATCGGAGTCCTGTCCAGACGGACGCGCGGAGACGCGACGACGGTTGCGCTTCTCGACCACCCGATGCTCGAGATCGAATGGGTCCAGGCGCTCCTCGCTGATCCGACCGGCGAAACGTTGGACATGGATGAGGAGGTACTGAACCGAACGCTCAAAGCACTTCGTGCGCCACGGAGACGGACGGTCTATGCCGTTCTCGCAACGCGGCGTGAACGCGTTTCTATCTCGGATCTCGCCGCGGTAATCGTCACGCTGGAAGACGACGGCGAAATGGACCTCGCCGAGGTGACCGACGCGGAAACCGCACCCGTCACCAGTTCGCTCGTCCACTCGCATCTTCCCGCACTGTCGGATGTCGGCCTCGTGTCGTACGACGCGGCGGCGAAGCGCGTTTCGCTCGCCACCGACTCCCCCCAACAGGAGACGAATTGGTTGCTCAAAGGGCTACTTTCCGACGCTGTCGACGTTCGACACGCTGAACAGACAGACGGTACGACCCAGAGACGGCCGATTGCGGACGAACCGACGACTGACGCACCGACGGACGACGGGGCAGCGGCGACCGACGTTCCGGCAGCGGACGAGGCGGCGACAGCCGCTGATCGCGACAAGATGTTGTGGACACTGGCACAGCCGCCCGCGGAACGCTCGAGTACCGGCGGGCGATCGTCACGAGAAATTACGACTCCTTCAGAGACATCGTCGGCTGTGAGCGATCCACACGACGGACCCCCGTCGACGTGAATCACAACCCCGAATCGCTAGTCGAACGACGGTGACGAATTCGGTGTCGCGGGCCGTCTGATACTCGTGTCGTTGACCGTACGAGGTTCCGGATCGAGGCATCCCGGCGGGCGAGAGTGCGTTGTATTCGTGACGTTGCCACTCGAGCCAGACCGATTATAGTCTCGCCGCCCGGAGTGTGAGCAAACGATGGCTATGGACGTATACGGTCTGCTCGGCAACCCCGTGGGCCACTCGCTGTCGCCGCCGATGCACGAGGCCGCCTACGACGAACTCGGAATGGAAGCCCGCTACGTGACCTTCGAGCCCGATCGGACGGGGCTCGGAGACGC
This sequence comes from Natrinema gelatinilyticum, assembly GCF_024266705.1. GTDB lineage: Archaea > Halobacteriota > Halobacteria > Halobacteriales > Natrialbaceae > Natrinema > Natrinema gelatinilyticum. The sequence goes on along the minus strand of NZ_CP100756.1, from coordinate 2,113,536 downwards.
GATTCGTGGTGCCGACGCGCTCGGAATCGCGGGGCTCAACGTGACAATTCCGTTCAAGCAGGCCACCCTCGAGGTCGTCACGCCCGACGACCTGGCGACTCGGATCGGCGCGGTCAATACGATCGATTTCTCGGGATCCGGACCGCCGACGGGATACAATACCGACGCCGTCGGCGCACTACGCGCGCTGCGCGATCACGAGGTTACCCTTGAGGGGGTGCGGGCGGTCGTCGTCGGTGCCGGCGGTGCCGGTCGTGCGATCGCCTTCGGTCTCGCCGACGCCGGGGCGACCGTCGCGATCGCTAACCGGACCGAGCCGAAAGCGCACAGCCTGGCCGAGGAAGTGCCTGGAGCGACGGGCGACGGCCTCGCGGAACTCGGCCAACTGGTGGCGAACGCCGACGTGGTCGTCAACGCGACGAGTGTCGGGATGGAAACCGACATCTCGCCCGTCCCTGCGGACGCCCTCCACGGCGACCTTGCCGTTCTGGACGCCGTCTACCGACCGCTCGAGACGCGGTTGCTGCGCGACGCCGCGGACGCAGGAGCGACGACCGTCGACGGGGCGTGGATGCTGCTCTATCAGGGGGTCGAGGCGTTCGAAATCTGGACCGGGCGGGAGGCACCGGTCGCGGTCATGAACGACGCGCTTCGGTCGCGGCTGTGAGGCGGCCACCGAACATGTCTTCTTTGACAGTATCAGGCGAATTTAAGTGTCGGAGACGACTACATCGGGATAATGGCAATCCTCCAAAAACTGAAGTCCCTATTTGGGTTCGACGGGTCGGACTCGGAGCGCGGGGGCGCTCGAGAGGTTGGGGTAACGGTCGAGCGAGAAGGGTCGACGGACGACGGAAGTGGAGCGAACGTCGGCGCTGATCGGGACGAAACGAGAGACACGAGGACCGCGGAGTCGCCGCAGTCGGCAGCAGCCGGAACCAGCGCAGCGGGCTCGACGGAGTCGCTGACTGAGCCGACGGACGCCCCGGAGGAGGGCGCTGAACCGTCGGAAGCGGCGGGTCCGGAGTCGGAAGCCGGCGCTCCGACGACCGAGAAAACGCCGGATCTCTCTGAGGGAGAGTCGCCCGTTCAGGAGACTGAACCCGACACGAATGCAGCGACGGAAGCCGAAACTCCATTCGAGGACGACGAAAGCGAGTCTGACGCTCCAGCAGAGCCGACCGGCGGTGACGCGACTGATTCAGAAACTGAGGAACCGACCGAAGCCGAAGCTGAGGAACCGACCGAAGCCGAAACCGAGGAACCGACCGAAGCCGAAGCTGAGGAACCGACCGAAGCCGAAACCGAGGAACCGGCCGAAGCCGAATCGACAAACCAGGAGCCGGTCGACTCGATCAAGGGTATCGGCCCGGCCTACGCCGACCGCCTCACCGGCGCAGGCGTCGAGACCGTCGGCGAACTCGCCGACGCTGATGCAGCAGAACTGGCCGATCAGACGGACATCTCGGAAACGCGTATTCAGGGCTGGATCGATCGCGCCGAAGTCAGGTAAGGAGCTGGTCTCGACCCGGTCGAACCCCGTCCCGAGTCGGCGATTGCAACACCTCTTCGTCTCGTCACGATCGGATCACCGCTCGCAATCGCCCATCTACACACCGGTTTCTACGAATCCGAAATCGCAAAATGATTACCTGCCCGTCACCTTCCCGGAGATATGAGCGATCCGCGCGTCGTCACGACGCTCAACTCGTTTCGCGCCGCCGCTCGTGACAGCCGCGTGCCGGCCGCGGACCGCGACGAATCGACGACACACACCGGCGTTCGCATCCCCGTCGAGGCGCGCGTGACCGTCGACGACCCATTTCTCGCGTACCGTCGAGCGCGCGACGGCGACGGGTCCGCCTTCCTCGAAACGACCGGCGGCCAGCCCGGGTGGGGCTACTTCGGCGTCGATCCAGTCGATCGACTCACCGTCAGCGACGGTGCAACGTCGCGGTCGAAAGACGGTACTCGATCGCCGACGCTCGACGCACTCGAGGGGCTCCTGGCCACCGGTCGACTGATCCGCGGGGATTGCGACGTGCCGTACCCCTGCGGTGCCGTCGGCTGGCTCTCCTACGACGTCGCCCGTGAGCTTGAGGAGTTACCCGACTCGTCCGTCGACGACCGATCCCTCCCACACCTCGAAGCGGCAGTCTACGATCGCCTCGCCACCTGGGAGGGGCCGACGGACGGTGACGTGACGCTTCGAATAACAGCCTGTCCGAGGATCGATTGCAGCGCCCGTGCCGGCGATGGACCTTCGGATACCGCGATCGAAGCCGCCTACGAGCGCGGGCGGTCCCGTGCGCTCGACCTCGCCGGGGCGGTCAACGACGGCGATTCTGGAATCGGCAATCCGGCCGTGTCGACCCCAGAAGCGACGTTCGAAAGCGACTGCGGCCGCGAACAGTTCGCTGACCGCGTGCGACAAGTCAAAGAGTACGTTCGCGACGGCGACACCTTTCAGACGAACATCTCCCAGCGGCTGGTCGCACCGGCCGCGGTCCACCCCGTCGCGGCGTACGACGCCTTACGGCGGGTTAACCCGGCTCCCTACTCTTGCCTCCTCGAATTTCGAGCAGCCGATCTGGTAAGTGCGAGTCCAGAACTCCTACTCGAACGGGACGGCGACTTCGTCCGCACGGAACCCATCGCTGGAACGCGACCGCGCGGTGAGACGCCCGCGGAAGACGCAGCTCTCGAAGTGGACCTGCTGACCGACGAGAAAGAGCGCGCGGAACACGCGATGCTGGTCGATTTGGAGCGAAACGACCTTGGGAAGGTCTGCGAGTACGGGTCCGTCGACGTTTCGGAATACCGCCGGATCGACCGCTACGCCGAGGTGATGCATCTCGTCTCGAACGTGACGGGCCGACTCCGCCCCGACGAATCCCTTGCCGCTGCCGTCGCGGCGGTCTTTCCGGGCGGGACGATCACCGGGGCTCCGAAACCGCGAACCATGGAGATCATCGATCGGCTCGAGACGACCCGCCGCGGCCCCTACACGGGTAGCGTCGGAATCTTCGGCTTCGACGGCCGAGCCACGTTGAACATCGTCATTCGGACGCTGGTTCGCCACAGCGACGAGTACCACCTCCGAGTCGGAGCTGGCATCGTCCACGACTCGGAGCCGGTCTGCGAGTACGACGAGACCCTCGACAAGGCCCGCGCGCTCATCACGGCGGTCGACGAGGCACTCGGTGAACGAGCCGAACTCGCGCTTGACTCGGACGGCGAGACCCCCACAGAACGGGCCAATGGAGGTAAGGCAGGTGACTGAAACGACGCGAATGCTCATCGTCGACAACTACGATTCGTTCGCGTACAATCTCGTCCAGTACGTCGGAGAGATCGCAGACGAGGTCGTCGTTCGCCGCAACGACGAGATCGACCTCGAAGGAGTTCGCGACTTCCAGCCGACCGGGATTGTCGTCTCGCCGGGACCGGGAACGCCACGGGACGCCGGCATCTCGATCCCGTTGTTCGACGTGACTGACTACCCCATTCTGGGTGTCTGTCTCGGTCACCAGGCGCTGTGTGCGGCGCACGGCGCCCCGGTCGTCCACGCGCCCGAAGTAGTCCACGGGAAACCGTCGACGATCAGCCACGACGGCGACGGGATCTTTAACGGGCTTCCGACGACGGTTCGGGTCGGTCGCTATCACTCGCTCTCGGTCGAGCGGGCGGATCTGCCGGCCACGCTCGAGGAAACCGCCTGCACGACCGATGGTCGCAGCGTCTTAATGGCAGTTCGCCACCGAGAAAAGCCCCATGTCGGGGTGCAATTCCACCCCGAGAGCATTCTCACACGAGCGCAACCGAAAGCGACGGCCGGAGCCCACGACGACCGGATTGTGCCGGGTGTGGGTGCTGACGATCCGGGCGAGACGGACGGGAACCACAACGGAGAGCAGATTTCGCTGGCGCTCGGCAAGCGAATGATAGCGAACTTCTGTCGGTTCGCCGCGTCGGTCGAGCCAAACGAGGTGGTCACCGATGAGTGACGAGATGTCCTATCACGTCGACGGCGACCTCGTACCTGCCGACGAAGCGACCGTCAGCGTCGATGATCGGGGATTTCGCTACGGTGACGCCGCGTTCGAGACCCTTCGCGCGTACGGCGGGACGGTCTTTGGATGGCAAGCACACCTCGAGCGCCTCGAGCAGACCTGTACGATACTGTCGCTCGACCACGGAGTGTCGGCCGACGAGCTACGAACGCGGATCGACGAGACGCTCGCCGCGAACGATCTGGCGGACGCATACGTTCGTCTCTCGATCTCCCGCGGGGTCCAGCCGGGAAAACTCACGCCCCAGCCCACAGTCGACCCGACCGTCGTCGTATACGTGACCCCACTTCCCCGCGGCGGCCTCGAGGGAGAACCCGTCTGGGACGGCCCAGCGGCGGTCGAAGTGGTCGAGACCCGCCGAATTCCCGACGAATCGATTCCGGCCGCGGCGAAGACCCACAACTATCTGAATGGGATCCTCGCGCGCGCGGAACTAGATCCACATGCGGACGAGGCGCTCATGTGCGATTTCGACGGCCGACTCGCGGAGGGCGCGACGAGCAACCTGTGGTTCGTCCGTGACGGGACCATCCACACGCCGACGACCGACGGTCCGGTCCTGCCGGGTATCACACGAGCTATAGTACTCGAACTCGCCCGCGAGGCTGGCATTCCGGTCCACGAGGGTCGGTACGAACCGAACGACCTCATGGAAGCCGACGAAGCATTTCTCACGAACCGTACCTGGGAAGTACGGCCGATCGAGACACTCGATGATGAGCCGATCGGTGGCGGCCTCGTCACAGAACGACTCGCACGGCTGTACAGCGAGCAAGTCGAGGAATCCTGTTATCAGTAGGTCGGTGGCCCACCACCTTTCTCCGGATACGAAAGAGTGTACTGCCCGTATTCGCCGGCTCTGCAGCAATCGGGATAGAAACAATATCGGTCGTTACAGAGGCTGCCTCGAGCGTTCCGACCGTGACTGGGCACTCGCGATCCTCGAGGCGGCCTGAACCCGGTGAGCCATCGGTCAGATTCTCAGCTACCGGTCCGACGGATTTCGGTCGAGGAAATTTTCACCTGTACATTGGCGTTCCGAAGTACGACGGTAGTGGCTACGAACGTGGTCGGACACTCCACTCGAATGTAACGCAAAATGGGGGGATCCACGTCGATTTCTCCCTACGCAATTGTTGCGACGGGGCCAACGAACCGTCTCATCCGGAGAAGGAAATGCGTTGTTTTCGGTCATAGCGTTCTCCAACCACCGGGTTGTGCGATCCCGTATCGGGAACATCAAATTACGGATTTGCGTAATGAAACGAACCGGAATGAGGTTCCCGGAACCTGTGAGGAATTTCAAACGGCTTAGACAGAGGATTATAACAAGTAGTGGGCGTCTCCGAAGCCACACTGTCCATGATCGGTCCAAAACGAGTTGGGGGTGGTGCAATGGTAACAATTGTCATTTTGTCAGTCATCGCAGGTGGGGCAGCGATGGCAGCGGGCGATAGTTCCACCGTGTCGCCGGAAGACGTCTCCGCTACGAGTCACGGTGTCGATTACTACGACGACATCGCTATCTTCGAAGTGACGAACGATGGCGACCAGCCAGTCACGTTAACGTACACCAATGAATCGGGGACCGAGACGACTGTTACGGTCGATGCGAATTCAGCGAAGAACGTGACGGTTAGCGTGACTTCGAGCGCCGCTGGAGAAATTACCCTGACGAAAGACGGAACTACGTACGCCCACGACTTTGCAGGTTTCCCAACGGATCTCGGCCAAGAAAACCCACATCCTGGGAAGATCACAATCGAGGCACTCAGGTACGACGAAGAAAATGGGCTGGTCGAGTATGAACTGGCAAATGGGAACGAGAGACCCGTCGATGGCCGCCTCAGTCATATTCCGTTAGCGGCCGAAAACAACACCGTCACAATCTCGCCCGGCGGAAGCACGACTGTGATCGTAGAAAACAACGAGTCCCGAGTGGGCGACATCTATCGGACCACGTCTGCGCTCCAGCTCGACATGTTCGAGGACGTTGAGGATGCGATGAACCCTGGCCATCCTGTACCGCTACTCGCATCGGCTGAGGTGACCAACGAGACGCCGCGAGAAAATCTCGAGTCGGATGCGAAAGCCGATTCTGACGAAAACGGCACCGAATCGGACGGCGGGGGTTCGGCGTCTGGCAGCGACGATTCCGGCAACGAAACCGCCAGCGGGGACGACGGCTCCGGCAACGAAACCGCTGCGGACGACGAAACGGCCGGCGGCGACGACGGTTCCGAAACCGACTCCAGTAACAGAGACGGGAGCTCGGACGACACCGGTGGCGATTCCGATACGTCGAGCGAAACCGACCCTGGCACCTCTGAGGGAACACCTGGCTTCACCACTGGGACAGCCCTCGCCGGAGGCGCGCTCTCTCTCGAATGGGTCCGTCGTCGAACGCTCGGCGCGGAGTGACGAAAGCCGCTGAAACCGTACGGAATCGAAATCGCGGTCTGCGATCCACTACGTCGGTACGTTTTCCTGGTTGTCGCGGAACGATGGGTGAGTTACACGCGTGGCGCTGGCTCGAGTGGCGTGTTTTCACGCGAGTGAAATATGCCGATTCCAGGGCTCGCACGGCTACCGCGGCGACCAGGATCCGTCAATCGTCTACTTCGACCGTTGTCCTGCTTCGCTCGTCCGAATCGGTCGGTGTCGCGGTCGGTTCGCGCTCGATTCCGGGCCGTTCGAGTGCAAACTCAATCCCAAACGCCGACGAGGGAGTCTGGAACCCCACCGGAATCCGATCTCCGCGTTTGAGGACGCGTTCGGCGGCAGCTACGGCCGATTTGGCGGTCAGCGCATAGGGGTAAGTCATTGCCGGTGCAACCGCGACCGCCCTGCGGTTGCACCGGTACATCGTTACAGCAGACCGTATGAGGGTGCGTATCTCACCGAACTCGAGATAGAGATCGCTGATAGCGACGTCTATCTGACCGACGAGGACTACAAGTTCGTCGGCCTCGGTGAGAGAGAAGGCAGGACGCTCGACCGGACGTCGACGTCGAACGTCGAGTTCTAGACGGCGGCCGGAGCGACCAGATCTCGTTCCTGATCGTACTCGAGCAGACCCGCGTCGACCAGCCGCGGGAGGTGATCGTGGTACAGCGAGAGATACACTTCCGTAACTTGTTCGGCCGGGATATCGGTCACGATGTCGCCCGTTTCGCGGACAGCGACTTCCTCTGCCGCATCCGGGAGCGTTAGCTCCTCCTCGTAGGTGCGCATGACCTCGAGTAGAAGGCGTCGGCGCCGGTCTGCCAGCAGTGAGAACGCGTCGGTCATCGCCTCGGCCGACACGTCGTCCTCGTCGAGCCAGTCGAGCATCTGCTGTACGAACTCGACGACGTCGAGGTCCGAGTGGGGGGTGTAAGTCATGTATACTCAGTGGTCCTCGCGCGAACGGCCGTAATGGAGAACGGGCCCGACGTGCTACCGATGGGACGGAACGGCGCTCGTTCGAGGGTTCGTATCGGGGTCTCGCCTGCAGCCTAAATATTAGTGTCGAATCCGGTTCAGAATCTATATTCGCTGCGTACAGTCGATAGTCGATGACTGTCGATCGAGATCACTCGATCGTGAAGATCGGCTCGTCGATCGACTCGCTCTTGCACTTGGGACACCGCGAGGGGAGGTTCAACAGATCGTCGTAGTCGTCGAAACCGCAGTCCCGACACGTGGGAGGTGCGACGAGGAGTTGCTCGTCGGTTCCGTCGACCGAGCGGGAGACGTGTTCGACGTGGCGGACTGCGGCGTGGGGGGTCAGATCGAGCAGTACAGCCAGTTCGCTCGGCGTCGCCGGTTCGTCGCGGAGGGCGTCGGCGAGGCGCTGTCGCGTCGTTTCGTCGGCCTCTCGCATACGTTGGCTCACGGCCCTCTCGGGTATATACTATTGGCCATCGTCCGAGCGGAATCGCCGCACTCGTCCGGCGATTCCCGCGAACCGGTACCGCAGTCGGAATCTCGACCATCGTCGCGACACACCGGGCGACCGCGTCTCGAGTTGGGCGGGCAACGGTCGCGGATCTCGAAGAAGGACAAGTAACTTAGCCCCTGCTGGAGAACACCGGGGCATGAAGGCCGTCGTTCTTGCAGGCGGGTACGCGACGCGAATGTGGCCGATTACCAAGCACCGGCCCAAGATGTTTCTCCCAATCGGTGAATCGACCGTCATCGATCGGATCTTCGCGGACCTGGAAGCGGACGACCGGATTGACGCTGTCTACGTGAGTACGAACGAGCGGTTCGCCCCCGACTTCGAGGCACACCTGGCCAACAGCGACTTCGACAAACCGAAGCTTTCGGTCGAGGACACGACGGAAGAAGAGGATAAATTCGGTGTCGTCGGGGCGCTCGCCCAGTTGATCGACCGCGAGAACGTCGACGATGATCTGCTGGTCATCGCCGGCGACAACCTGATCAGTTTCGCCGTCTCGGAGTTCCTCGACTACTTCGAGGACCACGACGCGCCCACACTCGCCGCCTACGATGTCGGCTCCCGCGAAAAGGCCAAATCCTACGGCCTGGTCGATATCGAGGGCGACCGCGTCATCGATTTCCAAGAAAAACCCGACGATCCGAAGAGCACGCTCGTTTCGATTGCCTGCTATGCGTTCCCACAGGATTCGCTCGACTTGCTTCCGACCTATCTCGAGGACGGCCACAATCCCGACGAACCCGGCTGGTTCGTCCAGTGGCTCCAGAACCGCGAGGCGACCTACGCCTACACGTTCGAAGGTGCGTGGTTCGACATTGGTACCCCAGAGAGTTATCTCGACGCCGTTGCCTGGCACTTGAACGGTGAGTCGCTGGTCGCCGAGTCGGCCTCCCTCGAAGACGCGACTATCGGTGAGAACGTCCACGTCATGGACGACGTCACGCTCGAAGAGACGACCCTCGAACACACAGTCATATTTCCGGACGCGGTGGTCGAGAACGGCGACATCCGCCGCTCGATCATCGACCAGGGGACCCACATCGAAGACCTCGACCTCGCCGGGGCGCTCATCGGGGCGCACACGACGATTACGAACGGTACGGACGAGTGACCCCGGTCGAGTCCAGTCGTCATCGGTTCACTCGAACCAGTCGATACAGATATGAGTCCGCCGTGTGATACGTGGGGACAACGGTCATGCAACCTGACGAGACGGTTCGAGCGGTCCTCGAGCCGTACGCCGAGGACGTCCCATACGAGGAACTCGCCGGAGACTTCCTCGCGTATCGTCGCTGGACGGGGGACGATCCGGTGTTGCTCGTCGCCGAGGCTGCCGCCGCGACGACCGGTCAGCGCTTCATCGACGGAATCAGGCCAGCCGTCGAGCGATTTCGTGACGCCTTCGTCGTACCCGATCGAGTCACGTCCTTCAGTGAGATGGCGGCCATCGACGTCGAAGACGACGACCTCGTGGCTGCCTTCGGTGCGCAACGCAAGCGACGTGTCCTCTGTAGGACCGCACGCGTTCTCACAGACCGATCGGCCGACGACGATCTCACCGCGCTGAGCGACTGGGCACAAACGGCCGACCCCTACGGCTACGACGAGGACTCCATCGGGGCAATCTCGGGCATCGGCCCGGCGACGTTTCAGTATCTCCGCCAGCTGGCCGGCGTCGCAACCGTCACGCCGGATCCGACGATCGAGCGACTGCTTACGGCGGTCGACGACGACCTGGAAGAGTCACCGATCGAGACGACGACGGGTCTGCGGACGATCGCCTCCGCCGAGTGGCTGGCGTTCGCCTCGGGGTTCAGCCCGCTCGAACTCGACCGGGTTGCGTGGTGGACGGCTACCGACCCGTCCGAACGCGACGCGGTTCTCGATGCCGTCCGTCACGTGTGAATGACAGCGACCGTCGGCCGGTCGTCAGGTCCGCCGCGAACCGCCAGCTCACACGGCGGTCAGTTCCCGGACCTGCTCGAGACCGGTTTCGGCATCCGCCCTGGTCTGCTCCAGCGGATCGGTGACCTCGCTCGGGAAGTCGATCCGGTCGGTGAGTGCGAGCAGGGTCTCGAGTTTCGTTATTTCCAGCCGTTCGATTCCCCGTCCCAGTTCCGTCTCGACGAGGTCGCCGAGTACCGGCTCCCGAAGGTCCCCCACGATGTCCTCGCGGTCCGTCCGCAATCCCTCGAGAACTGGGTTCTCGACCAGTGGGGGTTCGGCCTCGGTCGCGTCGAAGATCGGTTTGAGCCGCACCACCTGCTCCGTCGTTCGCTCGCCGTGGGCCATGCAAAACTCCTCGAGCGCCTCGTCGCTCGCGGCCTCGGCCAGTTCCGACGACAGGTCCTCGAGTTCGCGGTCGATGTGGTAGCGTTCGTGCAGCTCCCGAACCAACAGCTCGCGGTCGTTCTCGATCATGCGAAAATCGTCGCCGGGAAGACGCAACGTGAATCTGGACCAAAAAGCCGCTCTCTCACTGCGTCCGTTCGCGGCCCGTCACTCGAGCCGAGCGTCCGTGATCCGCACCCGCCCCCGCGTCCCGTCCCACTCGGTCTCGTACTCGAGATCGATCCGCCGATCCATGTGCGGCCCGTCCACCACAAACGTCTCGAACCCGCCACCCTCACCCAGGATGTGGACGCCGTACTCCTCGTTGAGCGCCTCGAGGTCGGCGATTGCCTCGCGGTCGAGCGTGCGGCCCAGCCACGATTCGTCCAATCCGTGGGCTGCGACCTGAACGATCGTGATCTCGAAGCCGGCCTCGAGCATCGCGTCGGCCAGCCCCCGGGGATCCTGCTGCCAGAGCGGGGCGAAGAGTTCACAGCCGAGGCGGTCGCACATCCCGCGAATGCGGCTGGTCTGGTACTCGCTCTCGACGGCACCCGCCGTGACGCCAGCAACGCCGCCCGGCAGTTCGCGGTCGAGATCGGCGAGGGCGGCCTCCAGGGGCTCGAGTTCATCGTCGCCCTGGCTACTCGAGTCGACGGCGACCTCGGCTCCGAAGTCCTCGGGTTCGACGTCGATCAATTCGATACCGATGCTCTCGGCCGCGAGCGCGGTGAGGTCCGTCGCCGGGACGTGATACATGTACGAGTCACCCTCGGGATGGACAGTAACCAGCCGTTCGACCGGTAGCCCGCGTTCAATGGCTCGATACAGCGCCCACGCCGAGTCCTTGCCGCCGGAAAAGAGGCTCATCCACGCACCGTCTGCATCGCTCATAGTCGGTAGTGAAGAGGAACGGGTAAATGGATACCGAGTTCGGAGACGGGACGATCTGACCTGAGCCCCAAGCGATCCAGGGACGAGTCACCGGTCACGGTCGTTCAACGAGTACGGGTCTGCGTTCGCGTCAGCGCCACCGTCGGTGAGTTCGGGGTCCGCTCGATCCGATAGCGACCTGTCCTCACGGTCGGAGGTCGCATCGGTCGTCGAGTCACGCTCGACCGCCCCATCGGATCCGTCACTGCTGTCAGTACGTTCCGCGTCGGAGCCGCCGTCACCGGAGCCGGAGACGACCGACGCGACCTGCGCGCCGATGAGGCTCACCACGATCGCAGTAACGACGAACAGCGCGAGCCGTTCGCCGGCACCCATCACGAACCGTTCGTTCGAGAGAACCCCGAGTTCCGCCGCCGGGACGACGAACGAATCGACCACGTCCTGTTGCTCGAGGAAGTACGCAGAGAACCCGCGGACGACTAGACTAACCGCGACGACGATGAACGGCAGGTTGAGAAACGAACTGCGGATCGGTTCCTCGCCGATCGCCTCGTCGAGTAATCGACCGACGCTTGCGGTCAGTGCGGCCATTGCGAGCCAGGGGATGCTATCGAAGGCGAACTGCGTCGCGGGGATCACCACACCCGGCGTTTCACCGAGGTTCGACACGCCGAGTGCGCCGACGAACAGGCCGACGAAGGTCAGTCCGGCCGCGACCACGTAGGTGACGACCGACACCTGGCCGGAGTAAAGCGACTCCCGCGTCTGATGAGCGAGTCTGGTCAGCCGCTCGTCGATGTTGAACCCCTTGTAAAGCAAGAAGAGTCCGATGACGGTCGTGATCGCGGCCGCACCCTCCGCAGGGCCGGAGATGGTCGCGAGCAGCGGGAAGACCAGCAGTGTCAACCCGATCGGGACCAGCACCGTCTGGCGGAGCTCCTCGTCGGCCAGGAACTGCTTGAGCAGATAATACGTCGACTCTATGTCGCGGGCCTGGCGGACGACGACCCGGTCGACGGAATCGACCCGAACGCGGCTCTCCACGATCGGGATCAGCCGCTCGTCATCCGCGCTATCTGTCACGACGACCGCCGAATCGGGTTCGTAGTCGGCGAGGAGTCCGTCCAGTTGCTCGGCGACCGCTCGATCGGCCGATACCATCGAATCGTGGTCTCCAGAGACGACCGCGACGACGACTTCCTCGTTCTCGTCGCGCAGGTTCTGTGCGACGCGGAGCGACTCGAGCAGGGTGTTGACCCCCGAGTCCTCCGGATCTGCGAGGCCGACATCGGTCACGAGCGCGCGAACTGCCTCCCAACCGACGACGGGCGAGCGGAGGCCGGTCTTGCGGCCGACGTCGTCGGTCCGATCAAGGCAGACGACCAGCGTAGTCACGATAGCTGTTGCATTCCGTGTAACGATAAAACCACTTACTCGTTCGACTACCCCCGTGGCCGTGTCCAGCACCGCGATCACATCGATCGCGACGGGACCGTCGAGCATCAAGCCGGCGCCGGTCCGGCGCTCGAATCGATCGCGGACGCTCCGTCGGTCGGTGCCGTGGAGGTCGGCGGCCGGTTCGACCGCTATATCGGTTCGCGCACGAGTGGCAGTCGACTCAGCTCCGCAGCCGGAACCCGCGCTCGTCGGCGAAGCCCGCGATTCCGGCACCGAAGGCGTACGCGACCGTCTGAGCGCCGGCACCGACGCGAGCCATCAGCGGACGCTTCGGTTCGAATTTCTCGACCGATACCTCGTCGACGTCGAGACGGTCGGCCAACTCGCCCTCTATGTCTCGGCGAGTGCCGAGGCGATCGACGAGGTCGAGGTCGAAGGCCTGCTCGCCGAGGTAGATCCGTGCCTCGGTGTCTCGGATGAATTCGGGCTCGAGGTCTCGCCCATCGCTGACGCGCTCGATGAAGGTGTCGTAGTAGTCGTCGATCAGCCCCTGGAGGTACGCGCGTTCGTCCTCGTCGATTTCCTTGAGTGCGGTGCCGGCGTCTTTGTACTCGCCGGCGGCGAACCGCTCGTAGGAGAGGCCGACCTTCTCGGCGAAGTCGCTCGCGTTGATCCGCGAGCCGATAACGCCGATGGACCCGACGATGCTCCCCTCGCGGGCCCAGAGTTCGTCACAGCCGCTGGCGATCCAGTAGCCGCCGCTGGCACAGACGTCGGTCGCGTAGGCGATCGTCGGGCCGTCGAATCGCATTGCCGCGAGCCGGATATCGTCGCTCGGCACGACCTCGCCCCCTGGCGTGTTCAGCTTCAGGAGAAGCGCCTGTGCGTTATCGTCGTCGTTCGCGCGATCGATCTGTTCGACGATATCGTCGGCCGGCGTCGTCCCTGGAGTGGACGGAAATCGACCGCCACCGCCGTCGCGGGCAATCGGGCCTTCGACGGCCACTTCGGCGACGTCGTAGCCCGGGAATATCGATCTGGCGACGTTGCCCGCCAGACGCATACCGACGAGAGCGGTTCCGAGTGCGAGGACCACGCCCAGCAGCTGTGCCAGCGTCGACGGAAGGATGACGAACAGGACGATACCGATGGCTGCGAACACGAGCGCACCGACGACGACGATCACTAGTTGACCGACATCCTCGCTACTGACCACTGGGTCCACCTCGAGTCATACTGCGTAGCTGGGGGCGAAGTCCGATAAGCGTTGGCGGTTGCGGGCGATTCGGCCGGAGCGCTTCGGCGTGGCTCTGTCAGGACCGTCGTGAGTGGGATTGCGAGCCGCCGTCAGTCTGAACCGAGCGCGTCGAGTCACCGTCGACGGACGGGCTCGTTTCGCTCGTTTCGGTTGATTCCGCGCGTCCGTCGTCCGGACGTCCGGTTTCGGCCATCGCCTCCGTTGTCGCGCCGGCCGGCCGATCCGAGTCGGCGTGACTATTCAGCCACGCCCGCACGAGATTCACGCTGTCCTGGAAGAACGGCACCGGATCGTCGCCGACCGCGTAATCGAACCGGGGATGGCGGAGAATCGACGCCGCGACCTCGCGGATGGCTCCGGAAAGCGGGGGACGATCCACAAGCGGATACTCTTTGGTCGCCACGCTGTGGAGGTAACTGAGTTCACCACGGAGGAGGTGGCCGCCGATGCCGACCTCGTACGTCGGGGTTGACGTAATCGACTCGTCGTTCGCGAGTTTCCAGTAATAGTAGGGGAAGTCAGCACCTACTCGGACGGAAAACGGCAGCGACGACCAGAAGCGCGGGTTTATCTCCATCAGCTTGAACTCGCCGTCCGTGGGGTCGCGGAGGAACTCGACCATCGCGAGGCCGTGCCACTCGAGTTCGTCGAGCAGCGCGCGACCGGCGGATTCGAGTTCCGGGATGTGGACCGACTCTCGGTATGCGCTCGGACCGCCGCAATACTCCCATCCCCGACGCTGACAGTGCTGGAAGGTCGCAACGGGGTCGCCGTGATCGTAGAGCGCGAAGAAGCCGAACTCTCGCAGGTCTGCGATCCGTTCTTGGACGAGCGGAATGTGACCACGTTTCTCGATTTCCGCCGCCGTATCCGGTCGAGATCCGGGGCGCTGGTACTCGGTGGAGCCGATCTCAGCGCAGTCGAACGTCGGGCCGAGATACTCGGGGGCGGCCACGGTGTAGCGGGGTTTGACGATCGTCTCCTGATCCCAGTCGTCCCATTCGTCGAGGCGTTCGGTCTCGGGGGCCGCGACGTCGGCTGCGTCGGCCGCGTCGAAGAGGTCGATGCGGTCCTGGACGCGTCGAAGCGTGTCGAAATCCGGCCAGAGAGTCGCAATTTCGTCAGCGAACGCGTCTTTTCGATCCGCAAGGACGTAGACGTCTTCCTCCCGAACGGGGATGATCGTCACGACGTCCGGACGTTCGGCGAGCGAGAGCAAGGCGTCTCCGTAGCCGGGAAGATCCGTCGCCGGGTCCGGAAGGCCGACGAATTCGTCGCGATACGCCGACGTGGCCGCCGGGGTCGACCGCGACTCGGAGCCGACAATCGTTCGGATGCCGCGTGGTCGAAGCGAGCGGAGACAGGCGACGGTACTCGGCGCGCCGATCCCGGGAACGACCACGCTCATGTCGTCCCTGTGTCGTTGCATACGCGAGGTCAGTGGGTCTTGTTCCATTGTTATAGATCGTATACTGCAACCTGTCGGTTTCCAATCCAGCATATCCCCGGACAGGCAGCGTTAGGCATCGAATACTCGCTGCTCGAGTGCAGTATCCCTGTAGGCCGTACAGCCGTCGATCCGGCCGTCGATCAGTTCGAATACGTGGGCGAACGCGATATCGAAGTTCCGTCCGTCGACCGTTCCGACGTAGGCGCCCTCTACGATCACGGTCTCACCCGCGTCGGTGAACCGTTCGGGATGGGCCTGAAGATGATCGGATCGATCACGCGGTGTTAGAACCACGTTCTCGAGGACGGCGTCCGTCCCCGAGTACCGTCGATCGGTACGAGCGCCGGTCGTCGCGTCTATCCAGGTAACGTCGTCCGTCATCGCCGCTGCCAACGTATCGATGTCGCTGTCGTTCGTGACGACGTGATTGAACGTCGTATAGAATTCCGTCAGCCGTTCCCGAGCAGTCGGATTCTCGACCGACCGATGTTCGTTCGATTTCATTACCCTGTTAGGCTGGTGTGGAACACCCGTATGAACAAAAGAGCAGTACACGGTTCACAGACTATGAGAACGGAACGGTGACTGTCACGACTGTGTAACTGACCGACGCGACGATTGCTCTACGGCGGTGAGTCGGGAGAGTCCGCTGTGCGCCCGTTGACGGACGCGAATGCGAACGACTCTGTACCCGCTTTCGAATCTAGAAAATCGGGAGAAAAGACGCGGTAGACGTGTTCGACTTAGAGCAGCCCCGTTTTCTGGAGCTTCATCAGATCTTCAGTGTCGAGGGTTTCGCCTTCCTTGAACTTCTGATAAATCTCCTCGGCCTCTTCTTTGGCCGCTTCCTTCTTCTTGTCGCGCTCCGACTTGCGCTCTTCTTCTTCCTTCTTGTCCAGTTCGCGCAGGCGCTTTTGAACGCGGACGAAGTCCTCGTGGTGGCGGTCGGCGGCCTCCTGGGCCACGACGAACTTCTCGTGCATCTCGTCGGCCTCGTCACGGATGTCGTCGGCTTCGCGATAGGCCTCGATCATCTGATTGTGATGTTCCTGGGCCTTGTCCGCCAGCTCCGTCACCTTCTGGTGGTGCTGGGAGGCGTCCGATCGGACTTCTTCGGCCTCCTCGACGAGTTCCTCCAAGTCTTCGTTCTGATCGAGTTTCTGTTTGCGCTCTTCGTATTCCTCGCGCTTCGACTCGATCTTCTCGATAAGGTCCTTCTCTTCCTCGCTCGAGAGAACCTCGGTCTGCTGTTTGAACTCGAGTTGTTCGATTTCATTCTCGAGTTCCTCCAGGTCCTTTCCCTCGTCGAGTTCCATGTCCGACTTGAGCTGCTCGACCTTGTCGAACAGCGCGTTGGCCTCGGCGTTTAACTCGTTGCGCTGTTCTTTGTGCTCCTGGACTTGCTCGTTTAGCTCGTCGCGTTTCTCGCGATGTTCCTGAGCCTCGTCGACTTTCTCGCGAGTCTTCGCGTTGAGATCGTCGCGCTTGGAGGCGCGTTCAGAAGCCATCTGATTCAGCTCGTTTCGCCGATCCCGCAGTTGACCGGCCATTTTGATGAGCTGCCCTTTCGATTTGTTCTCGAGGTCGTCCTCTGTCAGTTCGATGTTTTTCGATTCGTCTACCATGTTATTCAAACCTCTGTGCCATACCCGCACCGGAGAACCGGTCGGACGGCAGAAAGCGACTCGCCGGTCAGAAGACGAGTGGCGCTCGTTACGGGCCGTCCGGCTGTTCGAAGCGACTGCTCACGATCTGCGAAACCTCGGTGAATAAGATTTCCTGTCATCGATCGTCGAGCGATACGCGCCCCGGTGGCGTTCTGGTAGCCGCTACTACTGGCGCTTATAATTTAAATGTACCGGTCCCGAAACTCCCGAAACCGGTTCTCAGGGCCCTCATCGTGCCATGTTGGACGTTGACAGGGGTGGTGGGAGGTACTTATATTGGAGCGCAGTCGAAACATCCACGGCGTGCGACACGAGAGACGCACTGGAGATCCGATTACCGAGCGTGTTTCGAGTGCATCGTTTAGAGAAAACCGGCGGTCAGAACGTCGTTTGCCCGGAGAAAGACGGCAGCGACGGAACTGCCGCGCCGAACGTCGATAGACCAGCATCTCGATATCACCATCGTGACAGACGAGACCGAATGTGCGTGACGTCCGGGTCGACTGATACGAACTGCTGTCCGTCAGTTCCGGAGCAACCGCGATCGTTCTGTGGGTGCTCCGGTACATCGTCACCGCAGACCGTATGACGCATACCGAGACGGATTCAGGCCGAAGCCACGCGAGTGTCTCGGCTTCGTGGAAGAACCGCCACTCGATCACGGCGAGCCGATTCACACCCAGTCAGGGCAGTCGGATCGGCCAATATCGGGTGAAACCACGCGACGATTTTTGGCCAGTGAGAACGCACGACGGTCGCTGCGAATGCGGTTCACAACTCGTAGTTGTTCCAGACCGACCGACCGTCGACGGCCACCTCGAGGTCGACCCGCTCTGCGTCCCGCGGGATTCGAACCGTTCCGACCGGCGTCGTCTCGAGCGGCCCGACGCTTACCTGTGCGGTCTCCGTGGCGTCGCCGACCCGCCAGCCGACGACCGGCTCGAGCACATCGTGCGTGTCGTTGCAGAGGGTGATCCCGACCGTTCCTGGACTGGCCGGGCCGTCGAGAACGGCCTGGACGGGTTCGAACGAGAGTGAAATCGCCTCGGCGGCCCGTTTCGGCTCGCCGTCGACCGAGTGAACACCCATCCCGCCGTCCGGCGCACTATCGCGTAGCGTCGACGCCGTCACGATGCCACAACCTCGCCGTCGGAGTGCTTCCGTGATCGTCTTCAGCGTCCGCGTCTGCTCGAGTTGGGACGCGTCGGCATCGTCTGCTCGCCGCTCGAGCAGCGTCGGGTCGATCCCCGGAATCGCCGCGGGATCGGCGTCATCACTCGTGAGAGAGCCAGTTCCGAACCCGCCGACGACGTCCTCCAGAGCGGGATACGTTTCGAGCAGCCAGTCGATATCGTCCGCCTCGAGGTACTGCCAGCCGAGAGCCAGGTGAGACGCCTCCGCGCCGGTTCCCGGCGCGCCGATCGTCGGAACGACGGGGAGATCGCTGGGGATCGACTCGGCGATCTCGGTTGCGGGACCATGGTCGACCGACGTCCGCCACGCCCGATACCGAACTGCAAGTTTCGAGCGGAAGCCGCTCCCGAGCGGATCCGCGAACGGGTCCAACGGCCGATCGTGAACGCCAATCATCGCGAGACTGGGATGTCGCCCGTATTCCTCGATGAGCGCCGACGCCAGTTCCGTCCCCCGCTCGACCGGTAGCTCAGACCCGGTTCCGGTGGCGGGTAGATCCTGCCAGACCAGGATTCCCGCTTCGTCACAGGCGCTGTAGAACTCTCGCGGTGGGACGTGTGCCCGGGCACGAAGCATCGTGGCGTTCGCATCGACCGCCCGGTCGACGTCGTCGCGCGGGTCGCCGCCGGGGAGCCGCGTGAATCCGCGAGCGCGGACGCGGCGGCCGTTGACCACCAGTCCGTCGTCGTCTCGCTCGACGGACCGGAGACCGACGGTTCGTTCGATGGCGTCGTCGCCGAGTTTTGCCCGGATCGTATACCGTCGTTGGGGGCCGTAACCGCGAGGCCACCACAGCGACGGCTTCGTCATGGAGATCGTTTTCGACACCGTCGTCCGCTCGCCCGCGTCGGCTCGGATCTGGATCCGCTCCATAGTGGCGCCACCGCGAAACCCCGCTGGCCGGAGCGACAGCGACGCCGCGTCGTCGACCGCCTCGCCCGCATCTATCTCGAGTGTGACGTCGATAGTCGCACCCGCGCCGTCGGTGGTCGCGGTCGTGATCGCTTCCCCCGTCGTCTCCACGCTCCGCCGTGACTCCGGACTCACGCCGACACGAGTCCGTGCCTCGAGCCGCCGGAGAAAGGCCGTGGGTCGCGATTCGACCTCGACGTCCCACCAGATACCCGGTGTCCCGAAGTGGGCCGGTACCTCGTCGGTCTCGTAGATCCCCGCAAACGAGTCGGGTCGCTCGCAGACGACGATCAGTTCGTTTTCGGGCTGCGGTTCGAACTCGAGTCGAAGGGGAACGAAGTGCGGTTCGTTGGTTCCGAGTCGCGTGCCGTTCAGCCAGACCGTCGCGCGGTCGTAGGCGCCACGGAGTTCGAGTAGCGCCCGTTCAGCCTCGTCGTATCGGGGATCCGTAAAGTTCGTTCGATAGGCGATCGGTCCCCCGTCGAACCCACTTGGGCGCCCGGGAACCGATACGAGTCGCCACTCCTCGACGGTCGGTGGACCGTCGCCGTTGCGGTCGGTGACGATCCCACCGACCCACTCGTCGGTCATTATCACTGTCAGCGAAGCCGAAGTAAAAAGCCCTTCCATCGGTTCAGGATCGCCGTGGGTTCAGGATCGACTAGAGGAGATTCTCGAGTCGGTCGTCCGCGAACTGCTCGGCGTGGTCCGTCGATTCCCGCTCCTGTGCGCGCTTTGCGTCACGCGCTCGGTCCACGAACCGTTGAATCTGATCCGACCGTCCGCTCCGCTGAGTAACACCAGCGCGCCGAGTCGGTCGCTGACCAGCGGAACGTCTCCGTCCCGGACCTGCATGCTGCCGATTTCGTCCTCGAGTCACCGGCTCGCTTTCGGGGATCCGGCTGGCCTGCGACGACGAGCAGCACCGAATCGACCTCCTGAGGAGCGTCTTCAGCGAGCGGCCGGCGTTGGCCTGGTAGAGCGTCCCCTCGTTTCGTCCCGGCAAGACGCCGAGTGCGTAGACCGGACCGTCGTAGAGCCGCTGGAGGTGGTGGACGAAGACGGGCGCACCGCCGCTGCCGGTCCCGCCGCCGAGGCCGGCGTCGATGAAAATAGCGTCCGCCTTCGAGGTGACGATGCCGTCAAGCGAGCGGACGCACACGGCGCGGACCAGTGGCCGATCTGGCGGCGCCCCGTCCGATGAAGGTCACAATGCATTTCTGGCGCATTCCCCTCCGTTCGGGTATGTTCTACGAACAACGGATGACCGTTCCCGACTCACCCGCCGATCTTCGGGCCGAGTACGAAGACGAGCTCGCGGCGATCGTCGACCGACGCGGCCCCGAGGCCGTCACGGCCGAAACAGACCTGGAACGGGACGCGCTCGAGGCGCTCGCACGAGGCGATTCGCCCGACCTCACACTCGAGGAAGCGGCGGAGATTCAGGCGCTCGAAGAGGGAGAACCCGGTCCGGAGACGGTCGTCACGATAGCGCTCGAACATCTCCTGCTCGGAATGTCGACTGCGGTCCTCGACGTCGACGCGGTCGAGAGCAAACTCGAGATCGACATGGACGCAAAGGAGATCCAGCAAAAGATCGAACAGCGGGCACCGATGTCGTTCGAGGAGTTCGTCCACGTCCAGTACGTGATCGCCGACGGCGCACCCTAGGCGTCGTCGAGTTCCGGTCGGGTCGTCTCGCGGCCAGCGATACCACCGAGTATTTATCTAGCTCGACGGTGTTCGGACCCCATGTCGAATTCGGAGCGCAGCGAGCGCCGACGGCGAGAGACGGACGCAATTCTGGGTCGCAAACCCGGCACGGAGGCCGTCGCCGACTTCGAAGATCGGTATCGGGTCGTCGGCGCCGCCGATCGAGACACGTACGCGAACTGGCTCACACCGCTCGAGGATCACTACGTCTGCCACCGCAACGAGACGCTCGAGCCCGAGGCCGACGAGTGGACAGTCGCACTGGCTGGTGCGGTCGATCGCGAGGCCGACCTGGGAATGGACGCGATTCGGGAGGACTACCCGACGGTCGCGGTCGCGCACACGATGGAGTGTGCCGGAAACGGCCGCGGCTACTTCGAACCGGAGACAGGAAGCGTGCAGTGGGAGTACGGAGCCGTCAGTACCGCAATCTGGACGGGGACGCCGCTACGCTCGATTCTGACCGACCACGGAGCGGCGACCGACGACACGTGGCTTACTGCGGTCGGTGGCGACCGTCCCGAAGTCGACGGTGAGAACGACCGGTTCGCCCGCTCGATCCCGATGACCAAAGTTCTCGAGGACTGCATCCTCGCGTACGAAGTCAACGGCGAGGCGCTCCCACCGGAACACGGGCAGCCAGTTCGGTTGCTCGTTCCGGGCTGGTACGGCGTCAACAGCGTCAAGTGGCTCACCGAACTCCACGTCGCGGAGACGATGGTCCACGGTGAGGACTGGACCGACCGCGACGGGGAGGACTACACCAAGTGGCAGCAATCTGCCTACCGGATCCACCCCGAAGGCGTCGAGCCCGAATCGAACCCGACGGTGCCGACGGACGACACCTGGGACCAGATCGAATCCGACGAGATCGATCATCCGTACACTTTCGACGAAAACGTCAAATCCACGATCGGCTCGCCAGAAGACGGCGAGACCGTCGCCCCGCGAGAAGACGGCACAGTCGAAGTCGTCGGCGTCGCGTGGGCGGGCGACGACGAGGTGACGGCCATCGAACTATCGACTGACGGCGGCGGCAGTTGGGAGGAGGGATCGTTCTTCGGTCCACACTACGACTGCGCCTGGCGGCTGTTTCGCTACGTCTGGGAGCCGTCTCCTGGCACTTACACGCTCGTTTCTCGAGCGACGGACGACCGCGGCCGCCGCCAACCGGCGCGAATCGCGCGGCCCGACGAGGACCGCGACGACGCATATCCGTGGAACGAAGGCGGCTACGCCGAGAACGCGTATCTTCCCCACGCGGTCGAAGTCACCGTCGAGTAGCGCCTCGCAGGTCGCCGTCGAGTACCTTCCCGTTGCGCACCGCCTTCCTCGCGTCCGTTCGACCTCATACGGTCTGCTATACCGATGTACCGGTGCAACCGCGACCGTCCTGCGGGTGCACCGGCAATGACGTACAGTAGTCCGTATCAAGCGTGCGGTCAAGCGCATCGACTCGCAACCGACGACACGAGTAGCACAGGTGGTCGGAAACCGGGGCTCGAGCGGTGAGATTATGTGCAGCCGACCGCGAGTTCGGTCATGTACGTTGGGATCCTGGGCTGCGGGTACGTCGGGATCGAACTGGGCCGACAGCTCGCGGATCGCGGGCACGAGCCGATCGGTGTTCGCCGATCGCCTGCGGGCGTCGAGCAGATCGAAGAAGCCGGCTTCGAAGCGAGACGGGCGGACGTCACCGACCGCGAGGCGCTCGCGACGATACCGGACGTCGACGCGATCGTGTTCGCCGCGAGCAGCGGCGGCCGCGGAGCCGAGACTGCTCGCGAGGTGTACGTCGACGGGTTGCAAACGGTGATCGATGCCTTCGGCGAGCGCGAGAATCCACCCGAGCGGCTCCTCTACACGTCCTCGACCGGCGTCCACGGCGACCACGACGGCGCCTGGGTCGACGAGGAAACGCCGGTCGAGCCGACCACCGACAAGACCGCGGTACTCGCCGAGGCCGAGCGGATCGCACTCGAGGACGCGCCGGAACACGGCATCGACGGGACCGTCGCGCGCTACGCCGGCCTCTACGGACCCGACCGGTATCGGCTCGAGCGCTACCTCGAGGGGCCCGTGACGGAGGGGTATCTGAACATGGTCCACCGAGACGACGCGGCCGGGGCAGTCCGCTACCTGCTCAAGGAGGCCCTCGCACGCGGCGAGGTGGTTCAGGTCGTCGACGACGATCCCACCTCGAAGTGGACGTTTGCGGATTGGCTGGCCGACGAGTGCGGGGTCGAACGGCCCCCGAAGCAGACGAAAGACGAGCGCCTAGCGGCAGACGACGTTTCCGAGGCCGGTCGACGTCGAATTCTGACGAGTAAGCGGTGTTCGAACGAGAAATTACGGGCGCTGGGATACGAGTTCGTCTATCCGACGTTCCGCGAAGGGTATCACGCTGCTATCGAACGCTTCCGAAGCTCGTCGGGTAAGTGATGAACCCCGGCTGCTATGGGGAAAACTCTTGGTGGTCCGATTTGATTTGCTGATATGAGCCGCCGGACCGTCTCGAGTGGGGCTGCGTTGGTCGGGGCGAATCCCTTCGTGACCGGTTTCGTCGGCGACTCGATCCGCTCTCTCGAACCGCTCGTTCTCTCACTTCTCGTCCTCGTCGTCGTCGGACTCGTTATCGGCGGCTGGTGGGCGATTCGCTGGTTCCGACGACCGCCGGGCGCCCGGCTGCAGCGCGTGCTCGCGAATCACGACGACGTGACGGTGTTGATGCACCCAAATCCGGATCCCGACGCCATGTCGTGTGCGATGGGGATCGCAGCGATCGCGGACTCGGTCGACACTGAGGCGAACCTGCAGTTCCCCGGCGAGATCCGTCACCAGGAGAATCGGGCGTTCCGGACCGTTCTCGATCTGGATCTCGACCCCATCGAGGCCAGTTCGCAGCTCAGCTCGGACGCGGTGGTACTCGTCGATCACAATACCCCGCGGGGCTTTACCGGTGCCCAGACCGTCGAGCCGATCGCGGTCGTCGACCACCACCCCGGTAACGGAGCCGGGACGAAGTTCACGGACGTTCGGACCGACTACGGCGCGGCGTCGACGATCATCGTCGAGTATCTAACCGATATCGGCGCGACGATGGCCGACGAAGAAGAAAGCTCGAGCGGGTTCGAGATCTCACCGGAACTGGCAACAGGACTGCTCTATGGAATTCAGTCGGACACGAACCACCTGACGAACGGCTGCTCGCGGGCCGAATTCGACGCCTGTGCCACGTTGTTTCCGGGGATAGACGAGGACTTGCTCGACCGAATCGCTAATCCCCAGGTCAGCGACGACGTATTACGGGTTAAGGCGACAGCGATCACTCAGAAACGCGTCGAGGGTCCATTCGCCGTCTGTGACGTCGGCGAAATCGGGAACGTGGACGCAATTCCGCAGGCCGCGGACGAACTCATGCATCTCGAGGGCGTGACGGCGGTCGTCGTCTACGGCGAAAACGACGGGACGCTCCACCTCTCCGGCCGATCGCGCGACGACCGGGTCCACATGGGCGAGACGCTTCGCCACGCTATCAGCGACATTCCGATGGCTAGCGCGGGCGGTCACGCGCGAATGGGCGGCGGCCAACTCTCGGTCGACCACATGAACGGAATCGGCCCCTCGGACGGGATCAGCCGCGCGGAATTCGAAGACCGGCTCTTTTCGGCGCTGGCCGGCGAACGCTAGTCCGGATCGATCGGACTCACCCCCGGCGCGTGAGCAACGAGCGCACCGCCCTTGGATTGGCGGTTTCGCCAGTTTCGACGAAGTGTGCCGCACAGGCGTTTCCGAGCGCGAGCGCCGCCTCGAGCGGCCACTTGCGAGCCAGCGCACACGCCAGCCCAGCCGAGAATCGGTCGCCGGCACCGGTCGTGTGCGTCACCTCACTGACGTCGAGCATGTCGACGACGGCAGACTCGTCGCGAGTCGCCCCGGCCGCCACGTCCGCGCCGTGAGAGACCACGCCTGTGACGTCGACCGCCGAACGAAGGGTCTCCGCTCTGTCTCGGTTCCGGTCCGGGGCCCCATCGAACGCGCCGTCCGCTCCGTCGGCGGCCGTCACGGCGGCCTCGAGTTCGGTCGGATTGACGGAGAGAACAACCTCGAGGGTGTCGCTTGCCGCGTCCGCTTGCGCGAGCGCGTCGAACAGGTCCGCGAGCGCCGCCGGCTCGACCGCGTCGATCGGGCCGGGATCGAGGACGACCGCGAGGAACTCGGCGGGCGGGGCCGACTGGAGTCGGTCGAAGACGGCCGTGAGGCCGCGGACCGTGACCCAGTTCGCACAACAGAGCGCGTCCGCATCGACGAGCTGGTCTCAGTCCACGACCGCACTGAGATCCGCGACGTCCCACGCTTCGGTCGGCCCCGGCTCTGAGAAGAGGAGGTCGTCCCCATCGAACGCGACGACGCTGACGGTCGCTGGCGGGCCCATGGAGTACGTTTCGAAGGAAAAGTCTGCCAACACCGGATGGTCGAGATGACCGACGAGGGTCGCAGAATCGCCGAGTGCGTCGACCTGTACGGCCACGTTGACCGCCTGTCCACCGGGCCGGACGCCGGTTGCCTCGAGCCAGAACGCACGGCTGCCGTCTGCGAGTTGGCCGGCGAACTCGTCGACGCCCTCGATGGACGCGCCGCCGGCTCCCGAGAGAGCGTACCGGTGGTCGACGCTGCCGTCGGGAAGGGCGACGACGTGTCGACCATCGCCGGCCTCGAGAGCGTCGAGGTGGTCGCAAAGATTTCCGTAGCTCACACCCGTGATTGGGCGCTCGTCGGTAAAAGCAGTTGGACGTCAGACCCCGTCGGTCACCGCACGGCGACGAGAACCGTCGGTAGGACGCTGTGCGCCGGGCGGAGGACCGAGACGGCGCGTGGGATCGATTCGGAATCTCGACTCCACCCCCGAACGGTCGTGGCAATCGGGGGAGAAAATGGCCCTAGCGGATCTCCTTCCACTCGGCGTTGCAATTCGGACAGATTCGGAGCGTCTCGATCTCGTCGGGGTGATTTTCGGTCTTCAGCGGCTTCTCACACCCGCCACAAACCACGTCCAAAGCAGACAGCTTCGAGCACGATCTCAGATACGACAACCCGTCCGGATCTCGAACGGTTCGATCCTCGAAGAGTATTGGTCGGATTTCACCCGCTGCGAGAGAGAACACGTTGTGTCGTGGACCGGCAACTATCCCACCTTGCGGAACGAGAAGGCCGTCGTTCACGACGGGGAGGATATCACCGGGCCGCATTCGTGGCAGTTTTACCGATTCGCCCGAACACCCCACCGATGGAGTACGTCCAGGAGCGAATCGCGACGCTCCACGAGTTCAGCGACGGGGACGGACCCTGTGGCAACCTCGGACACGAAGCTGCCGCCGCAGTCGCCGAGACGGCCGTCGTCGTCCCGATGACCGCCCGCGAGTACGACCGTCCCGCCGCCGAACATGTCCTCCGCGAACTCGAGTGCCTCGAGCCAGCGCCTGCTGCGGTCTTCGTTCCCGTTCGCGCCGAGCCCGATCAGATCGGGCCGTTTCGCGAGTGGCTCACCTCGTTCGCGCTGCCGATGCGCGTCCTCTGGTGTACCGCACCGGACGTCGACGCGTTGCTCACCGACGCGGACCTGGGCGGATACTTCGGAAAGGGACGAGACGTATGGCTCGCGCTCGGCCCGGCCGCCGACAGCGCCGACGCAGTCGTCGTCCACGATGCAGATGTCAGAAGCTACGAGTGCGGACACGTCCACCGCCTGCTCGCACCCCTGACGATGAACTTCGACTTTTCGAAGGGGTACTACGCCCGCGTCGAACGCGATCGGCTTTACGGCCGGCTCTGCCGCCTGTTCTACGAACCGCTCGTTCGAACGGTCGCGGACGCCCACGACGAGCCGATCGTCGACTACCTCCGCGCGTTTCGATACGCGCTGGCCGGCGAGTTCGCCGCGACCGCCAACCTCACCCGCCGGCTGCGCCCACCCCGGGCGTGGGGACTCGAGGTCGGAACGCTCGGCGACGCCTTCGCGGTCGCCGGCTTCGACGGGACTGCTCAGGTCGACCTCGGGACCCACGAACACGACCACCGAACGGTCGCGGGCGAGACGGGGCTCGAAGGGATGAGCCGCGAAGTCGCGGCCGCACTCTTACGCGTGTTCGAGGAACACGGCGTCGATCCCGAGTACGAGACGCTGCCCGAGCGATATCGTGCAGTCGGCGAGACACTGATCCGACAATATCACGTCGATGCGGCGTTCAACGGTCTCGAGTACGATCCCGCTGGCGAACGCGATCAGCTGGCCCGCTACGCCACTTCGATCGCGCCGCCGGAGGACGACGCGCGTCTGCCGCGGTGGACCGACGCCCCGTTCGACCCGGCCGAGGTGGTCGAAGCTGCCCAGCCCTGGCAAGAGCGACGGGTCGGATCACGCTCACAAGACTAATCCCATCACCGGCCGTTGGACCGGGTATGGACGCGACCGCCGACGAACTGGCCGGCGTGGTCGACCTCTTCGGCGGGTTGACCCGCGAAGAGCTCGAGCGGGCGCTCGCCGAGGCCGCGTATCGAGCCGACGGGCAGTCGGTAGACGACGACACCCTCGACACGGCGATCGAGGCGGCACTCGAATCGTTCGCACTCGTTCAGTACGATCCCGCCAGCGGAAGCGACGCAGTGGCGAACACGGACGGCGAGGCGCTCTTCGTCGCCGGGCCAACTGCGTTTCCGTCGGTACCGGAACACGCCGAAGACGTCCCCCACATCCTCGACGTCGAACGCCGCCGACCCGATCGGCAGCCACTGGGTGATGCGACCCGCGATCGCTTCGTTGCAGCCGTCGAGGAAGCAATCGCCGCAGGCGACGGCGCGCGGTGTCGGACCTTGCTCGACGTCAGCTACGACCTCGAGGCCTGGGCACCGGTCGATCTCACAGACGAACGGACGCGGCTGGAGGACGCACTTTCGGAATGACTGATACGAGGTTGAGCCTCGAGCCGGTCGCCGCCCACGACCCGGTCGAGATCGACGATCAGGAGTACGACGCAGCCGTCCTCGCGCCGATCGTCGATCGCGACGGTGAGGATCACCTGCTGTTCACCCGACGCGCCGACCACCTCGGCGAGCACCCCGGCCAGATGAGTTTCCCCGGCGGTGGTGCCGAGCCGATAGACGGGACGATCCTCGATACCGCGCTCCGGGAGGCCAACGAAGAGATCGGCCTCGAGCCGAGCGAGGCCGAAGTAGTCGGGCAACTGGACGACATCCGGACGGTCACCGAGTACGCCGTCACGCCGTTTGTTGCCCACGTCCCGGATCGGGAGTACGTCCGCGACGACAACGAAGTCGCCGAAATCGTCGTGCTTCCCCTGGCCGGACTGCTCGATCCAGCGAACTACGAGTACGAACGTCGATCACATCCGTACTACGGCGAGGTCGTCATCCACTACTTCCACGTGAACGGCTACACCGTCTGGGGCGCGACAGGCCGGATCCTCGTGCAGTTACTCGAGTTGGCGACGGCGTTCGAAGTGCCCGAGAAGATCGACCGATCAGAGACGTAACCGCGTACTCGCCGAGTTCTCGACTGCTCCGTTGAACCGCTGTATACAGCTTCGGATGCGGGTTCGTGCCTTCGTCGACTCGCTCATACGGGATATCGGACGCTTACAATTCCTCGAGCGACCGGAGCTTCTGCTCGACGTCCGGGGGCGCGGCGCTGGGGCCGTCGCGGACGCGGTGATCGGGAATGAGAAGGGGCGCGGGATTCTCGTCGAGTGCCGTTCGGACGAGGACGATGTCGGTTTCGTCCTCGTGATCGAGACCCGAGGTCATCCGGGCGAGTGTCTCGACGGTAACCTGGTCGCCGTAGGGAACCTGCTGGACCTGTTCGAGGACCGACCGTTGGTCGGTCGGCATGGTCATCGCAACCTGGACGTCCTCGAAGGTGACCGGCTCGAGGCCGTCGAGATACTCGAAAATTCGATCGAGTACGGGGTGGTCCTCTTCGGCGTCGTCATCCAAAACCTCGGGAAACGAGACGCTCAGAACCCGCCCGCTGGCGACTCCGAGCTGGACGTACCGATCGAGGTACGGCGATTCCCGCGCGTAGATTCCAGCGTCCGTAACGTCCACCATAGGATGCCGTAGGAGACCCGGGCTTGAATAGGCGCCGGTCCCGGGTCTCGGTTCAGTGCGGTATGACCACCGACGACTGCCGTTCTCGGCGATCGGAATCCCGTCTGCAACACGTCACAAGTGTGGAATGCGCGACCCCTCACAGCGGTCCTGTTCCACCCCCATTGCGTTTAGTCCCCAGTCGTGGTTTTGCTAAACGATGTCCCGATCACAAGAACTAGACGATTTCAAGGAGACGCTCGGCGAACTGACGAGCGAGGCGCCGGAGCTGAAACGGTTCAGTGGGTTCGTCGAAACAGCGGAAATGACGACGACGCTCGATCACAAGACGAAAGAGTTGATGTCGCTCGCCATCGGCGTCGTCACTTGCTGTGACCACTGTATCCTCTGGCACACGGACGCGGCGCTCGAGGCCGGTGCGACCCACGACGAGATCGTCGACGCGCTGAAGATCGCCGTGGTGATGGGCGGTGGTCCCGCGATGACGTACGCAGTCGATGCCTACGACACGCTCCAGGCCCTCGAAGCCGAACGGAGCGACTAGCCAGCGAGGTCGCCGACAGACGACCGACCGTCCCGCCGAAACAGGACCGTCGGATGTCTCCCGTCTCCGCCATCACGATGACGCAAACCTTATGTACATATGAGTACGTCGATGTACAATAATGAACTCCGAAACGGAGCTTGCGCCCGCAGTGAAGTCGATCCTCGCGGCCGCTCGAGAGCGCTCCGGCGGCGACGGCGTCGTAGACGTCGACGCACGGTCGTTGCCCGACGCGCTGGCACGGGCGGAAGCGAACGGGCTTGTCCCGGTGATCGCGGAGGTGAAACTGACGAGTCCGACGGCCGACGGAACGCGAGCCGACGATCCCGTCGAACTGGCCGAAGCGATGGTCGAGGGCGGCGCGGCGGCGATTTCGGTTCTCACGGAGCCGACCCACTTCGGCGGCTCACCCGACGCGCTGACCCGCGTCCGGGAAGCCGTGAACGTCCCCGTCCTCCGCAAGGACTTCGTTCTGGACGAGGCCGGGATGGACGTCGTCGCGGCCGACCTGTTGCTCTTAATCGCGCGGTTCGTCGACGACCTGCCAGCGCTCGTGGCAGCCGCACGCGACCGCGGGTTCCAGCCGCTTGTCGAAGTACACGACCGGGACGAACTCGAGGCCGCGTTCGACGCGGACGCGGAGCTCGTTGGGGTGAACAACCGGGACCTGGCGAAACTCGAGGTCGACCTCGAAACCTTCGAGTCGGTAGCTCCCGCCGCTCCGGACGACGTGACGCTGATCGCCGAGAGCGGGGTGTCGTCGCCGGCGGACGTCCGCAGAATGCGCGAGGCCGGCGCCGACGCGTTGCTGGTCGGCAGCGCCATCATGGACCACAGTGCGGACGAGAGCGACGTGACCGAGAACACCCGGCGACTCACACAAGCGGAATCACCGGACGCAGCGGAAACCGAGTCGACATGAGCGCACACGACGGAGACACACAGACATGAACACAGACGAACGCGACGAGAGCGGATCACGTTCCGGGAGCACGGGAACGTTCGGTGACTACGGTGGTCAGTACGTTCCGGAGGCGCTGATGCCAGCCCTGCAGGAACTCGAAGCCGCCTACGAACGGTTCGTCCTCGAGAACGAGGACGGGTTCATGGACGAGTTCCGCGAGCGAATGCACGACTTCGGCGGCCGGCCGACGCCGCTACAGCGCGCCGACCGGCTGAGCGATCGCTACGACCGCGAAATCTATCTCAAGCGCGAAGACCTCGTCCACGGCGGTGCGCACAAACTGAACAACGCGCTCGGGCAAGTGCTGCTCGCGAAGTACATGGGCAAAGAGCGGATCATCGCCGAAACCGGTGCGGGTCAACACGGTACCGCGACGGCCATGGCCGCGGCCCACCTCGACATGCCCTGTGAAATATACATGGGCCGAACTGACGTCAATCGCCAGCGACCGAACGTCTATCGGATGCGGATGAACGGAGCCGAGGTAAATCCAGTCGATGCAGGCAGCGCAACCCTGAAAGAGGCCATCAACGAGACGATGCGAGACTGGGCGACCACCGTCGAACGAACCCACTACGTGATCGGCTCCGTCGTCGGCCCGCACCCCTTCCCGAAGATGGTCCGAGACTTCCAGTCCGTCATCGGCGAGGAGATCCGCGAGCAAATACAGGAGGAGGCGGGGCAGCTCCCCGACAGCGTCGTCGCCTGCGCCGGCGGCGGCTCGAACACGATGGGCACCTTTCACGCGTTCGTTCCTGACTGCGCGGGCCCACGGTTCGCTGACGACTCGAGCGGACGGCGTCCGCCAGACGAAGACGTTGCGCTGTACGCCGTCGAAGCCGGCGGCTCGAGCCTCTCGATCGACGAAAAGGCGGGTCTCGCGCCCAACTCTGCGACGCTCTCGACGGGCACCGACGGCGTCCTCCACGGTGCGATGACGAAGCTCCTCCAGAGCGGGGACGGCCAGATCGTGGAGTCACACAGCGTCAGCGCGGGGCTGGATTACGCCGGCGTCGGGCCCGAACTCTCGCACCTCGTCGAGACGGGCCGGGTAACTCCCGTGAGCGTCGAGGACGAGGACGCAGTCAACGGCTTCCACCGGCTCTCCCGCCTCGAGGGCATCATCCCGGCACTCGAGTCGAGTCACGCACTAGGCTATCTCGAGTGCGCGGCGGGGATCGCCACGGATACGTCGAGCGAGCGAAGCCCGCGAGACGAGGCGCACGAGGAACTCGGCGACCTCGTTGTCGTCACCGTCTCGGGACGCGGCGACAAGGACCTCGAGACGGTGCTCGAGGAGACCGAAAAACGCGATCTCGAGGCCGCACCCGACGTCGAGGTGTTCGACCGGTGACCGACGATTCGGTCGACTACGACAGCGACGTCGAAGCCGCGATCCGCGATAATCGTCCCGCACTGATCACCTACATCACGGCGGGCGATCCGACCCTCGAGGACACGACGGCGTACGTCGAGGCCCTCGACCGCGGCGGCTCCGATCTAATCGAACTCGGGCTCCCGTTTTCGGAACCGATCGCCGAAGGGCCGACGATCCAGGCGGCGATCAATCGCGCGCTCGAGGCCGGTACGACCCCCCAGGGCTTTTTCGAGTTGGTCGACGAACTCGAGACCGACGCACCGCTGCTGGTTATGACGTACTACAATATGATCCTGCAGTACGGTTCGGAGCCGGACGTTCGACCGTTCGTCGAGCGTGCCGCCGAAGTCGGACTCTCGGGGATTATCGTCCCCGACCTGCCCGCCGAGGAGGCGGACCCGCTGCGCGAGGCCTGCGACGACCGCGGGCTCGATCTCGTCTTCATCATCGCGCCGACGACCGAGGGCGAGCGCCTCGAGACCATCATGTCGCAGGTTTCGGGATTCGCGTACGTCCAGGCTCGTCTCGGGACGACCGGTGCGCGCGCGAACGTCTCGACGGCGACACACGACAGCCTCGCGCGGCTCTCGGGGTACGACGTCCCGAAGGCGGTCGGCTTCGGCGTGAGCAAAGGTGACCACGCCGCCGAAATCGTCGAGGCGGGCGCCGACGGCGTCATCGTCGGCAGCGCGCTCGTCGACATCATCGCGTCGAGCGACGACCCCGCCGGCGCGGTCGCCGAACTCGAGGCCACGGCGACGGAACTCAAACACGGCGCTTGCCGCGGCGCAGTCGACGACACCGAGGCCGACGCCGACGCTGAAGATGCACCGGAACCAGAACAGCCATAACTGCAAGCTTGCTACACTCCCGCAATGACCACCGGAATTGACGCACGACTCGAGCGACTCGGGACAGACGGATCGTACGTGATCGTCCCAATGGACCACGGCATCACGATGGGTGCCGTCCAGGGGCTGAAAGACATCGAATCGACCATCGACGACGTCACTAGCGGCGGCGCGGACGCAGTCCTCACGCAGAAAGGGATCGCACCACGCGTCCACGACAACAAAAACGGTAAGGGCTACATCGTCCATCTCAACGGCTCGACGACGATTGGCCCCGACGAGAACGACAAGCGAGTGACCGGCACCGTCGAAGAGGCGATTCGGGTCGGCGCCGACGCGGTCTCGTTCCACATCAACGTCGGTTCGGATCACGAACCCGATCAGCTCACCCAACTTTCGGAGGTTACGGAAACGGCCGAGCGATTCGGGATGCCGGTGCTGGCGATGGCCTACGCCCGCGGGCCCGGCATCGATCCCGAGGATCCCGAGGCGCTCGGCCACGCGGTCCGACTCGCCGAAGAACTGGGCGCGGACATCGTCAAAACGGGCTACAGCGGCGACGCCGAAAGTTTCCGGCACGTCGTCGAGTCGACTCGGCTCCCGGTGGTCATCGCCGGCGGTTCGAAGGGATCCGATCGGCAGACGATCGAGATGGTCCGCGGCGTGATGGATGCCGGCGGCGCCGGTGTCTCGATGGGGCGATCCATCTTCCAGCACGAAGACCCCGAAGCCATCGCGCGAGCGGTCGCCGGTGTCGTCCACCACGACCTGTCGGCCGACGAGACGCTCGCCGAGGCGGGGTTGGCGCTCGAGGTCTGATACGGACTACTGTGCGTCATTGCCGGTGCAACCGCGACCGTCCTGCGGATGCACCGGTATATCGGTACAGCAGGCCGTTGAGGATACTGCTCGGAACTGCTCGTTCGTTTTCTCGGTTCGATCGCCGCCAGGTGGACGTCTGGTGCGGTCGCTGTGCGACCGTTAGTGACAGTGTGTATCGAGATGCACGTCGCGGTCGGCGTACTGGGGACACAGTTCGACGGACGCGTGATCGATGCCCTCGTGGGCGAGTTCGTCGTGAACGCGGCGAACGATCGACTCGGCTTCGGCCATCGTCTCGACGTCCGTTTCGACGTGAACTGTCGCGACCGTGATCTGACTACAGATCTGCCACGCGTGGAAGTCGTCGATCCGGTCGACGTCGTCTATGTCGTCGAGGATCGAACGAATTTCGTCGCTCTCGAGCGGGGTCTTGAGGAAAAATATCTCGCCGCTGCCGCGCAACACGGTCATCGCCGACCAGGTAACGACGGCGGCGATGAGCGCCGCGGCGATCGGATCGATCACGCGGATGCCGGTCACTTCGATGGCGAGGACGGAGACGATGACGGCCACCGAGCCGCCGGCGTCGCCGAGCAGATGGTAGAACGCACCCTTCTCGTTGAGACTCATCGCGTCGCCGTGGAGGACGTAGACCGAGACGACGTTGACGACGAGCCCGCCCGTCGCGATGCTCGTTGTGACTCATCGTAGGTCGAACTCAGGCCAGTTCATTTATTAAATTGGCTGCTATTAGACGGAGTGTAAACTAGCAACCTTAACAAGAAATTGCCTCTGAGTTATTATTACCGTGGTTCCGGGCCGTCGAACACCCCAACGCTCCGTCCACCGGAAGAATTTCAGGCGCGGTCTTCCTTCTCGAGTCTGTGACCGACGGCGAGGAGCACACGCTCGAGGACGAGATAGTCGCTCGCGCGCGGATTCATGCCCGCGACGTCATCGACGAGAACGGGCTGGCGGTGGATCTCGCGGCCCTCGAGTGGGACGTGTCCGCGCGAGCACGTCGGCGAGCGGGAGCGTGTCGGTGGCACGCGAACCGTGGCGTGGCGACAATCGTACTCGCCCGCCGGGCATACGAACGGTACGAGTGGCCCACCTTCGCCGGTATCGTCCGACACGAACTCGTCCACGCCTGGGAGTTCCAGCAGTTCGGCGAGTCCGGCCACGGCGACCGGTTTCACGAACAGGCTACCGCGCTCGAGGCGCCCCGCTACTGCGAGGCGTTTACGGAGCCCCGGTACGTCTTCCAGTGTCTCACTGCCGACTGCGACTGGCGCGCGAAGCGCTATCGAGCGTCGAAGCCGGTCACGTCGCCCGACCAGTACTGCTGTGGGGTCTGTGGCGGATCATACGAGGTCGAACACGTCGAAAGCGGCCGGACGTGGACGACTGCGAGCGGGTACGGCGGCGCGAAAGCGGCGCTCGGCGAAGACTGGTAGCGAGAGGGGATCGCGATCGACGGTCGAACGCAGCCGCCTAATCGCGAACTCCTGCCGAGGATCTGTCGGTCTCGACGGACGTTCCGTTCGAACGGCATTCGGTCTCTGCGGTAGTCTGTTCGGGCGACTGGACGCCGTCCGATCACCTGGTCGATCGGCAACGCAACGACGGCGTCGAGGCGTCCAGCGCGCGGTCGTCGATGGTTCGTTTCGAGTCGACCGCGGAACACTTATTCGGCTCACTCTACCTGTTTCACATATGGGACTACTCGAGTTGATGCTGGGGAAATCAGGCCCCGGCGAACAGGGCGTCGCGGCGAAGTCGTACACGCTGCCGAAGGAGACGCACGACTTCGTCTACCCCATCGCAGTTCGCCGCGAAGAGGTCGAAGCGTTCGCGGACTTGCTCGAGGCCGAAGCCGAGGCGCCGGCGCTCGACGTCGAGACCGACGACCTGGAGGCGGCCATCGGCGGCATCGCGGACGGCCAGGCGTCCGAAATCGATACCGAGGCGCTTGCCGAACGACTGCAACGGCCCCGGCGCGCGAGCGAACCGGTGATCGAAACCTGGCGCGAGAGCTTCGATCGTGACATCGGCGTGGTCTACGCCCGCTCGGAGACCTACAGTAAACTCGTCGCGTTCGTCAAGCGCTGCAAACAACGCGACGAAGCCGACGACGACCCGTTCGAACTTCCAGAGAACTTCTCGGCGGCCGCCGCGCTGCTCAAGCGACTCGAGGAGGGGACCGAGAGTCAGTACCGCGCCGTGGTTCACACGGACCTGTTGCCAGACGAACAGCGTGCGTGAACGACTTCATCGTCGAAAGCGACTACACGTCGCTCAGACGATCGTCTCGAACGACTCGAGCGACGCGAGTTCGTAGGTCGGTTCGTGGTCGCGGGGGCCGTCGTCGCGACCGGGGTCGAGCCAGGCCGAATCGATCCCCATCGCGTTGGCGCCCGCGACATCGGCGTGTAAGGAGTCGCCGACGTGGATCGCTGCATCAGGTGCGACCTCGAGTTCGGCGAGTGCGCGTTCGAAGGGGGCCGCGCTGGGTTTCGGGTGAATGCCGGCGCTCGGTTCGGTGAAGACTCGCACGTCGAAGGCGTCCTCGATACCCAGCGACCGAAGTTTCTCCGTTTGGGTCGTCCGCCCGCCGTTCGTTATGAGGCCGACCCGGCCTCGATCGCTGGCGTGTTCGAGCGCGGCCCGGGCGCCGGGTCGGAACTGTACGGCGGTCGGATCCCGACGGTCGAGATACTCAGTCGTCAGCGTCGGTGCGACGGACGTATCGACGCCGGCCCGTCGTGCGACTTCGGTAAAAAGCGTGTCGTAGAACTCACGATCCGTTCCGGTACTCGGCAGGTCGGGCACGGCGGCTCGAAGCTCCGCAGGCGTACAGAACTGTTCGCAGTCAGCGCCATCGAACGTCGACTCGAGCACCGCAACCGCGTCCTGGGTCGATTCGCAGAGAGTCCGGTCGAGA
Organism: Natrinema gelatinilyticum; assembly: GCF_024266705.1. Lineage (GTDB taxonomy): Archaea > Halobacteriota > Halobacteria > Halobacteriales > Natrialbaceae > Natrinema > Natrinema gelatinilyticum. Next base: position 2,077,076 of record NZ_CP100756.1, on the reverse strand, counting down.
TCGAAACAGATCGCGTCGTAGACGGCCATCTGTCACGTCGTAGGGGTTCAGGTCTTCTCAACGTTTCGCCGATGGCGGGATTCCCGGTTCGGTCGCCCGGGAACTGGCTCGATCCCCGCCGTGGAATCCACAGCAGTTATTTTCACCGACACACCTCTCGGGGTATGGACGTCGTGAAGCGAGTCCACGTCGTCCCGCTTGGCTACGAGTACGAGCGGATCGTAGAGCCGATCCGTGACCAGCGGGCCGACCTGGTCTACCTCCTCGAGGACGACAGCACCGCCGGTCACAGACACCCGGACGGGGACACGCGACCAGCGGATGACGACGGGTACATCGAGCGAAACGCTACAGCGCCGGCAGACTATCACGACGAGTTACGCGACGAACTCGGAACGATCGTTCCCGAGGTCCGAACCTGGGAGTGCGATCTGACGGACGTCTACGCGGTCCTCGGTGACGTAACGACAATCGCGGACATCCACGCCGACGACCAGGTGTACGTAAACGTCTCGGGGGCCGGCACGATTCCGGCGATCGGCGCAACGATCGCCTGCATGGACGTCTCGACCGACGCCCACGCCTACTACGTCGAACCGTCGGAGTACGCCCACGACGGGACGACCGAACCGATCTCCTTCGGCGTCGACGAGATAGAGCAGGTTCCGACCTATCCCATCGAATCGCCGACGCGCGATCAGGTCGCGATCATGGAGTTCCTGTCCGAGCCCGGCGCGTGGGAGGGATTCCACGCCGACCGGACGTCGCCGCCGAAGAAGAAAGACCTCATCGAGTACGCCCGGGATACCGATCTCTCCTTCATGGCTGATCGGCGCTCGCCCGACGAACGCAGCGCCGAAGACAAGGGCGCGTTTCGCGTCCTCGATACGCACGTCCTGGAGCCGCTCGCCGAGGACGGCTACGTCACGATCGAGTCGGTCGGCCGGCGCCGGGTCGTCGAGTTGACCGAGCGGGGCGAAAACGCCTATCGAGCGTTTCGACACAAACTCATGGACGACGCTGGCGAGTTGCGCTAAGCGGCGAATCGCCGTGACGGGCACCCGGCTCAGTCCGCGTCGGAAACGAGCGTGAACAGCGTCGTCCCGAGGCGGGCCAACATGAGGTCGGCCTCGAGTCTGTCGATGTGATCGCGAAGTGCCGCCGCAGACAGCTCCGGGAATTCGCGGTCCGTACGGGAGTCGAGATGGCTGCTCGCACGAGCGAGCAGGAAGGGCGCGGCGTCAGCGAGGTGCGAACCCGGAAGCTGCGGGCCAGCGCCGCGGTCGCACTCGACCGCGGTGAGGACTTCCTGTGCCACGATCAGCCGCCGTCGAAGCGAACGGATATCGTCGGTATCGGCGGGCGAACTCAGCCGGCCCGCCAACACGTCATCCGCTGCGACGACGAGATCCGGATCGACGGCGAACTCGGCCGCGAACTGCTCGCGAGCAGGTTCGCCGACGCCGGTGCGACGACACGCGAGGCGGATGGCACCCAGAACGGCCGCGTCGAGACCTAACTTTCCGATTACCTCCTCGCCCGCGTGATCGAACGCCGCTCGAGCGACGTCCGTTACGGAAGTCACCTCCAGACCGTGGGCGGCACGATCGATCGTCAGTTCGGCCGTCGTCTCGAGGTGGCGCTGGCCCATACTGGATCGATCGAACGGGCATATGTTATCTATTTATGAGAAAGTATCAGTACTATCGTTACTATCGGGACTATTGTTACTACCGTGAGTATGGCGAGTGACGAACCGAACGGTACTGCGCGAGTTGATTCGGCGGTCGTCGATACCGTCGGCCGCGACACGCGACGCCGCCCGGCGATGCCGTCCGATCCGCCACGTTCAAGCCGATTCCCTCCGACGGACGATTTATGACGCGAAGTGTCTGGGTGAAAGCCGACGACGCAATCGGCGATTGGGACGACCGCAGGGCGCGGATCACCGCCGCGCTCGAATCGGGTGTAGACTGGGTGCTGGTCGACGAGAACGACGTGGAACGCGTCCGCGAACTCGGCGATATCAACGTCGCCGCGTACCGTACCGACGGGGACGTGACCCTGGTCGACGACATCGACGACGCAGAAGCGGACAGCAACGACGACGGGCCGGTTGCACAAGCCGACGCGGTCATCGTTGGAAAAGGCGGTGAAGGCGACGCGACGATCGACCTTCCGGAAGATTTCTCTGGCTCCGCCGACCTCTCGACGCTTCGCCGCGACGGCGACTTCGATCGAGGCGCGTACGTCCGCATCCTCGGCAAGGAGTACGAGCGCTTCGCGGAGACCGCGGCCGAGGAGGCCGATCACACGGTCGTCGTTGGCGAAGACTGGACGATCATACCACTCGAGAATCTGATCGCGCGCATCGGCGAGGAAACCGACCTGGTCGCAGGCGTGACAAGCGCCGAGGAGGCCAAGACGGCCTTCGAAACGCTCGAGATCGGAGCCGATTCCGTCCTGCTAGATTCGGACGACCCGGACGAGATCCGGAAGACGGTCGAGGTCCGCGACGAGGCCGAGCGCGAGCGCCTCGATCTCGAATACGCCGAAGTCGTAGCCGTCGAACAGGCCGGCAGCGCTGATCGGGTCTGTGTCGACACCGGGAACCTGCTCGAACACGAGGAGGGGATGCTCGTCGGCTCGATGAGTCGCGGACTGGTCTTCGTCCACGCTGAGACCGCCGAATCGCCGTACGTCGCCTCGCGTCCGTTCCGGGTTAACGCGGGCGCGGTCCACGCCTATGTCCGCACGCCCGACGGTGGCACGAAATACCTCGCGGAACTCCAGAGCGGCGACACCGTCCAGATCGTCGGTCTCGAGGGGAGCACCCGCGAAGCGATCGTCGGCCGTGTCAAGATCGAGAAGCGGCCGATGTTCCGGATCGCCCTCGAGACCGAGAGCGGCGATCGAATCGAGACGCTCCTCCAGAACGCGGAGACGATCAAGGTAGCCGCCGCGAAGGGACGGACGGCGGTGACCGACTTAGAGGCCGGTGACGAGATCCTGATCTACTACGAGGACACGGCTCGCCACTTCGGCGAGGCCGTCGAGGAGAGCATCATCGAGAAGTGACATCCTCCTATGACCGAAGTCATGGGCTTCCCACGCCGTACCGCACCGCGCTGGATTGGGTGTTTGCAGGTTTGCGGGCCACCGTCGCGGGCGGGGTTGGAATCCCCGCCCGCGACCCATGTAGCGAGGGATGGGGCGCTGGCGGTGCCACGCCGCCGGTACTCCTATCCTCACTCTGTTCGGACCCGACGTTTTGGTTCCGCCGGAACCAAAACGGGGCGTCAACGGACTCGGAGTTACGTGTCTCGCGTGCTGAAGCCCGACGCTTGGTTTTTGTTCCCACGAAGGGCACGTCCCGTTTCCGGGATGGGCGGACACTCGAACCGCCAGTTTCGGGCCATCGGTTGCCGAAGGGGTCGTAACCTTCGGACCGACACGACAAGCGACGCGGGCACCACTCAAAAGCGTTGCCTGCAGGATGTGTACAGCGCAAAACCCACGACTTCACAGTAGGTGCCGAAGTAGCTAAGTCGTCGTTTTCGTCGTCGGTGACGAATCAACAGTATGATCCATGCGACCGAGGCAAAACACCTATCTCGTGCAGCTACCTCTCTGTTGTTCACGCGGCTCGATTTTGCGACGAAATCGAACGGGCAGTATTCGAGCGAGGACTTTGAGAAAGTCCTCGCTCGAAGTGCCTTCGACGGCGAGTTTGTCCATACGACCGCGAAAGAACTGCAGCTCGCTCGAGGAGAAGACATTGACCTTCAGCAACGGAGTCCGCTCGCGAAATCGCTTCTCTACCATCTTCGTGGACTAAGCCCGGACGCCATCGGCGCCCAGTTCGATGGCGTCCGGGCAGCCACGTTCGCTCACGCCCGCCAGCAGCGGGCGTTCGCTCGTCCTGTCGACGTCGCGCTCGATATTCACGAGTGGCTCTACTACGGCTCGGCCGAGACACCGCACGTCTGTGCGATCAATCCAGACCGTGGAACGAACCTTGCCTACGCATTTGTGACGCTCTGTGTCGTCGATCCAGCGGTTCGGCTGACACTGGCGTGGGAATCGATCGAGGCGGATGACTCCCGCACGCTGCGGGAGTCCATCCGCCGACTCATCGAGATCGCTCGCCAGTTCGTCCAGATCAACCGCGTCTACTGCGACAGGAGTTTCTACCGGGTTTCACTTGTTCAAACATTGGCTGATCTGGACGTCAGGTTCGTCGTACGCGCGCCGAAGACACCGGGCGTCAAGCGCGTGCTTGACGCCCATGACGAGGAGACATTCGTCACCAACTACGAGATGGTCCGGAAACAACCACCGACGGGACGAATATCGGTAACACTCGTCGTCGTCCCGCACCGAACGCGGGACGACGACTCGTTCTGTCTGGTAACGAACTGTGACGTCTCGGTGGAGTTCGCCGAACCGTTTGCGGAAGCGTACCGCCGTCGCTGGGGGATAGAGACGTCCTATCGGAAGATCGGAGAGTTTCTCCCGCGAACGTCGTCGCCGACGTTCGCGGTGCGACTGTTCGAGTTTCTGTTCGCTGTGGCGTTGTACAATCTTTGGATTCTGGTGTGTCTGGTTCTCGTTGAGCAGCGAGTATTGACCGACCGGCCGGCAGTCTCGACAGCCCTGTTTCGGCTATTTGTATTGTCTCTTCCAGACAGTTAGCAGAGAGTGCGGCGGCTGACCCGGGCCGACCCGGGTCAGCACGCTGCTGCCGACTGGCAAGGCTACATTCATTCCCTTCTGCGGTCAATTGATTGTCTGATGAATGTGTTTGCTCAAGGAGTGAACACTAGTTGACTGGTTAATCTTGACCCTGCGGTCGAGAACTGGACGCATCTGTTTGGAGGTTCGGCACCTACTGTTCAGTCGTGGGTTTTGCGCCTGTTCAGCACTATAACGGCTTTCACCCACCCCTCTCACATCCTACATAGTTAATTGGTAACATACACCACAACAGTCGTCGGACACGGTCAGAAAACAACTATTTTTCAACACATCAGTGAATTATCTCCAATTGTTACATCAATTCGGATGCTAACATTCAATTATTCTATTAATTTAGGGAAACATTGTCACCAACCTATAGTGGTCGCCGCGGATCTACTAGCCGGACTATGAGCGTCACTCGAGAGAAAGTGAGAGCGGTTGAACCGCCCGAGTTCGCGGTGACGCTGCGCAATGCTGGCCTGGCAGGGGCAGGCGGTGCCGGTTTTCCGACGTACGCCAAGTGGGAACGACTCGAGGAAGTCGATTCGTTGCTCGTCAACCACCAGGAGAGCGAACCGAATTACTACATGGACAAGTGGCTGGGCCGTGAACGAACCGACGAACTGTCGTCCCTGTTCGACGGACTGCTCGACCACGCGTTCGATCGAATCGTTATCAGTGCAAAGCAGGCCGACCGAGACGAGTGGCTGGGCGAACTCGAGGCGGCGACCGACGCAACGATCTACGAACCGGCTGACCTCCCGATCGACGGCGACGAAACCGGTATCACAATCGCCTACACGGCGGACAAGTACGAGTTCGGGATGGAAAGTGTACTGATGCGGATTGTCGCGGACACCGTCATGCAAGGCGAGAAGTTACCGATGGATTACGGCTGGATCGTCCAGAATACGGAGACGCTTTTCAACGTCTATCGTGCGCTCGTCGAGGGTGAGCCAACGACCGAGAAGTTCATTCACGTCGATGGCCGGGTCCCGGACCACCGGTTCCTCAGAGTACCAGTCGGCACGCCTGCAACGGCACTCCTCGAGGCCGCGGGTCGATCGACAGACCTCGAAGAGAACGAGATCATCCTTGACGGCGGCCCGGGGTGGTGTTTCGAAATCGAACAGTCCCCGGAGAAGTTCGGTGTCCGCAAGCGAACGAACTGTCTGCTCGTAATCGAGGAGTCAGTCGTCGCGGAGAATCGCCTCGGAAGTGGCGGTCGGGTCAACGTTCTCGCGACGGCGGCCTGGAAGCAGTCGAGCCACGAAACGGAACTAACGGAGACGCTCTCGCCGGACAGGGTCGAGGTTCCGTTGATCACGAATCCCGACTTCGAAGGCGTGGTTACCCCGAGCGAACCGATCGTCCAGGCCGCAGACGAGGTACAGGCGGATGAGATGATTGCACAACCGGCTGACGGTATCAGCGTGGCCCAACACGCGCCCATCGACGGAACGGTTACCGATGTTTCCACGGAGTCCATCACGATCGAACGGGCTGACGCTGAAACCACGTCCGCAGGGGGTACACACACCATGGAAGAAGCTGGCCCGCACTGGATCTACTGGACGTGGTGTTCTGAGTGCGGCCGGTACTACCCGCAACCGCAGCTCGAAACCGATCGCGCCTCCGAATTCGTCTGTCGCCGTTGCCGCTGACAGCGCCCGTCGCCGTCACGTTCCGATCACCGATGGTGAGGTCGGGAAGGGCGATGCAGACCGGATCGATATCCAGTTTCGTCATCGGAGCGAATCAGGTTCGATTCGTCGGGTGGCTCCCAGCCTATCGGACACACGGCCGCATATCCGTCGACCGAATCCACGCGGACGGATTCTGCCGGTCGGTGATGATCGTCCCGTCGCCGTCCGCGTAGCTCACATACTGATCGATGTCGAAATCGGCCGTGACGTCCCGTTCGTCGCGTTGTTTTCCGTTCGTTCGCATTCAGATCACTCCCGCCGAATGCATCTGCAGTCGACGAGGTGCGCCTCGGTATCCGACGAGACAGCAAAAGGGCACCGACGATACACTACTAGTGTGGTTATATCACGAGTCGTTCTCGCGATACTGGACGGGCGGGGCCGACGACGGGCTAGATCCGAACGGCGACCGCTTCCGTGCGTTCACGAGCGACCCGGCTCTTCGTCGGACGTCTTCGGCTCGAGTCGCGTCGTACACCAGTGACAGAATTCGAGGTCCTCGTCGACTTCCTTTCCGCACTCGGGACAGGTCACCCCCTCCGCGTCGCCATTCTCGCCGGGTCGGGAGAGCACACGAAAAGTCGCGTCGATCGCGGCGAACAGGGCGATAAACGAGAGGAGAAACTGAGCCATCGCGTCGGTCTCTTCGGCCATAATCGTCGCCTGCTCGAAGACCTCGTTCGGACTCGTTATCGGGCCGGTGGCCGCGATCTGCTCGGTCGGGAGAAAGAGAGCGCTTGCCGAGAGAAAGATGCCGGCGAAGATAGCGGCACGGAGCCAGTCGCGGACGAGGACGTGGCCTGCGCCAGGCATGATAACCGAGAGGCCGGCAGCGAGGAGCGCGCGGAGCCATGTCATTGTACGTGCGGATGGTAGGAGACCCCTGCCCTTAACATTCCGATTTCGATTGCTTTCGGATCAGTCCAGTTGTACAACCAGTTCCGCGAGCGTCTCGAGGTCGTACTGTCCCGGTGCAGTCGCCTCTGCTGGGTCGACGGGCGCGTATCCTATTTTTGACCCGTATACCGGCGCCACCGCGCGCGTGTGACTCCCGACGTCGCCCATCGCCATCGTCGCGACGGCATCGCCGTGGGCGGTCAGCTGCTCGGTCGCCGACAACAGTGCGAGCGTATCCGCCCTCGACTCGGCCGTGACCGCCAGTTTCGCGACGTCCGCGTACTTGCCCGCCTCTGTCAACGTCCGCACTATCTCGCGTCGGGGCGGCGTCCCCTCGAAATCGTGGGCCGACGCGACGACCGTGACGTCGCGGCTCCGTGCCGTCTCGAGCAGTTCGTCGGCGTCACCTGCGAGTATCGACTCGAATTCGACGTCGATTGCCTCGACGGACTCGAGCGCGGTCGCTTCGGCCAGCGCCTCGAGTCGACGCGCTTCGGCCTCGCCACCGCGCGGCGTTTCGCCGCTCGAACCGTCCGCCGAACTCGGTTCTGCGCCGGTTTCCCACGGGGCGCGGTTCGTCACGAGGATCGGCAGTTCGCCGTCGTAGGCTTCGAGCGCGGCAAGGGGGTCGTCGGCCAGATCCATCCGGAACTCGATCGCGTCGGCGTGATCGCGGGCCGCAGGCTCGTCGGAGAGGTCCGCCGTCGACGCCGCGAGCACGAACGAGTCGAGGTTCAGTCCCATTGCTCTCCACTGGGACCGAGGGCGGCAAAAACGATATCGTTTCGGCGAGATTCTGCGCGGCGGGTCCGAGGTCAGGCCAGTCCGATCGTCTCCTCGGCCTCGAGGAGTTCGTGGTAACGGTTCCGGATCGTGACCTCGGAGATGTCGGCGACGTCACTGACGGCGGCCTGGGTCGTCTTCTCGTTGGTCAGGAGCGCAGCGGCGTAGACCGCGGCGGCTGCGAGGCCGACTGGCGACTTGCCGGAGTGAACCCCCTTCTCCTTGGCGTTCTGGAGGAGCGACCGTGCTCGGTGTTCGGCTTCGTCCGAGAGCTCGAGACCCGACGCGAAGCGGGGAACGTAGCTCTCGGGGTCTGCGGGCTGGACCTCGAGTCCGAGTTCGCGGACGACGTACCGGTACGTCCGGGCAATCTCGTTTTTCTCGACGCGAGACACGTCCGCGATTTCGTCGAGGCTCCGTGGAACGCCCGCCTGACGGGCAGCGGCGTAGACGCAGGCAGTCGAGACGCCCTCGATCGAGCGACCGGGGAGGAGGTCCTCGTCGAGTGCGCGCCGGTAGATGACGCTCGCCGTCTCGCGGACGTTCGTCGGGAGACCGAGCGCGGAGGCCATCCGGTCGATTTCGCCGAGTGCCTGCTTGAGGTTGCGTTCCTTCGAGTCGCGCGTCCGGAACCGCTCGTTCCACTTGCGCAGACGCTGCATCTTTTCGCGCTGGCGTGAGCCGAGCGAGTTGCCGTAGGCGTCCTTGTTTCGCCAGTCGATATTGGTCGAGAGCCCCTTGTCGTGCATCGTGTTCGTCGTGGGTGCGCCCACGCGAGACTTCTCGTTCTTCTCGGCGGCGTCGAACGCGCGCCACTCGGGGCCGCGATCGACCGAATCTTCCTCGACGACCAGTCCGCAGTCCTCGCAGACGGTTTCGCCGTGCTCATCGTCGACGACGAGGTGGCCCGCACACTCGGGGCAAGCGAGGCCCTCCGTCTCGCTCTCCGTTTCCCGTTCGTTCGTTTGTGGTTCGCTACGTCGTACTCTCGTTTTCGATGGTGCGTTAGTCATGCGATGGCGAATGCTCCCGGCCGAACCAATCACAAAAGCCCGGACGGATTCGTTACCTCTCACGTTCAGACACTCGAGGTTTAATGGTTTCGAAATCGTATCCCGAAGCCCCTGGAAAGTGGATAATTCGACTGAAAAAGCATGAGGGATAGTAACATTAATGTTGCGCCGCAGCTCCAAAACGCAGCTGCCAACTTTGACCCCCTCGAACGGCCGGTATGGAGATTGCAGTCGGCAGCACGAATCCGGTCAAGATCGACGCAGTCGAACGAACGCTCGAGCGGTACAACCCGACAGTTATCGCCGTCGACGTCGACTCTGGCGTCGGCGAGCAACCGCGGACGATCGTCGAAACGGTCAGGGGAGCCGAAAACCGTGCACGACGAGCGCTCGCAGCGACCGACGCCGACTACGGAGTCGGCCTCGAAGGTGGGATCGCTCGACTCGAGGCGATGCCGGGGCTCTCACTGATAATGTGGGGTGTCACGACGGACGGCGTCCGAACGGAGCGAGGTGGCGGGCCGACGCTTCGACTTCCCGACCGGATCGCCGAACGCGTCACAGAGGGAGGTGAACTGGGGCCGGTGGTGGACGAGATGCTCGGGACCGAACACGTCGCCGAGGCGGAGGGGGCGGCGGGTGTACTGACGGCGGGACTGACGGACCGAACGCGAGCGCTCGGCGAAGCAGTTGCGTGTTCGTTTGGCCCCTTCGTAACAACCTATTACGACGACGAAAGTTGACCGGTACCCGAACCGGCCGCACAGAGACCGTGTCCCGTTCTGGCGGCCGCAATCGCCACCCGGGTGGGCAGAAATGGTCACGAACATGCGACAATCTCTCCTGGAGATTGTTTAACCGGTCGTACCAACGAAAGCTTTCTACCCAATTATTCCTCGATTACTCGTCGGGAAAACCGCACGACGGGAGTGGGTTAACTGCGCGTACCAAACCCCCTAAGGGTATTCCTGTCATTCCACGGTGTATGAGTACTGCAATGGCCCCCGACCTCACGAGTAAACAACGGCAGATTCTGGAGTACCTCCGGGAGAACGCGGCGACGAAAACGTACTTCAAATCCCGTCTTATCGGCCAGGAGCTCGGAATGACCGCGAAAGAGGTCGGCTCGAACATCACCGCACTCCAGAACAGCGAGTACGATGTCGAGATCGAAAAATGGGGTTACTCCTCAAGTACGACCTGGAAAGTCGACGTTTAACCGGAGACGGTATCGAAGTCGAACGCGGTTCTCCCCTCCGTTCACTCACCGCTTTAACGGCGCGCCGGCACTCGAAGACGCCGAACGCCTTTGTATCTCGAGTCCCGACAGAATCGATACATGACGTCGGCAGTCTTCTTCGACATGGACGGGGTGATCCTCAAGGGCCCGCGGACTGACCCGCAGGTGTACGCCGACGCCGCTGACGCCGCCCTCGCCGAACTGGAGGCCGATCCGACCCCGTCCCAGCACCGCGATTTTAGACGCCACGATCACGAACGAATTCGGGATCACTGCACCGATCTCGAGATCGACCCCGCGCTGTTCTGGGAATTGAAGGAGACCCACGCCTCGAGTCGAACCCACGACCGGATACGGACCGGAGAGCGAGTGACGTACGAGGATATCGACGCGATCGACGACCTGACCGATCGAACGACGGTCGGTCTCGTCACCAACAACCGCCATGAAACCGCCGCGTTCGTCGCCGACTACTTCGGGTTCGACTTCGACGTCGTGCGCGGACGAGATCCGACCTTCGCAGGCTACGAGCGGCGCAAACCCGATCCCTATTACCTCGAAGATGCGCTCGCCGACCTCGGCGTCGCCGACGGAATCTACGTCGGCGATTCGCCGAAAGACGTCATAGCCGGCCGTGCGGCCGGCCTCGAGACCGCGTTCGTTCGGCGACCGCACAACCGCGAGTGCGAACGTCCCGTACACGCCACGTACGAGATCCGGTCGCTCAGAGAGCTACTGGACGTGGTCGAACCCGTATGATTCGTCGGGTAATCCGTTCTTACTCCTTACTCCCCGTGTCGGGCAGTCCCGTAGTAGCACCTTCGGGGTTCGTCTCTCAGACGTCGTACGTCAGAAATTGATCGGCCTTCCGCGCGAGCGTCCGCGCTCGAGTCCCGAACGAATCCGCGTGGCGGACGACGAGGACCAGTACGGTCTCCGGTCGTTCGACCGTGTACCCACTGTCCCGAGAGAGCAATCCAGCTTCCTCGAGTTCGCCGGCGTACTTGCTGACCGTCGGCGGTGAGACGTCGAGCGCCGTCGCGAGGTCGCCAGCCGTCACATCCGGATTCAACAGGAGTTCGATCAACATCCCGCGTGGCGTCTCCCGCCGGAGGTAGCCGAGCGCCCGCTTTTCGAACTCGTCGAATCTGCCGGCCGTAACGAACCGCTTGTAATCGCCGTCGCGATAGCGCTCGATCGCATCGACCTCCTCGAGTCGCCGAAGGTGGTGTTGGGTTTCGCCGGTTCCGAGTTGGAGGTCGTCCCGGATCTTCGAGAAGTGCGCACCCGGCGTCGTAGAAAGGTACCCGGCGATGGCGTCGCGCGCGTCGCTTTCACCCGTCTCGGCCGCTGCCGACTCGGAGAGTCCGACCAGCGGAGAAGCAGCACCGAGGGCTGCGAATCGGCGCAGGGTCGCACGTTTCTCGTCGTCGACCCCGTCGGGTGATGTCATGGCTGCTTACGGCCCCTTAGAGGCGACCCGTAAAACAGGTTTCGCTCCGCTTTGTTCACCGAAAACGACCAGTTAGCGATCGGACCGTTTCGATCGGTGATCGGTAGTAGCTGTTTACCCGGTGACTGAATTCGAGACGGAGGGGCCTGTCGAGCGGTCGTTCGGCGGCCTCGAAAGAAATTGTCAGTGGACGAGAGGAGCCGAAGCGGAGGAGACGAGTGCCGTGCTCGAGTGGAGGTCCGCCTCGGTCAGTCCGCCGATTATTCCTCCGGGTCGTCGGTCGGCATCTCAGTGCCGCCGTCGGCCTGACTCTGGAAGTCCTGGTCCATCTCTTCGATGACCTCGTCGGGATCCGTGATATCCGCCGTGTCCTTCCCTTCTTTGATAGCCTGGGCTTCTTGTTCCATCGCCTCGACGTCCATATCAGCTTCCTGATCGATTTCGCCGATGATCTCGGCGATGTCGTCCAGACCGATCAGTTCGCGAGTCTCCTCGTCGAACTCGCGGCTCTCGAGTTCCGCGCCGTTCTCCTTGACGTCGCTGCCCGAGAGGTGCTTGCCGTAGCGGCCGACCAGCGAGGAGAGTTCCTGTGGCAGGACGAACGTCGTCGACTCGCCCTGGCCGATGTCGGCTAAGGTCTCCATTCCCTTGTCGATGACCGCGCGTTCGCCCATTGATTCCGCGGATCGCGCGCGAAGCACGGTCGAGATCGCGTCACCCTGCGCTTCGAGGATCTGGCTCTGCTTTTCACCCTGGGCGCGGATGATTTCGCTCTGTTTATCACCTTCGGCCTTTTCGACGGCGCTCCGGCGTTCACCCTGTGCCTCGAGGATCATGGCGCGACGCTTTCGCTCGGCGGAGGTCTGTTGCTCCATCGCACGCTGGACGTCCTTCGAGGGGTTGACCTCGCGGACCTCGACCGACTCGACGCGGATGCCCCACTCGTCGGTGGGTTCGTCGAGTTCTGTGCGGATACGAGCGTTGATCTCCTGGCGCTTGTTCAGCGTATCGTCGAGTTCCATGTCACCCAATACGGCCCGAAGGGTCGTCTGAGCGAGGTTCGAGACGGCGCGCTTGTAGTCGTCGACCTGGAGAAACGCCTTCTTGGCGTCCATTACCTTGATGTAGACGACCGCATCAGCCGTGACGGGCGAGTTGTCCCGAGTGATGGCTTCCTGCCGGGGGACGTCCAGCGTCTGGGTTCGCATGTCGAACGCGTACGTGTTCGAGACGAACGGCGGGACGAAGTTGATACCCGGCTCGAGGAGTTTGCGGTACTCGCCGAAGACGGTCAGGGCGCGTTTCTCGTAGGCGGCAACGATTTCGATTGCGCTGAGGAGTGCGGCGATGACGACGACCAGAACGAGCACTCCGACGATCAGCAGGGCAGCGCCGGTGGTCTGTAGGGGGAACAATTGTGCAACCATATTTCAGGGTTACGGTGGGGGGGAGAAAAGCGTTCCCTTATTCCGCCAACATATGTTGACTGTTCGCATTCCTCAATTCGATTTCTCCGTTTCGGGTTCGCGATCGACTTCGGACCTCGTGTCGTCGAGTTCGTCGCCGCCGTCTGCGGCCTCTCGTTCGCGTGACTCGGACGCCGCCCGCTCACGTGCGAGCGCGCGATCGATCTCGTCCTCGCCGATCGAGTCGAGCGATTCGACCGTGAGAACGTTGCCGCCGCCCGGATCGAGAACGATGATCTCCTCACCCTCCTCGATCGTACCCTCGGTCGACCGTGCGCTATAGTAAGGAGCGAAACCGCCTTCGTCGAGTTTGACCTCGCCGCTGCGATTCGTGACGGTCTCGGTGACGTACCCCGTTGTGCCCGCCAACGAATCGGAGTCCGTCGTCTGTGCAGTCCCTTTCCCACCGTAGAAGTCGAACTCCCGGTAGACGTAGGCGGCGGCGAGTCCGATCACGAGCGTTAGTCCCGCCAGGACGAGCGGACTCGCCGCGGGTTGAAAGAGCACGCCGACGAGTCCGGCACCGACCAGCGCGATCCCGATCACGATGAGATGGGCTCCGGGAGAGAGGGCCTCGAGGACCATCAACACGAGTCCCGCAACTAGAAGCAGCAGCGGCACGTTCCCCACGAGGGATTCGACCATATGCGGGGTTAGGTCCCGCCCCGATTAAATGTTTACTGAGAGCCAAGACTGATTTTATCGGCCAAGCGCGACGAGCGGCGACCGAGAGGCCGGACGGAGCGATTCGAAGTGAACGGATCGGGGACTAAGTGTCACTGCAGACGCGAGCGCGCTCACCGATCAGCCGAGCGGGATGGTTATCAGCCGAAGGAGGACAAGTACCATCCCGATCGCGCCTAGCAGGACGAACAGCACGTTCTCGAGGTCCGGATCGCCGGGTTCGATCGGCGTCGAGTTCGCCTCCGGTGTGTATTCGTCTTCGAGATCGGGATCTGCGCTCGTTCCATCGTCGCTCGAACCGGAGAGATCGAGCGGGACCCCATCCCACGTGCCCTCGCCTCCGGAAGCGTCGGCCGACTCGGAGTCCGCTGTCGATCCGAGGCCCGGGTCCGACCCCCACGTGTCGTGCCGTCTGTCGTCGGGTTCGCCACCGGCTCCGGACGGGTCGTCTGCCATACCCGTTTGTACTAGTCCCGTCGCCAAAAAGCCGCGGTCTGCGGACGACGCCGGCTCGAACGACGACTCCCGATGCATGCAGGCTGCCGTGTCACGACCCCGTATTCGTGCCGATCAGGTCTGTTCGGTTCGTTTCCCGAGATCGCCGCCGTAGACGACGCCGCGTTCGGCGTCTAGGGTAACGATGTCACCGTCCCCGATCCCCTCGAGTTCCGTGAGATCCGCATCGCTGATCATCGGCAAGTCCAGTTCGCGAGCGATCAGCGCCGGGTACCCCGTCATCCCCCGCTCGGCGTTTACGATGCCTGCGATTCGGTTCGTCTCACCCGTGAATTCCTCGTCGAACTCGGCCGAGAGAGCGAGGATCGCACCCTCTGGAACGCCCGAGAGGTCGCCGTCAGAACTCCGCACTAGCGGACCGGTCACGCGACCCTCCACGACGACTCGCCCGGTCGTCAACGCCTCCGCGGCGACGTGGACTTTCAGCATGTTCGTCGTGTTCGTCCCCTCGAGTTCGGTCATCATGCCACAGAGGACGACGACGGTATCGCCGCTCGCGGCGACATTGGCGTCCAACGCTGCCTGGACGGCTTCCTCCACGACGGCGTCGGCGCTTTGACCCGAGACCGGAGCGTAAAGCGGCGTCACACCCCAGGTCAGCGCGAGCTGGCGACGCACCGCCTGGCTCGACGTCGAAGCGACGACTGGTACTCCGGGGCGGTACTTCGCCGTCTTCAACGCGGTGTAGCCGGATTCGGTCGCCGCGACGACCGCGTCCGCATCGATGTCCCGCGCCAGAAACCGCGCGGAGCGAGCCAGTGCATCCGTTCGCGCCTCGCCGGAGGCGGGGACGCGCTGCTCGAGCAATTCTGCGTACTCGCCGGAGCGTTCGACCTGGCCGACGATGCTGTCCATCGCGTCGACGACGGCGACGGGGTGGTCGCCGACGGCGGTTTCGGCCGAGAGCATGACCGCGTCCGTGCCGTCGAGGACAGCGTTGGCGACGTCCGACGCCTCCGCGCGTGTCGGGCGACGTGCGTGGACCATCGAATCGAGCATCTCCGTCGCCGTGATGACCGGCCGGCCCGCATCACGGCATTTGCGGATGATCCGTTTTTGAATCATCGGGACGTCTTCCATCGGACACTCCACGCCGAGGTCACCCCGTGCAACCATCACACCGTAGGCGGCGTCGATGATCTCGTCTAAGTTCTCGACCGCACCCGCGCGTTCGATTTTCGCGACGACGGGAACGTCCGCACCCGCGTCCTCGAGCACCTCGCTGACCTCGTAGACGTCGTCGGCATCGCGGACGAAACTCGCCGCGACGAAGTCGACGCCCTTCTCGGCGGCCAGCTCGAGGTCCTTGCGATCCGACTCCGTGACCACGTCGAGATTCAGGTCGACGCCGGGAACGTTCACCCCCTTTCGTCCGCCCAACTCGCCGCCGGTGTCGACACGTACCCGAACCGCGTCGGAATCGTTCGCTCCCGACTCCTCGCGCTCGAGCACGGTCGTCTCGATCAGTCCGTCGGCGAGCAGGATGCGATCTCCCGGCTCGACGGCGTCGATCGACAGCGAGAGTCCGACCGTGTCTTGCGTCGCCTCGTCGCCCTCGACGAACCGAATCTCAGAGTCCGTCTCCAGGGTCACCGTCTCGCCGTCGGGCAGCGGTGCGGTCCGAATCTCTGGACCCTGCATGTCGAGCATGACCGCGACCGACTCCGCTCGTTCCTCGTCGACCGCGCGGATACGATCTATCAGGGCCGCCCGCACGTCGCGGGTCCCGTGACTCGCGTTCAGTCGCGCGACGGACATCCCGGCCGCGGCGAGGTCCCGGATCGTCTTCCTGTCGTTCGACGCAGGTCCCAGCGTACAGACGATCTTCGCGTTTCTCATAGCGGTGAGTAGCGCGAGCACCGCCTAAAAGATAGGGACTTACTCGATTGTGAGTATGTGATTGCTGCAATCGGCCTGCGGCTGCCGCTCCCGTCGGTGTCCGTCGGTCGTCACTCCCGTCCACTGCCACGACAACCGTTTTCCGCGGTTCGATCATCCGATTAGATATGCCCACCTACGCCACGCTCGTCGATATCGTCGACCGCGAGGTCCAGAACGCCCAGGAGCTTACGTCGATCTGGGGCGAGATCAAAACGGAGTTCGAAGAACACAACTCGGAACTCCGGCATTCGTACGCCGTCCTCGGCGAATGCGACTTCCTCATCATCTTCGAGGCCGCCGACCGCGAAGCCGCGTTCAAATCAGCGCTGACGCTCCACCGGCACGGACTCGAGGGAAAGACCATGGAAATCGTCGACACGGATAGCTTCGCGGACCTGGTCGACGAAATCTGATCGTATCAGCCCCTCGACTGATACGGTCTGCTGTACCGATGTACCGGTGCAACCGCGACCGTCCTGCGGTTGCACCGGCAACGTCGTACAGTAGTCCGTATGAGACGCTGATGGCACCGACGCCTCGGCCACGACCGGCGTCGTCGCTCGTTCAGTCCGCCGGACGCTCGAGCGGGCGCATGACTCGCTTGGGGCCTGTGTTGCTCTCGAAATGGATGTCGATACTCGTCAGATCGACTAGCCAGAACGCCGCCTCGACGAGACCGACGCTCCAGAGCCTACAGAACCTCGAGAGACCGATCACATCAGAAGTTGCGGCTCTCGACGAGCCTATCGGATCTTCTCGCCGACGTCCGCGTCCCCGTGCGTAGTCAGCAGATCCGCCTGCTCGCCGGCCGCGAGGATCATACCGTTGGACTCCACGCCGAACAGTTCGGCGGGTTCCATGTTCGCGAGCAGGACGCACTTCGTTCCCGGTAACTCGTCGAGGTCGTGAAGTTGCTTGATCCCTGCGACGACCTGTCGGGTCTCGAAGCCGATGTCGACCTCGAGTCGCGCGAGGTCGTCCGCGCCCTCGATACCGTCCGCTGTCTCGATCCGGCCGACGCGAATGTCCAGTTCCTGAAAGTCGTCGAACCCGATTCGCTCTTCGGTCAACGCCTCGAGATCCTCCGTGTCCGTCATACGCTCGGGTTCGCTCGCATCGGTGTCGTCGCTTTCGGTTTCCGCCTCGGTGGCCGGCGATGAGGAGTCGGCGGCCGCAATCCTGTCCTCGAGGTTCTCGGTCAGTTCCGCGACCCGATCGTCCTCGATCTGCTCGAAGAGTTCGCCCGGTTCGTCGAAAGTCCTCGGCGGGGCTTCGAGCGCGTCTTCGAGGTGAGCGTCCGTGATATCGCCCTCCTCGCCGAGTTGGGTCCACAGCGCCTGCGCTTTGCCGGGGGCGATCGGCTCGATGAGAACGCCGACCGCCTTGGCGATCTGGACGCAGTCCCGGATGACCTGCGCCGCTCGTTCGGGCTCGTCGTCGGTGAGCTTCCACGGCTCGTTGCGCTGGATGTACTCGTTGCCGAACTGTGCGAGCCTGGTCGCGGCTTGCCCCACCCCTCGCATGGAGTAGTCGTTGACGCTCTCGCGAACGTCGTCGATCGCGTCCTCGATGCGTTCCCGTACTTCCTCGGACACCGACGCGTCCGGCGTTCCCTCGTAATTTCGGTAGGCGAAGAGCAGCGAGCGATACCAGAAGTTGCCGACCGTGCCGACGAGTTCGCCGTTGACCTTCTCCTGGAACGCCTCCCACGAGAAGTCGACGTCCTGCTGGAAGCCGCCCGTGGTGGTCAGGTAGTACCGAAGCAGGTCCGGGTGGAACCCTTCCTCGAGGTACTCCTTCGCCCAGATCGCACGATTCCGGCTCGTCGAGAGGCCCTTGCCGTTGATCGTGATGAAGCCGTGCGCGGCGATACCGCGCGGCGTGTTGTACCCCGCGCCCTCGAGCATCGCCGGCCAGAAGATCGTGTGGTGCTGGATGATGTCGCGGCCGATGACGTGGACGATCTCGCCCTCGTCCTTCCAGACTCGCTCCCAGTCGTACTCGTCGGCTCCGACGCGCTCCGAGTACTGCTTCGTCGAGGAGATGTACTCGATCGGTGCGTCGACCCAGACGTAGAGGACGAGGTCGGATTCGTCGGCGGTTTCACCGCCTCCGTTTCGTTGCTCTGCGTGAGCAACGCTGTCCCCGTCCTCACCGGGATAGTCGATTCCCCAGTCCATATCGCGCGTGATACACCAGTCCTGGAGGCCGTCTTCGATCCACTGTCGGGGCTGATTCCGCGCGTTGGACGTCCCCTCGAGATCGTCGAGGAACCCGGTGAGGAAGTCGGCAAACTCGGAGACCTCGAAGAACTTGTGCGGTCGGTCGCGGTACTCCGCGGGGTTGCCCGTGATCGTACTCGTCGGATTCTCGACTTCGCCGGGCTCTAAGTGGCGCTGACACCCCTCGTCGCACTCGTCGCCGCGGGCTTTTGCACCGCAGTAGGGACAGGTCCCCTCGACGTACCGATCGGGCAGATACTGGTCGGCTTCGGGGTCGTAGGCGACCTGTATCTCCTTTTCGTAGATGTAGCCCTTCTCGTCTAAGGTGCGGACGATCTCCTGGGTCAGTTCGGTGTTGGTCTCGTCGTGGGTGTGCCCGTAGTTATCGAACTCGACGTTGAACTGCGGAAACGTCTCCTCGTACTGGCGGTGCCACTCCAGGGCGAAATCTTCCGGGTCGACGCCTTGCTCTTCGGCGTTCACGGCGACCGGGGTCCCGTGCATGTCCGACCCGCAGACGTAGATCGATTGCTGTCCGAGCGTCTCGAGTGCGCGGTTAAACGCATCTGCGCCGATGTAGCTTCGTAGGTGACCGATGTGCAGGTCACCGTTCGCGTACGGTAACCCGCAGGTCACGACGGCGGGTACGTCCGTCGGAAACTCGTCGCGGCTCATGCTCGTCACGTTGCACTCGCGGGCGTAAAACCCGCCGGTTTCGATCGCGCGGACCCCGACGTCCGTCGCGGTATCCGTCTCCGACTCCGAGGGCGCCCCGCCGGACGAAGGGACAGCGAGGAGAAGCGCCTGACCGTTCAGACCGCGTACCCTTCGTTTCTCAGCGCGAGTTCGACCACCTGATCGAAGCGCTCTCGGAGGGCGGGATCGAAGCGCTCGACGCGCTCGTCGGATTCGGTCAGTTCGAGGCGACGTTCCTCGGCGACCGCATCGGCGTCGGTATCGGCGCGCCGATACGTCTCGGTGAATTTGCGGCTATCGTTCCCGTAAACGGTCACGGAAATCTCGTCGGAGCCCCGTCCCTCCGGCTTTGACGCGCCCGCTCCTCCGCTCACCGTCACCCGTTCGAAATCGGTGAGTTCCGTACTGAAGCCGCCGATCGCGAGTTTCTGTTCGAGGGACTCGCGGTCCCACTCGCGGCGCTGACCCGTCTCTCGATCCGTCCCGATGACCGTCTCTGGACCGATCGTGTCTATCGACCACTTGGCGAGCGATTCGGATTCGAGTTCCTCTGCCGTCCGCGAACGGATATCACCCTCTTGAACCGTGTCGCCTTCTTCGACGCGGATGTAGCGCGGGTTCGCGGCGGGGACGTCGAGATAGATTTCGCCCGGCTCGGTACTAACGAGCGCTTCGGTTCCTTCGATGGAACGGGAAACGAGCTTCTGCTGTCTGCCGTTTCTCATGGTTGTTAATCACACCCGTACTCGGGAGCAGATCGATCTAAGGCTGCTGCCGGCACTCTCCATGCGGACCCGGGCTCGAGCGATACGGGCCGGGTACCCGTCCCCCGCGTCGGCGGCCGCCGATAGGACCGTCCGGCGAGCAGCAGACGTCGGCGACGTCAAAAAGGGCCGAAACTACCGGTTCGAAAGGGTCGGGATTACCGTCAGTCGTCGCTGACGACGGGAACGCTTGCGCGCACCTCGAGCCGATCCAGATCCCCGACAAAGGAAGCCAGCATCTCGCGGGTGACGTGGGGCATACAGACGATCCGGAGTTCTCCCGCGGCGGTCCGCGAAATTCGCCACCCGGCCCCCCGGAGCCCGTCGAACGTCGAACGGGGGACGTCGGCCGCGACGAGCGGTAGCGTCGGATCGACGACCCGATAGCCTCGCTTCTCGAGGGCGTCAGCCAGCCACTCCGCGTTGTTCTGCGACCGGACGTACTGACTGCGGTACCCCTCCGGCCACAGCACCTTCATCGCGGCGACTGCGCTCGCGACACCCGCACCCGAACGGGTTCCGGTCAGCGTGGCCTGGGAGGTCGACTCGAGATAGGGCGTATCGACGGCGAGTTCGTCGAGCAGGGCGGGGGAGCGGACGAGCAGTCCGCCCGCGGGGACCGCAGCCTGCCCCATTTTGTGCGGGTCGATCGCCATCGTGTCGACCGCGGCGTGACCGAAGTGCCACTCGTAGTCGGTAAAGGGGAGGACGAACCCGCCCCAGGCGGCGTCGACGTGGAGCATCGCGCCCGCGGCGTGAGCGATGTCGCCGAGCGCAGGGATCGGGTCGACACGACCGTACTCCGTCGTTCCTGCGACGCCGATTACCAGCGCCGTGTCGTCGTCGACGCTCGCGCGAACTGCTTCGAGATCAACACGGTGTCGATCGTCGGTCGGAACGACTCTGAGTTCGACGCCGAGCAGGTCGGCGGCCTTCCGGAAACTGAAGTGGCCCGATTCGGACATGACGACGTTCGGCGAGCGGGTGTCGGCCCGCTCGCGGGCGATTCGGACGGCCTGGATGTTCGCCTCGGTCCCGCCGCTGGTGATGTAGCCCGTCGGGTCGTCCAGCCCCGCGATGTCCCCCAGAAGGTCGATGGCGTCGTCTTCGAGCGCCGCGACGTTCGGGTAGGTGCCAGGATCACCGGGGTTCGTCGCGAGAAACCGCTCGGCCGCGTCGCGCGCCACCGGGTGCGGTTCCGTGCACATGGACGAGAGGACCCGGTCGAACGCTTGCGGCTCGATTTGCATATCACGTACGTGATCCGTCATCGGTTTATTTGTTGCGTTTGACGACGTATCTCAACGGCGGTCGTTCTCGGGAAGTACCCGCCGCGACGGTCAGTAGCCCACCCGACCCGCGACGGAACGGCGCGATCCGCTCCGCGGAAAGCGTGCCTTCAAGTCCGCCGGCGCGCAACGCACCTCCATGAATCCAGGCGACCGCGTCCGCGTCGACCGCGCGGATCGCACGTACGAAGGCGTGTTACTCCCCTCGAGCACGGACGAGCACCTCGTCGTGAAACTCGAGGGCGGCTACAACGTCGGTATCGACCGGGACGACGCCGACGTGTCCGTCCTCGCGGAGGACGTCTACGAAATCGACGCGACGGACGCGACGGGTCCCGACGAGGCCGAGACCGACGGCGTGAGTTCGAAAATCGAGTTCGACGACGACCTCCCGACGATTTCGCTGCTCTCGACCGGCGGCACGATCGCCTCGACGGTCGACTACCGTACCGGCGCGGTGACGGCACAGTTCGACGCCGAGGACGTCCTTCGGGCCGTTCCAGACCTCGCTGGCCGCGCGAATTACCGCGGCCGCGTCGTCGCCAACATTCTCTCGGAGAACATGGAGCCGCCCCTGTGGCAGGATCTCGCTCGGGCCGTCCACGAGGAGATCGAAGCCGGCGCCGACGGCGTGGTCGTCATGCACGGCACCGACACGATGCAGTACTCGGCCGCCGCGCTCGCGTTCATGCTCGAGACGCCGGTCCCGATCGTCTTCACCGGATCCCAGCGTTCGGCGGACCGACCCTCGTCGGACAACGTGATGAACGCCGTGTCGGCAGTCGAGGCCGCAAAGAGCGACTGTGCGGAGGTGCTGGTCTGCATGCACGCCTCCGAGAGCGACGACGTCTGCGCGCTCCACCGCGGGACGCGCGTTCGAAAGAACCACACCTCGCGTCGGGATGCGTTCGAGACGATCGGGGCGGAGCCACTGGGCAGCGTCGACTACGAGACCGAGACTATCAGCTTCCGACGTGAGTATCGAGAGCGCGACGCGGTCGACCTCGTGATCGAACCGGCGCTCGAGGACGACGTCGATCTTCTGAAATTCACGCCCGGCATGGACCCCGCCTTCCTCGACGTCGTCGAGGGCTCCGGGGGGCTGGTTATCGAGGGAACCGGCCTCGGCCACGTCCACACCGATCTCATCCCGCGGATCGAGGAACTCGTCGACGACGGCACGACAGTCGTCATGACCAGCCAATGTCTCGAGGGCCGAGTCTGCGACCGGGTCTACGACACCGGGCGGGATCTGCTCGAGGCGGGCGTTCTCGAGGGCGACGATATGCTGCCGGGGACGGCAAAGGTCAAGCTGATGTGGGCGCTCGCGAATTCGAACGACGTCGAAGAGGCGATGGGGACGTCGCTCGCCGGCGAGATTCAGGCGCGGTCGGTTCCCTGGATGTAGGATTCCAGGGAACACCGGCACGAAAAACCCGCTTTCGGCACCGGATGCTGTCGTCCGCGTTCAGCGTCTGGTGCTGACGTATCCTCGCACCCCCTCGTACATTGCTTCGATGAGCCTGTACGCGAGGATACTCGTTAGAACCAGGACGACGAGTTCGAACAGTTCCATATCTGAATAGTGTTTCTTCTTTTATAAGAATCTGTGGATGGTGCGTGTGTGCGGGCCGAACCCACCATCGCCCGACGTCACCGCCCGGACCTGTCCGAGGGGCCGCGAAAACGATGCTCACGAACGGCGCACTCCGCGAGAGCTGCCATCGATTCGACGAAGGGCTTTCACCGTGTGGTACCGTGAGAGAGGACTGTATCACGGACGATGTCACCTGACGCCGAACCCTCCATCGAAATCCGCCGCGCGACACACGACGATTACGAGGCCGTCACCGCCTTCACGAGCGACATCTGGTCGGATCGGGGCGGCGACTACATTCCGCGAATCTACCACGAGTGGCTCGAGAAACCCACCGAGACGGGAAAGAAGACCTTCCTCGCGGAGGTCGACGGCGAGGTCGCGGGCATCGTCCAGGGCGTGATGCTCTCGCCGGACGAGGCGTGGTTCCAGGGGATGCGCGTCGCCGCGGAATTCCGCCGGCGGGGGGTAAGCCGTCGGCTGAACGACGCGACGTTCGAGTGGGGACGCGAACAGGGTGCGACCGTCGGTCGGATCATGGTTTTCTCGTGGAACGCGGGGTCCCTCGGCGTGGCGCGGGCGAGCGGCTTCGGCCCGATCACCGAGTTCCGGTTCGCCCATCCGAATCCCGATCCGGACGCCGACGGGCCGGATTCGTGTCGCGTCTCGAGCGATCCGACGGCGGCCTGGCGGTACTGGACCCATAGCGGCGCGCGCGACCATCTCGACGGACTGGGGCTCGCACCCGAGGAATCGTGGGCCGTCCGGGAACTCACGCGACGCGATTTCGACCGATTGGCCGATCAGACGGCCGTGTTTGCGGTCGAGAGCGACGACGGGCTCGCGGGCGCTGCCTACAGAACCCGGACCGTCGAACGGACGACCGACGGCGGTGACGGGCCCGCAGAGACGGAGACATGGGCCGAATACGGACTCGGCGCGTGGACGGACGTCGACGCCGCCCGCTCGCTGTTCGCCGCGATCGCTCGAGACGCGGCCGCCCTGGGGGCCGATGCGACCCGCGTCGCGATCCCGGAAACGGCCCGGTTCGTCACCGACGCCGCCGCGACCGGAGCCGAACTCTCTGAGGAACCGGATTTCGTGCTGGGAATCGACCTGACGAACGTGCGATCGGGTCTGGATCGGTAGGGGCGACCGGACGGCTCGAGAGGCCCGAGACCGGCGGTCCCGATGACACGAGTTTAGCCCCCGCTGACTGGCGGGAACAGCGCCAGTTCGTCGTCTCCGTCGAGTTCCGTTTCCAACCCCTCCGCTTCGACCAGGACGTTGGTTCCGTTGCGAAGCACGTTGATCTGCGACCGCAGTTCACCGTCGTCATCGAGGACGCGGTCCTCGAGAGCGGGCGCGTCGTCGAGCAACTGTTCAAGGGCGTCTCCGACCGTATCACCGGCCGAGGCGTCGACGGTCACCTGTTTGTTACCGGCACGTTCGGCGAGGTCGGCGAACAGTTTCCAGTCCGTAGGCATACCTGGCGCTATCGCTGCCGACGGCAAGTAGCTACCGCTCCCGAGGCCGCGTTCACTCGGCTGTGCGACCTCCCGGTCAATGCTCGGCCTCTCGGTCTCGGGTCCGACGTTCGTCGGGCGCCGTCCGATTCCGCTCAGCGTTCTCGTCCCCGTCCTCGGTCTGTCCGTGGCTCCCGTCTACCGTCCGGGCGACGGTCCGGTCGGTCACCCGACGCAGCGTGTCCGGGCGACCGAGGACGTAGGCTACGTCCCCGACCGCGAGTCGAACGTTGCCGGCCGGCAACGCGAGGGACTCGTCGCTACCGTCGCCGTCGTCGACTGCGCGTTCGAGTGCGAGCACCAGGACGGGCAGCGAGTCGACCGTCATCCCCGCGAGCAGATCGTTGGGCTCGACGGAGACGGTCGTCACCGTCTCGTCGGCCGCCCGGAGCACGGAGACGAGATCCCGTTCGGCATCGTGACTGCCCGGCAGCGTCACGAGTCGGTAGTCGCCGCCCGACTCGAGGTCGCTCGCGGCGTCGGCATCCAGCGCGACGGTCGCGACGTCGCCCGCGGTCGCACGGAGTTCACCGCCGGCGACCCGTCGCGTCGCGTCCCCGTCCCGCAGCCAGATGCGAACCGCATCGCCTGGGCTGGCGTCGGCCGCGGGATCGGCCTCGAGCGCGATCGCCACGGTCCCCGGCGCGAGTGTCGGGCCGATTCCCGCCGGTCGGCTCCCCACCGCGAGGTAGTCGATCGTCCCGTTGGCGGCGAGGTCGACGTCGACGTGGCCGATCCCGTGGTCGCGCTCGAGGCGAGCGACAAACCGCTCGCGGAGTTCCTCGCGGGTGAGCCGGCGTGGAAAGAGAAACGTCTCCCCCTCGAGTTCGGCCTTCGCCGATTCGTCGACCGGGTCGTAGCCGTCGATGTCGCCGATTTCGTCGGGGAGCTCGACGGTGACGACGCGGCCGGCCGCGCGAACGAGTTGCGTAACCTCGGTGATCGTCCGCGGGGAGGCAACCGCGAACACGTCGCGGGCCACGAAATCGCCCACCCAGCGACCGGCGTCGGCGGCGATTGCACTGACGACGAACGTGGCGACGGTGTAGACCGCGGTTCGAGGCTCGAGAAGCCCGGTATCGCCGATGATCGCCCGCTGCAGTGCGGTCTGCGTGTTCAGCCAGAGCGCGACGATCGTCGCACCGGTCAGCACTGCGACACCTTCTGGGATTTCGTCCGCGCTGTACCAGCGGTACGTAAACGCCGCAGCAGCCGCCGTTCCGCTCGCGAGCAGAGCGAACCCGACGATCCGAACGAGCGCCTGGAGCAGTGTCTCGGTAGAAACCACTTGGGCGACCGGGAGGGCTACCACGGGACAGCACCTCCCAGACGCGGGCGGCCGCGAGCCGTGGTAACGGATCGAATAGCCAGTGCCGTGCCAGAGATGGGTCGAACTGCCCGTACCACGCCAGAGATGGGGCGGACCATTGAACAGCGATCGGTGGTGGGGCGGCTCATCGGGCGAGCGCCTCCACGAACGCTTCGGTCGCTTCCGCCGGTCCAGCGACGAACGCCTCGTCGCCCGCCTCGAGGCGGCGCTCGATGCCGGGTCCGAACACCCAGCCGTGACGCCGGCCGCCGGTTTCGCTGCCCTGCCGTCGTACCGCGAGGATCGTTACGTCCGCCGACGGGTCGGACTCGTCGAGTTCCGCGGCGTCAGTCTCCTCTCCGGTCGGACCGACGGTGAGCCGACGGATGGCGTTCCCGTCGCGTTTCACGAGCGCGAACGCCTCGAACTCGGGGCTGGTCCCACGCGAACGCACGACGAGCCGCGGTGAGGCGGTCTCGAGGATCGATTTTACCTCCTGTCGAGCGACCGTGAGGGTGACGCGCCCGGGTCCGCCAGCGGTCCCGACGGTGGGTTTCGACGACGGGACCACGGACTCGACGTCTTCGCCACCGTCGGTCGCCGCCGGGTCGTCGGTCACGAAGTCGTCAGGGACCGCGGCCGCATCGTGTTCGTCGTCGACCTCGGTCCGGACGCTCAGGACCGTCCCCGGGATCGAACGTTCGCCTGACCTGACCGTCACCCTGTCGCCGGGAGCCAGCCCCGTCGGAACCACCGTCGCGAGCGAGACGGCACGCTGGCCCGCCGATACGCGCCGCGAGAGCGTTCCGGATGGCGGTGCCGCGGCGATCGACGCTCGCGCTCGTTCGCTGATGGTGATGTCGACGTCCGCGAGATCGTGATCGGTTCGCAGCCGTTCCTCGAGGCGAGACTCGAGTTCCGAGATCGGGAGATCGGCCGGCAGTCGCCACGAACCCGCCTCGATGGTCTGTCGGATGTCGGGCGACAGCGGTGGATACCCCTCCATGTCACGGATTTCGCCGGCGGGTCTGACCGTCACCTGGCCGACCGAGCCGACGAGTTCGACCACGTCGGCAGAGAGAGTTCGTTGTCTGAGAGAGGTGAACGAGAGTCTGCGGGGGAGTTCGGCCCCGAGTTTGTCGCCCTGATTGTGGGCGTAGAGCGCGAGCATGAGGACGACCAGCACGGCGACGAGCAGCCGCGGCGACTGAGCGATAGTGGGCTCGACGAGGCCGAGCAAACCGCCCTGGACGCTGGCGATCGAGAGTGCGAGGACGACGACACCGAATCCCGGCAGCGTAACGCCGGTGAAGTATCGGACGAGAAAGCCCAGTGAGCCGGCGACGAACGCGGGGACGATACCGGTCAAGAGCCCGAGATAGATGCCGAGCAGTACTTCGA
Organism: Natrinema gelatinilyticum; assembly: GCF_024266705.1. Classification (GTDB taxonomy): domain Archaea; phylum Halobacteriota; class Halobacteria; order Halobacteriales; family Natrialbaceae; genus Natrinema; species Natrinema gelatinilyticum. Next base: position 2,049,893 of record NZ_CP100756.1, on the reverse strand, counting down.
CCGGAAGCGATTGCATGATGGGCCGGTCGGGCGGAATCGTTAAAGGTTCACCGCTGCCCCGGTCGGGGACCACCGGGTGCGGGTCGTCGGGTCGAAGGGGACCGCCCGTTCGCGGGCCGCGGCCGATAGGGTCGGTCGGAGCCGTCAGCGACCTCGGAATCGGTCGGTGGAGTGGATTTGACCGGACGACCGTCGAAGCGTGGGTATGCTCTCGTGCGTTCTCGTGCCGATGGACGGCTCGGAGATGTCCGAACACGCACTCGAGAACCATCCCGGCGCATCGGTCACCGTCGTCACCGTGGTCGGCGAGCCGTCCGTCATGATGGGCGAAGCGATGAGTATCGCCTTCGAGGAGGTCATCGAATCGGCGGCGAAAGAGCGCGCCGAGTCGGTCTTCGACCGAGCCCGCGAGCTGGCTGCCGACCACGACGCGGAGATAGACACCGCCATCGCCATCGACCGGCCGGCACGGGCGATCGTCCGTCGCGCGGCCGACTACGACGCGGTCGTGATGGGCAGCCACGGGGGCGACATGATCGATCGCCTGTTCGTCGGCAACGTCGCGGACAAGGTATTCGAGCACTCGCCGGTACCCGTAACCGTCGTTCGCTAACCACGTTCGATGACCGTCGTTCGAGACGCTTCGGCCGCCGATCGGGAGGCGGTGGGTGCCCGTCAGCGGATGAAGACGATGACGTTTAACTAACACCGTCGCTGAGCGGTGTGTATGGTCGGCGACCAGTCACTCCGCGAACGACTACCCGAGAACTGGCGGCGAGTCCTCACGACGCGTGCGACCGTCATTCTCGTCCTGCTGGTCGCGTTGCTGTCTGTCGCCACCGCGGTTTTGAATATCTGGAATCCGAACCCCGGTCCGCTCCACGGGTACGTCCCCGAAGCGATCCAAAGCGCCGCCGCCTTCACCGGAGCACTCACCGGATTTACGATGGTCGGCAGCGCACTTGCGCTCCGACGCGGACTCCGTGCCGGGTGGTGGGCGACGCTGGTGTTACTTCCGTTAACCGCGGCACAGGGACTCCTCCAGTCGAGTCCGTACTCGTTTCCGCTGGTCGTCCTCTCCATCGTTTCCATCCCGCTCCTGTTGCTGACATACGACCGGTTCGACAAGCCGCTCTCGCTCACCACGACCCAGATTGCGGCCGGGGCGGCGCTCGTCGGGGTCCAACTCTACGGCACCATCGGCGGCTACACACTCAGGGACCACTTCGACGGCATCGACACCATCCTCGACGCGTTCTACTTCACGCTGATCACCTCGAGTACGGTCGGCTACGGCGACGTGACCCCGAACCCGAACTCGATAGAGGGGATGCTGTTTACGATGTCCGTGCTCGTCCTCGGGGTCGCCAGCTTCGGTATCGCCATCGGGGCGCTCGTCGGCCCGCTGATCCAGGACCGCATCTCGAAAACGCTCGGAAAAATGACAGAATCACAACTTCAGCTACTCGACGAGCACATCCTCGTGCTCGGCTACGGCGAACTGACGGAACCGATCGTCGACGAACTCGCGGACAGCGCCCGGGAATACGTCGTGGTTACCACCGACCGCGATGCCGCAACGATGCTCGCCGACCGGGATATCGCTGTCGTCACCGGCGATCCCAGCGACGAGGAGCCACTCCATCGCGCGAAAATCGATCGTGCGGCCGCGATCCTCGTCGCGACGAACCACGACGCCGAGGACGCGCTGACCGTCCTCACGGCGCGCCAACTCGCGGCGGACACCCGCATCGTCGCCGCCGCGACCGACCGCGAGAACATCAAGAAACTCGAGCGCGCCGGCGCGGATGCGGTGATCAGTCCGGCCCAACTCGGCGGGCATCTGCTCGTTCAATCGGCACTGGGCAGCGACGAAACAGCCCTGGTCGATCGAATTCTCGAGAGCGAGTGACCACAGTTCGTCTCGCCGCAGACTGCGGCCTAGCGATGGCGACCACGGTGGACGATCGCGACATCGGACTCGAGGTCGCGAAGTTTTCTGAACGTCGGCGGCGAGACGAACCGCGAGGCGGCCGACCGGTCGGTACTCGAGCCGACGAAGAGCACGTCGTACCGGGGTGCGATCCGCGAGAGGTAGGTCTGGACCGCCGCATTGGCGACGTGGGTTTCGAAGCGGCCCGAGAACGCATCGACGAGATCCGCCAGCGTGCTCTCGGCTGTGCGCCGTTGCGATTCGTTGTCGATACAGGTACAGACGCTGATCGTGCGGCCGGTCTCCGTCACCCGGATCGCGAAGTCCAGCATCGCACGCGCGGTGTCACCAGCACCGCGGGCGGCCACGAGACTGTGTTGCCACCGCCGGCGGCCCTCGTTCGAGCGGAACGCGATCACGTCGATTTCGCTGTCGAACAGCCCCCTGATAAACGACGAGAGGGCACCGCGATCGTCCTCGGCGTACGGCGTGACAATGAGGTCGCAGTTCTGTCGGCGCGCGGTCTCGAGGACGATTCCCGCCGATAAGCCGCCGTCCGCCGCGACGACGACCTCACACGGGATACCGTAGGCAGCTTCGAGGTCAGCCGCGAAGGACTCGAGGCTATTCCCGACGTCGCTGGCCGCGCGTTCCGCGGCAGTTGCCGTGGCTCCGCCGTCGGCCTCGGCGCCCGTGCCCGTGCTGGTCTCGAGGTTCGCGGCGGATCGATCGCCTTCGTCATTCGCCGTCTGTTCGCCGGCACCTCGCTCGGCCGCCGCCTCGTCGACGACGTCGAAGAGGACGACCTTTCCGGCTTCGTGTGCGCTCGCGATTGACGCGGCGAAGCGGGCGACCGTCTCGTCGCCGTTTTCCATCGGAACGAGGACGTGATCGTCCCCGCCGGTCGTCCCGTAGAGGTACTTGGCACGCTGCTCGTAGAAGCGAGCCCGCCAGACGACGAACGAAACCGCGACGAACGAACTCGAGACGACGATCCCGAGGACGTACGCGAACTGCGCGTTCCCGGTGACGAGGACGAGCAGTGCGGTCGAAAACGCCCCTGGTTCCTCCAGATCCAGCGCCCACGTGCAGGCGCCGGTGAAAAGCACACTGAGCGCGGCCCCGGACGCACTGATCCCGCCGCCGTTCAGCCCGACCGCGGTCGTCAGCGCGAGGGCGAGCCAGCCACAGCAGGCGCCGACGGTCATGCCGCCGACGAATTTCCAGGGCGTTGCGTACTTGCCTTCGGGGTCGGAAAAGAGGGTGTACGTCCCGGCGGCAAGCGGCGGAAACAGCAGGAACGAGATTACCGCGGTCACGTTCGCGAGCCACGTCACCGTCGCGATCAAAAGCGGGACGAATACCAGCACCGAAATATGCAGAAGGTTTCCCGTGTGCTCGATCCACCGCAAGAACGCGTCGAGCTCCCGTCGCTCAAGCCGCCGAAGCCGTCTCGCGAGCGCATGTATCCGCGCTCGCATTCCCTCGAGCATTGATCCTAGTAATCAATGATTCTGGATCGACCAAAACATTTGTCGTTGCGCAGGCTACTCGGGCGCTCCCTCGAGGATTGCCACCCCGCTCGACGCGCCGATCCGTTCGGCACCGGCCTCGAGCATGGCTATGGCCTCGTCGTAGCTACCGATGCCGCCGCTCGCCTTGACCGGGAGGTATTCGCTCATGAGCTCGACGTCGTCGACCGTCGCACCGCCCGCTTCGAACCCCGTCGACGTTTTGACCATCGCCGCGTCGGCGGCCGCGGCGGCTTCGCAGGCGCGGCGTTTCTCCGCGTCCGTCAGCAGTGCGGTCTCGACGATCACCTTGACCGGAATCGGTACCGCCGCGACCAGTTCCTCGAGTTCGGTTCTGACGGTGTCGTCCGCGCCCGCCCGCAGGCGGCCGATGTTGATCACGACATCGAGTTCGTCGGCGCCTGCCTGCCAGGCGGTCACACCCTCGCGGCGTTTCGTCTCGCTCGTATTCTGCCCGTGTGGAAAGCCGACGACGGTCGCGAGGGTCACGTCCGGCGCGTACGTGGCCGCCTCCTCGACTGCGTACGGCGGAATACAGGCGTTCATCCCATGCTGTCGGGCCGCATCGAGGACGTCCCGAACGTCGACCGGCGTCGTCGCGGGCCCGAGGACGGTGTGATCGATTAGAGAGGCGAGTTCGCTGCGATCCATATCTCGGCCGACTCACCGAACGGGCAAAAATCGCCCGTTCACTTTTTACCGGTGGTGTGTAACCTTCGCGCATGGCTGACGCCGAATCGGGCGTCGTTTCGGCCGTCGAATCCACCGCCGACGACATCGCTGCCATGCGGATTCGCGGCGCTGCGTCGATCGCTGACGCGGCCGCTGCGGCGCTGGCCGCCCAGGCCGAACACGCCGCAGCCGACCGGCCGGATACGTTCCGGAGCCAACTTCGAGCCGCCGCGAGGACGCTCTACGAAACGCGTCCGACCGCGGTCAGTTTGCCGAACGCCCTCCGGTACGTGCTTCGAGGGACGGACGGCGAGACCGTCACGGAACTCCGGGCCTCGACGATCGCCCGCGCCGAGGCGTTCCAGCGTGATCTAGAGCAGGCCCAGGACACGCTCGGCGAGGTCGGCGCGAACCGGCTGCGAGACGGCGACACCGTCCTGACCCACTGTCACTCGACGGACGCCCTCGCGTGTATCGAGGCGGCGCTCGAGGACGGAAAGGCCCTCGAGGCAATCGTCAAGGAGACCAGACCTCGAAAGCAGGGCCACATCACGGCGCGTCAATTACGAGCGTGGGGCGTTCCGGTAACGCTGATCGTCGACAACGCTGCACGCCGATATCTTGACGACGCGGATCACGTGCTCGTCGGAGCCGACAGCATCGTGGCGGACGGCAGCGTGATCAACAAGATCGGAACGAGCGGACTGGCGGTCAACGCCCGCGAACGGAGCGTGCCAGTGATGGTCGCGGCCCAGACGATCAAACTTCACCCCGACACGATGACGGGTCACAGCGTAGAGATAGAGATGCGCGACGAAACGGAGGTCCTCTCGGACGCCGAGCGGGGCGCGATCACGGGCAGCGTCGGGATCGAGACGGAGAACGAGACGGGACGTGCCACGACGGCGGGGGTCGGTGAGGACGGCGATCGATCGGAGACCGGCGTGAACGCCAACGTCGACGACCGTCCGCTCGAGGCAGACGAACAGATCGAGCCCGATGCCGATCTGATGGTTGAGAATCCCGCTTTCGACGTTACGCCGCCGCGATACGTCGACGCGATCGTTACCGAACACGGTCAGTTCCCACCGGAGAGCATCGTGACACTCATGCGGGAGTTGTTCGGCGAGACGACAGGCGAACCGTGGGAAGTCTGACGAAAACGGGGTACGAGACCGAAAAGAGCCGGGTATCACCGGTACGTCGTCCGCACCGTGGTCACGAAATTTCGTCAGATTACGTATCTTGTGACTGATTACTTCGATAATCGGAAAGTGTTAGTCACTGGTCTATCCTACTGCACTCTATGGTATTACCCGAGGGGTTCGTCGTCCCGCCGTGGTACCTGCTGGTTCCTACTGTCGTGATTCTCGGAAGCGTCATCGCGCTCCTGTGGACGATCGAGCCACCGGTGACCGATCAGACGGTTCTGGCGTTCGCGCCGTGGATGATGTTCGGCTCGAGTCTCCACGTTCTGTACAAGCTGGACGCGTTTCCGGCGAGTATCGCACCCCTGTTCAGCGCGCCGATGGTCTACGCAGTGACGGCGGTCGTCGCAGGGACCGTCTGGCTCGGCGCGATCTTTCTCCACGTCGGCGGCCGCCAGCCGGCGGTTCACCGATTCGTCGGGATCACCGGTACCGCGTTTTTTACTGTCTTCACGATGTTCGCCATCGTTCGCAGTGTCGAGGCGGGAACCTTCGAACCGTTCTGGTCGGTCATCAGCGTCGTCGTCGCCGGCATCGTCGCAGCCGTCGCCTGGGTCGCGCTGAGTCTCTGGTTTACCGACGTGGCCGCGACTACGGGCGCGACCGGGGCGCTCGTAGTCTTTTCACACACGCTGGACGGCGTCACGACCGCGATTGGCTACGACGTCCTCGGGGCCGGCGAGGACGTCCCGCTCTCACTGGTGATCCTCGAGGCCGGTGGATCGCTGCCCACCGCCGAGTACATCGGTGCCGGCTGGCTGTTCGTCCTCGTCAAAGTCGCCCTCGCGCTGGTCATCCTCGGATTATTCCGGGAATACGTCGACGAACAACCCCAGCAGGCGCGGACCGTCCTCGCACTGGTCGCCGCAGTCGGTCTCGGACCGGCCGTTCACAACACGCTGTTGTTCGCCGTGGCCTGACCGCCTCGAGAGCGTCGTAGATACGGTTTCGACTTTGGGTCAGCAGTACGTAAACGGCCTGTCGCTCATCGGAAGACGTACTCGATCCGACCAATGCGATCCTTTTTGCGTATCGGTGCCGTCAATTTGCGCGACGTGATCACGCCGACGCACTCTGTGTTCGACCCTGATTCCAAAGGGGTCACTTGAATCGGGCACCGCGGTCGTTCGACACGCCCCGTTCTCTTCGTGTGGCGGCTAGGCGGAACACATCACACGGCCATAGCGTTGAAAAGTTGACGGTTCAGCCATGAAATCACACGACAGCCATTCTGCACCAAGCGCCGAGCGAACGACGAAAACGCGTCGGGCGGTCTCACGATCGCGTCGTTACTCGGACCGTCAACCGAGTGGGGTACCGCAGTGAGTATCGTCACGACTCGGTTGTCGATCCCGAGCGAGCACCTCGAGTTCGGTCAGATTCTCCAGGACGGGCCGGACGTGCAAATCGAACTCACGCAGTTCGTTCCGACGGGCGATATGTTCGTGCCGTACTTCTGGGTTGCAACCGCAGACCCCGCGTCGTTCGAGGACGCCGTCCGAAGCGACGAGCGAGTAGGTCAGTTGGAGCGGCTCAAAGATGGACCGAAGAAGTACCTCTACCGAGTCACATGGGCGACCGATCTCGACGGGTTTATTCGCGCGCTTAGAACGCACGATCTCGTGGTCGAGAAAGCGGTCGGGACGTCCGACGAGTGGCAATTTCGACTGCGAGGACCCGACCATGATAACCTCTCGGCGTTCCGAGAGGTGCTGATCGAAAACGGAATTCGAAGCACCGTCAAGGCCGTCTGGAACCCACACGGATCGAACAGCGATCCATATGGACTAACGGACAAACAACGCGAAGCAGTCGAACTGGCCTTCGCCGAAGGGTATTTCGACGTGCCATCGAAGACGAACCTCACTGAGTTGGCCGACGTCGTCGGTATCACTCGGCAGTCGTTTTCGCGACGATTGAGTCGAGGTCTTCACGCTATTCTCACCGACACGGTCATGGCGGAGGTCTAGGCCACGTACGAACGGAAATAGTCAATAAATTTTCATATGTGCCGCAATAGTGAACTACCTCGACCTACCGTGCTTGGGCCTCCGGGCGTCGTCCGAAAACGGAGTTTTCTGACTGCCAATCAGAACGCGTGAGTGGTCTGCGTCACTTCTGAATCGTGGCTGCGTCGGTACGCTATTCGAATCCGGCAACTCGAGCGTACGCTTCCGAAACGAGTATTCAAACCAAACCCCGATCACTCTTGCGTTCTGATGACGCTCGCTGAGGACAGCGTGGGACCGAAGGTTCCACCGGCCATGTGAACGGCGTCGCCGTGAGCAGAAGGGTCTGAGCGCCGTCAACTACAGATAAAAAGAGTGCATACGAACGCCCAAAATACATCTCTCACCACCAGTACTCCTACGCCATGGGAGAGGAGACGACCCCACCACCGGACAATTTATCGCTGGACGGTGCTCTCGACGTTCTAGCGGACAAATATCGTCGCCGATTGCTGATCGCACTGCTGGAACACAACCCGCAGGGCTACGACGCGCAGAGGGCCGTCGATATTTCGACCGAGAATGGGGAGGAGAAAGATCGAAAAATCGCAATCGATCATGCCCACCTGCCGAAACTCGAAGCAGCCGATCTCATCGAGCGGAATCGAAACGAGAACGTTATCCGGAAGGGGCCGCGATTCGAGGAAATCGAGCCACTACTTGAACTAATGCACGACCACGCCGACGAACTCCCGGACGGGTGGATCGACTGAACGAGATGTCCATCGCTCTGGACTCGTTCAGGTCCATCCGTCTGAAGTGATCGCGGTGCGAATCGCGCTGAGACGCCGTCCAACTCGGAATCGTGTCGAGACGATGTGCGCAGAGCGTCCCCACCTGTGTCAGTATCGGCGACTTCTGACGAGCGATACGCTCCCTCTGTCTCTGCTAGCAGACCTCTTCCGCAGCGGACACAGGCGAAGAGTGACCCGAGAGAAGCCCTTCGACTCCGGATCGGGATCGCCCTCGAACGACGAGCCGTGTTCACTAGCCGGACGTATACGATTCGAGTACGGCGAGATAGAGAAAGTACGCCAGCCCCGCGACGATCAGCGACACGGCCAGCACGGTGATCCCGACGAACCCGTCGAGTGCCGCGTCGGGATTGTACCAGAGGTAGACGCTGCCCTCGATCGCGAACGCGGTGAGGCCGCCGTAGAAAAGCGCCAGGGCGGTCGCCCGAACCAGCGCCATCGCCCCGCGCTTGCGGCTCCGAAACAACTCGAGGACGAACAGGAGCGCGAACGCGAGCAAATAGAACGGTCCGGGGATTGCCTGGCCGAGCGCCTGCGGGCCGGTCACTGCGACGTATCCGTAGTACCCCAGTGCGAGCAGGAGGCCGCCGATCAGCGTCAGCGATAGCCCGTATTTGCTTGCGTCCTCGACGGTCGACGAGACGACACCGTCGTTCGTGTCCGAATCGACCGAGTGTTCGAAACCGGTGTCTCCCGGATCGGGTCGCCGTTCCGACGGATCGACTCCCGCGTTCGAATCCGTCGGTGAGCCCTCCTCGCCACCGTTGCTGGCCATATCGCCCATACTCCACACGGCATACAAAAAGTTCGTGGTGAACTATTCCGCCCGACCGCGCTCGGGCCTCCCCGGCCCTCGCTTGGTGCGGACGGAGCGTCCTGTTTCTGTGTCGGAACGTGCAGGAACAGATCCCACAGCGTCCACAAGACGCTCCGCGTCTCGTGCGGCCCGGCAGAACGCCATTAATGATCAAGATAACTTTTGCAAATATGGACTGAGGAATTGATCGATCCAGGACTTAGCAAATCCGAGTCGATCGGTAAGGGTGTCGAAGAGACGGCGAGCGAGAGTTCGGAACGCGCTCTCGCTCGCCACCACGATTGGCGAGGCAGTGCGTTTGAGTACTTTCCAAACCTGTTCAATCGGGTTGAGATGCGGTGAGCCGACCGGAAGAAAGACGAGATCAATACCGAGTTGATGTGCGCGTTTGCGCGTGTGTTCACAGATGTGAGACGAGAAGTTATCCAAGACGAGCAGAATCCGCGTTCCCGGATTCTGCTCGCGGACTTGCTCCAAGAGCGCACAGATGTTCTCTTTCGATTGATCTTCAGGGAACGTCAGGACACTTTTGCCGTTGAGCGTATAGCATCCGACCGCTGGTTCGTCAAGCTTCACCAGCGGTCGTTCCAGTGTCGGATCATCAACGTACCACAGTCGATGCGAATTGTCGTATGGTTGTGGATGCGAAGCATCACAAAAACCGACGACAGTTCCCCCATCCGTGCAAATATCGTCGTCGAGGACCCATCCTTCGTCCTCATCATCAGGACGCTTGTTATGTGCCGTCTCTGTCTCCTCGTCGAACGCGTCTGCGACGCGTTCTTCGAGGATTTCATCTGCGTTTTCTGGCCGAGAGGGGCGCTTTGGACGTGGTTTAGCGTAGGACAGTCCGAGATTCCGGAGGAATCGACCGAGATAATCCGGATGGTACTCTACACCGAACTCTTCGTCCAAGAGCTGATGAACTTCCTGTGCTTTCCAGGGTTGCCCCTCCCGGAGAAGTTCTAACAGACGCTCTTGTTCCTCGTCACCGAGCTTCGGGGGCCTTCCGCCCCCGAAGTTCGGTGTCAACTGACCAAGTCCGCCATCGTTCCATCGACGCGCCCAGCGACTTCCAGTCGACGCAGATTTGCCAACGTCGTCGGCTGCTTCCTCGTACGTTGCTCCCTTGTAGAGACGTTTGACAAAGGTGAGTCGCTTGATGATCTTTGGATCGTCTGCTTCGTCCAGCAGACGATCCAACTCCTGCTCACTTAGATGACGAACAAGATCGCCTCGCCGGTCTCCTCCCATTACTCGCCCGTCTCAGTCTATGCCCATAACTTCCGTCACTCATTACGGCGTTCTGCGGACGGTTCCAGACTCCGCAGGCGGCTTCCCTTTACAGGTTGTTCGGAGTGTCCCGCTCCTACCGGTTGGACACTCGGCCACAACCGACGATGCACGCTTGTTGTCGCGTTTGAACACCGCCGGAAACGTGGTGAGCATCTTATTCTCACCTTCGGCCGAAGGGATAATAAGGGTGCCGATTCACACGAAAACAAGACGTGCGGGCGCTGTATCCCCTCCCTGCTCGCGCCTTCGGCGCTCGCTGAGGATAGCGCGGGACCGTCGGTCCCGCTGACCATGCGAACGGCGTTGCCGTGAGCAGAAGGGGGCTTAGCGCCCTCAATTACAGCTAAAATTGCAATGGACCGCCCACGGATCGTCGCGATGAGCGAGCGACCGGCAGTCCTCCGAGACGGACTGCGGGAGAGTCGGACGCCGTCTGACCCCTCAAGACGGGAAGGGACCACACCCGGCACAGATACCGCGTCGGAGTCACGTCTCACTGGATCGGAAATTCATCGGTCGAACAAATCGTTGAATCACGCACGAAGTTTATAATGGTCGATGATGTACAAATGCTACGATGACCGTCCATACCGAGAGCCACCGAACCAGAGAACTCGGGGTCGAATTCGGTCCGCTCGCTCAGCAGCTCGAGCAACACGAGTATCCGGCGACGTGCGAGGAACTGGTCGAGGCATACGGCAGCGAAGTCCTCCAGTTCCAGAACGGCGAACAGACGCTCGAGGAGGTGCTGGACCTCGTGTACGAAGAACAGTTCGACTCCGCGACTGAAGCTCGTATCGCCATCTTCGGCAACGTCGCCGAAGGCGCCATCGGACGGAAAGGCTACAGCGACCGTACGCCGCCGGCGCTCGGAGAACGGACCGAGGGACCGACCGAATCGTTTTGATCATACCCCGGCGGGCCGCGGCCGTACGGGAACGACCACCACCGCCCGTCACTAGATTTTTGCCGGCCGACACCGTCCTCCCGATATCGTCGAATGGATTCGGTGACGGTACTCACGGCCGGGCACATCAACTGGGACGTGACCCTTCGCGTCGACAGACTCCCCGAGCCCGACGGCGAGGCCTCGATTCGCTCGCAGCGCCAATCCGGCGGCGGGAGCGCCGCCAACGTCGCCACCGCGCTCGCCAGCCTCGGCGTCGACGCCGGGCTGATCGGCAGCGTCGGCGACGACGACAACGGACTGCTCGCCCGTCACGAACTCGAGGCCGCGGGCGTCTCCCTGGCCGGCGTACGCGTCGTCGAGGGGGCCGACACGGCCGTGAAGTACCTGCTCGTCGACGAGATTGGCGAAGTCGCGATCCTCGGGACCGACGGCGTCAACGAGGCCGTCACACCGGACGACCTCGAGTCGGCTCGAATCCGAGCGGCGGACCACGTGCATCTCACGGGACAGCGCCCCGACACCGCCGCTGCGATCGCACGGATCGCCGGCGAAGCCGACCTGTCCGTCAGTTTCGATCCGGGCCGTCGAGTCGCCGACCGAGATTTCGACGAGGCGCTCGCGCTCGCCGACATCGTCTTCGTGACCGATCGAGAGGCGACGGCGTTGCTCGGGCCCGACCGACTCGACGAGCCGGGCGACGGTCGGATCGTCGTCGTCACCTGCGGTGCCGACGGGGCGGAAGCGTACGCACCGGACGGCGCCGTCGTTCATCCGGGATTCGACGTCGACCCGGTCGACACGGCCGGTGCGGGTGACGCCTTCGCCGCGGGATTCCTCACGAGGTGGCTCGGGGATGGCGATATCGACCGCGCTCTCGCGTACGGGAACGCCTGTGGCGCGCTTACCGCGAGCCAGAATGGCGCGCGGAGTGCACCGACGTCGACTGCGGTCGAAACGGTCCTTGGATGTCGATCGTGATCGGGGCCGATCGACGACCCGGTTCGTGACGTCGCCGTCTCGCAGTCGTGCGGTTCTCATCGGGTGTCGTCTGACGGTAGTTATATGGGCGGCGCCGTTGCCCAGACGAATAGACAGTCACGATCCTGTGACTGAGAGACATGACGGAAGGAAGGGTAAATGAGTCAAACGGATGTGGCTTCGGACGTCGCATCCAGTACGAGCGACGTGCGGACGAACCGCCGAGTATCGCCACTGCGATGGCGCTGGCTCAGTATTACGGTGACGACGTCACTGCAGCTAGCACGCAGCTATACGATTACATCGATCCAGAGGCACTCGACGACCTCTTCGCGGAGACGAATCGTGGCGAGTCCCGAGCGACGGGAACCGTCGAATTCGAGATTGAAGACGCGGTTGTCACTATCAGACCCGACCGCATCGAAGTGCGTTCGAGCGGATAGTCGCCGGTCGAACACAGGGAACGGGGTGTGGCGTCGAGAGAGCCAATGCGTCTCGACCCTTCCTCGAACCTTTTTTCTCACCGCCCACGGAACGCGTCAGTATGGCGACGCAGCCACATCTGCTGGTCGACGACGGCGAACTGACGGACATCGCACTTATCCCGGGCGATCCGGGCCGGGTCGATCGCATCGCAGACCACTGCGACGAATCGGAGACGATCGCTCGCAATCGCGAGTACAAGGTCGTCAACGCCACCTACGAGGACCGTGATCTGACGATCTGCTCGACCGGGATCGGCTGTCCCTCCGCCGCCATCGCCATCGAAGAGATGGCCAACGTCGGCGTCGAGACGTTCGTCCGTGTCGGGACGACCGGTGCGCTCCAGTCGGCACTCGAAATCGGCGATATGATCGTGGCGACCGGAGCTGCGAAGAACGAGGGGACCTCGAAGCGGTACGAGGCCGTCGAGTATCCCGCAGTTCCAGACTACGAGGTGCTGTCGGCGCTAGTCGACTCGGCGGAGGAACACGCGGCCCAGTGGGCCGCGAACAGCGCAAACGGTGAAACCGTGGGCGGAGACGAAGACGTTCACGTCGGCCCCATCGCCTCCGACGACGCGTACTACGCCGAAACCGATGCGGCCGTCGACGACTGGGAAGCCGCCGGCCTGCTGGCGGTCGAGATGGAAGCCGCAGCCGTCTTCACGCTCGCTCGCCGGCGGGGGCTGCGCGCCGGTGCGATCTGTACCGTCGACGGCAATCTCGTCGAAGGCACCCAGAAGGGAACCGACACCGAGGACGACGAACTCCCCGACAAGGCGAAGAACAACGTCGGCCGGGCGATCGATATCGCACTTGAGGCTGCGACGGGCCTTTGACCTCTTTCCACCCCTGAAGGGGGAGGATGCCTCCGGTGGGGATTTCAACTCGGTGTTGAAGCCCCGAAGGTACCCCACCTCAGGGCGGGTACTCCGGTCTGTGCGGTCCTCTTTGGTGCTTGTCTGGCGGAAATCGGGGCGGTTGTGGCAGGCCGCCACATGTGATTGTACGCTCTCTGGTCTCGCTCTGTGGAACCGGCATCGTCAGTCGGCGACGCCACGGATCGTGGCTCCGCTGAGCCACGCGACCACCGACGCTCCGTTTCGAGCGATGACCGTCGAGACACTCGTCGTCGCAGCTGTCGTTACGTGTCGACCAACTGCTCGGCCAGCGTCATCGTCCGGTCGGTCAGCGTCTCGGTCGTCTGGGACGCCCCCTGAAGCGTCTCGTTGATCGTCGCGAAGAGTCGGTCGAAGGCGACGGTTCCGTCGTCGTGCTCCCAGTCGACCGTCTGGTGAACGACGAGTCCACAGTTCGGGCAGGTCTCGTCCTCGCTCCGCTCGAGGGAGGCGAAACACCCGTGACAGCGGTCGAGCCCGGTCGCGACGGTTTCGCTCGACGCGACGACCTCGCGGAGGGTTCGCTGCAGCTGCGCCGCAGTTTCGGAAAACGCAGCGAGTGCGGGCCGAACGTCGGAATCCACGGCGGTCTCGGAGGCGGCGAGGCGCTCGAGGCGGGCGTCGACGAGGTCGAGTGCGAGCACGACGTCTCGACGGGCGCGGCGGTACTTCGCGACCGAGGCATCGAGGTCCACGTCCGTCTCGTCGTCGACGGCGGACTCGAGCGAGTCGGGAAGCGACGTCGCGACCGATGCGAAGTCGGCGACGTCGGAGATCGTTCCGCCCTGGACGCGCGTGGTGTCGCGGACGAAGTCGAACAGGTCTCCTCCGGCGACCGTTTCCGTCGACGGCGAGGGTTCGAGTACGGTAAAACAGGCGCAACAGACCGTCACGAGCGCACTCTCGTGGACATCGCCCTCGAGAGAGATGTCGCCGACCGGATAGGACCGGAGGCTCGTCGGCTCGTCCTCGCCGACGGTGCCGCAGTGTCGGCAGGTGAACGCGTCGCGGTCGAAGACGAACGCCCGGTCGGCACGCCAGTCGCGGGAAGTCACGGGCGAGCGAAGGCAGCGCTGCGGCAAAAACGCTCCGACTACCCCGATGGTTCGATCGACCACATCCCGAGGCGGGACCGGGACCCATCGTGCGCCGATGGGCCGCCCGCCGGCGATCGGCTGTCGACGGTCCATCGCGTGCCGATCGAGAGCCCACCGCCCGCGCTCGAGCGGTCGCGCGAATTCGGCGGCAGTTTCCGGGAACAGGGCAGGAACTACAAGCCCGCGGCTCCCGTAGTTTCGGCATGGTCGATGCACCGGACGACAGGGACAGAGGGGGAAAGTCGGGCGCGGACTGGTTCGACCTCGAGTGCGCGTACGATCGCGAAGAATTCGCCGCCGACCTCCGCGAGTTAGCGACCGCATTCGAGGACGGACGGCCCGTTCGCCTGGACAGCGACGACCGGGTTGCCAGCATTATACTCCCGCAGCGAGTCACGGTCGCGGTCGGCGCAGCGCGTGACCCGACCGCAACGCCATCGCTCGCCAAACTGGAACTCGACCTGGAGTGGGACGACGTCGAGGGCTCGAGCATCCAGATTGCCGACCGAGATGCAACTGATGAGACGGCGGAAGCCGACGAGCCGACCGTCATCGACGTGACGGCCGAGACGGCGGCGGTGGAGCAATCCGACGCCGGAGAGACAGACCGGACGAGCGAAGCCGGGCGGACCAGCCGCTTCGAGGTCTACGAGGACAACGCGGGTGAGTGGCGCTGGCGGCTCGTCCACTGGAACGGAAACATCGTCGCCGACAGCGGCGAGGGATACGTGTCGCGATCGAACGCCGAGCGGGCCGCACGGAGCGTGATCCGAAGCGCGTCGACGGCGACGATAGAGCGACGTGACTGAGATTCCGGCGACCACGAAGCCGAGCCATCGGGATCGTGCAACCGAGAGAACTGAAATGGCGCGGCTCTGGGCCCGAACGATTCGGCTGCGAACCGGAACCGCGGCCCGCCGCGAGACGAACTAGGGCCGAATATCGTCGCCGTCCATGTCCACGTCGAGGTCTGCGGATCGGTCGACCCGCTCGTACTCGAGCGAGGGTGTCGTGTCGGTCGGGACAGCGTTGTACTCCCGAAGGAACGCGACGATGCCGCGGGCACCGCCGAAGTCGCCACGGTACTGCCAGAAGCGCCGCGGGACCGTCGCGACGTTTTCTTCGACGTCGTAGGTGACGTTCTCTTCTAAAAACCACTCGATGGCGATGTCGAGTTCTTCGTCGACGTCACGCGGCGAGTAGACTGCGATCGGCGGGCAGTGTTCGGCGCCGTGACTCAGTGCGAAGTGTACCCTGGGATCACACTCCTCGAGGCGGAACTCCCGTTCGAACGAGGAGGGGAACAGCCGCGGGAGGTAGCCGAATCCCCACGGGTGTTTCGAACTTCGGAGCAGCCCGTGTTCGATGTCGTTGAGACTCAGCCAGACCCCGCTGATGGGGACCCGATCGCGGACGAAGAACTTCCAGCGATCGAGCAGTCCGCCTTCGTGCAGCTCGGTCTCCTCGTCTTCCAGAATGAGCTGGGCGTACGCGTTGTAGCAGTTGAGCCAGAACGCGAGTTTTCCCTCGCGATTGTCGATCGCCCGCTTTAGCTGTGACCGCTCGAGGGCGGCGAGGCGCTCCCGCAGCGGATCGGCGTCGCCCTCGGTCTTGACGGTATAGAGGAGATCGGCCGAGAGCGAAAGGGGATCGAGCTGAGTCGACATTCGAATAGGAGTTCACTAACCAAGCCCTTGAAGCCGTGTGACGGCTTCTGACGACAATCCAACAGACAGATAGGTTTAAGGAGTGGTTTTATTCCCTCGAGCGTCAAAATTATCGGTGTGAATCTCAGCAAGGGATTTCTCCTCGTCCTCGTCGGGATCTTCGCGTATCTCTCGCTGCTTCTCGTCCTCCCGTTCGGTCAGTACATCCTCGGCGCCATCCTCGTCGCGTACGTCCTCTATCCGGTCCAAGAGCGCCTCGAGCGGCGAGCCTCGCCTCCGATCGCCGCGCTCGCACTCGTCTTGCTCGCCGTCGCCGGCGTCGTCGTTCCGTTGATCGTCATCGTCGCGGCAGTCGCGAGTGACGCCCGGCGACTCATCGAGAATGCTGACGCGGACGCGATCCAGACCGCCGAACTGGAACGGTTCATCGAGGCGCGAACGGGTATGAGCGTCGACCTGACGGCTACGCTCGCCGAGTCGGCACAGGGGGTCGGCGGGATTCTCCTCGAACAGTCGACCGCCTGGTTCAGCGTGCTCACCCACACCGTGATCGGGCTCGGGGTTGCAATCTTTTTGCTCTACTACCTGCTCAAAGACGGGAGCGCGCTGCTTTCCTGGATTCGGGATCTGACGCCGCTGCCGGACGAGGCCCAGAACGATTTCTACCGGGAACTAGATGCGGTCATGTGGGCCGTCCTCGCGGGTCACGTCCTGATCGCGATTATTCAGGGGACCATCGCCGGTCTGGGGTTGGTCGCGACCGGCGTGCCGAACGCCGCGTTCTGGACGGTGATTATGATCATCCTCTCGTTGATTCCGCTGGTCGGCTCGTTTCTGGTCTGGGGACCGGCCGTTATCTTCCTCTTTACGACGGGCGAGCCGTTTCTCGCCGTGGCGCTGTTCGCCTACAGCACGGTCGTCGTCGGCCTCTCGGACGATTACCTGCGACCGATTCTCGTCGATCGCTACGCCGACCTGAACCCCGCCGTCATCATTCTCGGCGTCCTCGGCGGCGTCTACGCGTTCGGCATCATGGGTCTGTTCTACGGCCCCGTCGTCCTCGGCGCGCTGATCGCGACGCTGAACGTGATGAGCAACCACTACAACGAACTCGAGGATGTTCCGGGTATGCGGTGACGGAACGCGGGCCGACGAATTGCGCCGGAGAGAACGGATCGATCGTGGTCGTGCGATCGGCGAACTGCGGTCCGAAGACCGGTCGAGCGTCGGCTACGTGGAGTCGGGCGTGCCCGCGAGTAGGTCGTCGACGAGTCGGGAAAACCGATCGACGAGCCGGTCGGGAACGGTCGGCGTCACCGTCGTCAGGAGTCGGCCCGTCGCTTCGGGAGTGGCGAGTTCGAGGACGACGCGGTTTCGCTCGGCGTAGCGCTTCTCGACGATGTCGTGGTCGACCAGCCGGTCGAGGTGGTACTCGAGCGTACTGCGAGCGATCCCGATCGCATCCGCGACGTCGGCTGGTGCGGCCTGCTCGTGTTCGATCAGGTAGACGACGATTTCGCGGGCGGTTTCCCGGCGGAACAGCGCCAGTGCGGCCCGCTCCCACTCGTCGTACTCCGGCGGGTAGTAGTGGGTCCGGCCGTAGAACTCCTCGCGGACGAGGCGGTCCTCCTCGAGTAGCCGCCGGACGTGATACTGAATCTGCCCCGGTGCGAAGTCGGATCTTCTGACGAGTTCGTTGAAGTGGACGCCGGCGTTCGAACCGACGTGCGCTCTGATCTTCTGGCGCGTTTCAGTCATCGGTAGCTCGTGGTCGTCCTGTCGGTGGACGTATTCGGTGCTAGTCGTGGCGCGCATATAACGGGTGTCCCGCGTTCCCAGCAATCGAGAATTGATATCGTTCAAGGCGCGACCGACACTCCTCGAGCAGCCAATTCTGCGTGTCCCGCCTGCTCGAGGAATGGGTGGACGATTCCGACAGGCGCGTGGCGCAGAAAATGGACTCCGCCAACAGTGACCTAAAGACGGACGATGGACTCCGCCAACGGCGACTCGCAGAAGAAATCGAGACTCCGCAGTCGAGCGCCGACGATCAGTCGTCGGCGGGGACCGCTCGAGCGTTTTCTCGGCCGGAAGCCATGGCGAGAACGTCGTCGAAGAAGTCGAGGGTGTCTTCGGGGCCAGGGTTCGCTTCGGGGTGATACTGGCGGGTAATGACGTCGTATTCGATGCCGTCGATCCCTTCGGGCGTGTCGTCGTTGACGTTGATCTGGGTGACTTCGAGGTGGTCGCCGGGGTCGGCGACGGTGTAGCCGTGGTTCTGGGTGGTCATGACGACCTGCTTGGACTCGAGATCAAGGACGGGCTGGTTGACGCCGCGGTGGCCGAACGTCATCTTCTCCGTGGATCCGCCGAGCGCCTCGGCGACGATCTGCTGGCCGAGACAGATGCCGGCGACGGGCGTGTCCTCGACGAACGCCTCGACGAGTTCGATCGCTTCCTCGAAGTTGACCGGGTCGCCGGGGCCGTTCGAGATGAACAGCACGCCCGGGTCGACGGCCTCGACGTCCGCAACGGACGCGTCGTAGGGCAGGACGTGAACGGTCGCCTCGCGCTCGAGCAGCGAGTCGACGATCGAGCCCTTCGCGCCGCAGTCGATCAGGGCCACCGTCTCGCCGTCGTTGTCCGCGCCGTGGACGGTCGGTTCGTCGACGCTGACCTGCGCGCCGATGTCAGTGTGGTCGCTCATCGCCTTGCACTGTTCGAGTTCGGCCAGCGCGTCCTCCTCCGTGACATCCTCGCCGACGGCGATCCCGCACTTCATCGCACCGCCGTCGCGGATGTCCGTGACGACCTCGCGAGTGTCGAGGTGGTCGACGGCCGGAACGCCCTCGCCTTCGAGCCACTCGGCGACGTCATCCGTGAGTTCCTTCGCGAGGACGGCACGCGGGTGAACGCGATCGTCCTCGAATCGTTCCTCGCGGACGCCGTAGTTACCGATCAGCGGGTACGAAAAGGTCAGGATCTGCTCCTCGTAGGAGGGATCCGTCAGACTTTCCTCGTAGCCCGAATACGCTGTTGTGAAGACGAGTTCCCCACGAGCCGTTCCCGACGCACGACCACGACCCTCGAGTACATGGCCGCCTTCCAGTGCGACGTAGGCTTCCGTCATTACGAACTACGTATCGTTTGGACCATCATAAGTGTTGTCTTCGAAGCTCAGTTACGATTTTCGTAATCGGTAAGTGCACGTCACACGTAGGTACGCATCCCCATGGACGACCTGGACCGACAGATCCTCGATGTTCTCCGGCGGGACGCCCGGACGCCGTACACAGAGATCGCAAGCGTAGTCGGGACGAGCGAAGGGACCGTCCGCAACCGCGTCGAGCGCATGATGGACGAAGACGTCATCGAGCGCTTTACCATCTCGACCCGAACGGGGAACGTCCAGGCGATGCTCGAGATTGGTGTCGCGGTCGACGTCGACACGAAAGAGGTCTCGGAACGGATGGCCGAGTGGGAGGAGGTCGACTTCGTCTGGATGGTCTCGGGCGAACAGGACATCGTCCTCGTCGTCGACGCCGCGGACACGCGCGGGGTCAACGATCTCATCACGAAAGCCCGCGACCAGGACGAGGTCGTGAGCACGAAGACGCGGCTGATCCTGGACGAGGAACTCGGCTAGATCGACTCCCGGACCCGCGTCCGAACCCGCATTCTTGCTCGATACAGAGAAACCGCTACCCTCGAGAAGCAATGATAGAGAGTCGGCGACGGGAGAATAATCAGAAAGTGTGCTACTAGTGACAATGATAGCGAGGAAATACGAACGCGCTCGACTCGAGTTCTTCGGAGGTTAGTTTCGCGAGATGACGTTATCGAGATGATGAATCGGGACGAGGCTGACGAGTGACGGGGACTGGACCTGGAAATTCACGCACCGTGCCGCCGATCAATTCGATGGACTCGATCCGCACGTCCAGGACCGCATCGTCTCGAAACTCGACGAAGTCGTGGACGCAGAACGGCGTGATCCGGACGACTCTCTCGAGTCGCTGACCGGCGGTCCCTTCTCAAAACTTCGAATCGGACAGTATCGCCTCGCGTGTATCCTCAGCGACGATACTTCTGCCGTGTTGAATAGCTACTGAATCATAGTTAGAGTGGCTCACAGAGCGGTTCTATATTGGCGATGGCGAACATGAGGACGATCTCACGAAACTGTCGATACCAGCCCAGCGCTCGCACGGCGTCGCCGAGCGAGCGCTTCGTCGTTGAGTAGGAAGTTTCAGTACCTCACAAAGCGTCCCTGCTCACTCAGGCTGAAGCCGCAGTTTTGTCCTGATCGGTAGTGATTAACGGTAGTTCTGACCGAAGATTGAACAGAGTCGTCGCTGTCGGCGGCGGTCAGCCGCCGACGCGACGGCGTTGCCACTCGCAGAGAGGCTGGCTCGGTCGAGCGTTAGCGGTGGAACCGATCGTCCGGTGGCCGATTTGCAGGGACGGCCCGACGCACCGCGAGGGCCGTCCATGCTGCCCGGCACACCATCTTGATGAACTCCTTGAAAGACCAGGACCAGAGGCGACGCCCGCCACGGCGGGGCGTCGCCACATATTCCCAGTGCAAGTACCGCCAAACGTTCTGTAACAGCAGACTCACCACGACGTACAACAGCCGAACCACCGGATTTTGCGTTGTCGTCGTTGCAATGCTTTGCTCGGAGAGCCGGTACGTCGCCTCGATAGCGAAGCGTTTCGCGTAGTGGTATCGGGCGTCGCGTGGTGAGTCGATAAACGGCGCGTCAGCGGCGTAGCCGTGACGCGCCACCCCATGTTCGTCGTACCGCCCGTTTTGGTAGGAACAGTCGATGTAGACGGGAAACTCGACGGTCCAGCTGTGACCGTCGAGTTTCGCCGTCAGATCATGCTGGATGACGCGGCTCCAACCTTCCGAGAGTTCCTGCTTGATCGTCTGTCCCCAACGGATGATCGGCATCACGTAGGCGTGGTTGTGCGCCTGAAGCAGCGTGAGACACTTGCTATCGTAAAATTCACGGTCAAGATAGACGGCCTTGACGCTGAGGTCAAGGCCGTCGAGAATCCCGAGAAACTCAGCAAGGACGCTGCTGGCGGTGTCGCCGTCGGTGAGACGACGCACCGCCAGCGTATAGCGCTTGTTCTGTACACGCGCGTAGAGAGTGGCATAGGCATGGAACGCAGTGGTTCCACGTTTCGCTTCCGAGTGATAGAGACCGTCTGTGTCGTTTTCATCACCATAGTAGGGCCGCAGGTGGAGGTCGGCGACGACCTCCACCTGCTCAGGAAGGACCTCAAGCACGTTCTTCTGAAGGAGCGCGTTCCCGGCTCGTTCAACCGACTTGAGCTCGAATTTCTCGCGGAGGTGGTACAGAACCGTGTTTTCGTGGGGCGAGTCTGCGCTGTTCTCACAGAGTTTGGAGACCGAGGTCCCGTCGGCGCATGCGCCGACGAGGACCTCGTAGATGTCTTCTGCGTCGACCTCAGCATTCTTGCCGAGGTCAAGATCGACTTCCTCGTCAATGGAGTTGACGAGGAAGTTAAGGAGCTGGTCCTCGTGGATTGAACCGTCCGCTTGCTTTGCTTGCTTGGACACAACTCAGCAAGCGGACTTCTCAATTAACGGCTTTGTGAAGTACTGAGTTTCGGCCATCCAGCACTGTGAGTAGCCTTTTGCCCGGATGAGCGCGTTATGTCCTACCGTGAGTGGTCTCGATCCACGTTGTAAGATGAGCGGTTCGACACCGAGCGCATAGAATTCGTACTTGGTGTGCCAGTTGTGGAAGGCTTTGTCAGCCGAGACGGACAGCAGGTCGTCCGCGTTCCGGCGGACGACCTGCGGCCCAGTCTTCGTATCGTGTTTCCACCGTGTTGAGATATGCACGTCGAGAACAGCGAGTGAGTCTACATCGGTTAATGTCGTCACTTTCAGCGTCTGCACGTCACTTCCAGACCGCTGGCGGTAGTACGAGGAGGCTGAGCGGCGGTCGAAGAACGTACTGTCGAGAGCTGCGTGACCAGACTGCGGGTGTTGCTGCGCTGAAACGCGCAGCAACGGCCGCCACACCCACATTTTGAGACGGTCGAACGATTTGTAGATCGTGGTGAACTCAGGAAGATCGTCTCGGTCTAAGCCGAGCACATCACGAATCTCGGTCATGTACTTCAGCCGATTCGGCGTTTCACGGTAGCTGTGGCCGTCTTCGAGCCGGAAACAGTGCAGAACGACGTGCACCCAGCGGGCGAACCCGCCGCTGGCGGGCTCGCCCGCGTGCTTCCCCAACGCTTGTTTGGCTAGGTGCCGACACTGCTCAACGAAGTCGAGGAGATCGACTTCCATAGGTCAGAATCGATTTCCTCGGCTTCGCCCTTCTAACCCGTGATATCAGCCGATTGGATCGCTATTCAACACGGCAGATACTTCTGTCCTCGAGGTACACCGAATCGAACATCGAAGCGGGGCCTACACCGCCGACGACTGACGAAGCGGTCGAGACGTGGGGGCGTGCGCAAGCCGCTCGAGCCCCGGCCCGCCTACTCCTCCCGTATGCGGTCGAACAGGTCCGGCGGCACGCCACAGCCGCAAGGTTCGACGGTGCCACTCTGACGGCCCGTGACGATGGCGAACAGGACCGGATCGTAACAGGTCGGACACTCGAGGAGCACCGACGACGAGTCGTCGCCTCCGTCGCGACCACTCGCCGCGCGATCATCCGTTGTGGGGTCGCTACTCATCGACCGACCCTCACGATTCGGTTTGGGTTCGACACCGGACTCGAGGCCGGTCGTGGCTGGCGATTCGACTGCCGTGCGGGACGTTTATATCCCGGTAGAATCAACGGAATCATGGCAACCGTTCCTTCCGTGGGGCGGAAGCCGAGTCTCGGGTGCTCCTATCACCCGGGACGTTTCGATGACGTCCCCTATACTGGAGATTGACTTCCAGTCTTCGATTCGAATTGTCGATACTTATATCTATTGTTAGTACTCTGGAAGAGAACGTGCTGGCCTCGATTGTGGCGGCTTTGTGATAACACGCTCGAGATATTCAGTCTCGGAATCGGTTCCCGAAACAGCCAGGAGGGAGCTGTGTCGACCTGACGTTGACACCTCTGTCAGGTAACTGTAGTTGTGATAGATTCGTGCTACATACAGGACGCGTATCTGACAGTGTCTTCTATCAGCACTACTCTCAAAAGAAATCGTCCGCGGTGAACAGTTATCGAGGTGAACACCGACTATAGACCATGGCAACGCTCACCAACATCACCTTTGCCTGTGACGACCCTGGACGCCTTGCCGAGTTCTGGGCGGCAGCAGTGGGCTACGAAATCCAGGAGGCCCCGCCAGGACTGCTCGAGGCTATCGAGGCCGAAGACGGGGACGTCAACGCGGCCGCGGCGGCCATCGACCCAGAGGGCCACGGTCCCCGACTATATTTCAAGAAAATGCCCCGCTCGTCGCCAGACCACATCCCGATCCACCTCGACCTCAATGCTGGCGACCGTGAGGGCGAGGTCGAACGGCTCACAGAACTCGGGGCATCAGTCGTCGAGACCAATACCGAAACGACTGGACCGTACACCGAGACCTGGACGGTCATGCGCGACCCCCAGGGGAACGGCTTCTGCGTGCAGTCACCGCCGGATAGATGAGTGAGTTTTCTGACGGGCCTGTTTGATGAACTCACCCCCAGTACTCAGCACTCAGGTCGTGACAGTAGCCGAATAGAACGCTTAGCTACTGCTGAACAGGTGGCGCGTCTCGGTCGCTGGCGACTCCCCCGTTTCAGTCGAACGCCTACGTTCCGGGCTCACGGAGACTCGAGAACCGTCAGCTGACCGGCTCCCGATTCTGCGAGGAAAGAGACGTGGCTGAACGGAGCCGTCGCGTCTTCTTCGGTCCCGTGCCAGTGTTCTTCGCCGGAGGAAAGACGATCAGATCACCTTGCGATACCTCGTGCTCTTCGTCACGCGTCGCCACGATTCCCACCCCCTCGGTGACGGACAGCACCTGTATGCCGCCGTGAGTGTGGAACGTGGTTCGTTCGCCCGATCGAAACGTGACTTCGGCCGAGCGGACGGTATTCCCGTCGAACACGCTCTCGACACTCTCTGAGAGCGGTGTCCTCGTCACCTGAGCTGGATGGTCCCACTCGGTCTTTTCGGCGGCGTTTGTCACGTCCATCGTTCGGGCCCGGTCCGACTGTTGCGGTCCGGTGTCTTGAAACGCTATTCAACTCGGGAATGGAACTATCTATAAACGGAGTTCACAGCACCCCGTCCGTTCGTCTATCCCCCTCTCAACGACAGTTGTTACCGCCGTTTCTTCGGGACTGCGGGTATTGGTGTCCCTGTATTCGCCGTCACAACGTACCTGCTCTCTGTCTCGCTCCGAACGTCCCGATCAGTCTCCGGCCGCCGACGTCCCCCGTCGAGCGTCGGCGAACTCGGCGACGACGAACAGCGTGACGACAGTCGACGCGAGGCCGACGCCAGCCACAGCGACGAACGCCGCCTCGACGCCGATCCACTGGATGATGTAGCCGAAGGCCGGTGGCGCGATCGTGCTTCCCAGCATGATACCGATGGTAACGATGGCGAAGCTCTTCGCGACGGTCCCTCGGGCGGCGAGCCGTTCGGTCAGTTCGTCTCGAGCGGGGCCGGCCATGCTCCGCACGGCGCCCAGCACGAGGAACAACCCGACTGCGACCGTTGCGGGGACGAGGCGTGCTGCGATGAGGCCTACCAGAGCCGTGAAGCCGAGGAAACTGACGATGAGGACCCGGCCACCGCCGAACCGGTCGGTGAGATATCCGCCGGCAAGGATTGCGCCCGCCCCCACGACGAACAGACCCGTCAGCGTCAGGTTCGCGAGACCCAGCGACAGGCCGTACACGTCCGTCAGGAACACGACGGCGTAGGAGGTCACACCCCAGTTGGCGGTCGACGCGAATAGCGCGAGGACCGCCACCGCGAGGATACCCGGTTCGGAGACGAGCGTCCGAAGCTCTGAACGGATTCGATCGGTCAGTGGGTCCTCGGCCGCCGACGGCTCGACGTTCGGGGCAGAGATATCGTCGTCGACACGCCAAGCGAAGACGGCCGTGATGACTACCGCGTACACGAGGCCGATCAGGCCCAGCGTGCCGATGGCGTGGCGCCACGTTAACCCCGGAATCGAGATGATCGCCGTGATGAATACTGGCGGCGTCGCGAACCCGAGGCTACCGCCGAAGTTGTATACAGCAAACGCGCGGCCGCGCGTGTCCTCCGTCGTCGCATCAGATAGCAGTGGATAGTGGGCGGGGTGATGGCCAGCGACGCCGATGCCGAGGACGACCTGACCGACGAGGAGTTCGGGGAAATTGGTTGCGAGCGCCGTGACGATGGCGCCAGCCGCGCCCAACACTGACGAGAGCGCGAGTGCGATCGTCCGGTCGTAGTGGTCCCCCAGATATCCGAACGGAAGTTGGAACGCGGTGTTGACCAGCGCCTGCGCGCCGAGAGCCACTCCTAACATCGCGATGGAGACGCCGAGGTCCGAAGAGAGGAGCGGGAGGATGGGTGGGAGGAGGACGAGAAACGCGTGATTAGCGAACTGCGAGCCGCTGATTAGCCCGACGACCAGCGCCGTCTGCTTCGGGACAGCGTCGACCGCGTCACGAACTCGGCGGACCGGCATATCCGGAATCTCCGGACGAACGGATTAAACTCTGCCCATCGGGATGTTCCTCGCCGCGTTCTCCGTTCCTGGAACGTGATCGGCGAATGCACCCCGAGAATACCGATACGTAGCGGTGTGCTTGCTGCATAGCGAGCGTGTCTCTCGCGCCGCAGTCGCTACACAAATCAAGTATTCCGAGTTAGCGGAACCGAAATATATTTCCTGTCAAATTAGAAGTTTACTGTATGTCTTCGAGACGAGGATTGCTGGCCATCGTCGGCAGTGCGGCCGTCGCCGGAATGGCCGGCTGTAGCGGATCGGCATCGAGTGGCTCCAACACGGTCGGTAGTTTCGACACGGTCGATTGTCATACGAACGCCCTTGCTCACGGCGACGGGGACGTTCTCAACAATGGCGCTCGCGGGACGGTCGAAGACGACAACGTGAGGCTCGCGGTTCCACTGTCCGTCGACGACGTCCGAGAAAAGGATATCGACAGCCTTGACGTGTACGACGCGTCCGGCGCGCTGGCGTACACGATTCCAGTTGCGGCGGAGGACGCCGAACTGATGGCGAACAAAGTAGGCGTAAACGAGGGACAGCTCCTGTACGAGCAATCGCTCGGCCACCGACCGTTCCACGGTCGGTATCGGGTCGTCGCAGTGAACACGGATGGCGAAACTATCGACTTCGTTACCATCGAGTTCAACTGCTTCCCAGACGGTAACGACTGACCGGTCGGTTCCGTACACTGGCGGTCGCTCCTCCGCGAATACGTACCGAATATTGGTCTCAAAGAGCCGCTATCCTCGAACCGCTGTCGCGAACCGTAGATCGAATGCGTCCTCGACCAATTCGGCACAAAACGGAGGCGGATTCTTAAGGGACACCTCACCCCATCAGATTTTCACTCAATGAGGGAGCACCGATTCGGGACGGAAGGGGCCGAGCCTGTCACGACACTGATTTCTCACTCGAAGACCAAACGAGAGACGTGCCTGAAGACCAGTTCGAGTACGAGTCGATTGGAGTGATTCGGACGCCGTTCGAATCGCCGGACGGAATGCCGATCCAACCGGTTGGGACAGATGCCGTAGTCGGGATCGTCGAGGTATATGAGTTATACGCGGATGGGTTGCAGGATCTGAACGGGTTTTCTCACTGTATCTTGCTGTATCATTTTCACGCATCTGCTGACACTGCTTCCTTGCAGGTTGAGCCGTTTCTCGACGACGAAAAACGAGGTGTTTTCGCCACGCGGGCACCGCAGCGTCCAAATCCGATCGGACTCTCTGTTGTCGAGATCGATTCCGTCACAGATCACAAAGTAACTGTTCGGGGAATCGACGTCATCGATCAGACGCCGTTACTGGATATCAAACCGTTCGTCCCCGACTTCGATGTTCCGAGTGATGCAGACACGGGCTGGCTCGACGCACCGAAGTCAACAATCCGATCGAAACAAGCCGATGAACGGTTTCTTTGACAAGTTCATCGAGCATCGTGAAGACGACCGCTCCCGATCAGGAGCGGCGAACGAACTCGGCTGCGGGTCGTCAGTCCTCGCCCGGTGGCCGTCCGACGCCGGGCGTCGGCCGCTCGAGCGCGTCGATGACCCGCTTGCGGTCGTGGATGGTCCGGTAGCCTTTGCGTAGCAACCGATCGTACCACGATCGGTGGACGCGCGCACTCACGCGACCGTCGCGGATCGCGTCGACGATCCCCTCGGGCGTGAGCCGATCGGCCTCGATGACGGTATACGCTCGCCCCACCTCGAACGGATAGTGCGCGTCACTGCCGCCGACGAGCGGCAGGTCGCGGTCTTCCGCCAGTTCCTCGACGAGCGGTCTCGATCGGGGGTGTTTGCCGTTGACCTCGATCGCGTCGAACGGGACGTCATCGAGTTCCCGGACCGAGCTGTTTCGAAACGGGTGCGCGACGATGGCAGCACAGCCGCGGTCGTGTGCTAGCGCGACCGCCTCGCGGGGAGAGAGGGCACCAGGCTTCGTCGCCGCGGGCGGGTCGGGCCCGACCACGAGAACGTGGCCGCGGTCCGTCGTGATCTCGATCCCGGGCAACGTTTCGACGTCCGGAGACGGGTCGAACGCCGTGTAGTAATCGTGATTGGTCGTCACGACCCCGTCGAGACTGCGCCGGTCGGCCATCTCTGTGAGCAGGCGGACGCCGACGGGGTCGAACCGATCGCCGATCGCTCGGTGTCCGTGGAAGAATCGCGTGTGTGTATGGAGGTCGACGCGATACACAGAAACGCATACGCCGGCCAGACTCTTTTGTCCTCGGCCGGCGTTTCCCATGCCATGCAATCGGAGGGGTCGACAGACGGTCAGAGTGACGACCGCGTGATCGTCCTCAATCCCGTGAGTGGTAGCGAGGACCACGTCGACGACGTCGTCGCATTAGGGACCGAACACGGGTTCAGGATTCGAAAAACCGAGGAAGGCGGTGACGCAAACAGAATCGCTCGCGACGTCGCCCCCACCGCGGACCTCGTCGCCGCAGTCGGCGGCGACGGCACGGTAAACGCCGTGGTCAACGGACTCGCGGCCGCGGATGCACTCGAAACGACGACCTTCGCCGTGGTCCCGGCGGGAACGGGAAACAACTTTGCGACGAACATCGGCGTCCAGGGGATCGAACACGCGTTTTCGGTGATGGAGGAGGGGAGACGGCGGTCGATCGATGTCGGAATTGCGAACGACCGGATCTTCCTCAACTCCTGCGTCGGCGGCATCACCGCCGAGGCGAGCAGTAACACGACCCCGGAGAGTAAGGCGAACCTGGGCGTTCTCGCGTACGTCAAGAACACGCTCAAGACGATGGGCTCGTTCGACTCGCTCCCGCTCCGGGTCGAGACGGAACAAGGGCCGAACGGGGAACGGACCCGGGCGTGGGAAGGACGGGCCATGTTCGTCCTCATCGGGAATTGTCGACGGTTCACGGGCGCGCGAACGGCGCAGGCCGACGTGGAGGACGGCCTGCTCGAGGTGACGATCGTCGAGGATGCCGCGGCGTTGAACCTGCTCGGTGGTGCAGCCATGCAGAAACTGTTCGGACGCGATAGCGACCACATCGTTCGCCGGCGAACGCCGTCGCTCGTGATCGAGAGCAGGCGGGACTCCGTCGAGTACAGTCTCGACGGGGAGATGCTCGAAACCGAATCCCTGACGGTCGAGACGAATCCGCGGACGCTCAGGACCGCCGTCGGGGAGGGCTATCAACCCGATCCGGACGACGGATTGCTGTAGCCGCCGGGCGTCAGATTGCATCCGCTGTGCCGAGACCGCGTGAATGTCGTCGCTCGAGACGGGCGTCGATCACAGCCACGGACGGTTCCAGGGGCAGACGGATCGAATCGACGATCGGGTCCGACACCGTCCGTTCTTTCGACGGGACGATACGAACGAACGCGGAAATCTCCGTGATTTCGATTCGAAACGGTCGAGACGAGACGATACTGGTTTCAAGAGGCAATGTGATTGTCTGGATATGAGTACACCCCAGGAGGACATAGAACACGAGAACGCGAGACAGGACGTGATCGCCGTCGACGCCGACGATACCGAACTCGACCTCGTCAATCGGCTCGAAGCCCACACCGGCGACGGGATTCGCCACCGCGCGTTCACCTCGCTCGTCTTCGATGGCGAGGGAAACATCTTACTCGCCCAGCGCGCGCCCGACAAGCGTCTCTGGGGGACCTTCTGGGACGGCACCGTCGCGTCCCACCCCGTCGAGGGGCAGAGTCAAGAGGAGGCGACCCGCGAGCGACTCGAGGAGGAACTCGGGATCACGCCCGATCAGTACGACGACCTGCGGTTGACCGACCGCTTCGAGTACAAGCGCTACTTCGAAAACGAGGGCGTCGAACACGAGGTCTGTGCCGTCCTCAAGCTAACGCTGTCCGATCGGAGTCTCGAGCCCGACGAAACGGAGGTCGCAGGGCTGATGTGGGTCCCGTACGATCGACTCGACGCGCACCCGGAATGGTACCGCCAGCTTCGGCTCTGCCCGTGGTTCGAGATTGCCATGCGTCGGGACACCGAGTAGCGACCGGGGCAGAACGTGTCGACTGGCGAGCAGGCCCGCGGACCAGCCGGCACGCCAACCGGATTCGCGCCGGCGGCCGCGAGACGAGGGAGCTGCGAGCCGAGGGATACTGACCGCTCGAGGGCACGGATGGACGGTTCTCGCTTCGCCACCCGGCGCACGAGGAGTCACATCTCTGGATGGGACATTGTCAAGAAACAGTACACGAGCGAGAGGTTTATGAGGGAGTGACCATACATGCAGGATAAACTGCGATGGTCACTGGTACGTTCAGACGTCTTCTTCGGGGGAGTAGTATCACCTCGTCCGTGTCGGCAGTGGGGTCGACCGCTGCGGGGGCGCCAGCGGAGTCGGAGCTGTCGCTCGAGGCGGGCGAGTCCGCCGACGAGCCACTCAACGTCTGTTTGCTGAGCTATCGGTCGAACCCGTACTCGGGGGGACAGGGTGTCTACGTGAAGTATCTCAGCCGAGCGTTGACCGAACTCGGCCATTCCGTCGACGTGATATCGGGGAAACCGTACCCTGATCTCGACAACGACGTCGGACTGATCCGACTACCCGGCGAGAACGTCGTCGACGAACTCGACCGACTCGGACAATTCGAACTGTCGTATCTTCGCGACCCGCTCGCGCTCTACGAGTGGCTGAGCGCCCTCACCGGCGGCTTTCCGGACCCATACGCGTTTGGCCGCCGCGTCGTCGACTACTTCGAGGATCACCAACCCGACTACGACGTCGTCCACGACAACCAGTCGCTCTGTCACGGACTCCACACGCTTCGCGAGCGGGGCCACCCGGTCGTCGCGACCGTCCACCATCCGATCACCGTCGACCAAGACGCCGCACTCGCTGCGGCCGACGATTGGAAAGAGCGCCTGCTGATCCGTCGGTGGTACCGGTTTCTCGAGATGCAACGCGACGTCGTACAGGATTTGCCCCACGTCCTGACCGTCTCGGAGTCCGCCAGGCGGCACACCGTCGCGGACTTCGGTGCCGATCCGGACGCGATTCGAGTCGTCCACAACGGTATCGATACCGACCTGTTCGAACCCCGGGACAGGCCGCGCGACCGGCCGCGCGTGATGACGACCGTCAGCGCCGACGTGCCGCTGAAAGGCGCGCGCTACCTGCTCGAGGCGTTTGCGGACGTTCGCGGTGACGTCGACGCCGAACTCGTCGTCGTCGGCGAGTTCGACGACGGCGGCGACTGCGATCGACTGGTCTCGGAACTGGGGATCGGAGACGCGATAGAAACGCACAGCGAGATCAGCTACGATCGAATGGTCGACCTCTATGGGACCGCCGACGTGGCGGTCGTCCCCTCCCTGTACGAAGGCTTCGGCCTCCCCGCTGGCGAGGCGCTGGCCTGTGGCGTCCCAGTCGTCGCGACCACCGGCGGCGGTCTCCCCGAGGTGGTCGGCGACGCCGGCGTCCTCGTCGAGCCGGAAGATCCAGCGGCGCTCGCAGACGCCATCCGCGAGTTGCTCGGGGACGGCGCGCGCCGTCGGCGCCTTGGCGAGCGAGGGCGACGCCGCATCGTCGAGGAGTTCGACTGGGAGCGGGCCGCCCGCGAAACCGTACGAACGTATCACACCGCCATCGAAACACAGGGTCAGGGGGCCTGAGATGGAGACGATCGATTTCGACCGGCTCACGCTGACCCCCGAAACCCGGGTCCTCGACGTCGGCTGTGGCGAGGGCCGACACGTCCACGCCGCCGCCCTCGAGAACGTCGCCGAAGTGGTTGGGCTAGATCTCGGGCCGGACAATCTGGCGGCCGCCGCCGACGATTACGACGAGTACATCGCCGGGGCGACCGACGTCCCGGTCACGTTCTGTGCTGGCGATGCGCTTCGGCTGCCGTTCGAAGACGGGGCCTTCGACGTCGTGCTCTGTACCGAGGTTTTAGAGCACCTCCCCGACTACGAGGTGGCGATCGACGAACTGCAGCGGGTCTGTGCGCCGGACGGCACGCTCGCGGTGAGCGTGCCGAGAGCCGGCCCCGAGCGCGTCTGCTGGGCGCTCTCGGACGAGTATCATCAGGTGGAGGGGGGCCACGTCCGCATCTTCGACCGGGCAGAACTGCGCGCTGCGATCGAACGGCGCGGCTTCCGCAGGGTTGACGGTCACTTCGCCCACGCGCTGCACGCCCCCTACTGGTGGCTGAAGTGTCTCTGGTGGGACCGCGACCAGCGCGGCGATCCGCCACTTCCGCTCCGGATCTACGACCGCTTCCTCGAGTGGGACGTCCTGAAGTCACCCCGGCCTGTCCGGTTGCTCGAACGAGCGCTCGATCCACTCGTCGGCAAGAGCGTCGTCTATTACTTCCGACTGGAGGGTCGACTGTGAGCGACGTGACCGGTCGGCAAACGCTGACCGCGTGGGACCTCGAGTCCGCGGTGGACTACATCGAACGGGTCCAGCGATCGGACGGACTCATTCTCTGGTATCCCGACGGGCCGGCCGATCCCTGGGATCACGTCGAGAGCGCGATGGGGCTGTCCGTCGCCGGCCGAAACGAAGCCGCCCGCCGTGCGTACCGCTGGGTGGCCGACGCACAGCACGTCGACGGGGCACTGTGGGCGACCTACGGCGACTCGAAGGACGGCGACGGGTCACACGCCAGCGACGAACCGCGCAAGGAGACCCACCGAAGCGCCTACGTCGCCGTCGGTGCCTGGCACCACTACTGCTGTACCGGCGACCGATCGTTTCTCGAGGAACTCTGGCCGACGGTTCGTAACGCCCTCGCATTCGCGTGCCGCCAGCAGGCCGCCACGGGCGAGATTTACTGGACCGTCGGGGCGGACGGCGCGGTATACGAGGACGCGCTCGTCTCCGGTTGTGCCTCGATTTACAAGAGCCTCGCGTGCGGTGCTGCGATCGCAGATGAACTCGGTAATTCGGACGACCGAGATCGATGGCTCGAGGCCCGCACCCGGCTCGGGGAGGCGATTCGCTCGCGTCCCGACCGGTTCGACCGCACCTGGGAGAGCAAGTCGCGGTACGCGATGGACTGGTTCTATCCCGTCCTCTGTGGTGTGCTGACCGACGACGTGGCCCGCCAGCGACTCGAGGCCGGGACGGATCGATTCGTAGAGGAGGGGCGAGGGTGTCGTTGCGTGGACGACGAGCCCTGGGTGACCGTCGCCGAGTCCTGTGAGCTGGTCATCTCGCTGGCCGCGGTCGGCCGGACGAAGCGGGCTCGAGAGATCTACGAGTGGCTCTTTCAGTGGACTGACGATGACGGTGTCTTCTGGACCGGCTATCAGTTCGAGGACGGGGAGTTCTGGCCGGGCAAACGCCCGACGTGGACCGGCGCCGCGGCGGTGCTGGCCGCGGATGCATTGTCGGGGTTGTCGCCGGCGGGGGAGCTGTTTCTCGAGGCGGTATTCGACTGACCCACTCCTGACGGATACGTCCACATAGCCGGGGAAGCCGGGAATGGAACTGCGATGGGTACCCGGTACATTTCTGAGCGATACCGACGAGTCGGAGCAAACATCGACGACGCGTCTCCCCGCGCTGAAGCGCGAATATTTGTTCCTGGTCAGTACGTGACACGCGGGCCAGCCATCCTTCGGTTTCTCGAGGGATTCCGACGGTGTGATACGATATGCATCTGGATTTTCTGGGAAGAAGTGAACGTGCCTTTATCACTTTGGACGGTGGGGTTCGAATTATGGCCTCCGAAGTCAAACTCGATCAGCTCGATTCAGTACTCTCGGAGTTTGAATACCCCATTAGCCGTGACGAAGCCATTTCACAGACCGAGGACATAACGTTGATACTCGCCGAGGGAACGGAAAATCTCGGGGAGATCATCAGTCAAACCAGCGATGACAGATTTGTATCCGCGGATGATTTGGAAACGGAAGTAATGAACTTCCTCCCTCGGCACTCAGTCGGTGAACCCTACCAATCCGAGGGTGAAGGATAGATCATCGGTGGCATAGTTGCTGCCGGGACACCAACTGTGATCGGTTGGACGGGGCCGTTTGCCGTTCGCGTGGCTTCAACCGTGTACTGATTTTGCGGATTTCAGCCGCTGTTGTAGTACGAGCGTCTGAGAAGCCGGTGATCGCACGGAACAACGGATGACTCGAAAAGACGTAATTGCGTATCGGTGATAGAATTCCCCATCTCACAGGGAGGAACAGAAGGCCCCCAGAGCAAAGATCCTGCGTGTTTCTTCGGTTCGTCCCTGACTTCCTCTCGCACGCTCGAGCATCGACCATCGTGACTCTCGAGTCCGCCGTCGGACGGTCGAATGGCCGGAGACACGACTGCATTACCCCCAAAACGTTGCGTTGCCCAGACAGTAGAGAAACGCCACCCACCCGAGGAAGAGTCCCCCGATTATCACCAGGAAATCTGCCAGTTGCGTGCCGACGATGAAATCGTATCCGATGCCAATCGTCAGCAGAACTAACGAAATGCCGATGAGAATATGACAGACTCGTTCGGCCTGTGGCTCCATACACTATTATATCCCAATCCGCGGTAAATAGCCTATCTCAGGATCTGATGAGTTCGACAGTCTGTGACGTGTCTCTACCGCCTTCCTGGCCGATGTCTGTATCGGACTCCCGTACCGTGACCGTTCCACGGCCACGGCATCCGGCTCACAACCGCGCGATACCCGTATCACAGACGACGCACGACTCGAGCCCGTTGGTGTCCGAAAACCGATCGAACAGCGCGGAGAGCCGGACGTCGTGGCTCGCGAGTACGCCGCCCGCCTCGAGGTGGTCCAGCGCGGTCTCGTACTCGAAGCGCATGTGCGGCAACCGGTGGTCCGAATCGTGGAGGAACAGGTCGACGGGGCCGACGCGCTCGAGCAGATCGGGTACTACCTCGCGTGCATCGCCGCGGTGGAGGTGCCAGCGGTCGCGACACCGGTCGGGGATCAGGTGGCCGTACTCGAACGGGCCCGGCGGGCCGCCGGGCAGGTCCACCGAGTGAAGCGTTCCGCCGCCGTTCTCGACTATCGCGGCGAGGATGTGGGCGTCGAACGAGCCAAAGAGGACGCCCGTTTCGACGGCGGTCTCGACCCCCAGTGCGCGACAGACGACGTAGACGGTGACGCCGTCTCGCCAGTGGGTGGTGTCGGTGGCGACGCCGGCCTCGTGAATTTCGACGACGCGATCCGCGTAGGTGTCGTGAAACCACTCGAGGGACTCGTACTCGCGTTCGAACGCCCGGAGTTCGGCGGCCGTAGCCGGAAGAATCTCCGACAGCCGGTCGGCGCGTTCGCGGGTCTCTCGACCGTAATCGAGGCGGCGGCGCTCGAGTCCCAGTCGAGCCTTCCGGAGCGCGTAGATTGCGTCCCGAACGGACCCGAGTCCCATCACCGGTACCCCAGCGCCTCGAGGCGCGACCCGACGTCGTCGGTCGTCGTCCGTTCCTCGCGAATCGCGTTGGGAAGGGCCGGATCGCAGGTGTCCCGGTTCCGTCCCTCCCTGACCACCCAGGGAACCCGCCGGAGCGCGGGGATCGGCGCCCCCGGCGGGTGCGACCAGACGCCAAACTCGCCGAGCCCGTTCCCGTGATCGCTGGTCATCGCGACGGTCCCGTCGCAGTTCGCGAGCAGTCGAGAGACGTCGTCGAGGACCCACTCGAGGTTGTCCCGATAGGCGCCCCAGACCGCGTCGAACGAGAGGTCGCCGTCGCGTAGGCGTAGCCAGGGGTCGTTCATCGAATTGCCATCGTCCTCGGCTTCGGCCTCGGCCTCGGCGATGGCCTCCAGCGCCTCGCGTTCCTCCGGCGAGAGGTCGGCGAGATCGAGGTCGTCCTGGT
This sequence comes from Natrinema gelatinilyticum, assembly GCF_024266705.1. Classification (GTDB taxonomy): domain Archaea; phylum Halobacteriota; class Halobacteria; order Halobacteriales; family Natrialbaceae; genus Natrinema; species Natrinema gelatinilyticum. The sequence continues at coordinate 2,014,108 of NZ_CP100756.1, read as the reverse complement.
CGCCGTCACCGTCGGTGAACTGCCCCCAGTGTTCGATATCGGCCGAACCGAAGAACCACTCCGCTCGCGATCGGAAGGGCGCGTGCGGTTGCATGTAGTGGACGATGATGCGGTCGACGTTCAGTTCCTCGCGCTCGCGCCAGATTGCGATTACAGCGTCGGTCAGCGATTCCGGGGGAATCGTCGAGATGTCGTCGTCGACCCAGTCGTCCCGCCAGGCCTCGTGAAAGACAGCGAAATCGTCGCTCGTCAGGGGAAGGACGTCGTCGGAGGTGACGAGGAGGTGCTCACATGGCTGTGACGAAAACGGGTTACCGGTCACGTACGCGGTCCGTGACATTACCTCGCGGTACGCCGGGCTGAAGGTCCGGTCCATCCACTCGGCGGACTGCGAGCCGACCGACCAGAGAGAGCCGACCCGCTCGGGTTCGGGAAGCGCGTCGTGGCCCGCAGCCGCGACCTCGCGCATGAGATCGAGGCGGCAGCCGTCGAGTACACAACAGACGTCCCACTCGCGCTCCCAGATGGGCGTCGCTGGAAGGAATCGCGAAAGTGCGACCCCAAGACGGCCGGTCGCGATCTTCTCTGGTAATGTCGCAAAGTCCATCGGCGTCTGCTCCTATCTAAATTCTGGATGCGATTCTGTTAGAAGCTTTTGATCGTGCGACTACCTCTCTATCTGTGGTGACGGACGAGGCGTCCTCGAGCACTCGAGTGAGCCCTCCGTCTGACGAATACCGTCGGGTCTCGTCCGCGACTATGCCATACGGTAACAAGGCTTATTACACCGCTGTTCGTAGCGTTGTTTGAGGACCGACGAAACAGGTCCGTGTGACGAAATGAGCTCCTCACCACCGAAAACCGAAACGTACGAAGTCACGCTCTCTAGAGACGAACGATGGGTCGTCCACTACGTCGTATCGAACCGCCTCGACGACGCGCTCGACGACGACGAAACCCCGCCGGAGTGGGTTCTCGAGATACTCGAAACCGTCGAGACCGACAGCGACACGGATCGATTCACCGGCGCACAGGCCGATCGCCTCTACGACGCAGTGACCGCGTACGTCGACCGTGAGGAGACGCCGGACCGGGACGTCAGCGACGGATCGGTCGTCCTCGATCGGCTCGAGGACGTCCGCAAAGCGCAAGCGTAGTTCGCCGGTCGTCGATTGATGGATCGTCAGTCGTCTTTTCGTGTGATTAGTCAGCCACCCGAGTCAACTACCGTGATCCGTTTTCACGGTCGTCACGGTCGCGTCGTCGCCCAAACGGCCGTAATCGCGAGTACGACGGCGGGCGCAAGCGGCAGGATCAACAGCGCGAAGCGATAGCCTTCGGCACCGGGTGGGACCAGAAAGATGGCGGTCGGAGCGACGAGAAACGCGAAAACGATGACGGCGACGAGCAACCAGCCGCGCCAGTCGAACCTGCGATCGGCCGCGTCGGGGTGGGGCGATCCACTCCCTGGGTCGCGGTCGCCCGACGTCTCGAGTTGCCCTTCGTCGTCCGCGCCGCCGTCGAACGCCGCAGGGTCGTGGACGTAGCCGCCGTCGTCGCTCGAACTCACGAGCGACCGTTTCGTCTGCCCAGTGAAAGCCCTCACGATTCCACAGCCAAACGAAATCGGCGAGTCGACCGGTCGCAGACAGCGCCGCTCGAGCGTGCCAACCCGTTACAATTCGCTGTCCGGACGCACGACGACCTTGCCGAACCCTTCGCGATTCTCGATGATCTCGTGGGCGCGCTGGGATTCGCTCATCGGCAATTCCTCGCGGATCGCCGGCTCGAAGGTGCCGTCCCAGACGAGGTTCATTACGTCGTCGACCTGGTCGGGCGTGGCCATCGTCGAGCCGATGATCTCGAGTTGATTCCAGAAGATGCGCGGGATGTCGGTCTCCGGGTTGCCGCCGCCGGTACCGCCGCAGGTGACGAGTCGGCCCCCCTTGGTGAGGCTCGCGAGCGAGTCCTGCCAGGTGGGCGCACCGACGTGTTCGACGACGACGTCGACGCCGCGCCCGCCCGTCTCGGAGCGGACCCAGTCCGCAAAATTCTCCGTTTCGTAGTTACAGACGTGATCTGCACCGTGCTCGCGGGCGTAGTCGAGTTTCTCCTCGGAACTGCCGGTCGCGTACACCTCCGCACCCGCGTGATCGGCGATCTGGAGGGCGGCGTGGCCGACCCCACCGCTCGCGCCGAGGACGAGGACTGATTCACCGGCCTCGAGGTCTGCTCGTTCGATCAGCATTCGCCAGGCAGTCTGGAAGACCAGACAGCTCGAGCCCGCGACTTCCCAGTCGACGTCCTCAGGGACCGGAATCAGATTATCCTCGGATATCGCGGCGTACTCTGCGTGGATACCGGGAACGTGCTCGCCGATGATGTGAAAGCGCGGATCGAGCGTCGGATCGTCCATCCGCAGGTCGCCGACACCGGCCGAGAGCGCGACGCGGTCACCTTCCTCGAATCGAGTGACGTCCTCGCCGACTTCCTCGACGATTCCCGCTCCATCACTTCCCGGAATGTGTGGCATCTCGAGGTTCAGCCCCGGCATTCCCCGTCGGGTCCAGATGTCGAGGTGGTTGAGCGCTGCCGCCTTGACGTCGACCAGTACGTCGTCCCGTCCGACTTCGGGATCGGGAACTTCACCGTACTCGAGGACGTCCGTGTCGCCGTGTTCGGTAACTTTGACTGCCAGCATGTACGGTGGGCAACGGAAACACGGTGTATAACACTTCGGCAATCCCCCTGCAATGTCTCTTTTTCGGCCAGAGGTTTTATTCGCCGGCCCTCGAACATGGCCTATGAGCGAACCGGACGTGGACGATAGTTACGGGCCTACAGCGGAACCGCTCCGCGTCGCCGTCGTCACCATCTCGTCCGATCGAAGCCTCGAGGACGACCCGGCGGGAACGGCGATCATCGACGGGATCGAGGGTGCGGGGGCAGAGATCACCGTGCGAGAACACGTCAACTCGGACTACGACCAGGTACAGTCGATCGTCTCGCGGCTCGTCGACCGCATGGACGCGGAGGTCGTCATCACTGCCGGCGGGACGAGCGTCGAACCCGACGACGACACACTCGAGGCCGTCGGGCCGCTTCTCGAGAAAGAGCTGACCGCCTTCAGCGAACTGGTCACCACACTGGTATACGATCGGATTGGGACGCGAGTCGTCGCCGTCCGAACGCTCGCCGGCATCGCCGAGGAGACCCCAATCTTTTGTCTACCGGGCACCGCCGAAACGGCCGCCCTCGCGCTCGAGGAAATTGTCATCTCCGAGGCAGAGACAATAGTGGAGCTCGCACGGGCGGACGACCGGAGCCGCGAGGACGAACACGTCGAGGCCGGCGCAGAGAACGACGAGGGAGCAGCCGACGGAGAAGCGTGAGGCGCTCCGCACGCTGACACGCGAGGCCCGGGGAGCAGCAGTCCGTTAGGCACTCCCTTCGCGACGGCATCGACGCGTCGACGAGACAGCCCGCTTCGCTCGAGTACCCGCATCGACGCTGCGTTCGGACGGAACCGGCCGCGTACCTCTGTTTACGGCCGGTCCCGAACTCGATCCACGCGAGTATCGTGCGACTCGATGAACGTCCGTGTCGTGTCTGGCTCGGGTCCGAGAACTCGATCAGGACGAGACGGGTGTACCATCGCTACTGGCGATGTCGTAGGACTCACGGAAAGGAAGTACGATCCCCGAGCGGTCCATCCCCGGGACGCGGCGTAATCACCGCGTCCCGATTGCCAGAATTGCAGGGTGTGACGCGAGCCGGTGGGGGAAGCCCGCGTCACTGAGAATCGGTTGGCAGTAGTGGGGGAAGGGTGCTGTGGTGGGGTTGCTGGAAGTCGCGGGTACAGGTGGTGGGTGCCATTGGTGGGGTCTGCCCGTCGACCTCCGTCCGACGCTACCTGAGACTGCTACTTGAACGGCGGTGATGGTATACCGATCTTACACCGAATTCCGCCGAATTTAATATGAATTCAGTCCACCGAAACCGGCCTCGAGACTGTTCATACGCCGGTTATAGTGTCTGAATGATCGAGCAGGTCACGGAACTGGAATCGTAGAAACCGTATCGGGACTTCGGCCGCTCACTCGTGACCGTCGGCCGACCGCTCGAGCGCGTCAGTCGACGAGTTCGTCGGCGACGACGCTCGCGTCCATGAGCTGAGGGTCGATCGCCAGATCGAGTTGGCCTTTGACGAACTCGGGGACCGTCCTGTGGGCGTAGACGACGGTTCGGACGTCGTCGTTCAGGTCGCAGACGATCGGGATCGTCGTCGCCTGCCCGATATCGGTCAGCACGTACAGATCGGCGGCGACGATCCCAGCCTCCTCGAGTTGCGGGCGCGAGATGACGCCGTCGAGGCGGGTTACGTCGACGCCTTCGGTCTCGAGTGCCGCTGCGATGCCGTTCTCGTCGGGACCGGCGACGATTGCGGTCGTGACCGAGCTCATTCGTACTCGATAGTCGCGGGCGGTTTGTGGGTCACGTCATAGACGACGCGGGCGACGTTCTCGTTCGTGCCCGTGATCCGTGACTGTATGCGCTGGAGCGTCTCCCAGTCGATTTCCTGAGCCCGAGCCGTCATTCCGTCGCGGGAGTCGACAGAGCGCACGGAGACGACCCAGCCGTGAACCCGGTTGTCGCCTTTGACGCCCGTCGCTTTGCCGATGACGGCCGCGAGGGCTTGCCACGGATCGTACTCCTCGAGTTCCGCTTCGACGACGTGACAGGCGTGGCGGGCAACCTCGAGTTTCTCCTCCGTGACCTCTCCGATGACCCGCACTGCCAGCCCCGGGCCCGGGAACGGCATTCGCTCTGCGACGAGTTCGTCGAGTCCGAGATGGCGCGCAACCTCGCGCACTTCGTCCTTGTAGAGGTCCCGCACCGGTTCGACGATACCCTCGAAATCCACGACCTCGGGCAACCCGCCGACGTTGTGGTGGGACTTGATCCCGCCTTCGCTCTCGATCCGGTCCGGGTAGATCGTCCCCTGGACGAGGTAATCTGCGTTCGCGTCCGTAGCCTCGCGCTCGAACTCGCGGATGAACTGCTCGCCGATGATCTCGCGTTTCTCCTCGGGATCGGTGACGCCCGACAGGGCCTCGAGAAAGCGGTCTTTCGCGTCGACGACTCGAAGCGACTCCATGTAGTCGAACGTCTCTCGGATCTGATCAGTCTCGCCTTTCCGCATCAGCCCGGTGTCGACGTAAACCGGGGTCAGGCGGTCGCCGATTGCCTCGTACGCCAGGGCGGCGGCGACAGAAGAGTCGACGCCACCCGACAGAGCGATGACGGCGTTGGCGTCGCCGATTTCTTCGTCGATTTCTGCCACTGCGTCGGGAACGAACGTGTCTGTGTCTACCATCAGTGAGTTACCTCCGTTTCTGTGTCCGCGTCGGTGCCGTCGGTAGCGCTGTGGGCGCCGGAGTGCTCAAGGACCGCTTCGACCAGTCCGAGGAACGGTGGGCTCGGTTGGCCGGGTCGTGACGTGTACTCGGGATGGAACTGCGTCCCGAGGAAGAACGGATGCGTCTCAAGTTCGAGAATCTCCATCCGATTGCCGGCGGTACCCGAGAACACCAGCGGCTCGTCTTCGAACCGGTCGAAGTACCCTGGGTTGACCTCGAAGCGGTGGCGATGTCGCTCGGAGCAGGACGTATCGCCGTAGAGGTCGTAGGCCAGCGTCTGAGGTTCGATGACCGTCGTGTGTTCACCGAGTCGCATCGTCCCGCCCATGTCGTCGACCTCGTATTGCTCGGGCAGGATATCGATGACGGGATGGGGCGTGTCCTCGTCCATTTCGGCCGAGTGAGCGCCGTCGAGGCCCAACACGTTCCGGGCGTACTCGACGACAGCCATCTGAAAGCCCAGACAGAGCCCGAGGAAGGGAATGTCGTTTTCGCGGGCGTACCGGACCGCTTCGATCTTGCCCTCGGAGCCCCGCATGCCGAACCCACCGGGGACGATGATCCCGTCGACACTCTCGAGCTGGCCGTCGTGACCGTTGCTCAGGTCGTCGGCTGCCACCCAGTGGACGTCGACGTCGATGCCGACCTCGAAACCGGCGTGTTTCAGCGACTCGTGGATCGACATGTACGCGTCCTCGAGATCGTACTTGCCGACTAGCGCGATGTCGACCGTGCCGGTCTTGTCGGTCGTAACGATTTCGCGCCAGTCGTTCGTCCGCTCGCCCTCGGGCAACGCATCGTCCGCGAGACCGAAGTGTTCCAGGACGTACTGGTCGAGTCCTTCCTCTTCGACCATCAACGGCACCTGATAGACGTCGTCGACGTCGGGGTTCGAGAACACCGCCTCGGTGGGGATGTCACAGAACAGCGCGATCTTCTCTTTCGTCTGTCGGTCGAGGCGGTCGTCGCACCGGCCCACGATGACGTCCGGCTGGAGCCCGATGGAGCGGACTTCCTTGACCGAGTGCTGGGTTGGCTTCGTCTTCTGCTCGCCGTTCTTCGAGTACGGAACCAGCGTGACGTGCGTAAAGAGGACGTTCTCCGCGGGTTCCTCGTGGGCGAACTGGCGCAGCGCCTCGAGGTAGGGCATCCCCTCGATGTCGCCGACAGTACCGCCAACTTCGATGATACAGACGTCGGTGCCTTCGGCGGCTTCGCGGATCCGGCGCTTGATATCGTCGGTGATGTGGGGGATAATCTGGACCGTCTTCCCGAGGTAGTCGCCGGCTCGTTCCTTCTCGATGACGTGCTGGTACGTCTTCCCCGTCGTGATGTTGTGGTCTGAGGTCATGTCGATGTCGAGGAACCGCTCGTAGTTCCCCAGGTCGAGGTCGACCTCGCCACCGTCCTCGAGGACGTAGACTTCCCCGTGCTGGTAGGGATTCATCGTCCCGGCGTCGACGTTCAGGTACGGGTCAATTTTCACCGCAGTGACGTCGAACCCGGCGTTTTTCAGGAGTCGGCCGGTGCTCGCGGCTGTGATCCCCTTGCCGAGTCCCGACATGACGCCGCCGGTGACGAAGATGAATTTGTTCCCCAGCGAGGGGTCATAATGAGTGTCCGATTCCGTCGGCATACCGAGTGTGCGCGCGACCGATTGAAAACGATTTCGGGAGCGCACTGTCCCCGATACAGGTTGTCACCCCCCTGCTTTGCATCGCGAGCCCCGCAAAACAGCGGGTCGCCGCCACCGGCGGCCACTCGGAAATCCGTCCGATTCCACCCGACGGATGCCGACTACCTTTTAACAGCGAGAGAATCCCGCCGTGAACGGGGGGCGTGAATCGCGTTATTCGACGACGCAAACACCAAGATTTAGCTCCACTGGCGTCGTTTTCTGGGTTGACTCGCTCGGGAAAAGTGGGGGTGGTTTGGCGTTCCCCCGTCATCAAAAACGCGAGCCTACCCGACGCGAGACTCGAACGCGAGTTCGAGTCGGGTCGATGGCACGGCCTGTGCGGTGCAAGCGGATACCCAAGCATACCACGCCTCTTCGAGGCCCGACGTATCACGCACAAACCGGGACCGACCACCGCGGTTGGGAAGTTGCCTTCGGTGGCTCGAATCAGCGGGTTCGATGCCACGCGTAAGGAATTCTCGTCGTTCACGGCGAGGAGGATGTCAATGAGGGTCGTCGTCCTGAACTTCGACGATTTCGGCCTGGTCGACGCGCTCTGTGCCGCCGCCCAGACGGAACTGGAGCGTCCGTCCGGGGAGATCGGGATCGCCCTCGCCGCCCGCGTCCTGTGGGACAGAAACAGCGGTGACACCGTCAATCGTGACGATGCGGCGCTGGATCGGATCACCTTCGTACTCGATCGTCTCCCACGTTTCCACGTCCATGTCATCCATGTCCACGCCGAAATACTCCTCCGAATCCGGGTTCACAGTGTCTTCCGTCTGCGACTCGCCGGTCGTCCGATTATCGTCGAACTGGACCTCCTCGTGTTTGTACTGACGGAACGCTACGAGCATGGGCTGATCTACGACGAACAGCGGCGTAATGCTTACACCCGCAGTTGCGTGGGTCGTCGTCTCACCTCGGACGAAGCTGGCGAGGGTCCGTCCGCTTCACGTCAGCGGGAGTGCCCGTGTCGGTTGAACGCTACTCACCATCGATCACACGCCCAAACCGGGTCGACGCCGAACTCGTCAGCAACGAGGGGTGGGCCTGGGTCCGAACTCCGCTCAGTGAGAGGAACACGCGGCGTCATACGGTCTGCTGTAACGATGTACCGGTGCACCCGCAGGACTGTCGCGGTTGCACCGGCAATGACTTACAGTAGTCCGTATCAGTGGGCGCAATTCGACTGCACGGGGTATTCGGCGAGAACGACTACCGCAGACACACCGTCACTTTCCCCAGAACGGATCGCGACTACGCTGATTGTCGAGGTACATGTTCAGCGCCTCGAGTTCGTCGCCCGGAATTTCGCTCGCGAGTTCCTGCTCGAGGATCTTCGCGTGTTTCTCGGGGATTTCGGCCCAGAGTTCGTCGTCTTCCTCGATCTGGCGGCCGACGGTCGGGCCGTCGATGGCGACGGACACGCGGTTGCCTGCGCGGGCCTCGTCGACGTCTTCACCCTGCTCTTGAATCCCCTTGATCTGGCCGACTCGCTCGGGTTCGTTGCCCTCGAATTTGACGACGGCCGTGTTGTTCTTGATCGTCCCCGAATTTACCTCGACCCCGACGACTGCCGGATCGTTCTGGCGGAAGGTGTGGTCCGGCAGGATGCGGAATCGAGCGGGCCGGGTGATGTTCTCGAGGATGGTGTCCTGCTGAGCCTGTTCGATCCCCTCGACGTAATCTTCGTATTCATCGATCAGCTGATAGATGACCTCGTCGGTGAATATCGTCACGTCCTCGATATCTGCGCGGTCGTCTGCATCGTCGAGGACGTCCACGTTGAATCCGAGAATGACCTTCTGTTTCGAATCGTCGGCCGTCGAGGCGACCGAGACGTCCCGGGGTGCGACGTCGCCGACTTCGGCGCGGACGATCGGGACCTCCGCATCGCCGAGCGCGTCGGCCATCGCCTCGAGACTGCCCAGCGTGTCGGCTTTGACGACGACGCCCTCCTCGGCGGTATCGACGGCGATATCCGCGAGCTCGGCCTGGACCTCGTCGATGACGTCGTCGACGTCACGGTCGCGGACGACTCGGACTGGAGCGCCGGCCATCGCATTTGCGAGTTCGGGGGCAGCGACCTTGATCCCGGCCGCGGCCGAAACCTCGTCGACTTTCTCGAAGCGGCTTTCGGTGCGGATTTCGGCGAGCGGACGCGGCTGGAGCAGCGCGCGGACGTCGGTCACGATCGGCTCGTTCATTCCCCCGACGACGATCGTGTCGTCCGCCCTGATCGTCCCGTCGTATAGCACCGTATCGATCGTCGTCCCGAAGCCTTTCTCCTCTTTGACCTCGAGGACGGTCCCCACGCCGGGACCGGTGACGTCGATCTCCATCTCCTCTTTCATGTAGCGCTGGGAGAGGCCCATCATGACCGTCAGGAGGTCGGGGACCCCTTCGCCGGTCATCGCCGACACGGGGACGACGCCGACGTTTCGCTGGAAGTTCTGTACCCGCCAGTACAGATCCGCGGAGAAGCCTTCGTCCGAGAGGTTGCCGATGATCTCGTAGAGGCTCTCGTCTAAGCGCTGGCGCACGCGATCCGACTGAGATTCGTAGGTGGCGGTTATCGGGGCGTCCTCCGTCGCGTTCCAGCCGGGGACGGTGTCGATCTTGTTGGCTGCGACGATAAACGGCGTCTGCGAGCGCCGAAGGATGTCGAGGGCCTCGAGCGTCTGGGGCTGGAAGCCGTCGTTGACGTCGACCACGAGGATGGCGATGTCGGCCAACGCACCTCCGCGGGACCGAAGCGTGGTAAAGGAGTGGTGGCCGGGCGTGTCGATAAAGAGGAGGCCGGGGAGATCGAAATCGTCGGGATCGACGAGGTCGCCCGCGATCGAGGAGATGATGTCCAGCGGGACGGCAGTCGCGCCGATGTGCTGGGTGATCGCGCCTGCTTCGCCCTCGATAACCGCCGAACCGCGGATTTTGTCGAGGAGACTTGTCTTACCGTGATCGACGTGTCCGAGGACGGCAACGATCGGCGTTCTGAGGGATGTAGGGTCGCGTGTGTTCGTGTCCGACATGATGAACCACCCGAGAAGGTCTTACCTAAATCGTCCGTAGCGCCGTAGTTAAACCCATCGTCATTCCCGTTCCGAACGCCGTGGGTGCGCTGTGGTCGGACGTGCTCCAGTTCGAGACGGCCACGAGAGACGCGTGACCCGGAGGCGTCCACTTCGAATTCGCAACGATTCGAGCGGTACGAGGGCTCACGTGCCGATGGAGACGGGATTACGGCACCGTTTCGCACACACTCCATGGTTTTTAATACCGATTAGTAAGTACGGGATAGCATGAGCGATATACTCGCTGAGAATCTCTCGGGGAAGTCCGTCATGGGATCGGACGGAACCGAGCTCGGATTGCTCTACAACATCACGATGGACCTCAAATCGGGCGCGCTCAACGACCTCGTCATCGAACCCGACGAAGCGATTTCGCGTCGCGCCGTCGACTTCGAGCTCAACGACGCCGACCGCTTTCTCGTCCCCGTCAACCGCGTCCAAGCGGTGAAAGACTACATCGTCGTCCAGCGCTAACGGTATGTACGTTCTCGACTCCTCGGCTTTTATCCACGACTTTCATACGACAGAACAGACTGCGACTATCCCGCTCGTCCGCGACGAACTCGAGGACGAGAGCGCCTATCGCTACGACGCGATGGAGGGCTCCGGGATGCACATTCACATTCCCAACGAGGACACGACGGAAAAGGTCCGGCGCGCGGCCCGCGAATCGGGTGACCTCGACGTCCTCTCCGACACTGACGTTCGCCTCGTCGCGGCGAGTTTCGAACTCGACGGCGTCCTCGTCACGGACGATTACGCGATGCAAAACGTCGCGGAGAAGTTGAACGTCGACGTCGAAGTGATCGCCCGGGAGGGTATCGATGAACAGCGGCACTGGTCGTTCCAGTGTCAGGGCTGTGGCCGCGAGTTCGACGAACAGAAAGACCGCTGTCCGATCTGTGGGTCGGAACTGGCGCGAAAGAACTCGTCGTAACGGGGCGTCGCAGGTTCGTTCTCACCGATAGATGAGATAGAGATTCGCGAAGACGGCCGCGTTGTACAGGCCGTGGATCAGCGCCGGGACGAGCAGGTTATCGGTGCGTTCGTAGATCGTCCCGAGAACGATCGAGAGCCCGAAGACAGTACCGAGACTGGCGATCACCGCGCCCAGGCCGTCCGTGGCGTACGCGAGCACGTGAACCCCCGCGAAGATCACGCTGGCAACAGCCACCGAACCGAACCGTGAAAACGTTCCGTACAGCGATTTCTGGATCACGTTTCGGTAGAGCAGTTCCTCGAACGGGCCGATGACGAGAATAGCGATCGGGACCAGGATCAACAGCAGTTCGGGACTCTCCTGGGCCCGCTGGGCCGTCGCGTGCTCTGCGCTCTCGACGCCGGTCGATTGCATGAGGATACTGATGACCTGGAGCGTCCCGAAGAGGACGAGCAGCCCGGCGACGGTCCAGGCGACCTCACGCAGCGTCGGCCGTCGAAGGTCGATGAACGAGAGATCACGATCCGTCGTCCGAAGGAACGCGACGACGACGATAGCCGTTCCGATGATCACGCCGAGCTGACTGACGATCTGGGTCGCGACGAGCCGTTCGATCTCGGAAAGCATTTCGAGGAACGGATAAACCGGGATTGCGAGGACGAACATCACGATCTGTGGGACGAGGAGTCCGCTGAGCCCGACGACCGAAAGGGTAAGCGTCAGTTGGGTCCGCCGTCTGAGACCGGTGATTCCGATTCCGTAGTAGTCCGCGACGCTGATGCCGGCGGTCAGTCCGGCCGTGACGAAGCCGATGAAGACGACCGGTATCGATATCGGAATCGCCGGTACGGCGGTGTGTGCCGTGATACCCTGGTTCAGGGCGTAGCCGGCGAGCAGGACGACGGCTACGCTCGAGACCGCGGCGATCGGTGCGGCGATACGGCGCTCGATGCCGCTGTGACGACGAACCAGAAAAGAGAGAACGGCGGCGACGGCGAAGGCAACCCCCGCCCAGATGACAGGATTGCCGACACCGCGGCGGACGGGAACGAGCATCGCGATCATCGTGATCCCCGCGAGAGTGGTTCCGATCCCGGGAACGACGTCGGAGGCGATCGGTCCGGCCTCGTCGGCCTGTGCAGTCTCAGTCATATAGGTGTGTTCGTGCGAGGACTCATAGGCCCACCGCAACCGGACAGCAGTCCGTCCTGACCAGTTACCGGACCGACGGCAATCGTCCCCAGACCCGCCGCAAATCACAGCAATCAGACGACGGCCAGACGCCGCCACCGTGAATGACCGTGCGAGCGAACTACCGTTCGATTCGGAGTTCCGTCTTCTCGGCGACGGCTTCGGCTTCCGCGAACTCACCACCACCGAGTAATCCACGAGTCGCCTTTTTCGCCCACTCGACGGCCGGTTGCTCGAAGGTATTGACGCCGTACAGTTCGCCCGCGAGGACGCACGCTGCTTCCATGCCGTAGAGCAGGCCGCCGAGTTCGTACTCGTCGACCCGGTCGATTTCGACGCGGACGTTCGGCCGGCCGGCGGCTGCGAGGCTGGCCTCCGTCGCCTCGAACTCCGCCTCGAGAAGCGTTCCCAGCGTCGAATCGCCGAGATAGGCCAGTTCCTCGACGCCGGTGTCGGGGATCGGCCGGTCGCCACCGCCCCGCGGCGTGACGAAGGTGACGAGCTTGTCCCGTGGACCGGCCCGATACAGCTGCAATTGCGAGTGCTGATCCGTCACCCCCAGCGCCCGCACCGGCGTCTGGCCGAGATCGTCTTTCCCGAGGCTCTCAGCCCATAGCTGGGCGAACCACTCCGCGGACGTCTCGAGCGACTCCGCGTACGGCATCACGGCGTTCACGCCGGCCCCTCGTCCGTCCAGCGCGTAGGTCGTTGCGCCGTAGGCGTACGCCGGGCAGTCGAACAGCGATTCCGTGAGGGTCTCCGCTTCGGCCGCCGCCCCCGTGACCAGCGCCTCGAGGTCGTGGCCGCAGACTGCGGCGGCGACCATGCCGACGGCCGATAGCGCAGAGAAGCGTCCCGGGACGCCGTCAGGAACGTTCAGCGAGGGCAAGTCGTGGCGGTCCGCGAGGTCGCGAAGCGGCCCCGATTCGCCCGTCGTGACGATGGTCCGCTCGGTCCAGTCGACGCCGGCCGACTCGAACGCGTCACGCACGACCAGGAAGTTAGCCAGCGTCTCCGCCGTGGTCCCCGATCGGGACACGACGTTGATCGCCGCGTCCTCGAAGCGGACGCGCTCGAGGTTGCGTGAGACCCACTCGGGGTCGACGTTGTCCAGATAGATCGTTTCCGTCTCCGACTCGAGCGCGTTCGTGATCGTCGCCGCGCCGAGCGAACTCCCGCCGATGCCGACGGTGATCATCGTCTCGACATCGGCAACCGGTTCGATCGCCGTCCGGATTTCGTCCGGGTCCGTTCGTTCCGGCAGATTCAACGCTTCGTAGCCGTGTTCTTCGTTCGCCATCCCACGTTCGATGCGCTCGTGGGCGACCGCCACCTGCTCGTCCAGTCGCTCGAGGGATTCCCTCGAGACGCCCGGCGACGCGACGGACGCGAGCGCGTTACCGATGTCGACGTTCATACGGGAGGACGGGACCGCCTTCGATAAAGTCGTTCCGTGACGCGCTCGGACTATCGAGGCAGCGACAGTCGTTCGCGTTCGGATCTCGACTCGGCCCCGGTGGCGGTCGAAAGACGAAACCCGGAAACCGCCCCCCCGCATAGGACCAGGCATGACCGAAAAGACGGGCACGTTCGTCGTCACGCACGCCGAATCCGAGTCGGCGGTCGTCCGCGACGTCGACACCGCACAGGTCCACACCCTCGCGTCGAACCCCGGCCTCGAGGTCCACGACGTTCTCGAGGCGACGGTCGTACCTGAGCCGCCCCTGGAGGTCACTTGGGAGGTGATCGACGTCGCGGAACGGCGAGCGATCGACCTCGTCGACAGCGACCTCGAGCCGACCCGTCACGCCGCGGACCTCGCGGCCGAGGCCGAGATCGGCGACCTCGTCAAGGAAGAACGGGCCGGAACCGGTGAGATCCACATGTTTCGCGTCCCCGAAGGAGAAGTCGAAGCCGCGGCTCGTGACGTCCTCGAAGACGAGGAGACGATCGCTCGAGCGGCCCGACTCGAAGCGGTTCGCGTGGAAGTTCGGCGCTCGGCGGACGACGGGGTGGTGAGCGTTCGGTATCTGCCGGACTGATCTCGAGTGCGACACGTCCAGACTCCGGTCACTACTGCCACGATCGGTATCCGTTCGCGGGTGAATCGTCGCGTGCCGGACGCGAGATGCTGTCGGAATTGAGAAAACTTACTTCGGAGGACTGCTTGATGGTAACTATATGGCGTATTTTGACGTACCGGAGATCGATTATCCCCGGTACAGTAACCGCCAACTCGCAGCGGTTCCGCTCGCGGTTCTCGCGGTGGCACTGCTCGTCTTAAGCGGCTCGTTTCTGATGTACGGGACGCCGGTTCCGCTTGGAATGGACTTCGCCGGCGGGACGGAGTTGACCGTCCAGACGACGACACCGGAAGGACAGATTCCGGCGGCGTTCGACGAGCAACCCGAATCGGTAACGGGGGCCGGAGGCAACGAGTACATCGTCCGATTCTCGGAGACGGACTCCCAGGCACTTTCCGGACAGGCCGAGGAGAACCTCGAGCCGAACGGTAACAGCGAAATCGTCCAGTCGGTCTCCTCGACGTCCGCGAGTTTCGGTGAGCAGAGCCAGCGGACGGCCCTGCTGGGACTCGTCGTCGCGTTCGTCGGCATGAGCGCCGTCGCGTTTCTGCTCTTTCGGACGTTTGTCCCCTCGATCGCGATCATCATCTCGGCGTTTTCGGACCTGGTGATCCCGCTCGCGTTCATGTCGCTCGCCGGCATTCCGCTCTCTCTCGGGACGGTCGCCGGCCTCCTGATGTTGGTCGGGTACTCAGTCGACTCCGACATCCTACTGAACAACCACATCCTGCGCCGCAGCGGTGACTTCTACGAGAGCACGTACCGCGCGATGCGCACCGGCGTCACGATGACCGTGACGTCGATGGCCGCGATGCTCGTGATGGCCATCGCGGCGACCCTGGTCGGCATCGACCTGCTGTCGTCGATCGGGACCATCCTGTTCGTCGGCCTCGCGGCCGACCTGATGAACACCTACATGCTGAACCTGAGCTTACTCCGCTGGTACAAGTTCGAGGGGATCCGATCATGAGCCCGATCGGCGCGATCAAATCCAACTGGCGGGTCCTCCTGCTCGTCCTGTTCATCGGCTTCGCCGTCGTCGCGCTGTTCGTCCCCGGCGGCATCGTGGCCGACGACAGCCTCGCCGAGGACAGCGTCGAAAACGGCGCCACCAACCTCGAGTTCGGCCTCAGCTTAGACGGCGGGACGAGAATCAGAGTCCCGGTCACCGGAATGACGGCCGAAGACATTGCGCCGAATGCGGTCGGCGACAACGGTGAGGTCGATCAGGAGCGACTCGAGGAAATCGAGACGACGCTGTACCAGGAGCTCGGCGTCGACCAGGCCGACGCCAGCGTCGACGTTCAGGACGATGGAACGGTCACCGCGGAGGTGTTCACCGAGAACGTGACCGAAGCCGAGTTCGCGGCCGCGTTGCAGGCGGCGAACGTCGACGCCTCGGAGGACGATATTCGAGACGGTGTCACCGAGCAGACTCGCGAGCAGATGATCAAGACGATCCAAACCAAGATCAACGCAGCGGGGCTCTCCGGCGGCACGGTCTACGAGGCCTCGACGGTGGACGATGAGCACTACATCGTCGTCGAAGTGCCGAACATGGGATCCGACGAGCTTCGAACCCTGCTCTCCGAACGCGGGGTCGTCGAAGTCGTCGCCTACTACCCGAACGAAAGCGGCAATCAGACCAACCAGACCAACCAGACCAACGAGACGGTACTGACAGGAGAGGACATTGCGAACGTCGATCCGCCACAGCAAGACGAGCGAATGAGCGGATATCAGGTCCCCGTCCAGGTCAAAGACGAGGCCGCACCGCAGTTCCAACAGCGGATGAACGACCTCGGCTTCACTGGAGAGGGAGTCGGTATGTGCAGCCTTCGCGGCGGCGACAGCATCAGCTTCGACCACGAAGGTGAGCAGTACTGTCTCCTGACCGTGGTCGACGGAGAGGTCGTCGACGCCCACAGCATGGGTCCGAACCTCGCCAGTTCGATGCAAAGCGGCAGTTGGGCCGACGACCCGTCGTTCTTCATGGGCGCACAGACCCAGCAGGACGCCCAGTCGCTCTCGGTCAACCTCCGGGCCGGCAGCCTGCGCGCACCGCTCGACTTCGAGGGGAGCCAGGTCTACTCGATCGAACCGTCCCACGCCGAGCAGTTCAAGCAGTACTCACTGTTGATCGGGCTACTTTCGGTGGTCACCGTCAGCGCCGTCGTATACACCCGCTATACCGACACCCGCGTCGCCCTGCCGATGATCGTCACCGCGATGTCGGAGGTGGTGATCCTGCTCGGGTTCGCCGCGCTGATACGCATGCCGCTAGATCTCTCCCACGTCGCCGGGTTCATCGCGGTCGTCGGGACCGGTGTGGACGACCTCGTGATCATCGCCGACGAGGTGATGGACGAAGGCGACGTCAGCTCCGCTCGAGTCTTCCAGTCGCGGTTCCGGAAAGCGTTCTGGGTGATCGGCGGGGCCGCTGCGACGACGATCGTCGCCCTCTCGCCGCTGGCCGTGTTGAGCCTTGGGGACCTCCGCGGGTTCGCCATCATCACCATCCTTGGGGTGTTCATCGGGGTCATCATCACCCGGCCCGCCTACGGTGACATCCTGCGGCGCCTGCTGACCGACCGGTAGCCGAATTCGTCGGTCGGCGTCTGTTCTCCCGATTGCATCGGTCTCGAGCGGCCGCCAGAGTAGGTCACTGTCGCCTCGAGCGTTCTCACTCTCACCCACGAGCGGCTCAGATGGCGGCGAAAGACGACGGTGGGTGGGACGCCAAATCAGCTCTCTCCGATCGGAAAGGACCGATCGTGTACGTCGCGCGGGTCAGGTCTCGTCGCTGGACGGTGCGCCGTGCTCTATAAGATGGTCCACGGCCGCGATTTCGAATCGGATCGTCTCGAGATAGCTCTCGACGGCGCGCCTGGCAGTCGCCTCGAGGCACCGCTCGTCGACGGTTTCGAGGACGATTTCGACCTGTTTGTCGATTTCCTCGAGGCAGGACTCGATGGATCCGGGGTTGCGCCCACCGTCTGTGAGTACCGCTTCGCGGCGTGAGGAGGTCGGTGACGGCCGGTCGTCTTCGGAGCCGTCGCGGACGCAGGGTCGGGCGTCGATACGGCTATCGGTGGGTGAACGAGCGTCTTCAGGTTCGGAACGTTCGGGTTGCATGGGCGGACTCTTCTGTGGTGGTGACCCGACTCCGGCGTGCTAGGATACGCTGTGCCACTGTGGCTAGGGGGCCGGATCAACAGTTGATTTGTCCCGATTTCGCTTATAACTTACTACCTAGTAACCAGTAAATAATTGTGTACGACAATCATATAGGTACTACTAGCAAGAAATCACTCGTAATCAGCACTCGTATGTCTCTTGCTTCCGATTTCGTGAACGAAATGCGTCAGGATATCGAGTGGATGGTCCCGTCTGACGACAAGATACTCGAACTCGTTCGCGAGCACGGGAATTTGACTCCGACGGCTATCGAGGATTTGGGTTGTCCGAGCGCCGGTCTTGCGCGTAACAGATGCCCGGTTCTCGCCAAATATGGGCTTCTCGAGCGGATTTCCCGAGGTCTGTACGGCATCACTGACGACGGCCAAGCCTACGTGAACGAAGAACTCGACGCCAGCGCACTCGAGTCGAAAACGGGGTAATGTCGGACGAAACGGATCCGCGAGAGTTCTTCGACGCGGCTTCAGCACGGTGCCTGTTGCCGAGCCTCGGCGTCCCGCGTGGCCCCGGGGGGCTTCTTGTGTGACAGTCCGGCGACCGACACCTGTCGGCTACCGGTTTCGGCTCGGACGCCGCCGACGGCGGCCGTGTCCTCGGCCGCGCCGGTTCGTCGTGCGCCTTCCGCCAGTAGCCTTCGGTGAGGGCCGCTACGGTCCACCATTTTATTCCGCCGGGGGCAGGGCATCACCCCGCCGTTCTATGCGGACACATGTTCTGTTAATCTTTCGAATGTGTCGTGAGTATCAGCGTCGGATGGCTCGGGTACTGCGGCTCTCAACACTCGAGTGGTGGAGGACACGGTCGAATGTCGAAGACGACACGCTCGAGTAGCGTCCAAGAGGTGGATGCCGCGGTCGCACCCTACCAGCGCCTTCACGGCCGTCTCTCGAGAGCGTTCGGTCCGCTCAGTGAGTACGCACCTCCTGTTTCCGAGTGAATCCCGACGAAGGTGCCGAAAGGCGGAGTCTGTCACGATCAGGGAGTTCGAGGACTCAGTCGCTCGGCTAACTGATCCGAAACATCCGCGAGGTACGCGGATCCGATGGTGGCGACGAGTAGGGCACCGACCGTATCGTACGCGAGGTCGAGGATGGTGTCTTCGAGCCCGTACTGCGTAAGGATTCCCGGTATCCCGAGTATCTGGGAGACGACGCCGATGTAGAACTCGAGAAGTTCCCAGATGACGCCGAACGCCATCATGAACAGGAGAAGGTACACGAACATGAACGCCGGCGGAAAATTAACGGCGTCGGTGTGGACATCCAGGGCTCGCGCGGTGGCATACCCGACGGCGGCCACGAGCGAGGACGAGAACGCATGGGTCACGTGATCCCACCACCAGACGGCCTTATACGGCGTCAAGAAGTCGAGACCGGGCAGCGGGAGCGTTCCGAACGCGTGGAGAAACATGGAGAGCGTGATCCAGAGGACAAGCATCTCGTTCATCGTGAACGCGTAGCGGCGTTCGAAGAGTGCGGGAAGCTGCGTGACGAGCAAGGCGACTCCCCCGTTGACGACCACGCCCGGCCTCCCATACCAGACCCCGGCTATGAGAATCGCGAACATGACGAGTTGAAGAACGCGGACGAGCAGAGCGGCCCGCTCGGTAGTGAATCTCAATCGCTCGCGGACTGTCACGTCGATTTCACCCGTTGTGGTGGTGATTGAGGTGTGTTTCGGCGCCGCCACCTGAAGTACAGCCAGAAAACGAGGCCCGAGAAGAGCCCAGCGAGGAGTGCAACGGTGAAGATCAGCATGAGTTCGTCGTTCGTCGAGACGAACGTGCCACCGAGGTATTCCAAAGAGAACGCCGAGCCGACCGCCCAGAATCCGGCGACGGCAAGCGTAACGATACAGACGAAGACCACGGCGAAGGCAGGCGTCATGCGAAGCGACGTCGTGAGCTGGAGCGCGCTGACGACGAGCATCGCGAGCGTTCCGATACCGATACCGACGAAGAACTGGCCGAAGAACGTTGGTCGAAGCGGGAAGATTACGAGCGGCAGTGATGCGATGACGAGGAGCGGCCAGGGGAGCGTGTGGGTCCACGAACGTGCAACCAGTGGTGGGACTAACGCAACCGCCGTTGCGACTGCCGCGAACGCGACCCCACCCAAGAAACCCGTGAAGAGGGACGTAATTACCGTGCTGGCGAGCATTCCAGTAACGGCCCACGTGACCACGGCGTTCGTTCGGGTGTCGACGACGAACCACTCTTGGTCGAACTCTCGGCTCATCGTGATATCCGGCGGTACATCGACGGTTGACGGCCACTAGGAGCTATCGGATCGAGTACCTTCGAAGGCGTATCGGTCATAGGTCTCTACCCGACGACGAGGGAGAAAGAACCTCAGTATCGACGATTCGTACAATCACGGTAACGAGCAAACTCGATCGGATCTACTGGTGGCGCTGCACACTACGGCGACGAGGAGCAGTACACCGCTGACACCGTCTCTGACGACGATATCGATACGCTCCTGACGGACTCGGACCAGTTCGATCCCCGCCTACTCCGACAACCGTCACGGGAAGCTCCTCCGACACGCGACTCGAGCGGCCGTGTAGGTCGGTATCCTGTCCGAAGCCCTCACAGAATGCGAGGCCGCTGAAAGAACCACACACACACACACACTCCGTAATAGAACAAAGGGCGATCCACCGGAGCCCGTCGACAGGATGTCTGCCGATACGCCCCGGAACTACCACCCGAAGCCCTCTCGAGCCGATATGCTCGGATTGAAAGATACACCGAGACGTTCGCCCGCACGGTCGCTATTCCGCCCCCACTCCTCACGTTCCAAACCGCGCCGTCAGCCGCAATCCGCACCTCGAGCCGACAACCGCACCGCGAACCGCAAGCCGCCTCACACCGGCCAGCACTCGAGCCCTGGCCGGTTCGGGTTCAATCGTCCGCGTCGGATTCGGTTCCGAAGACGCCGACCGCCTCGAGCTCGTCGAGTTCCGCGTCCGAGTATCCCAGTTCCCGCAACACCGTGCGGTTGTGTTCCCCGAGCAGCGGCGGTGGGAGGTCGAATCCGCTCTCGGCGTGCTCGAACTTCAGCGGATGTTCGATCACGGGAACGGAGCCGAGTTCCGGGTGGTCGATCTCGGTCACCGCATCGCGTGCATCGATCTGCGGATTGTCGAGCGCCTCTTCGACGTCGTAGACGGGGCCCGCCGGGACGCCGCCCTCCTCGGCGATGATCTCGATCCACTCGTCGGTCGTCTTCTCCGCGAGCGTGGCTTCGATTTCGGTTTCTAGCTCTTCTATGTGTTCGACGCGGTCGGCGTTCGTTTCGAAGTGCTCGTGTTCCGCCAGATCCGGTCGGTCGAGAACCTCACAGAGTTCCCACCAGAGTTTCTCGTTGAGAATGCAGATGTTGAGATAACCGTCTTTGGTCTCGAACGTCTGATACGGCGCGAGCACCGGATCTTTCGTCGCCATACGCCGCGGTTTGTTGCCGGCGAACACCTGCCCGGCCTGTTTGGTGAGCCACGGCAGCGCCGACTCGAGCATTCCGAGATCGATGTACTCGCCCTCGCCAGTCAATTCCCGTCGGTAGAGGGCCGTCGTGACGCCGAACGCGGCCCACATCGCCGTAATGAGATCCGTCATCGGCAGCCCGACCTTGACCGGCTGTCTGTCGGGCTCGCCCGTGACGCTCATGATCCCGCTCATCCCCTGAATGAGCAGGTCGTATCCCGACCGCTCCCGCCAGGGGCCGGTCTGTCCGAACGCGGAAACCGCGAGGTAGATGATGTCCTCGTTCCGTTCCGCGATCGACTCGTAATCGACGTCGAGACGCTCGGCGGTTCCCGGACGGAAGTTTTGGATGAAGATATCCGCGTCCGCTGCGAGTTCGTACAGCGTCTCGACGGCACGTGGATTCTTGAGATCGAGCTCGAGGCTTCGCTTGCCGTAATTGACCGTCCAGTAGTACGGCGATTCACCGTCGATGAACGGCGGTCCCGAGTGACGAATCGCATCCCCGTATCCCGGTTGCTCGATCTTGATGACCTCCGCGCCCTGGTTTGCGAGCATTGCGGAGCAAAACCCGCCGGTAACGAACGTCGAGAGGTCGAGAACCGTTATGCCGTCCAAGATTCGATCGTCGTGTCCCATGATTCTGGATCACCGAGTGAGACCGACCGCGACCGGCCGATTGCTGGCTCCGGGTTCTCGAGCGGCCGTCTCGAGCACCGGTCTCGTCGCTTCGGCTCGCAAACGCGCGACTGTCGACAGCCGGCTCGAGTTCGCGTGCAAGGGGGGAGACATATCACGAGACCGAGATCCGTAACTGTCATCTGGCCGAGAGGCAGTGAGACACCATGACTGTTCCATAACTCGCAATCATCCGTACCGGCTGGTAAAACTATCGACGGTATTATGTTCGACAGGAATCAGACCACAATCAGATATTGACACTGTATACGTGTTACGACTCGAGCGTTTTTTCCAACGTCGGCATTGTTCAATATGTCGACTAACGATTCAGCCATGAATATCATCGATGCAATTCGGCTGGTAAGTAGCACGTTTCGACAAATCGACGACCTAGAGGAACGAGTTAGCGACCTCGAAGACATCGATCACAGTCCCGATGAGGCAGTAATCGCCAGCGATCACGGCTATCCCGGTGATGGAAGCGGAGGCGATATCGGGGAGTTCATCCTCGAGCACCTGGACGAGACGATCGTTCTCGACGGCGCTGTGTACTCACTGCAATCCGAGATTGACATCGCTCCAAGTGACGTCGACCTCATCGTCAGGACGACGTCGTCAGATCGGGTTCGTCTCCGTGTCGATCACGACGACGTCGACGCGGCACTCCGAGTTGGGAGCTGGGGCAACGGAATCTCTACGTGTGTCCTCGAGAACCTCGAGATCGACCTCGACGGCCACGATGCAGGCATTGGCCGGTTCTTTGTCGACGACCATCTGGACGTCTCGGACGTCTCCCTTCGCGGTCGGCGCGATCGGTACAACAAGCACGGAGACAAGTACAGCTATCTCGCCTGTATCACGTCGCCGGACGGTCTTGGAATCCATCGACGAGTGTGTCTCCCGGACGGCGACACCTGGACTGGCGATGACGAGCACAGCCACGCAATCGGGATCGCTGCGGACCCGCCTCACGTTGGGACACAGCTCTGGGTCAATTGCCACGTGGCCGAACATTGGGATAACGGTTTCTACATTCGGAATTCCCCCGACGGTGTGAACGTATTACTATCGCCTCGAGCGGAAAACTGCGGTCGATGTAATATTCGGCTGGGTGCTCGTGATGTGGCGATCGAGCCGACATCTATCTGGGATCTAGACCTGAAACACGATCACTATCCCGAAGGTGTTGGAGGTGGACGGGATGCGTTCGGGACGCTCCTCGCGAGTGATGGTGACGGGGCGATGGTTATCGGCGGGAAGGCGATTGCTCGGACTGGGAGAAATGATCTCGTCCGGACGTGGGGTGACGCCGGCCGGTTTACGATGATCGGCACGGAGATCGTCAACGAAACCGATCAATGGGCGATTCGGGCGAGTGTCGGGGAGGATGGTGATGACACGGCGATCGCTCGGATCACGGACTGTACGATTCGTGAGCGCTGTGATACGGCAATTCGAGGTGCTGCGGTCTCCTCCTGGCGCGACCATCTTGTTCTTGAGGGGGTGAGCTACGTAAATGAGGGCGACACGCAGTCGCGTGCGTTCCTCGAGGCTGCGGATGGATGTTCGGTGACGGTTCGAGAGAGCTACATCGAGTCCGGGTGTGATTCGGTGGTACGGCTTCGCGATAGTCCGGATCGGATTGTCCTTGATCACTGTGAGATCAATGGTGGTGTCGATCTTGGTGAGGGAGAGTCGGTGGAGGTGCTTCAGTTGACCCACTGTGATGCTCGAGACGTCGGGCAGCTATGGACCGGTTCTGGTGGGGAAAATGATGTGGCGTATTTGTCCGTACACTCGAGTCCTGGTCTCGAGGAGTACCGAAGTTAGTACGGAAGCAGAATATATCGGAGAATGTCATCAATATATAATTTCATAACGCGGTGCTTTTGCTCTCTTCAATTTTTAGTACTAGCTAAATGTTATGAATAACCACTCACAGAAAATACATTTCAAAATGCTGAATTTAACCGGAACACACAAATAGACACTGTGAAAGGTACTCAATGTCATGATTTGTTGCGACAAAACCCTGGAAGCAGGAGGTGTGATATGGTAGTTCCACCTACTACTGGCATACCTAACGCAGTACTGACCGGTATTGTGACAGGCAGTATTATCGCGATGGGTGCAATCGGGTTAGCACTGGTGTACAGTATTGCAGAAGTTCCTAACTTTGCACACGGTGAGTTACTCATGATCGGGGCGTTCATCGCGCTGTTCGTGAACAAACCGGGCACCGTGCCGCTGTTCCAGGAGTGGACGACCGGTGCGCGTTCCGTCAGTTCCGGAGGGTTCGTCGCGCTATTTCTGCTGGGCGGACTCGGAGTACTCGCGATACTGTACCTCCTCGACGGGCGAGATGCGTTACGCGGTTCGTGGTGGCCGAGACGACCGCCTACAAGCGTCGCGTTCGTGGTACATCTCCTACTGGCCGTGGTCGTTGGGGCTGTCATCGCATTTGGCGTCCCGTCGATCTGGGCAGGGATTTTGCTGGCGGCCGTCCTTGTCGGTGTTATCGCGCCGCTGACCGAGAAAATAGTGTACCGGAAGTTCCGCGAGACTGATGCCGAACTCGCTACGATGCTTATCGTCTCGCTCGGCGTCTCGTTCATCCTCAGGTTCGGAACACAAGCCATCTACGGCGGACGCTCGCGAAGCTTTGAGCTGCCTCCGGTTTCGGATGTCTTCGGGACGACAGTATACGTGACTGCCGCGAAGTTCCTCGATTTCTATGTCACGGCGTCGGGCCTCGTCCTGCAGTTCCGTGATTCTGGACCGACCTCGCAGGAGGGTCTCAACAGCGTACCTGTGTTCACCCTTGGCTATCCGTGGCCGCTCGTTGTGGTACTGTTGCTACTGGTTACTGGTCTCACGGTCGCCGCGTACGTCTACCGCAAGCGTATGGCCGACTACACGGAAGCTCAAACGATCGGCCCGAAGCTCACGGGTGCCATCATGTTCGTCGTCTCGCTGGCCGTCTTCGGGTGGCTGCTTGCCGGGAGTCGAACCGTTCCCCAGACCGCCGCCGGCTTCATCTACGCGACCCGATTGCGCATCTTCCCGTTGAAGATGCTCATCATCCTCATCGCGCTTGCGATGATGGCGTCGCTTCATGTCCTGTTACAGGAGACGAAGCTCGGAACCGCGATGCGAGCGTCATCGGGTAATCTGAACCTCGCACAGGTTACCGGTATCAACACCGACCGCGTGATGATGGCGACGTGGATTATCGCAGGTGTGTTCGCGGGCATCGCGGGCGTCCTGCTCGGTCTAACGCTGTCGCGCGTGCAAGTCAACATCGGCTTTTTCCTGTTGTTGCCGATGTTCGCAGGAGTCATCCTCGGGGGAATCCGTTCCATCTACGGCGTCATCATTGGCAGTTTTGTCGTCGGACTAGCGATGGACATCGGATTCACGATTCTGCCGGTCGGGAATAACTACCGCATCCCCATCGCGTTCGTCGTCCTGTTCATGGTACTGCTCGTCAAGCCTGAAGGCATCGTGGGGGGAAGCTAACCATGGCGATTTCGGGAAGCCTCGTTTCGTTCGGCATCTCAGTCGGTATCTTCGGCATCCTCGCAGTGGGGATGAACATTAAGTTCGGGTACACCGGATTGCTCGAAATCGGGCACGTGGCGTTCTACCTGCTCGGCGGGTACATGACCGCCCTGTTGGTGTTGCCGCCATCGTCGCCCGGACAACAATATATCCTCGGCCTCGGTTTGCCGTGGGTCGTCGCAATTCTTCTTGCATCGTTGTTCGCGGGGGCAATAGGAGCACTCGTCTCCCTTCCAGCAATCCGTCTCCGTGAGGATTACCTCGCCATCACGCTGCTCGGGATGGCGTTTATCGTACAGCAACTGTTCCGATCTGAGCGCTGGCTGGCCAACGGACCGCGTGCGCTCGCCGGATTCGAGCGCCCCTTGAACAGTCTGTTCCCGGTTCCCGGTGATACACTGGGGAGCGCGATCGTGTTTGGCGTCTTAGTGGTGCTATTCTGGATGGCTGCAACATACGCGCTCGCTCGTCTGTCAGAAATCACGGCAGTCGACAGCGGTCGAGAAGCAGTCGTTCACGGCGTTTTCGCACTGACCACGCTCGGCGTGGGCTACCTCTTCGGCCGGCGCGCCCGCTCCGGCGCTGAGGATGTCAATACATTCGATGTACTCGTCGCCAGCCTCCTCGTTGGCGGCATCGCGACGGTGGTGACGCTTGTGACACCCGACGTATCCAACGAATTGGTCGCGCTCGTGTTCGTCGGTGCGTTCTCATTATTCACGTGGGCGTACGCGTATGTCCGTATTCGGCGCTACTTTTCCAAGGCGACCGCGTTCGACGCGCTCTACGGGCTTGGGTTGACGACACTATTCTTCGCCACCCTCGCCCCGCTCGTCGTCCTCGGAAACAACCAGAACGACACGACCAGTGCCATCGGCATGCTCATGACTGTTGTGTTCCTCGCGGTGTACATCTACGGACTCGTGTACCTCAGTCGGAACTGGAACCACTACGGGTCGGATAACGTTGACCTGGTCTCCATCGTCGGCATCGGTGCTGTCTGGCTGTTCCTCGTCCGCTATTTCGTGGTGTCTCTCGTCACGTCGATACAGTCCGGCGGTGTAAGTACGGTGTTCCTCAACACGTTCCAGAACCTAATCTGGCTGCTGCAGTTCGACCCGAACCTCGGCATCGGCATCGAGTACGACCGCTTCCTATTCGTGATGGTGTTCACGTCGCTTGGCCTGATGTACTATCTCTCGGAGACGACGGTGAATTCGCCATTCGGCCGCGTCCTGAAGGCCATCCGTGAAGACGAGGACGTCGCCACAGCACTCGGCAAGAACACATTCACCTACAAGGTGCAGGGGATGGCCGTCGGAAGCGCTATCGCAGGGTTTGCGGGCGGTCTCACCGCTATCCAGTTCCAGTCGCTGACGTGGTCCATCTTCCGCATCGATGTAACGTTCTTCGTCCTGTTGATGGTCATCATCGGCGGCACAGCAAACAACCGAGGAGCGATTCTCGGGGCGGTCATCTTCTGGGCCTTCTCTCGGATGACGTCCGACCTTGCGGAGTTCTTCCCGACGGCTGCCGGATCCTCAATTCAGGCTCTTCGGTTGGTCATCATCGGTGCGCTCCTCATCGTCATCCTATACTATCGCCCCGAAGGCATCTGGGGTGAGAAACACCGGACAATCGAGGTGGATTCAGAATGACCTCACTACTAGAAGTCGAGGACCTATACAAGTCGTTCGGCGGCATCATCGCCGTCGACGGAGCATCGTTCAGCGTCGACCAGGGAACTGTCACCGGGCTCATCGGCCCGAACGGTGCCGGCAAGACGACGACGTTCAACCTTATCAGCGGGTTCTACGAACCTGACAGCGGCGCCATCAAGTACCGAGGCACCGACACGCAACAGATAATGCGCCCGAGTCGCGAGGAGAAGGGCATCTGGTACGGTGCTTCGGGGGCGACGTTCGGTGGATTCGCCCTGTCGGCTGCCGCCTACTACGGGCTGACATCCCCGATGCTTGCCGGTGCGACCATCCTCGGCGCCGGTGTCGGTGCTGCCGTCTACGCCGGCCAGGAGCGATACAAGGAGACCGCCGGGTACTACCATACTCGCCCGTTTCGATTGGCGAACGAGGGACTGGTTCGGACGTTCCAGATTACTCGCGAGTTGAAGGGGATGACCGTCCTCGAGAACATGATGCTTGCAAAGAAAGGACAGTCGGGCGAGAACCTCCTGAACGCCTGGTTCAGACAAGGAGCCGTTGCTGAGGAGGAAGCAGAACTCCAGCAAGAGGCCTACCAGATGCTAGAGTTCCTTGAAATCGATCACCTCGCAAACGAGGAGGCGGGGAACTTGAGCGGTGGACAGCGTAAACTTGTCGAGCTAGGTCGCGTACTTATGATGGAGCCCGATCTCATCCTGCTCGACGAACCCGTCGCCGGCGTCAATCCAACACTGACCCGGAAACTCCTCGAACGTATCCGCGACCTCAGGGCCGACGGGTACACGTTTCTCATCGTCGAACACGACATGGAAGTAATTATGAATCTTTCAGACACGATCATCGTCATGAGCGAAGGCAAGAAATTAATGGAAGGGGTACCGAGCGAAGTGCAGTCAGACAAACGCGTTATCGACGCGTACCTGGGGGGCTGACGGATGACACTACTCGAAGCCGCTGATATCGTCAGCGGATATGGCGACGCCGAGATACTGCATGGCGTCTCGATCGACGTCAACTCGAACGAAATCGTCTGCATCATCGGGCCGAACGGCGCCGGCAAATCCACGGCGATGAAGGCTATTTTCGGTCTTATCCCGTGCTGGGACGGCGCCGTCACGTACGACGGGCAAAACATCACTGACAACCGTCCCGACGAAATTACGCGCAAGGGGATGGCGTACGTCCCGCAGAACGAGAACGTCTTCCCGAACCTCACGGTAAAGGAGAACCTCGAAATGGGGGCGTACATCCTCGACCACGTTCCCCAGGAGACCTTGAACGAGGTGTACGACCAGTTCCCTATTCTCGAAAAGCGTAAGAATCAACGCGCCGACAGCCTCTCTGGCGGACAGCGTCAGATGCTCGCAATGGGGCGTGCGCTGATGGTCGACCCCGGACTGTTGCTCGTTGACGAACCGTCAGCAGGACTCGCCCCTGACCTCGTTGATGAAGTGTTCGACAAGATTGACTCCATCAACGAGTCAGGGACTGCCATCCTCATGGTCGAACAGAACGCTCGCAAGGCGCTCAGCCGCGCCGACCGGGGCTACGTGCTGGAAATGGGGGAGAACCGTTTCGAGGACACCGGCGAAGCCCTGCTCGACGACGACGAGGTGGCTGAACTCTATCTCGGCGGCGGATCAATCGACGAGGAGAGCCAATCGACCGGGGGAGATTAGGAAGACTTACCGATTTTTTAGCTGAAAGAGAGGGTGCTAAGCACCCGTCCTCGAGGAGCGACCGACGGGAGCGAGGAGGGCGGGGATACAGTACCTGCACGATCGTCACACACCCCTACTCACAAACACTTAATAAATTACACTCCATAGACGAAAGCAAGTCGCATGGAGTACAGTCCACGATACCGTCTCTTTCCCACCACCACCCAACGGGAGAGTCTCGACTGGACTCGTGACACCGTGCGACAACTCTACAACCACGCCCTCCACGAATTCAACAAGATACCAGAAGACGAGGGGACGCTTCGACAGCGTGTCTGGCACGTCCGAGATGAACTGCCAGAACTCAAACAACAGTGGACTGACCTCAAACAGGTCTACTCCACCGTCTTGCAGAAAGCTGTCGAGCGTATCCGCACCAACATCAACAACCTTGGCACACTCAAAGCCAAGGGCTACGATGTTGGCTCGTTGAACTGGAAGTCACCGCGTGAGTATCGGAGTTTCACGTACCGGCAATCGGGCTTCGAACTCGACACGAAGAGTGGCCCGCGAGACCGAGCGAGACTCCGACTCACAAAAGTTCGTGGTGAAACCATCGAAATCCCACTCCGCCTTCACCGCGACCTTCCCGACCACGATGCTATCAAGGAAGTCACGGTGAAGAAAGAACCCACAGGAGCGTGGTACGCCTCGTTCTGCATCAGCACCGACACGCC
The DNA here is from genome assembly GCF_024266705.1 of Natrinema gelatinilyticum. Taxonomy (GTDB): domain Archaea; phylum Halobacteriota; class Halobacteria; order Halobacteriales; family Natrialbaceae; genus Natrinema; species Natrinema gelatinilyticum. The sequence continues at coordinate 1,984,711 of NZ_CP100756.1, read as the reverse complement.
AGAGAAACCAGACCCAGCGGACATTGAGCCGGAAGACACGGTTGGGATCGACCTCGGCGTTCTCACCTTCGTCCAGGATTCGGACGGACGCTCCGTCGGACGTCTTGACTTCTCCGACGAGCGAAAACGCCTCGAACGTGAGCAACACGCTCTTTCTCGCAAGCAATACGAGTCGAACAACTGGGAGACGCAACGGCGGCGAGTCGCGACGGTCCATGCTCGCATGTCGAACAAGAAGCGAGATTATAAACACAAGCTCGCACACTATTACACGACCGAGTACGAGGCAGTGTTCGTTGAGGATTTGAACGTGAAGTCGATGCTCGAAGCCAGTGGCAACGCTCGGAACAAGGCCGAAGTCGGCTGGCGAAACTTCATTACGATTCTGAAACATCACGGTCGGAAGAACGAGTGTCACGTTATCGAAGTCGAACCGAATGGCACGACGAAAGAGTGTGCATCGTGTGGCGTGGAGACGGCGAAACCGGTGTGGGTTCGGGAACATTCCTGCCCGTCGTGTGGGTTCGAGTTGGAGAGGGATTGGAACGCGGCGTTGAATATCCAGTCGCGTGGTCTGGAGAACCTAGGAGTGGTTCACTCCGAAGCAACGTCTGTGGAGACTGCGACCGCTGTGGATACAGTTCCCGTATCTGCTGCCGTGTTGAATAGCGATCCAATCGGCTGATATCACGGGTTAGAAGGGCGAAGCCGAGGAAATCGATTCTGACCTATGGAAGTCGATCTCCTCGACTTCGTTGAGCAGTGTCGCCACCTAGCCAAACAAGCGTTGGGGAAGCACGCGGGCGAGCCCGCCAGCGGCGGGTTCGCCCGCTGGGTGCACGTCGTTCTGCACTGTTTCCGGCTCGAAGACGGCCACAGCTACCGTGAAACGCCGAATCGGCTGAAGTACATGACCGAGATTCGTGATGTGCTCGGCTTAGACCGAGACGATCTTCCTGAGTTCACCACGATCTACAAATCGTTCGACCGTCTCAAAATGTGGGTGTGGCGGGCGTTGCTGCGCGTTTCAGCGCAGCAACACCCGCAGTCTGGTCACGCAGCTCTCGACAGTACGTTCTTCGACCGCCGCTCAGCCTCCTCGTACTACCGCCAGCGGTCTGGAAGTGACGTGCAGACGCTGAAAGTGACGACATTAACCGATGTAGACTCACTCGCTGTTCTCGACGTGCATATCTCAGCACGGTGGAAACACGATACGAAGACTGGGCCGCAGGTCGTCCGCCGGAACGCGGACGACCTGCTGTCCGTCTCGGCTGACAAAGCCTTCCACAACTGGCACACCAAGTACGAATTCTATGCGCTCGGTGTCGAACCGCTCATCTTACAACGTGGATCGAGACCACTCACGGTAGGACATAACGCGCTCATCCGGGCAAAAGGCTACTCACAGCGCTGGATGGCCGAAACCTCGTACTCAACGACGAAGCGCTCGCTCGGCGACGCCGTGCGAGCGCTGGGCTGGTATCGACAGTTTCGTGAGATTGTCCTCATGTTCGCCATCGCCAATATAGAACCGCTCTGTGAGCCACTCTAACTATGATTCAGTAGCTATTCAACACGGCAGTATCTGCAAGTCGCGTCGTCGAAGCAGGAAGCCCCGCCCTCAAGGAGTCGCCAAAGGCGACGAGTAGGGCGGGGTAGTTCACTCGCCCTTGCTAATTTCTTACACGAATGCAAGGAGGATTCCGACGATTGATACGGTCTGCTGTACCGATGTACCGGTGCACCCGCAGGACGGTCGCGGTTGCACCGGCAATGACGTACAGTAGTCCGTATGAATGGCACTGACCGGCCGATCTATGAATCAGTTGGCAAACGTCCTAGACGAGGCTACCGCTGTGCGTCACGGCGGCCCAAGAAAACAGAGTCGTCCAGTCGCGGGCTACACCTTGCCCTTGAAGAACGACTGTGGAACTGTCTTCACCGACTCCACCTCCGCGTTCGTCTGAACCTGCAGGATGGCGAACCGGTTGAGTGGTTCGAGGTTTTCGTTCAGATCTACCGGACTGGATGCACCTTGATAATTAATGGACTTGTCGTCGTCCAGCGCTTTCTTCGCCTTGTCGAACTCGCCAACAGTGACTGTCTGGCCACCAGACTGTGAAACCGACTGGATGTTCTTCGCGATGGCGGTTCCCGACGCCTCACCCGCCTTGTGGATGGCGAGTCCCATGAGGAATGCGGCATCGTAGGAGTGCGGCGAGAAGACGGCAGGTTCGGCACCGAACGCCTGCTTGAACTTCTCAGCGCCCTTCGTCGACTTCGGGTCGGGCGAGGAGACGTACATATCCTTCACGATATCCGGAATCTTGTTAAAGAAGTCCGTGGAGTTGAGCCCCTCGCTGAGAACCCACTGGCCACCGTAGCCGCCGTCGCTCCACGTTTGAAGAATGGACTGGCCGGATTCGGGATACCCGACGAACCCGACCGCATCCGGATTACCCTCGAACAGTTTGTCGAGCGTTGACGTATAATCGGACGTCTTCGAGCTGTAGGGGACTAGCTGGAGTGTCTCCCCGTTGAAAGCCTGCTGTGCCTTCTTCGCCAGTCCCTCCCCGTACGCGTTGTTGACGTGGAGGAAGGCAGCTGACTCGGCCTCGACGAAGTCGTTCATCGCCATTCCCATAACGATGCCCTGTTGGGAGTCGTTCGGCGCCGTTCGGCCGAAGTACTTCGTCTCGTCTGAATCGCCGAACCCGATATTCTTGAGCACCGGGCTAGTCGATGCCGGACTGACCTGCGTCACTTGATCGCTTGCGATGGTCTTGGCCAGCGGAACGGACACACCGGAGGATGCTGCCCCGACGAACCCGATGATGTTGTTCTCGCTCACGAGAACCTCGTACTTGTTCTTCGCCTTCTGGGAGTCTGTCTCGGAATCTTTTTCGAAGTGCTTGACAGTGCGTTCGAGCGGCCCGCCAGCGTCGTTCATGTCCTTTACTGCGATGTTGACACCCTTCTGCATCCCCGGACCGAAATCCGAGAGGTCGCCAGTGATGGGAAGAATGGATCCGAAGTTGATGGGACCGCTACCACCACCACCAGTAAGGCTGTCGACGCAGCCCGAAAGTGCAGTAAGGCCTCCTACACCTGCAACACCCGCCGCTTTCAGGTAGCTACGCCGGGATTGTTTGTGTTTGTCTGCCATACACCTGCGTCGTTAGTAGCCGAGTTTAAAATATTTGTGTATACATATTAACGATTTTAGATGATAAAAATAATGATATTATTGCGCGTTTTTGTCTGAGCGGGAGCGGTCGAAATAGCAGAATATATTTATTTCTTATATTTCAATACGGCGAGAGCCACGGTTGGGAACAGCTTGACTGGACCGAGTCTGGGATAACCAGAACAAGTAACAGGACGATGGGCGGTCACCCCAAACAAAACTCAACTGGACAGCCGCGACTTGCTAACCTGTCGCGGCTCACACAACCACCTCCAGCTGGTTGGTATCGTCACTATGGACCATTATATACGCAGGATGTAACCAAGTTACAGCAAGCCTAGGCCGGGATTTGAACCCGGGCTCTCGTCCTTACCAAGGACGCGCTTTACCGCTAAGCTACCCAGGCGCGCACTCGTTCGTTGACCGGAGTCGTCTTTATGGGTTTCGATTCGATCGGGCCGTGCGTCAGTCTGGCTCGGTCCGATCGCGCGGTCGTGACCGGTGGTCAGGGGTCGGTCGCCGACGTCGCCCGATCGGTCGGCCCCTCCTCGAGCGACCGGTCGTGGAACGACGGTTCGAGATCGGTGAGACACTCGCTCGCCGGGGGGAACGAGGGGCCGATGGCGTCGGCGAGATCCGTTGCGACGGCGAACAGCCACGGTGACGGCGTTTCGCCGACGGCGACGGCGCCGGTGAGGACGGCGAGTTCGAGGACGTCGCGCTCGAGGTTGGCGTCGATCGCCGTCGGATCGATACCGCCAGTCTGACCCTCGGACCGGGGGTCGCCGTCGCTGCCGTCGTCGGGGAGGTCCGTGCGACTGGTCTGATCGCGCCCGAACGACTGGACGGTCCGGACGGCCTTGCCGGCGGCCTCCGTACGTGCGAGCAGGTAGAACCCGCGGGCGACGAGGATGTCGGCGGCGAGAATAGCGAGATCGCCATCGTCGGCATCGGCATCGGCGGCGGTCCCGTCGGTCGCCGTCCAGGGTTCGTCGTGGGCGAGCGTTCGGGTCAGGCGTAGTCCCTCGTAGATGAGCTGGACTCCGGCCGAGTGTGTGATGACGCGGTCGGGTTCGCACTCCCCAGTACGGTCGGTATTCTGGTCGGATGCACGGTCTCGATCGGCCTCGGAGGGACTGGGACGAGGGAGATCGCCCTCGAGCGCGTGCCCATCTGCTGCCATCGCCGCGGCACTCTCGAGTGTGAGTGTCCCGGGGACCATCGACGCTCGATCGAGGATAGATTCGATGTAGTTGTGCAGTTGCGGTGGTTCGACGTCCGCGACGGCCTCGACGGCGGCACGCCGACAGCTGTCGGCCTTCTCCATTAGCGGGGGGTTACGAGGGCGGAGCCAAAGACCTTTGGAAACGCCCGGTCGACTGCTGCCATGATCGACGTTGACACGACCAGCTCGATTCGCACCGTTACGTTCGACCGCCCCGAGGCGCGCAACGCCCTCACCATCGACGGGCTCGAAGCCCTCGAGGCTGCGATCGAGGGAGTCCACGAGCCGGTGATCTACCTCCATGGACGCGGGCAGGCCTTCTCTGCGGGGGCGGATCTGAACGAGGTCGCAGCGCTCGAGGGAAATCGCGACCGCGCGACCGAGTTCGCACGCCTGGGCCAGCGCGTCGCCCGGTCGATCGAGGATTCGCCCGCGGTCGTCGTTGCGGGGATCGACGGCCCCGCACGCGGCGGCGGCCTGGAACTCGCACTGGCCTGTGACGTCCGGGTGGGGACGCCGGGCTCGACCTACGGCGAACCGGGCGTCAGCTTCGGTCTGTTCGGCGCTTGGGGCGGAACCGTTCGATTACCCCGCGTCCTGGGCGAGGGCGACGCGCTCGAGTTCGCGCTCTCCGGGCGGTCGATCGACGCGGCGGAGGCCCGTCGGATGGGACTGATTTCGCGGGTCGAGGACGAGCCCCGATCGGTCGCCGAAGAGATCGCCGCGAACGCGATCGATGCGCTGGCCGCGTTGAAACGACGGATTCGAGACGACGACGAACGCGCGACGCAGGAGCGACGCGAAGCCCGAGCCTTCGCAGACCTCGTTGCCGCCCACGCGGACGACGTCGACGCGCTGCTCGAGTGAGCGGCGAGCGGAATTAATATATACGTTGACAGGTACGTCCCTGGTATGCCCGGCCCCGTGTTTCTAGAGGGAGAACGCAGTACGCTGCGACCGATCGAAGAAGAGGACCTCGAGTTCCTGCAGGCGCAGGCCAACGATCCGCGAATCTGGCGGCCGATCGGTCGCTCGAGGCCGCTCAACCTGGAGCAGGAACGGGAGTTCTTCGAGGACGTCGTCTGTGGCGACGAGAACGTGGTGGTCATGATCGTCGTCGAATCGGAACCGGTCGGAACCATCGCGCTCAACTGGATCGACTGGGAGGTGCAAAAGGCCGAACTCGGATACTGGGTCGCATCCGACCACCAGCGACAGGGTTACGGCACCGAGGCGGTGGAACAGATCCTCGAGTACGGCTTCGATCAGCTCGGGCTCCACCGGATCGAAGCTCGCGTGTTCGAACTCAACGAGCCGTCCCGCCGGTTGCTCGAGTCCGCCGGCTTCACGCAGGAAGGCGTCCACCGTGACGTCGAATTCATCGACGGCCAGTACCAGGACGCGTATTGGTACGGGTTGCTCGAGGACGAGTGGCGAGAGCAGGATGGCTGAACTGACGCCAACGGCCTATTCGGCTATTCGAGCGGTTCCGGTGCCGGCGGCACGGTGCGCTTGTGTTCGCTTTGTTCGTACATCCGCCGGACCTTCTCGACGGTCGCTTCCTCGACCTCGAGCAGGCGGCAGGTCGCGGCGACCGAGAGCGGCCCGTCGATGTGGGTCGCGAGGATGTCGTCGAGCGTCTCGTAGCTGATCCCCAGTTCCTCCTCGTCGGTCTGGTCAGCCCACAATTCGGCGGTAGCGGTCTTTTCGACGAGTTCCTCGGAGACGCCGACGTGAGAGGCGAGCTGACGAACTTGTTGCTTGTAGAGGTTCCCGATCGGGTGACAGTCGACGGCCCCGTCGCCGTACTTGGTGAAGTAGCCCACGGCGGCCTCGCTGCGGTTTCCGGTCCCGACGACCAGCCGGCCCTCGTGATTGGCGACGAGATAGTTCAGAACCGCTCTGACGCGCGCTCGTGCGTTACCGACCGCTTCGTGGTCTCCCTCCGCGTCGGGATACGCCGACAGCAGGGCGCCGATGATCGGTTCGATTGCGATGACGTCGTAGCTGATCCCGAGATCCTGTGCGACCCGCTCGGCGTCGCTCATGTGCCCTTCGCTGCTGACCGTCCCAGGTAGGACGAGCCCGTGGACGTGGTCGGTGCCGAGGGCGTCGACGGTGAGATAGCCGGTCAGCGTACTGTCGATTCCACCCGAGAACCCGAGGACGACACCGTCGGCATTCGCGGCGGCGACCTGATCGCGAACGAACTGCGTGATGTGTTCGCGCTGGCGTTCCAGTTCCGCCTCCGAAAAGCGAAGGTCGATCATGGGAGACACTTGGGAGGCAGCGGTCTAATAGGCTCCCCTCTCCGGGAAAAAGTGACCGAGCGGTCGGTTTCCACGGAATCGTGCACCGGGCGTTCGACCGCCGTTCGGCGAGCGCTCGAGGCAGACGGGCTCAAGCGGGAGCGGGTGAACGGGTCGGCGCGTCCAACCACCGGAACTATCGACAGAACGGGTGTCGGACGGCGCTACGCTTTGCTACTCAGCTTCGATTGTCTGCCAGATATCTTATACAACGGGTGGGTTCGGTCGATGATGCGGGAACCTGCATAGTAGGTCGCAAGATGAGTCGATACACAATCCGCCGTAGGTACCTACATGACCCGAGAAGAGGAATCAGCGGCTGCTCAGGCACAACTCCGCCACTAGAACGTTGAGACTTACGTGCAGTACGACCAGGTGCCTGTAGAGGACCGACGAAACGCTCTCGATCGTGTGGAATAGCGCGCCCCGAGAACGGGGAGCGGAGAGCTTAAATTTGTAGAACTGAAACGTTTGCTGCGGAGCGCGCGGTTGGTCCAGCGGTAGGACAACTGCCTCCCACGCAGTTAGCCCGGGTTCAAATCCCGGACCGCGCATTGTTCACTAAATTCTTTAAAACCACCTCTAAATCTTGCAAAATGCGGTGTCTGGTCTTTTAATTCAAATCCATATAGTTATGTTATTTATGTTGCTCTGAGAAGCAGTATCGCATGGCGTCTGTTTACACAAAGCAGGATTGTATCTCGTCACTCCGAGAAGCCGTACGGAAATTGGAAACGTCACCCACACAAGCGGAGTACCGGGAACTTGGTCTTTCGCCATGTGTGACGCATATCTGTGATATTGTAGGTGGCTGGAACAAAGCGAAACGCGCCGCAGGCATTGAGACGTATGAACAAGTCGGGGAAGCGTATGACCACGTTCCACTCTACCCGGATTCAAACGGCTATGAGAGATGGGGTCACACGCATAATGGGGTGCAAGTTGAGGTTAGCGTGCATCGCCTTCTCGCGGTTGCTGAGCATGGAATTGACAAAGTAGACGGTAAGCAGATTCACCATAAGAAGCCGATCCCGTGGTTGAACACCCCTGATAATATAATTGCATTGACGAAGCGACAACACCTTGCTCTCCATATTCTCATAGAAGACTTCGAGGTGACGCTTGAGTAATTCCTACGGGAATTATAGGTCAGCTATCTATCGAATATCTTATGACTTTGGGTAATCTCAGAGACGGATAGGAAGTAAAATGAGTGAGTTTGAATTCGGTGCACGAAGCGATAGAACTGCCGTTGCGGTGCGGTCCCGCGTAGCGCCACTGAACTTGCCAAGCTCGTAGGCCGGGTTCAACTCCCGGCCGGCGCATGTTTTCGGTGGGCGGATACTCGAGTTACGTGAGCGCCGTATGCAGAAACGGTTGTTCAGAACGGCGACTGATAGTTTTATTGGTTAGCCACTGCTAGCGACTAGCATGGTCACCTTCCAACGGTTATACCGGCTGGTGAATCCAAATGAGCGGCGGGTAAACGAGCGAAAATAGAAATCATCCGAATCGGACGGAGGCGTTACGACGGACGCACCGCTGACTCCGGGCAGGACCGGACCGCCCGCCGAAGAGCAGTCATACCAACCGGGAGAATACGGAGATGAGTCAGAATATCCACAGTGGTAGCTAAATCGAGAATCCGTCCCCGAATCGACGGAGAACGACGAAGACTGATCGACGATACCGTCGTTAGTTTCACTCCCTCGTCGGCGGTTCACTCCTTCGAGGTCACCGTGTGTCGCGTTAGAACGGCGAGAGGAGCTCTCAGTCGACCGGATTAGAGTATCACGCCAGAGCGGAGTTTCTGTTTTGCTGGCCACGTCCGGCCTCTCGTCGATGCAGGAAAAGAGATCCGGCGAAAGAAGAAATCCGACCTGCGAACCGAGCACAAACCGAGCGGACTAGTGAATGCCCATCGCTTCGATCTGCTCTTGATACCGGTTTCGGATGGTGACTTCGGTCACCTGCGCGACGTCGGAGACCTCCCGCTGGGTTTTCTTCTCGTTGCAGAGCAGCGACGCGGCGTATATCGCGGCGGCGGCGTAGCCGGTCGGTGACTTGCCCGACAGGAGGCCCTTCTCGGTCGTCGTATCGATAATCTCGTTGGCTTTGGCCTGGACCTCCTCGGACAGTTCGAGTTCGGAGCAAAAGCGCGGAACGTACTTCTTCGGGTTGACTGGCTCCATCTCGAGGCCGAGTTCCTGGGCGACGTATCGATAGGTGCGGCCGATTTCCTTGCGCTCGACGCGGGAGACGGCAGCGACTTCCTCGAGCGAGCGCGGGATGCCCTCCATGCGACAGGCGGCGTACAGGGTGCTCGTCGCGACGCCCTCGATGGAGCGGCCGCGGATGAGGTCTTCGTCGAGCGCCCGCCGGTACATGACGCAGGCGACTTCGCGGACGGATCGTGGGATGGCCAGCGACGATGCCATCCGGTCTGTTTCGGAGAGGGCGAACTGCAGGTTTCGTTCGCCGGCGTCTTTGGTTCGGATGCGCTCCTGCCACTTTCGCAGACGGCGCATCTGGTTGCGTTTGTCAGAGGAGATGGAGCGACCGTACGCGTCCTGGTTCTTCCAGTCGATGGACGTCGTCAGTCCCTTGTCGTGCATGGTCTGGGTCGTCGGCGCGCCGACGCGGGACTTGGACTGCCGTTCGGAGTGATTGAAGGCGCGCCATTCGGGTCCGTGATCGATGTTCGTCCCCTCGACGATCAGGCCACACTGGTCGCAGACGAGCTCGCCCTGATCCTCGCTCTTGACGAGCGTTCCCCCCTCGCACTCGTCACATACCCGCTCACGATCCATTGGGTCCTGTGTTTCTTCGGTCGTTTCAGGATCGCGCTCACGTTGGCGAGGTGGACTAGCCATTTCGTGTTGGTAACGACGGTGCAAGAACTTAAGGACTTGGCACAAAGGGACCGGCATTGAATTCGGGTCCGGGCCGGATAGTGTGCGAAAGAATATACGACACGGTCACAGGTACCCGAAGAGGGTTCCGACCAGCACCAGCACCCACATCGCGGTTCCGACCAGCAGCATGTCGTTGAACTTCGAGTTACGAGCCGCTCGTTTGGCCGCGCCGCCTGCGATCAGGCCGAGCGCGACGACGACGAGCATCCGCTGGACGACGACGTCAATGGGGAGCGAGTCGACGCCGAGCAGACCGTAATCGAGCCAGACCGCCACCGCGAGCGAGCCCGCAGCGACGACGGCGGCGTCGAGGCGGCGCGTGAGCCCGCGTGCGATCAGGTACGTCGCCACCGGAATTCCGACCCCGATGATCGGATAGAGCAGCGCCGCAATCTGGTGAGGCGTGAGGAATTCGGCGCGGTGCTCGAGGAAGATGCCGCTCATCCGGACGCCGAGGTAGAGGGCGAGAACGGTGACCAGCAACAGGAGGTGACCGGTCTCGAAGCGGCCGTAGGCCGCGGCGATCCGGCGCCGGTCGACGTCCGTCAGGTGGTCGTCGACGGCCGTGGACGTCCGCTGGCTGATCCGCTCGGTGGATCGGCCGGTTCCGCTGACGGTATCGAGACCGTGCCCGCGTGCACGGACGCCGACCAGCGTGGGGATGACGAACAACCCGGTGAATTCGACGAGGGTCGCCCACCCGTCGGTATCCGACGGACCGCCGTTGGCGAGGTAGATGCGGCTGACGTCGTCCTGTGGGTCGACCCGCGGATGGGACATGAACTCGGATTCGACCTTCTTCTGTGCGGCTTTGGCGCCGTCGACGCGGTGTCGGAGGGTGAACCAGTCGAAGTGTTCGGTGTGGGTCTGCATGGCGACCCAGTCGTCGTCCTCGTTCGGGCTTTCGTAGAGCCGGATGTGATATCGCTGGCCGTAGTAGTCGCCGTCCTCGAGTTGGAGCGTTTCGGTCGTCCAGTAGCCGCGCTCGTTCGGACCGGGATCGAGATAGGCGTAACGGACACCACCGTCTGCTTCGCCCCAGTCGAGATCGGGGATGGGGCCTCGCGGTCGGTCTGACGCCCCCTCGTCGTCGGTCACGTTGGTGAGCGATTCGTTGGTGGCGTTCGAGGGCGATTCGTTGGTGGCGTTCGAGGGCGATTCGTTGGTGGCGTTCGAGGGCGATTCGTTGGTGGCGTTCGAGGGCGATTCGTTGGACACCGTTTCGTTCCCCGCTGCGGTCTCGTTTTCCGTGGCGTTCCCGCCGCCGAAGAGAGCGTACGTGTCCGGGAGCGCCACTTCCTCCGACTCGTTGACTTCCGACCAGTCGCTGTCGCCCGCTTCGGTCAGGGTCCGTTCGACGTCGTCGACGTCACCGCGGACGATCACGTTGATCGGGCTCCGCTTCTGGAACCCCTGGCGCGGACTGAGATACCGCCAGAAGCCGCTCTCGGAGTCCTCGAACGAGACGACGTCCGGAGCCGCGTCCGGATCGACCATCTTCTTTTTCGTCGTATCCTCGGACGTAATTTGTCCGGTCGACAGCGACAGCACCATCGACGGACCGCCGATCAGCACGAACGCGAGGACGAGCAGGATGGCGGTGATGACGAGCGAGCGACGCATCTTCCATCACTAGCGATGGGAAACACATCAAACCATGTGTAACGAAATCGACAGACTCGCTCGAGAACCGGCGATCGGGGAGGCGGAATCGGGTCCGAACGGTCGACCGACCGTCACGTCCGAGGGATGCGTTGCGCTCGCGCTCACCAGGGCGGGCTCGTCATTCCGATCTGACGCTCGGTCCGACGGTCGTGACGGGCACGGGGGCCTCGCGAACGACGCGCTGGGAGACGCTGCCGACGACGTTGCGTTCGTATTCGTCGCCGCTCGTTCCCATGACGACCAGGTCCACGTCGTTGGTGGCGACGTAGTCGACGATGCACTCGGCCGGGTGACCAGTGTCGACCGCCGTCACCGTTTCCACGCCGCGATCGGCAGCCCGGGTGGCCGCTTCGTCGACCGCCGCTCGAGACGTCGCCTCAAGGTCCTCGCGGACGCGTTCGACGCGGTCTTCGTCCAGAACGAGAAAGGCGCGATCGTCGACGACGGAGAGGACGTGGAGGGTCGCGTCTCTCGTTGCCGCGACGTCGATCGCGTGATCCGCGACGGTCGTCGAGTGGTCACTGCCGTCCGTTGGAAACAGGATCGTCTCGTACATCGCTGTCTACGTAGCCCTCTCGAGCGGACGGACAAAGGAGTTTGCTACGTTCTATTCCGGTGGAAATTCCCGGGCCGTCGACGGGCTAGATCCCCGGAATGCCGAGCACGTCGGGTGTGACGATACCAACTGCCGCGAACACGTAGACGATTCCCACCGCGACGATCCAGGCGATGAAGCCGATCGCGACGGCCGATCCCCAGCCGCCGGGGTACCGCCAGTTGATGATGCCGATCCAGATGACCAGCATCAGCAAGATACCCAGAACGGGGATCCAGCCAACGAAGAAGCTCGTGAGCCCCCATGCGACGGCGCCGATCAGCGCCGTCACCGCCGCGTTCACGAACCCCGCATCACGGTCTAGAACGAGCCGTGCGCCCGCGAGGATGGCGACTGTTCCAACGAGCAAACTCAGGACGAAGATCAAGATGGAGTCCGCGACGGCCATGTTAGGGTTTCCAGCTGAGTTCGATATCGATTGTCTCGCGGTCCCCCCGGAGCATCGAAGACCGTTCGACGACCTCGACCGAAACGTCGACGTTCTGGGGCGGATGAAGCGACACGTCCTTGTTCCCGACCGGAACGGTAATCGTTTCCTCTCGCTGTACCGTTTCCTCTCCCTGCTCCTCTCCCTGTATCGTCGTTCCTCCTCCCTGTTCGAACTCGGTGGCGAGGTCACGGAGGTACGCGGAGAGTTCTTGTCGAGGCAGTGTTTCGTCGGCCGTCGTCCGTTGCGCCATACGGAAATATGGCGGTTCTGCCCGCAAAAGTATGGACAACGAACGTCGTCCTAACACGGAGTTACCCGAGCGAAAGCCACTGAAACAGTTCACTCACCGAACTAGAATCGGCTTTGCGACCCGAAATCGCAGCACGAACAGCGAGTCATCACCGTCATCGACACGCTCTCGGCCCCCGAATCGCTCTCCTCCTCGTCGAGAGGCGTCGACTTGGTCTCGTCCGTGGCCCCGTCTTCGACCTCGAGTACGCGTTCGAACCAGTCTCCGGTATCGTCACTCACGGCGACCACCTGCGGGTGATCGCCACGGCGCGGCCGAACGCAACGAGGAGTCTTGCTGGCGACGCAGCGGACGCGTACTCAAGCGGACGGACGCCATACTGGACACTGCGGCGGAATCGTCGGGGGTGCACGTGTCCGGAATCCTCCTCGCCCGACTACCCTCGTTGCCACCGCCGGGACAAGCGTGGCTTTTTGACGACGGGGCGGGTAGCCGCGGACGATGGACGTCGCCGTCGGAATCGTCGCCCAACGCGACAACGAGCGTGCACAGGAACTCGCCGCGGACCTCGTCGACGCCCTCGAACGCGAGGGTGCGAACGTCGTCGTCGACGAGGCGACCGGCGGGGAGATTACGGCGACCGCCGCCTCGGTTTCTGCAATGGCGAGGCGCGACCTCGTCGTGAGCATTGGCGGCGATGGGACGTTATTGTTCGTCGCCCGCGAGGTCGGTCCGACACCGATTCTCGGCATCAATCTCGGCGAGGTCGGCTTCCTCAACGCCGTCGTTCCGGACGACGCACTCGCGGTCGTCACTGATCTCGTCGCCGAACTCGAGGAAACGGGCACCGTGGACGGGCGCGAGCTAACCCGACTTCGAGCGACGGGCGTCGACGAGGACTGGACGCTCAAGCCCGCACTGAACGAAATTCTCGTCCACGGACCACGCCGAGGCCCCGGTGGTGGCGCGACGGTCGAGGTTCAGGTCGACGGAGAGCGGTACACCGAAAGCCACGTCGACGGCGTGCTCGTCTGTACGCCGACCGGTTCAACCGCCTACAATCTCAGCGAGGACGGCCCGCTGGTTCACCCGTCGGCCGACGCGCTCGTCGTAACACAGATGGCCGCCGACGATTCGATGCCACCGCTGGTCGTCGAACCGACGACCGAACTCACCCTCACTGTCTCCAGGACCGAGAGCGCCTACGCGATCAGCGATGGACGAAGCCGACGGCGCCTCGAGCCGCCCGCAACAGTTTCTATCACGCTCGCGGACGACTCCGTCACGCTCGCCGGTCCGCAGGCTAACTTCTTCGACGGCCTCGACAAACTCGAGTAGCGTTTCGAGGGCTATCGGGGATCATCGGTGCCGACGCCCTCGACAAGGCCCTCGAGCTGTGCCGGTGGCACCGCACCACGGGCGACGTGACCGTCCGAGACGAACGTCGGAACACCGGTGACGCCGGCCTCGTGTGCGTCCGTAAATCGCTCCTCGAGTTCGGCTCGCCAGTCGTCGTCATCGATGGCCGCTTGGATCTCGTCAGTCGGGAGACCGACAGTTTCGGCGAGGTCGAGTACGACTCGACGGTCACCGATGTCGCGTCCATCCTGCCACAGCCCCGTGTAGATCGCCTCGTCGAACGCGTCCCACCGATCGGGATACTCCCGGGTGACGTACCACGAGGCCACCTGCGCGTCGAACGAATCGATGTCCGTTGCGATGTTCAGACTCATCTCGACGCCGTACTCCTCCTGGAGTCGGCGGACGTTCCGCTTTGCCTGCTCGTAGTACCGGTCGTCTTTCCCGTCGTCGACGTCGCGACTGATCGTCCCGTCCGGGTTCCGCTTCCTGTGCCGGAGATCGAACGGGTGCCAGTCGACCGCCAGCGGTTCGTCGCGGCGCTCCCGATACTGTGCGAGCGAGCGCGTGCCCAGAAAGCAGAACGGACAGACGTAGTCGGCGTAAATCGTAATCCGGTCGCCGGTCGGCGTCCCGTCAGCGTCGGTATCAGCGTCGGCCATACCGACGGTTGGGAGCCGCCAAGGAAAAGATACCGGCCACCGCAGACGGCTCGCCGACCGTGCCTCGAGCGGAACGCGTCGCGGGCGGGACGACGTACGGGGAGGGCTGGATCGCGGACGGGATGGACCGTGGGACGAGCGGAGAACCGCAGGGCCTCCGTACCCGCCCGTTCAGCTCTGTCCGCCGGTCGTTGCTGCGTCCGCGCTCGTAGCGTCCGACTCTGTCACGTCCGGCAGGTTCGGATCGCGGTACGGGTTGCGACCGTAGGCTGGGAGGTCGTCCTCGAGTTGCGATTTCAGGACGCGCCGCAATCGGTTCAGGCTCGTGGTGTCGAGCCCGTAGTCCGCTGCGAGTCGCTTGAACGTTCCGTCGTCGGTGATGTCGTGGGCTCGGTACTGGGCGAACAGTTCTTCCATCCTGTCGGCCGACAGTGACTGCGCGTCGATGTCGTCGAGCCCGAAATAGCGCTGTCGGTCGACGTCGACGACGTGGCGAATCACCACGAGCGCGACCTTCGGAATCGCACGCTGGCTGCCGAACTCGGTGAGATCGATTTCGTCCATGACGCCGAGCGCCAGATCGCGCTGCCAGGGCGTCACCTCGAGGGCGTTACACAGCGCCTGCGTCGTCCGGAGTCGATCGAGCCGGTGGGCGCGTTCGCTGTAGCCCGGCGTCGCCGCATGCTGTTCGTCGTGCAGGCGGCGGACACTCTCCGAGAGGTCCGCGTCGGGCGACGCTGCGCGGCCGATGACCGTCGCACTCGGCGTGACGACTCCCCATCGTCGAACCGACGAATCGCGCTGTACGTCCGCCCGTGAGAGCGAGCCGGAACCGGGCCGCGTCTCGAGACGGCGTTCGCGTTGGGGGTCAGGCTCGACGCCGTCCGCTGCGGTCACGTCACCCGCCGCGGGTGGACCAGGGTCGGCACCGTCGTCTTGCATCGTCTGTCGCTCGGAGGGGAAGCGTGAAAAAGGCTCGCTCCTTTCAGTACCGCATCGGCCTGACTATCAGGCATTCAGACAGGAACTGCGCGGTTCGAACGGGTTACGAGCGCCAGTGGCGGACAACCGGCCTGTGCCGGACAGCGGGTAGCCTCGCTCTCGAGTCAGATGGAGTCGCGAAAGATCCTTCATAGCTTCACCTTGTGACCAGAAGCACGTAAAGAACGGCGCGAAATCCGAGCGGACGAGGATGGGGCAAAAACCGAGCGCGCGAGTACGAGGCGAAAACCGGGCGGTCGGATTACTGGACCGCCGCGATTAGCTCGTCGATGAACGCGTTTAACCGAGTCGTACTGGGGCCGTCGTGGGCGTGAATTGCGGGGTCGATATCCCGCGGGGGGCGTGCGAACTCGGACCCGACCGCATCACCGATCACAGCCGACCCATCGCCCGCACGTTTCCGCTCGAGCAACGCTCGCGCGCGCTCGATCCGCTCGTCGGCGAAGACCGCCGGAGCCTGTTCCGAGAGGAAGCGATCGAACGCGAGCGCCGGCAGGTCGTGGTGGCCACGTTCCCCCGTTTCTTTCAGATAGCGCGCGGACATGGCCGCTCGGTAGACCGTGAGGTTTCGCTTCACCGTGGGTTTGGTCGCCGTTTCCGTGAACCGGTCGTCGTCGGCTGCGACCGTCATCGTATCGTCGTCGGTCTCGACGACGTAGCTATCGCCGTCCGTATCGACGATCGGGAAGAGTTCGTCATCCGTGCGGACCAAGTGGTGGGAGACGTACTTCCGGTAATTGCTCGTCGCGATCCCACGCCACGCGTGATAGAGGTCGATCGGGTTGTACGCTCGTTCGATGTACGTGGCGAGGTCCGCGGGGTCGTACACGACGCGATAGCGAATCGGGCTCCGAAGGAGATCGATCGCACCATCGTTCGAATCCGCGAGCAGGCCCGCGAACGTCCGCACGTCCCAGCCCTGGAACTCGAACTCGCCGTCCGCCGCTTCGATCGCTTCGGTCACGCCATCTATGTGAGCGTACCGCCGAAGATCGGTCGGCGCGTAGACGAAGCCGACGTCGTAATCGCTGTCGGGACTCGCCGCGCCCCAGGCGCGGCTCCCGCGAGCGACGGCAAGCGCGACCGCGACATCGTACTCGCGTTCGATCGCGGTCAGATGGTCGTCGACGGTCTCTCGAACGTGGTCGGGAACTGTCGCCATAGCAGCGACTCGATGATAGCGAAATCAGGGCGCAAAACGTGAGTCGACCGGGTGACGAATGCCCTTCGTAGCTTCACCTTGTGACCAGAAGCACTTAAAGAACCGCGGCCGGATGCGACCCGGCCATCCACCGTCGATGGCGAAACCGGACGGCGGCGAACGTGGCGATCGCTCGTTGCGAACGCACCCGCCGCTCACCAATTTAGCCGACTCGAGAACGACGGCCTCCCGTCGTAGCTACACTTTGTGACCAGAAGCACTTAAACGACCGCGGTCGGGACGGTCGCGCATCGATCCATTGACCGACAGCGAGCGCCTTTCGAGGGACCGTCGCACAGTCGCCTCCGTTACCGTTCGTGGCGAACCCGGCCGCGTTTCGACCGGCCGAAACGCTCGCGTGGTGCAGCCGCGAAACTCGTTCGACCAGTACGTTTTCAATCCGGACAGGGTATGTTGCAACGATGACCGACCTCCATGCAACACCGTTCGGGTGGGGCCCGACTGAAACGTACAACGACGTCACCGCAATACTGGCCGTCGCCCTGGCGGTACACGGTACGGACGGACGGGTCACCGCCGTCGGTGCGACGTTTCTCCTCCTGTCCGGGTTTCGTCTCCCACTGACGGTTGCAGAGTGTCTCTCGATTCGCTCGAGCGATTCGTGAACCGTGTTCCGGTACGGAGACGGGGCTCGCTTCCGAATGACGAGGTCGAAACGCAGTGTCGTGACTATCGAACCACGGTGTCACAGAAGACCCGTCTCCCGTCGTAGCTACACCTTGTGACCAGAAATACTTAAAGAAACGAGCGCTCGAGCCGTCCTCGGTATCAGTTCGATCCGTGCCCGAAGGCGACTACTGGTTCCGAAAGGTTGAATCGCCCGCTCCCCCGAATGCGGCCAATGAGTCATCAGTTGCCGGACGTGCAGGCGACGTCACCTGACGTCACCGTCGGTTTGAGCCAGGTCGGCGTCACGGGCGTCGATAAGCTCGTTAAACTCGCCCGCGATGGAAAGCGCCCGATCGTGCTCACTGCCGAGTTCGAGGTCTTCGTCGACCTCCCCGCCTGGCGCAAGGGTGCGGACATGAGCCGCAACATGGAGGTTATCGACGAGATCCTCGAGGACGCCACCCGAGAAGAGGCCTACAGCGTCGAAGAGGTCTGCGGCGAGGCCGCCGAGCGATTGCTCGAGAAACACGACTACACGTCGAGAGCCGAGGTTTCGATGGAAGCGGAGTTCATGCGTCGCGAGCGGACGCCGGCGAGCGACCGCGAGACCCAGCACATGGTCGACATCGTCGCTTCGGCGACCGCCACGGACGAGGGCACTCGGGAAGAAATTGGCGCCCAGGTCACCGGCATGACCGTCTGCCCGTGCTCGCAGGGCATGTCCGCCGCCCGCGCGAAACAGACCCTCGAGGACCTCGGCGTCGGAGAAGAGACGATCACCGAGTTTCTGGAAGAAGTGCCCCAACCAGGCCACTCCCAACGCGGGCACGCAACGCTGACCGTCGAAGCCGATGGCGACCCCGCGGTCGACCTGAACGACATCATCGACATCGCGCGAGATTCGATGAGCGCGCGGATCTACAACCTCGCGAAACGGCCCGACGAGGACCACATGACCTACGAGGCTCACGCGGACGCCAAGTTCGTCGAGGACTGCGTGCGCGCGCTGGCCGAGGGCGTCGTCGACGAATTCGACCACCTGCCCGACGACGCGGTGATCACGATGAGTCAGACCAACGATGAATCGATCCACCAGCACAACGCCCACGCCGAGCGCGTCGTCGAAATGGGAACCCTGCGAGACGAAATTAGGACCTAGAACTGGAGCGGTTCCGCTTCTTCCCACCGGGGGATGAACTCCTCGCGGACGTTCGCGGTGAACTCCGGATCCTTCAGGTCGATCATCCCAAACGCCTCACCCGACGAAAGCGGGTTCGGCACCTGAATGCACACCTCGACACCGTCGATGATGTTAAACGAACCCGTTATATCGTCGTTCGTCCGCACGTCGAAGTTATCACGCTGCTGAAGGGTATCCCGATAGCGCTGGCCCACGTCCTCTGACAGCGAGGCGACCATCTCGCGGGTCATCAAGAGATCAACCGAAACGCCCCGATCGAGTGCATCTTCGAGTTGCGCACTGACGTCTTCACTGACCGCCTGCATGTCCCACTGGGGTGCCGGGTCCGCGGATACCATCACGATATCGCGGTCCGCCGCCGCGAGGCGCTCGAGGAGGAGATCGATCGTCTCGTCGGGACCGACGGCGGCGGTCCAGAACTGTTCTTCGACTGGCTCGGCCGCGTCGAGTTCGTCTGCCAGATCGTCGACGATGGACTCGTACTGATCCGCCTTCTCTTCGAGTTCACGTTTCTTGTCGTCGAGCAGCCGATCGAGCGCCGTCGAGGGTTCCACGGCGACGTACTTCTTCGGCCGGCTCGCGGTCTGACTCCGGACCAGATTGTACTGTTCGATGCTGTTCAAGACGTCGTAGATGCGCCCCATCGGGACGTCACTCGCTCGTGATAACTCCTTCGCCGTTGTGGGGCCGGTGTTGAGTAACGATCGGTAGGCTCGAGCTTCGTACTCGGAAAGCCCGAGATCCCTGAGGCTGGCCATATCGGGAACCATCCCACTGGAGTAATATAAACGCTGTGGTAGTTTGACGCGAGGTCGGACACGGGCGGCTCGGGCCCGAACGTCACTCGAGAACGGACTCGACGAGATCGCTCAACTCGTCAGGAGTTTCGGCACCGGCTGACACTCGGTCGCCGCGTTCGACTCTCGCCGTTCGCGCCTCGAGTCCATCCGCATCGGGGACGACGATCTTCTCGTGGTCGGCGAGCCGAAGCGCCGCACGATGGAGGTCCGCCCCAGGCTCGGCCGCGACGCGGATCACCAGCGGTCCTTCGAGCAGCCGGGAAACGGTCGTCGCGTAGCGCGCAACCTGGATGCCGAAGCGGTCGCTCGCCCCGGCGAAGGCCTCGAGCGTCCGGCGTGCGTACTCGCGGTACCGGTCCGTGCCAGTGAGAACGGCGAGCTCGAGCAGGGCGTCGGCGAACGCGACGTTCGAATCGAGGGGGCGCAGCGGCCGATCGAGCAAGCCGATTCCGTCGGTGGGGCCGTCGAGGAACGACTCTCCGTCGTGGAGGCGATCGATAGTCGCCTCGGCGATCGACACTGCATCGTCGAGGACGTCCGTCTCCAGGGTGCTCGCGGCCGTCGTCAACGCTGCCAGGGCGCGCGCCTGATTCGAGAGGAAACAAACGGGGTCGTCGGCATCACCACGATCTCGGTCGGAATCGGCTCCCTCAAGCACGTGTCGGATGACGCCATCGACGAGCAGCTCCCCACGAAGCGTCTCGAGTGCGCGTTCGGCATACCGGCGCGCACGGTCATCGTCGGTGTAGGCGTAGACGGTACACAGCCCTTCGATCGCCAGCGCGTTCGAGCCGGCGAAGACGCCGTCGTCGACCGGCGGCTCGTCCGCACTCGCCCGGTCGGTCACATTGAGGCTGTGAGCGTCATCTTCACCAGGTGCCTGACTGTTCGCGAAGGCGTTCGCGTCGCCGTTCCACAGCGTTGTGGTCACGTACTCGACCGTCCGCTCGGCGGGTTCGAGGTACTCGTCTTTCCCCGTGAGCAGGTACGCGTTGGCGAACGCGCGCACGAGCGCCCCGTTCGAGTCGAGGAGTTTCTCCCGCTGGAGTCCCGACCAGTCGCGCTCCGACGCGAAGCGGTAGAAGCCGCCGTCGTACTCGTCAAACAGATTCGCACCGACGGCGTCGTAACACCGGAGCGCCATCTCTCGGTCGCGTTTGAGTGCGAACTCGAGGGCGTCAGGCAGCGGGAACTTCGGGCTCTGACCCCAGCCGCCGGCGACCTCGTCGTAGGTCTCCGAAAGCTGGCCGAGCATGGCCGATTCGACGTCGGCCGTCAACTCGCCGGCCGGCGGATTGTCCTCCCGAAGCGGGCGGGGGATCCGTGCGGCCCCGCTGCCGTTCGTCTGCCACATGGTCCGGACGCTGTCGAGTACCTGGCGCATTCCGTCGGGGCCGAGATAGCCAGCACCGGTCAGGACCCGTCCGTCAGGTGCGAGAAAGACCGTCGACGGGAAGCCACCCATGTTGTACCGATCGCGGATGCGCGGGTAGCGGTCGACGTCGACCCGCACCGGAACGAAGCTATCGTTGACGTTCGCCGCGATGCGAGGCTCCGCGTAGGTCTCAGCATCCATCTCGTGGCAGTGATCACACCACGTCGCAGTCAGCGAGAGCAAGACGGGGACGTCGTCCGCCGACGCTTCGTCGAAGGCCGCTCGTCCCCATTCGCGCCACTCGACACGCGTTCCATCGTTCATATCTGATCGTCGGGAGTCCCGGGCGTAAGCCCTTCGTTCGCTCGAGAGGGACGCGACCACCACCGGCCCGCGCTGTATCGGCCGGTGCGACCTCAAGGCGGCGGCGGTGGCTCCGTCGTGGGACGAGAGTAAAGGATTTTCAACCTTCGAGCCCTAGTCAAGCTATGCTTTGGTGGATCTTCGCGCTGTTGCTCATCCCGTTTCTCGATGCCGTCTTGCTGGCGGTCATCGTCACCCAGTTCGATTTCATCGGCTGGATCGGGATGGTGCTGCTCGTCGTCCTGACGGGGCTGATCGGAATGCTATTGGTTCGAGCGGAAGGACGGCGGACGATCAGGAAGATGCAGCGGTCGATGGCCCAGGGCACGCCGCCGACCAACGAACTGCTCGACGGCGGACTGTTGATCGCCGCCGGAGCGTTCCTGCTCACCCCCGGACTGGTGACCGACGTCATCGGCTTTCTGCTCGCCGTCCCGCTGACGCGAATTCCGATCCGAGCCGCGCTCAAACGGTTCGTGATCGTTCCGTATGCAGATAAGAAGACGGGTGGACTCGCGAGCGGAGGCGTCTGGACGGTCGGCTTTCCCGACGGCGGGTCGGCGGGCGACGCCACCGAATCGGCCGACAAGGGGACGTACGATCTCGGTCCCGACGCCTATAGCGTCCGCGACGGAGACGCCGAAGATTCGTACACAATCGACTTCGGAGACGAGCGCACGGACGACGAGCGAGACGACGATCCCAACGCCCGATAGCGGTTCCCACGGCCCCCGAAGAAAGAAACGTTTAAACGTACCACCCGGCAAGAACTGATTGCGAAGTGGGCCAATAGCTCAATCAGGTTGAGCGCCACTCTGATAAGGTGGAGGCTCTCGGTTCAAATCCGAGTTGGCCCATCCTTTTACGGTGTGTCAATCCGCGAGTCACACGTATCGATCGAACGCGGATACGACTCCGAGAACTGCGCGCTCGCGAGCGAAGCGAGTGAAACCATCGTCAGGAAACTCGAATGTGAGTTGGTCATTCACTGGTGAGCGGTCCGTACGCAGCTATACTACTGGAGATCGCGCTCAACGGCGACCGACGTGGCACCATCGATTTTGCGGTGTCCACAAGTGCGCGTTCTGAGACCCAGAAGGCGAATACTATCATTCTTAGATACTATATTCGAGAAAGAGAGATACACGTCACGAAAGTTCAGTAAAACGGTTATACCTGCTTCGATCGAATTGATCATCGTTTTCCTAACGGAAACGAACTAAATCCGATCGCCAGCAAAACACGACGTTCAGCGGAGCGACCGAGAAGTAGATGTCGAAATCATAAATATATTCCCTATTACCCAACTATGATACTGGAAAATAATTATTTTCGTGGGATTTAAGGAGTTATTCAAGATTCAAAATATAGACCGTCCTCGTCCCTCGGAAGCAAAATCGTGAATCGACACGATACCTCCACGAAAGAACTCGAGTATCTCTACCGAGGTGTGAGAATGAAATCGACTCCACAAATGTTTGGAATCGTAAATAAATATATAGCTGCTAGATTTCTTATCTTTAGAGGAAGGGGTCCCTCCCGGTGACGGTACACCGATCACTTCCGAGTTGACCACGACTACGAGAGCTGTTATCCGTTCTCTGAGAGGATGGAAGGGACACCGTTTTGCTTCTAATACGCCTGCGACAGGGAATGGGAAATTGAGAGGAAACTACTACCGACGTATCCCGATTGTATAGGTGAATCACCGTTACGACCGGCGAATACGGAAACGTTTTCGACGATGACAAAAGTCTGGATAGTTGGCCCACAGGAGAGAGGCGTTTCTCTCGAGTACGGAAACTGAGCCGAAGAAAGACGGTTCGAACTGAATTGGCAGAGAAAGACCTTGCATAGCGTTTCGGTCCGGTTGGAGAAGGACGAGCACACCCCACACCAGTCGCAGATAGTGTCACCACCGATATGATATAAAATATGATTAACACATGTTTCTAACTATTCGATACGCTCCTTTGCAATCTGTGTACGGGGAGCGTCACCGAGATGTACCGGGGGCAGAGAACGCGCCGCTCTCACCGGAAACGAGACAACGACACGTCTGGAGCGCTGGTTCAACGGGAGCATCCCAGCACGCGTTTCTCACGGACGGATCGGAGGACTACAAACAATTCTCGAGGGCGGAATGATTTACAACAATATGATTGTAAAACAGAAACCACAAAGCACGCGCGATGTGATTGGCCGATCAGCAAGGGACTCACAGTTCGGGGACGTCGATCCCGTCTACACGAATGGCTTCGGCTTCGACGTCCTCGAAGACCGCACCCCAGGCGCCGACCGAGACGACGTCGTCCTCGGTCTCGAGAACGAGGGTCACCTGGCCGTCGAGATCCGCATACGTCGGATTTCGTGGGATTTCGCAGTGGTCGCCACAGGTGGCCCGAACGAGGTCGCTGCGAATACCGACCCGGTCGCCAGTTTCGATCCGGCGACCGAGTATCTGCAGCGCCATCGTCACGTCGTCGTGGAGCAGTAACGCGGCTTCGTGGACGAACCCATCGATGCGAACGTACGTCGGCGGCTGCGATCGGTCGAGTTGGACACATTCCTTGCGTACCCACAGGCACGTCCAGAAATACCAGTGCATGATGAACGAGATCCTCTCGTCGCCGATCATAATCCCATACGAGCGATCGCTGCGGACGTTCGGTTCGAAGAACGCGTACCGTCGATCGACGATCGACAGAAACGGTCCAGGAATCGGACATTTTCGAATCTCGAGAACGCCATCGATTTCGGGGATATCGGCGGTACCGTCATCGGAGACCGCAATCTGGATCGACACACCGTTTCCGGCGGCGGTCTCCATTGTCGGCCGCATCCGCGAACATCTCGCTCTTTTGACGGAGTCGATTGAGGACGTCGACCGGTTTGCGCGGCCGAGCGTGGAACCGGCCGTGCTCGAGCGTCTCGACGAACCCTTTTTCCTGCAGCGAGCGGACGATATCGTAGATTCGTGCGGACGAGACGGAGGATTGCTTGGCGATTTCGACGACGGGTGACGGGTCCCGACTCGAGGGGCGTCAGGTAGTCCTCCGCCTGCTGGCCGGCCATCCCGGCGCCCTCGAGCGCCCGTCGGAGCGTCTTCGTGTCCATACTATTCACTGCCCTCCGGACGTACAAAAACGTCTGTCCGACGAGGATTGTTCAGATAGATGATTAATTTGTATGATTTATATTTATTGCGATTGTTTCTATGATGATCAGAGTCGAGTACAGCGATTTTTCGTCAGCATTTCGTTGTTCACTGGCAAACATACAAATTCTTCGTCGTGTTCGGCTTCGATCGAATCGAAGGCGTATCGACGGGAAACTGCACAGAAATAGTCTGTGTATCCAATTTCTGTCACGTCGCTCTTCGATCGATGTCGCTGGATGTGCACGGAACAAACAGAAACGCCTCCAGCCCCTAACTTTAATCGTCTCCCGAATGTATTAAATTTCGATATAGGTATCACCGATTGATTTATTACAGACACGTTCGATTTGTTAGTGGGCTACCGTATCGGCGTTAGCGTGGTTCGTAGTACCATATTGATCGCAACGCTGGTACGCTAGTGACAACACATCCATGGTAAACGATAACAATCACTCTGGCAATTCGCAGCGGCTTTCCCGACGAGCGTACGTCTCTGCATTAGGGCTTGCAGCCGGGCTTGGAACGCTTGGAACCGCCAATGCGGCATCGGTTTCGGTCGGCAATGGAAGCTACAAGACGACACTTCCCGCAGGGGAATCAGAACCCCAGTCGACACAGTATACCACGTCGAACGTGTCTGCACCACTGCCGACGAACGACTGGTGGAGTACACTGCTGTGGTTCCCGTATTCGGAACCACTGTTCGCACACCCACTCGCGTTCGACGCAAACGGAGTCGGGCTGGACGTCAGTAACCCGACGGAGTGGACGTACACGACCGACTCGTCGAACGATCCCCATCAGGGGAACGTCGCGATGATGGACGACACGACAGATCTGACGATCGGTCACACGGCGACCTCCTCGTTCGAGGACGTGCGCTGTGACGGCTACAGCGACTGGTCTGTCGACGCCGTCTGGGGTGATGGCACGTCGACGAGCCTCTCGATAACCCTAGCCCAAGGATCACCGTACGTCTTCTGCGAGTATAGCGGCGGTGGCGCTGCTCTCTCGTTCCCCTCGGCGCCGACGGTCTTTGCCGACGACGGCAACGTGCTGGGCGTGTCGATCAACGGCCACGCATACGGCCTATACGCGCCCTCCGGGACGACGTGGTCAGGGAAGGGAACGACCGAATTAACCTCCGACCTCGCTGGTGCGGGGTACCTCACGGTCGCTGCACTGCCGGAAGCGACCAGCACGGCACTCGCAGATTTCGAACAGTACGCGTACAACTTCCTCACCGATACCCAGATATCCTGGACCTACGACGAAACAGCCAGTGAGGTCATCACGACGTACACGGTCTCGACGAGCGCGAAAGCCGAAAGTTCGACGTCAGGAACGCTTTCGGCGCTGTTCCCTCATCAGCACAAGAACACGAGCGAGACGTTCGAGGGATACACTTACGAATCCGCGCGTGGGACGATGCAAACCGTCACCGGCGTGTCGTTCACCACGACGCACTCGTTCTGCGGGATCCTCCCATTCTTGCCCGACGAGGGAACCTACGACAAGACGGAACTACAGAACTACGTCGACGACGAGGAGAGTTCACGGACGCTGGTCCGCACCGGTCCGGAGAACCCCGGCGATGGGACCTACTGGACCGGCAAGAACTACGGTCGACTAGCCCAGATCATCCCGATCGCAGATCAGTTGGGTGACGATACCGCCGCGGACTACTTCCTCAACGGCGATCAAAATACGAAGGGACTCAAAGACGACCTCGAACTCTGGTTCGACGCCAACTCGAGCGGGAAAACCACCTCGGAGGACGTGTTCTACTACAACCAGAACTGGGGGACGCTCATCGGGTACAACGATTCGTTCGGCTCTGGCGCAAACATAAACGACCACCACTTCCACTACGGCTATTACGTCCGTGGCGCGGCAGAAGTCGCCCGAAAGGATCCGACGTGGGCCCAGGATTCGAACTGGGGCGGCATGGTCGATCTTCTGATTCGGGACTTCGCGAATCCCGATCGATCGGATTCGATGTTCCCGTTCTTGCGCCACTTCAGTCCCTACGAGGGACACTCGTGGGCAGACGGTGGCGGGTCAGCGTTTGTCGAGGGGAACAACCAGGAGTCCTCCTCGGAAGCCCTCAACGCCTACGCGTCGATGATCCTCTGGGGAGAGTTCACCAACAACACCGAGATCCGCGACGCTGGCGTGTTCCTCTACACGCAGGAACTCTCCGCAGTCCGGGAATACTGGTTCGACGTAGATAACGAGAACCAGCCGTCGGGCTGGAACTACGACTACGCTGCGATGGTGTGGGGCAACGGCTACAAGTACACCACCTGGTGGACCACCGACACCGAGGCTATCCACGGCATCAACATGCTGCCGATGTGTGCCCACATGGAGTTCCTCGGCTGGGACACCCAGTACGCCCAGTCGAACTACGACGAACTCGTCGCCAACGACGTCGACGGCGAGGTCTTCAGCTACTGGCCGGACATCATGTGGATGTTCCGGGCGTTCTCAGACGTGACCGACGCGAAGAACAAGTGGCAAGCCAAAAAGAGCAGCTATCCCGTCGAATTCGGCGAGACGAAGGCCCACACGTACCACTGGATCTACAACATGGACGGGATGGGGACGCCCGATCCATCTATCACAGCTGACCATCCCCTAACGGCCGTGTTCGACGATGGCACTGCCAAGACCTACATCGCGTACAACGGCGGGAGTTCGCCGGTCACGGTCACGTTCTCCGATGGGACGGCCCTCGACGTGCCAGCGAACTCGATGGCCACATCGACTGGGTCGGGCGGTGGGGGGTCGGGCGACTCGACTGCCCCGACCGCGCCGTCGAACTTGACATCGACTGGCAAGACGGACACGTCAGTCGACCTCTCCTGGGACCCCTCGAGTGACGACGGCACGGGAATCGACCACTACAACGTTTACATCGACGGAACGAAAGACCAGGAAGTCACCGCCGGGACCACGTCGACGACGGTCTCGAATCTCTCGACGAGTACCACCTACGACTTCTACGTCACGGCAGTTGACGGTGCAGGCAACGAGTCAAGCGCCTCGAATACGATCTCAGTGACGACTGACTCCGGGTCGACCGGATCAACTGCCCCGACCATCGACAGCTTCAGCGTCACGAACGTCTCGAACGGTGGCTGGGCGAGCTTCAACGTAAATTGGACCGTTTCGGACGCCGACGGCGATCTCTCGTCGGTCGTCGTCGAACTCCGACAGAACGGTGTGCAAGCCAGTAAGACGATCAGCGTCAGTGGATCGAGCGCGTCCGATACGACGAACGTCCGCGACAAGAAGGGATCGGGCAGTTACGACGTGATGCTGACTGTAACCGACGCCGCCGACAACACGAAAACACAGACGGAGACCGTGTTGGCCTGAGGTCGGTCTCGGACAGTTCCTGATCGCTTCGCACTTTTTCGCCACGTTCCCCATCGTTTCCGGTAGTACGACCGAGTGGGGACTCGCCAGCGATCCAGTAAAACCAAGCTGGCGCTCCGAGAGAACGCCGGTCGATCAGTGGTCTACCGACGCTGCTGGCGACGACGAGATTGCGGTCTTCACGGCGGTAACGGCCGCGTTCCTCGAATCGTACCGCCTCTGGTAACGAGCACCCCATCGCTGGTCCGAGGAACCAGGCCTGCGAATTACGGCAGTGAACGGATTCCATCCGTGCCAGCAAGTTGCATCTGGGAGAGCGACCTCAGTTATTCATCGCCCGCTTCGTACAGTACCAATACGTGCCGCCGAACGTGACGAGACACCCGACGACGAGCAGCAGGTCGACAAGTGCGATGACGTACGCGGCGGTACCGGGCTGGAGAAAGAGAAACGAGAACGCGAGTAGTAGTCCCATCACGGTGACGACCGCGAGCAGGAGCGGTATTTGATCCCGCTGCTCGCAGACTGCATCCATGAGGACCTCTCTGAATCTCATATCATCTCTTTCAGCCGAACGCTCATTAACGTCCCGGTCAGCGCCGGCAGACGGGCCGTAACCCTGATTGCGATGATTGAACAGCATCGATTGCCGACCTGTAGCCCACTGATACGGACTACTGTAAGTCACTGCCGGTGCAATCGCGACCGTCCTGCGGTTGCACTGGTACATCGTTACAGCAGTCCGTATGAACGGTAGGTTTATACGCCGAGCGAGGGAGCACTGAATGTATGAAACACGGGTTAGTAAGCCTCAGAGAGTCGGAGACACATCGCGAACTCCTCGCGGAAGCAGCGGAGTGGTGCGCCGGAGCCGACGGCACACTCGTCGTCCTATGGCACCTCGACGAAGGCGAATACGATGCCGATGTGGACACCCTCGAATCGGTCGAGCGGGTCGAACGCGTAGACTACGACCACTCGGCCATCGTCGAGGGTGCTGCGGTGCACGCGACGGAATTCGTCGAATCGGTACTGTCGGAGACGGACATCGACCCGGAAATCGTGGTCGTCGTCGACTCGGAAACAACACGCGCTCAGCACGTCCTCGATACGGCCGTCGAACGCACGTGTGACCACGTGTTCATCGTCGGAACCTCCCGGTCACCCGCTGGAAAGGCCGTCTTCGGCGACTTCGCACAGCGGGTCATCCTCAACTTCGACGGCTACACAACGCTCGTCACCGAGTGAGCGAGCGCCGGTCGTCCGTACGCGCGCCTGACAGCTGACGAGTCAGATGAACTATCGGACGTCACCGGCGAAGTTTCGTCGCGGGTGAACACCGTCACGTCGTGGCCGGCTGCATCCGCTTTGCAGGCGATTCCCGATCCGGTGAGATCCGCCCATAATTAGCACCGTCACGGCCGACCGCTCAGTCTTCCAGCGGTGCGCTGTCCCAGTACTCGTGGTCCGGTTGGCTGCGGAAACACGCGGTGCGGTGTCCGTCTGTCTCACCCGTGAGGGCTGGACAAGATTCGCGACACGCCTCGCGCGCTTCAGGACAGCGCGTGTGGAAGCGGCAGCCACTCGGCGGGTCGACCGGGTCAGGGATGTCGATTTTCCGCATGGGTGGTTCACCCGCGCCGGCCGCGTGAAGCGCGAGGTCCGGCGTCGCCCACCGCAAGACGTTGGTGTAGGGATGTCCAGGGTCCTCGATGAGTTGCTCGGCTGTCCCGACTTCGACGAGTTCACCGAGGTACATCACGCCGATGCGCCCGTCCCCGTGTTCGGCGAAGTAGCGTGCGTTCGAGAGGTCGTGTGAGATGAACACGAACGATGTGTCGAAGTCTGCCTGCAAGTCCAACATCAGGTCCATCATCTCGACGCGCAGGGAGACGTCGAGCGCGCTGATCGCCTCGTCGGCGAGGATGAGATCGGGGTTCATCAACAGTGCACGGGAGAGGGCGACGCGCTGTTGTTCCCCGCCACTGAGCTGGTGAGGATAGCGGTCGGCGAAGTCCGCCGCTGGGTTCATCCCGACGCGTTCGAGTAGCGAATAGATTCGCGCGCGTCGCTCACCGAGGCCGATGTCGGGGTGCGTCTGTTTGATGGGCTGGGCGAGGATGTCGACAATTCGACGGTTCGGGTTCAGCGAACTCCCGGGGTCCTGATGGATGATCTGGAGCGACGAACGGATGTCGCTGAACGGGATATCGACCTCGCCGGTTCCGTCCTTGGCCGCCCAGATGTCCTGCCCGCGGTAATGGACAGTTCCGCCGGTAGGTCGCTGTAGCCCGATGGTTGTCTTACCCAACGTTGACTTCCCACAGCCGCTCTCGCCGACGAGCGCGAGAACGTCGTTCTCCTCGATGTCGAGCGAGATGCCGTCGACCGCGTTGACGACGTCCGGCTCCTCGAAGAAGTCAAACAACCCCTGGTTCTTCTCGAAGTGGACGTCGACGTTGTCGAGCGAGATGAGCGGTGCATCGTCGTCGTCTCGGACAGAAGCGTCGGGAACGGTGTCTATCTGGCTCATATTGCATCCTCCGTGTCAGCGCCGACCGACTCGGTGTCGAAGTTCAGCTCGATTGTCTCTCTCGCTTCTTCCCAGCGGTGACAGGCCGTGCTGTGGCCGGGTCCAGTGTCGTAGAACGACGGGTCGTCGGAGTGACACTCGTCGGTCGCGAGCGGACAGCGTGGTGCGTAGGAACAGCCCGACGGCACGTTGATGGGCGCCGGACTCTGGCCTTCGATTGCGCGCATCTCTTCGAGTGGGGCGTCGAGGTTCGGCGTCGAGTTGAGCAGCGCGCGCGTGTATGGATGGCCTGAATTACCGATGAGTTGGTCCCGAGCGGCGACCTCGATGAGATCGAAAGCGTACATGACAGCCATCCGGTCAGCCAGCGCGGCGACCAGCGGCAGGTCGTGCGTAATGAACACCATCGTCAGGTCGTATTTTTCCTGTAACTCCTGCAGGAGCATCAGAATCGACCGTTGCATCAGCAGATCGAGCGCGGCCGTCGGCTCGTCCATCACAAGGACGTTCGGCTCCAGCACGAGCGAGAGTGCGATGAGCGCGCGCTGTTGCATCCCGCCCGAGAGTTCGTGTGGATACGAGTCCAGCACTCGTTCGGGGTCGAGATACAGGTCCGAGAGGAGTTCGCGAGCGAACTCCATCCCCTCGGTCACGTGAGCGTCGTGTGCCTTCAGCGTCTCGCGGAAATGGCCACCGATTTTCATCGTCGGGTTGAACGAACTCATCGCCCCCTGGAACACCATCGCAATCTCCTCCCATCGGAACTGTCGAAGCTCCTCTTGGCTGAGTTCCAAGATGTCGATGGTCGTCCCGTCCGCTTTGTGATAGAGGATTTCGCCCGAGAGTCGTCCGGGGTCGGGAATCGCGTCGAGCATCGCCGACGCGAACATCGACTTCCCGCTCCCGCTCTCGCCGACGACGCCGACCACTTCGTTGCGCTCGATGGCCATACTCACGTCGTCCAAGACGAACGTCTTGCCGTCGTCGTACGTGACTCTGGCGTTTCGCATCTCGATTATCGGGTCAATTGCCGCCATCGGATCACCGTGCCGTCGTCGTGTTGTAGTATCCGGTGTCATTTAGAGCACCTCCGTCACACCAGCGTCGTCGTCGCTCGCCGTCGAACTGGACTCGCCAGACATCCGAGTTCGGACGCGGGGGTTGAACACCCGGTCGAGCCCCTGGCTGAGCAGGATGAGGCCCAGCGAGAGACCCATGATCGCGACCATCGGAGCCAGCAGCCAGTGGGCCGCGCTCCACGAGAAGAGCGCACCGCCGCTGTAGGCGAAATTGAGAGTTACCCCCCAGTTTTGCGTCGAATACGGCAAGACACCGAGGAAGTACAGCCCCACGGAGGCGAACATGACGTACCGCGCGGCGAACACGAAGTTGACCGTCACGTATGGCATCAGGTTCGGGACGATGTCCTTCACGATGATTCGGGGCGTGCTGACGCCCATGGTTCGCGACGCCTCCACGTAGTCGTTCTCGCGGATGGTGAGTACCTGCGAGCGCAGCGACCGGCCGAGACCGGCCCAGTAGCTGATGTTGATGACGACGCCCAGCAGGATGGGGTTCTCCGGATTAAGTGTCACCGCGAGAATAATCACGAGCGGGAGGCCCGGAATCGCCATGACGAGGTCCGAGAACGACATCAGTGCTCTGTCGACGCTTCCGCCCTTGTAGCCGGCGACGGTCCCAATCGCAACGGCGACGGCCGTCGCCCACACCGCACCGGCGGTAATCATCAGCAGGATATCGGGCGTCGAGTGGATGATGAGCGCGGCGAGGTCCGTCCCCGAGGCGGTCGTGCCGAGGGGATAGTTCATATTCTCGAACAGCATGAGGTAGCGCGGCGCTTGACTCGTCGACGGTTCCCGCCAGAGCCCCAGTACCGCAACGAGCGCCATCAAGAGATACCCACCGATGATGAGGAAGCCGAGTCGCGTTCGCCAGTCAGCCCACGCGACGAGCAGCGGGGTGCGTATCTGGTCGTCGTACACCTCACGGAGTCGTTCACGCGTCGTCACGTCCGGTGCCGACGCGCTCTCGCTTCGCCAATCAACGCTATCCGTGTCAGTAGGCTTCATCTGAATCACCTGCGCTGATTCGCGGGTCGATCTTGCTGTACGTCAGGTCCGCGACGTAGACGCCGAGGACGAGCGCGATGGTGATGACGAGGAAGGTCCCCATCATCAGCGGGTAGTCGTTGGCATTCAGCGCGGAGATGAGGTAGTAGCCGAGTCCGTTGTAGGAGAAAATCTGCTCCAGTATGACGGTCCCGCCGAGTCGGAAGCCGAGCAGAAGCAAGAACCCAGTGTACATCGGCAGGATGGCGTTCCGGGCGACGTATCGAGTCGCGATACGACGGTCCGAGAGGCCGCGAAGCCGAGCCACCTGCACGTAGTCGTTGCCGAGTACCTGAATGCTGTTCCCGCGCATCGCCAGTGCCTGTCCCCCGATGGCGCCCAGCGTGTACGAGAAGATGGGCAGCACACTGTGTTCCAGGGCACTGAGAACGAACGGGATGCTGAGTTGCCGTTCGACTCCCGTTCCAATCGTCCCCGCAGTGGGGAGCCAGCGAAGCTGGTAGGCGAAGACGTACAGCGCCAGGACGGCGACGACGTAGAACGGCACCGACATCAGGGTAATCGAGATACCCGAGAACAGCTTGTCGAATCGGGAGCCTTCCCAGTAGGCCTGCAGCGCCCCGAGGAAGATGCCGATGGCGAACACGAGTATCGTCGAAATGAGCACGACGAACACAGTCCACGGGGCCGAACTGGCGAGTATCGAGACGACCGGTTCGTTGAGCGAGATCGACTCCCCGAGGTTACCTCGGGCGAGTGCAAACATGTAATCGATGTACTGCTGCCAGAGTGGTGCGTCCGGACGGATGTTCTGTAGGTTAGCGATTCTGGCGTCTACCTCCGCAGCCGGCACACCCTGCTTGAGTAACTGGGCGCGCAACTGCGTATACGGACCGCCGGGTAGCAACCGTATCAGGCCGAACGTCAGTGACGCCACCATGAAGATGGTGGCGAACACCCTGGCCGTCCGGCGCACGTAGTAGTTGACCATTTCGTACTCTTGTGATGGTGTTACCGATTAGACGGGTTCAGCTTGCCTTGCTTGGGGAGCCAGTGCGACGGCCACTTGACACCGCGGGCAGAGTCGTCGGCCGAGGCGATGTCCCACTCGTCGGTGGTGAGCCAGGCTTGGTCCTGTTTCGCGACGAGGCCAAGGACGGGGAGATTCTGGTTGTTGTGCCACGCGACCCGCGTTATGGTCTCGGAGGCCTGCGCTTCGTCCCGCATCGTCGCGACGCTGCGTATCTCTTCGAACGGGTTCAACGTCATCTCGCCCGAGCCGTCCATCGCCGGGACGGTGTATTCGCCTTCGGTGAAGTTGTGTCCGCCACCGACGTCGGGAATGGTCAGCTGCCAGCGCAGCGGGAAGTACGGGTACGACGATCGAGCGCCGCCGGGCAGCCAGTAGAACGCACCCATCTTGAAGTTGGAGTCGGTGTACGCACCGAAGAAATCGCCACCCGGTACCGAGCTAATCTCGAAGTCGAAGCCAAAGGAGTTCAGCTGGTCGACGACGGTATTAGTCGCGGTGGTCCAGTCGGTCCACCCGGCCGGCGTCAGGTAACTCCCGCCGATAGCGTTCCCGGTGTCGTCACGCCACGTCCCGCCCGATTTTGAGTAGCCGACCTCGCGGAGCAGCGTGGCAGCCGCCTCGGACTGCGTAGCCTCCGCCCCGTAGCTCTCGAAACTGTCGTAGGCGTCGCCGAGCCACGACTCCTGGTCGGCCGGTGGGATACCGGTGACCTTCGGTGCGGGGTTTTTCGTGCGCGGCCCGGCGTTGTCGGCGACCTGCTGGCGATTGATAACGTGTGCGACTGCCTGTCGTACCTTCCGGTTGCCGAAGACCTCGTCGTCGTGGTTGAATATGATCCCGTACCCCCAGTTCGCCGGGAGGGTGACCTCTTCGACCTGGTCCGGAAAATTATCAACGATCTTCGGGGGGGCGAACATGCTCGTGACGACGTCGAGTTCGCCGCCCATCAGCCCCTGCTGGAGGGCAGTGTTTTCCTGTCGGCTCAGGAGTTCGTACGTGTCGAAGGTGATGTTATCGGCGTCGTAGAAGTGCTCGTTACGCGAGAGCGTCCAAGCCTGGTCGTTCTTGGATTCGAGTGTGAACGGACCGTTCCCGTGGACATCTTCTTCCCACTTAAACTCCTGGACGGCCGAAGCGTCTTTGTCCAGGAACTCGTTGTAGACAGGTTGATACCCGTGAATACGGAGGTCACCGTTCGCGAGAGTATGTTTGATAATCTCTGGGTTCGACGGGTTCGAAAGCGTGATGACAACCGTTTTATCGTTTTCGCCCTCTTCGACGCTGTCAGCGAAGTCCCACAGCGTGGCCTCGGTCTTTTTCATCAGTCTGAACTGCGTAATGACGTCACCTGCTGTGACATCATCACCAGTGTCCCACTTGAGGCCGTCGCGCAGCGTCAGCGTGACCGTCTCGTCTTCGAAGGACCAGTCCTCGAGACCGGCCAACTCGAACTCCTGTGTAGAGAAGTTGTAGGCGGCGAAGCGCTCGAAGATGTGGTTGCCCGCAGTCCAGTCGTAGTTCTGGGTCGCCATTGGATTCAAGTGCATATTCGTCGGGACGCCCAAGTTCGTCGCGCCCGTGAGGGTGGTGCCGCTGGACGACCCGCCGCCCATACACCCAGCGAGGGCTGCAGCTCCAGAGACACCGGTCAGTTTGACGAATTGCCGTCGGTTGATCACATCGCCATAGCCATCAGTAGCTCGTGACATTGCGTACAACTATCGTTCACGTACCCGTATTAAATATTGTGGTTGTTAATGGCAATCGCCCTCCGTCTCCCGACACCCTGACCGGTTGACCGGTGGCATCCCGAGGCGTGTCGGAGTCGCACGTGAATTCGGGCACATCACGGCGAGTCAGCTTCATACGGACTACTGTGTATCAGCGCCTGTCCCGACGGAACCGTCGTCGCGACGAGTGTGAGACCGGCCTCGTCAGGGCCATCCAAAAGTATAAATGCACGTGATAGAATCGTTCTCACGATGCAGTCTAGCGATACGCAACCGCTGTTTAGGGATCCGACTGTCTCGACCTCGGAACGCGTCAGCGACTTGCTCGGTCGAATGACGCTCGAAGAAAAGGTCGGTCAACTCGTTGGGACGTGGGCGGGCCACCTCGACGAGTTCAAAGATATCGACGATGTTGTGACGGAAGTCACGGAACACGACGTCGGGGCCGTCGCGTCGTTCGGCTGGGGCGGTGCCGTGGACATGCGATTGGACGATATCGTCGAGAACGTCAACCGAATCCAGGAGGCCGCGCTCACGGAGACGCGTCTCGGTATCCCCCTGCTGTTCAACGTCGACGCCGTCCACGGTCACGCCTACGTTGCCGAAGGGACGGCGTTTCCCAACGGTCTCGGCGCCGGGGCGACGTGGGACACCGACGCAGTCGAGCGGAGCGCCAGCATCACGGCTATTGAGGTCCGACGAAGCGGCGCACACCAGAACTACTCCCCGACCTGTGACGTAGCGCGTGACCCACGGTGGGGTCGCACGTTCGAAACGTTCGGCGAGAGTCCCTACCTCTGTGCGAAACTGGCAGCCGCGAAAGTTCGTGGCTATCAGGGTGATGGCATCGAAGACCCGTTGTCGATCATCGCGACGGCGAAGCACTTTCCCGCCTACAGCGATCCTGCGCGTGGCGAAGACGCCGCCCCGGTCGAAGTGTCGCAGTACCTGTTACGAAACGTCTTCTTGCCGTCCTTCCTCGACGTGCTGGACGAGGACGTCGAGTCAGTGATGCCCTGTTACAACGCCGTCGACGGAGAGCCCGCACACGGGTCGCGGCGCTATCTGACCGACCTGCTCCGCGGCACGCTTGGTTTCGACGGCACCGTGGTGTCTGACTGGGGTGGCGTGAAGATGCTCGACGAAGACCACAAGATAACCGCGGACCACCGCGACTCCGTCCGCCAGACCCGGGAAGCCGGCCTCGATATCGCGTCTGTCGACGCGATCGACCACGCCGAACACCTCGTCTCGCTCGTCGAGGACGGTGAAGTGGCCGAAGCCGTCGTCGACGAGAGTGTCGAACGTGTACTCGAACAGAAGTTCCGACTGGGGCTCTTCGAGGATACCTTCGTCGACCCAACCGAGGCACGTGATATGGTCGGGGCCGACGCTCACCGCGAGGCGTCTCTCGACGTCGCACGCGACTCGATGACCCTCCTGAAAAACGACGACCTCCTCCCGCTCGATACGGACGCGGATGTCCTCGTCGCCGGGCCGAACGCCGACGACGTGGTCCACCAGCTCGGTGGCTGGAGTGTGCCCGACCCCGAGGGAACCGATGTCGTGACTATTCGCGACGGCATCGAGGCGATCACGTCCGGCAGCGTCGTCTATGAACAGGGGTCGACGATGAACGACACGCTGGATGTAGATGCGGCCGTCGAGGCAGCCGAAGACGCAGATATTGCCGTCGTCGCCGTCGGTGAACCGTGGTACCTCCACGAGTTCGGCCCCACCGTCGACACCGGAACCGAACCCGACGAGTTCCCGAACCGGCACACGCTCCACCTTCCCGACGCTCAGCGCGAGCTCGTGGAGGCGATCCACGAGTCGGGAACGCCTGTCGTCGGCGTCTTGGTCACGGGCCGACCGCTCATCGTCGACTGGATGGCCGAGCATGTGCCAGCTCTCCTCATGGCATATTATCCCGGAACGATGGGCGGACAGGCGGTTGCCGAGACGCTCTTCGGGGAGAACGACCCCAGCGGCCGACTCCCCGTCTCGATTCCAAAGTCCGAGGGGCACCTGCAGACGCGGTTCAACCACTTCCCACACCCTACCCCCATCGATCAGGAAGAACACCCCTCATCGTACGATCCGTTGTTCGAATTTGGCCACGGACTCAGTTACGCCGACTTCGAGTACGACGACATCACACTAACCGAGTCGACCATCGGGCCACACGACACGACGACAGTTCGGGTGCCGGTTGCAAACGTCAGTGACCGATCGGGCAGCGACGTCGTACAGGTGTACGTCACGAACCACGCGAGTTCGCGTGTCACGCCGGTCCGTGAACTCCGTGGCTTCGAGCGCGTCTCGCTCGACGGGGGTGAGAAAGTAATGGCGGAAATCGAACTCGCCGCGGCCGAGCTGGGCCAGGTCGGCGCTGACGGGGTCAGACAGACGGAGGCAGGCGCGTATTCGGTTCACGTCGGCGACCAGACGGTCGAACTTACCATCGAGACGATTTACGACTGAACGACGTCGTCGAACGAAATCCCCTCCAAGGTAATCTTTTGGGCTTCGATGTCCTCGAACACCGCTCCCCATCCACCGACGGTAAGTTCTGCTCCCCCGGTATCGAGGGTCACCACCGCATACGTCGAAAGCTGTTCGAGCGATGGCGAATCGTCGTTGATCACCTCGGGATAGTAGATTTCCGTGACTGTCCCCGTGACTGTACGGAACTCGTCGGCCGCCACATCGATGCCCGCGATAGTTACAGCGATGTTTCCGCCGCTGTGGTGCAGCGAGGAGATGTCTCTAATGAACTCCTTGAGGCTGATATACGGTTTCGGGAGTTCCTGCTGTGAGACCAGTGGCTCCCACGGATACCAGAGGCAGGTCTGGTAGTACCAGTGGTTGATGAACGAGAGGATATTGTCGTTGATCAGGATACCGTAGTTCTCTGCGGCCCGCGAGTTCGGTGCGAAGTACGTTCGGCTCCGGTCGAGCACGGAGATGAACGGACCGGGAATATTGACGAGGCGTACTTCGAGGTTCGTCTTGGAGAGGTCCCAGGACTCACTTCGTTCGGTCAGGTCAGATTCGTAGTAGATAGCAACGTGAACGATGACGCCCCGGGCAGCCGCCGAGTAGAGTTCTGTCCGCAGTGACTCGAATTGGTCGGCAGTCAGCGCGACTTCGACTGCGACGTCGGTCTCTCGGATCTGATTCCGGACGTGTTCGAGTACCGTGTCGGCGTGCTTGACGACCCCCACTCGGTGGTCTTTGAGTTCCGGTTGCTCCCATCGGTCTTCAAGTTCCTCGGCGGCATCGGTAAACAGTTCTCCCCGTTTGCGCAGATGAGCGAGGATGTCGACGGGATCCGATGGCTCTGCATGCAATCGGTCCCGATCGATGGTATCGACGAAGCCCTTCGACTCTAGTGAACGGAGCGTGTCGTACACTTGGGTCGTTGGCACGTCGGATTTCTTCGCTACGTCGACAGCGGGAAGCCGCCCATAGTCGACAAGCGTCAGGTACGCGTCAGCCTCGTAGGTGGTGAGGTCGGCGTTTTCCAGCGCTTGTTTGAGGGTGCTACGGTTCATACACGCTAGCTTGCGTCCAGGTGTATGAAGGTTTACTGTGATCGTTGGTGCGATAGATCCGTGGTATGAAAATTATTACAGATTTACAATTCCACAAAAGTACAATTTATTAGACCCATGGAATATTTTTGAATACTCGTTTTTTAGGCGCTATTAGTGGCTTCAGACAGCTATTAGAAAATCGAAGTCGAATAAGTAACAACTATATTATAAATTGGAGATAGCTGTGTGGGGACTGGATTAATATTTTTCCTTATGCTTTGATCGGCACGAGCAGCGCGGCGGCCAGCCCGGAGACCACATCCGCGTCTGGCAGTGAGCCGATGGCGAGACGTCGGCGTCGATCGACGGGACGGCAGTCGATGCCGACGATATCGAACGGTAGTTTCCCAGGTGCAACCCGCTGGAACCTGCGCCATCGTCGATACTGTCGGCGAGTGCAACACACATTTGCCTAGTGATTACAAGCGTATGGCTGTAAGTCATCTAGGGCGTTGCTTCGAACTACACCATGATGCAGCGATACAATTGTCAAGACTCGGCCGTGTCATCCTCGAGTCGTTCGAGCAGGTCATCGATCGTCGGCGTTACAGCCGTCAGATCGTCCTCGGCAACGTTGGCGATGACGTCGACCGTCGACGCGGGGGCGATCGGCGGATCGTTCGAGAGGGCGGGCGAGAGTTCCGCGAGACGATCGGCGACCGGATGATCCTCCGCGATGCTGGTCAGGACGGCAACGGCGGTGGTGCCCGCGACGAGAAATTCGTCGTCCAGACGCTCGATGGCACGGTCACTGATCGCTACGACGCGACCAGAGTCGTGGACCGCGACGAAGAGGATACACGGGGACGATGCGAACATGCTGGCAGTCGGGTACCGACGCGATTGACACGAGGAGTCTACGACGGCAGAAGTAGAGCCAGTAACGCTTCGCGAGAGACTAAGAGGACGACGTTGTTGCTCGCGAAGACGACGTACATGACGACGACGGCCGTCACGAAGCCGGCGTCGAACGGTCTCGAGAGAACGTAGCCGATGCCGACCACGAGACCGGCATAGATGAGGGCGGCGAGAACAACGCCTGCAAGCCCGAGGAGATCGTGCAGAAAGACCGTCACCGGATTCAGTTCGGTCGCGTATGGAACGGTGAAGAACAGGATCGTTGCGACGAGATCGACGAACCAGAGGCTGAAAAACGCGGCTCGAAGGCCGGTCGTCCCCGGCCGATCCGATCCGATTCCGGATGTGGGTGTTTCCGCCATCGTATTCGAATCAATGCGGTGCCGGGCATTACGCGTTGTACTTGCTGTTTCCGGCTACTGTGGCACGTTCACACACTTCGAAATAACGTGTTGTGAGCTAGCAAAAATATTTATTTCGCGTTTAATTGTCAAAATGTCGTTACTTGATATGGGGTGTTGGTAGTGTCAGACAACGATTCGAGCACCGCGATACAGCATGAGTGACCAGCCATCGACACGAAGGGATGGAGTATCGAACGAAATCGAGGAACCGTCGGGCCACCTGCCGACGGACGACTCACCAGCAGCCGAACCAACACACCCGCACATGACGAAATAGGTGGCGCAACCACACCAGAAACCGAGAGCACGCAACAGCACCCAGCAGATAGCGACCGGACGGATCACGCGCCTGGGGTGACCACAGAGCGGAGTGGGACAGCTCGTCGGCCGTTCCTCCGGTCAGCCGCCGTAGTCAGGTCAGTCGCTCTGTTTGGGAGCACGACTGCGACCGCGCGACAGGAGAACTGCGAATCGTTCGGCACACTAGCTGTCGGGGGAGAAAATTTCGTTCTCATCAGCAACGACTGGGGGAGTTTCGAACCCGCGGGATCGGGTCACAGCGGTCCTGTCCGGGACACCGTGACATTCCGACGATCCGTCTCGACGACCGTTTTCTGCCAGCGGTCGTCCCGCGATCTTCACAAATGACACATCAGGATCGAACCGACGAATCGACTTGCAACGCACAGGTCGAACTGTTTGGTAGCTTTCAGGTACTCAAATATTTATCGAAATAATAGTTTTGCTGTTGCGAAAGCGGGCCAAGGCGCGCCGTAATCGATACACAGTTCTCGACGGAGCTGACGCCGATGCTGGCCGTGATTCGATCGTCTCACTCACCTCGACTCGAGCGGGTAGCGCGAGTACAGCGGGCCACAACCGTCGAACGAGGGGTCGGACGGTCACGACTGGGATGGGACGCGTTCGGCCGGACTGACGAGTCCTCCGGTCATCTGCGACCTTTTATCAAGGAATACAGCCCTCATATCGACCGAATTCCGCCAAATTGAGCAGCAGGTGTACGACCGTCCGGCGCACGAAATCAGCTCCGACGATGCTGAAATGAACGGCTTCGGATAGGCCGTACTGACAATATTCAATATATATGTTGTATTTGTCAATAATGTCGATTCGAGGGACGAGAGATGAGGAGTTCCTCGAAACCTATAACAAGAGTACGATTGTTACGACTTCCGAACGAGTTCCACTCGAGCGGGCACACTATCGGTTGCCACAGTCGCATGCCCCTCTCTCGAGGAGCGTGGCGACGTCGTACTGCCGCCCGCACTCTTCACAGAGAACCTGGACGTCGGCGTGAACGCGATGGGTTCCGAGCTGGAGGTGATCCGTATCCCGGAGCCGCGCGAGTTTGCTTTCGGTCACCGCGACCGTTCGCTGTCGGAGTCCCTCGATGGTACCGCGAACTGTCTCTCGAGCGTCGCGGTCTGTATCCCGAAGCGACGCGTCCCGGTAGCCGGTGAGGTACGATCGGATCGCCCCGTAGGAGACGAATTCGTCGGTCAGCGTCTCGACGTCGACGCCGGCACGCTCAAGTCGTCGTGTCGCGACGGTCTGCTCGCCGCGGCTTCCGTCGGTACCGGATAGCAAGGCGTACAGTCGACTGACGTCGTCTGTGAGCGTCTCGACGTCGGCGTCGACGAGGACAGCCCGGAGGAGTCGCTCGTTGAACGAATCTGCGAGTTCTCGAAGGCTCGTCCGGTTCTCGGGATGGGTCCACCGAGCCTCGAGTTCGTCGCCGACGTCCTCGAGGCCGTATTTTCGGATGAGGCGGAGTACCTTCGGGTCCGGGCCCGGACGCTCGGATGATGTAGTCATTGTACGACGATGAATCGAGTGACGGAAAGACATTTCGAACCACCCGATCGTCAGGGACCGCCGACCGAAACGGGTAGTTCAGTATTCGGACTGTATATTCCGCATGCCGAATCTGGCTCGATCCCGCCGGTCGGCGGTATCGGTCCGACAGAGTCCTGTTCCGCATACCCCAGCCCCAACCGTGGCGTGAACGGACGGGTCGCCGGTCGAAGTCGGGAGTCAGCCGATCGATCCTGGTCAGCTAGCTGTACGCGAGGGTGACCTTGATTTCGCCGGCCTTGTCGCCGAGTCGGGTTGGGAGATTGTCGT
Source organism: Natrinema gelatinilyticum (assembly GCF_024266705.1). Taxonomy (GTDB): domain Archaea; phylum Halobacteriota; class Halobacteria; order Halobacteriales; family Natrialbaceae; genus Natrinema; species Natrinema gelatinilyticum. The sequence goes on along the minus strand of NZ_CP100756.1, from coordinate 1,942,582 downwards.
GAACGTAGTCGTCGGTAAACCGGCTGGTCGGGCCGAATACGGACAGCCCCCCGAGAAAGTCGTCATCGGGCGTGTAAACGGGGACGGCGACACCGCGAAGCCCGTCCATGTGTTCCTGGTCGTTCACCGCGTACCCCCGCGAGCGAATTCTCTCGAGCTCGTCGAACAATGCGTCGGGATCCGTAATCGTATTCGACGTGACCGCCTCGAGACCGACGTCGCGGACGTATTGGGAGACCGACTCGTCGTCCCACTCCGCGAGAATGACCTTTCCGGACGCCATCGAGTGCAGTGGCCGGCGCTGGCCGATCATCGTGTTCGAGAGGCTACCGTATCGGTGAACGTAGACGGCCTCGTTGTCCTCCTCGACGATAAAGACCGCGAGCTCGTCGGTGTCTTGCCCGAGTTCGAACACCGCCCGCTTGGCGGCCGTGTATCCCATCCTCCGGGATCTGGCCTGCTCGCCGAGTTCGACGAACCGAAACCCGACGTAGTACCGTCCGTCGCGTTCGATCACGTACCCAAGTTCGGTGAGCGTCTGTAGATGCCGATACACGGTACTCTTCGGGAGTTCCGTCCGCTGTGTGAGTTCCGCTATCGTCGCGCCCTCCGCCTCCTCGAGGCCCTCGAGGAGCGCGAACGTCTTCCGCGTCGTCGACACGCCGATGCTGTCAGTCTCCGCCTCGTCCCGCTCCGGATTCATAGTTGGACCTGTTCACAAGTCGCAATCAATATTTCGGATACCGAAACGGTTGTCCCGTCAATCGAACCAGCAGTCGACCACTCCGAGCCCAAATCGATTGTCGACGGGAGTAGAAAACGGTGGTAACCGGTGAGTCGTGCCAGACCGGCCGGATCGTTACTGGTAGGCGGCGATGCCGGTGAACTCCTCACCGAGAACGAGCGTGTGGATATCGTGGGTCCCCTCGTAGGTGTAGACCGTCTCGAGATTGGCCATGTGGCGCATCGGCGAGTAGTCCGTCGTGATGCCGTTGCCGCCGAGCATCTCGCGGGCGATCCGTGCCTGGTTGCGCGCGATCCGGACGTTGTTTCGCTTCGCCATAGAGACGTGCTGCGGTCGCATCTCACCGCGCTCTTTGAGTTCGGCCAGCCGGTAGGCCAGGAGCTGCGCGAGCGTGATCTGGGTCCCCATCTCCGCGAGCTTGCGCTGTTGGAGCTGGAATCGGCCGATCGGACCGCCGAACTGATCGCGATCCTTGGCGTACTGGCGTGCCTCCTCGAAGCAATCGCGTGCGGCCCCGACGGCACCCCACGCGATCCCGTAGCGGGCCTGCGTGAGACAGGACAGCGGCCCCTTCATACCGGAGACGCCGGGCAGGACGTTCTCCTCGGGTACATGGACGTCGTTGAGGCCGATTTCGCCGGTGATAGAGGCGCGTAGCGAGAGCTTCTCGGTAATCTTGTTCGTCGTGATACCGTCGCGGTCGGTCTCGACCAAGAATCCGCGGACCGGCTCGCCCTCGGTCGAACGGTCACGGGCCCAGACGACGGCGACGTCAGCGATCGGGGAGTTCGTGATCCACGTCTTCGAGCCGTTCAGAACGTAGCCGTCGCCGTCGCGTTCGGCATGGGTCTCCATCGCGGACGGATTCGAACCGTGTTCGGGTTCCGTCAGTCCGAAGCACCCGATCGCATCGCCCTGTCCCATCGCCGGCAGCCACGTCTCTTTCTGTTCTTCGCTCCCGTAGGAGTGAATGGGATACATGACGAGCGCCCCTTGGACCGACGCCATCGAGCGCAGGCCTGAATCGCCCGCCTCGAGTTCCTGCATCAGGAGCCCGTAGGCCGTCTCCGAGACGTTCGGCGAGCCGTAGCCCTCGAGGTTCGGTGCGTAGAAGCCGAGTTCACCCATCTCCGGAATGAGCTCCTTTGGGAAGGTTCCGTTCTCGAAGTGCTCACCGATATCGGGTTTGACGTGTTCCTCGACGAACTCCCGGGCCGTGTCCCGGATCATCCGCTCTTCCTGGTCTAGATCCTCCTCGAGCTGAACGAAATCCAGCATACCTAGCCCTATTCGATGGGGACAATAGGTATTGCGGTACGGGCGGTTACGTGAAAATTCGTCGGCAGAATTTCGACGCCCATCTCCCGGCATTTCGCCACGCCAACGTCGGCGAATGGTATTCCGATACGAACCAATATGTGGTTTATTTGAGTTTTATACCGAGGGTCGCGCGGAGTCCAGTGTCGACACATCGAACCTCCGACCGACCATCGGCGCGACCGCGTAGGCTGTCAAGCCCCGGTCGCGCCAACAACTGAAATAAATGGAATCTGCGAGTAACAATTCTTTTGTGATCGTCAGACGAGGCCTATGCAAGGCATGACAAATCTTATAACGGAGGTCGCCGAGACAGTGAAGACGGACCCGGATTCGGCTGCGATTGCCTTCGACGGCCTGGAACTATCCTACGAGGAATTCTGGACGCGAACTGGCCAGTTCGCACGGGCACTCGAGAATCGTGGGATCGGCGAGGGCGACCGCATCGGCATCTACCTGCCGAACCTTCCACAGTTCGTGACGGCGTTCTACGGCACCCTACGCGCCGGCGGGATCGTCGTTCCGATGAACCCGCAGTACAAGGCTCGCGAAATCAGTCACATGCTAGCCGACAGCGAGGCGAACGCGGTCGTCGCGCTGGCCGACCTGGTCCCCAACGTCCTCGCGGTACAAGACGACACGGACGTCGAACAGGTGATCAGCGTGGGCGCGGATGTGGACGGCGCGACCGAGTTCGACGAGTTCCTCGCAGACGACACCAAAGCCGTCGTCGAACGTGCCGACGACGCCGTCGCGGTTCAGCCGTACACGTCCGGAACGACCGGCACGCCGAAGGGCGTCCTGTTGACCCATCACAACCTGGCCTTTACGACGCGGGCCAACGCCGACGTTCCGCCGGGTGGCTTCCAAGCCTCCGACCGACTCATCGGCACCCTCCCGCTGTTCCACATCTACGGGATGTCGGTCGTGATGAACGGCGCGATGTACAGCGGCGGCACCTACTACCCCGTCCCAGAATGGGACGCGCAGTCGGTGATGGACCAGCTCGAAGACGACGAGATCACCATCATGTTCGCCGTCCCCGCGATGTTCAACGACATGATCAATCAGCCCGACGCTGACGAGTACGAGTTCGATGCACTGCGCTTTGCGAACTCCGGCGGCTCGAGCCTTCCACTCGAGGTCTTAGAACGGTTCGAAACGCTCTGGGGCGTCCAGCTCAACGAGGGGTACGGCCTGACCGAGACCAGTCCGGTCACCCACGTCAACACGAACGACGCTCGCCGGAAGGGGAGCATCGGCCAGCCGCTCGAGGGCGTCGAGGCGAAGATCGTCACCGAGGACTTCGAGGAGGTGCCGCGGGTTGAGGAAGGGCCGATCGACGAAGAGGAGCAGGATCTCAACGAGATTACGGGCGAACTCGTTATTCACGGACCGAACGTGATGAAAGAGTACTACGGGCTGCCCGAGGCTAACGAGGAAGCCTTCACCGAAGAAAACGGCACGCGCTGGTTCCACACCGGCGACATCGGCTACTGGGACGAAGACGACTTCTTCTACGTCGTCGACCGTGAGAAGCACATGATCGTCACCGGTGGCTACAACGTCTACCCGCGGGAAGTCGAGGAACTTCTCTTCGAGCACGAAGACGTCGCCGACGCCGCCGTCGTCGGGGTTCCCGACGAGCGCCGCGGCGAGACGGTCAAAGCGTTCGTCGTCCCGACACCCGACGCCGAAGCGACGCCCGAGGACATCAAGCAATACTGCCTGAGCAACCTCGCGGAGTACAAACATCCGCGGGAAGTCGAGTTCGTGCGGGAACTACCGCGGACGACGACTGGCAAGGTCCAGAAGTTCGAACTACGCGACGACTAATCGCCGCCGCGGATCGTATTTTTCTGCTCGCCCACCGTCGAATGAGTCGTTCGTTTCCACATCGGATATTTATACGAGACTGTATTAACAAAAACAAATTTCAGGCGTATCCGAAGCTACTTTGTAAGACGCCATTGAGGACGTACTATGGCGTTCCAGTTATCTGCTGAACACGAGGCGATCCGTGACGCCGTCCGCGAGTTCGGCGAAAACGAAATGGTTCCGGTCGCAGAGGAACACGATCGGGAGCACACGTATCCCGTCGACCTCCGAAAGAAGGCCGCCGAATACGACTTCGTCGCCCCGAACATCCCGATCGAGTACGAGGGCGCCGGAATGGACAAAATATCCACGACGATCGTCACCGAGGAACTGTGGCGTGCCGATCCGGGAATCGGCTCCGCCGTCGGCAGTGCCGGCTTCGGGTCGGACATGATCATCGAATTCGGCGACGAGTGGATGAAAGAGGAGTGGCTCCCGAAGATCGCCAACGGCGAATCGGCCTCCTGTTCCTGCATTTCCGAGCCCGCCCACGGTTCGAACGTCGCCGGGATGGAGACGGTCGCGGAGAAAGACGGCGACGAGTACGTGATCGACGGCAACAAGATGTGGATTACGAACGGCACCGTCGCGGACGTCGGCGTCGTAATGGCCAAGACCAGCCTCGGCGAGGGTCACCGGGGTATCACCGCCTTCCTCGTTCCGACCGACCTCGACGGGTTCGAGACCGAAAAGATAGACAACAAGCTCGGTATCCGCGCTTCCGATCTCGCCGAGGTCATCCTCAACGACGTCCGCGTGCCCGAAGAAAACGTTATCGGCGAGGTCGACAGGGGATTCTACCAGTTGATGGAATTTTTCGCCTCCGGCCGCACTAACGTCGCCGCACAGGCCGTCGGTGCCGCCCAGGGCGCCCTGGACGCCGCGATCGAGTACGCCACCGAGCGCGAGCAGTTCGATCAGCCGATCTCGGAATTCCAGGCTATCCAGCACAAGATCGCCGAGATGGCAACCAAGGTCGAAGCCGCCCGCTCGCTGACCTACCGTGCCGCGACCCAGGTCGAGCAGGACAACCAGGACGTCGCCGCGCAGTACTCGAGCATGGCGAAGCTCTTCGCCTCCGAAATCTCGGTCGAAGTCGCCGACGAGGGGATTCAGATCCACGGCGGATCGGGCTACGTCACCGACTACCCCGCAGAGCGCTACTACCGCGACGCCCGCATCACGAAGATCTACGAGGGAACCAGCGAGATCCAGAAGAACATCATCGCCGACCAGCTACTGTAGGTCGGTTTGCGACCGCCCGGCCGGCGAATCTATCGATTCTCGTGCCGATCACGATCCGAAAATAGTCGCGAACCGCGGATCGGTCGAGCCAGTTCGGCTCGGAACTGTTGCTATTACTGGTCCGGGACTCGAAACTCGACCGCGGCGCCCTGTCCGTAGCCGACACACATCGTCGAGAGGCCGAGGCCGCCGCCCCGTCGTCGGAGTTCGTGGATCAGGGTAACCGGCAGGCGCGCGCCGGAGGCGCCGAGCGGGTGCCCGATGGCAATCGCACCGCCGTTGACGTTGAAGGTCTCGTCGTCGAAGCCGAGTTCGTCCCGACAGTATAGTGTCTGACTGGCGAACGCCTCGTTGAGTTCCACGAGGTCGTAGTCCGGAGCCGAGCGGCCGTTTCGGTCCCAGATCCCCCGGACCGCGGGCACCGGTCCGATCCCCATGACCGTTGGATCGACGCCGGCCACGTTGTGATCCTCGATTTCGGCCAGGATCTCGAGGCCTCGTTCCTCGGCGAAGGCCTCGCTCGTGAGCAGGACTCCTGCAGCGCCGTCGGATATCTGCGAGGCGTTGGCGGCGGTGACCGTGCCGTCCTCACGGAAGGCGGGCGGAAGGCCGGCGATCTTCTCTTTCGTGGTGCCCGGACGGATCCCTTCGTCCGTATCGACGACCGCCCCGCCGGTGTCGATCGGGACGATCTCGTCGTCGAACCGGCCCGATTCCGTGGCTTCGACCGCGCGCTGTTGGCTGCGCGCGCCGTACTCGTCTTGCTCTTCGCGAGCGATATCGTACTCTCTGGCGACCGTCTCGGCGGTCTGGCCCATGGCGAGTCCGGCCGCGTCGTACTGGTCGGCGATCCCGTCGTAGGAGTCGATCCCCTTCCGGCGCTCGTTGCGGGACATGTTCTCGACGCCGCCAGCGACGATGACCTCGCGCTGGCCCGCCCGGATCGCGTCGCTCGCGCTCATGATCGCCTCCGCGGAGGACGCACAGAGCCTGTCGATCGTCGTCCCGGGAACGTCCTCACCCAGTTCCGAAAGGAGGGCGATGACCCGCGCGATGTTGTTGCTCTGTTCGTTGACCTGCTTGGCACAGCCCCACCGCACGTCGTCGACGTCCGCGCCCGAGAGGCCCGTTCGCTCGAGCATCTCGTCGACGAGCGGGACTGAGAGTTCCTCGCTGCCGGTCTCGGCGAAGACGCCGCCGTGTTTCCCCTGTGGAGTCCGCACTGCCTGTACGATAACTGGCTGCCGTTCGCTCATTGGTACTCATTCGCTAGCACCGCGCCGATAAAGTAGCTCCGTTCTCGGCGACTCGAGGCGCACGGACGTCGGACAGTCCGACCGGGAACAATCCGCGACGATCCGATACAGACGGGACGATCCGTCACGACACGATCCGGACGGGGCAGATCGCGTCAATGTCGCGGTCGTAACCACGGTATTGGGATCGGATACGGGCCGATTCTCGAGTCGGAGAGACGCGTACAGGGCGAATCCGATTCGGCCGTCGTCCGTTTCGAGGCTGGCAGGAGGCCGCCCAGATGCCGGCGATCAGACGGCCGGACAATCCGGACGCCGCCGGGACTGTCATCGTCCGAGCGTCCGCGTCGCTCGTCGGCCGAAAGGGAACGTTTTTGAACGTTTCCACTGAGGGTTCGCACATGCAAATCGCAGTGCTGGGAGCGGGGAGTATGGGACACGGAATCGCGCAAATCTCCGCGATGGCGGGCCACGACGTCGTCATGCGGGATATCGAGACGAAATTCGTCGAAAACGGCCTCGAAGGGATCCGAACCAACCTGCAAGGCGGCGTCGATCGAGAGAAGTTCACCGAGGCGGAGATGGACGCGGCCCTCGAGCGAATCGAGGGGACGACCGACCTCGAGGCGGCCGTCGCGGATGCCGATCTGGTGGTCGAGGCGGTGCCTGAGGACATGGACCTGAAAAAAGACGTCTTCTCCGACGTCGAGGATGCGACAGGCGGGGACACCGTTATCGGCTCGAACACGTCCTCGCTGTCGGTGACGGAGATGGCGAGCGTTCTCGAACGCCCCGAGCGGGCCGTGGGGCTGCACTTTTTCAACCCGCCGCACCTCATGGATCTGGTAGAGATCGTCATCGCCGAACAGACGGACGAGCGAACCGAGGAAGTCGCGGTCGACTACGTGCGTGACATCGAAAAAGAGGACGTCGTCGTCCGCGACACCGCCGGCTTCGCCACCTCGCGGCTCGGACTCGCACTCGGTCTCGAGGCGATTCGGATGGTCGAACAGGGCGTCGCCAGCCCAGCGGACATCGACACGGGGATGTCGATCGGCTACGGCCATCCGATGGGTCCCCTCGAACTGACCGACCACGTCGGACTCGACGTGCGTCTTCACGTCGCCGAACACCTCCGCGAGGAACTCGGCGAGCGATTCAAACCACCCCAGACCCTCCGTCGGAAGGTTCGAGCCGGGAATCTCGGCAAGAAGACCGGCAAGGGATTCTACGTCTGGGAGGACGGCGAGCGCGTCGGCACGAGCGGCCAGTGGGATAGCGACGACGACTGAACCGGCAGGACCCACGACACTGACTCGGAGGCGCCACGTCGTCAGGATTCGCGGAACGCGATTAGACACTGCCGATCCCCGGTGTCGCGCCCGACCGAGGGAAGCAGGTTCGGGCCGCCGGCAGACACACCGTCCGTTCCGGACACCCAACTAGTAAGGCATTGCGCTTGTTTTGGTGGCCCGGTTAGATAGCAGTACCGCCCGAGTCAGGCGGCAGCCCCAATGGATGCACGTGGGAAAACAACGGGGCACCTTTCGAACTCGGTCATCACCCCCAGTGTTGGCCCGCCGCGTATCGACCGGGCGGCTCGAGGGACCGTGCTCGGCTATTCCCTCGTGAGTGTGAGCGGTGACTGCATCGACCCGATGCGTATCGCAGCAGTTGCCGGCGAACGAGAACGTATCGCGGCCGACCGGCGGCCATCCGAACGGACGGCGTGTGGCACGAACCGCCTCGAGTCTCGTCATCGATTCGGCTGAATCGTCGGTAATGCGGGTACTTTTTGCCACCCCTGAGCAAGGGGTCGGTATGTCCCTGGAGCCGAGCGCCGACCCAGCCGCCGACCGGAGAGCGACTTACGACTACCAGAGCGACGACGTCGATCGCCCGGCGCTGGTCGCGGACCTCGAGGAACTCGTCGCCTGCGAAGTCCGCGGCGACTCGTACTCCCGCGAACTGTACGCGACCGACGCGAGTGCCTACGAGATGACGCCGATCGCCGTCGCCTTCCCGGAATCGACGGCCCAGGTCGCGGGGATCCTCGAGTACTGTGCGGCACGCGAAATTCCCGTCCTCCCGCGCGGTGGCGGAACGAGTCTGGCCGGCCAGACGGTCAACCGCGCCGTCGTCCTCGATTTCACCCGCCACATGAATGACATCCGTGAAATCGATCCGGAGGCCCGGAGCGCAACGGTCCAGCCCGGAACGATTCTCGGGACGCTGAACGAAGCCCTCGCGCCGTCCGATCTCAAATTCGCTCCCGACCCCGCCTGGGGCGACAAGAGCGCGATCGGCGGCGCGATCGGCAACAACTCCACCGGCGCGCACTCGCTGAAATACGGCAAGACCGACGCGTATATCGAGGAGGTCGAAGCCGTTCTCGCCGACGGAACCGTCACCCAGTTCGGCGAAGTGAGCCTCGAGCAGGTGACCGAACGGGCCAATCCGGACGGCGATCTCGAGGGCCGGATCTACGCCGAAGTCGAGTGCGTGCTGACGGAGGAGGGAGACCGAATCGTCGAAACGTACCCCGATCTCAAGCGTAACGTCTCCGGATACAACCTCGATCGGCTCGTCGCGGAAGCCCGCGGGATCGATCTGCCAGGCAACGAACAGACGAGCGAAGCCGGCACCGTCAACCTCGCGCGACTGCTGGCCGGCAGCGAGGGAACGCTGGCCATCGTCACCGAAGCGACCGTCTCGCTCGAACCGGTGCCCGAGACGAAAGCTGTCTCGCTCCTCTGCTACCGGACGCTTCACGACGCGATGGAGGACGTCGAGCCCGTTCTCGAGCACGACCCTGCCGCGGTCGAGGTCTTAGACGACGTGCTGATCGACCTCGCGCGCGATACCGCAGAATTCGGCCCGGTCACCGAAATTCTTCCCGAGGGGACGAACGCCGTTCTCCTGGTGGAATTTTACGCCGACGATTCGGACCACGGCAGGGAACAGGTCGCCGGGCTGCTCGCCGACCGCGTGCCGTCCGCGACGCCCGCGAGCGACCCGATCGAGGACGCTCCCGTGAGCGAGGCAGAGACGCTCGCCCTCGAGGCACTCGAGGCCTACGACGACGCCGAGCGCGCGAAACTGTGGAAACTGCGCAAGTCGGGGCTCCCGATCCTGCTCTCACGGACGACCGACGAGAAGCACATCTCCTTCATCGAGGACACGGCGATCCCGCCCGCGCGACTGCCCGAGTTCGTCGACGCCTTCGAATCGATCCTCGAGTCTCACGGCACGGAGGCGAGCTTCTACGCCCACGCCGGCCCGGGCGTGCTTCACGTCCGGCCGCTCGTGAATACGAAGAGCGAGATCGGCCTCGAGCAACTTCACGGGATCGCAGACGACGTGACGGACCTCGTGGTCGACCTCGGCGGATCTGTCTCGGGCGAACACGGCGACGGCCGCGCCCGCACGCAGTGGAATCGCAAGCTCTACGGCGATGAACTCTGGGAGACCTTCCAGGACCTGAAGACGGCGTTCGACCCCAATTGGATCCTGAACCCGGGGCAGGTCGTCTTCCGCGAGGAGGAGCCGACGGACCTCCGCGAACACCTTCGATTCGACCCAGACTACGAGTTCGAGGCCGGCTTCGAACCGGCCCTCGAGTGGGACAACGACAACGGGTTTCGGGGCATGGTCGAACTCTGTCACGGCTGCGGCGGCTGTCGGGGCGAGCAGTCGACCACTGGCGGCGTCATGTGTCCGACCTACCGGGCGAGCCGTGAGGAGATCACGGCGACTCGCGGCCGGGCGAACGCGCTTCGACAGGCCATGAGCGGGGACCTCGAGCCGGACGAGGCGTTTTCAGACGAGTTCGTCGAAGAGGTGATGGACCTCTGTATCGGCTGCAAGGGCTGTGCCATCGACTGTCCGAGCGAGGTCGACATGGCCAAGCTCAAAGCGGAGGTGACCCACGAATACCACCGGCGAAACGGCGCATCCGTCCGCGACCGGCTCTTCGCCAACGTGTCGACGCTCTCGAAATGGGGGTCACGGTTCGCACCGATCTCGAACGCGCTCGCCACACTGCCGGGCGCACGGGCAGTTCTCGAGGTCGTCGTTGGAATCGATTCTACTCGACCGCTGCCGACGTTTCACGCGAGGACGTTCCGGGACTGGTTCGAGGAGCGAGGCGGCGCGGCCGTCTCGAGAAAGCGAGCGGAAGCGGCGCGAGGAGAGCGAGGCGACGCGCGTACCGGCCGGTCGGATGCGGACCGTACCGTCGTCCTGTACCCCGACACCTACACGAACTACAACCACCCCGACGCGGGGAAAGCGGCCGTTCGCGTCCTCGAGGCTGCCGGCGTTCACGTCGTCGTCCCGGACGGCCTCGGTGACACCGGCCGCCCGGCGTTTTCCAAGGGGTTCCTCGAGAAAGCGAGAGACGCCGCCCGCGAGAACGTGACCGCGCTCGCGCCACGGGTTAAAGACGGCTGGGACGTGGTCGTGATCGAACCATCCGACGCGGTCATGTTCCAGTCCGATTATCTCGATCTGCTCTCGTCGGAGGCGGCAGAGACGCTCTCGAGGGCCACCTACGGCGTCTGCGAATACATAGACGTCTTCCGGCTGGACGAGGAAATCGACTTCGATCCCGCGGCCGTCCAGCACCAGCTCACCTATCACGGCCACTGTCACCAGAAGTCGGCCGCGAAGGATCACCACGCGGTCGGCGTCCTCCGGCGGGCCGGCTACGGCGTCGATCCGCTCGACTCGGGCTGCTGTGGCATGGCCGGTAGCTTCGGCTACGAGTCCGAACACGCCTCGATGAGCGACGCCATCGGAGAGATTCTCTACGAGCAAGTCGAGGAAAGCGACGGCGACCGCGTCGTCGCCCCTGGAGCCTCCTGTCGAACGCAACTCGAGAATCGGCCGGGTGCGACCGAGGAGCCGCCGACGCCGATAGAACTCCTCGCAGCGGCGCTCGAGGGACGACGGCATCAGTAACCGGCCCGCAACGACACAGCCTGGGCTCACCACGACGAGACACGTCACACGAGGGCGCGTCCTGACCGTCGACGGTCTCGGCACGGCCCCATCCACCGACGGGGGCCTATCGCTACACGAATCGTCGTTTCTCGTAACGACGAACGACGAGCCGACTCACGACCGCGAGCGGCGCCGCGGACGACCGTAGACCGAAGCGAGCTACGGTATTCCGGAGAGTACGGACGGCGCGCTCCCGTGGTCGGTCGTGGCGGAGCGGATGCGAGAGGCGCACGATTACTGGGTGACGACGATCAGGCCAGACGGCAGTCCATACGTTCGTCCGACGTGGGGCGTCTGGGTCCGCGGGACGTTCCACTGCAGTGGCGGCGAACGGACGCAGTGAGTGCGAAACCTCGAGTCGAACGAAGAGATCGTCGTCCACGGGAAGAGCGCGACGGACGTCGTCGTTCTCGAGGGGCGAGCGAAACGGCTCGATCACGACACCGCCCCGGCCGACGTACTCGACGAACTAGACGCGGCGTACGAGGACAAGTACGATACCCCACGACGCGCCGTTTTTCGCCGTTCGGCCGACGACCGCCTTCGCGTGGACCGACTACCCGAGGGAGGCGACCCGGTGGGAGTTCGACGAAACGGGCGAATCCGGGGATTCCGGCGGGTCGAGGAGCCGCTAACGGCCGGCGGGTAGGTAGCAGCCGACGATACCGACTGGCCCCGAAGACGACCCGTAGTTACACGCCGACCAGCTCTCACCTACACGCCCACCAGTTCGTCGTACCGCGCGCCCGTCTGTTTGAGCGTCTCAGTCGAGTAGAGCCGTTCGTTGTCGACGGGGAGATAGTCGGCAGCCAGTTCGTCGATCTTCTCGTCGACGGCCTCGGGGTCCCGACCGTGAATCATCGTAAACAGGTTGTACGGCCAGTCGAGATCCGGTCTGCGGGGACGGTGATAACAGAGCGTCACGTACGGGAGTCCGCCTGCTCGCTCTCCCCACTCGTCGAGCCTCTCGTCCGGTACGTTCCAGACGACCATGCAATTGGCGTCGAACCCGGTGACGACGTGGTTGATCACGCAGCCAATCCGCTTGATACAACCGCTCGAGAAGAGCTGCTCGATAGCCGTGAGAACGTCCTCGACGGCGTACCCGACGCGTCCGGCGATGTCGCGATACGGCGTCGACGACAGCGGGAACCCGTCCTGAATCTCGAGCAGCAACTCCGCCTCGAGCGCGGAGAGGTCGCCCGTTGCCTCCTCGCTGATCCTGGTCGCCGAGGAATCGGTGTGCTGACCGAGGGAGTCGTCGCTCGCGGGGTCCCCGGTCGCCGGTTCCGCGGACCGCGGGACGGCGCTCTCTCGGGCGAAGCGATCGCCGTTGACGACGGGGAACTCGAGGTCGATGTAATAGTCAGTCAGCATCGGCAAATTGAGGACCGAACAACCGGTCCGAGATTCGATCTCCGCCAAGATTTCGTCGCGCCTGTCCTGCGAACCGGCCGTGACGACGAACCACATATTCCATTCGTGGTCGCGGGCGTAGTTGTGGTTGACCTGCCGGTACTCGTTGACTATCGACGCGATCTCGTCGAATCGGTCGTCCGGAGCCCGAACGGCAGCGAGCGTCGACGACCCGATCACGGGCGGGTTGAGAACGGCACCGAATCGGCGGACGATCCCCGCCTCTTTCAGCGCACGAACGCGGTCGACTACAGCCGATTCCTCGAGTCCAATAGCGGCACCGACGCGACGGAATGGACGCTCTACGACGGGAAAACCGCTCTGATAACCGTCTATCAGCGCCACGTCCGCATCGTCGATCGTCTCGCGCCAGTCCACCGACGGGCCACTCATTACGTGCTCTAGGGAGAAGGGGGCCGTATCGTTTTCGGGTCTGCCCGAACGACGGGACGACAGGCACCGATCGGATCTACCGCTTCCAGTTCCGCCGCCGGTCGACGCGAAACCCGTCTTTCGACGGTCTCACGTGCGCCGGAAGCGGGAGACTTTTGCGCGGTCCGGGCGAACGGTTGTACGACATGGCGCAGGCAACCCAGGATTTCGGCGACTGGCCGCTCACGCGGCTGATGACCGAGGTCGTCGGCTCCGGTCCGAAGTCGGCCGACGACATGACCCGCGAACAGGCTCGAGAGGCGTTCCAGCGCATTCTGGCGGGCGAGCCCGACGCGACGACCCTCGGCGCGTTCTGGCTGGCTAACCGCTGGAAGCGAAACACCCCCGAAGAGCTGGCGGCGTACACCGACGTCATGCGGGAGGAGTCGGTCGTCACTGCCGAGCCGGAGTGCGATCCGGTCGATTGCGGGGCGAACTACGACGGCAAGCACACCTCCGCCGTCCTCGGCGTCGGGGCCGGCATCGTCGCCGCCGCGGCGGGAACGCCCGTCGTCGTCCACTCCGGCGACCGCGTCCCCACCCAGAAAGCCACCGCGTACAAGCACGTCCTCGACGAACTCGACGTTCGAACCGACCTCGAGCCCGAAGAGAGCGCCGAGATGGTCGACGAGACCGGCTTCGGGTTCTACTATCAGCCCGCGTTCAATCCCGGAATCCAGGCCCTCTACGACCGGCGCGACGAGATGGGCGTCCGGACGTTCGTCAACACCGTCGAAACGATCGCGAATCCGGCCAACGCCGACGTCCACCTCGGCTCGTTCTACCACCTCGCGTTCGCGAAGAAGATGACAGACACGATCTCCGAGAGCGCGGAACTCGAGTTCTCACGTGCCATCTTCTTCCAGGGGATGGAAGGCTACGACGACATCCGCCCGGGCTATACGAAGGTGGCCGAATGGGGAGCGGAGACGGACGGGCTGGAAGACTACGAGATCGAGACCGCAACCTACGGCATGGAGATGGAAAGCGATGACCTCGCGGTCGACGACGTGACCGCCGACTCGGCGACGATCACTGAGGACGTCCTCGCCGGAACCCGCGAGGACCACTTCGCGGACGCGATCGCGCTCAACGGCGCCTTCCGGATGTACGCCCGACAGGACGTCGACAGTCTGGACGAGGGACTCGAACGGGCCCGCGCGGTCGTTTCTGACGGTAGCGCGCGAGCCGTCCTCGAGCAGCTCCAGTCGTTCTGACCCGGCACTCGAGTTCCGATCGGAACGGAGCGGCGGTGTTTTCGCTCGATATGACGGTGACGACGATCCGACCAGCTGCTGATTCAGTCTGCCGCTCCGAACTGAACCCAGAAGAAAAGCATAGCGTACAAACCAGTCCAGGGCATCCTATTTGACAGACATTCATAATAGTACTGAAGTTGTTAGATAGTGGTCAGTGAAGAAGTGGGGCGGATCGGTGTCTGCCGAATGGGATCGTGAACTACCGAACAGGCTGTCGATCGAGCAGATCGAACGAATCGACCGAGCGGTCCCCTGTATTCGACGCTACGAACAGATACGACCAGAGACTGACTCGGCCGATTCGATTGGAGGGGATTCCCCCTAGCCCCAGTCAAACTCGTAGTAACAGCATTCCAAGCCCCCTCTCGACGGACAACTGTGAACAATGGGAGTGAGGAGGATCGATCCAGATCTAGCATCTCGGCCGTAATCGACTCGCAGCCATGTATACAATAGTGTTTATACAAACTCGGAAGAGGCATTTTTATTATATTAGTATTCACGTTGAGTACCCCACGACGACAGATAGTGCGTGAACGGTCGCATCACAAGACGCTGTAAGAGAGAGAGAGAGACCATGCTCGGAGGGCACCGATTCCCCGCGAAATCACCCGCGAACGTGCATCGAAATCACCGGCGAACGTACCTTTTTGATCGTTGCCCGTGACCGTCCTCCATGGACGAATCACTGGACACTGTCCTGGTATCGTATGATGAAGAAACTGGCGTCGGCACCCTCACGATGAACCGGCCGGACGCGCTGAATGCGCTGAACGCCCAACTCAGAGAGGACATCGTCGCCGGATTACGGCTCCTCGAGGAGCAAAACGAGGACGCCGACGGCGTCGCGCTGCGCGCCGTCGTGCTCGAGGGCGCCGGCGAGAAGGCTTTCTGCGCCGGCGCGGACATCGGCGGCTTCTCGTCGGACTCGTCGGGCGGCTCGTCCGACCGGATCCACTACGACGTCGTCCGAGACTTCCCGACGCCGGTCATCGCGAAAATCGACGGCTACTGTCTCGGCGGCGGCTTCGAGACCGCGCTTGCCTGTGATTTCCGACTGGCGACCGAGGACAGCACGTTTGGCTTTCCGGAGGTCAACCTCGGTCTTCTCCCCGGAGCCGGTGGCGTCCAGTACGTCACGAAACTGGCCGGTCCCGCCGTCGCCAAGGAACTGGCCATGTTCGGCGACCACATCCCGGCGCAGCGTGCCGCCGACGAGGGAATCGTCGATCGGGTCTTCGACTCGGACGAGTTCGATGACGAGGTCGACGAATTCGTCTCCGGCCTCACCGGACAGGCGCCGCTGGCCGTCCAGGCGATCAAGAAGTCCGCGCAGATGGCGGTCCAGACAGGCCTGAACGAAGGGCTGCGATACGACCGGCAACTGTTCGTGGAACTGCTCAACACGGAAGACCACGCCGAGGGAGCAGCGGCGTTCGCCGAGGACCGCGATCCCGAATTCGAAGGCAAGTAGCGCTACATCGCGGCTTCGATCTTTGGAGACCGCCCGCTGGTATTCGGTGGCCGCTCGCTCGAGTCGCGAGTGAACGGTCGCTCAGTCCCACTCTTCGCCGATGCCGCGTAGCGAGAACGGGCCGACGGGGAGATTGTATCCGTCTTCGAGCGCTTTGTCGACCTGTGCTTCGGTCGCGATGCCCTCGTCGACGATCTTCTTGGCCTCTTCGCGCATCGCGCCGTAGCATCGATTGGCGATGAACCCGTAGGACCCGGGATCGTCGTCGATCGTAACGCTCGTCTTGCCGAGCTCGTCGACGAGTTCCTCGGCGCGTTCGACGACCGCGTCGTCCGTCTCCGGGGCCCGGACGATCTCGACCATGGCCATGACTGGAACCGGATTGAAGAAATGGGTCACGGCGACTCGTGACGGATCGGAGACGGCGTTCGCGATCGAGGTCACCGAGAATCCGCTCGTGTTCGAGTACAGCGGCTGACTGTCCGTGACCTCGTCGAGATTGCGAAACACCTGGCCCTTGATAGCGAGGTCCTCCGTGACTGCCTCGACGACGAAATCGGTGCCGTCGGTCGCGGCATCGAGATCGGTCGTAAACGTGACCCGGTCGAGGATATCGTCGCATTCGTCCGGGGAGAGATAACCGCCTTCGACGGCATCGTCGAGTCCGTAATTACCCGAAACGAACCGTTCCCGGGCCTCGTCGACCAGTTCCTCGTTAATTTCACGAACCGATACATCGTAGCCGTTTCGTGCGAGTACCTGTGCGATACCGGCGCCCATAATGCCGCCTCCGACGACGGCAGCACTCTGTTGTGCCATGACACCATCCTGCACGAGAGCCGACTTAGTTCTTCTCAACGCGGAGGGGAATCCGCACCGCTGCAGTAGGACGGTCGGCGACGGAAATCGCCGTACGTCTCGAGGTCGGTACTGACTTACGACCACCCACGTCTCGAGAGTGCTCCCGACTCGGAGCGGCTACCGGTCCGATGGCGGTGTCGACTCACGTCCAGGCCGAACCGGGGTCACGGGCCGAGCAGTGGACGGATCGAGTCGGGCGCTCAAGTGACGTCCGTCCAGGTATCAACTGTTCGAAAGATATTTTGCGCTGATCGTGGTGAGTTATCTCATGGCAATCGGACGATACCGAGATGTACCAGCGGACATGGACGACGTCGAACGGGAAGTAGCCGCGGCACAGTACCCCGAAGGTGGGCTGGTTTTGGGCCTCGGTATGGGGATCGTTCTCCCGATAGTGACCGTCGAGGCGCTGTTGGTTCTGGCACCGATCCTCTGTGGTGTCGCAGGGTTCGTCCTCGGTCGCCGCATTCGCGACTACGAGATCCGTCGCCGGCGCGCCGAGCGCTCAGCAGGGGAATGAGCGGACGGGCCAGCGGCGAATCTGACAAGCTCACCTCGAGTATCGGCATCGTCGGAGTGCTGGCACTGCTCGTCGGCAACGCGATTTCGGTGCCGATATTCGTTCTGCCGGGACCGTTGGCGGGAGCAGCCGGTCCGGCACTCGTGTTGGCGATCGTGCTAGCGTCGATTCCCGCGAGCTTCGTCGTCCTGTACAACGCGTTGCTGGGCTCGGCGATGCCGGTCGCCGGCGGGTTGTACGTTTACATCTCGCGTCTCACTGCGCCCTACTGGGGGTTCCTGGTTCCGTTTACGATTCCGCTCGTCGCGTGGGCATCGTTGCTCGTGACGGCGACCGGCTTCGCCGAGTACACGCGTATCTTCTTCGACGTGCCGTCGATGCTGCTCATCTACGTGCTGCTCGGATTCGTGTTGTTCGTCAACGTGATTGGGCTCAGGCTGGTCGCACAGGTCCAACTCGTCTTCTTCGTCGGCCTCGTGGCGGTCCTGCTGACGTTCATCGTGCCCGGTGCCGGTGCGATCGACGTCGCCAATTACACGCCGTTTTTCCCGGACTACGGTGCGTTCGGTCTCGCCGTCGTCGCGCTGTTCTATCCGTTTCTCGGGTTCGGGTTGCTCGTCGAACTCGGCGAAGAGATCGACGAGCCTCGTCGAACGATCCCGCTCGTGCTCGGACTCGGCATCGGGATCGTGGCGCTGTTTTACGTGGCGCTCATCGCCGTCCTGGTCGGGGTCGTTCCGTACACGCAACTGGGCTCCGAAGCGGACCTCGCGCTGGCAGCTTCTCGATTCCTCCCGTGGTGGGGAGAGTACGTCGTCGCTGCGGGTGGTATCTTCGCGGTCGTCACCACTGTGAACACGACGCTGCTCGTCTTCTCCCGAACGCTCATGCGTGCGAGTCGCGACGGCATCCTCCCGGCATCGCTCTCACGAATTCACCCGCGGTTCGACACGCCACACTACGCCGTCGCCATCCTCGGCGTGCCGCCGTTTTTGCTCGTCCCACTCGCGAGCGAAATCGTCGGTCTCTCCGTGTTTATCGGACTCGCCAGCCTCACCGCGTACTTCTTCTGTGCGATCGGTCTCTGGAACCTCCCGCGAGAATTTCCCGATCACTACGCCAACGCCCCGTTCCGACTCCGGCGCTACCGCGGCCTCCTCGCCGCGGTCCTCGGCGGTGCGCTCGTCACCGGCGCCTTCTGGGTGGTCACGCTCCTCCAGCGCCCCGTCGTCGGCGTCGTTCTCATCGGCTGGTTCGCCGTCGCGTACGTCTACTACCGCTACAGACTCGGAAAGACCAATCGAATCGAAACGTACCAGAGGATGACCTCGCTCGAGGGCCACGAGCGCGTCGACGGGAACGGCGGCGAACACAGCGGCGATTGAGGTCGTTCCCGATCCGAGGCGACTCCGTTACCGCCGCCGAGAGGATGGCAAACAAACAACACATTTAATAGTTGGATCGTCGTGTTTGGTATATGGCAACTGAGTACGCGCCAACGGAGATGATGGATCGGGAATCCAGGTCGAACCGATATTACCGTAACGCGGTCGAACGGCACTGGGACCCCGGGGAAATCGATATCGAGCAGGACGTCGAGCAGCTACTGGCCTACATCGAGGGGGAAGAAGAATACGATCAGGAGACCTGGTACGGGACTCTCAACGGGATCGCGAAGTTCGGCGCGGGCGAGGATGCAGTCACCGAAGACCTCGCGCCGCTCGGTGCCGTCCTCGACAACATCGACGATCAACTGTTCATCACGACCCAACTGTACGAGGAGGCGAAACATGCGGATTTCTTCGACCGCTACTGGCGAGAGGTCATCTGGACGGTCGAAGACGAAATGGGGTGGGAGCAGTCGAATCCCCGCCACGATCGCTGGTTCAACGAGCCCTACATCGAGCTGTTCGACCGCAATCGGAAAGCGCAGTTCCGGCTGCTCGAGGAGGACACCCCCGAGAACCGGGCAAAGGCGTACTGTCACTACCACCTCACCGTCGAGGGGATCCTCGCACAGACCGGCTACTACGGCATGCAAACCTCCTACGGCGGCGAGTTCGAAGAACTCCCGCACCTGCCGGGACTGGTCGAGGGGTTCACGAAAATCCGCAGCGACGAGGGCCGCCACGTCGGCTTCGGCATGAATCAGCTCAAGAAGCTCATCGCCGAGGGCGTCGACCCGGCGATCATCGAAGATACCGTCGACGAACTCCTTCCGCTCGTCCAGGGGATCACCGAAGACGATCGGTTCCAGCCCGACGACCCCGACGAACGCGTCGGCCTCGAGGAAGGAGAACTCGCCGCCTACGCTATCGACAAGCACACCGACCGGATGCGACAGATCACCGACGCCGCGGCTGACATTCCCGACGTCGACGAACTGGTGCAACTCGAGAGTGACGACTGATACGGTCTGCTGTACCGATGTACCGTGCAATCGCGACCGTCCTGCGGTTGCACCGGCAATGGTTTACAGTAGTCCGTATGACGCACCTCGCCGAAGTGTGCGATCGGCCGGCGGTAAGCGGCGACCGTTACTGTATGGTCTCCCGTGTACGTGATCGACGGAGCGACACTCGAGCGGGAGGGAGCGACTGGCCACTGACAGTAGGTTTTTGCGGTCGGGGCGGGACCTGTCACTATGCAGCTCGATTCGGTACGGATACTCGATCTGTCTCGGCTCCTTCCCGGCCCGTATGCGACGCAACTGCTCGCCGATGCGGGTGCCGACGTAGTGAAAGTCGAGGACACCGACGCAGGCGACTACGCGAGGTACGCGTCCCCGACGACCGAACGCGACACCGCCGCACTGTTCGACAGCATCAATCGGGGCAAGCGAAGTGTGGCGCTCGATCTCAAGTCCGAGGAAGGAACGGCGGCGTTCTACCGACTCGTCGAGGACGCGGACGTCGTCTTCGAACAGTTCCGACCGGGCGTCGCCGAACGACTCGGGATAGACTACGAGACGCTGCTCGAGTACAACGAGGAACTGGTGTACTGTTCGCTGTCCGGTTACGGGGGAACCGGCCCGTACGCCGAACGCGCGGGCCACGATCTCAATTACGTCGGCCTCGCAGGGTTGCTCGATATGACCCGCGAGGACGAATCCATGGCCCCGCAGATTCCGGGCTACCAGATCGGCGACCTCGGCGGCGGACTGTTCGCGGCGTTCAGCATCGTTGGCGGACTTCTGTCGCGCGAACTGGGCAACGGCGGCGAATACGTCGACGTGGCCATGACCGACGTGGTTGCATCCTTTTCGCAAGCCGTTGCGTACGAGGCGCTCACCGGCGGTCGCCCGCGACCCGGCGAGACGAGGCTCACCGGTCAGGTCCCCTGGTACGACGTGTACGAGACCGCCGACGGGCGATACGTCACTCTCGCCGCACTCGAGCCGAAGTTCTGGCGAGCGTTCTGCGAGGAAGTCGGTCGTGAGGATCTCATTGCGCACCACGACACCGACGACCCCGCCGAACTGGCTGCCGTCCGCGAGGAACTGGCCGACCTGTTCGCGAGTCGGTCGCGGGACGACTGGCTCGACGAATTGAGCGACGAGACGATGACTGGACCGGTGTGTACCCCGGCCGAAGCCCTCGCACATCCCCAACTCGAGGCCCGGGGACTGGTCGAACGGTCCGGCGACGCGCCGCCACGGATCGGGTTCCCCGCAGTCGGGTCGAACGTCCCCGACGCTCACGACGAATCGGTGCCGGCCCACGGCGAACACACCGCCGACCTGCTCGCGTCGGTCGGATACGACGACGACGAGGTCGACGACCTCCGAGGCGCCGGCGCGATCCGGTGATCGCACCGCGTCCCGTCGGGGCGCGCGACGACAGGCGGACCGACAGGAGGAGCGTCAGTCGGCGGTCCCACCCAGTCACTCCGCGAGCGCGGAGCGCTTGATTTTTCCGCTGGCTGTCTTCGGAAGGGCCTCGAGGAACTCGATTTCCCGAGGGTACTCGTGTTTCGAAAGTTCCGCGCGGGCGAACTCGCTCAGTTCGTCGGCCAGTATCGATGACGGCTCGTGATCGTCGACGAGGGTGACGTACGCTTTCACGATCTGGCCGCGCGTCTCGTGGTCCACCCCGACGACGGCGGCTTCTTCGACCGCCACGTGATCGAGCAGCGTCTCTTCGACCTCCGCGGGGCCGATCCGGTAGCCGGCCGAGATGATGACGTCGTCCGCCCGACTGACGTACCAGAAATAGCCGTCCTCGTCGCGGCGCGCCAGGTCGCCGGTGCGAAGCCAGTGTCCGGAAAAGGTCTCGAGCGTCGCTTCCGGACGCCCCCAGTAGGACCCGTGGGCGTCCTCGTCGCGGCGGATCGCAATCTCGCCGACCTCGCCCTGCTCGACGTCGGTACCGTCGTCGTCTAGCAACGTCACCTCTTCGCCGGGCGTGACCTTCCCCATACTTCCAGGGCGGACCTCCCAGTCGTCGAACGCGTAGTTGCAGACGACCATGCCGGCCTCGGTGAGGCCGTAGGCGTCCTGCGGCGGGGCGCCCAGACCGTCCTCACACCAGTCGACGGTCTCCTTGTCGAGTGACTCGCCCGCCGAGATCAGCACCCTGAGGTCGATGTCGTACCCGTCGAGATCGATTCCGGCGGCTCGAGACTGCCGAAGCGCCGTCGGCGGGATCATCGCGTTGTCGACATCCCACGCCTCGAGCGTCTCGAAGAATGCGTACGGGTTGAACTGGCCGCGATAGCAGCCGATAGCCGTCCCCCGGATGCCGGACATGATCGTTCCCATCGTGAGTCCGTAGGACCACGACGGGGATGCCGCGACGAGGTATACGTCGTCCGGACGGAGGTCGACGACGTACTCCGTGTAGGCGTACAGTTCGATCGGACCGCGATGGGTCGTGGGCACCCCCTTCGGCGGCCCCGTCGTGCCGGAGGTATAGGTCAGCGAGTAGGGGTCGTTCGGATGCATCTCGACGCTTTCGAAGCCGTCGTCGTGAGCACGGACGTCGTCGTACTCGTTCACCGTCGTGTCTCCGTCGATCGATCCGCCGTCGATCGAAATCACGCGCTCGAGCGCCGGCAGGTCGCCGTCGACGGCCGCACAGCCCTCGGCCGTCGTAAACAGCGCGGCAGCACCCGAATCCTCGAGCCGGTAGTTCAACGCGTCGGGGCCGAACACCGGTGCGAGCGGCAGGTAGATCCGTCCTGCCGCGATCGTCCCGAAGACGACGGCGTACAGCTCGAGTCGCGTCGGGAGCATCGCGCCGACGCGGTCGCCTCGGTCGGTATGTTCGGTCAGATAGTTGCTGACTCGATTCGCGGCCGCGGCCAGCTCCGCGAACGTATACGTCTCGGTCTCGCCCCGTTCGAAGTCCCGGATACGAAGGCCGGTCTCGTCGGAATCGGCGTGGCGGCCAAGCGCTTCGTCGGCGACATTGAACGATTCCTCGTCGCCGACGTGTGCGTGTTCGTCCCACCCCATTCCGTCCTCGTATCGGTCAGAGACGGCATCATATATGGTATCGTATGTCACGCATTAGTGCTCAACGACTCCGGGCATAATTCTTCCCCCGAGTTGACAGGAGTTACGGGAGGAATATACTCGCGACCCGTATCCGCGCCCACGGCGGGTCCTGGATATCCGGACCCGAATCGACCGCACAAGACGGACGAGCCAGCGCCCCGAACCGGCGCAATCGGCACAACTGATAAGTCGGTGGACTGAATCATTGTATACGGCCATGATGGGAGTTCAGTTAACACTTGACAAGCTCCTCGAGCGGGCAGTCACCATGTTTCCGGACCGAGAACTGGTAACGAAACTGCCCGACGGAAGTACGCATCGATACACGTACGCAGACGCCTACGAGCGTATCTGCCAGCTTGCGGGTGCGCTCGACGACCTCGGTCTCGAGGCGGGTGACAGGGTCGGTGTCGTCGCGACGAACCACTACCGCCACTTCGAACTCTACTTCGGGCCGGCCTGTTCCGGACGGTCGATTCACATGTGTAACATGCGACTCCCCGACCACCACTTCGTCCACACCATCGACGACGCGGATGATCGGGTGGTGTTCGTCGATCCCGGACTCATCGAGAAGGTCGAAGCGAACGCAGACGACCTCGAGACCGTCGAACAGTACGTCGTCCTCGACGACGAGGTCCCGGAGACGAGTCTCGAGCCAGTGACCGATTACGAGTCGCTGCTCGAGGGACAGTCGACGGAGTACGACTGGCCCGATATCGACGAGGACGCGGAGTACGGGATGTGTCACACTTCGGGGACGACTGGCCTTCCCAAGGGCGTCCCGTACTCTCACCGCGCGATGTACCTGCACAGCATCATGTGCGGACACGTCGACGCGAATCAACTCGGCGAGAGCGACGTAGCGCTCCCTGTCGTCCCGATGTTCCACGCGAACGGCTGGGGAGTCCCCTACGCCGCGACGTTCGTCGGAGCGAAGCAAGTGTTTCCCTCGGTTCACACCGATCCGGAATCGATCGCCCACCTGATCGCCGACGAAGACGTGACCGTCTCGGCGGCCGTCCCGACCATCTGGCTCGAGATGGCCGAGTATCTGGACGAAAATCCCGAAGTCGACATTTCGAACATCGATCGGCTGACGGTCGGCGGCTCCGCGCCGCCGGAGTCGCTCATCCGGAAGTACGACGAGGAATACGACGCGCCGATCATCCAGGGCTGGGGGATGACCGAGACGTCACCGCTGGGGTCGCTCAGCACGCTCCGCAAGGAAGTAGAGGAGCGTCCGAGCGACGAACAGTACGCCTACCGCGCGAAAGCGGGTCTTCCCGTCCCGGGAATGCAGACCCGTGTGATCGACGACGACGGCGAGGAGGTGCCCGCCGACGGCGAGACGATGGGGGAACTACAGGTCCGTAGCCCCTGGGTAACCGATCACTATCACGACCGGCCCGACGAGAACGAGACGGCGTTTACGGACGACGGATATCTCCGAACTGGCGACATCGCCACCCACGACGAACTGGGGTACATCGACATCGTCGACCGCGACAAAGACGTGATCAAATCCGGCGGCGAGTGGATCTCGTCGGTCCAACTCGAGAACGAACTCATCGCACACGAGGACGTAACCGAGGCGACGGTCATCGCGGTCGACCACGAGCGCTGGCAGGAACGGCCCCTGGCCTGCGTCGTCGAGAGAGACGGGGCAGAACTCACCGAATCGGAACTCGATGATCATCTCGCGGAAACGTTCCCCTCGTGGTGGTTACCGGACGCATACCGGTTCATCTCGGAGATTCCCAAGACCTCCACCGGCAAGTTCGACAAGAAAACGCTGCGCGACCAGTTCGACGTCGTCCTCGAGGCGGACGGCGAAACGGAGGCCAAACGGTAAGGTTCTCCACTTGGAGATATCACTATGGGAGCAGACACCACGAGCGGCGTGAGCTTCGCCACCGACGAGGAAACGCGACTCATCCTCGACAGTCTGGACGAATTCATCGAGCGCGAGGTCGAGCCGGTTGTCGCGGACCTCGGCGACACCTACACGAACCCCAGAAAGGGTCGCCACGAGAACGGCCGCATCACCGACGAAGTACTCGAGGCTCGCGAGGAGATACGCCGGAAATCGGCCGAGGCCGGCTTCTACGCGATGAACTTGCCCGAAGATGCGGGCGGCGACGGGATCTCCCCGGTAACCTGGTATCGAGCGAAAAAACACCTCGCATCCCACGGCGGCGGCCTCGAGCGGTACGTACTCGCCGGCCCCGAAGGGCCGAAACCCCTCCTGTTACAGGCCGAGAGCGACCAGCGAGAACGCTACCTCGAGCCGACCGTCAAGGCGGAAAAGTCGACGGCGTTCGGTCAAACGGAGCCCGGATACGGCTCTGACTCGCCCAACATGGAGACGACCGCCGAGCGGGACGGTGACGAGTGGGTGATCAACGGTCGGAAGCAGTGGATCACCAACGCCCCCTACGCGGATTTCGTCCAGCTGTTCGCCCGGACGACGCCCCAGGAAGAGGCCGGCCGCTACGGCGGGATCACGTGTTTCATCGTCGAGCGCGACGAGTACGAACTGGGATCGTACAACAACGCCGTCGGGGCCGAGGGATCGCAGGCGGAAATTATCCTGGACGGCGTCCGCGTCCCCGACAGTCGTGTCCTCGGCGAGGTCGACGACGCCTTCTACGCCGCGATGGAGTTCCTCTCGCTCGGTCGCCTCGAATTGGGAGCCGAGGCGGTCGGCTATTCGGAGTATTTACTCGAGAAAGCGAGCGAGTACGTCACCGAACGCGAAGCATTCGGAACGACGATCGGAAACTTTCAACAGGTCTCCGCGAAGCTCGCACAGGGGCGTGCAAAGACCTACGCGGCCGACGCGGCCGGCCTGAAACTCGCCTGGAAGGTGGCCCAGGACGAGCGGACGATCATGGATTCCTCGGTGCTGAAGTGGTACGCCACGAACGTCCTCTGGGAAGTCGCCGACGCCGCCGTACAGGTCCACGGGGCCAACGGGCTCGCCGAGGAGAATCCGTACATGGACCTCGTCCACCAGGCGCGCATCCTGCGGATCGTGGAGGGGACGGACGAGATTCAGCTCAACACCATCGCGAAGACGATGGGGATCATGGACTGATCGCACTGACGTCTGACTCCCACTCGGAGGTGTGCATTGTCGAGGTCACGCACCGGAGCGTTCTCCGATACTGCTCGTAAAAGGCCGGTTCAGAAACTAAACAGGTCGATGCCGCCGGTGACGCCGACGATCTGTCCGGTCACGTAGGAGGCCTGCTCGGAGCAGAGATAGGCGACCATGTTGGCGACGTCTTCTTCGGTCCCGAGATGGCGCATCGGGGTCGCCTCTGCGATCCGAGCGTAGTACTCGTCGACGTCTTCTCTGAGTTCGTCCGGGCTCATCTCCGACCACGGCCCGACGACGATATTCGGGGCGATGACGTTCGAAGTGACCCCCGACTGGGCCCCCTCGAGGGCCATCGTTCGGCCGACGCCGATCATGGCCGCCTTCGTCGCGGAATACGAAATCTGTCCGAAGCCGCCGTACCAACCGGCCATCGAAGACATGTTCACGATCCGACCCCAGCCGCGGTCGCACATTCGCGGAAACACCTCCGCGCTGATGTTGTACGTCCCCGTCAGGTTGATTTCGACGTCGCGGTTCCAGATGTCGTCGTCGTAGTCGGCGAGACGCGACCGCGCGTCGACCATCGCGGCGTTGTTGACCAGGATGTCGACGCCGCCGAACGCGTCGCGAACCTCGTCCATCGAGTCGGCGACGTCGTCCCGGTCGGTGAGATCACACTCGAGGGCCATCGCCTCACCGCTGTCGGCCGTGTCGTCGATCTCGTCGGCGACCGCTCGCGCACCGTCGGCGTCGACGTCGAGCACGACGACGTTCGCGCCCTCGTCCGCGAGAATACGACAGTCAGCGCTTCCGATACGTCCGGCACCACCGGTGACCACCGCGGTCCTGTCCTGGATACCAAAATCCATCTTCCGAGCGAATACTTCGGTATCTGACTTAATCGTTGCGGAGAGATAGCAATGGTCGCGGCCATCGCCAGGTCGGATAGCACCGGACAGGCTCCAACGAGGACGAGACCGAACCCATGCACAACATCTATGATTGACGATGGAATACTCACGTGTACGTCATGAACTCAGCAGTCATCGTCGACGCCGTCCGAACGCCGTTCGGGAAGCGCGACGGCTCGTTCCGAGACACGCATCCACAAGATCTGGCCGCAGAACCGCTCGAGGCGCTCCGAGAACGCAACGGGTTCGAGCCCGAAACGATCGAGGACGTCATCTACGGCTGCGTGACGCCGGTCGGCGAGCAGGGTCTCAACATCGCGCGGCTCGCACCGATGGTCGCCGGCTGGGGAGACGTCGTCCCGGGCGTCCAGCTCAACCGGATGTGCGGCTCGGGCCAACAGGCGGCCAATTTCGCGGCGGCGAACGTCATGGCCGACCAACACGACGTCCTGATCGCGGGTGGGGTCGAGCACATGACCCGCGTTCCGATGGGGTCGGACGGCGACAAGCCGACGGACACGTACTTCGAGTACTTCGACGAATTGACCACGCAGGGCGAAGGCGCCGAGCGTATCGCCGAGAACTACGGCCTCACGCGGACGGAACTCGACGAGATCGCTGCTGACTCCCAGCGCCGCTGGAAGGAGGCCTGGGACGCAGGCCGCTACGACGACCAGATCGTACCCGTCGAAACCGAACTCGACGGCGAGGAGGTCGTCGTCGAGCAGGACGAACACCCGCGACCGGAGACCGACGTCGAGACACTTTCACAACTGCCGCTTTCGTTCCGCGAAGAAGGCGAGGGGTTCCACCACCCCGGCAACTCCTCGGGAATCGTCGACGGCTCGGCTGCGTTATTGATCGCGAGCGAGGCGGCCGCCGAGGAATACGGCTGGGAACCGATGGCCCGGATCGTCCAGACGGAAGTCGTCGGCGTCGACCCGGTCACCATGCTTCGGGGACCGATCCCGGCGACCGAACAGGTGCTCGAGAAGGCCGACATGACGGTCGGCGACATCGACCTCTTCGAGGTCAACGAGGCGTTCGCGTCAGTCGTCGGCGCCTGGCTCGAAGAGACCGGCGCGTCGTGGGAAGACGTCAACGTCAACGGCGGAGCGATCGCCCACGGGCACCCGCTTGGAGCGACTGGCGCGATGTTGCTGACGAAACTCGCCCACGAACTCGATCGAACCGGCCAGGACACCGCGCTGTCGACGATGTGTATCGGCTTCGGACAGGGCGTCGCGACGATCCTAGAACGGGTCTAAGCGACTGACGCGAACCGACGCCCGATCGACTCGAGGACGTCGGTCACCATGGGCGGGAGCGATCCAGTCGTCACTCCTGCTCAGAATTTTCAGGGTGAGACGACGGGCGATGCTCGAAACTGCCATCCGAGAATAGCGACGTGACCGCCGGACCGAGAGTCGTCCTTTTTCTCGCTCGGTTGCCAATTTACGAAATCTGTTACCTATAGCTTTACAATGCTGTATACGATCGTATGTGATATGGAGTACCACGACTCCGAGAAAGCGAAGGAGGTTGCAGGTCGCGTAGCGGACTTCATGGACGAAGTCGTCATCCCGCGGGAGCGCGAGGCGCTCGCCACGGGCGAGACCATCTCGATGGACGAGATCAAGGACATGTGGGACATGTCCAAAGAGCGAGATCTGTTCGCGCCGCAGGTGCCCGAGGAGTACGGCGGCCAGGAACTGGATTTCAGCGACATGCTTCCATCCTTCGAACAGGTCGGCCGTTCGCTCATCGGTGCGCTCGCAATTCGAGCGAACGCCCCACAGGAGGGGAACATGCACACGCTCGAGTTCGCCGGGACCGAAGAACAGAGAGAGGAGTACCTTCGGCCGCTCGTCCAGGGCGAGATTTCTTCGGCCTTCGCGATGACCGAGCCCAGGGCCGGTGCCGGATCCGACCCCAAGATGCTCCAGAGTACCGCCGTCAAGGACGGCGACGAGTGGGTTATCAACGCACACAAGTGGTGGACCTCTGACGGGCTGGGCGCGGACTTCTATCTGCTGATGGCTCGGACCGACCTGGACGCCCACCCGTACGAGGGGACGTCGATCATCCTGGTACCGCGAGACGCTGACGGCGTCGAAGTCGTCCGAAACATCCCTCACCTCGGCGGCCACGGGATCACCGACCGCGAGGGCGGCCACGCCGAAGTGAAGTTCGACAACGTCCGCGTCCCCGTCGAGAATACGATCGGCGAAGAAGGGGAAGGGTTCCGCATCGCCCAGTTGCGACTCGGCGGTGGCCGACTCACCCACTGCATGCGCTACTCCGGGATGGCCGAGCGCTCGCTCGACATCGCGAAGGCCTATCTGCAGGAGCGTGAGGCCTTCGGCACGAAACTCGAGGACAAGCAGGCGCTACGCCACCGCATCGCCGACGCCGAGACACGCCTGCACGCTGCGCGAACGATGGTCCGTCACGCCGCACGCGAACTCGACCGCAGCGACGCTCGCATTGAGGTCGCGATGTCGAAGATGTTCACCGCGAACGTCACCAACGAGACCATCGACCTCGCCTTGCAGTGCTGTGGGGGCAACGGGATCGGCAAGGACCTGCCGATCGCGCACTTCTACGAGGCCGTCCGCGCGTTCCGCATCGTCGACGGGGCCGACGAGGTTCACCGGCGCTCGATCGCTCGCTGGGCCTTCGAAGACGTCGACGAGGCCGAAATCGAGAACACCCTGCAGTTCGACGAGGACCTTCGGATCGACGCGCTCGAGGAGTAATGCTTCGACCGTACCCGTCCCGCGAGGAGGTCGAAATCGCAACGTAGTACGAGCGTTCTCTCGACCGCCGTCCGGGCGGGTTTCGACGCCTGTTTCTGGCACCCATAACTATTTACCCCCGGACATGAGTACCCGTTACATATGAGCGGAGACACGATGCAGCGGGGATCGAAGGATGGCGGCCTGGAAAAAATCCGCGAGGCGTCGGATGCGGTGGAGAAGTCCTCGGCGGCGATAACCGTCGAGAAAGTACGAGAACGGTGGCGGACTGCTAGCTCCATCATCGTGCTGGCGGTAACGACCGTCATGCTACTCCGGATGGACGGGTACCTGTCGATCGACGCACAGGTGTTCGGCGGAATCACCCTCTTCCTGCTGATCTACTTCCTCGCGACGCTTCGAACGGACGTCAGCATGGAGTGACCGTGGTTGTCGCCGACTGCTGCCGGCGGGGGAGGGAGAGGTACTTTGTACGCCCTGATATATAGCCCCGATATGAACAGCGGGGCGGTGACACCGTGATCGACTGGAAGTTAGACGGGTTTCTCCCGAGTCGAAGGCAACCAGCACCGGTACTGGAGACCGCGAGTGATTTCGACGTTCTGCTTTCCCGTGGCGGTGCGGCGATGATCGACCTGTTCGTCTGCTACGTCCTGATCGAATTCCCGTTGGTCTACGTTTTGAGCGAGGTGTTCGGCGGAACCTACGAGGCGCTCGGAGGGTACGTCGTCGTCCTCTCACTGATCGTACTCCTCCCGATTTACGCGACGTACTCGTTCGTCTTCGAGTGGCGCTACGGTCGAACGCCGGGGATGGTCAACCGCGGCCTGCTGGTCGTCATGGCGGACGGTCGCCCGTGTACTTACCGCGCCAGCGCCGTGCGGAACCTCTTTCTGTACGTCGATCTACTCGGTGTTCCGCCGCTCGTGATCGGCTTCGTATCGGCCCTCGCGACGGATGGCCGTCGCCTCGGCGACGTGGTCGCTGGGACGGTCGTCGTTCGCTCGAGGGCGCCGACGAACCGCGACGACGCGGTTTCGGCCGGCATGGACACGAGTGCTGGCGCTCGGGCAGATGGAAAAGACGAGAACTGACGGGCCGAGAGGGGATTCAGGCGATCCGAACGCCGGAACTGGAGTCGAATAGCTGAATGTAGTCGGCCTGGAAGACGAGCCCGTACTCCTCGCCGCCGCCCTCGAAGTCCGGGTCGGTGACGACGACGACCTCACCGAACTCGGTCTCGAAGAAGCTGTGAGTCGCATCGCCTAAGGGCTCGTCTAGCAGGTGCGTCGCCGGGATGCCGGCACCTGTATCGTCACTGACGGAGATGTACTGCGGCCGGAGGCCGACGTGGACGTCGTCGCCGTCCCACCCCTCGAGACCGGCGCGATCGAGCTCGTACTCGTAGTCGCCGACGACCAATTCGGCGGTCCCGTTGACCGTCCCGATGTTGCCGTCGAAGAATTGCGTCGACGGCTGGCCGATGAACTGGCTGACGAACCTGGAGTCCGGTTCGTCGTAAATCTCCTTCGGCGGGGCGACCTGCTCGAGTTCGCCGTCGTTGATGACTGCAACGCGATCCGACATGGTCATCGCCTCCTCCTGATCGTGGGTCACGTACAGCGTTGGACAGCCAATCTCGTCGGTCACCTTCTCGATGACCGGCCGCAGCTCGGCCTTGAGCTTGGCATCGAGGTCCGACATCGGCTCGTCGAACAGGAAGACTTCCGGGTCGCGCACGAGCGACCGGCCGAGCGCGACGCGCTGTTGTTGCCCGCCGGAGAGTTCCGAGGGCATCTTCTCGAGTTGATCCGTGATCTGGAGTAACTCTGCGGCCTCCTCGACGCGGGCGATGCGCTCTTCCCGCGAAAACCCGGCGATTTTGAGGCCGTACGCCATGTTCTCTTGGACGCTCATGTGCGGGTACAGCGCGATGTCCTGGAAGAGCAACGCGATGTTGCGCTCCTGGACCGGTTTATCAGTCACGTCCCGATCGCCGAAGTAGATCGTGCCGCTCGTCGGTTTGTTCAGCCCCGCGACGCACCGCAGTGTCGTGGTCTTGCCGCAGCCGGATGGCCCGACCAACGTCACGAACTCGCCGTCGCCGATGGTCAGGTCTACGTCGTCTACTGCGACGATGTCGTTGCCCGATTCCTCGTATATTTTGGTCAGGTTCTGAATCTTGATGTCTGGCATGGATTGTTGTGTTGATCGTGAATGTAGTCGTAGTTCTGTGCGTTTTCAGAGCGCTCTGACCTGGAACCCCTTCAGCAGGTAGCTCTGCATGAAGTAGGCGAACAGCAGCGGCGGCAGCGTCATGGCCAACGAAACTGCCATGAGGTAGCCGTCCGGCAGGAACTGCGACTGGCTCATCTCCCGGAGGATGCCGGGGGCGAACGTCGTGGTTTCGGTCGACGGCAGGAGAATCTGTGCGAACGTGAAGTCGTTCCAGGCGAGCGCGAAGGCGAACAGGGCCGCGGCGATGATCGCCGGTCGGCACTGGGGCACGACGACGTCGCGGAAGCCCCGCCAGCGCGATGCGCCGTCGACCCACGCAGCCTCCTCGTGGGCCTCCGGGATCGTCATGATGTACTTCCACATCAGCCACACTGCGAAGGGCATCGAGATGGCCGACAGTGCGATAATGAGCCCGACGCGAGTGCCGAGTAGTCCGATAGCCCGCCAGATCTGGTAGAGCGGGATGCCGATGACGATGGGGCTGAAGAGGTACCCGATCAGGAGGATCCGCGCGAAGTTCTCCTTCTGCGGGAAGTCCAGCCGTGCGAGACCGTACCCGGCGACGAGCGAGACGACGATGACCGTGACGATGGTGCCGATGGCCACCACAGTCGTGTTGAAGATGTAGGTGTATATCTTCGGATCCGTCAGGATCGCGAAATTGCCGAGGCTGAATATGTCGGGCGTGGGGAAGACGGTGATCCTGTCTTCGACGACACTGTACTCGGTGAGTGCGAGCTGGGTCATCCAGTAGATCGGCCAGACACCGGCGAGGACGATGATCGCGGTGCTGACGAGCTTTAGCGCCTCGAAGGTCTTCGTTTCGCGGTCGTATGAGAGGCCGAACACGCCTCCCGGGGGTTCGCTCTGACTCATGTTGTCGTTTCCACCTCCTCGCTCGGATTGAAGACCAGGAAGTAGCCGATCGCCGCCACGAGCAGGAAGAGGAACATGACGACGGAAATCGCGTTTGCAAGCCCGTACGCCTGATCCGTGTAGACGGTCTTGTACGCCAACACGGGGAGCGTCGTCGTCGTGTTACCGGGCCCGCCCTGCGTGAGCTGCCAGATGATGTCGAACTTGTTGAACATGAAGACCGACCGGAGCAGGACGACGACCAGGATGATTCCCATGAGACGCGGTAGCGTGATATCCCGGAACATCTGCCAGCGGTTCGCACCGCACACCTTCGCCGCCTCGTAGAACCGATTGGGAATCGCGCGCAGCTGCGCGAGCGTGAAGATGGTGATGAAGACGGAGAACTTCCATGTGCCGATCAGGATTAGAAGCGGCATGGCCCACGTCCGCGACCCCAGCGGTGCCTCACCGCCCCCCCACAGGCTGAACCACTCGGCGCCGATCATCTGAAACACGCCTCCCTGCGGGTCGAACACCCGAAGCGCGATTAGCGAGACGATGATCGTCGGGATCAGGTAGGCCGTAAAGACCACCGCGGTCAGCAGCTTCTGACCGTAGGTGATTCGGTTGAGCACGAGCGCCATCCAGAGGCCAACGGCGAGTTGAATGATCGTGCTGCCGACCATGTAGACGATCCCACGCCACAGCGAGCCCCAAAACCGCGAGAGTTCGAGGACCGCCGAGTAGTTCGAGACGCCGGTCCACTCCCACACGGGGTTGAGCGTGTGAATGTCGTGTAACGATGCCCAGAACGCGAAGGCGATCGGGAGCAACGCGATGAGTACGTACAGGACGACGACCGGAATGACGGTCCCCACCCCGACGATAGTCTCTCGACTCACGGGCAGGTCGTCCCATGGGATGAACTCCCTACCTGGTCGAACCGATTCTCCAGTTTCACCGGCCATGTTTAGGTTTCCTCTGCATCCGCGTCTGTTAATCTCATGGTTGTACGTACGCGATTCTCGATATCCATGTATGTTAATCTCACGGTTGCTCACACGCGATTCGTTCTCGTGTCGAACGCCTGGACGAGAGACTGATAAATGTACGCTCGGTTATCCGAACTGTTCCTGAGCGTCCGCGAAGGCGCTCTCGAGTTCACCGTAACCCCAGTCGTACGCCTCCTGAACGCTCATCGAATCGGTGACGACGCGGTTGACCATCTCGCCGTAGAACCACTGACGCTGCATGTATAGCGCCACGGGCGAAGAGATGTTGGCCGCGTCGACGCTGCCGTAGTGGTTGCCCCAGATCTCGTCCTGGACGTACTGGAGCTTCTCGAGCAGGTGGGGATGAGCGCTCATGATGTCCTGGTTCTGGAACGCGTCGGAGTCAATTATGTTGGAGTAGGTCGGCAAGAACCGGCCCGGGTCCGCCTCGTAGAACTGCACCGTTTTCTCCATGCTGTCGGCGTAGAGCCACTCGAACCACTGCTTGGCTCCTTCCGTGTTTCCGCCGTTCGCGAAGATGTGGTACCCGTCGGGCGCCGGGGCGGACAGCCAGTTCTCGTTCTTGTCGATCTCTCCCCACGTCGGATACGCCATGACCTGGGTGGCCTCGGCCAGTCCGCGCAGTGCGTCGCTGTCTTCGCCCTCGGCTGTTAGTGCCGTGAGACCAGTCGGCCAGGCATTGAGGTGGTACTGCTGGGCGTACTGGCCCTGAATCCACCCGCCGAGTGACTCCGCCCAGCCGATGCTGGTCGGGTCGGGCGAGTACTGTGCGAGGTCCTTCATGAACTGCAGCACCGTCGTCACCACGTCCTCGGGGAAGTGGATCTCGAGTTCCTCCTTCGCGCTCGGATCCTTCCAGCGGATCCCGAGCCCGGAGATGCCCGCGCTCGCTAAGAGGACCTGGAACTCGTCCTGGCTCTTGCCGGTCGGCATCCCCGCGAGCCCGTACCCGCGGACGTCCATGTCCGACTCGTCGATGGTCTTGGCGTTGTCGAGGACATCCTGAAACGTCTCCGGTTCCGACAGTCCGAGTTCCTCGTACACGTCAGCCCGGTACTGGAAGTTCGACACGTACACGCCGTGCGGAACCTGATAAATATTGTCTCCGCCGAGGAACGCACCGCCGGCGTTCAGTTCCCCGTTGACTTCCTCGATAGACGAGACGACGTCGTCGACAGGGCTGAGTTGGTCAGTCGCCCAGATGTCCGCCACCTGATCGAACGTGGACGTGTTCGCGTCCGGCGGGTTGCCCGACTGGATCAACTGGGCCAGACGCCCCTCCTGGGTACCGGACATCCCACCTTCTTCGATGTTCATCTCGACGTCATTGTTCTCTACGAACTCCGACTCCAACTCGCCCCACAACTGTTCCCAGGTACTGTTGTAGTAGTCCGTAATGAAGTGGACGGCATCACTGTTGTTTCCCCCACCGCCACCCAAGCAGCCTGCCGCGGCTGCTGCGATTCCTGTCCCAGCTCCCGAAAGCACCCGTCGCCTGTTGATAGTGTCGCGTGTCATCTGTACTCAAGCTCGATTGTCCACTGCTAGCATCCTGCTACAACTATATAAACATCACGTTTTTTCGAAACGTTTTCGATAGTTGTTTTCAGTTTTTATATAATAAATGAATCAACGATATATATCTCGGTGGACAGCGCTCAAATCTCGCGTCCGGAACCGGAAATTGCGTTCGATGGGGAGGCGACAGAGCGGATGACGGACCCTCGGTGGGATACCGTTCTCACATCGGTCCGACAGTTTCGGAAACCCAGCCGGTAGCACCGTCGGGCTTCGGGCCATCCTCGTCGGGGGACTGGAGGGTCCCGTTGCCGTCGCGCGCTCGGACGATCACCTCGTGTGTCCCGGCGGCCCCGTATTCGTAACGCCACTGCCGCCAGACGTCCTCACCCGGGAGGCTGTCGGACAGTTCGGCTTCGACCCAGGTGTCGCCGCCGTCGGTCGAGATTTCGACGGCCTCGATGGCCCTGGTCCCGGCGTAGGCGTGACCGGCTACCTCGAGCCGGCCGCTTCCGAGATGGTTGACCTGCCAGAGTTTAGCCACGGTGTGGACTGGACCGGTGCCGTGCCAGCCACGGTACTCCCAGTAGCCCCTGGTGTCTTTGTCGCGAACCTCGATCTCGGTGAGCCACTTCACGTTGATCTCGCCCCAGTGGCCCGGGACGAGGGCGCGCAGTGGAGCACCGTGTGCCCGCGGCAGCGGCCGACCGTTCATTCGGTAGGCCAATAGCCCGGGCCGCAGCGCCTCGAGCGGGAACTCGTTGTAGTATTCGTCGGCCCCATGCAGGACGACTCGGTCGCCATTGGGGTTCGCCGCCTCGAGGAGCGCTGCGACGGGCACGCCGCTCCAGAGGGCGGTATCCATCTGTCGGCCGTTGAGCTGATCGCCGACGCAGCGTAGCGTAACGAACCGGTCCTCGATGTCCATCGCTTCGATGTCCGCGAAGTCGTACTCCGCCTCCTCCTCGACGGCACCCGTGATAGAGAGCGTCCACTCCTCGCGATCGACGTTGGGGTCGACGTTGTTGATATCGACCTCGTAGAAGTCCGTACTGACCAACGGCTCGAGTCCGTCGACGGCGAGCGATCGGGTTTTAGCCTGCGTAAGCAACTGTCGAACCTCAGGCCGGGCGTCCTCGGGAATGTCGAGGCCGGACTGGGAGGATCCCTCGCCGGATCCACGGACGAAGAGCCCGAGCGCGCTCAGGCCGATTGCCGACCCGACCGCGCCGAGGACGCGCCGCCGACCGAGAGAGCCGCGGGAGGCGTCCTCGCCGGCGCCGAGTCCAGCCGTCCCGGCCGTTACCAGCACGACGAGTCCGGCACCAGCGGCGGTGCCGACGCTCGATACCGCCGAGCCGGTCAGCCCGAACGCGACCGCGCCCGGAAGGACCGCCCCAGTGACCACGCCGACGGCGGGCCTGCCACCCTGACAGGCCAGCACGCCGGGCAGGGCCGCCAGTCCGAGGAGGGCACACGTCAGCGCGATGGCCGTCAAAAATGCCAACTGGTGGCCGAGCGATCCGAGTTCGGTGATCGCGAAGGCCACGAGCGCGTCGGGGCTGACCGCGAGGACGACTCGATCCATCGGCGTCACGACGAAGGGGGGCCGTCGGCCGACGGACAGGTACGAGCCTCCCACGGCAGCGAGTCCCGCAGCGAGCGCCGCGACGACCGAGGGAACCCACGGGCGCACGCGATCTGACATGGGAGACATTATGTAGCAATGGTGGCCGAGCGGATATGAAAGCTTCGCGACCGGCGCCGAGTCGTTCCGAGTACACCGACGATAGCGACACCTCGAATCGGTTCGGTAGGGCAAAAGCAGAGAACGGGTACTGGACGGCTCCAATCGGTCAGTTTCCGTGAAACCGGTTCGTTCGAAGGCGACCGCTAGTCCGCTTTCATGCCGGTTCTCGAGACGTCGGGATTGCGAAGCAGTGGGACCGACACGATAGTCAGACAGCTCAAGACGAGTGCGGCACAGAGAACGTACGTCAATCGATACCCGAACCAGCTGTCGACGGCCGGGATCGCGACCAGTGGGCCGAGACTGAGCCCGATATCGCCCATAACCTGGTACGCACCGCCCATTCGGCCGAGTTCGTCGCCGGGGGTAAGATCGCCCACGATCGCGAGTAGCGACGGCGCGGCAGCGCCCATCCCGACCCCGAGGAGGACGATCGCTCCGAGTAGCGCTTCGATCGTCGGAACGTACGCGATGATCAGAAAGCCGGCCCCCATCGACAGAAACGCCGGGACGGTTAGTAGCGTCCGGTCGCTGACCAGATCCGACACCCTGCCGGTCGCGATCGTCATCGAACCCGACGTGAGAACGCCGAGCCCCATGACCATCCCGCTGATACCGGCAGCGTCGAGCACCGACAGCTTGAGGCCGAAATCGTGTGCGTATCGGGCGAGCGTCGTGAGGAGAATGCCGCCCCACAGGAATCGTACCGCGAAGTTTCCGTATCCGACCAGGACGACGGCGGGATTGCCGGCGAGCAGCGACGGGACCTCGCGGAGACTCGCGGAACGACCCTCAGCTCCGGCGTGGACGTCCGGCAGGACGAGCGTCGCGACGATACCGGCGAGCAGCGCGAGACCGCCCGCGATGAGAAACGCCGCTTCCATGCTGGCGATGTCTGTCAGGAGACCGCCGACGACGAGTCCGGTCGGAAAGCCGAGTGACTGGCCGCCGCGCATATACCCGACCCACCGACCGCGGTTGTCGGCTGTCGTGACGTGCGTGATCGTCGCGAACGCACCGAGGAAGACGAACGCGCTCCCGATACCCCAGAACAGTCGAGAGAGCACGAAGACGACGCCGGGCAACGACACGTCACCGAGCAGCGCCACGGTCCCCAGCTTGGCCGGGGGTGTGTACAGGCCGAGGATATAGCCGAAGGGAGCCAACGCTTGCGTGAACAGCCCGAAGATCATCGGTTTTCGCGCGCCCACGCGATCGATAATTGTTCCCGCCGGCGTGTTGACGAACAGCCGCGCGATGCGGTTGGCCGAGAGGATCACGGAAAGCATGATCGCACTGATCACGAGTTTCTCGTCGAGTAGCGGCAGCGTCGGGAACGCGACCCCCGTCGCAACGCCGCCGAAAAAGACGCCGGCGATGACCGCGAGGGCGATCGTCCTGATCTCCGACGATGCGTAGGACGACTCGTCAGTCATCGGCTCCGACCGGCACGGAGGGATTTCGGCTGAGCGGTCGATGAGGAGCAGACTCGCCGGTCCGCCTCGACCACGTCAACGCGTCCGGCCGTGCGAAACGGGCCACTCGGCACTCCTGTACCACGATCGGCCGTCGGCGTGCGGGCCGGGATAGCGGAGAGTCTCCCGGCACGATCACAGGTCATATTCGTCGATACACTCGTCACGCAATATCGTCTTTCGGATCTTGCCGCTGCCCGTCTTGGGAAGGTCGCGACGAATCTCGACGATCCGCGGGTGCTTGTACGGGGCGAGTTCACCGAGGACGTACTCCTCGACGTCGATTTCGGTCAGATCGGCACCTTCTTTCGGCGTGATGGCGGTGGCGACGGTCTCGCCGCGGCGCTCGTC
Source organism: Natrinema gelatinilyticum (assembly GCF_024266705.1). Taxonomy (GTDB): domain Archaea; phylum Halobacteriota; class Halobacteria; order Halobacteriales; family Natrialbaceae; genus Natrinema; species Natrinema gelatinilyticum. The sequence continues at coordinate 1,903,699 of NZ_CP100756.1, read as the reverse complement.
TGGAACGCCGAAGACGGCCGCCTCGTGGATGGCCGGATGCTCGTACAGCACGTTTTCGATCTCGCGCGGATAGACGTTGTAGCCCGCGGTCAGGATCATCTCCTTCTCCCGGCCCTTGATGTAGTAGTAGTTGTCTTCGTCTCGCATGCCGACGTCGCCGGTGCGGAAGAAGCCGTCCTCGGTGAACGCCGCCTCGTTCGCTTCGGGGTTCTTGTAGTAGCCCTTCATCACCTGCGGCCCGGCGATGAGGATCTCGCCCTCCTCGCCTGCCTCGAGTTCGGTCCCCTCCTCGTCGACGACCTTCGAGCGCGTGTGGCCGACCGGCTGGCCGACACTCCCCGGCCGATTGCCGAGCGACGACCACCGGACCGTATGCGACGGCGCGGTGGTCTCCGTCAGGCCGTATCCCTCCGAGAGCGGGACGTCGAACGTCTCCTCGAACTGTTCCTGCGTCGGTTTCGGTAGTTTGTCCCCGCCCTGGCCCGCTCGGACCAGCGTCGAGAGATCGTACTCGTCTGGATCGTAGGCCGCCAGCAAATCCACAAACATTGCAGCGACGCCGACGAAGGCCGGAACGTCGTGTTCGTCGAGCGTCTCGAGGACCAGTTCCGGGTCCCACTGATCCGGTCTGAGCAGGTGCAGCGTCCGGCCGGCACACAGCGAGGCCATCATCCCGAGCATCCCGGTGATGTGGTACATGGGCAGGGCGATGACCCCGTCGCCCTGGATCGGGCCAGCGCTGTAACTCGAGACGCTCTGAGCGATCTGCACCCGGAAGTTGCGGTGGGTCAGCAGGACCCCCTTCGGCCGGCCGGTCGTTCCCGACGTGTACGGCTGGAGGAGGACGTCGTCGTCCGCCCGGTCGACGACCGCCGCATCGGCGCGGCCTTCGCCAAGTTCGAGCACTGGCGGGTGGTCGCTGTCGGCCGTCGCGCTTACGATTTCGGTCTCTAGGGTCGCGACGGCCTCGCGCACGTGGTCCTCGGCGTCGCCTTCGACGATCACCGCGTCGGCGTCGGCGTGATCGAGCTGGTATTCGATTTCGCGGCGGCGGTATTCGGGGTTGAGCGGACTCGCGATAACGCCGGCGTGACAGCAGCCCCAGACAGCGGTACAGAACGGGATCCCGTTGGGCATATACAGGCCGACCCGGTCGCCGGCCCCGATGCCGAGTTCCCGGAGCCCTCCGGCGAACCGTGCGACGCGATCGCTGAATTCGCGGTATGTGACCGACTCGCCGGCGTGTTCGATCGCGACGGTGTCGGGGTGTTCCGCGACCGCTCTCTCCAAGAGATGTGCGACGTTGCCGTCATAGGGCGACGCTAAGAGCGTCTCTGCGGGGACGATGTCGAGTTCCATATGCTCCGCGTTTGTCGTTCAAGATGAAAAACATACGGGTGGTGGTAACAGTAGACGTTATTCGGACGCCACGCGGGAGTATCGTGGGACGATCCGCGGAACCTGCGGCAACCGTTCGCTGGCGGCGACGGCCCGGCTACTCGAGGCGCGGCAGACCCTTGATCGTCACCGTCTCGCCGACCAGGTACGAGGAGGCCGGGCTCGCGAGGAACTGCGCGAGATCGGCGACTTCCTCGGGTTTTCCGATCGTCCGATCGGGCGTCGTACGGTCGATCCCGCCGGCGTCGTCCTCGACGCCCATCTGAGAGCGGACGCCCTCGGTGGCGACGAGGCCAGGCGCGATGCAGTTGACCCAGACGTCGTCTTCGGCCCAGTCGGCTGCGGCTGACGACGTGAAGTTTATGACGCCCGCCTTGGCGGCCCCGTAGTGGCTCATCGACCTGGAACCGCGCACCCCAGCGACGCTGGCGATGTTGACGATCCGGCCACCGCCGTTGTTGCACATGTGCTCGCGGGCGATCTGCGAGCAATGGAACGTTCCGTGAAGGTTGATATTGACGATGGTCTTCCACCCGTTCTCGCTGATCTCGGCCGGCGGGGCCTGGAAGCTCGCGCCGGCATTGTTGATCAGGATGTCGAGCCCACCGAACTCGTCGACGGTCGCGGCGACCATGTCCTGGACCGCCTCGCGGTCCGTCACGTCGCACTCGATCGCGAGCGCCCGGCCGGGTCGTTCACTGTCGTTGATCTCGTCCGCAACCGGCGCGACATTGTCCATCTCCCGCGAGGTGACGATCACGTTCGCACCGTCGTCGGCGAACCGCTCCACGATCGACTTTCCGATTCCGCTCGAGGAACCCGTGACGATCGCCGTCTGCCCGTTCACACTGAACTGGTCCGTCGTCATCGGTGACCCTCCGCGGTCGCGGTGTTCCGGTTCCCTGTCGCCTGTACTCTCGGCCCAAGCGTGTGATTATCTGACATTCGCGAGTGCCGATTCATCGACCGACGACATAAGCTATTCGACCGGAGCGGAGACGAGCATACGTCGGTCTGTCCGTGAACGTGGGTGGACGAACCGGCTCGAGACCCGGAGTGCAGAACACCACGCTCCCACGTACGCGGCACGCTCTGCCACCTCGAAGTGACGGGGACAGCCGTGACGGATCGAACGCTCGATCCCCAGGGACTCGGTTCCGCGAGAGGTACTGTTATGCCTGTTGTGCTCAAACCGTGGTGGCGATGAGAGGCGGATACGGTCCCGATCGATGGCACAGAACGACAGAACGAACGGCGACGACGAACGTGATATCAACCAGCGTTGCCACGGAGGGACGATATGCCGACTAAACCCCTCGAGGAACTCGAGGCGATGGTCGGCGACTCGCGGGTTACGGTCGAAAGCTTTCGCATCGAACCCGGCAAGGTCGAGGAGTTTGCACGCGCGATCACCGCCGACGACCCGGTCTTCCAAGACGAGGGCGTCGCCACGGATCGGGGACACCATCGCGTGCCGGCACCGCTGACGTACAGTCAGGTCGGCAGGTTCCCGCGGTACACGCCCGCCGATGTCGAGGGCAAGGGCTTCGATCTTGGCTTTCGGCCGGAGTACGTCCTCCACGGCGAGCAGGCCCACGAGTACGAGCGCCCGATGGCCGTCGGCGACGTCCTCGAGGGGACGACCACGCTCGCCGACGTCTTCCAGCGCGAGGGTCCCCGCGCGGGAACGATGACCTTCGCCGTCCTCGAGACCGAGTACCGGGATCGGGACGGCGACCGCGTCCTGACCGACCGATCGACCGCGATCGAGACCTCGGGCGCGGTCGACGACGACACCGACGACGAGCGCGAGACTGCCGATGCCGCCACGAACGGCGGCACCGCCGCGGCCGAGGCGGACGTGCCATCGCCGACCGCCGACGACTTCGAGCGCGTTCGGACGACTGACGACCTCGCGGTCGGCGAGGCGGGCCCGAGAGTCGTCGTCGCGGACCTCGAGCGCCAGCACTTCGTCAAGTACGCCGGGGCCAGCGGCGACTTCAATCCGATCCATTACGACGAGCCGTACGCCACGGGCGCGGGCAACGAGAGCGTCTTCGGTCAGGGGATGTTCACCGCCGGGATCACCTCCCGCGTGGTCACGAACTGGTTCGACATAGCGGACGTCACCTCGTTTGGCGTCCGGTTCCAGTCGCGGGTGTTCCCCGGCGACACCGTCGTCGCGACCGGCGAGGTCTCCACCGTCGACCCCGAGACTGGAACGGTCGAGACGGACCTCGAGGCGACCACGGCGGCCGGTGAAACGCTGCTGACAGGAACGGCAACGGCAGACCTCGAATGAGAACTCAAATCCCGTCACCCGCTAACCTGGGGACGAATACCAGCGTGGCCCTCACTCGGGCACGAATACTGGAATCGCGGCATCGTCGGAGACCCGCCAGAAGGTGACGGCGACCGACGAGCCAACCGCGAACTCCGACGGCTTCGCGTCGATCAGCGCGAGCAATCGGGGGCCGTCCGTCAGTTCGATCGCACCCACGACGTACGGCGTTCGATCGCCGAAGCCAGGTTCGCCGGGCACGTGGCACCTCGTGTAGGTGTAGATCGTTCCGACGCCCTCGCTTTCCTCGAAGGGGGGATCCTCGGCGCCACAGGCGGTGCAGACCGCTCGTGGGTACAACTGGCGGTTGCCGCAGTCGCACTCCTGGTAGCACAGCGCTCCCTCGAGCGTCGCCGCCCAGAACGGTTCCGTCGCGCCGGTCGGGACGGGAATCGGCCCCTCCCACTCCTGGCGGCGATCCTCGACGGACGCGTTCATGCTTCCCTCCGTAGCACGACCGTGCTACTGGACGAGAGCAGTCCGCCAGTGCCGTGGGCGACCGCGACCTCCGCGTCGTCGACCTGACGCTCACCCGTGTAGTCTCCCCGAAGCTGTCAGACGGCCTCGATGAGAACGAACACGCCGAAGTGACCGGGATGGCAGTACGAGAGGCCACCGCCCTGGGTGTTCATCGGCAACTCGCCGCCAGGACCGGTCGTTCCGCCCGACACGAACTCGCCGCCCTCGCCTTTCTCGCAGAAGCCCAGATCCTCGAGCGTGACCAGCGCAGTGTAAGTAAACGAGTCGTAAATCTCGGCGACGTCGACGTCGTCGTGCGTGATCCCTGCCTGCTCGAAGGCCTTCGGTCCCGTCACCGTCGCGCCGGTCGTCGTCATGTCCGGCATCTCGCTTACGTCCTGGCGATGCGTGCTGGTCGACGCGACACCGGCGACCGAGACACGCGGGACGTCGAGTTCGCGCGCTCTCTCCTCGGAGACGAGGACGACCGCGCCGCCGCCGTCGGAGACCAGACAGCAGTCGAGCAGATTGAACGGGTCTGCGATCGGCCGGGATTCGAGCACGTCGTCGACGGTGATCGACTCTCGCTGTGCCGCCTTCGGGTTCATCGACGCCCACTCGCGGGTCGAGACGGCAATTTCCGCGAGTTGTGCTTCGGTCGTGTCGTACTCGTGCATGTGTCGACGAGCGGCCATCGCGTACGCCCCCGGCGGCCGGAACAATCCCGTCGGTCGGACGAACCCGTCGACCGGGTGCGTGACCTCGAGCGATCGATCCCTACCGGAGCCCGTTTTGCTCGTCGATCCGTAGGCGACGACCACGACGTCGGCCTCGTCGCGGGCCATCGCGCCGCGGACGTGCCCGCAAAAGTGTTCGAACGACGAGCCGCCGATTTCGGTACCCTCGAGGAACGAGGGCTCGTCGAGATCGAGGTATTCCGAGAGAATCAGCGCCGGCATGTAGTCGTCACCGCCGGCGACGGCGACGCCGTCGACCTCCGCGAGCGTACAGCCGGCATCGTCCAGAGCGCGGACGGTCGCGATCGCCGCGTTGTCGAGCCAGTTCCGGTCGGGCGTCTCGCCGAGGTCGCTCTCGGCGACGCCCGCCAGGATCGGTTCAGCCACAGATATCCCTCCGTCCTGCAAACCAGGTCATCGTCTCCCGGTATCGTGACTGAACGCAAATAGGTTGTGGTAAGGGAGATCATGGCGCGCGGTTTGCGGATCGGGCGATCGGTGACGCGGAGGCCGTGGAATCTCGGACTGCGTGATTCGTCGCCCAGCGCATCACGACGCACAACGGTACCGTTCGCACTGATTCCGCCGCAGGGAACCCCCGGCTCGGCCAGGATGTCGCGTCGTCCCTGGGATATGGATACTATTTTATATCACTCCATGATATCATGGACCATGGATTTGGCAAGTGTTAGCGAGGCCACCAGAGCCGGGAACGTTGCACGGTTACACGACGAGACGGTACGCCATCACGGCGATGCACAGGCGATCGAATATCACGGGCGAACGATGACCCACGAGGACCTCCAGACCGAAAGTTCGCGGGTCGCCGGTGGATTCGCTGATCTCGGGATCGAACCCGGTGACGTCGTATTGCAGTACCTGCCGAACTGCCCGCAGTACCTGATCGGCGCGCTCGGCGCGTTCAAAGCCGGTGCCATCGTCTCTCCGGTCAACCCGCAGTACCGCAAACGCGAGCTGACGTACCAACTCGAGGACACCGAGGCAGCGGCCGTCCTCACCCACGTCGCACTGGAGCCGTACCTCGAGGAGGCGCTCGCCGAGATCGGGTGGGACCCGATCGTCATCTCGGTCGACACCGATTCGGACGAGAATCGTCCGTTCGCAGACGTTCGCGGCGAAGCGACGTTCGTCGAGCGCGACGACGAGGACGTGGCCCTGCTGCCGTACACCTCGGGTACTACCGGGAAACCGAAGGGCGTCGAACTCACCCACCGCAACTTCCGGGCGCAGACGTTCTCAGTTCTCTCTCAGGAATACGCGATCGACGACGAGGAGGTTCGCAGCCTGGTCTGGCTCCCGCTGTACCACATCACCGGCTTCACCCACACCGCGTGGCAGCCGCTAATTCGCGGCGGCAGCGTCTATCTCCGGAGCGCGGCCAACTGGGACGGTGACACCGCGATGGCGTTGATCGAAGACGAAGGAATCACCCACTACGTCGGCGTCACCGCGATGTACGTCGACATGATCAACAGCGAGCGCTTCGGCGAGTACGATCTCACGAGCCTCGAGTCGGCCAGCGAAGGCGGTGCCAAGATGTCCGTCGCCGTTCAGGAGACGTTCGAAGAGACCGCGGGCGTCGAAATGAGCGAAGGGTACGGGCTGACGGAGACGAACGGCGCGACCCACTCCCAGAGCGGTTCGACGTTCGGCCTGAAACACGGAACGATCGGCCAGCCGCTCCGGATGACCGAGGCGAAGATCGTCGACGAGAGCGGTGAGACGGTCACCCTCGGAGAAGCGGGGGAACTCCTGGTTCGCGGCCCGCAGATCATGAAGGGCTATCACGACATGCCAGAGGCCACCGAGGCGGCGTTCACCGAGGACGGCTTCTTCCGCACCGGCGACATCGCACGCCGCGACGAGGACAACTACTACGAGATCGTCGACCGGAAAAAACACATGATCAACTCCGCTGGCTACAACATCTACCCGAGCGAACTCGAGGAGCTGTTAGCCGAACACGAGGCCGTCGCGGAGGGCGCGGTGGTCGGGATTCCCGACGAGCGGCGAAACGAGGTGCCGAAGGCCTACGTCGTCACTGCCCCGAACGTCGAACCCGGGGTCGACGTCACCGCAGACGAAATACAGGAGTACTTCCTCGACAACGTCGCGTCCTACAAACACCCGCGCGAGGTCGAGTTCATCGACGAACTCCCGCGGACGACCTCGGGAAAGATCCAGAAGTACAGACTCGAGGACCGCGACGAGTCGGAGGCCGAGTGAGACGTGACGGTCGTCGTCAGCCCGCACATCATCGAGGGCGGCGGGTCGAGACTGGTGGCGGCGATCCGTGACCGGCGGCCAGATATCGATCTCAAACACGTCGCAGACGAGGACGCCCTGCTCGCGGTAGTCGCCGATGCCGACGTGCTCCTCACCCAGCGCCTCCCCGACGACGTCCTCTCGGCCGCCGACGACCTCGAGTGGGTCCAGGCGCTCAGCGCTGGAACGGACGGCTACGACTACGCCGCGCTTTCCGACCGCGGCGTGGCGCTGACGACCGTCTCGGGGATCCACGCGAAACCGATCGGCCAGCAAGTCCTCGGATATCTCCTCTACTTCGAGCGACGGTTCGATCGCGCGGTCGCACAGCAACGCCGCGAGGAGTGGGATCGATACCTGGCCGGCGAGCTCGGTGATCGAACGGTCGGGATCGTCGGCGTCGGGGCGATCGGCTCCACGGTCGCCGACTACTGCCAGACGTTCGACGCCCACGTGGTCGGAACGAAACGCGATCCGACCGACGCACCCGACGGGATCGACGAGGTGCGCGGACCCGACGGACTCGAGTCCGTCCTGTCCGAGAGCGACTACCTCGTGATCAGCTGTCCACTGACCGACGAGACGCGGGGTCTGATCGACGCCGACGCGCTGGCAACGCTGTCCGACGACGCGGTGCTGGTCAACGTCGCGCGCGGCGCTGTCGTCGACCAAGACGCGCTCGTCGACGCACTCGAGGCCGACGACATAGGCGGTGCGGCACTGGACGTCTTCGCGGAGGAACCGCTCCCCGAGGGGTCGTCGCTGTGGGACCGCGAGGACGTCCTCGTCACGCCGCACATGGCAGGCAGCACGCCCCACTACTGGGAGCGGTGTGCCGACGTCTTCGGCCGAAACTACGATCGATTCCGCGCGGGCGAGGACCTCGAGAACCGCGTCGTGTGAGCGAGACGTGGGGGCTGGGCGGTGCGAGGTGGACGTTCGAGAACTGCGTCGAGGGGGGTACGAACCCGGAATCTGTCTTTTCGTCGACGGCCCGAAACTCGTCCATAGATTGAAGCGTCGGCCCGACGATCAGTACGTATGTCAGATCTTCGCATCGACGCGATGGTGCCCGGCCTGTCGACCGACTCCGGCGCGGTGGCCGCACGCGCAGAAGAACTGGGATTCGACGGCGTCTGGACGCCAGAGATGGACAACGACGCGTTTCTCCCGCATCCGCTGATCGCGGACCGAACCGACGAAATCCAGCAGGGCACGCGCATCGCCCTCTCGTTCACTCGCAGCCCGATGGCGCTCGCCTACACGGCCTGGGACCTCGCGCGGTATTCGGACGGCCGCTTCGTCCTCGGACTCGGCACGCAGGTCAAGGGCCACAACGAGCGCCGGTTCAGCGTGGACTGGGAGTCACCCGGACCGCGACTTCGCGAGGTCGTCGAATCGCTCCACCACAGTTTCGACGTCTTCAGGGGTGAGACGGACCTCGACTACCAGGGCGATCACTACTCGTTTTCGCTCATGACCGAGAACTTCAATCCGGGACCGATCGAGCATCCCGACGTTCCGATTTACATCGCGGGCGTCAACGAGTACAACATCCGGCTCGCGGGCGAACTCTGCGACGGGCTGGCGATGCACGCGTTCAACACCCCCGACTACACCGACGAGGTCATCGCGCCGACCGTCGCGGAGGGGGCCGACCACGAAGATCGAGCGCTCGAGGACGTGTCGCTTTCTGCGAGTCCGTTCGTCGTGACGGGAGAAACGGACGAAGAGCGCGAGCAGACTCGCGCGGAGGTAGAGCGGCGCATCGCCTTCTACGGGAGTACTCGGACCTACCACGACGTCCTCGATCACCACGGCTGGCGATCCGTCGGCGAGGAACTGCACGACCTCTCGAAAGAACAGCGCTGGGACGAGATGACCGAGTTGATCACCGACGAGATGGTATCGGCGTTCGCGATCGAGGCGCCGCCGGACGAATTACTCGCGCGGGCCGAGGACGTCTACGGCGGGATCGCCGACCGCGTCGTCCTCCCAGTAGCTCACGGCGAGGCTTTCATGACCGAATAATAGCGGACACCGTCTCGTTCTGTGGACTGGATTCGGCCGCGCCCTTCGAGCGTGCCGAGGGCACCGAGCGTGTCGAGCAACTGCGCCGGATACCGGACCTCGCCCGAACGGTAGCGAGTGATCTCCATCGGCGTGGCGGGGCCAATGCCCGTGACCGCTTCGAAGGTCTCTCCCGTGAGCGCCTCGAGGGCAGATCGGGTGCTCTCGATCGCGCCGTCGTAGCCGGTGAAGACCGGTCCGTGGCCGGGGTAGACCCGATCGACGCGGCGGCCCTCGAGTCGGTCCATCGAGCGGTGAAACGCGTCGACGGCGTCGTAGGCCCCGTAATCGATGCCGACGTGGATCGCGCCGGGCCGGAACGATTCGATGAGCGCGTCGCCGCTGAACAGGACGCGCTCGCCGTCTAATTCGGTGAGCAGACCCGCGTGGTGGATCTGATGGCCGGGCGTGTGGACGGCCTCGAACTCGAGGCCCGCGACGGAAAACGGCTCGCCGAATTCGAAGGCCACGGCGTCGTCGGGCGCGAGCAAGCGACGGTTGCGACGCAGGGACGACTGCGCCCGTTCGACCTCGCGCTCGATCGCCTCACCGCGGTAGCCCGCGGACCGGCCGACGTCGCGGACTCCCTCCGCGAGATCCTCCTCGTCGCGCTCGAGTTGCTCGAGCACCGGTTGGGGAGCGTACACGGTCGCGCCGGCGTCCCGTAGGAGTGGGACCTGGCCGATGTGGTCGCTGTGCGGGTGGGTGACGACGACCGCCGCCACGTCCTCGAGTGCGTTCCCCGTCTCGGCTAGACCGTCCTGGATCGTCGTTTCGGCGCGTTCCTGCGGATCGCCGCAGTCGACCAGGAGCGGGGCGGCCCCGTCTACGAGGTACGCTGCGGCGTGTTTCGGCGGCCACTCGATGTCGAAGTCGAGGCGCGAAACCTGTGTCGTGGCGGCGGTCGTCCCTTGCTCCGTCGTATTGTCCATCGTCGACACTCAGATGAGTTCGCGGGCGATCGTCCGTCGCTGAATCTCGTCGGTCCCCTCGAAGATGCGGAAGACGCGAGCCGATCTGTAGTTCCGTTCGATGGGGAGGTCTTTCATGAAGCCGGCACCGCCGTGAACCTGCATGGCGATGTCCGCCGCGTCGTTGGCGAGCTGAGCCCCTCGAAGTTTCGCCATCGATTCTTCCTTGCGGGCACGCTCGCCGTTGTCCATCTTCCAGGCGGCGTAGCGGTACAGTTGGCGGACTTGTTCGATGTCCGTCGCGAGTTCGGCCAACTGGAACGAGATGCCCTGCCGGTGGCCGATCGGTTTCCCGAACGTCTCCCGGCTGCGGGCGTACTCCACCGACATATCGAGGAGGAACTGAGCGGTCCCCACCGCACCCGCGGCAATGTTGATCCGACCGCCACCGATCCAGTCCATCGCGGACTGGAATCCGTGGTCGACCTCGCCGAGGACCTGTTCTTCGCCGACGCGGCAGTCGTCGAAGTGCAGTTCGGCATGCGTTCCGGGGGTCATCCCCATCGCGCGGTGGATCGTTCCGACCTCGAACCCGGTGGTATCGTCCTCGACGAGGAAGCACGTGATACCGTCGAGGTCACCGTCCTCGCCGCTGGTGCGAGCGAACACCATCGCGAAGTCCGCGTAGGGACCGTTCGTGATGTAGACTTTCTGGCCGTTTATCACCCACTCGTCGCTGTCCTTCTCTGCTCTGGTGTCCATGTGGTGGGCGTCGCTGCCGTGGCCCGGTTCGGTCAGCGCGAAGCACGTCGTGATCTCGCCGTCCATCAGTGGTTGGAGATACTCCTCACGCTGGCGCTCGTCGCAGGCGAGCAGGATCGGCGTCGGTCCACCGGCACCACCGAAGATGGCGCTGTGGAAGCCCGGCGGACGGTTGGACATGTGTTCGCCGACGATCGCTCGGGTGAGAATGTCGACGTCACCGCCGCCGACTTCTTCGGGCATCGTCATCCCATAGAAGCCCGCCTCGACGGACTTCTTTCTGATCTGTTCGACGATGGTGCGGTACTCAGGGACCTGTCGATGGTCGTCGTCGACGATGTTCTTCTCGTAGTCTGCGCCGAGGAACTGATCGTACTCGTTCTCGAGGGGCGCGACTTCCTGATCGATGAACTCGTCGAGCGCTTTCTTGATTTGCACCGCTTCGGACGGTTCGCTGAAGTCCATAGCATATCTCATATAACGTATCACTTAAGCGTTACCGTGTTACTAACTTTCAATGAGCACGATTAGATCGATTCCGCTCACATCGGTCGATTCGAGGGTTGCACCTCGAGAAGAAAAGAGAGATGGATTTTTTCGATCAGTATGCGCGTTCAGCAGAGCGGAACAGTTTTACTTCGTTTCATAGAATGTAAAGTATGACAGCATCAGAATCGAACGGTGGGAAACAGATTGACGCAGTGGTCAAAACGCTCGACATTCTCGAGGCACTGTGGCAGGCCGAAGGAGCGGGAGTGACGGAACTCACTGAGCGAACCGGCCTCGCAAAGAGTACGGTCCACGCCCACCTGTCGACGCTGCGCTCGAAGGGATACGTCGTCCAGGAGGGCGACGAATACCGGTTGAGCCTTCGCTTCCTTTCTTTCGGAGAATACGTCAAACACGCCGAACCGCTGTACGCCGCGTCGGACGAACCGATCACGAAACTCTCGGAGGAAGTGGGGGAACGAGTCTTCTGTTCGACACACCAGAACGGACTCGGAACGGTCATCAACGTCAGCGGGAGAAGCCAATCGTTCACGAGCAATATTGACATCGGAACCCACACCTATCACCACATCTCGGCCGGCGGCAAGGCCATGCTCGCTCACTTCTCCGACGACCGCGTCGACCAGGTCATCGACAAGTGGGGGTTGCCCGCTTTCACTGACAAGACGATCACCGACCGAGAGGTCCTCTTCGACGAACTCGAAGCGGTTCGCAACGACGGTGTCGCGCACAGTCGTGGGGAGTATTTGCCCGGAATTAGTTCCATCGGCGCGCCGATTCTGGGCAACGACGGCACAGTCTACGGAGCCGTCACCGTCGGCGGTCCCGAACACCGACTCGAGAACGAGCAGAAGGAAAACGATCTCTGCAACCGATTGTTGTCGACGGCGAATACGATCGAGGTGAACATCATGTTCTCGTAGCTGTTCGGCCAGAGTGAACAGTACCGATACCATCGATCGAACAAAGCAGAACGAAAGCACGGCGAATCAGGCGAGTCGTACCCCGAGCGATTCCCAGCGTGCCCGGTCGCCACGTATCCTTGCTGCCAGGGGAACCAGTTAAATTACAATCCTATCATTGTAATTAGAGAGGCGTGCCAGGAGGCCGGATCCCCGTTTCCGCCCGCTCAATGACTGACAGTTGAGACGCAAAATTCGGGTCATTCGACCACGAACACACGCAAATACTACTGTATTGTACGGTGTTTTGTTTGAGTTACTATCACATGTACATTGAACAGAATCCCTATAGTTGGGTCCGGACGACCTGCATATTTCCGTTTTATTCACGTAAACGATCAGTATCTAGTAGGCTACTCAGATTTGAAAACTGAACAGTAAAAATATACCAAACTAGATTCATACTCTGTGATCAGACATATACGGTAATTCTTCCTGGTATCGTTGGTTGTACGAGAGCGCGAGATGCGTTGGAGTAATCGCTCGGTCGAGACGGTCTCGAGACTGATCGAGAATCAGCGGAACGCATCAGCGCGTTCGGCCATCATCGATGCTGCGGTCTCTGCCCAATCGCCCCGCAGGAATCCGATACCGACGACGAGAACCCACCACGCGTAGTTCAGAACGATTCCAGCGTACACCCCGGACAGGCCGTAACCGAGAGTGATACCGGTGAGATACGAAAAGACGAGCAAGAACCCGAACGTCCCACTGAATCGTGCGTAGAAGGGAATGCGCGTCTCGCCAGCGCCGCGAAGACATCCCGACAGCGGGAAAAACAGGCCGAAGGCGAACATCGAGACGCCGAAGACGCGGGTGAACGCGACGGCGTGCTCAAGCGTGAGCGGATCGCTCGTGAACACTCGTGCGATAGGAATGGCGCCGACGAGGAGGATGGTCCCGGCGATGCTGAGCGTCAGGAAACTCAACGCCGTGATAGCCAGTCCGGCAAACCGGGCAGCATCGGGTCGGCCCTGGCCGAGCGTCTGTCCCACGACGATGCTCGCGACGACGCTGGCAGAGCGGTACAGCGGGCCGCTGAATTGCTGATAGATCCGGCGACCGATGTGGTATGCGGCGGTCACTTCAGTCCCGAACGTAAGTAACAGTGCGTTGAACGGGAAGTTCGCGAGCGATGTGCTCATTCCCTCGGCAAAGTTCGGGAGGCTGACAGCGACGAGCTGTCGGGTGACGAGCGAGCGGCGTGGCTGGGCGAACGAGATGGTCGTCCGGTCGCTCGCGATCACAGCCATCATCGAGACGGCCTCGATCGTTCTGCTGCTCGCCGTCGCCAGCCCGACGCCGGCGATACCCAGTTCGGGGAGCGAACCGAGGCCGAGTCCCAGTCCGGCCGTCGCCGTGATGTTGAACACGTTCGCGGTGCCGTTGACGACCATCGGCGTCCGCGTATCGCCCGTTCCCTGTAGCGAGCGTGCGCCGACGATGCCGACGATGCGCATCGGTGCAGCGGCGAAGACCAGTGCGAGGTAGCGTCCCCCTGCCTCGCTGACCGCGGGGTCGGCCCCGAGCAACGCGATCAACGGCGCCGACAACGTCAGACCGACGACGCTGAGCGGCAGCCCAGCCAGAAACCCGAGACCGAATGCCTGCGTGATCGCCCGGTCGCGAGTCGCCTCGGCACCACGGCCGGTATCTTGACTCGAGAGGGCGATCGCACCAGTCCCGAGTCCAAGTCCGATTCGCAGGGGAATCTGGGCGTAGAGATCCGCGAGCCCGACCGCGGCGACCGCCGCCGGCGAAAAGAGTCCGGTAACGAGAACGTCGACCGTCCGCATCAACGTATTGAGCGTCTGTTGGATCGCAATCGGCCACGAGAGTGAGGCGGTCCGAACCCACACGTCTCGGACCCGGATCTCGGGATCGGCCATACATCGTTCGGCAACGAGAATCGGTCGGATCAACGTGTCGGTACCGACCGTGAGCGGAAACGCGCTGTCAGATGTGACTGTTTCGAGTACAGTTACTCTTTCATAATATTATCTCGCGGGGCACAGCGTCTCGTCGGACAGCCAGCAGCTCAGTACGTCGCTCGGGAAAGACTGCAACGAGCCGTTCCGAACGAATCGCGGAACACAGAGGCGATCCGGCGTTTATGCCACACGGTTCCGCAACCGATTCCGGCTCACAGTCGCTTCTCGTCCGGTTCACGATCAGGACGAGAACGACTGAAGCGACGGAGATCACACGCGTCGAGACGGCCCATCCGGCTATAGCGGGCGTGGCTGCCGTTTCATCGTTGGGAAGCCAGCCAACGGAGTCGTACCCGTCCGCTGCGTTATTTATAAGCTAAATTATGGTACTGCTCATGTGGCAACGTTCCCTCATTTTTCATCGGCGGACCAGACGAGGAATCTCGCTCGTACGGCGACGGCCGACCGCACCGTCGACGCTCGAGCTCAGTATCGACACCCGACTACGGCACCGACGCTCGAGCGGAATCGGCGGGGACGACCACGACAGCATAGAGTTACCAGTGTTCAATAGTATAGAACATTGTGTAAACAACGTCAGTAATTGTCTCATAAATGATGAACGAATTTATATAGATGCCGTTCGATGCCCGACCCATGCGACTCGACGGGAAGACAACGGTTATCACGGGTGCGGCCTCGGGAATCGGGAGAGCAACAGCCGAACGGTGTGCCGAGGAGGGGGCGCGCGTCATCGTCACCGACGTCAACATCGAGGGCGGCCGGGCCGTCGCCGAGAGCATCGAGGAAGCTGGCGGCGAGGCCGAGTTTCACGAACTCGACGTCACCGACGGCGAACAGTTTCGCGCGGTCGTTGACGCGGTCGCCGAGGACCACAGTCTCGACGTGATGGTCAACAATGCCGGGACCGGCCACCCTGGCAGTAGCTTAGAGGACCTCGACGACGAGATTCGGGACTTCGTCATCGATATCAACGTCAAGGGCGTCTGGAACGGCTGTCGCGCAGCGCTGTCGCACATGAAAGCCCAGGGCGACGGCGCGATAGTCAACGTCGGGTCACTGGCGAGCATCCTCGGACTCCCCAAGCAGGCGGCCTACTCGACGACCAAAGCCGCGGTGTTGAACATGACACGAACCGTCGCCGCCGAGGCGGGTCCCTACGGCGTCCGCGCGAACGCCGTCTGTCCAGGCTTTACGGACACACAGATGCTCGAGGGGTACCTCGAGCAACAGGACGATCCGGCGGCCGCCCGCGAGGCGATGGCGGCAGAGTATCCGCTCAAGCGACTCGGCGAACCCGAAGAAATCGCCGACGCGATCCTGTTCCTCGCCAGCGACGAGTCGTCGTTCGTCAGCGGCCATGGACTGGTCGTCGACGGCGGGTACTCGACCTGTTGAGCGGCGTTTTGGGCACGAGGGTCGGAGCCGGAGGCCGAAGGAACCAGGCCTCGAAGGGGTGAAGACGTCGGGAGGGGCGGGCGGTAGCGGCTGGACGAACGTCCGAAGGGTTTTACACTGAACCGAGTATGCTGGGGACGTGACTCATGACAACACCGCGATCGTCACGGGCGGCGGTCGCGGAATCGGACAGGAAATCTGCCTCGAGTTGGCTGGTCGCGGCTTCGATATCGTCATCGCGGACATCGACGAGACGAGGATGGACGAGACGGCGGATCTGGTCGAATCCGAAGGCCAGATCGGCCGGCTACAGTACACCGATCTCAGTGACATCGCTACGGTCGAGTCGACCGTCGACGCTGCCATCGAGGAATTCGAAACGGTCGACGTACTGGTGAACAACGCGGGAATCGCCGGACCGACGGCGCCCTGCGAAGAGGTCGAGACTGACGACTGGGAACGGACGATGGCGATCAACCTCACGGGGCCGTTCGCGATGTGTCGGTCGGTACTACCGCACATGAAAGCCGACGGCTACGGTCGAATCGTCAACGTCGCATCGGTCACCGGTAAGCGCCCGCTCGCCGACCGGACACCCTATGCCACGTCGAAGATGGGATTGATCGGCTTTACCCGTACACTCGCTGCTGAAGTGGGCGCCCACGATATCAACGTCAATGCGGTATGCCCGGGGTCGGTCGACGGCCCGCGTATCAAGCGGGTCTTCGAACGGAAAGCCGAGGCGACTGATCGAACGTACGAGGCAGTGCAGCGTGATGCGCAAGCGGAAAGCCCCCGGGGCGAACTCGTCCAGCGCGAAGACGTCGCCGCGCTCGTCGGGTTCCTCTGTTCCGATCAGGCGGATCGGATTACCGGGCAGGACATGAACGTCTCGGCCGGGAAGGTGATGTAGTGAACTACCCCGCCCTACTCGTCGCCTTCGGCGACTCCTTGAGGGCGGGGCTTCCTGCTTCGACGACGCGACTTGCAGACACTTCAGAAGTATCCACAGCGGTCGCGGTCTCCACAGGCGTTGCTTCGGAGTGAACCACTCCTAGGTTCTCCAGACCACGCGACTGGATGGTTCAACGCCGCGTTCCAATCCCTGTCCAATTCGAACCCACACGACGGGCAGGAATGTTCCCGAACCCACACCGGTTTCGCCGTCTCCATGCCACACGATGCACACTCTTTCGTCGTGCCATTCGGTTCGACTTCGATGACGTGACATTCGTTCTTCCGACCGTGATGTTTCAGAATCGAAATGAAGTCACGCCAGCCGACTTCGGCCTTGTTCCGCGCGTTGCCACTGCCTTCAAGCAGTGACGTCACGTTCAGGTCTTCGACGAACACGGCATCGTGCTCGGTCGTGTAATAGTGTGCGAGTTTGTGTTTATAATCTCGCTTCTTGTTCGACATGCGAGCATGGACCGTCGCGACTCGACGCCGTTGCGTCTCCCAGTTGTTCGACTCGTACTGTTTGCGAGAAAGAGCGCGTTGCTCGCGCTCGAGGCGCTCACGCTCCACAGACAAGTCAAGACGTCCGACGGAGCGTCCGTCCGAATCCTGGACAAAGTTAAGGACGCCAAGGTCGATTCCTACGGTATCCTCAGCGTCGGTGTCCCCTGAGTCTGGTTTCTCTGGCGTGTCGGTGCTGATACAGAACGAAGCGTACCACGCTCCTGTGGGCTCTTTCTTCACCGTGATTTCTTTGATAGCATCGTGGTCGGGAAGGTCACGGTGAAGGCGGAGTGGGATTTCAAGGGTTTCGCCGCGTACTTTTTTAAGGCGGAGTATCGCTCGCTCTCTCGGACCACTCTTCGTGTCGAGTTCGAAGCCTGATTGCCGGTACGTGAAACTCCTGTACTCTCGGGGCTTTTTCCAGTTCAGCGAGCCAACATCGTAGCCCTTGGCTTTGAGTGTGCCGAGGTTGTTGATGTTGGTTCGGATACGCTCGACAGCTTTCTGCAAGACGGTTGAGTAGACCTGTTTGAGGTCAGTCCACTGTTGCTTGAGTTGTGGGAGTTCGTCGCGGACGTGCCAGACGCGCTGTCGAAGCGTCCCCTCGTCTTCTGGTATCTTGTTGAATTCGTGGAGGGCGTGGTTGTAGAGTTGTCGCACGGTGTCACGAGTCCAATCCAAACTCTCCCGTTGGGTGGTGGTGGGAAAGAGACGGTATCGTGGACTGTACTCCATGCGACTTATTCTCTGCTAGTAGTTGTGTTTAGTTAACTGTTCTGGCTAGAGTAAGTCGGCGCTCGTGCGGACGCTGTATCCCCGCCCTACTCGCTCGCGGCTAACGCCGTTCGCTCCTCGAGGACAGGGGCTTAGCGCCCTCTCTTTCAGCTAACTGACACCATCGCACCGCCTGCGAATACTGTCGCACCGACTGTAAATACCGTCGCATGCGACGCCTCACGTGCCGCCTGCAAGTGGTTATGCTTCGCGAACCAGCGCAACGCTCGCGAGCTGGTCGCCCGCGGTCACGGTCGCCTCCTGCGTGAGCGCATAGAGGATCCCACCTCGGTCGGCCGTCGCCTCGTATAACGTTTCGTAGGTCGTCGGATGGTAGACCGTGCCGATCGAGTGTCCCTCCGAGACGGACTCACCGACCTCGAGCGAGGGATTCGGCCGAAAGAGGCCGGAATCGCCAGCAGTAACCTGCCCCAGGTGGTTCCGGGCGATGGATTGGTCGCGCCGGGGGACCGGTCCGGGGAGAAGGTCGAGATACCGACAGACGTCGAGCAGTCCCTCGACCCCATCGTCGACGACCGTCTCGAGA
Source organism: Natrinema gelatinilyticum (assembly GCF_024266705.1). Lineage (GTDB taxonomy): Archaea > Halobacteriota > Halobacteria > Halobacteriales > Natrialbaceae > Natrinema > Natrinema gelatinilyticum. The sequence continues at coordinate 1,885,131 of NZ_CP100756.1, read as the reverse complement.
ATCTGCTTGTTGTAGGCGAGTTCGGGCGTGATCGAAGGGATCCCCTCTTCGGCGGCGGCGACGCGGAGCTTTCCAGCGAAGCCGCGGTGGTGCCACTCGTCCGAGGCGTCCTCGTCTGCCTGTTCGGACAGCAGGAGATCGGTTCCGAACGCTTCGGCGAGCGATCTGGAGCGCTCGTCGCCCTCCCGGTAGACGACGTGGGGAAGCATATCGGGGCTCCCCGTGTGGAGGTCGACGATTGCGTCGGCCGTCGCGACGTACTCCCAGAGCCGAGCCGCCATCCGCTGGTGGAGGCTGCCGTCGCCGTTTCCCGGCCAGATCCGGTTCATGTTCGGATTGACGCTGTCGAGTTGTTCCGGCGTCGTGTACGAGACGCGGTCGAACGTCAGTGGGTTCGCGACGGGGACGGCGATGACAGTCCCCGACAGGGTCTCGAGCGGGAGTCGCTCGTGGAACCGTCGGAGCACCTCCGTTCCGTTGATTTCGCGGCCGTGCTGGGCCGCCTGCACGTACAGCGTCGGCCCAGGTTCGTCACCGCGATAGGTGTGAACCGTGGTCGTCAGTTCCACGCCCGACGGTAACCGCGCGAGCGTCACCTGTTCCCCCGTGTGTGTGCCGTCGCCCATACGTCCTCGTTTCACGTCCGGAAGTATGTAGCTGCGGCCGGCCATCGGGCGTCGGACCGATCACGGCCGACGCGAGAGCCGGTGGTGTCGGCTCGCTGTCCCGCGACTCGAGACCACTATCGTTTTCAGTCGTCCCGTCGTCGCCGACGTATGGGAGACGTTACTGCAACCCTGCACACGACCGAGGGAGATATCGAGGTCGAACTGTACGACGAACGCGCGCCGCGGACCGTCGACAACTTCGTCGGGCTCGCGACCGGCGGGAAGACCTGGACCGACCCCGAATCGGGAGAGGAAGTCGAGGGCGAACCACTGTACGACGACGTGGCCTTCCACCGCGTTATCGAGGACTTCATGATCCAGGGCGGCGATCCGACCGAAACCGGACGAGGCGGCCCCGGCTATCAGTTCGACGACGAGTTCCACGATGAACTGCGCCACGACGACGAAGGCGTGTTGAGCATGGCAAACTCCGGACCAAACACCAACGGCTCGCAGTTCTTCATCACGCTCGACGCCCAGCCCCACCTCGACGACCGCCACTCGGTCTTTGGCAAGGTCGTAGACGGGATGGACGTCGTTCGCGAAATCGGCAGCGTCGACACCGACACCAACGACCGACCGCGGGAGGACGTCGTCCTCGAGTCGGTCTCCGTCGACTACGAGTAAGCCGCCGATCGGCGATGCGAATCGTCGACGACCGCGTTACTGACGATTCACTGGTCCGGCGGTCGGTCGAACGGTCGCCGGCTGAGGTGAACAGGTACCGACCGATGTGTTTTACCCTCTGGACCGATGTACTCGGGTAGAATGGGATCGTCTTCATCCACTGATCCACCACACGTCGTTCGACTTCGCCACCAGGAGGTGGTCATCGAACTCGGCAAACAGGCGCTGGAGACGGACGATTACGTGCAACTGCAACACAAAGCGGTGGCCGCTGTCGCCGAATCGCTGGATGTCGAGTACTGTGGGCTGTTCGAGGTGCGGTCGTGCGAAGACGAGTGCGTGTTGCGAACGGGAAATGGGTGGAAGACGGGAGATGACGGAACTGCAACGCTACCGACGGGAACGGAGTCGCAGATCGGAGCGACACTCCGGGCCGACGAGCCCGTCGTCGTCGAGGATCGACAGGCCGCCGATCGGTTCGACGGGTCCGAATTACTCGCCGAACATGGCGTTACCAGCGGCATCACCGTCCGTATCGGCTCGAGCGACGAGCCGTGGGGCGTTCTGGGAGCGTACACAAGCGAAGAGCGGACGTTTCGCGAGGCCGACTGCGAGTTCGTCCAGAACGTCGCAGAGATCCTCGCGTCGGTCACGCAAACCGGGCAGGCGCGAGTGGACCGCGACGAGGTGTACGGCCGGATCTCGGACGGATTCTTCGCGCTCGACGAAGAGTGGCGGTTCACGTATCTCAACGACCGTGCACACGAGCTGATCAACCCCGACGGCCGCCGGCTGGTCGACGAACACGTCTGGGAGGCGTTTCCCGAAGCGATCGGCCGGAAGTTCAGATCGAAGTACGAGCAGGCGATGTACGACCAGGAGGCCGTCTCGTTCGAGGGATACTATCCCGAACCGCTCGACGCGTGGTTCGAGATTCGTATCTATCCGTCCGAGACGGGGCTTTCGGTCTACTTTCGCGACGTCACCGAGCGGATCGAGCGTGAGCGGAAACTCGAGGAGTCGGAACAGCGGTACCGGACGCTCGTCGAACACTTCCCGAACGGAGCGGTCGCACTGGTCAACGACGAACTCCGGTACGAGACCATCGGCGGCACCCCCATAGACGAGACCGGAGCGACGAACGCGGAACTCGAGGGTGAGCCGGTCCGGGAGGCGTGGGCGCCGGCGCTGGCCGAGGAAATCGCCCAGGGCTACGAGGCTGCGCTCGACGGCGATGCGAATTCGTTCGAACTCCAGACCGCGGATCAGGTCTACGACGTCCAAATCGTCCCGATTCGAGATGAAGACGGCGACGTGATCGCCGCGCTCGGAATATCCCAGAATATCACCGAACGCCGCACGTACCAAGAGGAAATCGAACGATCGGAGCAGCGCTACCGAACGCTCGCGGAGTACTTCCCGAACGGGCTCGTGACCCTGTTCGATCACGACCTCGAGTACACGCTGGCCGCCGGCCAGGGCTTCGATCGGATCCCCGTCGAACCCGACGATCTCGAGGGGCGAACATTCCACGAGGTCTGGCCGGACGAAACGGCCGACGCGCTTCAGCCGGCGTTTCAGGCCGCCCTCGCGGGCGAGGAACGATCGGTCGAACTCGAGTACGCCGGCCGCGAGTGGGTGGTCCACGCGGCCCCGATTACGGACGAGCGCGGCGACGTCCTCGCTGGAATGACGATGGCCCAGGACATCACCGAGCAAAAAGAGCGAGAACGATACCTTCGCGACGCCAAATCGCAGCTCGAGGCGGCGACCGAAGCCGGCGCCGTCGGTACCTGGGAATGGGACGTCCGAAACGACGAGATGGTCGTCGGCCCATCGTTCGCCAAGACGTTCGGTGTCGACCCGGAAGCGGCTCATCGTGGCGTGTCGCTCGATCGGTTTATCGATGCTATCCACGAGAATGACCGCGAACGGGTCGTTTCCGGGATCGAAGCAGCCGTCGAGACCTGCGGAGAATACGAATCGGAGTACCGCGTCCGAAACGCCGAGGGCGAAACCCGTTGGGTCGTCGCTCGCGGTCGCGTCGAATGCGACGACGATGGCGAGCCGATGACCTTCCCCGGCACGCTCACCGACATCACCGACCGCAAACGCGCCGAACTCGAGCGCCAGCGCAACCAGGATCAGCTCGAGACGCTGTTCGAGGTCCTCCCGGTCGGCGTCGTGGTTGCCGACGCCGACGGGCGGCTCATCGATGCCAACGACACCGCACGAGAGATCTGGGGCGGGGATGTGTTCGACGCCGGCTCCGTCTCGGAATACGAGAAATACTCGATACGGTGGGCGGACTCCGGGGACGCGGTCGCGCCCGAAGAGATGACGATGACCCGAGTCCTCGCCGGCGAAGACGTTCGGGAACCGGACGTCTTCGAAATCGAGGCCGCCGATGGGGAGCGGCGAATCATCAGAGTTCAGGGACGGCCAGTGGTGGACGAAGATGGGTCCGTGACTCGAGGCGTCATCACATTCACGGACATCACCGAACGCCGCGAGTACCAGCAAAAACTCGCCGAAAGTGAGCGACGGTACCGGACACTCGTCGAACACTTCCCGAACGGTGCGGTGTGCCTATTCGACGAGGACCTGCGATATCAGATCGCAGGTGGCGAGACCCTCGAGGAACTCGGCACCGACGCGACCGAGATCGTTGGCCAGACCATCTGGGAGCGGTATCCGACGGCGCTCGCCGAACGACTCGAGCCCAATTTCGAGGGTGCCCTCGCTGGCGAGACGAACACGTTCGAGGTGTCGTTCCACGATCGGGACTGGCTCGCCCACACGCTCCCCGTGACCGACGACGCGGGTGATATCTTCGGGGGGATGATCATGTTGCAGAACATCACCGATCGAAAGGAGCGTGAACGGGAACTCGAGGAATCGGAGCGTCGGTACCGGACACTCGTCGAGAACTTCCCCGAGGGGTCGGTCGGACTGTTCGACGACGACCTGACGTATACGGCCGTCGGCGGCCAACTACTCGACGAGATCGGCATCGATACGGCGGACCGCGTCGGAAACAGCGTCTCCGACATCTATCCGGATCGTCTGATCGAGGAATACGAACCGTACTTCCAAGCGGCGCTCGAGGGGGAGCACCACTCGTTCGAACTCGAGTTGTACGACCGGCGCCTGTACGCTAATACCCTGCCGGTCAGAAACGCCAACGACGACATCTTCGCCGGCATGATCGTCGTTCAGGACGTTACCGAGCGCCGGGAATACCAGCGAAAGCTCGAGGAATCGAACGAGCGCTTAGAGCAGTTCGCCTACGCGGCCTCACACGACCTGCAAGAACCCCTCCGGATGGTAACGAGCTATCTCACGTTGCTCGAGAAGCGCTACGAAGACGTCTTCGACGAGGACGGCCGGGAGTTCCTCGAGTTCGCCGTCGACGGCGCCGAACGGATGCGCGAGATGATCGATGCCCTGCTCATGTACTCGCGGATCGAAACACGCGGTGACCCCTTCGAACCGACGGACTTGAACGCGGTACTCGAGAGCGTTCTCGAGGACTTGCAGCTCCAGATCGAGGAGAGCGGCGCCGAAGTCACGACCGAAGAACTCCCCCACGTCGACGGTGACGAGAATCAACTACGCCAGGTGTTCCAGAATCTGCTCAGCAACGCGATCACGTACAGCGGCGACGAGCCGCCGCGGGTTCACGTCGGTGCCGACCGACGCAACGGGGAGTGGGTGATCTCGGTCCGCGACGAAGGGATCGGCATCGCCCCGGACAATCAGGAGCGGGTGTTCACCATCTTCGATCGGCTCCACAGCCGCGAGGAGTACGACGGGATGGGCATCGGCCTGGCGCTCTGTGAACGGATCATCGAACGCCACGGCGGCGAGATCTGGGTCGACTCCGAACCCGGCGAGGGATCGACGTTCTCGTTTACGCTCCCCGTCTCAGACGACCGCGAGCGATGACGCCCAACCGCGGGTGTCGTGGCCGCTGCCGATACATCGGATGGCGACTGGCGGAATCCCCTCGAGTGGTGCCCGCAGGGCTGTTATTTAGGGCACGGGCCACGAAAGGCCGGTATGGGTTGGACAGCCGACGACATCCCGGACCAGCACGGGCGGACAATCGTCATTACGGGCGCGAACAGCGGGATCGGCTTCGAGGCGACCCGCGAACTCGCGCGCAACGGTGCGACGGTGATCATGGCCTGCCGAAGTCTCGAGCGCGGCGAGGACGCGGCGCGGGACATCCGCGAGGACGGCACCGACGCAGACCTCCGCGTCGAGGAGTGTGATCTGGGCTCACTCGAGTCGATCCGGACGTTCGCCAACGGACTCGAGGACGAGGTAATCGACGTGCTAATCAACAATGCGGGAGTCATGGCGATCCCGCGCTCGGAAACGGAAGACGGCTTCGAGACCCAGTTCGGGGTCAACCACCTCGGCCACTTCGCGCTCACCGGCCTGTTACTCGACACGCTCTCCATCGACGAAGAACCCGACTCGCGGATCGTAACCGTCTCGAGCGGCGTCCACGAACGCGGAGAAATCAACTTCGACGACCTCCAGCACGAACAGTCCTACGACAAGTGGGACGCGTATGCACAGTCGAAGCTCGCGAACGTGCTGTTCGCGTACGAACTCGAGCGACGGCTGCTCACGGCGGACGCGAACGCAAAGAGCATCGCGGTTCACCCCGGCTACGCCGACACGCAACTGCAATTTCGCGGCCCCGAGCAGCGTGGCAGCCGGCTTCGGAAAACCGGGATGTGGATCATGAACACCGTTCTGGCCCAGTCCGCGGGAAAGGGCGCGCTCCCGACGCTGTACGCCGCAACCGATCCGGACGCCGAGGGCGGTGCGTACTATGGCCCCGGCGGATTCCAGAACATGCGCGGGACGCCCGAACGTCAGGCGTCCTCGGATCGCTCCTACGACGAGGAGACGGCCCGTCGACTGTGGGCCGTCTCGAGCGAACTCACCGGCGTCACGTACGACCTGCCCGAGCCGAAAGCGGGAGTGCCAGCCTGATTGAATCCGACGAAAGCGTTCACACCGTTCGCGCCAACCGTAAGGCGAAAGACCAACCGATCGAACTAGAACCCAATGAGCGACGACGCCATTCAACGCGCTAGCGACGTCGGTTCGGCCGACGCCCCGCCGGTCAAGGAGAAGCCCTACAAGATAATCTTCGAGGCGAACAAGTGCTTCGGCGCGGGCAAGTGCGCCGAAGTCAGCGACAACTGGGAGATGTCCATCGCTTCCGGCATGGCCCAGCCGAAAACGTACTTTTTCGACGAGGACGACCTCGAGCACAACGTCCGCGCCGCGGAGGTCTGTCCAGCGAAGAAAGACGACGGCTGCATCCACGTCGTCGACCGTCGAACCGACGAAGAGATCGCGCCGGATCCCCACGGTGACGGCACACTGAGCGTCGACTGGTAGCACGAGGAAGGACGCTGCCTCGAGTTCGATTGGTCGCGGCCACCGACGAACCGTCGCCACACCGAAACGCACATCCCGACCCCGGGACAACGATCGATTGCCTTCTGTGCGAGGGTAGCCAAGCAGGCCAACGGCGGTGGGCTTAAGACCCGCTCCCGTAGGGGTCCTTGGGTTCAAATCCCAACCCTCGCATTCGTCACGAGTATCCGCGAGTGACGAGTACGAGACGCGGGATTTGAAGTACGCGAGACGCAGCGCGAACGGAGTGAGCGACCGTCTGGCGGTGGTTCAAATCCCAACCCTCGCATGCCGCCGCGATCCACTCGTGAGTGGCGACTGAGGTGGTCGAGATTCGAACCAGGAAATCACAGCCCGTCGACCGAAGTGAGCGAGAACGGACGGCCTATTGCATGTCCTCGAGCGTTCGAACGGTGTCCGACATGATCCACGCCGTCTCACTATTCGGTTCCTCGAGAGAAATCGCGAAAAACGAGTCGCGACCATCGTCGACGGTAATGCGGTATCCACGGCTCTGCAACGCTCGGCCATCGTCGGAGACGGGTCCAGGGGAGTTCATAGTCGTCTTCAGAGATACCAGCAGATAACGAATACGATTCGGGACGGACCCGAAGCGCACTCGATGGAGTCGGCTATCACTAGCTGGCGGACGGGGTCAATACGAGAGTCGTTCGGGGGCGTGAGTAGCGCTTCAGTCCGGCTCCTGCGAGAAACCCCTTCAGAACGGGTACTCTCGAGGTTCGTGCTGGATCGAAATCCACTTCGTCGTCGTCACTTCCTCGAGGATCTGCTCGCCGTTGTAGCGGCCGATGCTGGACTCTTTCATCCCGCCGAACGGGACGTGGGGTTCGTCGTTGACCGGCTGATCGTTGATGTGGATCATCCCCGTCTCGATTCCGTCGGCGATCTGGCGAGCCTGCGCCATATCCTCGCTGTGGACCGACCCCGAGAGACCGTGGATCGTGTCGTTGGCGAGATCGATCGCCTCTTCGTCGCTCGAGAAGGGGATTACGGGCGCGATGGGGCCGAAGTGTTCGTTGCAGGCTGCGGCCATGTCGTTGTCAACGTCGGAGAGAACCGTCGGGTCGACGACGAGACCGTCGTGGTCGCCGCCGGTCTCGACCGTCGCTCTCTCGTCGACCGACTCCTCGACGTACTCGAGGATCTGGTCGCGCTGGCTCTCGTCGATGATGGGACCGACGATCGTGTCGTCGTCGGTCGGATCACCAGTCGGCAGCGAGGCGGCCCGTTCGGCAAGCGCGTCGACGTAGTCGTCGTAGAGCGACTCGTGGACCAGGTGGCGATTGGTCGAGATACAGATCTGGCCCTGGTGCAGGAACGAACCGAAGACGCCTCCGTCGACGGCCCGCTCGAGGTCGGCGTTCTCGGTGACGACGTGGACGTTGTTCCCGCCGAGTTCGAGGGCGGGCAACGCGGCGTTGCCGGCCGCCTGCTCCCCGACGCGCTCGCCGACCTCAGTCGAACCCGTAAAGGCGATGACGCTCGGGAGTTCGTGGCCCGCAACCGCGTCGCCGATATCGGAGCCGCGACCCGGAACGACGTTGATGATCCCCTCCGGTGCGCCGGCCGCCTCGAAGATGCGCGCGAGCAGCAGGCCGCCCGTGATCGGCGTGTTCGAGGCAGGTTTGAGGACAACGCCGTTACCGGCCGCGATCGCCGGAGCGACCGCCCGCATCGAGAGGTGGAGCGGAAAGTTCCACGGCGAAATGACGCCAACGACGCCAACGGGGACCCGCTCCGCGATATTCTCTTTGCCGGGCGTGATCGAATCCGCGTGCTGGCCGTCCATTCAGGACGGGTAGCTGGCCGCCTGCTGCATCATTCCGCGGGCAGTCCCAGTTCGGCCTCGGACTTGACCCGCGTGCTCCCGGCTTCGAGGGTCAACAACTCGGCGATTTCCTCGCGGTGGTCGTCGACGAACTCGAGGGCAGCGTTGATCACGCCGGCTCGCGCTTGCGGCGGCTGTTCGGCCCACCCGGTCTGGGCCTCGGCGGCGGCCTCGTACGCTTGGTCGACGTCGTCTTCGGTGCCCGCCGGGACGGACGTGATCTCCTCGCGCGTGTAGGGGTTCTCGACGGAGATGTTGTCCCGGTCACCGCTATCGATCCAGTCACCGACGAGGTACAGCGAATTCCAGCCGGCTTCCGGTGCGAGAGGCAGGTCGGTCATACGTGGGGGCTATCCTTCGAGCGGGCAAAAGAAGCGGACTCGCAAGTGCAACGGGGGTAGAAGTGAGGACTCGAACGCAGGGCAATCAGAGCGAACGGCGCTCAAGGAACGAAACCGTGACCGGAGTCGTTGCCCTCGTACGGTCAGCTGTAACGGTTTACAGGAGCACCCACAGGACGGTCGCGGTTGCTCCGGAACTGACGGACAGCAGTCCGTATCAGGCGAGGCGCCTCGGAAGTAACACCGCGAGCGACAGGTAGATCACGACGGCGATGACGAGGGCGAGGAGGAAGCCGAGGAAGAGAGTCTCGGAGACGAACCGCCACCCGAACAGCACGACGGCCGCCGGTGGGAGCGCGAGTCCGGCGGCCGTCCGGTGGAAGCTGCGGAGGCGAGTACCGACGTCCGTCGGCTCGAGGTCGTCTGCGTCTCGGTCCTCCTCGTCGGCGATCATCGCGGGGAGAAACAGGTAGGTTCCGAGACCGAGCAATAGACCGACGAACGCGCCGAACGTCGGATCGCCGAACAGCTCGAGGGAGACGTACGCGAATATCGGAACGTCGACGATACCGGCACCGAGCGCGATCAGTTGTGGCGACGGCCCACCCTCGTCGAGAGAGTCCGACCGTACGTCGCGAGAGTCGTTCATCGTATCCGGATCGATCCGCTACAGCCATATCATAGTTCTCGGTCGCGCTCGCGACCTGAACGGTACGCTCGCTTTCGCGTCAGTCCTCGCTCTCGGCGACGTCCTCCGCGCGAAGGTCCTCGCTGGCCTCGCGAACCTCACGCATCACGCTCGAGATGCGCTCTTCGGCCTCGAGTTCGTCCTCGACGGAGAGGTCGACGCCCTCGACCTCGAGGAGGAACTTCGCGACCTCGGTCGCCTCGTACATCACGTCGTCGAGTTCCTCCGCGGTGAAGAAGTCGCACATCGCGCCGTAGAGGAAGGTCGCTCCTGCCGTACGGACCTTCTCTTCGAAAGATGAGCGGGCCTGATTGACGGCCTGGGGAGTGTACGTATCGGTCATGAAGGGGATGAGTTCAGGCAGGTTCTCACCGATTTTCGTCATCTCGATGCCGGTCTCCGTTCGGAAGTCGGAACAGAGCCGCGCGATGGCCCACTCTCGGGCGGTAATGTAGGTCCGATCCCGCAGGAACTCGTTGACTCGCTCGTACTGCGCGCCGTCCATTTTCTTGAAACGAGCGTATTTTTGTACGTCTTCGGGGACGTCGGATTCCTGTGGCTCCGGATCCGGGACGGCCGGCATCGACGCGTCGACGTCGCTCGAAGACGGCTGCTCGGCGCTATGCGTCTCCGTCGCGGGCTCGTCTCCATCTGCTGCGGGCGCCTCTGCGTTCGTGGCGGATAACTCCCCATTCGGAGTCCCTGCGTTCGTCGCGGCTTCCACCTCGTCACCGGCCGGGCCATCGTCCGTTCCGGTTGGCTGATCGGTCCGATCCGGGCGGTCCGATTCGGAACGGTCGACAGTCTCGTTGCCGTCCATGAGGTGGCATTGTCAAACCGCGGGCAAAAGAGTTCCCCTCCCTACAGTCGACCGTGACGATCTGGCCGAAAGGATGGCCAGGAAGCGAAACGGAATCGACTTGCTAGCTCAGTCCGGAGGGAATACCACGAGAGGAGTCGTGTCCGTTGCAGCCCGATACGCGTCCGCTACAGCTCGTGTCGGTTCACGACCTCCCAGTTCGTCTCGTCTATGACGACCGCCTGATTCTCGCCGAAGACGTAGAGGTAGTCGTCAACGTACATCGCACGCGCTCCGGCCCCGCCCAGGTCGACGCGAGCGACCTCCTCGAGTTCGCCGCCGGTGTAGTCGAACACGTAGCTTTGTTCACCGCCGGGCATGAAGAACACGCCGTGAGTCTCGTCCTGTAGGAACGCCGTGTGCGTTCGGCTCACGGCGCTGTAGTACTCCTCAGTGAGGATCTCGGAGTCGAGTTCGATCGGGTTCTCGGGATCGCTGACGTCGAAGAGGGTCGCCTTGGGCCTGCGGTCTTCCTGTCCGATACCGAGGACGAGGTCGTCCTCAAGCGGGTGCAGGTACGTCGAGAAGCCCGGCAGTTTGAGCTCCCCGTCGACGGTCGGGTTCGTCGGGTTGGACAGATCGAGCGTGTAGAACGGATCGATCTCCCGGTAGGTGACGACGTACCCCTCGTCGCCCTCGAAACGGACGGAATAGATGCGCTCGTCGACGCCCAGCCCGGTCACCGAGCCGACGGTCTCGAGGTCCGAATCGAGGACGTAGACGTCGTTCTCGGAGTCGAGGCCGTGCGTTCGCGGGATCGTCGTCGCGATACGGAGATGGTCGTCGTGTTCGTCCATGGAGAACTGGTTGAGTGGCGTTCCCGGGACTTCGCCGCTGGCCTCGACCGACAGTTCGCCCTCGATGTCGATCCTGACGATACCGGTCGTGCTCAGATCGCGGTGGTGGGCCGCAACGTAGTCACGCAATCCGTCCTGGAAGGCCTGACGGGCCGCTTTGCGCTCACCGTCGTCCATCCGGCCGTACCAGTCGGTGAGGATTTCCTGGAGTTCGACTGCTTTGGCGCGCTGGGAGATATCGATGGTCTCGAGGGCGGCGAGGCGGTTGCGAGCCGTCGCATCGAACAGATCGGAACCGTTCTCGCTGCCGAGGAACGATCGCTGCAGTTCGTACCTGTCGGTCGAACGGGTGTACGAGAGGTAGATCCCGTTCTCGGACACGTACGTCGCGGACAGCGAACGGGAGCCGACGACGCTCTCTTCGCTCTCGAGTGACCCCGTCTCGGGATCGACGCGGGCGGCGGTGTAGACGGCATCGGCGTCGGCTTGCGTGGCCGGACGGACCACGTCGGTACACTCGATCGCCGTGTCGCCGTAGGGAACGATCGGACACGGGTCGCTGCCGGGTCGATCCACCAGAACCAGGTAGAGGTCGCCGTCGTACAGGCGAGCGGTCTCGACGGTCGCCTCGAGGTCGTTGCGCCACAGTCGCTCGGGGTCCTCGGGATCGCTCACGTCGTAGCCGGCCGCTTGCTGGTTGCCGAGAACGACGAGGGTGTCGTTCGCGAGGAGGAGATCGCCGGAGAGCGGAATCGACCCCACGGTCCGGGGCGCAGCGGGATCGCTCACGTCGACGATCGACGTCTCGGCCCATCGCGACGTGTATCGATAGGTGGCGTAGTAGGCCGACTCGCCGTCGGTCTTCAGGACGTCCGGTTCGTCGAGACCTGCCTCCTGGACGTTCGTCCTGGAGTGACGCGGTTCGGTTCGGTCACCCCGTTCTGACGCCGCATTCCCTCCGGGGTCAGCCGTATCGGTGGTACTATCCGGTTCCCTGCTCGAGCCTCCCTCGAGCGCGACGCCGTCGTCATCCGTGGGGGGGAGCGCCGTCGGACCGCCCGAACGGATGCCACTCGAAGCGTCGCGGAAGTACTCGACGAACGCGTCGTCGGACGCGAAGGTCGCCAGTTCCGGATCGGTCGTGCCTGTGAGAAGCGTGTTCTCCGGGTCGAGGTCGGCCTCAGCGGTGCCGTCGTCGCCGAACAGTCCGGCGAAGCCGGCACCCGCGATCGACCCCACGAGCAACGCCGTGAGAGCGACCGCGATCAACGTGGTTCGATCGGTCATGTTTTCGTGAACGACACGCTGTACTAAGGAAACGCCGCTAGGTAAAATAGCACTTTCACCCAGATCGCGAACGATCAACAGCGCCAGCGTCGTCGAGGGAACGAGTTGTGATCAGTGGTCCTCGCCGCCCACTCGCAGTTCTCACCGGCCCGTCCAGTGTGATTTCCATCGGGAATCCAGTAAACGATTTGCCCGCCCTCGAGAGTTCGACCGGACTTAAGTTCGTGAGGGACATTCGGTAGTACATGTCACAGACACCAGTCGTAGTGAAGGCAGTAAGGACACCACAGGGGAAAGAAGACGGCGTGTTCGCGGACGTCCGAAGCGAGGACCTCTCGGTGGCGCTAATCGACGAGATCCTGGCCGAGACCGGGCTCTCCGGCGAAGAGATCGACGATCTGATGTGGGGTTGTGCCCAGCAGCGCGGCGAGCAGGACAACAACCTGGCGCGCGTTATCGCCATCCTCTCGGAACTCGGCGAGGGCGTGCCGGCGACGACGATCAACCGCTGGTGTGCCTCCTCGATGCAATCGGTCATCTCCGCATCGGACGCCATCGCGGCCGGCAACCGTGATGCGATCATCGCCGGCGGGGTCGAGAGCATGACTCGCGTCCCGATGGGCGAAGGGATCGGGCACATCCACCCGCGACTGGCCGAACTGTACGACCTCGGCGATCTCCAGATGGGGATGACCGCCGAGAAAGTAGCCGAGGAGTACGGCGTCAGCCGCGAGGAGCAAGACGAGTACGCCGCCCGGAGTCAGCAGCACGCGGTCGAGGCCACCGAGGAGGGACGGTTCGACGACGAGATCGTCCCGATCGAGACCGACGACGGAACCGTCGAGGAGGACGAGGGGATCCGTCCCGGCACCACAGCCGAGAAACTCGCCGACCTGCCGACCGTCTTCAAAGAAGACGGCACCGTCACACCCGGTAACGCCTCGCAGATCTCCGACGGCGCATCTGCGCTGCTCGTGACGAGCGAAGCCTTCGCCGAGGAACACGACCTCGAGATCATGGCCGAGATCGGTCAGAACAACGTCGCCGGCGTCGACCCTACCGTCATGGGAATCGGCCCGGTCCCGTCGACTCGCGGGTTGCTCGAGCGCACCGGTCGCGACATCGACGAGTACGACCTCGTGGAACTCAACGAGGCGTTCGCCAGTCAGACGCTGTACTCGCGCGACGAACTGGGCATCGATCCCGAGATTTTCAACGTCAACGGCGGTGCGATCGCCATCGGGCACCCGCTCGGCGCGTCGGGTGCTCGTCTGCCGGTCACGCTGATCCACGAACTCCAGAAACGCGGCGGCGGCCTCGGCCTGGCGACGCTCTGTGTCGGGTTCGGTCAGGGTGCAGCGATCGAGTTCGACGTCAACTGAGCCCGTTACACTGGACCGTGTGGTCCAGATTGTGCGAGGGAATCGCAGTTCTCGGTTCCCTCGAACTGCGTAGCGAACGATGAATCCGTGAGCGAGACGTGCGATTCGACGCGAACCAAAATTGCAAACGGGGGCAACGCGAGCCGTGAACGAAAGCGACGGCCGAGACGGACGGCGGTCGCGCCGAGGGGACGTTCGAGACGAATTCGACTCGTCCGGTCTCCGACCGAATAGCCGTAACGTACACGTATTCATCGGCCGTACGCCGCAGTACTCGCATGCCACTCGAGATGAGATCCGAGTGTGAGCGGTGTCATCGCCCGCTCGAGAAATCCGATGAGAGTTATATCTGTGCGTACGAGTGCACGTTCTGTCCCGATTGCACCGCCGAGTTGGACGCCGTCTGTCCGAACTGCAGCGGCGAACTCGTCTGCCGACCGCGACCGCCCGCGTGATCCGACCGAGATGGCAGACGTCGTGAGAGTTAGCGTACGAACGCAGACGTCATGACGAGACAACTACTTTAGAAGGATCGAGCCCGTCTGGTCGCGTATGAGCACGGTCTTACAGGCGGCGATCATTGGGATACCACTCGCCTGGCACCTCGGCCTGACCGCCATCGCCTACTACGACGCCGGGCGGGTTGGCCTCGAGCCGCCGGCGAAGTGGGCGGCGATCACCTTTTGCGTCCCGATACTCGGCTTTTTCACCTACCTGTTCGAGCGCAGCGAGCTGTCGTACGATCCCGAGACCGATCCGTACCGGGGAAACAACTTCAACATTCACCCCTCGCGGGCCGACGACAGTCCGCTGCCGTCTCGCGGAGACGATCGACGCTCGCCGGCGACCGACGGCGTCGGGGACGACGGCGGAGCCGACGACGGCTCGTAGGGATGGCGATCCGAACGAGAGAGCGGGTCGGCTGCGGATCGGCCGACGATCGATCATAGTTTCAAGCGTGTCGCCGACGAATCGGCATTCGAGATGTCCAACGACGGCACCATCACCCTCGTCCCCAGCGTTCACTTCTCCGAGACGCACCGCCGGCGCGTCCGTGCGACCATCCGCGAGACCGACCCCGACCTCGTCGCCGTCGAGCTCGACGAATCGCGCTTCGAACGCCTCGAGCGACGCGACCGCCCGGAGCCGGCTGAACTGGCGCGGGAGTTGCCACCCGTCACCGCGGTCGCCTACAGCACGCTGAAAGCGATCCAGCGGACGGTCGTCCGGCTGTACGGGCTCGACCCCGGACAGACCGACATGGAAACGGCCATCGAGACCGCCGCTGAACGGGACACCGACGTCGCGCTCATCGACGATCCGATCGCTGAAACCGTCGGCGAACTCTCGAGTCGGCTCGGGCCGGAGACGCTCCCGAAAGTCGCGTTCCGGATGGGGGCGATGGGGCCCGCGGAGTACGCGACGCAGGCCGAATTGCTCTCGCTCCCGCTCAAAGACATCCGAAGCGGCGACGACGTGCAACCGGCGATCGACCACCTGCGGTGGCTGCTCCCCGAGGTCACAGCCGTGCTGATCGACCGGCGCGACCGCGCCATGGCGGAGCGACTCGACGTCCTCCGACGCGACGGACACGACGTCGTCGCAGTTATCGGCGCTGGCCACCACAACGGTATCGAGCGAACGCTCGAGGAACTCCAGGCAGCGGGTGCAGACGGAACGCCGACGACGACGGTTCCGATTCGATCGCCCGCTCGGTCGGTGACCCGGATTCCGATTCAGTAGCGGGCGGCAAAAATGAAGGGCGACCGCGTTCAGTCGTCGGCCGGCGCGCCGTGACCGCCTTCGAACGCTGCGTCGGGGACCGTTCCGTCGTCGTTCCAGCCGCGCTCGTCGTAGTACTCTTCCAGTCCCCGTTCGAAGTCCGGAATCTCGTAGGGGAGTCGGTCGTCGTCGCGGTCGAAGCCGCGCTGGTTGTTGAAGTGACGCTCGAGCGAGACGACTTCGGCCCCGACCTCGAGCAGTTCCTCGTAGTCGGCGTCGAGCAGTGTCGCGATGCGGTCTTCCGTCACGAAGTCCCGAGAGAACTTACAGATGACGCCGCTGTCCTTGATCGCATTGATGTTCTCGAGTTCGACGAGTTTCGGGGGTTTGTCCTCGAGACCCCCCTTGTCGAACGCGTCGTCGGCGTCGACCAGCGGGTACTCGTAGGGGTAGAACTCGGCGTACATGTGGTCCGCACCGCGATTCGAGGTGGCAAAGGCCAGCCCCTGCCCGTTCAAGGTACGACCGTCGTGAGCAGAAAACTCCATGCCCTTGACCGACCAGTTTTCGACGCCGAGTTCGTCGTGGACGCGGTCGACTCCATCGGCGAGCGTGTCGCCGACGCCCTCCCGATACGCGATTTTCTCGACGAGGTCGTGGATGAGATCGGCGTTGCCGAACTCGTCTTCGCTTTTGAGGTACGCCGAGACGACGTCGCCGGCCGAAATCGTGTCGAGTCCGTACTCGTCACAGAGCTTGTTCGACTGCATCACGTCGACGATGTCGTCGATACCTGCGTTCGAGCCGAACGCCATGACCGTCTCGTACTCCGGGCCCTCGGTCTCGAGGCCTGACTCCTCGTCTCGAGTCGGGAGTTTACAGGCGAACGCACACGCCGAACAGGTTCCTTTCTTGTACTTCTTTTCCTCGACACGGTCGCCGCTGATTCCCTCGACGCCCTCGAAGGAGGTATCGGTGAAGTACCGCGTCGGCAGGGCTTCGACCATGTTCGCGTACTCCGTGACCGAGGTGGTCCCCTGGGCTTTCATCGGATGGTCCGCTTTGGCTGCCTCGCCGTGAATTTCCATCTGGAGCGGCGGAATCTCGACGTCACGCGTCGAGTCGCCGTCGAAGGTGATCGCCTTGACGTTCTTCGAGCCCATGATCGCTCCGAGCCCGCCGCGGCCGAAGGCTCGTTCTCGAGAGGTCATGATCGAAGCGAAGCGAACCTGGTTCTCGCCGCCGGGGCCGATAACTGTGGTGTGTTCCGAGCCGAACCCATGTTCGTCCTCGATGTACTCACAGGTCTCCGAGACGGTCGCCTCGGCGAGGTCGGGCACGGGCTCGAATTCGACACCGTCGTCGGAGACGTGGACGATGACGAGTTCGTCGCTCGCGCCGGTAATCTCGACGGCACTGTAGCCCGTGCCGGTGAAGTTCCGCGAGAGGAACCCGCCCGCGTTTGACGAGAGTAGCCCGTCGGTCAACGGCGAGACGCCGGTCGCCGACATCCGACCCGTAAAGCTCATGGTCGAGTGTTGCATCGGGCCCGTGGCGAAGTACAGCCGGTTCTCCGAACCCAGCGGGTCCGCATCGAACGGAATTCGATCGTGGGCGAGTTTCGTCCCGAGCGCCCGCCCACCGATGAACGACTCGAGGATTTCGTCTATCGCTTCGGTCTCGACCGTTCGGTCGCCGACGTCGATCGAGCACAGCGGTCCACGTACGTGTTTCATGGTACCACAGTGAAGGACACACGCGCAAAACGGTATCGGTTTTTCGAGTCTCGGGTGGGCCCGTATCGAACGGTCGACGATGGACCGACGACGACATCGATCACCGTGGCATCGGCAACGGGAACCGACCACGGCGAAGATCGATTCGTCGATCGAGGGCCTCGAGGGACAGGTCCGTCGACGTCGACCCGGAAGACGACGACGACGACGTGAGTACTAGACGGGCGTTCCGCAGCGTTGGATCGCCTCTCGGACCGACTCAGTCCGACCGATAAGTGTGATGTGGTCCCCTCGCTGTAGTTCGACGTCCGGAGACGGAACTTCGCTGATGCCGTCCCGGCTCACGAGCGCGATGAGAACGCCGTTCGGGAGTTCCCCGTCGATGTCGGATATCTGCTTGCCCACGAGGTCCTCGTCGGTGACTTCGATCTCCTGGACGTCGCCGGATCGGCCGAGTTCGGACATCCAGTTCGAGAGCGCGGGCCGTTCGATCACGTTATCGATCGCCCACGCGGTCGACTCCGCCGCCGAAATAGTCTCGACGCCGAGGTCCTCGAACGCCGCGGCGTTCGAGGGGTTGTTCGCCCGGGCGATCACCGTCTGCACGTCGAAGTTCGATTGTGCGAGTTGCGCCACGAGGAGGTTCACGTCGTCGTCGCCGGTCGCCGCGACGACGATCCGAGCGTTCTCCGCACCCGCCGTGCGGAGCACCTCCACGTCGGTCCCGTCGCCCTCGCGGGCGGTGAACCCGTCGTTACGAAGTTGCTCGAGGACCGCACGGTCTTCCTCGATCAGGACTACGTTTTCTCCGCGCGCTTCCAGTCGTTCTGACAGCGAGCGGCCGACGCGGCCGCCGCCGATGATGAGTACACGCATAGGTATGACGTCGAGTTTTTCCGCGATCTGCCTGGCGAACCCACCCTCAAGGACGACGGTCACGAGTATGACGAGGAAGACCGTTCCCACGAGGAGATCGGCTCCGGCCGGATTCGTCGGCGGTTCGGGCGTCTGGAGCCGGATCGCAAATAGCGTCGCGACCGACGCGGGAATAATCCCGCGCGGGCCGACGAAGCTCATAAACAGCTTCTCTCTGACCGTAAACCGGCTACCGTACGTCGACAGAAAGACGAGCAGCGGTCGCAGGACCAGCATTACGATCACGACCACGGCTATGCCGCCGAGGCCGAGTGCGAACAGCCGGTCGAAATCGAGCAACGCGGCGAGTGTGATGAAGACGAACGAGAGGACGAGCAGCGTCACGTCGCCTTTGAACGCCTCGATATCGTTCTCGTAGGGGAGACCGGCGTTGCCCAGTATCAACCCGGCCGTCGCCGCGGCCGCGACGCCCGCTTCGGGGAAGATGTAATCGGCCGTCCCGAAGGCGATGATCGCCCCAGCCAGCGTAAGCAGCCGGGCGTTTCGCGGTGCATCGTCGGGCGAGATATCGACGTACTGAAGTATCCCCCAGACGATCACGGCGACGATGACGCCGACGAGCAACCCCGTCCCAAGCCGTTCGGCAAACAGTTGCAAGTAGTCGTTCGGAGTCGCCTGTTCGGTCATCGCCTCGAACAGGACGACCGCGAGGATCGCAGCCGTCACGTCGTTGATGATTCCTTCCGTCTCGAGTGTCGCCGCGACTCGATCGCGGACGGGAACGACTTTCAGAATCGGCGTGACAACCGTTGGTCCAGTAGCAACGAGGAGGGCGCCGATCATCAGCGCCATCTCCCAACTGGCCCCGAGAAAGAACCAGACCGTCACGGCGGTTCCCACTAACGCGATCGCCGCTCCGATGGTCGTCAGACGGATCACCGCCCTCGGCGCTTCTCGTAGCTTTTCGATCTTGAGGTGATACGCGCCTTCGAAGACGATGATCGCGACGCTCAGTCCGACGATCGTCGGAAGGCCGCTTTGTTCGCCAAACGAGCTGACCGATAACACGCCCAACCCTTCCGGGCCGATCAAGATCCCGGAAACGATGAGAAAGAGAACGCTTGGAACACGAAACCGTGCCGAAAGGAGCTGTGAGACGACGCCGAGGCCGACGATAGCGGCGACCAGTATGAGCAGATTTCCACTCGCTTCTGCGCCCGTCATAGGTTCGACTCTCGGTCTGCAATCGATCGACACGGCGACGCTGCTGGCACGTCCATTCGTGTCGGTCGTACTCGCTCCAGTCGGTTAACTACTGTGGGATTCGTGCGATGATTCTAGGGAAAATGGGCCATAACGGGTGCGAACGATTACCACCCGAACAGTGCAAGCGCAGCAACTGACAAAACGGTCAAAAGCGAGGGGTCGATCGACGGGGTCTGTCGAAATCCGTTCTCGATCACTCGTCTCCGTACATTCGGTCGACGCGATCTTCGAATCGGTCCATGATAACACGTCGCTTCTTCTTCATCGTCGGGGTGAGCATGTCGTTTTCTTCGGTGAACTCCCGGGGAACGAGTTCGAACCGTTTGATCGTTTCGTGTTTCTCGAATTCCTCGTTGACCCGGTCGACCTCCTGCTGGACGTGTTCGCGAACCCGGTCGTCGTCGCACATCCCCTGGGGATCGTCGGGGAGGTTGATATCGGCTTCCTCGGCCCACGAGCGAATGTGATCCGTGTTCGGGACGAGCAACGCACCGATGAACTTCTCGCCGTCGCCGACGACCATCGCCTGCTCGACGACCTCGCTCGCGGCGAAGGCGTCCTCGATCGGCCCCGGCGCGACGTTCTTCCCCGTCGAGAGGACGATGATCTGTTTGACGCGGTCGCGGAACTCGAGGTAGCCGTCGGGCCGAATGTGGATGATATCGCCGGTTCGGAACCAGCCATCTTCAGTAAACGCACTCTGGGTCGCCCCGGGTTTGTTCCAGTAGCCCTGCGTGACGTTCGGACCGTTCACGAGGAGTTCGCCGACCTCGCCTTCGTCGTCGACGAAGGCCTCCTGGTCGGCGAGGGTCTCGTCGACTTTCACGTCGACGTTGAACAGCGGCGGCCCGATCGTTCCGATCTTCACGGCCTCGGGCGGATTCGTCGAGACGACGGGTGCGGTCTCGGTCAGCCCGTACCCTTCGTAGATCGGGAGTCCCATCGCGTGGTATAATCGCGCCAGTTCCGGTGAGAGGCTCCCGCCGCCGCTGATGAGCAATTCGATTTCGCCACCCAGTGCCTCCCGGACCGACGAGAAGACGAGTTTGTCCGCAAGCGCCTGCTTCGCCTTCAGAATCGAGCCGGGGGAGTCGGCTTTGTAGTACTCCACACCGACGTCCGTCGCCCACTCGAAGATCCGTTTCGACACCGCCGACCCGCTGGCCTCCTCACGGATCGCGTCGTAAATCTTCTCGTAGACGCGGGGGACGCTCGTAGCCCCCGTCGGCTGAACCGTGCTGAAGTCCTCTTGCAGCGTATCCGGACTCTCCGCGTACGCGACGCAGGCGCCGCTCGCGAACAGGGTGAAGTGGCCGGCCGTCCGCTCGAAGACGTGAGCCAGCGGCAGGTACGACATCGCCAGCACCTCCTCGTCGATCGCCGGGATGTCCTCGGCCTTGTCGGGACGCGGCCCGAAACGCTTCCGGGTGCCGTTGACGTTCGATCGGAAGTTGCCGTGCGTTAGCTGGACGCCTTTCGGCTGGCCCGTCGTCCCGCTCGTGTAGATCAGGCTCGCCAGATCGTCTAGTTCCGTCTCGTCGATGCGGTCCTCGTAGGCATCGAGGTCGAATCGCTCCTCGCCTCGGGCGTGTACCTCCCCGAGGGTGAAGATGTCGTCCCGGTCGTCGTAGCCCTCGAGTTCGTCCATCGAGACGATGAACTCGAGGTCGAGACCGTCCTCGACGTCGAGGACCCGCTCGAGGAGCGTTTCGTTCTCGACGACGACGCCGTCGGCACCCGGATCGTCGAGCAGGTACCGAACCTGATCGGGTGAGGAGCTCTGGTAGACGGTCGTGACGACGGCGCCGGCCCCGAGCAAGGCGAAGTCACACTGTGCCCACTCCATGCGCGTGTTCGCGAAGAGTCCAATACGGTCTCCCCTCTCGACTCCCAGGTCCACGAACCCGGTGGACAGTTTCCGGACGATATCGCGCATCTCCGCGTACGAAATCGTCCGGTACTCACCAGGATCCGCAGCGGTCAGGACCGAGTCGGTCAGCGATCGATCGAAGATTCCTCCCTTGTACTTCTGTGCCGGCCGATTCGAATGACGCTCGGCCGAGTCTTCGTACATCTGCGCGAGCGTCGTCTCCTCGGTGACTTCGTCTTCGTACTCCCGTTCGGCATCCCTCCAGTCCATATACGTATGGGAGAATCTCCCATGCGATAAAATGTGATGAAACGGAATTCATCCGTTCTCGAGTTTATTGTCGGCCATATTATCGTTAAAAAACGGCTGAAATGACCGAAAACGGACGATTATCGGAATCGGACGGAGTGATCTATCGCGTCGAAGGTCGACCGTCCGCTTCCTCCACCGCCCGAGCTGCTGCTCACTCCCGACGCTCGAGATAGCCCAGCACGCCGCGAGTGTTCTTCTCGGTCTCCGCACTCGATTTCGCTTCACCCCAGACGTCGTCCATCGCCGCCGAGTCGACGAAGTGTTCGATCACCGCCTCGTCGTCCGCGACTTCGTCGCGTTTCGACTCGACCGCCGCGACCCACTTCGACAGGACGGTCGCGTACTCCTCGAGCGCCGGTCCTGCGTCGTCACCGACTGAACGGGGTCCGAAGTGCGAATAGAGAAAGACGTCCGGATCGAGTTCTTTGAGGGTCTCGACGTCCTCGAGACACTGCTCGAGGTCGAACTGGGACGGCGGTGACGTCTCTCTGATCTCCTCCGTTTCGGGAACCCAGATACCAGCGGCGTCAGCGACGAAGACCGCATCGTTCCCGGGGTCTTCGAAGACGACCTGGTGGGGCGCGTGGCCGGGGGTCGCGTGGACGCGCAGTTCGTGGGCACCGAGGTCGATGACGTCACCGTCCTCGATCGGGACGATCCGATCCTCGGGGACCGGCTCCGGTTCCACGTAGTAGTCCCACTGGTCGCCGACGGCGCGTTTCGTCCCCGCGACCAGCTGCGATGGATCGATCAAGTGGTCGGCCCCGATTGCCGGGGCGTAGACGTCCGCGTTCGGACAGTCGCGTGCGAGAAAGCCAGCACCGCCGGCGTGGTCGAGGTGAATGTGGGTGACGGCGATTACCGCAAGGTCGTCTCGTTCGATGCCGACGTCGGCGAGTGCGTCCGCCAGCAGGTCGTAGTTCGTGCCGATACCGGTATCGACGACGGCGGGACGGTCGTCGTCGTCGATGATGTAGACGGCACCGTACTCACTCGTCTCGTACATTCCCGTATCGAGGTAGTAGAGATCCGAACACGTACCGGTCGTGACTTCGCGAACGTCTCCGACTTCCATATCGGTACCCTGTCCGGGGACGGGATAAAAGCTCTCGGTCGCGGCGAATCGACGTGGCAGTGTGGTGGGCCGTTACAGACGGTACACCCTCCCCCCTTTAATACGGTGAACCGACTCGGGATCGCGTGGTTCGAGACGCTTCGCGTCTCGTCATCGAGCGAGACACTCGGTCTCGCGGACCTCGCGGAGACGGGGCCTGGTGGCAGTCCCTTCGTCGTGACGCGACCGCGTGTCCACCAGACGGTGCCGAGGGCGCGTCCGATAGCGGCGACTGATCAGGGGTCGTCAGCCGACTCTTTCCACTCACCGATGCCCGAGGGATCGAGGTGGACGTGTGCGTCCCCGACGTCTTCTATCGCCCGCAGGCGATCGACCAGTTCCGATTCGATGTCGTGAGCCTCGCGGAACGGCATGTCGCCGTCGACTTCGACGTGGACCTCGACCTCGAGGGAGGTCCCGTCGTAGAACACCGCCAGGTCGTGGACCCCCTCGACGGTCGGGTGCCGGCGGAGGACGGTCGTTATCTCCCCGCTCTTCTCGGGGTCGGGCGCGGCGCCGATCAAGTAATCGACGTTCTCATTGCCGATCTCGACGCCCTGATAAACGACTAGCAGACTGACGAGGCCGCCGGCGACGGGATCGAGCACCGGATAGCCTGCCAGAACGCCAAGAACACCGGCGATCGCCGCGATCGAGGTGTAAATGTCGTTCAGGCAGTCCCTCGCGAGCGCCGCGAGCGCGGGCGACTGGAGGAGTTCGTTGACGCCGATGGTGTAGCGGTAGACGAGGTACATGTCGACGATCGCGAAGCCGAGTGCAGCAAGCAGGAGCACGCTAAATTCGATCTCAGTGCCGGTGACGAGCCCTTCGACGGATCGGTAGAGCAGGTTGAGTCCGAGCAGGGCGATAACGGCACCGACGAAAAGCGCCGTTAGCGGTTCGATCCGGTCGTGTCCGTGTGGATGGGTGGCATCGGGTCTGTCGAACGCGCTCTGGCCCCAGACGAGGACGACGACGCTGGCGACGAGATCAGCGAGCGAGTGGGCCGCGTCCGCGAGCAAGGCGACGCTGCCGAAGGCGAGCCCCGCGACACCCTCGACGACGATCTTGACAACGTTACCCAGAACGTTTGCCCACGACGCTCGCGCGAACCCGCTCCGGCCACCTGTAATACCAACGCCGTCCGTAGCCATGCTCGGTTTAGAGGCAGTCTAACCTTGGATCTTTTCCTTCCGCGGTCGGCTGCAGGCGAGCGAAGCCCGCGCCCGCGAGCGACGGCGGAAATTGCCAAACGAGCGACGGGAGACGCAGATTTGGGTTTCGCAACGCTCATGCCGGTCCGTTGAGAGTCGAGGGATATCCGGACGATGGGGTCCGCCCAATCCAACCGGCGGGCGATCCGCAGGCGCGGTGGCATCAGCGCACGTCCGATACGCCATGCCCCAACAAACCGAACACCGCTCGACTGACGGCCCCTCGTCACCATCCATCTATGGCAGCCGATCATCCCCTCGTTCGACTCGAGACGCTGACACTCGTCGCAGTCGGCGGTTTCGCCGGCTCGAACCTCCGGTTGTTCGCGATGGGAACGCTCCCAGCGGTTCCCTCGATCGTCGTCGTCAACGCCCTCGGGAGCGCCGTTCTCGGCTTTCTGGTCTACGAGGCCGAGTACGCGGGCCACATCGGGGGGCGGACGCGGACCGTTTTCGCGACCGGTTTTCTCTCCTCGCTGACGACCTACAGTACGTTTGCGCTGCAAACCGCGTTCGCGACGGGACCACTCGCGGTCGCCGGAATCATCGCCGCGAACTACGGCCTCGGAATCGGGGGTGTCCTCGTCGGGCGGACGATCGCGCGCCGAGTCGAAGAGCCCCGTCCCACTCGAGGTGAGACGGCGTGAGCGCGAGTGAACCGATCGTCACCGGCGGTCTCCTTCACTGGCCGATCGCCGACGGTGTCGTCACGCTCGATCCCGAACCGGCCCACATCGTCGGGACCGGCGGCGCGATCGGTGCCGTCTTTCGCCACTGGGTCGGCAGGCGCGTCTCGAGTCGGGTTTCGAGCGCCCAGTTTCCGCTTTCGACGTTCGTGGTCAACGTCGTCGGTAGTTTCGTCTTCGGGCTGGTCGTGTTCGCGGGCGCGAACGAGACGCTGCTGCAACTCGTCGGAACCGGGATTTGCGGCTCGTTTACGACCTTCTCGTCCTTTTCGGTCGAAACGGTTCGCCTCTACGAGCGCGGGGATCGAGCACTCGCAGTCGGCAACGCCGCCGCCAACCTCGTGTGTTCGCTCGTAGCCATCGGTCTCGCCTGGGGCCTCGTCGCCGCCGTACCTCTTTAGGGCTCGCTCGAGACGCGTCGCCTCACACGACGAGACACGTTCGCATTCGTTCAGGAGCGGTACCGATCCCCGCGGTCTCGAGCGATCGGAACGCGTTCGACCCGCGGTAGGTTTATGTTCGGACTTCGTAATACGCCGCTATGGAGGCTCGCCAATCCGCGTGGCGCATCTACCGCGAGTCGCTGCCGATCCTCGTGGTCAGCCTCGCCGGCGGGATCTTCGCAGGGTCGGTCCTCGGTTCCGAAGGAATGACGAGCGGCTTCGAGCGATTTCCTGGCATGCTATTGCTGCTGCCCGCGTTTCTCGCGACCCGCGGGAACGTCTACGGTGCGCTCGGGGCGCGCATCTCGAGCGGACTCCACCAGGGGATGATCGATCCCACGTTCTCACGGGATCGGCGACTGGTCAACGCGATCGCGGCCTCGTACATCAACGGGATCAGCGTATCGGTTTTCATCGCCGTGCTCTCGTGGGGGATCCTACAGGCGCTGGGACGGGAATCCGCCAGGCTCGTCGAACTCGTCTCGATCATGCTGCTCTCGGGTGTCCTGACATCCACGACGTTGATCTTCGGCATGCTGACGCTCGTCTTCGCGAGCTACGAGTACGGCCTCGATCCCGACAACCTCATCGGTCCGATCGTCACCACGCTCGGCGACTTCTTCGGCGTCTTCTTCCTCTTCATCGCGCTCACCGTGGCCGGGGTGCTGTTCTGATGGCCGCCACGGACCCCGACGACTCGCTCGAGGGCGGCGGTTCGGTCGAAACGCACGAGGCCGGCGACTCGTTCGAGACGCTCGACGCCGCGGGTTCGGACGACTCGCTCGGCGCCGCGGGTTCGGACGACTCGCTCGACGCCTGGTCGATCCGTAGCATCGTGGGCACGATGCTCCCGATCCTGATCGCCCTCTCGATGCTCGAGATGGGATCAGGGTACGTCCTCGAGGAACTCCAACAGACATACCTCGGCAATCCGACGTTGCTGGTCCTCGTCCCCGTGATGATCGGGATGGGTGGCAACCTCGGTGCGATCCTCTCCTCGCGGCTCTCGACACGGCTCCACCTGGGGCTGCTCGAGTTCGATCCGCGGGACGAGGTGCTGTGGACGAACGTGACGGCGATCCTGGGACTGGCGGCGACCGTCTTTTCGGTACTCGGCGTCGCGGCCTGGCTCGTCGGCCGGATTATCGCCCAACCGATGGCCCTCGTCGATCTGCTCGTCATCTCGATCGTCAGCGGCATGCTGCTGGCCGTGATCGCGATCATGTTGAGCCTCGTCGCGACCTACATTTCGTATACCTGGGGGCTCGACCCGGACGACACGACGATCCCGGTGGTGACGAACCTCTGTGATATTCTCGGGGTGATCGTCCTCTCGGGGGTCGCGCTCGTCGTGTTGAACTGAATTTCATAGCCACTTGTAGAGAAACACGTACGGCGACAACGCCTGTATCGACACATATGGCCGCCGAAGACGCGCCCGAAGAGACCAAGGTGAGCGACCGCGGGATGGGGACGATCCCTGCGGAGATTCGTCGCCACCTTGGTATCGGCGCCAGCGATAAGCCCCGCTGGAACATCATCGAGGAAGAGACGTTGGCCGTCGAGATCGTACACCAGCGCGAAGGCGTGTTCGATGACTTTGAGCCGGTCGACGCGGGACACACTTCGAAATTATCCACGCGCCTCGAGTCGACTTCAACGCTGCATAGGCGCTGTTCCGTCGGTACCCGTCACTCTCCTTCGTCGATGCAACGATTGCGGCATATATGGACCGAACGGATATCGACTCGCTGTACTCGTTCGATACCGACTTCGATGCCATCGATGGACTCGTCCGACTGGCCACTCCGAGCAATCCGTTTACCTGACCGTCTCATAACGACGGACAGTCACGACGTCGCCGACGCTAGCTCGCGGAACGCAGCCGCGGCCGTCCGCGTTCCCTTCGAGATGAGCACGTCGCCGCCGCGCAACTCGGCGTCGGCGTCTGCGACCAGTAGCCAGCCGTCACCGGGCCGGCGGATGGCGATCACCGACATCGTCGAGTCGGCGTCGGGGACACCCGCCGTCACCCCGGTGCCGTCGAGGTCGCTTCCCGGTTCGACCGCGACGCGGGTGATGATCTCGTCGCTCTCCTGGACGGCTTGCTGTACGACCGGATGGACGTCGATATCTCGAAGGACGCCCTCGCTGATCTCGATCGCCGCGTCGCTGATCACCTCCGTACTGCTGCCGAGCTGGATCAATCCGCGCAGGACGATCGGATCCGCCGCGTCGGCGGCCGCCCGGAGCGTCCAGGCCTCGAACCGGGACTGCATCGCGTCGACCTCGACCTCGATGTTGCGAACTTCCTCCGCGAGTTCCTCGCTGTCGAACAGCACGCTGCTGTAGGCCAGATCGACCGCCAGTTCGGAGAAGTCTTTCATGTGCACGATGGTATCCACTGCCCGCTCGAGGTCGTCGATGTCGGGCGTCTCGACGATCGGTGGTTCGTAGCCCTCACCGGTCAGTCGTTCG
Organism: Natrinema gelatinilyticum; assembly: GCF_024266705.1. GTDB lineage: Archaea > Halobacteriota > Halobacteria > Halobacteriales > Natrialbaceae > Natrinema > Natrinema gelatinilyticum. The sequence goes on along the minus strand of NZ_CP100756.1, from coordinate 1,857,471 downwards.
TAGACCTCCCCGATCGACGGGTCGGGCCCGCGGAGCAAGGCCACGTCGTCGGCCTCGATCCGCGTGTTCGGTCCCGGGTTGAGCAGCCAATCGCTCCCCCGCCGGAGCGCGATCGCGCGGACGCCCGTCTCGGACTCGAGGTCGATGTCCCCTAGGGTCCGACCCGCATAGGGCGAGTCCGAGGCGACGACGCCTCGAACCAGCATCTCAGCCGCCTCGGGCAGCGCCGCTCGCATCGCGTCGGGCAGTCCCGTCTCGTCGAGGACGATCTTCGCGATGTCGCCGGCGGCGTCGCTGATTCCGTCCGCCGCGCCGACGATACCCAGCACAGGCGCGAGCTGTTCCGCGTCCGCCGGCTTTCGAGCGGCCATCAGGAGGCTCATCCGCGCGCGGAGTTCGAGGACGTCCATTCGTTCTTCTAACTTGAGCACCTCCGTCGCGAGTTCCTCGCTACGGTGGAGGACCGCCGAGTACGAGAGGTCGATCAGCAGCTCCGCGGTGTCTTTCATCTCCACGAGCACGTCCTTGACGCTGACTGGCTCGTACTCGATCGGGGTCGACGGCGTCTCGCCCTCGAGCGGGTCCATGCCCCCAGAGACGAAGCCCCGCGAAAAAAGCGTTTCCCGCCATCGGCCGACGTCGGCCATCGAACGGGCGACGCGACCTTCCGACACGGTTTTGCCCGGGCACAGAGAACGAACGAGCAGTACCAATGCTCGATCGGACGTATCTGCGCGAGAATCCCGACGAGGTGCGCGACGCCCTCGAGAACCGCGGGGCCGACGTCGACATAGACGAGGTACTCGAACTCGACGAACGATGGCGCGAACTGAAAGCGCGAGGTGACGACCTCCGCCACGAACGCAACCAGATAACCAAGAAGATCGGGACGCTCGTGGCTGAAGGGAAAGACGAAGAGCGAGAGGAAGCCCTCGAGCGCTCGCGAGAACTCAAATCCGAAATCGAGGACGTCGAATCGGAAGGCGCCGACCTCCAGGACGAACTCCGAGAGCGGATGCTCGAGATTCCACAGGTTCCACACGAGAGCGTCCCGCTGGGACTCGACGAACGCCACAACGTCGAAGCCCGGCGCTGGGGGTTCGACGACCTGCGCGACCTCCCCGACGAGGTGACGCCCCACTACGACCTCGGCGAGGAACTGGACGTTATCGACGAAGAGCGCGCGGCCAAGACGACCGGTTCGGGCTTTTACTTCCTAAAAGGCGACGGCGCCCGCCTCGAGCACGCCCTGATCCAGTTCATGATGGACATCCACCGCGAGCAGGGGTACATGGACCTGTTCCCGCCGATTCCGGTCAAAAGCGCGTCCATGCGCGGCACCGGCCAACTGCCGAAGTTCGCCGACGACGCGTATCGACTCGGCGGCAGCAACGAGGAGGAATACGACGACGAAGACCTCTGGCTCTGCCCCACGGCGGAGGTTCCCGTCACCAACATGTACGCGAACGAGATCCTCCTGGCGGACGACCTCCCGCTCAAACACCAGGCGTACACGCCGAACTTCCGGCGCGAGGCCGGCGAACACGGCACCGAAACCCGCGGCATCGTCCGCGTTCACCAGTTCAACAAGGTCGAGCTCGTCAACTTCGTCGCCCCTGAGGAGAGCTACGACCGGCTCGAGACTCTCCTCGAGGAGGCCGAGGAGGTCCTCAAACAGCTCGGACTCCCCTATCGCATCCTCGAGCTCTGTACCGGGGACCTGACCTTCGCCAGCGCGAAGACCTACGACATCGAGGTCTGGGCCCCCGGTGACGACATGGACGACGGTCCCGAGGAGGGCGGCCGCTGGCTCGAGGTCTCCTCGGCCTCGAACTTCGAGGACTTCCAGGCTCGACGGGCCGGCCTGCGTTACCGCCCCGAGCGCCACGAATCGGCCGAGTACCTGCACACCCTGAACGCCTCCGGGCTCGCGATTCCCCGGGTTATGGTCGCGATCCTCGAGTACTACCAGAACGAGGACGGGACGGTGACGATTCCCGAAGCGCTACAGCCGTACATGGGCGACAAGGAGGTCATCGAGGGCCACGAGAAGGTCGGCGAGAGCGCATTGGGTGCCGGCGAGCGGGAGTGACGAACGGAAACTGAACAGCGGTAGCTCACTCTTCGAAGGCGTTTCGCGCCTACCGTAATCCGGCTCGGTCACGGCCGCCGAATCGCTCGGCTTCGTTTCGTGCGTCTTCAACCTCGCCCGGTGAAAATATTCCCACGAGACGTTCCGGTTCCGGCTATCGAGCCATGGTCACGTGCGATTTGAACGTCCAAACACAAACGTCTAGCAATAGTTTGGACTGGCAGTCCAGGTATTGTACCGCGAGCGTCGTAGACGCGAGCGGCCTTTTTGATGCAGATTTTTGCTCCGAGCGGTGCGCGAACGAAGTGAGCGCACCCGAGGAGGAAAAAGGTGCTTAGACTTAGATGTAGTCGACGCTCGGCGGCAGTTCGAGTTTCATGCCCTTGCGCTCGCGGATCTCCATGATCTTCTCGCGCTGGAGCGAGTCAGACATGACTTCGAAGCCGGCGTTTTCGGTGTTCCAGGATGCGCGACCCTCGGTTGCAGAGCGGATGTCCGAGGCGAAGCCGATCATCTCGCCGACGGGCGCGATGCCCTCGACGACCATGAGGTCTCCTTCCTGGTACATGTCATCGACGCGGCCGCGTCGACCCTGAATTTCGCCGGAGGCGGCGCCCATGTGGTCGTTCGGCACGTCGATGCGGACGTCCTGCATCGGCTCGAGCATCTTGATCTTCGCGTCGATCAGCGCCTTGTGGACAGCCTCGCGGGTCGCCGGGATGACCTGTGCCGGACCGCGGTGGATGGTGTCCTCGTGGAGCTTGGCGTCGTGCAGGCGGATGAGCGCCCCCTGCACTGGCTCGTTAGCCAGCGGGCCGTTGTCGATGGCCTCCTCGAGTCCCTCGATGAACAACTCCATCGTCTCGTTCAAGTGCTGGATACCCTTCGTCTGATCCAGCAGGATGTTCGAGCCGTGGATGTGCTCGACGTTCTGGGAGTCGTCTTTGTCCATGCCGGCGTCCTGCAGGGCTTCTCGGCGTTCCTGCTCGGGCATGTCCATCGACGCCTCGCCCTTCTTGACCGTGTCAACGAGTTCGTCCGACAGCGGTTCGATAGAGATGTAGAAGCGGTTGTGGCGGTTCGGCGAGATTCCTTCGACCTGATCGCTGGGCTCCTGGGGCGCCTCACGGAAGACGACGATCGGTTCGCCGGTGTTGACCGGAATGCCCTGGTTCTTCTCGATCCGCTGGGTGATGACCTCGAGGTGGAGTTCGCCCTGCCCGGAGATCAGGTGCTCGCCGGTGTCCTCGTTGATCGTGATCTGGATGGTGGGGTCCTCCTTGGACACCTGTCGAAGGGTCTCGATGAGCTTCGGCAGATCGTCCATGCTCTGGGCCTCCACGCTCTTGGTGATGACCGGTTCCGAGATGTGTTCGATCGACTCGAACGGCGTCATCTCGATGCTCGAGACGGTCGAGCCAGCGATGGCGTCCCTGAGGCCAGTGACTGCCGCAATGTTCCCGGCGGGCACTTCATCGACTTCCTCGCGCTCGCCGCCCATGTAGATGCCGACGGACTGGACGCGGTTCTTGCCCGCGGTTCCGGAAACGTACAGTTCCTGGCCCTTCTCGAGGGTCCCCGAGAAGACGCGGCCGGAGGCGACTTCGCCGGCGTGCGGGTCCATGGCGATGTCGGTGACCATGAAGACCACCTCGCCGTCCTCGTCGACGAGACGCATGGACTCGGCGAGGTCGGACTCGTCGTCGCCGCGCCAGATGCGTGGAATACGACGAGGCTGGGCGTCGACAGGGTTCGGGAAGTGTTCGCAGACCATGTCGAGGACGACGTCGGACAGCGGCGTCCGCTCGTGGAGCTCCTGGCGCTGGTCGTTGCGCTCGAGTTCCATGATGTCGCCGAAGTCCATCCCGGTGCGCTGCATCGACGGCATGGAGACGCCCCACTTGTAGAGTGCGGACCCGAAGCCGACGGTGCCGTCCTCGACGGAGACGGTCCAGTCGTCGACGTCGTCTCTATCTTCGGTCATTCCGCGGATGAGTTCGTTGACGTCGCGGATGACCGAAAGCAGTCGCTCCTGCATCTCCTGGGGACCTTCCTGGAGTTCGGAGATGAGACGGTCGACCTTGTTGATGAACAGTGTCGGCTTGACGCCCTCGCGCAGCGCCTGTCGCAGCACCGTTTCGGTCTGGGGCATCGCCCCTTCGACGGCGTCGACGACCACGAGCGCACCGTCGACGGCTCGCATCGCTCGCGTGACGTCGCCACCGAAGTCGACGTGACCGGGTGTGTCGATGAGGTTGATGAGGTGATTGGTCCCCTCGTACTCGTGGGTCATCGAAACGTTCGCCGCGTCGATGGTGATCCCACGTTCCTGCTCATCTTCTTCGGTGTCCATCGCGAGCTGTTCGCCGGCAGTCTCGTCCGAGATCATGCCCGCACCGGCGAGGAGATTGTCAGAAAGTGTCGTTTTGCCGTGGTCGACGTGAGCGGCGATGGCGATGTTCCGGATGTTCTCCGGTTCGTCCATCAGCCGTTCACACTCTTGGACGATTTTCTTGCGTCGGCCCATATACACCCCATTACCGCCAGCGGGGTCAAAAGGGTAGTGTTTCGTCGCCACCGAATTTCGTCGGCTACCCCCGTCCGAACGCCGGAATGTCACGTTTGCGTGAGTGAATGCCACGCAGTTGGTCGCCGGGATCGAATCGTCGATGCCGTGGTCGTATCATCCCGTCGGGACGATCCTACAAATCGTCGAGCGCTCTTGCGAACACTCGGCACAGCATCGATCATCGGCGCGATCGCCGACTGTTCGGAACTCGCGCTCTCGTTGCCAGGGGAAGACCCGGAACCGACCGACTCGAGCGACCAGCGCCGCCGCAGTGAACAGTGCGACCCCAGTCTGTGACCGCTTACCGCAGTCGTCACTGTAATACCGCTGGAAGCCTTGGTACGGACAAGCATGGATATACGCGTCCAGGGTCCGGGCCCAACCACACCATTTCTCAGCGCCCGGGGCCTCTTCGAAACCGAACACGATCTCTCCCTGCCGGTTCACGTCCACCTGCGGGACGACCCCGACGAACGAACCTGGGCGGCCCACTACGACGACCATCACGTCCTCAATATCTCGAGACAGGCCGCATCGTCGGCTATGGCCCGCGAACTCGCCCTCCACGAGTTCGCCCACATGGCCCGTCACGAACAACAACACCCGTCCCACACCCAGTCGACCGAAGAAGTCCTCTATCTTGCGCTGGCCGGCCGCAGCGTCGAGCGGCGCAAACTCTCTCACTGCTATCAGATCGCAAACCACATGAAAGACATCTACGCCGACGACATCACCCTCTCGGTCGGCCCCGGCGAGAAACTCCTGTCGTTTCTCGAGTCGAGTCTCGCGATTGCCATCGCCGACCGCCCCGAAACGCCACCTCGCCCGGGACTCGAGCGCCTCTCCCCCAGCGCCGATCCCGAGATAACGGCGGTGAACGCTGCGTTCGCGCTCGCCCTCGCGGAACGACACGATCTCGTCGACGAGGACCACCGGCTCTACGACCTCACTCACGCGGCCGCGATGGACGCACCGGAGATCGAGTTCGGGGAGTTCAAGCGTCGGTTCCGTGAACTCGCCCGCGAACCGGATGCGAGTACCTACCGTCAGGTGCTCGTCGACGCGACTCGTTCGTACGTCAGCGGCGACGGACCGGCCGCTGATTGACCGCGACGGGCGGCATCACCGTTCCGATTCACCGGACGAACCCGTCCGAAATCCCGGGATGCCGTCGCCGACGACCGGAACGGAAAACGCGATACTTCGACCCGAACATTTATTGATTGAGGTGATAACTGTCTGTAACATACCAGTAATGATCGCTGGACCGGGCCGTGCGAAGACGAGCGAAGACGGCTTCTCCAACGAGCTATCGCGATTGAAACGCCACGGGGCGAGCATCCTCGTCGTCGGCTCCGTCCGACCCGATCATCGGCGAGACACGTGCCGGCGACTCCTGGGGCGAGGAGCAGAAAAGGCCCGACGACGCGTTCTTATCTCGACGACCAGCGAGACAAACCAACTCGCGAAACTCGCCGATGATGCCGACTCGGAGACGCTCTCGATGATCAGCTACGACGCCCAGGCACGCACCACCGCCGCGAGTCGTTCGACGAGCGATTCGTCCATCTCGTCGTCGCCGACCGAAGTCGACGCGCTCGCGGACCTCGGCCTGGCCATCTCCAGGGCGATCGATTCCTTCGAACACGACGCAGACGGGCTCGAGCCCGCGGAACTCAGAGTCGGTGTCGATTCGGTCCTTCCGCTACTCGAAGAGTACGGCAGAAAACGGATCTTCAAGTTTCTCCACCTGACCAACGGACGAACACGAGACGTCAGCGGGATGGTACACTATCACCTGCCAGTGGAGCGCACCGCCAAAATTGTCCCGGTTCTTTCGCCACTGTTCGACGTCGTCGTCGAACTTCGAGAACAGCACGGCGAGCACCAGGAACGATGGATGATAGACGATGGTACACACTCGTCCGGGTGGCTCTCGATAACGACGAAATAACGGCCCCGCATTCCGTCCCTCGCGTTCAGATCCAGCGACTCACGACAAACGGTCCGACGAACGCCTCACGACCCGATCGTCAGTTTCAATGACGCCGAAATTTGAGCCGAGCCGAACGGGAGTCGAGATCATCGATCCGATCGAGCGCCACCGATATCAGCTGACGATCGACGAGTCGATCTCGCTCGAGCCGGCGTCCACCGATCAGATCGATTTCCCGACCGGATCGGTCGTACGGTTTACGGCACGGTCGATCGAGTTACCGGCGGCCGAGAGTATTATCGTCCGCAACGCCAACGGGATGATGGTCGCCGAGGTGCCTCCCACCGAACGAGTAGCGTTTCGGCCTGACGAGTACACGCTGGATCTGTCAGGCCCACTGAAGATCTACGTCCGCATCGAAAGCGCAGTGCGTATCTTTTCGGATACCGATCACACGTACGTCGCGTTCGACGGGAAGACGGACGTGATTCTCGGGGCACGATCGTTCCACGAGCGGCCGGCCGGGACGATCACGACGACAGCAGACCCCACCGATGTGATGGCGGCGGTGTCCGTCTTCGGACAGGAACTACAAACGACAGCGCCCGAGCGATCCTACTCGACACTTCGCGGCCACCCGCCACGCCTCGAACTCGGAAGCGAATTGCACGTTTCCGACGAGTTCGACCGTACCGACCACGGCGTTCGGATAGACGTCCCGGACACACTCCGCCACGTATTCGTCGTCGCACCACTCGCGTACTATCTCGGTGCGAGCGTTGGTTCCGGTTCGGAACCCGAGATCGTCACCGACCGGGGGTACACCTACGCGCTCGATACCGCGGACGGGTTCGAATCGTCGGTGGCGCGCGCGCTACAACAGGTGTTCTTTCTCGATTGCGTCGTTCGGACCGAGGGCAAGACGCCGCTCGAGTTGTACGAGCGGCAGGTGATCGAACCGGCCCTTCCGTTCGACATCGCAACCGCGTACGACCAATGTCTCGCCGAACGGATCGAAACGTATCTAGAGACGCCGTACCCGACCGTGGAACCACATCTTCCAGACTGGGGATTCGAGACGAGACTCGAATCGGCCGCCGAGACCGTCAGATTCCTCCCGTTCATCGCTAACGACCTCGCAATCGTCAGTACCGAAGCGAGCGAGACAGCGCCGTCGTCGCAGGAATCACGCGTGGAACAGACGATCGAAGCGTTCACTCGGAGCGATCCGGTCACCCGTGCTCGGACACGAACTGGTCGCGGTACTGCGGCCGACACCCCATCGACGGGTCCGCCCCAACTAGCCACCCTGCAGCAAGTCTGGACCGGCATCAACGACTCGGAGATCGTCAGCACTACTCCCCTCGGAGCGTACGAAAACAACATTGGCCGGACGCCGAAAGACGGTCCGATCGAAATCGAATGTATCTGTAACGATCCGGATATGCGCACGGAACTCGAGAGCGTCAACGGGACATACGGAGCCCGCGAGGAGTTGCCCTTCGAAATCACGGCCCACTACGACCTCACGCGGGCCGAACTCACAGACGTGCTGGCGATCAAGAGCGACTTTCTGCACTATATCGGCCACATCGACGAAACCGGGTTCCAGTGTTCGAACGGGAGACTGGACGCCACAACAGTCGATACCGTCGGTGCGAAGGCGTTCTTGCTAAACGCGTGTCAGTCGCACGATCAGGGGCTGGCTCTCGTCGCTGCTGGAAGCATCGGTGGAATCGTGACGCTCGGAAACGTCACAAACAGCAGTGCAATTTGCATCGGCAGTACGATCGCTCGATTGCTCAATCTCGGCTTCCCGCTCTACGCTGCACTGGATATCGCTCGTGAAGACAGCGTCGTCGGCCAGCAGTACGTGATGGTCGGTGACGGGCGAACGACGATAGCGCAATCTGAAACCGGAATCCCGAACGTGTGTATCGTTACCCGAAATGGGGACAGTATCGCTGCGGATATACGCATGTATACGTCAGCAGAAATCAAACGAGGCTGTATCTTTTCGCCATATCTCGACCCGGTCACTTCGTACTACGTTCTGCCCCGTGATACGGAACGGCTTTCAGTGTCTACATCACAACTCGAGGAATTTTTCGCCCAGGGTCAATTCCCCGTTCTACTCGACGGGTCACTCCAGTGGAGTGGGGATATCCTGCCATCGGAGTCGTAACGTCACGGACCGGTGAACAGCCCGCCGTTCGCTGCGATACCGAGTTCCGCCCGCGCTGGGCGCACCCAGGCGTATAAATCACTAACCATTCGTGGATTGCGTTTCAAGTATTGAGTGGAATCCACCATAGTTTATCCGATATCAATCACTATATTATAATTAGTTTATTTTAACAGCACATACAAGGAATACATACTATTATTCTCGGCGTTAGTGATCGAAACGCGATCGATTCGGGTCCGGTGGCGTGACGGACAGCGCAGACGTTCTCGACCGAATATGTCGTTTACGTATCCGATATGGGGTTCGACGAACAATTCAGACGAAGCGTACACGTACGACGGTGAAACGGGCCAGAAAACCGAAACAGACAGACCGATCGCGTTAGCGTGCGGCAGCCGCGACGCGCTCTTTTTCTTCTTTCTGACTGATGGCGTAGGTTTGGACGTCGTAGTTAGCCGCGCCGACGAGTTGGCTGGCGATAGCTTCCTCGACGGTCGTTGCCGTCTTGAACGAGTCGTTGTGAACGCCTTCGGCGAGGAACTTCAGCGCCTGATCGACGCGTCGCTGCGGGGCGACGTCGACGGCCTTCGGAACCGAGATGCCACCGTACTTGAGGCGGACAGTCTCTTCCCGCGGTGCCGCGTTCTCGACGGCCGTGACGAGGATCTGGATGGGGTTTTCCTCGGTGCGGTCGTGGATGAGCTCGAACGCATCACGGACGTAATTGAGCGACTGCTGTTTCTTGCCCGTGTTCTCTTCGGTCTGCATCAAGCGGTTGATGAAGCGCTCGACGATCGAGACCTGGGACTTCTGAAACTGCTTGCTTGCGTGGCGACCCGCAGTGTGCGCGACGGGAGTCACCGTAATGTAGCGCTCCGTCGATGGGTCGGCATACTCGATTTCGTCGATTTCCCACGTGCCAAAGAGCTTCGCTGACACGTCCGCACCGCCTGCTGGCGCATCCGGGTCCGGTTGATCTTCTGCAGCCATGGTTATCGCACCGGTTTCTCCGCGTTCCCGCGGACTAGTTCCTTCATGGCGACGCCGTTTACCTTGTCTACCTTGTAGTTGACACCGGAAAGGTCGCCCATCGCACGACCCTTCGCCCCGCCGATCCCGGCGATGGTGACTTCGTCGTGTTCGTCGATGAACGAGATCGCGCCGTCGCCGGGGCAGAATGCGGTGACCTGCTTTCCGTTCTTGATCAACTGAACCCGGACACACTTTCGGATCGCCGAGTTCGGCTGTTTAGCCTCGATACCGACCTTTTCGAGTACGATTCCGCGGGCCTGTGGTGCGCCCTCGAGCGGGTCGGACTTCTCGCGAAGTCCACGGGCGCGACGCGCGTAGTCCGAGTCGGACCACCGCTGATTCTGGCGATCCTTCTTGAGCTTGCGCGCGGCGTATTTGCCGTTTGCCATAGTACCCGTCGGTATCCGACGAAGGCACTTAAGCAGCCCGTTTCGAATCGGTACGACGGCTCGAGATAGCTCGACGTACCCCGCTCGCCGGATCTGAGGACGTTTCGCTGGCTCGAGTTACGGCCGGAGCAACGAGGAGCACCGCTGTGCTCGACGGAGGAAACCGAACGCGAGTCAGCGAAGACGGGCGATGATCGCAGCCTCGACAAACGAGCGTCGGCCACAGATGGCGAAACACGGCGCCGAGCACGAATCAGCGATGAACGAGAGACAGCAACAGCACGAAAAACAGCCACGAACGAGTAATCACGTCGGTCAGGTAAGCTGGATGTCGTCGATCCCGAAGTGACGGGCAGCGAGCCGTCGTGCGGCGGTGATCGTCCGCCCGTTCGTTCCGATCGCGATGCCGCGGTCACCCTCGGCGACCTCGACGTAGGCGACGACGTCGGTGTTCTCGCTAATGGTGACGTTGTACACGGCCGCGGGCGCGAACGTATTCGCGACGAATTCTTCGGGGTCGTCCGCGTCTTCGACGAGACGGACCTGCGCGTCGACACGTTCCTCGAACCGCTGGACCGTCCGGCCACCGGGGCCGATCGCGTCACTCATCCCACCACTTTCGACGACGATCACCAATCGATCGCTGCCCTCGGTGACGAGGCAATCTCGACCGTCGACACCCGTGATGTCCTCGAATGCGGCGAGAAATCGCCGTGCGGCATCGTCGAGGATTACCCCCATCGATCAGTCGGCCTGACTGCCGCCGGACGTGGTCGATCCCATCCGGAGGTCGACGTCGCCGGTGCCGAGCTTGATCGGCTTGCCGACGATAACGTTCTCCGTGACGCCGTCGAGTTCGTCGATCTCGCCGTGGATTGCTGCGTTGAGCAGGTGGTTGACCGTCACCTCGAACGCTGCACGAGCGAGGACCGACTCCTTCGAGCCCGAAATACCGTGGCGACCGATCGATTCGATCTCACCGCGGTTCGTCATGATGTCCGCGACGAGCATCAGGTGACGGACGTTCACGTCGTCGAGCCCCTGTTCGGCCAGCGTATTGTTCGTTTCCTCGATGATCGCCTCGCGGGCCGCCTCGATGCCGAGGTTCCGTCGAATCTCGTGAATGTTGTTGCACGTCGTCCGCGAGGCATCGACACCTTCGATTTCGAGGATGTCGCCGAATGCGGATCCCTCCGTGTAGAGGACGAATTCCTCGCCCTCATCGAGTTCCTCGCGTCGGATAACGACCCTGGAGATGTCTTCGATACCTTTGAACGTAATGTCGCGCAGTTCCTCGACGAGTTGCAGGAGGTCCCGATAGGATGGCTCCTCGGGACCGAACTCGATCTGAGTGCCCTGCTGGACCGTACTGACGCCGAGCGAATCTTCGATGATTTCCGCGACTTCTTCGGGCGTTATCATCCGCTCTTCCAAGGTGTCCTGGTTGAGCGATATCTGGACGCGCATGTCCGCGACGTTCGTCGAGACGTCGCCCAACGCGAGGATCTTGGTTGCCTCAATTTTCCAGACGACTTCGTGGGCCCGCTCGCGCTCGGTGGCGTACTCGCCCTCGAGATATACGGTCATCATCGGCGTATCGGGGGTCTTCCGGGCGTCGACCAGTTCGATCAGCCGCGGTAGTCCCTGGGTCACGTCGATTTCGGCGACCCCTGCGTAGTGGAACGTGTTCATCGTCAACTGGGTGCCGGGTTCCCCGATAGACTGTGCTGAGACCGTCCCGACGGGGTCGAGCGGGTCGACCCGCGTGTCCAGGTAGCGAGTCTCGACCGCCTTCGCGAGTTCGTCGGCGTCCTCGACCGTTGCGCCGTCACGGGCTTCGAGCGTCTCGTAGACCTCATTTTTGAGTCGTCGCGGGAGGTCCGTGTCCTCGACGACCGCGATCGTGTCGTCGTCGACGTCGTAGTGGACTTCAGTCATCGGAGGTCACCTCCGTTCCCTCGGTGAGGCGATCGTCGGCGTGTTCAGAGAGGTTCGTCGGCCGCGGTCTCGAGCCGAGGAACTCCTGTTTTTCCGCCTCGGACTCGAACTCGGTGTCAAGAATCCGGTCCGCGATCTGTGCGACGTCGATGTTGTTCTCGTCGCCGGAGGAGACCTTGACCGGCGAGGTCCCGTCCTCACCGAACTCGAACTGGACGATCGTGTCCGATGTATCGCGGACGGTGCCGTCGTACTGGGTTTCGAGTTCGGAGAGGGCGTTGATCAGCCGGCGCTGCAGGTAGCCGGACTTCGACGTTCGAACTGCAGTGTCGACCAGCCCCTCGCGGCCGCCCATCGCGTGGAAGAAGAATTCCCGCGGCGTCAGGCCACTCGTGTAGGAGTTCTCGACGAACCCGTGTGCCTCGGCCGAAAGGTCGTTCGGCTCGTAGTGCGAGAGGGTACGATCTTCGTATCCGCGATTGATTCGCTCGCCCCGAACCGCCTGCTGGCCGACGGCACCGGCCATCTGAGTCAGGTTGAGCATCGATCCACGGGCGCCCGAGTTGGCCATGACGACGGCGGGATTCTCGTCCGAGAAGTGTTCGTCGGCGATGTTCCCGGCATTGTCGCGCGCACGCGAGAGCGTCTGCATGATCTTCATCTCGAGCGTCTCGTCGATCGTTCGACCTGGGAGACTCTCGAGTTCGCCGCGTTCGTAGGCCTCGATCAGTTCCTCGACCCGGTCGTTGGCGTCGTCGATCGTCTCGTCGATTCGTGCCTGTGCCTCCTCGGGGATCGTCTCGTCGTCGATGCCGATCGAGAACCCGAAGTGCATGATCGCCCGCATCGCCAGCGTCGACACCTCGTTGATGAAGATCCGCGAGCGCGTGTTGCCGTAGATCTTCGTGATCGTATCGACGATTTCGCCGCCGAACTCACCGACTTCGTCCTCAGCGATGGTTCCTTCGATCAACTGCCCGTCCTCGATCACGACCTGATCGCCGACGGTGCCGGTGAACTCGAGGTTGAGGTCGTTGGGCAGGAGTTCGGAGAACACGTCGTACCCGGTCCAGAACGGCTCGCCCTCGTCGTCGATGCCGCTGGGTTCGGGCAGTTCGTCGATTCGGGTTGCACGGAGCAAATCCAGCGCCTGGGTTTCGTTGAACCGAGGGTTGCCGTCGGTCAGCAGGTACATTCCGGAGATGTGGTCCTGAATTGCGCCGATGATGTTCTCGCCGAAGCGCGGACTCAAAATTTGCTCCTGAACGCGCATGAGAACGCGCGCTTCGGCGCGGGCCTCCTCGTTTTGCAGCGCGTGCATGTTCATCTCGTCGCCGTCGAAGTCGGCGTTGTACGGCGGACAGACGACAGTGTTCAGCCGGAACGTCTTGTACGGCATGACCACGACCTCGTGAGCCATGATCGACATCCGGTGGAGCGACGGCTGGCGGTTGAAGATGACGATGTCGCCGTCGATGAGGTGACGGTTGACCTCCCAGCCGGCTTCGACCTTTTCGGCGAGTTGCTCGCAGTTCTTCTCGGTCACCTTCAGCCGTCTGCCGTCGGGCCGACGGACGTAGTTCGCACCGGGGTGGCCCTCGGGGCCGTTCGAGACGAATCGGCGGGCATCCGCCAGGTTTCGTTCGGTCACGTTCATCGTCTGCGTCATCTCCTTTGCGACGCGGTCCGGAACGCCGACTTCGTTCAGTGAAAGGGTCGGGTCCGGCGAGATGACGGTCCGAGCAGAGAAGTTGACGCGCTTGCCCGACAGCGAACCGCGGAAGCGACCTTCCTTCCCTTTGAGCCGCTGTGAGAGGGTCTTGAGCGGGCGGCCGGAGCGGTGTCGCGCCGGCGGCGTCCCCGAAATCTCGTTATCCATGAACGTCGTCACGTGGTACTGGAGCAACTCCCAGAGGTCCTCGATGATCAGCTGGGGTGCACCCGCCTCGCGGTTCTCCATGAACCGCTGGTTGATTCGAATGATGTCGACCAGCTTGTGTGTGAGGTCGTCCTCGGATCGCTGGCCGTTGTCCAGCGTGATCGACGGTCGAGCAGTGACTGGCGGTACCGGCAGGACGGTAAGGATCATCCACTCGGGGCGAGAGCGTTCGGGGTTGATCCCCAGCACCTCGATGTCCTTGTCCGGGATGTTCTCGAACCAGTCCCTGATGTCCGAGGGCATCAGTTTGTTCGTGTCCTCCTCGGTGAGATCGATGTCCAGGGCCTTCTCGATGGCCTTGCGCTGACTCTCCCGGGGACGGAACGACCCGGAGAGGATTTCGTTGATCCTGGTCAGTTCGATGTCGGTCTTCTCGGCGAGTTCGTCTGGCGTCGTGCGGTCGATGCCCGCCTCCTCGTCGCCCTGCATCGCCCCCGCGATGCGCTGGGAGTACTCGCTCGTGAGGACCTGTTGGACCTCGTAGTAGGTAGTCGGCTTCTCGTGGTCGATGTCGTACTGAATTTCGCCGCAGAACGGACATCGATCCTTCTTGCGCGCCTGTCGAATCGCGGCCTTGGTCACGTCGTTTAAGTCTCGACTCAGTTTCCGGGATTCCTCGAGCTGTCCGCGGAATTCGTCTCGTTCGTCCTCCGTCAGCAGGAGCCTCGAACACTCCCGACAGGTGCCCCGCAGGAGCCGCCGGATGAGTTTCGTAAAGCCGACGTGGATGACCGGCGCGGCGAGTTCGATGTGGCCGAAGTGACCGTTACACGAACCCGAGTGTTTCCCGCAGGTCTTGCACTCGAGACCGGGGTCGATGACGCCCAGCCGCGGATCCATGAGCCCCATGTCGATGGGAAAGCCGTCGTCGTCGTAGGTGTCGGCGGTGATGATCTTCGTCGCACTCATCTCCCGATACTCCTCGGGTTCCATGAGCCCGAAGGAGATCGCTCCGATGTCTTTTGGTGTACTGTTTTGCATGATTTAGACGGCGTCTTCCAGTTCGAGTCGCGGCGCGATACCCAGCGCCTTCATCTCGTCCAACAGGAGCTTGAAGGCGTAGCTCATCTCGATCTCGTGGATGTCGGTCTCCTCGTCGCAGTTCGGACAGTAGACGCGCCGTTGTTCGACGTTTTCGACCGCGCTCATTCCGCAGTTCGCACAGACGTGAATGAACTCGCGGTCGGACTCGTCCAAGAGCCGTTCCTTTAGCGTCATGGCCGCCCCGTGGCCGATGAACACGTCGCGTTCCATCTCACCGATACGGAGGCCACCCTCGCGGGCGCGCCCCTCCGTTGGTTGGCGGGTGAGTACCTGCACGGGTCCGCGCGAGCGGGCGTGCAGTTTGTTCGAAACCATGTGGTAGAGCTTCTGATAGAAAATGACGCCGACGAAGATGTCGGCCTCGATCTTCTCTCCGGTGACCCCGGAATACATGGTCTCCTTACCCGCCGAATCGAACCCGGCGTCCTCGAGTCCATCGCGGAGCTCGTCCTTATCTTCGCCCAGGAACGGCGTCCCGTCGACGCGTCGTCCCTCCATCGCGCCGAGTTTACCGCCGATCATCTCGAGGATGTGTCCGACAGTCATCCGCGACGGCAGCGCGTGGGGGTTCACGACGAGGTCGGGAACGACACCCTCCTCGGTAAAGGGCATGTCCTCCTGCGGTGCGAGGTGGCCGACGACACCCTTCTGGCCGTGGCGGCTGGCGAATTTGTCCCCGAGTTCGGGGATCCGCTCGTCGCGCACGGAGACCTTCGAGAGCTTCGAACCGTCTTCACCCTCCATGAGAGTAACGGTGTCGACGATCCCGGACTCACCCGAGCGCATGGTGACCGACGTTTCGCGGCGCTTCTGGGGCGAGAGACCGCCCATGTCGTCCGGTTCCTCGAGGAATCGCGGCGGACTCGTCTTGCCGAGCAAGACGGAATTCTCGTCGACGTTCGTCTCGGGATTGACGAGGCCGTCCTCGTCGAGGTGATTGTACGCTTCCTCCCCGCGGGCGCCGCGGACGTCCTGGCTCGGGATCTCGAATCGGTCTTCCTGACCGCCCGGATACCGGCGTTCTTCACCCTCGTAGGTCCGGAAGAAGTGCGACCTCGCGAGCGCGCGCTCGACGCTGGCTTTGTTCATGACCAGCGCGTCCTCGATGTTGAACCCCTCGTAGCTCATCACGGCGACGACGAAGTTCTGTGCCGCGGGACGTTCGTCGTAGCCGATCTGTTCGGTCGTCTGGGTTTTCACCATCGATAGCTGCGGATAGTGCAGCAGGTGCTGGCGCGTGTCTGGCCGAATCCGATAGTTCGCGCTCGGCAGTCCGAGCGACTGCTTGATCATCCCCGCCCCCATCGTAATGCGGGGCGAGGCGTTGTGTTCGGGGTACGGAATCATCCCCGCACCGATCGAGAAGATCAGCGACGGATCGATCTCGAGGTGTGTGTGCTTCACCGTGAGATCGTCTTCGTCGACGGCGACCAGAATATCTTCTTCCTCTTCCGCGTCGATGAACTCGATATAGCCGTGATCGACGAGGTCCTCGAACTCAAGGTCACCGTCGTGAAGCGCATCGATCTCCTGATCGGAGATACGGGGTTCGCCGTCTTCGACGACCAGCAACGGTCGCCGGGCCCGGCCCGCGTCCGCGTTGACGATCACTTCGCGGGTGCGGTCTTTCACCGAAACGTTGACCATCTCGCTGACGTCGCCGATGCGTCGCGCTTCGCGGATCTGTTCTGCAAGTTCGTGCGGATCGGGATGGGTCCCCACCAGCGACCCGTTGACGTAGACTTTCGCCTCTCGTTCTTGGCTGCTCATGATTGATTAGTCGTCCCCTGCTGCTGTCGACCGTTCGATGCCTTCGAGGCCGGGAATCCCCTCGACACCCATCGATGCCAATTCGCGTTTGAGTTCCTGTTCATCCTCGACGTTCTGGGAGAGTTCCATCGACTGCGCGAAGTTCTTCACCAGACCACAGTTCGGTCCCTCCGGCGTTTCAGAGGGGCCGATACGTCCCCACTGGGTCGCGTGTAAGTCCCGCGCTTCGAAGTGCGGCTGCGAGCGTGAGAGCGGACTGCGAAGGCGGCGCAAGTGGCTGAGCACCCCCATGAAGTCGGTCCGATCCACCAGCTGGGAGACCCCGGAGCGACCCCCGACCCAGTTCCCCGTCGCAATCGGATGTTCGAGCCGTTCGGTGAGGACGTCCGAGCGGACAACCGTGTTCACCGAGAGCTGTCGATTGCGCATGTTCGCTCGCTCGAGCTGGTACTTGACGTCCCGGGCGAGCTTGTTCAGCGCAGTCCGGAACAGGTCTTTCATGAGGTCGCCGCTGACCTTCAGCCGCTTGTTCGCGTAGTGGTCCTTGTCGTCGGATTCGCGGCGACCGAGCGCGAGTTCGAAACAGGCCTCTGCCATCCGACAGAGGTAGTGGGCCTTGTTGATCCGGACGTCCTCCTCCTCGACGCCGTCCTCGTGGAGGTGCGGGAGAAGGTACCGGTCAATGACGTAGTTGGCCCGCTTGAGCTGGTAGTTCTTCCCCTGGCCGGAGGCGACGCGCTTGCCCAGTGCCTCGATGGCTTGCTCTTCGGTCTGAACCTCCGCTTCCTCAAGGTTCTCGAGCATGTATTTGACGACTTCGGGGTCGTTCGAGACCTTGTGGACGATTTCCTCGTCGCTTTCGAGCCCGAGGGCTCGAACCAGCGTCACGAAGTTTATCGATCCCGATACCGAGGGGAACGAGACCTCGAGCAGGCCATCTCGGGTTCGCTCACACAGCACTAGCGCGCGGTAGCCCCGTCGTTGCGAGAAAGTCTTTGCGACCTGAATCTCGTCGCCATATTTGGTGTCGTACTCCGCGAGGATCTTGTTCGGCGCGAGGTCCTCGCTGGTCATCAACACCCGCTCGGAGCCGTTGACGATGAAATAGCCGCCGGGGTCGGCAGGGTCCTCGCCGATTTCGATCAATTCCTCGTCGGAGAAGCCGGCGATGTTACACTTCTCGGAGCCGACCATGATCGGCATCCGACCGATCTTCGTCTCGGTCGAGTCGACGATCCGCTGGTCGCCCTCTTCGCCCTTGACGATCGACATCTCCATGAACACCGGCGCCGAGTAGGTGATGTTTCGAAGGCGGGCCTCCTGCGGATAGAGCAGTTCTTCCGAGCCGTCGGCCTCTCGAACTCGCGGGGTGACGACGCGGACGTCACCCAGTTCGACGTGGACGGGCTCTTCGCCTTCTTTGTCGCCGATGTCCGTGTCGATCGTCGCCTTTTCGTCGACGACCTCTTGCATCCCTCGCGTGAGGAACGCGTTGAACGAGCGGTAGTGGTGCTCTGCGATCCGTTCCTTCGAGAAGTATTCGCGCGAAATCTCACGCCGTTCGTCGCGGTTTAGTTCCATTGCCATTTATTCCACCACGAGTCGGTACACGATCGCCTGTTCAGCCGTGCGCGAGTCCCGAACGATTTTGATGACGTCGCCGATCTCGGCATCGTCTGGTAAGGCTGGGTCGGTTCGTTTGATCTTTGGTAAGTCTGTACGGTCGATATTGTATTCCTCGAGTACGTCCTCGAGAACGTCCTCCTCGAGAACGGTGTGCTCGGGAACCAGGTCGTGTTGGCTTACGTCTACCATGGATTGGTGTGGGTGTGCGTGTCGGCTATCGGGAGAGAAGCGGCTGTCACGAGATACTACAGGCAAGTAGCGGCGGGAGGCATTTAACGGTTACTAAGTCGACGCACAAGCAAAGCTATCCGGCCGGGGCGGACCTGACCGGGGCGGACGATCACATACATGAGTATCCGGTTCTCAGTTATATTCCTTGTGGGTCGTGCAAAAGGGTACCACGATAGAGCCGGGACGTGGCGCTCGAGCCGGAGCCGTGGCGCGATTGACCGTACCACACGATATTCGATTGAAAAGCCTTAATACCACCAGCGAGCAACGATGAATCGGAAGCCCGGGTGGTGTAGTGGCCCATCATACGACCCTGTCACGGTCGTGACGCGGGTTCAAATCCCGCCTCGGGCGTATTCTTCCGCGATCAACCATCGACGAGCGCCGCATCGGGGCGCTCGCCCTCCTGTGCGCGGAAAATCACCTCACGAAGGGACTGGAATGCGTATTGGTCTTTAGTTAGGCCTCAGCAGTCGGTTTGATGGCGGTAGCGAGTTGTTCTTGGAGAACCGGCCGTTGTCTGTGGATCTTCTGAGCGTCGTCAATCAGGCGCTCGAGCAGTGGTGGTGGAGAATACCCGAGGTAGCCACTCAACTGGTGGAGAATGAGCTGGGCGTGCGACCGGAAGGTCGCCGCCCAGCGTTCCGGCGGAAACACGAGGTCGTCGTCTGCGTGCTCAATAACCAGACTGAGCAACTCACGACTCACGATCAAGGATAACAGCGCCGCATACAGCAAAATCTCTACGATATGCTTCTTCGTCGTATTGAACTCATCCAGTCTGTACTGCGTCTTCAGTTCCCGGAACAGCAGTTCTACCTCCCACCGACACCGATAGATCGTCGCTAGATCCTCCGGGAGGAACTCTTCGCGTGAGAGATTTGTGATGTACAGGTGATAGTCGTCGGCGTCCTCGTTGCGGACGCCGACGACGCGGAACCGTTTCCTATCGCGTGACTGCGTGCCCGCGTACTCTCTCCGGTCAAATTCAACCTCAACTTCGACATCAATGTACTTACGACAGAGATCGTCCACGACGTCGAAGATTTTCTTGCCTTCCAAGGGAATGGCGCGGCCGCGCCATTCCCTGAATTCGCCGGTTACAACCGGGTTAGAACTGCGTTTCAGTCGGCTCACGAAGTAGCCGTTGTTCTCGTCGATCAACGCGAACCGCCGATACTTGAAATAGGCAAGATCGAGGATCGCTAGACGGCCGTCGAGCCACGATCCTGTCTCGAACTGCGTGCTGTCGTGTCTTTTCTCGTCTGTGACGCTGAATCGGTCAATCGTCTGATCCGTGACATTGTGGAGCAGGTGGAACCGTGCTCCAGCCTGCTCCTCATGGCGAGCCTCATACTCCTCAGAAAGCAACTCGTGGAGCCGGAGAACCGTTCCATCTGCGATCATCACGTCTCTGAATCGGTTGAACTCCTCTGAAACAGTGTGAGGTCGCGCAGATATGCTGCGAGCGTCGGCGTCAACCGCTGAAAGAACCCTCCTGGAGAGAGTGTCTTGTCTGCAGTTGAGTTGTAGCTTCGCCTGAAGCTGGCGAGCGTTCGGCTTGCGCCGCCGGCGAAGCCGAACGCAAACGACCAGACGAGCGGTGGAATCTGCAGCTTCCGGTCACGCTCGACCACGCCGACGGCATCGGCGTGGTCTTCGAGCGCATCAGATGGAAGGAAGTTAGTGAGACGACGTTCAACATCGTGTGAGGAGGTTTTGGTGTGCACAGCTAACACCTCCTCATTCCTTCCGAAAAGAATCCCCGATAAGCCGCCGCTATCGTGCGGTTTTGCGCCTAACTAAAGACGGATGCTGGAATGCGGAACGAGCGAACGAGACGAACAGAATTCAGGTGGTTCGAATCTCGCCTCGGGTACTTTCTGCTGATGCCTATTTGTGAGCGATGATCGAACCGCGGCGTCAGCGAAATGGTGGCCGGTTACCCATCGAGACGAATGGGCACGACGAAGTAACGAGTCTGTTGGCGGCCACCAAAACGAGGAGGGAACAAAACCCTTAATACTCCGACCCGGAAACGGGGAGTTGCGAGCCCGGGTGGTGTAGTGGCCCATCATACGACCCTGTCACGGTCGTGACGCGGGTTCAAATCCCGCCTCGGGCGTATTCTTCCGCGATCAACCATCGACGAGCGCCGCACCGGGGCGCTCGCCCTCCTGTGCGCGGAAAATCACCTCACGAAGGGACTGGAATGCGGAACGAGCGAACGAGGCGAACAGAATTCAGGTGGTTCGAATCTCGCCCCGAGCGCTTACTCAAAGAAGGATAGCTTCGCATCCATTCAGGATTGCGATAGCAGCGTCAGCAGTCCCGCTACGAACGGAGACTCGATATTTGTGAATTCTGTTCCACATCCCCCTCGGGTACGTGTTCCACGACGTGAGAATATCGTACGTGATTAGGTTTCAAACCAGTATATTTCTCCTACCGGTAGAATGAATACTAAACAGATCGGCGACGAGACTGAAGCGCGTATTCTTGCGGCGCTTATTGCAGACGGATACTCAGTTTCCGTTCCGTTCGGTGACAACGATAAGTACGATCTCGTAGTAGAGATGGGATCGGAGTTGCTTCGTGCACAGTGCAAAACGGGATGGATCGAAGGCGGTGTCGTTCGATTCAAAACAGCCAGCCAAACGACTGCCGATGGTGATACGACGATGGAGAGCTACGACGGATCGATCGACGCATTCGCCGTTCGATGTAAGGAAACCGACGAACTGTACTGGGTGCCGATCGAGGATGCCGGAAAGAAAAGCACGTATCTGCGATTGACTGAGCCCGAAATCGATCATCCGAGTGTCAATCAAGCAGACACATATCGGTTCGAGGTTCGGCTACCGTGATCGGCATCGATCTAGTGTATCTGGGAGTGTCAGTATCTGAGAGTGTCGTTTCCGAGTCTCGGTCACGACCGGCGAGAAGCTGACGACGAAAGTGGCCCGATCCTCGAGCATGCAGTCGAATTGATCCCATTCGAATAAATAGTTAGTAAATGCAGATATTGAATCCTAATATATTAGTATCAAGGCGTTACCTCGGTATACAACCCGGCGATGACGGAGGCGAATATCGCCAGAACAGCCACTCGTCGGTCCAGTGGATCATGTCACAACCGATAACAGTGCTCATCGTCGACAACGAACCCGATTTCGCCGCTCTCGCCGGAGAGATGGTAGAGCGCGAGCGCGAATCGATCGTCACCGTATCGGCGACGGACGGCGCGCAAGCGCTCGAGGAATTCGAGCGTCGGGAGGTCGATTGTATCGTCAGCGATTACGAGATGTCAGAGATGTCGGGCCTGGAGTTGCTCGAGACGATTCGAGAGGACGATCCTGATTTCCCGTTTATCCTGTTTACGGGGCGAGGCTCGGAAGAGATCGCCAGTGAGGCCATCGCGGCCGGCGTAACGCAGTATCTTCAGAAGGGATCGGGGAAGGAACAGTACGCGCTGCTGGCAAATCAGATCACGAACGCCGTCACCCAGTACCGGACGGAGACAGAGCTTCGAGAGAGCGAGCGGCGCTACGAGCGGACGCTGACGACGTTACACGAGACGACGCGGGATCTGATGCGAGGGGAGACCAAAGACGAGATCTATCGGTCGGCAGTCGAAACGGCGAGTGAGATTATCGACGTCGCAGTCGCAGCAGCATACGCGTTCGAACCGACGGATGGCGTGCTCGAGCATGCCGCATCGACGCGTCAGTCCCCGGATCGGGTCGATCCGGAGACGACGTTCCATCGAGGTGAGGGACTCGTCTGGGAGGTCTTCTCGGAAGGGGAAAGCGCCTACTACGAGGACGTAACATGCGAGGACAGCGAGGAGGGAGACCCCCCTCGAGCGAATGGTGAAGCCGTCGACAGCGTCGAAGCGGCGACGACAGCGAGTCGGAGTGAACTAATCGTCCCGCTCGGGACCCACGGCGTACTGGTCGCCGGAACCGGAGACGTGGACGGGTTCGACGAGACGATGACAGAATTATTGTATATTCTGGCGGCCAATACCGAAGCCGCGCTGGATCGGGCCGAACGCGAGCAGTTGCTTCGCGATCACGACCGGACGCTCACACGGCAGAACGAAGAGTTGACCCGCCTCAATCACACGAACGAGATCGTTCGAGAGATCAATCACGGCGTCGCGCAAGCGTCGACTCGCGACGCGATCGAGAAGACGGTGTGCGAACGCCTGGCCGGGACGGACCGCTATCGCTTCGCCTGGATCGCCGCGAGCGACGACGATCCGCCGGCGCCGACCGCGTGGGCCGGGGTCGACGCAGCATACATCGACAGGATCTGCGGGGATGGATCCCGTGCACCGGAGGTTTCGCTAGTCGACGATATCCTCGACACGGGAGCGGTTGAGTTGGTTCGAGACGTTCTCGAGGACGAGCGGTGGCAAACGCGGCGCAAAGAAGCATTGACCTACGGCTATCAGACGGTGCTCGGTGTACCGTTGATTGCCGACGAGCGCCGGTATGGCGTGCTGGTAGTCCACGTCTCGGGGGCCGATTCGATGGGCGAGGGCGAGCGCGAGGTGCTTGCGGAACTCGGAGAGACGATTGGCCACGCGATCCGATCGGTCGAGCGGACGCGAGCGATGGTCACGGACAGCCGGCTCGAACTCGAACTCGCCGTTGGAGACTCGCGGCTACTGCTCAATCGACTCTCGAAGGAGCTCACCGGAACCCAGCAGATAACGCTCGAGGGCGTCGTAGATCGCGGTGAGGAGGGGATCGTGCTATTCGTCAGCGCACCGGCGACGGCAGACCTCACGTCACTCGAGGCGTCGTGGGCGACGATCGAGACGCTCTCGGTGGTTTCTGAGGGAGACGAAGAAACGCTGTTCGAGTTGACGGTGGCATCGACCTCGTTCCTCGACGTTCTACGTACGTACGATGTCCAAGTACGGATGGCGACAGCCGAGAGTAGTACGTCGAGGATCGTTCTCGAAGTCCCACAGCAGGTCGAAACGCGATCGTTGGTCGAGGCGATCAGGGGAGAGTATCCGGAAACGGAACTGGTCGCCAAACGAGAGACGACGCGCACGCGGTCGGCACGCCAGCTCGATACCTATCTCGCCGAGAAGCTCACCGACAAGCAGCTCGAAGCGCTGCAGGCGGCCCACTACAGTGGCTTCTTCGAATGGCCTCGAGAGACGACAGGTGAGGATCTCGCGGATGCGCTCGGCGTGTCGTCGCCGACGTATCAATACCACCTTCGGGCGGCTGAGCGAAAACTCGTGACACTGGCCTTCGACAGAGAATTTAATTAATTAGAGTCCAATCTGGGAGACATACATACAGTTAGAAGCTATACTTAATCACCATCCGTTCGTACGAATGGATGGCGATCTGAGATAGTCTGTCGCCACCCCCAATCCCCCACCCCCCTTTCCTGGAACTCACGAACAACGGTGAGACTAGCTCGTCCGTTCGCCCGAGGATCGATCTATCGAGAGGATCTCGCGCCCAACGCCGGCAATAGGCAACGTCCTTGACGAACGGTTCGTCCATCCCAGACGACTGTTTCCGGGTCCCAGTACCGGTCAGCGACGGAATTCGTCGTCGAAGAGGCAGTTGGCAGTGGCGATCAGCGATTGTGGAGCGACATCTCAGCTCTATCACTAATTAAATAGAGTGATTTTCTCTACAGCACTAAATGATTGTAAACCATAGTTACGTATCCGCGACCTGTACCAGTAGATGGCGATCTGAGTCAGACTGTCGCCACCCCCGACCCCCATCCCCCATCCCCCCTTTCCGTACTCCACGTCTTCCAGTGACGGGTACTGCTGTCAGCGGGTCGATGCAACCGGACGAGAACGACGACGATTACGATGGCGACCGTTCGCCGTGGTCGACCGGCGGACGAGTACCCGTCGGGAAGAGGCGTCTCTCGGCTCTCCCGTCGGGAAGCCAAACGACTACACGACCGCTATCGTGAGCGACTTCGCTGTGACTGCTGGTTCCTCGCCTCGTCCCATTCGATCCAATGCTGTTCCCACCCGCGGTGAGATTCCGCCCGTCGCTGCGCTCGTTCGCGGTCCTCCCGCGCCATTCGGTTTCGTTCGACGGCTCCCGACTGCTCACCGTCGACCAGTAGCGGGTCGAACGAAACGGCGTCGAACTGGTCGCGTTCACCGTCGGCCGAGACGGCCTCGAGCCGTTGGTTCTGGGTCCCGCGAGGGAAGACTAATCGGCCACCGTCGGCCAGCTGCGCGAGCAGCGCACGAGGCGGGTCGACGGTTGCCGCCTCAAGGAGGATCCGGTCGAACGGCGCGTACTCGGGGAGTCCGTTCGCGCCGTCGCGACAGTCGACGAGAACGCCGTCGTACCCAGCCTCGGCGAGGTTTCTTCGGGCTTCGACGACCAGCGGCCTCGAGATGTCGACGGCATGAACGTTAGTCTCCCCGACGAGTTCGGCGGCGACGGCGGCCGTGTAGCCGACGCCGACGCCGACGATCAGGACGGTTTCGTCGTCGTCGAGGGCAAGCGCCTGGAGCAACCGAGCGACCGTCCGTGGCGCGAGGACGCGAGTACCGAGTGCCTCCTGTTCGCAGTCCGCGTAGGCTGTCCGCTCGTCATCGACGAACGCGTGGCGAGGGACGTCCCGCATCGCGACGGCCACGTTTTCGTCGACGAGGACGTTTTTGGGAGCGGCCTCGAGGCCGTCGACCATGTCCTCTCGCAGTACCGCGGGGTCCATACGCCAGCTATCGCACCGGCCGTTATCAATGGCGCGCTTGCGGAATTGGCCGGCAACCGAATCCGCGATCCGTCGGTTCGGAAGACTCCGCCGCGTTCGGCCCATTCGAGCGAGCAACGAAAGGCGGTGACCAGCGGCGGTGGCTATCGAAGTTGTGGCAGACACTGGCGGTGTGATAGCCACTGGGGACATTGGCGGTGTGATAGCCACTGGGGTGTGACAGACATGGAACGTATGGCTACCACAGCGATTCGGTGGCGTTCACGCGCGGCCTGTCACCAGGCGGACCAAGCAGTGCTCTGCTCGTCGTAGGCGTAGACCCGCTTTATGTCCTTCGCGAAGGCAGTATCGCCCTCGAGTTCGAAGCGGTCACGTTCGTAGCCCGCGGCGTCGTCCCGGACGACGAAGGCGTCGATTTCGAACTCCTCGTCACCGAACGATTCGACCGCGCCGACCGCGAACTCGTAGTCGCCGGGAACGTGGACGGTGACGCTCCGGCTGTCGTCTCGCGAGCCGTCCTGTGGATGGACGGTAACGTTGACGGCTACGTTATCGACCTCGCGGGTCCAGACGGTCTCGATTTCGTCTGCGGGAGCCGTTTCGACACGCTGCTGGCCGTCGAGTTCGACGCTCGTGACGCGAACGGTCGAGAGGACCTCCTCGGTTTCGAGGATAAACTCGTCACCGACCTCGATCGGTTCGTCCTCGGGTGTCGTGACGTTGGCCGTGAACGACTCGCCACCCTGGGAGACGACGACATCGAGGGTCACCTCACGTTCGCTGTCGGGCTGAATCTTGTGGACGTGACCGCACTCGCTGCATCGAACGGTCAAGTTGCCGCCACCTGCCGTGAGTACCTCGTGGACCGTCTCGAGGTCCGGCGAGCAGGAGGGACAGGGAGCTGGAACCCGATCCGGTGTATCGCTCATAGGCCGCGATACGCACTACGCACCTAAAAGGAGATTGAACCCGACCTCGTTCCCCCCCGAATCGCGTCGACGATCGGAACCACCTCTTTTGTCTCGAACGTATACTATTGCCCCTGAAAATCACGTTCCCGTCAGCGTCGGGCGCCCCGGTGTATGCCGAACCAGTCCCTGCTCGACCGTGTCGCGGTCGGCGGCGAGTCCGGCACCCCCGACACTTCGTGGCGTTCGGAAGCGTAGCTGCTCCAGCGGTACGGATTCGACTCGCGTCTCTGTGGCAGCACCCGAATCAGGGACACGTCGATTCAGTCGTCCGACACGGGAAGGTCGATCGGGGTGCCGTCGGCGAAGACCGTCGGCTCACGGATGATCCCGTCGAGGTGGATCGGCGCGTCCGTCTCACCGCCGATTCCTGCGTCGTCGCCAATCGCGATGTGGACGGTCCCACCGGCTTTCTCGTCCAGTAGGACCGAACCAACGAGATCGGTCACTGCGACGTTCGTCCCGATACCGAGTTCGGCCAGGTTGTACGCCGCATCGCCGACCGCCTCGGCTGCGTCCTCTACTTCCTCGCGAATGTCGTCGTCGGAGATTCCGGTGACGAAGCCGTCTTCGACCTCGAAAGACAGTGTCTGGCTGTCCTCGAGCAGTCCGTGGGGCATCATCGTTCCGTCGACGACGAACGTCCCGTCAGCGGTTTCCGGGCTGATAAACACCTCGCCAGCCGGCAAGTTGGACATCGCACCCGGTTCGCGAACGATTCCGGTATCCGAGAGCCACTCCCGGTCGCCGACGCCGAACGTAACGTCCGTTCCAGAATCGGTCGTGACGCGGATGTCATCGGCCTCGGCGACCTGCTCGCGAACCGCATCGCAGTTCGCCGCAATCGAGTCGTAATCGGCGTCGAGGCCAGTCGTGAAGACGTCCTCAGTGATTCCGGGAAGCGTCGCGACTCGCGCCCCAGCCTCGTTGGCCTCGGTCCGAGCGCGAGTATGACTCAAGCTCTTCGTCGTCGGCGCGAGCACCACGTCGGCACCGGCCATCGCCGCCGCGACGGGTTCTGGCGGTTCGCCACCGTGGGTCTCACCCGGTGGATACCGAACGATAACTGCATCGTCGGTTATCTCGCTCGCCACCTCGTACAGCGCCGTTCCGATCGGTTCGCGCTCGTCGTCGGTGACGATCGCACACGACTCCCCCGCCTCGAGGCCCAGACACTGATGAATGGCCGTCTCCGCCGCAGTTCGAAGTCCTGACATACATGGTCGTGCGGGGAGCGAGCCGATATGTCTTGTCTTCGAGTCGGCTCGGCGCCCTGTTCTCGACCTCGACGTCGGCCCGCGATCAAATCGACTGTTGAGAGCAAACTGAATCGAACAGACAGTGTGAACGTATGTCGAGATCGGCCTCGAGAGCGATCGAAAACTCCGATACGAGTAAAAATCGGCTGAGACACCTCGAAACGATTATCCCGCTCGGTGGATCACTGCGAGTACATGCAACAGGTCGCCATTAACGGCTACGGCACGATCGGTAAACGCGTCGCGGACGCCGTTCGACGGCAACCCGATATGGAAGTGCTGGGCGTCGCGAAAACGCGGCCGAACTTTGAGGCCGAAACAGCGATCGAGAAGGAGTTTCCGCTCTATGCGGCCGTCGAAGAGCGCGCCGATCAGTTCGGCGAGGCCGGCCTCGAGATAGCCGGCCCCGTCGAAGACCTCGTAGACGCCGCAGACGTCGTCGTCGACGCGACGCCGTCGGGAATCGGCGCTCAAAACAAGGATCTCTACGAGGCGTACGACACGCCCGCGCTCTACCAGGGCGGCGAGGACGCCGAAACCGCTGACGTGAGTTTCAACGCGCGCTCGAACTACGAAAATGCAGTTGACGCCGATCACGTCCGCGTCGTCTCCTGTAACACGACCGGCCTCTCGCGGGTTATCGCACCACTACAGGAAGCCTACGGTATCGAGAAGGTCCGCGCGACGCTCGTTCGTCGCGGCGGCGACCCAGGTCAGACCGATCGCGGCCCGATCAACGACATCCTCCCGAACCCGGTGACGGTTCCGTCTCACCACGGTCCCGACGTCGAGACAATCTTTCCCGACCTCGACATCGACACCCTCGGGATGAAGGTGCCCGCGACGAAGATGCACATGCACAGCCTGAACGTCACACTCGAGGATGACGTCGACGCAGCGGACGTCCGCGAACTGTTTGCAGCGGAATCGCGCCTCTTCCTGATCCCCGAGCGGATGACTATCGACGGCAGCGGGAAGCTCAAAGAGTACGCGCTGGATGTGGGCCGACCGCGCGGCGACCTCTGGGAGAACTGCATCTGGGAGGAATCCGTTTCCACCGTCGGCACCGACCTCTACCTGTTCCAGGGGATCCACCAGGAGTCGGACGTCGTCCCGGAGAACATCGACGCGATCCGCGCGGTGACCGGTGCCGCCGACGCCGAAGAGAGTATCGAGACGACTAACGAGACGCTCGGAATCGGCCTCTAGAATCGCGACAATCCGTCAGGCCGACTCGAAACCGACCAGTCGATCCTATAGCGACGACAGAAAGTTTTTGCCAGCGGATACCCTACGTACCCTCATGCGACGAGACGACCGCGACGAACCTTTCGACGACCTGTTTCGCGAAATCGAGCGGATGATGAACGAGATGATGAATGGACCGGACACAAACGTCGATTTCGACTCCTCGAGCGGCGTCGACAGCGGGTTCGGGATGGACACCCACGTAGACATCCACGAAACCAACGACGAGGTCCGCGTCATCGCCGACCTCCCGGGCGTCGAGAAGGATAACATCGAACTCGAATGTGACGGTAAAACACTGACCATCTCCGCGGAGAGCGAACACCGCCAGTACGACGAACGCGTCTCGCTGCCGACTCGCGTCAACGAACACACTGCCGCCGCGACCTACAACAACGGCGTCCTCGAGGTCGTCTTCGACCTCGCCGAACAGTCCTCAGACATCAGTCTCGAGTGATCGGTCAGTCGTGGTCGAATACGTTCGATTTCACCGTCGATCAGCAACACGCCGTATCGCAGCCGCGAGTCGGTCGTAGAATTCTGGTTCGTACTTCGTTTCTTCGTCAATCGTCGGTCGTGCATTGGTCTCGTTGACCACCAGTTTGTCGCCAGTCGCGAGTAGATCCACGCCGAGGAACGGAATCTCGAGTTCGGCTGCCACCGACTCGGCGAGATTCCGCCACGGATCGGGGAGTTCGATCCCGGTTGCCTCGGCACCACGGTGGACGTTGTGTTTCCACTGGCCTTCACGGACCGCTTCGTCGGGGAGCCGACGCTCGACCGCCCCGACGTACGTTCCGTCGAGTACCATCACCCGGTAGTCGGTCGCGTTCGGGAGGTACTCCTGGACCAGAAACGACTGGTCGCCCGTCGCCCGGTAATCGTGGACCAGCGAGAGGTAGTCACAGATCCCAAGAAACGAGTCCAGATCGTGTGCCTTCGCGACGCCGACGCCACGCGTCGTCGAGTTCGGTTTGACCACGACCGGGGGATCGAACCGATCGAAAACCGCCGTCAGTTCGGCTTCGGACACGTCGTTCGAGACGTACACGGAGTCGGGAACTGGAATCGTGGCCCGATCGAGTCGTGCCAGCACCTCGGCTTTGTTCCGCGAGGTCAGCACTGCCTCGTGGTCGTTGAGCCACGATACCTCGAGCAGTGCGTCGGCGACCCCACCCTCCATCAGTCGGCCTGGGTACACGAAACCGACGTCGTACTCGTCGGGGTCCCATGGGGGCTCTCGAAGTGCAATCGTTCGCTCGCGCACGGGCACGTGATGAACCCGTATTCCGTGTTCAGCCAGTGGCTCTCGCATCCGCTCGAACGTCTCCTGATCGTTCGCGACCGCGAGATCGATCATATGCGGTAGTCGGGAACAGAAGGGCAAAAAGGTGCTCGAGACGGCGAATCGAGAATCGGACGCGGTCGGCCGGGAGCGCGTCTCGAGCAGCTGCGAGAGACAAACGATTCGGGGGAGGAAAGGACAGTAACCGTTACCGGCCGCAAGCGAACGAAGGCTTGGAAATCGCAGCCCGCGAACAAAGTGAGCAGGAACGTCTTCCGTTACATCTAACCGAATGTTTGCCGCAGACGCGACTTCGCCGCGCCCGCAGAACAAAAATTCGTTTTATGCGATGAGCTCTTCTTCGCCCTTCTCGACGACGACGCGACACGGCGGCGAGATCTTGTTGTACGCGCGCCGGAGCGCGTCCTTGGCGAAGTCGGCATCGTCGATGTCACACCAGATGGTGAAGATCCGTTCACCCGCGTCGATGCGGGCGGCCGTACCGACGATCTTCCCGAAGGCCTGGCGCATCCCATCGGACACACGGTCCGCCCCTGCGCCCGTCGCCTGTTTGTTCTCACGGATAACGTGGTGAGGGAACTTTCGCAGGATCATCTTGTAGTTGCCCTCGCCTGCGTTTTTCAGCATGTGGCGGTTCGCCGACAGGCGTGACGCCTCGAGCGAGCCGTGGCGGATCTGGACTTCTTCTTCGGTGATGAGGCTGATCTGGACGGGGTAGTCGTCGGGGTCTGCCTTGACGTCGCCCATCTTGTGCTGTGCGATCTTCGATCCCGGGATGCCGGTAATGTACTCGCGGCGAGTATAGGCCGGCTTACTGATTTCCCGATACATGGAGGCGGGTTTGTCGGACATGGTTGTGATTACTTACGAAGACGCAGGCCCACCGCGCGGATAAAGGCTTCGAAGCGCCGCGTCCGCCGGTTTGAGAACGCAACGCATTCCTCGAGCGAATTGGCCCTCCAGCCGGATCAACTGGACGCCATCGCGTTTGGTCGCAGTGGCGATGTGGTAAATCGAAAAAACGACGACGCGACCGGTTGCGTACCGGAGCGACGACGTGATCGATTCGGTCGATGCGACTACGCCGGCGACCTCAGTTCGCGAGGACGTACTCGGTGTCGGTTCGTTCGATCAGCCCGTGCCTCGAGAGCGACGCGAGAACGTTCAGAATGGAGAATTTACGATGTTCAGCAGGCGGTTCAAATCCGCCACCGTCGCCCCGTCGGTCACGTCGAGGGGGAGGCAAACGAGTTTACCCTGTGGGGAACCGATATCGAACGGACGTGGGCTAATTCGGTCGATCACTGGGGTCCGTTCCATCATCGTGGAGTCGGCTTCCACGAACCGGGGTACAGCTCTATGATGAATTAGGTATATAGAAGCTAGCTGATATTGTTGCGATTATATCAATGGATGGGATCCTGCGTCTTGTCACGGGGTGGCGAGACGGCGGCATCGGGCGTTCGATCGATATGAATGCGACCGAGAGCGCAGCCACACCGCGACAGAGACACCGAAAGTAGGCCTCGCGACGGAGCACACGAAGCGGGCCCACCAGTAGAGGGGTGCAAAATATCTGAAACCGGCGGCGTACTTAAGGTTCCGCCGCCGAAACTAGCTGGTATGAGGAGTTTCCGGATCGGCTCGCTGTTCGGCATTCCGATTAAGCTCGATCTCACGTTCTTGCTCGTCCTCCCGCTGTTCGCGTATCTCATCGGAACGCGGATCGGACCCGTTTCGGAGATTCTGAACGAGATGCTGGATGCGGGAATCGAGGCCGGCGCCATCACCGGTGGGTCGACCCCGTGGATGCTGGGACTGGCTGCGGCGATCGGCCTGTTCGTCGGCGTCGTCCTCCACGAGCTCGGCCACTCGCTGACCGCCCGGCGATACGGATTTCCGATCGACTCGATCACGCTCTGGCTGTTCGGTGGAATCGCCGCATTCACAGAAATGCCCGAAGATTGGCGCCAGGAACTCAATATTGCGGTCGCAGGGCCGATCGTCAGCGTACTGGTCGGCATCGGCTCGTACGCACTGTTCTTCGTCACTCCCGTCTCTCTCGACGGCGTGCGATTCGTCCTCGGCTATCTCGCCATTCTGAACATCGCACTCGCCGTCTTCAACATGCTTCCAGCGTTTCCGATGGACGGGGGACGGGTACTCCGAGCGCTACTCGCTCGCAGCAAACCCTACGCGAAGGCGACCCAGCAAGCCGCCAGCGTCGGAAAGCTGTTCGCCGTCTTCATGGGCCTGATAGGCCTCTTTTCGGGGAACATCATCCTCATCGGCGTCGCCTTCTTCGTCTTCATCGCCGCCTCGAGCGAGGCCCAACAGGTGACGATGAAGGCCGCCTTTCAGGACGTCACAGTCGGCGACATCATGACTCCTGCGGACGAACTCCACACCGTCGAACCGGAGACGTCGGTCGCGGAGCTAATACGGCGGATGTTCAGCGAACGGCACACCGGCTATCCGGTCGTCGACGGCGATTCGTTCAACGGTGAACGACTCGTCGGCCTCGTGACGCTCTCCGACGCCCGCGAGGTCCAGCCGGTGGAACGCGACGCCTACACCGTCGCCGACGTGATGACGGTTGATCTGCAGACGATCACGTCCGATTCGGACGCGATGACCGCCATCGAACGGATGCAAGAACACGGGATCGGCCGGTTGCTCGTCGTCGACCACGGAGACCGATTCGCCGAGGGATCGACCGATACCCCAGCGAGCGAAGAAGACGGTAATCTCGTGGGACTAATCTCACGGAGTGACGTCATGACCGCCCTCGACATCGTGCAGCAAAGCGGTTCGGTGACTCCCTCGAGCCGCCCGAAGACTGCACAACAGAAGGCGTGACATAGAGCGAAACAGGCGTTTCGCCCTCCGATACCAATATTCTTAACCGCGACCAGGGCCGAGGCTGGGCCGATGCAATCGGCCATCGAGACCGTCGACCTCGTAAAGGAGTACGGCGATCTGCGCGCTCTGCAGGGACTGTCGTTGACCGTCGATCAGGGCGAATTTTTCGGCCTACTCGGGCCCAACGGGGCGGGCAAGACGACGTTCATCAACACGCTGGTCGGACTGGTCCGCAAAACCGGCGGCGAGGCGCGAGTCTTCGGCCACGACGTGGAGACCGACTACCAGCAGGCCCGCGATTCGATCGGTCTCGCCCCGCAGGAATTCAACGTCGACCGGTTCTTCCCCATCCGGGAGGTCCTGATGCACAAAGCCGGCTACCACGGAGTCCCCGAGGACGAGGCCGCCGAGCGAGCCGACGAGGCTCTCGAGCGCGTCGGCATCTACGACAAGCGCGACGAGCGCTTCGACTGGCTCTCCGGTGGCATGAAACGGCGGCTACTACTCGCTCGAGCGCTGGTAACGGACCCGGATCTGCTGATCCTCGACGAGCCGACGGCGGGCGTCGACGTCCAACTGCGACACGACCTCTGGGAGCTCGTCACCGAACTTAACGACGAGGGGACGACGATCCTGCTGACGACTCACTACATCGAGGAGGCCGAACGCCTCTGCGACCGAGTGGCGATCATGAACGAGGGCCGGAAGGTGACCGTCGCGACTCCGGACGAACTGAAAGGGCGCGGTACCGACACCATCGCCGTCGCGCTCGATTCGGCTCCCGCCGACGCACCCGATCTCGGGGGCTACGCCCACGAAACGACGGTCGCCGGTGACCGCCTCGAGGTTCGCGTCGACGACGGCGGTTCGACCGCACCGCGACTGCTCAACGATCTCGAGGCGATGGGCTACGAGATCGTCGACCTCGAGATCGCTCGGACGTCCCTCGAGGAAATCTTCGTCGACCTGACCGAGCGTGACGATCGGACCGTCACTCGATCCGAAGCGGAGACCAGGAGCGACGGCGACGAACCGCCAGCGGACCGTGAACGGAAGCGAAAGCGAAAACAGGAGGGGGTAGCCTGATGCTCTCAGTTGGCTTCCGCGCACTCTTCCGACGCGAGATATTGCGGTTCGTCCGCCGGCCCAAGAATACGTTTATGCCGCCGGCGATCACGAACGTCCTCTATTTCGCCGTCTTCGGGGTCATCCTCGGCAACCGGATCGATCAGATCGCGGGGTACGACTATATCCTCTTTATCGTGCCTGGGCTCATCGTGCTGGGAGCGATTTCGAACGCCTTCGAGAACGCCTCGTTCTCGATTTTCCATGGCAGATGGAACGAGTACATCCACGAGACCCTCACTTCACCGCTCTCGTACCTCGAGATGGTCGTCGCGTACGTCAGTGCCAGTGCAGTGCGGGGACTGGTCGTCGGCGTCATCATCGCAGTCATCGGGCGGCTGTTCGTTCCGATCAGTATGGAACACGGGCTGTACCTCGTCGCTACGATGATCGTCGTCACGGCCCTGTTCGCCGGTCTCGGCATCATCGGCGGCCTCGTCGCTCGAGATTTCGACGACTTGACGGTAATGAACCAGTTCATCCTCCGGCCGCTGGTGTTTTTCGGCGCCGTCTTCTACTCACTCGAGACCTTCGACCAGGCGTGGCAGGTGAGCCTCTCACTGGTGAACCCGATGGTCTACATGGTCGACAGCGTCCGGTACGGACTGCTCGGCCACTCCGATCTGATCGCGGTCGGCATCTTGCCGGCCCCGTACACTCGTTTCGCACCGGTCGTTTCGCTCGGTGTGCTCGCGCTGGGGTGTGCACTCGTTCTGGCGGTCGACGTCTACCTGTTCAAAACCGGGTACGGACTGACGGACTGACGGCTCGTCTCGAGACCGACAACACGTCGAACGCGTCGTGCTGGTTACGCCTCTCGCTCGGAGACCGTGACCAGTTGCTTCCCGATATTCTCTCCGTCGAACAGACCGAGGAACGCATCCGGTGCATTCTCGAAGCCGTCGACCACGTTCTCGCGATAGCGGATTTCGTCTTCGCGAACGAACCGGGAGAGTCGCTGGAGCGCCTCACCCCAGCGGTCCTGATAATCGCTCACGAGCAGTCCCTCGACTTTCGCTCGCGTCTGGATAAGCTGAGTGAGCTTTCGGGGGCCGGTCGGCACCTCGGTCGCGTTGTACAGCGCGATCTGGCCACAGACTGCGACCCGCGCGAAGTCGTTCAACAGGGGCCAGACGGCATCGGTGATGGGACCGCCGACGTTGTCGAAGTAGACGTCGACGCCGTCGGGGCAAGCCTCAGCCATCGCGGTCGAGAGATCGTCCGTTTCCTTGTAATTGATCGCCGCGTCAAAACCCAGTTCGTCGGTGAGCCAGTCGACCTTCTCCTCGCTGCCGGCGGTACCGACCACGCGCGTGCCGTTGATTCGGGCGAGCTGGCCGACGATGGAACCGACAGCGCCCGCGGCCGCCGAGACGACGACGGTGTCGCCAGGGTTGGGATCGCCGACGTCCAGCAGGCCCCAGTAGGCGGTCACGCCGGGCATACCGAGAACGCCAAGGGCCGTCGAAATCGGCCCGAGGTCCGGATTCACTTCCTGGAGTTCGTCCGCGTCGGCGACCGCGTGTTCCGCCCAGAAGAGGTCGCCGGTCACGACGTCGCCCGCCTCGAACTCGTCGGCGTTCGACTCGAGGACTTCGCCGACGACGCCAGCTTTCATCGGTTCGCCGACGTCCCACGGCTCGGCGTAGGATTCGGCATCGCGCATTCGTCCGCGCATGTAGGGATCCACCGACTGATACAGTGTTTTGACGAGAACCTCGTCGTGGCCGGGTTCGGGCCGGTCGACGGTGACGAGTTCGAAGTTCTCCATGGTCGGTTCACCGACAGGACGGCTAGCGAGTTGCCACTGCC
This sequence comes from Natrinema gelatinilyticum, assembly GCF_024266705.1. GTDB lineage: Archaea > Halobacteriota > Halobacteria > Halobacteriales > Natrialbaceae > Natrinema > Natrinema gelatinilyticum. Next base: position 1,821,408 of record NZ_CP100756.1, on the reverse strand, counting down.
TCGTTTCTGCCATACGTTTCTATATTCCTATCCGTAAATCAATGTTGGGCTCGCGGAACCTCTCGAAATGCGGGAAAAGAGGGCCTGTGGAAACGATATTCGCAATCGTTAACGACAGGTGAGACGGCGCGTCGGGGGAGTATGAGTCCCGCTCCAGCGCCACACCGACCGGTGTCGATAGCGTTTTGCAGTTCGGATCGAAAGGCATCAGACAGCGATGCGCGAGTACCTCGAGTCCGATATCGGGTTCTACTACGCAGTCGGAGGGTTCATGATCGCGGTTTTCGTCCTCGGCATGGTGGCGATCGCCGTGATCAACCCCGAGGGCGTTGGAACGATAGAACTCGTCGGTCTCTCGGGTGGATTTCTGGTGTTCATGCTGGTGTACTTTATCTCGATTTCCGTCCAGCGCCTCGAGGACGGCGATAGTACCTAAGGTATTAGACAAGAACGTGAAAATCGGACCGTGGGGCTCATATCCGTCCCAATTCGGCGGATGTACCGAGTCGGAGGGTTTATGCGTGAGGGGACGTTCTCTTTAGAAGCAATGGCGAAAGGAACCGTTGATTTCTTCAACGACACTGGCGGCTACGGATTCATCGAGACTGAGGACGCGGACGACGACGTGTTCTTCCACATGGAAGACATCGGCGGCCCGGACCTGGAAGAAGGACAGGAACTCGAGTTCGACATCGAGCAGGCCCCCAAGGGCCCGCGCGCGACGAACGTCGAGCGCCTGTAAGGCGAATTCGGTACGGTATCGGCACTTGACTGCAGTATTTTACCACCCCTGAGCGGTGGCTCCACCGGTCGCGGGTTGACGTTCCTCGTCCGAACACATTTATATTTGAGTGATACGTAGCGAATGTAATGACGGGTCGATCCGACGCGATCACGTGGAGACGACACGCGTCGGCATCGTCACTCGGTCGCCTCTGTCAGTACCTGCAGGTCGGCTTTTTCGGCGGGATGATACTACTCGTGATCGTACTCGGAGTCGCGGCGCTCGTTCTCTCCGCCGTAGACGGTGCGTACGGACAACTCGCACTGCTCGTCTTGCTCTTGCTGATCGGCGGGCCATTTTCACTACTCTATGTGCTCCCGCTAATCGACGACGACACGGCTCGGTCCTCGATACGGGCCTGGGCGGATCGCACCAGGTACGATCGGCTCCGCCCGCTCCCCGCGGCGGTGAGCGTCCTTGCGGGTGCGATTACGATCGTCGGCTCCGTCGCGGTGTCCCCGTTGGCCCTGCTTGCTTTGTTTCGTTCGGGACGTCGGTCGGCACGCAACTGGTGGACTCTCGCGGCGAGATCGATCCCGAGGCGGGAACGGTTCGCGTGAACGGCCAGTCGTTCGATCTCGAGGAGCTCGCGGCCGTGGGCGTCCGCCGCGTGCCCGGGACGGGGACCGTCGTTCTCCGTCCGTCGTACGCGACCAAGACGCGAGGGGTGACGGCCCCGGGGTACGTCTCGATGCCCCGAGACGTCTACGAGGAGGCCCGACCGCTGCTCGAGGCCGCCGCGAGCGAGACCGGGCGAACGACCCGACAGAGCCGGACCGAACGCGTCGTCCTCGTCGTCTTCGGCGTCGGTGCGCTCGTCGGGGCGGTCGGCGCTGCGTTCCTCGGACTCGAGCGCGGGGGCGACGCGCGCGTAATCCTCTCGTACGTTGCCCTCGTGGCCGGCTGCTTCGGGGTCGGGTTCCTCGCCCTGGCCGCTCGAGAACTGTGACGCCGTCGACCCGGACCGTTTTATGGATCCGCCACCGACTCGAGACCATGACACAGCCACTGGTCCGACACGGCGACGAGATAGAATACGACCCGGTCGAGGCCGCCGATGGCCTCGAGAAAGGCGTCCTGATCGCCGACGACCACGGTGCACCGAATTTCGCGATTCGGCGGTTCGTCCTCGAAGCAGGCGGTGAGGTACCGAGACATACCAACGACGTCGAACACGAGCAGTACGTCCTCGAGGGCGAGTACACCGTCGGAATCGGTGACGAGGAACACGACGTCGAGGCGGGTGACTCGCTTTTTATTCCGGCCGGTACGGTCCACTGGTACCGTAACGAAGGCGACGAACGGGGCGCGTTCATCTGTGCCGTCCCGAACGGCGACGACGAGATCCGGTTGCTCGAGTGAACGCCGCGAGCGGCCGTCCGATCGGGATCGGACGAGGCCGGCACCGCTGACCGGGGACTCTCACGTATCCTTTAGGGCTTCCTAAATCGCAACTACTAAACGTCTTTTAGGCCCTCCTAAAACCGATGGAAGACGTGAAGTCGGTCGGGGGGCACTCCGCCGCTCGAGAGCGGGATGGATGGGTTACGGGGACCCTCGTCCTCTTTTGCCTGGCGAGTGCAATCGTTACCGTCGTCGCCGGAGTCGTACAGATGAGTTTCGGCGAGTACTCGATGACGGTCGTCGAAACCTGGCACGCGGTCTTCAACCCCACAGTCGTGTTCAACCTCGACGTGTGGTCAGCGTTCCTGTTGGGAACGGAAACGCCGGAGATGAGCGTCGCGAGCATCGTCGTCTGGGAGCTCCGACTGCCGCGGGTGCTGGTCGGAATCATCGCCGGCGCCACGCTTTCGATCTCCGGTGCGATCTTCCAGGCCGTAACGCGCAACGAGTTGGCGAGTCCGTTCGTGCTGGGCGTTAGCTCCGGCGCGGGATTCGCCGTCCTGGCGACGCTGATCGTCTTCAGCGGCCTCTCACAGTTGCTGCCCCTGATAGCGACAGTGGGTGGCGCGGCGGCATTTCTCATCGTCTACACGATCGCCTGGAAGGGCGGGACGAGCCCCGTCCGCCTCGTCCTCGCCGGCGTCATCGTCAACATGGTCTTTCAATCCCTGCAACAGGGGCTGTTCTTCTTCGCCGACGACATCGGCGTCGTCCAGACTGCGATCGCCTGGCTTACGGGATCGCTCACGGGGACCCGCTGGGACCAGGTTCGGATCGCGATTCTGCCAGCGCTGCTCTCGATCGTGATCGCAATCGGCGGCGCACGACAGCTGAACGTCCTGATGCTCGGCGAGCAGACCGCCCGATCGCTCGGAATGCGCGTCGAGCGAACCCGCTTTCTCCTCTCGGTCGTCGCTATCCTGGCGGCGAGCGTCGCGATCGCCGTCGCCGGCATCGTCAGCTTCTTCGGCCTCGTCGTCCCGCATATCGTCCGGAACACCGTCGGCGGCGACTACCGACGGCTGATGGTCGGCTGTCTCTTCGCGGGTCCCGCGTTGATGGTCGTGGCGGACGTCGGCGCGCGCCTCGCGTTGCCCAGCATTCAGTTGCCGGTCGGTGTCGTCACCGGACTGGTCGGCGGCCCGTACTTTCTCTACCTGATGCGCAGGCAGCAAACGATGGGTGAACTCTAATGGCACGCACACAGCACGACGCGAACGGAGAACCGGATCGCATAACCGACGAGGACGGCGTCGCAGTCGAGAGTGCGCTCGTCGGCGACGACCTCGAGTTGAAGTACCCGACGAGCGAGGAACCGATCGTCGAGTGCGCACGCATCGATATTCCCGAGGCAGCGGTGACCGCCCTCGTCGGTCCGAACGGCTGCGGCAAGAGTACGCTGCTGAAGTCGCTGTCGAACCACCTCGAGCCCGATGCCGGGTCGGTCCGCATCCACGGCGAGGACCTCGACTCGTTCAGTCGAAAGGAACTGGCGCGCAAACTGGGAATCCTCTCCCAGGAGAACGACTCGCTCGGTTCGATCACCGTCGAGGACCTTGTCTACCACGGTCGGTACCCTCACCGAGGGTTCTTCGACAGCGTGGACGAGGGTGATCGCGAAGCGGTCGAGCGAGCGCTCGAGCTGGCTGGAATCGAACACCTTCGGACCGCCGAACTCGGACAGCTGAGCGGCGGGCAGAAACAACTGGCCTGGATCGCCATGGTGCTCGCACAGGATACGGACGTCCTCCTGCTCGACGAGCCGACGACGTTTCTCGACATCCATCACCAGTTCCGCGTCCTCGAGACGATCCGTCAACTCAACGTACAGAAAGGCGTTACCGTGGCGGTCATCCTCCACGATATTTCCCAGGCGGCCCGCTTCGCGGATTACCTGGTCGCGATGTGCGACGGCGAACTGTACGATTGGGGGCCGCCTGAGGAGGTCGTGACCGAACAGCTGCTCGCCGACGTCTTCGGCGTCGAGGCGGCGGTCGAATATGACCCGGAACTGCAGGTTCTTCCGAAGCGAGCGCTGCCGGATCGATGAAGAATTCGGTCAGTTTCGGAAGACCTTAATACTTTTAGGTCAGCCTAAAACACATGAGTAGTGAACGTACGTGGACGAGACGAACCGTACTTCGGACGAGCGGAGCGATCGCCGGCATGAGTGCCGTGGCCGGTTGCACCGGCAACGGAGACAGCGGAAACGGCGGAAACGGCGACGACTCCTCGAGCAGCGGACCGTATACGGTATCGATGCCGCCGGTCGGCGAGGTCGAATTCGACGACGTCCCGGAAACGTGGGCCGCCAACAACGGCAGCTGGGCTGACATGGGGATCGCACTGGGGCAGGAGCCGCCGGCGGCCGTCTATCTCACCGACCGCTATCACACACAGTACTACGACGAAATCCCGGACGTGAGCGTCGACAAGACCGATATGAAGTCGCTGTGGGGAGACGAACTGACCTCGGAGGAGTTCCTGACGCTGAGCGAGGACGTGGACGTGTTCGTCAACGACCCGAACTTCATCATCGGACGGACCGACGACTGGAAACGGGAAGACGTCGATCGAATCGAGTCGACGGGGACGCCGTTCTTCGGCAACAGCATCTTTTCGACCGGCTACGACTGGCACGATTACGAGTATCTGACGTTGCTGGAGGCGTTCGAGAAGCTGTCGCAGGTATTCAAAGAGGAGGAACGGTATGCGGCCTTCGAGAAGGTCCACGAGGACTTCCAGTCGAACGTCAAGGAAATCGTGCCACCGGAGGAAGAGCGCCCGAGCGTCGCCATCATGTGGGCGACCGCGGACGACATGGGATCGTTCTCCCCGTACCTGATCGGCGACGGGACGAGTTTCAAACAGTGGCGCGACCTCGAGGTCGTCGACGCGTTCGCCGAAACGGCCGTACGCGACTTTCATAGCACCCGCGGTTCGGTCGGCTACGAGACGCTGCTCGAGATCGACCCGGATATCATCCTGGTCCGCGGGCAGGAAGCGAAGACCGCTTCGGAGTTCCAGGACGCGATCGTCTCGCAGATGGAATCCGACAGCGTCGCCAGCAAGTTGACCGCGGTCGAGAACGGCGACGTCTACCGCGGCGGTCCGCTCTACCAGGGACCGATCACGAACCTCGTCGTCACCGAACGGGCGGCCAAACAGGTCTACGGCGTCGAGACGGATCTCTACGACCGACAGCAGGTCGGCGACATCGTCAATGGCAACCTCTAAGCGATGGAGAAGACCGAAACGGAGGCCGGCGACGAAAGCGGCGTCAGTGAGACGCTTCGGCGGGCGCGCCGAGTGATCGAGGAACTCTCGGTTCCGGACGGCGACTTCGAAGTCGCCTGCAAGGACACCGGCGTCGTTCCGGAACCGGTCACGGACGCGACCTTCGGATCGTACGAAGCAGCAGATCGTGCGTGCGAGGCCGCGCGTCGATACCGGGAGACGCTCAGGGAACTCGACCGGTCGCTCACACGATACGACCTCGTCGCGTCCGAGCGGTTCACGGACTCGCTCGAGAGTTCGACCCTGCGCGAACTGACCGATCGACGCCGGGCGAACGGCCTTCCGCAAACCCGCCAGACCGTGACGGTGGCGAGCGGCAGAAGCGACGAATGGATTCGAATCGAGAACTGTCCGGTCGTTCATCTAACGGGGCCGGAATCGCTGCTCGACGACGAGTTCGTCTCGCGCCAACTGCGGTCGAACGTCCGCCCTCGAGATACCCTCCAGGAGTGACGGAGGCAGACAACGACTGTTCGAATTCGAGGTCGCGTCACGAACATCGTCAACGGAACCGACTGACCTGAGAAACACACCGAATCCCGACGGGAGACGCGATTCGACCGTCTCGCGAGTTCGCGACGGGTGGGACCGTTCGCCCCGCCGGTATCACTCGTCCCCGCGTCCGGTATCTGCGTCGTTTCGCTCCTCCTCGTCCATCGCAGCGTCGGTGGAATCACCTGCTCCGAACAAGCGAACGTAGAGCGCCGCCCACAGCCGCGCTCGCTTTCTTCGGTGGCCGTCGTGTTTCATGCGCGCCTCACGAGGTGGTCGCGAACCGCTCGCTGACAGTTCCGACAGATGCGTTCCAGCCGCACACACGTCGCCAACACGGGGTAGTCGACGGGAAAGGCAGCGTACAGATACGCGGCGAGTTCCTGGTGAGTCATCCCGACCCCGGGGCCGGGGTTCGTCGTCCCGGACAAGAACGACTGCCGGTCTCGAGCGAGATCGTCGCATCGAGTTCGGTACCTCGAAAGAGTTTCGTGGCGCGTTCGGAGTTCGTCGAAGCCCAGGTCGGGAAGCGGCGTCTCGTTGGCCTCGACGAGCCACGAGGTGCAGTCCTCGACGACGTCGGCCGCTACGTCGAGTGATTCGGCCTCGCTCTCGAGCGCGTTCCCCATCGCCGCCAGTTCGGTCGTGCGTTCCGCGACGGCGGCGAGCACCGCTCGTTTCGTGCTCGCAGTGAACCGGGTTGGGGTCTTCGACGCGAGCGCGAGCGCGCAGTCCGGACCGAATTCCTCCTCGATCGTCGCCGCGAGCGGTTCGGGCTCCTCGAGATCCCGGACGCTATGCGGTCGAACCGTCTCGGCGAACGCCTCTCGAACCTGCTTGCAGCCGTCCTCCGACGAATCGACTCGAGGCGCACACGAAATCGTCGGCGCCGCGAACGTGTCCTCGTCCGTCACAGCGGGCGCGTCCGGTGGGTGGCGGACCGAGCGAGCGGTGATCCGTCGAACCAGACGCGCGAACGTCTCGAACGAGGTCCGTTTCTCCCTCACGTGGTTTCGTTCTTCGTTCACGCGGTCGCGTGCGTGGTGGATCGGCGTTCGAACGCTCACGACGTGGACACCTCCGGGACGCTGACAAGCCCCGTCGGAGCGGAATCCGAGGCCGTCGTGAGCCTGAACCGCCACGTCGACGTCGCGGCCCCCGTGTCGAGTCGCGTTGCCCGCGAAATCGTCAGGGCGGGGTCCGGGTGCCGGCGCAGCAGTTCGAGCACGAGTGGCAGCGTCGCCAATCGGTCGCCGGACCGGGTCACGGCGTACCCCGAAAGGGTCAGGTCCCACAACCGCGTGCCCGGCTCGAGGGCGGTCGAACGCGGAGCGAGCGTGTAGTCACTCGTGATGGCGACTGAACACAGGTGCGCCAACGTCGCATCGAGCGGATTCTCGGCCGCCTGTGGCGGCGACAGTCGGGACGCCGCCGCGACGAGAACGCGAGCCTGTTCCTCGGGAGACAATCGCTGGTCGAGTTCCGTCGCCATACTCTCGAGGAGACGGAGACAGAGTTCGTCCGGGCAGTCGATGGTCTCGGCTCGGTCGAGGTACGTATCCATGATCGCGCCCTCCACATCGTCGTGGGGTGATTCCGCGACCGTCTCGAAAATCGCTCCTGCGACGGTGTGACAATACTCGATGAGCGACTGCCGCCCGTCCGGTGACCCGCCCGTGTCGACCGTCGAGTGCAGTTCGTCACGACGCTCCTCGGACTGGCCGTCGTCCCGTTCAGTCGGTTCGGTGATGGGTGGGACCTGACACACGATCACGTCGTAGGACGGGAGCTGTGGGTCGTATCGGCGGAGCGCCGTCCGGTACTGTTCGGTCGCTCTCGCGGCCGCCCGCGCGAGCAGACGACTCTCGAAACGGAGGGAGGCGGCCGGCACTGGTCGGTCCCCGTGGCGACCACAAACGAGGTAATAGTCGCCGTCCTCGCTCGCGATCGCCTCGATACGGTCTCGGATGTCGGCGAGTGTAGACCCGATCATGATTCTCTGTCTGATGGTGATTGGATCGCTTCTGGAGCGTCAGATGGCCCCGTTGATGGCGTTCGTGACGCGATCGCGATCGAACAGCTGTTCGTCTTTTGGAATCTCGGGATACGGTCCGTCGGCGTAGGACGGCCACGCCCCGAATTGCTCGGGATAGAGCTGTTTCGCCGTCATCTCGAGCTGGAAGAGGTTCAGGATTGGACCCTGATAGCGGCCCCCCTGGGCGTACACGCGACCGTTTAAAATCGCCTGGGGATCGAACACCGCTCGCCACGCCTGTAGGAGAGTCATTGAGTACGAACCGAAGCTCACCTGAACGAGCCCGCCGGCGATCACGACAAGGATGCTTCCGACACAGAGCGCCAGCAGCGCCCCATCGAACCAGCCCAACCACCGCCTCCGACGGGTATCCGGCGCCAGGCTCGTCCGTGCGTTTCCGGCCATAGCCGATCAGTCACCCCCGGAAGACCGCCGATCGGCCTCGAGTTCCTGCGCCGCCTCGAGAACGATGTCGTCGTCGATGTGCGCTACGAGCCGCCGCTGGCCGCGTTCGGCCCTGCGCTCTCTCTCGTCGGCGGGAATGTACGTCGCGAGCCGGCGATCGATCTCGTGTTCGCACAGTTCGGCGAGTCGCTCCTCCGAACGGCCGTGCCCGTCGGGCAGCCGATCGCGAAAGTGCTCCCGCCAGCGGTCGCGGTCGCTCCACTCGTCGTCGAGTGCCGACTCCCGGCGGACCCAGTCGTAGCGATCCGTAAGCGGTTCCGGGTAGCCTCGATCCCCTCGAGCCTCCTCCACGAGCGTAATCGCGACCCGCGCGCCACGGCCGGCGGCGATGATCGCCTGGCGGTCGGCCGCGCGGGAGGGAGAGGCGACGTACAGCCCCTCGATCGGCGTCGTTCCGTCGTGTTCGGGGTAGCTGCGATCGAAGCGGTGCCGTTCCTCGCCGTCGTACTCGTACGTCTCGAACATCGCCTCGTCGCCGAACCCGCGCAAGTACTCGCCGCCGTACCTGGTAGCCGCGACGACCCGTCGAGCGGTGACGCGGCGCCCGTCCTGCGTCTCGACGGCGAACCCGCCGTCCTCGCGCTCAACCGATTCGACGAGATCGGACACGACCGCACAGCCCGCCTCCGCGGCGTGGTCGTGGAGCAATTCGTACAGCGTCTCGATGTCGATTCCGGCGGGGAAGCCCGGAAAATTCTCAAGGTACGCACACCGTTGGATCGAGGAGCGTCCGCGGTCGAAGATCACCGTGTCCAGCCCGTATCGGGCGGTGAAAACGCCCGCAGTGCTTCCCGTTGGACCGCCGCCGACGATGACGACGTCGCGATCGAACTCCGCGTTCTCCCGCGGAGCGGCGGGACCGCCCATTTTCAGACCTCACCGTTGGCGATGTCCCCGACGCGCTGGCGGTCGAACAACCGTTCGCCTCCGAATTCGTCCGGATACAGCCCCTGGGCCGCCCGCTCGAGCTGAAAGAGATGGATAATCGGTCCCTGGTAAGTCAACCCGCCGTAGATGACGCGGCCGTTTTGAACGGCCGTGAGCTCGCTCGCGGCGTCGTGATCCTCCAGGGGGGCAACGATCTCGTCCTGGAAGTACTCCTGTGTGATCTCGCCCTGCAACCGGATGGCGATCGCGTCGGGGTCGATCTCGAGCAGCGTTTCGTAATCTACGGTCCCGCCACCTGCTTGCGCGTCTGTGACGCCGTTCCGTTCCAGTGCGTCCCCGACGTTCAGATCGTTCCAATGCTTGGACTGGGTTCCGGTTCCGACGAGATATGGGTAAAACGATTCCGGTGGCACTCCCGCGGGATACAGGACCGCAATATCGGGCCGGTCGTCGGGGAGACGATCACGAACGTCCGCGAGCACCTCGTCGTGATACCGTTTGAACGCCTCGTATCGAGCCTTCTCCTGGAAGACCTGCGCGATCTTCTCGAAGGCGTCGTACATCGTGTACTCGGCGTACTCGTGCCAGTCGTAGACGCGCGAAAAGATCGTGTTTCCGACGAACGGCGCGACCTGGTCCCGAATGTCGTCGACCTCGTCCCGACTCCACTGGAGGCGGTTTACCATGAAGTTCGGGTCGATGATGTGGACGTCAGCGTCCAGTTCGTAGAAGACCTCCTGGCCCGTTCCGTCCTGCCAGAGTTCCGTGAGTTCGCTCGTATCGACGGAGACGCCAGGGAGATCCTCGTAGAGGTGCGAGCCGAAGCGAGCGCGGACGCCGATGGCCGAGAGCCCATCAGCCTTGCCGAGTGCGACGCCCATATCGGCGTAGTCACCGGTGTAGGGAAACCACGTCTCCGGGACGCTGTCGAGCTCCACGGTTCCGACCGGTTCCATCGTCACCGTGTACGAAGAATCCCCTCCTGACCCACCGTCGGTCGGCGATCGTTCAGAATTTCCGTTACCCGTACAGCCCGCGAGTACTGAGCCCACTACTGCTGCCCCGCCGTACTTCACGTACGCCCGACGCGTGGTCCTCTGGGCGTTCACAGGATCGAATTGCATAGAATTTAGGCTAGCCTAAATAGTAATAGGCATTTCGATTTTTTGGGTGGCCTAAAACCATGGCGCGATCAGTACGGCCCCCGCACTGCGGACACATCGGCGGGCCGCGCTCGGGGAGCACGAGTCAGCACTGCGCACACGTCCCGTCAAGTGACGTGATGTCCTCGAGGACGTCACCCATAGTCCCGCGAATCGCGTCGACGATTCCGTCGAAATTCTCAGTTGCCCGTTCCGAACCAGTCGCTGCACCAGTAGTAGCGAGCGCTCACGGACGACCGTCCCTCGGCCGGAACGCGCTCCGCGGTCGGTGTGGGTGTTTGGCTGCCAGCCGACCCAGTCCGAACCGCTGAAATACCGTCCCCTCATACACTTGCGCGTGTCGAAGCAGGTCCCGCAGGTCGAAACGATCTTCTGTCACGAGACTGGCGATGACTACCTCGTCGTCGTCGAACGCGACGGACAGCGTCTCTTCCGTGCCAAGCTCGGACTATCGGAAACCTCGGCCGGACCCCGCCCCGCGAAGTTCCGAATCAAAGAGGGCTCGAGCGAGGAGCCACGCCAGCCCGACGAGTTCGTCGAACTCGCCCGCCGAGCCGAGCGGATCCGCATCTCCGAACAAACCTCGGCGGCCGCACGACGAGAACTCACGGAAATGCTCGCGGGCTACCAGCTCGAGGACAAGGCGAAAGCCGTCCGGACGTGCCGATACTGCGCCTCGGCGGGTCGCTACTCGCCGATAACCACCGAAACGGCCGTCAAAGACGACACCGACTGGATCTGCAGGGACTGTGCCCGACAGGAACTCGAACGACAGCTCTCCTTTACCGGCGGCGGCGAGGTGACCGGCGCGGCGAAAGACCGTCTCGAGGACCTCATGCTCAAAGTACAGGACTTAGAGCGCATCGTCAACCTGTTGAAAGGCCACCTCGATCCCGACCTGACGAAGTTCGATACCATCTCGGCGACCGTCGACGAGGTCGACCCCGTCAGGACCGATTCGCTTTCCCTCCATCCCGGACTTCAGAATCTCCTCGAGGATCGGTTCGATACGTTACTCCCGGTCCAGAGCCTCTCGGTCGAAAACGGGTTGTTCGACGGTGAGGACCAGCTGGTCGTCTCGGCGACGGCAACCGGAAAGACCCTGGTCGGCGAGATGGCCGGCATCAACCGAGTACTAAACGGCAAAGGGACGATGCTCTTTCTCGTTCCACTGGTCGCGCTCGCGAACCAGAAGTACGAAGATTTCACGGACGAATACGGCCACCTCGTCGACGTCTCCATCCGCGTCGGCGCGAGCCGCATCGCCGACAATGGAAATCGGTTCGACCCGAACGCCGACGTGATCGTCGGTACCTACGAGGGAATCGATCACGCACTACGGACGGGCAAGGACATGGGCGATATCGGCACCGTCGTCATCGACGAGGTTCACACGCTCAAAGAAGACGAGCGCGGCCATCGGCTGGACGGACTCATTTCGCGGCTCAAGCACACGTGCGAGCAGCGGGCGGCGCGACAGGACGAATATCAGGGTGCCCAGTGGGTCTACCTCTCGGCGACCGTCGGCAACCCCGAACAGCTCGCCGAGGCGCTCGAGTCGACACTCATCGAGTTTGAGGAACGACCGGTTCCGATCGAACGCCACGTCACCTTCGCGGACGGCCAGGAAAAAGTCCGGGTCGAGAACAAACTCGTCAAACGCGAGTTCGACACCGAATCCTCGAAGGGGTATCGCGGGCAGACGATTATCTTTACCAACTCGCGGCGGCGGTGCCACGAGATCAGCCGGAAACTCGACTATTCCGCCGCGCCGTACCACGCTGGCTTAGACTACAAGCGCCGGAAGGAAGTCGAGCGCAAGTTCGGCGAGCAGGAACTATCGGCGGTCGTCACGACTGCTGCGCTGGCCGCAGGTGTCGACTTTCCCGCCTCGCAGGTCATCTTCGACTCGCTGGCGATGGGTATCGAGTGGCTCTCGGTCCAGGAATTCCACCAGATGCTGGGCCGAGCGGGTCGGCCGGACTACCACGACAATGGGACGGTATACGTTCTCGTCGAACCAGACTGTGCGTATCACAATTCGATGGATATGACGGAGGACGAAGTCGCGTTCACGTTGCTCAAAGGTGAGATGGAGTCGGTGATGACCCACTACGACGAGTCTGCGGCCGTCGAGGAGACGCTGGCGAACATCACGGTCGGTGGGAAAGCCGCAAAGGCGCTCAACGATCGAATGCTCGGCGACGTCCCCACCAAGCACGCCATCGGAAAACTACTCCAGTACGACTTCATCGACGGCTTCGAACCGACGCCGCTCGGCCGGGTCGTCACCGAACACTTCCTCGCACCCGGCGAAGCGTTCGCCCTCGTCGACGGCATCCGGAAGGACGCCCACCCCTACGAGCTCGTCGCAGACCTCGAACTCCGAGACGAAGAGTTGTAATTCTTCAGAAAACCTACAATGGTAACTGCCGCTAAGCGATCATAGAGATAGTACAAGCGCTATATCGATGTATCGGCGGCCAGAACCCTCAAGCGTCGACGCGTACGCACACTTCCGACGTGCCACGAAGAAGTTGCCCAGATTCTCGGCACGTAACGTCGCTCCAGGGTCCGTCGCGCGAACGTCCGCGTTACAGGACGAACGCGACTTCGAACAGCGACAGCAGAATGACGAGCAGTGACCCCGGAATGCCGCCGATCGCGACGATGGCGATCACGATCGGGGACACCGCCACCACGACGCCGAAGACGACCTGTGCGACGTACAACACCACGAGTCCCACCACCGCGTTTATCAGGAAGGGCCTGACCGTCTGCACGATCTGTGCCGCGCCCAATACGACGACGAGGACGAGGACCAGAAGCAGAACCTCGAGACCAGTCATATCGTGCGCTATCACGGCATGGGTCAAAACCGTTCTGCTGGCCCGCCGACCGTCGGCCAGTGGTTCATGTCGCCCACTCGAGAATTGCGACTCGCGAGGGGGGGATGGATCGCAGGGATAACGAAATGCTTTATGGCGTCGGGGCAGAAGCGGGTGTACGGGATCGTGGGTTAGCTTGGTATACTTCGGGCCTTGGGTGCCCGTGACCCCGGTTCAAATCCGGGCGATCCCATCCTCTTATAAGGCAAAAATAAGTCGAATATAAACCAGCGACGGCCATCTCTCGCATTGAGGAGAGATGGTCGCGGTGAGCCGTACCGTCGAACTCGAGCCCCGGTCCGTGAGTTCTGCGGGTGTTTCATTCTCGGAGGGTAGTAGTGCAGAAGTCTTCACGAGAGAGTGATAGGAAACGATGTCGCTGGTCCCAACAGTACCCGATAAGATCCATTCTGCACCGCCGCCCAGTATTATTCTGATTGTCTGTCCATATATAGATGATTATATACATTTCAAATTTTTAGTATGAATTAGGTGAATGTGAACAGATGCTATCTCACTGTATGAGACGACGTGAATTTCTCTCGTGTACTAGCTTGGTTGTAACTGGTATAGCTGCCGGATGTCTCGGGACTATTCAATCAGGTCAGAACCCCCCAAGCGAGGCAGACCGTACGCAGTTCGAGGAAATAAAGAGCCTGTACGTTGTTTCGATTCAAAATGAACTGAACAAATCAGTAGGTATAGAGGTGTCAGTTACTGATGCTGAGAGGACGACAGTTGAAGAGAAGGTCATCGCGGAACCGGGAGACAAAATGCTGGTTAGCGATCTGTTTCCAAGAAGTGGGTCGTACACAAGTGAATTAGAACCGTACACTGTCTCAGTGTCGGCTGATGAAAAGTCGATAGAACGAACGCTACGTCCGAGCAGGTCATCGAATGACGAATTTGTGTTTACAATTGATTCGGATAAGTTTCTCTTCCAGAAGAGTCACAGACCGTCAGCCGATATCATCATCTCAAATCAACGTGACGAGGATGTCGACGTTCGAGTGACGGTCAGCGATCACTCAGATAGCGGTGCCGTCTACGATGTCCTCACTATACCATCAAACGAGGTCGTGGCTTATCGAGGTGTCTTCGCAGATGAGAGAGAGAGAGTATGATGTCTCAGTCAAGGCAAACGGGATGACTGAATTCATCACTCACCTGAATTCGTTCACCAACGGCCTTTCTATCACTATCGAACGACAGAATATCAATATAGCAGTATCACAGGACTGAACATACTTCCTGTTCGAAAGGGCCGGATGAGAGGGATGTCATCCGGGCAGACATCAACCGAGACACTCGCGTTCAGTCGCCGGTGGCTCCTTCGCTGCCTCCGATTTTCGTGACTCCTTCGTCGCCTCCGATGTTCGCGACTTTGACGCCGCCAGACAGTTCGGTGTTGGGATATGGCATGTCGATTCCCTCGGCGTCGAAGCGTTCCTTGACCGCCTCGACGAACTCGGCACGGATCGCGCCGTAGCTGCTCTCGTTCGGCTCGATCCAGAGCCGACCGTCGAGGACGACCGCCGAGTCACCAAGCGATGTAACAGGAGCTGTCGGTGCGGGTTCGCCGAGGACCCCGTCGATACGCGATCCTTCATCGATGATGGCGTCCCGTGCCCGTTCGATGTCGTCCTCGTAGCCAATCCCGAAGCCGACGGACACTCGACGCGTGTCGTTCGCCACGTTGTTGATCACTGCCGCGTTGGCGAGGTCGCTGTTCGGGACGGTGATCTGCTCATTGTCGAACGTGTCCAACTTCGTTACCCGAAGCTGTATCTCGCGAACCACACCTTCGTTGCCGTTCCACTCGATCCAGTCGCCAACCGTGAACGGTTCGTCCTGAATGATGAACACGCCGGCGACGAAGTTGGCGATGAGGTCCTGAGCGGCGAAGCCGACGGCCAGCGCGAGCGCACCGGCGAAGGTCGCGAACGCCGAGAGGACGATGCCAAAGCCGGCGACCGTCGCGGCCAGCGCGACCGCCACGACAACGATGGTAACGCCCGTCGTGCTCACTGCCAAACCGACGAGCGTCTCGTCGAAATTACGGTGCGTAAGGGCGCGTTCGACTGCTCGGGTCACAAAGTATTTCCCGAACAGGTAAAGAACCGCGAATACGACGACGAACAACACGACCGTCGTGACTGCACTGACGAGTGGTGGAATGTACTGTTGTGGATCAAGAGAGGCCCATGATTGCAGCGGTATCATAAATTCACACCGACAGAGGAACGTCGGGTATTAATAAGTTGCTCAATGACGACATATGGAATCGTGTCGGCGTGGAACTGAATACCGACGTTTCGATTGAATCACTAAGTTACGGCCATCACGGACGGAGAAACTACCGTAGCTTGAGGATGTTCACGAGGCCATTTCGAACGAGATCTACTGTCGCTTTCGCTCTTGAGGAGCCCGATTTTGCCCGCTCGAACAGGGTTTGTATTGGCAATACAGGGTTATTCGATCCAGTCCCACATAGCAGAGGCGACCAGCAGGTGTGCCGAGATACGGATCGTTAGGTCGGATTGTGAAACCACGGCTGAATACGACAATAGTGAACTGCCAGTTGTATGAATGGAATCGACACTCTTTTGATTGCTTTTGGCAATAACCTAATATGAAACGAAGGAAGATACTGATTAGTGGAGCAGCGTTGGTGTCGGTCGCAGGATGCGCCGAAACAGAGACGTCTGACCAGGAGCCAGACGACACGGACGACTCGGACTCGAACACGTCTGACCAGGAATCGAGCGTCACGATCGACTCGAACGAGAACACGTCTGACCCGGAGTCGGGCGACACGGACGACTCGAACTCGAGCAACAGCAGCGGAGACGGAAATGGTAGCGGTGGGAACGGCGGTGATTTCGTCGAACTCCAGAACCACGAGTGGTATGAGGAGGATTACAGTGGTGGAGTGCGTGGAAAACTCAAAAATATTTCGGGGGAGGAATTAGGTTCTGTCACTGTTTCCGTCTACTTCCTTAATTCTGATGGAACGCAGCTCGATGAAGGTATCGATTTTACAAATAATCTTGCAGCAGATCAGGTTTGGGAGTTCGACGCAACGTTTCAGGGGAACGATCCATCTCGAGTTGCCGATTACGAGATTGAGACGACGGTCACCAATCTGTAAGCCTACGATTCGTCGAACTCCATGTCGAGATGCTTGAACAATATTTCGACACCTACTCGAGTTCACGCGGTCTTTGAGTGTCGTCCCTGGTCAGGTGGTCTCGAATAGGATCCCCTCGGTAGTGAGGTCGGCCATGCGATCGTTGATTTACTGTTCAGTCGGTCGCTCGAACTCGAGAAGTGCGTTCGTGGCTCTTAGCAGTATGGTGGTTCGTAGTGGCCCTGTTGAAACCCTCAATCGGTGATAGGTTTCAGAAGCCGTGTGAATACAGCGCGTTTGACATCCTCCTCCGCGTTCACGCGGAGGAATCCTGAGCGTTGGAGATTTCAGGTGTGCAGTTCCACCGACCCTCAACACGGTGCAGATCCGTGCGGGGGTCACGAACTGTAGCGGGTGGGACTGCTGGGAGTGCCAAGCCCCCGGTACTCCTATCCTCGACCGCGTTCGACCCTCGTGGTTGTTTGTGCCCGGCGAGGCTCGAGTGGGCTTCGACAGACTCGGAGTTACGTTCCGTGGTGCTTCCAGCAGTCGACTCCGCGTCACCCCTGTGAGGGGTGGGCGGTCATCGACTGGTTCCGATTATTGTCTGATTGCTTGGGGCGGCCAGGCCGCCATCGTCGGACTGGCGGGAATCACTCTATTCCCTGCCTGATTCCTGCGCCATCATAGGATTACTTCCCACTTCAATGTATGGGAAAGAAATATCGGACTGGTCATCGAAATGTGGATTCCGTCAGAGTTGTCGGATTCATCCCGCGCCTAAACGCGCGGGTATTCTCCTCACATCTCTATAACACTTTGATTGGCCGTTGAATCGTCACCGTTCGACCTTCCAGAAACTCCGTACTGTCCGCCAATCAACTCGATGAGACGGATGGTCGCATTACCGCTGCGCGCTCACACCCTTCCGATAGCATGGCGATTCGCGCTCGTCGGCACGCTCGCCTCGCTTGCCCGTCGCCGCTGTTGTAAACTGACTGCCGAACTCCAAGGCGACAATCGGTGGCGGCATCATGATTTTCGGCGGGTTCATCGCAGGAGGCATCGCCGCACTCCGCTCGACAGACCCGAGTGCTGCCGGACTTCCTGCTAGTCTCGTTGGTGGTGTCGACGGGGTGCTTACGTTTGTCGTGACAGTGGTCAGCGCTACAGTTAGTGGCACGGCAGCGGCATTGCCGCTACCCGGAGTCGTATTCTTTGTCTTCGCTGGGGGCTGGTTTTGTGTATCGCTCCACTCTTCGGTTTAGTGTGCGGTCGCGTCGGTGGGTGGGTAGCAAACTCCAGTAGCTCACGATGGACCTCCGGCGTGAATGCATCATGATCACTGTGGAACAGACTGACAGACCCACCGCCAGTATGTAGCAAGGTCGTCTTGGCAGGCGCTCAGTAGGTTTGGCCGATTTCGCTATGTGTAGGGTGCGTCAGTCGCGGATCTCAGACTCGTTCAGGGCCACTGCGGCGCGGATGAGGGACTTGAAGGCCTGCTCGTCGATCTCGTCTCCCTCGTGGATGTCAATGGCGCGCCTGGTGTTGCCGTCGAGACTGGCGTTGAAGAGGCCCGCTGGGTCCTCGAGAGAAGCGCCCTTGGCGAAGGTTAGTTTCACCTTGTTCTTGTAGGTCTCGCCGGTGCAGATCAATCCGTCGTGGGACCATGCCGGACCACTCCACTTCCACTCCTCGACTACACCAGGGTCGGCCTCCTTGATGAGGGCACGCATCCGGGAAAGCGTCTCACCCCGCCAGTCGGACAGCTCCTCGATCTTCGCGTCGATGAGCGTGGAGGGAGACTCGTCGTTCTCCGAGTCGCTCTTCTTCATGCCGTAGCGGAGGACAAAGCCGCGTATATCTCTTGCGGCGCCGATACTCTCGAACGGCAGGCGGTGACTCTCGAGTTCGGACCAAAATCGAGGATGAGCTACCGAAGGACGTGGAAATACACAAGCAACGCCGCCTGAACTTACTCGGGGAACTGCAATAAATTGTCTGTGGAGATGTCGAAACAGCGCCACAAGGAGGTCACAGTACGCTCGTGAACCAATCCGAACCGATAGCCACCCCCTCGAACCACAACAGGAACGCCAAGAGAACGAACCAGCGACTGAAGAGACGGACAGCGCTACTTGACATCACGAAATCGTTGGTGGCTGCTCATTTTCCTGGTGTCATGCACAACACACTGGTTCTGCCGAGTAAATCACGAACGACCCCAGTCTTTGTACGTAGTTGTTCGTGATCGTGGCGATTTACTCGAGTAGCTACAGCGAGCGCTCCGATGGCTCGCGTAGCAGGGATCCTCTATTCGTACTCTCCTCGAGCGCGGTACGTTTACGGCGCACGTCCTCCTGGCACACTACGTGTTTGAGAGTGTCGACCTACTCACGTTCTTTCCTCAGGCCGTGCTGTCGTACTCGTTGACCGTCAGGGCTTCCGTCGCCAGGAAAACTGCGCGTCGGGGGATACTGAGTCAGGACAGTTGAATCAGCATCAGTTCAGTCCCGGGCAATCCGAAAAAACCGCGAACACGTTGGCGTCCGATAGACGTGCTCCGAGTACTCCGAGAAACCGGGGTGATCTAGGCCCACTTACTGCTCAAAACGGTTCTATTGAATCCACTGACGGCGTCAGGGTAAGTCGTCAGAATGATTGAATTGAAGCGGAAGAGGAAGCTTTGTGCAAAAGACTCTCTTCCGCTTCGTTAAACAGGCTGTGTCGATCGCACGAAAACTTACTGATGCAGCGCTGATGCAGATCAGCCATCCTGCCGGCAACGGAGTTGCCGGCTGGAAGCACGCTGTCCTGCATTTTCTTCGGCTTCACATGGAAGCAACGCTTGAAGAAGTCCTCGATTGGGCCGAAGAGATGGAGCGGGTACGAGCCGCGCTCAATCTCGAGCGCGGCGAGTTCCCCGGCCCATCCGCGCTCTGCAAGTCGTTTGACCGAGCGCCGATGCAGATTTGGCGAGAGCTGCTCCGACTTTTGTCGGAGCTGCTCAAGCAGTCTGGTCACGCCGCCATTGATGCCACGTACTTCGACCGTCGACAGGCATCAACCCACTATCTCACGGTGTGACCGAGACGTACGGACGATACAAGCGACGTTTCTCGTCGATACCGCGCAGGGCGCGGTTATCGACGTTCACTGCAGCACGAAGTGGCCTAACGGAACCAACATCGGGCCGCAGGTCGCCCGGCGCAACGCCGGCGACCTGCTCAGCCTCGCCGCTGACAAAGGCTACGACGACATGAGCTTCCGCGAAGAGCTTCGTGCTGAAGAAGTAAGACCACTGATCAAACATCGCGTCTTCGCACCCGCACCCTACGATCACGCGCACAATGCGCGGATAGAGGATGAACTCTACAACCAGCGCTCAATCTGTGAAACCGTGAACTCGGTGATCAAGCGCTCGTACGGCTCCGCCGTCCGAGCGCGTGCATGGTATCGCCAGTTCCGTGAAATCACTCTCGTAGCCGCAGTCTATAACGTCGAACAAGCCGTCAAACAATGAATCCCGTCGCCCTCTGCGGATTCAATAGAGCCGCTCAAAACAGTAAAACAAAAAAAGGGGATTCCGGCTACCGATCACAACGAAATCGACCATTCGTGTTCGCAACGTCTACATTGGAAGTCCGCTTTCGCAGCCCCTTCTACAGTATATTTCTCGATCAGTTCCCCGAGTCCACTGTCACATTCTGGGCAGCAAGCATTCACCGTGTCTGCGTCTGGTAATCGACTGCGGATAAGCCTAATTCCCAATTCTATAGGCATCCAAATTGACATCCTCCTCCGGCTTAAGCCGGAGGAATCCCGAGCGGTGGGATATTAGGGTTTGCAGTCCACCACTTGTTCCCTCGGTGAGAATCCGTGGGACAAGTCATGAAGGTAGACTCCGGGCTGTGCCAACCAGCCGGTACTCCTATCCTCGTCCAAATTGGCCGACGACTCGGAGTTACTTTGATTCAGATCGAGACGGATGTTCTCCGCCCCATTCACGTCAGCGTTGAACGCCGCATCACACGCTTCGCAGACATAGAGACCACGCTCAACACGCTGGTCGTCGTCCTCTCTACCGCAGACGCAACACGTCTTGCTCGTGTCGCGCTCAGACACTTCTCCGACTTCGATCCCCTCGAATTTCGCCTTGTACGTGAGGATGGTGGTGAAGCGGTCGAACGCCCACCCGTGCAGGTCGAGGTTCCCGTGCTTGCCCCAGTTCTTCGACTCGCCGTTCCCGTCCTCTCGGACACCAGTGAGTTTCCCGACGTTGATACGCCCGACTTCTTTCTCGACACACCGTTCGACGATGTGTTTCGCGAGACTGTGAAAGAAGTGGGTTCGGCGTTCCGCCCACTGGTGGTGGAATCGTGTGGCCTCAGTACCTCCCGAGTCGTCGCATGTGGCGATTTCTTTCGGGAAGTAGTAGCCGTCCTGTTTGAGGCGATTACCGGGGTACAAGTCGGCATCCTCGGTGCTGTACGCGACGGCGGCAAAGTTGCAGATGCCGAGATCGACGCCTGCTGTCTCGGTACCGGGAGCGGCGGGTGTTTCGACTTCGTGCTTGCAGACGAGGTGAAGTTCCCATCGCTCCTTCGACTTGTTGTAGACGGCTCTGACTTGTTGCAGGTTTTCAACTGTGACTTCGGGACGAGTCTCGTATTCAACGAGGATGTAGTCCCAGTCTCTCGGGTGGTCTTTGTGATTCGCACCTTTCGAGAGTCGAACTCGGTTGTGCTTGGTGTCGTGACGGATGCCCTTCTGCTTCCACGTTACGGTTGAGCGCGGGTGTTCTTCGTGGACACGGTTGCCGTCGTTGTCGTAGTAGTTTTTCTTGCGGTAGCCGGGCGGATTCGCACGAGAGTCGTTCTTGCGTTTGCTGTACCACGAATTGAAGGCTTCAGCGAGTTCCTCCAGAACGCGCTGACTGGACTGAGAATGAAGCCCTTTGTAAGTTGTGTGGCCTTTCAACTCGCTTTTCAAGTCCGAATCGTCGGGAATCTCGCCCGTATCATCCCACACTTGACGAGAGTGGTAGTTCGCAACGTTCCACAGCTTCGATGCACTCCATCCGTGCAGGTCGAACATCCGTTCCACTTGTGAGTGGTTACGAATCTTCGCTCGGTAAGTGCGGTGGATATGCATTCGTGAAACGCCTTCATAACTGGTTATGGAGTGTTGTGTTGTAAATGTTTAGATTAGGGCGTGGAATATCCAGCCATGCCATCGAACGGTGGGTAGTATAGGATAGTGTCGGATTCATCCTGCGCCTAAAGACGCAGGTATTCTCCTTGATTTCGTATAATCGAAGCTACGAAACAGGCATACGATCGGTTATGAGGCTCTTCACGCAGCCTGTTCAGGGAGATACCGAGTTGTTATACGGAGAACGGATATCCGTTTCCGGTGCCACAGCTGGTAACGAAAACGTGAATGTCGTCCCCTCTCCAGGGGTGGAATTGATCTGAATCTCGCCGCCATGTCGTTCAACAATCCGTTTGCAGAGCGCGAGTCCGATTCCTGTCCCCTCGTGCTCCTCGCGGCTGTGGAGTCGCTGGAACACCTCGAAGACTCGGTCCTGGTTCTCAGGGTCGATTCCGATGCCGTTATCGCGAACCGAGATGATCCATTCCCCAGTATCACGTGTAGCGGAAACGTCGATCCGTGGCGACCTGTCGCCGCTGTACTCGATCGAATTCGAAAGGAGGTTCTGAAAGAGCTGGTATAATTGCCCCTCATCGCCTTCGACACGCGGTAATTCGTCGACTTCGATCGTAGCGTCGGTCTCGTCGATTTGTAGTTCGAGATCCTTGCACGTGGTAGCGAGCACCTCGTCGAGATCGACGGGTTCGAACGATTTTCCCTGCGTGTCTACGCGTGAATACTCGAGCAGCCCCTGTATCATCTCTTGCATTCGTTCCGAGCCGTCGACCGCGTACTCGAGGAACTCTTCGCCGTCTTCGTCGAGTTCGTCACCGTATCGACGCTCGATGAGTTGCAGGTAACTCGATACCATTCGGAGCGGCTCTTGCAGGTCGTGAGATGCGGCATATGCGAACTGTTCGAGACGTTCGTTCGATTCTTCGAGTTGTCTTTGCGTTCGTTGCAGCAGTTGATTTTGCCGTTCGAGTCGGTAGGCGCTCGTTTTCGCTTGCGCAGCGTACGTCCCAACACCGTATCCAGCGACGGAACTGAACCCTGTGAGTATAGCCACGGACCGGATTGGGTTAGAGAGACCCGGTCCTGGCTGGAAGTTATAGAGTGCGAGAATGGCCAGCATCGCCCCGATTCCGACGAAGCACCAGCCTGCAATAGTAGAGTAGTATCTCGAGTGGATGTCGGTGCGGGGCAATCGATATCCACCCACGAGGAGGAGGAAACCAGACCCAGCGATAAAGCTGGTGACGATGAGCGTATTCGAGAGGGTAAAGTTTGGAGAAGTCGGCATGATAATCCAGCCGGTAGCGAGGATGAGGTACAGCCCACCGAGAGCTATAACCACGTGCCTCCCGCTAATGACGGCGGCGAAGCGGTCCCAGGGGCGCATCGTTAGAGCAACTCCAGACTAGACTATAGGCTTTTTGAATCGCCCAGTGAATACTCTTTCAGTGCTCCGTTCGTACATATAGTTATCGCGTCGTTCAACAAATCTCCGAAAAGTAGAAGATGGTGAAGTACCGTTTCGAGTCAGTTCTCTCGGATTGCGCGCCGACAGAATCCGGTTCACGGAGATCCACACGGGCCTCAACTCAACGTGTG
The DNA here is from genome assembly GCF_024266705.1 of Natrinema gelatinilyticum. Lineage (GTDB taxonomy): Archaea > Halobacteriota > Halobacteria > Halobacteriales > Natrialbaceae > Natrinema > Natrinema gelatinilyticum. The sequence goes on along the minus strand of NZ_CP100756.1, from coordinate 1,798,091 downwards.
TCTCTCGAGTCGGCTCACCACGTCTCTCGAGTCGGCCCATTGCCAGAACAGTCGTTCATCTATAGTGATTAGCAGAGATACTCATAGATTTGCGGTGAGTTGAGTGCTGGCAGAGCCATTGAGAGATATTCGTTGACGTCATCGAGTGTTCGAAAGAGGTGGTTGGCTCGGCCCTCACGGAACTGTCGCCAACAGTTTTCGAGCGGGTTCATTTCCGGCGAATGCGCCGGCAAGAATTCCAGAAGCAGGCCGTCTGCGGCGGCCTGCTTCTTCAGCGTCTTCGCGATGAAGTAGCTCGCATTGTCCAAGACAATGGCGAGCTTCTTGCCGAACTCGTGCTGTATCGCCCGAAGAAAGTGCTTTGCGATTTCAGCGTTGAACCGATTCGACGTCAGAGCAACAAAGCGCTCACGGTCGTCGGTGACTGCTCCGAGCATGTTCACCTTCTCACGAGCGCCCGAGACCGGCAGTCTCGGGCGCGAATTCACCGGGAACCAATCGGGTTTTTGCTCGGTTGCGACTTTCTGCGTGTGTTGGTCGATGGCGACGATTCGATACCCTTCAGCCTTCAGCGTCGGCCACTTTTTTTGAACTCCGCACGCCAGCGTCGCTGTTCTTCTGGGTCAGCCTGGTAGTGAATCGGCCGGGCTGTCTGGACCGACAGCCCGGCCTTTTTCATCAGGCGGTACATGTGCGCGAGAGAATACTTAACGCCGAAGTTCTCGGCGATGTATTCACGGACGAGGGATGGTCTCCAGGCTGGTGCGTCGATGCCAGCTTCTGACGGCGGCGCCTGAAGCGTCGCCGTCAGTTCGTCCCACTGGTCGTCGGTAAGGCGAGGACGGCTCCCGCCACGAGGGAGGTCGCCGAGCGCGACGCCCTCGCGCTCGGCGACAGTGTCGATCCAGTCGTAAACGGTCTGTGCGGGGATCCCAAGGAGACGTTCGATCTCGTATGGAGAAGAGCCATCGGCGTAGAGCAGTGCAACGGTCAGACGTTTGACTGCCTTTGGATCAGTTTCCGTGCGCAGTTGCTGGCGCAACTGCTCCTCATCGACATCAGCCAGCTTCTTTCCCCATCCGGTCATACCCGTCTCTACGCACCGTGAAGATATGAACCAGAGTGCTGATCCCTATATCACTGACCGACACGGTCCGTTCATGTGAGGCCGAAGTGGGCCGCTCAGTGAGCGAAAAGCACGATTTTGGTGGTCGTGTGTCTGAGTATTCGAATCCGGGCGTGGTGCCTCCGATGCCATCGGGTCGCCGAGGCCGTCGCTGCGGGTGTGATCGAGTTCGTCAGCGAGTCGGCTCCGTTACGGAGGCGCTGGGTGAATCGACCCGTTCGAACAGTTCGATCGTGGTCTCGATATTTTCGATCGACGGCTGCATCGAGATCGGCTCGGGAAGCTCTTTATCGAGTGTCTTGACCTCGCCTAAGACCTCCTCGAGACGAATGCGCGTAAACTGGTGGCCGTCGGTCATGTGCGACCACCCGCCTCGTGTCCGTCGCAGGGAGTACGGATCTTTTCGTCCGTCAGTGAGTCGGGTATCTCGAGAGACAGCGTTCCATCGGACTCGAGTAGTTCGACAAAACTACGTAGCAGGCGCTCTCGAGACGGTTTATTGGTCTGTGCTTCCGGAATTCTTTCGTAGGTGGTGTGTGAGTATGCATCGTCCTCTATTGGGCAGAGGACGCAGGTCGGGTGCTCCACCACCCGGCCGACTTCGTTCGTATCGGCCATCCTGTGCCTCTAATTTAGGAGAGTATAATCGGTCATTTATATTTTTCTGAACAACACGATCTGGCGTCCGCAGGCACACCCGCAGTCATTCGTCCGTCGGACGAGTGGAGCAGCCGTCGATCTGACGGGAGTCCGCGGGCTCGAGCAGCGTCGGGTGATCGCTAATACTCACGACGTGAGCAGTGCCGGTCGAAGTCGGCACTGAGACAGTCGTTGACACCACGTCGGAAGAAAGTGAACTACCCCGCCCTCCTCGCTCCCGTCGGTCGCTCCTCGAGGACGGGGGCTTAGCACCCTCTCTTTCAGCTAAAATCAGATCCTGGTACGCAGAGTGGATCACGCTGCGGTCTTGTCAGGTTCCACGGCCGCGGCGCGTTTGGTGACAGCCACCTCGCCTGTCCGATCGACGGTTACCGTGTAGCCGTTGTACTCGAACTCGACTTGGGACGGAGTCCTCTCAGCGTCACCCGACTGATAGAGTGAGTCGAGTGCGTCCGTGTCAATAACGTAGTGAATTGGTGGACGAAGTTCTTCCGGCTGAACGCCTTCCTGTTTGGCGATTTTCTCTACAACCTTCAGACTGAGTGATTGGGTGGTTCGCACAATCACTGTTGCCAGGAGCTAACATATAAAACCAGACGTTCCTCTAATGACGTGCGTCAGACGACCAGGTATGAACAGTTTTCATGAGATACCCTGATATCAAGGGAAATATGAGATTAAGGTGCGAGAGAAACACAGACGCAGAGGATAGTATCGATTGGTATTTTTGCATGCTCGGTCCGCGGTGATCACTACTTCCGGGCCACCGACGCAGTGGTAACTCACTCGAGCGGCGCCGAAAATAACGATCACTGGAGTCCGGTCCTCGATGGTCGCATTCCGTTGCTGGACCGCCTCCAGTTCGGAGCTAGCCGCCCTTACTGCTCATCTCCGGTTACGTGCTTCGAAGTCGCGGTCGGCATATCGATCGCTTCGAGCACTCGTCGTCTCGGTCCCTCCTATCGACATGATTGCGCGAGTTTCTTCGAGTTTGTCCGCCTTGACGAGCGTTCGTCCCGGTTCGTCCGCCTCGAGCGGGTCGTAGTTCGCCGCCTGGATCGACAGGAGCTGGGAGGCGCTGGTGTTCCGAACGATGCCGTGCCTATGTTCGCACGTCTCTCGGACGCCGTGGCCGTCCCGATGCTCTGGATACGTCCGGGGGAGACACGTCGTTGTCGTCCGTCAGTCGCTGCCGGTTGCTGCTCGTCGCCCACGCCACTCTCGGCAGTCGGTCGACTTGAGCGCGTCGTCTACGAGGTCGCCGTGATCGCCGATCGTCTCACCCGGCACGACCGTCGAGAGTTCGTCGTCACCCCTCCCGGACGCCTGTTCCTCGAAATCCAGCGACGGACAGGTACGTCGTACAATTACCCACCGAAGAGATTCACGATGGAGACCTCGCTGTCGAAGAATCGTTTCGGTCGCCATACTTGGCATCGCCGCGGACGAACTCTGCCCCGTCGAGGTGGGAGCCGGGGATCACGTTCGGACGGTCTCCGATCGCCAGCGTTCCGTCCCAACACAAATTGGCCGTAATTACATCATCACCGTAGAGTAAGTATACACCTGGCACGGCCGCGTGCCGACAGGAATACAGCACACGGCGTAGAGATTTGTCGCCCCGTCACACCGGTACTCGAGCGGTTCGGTTATCACGAAGTGTACGGACGACGGACGTCGGCCGATATCCAGGCGAGCGACGGTCCCGAGCGAGAGCGACCGCCGCTAATCAGTTTCACTGCGGTATACGACCATTTATACCGGATGCCGGCCTTAGAACGGTGCAATGGCGCAAGCGGGAAATTCAGAACTCGTCGACTCCTTCGAGCAGTTCTTCCGCAACTACTACGATAACGAGATCAAACAGCTTGCGCAGCGATACCCCAACGAGCAGCGCTCGTTGCACGTCGACTGGCAGGACCTCTACCGGTTCGATCCCGACCTCGCGGACGACTTCATCGCACAGCCGGAACAGCTACAGCGCTACGCCGAAGAGTCGCTCCGGTTGTACGACCTGCCGATCGACGTGAGTCTCGGGCAGGCCCACGTCCGGATCCGAAACCTTCCGGAGACGGAGTCACCCGAAATCAGGGAGATCCGCGCCCGAGACATGAACTCCCTCGTTCAGGTTCACGGAATCGTCCGGAAGGCCACGGACGTCCGCCCCAAAATCGAGGAAGCCGCCTTCGAGTGCCAGCTCTGTGGCACCCTCACCCGCGTTCCCCAGTCCAGCGGCGACTTCCAGGAACCCCACGAATGCCAGGGCTGTGAACGACAGGGTCCCTTCCGCGTCAATTTCGATCAGTCGGAGTTCGTCGACTCACAGAAGCTCCGCATTCAGGAGAGCCCCGAAGGACTCCGCGGCGGGGAAACCCCGCAGTCGCTCGACGTTCACGTCGAAGACGACATCACCGGCGAGGTGACCCCCGGCGACCACGTCTCCGCGACCGGCGTCCTCCGCCTCGAGCAACAGGGCGACCAGCAAGAGAAATCGCCCGTCTTCGACTTCTACATGGAGGGAATGTCCGTCGACGTCGACGAGGAGCAGTTCGAGGACATGGACATCACCGAGGAGGACAAGAAAGCGATCTACGAGATTTCGAACCAGGACGACGTCTACGAGCACATGATCGCCTCCATCGCGCCCTCCATCTACGGCTACGACCAGGAGAAACTCGCGATGATCCTGCAACTGTTCTCGGGCGTTACGAAGCAGTTGCCCGACGGCTCGAGGATCCGCGGGGACCTGCACATGTTGCTGATCGGTGATCCTGGGACAGGGAAGTGTGTCCGTGGGGATACGAAGGTTACACTCGCAGACGGACGAGACGTCCAGATTCGTGAACTCGTCGAGTCAAATCTCACGGATCCGAAACCAATCGACGACGGCTGGTACGATGAGATTGATCTCAACGTTCCCTCCTTACAGACAGACGGATCGATAGCACCGCAGCGTGCGACGAAAGTCTGGAAACGGGAAGCACCCGATGAAATGTACAGAATCAAAACCTCGAGTGGACGGGAGCTCGAGGTGACGCCGTCGCATCCGCTGTTCGTTCCCGTTCTCGATCGGTACCAGCCGGTTCGTGCCGAGGAACTCTCGGTCGGAGACCTCGTAGCAGAGACTGCCGGCGGATCAGAGCCGATTAGAGAGCCGACTGTCGGGGCGGAACCCGCAGTTACGGATGGGGGGACGACGGTCGAATTCCAGAATATCGAAACCGCTCGAATCACTTCGACTGAATGGCTCGAGCCGGACTATGATTGGGTATACGACCTCGAGGTCGAAGGGACTCACAACTACATCTCGAACGGAGTCATCTCACATAACTCCCAGATGCTCGGCTACATCGAGAACATCGCGCCCCGCTCCGTCTACACCTCCGGGAAAGGCTCGTCCTCGGCCGGACTTACTGCCGCTGCGGTCCGCGACGACTTCGGCGACGGCCAGCAGTGGAGCCTCGAGGCCGGTGCGCTCGTCCTCGCCGACCAAGGGATCGCGGCAGTCGACGAACTCGATAAAATGCGGTGCGTCACGGGTGACACACTCGTTCATACAGGAAACGGAATCAAACCGATTCGTGAACTTGCACACGAGGCGATAGCCGACGGTTCGATCGAAAGCCTAGAAAACGGACGGACAATCCGAAACGTAAACGCGGATGTCTGGACTATGTCCGGAGACGGGAACATAGTCAAACGCGACGTTCTTGCGATCCACGAGTACGATGCGCCGGATGAACTCCACGAAATCGAATTGGAAAGCGGAGAACGGCTAACGACTACGGCAGACCATCCGTTCTTCGTTCTCGAAGATGGTGTACGAGAAGAACGGCAGGCACAACAGCTCGATGTGAGGGACTGGATCTACGTACCCCGAACGGTTCCAACGGAAGCAACGGATGGGGGAACCAGCGTCTTGCCACCATCGGCTACTGACTTCGAACCTACACAGTTAAGCGCTCCACATGGTTCGATTTTGGGGTATATCGCTGGTGATGGGAACATCTACTATAATCAGGACGACGGAAGCTACGGGTTCCGCTTTACTACCAAAGAGGAAGAACTACTGAGCAACTTCGAGGAAGCATGTATGGAGGCGTTCGGCACGCGAGCAGTCCGTCATCCGAGTGAGAAGCGCGATGACGGTGTCGAAACGCTCCGCGTCCACGGAAAGAAATACGTGGACGAGCTTCTCGATTTAGGTGCGAACCTCGAGACCTATGACGGGAAACTACTCCCCGAGACGGTGTCTGGCGCATCCCGGAAGACGAAAGCCGCGTTCGTTCGCGCCCTGGCAGATTCGGAGGCAACAGTCGATGAACGGGCCGTCAAGATCTACGCCTCCAGCTACGAGCTGCTCCTCGGGACGAAAATGCTTCTACTCGAATTCGGTATTTCGAGCCAGATTCAGACGCGAAACCGAGACGGCAAGCGTGATTTATTCGTGCTCGCGATCACGTCTAATCAATCACTCGAAACGTTCGAGCGGCACATCGGATTTACCCTCGACCGAAAACACCGTGCTCTGGAACGGGCCTGCGAGCGAACGAATGGCACCCGAACGGTCCTGGACGTATTGCCAGAGTGTGGTGAGTTATTCGAACAGGCAAGAGGTGCACTTCGATTACATCAATCCGAGTGCGGTCTCGAGAGCGATGCAACCTATTATAACTTCGAAAATGGAGACGCGAACGCATCGATTCGACTCTCTAAGGCGATACTCGAGACGTTTGAGAACCGAAAAGCGGCGGCCAAAGACCATCGTAAGGAACTCATTTCTGAGACGTCTTGGGACCGGCTCGCGGAACTCAGAGAGCGATATCACGTTTCACAACGGGAACTGGCCACAGAAATGTCGCTCTCCCAGCAACAGTTATCCGCTCAGTGGGGAAGCGATACTGTCCTTCGAAAGCGGGTTCGAAACCGGCTGCGTGATCTACTTGCAACGCCCGCATCGGTCAATCTCAATACACTTCGAACGCTGATCGAGAGCGATACGAAGTGGCGTCGCGTGACTGCCGTGAACTCCGTGGAAGCTCGAGAACACTCCGATGCCAGAGTGGAAATTCTCGAGCAGCGGCTCGCCGACGAGATCGGGTCATCGACCATCGATTCGATCCGAGAGCAAGCGCGTTCCCTGCTCGGGACGGACGAATCCGCCGAAACGTGGGACGAACTTCGCGACTGCCTCGAGACACATGGTATTTCGTTCCAGCAAGTTGCTGCGGAGATGGATGTCGCTGGATCGACTGTCTCACGGTGGTTCTCGGGAACCGTTGACATCGACAACTTCGAGACCGTCCGATCCGCCTGCGAAGAGTTATGTGAGGAGAAACGACAGGGGGTATCGGAACTTCTCGAGGAGATCGAACGGCGAACTCAGAGGCGAGTGTACGACCTCACCGTCGAAGGCACACACAACTTTATCGCGAACGGTATGGTTGTCCACAACTCCGAAGACAGGAGCGCCATGCACGAGGCCTTAGAGCAACAGAAGATCTCGGTCTCCAAAGCCGGCATCAATGCTACGCTCAAGTCCCGGTGTTCGCTGCTGGGCGCGGCCAACCCCAAGTACGGCCGCTTCGATCAGTACGAGCCCATTAGCGAGCAGATCGACCTCGAGCCGGCGCTGATTTCGCGGTTCGATCTGATCTTCACCGTCACGGACACGCCGGACGAGGAGAAAGATCGCAACCTCGCCGAACACATCATCACGACGAACTACGCTGGCGAGTTGACGACCCAGCGCGAGCAGCTGGCCTCGCTCGAGGTGAGCACCGACGAGATCGACGAGATGACGGCGAAAGTGGACCCGGAGATCGACGCCGAACTCCTCCGCAAGTACATCGCCTTTTCCAAGCAGAATTGCCACCCGCGAATGACCGAGGAGGCCCGCGAGGCGATACGCGATTTCTACGTCGATTTGCGCTCGAAGGGGACCGACGACGATGCGGCGGTACCGGTCACGGCGCGAAAACTCGAGGCCTTGGTTCGCCTGTCGGAGGCGAGCGCGCGCGTCCGGCTGTCGGATACGGTCGAGCAGTCGGACGCCGAGCGGGTCATCGAAATCGTTCGCTCGTGTCTCCAGGACGTCGGGGTCGACCCCGAGACCGGCGAGTTCGACGCGGACATCGTCGAGGCCGGGACTTCGAAGTCCCAGCGCGACCGGATCAAGAATTTAAAGCAGCTCATCGGGGATATCGAGGAGGAGTACGACGATGGGGCGCCGGTCGACATCGTCCTGGAGCGGGCGGAGGAAGTCGGCATGGACCACTCTAAGGCCGAACACGAGATAGACAAGCTCAAACAAAAAGGCGAGGTTTACGAGCCAAGTACGGACACGCTTCGGACGACATAGCGCTCAGAGAGCGTCGATTTCGGTGACTGTGGATCGGATCGTCACTGCTGCAACGTCGGCGATGTCGGCCGCCGCTGCCTGAGTTACCGACGGCCAGTCGTCATATTCACCGGCGGCTTTGTAGAGGCAGGCTGCGGCAACGCCACTCGGATTACGGCCGCCGATCTTCCCCGCCTCGAGCAGCGCGTCGATATATTCGCGTACGCGGCGTTCAACCGGCGGCCCGAGGTCGAGTTTCGAGGCATACCGCGGGAGGTACTGCGCGGGGTCGATCGGTCCCGTCGGGAGGCCGAGTTCTCGGTTCAGTGCGTTGTACGCGACGGTGAGTTCGTCGTGGTCGGCGCGTGAGACGGCCGCAATTTCGTCGGTCGTACGGGGGATCGAGCGCGTTCGGCAGGTCGCGTAGACGGCGGCGGCAGCGAAGCCCTCGAGCGAACGGCCGTGAAAGAGTCCTTCCGTCTGAGCAGATTCGAAAAGAGCGCAGGCTTGCTCTCGTGTCGAGTCGGGGAGGGAAAGCAAGGCAGTTACGCGCCTGATTTCCGTGAATCCGTAGACTTGATTCCGATCGGCTTTGGACGCGATCCGAGCGCGGGTATGTTCTCGGCGCAGTCGGGCGATCTGACGTCGCTTTCGACCGGTAACTCGAGAACTATATCCCGACCTGGAGCCGGAACCGAATCCAATCTCCGTCGACAGCCCTCGGTCGTGTCTCGAGCGGGTCAGCGGTGCCCCAGTCCGACGTCGGTCGGTTTCATCGTCGTCGAACGATCGCCACTCGGGTCCGCGGTCGATCGCATCTTCGGTGACGACGAGTCCGCATTCCTCACAGATGATTTCAGTTCCCCTTCTCCGTAATCTGCCATCGCATTCGGGGCAAACCGCAGACGAATCGGTCTCTGCCATTAGTTATTGTTTCTCCTTATGATCGGTTGCCTCGTCCTGGTATTTAAAGTGTTGGAAAATGTGAAAGAACTCGAGAGCGAACGCCAGCCGGGTCAGAGAGAGCGGATCCGATCGATGAGCCGTGTCAGGAAAGAGCGCGAGCGGGGCGTCGGTGGCTCGGAGAGCGACTGCCGTTCGTCCGCATCGTCGCGGTCCGCCAGGAGGCGTTCGTATTGATCGATGACGGCCTGCCGACGGTTTTCGCTCTTCCGGAGAGCGTGCTCGAGTACGGCGATGCGAACTCGGAGTTGCGTGCGTTCGATCTGGGACGAAAGCGGCGGTTCGGAGGGATTCGAGTCATCGGCAGACCAGTGCATCGGACTGGCGTCGTGTGATCGCGAGTCGGTCGTCGGATCCGGATGACTGGTTCGAATCCGTTCGTCAGCGGGGGGGTCGAAGTCAGGACCTTGTTGCTCGGCGGACATGGCTCGTTACCGGCTACCACGTTACTCCAGAAAAAGGTCAGTCAGTCGAGCGTCAGACGTATCCGACGGCGACCGTGCGTCCGACGACGTCACTCTCGGATGTGCTCGAGGACGCCCTCGGTGTCGGCTGGAACGGGTTCGGGATCGCGACCGGCGGCCGCCGCGGCATCGGGGTCTTTGAGCAAGTGGCCGGTGGTGAGACAGGCGACGCGCTCGTCGCGAGTGACGATACCCTCGGCGCGAAGTTTCCGTAGTCCGGCGACTGAGGCGGCAGAAGCGGGCTCGACACCGATCCCTTCACGTGCGAGGTCACGCTGGGCTTCGGTAATTCGTTCGTCGGAGACCGAGACCGCGGTGCCGTCGGTCTCGCGGATGCCGGGTAGGGCTTTCGGGGCATTGACCGGGTTGCCGATCCGAATCGCGGTCGCGCGCGTCTCGACGTCGTCCCAGCGGCGGACCTCGTCGGCACCGTTCTCGATGGCCTCGACCATCGGCGCGGCCCCCTCTGCCTGGACGCCGGTCAGTTTCGGCACGTCGCTCTCGTCGAGTGCACCCGCTTGGACGAGTTCGCGAAACGCCTTGTACAACGCCGACGTGTTGCCCGCGTTTCCGACCGGGAGCACGATCCGATCGGGGACGGTGTCGTAATCCGCGAGAAATCCCTCGAGGATTTCGAGGCCGATCGTCTTCTGTCCCTCGAGGCGGAAGGGGTTGAGCGAATTTAGCAGATAGGCCTCTCCCTGCCCCGCGAGTTCCTGTACGATGTCGAGGCAGGCGTCGAAGTTACCGTCGACCTCGAGAATGCGCGCCCCGTGGAGGCTCGCCTGTGCGATCTTGCCAGCTGCAACTTTCCCTGCCGGAAGCAGGACGAGGGTCTCCATTCCGCCGCGAGAGCCGTACGCGGCCAGGGCGGCGCTGGTGTTGCCCGTCGACGCGCAGGCCAACCGGCCGACGCCGAGTTCGCTTGCAACCCTGACGCCGACGGTCATTCCGCGGTCCTTGAACGACCCGGTCGGGTTCATCCCCTCGTGTTTGATCCGCAGGGCCTCGACGCTGACGTCGTCCTCGAGACGGGGCACCTCGTACAGCGGCGTGGCACCCTCCTGAATCGAGACGCCTTCGTCGAACGGAAGCGCGTCCGCGTAGCGCCAGACGCCCTCACCCTCGAAGTCGTCGAACGTTGGCAGGTCGGCGTATCGAACCTCGAGAAGGCCGTCGCAGTCGTCGCAGGTGTACCGAACGTCCGCGAAGGGTGCGAACGTCTCACCACACTCGATGCATTCGAGCCAGACGCCCTCGTCTGCATCGGCGGGAACTTCCGGCTGAGTAGCGGAGAGGCTGAGACTCATTGTCGGTCGTGAAGGTGGCGAGGGGGAAAAAGTGAGTGGATTCGAGTGTGGTGTTGCTCACCCCGTTCCGCCGTCGAATTCCTCGATCACGTCGTGCACCGTGGCTGTCCAGGCATCCAGGGCCTCGTGTAGCAGTGCTTTCGCCTCCGGTAGCACGATCGCGGTGTACTGGTAGACGTAGCCGCCACCGTCTAGCAGTCGTCGGTCCCGTCGAGCCAGCCCCCGATCGTGTAACGTCGACAGCGAGCGATTGACCGTACTTCGGTCGCGCTCGAGCGTCGCCGCCAGTTCGTCGATCGTGCTCCCGGGTTGGTCGCGCAACACGAGATACGTCCGCGTTTCGTGGCTCTCGATGCCGAACACACAGCTCATGACCTCCTCGAACGGCGGGTTCGATTGTTCCATCAGTTCTCCGAGCCGGTGCTGCGGGGAACCGGTCATACTGGATGATATGCACGAGAGTGACAAATCAGTGCCGTCACTCTCCCGTCGATGACGTCCCCGAGATTATCCGTCGCCGCGTCTACGAGGTCACTCATCGTCGACGTCCGCCCCGTATCCCATCTTCCGGATACAGGCCCGCATCTCCCGTTCGGTCTCGTGGCGGTGGAGTCGCGTCGGTGTATCGCAGTAATAGATCGACCCGTCGTATCGGAGGGTCACCTCGTGTTCCGTCCGGATCGCGGTCGTCGTAATCACGACCCGTCGTCCGTCCTGAATGGCCGCCATGATCGCGTCCGTTTCGAGTTCGCCCGCGGAGATATGGAGCGGCGTCGACATCGGGTTCAACTGCGTAGGCGGCGTCAAAGAACCTTCGCCTCGGGCATCTCGCCTCGTCACCGCCATCCGCCACGGAAGCCGAACAGGCCTCGATGTCGGACAGACCGGTCCACAGTCCGACCCACCGTCCGAGGAGATAAATTGCGGCGGTCATCCGAAATCCGACGAACCGACCGCCGGTAAGCGGGTGTGAACGAGCCCTACCAGACCGGGATACCGCTACACGAGTGCGGATGCAACAGTGGGCCATGGCATCAGAGACCACAACTCGAACGGCCGAACGAACAGAAACTGCACTCGAACCGTGGCAGGCGGGGACCATCGGAGGTATCGCCGGTGCCATCGTGTTCGGCGCGATGATGGCGATACAGACGCCGGAGGTACTCGAGGCCGCGATTCCGGCGCTATATGGCCTCGAGGGCGGCCTCGTGGGAATGGTCGTCCACGTGGCTCACGGAGCGGTAATCGGCGTCATCTTCGCAGCGGTACTCGTCGCGACTGGTCGGACCGATCCCGGCCTCGCGACCGGCGGAATCCTCGGGATCGCGTATGGGCTCGTCGTCTGGGCGGTCCTCGCCGTCGTCGTCATGCCAATCTGGCTCTCCGCGGTCGGGTTCGAAATGGCACCGGCCGTACCGAACATCGCCGTCGAAAGCCTCGTCGGTCACGCGGCCTATGGACTCGTCCTCGGCGTCACGTACGCGGTGCTCGAACGCACCTGAATCGAATCCGCAACGGATCGTTCCCCGTTAGTCAATCGTCGGTACCCCGCACACCCTCCGTCACAACACGTACACCACAACCAGGGCCACCGGCCCCAGCACCATGAGCAGCAGTCTGAACGACGCGGGCCGACCGACACGCCGGTCGGCGATACGATAGCGACGTCAGATAGTTCAAAGCGAACGTGATTTCGGTGTTCGATCGACGCAGAATTTACTGAGTGATAATCGCCACTCGAGTGGCCGACAAACCGGTCTACTGCGCGCGGATCGGGGTTGCTCGACGGTTCGGTTCTCGTTCGAGCAAGCAGCGTTGACCGCGGGACCCGTTCGCTCCACTCAGATTCCGAGTGTTACTCGAGCAGCCAACTCAACAGCGCTTTCTGGGCGTGCAGTCGATTCTCCGCCTGATCGAATACGATCGAGCGCTCGCCCTCGATGACGTCGTCGGCGATCTCCTCGCCGCGGTGGGCCGGAAGACAATGCATAACGGATGCCTCGGGGGCGTGTTCGAGCAGCTCCGAACAGACCTGGAATCCCTCGAAGTTGGCCATGCGGACGTCGCGTTCGTCTTCCTGGCCCATACTGATCCAGACGTCGGTGTAAATGATGTCGGCGTCGGTGACCGCCTCGATGGGATCGGTCGTGACCGTCGGTTCGCCGCTGAGCATACGAGCGCGCTCTATGACCGCGTCGTCGATTTCGTATCCCTCAGGAGTCGCCACCGTCAGATCGATGTCGGTCAGCGCACAGCCGAGTGCGAACGACTGGGCGACGTTGTTGCCGTCGCCGATCCAGGCCGCCGAGACGTCCTCGAACCCGTCTTCGTGTTCCCGGATCGTCAGCAGATCCGCGAGCGTCTGGCAGGGGTGGGCGTCGTCAGTGAGGCCGTTGACGACCGGGACCGTGGAGTACTCCGCGAGTACATCGATGTTTTCGTGTTTGAACACGCGGGCCATCACCGCGTCGACGTACCGCGAAAGCGTTCGTGAGGTGTCTTTTAGCGGCTCGCCACGTCCCAACTGGATGTCGTCTTCACCCAGGAAAACGGCGTGTCCACCTAGCTGGGTCATCCCCGTTTCGAACGACACACGAGTCCGCGTACTCGGCTTCTGAAAGATCATCCCGAGCGTTCGATCCTCCAGGACGGCGTGGTCCTCGTCCGCACGCTGGGCGCGTTTGTACTCGCTCGCCCGCTCGAGGATCGTCGCCAGTTCATCGCGCGAAACGTCGTCGATATCGAGGAAGTGTCGTGGATCGGAATCGGTCGTCATTGAATATCACCGCTCGTCTGCCTCCGTACTGCTGTCGGCGGGCGCGTTGTGTGAGCCATCAGTCGTCAGCCTCACGAAGCGTCGTTGCGACCCGCTCTAAGACCGCGACCGACCGGTCGAACTCCGGCAGCGAGAGCCGTTCGTTGGGCGCGTGGTCGAGCGCCGAGTGGCCGGGGCCGTAGGTGACCATCGGACAGTCCCAGGCGTCGGCGTAGAGATTCATGTCGCTGGTCCCCGTCTTACGCAGGAGACGTGGGTCGCAGCCCTCCGCACGGATCGCCGCCCGAAAGGCCCGGGCGACTTCCGTCCGCGGGCTCTCCATGACCGGCGGGATCGGTTCGTCCCAGGAGACCGTGCCGATCTCGAGCTCGGCTTCGGCCGTCTCGCGAACCGTCTCGACGTCTAGCGACGGCGGGACTCGCAACTGCGCCTCGAGCGTCGCCTCGACGGAGAGTCCATCGTCGCTGATCCCACCGTCGATGGCGACGGGCTTGGCGGTCACGCGCTCGAAGACGGGCGTGTACTCGTCCTGTTCGAACGCGTCCTCGACGCTCGTCCACCAGCTCGTCGCGTGCTGGATGGCATTCGGCTCGGGCCGGGACGTGTGGCCGGACTCGCTGGTCGCGACGTAGGTCCCGTTGAGGAAGCCCCGATACCCGAGCGTGATACCCGTCGCACCGCTGGGTTCGCCATTGACGACGGCCGCGGGTTCGACTTCGCGGTCGGCCACCAGGTGACGCGCGCCCGCGGAACTCGTCTCTTCTTGGACGACGCCGACGAAGGAGACGCCGGTCCGGATGGCCGCGACGGCCATCGCGGCCAGTGGGCCAGTCGCGTCGACGCTGCCGCGGCCCCAGAGGATCTCGTCGCCCTCCGCAGCGATCCCCGCCTCCTCGTCCGCAGCGTCCGCAACGTCGACGTCGACGGGAATCTGGCCGGGAACGGTGTCGACGTGCGAGGTCAGGAGAACGGCGTCGTCCGCGGGTGCGCGCACGTTTCCGACCTCGTCGATTCGCGCCTCACGGCCGTAGCTGTCGAAGAACTCGACGAGCCGCTCGGCGGCCTGGTCTTCATCGCCGGAGGGCGAAGGCATCGAGACGAGATCGATCAGCAGTTCGCGGGCCACCTCGAGCGAGACGTCCGCAGTGTCTTCCATCGATGCACTCATGATTCGGACGTGGCTTCGGGTGCGAGGATTTCGGTCAGCGCGTTCACGAGCCGATCTGCCTCCGCCTCACCGATCACGAGCGGCGGCAACACGCGCAGCACGGTCCGGCCCGCGGGCAGCGCCAGGATCCGGTGCTCGAGCGCTAGATTGCGGGCGACGCGGTTCGCACCGCGTTTTAGCTCGATGCCGACGAGCAACCCGTCACCGCGGACCTCGCGGACGGTGTCGGAAAGCGCCGTCTCGAGTTCGGTGACGAGGTAATCGCCGACGTCGGCGGCGTGAGCGGGCCACTCCTCCTCGACTAGCGTCGAAACAGTCGCGTGGACCGCCGCGGCGACGACGGGGCCGCCACTGAACGTGGCGTTGTGCGAGGCCGCGCCGTCCGCGATCCAGTCTCGCACCGCGACCGCGCCGACGGGCAAGCCGTTGCCCAGCCCTTTCGCCGTCGTCAGCACGTCGGGCGTGACGCCCGCGTTCTGGCAGGCCCACATCTTGCCGGTGCGGCCCATCCCGGTCTGGACCTCGTCGAAGACGAGCGCTGCGCCGGCCTCGTCGGTGCATTCGCGGGCGGTCTCGAGGTAGCCTACGGGCGGGACGTTGATCCCGCCTTCGCCCTGGATCGGCTCGAGAATTACGGCAGCGGTCTCGTCGTCTACGGCCGCAGCGAGTTCCTCGCCGTCGCCGTAGGGGACGAACTCCACGTCGCCGGCTAAGGGCTCGTACGGTTTCTTGTACTTGTCCTTCCACGTCGCCGCGAGCGATCCCATCGTCCGTCCGTGGAACGAGCGGGTCGCGGCGACGATTTTCGAGTCGCCGGTCGCCGACCGGGCGAACTTCAACGCAGCCTCGTTGGCCTCGGTCCCCGAATTGCAGAACCATGCCCCCTCGAGTCTACTGGGCACGGCCGCGACGAGCGCGGCATAGGCGTCTTCGCGCGCCTGGACGGGATACGAGGAGTCGACGAACGTCAACTCGCCGATCTGCTCCTGAACTGCGTCGACGACCACGGGGTGACAGTGGCCCAGTGGCGTACAGGCATAGCTCGCCCCGGCGTCTAGATACTCCGTCCCGTCGGTTCCGTAGAGATACGGCCCCTCGCCGCTCTCGATGCCGATCGGCTTGCTGCCGGAGACGAAATCGAGGTCGCTCATTGCACTGTCTCCTCCGGTTCGGCGTCAGCGTCGTCTGCGAGCACGCCGGGCTCTATCGTCGTTCCCTCGCCCGCGAGCGCGCTCGTGATCGGTTCGTCGGCGTTAGCAGTCGCGACGGTGACCGACGCGGCGCCGCCCTCGAGGGCCTCCTCCGCGGCCATGACCTTCTTCGTCATGAACCCTTCCGCCGCGTCTGTGACTGCGTCGAACTCCTCGGGCGTGGCGGCCGAGTCGATTCTGGTCGATTCGTCGTCGGGGTTCTCGTAGATCCCAGATACGTCAGTGAGGACGACCAGATTCGCACCGAGCGCACCGGCGATCGCGGCCGCGGCGCGGTCGGCGTCAGCGTTGACTGCGGTGTATCCACCCCCCTTCTCGCGGCCGAGCACCGGGACGGAGACGACCGGCGTGTAGCCGCCCGAAAGCAGCGTCTCGAGCAGGTCATCGTTGACCGATTCGATCGTCCCCGAGTGGTCGCCGCGCTTGATCTTCTTCTTGCCGTTTTCTTTCACGCGGACGGCGGACTTCCGTTTTCCTTCCAGAAGCTTGCCGTCCGTGCCGGAGAGACCGACGGCGTCGACGCCCTCGTTCTGCAGGCTCTC
Organism: Natrinema gelatinilyticum; assembly: GCF_024266705.1. Lineage (GTDB taxonomy): Archaea > Halobacteriota > Halobacteria > Halobacteriales > Natrialbaceae > Natrinema > Natrinema gelatinilyticum. The sequence continues at coordinate 1,781,531 of NZ_CP100756.1, read as the reverse complement.
GACCAGATCGGTGTTGAGCTTGCCGGGCATCACCATCTTGAAGACGTCCATCGTACGCTCGTCGGTGAATCGGCCGACGACGCCGCTGGGCGTCTCGACGTAGGTCGGCTCCTTGCCGAGTTCAGCGAGGGTCTCGTCGACGGCGGTCGAACCGCCGTGCGTGAGGACGACCTCCTCATCAGCCTCGACGAGGCTGGCAACGTCGGCGAGCGCGCCTTCGGGATCGACGGCGCGAGCGCCGCCGATCTTGACCACAGTCGTCATCTCAGGGTGCCCCCACGGGGTGCAGCCCCGTAAACTCGAGGCCGGCCGTCTCCTCGAATCCGAGCGCGACGTTCGCGGCGTGGACTGCCTGCCCGGCCGAGCCCTTCATCATGTTGTCGATCGCAGAGAAGACCACGACGCGTTTGTTCGACGGGTCGAGTTCGAAACCGACTTCGGCGAGGTTGGTTCCGGCGACCGCCTTGGGTTCGGGATAGCGATAGACGCCGGAGCCGCCTGCGGCCATGCGGACGAATGGCTCGTCCTCGTAGCAGCCGCGGTACGCTTTCCAGAGATCGCCCTTCGAAACCGGCGAACTCGGGAACACGTGGCTCGTCGCGCTCGCGCCGCGGACCATATCTACGGCGTGGCACGTGAAGGCGACGCTCGTGCCGAGGAACTGCTCGATCTCTGCCTCGTGACGGTGTCCAGTCGGTGCGTACGGGCGCACGACGCCGGAGCGTTCGGGATGGCTCGAGGCCTCGCCGCCGCCCGCGCCACCTTCGGAGGAGCCGACTTTCACGTCGACGACGATCTGCTCGTCGCCGTCTACGATGTCGTGTTCGAAAAGCGGGTAGAGCCCGAGGATCGTCGCGGTGGCGTTACAGCCGCCACCCGCGATGAGGTCCGCGCCCTCGAGGTTCTCGCGGTTGATCTCCGGAAGCGCGTATTCGGCACGCTCCAAGTACTCGGGAGCATGGTGGCCGTCGTACCACTCGTCGTACTGGGCCTCGCTTTCGAGGCGGAAGTCGGCCGAGAGATCGACGACGGTGTCTGCGATCTCGAAGAAGTCGTCGATCCGGCCCATGGAGACGCCGTGGGGCGTCGCCGCGAACAGAACGTCGACTGACTCGAGGTCGTCGGGTTCGGTGAAGCGAAGGTCCGACCCGCGCAGCGGCGGGTGAACGGAACCGACGCTCTTGCCGGCCTTCGAACGACTGGTGACCTCCGCGATCTCGAGGTTCGGGTGGCCGGCGAGCAGGCGTAGCAACTCGCCGCCCGTGAAGCCGCTCCCGCCGATGACGGTCGCGGTCACCGTCTCGGCGATTTTGTCCGTACACGTTTCGGCGTCGACCGCCATCAGGCGGTCACCTCGAGTTCCGGATCCGCTGTCAGGGCTCTGGCCTCGAGCCAGTCAACGACGGAGCCAGCGACGTCGTTCTCGACGGCCCCGTCGAGGGCTTTGAATTCGACGGTGTGGTTGACCTCGTGGACGGTATACGAATCGCCCGTCTCCATCAGGTCGACACCGAGAAGTCCGCCGCCGACGGCGTCGCTTGCCTTCCGGACGAGTTCGCGCGCCTCGTCGTCGACGTCGAACGCGGTCGTCTCCGCGCCCTTTGCAGCGTTGGTGATCCAGTGGTCCGACGAACGAACCATCGCGGCGATGGGTTCGCCGTCGGTCGCGACGACGCGCACGTCGCGACCTGGTTTCTCGACGAACTCCTGGACGTAGAACACCTTGTGCTCGTAGTGTCCGAGCGTCGCCTTGTGTTCCAGTATTGCCTCGGCGGCGTCTCGAGAGTCGATCTTGGCCATCAGGCGCCCCCACGAACCCACGACGGGTTTGAGGACGCACGGGTAGCCGAAGTCCTCGATGGCCTCCATGGCGGTCTCCTTGGTGAATGCCACCTTCGTCGCGGGCGTGGGTACTCCCGCGGCCTCGAGGGCGAGGCTGTTTTTCACCTTGTCCGCACAGATCTCGGCGGTTTCGTGGCTGTTGACCACGGGGACGCCGTACGCCTCGAGGAACTGCGTGGCGTACAGGCTCCTGCTCGTGGCGAGACAGCGATCGACGACGATATCGAGGTCGTCGAATCCGTCGGGAGCCGTCGAAATGTCGAACGTCTGCTTGCGGACGTCGATCTTCGTCACCTCGTGATCGCGCTCGCGAAGCTCGTTCAAGAGGAGCTTCTCGTCCTTGCGAATCCGTGAATAGAGTATGCCTACGTTCACGCGAACCACCTCCGGGTGGATGTGAGAGACCCGTCAGCCCCCCCTGGAATCGCGTACGCAGCGCGGGCCGATGTCGCGCCCGTCTGCAAGGTCACTCACCCCAGTCCTCTTCGAGCTCGGGGGCTCGCTCGAGGACTGGCGGCTCGGTGTCGACGACTTCCAGTTCGGCGCCACAGGTCGTACAGTCAACGATCTCTCCGACTTCCAGATCGTCGTGCAGGGATACCTCGGCCCCACACTCGACGCATTCGGTCATTGTGTTCGCACGTGGGAGCCGGGCTCCCTTAAAGCCTTCGAACTTAACAGCAAAATTATACTATCTGCACTCCACTCTAACGGTCCGTAGACGCTATCATACCGCAGGTTTATTTTGACATATCATTAATTAGGTTATTCATCCCCCCGCGGGGATCGTCGTCGAACTGGCCGATCGACGACCCCATAGCGCGCCAGCAGTTCCGCCACCGGTGGACGGTCGACGGCATTACACATACTCGTTCACCTCCGAGCGCAACGTCTCGCGTGCCGTCTCGAGCGTCCCGATCAAGTCCTCGCGTTCGTCTTCGTCCATCGCGAGCGACTCGCGAGCCGACTCTAGTTGACCCTCGACCGCGACGGGGGCCGGCCCGCCCTGCGAGTCACGGCTTGCGACGCTCGCTGCGGGATCGAGCGCGTCCTCGACGGCGGTTGGATCGACGTGGGCCGTGAGCGGTTCGCCGAGCACGTCGTGTGCTGCGGACTCGAGCGCATCGTAGTCTGCGCCGTTTTCTGCAGCGACCGCCACGAGTTCGTGTGCGGTGCGAAACGGGAGCCCGTTCGCCGCGAGCAGATCCGCGACGCCAGTCGCCGTCGAGAATCCCTCGCCCGCTTGCGTCGCCAGCGCCTGCTCGTTCCAGTCGGCCGTCGCGATTGCACCGGCCGCGACCTCGCTCGCCTCGGTAACTGCATCGACCGTCTCCCAGGCGTGGGTCGTCGCCCGCTGGAGGTCGCGATTGTACGCGCGCGGAAGCCCCGTGAGTGTCGTCGTCAACCCCTGGACACCGCCAGCCGCGTCTCCCGCGACCGCGCGGACGAGCTCCAACGTGTCCGGATTCTTCTTCTGGGGCATGATCGACGACGTCGAGGAATAGTCGTCCGAGAGGTCCACGAACCCACGGTTCGCGAAGACGATCACGTCCTCGGCCACCCCGGACAGCGTCGTCGCGTGGGTCGACAGCGCCTGTACCGCCTCGAGCATGAAGTCCCGACTCGAGGAGGCATCCATCGAGTTTTCGACGACAACTGCGGAGCGCTGCTCCGCCGAACTCCCCCTCGCGCCGCTTGCGGGACCGCCGTCGAACCCGAGCAGTACCGCGGTGCGTTCCCGGTCGATATCGAACGGCGTCCCGGCGAAGGCCGCACCGCCCAGCGGTGACTCATTGATCCGAGAGTAGGCCGCGAGTAGACGATCGGTGTCGCGACGAACGGCCCCCTCGTAGGCAAGCGCCCAGTGAGCCACCGTCGTCGGCTGGGCGGGCTGGAGGTGGGTGTAGCCGGGCATGATCGTCTCCGTGTGTTCCTCGGCGACAGCCACCAATGACTCGCGCAGCGCGAGCGTCCGCTCGATTGCCGCGAGGACGTCTTCGCGTAAGCGATACCGGATGCAGGCCGCGACCTCGTCGTTGCGCGACCGCGCAGTGTGCATCTTTCCACCGTCCGCTCCGATGCGCTGGATGACGGCCGTCTCGATGGCCTCGTGGACGTCCTCGCCGTCGGGAAGCGAACCGTGACCGTCGACCTCGATCGCATCGAGGGCGGTCAGTATCTGACCCGCCACGTCGTCGGCGATGATACCTTGCTCGGCGAGCATGACGGTGTGTGCGCGATCGACCTCGAGATCGGCCTCAAAAATACGATCGTCCACCTCGAGCGAGGAGAGGAAGCTCCGGGCGGGGCCCCCGCTAAAGCGGCCCCGGCGCACGACGCCTTCGTCGTCGGTGCCCCCGTCGGCACCGGCGGAACGACGTCCGGAATCGTCCCCGTGAGCGCTCTCCTCTGTCATGATTACTCGTCTACGTCGGAGCGTAGCTCCGACGAGGATCCGCTCGCTTTGCTCGCGTCACCGCCGCTTCCGTCGGTCGCGAGTTCGATTTCGTCTTCCGTAGCGTTCGCTGCGATCGCCTCGTTCGCGAGGCGGCGCTGGAAGCCGTGGTACTTCGCGACGCCCGTGGCGTCCTCCTGGGTTATCTTCCCGACTGTCTCGGTGTCGAACGAGGCGTGTTCGGCGGAATAGGCAGCGAAGTCGCTGTCACGAGCGACCGGACGGGCCTGTCCGCCCTCGAACCGGATCGTGACGGTGCCGGTGACGCGTTTCTGGGTCTCGGCGATGAAGCCCTCGAGCGCGCTCACGAGCGGCGCGTCGATCAGTCCCTCGTAGCCCTTCTGGGCCCACTGCTGATCGATCTGCTGTTTGAACTGACGCTCCTCCTGCGTGAGGACGAGCCCCTCGAGGGCCTCGTGGGCGTTTAGCAGCGTCGTCGCGCCAGGGTGTTCGTAGTTCTCGCGGACCTTCAGCCCGAGCATGCGGTCTTCCATCGTGTCCGTCCGACCGACGCCGTACCCGCCCGCGAGGTCGTTGAGGTACTGGATCAAGTCGACGGGCTCGTACGCCTCACCGTCGACGGCGACCGGATACCCCTGCTCGAATTCGATCTCGATCTCTTCGGTCTCCCCAGTGGGTTCGTCGGTCCACTCGTAGATGTCCCGCGGCGGGACGTAGCTGGGATCCTCGAGGTCGTCGCCCTCGACAGAGCGGCTCCAGATGTTGGTGTCGATCGACCAGTCGCCGCCGCTGCCGCCCTCGACAGGGAGGCCCTTCTCGTCGGCGTACTCCTGTTCCCACTCGCGGGTGAGACCAAGTTCGCGGACGGGAGCGATGACCTCCAGATCCGAGTCGCGCCAGACAGCCTCGAATCGAAGCTGGTCGTTGCCCTTGCCCGTACAGCCATGGGCGATGCCGGTACAGTCCTGTTCCTCCGCGACCTCGAGGATCGCCTCGGCGATCACCGGCCGGGCGAGCGCCGTTCCCAGCGGGTAGCCCTGGTAGGTCGCGTTCGCGCGAACGCTCTCGAGACAGAGTTGCGCGAATTCCGCTCGCGCGTCGACGACGTAGTGATCGAGGCCGAGCGCCTCGGCGGTCTCTTCGGCCTCGTCGAACTCTGCGGCCGGCTGGCCAACGTCGACGGTGACGCCAATTACGTCGTCGTATCCGTATTCCTCCTCGAGCAGCGGGACACAGACAGTCGTGTCCAGGCCGCCCGAGAACGCAAGTGCCACGCGGGTCATATCGTACTCGAGTGAAATCCAAGGACGGACTTAAGTTCGTTGGTTTCGGTTTCGAAAATAAACTAAAGAGCGCCTGCTATGCGGAAGAATGCATTTTTTGAGTCGTCGGAACGGACCGGGTCGAAGGGTGAAGTAGAATACGGGCTCAAAGGGCCCGTCGTCGCCGTCGCCGCCGAGCGACAGTCCCGTCGGTACCGAAATCGGCGAGCGACGTGCCGACGGACTGGCTCATTATTCGAAGTATGCGATATCGTGGTACTAAAGCCTTTCTTAGTGGGTTCGAACGTCCCGTCAGGTCGCTTCTCCTCGGATCACCCCTCCTCCGGCAACGCCAGGACGTTCTCCCGGCCGATCCGGAAGACGTCTATCTCGTCGTCCTCGCGCAAGTCGCTGACGACCTGACTCGTCTTGGCCTCCGTCCACTCGAGTTCGGAGACGACCTCCTGTTGTTTGATCCGGCCGCCGCGGTTCTCGAGCAGACGCAGGACCCGTTCCTCGTTGCTCAGCAGTTCCGGCGGCGGATCGTCGGGTGCGGGCGACTCGGCCTCGGACGAGCCGTCGGTCCGTCGGACCGCACTGGGCTGGGCGTCGGACGTCACCGACCCGTTTCGCCTACGTCCGACCAACCACCCGGCGGCACCGACGACTGAGAGCAGGGCGAGAGACAGCAGAACGATCGCCCAGGGCATCGCCGGTCCCTCGTTGGACGGGGACTGCGTGGCCTCGTCGCCGTTTTTGATCAGGACGATCCGCGGTTGGTCGTCGGTGAACGTGGTTTCTGATCCCTGCCAGGCGATCGAACTGTCCGGTTGGTCGGTCGGTGCCGGATCGATCTGGGGTACCCCCTCGTTCTCGTAGACGCTGTACTCCTCGGGCCAGCGGAACTGCAAGGTCGTCCCGTCATCGAGCGTAAATCCCGAGAGCGCAGCGCCGGCTTCGATCCGATTCAGTTCGACGAGCGCGAACGACGACCACCGGAACGTCACTTTCGCGTGGCCAATCGCCCGCGGTGCGGAGTTTTCCTCCGTGGTGATGGAGACGTTCGAGAGGTTCATGTCTCGCCCCGTCCTGTTTTCGCCCTTCACGAGGGTCTCGTTCCACTTCGACCGCTCGCCGGAGACGTACCTCTCCGGATTCGATTGGATGTCGCTTCGCAACCCCTCCCACTCTTCCGCGGTCCTGTTTCCGTCGTCGAGATGGAACCGATAGTCGACGGTCACCAGCGCCGTGCCGTTCTCGGTGATGAAGAAGTCGACGTAAATCCGATCCGCATCCTCAAGCCCGATGCTCTCGTTTTCGGACTCCTGTAGCGCCGCTCTGTGAGCCCCGGAATCCGCCGTCACGGCAGCCGAACCCGGGACGAACGCGACCGAACAGGCAACCACCACGAGCACGCAAATCAGGGCCCGCAGCCCCCTCACGTCCATTACGGGGACATGTTGTGGCCGTCTAAATAGGTCTTTCCGACTACGGTAGCACTGCGTTTATGAAACAGTCGTCCGCACGTGAATGTATGCACGATTCGCGCGGCAAACTCGAGGTCGAAACGCTGCTCAAACTGGTCCTCGGACTGGTCGCCGTATTGCTCGTTCTCGAGATTCTCGAGGCGGTAATCGGCACTATCGCGGAATTGTTCGGCCCGTTCGTCCTCGTCATCCAGCTCGCGATCGCCGTCCTGATCGTCCTCTGGTTGCTCGATCGCCTCTAACGAGACCGCGCAGCCCGGCGCAGATCGGCCGCCGCGAATCGGACTCGAGGAATCACCAGACTGATAGCCGAGCCGACCCTACCTGGGACGAAGTGTATAGCGTCAACGTTCCGGTCCCCGGTCGCGTCCGCCGGCTCGCGGACGACCTCTATCCCGAGGTCGTCGGATTCGAGACCGTCCGCGAAGACCACTCGTGTCTGCTCAAGCGGTTGGGCGACGCCGACCACGTCGCGCAGCTCCAGCACCGCGCTCACCGCGCGCTCGAAGGCGCCCCGGCCGTCGAAGCCGAAATCACGGGTATCGACTACTTCGAGGACCCGCCGCTCGGTTCCGCGCCGGTCGTCTATCTGGCCGTCGAGAGCCCCGGCCTCGAGCAGATCCACGTCGACCTTACCGACACCTTCGAACCCGTCGAGGGACTCGAGGGACCCGACTACGTTCCCCACGTGACCGTGGCCCGTGGTGGCGACGTTGAGACTGCAAAGCGACTGGCCGCCCGCGAGATCGAGCCCGTTCGGTGGACCGTCAGCGAACTCGAGTTCTGGGACGGGACGTACGAGTTGCCGGTGAGTCGAGTTTCGCTGCCGTCCTGATTCGATGCGGTGAGATATCTGGGCCGGCGAGGCGACCAGTCACGGCGCCGGCGGTTCGCCGACGTACGCGTCGTGATCGCCGTAGAAATTCAGCATCGCGAATTTGAGCTTGTTCGGATCGATATCGAGTAGTTCCTCGCGTTCCTCGTGCGGGAACGTGCCGTTGACACTGTACTTCCCGAGGTCGGACTTGGCCCGCCTCGAGTAACGCCGATCGAGCAGCACGCGGACGCCGACGTCGTTCGGTGATCGAATGACGCGCCCGAGCGCCTGCCTGGTCTTTCGGACCGTCGGAATTTCGACGGCGTACCGCCAGCCGGTGTCGGTACCGTCGAACGCCACGTCGTAGGCGTCCTGAACCGCATTCGCCCGGTCGTCCAGATGCGGATAGGGCACGCCGACGACCAACACGGTGTGGGCGTCGTCGCTGTCGAAGCTCACCCCCTCCGAGAGGGTACCCCACAGCGAGGTACACAGCACTGCGTCGTCGGCCGCGACGAATTTCTGACGGAGATCCTCGACCGACTCGCCCGGTTCGTCCAGGTAGACGGTCCGATCGCGTCCGGCCTCGAGCCGGTCGGCGTATCGTCCGGCCTCGCCGTAGTTGGGGAAGAACGCGAGCGTGTTGCCGGGAGTCATGCGGATGGCGTCGTCTATCGCTTCCCCCACCGCCTCCTGAACCGCCGGATCCTCGCGATCCGAGGCGAAAAGCGCCGGGGTCTCGACGGCGTACGTCCGACGGTTTTCGGCGGGAAACTGCAACCCGTACGCCATGGTGACCGCGTCCTCGAGTCCCAGCACGTCCTCGGTGACGTCGAAGGGCTGCAGCGTCGCGCTCATCAGAACGGTCGCGTAGACTTCGTCGAACAGGTGACCGGTCACCTGTCGTGGCAGGCACGTGTACAGCTCCGCACGGCCGTAGATTTCGTCGGTTCCGGCATCCCGAGTAACGGCGACGACCGGGTAGAGGCCCTCCTTCGATCCCTCGTTTATCCACGCGCTCACGAAGGCCGCGGACCGGAGGGTCTGGCACTCGGTGCGCGTGGCCGTCTCGCCCTCTCGATACGCCGCTTCGTACTGCTCGTCCAGTTCCTGGCCGAGTGTCATCGCGGCCTCGAGGTCGTCCTCGATTCCTCGCCCCGAGTAGCGCTGCAGGAACTCGAGAGTGAGGTCGTCCCTGCGGTCCTCGTTGGCGATGGAAACGTCGGACCAGTCGTCGCCGATCCGCTCGCGGTCGCCGAAGCCGAAGGAGTCCTCGTAGGTCTCGACGAGCGCGCGGTGAAAGGCCGAGAGAACGTTCGTAGCGTCTTCGGATCGCGGATCGTCGGTATCCGCGAGTTCGTCCAGCGCCGACTCGACGGTCCGCTCAGAGCAGGTCCTGGTCGCGTGCTCGCGGGCGGCGTCCTCGACGTTGTGGGCCTCGTCGAAGACGGCGATCACGTCCTCGGGATCGCGTCCGAGCCACCTGAAGAACTGCTCGCGGATGGTCGAATCGAGCAGATGGTGATAGTTACAGACGACGAGGTCGACGCCCTCGATCCCCTCTTTGAGAAGTTCGTAGCCGCAGAATCCCTGCCGCTCGGCGTACTCGTAGATCTCGTCGGGCGTACGGACGTCGTCGAAGAGCCACGCGAAGAAGTCGTCCGTATCACGGGTGAGATTGTTCCGATAGTAGTCGCAGACGTTCTGGTCTTCTAACTCCTCGAGGCGGTCTTCGATCGACTCGAGTTCGTCCATCACAGCCGAGCGGGCGTCGGCCGCAGTGCCGTCCCCGTCCTGACTTTTGGCGAGGAGTTCGCGCTGGCGACGCTCGAGTTGCTCGCGGTCACGCTCGGCGTCGACGACGGTCCGGGTGTTGTCCCGGAGAGCCTGACACTCCTCGTAGCCGACGTCGATATGACACATCGACGCCTTTCCCTTGAAGACGACCGCGCGGATCTGCTCCTCGCGCGTGATCGCGCGGGCTTCGGCGACGAACTGGCGCATCTGCTGGTGGACGTTCGTCGTGATGACGACCGTCTTGTCCTGTTCGCGGGCGATTTCGAGGGCGGGCACGAGCGACGAGAGGGTTTTCCCGGTCCCGCAGGCTCCCTCGAAGAGGACGTTTTGCCCCCGATAGAGGGTATTGTGGATGCGGTCCATCGCTTCGCGCTGATTCTCGTACGGCTGGTCGTACGGGAAAAAGCGCATGTACCCGGCAGTCTCGGACACACTACGTGATAGGTTCGCGCTCCGATAAAAGGATTCGTCTCGGTTCATACGGTCTACCGTAAGTCATTGCCGGTGCACCCGCAGGACGGTCGCGGTTGCACCGGTACATCGGTACAGTAGACCGTATCAGTCGTCGCCGGTTCGCGAGTCGGCCGGCGGCAGTGATGATCGCCGGCCGGCGAACGCGCGCTACAGCGACATGAGTATCGAGTGCCTGCTCCCAGTATGGCTATTCCCGGATACGACTCCAGCACCGTCGACGAATACGCCCTCGAGAGCGCGGGGGCTCACGTCGCCCTCGTCGCCGGGGTCGTCCCTAACGAGTTCGGTCTCGAGCGAAGTGTCAGCGAGCCGCCGGCGGATAGCCTCGCCGAACCAGTCGATCTCGTCGCATGCGAGGAGCTGAAAGCGGTCGAGGCGGTCCAGATCGCGCTCGCCTACGATCCGTCGGACCTGCCGCCGGGCGCGAGCCCGACCGACGTTGCGATTGCCGTCGAAACCGGAGACGGCTGGGATCAGGTCCACTCGACGGTCGATCTCGAGGAGACGACGGTGACGGCGGTGCTGAACGACCGGCCGCCGGGATCGACAGTTGTGGCGGCCTACGATGGGGGAAGCGATACCAGCGGACGCGACGAACGCGACGAGTCTGACGAATAGCGAGGCCGAGGCGGTTAGACTTCGGGTTCGATGTAGACCTTCTGTACACGACCGTCGTGGTCCATCAGGGCACGTTCGATCTGGGAGATGTTGCGGTCGATCGTTTCGGTGTCCAGGTCGGACTCGAACGCGACGTCGGCGGTGACGATCAGTTTCCCCGCTCCGAAGAAGACGGTCCGGAGTTCGACGAGGTCGGTGACGCCGTCCCAATCGGCGACGATCCGCCGAAGGTCGTCTTCCGCGCCTTGCGGCAGACTCTCCCCGATGATGAGCCGCTTGTTTTCCCACGCGAGCGCGACCGCGAACCCCATGAGCATGAGACCGATGAGGAGTGCGGCACTGGCATCGTACATCGGATTACCGGTTGTTCTCGTGAGGTAGATTCCGAAGAGCGCGATCCCAGCACCCGAGAGCGCGATGGTGTCCTCAGTGAGCGCAGTCAGCGTCGTCACGTCGCTCGTTTTCTGGAACGCCTCGCGGAAACTCGACCAGCCGTATTCGTCCATCTGACGTCTCATCCCCTGGTAGGCTTTCCAGAGCGCGTAGGACTCGAAGAGGATAGCACCGATCAGCACGGCGTAGTTGACGAATATCGGGTCGAACGTCCATCGAAGGAGCGTGACGTCCTCGCTGGCCCGGTGGACGCCGCCGTGGGTCAGCGCGTTGTAACCGTGTCGCGCGCTCTCCCAGCCGGCGATGCCGAAGAGCATGACGCTCACGAGAAGGCTATAGAAGAACTGCGCCTTGCCGTGGCCGAACGGATGTTCCCGCGTCGCTTCCTGTGCGCCGTAGCGGATACCGATCAGCAGGAAGACCTGATTGCCCGTGTCCGAAACCGAGTGGTACGTTTCCGACAGCATCGCGGGACTGCCGGTGAGCAGGAAGCCACCGAATTTGAGAATCGCGATCGCGCCGTTCGCGAACAGTGCGGCGAGGACGACAGACGTGCTACTGGCCATCGGCGGCGACTACGAACGGGCCCGTCAAAAGTATAAGCCATTCTAGAGCCGGCGGTCACCCCTCTGGGAGCGGGCCGATCCGGTCTGAGCTGCGATCCGAGCGAAACCGACGTCCGAATCCGAAACGAATCCCTTCGGGGGGGCCGAACGACGACCATGATCGTCATCTTCTCGGATACGCACAGTGCCAGCGGTCACGAACTCGAGGGGGAGGCCCTGACCGCCGCGCGTACCGCCGACGTCGTTCTCCACGCGGGCGACTTCACGAGCGAGGCGGCCCTCGAGGCCTTTCAGAGGGAATGCGACCGGCTGTACGCGGTCCACGGAAACGCCGACGATCCGGCGGTTTGCGACCGGTTGCCACCGGCCCGCGTCGTCGAGGCGGACGGCGTTCGATTCGCGCTCACGCACCGACGGGACGGCGGCCAGACGGGACTCGCGATGTTCGGCCGTTCGCGTGCGGCTGACGTCGTCGTCTTCGGCCACAGCCACCGACCGGCAGTCATCGACGCCGGCGACGTCACGCTCGTGAACCCGGGGAGCCACGCCGACCCGCGCGGAAATCGGCCGGGGTTCGGGGTCCTCGAGTCGGCACGCAGCGAAGACCGAGAGACAGGTAAGACGACCACCGACCGTCGACTCGAGGGTGCGATTCAGGAACCGGACGGGACGATCATCGAGACGGTTGGAATTTCGGTGTCGTAACAGGACGAGCGCAACGGGAAACCGAGTACGGCGTCGATCGAGGGAGGCGCTCGGGCGGACTCGACAGATGGCGTCGGTGGGAGCCAACTGCTGACGCAGTATCAGTGAGGACCAGTGAAGACGTTCCGCGGAACGACGTCAGCAGGGACCTGACGCGAAACGATGTCAGAGGGGAGCCGGTCGCCCGTGGACACCGGTTAGTCAGAGGGGGCGGCGGGCGAACCGGCGCGGGTTGCAAGGCAAGGGCGGCTGGCCTCGATCTCGAGGACGAACCTCGAACAGACCGGCGGTGTGGTAGAGGGCCAACGATCGAGGCGCATGCGTTGCTTGGACCGGCGACACGTAATAAGCAGCGCAAGCTAAAACGGCGATTGCAGTTAGTTCGTTACGGTGACAGGGCCGTGAAATCGAGGTCGAAACGGTTAACCACGCTGACAGTGTACGCGCCGCATATGCTGGATTTCATCATCGGTCTCATCCCCGACGATCCCGTCATCGTCGCGGTCGTCCTAATCCTGCTCTCGCTGGTGTTCTTTTCCTATCTCCTCTTACGACGGACGGTCCTCGAATTCCGCGACGGGATGCGCGGTGACCGGTAACCCGAGACTCACCCTCACACGATTCCATCTTCGAGGCGTTCGAGCGTCCGAACGACGTCATCGCGAGTGATATCGCGGTGTGTACAGAAGCGGATCGTCGTCGGTCCGAACGGCGACGCTAGCACGTCACGGTCGCGTAACGCGTCGACGACGGCCGTCGATTCGAGACCCGTTTCCGAAACGTTCGCGAGAACGATGTTCGTCTCCGGTCGCTGGACATCGAATCCACCGACATCGTCCAAACCGTCGGCCAACAGTCGTGCGTTCTCGTGATCAGCCTCGAGGTCGTCGACGTTCTCGAGGGCTTCGAGCGCGGGCCCCGCGACGATTCCAACCTGCCGCATTCCGCCGCCGAACAGCTTTCGCGTGCGGCGGGCGCGCTCGATGAACCTCTCGTCGCCCGCGAGAACCGACCCGACGGGCGCACCCAGTCCCTTCGAGAGCGACACCATGACGGAGTCGACGGAGTCGATAAATGCCGTGACCGGAACGGAAAGCGCCGTCGCTGCGTTGAACAATCGCGCCCCGTCGAGATGCACGGCGACACCGCGTTCGCGGGCCGCTGTCGCGGCCGCGGCGATCTGATCCGGTTCGATCGCGAGCCCACCGCGAGCGTTGTGTGTATTCTCGAGGCAGAGCAATCCGGTCCCGGGTCGGTGCAGATCTTCCTCGACCGACGCCGCGGCGATTCGTTCCGGCGACGGAACGCCGCGGTCGGCGTCGATCATCCGTACCTGGAGCCCCGAGTGCTGTGCCAGTCCGCCGAGTTCGTACGTCACGACGTGGCTCCGTCGGTCGGCGAGTACCTCCTGTCCGTGCTCGGTGTGGACGCGAGCGGCGGCCTGGTTCGCCATCGTCCCCGTCGGGAAGTACAGCGCCGACTCCGTTCCGAGTCGGGAGGCGACGCGAGCCTCGAGTTCGTTCACCGTCGGGTCCTCGCCGTAGACGTCGTCACCGACGTCGGCCGTGGCGGCGGCCTCTCGCATGGCGTCGTCGGGTGTCGTCACGGTATCTGAGCGGAAATCGATCACGAGTCGGGATACACGAAGGGGGGCCAAATAATCGACGTTCGGTCGATCCGCACCGAATCGATGGGAATGATGAAACGCACGAATTCACAGGGATGTCCTTCGACTGAGACGTATGGACGTCGAGGGAGCAGTCCGCGATGTGGCGGCGATGACTGACGCCGGCGTGGTATACGAACTCGAGACGAGTGCCGGGCGGGCGACGCTTCGGACCACCCATCCCGGCGGTAACGGCCGCGTCGTCGGGGCCGACGGCGACACGATTCGATTCGAGCCCGAAACGAGGGATTCGTCCCAACGCTGGTTCTACTGGAACATCGACCTCGAGAGTCAGGTCGACCAGACACTCAGATTCGAGTTCCCGAACGACGAGGTGGTCGGACCGCGCGGACCGGCAGTGCGAACGGCGATGCCCTGTGGAGAACCGATTGGGAACGGCGCCTGGAACGACTGGCAATGGCTCGGGGCGGACAGCCGCATCGATGTGACCGGATTCCGGTACGCGTTCGACGCCGGCGAGGGAGCGCAGTTCGCCCTGTCGTTTCCCTATCAGCGCGCCGATTCCGACGCGTTCGCGTTCGAATACGAGTCCGATCCGCGCCTGACCGTCGAGACGCTGACGACGACCGCAGGCGGGAGAACGGTGCCGGTCGTTCGGCTCGGCCCGTCCGACGCCGATCGCCACGTCGCACTCGCAGCCCGCCATCACGCCTGCGAATCGACGGCCTCGTACGCTCTCGAGGGCGCCCTCCGGGAACTCCTCGAGAGCGAGGACGCGGGTGCGCTGCTCGAGACGCATCGGTTCCACGTCTACCCGTTCGGAGACCTCGATGGGGTCGAACGTGGCGACCAGGGAAAACACCGTTCGCCCCACGATCACAATCGGGACTACGTCAACGAGAACGCGATCACTGATCTATCGCCACTGTACCCGACCACCGCGGCGGTCGCCACGTATCTGCGATCACACGGATCCATCGCGTTCGCACTGGATTTCCACTGCCCGTACAAGTGGGGCGGCGATATCAACGACCGACCGTTCTTCGTAACCGAACCGTCGGCCGCGAGCGCCGGCCTTCGTGGGCTCGCGACGTGACTCGAGGACGTGACACAGTCTCGCTCGAGTGCCGACGGGCCGACGCTCACCTTCGATGCGAGTCCGGGTACCGGGTTGGCGAGTTTCGACGGCCAGTCGGGACTGCTTCATACGTTCGAGCGGTACTGTTCGCAGTTGGGAGCCGAGACGGCCGTCTCACTCGAGGTGCCGTACGTCGGGACAGAGATCGATCCCGTGACGCCGACAACTGCGCGACGGTTCGGGCGGGATCTCGCGGTTGCGCTCGCAGAATGGACGACGGTGGACAGTCGATAACGAGAGTAGCCGCGACGAAGGCGCACGCACCGATCGAAGCGTAACCAGCACGTCATGTATGGCGTAACGTATGACTCGTCCCCGCTCGCACTCGTTCTGACGGCAGCGTCAGTCTCGTTCTTCCAGGAGACGGTCGGCAGTGAGGGGCAGAACCCACCGGGTCGCTTCTCGCCCTCGAGGCGCGATACTGAAATGGACGCTACCGACGAATACGGACGGGCCACGGACCGAGATCGTGACACAGGCCAGTCGATGCATCCCGAAATTCCGCATCACGAATCGTTTTTCCCTCCCCCGATCAATACCGGGATATGGACCCGCGAATCCGCGAACACGCCGAGATCATCGCGACCCATTCGGTCGAGATGGAGGAAGGGGATAACGTCGTCGTCGACGCCCACCCCGTCGCCGAGGACCTGGTCGTCGCACTCCACGAGGTGATCGGTGACCGAGGAGCCAATCCCGTGACCACGAGCCAGCGAACCGGCAAGCGCAGTCAGCGCGCGTACCTTCGATCTTCGGACGGCGACTTCGAGACGCCGGACCACGAACTCGCGCTCATCGAAAACACCGACGTCTACATCGCCATCCGGGCCAGCGACAACGTCACTCAGACCAGCGACGTCGATCCCGAAATCAGCGCGGCCCACCAGCAGGCCCACCGGCCGATCTTGGAGGAACGGCTCTCGAAACGATGGTGTCTCACCCAGTTCCCCGCACCCGCGAACGCGCAACTGGCCGAGATGAGCACCGAGGCCTACGAGAACTTCGTCTGGGACGCCGTCAACAAAGACTGGGACGCACAGCGCGAACACCAGGAGAACATGGTCGAGATCATGGATCCCGCCGAGGAAATCCGGATCAAAAGCGGCGACACGACCGACCTGACGATGTCCATCGCGGGCAACCCGACGACCAACGACTACGGCGAGCACAACCTGCCCGGTGGCGAGGTCTTCACCGCACCCCAACCCGACAGCGTCGAGGGCGAAGTGCTGTTCGACATGCCCTTGTACCACCAAGGCCGGGAGATCACCGACGTGTACCTCGAGTTCGAGGGCGGCGACGTCGTCTCTCACTCGGCCGCGACAAACGAGGACGTCCTGACCGAGGTACTAAACACGGACGACGGCGCGCGCAGACTGGGCGAACTCGGCATCGGGATGAACCGCGACATCGACCAGTTTACCTACAACATGCTGTTCGACGAGAAGATGGGCGATACGGTACACATGGCAGTCGGTCGGGCCTACGACGCTACCGTCGGCGAGGGCAACGAAGCCAACGACTCCGCGGTCCACGTGGATATGATCGTAGACATGAGCGAGGACTCGTTCATCGAAGTGGACGGGGAAGTGGTGCAGCGCGACGGGACGTTCTGGTTCGAGGAGTAAGAGACGTCTTTTTGGTGGAGATTTTTGCGCGAGCGACCGACGTGAGCGAGCGGAACCCCTTCGGAGCGCGTCACTCGTTCCGAACCGGCGACTTCTCCCGCCGTTTCATTTCGCTCTGATTCGAGACGTAGACGGTGGTTCGTTCGGGAACGTCGTCGGTGACCCACGAATTCGACCCGATCTTCGCGTGGTCGCCGATCGAAATCGGACCCATGATGTTGGCCCCGGCGCCGATGACGACGTGGTCGCCAATGGTGGGATGGCGCTCGTACCCTTTCTCGAGCATGTGGGGGCTCTCTTCTCCGTCTTTGAAATGGAGGGTTCCCAGGGTCACGTCCTGATACAGGCGAACCCAGTCGCCGATCGTCGCGGTTTCGCCGATCACGACACCCGTCCCGTGGTCGACGAAGAAGTGGCTCCCGATTGCCGCACCGGGGTGAATATCGATTCCGGTCGTCGTCTTCGCCGCCTCCGTGAGTTCCCGCGCGTACTCGGGGGCACCGTGTTGATACAGCAGATGCGCCACCCGCTGAACCGTGATGGCGTGAAACCCCGGATAGCACCGAATTATTTCGAGTTTGCTCTTAGCAGCTGGATCACCCTTGTACGCGGCCTCGACGTCGTCTGTGAGTTGCGCGCGGACGTCGTGAAGTCCCTGCAGGACCTCGTCGACGATAGCCCGAGCGTTCGGTCTCGAGTACAATTCGATACCCGATACGAAGAGATCCGCCAGCCGATCGAGCTTCTCGCGTACGGCCGAGCGGGTGGCGTACGGTTTCACGCACCAGCACTGCGGGAACAGAAGTTTCCTGAGGAGGGCGATTTCCTCGCGGACGTTGGGGTTGTCGTGGTCCCGTCCTGATCGCTGCGGGACGCTGATATCGTCATCGTCGTACGATCGCAGGAGTGCGTCCTGAACAGGCTCCATGTGTGTGTCGGTCATTGGTTTTCGAGACAGATGTCCTTCTGATTCGTGCCACTGATCGCGTACTCGAAGGAGTTCACTGCAGATACCGAATTCTGTATATTAATATTTGCCGAATTCAGTACACGTTTGTCACCCTCCACGCCGTGACCGACGTGGAATCCCGAGCGGTGGGTGTTTCGGGTCTGCAGTTCAGTCACGGGACTGCCGAATACCACACCTTTCGGGCACGAATAGTCCCACACAGGAGTCGGCGGGGGTGATTTAATCGAGGAGAGACGAGTAGAGCACGTTCCAACCGGAGGACGAAGGGCACGCTCGAGGTCACAGGTCGTTCATCGAGCCGGTTCGGGTGACGAGCGCTCGAGTCCCGTTATCGGGCCGGTCTCTCGCCGCCGGCGTGGTGGTTTCGGTGGAAGCGCCGAGCGACGAAAGATCGGCTATCCGCCGGGCTCGAGTGGAGGGTGAACGTAGGCGGCCGACGGATAAATCACTCGCGCTCGAGTGGCTCCGGCCGGGTGAGTTCGGACGACCCGGAGACGCTGGACGAGTAACGGAAGAAGGTGACCGATACGAGTTCCGCCGACTCGTTTTGCCCCTGCCCGCTGACCGCTCCTCGAGAGCCGTATCCCGCCGTGTGACGGTAGACTGAACGGGATTTCGAGAAGACGCCGAGATACGACGACCGACGGGCTCTTCTGCCCCGCGGCAACTCGATGAGAATTCGCCGAGCCACCGATCGGCCG
The DNA here is from genome assembly GCF_024266705.1 of Natrinema gelatinilyticum. GTDB lineage: Archaea > Halobacteriota > Halobacteria > Halobacteriales > Natrialbaceae > Natrinema > Natrinema gelatinilyticum. Next base: position 1,763,090 of record NZ_CP100756.1, on the reverse strand, counting down.
CCATCAGCCGGATTAATAGCGTCGAGCGCGCGAGTACACGTATGGCAGTCCTCGTCGCCTACGACGCGTCGGAACCCGCACAGAAGGCAGTCGAACACGCGTTCACCACGTATTCCGACCACGAGATCGTGCTGCTGCGCGTCATCGAAGCGGCAGACGGAACCCCAGGCGCCAGCGTCAAGCTCGCACAGGACATGATTCGAGAGCGAGAGGAGGAGGTCGCCGAGGAGTTCCCAGACGAGACCTGGGAGATCGTTCGCGATCCCGACCTCGAGTTTCGGACCGAACTCGTCGCCGGAAACCCCGCGCGCGAAATCGTCTCGTACGCGTCGGACCACGACATCGATCACATCGTCGTCGGGAGCCACGGTCGGTCGGGTCTCTCCCGCGTTTTGCTCGGCAGCGTCGCTGAAAAGGTCGTCCGTCGGTCCCCGGTTCCGGTTACCGTCATGCGCTGACTCGACGCTCGAGCGCGGACCATCGCAAATTCGATCCACTCGGCGGGGCCTCAAGCACCGGGAAGCGGCCTCGAATAGCCGGGCGGGCACTCGAGCACCCTCCAGAACCGGTCGTATCCGAGGCGAACCGCTACGATGTCATAAACAGTTCTGCCCGCGCCTGTGCCTTCGATTGCGGGTGTTCGTCGCTCCGGTCGACGATCTGCTCCCGAACGGTGTCGGAAAGCGTTGACGCGGTCGGCCAATCGATCTCGATCAGGTTACCGGCCGGGTCTCGAACGTACATTTGGATACTGCCGTCGGGGAGCTCGAACATCGGGAGGCGGTCGTCGGGGGCCAGCTGTTCGTCGAACAGATCCTCCGCTCGAGCCAGGTGGTACACCTTCTCGAAGTCGTCGACCGTCAGCGCGAAGTGGTGGTACCGCGGGGCCGACGTCTCCCGGTGGACGAGATGTAGCTGCCCGTCTCCGCACCGCAGCCACGCGGCCGGGACGCCGAGGTTGGGTGCCTGTACCTGCTCGAGATCGAACACGCGCGTGTAAAACTCCACGAGTTCGTCGACGTCCGCACCGTACACCGTGACGTGATTGAAACCGATCGCAGCCATCGATGATGCGTACGCGAGCAGCTAATTATAGGTATATGATAGTACAGGATGTGACTATCGTGTCGTTTTATCCGGTGACCGATATCGGTGGTCGAGATGGCACGCTCCCGATGGGTGTCGACGACGAACCGTCGTTGCAAGACAATCGAACGCCGGATCCCGATCAGTCGACGAGGTCAGCGACCATTCCCGAGACGAACTCGAGTTCGTCGTCGTTGACGCCGTGGCCCATCCCCTCGTACAGTCGCTTCGTTACGTCCGCGCCCATGGATTCGAACACCGTAGCCGTCTCGTGGACGCGTTCCACGGGGATGTGTGGGTCGACGTCACTACAGCCGAGGAAGACCGGCGTTCCCTCGAGGTCGCCGGGATACTCGTCGTCTACGTCCTCACCGATCAGCCCGCCGCTCAGGGCGGCGAGACCGCCGTACCGTCGTGGATTCCGGGCGAGATATTCGCTGGCGAGACAGCCGCCCTGCGAAAAGCCGACCAGCACGATCCGTTCGGTCGGTATCCCGGCATCGTTCGCCCGTTCGATCGCGTCGCCGATCGCCCATAACCCGGACTGACGACCGGGCTCGTTGCGGTCGACAGGGGCGAGAAACGAGTTGGGATACCAGGTCTGACGAGCCGCTTGCGGCGCGAGGAGTGCGACGCCATCGCGGTGACCCTCGTCGGCCATCTGGAGCATCCCGCGAGCGGTCGCCCCACGGCCGTGTGTGAGCACCAGCGCTGCCTCGGCGTCCGCGAGATCTGTTCCGTCCGTCACGAGTGGCTGGCCCTGGTGTGGCCCGTCCACGCGGTCGCCCGCGTTCATTCGACACCACCGACACCGGCGCTGGCCTCGGGCAGGTCGTGTTCGACGACCTCGAGGCCGAGTGCCTCGATCGCTCCGCGGAGGTGTTCGTCCTTGGCGTACTCTGCGCCGTCTTCCTCGCGGAGTGCCTGCGCTTTCGCCAGCACCTCGCCGCGGCGGTCGTCCGGGAACTCGTACTTATCCGTCGAGAGTTCGATGACGAGGCCGTTGTTGTCGCGGGTATAGATCGAGTGGAAGATGCCGCGGTCGAAGACGTTGTAGCGGTGGCCGGCTTCCTCCAGGGCCTCCATCGTGTCCTCGTACTCCTCCGGGTCGACGCTGAAACAGAGGTGATGGACGGAGCCGACATCGCTGCGCTGGCCGCGCTCGTTCGATGGGCGATCATCGCTGACGAAGAACGTCAGGATGCGCCCGTCGCCGGTGTCGAAGAACAAGTGCGTCTGCGAGGGGTCGTCTAGGTTCGGTTGTCGGAGGACCAGCGGCATCCCGAGGAGGTCGCGGTAGAACTCGATCGTGTCCGCTTCGTTGCTCCCCCAGATCGTGATGTGGTCCGTGCCCGTCATATGGACGGGACTGTCCGGCAGTTCTGGCGTGACAGGGTCGGTGGGTTTAGTAGGCATGGTGAATCGGATGGGTCGTGGGTCGTAGGTCGTTGATCGTGTGTCGAGGTCGGGTGCCGCTCCGGTTTCTCGCGCCGCGAGTGGCTCTCAGTGTGGCGATTACTCCGCGACGTGACCCGCGAAAACGCGTGCCGCATCGTTGGGCACGTCGAAGTCGTGGAAGTGTTCGCCTCGGACGGTCGAGAAAATGTTCAGCGCCGCAGCAGCGCCGTCGCCGACCGAAATCGCGGCTTGCCACTCCTCTGTGCGGACCATCGCGCCGGTCGCGTACGCACCCTCGACACTCGTCTCCATGTCGATGCCGACGTCGACTGTGTCATCCGACGAGGAGTCACAGCCGAGGTCCTCGGCGAGGTCGCGGTTAGCTCCCGTCGCGAGAACGACGTAATCGGCCTCCTCGCTCCCGTCCTCGGTCTCGACCGCGAATCCGTCGTCGGTCTCGCTGACACCGGTTACGGCTTCCCCCTGCCGGCGATCGACGCCGAAATCGTCGACCTGCTGGCGGGCCGTCGCCATGAACTCGCTGCCACCGACGGAGCCGATTCCGAGGTAATTGAACAGGTGGGCCTTGTGCATCCACGTCTCGTCGGTGTCGAACACCGTCGTCTCGAGGCCGTTCTTCGCGGTAAACAGCGCCGCGCTCAGTCCAGCCGGGCCGCCGCCGACAACGATTACCGATACATCGTCTGCAGTCGTCTCGTCACTCATCTGTAGTTGTATTATGTTACTGCAAGGCTATCAATCCGGTAGCAACCCCGGGACAACCACGTAACATCGATGTCAGTGGTTCCGGCAATCCAGCGGGACGCGATTGCATCGGCCGACACCAATCTCGTGCGGCGCCGTGGTCGGAGTCGGAAACGGGACCGACTCGAGTGCGTGATCCCGTAATTTCGCAGTCCGGCCCGACGTTCGTCCTCTCGTCCGACCGCGAGAGAAATCGCTGGACGGCAAACCTCGTCTCCGAAAGGGTAAACATACGTCGGCAGCGGAGATGGTGATCGTCGTGCGTGAATCCGATGACCAGTGTATCCCCCCTATCCCCTGGTACACCATCGACCGCCTCTGCCGACACCCTATTTGATGGGAGTGGCCGACATTAATGTGACGGAACCAATCGTGCCACCGATACGTGTAGGTGCCGTGATATAGGCCGCCATCCTCGGTCACCTGCTGAAATCGACACCACTCCACTGGCTCAGGGTGACGTGGACCGGCCGTTCAGTCCGTTTCCATGGGAAGGTCGGTCCGCCCCCACTCTGACAGCGATCCGTCGTAAACGGCCACCGCGTCCATGCCGAGAAGGTGCAACGCGAACGCGGCGTTGCTCGCGGCGATGCCACCGCCGCAGTAGGTAATTACGCGCTCGCTATCGGTCACGCCAGCCTCGGCGAACCGATCGCGAAGCGCCGCCTGTGGACGGTACGTTGTGTCTTCGGGATCGACGATCGCTTCGTCGCCGACCGCCGGAACGTTGACGCTCCCCGGGATGCGCCCCGGACGGCCGTACTTTACGAGGCCGGTCCCAGCGTGGTCTTCAGGCCGAAGGGCGTTGACCAGCGAACACGCATCATCGTCGATAGCCTCCAGGACCGTCTCCTTCTCGACGAATCGATCCGGCCGCGGATCCGGCGTGAACGTCGCCTCTCGATCTGCCGGCGGGGAGGTGGAGACGGGGCGATCCTCCGCAGTCCACCGCTCCCAGCCGCCGTTTAGAACGCCCGCGCGATCGAAGCCGAACGCCCGCAGCAACCACCAGACCCGTGCGGCCCACCCGTTTCCGGCCGCATCGTAGAGCACGACCCTCGAGTCGTCGCCGATCCCCAAGTCCTCCATCGCGTCGGCGAATTTCTCAGGCGACGGTCGTTGGTACGGATACGCCGGGTCGGCCGCCGAGAGGTCGGTCGGGATATCCGCGAACACGCTCCCCGGAATGTGACCGCTCTCCCAGTCTGACCGGCCGGATTCGGTTCGTCTGTCCCCCGTTTCGGGACCGAAGCTGAGGTGAACCGTACAGTCGACGATGCGTAACTCCGGCGCATCCAGCCTGGCCTCGAGCCACTCCGGTTCAACCAGAGACGGGACTGCCTCGGTAGTCATCGGTTCCCTCCGCCCGTCGACGGCGCGCGTTGTGATGCTTGCATTTGGTACTTGGTACACCGATACCGGTGGATTCTCGTCAATATTCGGGTCGGACGTCCGTCGAACGCGCCGAGAGGATTCGCCTCGAGCCACCGGTCTCGAGAAGTGCAATCGCGATCACCGATCGACGGCGGACACTTCGACTCGGAGGTATGCGATTCCGATGACGGAATAGAGGAGACCTAGAACTATCGGTACCCACTCGCTTCGAACGACATACAAGCTCGTCTGAACGAGCCCCAGTGCGACCATCGCCAGCCCGACCCCCGTCTTGAGTTGTCGCCGTTCCATACCGTCGTGATAGTGCAGCGAGGTGATAAGTGTCACTCGAAGACAGAGGCGGGTCGGGCCAAATCGCTCGGATCGCTCGAGCGCCTCAGCCGACGGATTCGACATCGAGACGTTGGTTCACGCCCCGCACGTCGGTTCACGTTCCGCGACAGTACACGGGCGCGACGGGAGTTCGACGCGACCGCTCACCGGCAGGCTGATGGCCAGCCGCGGATGTCACGGTCACCGACGTGTCTCGCTCGAAACTGGTGTGAGCAGGCGGCATGTGCGGGTACGCGATTTCCCAGCGACGGGGACGGGAACGCAGATTCTCGAGACGAACGCCTTCGCAGGCTCAAGTCTGCCACTGCTCCGCTGGCACCGAGGTGACAATCACCGTCGGATCAGGCAATCGAAACCAGCTCTCACAGACATGTTCTCTGTTGGAACGAGACGTCAGAATCCGCTTCCGTGCTCTGTTCGAGTAGGAATCGACGGATTCAGGTATCAACCGCTCTCCGTCGCGCGACCTATCGATACAGAGGGAGTATTCATCACCTGCTTCGAGCCATTTCAGTGGAGTCTTATCGCACGCGAATGTGATTGGCGATCGACGTCGTGTGGTTTCTACACCACTTTTCTCGATAGTTGTTCATCTCGAGTGATTTTCCTCCGAGATATCTCGGTGGAAATTGGAGAAATTTACTACCTCAGTTTACGTGCAAACAGAAACAGAATTATTGAAGTAAGCTACTCCTCGTCTTGTTGGAATTCTGGTTGATACGTGACGATTCCGTCCGCATCGTCCAGCGCTCCTTCGGTCAACGGTTTGACCATGAACCCTTCGTCAGCACCGTACTCATTACCGAGTCCATATTCGCTCGCCCGTTCAAAGCCAAAACGCGAATAGTACCCTGGGTCACCCAAAACGACCACAGCGTCAATACCGGCGTCACGACACTCCGGTAACCCATACTGAATCAGCAATGAACCAACTCCCTCGTTTTGGTTTTCCGGTAGTACGCCGACCGGTGCTAACCCAGCCAGTTTTAGATTCTCTCCCCGATTTTCCACGGACGTTGGAGAAAATAGGACGTGTCCCACAATTCGGTCGTTTTCAACTGCCACTAGTGAGACTACAGCCTTGTCAGCGTCGTGTAGTCGCTGTACAATGCGGGACTCATCCGTTCGTCCGCCGAATGCACGTCGATGCACCGCAGAGACAGAATCAGCATCACCAGCAGTAAAGGGTCGTATCTGCATGAATTGTTCACTCGTATTAGATGAAGACTCCGCACGGCAAGAATTCCTCGAATTTACTCGGTGCTGAGTTGGTCTGATCCTCATCTCCGGCTGGCAACTCCGTCAGTCTCTTCGTTAATTAGACGTGACCGACTTGCGCTGTATATTCAGCACTCGCTAAGTAAAATGATCTGTAGCTGTCAAACCCTACTTGACCGATATAGAGGCTGTATTCACCTATGGAAATTCTGCTGATTAAACAAGCCACGTTTGCTAAGATAATTCTTCGGGCGATCAGGACTTGCTGCAGTCTTCGAGCATAGAATCGACAACCGGCGAACCGATGGCTACTGTAACAGCCATCAGGCGGGAGACTTCTTGGTTGCGAGAGTTATCACTCACGATGCCACCGACCGGCCAATGAGCGCCGCCCCGGCGGCGCTCAGGCACTCACCCCTGGTGGATCGTACACCTCCTCACGGTCCAGCATATGATACATTGAAACCAGCAGTTTCCGGGCGGTTGCTACAATCGCTGTTTTCGAGTTCTTCTTTCGAGCTAACCGGTTGAAAAACCGGCCGAGGTACTCGTCTTCGCATGTATGAACTGCCGTGTACGACGCTTGGACGAGCAGCCACCGGACTCGTCCTGATCCTCGCTTCGAGATGCTTCTCAAACCGCGAGTCGCCAGACTCGCGGATTATCGGGTTCAACCCGACGTAACTTACGACCTCCTTGGCCCGGTCAAACCGGGCGACCCTCCCAACTCCGCGTAAATCGTCAACGCTGTAAAGTAACTCACACCAGGAATCGTCATCAGGAGCTGGGTCTCCTTCAGAGACCCAGCCCGCTCCTCGATCTCTGCTTCCAACGACTCAATCTGCTCAGTGAGTGTCTGAATAAGCTCTAGATGCGATTCCAGCAACGCATCCCATGGTGCCGGGAGCGAGAGTTCCGCGAGGAACTCTCGTCCCTCCACACTCAGCGGTTTTACCTCCTGAGCGATCCCGTGGTCACTCAACAAGCCATGGATCTTGTTCGCGTACTCGGTCCGGTTCTCGACAAGCTTCTGGCGCCCGCGCACAAGTGCGCGGGCTTGCCGAACCTCGTCGGTAGGAACATAGCTTTCAGGAATCGAGCCTAACCGAACCATCCGAGCGAGTTGTTTCGCGTCGACGCGATCAGTTTTCTTGTCCGAGTCGGAGATTAACTTTAGTTCGCCTGGATTAGCAACGATCACATCCAGATACTCTGAAAGAGTATCATGGATGTGGTAGTAATTGCTAGTCGCTTCAAGCGCGGCTTTTGACCCAGCGTACTGCTGGGCAAAGTCGTCGAGGTTCGCGTTTTCGACGCGAACCTCTTCGACAATCTCACCGTTTTCGTCCAATACTGCGATTTGTGAGTACCGTTTGTGTACGTCGATTCCGATGAACATTGGGTTCACCTCGGGACGGCGGTGCGTGAAACAGAGATTCACCTATACGGGCTTTCCCGACTGCCGCCAGGAGCGGCAGTCGGGCTGTGGCGCCCATGACTCGGCTTCCTACGCACTCGGACCAGTCAGCAGCACGTGCTCTCGGGCACGGAATACAGCTCGGTCTCTTGCGTCCCATACTTGTGTCACGCTCTTATGGGATAGCAGAATTTCCATCGAGTCAGCATGGCGAGTCTGTTTATTTCCGCCCACCTCCTGCTAAACCAGACGTTAGAGAGAGAATGCGAACCTACCGAAGGGATTTCACGTACTCATATTCCTCGTATGTCTCTCCACTAAACTCAATATCTTCTTCCTTTACTCGTTCGAAGTCATGTGACTTGTGAAATCCCATACCTACCTCGTTTTCTGCAAGGACGGACAATCGAAGTTGGTTTCCGCCCTCACTCTTCACGTCACCAACTACAGGCTCAAGGAGTTGACCGCCGATTCCACGGTTCCAGTATTCGGGTAGTACGTATATGCGGAATAGTTCGAACGTGTCGTCCTCATACTCAGGGTTCTGCCCAGCGTTCGCAAACCCGACGAGTTCACCGTCACGTTCGGCAACATAGAATATTGTTTCTTTAATAGCAGTACGAAGACCATCAATCTCGTACCACGAGTCAATAACGCTATTTACGGTTTCTTCGCCAAGAATCTCGTCATACGCCGTATGCCAACTGGCACGGGCAACTGTCTGAACATTCTCTGCGTCATCCAGTTTTGCCCTACGAATCGATGGTTGTCCCTCCATATTCTACTATATAACGAATGATGATATAAAATGCCCCGCCTGACATACCGATTTGTTAAGGTCTCTTCTGCGTCTATCACTCCGTTCCTTCGTTAGATGACGACCGACTCGTGACCGATTCGCGCTATGAATTCAGCACGACCGCTGAAACCCATCACTGAGAGAAGGGGTCAACAAGGCCAAATAGTGGGGTCGACGGACGGTAACCGGTCGCACTTCGACGCGGCGTTTCAGAAAGCGGTGGAGCAGTGGAGACGAGTTCGCAGTCCGCTCGGCGGAGACCGTCGTGTTAGGAAAGGGCCGTGTTGAATCGCCATACGGAATCGGAATTCACTGTTTCACGGCACGCTTGATGTTGTAGACGACACACATCAGGGCGATTTCGCGGAACTCACGGAACCAAGAACGCGCTCGCACGGCGAAGCCGAGCGAGCGCTTGACAGCCGAGTTCACGGTTTCCGTCATAGAGGGCTGATTGTAGCGTTGTTCGTCGATTCTGGCGTTGTGCGCGTGGTCGTACGGAGCGAAGATACGATGCTTGATCAGCGGTCTGATGCCGAGTTCACGGAGTGCTTCGCGGAGCGATTGCTTGTCGTAGCCCTTATCGGCGGCCAGAGACCGCAGATCGCCCGCGTTTCGGCGGGCGATCTGCTCGGCGAGGTCTGCGTCACTTCCTTCCCGGTTTGTCGAGCAGTGTACGTCGAGGACGGCTTGAGACTCCGTATCGACGAGTTTCGTCACTTTGAGCTTCTGGACGCGGTAGCTTATTCGCTGACAGTAATGACGGCTCGCGGCTGATCGCTCGTAGAATGTGGCGTCAATAGCGCCGTGTTTCGAGGGATCGTGCAGCTGCGCCGACTGGCGCAGTAGCACTCGACAGACGCTCATACTGATCCGATCGAACGCTTTACACAACGTGGATGGACAGGGGAGATCGGCCGCGCTGAGGCCGATCTCTCCGGTTATTTGTGGCATCTCCTTGAGCAGGTCAATCGTCATCCGGTAGGACGTATCGAGGTAAATCCGCAGACAGTGGAGTGAAACGAGGGCATAGTCGGCGAATCCGCCGCCACCTTCCGGGGCGGCGGATTCGTCTCCATCGCCAGTAACGTTTTGAGCAATCGGCACAACTTCCCCAATGAAGCGGGAGATTTGCGTCATGAACACTCGCAGCCTCCCGCTTCAACTCCTTTGATTTACTGACTTGTTCCGCCGCCGTCTAGTGATTCAACACAGCCTAGGAAAGGATTTCGGGTCGACAGGTGATAGCCGAGTGAACGTCTATCAGGCCTTCTTCTTGCCTTTCTCCTCCTTCTTCTTCTCCTTCTTGTCCGTATCTCCTTCACCTTCATTGACAGCGCTCGCTTCGGCCTCCTGTACGTTCTGGTTCAGCTGGTAATTTAGCTGCTCGGCCACCGCGTCGCAGCTGTCGGCGGCATAGGCGATTGCACCGTTCTGTTCGTTGACGTTCAGCTGTTCGATGAACTGTAGTTGGTTGATTTCAGCGGTAGCCACCTGCTGTGCGGTCTCGTTGTCGCCGTTTTCGTAGGCGATCGCCCACGATTCGTCGCCGTTCGAGTCTTCTCCGCTCACCACTGCGGTCGCGCTGCAGTGAGAACTGTCGAGGTTCAGCGCTTCCGCGGAAGCGACCTGTGCGTTTAAGTTCGCCTGGTAGCTCTCCTGTCGAGCTGTCGCGGTGCTACCGTCGGTTCCGACGGCGACCGCGGCGTTCTGTAAGCTGATGTTCTCTTGCCCAACGCTCTGAACCTGCGTGATATCCGCGGACGCCTCCTGGGTATTCGATTGGGACGAACCGTCATCGGTGCGGTCCATCTTCTCGTCTGAGAATTCGCCGACCATGTCCGCGTTGGCGACGACTTCGGCGGCGGACGTCCACTCGAAGTTGATCGCAGTCGCATCGGCGACCTGCTCGTTGAGGTTAAACTGTGAACTCACCTGGTACGCCTCCGCGACGCTGTCGCTACCGACGGCGATCGCGATAGCGACACCCTGCTCGCTGACGTTGAGTTGAGATACCTCTTGCCACTGTTCGATTGATGCGGTTGCCTCCTGACCGTCAACTGTCTTCTTCTTACCTTTCTTACCCTTCTTCCTCTTCTTACCCTTCTTCTTCTTCCCTTTCTCGTCCCCGCCGAGGTTCGCCGCGACTGCCTCGGCGTGCTGGTAGTTCTCGTTGGTCTGCGCGCTCTGCTGGTAGGCCTCGGCGTCGCTGCCGTCTTCAGCGATGGCGACAGCAGTGCTCTGGCTGCTGTAGTTAAACTGGTTGACCTCCTGAGACTGTTCGATCGACGCCTGCGCGGACTGCTCGCTCTGGTAGATCTCGTCACCGACGACCCAGCCGTTGAATTCCCGATATCCAGTCTCTTCGGCGAAGACGATGTACACGTTACCGACGCCGTTGAACGTCTCACTGTTCTCCGTTTCGGAGATGTTTATCGACTCAGCGCGTCCCTGCTGGGTGTTGCGGTTGTTCTGGTCGGCCTGCTGAATTGCCGTCGCCTCTCCGCCATCGATAGCGATACTGACGGCGTTGGCCTGCTGATTGACGTTGAGCTGGGAGACGTCCTGATATTGAATGACTTGTGTGGTGGAGTCTTGCGATCCCGTGGCGATCTCGTCTTCGTGTTCGGAAACCCACGCGTCGAGTTCGTCCTCGGACGAATCGGCACCGAAGACCAGGTACACGCTGTCACCGTCGACATTATGCGTACTACCCTTACTCTCGTCATCGCTCGCGTACGTACTGGCAGTCGACATGCTAACGATGCCGACGCCAAGTCCGGTTGCCGCGATTCCTTTGAGGTAGCCTCTCCGCTTCAGTCCGTCGTGGTTCTGGCGATCTTCTACCATGACGTGACTTAGCAGATGCGGAGTGAGTATTCTGTTATTGACTGTGATCCAAATATAATACTACAGCTACCGTGTATTTGCAAAATTGTAATTGAACCGGTACGGTGATATGGTGCTCTTATAGCCGGTGGTCCATACAGGTCGAACAGATGTGCGAGTGCGATACGAGGTTTCTCCTCCTCGAGCCACTGCTGACACGTTTTGAACCAGTATTTTTACTGATAATACTGTTTCTGAGCCCCCACGTCGAGATACTGCCGGATTAAAAGACACTGTCTCTGATTCGATTGGAACGAACGAGTTGAAGGCCGCTACACTGAAGATGTTTCGTCTCTCTCGTGCCGCCCTGCTGTATCTCCCGACTGTAGTTCACTCTGAAGAACAGAGAAAGCGAGAGGAGCCTGATGGGAAACACGAGCCAGTAGAAGTGTCTCTGTTCGCCTGCCATCTCGACGAGGATCGCCACGTTCGCGGGCCACTGCCCACGAGAATGCAAAACCTTATTCTGGTCCAAGAATTTCTACTCATGCAACGTGGGGGAAAATCATGATATCAATTTCGTTAGATATGGTCCAGTACGACTGTCCGTACATCGAGGCCAGCGACAGATATGACGTCCGCCTGAAGGGGGTACACTGGGAGTTCGACAGGACGACGAAGGAGTTGGAGACGCGAATAATGGTGTCGGCCGAGGACCGCGAGGAGCTAGACCGAACGCTGACGATGCTCAGTGACCACGACGCGATGGATCGGTACAGCCTGCTCGCGCGTCGAGGTGACCAGGCGCTCATCCGGAACAAAATCGAGGAGACCAGCGCGATGCGGACGTTGCGCGACTACGACGGCTACCTGACAGGACCCTTCGAGGCTCAGAACGGGTCGGAACAGTGGCACGTGGGATTCGACCGCGAACGGATAGCCGACGACGCACTCTCGGATCTCTCGCGAGACAATGACTTTTCCGTCGAGTCACGGAATACGCTCTCTTTCGCGGACTACTTTGATGTCATCAATAACGTGAACACGGCGAAAGACGTCCTGGACGCCGTTCGGGGATTGACCGATACCGAAGCGAAGACGATTCGGCGTGCGATGGAAGCCGGTCACTACGAAACCCCGCGTGATGCGACCGTTACCGACCTCGCAGCCGAATTCGACGTCTCGACGACCGCCCTCTCGAAAAACGTCCGCCGCGGCGAGCGGAAACTACTGACTGCACTCGTGGGCGCGATGGACGACGTGGAGTCCTGACGGACAGAGAGCCGACAGCCAGAGGTTCCCCTGGAAACCCTACCGCCTTCGTTGCCGGAATGTCATTTAACGGGTGTGACACAACTTAGCGACGCAGTCGCCGTCGTTACGGGCGGTGCAAGCGGAAACGGACGGGAAATCTGTCGAACGTTCGCGGCTGCAGGTGCGGACGTGGTCGTGGCCGACGTGCGAGAAGAACCTCGCCAGAGCGGACCCCCCACCCACGAACTCGTCGAAACGGAGGGCGGACGCGGTACGTTCGTTAACTGTGACGTCACGAACCGCGCCGACCTCGATGACGCCGTCGAGGCTGCAGAAGAGTTCGGTGGCGTGAACGTGATGGTCAACAACGCCGGAATATTCAGAGGCGAAGAGTTCCTGGAGGTTCGCGAGGAGGGACTCCAGCAGTTTCTCGACGTCAACGTGAAGGGCGTGTTCTTCGGGTCACAGGTCGCCGCCGAACGCATGCTCGATTCCGATGGCGGAAGCATCGTCAACATGTCCTCGATCGGTTCGATTCGCGCACTCGGCGCGTACACCGCCTACGACCTGACGAAGGGCGCAGTCGCGTCGATGACGTACTCGCTAGCGGACCGCTTCGGCGATGCAGGCATCCGTGTCAACGCCATCATGCCCGGTATCATCGGGACGGCGATGACCGAGGAAGACGTTCCCATCGTCGGCACCGACCACGGCGACCAGTACGCCACGGAATCGATTCCGATGGAACGCTTCGGAACCCCCGAGGAAGTCGCCGACGCCGCGCTCTTTCTCGCGAGCGACCAGTCGTCCTACGTCAACGGGGAATCACTCGTCGTCAACGGCGGGGTGACCCACACCGGGTAGCCCCCCATCGCCCGAGGAACGGTTCGTCGGGACCAGCGTTCCCAAATCTGGAACGGTCGGTGTCTCGGAAGGGACCGGCACTCGCCGTATCCCAGACTCGTTGTGGGACCCGCCGCCACGGAATCCACCAACGGCGAGGGGAACCCCGGCGTTCGGCCGGGAGACCAGACCGGTCACCGCCGACGTTCCCATGGCAACGTACACCTATTGTCTTCCAGAAACCGAGGATATCAGTATGACCGAACACGAAACCGTGGACGAGCACGGACTCACGTACGAGGCCGTCCAGAAATCGTTGACCCCGGCAATGCGAGAGGTCGAGACGGTAAAGGGCGTCATCGAAACGGCGGCACAGTTGTGGCCCGACCGGCAGTACATGACCGACGCGACGACGGGGGCGTCATTCACCTTCGGCGAGACCAACGCGCGCGCCAACGAGGTGGCCCACGCGCTGGCTAGCACCGGGGTTACAGCGGGCGACCGGGTGGGGCTGCACCTCGTGAACAGCCCCGAGTACGTCACTGCTATCTACGGATGTACGAAGATTGGAGCCGTTCAGACCCCGATCAACTGGCAGTACCGAGAGCGGGAAGTTCGTCACGCGATCGATACGGCGGATATCTCGACCATCCTCGTCCAGCCGGACAACGACTACCTCGGCATCCTCGACGCGGTCGTCCCCGACTTCGAGGACTGCGTGACGGTCGTCGTCCTCGACGGAATGACTGACGAGGACCGCGAGTACGACGTCGACGGTGCCGAGACGGTCACGCTCTCGACACTCGTCTCCGAGGCAGGGACGACTCGAAATCCCGACCACGAACAAGACCGCGACGATCCGGTAAGCATCCTTTACACGTCTGGAACCACCGGCATGCCGAAACCGGCACTGCATACTAACGAATCCTATCTCCTCTCCGCGAAGAGTTTCCTCGGTGCACCACTCGGCGAGGACGACGTCAACTACAATCCGTTTCCGCTCTTTCACGCCAACAACCAGTGTTATGGGATGCTGGCGAAGACCCTCCACGGGAGTGGCTGGGTCTTCGCCGACAGTTTCTCAGGATCGGCGTTTTTTGACCACGTGGTCCCCCACGACGTCACTTCGGTCAATATTCTCGGTGGGGTCGTCCAGATGCTGCTGGCGAAGTACGACGAGGACTCCGTCCCGGACAACGACCTCGACCTCGCAATCGGTCCAATCGGGGACGAGCAGTGGGACTCCCTGGAAGCGCTGTTCGATCTCGATGTCGTCCAAATCTACTCCCAGACCGAAAATCCCGTCCTGCTCATGAACTACCCGGCGCTCGACGAGCGCCGTCACGGTGCCATCGGCAAGCCGATGTTTCCAGACCTCGGTCACGAGGTCAAATTCGTGGAGGACAGACAGGAGGTTCCGGTCGGCGAGACGGGCGAACTCCTCCGGACCGACGTCGGTGCGATGGCCGAGTACGTGGGACTACTCGACCAGACGGCGGAGACGATTCAGGACGGCTGGCTCCACTCCGGTGACATAGCACGTGAGGACGAGGACGGGTTCTGCTACTACGTGGACCGCAGGAAGTTCATGGTTCGTCGCGCCGGCGAGAACATCTCCGCGCGGGAGGTTGAGAACGTCATCGACGAACTCGATGGCGTCGAAGCCAGCGCGATCTTCCCCGCGCCCCACACCGTGTACGGAGAAGTCGTGAAGGTCCAGGTCAAGCGAAGCAGCAACGAGGTTCTGGAGGAAGACATCATCACTCACGTTGGGCGGGAACTCGCGCCGTTCAAGGTGCCCCGCTACGTCGAGTTCGTCGACGAGTTCCCGCGGACGCCCTCCGAGCGCATCCAGCGTGTCGAACTCGCCAACGCGGAACAGGACCGCGACGACCACGGCTGGGACCGGGAAGTCCACCTTCCGGACTGGAAAGAGCACGTTTGACATCCTCCTCGCCCTGCTCGCGCCCATTCGGGCGCTTGCTGAGGACGGGGATTCCCGACCGCAGTTGGGATGTTACGGTTCGCGGTTCGTGACCTGTTCTCGCGGGGCGAAACTGCCCTCGCTACGGTCGAACAGGCGAACCGCTGGCTGTGCCAACCAGCCGTTATCCCTATCCTGTAGAGGATTCGGGAGTATCTTTTGTTGGGCACTGTCTAGTTCAGCACCTCCTCAGCCGGCGTTCGGCCATTGAGCGCTTGATTCGGTCGATCGTGGTTATAGTGGTGTCTGAACCGTTTCAGCCAGCGGCGTGCGCTGGCTGAACTGCCCCGCCAGAACGAGTGAAAGCGGTCGATCCTCATTGAGACAGTCTGAAACCACTTTTCGACGTGGTTTCGATCGCTGTAGTTGAGCTGACCGCTCAATTCATGACGAGCGAGGACAGTCAGATGGCCGCCAGCATCGACGAGAAACTCTGTCTCGGCGATATCGTGTTTCGGGGTGAGTCGGTGCAGGAACGCCGCTGCGGGGTCAGTCCCGCGGCGGCTGAACACGTCGATTTCGAAAAGTAGTTTTGATTCTGTGTCGATCGCGGCGTACAACCACTTCTTTTCGACGTCTACCTCGATCTGTTTCTCGTCGACCGCGACCCGCGACGGCTGCGCCGTCGGCGGGTCGCTCTGAGCCCCCGAGAGTTTGTGCGTCCGATGGAATCGGGCGCCCGGCGCTCCGTGAGGGTGAGGCTTTATGCCTGACTTGTAGGTAACAATCGGCGAGCGGCTCAGTCAGTCCGCTTCGGCGCTGCCGACCGAGAGGTACTGTTCGAGCAGGTCGTCGCGGTTCCGCAGGTCGTCGACGGAACCATCCCAGACGTTCGAGCCCTTCTCGATGATGTAGGCCCGTTCCGAAAGGCTCAGCGCGAAGTCGACGTTCTGTTCGGTCAGGACGACCGTCACGTCGCGTTTGACGACGTCACCGAGGACGTCCGCCAGGTCGTCGACGATGACCGGCGCCAGTCCCTCGGTGGGTTCGTCGAGCAGGAGGACGTCCGGGTCCTGGACCAGCGCCCGAGCCACCGACAGCATCTGCTGTTCGCCGCCAGAGAGGTTCTGGCCCAGACTCTCCCGGAGGTCGGCCAACACTGGGAAGGCATCATACATCTCCTCCATCGGTCGAGGGTCGGCGCAGGTATCCCGGGCGACCTGGATGTTCTCGTTGACGGTCAAGTCGGGGAAGATCCGGCGTTTTTCCGGCACCAGCTTGATACCCGACCGGCTGATCGAGTCGACCGACTCGTGGCTGATGTCCCGGCCTCGGTAGCTGATGTGGCCCTCGCGCCGGGGGACTGTACCGGTAATCGTCCGGAGCGTCGTCGTCTTGCCGGCGCCGTTGCGGCCCAGCAGGCCGACGACCTCGTTTTCCTCGACGCTCATCGCCAGGTCGAATAGGACGTGACTGTTACCGTAGTAGGCGTTGACGTCGTCACATTCGAGGACGCTCACGCTTCCTCACCCCCCAGGTAGGCCTCCTTAACGCGTTCGTCGGCCATCACCTCGTCGGGCGTGCCGTCGGCGATCAGCGACCCGTTTTCCAGGACGAGGATGCGGTCAGAAATGCCCAGTACGACCTCCATGTCGTGTTCGGTCAGGACGAACGTCGTGTCGGTCTCCTCGTCAAGCCGGCGGATGAGGTCGACCATCCGGTCGGTCTCGGACTTGTTCATCCCAGCCGTCGGCTCGTCCAGCAGGATGATCGACGGATCCGTCCCGAGGGCAAGAGCGATCTCGACTTTTCGCGTGTCGCCATGTGAGAGGTTCGCACATTCGGTGTCGGCGACCTCCTCGAGGTTTGTGAGTTCGAGGATTTCCCGGGCGGCATCCGTGAGTTCATCGTCGTCTTTCGTGATGGCGGTCAGGTCGCTCGTCCGCCGGTCGTTGCTGATTCGCGCCACTCGGACGTTGTTCAGCACCGACAACCCTTCGAAGACGTTGTTGATCTGGTAGGCTCGCGAGAGGCCCCGACGGGCGATTTCGTGGGGCTCGTCCTCGGTGACGTCGACCAGTTCGGTGCTGTCCCGGGGGCGGAGCTTCACCGTCCCGGAGGTGGGCATAAGTGTCCCGCTCAGCAGGTTGTAGAACGTGGTCTTACCGGCCCCGTTCGGCCCGATGATGCTGGTGATCTCGTCGTCGTCGATGCTGACCGTGACGTCGTCGACGGCGATGAGGCGGCCGAACCGCCGTTCGAGTGCGTCGGTTTCCAGCACCGTACTCATGCTTTCACCGACCCGAACAGGCCCTCGGGCTTGACCAGCAGGATGAGGATCATCGCCAGGAACGGCATCAGTTCACCGGCACCGGCCACACCGATGACCGGCCCCATCGCCGACATGATGCCGATGACGTACGCGCCGATGAAAGCCCCGCCGAACGAGCCGAGGCCGCCCAGCACGACGACGATGAACGCCTGGATGATGATCTGGTCGCCAAGCGCCGGCTTGATGCTCAGGATGGGTGCCGAGAGTGCCCCGCCGAGGCCCGCGAGGGCAGCCCCGACGAAAAAGACGGCCGTGTACAGTACCGGGACGTTGACGCCGAGCAGCCGTGACATGTCACGGTCGCTGGCCGTCGCCCGGACCTTTCGGCCGACGTTAGTGTACCGAAGCGTGGCCAGCAAGGTGGCCATCGTCAGGACGGACATCATGATGACGAACGCCCGGTAGGTGGAGATGGTGTACCCGACCGGGAGCATCAGATTGCCGGCAAGCAGGGCCGGCGGCTGGATGCTGGCGGCCGACCCGAACAGTTCCCTGATGATGTCGGTGAAAATAAGGACGAACGCGAAGGTCAACAGTAACTGGTCGAGCGGTTCTCGGTCGTACACTCGGCGGATGAACCCCCACTCGATAAAGGCGCCGACGAGCCCCACAATGAGCATGGCGAGTACGAGTCCCATCCAATAACCCAGTTCGGGGAAGGCGAATCCCAGCAGTTCACCGCCGGTCGCGAACAGGACCACCACGTATGCGCCAATCATGTAGAGGACGCCGTGGGCGAAGTTCAATACGTCCATCACACCGAAGATGAGGCTCAGTCCGACAGCCACCAAGAATAACTGGCTCCCGATGCTGATTCCGGTGATGAGCTGTGTGATAACGAAATCTACCGATACCATACGATTAGGTGGGTTTCTTTCGGTATATAAGTGTACGTGTACAGTTGAACGTTCACATGTGAACATTCATCTATAATGGAGGCCCTGCACTGTTAGTTGATGTACAACTATGAACGACAAAGTGTCAAATAGAAGGGTGGATACGGCGCAGACCGTGTCGGACACTTCGAGTGTCTCACGCAGAAGGTATCTCGCTGCTGTCGGAGCGGGGACGGCAATTGGACTCGCCGGGTGCATGGGCGGTAGCGGCGGTGGCAGCACGATCAAAATCGGCGGTATGTACCTCATCACGGGTGTCGCCTCCGCACTTGGCAAAGCCTCCGAAGCAGCGGCCCGCACCGGCGTCGATGCGGTCAACGAGGACGGCGGTATCAACGGCAACGACGTCGAGATCGTCATCCGCGGTCACGGTGATGACCCAGCGGCCCAGCTGAAGAGCCTCGTCCAGGAAGAGAGGGTCGACGCCCTCGTCGGCCTGACGTCCTCAGGCGTCACACTGAAGAACGCGACGGCGATCAACCAGCTCGGCGTGCCGATGACGCTGACCGACATCGGCACGCCGTACATCACCGAGTACGACACGGACACGTACTCGGACAAGGCCTCGTTTAAGGAGAACATCTTCCGGACGAACGCCAACACGGCCACGAACGTCTACGGTATCGCGGAAGACGCCAACGAGAATCACAGCGGATCGCGTGTCGCCAACATCGGCCCTGGTTACGCTTACGGTGAGCAGGTCTGGAGCTACTTCCAGGCCTATTCCGACGGCCTGGGTGCCGGTCACGAGTACGTCGCCAGCGAGTTCCCCAGCCTGGGTGCGACGGACATGACCCCCCAGATTAACGCTATCATGGACGCAGATCCGGACGTCGTCTTCTCCGGTTTCTGGGCGGGCGACGCCGTCACGTTCTTCAAGCAGGGCACCGAGCAGGGCCTGTTCGACCAGGTTGACCAGGTGTACATGACCCTGGCGATGGACCCCACGGTGTTCTCGGCACTCGGCTCGAAGATGCCGGAAGACGTCAAGATCGCCGGCTGGTACTGGCACTCCGCGTTCGACAACGAGACCAACACGGATTTCCTCGAGAAGTACAAGGACCACGTCGAGAACCTGCCGGCTATCCCGTCGTTTACGGGTGGCAGCGCTTACAGCGCCATCTGGATGTACAAGAAGGCCATGGAAGCCGCCGGCGGCACCAAGACCGGCGACGTGGTCAGCGAACTCGAGGGCATCGAGGTCTCCGGCCCGCGAGGCACCTGGAAGATGGATCCCGAGAGCCATCAGGCCAACGCCCCGTCCGTGCTCGGCGTCTCCAGTTCGGACGACGACGTGCCCTACGACGGTCTCGGCCTCTCGAACAACAAGCAAGTGACCCTGACGCGGGACGAGTCCACCAGCCTGCTCGAGGGCTCTGGCTTCCCGCCGGGGCTCTAGCGCTGAATGTCTCCCAACCTTCGCCAGCAACTGCGGCTCGAAGGCGGGCGGCTCTGGATAGCCATGGCCATGGCGGTGCTGGTCGTCGTCCCGTGGGTGCTCCCGGCCCTGCAGGTGGACCTGCTGACCCGTGCGCTGCTTATCGGCGTGCTGGCAGTCGCGTTTAACCTCCTGTACGGCTATACCGGGCTGCTGTCATTCGGTCACGCGATGTTCGTCGGTGCGGCCGGCTACGCCGCCGCCCTGTTCTTCCTGCGCGTGGTGCCGGCCTACGGGCTCGGCACGGCCTTCGGTGGACTCTCGGTGCTCGTAAACTTCGTGTTCGCGCTGCTACTGGGCGTGATTGCCGCCGCCATCCTGGCGGTGGTCGTCGGCTATTTCTCGGTCCAGCTCGAGGAAATCTACTTCGCGATGATCACGCTGTCGTTCTCGATGGCCATCTGGGTCATCGTCCAGTACGACCACCTGGCTGCCGTGATGCCCCTGGACGTCGTCACGAACGGCTCCGACGGCCTGGACTTCCTCTCGCAGATTGGGACGGTCAACATCCTCGGTATCGAGTTCTACCTGCGGCACTTCCTCTACCCGCGACCGTACTACTACATCAGTCTCCTCATCGGGACGGTGGCGGTGTACGCCCTGTGGCGAATCGTTCGGTCGCCGTTCGGGACGGTCTGTCTGGCGCTCAGGGAGAACCCCGAACGGGCCCGGGCACTCGGCGTCAACGTCCAGCGTCACCGTTGGAAGACGTTCATCATCTCGGGTGCCTTCACGGGCCTGGCCGGGGCGATGTTGATCATCCACAGTGGTGGCATCAAGCCCGGTGCCACCCACTGGACGGCGTCGGCCGAACCGGTGCTTGTGACGGTCATCGGTGGCCCCTACTCGTTCCTGGGACCGGTCATCGGTGCGATCACCTTCGAGTATCTCCGGTGGTTTATCCGGCAGTTCCCGCTGCTGGAGGCCTACTGGGAACTCTCGTTCGGCATCCTGCTGCTGATCGTGGTTCTGTTCTTCGACAACGGGGTCACCGGCGGTCTCAAGCGGTTCGGCGAGTGGCTCGGATCAGCCCGTGGCCACTACGACCGCGACGGATTCGGCGGCGTCGTCGGCTTCGCTGACGAGAGCGTCGTTACAAAGTTGCAATCGATCCGTCACGCCGTCGTCAACGCCGTCGATTCGATCACGGGCCGCAGTGGCCCGGGATCGAACGATTAAATCGTACCGTTCGCTGCAGGGTCGTTGTTCTTTTCGGTCAGTTCGACTGGCAACCACTTGGTACGTGTTACCGGGTCGACAACGTCATACCTACCGTGAGGGTATGATCGTATTCTTTGATGGAAGCGATTTGCGACATCTTAGCGGTCAGTCCGAACGGCCTTCCGAGGCCATCGACGCTCTGCCAGGCGCTTGACTGCGTCAAGATGTGGGTCTGGCGACAGTTGTTGCGCCGAAGCGTGCAGCAATTGCTTCCCCCTGGGCAGGGATCGATCGATGCAACGGACTTCGAACAGACGAGTCCGTCCGATCACTATCGGTGACGATCAGATTGACACAGATGATGAAAGCGACGGTCTTGACGGGCTCGTTCATCAAGACCGTTGGAGGTGCAACTGACGGCGAACTGGAGACACGATACAGCAGTCGGGCCCCAGGTCGCCCGTGTTCTGCCGGGCGACCTGCTCGGTCTCGCTGCAGACGAAGGGGACGAGAAGAACGCCTTCCACGAGTGGCTCCGTGAACACGATGTTCGGTCGCGGATCCGTCACTGTCTGCACGCAGTGTGCGATTCGGCGCGTGAAAGAGACAGGGCGCGTATCGGTCACGGGACTCCCACGGTTTCGGCGTTACGACGCAGGTGATGGAGTGAACGTTTTATAGCCGTGGTGGTCATGTTCTTCTGTTGTGAACTACTCCGCCCGACCGCGCTCGGGCCTCCCCGGCCCTCGCTTGGTGCGGACGGAGCGTCCTGTTTCTGTGTCGGAACGTGCAGGAACAGATCCCACAGCGTCCACAAGACGCTCCGCGTCTCGTGCGGCCCGGCAGAACGCCGTAATGATCAAGATAACTTTTGCAAATATGGACTGAGGAATTGATCGATCCAGGACTTAGCAAATCCGAGTCGATCGGTAAGGGTGTCGAAGAGACGGCGAGCGAGAGTTCGGAACGCGCTCTCGCTCGCCACCACGATTGGCGAGGCAGTGCGTTTGAGTACTTTCCAGACCTGTTCAATCGGGTTGAGATGCGGTGAGCCGACCGGAAGAAAGACGAGATCAATACCGAGTTGGTGTGCGCGCTTGCGCGTGTGTTCACAGATGTGAGACGAGAAGTTATCCAAGACGAGCAGAATCCGTGTTCCCGGATTCTGCTCGCGGACTTGCTCTAGTAGCGCACAGATGTTCTCTTTCGATTGATCTTCAGGGAACGTCAGGACACTTTCGCCGGTGAGCGTATAGCATCCGACCGCTGGTTCGTCAAGCTTCACCAGCGGTCGTTCCAGTGTCGGATCATCAACGTACCACAGTCGATGCGAATTGTCGTATGGTTGTGGATGCGAAGCATCACAAAAACCGACGACAGTTCCCCCATCCGTGCAAATATCGTCGTCGAGGACCCATCCTTCGTCCTCATCATCAGGACGCTTGTTATGTGCCGTCTCTGTCTCCTCGTCGAACGCGTCTGCGACGCGTTCTTCGAGGATTTCATCTGCGTTTTCTGGCCGAGAGGGGCGCTTTGGACGTGGTTTAGCGTAGGACAGTCCGAGATTCCGGAGGAATCGACCGAGATAATCCGGATGGTACTCTACACCGAACTCTTCGTCCAAGAGCTGATGAACTTCCTGTGCTTTCCAGGGCTGCCCCTCCCGGAGAAGTTCTAAAAGACGCTTTTATTCCTCGTCACCGAGCTTCGGGGGCCTTCCGCCCCCGAAGTTCGGTGTCAACTGACCAAGTCCGCCATCGTTCCATCGACGCGCCCAGCGACTTCCAGTCGACGCAGATTTGCCAACGTCGTCGGCTGCTTCCTCGTACGTTGCTCCCTTGTAGAGACGTTTGACAAAGGTGAGTCGCTTGATGATCTTTGGATCGTCTGCTGGACGAA
Source organism: Natrinema gelatinilyticum (assembly GCF_024266705.1). Taxonomy (GTDB): domain Archaea; phylum Halobacteriota; class Halobacteria; order Halobacteriales; family Natrialbaceae; genus Natrinema; species Natrinema gelatinilyticum. The sequence goes on along the minus strand of NZ_CP100756.1, from coordinate 1,740,103 downwards.
GCAGACGATCCAACTCCTGCTCACTTAGATGACGAACAAGATCGCCTCGCCGGTCTCCTCCCATCACTGGCCCGTCTCAGTCTATGCCCATAACTTCCGTCACTCATTATGGCGTTCTGCGGACGGTTCCAGACTCCGCAGGCGGCTTCCCGTTACGGGCGGTTCGGAGTGTCCCGCTCCTACCGGTTGGACACTCGGCCACAACCGACGATGCACGCTTGTTGTCGCGTTTGAACACCGCCGGAAGCGTGGTGAGCATCTTACTACCCCCCTTCGATAAGGGTGCCGATTCACACGAAAACAAGACGTGCGGGCGTTGTATCCCTTCCCTGCTCGCTTCGCTCGCTGCGGATAGCGCGGGACCGTCGGTCCCGCTGACCATGCGAACGGCGTCGCCGTGAGCAGAAGGGGGGTTAGCGCCCTCAATTACAGCTAACTACTCCCTGTAGCGTTCGGCACGGATATTAGAGGATGAGACTTTCGATAAGTGGTCTGCGGAAGAGGAGCAGGATCACATTATTAGTGGCGCAGACGGCGTACACCGATATTACACCGAGGACGAACAAGCTGTCTACCGGCTTTGACAGGAGATGGCCAGCTACAACCACGAGACCAGCATAGGCGGTCCCGGCAAGGATGACTCCGGGCAGTCCGACAGCGTTGTAGAGGTGCGTGGTAAGCGGATTAAGCTCAGTGGCGTATGGAACGAGAAACAGAAAAAGCGTGGCGATAAGGTCGGTCAACCACAGGATGCCAAACGCGTACCGAAGTGACTGTGTTGCTGGCTTCTTCAGTCGTATACCAATCGCTGTTTCCGTCTTCATGCCTGTGAGTGGCCGTAGGTTCTGCAGGTATTTAGGCTGACCAAAGATCAGTAATCTCATTATAGTAGATAGTAACGAGGATGGTATAGAACGATTGGCACACCAAAGAGCACGGTGAACGCTGTGGTGGATGAGCCCAGCGATCCTGCAAAGAACGCTTCGATATAAACGTTCTACACTGTCGTGGAGACGGAGACGCTAGCATTGTTTGAACGTCTCTCCGTTGAGTTTCTCGACGAGTTCGATGTGTTCGCTCCGCCGGAGACGGGGCGTACACGAGACCACGAATGTATGACTTTGTGCACAACGCGCGAATCAAGGATGCGGTCCACTCTACAACCAGCGGTTGATCTGTGAGACCGTGAACTCGGTGACCAAGCACTCGGATGGCTCGCCGTCCGAGCGCGAGTATGGGACCGACAGTTTCGGGAAATTACGCTGACTGCCACAATCTACAACGTCGAACGGGCTGTCATACGGACTACTGTACGTCATTGCCGGTGCAACCGCGACCGTTCTGCGGTTGCACCAGTACATCGGTACAGCAGACCGTATCAAACAATAGATTCCGTCGCTCTCTGCGTATCTAATAGAGCCGCCGGCCATGAACCACACTCTTGTCTCCCTAAGTGGCCGTCGGTAATCGCGATCCACCGTACCTCGTTCCGGCTCAACCGATAGTGGCAGGCCTTTGGTTCCATCTGTTCCCAGTAGATGGTCTCCATCGGTGGGACGTCCGCGTCCCCCCGCGACATCGACAGCTCTTCGTCTGGCCTGGCGTCCTCCTGCATCGTCTGGAGTACCGGTGCTGGGGGCGGCGCGAGGGCATTCCAGACCAATCCGGAGAGAACGAGCAACCCGATGACGGCGACGACGGCGACGACCGTTCGCCGACGATCCGACATCGCTGCCCGAACAGCGATCATGCGCTCGACGGCGAGGGCCACGCCGAGCGCGACGAAGACGAGCCAGAGGAACACGTCCGTCGAGCCGTCTAGGTCGACGAACAGCACCTGAAAGCCGAGTATCAGCCCGCCCGCCGGAATCCACCATCGCTCCCGCAGGTCGCGGGCCGCGGCGAGTGCCCAGCCGTAGAATGTCACCAGGAGGAGCAGCGATCCGTAACCGAAAGTGAGCAGTATTGAGTAAGCGTGCTCGGTCAGGGAGTGCGGCGATCCGGCAACCAGCGGCGCAAGCACCGTCTCAACGACCATCGGTACGAGCGCGTCTGAAACCGCAAATACGAGGATGATACCTCCAGCGACGACGCCGCCACCGGTGACCGTCGAGATCGCACCCCCCCTCCCGGTTCGCTGGTACGCTATCCCGACGACCAGCAACGCGAACGCAGCCCCTGCCTGCCAGGAACCGGCGCTCAACGCCACGAGGGCTCCGGCGAGAAACGGCCGGTCTCGAAGGGCCAACGCAAGCGCGCAGACGCCGAAAAACAGCGCATAAAACTGCGCTCGGACGCCAAGCAGCGGGATGACGAGAAGTTCAGGAACGACGAGCATCGTGAGTCCGGCGGCGACCGCCGCCGCATCCTCGCCTGTCACGAGGTACGCCACCCATCCGACGAGTAAGATGCTCGCAGCGACGACGATCACCGTAAGTGCTACACTGAGGACGTGCAGGAGGTGCATATCCCTGCCGGAAAGGAGGGCGAGAACGGCCGTGATCCCGAACGGAACGGGCGGATTGACGTCCCAGACATCGACGTACGGTACACCGCCGTTGACGATGTACCAGCCCGTGTGCTGGAAGAACAGCGGATCGATCATCGCCACTCGTCGGGCCTCGGGCGAGGGCCAGTCGGTGAGGTTGAACGCCGCGAATGCGGCGGCGAACACGATGACGACGGTCGGTCCAAGAATGGCGAGCCAACAGGATCGAATCTGGAAACGTGAATACACGGACATCGTGGAGGACTCCACCGGTCGTACGAGTACGATCAACGGAGAGCACCGTATTATTAAAGTCGATTTTACGCAGATTTTGAATGTACACCAGCGATGATTTCCGTCGGCACGATGATATCTAATCAATGAGCAAGTAGTTCTTGAGTTCAGCTGGTATGCACGTCCAAGAACCACTCACCGGTAGTCTCGAAGCTGCGTTTCTTCAATACCGGACTGATACGGTCTGCTGTAACGATGTACCGGTGTACCCGCAGGACGGTCGCGGTTGCACCGGTAATGACGTACAGTAGTCCGTATGAAGAGAGCACTACGATCACTCTCAGGACACTCACGGTGTAGCTCCTTTCTTCGGAACTCTCGCTCTGTGAGATAGCCATCGACCTCGAAACGTTCAGCGAGACTAGCAGCAAAACTCTCGCGACGATCGTTGATTCTGGTCACCCCCTCCGGTTCGCATGGGGTTCTCAGGCTGTGAGACTGGGCGATCAGACCCGGGTGTAGTGACCGGCTGAGTACGTGATTCGAGACGATACTGATTCTCCTGTTCCTGAGACAGGTTTACCAGGCCCAATCATCGCCGCACAGCTAATGTTCTGTAAGATCGAAGATCCAATATGGGCGATCACGATCATCCCGCTCCGAACTCATCAGAGTGGAACAACCCCGACTTTTGTCCGTTCTGTGGGCAACGACTCCCCGACGGTGGTCCGGGATTCATTGACCATATCGAAAAGGGAGAGAACGCCACTTGTCGGGAGCGGTTCGAGCAATGGCGTGAAAACGTCATCGACGACATCGGCGGAGAGTGGACTGGATAACTTCGTTCACCGATCGTTCACTGTTCACGATCGTACGTTCTATCGAAGTGTATAACTACAGCGAATGAATGACGATGTCTACGGTGGATTGTTCGAGCGTGCAATTGCCAGCAATTCCCTTTTCAGGATATGGGTTCTGACCACAGTATGGCAACGAAATCAGCGTTCGAGTGTCCCGTGTGCCATGATGAGATCGAGGATGGCGAACAACTCGAGGAACACTTGCTTCGCAACCATCCAAAGAAAAAGCTGGCCAGGTTTGTCGCCACTGAGGCGGTTGCTAGGGAAGAAGACATCTCGAAGTAAGTTAGTCCTGCTTTGTGGTATACACAGACTCCTCAGTCATCGCTACCACGCTCTGTTTCCACTTATACACCCTATTTTCGTCTGCTCCAACGCACTTTGGCGAGAAAATGATATCCAGTCCGCCGGTACAGAAGTTCGGTGAACATCGAAAACTACTCCCCAATTCTATCGAGCATGGTCACCACCTCAGTCCTGTTCTGTGATCTTGGCCTCTCCAACCTTCTCTAGGGATATCCACTCATTTTCTTCCACCTCGGGCATACATCTTCGAACCTGAGGTCGTTCCCATTCACCGTCGACGTACGTCACTGATCTCGTATCGAATCGATTCTATCTCGTCTTCTTCTTTGATTTCGATTTGGAGGTGATCTTCAGGTCCATAGTCAATGGGTCCGGCTCGACCTTCAACTGAGGTACCGTTGAGGAGCGTCACTAGAGTTCGTCATGGACATCACTTCTGTTAGCGTACCCACGGGGACCGTCATAAGCGTCTAGATAGGGCCTCTTGAAAGTATAATTTTAGACGGTGCAAGAGCATGGAACTACTCTCACATTGTGTTCCCTCGCATGTCAGTAGACGGCATATCATATCGATCCCCATAGCGGCCGTTTCTATAGTCTGTCCAGACCGCGACTCGACTCGGACCTCTCCCCAGTAGACCACTCCTGCAGTAGTCACATAAACATACGATCCTCGGGGAATTCAGGATACTGTAACGACTGTTCATCGCCGTAGAGTTGCTCTATCCGCGTTACACGCTCGTCGTAGTATTGATGGATCTCCTCTACACGTTTCTCTTGTTCCGTCTCCTCAACCGCGAGCCGTAAATTTGTTCACAGCTTCGAGGAATCGGATCGATCGACCCGAGTCAATCAGGACTCGATCTTCTCGACGATCTGGTTGGCCTGGTCGATGGCGTCATCTTCGTCGGAGACTTTGCCGGTCGGAATGAGGACACTCTGAATCTCCCAGTCGGAGTCATCCCCGCCTTCCTCGTGACCGGTGCGAACCTCCGCACTGTCCACGACCGAAGATGCAGCCTTTTCCGCCCAGTCAGGGGTTCGAATCTCGTCGAACGTGTCGGGGTCGTTGAACCGAACGTGATAGTAATCGTCGGTCGTCTCCGCGATAGACGGTGCCATGATAGAAAATACCGACACCAGTAGAAAAATAGTGAGGTGGCGTATGGAGGGGAGGAAAGTTATCCACTTCGCGGTCAACGGTGGTGATCGCATGCATAAACAGTACTGGGCGATCGCCTCTATTCCTTCCCCACATCCAGAGAGAACACCTAAACCGACGGTTGTGGAGCGGGCACGATGGGATTCGAACCCACGACCGTCGGATTAGAAGTCCGACGCTCTATCCGGACTGAGCTACGTGCCCTCGAGTCCGAGTCCACGTCGGAACGGTATAAGCGATTGGGATTTCAGGTCGCAGTCGACCGCTATCCGTAATCACACCGACGCATGCGGAGTGCAACGGCAAGACGGTGCCCTATCCGGCGAGGCCGCCGCAAAGAAAAAGCGTCCCGCAGTAGCGTGAACGGCGTCAGAACTTGACTTCCGAATCGTCGTCGGACTCGTTTTCCGACTCGTTTTCGGATAGTCCGCCGTCGGATTCGTTGCTCGTGTTTCCGCCAGTCTCGTTGCCGGATTCGTTACCGAGTCCGACGTCGGTCTCGTTCGTCGCGCTCTCGTTGGAGTCGAGGTTCTCCGAGTCGCCGGAATCGTCTACTCCATCGCTCGAACCGTTAGATTCGTTGTCCGACTCGTTGCTGGGGTCGCTGCTACTGTCCATACAACCGGCGACTGCTGCGACCAGTCCGACGCCGAGACCGGCGGTAAATCGACGCCGTTTGATGCGCTTTTCTGTCATAGTGCGGCATCCGCTTCGGGGGCCGACATCCATATAACAACGGGATTCCGTTTCAGATATTAGGTAGGGTTTGAATTAATCGCCTCGAATTCGAACGATTGAACGATGTGATACCGCAGATATTGCCGATTTGTTGCGGGAAAATAACACAATATCGAATTCATAACCGATGGCGACTCGAGTGCGTCGAACGGATGTCAGTTGCGACTCGAACGCGGTCGATCGAGGCGGTTTCGTCTCGAATCATACCCCGGTCGCAGATGAAACGTGGCTCATTTCGGCATAAAATAGTTGCAGTGGAACAACAGCGTCGGGACGACCGACGAGGAAACAGAGGGGCGGATTGACACGGGACAGTCGCGAACACGAGGGTCTGACGTCGGATTGAGGGACGGAACACAGCGCTTATACACGTCTCGCCGGTATGTGGTCCCGATGCATGTCATCGGAACGGTGGGACTGCCCGGGAGCGGGAAGAGTGAAGCCGCCACCGTCGCACGCGAAGATGGAATCCCGGTGGTGACGATGGGCGACGTCGTCCGCCAGGAGACGGCCGACCGCGGGCTCGATCCCGCGAAGGATCACGGCACGGTCGCGCGAGCGTTACGCGAGGAAAACGGTCCCACGGCCATCGCCGAACGGTCGCTGCCGATGATCGAGGACCGCCTCGAGAACCACGATGCGGTGCTAGTCGACGGCATCCGCTCCGACGTCGAAGTTGACGTCTTCGAGACCGAATTCGGAGACGCGTTTACGCTCGTCAGTATCGAAGCCCCCTACGAGATACGAGCCGACCGGATCGACGAGCGCGGCCGGGACGCGGGCGAGGCAGACGGCGGCGAAGGGGTGGCCGCCCGCGACGAACGCGAGCGGGGCTTCGGAATGGACGACGCGATGGAGCGAGCCGACGTGGTCGTCGAGAATACCGGCTCGCTGGAGGCGTTCCACGATCGGATCCGGGAGGTCGTTCGGGAAGGGATCGACGACGGGAAACGTACTGAACGAAAACAAGAGCCATGAGCGACATCTATCGCGTCGACGTCGAGATTACGGCACCGGTCTTCGACACCGAAGTCACGAGTCGGGTGGTCGACGCCGTGGCGAACATCTTTCCGACCGCAGACATCGAGGAGACGTTCGGCGAAGTGAGAGGGGAAGCCCACGCGCTGGATCACTTTTCCGAGTTGCTTCACCGCCAAGAAATCCTCGACACTGCGCGCGGCGAGTTTTTTTCGAACCAGGAAGGAGACACCTTCACCTTCGCGCTGAAGAAGCAGGCAGCCTTCGAGGACCGGGTTAATTTCTCGGTCGGTGAGCCGGACGAACTCGGCGAAATTAGCGTCCGCGTGCGCGTTGACGAACCGAGCCTCGAGGAGTACGTCGATCACATCGCGCCACCGACCGAGGACGGCCGGCCGGTTGACACCTGATTCGGTTCAGGACTCGTTCGGCGCCGCAGCTACGTGTCCAACTCGCGTTCCGTTTTCAGTCGGCGACGGATGAATCGATCGTCGAGAGTCGGTTCAGGTGTCGAGGGTCGGTTCGGGGAGACTCGAAGTGAACCTCGAGTCATCGCCGAGGTGTCGTGTTCCACTGACCGAATCAGACTTCCTGATATCCGCTCGCGCAGAACCCGTAACCCTCAGGTCCTTCACGACCGTCCACGTTGCTGTCTGCGTGTCGGACGTCTCGGTCTTCGTCCGCGGACGGTGGCTCCGAGATCAGAGAGCCGCGACGGTCGCCTCGCGAGCCGCCGTCAACAGGTCGAGGTGGACGTTCGGCTGAACCTGCCCTTGGAAACGGGTTTGACTCGAGCTACGACCTCGAGGGGCCAATACTGATTGCGCCGATCCACCCACGACTGATAGGGCCAGGCCACGTATGATTATCAAATGCACGACACGATACCCGTCGCAGAGATTATGGTCGAAGACGTCGTCACCGCACCCCCTGATGCGACCGCAACTGAAGCGGCGACGCGAATGCGCGACGAGCACGTGAGTTCGGTGCTCGTCGTCAGTAACGAGGAACCCGTCGGTATCGTCACCGAAGGAGACTTCGCGACGAACCTCTGCGAACGGGAGGATCTCGGTCACCTCGAGCTATCGGCAGTCATGTCGAAGCCCCTGACGACGGTCACAGCGGCCGCGTCCATCGTCGACGCCGTCGAGGAGCTGCAGTCGTCGGATATCGAACACCTGCCGGTCGTCGGCGAGGACGACCACGGCGCGCTCGAGGGAATCCTGACGACGACGGAGCTGTCCTACTACGTTCCGCACCTGGCCCGCGGCATAGATCGGCTAGAAGCCAATCCGACACAGCGACGTGTCAGGACCGACACCCTGTACGAACGTGACGACTGGGAGTTCGAGTACCGCGGCGAAGACGAGTCGACCGTCTCGGTGGGTGACAGTGCTCGGTTCACGAAGTCGATTTCCGAGGACGACGTCGAGACGTTTGCGGAGGTCACCGGTGACACGAACCGACTCCACCTCGACGCGGACTACGCCGCCGAAACCAGGTTCGGCAAACGGATCGTCCACGGCGTCCTCGCGAACGGGCTCATCAGCGCGGCGCTCGCTCGGCTCCCGGGGCTGACCATCTACCTTTCGCAGGAAAGTAGCTTCCGCGCTCCGCTGTCGATCGGCGAGCGAGTCACCGCGGTCTGCGACGTCGTCGAAGACCTCGGCCGCGCGAAGTACCGCATCGAGACGACCGTGGTAAACGGCGACGAAACCACGGTCCTCGAAGGGGGTGCAGTCGTCCTCGTCGACGACCTTCCGGTCTCGAGGTGATCTCGCGCCTCGGAAATCTTGGTCCGTGGCTCCGGGGGTCGAATTCGACGTCCCCGGGATTCTCGAAATCCCCGAGTTCGGAAAGCGATTGTGCGGTCTCGTTGAGCGGTCCGGCGGCGCGATCGATCGCACGTTCGCCGGCTCGACTATCGACGTCGGCAGCGCCGTCGTCCGCGTCAGATGATCCACCAAGGTCGCCGAAACAGCCGGAAACCGAAGCGAGAAGACCGATGCTCACGCACGTGCGAGTGAGATACTGTCGACGATTCATTCGTACTCGAGGATACGACTCGTAGTGCAGTAACGTAGTGGCAGGCTGACTGTCATCGGAATCGACACTCGAGTCCGGCCCTCGCTGCGTGAAACCGTTCCCGCAGCGTTACCCGAACGGCCCCATACCGCCCATACCGCCACCACCGCCGCCCTGTTGCATCTGCTTCATCATCCGCTGCATCTCCTGTTCGGAGCCCATGCCCTGGAACTGTTTGATCGTGCGCTCCATCATCTTGTACTGCTGGAGGAGTTCGCGCACCTGCTCCTCGCTGGTGCCCGAACCGCGGGCGATGCGCTCGATCTGGCTCGCACCGATGGCTTTGGGATACTCCTTCTCGGCATCGGTCATCGAGTCCATGATGACGCTAAAGGTGCGCATCCGCTCCTGGGTGACGTCCATCGCGTCGTCCGGCAACTGGTCTTTGATCCCGCCGCCGAAGCCCGGGATCATGTCCATCACCTGATCGAGCGGTCCCATGTTGTTCATCGCCTCCATCTGTTTCTGCATGTCGTTCAGCGTGAACTGGCCCTGCAGCATGTCCTCGGGGTCCCACTCCTCTTCTTCCTCCCCGGTTTGCTGCATGGCACGTTCGACGCGTTCTGCGAGCTGGCCGAGGTCACCCATGCCGAGCAGCCGCGAGATGAAGCCGTCGGGCTCGAAGCGCTCGACGTCCTGGACCTCCTCGCCGGTCCCGAGGAACGCGATCGACGAATCGGTCTGATCGACCGCGGTCAATGCGCCGCCACCTTTCGCCGTCCCGTCGAGTTTCGTGATGACGACGCCGTCGATCCCGATGGACTCGTCGAACTGCTGGGCCTGCTCTTTCGCGCCCTGCCCGATCGCGGCGTCGAGGACGAGCAGCGACGTATCGGGCTCGACGACGGCCTCGATCTGTTCGATCTCGTCGATCAGATCGTCCTCGAGGGCGTGGCGACCGGCCGTGTCCACGATGTGGACGTCGGCTTCGCTGGTCTCCTCGAGACCCTTCCGCGCAATCTCGACGGGGTCGTCGGTGTCCGGGTCGCCGTAGAAGTCGACCTCTGCGCGCTCGGCCATCTCCTCGGCCTGGTCGTACGCGCCTGGCCGGAAGGTATCGGTCTGGATGACCGCCGGCCGAAGTCCCTTGGTCGAGAACCACCACGCCATTTTCGCGGCGGAGGTCGTCTTCCCCGACCCCTGTAGCCCCGCAAGCAGGATGGTCTGTTCCTCGAGCGGGAGGTCGGTCGACTCGCCGATGAGATCGACGAGTTCCTCGTAGACGATGCGGAGGACGAAGTCCCGCGCCGGAGTACCGGCGGGAGGTTCTTCCTCGAGTGAGCGCTCTTTGATGTTGTCCGAGAGCTCCATCACGAGCGAGACGTCGACGTCGGCGGAGAGCAAGGACCGCTGGATTTCCTTGACGATCTCCTCGACGTCTTCCTCGCTGAGTCGCGACTTCCCGCGAAGCTTGTCCAGGGTGCCCCGCAGAGAACTCCCGAGATCGTCGAGTACCATTTGCTCGGTCTACGGGGCGATGGTGTTAAAGGCTTTTTCTACGTCCGACACGCGAGTGCCGGTTCAGTTTTGAGACGGATCGCTCCGCCGTCCCGAGCATCACGAGGTCGACGCGGGCGATGGCGTTCACCGACCCGCCGAGCCCTGGTCCCACGTCCGTTCGACTCGTTCGTCGATGGCGGCGAGCACTGTCGAACAGATGTCCAGTGGATGGAGCGACGGCGACTCGAGGTCCGTGATACGGGCTCCAATCGGCGGCCGGTGGAAATGGAGACGAGCGTTGTGCGGGTTCGGATGGCGAACCCATCTCGGTGTAACGATCGAGGTGCTTTTTCGCCGCGTTCGGCGAACAATCGGCGACCTGGGCGATTTCGGTGTACGTCGTCGGCTCCGTTACCCCGAGGACGGTGCTGTAGACGCGACCGAATGTATTGGTCGTCTCCTGCCATCGCCTGCGTATATCGTCGACTTTCTCCCGGTCAAGCACCGGATCGAACTCAGTCAGTAGGGACGTGTGCGCACGGGCCAGTGATATATGAGGTGTTATGGTGGTGTTCTCAAATATATGAGTTTTGGGCAGATGGCAGCGGCGATACCGCAAACCACCGATCGTGCGGCCTCGAACGGTGACGGTCACTCGAGCGGCGTCGGTGGATATTTCACTCGACCCCGACAATCCTCGCGTATGAGCTCCGACGCAGACGTCGATCCTTCGGAGTACGACGCGCTCGAGGATGCAGACGTCGTCATGCGCCAGAACGATCACGGGCTCCACATCGCAGACGACGAGGTGACTGGCGTCTCGAGCCAGGGGCAGACGCCCGAGGAAGCGCTCGCGAACCTTGCGGCGGCGGTCGAATCGTACAGGGAAGCGACCGACGACGACCCGGGCGACGACTGGCTCTGAATTCGAGAACGCGGGGCCGGTATGCCCTTTTTCGAGGCGTATGCCGTATTAAATGTCACTGTCAGTGATAGTTTGTGGTTTGGAATAGACCCACGAAGCAGAACCTCCACGAGACGAGTCGAATCGATGGCAGATACCCCCACGCGGTCAGCGACGCGTCACGCTCGGCCGGCGACGCATTCTCCGTGCGGGGTCGGGACTCGCTGCGACGGCGCTCGGTATCGCGACCCTCGGCGGACAGGCCGCCGCACTTCCTGACGGACCTCGAGATCGAGATCCACCCGGGATGCGACAGCGCGAAGATCAATACGAACAGTCGCGGCGGCGTCCCCGTTGGCGTTCGACGAACGCTCCGACGCGACGTACTCGACGGCCTCAGACTGGCGGGACGTTGCCGACGGGTAGCTTATCCGTCGCAATCACATTAAATCACCACATGCCAGGGAGAACTGACCCGTCAGGACCGCACGACAGCGACGCTCTGGCTGCAGTTTACGATCGGGTCACCGACGCCGTCTTCGCGCTCGACGAGGAGTGGCAGTTCACGTTTTGTAACGAGCAGGCCGAACAGTTACTCGACCGATCCGAAGCTGACGTGCTCGGGACGGTCGTCTGGGAGGTGACTCCCGACGTGATCGGATCGGCGGTTCGGACCGAATACGAGCGGGCGATGGAGACGCAGGAACCCGTCGGGTTCGAGACTGTCGCCGAGTCGCTCGATTCCCGCCTGGTGGGGCGTGCGTATCCCTCCGAAACGGGGCTGACGGTGACCGTACGGATCGACACCGAGCGCGCTCGGCGGACGGAACGGCTCCGAGACCGCGAACGTGCGTTGCAGGATGCATACGAGGTGATCGCGGACCCCGACCGACAGTTCGACGAAAAGATCGACTCGCTGCTCGGAGTCGTCCGGCGAACGATCGGCACGGACTACGCGACGCTGTCCCGGATCCACGAGGACGCAGATGAGTACATTTTCGAGGCCGTCGACGCGCCGGCCGACGCCGACCTCGAAATGGGGGATACCGCGCCGCTGTCCGCGACGAACTGTGAGCGCGCCGTCGATACCGAACAGACGCTGGTCATAGAAGACGTCGACAGGGACGCGCCGGAATTAGCCGATCGCGCCGGAAACGCGGAGTGGGGCATCTCCTGTTATCTCGGAACGCCCATTTCGGTCGACGACGAAGTCTACGGCACGTTCTGCTTCTACGATCTGGACGCCCACGTCGATGAATTCTCCGACTGGGAGGTCACGTTCGTCGAACTGCTCGGCAACTGGGTCAGTTCCGAACTCGAGCGCCACCACTCCGAACGGAAACTCGAAGCGTCGAACGAACGGTTAGAACAGTTCGCCAACGCCGCCTCTCACGACCTCAAGGAACCCCTGCGGATGGTCTCGAGTTACCTCACGCTCCTCGAGAACCGCTACGGGGACGAACTCGACGCTGACGGTCGGGAGTTCATCGAGTTCGCCGTCGACGGCGCGGACCGGATGCAAGCGATGATCGACGGCCTCCTCGCGTACTCGCGAGTCGAAACGCGGGGCGATCCGCTCGAACCGGTCGATCTGAACGCCGTGTTCGCAGACGTGCGAAACGACCTGGAACTCAGACTCGAGGAGACTGACGCGACCCTGTCGAGCGAGTCGCTGCCCTGGGTCGAGGGCGATGCCGACCAGTTGCGACAGTTGGTCCAGAATCTGCTATCCAACGCGCTCGAATACAGCGGCGACGAACCGCCGCGGATCTGCGTCGAGGCTCGACGGGAAGGCAGCGACTGGCTCATCTCGGTCAGCGACGACGGTATCGGAATTCCGCCCGACGACGAGGAACGGGTCTTCGAAGTGTTCGAACGACTTCACACTCGCGAGGAACACGCCGGGACGGGAATCGGCCTCACGCTCTGTCGGCGTATCGTCGAGCGCCACGGCGGCGAGATCTGGGTCGACTCCGAACTCGACGAGGGGGCGACGTTCCGGTTTACGCTTCCGGCCGCAACGGCGGACGAATCGTGACCCCGTGGTCGGGTTCCGAGTACGCTTCTCGGTCGAATTTCGGCACCTCGTATTCGATTCGACGACAGTGAACGGAACCGGATACCGTTCGAAGCCGGTGTCAAAGACGGCCGTTCGGGCTCTCGGTACCGCGTCGTCGTCGGTGGTCACGTGCTCCGTGTACCCGGCGAACGTCTGCTGTCGACTCGCTCCGAGGAAACCGTCGGCGGCGCGTCCGGAACGTCGAATACGCCCGCGAACGTCCCGGTCCCCCCTGTTCCAAACTCGGATGTCGAGTCCCACGGTCACACCTGGCTGGACCTCCGCTGTGACATCGCGGGGGACGTCGACCCGCCATCCACCGCCGCGGCGAACGTCCTGTAGCACCGCCGACGCTCTCGTCACCGCTACCGAGACGGACGGATTTCCGTCTCCGCCGTCTCGTTCGACCAGAGTTCGGACGGAGTCGACGAACAGCCCGTCAGTCTACCGGCACAGGCCGTCGCGAAGAGCAATCGTCGACAGCCGACGAGCCCGCTCACAGCTCTCGAGTCATATAATTTTTCAATAATATTCTGAGTTATGATAGTTCGTACCCCTTCGTTTCCACTCGAGACCGTCACGATCATCTCGTCGCTCGAGGCCGGAGAAGGGGCCGCGCTCGCAGGATCAGCGGACGTCTGCGGGGTCGGCGGTCTGTGAGTGTATTGCACGTGTTCGCCCGCTACGCGTCTTCGGGTCCGCTCTCGACCTCGCCATCGTGGGCGAGCCACTCCGTGAGGCTACCCTCGTAGAAGGCGACGGTCTCGTAGTCGAGTGCCGTCAGGACGACGAAGGTGTGGCTGATCCGCCGCGCAGTATTGCAGTAGAGGACGATCTCCCGGTTCGGGGTGATTCCGTGGTCTTCGAGCAGGGCCTCGAGTTCCGCATCGGGTTTCAGTCGCCGCGTCTCCTCGTCGACGACCTCGCGCCAGTCGAACCGCACGGCACCCGGCAGGTGGGCTTCCTCGAACTCGTCTCGCTCGCGCGTGTCGACGAACACGGCGTCTCGCTCGAGGGCTTCCTGGACGGCCTCGTAGCCGACCAGCGGGGTCTCGTCGGGGGCCAGCGGATCGGGCTCGTAGGTCGTCGGTTCAGTCGCGGACGCGTCGGTCGTCGTTTCGTACTCGCGGTTCCAGGCGCTGTAATCACCGTCGAGGAGGCGGACGTCGTCGTGACCGTACTCGAGGGCGGTGAGCACGAAACGGGCGGCGAAGACGCCATGAGTGTCGTCGTAGGCGACGATCGTATCGTTGGGATCGATGCCGACGTTACCGAGCAAGTCCGCGAAGGCGTCGGCACCGGGCAAGGTCCCGCGGTCGACGTCGCTCTCGTCGCGGTATCGATCGAACGGGATGTTCACCGCGCCGGGGAGATGCCCGATGCCGTCGTATTCCCAGGCGTCCCTGACGTCGACGATGCGTACGGTGGGGTCGTCCAGTCGCGATGCGAGCCAGTCGGGGGAGACGACGACGGATTCGTCCATTAGTCGGTACATACTCACGGAGACTCGAGAACGCACCGGTTTCGACGCCAATTTCGAGTACCGGGACAGTGGCAACTCTTGCTGGTGTCTGTTGAAAAATCTGACCAATATCATCACAGATATTATAAAAAGGGAGCGAAACTGTCGAATTCAGGTGCCGTACCGGCGGATATACCGATTGACGATACAAGAGGCGGCAAATATGTCCGTCAGAGTCGATAGGTGTCCGAATTGACCGGTTAGGCAGATCCTTTGTGTGTCGCCATCGAACGGAAGTGCATGGCAACCGACTACGCCAAAGACGTACTCGTCACGGCCGATTGGGTCGAGGACCGGCTCGAGGACTTCCAGAACGACGATTCAGACCTGCGACTCGTCGAAGTCGACGTCGACACGGAGGCCTACGAGGAGGAGCACGCACCCGGCGCGATCGGGTTCAACTGGGAAACCCAGCTCCAGGACCAGGTTACCCGCGACATCCTCTCGAAAGACGATTTCGAAGAACTGCTCGGCAGCCACGGTATCAGCGAGGACTCCACCGTCGTCCTCTACGGGGACAACTCCAACTGGTTCGCCGCCTACACCTACTGGCAGTTCAAGTACTATGGCCACGACGAGGTCTACCTCCTCGACGGCGGCCGCGAATACTGGCTGCAGAACGACTACCCGACCACCGACGAGGAACCCGACTTCTCCGAAACCGAGTACGAGGCAGCCGGTCCGCGAGAGAGCATTCGCGCCTACCGTGAAGACGTCGAAAACGCGATCGAGCGCGGCGTTCCGCTCGTCGACGTTCGCTCGCCCGAAGAGTTCTCCGGCGAAGTACTCGCCCCGCCGGGGCTCCAGGAGACCGCCCAGCGCGGCGGCCACATCCCCGGCGCGAGAAACATCTCGTGGGCCGCCGTGACCAACGACGACGGCACCTTCAAGGGCCGCGAGGAACTCGAGGAACTCTACGCCGACGAGGGCATCGACGGTAACGAGACGACCGTCGCCTACTGCCGTATCGGGGAGCGCTCCTCTGTCGCCTGGTTCGCGCTGCACGAACTGCTCGGTTACGACGACGCCGTCAACTACGACGGGTCCTGGACGGAGTGGGGCAACCTGGTCAACGCACCGATCGAGAAGGGCAGCGCCGAATAAGCGTCGTTTCGGCAGGAAGATACGATCGATCACGCAGCTATTTCTCGATACACTCCAATAGAACGTCAGCACCGCCGCTAGCCGGACTACTCGTCGAAATATTACGCTTCGTATACGTGGTTCGACGCGATATCGTCGGGCCCGACGACCTCGATGTCTCCGGCCGATTCGAGGTCGTTGAGATACGACATCGTCTCTTGGAACGCCAACCGCGTCCGACCGGAGAGATCGCTGTAACTCAGCGTGGTGATCGTCCGGTACCGTGCCGTCCGATCGAGCAGTTTGCGGGCTTCGTCGAGCGACGGACTGGCCGCTTGGGGCGCGAGCGCGGGGTTCAACAGGTCGGCGTGACCGGCGTGGCCCGCGATGAAACCGACGTCGTGGTGTTCGTCGACGAGACTCATCACCGCGTCGTCGTACCGGTTGAGGGGATACGCGAAGTAACTGGCACCGTCTTCGAAGCCGTTACGCTCGAGCCAGTCGATGGCTCCCTGAATCTCGTCTCGCTTGGCCGACTCGCTCCGTCCGGTGAGATCGCTTCCGGTTTTCCCCTGGCTCCCGATCGTCCAGCCCTCGCTCTGGAGGGTCTCGAGTTGGTCCTGGCGAAGGGTGCCAGCACCGCCGACCTCGTCGGTCGGGACGAACGCGGTCGCCGGGAACCCGTACTCGGACAGCGTCGAACGGGCGCGAGTGTAGGCGGTTTCGGTGCCGCCGTCGAACTGCAGGAGGACTTTTCCGGTGTCCGGCCTGGAGACGAAATACAGGTCGTCACACCAGACCCGCGCCTCGCTGTCGCCCGCCCACGTCGAAATTTTGACGTGGACGACCGAGCTCAGGTCCGGCTTTCCGTCGGTGCCGACGACGCCGAGGTCGTGGTGGGCGAGCGGGAGGCCGGGCTCGACTCTCGCCTGGAGGATTAGCCGGTTCCCGTCGGTGTCCGTGAGCTGGACGAACGGGTCGGTGCCCTGATCGGTCGCCAGCGCCAGCGCCGGGAACTCACTGGAGAGATCGCGCGGCTGGTCGAATCGCCGCTTGATCATGGCTCGTCGTTCGCTCAGGGAGGCTGACATGAGGCCAGACTGGTCACCGACGTACGCCCGTTCGGTGTCGAGTTCCAGCGTTCCCTCCATCACCGTCCACATCGAGAGGTCGTCGAAGCGGTCGAACGAGCCGGGCTCTTCGTCGACCGGCTCCTCCGATGAGCCAGAGGGGTCGTCACCATCATCGTCTGTCGATTCGGAATTCGTCAAGGCGGAACAGCCGCCAAGCGTCGCCGCGGCGGCCGTCACGAGGTACGCTCGTCGTTTCATTCCATTCGATGACAGTCTAGATACTGTAATTGTTATGCCGCCACTGGAAATCGGTCGCCAGCCAGTAACTGTTGCCTATCGCCATCCCCAGCCGAGTCGGGTGATCCCCCTCGAGAACGTCTCCGAGTCACATCACGATAGACATAACTCGAGCCCGGTCGAAGCGGACCTCATGACCGATCCGGAGACGTTCGTCGAGACAGTCAGCGAAGAGAACCAGACCGCGCTCTCACGACTCGGGTCGTCGAAGTCGCTGTATGCCGACACCGGCGGCGAGATCGACACCGAACCCGTCCTCGAGGCGACCGCCAACGCTGAATACGCCGCCTGGCAAACGTTCTCCGGGTGGGCCGACGACGAGACCGCAGACGAGGTGCGCGCTGCGTTCGAAGCCACCGCCGACGAAGAGCAGTCCCACTACGAAATCGTCACTGACAAACTCGGTGACGACGAGTACGACCCATCCGACGTTCCGACTCTTCACGAGTATCTCCGCGACCAGAAGGACACCGTCGAACGCGTCGGCGGGTTCGTCGGCCGGATCCTCGCGAGCAAGCGCTCGAAAGACCAGGTCGTCGGCTACTTCGTCGGCGACGCCGACCCCCAGACCGCCAGTCTGTTTCGGGAGTTCGGTGACGATCTGGACGACCAGCTCGAGCGTGCGACCGACCTGCTCGAAACGGTCTGCCGGAGCGACGACGACTGGGAGCGCGCCGAGCAGGCGGCGACGGGCGCGATCCAGGCGGCGTACGACGAGTACGTCGAGACGCTCGAGGGGCTGGGTGCGAACCCAAAACCCGTCTGCTGAACGTACCGATTCGAACGGCGGTCGGCGGAGACCGAACTAGGGCGGCGACGATCCCCGGCGAAAACGCGACTCGGCGGCTCCGACCGCCGTGTGCCGTCGGTCTAGCCGTTAGACGCCCTCGACGGTCTCTCGAAACGCACTGATCGACTCGAGCGCGTCCTCGAGACCCGACGCGACGTCGCCGCCTTCCTCGTCGGCGACCTCGTTCAAAATGTGTTCGTGGCGCGCGAGCTGGCCGTGGTCGGGGCCACGGTCGGCCGTCGCGTACGCCGCGAACTGTTCCGATTGATTCTGAAGACGATCTGTTGCCGCGTCGTCGGACGCTTCGTCCGCTGCTCGTTCGATCGATTCGGCTGCGCTTTTGAGTTCGTCGCGGGCCATAGTTTCCGATATGTTCGGGACCGATAAAACAGTTTCATTACGTGTCGGACTGGCAGGGACGGCGTCTGAACGGCGAGCAGTGTCGGCTCGGACGAAAACGGTGTACGACTCGGACTCAACGCACTTGTTCGATGCGTTGCTCGAGGTCGACGGCCGCTGCGACGTCGGCCGTAATACCGGAGACGGCATCCCGGAAATTCATCCGGTAGCTCCCCGGCCCCGTATACCCGAGGTCGGCTGCACGCTCGCCGGCGATGCCGAACCCGAGCGTGCCGTGGACGGCGGCCGTCGAAGCGTCCGCGATGGCACCGCAGAAGGTCGCGATGGTAACGCCGAGCATGCAGCCAGTTCCGACGACTTCTCCCAGCATCTCGTGGCCGGCGGAGAGCCGGACGGCGCCGTCGGAATCCGCAACGACGTCGTCGATGCCCGAGGCTACGACGATTGAATCCGTCGACTCGGCGAGAGAGCGAGCAGTCCGCTCGATCGATTCGTACTCACCGACCGATTCGACGCCTTTGACTTCTGCCTCGACGCCCGCGAGCGCACTGATTTCACCGTAATTTCCGTTGATGACGGTGAAGTCGATGTCGGAGAGGAGGCTCTCGGCCACTGCCTGACGGGACGGCGTCGATCCGACGCCGACGGGGTCGAGGACGACAGGAATGTTCCGTTCGTTGGCTTTCCGGCCAGCCTCGTGCATCGCTTCGACGCGACCGTCTGGTACCTGACCTGTGTTGATCAGGACCGCGTGTGCGAGATCCGCCATCTCTCCGGCGTCACCGAACGAGTCGGCCATCACTGGTAACCCCCCCCAGTGGAGCGTCACGTTCGCGACGTCGTTGATCGTCACCGTATTGGTCAGCGACTGCACGAGCGGTTCTTGCTCTCGGACCGTCTGGACCGAGTCTGCGAGGTCGCCTGCAGCGGTGTCAGTCACACTCATTCTGAAGGAGTTCCGGTATCGACGGCCTTCGGCGTTTCGACGGCGGTCGCAAGCGTTTCGGTCGCGATTCGCGGATCCGCGGCCGCCGTGATCTCGCTGATGACCGCCACGCCAGCCGCACCCGCCGCCACCACAGGACCGGCGTTGTCGGCCGTGATGCCGCCGATACCGACGATCGGAATCGAGACCGCGTCGGCGATCTTGGCGATCCGTTCCGGGCCGATTCCGTCTCTCTCGTCGACGATCTCTTTCGAGGACGTTCCGTAGACGGCTCCGACGCCGAGGTAATCCGCCCCCTCGGCTTCCGCCTGACGGGCCTCCGCGACCGTGGACGTCGAACAGCCGACGGTCGCGTCCGAGCCCAGCAGGTCCCGGGCGGCCGAGATCGGCAGATCCGACTGCCCGACGTGGACGCCATCGGCGTCGATCGCGCGCGCGATGTCGACCCGATCGTTGACGATCAGGTCGACGCCCGCCTCCGCCGTCAATTCGCGCAGTTCGTGACCGAGTTCGTACCGCAATCGGGCACTCGAGTCCTTCTCGCGGAGTTGGACGGCGTCGACTCCACCGTCGATAGCCTCGCGGACGATCTCCGGCGTCGATCGGTCGCCCGAAAGTGACGCCTGCGTCACGAGATAGGTTCGCCAGTTCGAGGGATTCATGTGGAATACCAGTCGGTAGTCGCACAAAGCGGCTTCGGTCGCTCGAACGAACCGCCAGGCGATGCGGATGCGGAACCAGTGTTCGTGATAATTTTGGCCCCGGCGCCGCGTTCGAAGCGTGACGCTACTGCGGTAGTTCGTCCGACCGCTACGACGATAGCTGCAGGAACGCCTCACCTGACCGCACGAGCGATTCCCAATCGTCGTCCTCACGTACGGCCGGAAGCGCGCGCACCCGCTCCGGCGTCTCGGGCTTCTCGGCGATCGGTCGCCGCCACCAGGCCACGTCCCACCACTCCCCATCCGTGTGGCCCATCGCTGGGAACTCGACCAGACGGTCGAACCCCAGCGCCTCGTGGAAGCGCTCCGTTTCGGGATTGGGGACCGTCGTCACCGCGTAGGCGTCGTGAATCCCCTGTCGCTCGAGGACGGCGAACAGCGATTCGTACAGCGCCCGACCGATGCCCGACCGGCGCGTCGCGTCGGCCACGTAGACCGACAGTTCGACGATCCAGTCGTAGGCACGGCGCTCGCGAAGTGGCCCTGCGTACGCGTAGCCGAGTATCTCGCCGTCGTCCTCACAGACCAGCCACGGATGCCGCCCGAGCGTCGATTCGATCCGGTCGGCCAGTTCGATCTCGGAAGGCGGGGTTTCCTCGAAGGTGACGGCCGTCGACTCGCAGAAGGGCGCGTAAATGGTACGGACGGCGGCCGCGTCCGCCGGCGTCGCGACTCGAATACGGACGTCGGATGCCATATTGGCGGTCCTCGCTCTCGAACGATAAATTCGCTGAAACGGATCCAAAATGAGATCATCGTCCTGCCCGCGGCGAACGTCGGACCAGAACGACAGCATCGTAAGTCATAGTGTGCACGGAACGTATCTGACGCGTAATGCGAGAAGCGACCGGTGGCCAAGAGACGAGCGCCTCGGGCCGACCGGCCCGAGCGGAGGGCAACCACTGACCAATGGCGGACCTGGTCGGGATTTTCTCATCCGCGGTCGGGCCGATCGTCGCCATCGCGGGCGTGGGCTACGTCCTCGCCACCGTCAAGGATCTCGATCCGGAGCCGCTGAACACGGCCGTCGTCTACGTGCTAGCACCCGCGCTGGTGTTTCACAGTCTCGCCGTCACGGAACTCGAGACGACGACACTCCTGCGGGTCGCGGTCGGAATCGCCGCGTTCACGGCCGTGATGTGGGCGATCGCCGAGACCGCCGGACGCATCGTCGGCGAGCGGGAACCGGCGTTGAGCGGGCTCGTACTGGTCGCGATCTTCTGTAACTCGGGGAATCTTGGCATTCCCGTCTCCGATTTCGCATTCGGGGAAATCGGCCGCCAGACGGCCGTTCTCTTCCTTTCGGTCCAATCTGTGTTGATGTACACAGTCGGCGTCTACGTCGCCTCCCGGAGCAGCGGTTCCGCTGGCCTCGAGGGCGTTCGGCGGGTGTTCTATATCCCGCTCGTCTACGCCGTCGCCGCCGCGCTGATCGCGCGGTCTCTGAATCTGGTTCCGTCCGCCGAGACCGCGAGCATGGAGACGCTCCAGTTGGTCGGTGAAGCCTCGATACCGCTGATGCTGCTCATCCTCGGAATCCAGCTCGCGCGCTCGGACACCGCCGCCGCCGTTTCACGGGCGTGGCCCGCCACCGCCCTCAAACTCGGCGTCGCCCCCATCGTCGGCCTTGGAATCGCGCTCGTCCTCGGGTTCCAGGACCCGACGGTCGCTCGCGTGTTCGTTCTCGAGACCGCCATGCCGGCGGCAGTGACGCCGCTGATTCTCGTCATCGAATTCGCCGACGGCTCGCGATCGGGAGGGGTCCTCGTCTCGGAGTACGTCTCGACCTGCGTGTTCCTCACCACGGTGCTCTCGATTCCGGCACTCACCCTCGTGATCGCGATTTTGCAGTCCGGCGTGGTGATCTGACTCCGAAACGGATAGGAGACAGAAAACGATGGCGTTTCATCACTCGTCGTCGGCGTGAGCGTCGCTGACCGGTGGTGCACTGATTCCGAGTACCGTTGCACTGGCGTCGGCATCGTGGTCGTCCGGTCGGATGGCCGGACGAACGGTACGTACCGAGTGACTATGGGAACGCATTCGCCACCCACCACGGATTGACAGGCCAGAGAGTCACTCGGCCAAGTATATGCGTTCCGTGTAACCTACAGCTTGCGAATTCTCGCTGTATCTCAGTCTCCCCGAGGTGTCCACCGAGGACTAGTAACGTTTGTGGGTCCGTTTCGACCGAACGACCGGAGCCTGCCGTTCGAATACGTTTCCAGTAGCTAGTGGGAAGTGAACGAAGCGTCGCCAGACGTGTCGACGCAAACGACGCGTCGCGATGGACGTGATCGCCGCAGTACGCGCACTGTCTCATAGCGGCGGTTTTTCATTCTCGGCCGGCGGTGAGCGCGCACCGCGTCTCTGCCACGGCGGTAAAAAAGCGAACTCGTCGGGCCGCTCTCAGGTCGAGGGCTTGATATTCTGGTTCACGTCGAAGCGGTTCTCCGGATCGTACTTGTCTTTCACCGCGACCAACCGTTCGTACGCCGCTCCGAACGTGGTTTGAACGAGTTCATCGTTGTCCTCCAGAAAACCCGGAAAATTCAGGTAGACTGAACCGTCGGAGAACTGCCGCATGTCGGCCAGGCAATCGCGGACCCACTCCACGTTGGCGTCGTCTCGCTCAGGGTCTTGCCAGTTCGCCTCGACACCGAGGAGGAACGGCGCATGCCTGCCCGCGAAGGAACTCTCGTCGACACCGACGTCCGCGATTGCGCCCCCCAGTTGCCAGATGTCAACGGTCGCTAACGGGGACGGGGCGGTGTCAGCCCAATACCTGATTCGGTCGATGGCCGGTTCAGAGAGGCCGTCGAGGTACAGCGATTTCCAGTAGTACCGCATCCCCGAGGGATAGTCTTCGTCGAGCGTTCGCTGGAACTCGGCGTACGGAACCGTCCCGCTGACGTCGGCAATCGGCTCGGCGAGTTCTCGCAGGGGTGCGAGCGCCCCTTCGCCTTCCGAAGCCGGTCCCGAGTAACATCCCAAGAACCCGATCTTGAGGTCGTCTACGACGTCTTCTGAGAAGAGGTTCTCGTCGGGCATCGTCCCGAGAGATGTAAGCGTGCTAACCTCGTCCGGCGCTGCTGAAACGTACTCGCGATACGCCTGCAGACAGTCAGCCGCCCGATCTCCCGGATAGAAGACGAAACAGGTCGCAACGTCTGGCCCAACGGGGTGGAGATCGAACTCGAAGTCGGTCACGACGCCGAAATTACCGCCACCACCGCGAAGCGCCCAAAAGAGCTCCGAGTGTTCGTCCCTGCTGGCGGTTAGAAACTCGCCGTTTGCCGTGACGAGTTCGACGGACGCGAGGTTGTCGCAGGTCAGGCCGTACTTACACCGGAGGTGACCGATGCCGCCCCCGAGCGTGAGCCCCGCGACCCCCGTGTCCGAGACGACACCGCCGGGTGTCGCCAGGCCGAATGCCTGGGTCTCGTGGTCGACGTCGGCCCACGTCGCACCGGCCTGTACCCACGCCTTCCGTTCGTCGGGGTTGACCCGGACGCCCGTCATTTCTGAAAGATCGATGACGAGCCCATCATCACAAACCGCCGTGCCGGCGACGTTGTGGCCGCCACCCCGAATGGCTACGCGAAGCCCGTTTTCTCGGGCGAAGTCGACCGATCGAATAACGTCCGCCGTGCCTCGACACCTGACGATCAGCGTCGGATATCTGTCGATCATCCCGTTCCAGACCGCCCGTGCGTCGTCGTAGGCACCGTCACCGGACCGGATCACGTCTCCGTTGACGTCACTTCGAAACTGGTCGATCCGTTCGTCACCGAGGGTCAGTTGTCCCATGGACGTCCGATCGGTTGCAGACCTATTGGCCTCACTCACTGAGAGGAGTTCGTCCGAATACGCACGATTCACGTCGTGAACTGTCTCTCACGCCACGTACGAGATAGAGTTACAATCCGTGCCATCGTTCCGTACACCGGTGACTCGCTGTGGGATTCAAAGAGGACGAACACATGGCCGACGAGGAACGCCCACCACCCGGTTCTCCCGTCTTGGAAGCCATCCTGGAGAACGCACGGAACCACCAATATCTCGGACGGCGACTCGACGCGACGGGCGACCGTGTCGACACGGATCTTCTCGGTGACATCGTGCGACACGGACCGGTTCTGGAAGCCCTCCGCGCAGAACCGCTCGACCGCCGGGAGATCGAAGCGCAACTGGACGTCTCGCGTGCGACGAGCCACCGCTTCACGCAGTGGCTCGGCGAGCAGGGTTTCGTAGAGAAGGATGAAGGCCGATTTCAGCTGACGGGTCGGGGCGAAGCCGTTGCGGACGAGGTGCTTCGGTTCGAGGCGAACGTACACACCGTCCACCGACTGGCGCCACTGCTGGACGTCATCTGTGAGGACCACCAGGAATTCGTCATCGAGCCGTTCGTGGATGCGAAGATCACACCCGCCGAACCGGACAACCCATATCAACCGATCGAGCGGTTCATGTCCTTGCTCGGCGAGTCGGAGACCCTGCGGGGGTTCAATACCACGCACATGGCGCCGCTCGTTCTCGGGGAGTTTCACCAGCAGATCTTCGAGAAGACCGATACCGAGATCGTCTATCTGCCCGTAATCATCGAAAAACTTCTCGAGACGTACCCAGAGCGGGCCCGAGAGGCGATCGACCGCGGGCATTTGTCACTCCGAACGCGCGATGAGCTCCCGTACGGCCTCGCGATCTTCGACGAGCGCGTCGGGATGGGCGGGTACGATGAAACGACCGGACTCATGCAGGTCTTCGTCGATACGGACGCACCGATTGCCTACGAGTGGGCAAACAGGGTCTACGACTCGGTCAGAGCGGATTCAGAGCCGCTGGTCGATCGACCGGATTCGTCTCTTTGACATCCTCCTCCGCGTGAACGCGGAGGAATCCTGAGCGGTGGAGATTTCAGGTGTGCAGTTCCACCGACCCCCGACACGGTGCGAATCCGTGCGGGAGTCACGGACTGTGGCGGGTGGGACTGCTGGGAGTGCCAAGCCCCCGGTACTCCTATCCTCGACCGTGGTCGACCCTCGTGGTTGTTTGTGCCCGGCGAGGGTCGAGTGGGCTTCGACAGACTCGGAGTTACGTTCCGTGGTGCTTCCAGCAGTCGACTCCGCATCACCCCTGTGAGGGGTGGGCGGTCATCAACTGGTTCCGATTATTGTCTGATTGCCTGGGGCGGGCAGGCCGCCATCGTCGGACTGGCGGGAATCACTCTATTCCCTGCCTGATTCCTGCGCCATCATAGAATTACTTCCTACTTCAATGTGTGGAAAAGAAATATCGGACTGGTCATCGAAGTGTGGATTCCGTCCGAGTTGTCGGATTCATCCCGCGCCGAAACGCGCGGGTATTCTCCTCGCATCTCTACGAGTCCGTATCGACGCTCCGTGCGCCGATCTCGGTATTGAACGCCAGGCCGAAGCGATTTCGACGGTTCGATTCGACGAGAGATCGGCCTCGAGTCGGGGCCGACTCGAGGTCAGTGGCCCTGATCGTGGGGATTTAGCGCCGTGCCGTAGTTCTCCGCGTGGTCGGTGTAGTCGATGAATCGGGGCGCGTCCGGGTCGAACGGGCGCTCTAAGCTCTCGAAGGCCTTCTTCTTGTCCCAGCCCTGGAGTTTGCCGACCGCACTCCGATCTTCCAGGTCGTGGTAGTCGAGTGTGGGCTCGGTCAGCTCCCAGGCGTTCATCCCCCGTTCGGTGCGGATGATGACGCTCGAGTACTCGTCGGACGAGCCGACGGAGCCGACGGTGATGTCCGAACAGAAACCGGTGAAGTCGGCACACTCGTCACAGCCCTTGAGTGCGGCATCGTGGAAGTTTTCGATATCCTCCTCTATGATCATCTCGCCGTCGTGACCGTAGACCATCATCTTGCCGTGAAGGACGTCCATCTTGCCGATCTCGTCGGGCGAGACATCACGTTTTTCCTCGAGTTGCTCGCCCATGAGGCTGTAGTAGTTGAAGTTCTTGGTACACATCAGCGCGATCGTGTAGTCGACCGCACGGATGCCCTCGTTCTGGGCCTGGTAGTCCCACTCGAAGTCCTGGAGGGCGCGGATGCCCTCGATCTCGCAGGGGGTGCCCACGATCGCGAGGCTGATGTCGTCCCAGTCTTTGTCGGGGAGCTTGTGCTCCCACCGATCGAGATCGAGGTTGCCGAGCGCGAGCGTCTGGTTGTAGACAGTACCGGCGTTCTCGATGAGTTCCTCGGTCGTCGTCGCGAGGTAGCTTTCGGCCTTCCAGGCCTCTTCATCGCTCTCGGTAGCGACGAGCGCACCGTCGATCTCGCCCTCCTCGAGCAGCGTCGCGAGGATGCCAGTGACGACGCCGCCATCTTGTGCCCCGTCGGTCCAGTCGTCGTCGACCTTCGCGGAGAACTCCGTGATCGGATCGCCGGCGCCTTTGACGTTGTCCTCGCCGCCGGTGATTTTCCACTGGCGCTCGTACCGGAGGCCGCCGCGGGGACAGAAGTCCCAGCAGAGCGAACAGCCGGTGCACATCTTGACCAGTTTCGGCAGTCCGTCGTCGCCGACGCCGATCGAGTCGGAGGGACAGGCGGCGACGCACGTCCCGCACTGGATACAGCGGTCTGCGTCGATGACGGCCTCGTCCAGTTCCATGAACCAGGTCTTCTCGTCGGGCGTCTCGATGTCGTTCATTTGCGACCGGATCGAGTACTCGGGGGTGTCGAGGTCGACACCGTCCGGAATTCCGACGCGCGTGTCCGGCGACCCATTGTCGACGTCCTGACTAACGTTTTCGGCAGGCTTCGTAAACTCGAGGTCGCCGAGGTCGCCCATCTCGTCGACGTTGGCGACGCCGGCACCGTCAGTAGCAACTGGCGGGGTCTCAAGCTCGGCATCGGCACCGGTCTTCTCGCCGCAGGTGCAGGTATCGGGCGAGCAGCTGTTACCGTCAGCGCCACCGGCTGTGGCGATAGCTCCCGCTCGAGCGTGATCGGTGTTCTCCCGGGAACGGGGTGCACCACCGGCCGTATCCGGAACGATGACGGCGTCGTCATCGTCGTCCGATGCGGGGACGCGAGGGACCCGGCGCTCGTCGCCGTCGTCAGTCCCCATGGGCAACACCTCGGGCGACCGGCGCGTCGGCCCCTTGCATGATCGTCCGGAGCCGGTCGTTGTCGACGCGACGGCACCAGTGGTAGAACTTCTCGCTGTCCTTGCGGTCCTCGGCGTAGGCATCGAACAGTTGCTCTAAAGCCGGAATCACGGACTCCGCAGGCACGGCGTTCTCCACCCAATCGAGGAATTCGTTATCCGCACCGAGCGAACCGCCGAGACCGAAGTCCATCCCCTCGACGATGTCGGACTCGCCATCTTCGTCGAGTTTGACGGTCTCGCCGCGGAAGCCGATGTCGGCGATCTGGGGTTGGGCGCAGGACGCCGAGCAGCCAGACATGTGCATCCGGATGGCCTCGATGTCGTCGGGAACGTCGATGCGTTCGTCGAGCTCGCGGGCCCAGCGCTTTGTGCGCTTTTTCGTCTCGATGATCGCGTAGTTACAGAACTCGCTGCCTGTACAGCCGACCGCACCTCGAGAGAACGGCCCCGGGTCGGGGCTGTACTCCCGAGCGAATGGTTCCGCGAGAAGGTCGTCGACGTTCTCCTCGGGGATGTGGGTGATGAGGAAGTTCTGATCCGTGGCCAGGCGAACGGAGGCGTCCTCCGTGCCGTACATCCGAGCGGCGCGAGCAGCCGCTGCGAACTCGTCGCCGCCCATGCGACCGGCGATGACGTTGAAACCGACGTATTTCAGTCCGTTCTGTTTCTGATCGTGGACGCCGACGTGATCGCCCTGGTAGCCGACGGTCAGGTTTCGACCGGCGGCGGGCAGTTCGATCGTACAGCGGTCGCGAATCGCTTCCTCAAATTGCTCGGGGCCCAGCTGCTCGACGAGATAGCGCATACGGCAGACGCCGCGGTTATTTCGATCGCCGAGTTCCTTGAACGTCTGGGCGACGGCGCGGCAGAATTCGACGGCGTCTTCCGGTTTGACAAACACGTCGAGTTCCGAGCACATGCGCGGTCCGTCGGAGAGGCCGCCGCCGACGCGGGCGTGAAAGCCGTAGCAGTAGGCCCCGTCGATTTCCTTTTTCGCCGGGACGAGTCCGATATCGTTGATCTGGGACTGCGCACAGTCGTGGGCGCAGCCAGTGATCGTCATCTTGAACTTCCGCGGCAGGTTGGCGTACTCGCGGTTCTCGGTGAAAAAGTCCGAGACTGCCTCGATGACCGGCTGTGCGTTGAAACACTCGTGGTCGTCGAGGCCGGCGGCGGGACAGCCGAGCACGTTCCGGGCCGAATCGCCACAGCCTTGGACGGTCGTCAGGCCGACCTCGTCGTAGCGCTCCCACATCTCGGGTACATCCTCGACTCGGATCCAGTGTTTCTGGATGTCCTGTCGGGTCGTGATGTCGAGATAGGCGTCACCCCACAGTTCGTTCTGTTCTTCACCGCCGTACTCCTCGGGGGCGACGGCGAGGTCGTCGGTGACGTCACCGATCACCTCGGCCTGTTCCGGCGTCAAATACCCTCCCGGTACCTTCGTGCGGATCATGAAGTAGCCCTCCTGCTTCTGGGCGTACATGCCGGCCCACTTGAGCCGCTCCCACTCGCCACCGCCGGCCCGATCCTCGATCTCCTCGAACGAGAGGGTCTCCTCGGCGTATTCGTAGACGTCGTCGATGACGTCGAGGGGATGTTTCTCCTGTTTGTGTTCTTCGACTGTGTTCACACGGACCACCTCGCAGCTCGATCGGAGTCAAGAGAACCGACGCTATCACAGTTCTTGTGGATCATTGGGTATCGCATGATACCCCCCCATCCCTATACAGGCCAGCAACTCGGCGAATCATGTCGTGGGTCGTTTTCACCAGTAAATTTTGCCCCTCGCATTCGGTCGCCGTCAATCGGGACGACCGAAAACGCTGTTAGTAGATCGGAATACGCCGTCCGATGAAAATCACCGTCCTGGTCGCGTCGGTGATAACGGCAATCATCCCCGGTAGCCCGTGATCGCGTACTGCGCCGACCGGCGCAGACGTATCAGCGACCAGCTAGTTGAAGCACTCGACGAGATCACCCTCCTGTCGCGGATCGGGTGAGAACGTCGGTTGATCGGCGATACCGTCGTACCGCGCTCGAAGGGCGATTCTATCGTCGAAATAATACGTGACGCGAGTACCCCACTCGTCGTTCGGAGACGAGTGTCTGGTCCGCGTCGTCAGATTGTAGATAATCGACACCAGGACAGCGCTCTCGCCCGTGGACGAATCGATACGGGACGCTTGCCAGGTGCTGCGGCGAAGTTCGAAGACCCGGGTCACTGAGCCGTACCTGGCGAGAAACGCGTTCTGTCGATATGAGCGTTCGAATTCCGTGGCGTACGCAACTGCACCGTCTCGGAGCGTCGCCGACGAGCGACCCGGTCGACCAGGTCGCAGCGTCGCCGACGAGCGACGCGGTCGACCACCTTCCTCACCAGAGAGCAAGTCCGACGGCGGATCCGGATACGGTCTCAGCTCGAGCCCGTCAGTAGCAAGCGGTACGACCGGGGTAGGACGCATGACCTCGCCGCATTGATAGCTATCGTCGGGGACGAGACCCGACTTAAGCGGCAGCGCGTTCCCGTCGGACGAGGCGCGCTGAAAGCCGCCCGTCACCGCCGCTATGGACGTCGCAAACGACGCGAGGAGGGCACGTCGAGACCGAGGACGGTTCATACAAGAACGTCTCAGACGGACAGTAAGTGTCTTCCGAAATGGCAGACACCTGAAGGGGCGCTGATCGACTGGGACCGCCTTACTCGTCGGCGAGCAGTCGCTCGACCATTTCGTCCGGGTCGAACCGCTCCAGGTCGTCGTAGCCCTGTCCGACTCCAAGAAACAGGATCGGTTTCCCGGTGACGTGGGCGACCGAAATCGCGGCACCGCCGTTGGAATCGGCGTCGGCTTTCGTCAGGATCGCCCCGTCGATTTCGGCGGCTTCGTCGAATTCGCGCGCGCGATTGACCGCGTCCTGGCCGGCGACCGCTTCGTCGACGAACAGCGTCATATCCGGACCGACGACGCGATCGATCTTCTCGAGCTGGTCCATCAATCCCTCGTTGGTGTGGAGTCGACCTGCGGTGTCACCGAGGACGATGTCGACGTCGTTGGCCGCCGCGTATTCGACGGCGTCGTACAGCACCGCCGCGGGATCGCCGCCCTGTTCGTGACTGATGCACTTCGTGTCCAGGGCGTTGGCGTGTTCCTGAATCTGCTCGTTGGCTCCCGCGCGGTAGGTATCACCGTTTGCCATCACGGTCGAGTATCCTCGCTCCTCGAAGTACCGGCTCATCTTGGCGATCGACGTAGTCTTTCCGACGCCGTTGACGCCGGTGAAGATGATGGTGACGGGTCTGTCCTCGATCGCGATCCGCTCATCGAAGTCGAACTGGCCGACACTGATCACGTCGTAGATCGCATCGTGTAGCGCCTCTTCGACGACTTCGCCCGTCGAGGTCGTAAAGGTCCGCGTCTCGCCGATCAACTCGCCGCGGATGTTGTCGAGAATCTCTTCGGCGACACCCATCTCGACGTCGCTCGAGAGCAACGCCAGCTCGAGTTCGTGCAACGGGCCCTCGAGGTCCTCTTCCTCGATGACGAACTTCCCCTTCACGAGAGAGCGTGCTTTGGCACCGAACCCGGTCGAAGAACCGTTATTATCGCTTTCGTCTCCGGTTTTGGCTTCGTCATCGTCGGCCGTCTCGTCCTCGTCGGCGGCCGTTTCGTCCAACTCTGTCTCCGGTTCGTCGGATTCCTCGACGAAACTGGTCTCGGCTGGGGCCGACCGTTCGTTCGCCGTCGGTTCCTGGCCTGCAGCGGCGCCCGACTCGAGGTCGGCTTCGGCTTCGGTGTCAGCCGTCGCCGCAGTCACAGTCTCTGGTGTTCGGCCCTCCGCCAGATCGCGGGCAGTTTCGGCGGCTTCCGTCTCCGTCTCCGTCTCCGTCGATGGCGAGGCGGAATCGGGGGAATCGACGTCCTCGAGTTCCGCTTCGTCGAGTTCTTCGGCCTTCTCTTCGGCAGCTTCTTCGGCGTCTTCACGGAAGCTTCCAAATTTCTCCTTCAGATTATCGAACATGGGAGTCGAGTGAGGACCGACGCGTTACTCGTCGGGGCCCTGGCCCTGGCCCATCTGCTGCATCTGCTGTTGCATCGCCTGCTGTTGGATCTGCTGGGCCTGCTGTTCGAGTTCGCTGCTCTCGGTCTCGAGTTCTGCGATATCCTCGTTGATGTCGTCGATACGGTCGTCGAGCCGATCCTTTTTGTTCTCGAGGACGTCGACGGCGTCGTCCTCTTCGAACTCTGCGGCGTAATCAGCGCCGAGGTCGACGATCACTTCGTCGATGTCCTCGATGGTCGCCCGGAGGTATGCGCCGCCACCGACCGGCACCTGCACGGTCGAATCAGTCTCGAGCGAGTCGAGGGCCTCGATGGCTTCGTCGGCTTCGGTCTTCTCCTGTTGAATAGCCTCGACGTTGCTTCGAAGGGCCTCGATCTGTTCGTCGATTTCCTGGAGCTCCTGGGACAGTTGCTGCAGTTGTTGTTGACTCATCGCTCGGACACCTCGTCGAGTTCGATTTCGGTCCGCTTGAGCCCGTGCCGCCCCCCCAGTTGGGAAAAGGCGTGTTCGCGGGCGACGTTCTCGTTTTCGGCGTCGATGGTCGTCTCGAACGGCGCGTAGCCGTCGCGACTCTTGAACCGACCACTGACCGTGAATTGACTCATGCCTATCCCTCCGGCAGGCAGTCGGAAGAATCTTCCCTTCCAGTTTGACGCGTCGGCGCCGCCAGCCGAACGAGAGAACCCGGCCGTCACCCGTTTGGCTGCCCCCCGACGAACGGAGGGTGAACGATTTTACCGATCCGCGACGAACCGGCGGACATGACCGAACTCGATCCCGGCGACCTGTTACCAAGCGATCGAATGCGAACGCAAGCGCTCGAGGGTGAAATCTCGCAGATCCACCGCGGCCACCAGTACGCCGAGGAGGGAGACACGTTCGCGATCGACGGAACGATCTTCGAGGTAACCGACGTCCGCGAGCGCACGCTCGGCGATCTGACCGACGAAGACGCCCGGGCCGAAGGAATGGGAGACCTCGAGGCCTACGAACGCTTGCTCGAACGGGCCCACGAGAACTTCGAGTGGAACGACGAGAGCGAGGTCGTTCGCCACCGGTTCGAGCGACGATAGTGAACCGCTGGTGGCGATTCCGAGCCGATCGAAGCTGGCGCACTGTCGGGTCCGGTGGCCCATCGACTCATACGATCTGCTGTAACGATGTACCAGTGCAACCGCAGGACGGTCGCGGTTGCACCGGCAATGACGTACAGTAGTCCGTATCAAGGACGGATCGGTTCGATCGCCTCGGATCGGAGAGCGAAAACAGGCCTCGAGAACCGAGTGACACGGTCAGTCTAAGTAGCCGAGCGCATCCTCGATCCGCCCCAGTTCGGGACCGGTCGTCTCCTCGCCGACGACGTAGCCCGCCTCGTTCGCGACGAGTCCGGACCCGACCAGCGGCGCGCCGTAGTTGATCGTGCCCACGTCCGCCCGGACGTCCAGAACGGCTTCGAGGGCGTCGAGTTCCTCGTCGGTCGCCTTCGGATGGCAAAGAACGCCCGTGTTGTTCGCCACCGCCGCCGTTCCCACGGTCCTGACGCCGGCGAGGTCGCCCCGTTCGACGGGCACCTCGAGCGTGTCCTCGACGATCTGCATTGCATCGCGGGACAGGTCCGGGTGGACGTAGGCGCCGTAGTCGTTCGCGAGTACGACGTTACCGGCGGCATTGATGGTGCCCGGCAGTTCGGTGACGGGGACGTCGACCTCCGCCTCGAGCGTCTCACGTTCGTACTCGAGGACGCGCGAACTGACGAGCAGACCGTTCTCGTTACCCGTCGAGAGGGCTCCGACTGTCGAGGAACCGCCGACGGTCGTCAGGATGGCGGGCACCTCGAGTTCGTCGGTGAGGTCGGCGACGACATCCTCGGCGACGTCGGGGCGAACGAGTACGTACGCATCCGTCGCACAGGCGAAGACGCCGACGTAAGACGATCCGGCGAAGGCGAGGCGTTGCAAGTTTAGTCGGCGACCTCGGCCTCGACGACGGCTTCACCCTCCTCGTCGAAGCGGGCCGCACGGACGCGTAGTTTCCGCGGCGGGTTCGAGCGCCCGTTGGACCAGACGGTTTCGTTGATCGAGGGATCCAGTCGGATGGCCGCCTCGTCGACCGCGAAGTGTTTCGCGAGGTGTTCGCGGACGAGTCGCATCGCGTAATCTGCGGCCTCGTGGTTCGCGCCTTTCTTGACGTCACGCAGGGGAACGGTTACGACGCGTTCCTCGAAATCACTGGCACTCATGATTATTCGTCAGTGTCGTTGCGCCGCCAGTTGCGTCGCTTCGGGTTGCGCTGGACGTCCATGTCAGTCTTCATCATGACCCAGGCCGGCACGCGGCTGTTCTGGTTCTCGAGTTTGGCAAGACGCTTCTTCTTGCCCTTCGATTTCTTACCCATAGTGGCCGAACGTAGCCCACGCTGGCTTAAAATCTTGTCCATCTTGCAGAGACCGGTAAGAGTCCCGAACCGGCCGGATGCCGGACCGTTCAGACCCGTTCGTGGACAGCCATCGATCGAGAACCGAGGCTCGCGGAAGACCGTCAGCGCTCGAACCGACGCTCGAGGTAGCGGGTCACACCCTCCTGGGTAGCGTCACTGGGTTCGGTCGTGTAGACCCAGTTCTCGATTCCGTCGTGTCCATCGTGGCGAACGAAGCGGTCGTGATCGTAACAGCCAGTGCCGTGAAATCGCGTCCCGCCGCCGATCCGGTTCGGACCGGCGTAGGCGGTCGCCATCGGTGAGATTCGCAGGGTATTCTGGGCCGTTCGGACGGCCGTCCCGAGTTCGTGGTCGCAGTACGCGTTGCCGATCGATCGAACGACGTCGTCCGAGAGAAAGGTGTGCAGCGTCTCGTGGATCGCGATATTCTGCGTCACCGGCCTCGAGTCCCAGACCTCGGTCGCGCCGACGTTCGCGACCGTCAGTGCATCGCCGTCTCCACCGTCGTCCATGCCGGTAACCGAATTCGGTGCTAGCGTCCCACCGTACCCGACGCGGTAGTTGAGCGGCGACCAGCACAGAAGCACGTGACAGGTCCGTCCAGTGAGCGCGCCTCGGCTCTGCACCCGTTCGCGAAAGCGTCGGAGGAGCGCCTCGAGCGATGGAAGAACCGCATCGGCCGAAAGCGACGTGGTGGAGGGCGGAACGCGAATCGGAGAGGCGCGGTCGACCCGAACCACCAGGTCCTCGAGTCGGGAGCGCTCGCGAGCGTAGGCGAGG
This sequence comes from Natrinema gelatinilyticum, assembly GCF_024266705.1. Taxonomy (GTDB): domain Archaea; phylum Halobacteriota; class Halobacteria; order Halobacteriales; family Natrialbaceae; genus Natrinema; species Natrinema gelatinilyticum. The sequence goes on along the minus strand of NZ_CP100756.1, from coordinate 1,705,640 downwards.
ACGTGCTCGAATGCGGATTCGATAGCCGCGAGCGCGTCTCGAAACGGAGTCGGCCAGTTCCCGCGCAGGTCCCCGAGCCCGTACCGCAACCGCGCCCGGAACGGGACGGCATCGGGATAGACGCGAATCCGAACCAGCCCGTCCCGGTGACCGGCGGTCGTCTCTGTATCGACGGCGGTACCACTGCTCGTGTCACTGCCGGTCCAGACCGAAACGGCCGACCCGCCGACCGCAGCGAGGGCCTCCCGGCGGGTTACGCGCCACCGACTGTCGGCGCTGATAGAGAGGCGGTCGTCGGGCATCGTCTCGCACTCGCTACGGTAGTGGCCACTATTATACCCAGCGCCGTAGGTCCCGATTACAATACGGGCTGGTGTCGTAATCGGTCGGCGCAGTGAACAGTCTCGCCTCGAAAATCGAATGGGGGCGAGCACTCAGCCGGTCGCAATCCACTACTGGGCCGATCCTCGCGGATTCGAGTTGCGTCCACTCCCGTTCTCGAGCAGGAACGTCACTCGAGCGGGAACGACTCGACCGTCGAGTAGACTGATCCGTCGGGCGTCAGGGTGCTTTCCGTGAGCCGGACCTGCTCGACGGTCGTTTTGCCGACCGTCGGATCGCGAGTTCGAACGACGTCCTGTACGAGTTGTTTTCCGCCGGCGTGATCCATCCGTGCGAGCGTCACGTGAGGCGTGAAATCGTGCCCCTCCGGGTCGAAACCCATCGCCGTCGTCCGGGCCTCGATGGCCTCGTGGAGCCGTGTGAGTTCGTCGCCGCCCTCCTCGACACCCAGCCAGACGACGCTGATGTACTCGAGGCTCGGGAACACACCCAATCCGCCGTAGCGGGCGGTAAACGGCTCGACATCGGCGTCGTCGACCGCAGCCTCGAGTTCCCGCTCTATGGCAGGGAGCCGGTCCGAATCGACGTCGCCGAGGAATTTCATCGTGATGTGGGCCTGCTCCGGATCGGTGAAGTTCAGGCCACTCGCGTCGGCGAATTCGTCCTGTACGTCGGCGACCGGTCCCGCGAGGTCCTCGGGAAGGTCCACGCTGACGAACAATCGCATACGCTCGACTTCGGGCGAGCGGGTATTGAACGTGTGGCTCCGGCCGACGCGTGACCCGCCGGCCGCATCAGATCCTACGGTTCGGTGCGGCCGGGCGAGGTCAGGTGGCTATTCTCCTCGATGGCGCTGGTGAGCAGCTTCGACTGCGCTTTGCGGAGGTGTTCGAGCGCCGTCGTCCGACTGATGTCTAACTCGTCGGCGAGTTCTTCGCTGCTGATCCGTCGCGGCCACTCGAAGTATCCCTCCTCGAGGGCACACGTGACGACCTCGAGTTGCCGGTCCGTGAGCATCGATTTCGACTCCTCGAACTCGGTGAGCTTTCCGAGCGTGACAGTTCCGATCCGATTGAAATCGTCGATCATGGCCTGCAGGTCCTCCCGACGGAAGAACAGGACCGTGTAGACGCGGCGATCAGCGAGGACGCGGCTTTGCCGCCGGAGAACGCCGTGATTCCGGTCGATGGCGGAGTATGCTCCGCACGACGTCTTCGTAATGAGGTAGCTGACTTCGTCGAGACGCTCGACGTGCTCGACCTGTTCCGACTCTCTGAAGAACTCGAGGTACCCGCTTCGGGGGTCTCCGACCCGGATGGTGAAGGTAACGAGATGATCGTGGAGTTCCTCGATGACGATGTCGAACGACGTATCGAAGTGGTCCGCGAAGTCGTTGAGCACGCACGGTTTCTCCTGCTGGAGGTGAATTTCGGCTTGAAACATCTGGCCAGCCGTCGTTCGTGTGCTACTCACCCACACAGAATAACGTTTTCCAAAAAATACCCAACCAATGGAGGGCGTAACGGCGGGCCGGCGGAGGACTCATCGGGAACTGATAGGAGGCCTCCAGTGGCCCGATCGGCGATCAGTCGCCGAACTCGTTTCTCGCGAGCGTCAGCGCCTCGTCCAGGTCGAGCGGACCGCGTTCGGCCAACCTCGATTTGAACACTGAAAGCGTCTCGTCGGTGACTGCCGCGTCCGCGCGTTCGAGGAGTTTACGCGCGCCGTCGTTCCCCGTCGCCGCGCCGAACACGAGTCGACGCTCGCCGCCGAAGGCCGCGGGATCGAACGGCTCGAGCGTGGCGGGATCACTGAGCATCGCCGCGGTGTGAATGCCCGACTCGTGTTCGGATATCTCCGCGCCGAGGACCGCCTTGCGGTCGCCGTACTCCTCGCCGAGCGTGTCGAGTACGGATCGGCAGACGGGAACGAGTTCGTCCGTTCGGATGCCGAGGTCGTCGCCGAGGTCGACGGCGCAGGCGACGACGACTTCCTCGAGCGAGCTGTTTCCGGCTCGTTCGCCGAGCGATGCGACGCTCACGTCGGCTTTCGCGACGCCGGCGTGGTACGCAGCCAGCGCGTTCGCCGTCCCACAACCCATGTCGTCGTGGAAGTGGACGCCGACGCGCGAGAAGTCGACGTCCTCGGCGAGCCGATCGAGCGATCTCGTGACGGTGACGGGCGTTCGTGCGCCGACGGAGTCCGCGAGGGTGACGAACGGCGCGTTCGGGATCGCATCGAAGACCTCGACGAGTTTCTCGTGGTCCGTTCTGAACGCGTCCGCGAGCGTGACGTGCGGTGTCACGCCGCGATCGACGATGTAATCGACCGCGTCGGTCAGCATCGTCAGCATCTCCTCACGGGACGTCTCGAGAAGGTGCTCGAGATGGCGATCGGAGACCGAGACGAACGTCTCGACGACGTCAGCGCCCGCATCGACCGCCGCGTCGATGTCCCGCTCAAGCGCTCGCGCGAGTGCAACGATTTCGGCATCCGTCGTGCCGCTCAGTTCCGCGACGACGGTTCGATCCTTCTTCCCAGTCGCCGGAAACGCCGGTTGGACGAACGGAACGCCGAGGTCGTCAAGCGCGCGAACGCACTCGATCTTTTGCTCGGCGGTGTACGCTCGACCGGGCATCTGATCGCCCTCCCGGAGCGTCACGTCGTTCAGGCGCATCTAGATGATCCCCTCGTCGGACAGTTCCGCGTACTCGTCGGCCGTCATCCCGAGTTCGCCCTGGTAGACCTCCTCGTTGTGCTCGCCGTGTTGCGGGCCGAGGAACTCCACTTCCCCCGGTGTTCGCGAGAACTTCGGAATCGGGGCGAACGTCTTGATCGTCCCGACGTCTGGATCCTCGACCTCGACGATGCTATCCCGCGCCCGAAACTGCTCGTCCTCGACGATGTCCGCCATGTCGTAGACGGGGCCGACGATCGCGTCGTGGGCCTCGAGAGCCTCGATGGCCTCTGCAGTGGTACGCTGTTTCGTCCACGCCTCGATTTCCGCGTCGAGTGGCTCGCAGTTCTCGACGCGGGTTTCGTTGTCCACGAACCGCGGATCGTCGACCAGGTCGGGTCTGTTGATCGCCTCGGCGACGCGTTCGAAGATCTTCTGGTTCGATGCGGACATCGTCATGTATCCGTCGGCGGTCTCGTAGATGTTTCGCGGCGCAGTGTTCGGGTGGCGGTTGCCGGTCCGTTCGCGAACGTGGCCCATTCGGTCGTAGGCTTCGACCTCGCCGAAGAACAACCGCCAGAGCGGTTCGGTGAGGGACACGTCGATTACCTGCCCCTCGCCACTCCCGCCGCGGCCGACGTCGCGCTCGAAGATTGCCATCATGGTGGCTTGCATCGCGAACTGCGCCGCGGTCAGATCCGCGAGACTGATCGGGGGCAACAGCGGCTCGCGGTCGGGGAAGCCGTTCGCGTGTGCCCAGCCGGAGATGCCCTCAGCCACCGTCCCAAATCCAGGTTTCTGTGATTTCGGCCCGGTCTGGCCGTACCCAGACAGTCGAACCATGATCGCTTTCTCGTTGACCGCGCGGACGTCGTCAGGGCCGAGGCCCCACCGCTCCATCGTGCCGGGACGGAAGTTCTCGAAGACGACGTCGGCGTCTTCGATCAGGACGAGGGCGATCTCTCGACCGCGATCCGAGCCGAGATCGAGCGTGATACACCGCTTGTTTCGCCCGAGCGATTTCCAGGCCAACGATTCCCCGTCCTCGGTCTTCTGTGGCCACTCCCGGATCGGATCGCCGGTCCGCGGATGTTCGATCATCACGACGTCAGCGCCGAAGTCGCCCATCATCGTCGTCGCGAACGCCCCGCTTATCATCCCGGACATGTCGATAACCCGGAGACCGTTGAGGGGACCCGCTCGTTCTCGTGCCGTCATTTTCCCGTACCACACTCCGACGACGAAAGACAGTTTTTCCACCCAGTGTTGGCCGTTTATATACACGGGCGTCCGTCGACACCGAGCGTTCGAGGAAGACCGATCCGAGTCGAGTCGCTATGTCACCACTCGAGACGAACTGAACGGCCTCACCGTGTCGCCACTATCGGGGGCTCACGCTGGCTGCAGCACCCGTCGCCGGCCCGTATATAAACCACCCTCACTGGTTGGGAGAACGCTTACTCGAGAAGCTATGCATGTTGTGGACGTTGATAACGTATGGCACATAATTTAGGAGTGGACGTGGGTGGGACGTTCACTGACGTCATCGTCTTCGACGAGGACACCCACGAACTCACGATCGACAAAGTGCTATCCACGCCGGCGAACCCGTCGGAGGGCGTGATCGATGGGGTCGGGGAGGCCGTCAATAAAGCCGACACGACCGTTAGCGACCTGAATTTGTTGTTTCACGGCACGACCGTCGTCACGAATATGCTGCTCGAGGAGACCGGATCGCGAGTCGGACTCCTCACGAGCGACGGGCACGAGGACATCCTCCACCTGGCACGAGCATGGACCCCGGGACCGCTCTACGGGTGGATGGACATGGAAAAGCCGGCGCCCCTGGCCGACCTCGTCGACACGCGAAGCGTCGGCGGACGGATCGCATCGCCCGACGGGACTGAACACGAGCCGATCGACGAGGCGGAGGTCCGAGACGCGGTTCGGGAACTCGCTGAATCGGGGGTCGAGTCGCTGACCGTCGCCCTGTTGAACTCGTATCTGAACCCGACGCACGAGCGACAGGTTCGTGACGTCATTCAGGAGGAATATCCCGACCTTCCGGTGTCGATTTCCGCGGAGATCGTCCCGGAATACGGCGAGTACGAGCGAACGCTGACGACGGTCATCAACGATTACGCGCGACCGCAGGTCATCGACTACCTCGACGACCTCGACGACTCGCTCGAGGACGCCGGCTCGACGGCGACGATGAACGTCGTCCGATCCGACGGTGGACTGATGAGCTCTGAGGCCGCGAAGCATCGACCGGTCGAACTTGCCCTGTCGGGGCCGTCGGGGGGTGTCGTCGGGGCCGCTACCATCGCCGAAAAGAAAGGGATCCCGGACGTGCTCACGCTGGACATGGGCGGGACGTCGACGGACGTCTCGCTGGTCGAGGACGGCACCCCCGAAACGACCCGCCAGACGAAAGTCGGGTATCGGGAGTTCAAGTCTCGAGCCGTCGACGTCAACACGGTCGGCGCGGGGGGAGGGTCGATCGCCCGCGTCCAGCTCTCCGGGTCCCTCCAGGTCGGGCCAGAGAGCGCCGGCGCAGATCCGGGGCCAGCCTGCTACGGACAAGGCGGCGAGGAACCCACCGTAACCGACGCGAACGTCGTCCTCGGACGGATCCCGTCGAACGTCAGGCTCGGCGGGAAGATGGACGTGGACCGCGATGCGGCCCGTACCGCCGTTCGAACGATCGCCGACGAACGCGACAGTACGGTCGAGGAAGCCGCACAGGCGATCCTCGACATCGTCAACGAGAACATGTACGGTGCGCTCCGCGTCGTTTCCGTCGAGCGCGGCTACGATCCGCGCGACTTCGGACTCGTCGCCTTCGGTGGCGCCGGCCCGATGCACGCCAACGCGCTGGCCGACGTGATGGACGCCTACCCCCTGATCGTCCCACCGGGCCCGGGCGTCATGAGCGCGTTCGGCTTCCTGACTAGCGACGTTCAGAACGAGTTCTCCGAAACCTACCTGAAGACGGACCTGGACGTCGACGGCGAGGAAGTGTACGACTCCTATCAGGATCTGAAAGACGAAGCGACGGACTGGCTCGCGTCCGAAGGCGTCGCCGACGAGGATCACGCCTTCGAGTACTACGCTGACTGTCGGTACTACCGCCAGGACGTCCAGATGTCCATCCCGATCGACGTGACGAACCTCCGGACCGACGACGGCATCGCGGAGATCAAAGGCGACTTCGAAGCGCGCCACGATCAGCGCTTCGGCTTCTCGCTCGCCGCACCCCTCGAGATCGCGAACCTCCGCGTCATCGGCAAGGGAACGTTACAGGGGGTCACGCTCGAAGAGAGCGAACTCGGTGACGAGGACGCGAGCGAGGCCCGCGTCGGGACGCAGGACGTCTTCTTCGACGACGACTACCGCGAGACGGCGATCTACGACCGCGAGCGGTTACGACCCGGAAACGTGATCGACGGGCCGGCGATCGTCACCGACGACGACTCGACCGTCGTCGTCCAACCCGACCACGCGGCGACGGTCGATCGGTACGCGAACCTCGAGATCAACCGGAGTGATTCCAAATGAGCCAGCACGCAGTAGACGCCACGCCCGACTTCGTGGGCGACCACGACATCGACGCGACGACCCTCGACATCATCGAAAGCACGCTCTCGAACACGCGTCACGAGATGGACCGCGTCGTGGAGACGACGGCGATCAGCCCGGTCATCCGGGAACAGTCCGACCAGTTCCCCCTGATCGCCGACCCGCAGGGCCGGATGGTCATGGGGCAGTTCGGCAGCGCTATCGATACAATCATCGAGAACGCCCCGTTCGGCTGGGACGATCTAAACGATGGCGACGTCGTCGCCACGAACGACCCCTACATGTGCGCAGGGGCGGTCTCGCATACGCCGGACATGCTGTTGCTACGCCCAATCTTTGACGACGACGAACTCGTCGGCTTCGGCAGCCAGTGGGGAAATCTGATGGACGTGGGCGGGAAGACGCCCGGCAGCATGCCAGTCCAGGCCACAACCATCTTCGAGGAAGGAATGCGTCTGCCCCCGGTAAAACTGTACAAGGAAGGCGAGTTCGACGGCGAACTCCTCGAGACGTTCGCACACAACACACGCCTCCCCGAGCACGCGGAAGCAGATATCAAGGCGCTCGCGGCTGGCACCGCCGTCGCCGAATCGCGCGTACAGGAACTTTGCGACCGATTCGGCAGGGAGACCTACCTGGAAGGCTGCGATGCCATCCTCGATCGAACCCGCGATGGAATGATTAATCTCATCCGCGAGTTCGTGCCCGACGGCGAGCGCTACACCTTCGAGGACCACGTCGACGACGACGGCATGGGCAATGGCCCGATCAAGCTTCACCTCGAGATCTACCGCGAGGGGGATACCGTCCACCTCGACTGGGGGGGGACCGACGCGCAGGTTCCCGGGACGGTGAACTTCCTGCTCAACGAGAAGATGTTCAAGATGTTCACCGGGGTCTTCCTCATCATGGCCTTCGACCCGCTGCTGACGTTCAACGACGGGTACTACGACCTCTTCGAGGTCAACTTGCCCGAAGGGAGCGTCGTGCAGCCGGAGTTCCCGGCCGCGCTGGGCAACCGCCTGCCGCTGATGGCCCGCCAGTTCGACGTCCTGCAGGCGACTTTCTCGAAGCTCATCGACGGCTTCTCGGTCGCGGGGAGCTACGGGACCTCGCCGAACCTCGTGTACGCTGGCACCGATTCCGAGGGCAACGACTTCCAGATGCTCGAGATCCTCTACGGGGGCATCCCCGCCCGACCCGGTGGCGATGGACTCGACGGCCACTCCTGGTGGCCGCTGTTCCGAACCGTCCCCGCGGAGTATCAGGAGGCCTACTACCCACTCACCATCGACGAGTACAGTACGCGCGCCGACACCGGCGGGGCTGGCAAGTTCCGCGGCGGCCACGGCATCACGAAGGTCTACACGTTCGAGGAAGACGGCGCGATCACGTTCCAGGACGATCGCGCGCACACCTACCCGTGGGGAGTCGACGGCGGAAAACACGCCGGAACCAGCGAGAAGAAGCTCGTCAGAACCGACGGGAGCGAGGAGGAACTCCCCTCGAAGGTCGAGAACGTTCCCGTCTCCGCCGGCGATAGACTCGTCTTCCGGACCGCTGGCGGCGGCGGCCTGGGCGATCCGCTCGAGCGAGATCCCGAACTGGTCGCCACGGAAGTCCGGCGGGGGCTCGTCTCCTCCGCGGCCGCCCGCGAGGAGTACGGCGTGGTAGTCGGCGACGACGGAACCGTCGACGGAGCCGCAACCGACGACAGACGCGCAGAGATCCGCGAGCGGCGCGACGACCTCGAGGAATTCGACTACGGACCGCTACTGAACGACGAGGATCTGGCCGAACGGATCGCCGCGGAGCGCCACGAGTTCGACGACCGGCACAACTGACCCGCCCATCGGACACTCGCGCACCACCGACCATCCACCACCCACACACCGCTCACGAATCCGCTGATACAGATCCGTACTGCACGCCGCAGACCAGATCGCACAACGAGAGCCAATTCATGGACTGGATCGACGCCACTGAAGACCGCTACGCCGAACTCCAGTTCGGCGAACCCGTCGGCATGGGAGACCGCCCGGCGCTGATCGTCATCGACCTCATCAACGCGTTCACTGACCCGGACTCGAACCTCGGGACGGCCGTCGGAGACGTCCTCGAGCAAACTGACCGCCTGCTCGAGGCGTTTCGAAAATCCGATCTCCCACGGTATTTCACGACCGTCGCATTCGAGGAATCGTACGGCGACGCGGGGAGATTCGTCGAAAAAGTACCCGCGCTCAAGGAGTTGCGACTCGGCACCGAACGTGTCGAGGTGGACGACCGAATCGCACCGATTGAGGACGAGCGCGTCATCCTCAAGAAGTACGCGAGCGCCTTCTTCGGCACCGACCTGCAATCAGAGCTGACGACGAACCGCGTCGATACACTCGTCATCGCCGGCGTGACGACAAGCGGCTGCGTCCGCGCAACGGCGGTCGATAGCCTCCAGCACGGCTACCGTACGATTGTGCCCGCCGATGCCGTCGGCGACAGGGCAGAGGGACCGCACCGAGCGAACCTCTTCGACATCGACGCGAAGTACGGGGACGTCGTGACGACGGACGGCATCCTCGAACAACTCGACGGGTTCGTCGGAGAGTGACGACCGATTCCGCCCGGGAGATCCGTTTCGGCCGCGGCCGGCTGTCGACGCGCGTCGGCGCACCCACCCACGTTTCGAAACGATGTCCCCAGCCACCGCTTCTCGTGTCCGTACCGGGCCGCTCCGTCGGTAACCGGCGTTCGGTTCGCGGGCAGGGACGTCGCGTCGTTAGGGACGGCCGTTATCTGGATGGAGCACGCACCGAACAGCAATGACCGACGTTGCCGTCCTCGGCGGCGGGATCGGTGGCCTGACCGCGGCCCACGAGCTCGCCGAGCGCGGATTCGACGTGACCATCTTCGAGGCGAACGACCGCTTCGGCGGAAAGGCTCGATCGATACCGATCGCGGACGAACCGGCGGCGCTGCACGGTGAACACGGCTTTCGGTTCTTCCCAGCGTTTTACCGCCACGTCGTCGACACGATGGAGCGGATCCCCGACGGGAACGGGACGGTCGCGGACAACCTCGTCGAAACCGAGGCGACGCTCATCGCGAGCACGACGGGACCGGGGCGGATCGCCGACACGCGCACCCCCGACTCGGTTCGCGGCTGGCTCGAGTCGCTTCGGCCGGCGTTCGCCGATGAACTTCCTGCCCGGGACGTTCGCTTCCTGCTCGAGCGACTGCTGTACCTGCTGACCGCCTGCGAGGCTCGACGCGAGGAGGAACTCGACGACGTTTCCTGGTGGGAATTCATCGACGCCGAAAACCGCTCCCCGGAGTTTCGCGACCGGCTCGCGTTCGCCGTCCAGTCGCTCGTCGCGTTGCGGCCGCAAGTGGGAAGCGCTCGGACGATCGGCACCGTCTACCTGCAGCTACTGTTCGGCCAACTCGATCCGACGCGGCCGACCGAACGCGTCCTGAACGCGCCGACGAGCGAGGCCTGGATCGATCCCTGGCTCCGCCACCTCGAGACACTTGAGGTCGAATTCCGCCCGAATACCCCCGTCCAGCGGCTCGAGTCGAACGGCCGACGCGTTACCGGCGCCGTGGTGGCCGATGGCCGATCTGTCGCCGCGAACGAACGGACGATATCGGCCGACGAGTACGTCCTCGCCGTGCCGGTCGAGGTTGCCCCCGAGGTGATCCCGCCCGCGCTGGCCCGTACCGTGCCTGAACTCGACCGGATCAGCCGGCTCGAGACGGCCTGGATGAGCGGCATCCAGTTCTACCTCGCCGAGGACGTCGAGTTGACGCGCGGGCATCAGGTCTACGCCGACGCTCCGTGGGCGCTGACATCGATCTCACAGCGGCAGTTCTGGACCGGCACCGACATCGAAAGCCGTAGCCCCGATGACGTCGAGGGGGTGCTCTCGGTGATCGCGTCCGACTGGGATACCCCGGGTGTCCTGTACGACAAGCCCGCGAGAGAGTGTACGCGCGACGAGGTCGCCGCGGAGATCTGGGAACAGCTGAAACGGCACTTAAACGGGCCCGACGAGCGATTACGCGACGAACTGTTGGTCGACTGGTTCCTCGACCCGGCGATCGTAGAACCCGGCGGTTCGTCGGAGAGGCCACTGGCGGACGGCGACCGCGCGGAGCACCGTCGGGTGAACTTGGAGAGGTCCCGACCAGCGGAAGAAGAAGCCCTCGACGAGGTGGGCGTCGAAAACCAGTCGCCACTTCTGATCAACACCGTCGGTTCGCTGCGAAATCGGCCGCCGGCCGACGTCGCCGTCGGCAATCTGACACTGGCGAGCGATTACGTGCGGACGAACGCCGATCTGGCCTCGATGGAGTCGGCCAACGAAGCCGGCCGCCGCGCTGCCAACGCGATTCTCGATCGGCGGGGGACGGGCGGTCGACAGGCGCAGATCTGGGGGCTCGAAGAACCCGCTGTGTTCGAACCGTTCAAGCGCCAGGATCGATTCCGATACCGGCTCGGTCTGCCCCATCCGGCGGAAGTGACGCAGTCATTGCGGGGAGCAACCAGGCGCCTCGGCGAGCGAGTCTGATAGCGATTAGCTGTAATTGAGGGCGCTAAGCCCCCTTCTGCTCACGGCGACGCCGTTCGCATGGTCAGCGGGACCGACGGTCCCGCACTATCCGCAGCGAGCGAAGCAAGCAGGGAGGGGAGACAGCGCCCGCACGTCTTGGTTTCGTGTGAATCGGCACCCTTACTACGCCTTCGATCGAAGGTGGTAATAAGATGCTCACCACGCTTCCGGCGGTGTTCAAACGCGACAACAAGCGTGCATCGTCGGTTGTGGTCGAGTGTCCAACCGGTAGGAGCGGGACACTCCGAACCACCTGTCAAGGGAAGTCGCCTGCGGAGTCTGGAACCGTCCGCAGAACGCCAACAGCGTTCTGCCGGGCCGCACGAGACGCTCCGCGTCTTGTGGACGCTGTGGGATCTGTTCCTGCACGTTCCGACACAGAAACAGGACGCTCCGTCCGCACCAAGCGAGGGCCGGGGAGGCCCGAGCGCGGTAGGGCGGAGTAGTTCACCAGCGCGATTCATAGTTTTGGTCCGCTACCATACAGAATCTGATAGCACGGGCGTGCGAGAGACAACGCGCGAATTCAGCAAGGACTGAAGATCAGTTGCCGAGGAGTTGCGATCGCTCAGCACCGATGGTAGATCGAGTTACAATACCTCGAGAATTTCCGCGCAGAGTTGGCGACGAACCTGGCTCGACCGCGGTTACGCGGACATCGTCGTCGATCTACTCGGCGGCGAGTGTGCGAGTGAACGCGCTCACGCCCACCTTTACGGCGCTGTACGTCCCCATTCCCACGACGCCGTACTAACCGGCAGAACTCCGGCGCGTCGTGAGGTCATTTGGCGCGGCAACCAACGAACACAATCGACGAGGAGTAACCCGGAGTCACCACCACAGGACCTCGGACAGGCACGTATCGATCCCGACGACGCTCGCCTATCGTTCCCTTCGGCGGTCACCGAGTGGGACGTCCTCACCTCGGGGTCGAAGCCTACTGGGTGTTCGACCCTTCGGCCGAACAGGTCGTCGTGACCCGGTCGCAGCGGACTCTCGACGAACACGCCGAGTTCAACCGCATCGACTCGAGCGCCGTCTCTGACGAGGGGAGACTGTCGTTCCCCGAGGAGTTGCTCACGGAGGACGACGAGTACCCGTGGACTGGCTACTTCGAGGTCGGGGACCGTGTTACTTCGACATTCCGGGTAATTTCCTGAGCGACCAGTTGACCTACGTCCTGAACGAACACCAGCACGAGGAGTTCTGGAACGACTGACCGTCCGGCGGGGCCCGTCCTCGCCCGGCGATGCTCTCCAGCGTTCTGGATATCCCTCCGAGTGCTAGAGAGGCTGTGTTGAATCACTAGACGGCGGCGGAACAAGTCAGTAAATCAAAGGAGTTGAAGCGGGAGGCTGCGAGTGTTCATGACGCAAATCTCCCGCTTCATTGGGGAAGTTGTGCCGATTGCTCAAAACGTTACTGGCGATGGAGACGAATCCGCCGCCCCGGAAGGTGGCGGCGGATTCGCCGACTATGCCCTCGTTTCACTCCACTGTCTGCGGATTTACCTCGATACGTCCTACCGGATGACGATTGACCTGCTCAAGGAGATGCCACAAATAACCGGGGAGATCGGCCTCAGTGCGGCCGATCTCCCCTGTCCATCCACGTTGTGTAAAGCGTTCGACCGGATCAGTATGAGCGTCTGTCGAGTGCTGCTGCGCCAGTCGGCGCAGCTGCACGATCCCTCGAAACACGGCGCTATTGACGCCACATTCTACGAGCGATCAGCCGCGAGCCGTCATTACTGTCAGCGAATAAGCTACCGCGTCCAGAAGCTCAAAGTGACGAAACTCGTCGATACGGAGTCTCAAGCCGTCCTCGACGTACACTGCTCGACAAACCGGGAAGGAAGTGACGCAGACCTCGCCGAGCAGATCGCCCGCCGAAACGCGGGCGATCTGCGGTCTCTGGCCGCCGATAAGGGCTACGACAAGCAATCGCTCCGCGAAGCACTCCGTGAACTCGGCATCAGACCGCTGATCAAGCATCGTATCTTCGCTCCGTACGACCACGCGCACAACGCCAGAATCGACGAACAACGCTACAATCAGCGCTCTATGACGGAAACCGTGAACTCGGCTGTCAAGCGCTCGCTCGGCTTCGCCGTGCGAGCGCGTTCTTGGTTCCGTGAGTTCCGCGAAATCGCCCTGATGTGTGTCGTCTACAACATCAAGCGTGCCGTGAAACAGTGAATTCCGATTCCGTATGGCGATTCAACACGGCCGCTAGAGACGAATGGACGAGCATAGCAGTTCAGCTAGTCCAAGCAGGGGAAAGGAGAACAGTCTTTGCGGCAGCCTTCTGAGATGAGAGCGTATGTCCTATACCACCGCGGTTCGGCGGTGGTTGGTTAATGACGATGAGGTTGTTCGTGAGTGCCGGGATTGCGGGACGATGCTTGAACCGACTGACTGGAAGTGTCTGTCCTGTGGATCGGTCGAAATCGCAGAGTACGAACGCTCCGTTCTTCAGTGATCACTCACTGGAATCTAGTTCGGTAGCTCACTGATACGTAGATAGCCATACTGCTTCACTACCTGCTTGCGCTGTATTGAGTGATCACCGCCTTCGTGAATCGAGCCTGGTATTGTGCGACATTCGCGTCTTCTAGTCAGGATGGCTCTGCCAACATCACCGATAGCTGATAGAAGTGTCAGCGGTAGATTCGCATACCTACGTATCGGCTGATTCAATTAGAGGAAGTCGAAACAAACTACCTGCGAGTCTTTCTATGACGCGCTCTGGCTGCTTACACTCTCTCACGAAGTTGAGGAGACGGACTTCCATCGCAGAATCGTCTCCTTGGCTTTGCCTTCACTAAACCAGTGAATTAGACTCTAAGAGGCTTTTCAACGAAGCACATTCAACCGTATATAATATATTCACCCAGATGATCATAGCCCATCTGATTGGGATGAAAGGTGAAATGTCCAAGGAGGTATAACGTACACGATGCAGCAAGACCACCACTGCAAAGAGATAAGCACTGATGGAGGTTCGACGATCACGGTAGAACAACAACTCGACGAATCCCCCACTCAAGCGATACTGAGAGGAATTGCTGTGTTGAATGGGGTTGCCGAAACTACGCTTGATCCATTGTACAATAGTATTGAGGTAGATGCACTGGAACAACTGATAAAACATGCACGGAGACATAATTCAGCGGTCTCCATTACGTTCACTTTTGAAGGATACACTATCCGCGTGACTGACAAAAGGAATGTTAAGATAAAGAAGGAGAGTATCCAGATCGGATGATACAAAGACAAATAATACAGTGCAGTAAGTGTATGTTTGTAGTCATCGGTCAGTGAAACATGAGAATGTACTATGCCCTCAGCTAATTAATAGAGAAAACGAAATCTGAATATTAAATACTCGGATGGTCACTCAGTCCTGACAGTCAGTTGCGAGCATAGATGCTTTTTGGTACCATTCTCTCCGACAGTCTTCATCCAGAAGTGGTATACTTGGTATTACCGGCTAGACCACAGACGAATGCCATTTTGTGGCGGGAATTTCGGTACCGCAAGTGGTACACCTATGTTCTAGGTGACTGTCGATCATGACGGATCAGAACCTGTAGGAGTTCTTCACATAACGTGTCAGGATAATATTGGATCATCTCTCCCTGTGAGTCCAATTTAACTAATTCGGACTCATCCAATTTCGGAATGTGAACGTGATGCATCTCCGATACCGACCCTCCTGACGAAGAACAGGTAGACTCCAGTAGCTCGTCTACAGTTGCCGTATGATTCGGCTTCTTACGCAGAAATCGGAGAGCTTGTCGTCTGTGGGAGTGGCTCAACAACTGGAGCAATTCATCTGTTTTCTCTGTCGAGGTCGTTGTGTACATGATTAAACCATTGTGTACTGATTTTATTAACCAGATTATACAAGGGCTCGTTTCACTTCCAGACATAGATGGCTTCTGTTAACTCGGATCCTCACAACGCCTCACGTCTCGCTCGGTCTGCATATTTCCACAGCGAACTGGTGATTGTCTCTGCACTCGTTCGGATCAGAATGATCCAATATCGGTGAAATACGTATCAGTCATCTATACAGTAGTTATACTGGACTACCTGTGAACATCAGCGAAAGATTGCCTCAAGCACCCACTTGCTGCGTCAGTCCTGCTGATCATCCTCGGTGGCCAGACCCATGGTGATCAATCGCCGGAGCAGCACGACCATCCCGTTTTCGAGACCTGTGGCGAACACGGCCTGTTCTTGTTCCTTCTCATCGTCAGCGTCCGGATAGCACGACCCGATCAGCAGCGTCTCGCGGTCGACGAGCAGGAGACGGCTGATCACAATGTCATCGTCGCTCGCGCCAGTGAGCCAGTCGAGGTTCGATTCAAACACGTTGACCGTGGGAAGTTCCATTCCAAGCCGTGCTGTGATCGCATCCGTCACCCCACCCACCATGATCGAGATATCACGGTCGGCGGCCATCTGTAAACCCTCGAACAGCCCATCCGACAGGAGGCCCTCGTCGATGACAACGAACACAATCTCGAAGTTCGCACTATCGATCAGTTGGTGTGTTCGTGTTTCAATCGCCTCGTGGCCCATCAGCGACCAGACTTCGTGGACACGCACTTCCTCGTCGGTCTCTTGGACACCGGTGTTTTCGAGGTGCATCTCGAGGGTGTCGATCCGATCAGCGTACTTCTGGCGGAGTGTCTGTGTCGCCTCGGTGATGTCGACAGCGCGGTAGACTTGGGGATTGCTGTGTTGGACTTCGACCAGTCCATGTGACCCAAGCACCTGCACCGCATCGTACACTCTCGTCCGGGGTACCTTGGAAATCTCGTGGATTTCTTTCGCCGTCCCGCTGGGTAACTGATTTAGTGCCACGAAACAGCGAGCTTCGTACTCTTGCAGTCCGAGTTCTTGTAGCAGATCTATCGCTTCTGTTGTCGGTTTGTCAGGTGTCATGGCCCAACCACGTACCTATTCAAACAATCAAAAGCAGGCAATGGAAAAAGATTCGCGTTGATAGTTCTTCTAGCATGTCTATGCATAGACAATAGAGGTGCCGAGACCCTTGTCACTCAGATAGTCACATAATCTATTTAGGGTGTGTTTACGAACAGGGAACTGCGAGTCTCGCAAGGCCCAACCACGACGAGACTCGCTGTTTCTACACACGGCTGTCAGACCCTGTTACGAGTTTGCGACCAGTGAACTACTCGATTTCATGTATAAAACCGACATTCTTTTATTTTATTATAATTATTTCAGGATAGAAATCGTGATGACGATTTGTTTTTAATCATATTTTCCCTGCGGGGTATATACGAGCAAAGCGCCACTATTCGAATAATGGCTACCGAGGCGACCTTTACCGTCCCGTCAGATGAATTTCCCTTGGGAACTGTGTTCACGCAGTTGCCCAACGTAATGGTAACACTGGAGCGGATTATCCCGGCACAGAACGTCGTCATACCCTATTTCTGGGTACGAGGGACCGTCGTCGATGATATTGAAGGGGCGTTCACCAACCACCCTGGAGTGGAGAAGATACGTCTCATCGATTCCATTGAAGATGAATATCTCTTGCGTGTCGAGTGGACGCGAGAATACGCCGGCATTCTCAGCGTACTCACCGAGACAGAAATTCCACTCCTCGAAGCCGTTGGCACGAGCCAGCAATGGACGTTCGAAATCCGCGGAGATGATCGAAGCGATATTGCACACTTTCAGAGGTCTTGTCTGGAGTCGGATATTCCGATCACGATCACGAAGTTACACGCGATCACCCCAATCGAGACGGAGACCGAAGCAGCGCTGACCGACTCCCAGCAAGATGCGCTGGTACTTGCGTACAATCGTGGGTATTTCGAGTCCCCTCGCCAGATAACGATGGAAGAACTCGGCGACGAACTCGGGATCACCCAGCAGGCCGTCGCGTCTCGACTCCGCCGCGGAATGAAGAACATCCTCGGGAGTACCCTCCCCGAAATAGAGGATTCGAATCGATAGTTCACTTAAAAAGATGTTGTATAAACAGAAGTAGTGCTGACACTGTTACCCCACTAACTCGGATATGAAAAAATGCCCGACGGGGAGAGCGAACGGACAATGGCCGAATGTCTTGCATGTGGATCTGCCTATGCGGCTAAGGAATGGCCTGACGGGACGATTCAACCGATCGGGACGAAAAACGGGTGCCAGTGTGGCTCAACGGAGTTTCAGGCCATCGAAGATACAGACACTACCGGTTACTGTGAAGACGAAACGTATTGAATATCGGAATACGCCGGGTGACAGAGTAGTCCACGGAACTGATCAAACCGATCGCACTGGCCTCATTCTCTGAAGCTACGGGTGCCTGCTAAGCCTCATACGGTCTGCTGTAACGATGTACCGGTGGACCCGCAGACGGTCGCGGTTGCACCGGTAATGACGTACAGTAGTCCGTATCAATGCGTGGTCTGTCGTCTATCGGTTCTTGTGCCGTAACCGAAGTTGGACACCGCATCTACTTCACAGCGGTCGTGGTACGCTACTATCCGTTCGGTCACACGTCGTCGCTGTCGTCGATGTCGAGACGTCCGTCGCCGGACACCAGTATCCTGTACCCGTAATACGGGAAGACGAGGTGACCCCGGCCAGCGGTGAATATCGAGTCGAGCGCCTCTGGGTCGATGGCGTCGTAGAGGGGAGGAAGGTCGGTCGGAGCGACGCCTTCGCGTTCTGCAATGGTTTGGATAACGCGTGTGCTGAGCGCGTGCTGAGCGATTCCGCTACCGTGTATGACTTCTCGCTCGTCATCTGTTCCCATCCCTACTGCTCGTTTCCAGAACGAGTGTCTTAGTGGTTGCGCCTCTCACTCACGGCCACTTACACGTGAATTCAGTCGCTTGGCTGTCAAGCATCTCCAAGAGTGGTCGAACGTGTTCGAACGCAGGCCCCTTCTCGACCTCGTGTGTGTTTTTGTCCCAGCGGATGAACCCATACGCTTCTAATTTCGGGAGGTGGTTGTGGTCGAAGGAATCGCCGCCCGTCCTCGAATTCCGTCCCGCCATACCCGGGTCGCAGCCCTTAACAGTCGTCGCCGCCAATTCTGGATAATGACCGACCGAGACGACGATCGCGACCACCGATTCTCCGAGGGAGAGGGGTTCGGCGATCCGTACGAGGAGTTCGATCTCGACCCGCCGGAGTTGGGCGTCGATCCCTCGAAAGTCGATCCCGTCGACTCCCGTGTCATCACCGACACGCTCGATGCACACAACATCGATCAGGACGACGTCGACGCGACCGAGCTGCTCGACGTCGGGCTGAATTACATGCAAATCAACCGCTACGAGCAGGCGACCGACGCCTTCGAGCGGACCGCCCGCTTCGCCGAGGACAAGCGTCTCGAGCAGGAAGCCTGGGTCAACAAGGGCGTCGCCCACGCCGAGCTCGAGGAGTACGACGAGGCAATCGGAGCCCACCGTGAAGCGCTGCGGATCGACGACGAGAGCGAACACGCCGCGACCGCCGAGACGAACCTCGCCTACGCGCTCTGGGAATTCGGCGAGACCGCTCAGGCACTCGAACACGCGGAACGTGCCGTCGAGATCGACGAGCGGTTCGCCGAGGGGTGGTTCAATCGTGCGTTCTTCCTCTCCGAGCGTGGGCTGGCCGAGGACGCGCTCCACTGCGTCGATAACGCGATTCGCCTCGGGCTGCGCAACGCGAAAGTCCTCGAAGAGAAGGCCGAAATCCTCGAGGAACTGGGCGAGTACGACCAGGCCGAGGACATCGCAGAAGAGGCGAACGAAATGCGCGAGCGGGCCGAACAGCAGATGATGCAGGACCGCGAGGAACTGTTCGGTCAGGGCCCAGGTGCCAGCGGAACCGACGCCGACGTCGGGACCGGCGCTCGAGGCGCGGATCGACAGTCAGCGCCCGAGCGCCGGAGCGACCGCGGACTGGACGGTCTGGAGAGCACCGATTCGAGCGATGCAGCGGACCGCGACCGCGAGTGGGAACTCGAGTAAATGATCGTCAACGAACGACAGACACAGGAGGGACTGCTGGTCGCCGTCTGCGACGAGGACGTCCTCGGCGAGACGTTCGAGGAAGGCGACCTCTCGCTAACCGTTACCGAGGAATTCTATGGCGGCGACGAGGTCGACGAACGTACGGTGGTCGAGAGCCTCGCACAGGCGGCCGTGGCCAACATCGTCGGGACCCGCGCCGTCGAACTCGCGATCGAGGAAGGGTTCGTCGACGAGGCGAACGTCCTCGAGGTGGGGAAAACGCTGCACGCGCAAATGCTGTGGATGCAATAGCGCGACGGCCCAGCCCGCGAGTGAGACGCAATCCGTGGACGATCTCGCGTCGCTCGAACCGTCCCGGTCCGACTCGAGTATCGACGCTGCCACCGCGGAAATGGCGGAAATTTGAGAGAAGGGGGCAGATCGTTTGGGATCCGGGAACGTTCGCCACGATTGTCAGTCTTTGACTACTGTTCGATATGTGCTAACTACCGATTGATATTGTACTAATACTTTCCGTGGGGTTCAGTGTTGGTTGATCCGGCGTATGAACGACCCAAACGGAGAACACAGCGCAGAGAGAAGACAACGAAATACACTATCGTCTCGTCGGTCGATCCTCACGGGTGGAGCGGCGGCGATTGTAAGCACGATCGTCGGGAGCGTCGGAAGCGTCAGCGCGAGCGAGCACGAATTCTGTCCGGATCCGTCCACCGGGGACCGATCCGCTGGAGGGCCGTCCACCGGGGACTCGTCCGATTCAGACACGTCCGACCGGAAGACACTGACGTTGCAGCCGAATACCGCGTACGAAACCGAGGTCTTCGTCATCGACGCGCCACGTCCGGGACCGACTGGCGTGGTCGTCGGTGGAATGGACGGGAACGAACTGGCAGGAATCGAAGCGGCCTATCGGATTCGCGAGCAGGAACTTGAGCGAGGAACGCTCGTCGTTCTTCCGGAAGCGGACGCCGTCGCAGTCGAGCAACGGACGTACAACAGTCCACGGGGCAACCTCAATCGGCAGTTCCCGGTCGGCCAGCCCCCGACGTCGTCACTCGCGAAGGAACTCTGGAACCTCATCACGTCAGTCGATCCGAACGTCGTCATCGACTTCCACAGCTCGAAGGGGATCTGGGGGTCCGATCTGGGCCCGGACGGATACGGACAAGCGATCTATCCGTCGGTAGTCGGCGATTCACGACAAATCGCGGCCGACACTGTGGAGTTCATGAACGAGGAGTACATCTACGGCGCGTACCCACCGGCCTACCAGTTCACGGTCGGAAATACGCTCGTCGGCGACAAACCGAAACTGATCCACAAAGTCGCCGGCGATCTCGAGCGCCCGGGGTATCTCACGGAGGTCACGCGGTACAACACCTCGCTCGACACGCGGATCGAGTGGACCACGGCGATGGGGGAACGGTTGCTTCGTAGGCACGGTATCTGGTAATTCCGTCATTCCGACCCGAATCGGCTCGCATACGTGCTCGAGTCCCCACCGGGAGTTCGGTCCCGTTCGGACCGACGGAACGAGGACGACGTTCTGCAGTCGATTCGCGGTCCGCCGACGATCCCAAAGGTGTTTGGGAACACAGGTATCTCCGTCGAACTGAAAGATGAAACTGCGGCAGGACGCCCTGGCACGAGTGTGTCACTGCCGTCTCATCCACCTTTCACACCCCCATTTCGTCGCTCCCTTCCACACCCCCTTCTATTGCTGCCGTCTGCATCATGGTTCCGCTCCCGACGACGGTCACGACTCAGTTCCACGGACCGCATCCGGCTCGTATCGCAGGATGGCCCCGATCGAGTACCGATCGACCGATTCCGGACCGAAGGAGTGTTTTGTGTGCGGTCCGTCCTAGTCACCAATGAGTCAACAGAACCTCGAGTCGCTCGACGTCGGGGCTATCCGGGATCAATTCCCGATCCTAAAGCGAGAGTTCGACGATCAGCAGGTCGTCTACCTCGACAACGCGGCAACGACCCAGACGCCAGATCCAGTCGTCGACGCGATGAGCGACTACTACCGCGAGTTCAATGCGAACGTCCACCGCGGGATTCATCACCTGAGCCAGGAGGCGTCCATCGCCTACGAGGAAGCACACGACCGCGTCGCCGAGTTCATCGGTGCCGGTGGTGGCCGCGAGGAAGTCGTTTTCACCAAGAACACGACCGAGGCCGAGAACCTGGTCGCCTACTCCTGGGGACTGAACGAACTCGGCCCCGGTGACGATGTCGTGCTGACAGAGATGGAACACCACGCGTCGCTGGTCACCTGGCAGCAGATCGGAAAGCGCACCGGCGCCGACGTCGAGTACATTCGGATTACGGAGGACGGCCGCCTCGACATGGACCACGCCCGCGAGGTCATCACCGACGATACCGCGATGGTCTCTGCGGTCCACGTCTCGAACACACTCGGTACCGTCAACCCCGTCTCCGAACTCGTCGACATCGCCCACAACCACGACGCGCTGACGTTCATCGACGGCGCACAGGCCGTTCCCAACCGGCCCGTCGACGTCGAGGCCATCGACGCTGACTTCTACGCCTTCTCCGGTCACAAGATGGCCGGCCCAACCGGCATCGGCGCACTCTACGGCAAGACGGAGCTGCTCGAGGACATGCAGCCCTATCTCTACGGCGGCGGCATGATCCGCAAGGTCACCTTCGAGGACTCCACCTGGGACGACCTCCCCTGGAAGTTCGAACCCGGAACGCCCCAGATCGCCGAAGCCGTCGGCCTCGTCGCCGCGATCGACTGGCTCGAGGAGATCGGTATGGACCGGATTCAGGCCCACGAAGAGGAGATCACCCGCTACGCCTACGAGCAACTCGCGGCCGAACCGGACGTCGATATTTACGGCCCCGAACCCGGACCGGATCGAGCCGGGCTGGTCGGCTTCAATCTCGAGAGCGTCCACGCCCACGACCTGGCCTCGATCATGAACGACCACGCGGTCGCGATCCGCGCCGGCGACCACTGTACCCAACCGCTGCACGACAAACTGGGGGTCGCGGCCTCGGCTCGAGCCTCGTTCTACGTCTATAACACGAAAGACGAGGTCGACAAGCTTGTCGCGGCCATCGACGACGCGCGTCAGTTGTTCGCGTAAGCGAACACTGACCGCGAGGAGATGTCGACGACGTCATCGTGAACGAACGTAGTGAGTGAACGACGGCCAGCGAGAACGGAGGTCTTGCCAGGCGCGTCAGTTGTTCGCCTGACATCCTCCCACGACTGCAGTCGTGGGCTTTCTCCTCGAACCTCTGTAAGCGAACGCTGACCGCAAGGTGCCAGCGCATTCCGGTTTCCGTCACCACGGCGGACGCGAACGCGCTCGAGTTAGCTGTAATTGAGGGCGCTAAGCCCCCTTCTGCTCACGGCAACGCCGTTCGCATGGTCAGCGGGACCGACGGTCCCGCGCTATCCGCAGCGAGCGAAGCAAGCAGGGAGGGGAGACAGCGCCCGCACGTCTTGGTTTCGTGTGAATCGGCACCCTTACTACGCCTTCGATCGAAGGTGGTAATAAGATGCTCACCACGCTTCCGGCGGTGTTCAAACGCGACAACAAGCGTGCATCGTCGGTTGTGGTCGAGTGTCCAACCGGTAGGAGCGGGACACTCCGAACCACCCGTGAAGGGAAGTCGCCTGCGGAGTCTGGAACCGTCCGCAGAACGCCAACAGCGTTCTGCCGGGCCGCACGAGACGCTCCGCGTCTTGTGGACGCTGTGGGATCTGTTCCTGCACGTTCCGACACAGAAACAGGACGCTCCGTCCGCACCAAGCGAGGGCCGGGGAGGCCCGAGCGCGGTAGGGCGGAGTAGTTCACGTGACCACGGTTCACATCCGGCGAACGCTCGAGGGCAGCGCACTTATTTTCGTGTGGCCGAAACGTAACGCGGGATGCTCGAGGCAGTTCGCGACCGCGCGCGCCCCTATTTCGAAGCTTCACCACCAGCCCACGACTGGCACCACGTTCGGCGAGTCGAGGCACTGGCCGAGACGCTCATAGATCGCCACGCACGACCGGTCGACGAACGCATCGTTCTGCTCGCCGTCCTCCTCCACGATATCGGCCGGGCCCGCGAGGACCGCGGCGAGATCGACGATCACGCGACGTGGGGTGCTCGGGAGGCAGGGGGGATTCTGCGCGACCTCGACGGTGACCGGAAAACGATCGAGCGCGTCCAGCACTGCGTTCGTGCGCATCGATACTCGAACGCTGTCGAACCGGAAACGCTCGAGGCGAAACTCGTCTGCGACGCGGACAACCTCGACGCACTCGGTGCAGTCGGCATCGCCCGGGTTTTCGCCCACGGCGCCGAGATCGGGAATCCGATCCACGACTCCGCCCGGGCGACAGCCGAACACGACGCCGACACAGGCGATGGAGCAACACAATACGACCACTTTTACAGGAAGATCCTCGACCTGCCGGCGCGGATGTACACCGACGCCGGTCGCGATCTCGCCACCGACCGCGCGGCGTTCGTTCGAAGCTTCCTCAAGCGGTTCGACGACAAGGTCACGGGCGACGTCTGACCGACGCGGAAGTCCACGAAACGCGGACGAGACCGGTCGATTCGGCCCCGGAACCCTTTTACAACTCACTGGCCTATCCGCATTCAACAATGGGACTGGGCTCGGATATGTACCGACAGCAGATTCTCGACCACTACAAGAATCCCCGGAACTACGGGAACCTCGAAGATCCTACGTTCACTCACGTCGGCGAGAACCCGATGTGCGGCGACGAGATCCGCATGGACGTCAAACTCGACGAGGACGAGGAGACGATCGAGCGGGTCGCCTTCCAGGGCGACGGCTGTGCGATCAGTCAGGCCTCCGCCAGCATGCTCTCGGGAGAACTCATCGGCAAGACCGTCGACGAACTGCTCGAGATGGATCGCGACGACGTAACGGACATGCTCGGGGTTGACATCTCACCGATGCGGGTCAAGTGTGCCGTCCTCGCCGAGAAGGTCGCCCAAGACGGCGCAGAGATCTACCAGGGCGAACTGGACGTCGAGAAAACGACGACAGAGGAGTGAACTACCCTGCCCTACCGCGCTCGGGCTTACCCAGCCCTCGCTTGTTAAGGACAGGGCTTCCTGCTTCGGTGTCGGAACGTGCAGGGAACGTCCCCACAGTGGTTCCAGACTCCACAGGCGGCTTCCCTTGACAGGTGGTTCGGAGTGTCCCACTCCTACCGAATTGACACTCGGCCACAACCGACGATGCACGCTTGTTGACGCGTTTGAACACCGCCGGAGGCGTGGTGATCATCTTACTACCTCGTTCGACCGCTGTGGTAGTAAGGGTGCCGATTCACACGAAACCAAGACGTGCGGGCGTTGTATCCCCTCCCTGCTCGCGCCTTCGGCGCTCGCTGCGGATAGCGCGGGACCGTCGGTCCCGCTGACCATGCGAACGGCGTTGCCGTGAGCAGAAGGGGGCTTAGCGCCCTCAATTACAGCTAACACCCACCTTTTTCTTCTCGAGTGCGCTCGAAAGCGAGCGCACCGCTCGAATCAAAAATCTGGACCAAAAAGGCCGTTCGGTCACAGGTGCTACACCTCTGCAGCCCGCGTCGGTGCTCCAGCAAGACAGCGGACGCGAGTTTGAGATGGGCAGCCTTCATCTCGCTTCATCTCCGACACAGCCACGTTCGTAACTCACGCGGATCGAATACCCACGAACTCGAGCAACGTCCGGGATCAGGTCACCGATCCGGTTCGACCTCGGACAGCGGATTCGCGACGCTGCCGTACTCGATTGCGCGGGGTCGCTCGGGAAGGGTGCCGTAGCCGACGTCGAGGATTCGGTTGCGGTTCAGCGTCAGCTTCGGAAGCGTCGGTTCGAGCAGGTCGAAGTTCGAACCGCTCCTCGAGGGGGAATCGCGCGTATAGCGCATCTCGTTTAGGATTGCCTACAATATGGAGCGGCAGCGTCGACGCGCCAAACCGGCTGCGTCGATGAGAGGCGGCGGAACCGACACCGCACACTCCGCGACCATCGAACACGACGTCCGTCCGATCGGGTTCGGCAGCCGCGACGGTCGCTTCGAGGAGGACACGTTCTTGTGGGGAGTGAATCACCGCAGCTCTGGCGATCCTGATCGACGGAGAGGTGCAGTCGATGTCGGTTGGCGAAATCCGAACCGGCACCAACCGGCCTTCCGCTGTCGGAGCATGTCGGGGAGAGAAGTCGCCGAGGTGACGGAGTCGACGTCGAACGAGAAACGCAACGGGAACGCCGCGTCGTTACTCCGGCTTCAGTCCGCCGTTCTGAACGCGCATGACGGCCTCGCCGTCGGCGAGGTTCGGCGCGTCGACCAGCCGGACGATTCGCTTGTCGCCCTTGGACTTGCGGAGGTAGATACGGAAGGTGGACTTGTGACCCAGGATGTTGCCACCAATCGGTTGCGTCGGGTCACCGAAGAACGAGTCGGGGTTCGAGGCGACCTGGTTCGTGACGACGACGGCGGTGTTGTAGAGGTTGCCGACCTTGTCCAAGTCGTGCAAGTGCTTGTTGAGTTTCTGCTGGCGGTTCGCGAGTTCACCCCGGCCGACGTACTCGGCGCGGAAGTGCGCGGTCAGCGAGTCGACACAGAGTAGCCGAACGGGGAACTCCGAGTCCTCGTATTCGCTCGCGAGTTCCTTGGCCTTCTCTGCGAGCAGCATCTGGTGGTTCGAGTTGAACGCCTTCGCGACGTGGATCTTCTCCAGGACATCGTCGACGAGTTCGTCGACCGCCGCTTCGTCGTCGGCCGAACCCTCGATCTCGCGGTCGTCAAGCGTCGCGTCGATCGCGTCGTCTGGCAGGCCACGGACCATGTCGTCGATCCGCTCGGGACGGAACGTGTCCTCGCTGTCCACGAAGATGGCGCTGCCGTGGAGGCCGCCGACCTCCCTGGGAAGCTGGACGTTGACGACCATCTGGTGGGTGACCTGGGACTTGCCGGCACCGAACTCGCCGTACACCTCGGTGATCGACTGGGTCTCGATCCCGCCGCCGAGCAAGTCGTCGACCTCATCGATGTGCCAGCTCAGTTTGCCGATTTCGTTTCGTCGCTGGAGCACCGTCGAGCCGGTTTCGAAGCCGCCGACGTCGGCGGCGTCGCGAGCGGCGTTGACGATGTCCGCCGCGGTTGAATCGCCGACGTCGGCCGTGTTCGACAGTTCAGAGGGGGACGCAACCGCCAGACTCTGAAAGGAGTCGAAGCCTGCGTCGTGGAGTTTGTCTGCGGTCGCCGGTCCAACGCCGGGGAGCGTCTCGAGGTCTGCTTCGGGCATACTCCTCCGTTGTACCGGGCCCCCCATAAAGCCTCGTTAACAGGGAGGTGAAAGTGAAAGTGCAGGACTGCATCGGGGGGACGGAGGCAGTCGACCACAGGTTTAGAAGGGGGAACGCGAGCGCACGGCCGACGGATGACGGTGGAAACGACCGAAGCCGAGCGAAGCCGATGTCGATCAGAAGCGAAGCCGAACCGATCAGAACTCTCGGTCGTCGGTCTCCCACTCGAGACAGTGAAGACGTCCGTCGTCGCTTCCGACGACGAGACGGCCGGGCGCGACCGCCGGGGTGCCCGCGATGGCGTCGTCGACCCGGACGTGCCAGCGGGGCTCGCAGTCGTCGACGCCAATCCCGTAGAGTGAGCCGCTCGAGTCGCCGAGACAGAGGACGTCGCCAACGACGACGGGACAGGTGCGGATCGGGCCGTCCAGTTCGACACCCTTCCGCGAAAACAGCCAGCCGCGCAGTTTCCGCCGGCCGACGGTCGTGTCGGTCACGTGGAGGTAGCCGTCTGCGGCCCCGACGAACGTCGTCTCGGCGGCCGCGAGGACGGTCGCGGACGTCGTAAACGCATCCTGGATCTCGTACGTGAACCACGTCCGACCGGTGACAGCGTCGAGCGAGAGCATCGTCCCCGCGTCGTCACAGACGTAGAGACGGTCGTTCGCAACTGTTGGCCCGGCCGCGACCGCCCCGGCAGTCGGCGCGGTCCAGACGTCCTCACCCGATTCGGCCTCGAGTGCGGCGACCGTCCCACCCGCGGTTCCCACGAATACCCGTTCGTCTACCCATCGTCCCGCCGATTCCCCTCGGTATTCGTCGTCGAAGCGGTTCGCGGTCATCGAATCCGAACGGAGGTCCCCATCCATCGGGTCCGAGAGACTGGTCCGAGGCGACCGGTTTCGATCGACGTCCCGTCCGTCGGCGACCGCCGGAGAGCCGACCACGGGCGACTCGGTCTCGTGGGTCCAGACGAGACTCCCCGTTTCGGCGTCGAGCGCGGACAGCCCGGCCGCGTGGCCGGCGTACAATCGGCCGTCGGAGAACGCGAGGGCGGACTCGAGATCGCTCGGGAGTTCGGCCTGCCACTCCTGCTCGCCAGTGACAGGATCGAGCGCGTGGACGGTCCCGTCTTTCGTTCCCAGAAACAGCCGATCGCGGGTGACGACTGGCGTCGCGTCGGTCGCCGCCGTCGTCTCGACGGTCCACCGCCGTTGCCCCGTCTCGGCCTCGAGTGCGTAGCCGTCACCGCGGTTCGTCCCGACGTAGACGGTTCCTCGGACGAGCACCGGTGACCCCGGTACGCCACCGAGATCCGTCTTCCAGGACTCGGTGACGCGGGACGGCCCCTCGAGGTCGCGACGCTGCCCCGAGTTGTACGGATCGCCCCGCGACTGGTTCCACTCGGTCACGACGTGTGGATACCGACCGAACCGACATAACGATGGGTGGCTGCGAGATCGTCCCTCGAGTCGACGACCGAAGGATGGACTGGAGCGATCGATTGGGCGCCACACGCTCGAAGGGGCACATCAGTATCGTAACTGGAAGAAAGAGCGTATTACCCGGCCTAGCTTTACACGGGCCGCAGTCGGCTAGAAACGAACAGCGACAGCGCTCCTGAATCACAGTATGGCGTCCGACACGAGGTATACAGGGGATGGGAAATCGAGAGATGGGAACTTCTACGCCGGACCCTGCAGTTTCCGCACCCCGGACCCAACACCGCCGGTCAGGTTCATCGCGACAACGCAGTTAAAGGCCAGACCGACGGAGGCCGAACAGTGAGATTTCTCGAGCTCGTGCCGCTCGTATTCGTGATGATCGGGGGCCCCCAGATTCTGAGCGCCATCTTCCTCGCGACGAGCGAGAACTGGCGGCGAAACTCCCTCGCGTTCGTCGGGGGGGCGGCCGTGTCGATATCGCTCGTCGTCGGGGTCACCTATCTGTTAGGCACCGGTCCGATCGAACAGCGGGCTCCGACCCCCACGCGCACCGCGATCGTCCTCACCGGACTGTTGCTCGTGATGGTACACACGTACCGGAATAGAGCGAAGTCGGGGCCGCCCCAGTGGATGGAGAAACTCAAAACGGCGACGCCATGGTTCTCGTTCAGACTCGGGTTCCTTCTGTTGGGATTTTTCCCGACCGATATTTTGACGTCGATCACCGTCGGCGCGTATCTCGCGGCGCAGAACTCCCCCCCGACGGACGCCGTCCCGTTCGTTCTGCTGACGCTTCTGGTTCTGTCCCTTCCATCGCTCACACTGATCGCCTTTGGAGAGCGAGCAGAACGCTTCCTGCCGAAGGCCCGTGACTGTATGGACGCAAACTCGTGGATCGTCACCGAGTTGGTGCTCCTCGTTTTCATGGCGATTGCACTCAACAACTTTTTCGCGTAGGGTTCCGGTCGACGCCGCGCGGTCCACTTGTGACCACCTCGAGACGACGCCTCATCGAGACAGTCACCGACTGTGATCGGCGTCTCGCGTTCGACGTCTCGAGTGCGGCGCCCCGTCCCGTCTCTCGTCCCATTCGGTCAGTTTTCCTGTCTGATTAATTGCACTCTCAGAAAACGCTGAGAAGGAGTTTATTGCCGTCGAGAGCCTATTATACTCTGATCATGAAATTGAACTGGTCAGCAATCGTAATCGGATTCGCCGTGGCTCTCGTCCTCGCCGTCATCAGCGGGCTCCTGGTTGCGGGAACGAACGCCGCGTCCCTCGCGATGTCGTGGGCAACGATCGGCGTACTCGGCGGTCTCGTGGCCGGCTACATCGCCGGTGGAACGGTGTCCACTGGCGCCGTCCACGGCGGGATCGCGACCGTCCTCGGATCCATCATCACGTTAGCAGTCGTGACGTTCACCACGCTTCTCTTCGTGGGCCTCGTCCCGACGTTCGGCGTGCTCGTCGGCGGGTTGCTCCTGGTCGCGTTCTACGCCATCCCGGGTGCCCTCGGTGGCGCGATCGGATCGTGGGCAAACGGCCGCCGGGCCGCCCGCAAGATGGCCGGCGCACGGGCCTGAGAACGACCATCCCTCGAGCAAGAATTTTTCGCGCCATTCCTCGAGCGGGATTTCTGCCTCGGTGATCGAGCGCAGCCCGTCTCTCAACGAGCGAAACGGGGAGCCCGCTAGTACGATTCGCAGACGGACTTCCGCTCTCAGGAAGACTGACTGAACGTCTGTGAGCTACTCGCTTGAAGTAATTGAATGGGAGAGCGGCAGGAAAAGGGGAGCAACTGGTGTATGGCGCAGCTGTGATGATGGGGTTTCTCTGGGATTATGGTTTCCTGCCGCGTATATTGGCTACGTCCCGACCTGTGATATCGATGTTCCCCACACAATTTGGGAGTTCGCGGATCGCGATCATCGAAACAGAGACGCGCTAGACCGGTCGTCGAATCAATCACTCCCAGGGATGCGTTCCGCGTTCGCTGGGCCAGAGCGGATACCAGTACTCTTTCTCTCGCTCAATCTCGAGTTCGCCATCCAACGCGGACTCGAGCGTGAACTCCGCGCTCGAGTCCCGTTCCCGACCGGATCGGGGAACGAACGGATAGAAGCAGCCGCGACGGAAGGAGTAGATCCAGTAGGCGGTTCGGTCTGCGGCGGCGGTCCCACCGCCACTTCGACGCGGCGTCGCCGTATCGCGGTCCCCGTAGGCAAAAACGGCCGCGAGCAGCCGCGAGCCATACCCCTGTTCGATGAATGTGTCTGCGGCGAAGTGTATGCTCGTGATCAGATCCTCCGGATCGTCGTCCTCGAGGACGACCCAGTGGTAGCCGTGATCGTCGGCCGTGACCGAAAAGTTGGTTCCCGTTTCCTCCTGACCAGCCTCGAGGATGGCTTCGACCTCGTCGACGGCCTCGCGGAAGTCGCTCGAGTCGACACCCGAAAAGCAGAGCGCGCCGATGTCGAGCGATTCGTAGCCGAGGTCGGCCTCCATCGTGAGGTAGGCGGTGCTCATCCCGAAGAGGTCGTCGGGGTCGGCGTCGCGTCCGGCGTCGGTCTCGGCGCGCATCCCGAGTACCGCGCGGATCCCGTCCAGCAGTCCCATAGTTCGTGTGAGGGGGCCCGTGGTTAGAAGGATTGCATTTCGCGCTCGAGTTCGCGAAGCTGTTCGACGCGACGCTCGGTGGAGGGGTGCGTCGAGAAGAGCCGGCCGACGATACCGGACTTGATCGGGATGATGAAGAAGGCGTTCATCTCGGCTTCCTCGCGAAGATCCGCCTTCGGAACCTTGTCCATCTGGCCCGAAATCTTCAGCAACGCCGACGCGAGGGCCGACGGATTGCCGGTGATGGCAGCAGCGCCGCGGTCGGCAGCGAACTCGCGGTAGCGCGAAAGCGCCCGGATGAGCAGATAGCTGATGATCCAGACGACCAGCGAGACGAGGATCGCAACGATGATACCGCCACCGCCACCTTCCCGGCCGCCGCGGCCGTGTCCGCCGCCAAAGAACGCGCCCCAGCGGACGATCATGAACGCGATCGTCGAGAGGAACGAAGCAATCGTCATCACCATCATATCGCGGTTTTTTACGTGGGAGAGTTCGTGTGCGAGGACGCCGTCGAGTTCGTCCCGCTCGAGCATCCGCATGAGCCCGGTCGTCACGCACACGGCGGCATTGGCCTGATTTCGGCCAGTCGCGAAGGCGTTCGGCACGTTCGAGTCGACGACCGTCACCTTCGGCTTCGGGAGGTCGGCTTGCTGTGAGAGCCGTTCGATGGAGGCGTGCAGTTGCGGATACTCGTCGGCCGAGACCGTCTTCGCACCCATGCTCTTCAGCGTGAGCGTGTCGCTGAAGTAGTACTGCACCAGCGAGAATCCGCCGAAGAGTAGTGCGACCACGACCAGCCCAGCGTCGAGATAGGCAGTGAGCACTCCGGCGAAGACGATGTACAGTGCAAACAGCAGGAACATCGTCACGAACATCCGAACGCGCAGTCCCCAGTCCGCCTGCCAGTTCATACCTGAAACGTAGGGCTCCGAGGAAATAAGTGCCCTGTCGAGACGGAGGAATCGGCACGAAAACCACGCTGCAGACTGGATAAAGAAGTCGTATTTGCAACGACTGTTACCGCCGTGGCTGTTGAACCTGTTGGCCCCCCATCTGCTGGGACGGTTGTCGAAGACCCCGCTGACCTCCCATCTGCTGGGATGGCTGCTGGGCCGGTTGTCGAAGACCCTGCTGACCCCTCATCTGCTGGGATGGCTGCTGAGCCTGTTGCGTTCCCATCTGCATGGGCTGTTGACCGGCCTGCTGCCCCCCGGCTGTCTGGATGCGCTCGAGTGCAGTGCTGATCGTGTCGAGGGCTCGTTGTGCGTGCGTCAGGGATTCCTGCACCTCAGGTTCGCCAGCGTACTGCTGGAGTTCCTGAATGGTTTGCTGGATTGCCCCTCTGATCGGCTCTGCGAACGGTGACTGGCGAAGCAGGAGCTTCTTCTCGAGGTGGGCGATGTTGGCAATATCGGTGCTTCGTTCCGCGAGGTGTATCATACCGCGCTCTGTCGCCCGAGTAGCCAACCATTCACAGACGTTCTCCAACCGGTTGAGGTCCGTCACAGCCTGCTGAATCTCCTGGGGAACGGACTGTTGGTACTGCTGGCCAATAAACTGGCCGGCTTCTGACTGCAATACACCGGCTGCGAACTGGCCGGGTTGTGTTTGTTGCATTGCCTGTCCTGGCTGAGTCTGTTCCTGATACCCGGTCTGTCGGCCCTGTGTCTGGGGCGGTTGTACTTGTTGTGACATTGTCCTGAACGGCATCACGGACTACCGACACCGTAATGCAAGCCAGAACGGCTACGTGGTAGATAAAAACGGGAACCGACCGTTTCTTCGGATCTACTGATGAGGTGTTCGCTTACCCGGGGGCCTCAACGCGGATCGGGGCAGACTTCGATTCATGGTCATCGGTTCGCTGTGTCGTGAACGGTAATATATGATTGGCTTTACCCCGCACCGAGCAACCGTTTCACGGCCGGTAACTGACTTATACGTGAAAAATCGCCACCCGCCATCGCTCACTTGCTCAGAAGCCGTCGTAGATGATGACTACGATCAGCGGAGATACGTATCGGCCCAACGAACAACAGCACCGTTCCAGGCCGGAACAGGCTATTCGGAAACCTGGAACAGGGCTTCGACGATCAACTGAGCCGCAGCGGGCCAGATCGATCATCGCCGGCCTCGGGATCGTATATCCAGTAAAACACCGGGACGTAACAGAGCCAGGCGATGACGTACGCACCGCCGACGAGGGCATTGCGCGTGTCGATGCCCTCGAGAAGCCCGTCGCCGACGACGACGACGAGGACGATTCCGACCAGAACCGACGATGGGGGATGATCGAGCCAGTCGTACAGGACGCCGATGAGCGAGCCGACGATGTACCCAATAGTGTAACGGACCACCGCCGCGACAAGGACGTTCCACCAGAATATCGCCAGGACCGAGCGGCCAGACTCGATCCCGATCATTCCCAGTAACACCGTCGTATCCGCGTAGAACGGGCCTTGAATCCGCAGCAGGCTCACGACCGCGAGACCGGCCGTCAGAAGCCCGACGACTCGACCGGCTTTGACGCCGGCTCTGGCCGGATCACTTCGTTCGACCATGGGTATACGTCACTCGTGGCACGTCTATCGAACCGTAGTGGACGCGAGGGAGTTATACGAAATCAAGGAGAATACCTGCGCCTTGAGTGGTCTGCGAAAGGATTGACCCGTTCGGAAGAGTATAGACCGTAATGAAGAGCAGCCCATGAGGCTGTTTGGTGAAACATCTGGCGGAGGCGGAACTGGATCAGGCAATCGAAAAGGCGCAGAAGGCGGACGAGACCCGTCTCGTCCGGCGGTTGTGTTTCGTGAAGAACCTCTATCAGGGAGATACGCGCGAAGAAGCGGGCAACCGCGTCGGAATCTCCCGATCCACGACGCATCGGTGGGCGTGTGCATGGAATGATAGTGGTGTCGAGGGGCTTCGTCCGGGCTTCGGTGGCGGCAGGCCGCCGAAGCTCTCGTCCGAACAGTTCGAGGAACTCTGTGAAATCCTCGAAAGCGACCAACCGTGGACGCCTACACAGATTCACACGCTTATCAAGGATCGCTACGGCGTCACGTATCATTCGGCACATCTCAGCCGAAAGTTACGTGAAGCCGGAATGAACTATGCCAAGCCACGTCCAAGGACCCTCGCCGTCCCGACGACGCTGAGGAGATTCTCGCCGAGCGCCTGATCGAGGCGCTCGGCGAGGAAGCCCACGAAGAGAAGGACGACGAGCCTGTCGTGTTCGGGTTCTTTCGATGAGGCGTGGCCCCAACCGTTCGAGAACTCTCAGCGGATGTGGTCGTTCGACCGGACTGTGACGATTGAGAAACCGCTCGTAACGGTTTCGTGGCGGTCGATCGGGTTCTACGCACTAACTGGTCAGAGCGTGATTACGTTCAAAGAGCGGTTGGTCAAGGAGGCGATCGTCGAGGCGCTCGAAGAGATCCGCGAGCAGAACCCGGTTGGGCGGATTCTGCTCGTGGCCGACAACTATGGGTCTCATCATGCGTGTCTCACCCAGCAACTGGCCGACGAACTTGGCATCGAGTTCGTCTTCCTCCCGCCGTCCTCACCGACATTGAACGCGATCGAACCGCTGTGGAAAGACGTCAAACGCGAGATTTCACCGACTATCTTCGAGGACAAAGATCACTTCCGTCAGTTCCTTACTGAGGCGTTTCTCCGGTTGAGTCACCGACTTAGTTTTGCTGTTGACTGGATTGAGACCTTCCTTCCGGATATTCAGGTGTTACAGTGATCACTCAAGCCGGAGGAGGATGTTAATTCAGCGTCACAGCGGTGCCGTACGCGATGACTTCTGAGCCGCCGTTCGCGATTTCAGAGCTTTCGAGACGAACGTTGACGACGGCGTCCGCGCCCATCGAGCTCGCGTCGTCGGCCATCCGCTCTAAGGCCTCGTCGCGAGCGTCGCTCAATAGTTCGGAGTAGGCCTTCAACTCTCCGCCGGTGATGTTTCGAATGCTCTGCGTGATGTCCCGGCCGACATTTCGGGCCTTGACCGTGTTTCCTCGAGCGATGCCGAGCGAGTCGTCGATCTCACGATTAGGGACCGTTTCAGTGGTGACAAATTCCATGCAGACTACCTGTCGTAGCGAATACATCAAAGTTCGGTATCAGCTGGCGCGATTCACGCTCGTTGAGCAAACCGAAGGGTTGCGATGCCCATCAGAACGGTTCCCGTTCTGAGTACGCTGGACACGGCAGAACTCTCTCGCTGTTGAGGGGAGACTAGTCGACCTTGACCAGTTGTTTGCCGATGTTCTCACCTTCGAAGAGGCCAAGAAATGCCTCGGGAGCGGCTTCGATACCGTCAGTTATCGTCTCTCGGTAGCGGATATCGTCCTCGCTAATCCAGCGAGCCAGCCGTTTGGTCGCGCTCTCAGCCAGGTGGTCGTAGTCGCTGACGATGAATCCTTCAACCCGGGTCCGTGTGCGCTGGTAGAGCCGACGCGGGCCGGTCATTCGCTCGTCATCAGGCGCGAGATTATAGAGCGAAATCTTCCCGCAGACGGCGACTCGCGAGTAGTCGGTGAGATGATCCAGCACGGCGTCGCTGACTTCGCCGCCGACGTTCTCGAAGTAGAGATCGACGCCGCGTGGACAGGCCTCTGCGACTGCCGCCGAGAGATTGTCAGCTGACTGGTAGTTGATCGTCGCGTCGAGCCCAAGTTCCCCAGTGAGCCAGGCGGCCTTCTCGTCGGAGCCGACGATACCGACGACGCGACAGCCGGCTATTCTGGCTATCTGGCCGGCAACGGAGCCGACAGCTCCCGCTGCTCCCGAGACGACCACCGTGTCCCCCGGCTTCACGTGGCCGACCTCGACCGTTCCGATATAGGCCGTCAGTCCGGGCATTCCAAGGACGTGTAGCGCAGTCGATGCCGGCGCCTCGCCGGTGTCGATACGTTCGAGATCAACTCCGTTGCTGGTGGCGTACTCGGCCCAGTAGAGGTTCCCTGTGACGAGATTTCCTGGCTCCAAGCCGCCGTAGTTCGATTCGATGACCTCGCCAACGACGCGAGCCCGCATCGGATCGCCGGTTTCCCAGGGATCGGCGTAGGAAGCCGCGTCCCGCATCCGACCGCGCATGTACGGGTCGACGGACATGTACAGCGTCCGAACGAGGACTTCTTTCGGCCCTGGTTCGGGAATTGCGTTCTCATGGAGCGTGAAGTGCTCCATTGACGGCTCACCCGTCGGTCTCTCGGACAAGATCCACTGCCGATTAGTCTCATCGGGCATAGTTACCACGGTCGGCTCACGGTGATGTCAATCTTGCTCTGAATCTTCTCTCAAATGAAGGAGGTAACTGACCGCAT
This sequence comes from Natrinema gelatinilyticum, assembly GCF_024266705.1. GTDB lineage: Archaea > Halobacteriota > Halobacteria > Halobacteriales > Natrialbaceae > Natrinema > Natrinema gelatinilyticum. The sequence goes on along the minus strand of NZ_CP100756.1, from coordinate 1,669,715 downwards.
CCGCCGACCCTGGCACAACCACGACTGAGGACGCTCCCGACGGCAGAAGCACTGCCTCCGCGAAGACGGCGACCCACCCTCCGTCTACCGGGCAGATCGAGTAGCGATAACACGACCCCACCAGAATTGCGGTCGGTCGTACAGGGATACAGGGAGACAATGCCCTCTGGCCGGCGTTTTCCGCAATTCGGTTCGGACCGATGGCCCTGCCCTCGAACCGGTCGGACCGCGCCGGCGCTCGTTTGAAACATCCTGCCGGTTGTCGGGAGTTTATCACCGAGTAGCGCCAATGACGAAGTGGCGGGGAGGCTCCGATGGCACCTAAGAGACGATGCTACCTCGCCGTCTAACAGGGAGAATTTCAGTCGATTCACCCGGTCCCTGTTGGTGTGACATACATACCCGGGTGTCGACTTACGTCTCGCTATTTTCCGGCCCGAGGATTCACCGCGGTGCCTCGAAAAGACGTGACCGACGCGTAGTGACTACACCGTACCCGACGAAAGCTCGGTTTCAGTGGCCGCTTTCGGGAAGGTGACTCGGCTTGCTGGACGAAGATGGCCCTCGGTTGGATTCCTACTGTCGAGGATTCCATTCCATTCGGTCGAATACGAGCTCTCGGTCGAGTGCGACCGTGACCCGATCTGAAACTGTCACTCGAGGACGGACCGCCGTGATTTCACAAGGGTCCGTCGAGGCCGAACGGGAATGTGCAGCGTGGTCACTGCCACCGTCGTCGAGCGAATCGGCGGCTGGCGCGACGACGAGCGAAAAACGGATCGCAGCGACACGACGTTGTTCGCCTCGTGTGAAACAGAATTGATATTTTGATGCTCCGTAACGGCGGGGAATGTTCGCTTCGCTTCGATCACCCGAACCCCTTCGTTTCGCATGGAGACCACGGGACATGGACACGTCTGACGCAGGAAAATTTCACCAGTGTCTAACGTGTGTCTGACAGGTTCGGTACCACCAACCCCTTCGTTTCGTATAGAGCGACGTGACTATCACGGATAGATACAGAATGTCGTAATCGGAGGAATTACAGGAGTCGCCTCGAGTGACTCCCGCGACTCGACAGTAGGTGCCGAAGTAGCTAAGTCGTCGTTTTCGTCGTCGGTGACGAATCAACAGTATGATCCATGCGACCGAGGCAAAACACCTATCTCGTGCAGCTACCTCTCTGTTGTTCACGCGGCTCGATTTTGCGACGAAATCGAACGGGCAGTATTCGAGCGAGGACTTTGAGAAAGTCCTCGCTCGAAGTGCCTTCGACGGCGAGTTTGTCCATACGACCGCGAAAGAACTGCAGCTCGCTCGAGGAGAAGACATTGACCTTCAGCAACGGAGTCCGCTCGCGAAATCGCTTCTCTACCATCTTCGTGGACTAAGCCCGGACGCCATCGGCGCCCAGTTCGATGGCGTCCGGGCAGCCACGTTCGCTCACGCCCGCCAGCAGCGGGCGTTCGCTCGTCCTGTCGACGTCGCGCTCGATATTCACGAGTGGCTCTACTACGGCTCGGCCGAGACACCGCACGTCTGTGCGATCAATCCAGACCGTGGAACGAACCTTGCCTACGCATTTGTGACGCTCTGTGTCGTCGATCCAGCGGTTCGGCTGACACTGGCGTGGGAATCGATCGAGGCGGATGACTCCCGCACGCTGCGGGAGTCCATCCGCCGACTCATCGAGATCGCTCGCCAGTTCGTCCAGATCAACCGCGTCTACTGCGACAGGAGTTTCTACCGGGTTTCACTTGTTCAAACATTGGCTGATCTGGACGTCAGGTTCGTCGTACGCGCGCCGAAGACACCGGGCGTCAAGCGCGTGCTTGACGCCCATGACGAGGAGACATTCGTCACCAACTACGAGATGGTCCGGAAACAACCACCGACGGGACGAATATCGGTAACACTCGTCGTCGTCCCGCACCGAACGCGGGACGACGACTCGTTCTGTCTGGTAACGAACTGTGACGTCTCGGTGGAGTTCGCCGAACCGTTTGCGGAAGCGTACCGCCGTCGCTGGGGGATAGAGACGTCCTATCGGAAGATCGGAGAGTTTCTCCCGCGAACGTCGTCGCCGACGTTCGCGGTGCGACTGTTCGAGTTTCTGTTCGCTGTGGCGTTGTACAATCTTTGGATTCTGGTGTGTCTGGTTCTCGTTGAGCAGCGAGTATTGACCGACCGGCCGGCAGTCTCGACAGCCCTGTTTCGGCTATTTGTATTGTCTCTTCCAGACAGTTAGCAGAGAGTGCGGCGGCTGACCCGGGCCGACCCGGGTCAGCACGCTGCTGCCGACTGGCAAGGCTACATTCATTCCCTTCTGCGGTCAATTGATTGTCTGATGAATGTGTTTGCTCAAGGAGTGAACACTAGTTGACTGGTTAATCTTGACCCTGCGGTCGAGAACTGGACGCATCTGTTTGGAGGTTCGGCACCTACTGTCGAGACGAGAGAACGGGTGGCTTAACTCCCTGAAACCCAAACAAGGGTCAATGAGTGAGTCGCGTGCGTTCTGTCCCCGGTGTGGGGATCCGGTACCCGAGCACTCGAGGAGCGACGCGAACGGTGGTTCCGGCGGGGCCGTCTCCGAGGGTGACACCGGCGCCGCCAACGACCCGCTTCGGCCGGATGCCGAGGTCGAACTCTGCGATGCGTGTTACTTCGATGACTTCGACTTCGTGGACGCGCCGGATCGGATCGACGTTCGCGTCTGTTCGCAGTGCGGGGCGGTCTACCGAGGGAATCGGTGGGTCGACGTCGGCGCGGAAGATTACACCGACATCGCCATCGAAGAGGTCAGCGAGGCGCTCGGCGTCCACGTCGACGTCTCCGACGTCGCCTGGCAGATCGAGCCCGAGCAGGTCGACCAGAACACGATTCGGATGCACTGTTACTTCACAGGCGTGGTCCGCGGTACGCCGGTCGACGAGCAGGTGACGGTACCGGTCAAGATTTCCCGTCAGACCTGCACCCGCTGCGGTCGGATCGCCGGCGACTACTACGCCAGCATCGTCCAGATCCGCGCCGAAGACCGCACCCCGACCACCGAAGAAACCGAACGAGCCGAGGAAATCGCAAACCGAATCGTAGCCGAGATGGAGGCGACGGGCGATCGGAACGCCTTCGTCACCGAGACGAACGAGACCTCCGACGGGCTGAACATCAAGGTCTCGACCAACAAAATCGGCAAGAAGATCGCGAACAAGATGATCGAGGAGTTCGGCGGCACTGTCACCGACGCCGAAACACTCGTCACGGAAGACGAAGACGGGAACGAGGTCTACCGCGTCACGTTCGCGGTCCGCCTGCCGCCGTACACGCCCGGCGAGGTTATCGATCTCGTCGATGACGAGGACGGCCCGGTCATCGTCCGCAGCGCCCGCGGCAACTTAAAGGGGGTCCGCGCCACGACTGGCGAGCGCTACGAGGCGAGCTACGAAGAGGGCAACTCGCCCGACGCCCACAGACTCGGCTCGCTCGAGGACGCCGTCAAGACGACGGTCGTCACCGTCGAGGACGACAACGCCGTGCAGATACTCGATCCCGAGACGTTCCAGGCGAAGACCGTCGCACGGCCGGCGTACTTCGACCCGGACGCCGAAACGGTGCCAGTCTTGAAGAGCCGCGCCGGTGTGCACATTTTGCCCGACGATAGCGATGACTGAGGACGAAAACCGGTCCACGGATGGAGCGGATTGCGACTTCGATGACACGACGCGTCGCGGTCTCGAACCCGCGGCGGACCGCGTCCTCGAACGAGCCGGGACCGACGCGCCGCTCGCGGCGATCGTCGAGAAACCGCGCGCCGAGACGGCGATCGAGTCGTTGCGCGCCGAAGGTATCTACGACGAGTCGAGGCGCGTGCGTGAGGCACGAGGGCGAAGCAGCGCGGAGCCCTCGGATGATACGAACGGGTCTTCGACCAGTAAGAAGGGGCCCGAGCGGATCGCCCTCCCCGTCTTGGAGCCGCCGACCCAGACGCGCGTCCTCGAGGTCGTCCGCCAACTCGAACCCGAGCCCAGAGGTCCGGATCTCGAGGGGTTGCTCGCCGACCGAGGCTGGAGCGACGAGGACCTCGAGTCCGCACCCAGCTCCTGGGCGGTGATCGGGTCAGTGATCGTCGTGACGGTTCCCGAGGGCTGTCCGGACGAGACAGAACTCGCCGAGGCGTTGCTCGAGGTACACGGGGAAGCCGACAGCGTCCTCGCCGACGAGGGGATCGCGAACGACGGCCCAGCGGGAACCTACCGGGAACCCCGCACCCGACACCTCGCGGGCGACCGAAACACGGAGACGATCCACACGGAACACGGCACGCGATACGGGATCGATCCCGCCTCGGTGATGTTTTCACCGGGAAACCAGGCCGAACGCGCTCGAATGGGCGACCTCGAGTCCGTGGCTGACGAACGGGTGTTCGACATGTTCGCAGGTATCGGCTACTTCACCCTGCCGCTGGCCAGAGCCGGCGCGTGGGTGACCGCGACCGAGATCAATCCGACCGCCTTCCGCTCCCTACTCGAGAACGCGATGCTCAACGACGTCGGCGACCGGATCGACGCCTACATGACCGACTGCCGCGCTCTCGCGAGCGAACTCGAGGCCGATCGCGTCGTCATGGGTTACTACGGAAGTTCTGGCGGGACTGACGCGGACACCGACGAAATGGACCACGGGACTCGAGTCGACGAGGCACACGAGTTCCTCCCGGCTGCCCTCGAGGCGCTGGTCCCCGGTGGCATCGTCCACTATCACGAAGCAACCCCCGAACCCCTTCTGTGGGATCGGCCGCTCGAGCGCCTCGAAGCGGCCGGCACGGATGCGGGGCGGGAACTCGAGGTCCTCGAGAAACGGCGGGTGAAGAGTCACAGCGCGGGGGTCGAACACGTCGTCGTCGACGCGCGCTTCGAGTAGCCGGCCACTCCTCCATCGACAGGGACGCCACGTCGACGGGGGTGTCGTGACATTGATACTCGCGGAGCGAATGCATTTCCTATGAACAGAAACCAGCTCATCGCCCTCCTCTTCGCCTTCCTCATGGTGTCCTCGATGGTCGCCTGGGGCGCGACGGCTCTCCTCTAGGAGGGCGGCTCCGGTCGGACGGAGAGACTACCCGTCTGTGTCCCAGACGTCCGCAAGCGGGCTCGAGCGTGACGAACGCCGCGACCGGTGGGATCGCGATGGGCCGTCGTCCGTCCCGCCGCGATCGCTGGATCCGCTCCCGCTCGAGCGCCCGTTCGGTCCAGTTCCCGTCGGCGTTCCCGCGCTCGAATTCGAGGCTGAGTCGCCGAGCGCTGCACGTGGCTCGAACGCCGGGAGATCCGGTTGCACCATGCGGTCGACCTGCGCTTCGAACCAGTCCGGCATGTCCGTCCGGGCGCGTTCGAAGCAATCGAGCAAGCTCGAGTCGGCGAGGTACGTCGCCCCGTGGTCGTCGGGCGCGCGGACCACTCGACCACAGGCCTGGATGACAGTCCGAAGCGCCGTGCGATAGTACCACGCCCACTGACCCTCCTCGAGGCGGTGGGCGACTCGTGAGTCGCTGGTGTTGAGGAAGGGCGCCTTGCAGATTACTTGCCAGCGACAGAGGTCGTCCTTGAGGTCGAGCGCCTCCTCCATCTTCACCGAGAGGAAGACGTCCGGGTCGTCGTCAGCCGACCATTCCTCGAGGGCGGCGTCGCGACCGTCGCGGTCGTGGACCCGGATCCGGTCGCCGACGCCGAAGTCGGTCAGAAGGTCCGCGAGGCGCTCCTGAATGTCGTAGGAGTGGGCGTGGATGAGCCCCTTCTCGTCGGGATGGCGCTGCATGAGTCGGACGATCGTTCGGGCGATCTTCGGCGTCGTTTCCGACCGCCGCTCGAAGGTCATCTTCCCCTGTGTGACGTCGTACAGCGGCCGGTTCTCGACGGGGAACGTGTGTTCAACGTCGATCAGCGCGACGGTCTCGGGATCGAGCCCGACCTGCCGGCAGAATGCGTCCTTGTTGAGGATCGTCGCCGACAGCAGCGCGAACTTGTTGCCCCGGTCCCAGACGGTGTGTTGCAGGTACTTCTCGGGGTTCATCGGCTTGATCGTCAGCGGACCGCCCTGCGGGTCGTTCGCGTGCCCGCTAGCACGGGAGTCAGCCCCATCGCCGGTCCCTCGAGCGCTCGCGGGGCAGTCGGCCTGGTCGATCAGCCACGTCGTCGGACTCTCCGGATCGCGGAAGTCGGAGACAAACCACTCGAGTTCGCCGATGAGTTCCTGAAGGCAGTCGCGTTCACGCACCTCGCCCGGAGAGAGCGAGTCCTGCGCGAGCAATTCGTCCTTCCGGCGCGTACAGGTTCCCGCGAGAGACTCGGCGTACCGGACGGCTCGCTCGATCGAGTCGACATCGGGAACGCGCAACTCGTCCCAGAACGGCACGGTTCGCGGCCCCAGTTGAATGGTCGCGTACATTTCCGCCCACTCCGCGAGGCCATGGGCCTCGTCGACGACGACGACGTCGCGGGTCCGGAAGACGTCGCTTCCGGCGGTCTGCATGAAGTACGCGAGCGTCATCGCCGCGATTTCCCGGTTCGATGCGATCGCCCGGTCTGAGAAGTACGGACACCGGTGTTTCACGGAGCAATCGTACCCCCGCTCGCGAACGCAAGGCGCCTGATTGACCGGCGTGTTCCGTTCGTGGGGCAGGATGCACGCGTAGTTCGACTTGCCGCGGATGACGTTCAGATCGGCCAGCAGGTCGTCCGACGCGACGTCGTCGAGCTGGGAGACCTGCGGCGTCGTGTAGTACGCGCCCGTCGCGTCGCTGGGGTCTCCCTCGTCCGCACGGCGGGCGCACCCGGCCACCGCGCGGGCGAGCAGCGACTTACCGCTCCCGGTCGGGGCGCGTACGAGTACGACGTCGTTGCCGGCCTCGAACGCGCCGCGAATGTCCCGGAGGGCCTGCTGCTGGGCCCCGCGATAACTCGGTGCGGGAAACGCCTCGAAGATCCGCTCGGGGTTCACCGTTCGATTCACCACGCGGCCAGGTCCTAAATGCTGCGGACTGTCGCGCCAGGTGATGCGACGGCGTACCCGGCGAAGTGAACGTCGATCGTGGACGCGCTCGAGCGATGTCGAAACCGACGTCTACCTGCGTGGTATCGATTCCCTACGGGAGCCACAGAGAGCCCATCGATCGGGTAGCCGACCGATTACAAATACGAAATCTGTCCTCGGCACGAGGTACGGAAGGGTCGCTCAGCGGAAGAGCACCGCGGTGCCACCTGGTTCCGCGGCGGCATTATGCCTCGTGGCGTTCGAATCCCACCCCTTCCGCTCACGGCTGCGGGTGTGCTGTGATTCTGACAACGGATCGCGACCGTGTTTACGCTCCCACGGTGTGTCCGTCAGATGGTCGAAACTACCTATGGGCGCGGCGGTCGGTCCGAACTTCGATAGCCGCGAAGATACCCCCGAACACTCCTGCTCGGTTCCGAGATGTGGGCCGGCAGAATCAGTCTTCGGTCGTTTGTTGGAGTTCTTCGAGCAGTCGATCCAGGCCGATGTGCGCTCTGAACGAACAGTCAACCATGTGACAACCTATCCGACGATGGCGGATCCGTACGCCGACCGGTTCACCGAGTGCCGAGTCGCGAGGATTCCTCGTCGTTCCACTCGAGTCGTTCGACGTCCGCTTCGGTCGGGTGGTCGGGTATCGCCTCGAGACAGGGATAGCACAGGAGATGTTTCGTCCCGTCTTCGAGTTCCAGGGAGATCGCGGTCCCGACGGTGCCGGCGTCCGTCCCGAACGACCAGAGGTTGGCGATCCCGCCCGAGACCGTTACCGTTCGACCGCAGCCGTCACAGGAAGCCTTCGACATGCGTATGGATGGGGTCCGAACGGTGAAAATCGTTCCTCCGCGGAGTCAGCGCTCGAGACGTGTGTTCGTTCATCGGGTGCTCGAGGTCGGTGTCCGCATACGGTTATACGCGATAGCATCGTACGGATCGGTATGGAGGTGAACTGCGAGGGCTGTGCCGGCTGTTGCATGGACTGGCGTCCGCTGCTCGAGGACGGCTCGGAATCGACCGAGGCGAAAGACGGCGAGAACGGGGGCGATAACGCGAGCAGCAGCGACCGCGATTCCGGGCGCCGGCATCGTCGACAGCGCGATCCGATCGATAGTGCGACCGGTGACGCCTCGTCACGGGAACCGTTCGACGACGATCCGAACTTCGTCGCGCTGACCCGCGACGAGGTGCGGGCGTTCCTCGAGGCGGGGATGGCCGATGCGCTCACCCCGCGATTCTGGGCGGCCCGCAACGAGAGCGAGGGAGTGGGCGTTGACGGCCACACCGTCGCCGCCATCGCGGGTCGGCCCGCGTTCTTCGTGGGCCTTCGCAAGCCGCCGAAGCCGGTCGCCCCGTTTGGACGTGAGGAGCCGACGTGGCTTCCGAGTTGTGTCTTCCTCGATCCAACGACCCTCCAGTGTCGGATCCACGAGAGCGATCTCTTTCCGGACGAGTGCGGTTCGTATCCCGCGTACAATCTCGCGCTCGAGCAGGAAACCGAGTGCGAACGTGTCGAAGCAGCCGTCGGCGGTGACCGACTGCTCGAGACCGAGTACGACGACACGGACGGACTGCTGCTCGGCTCGCAGGCGCTCGGTGCGAAGCTGTTCTCCCATCCACGGCCGGCTGATCTCGAGGGAATCGTCGATCGGACGGCGGCGGGCGAACTGACGCGGCGGGATCGCGCCGAACTGATCGCGGTCGCCGCCGCCTCGAGTCCCGGCACGCTCGCGATTTCCGATCACCACTACGAGTGGGCGAAAGCGCGAGTGATCGAAGGTGAAGACGCCGAACCGACGGCGGAAAGCGAATCGTGGGTCGGCCCGGTGATCCGCGACTGGCACGAGCGCTGCCGGGAGGCCGACGGAGCCCTTCCATCGCCGGCCGTCGCCGACGCCGTCGAGGTCGAACGCGGTGCACCCGAAACGCCGGGCTGGGACGCTCTCGAGTGACGGGCACCGAGGTGGACGGGAATAGAGAGGCCCGATAGAACACCGTGGCTGGGTGGGAACGCGGTATCGAAGAACTGAGTACAAGAAATAACCGGTCGATTGTCGCTACTCCGATTTTATCTGCTCGAACTGGTCGAGAAGCTCTTCGGCGGATTCGCCGGAGTCGTACTCGACCTGGCCATGGTAGATCGTCCGCTCGTCGTCGAAATCCGCGTCAACCGTTGAGGCCTGTTGTTCGCGTCGCTCGTGTTCGTCTTCGTCATAGGCACCCATTGACATGGTAAGTGTACACACGTATGCGGGAGACGATTATTAATGTAACGGTCGATCATACACGACGACCCGGTGAACCGACTCACGGTCAGTAGAGCGGTTGCTTCGACGGGGCTGACGAGTTGACGAAACCAGTCGCCGCTGGCAGCGAACAGTATATGCATCCCCATCTCCTACTACGAAACGTGGCACGGCCGCTACGCTTTCGATATTCGCCTCAGTCGTGGAGCGACGGGCGAGTGCAACACGACATTCTTGGATCGCTCCAATCGAACATCGGGGCTCGCACCGTCACGCCGTGGTTCAAGATCGGCGGTGGGTGGCGATCACACCGCTTCGAGATGGAAAACGGTGACGTCGCTCTCTTCGCGCGCACCGACGACGAAGCCTACTGGATGGGCAACACGCAGACCCCTTCCGCGCTGTGGAAGACCGACAAGTTCGGCTGGCGGGAGGTTCCCTACCGCGTCTCGCGATGGGCCAAGCGAGAACTGACCGCGACGCTACACGAGCAAGATCCCTGGCTCGCCGAGTATCCCCACCTCTCGTGGTTTTTCCTCCCGGTGTTCATGTCCAAGGACGGCCGCGATTCGACGCGCACGTTCTTTCGCGAACACGCCGCCGGCTTTCCCGACGCCGACCCCCGCGAGACGACCCGGTTCTTCGACGAATTCCTGCGAACCGGCGTCTTGGACGACTACCGCCACGTCATGTCGGGCAAACTCGGAACGAGCGATCACGTCGATCACGTCCGGATGAGCGCCGCGATGGCGGAGTTCATCGCCGCAAAGATCCTCACCGATTCGGGCTACGACGTGGTGCCGGAGATCGAAGTGACGACGGGTCACTCGCTCGACTTCCGGGCCGAAAGCAACGACACCAACGTCCTCGTGGAAGTCACGCGCCCGCAACCGCCGCAAAAACGGGCGGCTTCCGGCCCCGTGGCCGCCGTCCGCGACACCGCCGAGACGAAAACGAACGGCCAACTGGCCGAACACGGCGGCGGCGCGATCCTGTTCGTCGACTGCTCGAGCTTTCACGACGACGCCTGGGCGGCCGTTCGTGGCGAGCAACCCGACGTGCGCCACCGCCCGGCCGTCGTCTACCGCGCTCGACCGAACGGCCACGTCGACGGCTACCGGAAAGGCGCGGTCCCCCTCGAGTTCGGCGACACGGTCGAGTTTCTGGATTGAAGGCGACCGGTTCGACGGTCGATACTCCGCCACTGGTCTGCGAGTCTGATCTATCAACCGCTGCAAACGACTCCCAAATATTTGTGGGTTGAGAACGAGACCCACACGCATGCGCGCAGCAGTCCTCGAGGAACACGCAGCACCGCTATCGATCAAAGACGTCGACGCACCCGACCCGACGCCGACCGGCGCCGTCGTCGAGGTGGAAGCCTGCGGCGTCTGCCGGAGCGATTGGCACGGTTGGCAGGGCGACTGGGAATGGCTCGGCATCGAGACCCAGCCTGGACAGATTCTCGGCCACGAACCCGCGGGTCGGGTCGTCGCCGTCGGCGACGAAGTCGAAGGGATCAACGAGGGGGACCACGTCGCGGTCCCGTTCAACCTCGGCGACGGAGTGTGTCCACAGTGCCAGCGGGGCCACTCTAACACCTGCGAGAACGTGATGCCGCTCGGGTTCATCCAAGAGGTCCAGGGCGCGTTCGCAGAACAGGTTCACGTCCCGATTGCGGATCACAACCTCGTGAAGCTCCCCGACGGGGTTTCGTCGGTCGACATGGCCGGACTCGGCTGCCGCTTCATGACGTCGTTCCACGCGCTGGCCCACCGCGCCGACGTGGGCGCAGGCGACTGGGTGGCGATCCACGGCTGCGGCGGCGTCGGCCTCTCGGCGGTCCACATCGCCGACGCACTGGGCGGTAATGTCATCGCGGTGGACCTCAAGGACGAAAAACTCGAGAAGGCTCGCGAACTCGGCGCCGTCGAGACGATCAACGCCGAGGACGTGGACGACGTCCCGCTCGAAGTGAAGGGGATCACCGACGGCGGGGCGGCCATTGCGATGGACGCCCTCGGGATCGAAACGACCAGCCAGAACTCCGTGGGGAGCCTCGACACGCGCGGCCAACACATCCAGGTCGGGCTCACGACCCAGGAGGAACAGGGGATGATACATCTGCCGACCGACGCGATGGTCATGGGAGAGATCGAATTTATCGGCTCGCTCGGCATGCCGGTGACCCGCTACGACGAGATCTTCCGGATGGTCGCGACCGGGAAACTGCGACCGTCGGCAGTCGTCTCCGAGACGATCGGCCTCGAGGACGTCAGCGACAAACTCGACGCAATGACCGACTTCGAGACGGTCGGCATTCCAGTCGTCGACGAGTTCTGAAGCGGAAACGGCCGGATGACGATCGGTACGGCCCACACCGATCAGCCCCGTAACGGTGCGTGGAACACGTCTGTTAATGCAATCACCGCGGGGTATCCACGAAATCAGTACGCCGAACGGCGGTTATACTGTTTCGTCGTCGGATTAGCTGTAATTGAGGGCGCTAAGCCCCCTTCTGCTCACGGCGACGCCGTTCGCATGGTCAGCGGGACCGACGGTCCCGCGCTATCCGCAGCGAGCGCCGAAGGCGCGAGCAGGGAGGGGAGACAGCGCCCGCACGTCTTGGTTTCGTGTGAATCGGCACCCTTATTATCCCTTCGATCGAAGGTGAAAGTAAGATGCTCACCACGCTTCCGGCGTGGTTCACACGCGACAATAAGCGTGCATCGTCGGTTGTGGTCGAGTGTCCAACCGGTAGGAGTGGGACACTCCGAACCACCTGTAACGGGAAGTCGCCTGCGGAGTCTGGAACCGTCCGCAGAACGCCAACAGCGTTCTGCCGGGCCGCACGAGACGCTCCGCGTCTTGTGGACGCTGTGGGATCTGTTCCTGCACGTTCCGACACAGAAACAGGACGCTCCGTCCGCAACAAGCGAGGGCCGGGGAGGCCCGAGCGCGGGAGGGCGGAGTAGTTCACAGGCGTTTGAAACGTCGTTTCAGCAGATAGCCGACGCCGCCGAGGCTCGTTACCGCCGCGGGAATTCCCATGCCGGGTGTCTGGTCCGCGGCATCCACCGAGCGATCGTCGGACTCGTTGTCGCCTGAATCGGCCGGGTCGGTATCGGATTCGTTCGTATCAGCGTCTGACGGACGCTCGTTCGATTCGTTGCCACCCCTATCTCTCGTGTCGTCGTCGCCGGTTTCCGGTTCGGATTCGTCGCCACCATCTCCCGAGCCGTCGTCGTCGGTATCCGATCCAGTACCATCTGTCGCGTAACCGCTATCCGACGAATCACCGCCAGTACCAGTCCCCCCACTCGAGTTCTGGATGCCAGCATCCAGTGCGTGGACCGTCATGAAGTCGCTCGCAACGAAGACAGTGCCGTCTCCTATCCTCGGCTGGGTGAAGTATTCGTCGGCGACGAACTGCCACTGTTTGTTTCCGGTCGCTGCATCTAGCGCCGTCAACCGATAGTCGTCTTCGTAGTCGAGGTCGATCCTGTGCGCGAAGAAGAGGGTACCATCCGCGATCGATATCGAATGCGACAAATGGTCAGCATTGAACTTCCACTTCTCTGTACCAGTCGCTGCATCCACTGCGTATACGAAATCGGCGGTTCCAAGGAAGAGCGTTCCATCGGCTATTAAGAGACTGTGTACCAACCCGTTCGCCTCGAACTTCCACTTCTCCGCACCGGTTACTGTATCCACTGCATACAGACTACCGCAAGCTGGATACTCCGGATAGCATTCACTAGTCGCGAAGAAAAGTGTCCCGTCAATCTCCGTCACTAAATCGATGCGTGGATCTTCCAGAATCGACGCGTCTTCTCCCGTCGCCGTATCTAATGTGAAGCACCACTCTTCGTCACCCGTCTCCAAATCCAGTGTGGACACGTAATACTCGATTTCACCCAAACGATCAGAGCTACTGTCGAAAGAGCCGGTGAACAACGTCCCGTCGCCTATCGTCAGTGGGGACGTCAACCGATTCCCGACATCGTATCGCCACTCTTCCTCACCCGTTTCCATGTCGACGGCGAACACGTTACCATCTTCATCCCCGACGTAGAGCGTCCCGTCTGCTACTACCGCTTCGTCTTCAACACCGTAGCCGACTTTGAACTGCCACAATGGCTCGCCGGTAACCGCATCCAACGCATAGATGCAAAAACGGCCGTGAACGATGACGGTTCCCTCTGCGACCACGAGCAGGTGAAGCGAAAGAGATGGCTCTTGGAACCGCCACTTTTCGTCACCCGTGGCCGCATCAAGTGCATACACGTAATCATCCGACTCGGAGTCAGAGAAATCATGGGTGTGGACGTAGACGATTCCATCTATTACTACCGGAAAATCAGTAAGTCTGAGGCCTCCAGTCTCGAACCGCCACGCTTCGTCACCTGTGGCAGCATCCAACGCGTACACAGTATCAGCGTTATTCACGAAGAGGGTGCCATTCACCACGGGTGAGAGATGCAAGTTAGACTCGTCCTCGAACTCGACTCGCCACTTTTCGTCACCTCCAGTAGTGTCTCCCACTGCGGCACTGACGCTCCCGATACCGACTGCGGAGGTAGCACAGGCGCCCATAGTAGCTTGCAGAATCTGGCGTCGATTCGGCATCGAAATGAGTGACCGATCCTCGGACCCACCACAGTTTCTTTGGACCATACATGCAATATCCAATGAACGTACAAATAAAGCTATCTGTTATATGATATTTCACGTCATCCACGACGAATCCATGGAAGTCGTACACGCTCGAGATTCCAGTTTGGGAAACCTACTCAACGAGACATTCAAACGTCTTCACAGGATCTATCGTATAGTCTCGATTCGTTTCGGAAACAAGTTGGCAGCATCGGATAATATCCAGACCTGACTTTCGCGACCACACGAGTGGAGACCATTAGCAGTGCTCGAGCGGTGATCGCAACGGACAACAAGAGTTTTCCATCGCGGTATTTCCACAATAGTTGGTTTCGTGTCTAGTAACTAGCCGCCACGGATCGCTCGAGGGCGGTGGTTCGAGCGAGGTGTCGGCAACTGTTCGCACCTGCTGCCTCGAGCAGAGAACGTCCGGGAATTACTACCGGAGATGTGAGCGCAAAACGGACGGTTTTAGAACGAGAGGGCGTCGGGCGAGTACGGACTACCGACCGGTGTTGGGTCGCGGTCGCTGTAGCCGACGCGTCCGACGGCTTTGTCGCTCACTGCGGAGTAGACTGCGAAGCGGGCGTCTTCCGAATTTTCGAAGGTTTCGGACTCGAGGCGGGCGAGTACGTCGCCGACCGTTTCTGATCCGTTAGGGAGTTCGAGGGTTCGATCCCCGTAGTGGTCGATCAGTTCCTCGGTTGTCGCGGGGTACTCGTGGTCGTCGATGACCTCGCCGGTGCCGTTGAGCAACATTACACCCTATCTACCGTGAACGATAATTATAAACATTGTCCATCTATGTTTCCTAGTGGCAACCCATACCTAGTACACCTAATATTGCCCTAGGGAGACTCGGAAAATCGAACGACTGAACCGGGAATCCGCGAGCGAGCCGGAGAAACGCATTTAGGAGCAGCCCTGTTCGCATACTGTATGCCATACGCGGATTTACACGTTCACACGACCCGCTCGGACGGGAGCCTCGAACTCGAGGCGGTCCCGGAGGCCGCTCGCCGCAGCGACGTCGAGGTCGTCGCGATCACGGATCACGACCGGGTACAGCCGTTCGACGGACCGGTCGTCGAGTGTGACGGCGTGACCCTCCTCCACGGGATCGAGCTTCGAGTCGAGACCGACGGGGGCCAGCGAATCGACCTGCTCGGCTACGGGCTCGAGCCGAGCACGGGTCTCGAGGCCATACTGGAGGACATCCAGACGAACCGAATCGAGCGGGGGCGAGCGATCGTCGACTGTGTCGAGTCGCGACTCGGTATCGACCTCGGCGTGACGATTGGCGGCGGGTTCGGACGGCCGCACATCGCACGGGCGATCGAAGCCCACCCCGACGCCGAGTACGATTATCAGGATGCGTTCGATTACCTCATCGGCTCCGATTGTCCGTGTTACGTTCCCCGAGACGTCCCGCCATTCGACCGGGGACGCGGGGCACTGGCCGAGTCGTCTCGGCTCGTTTCGCTCGCCCACCCGTTGCGGTATCGCGATCCGGAAGGGGCACTCGCACTGGCGACCGACCTGGACGCCGTCGAACTGCGGTATCCGTACGGGCGGGATGTCGACTGCGAACCCGTCGAACGGGTGATCGAGTGCAACGACCTGCTCACGACCGGTGGAAGCGACGCCCACGACGAGCGACTCGGCGTCGATGGACTCTCGCGTCAGGCCTACGAGCGGCTCGATCTTCCGACGTAACCGAGAACTGTTCGTCTGGCCGCTCAGAGTGTAGGAAATCCACGTATTTGACATGATTCAGAACTATTCACGGTCACTGGATAGTATCCTCACTCCTTCGCCGATAGCGGAGGGTTCAATGCATCGTGGTTCCAATGGGCAAGTATGAACTGTCACTACTGTGACCGCGAGGCCGCCTTCGCCGCAGAGTCCGACGGACTCAAAGTGGGCCTCTGCGAGGAACACTTCCGCGAGCGGTTACAGGAGCTCGCTGAAGCTGACGGGCTCGAGAGCCTGAAGGAAAAAGTCGACGTCGACCGCGCCGAGTAATTCTACGCCGTTCGTCCAGCGTCGACGTCGATGGCATCGACTGGGCAAACGTCGACGCAGAGCATACAATCGATACACTGAGCTTCCCTCGCCGGATCCGCTTTCTCTTCGCTTTCGGGGTGACCCGGCGTTTCGACCCACTCGAAGACGTCGACTGGACAGTCCTCGAGACAGGCGCCGTCCGCGATGCAGAGGTCGAAATCGACCGCGACGTGCGTGCCGTGGATACCGAGCTCTTCTGGTTCGTCGACGGGGCCCCACACGACGTGTCCCTCGTGTTCGTCGACCTGTTCGCGGTTCTCGTGGAACTGTGGGTCTATGGCCATTGCTAACAGACAGATGGAGGGACGTGTACTTAAAAGTACGTCTTCGGATCGGTCGGCGAACTTTCAGAAAGGACGAAAGCGGCCGTTTTTTAGGTCCATCGAAAAATTAGTAGCGTCGTATATCTCTAGACCAGCCTGAAGCCAGGGATGCAGAGAACGCGACGCGCATGGCTGAAAGGAAGTGGTGCAACAATTCTCACGCTCGGACTCGCCGGTTGCACAAGTCCGTTCGACGCAGAGCAGGCAGACTCGGATACCGAAACGGTGGCACCGGCCGAGATCGCGGTCGCCGCCGAGTGGAACGCGATCCGTGCTCGAGTCTGGGACGCCTACGCGCTCGGTCGGGCGGGACACGAAGACTCCGGGGCGGCAGTCGCACAGAGGATCTTCGGTCGATTCGAGCGCGCATCGGGAGAGAATAATGCTCACGAGATGCTCGAGGAGACGAGCGAACCGAGCTACGCGGAGTTCGAGGAGGCACTCGGTGAATTCCGGTCGACGGGACTGCAAGCGAGCGACAGAGACCGGGCCGGCGAGGAAACGACGGTCGCCAGCACGCAACTCGAGGACCGACCGCGGGTTCACGACGCCGCGTGGCTCTTCCAACGCGGTCAGCCGGACGCAGCGAAACGGATCGTCGAAACCGTAACCGTGTTCGCACACTTCGAGGGTGCCCGCGCACACGAAGCCCTCGAGGAAGCGAGCGAAGACGCGTATCACGAATTCGAAGACGACGGACTGGGTTCCCTCACGACGGCGATCGAAAACGACGACGCGAAGGGGGTCGGAACCGGTGTCGAACCTGCGCTGCTCGAGGCTGGCTTCTTCAAAGCTCGAGTCGGCCGCTCGCGAAGGCTGGGAGAACGGGACGGGAGCGATTCAGTCGGGCCAGTCGTACGTCCACACGTTCGAGACGGCCGGCGAACACGAGTACGTCTGTCTCCCCCACGAAATGGCAGGCATGGTCGGGACGATCATCGTCGAATAGCGACGTCGAATGTCACCTATGACCCGAGAACACCAGGCCGGAGAGCACGAACTCGGCAGTAAAATACCGGGTCGGAGAACACCGAAATCGGCCGAATCGGGTCGGGTCAGCGGTGTACATCGCGGTCGGCGATGCGATCGGCGAGTAATTCGCGGATCCAGACGGCAAAGCCGTGATCGCGGCCGTAGGACCAGACGGCCACCTCGTTGTGGACGTCCGGAAGGTCGCTCTCTCTGATTCCGGCCGCGATGATCGCTCGCCGATCGACCATGAGCAACTGCGCCGGCCACTGGCCGCGAACGTCGTTCGTTCGCTCGAGATCCGGTGCGACTGCGATCGTTGCTTCCGGAACCGCTGCCGCGAAGTCCTCGCGATTGGCCTCCGTGGGAACTTCGAGGTACAAGTCGACGCTTCGGTCACTGGCTGACGCCAACGCTTCGAGAATACGGTCGTCGACGGTTTCGATCGCCGGGATCAGGTACTGAACCGTGTCCGCTGCGTCCTCGAGGAAGGTGACGACGCGTTCCGTAACGTGTTCTCGCTTCGTGATCGCCCAAACCCCTTCGTCTTCCGTCGATTCGGGCTTTTCGAGCTGCTTGAGGGCGTTCTCCGCGGCGTCGATGCGGGCGTCGAAGTCCTCGCGGAGCAGTTGACACGCGGTTTCGACCGGGACGCCCTTGTACTCACGGGGGTCAGTCTGCTGAACGCTGACTAACCCCGTGCGCTCGAGCCGCTCGATGGTGTCGTACACCCGCGACCGAGGGACGTCCGCGACCTGACTCACCTCCTTTGCGGTCCCCTTCGAGAGGCGGGTGAGCGCAACGAAACAGCGAGCCTCGTACTCCGTTAGGCCCAGTTCCTCGAGACTCGTGACCGCTTCTTCGGGGTCGGGCACGAGTCGGTTCACGACCAGCAAGGGGGAAAATCTGCGGCCTTCTCCCGCCACGCGGTTAAACGACTGTCAGTCGAACGTTCGAAACGAGGACCCCCGCAGAGACAGCCGTCGGCGCACCCGATCGGTCGGATTTCGTCGGCGGTGAGCCAGATGGCGAACGCGCTACCGCAATCCGTACACCGTGCCGCACCTCTTTGGCAAGACTGTGCGTTCATTGACCTACTTCTCGGGCTGTACCGATAAACCGACCGTGGGGCGGGTCGAAGTCCACGACCGTGTGCTCCGGCTGTGACAACAGGGTGAGCATTCTCGAGCGCCCACGGTATTGCAGAGTGGTCGCGGACGATGGTGGCGAGAACGAGGCGGCCGGTCGTGACCGACCGATGTGTTCGTACGACGCGCTGCGAGTGTACACCTCCAATCGACTAGATCGCCTTCGAAGAAAAGGCGTATGAGCGCGGGCGAAGAGAGAGTGGATAGTCATGTCACTCGAGACCGATTCTCGGCCCAACAATCTCGCCGAGACGAGCATTTCCGACTGGTGGCTCTCGAAACTGTCGGATCGTGTCGATTCGGACGGGGCCGAAACGATCGACGTGCGAGCCCCGGCGACGGACGCTGTGATTGGATCGATCCCCGACTGCACCGAGGCCGACGTCGAGCGGGCCGTCGAGCGCGCCCGAAACGCCCAGTCGTCGTGGGCAGAAACTTCGGTTGACGAGCGCAGCAAACGGATCGATCGCTTCGGCGACCTCGTCTTGAAACACCGCGCGGAACTGCTCGACTGCCTCCAACTCGAGACGGGCAAGTCTCGCCGCCACGCTGTCGAGGAGGTCCTCGACGTCGCCTTTACGTGCTCGTACTACGCCGATCACGCCGCTGACGCGCTCGGTGACGACCGGCGGCGCGGTGTGTTCCCGGCGGCGACGACGGCCCGCGTGACCTACGAGCCGGTCGGCGTCGTCGGCGCCATCTCGCCGTGGAACTATCCGCTCACGCTGTCGCTGACCGACGTCTTGCCCGCGCTCGTCGCCGGCAACACCGTCGTCCTCAAACCGGACGAGAAAACGCCCTACACCGCACTCGCGCTGGCGGAGCTGCTCGAGCGGGCCGGGCTGCCCGACGGCTGCTTCGAGGTCGTCACCGGACGAGGCGCGACGGTCGGCCCGGCGCTGATCGATCGCGTCGACTACGTTTCGTTTACCGGGAGTACCGAGACGGGACGAGCCGTCGCCGAACGTGCGGGTCGAAATTTGATCGGGTGCTCCCTCGAGCTGGGCGGCAAGAACCCGCTACTCGTCCTCGACGATGCCGACGTCGAGACGTCCGCCCGCGGCGCGGTCCAGGCCTGTTTCACGAACGCCGGCCAACTGTGTCTCGCCGCCGAACGACTCTACGTCGCCGATGCGATCTACGACGAGTTCCTCGAGGCCTTCGTCACGGCGACGCGACGGCTCACGCTCGGGACTGGCTTCGACTTCGCGGACGACGTCGGATCGCTGATCGACGGCGACCAACTCGAGCGCGTCGAGACCCACGTCGAGGACGCCCGCGATCGGGGTGCAACGGTACTCACGGGTGGGCGACGCCGGCCGGACGTCGGGCCGTTCTGCTACGAGCCGACGATCATGACGGACGTCGACGAGGACGCGACAGCCGCCTGTGAGGAGACGTTCGGCCCGGTCGTCTCGGTCGAATCCGTTCCCGACGTCGCGACGGCCATCGAACGGGCGAACGACTCGGACTACGGCCTGAACGCGAGCGTCTGGACCGGCGACCGAACGCGCGGAGCGGTCGTCGCTCGCGAGATCGACTGCGGGACCGTCTGCGTCAACGACGCGTACATCTCCGGCTGGGCGGCCGTCGACGCGCCGATGGGCGGCTTCGGTGACTCCGGACTCGGTCGCCGACACAGTCCCGAGGGCGTGCGGCGCTACCTCGAGTCTCGAACGATCGCCACCTCTCGGATCGGACCGCTCGACGCACTGCCGAGGCTTCCGGTGTCGTGGTACGCCAGCGGAATGTTCACGTTGGCGCGCGTAATGCACCGGTTGCCGACAGTCTCGAGCGTCAAACGGTGGCTCCGAGACGCGAGATCTTGACCGACGGACTCGCGAGCGAGGCGCTTTTGCGGCTCCCGCCGAATACCCGCGTATGGATCTCACACACCGACCCCGGCGACTCCGACGGGATCGGGTTCGCGGGCTGGTCAGCGAGACCAATCTCGAGCCCGCCGACCTGATCGCACCGGTGTTCGTCGATGCGACGACCGACGAACGTGTCCCGATCGAGTCGATGCCGGGCCACGAGCGAGTGCCGATCGGTGACGCGGTCGACCGCGTCGAGGAAGTCCTCGAGACCGGCGTCGAGGCGGTCATGCTCTTCGGCATTCCGAAATCGAAAGACCCCGAGGGCAGGCGCGCCTGGGCGGAGGACGGCGTCATTCAGGACGCGCTCCGACGGATTACCGCCGAAACCGATGCGTACGTCATCACCGACGTCTGTCTCTGCGAGTACACGGACCATGGTCACTGCGGGCCACTCGAGGAAGAACTGCGGCGCGAGGGCGGTGTCGTCGAGAACGGCCCGGTCTGCGAGCCGACGCTCACCGTCGACAACGACGCGACGCTCGAGGCCCTCGAAAAGATCGTCGTCTCTCATGCCCGCGCTGGTGCGGACATGGTCGCACCGAGCGGCATGATAGATGGGATGGTGGACGTCATCCGCGATGCGCTCGATCGCGACGGATTCGAACACGTCCCGATCATGAGTTACGCGGCCAAGTACGAGAGCGCGTTCTACGGCCCCTTCCGTGACGCCGCCGACGGCGCGCCGTCGTTCGGTAATCGACGACACTACCAGATGGACCCCGCGAACTCCCGGGAGGCCCTGCGGGAAGTCCGTCTCGACGCCGAACAGGGTGCCGACGTCCTGATGGTCAAACCCGCGCTGCCGTACCTCGATATCGTCAGCGCCGTTCGTCAGGAATTCGACCATCCCGTCGCCGCCTACAACGTCTCCGGCGAGTACGCGATGCTTCACGCGGCCGCCGAGAAGGGCTGGCTCGATCTCGAGGAGGTCGCACTCGAGTCGCTCCTCTCGATCAAGCGAGCGGGTGCTGATCTCATTCTGACGTACTTCGCCGAGGACGTCGCAGGGCGACTGTCCGCCGATCGCCGCCGATAGGCCCAATCAGCCGCGAACTGACGGAGCGACACATCGTCGAGAAGCGCCATCGCCGGCGAACGGTCCGAACCACACACCCGCATCGCCGGGTTCGACACCGCTGCTGAGACGAACGCGACCGTTTCCGTCCCCATTCGGACGAACGTCCATCTGATTCCGTTTCCATCCTCACGAGTGGCAATATATGCCGCGCGTGAGCGCCGTCCGGTTCTCGAGCACTCAATAACGGCCACACGGACGAAATCACTGTCTCCCTCGAGTTGTTTCGGGTTTACAAAGAAAGAATATACAACCACAGGTCGAAAAATCCGTACAACCAGATACCCTTATATACATTAAACTACCTCTAGATTTGTTCGGTTGTCCCTATTACCCCATGATTTACGACCAATTGTTAACGCTAACCATTATATAATCCAAGTACATCGGCTTCAAACGTGATTCAGAAGAAAATCATGAAGTCGGTTGGCCTAGACGTGGACAAGCGTCTACAATGCAGCGGTGGCAGAACGAGCACGACGGAGGTGGCCGCCTGATGGAACCGACGCTGCTCCAGTCAGACGTGGAGGTGCTCGCGGAGGGCATCAACCTCGTGTGGGTCCTTTTGGTGTCGTTCCTGATCTTCTTCATGCACGCCGGCTTCGCCATGCTCGAAGCGGGCCAGGTGCGTTCGAAGAACGTCGCGAACCAGTTGACGAAGAACCTGCTGACCTGGTCGGTCGGCGTGACGGTATTCTTCCTCATCGGCGTCGGAGTGGATAGTCTCGTCTCGGGAGGCGGCTTCGCTCCCGGGTTCGACGTCGGCGAAGTCAACGACTGGGTCGGCTGGCTGTTCAGCGCCGTCTTCGCGATGACGGCTGCCACGATTGTCTCGGGGGCGGTCGCCGGTCGCGCGAAGCTTCGCGCGTACGTGGCGTACACCTTCCTGCTGGCGGCGGTTATATACCCGGTCGTCACCGGCCTCACGTGGTCGGGCGGACTGCTCTCGTTCAACGGCGTGGTCTTCGACGACTTCGCCGGCGGGATGATCGTTCACGGAATGGGCGGCATCGCCGGACTCACCGCCGCCTGGATGCTCGGACCGCGCCTCGAGCGCTACAACGAGGACGGCTCCGCGAACGTCATCCCCGGTCACTCGCTGACCTTCGCCGTGCTCGGGACGCTCATCCTCGCGTTCGGCTGGTACGGCTTCAACGTCGGTACTGCCGCGGAGGTCGTCTCGATCACCGACGAAGGGCTGGCGCTCGGCGACTTCGCCTACGTCGGCCGCGTCGCGATGACCACGACGATCGCGATGGCCTGCGGGGCGATGGGGGCCGGACTCGTCGCGTGGGTCAAGACCGGGAAAGTCGACACGCTGTACGTCGCGAACGGACTTCTGGCCGGTCTCGTCGGCATCACCGCGATCCCCCACGCGTCGACCTGGTGGGGCGCGTTCCTCGTCGGCGGTCTCGCCGGCGCGCAGTTGCCGCTCGTCTTCGGGTTCGTCGAGAACCACCTCCAGATCGACGACGTCTGTGCGGTCTTCCCGGTCCACGGTTCGGCCGGCGTCCTCGGGACAGTGCTGCTCCCGGTCGTCGCCTCGCCCGAGTACATGAGCGGGGTCAGCGGCACCCGTATGGACGTGTTTGTGGCCCAGGTCATCGGCGTCGTCGTCATCGCCGGCTGGACGATCGCCGCGACCGCCGCGATCTGGGGCGCGCTCAAGGCCGTCGGCCAGGCACGCGTCACGCCCGAACACGAGCGCGACGGTCTCGACGTCTCGGAACACGGCGTCGACACCTACCCGGAGTTCGGACAGCCCGACATCGCCACCGACGGCGGCAGCGCCGACGGGATCGTCCGTACGGATGGGGGGAAGCCGAACGACGGCCAGATCAAGATGATCACCGCGATCGTTCGCCCGGACCGTCTCGGCGAGATCAAGCAATCACTCGCCGAAGCCGGCGCACCGTCGCTGACCGTCACCAACGTCTCCGGTCGCGGCTCCCAGCCCGCGAAGAAGGGCCAGTGGCGCGGCGAGGAGTACACGGTCGACCTCCACCAGAAGGTCAAGATCGAATGCGTCGTCGCCGATATCCCAGCCGAGGAGGTCGTCACCGCCATCCGCGAGGCCGCCGAAACTGGCGAACCGGGCGACGGAAAGATCTTCGTCCTGCCGGTCGAAGCCGCGACGCAGGTTCGCACCGGCAAGACCGGCCCCGACGCGGTCTGAGGTCGCGAATCGCGGCTCGCCCATCGACGGTTCGCACCACGACCCCTCTCGCGGCTGCCATCTCTCCGTTTCCGCCGGGAATCGCCACCTCTAGAACCCGGTCATCGGAAACACAGTCGTCTGGCGACTGGTGACTCTGATCGAATCGATTCGGGCGTCAGGTCCGCTCCAGACGGACGAGTTACTGCCGGCGCGACCGGCTGTACACCGCGTGTTCGACCGTGCGACGCGGTCCTGGACTCGGACGCGGCCCGTGTTTCGGTACGAATTCGGCGTCTTGCGCGAGGAGGCGTTTCGTCTCGGGACCGTCGACCTCGTTATTCCCGCGCACCATCGGGAACACGTCCGGCGATGATGCGCCGAACGTCCCACGCGCATCACCACCTCTATTAAGACGCCGAGAAAACCGACCACACATGAAACACGAGGACTCTCGACGTCTTTACGACCGGGCACTGTCGGTGATGCCCGGCGGGGTCAACTCCGCGGTTCGCGCGGCCATCGAGCCGTATCCGTTCTTCGTTCGAAAAGGGGAAGGTGGCCACGTCATCGACGTCGACGGCAACCGATACATCGACTGGGTCATGGGGCTCGGCCCGCTGCTTCTGGGCCACGACCTCCCGGAGCAGGTGCGAGCGGCTATCCAGCGGACGGCGAGTGAAGGGCCGATGTACGGCACGCCTACGCCGGTCGAAGTCGACCTCGCGGAGTTCGTCGTCCGACACGTCCCCAGCGTCGAGAAGATCCGGTTCGTCAACTCCGGGACGGAGGCGACCGTCTCCGCCGTTCGACTCGCGCGGGGGTACACCGGCCGGAACAAAATCGTCGTCATGCAGGGTGGCTATCACGGCGCCCAAGAGTCGACGCTGGTCGAGGGCGACGCCGAGAACCCACGGCCGTCGTCGGCCGGTATCCCGCAGTCGTTCGCCGATCACACGATTCCCGTGCCGTTCAACGACGAGGACGCGATTCGCGGTGTCTTCGACGAGCACGGAGACGACATCGCGGCCGTTCTCACCGAACCGATCCTGGGGAACTACGGCATCGTCTACCCCGAGGAGGGGTATCACGAGTTCGTACGAGAAATCACCGAGGAACACGACTCCCTGCTGATCTTCGACGAAGTGATCACCGGCTTCCGCGTCGGTGGCCTCGGCTGCGCACAGAGCGAGTTCGGCGTCACCCCCGATCTGACGACCTTCGGAAAGATCGTCGGCGGCGGCTTCCCCGTCGGCGCGATCGGCGGCCGTGCCGAGATCGTCGAGCACTTCGCGCCCTCGGGCGACGTCTTCCAGGCCGGCACCTTCTCAGGCCACCCCATCACGATGGCCGCCGGCCTCGAGACCCTCCAGTTCGCCGCGGAAAACGACGTCTACGACCACGTCAACGACCTCGGCGACCGACTCCGCCACGGGCTGACCGAAATCGTCGCCGACCAGGCCCCGAGTTACACCGTCACCGGAACGGATAGCATGTTCAAAGTGATCTTCACGCGGGAAGGGCCCGGTCCGGATTCGCTCGAGGAGCAGTGCGACGCCGGCTGCCGGCAGGAGCCGATCTGCCCGCGCTACGATCACTGTCCCAAAAACGCAGCCGACGTGAAAAACGCCGAGACCGAGCGCTGGCGGCGCATCTTCTGGGGCCAGATGAAAGACCAGGAGGTGTTCCTCTCGCAAAACCAGTTCGAATGTCAGTTCGTCAGCTACGGTCACACAGAGGAAGACGTCGAACGGACGCTCGAGGCGTACAAGAAAGCGCTGTGAAGTGAAGTGCTTCGGGGTCAAGCCCCGAGGCTTCCTGTTTCCACGACGCGCTTTGCAGATTCCGCGAGGGAATCCACAGGGAGTGCAGTCTCCGCAGGCGTGGATTCGGAGTCTCCCATTCCTACTTGGTGGCGACGGCGGAGCATCTGCCCCGGCTTGTTTTCGCCGACTAAGACAGATGCGGTGGATGCCGTCACACCACTCTGTTCGAGGTGTTTCGACATGATGATTTGGTTCACTGCGTGTCGGCTTCATCCACGGGGTCAAGCCCCGTGGCATTCGCCTCGTACCGCTTGTAAACGCGATCAGTCGTCGTCGCTGACCGGCTCGACGGATGTTCGGTCCGCGATGAGCCGATCTGCGATGACGTGATCGCGCGTCTCCTCGGCGGTCGCCTTCCGCTGGAACAGCAGCTTTGCAGCGACGTCCCAGGCGAAGACGATGGCACCGAGAATTAACAGCGTGTCGCCGGGCATCCGCAGCCAGAACAGGGTCTGGATCAGTTCGCCGTTGTAGAACTCGAGGCTGCGAGCGGCCGCGTATCCTT
The DNA here is from genome assembly GCF_024266705.1 of Natrinema gelatinilyticum. Classification (GTDB taxonomy): domain Archaea; phylum Halobacteriota; class Halobacteria; order Halobacteriales; family Natrialbaceae; genus Natrinema; species Natrinema gelatinilyticum. The sequence continues at coordinate 1,643,824 of NZ_CP100756.1, read as the reverse complement.
GCGTGAAGGCAGTCTCGAGCTGGAGGAAGCCGACGGGGAGCAGCGACAGGAAGATCATCAGCGCCAGCCCGACGTTACAGAGCCAGAACGACCAGCGGAGGCGTCGGTCAGTCCAGCGAGCGTCGCGGGTGGTCACCCGGAGGATGTAGACGGCCATCCCCATCGCGAGCAGGCCGAAGGCACCGAACATCGCGCCGTGTGCGTGGGCGACGGTGAGGTACGTGCCGGTTTCGTAGTAACTGACGATCGGGAGGTTGATGAAGAAGCCGATCACGCCGGCGCCGAAGAAGTTCCAGACGGACGACGCGACGATGAAGTAGAACGCCGTTCGGTAGGGGAAGTCGGTTCCTGCGGTGTCCATCGCCCGGTACTGGCCGAGCGCTTCGTAGAGGATGAACAGCAGGGGGATGAACTCGAGGGTGGAGAAGACGCTGCCGATCGGGAGCCACACTTCGGGGAGGCCGGCCCACCAGTAGTGGTGAGAGACGCCGATGATCCCGCTGCCCATGACGAGGGCAGCCTGGAAGATGACGGCCTTCTCGGCGGCCGTCTTCCGCAGGAGGTTCATCGAGACCAGCGTCAGGGCGATGACGACGAGGATGAAGAATTCGAAGACGCCTTCGACCCACATGTGGACGACCCACCAGCGCCAGAACTCCGTCACCACGATGTTCGTCCGCGGCGTGTAGAGGAATCCGGCGGTAAACAGCAAGCCGATCGAGCCGCCGGCGTAGACGATCATGTGTGCCAGCCCGTACCGGGGCTCGCGGTCGAGCAGCGGCTTGAAGCCGCGGGCGACGAGGACGGTCCAACCGAGGAAGCCGACCAACAGGCCCACCTGCCAGACGCGGCCGATCTCGAGATACTCGAGGCCCTCGTTGCCGACCAGCCACCAGAGCCGTCCGCCGAAGACGTTGTTGATGCCGAGCCAGATGCCGACCAGTGCGCCGACGGCGACGACCAGTAACGCGCCGATCAATGCCTTCACGTACAGCGCCTGTTTCGGCGGTTCGCGGCCGGTCAAAAGCGGCGCGAGGAAGAGACCCGCACCGAGCCACATCGTGGAGATCCAGAGGATACCGAGGTCGATGTGCCAGGTCCGGGCGATCGACCACGGTAGCCACTGGAGGACGTCGAATCCAATGGCCTCGTGGAGGCCGAAGAAGCCGTCGCGCTCGACGTAGTAGTGGGCGAGCAACCCACCGAGGAACGTCTGGGCGACGAACAGTACCGCGCCGATTAGAACGAATCGGGTGCTCAGGAGTTGGCTCGGTGTCAGATCGATCTCCTTCGGATGGGGGATCGAAACGCCGTCGGCCTCGGGTTCGGGGAGTTCGACGGACCGGTAGAGCCAGACGGCGATTCCGGCCCCGCCGACCAACAACACCATCGCGATGACACTCCAGATCATCACGGGGCCGCCCGCGTCGTTGCCCGCGGCGGATGAATACGGCCAGTCGTTGGTAAACGACGTCGCCGAGCCCGGACGATCGGTGTGGGAGATCCAGGCGGTCCACAGCGCGAAATCGGCGAAGTTTTCCGCCTCCTCTACGCTCGGCACTTGTCCCTCAGGGATTCCGCGTTCACGGTCGCCAGCGTGGTAGCGCTCGACGTAGTCCTCACGGACCCGCTGGTGAGCGTACACCTCGGCATCGGAGTACTGGACCCGTGAACCGTACTCGCTCGACTGCAGTTCCCGACGGACTCGCTCGTCGATCCCCGCCTGCACAGTGGCGTTGAGAGCCGTATAGTTCTCGCCGTGACGCGCCTGCGCGTAGTACTCGCGCATGTACTCGGTCTTCGACTCGAGCGCGTCGGCGGTGTAGTCGGTGTCGTAGTAACTGCCGCGGCCGAGGATCGAGCCCTGGTTCATTAGACCGTTCTCCTGAAAGACCGCCTTGCCGTTCCGAACGTCCTCGCTCGTCGCGACGGGTACGCCGTCGGGCCCGACGATGGTGTCAGGGATGTCGGGCGAGTTCGCGTAGGAGAGCCAGGCCCCACCGCCCATGACGACGAGGTTGACGGCGAAAATCACCGCGAGGAACGTCGCCAGTTGCTTTCGTTTCACTTGCATGACGATTGAGAGTAGGGACGAGAGCCCCGTCAAAGGGTCCGCCATTTCCTATGGAGTGGAAGCGGTGACGAACGTGTTCGCGTAACAGACTATGGGGAACGAGACGGTGGGTTCAGGTCGGTCTTCAGGTGACGACGCGGTAGCGGTCGGTCGACGCGGGGGGAGCACCACGATACCGATCGGTCGACATGTAGAACAGAGACAGTGAGTAGTGAACTACTCCGCCCTACCGCGCTCGGGCCTCCCCGGCCCTCGCTTGGTGCGGACGGAGCTTCCTGTTTCTGTGTCGGAACGTGCAGGAACAGATCCCACAGCGGTTCCAGACTCCGCAGGCGGCTTCCCTTTACGGGCGGTTCGGAGTGTCCCGCTCCTACCGAATCGACACTCGGCCACAACCGACGATGCACGCTTGTTGTCGCGTTTGAACACCGCCGGAAACGTGGTGAGCATCTTATTCTCACCTTCGACCGAAGGGATAATAAGGGTGCCGATTCATACGAAAACAAGACGTGCGGGCGCTGTCTCCCCTCTCTGCTCGCTTCGCTCGCTGAGGAAGGGGGGTTAGCGTCCTCAATTACAGCTAATCCGCTCGAAGGCACCGGATCGGCGCGACTGTCGTGGTGCCGCTCGTCAAACACGGGTTCGACGCTCGAACCCGTGAGTCTGCTGTTCGATCGTCGATGGCTCAGTCTGCCGCGGTGACGATTGCGTCCTGATAGCTCGAGACCGCATCGAGGACCGCCTCCCGGTCGTTCTCCTCGACGTCGAACGCGACAAGCGCGTCCTCGAGGTGGGCAGCAATCGCCTGAAAATCCGACGGGGTGATGTCGAGATTGGCGTGGGCGGTTTCCATCGTCTCGCCCGAATATTCGACCGGACCGCCCGCGACCGAACTGATGAACTGTGTCTGATGTGCGCGCTGTGCCTGCATATCGACGTCGTCGAAGTAGTGTGCAACCTGTTCGTCCGCCACGACGTGGTCGTAGAACTCGTCGACGACGGCCGTGATCGCGTCTTTACCCCCGAGTCGCTCGTACAGCGAATCTGCCATCGGGTCGTACATACAGGCTTCGAGTAAAAAAACTTCAGCATGAATGTCTGTCGAAATGAATTTACTGGAATGAATTTGTATGCGGTGCACACGATTGCTGTTGAACGCCGCGGCATCGGCGGTCTGTACGATCCGCAGATTCCGCTCTGATCGTCGCAGCGGCGGGATCCACCGCTCGCTCGGTTCGCGATCGGTCTGGGGCGCGGCGGGCGGTCGAATGGCGCGCCCGTCCGACAAGCGTGCGCTTTTCATACCTTAGGCTCGGACTGACGGCTATGAGAACGCGCGGGACGTTGCGACTGGCGACGAGGGGGTCAACACTCGCCCGGCGACAGGCCGCCCTGGTGAAAGAGGCCCTGGAAGAGCGCCGGTACGAGGTCGAACTCGTCACGGTGGAAACGACCGGGGATCAGATCAGAGACGAGTTGATCCACCGACTCGGGAAGACGGGTGCGTTCGTCCGCGAACTGGACGAGCGCGTCCTCGAGGGAGACCTCGACGGGGCGGTCCACTCGTTGAAGGACATGCCGACCGAACAGCCGAGCGAGCTCGTGACCGCCGCGGTTCCCGAACGCGGTCGGCCGGGCGACGTGCTCGTCACGCCCGACGGGTCGAGCTTCCAGGACCTCCCCCGCGGTGGGACCGTCGGCACCTCGAGTCTCCGCCGGCGCGCACAACTGCTCTCCGAGCGACCGGACCTCGAGGTCGAACCACTACGAGGAAACGTCGACACGCGCCTCGAGAAGCTGCTCGCACCCGCGCTGCAGGAAGAACACCAGGAGCGGACGGAAGCAGACAAAGAGCGCAAAGGAAATGCCGGAAACGAGGACTTCGAGCCTGCGTACGACCGCAGCGTCGACGACTGGTTCGACGACCTCTCGGAACTCGAGCGACGAGCGCTCGGCCGCGAGGTCGAGACCGAATACGACGCGATCGTCCTCGCAGCGGCCGGCCTGGAGCGCAGCGGACTCACCCGGTCCGTCGACTATCGGGAGCTTCCGACGGGGCCGTTCGTCCCTGCGCCCGGGCAGGGAGCGCTCGCGGTGACAGCGAGAGACGGGGAGACGGCCCGCGAGATTCAGACCGCGATCGACCATCCGCGGAGTCGCGTCGAGACGACCGTCGAGCGCACGATCCTCGCCGAACTGGGTGGCGGTTGTATCGCGCCGATCGGTATCTACGCGGTCGTCCAAGGAGAGTACGTTCACGCGACCGTCAACGTCTTCGACCGCGACGGTGCGGAATCGGTGGCCGCCAGCCGCGATCTCCCCGTCGAAACGCACGCCGGGGCCGCCCGAGAGTTCGCACGGGACCTCGCGAACCGCGGCGCGGCGGAGCTGATCCAGGCGGCCCGCGACGACGCGAGCGACGACGTCTCCGAGGAAGATAAGCCCGAGGGGAAGTAGCTAGCGAGTACCGAATGTCAGCACCCGATACCGACGTCGAGCCCGGAACCGTCTATCTCGTCGGAAGCGGCCCCGGCGACCCCGAGCTGTTGACCGTCAGGGCGATACGCCTGCTCGAGGCCGCGGATATCGTCCTCCACGACAAACTTCCCGGGCCGGAAATCATCGAGTCGCTTCCGGAAGACCGCCGCGAGGACGTCGGCAAGCGCGCCGGCGGCGAGCGCACCCCCCAGTCAGAGATCAACGAGCGGCTGGTCGAACTTGCCCGCGCGGGCAAGTCCGTGGTCCGTCTCAAGGGCGGCGACCCGTTCGTGTTCGGCCGTGGCGGCGAGGAAGCGGAGTACCTCGCGGCCCACGAGGTCCCCTTCGAGGTCGTCCCCGCGATCACCGCCGCCATCGCCGCGCCCGCGGTGGCGGGCATTCCGGTCACCCACCGCGATCACGCCTCCTCGGTGTCGTTCGTTACGGGCCACGAGGATCCCACCAAGCCGGAATCGGCCGTCGACTGGGAGGCGTTAGCGGCCACCGGCGGCACCATCGTCGTCCTGATGGGCGTCGGCCGGCTCCCGGACTACACGGCCGCCTTACGCGAGGCCGGCATGGCACCCGACACGCCGGTCGCGCTCGTCGAACGCGGAACTCGGCCCGGCCAGCGAGTCGCGACGGGCACCATAGAGACCATCGTCGACGTTCGCGACGAGGCGGACATTTCCCCGCCCGCGGTGACGGTAATCGGCGACGTGGCGGGCACGCGCGAGTCGGTCGCAGACTTTCTTCGTAACGACTACGGCGCGGCCGCGGATGCCGAATCCGAAGCAGCGGCCGACTCCGAAGGGGAGGACTAATCGATGACCGCCGCACCGACGAACGACGCACCAACCGTCGCCGTCTTTCGCCCCGACGACGACCGCCTCGAGCAAGCCGTCGCCCTGCTCACCAACCTCGGCGCAGAGCCGGTTCCCGACCCGATGCTCGCCGTCGAACCGACCGGCGCGTCCCCCCGGACCGACGCCGACTACGTCGTTTTCACGAGCAAGACCGGAGCCGAAATCGTCTCCGAATCGGGGTGGGAAACGGGTGCGGAAACCGTCTGCGCGATCGGCCCTGCAACCGCCGACGCGCTCCGCGAGGAAGGGTACCCGGTCGACCTCGTCCCCGAAGAGTACACATCGAGCGGGCTCGTCTCGGCGCTCGCGGGCCACGTCGACGGAGAGCGCGTCGAAGTCGCTCGCAGCGATCACGGGAGCGAGGTCCTGATCGACGGACTCGTCACGGCGGGTGCGTACGTCCACGAGACGGTCCTCTACCGACTCGTGCGGCCCGACGGAACCGGAATCGCCGCCGAGATGGCCGCCGCCGAACGGCTCGACGCTGCGTGCTTCACCTCGTCGCTGACCGTCGAACACTTCCTCGAGGCCGCCGCCGAGCGGGGGATCAGCGAGGGCGCGCTCGCGGGACTCGACGCGGCGACCGTCGGCGTCATCGGCGAACCGACGGCCGAGACGGCCGCTGAACACGGTATCGACGTCGATCTGGTGGCGAGCGAAGCCACCTTCGAGCGACTCGCCGCCGAGACCGTCGACGTGGCGACGCCGACCGACGGCGAGTGATTGCCGGAACAGGCGTCAATTTTTGACTTGACGGGTTATATAACGGTTCATGGATCGACTGCCGAGGATCCGACCGTTCGCGAGCGGTAGTCCTCGCCGGAACACGCGCTACGGGAGACACGATGTGATCCGGTGGCCGTTTAGGGAGAACTCCGTCCCTGCCTCGAGTCGCTCGAGCGGGAAGCCGACCAGGCGTGCAACCGGAAATTTATCCCGGATGGCGGCCCATCATTCACCGATGAATCGATGACAGGGCCGGTCCCCGAACTCGAAGATCGTGCGATCGCGTGCGCCGAGGCGCTGTGTGCGGCCGACCGTGTGTTGCTCGCCTCCCACATCGACGCCGACGGACTAACGAGCGCCGCGATCGCCGCACAGGCGCTCGAACGTGCTGGGATCCCGTTCGAGTCGGTCTTCGAAAAGCAACTCGACGAGGAGGCGATCGCGGCGATCGCCGCGACTGACTACGAGACCGTCCTGTTCACGGACTTCGGAAGCGGCCAGCTCGACGTCATCGGCGAGCACGAGGACGCAGGCGACGTGACGCCGGTCATCGCAGACCATCACCGGCCCGCCGATCGGGAGACCGACTACCACCTCAATCCGCTCCTGTTCGGCATCGACGGGGCCTCGGAACTGTCGGGAGCTGGCGCGAGCTACGTCCTCGCGCGAGCGCTCGCGGACGTTCGGTCGCTGACCGCTGCGACCGACGGCAGTGAGCGATTCGATGAATCGCGATCCTCGTCGGAACTCAGTTCCGACGGCGGGGCCGTCGCCGAACAGTCGGGAACGGCGGTCCGCGCCGACAACTGCGATCTGGCCGCCCTCGCCGTCGTCGGGGCCGTCGGCGATATGCAGGCCGCCGGCGGTGAACTCCACGGCGCGAACGCGAATATCGTCGCTGAAGGGGTCGAAGCCGGGGTCGTAGAGACCGGCAAGGATCTCGCGCTCTACGGGAAGCAGACCCGGCCGCTCCCGAAGTTGCTCGAGTACGCCACCGACGTTCACATCCCCGGGATCTCGAACGATTCGAACGGCGCGCTCCGATTCCTCGACGGGCTGGATCTCGAGTTGAAACGCGACGGCAAGTGGCGGCGCTGGGCCGGCCTCACGAACGAGGAAAAGCAGATCGTCGCCAGCGCGCTCGTCCGCCGGGCCGTTTCGCGCGACGTCCCGGCATCGAAGATAGACGGGCTCGTGAGCACGGCTTACGTCTTGAGCCAGGAGCCAGTCGGGACGGAACTCCGGGATGCCAGCGAGTTTTCGACTCTGCTCAACGCGACCGCGCGCTACGAGCGCGCCGACGTCGGCCTCGGCGTGTGTCTCGGCGACCGCGCCGGTGCGCTCGAGCGCGCACGCCAGTTGTTGCGCGAACACCGGCGGAACCTCTCGAACGGAATCGACCTCGTTACCAGCGAAGGTGTCACCCAGGAAGATCACGTGCAGTGGTTCCACGCCGGGAATCGCATTCGCGAGACGATCGTGGGTATCGTCGCGGGAATGGCGATGGGCAACGCAGGCATCAGCCGCTCGAAACCGATCATCGCCTTCGCTGACAAGACCGACGACGAAGTGAAGGTTTCCGCCAGGGGGACTCACTCGCTGGTACGGAAGGGACTGGACCTCTCGACCGTGATGGGAGACGCGTCCCGCGCCGTCGGCGGTGACGGCGGTGGTCACGACGTCGCAGCGGGTGCAACGGTGCCGAACGGAAACGAAGACGCGTTCATCGAACACGCCGACGAACTCGTCGGCGATCAACTCTCCTGAGACGATCGACGAGCGAACAACGCAATCGCACGCCAGGCCGACGACTCGGATCGAAATTGTGGATCTCGTTGTCGAGCCGGACAGCGGTTCGGTTCGTTCCGAATCGCCGGCAACGACGGTTCATCGACGCGAGACCGCGTCACCTCTCAGGTCGATCGGTCCATCGACGCCGGCACGGTTGGCAGCAGCGGCGCGCGCGAAGTAAACATGTATGCCGTCTTGCGAACAGCACCCTTGCCGTACTGGACGGCGCTCTTGCGAATCGGCGTGCGCTTACCGCGGATCTGCGTCCGTCCTTCCAGGATCGCCTCGACGAGGTCGTCGCCGTCGATATCGGCCTTCGATGGGTTCGTCGCGTCGGGCGTGACGATGACTTCGGTGTACGCCTTCCCGACATGAGGGAGATAATGGGCGTCACTGGCACCGATCTGTGGATAGTCACGCCGACGCGCGAACGTTCGGGCGCGTCGGTTCCGGTAGCCGGTGAACAACATCGAATTGTACGTCTCGATCGCGTCGGCGTCGTCGATCCGACGCTTTCGGACACCGTGACGGCTGCGCTGGAACGGGTGTGGAACGATCGCCACGCCGCCTGACTCGCGGACGGTTTCGACGGTCTCCATAAACGGCTGGCCCGGATCGGGGCGTTTCTCGACGCCGATCGCGAGCAGGTGGCCGTGCCGGGTCGAGACCTCGACGCCGGGGATACCGATCAGTCCGTACTCCGGCGCGAGGTCGGCAGCACGGCGTGATTCGTCGATTTCGTCGTGATCGGTGACGACCACCCCGTCGAGTCCGATATCGGCGGCGTGCTCGAGAATGAGTTCGATCGGTTCGTGTCCGTCGTAGGACTCGTCAGAGTGCACGTGAAAGTCGATTGCAAACGGAATCTGAGTGGTCATTGGAGGTCCCAGATAGCTGGTAGCGGGAGTCGTTACCGGCAATACCTCGTTGCCCAGCATAAACACTGTGCTGCCGATCGGAATACCCACCCCCCCGCGTTCAATATATCATTATAGAGTGTACGATAGCGAATTACCCACACTCGAGAACCGGCGATACGAAGCCAGGTACGTCTGCAAACGGTATTACTCATCGAACACCCCCGTTCCAGTCGGTGGGCGCGCGACAACTGTACAACGCAATCGATACGAGCAGCGGCTGAGTCGCGCATTCTTAGTGGCTACCTCGCCTCGGACGAAATCTCACGCGAGAAGGGGTCTCCCGAAACGCAGCGGATTATACGACAGCGGTCCGGTGGGACCATCAACGTCGACGGTGACCGGACGCGAGCGTCAGCGTGTATCACTTCGCTACTCGGACGAGTGGAACAGCCCCTGCGGAACGAGGCCGGAAAGACGAACGCTATCGAGCACGTCGTCGACTTCGAGCGGTCCGTCGGCCGCCGAGACGGTGTCGTGAATACGCCGCATACACTCGAGTAGCCCATTGACCGCGGCCTGACGTGTGGAAACGCGACCGATCGCCTGGGTGACCGCCCGGTCCGTCATGAAGTACCGATATCGGAGCTCCCAGCACCGACAGAGTCCGAGTCCGGGATGCGATCGATTGGCGACGGTACTGTCCGCGATGAGTTCGATCGTCGGATTGCTGTGCCGATAGATGAACCGATCATCGCCGTTCTCCGCAAGCCCCCATCTCGGCGGCAACGCTTCCCGAGGGATGGGAACCTGGTCAACAGCCATGTGCAGCGGTATCGCCCAGAACGGGGGTGTCCGTTCCGCTTGCGAACGCTGGCATCATTATACGGAGTCCGTACCGTTTCAACGACCTGGCATACCGGACGCACTCCGTCAAGACTACCGGCCCGGTTCCGATCGATCACACCGAGATCCGATAGAAGACGAGTCGGTACGGACGAACAGGGCTGGACGAACAGGGCGAGGTCGAACGGAGACGGTGGAAACGGCGAACGCGAGGGAAGCAGGCGGACACGACGTCCTGATCGGCGAGGACGCCCTCGAGCGGGGACGATCGTCCGACTTTTGTCTTCGCTCGTACTGGTGACGGATATGGCCGACTTCGATCCCGAGAAATTCGAGGACAAATACGCGAACTACTTTCCCGAACTCCAGCAGGCGTACAAGAACGCGTTCAACCGAATGAACGACCGCTACGACTCCCAGCTCGTCCACGCGATCGACCAGCAGGTGCTCAACGAAAGCGAGCCATTTTACGACGGCGACGGCGAGTTCCGCGTCGAACTCCCGGATGAGCCCTACGACCGGCTCACGGGCGTTCTCGTCGACGAAGAACGGTTCGAGGACGTCCTCGAAATCCACGTCGAGGAAATCGAGACCGAGCTGCAACGCGTCTTCGGGTTCGCCTGATCCTCGGATAGGACCGTCGCCGAGGGCGGCGGCCGAACATGGAGGACGGAAGGTTTAGGGGGACTGATACCCAAGGGATTTCTATGAGTACTGAGACCCAGAACGACGGTGACGACCTCGAGGAGCGCGTGACGAACTTCCTCCGCCGTAACTTCCCGCAGATCCAGATGCACGGCGGGAGCGCGGCGATCCAGGACATCGATCGCGAGACGGGCGAAGTGAGCATCGCCCTCGGCGGTGCCTGCAGCGGCTGTGGGATTTCGCCGATGACGATTCAGGCGATCAAGAGCCGGATGGTAAAGGAAATCCCCGAGATCGAGAAAGTCAACGCAACGACCGGCATGGACGGCGGTGACGACATGGGTGGCATGAGCCCGTCGTTCCCCGGCGAAACCGTCGACGACAGTGAGGCCGACGAAGGGCCGGAAGCACCGTTCTAACGAGACGGTCGTCACGCGCTGTTCCGAACTGGCGAGTTTCGTTTTCGACGCCGTTCGACTCCCGATAGTGCTCGCTTCGTGTGTCGTGATCGTGCTCGATACCGATCCCCACACGGGCCCAGCCGTTCGGAACGAGCGAACTCGAGGCGGCGTATCGACGCTCAACGCAGACCGTGACCGCGTTCCCAGGTCCTGACCAGCGCCGTGAGCGTTCGGTTCGTCGGCACCTTGAGCCGACGTTCGGCCGCACGGTCGACGACGTAGCCGTTGATGGCATCGATCTCGGTGCGCCGGCCGGACAAGATATCCTGGTGCATCGACGACGTATTCGCCGCCGTCGCTTCGGCGACGGCTTCCATCTCGGCCATCGCCTCGCGATTCGAGAGCGAAACGTCGCAGGCGCGAGCGAGGCGGGCTGTTTCGCGGGCCGCCGCACGTGCGAGGTCGGAGGCCGGCTCTACCGTGATCGCCCCGTTTTCGGTCGCGGTCAGCGCCGTCACGGGATTGATTCCCGCGTTGACCGCGAGTTTCTCCCACAGGCGGCGAGGCATGTCGTCGGCGACAGTCGTCTCGAGGCCGGCGTCTGCGAAGGCCTCGCCGACCCGCGTCGCGGGTGCCGACTGACCGCCGTCTCGGGCACCCAGAACGATATCGCCGTGGCCCGTGCACTCGACCACGCCGGGAGCGCGGAGGACCGCACCGTACGTCGCAGTCCCTGCGAGTACCGGACCGTCGAACCGCGACGCGAGCGTCGCTTCGTTTCCCATCCCGTTTTGTAACGAGAGGACGACGTCGACCGATCCGGTCGCGAGCGCGTCGGCGGCCGAGGCGGTGTCGAACGATTTGACCGTCACGACGGCGAGATCCGCCTCGAGATCCGTGCCATCGGTCGTCGCTCCCGGGAACACCCGAGAGGGGCCGTCTGCGAACGCTCCCTCGAGGCGCACCCCTGACTCACGGACGGCGCGAGCGTGGTCGTCACGTGCGACGAGGGTGACGTCGTGGGTGCGCGCGAGCATCCCGCCGACGAGACTGCCGAGGCTGCCAGCACCGAAGACGACGATTTTCATGGAGCCAGTTCGAGTGGCCGGTACTACAGTATCCCGATTCACTCCGATCGGAGTATCGTCCGTAACACGCTTCGACTGCTCTGGGTATCCCTCGATCGAGATTGGCTTCGGCACCAGCGACGGTGCAGTGATCGACGACGCCATCGCGACCGCCGAAGACGGCTACGAGATGGAACGGAACCGGTACTGAACCCGTTTCGAGACAGTCTCCACTCGAAGGAGCCGATCGTGCGACGATTCCCAGACCGGGCCGATGGGACGACTCTCGAACCTCGGATCGGAGAGACTGACGGACCGCAGACCGGACACCGTCTCATACGGACTACTGTACGTCATTGCCGGTGCAACCGCAGAACGGTCGCGGTTACACCGGTACATCGGTACAGCAGACCGTATCAGTCCTCGGTCCAGTAGTAGAGGTCTTCGCGACCGGCACCGCAGGAGGGGCACGTATCGGGAAGATCGCTATCGAGACGTCCCATCTCGCCGCACTCCCAGCAACGCCACATCAACTCCGCCTCGCCGAACTCGTGACCGGAACGGACGTGCTCGACGCTCAGCCCCTCGAGGCCCTCTCGGAGTGTGACGTAAAGTCCGTCCTCGTCGATGCCTCGTATGCGTCCGATTTCCGTGCCGTCTTCCGTGTACACCGTCGTTCCGAACGCCAGTTGAGACTGTTCCTCGGCCATACGCGACGCTACAGCACAGACCGTGATAAACGCTAGTACGCTATATCGAATGTGATGGCTCCCGGATCCAAGTTCGGATGGTGAGTTACTGTAAATGGTCGTTCAGCCAGGTCTCGTGTATCTGATTGCTGTTATCCGTAGTAAGAACGTCTCTATCACCATTTCACTCCGTTCGAGGGTGACTTCACCAGCACTATGACAGTGTCTTTTTCCCGCTCACCGAGGAAATGGATTTCAATGACAACCGGTGAGATTCCTGTTGACGGTGCTATCGATGCACACGTCCACCTGATGCCTGACCGGCTGATGGTCGCCATTCGCGAGGCGCTCAATGATACAGCGGGCTGGGAATTCGATCACCCGACCAACAGGGAGGCAATTGAGGGAGATCTTCGCGAGCACGGAATCGAGCGATACATTGCGCTACCATACGCTCACAAACCGGATATTGCTGCCGACCTCAACGAATGGTTGCTTGAGGAGGCGAGCAACTCAGAGATGTGTATCCCCTTCGCGACAGTCCACCCTGCCGATGATGTCCACGCAGTCGTTGAGGCCGCCTTCAAGAACGGGGCCCGCGGACTGAAGTTCCAGTGTCCCGTCCAGGAGGTAGCGCCGGACGATCCTCGGCTCGATCCCGCCTATGAACTCTGCGCCAAGTACGACCAGCCAGTCCTCCATCACGCTGGCAACGCGCCGATGTTTGAGGGGAGTCCTCACGTCGGGATCGAACGGTTCCAGCAGTTCCGCGAACAATTCCCGGAGGTGCGGGCCTGTTGTGCTCACATGGGGACGTTCGAGCACGAAGCGTTTCTCGATATCGCCCGTGCCGACGAGAACGTGTATCTCGACACCAGCTTTGCGATGGCGACGGTTGTCGACCACCACGTCGACTTCGACCCCGCCTCTATCGATGACACCATCTTTGAAGACCTCGCCGGCCGCGTCATGTACGGCTCTGACTATCCGAATATGCCGCACTCCTACGAGCAGGAATACGAGGGATTGGTCCGTCGGGACCTCTCGGAGATGGCGTTTGAGGCTCTGTTCCGGGAGGCGACAGAGCAATTCCTCGGTGAGGGATTGTGAACATCGGCCCGACACTCGCTGACCGCGGGTTCGAGACGCTCGACGTCTATCAGTCACTCGAAAACGTCGGTGTTGACTACCTTCTGGCGAAGATCGAGCATTCGGGCGAACTCGAGGTCGCCGAACGAATGGAACGAGACAATAAAGATGTCACCGTCGAACGAACCAAAGTCACTGTTGAGACGCGTTCACATACACGTCTGGCAGCATGCTAACGTTCTGCTGAAGGCGACGCGGCCAGCTCATACGGTCTGCTATAACGATGTACCGGTGCAACCGCGACCGTCCTGTGGATGCACCGGCAATGGCTTCCAGTAGTCCGTATCAATCCTCGGTCCAGTACATCAGGTTCTCCTTCGAACGCCCGCAGTTCGGACACTCGTCGGGAAGTCCGTCGTCGATTTCGCCCATTTCGCCGCACTCCATGCAGCGCCACATCAACTCGGCCTCGCCGAACTCGTGGCCGGCCCGTGCGTGTTCGACACTCATCGCCTCGATGCCCTCGCGAGTCGTCACGAAGAATCCTCCCCGGTCGAATCCGCGGACCTGCCCGAGTTCGTTGCCGTTCGCGTCGTAGACAGTCTCTCCGAAGTCGATGTCCAGAAGCTCCTCAACGGCTTCCTCTTCGTCCTCTCTGGCAGGTGTTTCTCCCATACGTGAGCAAACTCCGCAATGCAAATAAAGCCCAAGCGCGCATTGTTCGAGAGTAATCATCCCGAACCGTGTAGCAAACGTAAACGGGCGTGGCAGTCACAGCAGCCAATGGTAAATGTCCCCGCAATAATAGAAAACAATATACACTCCCCGAATAGAGGCTAGTCGTATGATAACTTATCTCACCCAATATCTGATTGGTGATATCTCTGCAGTCGACGCAGTACCTCTCGGGGCGCTCGAACTGAAGCGGACGCTGAACGGTTGCAATCCGGACGCGACGGTAGTCGTCGGACGGTGCACCAACGACGTGATCCGGTCATGAGCGGGACCGGTGTCGCCACCATCGGCGACTGTCGGATCGCCTACCGGCGAGCGGGAACGAGTGGCCCGGCCGTGGTCCTCTGTCACGGCGCGGGAATCGACGACGCGACCGTCTCGTGGCGACACACGATCGACTCGCTCGCCGACGACTACCGCGTCTACGGACTCGACTGGCCAGAATACGGAAACAGCACGGGAGCGGTCGAACACACCATCGAGGCGTACATCGATGTCCTCGACGGGTTCATCGAGACGCTTCCCGACGAGCGCGTTTCACTAGCCGGTATTTCGATGGGCGGCGGTGTCGCACTCGGCTACGCGCTCGCGAACCCCGACCGTATCGAGCGGCTGGCGCTCGTCGACAGCTACGGTCTCGGGGGTCACCTGCCACAGGCTCTTCCATGGAAGGTTCTGGCCCAGTTCCCCGGCGTGACCGAGTTCGGAAAAATCGCCGCAAGCGCCTCCTCGGCGAGCGTTCGGATGGTCCTCGATAATCTCGTCGCGGACGCCGACGCATTGCCCGAACCCTTCGTCGAGGACGTCCGAACGAGGCTGATGGAACCCGGTTCGATACAGGCGTTCAAGGAATTTCAGGAGAACGAACTCTCCTTTAGCGGTCGCGTCGCGACGAATTTCGCCGACGACCTCGAGTCGCTCCCGGTCCCGACGCTCCTCGTCCACGGAAAGGACGACCCGCTCGTCCCCGTGAAGTGGTCGATACGCGCGGCGGACCGGATTCCGAACGCGGAACTCGCTCTCGTCGACGACTGTGGCCACTGGACACCCAGAGAGAAGCCTGCGTGGTTCAACGAGCGCCTTCGGGACTGGCTGCCGAAAGAACGAGACGCGGCGAAACCACAGTATACCAAGGCAGAGATGCCCGGTATTACTCGAGTCAACAGCGATTAGCCGGGCTTCGACGAAATTTCCGCACATCGCGGACGCGTAACGTCCACTCGACGGAGAGGAGGTGTCACCGAAATCCGCCGTGAGCGAGGCCGGAGGTCGAGCGAGCAGGCCGACGACTGATCCAAAACGTACCGAAGGAGTGAGGAAAGCGTTTGATCGAAACGGTGCCGAGTGCGATCGCACGCAGAACGGAATGGTATTACATGAAGTCCTCGATCCCCGACTGCTTATTCTTGTCGTTCTCGAAAATACTCTCGAGCGAGCGTTCCAGGACTTCCAGCCGTTGTTTCGTGTAGTCCCGGCAGTCGTATTCCTGGGCGACCTGGATGGCGGTTTGCATGTACTTGTTGACCGATCCTTTGTGAACGGTGAGGTTGACGCGCCCCCCGCACTCGCGGCAATCGCCGGTCAGGGGCATCCGTCGGAACTTCTCGCCGCAGTCGAGACACCGCGTTTCCTGCCTGGAGAACGCCCGCAAGTTGCCGATCAGGTCCGGCAGGAAGTGGTACTCGATGACTCGCTCCGCGACGTCCGTCTCGTCGACCGCTTCGAGCTTGCGCGAGAGCTCGAGTTGGGCGTCCATCTTGTCCATCATCGATCCCAGCGTCTTGTACGCCGACAGGTCGGGCCCCATCGCGATGTTCGTGGTGTCGTGGGTATGTTCGAAGCCGGTGTACTCCGTGTCGGTGTTGAGCGTATCCTCGGCGATTTCGACGTCGACGTCCCCGGGATCGGCCTGCTCGCGGGTCGCGAGATAGAACTCGCGTGGATACTGCGAGACGACGTCCATGTTGTGGGCCTCGTCGTCGATTTCGGACGGATCGATTCTCGAAGACATGACGAGGGGCGCGTCCATACGACCGCCCCTGGAAGAGGGGAGGTAGGATCGGCTGAAGTTAATCAGGCCGTCCATAAGTAGCATAACGCAGTCTTCGTCGCCGTCGCACTGCCCGACCGCCAATCCGTTCGCCTCGAGCGTGTGTGTGTCGGAAACCGTAAGACAGTAGGTGTACTCAATCTCGGACGGCACGATTTTGGTCCGCGAGACGATGTCGACCGGTGGGCGACCGCCATCAGTAACCCCCGCTGTGCGCGTGGTTGATTTCGCGGCCGAGCGGGTGGACGCGGCGGTCGGAATCTCAGCCTCGACGTCGAGTTCGCTCGCGGCAACTCGCTCGAGACCGTCGTTCCAGACGACCATCGTGTGATCAGGGGTCACTGTCAGCGATCGTCCCTCCCGAGTTTCGATTCGGACGAGGTGATCCGGCGACGGGTGTCTCGAAACGGCGTCGACCGGTCGGCTCACGTGGTGTCCGCTGTCGTCGATCGACGGGACGGTGACATCTCCCTCGAGGTCTTGAACGAGCGTTCCGACGTCGTCTTTGCGGGGATCAGTCAGCCGTGACTCGACGAACGTCTCGATCGACTCTTCGCTAACGGTTCCCGATTCGCCCTCGTAGCGAATCGTCGTCTCGGGGTGGAAACAATTCCGTCGCTTAGCCGCGTGAAAGTACGGATGCGCGTAGCCGACTGCGGCGCTCGTGAATCCGATCACTCTCCCGACAGTCGCCGCCGACGTGTGGGGGGCCATCCCGAAGACGAGTTCGCCGACGAGTTCCTGGCGGTCCTCGAACTCGTAGAACGGCTCGAGACCGTAGTATTGCTCGAGCAGATCGTCGATGAAGTCGGCGGTCCGGAGCATGTGTTCGGCCGCGCCGTCCGAGAGGACGATGTCCTGGACTTTGAGTTCGATCAGTTGGTCCTCGTGGGTGAGCGGTTCGCCGTGGATGTCCGACTCGTAACCGAGTGCCTGCAACTGGCCGACGTCGACGTCGAGTTCGGTCGCGCGGACGGCCGTGACCGGCAGGTCGGTCATGTCGTAGCGAACGGTGCCGTCTTTGAACGCGCTCACGTCGTGCTTCGCCCGCAAGATCCCCTTTTCGATTGGTTCCGGGATCTTGTTCGTCGACGTGAGCCCCTTGACGCCCTTGAGGATCTCGAAGGCGTTCTCGCGCTCGCCGATCGACTCGAGGGCGCTACGAAACTCGTCGTTGATGTCGATTTCGCGCGGTTCGACGCAGGTCGCTTCGCGTTCGCAGCGAGAACACTCGACGCGTCCGGCGTCGTCCGGTTCGACCCGCTGGTCGCAGTCGGGACAGCGGTAGTCAGGGGTGGTGCGGTCGGTACACTCCGGACAGCGGTTCTTGAACGTCTCGGTCCCGCAGTTCACACAGCGCTGGCGACCGATTCCGATTTCGACGACGCCGGGCGTATCCGACATCGTCTCGGCGTGCTTTGCGGCGTCGGCGACGTTGCGCTGAGCGCCGCCGGCTTCCCCAATGGGAAAGAGCGTGTGGACCGGCGGACTCAGGTCGCGACGCTCGGACTTCTCCGGACGGCCCATCCGATTGCCGATCCGTGTCGGCGCCCGCTCGCGGACCGTGAACGGGGCGACCTCGTTAACCGCTTCGATGGCGTTGTCGCCCTCGGTCTCGTGGCTCCACGTTCGAGCGCGTTCGGAAAGATCGGCGTTGGCCCAGGTGCGCTCGAGTTCGATTGCCAGTTCGTCTTCACTCGTATCGGATTCCATCGCGGCCCCGTCGGCGACCGTTCGGCGTGGGCTACAGCCGAGCGTTCGGACGAACGGGCGCCAGTCGTCGATCTCGATTCGGCCCTCGTTCTCGTGTTGGCGATGCTCGACGACGATCGTCTCCAGGGCGTCACGGACGGGATCCGTATAGTCGAGGACGAGCGTCCCGCCGTCGTCCATTCCGTCGCCGCTACTCTCGCCCTCGATTCGGCCGTCTGACACTGCCGCCGCGAGGCCGCAAAACGAATCGACCGAGAGATCGTGCCAGAGGGGCGTGTATTCGGGATGCAGTGGAGCATCGTACTCGAGTGCCCATTCGAGGGCCTCCTCGGGATCGGGGGACTCGAGATCGATGCGGGGGTCGTCCTGGAGGGCCTGTACGTCGGCCCCCGCGTCGTCGAGATCCTGAACCCACCACTCGTAGGTGTAGGAGGCGGGTGCGAGCGGGTGGTTGTTCTCGACGAACTCACCGTAGTTGACGAGGTACTCACCGAGGTCGAGGATCTTCTCGACACCGTTTCTGATCTCGAGGGCGTCCTCGGGGTCGTCGATCCGACGGACGTCGCCGTTCGCCAGTTTGACCGTCGGTCCCTCGAGGGAATCGACGGGAACGACGCCAGCGGCCTTGCCGGGCCGTTCGGTCTTGATCTGGGTGCCCGTCGCGAGGAAGTCGTCGACGAGATGCATCGCGGCGGGGTGGACGCCAGCGGTGGCGAAGCCGTGATTGCGTGCCCGGCCGTAGCGCAGGCGAAAGCCGCCCTTGGCGCAGGGGTGAGAGAAGACTGGGCGGCCCGCGATCAGGTCCCGGAGGAACTTCTGTGATCGCTCGACGCGCGGCGGGCCCTCGAGATGGCCATCGCCATCGTCGCCGTCGCTCGCGGCGATCTCGTCATCCGCGTCCCCGTCGTCACTGTCGCCGTCGGATTTCCCAGTCGCGTCGTCCTCGTCCTCGGCGTCGTAGTAGGTGCCGTCGATGAGGTCCTGGAGCCACGGCCAGTCGACCTCGTCGAGATTGCGGGTGTAACGCTGAATTTTCGGCGCCTTCAGCGCGATCCCCTCGGCGAGGACCAGACACATTCCGCCGCGGGCGCTGTTGGTATCGACTCGCTCCAGATCCCGAAACCCCGATACCTCCTCGTCGCCCGTCGCTTCGCCGTCCAGCATGATCGGCATGTGCTCGGCGATAAACTTCGTTTCCGTGTCCTTCGGCGTGTACTGGAGGCCGGTCTCCTTGTCGTAGAGTGAGATTTCCTCGGCATAGCGTTCGATCTCCTCCTGTCGGGCCGTGAACTGTTCGATTCCGACTAGCGCACGCGTGTAGTCGGCCACGAGGACGGACAACGCCTGTGCGGTCCCGCCCGCCGAGCGGATCGGGCCGGCGTAGTAGACGTTGACGAACTCAGTCCCGTCGTCGTTCGTGAGGATTTCAACTTTGTCGATCCCCTCGATGGGCGCTGCGACCACCCCCTCGGTCAGCAAGGCGACGGCGGTCCGAACCGCGCCTTCGACCTTGCCAGCTTTCGTCTCGTAGTCGCCGACGCGTCCCTCGGCGAAGTCCTCCGCGAGCGCGAGGGCCGCCTCTTCTCTGCTCATTCGCCCCTCGAGTTCGCGGACACGCTCTGCGACGCCCTCGATTCCGAGGATGTTCTCGACGCGGTCGGCCATGTCCTGTGCGACCGGGATCTCGACGTCGGTGTTCGGATCGCCACCGCGTTCTTTGGCGCGCTCGGCCACGTCGAAGGCCGCCTCGAGCTGGGATTCGAGCCGTTCGAAGTATCGTTCGTCTTCCGCGCGCATATCAGAGCCAGAGATCGAGTTCAGTGACCTCGTCATACTCGCGCTCGAGGGGCTCCTCGAAGACGCGCATGTGGACCTCGCCGGCCCAGACCGTCGCCTCGTTCAGGTGGCCGGCGACCGCCTCGCCATCCGGATCCGACAGCACCGCGTGGGTGTGTGCGAACCGCTCTCCATCGAGCCAGGAGACGTTCCCGGTACAGCTCGCGACCTCGAGTGGCTCGTCGAACGCGATCGGATGGTACTCGCACTCGTCCTGATCGTAAAACCAGAGTTCGGCGTCCTGAACCGCACCGAGAGCGGTAAACCAGGCGGCGTCGGCGTCGACCGCGTCCGCGAGCGACTCGATCTCCGCGCGCCAGTCGGCACCCGTCTCGAGGCGGGCGACGTATTCCGCCGCAGTCTCGACGGCTCGATAGTTCATACACACGTACTGTGTGGGCCGATAGAAAAAGGTCCCCCCTTCCGGTGATAGATTTGCCACACTTGCACTGCTATCGACCGTTCCGCCGTGTTCTCCCGAGGGAATGCTCCGATGATTTGAGCTGGTTTGAGCAGCCAGTATCTGTCTGTTTTTGGACTGATGGCCTTCCTGTCCGAAGTTTGTTCGTCTCTTGATTTTGTGTATCAATATAAAATTCTGGCAGACAATTCGTCACTCTCATCCCTTCGCGTTATGTTGGATGCGCGGTCAGCGCTCACCGTCGAGCCAGGAGACGTTCCCGGTACAACTCGCGACCTCGAGTGGCTCGTCGAACGCGATCGGACGGTACTCGCACTCGTCCTGATCGTAAACCAGAGTTCGACATCCCGGACCGCACCAAGAGCGGTAAACCAGGCGGCAGCGTCGACCGCGTCCGCGAGCGACTCGGTCTCCGCGCGCCAATCTGCCCATTTCGAGGTTTACTGATACGGTCTGCTGTACGTCATTGCCGGTGCAACCGCGACCGTCCTGCGGATGCACCGGTACATCGGTACAGCAGACCGTATGAGAGGCGAACAACGCCGACTGGCTCAGTAGGCTTGGTTGTACTAACTAGAAATTACCGAAGCCCTCGAGAGGCTATGCGGTGCTACATACGTATAAGCCATCAGCCTAAATAGTTAATAAAGTATACCTTTTTTATGCTCGATGCGGCATAAATAGGGACGATACCAAAACTTATATTAGATTCCTCACTCCAGTTGATACGGTATGTCACACCAATTGCCAGAGATAACCCGTCGGGGTCTCCTCGGTTCGGGTGCAGCTATTTCGGCAGCAGCGATCGCAGGATGCATCGGTGGGGGCGGTAATGATGATGGCGGGAACGAACTCTTCTTCACGCAGGAGAAAGGGTGGGCGTATGGCTTCGATCCCATCGTCGCGAACGGCGTCCCGACCGCGCAGGTAAACGGGCAGATCTACGAGAGTCTGTACACGTACAACGAGGACGCAACCGACACCCTCGTCCCAGTGCTTGCGGACGGCGAGCCGGAAGTGAGCGACGACGGGCTGACCTGGACGGTCGGCATCAAAGACGAGGCGACCTTCCAGAACGGCGACGACGTTACCGCGGAGGACGTCAAGTACTCGTTCGAGGCGCCGGTCAAGGAAGAGACGGAGAACGCCGCCGAGGTCAACATGATCGACAGCATCGAGGCGGTCGACGACAAGACCGTCAAGTTCACCCTCCAATACCCCTACGCGGCGTTCAATACCACGGTCACCGCATCGGTCGTGCCGAAATCCGAACGCGAAGGGAGCGAGGACTTCGGTCACAATCCCGTCGGTAGCGGCCCGTTCCAGTGGGTCGAGTGGGAGGACGGACAATACGTTCTGCTCGAGCGATGGGACGACTACTGGGGCGAACAGACCCCCAACATCTCGGGGGTCGAGTTCGACTTCGTCACGGAGCAATCCACGCGCGTGACCGGACTCGAGACCGGCGAGAGCGACGTCATCGAGACCGTCCCACCACAGCTGTGGAAGGACGTCGAGAACATGGACAACGCGTCGATCGTATCGAGCCTCGGTATCGGGTACTTCTACCTGGCGTTCAACTGTAACGAAGGACCGACCGCCGATCCGCAGGTGCGCGAGGCCGTCGACTACGTGTTCTCGATGGACGACGCGATCGAGAGCTTCGTCAAGCCCGCCGGCGTTCGCCAGTACAGCCCGTTCCCAAAGTCGGTCGTCGAGGCGTGGGACTTCCCCGCCGACCAGTGGGCAGAAATTCCGCACGACCGCGACATCGACCAGGCCACGCAGCTGTTCGAGGACGCGGGCATCAGCATGGATTACTCGTGGAACATCATCGTTCCCCCGGACGACATGCGCGAAGCGATCGGCCAGTCCGTGAGCAACGGTCTCAAGGAAGTCGGCTTCAACAACGTCACGTTCGAGCGACTCGAGTGGGGTACCTTCCTCGAGCTGTACGCCACGGGGAGCGAGGACGACTACAACATATACACCCTCGGGTGGTCCGGGTCGCCCGACCCCGAAGCGTTCACCTACTACCTATTTGCGCAGGAACTCGAGGGCTCCACGAACGGAACGTACTACAGAAACGACGAGGTCGATCAACTGATCGTGGACGCACGCGAAGAGACCGAAAAAGAGGCGCGCCGTGAGATGTACATCGAGGCGACGAATACGATCCTCGAGGACCGCGCGCACATACCCGCCTACAACACGTACAACAGCTACGGTGTAGCGAATTACGTCAACGACTTTGCGTCGAACCCGAGTGCCGCTATAATCCCGCTAGCGACGAACTACAACAACGTCGGCGTCGAGTAATCGGCCAAAGACGGAAAGGAAACATATTTGTTGGCAGCGGACGATTCCAAAAAATATTGAAATTTGAACACAGTAGGATGGTAGAATTAGTGCAGTATCATATGAGTGGGTGATCATTCATGAGTTTACTTCGGTACACAGCGTGGCGACTAGTGCAAGCGGTACCGGTGCTGCTCGGGATCATAACGATCGTGTTCTTCCTCGTCAACGCCATTCCCGGCGACCCGGTAGCCATCATGCTCGGGCCGTCACCGAGCGTAGAACAGATCGCCGAAGTGAGGGCCAAGTATGGGCTGAATAAGCCGGTCTACGAGCGATACCTGAATTACCTCGCTAGCGTCGCGCAGGGAGACCTCGGTGAGAGCATCAACGTCAATTCCGGAATGCCGGTATCCAGACTCATCATGAATCGGCTTCCGATCACGCTGTTGCTGACCGTATCAGCATTCACGTTCGCGATCGTCACCGCCATTCCGCTGGGGATTATCTCCGCCAAACGACGAAACGAATCGACCGATCACATCGCACGGATCGTCTCACTGATCGGCGTCTCCACACCGTCGTTCTGGATCGGGCTGATGTTGATCATCGTCTTCGCCACTCACCTCGACATGTTCCCGTCGCGGGGACTCATCATGCCGTGGACTGAGCCGGGAACCGGCGGCCGGGTGACGCGCAGAGCCGAGACCCAGCTAGAAATCGTCGCTCTCTCGGCTAGGCACCTGATCCTGCCGATGATTACCCTGGGAACGCTGCAGATGGCACAGATCACGCGGATCGAACGGTCGACGATGGTCGATACGTTACAGGACGAGTATATCAAACTCGCCCGGGCTTATGGCGTTTCAGAACGGAAAATTATCCGCAAACACGCGTTCAGACCCGCCCAGCTTCCGGTCATCACGATCATCGGGCTCGGTCTAAGCACGGCACTTGGTGGGGCAGTGCTGACTGAGACCGTCTTCGGAATAAACGGTATGGGCCGCCTGATTATCCAGGCGATCAACCAACGGGACTACCCTGTCGTGATGGGAACGACGATCGTGTTCGGTGTTACGTACCTCGTCGGCGTTATCATTACGGACATCTCGTACGCGTACATCGATCCGCGAGTCAAATACGGTGACCAAGAATGATGAAAGGAATCAACGAAGGTGAGAAACGATGGCAGTGACAGAACACCAACGCGGCGACACCCCCGCGGACGAAGAGCCCATCCAAGATGAGACCGAAGAGGTCGAGGCAAACGTCGGGCTCTCGTATACGTTGAAGCAGGTCAAACAGGACACGACCGCTCGAATCGGCCTGTACATCATCGGTTTCCTGTGCGCCGTGACGGTCTTCACGACCGTCGATGCCGTCGTGTTCAACTACGAATTCGCGAAGACGTACCTCCAGAATCCGGTGAACGATCCGAACAACATCAACGAGTTGCGATTGCTCCCGCCGGTCGGCATGGGCGGCGAACTCCAATATCCGCTCGGCACCGACGCCCGCGGCCGGGACATCTTGACCCGTCTTATCTACGGTACACGAATCGCGATGACCGCGGGCTTTTTCGCAACCGTCGTGGGGTTCGTTGGTGGAACGATCATCGGCGCCGTCTCCGGGTACTACGGCGGCCGAGTCGACGACGTGCTCCAGCGAATCACGGAGACGATGTACGCGATTCCGTTCCTCGTGCTCGTGATCGCGATCATGGCCGTTCTCGGAAACAACATCTGGTTCGCCATCATCGGCGTCGGAATCGCGTCGATACCCGTGTTCAACCGCCTGATCAGGTCCCGCGTCGTAAGTGTCCGCGAGGAAGACTACATCGAGGCTGCGAAAGCGGCGGGCGTCAAGGACCGAAACATCATCCTCAGACACGTCATTCCGAACAGCTTCGCACCGGTGCTGGTCCAGTCGACGTTACAGATCGGCTACTCGATTTTGATCATCGCCGGATTGTCGTTCCTCGGGTTCGGCGCACAGCCACCGACGCCGTCGTGGGGGCAGATGCTCGCCGGGTCGCGCAACCACATGATCAACGCTCCGACGTACAGCATCTGGCCCGGTCTCGCGATTCTAATCACTGTCATCGGCTTCAACCTGTTCGGTGACGGCCTGCAAGACGCACTCGACCCACGGATTGATAACTGATCATGAGCGCTGATCCACTACTCGAAGTTCGCGATCTCAAAACGCAGTTCTTCACAGATTCAGGCACCGTTCGCGCCGTCGACGGCATCTCGTTCGACGTCTACGAGGGCGAGATCGTCGGCCTCGTCGGGGAGAGCGGCGCCGGCAAGAGTGTCGCCTCGATGAGCCTGCTACGGCTCGTCGAAAGCCCCGGCGAAATCGTCGCCGGCGAGATCACTTACAAGGGCGAAACCATCTTCGGCCTCGAAGAGGGGCCGGACGGCGAGCTTCGAGAGCGCGACGACATGCTCTCGACCGAAGAGATCCGTACCCGAATCCGGGGTAATGAGATCGCAGTTATCTTCCAGGATCCGATGGAGTCGCTCAACCCCGTCTTCACGATCGGAGGGCAGCTTCGGGAGTTCATCGAACTCAATCGCGGGCTCCCGAAAGACGAGGCCAAAGCGAAAGCGATCGACATGCTCCGGGAGGTCGGCATTCCGGATCCCGAAGTGCGCTACGAGGAGTATCCCCACCAGTTTTCCGGCGGCATGCGCCAGCGCGTGCTCATCGCGATGGCGCTGGCCTGCGAACCCAGCCTCATCATCGCCGACGAACCGACGACGGCGCTTGACGTGACGGTCGAGAGCCAGATCCTCGACCTCGTCGACGAACTCCAGGCGAAGTATGGGACGAGTTTTATCTGGGTTACGCACGACCTCGGCGTCGTCGCCGAGATCTGTGACAGGGTGAACGTTATGTACCTCGGCGAGATCGTCGAGCAATCGCCTGTCGACGAGTTGTTCTACGACACCAAGCATCCCTACACGGACGCCCTACTCGACTCGATCCCCCGCCCCGATCAGACCGTCACGGAACTCGAGGCGATCAAGGGGGTAATGCCGGAAGCGATCAATCCCCCCTCGGGCTGTCGGTTCCATCCGCGCTGTCCCGAGGCACGGGACGTGTGCAAGCAAGTCCACCCAGACGCGAAGACCGTCGCTGACGCCGACGGCGAGCCACATCGAGCTGCCTGCGTGAAACACGACGAGTTCGACGTCGGCTACGACGAGAGTTACCCGCTCGAGGGAGCTCGGAGGTCGCTCGAGGGAACTCGGAGAATCGACAAGCAGGAATCCGAACTCGCACCGAATCCGGCCGGCGATGAGCGGGGAGGTGACGGCCATGAGTAGCGGGATTCGGATGGACGAGGAGAGCAGCTACGATCGGGAGGGGGCGCTGCTCGAACTGGAGAACGTCACGAAGTACTTCTCCCAGAACTCGGGACTGTTCGGGGGCCTGAAATTCGAATCGAACCAGTTCCCGCCGATTAGCGTCGATCAGAGTACCGTGAAGGCAGTCGACGACATCTCCCTCGAAATCAAGCCCGGCGAAACCCTCGGACTCGTCGGCGAGTCCGGTTGCGGCAAGAGTACGCTCGGTCGGACGATCCTGCGCCTGCTCGAGCCGACGGACGGGGACATCTACTTCAAGGGAGAAAATCTGGCCGACCTCAGCGGCGAGAAGCTTCGCCAGACGCGGTCGGACATGCAGATGATCTTCCAGGACCCCCAATCGTCGCTCGACCCCCGGATGAAGGTCGGCCAGATCATCGAGGAGCCGATGCGGGCTCACGATATGCCCACCTCGAATCCCGACGTGCCGACGACGGCGACGGTCACCACCGAGGGGATCGATGCACAGGTCGAAGCGACGGTCGCAGACGACGCGGACCTCGCCATGGACACGGACGAGGACGGCGTCGTTCGCGTTCCAGTGTCAGTTCATCGCGACGGCGACAGCCTGACGGCTACCGCCCCGGAACTCCTCGAGGCCACCGCCACGGAGGCCGACGACGGCACCATCACGGTCGAGGTCGACGTTTCGGCATCCAAAGACGACCTCCGACGCGAGCGAGCGAAGAGCCTCCTCGAGAAGGTGGGGCTCGACCCGCGCCACTACAATCGGTATCCCCACGCCTTCTCCGGCGGGCAGCGCCAGCGGATCAACCTCGCGCGTGCGCTGTCGGTCGATCCGGATTTCGTCGTTTGCGACGAACCCGTCTCCGCACTGGACGTCTCCATCCAGGCCCAGGTCCTGAACACGATGGAAAGCCTCCAAGAGGAGTTCGGCCTCACGTACCTCTTCATCGCCCACGACCTCTCGGTGATCCGCCACATCTCCGACCGCGTGGCGGTGATGTACCTCGGGCACATCGTCGAACTCGCCGACAAAGAGGAGTTGTTCGAGAATCCCCAGCATCCGTACACGCGCGCCCTGCTCGACTCGATTCCCGTCCCGGACCCGCGAGAAAATGGGGCCAGAGGCGTCCTCGAGGGCGAGGTACCGAGCCCGGCCGATCCACCCTCCGGGTGTCGGTTTCGGACGCGGTGTCCGCGTCTGATCGCACCCGACGAGTACGACTTGACTGACGAGGAGTGGGCGTTGACGCGGACGTTCATGCGCGCGGTCAAACGACGGACGTTCGAACCGATGACGGCCGCAGAACTACGAGCCGAGTTCTTCGATAGCGCGCTCCCGCGGGACGAAGCGGGATCGATCGTCGAGGAGGCAATCGACCACCTCGCGACGGACCGCGACGCAAGTGACGGGAACGACGGGTCGGTTCGATGGGACGCGGCAACGGACCTGTTGCTCGAGTCCTTCGCCGAACGCAGTATCTGTGCGCGTGAACAGCCGGCGTACGATATCGAATCGGTGAACGGATCGGGCGAGCGGTTCGCGGCGTGTCATCTGCATCGGTGACCGCCCGCGGCACGTATCGGAATAGTACACTATTTTTATAAATTCAGATTTGCGTCGAGCTTCGAATTCGCATATTACTGTATCGTTGAAATTTCGTCCGAAGAGGCCCTATAAATCGATTTTTGTGATTAGTCAAGCAGAGGACGAAACCAATGTATCCACATGATCTTTCATCTCGAAAATACTTATATGAGCAGCGTTCGTATTTACTCTTGTATGAGTAAACTACTAGCTACAGTCGCGGCAGGCACGCAACGATTCACAAAAGCACGACGAACGATCGCACACTCCCCCGAATTCGGCGACGATCGGACGACGGACGAGACCGGCCGTCCCACGACGCGCATTCCGCCGGGTGGCTTCCTCACCGGGTGAGGACTCGGGTCGATGACCGGAACGCACGAACGAAGCCACACTTTTCTCTCGATTCCGGCCGGCTCGTTCCACGTCCGGCGACGAAGAGCGAGTTCGATCAGCCGAGTACCGACGCCGGCTGTCCGAGGGACGTCCTGCCAGATTATCCGCTGACAGGCCTCCCTGCCGAGAAACGTGGTCGACCGTTCCCGTCGGCTCGAACGGCGCAGAACCGCTCCCTGCACTACTCGATGGTGATCGTCGTCGAATCGCTGGGTTGCGTCGCGTCCCCGCGAGTCGCGACGAACGCCCGGATCTCGTACTCGCCCGGGTCCGGGAGGACGGACTCTCGTCGGCCGTTGGACCAAACTTGCTCGAGGCGACCGTTCCACGTCACCGACATCCGTTTTCGTTCACCACTGCGGAAGTCAAACGTGGCCGGATTGTGTCGAGTGTAGACGCGTTCGTCGGTGGCCTCGAGGTGACCGTCGACGGACCAGCCCCAGCGGCGCTGGCGGGGCGTCGGGAGTTCGACGGGAACTGGGAGCCGATTTTTGAACTCGATACTGATCTCGACCGACTCGTCGCGCTCGTAGGCCTCCCGGTCGGTCGCGACGGAAACGTCGATCGCCCGTCGTGCGAGAGACGGGGGGACCAGCGACCCGAGAAAGGAGGCGACGGTCGACCGAGAACCGTCGGGGTCGACGCGGGGATCATCGCTCGAGTTCGGGGTCTGGCCACTGCGTGATCGAGAACGATCCATAGGCCTAGCGAGCAGCCCGGTACACAAAAATGACGGGGCGTCTAAATCGGGCAGGAAGCCCACCGCAAAGCTACGCGTCGTACCGTACGTCCCGAAGTCGGACGACGCTTGCCGAACTCACATCGAAACCAATCGAAGTCCACACTGCCAGCCCCCGATGGGACGGTTATCGAGGCTCACGCGACGAGGGACGGAGAACTGACGCCAACGCTGACGACCGCAGTCGTGTCGTTCGGAACGACGGCCGATGGGTCGCGTCCGAAGACAACAGCTCCGACGCTCGAAGACGCTTACGCGGCGATCGTCGGAATGCCGGTATCAGCCACGACTGACGTCGCCATCGACCTCGTCGAATAAACTTCCACCTTTCCCAGTTATCTCCAGGCTGGGAGCATCGGCGCATCGTCCGCTTGCATAGAAAGCCAGGCACCGTCGGCGGAGATGTCTGCGATGACGTATTCGTCGCTTGCAGCCGTCGAATCGATCGATCCGACGATCGTGTCATCGGAAGCCATTGTGGAGGGGTTCGTCGGCATGTTTGTTACTGACACTCATTCACATATAAACTCGTCGAATTGGACTGGTTAGCTGCGAGACCACTCAGGAATCGATTGAATGGCGGTCCGTGAAACACTGGGTTTATACTCATTTTCGCCGTACCCAGGTGATATGAACGTAGCCGACGCGATGACGCCCCGCGAGGACGTGGTGACCGCCGACCTGCCAGGTACCCGCTCGGACGTCCTCGAGTATCTTCAGGAGCAATCGTTCTCGTCAGTGCCGGTCATCAAGCCGACCGACAACGGCCCGAAATACCGCGGACTGATCTCTCGAGAGACGCTCATCGAACAACCGGACGAAGATCAACTCGTCATGCTGATGGAGGAGAACGTGCCGACGACGACTTCCGAGACCCGGCTCGAAGACGCCGCTCAGACGATGGTCGAGGAGGGTGCACGACGGGTTCCGGTCGTCGACGGCGAATTCGAGGGAATCGTTACGGTGACGGACGTGATTCACGCGATTGCGGCGGGTGAGCAGGAGGCGGACGGATCCGTCGAATCCGTCGCTAGCGAGGACGTGAACACGACCTACGAGGGAACGCCGTTGCCCGTCGCCGAACGTGAGCTCTCCTACGCGAACGTCCCCTACACCGTCGCGCTGGACGACGACGGAGAAATGAGTGGCATTCTCACGGAGGTCGACATTCTCGAGGTCGCCAGGATCGTCGAGGGGGAAGAGGCGACAGGCGACAACTTCGGTGATCAGGACGACGAGTGGTCGTGGGAGGGCATCAAAGCCGTCGGCAGCCGCTATCTTCCCACGCGTGACATCGAGATCCCGGCGAAACCGGTACGGGAATTCATGAGCGACGATGTCGTCACGGTCTCGGCCGGGACGTCGATCCAGGAGGCGGCACAGCGGATGATCAGCAACGACATCGAACAGATTCCGATACTCACAGGCGAGCAACTGGTCGGCATCGTCTGTGACATCGACCTGCTGGAGGCACTCTATGAGTGAGCAAGAACACGCGGAGACTCCCGACACGACGAGCGAAAAACTGGTCGAACTGGCGAAACGGCGGGGGTACTTCTTCCAGTCCGCGGGGGCCTACGGCGGCGTCGGTGGCTTCTACACCTTTGGGCCCCAGGGTGCGGCACTGAAAGGGAATATCGAAGACGCCTGGCGCGACCGCTTCGCAGTCGCCGAAGGAAACATGGAGATAGACGCGCCGACGATTATGCCCGAACCCGTCTTCGAGGCCTCCGGCCATCTCGAGGGGTTCGACGACATGCTCGTCGAGTGCCCGGAGTGTGGCGAGAGCCACCGGGCGGATCACGTCGTCGAGGACAACACGGAGTACGAAGACGCCGAAAGTCTCCCGATCCCTGAGGTCGAAGAGGTCATCGCCGAGTACGAACTCGTCTGCCCGAACTGCGGCGCGGGACTCGCGGGTCAGGCCGTCGAAGCCTTCAACCTCATGTTCAAAACGAACATCGGCCCCGGCGACTCCCAGCCGGGATATCTGCGTCCCGAGACGGCACAGGGCATCTTCGTGGAGTTCCCTCGACTGAAGGAGTACGCGCGCAATCAGCTTCCCTTCGGCGTCACGCAAATCGGGCGCGCCTACCGCAACGAGATTAGCCCTCGACGTTCGATCATCCGTACGCGCGAGTTCACGCAGGCCGAACTCGAATACTTCATCGATCCCGAGGCTGACGAGCCGGACCTCTCGAGCGTCGAAGACGTTACCGTGACCCTGTATCCGGCCAGCGAGCAGGATGCGGAGGGGGGTACGGAGATCGAGACGACGATCGGCGAGGCCGTCGCGGCGGGGATCATCACCGATCAGTGGGTCGCGTATTTCCTCGGCGTCGCGAAACCGTGGTACGAGGCGGTCGGCGTCGACATGGATCGATTCCGTTATCGCCAGCACCTCCCGGGCGAGCGTGCCCACTACGCTAGCGACTGCTGGGACGCCGAAAGCGAAATCGACGGAAACTGGATCGAGATGGCCGGCTTCGCCCACCGCGGGAACTACGACCTCTCGAAACACGGCGACCATTCCGGCGATCGGTTCACGATCTTCAAACAGTACGACGAACCCAGGACCGTCGAGCGCGCCACCGTCGACCCCGACATGAGCTACCTCGGGCCGGAATTCGGCGGTGACGCCGAGACCGTCGTCGAGAAACTCGAGGAGTTAGCTGCGCGCAATCGCAGTGCGTTCGACGGGGAAACCGTGGAGATCGACCTCGACGGCGAAACGCGCGAGATTCCAGTCGAAACGACGGGGTTCTCTCTCGAAGCGAAAACGGAGGCCGGCGAACACATCACGCCCCACGTCGTCGAACCGTCCTTCGGCGTCGACCGGGTCGTCTACACCGTGTTGCATCACGCCTACCGTGAGGACGAGGTCGACGGCGAG
This sequence comes from Natrinema gelatinilyticum, assembly GCF_024266705.1. Classification (GTDB taxonomy): domain Archaea; phylum Halobacteriota; class Halobacteria; order Halobacteriales; family Natrialbaceae; genus Natrinema; species Natrinema gelatinilyticum. The sequence goes on along the minus strand of NZ_CP100756.1, from coordinate 1,612,285 downwards.
GAACGCACGTACCTCGACCTCGAACCCGAGGTCGCACCCACGTTCGTCGGCGTCTTCCCGCTGCAAAACGACGACGAACTCGAGACCGAAGCCCGGGAGGTCGCTGCAGCCTTGCGGGAAGCAGGTCTATCGGTCACGTACGACGACTCCGGGAATATCGGTCGTCGCTACCGCCGCCAGGACGAGGTCGGGACGCCGTTCTGCGTGACCGTCGACTACGAGAGCCTCGAAGACGAGGCCGTCACGGTCCGCGAGCGAGACACAACCGCCCAGAAGCGACTGCCGATAGAGGACCTTCCCACGGCACTACCGGCGATCCGAGCGGGCGACCTCGAGTTCGAAGACCTCGAGGGATAGCGGTTCGACCGCCGACGTCGTCGGTCTGACGGCCGCCCTTTTATATATAGAGCTCTGGAGACCTAACCGACGGACTGAAGGTCACCTCCACTAAGGCACAAACGATGGCCGACGAACTGAAGCGTCGACTCGTCCACGCCAGTGGCTCGGGCCTGGTAGCTCTCTACCTGCTCGGCACGTCTCTCGAGGTGGGGCTGACGTGGACTCGGTTTCAATTCCTCATGATAGTCCTCGCGAGCGGGACGCTCGTCCTCGAGTTCTTTCGGCTCTGGATCGGACTGGATTGGCGACTCTACGAGGTACTCACGCGCGAGTACGAACAGAACAACCCCGCGGGCTACGCGCTGTACATGATCAGCATGGCGGCCGTCGTGGTGGTCTTCGAGTCGGATATCGCCCTCCCCGCGATGTTGATGCTCTCGCTCGGCGACCCGATCAGTGGCGCGGTCTCGGACAACAGTCTCCAGCGAATCAAACCCCCGAAGGTCCTCATTACGATGTTTCTCGTCTCGACGGTTATCGCCATCCCGTTTCTCCCCCTCGGCGCGGCCGTGGTGGCGGCACTCGGCGCAACGATCGCCGACGGTGTGACTCTCGAGATCCGCACGTACATCATCGACGACAACCTGACGATCCCCATCTACGCTGCCTGTCTCGCGTTTCTCGCGCTCAGATTCGTCCCGCTCTAGTGGGCTCGAGAACGGCGGACCGATCGATCCACGCCGTCGGATGGGCCGGCAAGGCGATCCGTCCCAACTGTCTCGAGCGGGACAATCGTTCAGTCCGAACCCGGCAAGGTCGTATCGTTCTGGAGCTATCAAGACCGTCGCTGCAGAACGTGACTAGCTATCGTGTCTGAACAGGGAGTGGTCGGCCGCCTCTCGGACGTCCGAGCATTTCTCGCCGACGGCCGTGGCACTATTCTCTCCGCCGTTGCTGCCGGCTGGTGTCTCTCGATCGGTATTAGACTCGCGTACCCGGTCCTCCTTCCATATCTTCGCGATACGTACGACCTCGACCTGACGACGGCCGGGTTCCTGTTGACCGTCCTCTGGATCTGTTACGCGCTGGGGCAACTTCCCGGTGGGCTGCTCGCCGACCGATTCGGTGAGGGAAACATTCTCGTCGCGAGTTCCGTGATCTCCGCGATCACGCTTGGACTCGTCGCCGTCGCCGGCTCCGCGCCGGTCGTGTACCTCGCGACCGCTGCGTTCGGATTCGGGACGGCGCTGTACGGGGTCGCCCGGTTTACGGCACTGTCCGACGTCTATCCGGACAACGACGGCACCGCTATCGGGATCACCATGGCGGCGGGGCAGGTCGGCAACACGCTCCTGCCGCTCGCGGTCGGCGGAATCGCATCGGCGTTCGCCTGGCAGTACGGCTTCAGTCTCGTGGTCCCGGCGTTCGCCGCCGTCGCGGTGGGCCTTCGACTCGCCGTTCCGTCGCGCACCTCGAGTCCGACCAGTGCCGTCGACAGCGTCTCCCTCGAGACGGTCCGCTACGTGGTCTCCGAACTGCGCCGCCCGGAAATCGTCACCGTGGCGGTGATTCAGACCCTCACCTACTGCGTCTGGCAGGCGTTTACGGGGTTCTATCCGACGTACCTCATCCAGATCAAAGGATTCTCGCAGCCGATGGCGACCGGTCTCTTCGGGACGTTCTTCGCGCTCGGAATCGTCGTCCAGCCGCTGACGGGCGGCTTGTACGACCGATACGGAATCCGGAAATCGCTCCCGCCCGTTCTCGGCATCGTCGTCCTCTCGCTGGTCGCGCTCCCGTTTCTCGAGGGATTTTGGTCCATCGTCGGCGGAACGGTCCTCCTGAGCAGTATCCTCGGCTACGGGACGATTACGTTACCGTACATGACCGCGGCGTTTCCGGCGGACATGCGAGGGACCGGACTCGGCTTCCTGAGAAGTATCTACATGACTATCGGCGCGCTGAGTCCGGTCATGGTCGGCGCGCTCGCAGAACGGGGCTACTTCGACGAGGCGTACCTCGTGCTAGCCGGGTTCGTGGCCGTCGCCGTCGTGTTGACGTGGTGGTTACCCGAACAGTGAGCCTCTGCCGTCGCCGAGGGCGGCATACTACGTGTTCAACCGCCAGAGTTCGAAGTTGAGGACGGCTGCGAAGGTTACCCACACGATGTACGGGACGAGAAACGCCGCCGCGCGCCGATCGACGCGTCGGAACGCGAGAATCGTGGCGGCGATGAGCACCCAGAGGACGACGATAATTCCGAAGGCGAGCAACAACGCCTCGAACGTGAAGAACGCGGGCGTCCAGACGACGTTGAAGAGCATCTGAAGGGCGAACAGGCCCAGCGCGAGGCCGCGACCGTCGGCGTCGCTGCGCCAGACGAGCCACAGCGCGAGGCCGAGGAGCGTGAACAGCGTCGTCCAGACGACCGGGAACGCGATCGTCGGCGGGTAGAACCAGGGCTTTGCGAGACTCCTGAACCAGGCGCTGTCGGGGTCCGAGAGAATTCCCGGGAGCCCACCGACGACGTTCACCAGAAGGACGAACCCGACCGCGACGAGGACCGACTCCACGTCCGGGAGTCGGCGAGTTCTCACTCGAGTGTCCATACAAGGTCTAGGCCGCGCGCGGATTTATAGCTCACAGACGACAGCGGCGTGTCGGTCCAAGTGGGAGTAACGTGTCGGTCAGCTAGAAGACGGTCGGGTGGTGAACTACTCCGCCCTCCCGCGCTCGGGCCTCCCCGGCCCTCGCTTGGTGCGGACGGAGCGTCCTGTTTCTGTGTCGGAACGTGCAGGAACAGATCCCACAGCGTCCACAAGACGCGGAGCGTCTCGTGCGGCCCGTCAGAACGCCGTTGGCGTTCTGCGGACGGTTCCAGACTCCGCAGGCGACTTCCCGTTACGGGCGGTTCGGAGTGTCCCGCTCCTACCGAATCGACACTCGGCCACAATCGACGATGCACGCTTGTTGTCGCGTTTGAACACCGCCGGAAGCGTGGTGAGCATCTTATTCTTACCTTCGACCGAAGGTATAATAAGGGTGCCGATTCACACGAAAACAAGACGTACGGGCGTTGTCTCCCTTCCCTGCTCGCTTCGCTCGCTGCGGATAGTGCGGGACCGTCGGTCCCGCTGACCATGCGAACGGCGTCGCCGTGAACAAGAAGGTGGGGTTAGCGTCCTCAATTACAGCTAACCACCGATTCGATCCATCCACCGGAGCGAGGGACTCCCGATGATATCTCAGTTCGTCATCGGTACTCTTCTGCGTCTTCCGCGCCGGTCCGCCGGCGCAGCCACTCGAGACCGAGGGCGCCCCCGACGATCCCCGCACCGGTCGTAAAGCCCGGCACGTTGTCGGCACTTGACGCGTCCTCGGTGTCGGACGATCCGGAATCGGAGCCGTCCTGACCATTGGAACCGCCGTCGGTGTCGGTCTCGGAGCCGGATGGCTCGTTCCCCGTGTCGCTCCCGTCACCGGTATTTCCGGACCCACCGTCGTCGCCTCCGCCACCGGACGTTTCGCCGCTACTACTGCCTCCGTCACTCGAGCCACCGCCCTCGCTTCCGTTCCCCGCGTTGCCATCGCCGTCGTCTCGGTCCCCTTCGTCACCGTCTCCATCGCTATCGTCGGATCTGTCTGCCGGCGCTCGAAGCGCGATGAGTTTGCGGTCACGATTGACGTAGATGGTCTCGCCGCTGATGGCCTGAATCGTTCCGACTGAAGTATCATCGGCCGACAGTGACCACTTTTCGGTCCCGTCGCGTTTGTTCAGGGCCACGAGTGCGTCACTGTAGTTCGCGTATGGCTCCGTTCCGTCCGGGCGCGTGTCATCGGGGAAATAGACGTACACGGTCTCGCCGCTGATAACGGGCCTGGCACCGGTATGGAGAAGGGATTTTTCCCAGAGCTGATCAAACGGCTTGTCGAGCGAGAGACCGGAGAACATGTAATCGTCCCCGCTGACGAAGACCGATTCGCCGAGCGCGATGTCGACACCCGCCGAGACCCCGAGTGTGAGTGCGTTGCCCGTTTGCGCGTCCATGATACCCGCCTCGGCCGAGGAATATCTGCCGAGAACGGCCCCCGTCGACGTCGCTTGAGCCCGCATTCCCGTGGGCATGAAGTCCAGTGCGTTCCGCCAGACTTCGTCCCCGGACTCGGGCTCTACGGCGAGGGCAGCTCCCGGCGTTCCGGCGTAGATCACACCGTTCGCCGCGGCGGCGGACGTGACAAACTCGTATTCGTCTGCATCCTTGTGGTCGGGCGATTCGACCGTGACCGATTCGATAGACCACCGAACCGATCCGTCGGTCGCCTCGAGAGCGTACAGCGTCCCGTCGACGACGACGAAGACGGCGTCGTATGCCACCGTGTGATCGGTTATGGATCCGTCAGTATCGAAGTCGCTCTCCCAGCGGACGCTGCCGTCCGATCGGTCGAGCGCGACTACCTGCTCGCCGCGGAGGTAAACGGTGTCGCCGACGACGGAGGGGTTCCACGCGTCGACGTCGGTGTTCTCCCACACCACAGAGCCGTCGGTTGCGTCGAGCGCCACAGTCCCCAGATATACGGTCTCGTCGCTGATGGCGACCGAACCACTGTAATCGACGGACCAGGCCACCTCGAGCGCGTCACCGTCGAATTCGTATCCGTCTTTGATGTATCTGGAATGGCCGGCGTTCCCGGCGTACGACGGCCAGTCTTCGTCCATCCCTGGATTAGGCTTCAATGTTGAGTCTGGAAGATTGTCGACCCCGTCTCCCGCAGAACCGGGCTCCCCTACCCCAGTCGATGCGAGCCCACTCCCGACCGAAAGCGCTACGCCGGTCGCTAGTACCGAACGGCGATGCCAATCTGTCATACCGTCGTCGTTCGCGGTAATGGTTATTACTATCTGGTTGGTACATTTCCTTATTTTTCCTACAACCACATAAAAAGGTAATAAAGCGCCCATAGAGAGGTCGAGGACGGTGTCCTGCGGGATGCGTTTCCATAACCGATATGACAATTTACAGAATGAAACAGTCCGATCGACGGACCTCCCGTCGGTGGAAGGCCGAGGGCGTCTCACCGCCGCGGCTCACACCAGATCAATTCGCTCGCCGATGGTTCGCTGTCCTGAATCGATACGCGGACCGTCGGCGGACAGCAGTCCCGACCACCCGTTCACTTCCACCCCGCTTTCTCAACGCTTATCCACGGCCGAACCGAATCGCCGGCAATGGCAGCACAGGACGAGGGACCGCCATCAATCGACCATCCGCTCCTCCAGCCCGACTTCCTCGAGCGCCGACTGTACCAGCTAAAACTCGCGGGCACGGCCGCGAACCACCACACGCTCGTCTGTCTCCCGACCGGCCTCGGGAAGACGACGGTCAGTCTGCTGGTCACGGCGCGCAGGCTCGAGGAGGTCGGCGGGAAATCGCTGATGCTCGCACCGACGAAACCCCTCGTCCAGCAGCACGCAGATTTCTACCGGGAGGCTCTTCGCATTCCCGACGACGAGGTCGTCGTCTTTACTGGCGACGTCAGCCCCGACGACCGGGCCGCGATATGGGAGACGGCCACGGTCGTGATGGCGACGCCGCAGGTGATCGAAAACGACCTCGTCGGGTCGCGCATCTCGCTTGCCGACGTCACCCACGCCACCTTCGACGAGTGCCACCGCGCAACCGGCGACTACGCGTACAACTACATCGCAGAGCGGTACCACGCCGACGCCCACGATCCGCTCGTAACCGGCATGTCGGCGTCACCCGGCGGCGACGAAGAGGCGATCCTCGACGTCTGTGAGAACCTCGGCCTCCGGGAGGTCGAAGTGATGACCGAAGAAGACGCCGACGTGGACGAGTTCACTCACGATACCGACGTCGAATGGGAGCGGATCGACCTCCCGGACGAAGTCCTCGAGATACGGGACGCGCTGAACGAGGTCATCACGGATCGCCTCGAGAAACTCAAGGAACTCGGAATCGCGCGCTCGACGCAGCCCGACCAGTCACAGAAGGACTTGAATCGGATGCGAGCTGAACTGCAGCAGTTGATCAACAACGATCAATCGAAGGGGTTCGAGGGGATGTCAGTCCACGCGGAGGTGATGAAGCTCCGCCAGGCCGTCACGCTGGTCGAAACCCAGAGCGTTGAGGCGCTCCGTCGGTACTTCGAGCGCCAGCGAAACCAGGCTCGCTCGTCTGGGGCGTCGAAAGCGAGCCAGCGAATGATTTCGGACCCGGGCGTTCGCGAGGCGATGCGGAAGGCCGAACGGTTCGACGAGATCCACCCCAAGTACCGCAAGGCCCGTATGTTGCTCGCCGAAACCCTGGGACTCGAAGGTGGCGAACGCGTCATCGTCTTCACCGAGTCTCGCGATACTGCCGAGGCCCTGACGGACTTTCTCGGGGAGAGCTTCGACGCGAAGCGGTTCGTCGGACAGGGCGACCGCGAGGGTTCGGACGGAATGACCCAGAAGCAACAACAGGAAGTTCTAGACGAGTTCCGGGCAGGCGAGTTCGAAGTGCTGGTTTCGACGTCGGTCGCCGAGGAAGGGCTCGACGTTCCGGAAGTCGACCTGGTTCTCTTTTACGAGCCCGTTCCGACCGCCATCCGTTCGATCCAGCGGAAGGGGCGAACCGGTCGCCAGTCCGAGGGGCGGGTCGTCGTCCTCATGGCCGAGGACACCCGCGACGAGGCCTACTTCTGGATCTCGAGGCGGCGCGAAAAGGAGATGGAGTCGGAGCTACGCGAACTGAAGGGAATGGCTACCGACCTCGAGAGCGAACTCGACGACTCCCAGCAATCGCTTTCGGATTTCGAGGGCGACGAGGAACACATGGCAACGGGGGTCGCCGACGGAGCACCCACTGAGTCAGAAGCCGTCGAAAAGCGCGCCGACCCCGATGCTGTCGGCGGTTTTTCCAGTGGAAACGAAGGGGGTCGAGAACAGCCGGGACTACAGGAATTCGCCGACCGGGCCGACGCTGCGGAGAGGCCAGACGAGGAGTCCGTCGAAACCCACGAGCCACACGCCGAGGGCGAGACTGTCGAGGTCGTCGCCGACCAGCGCGAGATGGACGCGAACATCGCCCGAGACCTCTCTCGACGCGACGAAATCGAGGTGCGCCTCGAGACGCTCGACGTCGGCGACTACGTCTTGTCGGATCGAGTGATCGTCGAACGTAAGTCCGTCGGGGATTTCGTGGATTCGCTGGTTGGTGGTGACCGGTCGGTCTTCGAGCAGGCCGGCGCGATGGCCCGCCACTACTCGCGGCCGATCATCGTCGTCGAGGGTGACGGGCTATACGAGCAGCGGGACGTACACCCGAATGCGGTCCGGGGAGCGCTCTCGAGTCTCGCCGTCGACTTCGGCGTGAGCGTCCTGCGAACCGAGGGCGAAACCGATACCACCGAACTGCTCGCGGTGATCGCCGGGCGCGAACAGACGACCGCCGACCGAGAGGTATCAGTCCACGGCGAGAAGGGCAGCAAGACCCTGTCCGAACAGCAGGAGTACGTCGTGGCCTCCATCGCCGAAATCGGCCCCGTCACGGCTAGGTCGCTGCTCGAAGCGTTCGGCACAGTCGAGGACGTGATGATCGCGACCGAAGACGAGTTACAGGAGGCAGACGGCGTCGGGTCGGTGACCGCAGAGCGGATCCGAGAAGTCATCGGAAGCGACTATTCGAGCTAGCTCGGCGGTCGTGGTCGATGGTGGACGATGCTCGTTTTTCGTGAGTCCGTTCGGACAGTGATCAGTCGTTGAGGTCTGTATCCGTCGTTATGCCATCCTCGCTCTTGTCGGATGCAGAAAGCGGGCCGAGACCACCCTCGGCACGTTCGACGAGTCGCTCCGCGGCGTAGATGCTGAACACGGCGAGTGCGATACCCGCTATGATATCGATCAACCAGTGAATTCCCAGATACATCGTCGAGAGGACGACGCCCGAGACGACGAACGCCGAAATCAGGAACCATCGGGGATACTCGTCGCGTGACCGCCATGCAAACAGCAGGACGACGACCGCCAGCGACGCGTGCAACGAGGGGAACACGTTCGTGTTCGCCGAAACGGCTGCCGTCATGGTCTGCGTTTGCGGATAGAAGTCGTACATCAGCCCAGAGACGGACGAGAGGTGGTTGCGAGGGCCATAGACGATGAACAACGTGTAGCAAATCGAGCCGACCAGGTAGTTCAACACGTACGCGATGAGCAGTTCCTTGAGGTGGCGCTGGGTCGGCAACGCAAAGTAGAGGATCGGTGCGGTCACCAGCAGGAACGGGAATCCGAACATATACATCACCGAGAAGAATTCTATCGTCGCTTCGGGGATGACGTTCTGAAGAACCGTGACGAACTCCCCTTCGATGGCGTATATCTCGGCGGTGATGTCCCAGCCGATAGATTCGGAAATCCGGAGGCTGAGTCCGTGTGTCGCCCGTTTGGCTAAGAAAAACAGCGCCGTAACACCGAGATACGGTGCGATCTCGAGGAGGCGGTCGTCGAGTTCGGCGGCCGTCCGACGGATTGCGGTTCGATCGAGACAGATCGTGCTGGTTCCAACGAGTCCGATGCAAACGGCGATAATCGTGAGCATCACCATGTATCCAAGTGCCATCGTTACGTTCCTCGTGAGTTTGTAAGTCGAGTTACCGCCGTGTCAGAGCCAACAGCTACAGAGGGCAAACGGAAGCAGTACCCGCACGACGTGGTGCGGGAACCCACCGATCAAGGCACCCTTCTGGCGAGTCGGTCGCGTTTTCGTTCTTCCCCAACACCGCGGTCCGTCAAGTGGTGTTTCATACGAACTCATATAATTTTACTGATTCTAAAATGTCTATTATACGGATTGACTATCACGATAGATGTGGGGCAAAGAACCCACCCTCTTGCAAAACTGATCAGCGGGGCGACCGACGAGGGACAGCTGTCGTCACCATTGCGGGTCCCATCAGCGCAACGTCACCAACGTTTCGCTCGCCTCACGAGCCGCCTCGAGACACTCCCTCGCGTACCTGGGATCGTCCGTCGCAGCAGCCTCCCGGGCGAACTTCTCGAGTGTGCGAACGAGTGCGTCGTGGGCAACCTCGAGGTCGCCGTCGATCGCTGAGGAAGTCGACGGACCGTGTCGACCCGACGGCGTCGGTCGGGGAAGTTGGTCGTTCGGTGACGGGGTCGTCTCGGGTTCGCGTTCTCGAGCGTGCTCGTCACTCCGTGTCCGTTTTTCTGCGGTCGGTTCGGTCGCCACAGCGCTGGTGTCGGTCGCGGCGTCGTTCCGGGAGGTAGCCGACCCGGTATCGCCAGCGGCGGTCGGCGTTGTGGGCTCTGTCATCACCTCGGACTGGTCGGATTCGACGGCCTGGTCGACGCTCTCATCGTCGGTCGATCGTTCCTCGGTCCTGTGTGTCTCGGCCGACTGGGCGTCGAGTTCCGTTCCCCGAACGGCGTCCGGATTACCGTGACAACTCGGACAGAACGTGATGCCGTCCTGCTCGAAGAGCGGGTCGCCGCAGGTCCCACAGTGGGCGTTGGTCATCGTCGCACCCTTGAGCAACAGGTCGCTCATCCGTTGCGTGGCCTTTCGTTCTTCTTTGTCTCGTTCGTACTTCTTCCGAAGTTTTTCACGTTCGGCTTCCTTGTCGAAGTCGCTCATGTCCGTCTAGATGGACCGAAGCGTCGAAAAAGCTGCGACAAACGACACGCACCGAACCGCTACGAATTCGGGATCTCATCGCGGGCCGTTTCGACGGCGACAACCGCTTCAGCCGGGGTCGCGACGATCTCGAGGTCGATTTCGAGAGCTGAGACGTCGTGGGTATCGAGTCCGACGGTGGGTCGATCGTAGATTCCGGCGAAGCCGATCTCGGAGAGCGTCCCGACGCCGCCAGTGGGCGCGATGACGGCATCACCGTTCATCGGGACGAGCGCGTTTCTGGCGTGGCCGAGTCCGGTTACGATAGGGATGTCGACGTACTCGTTCGCGTCGTCGCGGTTCACATCAGGAAGGATACCGATCGTCGTCCCGCCTTCGGCCTTTGCACCGCGACAGACCGCTTCCATCGTGCCGCCGCGGCCGCCACAGACTACCGTGTGACCGTGGTCGGCGAGTTCCCGACCGACTGCCTCCGCTTGATTCGCCTGTGCGTCGGTAATCGATCCGCCGCCGATAACGCTCACTCGCATACCCGTGTGACGGGGACGGAGTACTGTACGTTGCTCGGTTCGGATATCGTCCGGTCTCGAGGTGAATCACGCAGGTTCGGATCTCGAGACGATTACCCCACGCGGTGAGGAATCGGTGTGATGTAGTGTGCGACTGCGTTCGACAGGTGTCGATACATATATCGTCAAATCGTTCGAAGCGGCGGGTTTCGACGGATTTAACGCGCGGGCAAGTGGAGGTTTACGTGGTATGACGAAAGTTAGCGTAGTCGGCGCGGCTGGGACGGTCGGGGCCGCAGCAGGCTACAACATCGCGCTTCGGGACATCGCGGACGAACTCGTCTTCGTTGACATCCCCGACAAGGAAGACGACACGATCGGCCAGGCCGCCGACGCCAACCACGGCGCAGCCTACGATTCGAACACGACGATCCGACAGGGCGGCTACGAGGACACCGAGGGATCGGACATCGTCGTCATCACGGCAGGCATTCCGCGCCAGCCAGGCCAGACGCGGATCGATCTGGCGGGCGACAACGCGCCGATCATGGAGGACATCGGCTCCTCGCTCGCAGAGTACAACGACGACTTCATCACCGTTACCACGTCGAACCCCGTTGACCTGCTGAACCGCCACCTCTACGAGGCCGGTGACCGGCCACGCGAGCAAGTGATCGGCTTCGGCGGCCGGCTCGACTCGGCCCGGTTCCGCTACGTCATCTCACAGCGCTTCGACGCACCCGTCCAAAACGTCGACGCGACCATCCTCGGCGAACACGGCGACGCTCAGGTTCCCGTCTTCTCGAAGGTCCGCGTCGACGGCCGGGACCTCGAGTTCGACGAGGACGAAAAAGAAGGACTGCTCTCCGAACTCCAGACCTCCGCGATGAACGTCATCGAGAAGAAAGGTGCCACAGAGTGGGGCCCGGCTACCGGCGTCGGCCACATGGTCGAGGCCATCCTTCGCGACACCGGCGAGGTTCTCCCTGGCAGCGTCAAACTCGAGGGCGAGTTCGGCCACAGGGACACCGCGTTCGGTGTGCCGGTCAAGCTCGGCTCCAATGGCGTCGAAGAGATCGTCGAGTGGAATCTCACCGAGTTCGAGCGGAATCAGCTCGGCGAAGCCGCCGAGAAGCTCTCGGAGCAGTACGACAAGATCTCGTAACCGCGCCGAGGCCGTCGCGACCGGCTCTCTTGCCACGATATCCGATGACCTACTGAAAAGACGGGGAGCGAGCGGTCGGCTGAGGCCCCGTCTGTCCCTTCGGTGTGAGACGTGAGCGCTCTCGTCGATGCGCCGCCAGGAAACGGTGAAACAGCCCTTTTCGACCGCCAACTGAGACCGCTCCTAGTCAGGGGATCAACTGTTCGCCGTCGTCGTTGTAAATCGTGATCGCGTCGACGGGACAGGACCGGGCGGCGAATTTCGCGTCGAGTTCCGCGTCTTCGGGCACCTCGCGAACAAAGACTCCGTCCTCAACCTCCTCGCCGCCCTCGAGAACTGCCTTCCCTTTCGATTTATCCTTCTCGAAGGCGTCCCACTCGGCGACGCATTGAAACATCCCGATACAGGTATCCTCGTCGTATTCGACCCTCATAGGCGAGGGTTAGATCGATCCCCGTAAATCGTTAGCGGTCACCGGGACGCGAGTCGAGACCTGCGACCTCTGTCACTCTATCGAAAGCGTGCGACCAGCGAATCAATGCCGAGGGAACGCTTTTCCAGTCGGTCGGCGAACGGAACGAGACGAGAGACGGAATGGTTGTACTCTCCTTTACGATACTCGTCGGGACCGCTATCCTCACGTGTCTGTTCATGGCGTGGGTGCTCGGAGCGAACAGCAACTCGCCACCGTTCGCACCGGCGATCGGCGCGAACGCGATATCGACGATGCGTGCTGCGTTCGTCATCGGGCTGCTCGCGGCCGCCGGTGCGCTCATGCAAGGAGGGAGCATCTCCGAAACGGTCGGCGCGGCGCTCATCGACGGCGTCGCGATTACACCACTGGCAGCTACTGCGGGCCTGCTGACAGCGGCAACGTTTATGGCGGTCGGAATTTACACGCGATATCCGATTCCTGCAGCATTCGCAACGACGGGCGCTATGGTCGGCGTCGGGCTGTCGCTCGGCGGTGATCCGGCGATGGCCACCTACCAACGGCTCGGCACCTTCTGGCTGCTCGTTCCGATCATGTCCGGCGGGCTGGCCTACGTGACGGCGGTCGCGCTGCGGCGCGAGGACATCCCCGAGCCGATCGCGGTCCCGCTGCTGGCCGGAATCGTCGGCGCGATCGTCGCGAACGTCCAGCTCGGCGTGATCCCGGATCCGACTGCCGAGCAGGGGAGCCTCGCGAGGTTCGTCGGGCGTCAGCTCGGCGGCGGACCGACGCTCGTCGCGGGTGCCGACCTCGGAACGATTCTCGCGACGATCGGCGTCGGCGCGCTCTCGTTCTACTGGATACGTCAGCGCGTCCTCGTCTCAGCTGAGGACGGAATCCGCGTATTCCTGCTCGTCCTCGGCGGTATCGTCGCATTCTCGTCGGGCGGCTCGCAGGTCGGACTCGCGACGGGCCCCCTCGAGAATCTCTTCCGCGTCGAACTCGGGCTGCCAGGAATCGCGCTATTAGCGATCGGTGCCGCGGGCATTCTCGCCGGTGCCTGGATGGGCGCGCCGCGGCTGTTGCAGGCGACCTCGCGCGAGTACGCACAACTCGGTGTCCGTCGGTCGATCGCCGCCCTCGTTCCAGGATTCATCGTCGCGCAGTTGGCTATCGCGCTCGGGATCCCAATTTCGCTCAACAACATCGTCCTTTCGGGGGTCATCGGCGGCGGGCTCGCGGGCGGTTCCGCCGGCGTTTCGCGACGAAAGATCGCCGTCACGATCGGCTTCTGGCTACTCACGCTCATGAGCTCCGTCGTCGTCGGCTATGGCCTGTATCAGCTGTTCACGACCGTCATCGGCTGACCGAGCGGGCACGGACCTCACTCGAGGACAGTCACCGGCCGCGTCGTCCGTTCGACGACAGTTGCTGCGATACCGCGGCCGAGAAACCGTCTGAGGAACCCGTCGATGCCGGCGCCGGAGCCGACCATCACCACGTGGTCGATCCCCTCGTCAGCGGCGTACCGGGGAACGACGGAGCCGGGGCGTCCCTCGATCACCTCGAACCGAACGCGATCCGCCGCCGCAGAATCGGCGACCGACTCCAGCAACTCGTTCGCGCGGGATCTGGCCTGTGCGGTCCGTTCGTCGCCTCGCTCGAGGACACCGCCTTCGCTGAGCGGAGCGTCCAGCGGCGTCACGACAGTCAACAGGGTTATTTCGGCGTCAGGAAACGTCTCGAGGGCGTACGACAGCGCCTCGTCTGCTCGCGGACGGCCGAGTTCCGGAACCAGGACGCGATCGGGCATAGGACAACGTTCGACGGCCACGGGTATCGATCTAACGCGGAGTCGTTCCGGCGCCAGTCGAACGGACGACCGGACACTGCACGGGACTCGAGAGACGACAGTTTAAACCACCGGACGCACCAACGACGGGTAATGAACATCGAGGAGCTCTCGGGGCTCCCGGCCGGCGCCATCGACCATTTCCGACGCGAGGGGATCGAGGAACTGTACCCGCCACAGGCCGACGCCGTCGAGGCCGGTTCGACGGAGGGCGAAAGCCTTGTCGCCGCCGTCCCCACTGCGAGCGGAAAGACGATGATCGCCGCACTGTCGATGCTATCGGCGATCGAACGCGGCGGGAAAGCGCTGTACATCGTCCCTCTGCGAGCGCTCGCCAGCGAAAAAAAAGACGACTTCGAGGCATACGAAGCGTTCGGCGTCACTGTCGGGGTGACGACTGGCAACTACGAGAGTACCAGCGATTGGCTCGCGACGAAAGACATCATCGTCGCGACCAGCGAGAAGGTCGATTCGCTGGTGCGCAACGGCGCAGACTGGCTCTCCGACCTCACCTGCGTCGTCAGCGACGAGGTTCACCTCATCGACGATCGGAATCGGGGTCCGACGCTCGAGGTAACGCTCGCGAAACTCCGCCGGCTGTCCCCCCAGCTTCAGGTCGTCGCACTTTCGGCGACGGTCGGAAATGCCGACGAGATCGCCGACTGGCTGGACGCCGCGCTCGTCGAGACCGACTGGCGGCCGATCGACCTGCAGATGGGTGTCCACTATGGGAACGCCCTGAACTTCGACGACGGCTCGACACGCGAGGTGCCAGTCGACGGCTCGGAAACGCAGGAGGCCGCACTCGTCCGCGACATCCTGACGGAAGGCGGCTCGTCGCTCGTCTTCGTCAACTCACGTCGAAACGCCGAGGCCGCAGCGAGACGGTTGGGTGCGGTCTCGAGACCCGAGCTATCGGCCGATGAACGAACCGAATTGGCCGAGCTGGCCGACAAAATCCGAGCGGACAGCGACACCGAGACGAGCGCAGATCTGGCCGGCTGCGTCGAGCGCGGTGCGGCCTTCCACCATGCAGGCCTCTCGAGCACACAACGGAGTCTCGTCGAAGACGCCTTCCGTGACCGCCTCCTGAAGGTTATCTCGGCCACGCCGACGCTCGCAGCGGGCGTCAATACGCCCGCCCGCCGCGTGATCGTCCGCGACTGGCGGCGCTTCGACCCGAGCGCCGGCGGAATGACCCCGCTCGACGTTCTCGAGGTCCACCAGATGATGGGACGAGCCGGTCGTCCGGGTCTTGACCCCTACGGCGAGGCCGTCTTGCTCGCCAAAAGCCACGATGAGAGCGACGAACTGTTCGATCGGTACGTCTGGGCCGATCCAGAACCGGTCCGGTCGAAGCTTGCGGCCGAGCCCGCGTTGCGAACCCACGTCCTCGCGACGATCGCCTCCGGGTTCGCTCGGACGCGAAACGGGCTCCTCGAGTTCCTCGAGGCGACGCTGTACGCAAGTCAATCGACCGAAGCCGGCAGGCTCGAGACGGTGACCGATACGGTTCTAGCGTATCTCGAGTCGAACGATTTCATCGAACGCGACGGCGGCGACGGTGGTGGTGACGACGGCACAGAGGGAGGGAACGACGTCGGCGCGTTTACCTCGGCCGACGATCTCGCCGACCGAAGCAGCCAAGACGAGTCACTCGAAGCGACCAGCCTTGGCCACACCGTCTCGCGACTCTACCTCGATCCGATGAGCGCGGCCGAGATCGTCCACGGTCTCGAGCGCGCCGACGAACGGCCGACGGCGCTGGGTCTCTATCAGCTCGTCTCGCGGACGCCGGACATGTACGAACTCTACTTGCGGTCGGGCGAGGACGAGACATTCGGCGAACTGTACTACGAGCGCGAGGCCGAACTTCTGGGTGACGCGCCGAGCGAGTTCGAGGAGGACCGCTTCGAGGACTGGCTCGCCGCGCTCAAGACCGGCAAATTACTCGAGGACTGGGCCGACGAAACGGACGAAGAACGACTGACTGACCGGTACAAGATCGGCCCGGGCGACCTGCGCGGGAAGGTCGACACTGCAGAGTGGCTGCTCGGTGCGGCCGAGTCGCTGGCCGCCGAAATCGACAGTGAGTGGACCGTCGCGGTCCGGGAGGCCCGCGCCCGCGTCGAACACGGCGTCGGCGAAGAACTCCTCGAACTCGTCTCGGTTGGCGGCATCGGCCGCAAGCGCGCCAGAAGCCTCTACGAACGCGGGATCGAGACGCCGTCCGATCTCCGGACCGCGGACAAAGGCGTCGTCCTCGACGCGCTCAAAGGCGAGAAAACAGCCGAGACCATCCTCGAGAACGCCGGCCGCGAGGATCCGTCGATGGACGGCGTCACTCCGACGTCGACGGGCGGGCGAACCGGCCGTGCGACGGGGGGTTCGAGCGATCGTTCGAACGACGGCGATCCGACCGACCCGAAGCCAACCGAAGCGGACGACGGCCAGTCGAGTCTGGGTGATTTCTAGTGCGGACGCTCGAGTGTCGCCTCGCGATCGACGATCTGGACTCGTTCGTGGCGACTCTCGGCGAGGTCGGTGACCGCCACGACGTGACGGTCCAGGCGTTCGATGCCCGCTACGTCGCGGATCGACGCCACCTCGAACGGGCCGTGGAACTCGCAGACCGCGCCATCGAGCGCGGTGAGAACGTCGCACGGGATCGCGCCGTCGAGATCCTGCTGTACGCCGCCGGTCGCCGGCAGATCGACCAGGCACTCGAGATGGGCGTCAGCGACGGCGACACCCGTGCGGTCGTCCTCGTCGATTCGGAATCGACCGGCGGCGAGGGAGCGGCGGCCGGCGAGGATGAAGCGGTTTCCGACGGCGGCGAAGCGGCCGCCCTTGAGGAGATCGAACGGACGGACGCGTTCGTCGAACGCGATGCGACTCTCGAGTCACCGGACGTCGAAACGTTATATGCCTTCTTCGAAATCACCGACGCCGAACGGGCGGCCACCGACGCAGGGCTGTCGGCGCTCGTTCGGGAGCGAGTTGCCCTGCTCGAAGTCGAAAAGTGAACCGCGCCGGTCGAGGGCTGGGTTATCGATGGCCACTCGAGCAACAAGTCCACAGCACGCTCTTGTGCGACCGCAACGAACGTCCGCTATGACCACGCTCGAGGATCCCATCGAGATCGGCGACGTGGAGGTTCCGAATCGGCTCTATCGGGCACCGCTGCTCGAGTGTGCGGGTACCGGTCCTGACGCGGTCGAAACGCTGATCGACGATCTCGAGCCCGCAGCGGAATCGGGGGTCGGACTCGTTTGTCAGGGTGCGACGATCGTCCGCGGCGACGGTGGCTGTGCCGCACCGGGAATGACCCGCGTCCACGACCCAAATTTCGTCGCACGCCTTTCGCAGCTGACCGACCGAATTCACGCCCACGGGAGCCGAATTTTCATCCAGCTCGAACACGGCGGCCTCAGGAGCATGGAGACCTGGCACGCCGAGTACCGGGACGAACATCCCGGTCTCGAACAACTCGCCGTTTCCAGGCCGCCCCGACAGCTCCGATTGTTCGACCGGTTGGGATTTCTCGAATACGACCCGCACGTCCTCACGACCGCGGAGGTGTACGACCTGGCCGCCGATTTCGGCCGCTCGGCGGCCTGGGCCGTCGATGCTGGCTACGACGGCGTTCACCTCGCGGGGGCGAACATGGGGATCATCCAGCAGTTCCTGTCGCCGTTTTACAACCGACGGGACGATGAGTTCGGCGGCTCGCCCGAGGCCCGCCTCGAGTTCCTCGCAGTCGTTCACGACGAGGTTCGCAACCGGGCGGGCGATGTCCCGCTCATAACCAAGGTCCCGGCAGAAACGCCGGCACCGCCCGCGCCCGTCGTCCGACGGAAGCTCTCGCTCACCGACGGGGTCGAGATCGCCCGCCGACTCGAGCGGATCGGCTACGACGCGGTGGTGCCAGTCCAGACATCGGTCGTCTGGGACATGAGCATCGTCCGCGGGGCGTACCCCGAGCGAGCGTGGGACAACGAAGCGCTGCGTGAGAAGTACGACGCGGCGTTCGGCGACTCGACTCGCAGACGACTCGTCGCGCTGGCGAACCGAATTCAGTCGCTGCAGTACGATTTCGAGTCCGCGTGGAACGAGACGTTCTGCCGGCGGGTTCGCGAACGGGTGTCGATCCCCGTCCTCGCCGAGGGAGGGGTCCGCGAGCGGGCGGAGATGGACCGACTGCTGGGCTCGAGCGACGGGCACGACGCCAGCAGCGCTGTCGGCGCGACCGACGATGGACCGGCCTGCGACATGGTCGGCATGGCCCGACCGTTCTACGCAGAACCACGGCTGGGGGCGCGTTTGCTCGAGCCAGACACCGGATCGATGTCGGAGCCGAGGTCCGAGGACGGGGCCGACGCTCGAGTCGCGAGCAATCCGCGCGTCGTTTGCGAAAGCTGCAACAACTGTACGGTCCCGCAAGTGACCGGCGCACCGGGGATCTGTCGAACGCCCAGCGTACTTCGAAAACGGGGCGGACTAGAGCGTGCGGGTGCCTACGAGCGCACCGATCCGTGAGAAATCAGGCCGTGAGAGTACTGCTCGTCAGTTCCTCGAGCGTTCCCTCGACCGTATAATCGGGGGCCTTTACCCTGAATCGGGAGTCCGTCGATCCGTCGAAGTGGAGTTGCAGGGTGTACGAGCCATCGTCGTCGATCGGCGCTGCTTCGAGACGGTCCGCGTCGACTTGCTCTAGCATGACCATCTCGCCGGTGTAGGCGGGATCGGACTGACCGCGGATCTCGTACGTCGCCCGATCGGCCGAGACCTCCGACCCTTCGAGGGGATAGCCGGAATCGATCCACGCACCGAACCCTTCGTCGAGTGCATAGACTTCTTCGTAGCCGTTATCGATCAGCGACGCTGCACGCAGGCCAGAGAGGTGGTGGGGACAGCCACAGTACGTGACGATGCGATCGTCTTTCGACCAGTCCGAAACGGGATCGTCCGAAACGCCATCGGGAGCCGTACTGAGCGGTGCACCGGCGATGTGCGCTTTTTTGTACTGGGCGGACCCGCGTGCGTCCACTACTCGCGCTTCCTGGCGCTGGTACCAGTAAAAAATATCGTCGATAGGCGCGAGCGGGACCTCGACACCCTCGAACGTCTGCGTCTCGTAGGAACTGGTGTCGATCGATCGCTCATCGGGTTCCGTCTCCGGTTCTGGACCGTATCCGTCAGAATCATTGCCGGTTGAATTCCCGTCAAGACAACCAGCAACCCCGCCGAGTATACCCGTCCCACTCGCGGCGAGGAACGTCCGTCGGTTCATGTTCAGTGTGTACTGACGAGAGAAAGATATGGTTTCTGGTGACTCGATTGCCACTACTTACCCCCTCATTTCGACTGGAAAACGGGTGACTGCGTCGGTTACTGTGCTCGAGATGAAATGAAAGAGAAGTAGTCCATGCTGGATTCGAACCAGCGTCTCGAGCCCCAGAAGCTCGAAGGATTGGCCGCTACCCTAATGGACTAGACATTAATTCGCCGGTTTCGATTACCGACGACGTACCAACTCATAGACCACGTCCGTATTAGAGTGTTACGAACTCGCGCGGGAAACGGAACCGCGACGGGGCCAAATCCGACGACCTGATTCGGATATCGATCAACCCGTTGGTGAGTCAGTGTGTAGTTTGCGATGGCAGTTCGCACAGAGTACGCGACACAGCTCTATTTCGGTTCGAATACGCGCTTTTGATCGGTCGTTCGAGAGGAGTTCTGCAACAGTCGCGTTCTTTTTCTCATCTACATGATGGAAGTCCAAACACGCAGAGTCAGTCTCTTCACACCGTTGGCACCCTGTGGCCCGTTTTCGTTCGGAAACCCATCGACGGCAGTCCTGGTTCGGTGGCGTAGAATGATACCTCCGGTGACAGTTGGCACACAACACCACACACTTCGCTATCTCAGTCCGAAGTGCATCCTTCCCGTAGCCAAATGTTACCATTCGTCCGACTGCCATTTTCTTCGTCGATTCGTCCACGTGATGAAAGTCCAGACACGGTGCAGTATCGATGCCACACTATGAACAGCCTTGGCTTCGCTTTTGATCGTTGATTCAGGAACGAAGACGAGAGCGGCGTCGCAACGTCCGTTTCGTATTCCACTCTACGTTTCGATAATGCCACCGTTGATCGACCGAAAGTTCGTCCCACGACGTTCCAGCCGGAAGTTCGACGGTATCCGGTTTCGAATCGACTCGAGGTCCTCTCGAATACGAGGTTTCGAGTCCAGCCATCTCTTTCACATCGTTCCATCCCCCGCATGTTCGAATGATAGTTGCAGAAGCAGGCCTCATCCCCAATTCTTCGTACTGCGCTTTCGTCGGCGATTCGCCCAGTCGCTCGGCGGCCTCGAGGCACTCGTCGTCCGTCGTCACGCCCTCGTTGGCCGCCCACTGGCATATGAAGTCTCGGACGACCCCAACGAAGACAGGCGTTCGAGCGCGAACCGATACCCCTTTTCCCTTCTCTCACACATCCTCGAGTATGTACATCGGACGATTCGTCGTCGTCGGTCCCGATTTCGGGGCGTACCGCGTGTCGTCGCGGTCGTTCCCGAACCGCGAAATCACCGCTCGAGACGAAGTGCTCACCGTGGGTCCCACGGACGACGCGCCGACAACGGACAACCCGTACGTTTCGTACAACTGCCTGCGGGTAGTCGAGACGCCGACGGGCGAGACGGTCGCGTTCGGGAACGGCTCGCACGTCGATCCAATCGCGGAGAAACTCCAGTTGGGTTACCCCGCACGCGATGCCTTGGCGGGGAGTCTGTTGGCGCTGGATTACGAGAAGGACGACTACGATACGCCCCGGATCGCGGCGACGATCAGTGACGACGGCAGGGCGCTGATCGGAACCGTTCGAAACGACGCCCTGCTCGTCGAGACCGTCGATGAGCCGACACTGGTCGCGACCTACGAGAAGAACGCTCCGGAAGCAATCGACTTCGAGGTGGGAAGCGCAGACACGGCCGCGAGCGAGGCGTACGGCCTCGAGTTCGAGCACGCGGTCTGTGCGGCCGGCGTCGCCCGAACCGACGACGGATTCGAAATGGCCCTCGAGAACGGGGCCTGATCGACGCAGCGTTCTGTTCGAAGGCGAGACGGCCCGAGACACATTTCTGGAGGATCGCTACGCTGGTTTCGGTACGAGGTACAGAAACGCCTGACTGAACAGCATCTCTCCGGTCCGGTCGCGTTCGCGGAGGTCCTCACCCCAAGCCTGTACCGTTTCCGTGTCGAACTCGTCGTGTTCCGTGGCGTATGAACGGCCCGTCCCTCGCATGGAGCCCGCGAACATGCCCTCGTGTTCGGTTTCGTCGATCGTGAACGGCGTGACCCGATCGACGAAGAGGCCGGCGCTTGGAAGCGGCGAACGGCTAATCGGCGCCGCCGGTCGCCGGACAGGTCAGACTGTGCGCTGTCCGACGGGCGCCCCAAGAACTGTCACGGATAACCTACAAATCCCTTCCGGCGATTATGCTCGAGTATGAAGGTCGGGCTCATTTCGGACGTCCACGGCAACAGGGTCGCTCTCGAGGCCGTTCTCGAGGAGATGCCCCCGGTCGAAGAGGTGCTTTGTGCGGGCGACGTAGTCGGCTACAACCCGTGGCCGGCCGACTGCGTCGACGCACTCCGAGAGTGGGACGTCCCGACGGTGATGGGGAACCACGACGCCGCGGTCGTCGAGGGAGCCGCCTTCCGATTCAACGGAATGGCCCGCGCCGGCGTCGAACACGCCAAAACGTGCCTTTCGGACGAGCAACTCGAGTGGGTTGCCTCGCTGCCGACCGAACGCCTCGAGTGCGACGGGCGGGTGAAACTCGTCCACGGCCATCCGGACGATCCCGAGCGCTACACTCGATACACGTATCCGCGGGACTTCTCGTCCAGACTGCTGGGCGACGAGGACGTGCTGGTGCTCGGTCACACTCACGTGCAGGGGGTCGAGCGGTTCGCCGACGGCATCGTCGTCAATCCGGGGAGCGTCGGCCAGCCTCGCGATGGGGATCCGCGAGCGGGCTACGCGGTCGTCGATCTCGAGGCCATGACCGTCGAAACCCGTCGTGTCGAGTACGACATAGAGGCGGTTCAGGCGGCCGTCGACGAGGCCGGACTGCCCGATCGAATCGGAACGCGGTTGGTTCGGGGTAAGTGAGCAGGGAAGCGTTGGAACGAATCGTTTTACCCAGTTCCACTGCTACGTTCGGCTATGGTACGCAGCGGCTCAGTCGCGTGTTTCGACAGGAACCGTTCTCGTCGCACCGTGAGCTGGTGTCGTCGGTCGACCGGGGAACCGTGGCTCCCACGCGACCGCTGCGACCGTCACGGCCATCGCGACGCCTGCTTCGCAGAGGCGGCCGACGGCGATTGGGACGATGCTTAGGCGCATCAGAGAGGACGTGCGGGCGATGTGCGAGCGCGACCCTGCCGCGAAGGGGTGGCTCGAGGTAGTGTGTTGTTACCCGGGTCTGCACGCGGTCTGGGCCCACCGCCTCGCTCACCGGTGCTGGAACGCCGGCGGTGGCGCTCGGCTGTTCGCGCGGTTGATTTCCCACGTCGTGCGTCTACTGACGGGCGTGGAGATCCACCCGGCGGCCGAGATCGGACGGCGAGTGACGATCGATCACGGGATGGGTGTCGTCATCGGTGAGACGGCGGAAATCGGCGACGACGTCCACATGTACCACGGCGTTACCCTCGGCGGCGACACGAACGAACCAGTCAAGCGCCATCCGACGGTCGAAGACGGCGCACACCTGGGTGCCAACGCGACGCTGCTGGGCGACATCACGATCGGCGAGGGGGCGGCCGTCGGTGCCGGCTCTGTCGTTACGCGGGACGTCGCCCCTGGCGCGACGGTCGCCGGCGTTCCGGCAGAACGGGTCGAGTGACGGAGAACGGTCGACTCGGCCGTTCAAACGAGCGGCTCGAGCAATTCCCGACCTGTCTCGAGCAGTTCCTGAACCCGTTCTTCGTCGGACGCCTCGGCATAGACCCGCAGCACGGGCTCGGTTCCGCTGGGACGAACGAGCAGCCACGAGCCGTCGGCCAGCAGGAGTTTGAACCCGTCGGCGGTGTTTACATCCTCCACCGCCGTTCCAGCCACGGACTCGGGAATCTCGTCCTGGAGGTCCGACAGCACCCGCGGTTTCACGTCGTCGGGACAGTCCACGCTGCTCTTGGCCTGAACGACGGTGCCGTGGGCCTCGAGCAGTCTGTCGACGCGCCCGTCCAGCGGTTCCTCGACGTGCATCGCACCGGCGAGTAGCGCCATCAGGACGCCGTCTTTTTCGCGAACGTGGCCTCGAACGGTGAAGCCACCCGATTCTTCGCCGCCGATCAGCGCGTCGCGCTCGGCCATCGCTTCGGCGACCCATTTGAACCCGACCGGTACCTCGTGGACGGTCTCGCTGTGAGCCTCGGCGACCCGGTCGATCAGGTAGGTGGTCGAGACGGATCGGACGGCCGCGCCCGAGTCGTCCTCGAGCAGGTAGTCGTAGAGCGCGGCGAAGAACAGATTCTCGTCGAGGTAGCCGCGTTCGGGCGTGACGATGGCGATGCGGTCGGCGTCGCCGTCGTTCGCGATTCCGAGGTCCACGTCGTCATCGTCCGTGACCGTCGCGATCAGCGCGGCGAGATTCTCGGCCGCCGGTTCGGGGGAGCCGCCACCGAAGTCCGGGTCGCGTTCACAGCGCAGGCATTGCACGGAAGCACCGGCGCGCTCGAGCACGATATCGGTGGTCCCGCGACCGCTACCGTGCATGGCATCGTAAGCGACGGTCAGCCCCGAGAGGTCGGCGCTGCCGGTGATTTCCTCGACGAGGTCGAGGGCGGCGTCGGCGTGTGACTCGGCGAAGTCTACCTCCCGAGCGGTCCCGTGCTCGTCTTCGGGGAGCGGCTGGGGCTCGGCGAGGCGCTCGGCGATGGCGTCGGTGACGGTGGGAAGCGCCGGTGCGCCATCGTGGGGAATGAATTTGACGCCGTTGTACTCGGGCGGATTGTGTGACGCGGTAATCACCAGTCCGCCGGCGAGATCGCGGTCGACGATAGCGTGGGCGATCAGCGGCGTTGGCCGGTCCCGGTCTGAAAGCACCACGTCGACACCGTTCGCGCACAACACACGCGTTAGCTCCTCGGCGAACCTCCGCGACGTTTCGCGGGCGTCGTACCCGATTGCGACCGGCCCCGCGACGTCCTCGTCGGCGAGATACGTCGCGACCGCTTGTCCCACCATCCGAACTCGTGGGGTCGTAAACTCCTCGAGCGTCGCCCGCCAGCCGTCGGTACCGAAACTGATCGTCTCCATGCTCCTGTGGTTGCTAGCCGATGCGAAAAAAGCGAGGGGCCTCAAGTCAGCTTCCGACGAGACGAACCTAGATCCGCGACAAACGAACCCCGAACAGCTACTCGACCGGATCGACGTCAGGCGCAGTCGGCGACTCGATCAGACATCCCCGTCGATGAGACGCTGTTCGAAGAGCCGTTCGCCGGTCTCTTTACAGGTGACTGCGACGATGTCGTGGGACGTGCAGCAGGATTCGACGACTTCCTCGCCCATCTGCACGTCGCCGCCGGACGGACAGATTTCGAGGAACATCCGGAGACTATTGAGGACCTCGCCTTTCGTCTCGGGTTCGTACGCGCTCCAGTCGTCGACCCACGACTCGAGTGCCCGGCTTGCAGCGATGTCTGCGATCAACGCAGCCCGAGACGGCCAGCGACCGACCACTCGTGCGCCGGAAAGCAGGACACGCGTCTCGTCGCGCGTCTCGAGATCGAAGTCGTCGGGATCCGCGTCGAACCCGAATGCGTCGCCGGCCG
Source organism: Natrinema gelatinilyticum (assembly GCF_024266705.1). GTDB lineage: Archaea > Halobacteriota > Halobacteria > Halobacteriales > Natrialbaceae > Natrinema > Natrinema gelatinilyticum. The sequence continues at coordinate 1,587,482 of NZ_CP100756.1, read as the reverse complement.
CCGCGACGTCGACGCCCGATTCGTCGAGCGGGTCGATTTCGTCGAGCCAGACGGCCTCGAAATCGTCGGTGAGACAGAGGTCATCCCTGTCGGAACAGGGCTCGAGGATCTCGTCTCCGATGAAGAACGACTCGAGATCGACAATCGCCATGTCTTCGTGGTCGGCACTCGCCCCGCCATCGCTGATCTCGTCGGTCGCGGTGCTCTCGACGTCATCGACCGTCGACACATCGCTGGGGCGGTCCGGTTCAATTTCGGGACGGTCACGACTCAGTTCGCCGGCGCCGGACGACTCCGCAGAATCGTCGAAGGCGAGTCCACCCGCCACCGCAGGATCGGGTTCCTTGCCGAACCAACGCAAGACTTCGGGCGGAAGGTAGCGCTTGGTCAGTGTCGGCGTTCCGGGAACGAGATAGCCACGGAGATAGATCAGGACAATTGACACTCCAACGGCGACCGTGCCGCCGAGTCGAGACTTCCGCGCGACGACTGAACTGATCACCGCCGCGATAACGAGGTTCAATACGGTACAGGGTTCACACCGATTCTCGCCGATGTATTCGGGTTGTTTGAGATCGTCGACGACGTCGAGTTGCATCTCGTTGCTACCGTCACTCCCAGCAATCATCTATTTTTTGGACACGGTTAGGATAATAGAATCGGTCGACGGACAGGGGGAGAACATGAAGCGAAGATGGGCAAAGATGGGATACCAGAACGTGCGAAACCGATCAGTACGTGCGAATCGGGCCCGGTCGAGTCGACCCGCACTCCAAACATGGGTCTCCTCCGCCGCACTCACTTCCGGTCAACGAGTCGTTCTTTCTGGGATCGGCTCAGTTGTTTGATTTCGTATTCGCGCGCCATCGCGGCCGACTTCGAGTGGAATCGCTCGTGATATCGAAGTTCCACCGGTGTCCGGCCTCGGGTGTACTTCGCACCGTCGCCTGCGTCGTGTTCGGCCACGCGTCGCTCGAGGTCGGTCGTGTAGCCGGTGTAAAGCGACCCGTCGGCGCATTCGAGGACGTAGACGACGTGATCGGCCATCGACTGCAAACAGGGACGGATGCGTAAAAAGCGTCTCGTCCGTCGGAAGCACGTGGTTGTCGGAGGTGGTGCGTCAGGTGCCGCGAGCGCGCTCTTTCGCAGCTTCCGCGATTCCAGCGTTAGCTGAACAACTGATACACGCGTGGATCTCACCGTTCTCGTTGGCGAAGACGCGTGCGAACCGTTCGGAAACGTGCGCGCCGCAGTGATCACACTTGGGCATTGGTCACACCGGCCGAAGCCGGTATGTCAATCTATTGGGCGACTGAATAAGTAACTTTCTCCATACGCTGTCTGGGTTTTCGGTTGGAGAAAATAATTTTCTGAAAGCAAGTATGGCACCTAGTCACGAGCGGTGTCGATCGCCCGTGCGATAAGGACCGCCTGGGCTCCGGCGACGAATCCCGCATCAATATTGACGACCGAAAGAACCGTACAGGATTGGAGCATGCCGGCGAGTGCTCCGTTCCCGTCGCCACCGTATCCGTAGCCACTCGAGATCGGAACGCCGATCACCGGTGTATCGACGAGGCCGGCGACGACTGTCGGCAGTGCACCCTCGCGGCCGGCGGCGACGATCAGTACGTCCGCGTCGCGGAGGCGGTCGAGCTGGTCGATCGTCCGTGAAAGTGCCGCGACCCCGATGTCGTCGACCCGATCGACAGTCACTCCCGCATCTAGACAGACGGCTTCCGCTTCGGCGACAACCGGCCCGTCGACCGTTCCACCGGTTGCGATCCCGACCGTCGCATCGACGGTCGGCGGCTGGTAGTCGGGCACCGTTACCCGAACCGTCGTCGCTCGCTGATCGATCGTCGCGCCGGGGACCGTCTCGTCGATGTGCGTCTCGAGTGCCTCGAACTGCGCAGGTGATACCCTGGTGAGCAAGGCACGGTCAGTCGTCTCGAGCGCGGTCTCGGTGAGTTCGATAACCTGTTCGACCGACTTGCCCTCGGCAAAAATTGCCTCCGGAACCCCGCGGCGCTGCTCACGGGCCGCATCGAATCGACCCGCATCACCAGTTACGTACCCGTTGAGTTCAGCTTCGGCCTGTGCCGGCGACAGCGAACCGTCGGCGACGGCCTCGAGAAGTTCGCGCATATTCGACCTGGGCGGCCGAGATACTCGAATCCGTCGACCCGATCACCAGAACGACGACCGGCTGCATCACTAACGGTGCGCGCTAACCCTCGGAGACGCGCGCGAGCCAGATTTTGCTATTCGTCGGTGCCGAAATCCGAGTCGGCCGCTCATTAAACATATACTTTCCGGTGATATCGGTGGTCGAAACGGCCGAATGAACCGCTGCAACCCCCGTATTTCCGCTGCTAACCAATATATTTATATGTGATAACGGGAAACGGATACATCGTATGGCAGACCTTATCGTCAAAGCCGCCGTCAAGGAAGCGCTCGATGACAAAAACGTTGCCTCGGATTTCTACGACGCGCTCGACGAGGAAGTTTCCGAATTGCTCGACGACGCCGCCCGACGTGCTGAGGCCAACGACCGAAAGACGGTCCAGCCTCGCGACCTGTAAGGAACGCCGCCCAATATTTTTCGACCGCGAGTCGACGAGCGACGCGTCAAGTCGGACTACGTGTCATCAGCCCGGAGTCACCACACCGTCGTGTAACTCGTCTATGATGCTCGATAGTCACGTCAGCTCTAGATTGCGCTTTTTGCCGCCCGCCGACGTACGTCGAAGACATGCTTCGCAATCTTCTGGTCACCTTCGGACTCGTCGAAATCGTCAAGCCAGAACCAGTCATCGGACTGTGCGAGCGGATCGGCCTGCGAAATCCCGAGCGCTGCCAGCGACGGCCGGTCGCACTCGCAGGCGCTCGCCTCGAGGGACTGGCGTTCGTTTGGCTGCTCGCACGCAATCGGAAGGAGCCGTCACTCGTCGGCGGGATCCTCGGGGTAGCCGGCCTCATCCTCGTTCTGATCCCACGATCCGTTATCGCGCTCTGCCAGAACGTGGGCTACACCAACGGGGACGACCTGGAGTTCCAGCCGTGGGCGGTGCCGGCTGTGCGCCTGTTAGGTGTCCTCTACCTGACCGTGACCCTCCTCTCCTGGAGTCCCCGTCGCGACGCTGAAAGCAACGAGGGAGACGAAGGTGGAGACGATGAAAGCGGCCCGCCTACGAACCGCCGGCTTCGACTGCGTTCGCGGTGACGATGTCACCGCGCAATGAAACGTATCCCAGCGGTCTGGACTGCGCTACTAGCGGAGATCGCTTCGAGCCGAGTCATCGTCGGGCGGCGAACGGCACGCACTCGAAAACTCCGACGATAGACGATGTCGGCTCGGGCGATTCGCGTCGACTGATTCGAGCGCCTGACGTTCATCTGGCTTCTCGGCCCAGAAGCAGATCTATCGGCGGGTCACAAGCTGCTATTCGCTGGTTTCGGACTCGATACGGGACCTGTTCCACGAACAGCCGTCGAACGGGCGCTCGAATTGACGTTCGAGACTCCTCACGAGTTCGAGATGAAACGATGAGCGGTGTACGGAACTTGGCGACTCGGTGTCGGCTGCGCGATAGTTGGACTCCGCTTCAGTACCGACGGACCTCGACGCCGTCGTCGTAGCCGACGTAGGTCGCGTCTGCCTGCCCGACGAACAACCCATGTTCGACGACCCCCGGGAGCCTCGAGAGTCGCGTTGCCAGCGCGTCGGGATCGTCGATCGTGCCGAATTCACAATCGAGAACGAAGTTCCCGTTGTCGGTCACGATTGGCCCGTCCTTTCGCTCGGCGTCCCGAAGCGTCGGCTCACCACCGAACGAGCGGACGCGCTCCGCCACGACTGAGTAGGCGTCGGGGAGAACTTCGATCGGAACCGGCCGCTCGAGTCGGTCGGTCAGCTTCGAGGGATCGGCGACGACGACGAACCGGTCGGCCGCCGTATCGACGAGTTTTTCGCGTGCGTGGGCCCCACCGCCGCCTTTGATCAGCGCACCGTGAGTCGGGGCGTCCGGATCGTCGACCACCTGATCCGCGCCGTCGATCGCGAGGTCGACGCCGTCGACCGCATCGAGGTCCGTCAGCGGAATCTCGACCTCGAGGGCCAGTTGGCGGGACTGAAACGAGGTGGGTATCCCGCGGATCTCGAGGCCGTCGGCGACGTCCCGGCCGATCGCTCGGATCGCGTGGGCAGTCGTCGAGCCGGTGCCGAGCCCGACGACGAATCCGTCCTCGATGGTCTCGATCGCTCGTTCGCCGGCGCGGCGCTTCGCAGCCTCCGAGCCGCCCTCCGTCTTCATGGTTCTTCAAGTGTGGGGCGACGGGAAAAACGTTGCATCTTTGTAGCGAATGTCGAGAGCGCTCTCGGCGCGAACGAACCGAGGTCACAGGTATCGATCCAGGGCCGACACGAACGAATCGCGTGCAACGTGATCGAAACGGCACCGATGAGAACCACGCACCACCGGTGAGAAACGAACAGAACTGGGCACAGACCGCGCGGAACCTTTTTTGAACAGTCCGTGGACGAATCCGCATGGCGACTTCGGGCACGGCTGTTTCTCTCTCGAACGTGCGGAAAACGTACCGCGTCGGCGAACCCGTCCACGCGCTCGACGGCGTCAGTCTCGAGGTGCCACAGGGATCCTACACAGCGATCATGGGGCCGAGCGGCTCCGGGAAGTCGACGCTCATGAACCTCGTGGGCTGTCTCGACACGCCGACAGACGGAACCGTAGTCGTCGGCGGCCGCGACGTCGGCACACTCGGTGACCGCGAGCGCACCACCCTCCGAGGGACGGAGGTCGGCTTCGTCTTCCAGACGTTCAACCTTATGCCGCGGCTGAACGCGCTCGAGAACGTCGCACTACCACAGCTGTTTCAGAACGTCGATCGGACGACTAGACTGGAGCGTGCGCGAAATCTCCTCGAGCGCGTGGGACTGGCTGATCGGGCGGATCACCTGCCGAACGAGTTGTCGGGCGGTCAGCGCCAGCGTGTCGCGCTGGCGCGGGCGCTGATCAACGACCCGGCGATCGTGCTGGCCGACGAACCGTCGGGAAACCTCGACACCGATACCGAATCCGAAATTCTCGATCTCTTCGACGAGTTTCACGACGCCGGAACGACGTTGCTTGTCGTCACCCACGAGCGGCACGTGGCCGAGCGAGCCGATCGGATCGTTCACCTCCTCGACGGGAAAATCGAATGGATCGAAGAACTCGATGAGAGCGGTGCGAACGGCACGTCGCGGCCGGGCTCGGCGGCTGGAGAGGCGGGAGCTGATTCCGAATGAATCCGCTCGAGAGTCTTCGCCTCGCCTGGCGGTCCATTCGCGGTCACAAACTCAGGTCGTCGTTGACGACGCTCGGGATCGTGATCGGCATCGCTGCAGTAATCGCGTTCGTCAGTCTCGGCGCGAGTCTGCAGGCGGGAATCATCGGGGACATCAGCCCCGACGACCAACGTAGCCTCTACGGGTGGGCGGCCGAACCCGATGCGGAGGGCGGTCCGCTCGCGGGTGCCCAACCCGTCTTCACGCAGGACGACTTCGAAAACGTCGAGGAATTAGCGGACGTCGAGGCGGCCTACGGCTACGCGACGATACAGACCCAGGCGCTTTCGGACGGCAACGAGACGGTCGCTCTGGGTAACGGACTGGTCGCCTCGGGGCCGTCGTACATCGGCGAGGATCAACTGGCCGACGGGAGGCCATTCCGAATGGGCGAACGGGAAGCGGTGATCAACCCCGCCGCGGCGGGCCAGTTTGAAGAGAACGTTACCGTCGGCGACGAACTCACGGTGACGTTCCTCGGCGGCCAGCGTACCACCATCGAGGTAGTCGGTATAACCGACACGAGCGAGGGCTTGAGCCCGTTCGAGGGGTTCGAGTCCTCGCCTCGAGTCTACGTTCCAACCGATCCGTACTACGTGGAGCAGGCGGCCAGGCTGGGATTCGGCGGTGGAACGGACGGTGACGCGGGAAACGGTGATGGCACTGCGGGCGGCAGTGGAAACCAAACCGGCGCCGGGAACGAAACCAGCGCTGGAAACGGCAGCGACGGTGGGACCGATAGCCCTGCTCGCTTCCTCGCCATCGTCGTCGAGGCGCCTTCCGACGACCAGGCGGCTATCGACGCCGCCCGCGAGGCGGCCATCGACTACCTCGAGAGTGACCAGTCCGACGCGAGCGAGCTAATGGGCGACGATCTCGAGGTGCAACTCCGAACGAGCACGGAACTACTCCAGCAGCTTCAGGACGTGCTGGATCTCCTGCAGAATTTTATCGTGGGAATCGCCGCGATCTCCCTGCTGGTCGGCTCGATCGGCATCGCGAACATCATGCTCGTCAGCGTCACCGAGCGGACCCGCGAAATCGGCATCATGAAAGCCGTCGGTGCGCAAAATCGCGACGTCCTCGGGCTGTTCCTGACCGAAGCGGTGATCCTCGGCGTGATCGGCGCGGTCCTGGGGACCGGGCTGGGACTCGTCGCCGGCTATCTCGGGGCGCAGTACATCGATATCCCGCTCGTCTATCCCCTCCAGTACGTCGCGCTCGCGATCGTCGTCGGGATGCTCGTCGGCGTTCTCGCAGGACTATATCCGGCCTGGCGGGCCGCGCGGACGGACCCGATCGATGCGCTCAGATACGAGTAGGCCGCTCGTCAGTTCGACCGGGGACGGTCGGCCCCTCGAGGGTCAGGCAGGTTACCTGTTCGGGTCCCGATCCGAATCCGAGTCCACACCCCGATTCTCCTCCAGGTCCTGGTCCCGATCCCGATCCCGATCCGAGTCCCGGTCCCGAATCGGCGCGATATCGGTAGCGCGAACGGAACGGTCCGACGTCGTTTCGAATCCGATGGTCTCTCGGGTTCGCCGTTGCTTCGTCGGATACTCGTTCGCGAGGTACGCGCCCAGATATCCCCCGAGCGCAGAGAGGCCAACGGTATAGAGAAGGAAAAACAGGATCATGCTAACGATCACGAGCAGGAGGAAGAAGACGCCCACGGCGGGGGCCCCGCCGACAAATCCGAGGCCGAACCCGAGGAATCCGAGCATGATAAATCCCACGAACGCGACCGGAAAGAACGCGATCGCGCCGGCCAGTGCACCTACTTTCGTTCCCGCGCGTTCGTCCGGCCCCTCGAGGAAACCGGCGACGACACCCCCGATGATGGGCGATAACGGGATGAACGAGAGTACCACACCGATGACAGCACCGATGAACGCGTTAATGACGGTTCGGTTGCGGGCCATAGTGGACGTACGAGGGACAACGAGAAAAGTGTCGGTGGTCGGTTGTGTCAGAATTAGCACTACTGCGCGCAGTCGCGCAATCGGGTCCACGGACGTCGATCATGGCGTTTAAGACCACCGGGTACAACCACCGCGTAATGAAACGACGGACGTTCATCGGCGCGGTCGGCACGAGCGGGGTCGCCGGAGTCGCCGGCTGCCTGACGCGGGACGGGAAAGACGATGCTGGGGAACGCGGAGACGGCGACCGAGAGCCGGAGGATCCGGATCTGCAGGGGGAACTGACGGTCGCGTCCTACACGTCGATGGTCGACGGCGACAACCCGGCCGGGACCTGGCTCAAGGATGCGTTCGAGGCGGAATACCCCGACGCAACGCTCACCTGGACCGTGCCGAGCCAGGGACTCAACCACTATATCAGTCGCGAGCAACAGGGCGCCAGTCTCGATGCGGACCTCTACCTCGGGCTCAACGTGGACGACCTCGTTCGAATCGACGACACACTCGGCGAGGGTGGCCTCTTTCGCGAACTCAACGTCGACCGAATCGACCGGTCGGATCGGATCCGCGACAGCCTCGACATGGCCGATCCCCACGGACGAGTGCTCGCGTACGACACGGGATACATCAGCCTCGTGTACGACGAGACCGTCGTCGACGCCCCGGAAACCCTCGACGACCTGACTGAGCCGGCCTACGGAGACGCGCTGCTCGCCCAGAACGCTCAGTCGTCCGACCCGGGCCGAGCGTTCTTGCTGTGGACTATCGACGCCTACGGCGAGGACGGCTACCTCGACTACTGGCGAGCACTCGGAGACAACGGGATCCGCATTCTCGACGACTGGACCGAATCCTACTACGGGTCGTACATGAACGAGAACCGGCCGATGGTCGTCTCGTACTCGACCGACCAGGTGTACGCGAGCGCCGAGGGCTACGACATGAGCCGCCATCAGGTCGCGTTCCCGGACGATCAGGGGTATGCGAACCCCGAGGGAATGGGTATCTTCGAAAACGCGGCAGAACTCGACCTGGCCTACGCGTTCCTCGATTTCGCCCTTTCGAGCGAGGCCCAGGGCGTCATCGCCCAGCGCAACGTCCAGTTCCCGGCCGTCACGTCCGAAAACGTCGATCTCGACGAGGAGTTCGACCGGTACGCCCACGAACCGCCGGAGGCGGTAACCGTCGGCTACGAGACCCTCCGGGGGAAGCTCGACGGATGGGTCGAGGACTGGGCACGCGAGTTCGCCAGCCAGTAGAGGACGTCGATGGGACGATCGAGAGCGAGCGAGTGGTGGCCTCGCGTTCGATGGCAAGCCGCAGCCGTATATGGATGGTTCGAACGCAATGCGCTTTCGCTGACGGGGCTCGCGACGGCGACCGTCCTCGCGATCATGCTCTATCTCCCAGTCGGCCTCGTCTTCGCCGACGCCGTCCTCGACGGAGGAACCCTCACGTTGTCCACGTTCGCCGACGTCCTCACCGATCCGTTCTACGTCGGCGTCCTCGCGGACCTCTTCGCGGAGCCGCTCTCGATTCGATCGCACCTCGAGGAGGTCGCAGGCTGGCTCGCGGCCGTTTCGGTTTCGATATCGCTCGAGGCGTCACTCCCCGGGCTCGAACTGCCGATTCCATGGTTGCGAGTCGACGCGCCCACCGTCCAAACGGGTCTGTTCGGATTTACGACGTATCAGGCAATCTGTTCGACGGCCGCGAGCGTGGTATTGGGACTGCCCGCCGCGTACGTACTCGCGAACTACGAGTTTCGGGGCCGGAAGACGCTTCGCTCCCTGACGATCGTTCCGTTCGTGTTGCCAGGGATCATGGTCGCCGTCGGTTTTTACGCGATGTTCGGTCACTCGGGAACGCTCAACGGGCTGCTCGGACTCGTCGGAATCGAGCCGTACCCGTTCATCGAGGGGAACCCGCTCGCCATCGTCATCGTCGCCCACGCGTTCTACAATGCACCGCTGGTCGCGCGCATCACCGTCGCAGCCTGGGAGTCGATCGACGTTCGAACAGTCGAGACCGCACGCAGCCTCGGTGCAAGCCCTCGCCGCGCGTTCCGCGACGTGGTCGTCCCACAGCTCCTGCCAGCTGTCCTGACCGGCGCGTTGCTGACCTTCATCTTCACGTTTATGACGTTCCCCATCGTCCTCGCGCTGGGTGGACTGCAGCTCGCGACCGTCGAAGTCTGGATCTACGACCGCGTCCGCCGACTCGCGTACGGCGAGGCCGCTACACTCGCCGTCCTCGAGACGGTCCTCTCGCTGGGACTGACTTACGCGTACCTTCGGTACGAGTCCGCACGGGCGGGGCTGGCTCGAACGACCTCACCGCCGACACGAACGCCGCTGTTCCCGGATCTTCGGACCGCGCTGTCGCCCCGCCGAGTGGCGGTCGGCGTCTACGGACTCGTCGCGCTGGTCGTCTTCGTCGGGCCGATCGCAAGTCTGATCGTCGGAAGCGTGACGGACGGGAACGGACTCACGCTTCGACACTTCGCGTTCCTGCTCGAGCGCCAGTTCGAGGGTGCGTCCTATCAGACGCTGCCGGCCGTCGCCATCCGGAACTCGCTCGTCTTCGGCGTCGCCACGCTGCTCATCGCCGTGCCGATGGGAGTGGTCATCTCGACGATAACGGTCCGTGCGGGCCGCGGGGGAAAGCTCGTCGACACGCTGGCGATGGCCCCGCTCGCGGTCAGCGGCGTCGTCTTCGGCATCGGCCTCCTGCAAGGGTTGGTCTTCGGAATTCCGCTACCCGGCGGCTGGCGGTTCCAAGTGACGGGTGCGGTCGCCATCGTCGCCGCCCACGCCGTTGCAGCGTACCCCTTCGTCACGCGCAACGTCTCACCGCTTCTGGCGTCTCTCGACCCCGCTATGGTCGAATCCGCTCGAGCCCTGGGAGCGCCCCGGTATCGCGCGCTCGTCGACGTCGAACTCCCGCTGGTCGCAAGCGGCATTGTCGCCGGCGCAGCCTTCGCCTTCGCCATCTCGATTGGCGAGTTCTCTTCGACGGTGATTTTGGCGGGTGGAAACGAGACGTACACGATGCCCGTCGCCGTCGAGCGCTATCTCGGCCGCCGCTCCGGCCCCGCGATCGCTATGGGAACGGTCCTCCTGTTCGTGACCGCCGCAAGTTTTGCCGTCGTCGACCGGGTCGGCGGGAGGTTCGAGCGATGACGACGCTTCGACTCGAGGCAGTTTCCAGAGCGTACGACGACACCGTCGCGCTCGAAAACGTCGATCTCACGGTCCGCGACGGTGAATTTTTCACCCTCGTCGGGCCGTCCGGCTGCGGGAAGACGACCACGCTTCGTATGATCGCCGGGTTTGAGGAGCCGACGGCCGGACGCGTTCGGTTCGACGGGCGGGAGATGGCCAGCGTCGCGCCCGAACGACGGGACGTTGGCGTCGTCTTCCAGAGCTACGCACTGTTTCCCCACATGAACGTCGCCGAAAACGTCGGCTACGGGCTGCGATTCCGCGATCCGCCCGGCCGGACGACGGTCGACGAACGTATCGCGGAGTTGCTCGCACTGGTCGACCTCGAGGAGATGGGCGATCGCAGCCCCGAACAGCTATCCGGCGGTCAACAACAGCGGGTCGCGCTGGCCCGAGCGCTGGCGCCGGCTCCCGACCTGCTCTTGCTCGACGAGCCGATGAGCGCACTCGACGCCCAGCTCCGAGAATCGCTGCGCCGCCAGATTACGCGAATCCAGTCCGAACTCGAGATCACGACCGTCTACGTCACGCACGACCAGGCCGAAGCGCTGGCTATCTCGGATCGCCTCGCGGTGTTACGCGACGGTCGCGTCGAGCAGATCGGCCGCCCACAGGAGATCTATCGGGAACCGGCGACCCGATTCGTCGCGGAGTTCGTCGGCGACAACAACGTTTTCGAGGGGACGGTGCTCTCGACCGACCGGGACGGGGCTCGAGTCGAAGTCGGCGGCCGGCAGCTCGATATTCCGGCGCTCCCAGACGGGAGTGAGCGGACGACCGTCTGTGTGCGACCGGGCGCACTCTCGCGGACTGCCACCCACAATCGACTCCCCGTGACGGTCGAAACGACCGAATTCCTCGGTGAGACCGTCCGTGTCCACGGTCGGTGGAACGGCAGAGAAATCACGTTACAACTCGAGAATGTGCCCGAGCGCGACGACCTGACCGTGGGATTCGCGCCAGAGGACGCACACGTCGTGGCCTCGCGGTGAGCGGGCGACGACCGACGTGGGCGCCGGAGCACGCAAGTGGGCCTTTTTCGCCCTAGTCGAGATAGTAGTCGGTATGCGCGTTACTCGTCGTCTCCGGGTCACCGTCGATCGAAAGGAGGTAGCGGTGGGGACCCCGATCATCGTCCGCGTTCGCGATGACCAGCGACGACCGGTCGCCGGGGCTTTCGTCACGACCGAAACGAAATCCGTGCGAACGGACGACCGCGGGCTGTGTCGACTGCGTCTGGATGCGCCCGGCTTCTGGAAAATCGTCGCAGCGAAGTCCGCGACCGACCGCGTCACGTACGAGCCGGCTTCCGCACTCGTCCGCGTGCTCCCGAACGAGGCCGCGCTCCGTCCACTCGGCAGGGTCGGCTACCGATAGCGGTCGGCGGCCAAAAGAAGCGGTCAACGGGAACCGCCAGGCATAGCGTTATCCCGTTCGCCCCGGTGTGTTACTCTATGGCAGACACGAAGGACGGTCGGAACAAGCACGCCCGCAACGCGGAACGACGCCAGCGCGAATGGGAACTCGCGGAGGCGCTCAAGCGAAGCGACGAAACCGAACCGCCGCTCGAGGTCGAGGAGGAAGCGGTCGACGTGGAACTGGACGCAGTGGACGCGGATGGATCAATCGTTGAAAGCGGTGAGGCAACCGAGTAACGGAGAATCGCAGGCAGTCGGGCCTCCGCCGGTGATAGCCCCCAGAAAAAGGTGATCCCGTGGACGGTCGCCACGGACAGCAGTAACTGTAGCGGCGCGTCGATCCGAACGAAGACGGAGAACTTGTAGCCGCCGGGACCGTAGACGAACAGGTTCGTCTGGTACACTGCAGGTCGATCACGTCGGCGCTGACCACCGTGGTCGAGTTCACCATCATCCAACCATCCGATCAGGTTGGCGCTGGAGGCCACCGAACGGGCCAAGCTGAACCATCGATTCGAGAGGCTACTGCGACGAGAACTGTGACCGAAATCGCTCGAGCCCGACGTCGAGCATGTCGGGACTCACCGCCTGAAATTCGTTGTCCTCGGGCAGATAGGGACGAACCGAGTCCCAACTGTCGCGAGCGTAGCGCTCGTCGAGCAGGACGCGCACGCCGACATCCTCGGGACTTCGGATGACGCGACCGATCGCCTGGCGAGCCTTCCGAACTGCAGGAATCGTCAGCGCGTACGTGAAGCCGTCGCCGAACTCGTCATCGTAGGCCCGGCGAACTGCTTTCGTCCGGGGACTCGAGGTGTTGACGATCGGGACGCCACAAACGACCGCAGCTGCGAGCCGATCGCCACTGTAGTCGACGCCCTCGGTCAGCGTCCCCCGAAGACTCGTGACGAGTACCTTTCCGTCACCCGCGAAGAATTCATCCTTGAGAGACTGGGTGGTCTCGTCGTCGCTCGCGGCGTCGAGCAAGATCGGTTTGTCCACCCGACGTTCGAGGACGCCCGCGACCCACTCTGCTTCGGCATAGCTTGGCATTCCGACGAGGACGTTGCCGGGGAGACGAGCGATCTTCTGGATGGCGTCTGCGTAGTGCGTTCTGGTCGGATTCCGCTGCTCTTGGTCGCTCACCCCGCTCGCGTCACTCGGACTGCCGCGGTTGTCGTAGGTGAACTTCGGCGTGGCGACCGCGAAGCTCTCCCGGTTCTCAGCGGGAAAGTGGAGACCGTACCGGCGTTCGACGACCGGTCGGTCCTCGGCACGCGCGAGGTACCGAAGCCCCGTTACCTCGGTGAAGGCGTCCATCGGCTCGAGTGTGGCGCTCATCAAAATGCCGCCGCCGAACGAAGCGAGGCGGGAGCCGATCGCGTCGCTCGGAACGCAGTTGTGAAGGCCGAGCCTGGCGTTGTACGCCCGGCGCCACGAGTCTGCCGGTTCGGTGTCGTCCCAGGTTCGCTCGAGTTCGATTTCTCTGAAGTAGTCGGTGTGACCCTGGCGGTACCACTCGCCGAGAACGCGGCCCACGGCGGGGGCAGCACGCGTTCGGTCTTCGTCTTCGGCTTCGTTCAGGATTCGCGCGACGACCGCACCAACTGCCTCGGCGCGGACCCAGTCCGCGTCACCGTAGCCCGCTGTTCTAGCCCATTCGGTGAGTTCGTCTTCGGCTGGCTCCACCGGATCGCGGAGGGGTATTTCCTCGTCGGGGAGGTCGGTCAGGTTCGACTGCCACCCCCTGTGTTTTCGGTCGAGAAAATCGGCCACTCGTCGGTCCAGTTCGGTCCGGAGGTCCCCGACGAATTCGAGGGTCCGATTGAGCTCCTCGTAGGACACGTCGCTGTCGGCCAGTTCCGCGCGGACGAGGTCGGCGTCGGCGGTCTTGGACCCGCCCGTGGCCTGGCGACCCTCGTGCTCGAATTTGACCGGCTGAATCACTCGCGAGAGTTCGGTTTCGGCATCACGGAGTGTCGAGTCGGCGACCCTCTCGCTGACCAGGTCGCGAACGCGCGGCTCCAGCATGTGTGCCTCATCGCAGACGACGAACGTCGACTCGTCTAAGAGCGCACCAGTAAACGAGCCGACCGTTCTCGGATCGAAGGCGTGGTAATAATTCCCGATGACGACCTCGACGTGGCCGAGGGCAGCACCCATTACCGAATGGGGGCACGTTCCGTGTGCGACAGACCTGGCGACCAAATTTTCGGGGGCGACCATGCCGGCGTCGGTGAAATCGTACGGGATCGCTTCTGCGGCGTCGCCGTCGCTCGCCTCGTCCGGCAGGTCCTCGAGGTATTGCGCGTAGAACGGGCAGTACTCGGTTTCGGCCCCGACGGGTCCACCATCGCCATACTCGGGCAGCTCGGACGGATAGGGAGACGGTTCGCCCGCGGTCTCGAGGAAGGTGCCGGTGGCTCGGTCGGCGCTGTCGGCCAGTCCGACCTGCTGGCTCCGGGCCTGGCCGGCGAGGTTCCGTGCCGTCGTCTCGCCGCCATCGCCGGTGAGATCACGGGTCCGGTCTCGCAGTGTTTCACAGCGGTCGTAGACGGTCCCGTCGTCGAATCCCGCCTTCCCCTCGCGGTTGTACGGACAGACGTCGGCCTTTCCGACGAGCGTGAGACCTGAAACCGGATCCCAGTCGACGGGTAAATTTTCGTTGATCGTCTCGAGGTCATTCTCGAACTGGCGTAACTGCTGTTTGACACTCGTGAGGACGAGGACGCGCTCGTAGCCCGTGTCCGGATCGCGCACGAGATCGATCCCCGCCGTGAGCGCGATCATCGTCTTTCCGGTGCCACAGGCACCTTCGACCACGGTGTAACCGCCATCCCGGGCGGTATCGATGGCCGTCTCGATGCCGTCCACCTGCGGGTTGTAGGGGCTGTCGTGGCCGAATACCGTCCGCCAATTCGTCATTCTTGCCGTACTCATCGTCGGTCGGTGATAGGGTTGACGAACCGTGTTGGTCGCGCGATAGTATTTAAACGACCGGGATAGTGAAGAGAGAACGAACGAATCTGCGTCTGCCTCGAACGCTGCCAGACGAGCAGCGATCCCACACCGAACCGTGGTTCGTAACTCCCGTTTCGTTCACGGCTCGAGACCGTCTCTCGGTCCCGTCTCGATTCACCGCCCCCACTCTCCGTCACCAGTCCCGCCTCGGTCTGCAGACTCGCACGTCTTCGAGGGAACGAGTAGACCGGCGGTGGTACGTCCCGGAAGCCGACATGAACAAAAAGCGAGGGGCGAGGATGAGCAGGGGGAGTGGTGTCATCGCGAACGGTCACCCGCGGACCCTCGTTACATCGAACCGGAAGGGGAGAGAAAAACGGCCAGTATCGTACAACCGCCCAAATCCTGCGGTGAGGAACGTAACGCATTCCAGGCTCGGTCACCTACGTCACCCATGAGCGACACTGGTTCCATCGACGTCGACCGCTGGCGCGACGAACTCGAGTCGAAACGTGCCGAAAAAGACGATTTTTTCGCTGATCATCCGCAGTCGCCGATCCCACCCGAGGAACGCGATTCGTTCAACGGGCTCGATTACTTCGACCCGGATCCGACGTACCGGGTAACCGCAACCGCGACGGTCCACGAGAATCCAGACCCAGTTCTGATGGACACCACGGCGGGCCGCGAGGTGCGCTACCGTCGGACCGCGACCCTCACGTTCGATCTATCGCGCACAGACGACGACCTGGAAGACGGGACGTTCGAACTGGGAGCCTACCGACAGGAACGCCCGACCGAACAACCACTGTTCGTGCCATTTCGGGACAAGACCACCGGTCAACAGAGCTACCATGGTGGCCGATATATGGAACTCGCGACGGAAGACGAACTGACCGACGGGGACGAGATAATCGTCGACTTCAACCTCGCGTACTCGCCGTTCTGTGCTTTCAGCGACACCTTCGACTGTCCGCTTCCGCCGGAAGAAAACTGGCTCGAGGTGGCGATTCCGGCCGGCGAACGATACGAGAAGTAAACGGTTTTGATGTGTTGAGTCCGTCTCGCACGCGCAACGACTTCGACCCCATCCGTGTATCCGAGTCCGCCTGTCGGCTCGGGTCAGTTTGGAGGTCTTGTTCCGCAGGCAGAATATCGGTATTTCCCGACTGGTGTGAGAGCTGAAGCTAAAGCGTGGGTCTGATGAGGAAGATGTCTGGTTGAGTGAATGTGTTCAAAACCCCTCAGCCAGACGGTGTTCTTTCGGACTCGGACGTGAAAGATTTAGCGGAAGACGTCATCTGCCAGCTCCCTTTGCCAGGGATCGAGGGCTCGCCCCTCGATCCCGGCGATATCTGGGCTGTCGTGGTTCTTGCAGCAGTGAACCAGACCTCCATCTGGGAGACGTGCAAGGACAACGACAACGCTGCCTGTGACGATACTGTCATGGACTGGCTACATACGCTCAACCGAGAGTGGCTTGAGCGGGTTGCTAACCGCCTTCTCAAGGAGTTGGCGATGACGATCCTCGACCCTGATCGGTCGAGGATCGTCTCCATTGACTTCGTCGATAACCCCTACCACGGAACGTACGCCGATGAAGAAGGTGAACTCTGCCGCATGCACGCAAAAGACGGAACAACGACGTGCCACCGGTACTGCACGGCGTATCTCGTCTCGAACGGAAAGCCAGTGACATTGGCGATGACGTACGTCCGTAGTGATGAGAAAGAGGCCGACGCGGTCGAGCGCGTCCTCGACCGCGTCGAAGCCTATCCCTTCGAGATAGAGTTGCTCTTGGCTGATCGTGGCTTCTACAACGAACGTATTCTGCGCCGCTCACGGGAGATTGCTGCGACTGTCGTTCCCGTCCAAAAGAAGGGCAAGCGCATGAGGAAGAAGCTGAATACGCACTGCTCGTACATGACGACCTATCGGATGTACAAAGGCCGCGAGCGGGAACTGGAATTCCCGCTCGCGGTCGCTGTGTCCTATCACGCTGGAAATCGAGGGAAAAGCGGAGAGGTTGTGCGAGGGTATGTGGCGTGCGATCTGGCCGATCGCACGCCCAAGCAGGTCGAACGACTCTATCGGAAACGATCGGCGATCGAGACGAGCTACCGTGTATTCCGCCAAGCGCGGGTAATAACAACGACACAGGATCCAGTCATCCGCTTTGCGTTCGTCTTGATTGGATTCTTGTTGGAGAACCTCTGGCTTGTGCTTCGATGGGCGGTCGTCGCCCGCCCACGATGGGGCGGGCGCGACCTGCCCGAGGAATTCACGTTCAAGACCTTCTCTGACTGGATCAGACACGCATTAGAGGAAGAGTTAGAGCGGAGGTGGGAGATTAAGATGAACGGCGTCGGTGTGCCAGAAACATACGCATCGGCCGCGGGCTGACGCCAGCCCGCGGCCTTGGGCGGGACCTGACGAGCAGCAGCATTCGCTTAGAACGGCGTATCCCAGCTTTCTCGGTTCGGTTCTCTCCATCTGTGGACTCTATTTCTCCTTCACTCAGCTATCACACTAGCGTTCACTCCGGTCATCGTGACTCAGCACAGCTCACGAAGCGACGCTCGGGAAGTACCGAATATACGTATGTATGAATTTGAATATCTCTACGGGACTGTTTCAACTCGAGCCAACCGACGTGTCACGGATCGTACCGGCAAGAACGAGTAACTCGAGTGGAAATTGGGGGGTTCGAGCTGACGGGTATCCACCGAGTGACTCGACCGCTACGGGATCGCAATACCGATATAGAGGTCTCCCAGTGCGACACCGAGAGAACTCACGGAGCGACACCGACGGTGAGCAACGTTCCGAACTCGCGGTAGCGTTCGATCATTGCATCACGGGTATCCCACTCCTCGAGTGGAAACTCGGTCTCGTCGGGAATCGTGATTTCGTAATCGGGGACGTTGTCCTGTTCTGCAACGTATAACCCGGCCTCACGGAATGCATCCCGATACTGGGAGCGGTTCCAGCGAGTCATCCCCACCGAGATGAACTCGTCCCACTCGTGAGAGTGGACGTTTTCTTCGTAATAGTTGACGGCGCAGTAGAACGTTCCGCCGGGTCGGAGAACACGAGCTATTTCGCGGAGGGTTTCCATCGGATCGGAGGCGTAATAGAAGGCTTCCATCGACCAGCAGTGGTCGATCGAGTTGTCGGTATACGGGAGTGTGTCGAAATCCCCAACGACGTAGCCGACCGACTCGTCGTCGGTATATCCGGCCGCGTTGTGAACCATCTCCGGCGACCCGTCGAGGCCATAGACTCGACCAGCATCGCTGGTGTCCCGGAGTGCTCGCCCGGCGTAGCCGCTCCCGCAGCCCAGGTCGAGGACAGTGTCGCCGGGTTCGACCGGCATCCGCGCCAGCGCGTGTTTTGCGGTGTGCCAGTGGCGTTCCTCCATTCCTCTATCCCGGCCACTCGCCGCCCAGTCGTCGAATTCCTCGCGTACGATCATGTTCGGACGATGGACGGCCAGTAATAAACGAGTTCGCATACAGAAACTACTGCATTGGACGACGGAGGCCGCTTCGGGCGATACAGGACGCTTCGAACGATCGAATTCGTACCGGCGCAACGTGGAGCGGATACCAGAGGCACCGATAGCCATCAGCCCAGGCACCGCCGCACTTGAATATCAGTAACAGGATACTCTTCGACAGGTTTTTAGGCTTACCTAAAGTATGGTGTATGAAGGGTCGACGCTGACTGAAATCCGTGGGTATCCGGATTTCGTATCGACACTCGGTGAAACTCACTGTCCCACCCTCGAACCGTTTCAGGCCCTTCCTCCGAATTTTGGAGTTTCATGCGCGCCGAGACCCACATCCGCACTCTTAAGGGATTGCCCAAAGTTGTTCACGCCAGTATGGATTATACGCTCGAAATCGACGGGACACCGGAAACGGTACCCGGTGGTACCGGAGTACTCCTTTTGCATCCGAGTACCGGTGAGACGGATCGTATCGACACTGATTTCCTCAAAGCAGACACCGATAATTTCCTCGTCATCTCGACGCGGACTACCGCCCGAGAAGTTCGTCAGAAACTCGAGTACTACGACGTCGACGAAGAACGAGCCGAGATTCTCGATACCCTTAGCATCGAACGGGGATACTCGCGGCGCTCGAGCGACACCGTCCATTACGTCGCCGCTCCTGACGACATTGACGGGATCGTCGCGCACATCGACGGCTTTCTCGACGAACACGACGGAAAACTCCGTCTCAGTTTCGACTCCGTCACCGAACTGGCCTACTACGCTGGTGAAGAACGGGCCCTGGAGGCTGTCAGGCGAATCCTCGATCTACTCGACGAATACGACGCGGTCGGACTCTTTCACCTTTCGGAGGAACCCCACGACGCGGACACCGTCGACGAATTCCGCGCGCTGTTCGACGGCGTAATCGACCTCGACGAGGACGGCAACGTCGACGCCGAGTTCTAGAGAGCTGATTGCTGGTCGCGATCGTCTCGCACGACTTCGTTGACGACAGCATCCACAGGAGATTGGTTACGACAGCATCCGCGTGAAAACGAACCATCAGCAAACGACCAGTCGATTACGACTCGTCGGCGAGCGAGTCGAACGTCTTCTCGGCCCAGCGAATCGCGTACTCGGGACCGTGATCTCGATAGCCGTCGGTATCGAGGGCTGCGAAGGGAGCCGGCAGTTCGATCGCGTGCTTGATCGCCGCACACGCGAGTTCGGTCGCGTCAGCGAAATCGGTATCACCGCGAGAAACGGCGCTTGGCAACCCAGCAACGCGGTTCTCGAGTCGGCTTCCGGCATCTTGCCAGGCGTCGGCGAGTGCGGGATAATCGTCGTGCCACTCCGCAAAGACGTCCCGGGTCTGAAGACCCACCCAGCCATCGTACAGCGCTGCAGCGATTTGATAGGTGGCGTTTGGATCGAGTGGAACTGCCGCATCGAGGTCGCGGTACGATTCCTCGAAGAAGCCGATGAACTGTTCCGGAACGTCGAGTCCGACCTGGACGAATGCCTCGGCGAGCAGGAAATCGACAAACGTGGCTGGCGACCCTTCGACTCGCGGCTTGACGAGAACGACCGGTGGTTCGGTCTGGCGTGTCCAGACGATACTTCCGTCGCCGGGCATTCCGATCGTGAGATCCGAACTCGCGTAGCGAGCGAGCAACGCCGGGGCGTCGCTGGGTAGCCAGGCTGCAGGATAGCTCGCGGGCTCGAGTGCGTCGACGAGTAGACCGAGATCCTCGGCCTGAGCCGGCGGCAGCGTCTCGAAATCGCGGTCGCAATCGAATATCGAGGCACTTGGGGCGTGAACTGCCCGAACGTCCTCGACCGGACTCGAGAGCGGACGGGTTTCGAACATCAGGCGAGCGCGTTCTGGAAAACAAGCAGGATCGACAGCAGCGCCGATACGGCGACCGTAGTGAGAACGATCTTGGTTGCAGTACTCATGTGCGTGACGTCGAATCCGCGTCGCATAAATCCATCTGTCTCCCTTCAGTCTGTCGAACCGTTCTACACGGGTTCCATCCGTCCCTCCACAGTCCGTCGAACTTATTGACTCGGTCACCTTCATCTATCGAGTAGCTCCGGTCGCTCAACCGCGAAGTACACGTCCGTTCACAAGAGGACGACGTCGGTGGCTCTCGTATCTCATCGAACGACCGAGTCTTCCCTGGTAGTCCGACGGGAAAGCCGCATTCTTGGAACGAACCCAATAAACCACCATTTCAGATGGAAATAGAAGAGCCGCAGTATGGCGAATTAAAACGAGTTTCGGAGGATGTAGAGTTGAAACAATCCGGTGGTAGTTAGAAAGACCACGGCTACAGCTTCAGGACGCGCATCGACTCCGGTTTCGGTCGCTTTCAACAGCGTCGTTCAGCCAGCATCGTCGTCGCTAGCGCGCCATGAATCCGGGACGTCGATGACGTACCGGCCGTCTTCCTGGAGTGAAATAATGTACTCTTCGCGATTGTACAGTTCCATCAAATTGAGCTCGTACTGGCCCGGGCTAACGATCTTGATGCTTTCGAACTGTTCGTTGAGTTCCGCGCGGAGCTCCTCGATGGACGGGCGCTCGCCGCTCGGTTCGCTGACAACACGACCGTGATCGGGTGGGTGACCATCGTCTGCCCCGGTATCGGTATCTTCGGCGCTGTCCCGCGCATCCACCCGAGTACTGCCGTCGGCTTTCCGTTCTACGGTGGGCCGATCGGGACCCGCTGAGTAGGAGGGAAGGTCTTTCGCTGGAAAAATTTCGCTGCGGGCGTCGGCTTGAGCCGAATTCTCATCTTCAGTAGACGGTTCGGCGGGAGTGGCCGACGAGTGATCCGGCTGGCCGGCGTTCCGTTCGGTTCGTTCTTCGCGCCCGTCGCCCGGTGACTCGGGCTCGCTCTGAGCGTCGGATCGATCTTTGGGTCGGCGAGCCGTTTCAGGCCACTCGGCAAACCCGTCGTTCGTCGGTGAACTCGATTCGTCGGTCTGGGGTTTCGCACTCGAGGGCCAGGGGTTGTCCGACCGGGAGGCTGTGTGCGACCGACCC
This sequence comes from Natrinema gelatinilyticum, assembly GCF_024266705.1. Classification (GTDB taxonomy): domain Archaea; phylum Halobacteriota; class Halobacteria; order Halobacteriales; family Natrialbaceae; genus Natrinema; species Natrinema gelatinilyticum. The sequence continues at coordinate 1,566,053 of NZ_CP100756.1, read as the reverse complement.
GGTTGCTGGCGTCCGGTGGAATCGGATCCGTTCCGGTGTGCTTGTTCGGGAGCATCAGTGTACTCTTCGCTCCGGCTGTCCGACGAGTCAGTGGATACCCAATCGCGAACGGTTTTAGCGGCTCGCGTCGGCACACCCGACGACTCCGCGGACGCGGATGGGTCAGCCGAGTCCGTCGAATCGGGTGAGTCGACGGTCGTCGGTCCGCCCCCACCGGCTGACGAAGCCGACCGTGGATCACCGCCATCGTCGAACGATTCAGCTGCGGCCGCGGCAGTCGGCGCGAACTGAAATTTGTTGCCGCCGCAGTCGGGACAGCCCGACAGCATCTCCTTGGAGCCGTCGGCGAACGTCCGGCCGCAGTTCGTACACTGGTGTGGCATTAGTTACGGGACACGAGCGCACTGATGAGCGTTTCGTCCTTGTGGAGCGTCTCTATCTGGTTTGCCGGTCCGATCACCGTCAGTTTCGTATCCGGCTGATCGCTCCCCATAAGGCGGCTAAGCAGCGATGAGTTGCGAGTATCGGATTTTGGATAGGTTTCGATCTCGATGCCGTTGAATTCGTCGGGACTGATCTCGGCCATCGTCACCTCGATAAGTCGACTCTCTTCGTCGGGAGTCAATCCCTCCTCGAGGATCACGATGTTACCGTCATGGACGCCGTCTAAGATCATCCTGATCTTCTCCATCGTTGCCATACCGTCCAGTCGCTCCCCGCTGATCATGTCGATCTGTACGCCGTCAGATGGGTCCGAATCGTCCGCGTTGGTAGCTTTCGGCATCGTTATCACCCGAAGTACTCCGCGATCTTGCCGTACACTTCATCCATGTTGGTGCCTTCCTTCGCAGAGAGCGGGACAGTCGTGTGCTGCGGAAATGCGTCTTCGATCCGCTTGACGCTCGATTCCTCGAGGTCGGTTTTGTTCGCGAAGATAAGAACTGGGAGATCTCGGGATTCGATGATGCCGATCAGCATCGTGTTGACCTGTGTGATCGGGTCTTCCGCACTATCCAAGACATAGATAACGCCGTCGACGTCTTCTCGAAGCCAGTGCATCGCCTCGGCGACGCCCTCGGTTGCTTCACGGGAACGGCGAATGGCGTCTTCTTCGTCCATGTCGTCGGTGAACTCCTCGTAATCGACTTTCGTCGTCACACCGGGTGTATCGACGATGTCGATAGTCACCGTTTTGCCATCCCGTTCGATTTCGACGTTTTCTTTCCGTCGTGCGCGTCGCGTTTCGTGAGGGACGTGACTTTCCGCACCGATCGCATCACCAGTCCAGTCGCGTGCGATTCGGTTCGCGAGCGTCGTTTTGCCGGCGTTCGGTGGACCGTAGATACCGATACGCTTCGGTTCCTGTTCCGAAAACAGGCGATCCGTCACCCGAGAGATACTATCTTTGAGTTCTGTGAACAGTCCCATCTGTGGGGGCCTCCAGCACCGCGGGGTGCATCTGCACTCACTACAAACTGAACTCACTTAAGACTACGTCAGACATAATGATAGTTCGACGAACTTGGATTAGTCTCGAACGGAACAGTACCGTGCAGTCCGTACCAATATGATATGAATCGTCGGCGTACCAAAGAAGAAGGGAGTTCTGGAATTGGGAGTCGAGAGTGTCGACTCCCGGAGATGAGAGTGCCATCGTCAGAAAAGTAATATTGCCATTGATTGGCAAAGGTAGTCAGGAAGTGAGACATTGTCACATGATGTAAAGACGGTAAGCGAAATATTGTCACACGATGACGAAGATGATAGTGGAGAGAGTGCCCCCCACCCCTTCGTTTCAGGTGGAGACCGGTGAGGCAGAGGTGGATTGAGAGACTCGATCGGATGAAATAGCAGAGCAGCAGCCTCGTTCTTTCGACTGGAAGGAAGATACAGGCGTTTTACCGCACGATTCCGAGGGAGAAGGCGGTTCTAGCAATTTAATTGAGGTTCTAGCAATTAAACCTGTGTAGAAAAACCATTCTAGTTTAGACTAGCAATCGAAAGATGAAGCCTAGTAAGTGAATCAACTTTGCTAGTTCTACGGTTACTGTTTTTCATCTAACTAAATAAAACTTCCCATTCTATAGCCCCTCGTGACCCCACCCCTCCCCCTCCGGCCGTTCCACTTGAAACGAAGGGGTGGGGGGGTAGGTTCCTCTCCCATTGATCACACCTCCACAACTATCAGATGAGATTTTCAAACTGGTCCAATCGGTGAATCAGTCGATGGAGCATTCTTCGTGGCCTGAGCATGTCCAGTGAGCGAACATAACTCGGCAAGTTGAATCCACTTCCAAACCGAATCTAACTCACCGAGCTGGATCTCTTTCGGCAGATGCTCCTCTCTCACAGTACACCAGCCTTATTGAACACCCCATTGTCACGGTTGTCACGGTATGACCTGCTAATCGAACCATCGTCAGTTATCGAACCCAGGATCCGACCTATCGTGAGTAACCCACCATATTTGATTCATATTTGATTTGACTCGGATAGCAACACCGGACGGCAATCACCAGTTTTGTGAGTCACACTGTCCGCGCACTGCTCGCTTTCTTAGACGGACGTCAGACGTCGAGCAGCAAATCGACACCGAACTGGATTTCGAATCCAGGTGGTTAGTCGGGCTCGATTCTCGGTTTCGAGATCCAGAAGACGATTTTACCGTCGACGATCGCACTGCTCGAGAAGAGTTTGATGAAGTACTCCTTCTTGAAGTACTCCTTCTAATTCTTATGCACGGGCAATAAGGAAGGGAAGAATTTATTAGCGTGCTTTTCCTCTGTTTCGTTTGCATCAACTGGACCCGAATTGGGAGTAGGCATCAGTGGATCCTCTGGAGGAGGCCATCACACTGTGAAAATCCTCACTACTGGTTCGGGTTTCCACTCGAAATAAGGGGGTTCGCATACGACGAATGTCAGACGACAACTCAAAAATCGTAGGATCGGATGAGTCCGAGGTCGACGGAGTGAACGTGTTTTCGTCGAACCTGGAGAACTCTGATATCGACACCGGCGAAGAGTCGAACCAGGGACTGTTCGACGATTTGCTCAGTGGAGAACCGATTTTCGAGAACAAGGAGGTTCTTCGCCCGTCCTATACACCGCACGAATTACCCCACCGCAGCGATCAAATCAACAAAATGGCGACAATTCTCGTCGCTGCGCTCCGCGGCGAAACCCCATCAAACATTCTCATCTACGGCAAAACCGGGACCGGAAAGACTGCGAGCGCCAAATTCGTCAGTAAGGAACTCGAGAGCACCTCCCAGAAGTACCGCGTTCCGTGTGATGTCGAGTACATCAACTGTGAGGTCACCGATACACAGTATCGTGTCCTCGCTCAGCTCGCGAACAAATTCATCGAAAAGAACAAGCGGCGCATCAACGATCGAATAGCAGACCTCGAGTCGCTGCTCAACGACGTAGACGAGTACGAGGCAAATTCCGACAGTAGCGCGACTGACGGGCGTCCCGACCCGAACGATCGGACGGCGTCAGATCCGTTCGAGTTCGTCTCCGACGGGGAACGTGGATCACATCCCACCGCTTCGTCTGGAGACGAAACGGAGACGGAGTCGTCCGGTTCTCCACCTGAAATGGAGGGGTCACCGGATGAACACGCTGCGTCGACCGGCGTCCGATCGGATCACACGGACGTCCATGGGGACGACCTCGATTCCAGACCATCCGACTCCGCAACACCGGATTCCACCACAGCCGATTCCGCGCCCTCCGACGCTGCAGCCACCGATTCCGCGACGTCCCCGGCGACTCACCCCCTCGAGTCCACGCCGTTCGATACTCGTGACGACGTCGACGCCCGCAGAGCCGAACTCGAGGATGACAAGGAGTCCTTCGAGGAGGTTCCGATGACCGGGTGGCCGACCGACCGTGTGTATAGCGTCTTTTTCGACGCCGTCGATTACGACGAGCGGGTCGTCGTCATCATGCTCGACGAAATCGATAAACTCGTCGAGAAAAGCGGCGACGATACGCTTTACAATCTCTCGCGGATGAATTCCGAACTCGAGAATTCGCGAGTGTCGATCATCGGAATCAGCAACGACTTGAAGTTCACCGACTTTCTCGATCCACGAGTCAAATCCTCTCTCGGTGAAGAGGAGATCGTTTTTCCGCCATACGACGCGAATCAGTTACGAGATATTTTAGAGCACCGCTCTGAGGTCGCGTTCAAGGGAGGTGCCCTGTCGGAGGACGTGATCCCGCTGTGTGCGGCGTTTGCCGCACAGGAACACGGTGACGCGAGACGCGCTTTGGATCTGCTTCGAACGGCAGGGGAGCTGGCCGAGCGGTCCCAGGCCGAGACGATTGTGGAAGAACACGTCCGACAGGCCCAGGACAAGATCGAACTCGATCGCGTCGTCGAAGTCGTCCGCACGCTGCCAACGCAGAGTAAACTCGTTCTCTTTGCGATCATTTTGCTCGAGAAAAACGGCGTTCACAGCATCAACACCGGCGAAGTGTTCAACATTTACAAACGCCTCTGTGAGGAGATCGATGCGGACGTCCTGACGCAGCGTCGCGTGACGGATCTCATCAGCGAACTCGACATGCTCGGTATCGTCAACGCGATCGTCGTCTCGAAGGGGCGCTACGGTCGCACCAAAGAGATCAGCCTCTCGGTTCCACTCGAAGAGACGGAGGCGGTGCTGCTGAGCGACTCTCGACTGAGCGATATCGACGACGTCCAGCCGTTCGTCCAGGCCCGATTCGAAAACTAGGCAAAGGCGTACCGGCCAATAATCGATTTTTGGCCGGATCTTCCGTTCGATTTTTGCTTTCCATACGTTGGACGTACAGCGCACCTCGGTGTGTCGTATCCACTATCGTACCCGCATAGCGACGTTCAACTGGTCCGACGCCGCCTCCTTCGTTTCAACTCCAGATCTCCGACAGGAATCTCTGTTTACAATCAGCGGAGCACAGGGGTTAGAGGCTGTGACCACGCGTTCGAAAACGTGAACAAATGAAACGAAGCGCTCATATCGAGCGAACGGGGTACGGGATACGGGAAATAACCCAGAAACGCAGAAGCGTTCCGATCTTGGAGACAATCAACTACGTAAGGCGGTTCGACGGAACGATCAACTACGTAAGGCGGTTCGACGGAACGATCAACTACGTAAGGCGGTTCAGCGGCGATACCGGTCGATTGTAATCGCGGAACCGACACCACCGACACCAGCGATGCCGGCGACACCCGTGAGGTGGACGTCCTGTCCCGGTCCGGGTATCTCAGGGCTCGCGGGCGATGGTGTCGTCGCAATCGTCGCAGGATCGACTCCCTGGAGCGCTGGACTCGAGGGCGATCCAGGAACGAGCATTCCGCCGAGGAGCCTGTCGAAGGTCAATCGAATTGTACCTAGCCACGGAACACGGTACTTCGCCTTGCCGGTGATCCATTCGGGTTTGACGACGCCGGTATCAGCGCCTTGGTTCATCTGTTGATCGTACCCGGCGTTGTGATCGCCTTTCGTGACGAAGCCTGCGTACGGCGCGGGACAGTTGGCGACCTCGTCGCACGTCTTGTCGCCGACGATCTCCTCACTGGCTTTGGTATTGACCCAGTTTTCGTCCTGTTCGACCCAGAAGTGAGCACGGTGGATCACCGGTGTCTCTGCTGCATTTCCGTTGGGTCGGTAGACGATTACGTCCCCTGCCATCCCGAACTTCGTATAGTCACTCTCTCGTCCCTGCTCGAGGGTGACGACGCCGGTGCCCGCAACGGCCCCATCGCCGACGAATCGACCTTCCTCGACGACGAAGATGAGATCGCCTCTTTGCATATGCGGTTGCATACTCCCGCTCTCGACGGCGACGAGCGGCGGCCAGATACCGCTCACCCCGAACAACAGCAGGCCGACGACGGCGACGATGGCCACGCTGCTCACTATATCACGTATCAACAGCACGTTCTCGTCGTCGGTCTTGAGGAACCAGCGAACGACCCCGTCGTTTTCGATCGAAACGTTATCAGAATCTGATGTGGACTGTCGTGGTTCTCTCGTCGATCGAGGGTCGCCGCCGCTTCGATCCTGCCGAAGGTGATCGTCTCCGGAATCGTCAGATGGTCTCCCGGAATTAGAACCGCTCATTGTCCCTTGCTTTGCCCGGGCCAACAATCAACTTTCTGTTCACGGGCGTCTGTACTGTGGCAAACTATAAACCGCCGTTGTTGGTTCCGACGGCCATTCTGAAGAGAACGAGCGCGATCACACCCGACGTGCCGAGGATACTGACGGAGCCGATGCCAGTCGCCACACCGACCGAATCGATCACGAGCCGAACCCGTCCGATCCATGGAATTCGAGCTATCGCTTTGCCGGTCACCTAATCCGGCCGGACGACGGTCGTCTCTGCGCCGGACCGCCAAAGTTGATCGTACGCTCGGTCGACATCACCTTTCGTCACGAATCCGTCGTGAGACGCCGGTGCCTGCCACGGCACCGTCGGTCGCCTGCGTATCAGACTTCTTCGACGAGATAGACGTAATCGCCCGTCTCCATGTTCGGCTTCATACTCTCACTTTCGACGACGCCACGTACCGGTAGCTGACTGCTGATCCCGCACAGAAGGAGACGAAGGAACGCGATAACGATAACCGATCGACGGTGCGACTCACGGCGATCGGAAGCGTGTCCGACTCGAGCAGCCACCGACCGGTCCCGGCCACGACCCTGGGTCGTTCGCCCTCGCCGTCACGAGGCCGGGTTGTCGCGCTCGGATCGGTGTCACCGCGACCACCCGACAGCTCCCCGATGGACCGGTGATGATCGACCCGAGAGCTGGCCCGTTGGCGGCTGTATTTCGAATCGTCAGGCTCGTCCATCGACAACTCGTTTCTCGGACCGTGGCATCACCGTTCCGGCGACTTACGGTGGGACTTCAGAGTTCTCCGGTTCACGTGACTCAACGACGTGTCTCGAATCCTGCCCAGACAGACCACATCCTGTGGCGTATTTCGAGTCCCGCCCGGGTTGACCGGATCTCGTCTCGCACCGGGGCGGAAATTCGGTGACACGCGCTCCACGTGAGCGGGATCCGCTACCCTTTTGCCGTCCGTCGTGAATGCGTGGCGTGTGCCACTCGAGGCCTCCGCTCGAATCGTCAGCGAACTCACGTCCCGCGGATACAACGCAGAGCGTGAGGCCGTAACGAAACTTGCAGCGGCCGCGAATTCGACCGCCGCACTCGAACGCGTTCTCGAAGAAGTGCCGGAGGACGTACTCGTCGTTCGGACTGCGCACGTCGAAGCGGCCCTCTCGACTACCGAACCCGCCGATCGATCGCGAACCGATGCGGCCGGTTCGGAAAACCCGTCTCCATCCGGGGATCGAACCCCCTCCGTTTCAACTGGAAACACCCCGACGGAACGAGAACTGGCCGATCGACCTCCAGTTGAAACGGAGGGATCTTCCGCCGCCGACCGCTCCGCCGACCGGTCGAAACGGTCGGTCGAGATCGTCGGCGATATGACCGGCCAAAGTACAGGAACGGGCGAGTATAGCGATTTCGTCTCGGTTTTTCGGGACAGGCTCGATCGACTGGGAGCGAAGCTTCGATCCCGGGTCAACCATCGGCCGGCGACGGCAATCCAGGCGATGCCCGGGGGCAGTGAGGCTGCGATGGTCGGCCTGGTCAACGACATCCGATCGACCGCGAGCGGCCACTGGCTGATCGAACTCGAGGACGCGACCGGAACGTTCCCCTGGTTGGTGATGAAAGACCGGGCGTACGTCGACCTCGTCGACGAATTGCTTTGCGACGAGGCTCTCGCGCTGGAAGGGACGCTCGCGGACGATTCAGGGATCGCGTTCGTCGATTCGATGTACTTCCCGGACGTGCCCCGAACACACGAGCCGTCGACCGCGGATCGCCACGTCCAGGCGGTGCTGATCAGCGACGTCCACGTCGGCAGCCAGGAATTCATGGCAGACGCGTGGAACGCGTTCGCCGACTGGCTCCATACCGACCAGGCCCAACACGTCGAGTACATGTTGCTCGCAGGCGATATGGTCGAAGGCGTCGGCGTGTATCCCAATCAGGACGAGGAACTCGACATCGTCGACATTTACGAACAGTACGAAGCGTTCAGCGAGTACCTGAAGAAAGTGCCCGGTGACATCGAGATCGTCATGATCCCGGGGAACCACGATGCGGTCCGCCTCGCCGAGCCACAGCCGGGGTTCGACGAGGAGTTACGGGAGATCATGTCCGTACACGACCCTCGGATCGTGAGCAACCCGTCGACAATAACGCTCGAGGGCGTCTCCGTGTTGATGTATCACGGCGTCTCGCTGGACGAGGTGATCGCGGAACTCCCCGAGGAAAAGGCCAGCTACGACGATCCGCACAAGGCGATGTACCACCTCCTCAAGAAGCGCCACGTCGCTCCGCAGTTCGGCGGCCACACCCGACTCGCACCCGAAGAGAAGGATTATCTCATCGTCGACGAGGTGCCCGACATCTTCCATACGGGCCACGTCCATAAACTCGGATTCGGAAAATATCACAACGTCCTCGCGATCAACTCAGGCTGCTGGCAGGCCCAGACTGACTTTCAGAAGAGCGTCAACATCGACCCCGACGCCGGCTTCGCGCCAATCGTGGATCTGGACACGTTAGACGTGACCGTTCAGAAATTCTCGTGACGATCCTCGCGATCGACAGTCCGGTTCCTCCTACGGCTCGAGTCGAAATCGCACCGTTGGAGCGCCGTTGAACTGGGGCCCGCGGCCGTGACGCTGGAACCCCAGTTCCTCGGCAGCGGCTTCGATGGAGTCGGCATCCTGCGCGGCGAGCAGTTCGACGGCCATCGATTCGCGCTCGGCGAATCGAACCGGTTCGGCCAGTAACCGCTTGCAGGCGTCGCTCGTCCCGTCAAGTTGGGTTACGTGAACGGTGTCCTCGCGCGCGTCGAAGCTAATAAATCCGAGCAGATCCTCCGGATCGGAGCCGTTGTACTGCGAGTCCGACACGTCGGCGTTCGGATCGTGGCTCCCGTCCTCGGCGACGCGCACCGTTCGGTCGTGGACGAGATTTCGCATCACGTCCGTCGGGGAGTCCGCGATCGACGCGAGTGCGTCGGCGTCGGCCTCGAGTGCATCCCGTACGTTCATCGATGTGTGGTAATGCTGCGCATGACAATAAATCCCGGTCGCGAGTGGGTACGTAACTCGCCTGATGTCTATCAACTTTCGATACATTTTCGATACGTTTGTGAGTCGTCTCACGGCCGGTGAATGGCGGCGTGAACTACTCTGCCCTCCCGCGCTCGGCCTCCTCGGCCCTCGCTTGGTGCGGACGGAGCGTCTTGTTTCTATGTCGGAACGTGCAGGAACAGGTCCCACAGCGACTACAAGACGCTCCGCGTCTCGTGCTGCCTGGCAGATCGCTGTTGGCGTTCTGCGGACGGTTCCAGACTCCGCAGGCGGCTTCCCTTCACGGGTGGTTCGGAGTGTCCCACTCCTCCCGAATCGACACTCGGCCACAACCGATGATGTACGCTTGTTGTCGCGTTCGAACACCGCCGGAAGCGTGGTGAGCATCGTACTCCCACCTTCGACCGATGGGGGAGGAAGGGTGCCGATTCACACGAAAACAAGACGTGCGGGCGCTGTACCCCTTCCCTACTCGCTTCGCTCGCTGCGGATAGTGCGGGACCGTCGGTCCCGCTGACCATGCGAACGGCGTCGCCGTGAGCAGAAGGGGGCTTACGACCTCAATTACAGCTAAAAATGCGAACGATGGGACACAGTTATCTGCTCGCTCTGGTAACGGACCGAGTATGAGTCATTCGATCGCAATGCGAGCCTCCTACGAGGTGGCAGTATGCGCGTCGTAGCGAAGTTCGGCGGGACGAGTCTCGGCAGCGGCGACCGGATCAACCGCGCCGCGGATTCGATCGCCGCCGCCGTCGAGGACGGACACGAAATCGCCGTCGTCGCCAGCGCCATGGGGTCGACGACCGACGAGCTGCTCGACGAAATCACGTTCGAGACCGACGAAGCCGACCGAGCTCAGATCGTCAGCATGGGCGAGCGGACCTCGGTTCGCATGCTGAAGGCGGCGCTCTCGGCTCGTGATATTGACGCAACGTTTCTCGAGCCGGGAAGCGACGACTGGCCGGTCATCACCGACGAGTACGGTGAAGTAAACGTCGAGGAGACGCAGAAACGCGCCCACAACGTCGCCACAGACCTTGACGAAACGGTACCCGTCATCACCGGATTCCTTGCGGAAGGGCCCGACGGATCGATTACGACGCTCGGTCGTGGCGGTAGCGACACGACGGCGGTCATGATGGGCAAGTACATGGACGCAGACGAGGTCGTCATCGTGACCGACGTCGAAGGCGTCATGACCGGAGACCCCCGCGTCGTCGAGGGGGCTCGCAACGTCGGCGAGATTTCAGTCGACGAACTCCGAAACCTGTCGTTTCGCGGAGCTGAGGTCGTCGCACCCTCGGCACTGTCGTATAAGGACGGAAAACTCAACGTTCGCGTCGTTCACTACCAGCACGGCGATCTCCTCTCCGGTGGCACGAGCATCGAAGGCGAATTCAGAAACCTCGTCGATCTGCGCGAGCGGCCGCTCGCCTGCCTGACGGTCGCCGGTCGTGCGATTCGCAACCAGCCGGGTATCTTCAACCACCTCTCTGAAGCGCTGGCCGAGAGTGACGTCAACATCGACGCCGTCGCCAGTGGGATGGACACAGTCACGTTCTACATCGACGAAGAGGAGGCTGAACGCGCCGAAAACATCCTCCACCGCGAGGTCATCGCTCGAGACGAACTCTCGAGCGTCACCGTCGACTCGCCGATCGCCGTCGTCCGAGTTACCGGCGGCGAACTCCCCAATCAGCCGGGGATCATCAGCGATATCGTCACCCCCCTCGCCGAGGCCCGAATCCACCTGCAGGACATCATCACCAGCGCGACCAGCGTCGCCCTCTTCGTGAACTGGGACGACCGCGAGGAAACGCTCGAGTTGACCCAGGACCTGTTTTAACGTCCGGCGGTTCGCGCCGACGGTTCGTCGGGGCGCGTCAGCGATCGATCCCTCTACTCCCGCACGATCGATCCCTCTACTCCCGCAAAACGAGTACGAGCGGCTTTGTCACGAATTAGTTGCATTTCGTGAAACTTTCGAGCTCGAGGACGTCCGCCGAGTACCGTCCCGGTAGTGTCAGCGTAACGAAGGGGGAAAACGGTGGAACCGGAGCTATGAGCACCGATTCGACAGTGACGGAGGTACTCGAAGGGGTCGAGGCCGACCCCGACGCGATCCTCGACGTCTACGACGTGGAGTCACCCGAGGAACTCATCGAGAGCGCTGGCGAGCACGAAGCGACGACCGATCCAGTGATCGATGCTGACGACGAGACCGCGGAGGCGTTGTTCGCCAGGCTTCAGTCGGTCGCAACTCCCTCGAGGGATGCGAATGGTCGGAGAGAAGAACCCCCCGATGGGCCATCGTCTGGAGATGGGAAATCGGATTCTACGCTCCGTTCCGACAGTCCCGTCGACTCGCTCGACTCTATCTTCGTTTCGGAGTTGAGCGTCGCAGTCCAGTCGGACACTGACGAGCGGACGGTGGATGCTGGTTGGAAGACGGCCGATTCCATCGCCGAGGCGATGAGGACCGGCCGCAATTCGTCCGAGACGCTGTCACTGGTCGGTCCCGACCCGACCGCGACCCGCGTTTCGAACGATACCTTCGGAACCGACGACTCGATGGACGAGACGTCTGAGTTCCAGTGGACCGAGTCTGACCCGACCAAAACACGCCGTTAAGCGGACCCCCGTGTACGGCGAGAAAGCGTCGCGAGGCCGTGATCGGTCCCCCGCGGAACCCGATTCGGTACCCGTCTGTGGGACATAATCACATGACGGACCGGTGACTGCCGATCCGTCAGTTACAAACTCGCCAAGACGGTGCGAGCACGATCCCGGAACGTCGATTTCGGTTCGGACTTCGATTCAGATCGGCCGCCGAGTCGCTGTCTGGCGATCGTTCGGACCCCTCGAGAAGCGGGTTCGGACGTGAGCGCGTCGACCGCCCACTCCGGAAGCTGTGCTTCGAGTTCCTGCCGCTTTTCGGTTTTGATCTGGCTAAATCGGCGGAGGGCCAGTCCAGCACCGAGGAATAGGCCGGCGTCGAGCAGTTCGCGCCGGAACCGCTCTCGGTCCTTTCGAACTGCGACAGCCTTCGCGAGCGAGAGGGCACCGATCGCGAGATAGACCTTCGAACTCTTCGACGGATCGCCGCTGAGCATCCGTTGGAGCGCCATGCAGAGGGTGCTACCACGTTCTGTCAGAAAAAGGTACGCCGGCAGGAGACGGGTTTCAAGAGGTCGCCGTCGTTGTCGCGGGCACACTGTGGACGACGATCGGGCCAGCGGCGATCACGTTCGATCTGCTGTGACCGTGACGCCCCGGTTTCGGTGCTCATCGATCGGTTCGATCGAAAATCCGAGGCGCTCGTAGAACGGGCGCACGTCATCGTCGAACCTGGCCGTGAGTCGCCCCTCGAGTTCGAGTGCTCGTTCGATCAGCGCCCGGCCGATCCCGCGACCCCGATGGCGACGGCGGACACCGATTGCGCCGATGTGGGCACCGGCCCCCGATTCGCGGGGTTCGAGAACGATCGTTCCCAGAATCCGCTCGCTCCCTGCGCCACCACTCTCGTTCGTGCTCGTTCCTCCTCGGCGATCACCTGCCACCAGAACGTCGCCGGCGTCGATCCGATTCTCGATGTTCCCGGGCTCTAGCATGGCCGCGTCGAGGATCCGACGGACCTCGAGTGCGTCGTCGGGGGTAGCAGTACGGACGAACATTCGTCGGTCACAACAACCGAGGTGGGCCGCCGACGTGTCGGTTTCGGATCGGGCAAGTCACCGGTCGCACCCGCCCTTGATGAGCCGTAACACCGTCACGTGATCGTGCTCGACAGGCTGGTCTTCGGGAACCGGCCGACCGTCGACGAGGACGCTCACCTCGTGCGGACTCAAGTCGACCTTGTGGAGGAGGTCCGCGTAGGTCGGCGTCGTGTCGGTCGTCTCAGCGCTATCGGCGGCCGTGTCGTCTGGAGGTTCCGCCACCGTCTCGAGATCGAATTCGTAGGTGTCCTCGCCCTTGACGTCGACGGTGACGTGCATACGCGCAGTTACGGAGCGACGGCCTTGAGCGCGTCGCTCCGTGGCACCCGTTCGCGCCGCGTTCGGTCAGTCCGTGGTCGGTTCGTCGGAGCCCGTCCTGACGCCGTGACCGCGCTCTCGCTCTCTGACGGTTCGCCGGTGGCCGTACAGTCCGCGAGCGATGGCACCAAGTCCGAGCAAAAGAACGAGGAAGGTGATGAGGCCGCCGACAATGGGCACTCTGGTGATCGCCGCGCCGACGACCAACCCGACGACGAGCGCGAGCCAGCGGTTTCCGATACCGATCGCGGACAGGACGGCCGCGGCGACGGCGAACCAGCCGTAAACGGTGGCGATCCAGAGCAGGAAGGAGAACGCGATCACGCCGACGATCGAGAGGGGGATCCCGACGATGGTGATCGCGAGTGCGATTAGAAGGACGGGAATGCCGACGAAAACGCCGAGCCCGAGGAGCCCCGAGCGGATCGGACTCGTCGAGACGCTCGCCGCGACGTTATCGGAGAACCGCGGGAACAATGCGAGCAACACCGCACCGAGAAGCAGGTTCACCACGAGCGTGTAGACCGCGACGATCCACGACGCGAACGGCTGCACCGTCGGTCCGCCGTCGACGCCGAGCGAAGAATCTTCCTCGACCGAACCCGCGACCGCATCAGTGTTCCCTTCGAGATCGCCGTCGTAGCGCAGATCGCCGGTGATGGACGCCGTCTCGCCGAGGCGAATCGTTTCGGCGCCGATCTCTGCGTCGCCATCGATCGTCCCGTCGACGATCACGTTGCCCGCGCCGACCATGAACGTGCCGTTGACGGTGCCGTTTTCGGCAACCGTCACCCTCCCAGCTCCGATCTGGACGTCGCCGTCGACGACCCCTTCGATCGTCACGCTCCCGGCAGCGGCCTCGAGGTCGCCCTCGACCGAACCGGTACTTGCAATCGTCACGTCGCCCGCGACTGCGCTGACGTCGCCGGTGACTGTTCCCCGAACGATCACGGTTCCGGCGAACGACTCGAGTCCGTCGACCGTCTCCCCTTCCTCGACGACGACCGTACCGCCCGTCTGTGGGTTTGGCTGGGCGGCGACCGTCATCGGACCGATACCGAACGTCACAATCACGACGAGCATCGCGACGACGAGTCGTGATCGGTGGTTCTCCCCTTCCATACGTCGTCCTCCCACGAGCACGCAGAAAAACGTGTTACTAATATGTCAGGATGCGTGTCAGTTTCTGACCGAATTCGAACGGGTCCGTACTCGCCGATGCGGTGGAGACCGAGCGTTCGGGAGCGGCTCGACGCCCCTGCCAGTCGACGGCGACGTCCGGACCGAGACCGGCCTTCGGGCGATTTATCTTTCGTCCCGCTCTGTGTCCGGTATGAGCGAGGCCGACGCCGAGGCGGCGGAGCCGACTCCCGGCAGGACCGAAGTCTGGATCGAGAAGTACCGTCCGGAACGGCTCGACGAAATCAAGGGCCACGAGAACATCGTTCCGCGACTACAACGGTACGTCGAGCAGGACGACCTACCGAACCTCATGTTCGCGGGGCCGGCCGGAACGGGTAAAACGACGGCGGCCATCGGTATCGCCCGCGAAGTCTACGGCGACGACTGGCGTGAGAATTTCCTCGAGTTGAACGCCTCCGACCAGCGCGGAATCGACGTCGTCCGGGACCGGATCAAGGACTTCGCGCGCTCTTCGTTCGGTGGGTACGATCACCGCATCATCTTCCTCGACGAGGCCGACGCGCTCACCTCCGACGCCCAGTCCGCGCTACGCCGGACGATGGAGCAGTTCTCGAACAACACCCGCTTCATCCTCTCGTGTAACTACTCGAGCCAGATCATCGATCCGATCCAGTCGCGGTGTGCGGTCTTCCGGTTTACCGAGCTCTCCGAGGAGGCAATCGAGGCGCAGATTCGAGAGATAGCCGAGACGGAAGGAATCGAGGTGACCGACGACGGCGTCGACGCCCTTGTCTACGCAGCTGACGGCGACATGCGAAAGGCGATCAACGGCCTCCAGGCCGCCGCGGTGATGGGCGAGACCGTCGACGAAGAGACCGTCTTCGCGATCACCGCCACCGCGCGCCCCGAGGAGGTCGAAGCGATGGTCGAGCACGCAATCGACGGCGACTTCACCGCCGCCCGCGCTGCCCTCGAGGACCTGTTGACCGACCGCGGCCTCGCCGGCGGCGACGTTATCGATCAACTACACCGCTCGGCGTGGAAGTTCGACATTCCCGAGCAGGCGACGGTCCAGTTGCTCGAGCGCCTCGGCGAAGTCGACTACCGAATCACTGAGGGCGCGAACGAACGCCTGCAACTCGAGGCGATGCTGGCGTCACTGGCCCTCGAGGCGGACGCATAGGTCGCACAGTCCACGTTTCTGCTCTGATTCGGTTGGCGACAGCAACGGATCACGAGCGATTTCCGGCGAGCGAGAGGGAACAGAGACCCATCGCAACGGACATACCGATTCCGATTGTTCGAACAGCGCCGAGCGAGAATCGAACGCGGGTACGTTTGCCAGCGATGGTAGGAGAGTATTGTGCACCGAACCGGCGATCACGACCCTCGAGACGTACGACAGTCTCGAGACGGATAGCGGGAATCTTCTGGTGAAGAACTGATTCGAGTTCAGACCGACGTTCGCCTGCGATGTGAAGTACCACGGGGGCACGCCCCGTGGCTTCACCGTGTTGGCGGCAGGCCCAGAAACGGGCCAGATGGCCGCAGGCGAATGTACTTCCCCTCGGACTTCCCGAGATGGGTCATCTGGAATTCACACCCGAACACGCGGTGTGTCCGTGAGGGTCGGCCGCTCCACCACGGCCCGATGGCATCCGTCGCACCACGCCGAAGACGTGGGTGTTGAGAGAGCCACATTCCTCCACAACTGTGCACAGGTGCGACGAAGTACGGTCTGTAATTCGCACAACTGTAGCTTTAAACACGTTAGATAATCTAATAAATCTTATATGATTCACCCTCGGGGTCACGCCCCGAGGCACTCTCGCTGTAAGACTGTAGAGTCGCATCCACGGATACATCATGTGTATCGAACGCCGCGGCTCTGCGGTCACTCGTCGTCAGTTACGACCGCCTTCGAATTCGGAGAGTCAATCGACGTCGCGAGCGTCGACGCCCCGAAACGCGAAGGCGATGCGATTCTCGTCCTCCGCAACGCCGACGTTCCAGCCGTGGGCGTCGGCGATGTGTTCGACGGACCCGAGTCCGAAGCCGGTGCCGTCGGCCATGGCCAGTCGACCCGGAACGGGATCCTTCTCGAGCGCGCCGTTCCCGCCGACGGCCGCTGTTTCGGAGCCCCGTCGAGCGACGTAGAAGCCGTCGTCGGTCACACCGACGATGACTATCGGCTTCGCGTCGGATGACCCGAGATGTTCGGCCGAATCGCTGGCGGAACCAGCTTCGCTTCCCGTGTTCACGACGGCCTGAAACAGCCGTTCGAACAGTTCGCGAAGCTGTGATTTGTCAGCCTCGAAGACGCGATTCTCCGTCGACCGCGTCACGAGGCGCGCGGCTCCGGTCTCGACGGTGACCCAGGCCCGGCGCGCGACGTCGTGGATTGCGACGGGTTCGGTTTCGACGACTACCAGGTCCTGTCTGGCGATCGAGACGATCTGGTCGATTAGTTCCGTCAGCCGCTTCTGGGCGTCCTCGACTTCCGCGAAGTGCTCCCTGTTGCCGGTCTCTGCGGCGAGTTCCAGATAGCCGCGGGCGGCGTTCAGCGGGGTTCGGACGTCGTCGTCGACCAGTGTGGCGACTGTCTCGAGTCGCGACTGCGCGGCGGCCAGTTCCTGCTCGCGTCGGTCGCTATCCGTGACGTCCCTGTAGACGATCAGCCCCTCCCGGGTGGTACCAGCGTGGTCGTCCGAGATACCGTCCGGTTCGGCGAATCCGCCGTCGATTTTGGTGTGTCTGCTGTGCGTTTCGGTGGCCCCGTCGTCGATGTCGGCGTGCTCGTCGCCCGTTTCGGCGTCCACGACGCCGGCATCTTCGACGGTTTCGTCGGTCTTCGATTCGATCGGGACCAGTGTGAGCAGGAATTCCCGGACTCCGTCGATGGTTTCTCGGCAGCTGACGAACTGTCGACGCTCGCCCGATCGGAGCGATTCGAACAGCGTCTTCCGGCGGTGTTCGAGCCCCGGTGGGACGGTCTCCTCGTCGACGGGCTTGTCGACGATCGCCTCGAGGTCGGTGCCGAAGACCTTCGTAAACGCGTCGTTGACGGTTCGGACGACGGGCTGACCGTCGTCGATCTCGTAGCGAATCACCGGCTCCGGCACGTTTTCGAAGAGCGTCCGGTAGCGGTCGCGTTCGGCAGCGAGGTCGTCCCGTTCGACCGACAAGCGATCCCGCTCCGCTTGCAACCGGTCCCGTTCCACACGCAGTCGATCGTGCTTCGTCTCGGACGCTGCTTCCGCGTCGATCCGCTCGAGGAGAGCGGTCGCGATCCGTCCCCACGACTCGAGCAGGTCGCAGTCGCGCTCGTCGAACGCCGCTGACTCGTCGCCCGCCACCAGTAGCAGTCCGACATCGCCGACGGGGACGCAACACAGTGATGCGGTTCCCTCGAACGGTGCTTCGACCTCGGTACCAGCCCCGATCTCGTCGAACCGGACCGGCTCGTCCGTTCCGAGGACGTCGCCGAGCGGACCCGAGCACGACAGGACCTCGAGGTCGTCGTCCGGGACCGCCGGCGCGGTCGCTCGTGGGGTGAACTGACCGAAGTGAACCGTCGAGAGCCAACAGTACTCCCGATCAAGGTTGTCGGCGACGGTCTCGACTAGCTGATAAAAGAGGCATTCGCGGTCGCGACAGGCGGCCAGTTCGGAGAGCGACCCGATGACCTTGGCAGTCGGCGTGCTCGTCGCGGCCGTCAGTTCTCCGGTCGTGACCATCGGTTCGGTCTCGCG
Source organism: Natrinema gelatinilyticum (assembly GCF_024266705.1). Taxonomy (GTDB): domain Archaea; phylum Halobacteriota; class Halobacteria; order Halobacteriales; family Natrialbaceae; genus Natrinema; species Natrinema gelatinilyticum. The sequence goes on along the minus strand of NZ_CP100756.1, from coordinate 1,547,934 downwards.
TTCGGCATCGTCCGTCGAATCGATGTCGGTTCCGTCGTTGCAGACCCACTCGATCTCGTCGGCGAGGTGCGCGACGGCGTCGTCGGTGTCGCGGCGAACGTAGCCATCGATGCCGTCCGCCGACCGGGCAGCCGTGGCGGCATACGACGGATCGGAAAAGAGAACGAGCGGCGTCGAATCACACGCGTCGACCATCTCGAGCAGATTCGATCCCGCTGCCGTCGTCGGCGTTTCGGCGAAGACGACGCAGTCGACCGCGGGGGACCAGTTACGGACGCGTTCGACCGTCGTCGCCGGCCGGACCGATCGATCCGGAGCGGCATCGACGTTCTCGAGCGCAGCAGCACCGTCGCTCGCCGCTTCGTCGGTTGCTGCAACGTAGAGGATCGTTCGGGGTCGGGTGGTCGCTGGCGGCTTCGTCATTGTGTCGATAGTGGCTACAGTCTATACCTGATGCCCTCAAGCCAGACTAATGGATTTACTGGATGTAACGGACGGTGAGTTGGCACTTTTTCTCGTCCCGTCTCCTCTTTCGGATGATCGGTCGAACGGTTTCGAGCCGATCGGTCCGATTTAGGTGCCGTCAGACGATGGTTTCGCGGAGTGATTTGCGGAACTGTTTTACACGTTGCAGGGTCACTAGGTGCGTAATGAGCGAACTGGCGGACGAATACCGCCTCGAGTACTTCGAGGAGGAAGGATTCGAGCGCAAAGAGTGTCCATCGTGTGGCGCTCACTTCTGGACGCGCGATCACGGTAGGGAAACCTGCGGCGAGCCCCCCTGCGAGGAGTACGGCTTCATCGACAACGCCGGCTTCGAGGCGTCGTACAGTCTCGAGGAGATGCGTGAGACCTTCCTCTCTTTCTTCGAGGCCAACGACCACGAGCGAATCGACCCATATCCGGTCGCGGCGAACCGCTGGCGTGACGATGTCCTGCTGACCCAGGCGTCGATCTACGACTTCCAGCCGCTGGTGACGAGCGGTCAGACCCCGCCGCCGGCCAACCCACTATGTATCTCACAGCCCTGCATCCGAATGCAGGACATCGACAACGTCGGCAAGACGGGCCGGCACACGATGGCCTTCGAGATGATGGCCCATCACGCGTTCAACACGCGCGAGGACGTCCCGGAAGACGAGTACGCTTACCACGGCGAGGTGTACTGGAAAGACCGGACTGTCGAACTCTGTGACGCCTTCTTCGACTCGCTAGGCGTCGATCTCGAGGAGGTCATCTACATCGAGGATCCGTGGGTCGGCGGTGGGAACGCCGGCCCCGCGATCGAGGTCATCTACCGCGGCGTCGAACTCGCCACGCTGGTCTTCATGTCCATGGAGCGAGACCCCGACGGCGAGTACGAGATGAAAGACGGAAACCGCTACAGTCCGATGGACACCTACATCGTCGACACCGGATACGGGCTCGAGCGGTGGACCTGGGTCTCGCAGGGGACGCCGACCGTCTACGAGGCCGTCTATCCCGACATGATCGCCTTCCTGAAGGACAATGCGGGGATCGAGCACGTGGGCGAGCAGGAGGATCTCATTCACCGGGCTGCCAAACTCGCGGGCCACATGGACATCGACGAGGCCGAGGACATGGAGACCGCCCGCGACGAGATCGCCGCTGAACTCGACGTCGACGTCGTCGATCTCGAGGCCCTGATGGAACCGCTCGAGGACATCTACGCGATTGCAGACCACTGCCGAACGCTCGCGTACATGCTCGGCGACGGAATCGTTCCCTCGAACGTCGGCACGGGCTATCTCGCGCGAATGGTCCTCCGGCGCACCAAGCGCCTCTGTGACACCGCCGGCGTCGACGCGCCGCTCGACGAACTGATCGACATGCAAGCAGAGCGCCTCGAGTACGAGAACCGCGATACGATCCGTGACATCGTCCGGACCGAGGTCGAAAAGTACCGCGAGACGCTCGAACGCGGCGGTCGACGAGTCGAAACGCTGGCCGAGGAGTACGCGAACAAAGGCGAGCCGATTCCGACCGAGGAACTGATCGAACTCTACGACTCCCACGGCATTCAGCCCGATATGGTCGCGGAGATCGCCGAGCAGACCGGCGCGTCCGTCGATGTACCCGACGATTTCTACAGCCTCGTCGCAAAGCGCCACGACACACCCGAGGTGGTCGCCGAAACCGAGGAAGGCGAACTCGAGCGCTTCGAAGACCTCCCGGAGACGGAGAAACTCTATTACGACGACCAGGATCGAACGCAGTTCGAGGCGGTCGTCCTCGACGTCTTCGAGCGCGAAGACGGCTACGACGTCGTCCTCGATCAGACGATGTTCTACCCCGAAGGCGGTGGCCAGCCCTCAGATATGGGCATGCTCTCGACGGACGACACGACCGTCGAGGTCGAAGACGTCCAGATCGTCGACGACGTCGTCCTCCATCGAACCGACGAGGATCCAGGGAAGGGCGAACTTGTCAACGGGCAGATCGACGGCGAACGTCGTCGTCAGCTCATGCGCCATCACACGGCGACCCACATCGTCATCCACTCGGCGCGACAGGTGCTCGGCGAACACATTCGACAGGCCGGTGCCCAGAAGGGCGTCGAGAGTTCCCGGATCGATCTCCGCCACTACGACCGGATCTCACGCGAAGAGGTCAAAGCCATCGAGAACCGCGCCAACGAGCTCGTCATGAACAACACTGCGGTCAGCCAGGAGTGGCCCGATCGACACGACGCCGAGGCCGAACACGGCTTCGATCTCTACCAGGGTGGTATCCCGCCGGGCGAGCAGATCCGCCTCATTCACGTCGAAGAGGACGTCCAGGCCTGCGGCGGCACCCACGTCGCCCGAACCGGCGACATCGGCGCGATCAAGGTGCTCACCACCGAGCGTGTCCAGGACGGCGTCGAACGTATCACGTTCGCCGCGGGAGCGGCCGCCCTCGAGGCCACCCAGCGGACGGAAGACGCCCTCTACGAGGCCGCCGAGATCCTCGACGTGTCGCCCGACGCGGTTCCTGAGACCGCCGACCGGTTCTTCGAGGAGTGGAAAGATCGCGGCAAGCAGATCGAAGATCTGAAAGAACAGCTCGCCGAGGCCCGCGCTGGCGGCGGTGGCGGCGGCGAGGAAATCGATGTCGGCGACACGACTGCCGTCATCGATCGGATCGACGCCGACATGGACGAACTGCGAGCGACCGCCAACGCCCTCGTCGAGGAGGGAACGATCGCCGTGCTCGGCAGCGGTGCGAATGGCGCGCAGTTCGTCGTGGCCGTTCCAGACGACGTGGGCGTCAACGCTGGCGAGGTCGTTGGCGAACTCGCCGGCCGTGTCGGCGGCGGCGGTGGCGGTCCGCCGGACTTCGCACAGGGTGGTGGCCCCAACGTCGAGGACCTGGACGACGCACTCGAGGACGCTCCCGACGTCCTTCGGCAGATTCTGAACGCCTAAACCGGTCGACTCGAAAACGGCCCTGCGGCCACCTCTTGTCCCGAGCCGAAATCCACCCCTTCTTTCGGTATCCGTCCCGACAGTATGTCTATGCCCACCGCATCGAACGGAAGTGTCTCGCTGTATTACGACCGTGACGGCGATGGTGCACCCGTCGTATTCGTTTCCGAAGCGGGTTTCGGCGGCTGGCTCTGGGGCTGGCAACACGCCGCGCTCGCCGGTCCCTACGAGGTCGTCGTCTGGGACCTCCGCGGGACGGGCCGTTCGGACGCCCCGGTCGGACCCTACACCCTCGAGACGCTCGTCGCCGACCTCGAGGCGGTGCTGTCCGACTGTGGGGTCCGAAACGGCCACCTCGTGGGATGCGGCCTCGGCGGTGCGATCGCGCTGTCGGCCGCTCGGTCGTCGAATCGCGTCGAAACACTCACGCTCTTCGGTACCGCACCGCGGGGAGCCGCGATGGCGCTTGAGGCGCTGTTCGCTTCTCCGGACGACCCGCAGGCGCTCCGAGAGTCGCTCGAGGCGGGGCTCTCGGCTGCGTTTCTCGAGTCACAGCCTGACGTCCGGGACGGCATCGCCGACTGGCGAGCCGAGGGGGACGCCGATCGAGCGGGCTGGCAGGCCCAGGTCGCGGCGCTCGAGGGATTCGACGCGACCGACTGGCTGGTCGAGGTAACCCAGCCGACGCGAGTGATCCACGGCGGCGCGGACGAACTGGTATCTCCCGCGGACGGACGGGACCTCGCGCGACGGCTTCCCCGCGGATCGTTCCGGGAACTCGAGGGGGCGGGTCACCTCTGTTTCATCGAACGCTCGCGAACGGTCAACGACCGTCTGCGCGGCTTCCTCGAGGAACGGACGAACGAGTCGACGTAATCGACGGCGATCGACGCCCATCGATCGACCCCCGTATACTACGTACTCGAGCGGTGGAGTCACGCCCGTGACCCTCTCGCTTGCGCGACGGACAGCGCACTTTCCGGACCGGACCGCGATCATCGACATCTCCGAGGAGCGGCGCTACGCCCCCGCGGGGACGATCGACGAGAACTGTATCTCCTACGGGGAGCTGTCGATGCTCGTGACGGAGACGGCCGAGCGTCTCGCGGCGCGTGGAATCGAGCCCGGCGATACGGTCTGTCTCGTCACGCGCAACCGGGTCGCCTCGCTCGCCCTCTTTTTCGCGTGTCGGCACCTCGGTGCGACGTTCGCGCCCATCTCTCATCTGCTGACCCCCGCCTCGGTCAAGCGGCCGTTCGACGCTCTGGTGCCCACCCTGGTCGTCGCCGAACCCGCCCAGCGAGATCTGGTGCGGTCGATACCCTACGATCGGGTTGTGACGCTTGAGGAGCTAGCCGAGACCGTCGCCGATCCTCTCGATCTGGACGACGACTCGCCGATGGCGGACCCGGTACTGGCGCTTCACGGCCAATCGGGTCGACCCGTCGCTGGCTTTTCCGCTGGCGCCGTCGAGCGCAACTGCATCACGGCCGTCGTCGCGTGGGGGCTCGCTGCGAACGACGTCGTCCCGCTCCCGACTCCGCTTGCAGCGGCAACTGGTCTCGTTCGGGTAGCACTGTCGGTGCTCTACGTCGGTGCCACGCTCGTGATCGATCGCGCGTTCGACCCTACCGATGCCGTGGCCGCGATGGCCGCCGAAAACGCGACGTTTCTGGTGGGCCACGAGCAGGCAATCCGAGCGATCGCAGCGGAATCGGGATTCGAGAAGGCCGCCGGCTCGCTCGAGCGCGTCGTCTGCGAGGGACCGGTCGCCACCGACGTGGCCGGTGACTATCGGGTCCACGGCGTGGAATTCGCGCGTGCGTACGGCCGCCTCGAGTGTCCAACTGCCCTGAGCCAGGGTTTCGGCGCGGATAGAGCCGAGTCGGCGGCCGACGGTTCCGGTGTCGGCCGCCCGGTTCCAGACTGTCGAGTCCGACTGGTCGATACTGATGGAACCGTTCTCTCCGGCGCGGCGACCGGTCGTCTCCAGCTTTCGGGACCGGTGGTGGCCGACGGCTACCTCCCAAGCTCCAGTCCGCTCGATGAGCGGGACGAACCCGACGAATCTGGACGTGGCGGTGCCGATCGGACCGCTGATATCGGACGGTTCACCAACGGCTGGTTCGACACTGGCGAACGATTCAATCGGGACGAAAACGGTACCTATCACCCGCAGTGACAGACGAACTGCCAGTGTGCTCGAGGGGGCAGTCGACTCACTGGCGACTGTCACGGCGCCGCCGTCGTGAATGGGCGGAAGGCCTATTTCTTCCGAGGCGTCATTAGCGAGTAATGAGTCACGTTCGGATCGCCGTCCTGAACGCAGCGTATCGGGACGAGAACACGACGCGGAATTTTCGGCGCGAACTCGACGCGTCACTGGCTGAATTCGACGTCACAGACGGGACCGTTCCGGACGACTTCGACTACGACGCGGCCGTGATCACCGGCTCTCGAGCGTCGGTGTACTGGGACGAAGACTGGATGCGGCCGCTCACGGAGTGGGTCGGCGACGCAATCGATCGTGGGATGCCGTTCCTGGGCGTCTGCTGGGGTCACCAGTTCCTGGCTGACGTCCTCGGCGGCACCGTCGATGACATGGGGGTCTACGAGGTCGGCTACAGCGAGATTGAACACCGCGGGAACTCACGGCTGTTCGACGGTATCGACGAGTCGTTCACCGTCTTCACCAGCCACACCGACGAGGTGTCGGAACTCCCACCGGGGAGCACCCCCCTCGCCGAAAACGACTACTCGAACCACGGCTTCCGCAAGGATCGTGTCTTCGGTGTCCAGTTCCACCCCGAGTACGACATCGCGACCGCACGCGGACTCGTCAATCGGAAGGACCTGTCAGACGAGCGCCGCGAGACGCTCCTCGACGAGATAACGGAGACGAACTACCAGCGGACATGTGAGGCGAAGCTCGTATTCGATAACTTCCTCGAGTTCGTTCGTGAGGTCACGGCGACCGACGCCGCAACCGACGAACCGCCACGGGAGACGTCGCCACGAACCGGTTACACCGACTGATACGGTCTGCTGTAACGATGTACCGGTGCAACCACAGGACAGTCACGGTTGCACCGGCAATGACTTACAGCAGACCGTATGAGTCTTGCCTCCCAATCTCCGGTCGTGATCGAAGTCATCCGAACCGTCAGAGATGGTGTTGCCGCCACCTTTGTATCGATATCTCGGCATGAAAAGTTTTACAACCGAAGAATCATTATACCGAGTATGATTGAATCGGTAAAAATAGACAATCGGACAAAAGGTCGCTTGCAGGACTTACAGACCGAAATCGAGTCCGAGACCGGTCACATAGTAACCGAACAGGAACTGCTCGAGCGACTGGTCGATACCGTCTACGAGTCTCGCTCCGAATTTATCGAGTCGCTCCGCAACGAGTGGGACGAACTCTCTGACGAGGACATCGATGAGTTGCTTTGCGAGTCATCCGAGCCCGGAGACCTCATCGACGAGGACGAAATCGACGATCTCATCTCTCGTAGCGAGAGCGGGTAGCGATCGGCACACGCGTGACACCACGTCGGACGAGAGCACGGTCGGTTCCGGTCGACGGGTATGGGCTGTGAATCGCTCCGGGGCGTGCCCTTCGATGCGCTCGATCCGTTCCGCCTGAAGAAAATCGAGTTCAAAACAGCCGCCACCCCACCGAACCGGGCGCGTCGTTAGTTGGCCGCGACTTCGACCTTCGCTTTGTCTTCCTCCCCGATCGCTTCCACGATGAGTTCGGCGACGTCGACGATTTCGATTTTCTCCTCGAAGCCGCCGGTCTTGCGGCCGTCCTCGTACATCGTCATACACATCGGACAGGCGACGACGAACTTTTCGACCCTGCTGCCGGCGTCGGTGTCCTCGAGCGCCTCCCGAATCCGCTCTTCGCTCGGTTTGGGTTCCTCTTCGAAGTCCATCCAGAGGCCGCCACCGCCGCCACCACAGCAGAAGGAATTGCTGCGGTTGCGGGGCATCTCGTCGAGCGTACAGCCCGTGGCTGTGATGAGTTCGCGCGGCGCCTCGTACTCGTCGTTGTATCGGCCGAGGTGACACGGATCGTGGTAGGTGACCGTGTAGTCGAGTTCGGTGCCGGTGAGGTCGAGTCTGCCGTCGGTGACGAGTTCCTCGACGGCCTGGGTCCAGTGGAGGACGTCGATGTCACCGTCTGCGTTCCACTGCTCGTCGTACTCGAAAGGCATCATCGGGTCGTCTGAGAATTCCTCGAAGTCGACCTCCGGATACTCGTTCTTGAACGTGTTATACGAGTGGGGGTCGGTACAGACGATTGTGTCGAACTCGCAGTCCTCCCAGGTTTCGACGTGGTGGCCGGCGAGTTCGATGTAGAGGAACTCCTCGCCGACGCGGCGGATGTCGTTCCCGTCGAACTTCTCGTCGTCGAAGAGGATGCCGAAGCTGACGTCGGCCGCTTTCAGAATGGTCGCAAGCGAGCGGGCGACCTGCTTGTTGCGCTCGTCGTAGCTCGGGAAGTCCCCGACGTACCAGAGGTAGTCGACTTCGTCTTCGCGAGCGTCGGCGACGTCGAAATCGAGCTCCTCCGTCCAGTCGCCCCGGTTTCGGGGCGAGTCGCCGAACGTGTTGCCGTTTTGCATGACGTTCTGGAAGACGTCCTGCATGCTCGAGTTGATGTCTCCCTGGTCGGTCATCTGGCGGTTGAGCCGGGTGAAGCTCTTGAGGTGCTCGATCTCGACGGGACAGGCGTCCATGCAGGCCATGCAGGCCATACACGATTCCATCGTCTCCGTGTTGATGACGCTCGTGCCGCCGTCGGCGATGATCGGCTGTTCGTTGCCACCCGCGTCGAGGTCCTCGCGGTAGGATTTCAGGTCGAGGATGACGTTTCGCGGATCGAGCGGGCGGTCGGAGGCCTTGGCGGGACAGACCGAGGAACAGCGACCGCACTTGGTACAGGCGTCCTGGTCGAGCAGTTCCTTCCAGGTGAAGTCGTCGATAGACTCGGCGTTGGTCGCGTCGAGATCCGAGGGAACGTTGGGCAGGCGCTGGCCTGCTTTCTCGTCCCTGGTGACGACGTTCGCGAACGAGGAGATCATGTGGAACGGCTTGGCGTAGGGAACCCACGCGATGAAGAAGAATGCGATCAGCGAGTGGGTCCACCAGGCGAGCCAGTGCAGATTCTCGACGTTGAATCCGGCGCCGTTGAGCCCGGCCTGTTCGGGGCCCAACGTCGGGAGTCCGACCGCTTCGAAGCCGAGTGCCATCCCGTAGGCGACGAAGCTGACGACCTCGTGGTCCGGGATGCCGGCGCTGTAGACACGCAGTCCCTCGAGCAGGAAGCCGCCGGCCCCGAGTGCAAACAGCGTCCAGATGAAGAGGTCGTCCTCGACGGAGGTATGTCGATCCCAGAGTCGGTGGTTGCGGACCCAGTAGCGGCGGTACATCGCCATTCCGATGCCGACGACGAACAGCAGCCCCATGGCGTCGACGACGAACGAGTAGGCGAGGTAGAAGTCACCCTCCCAGAACGTCGTGTGCAGTATTTTCTGGACGGCATACTGATCAACTGCAATGATAGTCGTCGCAATAAGTAGCGTCAAGAACCCCCACATAATAAACGAGTGCATCAGACCGCCGTAGAGGTCCCTGTTGAACTGTTTCTCGTTCGAGAGCACTATCTTGGCGCTACTCACGATTCGATCCGGAAGGTTGTCGAGACGAGCGAACGAATCGTCGTCCCCTTCGGCATAGCGGGCGAACCGCCGATAAACGCCGTAGAGGAGGACGGCGATGGTGATCGACGCGAGGAGGTAAAACACTGCGTACTCGACGCTGGTGATCCCCCAGTACGTCTCCCTCGCTACGTTCGACTGTGCTACGGTTTGCATATCCAATGAGGGGCAGGGCTCTAACTTAATTCTTGCCACACTGCTCATTGGCTTTCCCCCACGCCGTCTTGCGAAAATTATAAATCTATTTTGAGTTTTTAACAGTTGATTATGTTCGACCGTCAACTCCCAACTTGGGCTGGCAACAGGCTTAAATAGCCACCCATCGGGAGTGTCCACCCATGAACGATAAAACCGAGGAACTTCGGGATATCTTCACGTCCGTCACCGATGGCGAGGAAACGATTACCGAATCCCAGGAGAACACCCGCGGCTCCCTCGAACGCGACGAGCGAACAGACGAGGAACGCCTCGAGAGCGTCGTCCAGCAGATGCGCGAGCGCTACGCGTTCGACACGGACCTAACCGACGACGAATTGATCACGGTCGCCAGGGGGTTCTACGATGGCCGGACCGACGACGCGATTGCAGGGGGGATCGGGGTCGACGCGGACGACGTCTTCGAGGCGCGAATGTCGTTACACCTCGTGGGCGACGACGACGCGGATGAGGTGGATCTCGCGGCCATTCGCGACCGCGAGGAGGACGACGAGACGCTGGCGGACGAGTACGACGTCAGCGAGGCAAAGATCCGTCGGTACCGCCGCGTCGCCAGAGCGGAAGATCAGTCTCGGTCGGCGAACGATCGCTATCGCGACGAGTTCGACAGCATCCTCGCGGACGCGGAACTCTCGGAGCGGATGGCGTCCGATCTCCGCGAGGACGGACTCGAGGACGCGACCGAGGGGATGGAAACGGACGTGGACTTCTAACGAACTTTTTTGACCGGGTCCTCGCTCACTGCGTTCGCTCGAACCCGGTCAAAAAAGTTCGATGAAAAAAGGCCGAGCACTCGCTCCGCTCGCGCTCGGTTCGATTGCTTGTACTGTGGATGCACCTACTGCGGACGAGTGTCCACCGAGAATGCGTCCACTGCGGACGCGCCTCCGCCGAGGTGTGTGCTGGGGATCCCTATTTCGAACGGAATACGCCGTGCGTCCACTCGGTTTCTCAGTAACGCTTAGTAACGCGTTCCGTCGATCGCCGAGCGAGACTTCTTATACGAAGGAGCGGCCAGACGGTTCGTGACCCACACGCTCGTCTCGTTCAGCGATCTCCGGACCGCCGCCTACTGTCCGCGGAAGTGCTACTATCAGCGGACCCTGCCGGACGAGGCCCGCGAGCCGCCGCCCGAGGTCGAGTCGATTCGAGCGCTCGCGACCCGGTACGAGGAGTTGCTCGAGGCCTCGTTAGACGACCTCGAGCGCGAGCCGATCGCCGTCTCCGCGGTTCGGTATCGCGAACGACTGGCGTCCACCCGGCGGCGACTCGAGGCTGCAGAGCACTGGGAACGACTGTGCGATCCCGACGACCGGGCAGTGTTCGCAGTCGGCCGCCACTGTCGGGGGAGCGTCCACAAGGTCCTTGCGGACCCGCTCGAGCCAGTCCTGATTTCGGCCGGTCAGCCGCCCGATACCGGGGTCTGGGAGTCCCAGTCGGTCCACGCGGTCGCGGCCGCGAAGGCGCTGGCATGGCAGCACAGGGTCCGGATCGAGCGGGCCTGGCTCGAGTATCCGGCCTACGGCGTGATTCGATCGCTCGAGCTGACGACTCGGCGGAACGCGCAGTATCGACGCGCCCTTCGTGTCGTCCGAGAACTAAATGGGCCGCCGGCCCGGACGACGAAGCGCTCGAAGTGCGAGCCGTGCGAGTTCGCGGCCGACTGCGGCGTGAAAACGAGAACGTTGCGATCGCTCCTGAAGCGCTAATCGCCCCAACCCGGAGTTCTAGTGACGCTCGAGCCAGCCCTCGATCTCGTTGGCCAGTGCGCCGCGCCGGTGGATTACCCCCGTCGAGACGTCGACGACGGTGCTTTCGCTGCCGGGGGTTTCGCCACCGTCGAGGACGACCGCGGCCGCCTCACGAACCTCGGGGTCGAGGTCCGCGAGGTCCCGGGCGCTCTCGCGGCCGCTGACGTTCGCGCTCGTCGCAGTGATCGGCGTTCCGGCGCGCTCACAGAGCGCGAGTGCGAGGTCGTGATCCGGGACGCGGACACCGACGCGGTCGCGGCCCGCAGTGAGTTCGTCCGGGACGGTGTCGCGTCGACGACAGAGGACCGTCACGGGTCCCGGGAGAAACGTCGCCATGAACCGTCGTTCTCGATCCGACGTACGAACGTACGGAAGCGCCGACGGGACCGACGGCACTGCGAACGAGATCGGCTTCGATCGGTCACGCCCTTTCACCTCGAAGACGCGATCGACGGCGTCGGGATCGAGTGCCGCCGCACCGAGCCCGTAGACCGTCTCGGTCGGGTAGACGACGAGGGACCCGGATTCGATCGCATCCGCCGCGCGGTCGAGTTCGCTCATTCGGTTCGAACTCGGCGGATCTTGCGCAAAAAGCTGTCGGGTGTTCGGATCGGGACGTACCTCACGCGAGTCCGAGTTCCGACTCAAGGTCGTCGTAGTCGGGGAACTCTGGCCAGTCGGTCGCGACCCACGCGCCCTGGACCGTGCGATCGCTGTCGAGTGCGAAGAACGCGATGCGGGGTTCGCTGACCCCTGTCATCCCGTCTAAGTCGTGTGCGACGTCGTACGTCGCCGCGACCTCGTTGCTCGGATCGCTGACGAACCGGAACGGATAGTCGTTGTCCGCGAGGAATCGTTTGATGCCGTAGGGAGTCGACGCCGTGACGCCGACGATCTGGGCCGAGCCCTCGTTCCAGTTTCGATCCGCGAGTTCGTCCCAGACGTATTTCGCGAGGAACGAACCCGTCATCGGAGTGAAGACGAGGATCGTCGGTCCGTCGGTGTCACGGACGAGGTTCGAGAGCGTTCGGTCCTCCCAGAACTCGGTGGTGACGAACGGTCGGGTGAATTCCGGCGCCTCGTCGCCGGGTTCGGGATGGTCGGTCGGGCCAAGTTCGACGACTTCGAAGTCGGGCATCAGTCGTCACCTCCCGCATCCGCCGCGGCCCGATCGGGGTGTTCTCCCTCGCCGTATGTCGACTCGAGATAGCTGACGATGTTTGCGCTTTCGGCCATCGTGACACCGATATTCTCGTCGACGACGACGGGAACGGTCCGGACCCCGGCGACGCGTTTGACGACGTTTCGATCGGAGTGCATTGGTTCGACGAACCGCGATCGATAGTCGAGGTCGTACTCGGACAGCAGCCGGGCGACCCGCTCGCAGAACGGACAGCCCTGCAGTCGGTAGAACGTGATCGGTGGCTCGGCGGTCGCGCTCATACTCGAGCGTTGGGGAAACGAGCGGAAAACCGTGTCGTCGGCGGCGACGATGGCCGTGACCGGTCGGGCCCGGCGATGAGAGCCCGTGCGGTCGTGTTCGGAAATGATTGTCGTCATCGATCGGATGCGGTGATCACTGTCACTGATACTCAAATGGGAAACTGTTAACCGATCCAGCTATAACCCAGTATATCAATGGCGTTGTCTCCACCCCTCGACATTATGTTGGCCCTGTACGAGATCCCGGTGGTGGGACTCGAGATCAACCAGTCGGTGGTGACGGTCCTCGGCGTGTTCGCCCTCGTCGTACTCGTGGGTCTGTCAGCGTTCTTCTCGTCGTCGGAAATCGCGCTGTTTTCGATCCCGAAACATCGTGTCGAGGGGATGGCCGAGGACGGGATCCCAGGTGCGGAACGCGTGAAGGCCCTGAAGGCCGATCCACACCGGTTGCTCGTGACGATCCTCGTCGGGAACAACATCGTCAACATCGCGATGTCGTCGATCGCGACGGCGATCCTCGCGCTCTACTTCGGCGGTCTGACGGCCGTTCTGTTCGCCACGTTCGGGATCACCGCCATCGTCCTCCTGTTCGGCGAGAGCGCGCCGAAGTCCTACGCCGTCGAAAATACCGAGTCCTGGTCGATCCGCGTTGCAGGGCCGTTGAAGGCCGCAGAGCGGGTAATGTATCCGCTCGTCGTTCTCTTCGATTACCTCACGCGGCAGATCAACCGTCTCACCGGCTCCACGGGGGCGATCGAGACACCGTACGTTACCCGGGACGAGATCCAGGAAATGATCGAATCCGGCGAGCGCGAGGGCGTCCTGGAGGAAGAAGAACACGAGATGCTCCAGCGTATCTTCCGGTTCAACAACACGATCGTCAAGGAGGTCATGACGCCGCGACTGGACATGACGGCTGTCCCGAAAGACGCCGAAATCGACGAAGCGATCGAGACCTGCATTCAGAGCAGCCACGCTCGCGTCCCGGTCTACGAAGGGAGCCTCGACAACGTTCAGGGCGTCGTCCACATCCGCGACCTCGTCCGGGACCTCAACTACGGCGAAACTGGCGACGACGGACTCGAGCTCGGCGATCTGATCCAGCCGACGCTACACGTTCCCGAGTCGAAGAACGTCGACGAACTCCTCTCCGAGATGCGCGAAAATCGGATGCATATGGCGATCGTCATCGACGAGTTCGGCACCACGGAGGGGCTCGTGACGATGGAGGACATGATCGAGGAAATCGTCGGCGAGATCCTCGAAGGCGGCGAGGAACAGCCGATCGAGGAGATCGATGCGGACACCGTTCTCGTCCGGGGCGAGGTCAACATCGAAGACGTCAACGAGGCGCTCGAGATCGATCTCCCGGAGGGCCAGGAGTTCGAGACCATCGCCGGCTTCATCTTCAATCGCGCGGGACGTCTCGTAGAGGAGGGTGAGGAGATCACCTACGACGGCGTCCGCATCACCGTCGAAACGGTCGAGAACACCCGAATCATGAAAGCCCGCCTCCGGAAACTCGAGGTCGTCGACGAGGAACCCGAACCCGACGTGGAGGCCGGACCCGAAGCCCTCGAAATCGACGAAAACGATACGTGACCGGTCAGCCGTTCGAATCGACGAGCGACGCGACGTCGCGTGCGATTTCGGGTGGAACGACGATTCTCCGCGGTCCTTGAACGTATTGCCCGTCGGGCTGTGCGTAGCCGAGTTTCATTACGGCGGCGTCGCCGAGACGTCGAACCGAAACGTCGGTGATCACCGCCAGATCGACTCGTTGTTTCGGCTCGTAGAGGTAGATCACCCGTTCCGAACGGTCGAGCGTGCCGACCGACTGCAGGAACGATGCCAGGCCGAGCGCGACGAGTGCGAGTGGCAGCAAAAACGCGGCGAACCCGGTGAAGGGGCCCGCACCGACTGCCAGGAGCTCGTTCTGGGAGACGTACCGCCCGACTCCCATCAGTACGCTGATGAAAGCGCCCATCACGACCGTGCCGACCGCGGCATCCATCGCCCGATCTAAGCGTGTTCCCGTCGGAACGTCTCTCGAGAGCGGACCGATGAGGCGCTCGAGGTGTCGTTCGGTGTCCGCTGCGACGGCAAGCGCGAGGATCGTCGCCGCGACTGCTGCGATGAGCGCGAGGACGACGTTCCGGCCGAGTCCGCCGGCAGCCTCACCGGCCAGCTGGTAGAGTCGCCAGCAGATGACGACCCCGATCGCGGCGAAGAATGTACCGACGCCGAACGTCCACAGGAGTCGAACGGTCCGGGACGTACTCGCGTCCCGCCGCCACTGGACCGACTCGTCCCCACCTCCACGTCTCGGGGAATCGACGGTGTCCTCGTCCATAGATGAACTCACAATCCGTCGTGTAAAGACCGTTCGATATCGGCCGGATCAGAGAGCGATCGCACCGATGGCAGAGTAGACCACGTAAGCGACGATAATCGCGCCGGCCAGCGAGCCGATCCATGCGAGGACGGTGTACCCCATTTTCCGAGCGCTGACTCCGCCGCCGGCGCCGGCCGCAGCGTACCCACTGCCGATAATCGCGCTGACGATAATCTCGTTAAACGAGACCGGGATACCGTAAAACACCGCGGCCTGTGCGATGATGAACGAGGGAATGAGTGCGGCGATCGACCGACGGGGTCCCAGCGAGGAGTAATCTTGCGAAATCGCCTTGATCATTCGCGGTGCGCCAGTCCACGAACCGAGCAGGAGACCGAACCCGCCGCCGACGAGCATCGCGAACAGCGGCACCTCGAACTCGCTCGAGAGGGGGACCAACGGGCCAATCGCCAGCCCGACCTGACTACCGCCGGCGGAAAAGGCGACCAGGCCACCGAGGACGAGCAGGAAATGTCGTTCGCCGCGCTCGAGCCCCTTTCCGAGATCGAATGCGATCAGGCCCGCCCAGATCGCCGCGATCACGAGCGTCGCGACGACGAGGCCAGCGGTGTCCGTGCCGGGAAGCCACTCGCTCAGAACCTGGGCGATCGATGCGCCGCCGGCTCCCGGCGGGCCGAGGAGGGCGAATTTGATGTTGCCGACGATTGCGCCGACGAGCCCGGCCAGCAAGACGATGAAATACGTCTCCGAGACCCACTTGGCGCGGAGGAGTCGGGCGACCGCATAGGCGATTCCCCCGCCGACGAACGGTGTCAACAGCCACAGCGTAGCAATTTCGGCGTACTTTGGCCACGCCGGATCGCCGCCGAGCGCGAGGCCGACGCCGATGACGGCCCCGGTCACGGTAAACGCGGTCGCGATCGGATATCCGGTGAAGATACCGATGGCCACGAGGGCGGCCGCGATCAGGAGGGCCAGGATGGCGGCAATCGACGAAAGCGTGACCCCGCCGATCAACTCCGTGCCGACTGCTTCAGAGACGTTCGCCCCCTGGAGCACCGCACCGCTGAAGCCGAGCAATCCGACGAGAAACCCGGCTCGCATCACTGAAATTGCGTTCGCACCAACGGCCGGTGCGAACGGCGTGGAACCACTCGAACCGGCGCCGATCGCCCAGGCCATGAAGAGGCTCGCAACCGCGGCCACGGCGAAGGTCCCGAGCGTGGCGAGATCGACCATCTACTCGCTTCCTATTGCCTGATCCTACAAGTGTGTGCCGACCGCCGGCTGCAAAGGGCGGCTGGTGGCTGCCGACTGACGGGCAATCAGTCAGTTCGTCGTCGATCTGGAGTTATCATCGGGTTTCGGCGGTGGCTCGGCCCCCTCGATGGCTTCGGCGGCGTCCGTGTCCTTCTCCACCTCGACGTGCCAGCGGTCGATCTCGTCTTCGTATTCGGCGAGCAGGTCGGAGACGTCCTCTTTGAGGCCGTCGTCGTTGACGTTGACTTCGAAGACGAACTGCTCACCGTTTCCGCCGTTCCGCGCCGACTGCTGAATGTTTGCGCTGACGAGTTCGTTGTCGAAGTAGTAGGGCGCGAGTTGGGTCATCACGTTCTGATAGACTGTGTCCTCAACGCGGCGAAGGGCCTTGCGCCCCGCTGAGTCGGCCGCCCGCGCGACGTAGTCGATCGACTCCTTCCAGGTGCCGACCGCCGCCTCCGCGTCGTCTTCCTCGAGTTTCTCATAGGATTCGGACAGTTTTTCACCGGCCGTCTTGATGTCTTCGTCTGGCTCTTTCCCGGCCTTTTCGCCCTTGCCTTCCTCGACACTCGCCTGGTCTGCGGTCTTCTCACTGACGTCGGAATTGAGGGTTTCGTGGGCCTTGGGCCGCCACTCGTCCCACTCCTCAAATGCTTGCGCATAGTGCGCACCGTCGCCTTGGTCGAGGTCGTGAGCCCCGGCATCTTGCAGTGCATGTGTGATCCGCTCGCCGTGTTCGACGATGTCGCCCCAGTCACCGCGAGTCTTGAATCCCGAGATGCTCTCTTCCATTCGGCTGGCCGTGTGGTAGCGTACGGACGAGTATAAACTTCTCTGCCGTCGCCCGCAGGGATGGTTGACACACGATCACGTCAGGAAATGGGCGGAACCGTCACAGACGGAACTCAGCGGGCCGTTACGGACGGGCCGTCGACGGACCGCGGTGGCTTAGTACTGGCTGCCCATTCCGTGACCGCTGCCCTGGCCGCGACCGTACGTGCCTTCCTGTCCGCCTCCCATTCCCCCTGTGGGAATCTGCTGTTCGTCAGTCCGCTGTTGTCCACCCATCTGCGGTCCGCCATGTACCATCTCGAGGACTGTCGAACAGGAGTCGATCGTTCGATCGATCGCAGAAATCGTCTCCGAAATATGTGGGTGTTGCTGGTATTGCCGGAGTTCGGGCAAGCTCTCGGTTGCCACCCGGATGAACGCGTCCGCGACTTCGGGACCGAACATCGAATCGCGCGCGATCATGCTCGCGTTGAGTTCCGCGAGCTCCGCGATATCGTGCGTGATGTGCGCGGGCGCCGAGAGCCCCTCCGCCGCGCACGTTTTTGCACACCAATCGGCGATGTGGCCCAGCTCAGTAAAGTCCTCGAGTGCGATCCGGAGTTTGTTGGTGAGATGGTCCTCGAATGACTGCTGGCTCCGCATTTCCTGCCTGCCCATCTGCTGTCCTGGTCCGCCCATCCGCTGTCTTCGGCCGGTCATCGGTTGCTCTTGCCCAGCCATCTGCTGCCCGCCCGTCTGCTGTCCCGGACCACCCATCGACTGCGTTGGCTGCTGTCCGTACTGGTCTGTCGGCTGTCCCTGCCGTGGCTGCTGTTGGAACCGGTGGCTCATCGTGAGTATCTACAGTATTACAGCGAGAGTGCCTCGGGGCTTTAATCCGAGAGTGAATCATGTAACATTTATTATATTATATAACGTGTTTAAAGATACAGTTGTGTGAATTAAAGATCTTAATTCGTCGCAACTGTGCACAGTTGCGGAGGAATGTGGCTCTCTCACCAGCCACGTCTTCGGCGTGGTGCGACGGACGCCATCGGGCCGTGGTGGAGCGGCCGACCCTCACGGACACACCGCGTGTTCGGGTGTGAATTCCAGATGACCCATCTCGGGAAGTCCGAGGGGAATTAAACTCGCCTGCGGCCATATGGCCCGTTTCTGGGCCTGCCGCCAACACGGTGAAGCCACGGGGCGTGCCCCCGTGGTACTTCACCCGTGATCGGGCAACGGGGGATACACCGATCGACCGATTAAACCGGGTCCACCGTTACGTCCGTTTCTGACGACTGGAGGCCGTGTCCGTGATCCGATAGCGAAGGGCAAAATCGTCCCGGTGCGCGACTCGCCGATCGGTAATATTGACTTAGCGAGCACAATTTCGCATTTCGACTCCTGATCGGGCAGCCGACCTCGAGGCGCGCGACCGTGCTCGCACCTGATCGACACTGTGAACTACCCGGCGGGTGGCCATACGAATATGCCGATCGAAGACCGGGACAACGCCTATCTCGTTACCCACGCATTGGCGAAGGACACGCTCTCGCGGCTTCGCGACGTCGAGACCGAGCAAGTCAGTTTTCGGAAGGGACTGGTCAAACTCGGCCGGATCTGCGGCTACGAGATCATCGACGGCCGGATGGAAACCGAATACGTCGAGATCGAAACCCCGCTCGAGACGACCATGGGCGAGCGCGTCCGCGGCCTCGACGACGTCGTGATCATCAACGTCTTGCGCGCTGCGACGCCGTTCGTCGAGGGGCTGTTGAAAGCGTTTCCCCGGGCTCGCCAGGGCGTCATCAGCGCGAGCCGCGACGAGGAAGCGGGTCGCGACGAAGACGGATCGTTCCCCATCACCGTCGACTACGTGAAACTGCCCGAGATACACGAAGAGGACACGGTCATCGTCGCCGATCCCATGCTCGCGACGGGGAGTACGATGTGTACTGTCCTCGAGCACGTCGTCGAGACCGCCACGCAGCCCGAGAATCTAATCGTTCTCTCGGCGCTGTCGGCGCCGGAGGGGCTGCTCCGGGTCGGCGAGTCGTGTCCCGAGGCGGATCTGCTGACGGTGTCGATCGACGACCATCTCGACGACGACGGCTTCATCGTTCCCGGCCTCGGTGACGCCGGCGACCGGGCGTTCCGGACGACGTGAGGCCGGTTTGATAGCGCCGTCCGCCGTCTGCGTCCGCGTGCGGCCGACAGCTCAGGTATCGCCTCGCCGGGCGTCGACGGACTTTTGCGAGTTCCGTGCGAACGGCTCGCATGACATATTCAGTCACCGACCCGGAGGATCTCGAGCCCGTCGCCGATCGACCCTGCGATCTCCGCCGATTGAGCGAGGCGGCCGGGTTGGATAGCGTTGCGATCAACCGGTTCGCCGCGGCGCCGGGAGAACAGCTGCCGCTCGCCTACCACTACCACGAAACCCAGGAGGAGGCGTTCGTCGTCTGCTCGGGAACGTTGCGCGTCGAGACTCCGGACGGTGAGTTCGAGGTGGCGGAAGGATCGATGTTCGCGGCCTCGCCGGAAGCGCCCCACCGAGCGTACAATCCCGCCGACGCCAACGATCCCGTTTCCGTCATCGCGATCGGTGCCCCGCCGGTCGACGGCGACGCAGTTCCCTACGAGACCGGCGAGTGACCGCGGGACCGCGAACGAGGACGTCACTGCCCGCGCGGTCACGCGTTCCGTCTTGGAGCGGTGACCCTGTCGCGCCGTCCGCGGCACTGCTACCGGTCCGCTCCGCACGTGTCGAGTCTCACCAGTGCGTTTATCGGGCACCGCTGGATGATTGCGGTCACGAGAAGGTCGCTACCCCCGACGAATGCAAGCGTGCCGGCCCGTCCGGTCTCGGTTCCGATAGCCGACCAGCAGCAACATCGTTGCGGGGACGGTACGGCCGAGGCGGTCGAACCCACAGACGTTCCGGTCCATATTCGGCATACGAGTGACTGCCGTATATCGATGACCCCTGCACCCCACCGTTTCAGGTCAAACCCCTCCCGTCGACCGAACTTTCTGGGCGTCGTTACAGACGAACCGATCGAATAGTCCTTCGGGGTCAATCAATGACGATTGCGCCTGTCCGAGTTATTTGTGTCGAACGAATCACACTATCACACGTCGATTGTAAATTCATCGATACTCGTGATTCGGCATTTCGACTCGCGTTCGGTGGCTACGTGTTGGCACGCTCGTGGGCGGGTCCATGACGCCCGTCTCACGGTAGAAACGCGTTTCCCTGTAACGGTCCGCCGACCCACGGTCGACGACACGTCTCGAGCCCAGCATCGTTCGGAGGGGCTACTCGAGGTCGACCCGGCCGCTCGTCGCGCTTCGAAGACGGTCGCGGAGCGCGTCGCCCTCGGCGACTGGGACGCGAACGTCGAAGGCGACGGTGGCCGCGTAGTCAGCGTCGAACTCGTACCCCTCGCTCTCCAGAATAGAGCGCACGGTGCCCGAGTCGTTGTATTCGACGGTGATCGATACCTGCTCGTGCGGTCGTTCCTCCACGATGCCCGCTCGCTCGACGGCCTCTTTGACCGCTCGAGAGTAGGCCCGAACGAGGCCACCGATGCCGAGATTCGTGCCGCCGTAGTAGCGGGTCACGACGACCGCGCAGTTCTCGAGATTCCGCTTGGTGAGGACGTTCAACGCTGGCTTGCCGGCTGAGCCGGAGGGTTCGCCCTCGTCGCTCGCGTACTCGCGCAGGAAGTCGCCGTCGGCGTCGGTGCGCACGCGATACGCGGGGACGTTGTGAGTGGCGTCGGCGTACTCGGCCCGAACGGCGTCGACGAACTCGTCAGCCGCCGAGACGGAATCGACCGGTCGGACGTGACCGATGAACTCCGACCCTTGGACGACGAATTCGGCGGTCGCGGGTTCAGCCACGGTACGGTATGCGCCGCTCACGGCCGGCCACCTCGCATGTTCCACGCGTCCGGCGTTTCGACGCCGTCCATGGGCGGACGATACGTTGGCCCGCGAAAAGAGGCCGTCGGTCGCCGGGTATCGTCATGTCCCGGCTCCGGTCGCCGAGCGAAACGGAAACGGAGCCGCAGGGACCCCTACGCTATTATTATTCCGTGTCGTGGATGCATATATGGACGGCGAGAGCATCGATTCCGAACTCGCGGACGAACTATACAGCGTCTGCCGGACGACGGTAGGCGACGAACTACGCAGTATCACCTACTTCACCGAGGACGACGTCGAGCAACTGTACCTCCGCTCGGACCTCGAACAGACCGCGGATCTCGTCGGGTTCGCCGACCACGAGCGACTGGGATTCCACTCGCAGTCGGCCTACCGGAACACGCAACTCGGCGAGTACCAGGCGACGATTCGAATGTTCGAGAACGGCTTTCTCTCGCGGGCGATTCGCGGCCCTCACGGTGTCTGGGTGACGACGGATGACATGTCGATCGAGCGATTCGAAGAACTGACGAGCGCCCTCGCGTCGGTCCTTGAGGAGTTCGCGGAGACTGTCGATATCGACAGCGACGGCGAGTCGACCGGCGACGAGTGACCCGTATCGTCCTCACTGAAGTTCGATCTTCCGGACGAACTCGAGGTCGCGAATCGCGGTAATCGCCTCGCCCGGCAAGTCCTCGTCCGTAATCAGGTACAACCGCGGTTCGTCGGTAAACTCCGGATCTTCGCTGATGGTCTGGCGAATCGAGATTCCATGGTCGGCGAGCGTCCCCGTGATCGCGGCGACGATCCCTTCTCGTTCGGCGTCGTCGACGGCGATCGATAGCACCGTCAGGTCGAGGACGGGAGCCAGATCCATCAGGCTCGGCACTTGCGAGATGTTCTGAAAAATACGGCGCAGTTCGGGATCCTTGAGGATGACGTCGGTGGTCGAGTCGACGACTCGGCGATCGACGCCGATCTCGCGGGCGATTCCGGTGTTCGGAATCTCGATACCGCCCGAGACGACCCTGCCCTCGTCGTTGACCGAGAAGCCCCGCTCTAGCAGCAGGCGAATGACGGCCTGCTGGCTCGGCGACCCCTTGAATTTCTCCATGATCTCGTCGAACATTCGATATCGGGTCTACGGACGCTGCAGTATAATGTTCGGTGATCCTCCTCGTATTCCTCGTATCGATTGAATCACTCTCTCGACACCGCTGGCCAGCCGGCGTCGAGCCATTTTCTCGTAGTGTGAGTTGACAGATGATTTTTACGCTCCGCGAAAGAGGCGATACTATGCGCGAACTCCGGAGCTGTGATTTCTGTGGTGCCGACGCTGCGGGTACGTTCGAGATCGTTCCGCCGGTGCTCGAGCCGACAGAGGCCGAACAGCGCCGCGTCGTCCTCTGTCCCGACTGCAGGGAGCGACTTGAGGCGCTGATCGAGCCGCTGATCGCTCGCGCCGGCGTCGACGTCGACGTCGAATCCCGCACCGAAGGCCGACAAGGTGAGTCGACGGAAAACGGAAGTAACGAGAAGACAGGAGCGGTCGTCGCGACGGCGAACGAATCCACGGAGAAGCGTCGTCGAACACCGAGTTCGAACGCAACCGGCTCGGAGCCGACAGGCAGTACTGGATCCGAAGTCGAGACGAATTCCGACTCCGGGACGGAATCGTCCGCAGAGACGGTACTCGAGGACGGAATCACGTTCGAACGCACCGAATGCGACTCGGTCACGGTGGACGAGTGCGAGCCCGGTTCTGGTGGCACTACAGGTTCGAGGACCGAATCGTCGGCCGACGACGGGGTCGATTCGAGTGCATCTACAGCGGCGGTGGGGCCGTCGAACCCTACCCCAGGAGCCTACAGCAAGGTCGTTCGGCTCCTTCGCAACCGCCATTTTCCGATGCAACGAAGCGCTGTCGAGGAGCTGGCGGCAGGAGCCTACGATCTCGAGGGTCACGAGGTCGAGGCCATTATCGACCACGCAGTCGAAACCGGGGAGTTCGTCGAGGAGCGAGAGATGCTCGTCAGGCCGTAGGCCGTAACGATGCGTGCACGTCTCGTTCGTTCCGAACGTTCTAGACGCGACTACGGGAGATGTCCTCCGTGGGTCACGTCGGCGGTCAGAGGGTGCCTTTCGTACTCGGCGTTCCCTCCCGCCTGTCGTCGATTCGCGTCGCGTCGTCGAGACACCGCGTGAGCGCCTTGAACAGGGCCTCGACCTCGTGGTGGGCGTTCTCGCCGGTGACTTCGAGGTGGAGCGTTAGGCCGGTGTTCATCGCGAGCGATTCGCCGAAGTGACGCGCCATGTCGCTGGTGAATTCGCCGATCGACTCCTGGGAGAACCGTCCATCGAAGTAACAGCGCGGCCGTCCACTCACATCGACGACCGCGCTTGCGACGGCTTCGTCGAGCGGAACGCGTCGATCAGCGTATCGGACGATCCCCGACCGATCGCCGAGCGCGTCGTCGAACGCCTCGCCGAGGACGATCGCCACGTCCTCGACCGTGTGATGGTCGTCGATCTCCAGGTCGCCGTCACATTCGATCTCGAGGTCGAACAGCCCGTGTTTGGCGAACGACGTCAACATGTGGTCGAAGAACCCGATCCCCGTGTCGATCGTCGCCGCACCGCTTCCGTCGATCTTGAGCGTACACTCGATCGACGTCTCGGCTGTCTCACGCGTGACCGTTGCCGTTCGCTCGCTCATGGAGAATTCATTCCGCCCCCAGTACAAGGGGGTTCCGTTCGTCGGCGTCGGATCGGTCTGATCGGCGACCGCTACGACGAGGTCCTCTCGTGATCGATTGAACCGGATTACGGACCGAGACACGGTATTGAAGATATCGCCGGAGCTGGCCGGACCGCACGGTTCCGGCTGGTTGTACCCTCACGGGTCATTTCGAGAATCGGCGAGCCGTCCCGATGCAAACGCGATTTGTCATCGTTGGTGGTCACTCCCGGATAGAGGTGCGGAACGTGCCAGATCCGTACCGCGGTCCGTAACACCGGCCGACCTCGATCGCCCTCGTCACTCTGGCGAACTATTGCTGGAACGGGAGAAAGACGCTGGAAGCGCGACGACACCGATCACGGAAACACGGTCCCCATACCCGAACGACAGCCGCGTGACCGCGACGTGGTTCGAACGCCGATTCTCGGAGTCCTGGCCGCGGCAAAAGACCTATCGCTCGGACGAACAATATCTCGACTATGGACGACGAGGTTTCGGTCGACTTCGGCGAGGACGGACTCGTCCCAGCCGTGGCACAGGACGCCGATACCGGCGAGGTGTTGATGCTCGCGTACGTCTCCCCGAAAGCGCTCGAGCGAACGCGCGAGACCGGGCGGGCCCACTACTACTCACGGAGTCGGGACGAACTCTGGAAGAAAGGGGCGACGAGCGGCCACGTCCAGGCGGTCGAGGAGGTTCGAGTCGACTGCGACGCCGACACGCTCCTCTATCTGGTCGACCAGGAGGGCGGGGCGTGTCACACCGGTCACCGATCGTGTTTCTACCGGACGATCGACGGTGAGATCGTCGGCGAAGAAGTGTTCGACCCGAACGCCGTCTACGAATAGGATGAGCGATCGCGCCCACCTGACGGACGTCGGCTCCGACAGCGGAGCCGGGACCGACGAGACGCACAGCCCGCTCGAATCGCTCGAAGCAGCCCGGAAGCGCCTCGAGACAGCCGAACGGCGGATCGAAGATCGCGGTGACGGGTCGGTCGAGGAAACTGCGAACGCCTACCGTGACGCGACGAAGCTGTTAGAGGAGTACGTCGACCGCGCGACCGGGACCGGCCGGGAAACCTTCCAGGCCTACGTCGAACTCGAGGGACGGTTCGATACGCTCGTCACGAATCTGCCCGACGACCTCGTCGAGTACGAGGCGTTCGAGGACGCATTGGATGCGATCGACAAGCGCCGGCTCAGCGAGTCCGACTTCGACCGAGCACGCGAGGCCCTCGAGCCCGCAGCACGGTGTGCGGACCTGCTCGACGAACGCGACGCCGCTCGCGAGGAACTGGCGGACGCGCGGACAGCCGCGAGCAAGCGACTGCGGACGCTCGCGGACGAAATCGCCGAGCGCGAACGGCTGCTCGAACTCGCGAACGCCGACCTTGACGCGCCGGTCGAACGCCTTCGAGAGCCCATCGAAATCTACGACGAGGCGATCCGCGACGCGTTCGACGCGTACCGGCTCGAGGCCTCCGCACGCGAGGTGTTCGACCTGCT
The DNA here is from genome assembly GCF_024266705.1 of Natrinema gelatinilyticum. GTDB lineage: Archaea > Halobacteriota > Halobacteria > Halobacteriales > Natrialbaceae > Natrinema > Natrinema gelatinilyticum. The sequence continues at coordinate 1,522,796 of NZ_CP100756.1, read as the reverse complement.
CGAGCGGAGCCGATGGTACCCGTTCGTGAACTACGGACTGCCGCCGCCGGATCTGATGACGTACGTCCGAACCAATTCAGCGGGCGAGTACACGATCCCAGAACTGCTCGAGTACGCCGAGTACTCCCGGTCGAAGCTCTCCCACTACGTGGATAGCGCGGACGAACTCAAGCGCGTCGTCGCGACCCAGCAGACGTATCTCGACGGCATCGGCCCCGAACCGCTGACGATCGACTGGCCGCCGGAGCCCGCCGGCGCACTCCGCACCAGGGCGCGGGAGTATCGCCCGTTCGTCGACCGCGTCGCCGACGAGGACACCGTCGCAGCGCTACGCGAGGTTCGACTGCTCGCGACAGACCCCGAGTACGACCGCCTGCAGACTGCAGCGCAGACCCTCGATCGGCTTACGCACGCCGAACGCGAGCGGCTGACAGACGGCCGCGTCGAAGCCGAACTCGAGGAATTACGTACGGACCGCGAGCGACTCGAGGTCGCGCTCGGAGACAATCATCTCGAGTGACTCGGCGCCAGCATTTTATTTTCCACTCGGGCCCTCGTTCGTTCATCGCGACCACGGGTCGTTCGAGGGCTCGAGGAGCCGTCTCGTTATGCAGTAGCATTCGTTCAGAGTGAGAGTCGGGCCCAGAAGGGATACGACGGATGCAGAGAGCAGCGACGTAAGCGAGGGCAGATCGAAGATCAGAGATGTCGCCGTAACCGATCACCGAACTCCATCGCTGTTTCAGTATCCACGTCGGGGATACTCGCACCGATCGAAAGTGGAAAGGCAGCCGTTTCGACCCGCAACGTCGAGAGTCCGTGACGGCGTTGCAGTACGGTCTGGGAGACAGTGTACCGCTGTACGTTTCGATAGGGCAAGATATACTCCCGCCGTCGCCAGAAGCCGTTACACACTCGAAGGTGGTCTGTCCCGAAGGCATACGAGATATTGGACCAACGAACGTGCGCCGCGACGAGAGCTACCAGTACCGGAATAACGGACGCCGCAAGCGGAATAGAGGCGAGCGCAGCGGCATAGTCCCGACCGAGGACCGTCGCAGAGGCGGCGAGCAGCCCGGCCAGCAGATACCGGACGAGATATCTCCTCCGTGCATATTTCGGGACGGTCGCCGTCTCGTCGAAGTCGAACGGGAGAACCAGTCGCGCAATTTCTTCGGCGTCCGCTCGAGGCGCTAGCGGAACGAGCGTCGTCTTCGAGTCGAACGGCATAATCTCACTTCCACCCGCCGTCTGGATTTCGAGTTCCGTCTGCCCGAGGGCTCGAAAGAGCGGGTTGTCACTACATCGGACGATCTGGACGTTATCGATCGGAATCTCCGCTTCGACTCGAGTGAGGAGTCCGTGACGTCGGTACAGCGTGTCGTCGTCACGCGTGAGTCGAAAATCGTACAGTCTGATCGCCGACCGGGCGGCACCGACGCCCCATCCGGCGATGGTCGCGAGAACGATCAGTCCGCCCCACTTTGACGATCCGAAGCCGACGGGGAGAACGGACCGGACGGACGTGACGATCAGAACATCGAGCGAGGCCGTCGCCTCGAACGGAAGGATCGCAATCGAAACGACGGTTCCGACCGCGAAGATAACCGGTGCGTAGTGAATTCTGAGCAGGCTGTACGCCGCTAACCGGCAGGGTGCGAGATCGTATAACCGCGTTTCGTCCGACCGAGACGCGTGTGAACGAGCGAGACGCCTCGACTCGAGCGTGTTCCGTAGCCTACTTGCCGTCTCCGGAGAGACGTATCGAAGTTCGACCTCACTTTTGTCACGCGTTCCGGCAGTTTCGCAGTGTATTCCGGTGACGCCGAACAGTCGGCTCGCGGGAGACTCCAGCAGCCGTACGTGTTCGATTCGATCGAACGGAACCGTCCGATGACGACGGCGAAACACGCCGGAGCGGATGCTGATCTCGTCTTCGTCCGTCACGTGATAGGTAAATCGAGACCAGTAGAGGCTTTCCCACAGTGCCGCTGCGAGGAAATAGAGGAGTACAAACGGGAGCAGATAGCGAAGATTGCGAACCCCGTCCTGATACACGAACAAAACGCCCGTTACCAGGACGACTGATAGACTCACGTCGTCCATCGCACGGCAGACGATCGACCTCACGTGGAGTCTCGAGGCGTCAGTCATCGTCCGATCTCTCACGATAATCGCTCCTGAAGAACGAGCGCATCACTCGAGTCGAGCCCGGGGACGACCAGATCCGAACGTGGCGCACCGGCGGTGTAGACGACGAGGCGGGACAGTCCGAACACTCGCTCGAGCGGCCGTGCCTCGACGTCGATATGCTGTATCTGCTTGTAGGGGATGAACGTCTGTTTCGTTCGGAGGACGCCGCGCTGGAGGCGGAGTTCCTCGTCCTGCATCACAACGTCCCAGGATCGGTACTGAAGCAACAGATAGGCGAGCCCGATGACGAAACTAACCCCGGGGACGACGATAATCACGGTCGGTGAAACCGGGTCAACGGACGATTGCAGGACTCGCAGCGAGCCGTACATGAGGGCAGAAATAACGAGGAGATATACAGTCCAGACGAGAACAATTCGTCTATTCAGCCCGACCATAGTATCATCGAACCGTGTATGTACAGTCAGGACGGTTTCCGCTCGAAGCCTGATACGTTTCGGTAACTATCCTCTCTCGTACCGTCGTCGGAAGCGTTTCAGGGTCCCGACGTCGACCGTTGAACTGAGCGGAGCCGATCACACTATGTTTTAATAAGAAATTCGCCGCAAATATAGCTACTGGGAATGGCAGATGGATTAGCGAAACGTTCGAAGTCGGCTGTGAAAATAGGCCTCGGGGTCGTCGTCTGCACGCTCGTACTCGGTTCACTACGTATAGGGAGTGAACGAGCGGAATTCGCACTTCGGATCCTTGTTCAAGCCGCGATACTAGCCTATGGAGTGAACGAAGCGTATCAACGGCGACAGCAGGGAATTCCCGCGTCAGCAGCCGTCCTTCTCATCATTGGCGGGGGCTATGGGTGCTACCTCGTCTGGATAGACATCACTACATTCACAAACGTCCTGTATCTGGGGCTCGTTGGAGGTGGCCTACTGGGTGTACGAATCGTGGATGGTTGACGCCCTTCCTGCTTCGAAGGGTGGGGCTTTCTCCGTGACTCTCCGTGCCTGAATGCGATGTCGATGTGCCCACTACGCAGACGGAGTACGACGCCCGACGAATTCGGGAACGGACCGACGTGCACCGACTGCTATGATTCGAACGACCGAGCATTTTCCACAGTTGGACTCGTAGTCTCTGTCATCCCACGACACATCCTGGTCCCGATGGACGAGTCCGGACCGGCTCGAGCGGCGCTCGAGTACGCCCTCGAGTGGGTTCCCGCCGATCGCGTGACGGTACTCTCCGTAGTGGACGACCTCGAGGCGAGCTACGGCGGCGTCGCGTCCGGAGACCTCGAACCTGCGTTCTTCGACGACGTTCGGCGGACGGCCGACGAGTACGATCGACCGGTCGAGACGGCCGTCGTCGAAGGGAGCGGGGCGGCGAATGCGATCCTCGAATACGTGAGGAACGGGGATATCGACGCGATCGTTATGGGAAGCGACGGGAAAGCCGGCGTCTCGCGGGTGTTGCTCGGAAGCGTTGCGGAAGGAGTCACACGCCGGGCGTCTGTTCCGGTGACGATCGTGCCGGAGGGGCAAGGGTACTGAGCCAGCGAAGACGTCGTGTCGGTTTCGAAGTGGAGAGACCGACGTCCCGAACCGGCCGTTGAAACTCGACCCGAAGGTTCATTTCATTGGAGTGTCAGGTACTGAGCATGTCTCGCGCCCCCTCCAGACGCACCGTTCTCGGATTGATCGCGGCGGGTGGAATCGGCGGGCTTGCAGGGTGTAGCGCCGTCAATGCGTCGGGAAAACCCGCACACACGGTGAGCGTGTATCTCAGCGACCGCGAGGTCGCCCGTGAGACGACAGTTACGGTCGAAGCGGAAGACGGAACGGTCGTATTCGAACGCGAGTATACCCTCTCCGACGACAACGAAGCCCACGAGGACGCGACGTTTCCCGCGTCGGCCGACCCGCACGACGTGATCACAACGGTTGACGGGAACCGATTCGAACGGCCGTGGCCGGAATTCAGCGGTCCCAACAACGGGTGTTCCGACGGGAACTGGGAAGGAATCGAAGTGTGGATCGAAGGCGGGGCGGAAGAGTCCCCGACCGTTCGGTTGGAGGGCAACTGCCAGCACGTCACACTCGACTGATCTTCTCCTCGTCTTCAGTCCTCGAGCCACGCTGCCGAACCGAATTCTCGCCAGTGCGTCTCGGAGTGCGTCGGGCGAGAGTGCGAGTAGAGCGCCGAGAGTCGCGCGAGTTCGCCGGCATCGATCCAAGCCGAGAGAAGGGGTGATCCGACCACAACGGACCCGAGCGGGGGACGGAGTACTGACCCGGTACCGAAAGCTGTCGCCGTGGAAATTCTATCGTTCGTTCCAGTTTGGCGTCGGATAGATGGGGTCGGACTCGCGGACCCCTTCCGGCCAGACGATCTGTTTGCCCACGTCGGGTTGCCACTGGTAGACGACCATATCCCGCGGAATGACGCGCTGGTCGTCGAACTGGATCGGGCCGTAGAGACTGTCGAACTGGACGGTTCGAATGGCGTCGCGCACAGCCGTTGGTGTGACCTCGTCGACCTGCGCGAATGCGCGCTGGAAGGTCTGGACGACGGCGCTGCCGGCCGCACTGTGATAGTCGGGGTCGTACCCGTACTCGCTGTTGACGGCCGAGATGAACTCGCTCGTCGACCCGAAGACGGCATCCTCGGAATCGACGGTGCTCGCCCACGGCGATGGACCGTACCAGTAGTCCCCGTTCGCCCCCGTCTGCTCCTTGAAGGAATCGGTGAGGGCTCCGACCGTGGCCATCGCCATGTCGACGTCGATGTTCCGACGCGCCATCCCCTCGGCCGCGATGATCGCGTGCTCCTCGTGTGCGTTCAGGATGAGGACGTCTGCGTCGCTCTCCTGAACCCGCTCGAGGAGCGTCGAGAGGTCCGAGGTCTCGCTGGGAAACGTTTCGTCGACGACGATGTCGATCCCCGCCGACCGGAGCTTCCGGCGGTCACCCTCCGCGCTGCTCTGGCTGAAGAGATCGTTTTCGACCAGAATCGCCGCTGACGACGGTGGCTCCGACTGTGCCATCGCCATGTCGATACTGGTATGTGAGTACGTGTCAGCGAGCGGTAACAGGCTGAAAATCCACTCGTTGTCCTGGCTGTGTATCTCCTGACTTGCGCCGCCGCCGGAGACCATCGGTCGGTGGGCCTCCGCCGCAACCTCGCTCGCCGGTAGCGTCACCGAACTCGAGTAGGGCCCGAGTAGATAGTCGACGTCTTCCTTGGCGACGAGTTCCCTGTAGATGGCCTCGCTTCTCGAGGGGTCGCTCTCGTCGTCCCGCAGGATCATATCCAGCGTGTAGGTATTTCCGTCTCCGGCCTCGACGCCTCCCGCTTCGTTGATCCGGTTAATAGTCAGCTCGTAGGCGTCCCGGTACAACAGACCGAGGTCGGCGTTTTCCCCGGAGAGGCTCATCGAACCGCCGAGCGTGATCGTGCTTGCAGACGGTGGCCGCTCACTGTCACCGTGCACGGTGCCGTCGCCCTCCGTCTCGTTTTCCGGGGGTGTTTTCTCCGACCCACTGGCCAGACAGCCCGCGAAACCGGCTACACCGGTCGCCCCGGCGGCTTTCAGGAACCGACGCCGGTTGGTGCTTCGCGTATGATTGTCAGTTATCGATGGTATCATTGGAATGACGGTCCGGAGAAATTTCCCACGAGTCTCGAAAAGTAGCTTTCCGGTAACAGCGATGAATGTACTCGGACTCGAACGACGCTCGAGGGAGAGGCCATCTCACGCGGCGTCGGGGAGAACAGGTCATTGTAGATCGCGTACAGGGAGGGTGCACAGGGGGGACTCGATGTATCCAGAACTCGCACAACGGGGACGGGCAGAGCACAGCGGAGTGATGGTTGCAAGGAGGAGGTTAATAGGGGCCGATGGGGCCAACCCACACGTGTCCAGACTCAGAACGCACGCGGTCGTGATCGAGTCGATCGATCAGCAGCTCCTCGAGCGCCTCAAACATCGGTTGGAGGACGAGTTCGACGACGATATCGAAACCATCGAAATCAGGACCTCGTTCGACGAGGCGATCGAACCGATCGGGGTGGCACTCGAACTCATGTTCGCCACACCGCTCTCCGGCGCAGTCGGGGACCGAACCGACGAGGTAATCGCCCAGGAAATCGACGATCGATACCGCGACCAAGCCGACGCGAAGGCGGGAGTGAAAGTGACGGAAACGAAAATCGCGGTAGAATAGGTGGCGTGTGGATTGACAGCCGATCACGTCGCGCTCCCGGCTCGAGGATCACCGATCGATCGAGTGAGACGACCGCGGAATCCGTCGAGTGGGACGACTGCGTATCGATCGTCGACGGCGGAGGCGTCACGGGGTATCCTCCGGGGCTCGTGTGACCGCTGGGTCGGCATGACCCGCAGCAGTCACGAATCGTCGTCTTCGATTTTCTGGCCCCAGTAGCCCGGGTGTTTCCGAACGACGAGGTCGTCCTCGATCGGGAGCTGACACGACAACCGCAGTCCGGAGTCGAGGCTGTGTGGTGGGAGCTTGAGACGGCGGCGCTCCTGGCCCGTCGGTTCGGCGACCTCGCCCGCGACGATTTCGACAGCGCACGTCCCGCAGATCCCGTTGCCGTGACAGTTCGCGTACTGGGCTGCCCCGTTGTGAGGGGAGAGTCCGGCATCGAGGAGCGTTCGACGGAGGTTGTCACCGGTGTCGGCTTCGATCGTTTCACCCTCGAATTCAACTGTGGGCATGTACCACGCTGCCACCCCCACGCACAAATACGTTCGACCCCGAATCCGCGCGATTTAAGCCGCCGCTCTCGGCAACGACTCGGTCGCTCGAGCGGGAGCTGTCGTATTCAAGGCCCGAATGCAGCACGACGCGAATCAGCACGACCGATATTCTCCCACCGGACGGTTCCTGTCGCTCCGGCGAGGGCGACCCCGTGCCGTGGGTTCGACGACGCTTTGCCGGTCGCGTACGTCCGATGGAGATAGTACGTGCTCCGTCGTATTCTCCACAGCTTCGAAAACCCTCTCCTGTCTCTGATCGTGGTTGGGATCGCTCCCACACCACGCGGGATGACACCATGACCGACAAACCGCACGCAGCAGACGGGCTAGTTCGCCGAACGCTACTGAAAGACGGCGCGATCACGATGGGTGCACTCGGGATGATGACCTCCGCGAGCGCCAGCGACCAGGCTGGAGTGGAAGGAACTCCCGGGGAACAGGGGAACAAAACGATCGTACGGCGAGCCTCGTTCGACGTGTACAACGAGGGCACTCTCGAAGTGCTCGACGAGCAGGTGAGCGACGACGTCGTGCTGTACGATATTAGTGGGTCTCGGGTGATTCGCGGCCGCGAGGCGTACGAAGAGTACGTCAGAGTATTCGGGGACGCCTTCCCGGATTTCAGCGTTACGATCGACTCGATCATCGGGGAAGGTAACCTCGTAGCAGTTCGTTACACGGCCAGTGGGACCTTCGAGGGACGATTGCCCGGGCGCCCGGGGCTCGAGCCGACCGGCCAGGAGTTCGAGGTAATCGGCATGGAGTTCGATCGAATCGAGGACGGACGGTTAGCTGAAAGAGAGGGTGCTACGCCCCCGTCCTCGAGGAGCGACCGACGGGAGCGAGGAGGGCGGGGATACAGCACCCGCACGATCGTCACACACCGTTACTCACAAACGCTTAATAAACCACAATTCATAGACGAAAACAAGTCGCATGGAGTACAGTCCACGATACCGTCTCTTTCCCACCACCACCCAACGGGAGAGTCTCGACTGGACTCGTGACACCGTGCGACAACTCTACAACCACGCCCTCCACGAATTCACCGAGATACCAGAAGACGAGGGGACGCTTCGACAGCGTGTCTGGCACGTCCGAGATGAACTGCCAGAACTCAAACAACAGTGAACTGACCTCAAACAGGTCTACTCCACCGTCTTGCAGAAAGCTGTCGAGCGTATCCGAACCAACATCACCAACCTCGGCACACTCAAAGCCAAGGGATACGACGTTGGCTCGCTGAACTGGAAGTCACCGCGTGAGTATCGGAGTTTCACGTACCGGCAATCGGGCTTCGAACTCGACACGAAGAGTGGCCCGAGAGACCGAGCGATACTCCGACTCACAAAAGTTCGTGGTGAAACCATCGAAATCCCACTCCGACTTCACCGTGACCTTCCCGACCACGATGCTATCAAAGAAGTCACGGTGAAGAAAGAACCCACTGGAGCGTGGTACGCTTCGTTCTGCATCAGCACCGACACGCCAGAGAAACCAGACTCAGCTGACATTGAGCCGGAAGACACGGTTGGGATCGACCTCGGCGTTCTCACCTTCGTCCAGGATTCGGACGGACGCTCCGTCGGACGTCTTGACTTATCCGACGAGCGAAAACGCCTCGAACGTGAGCAGCGTTCGCTTTCTCGCAAGCAATACGAGTCGAACAACTGGGAGACGCAACGGCGGCGAGTCGCTGAAATCCATGCTCGCATGTCGAACAAGAAGCGAGACTATAAACACAAACTCGCGCACTATTACACGACCGAGCACGATGCCGTGTTCGTCGAAGACCTGAACGTGACGTCACTGCTTGAATGCAGTGGCAACGCGCGGAACAAGGCCGAAGTCGGCTGGCGAAACTTCAGTACGATTCTGAAACATCACGGTCGGAAGAACGGGTGTCACGTCATTGAGGTTCACCCACATGGGACGACAACGGAGTGTGCGTCGTGTGGTATGGAGACTGAGAAGCCGTTGTGGGTCCGCGAACACTCGTGTCCGTCGTGTGGGTTCGAATTGGACAGGGATTGGAACGCGGCGTTGAACATCCAGTCGCGTGGTCTGGAGAACCTAGGAGTGGTTCACTCCGAAGCAACGCCTGTGGAGACTGCGACCGCTGTGGATACAGTTCCCGTATCTGCAAGTCGCGTCGTCGAAGCAGGAAGCCCTGCCCTCAAGGAGTCGCCAAAGGCGACGAGTAGGGCGGGGTAGTTCACTCGAGATTTGGCAACTATACGATACACTCTCGTTCCTCGAGCAACTGGGAGCGAATCCGGCAGAATGAGCTCATTGAAACCTTGGGATGGTGATATGTTTTGCCGGCCCTGCCGAGTGACCACCTCCCCGGTGTAGGCGCCGGGGCCGTTCCAGAGAGCGAGAGTGGTCTGCGCACCGTTTGAACACGTTGTCGCCGAGGCTGGGCTCGACGATATGAGGGGCGCAGCTTGCAGACCCGAGACGTCCACAGGGTACGCCAATCACTCAGTACAAGCCAGACGGATAACGCTCGGGCGACTACCCGTCGATGAGTGTTAGCTTCTCGCGTTTCTCAGTCGAGATTGGGTTGACGTATTTCACGTCTTCGCCGTCGCAAAGGTCGTCAAAATCGCTGTCGGTCGTTATCAAGTAATCGGCATCATACGTCCGCGCGAGAGTGATGATGAACGAATCATACACGTCGTGATTTTTCTCGGCGCTAATCTCGTATGCTTCGAGAAGCGTCGTCTCAGTGGCGCCCACAATTCGTGCGGGGCTGCGGACGAGCGATTGGATCGCATTCCGAGCAGCAACCGCATCCACGCCGAAATTGCTCGTCATGAGATACTGCGCTCGGAGCGGATAATAATCGAACACGAGCAAGACGTTCGGCCCATCGAGTACGTTCTGGATCCATGGGTACACATCGTCATGCGCGGGATGATCATCCGTGAGCCCTATTGCGAGCACGTTCACGTCCGTAAGAATCGTCACCTCAGTCGGGAGAGAATCAGTCATCGGCGCCACTTTACCGATCCATCGGCCCGAAGAGCGTTTCTCCGGCATCGGTCGGTGTCGTGTTCTCCCAGTCATCTCGGCCTGCCGTTGCCGTCTCTAGCTTCGAACTCGGTTTCGGATTGATTTCGAGAACGGATCCAACGAGGGTCGCAGGAATCTCATCGTTCGATTCGATTCCTAACCGGTCCCGGACCTCTTTCGGCAGGGTCACTCGTCCTCTATCATCAACCGTGAGCGTAAGTTCCTCTCCGTGGTTCGCTTCGAACGAAGTTCGTCCCATTTCTGACCACCTAATTCCCACTACAATACTGACATATATAACGTTTGCGTCAGTCAGAACCGTCTTTCGGCCGATTAGAGTCTCATTCTCGAGTTCGGTTACGATCAGTCGTGATCTACCAGTTTTCGCCTCGAGGTGCCGTCTCGAAGGCGAATCCGCTCTCGAGGACGAGCGGCGGAAGTCGCTACTCGCCGTCGCGCTTCAGGGCGCACGGGAGAACCGCACAGCCACAGGGGCGGACGGATCCGGAAAGCGGACCGGTCGTGATCGTTCGGTACACTCGCTCACCACAGCGCGGGCACGTGGGGGCCGACGACTCGAGGTCGTTGGTGGGAGCGTCGTCGGCGTCGGTGTCCTCATCCGTCACGCCGACCACCGAGCGTCGTGTCCGATAACCGGAAAAACGGTGCTATCGCTGGTCGTAGTGGTCGATTCGACGCTCGTGCGGGACGTTTATATCTCGATACAATATGAGAAATAATACTCGCAAAGCAGGTGTTCTTTCCAGGCATCGTCTCCGGTGTTTCACCACCCGGGGCATTTCGTACCGCGCGTGCCCTCTCGCATTCGGAAACGAACTTCAGACTGGATTGTTTCTCCATAGTAACTTATATCTATTGCTAATACCCCGCATTTAATCACGGATATAGGCAGAAATTGTGAATGATTTCGGTTGACGGACGTTCACGAAACGTGGCGAGACACCGTTCGGAATACCGAACCAGTACGGCCGGGGATTTAGGACGCTGAGGAGGGTACGAGTTCGTGCCATGGTTTCGACAGGCGACAGTGCACCGACGTTCACGGCGACGTACAAGGGCAGCGACCACGAGACGTTCGACCTCGAGAATCATCTCGGCGATGGACCGGTCGTGCTCGCATTCTTTCCGGGGGCGTTCACGCCGCCCTGTACGAACGAGATGGTCGCCCTGCAGGACAATCTCAATCGGTTCACGGACGCCGATGCGACAGTCTTCGGAATCAGCGCCGACTCGCCGTTTTCCCAGGGTGCGTTCGCGTCCGAGTACGACCTCGAGTTCGACCTCGTCAGTGACATGAACGGCGACACGATCGAGGCGTTCGATCTCTTGATCGACATCCCCGACCTGGGCCTGTACGAGGCCGCCAACAGGGCCGTATACGTGCTGGACGACGAGGGGACTGTGACATACGAATGGGAAGCCGACGACCCGACGAACGAACCCGACTACGACGAACTGAGCGAGGCCGTTCAGAACGCCTGAAATGGACCCCTGACCCCGATCGATCCGTTCCGATACGGTGGCTCCGTTGCGGTCCTCATCCGGTTATCGGGTGTACCGAACAGGTAGACGGCCACGTACTGATCCGAGCACGGTTTCGACACCCCGACAACTCGAGGGACTGTCGGACTCGATTTCAGTCCTCGACTTCTCGACGAGTCCGTCTTCGGTCGATTCAAGATCTAACGAACTAGCCTCGGTGTGGACGAAATCACATGCTAACTATGAACTGCGAACACCCGAAATTAGCCAATGACGATCAAAAATTGATGACATCTGTGAGACCATACGCTACAAAATAGAAATCGATACTCGACCTCGCCACCGGTCGTTAGCTGTAATTGAGGGCGCTAAGCCCCCTTCCTCAGCGAGCGAAGCGAGCAGGGAGGGGATACAACGCCCGCACGTCTTGGTTTCGTGTGAATCGGCACCTTTATTATCCTTCGGTAGAAAGTGAGAATAAGATGCTCACCACGCCTCCGGCGGTGTTCAAACGCGACAACAAGCGTGCATCGACGGTTGTGGCCGAGTGTCCAACCGGTAGGAGTGGGACACTCCGAACCACCTGTCAAGGGAAGCCGCCTGTGGAGTCTGGAACCGTCCGCAGAACGCCAACAGCGTTCTGCCGGGCCGCACGAGACGCTCCGCGTCTTGTGGACGCTGTGGGGACGTTCCCTGCACGTTCCGACACCGAAGCAGGAAGCCCTGTCCTTAACAAGCGAGGGCTGGGTAAGCCCGAGCGCGGTAGGGCAGGGTAGTTCACACGACTTGCAGATATTCCTCCCGAAGTTCGTCGCCCGTGTACTCTTGGCCGTGGACATTCTTCATGTGTTTCTGAGCCAATTCGACCGCTTCTTCTTCGTCTTCCGATTGAATGATGAAACGGCACGTATCCGATACCGCTTCACAATCGAGTTTGTGAGCATTGGCCATGATTTTCACCCCTGCTCCGCTTCTGTGACGAGTGCTTTGTAGCATAACTATTGCTACCATGCACCAATGAATCTACTGCAGCAGATTACTTATTTATTTTTATCGAAAAATATTTACAACCCGAACGGAGAATCTTTCGTACAATTAAGTCGGACCGCTACAGACGAGGCACTCAAATCAGACGAATCGATAGACGCCTCGCCGATTGATACAGAATCCGTACGTCCAGATGGACCGGTTGTTATTGCACGTGGCTCGCGGACGGAAATCTCGCGTCGAAATCATCCGTAGAATCACCGCTTTGGTCTTGGCAAACAGAAAAAACGGCAATCCGATACGTTGCAACGTTTTCTTGTGAAAATCACTCGAGAACGAAACACCGACTCATACGGTCTGCTGTACCGATGTACCGGTGCACCCGCAGGACGGTCGCGGTTGCACCGGCAATGGCTTACAGTAGTCCGTATCAAGCGTCGGCTTTCGCGTCGGCGAGCGCCTCGTACATGTCGTCGGCGAGATCCGTGGCCCGATCACCGTCGCGAGCTTCGGCGTAGATTCGGACGAGTGGTTCGGTGCCGGAGGGTCGAGCGAGCACCCAGGCGTCGCCGTAATCCAGCCGGTAGCCGTCACGAGTGTTGAGCTCCGCCTCGGCGATCTGGGCCTGGTTGGCTGCCGCGTCGAGCATCGCGTCACGTTCGGCCGTCGACTCGTACTCGACGTTTCGTCGAACGTTAACGTAGCCGTCGAACGGCGCGACGATCACGCTGACCGGCCGATCGGCGACCAACTCGAGAAAGCTCGCGGCCGTGTAGGCCCCGTCGCGCGCGAGCCGGTAATTCGGGAAGAAGATACCCCCGTTGCCCTCGCCCGCGATCGGCACTCGTTCGCCCCTGGCTTCGAGTTCCTGAATGCGCGTGATGATGTTTGTCGAGCCGATGGGCGTCAATTCGATGTCGGCGCCAACGTCGGTGACGACGTCGACGAGCCGCTGGGAGACGTTGACCGCGGAGACTGTGGTGTCGCCGGCCTCGAGTTCGGCGGCGGCGAGCGCGGCGAGGGTCGCATCGCCTTCGACGTACTCGCCGTTTTCGTCGAAGAAGATGGCGCGGTCGGCGTCGCCGTCGTGGGCGATGCCGACGTCGGCGTCGGTCGCGCAGACGAGTCGGCCCAGGTCGGCGAGGTTGTCGGGGATGGGTTCGGGATCACGACCGGGGAAGTGGCCGTCGGGCTGGCTGTTGACGGTGACGACGCGACAGCCGAGTTTGCGGAAGAACGTGGGGCTGATCAGCGATCCCGCTCCGTGACCCGGATCGAGTGCTACAGTGAGGTCTGCGTCGGCGATCGCCGCTCGATCGGTGGCGGCGAGGAGTTCGTCGACGTATTCGCGCCCCGCCCCCTCGATATCGTGAACGCGACCCGTCTCGTCCCAGGGCGCGACGGTAAACGACTCGGCGAGGAGCGTTTCTTCGATCGCTTCGAGCGCCGAGACCGAGAGTTCCACGCCATCGCTGCCGACGAGTTTGACCCCGTTGTACTGCGGCGGGTTGTGCGAGGCCGTGATGACGACGACGGGGACCCCTTCCCGTTCGGCGTAGGCCTGTGCCCCTGGCGTGGGGATGATTCCGAGACGGTCGACGTCGGCACCCGTACTCGCCAGTCCGCTGGCGGCCGCATCGGCCAGCATCTGTCCGGTGTGGCGAGTGTCGCGGGCGATCGCGACCCGATTCCCATCGCGATCGCCGTCCCAGGTCGTCCCGGCCGCTTTCGCGACTCGCAGGACGAACGCGGGCGTCAGTTCCTCGTTGGCGACGCCTCGCGTCCCACTCGATCCGAAGACTTGCATCACTCCCTAGTCTGTCCGGACTCCCCAAAGGGATTCCGAAGCGCCGTCCCCGCAGGACGGAACGTTTTCGGCCCGGCCCCGCGACGATCACGTATGAACTCGATCGAGGAGAAACGCGTCTTCGGCGACCAAGAGGGGGCGATCACTGCCTACGTCGCGAGCGCGAACGGCGTCGTTCGCGTCCGCGTCGCAGGCGACACCGTCGGTGAGTTCGGGCTCTGCGAACGCTGTGCCGCCCGAGGCGTCGCGGCGACCCGCCGCCGCGTCGCCGTCGCGACCGACGAGGACGTCCGGGTAGTCGCGCTCGAGACGGAACTCGACGCCGGCGCCACTGGCGACGTGCCGGTCGCAGGTGGCGGTGAGACGTTCGTCGAAACGGGGTTCGGTCCGGCCGTCGCCGTCGGCTTCGACGGCGAAGAGTTGCTTGCGGCCGGTCCGGACGGTCGGATCGCGCGCCTGCCGGCCGAGGCCGACGAGTGGACGATCCTCGAGTCGGGCCCCGACACGGCAGTGCGAGCGATCGACGGCGACCTGATCGGCACAGATCGTGGCGTCTACCGCGTCTACGACGGTGGACTCGATCACGTCGGACTGACGGACGTTCGGGACCTCTCGGCCGCCGGCGTTCCGCTGGCCGCCACCGGGAACGGGCTCTACAAACTCGGTAACGGCTGGATGAACGCACTCGAGGGCGCGTTCGAGACAGTCGCGGCGGATCCGCGCTCGCGGCGTGGTAGACTCGAGCGCGCACACGCCGTCTCGGGCGACGAACTCTACGAGTACGAAACCGACGGGGAGTGGGCTACTCGGGAAGGCATTCCCGATGGGGACGATAGGATCGTCGGGTTCGGTTACGGCGACACCGTCTACGCCGTCACGGAACGAGGAATGTTTCTGTCTGCGATCGACGACGGCTGGCGGACACGATCGCTCGGAGTCATGGACGTAACCGGGGTGGCGATTCCTGCAACGGCGGCTCCGGCGGTCGACGGGCGCGAACTCGCCTGATAGTGAGTAGCAGCGCAATCCATAGTTTTGGCCCGCTACTATACAGAATCTGATTCTGCCCGTTGCGTCGAAAATCCTGCGGCAAGCGGCCGGAAGAACGAAAACTGGTTTAATCCCCGGGCTGTCCCACCGACTATGATCGTTAGCGGATCCGCGTCGCAGGCCCTCGCCGCGGCGCTCGCGCGCGAACTCGAGGAACCGCTCGCAGCCGTCGAGTACGACCGCTTCCCCGACGGCGAACTGCTGGCCGCCGTCCCCGGCGTCGCCGACACACGCCCGGAGCGAGCGGTGATCGTCGCCGCGACGGTTTCGAGCGACGCCCATCTCGAGGTGCTTCAGCTACAGGATGCCGTCCGCGCGTCCGGCGTCGAGGAGGTCGTCACCGTGTTGCCGTACATGGGATACGGTCGGCAGGACGAGGCGTTCGAGGCGGGTCATCCCGTGTCTGCCCGTGCGGTCGCCCGGGCCATTTCGACCGGCACGGACCACGTAGTGACCGTCAATCCCCACGAAGAAGCCGTCTGCGAGTACTTCGATCCGACCGCGACGGCGGTCGACGCAGCCGGACGGCTGGCCGAACCGTTGCCCGACGACCTCGAGGACCCGGTTTTCCTCTCGCCGGACGCGGGCGCGATTGATCTCGCCGAAACCGCTCGCGATGCCTACGGCGCGGGTGAAATCGACTACTTCGAGAAGACCCGTTACTCCGGCACCGAGGTCGAGATATCTCCGAGGGACGGCACCGTGACCGGCCGCGACGTCGTCGTCGTCGACGACATCATCGCGACGGGGTCGACGATGAGCGAAGCCGTCGGCGTCTTGCAGGATCGAGACGTCGGTCGCGTGTTCGTCACTTGCGTCCATCCACTACTCGCCCGCAACGCCGTTACGAAGCTCTCTCGCGCCGGCGTCGAGGCAATCTACGGCACGGATACGATCGAACGAGGCGTCAGTACCGTCTCGGTCGCACCGACGCTCGCGTCGCACCTGTAAGTAAACCATTAAGTAGTCGCCTGACACTGCCATAGTTATTAGCCCGTCGCACGACACGAGGTAAGCGCAGTAGGCGACGTGATGAGGCACCAGGACCAGATGCACGGAATCGTCCACAAATCACTCAAAGAATACGTTATCGAGCGAGCCGACGACGACAGCTGGGAGACTATCGTCGAGCGATCCGGCATCGAGCCGAAGCTATATCTTCCCGTTAGCCGGTACGACGACACGGAAATCGACGCCATCCTCCAGACGCTCACGGCGATGGCGACACAGGACAGATACACGATCGAACGGGATTTCGGCCGGTCGCTCGCTCCTCAACTACTCTCGACGTTCAGCGCCCACATCCGTCGCGAGTGGGACCTGGCGGGGTTCCTCGGCTCGCTCGAGGACGTGTACGAAGACGTCGACGATGCGACGGCTGACGCAGCGCTCCCGGAACTATCCTGTACGCGTAAGTGGAACTACGCGTCCGTCTCCTACGACACCCACCGGAAGAGACAGTACTGTGGACTGGCTCACGGCATCCTCGAAGGTATCGTCATCGCCTTCGACGCGAACGCGACCGTCAGGAAGACAGCCTGCGTCGACGACGGCGCCGATGCGTGCCGATTTCGCGTCGACCTCGAGTAAAACGGCCACGGGCGGCTCTCGACCGATTTCGTTTGGGGGTGTCTCATGCGAGTAGGAGCGACGGCGGACGGGATTCAGCGACGGCGAGCCTGCAGTGCGCCGAAAAGCACCGTTGCGACGGCCGCGAGACTCGCCGGAACGCCGAACTCTGGCATCCCGTCGAGTCTCGCGGCCGTCGTCGTTCCGGACGATAAGTCGGGCCAGCGTCTATCGACTCTACCTCTGGCCCGGTCGACTGGGTCCCCGAGAGATCCACGCCGGGGTTGCCATTGATCGACCCGACGCTGTCTGAGAGCGATCCGACGAGCACCACAGGTACGAGAGCGACGCCGACTAGTCAGACGCTTCCGCCGCTGCCAGCGGCTCGATGGCGATTTCCATCGTCACACCGTCGACGTCCCACTCTTTGCGGTGACCGTCTTCGACCGTCCGGAGTTCGTCGGCGCGGACCTCCTCACCGATCAGGTCCTCGCGCTCGGCGACCAGCTCGGCGACCCGAACGTCGTCGATGTCGAGGTCGAGTGCGATCCGCTCTTCCACGTCGAGGTCGAGGTCCTTGCGCATCTCCTGGACGCGGCGAATGACCTCGCGGGCGTAGCCCTCGCTCTCGATGTCGTCGGTTAGCGAGACGTCGACGTAGACCACGCCGCGGTCGTCGCCGTCGGTACCGAACGCGGTGCCGGCGACGCCGTCGGGCGTCTGGGTGACGAACGAGACCATCTCGTCAGTGATGGATTCGTCGTCCTCGAGGTAGTCGTCGACGGCAGTCTCGATCGATTCGAGGGTCGGCTCGTCGATGCGAGCCTCGTTGAGCGCGTTCATGACCTGCCCGGCGCGGTCGCCGAACGCCGGGCCAAGCTCACTCATGTCGGCCTCCGCGCTGTACTCGAGTTCGCCCCATCGGTCGTCGGGCGCCACGAGTTCGACCGCGCGCGCATTGAGCCGATCCTCGAGGAGGCTGGTGTGGCGCTCGACGGCCTCGACGACTCGTTCGTCGTCTGCGGCGACGACCACTCGCGCCACCGGCCAGCGCAGCTTGCGGCCAGCCTGCTGGCGGGCGTTCGCGCCCGCTTCCTCGATCGCCCGGAGGAGTGCGACGTCCTCCTCGAGCTGTTCGTCGACCCAGTACTCCTCGACGGCGGGCCAGTCGGACATGTGGACGGTATCGTACTCGGCGTCGCCGGTCACTGTCCCGTAGATCTTCTCGCTGATAAAGGGCGCATATGGCGCGAGGAGGGTGACGCTCTCTCGAAGCACGCGGTAGATCGTCGCGTAGGCTGCCGTCTTCGAGGCGCTGTCTTCTTCCTCCCACATGCGCTCGCGGACGGCCTGCACGTAGAACCGAGAGACGTCCTCGACGATGAACTCGACGAGCGCGTCGACGGCGCGGTCCTGTCGGAAGTCCTCGAAGTGCTCGGTCATCTCGGCTTTGGTGGACTGGAGCCGGGCCAGCACCCACTCGTCGATCAGCTCGAGATCGTCGTCGACGTTCGAAAGGCCTGTTTCCTGCGGATCGAACTCGTCTAACCGCATGTACGGCAGCGGGAACCGGAAGACGTTCCATAGCGTCCGAAGGTGGTTCTCCATTGTCTGCATGCCGTTCCAGGAAAAGCGCATGTCGTCGCCCTGCGGGTTGTTCGACAGCAGGAACATGCGCATGACGTCCCGGCCGTGACGATCGATCGCCTCGTGCGGGTCGATCAGGATGTCCTTGGACTTCGACATCGCCCGTCCGTCCGGCATCAGCGCGTGGCCGTGCATCAGCACCTCTTGATAGGGAATCTCGCCGATCGCGGCGGTTCCCATCCCCAGCTGGGACCAGAACCAGCCGCGTGTCTGGTCGTGGGCCTCGAGGATGAAGTCCGCCGGCCAGAGTTCGTCGAACTTGCTGTCGTCAGAGGGGTAGTCGAGGGTCCCCCACGACGCGACGGAAGAGTCGAGCCAGACGTCGAAGACGTCGGGAACGCGCGTGTAGGTCGTCCCGTCCTCGGTGATGGTCAATTCGTCGACCGTGTCCTTGTGGAGGTCGACGTCCTCGGGGTCGATGACCTGATCGACGCGCTCCGCGAGTTCTTCGCGCGTTGAGATAACAATCATGTCCTCGTCGTCATCTCGATCCTCGGGCGTCCAGATCGGGAGCGGGATTCCCCAGTAGCGCTGCCGGGAGACGTTCCAGTCGGGCGCCTCTTCGACGAAATCGCGGAACCGACTGTCGCGGGCCCACTCGGGGTGCCACTCGCTGTCCTCGATGTTCGCGAGGAGGTCGTCTTTGATGTCAGTGATCGTGATGAACCACTGGTCCGTGACGATCTGGAGGATTCCCGTGTCACAGCGCCAGCAGTGGCCGTAACTGTGCTCGACGGTGCCAGACGCAAGCAGCGCACCGTTGTCGTCCAGATCCGCCATGATTTCGTCGTCGGCGTCCTTGACGAACTGTCCCGCGTACACGCCCGCTTCGTCGGTGTAGACGCCGTCCCCGCCGACCGGACAGAAGATCGGGAACCCGAGTTCGCGGCCGCGCTCGAAGTCTTCCTCACCGTGACCGGGTGCGGAGTGAACGAGGCCGGTCCCATCGCCGTGAACGTCGACGTAGTCGGCGGCGTAGACCTCGAGTGCGCCCTCGTGGGTCGGATGTTCGGGGACCTCGTCGGACAGGGGGTGCTCGTACGACCAGCCGATCAACTCCTCGCCGGTGCGTTCCTCGACGATTTCGTAGTCCTCGTAGCGGCCCTCACCCAGGACGTCCTCGACTTTCGGTTCCGCGACGTACAGGAGTTCGTCGTCACCGTCTTTCTCGGCGCGAACGCCGACGTACTCGCCCTCTTCGTCGACCGCGACGAAGGTGTTCGCCGGGATCGTCCATGGGGTCGTCGTCCAGATGACGATCGATCCCCCGCGGTCCGTCAGGTCGAATTTCACGTAGACCGAGGGGTCCTCGACGTCTTCGTACTCGACTTCGTTGTTCGCGATGGCCGTTTCACAGCGCGGACACTGGGAAATGGAGCGATGCCCCTTCTCGACCAAGCCGCGATCGGCGGCCTTCGAAAAGCCCCACCAGGCTGCCTCCATGTACTCCGGGCTGACCGTTCGATAGGGGTTCTCCCAGTCCATCCAGACGCCGAAATCCTGGAAATCCGACTGAAGTCCCTCGAGTTGCTCCTCGGCGTACTCTTTGCAGGCTTCGATGAAGTTCTCCTCGCCGTACTCCTCGATATCCTTCTTGTTCTCGAATCCAAGTCGCTCCTCGACGCGGGTCTCGATGGGCAGTCCGTGCATGTCATAGCCCGGGCGGTCCGTCACGTCGTACCCCTGCATCCGGAGGTAGCGGATGTAGACGTCCTTCAGCGACTTGTTCCAAGTCGTCCCCATGTGCGCCGACCCCGACGTGTACGGCGGGCCGTCGACGAAGAAGTAGGATTCACCGTCCGATCGGTGCTCGACCGTCTGTTCGTAGGCGTCGACGTCGTCCCAGTACTCGAAGATCCGCTGCTCGAGTCGGTCTGGGTCGTACTGGTCGTCGACCTCGCCGAACCTGCTCATACCCGACCTAACCGCCTCCGGGAGTAAAGAGGAATCGATATCGCGGGTCGCTCGTCTCCGCTCTCTCACCCGGACCGAAGCCGTCTTAGCCTAGACGTATTCCGAGAGAACCTTCTGGTAGCCGAGTTCGTATGCGCCCGCGTAGAGCATGACGCCGCCGAGCACGGCGAGCCACAGCGCGATCATGGCCTCGCCTGCTCCCAGATGCTGGACGCTCGCCTGTTCGACGAGGACGCCGCCGACCGTCAATACCCCGGCGACGATCGTATAGACGACCAGCGACAGCGATTCCGCGAGTAGTTCCGGACCGATGGATGTCATTAGCGGTCTATTACCCATCCACCGAAGGTAAACCTGTCCCCTCGCGTGCGACGCAACTGCACGATTGCGGCCGTGCCGAACCGATTCGCACTCGGCTATCGCGGACGGACGGGTGAATGTGCCCGCATCCGACTCCGATCCCGAATCGACTCGCATCGACGAACCTGCCGTTCCGGCCAGTCGCAACGTTCTCGAGGCGGACTGTTCGCGGTGTTCGGCACTGGCCGACTCTCGGGAGTGTATTTCGTGGGGAACTGGCAGTCTCGAGGCAGACATCGTGGTCGTCGGTGAGGCGCCCGGCTACGGAACCCCCGAGGCCGACCGCTGGCGCGGTGGCAACTGGACCGGCAAGGCTTACACCTCGCGTCACTCCGGCCGTCGAATTCGGCGCATGCTCGAGCGAATCGGCTACGATGACGAGGCTTATTACACGAACGCGGTGAAGTGTTTCCCGGCCGACCCGGACGACCCGACAACGAACCGCGAACCGACGCCCGAGGAACGGGCGAACTGCCGACCCCACCTGCGAACCGAACTCACCGACGTCGATCCGACGGTCGTTCTCGCGACCGGCAAACACGCCACGTCGACCATACTCGCGGCCGAGGGGCGCGAACTCGATGGCTTTCTCGACCGCGTCCTCGAGCCAGTGTGGTGTGAGCGACTCGAGGTCTCCCTCGTCCCGATTCTGCACCCGTCGTATCAGGACATCTGGATCGCCAGGCTCGGATTCGAGCCGGAGGAGTACCTCAAGGCGATTCGGGACACACTCGACGAGATCCGTCGCTGAGTCGACGGATAGCCGACGGACCGCGCCGAAGCCGAGTCGCGCGGCCCGAATTCGCATATCGGATCGCTACAGCCGCTGTGGTTCGGCAGTTGCTGCGAGCGAGGGTGGCGAAACGTCCCACCGATCTGCGGTGACCCCATCGACGTCGGCCTCGTACAGGGCGCGCACGTCGTCGACCGTTCGCGCCGCCTTCCAGGCGATGACGTCGAGTCCGTGGTCGCGTGCCGCGGAAACGACGTCGGTGTCGATGCAGAGATCGTAATGCGGACCCACGTGGGTACACTCCAGATCGACGGCTCGAGAGAGGTTGGTATCGGGCTCTTCACCGAAGAGGAGACCGTTCGGAACGTCTAGACAGCTTGCCTGTACTTCCGCGAGAGCGTCGGGAAGAAACGACGTGACGCGGACGTCTGCGCCGGCCGCCATCGCGAGTTGCATCGCGTCGGCGGCGAGACCCGTTTCTTTGAGTTCCATCTGCACGGTCGTCCCGTCCGGAATGGCATGTAGCACTGTCTCGAGACGGGGAATCGGTTCCCCGGAGTCGAGGACAGTGAGTTCGGTGAGGTCTGACCAGGACGTCTCGGCGACGCGGCCGTCCGCGTCGGTGACGCGCTCTAGGGTCTCGTCGTGGAACACCACGAGTTCGTCCGACTCGCACCGTCGAACGTCGATCTCGACTGCGGGAAGCCGTCGGGCAGCTTCGCGGATCGCGAGGAGGGTATTTTCCGGGAACTGATCTGCACAGCCACGATGGCCGATAATCTCCATCTATCGGGTTCCCATCAGGCAACAGCTATCAATATTGTGGTTCCCGATCGTTTCCATGACGTTTGTACAGAATGTTCTCGGATGGTGACCATCACGTCAGTGAACGTCCGGTGGTAGACGACCGTGTATCATCGCCGCTTGAGGTCGTCGCGTCCGAGGCGGTCGATTCCCCCTCATTGACCGCCGATCACGCACACTGAATCCGCTCGGATGAGAGCCACGCTCGAGCCCGCTCGAGGTCGAGCGGTCGATTGATCTCGATGTGTCGGTCGGCCGGGATCAACAGCGGTCGTGTCGGCGTCCGCGGGTACACGCAGGGATACCAGTCGTGGAGCCGTTCGCGCAGAATTCGGATTGCCGACGACCGATGGTGGCGGCTCACGATGCCAAATCCGGCGTGCTGGTGACCTTTGATGAGCCCGTAGGCCGTCACGCGTCCAGAATCGTCCCAGCGAATCGCCGTCTCCGAGTCCTGCAGTCCGGGGATACACCCGACGATGTTGAAACGGCCCGACAGAGCGTCGAACTCCGCCGCGAGCTGATCAATTTCGCGTTCGTCGACGAGCACGTCGCCGTTCAGAACCAGTATGTCGTCGTCGATTCGTCTGAGGGCGAGCAGTAACGACGCGGCGTTCTCGTAGCTGGCCCACGCCCCGAGAACGATCGGATCCTCGGGCTCATACCTGTCGAGAACTGTCTCGTGGTGATATCCCAGCACGACGCTCGTTCCGTCGACGTGTGGATCGAGCAGGGCGCGCTGTCTGTCGTACAGGGTCCGACCGTCGAACTCGAGGAACGCTTTCGGGAGGTCGTCGGTGTAGTGTCCCATCCGTCGGCCCCGGCCCGCGGCCAGAATCACACCGTGCATTGGCACACCTCCCTCGCGGCGCGCTCGCTGGCTCGTCCGTCCATCGGAATGCCGAGAAACTGAAGCCACGACGCCTGGCGCCGCTTCACGGTCGGAGGGGCGCCGTTTCTGTATAGATCGTCGACGAGTTCGAGGCCGAACGCGTCTGTCGTGACGCCGATACGGGGGATTTCGCGGTCCAGTGCGTCGATATTCGTCAGTTGAACGAGCGGGCGGCCCGTGTGGAGCCACTCTGTGATCGAGCCTGAGTAATCCGAGATGAGGACGTCCGATCGACGCATGCTCTCGACGGGCGTCGTGGCCGTATCGAATACGACGTTCGATACGTCGGCGATTAGCTCTCGGCACTCACGAGTAACGGGGAGACCCGGTCCTTCGCGCCTATCGGTCGGATGGGGGCGAAAGAGAAGTTCGTACGCCGTATCGGCGAAGCACTCGATGATCGAGCGGGCAGTGTTCGCGTACGTGCCTCGGCCGACCTGATAGTTGGTCGGCGCGTACAGCACCCGGCGCGCTCGAGGCGCCGGCGCATCGACCAGCGCGTCGGCTTCCGGGACGCCGACGACGGCGATCCGAACGTCCGGCGGTGCGGCGGCGCGGTACGCTCGCGCCCAGCGTTCCCCGGGTGCGAGCGCGGCGTCGACGTGCTCGAGAATCGTCTTCGACGTGACCTCGATCTCACCACGACCGATCGACGCGCCGTGTCGAACGTGGACGAGCGGATACTCCTCGTAGAAGGTGAACCGATCGATACCGAATCGGTGGTTGTAGACGACGACGGCGGGATCGATCGATCGCACGTTCTTGTCGACCGCATCGGGGTTCTGCACCTCGATTTCCGTAATGTGGTCGCTGCAATTCAGCGCGTCCGCTCGAACCGGAATGTACGCCGACTCGACGTCCACGTGCCGGTCGATCGCTTCGAACGTCTTCCGCATGAACGGTCGCTCTATCGCGTACAGTACCTCTACCATGCTATGAACCACCAACGAGTGCGCCGCTTTGCGCCGTCGCCCGGTCACTGTCCCTATCAGTACGCCGGGAGTTACCGAGCGGACCGAGCAATCGTGTCGCATACTTCGGCAACAGATATAGTCTTTTCAGTATTTTTCTCACCACGTTCAGTTTCGTACGAATTCCGCCGAAAAAGGACACAATTCTCGTCCAGATGGAGACGACCATCGAGGGACGGAATTCCCGCACCCGTCCGACCGGTCGGCACCGCAGGACGAGCGAAACGCCATGCAGCGAGTAAGCTACTTACGACGAGCCGACACATATTCGCGTATGAGTACGATCTTCAGCAAGATCGTCGAGGGGGAGATCCCCGCTCGAGTCGTGTACGAAGACGAGACGACGATGGCCTTTCTCGACGCCAATCCGCTGGCCCCCGGCCACACGCTGGTGATTCCGAAAGACGAGTACGAGCGGCTGAACGACGTCCCCGACGACCTCGTGACGAATCTCTACGCGACGATCCACCGCATGGTCCCCGCCGTCGAAGAAGCGGTCGACGCCGACGCGACCACCGTCGCGTTCAACAACGGTGAAGCCGCGGGCCAGGAGGTGCCCCACGTCCATTGCCACATCGTGCCCCGCTTCGAGGGCGACGGCGGCGGCCCGATCCACGGCGTCGTTGGAGACCTTCCCGAGCTTTCGGACGACGAACTCGACGAGATCGCCGGCAAGATCGAGTCTCGAGCCTAACGGGGCCGCAATCCGTTTCTGACGCACCGGTCGATAACCGCGTCCGAGAACCGCTTCTGAGAGCGCGTTCCACACCGACTCGTTCGGCACCGACTCGACGGTCACACGTGCTCGAGCGCCGGGACGTTTTTACCGGCCGCGCGCGACTCTCGCGTATACCTCGTATGACTATCGCCGGTTTCGTGGCCCAGTTCCGACGACATCCGATTACCACGGCCGTCGAACTCGGCAGCGTCCTCGTCTGTTGTCTGCTGTTCGCGGGCACGTTCGTCCTCCTCTCGAGGGGGCCTCCGATGGGCCGTGGCGAGCCGTGGCTGGTTTTGATCGGGGTCGGCGTTGCCTTCGTCTTCTTCTGGACGGTCCTCGTACCGCTGTACGATCGGTTCCGCTGAGTTAGAACAGGGTCCCCAACAGCAGGTCGCCGTAAACCAGCGCGATCACCAGTCCGGCGAACACCGGCACGAGAAACGGCGTCCCCGGCGAGACCCAGACCGTCTCCTCGGTCACGAGGACTTCGAGGCCGTCGCGAAGCGTTCCCGGGGCCGTCCCGTATGCCGATCCCTCGATATCGTCGAGGAACGCCTTGGCCCCCCACGGGTCCTCGAATTCCGCCGTCTCGCGGGTCGCTTCCGAAGCGCAGTTCCTGTCGGGCTGCTCGAGCGCTCCGCCGTCGCCTCGAGTGTTCGTCTCTGCGGTCACCGCGCCGTCGGTCGGTGGGTTCGGTTCGGCGGGCACCGTTGCCGGATTGCGGTATCGATCGGGGCACTTGCGCAGGTCCGAAAGCGAGAGTCCTCGCCAGCGGAGATACATCCGCAGGGCGTCGAGATCGAGTCCACCGCGAGTGAGTCCCGTCGGCGCCTCGAGCAACTGACCGTGGGTCGTCGGAATCTGCTCCCAGGAGACTGGCCAGCCGACGATCATGATCGGGGAGATCCGGCCCGCGGCAGCGTTTCGAACGGCGAGAACGACGGGCAGGGCGATACCGACGAGAACGGCGTTGGTCAGAATGGAAAACGAGTATGCCCCGATCGGTATCGGCTCGAGCGGAACCGTCACCGAGCCGAGCGTGTATTCGGGAACCGTCGGAAACAGCACCGCCAGTACGAGTAGCGCTTTCGCGTCGGCCCCACCGAAGCCGCCGAACCACCAGAACAGGTACGCGATCGGGACGACAAGCCCCAGACTGATCGCCGTCGGTACGAGGAAACCCACGGTCCAGCCGTCCCCGCCGGCGGTCCAGGCAAGCCAACCGTCCCATACTAGCACCAGCGTGCCGAGAAGGGAGAGAGGGACCCAGACGGTACTCGAGACACGTCTCGTCTTGATGTCTCGAACTGCGACCCACGCGAAGACGGGAATGGCGACGAGCCGAAGGAGGTCCGGCCCCGTCGCCGAGACGCCGGGGAGTGTCACGGCAGTCACTCTCGGGTGAAGCAGCGTTACGTTTTCGGCTCGGTGGAACACTGAGATCGACTGCGCGGATCACAGGAGAGTCCGCTTCGACTGCCGTCAGCGACGAGGTCGATGGCCCCTCACGAGGTTCCGAACCGGGAACTCAGGTTGAGGCGACACCGTCGACGTCGCCGAGAGAGCGGTTCTTGAGGGCGTGCCCGTTGCGCTCGTCGAAGAGGTGTATCGACTCTGGCGGAATCGTGGCGACGACGCGGTCGCCGCTCGAGACGTTTCGCATCCCGCTGATAGTGACGATGAACATCTCCGGATCCGGGCTGTCGTCGTCGGCGAATCGGAGGTAGACGTTGTTCGATTCCCCGACCGGTTCGACCACGTCGACGACGCATTCGAAGTTGTGGTCGCCGAACGCGGTCTGCTTGTCGTGGAACTCGATATCCTCGGGCCGGACGCCGAGCGTGAAATTCGTCGCCTCGTCGAGCGACGCTCGGATTTCGTCCGGGAGCGGATACGTGACACTCTCGTTTGTCAAGGAGTCGCCCGACAGCGTCACGTCGAAGAAGTTCATCGACGGATCGCCGATGAACCCGGCGACGAATCGGTTGTTCGGCGTGTGATAACACTCGAGCGGCGTGCCGACTTGCTGGAGCACGCCGTCGTTGAGGATGGCGATGCGATCGCCCATCGTCATCGCTTCCGTCTGGTCGTGCGTGACGTACACCGTCGTCACACCGAGGTCCTCCTGGATCCGCTGCAGTTCCGTCCGCATCGTTGCACGGAGCTTGGCGTCGAGGTTCGACAGCGGCTCGTCCATCAGGAACGCGTCCGGGTCACGGACGATGGCACGGCCGAGCGCCACCCGTTGTTGCTGGCCGCCCGAGAGTTCCGAGGGTTTGCGATCGAGCAGTTCTTCGATGCCCATCATCGTGGCCGTCTCCTCGACGATGGCCGCGATTTCGTCATCGAGCATCTCGGTCGACTCCTCCAACCCGAAGCTCATGTTCTGTCGGACGGTCATGTGCGGGTACAGCGCATACGACTGGAACACCATCGCGATGTCCCGGTCGGCCGGCGAGACGTCGTTGATGAGCCGGTCGCCCAGGCGAATCTCGCCGTCGGAAATCGTCTCGAGGCCGGCGATCATCCGGAGCGTCGTCGACTTCCCGCAGCCGGACGGACCGACGAGGACGAGAAACTCGCCGTCGTCGATCGTGACATCCACGCTGTCGACCGCGACGACCTCGTTACCGCTGCCTTCGTTGAATACCTTCGTTACCTCATCGAGCGTTAGTTCTGTCATAGTGGATCACCTGTGGAAGTACTGCCTGTGTTCATGTTACCACTCCTTCGGCGAACTTGTCACCGAACAGAATGTACACGATCAGCGTCGGAAACGCCGCCACCAGCGCCGCCGACATTCGCAGCGGGAAGTTCGTTCCGGACTGAGATACGCCGATACCCACCAGTTCCTGCGTCACGACCGACGCGTCGCCAAACTGGATGATGGTCAACGCGAACAGGAGGTCGTTCCAGACTTGCGTGAACTGGTAGATGAAGACGACTGCGAACATCGGGACCGACAGCGGAAGCACGATGCGACGGTATATTTTCGACACCGATGCCCCGTCGAGTCGGGCCGCCTCGATCATCTCGCTCGAGAGTTTCTTGTAGTGGGCACGGAACAGGAGCGTACAGATCGGAATTCCGTACGCTGTGTGGGTGATGATCAGCGCCACCAGCTTCCAGTGGTATTCGCGGACCATCGGAATGCTGGCGAGCGGGAGGAACATCGTTCGCAGCGGCACCACGTTGTACCAGAATTGGGTCAGCGGCACCACGGCCGCCTGATAGGGGATGAAGATGCCGGCGACGAACAGCATGTAGATGCCGATCTGGCCGCGCCAGTCGACGTTCGTCAGCCCGTACGCTGCCATGCTGCCCAGCAGCCCCGACAGGATCGTGGCCGGGATGACGAGGATGAAGCTGTTGACCAGCCCTCTCGCCAGTCCGTCTACCGCATTCCCGAACGACTGGAACGAAAGCGTTCCGGTGCCAGGTACCAGCGGTTCGAGCGGCGGAAAGAACGGGTACGAGTTCGGCCCACCGTACGTTTCGGGGTGCGTGATGGCCGTCATCAGCCCCGTTTCGATGGGGATGAGATAGAACACCGCCATTCCACCCAGAACGGCGTAGAGGACGGCCCGCGTGAGGCCAACGCCAGATTCGGTCTCGTCGCCGGTCGCCGTACTCTCGCCGGTCGTCGCGCTTGCGCCGCTCATAGGTCACCTCGTCGATACTGCGAGTAGACGTACGGTGCGACGATGAACAGCGCCATCACGAACAGGATGACGGCGATAGTCGACCCGTACGCCCAGTTCTGATTCTCGTATGCAACCCTGATCATCCGCGTCGCGAGGATGTCCGCCGACGGACCGGGTTGGTAGCCGTACATCGAATAGAGGAAGTCGAATGCCTTGAGGGCGAACACCATGATGACGACGAGCGCGCTCACGGTCGCCGTTCGAAGCTGTGGGACGATGACCCGCCAGTACATCCGGACGGTGCTCGCACCGTCTACGCGTGCCGCCTCGAAGTGGCTCGAGGGGATGCCCCGCAGCGCCGCCAGGTACACGATCATGGCGTAGCCGCTGTACTGCCAGATCAGTGCGAATGCGACGGCCCAGAGCTTCAGCTCCGGGTTCTGAACGATCTCGATCGGCCCGATTCCGAACATCCCGAGGGCGACGTTGATCACTCCGGTATCCGGGTTGTACATGTAGAGCCAGAACTTCGCCGTGACGACGAACGAGAGGCTCATCGGGAGCAGGTAGATCGTTCGGAGCGTGTTCTCGAAGCGGATGTTCCGGTCGACGAGAATCGCCAACAACAGGCCGAGCGCGAGACAAATGACCGAGAACACGATCATCAACAGGACCGTGTTCGTCGCGGAGTTCCACACCGGATCGATCGTCAGGTCTGACCACGTCGGCGTCCCGCCCTTGAATGCGACGACATAGTTCTCCAGGTCGAGAGAGCTGTAATCCGGACTCCCGAGGCCAGTGAAGTCCGTCAACGACAGGAGGACGTTCCAGGTGACTGCGCCGTACACGAACAGTCCGACAAGCAGGAACGGCGGCAACCAGAAGGGAGCCGAGCGGATCGAATCGCGACGTAGCAGCGAGCGCTGAGACGATACCTCACCGCCGTCGGTGCGGACGTCGCTGCCGAACCAGCGGTTGCGAAGTCTGGTTATAAAATTGCGCATAATTCTTGTGAGCCTTCTCTTACTCGAAGGCGTTTACGAGAGCGTCTGCAGTCGCGTCGGGATCGGACGACTCGAGGAAGCCGCTGAACGCACTGCTGATGTTGGTCTTGACAGCCGGTTTGATAGCCAGTCCGTGCTCGATCGATGGCGGTTGGTTGTCCGCGTTCGTGAAGTCGTCGTACTGATCCTGTTGGAACGTGTTGAGCTCCGAGACGTCGGCGTCCTTCCGCGGCGGAATGGATCCCTTCTGCTTGTTGAACAGGACCTGCGCTTCGGTACTGCCACAGTAGCTGAGGAAGGTCTTGGTCGCCTCCGGGGACGGATTGCCGTCGAAATAGGGGAATGAGTCCATGTTCAGCAGATAATTTCCGCTCGAGCCAGGATAGGTGATCTGGCCCCAGTTCTCGCCGTAGTTGAACCCATCTTCGCCGCTGT
This sequence comes from Natrinema gelatinilyticum, assembly GCF_024266705.1. Lineage (GTDB taxonomy): Archaea > Halobacteriota > Halobacteria > Halobacteriales > Natrialbaceae > Natrinema > Natrinema gelatinilyticum. The sequence goes on along the minus strand of NZ_CP100756.1, from coordinate 1,492,800 downwards.
ACGCGCCCGCCGCCCAGTCGCCCTGGTGGATGAACGCGGCGTCGCCTTCCATAACCATCGTGTTGGCCTCGGTGAAGCCGATCGACGAGGCATCATCCGGATAGTACTCGCTGAGCTCGACGACGTTCTCGAGTGCGGTGCGGACCTGATCGACATTGCCATTCCCTTTGATGAACGCGTTGTAGCCCTCGATACCGGCCTGTGCGAGCAGGATCGTCTCCCACAGCTGACCCGTCGACCACGTCCCGCTGGTTTGCTGTGCGAACGGTACTGCTTCGGTGTTCTGCGAAATGGTCTCGCACGCATCTACGACGTCGGCGGGAGAGGACATCGACTCGGGATCGACCCCCGCCTCGTCCAGCACCGTCTTGTTGTAAAAGAGGTTGTTGATGCGGTGGATGTTGATCGGGACCGTCACGTAGGTCCCGTCGAACTGGGCCTGCTGTTTCGGGCCCGAGAGGTAGTTGTTCTTCAATTCGTCGTTCCACACGTCGCCCTCGATGCCGGCGTACGCATCACCGAACTTCGTCAGGGTCTTCCCGGGCCACGTCTGGAACGTACTCGGCGGATCGTTCGACTGCAGCCGGTTGGAAACGACCTGATCGAGGTTGTCCCGAGCGGCGCCGTTTACCGGCTCCTCGGCGAAGCTGACGTCCGGGTGGGCCTCCTGAAATCCTTCGACGAGCGCCTTGATAGCTTTTTTACCGTCGCCCGAAGACCACGCGTGAAGCAACTCGATTTCGGACGACCCCGACGAGTTTCCGCCCATACAGCCGGCAATCCCGGCGATTCCTGCTACACCAGTCGATTTGAGTACGGTACGTCGCGATAGTACTGTGTCCGTTCCTGTCATAGTTGTTGTTGATCGTACGTGCCCACCAATTCCGGAGCAGATCCCCCTTGCTGGAGCGCCCCCGTGTTACGCTTTGACGACACGTGCAAATAACAAATACATCCTTACGAGTAAATCTTTTGGTACGCTATCGTCCTTTATACAATGGGTTTGAACAGAAATTGTTAGCGTACAAAACAGAACTCCTTTCCGACAGACGGAATCGATCGGCGGTCGTATTCCTGAACTCGAAACCCCGGACTCGAGACAACGAACGGTATTTCAGCCCACGTCGAGAACGGAGCGGGCATGAGAGAGGAGGCTCCGTTTTCGACGCTGTACGTGGGCGCGTTACTCGCCGTCCCCGGGCTACTGGCCTGGGTGACCGGACGGGCGCTCCTCTTTCCAAGCCTGGGTCCCTCAGCGTTCCTGTTAGCGACGGTCCGGACCGGCGAGGTCACCAGTCCGCGACGAGTAGTCGGCGGGCACGTGATCGGGGTACTCGCCGGACTCGTCGCCTACCACACCATCGCGCCCGGGCTCGAGGTGACCGCGAGTGCGCCAATGCTCACGGTGGCACAGCTCCGACTCGTCGCCAGCGGGATTCTCGCCGCCACCCTCACCTCGGGCGGGATGCTCGCGACCGAGACAGTCCACCCGCCCGCCTGCGCGACGACGCTGATCGTCTCGCTCGGCTTGCTCCCGTCGGTCGTCGACGGCGCGCTCATCGTCTTCGCCGTCGTCGTCCTCGTTCTATTGCACGCGCTGGTGACCGACACACAGTCGTTCGCGACGCACCGCGCTCGCGACGACTGAATCCGCCGTCGTTCCCACTCGGCATCCCAGCGATCGAAGAGCGAGTTCGAACCGGTGAGCCACGGCACCCGATCGCTCGATCACCCCGGCGGTGGTCGACGACGGCACAGAACCCCTTCGCTTCGACTCGGGCAGTTCGAAATCGAGGATGCGCTTCTCATCACCGGCACGTTCGCCTCCGTGACACGGCCGTCCGTTTCCGTCGCTCCCATGGACACTCGTCGTCGCCGGTGTGACTCACAGGGGCGTCTCGCGATCGACTGCCGAGAACTGCTCGAGGAACGATACCCAAGACTATCGACCCGCTCAACCGTCCGCTCGCACGCTGTGTCTCGGTGGATCGGGTGCGAGATGAAACCGCTCTCGGGGGAGTGGGCAGCGACCCGTCCACGGTCACCCGCGGACGTCAGCCGTCTCCGGGTGCGGTCGATTCGCTCGCAGTTGACGTCGCCTCGGTATCGGACGTCGTCGTAGCTGATCTACTCGAGACGTCCGTCTCTGTCGGCGTTACTGACTCGTTCGCAGCCGTTCGCTCGCCGGGAATCTCCGCGTCCGCAGGGAGGATCAGGCGACGTTCCACGTACTCGAGGCCGTTCGTCCGCTGGGTGCGTTTCCGGACCGCCAGCCGGTGCTTCGAGAGGTCGAGGGTCGCGTCGATCGTCCTCGAGACTAGCTTCTTCGCGTAGGCGTCGCTGATCCCCGCCTCCTGTCGGCGAATCCAGTGTTTCAGGTCGGAGGCCGTGACGAACTCCTGGACGCCCTTGCAGCCGTCCGTCCAGGGATCGTCGCCGACGGTCGGGTCCGTCCTGGCTCGCCACAACTTCGCCGCGAGTCGCGTCGGCAGGGAGTTCGCCGCCGACCGGCGCATGTCCTCGTCCATCCGGGCGAACTGCTGAATCGGTAGCAGATCCCCGTGGGCGAGTGCCACACCCTCCCGTCCGTCGAGCGGATCACTCGAATCCGGCACGCGATAGTAGGTGCCGCCGCCGTCCTTGGTGATTTTCTCCACGTGATCCGCTACGATGTCGATTTCGTGGGGGTCTACCGTGTCGGTCTGGAGATGGGCTCCCTTCTCGAGTTCGCGCGACTGTAGCTCGCGAATGCGCTCCTTGTTCGCGTCCGCTTTTTTCAGGGCCGCCTCCGCGGCACGTTTCGCTTCCCTCTGCTCGGATTCGCACTCGGTCGCTCACTCTTCCAAATCGCCGGTCTCGGTCTCGAGGTGCTCGACCGTTCGCTCGAGTTCGGATATCCGCTCGTCCTTTCGGGCGCATTCAGATTCGAGGGCCGTGATTCGGTCCGCCAGCGCCTCGAGGCGCTCGGCCGTGCGTTCGTTTTCAGTGGCGGGAAGCCGATTGTCCGGGTCGGGATTCAGATTACTCCCCATCGCGATCACCGCCGTCGTGCTCGTCCGCGTCGCAATTGCCCGCCGACGTGGTCGCTTCGGACCCGTCGTCACCCTTCACCAGCTGATACACGGCTAGGTCCGGCCCCAGATGGGACGTCGTCCCCGAGCCCCCGCTGGTAACCGCCGGGATGTCGCCGTCCGAATCCCCGCTCGAATCGTCGCCGGTCGGCGAACGCAAGACGATCAATTCGAGTTCCACCCGCCTGGTCTCCGCGTCGATCGCTCGTAACTTCCGAGTCACTCTCCGGCGCGTCCACTCGTCGATATGGTCGACGGCATCCGGTTCGTCGGTGCGACGGACGTCCGCGAGCACGCCACGCACGAGTTTCGAGATCGTCTCGAGGCGTTTCGGAATGGGTGACTCGTTTGGACTGGTTGCGGATTCGGACTCTGGTTCCGTTCGTTCGCCGCCGTCGGTGATGGCTCGAGCGTTCGTGTTCGATGCGCGCGGTCGGTCGGGGCTTTCAAGGCCCCGCAAATCGTCCTGACTCATGGCTTCCGTAGGGTGTTTACGGAAGCTGTCGCGGATCGGTGGGGCTAGCACCGGCCCGCTATTCTGCCATTCTGGAACCGAGAGAGTTACTGATAGCTTCCGTGCTTTTGATTATAACCTGTAGGAACATAAATCTGATCCACGAACGTAGTTTTCATCAAACCATGTTAGTGGTTCACTCACCACCAGATAGTACTGATTTTTCCGTTCCGGTTGTGGGATATCGTGAAAAGATGGTCGAGCGGGTTCCCTGGATGACTCCAGCCGACTACGAGATTATGCTCTTTTTTGAGGAACATCCAATTCTACTCTCACCACGAGTAATAGGGACAAATATCGAGTACGACCGTCAGTACGTGAGTAAACGCTGTCGAAAACTTTCCAAAGCCGAGTTGCTCGAGGTAGTCGACACCGGGCTCTACCAGTTGTCCGATACCGGACGAGCGTATCTCGAGGGTGAGCTCGACGTAAGCGAACTCGAGTCGGACTCCTAACCATAGTCCGACTGGCTGACCTGTGAAATTTAATGAAACTCACAACAGTTGATATAAACGGCCTGCTGCATAGAGAGGATCTATCAGAAGAATAGAACGTTGCTCCCGACAAAGTTTTCCGCCCTTCCAAGGATAAAACGGTAATGGTGAATGGGCCAGAAGAGGACTCGTCCTTTTCGCAGAAAGACAGGGAGGACTCAGCTGAAGGTCGCGGATGCCCACCGGAGCATCGTGACCACCAGTTCCGTGCCCTCGTCGACGCCGTCGAGGAGTACGCAATTTTCCGCCTTGATCCCGACGGCTACATCATCAGTTGGAATTCTGGTGCCGAACGCATCAAAGGTTACGACACCGAGGAGATTCTCGGCGAACACTTCTCGACATTTTATACCGAGGAGGACCGTACCGCCGGCGTCCCCGAAGAGAACCTCGCCGCTGCAGCCGAGCAGGGCTCCACCGAGGACGAAGGCTGGCGTGTCCGGAAGGACGGATCACAGTTCTGGGCGGACGTCACCATCACGGCTATCCGTGACGAAGACAACACCCTCGAGGGATTTGTGAAGGTCACTCGCGAGATGACCGAGCGTCGCGAGCACGAGGAACAGCTCCGGAAGCAGGCGGAACGCCTCAAACAACAACGGGACGAACTCGAGGCGGAGATCCTCGAGATTTTCGATCGCGTCGACGAGGCGTTCTTCGCTCTCGACGACGAGTGGCGTATCATCTATGTGAACGACTGTGCCGCGGAGCTGGTGCGGCTCTCCCCGGGGGAGTTGATTGGGGCCCGCGTCTGGGATGTCCTTCCCGAGGTGGCCGACGGCTACCCACGAGAGATGGCTGAGGAGGCGATGGCGACCCAGGAGCCCGTGGAGTTCGAATTCCATTCTGACCTTCTCGATATCTGGATGGAGATCCGAACATACCCGTCCGAGTCCGGGATGTCCGTCTACGTCCGCGACATCACCGAGCGAAAGGAGCGAGAGGAGGCCCTCAGAGAGAGTGAGGAGCGCTACCGGTCGTTGACCGACGACGTCCTCGACACCTCCGGGGTTGGAACATTCATTCTGGATTCGAACTTCGAGATCGTCTGGGTCAACGAGTCAATCGAGGAGTATTTCGGGCTCGAACGGGAGGAGATCGTCGGTCGAGATAAGCGTGCAGTCATCGAGGCGGACATCGCCGGCATCTTCGAGGAACCCGAACGGTTCGCCGATCGCGTGCTCGCCACCTACGAGGACAACACCTATACCGAGGAGTTCGAGTGTCACGTCCTCGGCGAGGACGCCCTCGAGGAACGGTGGTTACATCACTGGAGCCAGCCCATCGAGACTGGGCTCTACGCGGGTGGCCGCATCGAACACTACACTGACGTCACCGATCGCCGGTTCTACGAGGAGCAACTCGCTGAGACGGTCGAGAAGCTCGAGGAGTCGAACGAGCGGCTCGAACAGTTCGCCTACGTGGCCTCCCATGATCTCCAGGAACCCCTCCGCATGATATCGAGTTACCTCCAACTCCTCGAGAATCAGTATGCTGACCAACTCAACGAGGATGCCGAGGAGTTCATCGACTTCGCGGTTGACGGCGCTGACCGGCTGCGGGAGATGATCGACGACCTGCTCGCGTACTCGCGGGTCGATACCGAGGCCAAACCGCTTGAACCCACGGACTGCGAAACGGTCGTCAAGGACGTGCTCAGGAACCTCGAGCGACAGATCGAGGAGAACGACGCCGAGATTGCTGTCGAATCGCTGCCGACGGTCCACGCCGATCGGGAGCAACTCGAACAGGTGTTCCAGAACCTCGTCTCGAACGCCATCAAATATCGAGGCGAGGAACCGCCGGAGATCGAGATCAGCGCCGAACGCGACGCCGAGGAGTGGGTGTTCCAGGTGGCCGACAACGGCATCGGGTTAGATTCCGACTACACCGACCGAATCTTCGACGTGTTCGATCGACTCCACACCCACGAGGAGTACCCTGGAACCGGCATCGGATTGGCATTGTGTCGGAAGATCGTCGAGCGCCATGGTGGCGACATCTGGGTCCAGTCAGAACCAGGGGAAGGATCGACCTTTTCGTTTACTCTCCCTGCCGAACAGGCTTCCAATAATTGAGACGCCGACAATTCTACCGTGAGGGTTGGCTCCAGTATGCGTGGTTCGCTGCTGGATATTCGCTATCTATTCACCTATGGAAATTCTGCTGGTTAAACAAACCACGTTTGCTAAGATAATTCTTCGGGCGACGAGGACTCGCTACAGTCTTCGAGCGGAGAATCGACAACCGGCGAACCGATGGCTACTGTAACAGCCATCAGGCGGGAGACTTCTTGTTAGTGAGAGCAGTCGCTAACGTTACCACCAACCGGCCAATGAGCGCCGCCCCGGCGGCGCTCAGGCACTCATCCCTGGTGGATCGTACACCTCCTCACGGTCCAGCATATGATACATTGAAACCAGCAGCTTCCGAGCGGTTGCTACAATCGCTGTTTTCGAGTTCTTCTTTCGGGCTAATCGGTTGTAAAACCGGCTAAGGTACTCGTCTTCGCACGTATGAACCGCTGTGTACGACGCTTGAACAAGCAGCCACCGAACTCGCCCTGACCCTCGTTTCGAGATACTTCCCTCAAACCGCGAGTCGCCAGACTCGCGGATTATCGGGTTCAGCCCGACGTAGCTTACGACCTCCTTGGCCCGATCAAACCGGGCGACCTCTCCCAACTCCGCGTAAATCGTCAACGCTGTAAAGTAACTCACGCCAGGAATCGTCATCAGGAGCTGGGTCTCCTTCAGAGACCCAGCCCGTTCCTCGATCTCCGCTTCCAACGACTCAATCTGCTCGGTGAGCGCCTGAATGAGTTCCAGATACGACTCCAACAGCGCATCCCACGGCGCCGGGAGCGAGAGTTCCGCGAGGAACTCTCGTCCCTTCACACTCAGCGGTTTCACCTCCTGAGTGATCCCGTGATCACTCAACAAACCATGGATCTTGTTCGCATACTCAGTCCGGTTCTCAACGAGCTTCTGGCGCCCGCGCACAAGTGCGCGGGCTTGCCGGACCTCATCGGTTGGAACGTAGCTTTCAGGGATTGAACCCAACCGAACCATCCGAGCGAGTTGTTTCGCGTCGACGCGGTCAGTTTTCTCATCTGAGTCGGAGATCAGTTTTAATTCGCCTGGATTGGCGACGGTCACATCCAGATACTCTGAAAGCGTATCGTGGATGTGGTAATAGTTGCTGGTCGCTTCAAGCGCGGCTTTTGACCCAGCGTACTGCTGGGCAAAGTCGTCGAGGTTCGCGTTTTCGACGCGAACCTCTTCGACGACCTCACCGTTTTCGTCCAATACTGCGATTTGTGAGTACCGTTTGTGTACGTCGATTCCGATGAACATTGGATTCACCTCGGAACGCTGGTGCGTGAAACAGAGATTCACCTATGCGGGCTTTCCCGACTGCCGCTCCTGGCGGCAGTCGGGCTGTACTGCCCAGGACTCGGCTTCCTACGCACTCGGACCAGTCAACAGCACGTGCTTTGGGGCACGGAATAGATCTCGGTCTCTTGCGTCCCATACTTGTTTCACGCTCTTATGGGATAGCAGAATTTCCATCGAGTCAGCAGTAGCTGAACATCCTGACCAGCCTCTGACAGAAAATGGGTGCTAAATTGAGAGAATGGGTGCACCACAACCGTCAGGACGAGATGAGAGAAATATCGAAATTCGACATGTCGACTACGACCGGAACTCGCAAGTAATGGTACGGGCGGTGAGTCGTAGTCCAATCTCACTCCAGTGGAGTGTGCTCGTTCTTCGATACCCCATCATAGTCCGCGTCTAACTGTTGTCAGAAGGTGCGCGCTGACTACAGTGGATGTTCGTCGCGCGACCGCGAGTTGCTTCAGGGATTCGCATCGAGCAGCCTGTTTGACAGACGGGCGAAGAATTCGCATCAGTGGTGATCTGTTGGGAAAGAGACACCAGTGCGCAACCGTGCGAAAGGGGCCCTGCAGCCGAAATTATTTCCGGACAGAAGTGATCCGGTTGCGCATGACTAGCACAGCAGAGGATAGTGGAGCGTTCGAGGAGGCGACGGTCGTCGATACGGACGTTCACCTCTCCATTCCGTTCGACGAGTTGGCCGAGTACTGTGAGGAACCGTACCGGTCGATCACGAAGTATCCAACCTACACGCCGGTTCACAGAGGCGGATGGAACCGCTATATGGGCGGAAAGATCGAAATCGAAAAGGAAAACGTTCGGAGTGCGGATGCGCTGTACGAGAAAATCTGTGTCGAGTTCGGAATCGATTACCCGCTCATCAACGCCTTTCCGGTACTGAATTCGGTCCCTGAAGACGACCGGGCAGTCGAATTGATGTACGCCTATAACGATTATTTGCTCGAGAATTACCTCGACGAGTACGACCAGTTCCTCGGACTCTGTACCGTCGCGACCCATGACCCGGCGGCCGCAGCCGAAGAGATCGACCGAATGGAATCGGAACGATGCATCGAAGGACTGTACCTGCTCAACAGTGGTGCCCAGCCGCCACTCGGTGATCCCGTGTACGACCGGATCTATCAGGCTGCCGAGGACAACAACCTCCACGTTGCGTACCACGCCTCAGCCGGCGCCCCCTTCGCGAAGGACTTTCCGGTGCAGGATACGCAGTTCAACCGATTCCTCGAAAATCACATGCTCGCCCACCCATGGGCGCACATGATGACGATGTCAAGTCTCATCGTCAACGGCACCCCGGCGAAATTTCCCGACCTCAACTTCTCGTTCCTGGAGGCGGGGGTTAGCTGGGTTCCCTATATGATGTTCCGGTTCAACAAAGAATACTCGATGCGGCGCAGCGAGGCGCCACTCCTGGAGAAAAGCCCCGAGGAGTATATCCGGGACCAGTTCTATTTCTCCACTCAGCCCGTCGGAGAGCCGAATGACCCGGCAGACCTCCAGCAGATAATCGATGTTCTCGGTCCCGAGTCGCTCATGCTCTCGACGGACTATCCCCACTGGGACTTCGATCATCCTGACGCCCTCGATCAGCAGATACGTCGATTCGGCGACGAGAAGACGAGAGAACGAGTCCTCTCGGGAACTGCCATAGAGGCGTTCGACCTCTCGATCTGAAATGGTGGGGACAGCTACCGAGCGCCACGTTGTGGCCGAGGCCGACGAAATCGCCGACGGTGAGCGGATCGTGACGCAAATCAAGGGTCGAGAGATCGCCATCTTCCACCAGGACGGAGAGTACTACGCCTATCTGAACTGGTGTGCTCATCAAGGAGGTCCGTGCGGCGAGGGTGCCCTCACCGGGACCGAGATTGCCTCCTACGACCGGGAAACCGGTGAAGTTGAGAGCCGCTGGGAGCGGGAGGGCGAGATCCTCAATTGTCCGTGGCACGGCTGGGAGTACGATCTGACCAGCGGGGACTGTCTCTCCAGGAAGGGTGTGACGCTCCCGTCGTATTCGGTTGAGATCGAGGACGGCGAGGTGGTCATCGTACTGTGACCGGGACCGACAAGCCGAAGTGGTGGCGCGATAACGAACGACTTCGAGCGGAGATGGGACTGGCGGAGTACCGGCCGCCACGGTTCGCCGATGGGGTGTATACCCACGAGGTCGTCGATCCACTTGAAGCGACTCACAATTGCCGAATTCAGTTCATCGGGGTAAATACCCGCTATCCCGACGACTGGGAGGTTCGAATCGATGGAACTCCCGCGTTCGAGATCGGTCGTCATCGCGACGAGAGCGGGAACACGGTCTACGAGATGACCGTCGGGGCGTTCCGCGAAGCAGTCGATGAACATTTTGCAAACGAGTGAACTACCCCACCCTCCCGCACTCGGGTCTCCCCGTCCCTCGCTTGGTGCGGTTGGGGCTTCCTCGTTCAACGACAGGGCCTGCAGGAACCGATCCCACAGCGTCCACAAGACGCGGAGCGTCTCGTGCGGCCCGGCAGAACGCCGTGGCGTTCTGTGGATGGTCTCAGTCTCCGGAGGCGAGTTCCCGTGACAGGCGGTTCGGAGCGTCCCACTCCTCCCAAATCAACACTCGGCCACAACCGCCGTTGCACGCTTCTTGTCGCGTTTGAACAACGACAGGGCGTGGTGAGTACCTTACTATCCACCTTGCCGAAATGGTGGTAAAAGAGACGATTCAGACGTAAACAATTCATGCGGGCGGTGTATCCCCTTCTTTAGCGAGCGACGCGAGCAGGGAGGGGTTTTCTGTCCTCGATTACAGCTAAAAGAATATACCGTTCCGAGGGTAAACTGTTGCAATGATATCATCAGAAGGCCTGAAGACGTGGTTCGACTATGAACTCCTCTTCATGGCACTTGCCATCTCGCTTCTCGTTGGCATCTGGGGCATAAATCAGCTCGCCAGATATGTGGCGAGTCTTCCACTCACAAGCCCACAATTTGCCCTCGCTTTCACGGCAATCGCCACTGGCACGATCATATTTATAATCTGGCTCACAGGACGGATAACTGATCAATAATCAGACCTCCTTTCCAGTCGCTTCTCCGGAGACGTAGATGACATCAACGCCCGGGGAAGAGTGCTATGATACCGACACAGCTGGTACCGACGATGCCAGGTACGTTTCGATCGGGTACTTCGAGGCGGCTATCGACCAGGTCCTGCGACAGAGAGCATAGTTCAATGGTACCGTTTCAGACACGCTAGTCTGGAAGGGGTTTCCCGACCCGAATCGGAGGCTGAACGAGCCAGTGCCTCAGTTTCCGGCTGAGCGCTGCGTCCCGAGCCGACGGCTTAAGGTGTGGGCATACGAACGCATACCCAAACTAATGCCCAAGATTAGCGTCGAAATTCCGCAGGAACTCCTCGATGATCTGGACGAACACGTCGGGGACGACGGAAAATTCGTCAACCGTAGCGACGCGATCCGCGCGTCGATCCGCAAAACCCTGGATCTCTTAGACGAAATCGACGAGCGTCACGACCGACTCGAGGATCGGGAGTAGCAGTAGCCCGGTGGCCGTTCATACGGACTACTGTATGCCATTGCCGGTGCACCCGCAGGACGGTCGCGGTTGCACCGGTACATTGGTACAGCAGATCGTATCAGTCCCGGTCGAGTCGCCGGGCGAACCCGAAGTTCGGCTTCACGTCCTCCACGCGGACCGCGACTGACTCGCCAGTCACCGTGTTCGGCACGAACAACCGATAGCCGTCGACCGAGGCGATGCCGTCGCCCTCGCTTCCGACGTCGACGATTTTCACCTCGAGTTCGTCGCCCGCTCGGACCGAGGCGGTGAGCCGACCCTTTCCGACGAGGTAGATCTCGGAGGACTCGTCACGGCTGGCCTTCGGCGAGGTGGCACGAACGTACTGGAACTCCTCTTCGACGTCGGCCCGGAAATCGTCGACGTCCGGTCCCTCGAAGACCTTCACGACGAAGTCCCCGCCGCTGTCGAGGAGTTCGAGGGCGGTCTCGAAGGCCTGTCGTGCCAGATGGAGCGAGCGAGCCTGGTCGAGCGAGTACTCGCCGGACATATTTGGAGCCATGTCAGAAATGACCGCGTCCACGGGGCCGCCCGCCGCGTCGACGACGCGGTCGCGGGTCTTCTTCTCGGTCATATCCCCGCGGAGCGTCTTGACGTTCTCGTGAGTCTTGAAGTCCTTGATGCGCTGGAAGTCGACGCCGATCACGGTCCCCTGTGGCCCGACTTCCTCGGCGGCGACCTCGAGCCAGCCGCCGGGAGCCGCACCCAGGTCGACGACCGTGTCGCCGCGGGACAGGACGTTCTCGAGGTCGTCGAGCTGTTTGAGCTTGTAGGCCGCTCGAGAGCGATAGCCCTCCTGTTTGGCCTTGTTGTAGTAGTGGTCCTTTCTGCTCATTTGACGGAGGTACCGGCTCGAGGCGGATACGCGTGTCGTTCACCGCCGACGAGACGGGAAGACGGTCGTGCCCGATCGGTTCGCGGACCAACACGAGCACGATGGCCGAGCCCCGCCCGCGCGTAAAGGGTGGCTTTTTATGGCAACCGTTCGTACGGCGACCTATATGTTCAAGGCCATCGTGAGCGCCGAAACGCTCACCAGTGCGCTCGACTCGGTGAGCGTGCTGGTCGACGAGTGCAAGATCCACCTCGAGGAGGACGGCCTCGAAATCCGGGCCGTCGACCCCGCGAACGTCGGGATGGTCGACCTCTCGCTCGATTCGGCTGCGTTCGAGTCCTACGAAGCAGACGGCGGGCTACTCGGCGTCGACCTCTCGCGGCTGGAAGACATCGCTGGCATGGCCGAATCCGGTCAGCTCGTCCAGCTGGAACTCGACGAGGAGACCCGAAAACTCCACATCCAGATCGACGGCCTCGAGTACACGCTCGCGCTCATCGACCCCGATTCGATCCGTCAGGAGCCAGACATCCCGGATCTCGATCTCCCCGCGGAGGTCGTCCTCGAGGGCAAGGACGTCAACCGATCGGTAACGGCAGCCGACATGGTTAGCGACCACATCGCATTCGGCGTCGACGAGAGCGAGGAGTTCTTCTACGTCAACGCGGAGGGCGACACCGACGACGTTCACCTCGAACTCACGCGGGATGATCTGATCGATCTGCAGGTCGGCCCGGCACACTCGCTTTTCTCGCTCGACTATCTCAAAGACATGAACAAAGCGATTCCCGCGGACACAGAGGTCACGCTGGATCTCGGCGAGGAGTTCCCCGTCAAGATCTACTTCGGCTTCGCGGAGGGGCAGGGACAGGTCACGTACATGCTCGCACCGAGGATCCAGAGCGACTGATACGGTCTGCTGTACCGGTGCACCCGCAGGACGGTCGCGGTTGCACCGGCAATGACGTACAGGAGTCCGTATGATGCGATCGATCGCGCTCGTCGCTTCAAATACGGACGGTCCCGTTGTGGGCTAAATCGGTCTCCTGCGGCATCTATCGGTTCGATTATTTAAAGCGAGAATATGGGAAGCCCAGCGGCTACCGGGCCACTCTCCGAACGGCTGACTATGCCCTCCCCGAACGAATCGTCGGATGAAACTGAGTCACAGTCAGAGTCAGTCGAGTGGACGACTACGTTCGATCCAGAGATCGAACGACCGAGCGAGGCGATCGTCACCGCTGTCGCGGCCGTACTCGAGACGGATCCCCTCGAGTTGTCCCCGCTGTCCGACAGCGTCGAACCGGACGCGCTTGATTCGCTGGTCGAACACGCCCAGCAGAAGGTCGGTGCCGGGGCCCACGAGGTGTGGATTTCCTACGAAGGGGTCGACGTCGGCGTCCGAAGCGACGGACGGATCCGAACTCGAGACGCGACCGTGGCCACGTAAGACTCGTTCTCGTCCGACGCGTCACGGGCCTCATACGGACTCCTGTACGCCATTGCCGGTGCACCCGCAGGATGGTCGCGGTTGCACCGGTACATCGGTACAGCAGACCGTATCAATCGTCGGCCGTCACCGTCTCCGCGACCGTCTCGGGGTCGACCGGCGCGTGGTGAACGATCGCCTCGAACGCCTCGAGGACGGTCCGGTCGCCGCCGGTAATTCCCCGCGCCTCGCCCGTTTCGAGTTCTGTCATAACGAACTGCCGTGCGACGAGCGCGGTTCGACCGTCACCGTCCTCGAGATCAGCCTGCGCTTCTTCGAGCAACAGCGAGGCGGTAAACACCTCGAAGACGTAGTGTGCGAGCCGCTTTGCGGAGAGCTGGACGTAGTCGGGGTCCGCTTCGGCCAGCGTCACGAGTGCCGCCGTTACCTCTTCGTACTCACTGGCGACCGTGTCGGCCGCGTCCGCGAGCGCCGGATGGGTGACGGCCTCGAGTCGCTCCTCGACCGTCTGCATAAACGGTTCGTGAGCGTTCTCGCGCTCGAGGGCACGAACGACGTCGAGCGAGAGGACGTTCTCGGTCCCCTCCCAGATCGGTAGCACTTGCGCGTCTCTGAGTAATCGGTTTGTAACGAAGTCGTCGACGTAGCCGTTTCCGCCCTGGATTTCCATCGCGTACGAGGTGGTGTCGACGGCCATCCTGCCCGTTCGGAGCTTGGCGATCGGGATCAGCATCCGAAGCAGCCGGTACTCGTCGTCGAGCTCGTCACGCGACGCTCCGTTTCGTCGCGCGCGCTCGCGTTCAGAAAACAATCGACCGACTTCGGCGACGTACGCCGTCGCGGCTTCGTAGTCGACAGTCATTCCGACGAGGTCCTCCCGCATCAGCGGGAACTCGTCGATCGTCTTCCCGAAGGCTTCGCGGGTGGCCGCCTGGACCCTGCTTTCGAGGAGGGCCCGGCCCATGACTCCGCAGGAAGCGGCGGCGTTCGCGAGCCGTTCCAGGTTGAGCATCTCGGTCATCTGTCGGAAACCGGCCTCTCGCTCGCCGACGAGGAACGCCTTCGTCTTGTCGAACTCGACTTCGCCGGTCGGGACGGAAATCGTCCCCAACTTGTCTTTCAGACGCCGGTACAACTGGTCGTTGAGGGCTTCGCCCGGTGGTGCGCCCTCGAATTCGCGGCGGTCTCCCACGGTCAGGACTCCCCCCTCGGGGTCGCCGTGGGGGACGAGGAACATCGAGAGCCCGTCGGTCCCCGCCGGCGCATCTTCGGTCCGGGCGAGCGCGAGCGTCCCCTCGGCGTCGATATTCGAACAGAACCACTTCTCACCGGTGAGTCGCCAGCAATCGGCCTCCTCGTCGTACCGTGCCGTCGTTTCGTTCGCGCCCACGTCGCTGCCGCCTTGTTCTTCGGTGAGGAACATCGCCCCCTCGATCAGCCCGTCGTAGTCGCGGCTGACGAGTCCGTGGTAGTAGCCCTCGAGATCGTCCTCGTCGAAGCGTTCGAGGACGAGCGCCGCACCGGCGGTCATCGCGACCGGACAGCCGAATCCCGCGTCGGCGTACGACAACAGGTGCAACATCGCGAGGAAGTGGCTGAACGGCACCGGCTCGTCGCGGCCGGGCGGGGCCTCGAACGCGTCGGCGACGATGCCCGCCTCGTAGACCGCCCGTTCGTTCTCGCGCTGTTCGGCGGGATACCGGACGAAATTCTGCACGTCGCCGTACTCGTCGTAGGTCTCGAGTTCCGGACCGTGGTCGTCGATGTAATCCGCGTTGTCCGCGACGGTGTGGCCGATCAGCTCGCCGAACTCCTCGAGCCGGGGTTCGGCCCACTCGAAGTCCGTGGGGTCGTACACCCGTCGAAGCTCGCGCTGGAGCGTGCGATCGAGCGCCCAGTAGTTCACGTGCCGTCCCTCGTCGAGATTGCCGTAATCGATGCCCGCTCCCATACCTCACTAGTCGAGAGGAGCCCACAAGAAAACGGGCGTTGTCAACCGACGGTGCGTTGGAAGCCGTTTCCGGTGTCGATGCGACGGCGGTGGCGAAACCGGCCGGCTTCGACACGACTACGCTAACTTCTCTGTGGTTCTCGCTTCGTCTTCGCGCGGCGTGGCCGCGCGAACGGTCTGTGAGACGTTCAGTCTCGTATTGTTCGAATCTCGCGTTCGAGTCTCGTCCGCGGGAAGACGTACACCTTCAGCGACGATGGAACGACGCCGTTTCGGGCGACACGCGCGTGGGGGTAGACCGCGCCGACGACCGGAACGTCAGGGTCGTAGTCCTCGTTCGTCGCGTAGTCGGCGACGGTGGTGTCGGCCGCCCCGATTTCCACGGCGTCGGCTCGCAGTTCCGAGACGTCGACGACGGTAAGGCGGTCGCCGGTCTCGCGATCGACGACGGTATCGCCCGGGAAGATCTCGTGAACCTCACAGTAGAAGGGAGCGGTCGTCTCTTCGTCGACGAAGATCGTCTCTTCGCAGTCGTGGCAATCGACGGCAATCTCGCCCGGCGGTGGGGTTCGCCCCTCCGTGATCTCCATCGCGACCCGCCGGATGTGCTTGCAGCGAGCATCGCGGAAGACGTGATCTGGACAGGTGCATCGCCCACCCTCGAGATCGACGAGGTAGGTGTGATCGCTCGCGGATTCGACCTCGTAAAGCCCGTCGCCGAGGGGCAATACCGACATCGGTTCGGTGCGCGCTCGGCGGGATCGTCTCGTGAGATGGTCCGTCGACGGTGCTGGAAGCGGTGCTTTCGGTGACGCTGTTGTTTTCATAGGTGCGTCGAGAGCGGATTCACTAGTCGGCTGGCTATTCGATATGGGTAGGGTCTCGAGTGAAATAACGGGCGCGCTTGCGTGCTCAGGTGGCGAATTTATATAACGAAACTGTCCACGAGCCCCGGAGAGCGGCCGATTTCACGACCAGTCGTCTCACCACCCCTTCGAAGCGTTTTTTACACGTCCGGCGAAATCCCCCCGACAATGCTCGATCGCGAACAGATCATCGAAATCGTCGTCTCCGTGGGTGCCGTCCTCCTCATGCTCGCCGCGATGGTTTACGTCGGTTCGACCTACGGGATCGACAGCACGCTCTCGTCCGAGGGCGGCTGGATGCTCGTCTGGGTCATTGCCGGTTTCATCCTCCTGCTCACCGCAGTCGGAATCGGCCTTGCCTACGCGCTGAACGAACCGGAAGACGGCCTCGAGCCCAACGGCGGCGCGTTCTGATCGGCCTCGGTCTCCCGTTCGAATCGGATTCACCTACCTGAGCGGGCCTCCTCTGTACGCTCGTCAGAACCACCCTCGGGAAGACGTCTCTTCTCACTACGAACCGATCGCGGAAACGAGCACCGAACGGGCGAAGCGTCTCCGAAGTCTGCCCGACGCCCGCGAACGTATCTACTTCGAAACCGAGCTGTCCTATCGAGCGTTCGGCTGAACTCGTTAGTCGCCGCTCGTGGCGCCGTTTTCGCTCTCGTCGGCCCGCTCCCGCCAGTCTTCGATCTCGTCGTCGTCAACGTCGTCGATCCGTTCTTCGTAGTACGCCATCGGATGCGGAATTCGCTCGCAGAGGTCGTCCTTGTTGACACAGTCGCCGTATGACTGCATCGTCGCACAGGACGGCGGCGAGTACTCCGTCGGCGAGGTCTCCCCGCGAATGTGGTCGGTCTGGTAACGGGTCATCTTCTCGCCAAACGACGAGTTCACACGGTAGAGTTCGACGATCTGGTCGGTCGTCATCCCGATGCTCGAGAGAAAGGCGGTGATCGCGAACCGAGAGTGGTGCGGGAGGTGTTCGCCCTTCTGAATCTGATCGAGGAGCGCTTTCATACATGGCGGAAAGAGGTCCGGCACGACGGTATCGATTTCGCGGGTCAACTCGAGATCCGCCATCACGTCGCGGATCGCGGCGGCGTCGTCCTCGAGAACGGACGCAATAGCATCGGGGACGTCGAATGGCAGCCCGTCCTCGATGCGACCCCGGATCGCTTCACGGAGCAAGGTACGCAGTTCGTCCTCGTCGACGGGGACCTCGCCCGCGGAAAGCGGTCGGTTCACGAGCCGCCACTCGTCGGCCCACAAATCTTCGGAAAGTGGCAGGTACGTCCCGACGTCTATTCGATAGCCCGCGTCCGTTTCGTCGATCGCACCCTGCAACGCGAACTCGTCGAGCAGCGCACCCAGGTCCAGACCCGTGGATTCGACGCTTTTCAGCTCGGTCGTTTCCGCCATATCGGCGGTGAAGCGGTCGTAGGCCGTTTCGGCCTCCGCACGGGCGTACTTCCTGACGAGGATCTGCTCCTCGACCATGGAAACGAGCACCCGTGCGACCGGGTAGGAAAGTAACTCGATCCGATGGTCGCGGTGTGACTCTCCGGTGTCGCCCTCCTCGAGCGCGGTAATAATTCGTTGACGGGCCCGGTCGACGACCGCCCGATCCTGCTCGACGACGGTCGCCAGATCGACCGCCTCCGTCGCGACGGATTCGCGAGCGGCCTCGAGAAACGGGTATCGGGCGTGAAGTCGATGCATCGGTAATACTGTATTACTGAGGCAGGATAAACGCGCTGGTTACACAATACTCGCTTAAAGAAACTACTCGCATCGGCGGTGTGACGGAAAACTCGGAACTCGGTATCCGCCGCATGCGTCGATCGCCGCGGCGAAGGGATGATGGTACCGGCGTGAGCGGTCCGATCGCTCCCCGTCGCGGCGCTATCGGCCGCGTCGATGATCGATTTCAAGGGTGTTCGACTCGACACTCGGGGTATGCCACAGGCGACGAGAGACGGCGTGTCGATTTACTACGAGCGCGAGGAAAGCGACGGCGACGGCTCCACACCCGTCGTCTTCGTCCAGGGGCTGGGATTCGGTCGGTGGATGTGGCGCTGGCAGCGCGAGGCCGTCGCGCCCGACTACGATGTCATCGCCCCGGACAACCGGGGGACCGGTCGATCGGACGTCGGCCTCCCGCCGCTCGTCCCGCGACTTCCCGGGAAACTTCGGGCGCTCGTCATCCTGAAACTCGCCGGCTACTCGATCGGTGGCCTGGCTGCCGACCTCGAGGCAGTCCTCGAGAACGCCGGGCTCTACGACGCACACATCGTCGGCGCGAGCATGGGCGGGATGATCGCCCAGCGGTACGCACTGGAGTACTCCCGCGCGAAGTCGCTGACGCTTTGCTGTACGAGCCACGGCGGGCCCGACGCGGCACCCGTGCCCGACGAAACGCAAGAACACATGTTCGATACTCCCGACGGAGCGAGCGAGCGTGAGAAAATCCGCTATCGGATGCGACCCGCCTTCAACGAGCGGTTCACCAATCGGAACCCGCACCTGATGGATCGGATCATCGAGTGGCGGTTCGAGCAAGACGCAAGCGAGGCCGCCCGCGAGGCACAGGCCGCCGCCGTCTTGAACTTCGACGTCAGCGATCGACTCGAGAGACTCCGCGTCCCGACACTCGTTCTCCACGGGACGAACGACGACGTCGTTCCCGTCGAAAACGCGACCCTGCTCTCCGAGAAGATTCCGGATAGCCGTCTCGAACTCGTCGAGGGGGGCTCGCACCTCTTCTTTATCGAGGACGACGATCAGGTGAACGACCACCTCGTAACCTTCCTCGACGAGCACGACTGATACGGTCTGCTGTACCGATGTAGCGGTGCACCCGCAGGACGGTCGCGGTTGCACCGGCAATAACGTACAGTAGTCCGTATAGGAGGGTGGCTTACCTCGGTCCGGCACCCCCGCGGACCCGCCCATCGCGATCCTGATCGTCTCGATTCGGCCGTTGGAGATGCGTGCCGCCGGCCGACTACTCGAGCAGTTCCGCGGCTTCCTCGGCGTCCATCACGCCCTGTTGCACCGCGTTCAGCACGCGGAGGACCTCCTCGTCCGGGCCGGTATCGGTGGCGTCGTCACCGACCTCGTCGAGTGTGACTTTCTTGGACTGACCGACGAGTTCGGCGAAGTCCACCCCCTCGGCGAGCGCCGTTTCCTTCTTGACGCGGTAGTTGCCGCCGTCGGTCACGTGGAGGTCACCGGGGTGGAAGAAGTACCAGTCCTCGCGGTCGAAACGGACGCCGATCCGGGGTTTCGCCCCGAAGTTCTGCGCGAAGAAGATAAGCGCCTCGACCTCCTCGCCGGTGAGATAGATGGGGTCGCCGGAACTCGATTTCGCCTCGACCGCATAGAACCGTTCGCCATCGCCCGCGAGGACGTCCGGGAGTTCTCGTTCGGTCGCAGAGCCGCTCGCGGGCGCACGCATCACCGCGAAACCGGCCTCGTCGAGCGCGTTGACGAGTTCGCGTTCGCGGCGGTCGCCCTTCGCCTGGGACATACCCGTTTCTCTCCCCCGCCCGATAATAAAGGAACGGACCCGAGCTGCCGACGTCGCCCGTACGGACGCCGGATTAGAACGGAAGTGCCACCGCCACGACGAGACTGACGGTATCGAAGAGGAGAGACGTCGACTGCTCGGCCGTTTCGAGGTCGTACTCGAGGGCGATGTAGACCAGGCCAAACTGTACGCCGTTGAAGACGGCGTGGGCGGCGATTGGGACCAGCAGGTTGTCCGTTTTCGCGTACAAAAATCCGAAAATGGCGGCCCCACCCATGACGACGGCGACCGGGACGGCGGTCGCGAGTAGTGACTCCGAGAGCGCGGCGTAAACCGGGAAGTGGATCAGGCCGAAGATGACACTGGCGATACCGACCGCTTGCAACCGGGAGAAGGCGTCGTAGAGCCGTTTCTGGACGATGTTCCGGTAGAGGAACTCTTCGGCGGGCGCGTTGAAGACGAAGACGATGGCGATCATGACGAGGATCATCGTCTGGTCGTTCCCGATGTAGGTCGAGACCTGGTTCTCAGCGGACGGCAGCGAGAGGACTTGGACGATCAGACTGATCAGGATGTAAAACGCGATCCCGCCGCCGACGCCGGCGAGAACGTAGCGCCACTCCCTCCTCGTCGGCCAGCGGAGGTCGACGTACGACCAGCCCCGATCGGTGACGGCGAGATAGATGCCACCAGCGACGAAGAATCCGACGAACCCGAGGATCAATACGGCCGCGCGACTCGCGATCGACGTCTCCGTCGGCGCGGTCGCGAGGGCGGGATCGAGCAGGAACGCCGGCAGGGTCGTCATTTGCTGGGCAACGATGCCGAAGATTGCCAGTCCGACGGCGACGAGCGTCGAGTAAATCGGGCCATCGGACCGGCGACGTGTAAACGCGGCCATAGAGACAATACGGACAGCGGGCCCTTGGGCGTTCCCGTCCGGCGCATCCGGTTCGGTCCGACGCGTTCGGTCTCGGTCCCGCTCAGTCCGCGGACGTCGGCTGTTCGGTCTCGAACAATTGCGTCAACAGCCGCTGCTGTCCGACCCGCAGATGACGATTGACCGTCGGCTGTGTCACCTCGAGCATGTCGGCGATCTCCTCGCCGGTGCTCTCGCGTGGCCAATCGAAGAAACCGGCGAAGTAGGCCGTCCGCAGTACCTCGAGTTGTCGATCGGTCAGCACATCGAACAGCGACGCCACGAGTTCGCTTCGGGTCCCTTTGGACCGCTCGACGTGACGGCGGGCCTGCAACTCGACGGTCCCATACTGTTCTCGGAGCATCTCGACGAACTCGCGGACGTCGGTCCCCGTGGGGACGTCGACGGTGACCTCCAATCGGTTCCCGTCGGCGTGCATCGAACGCGGACTGCCGCCGTGACGGACCAGCCGCGAAGCGATGGTATCGCCCACGACGGTCGCCTCGAAGCGGCAGTCGCCATTGGCATCGCTAAGCAGTCTGTAATCCGTGACCGAGACGATCTCGTCGAGGACCGTGCGGACGTCCTCGGGTGGGACGCCGCCAGTTTTGAAGAACAGCAGCGTCTCGTCACCGGTGTGGGTTCCGAGGCCGTCGTATGAGACGCGAGCGCCGCTCATCGACGCGACCCGGGAGAGCAAGTCGGCCGAGCTGTCGATTCGAAGCGTCAGTTCGAGTAGCGTCTCGGCGTGCAGCGCTTCGCGCGTTTTCACCTCCGTAATCGCGTTCGCGATTCCCTCCCCGAGTTCCATCACGACGGTCTGCTTGAGGTCGGCGAACGCGTCCGGATCATCAGCGTACACGGTGAGGACGCCGTAGGAGTACTCGGCGTGCGAGAGCGGGACGCTAATGACGGACTGGTACCCCCGATCCAGCGCGTCGCGCCGCCAGGGATCGTCCTGCAGGCCCTCGACCACGTTCGAGACGACCGTCGGCGTTTCGGTTCGGGCGGTCCGGACGGCCGGTTCGGACGACGCGTCGTACGACAGCGAGACGTCGCCCAGATACTCCTGGCCGTCGCCGGCCCAGGCGCGAGGCTCGAGTCGCGTACCGCTCGGATCCACCGAGCCGATCCAGGCGAACGCGATGTCGTCGGCCTCGACCAGCCGTTCGGGGACCGTTCGTTCGATCTCCTCCTGATTGTCGGCACCGATGAGCAGCTGGTCGATCCGCCTGATGAGCTCAGTGGTGGCGATCTGGCGGTTGAGACGACGGTTTCGTTCTTCGAGTTCCGCTTCCCGCTCGCGGAGGCTGGCCTCGCTTTCGAGACGATCGAACGCGGCTTCCGTCGTCGCGACGAGCGTCTCGATCAGCCGTCGGGCCTCGGCGGTGATCGGTCTCGTCCCCGACGCGACCGTGAAGACGCCGTGGTCGCCGATCGGGACGACGACGCCGCTTTCGACGTCGGAACCGAACACTCGCGAGCGATCGAACGACGCCGGATCGTCGACTACCGTCCCCGTCCCCGACACGTAGGCGTTCCAGAGGACCGCATCGGCGTCGCCGACGGTGACCGATGGCGCACCGTCGCTGAGCGTCGCGAACCCGTCGGTGTACGCGACTGGGACCAGCCGGTTTACGTCCGAATCGAGTCGATAGACGGCGACGCCCGACGCCTCGAGGATGTCGGTCGCGGTCTCGACGACCAGTTCCGCGACCTCCCGTTCGGAATCGGTGCCGAGCAGGTCGCGCGCGACGTCGTGGAGCGCTTCGAGTGCCAGTTCGTACTCCTTGTGCGCGGTGATATCCTGAACCGTCCCGCGTATTCCGACGACTTCGTCGGCATTTGAGGCGGTTCGGCTATACGGGAGACGCCGGCCCTCTCCGTCCGATACGAGTGGCACACCGATGGATTTCACCCACCGCTCGTCACCCTGGGTCGTCCGCAAACGGTGTTCGATCTCGTAGCTCTCGCCGTCCTTGAGCGCCGTTTTGACGGCCTCCATGAGGGCCGGTTGGTCGTCGGAGAGAGTCAACGAGAGCGCTCGATCGAAATCGACGTGCTCGTCAGGTCCAAATTCGAACAGCCGACGGAGCCCGTCAGTCAACGTCATACGTCGCGCGTCGCCGCTAACGTCCAGTTCCCAGCCGCCCATGTCGGCGAGCCGCTCTGCCTGCTTTAGCAACTCGGTCGTCCGCTCGAGATCAAGTTCGTGCTCTTTGCGCCGGCTGATGTCGTTGTTGATCCCCACCATCCGCCTGCCGTCGTCGACGACCCGACCGCGGGCCCCGACCCAGACCCAGCTCCCGTCTTCGTGTCGTAACCTGAACTCCATCTGGAACAGTTCGTCGTTCTCGATCGCCTGCTTGACCGTTTCCACCACGCGGGAGAGGTCGTCTGGATGGACCCGTCTTTTGAAGGCCTCCCACGTTCCACCGAACGACCCAGGGTCGAGCCCCAGCAGCCCCTCGTACGTCTCGTTCCAGGTGACCGCGTCGGTTTCCAGATCCCACTCCCAGACGCCGGTGTTCGTCCCTTTAAGTGCCAGTTCGAGACGGCGTTTCGTCTCGCGGAGGTCGCGCTCGCGTTCTTTCCGCTTCGTGATGTTGCGGCTGATCGCGATGAAGCGGTTTTCGTTCTCGAGTTCGATACAGATCAGGTGGATTTCGACGGGAAACGTCGACCCGTCGCGGCGCTGATACGCACTCTCGAATTTCCGCCGATCGCCGACCGACAGTTCTTCGAGCATGGCCAGCACCTCATCGGCGTCGAACAGGGTGTCGTATTCCCAGATGCTTGTCCCGACCAGTTCGTCGGCCACGTAACCCAACTCGTCGGAAAGCCGTCGGTTCGCGTCGACGATCGTTCCCTCGGTATCGAGGACGTCGACCATATCGGGGGAGTTTTCGAACAGCGCCTCGAGCCGTGCGCTCGTCGATTTCAGACGGCGTTCGCGCTCCTTTCGCTCGGTAACGTCGCGAATGACGCCCGCTGTCCCGGTGAACTCGCCGTCAGCCGTCGGCAACAGCGCCATGTGATTTTCCACGTCGATCGCCTCGCCGTTGACGGTCTCGAGGACCATTTCGAACGTCTCGGAGGGTTCGTCGGCGCGAAGCAACTCGCGAATCAAATCCCGAGCGGTCTCGAGGTCGTCCGAAACCATCACCTCCGAGACGTGTTCGCCGATCATTTCCTCGGGTTCGTAGCCCACGACCGACGTGACTGCGTCGTTCAGGAAGGTGAAGCATCCGTCCGCATCTATCGTGTACACGAGTTCGTCGAGGGTCTGAATGATCGTCTCGGAACGCTCGAGGTCGCGTTCGCGGTCCTTGCGCTCCGTGATGTCCTGAAACGCCCCGACCAGTTTGACGATCTCTCCGTCGTCGGACGGTCCGTGTTCTCCCTCGCCGCTCTCACGGAGCGGCTCACCGATGGTCCGTATCCATCGCAGATCGCCGTCGGTCGTAACGATGCGTAGTTCCAGATCGAACGTTTCACCGTCCTCGAGCCCGCGTTCGACCGTCTCGCGGACCGTCGGACGGTCGTCGGGATGGTAGAACTCGATCGCCCGTTCGACGTCGATCTCTTCGTCGGGCGAGACGCCGTGGATCCGCCGGACCTCATCGGACCACCGGAGGTCGGACGACTTCTCGGACACGTCGAGTTCCCAGGCGCCGACCTTCGCCAACCGCTGGACTTGCTCGAACATGGTCTTCGTTCGTGCGAGGTGCCCCTCGCGCTCGCGAAGGTGGCGTTCTTTCTCCTTTCGCTCCGAGATGTCCCGACCGATTCCGACTTCGACCGGGGTATCATCTGGGTCCGTGAGGACCGACGCCATGAACTCGTACGGGATACGGTCGCCCGATTTCGTCTGCACATCCGCTTCGACGCGGGTATCGCCGGTCTCGAAGGCTTCCTCCAACGAGTCGCGGATCGCCGGTCTGGTTTCCTCGTCGAAGAAATCCAGGGCGTGCATCGACTCGATCTCGTCGTCTGTATAGCCTGACACCTCGACCAGCGTCTCGTTCCAGTGCTGGAACGTCCCGTCGTCGTCGAGGATGTAGAACACGTCGTCTAACGCATCCACCACGTCGTTCGTGAACTGTTCGAATCGCTCGAGGCGCCGCTCTTTCGCCTGCTGTTCGCTGACGTCTCGGCCGACGCCGGCGATGACCCGATCTCCAGCCGGGGTCTCGAGTGCCGACCCAAAGAACTGGTAGGGAATCCGCTCGCCGTCGCTGGTGACGAGGGGGACGTCGATGCGCGCGTGTCCTGTCTCGAAAACCTCGGCGATCGCGTCCATCACCCGTTCGTGATCCGACTCGTCGAAGAAATCCAGGGCGTGCATCGACTCGATCTTGTCGTCCGCGTACCCGGTCGCCTCACACAGGCTCTCGTTCCAGCGACGCACTTCGCCGGTTTCGTCGAGCAGGTACACGACGTCGTCGACGGCGTCTAACATATCGTCGGTGAACCCGCGGGCGCGCTCGATTCGGCGCTCTCGCTCGCGAATCTGCCTGGCGTGGGCGCGCCGTTCGAGTATCTGGCCTATGCTGTGGGTCATCAGGTCGACGAACGCCGTTTCGTCCGGCGCGAACGGTTCGTCTCGAGGCCGTTGGCTCACGAAACAGAGCATCCCGTAGAGATCGCCTTCGACGAGGATCTCCCCGCCGATGTAACTGCGTACGTCGAACTCGAAGTCGGAACACTGGTCGTCCGGTCCCGTCGCCCCGACGTCGGAGACTGCCAGTACGTCGTCCGACGTGACGGCCTCCTGGCAATGGATGTGCGACAGGTCCACCGTCGTTCCCTGCAGATCGGCGTGCTGCCCGACGGCCGCCTCGACCTCGGAGTACTCGGCCGAGTCGTCGATCCGAGAAACGATCCCGTCGTCGACCCCCAGTCGATCACAGCCAAGTTCGAGCAGCCGGTGGATCTTCGACTCGGACGACAGTGTCGGATCGGTCGCAATTCGGTACAGGTCCTGCCGGTAGCGCTCGCTCCGTGCCCGCCGGTCTTCGCGTTCGCGCACAGTGTCTGCCAGATCGTCGATCACCTCGGACAGCCGGCCGACTTCGTCGTCCCGATCGATGGTGAAGTCGATCGGTTCCTCGGTCTCCGCGTGTCGGTCGCCGTCCGTCGCCGATTCAGCGGTTTCCGCTTTGGATACCGAAGCGTTCCCGCGGACTCGATCTACGAACTGCCGAAGTTCGGCGGTGAGCGCTTCGATATCGTTCGCCCGACCCGACCCGCTCCGAGCGGCCAGACCGAGCAGGACCACTTCGGCTCCCGGTTCCGGCCACTCCCCCGCAGCGGCGAGGCTCTCGAGTAGTAATTCACCGACGATTTCGAACTGGACCCCGACCGTACTCGCAACGCCGAACGCACTCAGGAGTCCGACCGCACTCGAGAGTATCGTGACAGTCTCAGCAGTGGCACCTGCGAGCGGTACAGCGTGGGCCACAGCAGCGAACATAGCCCCCCTACGAACCGAGTGACAATGACACGTGTGGTTAGGATATGAACGTGATCCGCAGACGTCACGATCGTTTCGACCGGGCCGTCCCTCCGGACCGAAATTCGACGCCGCGAGGTCACTACGGCCCCCCTGACCGCCCAGACCGGGTGCGGGCTCTCGGTTTGGGAAGACACTATACACGTAGTGTCATCCCGTGAGCCGAGATTACGCATATAATGGGTAGGCCGATACCGTCCGGTCACTTCAGACCAACTAGTATGACCAGCACCACACTAGATTACCACCACGATTCAATTAGTCTCCGAGTCATCGACGCTATCGCGAACGCGACGAACACCGAACCACACGAACTCGATCCGCTGTACTACGTCGTGGATCCCGAGGCGCTCGATCAACTGTTCCAGTCCGACTCGAACGCGCCCATTCGCGTCGAGTTCGAGTACGACGGCTTGCTGGTCGAAATTCGTAGCGACGGCACCGTCGCGATCGATGGGACGATCCACGGACGAGCGTAAGCGACGACCACTCGAACCGCGTTCGGTTCCGATCGCTCTCCCAGTCCGCGAACGCCACGTCAGCCGCGCTCGCCTCGAGCGTAACCGAGGTCATCGAACGATAGCGAACCGATATTGGTCCCATGCTGATTCCACCACCGACGTCGACACAGACAGCACGAACAGTCCCTGCGGATCTTCGCCTCCTCGCAGTCGCGACCGGACGGCGTCGCGATCACCTCGAAACCGCCCTCGAGGACGATAGATCCGAGGACGGCGACCCCCTTTGGACCCTCGAAACGACAGCGACCCTCGCGGACGCACGAAATCGACTCGAGGAAATCGACTGCCTCGTCGTTGCACCGCCGACGGCTCCGGCCGACGAAGACGCACCCGAGACGGCGGCCGAAACCGAGGCGGAAGCCCAGAACGAGCGGGGAGACAGCGACGAAAACGTAGCCGACCTGCTCGAGAAGATCAGGGCGAGCGCCCCCGATCTTCCGATTATCGTCGTCGCGAACGAACGGACCCCCGAACTCGCGGATGCGGTTCGATCTCACGACTTGACCGCCATCCTCGAACGCGACGACGTCTCCGACCACCTCGAGCGGCGCGCACGGGATCTCGTCGAATACCGCCGGTTGGCCGTGCTGACGCGGCGGACGCTCGCGAGCCTCGAGTTCGCGGGAGGTTCGATCGCCATCGTCGGTCCCGACGACAGGGTCCAGTTCGCGAGTCGCGTGTTCGCGATGCAATTTGGCTACGATCGGGACTCGCTCGCCGGGATGCCCTGGCAAAATCTGTTCACGGACGCGGCCGTCGCCCGCCTCGAGTCGACGGCGATCCCGACCGTCGCAGAGGGGTGGCGATGGACCGGCAATAGCACAGGCCGTCGAAAAACGGGAGCGACGTTTACCGCCCAGCTCAGCCTCGACGGGCTGGAAGACGGGAGTCTCATCTTCGTGGTCACCGAATCAACTGGTGACGAGCGAGAACGCTGACGGTCGTCGGATTCACGTCCCGTGGTCCCAGCTTCCCATGTAGTCGCGCTGGGCGTCGGTCAGCGAATCGAAGTCGACGCCTTCCGCCTCGAGTTTAATCTCGGCGATCTCTTCGTCGAGTTCGTCGGGAACGTCGTAGACGCCCGATTCGTAGGCGTCACCGTTTTCGAGCAATTCACGGACGCAGACGGCCTGCACGCCGAAGGACTGGTCCATCACCTCGACCGGGTGACCGAGCGAGACGGGGGCGGCCAGATTGACGAGTCTGCCTTCGGCGATGACGTTCAGGCGGCGACCGTCCGCCAGTTCGTAGGCCTCGACGCCCTCGCGGGCCTCGTAGCGATCCACGGCGAGTTCGTCGAGCGCCTCGAGGTCGATCTCGATGTCGAAGTGGCCGGCGTTCGCGAGTAAGACGCCGTCTTTCATCTTCTCGAAGTGCTCCGCGACGATGACGTCGCGGTTGCCCGTCGTCGTCAGGAAGACGTCACCGATCTCGGCGGCCTCGTCCATCGGCATGACGTCGTAGCCCTCCATG
This sequence comes from Natrinema gelatinilyticum, assembly GCF_024266705.1. Lineage (GTDB taxonomy): Archaea > Halobacteriota > Halobacteria > Halobacteriales > Natrialbaceae > Natrinema > Natrinema gelatinilyticum. The sequence continues at coordinate 1,464,655 of NZ_CP100756.1, read as the reverse complement.
TGGGCCTCGAGCGCACGACGGGGCTCGACTTCGGTGACGATGACGTTCGCGTTCTGACCCGCCGCCTTCTTTGCGATGCCCGTACCGCAGTAGCCGTAGCCGGCGACGACGACGTTCTTGCCGGCCCACGAGAGATTCGTGGTCATGGCAATCGACGCGAGCGAGGATTCACCGGTGCCGTGGACGTTGTCGAACAGGCGCTTCATCGGGGTGTCGTTGACCGCGAAGACGGGGTATTCGAGCGCGCCGTCGTCGTCCATCGCGCGGAGCCGGTGGACGCCGGTGGTCGTCTCCTCCGCACCGCCGATGATGCCGTCGATCAGGCCGGGATAGTCCTCGTGGATCGCGGCCACGAGGTCCATCCCGTCGTCGACGGTGATCGTCGGTTCGTGGGCGATGACGGCCTCGATGGCCTCGTAGTACTCCTCGTCGTCGACGCCGCGTCTGGCGTAGCTGGTGATGTTCTCGTGCGCGTCGAGCGCCGCCGAGACGTCGTCGTGCGTCGATAGCGGGTTACACCCGGTGACTGCGACCTTCGCGCCGCCCTCCGCGAGCGTTTCGACGAGTATCGCCGTCTTCGCCTCGACGTGCATCGCCATTCCGATTCGTTCGCCCTCGAGTGGCTCGTCGGCGACGAACTCCTCGCGCACGTGTTCCATGATCGGCATGTGTTGTGCGGCCCAGTCCATCTTCCGGCGCCCCTCGGTGCGCGCCGACTCGATGTCGGCCAGCTGATCGCTGATCGGTGGATACTCGGTGTCGGTCATGGATCGACTGAGAGTGACCGAGGCCAAAACGCTACCGAACCGTTCCGGAGAACGGGTTCGAGCGGTGGAAACGGGGCGGCAAAACGGTGGTGGGTGTACACTACGTGCCTGATCGAACGCGATCGTGTCGCGCTAGTTTCGTTTTCGGTGCCGACACGCCGACGGCTCGAGTCCGCGTCTATCCCTCCACTCGAGCGGAAAGTGCCTCGGCCGCCTCGTTCGCTCGCTCCCGCACCGCCGTTTCGTCGAGCGTGAGAGCCTCGCGATCCCGCATGAGGACCCGACCATCACAGACGGTGTGGCGGACGTCAGCCGCTGCTGCTGCGTACGCGAGGTGACTGACGAGGTCGTGCTGCGGCGTCAGATGCGGCTGCTCGAGATCTATCACGGCGAGATCGGCCGGCGCACCCACCTCGAGACGACCGGATTCGAGGCCGATCGCCGCCGCGGCGCCGTCGGTCAGCATGTCGACGGCGGCTCCAGCGGGCACCGCGCTGGCGTCGGCGGTGGCGAGTTTCCCGAGCATGGCCGCGTCGCGGGCCTCGTCGAGCATCGAGAGGTCGTTGTTCGATGCCGCACCGTCGGTTCCGAGGCCCACGGTGACGCCGGCCTCGAGCAGCCGCTGTACGGGGGCCATCCCACTGGCGAGTTTCATGTTCGACGCCGGACAGTGGATCACGCCAGTCCCCGCCTCGGCGAGCAGTTCGATTTCGGTGTCGTCGAGGTGGACCCCGTGAGCAACGAAATCCTCCGGTTCGAGCATCCCAAGCTCGACCGCGTACTCGAGCGGTCGAACGCCGTGTTCGTCGACGATCGGCGCGACCTCGTCTTCGGTCTCGTTCGCGTGATAGTGGACCGGCACGCCGGCCGCTCGAGCGTCGGGAACGAACTCGTGGAGATAGTCGCTCCCGACGGTCGTCAGCGAGTGGGGCATGAACGCCGTCGAAATCCGGCCGTCGGCCGCGCCGTCGTACTCGCGAGCGATCTGGAGGCTCGTCAGGGCGTCCTCGCGGGCCGCGTCGTCGTCCTTGCCGACGGTGACGACTCCGTGACCGAGACGGGCGCGGAGGCCGGCCGTCTCGACCGCCGCGACAATCTCGGGGACGTGGAAGTACATGTCCGCGAAGGCGGTCGTTCCGGATTTGATCATCTCGAGCAGCCCCAGTTCGGCACCAGCGCGGGCGTCCTCGGGCGTCAGTTCGCCCTCTGCGGGCCAGATATCCTCCTGCAGCCACGCGTCGAGCGGCTTGTCGTCGGCGTACCCCCGCAGGAGCGTCATCGCGACGTGACAGTGGCCGTTGACGAATCCCGGCGTGACGAGCGAGTTCGCGGCGTCGAGCGTCTCGTCGGCGTCGGCCGCGAGTTCGGGGCCGATATCGACGATTTCGCCGCGGTTCCGGTCGATCAGTACGTCAGCAGTCGTCACCGTCGGACCGGGTCTGAGGATTCGCCCCTCGGTAATCGCAAGCGTCGTCATTGAAGCAGGGTTCTTCTCCGGGAGCCTTAGACTGTCGATACCCTGCGGCGAGAAGAGGCGGGACGTTTATCAGTTATTTTGACGACATGAACACATGGGCAATCGGACCCGGCACGAACGGAATCGGACCGGCGATGGGGAGGGATATCCGCCGCGCGTAGCGCTCGAGGATGCCTGGAACGAACACAGCCGCTACGTCGGATTCGCCGCGGGCCTGTTTGCGGTCGGGATCGCCATCGGTATCGGCCTCATGGCCGCCGGATACAACTTGCTCGAGATCATCGAAAACGTGGTCGGAGAGCCGCTATTCCCGGATATTAGCGAACAGAGCAAACTCGAACTCGCGCGCTTTCTGCTCGTGAACAACTCGCGGGCGTTCGTCCTTTCGATACTCGGCGTCCTCTCCCTGGGATTGCTCACAGCCTGGGCAATGCTCTTCAACGGGGTCATCGTCGGCAATATCGGCGCATTCGTCGCCACCGACGCGGGGGTCGGGTACATCCTCGTCGGCCTCCTCCCTCACGGAATCTTCGAACTTCCTGCGCTTTTCGTCGCCGCCGGCGTCGGGTTCCGGCTTCTCTACCGCGTCGGGCAGCGCATTCGTGGCGGCCGCAACGCCGTCTTTTCGAAAGCCTACCTCTACAGGACCGGCATCCTCGTCGTCGTCGCCTGGCTGCTGCTCGTCGTCGCCGCCTTCGTGGAGGCGTTCGTCACCCCCGTCCTGCTCGAGACCCTGTTCTCCGAGCAGTTGCAGGCGGCCTCCTGATACGGTCTGCTGTACCGATTTACCGGTGCACCCACAGGACGGTCGCGGTTGCACCGGCAATGACTTACAGCAGACCGTATGACCCGAGAGCTGTCGAGAGTCAGTTTCGAACAGTTTACGGGACTGAACGGTTCTACACGGAGTTGAAAGTCGCACCCCTTTTATTATCGATTGACCGACTGTCATCGGATATGAACAGACGCGCGATTCAACTGATACTCGTCGCGGCGCTCGTCGCGATCGCCGGCTGCGCCGGCGGAATGGGCAGAAAACCAGCGGAGGATCCGACGGCCGACAACTCACGGGATACGATCGACTCGAGTGGCGAAACGGGAACGGTCGCGTTCTACGTCAGCGACGAACCGAGCCAGATCGACGACTTCAGACATCTCAACGTGACGATCACGAAGGTCGGCTTCAAAAAGACCGGAGACGCAGCCGACGGGGCAAGCGGCGAAACGGACGACGGTGACGGCGGCGCGCCCGAGGGGCACTGGGTCGAATACGACGTCGACGAACGGGCGGCCGATCTCACCGAACTGAAAGGCGCGAACGCGACCATGATCGACGAGTTCGATCTGCCGGCCGGAGAATACGAGACGGTCTTCATCCACATCAGCGACACGGAAGGCGTTCTGACCGACGGGAGCGAGACGAACGTGACGCTTCCGAGCAACAAACTTCAACTGCACACGACGTTCACCATCGGGAACAACGAGCCAGTCGACTTCGTCTACGACATCGCACCCCACAAAGCTGGGAAGAGTGGAACGTACATCCTCAAGCCGGTGATCAGCCAGAGCGGCACGGGTAGCGACGTCGAGATCCGCGTCATCGACGAGGAGAACGAAGCGGGCGAGAAAGAAGAGAAAGAGGGAGAGAAACGAACCGACGAAGGGACGGGAGACGTCGAGACCGACAATTCCGTCGGTAACGGAGACGCGATACCCGAAGAAAAGCCGATGCAGGATTGACGCGAACTGTTTTCGATTGCGGTGCGAATCGCCAGCGATTTCGAGTGCGAATCGTGCGCGCTTTCGAGCGCGAGTCGGTGAGTCCGAGACTGTGCGTCGTGATTATCGCCGGAGACGACCGAGCAGCCTGTACTCCCGGTCCGGCGAGTAACGGCGGAAGATCAGGCTGTTCGAGAGGACCGACACCGACGACAGCGCCATTGCGCCGGCCGCGAGGACGGGCTGGAGCAGGCCGAGCGAGGCGAGCGGGATCATCGCGGTGTTGTATCCGAGCGCCCAGACCAGGTTCTGTTTGATCTTCTGCAGCGTCGCATCGGAGATGCGGATCGCCTTCACCACGTCGAGCGGATCGTCGCGCATCAGCGTGACGTCCGCCGCCTCGATGGCCACGTCAGTCCCGGACCCGATCGCCGTCCCGACGTACGCGACAGCGAGCGCCGGCGCGTCGTTGACGCCGTCTCCGACCATCATCGCCGTCCGTCCCGACGACTGGATGTCCTCGACGGCGTCGGCTTTCTCTTCCGGCAGGACGCCCGCGCGAACGTCATCCGGGTCGATCCCGATCCGCTCGGCGACGGCTCGAGCCGTCCGTTCGTTGTCACCGGTGATCATCATGACGTCGACGCCGCGCTCTCGCAGGGCAGCGACGGCATCGGCCGACCGTTCCTTTACCGTGTCGGCATCGGCGATCACGCCCGCGACCGCCCCGTCGACCGCGACCAACATCGCGGTCTTGCCCTCGCGTTCGAGCCGTTCCATCGCCGCTTCGGCGGGCGAGGGATCGACGCCCGCGGCCTCGAGCAGCCGCCGGTTGCCGACCAGCACCTCGCGGTCCTCGATGGTCGCCCGGACGCCCTGGCCGGGGACGTTCTCGAACGAATCGGGGTCGAGTAACTCGAGGCCGCGTTCGTCGGCACCGTCGACGATGGCTCGCGCGAGCGGGTGCTCGCTGTTGCGCTCCGCGCTCGCCGCGAGGCGAAGCACCGCCTCGCGATCGAGGGGCGGACGTGAAGCCAGCGCACCGCTGCCGGCGGCCGTGTCACCGCTGTCTACGGCGGTCCCGTCGCCACCGTCGGCAGCCAGTTCGCCGTCGCCCTCGAGCGCGACGACGTCGGTGAGCGTCATTTCGCCGGTGGTCAACGTGCCGGTCTTGTCGAAGACGACGGTGTCGACGTCCTTCGCTCGCTCGAGGATGTCCCCGCCCTTGAACAGGACGCCGTTTTTCGCCCCGAGAGTGCTTCCGACCATGGTCGCCGCGGGCGTCGCCAGGCCCAGCGCACAGGGACAGGCGATCAGCACCGCCGAGGCGAAGACGACGACGGCGAACTCGAACGTCGAGAGCGCGGCCGGGCCCCCGCCGACCAGTCCCCACAGCGGGAGCGCGCGGACGAATCCCGCGAGTACCTCGGGGAAGACGAACCAGACGAGTCCCCAGAACGTCGCGTTCAGGATGACCGCGGGGACGAAGTACGCCGAGATGCGGTCCGCGAGGTTTTGGATCTCCGGCTGGCGCGCCTGGGCCTCCTTGACGGTCTGGACGATCTGCTGGAGCGCCGTGTCCGATCCGACCTTCGTCGCCTCGACGACCAGCACGCCATTCTCGTTGACCGTCGAGCCGACCACCTCGTTGCCCGTCTCCTTCTCGACGGGGACCGATTCACCGGTTACCATCGACTCGTCGACCGCGGACTGGCCGTCGACGACGACGCCATCGGTTGGCACCTTTTCGCCCGGCCGGACCTTCATCCGATCGCCGACGGCGACCTTCTCCCGGGGTACCTCGCGTTCGGTCCCGTCGTCGTCGACCAGCGTGGCCGTCTCGGCTTCCATCTCGAGGAGCTTCCGCAGCGCGTCGCTGGCCTGCCCCTTCGAGCGGGCCTCCAGGTAATTGCCCAGCGTGATGAACACGAGGATCAGAGCCGCGGTGTCGAAGTAGAGACTCCCCGCGAGCAGGCCCAACAGGACGACGAGGCTGTACACGTAGGCCGTCGAGGAACCGAGCGCGATCAGCACGTCCATGTTGGCCGAGCGGTTCTTCACGAGCGCGTTGGAGGCGTTCCTGTAGAATTCCTTGCCTAACACGACCTGGACCGGCGTTGCGAGCAGGAACTCGAGCCACCCGAACTCGACGCCGAAGACGGTTTCGGGGACGAGTTCCCCACCGAGCAGAAAGCGATCGGCGAGGAAGAACAAAAACGGAGCCGACAGCACCGCACCGAAGAGCGTCAGCCGGAGTTGCTTTCGGATCTCGGCCTGTCGAGCCGCGTCCCGTCGCTCCCGGTCCGACGTCTCGTCGTCACCGTCCTCGTCGCGGACGGGGGTATAGCCGGCGTTCTCGATCGCTCTGTAGAGATCCTCCAGCGAGGCGTCGACCGGATTGTACTCGACGGTCGCCTCGTCGGTCGCGTAGTTGACCTCGACGTCGATGACGCCGGGGACCGACTCGAGCGCCGATTCGTTTGCGTCGGCGCAGTTGGCACAGCTCATGTCGGTGATGCCGATCGACCGATTCGCGCGCTCCGCTCCGTAGCCGGCGTCCTCGATCGTCCCGTAAATATCGGTGAGTGACACTGCTTCGGGGTCGTACTCGACGGTTCCTTCGTCCGTGGCGAAGTTGGCGTTCGCCTCGACGACGCCGTCGAGCGATTCCAGGGACTCGTCGATCGTTTGCGAACAGTTCGCACAGCTCATGCCATGGATGTCCAAGTGTGCGGTCCACGTACTCATTATAGAGTACAAAGGGATCGTGCTTTACCCACTTTACTGGCAGGAACCCAAAGCGAATTGCGGTGGCAACTTCGGAACCGAAAGTCATGCCCCCTCCTCGAGCCGTTCGTATCGTCCTTCGAACCGGCTCGAACAGGAAGGACAGCAGAAGTGATACACGTCACCGTCGATGCGGGTCGATTCTCCCTCGCTGTCGACGGTATTCCCACACTCCGCACAGGTGAGCGCGAACGACGTTCCGTCGAGCGACTGCGTCCACTCGGCCTCGTCGACCAACGTTACCTCGTACTCGACGCGGTCCCCGACAGGGAGGAGCCCCTCGAGCCACTCGCGGACCTGCTGGACCCGTGCGCGAGCGTAGAACAGAATCTCACCGTCAGCGGTCACGAATACGTGTTCGACCGCATCGGCGGCCGCGATAGCCGCTCTGGAGTCGTCGACTTCGCTCACGGGGACGGTCACCCGAACGAACACCGGGACCCCCGCTCGCAGCTGGGACTGGTCGATGTCGACGGTGAAGCCGTTGATGACTCCTGCCTCCTCTAAGCGTTTGACGCGGTCCGAGACGGCCGGTCCGGAGAGGCCGACCTCCTCGGCGATGTCGCTGTAGGGCCGACGAGCGTCGTCGCCCAGCAGTCGCAAGATTGCCATGTCGGTCTCGTCGAGGTCGCGCATGTCGTGTCCGTTCGGGCTCGAAAGAAAAGAGACTGACGACTATCGCTTTCGATTCCAAACCCAAAATCGACTGCTCCTTATCACCCGGAACAGTAATGTACAAAGAATGTGAGCTCGTACGTCATCACATGAGTCAGACCATCACCGTCGAAGGCATGTCCTGTGAACACTGCGAGCAAGCGGTCGAAGACGCGCTCGAGGGCGTCGACGGCGTGATGTCGGCGGAGGCCGATCGGGAGCAAGAACGTGCGATCGTCGACGGGGACGTGGATCCACAGGCGCTGGTCGGTGCGGTCGACGAGGCGGGGTACGACGCAGCAACGTAATAAAATCCTCTTCGCCGCCTCCGGCGAGGCTTCCCCCGCACGGAGAATACCAGTTAGTCATCTCCGAAACCGTCGGTTCTGGCACGTGACGACCGGCTTCGATGGCGTCTACGCGCATCAGCGCCAGGAACTCTTCGTGACCTGGAACGACGGGGTCGTCGAGAGCGGTTTCAGTGGTGATCGTGAGCCGTTTCGGAATCCGAACCGGACGGAGACTGCCGCTCGAATTCCGCGGGCGCGTCTTCGAACGTCCGCTTGCAGGCGGTCGAACAGAAATAGTAGGTCTCGCCCCCGTGAGTCGCGTTCGGACCGCGGTCGTCGGTTCGCATGCCGTACACTGGATCGCGATACTGCCCGGGTGCACCGAGTCCCCGACGGTACACGTACAGCAGGAAACCAGAGAGTGCGAACGCGACGAGATTGAGGTAAAAAGTGTAGTTGAGTTCGAAGTACCTCTCCTCGGTGGCCGTCTCGCCGCCGGCCAGATTCGGAACGATCCCGAGCGCGTCGAAGAGCAGTTCCATGAGAAATCCGGTGAACGCCATCGTCACGAAAAAGACGCCGAAGATGTACAGCATGACCGACCAACCGTAGTACTTCCGGTGGACGTTCAACACTGGGATGGTGATGAGATCGGCGTAGACGAACGCGATGACGCCCGCGAAACTGATTCCACCGCCCCAGAGCGCGACCGCGAACAGGATGTTACCCATGCTTCCGACGAAGCTGACAACGGCGATCGCGACGCCCACGATCGCGTTCTCAGCGGTCATTAACAGCCTATTACCCTGGACGAACAGCGCGTTCCAGACCCGTTGCGGAACGAACACGATGACGAAACCCGAGACGAGAAACCCCGCGACGACGTCCGTCCAAATCATCGACCACTCTCTACGGTACTGATTGCCGAGCTTGTACCACCCGCCCCAGGAACGGAGTTCGGCGCGCCACCCACCACCGCCCACCAGCTGTTGGCGATAGGTCTCGAGACACCCCTCCGAACAGAATTTCAGCGTCTCGCCACCGTTGGTCACGATGGTGTGTTCGGCTGTCCCCTCCATACCGCACGTCGGATCCATCGTGACGCCGCGGTCGTGGTCCTGTCGGTTGAGTTCCGCCCGAACCTCGTCGAACAACGCCTCTGGGAGCGTCAAACGGACGATGAGGGCCATGACAGCGATGAGAACGAGCCCGCCGAGGAGTTCCGCGACGAGGAACTCCCACCCCAAGAGGAGCAGAATCATCAATCCGAGTTCGACGATCAGGTTCGTCGAGGCGAACATGAACGCGAGTACGTTCACCACATGAGCCCCCTTCGCGATGGCGACTGCACCGAAGCTGCAACCGCTGCTCGCGGCGCCGAATGCCGTCGCCTTCGTGAGACTCGCGAGGTCGCTCTCCCCGAGTACCTGCGCCATTCGCTCCTTCGAAACGTACACCTGCACGAGACTCGTGACCGTGAGTCCCATGATGATCGCCCACGCCGCCGTTCAGAGGAACCCGAGACCGATCCGGAGCGATTCGAGAACCCCCTCGAGAAGGGGCACTACCATGCGTAATCCATCGGTTTATTCGGCTATTGCGGTTGTCCTTTGGAAAACAGGCTCTTCACCGTCGAAAAATACGGATGCGAAAGTGATCGACGGTATCTGATTACGGTTTCGAGCGTCGAGAGGCCTCAGTGCACTCTCTCGTGGCCCATTGCCGGTTCCGATTGGGGCGACGACTGTTCGCTCGTATTCCTCAATTGAATTATGATGCAACGATCAGAACCGATGATATACACGACGATACCTGCGGAAACCCGGTTTCGACGCGTCCAGGATCGGATACATTTGACCGGGTACGCCTGACGACGGATCGCGATGGTCCCCGTCTCGGAGATTAGATTCGAAGGGAGAACTGCATTGAGTCCGAAGCACGTATCAGTACCCGGAGACGGACGACCCGTCGCCAGTGAGATATCATGGCTGCAGAAACGACTGACACCAAACTCGTCACGATCGCTCTCGTCATCCTCGGTCTCCTCGTGGTTCTCCCCGCGTTGTTTATGGGGTTCGGGATGATGGGATTCGGCCCGATGATGGGCGGCGCGTGGGGCTACGGCATGTGGGGTGACGGAACGGCACCCGGTTGGATGATGCTCGTCGCCGTCCTGATGCAACTGCTGTTCGTCGCCGTCATCGTCGGTGCTGGATATTTCCTCTACCGGGCGCTCGCCGGCGGAGACGACACCGATCGAGCGCTCGAGGAACTTCGCCGCGCGTACGCTCGCGGCGATCTGAGCCACGACGAGTACGAGCAACGACGAAACGCACTCGAGCGAGATAGATAGACGAACAACGAGAAGCGAACCTACGCGAGACAGAGCATCAGGTCGAGTGAGTTCACGGCAATGATATCCGCCGCATCGTAAACGGCGTGGTTTCCTCCGTGGGAGTCTCAGCCGGTCTACGCGTCCCCGGACGAAACAGTCCCGTCACGGTGGACGGGACTCGGGTCTGTGCGCTGGTCGTTGGAACGGGGAGAGTGTGGTGACTCCGACCAGTAGTGGTCGTCGTGTGCGTTGATCGTCTCTGTGCATACCGCGATCATAATCGCCGTATGTGGTCGTGATCCTCGTCTCGCGCCCGTTCGACGTCTTCGGTCTCGTCCTCGAGTAGCGACTCCTCGACCCTCCCTCGAGCGCGTGCGGTCGTCCCGGTCGCCGTCGGCGGATTCGTCCCCGGCTCGACGATTGTGGTCGTCCATCGATCGGTGATACGCGGTCACGGGACAAGGAACTGCAGGTGGCAATGAACAGCGGAGTCGCAGACGGCTGTGCTCGAATCCGCATCTGCACCGCGAGTCGCTCGTTCGGACGGATGAAAAGACAATTCCCCGCTGGGGCCCAACACCGGCCATATGCGAATCGCCGTTCCCAACAAGGGCCGCCTGCACGAGCCGACGATCGACCTCCTCGAGCGGGCGGGGCTCCACCTCGAGAATGGGGCCGACCGGAAACTCTACGCCGATACCGTCGACCCCGACGTCACCGTGCTGTTCGCCCGCGCGGCCGATATTCCGGAGTACGTCGCCGACGGCGCGGCCGACCTCGGTATCACTGGCTTCGATCAGGTCCAGGAGGCCCGCGTCGACACCGTCGACGAGTTGCTCGACCTCGAGTTTGGGCGCTGTCGACTCGTGCTGGCGGCACCCGAAGACGGGGACATCGAGTCCGTCGACGACCTGGCCGGGAAGATCGTTGCGACGGAGTTTCCGAACGTCACCGCAGATTTCTTCGCCGGGACCGGCGTCGAGCCCGACATCGTGGAGGTTACAGGCGCGACGGAACTCACACCCCACGTCGAGATGGCCGACGCGATCGTCGATATCACGAGCACGGGCACCACGCTCAAGATGAACCGGCTGGCCGTCGTCGACGAAGTTCTCTCGAGTTCGGTTCGATTGTTCGGCCGCGAAGACGTCGTAGATGACCCGAAGGTCGAGGAGGTCAGGACCGCACTCTCCTCGGTCAAACACGCCGACGGGAAGCGGTACCTGATGATGAACGTTCCTCGGGAGCGACTCGCGGACGTGCGAGCGGTCATTCCAGGCCTGGGTGGGCCGACGGTCATGGATATCGCCGACGAAACGGGATCGGCCGCCGAAGATACCGAAACCGGTGACGGCAAGGTCGCCGTCCACGCCGTCGTCGACGAACAGGACGTCTTCGAGACGATCACCGACGTCAAAAATGCCGGCGCGAGCGATATTCTAGTAACCGAGATCGAACGGCTCGTCGAATAGTGGCGAACGAGTCAGGTCATCCCAGTCGACCGGCAATCGACCGCTCGAGCGATTGATACTCGAGTTCGGATTCGAATGCGTCGAGGTTCGGTCCCGGTCCGACGAAGCTTCGAATACGGTCGTACGTTATGATATCGTGATCTTCGAGCAACGAGAGGTGGGTCCGACACAGGGAGACGTGGATCCGCTGGCGAAGTTGGTGAATCGACGTCTCGAGGGTCGCGTCGTCCTCGGAATCGGCAATGCGGCCGACCAGCGTACGAACCGCGACCGGTCCGTCCGCGGCGAGGACACAGCGAAGCGCCTCGCTCCGGCGGTCGCTTTCCAGCACGCGATTGATCGTCTCACGCGGGAGCGACCGACGGCCGACTACGCCACCGCTCGCAGAAGGATACCGATCTGAAACGGACGTCGTTCGGTCTGTGTGAATCGTCATTGGCACGTGAGACTCGGCGATGTATTGGGGAATAAACGTATCCGGTCGTTTCGGCGATTCAGCCCAAATTCACCCGTTTCGGTCCGATACGGCCGTGATTGAACGATCGACAATCCGATCCAACCGACACGAAGTGTCGAAGTAAACGATGGTCCAACAGAAATAGCGCTCGGACATCTCTATCGCGGTCGAGACCTGCTCGAGAGCGATCGCGACGGGAACCCGTCGTTCCAAAGCGGATGCAATCGGATATCGGAAATCCGAAAATACACGAGTCCGAAACGAGCGACCAGAGCGCCCGCGGGAATACGTTGCGGTGTCTGTGATCGGTCGATCGACTGGCGAAAACGCGGACGGTGTTATTCGAGCAGGCCCAGGTCCTCGAGCCGGGAGACGATCTTGTCGACTGCATGTTCGGCGTCCTCGGGCTTCTTGCCGCCGGTGATGACGAGTTTGCCGGAGCCAAAGAGCAGCGCGACGACTTCCGGTTCGTCGAGTCGATACACGAGTCCGGGGAACTGTTCGGGTTCGTACTCGATGTTCTCCAAACCCAATCCGATCGCGATTGCGTTCAAGTTGAGATTTCGGCCCAGGTCGGCCGAGGTGACGATATTTTGGACGACGATTTCAGGGTCTTCGTTGACCTGAATCTGGAGTTCACGAAGTTTATCGAAGACGATGCGAAGACTTTCGTGGACGTCGTCGGTGCTTTTCGCGCCGGTGCAGACAATCTTCCCGGACCGGAAGATCAGGGCAGCGGACTTCGGATTCTGGGTACGGTAGACGAGACCGGGGAACTGTTCGGGGTCGTAATCGGCCCCCTCGAGGTCCATCGCGACACTCTGGAGGTCGAGTTCCTGTCCAATACCGGTCGACGCCACCACGTTTTCGATGTTGATGGTGTCCTTCGGATCCGTCATTAGTCGCTTAAAAAGACGTATTTAAGGTTTATAAAGGTTGGTGCCGCCACCTGATATATCCGGTATATATGACCGGCATCAGTTCGGGACTGTCACGGATCGTATACGGCCGATACTACCGGCGGTGTCCGCTCGTCGCGCGCGACGAACGACGGACGGTGGCTAGTGCGAACCGTCATACGGTCTGCTGTGACAATGTACCGGTGTACCCGCAGGACGGTCGCGGTTGCACCGGCAATGACTTACAGTAGTCCGTATCAGAGGACGCCGGGTGATTTCGTCCGAACCAGCGACCCGCCCAGCGAGCCGACTACCGACGTTGCTCGAAGTCGATTCCTCTGCTTCGACGACCCGATGCGGACGACGGAGGGAGTGACTGGAATGGAACCCAGCGTGTGCGGAACGGGAATCCGACCGGCGGTGTCGCCGGTCAACGGGTTCACACGTCGTCAACCGCGAACGGGGTCACCGACCCGAAAAAACGCCAGCCTCATACGCGAGCGGGGGCGACATTCCACCGTGTATCTGCTCGAGTTGGGCGGCGAGGACGACGTGTTCGCGGCCCGAGAGGCCCGAAGCGCAGCGACCGGCGTCGATCGGATCGCACCCGGCCTCGCCGTCGCGCGTGGAATCGTCCCGGAGCGGGTCCGCGGCCTCGCCTACACTCACCGCGCGAGCGAACTCCTCGGACGGGGCGACGCCGATCTCGCGAGCGCCTGCGCCGTCCTCGAGGCTGCTGCGATCGACCGAACTGGATCGGTCGCGGTGCGCGCGACCGATGTCCACGGCTCGAGCGGGGTCCGCACCGAGCGTGCGGAACGTGAACTGGGCCAGATTCTGTTCGACCGCGGCTTCGCCGTCGACCTCGAGGAACCGGATCATCTCCTACGGGTCGTTTTCTCGGAGGGCACGGTCGAACCTGGCGAGACGACAACCGTCCCTGAGTTCGGCGAGGACCACGGCGCACACGAGTCCCACGAGCACGGCGGAGACAACGACGCACTCGAAGCCGACGGAGCCGACGGTGACGACCGTGCGGACGTGCGCGTATCCGTCTGCGCGCTCGGCTGGCTCGCAGCCGAGAGCGTCCGCGATTTCGGGACTCGAGCACCAACGGACAAACCGTTCTTCCAACCCGGGAGTATGGACCCACTGCTCGCTCGTGCCGTCGCGAACGTCGCCGGTGCTCGGCCGGGGGCGACGATTCTGGACCCGATGTGTGGGACCGGCGGCGTTCTCGTCGAGGCCGGCCTCGTTGGCGCGAACGTGATCGGTACCGATGCCCAGGCGAAGATGGCCGACGGCGCGCGCGAGAACCTGGCACATTTCCTCGAGACCGACGAGCCGTCGCCGACCGGCGTCTCGCGGGGCTCGTGGCACGTCGGTCGCGGCGACGCGACCCGGCTGCCGCTAGTGGACGACGCCGCCGACGGCGTGATCTTCGACGCGCCCTACGGCCGACAATCGAAGATCGACACTCACCGACTCGAGGACCTCGTTTCCGGTGCACTCGCTGAGGCCCGCCGGATCGCGCCGCGGGCAGTCGTGGTCGCGGATCGGTCGTGGATCGAGGAGGCACGAACGGTCGGCTGGGAACTCGAGTCGGCGTTCGAGCGCCGCGTGCATCGGTCGCTGACGCGGTACGTGATGGTGCTCGAGCGACCAGCAGATAGTAATTAGCAGCGTAATCCATAGTTCTGGTCCACTACTATACAGAAGTTGATAGCATGGGCGTGCGAGAGACGACGCGCGTATCTCGCATCGTAATTCGTCGTGGATCTACAGATGAACAAGGCGAGTGCCTCGGGGACAAGCCCCGAGGTACTTCACCGGTAACTACACCCGCTAGGGTATCGACACCATCGGCTTCGTGACCGTGGGCGTGTAGACATCCCAATTTGGTTTTCGGAGACCAGCGAAAGGTATGGAAGTTGATGAGCCAAACCCGAAAAAAGTGGCTCACCAATAGGTTTATCTATACATGCAAGCATATAGTTGCATGTTGTCTCATGTCTTCCAACGACGACGTGTTCCGGGCGCTGGCCGACAGCACCCGGCGGTTGATCCTCGAGGAACTGACGGACAACAGCGAGCAGACGCTCTACGAACTCTGCGTGCGTCTCACCATGGAACACGACGTCGACATGTCCCGGCAAGGGGTCAGCAACCACCTCGAAGTCCTCGAAGAGGCCGGTCTGGTCGCCTCGACCCGGCAGGGCAAGTACAAGGTCCTGGAGTTTGCGGGCGCAGACCGCATCAAGACGATAATAGCCTGGCTTGACAGCCTGGCCGAGAACGACATCGACACGGAAACTGAGGAGAGATAATAAAATGGAACTCATCGTAACGAACGTGCCCGTAGACGATCAGCAGAAGGCCCTGGAGTTCTACACGAACGTCCTCGGCTTCAAAAAGAAGACCGACGAACCAGTGGGCGAGAATAGATGGCTGACCGTGGTCGGGCCTGACTCGACCGACGGCGTCGAGTTGCTCTTGGAACCCACAGAAAACCCAACGATTGACGAGGAGCTCGAGACGTACCGCGAGGCGCTCGTCACCAACGGCATCCCCTGGACCATGTTCGGGTGCGAGGACGTGGAGGCCGAATACGAACGCCTGAGCGAGCAGGGTGTCGAGTTCAGCCAGGAGCCGATGACCGCCGGGGGCGTCACGCTGGCGGTCTTCGACGACACGTGCGGGAACCTCATCCAGATCATGCAGCAGTGAGATGGACGTAGTGGACCACGCCACCCTCTCGATGCCGACAGCAGCACGTGGCCCTCGAGGGATTCAACAATATCACTCTTCTCAGTTCTCCCATCCAAGTGGTACGTATTTACCGGAACACCCACAGAACGATCGCGGTTGCTCCGGAACTGGCGGACAGCAGTCCGTATCAGGCCTCACGGCCGAGTTCCGCCAGCAGATGCGACACGTGAATCCGGTCGCTCGTCCCCTCGGTCATCTCGAATTCGACGTCCGCGGCCCGCCGATGGATCCGGGCGAGGCGCCGACCCTGGTAGCGCTTGCGCCCGATCCGCAAAATCGCATCGAGGATTTCCTCTCCATCCAACCCTTCGTCGACGAGCAGATCGTCCAGCGTCTTGCGAGCGTCGATGAACGCGCCGGCCTCGGCGTCGTCTAACATCGACTCGATCTCGTCGTCCAGGCCGACCTCGCCGATCGTTTCGTAGGCAGTGCTCATCGTCAGTTCGCCGGCGTCCTTGACCGTCGTTTGCGCCGCCAGGATTGCCTGCCTGAGATTCCCGTTGGCGTAGCCCGCCACGAACTCGAGGCCGTCTGCGTTGTAGTCTACGTCTTCTTTCTCGACGATTCGCTCGAGGATGGCCACGGTTTCCTCGCTGGTCGGCGCGCGAAACGAGACGGGGAAACACCGCGAGCGGATCGGCGGGATGAGCTTGGTCGGTTGGCGCGTGGCGACGATGAACTGTGTCGTTCGGTGGTGTTGCTCCATGATCCGGCGCAGGGCCTGCTGGAAGTCCTCGCGAACGTCCTCGGCGTTGTCCAGCAAGATCGTAGTGTAACCCCCCGAAACGGGCGCATAGCTCGCTGACTCTTTGAGGACGTGGTTGATCATGTCTCGTTTCGACATCGAGGAGCGACCCGTGAGGAAGTGTTCGAAGCGGGGATCGTTCGTGATCTCGGTCTTGGTCCGGCCGAAGAAGTCGGCGACGTTGATCTCGACGTAATCGTTGTCCGGATCGTCGTGAGCCTCGCGGGCCAATGCACGCGCAGCCGCCGTCTTTCCGCTTCCAGGTGGGCCCTGCAAGAGGAGGTTGATCGGCTCCTCGACCGCCCGCTGTAGGTACTCGCGAGCGTCGTCCTGTGGTAACTCGGCCAGTTCGGGCGCGTGGGTTTCGGTCCACAGCGGCGCATCCATCGCCGTGGAATAGGGGAGCGGTGGGTAAGTATCGGTCGGTTACTCGCCGCTCAGGCCGCACTCGAGCAGTCGTCGACCGACCGTCTGCCGACTAGCCGCCGTTCGAATCGTTCCCCGACTCGGAGCCACCGTCTCCGGATTCGTCGGCGGACGCCTCGGCGATCGTGAAGGTCGTTCGCACGGGTTCGCCCTCGAACACGATCGGCGATGCCGCGTCGGCGGCGTCGGGTGATCCGGCGTAGAGCGTCGCCGTCAACTCGTCAGCGTCCGCGATCGAGGCGTCCGCCGGCAGATCGACGGTGACGTTTTCGTGCTCGCCGGGATCGAGTTCGTCGCTCGTGGCGAAGATGGTTCCGTTTCGCTCGAGGGCCACGAATCCGCGCTGCGGAATCGCAGCCGAAACGGTCACGCTCTCGTTGCTCGCGTCGGTGACCGCGACACTCGGATCGGTGTGGAACTCGAGGTCGATCCATGTGACCGCACCGTCGTTTTCGGTGTAGATCCCGATGGTCTGGTTACCAGGTGGCGCGCCGTTCGTATCCGTCTGGAAGGTCACGTTGCGCGCTTCGCCGCCGTCGAGTTCCAGTACCTGTCGCTCGATGACGGCGCCGGCGATGCGGACTTCGACCGGTTGCTGCATCTGGAACTCGGTCGGGTTCCGGACCCGTGCGTTTACCTCGACCGTCTCGTTGGTCGTCGCCGTCGTGGGCGCATCGATCGATTCGACGAGGAACGAGTTGCCGAGCGTAGCCTCGTCGGACGTCGTCACCGTCGCGGTGTCGCTGACCGGGAACCCGTCGTCGAGATACGGCTGGTCTTCCTCACCGCCGCTCGACTCGTAGGCGTAGCCCTCGTCGTCGGACGTATCCTGGTGGACCGTAGCCGTCAACTGACCGATTAGCTCGCGCGAAACGTCGTTCTCCCGCTCGATAGTGACGTTTTCGTGGGTCCCTGCGTTGAGGCGCTCGGACACAGCCAGTGGTTCGTCGCCGCCGTCAGTGATGACTACGTAGCCACCGTCGGAGAGGGAGACCTCCTGAATCGTAACGGAAGAGCCGTTGCCCTGCTGGTCTTCGAACGTGATCGACGCCTCCGGTTCCTCCTCGACGCCGAAGATGGCCGGCGCCTGACCGACGACGATACCGGCAACAGCGACGATCACGACCGCGATAAGGATCGCACCGATTCGCTTGACCGTGCCGAACGACTGTCTCGAACTCATTGGGGTTGTTGTCGTCCCCGTTGTCGGGTTCGACGGACGTAAAACGCGCAGTCCGTTCGCGGACCGACGGGCCTGTTCGGGACAGCTTACCCGAATAATTGCAAGTTACGACGGTCCGTGCCCGTTGATCGTCCGCGGAATCGGACGAAAATGACCGACGAACTGAACGGCGCGCTGAACGGTAGGCGGCCCCGACAGTGAGTTTGAAAACCCCTACTGATCCCGACCGAACCGCATTGGTCGGTCGACACGCTGTCGGCGGCCGATCCGGCCATCGACTGAGACTGGCGCGATTTCCACACGGTGAATCCGGGCCGAACTGAGGGACCGGACTCAAGCGATCCGAAGCGGGTTTAGCCGCGGCCCGTCGAACGTATACCGATGCCACTGCGCGTGACGTTTCTGGGGACGGCCGGCGCGATTCCGACGACGGAACGGAACCCGAGTAGCGTCTTCGTCGCTCGCGAGGGCGAAGAGCTCCTGTTCGACGCCGGGGAGGGGACCCAGCGCCAGATGATGCGGTTCAAAACGGGGTTTTCCGTCTCGCAGTTGTTCGTCACGCACATGCACGGCGATCATGTCCTCGGGATTCCAGGCTTGCTACAGACGATGGACTTCAACGATCGCGAGGAGCCGCTGTCGATCTACACCCCACACGGCACGCGGCGCCACCTCGAATCACTCGTTACCGCCCTCGGAAACCACCCCTCGTTTCCGGTCCGAATCAACGAAGTCGGCAGGGGGGATGTCGCCTATCGCGGCGAGGAGTACGAGGTTCGCGCGTTCGAGACCGACCACGACACCCGATCGGTCGGCTACGCTCTCGTCGAGGACGAGCGCAAGGGTCGATTCGACCGCGAGCGCGCCGAGGAACTCGGCGTTCCGGTCGGCCCGAAATTCTCGAGGCTCCACGAGGGCAATCCGGTCGAACTCGATGACGGCACCGTCGTCCGACCCGAACAGGTCGTCGGGCCCCCCCGTCCGGGTCGATCGATCGTCTACACGGGCGATACCCGTCCCACCGAGGCGACGATCGACGTCGTCGACGACCCGGACCTGGTGATCCACGACGCGACGTTCGCCGACGACCGCGCCGATCGGGCAACCGATACCGCCCACTCGACGGCCCGACAGGCGGCCGAGATAGCGACTCGGGCCGGCGCCGATCGGCTCGCACTGATGCACCTGTCCTCGCGGTACGCGGGCTACACCGCGGACCACGAACGCCAGGCCCGCGAAGCCTTCGAGGGCGCGGTGTTCCTCCCCGACGACGGCGAGGAACTCGAGATTCCGTATTCGGACGAGTGACCGAGGGCCCTCGTGAAGCGAGGAAATGTCCGGCGACGGCCACGTAGCCGACTCTCCGTCGGTTCCTTCGACTCGAACGTCTTAGCCACCTATCCGGACATCGTCGCCCTCGAGAGTCACGGCGAAAGGCGGTCACGACCACGTCCACCATCGTGCCAGAACTGGCTCACTGGCTGAACGGCCGCGTCGGATTTATAGCCGACTCGTTCCTATAACGGCCTGTGAGTACGCGAACGAGTGCGCTCGATGCGGTCGTCTTCGGTGTCGACGTTCAGAGCGGTGACGTGCGTGGCGATGCACCATCGTACGCACTGGCGGTCTACGACGGCGACGACGTCGCGCGTGACGTCGTCTCCCACCGAAAACTCAGACGGTTGATCGACGACGAGGAACCAGCAATCGTCGCGACGGACAACATGTACGAGCTGGCAGCCGACAAGGATCAGCTCATCCACTTCCTCGGTTCGTTGCCCGCGAACACCCGTCTCGTCCAGGTGACCGGCGCAGAGCAACCCGAACCGCTCTCTCGCGTCGCGAAACGACACGGGATTCCCTACGGAAAAGATCCCATGATGGAGGCCGAGGCCGCCGCCCGGCTCGCCGCTCACAACGTCGGCCACGAGGTCTCCGCGTTTACCGACACGACGGAAGTAAAGGTTTCACGAGGCCGCTCAACCGGGAGCGGCGGCTGGAGCGAGGACCGCTTCACCCGCCGCATCCACGGGTCCGTCAAGCGCCGCTCCCGCGAAGTCGAATCCGAACTCGAGGATGCGAACCTCGAGTACGAAACGGAGATTCGCGAATCATACGGCGGCTACGCCAACGCCATCTTCACCGTCCGGGCCCGGCCCAGCGACATCCCCGTCTCGCGGAATCGATCGGGCGACGTTCGCGTCGAGATCGAACGGGAGCGGCGCGACGGCATCGAATTCCGCCCACTCGTCAAGCGCCGCGACCACGTCGTCGTCGGGATCGACCCCGGGACGACGACTGCCGTCGCCATCGTTGGCCTCGAAGGGGACGTGCTGGACGTCTGGAGTTCGCGCACGAGTGATACCGCCGAAGTGATCGAGTGGATCGTCGAACGCGGCCGACCGATCATCGTCGCGGCCGACGTCACGCCGATCCCCGAGACCGTCGAGAAGTTCCGCCGAAGCTTCGACGCCGCGGCCTGGACGCCCGACCGGGATCTGCCGATCGACGAGAAACAGCACCGAACCCGCGACCATCCCTACGACAACGACCACCAGCGGGACGCGATGGCCGCCGCGCTGTACGCCGTCGACGCCCACGCCGACCAGTTCGACCGGATCGCCGACAAGCTCCCGCCGGGTATCGATCGCGGCGAAGTCACCGCCCGCGTCGTCGCCGGCGAAGAGAGCGTCGAAGCGGTTTTGCGAGATCTGACCGACGACGATTCCGGCGGCGACGAAGAGTCCACCCACCACGAACCGCGTGAACTCACCGCGGAAGAACAGCGGATCAAAGATCTCGAGCGCCAGGTCGAGCGCCTCCAGTCGCACGTCGAGCGACTCGAGGGCCGCATCGAGGACCGCGACGACCGCATCGACGAACTCGAGACGGAACTCAGTACCGCCCGCCGGCAAGAGCGAACGGAGGTCCGTCGGGACCGCGAGGTGAGCCGACTCGAGCGGAAGGCCAACCGGCTCGAGCGCGAGCGCGACGACGCTCGGGACGAGGTCGGGACGCTGGAGAAGAAAGTCGAGCGGATGAAGGCGCTCTGGAAGCTCGATCACTCGAACTTCAGCGACGTCTCGGCGAAGAAGGAGGGGCTGGTGCCGGTCAAAGTCGTCGAGAAGTTCACCAAAGGCGCCATCCGCGAGGCGGACGAACAGTACGGCATTGCCGCCGGCGACGTCGTCTACATTCGGGACGCGAGTGGCGCGGGTCGGTCGACGGCCGAACTCATGACGGAGTTCGACCCCCGCGTCATCCTGAAGGACGGCGGCCTCTCGGAGATCGCCGACGAACTCCTCTTCGACGCCGAAATCCCGGTCGGTCCCGCAGACGACGTCGCCATGCAAGAAGTGGACGAACTCGCCGTCGCTCGAGAGGACGACGTCGATGCGGTCATCGACGACTGGCACGAACGCGCGCGTGATCGAAAACGGGACCGCAAAGCCGCAATGGTCGACCAGCTCATCAGCGAACACCGGGCGGGCGACAACGAAGTATAGTTGACTGTTCGTCGGATCGAGAACCTCCACTTCCGGGCCGGTTTCTAACGGTGACAGCACCTTCGGTACCTCCTCTATGGCGACCTCCTCGGTCAGATCGTCGGTGTCGTCGACCGGTTCGTTGATGTATAGTGCGCGAGCGATGAACCCGGTCGCGACCGCGCCGAACCCGACAATCGCGGCCGGTGACGGTATGGACGTTACGAGGCCGACCATGGCTCCGATTCCGAGGCTCGCGCCGATACCACCCAAGACAGATCGTAGTACTGGAGCGTGTATCCTATACTCAAATACGCGGTCCAGAAGCAAAACGCTCGAGCCGTCGTTTGGGAGCGCTTCCGCTCCGGAAGTTCAAAACATCCCGAAATTCCGGAGCATGCCAGAGATCAACGATCTGATCAGCAGACCGAGCCCGGCGACGATGAGCGCCATCCCGACGGCGATCCACAGATTCTGAGATGCGATGAGGGCGATACCGGCGAGCAGAACCACGAGACCGGCGACGCCGAGTGCGTCGAGTGATTGCAACATACGCAGGGCTCGAGAGGCGAACGGAATAAACGACGCGGTTTTTCGCCCGTGGGAGTGCCCAGGTCGACGACGACGAGGACCGGCGCGAAAGAACGATAAAGGATTAAACCGCTCGACCGCTAACCGACGGCCATGAGCGAGGACGGTAATGGTGGTCGGAAGAACCTCCGGATGCCCGAGGACGACGAGGTCTTTGCGACCGTCACCAACATGCTTGGGGCGAATCGGGTGACAGTACGCTGTGCCGACGGCAAAGAACGCACTGCGCGGATTCCCGGCAAGATGCAAAAACGCATCTGGATCCGCGAGGACGACGTCGTCCTCGTCAAACCCTGGGACTGGCAGGACGAAAAGGCCGACATCACCTGGCGCTACGAGAAGAGCGACGCCGACCAGCTCCGGCGCGAAGGCCATATTCAATAGAAACGAACTGTTGCGCTGCGGGCACGGCTTCACCGTGCCCTCGGCAAAAGCCTCAAAAGAGCACTTCGCGCTCTTTTGGACTGGGCGATTCCTTCGGAATCGCTTGCAGTTGGCGCAAAGCGCCGACGACCTCGCGAAATCTCCGATCACGGTTTGCTTCGATGAAAAGCACTCCTCTTTCCCCTCCATTCACTGCGTTCATTCCGGGTCAATCGTCGGCCCGTTCGCGCCTCCGGCGCTCGCGATGAAGGTATCACGCTCGAATCACTCCGTTCCCCGATCGCTTTCGAGCGGTTCTCGCCCCCTGCGCTCACTCCGAACCGCTCACCTCTCGGGTTCTTCGAACCGCTCGCTCGCCGTCGACGGACTCGAGCGAGTTCTCATGGCCGGTTCCGATATTTTCACTCGGAACTGTTGAAACCATCAGTAGATGCCAAGAGTTGCCTGGTGAATAGAGAGAATATATTCAGCACGATGCCCCGGAGACATCGGGACAGCGTTCATGCCAATCTATTAATGAGATTTCCCGTTGGATTCTCGTAATTATCTAGACAACGTTTCATCCCTGTCATGCCAGGCGGGGGAAGTCTCACTCTTCCCGGACTAGGGAGTCCAAGATGAACTCGTCGATGGAGTGCCAGGTCTGTACGGGAGCCTCCTCGTGGCCAAGCGAGAGCTTGCGGCCACGGGCGGCATGGATGAGGTCGGTGATCATCTGCCCCATCCGCTCGGTGTCGACGTCGCGGAAGACGCCCTGTTCGATGCCGTCCTCGACAACCTCGGTGATACTCCCCCGGATGCGGCCGTAGTGTTCGTTGAAGATTTCGCGGTGACGCTCGTCGTTCTGGGCGTGGGTGAATAGCTCGTGGTAGACCTTCATGCGGTCCCAGTGGCTGAAATCTTCGAAGCTAGGTCCGAATAGGCACTGGTGGATGCGGGCGTCGAGTTCCTCCCTGGGCGGGGCGTTGCCGTCGATCTCCACGCTCCCCTCGTACTGCTCGACGATGTACTCGAGGAAGTGCGACATCAGGTCGTACTTGCCGTCGTAGTGGTAGTGAATGACCTGGCGGGTCATCTCCATCTCTTCGCCGATATCGCGCATCCGCAGATCGGAGTAGCCGTGCTTGCTCAGGGCCCGGAAGGTCGCCTCCATGATCTCCTCCCGAGTGTCCGGCGGCACGTCTCCCGTCCCCGATGTGCTCATACTTGAGGATCGTGTGAGCAGCGCATATATCGCTTATCCCCTGCACGGACCCTTTACCGCACGGTAATTTTTTACCAACTGGTCACAATGGTATGTCTGCACATGGCAAGGAAACTGATACAGAACGGAGACATCGTCTCCCTCGACGAGGATGTCGGGGACCTCGAAAACGGGGACATCCTCATCGAGGATGGCGAGATCATCGACATTGGCCAGGACCTCTCGGACACGGCGGGCGGCGCGGAGGTCGTCGACGCCAGCGACCACGTGGTGGTCCCGGGCTTCGTCGACTCGCACATTCACCTCGCACAGACCCAGGTCAGGGGCATCGCCGGGGACTGGTCGCTCATGGGTGAATACTTCGAGCACATGCTCGGCAATATCACCGGGCTCTACCAGCCCGAAGACATGTACCTCGGCGGCCTCTTCGGCGCGCTGGAGAAGCTCTATACGGGGACGACCACGGCCCTGGACTGGTCGTACCCCAACTCGCTCGAACACGGCGAACGGGCCGTCGACGCGCTGAAGGACGCTGGACTGCGCACGGTGTACACCTACGGCCCGCCGGGCGACGACGCGGCGAAGTGGTGGTACGACAGCGACGTCGGCCTCCCCGAGCAGAACATCCGTGAGCTCTACAACGAGGAGATCCGCGACGACGACCTGCTCAGCCTAGCGATCGGGCTCCGGGGACCGGATTTCTGTACCGACGAGATTGCCCGCAGCGACTTGGAACTGGCGCGTGACATGGGCGTCATCGCCACCATCCACATGGGCGCCGCTCAGTGGACCTCATCGGAGTACAACCCTGGGTACCAGGGCTTCGGGGCCATCGAGGACATGCTCGGTCCCGACGTGAACATCGCCCACGCGAACCACTTCTCCCAGGAGGAGGTCCAGCACGCCGTCGACCAGGGCGCCACCTTCTCGTCGACCCCCGAGGTCGAGATGCAGATGGGCCACGGCATCCCCGTCACCGGGAAGGTGCTCGACGCCGGCGGCCGCGTGGCCTGGGGCGTTGACGTCTGTTCGAACGTCTCCGGTGACATGGGTAGCCAGATGCGCATCGGGCTGCAGGTCCACCGGATGCTGGAGAACCAGGACCTGCTCGAGGCGGGCGAGGAGGTCATAGAGACCGAACTCAGCGCGCAGGAAACTCTCGAGATGGCGACGGTCGAGGGCGCGAAGGCGCTGGGCATGGAAGACGAAATCGGGACGCTCACTCCCGGCAAGCGCGCCGACATCGTCATGATAGACATGAACGACTTCATGACGGCGCCGTCGCATTCGCCGGTCCAGACCGCGGTCTTCCAGGCCGATCAGTCCCACATCGACACCGTCCTGGTCGACGGCGAGTTCCGCGTCCGCGACGGTGAACTGCTGAACGACCTCGTCGACGAGGAGTTCGACCGGTTCGTCGAGTCCGGCGAGCGTCTCATCGAGGAAGCCGGCATCGACATGTAGCGTCCCTGAACCACCCTCGATTTCACCCACGACCACGATAAACTCCTACGCATACGACATGCGACTCGGAATCTACAGAGATACAACGAGAGTGTCTCGGGGCTTGCCCCTGAGATACTTCACGCGGATGTCAACGGTGAGCGCCTCCAGGACTCCTCGACGGAGCCCTTCATTTTCGGCACCGACGAACTGCTATCGTTCTGTAGCCAGGCGTTCACTCTAGAACCCGGCGACCTCATCTTCACTGGGACATCGCCAGGCGTAGGCGTTTACCGCGACCCGCCCGTCCTGCTCGAGGAGGGAGACAAGGTCACCATCGGCGTCGAAGGCCTGGGCAAGATAACGAAGGACTGCGTCTTCGACTGATTCGCAGGTCAGTGGCCGTTTTCCGGGTGTCTACTCGTCGAAACCATAGACTGTTTTCGGGTTCTCCCAGACGACCTTGCGGATCGCGTCGGGTTCGATACCGTACCGGTAGAGTTCGAGGATGGCCCGCTTGATGGCGTAGGGGTCGGTCCGCAGAACGTTCGCGCAGTCGGTGTCGACCATGATCCGTTCGGGCCCGTACTCGTCGATGGCGTTGGCGACGTCCGCGGCGTCGACCCCGACCAGCCAGGAGTGGCCGATAGTGTAACTCAGGTAGGTGTCGGTCTCCTCCATCAGGTATTCGGTGTTGTTGGGATCGGCGTGGGAGGCTACCACCTGCTCGTCGGCTAGACCTGCATCTCGAGCCTCGGCGATGTCGATCTTTACCGCTTCCAGCGCGGGGTTCTCCGCGTCGATGACCGGGTCGGACCCCAGGCCGTAGTTCTTCTCGTAGCCCGGTGTCCCAACGTCTTCGCGGTACTCGCGCTTGGACTCGGTTCCGGTGTTTGGCGTGTGGAGTATGACCGGCAGATCGTGGTCGGCAGCCAGTTCCATCTGTGCGCCGACGACAGCGCGCTGTTCGCCCAGGTCCCAGGCGGTGACGTGCTGGCTTGGCGTGACGCCAGTCTCGCCGACGGCAACGACCTCTTCGAGGGCCAGGTACTCGTGCATCGCCTCCAGCAGATCGTCGGGGTTCTCGATGCGGACACCGGTATGAACCCCCAGTCCCAGGCGAGCCTGGAAGAAGTGGTTGCGCTCGATGGCCGCCCGGCGGTTGATGGCATCGTCCCAGAGGAACCGCACGTCCGCGGCCTGGACGGGTTTGTAGGGCGTCCAGTGATAGCCCGAGGCCACCATCACCATCCCTGCACAGCCGGAGAGGGCATAGCGCTCGCGGTCGTCCCACGAGAGGGTCTGGGCGTGGTTGTGGCCGTCGATCCACGGAAAGTTTAGCAGATCAGTCGGTAGGTCCGGCTCTTCTTGTAGATACGATGCGTCGGTCGGTCGTGCGGTTGGATAGGTCGAGTTCGAATCCATGTGGTCCACCTGCGCTCCGGGCCAGGCTCTCGGCCTCGTCGCCGTCACCCCCCGCTTCGGTCGGTGCCCACTTATCGTTTACAGCTTGGTAAAACCTTATTGTGTATCGCGAACACGTCTCACACATGTCGTTGCTCATCGGAACCGACGACGGCCTGTTCCGTGTCGACTCGGTTCCCTTCGAGAGGGGGGAACCCGAGCAAGTGCTGGACTGTGGCGTGGTGACCGCGGTGAAGACCTTCGACGCTGCTGAGGGCGTCTTCGTGGCGTCCTCGGAAGGCGCCTATCGGTCGACCGACGGCGGCGAGTCCTGGACTGACCTGGGCGTTCCGCTGGGCGACCGTTTCTGGCACGCCGGTCAAAGCGAGGTGTGGTCGACCCTCGTGACCCGGGAGGCCTGGTACGCGGGGACGAACGATCCCTACGTCTACCGGTCGGTCGACGACGGCAAGACCTGGGCCGAACTGAAGGGGTTCCGTGAGCTCCCCTCCCGCGGCCACTGGGAGTCTCCAATCGACCCTCACTACGCCCGGCTCAGAGCCCTGGAGCAGGTCCCAGGACGGCCGGATCACCTGATCGCTGGCGTCGAGGCAGGTGGCATCCATATCAGTCACGACGGTGGCCGAACCTGGACGGACCGTCGGGACACCATCGTCGACGACATCCATCAGGTCCTGCCTCTCTCAGAGGACGTTTGGTTGGCGACGACAGGATACCTTGACCACAACCTGGAGAACCTCGGACTGGGTCACGCAGTCGGCGAAGGTGGCCTCTGGCGCACGGTCGACGGCGGGGACTCCTGGGACCGGATCGACCGCGGCAACGACTTCTCGTACATTCGCCGAGTGTTCATCCACGACGGGACGGTCATTTTCTCCGGTGGCGAGGAGGCCCCGCCGGCCTGGGTCAACGACGAACACGAGAGCGCGCTGTTCGAGTCGACGAACTTCGGCCGCGACTGGGAGCGGGTTCCCTACCCCGGCGAGCCCCACGAGGTCGTCGAGACATGGACGATCCACGACGGGGAGGTCCTCTGTGGGTCCGGCCTGTTCGACGTTCCGGATACCCGTAACGACGTGGAGGGACGCATCGCCAGGCGAACCGACGACGGCGAATACGAGACCGTCGGTCACGTCGCCTCAAACGTCAGCCGAATCGAGTCGCTGGAGCCATGAGCGGGGCGGCGCCGTCTAGGCTCGGGCGGTTCCTCTTCGCGGGGACACTGCTGTATATGGCGGTCGACGGCTTCCGCAACAACGAGAAGCGCGTCGAGATTGCCCGTGAGAGTGGCGTTCCGCTCCCCGAGGTCGCGGTCCCGTTCGCTACCGGGATGTTGCTGGTCGCGAACCTTGGGATCCTTGCCTGGAGGTACCCCCGGGCCTCGGCTGGTGCGCTGGTAGTGTTCTTCCTGAGTACCACTCCCGTCATCCACAGCTTCTGGGAGATGGAAGGCGCCGAACGGAATAACAACAAGATCAATTTCTGCAAGAACGTGGCGCTGACCGGCTGTGCTATCGCCCTGCTCCACGAAGCGGACCAGGACACGGGGCAGTGAAGTACCTCGGGGTCACGCCCCGAGGCACTCTCGCTGTATCTCTGTAGAATTCGACCGACTCGAGCAGCCGCGTCCTCGAGCCTCGACTTACAATCCGGCGACGTCTTCGATGGCGTCGGTCAGGGTCCGGATGCTCTCGACGTCGTGTTCACCCATGTGACCGATGCGGAACGTCTTCTCGCCAAGCGCCGACCCGTATCCGTTCGAGAAGACCATATCGTACTCCTCCGAGACCGCGTCGATGGTTTCGGCAACGTCGATCCCCTGCGTGTTCTCGATACAGCTCACGGTCTGGGACTCGTAGCCCTCCTCGGGGAACATGTCGAAGTATTCGCGGGCCCACTCACGCGTGTACTCGGCCATCTCGCGATGACGCTGATCGCGAGCCTCGTGGCCTTCCTCGAGCATGTATTTCATCTGTGTGCGGTAGGCCAGCATGATCGGAATCGCCGGCGTGGAGTGGGTCTGGCCCTTCCGGTCGTAGTAATCGATCGTGCGCTGGAACCCGCCGTACCACGACGCGGACTCGCTCTCGAGTTCGCGTTCGTAGGCGTCGTCGCTGACGACGCAGACCGCCAGTCCCGGCGGCATGGCGAATGCCTTCTGAACTGACGTGAAGATGACGTCGATGTCGTGGTCGTCGATATCGACGATGTCGCCGCCGAGCGACGAGACGGCGTCGACGATGAAGGAGGTGTCCGGATAGTCGGCGACGACGTCACCGATCGCTTCGACGGGGTTACGGACGCCTGTCGAACTCTCGTTCATCACGCAGGTGACGGCATCGTAGTCGGTGTCGCTCGAGGTCAGCGCCTCGCGCACGTCCTCGGGTTTGACCGCCTGACCCCACTCGTACTCGAGCGTGTCGACGGATTTGCCGAGCCGTTCAGCGACGTTGGCCTGGCGCTCGCTGAAACTGCCGCAGGTGGTACAGAGGACGTTCTCGTCGACGAGGTTGAGGATCGAACTCTCCATGAACTCGGTCCCCGAACCCGTGAGGATCACGACGTCGTTGTCGGTGCCGAGGAACTCCTTCGTGTCTTCGACGATGGTCGTGTACAGGTCCGTCATCCGATCCATCCGGTGGCCAAACATCGGCTCGCACATCGACTCGATGACGTCCTCGCGCACCTCGGTCGGGCCTGGAATGTACAGCGTCTTGTCGGGATAGTCGTCTTTATATTCGCGTTTCGTGGTCACGGAATTCACCTGAGTACGGCTTACTGAGTCACGAGACCGTATGGTACTTTTGATGCCGCACCGGGAGTGAGGCGGCCGACCGCCGACGCTCGATTACAGTTTCGAGATCGGCCGGAAAACCGCGGGCGACGAACGAAGCGTCCGCTACGGGGACTGGAAAAACGAGACGACAGAGCGGAAACGTATTCCGGGTCCTGCGCAGTCAACCGTCTCCACTGGTTGCTGCGCACCGAACGTCGATGCGACGTCAATCGTGGGTCGCGAGATGAAGACGAAAGTGACCGGTTACGTGAGCTCGATGGTGCCTTCCATGTTCGGGTGCGGTTCGCAGCGATACGTGGTGATGTCGCTGCTCGCCGTGAACTCGATGATCTGATCCTCGCCGGACTCCGAGATGGGGTCGCCCGTCGCGAGTTCGTCGACGACTTTGTCGCTGTCTTTTCGGAGTTCCATGTCGTGCGCCCGGCCGGCGCCTTCGGTCCAGCCGATCGTGTAGGTCTTGCCCTCGGTGAGGACGAGCGTCGGATTCTGTTCTCCCTCGATCGAGGACGGTTCGAGGCCCTCCCAGTAGCTGGTCTGGCCGCTGAATCGGATGTCCGTCGCGGGTTCGAACTCGTCGCCGCCGTTCCTGCTGTCGTCGCTGTTCCCGTTGCCGTTGCCACCTGATTACTGGCCGAGAACGATAGTGACGGTTCGTATTCGGGAACGTTAGCGACGGTTTCTATCCGGACGTGTTGCCGCCGGTTTCGTTGCCAGTTTCGTTACCGCCGGTTTCGTTGCCGGTCTCGTTACCGCCACCGTTTCCACCACTGCCACCGCCACTGCCGCCCATCTGAATCTCGCCTTCCATGTTCGGGTGCGGGTTGCAGCGATACGTGGTGATGTCGCTGCTCGCCGTGAACTCGATGACCTGGTCCTCGCCGGGCTCCGAGACGGGGTCGCCCGTCGTGAGTTCGTCGACGACTTCACCGCTGTCGTCTCGGAGCTCCATGTTGTGCGCCGAGCCGTCGCCTTCGGTCCAGCCGATCGTATAGGTCTCGCCCTCGGTGAGGACGAGCGTCGGATTCTGTTCACCCTCGATCGAGGACGGCTCGAGGCCCTCCCAGTAGCTGGTCTGGCCGCTGAATCGGATGTCCGTTCCGGGTTCGATCTCGATGCCGCCGCTCCCGCTGCCGTTTCCGTTGCCGTTCCCGTTACCGTTTCCGTTCCCGTTGCCACCACTGCTACAGCCGGCGATGAGCGCGGTCGACGCGGCCGCGCCCGTCAGCTTCAGTGCTGTTCGCCGTGAAATTGCGTTGTCTCGTGCCATCACCGGCGCTTGGGTGTGTGAACATAAAAATTGATACCTTCCACCCCTACAATGTTATGACAATACATACCACAACGTAAGATTTTCGCATTTGATGACCGATTGACATCCTCGAGCCGTCGTCCACTCGTGTCCAACTTGATGGCCTCGAGTTCCGGGTAATGTCCGTAAACGGTCCCCTCGAATTTCGAGGGTGCCCGATCCGCATCCGCATCACCGAGTTTTGGCTACACCAGCGAGTCCGGATTACGCATCACCGCGGTCGCCCGCCCGCACCCGTTTGGGGCATCCCAGCGAAAGCCGCAGGAACAGCGGCACGGTGACGACCGCGATCGCGATCTCGAGGCCGCCGACGACGAAGAATGCCAGTTCGTACCCGTACCTGCCGGCGACGGTCCCGCCGAGGAGGAAGCCGCCGAGAAAGCCGAGGCTGCCGGCGATGTTGAAACCGGCCATGGCGATTCCGCGCTCGCGTTCCGCTGCGAGGTCGGAAACCAGCGCCATCGTGGCCGGCGCGACCAGCGCGCCGAGAACGCCGACACCGCCCATCGCCAGCGCAGCGGTCGCGACCGACTGTGCGGCTCCGACGGCGAGAATGCCCGCGCCGTAACACACCGACCCGACGACGATCGGAATCGTGCGGCCAATTCGATCCGAGAGCGCCCCCATCGGGTACTGTAACAGGGCGAACGGAGCGAAAAAACACGCCAGCAAGAGACCGGTGGTCCCGGCCCCGAGGCCGAACGCTTCCTGAAAGTAGAGGGTTCCCACGAGAGCGAAAAAGCCGGCCGTAAGTCGGTCTACGAATCCGAACGCGTACGGAATCGACAGCGTGGGACGTCGACGGACGCCCTCGACGAGTGCTCGAGCGGTCCGGCGTTCGTTGGGCGCGCGCTCCCCGACGAACGAGACGAGCGTACCGACACAGACGAGCAAGGCGGCGGCGACCAGCAGCGGCGCAACCGGCGCGAGTTCCGTCAGCTGTCCGCCGACCGGTGCGCCGAGGGCGGCACCGAGTCCGATGGCGATCCCGGCCGCCCCCATGTTTCGACCGTGACCGCCCTCGAGGTCCATCAGCATGGTCATCGTCAGGGAGAACGCGCCGATAGTCATCGCTCCCTGAAAGACTCGCAGGAGGAGGACGCCCTCGAAGGGAATTGCCCCGAATACGGGGACTACGGCGAGAGCGGCGTAGCCGATGGCTCCGGTCAGCGCACCGGCGACGATGAAGGGACGGCGGCGACCGGTCACGTCGCTCGCCAGGCCCCAGACGCCGACGAACACGACGTAGGCCGCGAACTCGGCGACCAGAAACCACATGCTCGCGTCGAGCGCAGTCGCCGCGAACGCCGACGTCGCGCCGCCGGCACCCAGCGCTTCCACGAGCGCGGCGACGCCTGGATAGAGCAACACCTGCGAGAACAACACCGCGAAGACGAGGGCGGCGAGGACGACCCGATCGCGATCACTCGAGGACACGACCGCCGCTTGGCGCTCCGTGCGTATGAAATCATCAGATTCGGGGCGACCGAATCACCGACGGTCCCGAAGCCGTCGCCTCGACGCGGTCCGATATCACACGGACGACCGGCGCAGCCGAAACCGATGTATTTTCCTTCGGTGGCGCCCCGTTGCTATCGATGACAGTCACGCGTCGACAGCTCCTCGCCGCGGGAGCGACTGCCGGAATGGGCACCGTCGCCGGCTGCACCGGATTCCTTCGAGACTCGCTTTCGTCGACGGCGGCGACCGTCCCCGGGGCGACGCTCGAGGACACCGGGTACAGCGAACACACCGTCGACCAGGTCGTCATCGAGCGGACCGTCGGCCGGTTCGGGATCGATCGGACCGTCGAGGTCCGAAACTGGTACGCCGAATACGATCGGTCGGTAGCGCTCGATGCACTCGGCTTGACGCGCGTGCAAGCGTCGGTCATCGCCGCCTTCACGACGCCACAGGTGTCGTTCCTCGGGGAGACGTTCAATCCCGTGGGGAACTACTCGACGGACGACCTCGTCGAACTGATCCAGAACCGATACGACCGGCTCGAGGACGTCCAGTACGTCGACGAGGAACCGATTTCGATCCTGGACACCGAAACGGCCCTCGCCCGGTACGAGGCGCGTGCCCGACTGCTCTCCGCCGAAACCACGCTCGACGTCTACCTTCAACTGAGCGAGCCGGTCCCCCACGAGAACGACTTCGTGATTTGTGTCGCGGCCTATCCGCAGGTCCAGGGCATAGAGACCGAGTCCGACGCCGTCCGATCGCTGCTGAAGTCGCTCGAACACGGGTGAGCGGGCACGTCGAGAGATCGAGAGCCGGTGACTCAGTCGATAGGGGGCGACGCGGTGGCCGACGACCGTTCCCTCGGAATTGGTGAAATTCGAATCATCGTGAAATGATACGTGACGAACGTGTAGCCCGCGATAACTGAATCGCCGAGGCGACGCACCGACAGTCGATTTTCGTAAACCTGCCTATACTAAAATTGGCTTCTCGTGTACGAACGCGCTCAGATGAAACGAAGACGCGTCGTGCAAATCGTGTCACTGGGGGGCCTCACACTCCCACTCGCCGGCTGTACGAACGATGCGGCCGAGGGCGGGACCGAAAGCGATGATGGCGGAGAGGGAAGTGACGGCGGTGATGGCGGAGCGGGCGACGATGGCACCGGAAACGAAACGGACGACGAGATAACCACCACGGCCGGATCGGGCCAGCAGGAGTTCTCCGGGAACGGTGATGCGCTCACCGACGACTTCGATATCGGAGGGGGTCTCACTATCGTCGAGGCCGTCCACGACGGTGGCGGCGAGTTCGGAATCCGACTCATGCCGGTGGACGACGGAAATGGGACGCTATTTGTCGACTCGACGGGCTCCTACGACGGGCGGACCGCCTGGCATTTGCCCGGCGGATCGTACCGCCTCAGCGTCGTCGCCGGGGGCGACTGGGAGGTGCTCATTCAACAGCCGCGCGACGAGAGCGGAGAAAGCCCGCCGCTCTCGTTCAGCGGCAACGGAAACGACGTTCACGGCCCGTTCGAATTCGACGGGACGTACCGGCCGTCCGGCGACTACGGCGGGGATCGATTCATCGTCCACTTCCTCTCGGCGACGGGCGACACCCGCGAATTCCTGTTCCACGACGGCAGCATCGGCAACCCGCCGTCGTTCGAGTTCCACGACGTCGGGTACATAGAGGTCAAATCCGACGGCGAGTGGTCGGTCGAGATCGACTGACCGCCGCTCGCACGAGCACGATGCCGATCGCACTCTCACTCTAGCGAGCGTGTGTCAACGTGTTCGGCTACGACTACTGCTGTCCATTATTCTCATCCACCTCCCTATTTGGCAGATATCATTCACGTACTGCGGGTAACAACGATCAAAGAGGTCGACAGTAGCACCGGTCCCTGCGTCCCCACCTGCTGTCAGCGGTTCGATTCCGTCGGCCTGGACGACGACAGCGATGTCGCTGATACCGACGGACCCGTCCTGCGTGAGGTTCTCGGCAATTGTGAGTGCGGCATCCGTCTTTAGTTAGGCGCAAAACCGCACGATAGCGGCGGCTTATCGGGGATTCTTTTCGGAAGGAATGAGGAGGTGTTAGCTGTGCACACCAAAACCTCCTCACACGATGTTGAACGTCGTCTCACTAACTTCCTTCCATCTGATGCGCTCGAAGACCACGCCGATGCCGTCGGCGTGGTCGAGCGTGACCGGAAGCTGCAGATTCCACCGCTCGTCTGGTCGTTTGCGTTCGGCTTCGCCGGCGGCGCAAGCCGAACGCTCGCCAGCTTCAGGCGAAGCTACAACTCAACTGCAGACAAGACACTCTCTTCAGGAGGGTTCTTTCAGCGGTTGACGCCGACGCTCGCAGCATATCTGCGCGACCTCGTCGAGTACGGTCTCGACGAGGTCGCTGTCCCTCACACTGTTTCAGAGGAGTTCAACCGATTCAGAGACGTGATGATCGCAGATGGAACGGTTCTCCGGCTCCACGAGTTGCTTTCTGAGGAGTATGAGGCTCGCCATGAGGAGCAGGCTGGAGCACGGCTCCACCTGCTCCACAATGTCACGGATCAGACGATTGACCGATTCAGCGTCACAGACGAGAAAAGACACGACAGCACGCAGTTCGAGACAGGATCGTGGCTCGACGGCCGTCTAGCGATCCTCGATCTTGCCTATTTCAAGTACCGGCGGTTCGCGTTGATCGACGAGAACAACGGCTACTTCGTGAGCCGACTGAAACGCAGTTCTAACCCGGTTGTAACCGGCGAATTCAGGGAATGGCGCGGCCGCGCCATTCCCTTGGAAGGCAAGAAAATCTTCGACGTCGTGGACGATCTCTGTCGTAAGTACATTGATGTCGAAGTTGAGGTTGAATTTGACCGGAGAGAGTACGCGGGCACGCAGTCACGCGATAGGAAACGGTTCCGCGTCGTCGGCGTCCGCAACGAGGACGCCGACGACTATCACCTGTACATCACAAATCTCTCACGCGAAGAGTTCCTCCCGGAGGATCTAGCGACGATCTATCGGTGTCGGTGGGAGGTAGAACTGCTGTTCCGGGAACTGAAGACGCAGTACAGACTGGATGAGTTCAATACGACGAAGAAGCATATCGTAGAGATTTTGCTGTATGCGGCGCTGTTATCCTTGATCGTGAGTCGTGAGTTGCTCAGTCTGGTTATTGAGCACGCAGACGACGACCTCGTGTTTCCGCCGGAACGCTGGGCGGCGACCTTCCGGTCGCACGCCCAGCTCATTCTCCACCAGTTGAGTGGCTATCTCGGGTATTCTCCACCACCACTGCTCGAGCGCCTGATTGACGACGCTCAGAAGATCCACAGACAACGGCCGGTTCTCCAAGAACAACTCGCTACCGCCATCAAACCGACTGCTGAGGCCTAACTAAAGACCAATAGTGAGTGCGGTTTGTTTCTGACTCGGGTCGTCGGCGACGAGGTGAAACACTGTCTGTACACGGACAGGGCCGCCATTCGGCCACAGGAGTTGAACCTGCAGGCGAAGCGTTCGACGGATTTGGGGTCGCTCACCCGCTCAACGGGGCCTCCGTCTCCTGCACCTACCGTGCTAGCTATTCACAAGTCTGCTGTTTTTGCCGTTACTGCTATGCATATAAACGTAGAGAAATATGCATACTAAACATGAGCGACCACGCGAGCGACGGGCGTGACGCTGACCGCGACGAGTGCGGCTTCGGTACGCGAAGCGTCCACGCCGGCCAGTCACCCGATCCCGAGACCGGCGCGATGGCACCGCCGATCTACCAGACGACCTCGTACGTTTTCGAGGACGCCGACACGGCCGCCGCCCGCTACGCCCTCGAGGACGACGGCTACATCTACTCTCGCATCGCCAACCCGACCGTCGTGACCCTCGAGGACCGCCTCGCCTCGCTCGAGGGCGGGGCCGGTGCGGTTGCGACAGGAAGCGGCATGGCCGCGTTGGACTCTGCGGTGTTGATCCTCGCGGAGGCGGGCGACAACGTTGTCTGCTCGACCGACACCTACGGCGGGACGACCGCGTACTTCTCGAAGACTGCGACCCGGCGAAATATCGAGCCCCGGTTCGTCCCCACCCTCGAGTACGACGAATACGAGGCCACGATCGACGAGGACACCGCGTTCGTCCACGTCGAGACGATCGGTAACCCGTCGCTGATCACGCCCGACTTTGAGCGCATCGCCGACGTCGCCCACGACAACGGCGTCCCGCTGGTAGTCGACAACACGTTCGCAACCCCTGCCCTCTGTCGTCCGCTCGAGCACGAGGCCGACATCGTCTGGGAGTCGACGACGAAGTGGCTCCACGGCTCCGGGACGACTGTCGGCGGCGTCCTCGTCGACGGCGGCTCCTTCCCCTGGGGCGAACACGGCTACGACGAGATCGCGGGCGAAAACCACGCCTACCACGACGTCGATTTCGCGCGGGACTTTTCGGCGGCCCCCTTCGCTGCGTCAGCACGATACCGTTCGCTGCGCAGCCTCGGCAATCAGCAGTCACCGTTCGACGCCTGGCAGACCCTTCAGGGCCTCGAGTCGTTGCCCCTCCGCGTCGCGAAACACTGCGAAAACGCGTCGATCGTCGCGGACTACCTCGACGACCACGAGGACGTGGCCTGGGTCGCGCATCCGGGGCTCGAAGACCACCCGACCCACGACAACGCCGAGCAGTACCTCGAGGACTACGGCGGGATGGTCGCGTTTGGGCTGGACGGCGGATTCCAGGCGGGCAAAGCACTCTGCGAGAACGTCGAACTCGCGCAGTTCCTCGCGAACATCGGCGACGCGAAGACGCTGGTGATCCACCCCGCCAGCACGACTCACGGCCAGCTCACCCCCGACGAACGGGAGGACGCGGGCGTCACCGCCGACCTGATTCGGATGTCGGTCGGGATCGAAGACCCGGAGGACGTCCTGGCGGACCTCGAAAGAGCCATCGACGTGGCAACGAGAACCTCTGGAGAGGGAGGTGAGCGACGATGACGACCAAAGAGAGGATCGACCTCGGGGAGTTCCGGTTCGAGTCCGGGGAGTCGATTTCGAACCTCGAAGTGGCCTACGAGACCTACGGCGAGTTTACGGGCGACAACGCGGTGTTGGTCTGTCACGCGCTGACCGGCAGCGCCCACGTCGCCCGTCGGCCGGACGCGGGCGGCGAGACGGCGGGGCAGGCCCGGGCCTGGTGGGGCGACGTCGTCGGACCCGGGAAAGCGATCGATACGACGGAGTACTACGTGGTCTGTACGAACGCGCCCGGTTCGTGTTACGGGACGACAGGCCCCGCGAGCGAGAACCCGGAGACGGGCAAGCCCTACGGCACCGATTTCCCGCCGGTCACGGTCGGGGACTGGACGCGAGCCCAGCGCGAGTTGCTGGACGCACTTGGCGTCGGCCGAATCCACGCCATCGTCGGCGGCAGCGTCGGTGGTATGAACGTCCTCGACTGGCTGCGGCGGTTTCCGGACGACGTCGAACGCGCCTGCGCGGTGGCCGCGGCCGCTCGACTCGACGCGCAGTGTCTGGCGCTCGATACCGTCGCCCGGCGGGCGATCACGTCCGATCCGAACTGGAACGGCGGCCACTACTACGGCGGCGAGCCACCCGAAGCCGGACTGGCTCGAGCCCGACAGATCGGGCATATCATGTACCTCTCGAAGACCTCGATGGCCCGCAAGTTCGGCCGCCGCTCGGCGGGCAGGGAGACGGTCCGCGAAGAGCCGCCGGACGCGGCGGCCGCCTTCTTCCCGTATCGCGAGGTCGAATCCTATCTCGATTATCAGGCCGACAAGTTCACCGACCGGTTCGACGCGAACAGCTATCTCTATATGACGCGCGCGATGGACGACTTCGACCTGTCGGCAGGCTACGAGTCCGACGCCGACGCGCTGGCCGCGTTCGAAGGGGAACTCCTGCTCCTCTCGTTTACCGGGGACTGGCACTTCACCGTCGAACAGGCGGAAGCGTTGGCCGACGCCTGTCGCGAAACGGGTGTCGACGTCGCTCACCATGTGATCGAGTCCGACCACGGTCATGACGCCTTCCTCGTCGAGCCGGAGAAGGTCGGTCCGCCGCTGTCGGACCTGCTCGAGGAGGGGCTCGCCGGTCGTGCGATCACCGATACGGGACCGGAAGTTGATGATACCGGAGACTTTGCTCCGGTACACACAAGCCTATTTTCCGAGTGATTTCAAGCGACGCTGTATCCTCTCTCGGCTCGCGCCTACGGGCGTCGTCAGAAAACGCTGTTTTTTGACTGCCAATCAGAACGCGTACGCGTTCTGATGACGCTCGCTGAGGATAGCGCGGGACCTTGGGTCCCGCTGTCCATGCGAACGGCGTCGCTGTGAGCAGAAGGGGGCTGAGCGCCCTCAATTATAGATAAAATCGTCGAGCGAAATACGGCAAGAAAACCTCAGTTAGAGGCGCTAACGCTCGTGACCTTGCCCATGAGCCCGAATGTGATCGAACCCGACGTACTGTTCGACGTGCGGTCGATCGGATCGCCGGCGGTCGATCCAGTGGGACAGGTCGGAGACGAACAGCGCGAGATTGTCGTGGGCAAAGAGCGTCATCGAAACGCCCTGGGGAGAACGGAACGTGGCGATCAGCGACCACATCGAACCGGCAGCGAATGCACCGGCAGCGGAGAACCGCATCCCGAGCGTGAAGAAGGTCATCGCGTAGACGAACCCGATCCCCATCGACGGCAGACTCGTACCCAGCGGAACCCGTGCACTGGCATCGCGCAGCGTGGGCGCGAGAAAGACGATCGAGAGGGCGCTTCCGAACGTGAATACCAGGTCTTGCCACATCATCAAGTGCACTTACTCGACTTCGAGTTAATAAATACCTCGATGCCGAAATCAGCTATTGTGTCTGACGGTCTCCGAATCACGAACAATAGCGGAACGCGACAATCAGAAGAGTAGAGGTATCGAATCCCGTAACCGATCGAATACGTCGGAACCACACTGAGCGGGAACTGGACGGAGCGGGTTCGGGAACGGCTGGGCGGAGCGAAACGGTGATGCTCGAGATCCAGTCAGCGCTCGAGGACGGCGGTTTCTTCGAGTAACGTCTCGCGGGCCTCGGCCATCGACGTCACGACGACGTCACAGTGAGGTTCGACCGCCGGTTTGGGTTCGAAACCGATTGCGAGTCCGGCGACCTCGAGCATCGGCAGGTCGTTCGCGCCGTCACCGACGGCGATAGTCTCTGCGAGGTCGACGCCCACGTCGGCGGCGAGGTCTGCGAGCGCGTCGTCTTTGGTGCCCTCGATCAGCGGCCCCTCGACGTCGCCGGTCAGGTTCCCGTCGGCCATCGGGAGCCGGTTCGAGACGATGTGGTCGACAGAGACGTCCTCTCGCTCGAGGGCGGCCGCGACGCCGCGTTCGAACCCCCCCGTGAGAATAGCGGTCGTGACGCCAGCGTCATTCAGGTCCTCGATGAGGTCGGCAGCCCCCTCCCGGAGAACGACCTCGTCGAAGGCAGCTTTGGCGTCGGCCTGGGAAAGACCCTTGAGCAGGGCCGAGCGCTCGCGCAGGCTCTCGGCATACCCGATCTCGTCGTTCATCGCGCGCTCTGTGATGTCTTCCATGTCCGCGGCGACGCCGCAGCGATCGCCGAGCAGGACGGTCATCTCGGAGTCGGAAAGCGTCCCATCGAAGTCGAAGGCGACGACTGTCATCGCTCCCCGATTGTCGGTCCGCGGATAAACCAGTTCAGGTTTCGTCGTGTACTCGAGCGCGCCCTGTTTTCGAACCCTATCCCACCGTAAGATATTATCGACACGCCCTCGTTGGCGAGTACATGCCGTCCGAGCGACAATTCGAATACGAGAAGGGGCCGCGTCTCGAGGACGAGCAAGCGACTACTACAAACGATGGCGGTGACGTCGACGACGACGGATCTGACACCGCACCGCGTCGAGTTCGAAATCAACTGGTCGTCCGGCCCTGGAAAGCCGGCGCCGTCGTGGGCGTAAGCGCCTTCGTCGTCGTCTTCACGGTACTCTACCAGCTGGTCGGAGCGATGTTCGCAGGGGGGGTATTCGATGGAGGGGAGACACGTCCGAGTCGCCTGGCAATAACGGGACTCGTGACGCTGGGGAATCATGGGGTGACGCTCGAACGTCGTGGCGAGACGATACAAGGTGCGTTCGGCTTCATTCGCGGACTCACCAGCCACGTCGCAGCCCTCGTCCCGACCGTCGTGTTGCTCGCCGCCGGCTACCTCGTCGTCCGATACGCCCATCTCGAGACGCGCCGGGAGGCCGGCCTCGCACTCGGCTCGCTGGTCGGGTGCTACGTCATCCTGATGGTTGGCCTCTCGATGACTGCCGAGTGGTCGCCCGACCGGGACGCCGGCATCAACGAGGAAGTACCGACCGTTACCGCTTCGACCGATTTCGGGACGGTCGTCTCGATTGGCACCACCGCGATCGTTTTTGTCACCATCGGAGCCGCCGTGGCCGCCCTCCCGAAGGTAGTGGCGGCCAGACGGTGAATTCCCTGTTCGAGTCGCTTACACCCTCTGTCGCACTCACCGACCACGTCGTGAGGGCCTTCACCGTCACGAAACGAGTACAGGATGTGGCCGGCGACGCGCTCGCGTGGCCGACGCTCATCGGCTCATCGGCGGAGCGTTCCGTCGAACCATGGCGAACGCTAGGCATCCCGCCAACCCCGTCCCGTGCGAGCCGACGCCCGTCTCGTCGACGGATGCGACGGTCCCCTCGTGAAGCGAATCGGGACCGGCGGCCGCCGGAGGCTCGAGGCTTCGAACTCGTCGTCACTGTCGGCAGCGCCGAAGGTGGGCTAGAGGCGATCGTATTCCGGGAACGAGAGGCGACCACGGTCCGCGAGGCCGACCGGGTCGCTGCTGGATTCACACGCGTTTCACGTCGCGACCGAGGTAGTTTTTGTCGACGGCCTCGACAACGGAAGGGTTTACCTGTTCCGGCCGGTTGTCTCGCGCATGAAGGTTCTCGTCACGGACCCGATCGCAGATGCGGGTCTGGACGTACTCAGAGACGCCGGCCACGAGGTCGAAACGAATTACGACGTCGACGGTGACGACCTCCTCGAGGCGATCTCGGATGCCCACGGATTGATCGTTCGGTCCGGCACCGAAGTTACGGACGAGGTCCTCGAAGCCGCCGCCGAGTTGGTCATCGTCGGTCGAGCGGGTATCGGCGTCGACAACATCGACATCGACGCCGCGACAGATCACGGCGTCATCGTCGCCAACGCTCCCGAGGGGAACGTACGCGCCGCTGCCGAACACACCGTCGCGATGACGTTCGCGGCCGCTCGCTCGATCCCGCAGGCTCACATCCGCCTGAAGAACGGCGAATGGGCCAAAAGCGACTACCTCGGTGCCGAACTCAACAGTAAGACGCTCGGCGTCGTCGGCCTGGGCCGCGTCGGCCAGGAAGTGGCCAAGAAACTCGACTCCCTCGGGATGAATATCGTCGCCTACGACCCCTATATCAGCGAAGAGCGGGCCCACCGTATTGGCGCAGAACTCGTCGACATCGAGACGTGCCTCGAGCAGGCTGATTTCTTGACCGTTCACACCCCTCTCACGCCGGAGACGGAAGGGCTGATCAGCACGACCGAACTCGAACTGCTCGGAAACGGCTACCTGATCAACTGCGCTCGCGGCGGCGTCGTCGACGAGGACGCGCTGGCCGCCGCGGTCGAAGACGGCACGGTGGCCGGCGCGGCACTGGACGTCTTCGCAGAGGAACCGCTCTCGCCGGACTCCCCGCTGCTCGAACACGAGGAGATCATCGTCACGCCCCACCTCGGCGCGTCGACGGAAGCCGCCCAGGAGAACGTCGCCACCTCGACCGCCGCGCAAGTCAACGCTGCGCTCACCAGTGAACCCGTCGCAAACGCCCTGAACGCACCCTCGATCGACGAGAGCGCGTTCCCTCGTGTGGAACCCTACATCGAACTCGCAGAGACGGCCGGGAAAGTCGCGACCCAGTTGCTCGACGGCCGCATCGAGGACGTCGAAGTCACCTACGAGGGAGACATCGCTGACGAGGACGTCGAGTTCGTCACCGCGTCGGCGCTCAAGGGCGTTTTCGAACCCCTCGAGTGGCAGGTCAACGCGGTCAACGCACCGCAGATCGCCGAGGACCGCGGCGTCGACGTCACCGAATCTAAAACCCGTCAGGCCGAAGACTTCCAGAGCCTGATCACCGTCACCGTCAGCAACGACGACGATCAGGTATCGGTCGACGGTACCCTCTTCGCGGGCGACGATCCGCGGATCGTCCGCATCGACGGCTACCGCGTGGACGCGATCCCGCACGGTCGGATGGTCATCACGCGAAACACCGACGAACCCGGTGTCATCGGTTTGATCGGCACGGTCATGGGCGAGCACGGCGTCAACATCGCCGGGATGTTCAACGCCCGCGAGGCCATCGGCGGCGAAGCCCTGACCGTCTACAACGTCGACAACGACGTCCCCGCGGACGCGAAAGCGGAACTCGAGAACGACTCGCGGATCATCGGCGTCAGCGACATCACGCTGAACGGCCACTGACATCCGCCTACGGGTGTATACTCCGCGCCGATACGTCGTGGTGAGTATCAAGTGGCAGGTCGAGTGTCCTCCCGAGTCGAGGTCGGACCCCATTGGGCTCGGTCACTACTATACTATTACCCTACTGCAAAAACAGTGAAACTATGGTGGTCTGTGGACCTGCCACCGAACAGTGCATATGAACCGTGCGGCGTTGACGAGACAATTCGCGTCTCGTTCGCGCACAAGAGCGAAGCCCTTGTGAACCCTTGTGAACGCTCTATCCTCTCCCTACTCACGCCTTCCCTTTCGGTTGGCACTCGCTAAAGAAGGGGGAGCGGAGCGCCTCATTTCAGCTAAACGGTCTAAACAATCCTAAACGGACAAAAAAACCGTTCAATTGGTAGACCGCGATAAAACGGGCCGAAACAACGTCAACATTCAGCCCGTTATATGCCCTGTGGGTTGAATGTCGTGACCGAGAAGAGGTGCCCGACCTGATGTCCAACCCCTCCCCGCTTCCGAACGAATCGGTCGCTCCGTCGAGCCCTGAGGCGGAGACCCAACCCGAGCTACGCCACCGTCTCGTCCGTTCGATCAAAGGCCCGACGCAGTTCCTGTCGTTCTGGGTCGCTATCGCGCTCCCGTTCATCTATTTCCCGCTCCTTACGCAGGGACTCGGCGACCCCACCGTCACGCTGACGTTTTTCGTCCTGCTGCTAGTCAACGTCTTCGCGCTCTATCTCGGTCACGGGTACAACCGGAGCTGATTGTCTCCGCTCGCCGTCCGGAACGAGGGCGCGTTCTATTCTAATCTGGTGCCCGCTCAGTCGGTCCGAACTGTTATTCCCCTTGCCGGATTCACATCGGAACGTGAGATGGCGATTCGTGTCGACTGGCGCTCGAGTTGTAGCCTCACCGGAACCGTCCTGAAGTGGTTCTCCGTCGCGCTGGTGGCACCGCTCACGCTCGCACTGGTCGACGGTGATTCTCCCGGTCCGTTTCTCGTCGCAATCGTCGTAAGCCTCGTCCTCGCGACCGGCCTCGAGCGACTGACCGACGACCGGAAGATCGGTCAGCGCGAAGCGTTCCTGATGGTCGCGCTGACCTGGCTGGGGGTCGCACTGGTCGGGGCGATACCGTTTTTCGTCGCCGGAGACGGCGTCTTTTCACGGCCGGTCAATGCCGTTTTCGAGAGCACGAGCGGCGTCACGACGACGGGCGCGACCGTAATCGAGGATTTCGCCGTTCACTCGCGTGCGATCATGCTCTGGCGGGCGATCCTCCAGTGGCTCGGTGGTCTCGGTATTCTGATCGTCGCGATTGGCCTCTTTTCGCACCTGCTGGTCGGCGGTGCCCAGTTGATGGAAACCGAAACGCAAACGCGTGACGTCCACAGACTTCGGCCGCGCATCGGTGAAACGGCTCGGCTCATCTGGTGGTTGTACGTCGGGTTGACCGTCCTCACGACGCTCGCTCTCTACCTGCTCCATCTGGTTGGGTTCGCGCCCGACATGGACCTCTATAACGCAGTCGCACACGCGCTGACCAGCATCTCGACGGCCGGCTTCTCCCCGCAACCCGACAGCATCGGCGCGTTTTCACCGGCGGTACAGTGGACGTTGATCCCCGTCATGATCGTCGGTGCGACCAACTTCATCCTCCTCTACTACGTCGTCCAGGGAGAGTACCGACGACCCCTCGAGTCCGCGGAGTTCCGCTTCTACGTCAGTATTCTCGCTTCGATCGGGGTTATCGTTGCCGTCCTTCTCGTTCTCGACCCGCATCTCGTTCCGGGTCTCGAGGCGACGATACGCCATAGCCTGTTCAACGTGGTATCGATGGTGACGACGACGGGCTACGCGTCGACGAACTTCGACCTCTGGTCTCCCGGTGCCAAGCACATGCTGTTCCTGTGTATGTTTACGGGCGGGATGGCCG
The DNA here is from genome assembly GCF_024266705.1 of Natrinema gelatinilyticum. Taxonomy (GTDB): domain Archaea; phylum Halobacteriota; class Halobacteria; order Halobacteriales; family Natrialbaceae; genus Natrinema; species Natrinema gelatinilyticum. The sequence goes on along the minus strand of NZ_CP100756.1, from coordinate 1,420,062 downwards.
GTTCGACGACGTGTTCGATCAAGTCGTTGCGATGGCTGGTCATTCTCAAAGCGTTCCGGCGAAACTTGTTCGTGGCAATTCACCCGAACGCCGTCCGCCCGCTCCGACTCGACGACTCGGTCGTCGACGAAGAGACTGTCGGAGACATCTTCGCGTACGTCATGCTCGCCATCGTGATCTTCTTCCTTCTGACGGTGGTCATCGTCGCCGACAGCGCTCGAGTCGGTGATCCCGTAAACGAGTTCGACGCGCTCGGTGCGTCCGCGTCGATCTTCCTCAACATCGGGCCAGCGTTCGGCGTCGCCGGCCCATTCGACAACTACGCCGTCTTCTCGCCGTTCACACGGACCGTGATGATCGTCATGATGTGGATCGGCCGTATCGAAATCATCCCCGTTCTCGTCTTGCTGACGCCCGAGTTCTGGAAATCCTGACGAGCGACCGGTCGCTCGCCGTCGCTCGTCGGTTTCGGCCGCCGATACTGTCGCAGATCCGCGTTCCTCCGATCGAGCCGCAAATGCGGTCACGTTCACTTCGAGAGGTACCTACTCGTCGGTTTCGGCCGCGGCCTGTGCCTCCTCGAGCGTGACGTTCCCCTCGTATAGCGCGCTGCCGACGACCACCGCTGCTGCACCCGCGTCCGCGAGCGCCCGGACGTCCGCGAGCGTCGCGACGCCGCCGCTCGCGATCACGGGGATGTCGGTCGCCGCGACCAGTTCGCGGACGGGATCGGTCGCGACACCCTCGAGTCGTCCTTCGACGTCGACGTTCGTAAAGAGGATCGCGGCCGCACCGAGGTCCGCGTATCGTTCGGCGGCCTCGACAGGTGAAATCCCCGCGCCTTCGGTCCACCCTTCGACGACGACCTCGCCATCTTTCGCGTCGAGACTGACGACAACGCTGTCCGGATAGTCGGCACCGATCTCGGCCACGATGGACGGGTCCTCGACCGCCGCCGTGCCGAGGATGACGCGGTCGACGCCGCGCTCGAGCAGGTCGACGGCGCCGTCTACGGTTCGGATTCCGCCCCCGAGTTGCGTGGGAACGTCGACGGCGTCGATCACCGCGTCGATGGCCTCCGCGTTCGCTCGCTCGCCCTCGAACGCACCATCGAGGTCGACGAGGTGAAGCGTTTGTGCCCCGGCATCGATCCACCGCCGGGCCGCTTCGACAGGGTCGCCGTAGGTCGTTTCGGTGCCGCGCTCGCCCCGGACGAGTTGGACGACCTCGCCGTCTTGAATGTCGACTGCGGGAATCACCTCGAACGACTCGCGTCCGCCCACCTCCTCGCCTGTGTCTGGGCTCATATCCGTGTAACCGAGGCCACCGCGAGTAAAGGCGACGATTCCGCCGAACGACCATCGCCGCCACACAGTTTCCATTCTCAACAGAATTGTTACATGTGTGGTCGGTGTGGGACCCCCTATGCTCTCGCCGGCGTGCGCTTTTCTCGCACAGGCGACCGCGATCCGGCCCGAACCGACGACGGACATGCTCGTCGTCTTCGGCGTCGTCGTCCTCGCGCTCGTCCTGTTTCTGACGGAGCGCCTACCAGTCGACGTGACCGCGATCCTGTTGATCGTGGTGCTCGTCGTCCTCGAACCGTGGACGGGCGTCGATCCTGTGACCGGTATTTCGGGCTTTGCGAACGAGGCGACGATCACGGTGTTGGCGATGTTGATCTTGAGCGGCGGGATCAGCCGGACGGGGCTCGTACAGGAATTGGGACGCCGAATGGCCGCCTTTGCGGGCGACAGCCTTCGAAAGCAACTGTTCGCGACCGTCGCCGCGACCAGCCCGGTCTCGGGATTCCTGAACAATACGCCGGTTGTCGCGCTCATGGTCCCGGTCGTAACCGACGTCGCGAATCGAGGTGAGACGTCGCCGTCGAAGCTGCTCATCCCACTGTCGTACGCCTCGCAGATGGGCGGGATGCTCACACTCATCGGTACCTCGACCAACATCCTCGCGAGCGACGTCAGCGCCCGCCTCGGCTCGCAATACCCCGAACTCCACCGGTTCTCGATGTTCGAGTTCACGAAACTCGGACTTGTCGTCGTCCTCGTCGGGAGCCTCTACCTGATATTCGTCGGTCACTACCTTCTCCCCGAACGCGTTCCGCCGCGTGCCGACTACCTCGAGGCGTACGACGTGGGCGACTACGTGGCCGACCTCGCCGTGGTTCCGGGGTCGCCGATCGCCGGAGGGACGGTACGCGATGCGACGGCAATGCTCGGCCCGGAAGTCGACATCGTTCAGGTGCTCCACGGCGGGACGCGGTCGATTGCCCCTCGTCAGGCGACCGCCCTCAGGGAAGGCGACGTCCTGGTCGTAAGGACAAACCGGGACGCGATCACGACGCTCGAGGATGCGACGGGGTTCGAACTCGTCGGCGGCCCCAACGCGATGGCCACGCTCCCGACGGACGAGGAGACGGGCGTCCTCACGGAAGTGGTCGTCTCGCTGGATTCCCGTCTGGTGGGCGAGCGCTTAGACCCCGAGCGGTTCCGCGAGGAGTTCAACGCCGCCGTCCTCGGACTACGGAGCCACGGCGAACTCGTCGCCGAGCGCATCGTCGGCAAACGCCTCGGCGTCGGCGACACACTCCTCGTCCAGGCGCCGCCGGACACGTTGGACCGACTCGCCCGTCGGGACGACCTGATCGTCGCCCGTGAACCGCCCCGGCCGGACTACCGTGCGAACAAGGCCCCGATTGCCGTCGCCATCATGGTCGTCGTCGTCGCCGTCGCGGCACTCGAACTCTACCCGATACTGATCGCCGCACTCGCGGGCGTCGTGGCGATGGTCGTCACCGGCGTTTTAGAACCTAACGAACTGTACGACGCCGTCGAGTGGGACATCATCTTCCTGCTCGCGGGCGTGATCCCGCTTGGGATCGCACTCGAGGAGTCCGGCGGGGCCGCGTATCTCGCATGGCTGGTCGTTCAGTCGGCGGGGTTTCTGCCGACGCTCGTCGTGCTGTGGCTGTTTTACATCCTGACCGGCCTCCTCACGGAGGTCATCAGCAACAACGCGAGCGTCGTCCTCCTGCTCCCGGTCGCGGCCGCGGCGGCGAGCGGGATCGGTGCGAACCCGTTCGCGTTCGTACTGGCCGTGACCTTCGCGGCGAGCACCGCCTTCCTCGGCCCAATCGGCTATCAGACGAACCTGTTCGTCTACGGTCCCGGCGGCTACCGCTTCGGCGACTACGTTCGGATCGGCGCACCGCTGCAGTTGATCCTTTCGCTCGTCACCGTGGTCGGCATCGCGCTCATCTGGGGCGTCTGAGGGGGGGCGAACGATATATCGCCGGTTGAACCCTGCCGACACGATAGCCGACACCTCCTGCGGAGACGGTCCGACCAACTCGAGTCCGACGGCGAGCGACGCCCCCTCGAGCCGCACCGTCGGGTTCCGCGAGGCGCTTCGCGTCTGGGTGCAAATCGCAGCATACAGCTTCGGCGGGCTGGCCGGTCTCTGGTTCGGGCTGCACGTTCTCTTCGCGGAGCTGTGGACGGACGATGCCGACGGCGTATCACTGCTCTTCCCGTCCTCGAGACGATCGACCGCGCCACGCTGGTGATCGCCATCGGCGCGTTCAGTATGTTGATCAGGCTCGAGCAGGGGATGTTTCGGCCCCTCCCCGCAGCGGTGGTCGCTGGGATCGGCTATTCCCTCGTGATTTGGCCGACCGTCTGACCGACACGTGACAGCTATCGAATCAATTCTCATTCGCGGCCGTGCGGATAATCAGCGCTGGAGAGCGCGAGATACTGGTGATAGCCGGACAACGTATCACGTGGTTCCATCACTTATTTGGCCGACAGCGGTGTACCGTCGATCGATGGTAGAAACCGTGCTGTTGGTCGGTGTCGTCGCGTCGGTTTTCGTCGGCTTCAACATCGGCGGTTCGTCGACGGGCATCACGTGGGGACCGTCGGTCGGCGCCGGGATCGTGACGAAGACCGCGGCGGCGGCGGTCATGACATTCTTCGTCTTCTTCGGCGGCTGGACCGTCGGTCGGAACGTGATGGACACGCTCAGCGAGGGGATCATCACGACGGACCTCACGCTGACTGCCGGCGTCTCCGTCCTCTTTTTCATCGGCCTGGGGATGCTCGTCGCCAACGTCTTCGGCGTCCCGGTCCCAACGTCGATGACGACCGTCGGCGCGATTGCCGGCCTCGGACTGGCGACCGAGACGCTCAACTACGAGACCATCGCGGGGATCATCTCCTGGTGGATCGTGACGCCGATCATCGGCCTCTGGATTGGCGTGCTAATCGGTCGCTACGTCTATTCGTGGATCAATCGGCGAGTGAAGATCGAGAAGTCCGAGGGACCCTTGCTTCGTCTCGATCGCCGAGGCGCGGTTCCGACGCCGGCGCTCGGTCCGAACACGACGTGGCGGGAACTCGTCACGACGGTCGCCGTCCTCGTCATCGGCTGTTACATGGCGTTCAGCGCCGGTGCGAGCAACGTTCCGAACGCCGCCGCACCGCTGGTCGGAACCGCCAGCGGGCTGGACGCCGACACCGCAATCGTCGTCGCCACGCTCGCGATCGGCCTCGGCGGCTTCACGATCGCTCGGCGAACGATGGAGTCCGTCGGCGGCGAGCTGAGTGACATCCCGCTGCTCGCGGCGCTGTTCGTCATGGTGACCGCGTCCACGATCACGACGGTGCTCTCGTGGGCCGGCATCCCGATCAGTCTCGTGATGGCGACGGTGATGACGATCGTCGGCATCGGCTGGGGCCGGGCAACCCGTCCGATCACGGTCCGCGAGGCGGTCACCCGCGACGTGGAGAACCCCGAGATCGAACTGGGCGCCATCGTCGCCGAGGAGAAAGCGGACGAGACGGCCCCCCGAATCGGCGAACCGGAACCCGAAGAGGTGCTTCGCGGCGAGGACCTCTTCAACCCCCGCGCGATCATTAAGTATGTCTCCATGTGGATCATCGGCCCGTCAATGTCGACGATCCTTGCGTACGCTTTCTTCTCGATCCTCCCCAGAGTCGCCTGAAGGGGGACTTACATCACTGGCTGCTGTAGTTCGGCGTATGCTCTCGGACATCCTGGTTCCGATGGACGACTCCGAACCCGCCAGCCACGCCCTCGAGTACGCACTCGAGAACAATCCTGACGCCGAGATCACCGTCCTCCACGTCGTCGGCGTCCCGTCGATGATGATGGGCGAGGCGGTGGGTCTCACGCTTGAGGACGACCTCGACGCCGCCGCTACCGAGCGCGCCGCGGGGGTCTTCGAGCGCGCTCGCGAGGTCGCCGACGAGCACGACCGCGAGATCGAAACGATCGTCGACATCGGGCATCCGGCTCGAAGCATCATCGACCGTGCCGAAGCGTACGACACGGTCATCATCGGCAGTCACGGCGAGGATTGGAACCGTGCGACGCGCCGATTCCTGGTCGGAAACGTCACCGAGACGGTGTCGAAGCGGGCACCAGTTCCGGTGACCATCGTTCGCTGACGTCTCGGCCGCTAGGTCTCCGATTCGTCCTCGACCGACTCCTCGATGAGCTCCTCGACTTCGTCCTCTCGAGGACGGCGGTCGACCCGCTCGTTGACGGCTTCGACCTGCGTTTGGACGTCCTCGACCTGTTTTTCGACCGTTTCACCGACGGTCTCCTCGACCGTTTCCTCGACCGTTTCACCGACGGTCTCCTCGACCTGCGTCTGGATGTCCTCGACCTGGGTCTCGACTGTCTTCGCGACGGCCTGCGTCATCCAATCCGGATCGAACCGGGCCATCTTCCAGGCGACGTGGAGGATATACGAGGCGAACACGCCCAGGCCGAACGTCAGCCCGACGCGGAGGTCGACCGTCGCGATCAGTCCGATCGAGATGAGGATCAGGGCTCCGTACGCGAGGTCGATGACTGCGTCGACGTGCGCCGGTCTCATCGCCGAACAACGTCTGAGTCCGCAGCGATCAGCGCGTGCTTCGACCGCACGGAAACGCGTCCGTTCCTCGGCGCGTCGTCCGACCGAGCCGAGGGGTCACGTAGCGACATGTTCGTCCTAACACACGGTCTGACTCGGTGAAATCCTTTGGGATCGCTGGGACGCCGGCGAGCACCCCCGGGCACGCTCGTCTCGAGATGTAATCGAGTTTGCGCGCTCCCCGCGCGTCGGCCGTCGGGACGACCCTCGATCGGGTCGCAGCCGACGAGTGTCGATCGGTTCACGACCGGCTGGCAGTGCGCCGGAACGGCCGCAAACAGTCGCGTTTTTACGCTCGGATCACGAGACTTTCGAACGTGCCGGAAGTACTGCTTGTCGTAGGAATCATCACAGCGATTTTCGTCGGGTACAACATCGGGGGCTCGACCACCGGCCCAGCATTCGGGCCGGCCGTCGGAGCCAACGTAATCACCAAGGTGATGGCAGCGGGGTTAATGTCGATATTCTTCTTCTTCGGGGCCTACACCATCGGCCCACAGGTCGTCGACACGCTCGGAACGGACCTCGTCGCGGACACCTCGGTCTTTACGCTTCGGACGAACGCCGCCGTCCTGTTCTTTATTGGCGGCGCGTTGTTCGTCGGCAACTACGCCGGCGTCCCCGCCTCGACGTCGATGACCGCCGTCGGAGCCATCGCCGCGCTGGGCTTTGCGACCGGCGAACTAAACATGGACGTCCTCGGTGAAATCGTCGTCTGGTGGGTCGTCGCACCAATCACCGGCTTCTGGGTCGCCGGCGTCGTCGGGCGATACTTCTATCCGCGGATCAACGCCTGGGTCGCCATCGAAGGGAGTCAGGACGGACAGCCGATGGTTACGGTCGATCGGTCGGGCGTCGCGCCCCGACTCAGATTCGGCGCCGATGCCACCCGACGGGAGATCACCGGGGCGCTGACCGTCGTCGCTATCGGCTGTCTGATGGGCTTTGCGTCGGGGACGAGCAACATCGCAAATGCGATTGCACCGATATACGGCACCGGCGACGTCGACATGACAACGCTGATCCTGATCGGCTCGGCGGCAGTCGCAGTCGGGTGCTTTACGATCGCCCGTCGAACCCTCGACACGCTCGGAAGCGATATCACGAACTTGCCGTTGACCGCGGCGATCGTCGTCGCGGTCATCAGTTCGGGAATCGTCGTCACCCTCTCGTGGATCGGTATCCCGGCGAGTTTCGTCATCATCGCGACGATGAGCATCGTCGGCCTGGGCTGGGGACGAGCGACCCGAACGACGACGCTCTCCGGCGTCCGCTCGGGCGAACAGACCCCCGTCTCTGTCGGCGCGTTGACTGCCGATGAGGAGGGCGAACAGTCCCCCGAGATCGGCGAGGAGGAGCCCGAGGACATCCCGCAGGCGTCAGACCTGTTCGATCCATCGACGACGGCTCGCGTCATCCTCATGCAAAACGTCGTTCCGGCTCTCTCGACCGTCGGTGCGTACCTCACGTTCCGGTTCATCCCGATATTCGGCTTTTGAGGACGATATTCGGCCCGTGAGGGAGGGCGACGATCACCGGCCTCGCACGCGGGGGAGGAATTCGAGCTCTCGATGAGCGTCCTCACGCAGAAAACGCCCGAGGAGGTCCCCAACATCTGTGAGGAAGAACCCGAGAAAGTCCTCGACGCGGACGATCTGGTCAGCCCATCCGCGGTCACTCGGTTCGTCGCGTTCTGGATCATCGGCCCGTCGGCCTCCGCTGGATTGGCGTACGTGTTCTTTCTCGTCGTGCCGATTTAACTGATTTCCCGTCGTTCCGGTCGTTTTCGCGCCGCTCCAACTGGGGGTGCACAATTCTCACCATCTCGGCCGTTTCGACCGATTTCGAGCAGATCTGACCGGTTCGTCTGTCTCTGACTGCCGTTCGATCAGCCGCCACCGTGGCGCTGGTTTCGATCGCCGCTGGTCGACCGCGATCCGTCGATTCGGTGCGATCCGGTCGGCCAATTCTCGCTCATCGAACCAACGGTCCGTATCAAGAAAAGAATCAGCTCCAGTCACGTGATATTCTTTTTCTGCCCTGTTTGATCGAACATCTTCTAACAAATGCGACCCTTATTCCCATCGAAGTTGCCAATTCTGACTCAAAGACAATTGAGGACTGAACAGCAAGCTATACCAGTGCGGGACTCGAACCGGCGAGTGATGCCCACGGTAGAATACCTCAATTACGAAGTACTGGACGATCAGGGTTGGGACATGGACGATGACGATCTCTTCGACCAGGCAGCCGATGCCGGCCTCGACGAGGAAGACTACGGCACGCTCGACGTCGCCGAGGGCGAATACATCCTCGAGGCGGCCGAAGCCCAGGGTTACGACTGGCCGTTCTCGTGTCGCGCAGGTGCCTGTGCAAACTGTGCGGCGATCATCACGGAGGGCGAAATCGAGATGGACATGCAGCAGATTCTCTCGGACGAGGAAGTCGAGGACAAAAATGTCCGCCTGACCTGCATCGGATCGGCCGAGACCGACGAGGTCAGGATCGTGTACAACGCGAAGCACCTCGACTACCTGCAGAACCGCGTCATCTAACTAACGGCGTCCAACGTGCGTTAAACAGATGAAGCGTATCCCGGGATCGCGTGGCCACCGATCCTCGGGAACTATCCGCCACCAGACCATCTAATGGCTATTCTACGCTGAGGCTGAGACTGCAAACAGAACCAGGTGTCGCTTTCAGCCGTGGGCTGCATGTCATCTGAGTAACCGCGTGTAGAACGGACTGCTTCCTCCGGAGTCAATCGGACAGTGTCTCAACGACATGGTCAACAGTGAAGAGACCGAGGTCGTCCCGCTCCTCGGCTGCTTCTTCCAGTGACGACGCGAATCCACTTCGGCTGAACAGTGCGTATTCGTAGTTCACGTCGCCGTCGGTCGGCGACCACTCGACTTCGGGTGCCTCCTGTTCGAGTTGGGCCAGGACGTCGTATCCCATCGGTTGTTGCTGGAATTTCGCTTCCCCGACCAGTAGCGTGTCGCCGTTCGCCGGGGCCACGATATCGATCTCGCGTCCGTCGGTGTCCCACCACCGATCCGGGACTTCCGTGAACGTGTACACGTCTCCGTACTCGTAGAGAACTGCTTGTTGACAGAGTCGTTCGAACGTCGTACTGACGAAGTCCGGGAGATGTGGTTTGACGAGTTCGTCGTACGCATCCGCCCCGAACACTTCGTACCGGGACGAACGGCCGTGTACGAACCGGAACCAGAACGCGAACAGTTGGTCTCGGATTCGATACCGGCTGTTCCGACTCCGGGACGGGTCAACGGTAATCGGATACTCCTGCTCGATTATCTGGAGTTCTCGCAGGCGCGAGAGGTAGTAACTCGCGCTGTTGGCATTGATCCCGGCAGCCTGGATGATCTCGTTTCGCTTGTGGTTCCCTTCGGCCATCGCTTTCAGAACGGCGAAATACCGATCCACCTGGTCCAGTTCCCGGTACAGGACGTCCTCGGGTTCCTCGTGGAGGCCGCCATCACGGAGTAGCAAGGTTTCCGTAATGTTCCCCTGCAGTGACTGCGTGTCGTCCACAGCCCTGAGGTACTCCGGGGTTCCCCCGAACACGCCGTACGCGATTACCTGTTCGGCCGGCGCGTAGTTCGGAAAGAACTTCATCGCAGCAGCGAACGGGAGCGGGCCGATTTCGAGTTTCCCGTTCGGCCGTTTGGAGAGACGGCCGTACAGCGGTGAACTCCCGTTGAGCGCTATCTTGTGTATCATCCCGATTGCCGAGCCAGTCAGCACGAAGGTTGCAGCCGTCTCTTCGACGTTGTGGTCCCAGAGCCGCTGAATGAGATAGGGGAGCGCTTCGTTTTCGTCTACGAAATACGGGAATTCGTCGAGGATCACGGTTGCGTCCTGTTCAGCGAGATACGTGAGAACGTTCTCCCAGTCCTTCCGAATCCGGTTGACCCCCGGGAACACCGTCGCAGCATCAGCGATGAAGGAGTCGAGTTGCTGCTCCGTTGTTCCGTGTGCAGCCTGATGGTACACTGCGTCGTCACGGTCTTCGATGGATTTGACGACGAGTGCCGTCTTCCCCATCCGCCGACGTCCGTAGACGACGCTCAACTCCGCAGAGTCACTCTCGTATAACTCGTGGAGTCTGTCAAGTTCTTGTTCTCGGTTGACGAAGGCAGCCATGCTCTCACCTTCGGCTCACCGGCACATAAAACGTGCATATAGCGTAGTCCAAACTATCGTAGTTCAAGATACGGTAGTTGAGCCAACGTTTCTTCAGCGTATGCGAACACGGCGGGAAAGAGAACCGCGTCATTTAACCACTGTTGTAGCCGGCGGCCACAGGCACGTTTTTCGCAGCGCCAATCCGTTTTGCGCGCTCGTCCACCGCGATCGGTGGCCCCGTCTCGTGACGGGCGGCCCGCTGACGGTCGGCCGAGAAACTGTGAGGGTCTCGAACTATCGGAGCGAACGGTAGTCGACTCGGCGGACACTCCCGTCTACGTCCGGCCCAGTTCTTTTTTCCGTCTGTCCGTAATTACCGCCGATGCGTCTGCTCACCCGAGTGATGACGTACTATCCGTACGTTTTCCACCCAATCACGATGATCGGGGGCGGGACCCTTTTACTCATCCGCCAAGAGTGGGCCCGACAGGACGCGGCTCGGTCGGCGCTCTGGCGACGCGTAGGGGTGATTTTCAGGGCAGGCCTGCTCGCACTCGTGCCGACGGTCGGGTACTTCGCCGTTACTGGGGCCAGCGTCGTCGAGTCGACGATGGGCAATAGCTGGGTAATGGACGCGCTGGTCGGAGTCGGTTTCGCCATCGCCGGTGGCACGACGTGGTACCTGTGGCGTCGCTTCGCGTGGGGCGAACTCGTTCCCGGGGCGATGGTCGTTCTACTCGCCGTGACGGTCCCGTACGTCGCGCTCTCGCCGTTTTGGAACGTCTCGGGTCACGTCATCAGTGCACTACTGCCGGCGTTGTATCTGACGCTCGTCGATCGAACGTACTGGCCACTGCTTTCCGTCCCCGCCGTCATGGTCCCAAACCGCGTCTTCCCCGAGGCCCACACCTGGCCGCAGGTGATCGGGGGCGCGCTCATCGCCGCGGCCGTCACGACCGGGTTCTACTGGCGACAGAACGACGCGTCTTTGCGACCGCATCCCGAGGTCACCTCGCTGTTGGACTGACCGGCGGTGGCCGCCGGACCGGGACGAGCCGCGTTGGTTTGCGAGTGCAGCCTGGGACGGGTTCGCCGTCCCCGGTAAGACGCCGTCACGTCTCACTCGCGCCTCACTACAGGTGAGCCGAATCAGAAAGCCTATACGATGACTCTCATCCATCTTCGATTGTGAGTACGACGGGCACTCCGTGGCTTGGTATTTGGACCGAGTTCTTGCCGTGGCTCTCTGACAGCGTCCACGCACTCACTGCTGGCGCAACGGGGTGGCCGGGGTTGAGCTTTATCTTCGTCTACTCGGTACTGATCGCGTTCGCGCTCCCTGGCCCGAGCGAGGCCGTCCTCGCGGCCCCCTTGGATCTCGGCATTCCGACGTGGGCGCACTTCGGTCTCATCATGAGTGTCAGCGCGACGGGGAAAACCGTCGGGAGCCTCGTCGCGTTTCAGCTGGGTCAAGAGGCCAAACAGGTCGGGCCACTCGTGCGTCGGTTGCGCCGTTCGCGCATCGACGTTCTCGCGTGGACGGAACGCCGCACGCTCACGCTGGCGCGCCGCTACGGGTATGGCGGTCTGGCGCTCGCACTGTGCGTCCCGTTTTTCCCCGATACGCTTTCGATCTACGCGTTCGCCGTCCTCGAAGAGGATCACCTGAAGTTCGCCGCCGCAACGTTCTTCGGGAGCCTCGGGCGGCTCGTCGTGACGCTCGGACTCCTCGAGGGCGCTGCCACCTTCGTTTGACGAGACCCCCGCCTACGGTCGCGGGCGACCTGTGAGCACCGCCGGGTTGCACCGGTGGTCCGCGATGAGAGGTCGAACACGTCACAGATATGCGCTGTCGGCGAATCACTGCCCGCGTACTCGAGGAAAATACAGATACCGAGGAATCGAACCGGCCGACGTGTGAAGTCCCCGTCTCTAACCGATGACGACTGGGCATCGTCTGCACGGGCGTCAACCGCTGCCGGATCGCCACAACGTGGACACGCCGTCAGCAACCGCCGGTGTGTCACAAGGTAGCTACCTAACGCTCGAGCTCGTATCGATACCGCCGGAAGGCAATTGAATCACTATGTCACAAGCCCACAGGCTGGATTGTGAAGCGGCAGTAGCCGATTGCCGATTCATCATCCAATCCGAACACGAAGACGAAGCGGTCGAATTAGCGAAAAACCATATGCGCGACATCCACGGGAAGGACTTCACGGACGAAGAAATTCGAAGTGAACACCTACAAATCGTATGGCGACAGCCCATGGCAACAGAACCTCGAGCGGACGCAGACACGATCGACGAACAGAAACTGACCGAACTCGTGGAAACGTCGCTTGTCGACCTCGGTGCGACAGTCCATGCCGCCCTGGCCATCATCGGTGACGAACTCGGTCTCTATACGGCATTAGACGAGGCCGGGCCGCTTACCTCCGCTGAATTGGCCGAGGAAACGGATACCGCAGAACGCTACGTCCGCGAATGGCTACGCGCGCAGGCCGCCGGTAGGTACGTGACCTACGATCCCGAGACCCATCACTATGATCTCTCCCCTGAGCAAGCGTACGTATTAGCCAACAAGGAGAGTCCAGTGTTCATGCCGGGCGCGTTCCAGCTGGTGGCGTCAGTGGCCAAGATCGAACCCGAACTCTACGAGGCATTTCAAACGGGCGAGGGCATCGGCTGGCACGAACACGACGAGGACGTGTTTCACGGGACGGAACGCTTTTTCGGGCCGTCCTATGGGGCCAATCTGGTCGATTGGATCGAGGCACTCGACGGGGTGGACGAGACGCTAAAAGCGGGCGGGCTGATCGCCGACGTGGGCTGTGGCCACGGCGCACCGACGATCCGCATGGCCGAAGCGCACCCCAATTCGACGGTCGTCGGCATCGACTACCACGAGTCATCGATCGCGGTGGCGCGTGAACGGGCAGAAACTGCAGGCATCGCCGACCGCGTCGACTTCGAGGTAGCGACCGCGAGAGAGTACGAGGGAACCGACTACGACCTCGTCACGATGTTCAATTGCTTCCACGATATGGGTGATCCCGTCGGTGTGGCGGCCCATGTCCGGGAAACGCTTGCCGACGACGGAACGTGGATGATCGTCGAACCCTACGCCGAGGACCGGGTCGAGGACAACCTCACCCCGTTTGGCCGCCTCGCGTACTCTATCTCGACGGTAGCCTGTACGCCGAATTCGCTCAGTCAGGAGGTCGGCTACGGCCTCGGTGCCCAGGCGGGAGAGGAACAGACTCGTGACGTCGTTACCGAGGGTGGTTTTACCCGCTTCCGCCGTGCGGCCGAGACGCCAACCAGTCTGGTCTTCGAAGCGAAGCCGTAACATCGCGCAAAATCGGTGGTCTTCGACCAGTATTGTTTGGATGCTCACAAGACACCTGCATGTCGTGCGTCTGCTCTTTATCTACAGTATTACAGTGAGAGTACCCCGCCTGACCCCGAGGGTGAATCGTGTCCGTGTTCTCGTCCATTCGGGCGTCTTGAATCGTACAGTGGGACGGATTACCGACCGTACTTCGTCGCACCTGTGCACAGTCGCGGAAGAATGTGGCTCTCACCAGCCACGTCTTCGGCGTGGTGCGACGGACGCTATCAGGCCGGGTGAAGCGGCCAACCCTCACGGACACGCTGCGTGTTCGGGTGTGACTGTCAGACGACCACCCCGGGAAATCCGAGGGGAATTGCATTCGCTTGCGGCCATCTGGCCCGTTTCTGGGCCTGCCGCCAACACAGCGAAGCCCCGTAGTACTTCACTTTCGACGGTGCGCGCTTTGTATCTCGCACGCCCATTCTATCAGATTCTGCATAGTAGCGGACCAAAACTGCGGATTGCTCTGCGAATCACTATGACGTCACTCTCGACGAGCGTGTTGACGCCACGATTTCGAGGCGTGGTGCAACGGTAAAAACATCGCTTTAGCTTGACACAGGTTTATTATGTGGGCGATTGACTGTTCTATTGCCTTGAATTGTCTCAATGCGGGGACGTACTCAAGGCAACGCTTGGGGCTTTCGCCCCGAGATTTCGGGTCTCTGAATGTGGGGGATGGCGGCGAGCGCGAAGGGGTTACAGGAAGTCAACCTTTAGCTGTAATTGAGGGCGCTAAGCCCCCTTCTGCTCACGGCGACGCCGTTCGCATGGTCAGCGGGACCAACGGTCCCGCGCTATCCTCAGCGAGCGAAGCGAGCAGGGAGGGGAGACAACGCCCGCACGTCTTGGTTTCGTGTGAATCGGCACCCTTATTATCCCTTCGGTTGAAGGTGGTAATAAGATGCTCACCACGCTTCCGGCGGTGTTCAAACGCGACAACAAGCGTGCATCGTCGGTTGTGGCCGAGTGTCGATTCGGTAGGAGTGGGACACTCCGAACCACCTGTCAAGGGAAGCCGCCTGTGGAGTCTGGAACCGTCCGCAGAACGCCAACAGCGTTCTGCCGGGCCGCACGAGACGCTCCGCGTCTTGTGGACGCTGTGGGGACGTTCCCTGCACGTTCCGACACCGAAGCAGGAAGCCCTGTCCGTAACAAGCGAGGGCTGGGGAAGCCCGAGCGCGGTAGGGCAGGGTAGTTCACAAGGTATGCACCGCCACGGCTCCGACAGATTGTCCTCTTGTCGATGTTTTCTTCTGATAGCACTCCGTCGAGGACCGTCTCACCACAGTCCGACCGAGAGTACGACCGGGACGCCTCGGGCCTCGAGATCGGCCATGCGATCGTCGATTTGCTGTTCGGTCGGTTCCTCGGGTTCGATAAGTGCGTTCGTAGCTCTCAGTAGTGCGTTGGTTCCTAGTGGCCTTCTTGAACTTCTCAATCGGTGATAGGTTTTAGCAGTTGTGCAGAAAACAGAGGGTATATCACGCAGATCAACTCACGTGAATAATCTCGGATACATATTTATCGAGTATTACTTCTGGTGTTGTTCTACGTAATCGATCGCGGCATCGTCATCTTGTCCAAAATTTGCTCCACACTTACAACGATAGACTCCATCGTCTTCCATTCGGTCCAGGATTTCAGGGTCCGGATTTTGATTTCGGACGATAATATTGTCTGGACGCAGAACATTATCAAACTATTGATAGTACGGGACAATCTTCGCGTGCGCGGAGATCGGCCTCAACGATCGCTTGTCGCGTTCTACTCGTTCCTTCGGTTCAACACGAGTATCCGCCAGCTAGAGGCTGAACTTGACGTGTCTACCGAACGCTTCACCGGCGCGTCGAGCAGTTTGCAGAACGCTCGACGCGCCACCTCTCACTCTCGATGGCCCAGTTGAGAGTGACGAGTTCTCCGTCTTTGCTGGGCTGAACGGCCGCGAGCGCGACTAACCGTCGTGCTCGCGTGGCCTCTCGAAGCGTGGACGAGGAACGTATTGCACATGCACCACGAGATCTACCCCCGTCTGCGAACGTGATGATCGCCCAGTACAGATACCTCTCGTGATCTATATTCAGAACCACTATTACTTCAAGCTGAGTTACAGATTGTATGCGACGCCGCGCCCTCCTTGAGACGCTCGCGGGAGTTGGGACGGTTTCGACCGCTGGCTGTCTCAACGCCGTCTCCGAGTTGCGTGCCCAGCCGATGCAACTCGCTCGATTCACCGTAGACAACTGGGATTCGGCTCTCCACCAGTTCGACCTTCGCGTGGACCGGGATGGAGAGACGGTCCATCGATCGTCCCACGAAATCCCCGGGAAAGACGACCGCGTGCACGGTAAGGTCGTGGGCTGTGACTGGGGAACGACGCCCGGCGAGTACGACCTGTTCGCTCGCGTCGACGACGGCGACTGGGTGCACAAATCGCTCGACGAAGTCGTCGACGGATGGCGCGATACCGTCGAGTGTGCGACGGCAAACGTGCAGTACGAGTCCGAATACCTCTGGATCCGCGTTCTGGACGCTTGCGATCGCTATGCGTACGAGTTCTCTGTGATCGAGGAGAGCGGAAGAGAAGTCTGTCCGATCGACTACTCGAGGGAAGCGTAACGGATGACATCCTCCACGGCGTGAACGTCGGGGTTTCCTCTCGCGTGGCGGCGGCCGCTCCGACACCACCGGAGGCACGATTCCCCTTCCCGTGCGGGTACTCCAGGTTGCACGCATGCCGTCGGGCCTCGTGAGAGGCGTGGTGTGCGTGCGTATCCGGATCCATATCCGCGTGGCCCGTGCGGGCCGATCGAGGTGTACGAGGCCCCTCGAGACTTCTCGTCGTCGTCACTCGGTGGCCGACGCACCGGCCTCATCCGGCTCGGGTTCGGTTGTCGACCCACCGCCACCGCCGAACAACCGGCCGCCCGCCGTGAGGACGTACAGGATAATGAGGCCGATCAGGTAGGTGATCGAAATCGGGATGGCGAACACCAGCATCATGAGCACGCCCTTCGGGCTGAAGAAGGCGGAGAGGGCGAACGTGGCGACGACGAACGGCCGCCAGCGCTCGAGCATCGAGCGGTAGTTGACGATGCCGCCGACGTGAAACAGCGCCATCGTGACAATGATGTTCATGAGGAACCCGATGCCGACGGTCGTGAGGATCACGAGCCAGAAGAAGCTCTTGATCCGGTAGGAGATGACCATCCCGTTGCGCAGCGCATCCGAGACCAGATACGAGATGATCGACGGCGCGATCCAGAAGAACCCGAGGTAGGTCCCGACGGCGAAGCCGACCAGGAGGCCGCCGCCCCAGAGGATGAACGTGCGGCGGTCGCCGTAGACTAACCCGCGCTCCTTGGCGGCGGGCCAGGCGTAGAACAGTATCATGGGCAACACGGCGACGATCCCGGCGAGCGCGCTCACCTTCGCCTCGAAGATCAGGACTTCGACCGGATGGAGGGCGACGACGATGTCCATCTGCTGGATGAGCTCCACGAGGGAGAGCGTGCTCGGATCGACGCCTTCGCCGACGACTTCCTCGAGTACGTGCCGGGGGACCCGATCGAGGAAGAGCCTGAGTACGCTCCCGATACCGCCCGAATAGAGCCAGAAGAAGGTGCCGCCCATGACGACGATGAATAGCCCCACGATGCGGAACATCTTGGAGGTGAGGCTGCTGAAAATGAACGCGAGATCGTAGGCGTAGCCGCCGATGTCGTCCTCGGTGGTCTCGTCCTCGGTAAAGGGGTCGAGCATGCCGGCGGCGGTACTCGCGAAGAGGCCCTCGTCTTCCTCGGCATCGCGCTCTGCCGGGGCACCCGCGGCGCCCCCCGCGGCCGTGCCGTCGGCGCCTTCGCTCGCCGCCTCGAGCGAATCGAACCGGTCGAGAATGGCCTGGGCCTTCTCTCGATTGTCGTCGTACATTGCGTTCCGGGAGTACTCGAGCGCCTGCTCTTCGCTCATGGTGAGAAAGACCTGCGCAGACACGTCCTCGATGTCCTCGGCGTCGAGCGCCTCGAAGTCGACGTCCTCGTGGGAATCGGCCCGCCGAATGTCGTCGGCTTTCGGATAGACCGGCAACTGGAGGACGCGAATCGTGTAGGCGAGCAACGAGACGACGCCGATGACGGCGGCGACGACGAGACCGACTGCGACTGCGCCGGCGAGGCCGTATTCGTTCGCCATGACCTCGAGTCCGGTCTTCCCGCTCGGTCGCACGACTTCGGGAACGGCCGGATAGACGTTCTCACGAATGTACTCGAACGCGTCTCGTTCGACCGCGGCGGTTGCCCCGGCCGCGATGAGCGCGAGCACGACACCGAACTGGAGGAAGCGTTTTTTAATGTGTCCCGTTCCCGTCCCTTCGGATTTCGCCGCGCCGCGCCGCCGGACGTTGGTGACGACCTTCGACAGACCGAGGCTGAAGACGTAGAGGACGACCATCGGCATCGCCCACATGACCTGCGTGAACGGGTCCGGCGGCGAGAACAGGGCCCCGAAGATGGCGATTGCGACGACGGCGTGGCGCCACTTGTCGCGGAACGTCTCGTAGGGGATTATCTCGGTGTAGGACAGCGCGCTCATTATCAGCGGGAGCTGGGCGGCGAGGCCGAACGACAGCGTCAACAGCGCGATGAACTCGGTGAACTCGGTGATGCCGTAGCTGGGTTTGATGCCGGCGCTGACGGCGTTCCCCGCGAGGAAATTGAACGAGAACGGGAAGAAGACGCTGTAGGCGTAGACGACGCCCAACGTGAACAGCGACAGCGACATGATCACGAAGCCGGCGATGGCGCCCTTGGAGATCGGCACCTCGCTGGTGTATCCGCGACGGCGAAGCGGCTTCCGAGAGAAAAAAAGTAGTGCGGGAATCGCGAAGATGACGCCCGCAGCCATGCCGATTTTCGCCTGCAGCAAGATCACCTCGAATGGGGTTCGGGTGATGATGTCCGTCGCCCCGGCGAGCCCCTCGCTCATTTGCTCTTTCGCGGTCGCCTCGAGGAAATCCCAGACGACGACGCGAAGCGCATAGAAAGAGCTGACGAAGCCGATGAGGAAGACGATAAACACCTTCTGGAGGTGCTGTTGGGCGCCCGAAAGGAGCGCGCCGATCGTTTCCCGACCGCTATTGATTGCGCGGGCGGTGTCCTCGTCGACTGCAGAACTCATTGCGTTGGGGTAGCTGACATCCAGTTATCAACCTTTCGTGTAGATCCGGCGCTCAACGAACAGTTATACTGCATTCTCGCTCTCGTCTGGTGTTCGTAAGAAAAAGGCCTATAACCGGTGGCCTATCACTATCTCGTAGATGTCGGACGAGCCGCCGGACGGCGAGGACACCCGTGACCTCAGAGACCGATGGGGCGTCCCCGACGAGCCGACGGATACCGCGGACACCTCGGACCTCGGAGAGAGATGGAGCGTCCCGGACGAACCGTCGGACGGCGAAGACACGGCGAACCTCAGAGACCGATGGGCACGCTCCGACGAGGCGACGAGCGGTGAGGGTATCTCGGACCTCGGAGAGAGATGGAGCGACTCCGGCGAGCGACCGCTTTCCGACGACGACTTTCTCCCTCCAAGCGAGGATACTGGACCGTTTACCGAGCCGTCGGCGTCCGACGATACACCCGATTCCGACACCGACTCTTCGACGGCCGTCGACGATGGGCGCAGTCCGAAGGTCGAAACGCCGAACGGACCGGAGACGCCGACCGAACCCGACACGCCGGCCGACGCTGACGATGGCGCTGCGCCGAACCTCGAGACCGACGGTGAGGGCGTCGTCGGTGATCATCAGACGCCCGAGCCCGAACAGACCTACCCCGACCCCGACGAGGACGTCGGCGGCATCTCGGCACCGCCGGACGATGAGGAGATGCCGCTGGCCGATCATATCGAAGAGATGGTCCTGCGGCTGGCGGTCGTCCTGCTGTTCGGTGCCGGCGGGACGGCGATCGGTCTACTCGGGGCTTCACAGGCTATCGAATACGTGTGGTTCAACGTCTTCCCCTACGCCAGTGGCGAAGTCCCGCCGCCGCACGTCTATCACCCGCTCGAACTGTGGCTCACCCGGATCAAGATCTCGTCGCTGCTCGGGATTATGATCGCCCTCCCGGCGTTCGTCTACGAGTGTTACCTGTTCATGCGCCCGGGGCTCTACCCCAACGAGCGGAAGTACTACCTCGCGGCGGTGCCGACGAGCGTCGTCCTCGCCGCGATTGGGATGCTGTTCTCGTACGTGCTCGTCTTGCCGATCCTGTTTAGATACTTTACCTATTACGCCGTAGAGAGCGCCGAAATCGCATACGCGCTCGGCGACACGTTCAACCTGATCATCACGCTGACCGGCTTCCTCGCGGTCGTCTTCCAGATCCCGCTGTTCATCATGCTGGCGATCATGATGGGTGTGACTACCCGTCGCTGGCTCGCACAGAAGCGTCTCTACTTCTGGGCGGCGTTCGCCGGGATCGCGTTCATGTTCGCCTTCGATCCGACGGGAATGGCACCCATCCTCGTCGCCATCACGATGATCCTGCTGTTCGAGGGGACGTTGCTGATCCTCAAGTGGGTCGGACGAGAGTAACTGCACGTGTTGCGAATTCTTCGCCCGATCGGGTTCGGTTTCGGACCATAGCATCCTGCTCGCCCCGACCTCGAGGAGTGGCTGCCGTGGCTGATCTCGTCCTGACTACGTGTATACGGTGTGCAGTCGGCTGCGGTCACGTTCAGCAGGCTCCCGACCGAGGGTATGGTCTCGATTCGTTCGCGGCGACGCGAGCCACCCGGTGAATCAGGGGCTGCCTGTCGACGTGGTGTGAGCAAAACCGCCGATCCGGAGCGTGCTCGAGGCCTACGCGGCTCACCGCGAGGACGGACAGACCTTCCGTGGGTGGGTCGACTCGACGGCCACCGAACAGTTCGTCGTGTTTTGCGAGCCAGAAGAGTGGATTTCGATGCGCCCTCCAAGGCCGATGCCAAACAGTCGTGGTACCTGTTCACGGAGAGCGAGTCGGTCGCGGCCGCAGCCGGCGACGAATATGGCGCACATTCGGACGATGAGAGCCACGAACGCGCATTCTGGGCCGTATTCGAGACTGGAACGAAAGCGCTCCCCTCGAGCGTGTCTTTATCAGTTAGAGGACCGTACAGTATCGCATGCCCGAAGAGGTACTCTTCAAGTCCGAAAACGTCCACAGCAGAGGCGAAATCGCGTCGTTGCTCCGCCGAGTCGCGGACAACTTAGACGACGACGAGGCGATCACGCTCAAAGCCGGCTCCGAATCGGTGACGCTCGAGCCACCGGCCCGACCGACGTTCGAGGTCAAAGCTGAGCGCGAAGGGCCGACGGACGGACCCGGCGAACTCAGTATCGAGTTCGAACTCGAGTGGGACGAAGCCGATGGGGGAGACGGCGAGGGTGGCGGACGACTCGAGATCGAGTGAGCGGTCCGCTCGATTCGGGTCGGAGCGTCGGCGGTAGCGGCCGAGTGTCTGGGGTGGTCATCGACCGTTCGTGTCAGCGATGGTTCCGCGTCCGTTCGTAGGCGTACTCGAGCGCGTCCCCGAGCGAGCCCGGTCCGTCGTAACTGGCAGAGAACAGGTCCATGAATTGATGGGCGATCCGGGTACACCGTTCGAACGTCAGGACGGTTCTGACCCGCACCGTCTCGGAGAGGTCGAGTCCGGGATAGCTCGTCGCCGTCAGCGAGTATCCCGGATGGTCTTCGCCGTCGATCGAGGCCGGAGCGACCTTCAGCCTGAGATCCCCGGATTCGTGGCGGTACGTCCGATACTGCAGTTCCCGGTCCGTCTCAGCCTGGGTGTACGTCCGACTCTCATCAGCCTGCCACTCGAGCGGCACATCTGCATCCATTGATCGGTGATACCGGTCCAGAGGCTACGTTCGTATCGGAATGTGCAATATTATCGTTCGACAGTTCAAAAATACTGCCGGTGGCGGATTTCACCCGCCAAATACGGTTGTATTGTGACCGAACGTTTGCGTCGGTCGCCAGAATGCGGACGAACTGCGAACGAACCCGAAATTCCCGTTCGGTTCGGCCCTCGACGTCGAACGGTCGTCAGTGGGGAGCAAATTTCGGGATCAAACAGTCGTTAGTGGGGAGCAGCGGAGAGTTGTGAACAGTCGCCAGTGGAGAGCAGCCGTCGGCACGGATCAATCGTCGTTCTCGGGGCTGACGCTGCCGGTTCGGTACCCGTGGAGATCGAGCGTAACGTGATCGAAGCCGAGCGACGCGAGTTCCACTCGGACCGTCTCCGCGAACTCGAGATCCAGTGCGCGCTCGAGTTCGTCCGGTGAGATCTCGATCCGGGCCAGTCCGTCGTGGTCGCGAACGCGGAACTGGTCGAATCCCCACTGTCGGAGTCGCGCTTCGGCGCGTTCGATCCGTCCGAGTCGGTCTTCGGTGACCTCGAGGCCGGTTGGAATGCGCGACGAGAGACAGGCCATCGAGGGTTTGTCGGCGACCGACAGGTCGTAGTACGCGGCGATTTGACGGACCTCGGCCTTCGTAATGTCGTGGGCCAGAAGCGGCGAATAGACGTCGAGTTCTTCGACGGCCCGGAGGCCGGGTCGGTGGCCGGCACCCGGATCGTCGGCGTTCGTCCCGTCACAGACCGTCCGGATACCCAGGGTCTGTGCGGCCTCGAACATTTCGCCGAGTCGCATCGTCCGACAGTGATAGCAGCGATCGTCGTCGTTTTCGACGAACGCGTCGCTCTCGAGTTCCGAGAACGAGACGATCTCGTGGCGGATCCCGATTTCGTCGGCGACACGCCGGGCACCGTCGAGTTCGGCCTCGGGGAGCGTTTCGCTCTTTGCGGTGCAGGCGACAGCGTCCTCGCCGAGTGCGTCGTAGGCGAGTGCGGCCACCACACTCGAGTCGACCCCACCGGAGAAGGCGATCACGACACCGTCTCGCGTCTCGAGGTCGCCGCGGGCGGCCTCGAGTTTCGCCTCGACCGTTGTCATAGACCGGGGTTCGAGCCGGATAGCCAAAAGGACGTTGTCGTCGGTCCATCCGCAAGGCAGCTCCCCGCCGACCGCCGTCACGGACGACCATCTCCGTCACGTTCGGTCCGCCGTGTTCGATACTGTTCCACAACAGGTTCTCGATCAGCGACTCCATTCAGACGTGTGACTTAGTCATGGCGGTGTGGTGGTCACTGTCATACGACCGTCTTCCGTCCTCGAGATGGCCCTGTGCGACGTTCAGCGGATTCCGGAGTCGTGGGAAACGACACCGGTGAACTCGTTGAGCCGCTCGTTCTGGCGCTCGAGTCGGTCGAGCGCGTCGCAAGCGGTGGGTGCTGTGTGAACCTCGATTCTCCCGGCTGTCCTCTCTGGTTCCGTAAGCACCAGGTCCACGCGTTCTGGCTCGTCTCCCACGTACAGAGCCCGGATCGGGTTGGACAGTGGGTCTCCATAAAGATGGATTCGCTGAACTGTATACGTTGTCGGCAATCACCGACAACGATCGGTCAGGAGGTGCGTTCGGTCTGTCCCGCGACTGCGGCATTGATCGGCGCGCCGTGTCGTTAAGACGACTGCCGTGGGAGGATACCGATCGAGACCACTATGCCAGTCTCAGATCAATTGCGCCGATTCCGAGAGGTCACCGGGACGGAGGGACACACCGAAGACGCCGACACGTACTCGCGCGCGCAGCACGTCTTCGGCGCCGCGATCCGCGGCGGTCAGGCCGGCTTCGTCGCGACGCTGATCATGACCGCCTTTCGACTTCCGATCCTGCGTTCGTTGCCGCCATCGGCCAACTTCTGGTCGCAGTACGTCGCCGGCGGGGATCCGGGCGACCACCCGATCGCCGCGCTCGCGTTGCATCTCGTTTACGGGACCTGTTCCGGCGTCGTATTCGGCGTCCTGTTCTCGCTGTACGACGCCGGGCGGTCGATCGAACCCGAACAGCGTGGGCTCGTCTGGGGCTCGGTCTACGGCATGGTCCTGTCTGCCGTTGGCGTCCAGTTCGTGTTACAGGACTTGCTCGACATCCGCCTCGAGGCGGACGAACTCGCGCTCTTTCACGCCGGCCATCTCGTCTATGGACTCTCCGTAGGCGCCTGGGTTGGCTCGCGAACGGAGGGCGTCGAGGACCCTGAACGAGACTACGAGTACCAGGACGGAAACTGACTTACGGTGGCGCACGTTCGGCGACGTCCTCCTCGAGTCGGTTCACGTATTCGAGCTGGAATTTCCTGGCGTCGGTCCGGGTCACGTACTGTCGTCCGCCGATCTGAGCGGCGATGGGTGGTAGCTGTCGGTCGAGAATCCCATTCGCTCGAGCACTATCGCCGCCTGCGCGGTTTCTGACCTCTTCGTTTCGCCTCCAGTGACGGGGCGTCGACCGTTGCCGGTCGTCGGCCGCCAGTCGTCGGCGTGCGGTGATTCGTCGTCCCCCATTGCTGGAGCGCCCACGAGGCTCTTCTCGGAGCGTTCGGCGATACGGGTGGTCACGCAAAGACGTTTTGTGATGCCCGTGGAAGCTCGCCCATGACTACGACCCGCGAGTTCGCGAGGTTCGTTCAGGAGACCGGCTACGGCGACCTCTCTCCGGACGTTCGTGACGCGCTCAAACGCCGGGTGCTCGACGCAGTCGGCATCGGCATTGCTGCGGCGGACGCCGGTCCGACCGAAATCGTCGCCGCCACGGTAGCGGACGTAGAGGCCGGTGGCCCGTGCACGCTCTGGCGACGCGATCGAGACGCATCGCCCGTTCAGGCGGCGATGCACAACACGGCGCTCGTTCGGTATCTCGATTACATGGACTCGTTTCTCGCTCCGGGAGAGACGCCCCATCCGAGCGACAACGTCGGTGCCGTCGTCGCCGCCGCGGAGTACGCCGATCGGCCAGGTGAGGATCTGCTGGCCGCACTCGCCGTCGCCTACGAGATTCAGGCCGAACTGGCCTGGAACGCCCCCGTTCGAGACCGTGGGTTCGACCACGTCACCCACACCGTAATCTCGGCCGCCGCGGGTGCGTCGAAAGCGCTGGGTCTCGGGTTCGAAGAGACGCGCAACGCCATCGCCATCGCCGGAACCGCTCACAACGCCCTTCGAGTCACCCGTACCGGCGAGATCAACGAGTGGAAGGGAATCGCATCGGCGAACGCGGCCCGCAATGCGGTCTACTCGGCGATGTTGGCTAAGAACGGAATGGCGGGACCGCGGAACCTCTTCGAGGGACAGAAGGGGTGGCAGGACGTTATCTCCGGCCCCTTCGAGGTCGACCTCTCTCCCGGCGAGCGCGTCCACGACGTGATGACCAAACGGTACGTCGCCGAGACGTACGCCCAGTCTGCCGTCGAGGGAATTATCGAGGTCGCGGAGCGCGAGGACCTCGAACCAGGCGAGATCGCCGGGATCAAACTCCAGACGTTCGGCGGGGCGAAGCTCATCATCGGCGGCGGGGAGGGCAATCGATACGAGGTTCGTACTCGAGCCCAGGCGGACCACTCGCTGCCCTACATGCTCGCCGCGGCGCTGATCGACCGCGACCTGTCGCTCGCGCAGTACGAACCCGACCGGATCCGTCGCGACGACGTCCAGGAACTGCTTCGGATCGTCGACGTGACCGAAACGCCCGACCTCACCGAGCGCTTCGAGGCGGGCGAGATGCCGGCCGTCATCGACGTCACGGTGGACGACGGCACGACCTACCGCGTCGAGAAGGACGCCTTCCGGGGCCACCCGACCGACCCGATCGGCTGGGACGCCCTCGAGGACAAGTTCGACACGGTCGCCGGCGACGACCTCTCCGCCGACGAGCGCGACACCCTTCTCGAGACGATCCGATCGCTCGACGAGCGCGACGCGTCCGATCTGACGGCACTGCTCGCCTGAGCGTCCACAGTCGAGCGTGACGGCGTCGATCGGCCGACACGTGACAGCGTTTTGGTTCTGCTCGTGGTGGTGACCCTGGGGAAAGAAGTGAGCGTGGAGACGGATCGCGAGCTACGACGGCGACTGATGGTGGTGCTGGTTTCCCACCCTCTATGCGACGTTCGGACGGCCGTCTCGCGGGTGGGCTACACGTGGATGCGGATTCTCGGCCGATCGTGGTTCTCGGACGGTCGCGATCCCTCCCCTGGCGAGCCGAACGAAGTCGAGCGTTATTCGACTCGTCGACGGTGAAATAGCAAGGGACACATCGACGCTCGGACCAGGTCTTCCATTGGGTATGACCGATTACGCCGTTCACGAACCCAAGTTCTCGGACACGACGACCGCCGAGTGGGACGAACCGGAACTCGAGGACTTCGATACCGACGATCTGGACGAGGTCGGAGAGCACTTCATTTGCTCGTCGTCGGGGTTTCCGCCGGAGAACTTCACGGATCTGAAACTCCCTGTGGTCGACCCGGACGAGAACCTCAACAAGAACGCCTTGCAGACCGCAAAGAGCGGCGGCCACGGCGTCGGCGCGATCGACGATCTCGACGACGACAAACGAGACCGGATCGAGGGAATGATCGACGACCTCGCGAACGAGAACTTCGAGGACGCGGATTTCGGCGAGTAGGTACGGACGAGGCGGCTGAGAAACATGAGCGCGCGCTCGCGGACGAATACCCGTTTCGCCGCCGAGCGTCTCGAGCGGACCGCCGTCGACTACGTCGGTCCCGTCTCGAGGAGGGCGGTGACTGGCAACGCCGCTCTGAGCGTGCCGACGGCGCACCCACTGTTCAGGAGCGCACGTGTGAGCGAGTCGGCGGTCCTGGTCACTCTGGATTGAACCCGCCCACGAGGTACTCGAGTCCGAACAGCGCAATCGCACCGAATACTGCCCACGCGGCCGTCAGCGCGATCGTCTCGGTCGTCCACGCGTGCGTTTCGGAGATGTTGTGCAAGGGCGCGGGAACGGAACCGGCGATCAGGCTCACCAGGAAGACGAGCGTGACCTCGCGGTGGCGGGTCAACGCAGTACGAACGACGCGAGCGATGCTGAAGAGTCCGACGACACCGCCGGCGAGGAACAGAACGACGGTCGTCCCGGGGTCGGTGACGGCCGCGAGCGACCCGCCGACTAGTAGGTCGCCCAGCGCGCCGACGAACGAGCTCAATTCGTTCGAGAGGAAGACGTACTGACCGAGCAGGATCAGGATCAACGAACCGGAGATGCCGGGCAGGATCATCGCGCTGACGGCGATTGCCCCGGCGATAGCGATAACGACCGGTCCGCTCCCGGGCAAGCCGACGAGGTTCGCCGAGACCAAGAGCGCGAGTCCGGCCCCCGTAACCGCAGCGGCGACGTGCGTCGGCGATGCGATCCTGAGGCTCCGACCGAGGGTGATCGCCGAGGATGCGATCAGGCCGGTGAAGAAGCCGAAGAGCGCGACTGGATGGGATTCTGCGAGTGACGAGACGGCCCCGGCGATGAGGACGACCGCGGTGGCCATTCCGACTCCGAGCGGGACTAAAAACTGCAGGTCCATCTCGAGCAGGGCTTCCCGCGCTCGAGCCCGGCGGTCCGGGTCGTAGCCCCGAAAGACGGTAACGGCTCGGCGGGGAGTGAGTGCGGTGACGGCGACGATCAATCGGCCGTAGAAGCCGAGCAGGAGCGCGACGGTGCCGCCCGAGACCCCAGGGAGGGCGTCTGCAGTGCCCATGCAGAGTCCGTACACGTAGGCCCGGAGCAGTTCGAGCCGATCCATGACGACGTCTGGGCGTTCATATTCCATGTATCCATCCCCGATTCCGTCGGCTCGAATACCTGATCGACAGCGTTCGATACCATCGCCTCGAGCCCAACGGGGTGGGCCTCCGTTTCGGCTGCATTGATCGTTTGCGCGACGCGCGGCCGTATAAAAGTGCAACAACGACGTCAGTGCGTGCTACACGTTAGGTCGCCCCATCGTATACAGGAACATCGGCGTCTGGTCCGCGGCTCGCGGCGCGAAGAACGACGAGACCTCGTCGTCGTAGAACGTCAGTCCGGTCCCGCCCAGGTCGCGGTGGGCGTAGGTCCCCAGGTACAGCCGGCCGGCCGAAAGCGCCGCTTCGAGCTGTGCGACTCGATACCCGCGATCGCCCAGCGCGTCGACGAGTTCCCCGACGTCGGTCATGAAGTAGACGCAGACCGCTGCGTCGGCGCCCAACCGCTGATCCAGCGCGAGGTGGCCCGCCTCGGCGCGGAAGTCGCCGGTCCGTAAACGCTCGAGGTCGCCCGCGTCCGGGTGGTAGTGGTAACTCCCGGACGCGAGCCCTTCGACACCGTGGACGATCAGGTACGGATCGACGAACGACAATGGCGGCCCGTCCGCGGACCCGACGCGTTCGCCGCGATGGCGAACGTCCATCGGAACGCCGCGGACGGCCCGATCGAGGACGGTCGAGAGTTTCCGAAAGCTGATCGGGTCGCGCTCGTACTCGCGACAGGAGCCGCGTCGTCGGATCGTCTCGTGTAACGGTCGGCGCGAAGCCGTCTCGCGCCCGACTGGATCGAGCGCGATCCGCTCGCCGTCGCCCGATTCGCGGGTGCCGATCGGTCTCGTCGGAGTCTCGGTGCGCCAGGTCTCGGCCGCGGACCCGCTCTCGAGTTCGCCCGCCGACCACGCCTCGCCGATCACGGGAAATTCCTTCTCGTCGGGCGAGAGCGGCGCGGTGTCGGGATCGATCGGGTCGACGCTGGCGGGCTCCGCTCTATGTGCGGCGTCGCCTGCGCCGATCGGGACGATTTCGAGCGGCGCTTCGTGCGCGGGATCGACGCCGAGCAGGTCGGCGACCGGACGGTCCGCGAACCCGGTGACGACCTCGGCACGATAGTCGAGCGCGTGGGCAACCGCCAGCAGATTTGCGAGCGTCGTCCCGGAGTCCCAAAAGGCGTGGCGGAAGGTCCGATTTCCGTACTTCCAGGCGTTGCGCCACCATGTCGAGGTCGCGACGATCGACAGTGGCGCATCGGCGATTCCCCCGTGTCCGCTGGCGGTCGCGAGCACTCCCCGGTAATCCCCGTTCCGGAGGACGTCGAGCGACAGCGTCCGTGGATCGAAGTGGTAGACGCCGGCCTCGAGGTCGAGTGCCTCACCATCTGCCTCGCCACTGCTCTCGAGGTCCTCACAGACGACGTACAGGTCGACGTGGTAGAGCGCGCCGGTCGTCGCCGCCGCGCGGAATAGCAGGGAGCGACCGCGGCGGGTGATCTTCTTGGTGATCCCTGCGGCGTCGTAGCAGAGCGTCGTGACGGTTCCGAGGTCCGGCCGGTCGTCTCGAGCCGGACTGCCGTCCGGCGTCGGCTCGGCGATGGCCGCGAGTGCGGGTAGTTGTGGAGGTCGAATCCGTTCCGCGAGCGGCCTCGCGGGTAGATTCGTGTACTCCTTGTACGGCGTCGGCTTGTTGTCGAAGTTCAGCCCGTGGCTCCCCTCGCGGACGCTTCTGGGCGAGTGTTTCGTTCGGTCGTGGTACTCGAGCGCCCCGATTGGCATGTTGGGTGCTACCAGGCCGGACCGGAAAAACCGGGCGGGAACTTTTTCTCGCTTCGGTTTGTTACGCCGCTCGAGAACATGGACCTCGAGTCGATCCCGGGCGTCGGCGAGAAGACCGCCCGCGCGCTGGCGGAACTCGACGACGCCGAGCGTGCGCTCCGGACCGGTGACGTGGCGGCGATCGCGACCGCGCCGGGGATCACCCAGGGGCGGGCCGCCCGCATCGCTCGCGGGGCGATCCGATTCGAGCACGACGATCCGGGTACCTTTCTCGCGACCGACCGTGCCCGCGAGGTCTACCGCAAACTGCTCGACTTGCTCAAAGAGCGTACCGTCACCGAGTACGCCGCCCAGCGACTCGAGACGATCTATCCGAGTTCGCGGCGCTCGCGCATCGCTGAGGTACAGGAGTTCGCGACCGAGGCGCTCGAGCGCGAGCCCGATCCCGCGGTCCTCGAGGCGCTCGAGGGGGTCGAACCCCTCCGAGAAGCCGGCGACGTGCGGGTTCGAGAACGCTGTCTGGCGACGACCGACGCGGAGCGCTACAGCGACGCGCGCGAGGCGATCCCGGAACTCTCCGTCGAGGTCGTCGAGGACGCACAGGGGCTCGCCGAACTCGCCCGGGGCTATGCGACCGTGATCGCTCTCGACGAGTCCTTCGCGGGCGTCGCGCTCGAGGGCGACGTGCAGATCCGTCCCGCTGCGCTCGAGAATCCCGCCGAAATCGTTCCAGAGCGGCCCCTCTCCTTTTTCGCGCGCAACCGGGATCGGTTGCAGGCGGCCGTCGACGTCCATCGGACGGCCGGGCTCGAGCCACCGTGCGATATCGAGGCGCTCGAAGACGGTCTGTCGCGGCTCGAGGAGGACGGCACGGTCGCGGGTGACGAGGAGCTCGATCGCCTGACGATGGCGGTCGACGACCTCGACGCGGCGGCGAGCGCGGCCGAGAGCGTGGCGAACGATCGCCTGCGGGAGGCGATCCGCGAGCAAGACGTCACGATCGAAGGATCGGACCTGCTCTCGCTGGTCGAGCGCGGCGCCGGCGTCGATTCGCTGCTCTCCCGAGAGCTCGCAGACGACTACGCAGCGGCCGTCGAAGCGGCCCGCGATCACCTGGTCGATGCGCTCGGTCTCGATCAGGGCGAGGCGAAGATCGCTCGCCGGGCGTTCGGCGACGAGCCGACGTTTCCAGTCGAGCGCGACGAGGATGCCGTGGGCCGACTCCGCGAGGAGTTGACGGCGGCCAGGGAGCGTCGCGCCGGACGGCTGAAGCGCGACCTCGCGGCCGATCTCGCCGACCAGCGTGAGAGCGCTCGCGACCTCGTCCGCGACGCGCTCGAGCTGGACGTCGAACTCGCTATCGCTCGGTTCGGCCGCGACTTTGAGTGTACGATGCCGGAGTTCGTCGACGGCGAGGTGCGTGGCGTCTCGGAAGCGAGTAGCGCGGAACGTCGTTCCGCGGACATTCGAACGGCAGAGCCGCGAGACGACGGTGAAACCGCGAGCCAAAGCGACGCCGGATTCGCGATCGAGGCCGGTCACTCTCCCCTGCTCGAGGAGCCCTTCGAGTCGATCGATCCCGTCGACTACGCCGTCTCGGGGGTCGCCCTGCTCTCTGGAGTCAACAGCGGCGGGAAGACCTCCACGCTGGACCTGGTCGCGAGCACCGTCGTCCTGGCCCACATGGGGTTGCCCGTTCCCGCCGATCGCGTGCGCTTGCGGCGGTTCGACGATCTGCACTATCACGCAAAGACCCAGGGAACGCTCGAAGCCGGCGCGTTCGAGTCGACTGTCCGCGAATTCGCCGATCTCGCAGAAGGAGGCGAGGGGTCGCTGGTGCTCGTCGACGAACTCGAGAGCATCACCGAGCCCGGAGCGTCGGCGAAGATCATCGCCGGCATCCTGGAGGCACTATCCGAGAACGGCGCGACGGCGGTGTTCGTTTCTCATCTGGCCGACGAAATCCGGGAGATGACCGATTTCGACGTCACGGTCGACGGGATCGAGGCCGTCGGACTCGTCGACGGCGACCTCGAGGTCAATCGGTCGCCGGTCAAAGATCACCTGGCGCGGTCGACGCCGGAACTGATCGTCGAGAAGCTGGCAACTGAATCGCGAGAGACGGCCGAGCCGAATGGCGAGGCCGCGACGACGACCGACGGCGCAGCCGAACCGCTCTTTTACGATCGGCTGCTCGAGAAGTTCGAGTAGCGATTTCGTTGACGGGAACGGCGTCCGATCGAAGAGGCGTCCGTGCCCGTCGACGCGACCGCACTCCCGGGACCACCGTTACGGACGTATGAGGAGAGCGCCTCGCCTATCAGGGCGGAGCGGATGTCACTCCGGGTCTGGCCCAGCCAGGGGGTGCGAACTGGACTCGAGCACGTCGAGCGCCCGATCGAAGGCGGCCGAGACGTCCGCGAACTCGCCCTCGTGCGTCCACTCGCCGTCGGGCGTGGCGGTATAGACGTCGAATCCCCCGCCACGGTACTCGTGAGACTCGACGTACAGTTCCTCCTCGACCGTTCCGTCGTCGACGAGGAGCCAGACGCCAAGTTCTTTCCCGCCCTCGAGATCGCGTCGCCGTTCCCAGTGCATGACTCGAGCTACTCCTCCCGGCGACCTATAACCGTCCGGGGTAGCAACCTCTCGACCGCGCCGACGGACCCCACGGTCGCCGCTCGTTCGATTCTCGCTCACTCTGCCGACGCTGGCCACCGGCCGAGGACGTCCAACTGGTGGGCGAGGTAGACGAGATCTGCGGCTTCGATCTGTTCGTGGCGAGTCGTCGCCCACGCGCGTCTCTGCTCGTCGTCGATCGCTCCGTCGGCCTCGAGCGCGGACTCGATAGTGTCGACGATATGGTGGAGAAAGTACGCCTCGTCGGCCTCGTACTCGCCGTCGCTCGGCCGCACTACCCAGTCCGACCCTCCTGCCGCGACGACCCGGCCGCCGGTCGCCGGAATCGCGGTGAGGAGGTGGCGGCCGGCCTCACTGTCGCCGGTCTCGCCGCCGACCTTCTCGGTCGTGTCCATCCGACGGTGAAACCGGCGTTCGACGCGATCGTCGAGATCGGAGTCGATCGGCGGGAGAAACGCCGTCACTCCGTCGAACGTGATCGGGAAGTAAGCGATGCCGCCCGGTCGAAGGCTGGTCGCGACCGCCTCGAGCGCCGACCGCACGTCCGTGAGGTCGAGGAAGGCCTGAGCGACGACGGCGTCGTACGTCCCCTCGGCGCCAGACAGGTGGGCGAGCGCGTCTCCAGTGCGGAACTCGACCTCGAACGTGGCTCTGTCGCGGTCGACGCGTACTGGCTCGTCCGATCCGGTCGGCCCGTGGCCTCGGCCCGTCACGCGGTCGGCGATGTTGTCCGTCGCGGCCTCGACGAGGGCCGAGTCGACGTCGATGGCCGTGTATCGGATCTCGGTGTCGCCCGTCCACTCGAGGACCGTGTCGACCATTGCGCCCGTTCCGGCACCGATTTCGAAGAGTTCGGCCGGTTCGTCGACTCTCTCGAGCGCGCGGCGAAACGCGTCGACGACGCGCTGGTTCCGGGCACGCCGGTCGACGCTTCGCTTGGCGTCGAGGTATCGGCGAAACGAGTATCGGTCGGGTTCGGTCACGCCTCTATCGTCTCCTCTATTCGCGGCGGGTTAAGTCCAAGTGTCACGGGGACGACTCCGCGATTTCGTGGCCTCGCTGATCTCGGTTACGAACGCCTCGATGCGGTCCACGGCGTCCCTCCAGTCGGGATGGGCGTCGTAGGCGTCCCGAGCGGCGACTCCCATCTCGGCAAGGCGCTCGCGATCGGCCGCGAGCGGGCCCACGGCCTCGGCAACGGCTCCCGGATCGCCCGGTGGAACCAATACCCCGGTTTCCCCGTCGGCGACGATTTCGCTCGCGCCGCCGGCGGCAGAGGCGATCGCCGGCATTCCGAATCCCATTCCTTCGAGGTAGACCATCCCAAACCCTTCGTGGTCGGACGGAACGGCGAGGAGGTGTCCGTCCCGGAGGGTCGCGGTCAGCGCAGCATCGGACAGTCGGCCCGCGACCGTCACCGACGGGCCGATACCTAGCGTGTCGATCAGCCCATCGATCCGACGGACGTACGCCCGATCCACCGTCGGGTCGCCGACTACCGTCAGCGTCCACTCGTCGGCTGGGCAGGCGGAAAGCCCCCGGAGCAGGGTGTGGAGCCCCTTCCGTTCGATGAGCGTTCCCACGAAGACGATCCGCAACGGCCCCGACTCACGGGCACGCCTGCGAATCTGTGGCCGCGTGATTTCCGGGTCGACGTGGTCGCCGCCGGGTGGCGCGACGACGCCCAGGGTCGGACCGACGAGCGCCTCGACGGTCTCGCGAGTGGGCTCGCTGTTGTACACGAACGCGTCGACGGTCTCGAGGTAGTGTCGTTCGATCGCTCGAACGAGGGCGTTGGTCCAGGTCGACCGCTGTTCTAGACAGCGGAGGTGGTGAACGACGGAGACCACCGGCGTGCCGTCGTCGCACCGGCGGTTGTATCGGATGAGCGACGGGTGACAGAGTTCGTCCTGCAACAGCACGTCGACGTCGAGGCCGGCCAGGTTCGCGGCGACGCTCCGGGAGACGTTATCGAGCAAGTTCGTCACGTATCCGTCGCGCGGAATCGCGACGACCGTCACCTCGTGACCCTGATCGCGGAGTCCCGCGACGATCCGCCGGTCGTAGCGGTAGCCGCCGGACGTGCGCTCGAGGCTGTCGTAGACGAGTACCCCCAGCTGCATCGGATCAGACAGTCGTGGCGTAGGACGCGGCCGCCGCGTCCTCTTCCCACGTGGTCACCTCGACTGCGTCGAGACGGTTCGTCTCGATTTCGCCCGCGACTCGCTCGGCGAACAACCGCGAGAAGCGCTCCACGCTCGGGTTATGCCCCTCGAATTCGGGGAGGTCGTTGAACGTCGCGTCGCGATACCGATCCACCAGGCCGTCGACGACCGTTTTGAGGTCGTCGATGTCGACGAGGTAGCCGTACTCCCCGAGTTGCCTCCCCTCTAGCTGGACCTCTACCGTCAGGTGGTGGGAGTGGAGGTCCCCTTCGGGTCCGGGGTCGGGAACCGTGAGCCAGTGCTGAGCGACGAAGTCTCGGGTGACTGTGACTGTGTACATACATCGTCGGACCACGTATGCAACCAAAAGCCTGGGGTGGGATGCGAACCGCCGTGGAAGGTGTGATCCACCGTTTCGACGGGTGCCAACCGCTAGGGACGGCGGGACCGATCAGTACGTCAGAAGTACCTGAACTGCTTCATCCGGGCGCTCGTCCAGCAGAGAGTACGCTTCCGGGGCGTTCTCGACGGGGATGCGGTGGGTCACCAGACGGTCCGTCTCGAGGTCTTCGAGGCGCTGCCACGCAGTTGCCAGCCGGCGCGCCACGGTCCAGCGGCCGCGGAGCGACGGTGCGATCGTGCTCACCTGGCTGCTGATCAGGCGGATTCGGCTCCGGTGAAACCGCCCGTCGAGCGACAGTTCGGCCGTTTTGGTCCCGTACCACGATCCGACGACGACACGGCCCCCGAACCCGGTCGCGTCGATGGCGGCGTCGAGCGCAGCAGGGTCGCCGGAGAGTTCGTACGCGAGATCCGCCCGACGCGGGGATTGCTCCCGATCGGTCCGTCCGGATGGCGACCCCGGTCGATCGGGGAGCGTCGACTCGCCGATCGCTGCAACCGGGTCGGCTTCGTCGGGATCGAGACATTGATCGGCCCCGAACGCCTCCGAGAGCTGTCGTCGCTTCTCGTACCGATCCACGGTCACGAGCGACGAAAGCGGGGCCTCGGCCAGCAGTGCCGTCGTCAACAACCCGACGACGCCCTGGCCGAACACGGCCACTCGTTCGCCGATGCGGGGCTTCCCGTCCAGAACGAGATTGACCGCCGTTTCGACGTTCGGGAGAAACGCTGCCGCCGCGGGCGACACGTCGTCCGGGACGACGCACACTTCGTCGACACCGATGACGAATTCGCTGGCGTGAGGGTGGAACGCGAGTACCGTCTCGTCGCGCCACGCGGGGTCTACGTCCGCGCCGACAGCGGTCACCGTGCCGACGACCGCGTAGCCGTACAGGAACGGGTAGGAGAAGGACCCGGCGAGCGATTCGAGCGTCTCGTCCGCGGCGATTTCGGGGTTCATGTCGCCCCGATAGAGTAACAGCTCCGTCCCGGAACTGATGGCGGACACCGTCGCCGTCACCGCGAGTTCGTCCGGGCCAGGATCGGACACCGTCGTCTCTCGGACCTCGATCTGGCGGGGTCCCGTGAAGTACACCGATTGTGCCGTCATCGGGTTACGCTCTCCACGCGGTCTCATCGGGACCGATCTCGACGCCCGTTCCGTTCTTCCGGCAGGGCTGCAGCGTTTGCAGGGCCAACTCCCGTTCGGGTGACGGGGCGTCCGGCCACGGTCCGTACTCGTCGGTCCGAATCGACGTGACCTGCGTTTCGGATACAGTCACTCGTCCCCGTACCACCCCCTCCAGTAAAATTTGTCGCCGATAGCGGACGGTTATCGACGAGAATGGACTCATTACAGGCGGGAAACAGCCGCCTCCCGCGGGTATATGCCATTGGATACCATAGTTTCCGTCCGGAGGAGTCGGTCGTGTCTCGACGCCCACCCCGAGCAGACCCGTCTCGCACGCCGCGTGAGCCGTCGGCGCAACGGACGCCCGAACGAGTCCTCGAAGAGCGCGTGCTTCGGGAGTGGCTCGAGCACGAGACCGACGGCAGAACGCTGACCGTCGATTTCGAGTCCGGCCCGGCGAACACGGCGGTGCTCGACGCGCTCCTCTCTGCGAAGCCCGGAGCGGCGGCGTTCGTCTGGCGAGAGCGACCGATTCGATGGTATCGGCTCGACCTCGACCGGGAACGGTTCGGTAATCTCCGCCCAGTGGACGGGCCGGACGACCTCCTGTGGCGTGCCGTCTCCACGGACGGCACGCTGTTCGGCGTGGCAGAGCGGGTTCGCGACGAGGGGTTCGGTCCGCTCGAGTCGGCGGGAATCGACGCCGAAGTGATCCGAGCGTACCGCGACGACCTCGCCGCCGGAGCGCGGTTCGACCCGCTGGTGGTGCGGACCAGACGCGGCGCGACTCCCTGGTTCGTCGCTGACGGGAACCATCGGGCGACGGCGGCCGCATTGCGAACTCTCGAAACCGGCCGATACGAGCCCGTACCGGTCTACGTCGCTGTGACTGCGAACCCGGTCCTCGGACCGATGCTCGACCGGGTTCGAGGCCTGGCACAGCGACTCACTGGACGAACGATCGGCCATCGAACCGATCAGAAGCCGTAACCGCTGCCGTCGGCGGCGGTCGCGTCCCGAGTCGAGATGTGTCCGGTGGCGACACCAGCCGTTCGGAGCGACGGCAGGCACCGATCGGATCTACTAGATCGAGGTCCAGGCCTCGATACGCAAACCGATCGCCGTCACGGCCGGCGAACGGCGGGGCATGCAAGTGCGAATCTTTTGCACGCTCCGCTGTAACGCTATGATATGCCATACCAATTCGAGTGTCCGCGGGACGGCTGTTCCTTCGAACTCCGCTGTGACGCCGACCGGGAGGCAGCGAGGCTCGCACGAGCGCACACTCGCGTCGCACACCACGATCGAATCGCTCCGGCCGACCTCGATCGGTGGCTCGAGCGGATCGAGGCCGCCTGACCCGGACGTGCCTGGAATTCGGCAAACAACTAAGTGAGTTCGAAAGCGTGGTGAAAGTGATGGCAGACGACCCCGACGGGGGAATGTTGTCGTGGGACGAATCCGTGTTCAAGAACGAGCACGTCTTCGAAATCGACTACGTCCCCGAGACGTTCAAGCACCGCGAGGGCCAGACCCAGAGCCTGACGTACGCGTTGCGCCCGTCGGTTCGTGGGTCGCGGCCGCTGAACGTCATGGTCCGTGGGCCGCCGGGCACCGGGAAAACGACGGCGATGCAGAAGCTGTTCGACGAGGTGGGCGCCCAGACGAGCGAGGTTCGGACGATCCGGGTCAACTGTCAGGTCAACGCGACCCGTTACTCGGTGTTCTCACGGCTGTTCGAGGGGACGTTCGATTACGAACCGCCCTCTTCTGGTATTTCGTTCAAAAAACTGTTCGGCCAGATCGCCGAGAAACTCGTCGAGGAGGATCGGGTTCTCGTCGTGGCGCTCGACGACATCAACTACCTCTTCTACGAGAACGAGGCCAGCGACACGCTCTATTCGCTGTTGCGCGCCCACGAGGAGTATCCCGGCGCAAAGATCGGCGTCATCGTCGTCTCCTCCGATCCCGCGCTGGACGTGATCGACGAACTCGACTCCCGCGTCCAGAGCGTCTTCCGTCCCGAAGACGTCTACTTCCCGGTATACGACCAACCGGAGATCGTCGACATCCTCGCCGAACGCGTCACGCGAGGGTTCCACGATGGCGTCATCGACCGGGACACGCTCGAGTACGTCGCGGAACTCACTGCCGACAGCGGCGACCTCCGGGTCGGCATCGATCTGTTGCGTCGGGCCGGGCTGAACGCCGAGATGCGGGCCAGTCGCACCGTCGAGCGCCAGGATGTCGAGGAAGCCTACGAGAAGTCGAAGTACATCAACCTCTCGCGCTCGCTGTCGGGACTGACCGACACGGAGCGAATGCTCCTCGAAGTGATCGCGGAACACGACGGGGATCAGGCCGGTGCGGTCTACGACGCCTTCCACGACCGAACCGACCTCGGCTACACGCGCTACTCCGAGATCGTCAACAAACTCGACCAGCTCGGGCTCATCGACGCAGACTACGCCGACGTCGACGGCCGGGGCCGCTCGCGGTCACTCACACTGTCCTACGAGAAGGACGCGGTGTTGGAACGGCTCGAGTGACCGATCGATCGAACGCCCGCGCGGACGGCAGAGGCAGGCTCGAGACTGCTGATCCGTGTTATATCCCCCAGATGAGGGCGATTCCGACCGTCGTGACGCCCGCGAGCAGCACCTGTAGGGGAGCGCCGACTCTCACGAAGTCATAGAATTCGTACCCGCCCGGCCCGTAAACCATCAGGTTCGTCTGGTACCCCACCGGCGTCATGAACGAGGTCGCCGATGCGAACAGCACCGACAGGAGAAAAGAAAACCGCACGGCGCCAAGGCTCCCCGCGGTGTCGACGGCGACGGGAATCATCAGCACGACCGTCGCGACCGGCGTGATGACGTTCGCCAGCAGCCCCGTCGCGATCGCGACCAGGAAGAGCACCCCGACGAGGGGGAGGAACTCGGCCGACGCGACCAGTCCACGGGCTATGAACTGCGACCCACCGGTCGCTTCCAATGCGACGCCCAGCGGAATCACCCCGGCGAGCAGGAACACGACGTTCCACGAGACGGCGTCGTAGGCATCGGCGGTCGACAGACAGCCGGTAACGATCATCAGAAAGACGCCGGCCAGCGCCGAAATGACGATGGAAACGAGCCCGAGTGCGGCGGTACTGACCACGCCCGCCATAACGGCGATCGCGACCGGCGTCTTCGGGGAAAGCGGGGCGGTCTCGTCGATCCCGTCTCCGAGCACCCGGTCGACGGCGCCGTCGTCGACGATGACGAGATCTCCGGTTTCGGTGAAGTACTCGAGCGTACTCGGGACCGTCTGGATCAGGAGGAGGTCCCCGGCCTCGAGCCCGATTTCGTCGAGACCGGTCCGGAGCAACTGGCCGTCGCGGCGGATCGCCAGCACGGTCAGCCGGTAAATCTCCCGGAGGCGCGTTTCGGAGACCGTCTCGCCGACGTACGGCGAGGCTTCTGGGACGACGGCTTTGGCCAACAGATCTTCGCTGGTGCCCTCGTCGAACGTTTCCTCGGTCACCTGGTCCCGGAGGAGCTGGCGCAGCCCCTGATTCTCGACGAAGCGGTTGACCGCCTGCAGATTGCCGTGGACCGTGAGGACGTCGCCCTCTCGAATCTGCCGGTCCGTCTCGACCGTCGCGAACGTTTCGCTCGCGTCGGGCGACGGTTCGTCGAGACCGGCGGCGTCCGGGGCCAATTCTCTGTTCTCGCCGCGGCGGAGTCGTTGGTCGGGCCCTGTCCGATCCGAACTCGCGCCGCGGCCTCGTTCGCCGCCCTCGCCGAACTCGAACACGCTGTCGTCCTCTCCGACCCGTGCGTCGCTGTCCACTTCTCGCCGACGTTGGAGGATGCGGACCTTCGCTTCGGTCCCGGCCTCGAGTTCGTCGATCGTCTGTCCGACCGGCACTGAATCCGCCCTGACGCGGACTTGAGTGAGGTGATCCTCGAGATCGAACTCTTCGACGAGGTCCGCCTCGACCGGAATCCGCGCGGGCGTCAGCCAACGGCCGACGGTCATGAGGTAGCCGACGCCGACGGCGAAGACGACGATCCCGAGGGGAGCGAACTCGAACATTCCGATCGGCCCACGATCGAGCAGCTCGGCGGCGAATTCGCTCGCGAGCAGGTTCGTCGACGTCCCGACGAGCGTCAGGGTACCGCCCAGAATCGCCGCGTACGAGAGGGGCAAGAGCAGTTTCGACGGGGAGACGCCGGCCTTCTCGGCGAGGTCGGAGATCATCGGAACGAAGATCGCGACGACGGGCGTGTTGTTGATGAACCCCGCGATCGGCCCCGCCGTGGCGACCGTCGCCGCGAGCGCCCGCGTCTCGTCACCCTTCGCGAACGCCGCGAGCGAGAGCCCCAGTCGCTGGACGACGCCAGTTTGCTGGACGCCCGCGCTGAGCATATACATCGCGACGATCGTTACCGTCGCCGTGTTGGCGAATCCCGAGATCGCCGCCCGATGGCCGACGCCCGTCAGCGGTTCCAGCGCCGCGAGCGAGACCATGATCCCGATTGCCGTCACGTCGCTGGGAATTGCCTCCGACACGAATAGGGCGAGGGCGACGGCGATGAGTCCGAATACCACCGGCACACCGCCCGATAACTCGGCCCCGATCATCGCGCGCAGTCCATCTCCCGTTCGATCATGAGTCGTGTATGTGTGCTATAGCTAGATTTATGTTTCGAGCACACTCGGCTCGTCGGTCGATCGGGCTGGGCGCGAATCGAGCAGTCACCGGTCGCGGGACCGATACCCGGTATCTCGGCGCGAAGCGCCTCGGCTCTCGGTCCGGATGCGAGTACCTCGACCCGGGTGAGAACGGAGGTCGGGGCGAACGCGCGACGATCGGTCCATTTCCGAGAGGAGACCTCGTCCCGTCACCTTCCGACTGCCGATCCTGCGAGCCCGCGTCGGGGGGTGGGATCGGCGGTCGGGCTGAGAAAAGCAGTCGCGGTGTCTCCGCCGTCGGTTCGGCTCTCAGGCCTGACTGAGGCTCTCCCGATAGTCCTCCGCCGCCTCGATGGCCGATTCGAGTTTCGCTTCCGTGTCGCCGCCCACCCGCTCGCGTGCCTGCCGGAGCGCGTTGAGATGTGCGTCGAGGACGGCGTGATCTGCGACCGCGTCACCTCGTGCGAGTTCGTCGAACTCGCGTGCGGTCTCCCGGAGGGTGTCGCGTAGATCGCCGTCGGCCGTTTCCGCGGCGTCCTCGAGGTCGCTGCTGGCTTGCTGGAGGCCCTGCGTCATATCGGGCCAACGACCACGGGTCGCATAACTGTTGGCCGGGCAACGGCAACGTTCGATCATCGTCCGCTCGGAAAGCGACTCGTACACGGGACTACGGTCGACCTACCGCAGTGTGTCGGCACCTATCGTCGCGTGCCGACTCGTGTAGGAACCGTATTCGAAACAGAGACGATCTGTACCCCGCGACTTCGGCCAGAAATATCTGACCGACACGTGATACTGACTGGCTCCTTTTTCATGTCATGGGCCGCCTTCCCGACCGTACCATGCAAGTGTCACGACGCACTGCGATGAAAGCCATGGGTGCTGCCGGTGGACTGACTGCAGCGAGCGGCGTTGCGATGGCCATCGGCGAACACCCGGACGACAAGCGGCCGAAACCTGACGAGAAATCGATGAACGACGAGAAACCAGCCGAGTCCCCGGGTGCGGCCGTTCGCGTCGCACACTTCTCTCCGGATGCGCCGAACGTCGACGTCTACGTCGACGGCAATCAGGTTCTCTCGAACGTCGCCTACGGCGACGTGTCCCCGTACCTCGAGATCGAACCGGGCACCTACACGGTGAAGATTACGGCGGCCGGTGACCCGGGCACCGTCGCGTTCGAGGGCGATGTCACGCTCCAGCCCGCGTTCTACACCATCGCGGCCATCGGAGAACTTGGCGCGAGTTCGTTCGAGCCGCTCGTCCTGCTCGACGCCGGCTCGGCGCTCGCTCGAGTGATTCACACGGTGCCCGACGCGCCTACCGTCGACATTTACGTGGAAGACGAACTCCTCTTCGAGGGCCTGTCGTTCGGCGAATCGACCGACTACGCCGCCCTTCCCGCGGGCACCTTCACCGTTTCGATCCGACCGGCTGGAGATCCCGAGACGACGCTCCTGTCGTTCGAGGCCGCGCGCGAAATCGGCGTCGCGTACTCCGCGTATGCAATCGGCTACGCCAACCCACCGGCGGGGACGGAGGGCCGAGAATTCACCGTGAAACGGGTGGAAGA
This sequence comes from Natrinema gelatinilyticum, assembly GCF_024266705.1. Classification (GTDB taxonomy): domain Archaea; phylum Halobacteriota; class Halobacteria; order Halobacteriales; family Natrialbaceae; genus Natrinema; species Natrinema gelatinilyticum. The sequence goes on along the minus strand of NZ_CP100756.1, from coordinate 1,378,494 downwards.
CGGTCCGATGGACGAGAAAATGAAAAAGTAGGATTCGATTCGCCCACTTCGACGAATACCGCGGACAGCCGTCGGGAACTCGGCCGCCGACTTTCTGGCCTGACCTCACGTTCCCGACGCGTGGCGTGCGTTCTGGTCGGTAGACGGGTCTCTGAGAAGCACACGGGATTCGTGAGTGGTGTCTTCGACCCGGCATGCGTGTGGATAAAGTGCCTCGACTCCCTGTATCAGACAATGAGTGAGAGTCGAGGCCCGCTGCAACCGGACCGTCCTGACGTCGACCTATCTTTCGAGGTCGACGCCCCGTTCGAACCGGCGGGAGACCAGCCGGAGGCGATCGAGCAACTGGCCGACGGGTTCCGGTCGGGGATGAACAGACAGACCCTGCTCGGCGTGACCGGATCGGGAAAGACGAACACCGTCTCGTGGGTACTCGAGGAGATCGAGAAGCCGACGCTCGTGATCGCCCACAACAAGACGCTGGCGGCCCAGCTCTACGAGGAGTTCCGGAACCTCTTCCCGGACAACGCTGTCGAGTACTTCGTCTCCTACTACGACTACTACCAGCCCGAGGCCTACGTCGAGCAGACCGACACCTACATCGACAAGGACGCCTCGATCAACGACGAGATCGACCGGCTTCGCCACTCCGCGACCCGCTCGCTGCTCACGCGCGAAGACGTGATCGTCGTCGCCTCGGTGTCGGCCATCTACGGCCTCGGCGACCCGCGAAACTACGTCGACATGTCGCTACGACTCGAGGTCGGCGAGGAGGTCGGTCGCGACGACCTCCTCGCACAGCTCGTCGACCTGAACTACGAGCGCAACGACGTCGACTTCACGCAGGGCACGTTCCGCGTCCGCGGCGATACGATCGAAATATTTCCCATGTACGGCCGGTACGCCGTCCGCGTCGAACTCTGGGGAGACGAAATCGACCGAATGGTCAAGGTCGATCCCCTGGAGGGCACGACCCAGGGCGAGCAGCGGGCGGTCCTGATTCATCCCGCGGAGCACTACTCTATCCCGGAGACGACACTCGAGCAGGCGATGGACGAGATCCGCGACGACCTGGACTCCCGCATTTCCTACTTCGAGCGCCAGGGCGACCTGATCGCCGCCCAGCGCATCGAGGAGCGAACCACGTTCGACCTCGAGATGATGCAGGAGACGGGCTACTGTTCGGGGATCGAGAACTACTCGGTCTACCTCTCCGATCGGGAGTCCGGCGACGCGCCGTACACGCTGCTCGATTACTTCCCCGACGACTTTCTCACCGTGGTCGACGAATCGCACGTCACGCTGCCGCAGGTTCGCGGACAGTACGCCGGCGATAAGTCCCGCAAGGATTCGCTGGTCGAGAACGGATTCCGGCTTCCCACGGCGTACGACAACCGTCCGCTTACCTTCGAGGAGTTCGAGGAGAAGACCGATCAGACCCTGTACGTCAGCGCAACTCCGGGGGACTACGAGCGCGAAGAGAGCGACCGCATCGTCGAACAGATCGTTCGCCCGACCCACCTCGTCGACCCGAAGGTCGAGGTCTCGCCCGCGACGGGGCAGGTCGACGACCTCATGGACCGCATCGATGGACGGATCGACCGCGACGAGCGCACCCTCGTCACCACCCTCACGAAGCGCATGGCGGAGGACCTGACCGAGTACCTGGAGGAGGCCGGGGTCGACGTGGCGTACATGCACGACGAGACGGACACCTTGGAGCGCCACGAGATCATCCGTTCACTTCGGTTGGGTGAGATCGACGTCCTCGTTGGAATCAACCTCTTGCGGGAGGGGTTGGACATCCCGGAGGTCTCGCTCGTAGCGATCCTCGACGCCGACCAGGAGGGATTCCTTCGATCGGAGACGACCCTCGTTCAGACGATGGGCCGGGCCGCGCGGAACGTCAACGGCGAGGTCGTTCTCTACGCCGACGATCCCTCGAATGCGATGGAATCCGCTATCGAGGAAACAAAGCGCCGCCGTCAGATCCAACAGGAGTTCAACGAGGAACACAGCTACGAACCCACGACGATCGAGAAGGAAGTCGGCGAAACCAATCTGCCGGGCAGCAAGACCGACACCAGCGATGTCTCAGGCCGCACGCTCGAGGATACGGACGAGGCGGCGCGGTACATCGCCGATCTCGAGGACCGGATGCAGGAGGCCGCGAGCAACCTCGAGTTCGAACTGGCCGCGGACATCCGAGACCGGATTCGGGAAGTGAGAGACGAGTTCGAACTGGGGGGCGGCGAAGACGAGGGGATCGCGCCGCCGACCGAGGAGTTCTGAGCGGAGGGGGACGGTTCGATCACCGCTCATACGGTCTGCTGTAACGATGTACCGGTGCACCCGCAGGACGGTCGCGGTTGCACCGGCAATGACGTACAGTAGTCCGTATCAGAGGACGCCGAACCCGAACTCGGTCATCCCGAAGACGGGACCCCATAGCAGGTTGAGCGCGACGCCGACGACGACCGCGGGCAGAAAGTTGTAGACTGTCGCGACGACGGCAGCCCTGGCATCGACCGCCAGCAGGGGGAATAGCGCGTCGCCGTCCTGAGCGATCGAGTTGGCGGTCAGCGCGGAGAAGGGCAGGCTCCCCTCGGCGTAGACGCTGGCCAGCAGGATCTGGGGGCCACAGCCGGGGATCAACCCGACGGCCGCGCCGCCGATAGGCGCCAGCACGCCCGCCGCCGCGGCGATGGTAGCGACGTTCACTCCGGTGAAGAGGACGGCGTACTCGTAAACGAGGAAGGCTGCGAGGACCCAGACAGTGACGAAACTGGTCTCCATTGCCGCGTGCGTGAGCGTGTCGTAGGCCGACCTGAAGGAGTCTCGAGCGCGGGCGATCGACCCTTCACCGACGTAGTGGCGGCCGACGGCGTAGAGGTACAGCGAGAGCACTGCGCCGACGATGCCGACGACCGTGAAGAGACCATCGAAGCCGACGCCGAGCGTAAGTGCGACCTCGGGACCGCCGCGGAGCAAGTAGATCGTCCCGAACAGCAAGCCGGCGATGGCAGTTCCCCACCATGCGACGTGGACGAGGTGCGAGAGAGGAGTGAGCACTCGAGAGCGGCGGTCCGGTCCCGACGCGTGGGCGTGCGTGGGCGTCGGTCCACTGTAATCGTGGGCGGGATTCGGTCGGATACCGCCGTCGACGACGGTGCCACCGTCGGTCATCGCGGGTGACAGTTTCGCGACGGCGGCGTCGACGCGGCCGACGCCCAGTCCGATGGAGTCGACGAGGTAGCCCGTTGTGACAGACGCGGCGAAGGCGATGGCGTACGCGTAGAGCGCGGCCTCCGGTGCGAGCGCGAGGATGACGAACGCCGAGTCGCCAGCGGTCGCACCGAGCGTCGCGACGACCGTCCCGAAACTGACCGTTCCGCGGACGTACAGTGGCATAACGACGATCGCACCGCCGCACCCGGGGGTCAACCCGAGGAAGCCGCCGAACAACACCTGGAGTCGCTCGTTGTCTTCGATCGCGCCGATCACGGCGCCGCCGGTCTTGTACTGGAGCAGTCCAAACGCCAGTACCGTCATCGCGACGAACGCGCTGACCTGCACGTAGCCGTCTCTGAGCGACGCGAGCAAGACCTCCAGAACCTCGTTCACGGAATATCACCCGTAGATTGGAGATCGTAGGTCCAAAGATTAGACATCTCTAAAAACATATTTAGCACACTACGGTAAATAGTTGCTGGTGGCAGTTATCCGCCAACTGGCCTCGAGCGGACCTCCGCGAGTCGGCTCGAGGCCGGGGGACTGCGTTCGAAACGCCAGCCCGTCAGCACGGCTCGAGGGCTATCCCGCCGGCTGTGGTAGATCGTACGCAGTCCGATCGTTCCACTCGCAGGGGTCTGCGCTGTCCAGAGCCGATCGGACGGTCGTCAATTCACCCGACGCTCGCTGTTCCGTACTCGCTACTCGTGTTCGTATTCGTCCCGCAGGTGTTCGATTGCGTGGAGTTCGACGACCGGGAAGATCTTGGCGACGGTGAGGAAGATCAGACAGACCATCCCGATCGTCCCGGTGATGGAGGCAAGTTCGATCAAACTCGGGATGTAGACACCCGGCACGGCGGCGTAGATGTCGAACGTCGGGTGGAGGAACCCCTCGACGACGAACAGGACTTTCTCGAGGATCGTCGCGGTGAGGACGGCGAGGCCGGAGACGATGGCCCGTCGCTTGGTGAACAGCGTCGGCCGGATGGCCTGGGCGAAGATGTACGAGAGGGTCACGAAGACGAGCGTCATCGACGTGAGGTAGATCGGATTGGTGGCTCTGGCCAGTGCCGCGATGGTCAGATCGACCGGTGCCGTGAACAGGCCGGTGATGTTCTGCTGGAGTTGCAGCCACAGGAACAGCAGGCAGAAGAAGCCGAGCCAGAGGAGCAGTCCGCGGAAGATGTCGTCCGTGAAGATGTGGTCCCAGTCGTAGGCACGCCGGAATGCGTACGAGAGGATGATCACGCCGCTGATGGCCGACGTGAGGGCGATCGTGAGGAACTGCGGTCCCTGAACGCCGCCGAACCAGGTCGGCATCGACGGCAGGACGGCGAACAGCCACGGGATGACGCCGCCGTGAAGCAAGAGCGGGGCCATGATGATGATCGCGAGCGCGAGCCACCAGACCATCCGCTCGACGACCTGGTCTTCTTTCTCGGTGTAGCCGATCGTCATGACCCGGTAAATCGGATCGAGTCGATCCGGCAGCTGATCGCGCAGTCGGCTCACGTCGTAACGCAGAGTCAGTCCAAGGTAGGTCGCCGTCAGCACGAAGTAGGCCGTGATGACGGTCACGTCCCACACCAGCGGGGAGGCGTGGACAGTGATGTGGTAGTGGCCGATGACGCTCGTGACCATCCGGTCGGGTCGGCCGAGGTGGACGATAATGTAGAAGCCCGCGGCGGAGAGGCCACTGATGGTCAACAGTTCGGCGAGACGCGCGACGGGCATGTATCGGTCCATTCCGAGCAGCCTGACCGCAGCCGAGAGGATGATCCCCCCGTGGGCGATTCCGACCCACCAGATGAACGCGCCGATGTAGATCCCCCACGTGACGCCACCACCGCTGCCCCAGTCACCGAGAGCGGTGACGACCAGTCCCTCTTCGAGTTGATAGGCCCAGCCGACGAGGAAGGCGAGAAGCGCGAGCCCCGCTATCCCGACCATCAGAAAGTACGTTCTCGAGGTCGTCCCGATCGGCCGCAGAATGTCGGCCTCGCTCGGCGTTTTCGTCGCCATTGTGATACGGAGGTCCACACCATCAGTCCACTTGCGTCCCAGCTATGCATTTGCAAGGTCTGTTTTTGACTACTCGAGACGCGAGTGCATCCCACCGGCAGCCGGGTTTCGACAGTCGCGTTTCACCTGTTCCGAACCGTCACCCGATCGGACGAGGGTTGATAGAGAGGTGCGTTCGACCGACCCGAGAACGACCCCGACCGGCCCAGATCACAACTCGAGCGTGTAGACCACTTCTCGGCGTTGCTGGCCGCCGATCTCGACGTCGTCCTCGTCGGTCGGTTCGAAGCCGTGCGTTTCGTAGAACTCCCGACCGCCCTCGTTCGATGCGAGGTCGATCGCACGCATCCGTTTCATGTTGAAGTCCCGGAGGTCTTCGCGGAGCCGTTCGTACAGTGCGGTCCCGATCCCCGCTTTCTGGTGACTCGGATGAACCGACAATCGCAGGACGTCGCCCTCCTCTGCAGTGACGACGCCGTGGGCGAACCCGACTACCTCGCCGTCGACCTCGGCGACGAGAAACGCGGTGCCCGCCTTCGACAGAGCCGTCTCGAGGGCCTCGTCCCCGTACCACTCGTCGATCGTTTCGTCGATAGTCTCGGCGTCCAGTTCGTCGTAGGTGTCGTGCCAGGTGTCACGAGCGACGGTCCTGATCCGCTCGCGGTCGTCGTGGGTCGCAGGTCTGATCTCCATACGACTAACTACGGCATCGAGTGACAAAGTGGTTCCACCGTCTTGGTTAGGGAGTTTGTTCGCCACCGCGAACAGCATCGACCCCAGAACGGACGAGACCCCGGAACGGACGGGGCCTTCCCGACGTTCGTTCGCTCCCAGTTGTCCACTCTTTCCGGTCTCGACCGTTCTTCCGGTCTTTTCCGTTTGTTACAACTCGAGCGTGTAGACCGCCTCAGGGTAGTACTCCCCGTCGATTTCGACTTCACCTTCGTCGGTCTGTTCGAAGCCGAGTCCCTCGTAGAAGGCGCGGCTGGTGTCGTTGAACGCGAAGTCGATCGACCGGACCCGGTCGACGTCGTAGGCGTCGAGTTCAGCGATCAGCCGCTCGTGGAGTTTCGAGCCGATTCCCTCTCCCTGGTGGTCCGGGTGGACGTACATCCGGAGGACGTCCGCTTTTTCGCCCTGGGCGACCGCATGGGTGAAGCCGACGAGGTCGTCGTCCGTCTCCGCGACCAGAACCACCGTTCCGGGAGCTTCGAGGGGCATCGAGTCGTCCGTGTACCAGTCGTCGACGGTTCGATCGATTACGTCGGCCTCGAGTTCGTCGTAGGTGTCGTGCCAGGTGGCGCGGGCGACAGCCGTAATGGGCCCGAAATCGGCGGCTGTTGCGGATCGTACCTTCATACCTGTACTTGCGATGAGAGGCTTAAATAACTCGCTGCCGTCCGGGGGACGGATCCGCCGACGCAACGCGGCTCGGGTAGTCCAGCGCCAGCGACGTTCGTGATCCGGTCCCGTCGGTCCGGCGGTGCGTTCACTCGCGAACGTCGAACCCCTGATCGCGGAGTAACTCCGGAACGCGGTCTCGATGGTCCCCCTGCAGTTCGATGCGGCCCTCGTCGACCGTGCCGCCCGTGCCCAGCGACTGTTTCAAATCCGAGGCGGTCGATTCGATTTCCGATTTTGGCAAGTCGAACCCCTCGATGATGGTTACCGGTTTGTCGTATCGGCGACTCTCGGTCCGCAGCGATAGCACCTGCTGAGACGTCTCGAGGTCCCCCTGACTGTCCAGTTCCTCGAGAAATTCGTCGAGGTCGTCTTCGTCTGCCATAGGTTGGCATGGGTCGCCACGTGAAATAGCCCTGTCCTTGCTTTCGCAACGGTAGCGGTGTCTGTGCGACGACTGATAGCTCGCAGTTCCGGTATCCACAGCTTCCGGTTCGAGAATATACCCTCTGTCCGATGTCGATGCGTTCGAATCGTCTCGACGGGTGTCGGGACACCCGAACGAGTCCTATATTGCGTTTCACCGACGGTGGGGCCCCCTCCTCAGGTGTCTTCGTCGGCGCGTTCGTCAGGTTCTGACGGCGGACCGAGGTGGGTCGCTGCGAGCACGTTCTGGACGAAGCGCATCCCGGTGGCGATGCCCATTATACTATCCATCATCGACTGCTGGGTCGCTTCGCCCGGATAGATTCGATGTTCCAATTGGATCGTCTCGGCGTCCCGGAGGTCACAGGCCTGCCCCTCCTCGTCGAGGAACGTGTAGAAGCCGGGCGTCGACGCGAGCACTGGCCCGACCTGGCGCAACAGCTCCGACCGCGATTCGTCTTCGCGAACGAGCCGCCTGGCCCGTTCTGTATCGAACGCGCTGCGCCCGACGACCCTGACCGGACCCCGCTTCTCTTCTTTGATGAGATGTATCGGTAGACGCGAGAGAGTTACTTGGAGGTTGAACTCCGTCTCCTCTTGCGGGTGGGACGTTACGTCCTGCACGGCGTTCTGGTCGAGCCACCAGTGAACCTGTTCGACACTCAAGTGAGTCGGCATGCTTCGACTCCGGTTCCAGAGCAAAAAAGGGCTGAGCCGGCAGGACCCGGCACTTTCGGCCACCTGTATCCCGGGCTGGCGATCATCGAGGCCGCCGAACAGCTTCCGTCAGGCATGGCCGTGCTCACTCTGCGCCCATATTCCACGTACCCCACTGCCCCTCGGCTGCGACCACTCTCGTTGGTCGCGACGCGTCTACGCGCCGACGATGCTGTCTCGACACTCTCTCATACGGACTACTGTACGTCATTACCGGTGAAACCGCAGGACGGTCGCGGTTTCACCGGTGCATCGTTACAGCAGACCGTATCAGAGGCGCGACTTGATCGTTTCTGCCGTCTTCGCGCCGATTCCCTCGACGCTCTGGAGGTCCTCGAGGCTCGCCTCGCGGACGTTTTCGACGCTACCGAAGCGACCGAGGAGTCGCTTTCGGGTTTCGGGACCCACGCCGTGGACGTCGTCTAACACCGTCTTGACCTCGTCTCGGACGGTCTGGTGGTACTGCACTGCGAATCGGTGAGCCTCGTCTCGAACGCGCTGGAGGAGGTGCAGATGCGGCGCGTCGCTCGGCCAGGAAAATTCCCGGTCCGGGGTGATCACCCGTTCCTCTGCTTTGGCCAGTGCGACCGCCGGAACGTCCCAGCCGACTTCGGACAGCGCGTCGCGGGCGGCCTCGAGTTGCCCCTCGCCGCCGTCGATCAGTATCAGATCGGGGTCGGGCCGGTCGTCGCGCCCCTCGACCGCGCGGCGTGCGCGCCACTCGACGAGGGCGCGCATATTGTCGTAGTCGTCGTTCTGATCGGTGAGCTTCTTCCGCCGGTAGTCGGCCGTTTCGGCGCTTCCATCGACGAAGGTGACGTCGCTTCCGACCGCCGACTTCCCCTGGGCGTGGCTCACGTCGAAGCCCTCGATCTGCCCGGCCGCCTCGAGTTCGAGGGCGTCCGCGAGCATTCCGCACTCGTCGTGCCGACCCACGTTCCGCCGGGCGTTCTTCAGCGCGAGTTCGACCAGTTTGGCCTCCCGTCCCGCCCCCGGGACGCGGACGGCGACGCCTTCGGCCTCGAGCCAGGCCGCAACTTCTCCGTCGCCGTGGCGTTCCGGCAGCAGGAGCGCGTCCGGGAGGTCGCGTTCGGCGTAGTACTGGACGAGGAAGGCCGCCAGAACCCCCGGGACCCCGTCCGAATCGCCGTCGGCGTCGACTCCTGCTGAGCCGGGCGCCTCGAGCATATGCCGGTCGCGTTCGATCAGTTTGCCGTCTTCTGCGCGGAGTCGGGCGACGGTCGCGTCCTCCCCCTCGATAGCGACCCCGAGGACGTCGACGGCCCGCTCGTCGCCGACCGATTGGACCGCCTCGCCACCTTCACCGTGGAAGGCTTCGACCGTCTCGAGGCGATCCCGCAGATTCGCCGCGCGCTCGAAGTTCTGCTCCTGTGCGGCGGCTTCCATCTCCCGGTGCAGCGGATCTGCGAGAATCCCCGTCTCGCCCTCCAGAAAGCGCTCGACTGCGGCGACGTCCTCGCCGTAGCTCTCGAGGTCAATCTCGCCGGTACAGGGTGCCGTGCAGAGCCCCATCTCGTAGTCGAGACAGGGACGGTCACGGCCCGCGTACTTGTGATCGGAACAGCCGCGGACGCCGTAGGTCTCTCGCAACGCTTTCACGACGATTTCGACCTGACCCTTGTTCGTGTAGGGACCGAAGACAGTCGGTCCACTCGAACGGTTCGCGGAACTCCGGTCCGCGCTACTCGCACTCGGAGCGCCGTGGGCCTTGCCGTCCGGGTCCCGCGTAATCTCGATCCGAGGCGCATCGTGGACCGTCACCTGGACCATCGGATAGGACTTGTCGTCCTTGAGTCGGACGTTGTACCGGGGTTGGTGGCGCTTGATCAGGTTCGCCTCGAGCAACAGTGCCTGGGTCTCCGTGTCGGTGACGGCGACCTCGATCCCGTCGGCGCGGTCGACCATCCGGCGGATCCGCGCGCTTCGCGGATCGGCGTAGGAGCGGACCCGATCCCGGAGATCGACTGCCTTTCCGACGTAGAGCGTCGTTTCGCCCTCGCGGAACTGATAGACGCCCGGCTCACGAGGCAACGATCCCGCACGCTCGCGAACCCCATCGTCGTTCATCGACGGGTCTAGAACGTCGGCGGGTTTCAGCCTGACTCCTCGTCTCCCAACCACTCCGCGCCGGGCCGATCGTTCTGATCCCGGTCATCGCCACGTCGGTCGCTCCCGAGCCGCGTATCGCCGTCGTCGACGCCAGCGTGACCATCAGCCGGTGAACTTCCTCCGAGCGTCGACCCCGGCCGAATCGCGGCCTCGAGGTCGGTGACGAGGTCGGCCTCGAGATCCGCGTCACCGACGGGCAACACGAGATCGTCGTGGCCGCGTATTCGGAGGACGAGCCGGTACGATCGCGAGCGGACGTAGCGGACGACGAACGCGGTCGCGACGGCGAACGCCACACCGCCGCTCAGGAGAATCGCCCAGTCGAGTATCAGAAGTGCCGTTTCGATCGCCGAGAGCGCGCCGTTCACGAGATTCTCGATGGCGTTCGCTCCCGGGAGCGAGCCGACAGCCTGCAACTCGAACCCCGGGACGTACTCGGTGAATCTGATGGCCCTCGCCGTCTCCACCAATCCGACTCCGACGACGGCCGCAGCGATCCCCCAGACGAGCTGGCTCAGTCGCTCGGTCGTTTCGACGCTCACGGCCCCCACGTTCGGTCGATCGATGTGGCGAAAGTGTGGTCCGTCCGACTCGGGTGTAAACGTCATGACGCGACGATTCGTGACGACGACCGTCGCATCCTCAAGATCGACGCGTCGCTCGACGGTCTCCCCGTCGTCGCAGAGTTGGTCGACGTGATCGGTCCAGCAGTCGACGCGCTCCCCTCTCGTCTCGGCCATCGGTGCTCGTCGTCACTGGTCCGACGTCGATCCCCAAGTACCTCGGGGCTCGTTCGCACGAGTAGGGGGAGCATAGCGGTGTGGAGTACGTCGCAGCGTAGTAACAGGGAGCGCGTTCCAGATCCTGATCGTACTGACGCGGTACATTTTGGTAACCGTCCCCAAATCGGCCCCGTCTGAGTGAGACGTCAGTGCAGTGTCGACTCGTCGAACGGGAACCGAGCGACCCCGATTTCGTCACGCTCGTCTACGCGACTACGGACGGCGCTCGCTACCAGTAACGCCAGCGATCGTCGACGGCGCTGCGAACCGCCCCCGACGTCACTGCAGCCATCGAAATCCCCGAAACCGAACTCGAGCGGGTGGCCGACGATGAGGCTCGAGACCGGTACGCCGCAGAAGTCGAGCGGACCGCAGACCGATACGGGCCGGACGACTCGATTTGGCATCTGCAACACTTATTAGTTCACCGAGGTGACGGCGCGAGCGGGTAAACGGGTGAAAAACGATGGTTTCAGACCTAATAGTGATGTCAAAAACCTTATCGGGTAACGCTACGATCGTACGGGCATGCCAGCTATCACAGTCGACAACCTGACCAAATCGTTCGGTCAGACCCTCGCACTGAACGACCTCTCCTTCCGGGTCGATGAGGGTGAAGTGTTCGGCTTCCTTGGTCCCAACGGTGCCGGCAAGTCGACGATGATCAACATCGTTCTGGATTTCGCCCGCCCGACCGACGGGTCGGTCAGCGTCCTCGGCATGGATGCACAACGAAACAGCCGGGACATCCGGCAGCGAACCGGCGTCCTCCCCGAAGGTGTCGAAACCTACGGCCGCCTGACCGCCCGCCAACACCTCGAGTTCGCGATCGACTCCAAGAACGCCCACGACGATCCCGAAGCGCTGTTGGAACGCGTGGGCCTCGAGGACGCAGTCGACAGGAAGGCCGGCGGCTTCTCGAAGGGAATGTCTCAGCGGCTCATGCTTGCGATGGCGCTGGTCGGCGAGCCGGACCTACTCATCTTAGACGAGCCCTCGACCGGCCTCGATCCGAACGGCGCCCGCGAGATGCGTGACCTCGTCCGCGAAGAGAACGACCGGGGCGCGACCGTCTTCTTCTCGAGTCACATCATGGAGCAGGTCGAGGCGGTCTGTGACCGCGTCGGCATCCTCCGCGACGGCGAGATGGTCGCCGTCGACTCCGTCGAGGGACTGCGCGACTCCCTCGACGGCGGCACGTCGCTGCGCGTTACCGTCGACCGGATCGACCAGGACGCCCTCCAGGCAGTTCGCTCGCTCCACGACGTCACCCACGCCACCGTCGAGGGCGAGGATCCGCCGACGATCGTCGCCGCTGTCGGCGGCTCGAAGACGACCGTCCTCTCGACGCTCGAGGATCACGGCATCGAGGTACAGGACTTCCAGACGACCGAGGCCTCGCTCGAGGACGTCTTCCAATCCTACACGACCGGCGCGAAGACGGAGGTGCGCGCACGATGAGCACCGACACCGGAACCGTGGGAGAGTCCTCGGGCGGCGGATCAGCCTCGAGTTCGATTCATCCCGGGAGCATCGTCGCGGTCGCGAAGAAGGACTTTCAGGATTCGGTACGCTCGTGGCTCTTCTGGGGGCTGAGCGCACTCTTCTTCCTGTTACTGGTCGGCATCGCGGGAGCGCTGTCGTACTTCGGCGAGGATATCGCGGCACAGGGAGCGACGACCGATATGCTCGTCGTCCTCGTCAGCCAGGTGACCAAGTGGATTGTGCCGCTGATTGCGCTGATCCTGGGCTGGAAGTCAATCGCTGGTGAGCGCGAGTCCGGAAGCATCAAAATCCTTCTTTCGCTACCCCATTCGCGAAAGGACGTCGTTATCGGAAAACTACTCGGCCGCTCGGCCGTGTTGTCGATGTCGCTGACCGTCGGATTCGTCCTCGCCGCAGCTATCGTCGCCGCATTTCTCGGCGGATTCGATATCGCAGACTACGGCGGATTGCTCGTCATGTCGATAATCTATGGTGTCGCCTACACGAGCATCGCCGTCTCGCTCTCGTCACTGACGCGCTCGACGACCATCGCCGGAGCCGCGATCTTCTGCGTTTTCCTGCTCTTTTACGGTCTCTGGAACGGTCTCGGGACTGTATTTAGGATGCTCGGTCAGCGAGAGTTCCTCTTCTTCGATACCGTGACGTATACCCGGGAGTTTCAGGGGCAAGAAGTGACCCTAGAGCGACGGCAGGACTGGACGTACTTCATCACGAACCTCGATCCTGGCCAGGCATACAACAGAGGTTTGACCCTTCTTACGGACGTTGATTTGCTCGAACAGGGATCGAACATCAGCGCACAGATGTTCGGCGGCGAGTTACCGTTCTACCTGCAGGACTGGTTCTCCTTCCTGATTCTGCTGTTTTGGATCGTCGTGCCGCTCGTGATCGCACTCTATCGGTTCGATCGCGTCGACATTTAAACTGGACCGTCGGTCGCACCAAATACCGTTCGCGGAAACGTCGATTATCGTTCCGTTGGGGAATCCGTTTACGGCATCGCCCGTCGTACCAGCCGTTGTGACCGACTGCATCTTCTACGGCGGTAAGGGCGGCGTTGGCAAGACGACCTGCGCGGCGGCAACCGGACTGTCACTGGCAGCCGCCGGCCGGAAGACCCTCGTCGTCTCGACCGATCCGGCCCACTCACTGGCCGATTCGTTCGAGACGGATCTCGGGCCGGATCCGACCGAACTCGAGCCATTGCGATCGCTCGAGTCCGATACCGACCACCCGGGCGGCCTGTGGGCCGTCGAGATCGACCCCGAGACGCAGAAGGAGCGCTACGAGAAACTCGCGCGGGCGCTGGCCAAAGACCTCCGCGGCGCTGGGATCAGTCTCTCGGACGACGAGATCGAACGGTTCTTCGCGGGCGGCGTGCCGGCCGGCAGCGACGAAATCGCGACGCTAGATTTGCTGGTCGAGTACGTTGACTCGGGCGAGTGGGAGAGCATCGTCTTCGACACCGCACCGACGGGCCACACGTTACGGCTGTTCGACATGCCAGAAGTGATGGGCCTGGCGCTCGAGACGGCCCAATCGTTACGCGGGCAGGTTCGGCGGATCGGATCGGCCGCCCGGACGGCGTTCCTCGGGCCGATTTCGGTGATGACCGGTGATCGTGACGAGGCGGACGACCTCGCGGCGTTTCAGGCTCGACTCGAGCGGGCTCGCGACCTTCTCGTCGATTCCGAACGGACCGAGTTCCGCGTCGTGCTCATCCCGGAGTCGATGGCCATCGCCGAGACGGAACGGCTGGTCGAGCGGCTCCGCGAGGCAGCCGTGCCGGTCGAGCGACTGGTCGTGAATCGGATCCTCGAGGACCCCCACGACGGGTGTCCGCGTTGCCGATCACGTCAACAGCGCCACGAGGAACGGCTGGCCGAAATCCGCACGACGTTCCCGGATCTCGACGTGGTGACGCTCCCCGACCTCGAGGGAGAAGCACAAGGGCGCGAACCGCTCGCGGTGATCGCAAAGCGGTTGCCGAACTGAGCCGCAGTACCGAGGCCGGTACCCCTGCACTTATATTATGCATATCTTACATTAATTCATGTCGGCATCACTCGGCCGAAGTTCGTCCCCGCTCGTTACCGCGATCGGCGTGGCGTTTGCCTTCGTCGCGATCGTCGGAACTCGATTTCTCGGATGGGAGTGGGGATCGGGACAGCTCGTTCCAACGATACTCGGAGTCGTCGCTGCCATACTCGCTGTCTTCGTGATCCGTACCCGCCGAGGGTAGGGCGGTCCGTCAAGGAGTTCCGCAGCTCGGATTCAGATTCAGGGACGGGTTTAATTCTCGAATGTCACGGTCTTCGCTCGGCCACTCGCTCGATTCGACGACAGCTATAACGACGTCCATCGGCTCCGGGACGAGTGTCACTCGAGGTCGATGCCCTCGTCTTCGAGCAATGCCCGGAACTCGTCCTCGTCGATGATGGGAACGTCGTTGGCGTCGGCGTCCTCGCGTTTCGTCGCGCCCGGATCGTCGCCGACGACCAGGTAGTCCGTGTTGCCCGAGACGCTGGTCGTCGCGTTCGCGCCGTGGGCTTCGACGAGTTCCCTGGCGTCGCTTCTGGTCATGGCCTCGAGCGAGCCGGTAAAGACGAACGTGAGTCCCTCGAGTTCGTCGCCGCCGTGGGCTTCAGCTTCCTGCGGAGAGACGTGTTCGAGGACGTCGTCGACCACGGTGGCGTTGGCCTCGCTCGTGAAGAAATCGTGGATAGTCTCCGCGACCGTTTCGCCGACGTCGCTGACCCCCTCGAGTCGCTTGGGCTGCTCCTCGGCGGCCTCGCGGAACGCGTCGAAGCTCGTGAACTCGCGGGCAAGTTCGCGGGCCGTCGTCGGGCCGACGTGGGGGATGCCGAGCGCCGACACGAAGTCCGAAAGCGGCGGCCCGCGGCTGGCATCGATTTCCGCGAGCAGGTTTTCGGCGCTGGTTTCGCCCCATCCCTCGAGGTCGGTGAGATCCTCCTCGTCGAGTTCGTAGAGATCCGCGACCGTCGTGAGCAAGCCGGCGTCGACGAGCTGGCGGACGCTCTCTTCGCCGAGTCCCTCGAGGTCGAGTCCGTCGTCGCCCGCGTAGTACTCGATCGACCGACGTAGCTGAGCGTCACAGCCGAGCCCGCCGGTACAGAACGCGATTGGGCCGTCACGCTCGACGGGACTGTCACAGACGGGACACGTATCGGGCATCTCGTAGTGGCCCTCGCTTTCTTTCTCGACGACTTCCTCGACGTACGGGATGACGTCGCCAGCGCGCTGGACGCGAACGGTGTCACCGACGTTGACGTTCTTCTCGGCTATCTCCTCGGGGTTGTGGAGGCTGGCCCGCGACACGGTGACGCCGCCGACGTCGACCGGCTCGAGCAGGGCGACGGGGGTCAGCCGCCCGGTTCGACCGACCTGGACTGCCACGTCGGCGATCCGCGTCACCTCTGCGCGGGCAGGGAACTTGTAGGCGAACGCCCACCGGTCGTGGCGGGCCGTCCGGCCGAGTTCCTCCCGCGCGTCTCGCGAATCGACCTTGAGGACGACGCCGTCGATTTCGTAGTCGAGGTCGTCGCGGACCTCGAGCATCCGATCGCGGTAGTCGATCGCGCCTCCGACGTCGTCTACCGTTTCGACGCGGTCGTTCGTCCGCAAGCCGTACTCTGGGAAGCGTTCGAGTTCCTCCCAGTGAGATTCCTCGAGCTCGCTGGCCTCGAGGACGTCGAAGAAGAAGACCTCGAGGGGACGCTCCGCGACGACCGAGGGGTCGAGCTGTCGGATCGTCCCGGCGGTGGCGTTACGCGGATTCGCGAACGCCTCCTCGCCGCGTTCGATGCGCTCGCGGTTGTGCTCCTGAAACGCGTCTCTGGGCATATAGACCTCGCCGCGCACAGCGAGGAAGTCCGGATAGTCCCCGTGGAGTCGTTGCGTGACGGAGCCGATAGTGAGTGCGTTACGGGTCACGTCGTCTCCCTCCCGGCCGTCCCCTCGGGTGACCGCGCGCTCGAGGCGGCCGTCCTCGTATACGAACTCCATGGAGACGCCGTCAAACTTGGGTTCACAGACGTATCGGACGCTTCCGACCGCTCTCTGGACGCGGTCGCCGAACTCCCGGACGTCCTCGGCCTCGCCGCTCTGATCGATCGAGAGCATCGGTGCGACGTGTTCGACCGTCTCGAACTCCTCGAGCGGTTCCCCGCCGACGCTCCGCGTGGGGCTGTCGGGATGGGTGAGTTCGAAGGCCGCTTCGAGGTCTCGCAGTCGGGAGAACAGGGCGTCGTAGGTTCGATCGGCGATCAGCGGCTCGCTCTCGACGTAGTACCGGCGGTCGTGCTCGCGGATGGCCTCGCGGAGCAGTTCCACTTGCCGCTCGGCCTCGTCCTCGGAAAGGTCCGCGACCGGCGCGAAATCGGTCGGCGGATTCCGGAGATAGGGGTTATCTTCGTCCGCGTTCTCGTCGGCGGCTGACATTGCTCGAGGGTAGCCGCGTAGGCCCGTTAACGTTACCGACCGCGAGCGGCTGGTCTGCTTCGAGCGGGCTGAACGGGGTCGAGAGTCGTCACTTCCAGGGATTGTCGACCAGTTCGGTGTGAACGCTCGAGCCGACGGCGATCCGACAGTCGACCCGCGGCGATGCGATGCACAGGAGCACGTAGCCGTCGTCCCGGTGTCGATCCTTCAGGGCCCGCGGTTGGCGACGGTACGCGAACGCATCCTCGACGGCGACCGAGGAGCGGTCACCGTCTGCTGCGTCCGGCGCTGCGGCCTCGAGCAGTCGTCCGGTACACGTCGCACAGGCGCCGATGCGACAACCGAACGGAAGCGCGATATCCTCACACGTGGCGGCTTCGAGGACCGTCTCGTCTTCGCGGACGTCGATCGTCCGCGTCCGACCGTCGGGCCACTCGAGGCGGACGTCGTGGCTCGATGAATTCATCGTACGGGACATCACTGCCAGACGTCGCTCGTACAGTCGCCGTCGGACCACCGGATTTCGTGGGCGCGGGCCGATCTCGCCGGGCATTCGCCCCAGTCGACGAGGAAGTCTTCGTCACGTTCGAAGGTGCCAGCTCTGGGATCGACGTCGGCTTTGAATATCATCGACTTCCGCTCTCCATCCGCCGGGTAGCACTCCTCGTGAAACGAGGAGAACAGCGGGGCCGCCCGGTTGAGGCGCTCTCCGTCGAGCGAGCGCTGTAGCATCTGCGGTTCGGTCGCCAGTTTGCGTCCCTGCACCTCCCGGCTGTCGCCGACCGAGAGCGAGTCGGCCCGCCGCGGGATCGACGGATCCGAGACGTCGTACGTCCAGCCCTCGGCGTCGTCTGGTGTGTACCTATCGCGCATGAATCTCCCCACCACGAGCACGAAGAAAAGAGTGACCCGACTGCCGGTCCAGTCGATACCGCGACCGACAGTGGTCATGCCCAGGGGCTGTCTCCGACCGCAGCGCGCACCCGCGGGCCGACCTCGATACGGCAGTCGGTCCGCGGTGACGCGATACAGAGCAGGACGTACCCCTCCGCCCCTTCGCTTTCGGTCAACGCCTGCGGTGGCCGTCGATAGGTGAACCAGTCAGCGGCGTCGAGCGGTCGATCCGTTTCGTCTTCGTCTTCGTCGGTATCCGCGTCACTGTCTGCCTCAGCATCGGTATCAGCGTCGGCGCCGCCGCCATCGAGGGCGAGCAGCCGACCGACGCAGGTGATGCAGGTCCCCTTCCGACAGTCGTACGGCAGCCGGACGCCCGCTCGCTGGGCTGCCTCGAGGACCGTTTCGTCCGCTGCGACCTCGATCGTCCGGCTCGGCCCACCGGTCCACTCGAGGGTGACGTCGTGACTCGTCATCGGCCGGTCACCACCGTCCGTCGGCGCTCGCCAGCGTTTCTCATAGCCGGTGGTACGACCGAGAGGAGCAAAAGGGTGAACCCGGCTCTCGTCAACTCTCCTTCGACCGCCGCAGACGGGAGCGGCGGCGCGACTCCGAACGCGGTCGGCGGATACCCAGTCTTTACCCGCTCCCGACCCGTAGGCGCGGATAGATGGGACAGGGAACGGAGTTCGGACTGGTCGATCTCGAGGAAGCCGACACCCCGGGCGACGAGTGGGAGGAGATCGACGTCTCGGACACGGAAGCCGATCGGATCGCCCGGGAGCGCGACCGCGAGTTCGACCAGTTTCAGGAGCGCATCAAAGACGCCGACCAGTTCAAAGTCGAGCAGTCGGTGTTCGACGACGCGACCTTCGCGGCGCTGTACAAACTCGTCCAGGACGGCTACGTCGAGGCGTTCGGTGGCCCGCTGTCGACGGGCAAGGAGGCCAACGTCTATCACGCGCTGGGCGACGACCGCGAGGTCGCGGTCAAGATCTATCGGATCAACGCCTCGAACTTCCGGCAGATGCGCGACTATCTCGAGGGCGACCCGCGCTTCGAGGGCCTGGGTGGAAAGAAGAAAGACGTCGTCCTCGCCTGGACCAGAAAGGAACTGGCGAATCTGGAGCGCGCGAAGGCGGCCGGCGTGCGGGTGCCCGAACCGATCGCCGCCGAACGAAACGTGCTGGTCATGGAGTACATCGGTAACGAGGAGGGCCGCGCGAAACGGCTCGGTGAGGTCCACATCGAGAATCCCCGGACGGCCTACGAGGTCATGCGCGAGTACATGCGTCGACTCTATTCGGCCGGACTGATCCACGGCGACCTGAGCGAGTACAACGTCGTCTTCGACGAGGGCCAACTGGTGTTCATCGACCTCGGGCAGGCCGTCACCGTCCACCACCCCAACAGTCGTGACTTTCTCGAGCGGGACTGCCGGAACGTCGCCTCGTTTTTCTCCCGCCAGGGACTGGACGTGACCGAAGCCGACCTGCTCGAGTTCGTTACGAGTCCGGAGCCGGATCCGTCTCGAGAGTGATTCCGTCGACCACCGTCGCGTCGAAATCTTTTTTACCGCTGGCTGAAAAGAACACGGCGATGACGTCCGATCTCGGCTGGCACTGGCACCCCCTCTCGAGAGCGGACAGTGTCGTCGCGGCGGGCGACGCGGCCTAACCCGGCGACTGTTGTGGCGGATGCTCCCTCCGCTCGTTTTCGCTCGAATCGTCTTCCAGCCGCCGCAGTCGACCGTTGATGCCGATGTCACCAACCGATCACACAGATACCAACACCGACGTACCACGCACCGCTACTGATTCGACACGAACCGCTACCGACGCGACACGCAGCACTGCGAACGACGGGAGCGTCACCGTCTCCCCCTACGCCGTCGAGGGCGAGATCGACTACGAGAAACTCCTCGAGCAGTTCGGGGCCGATCCGCTTACCGACGAGCAGATCGCTCGCTTTCCCGACAGTCCCATGCTTCGCCGACGAACCTTCTACGCGGGACGGGACGTCGACGCGTACCTCGAAGCTACCAGATCCGGCTCGCCACACGCGATCGTCACCGGGAGGGGACCGTCTGGGCCGATGCATCTCGGCCACGTCCTCCCGTTCTATCTCGCGAAACGCTTTCAGCAGGAGACCGGGGCGACGGTCTACATCCCACTGTCGGACGACGAAAAGTTCCTCGCGAAAGAGCAGTCCTTCGACGCAATCGGACGGCACACGCGTGACAACCTCTGTGACGTGCTCGCCGTCGGATTCGAGCCCGACAAAACGAGAATTCTGGTGGACACGGCCGATGCAGACGTGATCTACCCGATCGCCGTTCGACTGGCGGCGCAGCTCACGCCGGCGACAGTCGACGCCGCGTACGGCGAGCAACGTACCGTCGGCCTGCAGTTCTATCCCGCGGTCCAGGCGACTCATCTCTTGCTTCCGCAACTCGTCGACGGGCGACAGCCAACGCTCGTTCCCATCGCCGTCGATCAGGACCCACACGTCCGGGTCTGTCGCGATATCGCCGCGACGAACTCCCTCCCCGTCGACAAACCGGGTGCCTTGCTCGGACGATTTCTCCCGAGTCTCGAGGGCCCGGGAAAGATGAGTAGCTCCGATGATGCACCCTCGATCGAACT
The DNA here is from genome assembly GCF_024266705.1 of Natrinema gelatinilyticum. Taxonomy (GTDB): domain Archaea; phylum Halobacteriota; class Halobacteria; order Halobacteriales; family Natrialbaceae; genus Natrinema; species Natrinema gelatinilyticum. The sequence goes on along the minus strand of NZ_CP100756.1, from coordinate 1,358,277 downwards.
CACCACGGATCCCGAACTCGTCGCCGAAGTGATCCGAACGCACGCCTATACTGGCGGTCAGGCTACCCTCGAGGAACATCGCGAGACAGGCGGTGATCCGACGGTCGACGTCCCGTTTCAGTATCTCCGATTCTTCTTCGAATCCGACGACGCCGAACTCGAGCGCATCGCGGCCGACTACCGATCCGGCGACCTGCTCAGCGGCGAACTGAAAGCGATCACGATCGACCGGATTACCGAATTCCTCGAGGAACACCAGCGCCGACGCTCGGAGCTCGAATCCCTCGACGAGGCGCTCGAACCGTATCGGCTCACCGATGGCGAGCGACGGGTGGCACTCGAGCGAGCTGGCGTTCCGTCGTTGGCGCGATAGTACGAACCTGTACAGTACCGGCTTTCGGGTGCTCCCGAACGCCTTAGTGTCTCGCCCTCGCGAAACCGAGTATGAACATCGGTATCATCTCGGACACACACGACAACGCGGAGGCGACCGAACGCGCGATCGAGATCTTTCACGAAGCGGGCGTCGAGGTCGTCATCCACTGCGGCGACTTCGTCGCTCCGCTAGTGGTCCCCTACTTCGACGAGTTCGAACTCCACGGCGTCCTCGGAAACAACGACGGCGATGCGGCAAATCTCCAGGCTGCGTTCGACTCGCTGGGTAGCGAGAGCCAGCTACACGGCCGCTTCGCCGACCTCGAGTTCGACGGCCTCTCCATCGCCGCCCTCCACGGCGAATCTCTCGCTGAGGTCGAGGCAATCGCCGCCGGCGAGACGTACGATTTCGTCTGTTACGGTCACCACCATCAGCGCGAACTCTCCGAGGACGGCCGGACGACGGTGCTCAATCCCGGCGCACACTTCTTGACGAAGACCGACGAGGACCGGAGCGTCGCAATCCTCGATACGTTGTCGGAATCGGTGCGCTTCCGGTCGGTTCTCGAGTAGACGCTGCGCCACCCCCTCGAGCAAAACGATGTGCGGTAGGCGCTCTCTCGGGCCGACCGCTCGAGTCGTTCCATTTTCGCTCGGGCGCGAGATCGCGAGACTGCAAGACAGCAAGATTGCGAGACTGCATGACCGGATTCTCGTTTCGACAGTTCGGTGATAATCGCTCGTCAGCCGTCGCTCGTTACTCGTCTGTAACGCTCGTTGCGTATCGGCTGTCGTTCGATTGGCGCTGCTCGAGGATTCCTCGATTCGTCGCGACCGCCGATCACATGAACATTCGGTCCTCCGGGAAGTGCTGAGCCCCCATCCCGTCTTGCGTGTCGAGCGATTCCATGCGGTTCGCGAGTTCGGCGTAGTACTGTTGGAGTTCTGCGGAGCGCTCGCGGAGCTGCCGGTCGTCGATATCGAGGTCGTAAACCGTTCGGAGGAGGCCCAGAAACCGGAGCGCAGCCTCCAGATCCGGCCCAGGCGGGTGGATCGGAGTCACATATGCGCCGATCGGAGGGGCCTCTTTCTCGAGACTGCGTCCCATCAGTTCACCGGTGACGCCGTCGAGGACACCGCCGCCAACCGGCGACACGTCCGCCCCGGCGAGGCGCTGCTCCTCGTACTCCGATGTCGCGACGTAGAAAACGTCGTGCTCGTCTGGCCCGTGCGGATACGGGACGCCGTGAAAAACGGCGATTTCATCGATATCGGTCGTTGCGACCCACTCGAAAATGCCGTCGCTCAAGCCCTCAGCCGCCCACACCGGGACGAACAGCTCGTTGAGCAAGACGGCGAAGTCGGACTCCGCCGATGCGTACAGACGGATCGGATGTCGCGGTTCCCCGTTTTCGACCGGGGTGATACCCGGCAGCCCGCGATATCGAACGTGGCCGATCCGGTCGAACTCGTGATGCGTAATGAGGTGGTCGACGGCCGTGAGACCGGCCAGCCCGAGGTTCGAGAGTCCGACGAGCAGGGGACCCTCGATCCGCCGGTCGTCCGAGATGGACACGTCGTACGTTGGTTCCGATACCATACGGATCCTACGCGGGACCGAAACTTATGCCGTCCCCCGTCGGTGGTGAGGATCGATGCTCGGAACCGACGTGCCGGTCGACACGTCCCGGTCGCACGTTGCCTCGTGAGACGATTACTGCCGTGGGTGTAGCTCACGCCCGGTGCTCGCGGACCAAGGTCTTAACCTCACCCAGCCAGTAGCGGTCTGTATGCAGCACGTGAAGATTCCGCAGGACCGCATCGGTGTTCTCATCGGCGAGGGGGGCGAGACGATGCGCGAGATCGAGGCGGAAGCGGAAGTGCGACTCGACATCGACTCGGAGAACGGCTCCGTCGCCGTCGAGACCGTCGGCGATCCCGTTCTCGGGCTCAAGGGGCCCGAAATCGTCCGCGCCATCGGGCGCGGGTTCGCACCCGAAGACGCCCTGCGATTGCTCGAGGACGACATGATGTTGTTCGACATCGTCGACATCGACGCCGCATCGCGTAACAAAAACGACATGAAGCGAAAGAAGGGCCGACTCATCGGCGAGGGCGGCCGAACCCGAGAGCTGATGGAGGAACTGACTGGCGCGGATGTCGTCATCTACGGTTCGACGCTCGGCATTATCGGTGCACCACAGGAAGTCGATGCCGTCCGCAGCGCCGCCGAGATGCTCCTGGATGGCGCCCCTCATGGCGCAGTATACTCCTTCCTCGAGGAGAAGCACAACGAGATGAAACATCAGGGAATGGAGTACCATCGATTCCCCGGCAGCCAGTCCTGACCGAAATCCTACACTGTTCGAGACTCCATCTGATTTGTTCGATCGCTCGCTCGGTCGAGTACCGTTTAGCTGTGACATCCTCCCATGACTTCACAGTAGGTGCCGAAGTAGCTAAGTCGTCGTTTTCGTCGTCGGTGACGAATCAACAGTATGATCCATGCGACCGAGGCAAAACACCTATCTCGTGCAGCTACCTCTCTGTTGTTCACGCGGCTCGATTTTGCGACGAAATCGAACGGGCAGTATTCGAGCGAGGACTTTGAGAAAGTCCTCGCTCGAAGTGCCTTCGACGGCGAGTTTGTCCATACGACCGCGAAAGAACTGCAGCTCGCTCGAGGAGAAGACATTGACCTTCAGCAACGGAGTCCGCTCGCGAAATCGCTTCTCTACCATCTTCGTGGACTAAGCCCGGACGCCATCGGCGCCCAGTTCGATGGCGTCCGGGCAGCCACGTTCGCTCACGCCCGCCAGCAGCGGGCGTTCGCTCGTCCTGTCGACGTCGCGCTCGATATTCACGAGTGGCTCTACTACGGCTCGGCCGAGACACCGCACGTCTGTGCGATCAATCCAGACCGTGGAACGAACCTTGCCTACGCATTTGTGACGCTCTGTGTCGTCGATCCAGCGGTTCGGCTGACACTGGCGTGGGAATCGATCGAGGCGGATGACTCCCGCACGCTGCGGGAGTCCATCCGCCGACTCATCGAGATCGCTCGCCAGTTCGTCCAGATCAACCGCGTCTACTGCGACAGGAGTTTCTACCGGGTTTCACTTGTTCAAACATTGGCTGATCTGGACGTCAGGTTCGTCGTACGCGCGCCGAAGACACCGGGCGTCAAGCGCGTGCTTGACGCCCATGACGAGGAGACATTCGTCACCAACTACGAGATGGTCCGGAAACAACCACCGACGGGACGAATATCGGTAACACTCGTCGTCGTCCCGCACCGAACGCGGGACGACGACTCGTTCTGTCTGGTAACGAACTGTGACGTCTCGGTGGAGTTCGCCGAACCGTTTGCGGAAGCGTACCGCCGTCGCTGGGGGATAGAGACGTCCTATCGGAAGATCGGAGAGTTTCTCCCGCGAACGTCGTCGCCGACGTTCGCGGTGCGACTGTTCGAGTTTCTGTTCGCTGTGGCGTTGTACAATCTTTGGATTCTGGTGTGTCTGGTTCTCGTTGAGCAGCGAGTATTGACCGACCGGCCGGCAGTCTCGACAGCCCTGTTTCGGCTATTTGTATTGTCTCTTCCAGACAGTTAGCAGAGAGTGCGGCGGCTGACCCGGGCCGACCCGGGTCAGCACGCCGCTGCCGACTGGCAAGGCTACATTCATTCCCTTCTGCGGTCAATTGATTGTCTGATGAATGTGTTTGCTCAAGGAGTGAACACTAGTTGACTGGTTAATCTTGACCCTGCGGTCGAGAACTGGACGCATCTGTTTGGAGGTTCGGCACCTACTGTTCAGTTATGGGCTTCCCACGCCGTACCGCACCGCGCTGGATTGGGTGTTTGCAGGTTTGTGGGCCACCGTCGCGGGCGGGGTTGGTAATCCTCGTCCGCGACCCATGTAGCGAGGGATGGGCCGCTGGCGGTGCCACGCCGCCGGTACTCCTATCCTCGCCCCGTTCGGATCCGACGTTTTGGGTTCCGGCGGAACCAAAACGGGGCGTCAGCGGACTCGGAGTTACGTGTCTCGCGTACTGAAGCCCGACGCTTGGTTTTTGTTCCCACGAAGGGCACGTCCCGTTTCCGGAATGGGCGGACACTTGAACCGCCAGTTTCGGGCCATCGGTTGCCGAAGGGGTCGTACCCTTCGGACCGACACGACAAGCGACGTGGGCACCATTCAAAAGCGTTGCCTGCAGGATGTGTACGGCGCGTATCCCACGACTGCAGTCGTGGGTTTTGGCCTGTCCAGCACTATAAATACTCCGACCCCTGTCGGGTTGGAACCGCCTGACAGGGGTCTGCTCGCTTATTCCTATCCGACGAGTAGCATAAGAGTTATATAGAATAGCAATCAATCCTCCAGGTGACTATGGCTCAACAGCAGATGGGCAACCAGCCCCTCATCGTACTGTCGGAGGACAGCCAGCGGACCTCCGGCAAAGATGCGCAGTCGATGAACGTTCAGGCCGGGAAGGCCGTCGCCGAGTCGGTACGGACGACACTCGGCCCGAAGGGGATGGACAAGATGCTCGTGGATTCCTCGGGCAATGTCATCGTCACGAACGACGGTGTCACACTCCTTTCGGAGATGGAAATCGACCACCCCGCGGCCGACATGATCGTCGAAGTCGCGGAAACGCAGGAAGACGAGGTCGGAGACGGCACCACCAGCGCCGTCGTCGTCGCCGGTGAACTCCTCAGTCAGGCCGAAGACCTGCTCGACCAGGACATCCACGCGACAACCCTCGCCCAGGGGTACCGCGAGGCTGCCGAAGAAGCGACCGATGCGCTCGAAGAGATCGCCATCGACGTCGACGAGGACGACACGGACGTCCTCGAGCAGATCGCCGCGACGGCGATGACGGGCAAGGGTGCAGAAAGTGCCAAGGACCTGCTCTCGGAACTGGTCGTCGAGGCCGTCCGGGCGGTCGCTGACGACGAGGGCGTCGACACGGACAACATCAAAGTCGAGAAGGTCGTCGGCGGGTCTGTCGAGAACTCCGAACTCGTCGAAGGCGTCATCGTCGACAAGGAGCGCGTCTCCGAGAACATGCCCTACTTCGCCGAGGACGCCTCGATCGCCATTATCGACGGTGCCTTAGAGATCAAAGAGACCGAGATCGACGCCGAGGTCAACGTCACCGATCCCGACCAGCTCGAGCAGTTCCTCGAACAGGAAGAGGCCCAACTGCGCGAGATGGCTGAGACGATCGCCGACGTCGGTGCGGACGTCGTCTTCGTCGACGGCGGTATCGACGACATGGCACAGCACTATCTCGCGAAAGAAGGCATCATCGCGGTCCGCCGTGTCAAGTCCAGCGACCAGTCACAGCTTGCACGCGCGACCGGAGCCACCCCCGTCTCGACCGTCGATGACCTGTCCGAGGCGGACCTCGGCTTCGCTGGCAGCGTCGCCCAGAAGGAGATCGCCGGCGACCAGCGCATCTTCGTCGAGGACGTCGACGACGCCCAGGCCGTCACCCTGATCCTCCGCGGGGGGACCGAACACGTCATCGACGAGGTCGACCGCGCAGTCGAAGACGCCCTCGGCGTCGTCCGGACGACCATCGAGGACGGCAAGGTTCTCGCTGGCGGCGGCGCACCCGAGATCGACGTCTCGCTCGCGCTCCGTGACTACGCCGATTCCGTCGGCGGCCGCGAACAGCTCGCCGTCGAGGCCTTCGCCGACGCGCTCGAGGTCATTCCGCGCACCCTGGCCGAGAACGCCGGGCTGGACCCCATCGACTCGCTCGTCGAACTCCGAAGCGCCCACGACGGCGGCGACACCGGTGCCGGTCTCGACGCCTACACCGGCGACACCATCGACATGGACGCCGAGGGCGTGTACGAGCCGCTTCGCGTGAAGACCCAGGCCATCGAGTCCGCCACCGAGGCGGCCGTCATGCTGCTGCGCATCGACGACGTCATCGCTGCCGGCGACCTCGCGGTCTCCGACGACGAAGACGAAGAGGAGATGCCCGGCGGCCCCGGCGGCGGCATGGGCGGCGGCATGGGCGGTATGGGCGGTGGCATGGGCGGCATGATGTAGGCGAGGTTCGGAGAGCATAGCAAGCGGAACCTCCGAACACGAGCGGGGAACGAAGAGACTCGCGATGCGAAACTACAGTTTGCTCTGCGAGCTAGTGAAGCTGGCCCGCGGCATAATTCAGTATAAATGCCTCCTCGCTCCCGCCGGTCGCTCGTTGACCCGAGCGCGGTGTCACACGCCGCGCCCAGTAAACGGCATCGCTCGGTTTCTTCGAACCGCTCGCTCACCGTTGCTCGACACTGGATGAGGTCGGCAAGCGGTTGACCACGAAGTCTGCTCACGTTATATTCCTTTTTCGACGGTACCTGTGAACGCGATTCTCACTGGTTGCTCTCACCGTTCGTTCCGCCATACTCGAGAACGGCCGTGATTGTGCCCCTCCCAACTGGAACGCCCATATCTCCTGGGATCCGGACGCGCAACACTCGTTTTGTGTCACTACCAGTGAGTGTCGATACAAACGACGCCGATAGAAAACGCGACGTGGGCGACACCGTCGGAGCGGCCACCGAGGACTATCTGGACGGTGATGTACTCAAGCGGGGCGCGGATCTCGAGTGTCTCGTCGGGTAGTGTAGCCGACCACCTGCCGCTACACGGTGTCGCTCCTCCAGTTCCACGTAGCGGACCGTCCGCCGCTTCGGGTGGGGCGGTGCGCTCCTGGTCGCCTCGACAGTACCGCGATCGTTGGAACTGTCGGTCTCATACGGAATACTGTACGTCATTGCCGGTGCAACCGCGACCGTCCTGCGGATGCACCGGTACATCGGTACAGCAGACCGTATCAGTCACTGTCACTTCCGGACGAGACTTCCGATCGTACTCCGTACTCGTTTCATCACCGCACGCGTAGCCGTTGGTATCGCGACCGTTGCACTGATTCACGACAAATTAAGTAGGTTCCCGCAATATTCGCCACTATGAACACGCTCCTTCTGGATAGCGACGACGTCGACGAGCACGCACGACTCACTCGCGTCATCGAAGCGGTCGAACGGGCATTCGCGGCCTTCGAGAACGGCACGACGCAGATGCCCGCAAAATCGTACATCGACCTGCCGCAGTACAACGGCGACTTCCGCTCGATGCCCGCGTACCTCGATACTGGCGAGTGGGATGCCGCCGGGGTAAAGTGGGTCAACGTCCATCCGGACAATCCCGCCGATCACGACCTGCCAACGGTCCTGGGAACGATGATCTACTCCGACCCCGAGACCGCGTTCCCGCTTTCGATCATGGACGGCACGGCCCTCACGATGAAACGAACCGGCGCGGCGGCCGCCGTCGCGACCAACCACCTGGCCGTCGAGGCCGCCTCGAGCCTTGGACTCGTCGGGGCCGGCGTCCAGTCCTACACACAACTCGAGGCGATCAGCGAGGTGCGCCCGATCGAGACGGTCGTCGTCTCGGATCCTGACGACGAGCGGGTGACGCGGTTCGTCGAAGCCTTCGAGGACCGGTTCGACGTCCGCGACGGTTCGATTTCCGAGGCCGGACATTGCGACGTTCTGTCGACGGTGACGCCCGTCAGGGAGCCGATCGTGGGCCGCGAGGCCGTCGGCGATCACACGCACGTCAACGCCATCGGGGCGGATGCCGAGGGGAAACACGAACTGGCCGACGAGGTGCTCGAGGCGGCGACGATCGTCATCGACGACCACGAGCAGTGTACCCATTCGGGCGAGATCAACGTCCCCTACCGTGCGGGAACGCTGACCGATGCGGACATCTACGGCGAAATCGGCGAACTGGTCGTGGGTTCGAAAGCGGGTCGAACGGACGACACCGGCATCACCGTCTTCGACTCGACCGGACTCGCGATCCAGGACGTCGCGGCCGCTCGTGTCGTGTACGAAACCGCCCGAGAGGAAGACGCTGGCTACGAGTTCGCGATTATCGATACCGGCCAGTAATTCCCGTCTGTGGTTCGGTCCCGACTCCGGCCGTCGACCGTCGACGCGGAGACACAGCTCGAGTACCGATCACAGTTACGTTCTGATTCGACGCGGCACCGAGCCGGTCATCGATAGTTCGTCGGCGTAGTGAACGACCGGGCCCCCGGTCGGCGCCGGGAGGCCGTTGGTCTCGAACATCGTGTTCTTGTGGATCGTCGCAGCGGCCGGTTGGAGCGGCCACGGATCGTGTGCGATCACGCCGCGCACGATGCCGCTCCCGGTCCACCCGTAGAACCGTCGGCGCGCAGTGAGCCAGTACTCGAGCGTGTTCGGTCTGGCAGTGAACGTCTCGCCGTCGGGACGGTAGGCCGCGACGAACCTGGTGGGGACGTCGGCATCTCGTCTCCGCCGTTCGCACGAGAACACGACGTGATTGTCTTCGGTCGCGCCGACTCGCATCTGGGCATGGGAGACGGGGAGTCTCGTCGCCCGACCGACGGCCGACGCAATCCGCGAGTTCCCGATATCGATACTGAAAAAATAGACGCCTCTCTCGCCCCGATATCGGACGTAGGTTCGAACGCCGAGTCCCGCGAATGCCAGCCGCGTTATCGACGGCGTCCCCCGCAATCCGACGTTCGTCAGGACGAACGGGAGAGCGCTCACCCAGGCCTGTCCGTCCCGCGTCTCGAGGGTCAATTGCCCTGGGATATGCGGCCGGAGATCGTCTGGGTCGACCGGCCAGTGTGCGAATAATCCGTCGCGCCATGTCATGGATAGGATGTGCGTGGCGTTCGACGACGACTCACCTGCCACCGTCCACCGAAGCGAATCCGTACGTTGTTCGTTCATCCTCTAAATCAACAAATACTGTGGAAAACCGTACGACGTACTGACGTATATAATGGATAGACAGCTGTCAAATCCGGTGGTGGTTCCGTCGTTCGCGGGGCGTCGTCGCGTCCGACGGCAGTCCTCAGTCGGCTGGGTCGACCGGCGATTCGTCGACCTTCTCTAAGGTGACGCCGCCGGATCCACCGTCGCCCGCGTCGTCCGATTCGATTTCGGCGATGAGTTGGTCGGTCGCGTCAGTCGCTCGGAGCACCAGCACGCCGAACCCGATTCGAGTGAGAGCGTCGATGTAGCTCCCGAGGAAGATTCCGCTGAAGGCGTCGAGCAGTCCGAAGCCCTGCCGCGACAGGAGGCCGATGACGAGGTAGCCTCCGAAGAGCAACAACAGCAGGTTTCGCAGTTTGCCGTAGAGCAGGACGCGCTCGCCACCCTGTTTGCCCGATTGGCGCGTGATCGGCCAGATCAGGATATACGCGAGCAAGCCCAGGAGTGCGAAATTAGCGATATTTGCCACGTATACCGCCGGTTCCGTGAGCAAGTAACCGGCGACCGAGGCGCTCGTCCACGACACCATGACGGCGTTGGTGGCGATCAACTGTCGGCGCGTTGCACCGGCGACCATGCACGTGATGGTAACCATCATCGGTCCCACGGTGTAATATTCGATGTATCGACTCACCTGAACCGGTTGCCCGGTCGGGGTCGTCACGAAAAACTGTTGTGTGGACATGCCGAAGTACGCGAGCGACAGTATCCCGCACATGAGCGGAATCGGGAGGTAGTACCGTCGCTTCCCCTCGGGAAACCGCGAGACCCAGAGCAGGAAGAACCCGGTTACCACCGCCATCGCGTAGAACGTGATCCGGTAGAGCGTTTCCGCGGGAATCATTGCGAATCACCGTCCCAGACCGCCGCGGTCGTCGGATCGTCCGGCGACACCGTGACGGTAAACTCGTCGACGGCAGTCGCGAGATCCGTCGCCCGCTCGTCGAGTCGCGTCGCTTCGGACGAGACGTCGCTGATCGTCGCGGTCGTCTCCTCAGCGGCAGCGGCGACCTGCTGGGCCTGCGAGGTCGTCTCGTCGGCGACGCTCGCGACGTTCTGAACGATCGTCGCCAGTTCCTCGGCTGACCCGGCCTGCTCGTCGGTCGCCTGATCGATCTCCTCGACCCCCGCAGCCACTTGCTCAATTTCCGTTGCGATCCGGTCGAGCTTTCGCGTGAGATCGTCGACCCCCTCGGTCGCCGATCCGATCACCGCTTCGGTTTCCTCGATCTGCGTCGCGCTTTTCGTCGCCCGTCGTTGTATCGATTCGATCATGGTTTCGACGTCTTCGACCGCCGCTTGCGTCTGTGTCGCGAGTTCCTTGACCTCGTCGGCGACGGCCTGGAAGCCGCCGCCTTCGCTCGCGGCACTTTGCGATCGCGATGACTCGATGGCCGCGTTCAACGCGAGCATATTGGTCTGGCCGGCGATCTCGTCGATCAGTTCGACGATCTCCTGGATCTGGTCCGCTTCTTCGTCCAGTGCGCGGATCGTCTCTGCGACGGCTTCCGTCTGTTCGCTCGCCGTGTGCATTTCGATCGTCGTTTTCTCGGCCGCCTGCTGGCCGTCCGTCGCCAGTTCGTCGACCTGATTGGATTGTTTAGCGATGTTGCTCGTCGCGGCGGCGACCTCCTCGACAGTCGCGGACATCTCTTTGACTTCTGACGTCGCAACGGACAGGTCCTCCGCCTGTTTGGCGGACCCGTTCGAAATCTCTTGGACCGACGTGGTGACTTCCGCGCTCGCCCGCCGAATCTCGTCGGAACTCGTCTGGACCTCGGTGCTCGTTCTGGCGACGTCTGTAGAGATCGTTTTGACCTGTGCGACCGCCGTCTCGAGGTCCTCGATCATCTCGTTGAACGCCTGAGCGATCGACACCATTGCATCGTGATCCGTTTCGGGCTCGAGACGGCGCTCGAGGTCACCGCCGGCACACGCCGACATGACCTCGCTGTACCGTTCTGCTTCGGCCACGAGTTCGCGATTGTGCTGTTCGGTCTGTCGCTGGGCATCGCGTGCGCGTTCGCGTTGTTCTTCTAGATCGTCAAGTGTGGCTTTGAGCGAGTCCCGCATAGTTGCGAACGATCCGTACAGGATTCCGACCTCGTCGATCCGGTCGGTCTCGAGGTCGACCGTGAGATCGCCCTCCCCCATTCGTTCGGCTTTGTTCGCAAGCCGGCGAAGATTGAGGGAGATGTTGCCGCCGAGGACGATTCCGACGAGCCCGAGATGGAGGACGAAAATAAATAGTAGGGCGAGCAACGCCGATGAGGCGGCCTTTTGTGGCCCGTAGACTGACGCCGCGGTATCGTACGTCGTGACCGTGAACGACCTGTCGCCGACGTCGATCGTCGCCGACGTCGCCGCGTACTCCGTGTCGATCCCGTCGGGGATGCCGGTGTCGACGTCGTCCGAACTCGGCGAGACCGCAGCGAGGACTGCCTCGTCGCCGACCGCTGCTTTCTCGCCGACCGTCGCGATCGATTCGCCGTCGGCGTTGGTGACGATCGTTCGGCTGGATTCGTCCGTCTGAAGGACCGAGGCGAATCTGTCGACGGGGGCTGAGACGGCCACGTACCGCAGACTCCCATCGGTACGTTCGACGCGGGTAACGAACGTGATGACCGTTTCGTTGGTCGTCAGTCCCTGATGGGAACTGCTCGGACCGTCGATTCTGCCGTCGATACCGGTAATCTCGAAGAAATTTTGGCCGTTCGTTCCGTTCCCGGTGCTCGCAAAGACGGTTCCGTCACTGCCGAGATAGTGTATTTCGACGATCCGATCCTCCCGAGCTGACTGTGCCGTCACGAGCCGTTCGTTGATTTCTGCGCTCGTTCCCCCCGTGATCGTTGCATCAGTCGCGAGCCCCGACGCCGTCTCCGCGTTCATCTCGAGCCAGGCCGCCGCGACGTCGCTATGGTCGTCAGTTTGATCGATGAACTGACCCTCCACAGCCGGGCCCACCGCGCTGGAGACATAGCTGAAAAATAGCGCGGCGACGAGAATTGTCGTTGCGATACCAACTACGAAGATGACCCCTATCTTTATACTATACGTTTCTCTGAGTCGGTCTGGGATAGTATAATCCAATGGCATATTATCACACGGGTGGTTCGAACAGGTTGGGACTGCCCAGTGCTTCCCTTTTACTGTTTTTTCAGCATAATTGAATGTTTTGGTTGAATTGAGTATCCTGAAAATTGTCAGTATCAGTGTTCAGTACCCATAACTGATTGTCGTGAGTATTGCTGATCGCGTGCAGGTCGAGGTCCAGACACCGACGAGTGACCCCTCTAATCACCCGTACTGTGTAGTCAGAACCCGATCGCTCACACGATCCACTCATACGGACTACGGTACGTCATTACCGGTGCAACCGCAGGAGGGTCGTGGTTACACCGGTAAAGCGGTACAGCAGACCGTATCAGTCACGGTCACTCGCTGCACGGACCGTCTCGTCGCCAGTCTCGAGGCTCGGCAGTGAGCCGTCAGTCGTCGATTTCGATTGCCGGGCGACCGGGTTCGGCGTTCGTGAGAAGGTCGTCGTCTGCCTCGTCGGCGCTGACGACGTGAACCGGCGCGTCGAACTCGCGTTCGATCAACCACGCGGCCGACTCAAGGGTTTCGTATTCGTCGTCCGACTCGAGCGTCATCGTCAGGGCCTCGCGCTCGGTCTGGAGGTCCTGCCCGTAGCTGGCCGCGGCGTCGCCGTGCTCGCGGATGTGGGATTCGCCCATGAGTTCGCCGATCAGATTGTCGGCGTCGCTCTCGATGGCGATTTCGAGGGCGTCGTACTTCCAGTCCGGGGCAACGGCGACGTCGATGGCGTTCGGGTCCTCGATCCCTGCGACCTCGACGATGTCGCGGATGTCCTCGCGAGTGCTCTGGACCAGTCGGCGCCGCTTAGCGACCCGATCGCGGTCGACCTCGGCCGTCGGCCAGTCGGCCTCGGCGACGAACCCGTCCCGTCCGAGTTCGTCGTACAGTTCTTCGGCCAGATGCGGTACGACCGGCGCGAGCAGGCGGACGACCGCCGACAACCCGCGCTCGTACGTGTCGGCGTAGGGGTCGGTGTAGTCGGCGTACTGCTGCAGCGTCCGGGTCAGATCCTGGGTTTCGCGAAGTGCCCTGTCGAACGTCAATTCGTCGTACTCGCCGGTCGCGATGGCGATCGCCGCATCGATTTCGCCGTCGACGTAACTCGCGATCGCGTCGTCGTCGCCGTCCGGTTTGGTCTCACAGTACGCTTCGACCATCTCCTGGAGCCGAGTCAGGAAGGCGTTGGTCGACCTGACGCCTTCCTCGCTCCAGTCGAAGTCACGCTCCGGCTGGGCGGCCTGCATCATGAACAGGCGGGCGGTATCCGCCCCATACTCGTCGACGATCCGCTGGGGAGAGACGACGTTTCCCTTCGATTTAGACATCGTTTCGCCCTCCAGTTGAACCATTCCCTGCGCGAGCAGGTTCGTGAACGGTTCGCGGTGGGCTAAGCCCTCGTGGTCGGCCAGTACTTTCGTGAAGAATCGCGAGTAGAGCAGGTGCATCACGGCGTGTTCGATGCCGCCGACGTACTGGTCGACTGGCATCCAGTCGTTTGCCCGCTCGCGGTCGAAAGGAGCGTCATCCGCGTCCGGCGAGACGTACCGCAGGAAGTACCACGACGAGTCGACGAACGTGTCCATCGTGTCCGTCTCGCGAACGGCGTCGCCGCCGCAGTTGGGACAGGTCGTCCGCTTCCACTCCTCGGCGGCGTCCAGCGGATTCCCGGTCGTGTTGATGAACTCGGGAAGTTCAACCGGCAACTCGGACGTGGGAACCATGACGGGGCCGCAGTCGTCGCAGTGGACGACTGGAATCGGCGTCCCCCAGTAGCGCTGACGGGAGATGCCCCAGTCGCGCAGTTGGTACTGGGTGGCCTTCTCGGCGCTCTCGATGTCCTCGGTCAGTCGTTCGCGGGCCGTCTCGCTGTCGAGCCCGTTGTACTCGTCGGAGTTGATCAGGACGCCGTCGTCGGTGAACGCGCCCTCGCTCACGTCGGGGGCGGTCGGCTCTTCGTCGCCGTCGGGTTCGGGAGCGATGACGGGTTTGATGTCGATTCCCTTCTTCTCGGCGAAGGCGTGATCGCGCTCGTCGTGGGCCGGCACTGCCATCAGCGCGCCCGTCCCGACGTCCGAGAGGACGAAGTCGGCGACGTAGACGGGAATCTCCTCTCCGGTGACCGGATTCGTCGCAGTCAGGCCCGTCTCGACGCCGTTCGGTTCGTCGCCTTCCGGGTCCGCCTCGTGTTCGACGAACTCGTGGACCGCGTCGTCTCGGTCGGCCAACTCCTCGCTGATCGGGTGATCCGGCGCGAGCGCGAAGAACGTCGCCCCGAATATCGTGTCGACGCGGGTCGTGAAGGCCTCCACCGAGCCGTGGTTCTCGATATCGAATTCGAGTTCCGTCCCGTGCTGGCGGCCGATCCAGTTGCGCTGCATCTGCCGAACCGAATTCGGCCATCCTTCGAGGTCGTCGATCGCTTCCAGCAGTTCGTCGGCGTACTCGGTAATCTTCAGGAACCACTGCTCTAAGACGCGTTGCTCGACGGGGGTGTCACAGCGCCAGCAGAGTTCGTCCTCGCCCTCGACTTGTTCGTCGGCGAGGACGGTCTCGCAGTTGGGACACCAGTTGACTTCGGCGTCGCGGCGTTCGACCAGATCCTCCTCGTAGAACCGTTCGAACAGCCACTGGTTCCACTGGTAGTACTCCGGCGTGCAGGTCGCGATTTCTCGGTCCCAGTCGTAGCCAAACCCCATCGCGGTCATCTGGTCACGCATCGTCTCGATGCAGTCGAACGTCCAGTCGCGGGGATTGGTGTCGCGCTCTTTTGCCGCGTTCTCGGCCGGGAGGCCGAACGCGTCCCACCCCATCGGGTGGAGGACCTCGTCGCCACGCATCCGGCGATAGCGAGCGTACGCGTCCGTAATCGTGTAATTTCGGACGTGGCCCATGTGGAGCTTGCCGGACGGGTACGGGTACATCCCCAGGACGTACGTCGGATCGTCGACGTCGTCGGGCGTCCGGTAGACGTTCGCGTCGTCCCACGCCTCTTGCCAGCGTCGCTCGACCGTCGCATGGTCGTATCCTGCGTCGCTCATTTTGCTTATATATGGGGATGACGTCGCCCTATACCTTTCCATACTTCTGTCGGTCGAGAGAGAGTTCGACGGTTCCCGTGTGCCGATTCCGACGGATCGCTCGGTCAATACCGATCGCCGTTTCCGTCCGACTGCGGGAAGTTTTATCGGCCCCTCCTCTGATTTTGGTGTATGGTAGCAGATTCCACCGTCTTCGTTACGGGTGCCAGCCAGGGACTCGGCCGCGAAATCGCCGTCGCGTTCGCGGATCGGGGTGCGAACGTCGTTCTCGCGGCCCGAAGCGACGGCATCTACGAAACGGAAGCACTCGCCGACGCGCCCGACCGAACACTCGCGCTCGAGACTGACGTGACCGATTCCGAGTCGGTCGCCGATGCGATAGACGAGACGGTCGAGGCCTTCGGTGGACTCGATTGTCTCGTGAACAACGCGGGGATCGCAGGTCCAACCGCGCCGGTCGAGGGAACGATCGACGACGAGTGGCTCGAGACGCTCGACGTCAACGTCGTCGGCGTCGCTCGCGTGACGAGACGAGCCGCCCCGCACCTCCGCGAGTCGGATCAGGGGAGTATCGTCAATATCTCCTCGATCGGGGGCAAACGGCCGTACGCCAACCGGACGCCCTATGCCGCCTCGAAGATGGGCGTCATCGGACTAACCCGCGCGTTGGCCGCCGAGTTCGGCGACGACGGCGTGACAGTCAACGCAATCTGTCCCGGTCCCGTCGAGGGTGATCGCATTCGGAACGTCTTCGAACGTCAGGCGGAACAAAACGACGTCGCCGCCGCGGACGTCGAAGCCGAGGTCCGCGAGTCCCTCACGCTCGACGAACTGGTCCCGCCTGCGGAAGTCGCCGAACTGTGCGTCCACCTCGCCGGTGCCGACTCGCGCCACGTCACGGGCCAGGACATAAACGTCTCCTCGGGCGGTGCATGGTACTAGCGCGAACAGCCGCCTCCCAATCGGAGACGGCACGCGCTTCCGTTCGAAACCGGTCCGGCGGTCCGATCCCACACTGTGTCGGAACGGGACGATCCGACTCGATGCCCGAACGCTAGTCGGGAGATGCGAGCACGCACTCGGTGGAAGAACCGGTTGACGGACGCCGACACCCAACCCGAGATGCGTTCAGAGGAAGCCGACAATCGCGACGAACGCACCGAGAGCGACAAGTACACCGCCGACCATCCGTCGCATGCGGACCTCCGAGCGCACCCGATTCCGTTGCTGTTCGAGATCACCGGCCGCGATCACCAGCGGCGCTTCGTCGGTTCCGCGGAGGACGTATCCGTCTGCCGTCTCGATCAGTTCGCCGCGAACCAGCAGTTCGTCGCCGTCCCGGACGACGGTGGCCTGATACTTGTCGGGCATGGTGGTCTTGGCGCCGACGCCGATCGTGACCTCCACGTCGCTCAGGACGCCGTCCTCGCTGGCCAACCCCGTCCGCTCGAGGAACCGATTGATCGGACCGAGTTCGCCGAGATAGACGTCTTCCGCCGGCTCACCGAGATAGCACTGCGAGGAGTCGAAGGGGTCGCTCGCGCCGTCTTCCAGCTCGGCTTCCAGCGTCTCGGTGTCTACGCGGACGCGGTCCCAGCTGTGGTCGATGGCGAATTCGCCGACCGCCAGCACTCCGTCGACGGTTCGCCATCGGCTTCCACCCTGCCCGCCCGTTCCCTCCTTTTGGCGTACCCGCCACGCCCAGAGGGCGGGTGAGGCGCTCTCGTTCATATCGAGGGGATTCCGGTCCGGCGCCGCCGGTTCGTGGACGTGCACCGGGCCGCTAACTGTCGTTTCGCGTCCGGGCTCGATTCGGTCAGTATCCGCTGCCTCGAGTCCCTCGATCGTCGTATATCGCTCGTGGACCTCGCTCGCTCGTGATAGAACGGCCCCACCGAAAAGAACGAAGATCCCCGCCACAACGAGTGCGATCAACTGGACCATGGGCGAGAAGCTATCATCGAAGTATAATAAATACACGAAAGAAATCGATCGGGACGGAGAGCCGGAAACGCGACTGCACGGACGTCAGTGGCTGTCGATCAAGCTCGTCTGGTCGGTGACTCGAGTTTCGCCCGGTCGGACCGACGGCAGACACTGTGTGGCAATATTTGGGTCGGATTCGGACGACCGTCGCTGTGCGGTCACACAGGGTCCAGATTCGAGCGGCCGGCGGTCGACGGCTATTCGATGTCGATCTGTCGGGAGTCTTCTTCGCTCGAAACCTTCGGCAGCCGAACCGTCAACACGCCGTTCTCGAATCCGGCGGCCACCGCCTCTTCGTTGACTGATTCGGGCAGGCGGATCCGCCGACTCGCCGACGTCTTCGTCCGTTCGCGACGAAGGTATCGCCGTTCGGCGTGCGTTTCTTCGTCCGTCCGGTTCGCCTCGAGGCGCAGCGTCCCCTCCGAGAGCGTCAGATCGATATCGTCAGTTTCGTAGCCGGGCAGGTCGGCCGTGACGACGTACTCCTCGTTCGTGTCGGCGACGTCGACCGGGACCGATCCCGGGACCTGCAGGCCGCCGGCTGTCATTCCCTCCTCGACTTGGCGACTGAGGCGGTCGAGCAGCTCCTCGATATCGTCGAACGGGTTTCGTCGCATGTCGACACGTAGGGCCTCGACCGGGATAAATTCTGCCCGACGTAATGCGACAGAAGACCGGGCGCTATTCGGGGAGGGTTACGAGTCCGTCCTCGAGCGCATCGAGCAGGACGTCGCGGGCGTGGCCGTCCGGGTTTACACCCTCGTAGACGGCCTCGACGTCACCGCCAGCGAGCAGAAACGTCGTCCGTGCGGTCTTGCCGTCTCGGAGTTCGACGCCGAAGGCCTCTGCGAGCTGGGCATCGGAATCCGCGAGCAGGTCGAACTCGAGGCCTTCGGCGTCACAGAACGATCGATGAGACTCGACGTCGTCCGTCGAGACGCCGTAGACGTCGACGCCCGCCTCTCGATAGGTCTCGCGTTCGCGTTGAAACTGGTTCGCCTCGACCGTACAGCCCGGGGTCTCGTCTCTCGGATAGAAGTAGAGGACCGTCGGCTCCTCGAACGTGAGGGTGACCGCGTCGCCGTCCTGATTGCGCGCGGTCACGGTCGGGGCATCGTCACCTACAGCGAGTGGCATACCCATGATACCGTGGGACACGAAAAATCGTTTGTGGTACGCCATCGATAGGACGTCCGACCCGTCGTGGCCCAGAAACAGCTCGGGCAATAGCGGGACGGAACGGACAGCGGAACGTCTTCGATCGGGGCACGTCTCACGCGTGGTCCATTCCCTCGCCCGCCCCCTCCAGACCAACTCGATCGCGGCGGAGGCGAACCGATCCGATCGCGGTCAATTCTAGCCCCGTCAGTCGTCTTAAGCCGTTCCCCTCTCCTTCTCTTTCGGATGGGAGATCCAATCCTTCATACAGGCGCGTCTCACCCCACTCTCCTGTGTATACTTGTCCCGGCGTTCCTCATGTTCGTCACGGGACTCGGCCTGGCCGCGTACGCCGATCGAATCCGGGCGTGGTTCGATATCGCCACCGCTCCGACTTCCGACTGATCGTCTCCGGCGCCGGCTTCGCCTCCGTTTTCGCCTCGAGTCGTCGCGTTCGCTACTCGACGACGTGTTCGGTATCGTACGATCCCAGCCGCCGAACCCAGCCGTTTTCCGCGATGTTCTCGAGATCTTCGACCGCCTCGTTCGTTCGCGATTCGTAGAGACCGGCCTCGAAATCGACGTGGAACACGTAATCACCCAGCCGCCTGCCGCTCGGCCGCGATTCGACGCGGGTCAGGTTGATGTCGCGATCCGCGAAGGGCTCGAGTAACTCGAGGAGGAGTCCGGGATAGTTCGCGTTCGGATACACGACCAGCGAGGTCTTCCCGCCTCCCTTGGAGCGCTCTTCGGCCGGTGCGATCGCGAAGAAGCGCGTCGCGTTCGAGTCCTGATCCTGGATGTCTTCGGCCAGGAGTTCGAGGCCGTCGCCGCCGAGGGCCGGATGGCCGATCCCTGCGACAGAGGGGTCTTCGCGGGCAAATTCGACACCTTTGGCCGTGCTCGCGACGGCTTCGAGGGTCGCCTCGGGGTACTCGCGCTCGAGGTACGTTCGACACTGCGCCAGCGCCTGAGAATGGCTGGCGACCGTGTCGAACTCCGGCCCCTGGGCGAACAGCGCGTGTCTGATCGGTGTGACGATTTCGCGGACGACGGCGACATCGTAGTCGGCGAGCGCGTCGAGACTCTCCGTGACGCTGCCTTCGATGCTGTTTTCGATCGGGATGACACCGCGATCGTACTCGCCGCTGGCGACGGCGTCGACGATCGCCGTGACCGACTGCCGGAAGTCGATCTCGTCGTCCTCGACGATCGCACTCGTCGCTCTGTGAGAATAGGTGCCTTTGGGGCCGAGCGTGACTGCAGCCATTGCCCGTTGATAGTGGGTTACGGGTCAAAAGACCGTCGGGTTTCGCGGACCGTACTCGACCCTCGTTGGTTCGGGGTCACGCTCCGAGGCGTTTGGCCTGCTCCGCCTGTATAATTTCCCGTCGAATCGGCGACCGCGACTTCGAGGCCGACGAATCGGCCTCGTCGACTACTTATCGGCACGCACTTTCGACCTCGGGCAATCCAACGACGCCGCTCGTCGTCGAATCCGTCCCGGAGAAAGCGACTGATCAATCGAATTATTCGTCCAAATGTTCGATTCCTTTCTTCGAGACGTTCGCTTCCGTAATTTCGTCGGGCATCCAGCTCGGCTTGTCACTCGGCGCGGTCTCCTCCCAGGCCCAGCCGTCGTAGATGTGTACCTTGTCCGTCCCCTTCTCTCGCAATTTGAGTTCGACGCGTTCCGCGGACTCCTCGCTCGAGCCGGGCTCGAGCCGTCGGGCCGCCTTGAGCGCCGCCTGTCGGGGTGTGTTGCCCGAGAAGACGCTCGATTCATCGCCGCCCGATTCGCGTAGTGCAAAGTTTCGTTTGCCGTCTTCGCGTACCATGATTTTCGCCTCCGTGTCAATTCAACTCACGGTCCGTTATAAAGATATCCCCGAAAACCGATGGACTGCGCCGGTATCTTTAAGTTGGTAGCGAACGCTACCATTTCACACTATCTTGTTCGAGGACGGACGTAGTCCCCTGATTGGTATCAACCCGCCTGTGTAACAAGGACTAGCACTAGCGCTTGGGCGTCGAAAACACTTAAGTATATCCTACGGCGAAGTTCGGTATAGAATCCCGCGATGGTACGGAAAAAGAAGCTGAGTCCAAGCGGTGCGAAAGACGAAAACGGCAACTACCACAACGTGCACCTCAACCTCCACGAGGATGAACTCGCAGTCGCGGGCATGGACATCGGCGACGAGGTCTTCGTCCGAGTTCGGGACGGCAAAATCATCATCCAAAAAGCCGACGAAGAAGACGTCGAACACGAATTCTAACGACGAACTCCTGAGCAATCGTCCGAAAGACGCGAAGCGTCGATCGCGACGACGAGACGGCTTCTCGGCCTCGAAGCCCGGTCTGCCGCGCTGGCGGCCGTTGCGTGCGGTACGGCGCTCCCCGGCACAACCTCGACCGGGACCACTCTTCCGTCCGTGACGCAGCGCGTCCCGTCACGCCTCTCGCGTAAAGCCCCCTGCTTCGGCCGTCGATCGAACGACGTCGCCGACGCACCGATCGTCGGCAGTCACCGGCCGTCTGGCCGGCGACAATCCAGCCGTCGACTCCAGATGTCGGAAGGCGTCTGACGGGACGAACGAGCACAGCGGTGATCCCGGCGACGAGCCGGCTATCTCTCGAGGGGCTCGAGGGAGGCGAAACCCGAACGCCGAACGCTGTCGGGATCCACGCGCTCCATCAGCGCCAGCTCCGACTCGTCGGAGGGTGGCGTTCGCCCGGAGTCGCCTAGTGCAGCGCCTCAAGGTCGAACTCGAACGCCGATACCGGCACCTCGAGGTCGTGTTCGACGAGTACCGTCGGGTGGACTTCGCCGATAACGCCGACTTCCTCGCCGTCGAGGACGACGGCGGCTGTTCGACCCGAAATGAAGGTCGGATGGTCCGTCGGCGGCGTCTCGAGTTCGACGCCGAAGCTGCGGGCCAGCGCTTGCAGTCGAGCCTTGGCGTCCTCGTAGCCTGCGTCGTGGCTCGCGAGGACGGCACCGACGCGGCGCCCCTCCGAGACGCCGGTGTTCTCGGCCTCGTCTCTCTCGGCGGTGAAGCCGATTTCGGCCAGGTTTTGCGGATAGGCCCGGTGCGTGTTCCGCTCGAGGACCATCAGAAGCGAGGGCAGAACCCACGTCCGAAGCATCGTGAAGTCCTCGCTGTAGGGCTCTTTGATCGTCGCGGGCTCGCCGGCCCCGTAGACGTCCTCTCCCGGCTGAATCTCGAGACGGTCGTAATTTTCCGCCTCGCTGATCATGTGGAAGTTCAGCAGGTCTTCGAAGCCCAACCCGACCAGTTGGGTGCGGGCGGCGTTCTCGAGGCGGGAGCGCTCGTGGCGGCCGCCGACAGTCCCGACGTCGGGATAGCGCGGCTCGAGGTCGTTGAAGCCGTATGCCCGACCGAGGTCGTCGATGACGTCCAGCGGGTGGAGAACGTCGACGCGATAGGGCGGGATCGTCACGATGTAGACGAGTTCTCCGTCCTCGTTTTCCGCCTTCTCCGCTTCGAGGCCCGAACGCTCGGCGAGATCGATCACCTCGTCGGGATCGAGTCCGATTCCGAGGATAGTTTCGATGCGGTCGTGGGCGACCCGTTTCGTCTTCGTCGAGAGATCGGGCCGAACGATCTCGTGATCGGGATACTCGATCGTGACCCCCTCGATCGTGGCTCCGCGTGCCGCGAGCGCGTAGCAGACGATCGTGAGCATTTTGTCGATCGTCCATTGATCGGTGCCGGTCATCTCGACGAAGAGATCGCGCGAATCCGTCGACACCTCGGTTCGTCGACCGTTGATCACCGGCGGGAACGAGAACAGGCCGAGATCATCGTAGATCGCCGGATACCGCTCGTAGTCGCTGACGAGATCCGCGTACGTCTGTCCAGTCTGGTGACGTTCGAGTACTGCTGCCGGGGTCATCTCCTCGTCCGCGTCGAGTGGGACGAACCGGTCTCCGTCGGGTTCGACGCCAACGTATTCGATAGTCGGATTCCCCTCCGTCGCCGGACTGTTTCGCGGCTCACTGCCGCTCGTCTCCTCCGATGCGCGTAGCGCATCGCGGCCCTTCAGCATCGTCAGATCGTGAATCCCGATCGCGCCCTTCGCCCGCTTTCGCCCCATCGTCGCGTGAAGCTTCTCCTGGAGTTGGATGAGCGAATCCAGTCCGTCCTCGTCGAGGTCGACGTCGCGGATCACCGCGCCCGTGACGTACGGCCGTTCGTCGGGCACCGACTCGTCGACTTCGATCGTCCACTCCGGTTTGTTCGGGGAGGGTACGTGAATTCCCCGCGAGTCGCCGTACTGGTACCGCATCGACCTGGCCACCCCCTCGACGGAGAGCCGATCGAGCCTGTCTGGCGCGAACTCGAGTTCGAACGCGCCCGCTTCGGTGCGGCCCTCGAACTCGAGGCCGAGACCGAACAGATCCTCCTTCAGTTCTTCGTCGCCCTTCTCGTCGTGGCCGGTCAGTTCGCGTAGTTCGTCGGGGTCGATGTCGACCGTGGGCATCAGTAGGTCACCTCCGTCTCGCGTAGCAGTTGCAGGTCACACAGCGTCCCGTGGATGTCACGGATGTCCTCGAAGCCGTACATCAGCATGAGCAACCGCTCGAGGGCGAGTCCCCAGGCCATCACGTCGCACTCGACGCCGAGGGGTTCGAGCATCTCCTCGCGGAAGATCCCCGAATTTCCGATCTCGACGAGCTCGCCGGTCGTCGGATGGGTCCCGAACAGCTCGAAGCTCGGCTCGGTATAGGGGTTGTAGTGCGGTTTGAACTCGATGTCCGTGATACCGAACTGGGAGTAGAACTCCTCGAAGGTGCCCATCAGGTCCCGAACCGAAAGATCGTCGGCCATCACCCACCCCTCGATCTGGAAGAACTCGAGTAAGTGGGTCGGGTCGAGCGTGTCGTTTCGGTACACCTTCTCGACGCTGAAGTACCGCTGTGGCGGTTCCAGTCGTCCGATTTCCTCGCCCGATAGGTAGCGCGTCGACAATGATGTGGTGTGACCGCGGAGCGCGAGTGCGCGCGCGAAGTCCTCGTCCCACGGTGAATGATATCCCTCGCCGTCCTCGCCGACGCCTTCCCGGTGGGCACGCTCGACCCGCTCGACGAGGTCCTTGGGGAGTTCCTCAATATGGGTGGGCTGCTCCAGCGCGAACCGGTCCCAGTGGGTCCGCGCAGGGTGGTCCTGGGGCATGAACAGGCAGTCGTTAATCCAGAAGTCGGCGTCGACGTGGGGGCCTTCCATCTCCTGAAACCCCATGCCGACGAGGACGTCCTTGACGCGTTCGGCCGTCTGGCGCAGGATGTGGACCCTGCCGCCCTCGAACCGCTCGGCGTCGGCCTCGACGTTGTACTCGGCGAATTCGACGTCTTCCCACTCGCCGCTCGTCAGCAGTTCCGGGGTGACCTGTCCGACCGTCTCGGCCGCTTCGACCCCCGCCATCAGTTCGGTGACGGCGAGTTCGGTCAGAGTCACCTCGCGGACCGTCGATTCGCGGCGCTCGAGCAGGCCGCGGCGTTCGAGTTGCTCGATGGTCTCGGTACCGATGTCGACGCTGTCGATCGGCGCGTCGTCCGCGTCGGCAAGTTCCTCGAGCGCGGTCGCCTCGGTGTCCGTTTCGGGATTCACGTCGGGGTCTGCGGTGATCTCGCCGCTGTCGATGCTACCGTATCCTTTGCGTGCGTAGTTCGAGAGCGCGATGTCGACCGCACCGCCCTCGAGGGCCGACGCGCCGATGACCCGTCCCATCGAGACGGGGTCGGCGTCGGCATCGGCCTCGAGGGCGGCCTCGTAGAGTCGAATCTCTGGGAGACCATCCTCGACGTAGTCTCGCCCCTCGTCGGTCAGTGCGACCGTTTCGTCGACGCGTTCGCTGACGGCGACCAGCCCCTCGTCCTCGAGTTCGAAGACTGCCCCGGTGACGGTTTCAGGGGGGAGTTCTGTCGCCGCGGCGAGGGCGTCGACGGACGTTGCCTCGTCCGCACTCGCGGTCTCCAGGACCGCGACCTGTTGTGCTGGAAGTTGCATTCGCTTGTTCGTATGGCTGCGTGTCGGTCAGTTAGCGGTTCCGATACTGCCCGGGGCCACCCCCGACAGGGACGTCGAACGGTCGGTTTCGCCGCGAACGCCCGGTGTGAGCGCGTGCGGTTCCACCGGCCCGGAATTCACCGGGCAAAAAAGAAGCCGAATCCCGTCTGCGGTCGCCGTTGCTGATCGCCGACACCGGCACGCTCACGCCGTTTGCGTCCCGACTCTCGTTTCGAGGAACTCGAAAAGACGTGGACGCAGTGGGATTCGAGTGCCATACGGGGCAGAAATCGGGGACGATGCAAAAATCTTGTGGGTCAGTCCCACGGCAGTCGGTCGTCGATCGACTCCGGCCCGGAACTGGCGCCCTCGCCTCTCTCGAGCGACCGATGCGTTGACGCGCGCCATCGTTACTCTATGCTGACATATATAGTCGCCGATGAACCGATCATGGGCTCTCGTTCGATCAGTTGCTCGTCGGTTCATCGGTTCGTTTATCCTCGCCCTCGTCGTGATCAGCGTGGTCGCCGTCGCAGCTACGGTTGCGTACTTCGTCGTGTTCTCGACCGTCGGCGCCCTCCTCTCGACGTCCGGGACCACCGGTTGACGCTCGCGTTCACGACGACCGAGAGGAGCGGGCCGTCATCTTGGTTCGCCCCGGCAGCACAAGCCGTCTAGCTGTTCGAGCCCCACGTCGGCTCGAGCGAACTGGCATCGACCCACTCGAAACCGGATCGATCCACTGTCGATTTCGCGTCGCGGACCGCCGCGGGATCGGACTCGTCGGCGAACTCGATGCGGGTCTCCTCGAGTTCGGCGGCCGGTAGCGTCGGGAAAAACGTGTCGTCCGCGAGCAGTCCTCGCGAGGTGACGGTTCCGCCAGCGTCGAGTGCCACCCCGAGCGCGCGATAAGAGTCTCCGTCTGACTGGCACCCGACGTCGGTTCCAAACGCGTCGTTCGCGACGCGTACGGTCTGGCTGGGTCCCGAGAGCGGGCCGAAGTCGCCAGCGGTGGGCGTTCGGTCCGCCGTCGTCGGTTCGGTGGCCGACGCGTTCCGCGCCCCGTCTGTGGCGCCCGACACGGCCCCTCTCGGCCCCTTCGTCGGCCCACCGCGTTGCTCGCACTCGGCTTCCTCGACCAGCGATTCGACGCTCTCGGTCCCGTCGATCGTCCTCCAGCCGCCTGCCTCGAGTGCCCACGACGGCCACGGTGGATTCCGGGTATCGGCGTCAGCCCCCGCCGCCATCTCGGAGTGAGCGAAATCCGGCTCCGTTCGCTCCGCCGGGACGTACGCCTCGACTTCGTCTTCGGGTAACAGCGGCCGATCGACCGCGTCGATCCGCCGGCCGTACCGACGGCGGAGGCGCTCGAGTTCGCTGATTTCGATCAGCGCGGCCCGCCAGCGGTCGCTGCCCGACGAGAGGAGGACGAATAGCGCGTCGGTCCCTGCGAGAACCGTCTCGGATATTTTCTGGAGCACTGCGGGCAGGTTGTTGGCCCCGAGCGGCGTCTCGGGGTACGTCACCGACACCTCGCGGCGACGACCGCGAGGATCGGTCGCGAGGACGTCGCAATTCGTCCGGGTCGCCGTGATCGTAAGCGACCATCCGATCGACTCGAACACGGCCTCGAGTTCGCGCTCGAGTTCGGCCTGCGAGTACCGAGCCGCACACGAGATACCCCGGTCGCTTTGGGCTATCAGCCGCCGGAGTACGGTCCTTCGCTCGATTCCATCGACGAGAGTGTCGGCCAGTACCGCCTCGAGGGTCTCCTCGCCGGTCGATTCCCGTTCGATGTCCGTCACCGTGACGCCGAACGCATCGAGGACGTCGACACAGACCAGCAGGTCGTCCGAATCACGTGAATTCAGGGCCATCGATATCCCCGGCTTCCACAACCGGGCCTATATATCTTCGTCAGACGCCAAAACGGCAACTCTACCCGCATCCAAAATGTCCGCTCGGGTCGCTCGACTACCTGTCGACCGCCGCGAGCGCCGCATCCACGTTCTCGCACGCGGTTCGTCCCGGTGGTGGCCGTGTAATGGGCCCATCCCGTTCGCGGTGGTCACCGACGCCGCGGCGACTCGAGTTCGATGTCGGCCGCCTCAAGCAGGTCCACGACCTGTTCGCGTTTCTCCTGGTGTTCTTTCAGGAATTCCCGCATGAGTTGGGCGGCCTGCTCCTTGCAGTCGCCACAGAGGCGCTCGCCGCCGACGCACTCGTCGTAGACGCGCTTTGCGAACTCGTCGTCGTCGCCGGCCAGCAGATAGGCGTAGAGTTCGTAAACGGGGCACTCGTCGGCCCGACCTCCCTTCTCGCGTTGCTCTTCGGCGGTCTCGCGGCCGCCGGTCGTAGCCGCTTTTACCTTGTCGTAACCCGCTTCGGGATCGTCCAGCAACGAAATGTGACTGGCCGGGACCGAGGAGGACATCTTGCCGCCGGTGAGGCCGGTCATGAATCGGTGGTAGATCGAGGACGGCGGCTGGAAGCCGTAGCCGCCGGTGTCGACTTCGACTGCGCGAGCGAGGTCCTCGGCGTCCGTGCGGTCGGTCTCGAAGGCATCGATGTGATTCTCGTAGACCCGCTTTTCGCCCTCGATGGCGCCGATCAGCGCCTCGAACGCCTCGTCCGTCGCGCGGCGATCGAAAAATCGGGTTCGCGGGCGCAGCGGCTCCATCCCCGCGTTCTTCAGTTTCGCCACCGCTCGGGTCTCCGCAGGCGCGTCGGCCGCGGCGGCGACCGTTTCTTCGGGCCGATCGCGGTCGTCGAACGAAACCGCCTCCGGCCCATCTTCGATGAGCTCCACGGCGTCGAGACACCGGATCTCGTCGTTCTCCCCGGCCATTTCCTCGAGTTTCCGGTACGCGTCTGCGACTACGACTCGCTCGTCGTCCTCGAGTTCGAAACTCGCGTACGCTTCCGTCACCCCGAAAAAGCGCATCCGTTCGGCGAGGTCGCGGGCCAACCGGACGTGGGGGTCCTGATCCGGCCCAACGGGGATCACGGTCGGCTTTGGTTCCTCGAGTTGCGGGTACAGGATGTCGGCTACCTGGGTGACGACCGATTGCATGTGCGAGACGTCGGTCTCGCCGTCGAAGCCGTAGATGGCCTGCAGCTCCGAGAAGTTCGCCTCCGCGCCGAGTTCGAACGCCAGGTCCTGCAACTCGCGATTGGTCGACTGGCGGTAGAGCGTCCCCTCCTCGACATCGAAGCCGAGCGCGAGCAACGAGAGCAGGTAGTCCCGTGCGTGTTCGTCGATGTCCTCCCAGCTCATTCCGCGAGCCGAGTTAGCCTCGAGGTCGGCGATCAGCGCGTAGGCGTCGGCTCCCTGCTGCTGGTGCCAGATAATTTCGTCGAAGACCAGCTTGTGGCCGATGTGAGGGTCGCCGGTCGGCATGAACCCCGAGAGGACGGCCGCGGGTTCGCCGTCGCGCAGCGCCCGCGCGACCGGCCGATAGTCTCGATGCCCGAAGATGACGCCACGGCGCATCAGATAATGTGGATTCGGGACCTCCGCTACGACCTCGTCGAACTCCTCGATGCCGAATTCCTCGAACAGCTTCCGGTAGTCGGAGACGCTCGAGGAGCCCCAGGGGTCCAGCGCCACGTCGTCAGCTCCGGCCGCTCCGCCATCCGTGAGCGGTTCCCCTGTCGTCGGTTCCCCCGACTCGGACTCCTCGAGTGGGTCGTCTCCAGTCATTAGTGTGCGGATTGGCGCTGCAGCGCGCAAAAGCCTTCGGCTTCGCCGTCGACGAAATCGTCGTCGATCGAGACGTCTCTCCGGTCGTCAATACTGAAGTGGGTTCGCGCCGACGGTCGATCATCGATGCGCATTCAGGTATTCGGGCACGAGCGGGAAATCGACGACTCGCCGATCGACGCTGATCGGGCAACGATCCGTGAGCAGGTACGCGAATACGAAGCCGACGAGCGCCAGGAGTTCGACGTGGACGTCGCCTATCCCGACGATTTCACGGGCCGCGTAATGCGGGCGATGGCGGAGATTCCGGCCGGCGACACTCGAACCTACGGGGAGATCGCGTCGGAACTCGAGACCTCGCCGATCGCGGTCGGACAGGCCTGCGGCCGCAATCCGATTCCGGTGATCGTTCCCTGTCATCGGGTCGTCGGCGTGGACTCGCTCGTCGGATACGCGGGCGGACTGGATCTCAAACAGCGATTGCTCGAACACGAAGGGGCAGCGATCCCGGGCGAGCGGTAGGGTCACGCTCCGCAGTCCAGGCCACGGCGCGGTAAACAGACTACACCATCGCGGACACGTCGCCCGATACCGAACGACCGCTGGCCCGTCGACTGTTCACGCTCGTCGAATCCTCCTCCGTGCGGACGGCACCGGTCCCTACGGCGTGAGCCGCTCGAGCGACCACCACTCGATACCGTCGGTTTCGTCCGGCTCGCTCTCGCCGTGGTCGCTGGATCTGTCGTCGACGAGCGCGAATACCATCGTCTTCCGGACGCCGTGAGCGAGTCGGACGTCGAGCGCCAGATCGCGCGGCTCGAATACGTACGCCGCGGGATGGACCTGAATCAGCAATTCGGAGTGGCCCAGGTCGTCGACGGACGTCACGTCGGCGTACGTGCGGAAATCAGCGCCGAACTTGTACCCCGTCTTCGGGACGAGTCCGCGCTCTCGCAGGACCGTGTACACGGCCAGCCGCCGATCGAACCGTTCGCCCTCGACCTCGCGGCCCCGTTCGCGGACCGTTTCGGGATCGAGGGAAAGCGCGCCTCGTTCGGCGAGATAGGTCGCTTCGACCAGCGAACACTGCAGCGTCGGTCGCTCGTACTCTCTCCCCTCGAGCGGCTGGCCATAGAACCGTTTCTCGTAGAGTTCGAGCGGTGGATCCCAGACCACGACCCGATCGGCCAGCAGGTCGGCCTCGCAGTTCGACGGCAGCGCGGCGTCGGGCACCGACGTACCCGACGGATCGCGGCGGCCGACCTCGAAGTACGTAATCTCGCTCTCTTCGTCGACGACGGTCAGCACGCCCTCCCGGAGTTCGCTCGCAGGGATATCGGTTCGTTCGCCGATGATCCGCAACGCGTAGGCGATTTCGCCGTCTCCCGGCCCTTTCCCGCGTGGGAACACGGCGAAATCAGCCCCGCCCCCCGGCGGGGTCGGGATCCACGGCTCTGCGGCCGGTGAGAGATAAAACCCCCGCGACCGCAGATCCGCGTAGACGAGGAACCGAACCCCGAAGTCTCGACCTGGTTCGCGGGCCATGAACTCTCGGAATCCGAGGCGCTCGCCACAGTCGGCGTCGACGATGGCCTCGAGATCCCCCCGATACAACAGATGGGCCGCCTCGACGGGAGCGAGCGCGATTTCGTTCCCGTCGAGCGGGTAGCCATAGCCTCGCGAGTCGTGATACCGCTGGCGCGCGTCGCCGCCGACGCGGACGACGCCGTCATCTAATCGCCCCTCGAGTGCCATATCTGGTGTTTGCCGGCCGGGACTAAGTGACTGCGGATCGATTCTCGGTACCGAATATCTCGAGTAACGGCGGAACGACCGCGACAGCAGCCACGCTGAAAGCCCCTTTCATTCCCACCCTGGAACGGCGGCTGATCGGAGGCTATCGCACGGCGGCTGCAGCGGGCCATTCATACGGTCTGCTGTACCGACGTACCGGCGCACCTACAGGACGGTCGCAGTTGCTCCGGAACTGACGTACAGCAGTCCATATCAGTCGTCCGCCGCTGAATCGGCCTCGAGTACCTCATCCAGCGCTCGATCGCAGGTCGTGTCAAGACACCGGCTGCCGTGTGCGGTTTCGAACGTCGGTAGGCCACAGCCACACTCACCGTCGACGACGCCGGCGGGAACGGCGAAGCCAGTGTCACAGTCGGGATAGTGTTCGCAGCCAGCGATGAGGCCGCCCCGCCTGAGGATCCTGAGGTCGCCGTCACACTCCGATTCGGGGCAGCCCCACTGGCGGTCGAAGGCCCGGTTGACCGCCGCGTCGAGCGACTCGCAGGCCCGGTCGAGACAGACGTCGAACGCGAGCCCCCGTTCGACGCGCATTCGAGGGAGGCCGCAGTCACAATCGCACTGCTCGTCTCGAATGGTCGCGTCCGCCGGCACGCCGTAGCGGTCGCCGCAGCGGACGCAGTTGACGCCGCTCGAGCGCACGAGCGTGCCGTCACAGTCGGGACACACCCCCACGGGCGTCCCGGCGACCGAGGTCGGATAGTGTGCGAAGCCGTCCTGTTCGTGAGCGGCGATCCGCAACGTCTGGGTGTCTTTCTTCGCCACGAACGTGAAGTCGCCCCGTCGATCGCTCGAGACGCTGTCGGCGCGGGTGATCCAGGCGACCGGCTGGTAGCCGTCGATGTCGTGGACCAGCACGGTGTTGTCCGGTTTGACGATCGTGGTTACTCGACCGCGGTACTCTTCCCGGTCTGCATCTTCGGCGATGACGGTGCAGTCACCCGCGAGGACGCGGATCGCGTCGTCGATCATAGGACCGTTGGCCCCGGTTTCGTACTTAAACTCGAGGATGTAACTGTGAAACCCCGTCCGCTTCCCTCCCAGACCCGGGGGTCGAACTGTCCTCTATGCGGTTTTCGTACTTCTCGAGAGCTTCTGCGAGCGCATCGGGAGCGTCGATTTCGAGCGCCTCGCAGACTGCAAGCAGCGCGAACAGAGCGTCCCCGAGTTCGTCGGACGTTAGTTCGAGGTCGGCCGGCGAGGACCCGTACTCTGTCGACGTGTTCGCCTCCTTCGCGAGTTCTCCGACCTCCGATACGAGATCGAGGAGCCTGAACGCCGGCGGCGTCTCGAGGTCGTACGATTCGATGAACGCTCTTCAGAAGCAGATTGTTGGTCGGTAACGCTGTCGCTGAGAAATCGTAGCGGGCAAGGGTGACGCGTTCACGTCACCCGATATGTTCCCATTTGAAGTGCTGAACTCGGAGGCGAACGCCGCGAACCTGCTCCAGCAGGTTCGCTGGCGCGAGGGCCTCTACTGCCCGCGCTGCCGGTCTGAATCAGTGATCAAACACGGCAGCTACAGAGAGTATCAGCGGTATCTCTGTAAGGATTGCGACCGCACGTTCAACGACAAGACTGGCACGATCTTCGCGCACGCGAAGATCGGCCTCGACAACCTCTTGTTCGCGTTCTACTCGTTCCTTCGGTTCAACACGAGTATCCGCCAGTTAGAGGCTGAACTCGACGTTTCCTACCGAACGCTTCACCGGCGCGTCGAGCAGTTCGCCAGAACGCTCGACGCGCCATCTCTCACTCTCACTGGCCCAGTTGAGATTGACGAGTTCTACGTCTCTGCTGGGCTGAAAGGCCGCGAGCGCGAGCAACCGTCGCGCTCGCGTGGTCTCTCGAAGCGTGGACGAGGAACGTACACCGAGGACAAATCGCCAGTATTCACGCTCGTTGATCGTGGGAGCGATCAGCGATATGTTGTCCCGGCGAAATCCGCTGATGAATCGACTGTGCGACTCCTCCTCGCTGACCACGAGGAGGAGTCGCTCACCGTCTATACGGATGGATTTCGTGCCTATGAGCCACTAGAAACTGATGAGAACTTCCAGCGAGAAGCAGTGATTCACGGAGATGGCGAGTACGTTGATGGTGACGCACACGTGAACACCTGCGAGAGCCACTCGTCGCTGGCGCGACGGTGGCTCTCGCCACATCGAGGCGTCTCAAAGGACAAACTGACCACGTATCTCAGATCGTTCCAGCTCCGACGACAAATCCTCCGCAAACCAGGTCGAGAAGCTCTCAACCACATCGTTCGAGCAGTTCTTTGAGTCACCAACAATGTGCTTCACAAGAGCGTTCGATGAATTCCGCGACTTCCCGTTGCTCGTCCATGTACGGTGCCCGTTCAGCGTGAACAAAAAATCGAACGTATCTGGTCGCCTCTCGGTCCTCCGTCAGGCGGTCGCGCTGAAATCGACCTTCGGCCTGTTGGGGTGTTCGAGCGTCACGAGGTTGTAGACGGGCGAGCGCTTGTAGTACTCGCGAACGGCCGCCTTTTCGGCGTCGGTGAGATCGCCCGTCACCTCGACGTCGATCTCGAGTTCACCGTACACCTCGTGGGCGCTGTCGACGTCGTGGATGCCAAAGAGCATCCGAAGGTCGATCGGAGCGCGAACCGTCGTCGTCACGTCGTCGATCTCGATGTCTTCCCGGATCGCGTTGAAGACGACTGTTCCATTGATACACGCCGTGAGGCCGGCCAGCGCGCCCTCGACCGCTTCGTAGCGGTCGGTCGGGTCGAGATATCCCATCGCATCTTCGAGCTCCGGCGGCAGGCCGAACTCGAGGGTGTGTTCTCGATCCGCACCCATCTCTTCGCCTCCGAGGGCCCACTCGCCGATCGTCGCAGTGGTCCGGTTCGCCACCTCTTCGGTGACCCCCGAGGCGCGGAATTCGAGCATGGCCTCGTCCGGATTGGCTTCGACCCAGTCGATGAACTCGAGGTGTTCTCCCGCGTCTACGCCGTGTTCCATTTCCCCTTTCCGTTCCGCTGCAGGTTGCCGTTGCTCGTCTGGTGTCATCGTCCTCCCTCGATTGGTAGTAGGTTCGCGGTCGTCTTAATCACATATTACGATTCTATCGGATCGTCTGGAAGAACGTCCAGTGATCCGGACCTGTCTGGCCTCTGTTTCACAGTTCTGTGTCGAATCGAACAGGATCGTCTTTCTCCGACGGGTCGAACCCGGACGATTTCTCCGAGGTGACGTTTCTGTCAGTCGATGCAAATGTACGTCCGCGTCGTCCCGACGCCATCGAGCGGACGGATCGACGATGTGACGGACGCGAGTACGTCGTGGGATGTCTCGCCTTCCAGTTCGATCATCACATCGAAGTCACCCGCGATGACGTGCGCATCGACGACGCCCTCGACGTCTGCCAGCGCCTCGCAGACCTCGTCGGACATTCCGGTCGCGACGTCGACCGTCGTATACGCGTACACCATTTTGCGACACTTCGTTCCCGAGCGGCAAAAAACGGACGTGTGACCGGCGATGTCGTCGATCCCGTCGTCGAGTTCTTCGAATCAGTTACACGACGTTGGTTCCCCCGAGCGGCTCACGTCCCGTCAGTCCGCGGTCGCACCCGGGCAGCATCTCGTCTATGCGGACTCGGGATCGTCTTCCGACCCCGAATTTGACTCTCCGCCATCGTCGGTCGGTTCCGCCGTTTCACCGGACGGTTCCGCAGCCGTTTCGTTTGCACCGTTGTGATCTCGTCCGTCGCTTCCGACCGGGGTACCGAACTCAGGATCCGTTCCGATCGACCAGCCGATTCCGTCGCCGGCGACCGACCGAGCGATTGCCGCAGTTTCCGGTCCGCCGAGGTCGCCGGCACGGTCTCGAAGCGTCCGTATCGACTCGACGTCGATACCGTGGTCGGCGAGCACCGCCTCGGGTAATCCATCCGCGGTCCGCTCGACCGCTGCAGCCTGCCGCTCGACCGTCCGCAACTCGGCGACGGTTTTCGCGACTTCCACGCGATAGCGTCCCGCTTTGAGTTCGCCGGCTGCTCGAGACTCGTTCAACGTCTCGAGTCTAGCCTCGAGTTCGGCGAGACGCGTTTTGGTCTCCTCGAACTGGTTCGCGGTGATTGCTGCTTTCGCACCGTTCGTTTCGGCGTTCGCGATCCTGACACCGTAGGCTCGATTTGAGACGTCGCCCTCGATCTCTACGTTCTGAACGCCGACCGCGGCTGCGAAATGCTCGCCCGGCTTGATCGACTCGTTCCCTGTGTCGGAGTCGGCCTCCTCCTGTGCTCCGCTACTCGAGACAATACTCGCCGCAGCGAGTGGGACCGCGACCGCCGCGACGATGAGCACCGCCGTCAGCGTGATCGTCGTAATTCGATTCATTGGTGTGGTCTCGTATTCGCTCGGTGATATACGCTCGAGACGATGACGTGGGTCCAACGACGATTAACGCCATTCAACACCATTTTCGACTCGGTGCAGTCCGTCGATTTCGACCGGAATACCCTGATCGACCGACTCGATCCGCAGTACGTCCGCATTCGTGTCATTTTTCCTCGTCGCCTGTTCGCTCGCCGTCCCCCTCGGGGAGCGAGAGCACGTTCTCGCGACCGAGGCGGAACGACTCGACCGTTCCCTCCTTCCGCATCCCGCTTATCACTTTGCTGGTCTTCGCGTCGGTCCAGCCGAGTTCCTCGACGACTTCCTGTTGTTTCACCCGGCCGTCGCGGTCCTCGAGGAGTCTGAGGACCTGCTCTTCGTTGCTGAGGAGTTCCATCTCCGGTGAACCGCTCGCACTCGCCGCGTCGCCCGTTATCGCCGCCGTGGCAGTGTCCGAATCGGTCGCGGGACTGGGGTCGGAATTGCGGTCAGAATTCTCGATTCCGCCGGCCGGTTGATACGTTGTCGACGCGTGATTACGGTACCACCATCCGCCGAGAACGACGATCCCGATAATCGCGATCGCGAGTCCGGCGACGATCGCGATGGTGGGCCCGCTTCCAGCGGTGGTGACGACGACTCGTGGTTCCTCGCCGATGAAATCCGTTTCGCCGCCGCGCCAGATCACGGCACCGTCGCGTTCCTCGTCCGGGTCCGGCGTAACCGACGTCAGCTCGTAGCCGTCCGGCCACTCGATCAAGAGTCGCGTCCCGTCGTCGAGGTAGATCCCCTCGATCGCGTCGCCGGCCTGCAGTTCTCCGCCGTCGACGGCGGCGAACCCGTGCCAGCGAAACGTGTACCTGACGACGCCGTACGTGCGTGCGAACGACTGTCGATCGGTGCTCACGTCGAATCCGTCGGCAGTCATTTCGCGCCCCGTCGCATCGCTCGCCGTCGCGACCGTCTCAGTCATCCGGTCGGCGAACGTCTGCGTGTAGTTCTCAGGGTCGTCCCGGATGTCGTTCTGGAGCGCCTCGAATGCCGTCGCGCTCTCGTTGTCGTCAAGTCGCACCCAGAACTCGAGGGTCCACTCGGCGGTGCCATTGGGGCGAATAGTCGCGTCGATTCGGACCTCGTCAGCGTCGATCTGATCCTGCTGGAGGGTAAACGGACTCGACTGCGGCCCTCCCAGGTCCGTGACCTCGGTGGCGGCGACGGCCGGCCCGAAGCCGGTCAACAGTGCCGCGATGATCACGACTGTGGTGCCGACGCGACCGTTCATACCGCTGGATGCGCGTACCATCGCTTAAACCACACGAAAGTCGACCTTCGGTGTCAGTATTCGACGCACCATTCGTCGTCGGGTCGCGGTGGTCGACTCGGGACTCGTGGCGTATCCGAAAAGATGCGGGTAGGGCGACATCACGTGAAGGCGAGTGGAAGGCCGCGTCAGGGGGGCGACGGTGGAGGACATCCGTAAGCGGGGGCTCGATTCATACGGACTACTGTACGTCGTTGCCGGTGCAACCGCGACCGTCCTGCGGGTGCACCGGTACATCGGTACAGCAGACCGTATCAGGCGTCCGGAACGCCGAGCGCCCAAGTGAACCGAAACCGACCATACCAGTTCGAGGGTCACGAGGACCACGACTGCTGCGGCCCAGGCCACGACGCCCACGTCGGCCGACGGCAGCCAGCCGAGTCGGTAGCGCCACCTGCGGACCGTGACCCACGCGACGAGCGCCAGCAGCCCACCGAGCAGCGGTATCGGCTCGAGGACGGCCCAGGCCAGCGCGCCGAACAGCGCGGTCAGCACCGCGTGGACGTAGTCCCGAGCGTCCAAGACGACGTGGATGCCGACGTGAAGGGCGGCACCGCCGACCAGCAGGCTCACGGCGAACGGGAGCAGCCGATCCTCGAGGCCGATCGGCGCTGGCTGAGCGAATGGGGGGCATGACGAGTTAGTTACGTGCTGATCTACTCGTCGGATTCGTTCCCGTTATCGACGGATTCGTTCCGGTTGGTGTCGGACTGTTCGGCTCCGTTCGACTGCGACTCGTCGGTGTCAGCGTCGGTCGTTCGGTCTCGTTTGGACTCGTCTTCGGTGGTGTCGTCACGTCCGTTGCCCTCGCCGGGCCGTTCGGTTTCGTCGTCTCCCGCTTCGTCGCCGTCATTCGGCATAATCTCACTTATCGCGTCGCCGAGCGATCCCTCGAGGTCGCCGCTCAGGTACGACGAGATTCGGTCGTGGATCGAGGAGACGTGATTGGGGACCTGCTCGGGGAGGTCGACGCTTAGCCCCTGACTGTCGCGTTTATTAGCAGCATCGTCGGCGGAGGTCCCGTTCTCACTCTGGTTGCTGTGCTCGTCTGCGTGCCGTTGCTCCTCGCCAGTGGCACGTTGTTCGTCTGCATCGTCCGCGCCGGTATCCACGGATACGGGTGTGTTTCCCGACGCTACGGCGGCGAATCCGGTTGTCAGTGTCAGTACTGCGAACACAGCTGCAATGAGCGTTTTTCGTTTCATAGCTCGCATCCGACTCTCGGTGCCCGGATCGACTTGAAGGGGGGTCGCCGTAAATCCGCTTTTCGAGCATTTGAGACTATTTGACGGACGCTTTCGTCTGTTTGTCGCCATTCAACGCTGATCGAACGAGGTTGCGCCGACGGCTCGCCGATGAGACGAGGACCCTGCGAACGGCGCGACCGACCAGGTCCGATGCGCGCGGACCGCTCGTGCTAGCACGCCGAGCGAGATCCCGTTCGATGGGCGGGGATTGCTATCGGACGTCTGTGGTTCGTCCATCGAACGGTTTCGTCCCCTTCACCCGGTTCGATTCGCCATCGAAGGCGTCCGAAAGGCCGTGAGCGAGAAGATCGTACACAGTACGCCGATGCGTGTCGTCGTTCGAACCGTTACGTCCGAACCGTCTCGAGACGCCCTCGAGGGCATTTTTCGAACTCCGACGCAACTCCGTTCAGGACGGTGGCGAATCCGTGGAACGGTACGGCCACTTCTGTTCACAATTCGGCGTTCCCTCGTGCGGTTTCGGCCGTGTTGGTTCCCGATACCTGGCCGGAGTGATCACCCGCAACGAGTATCCGATCCGGTGACGATCACCGACGTATGGTCGACACAACCGCGGAAATCGTGCTATTCGACGGGTTCGACGAACTCGACGCGATCGGTCCCTACGAGGTTCTCGAAAACGGTTTCCGGGCCGGCGCGTCGCTCGAGACCCGACTCGTTACGCTCGAGGGGGACACCGACGTGAACGTGACCGAGGGAACATCCGATGGACAGGGTCTCGTGAGGGCGAGTCACGGTCTCCGGGTCGAACCCGAGGGGGTGCTCGGAGAACCGGATCTCTTGCTCGTTCCCGGTGGCGGGTGGACCAACGAAGAGAGCGGCGTCCGGGCCGCCGTCGAGGACGGGGCCCTGCCGGCCGCCGTCGCTGATTTGCACTCGCGGGGCGCGACGATCGCGTCGATCTGTACCGGCGCGATGGTGCTGGCCAAAGCGGGACTGCTCGAGGGCCGACCTGCGACCACGCACCCCGTCGCCATCACGGACCTCGACGCCGCCGATGCGGACGTGAGCGAGGAACGCATCGTTGACGACGGCGACGTCCTCACAGCCGGCGGCGTCACCTCCGGGATCGATCTGGCGCTCTGGCTGCTCGAGCGCGAGTTCGGCGCGGACGTGGCAACCGAGGTCGCCGAGCAGATGGTCCACGAACGGCGTGGCGAGGTCCTCTGCTAACAGCGATTCCGGCTGCAAACCGCATTGCCGGCACACGGCTGCGGGCCAAACGGCTATACGAGACGATCGACTACCCTGTCGTACATGGCTGCTGTCTTGTTCGATATGGATGGCGTGTTGGTCAACAGCGAAGACTACTGGGTCGACGTCGAGCGTGCGGAGATATTCCCCGCGACCGTCCCCGATGCAGACGTCGATCTCGCGGAGACGAGCGGGATGAACTTCCGCGAGATTTACGACTATCTCGATGCGGAGTATGGCGCGGCTATCTCCCGCGAGGAGTTCGTCCAGCGGTTCGACGAGGCGGCCGAGGAGATCTACACCGAACGCGCCGAGTTGTTAGACGGTCTCCACGACCTCCTCGCCGAACTGGACGACCGCGGCGTCCCCACGGCGCTCGTCTCCTCGTCACCCCACGACTGGATCGATATGGTCACGGAGCGTTTCGACCTCGAGGGGTCGTTCGATCGCGTCGTAAGTGCCGACGACATCGACGGCGCGAGTAAGCCGGCCCCCGACGTCTTTGCCTACGCGGCCGACGAGATCGGCGTTCCGGCCGACGAATGCATCGTCGTCGAAGACTCCGCGAACGGTATCGAAGCGGCCGCTCGAGCCGGGACGGTCGTCGTCGCCTATCGGATCGACGCCCACGGCGACATCGACCGCTCGCCCGCGGACGAGATCGTGGACTCGCCCGCGGCGCTTCGGGACTGTGTCCTCGAGTTGGCGAGGTAATGGATAGCGGAAATCTCGGATTGTTTGTGATGATAGATCTGTTCAAGAACAAATAGCGGTCAATACTATGGACACAACCGATAGTCCCTGATCCGCATCCGAACCGGTGATCGAGGAAGCTACCGAACGTCGACAGTCCGACTCGACTCAATCGGCAGTAGCGGCGTCTCGGCGAAGGCGACGCTGACGGTAAACTCGAGTGCGTCGGTGTCGGCACCGAAGACGCCGACGGGGACGGTTTCCTCGTTGCGAAGATAGGTGTTCGTACTCGTCATCTCCACCCCGTTGACGGTCACCCGGATCCCCGCACGCGCTGGTTCGCCGACGTTTCGAACCGTGACCTCGCAGACCTCGTTTTCGCCCGTCTCGATCGCGTCGGGGAACCGTCCCCACTCGAGTTCGATCGAGGGGAGCGACTGCGCCCCCTCGTAGACGCGCTCTGCGACGCCGTCGGAGAGTCCGGCGTCGACGAGCCCGTCGACGTCCGCGTCGACGACGTCGCCGGGGGTCGACAGCCCCTCCTTCGCGAGTTTGCTGGCTCGACCTGGCCCGACGCCGTCGATGGCTGTCAACCCGACCGCGTCCTCGGCGACGCCGTTCTCGATGCGCGCCTCGACGCGACGTGCGAGGTTCGCGGCGTGGGGACCGACGAACCGATCGAGGAAGGCCCCGAGCGCGGACACGAGTCGCGTGGCGTTGCGCCGGATGACCCAGGCGTCGCTGCGAAGTTCCGCTGGCGTGCTCCCACTGGCCGCACCACGGAGGATCGCGAGCACCTTCCGTTCGCCTGCGTCGAGGTCGTGGGTGTCCGCCCCCACGAGAACCGCGTCGACCGCGTCGCGTTCGTCCTGGCGAGCCGAGACCGAATCGAACTCTTCGGCGGTCGCGATCGTCTCGAGGACGTCCTCACCCTCGAGCCCGTCCGATGCCGCCCTGTCGCAGAGCGCGGCGAAGTGCGCGGCCGTGTCGAGTCGGAGGTAGTACTTCGAGGTGAGCACGCCCAGCGGCGTGGCCTCGATCGAGAGGTCTTCGCCAGTCTCGACGAAGCCCCGTGCAACCAGTCCCTCGAGGCAGTCGCGGACGCGTCTACGCAGGTTCGGAAAGTCGTAGTCGTCGGGCCGCGATTGCCCACGGACGTAGTAGAACGTCGTCTCGAGCCAGTCCATCACGTCCTCGAGGTCGGTGATCGTCCCCATCGCGATTTCGGCGTTGAGATGGGTTTCCAGGCTCTCCGCGAGGCGGGATTCGATCTCTTTGCCGTTGCGGAGCAGTCGGCGGTACTTGTCCGCTTCGGCGGTGTCGCAGACGACCCAGCCGTACCCGACGTCGTCGTATCCCGGTCGGCCGGCGCGGCCCAGCATCTGGAGGACGTCCAACGGACTCATGTCGACTTCGCCCTCGAGCGGATCGTGCAGTTTCGTGTCGCGGATGACGACACAGCGAGCGGGCAGGTTGACGCCCCAGGCCAGCGTCGACGTCGAAAAGAGCAGTTCGACGTAGCCCTGCTTGAACCACTCCTCGATGAGGTCACGGTCGTTCTTCGAGAGGCCGGCGTGGTGGAAGGCAACGCCGTCGAGAACCGATTTCCGGAGCGTGTCGTTCTCGAGTTCCTTCGATTCGGTGTGAAAGTCGTAGTCGCCGCGGGCTCCCATCGGGATGTCGCGTTCGGCGATCTCGTCGCGG
Organism: Natrinema gelatinilyticum; assembly: GCF_024266705.1. GTDB lineage: Archaea > Halobacteriota > Halobacteria > Halobacteriales > Natrialbaceae > Natrinema > Natrinema gelatinilyticum. The sequence goes on along the minus strand of NZ_CP100756.1, from coordinate 1,317,668 downwards.
GCTTTCTTCGCGGCCTGGACGGTGTCCTGCCGTGAGGAGACGAACACCAGCGACTGGCCGTCATCGCGGAGGTGGGGTTCCGCGAGGTCGAGCGCCCGGTACAAGCGGCGGTACTTGTCCGCGAAGGAGTTCTCCCCGTGCGTATACGTCTTGACGCCCGCGTTGAGTTCGACGGGTCGGTACTCCTCACCGAACTCGAAGGTGTTCGCCGCCGGGGCATCGAGCCACGCTGCCACATCGTCGACGTTGGGCATCGTGGCCGACAGCGCGACGATACGAGGCTCACAAAGCCGCCGCAGCCGGGAAATCGTCACCTCGAGCACCGATCCTCGGCGGTCGGCGTCGAGCAGGTGGACTTCGTCGATGACGCAGACGTCGATGTCGGTGACGAAGTCGTACCGCCGCGAGTCGTGTTTGCGGGTTGCCGAGTCGAGTTTCTCGGGGGTCATCACGAGGATGTCCGCCCGTCGCGCGCGCCGCGGGTTCAGGTCCCGCTCGCCGGTGACGACGTAGACCGAGTAGTCGAGCGACTCGAAGCGGTTCCAGTCGTCTTCTTTCTCGTTCGTGAGGGCTCGCAGCGGCGCGATAAACAGTGCCGTTCCACCGTCGGAAAGCGCCTTGCAGATGGCCAGTTCCGCGAGCGCTGTCTTCCCCGAGGCCGTCGGCGCGCTCGCGACGACGTTCTCGTCTCGCTCGAGCAGTGCGGGCAATGCCTCCCGTTGCATCCGGTTGAATTCGTCGAAGGCGAAGGCGTCGGCAAATTCGGGCAGAACCTCGGCGACCTCCATCATACGGAAACGGGGAGTGCCGCGTCAAAGGCGTTTCCTTCGAGGCGCAGTCCCGTCCGAGCCGAAACGAATCACGTCATACTCTTTCTTCGGTGTTCGGTGAGCGCGATACCGACGGTCGATCGCTACTGCGAGTCGACGACGGTAGCGACCACTGCGCCGGCGGTCGCGAACACCAGGGGATAGAGGATGCCGCCGAGGACGAGCGCTGGCAGGAGCGGCACTGCGATGGAACCGGTCGCTTGAATGCCGAAGAACGACCATTCGGCGCTGGCTTCGGTGACGACCGCACCGAGGCCCATGACGACGGCGTAACCGATCATTACCGGGGCGCCGACGGCGACGGCGTTGCCGAGATTGGGAACGCTCCAGTACACCGCCAGCGCTGCACCGGCTGCGAACAAAACCAGCGGTGGGAGGACGTACAGCGCGTCGGCGCTCGAACTGCTCGACTCGGCGATGAAGTTCAGGGTGTCCGTGCCGCCGAACGAACCGACCGACCTGCTGGTCTCGACGTCGACCATGTGCGCGTTGTAGAAGTACCAGGCGACCCCCTTCCACTCGGCGATGTCCGATCCGACGACGTCGCGTACCTCGCCTCGGGCAATCGCGTACGTCAGTAGATAGCCGATCCCGGCGGCAAGTACGCCAAACCCCGCACTCGCCGCGACGTTCGAACCGCGCGATTCGGCGGCCCTATCGACTGCTGCCGGCTGAGACGCCATTTCATCGAATGCAGTCGAACGTTGATATAATGGTCGTTTCGATTTATTCCGACGCCAGTCAGATCGCCGACCGGTCCGTCGCGAGCTCCTCTAGCAGGTCGCCTATCTGGTTGCTAACCCGCTCCGGCTCCGGAACGCGTTGGAGGGTCAGCTCTGGGTCGCCGGAACCCGCGGTGTAGACCGTCAGGTCGCCGTATCCTAGCAGGCGACCGATCCCCGTCTGCCGCAGACTGATGTTCTGTACGCGATCCAGGCGAAACTGGGTGACGTCCCTCGAGACGATCCCCTGTTTCTTGTAGAGTTCCGAGGAGGTGATGACGTAGTGGGTACTCGTCCAAACGAGGTAGCGGGTGAGTGCGATGGCCGCGCCGACGACCGTGACGAACACGCCGAGGAACGTCAGTAATCCGATGCCGCCGGTCCCGCTCCAGCCGGCGATGAGAAACCCGATCAGTGCGAGCGCGACGCCGACCGGCAACCAAAGTCCCATCGTGATCGGATGTGGACGGCTCTTCCAAACGACGTCCTCGTCGTCGCTCACGTGGAACCAGTCGGGCGTTGTGCCGAAGGCCATCGACTCCGGCTATTCCGTACCCGTCCGTAAAGCTATCGGGGTAACGGGCCGGTTAACGCCAGTGTTTCGGAGTCTCAGGCGGTTTGTCGGCCCATACTGCCCTCGTCTTCGGACCGATCGTGGGGTCGCTGTGGGCCGGTCGTGGGGTCCTGCTCGGTGATCGAGGTTTCACCGCGATGAGGCCGCGATCGCAGGGGTCCGGTCGCATAATCATCACGGTTTTCACTGCGCGGTCCGATGGCCAGTGTATGAGTCGTGCGCGCAAGCCCGACTGGCTGAAGAGTCGACCACCGTCGGGACGGGAGTTCGCCGGCATCCGGGAGACGCTGCGCGAACACGACCTGCACACCGTCTGCGAGGAAGCGAACTGCCCCAATCTAGGCGAGTGCTGGTCGGGCCGCGACGGATCTGATGGGAGTGGGCAAACGGATGCCGGCGGGACGGCCACCTTCATGCTGCTGGGCGATCGCTGCTCTCGAGCCTGCAATTTCTGTGACGTGAAAACTGGTGGAATGGAGCCGCTCGATCCCGACGAGCCCGAAAACGTCGCAAGCGCCATCGCCGAAATCGGCCTCGACTACGTCGTCCTCACGAGCGTCGACCGCGACGACCTTCCCGATCAGGGTGCCGGTCACTTCGCCGAGACGATCCGCGCGATCAAGGCTCGCCATCCCGGCATCCTCGTCGAAGTACTCATTCCAGACTTTCGGGGCGAACGGCGCCTCGTTCAGAAAATAATCGACGCCGAACCCGACGTGATCGCCCACAACGTCGAAACCGTCGAACGACTACAGTTCCCCGTCCGCGACCGCCGCGCGGGCTACGCACAGAGCCTCTCGGTCCTCGAGTACGTCGAGCGTAAATCGGACATCTACACGAAAACTTCGATCATGCTCGGTCACGGCGAGTACGATCACGAGGTCTACCAGACGCTCGCGGATCTGCGCGAGCGCGGCGTCGACATCGTCACGCTCGGGCAGTACCTCAGGCCGTCGCGTGACCACCTCGAGGTTCGTCGCTACGATCATCCGGACAAGTACGAGACGTGGCGTCGCGTCGCCGAGGAGGAGTTGGGCTTCCTGTACTGCGCCAGCGGACCGATGGTGCGGTCGTCGTACAAAGCCGGCGAACTGTTCGTCGACGCCGTCTTGCGGGAAGGCAAGAGCGTCGCAGCGGCGAGAGCCGACGCGCGCCGGACGCGATCACAACAGACCGAATCCTGAACGATCGACCCACCGAGCCGCCGTTCCCGCCCGTTCTCGACCGCTGAGGTGGCGGCTCGATCGAACTCCGCTTTCGTCCAGTCTTCTCTCGCCTCTCCCATCGAAATTCGACAAATGGAAAAAAATGACTATTTCTGCTCATTCTCGTCCACTACTGTCGGGGGACGCACGGTGGTTCCACGAACGGATGGCAGGAATCTCATCGATAGTAAACTATTTGGGAAACTCCTTTACCGTGAGCGATATATTACTGCGATATGTGCAGGTGCCTCTTCCCGTGAGCACGATACAGCGCGATCCCCATGAACGAGTACAGGTACTCGACGAAGCAGGCAGAGTCAGAGAGGGTGCCGACGTCCCGGACCTCTCTGAGGACCAGCTCATCGAGATGTACGAGCAGATGCGGCTCGTCCGCCGGTTCGACGAGCGAGCCGTCAGCCTCCAACGTCAGGGACGGATGGGAACCTATCCGCCCCTGTCCGGTCAGGAGGGCGCACAGGTCGGCAGCGCACACGCGCTCGACGCCGACGATTGGGTCTTCCCCAGCTACCGCGAACACGGCGTCGGGCTGGTTCGTGGGCTCTCCCTCGAACGGACGTTGCTCTACTGGATGGGCCACGAGCAGGGTAACTACGTGCCCACGGACGTCAACATCTTCTCCGTCGCCGTTCCGATCGCGACCCAAATCCCCCACGCAACTGGTGCAGCCTGGGCCTCGAAACTCCGCGACGAGGACCGGGCGTTCGTCTGTTACTTCGGCGACGGCGCGACCTCGGAAGGTGACTTCCACGAGGGGCTCAACTTCGCCGGCGTTTTCGATACGCCCACCGTCTTCTTCTGTAACAATAACCAGTGGGCCATCTCCGTCCCGCGCGAGCGCCAGACGGCGAGCGATACCCTCGCCCAGAAGGCGACCGCCTACGGATTCGAAGGCGTACAGGTCGACGGGATGGATCCACTCGCCGTCTACAAGGTCACCCGCGACGCCGTCGAGAAGGCCAAAAATCCCGATGCAGACGAACTACGGCCGACGCTGATCGAAGCGGTCCAGTACCGCTTCGGGGCCCACACGACCGCCGACGATCCCTCCGTCTATCGACCCGACGAGGAGGTCGAACGCTGGAAGCAAAAGGATCCCATCCCGCGACTCGAAACGTACCTGCGGTCGAACGGCGTGCTCGACGACGAGCGAGTCGATGCGATCGAATCCCGGATCGAAGACGACGTCGCCGACGCCATCGACACGGCCGAGTCGGCCGAACGGCCCGATCCCGAGGAAATTTTCGCACACGTCTACGAAGGGATGCCGCGACGACTGCGGGACCAACTCGAGTATTTCGAATCGATCCGCGAGGACTACGGCGACGACGCGTTCTTGGAGGGGTAACATGGCAGCAGAATCACGAGCGGAAGATCTCACGCTGGTACAGGCGGTACAGGACGGATTGCACACCGAAATGGAACGCGACGACGACGTCGTGGTCATGGGCGAAGACGTCGGCCAGAACGGCGGCGTCTTCCGCGCGACTGAGGGCCTATACGACGAATTCGGCGAGAACCGCGTGATCGATACTCCGCTCGCTGAGTCGGGGATCGTCGGGACGGCAATCGGGATGGCCGCCTACGGAATGCGGCCGATACCCGAGATCCAATTCCTGGGCTTCATCTACCCCGCGTTCGATCAGATCGTCTCGCACGCGGCGCGTCTACGAACGCGCTCGCGCGGACGATTCACTTGTCCACTGGTCGTCCGCGCCCCCTACGGCGGCGGCATCCGCGCGCCGGAACATCACTCCGAGTCGACGGAGGCGATGTTCGTCCACCAGCCGGGACTTCAGGTCGTCATCCCCTCGACCCCCCACGACGCTAAGGGGCTGTTGGCGAGCGCCGTTCGGAGTCCCGACCCGGTGATCTTCCTCGAGCCGAAGCTCATCTACCGAGCGTTCCGCGAGGAAGTGCCGGCGGACTCGTACACCGTGCCAATTGGCGAGGCAGCCGTCCGCCGCGAGGGCTCGGACATCTCGGTCTACACCTGGGGCGCGATGACTCGGCCGACCCTCGAGGCCGCGGAGAATCTCGCTGGCGAGATAGACGTCGAGGTGGTCGACCTGCGGACGGTCTCGCCGCTGGACGAGGAGACTATCGTCGACTCCTTCAAGAAGACCGGCCGTGCTGCGGTCGTCCACGAGGCCCCGAAGACGGGTGGTCTCGGCGCCGAGATAACCGCAACCCTACAGGAGGAGGCCCTCCTGTACCAGGAAGCGCCGGTCGAGCGAATCACGGGCTTCGACACGCCGTTCCCGCTGTACGCGCTCGAGGATTACTACCTGCCCGAGCCAGCTCGTATCGAGGACGGGATTCGGAACGCGGTGGGGTTCTAAGATGGTCAGGGAGTTCGAACTGCCGGACGTCGGCGAGGGCGTCGCAGAAGGTGAACTCGTCACGTGGCTCGTCGAGGAAGGCGACAAGGTCTCGGAGGACCAGTCGGTCGCCGAGGTCGAGACGGACAAGGCGCTCGTGGAGGTTCCCGCACCGGTCGACGGCACCGTCCGCGAGTTGCACGTCGAGGAGGGCGAAGTCGTCCCGGTCGGGACGGTGATCATCTCGTTCGACGAAGCCGGTGAACCCGCGACCGAACCCTCTGCGGCGACGAGGGAGGAATCCGCTGCGGCCGATGACACGGAATCGACGGCCGCCGCTGGCGAAGCCCCGGAACGCCCTAGTGAGGTGCAGACCGAAACCGAGGCAGGTTCCACACCCGACGACCGCGTCTTCGCACCGCCGCGCGTCCGTCGCACGGCGCGCGAGCGCGGGATCGATCTCTCGAGAATAGACGGAAGCGGTCCCGGCGGTCGGATCACTGCGGCCGACGTGCAGGCGGCGAACGGCGCTGAATCCGCCGCGAAACAGGGCCAGCCCCAGTCACAGACGCCTGGGCCGACTGCCGGCGAGGAAGAACCGGGGCCGAGTGAGTCGAGCGAGACCGGTGGCGGCGGAGAACCCGCCGCGGAACCGTCTCCCGAGACCGCAACGGGGTCTTCGCGTTCTCGCTGGTCCGAGCCCCCGACGCAGGGTGACGCCGATCGTGACAGGACGCTGGCCGCGCCGGCGACTCGGCGACTCGCCGAGGAGGAAGGTATCGACATCGACGCCGTGCCCGCCGTCGAAGAACGCGACGGCGAGACGTTCGTCACACCCGAGGCTGTCCAGGAGTACGCCGAGGCGCAGAAACGAGCACAGGAAGCTGACCGCGAGGCGGTCGAAGCGGGTGAGCGAGTCGAAACGGCGGGTCAGGTCTTCGCCGAGGGCGAGCGCGAACGCCGCGAACCGTACACAGGTGTCCGTAAACGCATCGCCGAGGCGATGGTCGAGTCGAAGTACACCGCGCCACACGTCACCCACCACGACGAGGTCGACGTCACCGCACTCGTGGCCGCGCGCGACGAACTCAAACGGCGCGCCGAGGACCGTGGAATCCGGCTGACATACATGCCGTTCATCATGAAGGCCGTCGTGGCGGCGCTGAAAGAACATCCCGAGATGAACGCGGTCATCGACGAAGCGAACGAGGAAATCGTCTACCGCGACTACTACAACATCGGGGTCGCGACCGCGACTGACGTCGGACTGATGGTCCCGGTGGTCGAAGACGCCGACCGGAAGAGCCTCCTGCAACTCTCTTCGGAGATGAACGAACTCGTCCAGAAGGCCCGCGATCGTACGATCAGCCCCGGCGAACTGCGCGGTTCGACGTTCACGGTCACCAACGTCGGCGGCATCGGCGGCGAGTACGCCACCCCGATCATCAACTATCCCGAAGCCGGGATCCTCGCGATCGGCGAGATCAAGCGCAAACCGCGGGTCGTCACCGACGACGACGGCGCAGAATCGATCGAACCTCGTTCGGTGATGACGCTCTCGCTGTCGTTCGATCACCGGCTGTTAGACGGGGCCGTCGGTGCGCGATTCACGAATACGGTCATGGAGTACCTCGAGAACCCGAACCTCCTCTTGCTCGAGTGACCGGAGACGGGAGTTTTGAATACGAATGGGAGACGAAAGTACTGCAGGGCGATTGAGATCAACGATACCGAACATGAGGACAACAATCACACGCACGATGGAGACTGATAGCTGATGGTCGTCGGAGATGTCACCACCGGGACGGAGGTCCTAGTCGTCGGTGCGGGACCAGCCGGCTACGTCGCCGCGATCCGCGCTGGCCAGCTCGATCTGGACGTAACGCTCGTCGAGAGAGACGCCTACGGCGGGACCTGTCTGAACTACGGCTGTATCCCCTCGAAGGCGCTGATAACCGCCACAGACGTCGCCCACGAGGCCGCGACCGCCGAAGAGATGGGGATCCACGCCGACCCCGCGATCGATCTCGCCGGGATGATCGACTGGAAAGACGGTGTTGTCGACCAACTCACCGGCGGCGTCGAGAAACTCTGCAAGGCGAACGGCGTGACCCTGCTCGAAGGCACCGCTCGCTTCGCGGACGAGAACACCGTCCGCGTCTCTCATAGCGGCGAGGGGCAGGGGTCGGAGAGCGTCGAATTCGAGCATGCGATCGTCGCGACCGGCTCTCGCCCTGTCGAGATTCCGAACTTCCAGTTCGACGACGAGCCTATTCTGGACTCGAGACAGGCGCTGGGGCTCACGTCCGTCCCCGACTCGCTGGTCATCGTCGGCGCCGGCTACATCGGGATGGAACTCGCGAACGTCTTCGCCAAACTCAAGACCGACGTGACCGTCATCGAGATGCTCGACTCGATCCTTCCTGGTTACGACGACGACCTCAAACGCCCCGTGAAGCAACGGGCGACCGACCTCGGGATCGACTTCGAGTTCGGCTACACCGTGTCCAACTGGCACGACCGCGACGAGGGCGGGATCCGCGTCGTCGCCGAGCCGGCAGAACAGGCCGCCGCTGATGGCGGAGAGGAGGCCGAGCAACTCGTCGACGACCGCCTCGAGTTTGACGCCGATTCCGTGCTGGTCGCCGTCGGCCGCGAGCCGGTTTCAGACACGCTCGAACTGTCCGCCGCGGGAGTCGAGACCGACGATCGGGGCTTTATCGTCACGGATTCGCGCGCACGAACGAATATCGACCACATCTTCGCCGTCGGTGACGTCGCCGGCGAACCCATGCTAGCTCACAAGGGGAGTACAGAGGGAAAGATCGCTGCCGAAGTGATCGCCGGCGAACCCGCGATGCTCGACCAGCAGGCGATTCCGGCCGTCGTCTTTACCGACCCTGAAATCGCCACCGTCGGCATGACCGAGTCCGAAGCGATCGAAGCCGGCTTCGAAACCACTGTCGGCCAGTTCCCGTTCCGGGCCAGTGGCCGAGCGCTAACGACCGGCCACAGCGACGGCTTCGTCAAGATCGTCGCCGACGACGCCGCCGGCTACCTCCTCGGTGCGTCGATCGTCGGCCCGGAGGCCTCAGAGCTGATCGCTGAACTTGGATTCGCGATCGAGTTGGGCGCCACGCTCGAGGACGTCGCCGCGACGGTCCATGCACATCCGACCCTCTCTGAGTCGGTGATGGAAGCCGCCGAGAACGCACTCGGTCACGCGATTCATACCCTGAACCGGTAACGCCGTGCTCGCTGGCGTTCGGTATCCGTTGACGCGGCTGTTTCGCGTTCGTCGACGCGGCCGTTCCCGATTCGGCAATCGATTCCCGAACTGAGACGCGCCGATCCGCCCGCCAGCTCGCACACGTTCGCTTTTCACGTCGACCACCGGATAGCCGCGTTCCACCCTTCACACCGCAGCGACCCCCAATCGGCAGCGCTGACGCCCATCTGCAGCGACGACGTCCGTTCCAATCTCTTATGATCTCCGCCACTCACTGCACGTACAGCGAATAAGCGATCACCAGAAAACCGACGAGTACCAGACAGCTCTCGAGCAGAATTCCCGTCACAAGTTCGACGCCGAGCACCTCGTACAGCATCCCCGCGAGCACCAGGCCGAGCGTGACGAGCCCGAATCCGGCTGCGAGATACCCCAGCGCTCGCTGCCGGGTCCGGCGGTACGCTTTGAACGCGAAGTACGTGATGACACCGCCGACGATGAGAACGAGGGTTTTGACGATGGCCAGTGCGAGCATCGTCTCGGGTGCCCCTGCGGGAAACGGATTCATGTCTCTTTTCGCACCTCCGACCACAGTTCCGCGAGTCGCTCGTCCGCCGTCCGGGCCGGCCGCTCGATCTGAACCGATAGTGACCGATCCTCGTCCAGTCCGAGCGTAATCTCGTCGAACGCGACCGAGTACTTGCTCGCGTGGTGACCGTCCTGTCGAATCTCCGTCGACTCCTCGAGCAACGTCGCGTCGGTCAACAACTCGAGTTTCCGGTACAACGTCGATTGGGGGATGTCACACTGTTTCGTTAGCTCTGATGCCGTCATGGGTTCCTCGAGCTTCCGAATAATTTCACGGCAGTCGGGATCGTCCAGCGCAGAGCAGATCTCCTCTGCGGACGGGGTCGACTCCGAAGCGAACGGGTCCCGGACCATTCGTATTTCCCTTACAACGCACGTGGTTTATCGGCATCGATGCGTTTCCCGTCGCTCACCGAACCCACTCGACACCTTCTTGCGCGTGTACCCTCGAAATAGGGCACGCGGGTATCATCCGGCCCGACCGTACCTTCGAGGGTGGGATGACCGGCCGACCTCCGCCCGCGTGACATTTTCTCGAGAGCAAATAGGGTTCGCTCGAGTGACGCGACTCGGCTACTCGTCTCATCACAGCAACCCGATCTCGTGGAAAACCGTGTCATGGTACTGGATTTCGATACGGCCGCAGTCCGACGGTCTTTTATAGTAACCCGGTCCTCGAAAGTAATGCGAACAACGTGGCGCACGACGCCACGTTCCCTCCGGCCGTGTTCCGGCGCGGAGGCAGGCGTTCTATCCACCTCGGACATGTCGCCGGATCGAACTGGCGACCCAATCCGTATCTGGGCGTTCCAGAATCGAATGTCATCGTGGCCGATATTCACGATCACAACGATCCGACGCCTTTATACGTCCCTGGGCACTCAGTCAAGATCGCACACGACCACTCCGGATGCGGTTTTCGGCGTGGACGCGATCCGACGCCCTTATATGTACGAGGGCAGTTGGATAGAACGCAACGAACGCGTGATCGACGGTCCGTTCAACTCGGGCCGTCATCTCGGGCGACGTGAGTTCGAAGGGGTTATGTACCCCTGACGGCTTACGAATACGTCCGAAGGAAATGAGGATCCTACCCCTGCGGTCCGCCGTACAGATGGGATCTGATGTTAGCCCTGGTAGTTCGGTGACGCCCAATCGGTCGTCGTGATCGGCTGTCGTCATCGAACGTGGACCATTATATCATGTGTGAGTGTGTACCAACATTCACCGCCAGACCCCGAGCACAGCTCGGGGAGATAGCATTCATTCCGGTTGATCCTGCCGGAGGTCATTGCTATTGGAGTCCGATTTAGCCATGCTAGTTGCACGAGTTCAGACTCGTAGCAGATAGCTCAGTAACACGTGGCCAAACTACCCTATGGACCCGGATAACCTCGGGAAACTGAGGCTAATCCGGGATACGGTTCGCAGCCTGGAAGTGGCGCGAACCCGAAACGTCCCGGCGCCATAGGATGTGGCTGCGGCCGATTAGGTAGACGGTGGGGTAACGGCCCACCGTGCCGATAATCGGTACGGGTTGTGAGAGCAAGAGCCCGGAGACGGAATCTGAGACAAGATTCCGGGCCCTACGGGGCGCAGCAGGCGCGAAACCTTTACACTGCACGAGAGTGCGATAAGGGGACTCCAAGTGCGAGGGCATATAGTCCTCGCTTTTCACCACCGTAAGGAGGTGGTAGAATAAGTGCTGGGCAAGACCGGTGCCAGCCGCCGCGGTAATACCGGCAGCACGAGTGATGACCGCTATTATTGGGCCTAAAGCGTCCGTAGCTGGCCACGCAAGTCCATCGGGAAATCCGCGCGCTTAACGTGCGGGCGTCCGGTAGAAACTGCGTGGCTTGGGACCGGAAGATCCAGAGGGTACGTCTGGGGTAGGAGTGAAATCCCGTAATCCTGGACGGACCACCGGTGGCGAAAGCGCTCTGGAAGGACGGATCCGACGGTGAGGGACGAAAGCTTGGGTCACGAACCGGATTAGATACCCGGGTAGTCCAAGCTGTAAACGATGTCTGCTAGGTGTGACACAGGCTACGAGCCTGTGTTGTGCCGTAGGGAAGCCGTGAAGCAGACCGCCTGGGAAGTACGTCCGCAAGGATGAAACTTAAAGGAATTGGCGGGGGAGCACTACAACCGGAGGAGCCTGCGGTTTAATTGGACTCAACGCCGGACATCTCACCAGCATCGACAATGTGCAGTGAAGGTCAGTGTGATGAGCTTACTGGAGCCATTGAGAGGAGGTGCATGGCCGCCGTCAGCTCGTACCGTGAGGCGTCCTGTTAAGTCAGGCAACGAGCGAGACCCGCACTCCTAATTGCCAGCAACACCCTTGTGGTGGTTGGGTACATTAGGAGGACTGCCAGTGCCAAACTGGAGGAAGGAACGGGCAACGGTAGGTCAGTATGCCCCGAATGTGCTGGGCGACACGCGGGCTACAATGGCCGAGACAGTGGGATGCCACCCCGAAAGGGGGCGCTAATCTCCGAAACTCGGTCGTAGTTCGGATTGAGGGCTGAAACTCGCCCTCATGAAGCTGGATTCGGTAGTAATCGCCGTTCAGAAGACGGCGGTGAATACGTCCCTGCTCCTTGCACACACCGCCCGTCAAAGCACCCGAGTGGGGTCCGGATGAGGCCGCTGTAACAGCGGTCGAATCTGGGCTCCGCAAGGGGGCTTAAGTCGTAACAAGGTAGCCGTAGGGGAATCTGCGGCTGGATCACCTCCACAGACCGAGACCAGGCCGACGCGCCTGGCTCACTGCGGATAGCGGTTTTCGAACCGCATTCACGTTCGATCGCGACAGTCACCCGACTGGCCGATCGGGCACCTCAGAACTACCAGGGCTAACACCCAACTCCCCGCCCGCCTCCTCGGAGGCGGGCGTGGGCCCATAGCTCAGTGGTAGAGTGCCTCCTTTGCAAGGAGGATGCCCAGGGTTCGAATCCCTGTGGGTCCATGACTCGGTGCGATTCGGAGCGAATCACTCCCCTTAAGTGGGAGAGGGCGCTACGAATCAATCCGAAGCTAACCGATGCACCACCCCGTGCAAACGTGGGTGGGAAGGGTTAATGCACGCCAGCTGTCTACTGGCGTGCAGATGAGACCGTGTGTACGTGTAGTCCAGGCGTCCACTGGACCCGTTCCCGGGTCACGATGTTGCGACTCTGTCGCAACGCCGATCCGATGAACGTGGCTACTGTGCCAGCTGGTGGATCGCTCGGCTTGAGAGCTGAAGAAGGACGTGCCAAGCTGCGATAAGCCTATGGGAGCCGCACGGAGGCGAAGAACATAGGATCTCCGAATGGGAATCCCCACCGCAATTGCTTCGCGCAATGGGGAACGTCGGGAATTGAAACATCTTAGTACCGACAGGAAAAGAAAGCAAACGCGATGTCGTAAGTAATGGCGAATGAACGCGATACAGTCCAAACCGAAGCCTTCGGGCAATGTGGTGTTCGGACTGACGATCACTTCCTGAAACGCGACACGAAGTCTCCTGGAACGGAGCACGAGACAGGGTGACAGTCCCGTACTGTTGACGAGTAGAGAACGAGTCAGCTCCAGAGTATCGGGGGTTGGATATCCCTCGTGAATCTCGCGGGCATCGACCGCGAAGACTAAACACTCCTCAAGACCGATAGCGAACAAGTAGCGTGAGCGAACGCTGAAAAGCACCCCAAGAAGGGAGGTGCAATAGGGCGTGAAATCAGTTGGCGATGGAGCGACGGGGCACGAAAGGTCCCGTGAGAAATGACCGTAGCGCGAGCTACTAGTAAGAATCACGGGAAGCCGGTGTTCTGTCGTACGTTTTGAAAAACGAACCAGGGAGTGTGCCTGTTTGACGAGTCTAACTCGATCATCGAGGAAGGCGAAGGGAAACCGACAGGGCCGCAGCACTATGTGTGAGGGCCGCCGTGTTCAAGCGCGGGGAGTCAAACGGGCACGACCCGAAACCGGACGATCTAGGCGTGGACAAGGTGAAGCGTACCGAAAGGTACGTGGAGGCCTGTTAGAGTTGGTGTCCTACAATACCCTCTCGTGATCTACGTCTAGGGGTGAAAGGCCCATCGAGTCCGGAAACAGCTGGTTCCAACCGAAACATGTCGAAGCATGACCTCTGCCGAGATAGTTCGTGGGGTAGAGCAACGGATTGGGGGACCGCACTCCGAGAGGAGTGCGCCCCCCTGTCCAACTCCGAACCTACGAACGTCGTTTGACGCAGGGAGTCCGGTGCGCGGGGTAAGCCTGTGTACCGTGAGGGAGACAACCCAGAGCTGGGTTAAGGTCCCCAAGTGTGGATTAAGTGCGATCGAAGGTGGTCTCAAGCCCTAGACAGCCGGGAGGTGAGCTTAGAAGCAGCTACCCTCTAAGAAAAGCGTAACAGCTTACCGGCCGAGGTTTGAGGCGCCCAAAATGATCGGGGCTCAAATCCACCACCGAGACCTAGCAGTGCGGATCATACCGCAATCTTGTAGGTTGGCGTTCTGTTCGGATGGAAGCACGGACGAGAGTTCGTGTGGACCGTTCAGTAACGAAAATCCTGGTCATAGTAGCAGCGTTAGTCGGGTTAGAACCCCGACGGCCGAACGAGTAAGGGTTCCTCAGCAATGCTAATCAGCTGAGGGTTAGCCGGTCCTAAGTCAGCCCGCAAGTCGAAGCTGACAACAGGGAAATAGGTTAATATTCCTATGCCAGTGTGCACTCAAAGCCGACGCTTTGGGGCCGCCTGAGCTGGGCCTTCGCCCAGTCGAACAGTCAAAAATCGTGGAAGCCGTAATGGCACGAAGCGGTTGAACGGCTGGATAGCGCAAGTCAGGTCAACCTAGAGCCCGTGAAAAGGCGAGCACACTGTCCGTACCGAGATCCGACACAGGTACTCGTGGCGGCGAAAGCCAAGGTCTGTCGGGAGCAACCGACGTTAGGGAATTCGGCAAGTTAGTCCCGTACGTTGGCAATAAGGGATGCCTGCCTCGGAAAGAGGCAGGTCGCAGTGACTCGGGCGCTCCGACTGTCTAGTAACAACATAGGTGACCGCAAATCCGCAAGGACTCGTACGGTCACTGAATCCTGCCCAGTGCAGGTATCTGAACACCCCGTACAAGGGGACGAAGGACCTGTTAACGGCGGGGGTAACTATGACCCTCTTAAGGTAGCGTAGTACCTTGCCGCTTCAGTAGCGGCTTGCATGAATGGATCAACGAGAGCGCCACTGTCCCAACGTTGGGCCCGGTGAACTGTACGTTCCAGTGCGGAGTCTGGAGACCCCCAAGGGGAAGCGAAGACCCTATAGAGCTTTACTGCAGGCTGTCACTGAGACGTGGTCGCCATTGTGCAGCATAGGTAGGAGCCGCTACACAGGTACCCGCGCTAGCGGGTCACCGAGGCATCACTGAAATACTACCCGATGGTGACTGCGACTCTCACTCCTGGCGGAGGACACTGGTAGCCGGGCAGTTTGACTGGGGCGGTACGCGCCTGAAAAGATATCGGGCGCGCCCCAAGATTTCCTCACCCGTGTCGGAGACGCGGGAAAGAGCGCAAGAGCATACGGAAGTCTGACAGTGTCCAGCACAACGATGGACGCTGACGCGAAAGCGTGGTCTAGCGAACCAATCAGCCTGCTTGATGCGGGCGATTGCTGACAGAAAAGCTACCTTAGGGATAACAGAGTCGTCACCCGCAAGAGCACATATCGACCGGGTGGCTTGCTACCTCGATGTCGGTTCCCTCCATCCTGCCCGTGCAGAAGCGGGCAAGGGTGAGGTTGTTCGCCTATTAAAGGAGGTCGTGAGCTGGGTTTAGACCGTCGTGAGACAGGTCGGCTGCTATCTATTGGGGGTGTAACGGTATCTGACGGGAACGTTCGTATAGTACGAGAGGAACTACGAATGGGTGCCACTCGTGTACCGGCTGTCCGAGAGGGCACGTGCCGGGCAGCGACGCACCACGGGGTAAGAGCTGAACGCATCTAAGCTCGAAACCCACCTGAAAAAGAGATACCACCGAGATCACTCGTAGAAGACGAGGTCGATAGACTCGGGGTGTACGCACCAAGGCAACGAGGTGTTGAGCCCGCGAGCACTAACTGATCGAGCCACACACTCATACACTACATCGCATTGGATCCGTGACACGCGAGCGGGTCCGGACGCATACTGGACTACACATACACATCGGTCACAGATAGACGCCCACAACGCAGACACCGTCTACCGATTATGGTTTGACGGCGGTTCGATTCCGTCGATCGGCATTACGGCGGCCACAGCGGCGAGGTGCCTCCCGTACCCATCCCGAACACGGAAGATAAGCTCGCCTGCGTTACGGCCAGTACTGGAGTGCGCGAGCCTCTGGGAAGCCCGTTTCGCCGCCGACCACTCATACTCCTTCCATCTTTCACCCGGCGAGCGACCGCACTGGCGGTTCGCCCGCTGGGGTTTTCATATTGCAGCCAGCGCAACGGTCACAGAACGACGCACTTTTCGGTTGCCTCGTACCGCTATGCTTAAACGAACGCAGGAACAACGATATGTTGCGCCAAGGTGGCAGAGTCCGGCCGAACGCAGCGGCCTGCAGAGCCGCCCATCGCCGGTTCAAATCCGGCCCTTGGCTCTAGCACCTTATACCCTAAAGCCCAAGACGACTACGTCTTGGCAATTCCTCTTATTTCGAGATGCTATGTATGATTCCGGAGATAAGTCTCCCGAGAGGAGATCGTCTACTTCGGACCGGCGTCGGACTCGTCGCTCACTTCGAGAATCTCGTGGAGGGCGTGGTTGTAGAGTTGTCGCACGGTGTCACGAGTCCAGTCGAGACTCTCCCGTTGGGTGGTGGTGGGAAAGAGACGGTATCGTGGACTGTACTCCATGCGACTTGCTTTCGTCTATGGAGTGTAGTTTATTAAACGTTTATGAGTAGAGATGTGTGACGATCGTGCGGGTGCTGTATCCCCGCCCTACTCGCTCCCGTCGGTCGCTCCTCGAGGACGGGGGCTTAGCACCCTCTCTTTCAGCTAACTCGGTCTCGGCTTTCTCGATCCGTTTCTGACGTCGTACGAATTCGGCGTGAACTCTGCCGCTGAAACGTCCGAACTTCGGCGTCTCACCTGGAAAAATTCTCGCTCGGTCGGCAACTACGTTCGTGGAATGTCCATGGAGCAGTAGAGTACTGGCACGCGAACGTGCTTCACCCCGTTGCGCGCGACCTCCTGCATTCGGATCGCGGCGGTTCCGCTACCCGTCGCTCACGGAGTCGTTCACGACGGGAAAGCGGGTCGGGCGCGATTTGGACACCCGGTCACGCGGTCGCTCGATCCGCACGCGCTGCGTGTTCCCTGCGATTCAAATCGCGGTAGCCGCTTCGCTTCTCGCGTACGTGCTCGGAGCAGAAGCGGGCCGGGCGCGATTTGAACACGCGACCGTCTGGTTAAAAGCCAGACGCTCTGCCAAACTGAGCTACCGGCCCTCTGTTTCGTCTTTCGGTGAGTAGCGGTTAAACGTTTCTTTCTTCGATGCACCGGGATTCCGGAGCCTGTGCGATCGAGTCACTCGCGTTCGAAGTACTGGTCGAGTGCGTCGGTGACGAGTTGGCCGGGATGAACGTCGTCGATGGAGGCGCGCCGTCGAAGATCGCGGTAGGTGGACGGTGAGAGGGTGAGTTCGAGTGTACCGAGGGTGACGCCGTGGTCTGCGAGCGCCTGGTCGAGGGGAACATCGTTGTTGACGGCGCTTGCGACGCTGCGAACGTCGCGAACGGTGAGGTCGCCGTCGAGAGTGGCCCAGGCGAGGAGCAATCGGGCTTCGCCGGCGACGCGGGCGATGTGTTTGGCGGCGGTGGGGGCGATCTGTCCGAGTGCAACCTGTTTGCGGACCGACCGCGGGAGGTCGTGAACGCGTGCCCACTTCCGAATGAAGGAGACGGTCGCTTCGCCGTCGGTGCGTTCGGCGGCGGCCTTGTAGGAGCCTTCGCCGCGCACGAGGGCGGCGCAGGCGGCCGCGCCGCGGAGCATGTAGAGGTGATCGTCGTCGGTTACACCGGCGGCGAACTGACGAACGGTTTCGGCGGCGTCCGCGAGGCTATCGGGGTCGTCGGGGTCGAAAATGACGGCTTCGCGGGCACGAGTTCCGGTGACTGATTCGTCGCCCCGGATTACTGGCGCTCCGACGGGCGATTCCCGGTCCGTCGGAATCGATCGATCGGAGGCAGCGCGACGGCGCGATCGATCACCAGGCCGGTTGTCGGTCATGAATTTCAGTAGGGATCACGTCGTTAAAAAGGTCTGCACTGAGACCACAGTCTCGAGTTACTCCTCGCGCTGCTCCGCGAGGTGCTCCCAAATTTCCGTACAGCCGGCCCCGTCTTCGATATCGTCGAGGTGTGTGTCGTCACGCTCGGTCGCTTCTTGCTCAATCGGCTCTGGATTGCAATCAGCTGCATCAGACATGGGCACCCGTTCGAACCCTGATGGGATAAGTATCGCTTCGCCTGCAAGCGATACCCGTGCTGTGTCTTATGGGCGTTTTATGCCGGTATCTCTGACAGATCCGTCCAATCCGACCAGGGCCGGGAGGAACGTCACGTAGACGGTCGGGATCGGACTGATACCGGCCGACGTGATCGGTCTCGTCGAGCGGACGACCGAGCACAGTCCTTCACTGGTGTGAGAGATACGACGGTACAGAGATATTGTCAGATTTGTTTGTGGTTGTGGACCATCGTCTCCTGTTTTGCCGAATGACGGCGTCTCTGTGCGCCGAGACGGACGATGAGTTCCCTTCGGAGACGTATGTCCGTGGTGAGAGGTGGGCCAAAAACACTGCGTACTGGAGGGAAGGAGGAGCCGTCCGTTGTCGTCAGCGGTATCGGAACCCCGATATCCGGCGGTGAGGCGCCAGTCTCGGGTCTGTCCCGAATGCACCCCGCTGTGGAGCGAAGGGTGAAGGGGTAAATGTGGCCGGTAAGTAAGGTGCTTCTTTCAGAACAATGTGTTGTGGTACCAACCATCTATCGAAATATCGAATTGACCTGTTTGAATGGTGGGTCGACGTCGATCGAAACGGTACCGAGTATGAACGAGGACGTGAAAGCCGAATCGATGCGGCCGTACACTGTGCCGACGACCGGTGTCATGGTGCCCGCGCGCTGGCGTTGCTGTCGCAGGCGCGCGGCTTTTTCTCCCGGCTTGTGAACGATCGGTTGGTCACTCCATGAGTCTGGACACGATCCACGACCTGTTCGAACATGGCCTCGAGGACATCTACCACGCGGAGCATCAGTTGCTCGATGCACTCGACGAACTCGAGAGCAACACCGAACGCGAGGAAATTTCCCGAGCGTTTGCCGAGCACCGCGAGGAGACGCAGGAGCAGATCGACCGCCTTGAAAAAGTCTTCGACGAGTTCGGTGAGCCGCCCGAGAAAGAGGAATGCGAGGGTATCGAGGGGCTACTCGAGGAGTACGAGGAGTTCACCTCGATGGATCTGTCACAGGACGTGATGGACTACCACAACATGGCGGCTGCCGAGAAGACGGAACACTACGAGATTGCCGCATATGGGAACCTGATTCCCCTTGCCGACCACCTCGGGATGGACGACGCGGCTGATCTCCTCGAGGAAAACCTTCGGGAGGAGCAATCGGCTCTCGACGAACTGAAAGAGTTGACCGAAGAGTTCGAAATCGACGCGATACCGGCGGAGTGATTCGCATGCCGGAAGACCCCGATCAGGACGAGGACGAACAGACCCAGTACAGTGGGACGGAAGATGGGCAGCCAACGACCGACATCGAGGACGAGGCGGACGGAGAGAGCAACGCCGACGAGTAGATGCCACCATCCTGCAGTTCAGTATTCCGGTTCCGTTTCACACGTGATAGAAAGCGAGACGCATACTCCTTTTACTATTCGGTGCGGTATTCGTACGTGTGACGACGCCCGCTCCGGAGGAACGCAACGAACTGTCGATCAGATCCGCGGAGCGTGCGGATCTGCTCGCTGTTGTTCACATCGAGAACGAGTCGTTTTCCCAGCCCTGGCCGTACGACGCTTTCGAGCGATTCCTCGGCGAGCCGGGTTTTCTCGTCGCAGAAGCCAACGGCCGGGTCGCCGGCTACGTCGTCGCCGACGTGACCACGCAGATCGGTCGCTCCCTCGGACACGTAAAGGACATCGCCGTTCATCCCGACCGGCGCGGGATGGGCGTCGGTTCGGCACTTCTCACCCGGTCACTCGGCGTCCTCGCGGCCCACGGTGCCGAGTCCGTAAAACTCGAGGTTCGGCGCTCGAACGACGATGCGAGACGGCTCTACCGGGAGTTCGGTTTCGAACCGCTCCGACAGGTTCCGGGCTACTACGGTGACGGCGAGGATGCGATCGTGATGATTCGGAAACTCGGCTGATCCGCGCGACCGAGACAGATGACTGCGATATCGGGTGCGGGACGTTTTACCGTTCGCGTTCGTAAACGGGGCTATGGGATACGCCTGTCCGGTCTGTGGCGCCGAAGAGGCCGACGCGGTTCACCTCGCGAATCACCTGGCGATCACCGCCTCGCTCGGTCGCGAGGACCACCGCGCGTGGCTTGAGGAGTACGCACCCCACTGGGCCGACTGCGGCCCGGAGGAACTCGGCGAGATCGTCAGTCCGCACGCGGCAGAAATCGACACGCCGGCGTTCGAGGGGGGTGACCACGGTCACGACCACGACGACGACGCACCCGGCCGACCCGGATCGCTCGAGGAGGGACTCGCTCGTCAGAGCCGCCGCCCCGGCCGCGGTTCGATGACTGCTGAAACCGAGACCGTCTTACGGGAGGCTGCCGAGATGACTCGACAGCTGCACCCCTCGAGCGAGGACGACGTGAGCGACGAATCGGAGTCGAACGCCGAAGCTGGGGGTGGCGACACCGACGAGAACGAAAACGCGTAACTGCCGGCCCGCCCACTGTGTGCGTATGCACACGGTCGGGGCGTTCTCACCGGCGTCGATTGAAGCGGCTCGCGAGCGCTACGAAGCGGCCGGTCCTACGGCCCAGACGGTCGTCCGCGAGGTCGCGAAGGCGATGGCATTCGACCGCGAAGAGTACGACGACCGAGTCACGACCGACGTCGTCGAGACCGCTCGAGACGCCCTTTTCGCGAGCATGCTTGAGGTCACCGTCGGAAGCCGCGAGGAGTTCGAGGAGTGGCGCGAGTCCTACGACGGCGAGGTGACGACGGCCGGCCACGAGAGCGTCGACCGCGTCGTCTGGCACGCGGGCCCGGACGGCGATGCGGTCGCGGCGACGTTCCAGAACGAGGAGGACGCGGCGGTTGCGACGCTCCGTCGGCAAGCGTTCGGACGGTTGTACCGAGACCTCGTCTAGGCGAAACTCCTATTTTTGTTCCCACTGTAGTGGGAAACATGAGTACTGATGGTGAGAATCGACGCCTTGACGAAAAAGGCCGTATCACGATACCAAAACACATCAGAAACCAGTTAAATCTCGAAACGGGGGAACACGTCCGTGTCGATGTCGAAAACGGATCGGTCGTCATTCGACCCCGAATCTCCCGGCAAGACTTTATTCGGTCGATGCGGGGCTGTATTACCGAAGAGACGAAGGCCCCGGACGCACCGACAGTTCCGCCGGAAAACCTGAAAGCCGATTGGACATCGGACCTTCCGGACGAATAGCGATGTACTGTTTCGATGCGAATATCTGGATTTATTACCTGGACCAGACGCTCGAAGAACACGACGTAGTCACAGATTCGCTCGACTCATTGATCGAGAAGGAGCCGCTGTTTACGACGACAGTTCTGCAGATGGAGGTCGTCCACTATTTCCATACACAACTCGAGCACTCGGACGGTCGAATCGAACGTTTCCTGACCCTTGAAGATGTTCTCACGGCTGATCTGACGATAGAAGACGTCGAAACAGGGGCGGATATTCTACAGTCCCATCCACATGCCGGAATCGGTGGCCGTGATGCGGCAGTGCTCGCCGCGATGCATCGGTATGACGTCTCCCAACTGTGGACTCACGATACCGGGCTACGACGCGTCGCTGACGATCTCGAATGGCTCGAGGTAACGGATCCGGTCAGGAACGGCCGGTGACTTCGGAATGGAATCGATCGCGCCCGTGCGATCACCAGCTATTATCCGCTCGAGCACCCACCTTGTCACGATGACGGTACCCGACGAGTGGGAGCTCATAGAGGAGCGAACCGAGTACGAAACGGGCTGGTACGACGGCGGCTACGACTGCCTCGAGCAGCCGGACGGGAACGAGAAGCGATACTACTGGGCGGATTTACCCCCGGCGGTCGTCGTCGTCGCGCGGATCGACGGAGACGTCCTCGAGAATACGAACGGCGGGAGTGACGCGAGCGTTGACGGCGACCGGCTCCTGTTCGTCGAACAGTACCGGCCTACGATCCGCGAGACGCACCTCGAGTTGCCCGCGGGGATCGTCGAGGACGGCGAGTCCTACACGGAAGCGGCGACTCGCGAACTCGAGGAGGAGACCGGGTTTCGCCCGACGAGTACCGCACTTCTCCAGGAGTACGCAGTTGCGACGGGCGTCTTGCGACACGACCGCGGCGTCGTCTACGCCAACGGGCTCGAACTGGGGGAGCGCGAACTCGACAACAACGAGTTCTTGGAGGTGACGACGGTACCGGTCGACGAGGCGCTCGACCGCGCCCGGGAGCCGCCGGCGAACGATTCGACTCTGTCGGCACTGTTGCTGGCGGACGAAGACGGCTTCCTGTAGCGGCCTCACGTCGTCGTCTCTCGAGCGAGAGATTGCAGACTCAGATGAACGGAGGCGGACCGCGTCGGACGGCCTGACGCCAGCGGATCGATTCCACCGGCCCGCTAGTATCGGACCGTCTTCGGACCCGCACCCTTATTCGGCCTGCAGCCCAACGCGCTGGTAATGGACGGCGAAATCTCACCCGACGAGGTCGAGGAGCTTCTCGAGGACGACGCCGACGTTCGCATCGTCGATATCCGCGACGAGCAGACCTTCGATCACAGTCACATTCCCGGCAGCGAGAACATTCCCTTCCACGAACTCACGAGTCGCATCGAGGAACTCGAGGACGCTGACCGCATTGTTACCGTCTGTCCCCACGGCAAGGCCAGCGTTCAGGCCGCACAGCTCATCGGCTCCTACGAGGGGACTGCCGACGCTCGCGTCGAGAGCATGGACGGCGGCCTCGAGAAGTACGGCATGAAGTTCGGTCTCGTTCGCGAGGAGGAATCGACGGCGCCGACGGACGACCCCGAATCGCCCTTTTGAGAGCCGGTGTGCTATCGACGGTCGATTCTCTCACTCGGTTCCTCGTCTGCTCGCCCCACTCGAGCGGAGGAGCCGCGACGACCGTCGTCGGTCTGGCGCCGACGGACGACCAGCCAGTAGACGAGGCTCGAAACGCCCAGTAGGAGTCCGAGTCCGGTGACGACGCGCGTGAGCCCAGTGTCGGTACTCTGCGACCCGCCTCCGACGTCCTTGCGCTCGACGAACCTGGCGAAGTCGGCTGCAAATGCCTCGACATCGTCCCAGTTCGTGTACTCGTAATCGCGGGACGTGTCCGTATCGCCTGTCGTTAGCGCCGCGAATAATTTGAAGAACAGCCGTGTAGCCGGGTCGTACTGCGTGTATTTGATTGCGCCGGCGAAGGACCCGATTCGGTCGGGTTGCCAGCCCGTCCGGTCGACGAGAGCGTCCACCCACTCGGCCGCCCCCTCTCGGGCCCAGCGAAACGGAATCGCGGCGGCGAACGACAGCTGGAAGAACGCGGTCGGTCGTGCCGTCAGGACCTCACGGTTCCGTTCGACGAAGGCGATGACCGCCGGCAGGTGTGCCCGGTCGATGACCGGCGAGCCGACGAGCACGGCATCGAAATCGCCGACCGCCGTCTCCGAGACGGTTTCGACCCGTCTCGTCGTCACGTCGTGACCTCGATCAGCGATAACGGTCCCGATGGACTCGGCGACGGAGGCTGTTTGGCCGGTACCGGTTCCGAATACGACGAGAAACGACGCCATTTGGAGTCACATCGGTCTACGGACTCGATGATCGTAACTCCCCGGTGTCGATGGTCAACCGGCGATGACCATCGTCTACGTGATAATGCCGAAACGTGATTCCACCGGTAGTGATCCCGGCGCCGTCCGTGGGTTCGGAAGTCGTCTCAGAGCATCGCGGGCATTACGCGACGTTGAAGCCGCGATCCCGAAGGAAATCCTCGATGCGGCCAGTGTGATTGCCCTGCAGTTCGATGTGGTCGTCTTCGACGGTTCCGCCACAGGCGAACTTGGACTTGAGATCCGACGAGAGACTGTCCAGATCGACGTCCTTCGGATCGAATCCTTCGACGATCGTTACCTCTTTTCCGTATCTGCGCTCGTCAATGCGGATGTTGAGTTGCTGTTGGCCCTTGGCCACGTCCTCGCAGACGCAGAGTTCCTGGGGCAGCCCGCACGTCGAGCAGACTTCCGACATTACGTTCGTAGGTATGAAACGGGCATATTAAACACTATCGGGACCCGCATGCCCTCGCCTGGTTCTTTTTGAGTGTACGGGGGCACAATCGGTGCATAGAAGTATGGGGCCCGACTGCTCCGCAAACGGATTTCGCTCATCGAATGCGTCCAATCACCGGCAGTCGGTCTCGAGCCAGGTCGTCGACGATCGAAATCGCGTCGTCGGCGTCCGCTCGGCTGACACCGTCGCCGTAGAGCGCTCGTTCGTAACAATCGAGGACCCGTTCGGTCCGCGGATCGATCTGTGCGCGGTCGTCAGCGTCGGCGGGTTCCGAAATCGAGCGCAGATACGCTCGCGCGGACTCTGATCGACGGCGTGGCCGGTACTGGTGCGAAAGCAGCCGCTCGAGCCGTCGGAATGCGCGCTCGGCGTCGCGGTCGGGGTCGGCCCGAAACCCGTGCCAGTAAATGCCGACTTCGCGACGGAGACGTGTCGTCGCGCCAGTTCGGCGTACTCCCGCGGCGAGTCCGACGATCAGTACGAATCCGAACGCCCCGGTCTCGCGCACGAACGTGACGAATCGGTCGAGCCAGACCCTGACAGTGCTGGTAGCGCTGCCCGGTCCGTCGGCGGGATCGGATGTGTTGTCGTTCGACCCGGACACTTGGTCCTGCAGATCGGTCTCGTTGGGGGTCGTGGGAGCGGACGGTGATTCGTTCGGGCGCTCGTCAGGCGGTGACTGCTGTGGGTCGGAATCGTTCGTGTCGTCGGGAGTCTCGTCGGGCCGCTCCGGGAGCGGGACGTCCTCGCTCTCCTCGGTATCCGCGTCTTCGTTTCCGTTCTCCCTGGCCTCCCTGAGACGCTCGGTGTGGACGTCGTCGCGGCTGGCACCGGGTGTCGGGTCGAACCGAATCCAGCCGTGGTCGGGGAAGTAGACCTCGACCCAGGCGTGAGCGTCGAGCCCGCGGACCAGATACGTGTCGTCGTCGATCTGTTGACCGCTCGTGTAGCCAGTGACGTAGCGGGCCGGGATCCCCTCTTCGCGGAGCATCTGTGTCATCGTCGTCGCGAAGTAGACGCAATAGCCTTCGTCCATTCCGAGCAAGAATCCCTGCGCAACGTTCCCGGCGGGTTGGGAAACCTCGAGCGAGTACTCCTTCGAGGACTCGAGGTGTCGTTCGACCGCGACCGCCGTCTCGTAGGGGGTGGTGGCACCCGCCGTTACCTCCGCAGTGTGCTCTCGGAACTCGCTCGAGGTTCCCTCGGGGATCTGGAGGTAGAGGTCGGTGACCACGTCCGGGTAGTCCGTCCCCGCTGCCATGAGCTCGCTCGCATTGGCATCGACGATCGCGCTCTCGACGGTGTATGTGTCGCCCTTTTGAAGTGTGGTTTCGGGCCGCGGCTGGCCGTGTCTGGAAATGGTCGCCTGCTGGGCGGTATCACCGGATATGGACAGTGGCTGCGGTGCGGCCGGTATGATACCCAGTTTCGTCTCGGCGGTAAACGTTTGCTCGACCGTCTCGTACTCGCCGGGCGGGGCGTTGATCTGGCCGCCATCGTACCGGCTGCTCTGGCCGGTGCGGACCCACTCATCGCCAGTGAACCGGTCGTAAACGCCCGTCCGCCAGTACGATTGCGTCGGTGATTCGACGGTGAATCGGGTTTCCGGCGAGAGATCGACCTGACCGGAGATTCCCGATCGCTGGGGGGCGGAATCGATCGTCGCTTCGAGCGTACCCGCTTCGCCCTGGACGAGGTGGGTCGGCCCGACCGGTTCGCCGGGGACCGCCGTAACGGTCAGCGAGAGGCAGATGGCCAGTGCGAAGAGGACGGTCAGCAGGTCCGCCTGTGCGATCGAACCCCCTCGCTCCTTGAGTTCGCCGAACGCCACGGCGGCTATTGCGGCGAGGGTACCGATCAGCGTGACGACCGTCCCGGCATCGCCGGTCAGGACGAGAAAGCCGAGCGCTGCTCCACCGAGAACGACGCTCAGGCCGTAGTGGCTCCGGAGGGCGAAGTACCACGAGAGGAAGACCGGCGCGGGTGCGAACCCGAGCGTCCAGACGCCCGCCTGAACCATCCGGAGCAACGGGAGGCCGGTCGCGAGCGCAACGGTATCGGAGACGATGGCGTCGGTCGAACTGAAGACGACACCGAGTTCGACGCCGGCCGACGCGAGATAGTAGGCGAATCCGAACCCGGCCACCGACAGTGCGAGCACGGCGGCCGTCTGTGGGCGGATCGTGCGGGCACAGACGGTCGCCGCGAGGAGCATCAGCCCGACGAGCGAGAGCAGCGACCACGTCCCGCCGACGACGTGCGTTACGTCGTAGAGCACGCTCACGTACGAGGCTGTCAGGACCAGCACGCAGCCGAGTGCGAGCCGGTGCATCGCGTCGGTGCCGAGCGCCCCATCGGTCTCGACCGAAACCGTTCGATCGCCCGCGTGGCTGGACGACTCCGCACTCATGTGGTCGTCCTCGGGGAACTTCCGGTGCCACGATCGTTGCCGTCGTCGCGTCCGGTCAACTCTCGGTGCGCTCGCCTCGCCTCTTCGGATCGGTCGCTGCCACGGAGCCGGTCGAACGGAATCTCGCGGCCCTCGACGACGATCGTCGTCTCGTCCGCCTCGGTTCGAACCAGGACGTCCGCGTCCCGGCGGGTTCGCTCCGGAAGCTCGCCGGGCTTGGCGAGGGCGAGCAACCGCAACAACTCGCGGTGGTGCGTTCGACCCGCTCCCGGCGGGCGGGACTCGTTCGGGAGAGCGATCCCAACCGTCGTGCCCCGCTCGAGGAGGTAGGTCACGACGCTGGCAGCAGCAGCGGCCATCTCGTCGACGCGGTCGGTGGAGCCACGGTCGGTGGCTCCATCGAATCCGTGTGGGAGACACTCGGCGGCGATCGTAACAGTACTCCCCTTCTCGTCGTCCGCGTACTCCACGATGGTCAGTTCGTCGCCGGGGCGTTTGGCGGCGCTCTTCCAGTGGACGTCGCGGAGGGAGTCGCCGTGGCGGTACTCCCGGAGGTAGTCGAACTCCCGCTGATCGTGCCGATCCGCGAGGCCGGTGAGCGCCTGGAGATCGGTGGCGGACCCGCGGCCTAGGTCGCGAACGTACGGGTAGACGAGGGCGGGAGTGGTTTCCTCGTACTCGAAGGGCCGCTCTACGAGTCCGAGGATGTCCCGGACCACGATCGACAGCGGACCGACTCGCTTATCACCCCGACGCTCGAGTTGCACGTCGTACGCGACAGTCTCGTCGCCTTCGAGCGTCGTCTCCGCGATCGGACCCTCGGTTGCCGAGAGTCCCTCACCGACCGTATCGCGGACGGTTGCGGCGATGGGTCCGCCGCTCTCGATGGCGACCTCGACCCGTCGATGCTCGCCGATAAACCCGTCAGGAACGGGGTGGCGATCGACGTACGGCCGGTCGGCACGGACGACAGCGGCCAGGCCGGCCAGCAGGACGACACCGAGCGGGACGACGACGGCGTTGAGCGCCCGGGGGCCGAACCACTGGCTCATCGCGACGGCGACGAGGACGACGGCGACGACGGTCCAGCCGCGGATCGTCAGACTCGGTCTCATTCGACGGGCACACGCTCGAGTGCGTCCTCGACGACCGCCGTCCCGTCCCGATCGTGACCGGTGGTCTTGATCCGGTGGCTCATCACGACGGGTGCTTCGATCTGGACGTCGTCGGGAGTCACGTACTCCCGGCCGTCGATGACAGCACGCGCCTGGGCTGCCCGAAGCAGCGAGATCGTCCCGCGCGGGCTGACGCCGATGTGTGCGTTTTCACGGGTGTACGCCGCCAGCTGCGTCGCGTACTTCCGGATCGGTTCGGCGACCTGGACCGTCGAGACGACTTCCCGGGCAGCGACGAGCGTCTCGCGGTCTGTCACGGCTTCGAGTGACTCGATTGGATGATCACCGACCGTTCGGTCGAGCAACTCCGCTTCCTCGTCGGGGTCGGGATAGCCCAGGTGGAGTTTCTTCATGAAGCGATCGATTTCTGCGAAGGGCAAGTCGTAGGTGCGGTTCGGTTCGACGGCGTTCTGGGTCGCGATGACCGTAAATGGCGTCGGAAGCGCCCGCGTCGTCCCGTCGACGGTCACCTGCTGTTCTTCCATGGCCTCGAGCAACGCTGCCTGTGTTTTCGGCGGCGCGCGGTTAATCTCGTCACCCAGGACGATGTTGCCGAAAATGGGTCCAGATTGAAACTCGAATTCGCGGGTCTTCTGGTTGAAGACGTTGACGCCGGTGACGTCGGTCGGCAGGAGGTCGGGCGTGAACTGGACGCGACTGAACGTACAGTCGACCGATCTGGCGATAGAGCGCGCGAGCATGGTCTTGCCGACGCCGGGGACGTCGTCCAGCAGGACGTGTCCGCGCCCCAGAATAGCGGTAACGACGTGTTCGATCACGCCCTCGTGGCCGACGATCACGCGCGCGACGTTCTCCTCGATATCGGCACAGAGTCTCTCGACCGTCGATATCTGGAGGTCGGTGCCGTCGGCCGTCGACGTAGTACCTGCATCTGCTGTCGGATTGACATTGGTCATAGTCTCGAATGTGTCGGCGGGACCCGGGTGACCCAGTCGCTACTACGCAATCCGTGTCTGCGGAACATATGTTTTGTGTCATATAAGCTACCGGTACGACGAGTCGTTCGCCGGAATCACCCGATCAGTGTCGTACACTGCGCGGACTGAATTGCCGTTACGGAGCGCGGCGCTCTCGGGACGGCCGTCAGCGCTGTCGCTTCCAGGATAGCGATCTGAAAACGATACCCCTGTCGGAATTGCCTAGAGACGCTCGACGTTCGTCGCGCGCGGCCCCTTCTCGGCCTCAACGATGTCGAACTCCAGTTCCTGACCCTCCTCCAGGTCAGGGCCGCCGATGTCCTCCATGTGGAAGAACACGTCCTCGTCCGCGTCGTCAGTCTCGATGAATCCGTAGCCGCCAGTGTCGTTAAAGAACGCGACCGTACCTTTCGCCATTGCAGGTAAACAAACCCACGACGCAAATATAAATGTTCGGGGGTACACTTGCAGGGACGCCGCGAGAAGTCCGTAATTACCGTCACCGGTAGACGGTGTACCTTTTCAAGCAGTATAGGAAAACGTCCCTGGGGTGACCCCGAGTCGATTCACCACTTCTTGCAGTTCGGACAGACTAATTCGCCCTCCTCACGCCAGACACGGCCCGTCGTCTCGTCGCAACGAAAACACTGGTAGTCGCCGGACGCGAACGTCGAGAACTCGACGTCACCGGGTCCGTTCCGCGAATCGCCACCAGCACTCGAGTCGACGGCCGGTTCGTCGTATTCGTCCGCTCCGTCGGACGTGCTGTCGGCCTCCTCGTCGTCGGTGTTCGGGACGAAATCTGAGAGCGTCGCGTCGTCGGTCACGGACCGAGGTACGAACGGTGGCGGCTTAATCGCTCCGCCGACGGGGGACCGGCACGGCCAAGTAGGACCGGTCACAACCCCAGAACATGGACACGTTTACACCGATGAACATCATCGTGGACAATCTCATCGAAATGACCGCCCTCTTCAGCGACGTGGCGATGGGCGAAGGACTTGCACCGCTTTTGATCCTGATTGGCACACTGCTCATCACCGTCTCGATGGGTGTCTTCGGCATCCTCACCCTCGGTGCCGTCGGCAACCTCTTCACCGCGAACTGACGCCCGTTCGGTCCTTCGATACCGTCACTTTCCGCCGACGGTCACATGCTAACCGCTCTCCGTTCATCGCTGACGCTTCCGTGCTCACCGTTCACCTCGAGATACATACACCCTCAGTCACCACGATACCGCTCACCGCTCCGTCGCACGACTGAGCGCCTCGCTCGCGCGTTCGATTGCGTCCTCGAGGTTCGGCCCGAGCGGAGAGCCGACGACGATTCCATCGACGTGTTCGAGTGCCGCCGCGAATCGGTCGGCGACCGTTTCGGTCGTCCCGGCGATACAGAAGGCATCGATCATCGACGGGGTAACACGGCCGAACGCATCGGGAAGGTCCCCGCGCTCTAATGCATCGCTCACCGCCGTCGCGGCCTCGCGGTCGATGTCGTGGCGCTCGAGGACCGGTTCCGCGGCGCCACCGGCGATGAACGCGACCGGAGGGCGGGCCGCCTCCCGCGCATCTGCGTCGTCGCCGGCGACACTGACGCTCGCGAACGCAAGCGACTCGAACGGACCGCGTTCCTCCGGGCGTTCGTCCAGTCCCCGTTCGATCTCGCCCGCTGCCCACTCGAGGTCCCGCGGGTGGGCGGCGTTGACCAGCACGCCGTCCGCGTACTTGGCGCTCATCCGGAGCATGTGCGGGCCCTGTGCACCGACGTATACAGGGGGTCCGTCGGACGACGGCTCGAGGTTCAGTGACGCGTCTCGTGCCGCGAACGTCCCCTCGTGGGTGACCGTCTCGCCGGCCCAGAGGTCGCGAGCGACCTCGAACGTCTCGAGCACGCGACGGAGCGGCTTCTCGCGTTCGATCCCAAGGTTCGACAACGAGGAGCGATCCCCGGCGCCGACGCCGAAGATGGCCCGGCCATCGCTGATTTCGTCGATCGTCGCCGTCTGGGCGGCGAGTTTCACCGGATGGGTCTCGTACGGGTTGACGACGCCCGGTCCCAGCTGAATCTGGTCAGTCGCCTCGGCCATTCGCGAGAGGACGACGAACGGATCTCGATTGAAGTAGTGGCTGCTCGCGAACGCGACCTCGAACCCCTCCGTTTCCGCGAGTGCCGCCAGGTCGCCCATTCGATCGGGCGGGTGTTCGGGGGTGAGTTCGATGGCCCACGTCGGATCTCGGTCCTCCCGTCTCTCGCGGCTCGCGGGCCGCTTTGCTCCCCGATCGCTTTCTCGAGAATCGTCCGTCGTTCGATTCTCGCCGGTCATCCGTCGAACCTCCACTCCCGCAGCGCCTGGCGTACGAGGTCCTCCTCGACCGAACGGAACAGTTCGTCGCTGCCCTCGTGATCGCCGAACTCCCAGTCGCGGACGACGACTGCGGGCGTGCCGCCGGCTCCCTCGCCGGTGACGAGATTCGCGGCGGCGGCAAGTTCGTCGACGACAGACTGGACTGTAACGCCGAGTTCGTGGCCATCGCGGTCGAGTTCGCCCCGCCAGTCCCGACTAGCGGGCATCCCGGCCCAGCCGAGTGCGACGCCGCGCTGGCCGTGTCTGAACGGGCGCCCGCAGGTGTCCGTGACGATCACCGCCACGTCCACGATCCCACGCTCCTCGAGCCCCGACCGGATCCGCTCGGCGCTCTCACCCGGCCGCTTCGGCAGGAGCAATAGATCGTGATCCGGTACGTTCGAGCGGTCGATCCCCGCGTTGACGCAGATGTGGCCGAATCGCGTCTCGGTCAGCAGGAACGGTAAGTCGATCAGCAGTTCCGTACTCTCCTCGAGGACTGCCTGCGCGAACCGGGGGTCTTTCTCCTCTCCAGCCACCGCGGCGATTCGATCGGCGATCTCTCGTGCCCGGCCGCTTTCGGGAAAGTCCTCGAGGTCGGCCGTGCGACCTTCGGCTTTCGACACGATGGTGCTCGCGACGGTGAGTACGTCGCCAGGCTGCAGATCCGCACGATCTGCGACGAGGGACGCGATGTCGTCGCCGGGGCGGATCTCGGGCAGACCCGCCACGCCGTTGAGTTCCATACCGGAGGGTGGGGAAGCGACGTCAAAAACGCACCGTCACCGGATAATCGAGCCAGTCTAGTCGTCCTTGAGAACGGACGTCCGAACGAACCCGCCGAACAGCGGTTCGAATGCGGTTGTGGAAACGGAAACGCCGTCTCTCTAGTGGGCCCGCGGTATGAGCGTGCGAGCAGGTGGCATATTGGCTGCATCATTGCAGGCGGAGTCATATGCTGGTCACGAGCGAGAGTGAGGTATTCATGGCTACCGTCGAGACTGTCCTCTCGTCGATTTTCAGCACAATTCCCGAACTTCACTCCGGCCAGCTCGGCCTGCTCTCCGGCGTTCTCGTCGGCATTCTCTACTGGCACGGTCATCGCCAGTCGTCGCTCGCCCTCCTGACCGCGTTCTACCTGCTCGCACTCGGAGTCGTGCCCGCTCCCCAGAGAGGACTGGCCGTGGTGCAGTACAAGCCGTGGTATTTCTGCTCGTTCTTGATTCTCGCCTCGCTGACGACGATCGGCACCCGCGTCGTCTGGACGCGCGTGTCAGGTCCGAACCAGCCTCGAGTACCGGAAGTCGGCTCACGGGACGTCTGATCCGCGAATCGTTCCCGGCGACGATTCCCCTTTCGACGGAATCCGCGGTCCCCATACTCGGGTCTACTCCCCCCGCTCGTGGGGATCGCCGTGGCCCCCACCGCCGGGCGTCCTGACCGTTATCGTCGTCCCGGCCGGAACGTCGACTGTCGTTTTCGCGGGGACCGACTCACCGTCGATCACATTTTCGCCGGTCGCGCCGTCCTCGCCGCCGGCGACGCCTTTCGGTGTGTGGCGTCGGCGCTCGGTCAGCAGCGACACGGTCGCGTCCGTCTCGACGGTCACGGAACGCTCGAGCCCCAAACCCCCGCGGAACCGGCCGCGGCCGCCGCTGCCCTCGCGGAGCGCGTAGCGCGCGACCCGGAGCGGGTACTCGGTCTCGAGCGATTCGATCGGCGTGTTGAGCGTGTTGGTCATCCCGACCTGCACGCCGTCCATCCCGTCGCGGTCGGGACGCGCGCCGAAGCCGCCACCGATGGTTTCGTAGTAGGTGAACGAGCCGTCACGCGCGCCGATAGTCAGGTTGTTCATGGTTCCCTGACCCTGTGCTGGGACGCGCTCCGGTGCAGCCGTCGCGAGCGCGGTAAACACTACGTCGGTGACTCGCTGGCTGGTCTCGACGTTGCCGCCGACGACCGCAGCGGGCGGTCGAGGATCCAGCAGTGACCCCTCGGGCGCGCTGACGGTCACCGGCTCGTAACAGCCGTGGTTCGGCGGTATTTCGGGATCGGTGAGACACCGCACGACGAAGTAGACCGCGCTCTTCGCGACCGCGAGCGGGGCGTTTAGGTTCCCTGCGACCTGTGGTGCAGTCCCCGAGAAATCCACGTCGATCCGGGGCCCGTCGATCGTCACCGTCGCGGCGATCTCGACGTCCTCGTCGGTCACGCCGTCGCCCTCGAGGACGTCGGTCGCTTCGTAGCTGCCGTCGGGCAACGCTTCGATCTCGCGCTCGACGCGCTCGCGCGAGTACTCGATCACAGCGTCGAACCCGGTTCGGACGATCTCACGGCCGTGTTCGGCGAAGAGGTCGGCGAGCCGTGACTCGGCGCGTTCGTTCGCCGCTTGCTGGGCGCGGAGGTCGGCTCGGCGCTCGCGGGGATTGCGGACGTTCGCGAGGAGAAGCGAGCGGACGTCGTCCCTGAGTCGCCCGCCAGCGACGAGTCGGGTCGGCGGGAGTCGAAGGCCTTCCTGATGAATCTCTCGTGAACCGGCCGGCATGCTGCCGGGGGTCATCCCGCCGACGTCGGCGTGGTGGGCGCGGGAGACCGCGTAGCCGACGATCTCGCGGTCGCTTCGATCACTGTCGCCGTCATCGTCGTTCGCGTCCCCGTCGCTCCTGCCGTCCCCTTGACGGCCGGGTGCGAGCGGCGAGACCATCGTCACGTCGGGCAGGTGAGTCCCGCCGGTGAACGGGTCGTTGAGGACGAACACGTCGCCGGGCTCAGGATCGCACTCGCGGACGGCATCGACCGCGGCCGGCATCGCACCCAGGTGGACCGGGATGTGTTCGGCCTGGGCGATCATCCGGCCGTCGGCGTCGAACAGCGCCGTCGAACAGTCCCGACGCTCCTTGATGTTCGGCGAGTACGCCCCGCGGATCAGGGTCTGGCCCATTTCCTCCGCGACGCCCTCGAGCTGATTGCGCAGCACCTCGAGCGTGACTGGATCGATACTTCTGTCGTCGGTGTCGCCCGTCTCGTCAGTGCTCACAGTCATGGTGTTCTCACTCCAGGGTCGTGTTCTTGGGTCAGTACGAGCGTGCCGTCCTCGAGGACGTCGCCCGACCACGCGGGCGGAACGACGGTCGTACTCTCGGCTTGCTCGAGGATCGCCGGTCCGGACACCGTCGCACCTGGGGCGACCCGATCCCGGTCGAAGACGGTCGCCGTGCGCGGTCCGACGCCGGGAAAGTGTGCGTTTCGAGTGCCCACGATGTCGTCTCCCCGCCCATCGTGGCGGACGGCCGGTTCGGACCCGGGAACCGTCGCCGTCGCGCGGAGAGTGACTACCTCGATCGCTTCGTTCATGGCGTACCCGTAGGCTCGTTCGTGGGCCTCGCGGAACCGCGTTGCAACCGTTTCCGCGTCGAACTCGTCGTCGACGGGGACGGTCAGTTCGAAGCTCTGTCCGTCGTATCGGCAGTCCGCCGCTCGTTCGACGCGTGCCGCGTCCGCGTCCGATGCGTCGGCGAGGACGTCCGACACGAGGTCGTCGTAGCTGTCCTCGAGACCGTCCGGATCGGCGGCCGCCAGGTCGACCCCGACGGTCCGGGCCGCGTCGTAGCTCTCGTCGGCTGCGAGCAGTCCGTACGCGGAGAGGACCCCACTGGGCCGCGGGACGACGACGCGATCCACGGAGAGGGAATCAGCCAGTTCGGTGGCGTGCATCGGCCCCGCACCGCCGAACGCGACCAGGGAAAACTCACGCGGATCGTGGCCTCGTTCGACGGTGACGCCGCGGATCGTTCGCGTCATGGTCGCGTTTGCCACGCGGTAGACACCCCGGGCCGCGTCGAGCCCCCCCTCGAGTCCGGCCTCGTCGGCGAGTCGCTCGAGCGTCTCGCGGGCGGCGTCGACGTCGAGCGTTAGTTCGCCGCCCAGCGCCGTCTCCGGACCGATGTAGCCGAGCACGACGGCGGCGTCGGTGACGGTCGGCTCCGTTCCGCCCTGGCCGTAGCAGGCCGGGCCGGGCTCTGCACCCGCCGACCGAGGGCCGACCCGGAGTGCGCCGCCGGAGTCGACCCAGGCGATCGAACCGCCCCCCGCGCCGACGGTGTGGACGTCGACCATCGGCGTTCGAATCGGAAGCCCATCCACCTCGGCGTCGGTCGTCCGCTCGACGCGCCCGTCGCGAACGAGGCTCACGTCGCTCGAGGTTCCGCCCATGTCGAACGTGATGAGTCCGGACACGTCAGTGTCGTCGACGGTCGCCGCCGCACCCACGACGCCCGCCGCGGGCCCCGACAGCGTGGTCGTCACGGCACGTTCGCGAGCCGTCTCCGAGTCGGCGATGCCGCCGTTGGCCTGCATGATCCACGGTGTGGGGAGTCCCGCGTCGTCGACCTCCTCGACTAGCCGGCCGACGTAGCGATCGATTGTGGGCCGAACGTAGGCGTCCACGGCGGTCGTCGACGTCCGCTCGAACTCGCGAAACTCCGCGAGAACCTCGTGAGACGCCGAGATCGGGATCTCGAGTTCCTCGCGCAGTGTCTCCGCGACGACCCGTTCGTTTTCGGAGGCGGCGTACGCGAACAGTAGGCAGACTGCGACGGCTTCGACGTCACGGTCTCGAAGGGTCGCCGTGAGGTCGCGGATCTCATCGGGGTCGACCGACCGCTCGACGCCGTCGATCGTCGTCCGTTCGTCGACTTCGAACCGACGGTCGCGGGGAATCAGGGGTTCGGGTTTCTCGGCCTCGAGATCGTACAGCGCGGGACGGTTCTGGCGGCCGATTTCGAGGACGTCCCGGAACCCCTCGGTCGTGACGAGTGCGGTTCTCGCGCCGTCACGCTCGAGGAGGGCGTTGACCGAGACGGTCATCGCATGGGCGAAGCCGTCGATCGCTTCCGGCGCAATGCCGGCGCGATCGCAGGCCTTGTGGATCCCCTCGAGGACGCCCACGTGCTGGTCGTCCGTCGTCGGCACTTTCGCCGTGACGAGTCGATCGTCGACCGAGAGCGCCACGTCGGTAAACGTCCCGCCGACGTCGACGCCGATTCGTGTGTCGTCGTCTCCGGTTCGCCCGTCGGCGCTCGGTTCGTCACCCGTCATCGACGCTCGGCACCTCGAGAATCGGGGTCGGTTCTTCGCCGAGCGATACGGTCTCGTCCTGCGTCATGGTCACATGGGGGTGGCCGAGACAGGTATAGTTCACGCCTCGTCGGCGGCATGTGCGGCCCGTTGGCGCCACTGAATCGGTCGGTGCCCGCTCGAGCAATCGTGGAGAACGCGGGAACGAATTCACCGCTCCCTCGCAGCGGAAACGGATCCACAGTGGGTACTTTTCCTCCGCGGCCTGCGTACGAACCGTATGGCCAAGATCACCGGTGCCTGGACCGAACGCCAACTCGAGGCCTTTCTCGACGAGTCACGGATCCCGATCCGCCTCTCAACGCAGCGGGGAGACGGGTCCATGTGGATGGTTGCGCTGTGGTATCGGTATCGAAACGGCTCGTTCGAGTGTGCGACATGGGCGAACGCCGACGTCGTCCGCTTCCTCCGAAGCGACGCGGAGGTCGCGTTCGAAATTTCGACGAACCATCCGCCGTATCGGGGTGTCAGAGGTAACGGCACTGCCGCCATGTCTCCGGACAGGAACAAGGAGACGCTCCGAGCCCTCATCGAACGCTATCTCGGGGGAACAGATTCGTCTCTCGCCGAGTGGCTGTTACGCGACGCGCGCGACGAAATCCGAATTCGAATCCAGCCAAACGAACTGTATAGTTGGGACTACACTGACCGGATGCGTGATCTCTCGAG
Organism: Natrinema gelatinilyticum; assembly: GCF_024266705.1. GTDB lineage: Archaea > Halobacteriota > Halobacteria > Halobacteriales > Natrialbaceae > Natrinema > Natrinema gelatinilyticum. Next base: position 1,280,955 of record NZ_CP100756.1, on the reverse strand, counting down.
TCCGACCGACTGAGCCGTCCGGTTGGTACCTCGCGCCGCTGTATCTGGGTCGTATCGGTCGCCGAGAACGGGCCGCTGAGTTGCTACACGGCCTAACTGCCGGCGGCATCGGATCCGATCGGCGACTGTCAGTCGGTTCGTAGGTCGAGCGACAGGGTCCCGTCCTCGACGGTCGCGACGTACATCGTCGCGCGGTCGGCCGGTGCCGCGCCGGTCGCGCTGCCGGGATTCAGCACTCGAACCCCTTCGACGGTCCTGTCGACGACCTCGTGTGTGTGGCCAGCGACGGCAACCGGATCGTCGTCGGATGTGCTGGATCGAGCGATCTCCGCGACCCGTCGTCCCCACCCGTTCGGCGAACCGGACCCGTGGGTTACGGCGAATGTCACCCCATCGACCTCGAGTGTGTCGATGTAGGGAATCTCGATCGTCGGCGGATCGGTGTTCCCGCGAACTGCCGTCAATTCCCCCTCCGCAAGTAATTCGATCCGGTCGCAGGTTCCCTTCGAGTCGAAATCGCCCGCGTGGATCACGTGGTCGGCCCGTTCGAGTTCCGCGACGACCCAGTCGGGAACGGCGCGTTCGCGTGAGGGAACGTGCGTATCAGAGAGGATCGCAATTCGTTGCATAGCGATAGTATGGGACCTGGTCCCGAAAGCGATTCCCTTCAGGCGGCCGTTTCCTCGTATATGAGCGACACACCAGGCGCGGGTCGCGATGGGAACGAGAGCGACGAGTCGGGACCGAGTCACGTCGTCACCGCATTCCTTCGAAATCGCGCCGCGGTGTTGCTGCTGTGTCGCAGCGATTCGGTCGGGACCTACACGGGCCAGTGGGGCGGCGTGTCCGGATTCGCAGAAGGACGGCCGGACGAGCAAGTCCTCGTCGAAATCCGCGAGGAAACGGGGCTCGAGCCCGACGCCGTCTCGCTCGTTCGATCCGGACGCCCGGTCGAGTTCGAGGACCCGACGCTCGCACGAGAGTGGGTCGTCCATCCGTACCTCGTCGACTGCAAGACTCGCGAGATCGATCTGAGCGAGGAGCACGACGACTTCGAGTGGGTCCCGCCGACGGAACTGCTGGATGCAGTCGGGGACCGGGAGACGGTGCCGAAGCTCTGGACCGCCTACGAGCGCGTCGCGCCCACCGTTCGGTCGATCACGGCCGACGACGAACACGGCGCAGCGTCTCTCTCCGTGCGCGCGCTCGAGGTGCTGCGCGATCGAGCTGGATTGCTCGTCGCAGAACGAGCCCGGGGCGAGACGACGACGTCGACTCGGGGCGACGAACGGGGACCCCGTGATCCCGAGAGCGAGTGGGAGGAACTCGCCGAACTGGCCCGACGATTGCTCGAGGCACGGCCGTCGATGGCGGTCCTCCGCAATCGCGTCAATCGGGTGATGGCGACCGCTGACGGGCCGGATGCGGGCGCGCCCGAGATCCTCGAGGCCTCTCTCTCGGGGATCGACCGCGCGCTGGCGGCCGACGAGGACGCCGCGACCAACGCGGCCGAGTGCCTCGAGGGGAGCGTCGCGACGCTCTCGCGGTCGGGAACGGTCCTCGACGCGATGCGTAAGGGAGATCCGTCGCGCGCGTACGTGGCGGAATCGCGGCCTGCTCGCGAGGGCATCGACGTCGCGGAACGACTGGCCGAAACGACCGACAGCACCGTGACGGTCCATACCGATGCAGCAGCCGCCCACGTCCTCGCGACCGAGGAGGTCGACCGCGTCGTCGTCGGTGCGGATACCGTCCTGCCCGACGGGTCCGTCGTGAACAAGACCGGGACGCGGGCGCTTTCGATCGCCGCCGACCGCGAGGGGACACCAGTATCGGTCGTGGCCGCCACGGACAAGATTTCGACCCGCGAGGTCGTGAACCTCGAGTCAGGCGACCGGGCCGCGGTCTACGACGGCGACGCTCCCATCGACGTACTCAACCCGACCTTCGACGTGACGTCCGCCGATTGCGTCACCGAGATAGTGACAGAGCACGGCACGCTCGATCCGACCGATATCGATGCGGTGGCTGAGGAACTGCGCGGGCTAGAGAAGTGGCGCAAGTAACGGGACCGACGGCGCGCGTCGACTGCGGAGCGACGGCGCCGGAACGACAGACCGAAACCCCTCGAGGGAGTAGGGACACACGGCGGCTGTGACGAAGAGTTACCCCCTCTGAGCCCCTTGTGACGAGGATTTTCCCCGAGCCGCCACTTCGACGGGGACTCGGGAGGTATCTGCCGAGGTAGAAACCTTCAATTTGGGGCCCTCTGTAGCGACCGTCATGCAGTTCGAACTCGAGCGAATCGGCGTCCACGAAACCGTCAGCAGCATCTTTCCGCCGGAGAAACTCGTCGAGTACCTCGCAGATTTACCGATGGAAGTCACGGTGATCGGTGACGACGAAATCGCCGCGTGCGACGCGGTCGTCACCCACGAGGACCGCGAGGCATTTCTCGATCTGCACTGGATTCACTCGACGCAGGCGGGCGTCGATCGCTTCTCGTTCGACACGCTTGAGGAACACGACGTCGTTCTCACGAACAGTACGGGGATTCACGACCGGACCGTCGGCGAGATGGTCGCGGGCTACCTGCTCATGTTCGCCCGGCGGTTGCACGATCACGTCGCGAACCAGCAGGCGCGGCGATGGGACCGTCCCGAGTGGGACGAGGCATTTACGCTCCCGGGCACGACGGCCTGCGTCGTCGGCACTGGGACTCTCGGCGAGGGCGTCGCGGAAACGCTCGGTGGGCTCGGCGTTCGCGTGACCGGCGTCCACCGGTCCGCCGACCCGGTTCCCGGATTCGACGACGTCTTCGCGACCAACGATCTGCTCGAGGCGATCGGCGACGCCGATTTCGTAATCCTCACCGTGCCGCTGACCGACGAGACCCATCACCTTTTCGATGCCGAGGCGTTCGCCGCGATGCGAGCCGACGCGTACTTCGTCAACGTCGCCCGCGGCTCGGTCGTCGACGAACCGGCGTTGATCGACGCGCTCGAGGCCGACGACCTCGCAGGAGCGGCACTGGACGTCTTCGAAACGGAGCCGCTCCCCGAGGAGTCGCCGCTGTGGGAGATGGACGAGGTGATCGTTTCGCCCCACTGTGCGGCCTACACGCGGGATTACTTCCGCGACGTCGGCGATATCGTCCGCGAGAACGTCTCACGACTCGAGACTGGTGAGGATCTGATGAATCGAGTCGTCTGAACGGCCGCTGTATCAGAAACCAGTGCTTTCGGTTCACAGACTGGTGTAGACGTTCGACGCGGTGTTCCCAGCGGCGCCCGGTCAGGGCGATGACGAGCGCATCGGAATCGGTATGTGGTCGCTGATGCACGCCGTGTTCGTCCAGTGTGGATATGATTGGCACGACGAAACGGACGCCTGCCTGAGGGCGATGCAAACCCGGCTCAAATCGATCGCTCGCTATCGCGGCGAGGCTGCGGCCCAGGACGAATACGAGCGAATCCGCGATGTGTGGGACGCCCACGAAGCGGAACTGAACGACTGGATCGCCTCGAACCTTACAGGAGTTAGCCCGGAACCGTAGACCGGTCGATGTTACAAACGGTGACAGCTGACGTGGCGGCACAATCCGACAGATCAGAAGAATTTGAACAGATCGTCTCTGTTCTGCTCGTGAAGGTGTGACCGGACGGCTTCGTTCAGCGGACCGAGCTGGCCCTTTTTCGCGCTGATGGGGGCGATGGTCTCCTGCCACTGCTTCCAGGGTGGCAACAGTCCGAGCCGGTCGCAGAGTTCGTCGAGTCGGTCGTCCCTGTCGTCGACTTTGTCCATCTTGTTGACGGCGACGACCGTTGGAATTCCGAGGTCCCGAAGGAAGTGAAACATCTCGACGTCGTAGGGAATTTCGTCGGGACCGGAGTGACGGTCGATGATGTCGATGACGCTCTTTCCGTCGACGACGAGGATCGCCACGAGGACGTTCTCGGCGTACTCCTCGAGATACCGAACGATGTCGGTCTTGATCTGTTCGCGATGATCCTCGTCGACGCCGCTCATGAAGCCGAACCCGGGGAGATCGGTGATGACGAAGTCTTCGGACGCCCAGTCGTAGTGGTTCGGCGAGCGTGTGACGCCGGGTTTGCTACCCGTGTCGAAGCTGTGGCCGGTCAGTTCGCGCATGAGCGTCGATTTCCCCACGTTCGAGCGGCCGACGAGAACGACTTCGGCCTCGCGGTCGGGGCGCGTATCGAACATGCGTTCGTGTAGTCGTCTCGGTGGCTTATACGCACTGAAGGGGTCCCGTCGCCGGTCGATCCCGCGGCCGCTCGCCGGTCGCTACCGCGCGCTGGGCAGTCCCACTCCCGTATCCTGATCGATATCGTTTCCGCGCGACGGAACCGCTACATACTCGCCACCGCGAACAAGCCAATGCCGACCGACCCTGCGAGGAGCAAGGTGATGGTGACGAATCGGCGGCTCGAGGGGGCCGGATTGAGGTCGACGTGGTGGCTGTTCCGGGCGATCTGGCTCCCCTGCCAGGAGACCGAGATGCCGCTCGTGAGCATCGCCGCGGCGACGAGCCACGAGCTCACGTCGTTGGTGATGACGGCGGTCCGAATCCACAGGAGAACGACGGCGACCGAGAGGACGATGTTCGCTGTTCCGACGAGGACGTTCCACGGGATGGCCCGTCGGCCAATGGCGATCGAATCCGCGACGCTGCCGATGATCGACAGCAGTGCTGCGAGGACGAGACCACCGATGACTGCGGCCGTGATGGGATCAACGAGCCCGTAGCGCCCGAAAATCACGAGAAGGCCGACGGCGAATACTAGTACGATCGTGCCGAACACCGAGGCGAAACGACGGATCATATCCCTATTCTCGGTGGTTAATACAAGAAAACGACGGAACGACGCGGGCGGTTCGGATCGGCATCGACCGATCGTGGTGGAGGATGCCCCGGAGTTATGATCCCTGAGCGCCTCAGCCTTCGATGTGCGGCTCGTACAGCTGACGGTGCCGATGGGCAAGCGGGAGACGATCCTCGAGACGCTCGACGAGCGGAAGATCGACTACGTCTTGACCGACGAAAGCAGCCGTCGAGAGTACATGGCGGTCGTCTACTTTCCGCTGCCAGATGCGGCCGTCGAACCGGTCTTAGACGAGTTACAGGACGCAGGGATCGACGAGGACGCCTACACGGTCGTCATCGATGCGGAGACGGTCGTATCGCGGCGATTCCAGGCCTTGCGTGAGGAGTACGAGGACGGAAACGTCGAGTCGGATCGCATCTCGCGCCACGAGTTACAGGCCGAGGCCGAGGATCTGACGCCGACGTTTCCCGTCTACACGGTGATGACGGTCATCAGCGCCATCGTCGCGACCGCGGGTCTCCTGTTGGATTCGCCCGCGGTCGTCGTGGGTTCGATGGTGATCGCGCCGCTGATCGGGCCGGCGCTGGGTGCCAGTGTTGGGACGGTGCTCGACGACGAGGAGATGTTTGCTGAGAGCGTCTCGTTCCAGATCATCGGCGTGGTCCTCGCCATCGGGGCCGCTGCAATCTTCGCGCTGCTCGTTCGGATGACAAACATCGTCCCACCGGGGCTCGTGCTCTCTAACGTCGGTGAAATTTCGGAGCGGCTCGCACCGGATCTGCTCTCGCTCGCAATCGCACTCGGCGCGGGCGTCGCGGGCGTCGTCAGCATCGCGACTGGAACCTCCGTCGCGCTCGTCGGCGTCATGATCGCAGCAGCGCTGATCCCGCCTGCCGGCGTCGCGGGAATCTCGCTCGCGTGGGGTCAGCCGTCGGCCGCGATCGGTGCGACAGTTCTCGTTCTCGTCAACCTCCTCTCGGTGAACCTGGCCGGGCTGTTGACGCTGTGGTACGCCGGCTATCGGCCGGAGAACCTGTTCCAGCTCGGCGAAGCGGAACGACGACTCCGTCACCGGATCGTCGGACTCGTCGTCATCGTACTCGTCTTCGCGGTGTTTCTCGGCGGGATCACCTACGCCTCCTACGAAGCGAGTACCTTCGAACAGGACGCCCGTGAGGAAGTACGGGCGGTCCTCGCACAGGATGAATACGAGGAATTCCAGTTACTCGAGCTCGAGGTCGTGATGGGGGCCGACTACCCGTTCCGAAATCCGGAGCGGGTGATCGTGACGATCGGCGGCCCACCGGACGGGTCGCCGCCCGAACTGGCCACCGTCCTCGACGAGCGGATCGGCAGTCACGCCGACTCCCCTGTTACGGTGGAGGTTAGATACGTCATCGTCCTCGAGCGGTAGCTCGGTTGTGCGTCGTCGTTCGAATACGTCTCGCCGGACAGGGGGTGGGCGGTGGACAGTGATTGCGGCGGCGAAGGTTCGACGCCGGGCCGGCGAATACCGTGCTGGCCTCGAGATCCACACTGCTCGTGATCGGCTGGTCTTCGACGCTGGCTGATTGCCGTTGCTGGTTGTTCCTGGGTTCGACCTGACACTGGACTCGACTCGAACGACCGGTGGCTCGGGGTCTCCGCAGCCGTTCCGTTGACCACACCACCGCTCGAGAGACGCTCCGGCAGCAGTCTTGAGTTTCTTACCCCGTCGTGGGTGGACCCTAGGTTTCGTCGCCGCCTTCGGGTCGCGAATAGTCCGGGTCGAAGATTTGTGCCGAGAGCGGGGCCGGGTCACCGTCGGTGAGATTATATTGGGAGAAATCCTCGATACCGGCCTCGCGAAGGATGTCTTCGTCGTAGACGACGTTTCCGGTGAATTCAGCCGGGTCTCGATCGAGTATTTCGAGGACCGTGTCCGAGACGATGTCCGGCGTGCGCCAGTCGTCTTCGGTTCCCATTCCGAAGTACCGCGTCGCGCGCGTATCAATAGCGGTGACGGGCCAGAAGGAGTTACAGCCGATGTCGTAGTCGGCCAGTTCCTGGGCCACCGACAGGGTGATGAAGGACATGCCCATTTTCGACCAAGAGTAGGCGGCACTTCCCGGCGCACGATCGATCTTCGCCGGCGGTGCGTTCGTCAGGATCCAGGCGTCCTTCTCGACCCCCTTGAGGTGATCGATGAAGCCTCGGGAGACGAGGTAGGTGCCGCGCACGTTGACCTCGTTCATGAGGTCGTACCGGTCGGCCGGCATCTCTTCGACGGACTCGAGCTGGATGGCCGAGGCGTTGTTGATGACGATGTTGATGTCGCCCAGTTCGTCGATCGCCTCTTCGATGGCCGCGTCGATTTCGTCTTCGTTTCGTACGTTCAACTGAACGGCGTGCGTATCGACGCCCTTCTCGGCGCACGCGTCGGCCGTTTTGTGGATCGTTCCGTCCAGATCGGAATCCGAATCGTCGACCGTCTTCCCCGTCGAGACGATATTACACCCCTGTTCGGCGAGCGCGAGCGCAAGTTGCTTTCCGATCCCCCGTGTCGTTCCGGTGATAAATGCCGTCTGCCCTGTCAGGTCTGGCTTGTCGATCATCAGCTAGTGTCATACACTCACGATACTAATATATCCGCCAACGCGACACGCTACCCCTTCGAGTGGAAATACAGCGACAGCCGGGCCACGTCATCGTCTCGTCCTGGAGGTGGGGATGGGCTCGCCGATACCGATGGCCACTGCCCCGAGACTCCTCCGTCAACTGGTTACAGCCGGTCGTACCGCCCCAACGACTAAACGAACTCGTGTGAAATATGGTGACACATTCCTCCCTACTGGTGATCGCCATGAGACTCGAGTTTCACGACATCGAGGTCCGACGACGAACGCTCGCGCGCATCCTCGCGGTCGTTTTCGTCTTCAACCTCGCAATTATGGGTGTCGGTGCCTGGTATTCGATGCAGCAGTCGCCGCCGATTCCGGATGCGATCGACGGCCCCGACGGCGAACCGATCGTCACGGAATCCGACGTTCAGGCGGGGAAGGCGACGTTTCAGTCCAACGGGCTGATGAATCACGGGTCGATTCTGGGCAACGGCGCCTACTACGGCGTAGATTACACTGCGAGCGCGCTCGAGTTGAAGGTCCAGTATATGCGCGACTATTACGCACAGGAGCGGTACGGTACGGCCTACGAGCGTCTCGAACCGGCGGAGCAAGCAGGGGCCGAGCGACTGGCCGAACTCGACCTCGAGGAGACCGAACCCGAGGCGCCAGAACACTCCGAGGCTGAGGCATACGCCCACGAACAAGTTCGACAGGAATTCGTCGACCGGTACCACGAAGGGAGCCGAGAACGTGGCGTCCCCGCGGAGGCGATCGAGTCCGAAACTGATGCCAGACGGTTCGCTGATTTCGCCCTCTGGACGGCGTGGATCTCCCACGCGGATCGGCCGGGGACCGACAACAGTTACACGAACAACTGGCCGTACCAGCCCGGAGCGGGTAACACGCCGACCGGCGGGACGGCAGTCTGGAGTTCGATCAGCCTGATTCTGCTCGTCGGTGCCGCCGGAATCGGCATCTGGCTGTACAAGTCCGTCACCCTTCCCGAACCGGAGACCTCGCTCGTCTCCATCCCGGACCCCGACGAAATCGACGTCTTCCCGAGCCAAATCGCGGCGACCTGGTTCGTCCTGGTCGCAGCCGTGTTGTTTATCGCCCAGACGTTACTCGGTGCAGTGCTCGCTCACTATTACGTCGAGCGCGACGCTTTCTACGGGATCGAATCGATCGCCGGAAGGGACATCCTCCAGTGGCTCCCGTTCTCGATCGCGAAGACGTACCACCTCGATCTGGGCATCCTCTGGATCGCCGCCCTCTGGCTCGCGGCGGGGCTGTTTCTCGCGACGCTCTTGACGGGACACGAACCCTCGCGTCAGCGGACGTACGTCTCGGGCCTACTCGGTGCGATTGTCGTCGTCACGGTTGGCGGCTTCGTCGGCGTCTGGCTCGGCACGAACGGCTACATCGACACAGATAGCTGGTACTGGTGGCTGATCGGCAACGAGGGCCTCGAGTACCTCGAAGTCGGCCGGCTCTGGCAGTTCGGCCTGCTCGCCGGCTTCGGCTTCTGGGCCGTGCTGGTCGCGCGTGGGTTCAAACCGCTGCTGGATCGGGAACCGCGCTATGGGCTCGCACACATGATCCTCTATGCGGGCGGTTCGATTGGGCTGTTGTTTCTCGCGGGGATGCTTTACACGCCGGAAACGAGTATCGTTGTGACGGAATTCTGGCGCTGGTGGGTCGTCCACATGTGGGTCGAGGGGGCTTTCGAGTTCTTCATCGTCGCCATCGTCGGCGTCACGCTGGTCAGTATGGGGCTGCTCCGAAGACAATCGGCTGAGAAAGCCGTCATGTTTCAGGCGCTGTTCGTGATGGGAACCGGGGTCATCGGCGTCTCACATCACTACTGGTGGGTCGGCCAGCCCGACGTCTGGCTCCCGCTCGGGACGGTCTTCTCGACGCTCGAGTTGATCCCGCTCGTCCTGATCCTCTTCGAGGCGCTGGGACAGTACCGCATCTTCGCGACGAGCGACGAGACCTTCCCCTACACGCTTCCGTTCATGTTTATCATCGCCAGCGGGGCCTGGAACTTCCTCGGGGCCGGCGTGCTCGGATTTTTCATCAACCTGCCGCTGATCAACTACTACGAACACGGCACGTACCTCACCGTCGCACACGCCCACGCCTCGATGTTCGGCGCGTTCGGCTTCCTCGCGCTCGGCATGGCAACCTACATGTTTCGAATCACCGTGCCGGGGGATCGCTGGTCGGGCCGTCGGCTCCGCTGGTCGTTCTGGCTCCTGAACGTCGGCCTCGCCGTGATGACGCTGCTCTCGTTGATGCCGGTCGGCTTCGCCCAGCTCGAGGTCGCGTTCACCGAGAGCTACGCCGCCTCGCGGAGCCTGGCGTTTTACAACAGCGATCTGATTCAGTTGCTCTTCTGGCTGCGCGTCCCCGGCGACGTGATGATCATCCTCGGCGCGTTCGTCTTCGGCGTCGATGCGTTCGCAAAAGTCAGCGAGCAGACGTCAGCCGTCGTCGGCGAATCGGACCACCCCGTCGCAAATCGAGTGTTCTCCGAGGACGACGACTGATACGGTCTGCTGTACCGATGTACCGGTGCAATCGCAGGACGGTCGCGGTTGCACCGGCAATGACTTACAGTAGTCCGTATGAACGATCGAAGTTTGTGAACGGCTAACCGATCGATGTTCGCCGAACTGGCACTCGAACGCGAGTCGTTCGACGGTCCCTCACCCCTCGAACGGCAACTCGGGTTCGTAATCGATCGCCTCGACGGCCGCCTCGAGAACGGTCTCAACGTTCTCGCCCGTTTCGACGCTCATCCTGTAATCGGCCGCGATCGCCTCGTCCAGTTCGTTCGGGTCGAATCGATCCGCCTTGTTCGCGACCGTAAAGACGGGGACGTCCTCGAACTGAGCCGCGATCGAGTCCCGAAGCTCGAGCTGCGAGCCGATCGGATAGCCGCACTCGCCGGTAGGATCGACCATGACGAGCATGCAGTCGGCGAGGTGTTCGATCGCGCTGACCGCCTGCGATTCGATCGCGTTGCGCTCCGCCGGTGGCCGGTCGAGCAGGCCGGGGGTATCGACGATCTGGTAGCGGATGTGGTCGCGCTCGAAATGGCCGAGACCGATTCCCTTCGTCGTGAACGGATACGACGCGGTTTCGCCGCGGGCGCTGGTGACTTCGTTGACGAGTGAGGACTTGCCGACGTTGGGATAGCCGGCGACGACGATCGTCGGCGCGTCGGGGTTGATGTCGGGCAAGTCGCGAAGATCGTTTCGCGACTCGTTGATGTACAGGAGTTCGTCGTCGATCTGTTCGACGATGTCCGCGAGTCGGGCGAAGGCCTGTTTCCGGTGTTTGCGCGCCGTGTCGACGTCGGTCTTACGCAAGCGGGGCTGGTACTCCTCGTGGATCTCGCGAGCCTTCCGGCTGGCCCACATCACTTCGGAGAGGCTCTGTCGGAGTCGGTCGACGTCGACGATCGCGTCCGCCAGCTCGTAGTAGAACGGATGTGCGTCGTACTCGAAGTCCGGCCACGCCGTCACGACGTTTTCTAAGTTGTCCGAGATGATGTTGGCTGCCGTCTGGAGCATCGACTGCTGGGCCTCAAGGCCGCCCTTTGCCTTGCCAGCCCGTGCCGCCCGCGAAAACGCCTTGTCGATCAGCTCTTCCGACGTGGGCGTGGTCGGAAGGTCTTCGAAAATCATGGTCAGAGGTAGAACGCGCGCTCATAAAAGGCCGTTCGTTGTCCGCCGCGAGCTTATCCCCCTCGCCGTCGTCTGATTCAGTATGACCGACTGGCGTGCCGTCTTCATCGGCTTCCTCGTCGTAACCGTCTTCGGAATCATCGGGCTCGTCGTCCCCGGCATCGGCCAGCTCGCTGCCGGGCTGATCGGTGGGTTCGTCGCCGGCTACATGGCCGGCGGCGGTCTGGGAAGCGGTTTCTGGCACGGGCTACTCGCCGGCTCGCTCGGCGGTATCATCGGCGGACTGCTCATCGGCGTCGCAGTCGGCCTGGCCGGGATCGCACTAGGTCCGCTCGGCGGCGCGATCGCCGGCACCGCCGGCCTCGGGATCTTCGCGCTTGCCGTCGCGATTTCCCTTTTCATGGCCCTCGAGAGCGCGGTCGCCGGTACCGTCGGTGCTGCGGTTCGTACTTGATTTCGGGTGCGACGTCGAGTTACGCCGACTCGCTCCAACTCGGTCCGGCGCCCGACCTCAGTCATCCGGCTGTGACCCAGAGGCTCGAGGGTGAGAGTCGCTCCAGCCGTAACCGCGGTGTCCCACCCTCGCATCCAGTGGTCTGGCTGTGATCTCCGTTTTCGGCACTCCAGCCGTCGACGCAGTCGACGATACAACTGGTTCCTGTGGAATCAGTACAACTGACGAGTTCGATCATCTCTAGTACCTACTCGTCGCGTCGGTCAATTCTCCTCGTCGTGGTCGACGACTGAATGCGGCCGACGTGGGTGATCCAGCGGTCACTCCATCACGAACCGGTGCGGTACTCTCCACTTTGAATAGATCGGACGACAGCACCAGTTGCACATCGAATCCGTCTCGAACCCGTGACGATGAACTGAACTTCAGTATATCTTTTCAAATAATTAATAATTATTATTTACTGAAAATCCGAAATTATTTTGTACTATGGATCACTCTTAATTTGCATGTTGATCGATTCCGAATCGAAAGCCATGATAGTCGTCGGGGCGTTAGCTGGTTCTCTCGCGTGGATTGCCGGCTATGTTCTCGCCTACGTCGCCGCGATCGGCGACGTCACGTCGAGCAAGCAGTTCGAGGCACTGGAGCTTGCCGCCAGCGAGTCTCTCTCCGTCGAAATGATTGGTATGTTGTTCTACAATGCCCACAACGTCCCCATCGATGTGCCACAGTATAGCATCCTGCAAGCACTCGAGCCGAACCACAACTTCGTCTCCGCCGAGGGTGGCAGCACTCTGTTGTTGTACGTGATCCCGATACTGATCTTGCTCGTCGCTGGCGCGTCGGTCACGGTGTACGTGCGACACGACCTGGTCTCGACAGCCGACGCCGCTCTCACGGGAACCTCCATCATGATCGGCTACTTGCCGATCGTCCTTCTCGGCACGACCGTATTCGCTATCGATCTCGGCGAGGGACCGATGCAGCCCGACCTGCTTCTGGCGATCGGATTCGCCGGAACGTTCTATCCGATGGTGTTCGGTGCGGTCGGCGGCGTCGTCGGGATGTATGCTGCTCGAGTTTCTCACGAGGAGCCGGTATTCGGCCCGGATAGCACGTAACGCTGTCGGTGCGGTGTCTCCCGTGCCCGCCCGGTCCGTCGGCACTCGGTCACTCCGATAGTGGGTCACTCTGTCGATGAGCGCCTTACGGACGCTGACCGGGGGATCGTACGCCGAGTCCGATCGATCCTCGAGGGATCAGAACCGACGTCGTTGCGTCGTGGATACCGTTCGCGTAGACGGTTCGATCGACTTCGGTCGTCGTCGGGGTTATCGACAGTGAGTGCGACTGCGTCGGGCGTCACTCGTGTTATTTTATTTTGATCAATCGTTGCAACACGGTAAACGGTGCGGGAGGCGCTCTGGCAAGCACGGCTTACGGACGACGAGCCAATCGGCAGAAACGATGGCCCACCGAGTCCTTTCTTCCGTGGACAATCCGTAATACCGGCCGAACAGCGTGTCCCTGTCCTCCATCCCGCTCGTCGGAGGGAGTATCAGTGCTACCAAATTAGCTTTTCGTCCCCGTTCGTACCGGTATGCGGTGTGGTTTCGGTCGCGAACCGACGTTCGAGCCCCACGAACGTCGGTGGCACTCGTCTCGGGGGTTCCCGTTTCACCCGCCGAGAGAGCGCACCATCGTCCGCCGTCCGAACGGGCTCTCACTGTGAATTTTCGTGGTGAACCGAAACATTACGACGAGGTGTACCGGATCCGACGGCATCCGTTTCGTCAGGTCTCTCGACCGTACCATTCTGATGGGGCGTGGTTCGCTCGGACGTGTTCGCCATCTACGCTTTCAATTTTGTCCTCTTTTCCAATAATTAGCACTGACAGGGCGTGAAATATCTGATTAATGCATCCGACTCACAAAACGTACAACTCTACAACTGTTTAATACTCGAATAATAATATTAATAAAAACCATGACCACTTCTTACCCTAACTGGTCACGGACAAAGTTCCAGCTAGGGAAGTAAAACATGGTAGACGGAACCCCACTCTCACGACGGAATAGCCTGAAGATGATCGCGACAAGTGGCGCGTTACTCGGAAGTGGCGCCCTCGGTGTTTCTGCAACGGTCGATAACGATGGGTCCGAATCAATGGCTTCTCCCACTCAATCAACCGACATCGATCCGAGCGCGATTACGCTCGTAGCCGAATGTGTCGACGCCGCCCGCGAATACGCAACGTTCCACGTCGAAAACAACGCCGACCAACCAGTAACGCTCGCAAACGAAGGGACGCCGCTGTACAACTCGGGCGGCTCTGGAGACGACGGTGGCTCCGGAGACGACGGTGGCTCCGGAAACGACGGTAGTTCCGGAGATGATGGCGGCTCCGGAGACGATGGCAGTTCCGGAGACGATGGCAGTTCCGGAGACGATGGCGGCTCCGGCGGCGGTAACGAGGCGGCCGTTCAGGAGATCAATGGGATCATCGAGAGCATCAACGAGAAGCTCAAGAACGTCGAGAAGATCGGCACGATCGACGCGATCACCGCCGACACGGCGAGCACCCTTCAAGACGAAATCTTCACGAAAGTCGTCAACGAGATCAACGCACAGGCTCAGCAAAAGATCGGTACGGACATCGCCAACCCGGTCAGCACGCCCGAAGAGGCGCGCAAAGAGGCGAAACGTCTAAAAGATAGCCTCGGCGCGGCGGCGCAGGAAGCGGTCGACGCGCTGAACAACGCGGCGGACAAGGTCGAGAAAATCAACCAGATCGTCGCCGACGCCAGGAGCGGTTCGGACGGCGGCAGCGACGGTGGTTCGGACGGCGGCAGCGACGGTGGCTCCACCGATGGACTGACCGTCGGCGCGAACAGTTCGACCGAGTTCAGGACCGAACTCGAACCGGACTGTACGGCCACCGTGACGCTCACCCTGAACGGCGAGACGGTCGCAGAGGCCTCTATCGACTACGACGAGCAGGATTCCTACTGCGGACAGGAAGCGTCCTGTTAGCAGCGCTGCCCCCACTTGCCCAGGGACGATGAACCGTCAACGGCACCGGCACCGGCATCAGCACCGGCTTTGTGAGTGCCGTTGACGCGTACTTTTATCCGAATCGAGGAGATCGACCGCGGTGTTCGGGTGTTCTCGCGCGTCCGACTAACCCCGGGCCCGGCTCGGTCCGCGACCCGGTTCTGCCGAAATCAGGCCGCGGTTATCTCCCGACAGCTTTTCGCGCACTTCGGCAGCAGGTCCGCGCAGGCCCGGCAATGATTGTGACCGTGTTATAGTGCTGAACAGGCGCAAAACCCACGACTGAACAGTAGGTGCCGAACCTCCAAACAGATGCGTCCAGTTCCCGACCGCAGGGTCAAGATTAACCAGTCAACTAGTGTTCACTCCTTGAGCAAACACATTCATCAGACAATCAATTGACCGCAGAAGGGAATGAATGTAGCCTTGCTAGTCGGCAGCGGCGTGCTGACCCGGGTCGGCCGCCGCACTCTCTGCTAACTGTCTGGAAGAGACAATACAAATAGCCGAAACAGGGCTGTCGAGACTGCCGGCCGGTCGGTCAATACTCGCTGCTCAACGAGAACCAGACACACCAGAATCCAAAGATTGTACAACGCCACAGCGAACAGAAACTCGAACAGCCGCACCGCGAACGTCGGCTAATGAGTGACGGAAGTTATGGGCATAGACTGAGACGGGCGAGTAATGGGAGGAGACCGGCGAGGCGATCTTGTTCGTCATCTAAGTGAGCAGGAGTTGGATCGTCTGCTGGACGAAGCAGACGATCCAAAGATCATCAAGCGACTCACCTTTGTCAAACGTCTCTACAAGGGAGCAACGTACGAGGAAGCAGCCGACGACGTTGGCAAATCTGCGTCGACTGGAAGTCGCTGGGCGCGTCGATGGAACGATGGCGGACTTGGTCAGTTGACACCGAACTTCGGGGGCGGAAGGCCCCCGAAGCTCGGTGACGAGGAACAAGAGCGTCTTTTAGAACTTCTCCGGGAGGGGCAACCCTGGAAAGCACAGGAAGTTCATCAGCTCTTGGACGAAGAGTTCGGTGTAGAGTACCATCCGGATTATCTCGGTCGATTCCTCCGGAATCTCGGTCTGTCCTACGCTAAACCACGTCCAAAGCGCCCCTCTCGGCCAGAAAACGCAGATGAAATCCTCGAAGAACGCGTCGCAGACGCGTTCGACGAGGAGACAGAGACGGCACATAACAAGCGTCCTGATGATGAGGACGAAGGATGGGTCCTCGACGACGATATTTGCACGGATGGGGGAACTGTCGTCGGTTTTTGTGATGCTTCGCATCCACAACCATACGACAATTCGCATCGACTGTGGTACGTTGATGATCCGACACTGGAACGACCGCTGGTGAAGCTTGACGAACCAGCGGTCGGATGCTATACGCTCACCGGCGAAAGTGTCCTGACGTTCCCTGAAGATCAATCGAAAGAGAACATCTGTGCGCTCTTGGAGCAAGTCCGCGAGCAGAATCCGGGAACGCGGATTCTGCTCGTCTTGGATAACTTCTCGTCTCACATCTGTGAACACACGCGCAAACGCGCACATCAACTCGGTATTGATCTCGTCTTTCTTCCGGTCGGCTCACCGCATCTCAACCCGATTGAACAGGTCTGGAAAGTACTCAAACGCACTGCCTCGCCAATCGTGGTGGCGAGCGAGAGCGCGTTCCGAACTCTCGCTCGCCGTCTCTTCGACACCCTTACCGACCGACTCGGATTTGCCAAGTCCTGGATCGATCAATTCCTCAGTCCATATTTGCAAAAGTTATCTTGATCATTAGCCGACGTTCGCGGGAGAAACTCTCCGATCTTCCGATAGGACGTCTCTATTCCCCAGCGACGGCGGTACGCTTCCGCAAACGGTTCGGCGAACTCCACCGAGACGTCACAGTTCGTTACCAGACAGAACGAGTCGTCGTCCCGCGTTCGGTGCGGGACGACGACGAGTGTTACCGATATTCGTCCCGTCGGTGGTTGTTTCCGGACCATCTCGTAGTTGGTGACGAATGTCTCCTCGTCATGGGCGTCAAGCACGCGCTTGACGCCCGGTGTCTTCGGCGCGCGTACGACGAACCTGACGTCCAGATCAGCCAATGTTTGAACAAGTGAAACCCGGTAGAAACTCCGGTCGCAGTAGACGCGGTTGATCTGGACGAACTGGCGAGCGATCTCGATGAGTCGGCGGATGGACTCCCGCAACGTGCGGGAGTCATCCGCCTCGATCGATTCCTACGCCAGTGTCAGCCGAACCGCTGGATCGACGACACAGAGCGTCACAAATGCGTAGGCAAGGTTCGTTCCACGGTCTGGATTGATCGCACAGACGTGCGGTGTCTCGGCCGAGCCGTAGTAGAGCCACTCGTGAATATCGAGCGCGACGTCGACAGGACGAGCGAACGCCCGCTGCTGGCGGGCGTGAGCGAACGTGGCTGCCCGAACGCCATCGAACTGGGCGTCGATGGCGTCCGGGCTTAATCCACGAAGATGGTAGAGAAGCGATTTCGCGAGCGGACTCCGTTGCTGAAGGTCAATGTCTTCTCCTCGAGCGAGCTGCAGTTCTTTCGCGGTCGTATGGACAAACTCGCCGTCGAAGGCACTTCGAGCGAGGACTTTCTCAAAGTCCTCGCTCGAATACTGCCCGTTCGATTTCGTCGCAAAATCGAGCCGCGTGAACAACAGAGAGGTAGCTGCACGAGATAGGTGTTTTGCCTCGGTCGCATGGATCATACTGTTGATTCGTCACCGACGACGAAAACGACGACTTAGCTACTTCGGCACCTACTGTTCAGTCGTGGGAGGATGTCACCTGCACTCCTCGACACACTCCTCATAACGGTCCGCATGCAGTTCGCCCGGTTCGTCCTGGTCCGACACCGAGACGATCGCTCAGCGGCGGGCCTCGAGTTCCGCCACGAGATCCGTGACATCCATGTCTTTCATTGCGAGCAGGACGAGAAGGTGGTAGACGATATCCGCGCTCTCGTAGGCGATTTCCTCGCGATCGTCGTCTTTCGCGGCCAGTACGAGTTCCGTCGTCTCCTCCCCGAGTTTCTCCAGTACCGCGTTCTCGCCTTTTTCGTGTGTGAACAGCGAGGCGGTGTAGGAATCTTCAGGTAATGTTTCCTTCCGAGCTTCGATAACGGTGAACAGGTCCTTGAGTACCTCGTCCATCACAGCTCACCCGACATGTTTCTGATGTCCTCGAGTTCGTCGAACTTCTCGCGTTCGTCTCGGCCGTCCTCGAAGACGTCATCAGTGATCTCGATCGATGCGTTCGTCCGGGCGGCCAGTGCGAGCGAATCGCTCGGACGAGCATCGACGACTGTCTCGCCGCGAGGCGTCGCCAGGTGGATGTCGGCGATGTACGTCCCTCCCTGGCCGTCGCTTCGCTCTTTAATCTCGTTGACGACGATGTGATCGATTCGGCTCCCAAGTTCTTCCATGACGTCGAGCAAGAGGTCGTGTGTCAGTGGTCGTCCGATATCTTCGGCCTCGAGTCCGCGGGCGATGCTCGTCGCCTCGTTGAATCCGATGAAAATCGGCACGATGTCGTCTTCTCCGTCGACGGCGAGGACGACTACCGGGACTGGTCCCTGCGGAGTCCCTGCGACGCGGACCGCGTCGATAGATGCCTGCATACCCAGACCGTTGTGGGGGAGGGAGAAAACAGGTCCGGTCGCGAATGCATGCAGTGCCCGAGCCACGGGGCCTCGGTCGCACTGAGCGGCATTACTGGACGTCCTCGAGGGCCGGTACCGCCGCCGCCTCGTTTTCGAAGAACGCGAGGCCGTGAATCCGACTGTCCGGGATCAGCTCCGGGTGGAACGAGGTGCCGACGACCGGACCGTCTTGGACCGCGACCGGCCGCTCGTCCCACGTCGCCAGCACGTCGGCCTCGCCGACTGCGTCGACCGCGGGCGCGCGGATGAACACCGCCGGGTACGGGTCGTCGAGCCCTGCGACCGTGACCGGGGCTTCGAAACTGTCTTTCTGCCGGCCGAACGCGTTGCGCTCCACGCTTACGTCGATCACGTCGAGTTCGTCGACCCGGTCGTCTCCGGCGTCGCTCGAGGCGACTATCAGTCCGGCACAGGTCGCGAGAAGCGGTTTCCCCGCTGCGACGTGGTCTTGGATCTCGGGCGCGATCCCGTCGCTGTGGATTAGCCGGGAGATGGTCGTCGACTCTCCGCCGGGCATCGCAAGCAAATCGCACTCGGGGACGATTCCCGACCCACGGATCTCGTGGACGGTGACTTCGCGGCCGTGGGCCGTCGCCGCCCGTTCGATGGCGGCCGCGTGTTCCGACACGTCGCCCTGAACCGCGACGACGCCTGCCGTCAGTGACATGCTCACGGGTATGGACGGTATCGCCAAAAACGTCGCGCCATCGCCGCAGGCAGCGGTGGGTGTCGCTCACAGGAACTGCTGGAAACGATCGTCGAACTGCCGATCGGTGGACAGCGGTCCTACGGGGACACCTCGAGGTCGTTCCAGTGGCCCGAACCGGACTACGGTTCGAGTATGTTCAGTTTCCGGACGGATGGTGCTGGTGCTGGTCCCCTACGTTTAGTGCGATCGAAGACGTACCGTGACCGTGAGCCGAGTCAGTGTGCGTCGATGGGAATACAAGACCGTCAGACCGTCTCGCGGTGAAACCAAAAAAGAGGCCGAGGATCCGGAAGCCCAGTTGAACGATCACGGCGAAGACGGCTGGGAACTCGTCGAAACGATCGACTATACGGGTGGTGGGACCAAATACCTCGTCTTCAAACGCCCGGCCGAGACTGCCGACGGTACCAACGAGGAGTGAATGGACGTGAGCAACGGCACCGACGCGTCTTCCGACATCGGGACGGCGGACACGATGCGCGAGCGCGCAGGCGAGAGCCGCTTCAAAATCTGGCTACTCCTCGCCGCGAGCCGTCTGCAGGTGACCGCGTTCCTGGCGCTTTTCGTGTTCGTCGGCTTCGTCGCGGCCGTCACCCTCCTCCCGCAACCGCTGATGCCGCAGCTCAGAACTGGTGACACGATCGAGACGATGTTTTCGACGATGATAACGGCCATCGTCACCGCCACGACGCTCGTCGTCACGATCGGTCAGCTGGTCCTTTCTCAGGAGAACGGGCCACTCGGCGAGCAGCGCGCTCGAATGGAGAACTCGATGGATTTCCGTGATTTCACCGAGGAGCTGATCGGATCGCCCAGTCCGGCCGATCCGTCGACGTTCCTTCGCGAAATCATTCTCGTCGCTCAGCGTCGTGCCGAGACGATCCGTGAGGATTTCTCCGAGAACGAAAACGAGCAACTCCGCGGGGAAATCGACGAGTTCACCGACAGTCTCGTCGGAAACTCCGAACACGTCCGCGACCAGCTCGAGGGGGCGTCGTTCGGGGACTTTTCCGTGCTGTTCGCCGCGCTCAACTTCAACTACGGCTGGAAGATCTTTCAGGTCGAACGGATCGTCAACAAATACGAAGACGACCTCTCTGCCGACGAGATGGAGCTGTTCGACGATCTGAAGACTGCCTTGAGCCTGTTCGGGCCAGCACGGGAACACGTCAAGACGCTGTACTTCGAATGGGCGCTCGTGACGCTCTCGCAGATGATCCTCTATGCGGCAGTCCCGGCGCTGGTCGTCGCCGGGGTCATGCTCACGGTCGTCGACGCGGGAACGTTCCCCGGAAGCACGTTCGGCGTGACGAACATGACGTGGGCGATCGGCCTCGCGTTTACCATCACGCTCGTGCCGTTTCTATTGTTCACGGCGTACGTCCTCCGAATCGTCACGATCGCAAAACGAACGCTCGCGATAGAGCCGCTCATACTCCGTGACTCGCAGCGATAACACATCGGTTCGGGATGTCACGAACCCGACCATCCCGCCGATCGATCGAATTCGCTCGACTATCACTGTCGATCCGGAGCGCCTGCCACTACCGGTCCGAGTGGAGTCACGTCAATCCCGAGCGGCGGCGCTCCTCGAGGTGCGCTGGCGCGTCCGGAAGTGGTTCGAGTAAAAGGAAGTCGAGTTACTCGAGTTACGCGACGACCGTCGGCATCACGAGACGAACGTCAGCAACTGGACGAGCACGCCCAACATGACGCCGAACGCGATAACCGTTTTGGGATCGATACGAATCGCGTTCGAGTCCTCCGAATCGAAGTACCGGACGAGGCCGGCACTGGACATTAGCCCGCCGGTGTTCTGTCCTTTATCCATGCCCATTCCTACGTCTTCCCCGAACTAAACCTTTCGACTGGATGTCGTCGCCGATAACGGCAACGTGGTGGCCGTGGGAAACCCTTATGCGCGCCGCGGCGTAACTACCGCTGACCGCATGACCGTTACTCTCAAGGACTTCTACGCGGACTGGTGTGGACCGTGCAAGACTCAGGATCCAATCCTCGAGGACATCGAGGACGACTGGGAGGGCCGATTTGAAGTCGAGAAAGTCAACGTCGACGAACAGCAAGACATCGCCAACGAGTATCAGGTTCGCTCACTGCCGACGCTCATCATCGAGAACGACGACGGCATCGTCGAACGCTTCGTTGGCGTCACCCAGCGCGACGACATCGAAGACGCCCTCGAATCCGCCGGCGCGTAGGGACGACGATCCGCCAGTTCTCTCCGTTTCCCGTCCGACGAGCGCTCGCGCTCGCGTACCGCTCGTCGCGAAACGGCTCAGGGGACGGTGCGAAACGATTTACGGAAGACCCATCGGAACGGGATATCACCGCTGTTTGCGGCGGGGAGGATGTCACCGCTCCTCGAAACCCGAGCCGTCGCCTAGATCCACTTCACACCGACGTCGTGCATGTCCTGGTTGTACTTCGCGATGTTGATGACCAGCGGCGTGACACTCTCGACTTCTGCGGCGTTCGCGAGGGGACCGGCCTCCAGCGCGCGCAGGCCAGAAATTTCGTTTGCGAGCGTGCGGACGGTGTCGCCGGCGGCTTCGTCGTCGGCGACGATCAGCGTATCGAGGTCGAGTTCGTTGTCCAGGTTCGCGAGCGCGTCTGCGGCCAGGTTGTGGAACGCACCGACGACGGGAACCTCGTCGGGGGCCCGCTGGGCGACGAGTTCAGTGACGCTTCCGGCACTCGGCGGGTGGTAGTGCAGCCCGTCTTCGTCGCCTTGCATGCCGACAGCAGGCGTGACGAGCACCGTGTCAGAGTCAAGACTATCCGCGACCCCTTCGACGGTGTCACCGACGTAGTACGGCGGGACGCTGAGGACGACGATGTCGGCCCGGTCGGCCGCCATCTCGTTGGCGAAGCCTTTGACGTCGGCTTCGGCACCGCGATCTGCGAGCTCGTCTTCGTACTCTGCGACCGCACCACGTGCTTTCTCGGGGTCTCTCGAGCCGATGAGAATTTCGTGGTCCGTATCTCGGGCAAAGCGCAGTGCGAGTCCTTCACCGATATCGCCAGTGCCGCCCAGTAGTGCAATTCGCATACGAATCCCTCTGGAGGGCAACCGGATAAAAGGGCCGAACGTCGGTCGATCTCGCCGGATTCTCGGACACTCCTCAGATGGGGCCGTCTCTCTCCTGAGCGTTTAAACTGCGCTCCCCCCACTCTGGTGCGTCGGTCCCGATCGTTTCGGTGACTCGATTTCGACCGTTTCGGTGCCTCGGTTGCGACTCCTAGGGCGCGTCCTCCTCGGTCGGGTTCATCGCCGATCCGAGCCCGCCATCGTACGCGTCTCGAGCCCTCACCACCCGAATGCGCTGCTCGAGTCGAGTCTCGAGTTCTTCTCGTCGCACCTCGTCGACGTCGGGATCGTTTCGTTTCTCCCGGAGATTCTGTCGAGCCGTTCGCAACACCGTGACAGCATCTTCGGTCTCGAGGTCGCTTGCCTGGGCGAGCGCGCGTTCGGCGTCCGCGAGCGTGGTCTCGGCCATAGCGGGTGTCCGCGGGGCGAACGGATCAAAGACGGGCCGGGAAGTGCCACGGTGGCGACTCGAACGCCACGCCACAGCTTCCATTACCCGGCCACTCGTCGATCCGGTATGACACACCCCGCCGTCATCGCCCACCGCGGGTATGCAGGGATCGCCCCCGAGAACACCGTCGAGGCCGTCGAACGTGCGGTCGAACACGATGAGACCGCGATGCTCGAGATTGACGTTCAGCCGGCGGCCTGTGGAACGCCGGTCGTCGTCCACGACGAGCGTCTCGAGGGGACCCGCGACGGCCGACCGGTAACCGATGCGACCGGCCTCGTCTGGGAGACGCCGCTCGCGGACCTCGAGGAAGCGCGCGTCCTCGGCACAGCGGCGACAGTTCCGACTCTCGCGTCTCTGCTCGCGGCCGTCCCCGAGACGGTCGGCGTGAACGTCGAACTGAAGAACCCGGGGTGCCAGGATCTGCGGGTCGGTGAATCGCTTCTGCCCGCTGAACGCGATCGGCGCCGTGACGTCTGGCAACCGTTCGTCGAGCGAGTTGTCGCCGTCTGCAGGACCTTTCGGGGAGAACTTCTCTTTTCGTCGTTCTGCGAGGGCGCGATCGCGGCGCTCCGCGAGGTCGCCGACTATCCCGCCGCCCCGCTGATCTGGGACGACCCCGAGGCCGGCCTCGAGGTCGCGCGCCGCTACGACTGTGAGGCGGTTCATCCCTCCCGACACACGATCCGCGAAACGGATCGAGCCGACACGGACGCCGCCGACTTCCTGGATTCGGAACTCGAGCCAGATGTCCTCGAGACGGCACACGCGGAGGGGCGTGCGGTCAACGTCTGGACGGCGACGAACTGGATCCAGTTCGACGAGCTCGCCGCGGCGGGCGTCGACGGCATCGTCGCCGACTATCCCGGACTGAGTGGAAACTCGAGCGAGCGATAGCGCCGGACGCGGGACGACACCGCTATCAGGCGCTATCGGGCGCTATCGGGCGCTCACGTTCGATCCTGCAGAACGCGGGACTAGACCGGCTCCCGCCCTACAAGTAACGCCTGCAAACGCATTGGATACCTTAATACGGCGAATCGTGGTGATCTGTCGAGTATGGTTTCCGTCGTTCACTTACGGAGACGACTCGACCGTCGGTATGAGGGCCTCGCCGATTCGGTGTTGCCGGTGGCCGTCTTCGACTCTCGTCTGAATTTCGACAGCGGGGTGGGCCCGGATGAGTGATTTTCCGCCACGGCGGACCGTTAAGCGGTGGCTAGTTACGACGAATCACAAGGATGTCGGAATCCTCTATCTGGTGACCTCGCTTTTCCTGCTCGTCGCCGGCGGCGTTCTCGCGTTACTCTTTCGCATCCAGTTGTGGGAAGCCGGCGGAACCGGATTTCTGACGAACACAGAATACAATCAGGCGGTTTCGATCCACGGATTACTGATGGTGTTCTGGTTCATCTCGCCGTTCGGATTCGGCCTCGCGAACTACATCGTCCCGTTACAGATCGGGGCGAAGGATCTCGCGTTCCCTCGCCTGAACGCCCTGAGTTACTGGTTCTACCTGTTTTCGGGAATCCTCGTCTTGCTCTCGTTCTTTCAGGGAACGACGTGGGCGAACGGCTGGTACATGTACGCCCCGCTGAACGTACCGATCTACAATCCCGGCTATACGCTGACGATGGGCGGAAATACGACGATTCTCGCGTTGACCCTGTTCGTCATGTCGGTCACGCTCGGCTCGGTGAATTTCCTGACGACGATTCACCGGTGCCGCGCCGAGGGAATGGGAACCTGGAATATGCCGCTGTTCACGTGGGGCACCCTGTTGACGGTCTGGATGATGCTGTTCGCCTTCGCGGCGTTGCTGGCTGCCCTGATCCTCATGCTCACCGATCGCATCCTGCTCACCCAGTACTTCTCCTCGACGGCAGAGGGGTCGAGCCTGCTGTGGGGACACATCTTCTGGTTCTTCGGCCATCCGGAGGTGTACATCGTCTTCTTCCCTGCGCTCGGGATCATCTTCGAGGCGTTCCAGACCTTCTGTGGCCGCCGACTCGTCGGCCGGAAGTGGGTCATCATCGCGATGGTTCTCGTCGCGGTGCAGTCGTTCCTCGTCTGGATGCACCACATGTTCCTAACGACGATCAACCTCGAGATCAAGACGCTGTTTATGGCGACGACGATTGGGATCTCACTACCGTTCGACCTGATGGTCTTCTCACTGATCTACACGATGGTCAAGGGACGCGTCCGGTTCACGACGCCGTTTCTCTTCAACCTCGGCGCGCTCTTGCTGTTCATCCTGGGCGGGATTACGGGCGTGTTCCTGGGCGCCGTCGTCCTCGACTACGAGTTCCGCGGCACCTACTGGGTCGTCGCGCACTTCCACTACGTGATGGTCGCGGGCGTCACGGCGCTGATCGGTGGCCTCTACTACTGGTGGCCGAAGATCACCGGCAAGATGTACTCCGAGGCACTCGGCAAGCTCAGTTTCGCCGTCTACTTCATCGGGTTCAACCTGCTTTACTTCCCGATGTTCCTCGCCTGGGAGACCCCGCGGCGCGTCTTCCACTACCCCGAGGGCACCCAGCTGTTCCACCAGCTGGCGACGGTCGGGGCGTACGTCCTCGCACTCGGGTTCCTCCTCGTGTTCATCACGCTCGGGAAGAGCCTGGTGGACGGCCCCGACGCCCCGGACAATCCGTGGACGTTCTCCCGAACCGCTGAGTGGGCGACGACGTCGCCGCCACCGCTCGAGAACTGGCCGAACCGGCCGAGCTACGCCAGTGGGTCGCTCGAGTTCGTCGACGATGCGACGACCGCGACCGACGGTGGCGCGGCCACGCACGAGCGAGCCAACCACGCCGCAGCGCTCGAGGCGGACCACGAGGATCACGCGAGTATCTGGCCGTTCGGCATCGGGTTCGGGATGTTCGTCACGTTCCTCGGACTGTCGGGGATGACGTCCTGGGTCGCCGCCTTCGCGACCAACCGCGGGCTCGAGTTCGCCGGGTCCCAGCCCCCGGGTGGCCCGAACATCCTCTATCCGGTCCTCTCGGTCCTCGGCGTCGGTGTCCTCGGGTACACGCTGTTCGAGTACGGGCGCGAACGGTTTCACGCGCCCGAGATGGCGATTGCCGAGCGCTGGCCCTTCGAAGGGGTCGGAACGACGAAAACCGGCGTCTGGTTCTTCCTGGCGTCGGACGTCGTCGTCTTCGGCGCCGTCATCGGCGCGTACATCTTCATGCGCCTCCACACCGGCTGGGGCGAAGTCGAGACCGTGCCGCCCTCGTCGTTCATCGGTCTGGTCAACACCTACGTCCTGCTGACCTCGAGTTTCACGGTCGTCCTCGGACTGGTGATGGCTGAACGCGGGAACAAACGCGGGCTGTTGGCATCGATGGGTGCCACGGTGCTGCTCGGACTCACGTTCCTCGGGGTCAAGGGCTACGAGTGGAGTTACGAGTTCTCCCACGGCATCTACTGGTTCTCCGACCTCCAGTACTCAATGTACTTCGTGACGACCGGCTTGCACGCGTTGCACGTCATCCTCGGCCTCCTCATCGCCGGGTTCATGATCTACCGGACCGTCTCGGTCGACGCCTACCTCGAGGACGAGCGCCCGGTCGAGTACTTCGGGCTCTACTGGCACTTCGTCGACATCGTCTGGGTGTTCCTCTTCCCGCTGTTCTACCTGATGTAGCGCGGGAGCAGCGGTTTCGGCAGTGGGTTTTCGATTTCGCGTTGCGTTCCGTCTCCGGAGTGCGGTCCCGCGAGTGACTGCGACCGTCGGACGCGGTGATGGTCGAAACCAGCCGGATACAAGGAGACCGCGCGCGAACGGCTCGGTATGGAACTCTCGAGCGTCGTCGACCGACTCGACGAGGAACTCCGAACCGCCGATTACGCCGACATCGACGCCAGCGCGAATGGCTTGCAGGTCGGCCCGGACGAGGCCGAGGTCGAGCGCGTCGCGTTCGCCGTCGACGGCGTTCGCGAGACGGTCGACCGTGCGCTCGATGCCGACGCAGATCTACTTGTCGTCCACCACGGACTCTCCTGGGGCGGTTTCGACCGCGTGACGGGCCGGACGTACGACCGGATCGCGCCGCTAGTCGAGCAGGACGTGGCGCTGTACGTCTCTCATCTCCCGCTGGACGGCCACCAGGATCTCGGCAACGCTGCCGGCGTCGCCGACCTGCTCGAACTCGAGGACCGATCCCCCTTCGGCGAACTCGGCCCCGAATACGTCGGCCAGCGCGGGTCGGCATCCGAGCCGTACGCGCCCGAGGAGTTGCGAGAGCGCCTCGCGGCGTCCCTCGAAACCGGCGGCCAGTCCGTTCGCCTGCTCGCGTTCGGTCCCGACGAGATTGAAGACGTGGCAATTGTCACCGGCAGCGGGACCGATTGGCTCGACGAAGCCGTTGCGGCAGGTGCGGACGTCCTGGTGACCGGCGAGGGCAAACAGCAGGTCTACCACGAAGCGCGAGAGGCCGGTATCAACGTCGTCCTCGCGGGCCACTACGCCACCGAGACGTTCGGCGTGCGCTCGATTCGGGACACGGTCGAGGAATGGGGCCTCGAGACGACGTATCTCGAAGTTCCGACCGGGCTGTAGTGGTGACAGATCGACGGGCTGAATCGGACGCTGCGCCCGCCGATGGAGTTGTTCAGCCTGACATCCTCCCACGACTGCAGTCGTGGGCTTTCTCCTCGAACCTCTGTAATTCGAGGTGGACCCCCGTGCTCGAGGAGCGAGACGAAGTGAGCGAGTAGGGGGGTAGTTTACACGTATCCTACCGATCGTTTCAGTCACGCCAACTGTCACCGACCGACGTGGAAGTCTGGCAGTCAGCCGATAACGATAGTCAGCGTTCGCTGACTGTCTGGCATCGCCCGAATTCGATTTCGGGTGCCCAGCCATGACGACGACCGATCCACAGACTCGATGGGCCTGCCTTCGTGCGCTCTCCACCGCCGGAGCCGTCTGGGCGGTGGCGTCGTCGGCGTCTCGAGCGCGAGCACCGTCCCCTGTCCGATTCCGGTCTGGTGGTTGCGTCGAGGACGGTAGGAACCGGCGCCCGACACGACGTCGGGACGGGCTGGAGAAGCGAGACCGCGACGTTCAAACCGGTGGCTCGCGGAGCAGAGGACATGAGCGACGACTCCGATAGCGGAAGCGAGACACGCGATACCGGACGCGAGGGTCACGGTACCAACGGCGAGGAACACGACCACGGCAGCGAGGGGCCGGACCACGGAGACGACGACGGGGCGGCCGGCCACCACGAACCCGAGCGCCACACGTTTTCGCACGACCCGATCGGTCACGCCGAGGTCCGCGCGGGCATGACGGTCGGCGACCTCGCGGACGAGTACGGCAACGCCGGGGTCGGTGCGGCGTCCCTCCACGAGGCGGTCGACGTGACGGAGGCGATGTTCGACGACGACGTGACTGTCTTCTTCAGTCTGGCGGGCGCGATGGTACCGACGGGAATGCGGGCGATCGTCGCGGACCTGATCCGCGACGGCTACATCGACGTTCTCGTCACCACCGGGGCAAACCTCACTCACGACGCCATCGAGGCCATCGGCGGCAAGCATCACCACGGCGAGGTCCACGCGGAAGGCAAGACCGAACGCGAACACGACGAGACGCTGCGGGACGAGGGCGTCGACCGCATCTACAACGTCTATCTCCCCCAGGAGTTCTTCGCGACATTCGAATCCCACTTGCGCGGGGAGGTGTTTCCGGTCCTCGAGGCGGAATGCGAAGACGAGGGGGCGGTCTCCATTCAGCGGCTCACCGAGGAACTCGGGCGGGCCAACGCCGAAATCAACGCGCGCGAGGACATCGACGAGACTTCCGGCATCGCCGCTGCCGCGTACGAGAACGACGTACCGGTCTATTGCCCGGCCGTCCAGGACTCGGTCCTCGGGCTCCAGGCGTGGATGTACTCCCAGACCTCCGCGTTCTCGCTGGACGCGCTGGCCGACATGACACCGTTGACTGACATCGCGTTCGACGCCGACGAAGCTGGCGCGTTCGTCGTCGGCGGCGGCGTCCCCAAGAATTTTACCCTCCAGACGATGCTCGTCACCCCCGGCGCCTACGACTACGCCGTCCAGCTGACGATGGACCCCAAACAGACCGGCGGCCTCTCTGGCGCGACCCTCGACGAAGCTCGCTCATGGGGCAAACTCGAGAAGAACGCCGAGAACGCCTCCGTCTACGCCGACGCGACGATCACGCTCCCACTCGTGGTCGCCGCGGCGCGCGAGCGTCTCGAGCGAAACAGGTAGTGACGACCGGAAACTAGGTCCGACGCCCGTCGTCAACCAGCGCTACGATTCGACTCGCTCGAGGATAACTCGCTCCGCGAACCTCCCTCGCTTCTCGGCTTTCCGGTCACGGAGGCCGCGAAGCTCACGTTCAGAAAGCCCCTCGAATTCCCTGATCGAGCGGATCACTTCCAGAATATCCGCGAGTTCCTCAGGATTCTGACTCTCTTCGTACTCCTCGACCTCTTCTCTGAGTTTCTCGTGGAGGTACTCCTCGTATTCCTCGTCGTCGCTCGCTGTTCGGACGATCGGGACGTCCCCGTTTCGTTCGATGCGTTTCGGAATGTCGTCCCGGACCAGTTTGTCGTATCTTCGGGTCACAGGTCGCCGTTCTCGTGACGCGTCTGTGAACATTTCGAACACACTGAACGACGCTCGAAAATGGGCCGGGAAAACGGGGAGATTCTCGTAGCCGTCTCGTCACGATTCACCCCGATCAGTCAAACATCTTCCGACACGTTTGACTCATCCTCTCGAGAACGCTTCGATATGACGGCTATCGTCTTCGATCTCGACGGAACGTTGCTTTGCACGAGTCGAAACTACCGCGATCTCCTGGCCAGCGCAATCGCAGACGTCCGGGGAGACGCACCCGAGGAGTGGCTCGAGGCGTACGACGAGGCGTTCTTCGAGCATTTTTCGGCACTCGAGCCCGACCCGATTCGTCGGGCGTTCGCCCGGATCGATGGCTGTACCGATCCCGAACCGTATGCGAACGCCCTCCTCGAGCGTGAGATCGAGTCACTGTCGCCGCCGCAGAACGCTCACGAGGATCTCGAACGGTTGGCCGAGACGTACGACCTCGGCGTGCTCACGAACGGACTCCGTGACTGGCAACTGGCGAAGCTTCGTGCCCACGACCTCGATACCTACTTCGACGCGGTCGTCACCTCCTACGAGGTGGGTGCCCACAAGCCGGATACGCCACCGTATCGGTTGCTCGAGGATCGACTGCCGGCTGATCGGTACGGAATGATCGGAGACAGCGATACCGACGTCGACGGGGCGACGAACGCCGGGTGGACCGCAGCCCGCTACGACGGCGGCGGATTCGGCGATCTCCCACAGGGTCTCTTTCGACGCTGATCCGAACCGACGTCGCCATGCGCCACATCGGGATCAGTACGTCCGGTACGTCGCCGATCCGACGTCGATCCGGACCAGCGTGTTGTCGGCGTAGGCGTCGGGACCGGCGCCGTATTTCTCGTTGATCCGACGGCGGGCTGCGGTCGTCTCGGCCTCGTCTT
Organism: Natrinema gelatinilyticum; assembly: GCF_024266705.1. GTDB lineage: Archaea > Halobacteriota > Halobacteria > Halobacteriales > Natrialbaceae > Natrinema > Natrinema gelatinilyticum. Next base: position 1,250,785 of record NZ_CP100756.1, on the reverse strand, counting down.
CGATCACCGTCGCCGTCCCCAGCAGGGACACCATCCAGCGCGTTTGGCCCGCATCGTCCTTCTGAATCGACAGGGACACGCGCGGGTTCCGCCTGACGTTCGCCAGCTTTCGACCCGTCGTGACGATTTCGACGATCCCGTCCGCGTATCGGTACCAGACCGGCGCAACGTGGGGGCGTCCCTCGACGCAGGTCCCCAGGTGAGCTATCACCGGTTCGCTCTCGAGCAGTCGTTCCGCCTCCGTTGGAAGGGTCGACACGGTCCTATCACCGACGGCGAGGACGAAAAGGGCTGGCACGTCGGTATCGGTGGCTCGCAGGAGTCCGCCGCTTCGCTCACTCGACGGCCCGGAGTCGTTTGACGTCCAGTCGCGCGTAGTGCCACAGCGTTCCGGTGAGCCCGTACTCGGCGATCCGGCGACCGGAACTCTCGACCAGCACTGACGGATAGTACGCCGTCGGCAGTCGCCTCGAGAGCCCCCGGCTGAACGCCGTATCTTCGTTCGCCACCACTGGAAAGCCCCCGCTCTCCGCGAAGGCGCGCCGGTGGACGAAGCAGTTGAACCCCGGCAGGATGGGGTATTCGAGCCGCGAGAAGACGTGGTTGATCGTTGCCTCCATCAGTTTGGCACGCAGCGGGCCGGAAATCCGACAGTAGGAACTCGCCGCCGCCAGCCCGTTGGCTTCGACGAAGCCGAGCAGTTCGGTCAGATAGGTTGGCCGGACTCGCGTGTCCGCGTCGACGAAAGCGAGCCACACTCCGCTCGCGCGGTCGGCGCCGAGGTTCCTCGCCGCCGCGATGCTCGAACCGCCTTCCTGGAGGACCGTCACGTCGTAGTCGCGGGCGATCGCAACGGTCTCGTCGCAGGAGCCGCCATCGACGACGATCACCTCGAACGCGTAGTCGGTGTCTAGCGCGACGAGGCTCGCGAGGGTCGCTCCGAGGTAATCGACCTCGTTTCGTGCGGGTACCACGAAGCTGACGTCGACGTCCGCCGCACCGTCTCGATCGTCGCTCGCCATCCTGTTACTCGAGGGGATGTGGCCGCGGCTTCTCAAACTATCGGCAGAGAATAGTATCGGCAGAGAGCGATGCAGAACGAGTGCCCCATCCACGTTCGGATCGGTTGCCCGTCGTCTGTTGCACGACTCTTTGCCATAGTATCTCGTTTCACACACCTGCCTCGCGAGAGAATGTACCTCACGAACTTTTATTATTATGGGTCGAAAACGGGGTGAGTAGAGATGTCGGTCGTACACGTACACGTAGTAGCCTGAGTCCGTCGCCGACGAGTACCGATTTTCGACGATCACCACCACCCGACCGACATGAGCACACAACACCTCTCCCGACCCGAACCGACGCCGAATCGAACCCGAACGCAAACGACTCCCTCAAGCACCGTCACCGAGGACCTACGGCCAGCCACCGAACGCGCCCCGCAGACGTTCTCCCACCAGGACCGATCCCGGCTCGAGAACCTGATCGACGAGTGGAACGCGGCCTTTGCGACCGGTACGTCGGACGAAGCCGCGTAAGGGGCTGTTCTCGAGTGCGTTTCTGGGATTGTGGGTGCTCTCGAGGGATTCCTGTGGTCGTCGAACTCCGTGACCGCTCCGTCTGAAATGACGTGACGCGGTGGACTCGCCGGGAATCCAAACCGTCTTTGGAACGATGGGCGTACGCTCAGGTGGCCGATGACGATGCACCCGCTCCGAGCCGGACTCGGCACCCGGTTGTGACGAGCCCTATGAGTGCCGAGGCCGTTTCACTTACGTATCACCGTTGGTAGCTGACGTACCGTCCCGTGCCGCCTCATATTCTCACTGTTGCTGGCCGGTAGTAAGCTGTTAATAAAACGAGTACACACCGATCGTTCGGTATGAGACTCATTCGGGTCTTCGTTCCCGACGAGGACCAAGACGCGGTACGGAAGGTGCTCTCGGAGATGGAGGTTGAGTTCCTCTTCAGCGAGGCCGACGGTCGCCGGGACGGGAGTTTGGCGGAAATCCCGGTCCCGACGGGCGCCGTGGACACGGTTCTCGAACACCTGTACGACGCTGGACTCGACGAGGAGACGTATACTGTCGTGACGGACGTCGATCGGGCGAGCGTCCCGAACGTCGAGGAGATAACGGACCGCTACGTCGAGGGACCGAAAGGCGGGCGCGGCGCCTCGCACACCGAGATTCGCGAGCGCGCGGAGGACCTGACACCCGATACCGCCACGTACCTCGCGTTCGCGATCGCGAGCGCGATCGTGGCGGTCGGCGGCCTCCTGCTGGATTCTGCCATCGTCATCGTCGGCGCGATGGTGATCGCGCCGTTCGCGGGGTCGACGCTCTCTGCGAGCGTCGGCGCCGTCATCAGCGACCGCGAGATGGTCGTCGACAGCGCCACGTCGCAGGCAACGGGCCTCGTCATCGCGTACGTCGGTGCGGTCGTGATGAGCGTGTTCTTACAACAGACCGGGTTCGTCCAGCCGACGCTGGACATCGGTCGCGTCGGGCAGGTGAGCGCGTTCGGCACGCCGAACCTCCTGACGCTCGTCATCGCCATCGCGGCCGGGTTCGCCGGCGCGCTCGCGCTCGCGACCGACCTCCCCGTCTCACTCGCCGGCGTCGCCGTTGCGGCGGCCATCGTTCCCGCCGCCGCCGCGGCCGGCATCGGGACGGCCTGGGGCGAGCCGCTCGTCGTCGCGGGCGGACTCGTCCTGCTCCTGATGAACATCGTGTTCATCAACCTCACCGCGTACCTCACGCTCATCGCGCTCGGCTATCGCTCGTCGGTCATCCGCAACGTCCGCGAGAACGCCGCCGTCTCGCTCCGTACGGGCGCGTATGCCATCGTCGTCCTCCTGTTCCTGGTCGTCGTCGCGCTGACCGTCCTCGGGACGTACCAGCACCTCGTCTTCGAACAGCAGGCGAACAACGAAGTTCACGACGTACTCGAGGACGCCGAGTACAGTTCGCTGGAACTCGCCAGCGTCAAGACCGAGTACAACGACGCGAGCGTGTTCAGCGACGAGGTCTCGGTGACAGTGACTGTGGGGCGCTCGAGCGGTCTCGAATACGAGGGACTGGCGGAGAACCTGCAGACCGAGATCGACGCGCGGACGAGCCGATCGGTCCACGTCGACGTTCGGTTCGTCGACTACCAGCGCGCGGCTACGGTCGGCGACGCCGCCGACGGACGGAGCGCGTGGTGGCACGTCGATGAGTGGCTGGCGCGCTTGGTGGAGTCCTCAGTCGCGGAGTCGATGCCACAGACTGTGGCACTTCCGACGGATCTTGTTGAGGAATGAGCCGACCCGGCGTGACCTGGAGAGGAGCCGGAGCGCGCGGATCGGTCGGCCGATGCGAAGTAGCCGGAACGGCCGGAACCACGGGACCACGGTGAGGATGAGGAACCAGTTCGAGTGAACGAACCTCTTCGGTCCGTGGTCTGACCACCGATAGAGGAGCGCGACATCGAGGAGAAAGACGACGAGGAGCCACTGGAGGACGCCCCGAATCGTCTCTGTGAGTGACTCGGAGACGACGAGCAAGTCGAAGCTGACCGCGACGTCGACGACGAACAGCACGATCCACACGAGCGCAACGGCCTCGACGAACGGTTGCCACCAGCGTTCGGCGTCCATCTGCTGTCTCGTAGGACGTGGCGCCCCAAAACGTTGCGTCCGGCCGACGTGATCGCCAGAGGTGACCTCTTTGAAGACCGGTTCGCTCGCTACGGCGATGACATTAGGACTGTTCGAACGCGCGTTCGAAATACGTGGAGTCGGTCGACCGACTGGACCTCCTACTCGCACAGTATCTCGATAGCGAACTCGACCGCGAGGATGCAATCGAACGGGTTGGTCGGACGACAGTCGAGCGCGCAGAATGGGAGCGAGGTTGTCGAGGTAGACGTCGACTGGGGCCTGAACGCGTGACGCTTGTGACTGTTTCGGACGCAGGGCCGCTCCCGCTCATTCACCTCGGCAAAATCGATTCACTCGAACTACTGTCGGCGTTTAATACGCTCCTAATTTCGGAAGCCGTCTACGACGAAATCGAGAGAGGTGGTGTTTTGGACGGTTTTCCTGGCCTCTCGTACGAGCTCGTCGAAGCGGACGAGAATAGAATCGAGTCCGAAGTAGTTGGACGCAGGAGAACGCGCCGCGTTAGCGGTCACAAAAGAACGCAAGGTAGTTCTTCTGACGGACGACCTCGCCGCGCGAGAGGCCGCGTCACTCACACGAGCACTCCATTTTCATCAAACTCGATGGTGGCTCACGTCCGTCTTCACACACCATTGGCGAGCGACTGCATCGGCCGTCGTTACCGTGGCTCGACGTGGAGCAACGCTTCCCCAGTTTCCTCTCCAGCAGCGACCAACTCCTCGGGATCGAACGGACGCGCGTCCCTCCGACACTGTTCGTAGACGGCTTCTGCCCAGTCACGGGCCTCGGGGGAGGCCGTGTCGATCACGGCCTCGAGCTGTGCGGAGTCGGGGTCGTGGCCGCAGATGCCGATACGATCGTCCATGATGTTGAGACCGCACCGGTTGTCGTCCGGCAGGGAATCGTGCAGGAAGACGGTGCAGTTGTCGCACTCGAACGCCCGCGAGATGAGATCGGAGTCCCAGTTCACGATCGCCCGGAGGACCGGGAGCGAATAGATGTACTCCATCGCCATTCCCTCGAGGACGCGTCGGCAGAACACCTCGAGATTGCCGGACTTGTAGATCGTAGTCCCGAGTCCCCGGATGGTATCGGTCGACTCGAGCAAGTAGGTGACCCGATCGACGGGTTCGTAGGGATAGTTCGGACCGGGGTATGCGACGACGGCGTCCTCGAAATGTTCGACGGCGAAGCCCTCCATCTCTCGGGGCAGCCAGTGCCAGACCTCTCGAAGCGTGTTCCCCGTTCGCATTCCCTCGCGCAACTTCAGGAACCGCTCGGTCACGAACGCGCCAAGCGGTGTGAGCTCGTAGTACGGGCCGTCACGGACGATCCAGGACCGGTCCTCGAAATCGCGGACGATGCGGCCGATTGTGGGATCGGACGCCTCCGTGACGGCGCGGAGCTCGCGTCGATCCCGTCGCTGTTCGAACAGCGCCTCGAGTGCGGCGATGCGGTGTTCCGACCGCGCCAGAAACTCGATGTCCTGGATTGCGGGGTCCATGCTAATGGATCGCATTGTGGGTACAATATTGTTCGCACGAATCACGAAAACAGGTGCGAGGGCCGTCTGTCCTCAGCAGAAGTACACCCAGAACTTGTGCTCGGCCGGACAGTGGACGACGGTGTGGTCTCCGAAGGCCGCGACGGTCGGGCTCACCGTCGGCTCGGCATCGCGGTCCGGCATCGAAACCTCGACCCGGCTGTCGCACCGCGGACAGGCGACCTCCGTGACCAGCGTCTGATTTGGCCGCGCTGACTCGGACCCCATTATGCGCTCTCATCCATTTTCCGCAGCATATGATCGATCACGGCCGCGTGTTCGTCTTGCGGGCTGAACATGACGATCTCCGAATCGTCGTTCGCTCGAACCGTGTGGCCCGGCGGCCAGTAGAACAGCTCGCCCGTTCGCGTCACCTCCTCGCTTCCATCGGCGTAACTGGCGGTGAGCGTTCCGTCCAGGACGTACCCCCAGTGAGGGCACTGGCAGAGGTCGTCTTCGAGCCCCCGCAGGAGCGCCGAAATATCCGTTCCGGCGGTCAGCGTGAAGTATTCTCCGCTGAGTTCTCCGTACGGACTCGCATCCCCGAAGCCCATTTCCTGGCGGGCCACGGCGTCTGGCGTGTCGATCTTGACCGTCACGTCTCGTTTGTCTTGTCTCATTTCAGTCACCCGTTTCTGAGAGGTCGACTCGTCTCCCGAACTCGGGCCTCGAGGCCCGGAACGGAGAAGCCGCGGGTCGGATACCGCGCGTTGAGCGAGTCGTCTGCATAGTCTTCCTCCCAGTACCGTAACGGACGGCACGATGGAACGTGTAGTTATCTAGTGAAGATATTCACGGTGTGAATATTCTGGCAATCTACGATAAAATCGTACCAGACCTCTGTCTAACGTGCGACCATCCCCAACAACGACAATCGGGTCGCCTCCTGCTCAGACAATACTGTCCACATCGGTGCTATGAGCCTGTTCTGCCGATGATCCGTCGCCGTAACTGCTGACCCAGTCAATATATCTCACAAGCAATTCCAATAATTATAAGTACGATATCGTTGACTCACGAAGTGGAAGCAACGCTCCACGGGGTCCGCACGAAAGACCCGGGTGCTGTAACACCCGAGTGCGCTTCCAAAGCGACCACGCTTTGCAAGCATGATTCCATACTGCCTTCCGAGACATAAAAGTCTCGCACGCCACGCACAGCGTTCGTACCCGATTAGCTTTACCTGTGGCACGTCGCTTGAGCGACTGCACGGCCGCGAACCACCGTCACATCACGGTCGCGTCCCACCGTCAGCACACCGACGCTCCGGCTACCAGCAGTACCGATGACCACCGACGAGTCACTACTCGGTCCCTGCCCCGGCTGCGGCCGGGCCATCGCCATCGCGTTCCGCTTCGACTCGAGAGACCTCGGCCGGTTCGCCTGGCCCTGTGGCTGTCAGCTGCCCTCCCCGCAGACGACGGACGCGGCCGACGAGTAACGCGGACGGAGTCTCTGACCGGGGGTGTCGACCTCGAGTGACGACCGACGAGGCCTGGGGTGGCAAGTACCGTGCGCTCGGGGGACGCGACACTCATCCGCGCACCGCGTCGCGCTCGATACGATGTCGCTACCGATTCCGGGCTGACGAAGGACGGGGCGTCTCGTGACAGTCGCGGCGGCCGCGGGGACTTACGAGCGCGGCGGCAATTGCACCTGCTCGTGCCAGAATCGCTCGACCGTCTCGACGAGTCCCCGAAATCTCTCGGGGGCGTCCGGCTTCGCCAGGTAGGCGTTGGCGCGCGCGGCGTAACACCGTTCGATGTCCTCGCAGGCGTCGGAACCCGTGAATATGATCACCGGAAATCGGCGAATATTCGGATCGGCTCTGATCGTTTCGAGCACCTCGCACCTGTCGATGCCTGGCAGATTCAGGTCGAGAAAGACCTGGCAGATTCAGGTCGAGAAAGATTTCGACCGGTTCATCGGTTTTCTTCGACCGGCGGTGGTCGGACATGAGTGATTGGTCCCGCGTCTTCGATCCCACGAGAGACCGGTACCCGAGCACGTATCGCTCGAGTCCGCTTTGGAGCCGCTCGCGTCCGCGTCGGATACGGCTCCGATCGAGGCTGATGGGTCGAGCGGCTACACTCGACCGCTCTCGGCGAGATCGGCCGCAGCGGCGATGACCCGTTCCTTCTCGGACTGGGACGTCTGCCAGAACTCGACGAGGTCCTGTCCGGCCGCACGGAGGTCCTCGTGGTCGAGTTCGGTGTCCTCACCGTCGGTGAGGTCGTACAGTTCGCGCTTGTCCGGCGACCAGATGTATTTCCAGTCTTTCCCGCGGACGGAGACGTTCGGCATGCGAGTCGAGGAGAACACGTAAGGCTCGGTGAGCCGATCTGGGATCGTCTCGTCACCGCGTGCGAGGCCGGACAACAGAGCCGGCAGTCGGCGGAGGGAGAATGGTTCCTCGATGCGTCCCGACGGCCCGTTGCAGACGACGAGCGGGACGTTTACGATAGGGTCGTACAGTTGCCGTCCGTGGCCGTACATGCCGTGTTCGCCGAAGGCCTCGCCGTGATCTCCGTGGACGACGAACAGCGGGTCATCACCGACTTCGTCGGTGAGAGAGCTGAGGAACTCGTCCGTGTACTTCAGGGTGTTCTCGTAGGCCGTCGTCAACACGTCGTGGAGAGCGGATTCGAACGGGAGGTCCCGGCCCAGAAACAGCCCCATATTCGCGGGATAGGTTTTCAGCCGTGACTGTGTCCGGTACTTAGGCGGTGGGAGGTAGGGCAAGTGACTGTCGACGAGAAAGACCCACAGGAAGTACGGCTCGTCGGCGTCGGCCGTCCACTCGGTAATTTCGTCCGCGAGTGCTTCCCAGGACATGAACATGTCCTGGCCTTGCCACCAGTTGACGGCGTTCATCATTAGCTTCCCGACAGTACTCTTCTGTTCACCCCCTTCGAGGAGGCCACTCGAGGCGTCTTCCTCCATGAAGTCCTCGAAATGGTCGAACCCTGCGTCGAACCCGAAGTACCGCGAGGTCCAGGGGTTCGCGGTGAACGCAGCCGTGTCGTATCCCCGCTCGGAGAATTCCTCGGCGATGCTCCGTCGGGCGGTCATGTGTTCCCGGACGTGCGTTTTTATTTCCTCGCGACTCCCGCCGTCCGCGCCCGGTCGTTCGACGGGGTTCATTCCAGTCAGAAAGGACGTCGCCGAATCGAACGTCGCGGCACCCGGTGCAATCGCGTTTTCGAACACCAGTCCGTCTTCCGCGTAGGACGCGAGCGTGGGCATCGTGTCGCCTTCACCCGCAGCAACGCCGCAGTAGTCAGTACGGAAACTGTCGATCGTAACGAGGACCACGCTCTTGCCGTCAGGCATACGGCCGATACGGAGTCCGAGAGCGGGCGTTATTATTCAGATGGTAAACACGGCTGCTGCGTACGTGAATCGAGTAAACGATAACGACCTTTTTACGCTAGTAGGAGGTTCAGTCCCCTATGTCATACTCCGATGTCACGACAGAAGACATCGCCACCGTCGAACTCCCGTCCAGCCTCGTCGACGATGTCGAACAGCGTCTCGCGTACACCGATTTCGAGGACGCGAGCGCCTACATCGAGTTCGTCGTCGAGGAAGTACTGGCCGCGGTTTCGGATGACGAGAGCGTGAACTACGATGCCGTCGACCAAGACGAAGTCGAGAGCCGTCTCGAGTCGCTCGGCTATCTGAGCAGCTGAACCCGCTGGTGCCAGTAGCCGCCATCTGACCTGGCCGATTCCGAAATCGCTCTCTGGACGCTGCTCTTCCTCTCGTGGTCGGCACGCGAACTGAACGACCGTCGTGTCTCGAGGGGGTAACTGTGATGCCGATTTCGCCTTCTGGAGGGACCGAAGACGGCCGGGCGACCTCGAGGCGGAAACGTCGTGCTCCCAGTCGACCATCCACCGAGCGATCGATTCGCTCGTCGAACAGCGAATGTTCACGGAAACCGACAGTGCGTTCGAACTCACCGGGTTCGGCCGCGTCGTCGCGACGGACGTCACCGACTGCCGAACGAGTGTTGCCTCCGCCAGCTGACTCCGTCCGTTGCTCGACGAGGTGGACACCCGGACGTGAGGCTCTCGCTCGACGTCGAACGGATCGCTCTCTGCGTGATCCGAGGGTCTACGTATTTCGATCCCGAAGTGTCGCTGTCGAATGCCGGCCGAATCGTCGACTCGGAGTCGCGATACTCGAGCGCTCGTTCGCTTCTACCTGTTGGACCACCGCACGTGGCTGGGAAAGGCGATCGACGTCGCGTTGTTGGGACTGAATCTCGTCTTCGTCGCCATCTTCGTCGCGGAGACGTATCCACTCTCGTCGTCCGTCAGAACCGTCCTGTGGAACGCCGAGGTAGCCATCGCCATGATATTTCTGCTTGAGTACATTCTGCGGCTGTACGGCGCCGAAAACCGTCTCGCAGAGGCGCTCAACGCCTACTCCCTTGTCGATCTGATCGCGATCCTGCCGACGCTCCTCGTGGTCGTCTGGCCGGGAGTGGCGACTGTTGCCAGCGTGGGATTCCTCCGCGTCGTCCGGGTCGTTCGAGTCCTTCGGTTCTACCGCTTCACGCAGGACGCAGAGTTCTTTTTCGGGACGATTTCGGACAATGCGTTGCGTGCACTGAAACTGTTATTGACGGTCATTGCCCTCTTTTTCGTCTCCGCAGGACTGTTTTACAGCGCGGAACACGCAGCCAATCCTGCGGTCGACACGTTCGGCGACGCGTTCTACTACGTCGTGGTGGCGCTATCGACCGTCGGATTCGGGGACGTCGTCCCGGTGACGACCGGCGGGCGGTGGGTCACGGTGGCTGCGATCCTTGCGGGCATCATCGTCATCCCGTGGCAAGGGAGCAAGATCGTCCGCGAGTGGAGTCACAGGGGAAAGGTCGCCGTCACCTGTCCGAACTGCGGCCTGTCGTATCACGATCCAGATGCGTCCCACTGCAAGGCGTGCGGCCACGTCATCTACCAGGAACTCGACTCACGAGAGTAAGCAGCAGACCCGAATCGGTTCCCGTGAACGAGCCGTCGAACCGGCACATGCGGCGTGTTCTTTCTTTTGCCTCGGCTGACGTCGGGAGACCTGATGCGACATCCGTTTACAACCGGGTCTCCGGTCGGGAGTGATCCGTCGATGCTCATCGACCGGTACCTGCCCGACTACGATGTTACTGTGGTTCGACACGCAATCGTCGAGGCCGATCCCGAGACGACGTACGACGCGATGCTCGAGGCCGACCTGACCGACACCGGACCGATCGTGCGTGCGCTTTCCCGACTGCGGGACGTTCCGGCGATCCGCTCGCGCCTGCTCGACGGGAAACCGTCGACCCCGCCGCTCGAGCGGCTCCGATTCGCCGACGTGACCGGGACCGACGAGTGGACGCGACTCGCCGAACATCCGGGGGAGGAGTTCGTCTTCGGCGCCGTCGGGACATTTTGGCGGCCCGCTATCGAGTGGCGTCGCGTCGATCCCGAGGCGTTCGCGGCGTTCGACGATCCGGGGTACGCGAAACTCGCGATCGGCCTCTCCGTTCGGCCGTACGGCGAGCGACGGACGCTTCTGACGTACGAGGCGCGCACGGCGACGACGAGCGAGCGCGCCCGCAGAAACTTCCGGCGGTACTGGCGACTCATCGGCCCATTCGCGGGGTACGTGATGTCCCGTGCGCTCGAGCGAATCGCGGCCGACGCCGAGGCGATCGCACGCCGACCGCCGAAGCGAGAACGCGACCGGGGCGGAGACCGCTCCCGGTCGAGTGCGTTCCGCCGACGTCTCGGCGCGGCAGTCGCACTGGTCCTCGCCGGCACGTATCACCTCGTGATCCGACCCTGGCATCGCCGCTGGGGGACGACCGACGGGAAGGCGGAGTCGCCGCTTCCGGGCGACGACCTCCTCCCGGACGCGACGAATCAGGTAACTCACGCGATCGAGATCGACGCATCCGCCGAGGCGGTCTGGCCATGGCTCGCCCAGCTCGGACAGAATCGAGGCGGCTTCTACAGCTACGACTGGCTCGAGAACGCGGTCGGTGCTGACATCCACAACGCTGACCGAATCGTCCCCGAGTATCAGGATCTGTCGGAGGGCGACGTCGTCCGGTTAGCACCCGAGGACTATTCTGTCAACTCGCCCGAATCGGCGCCGGAGGTCGCCCTGCTCGAGTCCGAGCGCGCGCTCGTCCTCAGACCGCCGGGCGAGTCGCCGGCCTGGACGTGGGCGTTCGTCCTCGAGTCGGTCGACGAAGAGACGACGCGGCTACTGGCCCGCATGCGCTCGAACCCGCGGCGATCCACGATCGGTCCGTTCGCGTCGGTTCCGCCGCTCCAGCGGGTGGCGAACTACCTCTTCTGGGAACCCGCCCACTTCGTCATGGAGCGGGGAATGCTCCGGGGCATCAAGCGCCGGGCCGAGCAGATAGAACATGCTGAGCCGTCCCCGAGAGCGTAACGACGGTCGCTGGCCTCTCCGATTTTCGGTCCGATGTGATCTGTCCGGAGAGCGAGACAGGGACTCGCTCTCGAGGCGTCTGGTGCCGTCGCACCGTTACGCGTTCGGTTTGCTTTCGCCCATCCGACTGGTGTAATCCCAGCTGTAGATCTCTCGCGGTTCGATTTCGATGCGAACCTCGTCGCGGTCGTCGCCGAGCAACCACCGGGCCAGCGGGGTATCCGTCCCGTCGAGGTAGCGCTCGATGAGATCACGGAGAACGGCCTTGTCGCGATCGTTCGTCACTACGGCAGTCCCGCTGCCCCTGATTCCGCGATACGGGACGTCGTTCGTCGAAACCTCGAATGCGATTCGTGAGTCCTGACGGAGAAATCCGACCAGGGTCGCGTTCGCCCCGGTCGCACACTCGAGCACACCGTCACGGTAGCGATACCACAGCGCGACGAGCCACAGCGAGTCGTCGGGCCGACGGGTAGCGATCCGGATCGGGACCGTCGTCTCCCGGAGGAAGGTCTCGACTTCGTCCTCGGTCCAGGCGCCGCGGAATTCGGTCATGACAGGTCGTTCGCCGGCGAGGGGGAAATAGCTCGAGTGTCGGGTCACCTCTCTCGATGGGGGCGTGGTATGTTCACACGTTTGACTCTTCTGGACTATCGACCATTTATTCGATTGTTCCCTCTCTGAGATCGTACTATTGCTGCATTTGGTTCGAACGGTCGCGTTCGCTTCGAACCTGACACTCGTCGATTCCCTCCCTCGCACTGTCCCTGTGAGTCCCCAATCGTTTCGGTGATGCGAAACCGCAGCTACCCATGCGGTCTCCGGCCGAACGGAGGCTCGTTTCGGACGGCCCGGAACCGGTTCCGAGTCGACTCCTGGCTCCGAGACGTACTGCTCGTCTCGTTGGTCCCATTGCCGAACAGGTCCGTCTCGAACGTTCGCTCGTACGAGAGAACGTCGAGCGGGAGAGTCCGCGTCACGCCACCGTACTCGAGGGTCGCGTCGAACTCGACCGTCAACGTCGACGTTTCGTTGTTCCGAACGTGTGTGGTCCACCACTCGTCGAGCCTCGAGTTGTCGATCGTTGCGTTCACATCGAGTGTTCGTGTACTGCCCGGTGGAATCACAGTTTGTCGGGCGGCGACGCCCTGACCGACGACGATACCGTTCAGTCGGACCGTGTACCCGATTTCCGTGATCGGCACCGGAACCGGTGCCGGGTTCGTGACCGTCGCCGACGCGTCGATCGGCGATCGGTTGCTCGTGGCGGTGCCCCACTGCGCGTTCGTCTCATTGACGACGAACACCGTTTGGCCGCCGGCCTGAACCTGTTGAGTCTCGTTCGTCCGTAAGGGCTCGAGTAGATTCGTCCGAACGGTTCGTGTTCGGGTCAACTCCGTTGTCGAGAGTTGGATCCCGACGTAGGTGATCCCGACGTCGGGGTCGACTCGCACCGTCGTGGTTTCGTTTCTGTTGACGTGTGAGGCCCACCAGGCCGGAATGTCGTCGTTGTCTAGCCACGTCGAGACGGTGACGGTGCTATCGTTGCCGTCGAGTTTCACGCGGTTCTCCCGCTCCGTCGCGACCTCGATATCGTTCATCGAAACCACATACGATACGTCCGCCGCGGAATCGCCGAGACGGAGCAACAGGGGATCGTCGACAGTGATCCGGGTTTCGACTTCGGTCCGTTCGGTCGTGACGGTCCCCCACTTGCTGTCGACCGATTCGACCTGCGGTCGACCGACTGCGAGAACGCCGTAAGCCGCGGTTGCGCCGATCAGCGCGACTACGACGAGCATTACCAGCCACGTTCTGCGACGAACCATTTACTGCAGGTTCCATCCGACCGACGTTCCATCGTCGCGTTACACGTTCAGGTTCTTGAAGTACGGATCGCCGTTCGTGCGGTTTCCGTCGGAACCACGAGCATCGACGACCGAGCCTGTGGTCAGTCCTTTTTCGTTCGTCGCCCTCGAGAATCGCACCGCTGTCGACTTGTTTCGTCTCGAGGGACGGAACGAACATCGGCGTTCGGCGAGGACGGACACGGGTGTTACTCGGGGTCGATTCCAGCGTTTGGCCGATACTCCTCGTGTCGCCTTTCTGTGAAACTAACTATTATAACGGTTCGCTACAATGGCATGCAGTATCATGTCGGGGGGAAGACGATCGTACGATTACGTCATCGTGGGTGCGGGACCGGCGGGGTGCGTCCTCGCGAACAGACTGTCGGCCGACGCCGATACCGAGGTGCTGTTGCTCGAGGCGGGAGAGCCTGACGAGAAGCGCGAAATTGGTATTCCGGCGGCGTTCTCGGAACTGTTCCAGTCGGGGGTCGACTGGAACTATCACACCGACCCTCAGTCGGAACTGCACGACCGGGAACTCTACTGGCCGCGCGGGAAGACCCTCGGGGGCTCGAGTTCAATCAACGCGATGATCTACATCCGGGGTCAGCCCGTGGACTACGATCACTGGGCCGAGTTAGGGAACGAGGGCTGGGGGTACGAGGATGTGTTGCCGTACTTCATGCGGGCGGAGGACAACGAACGTGGTCCCTCTGACTACCACGCTATTAGCGGCCCGCGGAACGTCGCCGACCTCCAGTCGCGGAACGAACTCAGTGAAGCGTTCGTCGAGGCCGGGCAGGCGGTGGGACTGCCACGCAACGGGGATTTCAACGCTGGCGATCAGGAGGGGGTCGGATTCTATCAGGTAACACAGGAGGACGGCCGTCGCCACAGTGCTGCTGACGCGTACCTGAAACCGGTGCTGGATCGACCCAATCTGACTGCGGTGACCGGCGCGCGAGTGACGCGGGTTCGATTCGACGGTCAGGAGGCCGTCGGCGTTGCGTACGCGCGTGACGATGACGACGGCACCTCCTCGACGGTCGACGCGGCCGAGGAAGTCATCCTGTCGGCCGGGGCCATCAACTCACCGCAACTCCTCTTGTGTTCCGGCGTCGGTCCAGCCGACCACCTCGCCGAACACGATATCACCGTCGTCGAGGACCTCTCCGGTGTCGGGCGAAATCTGCAGGATCACCTGCAGGCGGGCGTCGGCTACGAATGCGAGAAATCGATCACCCTCGATGACGCGGACTCGCTGTGGAACCTCCTCAAATTCCTGGTGCGACAGCGGGGACCGTTGACGTCGAACGTTGGGGAGGCCGGTGGGTTCGCGACCGTCTCAGAGAACGCCGACACTCCGGACGTTCAGTTTCACTTCGCTCCCGCACATTTCATCGAACACGGATTCGAGAACCCCGAGGGCCATGGGTTCTCCCTGAGCGTGCTCCAACTTCGACCCGAGAGCCGCGGACGGATTACGCTCCGCTCGGCCGACCCTTTCGACGAGCCGTCCATCGAGCCACGGTACCTGTCCGAAGGCAACGACCTCGAGGTGTTGCTCGCGGGAATCAAACTGGTCCGCGATATCATGCAGGCCGACCCGTTCGACGAGTACCGCGGGGAGGAACTGCTCCCGGGTTCGGACGTTCAAAGCGACGAGGCCCTTATCGAACACATTCGCGAGACCGCCGAAACGCTGTACCACCCCGTCGGTACCTGCAAGATGGGCGACGACGACATGGCCGTCGTCGACGACCGACTCCGCGTCCGCGGGCTCGACGGGCTGCGCGTCGTCGACGCGTCGGTGATGCCGACGATCACGAGCGGAAACACGGATGCACCGACGACGATGATCGCCGAGAAAGCGGCGGATTTCATCCGGAACGAGGTATGATCGATATCCGTCAATTTCAGGAGGTGAAATGTTATCTATGCGTACTTATTTGATACCTCCATCCCAACCGGGGCGATAGAGCCGTTCTCCGGCTCGGTATATCATGAACGTCGACGAATTTGTCAACGCAAACGAACCGAAAGAAGGCGGCGAATCGTTTCAACTCGAAAACGGAAAGCTACTCGACATCGATCTCGAGGGGTCCGTAACGACGAAGACCGGATCGATGGTCGCCTACAGCGGTGACATATCGTTCACCGGGAAGTCCTCAGCAGAGGGTGGGATTACGGGGTTTTTAAAGGAGAAGGCGACGGGTGAAGGGACGGATGTGATGGAAGCAACCGGTACCGGTCACCTCTACGTTGCCGATCAGGGAAAGGAGGTCCAGATCATCGAACTCGACGCAGGCGAAGAGATATCGGTCAACGGAAACGATGTCCTCGCGTTCGAGGCGAGCGTGAACTACGAAGTCCGAACGATGAAGAGCATCGCGGGGTTCACGGCCGGCGGTATGACCAACGTCTTCCTCTCCGGACCGGGCACGATCGCAATCACCACCCATGGTGATCCGCTGGTATTGCAGCCGCCGGTCCGAACGGACCCCAGCGCGACCGTCGCTTGGAGCGGATCTCTCTCCCCGGGCAGCTACGCCGACAAAACCCTTTCGAACATGATCGGCTCGTCCTCCGACGAGACGTATCAGCTCGATTTCTCCGGCTCCGAGGGCTTCGTGGTCGTCCAGCCCTACGAGGAACTCGCGCCACAGCAATAACAGGACAGTAGCAGGATACTTGCGTCGTATCGTATCATGTATGGCCGTTCGGCTGGTACGCATCTTTAGAGATCCCCATGAGACGACGAGCGCTTGCCCCCATTTCGATCGCACTGGCATTGACACTCCCTTGGGTCGTCGTCTGGGCCTCGACGTCTCTTCTCCCGCAGTATGCGACCGCCGTCGTCCCCGGACTCGGGTACCGAGTCCCGGCGGTGTTCCAATCGCTATCGACGCTCGGGACGGTGATCGTGACGGGCCTCGCCGTTCTCGGTGCCTCATTCCTCCTCGCGTGGGCCGCTGAAACGGCCGAGAAGGACGTTCCCCGCGCGTTCGCGATCGCCGTCCTCGCCGTCCTGGCGGTCGCCCCCGAATACGCCGTCGACGCCCTCTACGCGTGGAACGCGGGCGTGTTCGCGGGAACCCCACGCGGAACAGAAGCGGGGAACCTCGCGGTCGCCAACATGACCGGCGCGAATCGGATCCTCATCGGCATCGGCTGGGCCGGGATCGCCCTCTTTACGATCTTTCGGCGAGGCTCGTCGTCCGATCCCGCCGTGGAATCGCGGCCCGGATTCCTCGCCGACGTCGTCGTCCTCGATCGCGATATCAGCCTCGAGGTCGTGTTCCTGCTCGCCGCAACGGTCTGGGCGTTTCTGGTCCCGCTCAGCGGCGGCATCGATATCCTCGATATGCTGATTCTCGTCGGTCTCTACGTCCTCTACATCGCGGTCATCCTCCGCGGCGAGGCCGAATCCGAGACGCAACACGTCGGCGTGCCGGCGTACTTACAGCAGTTCCCACGGGGACGACGAGTCGCGACCGTTCTCTTCCTCTTCGCCTACGCCGGCGTGATGATCTTTACGGCCGTCGAACCCTTCGCACACGGCCTCGAAGAACTCGGTCAGGGCGTCGGTATCCCCTCGTTCTTCATGATCCAGTGGATCGCGCCGCTCGCGTCCGAATCGCCGGAACTCATCGTCGTCGTCTACCTGGTGAACAAGGCGCGCTCGACGGCGGGCTTCAATGCGCTCATCTCCTCGAAACTCAATCAATGGACGCTGCTCATCGGGACGCTCGTCGTCGTCCACTCCCTCGCGCTCGGCCGGTACGGCGTCCTCGCGTTCGACTTCAAGCAATCCGCGGAGATCTGGCTGACCGCCGCGCAGTCGTTTTTCGCCATCGCACTCCTGCTCCGGTTTCAGATCTCCGTCAGGGAAGCGCTCGCGCTGCTCGGCCTGTTCCTCTCGCAGGTCCTCCTCGAATTCGCCATCATCCGCGAGTACGTGGCGCTGCCGGTCTCGAGTACCGAGTTGTTGCTCATCTACACGGCCATCTACATTGTACTGGGCGTCGTGCTGTTCGTCCGTCGATGGGGGTCGTTCCGCCGTCTCCTTCACCGAACCGCGGGGACGGTCGGCGAGGCGATGCCGATCGGCGGCGATCGGCCGCGAAGCACGAACGATTGAGTCGGTCGGCCAACAGACATATCCGTTCGTCGCGTAGGCCCCGCCGATGGGTCAGATGGAACCAGCGGGTCCGTCCGTCGGGATCCTTCTCGTGTACGCGACCGTCCTCGCACTGGTGCATTTCTTCGCCGGTCGACTGGGCGTGGGCGGTCGAATTCCGCGGAGCAGGTGGCTGTCCGCTGCGGGCGGTATTTCGGTCGCGTACGTGTTCGTCCATCTCCTGCCCGAAATCCACGACGCCGCGACGACGATCCAGCGCCACGGGAACTCGTCGGCGTTCGCTGAACGATACGGCTATCTGATCGCACTTTCGGGGTTCGTCGTCTTCTACGGCCTCGACCATCTCGCCAGACAGACGAATACCGTCGCCGACCGGCCCGGTGAGACATCGCCAACGGGTCTCTTCTGGATCCACCTCGGATCGTTTGCCGCGTATAACGCGATCATCGGCTCCCTCCTGTGGGACCGCGAACTCGGCAATATCGGCCTCTTCGTCTTCGCGATGGCGCTTCACTTCGTCGTGACGGACGACGGCCTCCGCGACCACCACGGACGAGTCTACAACCGTCAGGGACGATGGATACTGTCGGGGGCCGTGATCGCCGGATTCGCGGGCGGCTACGCACTCGAGGGGACCGAACTCCTCGTCGCGGTGTTCGTTCCGTTCCTGTCCGGTGGCGTCGTCCTCAACGTAATTAAAGAGGAACTGCCGTCGGATCGCGAGAGCCGATTCTGGGCCTTCGCTGTCGGAGCAGTGGGCTACGCCGCGCTTCTGTCACTCGTCTAAGTGGTCGTTCTCTGCCAGTCACAGCCGCGTGAAGACGGTCAGAGTCGTTCGAACGGGAGTATTTTAGCCCTCCGCTGGTATCTTCCGCCATGAAACTTCGACGACCGCGCCGCCCGCCCGAATTCCGGTTGGCGGACTCGGCACAGCAGATCGTCGGGGGGTTCCTGCTCGCGGGTCCGTTCGTCGTCACGGAAGAGGTCTGGACGCTCGCGGGTAACATGCACAACGCACAGGCGGTCGGCACCGTTGCCGTCGTATTCGCCATCGGGTACGCGGCGCTGTACAAGGCCGATACGACCCGCGAGGCCGAGGAGGAACAGGAGGTTGCCGGGATCCCAATCCGGTTCATCTCCCTGATGCTGGTCACTTTCGGCTCGGTCACCGTCCTCGCGCTCCTGTTCGGTGCTCCCGAGACCTTCCTCGAGGACGATTCCACCGAGGCAATCGCGATGACGACCTTCAAGGCCATCAGCGTCGGGGCTGTTTTCAGCGTCGTCGGCGCGGCGACCGCTGACAGTATCTTCGCCAAGTGAGGACGCGACCATCTTCGAACTGCGACCGCGCTTCGGCTCGGGGTCGTCGCGGCGGCGTCGGTCAGAGATACGAGTCATCGTACGATTCGCCGGACCGCTCCGCGTGGGAGTTCCCGCAGTTCGCACACTCGAGCCGATTCATGTTGTCCATCGAAATGTCTAGCGAGCCGCAGTTCGCGCAGTAGAACCCGTACTGGTCCGTGAGGGCCTCGTCCTCGTACGTGGCGAAGAACGACGCCGCGGTCCCGGATTCATTCTCGTCGCGATCGATGTAGATCGTTTCGTCGTCGTCGGTCGTCGTCAGCGTTCCGTCGATCGTCTCCGTTTCGGGAAACGATTCCTCGGCCGCGTCCTCCCTGCCCGACTCGCCGGGGAGATCGGCGTCGACGTCGGGATCCGTATACACGTACTTTACCAGGGACTCGTCGGCGATGTCGACCCGACGGTCGTCCTCGTGTTCGAGACCGAACCGTTCGACGAACCCGTGACCCTCGGTGTTGGCTTCGAGGACGGTGACGCAGATCCGGTCGGCACCGCGGTCGCGCAGCGTTTCGGTCACCGTCTCGTAGAGTTCCGTCCCGATTCCCCTACCGCGGTGTTCCGGATCGACGAACAGCCAGTTCACCTCTCCCCACTCGTTCTCGAGGCGTCCCTCGACGAACCCGGCGATCGTTTTACCCTCGATTTCCGCGGCCGTTTCGGCGACGCGAAGCACGGCCTTCTCGTCCTCGAGCCGTTCGGCGACGGCGTCGTCGGCGAACTGCTCGTCGGTCACCGCGTCGATCTGTCCCGGACTCAGCCTGAACGAGGTTGTCATCGAACTGTCGACGACCTCCCGAATCCGCTCTGATTCATCCGGGTCCGGCTCCCGAATTTCCATATCGGACACAGGGCATCGATTCGGATAAAGTGGCTGCCGGCGGAAACAAGCGGTAGGACGAGTCGCGATTGCCGTCTGGAACTGGTGAACGTGTCGCCGGCCGATTTCGGGGAATCACCACGCTGTCCTCCGACGTGCAGTTCGATCGGAGTGCCCGATAGCATGAGTCGCCGTCGTCTGGATGGTCGCACGAAGACCGCCGTGCGCAGCTACTCTTCGCCGCCGGTGACGACCACCGGTCGATCAGACTTGAGAATGACGCTCTGTGTCGTACTGCCGAAGATCGCTTTCCCAACGGGCGAGCGCTTCCGGCCGCCGAGGACGATCGAGTCGACGTCGTAGGTCTCGGCTTCCTCGAGAATGTCCGCTTCGGTGTCGCCGCTATCCTCGAGGATCGTGACGTCGATGCCGGCGGTTTCGATGGCTTCTTGTGCGCGTCGAACGGAGCCGATCCGAGAGGCGGACTTGAACGTCTCGAACTCCTTGGGCAGGTCCTCGCTCTCCTCGGTGAAGACGAATAGAAGGTAGACTTCGACCGATTCGGCGGCGTTCGGTAGCGACGTGACGTAGTTGGCCTGTGCCCGTGCGCGGTCCTCGTTGGTGTCGACGGGCAGTAACACACGATACATGCCCTGACGTTCGCGATGAGGCACAATAAAACTGATTCTGACCCCCGCCGTCCCGCAAGCGATTCGCCGCCGGATCACGGCCTGACGCGCGTCACTCGCCGTCGTTTACTTCGTTGTCGCGCAGGGTGCGACGCCGTATCTTGCCGGTCGTCGTGGTCGGCAGCGTCTCGACGAACTCGATGTGTTGTGGATACTCGTATTCGGCCAACCGGTCACGGACCAGTTCGCGGATCTCCTCGCGAAGCCGGTCGGGGTCGTATTTCTCGGAGGCAGGCTCGACGAACGCCTTGATCGCTTCGCCGCGGGTGTCGTCTGGAACGCCGACCACACCCGCCTGTTCGACGGCGTCGTGGGTGAGGATCGCGTCTTCGACTTCCATCGGACCGACGCGATAGCCGCTAGTGAGGATGACGTCGTCGGCCCGGGAGACGAACCAGCAGTAGCCGTCCTCGTCGCGTTCGACGAGGTCGTCGGTCAGGAACCATCCGTCCTCGAGTTGCTTCGTCGCCGTCTTTTCGGGCAATCCGTGGTACTCGCCGAAGAAGACGCGGCGGTCGCCCGGCTTCACGGCGAGTTCGCCGACCTCGCCGCACGCGTTGCGTTCGTGCGTTTCCGGATCGAGTACCGCGACCTCGTAGCCGGGGAGCGGTTTCCCCATGCTGCCCGGTCGCGTGTCGAACCAGTTTTCGACGTTTCCGACGACGAGATTGAGTTCGGTCTGGCCGTAAAACTCGTTGATCGCGACGTCCTCGAACGTCGACTCGACCCACTCGACGACCTCCGAGGTGAGCGGCTCGCCGGCCGAGGCGAACGTCTCGAGCGAAAGATCGTATCGGTCCTCGGGATCGCCGACGTCCATCAGCATCCGGAGCGCGGTCGGGGGCATGAACGCGTGCGTAACGTCGTGGCGTTCCACGAGCTCGTAGGCGTCCACGGGATCGAACCCATCGCGAGGCCAGCCGACGATCGTACAGCCGTGATGCCACGCCGCGAAGAGGGTCCCGCCGAGGGCCGCCCCCCACGCCCAATCGGCCGGTGTCCACAGTGTGGCCCGACCCTCTACCAGATCCTGATCGAAGTAGTTGAACGCTGCGGCGGCCCGACCGAGCCAGAGCGCGTGACTGTGGCGCACTCCCTTCGGCGGGCCGGTCGATCCACTCGTATACATGATCGCTGACGGTGTCTCCGGCGTCGCGTCGGCGACGTCGATTCCGGGTTCGGAGTCCGCGACGAGGTCGTCGAAGGCGTGTGCCCCACCCGCTACCGAATCACCGTCACCGAGTTCGATCACGGCCTTGAGCGCCGGACATTCGTCGCGGATTTCGTCGATCGTCTCCCGGACGCTCGAATCGACGACGACCGCTATGGCTTCGCTGTCTCTGAGCCGGTACTGGAGTGCATCGCGACCGAAGAGAACCGTAAGCGGCACCGACACTGCACCGAGCTTCCAATTTGCGAGGTGCGTCAGCGGGTTCTGGGGTTTCTGTGGGACGACGACACCCACTCGGTCACCCGCTTCCACGCCGAGGTCAGCCAGCGCCGCTGCGAGGCGATCGGACCGCTCGTCGAGATCGTCGAACGAATAGGTTTCGAGGGCGCCGTCGGGGCTCTCGTATCGGAGCGCCGTCCGACTCGTATCGTCGTGTTTCCGGAGGAAGTCGACGGCTGGGTTGTACTCATCGGGGAGGTCCCACGAAAATCCTTCACGGGCCGTCTCGTAATCCTCGAATGATGGCATTACCGTCCAGCTCATGCCTCCGCCTTTCGGGACCAACACATAGCGTTTTTCGACACGCTCGAGAAATCATAAACTGCTCAAGGGTTCCACTCGACTCACACTTGCTGGACGAATGCACCGCGTCAGGTCACTCTTCCTCTTCGTCCTCCGCTTCTTCCTCTTCGTTTTCTTCGTCTTCGCCTTCGACCTCGACCTCCGCCTCGACTTCGATAGTCAGGCCGTCGGCCTTGAGTTCGCCCTCGAACTCGCGCTTGTCTCCGACTTCGAGCTCGAGTTCGTCGGAGTCCACTTCCACCTCGACGTCGACGTTGACGGTCATCTCGGAATCTGCCATACCCGTCTGGCCTATGGTGTTCCTGTCCCGATATAACTGCCGTTCCGTTGCTCTGTCCTCTCTACCGGAATATCGCGTGGGTCGGCATCGGTACACAGTCGAGCATCTGTGGGTCGAAAACCCGTACGATTCTTCTTGTCTCGTCCCGAAACAAGGGTATGTCTCCCTCCATCGAGAACGCCGTTACTATCCTCCTCGTCGAACCCAATCCTGGCGATGCGCGTCTCTTCGCCGAATCGTTCAAAGATGCGAATATCGCCAGCGATATGTATACTGTCACCGACGGCGAATCCGCCCTCGATTTCGTCTACCAGCGTGGCGATCACGCGGACAGCCCCCGCCCGGATATGATCCTGCTCGACTTTCAACTGCCCGGCGTCAGCGGCGCCGACGTCTTATCGGAACTCAAGTCCGAACCGGCGCTCCGCTCAATTCCTGTGATCGTTATGACTAGTTCGTCGTCCGAAGAAGACATCGCCCGGTCGTACGACCTCTACGCGAACGCCTACGTCCAGAAACCGGTCGAAGCCGACGAATTCATTCAACTCGGCCGCTCGTTCGAAGACTTCTGGCTCACCTTCGTCCGACTCCCCAACGATCAATCGTAACCGATCCGCGTGAACGACGGATGCGCCGATCGATCCCCAGAAATCCGAATCACATCCGCTCGAACTGCCATCTCTCACTTTTCGTGACCGTAATCCAATCACGTCCTTCGACTTCTGGTATCCGATTCGACCACGTCGGTCACCGTCCGCGACTACGACTCGAGCAGGTTCGGCACGGCGTTGACGGACTCGAGCACCGCCGCTGCGCCTTCCCGTTCGTACTTCTGTCGTCCCTCCTTGCCGGTCAGCCCGCCAGTCAGGACGCCGATGCCGTGGTAGTCACGTCGGGAACCGGTTTCGCTCGCGTTGACGGCTGTTCGGACGTCGTCTAACGTATCGCCGACGAAGACGACCGAGTCGGCGTCGAACCGTTCTGCGAGGATCCGCAGCGCCCGCGGATTCGGTTTGCCTTCCTTCCAGTCGTCCATCGTGAAGCGATGATCGGCCGGAATCGCGTCACCGAGTCCCACGCGATCGAGGGCGATCTCGGCTTCGGCTTCCGGCCGGCCCGTCAGGACCCCGACGTCGTAGCGATCGAGCAATCGGTCTCGCGCCTCTGGTTCGAGCAACACGGGCTCGTCGTGGATGAACCCCGGCGTTTCGCGCTCGAGGTCCGGTTTCCCGTCCTCGAGTCCGCGGTAGAGTTCGTCCCCCAGATACAGTTGCTGGAAGACGTCTCGCAGGCGCGAGCGATCCCACTGCTCGGTCACTCGCTGGGCCGCTCGCGCGCCGATCGACTCGCGAACGACAGTTTCGGCCGCCTCGAGACCGCCGCCCGCGGCACCGATTTTGTCGGTGAACGCCGCGATCGAGTCACCGTACCCTTCTTCGGTCGCCAACACGTAGAGCGCGACCGCGTACGTCAGCTCCCAGTCGTTGTTGAATCCGCCTGCGTCCTTGAACTCCTGAATGTCGGTCTTACGGATCGTCCGGTCGTAGACGGCTTCGACGGATTCGACGATCGCTCGCCGGTAGGAGTCTGCGACGTCGACGAGCACTCCGTCGATATCCAGGACGACGGCGTCTGCGTTCATACTCGGTCGGATGTGTCGCGGAGGATAAAGACCAACCGTTTGCGCTGCGCGCTCCGCGTTCGCTCCCCTCCGTTTCGTCCACCCGCTTGCGGTGGGGCTTTCGACGACGTGGTCGAGCCGGCCGAGATTGGGGTATCACATCCCGGTCGGACCGACGATAGAGAACGCCACAAGCCCGATTCCCAGCGCGTAGAGTGTGTCTGCCCACAGCCGCGAAAGCAGATTCGCGACGTAGATCACGACGACGACGGGGACGCCGAGCAACACCGTCGGCGACCGCCGCCACTCGGCTCGCGAGCGGTTCCAGAGGCTGTTCGCGTCTCCCGTGCTCGGAAACGCATACATCCCGATCGAAAGCGCGAACCAGCAGAGGACGCCGGCGATGGCAAGCTGCCCGCTCGTCGCCGTCCGAATACCGCCTGTCGTCTCGAGGAGCGTTGCGAGACCGAGGAAGAGACAGAAAGCGCTCCCCGTGTTGATCAGAAACGGGGCAACGCTGACGACGAACACCTTCCGATACCGGTCAGGCTGGACGTGGCGGACGTATCCCGGCGGATCTCCGAACCGGAAGTACGCGATCTCGAGGACGGTGACGCCGACGAGATCACAGGCCCACTTGTGAGCGAACTCGTGGACGACGACGCCCGGCACCGAAAAGAGTCGGACTGCGAACCAGAGGAGGCTGGCGATACCGACGGTCATCGCCGTCAGACCGACGACGGCGATCACGGCTACGACAGCATAGGTGACGACGTCCGCGTTCACGAGTACCGAAACGTTCCACGACCGGATAATACATTCGAGCCGATCGATCGCTCTCGGATCGAGTTCACCTGTCGCCTCCGACGTGCTCGAGCGTCGAAGGGTGTTACTTTCGGCGTGCTCGTGTGACGTATAGCGTACCCGTTCGAATCGTCTTCCGCTCGACTGGGATCGATGGTTGATCGCCGCCGAGCGTCGTAAACAGGAAGTCGGCGTCGGCGTCCCGCGCCACTGCGAGTGCCGGCCGGTGAAGTTCCGGTGGCAAATTTCGGGCGTACACCGCGTCAGCATCGGCGTAGATCGACGAATCGGGGTCGACGACGTCGTCGTGAACGAACTGCACCACCGACGGAACGTCGCGATCGTAAACGTCAGTCGCCGTCACCGAAACCCCCTGTTCCGCCAGCGCCTGAGCCAGGTCCGTTCGGTAGCCGATTCCAATCTCGATCACTCGCTCGTAGCCGGCGAGATATTCGACCATCGAATCGAAATCCCGGCGAAAGTGTACCACGGCGGGACGTTTATGCCGTCCGCCGGCATAGCCCTTGCTATGCTCGTCGATATCGTCCCGGTCGGCAACGTTTCCGCTACGGTCAAGCGGGCGGCCTCCACAGCGTTGCGATCGGTCTACGACTGCGACGTGTCGGTCAACGACTCGCAGTCGGTCCCCAACGGCGCCTTCGATTCCGACCGGAACCAGTACTCCGCCGAAACATTCATTCAGTTGGCCGAGCGGGTCGGGCGCGGCGAAAAAAACATCGCCATTACCCCGCACGACCTCTTTTATCGACGACGAAACTACGTCTTCGGCCTCGCGTATCTCGACGGCAGCGGGAGCGTCGTCTCCACGTACCGCCTCCAGACCTCGAGTGACGGCGGCTTCTCGAACCGGAGCGCCGCCGACATCTTCGAAGACCGCGTCCGCAAGGAAATCGTCCACGAGATTGGCCACACTTACGGACTCGAGCACTGTGATAACAACCGCTGCGTGATGAACTTCTCGCCGACGGTTCGCGAAGTCGATATCAAAGAAGAGAACCTCTGTGGGAGTTGTCAGCGGCTGGTCAGATAATCGACACGGCTTCCGGTTCAGGGTGCGTAATAGTACTCGCCCTCGCTTTTCTGCTGGCGATCCAGTTGGGACTCAGGTTTGTTGATACGCGGGCGAGAGGTGCGCTCGTCCCGGCGGAACGTGACCTCGAGGTTCGCGAGGAACTCGTTCATACCGTCGCGCATCGGTTGTGGCTTGCCTGCGCGACCACGAACGGCAGGTTCGCCGTCGAAGACCATCAGTCGATCCGCGAGCAGGTCGATCATGTAGATGTCGTGATCGATGACCATCACGGTGGCGTCTTGCTGTTCCGCGTAGCGACGGATCGCCTTCGTGGCCTGCACCCGCTGTTCGACGTCCAGGTGTGCCGAGGGTTCGTCGAGCACGTAGAGGTCGGCAGAATCGGAGAGACAGGCCGCGATCGCGACCCGCTGGCGCTCGCCGCCGGAGAGATCCGAGAGGTTCTGCTCCATGATCCGCTCCAACTGGAGCGGCTGGGCGATTTCGGTGTTCCAGTACGACGAGCCGAACTGATCGGTGATCGACGAGAGGAACGCGTCGACCCGCATGGGCTGGTCGATCGTGACGTACTGTGGCTTGTAGGAAATTTCGAGATCGAGATCGGCGTCCCCTTCGTCTGGCGTCAGATTGCCGGTCAATAGTTTCGCGAACGTCGACTTCCCGATCCCGTTCGGGCCGACGATCCCGAGTACCTCGTTTTCGCGAATCTGGCCGGCTTCGACCTCGAGGCTGAATTCGCCGTCGCCGTAGCTCTTGGTGAGAACAGGGTACTCGACGAGCGCGTCCCCGTGCGTCTCGGTTCGGGGCGCGTGTTCCTCGAATTGGATTGGGTTCGGACGGATCCGCATGTTCTCGTTGTCGAGATAGCCGGAGAGATACTCGTTGATGCCGTTACGGACGGATTTCGGGGATGTGATGACGCCGTACGCACCCGGTTCACCGTAGGCTACGTGCAGCGTATCGGCGAGCAGGTCGAGGATCGCCAGGTCGTGTTCGACGACGAGCATCGACTTCCCTTCCTCTTCGGCGAGTTCTCGGATCAATCGCGCGGCGGTCACGCGCTGGCCGATGTCGAGATACGGCGTGATTTCGTCGAGGAAGTAAAAGTCCGTATCGCGGGCCAGCGTGGCCGCGATGGCGACTCGCTGGAGTTCGCCGCCGGAGAGGTCGTCGATCGATTGTTCCATGACCGGTTCGATCGAGAGGCGCTCGACCAGGTCGTCTAACGCACCGCGCTCGTTCGTCCGCTCGAGCAGCTGACGCGTGTTACCGTCGAAGGTGTTCGGTATCTGGTCGACGTACTGTGGCTTTCGCGCCACCGTGACGTCGCCCTCGCGGACGTCCGCGATGTAGTCCTGGAGTTCCGTTCCGCGATAGGCCTCGAGTACCTCGTCCCATCCCGGCGACTCCTCGTAGCGGCCGAGGTTCGGCTCGAGTTCGCCCGCGAGGATCCGAACGGCGGTCGTCTTCCCGATTCCGTTGGGGCCCAGGATGCCGGTCACCCGGCCTTCCTGCGGCGCAGGAAGGCCGTACAGCGAGAATGCGTTCTCGCCGTAGCGGTGGGCGGGATCGTCCTGGAGTTCCTTCGGGAGGTTGATGATCTCGATGGCGTCGAACGGGCACTTCTCGACGCAGATTCCACAGGTCTCTCCCAGACAGATCTCTTCGGAGATGTGGATCTGTTCGGGTTGACCCTCGTCGGCGTCCTCGCCGCGGAGGGTGATACATTCCTTGCCGGTTCGGTTCGGCGGACAGTAGTTTTTGCACTCGTAGTTACACCGGTCGGGTTGACATCGGTCTAGGTCTACGACGGCGATGCTGTCGTCGGCCATGTTAGCCCGTAGCCTCCGAGGTGAGCAGGATGCCCCAGGTGACGAACCACAGCGCGAAGGTCATGAACGCGACGAACAGATAGTGTTTCGTCCCGAACTCGTCTTCCCCGTAGATCCCCGAGGCGTTGATGAGGAGATATTGAACGAGAATCGCACCGAGGACAAACGCGAGCGCCTGCGTGCTCTGGGCTGCCGCAGTGGTCGTCCCGACCCAGGTCGCAGAGGCGAGCGCCGCGCCGACGCCCAGGAGCGCGGACATGGCGGTCACGCTGACCGAACGGATGTGTTCGCGTCGGTCACTGATCGATTCGGTCGACATGGAAGAACGTGCGGGACGGGTGCTAAAAAGGCGTTCGCATTCCTCGAGGGCGTCTCCTTCGTACTCAGTATACTCGAGGCTATCCTCACTTCGATCCAGAGTATCGCTCGATCTGACCTGTTTCGTCCCCTCATCCTCGAGATTCATATCCGACCGTGCAACTGCTCAGAGTACAATTTACAAAACGAATAACGACGTAATTTGTCACTAGTAGCTGAGGGGTAAGGCTCAACTTTTATACTCCTGGGGCCTTTCGATTCGTAACATGGAAGAGACCGACGGGGAAGAGATAGTAGACTTGCCACCCAGTGCGAAACTCGTTTTCAAGGTTCTCGAGTACGATGGGCCGCTGACACAAAAACAGATCGTCGAGGAATCTATGCTCTCGGCCCGGACGGTCCGGTACGCACTCGAGCGACTCGAGGAAATCGGCATCGTCGACGAGGATATCTACTTTGCTGATGCTCGCCAGAGCCTGTATCGGCTCGAGGACCCAGTCGCGGCCGACGGAAACGGCGTCGAGGAGGCTCCGAAAAAGGACGCCTGCTGCGCAGAATAACGTCGCGGAGCGGCAGAATTATTTTCTCGCGGTGACCGTCCCCGATATGGATAAAGAGCGGATACCGCGATGGGGATGGCTCATGGCCGGATTGTTCGTCGCGACGCTGGTGGCCAATTTACTCAACGTCTTCGTCCTGGTTCCGACCGTGTTCCCCGATTCGTACCGTGCAGTCACGGTGATCACGATGATGTCTCCGGTGGTGATTTACGTGGGGATCTGGTACGACGAGGACCGACAGCACTATTGGAACCATTCGCGAGCGCGAGTCTTCGGTGACGTCCTGTTCGTCGTCACGGGGGCCGCACTGGGAGCTGCGATGACGCTCGTCGTGACCACCGGGCTAGGCCTCCCCACGTTTCTCCTGGACATCATCGCGATGGCTGGCGGGTTTCTGCTCTCCTGGGGGCTCTTCTGGTGGCGCAATCCGGAGCTGTACGCCGGCGAATCTGACCGGTGAGGTCGTTCTCTGGGGCCCGCCGTGGAACAGAGTCGCGGTCGAGCGTCGGACGACACCCATCGACACGTTGCGAGTTGCACAGCGGATCGCTGGACTTACTCGAGTCCGTTCGCCCCGTCGAACGCTCGGCTCTCGGCACAGCCACTGATTCCCGGTGTCGGCGGTATCGTCCGTTTGTGGGCCGTCGCAGCATACCTCGAGGCGATTTCGCTGGCCGTCTCGGGGTCGATCTTGAGGTCGGTGATTGCCTCCTCGAGCGGGCGACCGTCGTCGACGAGTCGGGTCAGTAGTGGATCGATGACGTCGTACCGTGCGCCGAGTTCCTTGGCATCGGTCTGCGTCGCCCAGAACCCCGCGGTCGGCTCTTTCGTGATGACCCGTCGGGGGAGTCCGACGTGTTTTGCGAGCGCTCGGACCTCCGTCTTGTAGAGGTCCCCGATCGGATAGGTGTCGGCAGCGCCGTCCCCATACTTCGTGAAGTACCCGAGCAGCCACTCGGAACGGTTAGCGGTGCCGAGGACGAGCCGTGACCGGTAGTTCGCCGCGTAGTACGCGGTTGCCATTCGTAATCGGGCGGTCACGTTTCCGATCTCGTGATTGCGTTCGTTCGGCCGATCCTCGCGGTCGGTCGGAGATTCGAGTCCGCGTGCGACCGTCGTCTCGAACGCCTCGATGAGCGGCCGTAACTGGATTTCTTCGTATTCGATTCCCAGCCCGTCCGCAATCGTTTGGGCGTCACTGACGTGGGCCTGCTCTGTCTTGCGGGCGAGAAGTCCCAACCCGAGGACGCGGTCGTTCCCCACCGCTTCGACCGCGAGCGCCGTCGTCAGCGTCGAGTCGACCCCGCCGCTCATCGCGACGACCACGCCGTCGGCGCCAGCGTCGGCGACCGCCGTCCGCACGTCGGCGACGATCCAGTCGCGAACCGCTTCAAGTTCTCTTCTGCTCGTCACGAAGGCCCTGGGATCCGCAGTATTTCCTGTGTCAGCACGGGTTTCACTATCGGCATCGACATCAGCATTCATACTGTGTCATCACAACCATTTCACAGCATTTTGGAACATTCGCACTACATTTATGGCTTTTCCTTAAACAACTAGATGAGATATCTGCTATGTCGACACGTACGATTACTTCGGCCGCCACTGCGACGACGGACCAGCAGGTTCCCGTCGTGCGTCAGGGAGACTCGAGCGCGAGATATCGACTGAGTAGATAGAGCACACAGGAACTTACCGCGGCCGCTGTGCCGACGGCGACGACGGGGACTGAGATCACAGTCTGTTCGTACGGGTCTTGTGGCGCGGATTCGATAACCGCCTCGACTGTCTCGATTCCGGCGTGTCCGAGCAGGAAGAATCCGACGGTGAGCAAAATGGCGAACCCACCGGTCGCGAGTCCGAACATCGATGCGACGTCCTCGATGTTCAAGAGCGTGTGTGCTTGTGACTTCGATAATCCCGGTTCCCGACGATGGCGAGCGATCGAGACGGCGACGAGACACGTCGCCGTTCCCAACTGGATGCCTCCAGCCCATACGCCCACCCACAAAACGAGCGGCGACGACCACAGCGGGTCGCCACCCGGGAATACTGCCCGGACCGAGGACGGATACGTGGCGGTGATCGGAACGATAAGCGCGAGAACACACAACAGACCGCTTTGCCAGGCGAGTTTCCGGGGAATCCGGCGTTTGATCAGCGCATACCGTTGTACTCGAAGTCTTTCGTACGTCGATTCGCCGAGGAGTGCATCTGCAATCGGATCGGTCGGATCAGTTGAGCTCATCGATTCGATGTCGTGATCGGCGTTCGGGATCAGGTGTTCGAAGACGAAGCGTCGGGATATACACTCCGATTTCTTCAGCTATCATTCGTCGTGAGATACGTTCTCGAGGCACATTCAGATCTGGTATGGATTACCATATTTATCGCAGTGGTATTGGTAATGGGTATGGCCACTCCAGTCGGTCCAGAATCCCTGTGGCTGTGGATCGGAACGATCGGGATGACGCTCGGAACGCTCTACTTCATCGGCCAGGGACGCGGTGTGCGTGACCCGAAGATGCAGGAGTTCTACATCATCACGATATTCGTGACGACCATCGCCGCCGCGATGTACTTCGCGATGGCGACGGGCTTCGGCGTCACCGAGATCACCGTCGGCGACGAGGGACTCACGATTTACTGGGCGCGATATGCCGACTGGATCTTCACGACGCCGCTGTTGCTGCTCGACCTCTCGCTGTTGGCGGGCGCTGATCGCAATACTGTTGCAACGTTACTCGGTCTCGACGTATTCATGATCGGAACCGGCACGATCGCGGCATTCGCGACGACACCGGCTACCCGAATCGCCTGGTGGGGTATTAGCACCGGTGCCCTACTCGTCCTCCTGTACGTCCTCGTTGGAACGCTTTCCGAGACTGCTCGAACTCGCTCCTCGGAAGTAGCCTCGCTGTTTGGCACCCTGCGAAACCTGCTCATCGCTCTCTGGCTGCTCTACCCGGTCGTCTGGCTTCTCGGAACCGAGGGCACCTTCGGCATTCTTCCGCTGTACTGGGAGACCGCCGCGTTCATGGTCCTCGACCTCTCGGCGAAAGTCGGTTTCGGCGTCCTTCTGCTCCGGAGTCGCGCCGTCCTGGAACGGGCGACCACACCGATCGCAACACCGACCTGAAGCGCACCAGTATCCTCTCCTGACTGTCGTCTTCCGGATCACTCGGCACATCGCTGAATCCGTCGACC
Organism: Natrinema gelatinilyticum; assembly: GCF_024266705.1. Taxonomy (GTDB): domain Archaea; phylum Halobacteriota; class Halobacteria; order Halobacteriales; family Natrialbaceae; genus Natrinema; species Natrinema gelatinilyticum. The sequence continues at coordinate 1,218,843 of NZ_CP100756.1, read as the reverse complement.
GTCTGCCGACCGAACCGACAACTCGACTGGCTGTCTACCGGTCACGCTAGGTGTACATCCGCCGATCGATCGTCATCGCCAGTAGACTCTCTACGACGCTTATGGCTCAACGGCCATGAGTCTCCGTATCGGGCTGGAAACCCGTTTATGTATTACGAGATTGACGTAATCAGTATCGATGCAGTCACTAGTCACAGTCGGATTTCGGCCAGTCCACGTCGCTCTGCAAAACGGGGCGACCGACGCGGAGTTGTTCGAGTACGTCTTCGGCGGTGACAATACCCTGCTCGCGTTGTCGTTCGTTCTCAATATCGCTCTCGCCGGTATTACGATCCTCGGGATCGCCTATCTTGGACGAAACATGGCCGATCCCCGATCAAAGGCGATCGCGACCGCCTTGATGTTGATCTCGGTCGTTTCGATCTCGAGTTACACGGGACTCACGTCGGGATTGACCCTGAGCGTCATCGAAATGCCTGCGGGCCATCCGGCAGCAGGTACGACGACAGCCGGCGAGGACGGCATTCTCGCGATGTGGGGCCGATATCTCACGTGGACGTTCTCCACGCCGTTCATCTTGATCGCGCTCGGGATGATCGCCGGGTCGAATTGGACGAAGATTCTCACGACCTGTGCGTTTACGATCGCAATGTGTATCACCGGCCTGGCGGCCGCACTGACCACATCCTCGCTGTTGCTTCGCTGGTGGTGGTTCGTGCTTGGTTCGATCTTCTTCCTCGTGATCGTGTACGTTATTCTCGTCGACTGGACCGCTGAGGCGGAGCGAAGCGGAACGGGTGATCTGTTTCGCACACTCAAGCTCCTCACCGTCGTCGGCTGGTTCGGCTATCCGATTCTCTGGGCGCTCGGCGTCGAAGGATTCGCTATCGTGGGTGTCGCGGTCACCTCGTGGGGCTACAGCATTCTCGATATCGTCACAAAATATATAGTCACGTTCGTTGCCATGTCTTACGTCGTCGACGAACCGGATACGATCACCGGCGGCACGGACTACGGCGCAAGCATCCCGGGGTTGGCGTCGTCTGACGATTGAACCGGATGCTCCAGGACCGTTTCGACACTCGAGCCCCACGGCCCCGTCGGCAGGCGTCCCGATGGCGAATTCACGGTCGAACTGCACCGACTGTCGACGTGGGACTCCCTCCCCGCCGGACCGTCTTCCGATACGGCCCGCTGCTTCGAACGGATACCTCGCCGCGCACGTCGCACCGCTCATGACTGTTTCATTCACGTACGTCAGTGTTCTTCTGGCCTTCATCGTGCCGCCGATCCTGATTCTGTGCCGCTTCGCCCGGCGACGTGATCGGGCCTGGTGGGGTCCTCGACCGCTCTCCGGACTCGGTCTTCTGATCGCACTCGCGACCGTCTACACGACGCCGTTGACCAACAGTTTGATCCCGGCGGGGGTCTGGTGGTACGGCGAGGGTGCGGTCGTCGCAACCGTCTGGCACACCCCGGTCGAGGAGTACCTCTTCTTCGTTCTTCAGCCGATGCTGACCGCATTCTGGTTGTTTCAGGACCCTCCACCCGTCGATCGGTCGTTGTCTATCCCGCTCGCTCATCGATTCTGGGGGGGTGCGGGCGGCCTGGCGCTCGCCGCCGCCGGTTGGGTGCTGATCGGCGGCACTTCGACGTACTACCTCGGGTGGCTGTTGGCCTGGGCCGGACCGGTTCTCGCCGTCCAGTGGGGGTTCGGCATCACGTACCTCTGGGACGTTCGCCGGTCGGTGCTGATCGCTATCGGCGTTCCGACGCTTTACCTCTGGGTCGTCGACCGAATCGCGATCACACTCGGCATCTGGATCATCTCGGATGCGCACACCGTCGGGTACACGCTGGTGGGGCTTCCCGTCGAGGAAGCAATGTTCTTCCTCGTGACGAACGTGTTCGTCGTTCAAGGAATCGTCATGTACGTGTGGGTGCTCGAGCACGTCCACGAACTCCCGACAGCGTCGGAGGTGTTGAGCCGACTCGACGCGCGTTTCGATGACCAGTGATTCGATCCCTCGCGATACGGCCGCTCGCGGACGTGATGGCGCCCGACGGCGGGCCGCTCGCCTGAGTCTCGGATGCGGGCTGCTCACGATCGGTGTCTCGATCTCGATCACGACCGTTGCCGGTTCGCCTCGGCTCATCTACCAGTATATTCCACTCGTGCTCAGCGTCGTCGTCCTCGGGTTGCCTCACGGAGCTGTCGACCACCTCGCGTTACCGCGGGTTCGCGGCGACCCCGTCACTGCGCGCTCGATCGGGTTCGTCTGCGTCCTCTATCTGTTCGTCGGCACGGCATACGCAGTCTTCTGGTGGCTCGCCCCTGCCGCCGCGTTCACGCTGTTCGTCCTCGTCACGCTCGTCCACTGGGGACAGGGTGATGTGTACGCGCTGCTCGCCTTCGTCGGGGCTGACCATCTCGAGACGCGAGCGGATCGTCTACTCGCTCTCGTCGTTCGCGGCGGGATTCCGATGCTCGTTCCGCTGATCGCGTTCCCCGAGCGGTACGCGTCCGTCGCCGAGACGCTCGTCGGCACGTTCGATCCCGGCTCGACTGCGAGACTGGAACTCGTAGTCTCCCCGACGGTTCGGACGGCTTTGGCGGTCGCCTTCGGTACGGGTATCGCGCTCACGTTGCTCTTCGGTTTCGTCCGGGCAGGGAGAGACGGTCGGGGTCCGTGGCTCGTCGATCTGACGGAGACGCTCGGACTCGTCGCGTACTTCGCGGTAGTTCCACCAGTCCTGGCGATCGGCCTGTACTTCTGTTTCTGGCACTCTCTCCGGCACGTCCTCCGAACGATGCTCGTCGACCCGATCGCCAGCGCAGCACTCGATCGCGGCGCGATCGTCGGTGCCTCTCGCCGGTTTTCCCGCGATGCGACGCCCCTGACCGCCGGCGGACTGATGGTACTCGTCGCGATGGGACGCACCCTCCCGCAGACGCCCGCGACCGTCCCCGACGTCGTCGCGCTCTATCTGGTCACGATCGCCGTTCTAACGCTCCCTCACGTCGTCGTCGTCACGCTACTCGACCGGGAACAGCGGGTCTGGTCACCATCGGACTGACCTGCGACCCGCGCGACGGCCAGCACCGGGATATCCGTCGCCGAGTCACGAGTCGGATCGTTCCGAAACCGGCCACACCGTCGCTCGTTACACCCCGGTCTCCACCGTGGCGGTCTCTTCTCGCTTCGGTCACGGGACCGTCACGACGGCACGACCGTAATCGGTGCCTTGCGATCGATCGCGTGCTCGAGTTCCTCGGCAATCGCACTGCCTCGTGACACCTGGATCTCGCCGCCACGGCTCACCGTCGCCGTAAAGAGGTAGTCGCCGGCGGCCTGGACCTCGACGGTCTCGCCGTGGTTGCCGTCGACCGGGATGACGATGTGTCTCGAGGTGATCTCGGGTTGGACCATCTGGCCGGCCTGGCTGGCGCCACCGCCACCGTTCCCGCTGGCACCGCCGGCACCGCCCGCGCCCGCGCCGTAGTTGGGATTCTCGTCGTGGGTGCGGACGTCGATGCTGATCCCCAGTCGGCTTTCGATGTCTGAAATCCGGCCGCCGCCTTTGCCGATGACGCTCGAGATGTCGTCCTCTTCGACGTACACGACCGCTCTGTCCTGCCCTTTGAGCTGAACGTCGACGTAGCCGCGAGCGACGGAGCGAATCTCACGTTCGATCTCCTGGATGGCGATACGGTCGACGCCGGATTCGCTGCCGGGGCCGCCCTCCTCTTCTTTGAGCGGGACGGTGACGACCTGTCGGTTGAAGGTGTAGATTTCGTATTCCGGTTCGCCCGTCTGGAAGTCGGATACCTGGATAACGGGCCGAGCCAGGTCCTCTTCGGTGAGGCCGGCGGGCACTTTGACCTCAGTCTTGACGTCGTAGACGGTTTCGACTTTCCCGGCCTCGATGTAGACGACGGTGTCGACGACCTGGGGAATCATTCCGAGTTCGACGCGGCCGACGAGCCGCTGGAGCGCGTCGATCGGTCTGGTCGCGTGAACGACCCCGATCATGCCGACGCCGGCGAGGCGCATGTCGGCGAACACCTCGAAGTCGTCAGTCTTGCGGACCTCGTCGTAGATCGTGTAGTCCGGTCGGACCATCAGCAGGGCGTCCGCAGTTTTGGCCATGTCGCCTGCCAGTTCAGTGTACTGGGTGATGTCGGGGCCAACCTGCAGGTCCCGCGGCTTCTCCATGGTCTTGACGGAGTAGTCGTGATCCGTGATGTAGCGGGCGACGGCCTGTGCGAACGTCGACTTCCCCGCCCCCGGAGCGCCCGAAATGAGGACGCCGCGTTGGCGCTCGAGTAGACGGTCTTTCAATTCGTCCGCGTGTTCGTAGTCCTCGATGTTGGTCTGGGCGATCGGGCGGACGGCGGTGATCTCGATGCCGTCGGAAAACGGCGGGCGGCCGATCGCGATCCGGTAATCGCGGAACTGGACGATCTTCATCCCGGGCTCCGAAAGTTCGATGAAGCCGCCGGCCGCTTCCTTCGCGCCGTCGACAATCTCGCGGGCGTATTCGTCCATGGTCGACTCGTCGAGCGGTTCGTCGGCGATCGTCTCGTAGTGCATCGCCCCGAGTTCGCCGCGTTTGGCCTTCGGTACGGCGTCCGCTTTGAGGTGGACGCTCATCGTTTCGTCGTCGAAAAATTCCTCGATGGTCAGCGTACTGACTTTGCGGGCCTCGGGCGAGACGTATTCGACGTCGAGGCCCTTCGCCAGTGCGACCTCCGACTGGACGATGTCGCTGGTGATGAAGGTGGCCTCGAGCTCCTCCGCGAGGTCTCGAATCAGGGCGTCGATTTCCCCCTCGGAGGCGTGACCCCGTTCGATGGCGCTCGGCCGCTCGCCGACGTACTCAAGGTCGACGACCCCCTCGTCGGCGAGCCTCGCCAGCCGCTGGAGTTCCTCGAGGCCGTCCCAGCCGCTGTCGATGCCGTCGTTCGCCTGCGCCTCGAGTTCCGCGACGACCGCTTCGGGGACACAGATCGTCGCTCCTTCGAACTCCCCGTCTTCGATTGTCGCCGAGACGCGGCCGTCGATCACTACGCTCGTGTCCGGCACGACGTTCATACCGAACGTAGGTTCCCCGATGTCTTTAAGGGTGTCCTCACCGCTGCACACGTCACCGACGCTCCCCGTCTCCGTCGCGTAGTGTCAGCTCGGCTGCCGCCGCGGATCCTCGGATGGCCGGTCGTTCGCGGAATCGGTTGCCACCGAACGGACGGATTGCGTTCCTGTCGGGTAGGAACTCCCGTGGAAGCGTACACGACTTCCCGAACACGTTTTCGCATGCAACCGGCTCGGACGTTCGGCCGTGGGGTGCTAACTGGCTTCCTCGCCATCGACGGACTCGAGGAATCGTTCCAAGCGACCGTCAGGGAGGCGATGATGGGCCGAAGTGATCAGCGACTATACCGAGTCGCAGGCAGCCGGCGTGACGCGGGCCGCGGCCGAACTGACCGCGACTCTGTCGCGCGGCTCACCGACGACGAGACCGAGACGGTACCGCCGGTGTCCGAATGGATCGACTGAGGCGGAGAAGGCCGCAGAGACGGGCGGATGTGGGTGTGGACGAGGAAGCGACCGACGAAAAAAGCGGGTCGCAGACGAGGACGCGACCATCGACCGCCGCACCGACCGTCATACGGACTACTGTACGTCATTGCCGGTGCAACCGCGACCGTCCTGCGGGTGCACCGGTACATCGGTACAGCAGACCGTATCAGTCGACGGTGCGATGATCGGTTTCGGAGGACTGAACACCACCGCCGCCGAGACGCCAGTTATGACTCTCGTCGATCTGACGCGTACGCTCGTTTCGATTCCGAGCCACGAGGACGAAACCGAAGCCGGCGATTTCATCGAGGAGTGGCTACACCGCGAGACCGAGGCGGACGTGACGCGAGACGACGCCGGTAACGTGATCGCGAGGACGGGGACGGGTGAGGAGACGCTGGCACTCGTGGGCCACCACGACGTCGTCGAACCAGCGGACTCACAGCGTGAGACCGACGGCGACGGGTACGTGGTGGAGCAGCGTAACGGCCGGCTCTACGGCCGCGGGACGGCTGACATGAAGGGTGCGCTCGCGGCCGCGATGCTCGCCTTCCGCGGCGCCGATCCGGCCGGGGAACTCGTCTTTGCCAGTTTCGTCGGCGAGGAAGTCGGCGGCGTCGGCGCGCGCCACGCGACCGAACACGGATTCGAACCGGACTACGCTGTCGTCGGCGAGGGATCGACGAACTACTCGGGACCGGACGTGACAGACGTCGCGATTGCACACAAGGGTCGTCGCGGAAGTACGATCGTCGCCCGCGGGACCGCAGCCCACGCGAGCGAAGCCGACGCGGGTGAAAACGCCATCTACCGCGCGACCGACGCCATCGATTGCGTTCGCGAGCTCGAGCGTCCGTCGGTCGACGTGGCGGGCGAGACGCTCGAGGGAAGCCTCACCGTGACCGAAATCGATGGCGGGACGGCGATGAACGTCGTTCCCGCTCGGTGTGCGTTCACCGTCGACGAACGGACGGTTCCAGGCGAACGCGCCAACCTCGAGCGACTCGAGTCGTTCGAGGGGATCGAGTGGACGGTCGACCAGGACTGGCCCCCGATGCAGTGTGCGGACCACGCGTTCGCCGACGCAGTTCTCGAGGCTGCGACCGCATCACAGCGGTCCGATCCCGGTCCCGAACTGGTGACGAAACCGCATGCGACCGACGCGGGGTGGCTCTCTGCGGCGGGCACGGAGTGCGTCATTCTCGGACCCTCGGAACCCGGCGAAGCCCACACGGACGACGAGAGCGTCTCGATCGCCGTTCTCGAGCGGTGCCGTGAGACCTACCGGCGGATCGCGGAAGCGTGGCCGCGGTCGCGGTGACGAGAGCGCGTTCCGCGGTGGATCGGAGGGACGTCAGACCCCCGGGACTCCGACCGCGTCGAAGCCGGTGACCCCGAGTGCGGCGAGGACGTAGAGGACAATCAGGACGGTCACCCAGGCGACGAGCCCGATCATCGCCGCGGCCGTCCAGTCGCCGGGATATCGCCAGTTGATCACCGCGATATAGGCGAGCAGGGCGATTAGCGGCCCGACGAGGGGTATCCAGCCGACGAAAAAGCCGACGATCGCCCAGACGATCGCCCCGATCAGGGCGGTGACGATCGCGTGATCGTAGTCCGCTCTCCCGACGATGACTCGCGCACCGGCCCAGATACCGAGCGCGCCGATCAGTAGGCTCACGACGAAAACGATGACTGATGCAAGGGGTGAAGCAACGACCATAGCGATCTAAATTAGCTCAGAATACCAGAATAAGGTATTCCTTGCACATCCAACACGTTTTGTACGGGAACCGGATCACCGACGCGCCTCGGCCAAGCTGTACGGGATTCGGTCCGTTCGAGTCGTCGCACTAAGTAAGTCCCGCCTCGAGGCGGTGCACCACTCGCCGGTCGCGCCGTCGGCGACGCGCTCCCGAGCAGTTCGTGATCCGATAACCAGGACGTTGATACCACATCCCGTGCATGGGTCTTCTATGGCAACCGATCAGGCTCAGAGCGACTCGAGCGAGGCCAACACCTACGACCAGTTCGAAGACCGAGTGACGCGTATCTCGAACGTCGGCAACGCCGCCGGAATCCTCCGCTGGGATCAGGAAGTCGTGATGCCCGACGAAGGGACGCCGGCTCGCGCACAGCAGCTCTCGACGCTCTCGTCGATCAGTCACGAACTCCTGACCGCCGACGAAACCGGGGCGTTACTCGGTGAACTCGAGGAGGCCGACGTCACGGACGACGAGGCCGCGGTCGTTCGCGAAGTTCGCCGGACGTACGACCGCGAGACGAGCGTCCCGCAGCGCCTCGTCGAGGAAATTTCCGCGACCGCGTCGAACGCCCATCCCGAGTGGAAACGGGCCCGAGAGGAGGACGATTTCGAACACTTCGCGCCGACGCTCGAGAAACTGGTCGAACTCAAGCGGGAGTACGCGAATCACATCGACCCCGACGCCGACCCCTACGCCGTGCTCTTTGCGGACTACGAGCCTTACATCGATCTCGAAACCGCGGAACGGGTCTTAGAGCGCCTGCGCGAGGAACTCGTCCCGCTGATCGAGGCAGTCCAGGACAGCGATGCGGAACTCGCGACCGACGCGTTCGCGGGCCAGTTCGACGACGACGATCAGGAGGCCCTCGCGCGGGACGTCCTCGATTCGCTGGGCTACGACTGGGGTCGTGGCCGTCTCGATACTGCACCGCACCCGTTCTCGTCGGGAACGCAGTTCGACGCGCGCGTGACGACCCGGTTCGACGAGACGGACCTGCTGGGGTCGATCACCTCGACGATCCACGAATTCGGCCACGCGAACTACACGCTCGGACTCCCCGACGACGGGTACGGCACACCGCTCGGCGAGGGGCGCGACCTCTCCGTTCACGAGTCCCAGTCCCGGCTCTGGGAGAACCACGTCGGCCGCTCCCGCCCCTTCTGGGAACACTTCCTACCGATCGCACGCGAGCGGTTCCCGGAACTCGAGGACGTCTCCCCCGAGGAGGCCTACGAGGCCGCGAACCAGGTCTACGACGACAATCTCATTCGCGTCGAGGCGGACGAACTCACCTACCACCTTCACATCGTGATCCGCTTCGAGATCGAACGTGACCTCATCAGCGGCGACCTCGATGTCTCCGAGGTCCCCGGCGTCTGGAACGATAAGTACGAGGACTACCTCGGCGTCCGTCCGGAGACCGACGCGGAGGGGTGTTTACAGGACATCCACTGGTCACACGGCGATTTCGGCTACTTCTCGACGTACTCGCTTGGCTCGGTGCTCGCCGCACAACTGTACGCCACCGCGGCGGAGGACTGCGGCTCGTTCGACGACGACATCCGCGAGGGCGAGTTCGACGAACTCAACGGCTGGCTCCGCGAGAACGTCCACCAGCACGGTAAACGCTACGTCACGCAAGACCTGATCGAGCGAGCCACCGGCGAGGAACTCACCGCGGACTACTTCCTCGAGTACGTCACCGAGAAGTACGGCGATCTGTACGATCTCGAGGGATACTGACCCACCCTCGCGCTCTCCACTCGCTCGTCGTCGGGCCCGTTTTCTCGCGTCGAGGACACCTCTCCGCCGGACGGTACCACAGTCGCTCGGGACGGAACGGACGAAGCGGGATTCGATCGGGCACGGGCCACCGTCTTCCGTCTGATACGGTCTGCTGTACCGATGTACCGGTGCAACCGCGACCGTCCTGCGGGTGCACCGACAATGACGTACAGTAGTCCGTATGAGCACGGCTGACGATCGGCGCGCCACCGTGCAGGCGACCCGAAACCGTCCGGCAGCAGTCGGCACAGACCTGTCGGTCTCGTGCTCGCATGGTACAAAAGCGGGGTGACATTGCCGGGTGCGGACTCACCCGTTCCGGGGCCCGTCCACGAGTATGCGAGTCTCAATTCCGCGAATGCCGGGCGTGTATTTCGATACGGACGGCGAGTCAACGGCCAAGACCGTCGCGCTGACTGCCGCCGGTCGACGAGCGCCGAAACCCCACGGCTACGCCATCCAGTTCCTCCCGTACCTCTGGTCGTTCGACGTGGACCTCCGCGAGGTGCCGACCGACCACCCGATCCAGTACCTTCACCCGGAAGGCGCACGGAGTCTGGGCGGCCTCTCACCAAGACGCGGCGTCCGCGAGGCCGGCACTGAACTCGAGTCCGTCCTGCGGTTCATCTGGTCGGTCAACGAGGAAGTCGAGTCGGCGACTGGCGAACTTCTCGGCATGTCGTCCGAAGACGACGGCGTCACTATCGAGATCCAGGAGGGCCGTGTCGGCGTCGACGGGTCGGCCCTCGAGACCGACGAGTTCGACATCGACGAATCGGGGATCGACGAGTTCGACGTTCGTGACCCCCATCACGACGACTTCGACCCCGGCGACCGGCCCTGATGAGTCGTCGCGGATCGTCGAATCGGTCCGGCGAACCCCTTTCGACCGCGATGATCGAAACCGAACGGTTACCGGTCGACGGGGCACGAGAGTGCGACAGCATCCAGGACTGCGTTTCGCCCACACCGTCACACCGGGAACGCATCGCTTCGCGCTGCACGCTCGCCGCTCACTCGAGTCACGATTCGGGACACTCGAATCCAGACGTTTCCCTTCGTCGGGGCTCGAGCGGGCAGCACGTTCAGTTCCGATCCGTCTACGCCTCTTCCCGGAGTAATCGTATCAGTGACCCGCCACACATATTCTTCTTGATCAAAGATGATATTTATTCTCCTCGAGCGAGTACATCCGATGGTGGGTTGCCAGTCCTATGAACACTAACTGGGATAGCATCGCCTGGGAAACGCAGACGGTACCGGAAGAAAACGAGGTTCGAGTCCGCGTCGAGGGTCGAATTCACGACTTGGACGATCGAATGTTCCGGAAATTTCAGGAACGACAGGTCAACGTAAGCGAAGTCACACTCGTCCCCGAGGAGGAATCGGCCGACGACTGAGCACGTCGCTGAACGGTGCAATGGCGCGCTCCGGCGAGCGGCGCCGTCGGGGGCGAACCGAACGACCTCGTCCGCTTTTCTGTCGGACACCCGAGTTCGCGAGGTTCGATCGTCGACCCAGCCAGGGAACACAACGGGCAGTATAACTCGCTGGCCCCGCTGGATCAACTCGAGACTCCATGCCCCTTCGCGCGTTCCGGATCGCCTACGATGGCACGGGTTACTACGGCTATCAGCGCCAGCCCGACGTCTCCACCGTCGAGGACGCGATTTTCGACGCCTTCCGTGCGCTCGAGGTCCTGGACCTGAACGCAGACAAACCCGATGGGTACGCGGCGGCGGGTCGCACCGACGCGGGCGTCTCCGCGCTCGCACAGACCATCGCGCTCGAGACCCCCGACTGGCTCACACCGCGGGCGCTGAACGCCGAACTTCCCGCCGACGTTCGCGCCTGGGCGGTCGCCGACGCACCTGAGGGGTTCCACGCGACCCACCACGCGACTCGCCGGGAGTACACCTATCACCTCTACGCGCCGGTTGATGCGCCGTCCGACGCGCTGTCGGGGTCCAAAACGGCCGCGTCCACGCTGGACGACGATCGATTCCGGACCGCGTGCGAGGCGCTGTCCGGGACCCACGACTTCCACAATCTGACGCCGGACGATCACAACACCGAGCGCTCGCCGTCGATGGTGGCGAGCCGAGACGGCGACTACCTCGTCGTCACGGTTAGCGCGGGCGGTTTCGCTCGAGAACTCGTCCGTCGACTGGTCTCGTTGGCTCGCGATATCGCCACCGGCGAGGAGCCACGCGAGAAGATCGACCGCATTTTCGCATCCGAGCCAGTCCCCGGTCACGAAGGAATCGAACCCGCCCCGCCGGAGCCGCTCGTGCTGACCGACGTTGTCTATCCGGACCTTGAGTTCGAAGCCGACGACGTGGCAACCGCCAGTGCTCGCATCGTGTTCGAGCGCCTTCGTATCGACCGGCGAACCGGCGCGCGTGTGGCCGGGCAGGTCGCAGATGGCATGCGGTGAGAGGGGCGGCAGGCGGTGGGACGGTGACCCGGGACGGCGGCATACGGGGTGGTGGCTAACGGGAGACGGATCGCTCGCAGTGACATCGTCGCCTTCGCCGTGGCTCTCCAGTGACCCTGTCGAAATCCACTCGACCACCCCCGCTCGGCGTCGTTCACGACCGGGCCATGGTCCCGAATCCAGGCAATGCGAGCGACCCTTGTCAGCCACGGGAAGCCCAGCGATCGCTCCCTTCAGTGGTCGGGGAACAATCGGTCCGTACTCGGACCTGTCGGCGCAACCCGGGGTCGACACGGATGGACGTCTCGAGGACGGAAACGCGAAGCCCGAAAGACAACGTCGGCGACGCGACGGTGGTCCCACGAAGACGGATTACAACGTCAGCGAGACGCGATGGCACCGCGGAGACGGTGACCACGTTCGAACGACCCGTTCTACGTGAGTATCCAGGTTGACCCTCGTATCCGGGCGCATACTTGTGACTATATTGACATATAAAACTAGGCCGATGAATATTTGAAAATTTACATTTTTGTCCTGATTGACACTCACGTCCGATGGACGGAACCATCCCATATCCGCGGCCGCGTACGCCCCGTAGAGCCGCTTCGTGCGGCCCGAGTGGACCTCCCATTCGTTATCAGTCGCTGGTCAGGTTCGGCAAGCTTTACCTCATGCATTTCTAAACAGCCTCTATGAGTTCCGTTCCTGACCGCTCCGAGGTAGACGACGAATATACCTGGAACCTCGAGAGCATCTACGCGACGGACGACGACTGGAAGTCCGCCTATGAGTCCGTCGCTGAGCGCGTCGACGAACTCGAGGCCTACGAGGGACAGGTCAAAGACGACGCCGAGACCCTCCTCGCCGTCCTCGAGTTGCGCGACGAGATCATGCGCGAAGTGTCGACGGTCGTCGCCTACGCCCGGATGCGTCGTGACGAGGACACGACAGACCAACACTACCAGGGTCTGACCGCCCGTGCCCAGTCGCTGGCGGCTGAGGCCCAGTCTTCGGCTTCCTTCATCGACCCCGAAATACAGGAACTGGACCGCGAGGAGTTCGAGTCGATGGTCGACGCGAGACCGGCTCTCGAGACCTACGACCACTACGTAGACGATGTCCTCCGGATGAAACCACACACCCGCTCGGCGGAAGTCGAGGCGTTGCTCGCCGACCTGAGCGAAGTGACGGGTGCGACGGGCGAGGTGTACAACATGCTCTCGAACGCCGACATGAAGTTTCCGACCGCCGAGGATTCCGAGGGCGAAGCCGTCGAGATTACCCAGAGCAACTTCACGAACCTGCTCAAACGGCCCGACCGCGACTTCCGCGAGCGCGTCTACGAGGCCTACTTCGACGAGTGGGAATCGGTCCGAAACACCGTCGCCTCCGCATACAAGAACAGCGTCAAAGCCGACGTGAAAACCGCTCGAGCGCGAAACTACGATACCGCACGTCAAGCCGCTCTCGACGGTCCGAACGTCCCGGTCGAGGTCTACGACACGCTCGTCGACACGGTCCACGACAATCTCGAGAAGCTTCACCATCACGCAGCCCTCAAGCGACGAGCGTTAGACGTCGACGAACTCCGGATGTGGGACCTCTACATGCCACTGACCGGCGACGAGGGGCCCGACCTCGAGTACGAACAGGCGACCGAATACGTCGTCGACGCGCTCGCACCGCTGGGCGAAGAGTACCAGTCCCGCGTCGCCGACGGACTCGATTCTCAGTGGGTCGACGTCTTCGAGAACGTCGGGAAGCAGTCCGGCGCCTACTCGGGGGGGACGTACGACACCCAGCCGTTCATCCTGCTCAACTATCAACACGACATCGCCTCGATGTACACGCTGGCCCACGAACTCGGCCACTCGATGCACTCCGAACTCACGAAGGAAGAACAGCCGTTCATCTACTCGAGCTACGAAATATTCGTCGCCGAGGTCGCGAGCACGGTAAACGAGGCCTTACTCACGAACCACTTGCTCGAAACCGTCGACGATCCCGAGTTCCGGAAACACGTCCTCAACGAATTCTTAGAGCGCGTCCGCTCGACGCTGTACCGTCAGACGCTCTTCGCCGAATTCGAACACGAAACCCACCGACTCGAAGAAGACGGCGAACCGCTGACCGCCGACCGATTGGACGACGTGTACCGCGGCCTCAAGGCAGAGTACTACGAACCCGCAGCAGTCGACGACCGTATCGCCCGCGAATGGATGCGAATCCCTCACTTTTACCGGGCGTTTTACGTCTATCAGTACGCGACCGGCATTTCTGCAGCGCTAGCGATCGTCGACGACGTTCTCGAGCGCGGCCGACCGGCCGCGGACGACTACCTCGACTTCCTCCAACGCGGGTCCAGGGAGTACCCGCTCGAACTCCTTCGGATCGCCGGCGTCGATATGAGTTCCTCGGAGCCGATCGATCGCGCGCTCGAAACCTACGGCGATCGTCTCGACGAGTTCGAGTCGCTACTCGACTGATCGGGTGGCCGCAGGTCCACGTTTTTCGTCTGCCAGCTTCGAGATCCGACGAGACAAATGCGACCGCCGTTTCGATGCGGTACGTTGGACCGAGTCCCCATAGCCTTCGCCCCTCGACTTGCAGCATCCGGGTGAGGATTGATACCAAATGGCGGAATTTGCGCCGGGACCCAAAGGCACATTTACTATCGATATCTTATCGGCGTGTATCAGGATGTCTCGAAGCCCGTCTATTCCCGACCGACCTCACCGCGATATCGACTCAGACCTTCCCGACGACGAGCGGATCGAGGCGCTTCGCGGACACTACGAGGACCTCGTCGACGTCAACGAACAGCTGACCGCTCAGCTCGACGACGCAGAGGACCGCCGGAAGCGCCTCCGGGAGAACGTCGATCGCGTCGAACGCGAAAACGAGACGCTGAAGAGTTCGTCGCTGTACATCGCCACCGTCGAGGACATCCTCGACGATGACGAGGTCATCGTCAAGCAACACGGCAACAACCAGGAGGTCCTTACCGAGGTTTCCTCCCGCATGGTCGACCGCGTCGAGCCCGGCGACCGCGTCGCCGTCAACGATTCCTTCGCGATCCAGACGATACTGAATGCGGAGACCGACGCGCGCGCACAGTCAATGGAGATCACCGAGAAGCCAGAAGTGACGTATGCAGACATCGGCGGCATCGACGAGCAGGTCAGGGAAGTCCGCGAGGCCGTCGAGCAACCGCTCGCCGAGCCCGAGCTGTTCGACGAAGTCGGGATCGATCCGCCAAGCGGCGTCCTGCTCTACGGCCCGCCGGGAACGGGCAAGACGATGCTCGCGAAGGCCGTCGCCAACGAGACGGACGCGACGTTCATCAAGATGGCCGGATCCGAACTCGTTCGCAAATTCATCGGCGAAGGATCACGGCTGGTTCGTGACCTCTTCGAAATGGCCCGCGAACGCGAACCCGCCATCATCTTCATCGACGAGATCGACGCCATCGCCACCCGCCGAACCGAGTCGAAGACTTCCGGCGATGCTGAGGTCCAGCGGACGATGATGCAACTGCTCTCCGAGATGGACGGCTTCGAGGCTCGCGGCGAGGTTCGCATCATCGCTGCAACGAACCGCTTCGACATGCTCGACCGCGCGATCCTCCGCCCTGGCCGGTTCGACCGCCTCATCGAAGTCCCCGAACCCGACCGCGACGGCCGCGAACAGATTCTGGAGATCCACACCCGCGGAATGAGCGTCTCCGGAGACGTCGACTTCGCCGACCTCGCGGACGATACCGACGGCTACTCCGGCGCGGATATCGAGAGCCTCGCCACCGAAGCCGGCATGTTCGCCATCCGTAACGACCGCGAGACGGTCACGCATACCGATTTCGCCGAGGCCTTAGAGAAGATCGAAAACGACGACTCGAGCGACGTGATTTCGTCTGCGGGCTACTTCTATCAGTAACGACCGACCGTTCGCTTCACGGCCCATTCGGCGGCCTCTTCTCACTTCTTCGGGCAGCATTCCTGGCCGCTCAGCCGCCGTCAGCCTTGGATTCTGTCACGAGTCCAGATCGCAACGCCTTACGCCGCCCGCCCCCGAATGCGAGTATGAGCACGATCCGAGTCGTCTGGGGGTCCGCGTCGGGTCCCACCGCGATGGCATCCTACGATGCCGCGCTCGCCGAGGCCGGCGTCGAGAACTACAACCTCGTGTCTGTCTCCTCCATGATCCCGGCAGGTGTCTCCGTCGAGTCCGTCGGGACCGCACCAGACCTCGGTCCCGTCGGTGAGCGCCTGACGGTCGTCGAAGCTCGAGCGACCACCGCTGGACCGGGCCGAGTGAGCGCCGCGCTCGCCTGGTCCCAGTCCGACGACGATGGGCCGGGCTTGTTCTACGAGACCGCCGGCGAGATGGACCGCGCTGACGTCGAACGGCGAGTTCGCGAGGGTCTATCTGCTGGTCAGAAGCTTCGCGAGTGGACCTTCGCGGATCCGCGAGTCGCCGTCGAGAGTCGGCAAGCCGATTCGGGTCGATATACGACGGCAGTCGTCCTGGCAGTGTACGGCGACAGCGAACCGATCCTCTAGATTGTCCGAAGGCGAACCCTTTTCACCCGGCGGCCCGTTGCTATTGGCACACACTTCTCATGAACGGAAATACGCCGTATGCAGGTCTACCGGGCGAGACTGGAGCTGGACAGCGTGCCGCGGCGGACGTTCCGGACCTCTCGAGTGCGCAGAAACGACTGCTTCACCGTGACGTCTCGCGGATCGCCGCCCGCACGCGCGAGTTTCTCCCGAACGAATATATCGTCGATGCCGACGTCTCGACGAGCCTGACCGGCCCACAGGTCACCGTCGCGGTCCGACCGCCGGTCGGGCACCCGGTCAGTGCCGGCTTCACGCCCGACCTGGAGGAGGCGGCCACGGAGGAGGTCATCACCGCCGACGAACGCGACGAAGTTGCCCGAGGACTGGCCGCGAGCGCCGCGCTACAGGTGAAACAGGCCGTCAGCGACAGTGTGCGGCCGACCGGAAAGTAACTGCTGCGTCGCTGGACGATTCTATCCCTGGGAGTCGGTCGAGGCTACGAACACCCGCTTCGATGCACCTGACCTGGCGGTCAGGCTCGGACTGACGGATGGCGCTACGTCTAGGTGAGATAGCCGCTCTGGTCACTGCTTCTCTGATACGGGACGTGAGTTCTTTCCGGAAATCTCCGAAATAAAGACGGTGACTCGTTATCTACAGAACGTGAGGTGTCAGTGCCACTGGCACCGTCCGTTGATTAATCACAGCGAACGGTGAATCCAGGGCTTTATTGTGTTTCACGGTATCATATAACTCGGGAGATATGCGTAACGCTGAAGTGAACGTTCATGAGCAACGAAGATGACACCGAGCGGGAAAGCACCGACTCGGCGGAACCTGCGCCCGACGACCGACAAAATGGGGACTCTCTCCCGACCGCTCTCGAATCCTCTCTTCGAACGGGGCTGCAATCGTTGTCCGAAGGGCTTCGGAATGTGGTCGGGGATACAAGTGGAACGGTATCCACGAGAGGGGCTCCCCGTTCGCGCCCTTCTGCCGGCCGGAATCGGGAAAATTGGAAACAGCGCGCGGACGACGCGAAACGGAGATCGAAACTGGAGTCCGACGAGTGTTTAATCGACACTCGCCTCACCGACGGTGAGTTCGTCGTTATCGCCGACCTCCTCGGTGCGAGTATAAACGACATCTCGGTCGGTATTAACCCGCGAACGAACGAACTCGTCGTTCGGAAGAACGACACCGTCGTCGGTCGGGTCGACCTCCCGTGGGACTCGCCCGAAGTGGAGGGAGTCTGGTTCAAGAACGGAATCCTCGAAGTCTATATGCGATCAGAGGATTCTCGATCACTCGAGGAATCATCTTCGTGAAGTACCACGGGGGCAAGCCCCGTGGCTTCACCGTTTTGGCGGCAAGCCCAGAAACGGGCCATATGGCCGCAGGCGAATGTAATTCCCCTCGGACTTCCCGAGATGGGTCATCTGGAATTCACACCCGAACACGCGGTGTGTCCGTGAGGGTCGGCCGCTCCACCACGGCCCGATGGCGTCCGTCGCACCACGCCGAAGACGTGGGTTTTGAGAGAGCCACATTCCTCCGCAACTGTACACAGTTGCGACGAATTACGGTCTTTAATTCGCACAACTGTGTCTTTAAATACGTTAGGAAAGATAATAAAGCTTACGCGATTCACCCTCGGGGTCAAGCCCCGAGGCACTCTCGCTGTAATACTGTAGACGTTCCACTCGTTCTGACTGCAAAAGCATCGAGACGAATGGTCGCCGCATTCACCATACAGCACCCGACAGTTCGCCGGTCCACGCGTCCACGTGTTTCACCGTCCACCAGTGTCGCTTGCTTGCGATCACTCTTCGTCGGTAACGACGACGACCGGTCAGTACAGCAATTGCTCGAGTTGGTGTCGGCGACGTTCGAGGTCGATAGCCGGCTCGACAGAGGGATCGTCACCGAGGCGGTCGAGAACGAGCAACGGGTCCGTGCCGGCCCGCTCGACCTCCCTGAGAAGGGTTTCGATCGCGGTCCGGTTCGTCGCGAGCGATGAGCACAGGCCGAGCGCGAGCACGAGCGGGATCGCGCGTTCGGGTCGAATCGGAAACGCGTCGCTGATTCGTGAGAAATCGGGGTCGCTATTCGCTGTCCCCTCCTCGTCTGTCATCGGCTCGAGGGTCAGACAGTGCGGACAGACAGAAACGAACGCGGCTTCCGACGGTGCGTATCCGCGGTGCTCGTCGGGGACGGAAAACTGAATCTGGGATGAACCGCACTGTGAACAGGCCATCGGGATCGAATCCGCAGGTGAACGTCCAGTCGATCGACGGAGCGAGGCAGCTGGCGCGCCTTATTGGGTGCTCGTTGGGGACTGTGCGGCGGTGTCCGGCTGAATCTCCTCGAGTTCCTCCTGTTTCTGCTCGGCTTCTTCGGCTTCGGCTTCCGACTCGGCCTCTCGATCCTCCTTCTCTTCGGCTTCCTTCTTCTCCTTGATTTTCTTCAGGCGGAACGTTTCCTCGCGCTCCTGTTCTTCGAGCTTCTGCTCGATGTACTCCTGGTTCTCGTACAGCTCCGGGAGGAGTTTGAACTCGAGGGCGTTGACCCGCCGTTTGGTCGTCTCGATCTCGCGGAGCATCTTCTTCATCGCCGTCTCCACCTCGGCTGCGAGGATGATGCTCTCGAGTAAGTCCTCGTAGGCTTCCGCGGCCTCGTCGATGCGAGCGGAGGTGCCCATGATCCCGTAGCCGCGCTGATCGAGGCTCTTGGTGACCCGCGAGGATTCGATCTGCGGGACGACGACGCCCATGATGTTCTTCGACTCGGTCGTGATCTCGGGGTGTTCTTCCAGCGCCGCCGCGGCACCACGAACGGCGACGTCGCCCTCCATCGCCCGAGCCATGTTGATCTTCTGCTGGGCCGCCTCGTAGTCCTCCGCGAGGTTGCCGCGGACGTCCTGGGCCTTGTCCAGGATGTCCATGAACTCCATGATCAGCCCGTCGCGTTTCTTCTCAAGCGTGCCGTGTCCCCGCTCGGAGAGCTCGATGCGATCCTCGATCGCCATCAAGTTCTTGCGGGTGGGCTTGACGTCGTTGGCCATCTTGTGGGGGGATAGCGGCCGCAGTCGGATAACTGTTTACAGTTTTCGTCGACCAGGCTCGCCTGCGGTCTGAGACCGGGAGTGAAGGCGGTGTGGCACCACTCCGAGCGAGCTCAGTGGGTGCTCGTCTGCTTGAGTCCGGTGGCGGATTGATCGTGGATGGTGAGTCGCAACCGAATCGGCTACGTCGCGTGTCCCTGGGATTCGGTCGCGGCGGTCGTCGGATTGATCACATTGTTGTGGCGGGGGGATTAATTTGGTTGTTTGCGATCCAACACGTTCGCGACCTTCCGTGGATAAAGGCGGTTGCCGTCGCAGCCATTTCCCTTAGCGTCAATATTCTGCTTACCGTCCGATCGATACTATACGGAGACCGGATGCCGTTCCCAGCGGTTATTTAGGGCAAAACCACGCCTCTCGAGCGTTGAGTCGGGCCTCGAGGGCCTTCACTTCAAAATACGAACTGGCGGCGAAGATGAGCGCACCTGCGGCGAGTATCGTCGTATACGACGCTGCGACGACCGGGTAAACGCCGTCAGCGGCTACAATACCCCCGAAGAGAATCCGGATGGGACGGTCGGATCTTCGGACCCGTTCGCCTCTCGTCTCTACTCGAACGCGGGTGCAGCAGGGCGTTTGCGCGCGTTATCCCTGGCCCACCATTCGATCTTCGTCTTCCCATTCCTCCTTTCGGAGTTCGTACTTCTGGACCTTCCCCGTCGCGGTCGTCGGCAGTTCCTCGACGAACTCGACCCTGTGGACGACCTTGTACCCAGCTAACTTTTCGCGCGTGAACGCCTCGAGGTCGCCCTCGGTCACTCCCGGATCGTCGGAATCGCCGGACCCGGGGACGACGAACGCTTTCGGCGTCTCGCCCCACTCGTCGCTCGGGGCCGGAATCACCGCGACGTCCGCCACGTCGGGGTGGTCGAACAGCGCGTCCTCGAGTTCGATGCTCGAGATGTTCTCGCCGCCGGAGATGATGATGTCCTTCTTGCGGTCCTGAATGGCGATCAAGCCGTTCTCGTCGATCGTCGCGAGGTCGCCCGTGTGGTAGTAGCCCTCGACGCGGTCGGTGAAGGCCTCTTCGGTCGCGTCGGGCTTCTCCCAGTATTTCTCCATGATCTGGTTGCCCCGGACGACGACTTCGCCGAGGGTCTCGTCGTCACGCTGGACGTCGGTTCCGTCCTCGTCGACGACTCGGATCTCGGTGCCGAGGAAGGACAGCCCCTGTCGTTTCTTGATCCGAAACCGGTCGTCGCTGTCGTCGTCGAACCGTCGCCGCGCGTCGGAGGTCGTGATCAGCGGCCCCGTCTCGGTCGCGCCGTAGACGTGTTTCAGGTACCAGCCGAACTCGTCTTCGATGGTTCTGATCGTGGCTTCCGGCGGCGCGCTGCCGGCGGTCGCCAGTCGAACGTCCGCGTCGCCGGTCGCCTCGGGTTCGTTCGTTTCGTAATACTCGACTAACATGTTCAGCACCGTCGGGGCACCGCACATGTACGAGACGTCCTCCGACCGCACCGCTTCGAAGATGTCCCCGGCATCCACGCCGCGCGTGCAGACGTGTTTCGCGCCGATTCCGGTCACCGCGAAGATGTGGCCCCAGCCGTTCGCGTGGAACATCGGCAACGTCCACAGGTAGACGTCGTCGTCTGTCAGCTCCTGGTGGGCGACCAGCAGGTAGGCGTGGATCGTCTCGCAACGGTGGGTGCGACAGACTCCCTTCGGATCGCCCGTCGTCCCCGACGTGTAGTTGATCGTGATAATTTCGTCCTCGCTCATCGCCGGCCGGTCGTATTCCGTTCCCGCGTCCTCGAGAACCGCGTCGAAACTCTCCCACTCACCGTCGACGGCGGTCGCGTCGTTCGTAATAAACGTCTCCGTCGGCACCTCGTCGCGGATTTCCTCGATCCGGTCGGCGTACTCGTGATCCGCGTAAATCGCGTCGACGCCCGCGTCCGAGAGAATGTACTCGAAATCGGTCGGCGTCAAGCGATAGTTCAACGGCGTGTGAATCGCGCCCAGTTGCATGATCCCGTAGGCCGCCTCGAGGTGGTAGTGCGTGTTCGGGTCGAGGACAGCGACTCGGTCGCCTTTTTCGATGCCGCGCTCCTCGAGGGCCGCCGAGAACCGGTCAGCGCGCTCGCCGAGTTCGTCGTACGTGAACCGTTCTCCTGTCGTTGCCACAACTGCCTCGTCGTCGCCGTAGTGGGTCCGCGCCCGGTCTAAGAACTCCGGCACGAGTAGTGGTTTGTGCATGCATAGTATGATTCGAGGACGGTGCATACGATTGTTTCCACTTGTCGAACGAAGTGACAGTTCGTCGGGCGATCGCCAGTGGTGAGACTCGAGCGACCAGCTCGTCGGAGCGCTTCGAACGGACGCAAGAAAAATCTCGAGCCTCTCCGGTCGTGTGATTACTCGGCTTCGACTTCGACGACTTCGGCCTCGTCTTCGCGGTAGTGCTCTTCGATGAGGTCCTCGTCGACCCGGTTGAGTTCCGTCTTCGGCAGCGTCGACAGCAGGTCCCAGCCAATCTCGAGCGTCTGTTCGATCGAGCGGTTGGTGTCGTAGCCCTGTTGGACGAACTCAGCTTCGAAGCGGTCGGCGAAGTCGAGGAACTTGTTGTCGCGCTCGGACAGCGCCTCGCGGCCGACGATGTTCACGAGGTCGCGCAGGTCCTCACCCTCGGCGTAGGCAGCGTACATCTGGTCGGAGACGTCGCCGTGGTCTTCGCGGGTCAGGCCTTCGCCGATTCCGTCGTCCATCAGCCGCGAGAGGCTGGGCAGAACGTTGATCGGTGGTTCGATCCCCTGACTATTCAGGTCCCGATCCATCATGATCTGCCCTTCGGTGATGTAACCGGTCAGGTCCGGAATCGGGTGGGTGTCGTCGTCACCGGGCATCGTCAGGATCGGAATCTGCGTGACCGATCCCTCTTTGCCCTCGATTCGACCCGCGCGCTCGTAGAGTTGCGCCAGGTCGGTGTACATGTACCCGGGGTAGCCACGGCGGCCCGGGACCTCTTCGCGTGCGGCGCCGATCTCGCGCAGCGCCTCACAGTAGTTGGTCATATCCGTCAGGATGACCAGCACGTGGTAGCCTTCCTCGAAGGCCAGGTACTCGGCGGTCGTCAGCGCGAGTCGCGGCGTGACCTGCCGCTCGACCGCGGGGTCGTCCGCGAGGTTCATGAAGACGACCGAGCGCTCGAGCGCGCCGGTGCGCTCGAAGTCGTCCATGAATTCGTTCGCCTCTTCGGCGGTGATCCCCATCGCACCGAAGATGACTGCGAACTCGGAGCCTTCGCCCTCGCCTTCTTCCTCTTCCGGCACCGTCGCCTGACGGGCAATCTGCAGTGCGAGTTCGTTGTGGGGCAGGCCCGATCCAGAGAAGATCGGCAGCTTCTGGCCCCGAACCAGCGTGTTCATGCCGTCGATGGCGGAGACGCCGGTCTGGATAAACTCCTCGGGGTATTCACGCGAGAAGGGGTTGATCGCTTCGCCGACGATGTCGCGGCGTTCGTCGGGAACGATCTCCGGGCCGCCGTCGATCGGGTTCCCGGAGCCGTCCAGCACCCGTCCGAGCAGATCCTCGGTGACGGGCATCTTCATCGTCTCGCCCAGGAAGCGAACGGAGGCGTTGCGGTCGATCCCGCCCGTGCCTTCGAACACCTGGATCGAGACGATTCCCTCGCTCGATTCCAGTACCTGTCCGCGCAAGGTGTCGCCCTGTGGCGTCTCGATCTCGACGATTTCGTCGTAGCCAACAGGTTCGTCGACCTCGGCGAACACCAGCGGACCGCTGATTTCCGTGATAGTCTGGTACTCTTTCATTGTTAGTACAGGTCGCGCAGTTGTGTTTCGAGGTCGCGTTCGATCTCGTCGATGAACTCGTCCCACTCCTCGGCTGTGCCCATCCGGTTGAGCCGCGGCGCGGCGTCGACGTCTTGAATCTCCTCGACCGGGACCCCGGCCTCGAGCGCTTCGAACGCTTCGTGGTTGAACGTCTGGATAGCTCGGAGCATCCGGTAGGTCTTCTCGGGTTCGCAGTAGGTGTCGACGTCGTGGAGCGCGTTCTGCTGGAGCCAGGCCTCACGCAGGTACCGTGCGACCTCGAGCGTGAGCTGCTGGTCTTCCGGCAGCGCGTCCTTGCCGACGAGCTGGACGATCTCCTGCAGTTCGTCCTCCTCGTCTAAGACGTCGACGGCCCACTGGCGAACCTCGGGCCAGTCGCTCTCGACGTTGGCCTCCCACCACGGGTCGAGCTGATCCTTGTACAGCGAGTAGGACTCGTTCCAGTTGATTGCCGGGAAGTGCCGACGCTCCGCGAGGTCGGCATCCAGCGCCCAGAACGTCTTGACGATACGCAGTGTGTTCTGGGTGACAGGTTCCGAGAAGTCGCCGCCGGGCGGCGACACGGCGCCGACGACCGAGATCGATCCCTCGCCGCCGTTGATCAGCTGGAACTTGCCGGCGCGCTCGTAGAACTCGGAGAGCGCGGCCGCCAGGTACGCTGGATAGCCCTCCTCACCGGGCATCTCCTCGAGCCGACTCGAGATTTCCCGCATGGCCTCTGCCCACCGCGAGGTGGAGTCGGCCATCAGCGCGACGTCGTAGCCCATGTCGCGGTAGTACTCAGCGATCGTGATTCCCGTGTAGATGCAGGATTCGCGCGCTGCGACGGGCATGTTCGACGTATTCGCGATCAGGCACGTCCGGGCCATCAGGGGGTTCCCGGTCTGGGGGTCGGGCAGTTCTGGGAAGTCCTCGATGACCTCGGTCATCTCGTTGCCGCGCTCGCCACAGCCGATGTAGACGACGATGTCCGCGTCGGACCACTTGGCGAGTTGCTGCTGGGTGACGGTCTTGCCCGAACCGAACGGGCCGGGAATCGCCGCCGTCCCGCCTTTCGCGAGCGGGAACAGACCGTCTTGAATCCGCTGCCCAGTCACCAGGGGCTCGGTCGGCGTCTCCTTCTCACCGGCGGGTCGGGCTTCGCGGACCGGCCACTCCTGGTGCATCTGGATCTCTTCGCCATTCGAGAGTTCGACGACGGTTTCCTCGACGGTGAACTCACCGCTCTCGACGCTGGCCACCTCGCCGCCCTCGTAGTCCGGCGGCACCATAACCTTGTGGTCGATGGTGATCGTCTCTTCGACCGTCCCGACGACGTCGCCGGGTTCGACGGTATCCCCCTCCTCGACCTCGGGGGAGAACTCCCACTGCTTCTCGAGGTCGATCCCCGGGGCGTCGACCCCGCGGTCGAGAAACGCCGTCCCCATCTTCTCTTCCAGGACGTCGAGCGGTCGCTGCACGCCGTCGTAAATGGAGTCCAGCATCCCGGGTCCGAGGTCGACGCTCAGTGGCTCGCCCGTGTTCTGGACGGGTTCGCCTGGGCCGACGCCGGAGGTTTCCTCGTAGACCTGAATCGTGGTCAGGTTCCCTTCAATCTCGATGACCTCGCCCATCAGTCCTTCGTCGCCGACGTAGACGACGTCGTTCATCCGGGCGTCGAGGTCCGCGGCGGTCACGACGGGACCGCTCACGCTTTCGATTACACCGTCTTCGTCGACGGATTCGATGTCTTCTGCCTGGCTCATAGTGTTACTCGCTTTCTTCTTCCATCAGGTCGATACCGATCGCACGTTTGATCTGGTCGCGCAGCCCGCCGCCACCCGTGCCGCTGCCGATGGTGACGACGACCGGCTCGACGCTCGTCTCGACCTCCTGGCGAACGTTGCGCGACAGGTACTCGAGATCGTCGTCGTGCATGACGACGATCCCGACACCCTCGTCTTCGAGGGCTGCCGTCGCTGCGTCGTCTAGTCGCTCTTCTTTCTCGTCGTCCGGAACGTTCTCGAACCGTCTGACTCCCGCGAGGCGGAAGCCGGTCGTAAACTCCGGGCTGCCGACGACTGCGATTTCCTGGCTCATAGGATCACCAGCTCCTCTTCGATTTCGCTCTCGTCGAGTCCGACTTCGCGCCCCCGCGCGATCGCACGGATGTTCTCAACCTCGCGCTCTTTCGCGAGGATGTACGAGAGAACGGGGGTAATGGTGGTCGGATAGATGCTCGAGAGTGTGTCTGCGTATTCGAGCAACGCAGCGTCTAGTGCGTGTTCGAACTGTATAAGGCTGTCAGCATCGCGCAGCCGTTCCAGCGCTTCCGAGAGGCGATCGCCGTAGCGTTTGTTCTCCGCGATGTGGTCGACGAGTTCGTCGTAGTGGCCGACCAGTCGATTCAGTTCCGACTCGTCGAACAGGACGCCACCCTCGATGTAGTAGGCCGCCGGGTCCAGATCGGCACCGCTTCGCGCGAGTCGCAACGCGTTTCGCGCGTTCCGAAAGTCGATCTCCGTCTGCAGGAACTCGACGTACGTCGCCTCCGGCCCCTCCTGTGGCCGACCGAGGTCCTCCAGCAAGTTCTCGTAGAACGCGCGGTCGAGCGCGTTCTCGAGGGGGACGAGCGTCCCGACGGCTTCGTACTCTTCGTAGGCGTCTTCGAGCGGGTCTGCGAAAATCGTCCCGCGTACGAGTTCGATCACGTCTTCGATCGAGTCGAGTTCGGCCAGGCGGTCCAGCGTCCGATCGTCGAGTTCGCCGGCGCGGATGAGGTCCGTCCGGATCGCTTCGGCGTCCGAATCCGAGTAGATTCCGCGGATAACCGTCTTGAGATTCCAGACGTCGAACTTCCGGAGGTAACGGGCGATGAGGTCGTAGAGTCGCCCCTCCGCCCACTCGAGCAGGTCGTTGAAGTGCTTCGCGAGGTTGCGGTTCAGGGCGTACTCGATCAGATTGACGCCCGAAAACCGCGTTCCGAGTTCGTTGATCTCGCGTTCGTACTCCGTTTCCTCCATGAACCGTGCGATCTCGCTCGGCCCCATCCGGATCAGCTTGCGGTAGTCTTCGTCCGCCAACATCGCCGCCTGTCGCGAGCGAACGCGAGCGTTCACGTATTCCGGATTCGAGGCACCTGAACTCATTGCTCGAAGAGTCGATTGCTGATCTCCCGGAGGTTGTCTTCCCACACGTCTTCGAGTACCGTATCGAACGTGTTGTTGATGCGGACGCGCGACTGGTCGCTCTCGGCGACGACGCCGCCGAGACAGTCGTACTCGCCGGCGTACTCGTAGCCGTCGTAGTCGGCGAGGATCGAGTCGATCAGCTGCTCGTCGTCGCTGCGGCCGTAGACGTTGACGTCATTGCCCTCGTCGAACTCGTCGGTCGCTGCCTCAAGCAGGTCTCGGGTGAGTTCCTCGCGGGTGTCTCCCTCGAGTGCGGCGAGTTCGTCTTCGACCGCCTCGTGGACCTCTCCGAGTACGTCTCTGCGTGCCTCCAGGCGTTTCTGTTTCGCCTCCAGCTTCGCGCTGGAGAGTCGCTGTTCGCGCAGTTGTTCGATTTCGCGCTCGACGTCTGATTCGGCGTCAGCGACGATCTCGTCTGCGTCCTCGCGGGCGGTCGACTCGATCTCTTCGGCGCGCGTCTCGCCCTGGGCGCGGATATCCTCCGCACGCGCGTGAGCCTCTTCTCGAATGTCCTCAACGACTGTATCCAGACTCATTGTAAGAAAGTTCGGTAGGACGCTTTAGACGAAGAGCGCGACCAGTGCGAAGATCACGAGCGTCTCGGGAAGGACCGTCAGCAGAATCCCGATACCCGGCGATATCGAGTCCTCGGCGAGCGCGCCAACGACCGATGCCCCGATCCCTCGCTCTGCGTAGCCCGCGCCGATTGCCGCGAGACCGATGCCGATCGCTGCTGCTCCGCCTTGTTCGAGCGCCTGGAGTGGTACGGCATTCTCTGCGACACTGTTCAGCGCGAGTCCGATTTCGGGTAGAGCTTCGATTGTCATGATTGAGTTTTCCTTTGTGGTTTTGCAACCGGACAGGTGGTACTACTCCCCAGCGTCTTCTTAAAACTTCCCAAACCAAATTGCCGATTTTGGCGGCCTAACCGTCAGTACGGGGCTCCCGAGGGTATTATCTTTTCGATTCGAGCGGAAAAATTTGTGGGGGGTTAGCAAGCGTGACGATAACGGGATCGGCGGGTGGGGTGCGAGGTCAGTTCTCGTCGTCGGATCGAATTCCGCCGAAAGGCTCGAATACCCGCCCGCCGCCTTCGTAGAACTTGTTGAAGAACTCGACGTACTCGAGACGGATTCCCTGCAGGCCGGCGCTCGTCACGCCGAGCAGGAGGACGACGATGTGGCCGAGGACGAGGATGAACACGCCCAGGATGGCCATCACGATGCCGCCGTGAAGCAAGCCGCCGAACATAACCTCGGTCACTTCGTGACCGTGGTAGGTACCCTGCTCGAGCATCTCCTGTGGGGCGTGGCTCGTGCCGAAGTGCCACTCCGCGTGCTCGCCTTCGCCGACGACGTACACACCGAAGAACAGCATGTTGACGACGAACGCCATGCCTGCCTTCGCCAGGATGACCGCCGCTATTCGGAGGTACGAGAGGACGTCACCGAGGACGTTGAAGCTCTCGAGACCGCCGATGATGACGCCGAGCACGCCGTAGTGTCTGACCTCCCCGTAGATCATCGTTGCGAGCCCAATCGCCGCGAGCGGCAGTCCAACCATCAGGCCGGTCTCGGCGGTGAAGCCGGTGAAGCCGAGTTCGTAGGCGGCTTCGGAACCAGTGCCGAACGAGGTGTACAGGAAGTCCGGCTTGACGCCCTCACCGTGGCGACTGAGGATCCACACCCAGACGCCGATCATGAGAAGCGCCCACGAGCCGTTCTCGAGGTACGCGTCGACGACGCCGTGGTCGAGATCGTTGGCGAATCCGAAGATGTATCCCACGGTGAGGTGAGCCAGTCCGATGAGGACGCTCACTAGCAGCCACGTCTGACCGTACTTCGCGTACACTGGCTGAAGTCCCTTGTGCAGCGGTGGACTGCCACCGAAGAGAACCTCTCCCAGCACGTGCATCCCGAAGATTTCGCCGTACAGGATGCCGAATAGCATCGTGAAGCCGCCGGCCCAGATGCCGATCGCACCCAGGCTTCGAACGATGTCCTCGTCGAAGCGGCTATACAGCGTGTATCCGGCAATGGTGTACAATATCCCGTAGCCGAGGTCGCCCAGCATGAATCCGTAGAACGCAGGGAACGTCAACAGTAGAACGATAGTCGGGTCGAGTTCGCTGTAGCGGGGCCGGTCGATCAGCCGCAACAGGAACTCGAACGGCTTCGCCGGGCCGATGTTGTCCTGGATGACCGGCGGTTCGTCGACCATCGTCACGACGCCGGCGCTTCCGGTCGTCGTGCCGCCGTCGGCAAGCGCCTCCTGTACCTCCTCTTCTTCCTCTTCGGTCATCCCCTCCGTGTCGCTGGGGCCGCCGTGGTCTACCTCTTCCGTCCGCGTCGGATAGCCCTCGTCATTGTAGTCCGCCCGGACGAGTTCTTCGATCTCGAGGCTGTCGCCGACGGCGCCGTCGAGCGCCGCGACGAGGCGATCGTACTCGTCGCTCGGGAGCCATCCCTCCGCGACGAACGCGTGGTCAGTCGTCGCGAATTGCAGCGGCGCCTCCGCCTGCTGTACCTCGACCGTCAGCTCTTGTTCTGCACCCAGGAGGAACGACCCCTCCTTCCGCTTGATCTCTTCGAGGCCCGCGTCGACGTCGTCGAGCTGTGACTCGAGGTCGCGCTTTCGATTCTCGAGATTTGACACGTAGTCGGCGGGGCTCTGGTCCGTCTCCGGAACCTCGTAGCGGGTGAATTCGACTCCGACCAGTGCCTCGTCGATCGCGTTTTCGTCGCCGTCCTCCGTTGGTTCGGCCACGACCGCCACGACGTCGCCGCCGGTGAACGTCTCGAAGGCACCGACGTCGTCGGACGCCTCGAGTGCGGACTCGACGTCCTCGAGCGAGCCTTCGCCGACGAGCACGTCGACCGACTTGTACCCGGACAGCAGGTCCAGATCGATTCCCAGCTCTGCGAACGGAGCGACGCCGTCTATCTTCTCGTTGATTTGCCGGAGTTCGTCGTTGATCTCCGTTCGTCTGTCGTCGAGTTCGTTGACCCGCGTTCGAATTTCCTCGAGTTTTCTTTCCCAGCCCTCCTCGAGTGCAGCCGGGTTGGCTTCGTCAGCCGATAGATCGAGGGTGCTCTCGAGGGCACGGACAGTCACCAACTTCTCGGAGGATTCGTCGGCCCGTCCGATCGGATTCCCGTTGTCGAATGCCTCCCAGGACCCGTCGTAGTCGGAGAGGTGAACCAGACCCACCTCGTGAATCGTCTCGATGACCGTGGGCATCACGCTCTTAGAGCCGGTCACCGAGACCTTGCTCATCCGTTCAGGTCTGAGCATGAACGTCCTCCTGGAACAGTTCGACGACGTGTTCGGTCACCTCGTCGATCCGACTCCGGGCGCGCTCGGCGAGTTCTTTACGCTCCCGTTCGCCTTCTTCGAGGACCTGCTCGCACTCCTGATCGATTTCCTCGCGAGCCTCCTCCAGGCGGCGCTCCTTTAACTCCCTGGCCTCCTGTTCCGCTTCCGTGCGAATCTCCTCGGCGCGTTCCCGGGCCTCGGCTATTCGCTCGTCGCGGTCGTTGTTTGCCTTTGCGACGATCTCGTCGGCCTCCGCTTCCGCCGACTTAATTCGTTCGAGAACCTCTGGCCTCGGCATACTCTAAGCAGTCGGATGTTTGCCAGAGCGCGTATATGGTAGTTGCGAAAGTGTCTCGACACGAGCCGGTGCTGAGCCATCGGTAACTTCGTGTTACCCAAATTGAGGCGCTACTGTCCGTTCCTCAGCGAGCGCCGACAAAAGGGAAGGAACGAACAGGGACGTGGCGTTTCGACCGAGAAACCGCTGTGGGTCCGCAGACACTCCTATCCTTCCGGTGGCTTCACGGCCGACAGGGACTGGAACGTAGCGTACAACATCTTGGAACGCGATCCGATGCACGGAGGGACGGGCTGTCCGGAATCAACGTCCTCAGAGTCACAGAACAATTTTGAGGGGGTATGAAAATCGCGCCACGATTTTCGAACGCCTGCGGAGATGCGCTCCCGATGGGACCTCCGTCTCTTCTTGGGTTCATGTAACGCGCGTTTGTCGAGGGAATCTCGACAGGCTGTCAGACGAGGCCTGACACCGTCGTGAAAACAGGATGTCCCATCCTCACGGAGCGACCGGCGTCAGCCGTGAGCGAGTAGGGTGGGGAGGTGGTCACCCCTCGCGTACAGCACCGGGAACAGCAGACATATGCCGACCCGACCGAAACTCTTCACTAATGGGACTTCTCGAGAACAAGGCACGGGCCCGACTGTTCTACAAGTACCTCTCGCGAGTCTACGATCAGGTGAACCCGTTCGTCTGGACCGAAGAGATGCGCGCCGAAGCGCTTTCGCTGCTCGAGTTCGAGGAAGACATGACCGTCCTCGACGTCGGTTGCGGAACCGGCTTCGGGACCGAAGGTCTGCTCGAACACGTCGGCGAGGTCTACGCCCTCGATCAGAGCGAACACCAGCTCGCACAGGCTTACGAGAAGTTCGGTAAACGCGCCCCGCCGGTCCACTTCCATCGTGGTGACGCCGAGCGACTGCCGTTTAGGACCGACACGTTCGACGTCGTCTGGTCGTCTGGATCGATCGAGTACTGGCCGACCCCGATTCTCGCGCTCCGGGAAATCCGCCGCGTCCTCAAACCAGGCGGTCAGGTACTCGTCGTTGGGCCGAACTACCCGGACAACCCGATCACCCAGCGTCTCGCCGACGCGATCATGCTCTTTTACGACGAATACGAGGCCGACCGGATGTTTAAGACGGCCGGCTTCGAGGACGTAAAACACGCTTTCATGGGGCCGTCGTACGATCCCGACGTTGCAATCACGACGATTGGCCGCGCCCCCGAGTGATACGGTCTGCTGTAACGATGTACCGGTGCAACCGCAGGTCGGTCGCGGTTGTACCGGCAATGACGTACAGTAGTCCGTATGAGTCACGTCCGGGCAACGAGTTCAGCGGCGTTCGTCTCCCATCGGCTCGTCCACTGCTGTTCTCGGGCGTTCACGTCGCCACCCCCTCGAGTTTCTCTATCAGCTGTCCATCGACGACGAGCGTAACCGTGACCGAATCGCCGACTCCGAGCGCCGGGCTATTCGTCTCGGCGATAGAGAGGACCGCCCGCTCACCGGTCGTCCACTTCCGATCGCCCTTCGCGTTGAACGGCCCGTCGGGCGCACCGTCGAATCCCTTCGCGCCGACGAACGGAACCGGCGGTTGTTTCGACAGGTTCGTACCGTTTACCGATATCACCACCGTCAGCCTGCCGACATCGATCGATTCACCGGAACGGTTCTCGATACCGATCGTCGACCGATCCCCGTCAGCGGAGAGTTCGAAGACCGCAGTTGGTGGCCCCGGTTCGATCGACCACGCGCCACTTCCAACGGCGATGACGGCTGCTAGACAGACGGTGAGTGCGACCAGCGCGAGCACGCCGATGGTTGGACTGACCGCGCGCGTTTCGCCTGACCGCCATCGCTGCTGGTCGCGGCCTCGCACTCGATTCACGCGCCAGTCTGGTCGCCCCTTCTCATATAAACATTCGCTCGACCTCCCATTGCAAGCCCGCTCGTCGGCTCGAGTCGTGGTACGCCGAGGCAAATCCGTAACGGACCTATCCGGATAGATCCGTTGATCAACGCGTGACTGTCGTGTTGACGACGCCGTCGCTCGTTTCCGCCTCGAGTTGGTGCGTCCCGATCAGTGGTGTGACCCACAGCGATCCATCGTCGCCGGTTCTGCCGACCTCGGTCCCGTCGAACGTGATGGCTGCATTTACGGGTTCACCGGTTTGTTGATCCGTTATCGTCACTTTGATCGGCCCGTTCGTCGGCGTTCGGTTCATCGTCATGTTGAGCCCGTCACCTTGCCAAGGGCCGAGGGACTCTGACGGAAGCGACGGTGCGATGAGTTCCTGTGCCTCGCGGTGGACGTCACCCGTCCCCGAGTCGAGGTAGATTTCGAGACGGCCCTGGCTGTGGCCGATTTCGGTCCAGTAGTGATCAGGGCTGTTGTCCTGGAAGTGAGGGGACCCGTTTTCGTCTGCCCACGGATAGAGTTCCATCGTCCGTTCGAACGCCTCGAGGTCCTCGAATTGGTCGGGTGCCGATTCGTTTCGATTGTCGAAGCGAGTCGTCTCGACGACGTAGTTGCTCCCCTCCATCATCGAGAGGCTGTACCCGCTCTCGGACGTCGAGACGACGACGTTTTGATGACTCAGGCCAGTTGGTGTTTCCGAAAGTCGGTCGAGGCTCGCTCGAAGCGACGTTCGGTGGAAATCGAACACGTTCTTGTCGACGTGCGTTTGCCGTGAGGAGAGTGAATAATCGGGGATTCTGTCTGCGTGGGCGTCCAACTCGTCGAGGCGCTCAGAAAGCACTGCTGCTTCGTTGTGGTTTCGCATCAGCGTCTGAAGGAGTTGGGCCGTCGACCGGTTGCCGTTAGCATGCGCTCTGACTGCGTCTCGTTCGCGTTCCTCGAGTTCGTCGGCTCGTTGTTCGAGTCGTTCGTACGCCCGCTGGATCATCGCCGCTCGTTCGGATGCGGTCGCGCTGTCGAACTCTTCCTCCACGAGGGTGTACTGCTCGTGATCGATCCGAAATTCGTCGTCGGCGCTCGCGAGTGCCATTCCGAGGTTCGGACGGTAGTCGATATACTCGCTCCGTACATCGCCCGTGAGCTGGAGTCGGTTCGTCGTGTTGGCGACGTCGGTTTGTCGCACCTGTGGCGAAGCCTGTTGTTGAAGAGCCGCGTTAGATCCATCTTCCGTTCCACCGGCCGTTTCCGCCCCAAGGACGGTCATCGCAGGTACCGAGAGAACGAGAAGGAACGCGAGGAGGGCAGGTGTCGCGTTGTCCATCGCACCACTGTACGTACTCCTGATACAAAAACTGGTCGTCTATCGATGAAATCCATTCGACTCCCATTTTACGGCCGCTCGGCCTTATTTGAGGCCGTTCACGGCCGTCGGTAACGTTTTATTTTTCGATGGAAAGTGTTTTTTCCCCCGGGAAACCACCCGTTGATACGCATGCGGATTACCACTGCCGCCATACTCGCCCTCACAGTTCTCCTCGCTACAACTCCGCTGGGGGCAGTGGCTGCCACACCGTCGGCACAGATGTCGTCGGCCGTCGAGCGGCCTCCGTCGGTGTCGTCTTCTCTCTCCTCACCGCTCGAGCGATCCGACACTCTCTCGTCTTCGTCGGTCGCCCGACCGCCGCTCGAGCGTCCGGGTATCCGGCAGGTAATACGGATTCACGTCACCAGCGATGGTACTGCGAAGTGGACGATCGAAAGTCGGTTCCTCGTGACGAACGATACCGAGGCCGACACGTTCAATCAGTACGCCGATGCCATCGTCTCGGGGCGACGAGATGCGCCGTACGATCCGCAACTGTTCCACAGATACGCGAGGTACGCGTCGGAATCGACGGACCGCGAGATGTCGATCAGAGAGGTTGGCTGGGACGAGCCCCGAATCGAACGACCCGAGTCCGACGACGACGGATCGACTGCCGATGCCGACGTTCGAGTGGGAATCATCTCCTACTCTTTTACCTGGACGAACTTCGCGACCGTCGACGATGGCCGGATCTACGCCGGCGATGCCTTGCAGACGGATTCTGGGCCGCTATTTCGAACGCTGACCGACGGTCAGCGGCTCGTTATCGAACCGCCGGATAGCAATTACGGATTCGTCGATGCACCGACGGGTACTGAAAACGGGGCGCTCGTCTGGGAGGGGCCCTACCAGTTCGGCACGGACGGACTCGAGATTACCATCATCCGGGGAGCCGAAAGCGGGACGCTGTTCTCGGGTTCGGTCGTTCTCGTCGCTGGATTCCTCGGTCTCGCCATCATCGTCGGTGCTGGCGGGTACCTTTTCGCACGGCGGGACGACGTCGACATTTCGCTCTCAGTGGACCGTCTTTCGCTGCTGAGACGGCGCGAGAATACCGGCGAGTCGCGGACAGAACCGACGTCTGAAGGAGACGGTGGATCCAACGCGATTGGCCGTCCGGTTGTCGATTCACCAGCCCCCCCTGGTACCGGACCGAGGCCGGGAACGGAATTCGAGTACGAGGAACCCGTCGACGATGAGATCGACCCAGAATTGTTGAGCGACGAAGAACGCGTCCTCCGTCTCCTCAACAGGAACGGTGGCCGGATGAAGCAAGCCATGATCGTTTCCGAAACCGGCTGGTCGAACGCGAAGGTGTCACAACTGCTCTCGAAGATGGACGACGAAAACGAGATCGAGAAGCTTCGGATCGGGCGGGAAAATCTCATCACGCTTCCAGGCGTCGACCCGACCACGTTCGACTGAGTTTCGACGGCCGGGTCGGCTGATCCGCGAATCTCTCTATCCCTCGATCGGTTCCGATTCGTTAGTTTCGTCTGAATCGAGTTCGATAGCGTTAGATTCGCTCTCGTTTGTGTCACCGCCGTCGGTCCCCCCGCCGGACCCCGGATTGAACTCGATCGTCGCCGCGTTCGCGTCGTACACGTCGTCCCACTCGCTGTCCTTGTCTATCAGGAAGACTTCGACGTTCAGCGTCGTCTCGCCGAACTCTTCGATCCCCGCCGGTCGCACGTCTATGTGGAACGTTCCGTCTTCTTTCATCGGAACCTGTGCTGTGCGCTCGACGATCTTCTGGTTGTCTGGTCCCTGGTTGATTTTGACGAAGAAGTACGGCTCGCCTCTGACGGTACCGTGGTGAGGCGGGTCAATCTTCTCCATACTCGTGTTGGCGACGACCTCGAGGTTGAAATTCGAGTAGCCCTCGCCGTCCTCGGCGGGCACTTTGTCGACGAACGTCACGGACTTGATCATTTCGGGCAGATCCTCCTCGACGTCTTTGCGTTCCATCGGCCGGTTCGGCGGCTGGGGCGGACTCCAATCCGCGTTTGCCGTATTGTCCTCGTTGTCCGAGTCAGCCTCGTTATCCGAGCCAGATTCACCGGTGGATTCGTTCGATTCGTCGTCTGAGAGCGATTCGTTCTGTTCGTCCCCCGTTTCGTTCGACGGCGCATCCGTCTGTGTCCCACCAAAGGCACTGCACCCCGAAAGGACGACGAGTAATGCAACCGCCACCACAGCGACGTTTCGCAATTCCATCGTGCCCCTCGTTCCGACACGATACTCTTTATTACAACTCCGATAAGCCCTCCCTCCTCGCTCGCTGGCAATAGCGGCGGTATTCCCTCGATACGGCGCTTTCTCCTCCGTTTTCTGTCGTGAAACGATCTCTATACTGTGCTAAAACCCGCCCGAAACTGACCGCGTTCCCTTCCGAACTGTCGGTCTACGAGTACTCGACGAGAGCCCCTCTTCCGCCGATTTTCGTTCGTTTTACGTGCGCGTTCTTCCGTGAGTTCACGCGGATTTGCTCGGTCCCGTTCTCGCTGGGCCAATCCTCACTCGTCCTTTCGGCGTGATGCTGTCAGCCGTCACAAGTACTGTTTTCTCGTCAGGTTCGCTCACTGCTCCTCGAAAAATCCACACCGAAAAGACGCTCGACGCTACGCCAGCGGCGTTCGTTCGACGACTTGTCCGTCGTAGGTCGGATACTGCTCGACGATTTCGCCATCCTCGAGGTCACCCTCGTCGATCATCTCTTCTAAGAGCCACCAGGCCACTTCGACGTGGTTGGTCTTGACGGTATAGAACTCTTCGGGCACGCCGAGCGCCTCGAGGCGCTCGGGATCGGTATAGGTTTTGCCGTAGACGAGGGTCCCGTCGTCGGTGATGTCGTCGAATTCCCGGCGGACGTTGCGGGCCATGCGCTTCAGACGGCGCCGGTGCTGGGCGGCGTCTTTGAAGACCGAGGTGCAGAAGTAGACCCGCTCGTGGTCGCCCATCACCTCGAGGATGTCCTCGCGAGAGCCATCGACGGCGCTCATGTGACCCTCTTTGAGTTCGAAGCCCTGTTCTTGCATTCGGCGGTAGTTGCCCTGGGACATCTCGAACTCGTTTACGTTACAGAACTCGGCGGCACCTTCGTCCAAGAACTCGAGGAATTCCGTTTCGGCGCGGATACCCGGAATTTCGAACGCGGGGGTCAGTCCTTCTTCGCGTGCGATATAGAGGATGTCCTCCCACTCGGTTCGGTGAAGGTCGCCCCAGCGTTCGAAAGGGGGGTGAAAGCGAATTTCGTCCAGACCGGCCTCGGAGAGGCGACGCATGTTCTCACGGCCGCCGGTGATGCCAGTGTAGAGGTGGGTGTGGTGGTCCTCGCCGAACTCGGCTTTGAGGAGTTCGAGATAGTGGCAGGTACGATCGAGCGCCTCCTGCGGTTCGCCGCCGGTGATCGACGTTCCGAGGGCCTCCATCCGTCGGGCTTCCGTGAGAACGTCGTCGTCGGTCTCGACGAGTCGTTCGTTCGCGTAGACGTCGGTAACGTTCTTGCGGTTCTCGCCGAGCGGGCAGTAAAAGCAGTCGCGCTGGTCGCAGTAGCCGTAGACGAACAGGACCATCTTGCCCCCTTTGGCGCACTGCTCACAGCCCTTCGAGATCATTCGAGGGAACGTACCCGGTCGAGACTCAAAAGCCGTGCGAAACGCATCCGGACCGTGGCGTGCCCACCTATGCCGTGGGTCTCGACGAGCCACCTTCGTATCGACAGCGCCACAGTGACTCCGTTCGCGACGGTTTCGCTACCGATTCCGCGATAATCGACGCTGGGTGGGGTGGCGAGGGCCGACGTGGCGACGCTTTCGCCGGCCCAGAAGAGGGAAATACCGCGGCGTGCAACCACGACGCAATGCTGTTGGTCCTCTGTGTCGACCTCGACGACGACCTCGGCCGAAAGACCGGGTTTTCGACGCCGGTCATCGGTCGCAATTCAGTCCAGGAGGCAGCCGTTGCCCTCGCGACGGCAGACCCGGAGGATTCGGACCTCAACGTCATTTTTCAGGGATTACACATCTACGACGACCTCGCCGACCGCGACGAGAGCGTCGAGGTTGCCGTCGTCACCGGCAACGACGAAGGCGACGTCAGCGCGAACCGCGAAGTCGGAAACGAGGTCGACACGGTCCTCGCGAGCCTCTCGACGGCGGAAGACGTCACCGCGCTCGTCGTCACCGACGGTGCCCAGGACGAATCCGTCATCCCGATCATCCGCTCACGCGTCCCCATCGACGGCGTCCGACGGGTCGTCGTCCGGCAGGCCCAGAACCTCGAGTCGATGTACTACACGATCAAACAGGTGCTCGACGACCCCGAGACGCGCGGGACGGTTCTCATCCCCCTCGGGATTCTCCTGTTGATTTACCCGCTCGCGCTGATCGGGGCCGTGTTGAACATGCCGGGAATCGTCCTCGGAACGACGTCCGCGCTGCTGGGATTCTATCTCATCTCGCGGGGGCTCCGGCTGGGAGACCGGCTCGACGCGGCCGTTGAACGTGGTCGCCGCTCGCTGTACGCCGGTCGGACGACACTGCTCGCGTACATCGTCGCCGCGGCGTTGTTCGTCCTGGGCGGCGTCAGCGGGTTCGACACCCTCGAGGAGGTACAACAGTCGACCGCCGGTGACGTCGGTGTCCCCGTCATGCTCGCCGCGCTCGTTTACGGATCGATCCACTGGTTCGCCGCGGCCGGCCTCACGACCAGCCTGGGTCAGATCACCGATGAATACATCGCCAACTCGCTCGAGTGGCGCTACCTCAACGCCCCCTTCTACGTGCTCTCGATCGCCGTCGTCCTCCACGCGGTGAGCGCGTTCTTCTTGGACGAGGTCGGTATCACCTACCTCGCGGCAGCGCTGACGGCGGGGACACTGCTCGGCATCGTGAGTACACTCACCTTTGCCGTCGTGGAATCCAGGTTTTCCGACACGGAGCGAGAGGACGGGTCACGAGGGGCAGAGCGAGTATGACATCCTCCCCGGCGTGAACGCCGTGGGTTCCTCTCGCGTGACGTCGGCCGCTCCGACACCACCGGAGGCACGATTCCCCTCACGGGTACTTTTCGGGTTGCACGCACGCCGTCGGGCCTCGTGAGAGGCGGCGAGAGGCGTGGTGTCCGTGCGTATCCGTATCCGCGTGGCCCGTGCGGGCGGTGCCATCCACTTCACTCGGATTCACGTCCGCGTCTGACTCGGCAGGCTCGCGTTTGTGGGACCGGGTGAACGCCAATCCACACATACGGTTCTCGAGGTGGTGACGTCCAGTACTCTCGTGGAATACCAGAATCCGAGGGATGCGGGATGAACGTGGACGCGGACGCAATGCACGCCCGCTGAGCAAACTGACGGGTTTCGATGCCCAGCAGAACGCGACGTGTTCTGCAGACGCCGGACACGGCGGGACTCTCTCGCTGTCACAGGTGGGTTATCGCTCGCGCTCAACGACGAACTCCGCCAGTTCGAACAGATACCTCCGTGCCTCCGGATCGACGACGTCTACTCGCTCTAAGGCATCGATCGCCCGGTCGGCTTCTGATCGGGCGGTCGCATTGGCTTCCTCGGGAGTGAGATCGGTCACCTGGACGACCGACGGGCGCTCGAGGGCGGCGTCGTGACCGGTCGGCTTGCCGAGCTCGTCGGGATCTGCGACCGCGTCGAGGACGTCGTCACGGATCTGGAACGCCACCCCGACCCGTTCGGCGTACTCGCCGAGCGCGTCGACGGTGACGGGATCGGAGTCGGCGGCGATCGCACCGAGTTCGGCCGCGGCCCGAAACAGGGCACCGGTTTTGCGCCGCGCCAGCGTCATGTACTCGGCCTCGTTCGCGGGTTCGGCGGAGAGTTCGGTCGCCTCCCCGACGCCGAGTTCTACCATCGCGTCCGCGACGACTTGGGTGGCGTCCGGATCCGCGGAAAAGAGCGCGAACGCCTCGCCGAGCAGTCCGTCACTGGTGATAATCGCCGGCCCATGGCCGAATTCGGCCCACGCGCTGGTCGTCCCCCGGCGGAGTTCGGAGCGATCGATGATATCGTCCACGACGAGCGATGCCGTGTGAACGAGTTCGATCCCGACGCCGAACTCGACCGCGTCCTCGGCTCGGCCGCCGACAGTTTCGCAGGCCAGTAGCGTCACCATCGGTCGAACGCGCTTCCCCCCCGAGAGCGCGACGTGACGTACTTCCTCGGAGAGCGTCTCGGGCTCGACCTCTTCGACCACCTCGACGAGACGTTCCTCGATCAGCGCCCGTCGACGCTCCAGCAATTCCATTGGGGGCGTTTAGGAGAGCGACGAAAAGTACGTAACGGATCGAACGGAGATGGATTCGAGTGCGGTGGCAGGGTCGTCCCTGATACGATGAACTGGGTTGCTTCGAGCGCATTGACACGAGGTTGAGTTCGGATCGCCGACACTGATTCTCGGCTGAGTCAGGAGCGCCCGGCCAGGAGGTGTGCGCCCAGTACGGTCACGACAGGGACGGCGACGAACACGGCTGTGAAGACGTGTTGACCGTCGAAAAACGCCATCGAGGCGGCAATCGCACTGATGGCCACGAATGCGACCGTCACGAGTCCGAAGACATCGTCTTTCACCACCTGCTCGAGAACGCTCCGTTCGTCCGTCTCGACCTGCTCTCGAAGGTCTGTGACCTCCATATGAAGCGTTTTGAGGTCCGACTCGATTTTCCCGTTGATCCCGTCGAGCCGTCCCTCGATATCGTCGACGCTGGATTCGACCTCGTCGACGCTGGATTCGACGTCCTTGAGGTCCGACTCGAGGGCAGAATTCGATTCGATCGTCGTCTTGACAGATTCGATCGTCGACGATATCGCTTCCAACTGCTGGTGATCGGCATCGACGTTCGATCGAAGCTCGTTGACGGTCGGCTCGAGTTGCTCGACCGTCCCGTCGACGGTGTCGACGAGCCGTCGAGTACGGACCAGGTTCGTCTGGATCGCCGTTACCGACTCCGCAGTAACAGTCTCCCGTTCGAGCGTCTTGAGGCGCTCCCGAAGATCTGTAATCGACTCTGCGAGGCTGTTCACCCGGTCGGAATCCGCTGTGTCGTCGGGAACCTCGCTGATCCGTGTTTCGACCACGCTGATCCGTTCTCGAAGCGTCTCGAATTCGTTGTTGACCGCCCCGGTCTCTTCCCGGAGGTCCTCCCGTATGGCGCGGACGGTCTCGTCCGTCGACTCGACTGACTGTTCAAGTTCGAAGACAGTTTCGTCGAACTCGTCCAGTGTCGCATCGAGCGACGAGAGTTCGGAGTGAATCCCATCGAGGCGCGTCTGGAGGCGATTTTCGAGGGCATCGAGGGCTTCGTCCGACGCCCAGCTGTCGTAGTCGTCGAGCCGTTCGAGACGAGCGGAAACGTCGCTCTCGAGGTTCTCGAGAGTCATGGCGATCATTGGGATCGCCTCCTCTACGTCCCGCAAGCGATTCGCGTCGGCCAGCCCCGCTGTCGCCGTGTGCAGGTCCGTTTCGTCGACTGCGGTCTCCCTGATCGATTCGAGACCGCCCGACAGCGATTCGACGTCCGCCGTGATTGACTCGAGATCGTCTGACAGCGATTCGACGTCTTCCGCGACAGATTCGAGGTCGGCAGAAACAGCCTCGAGGTCGTCCTGTGACGGGTACGCTTCCGTCTCGATCGAGTTTCCCCGGTTTTCGAGCCGCTCTTCGAGGCCGGCAAGTTCGTCGTCGACTGCGGTTTCCCAAGACTCCCTTTCCGCCAGGTCGGCCTCGAGCGATTCGAGTCCGTCCGCCAGCGACTCGACGTCAGTCTCGAGGGTGTCGACGGTTGCCTCGAGGGAGTCGACGGTTGCCAGGTCGACGTCGGACGTCCCGGAACCACCTTTCTCAATCGCCGTTTCAAGTTCCTCGACCGACGTATCGACATCGTCGATCACGGAGGTGAGCGCGTCTAGTTGTGCGTCGACGTACCCTCGCATCGCCAGGTCGGAGAGGTCGTCTTCGATCGACTCGAGATCCGCCTCGCTGGGGGTCTCGGCGAGGCGCGTCTCGAGCGTCGCGACGTCCGCTCGGAGTCGGTCCAGTTCCGCCGGCTCGACCTGTCCATCCTCGAGTTCCTCGACGCGGTCGGTCATCGAGTCGAGCTCGGTGACGATGTTCGAATCGCGAGCTTCGAGCGCCGAGATGGTTTCGCGAACGGTCGTAAGTGCCTGGATGAGGTCTCCTGTGTCGGTCTCGAGCGATTCGAGCGCCCGCTCGGCCCGGGCGATTTCGGCCTCGAGATTGTCGATCCGGCCGTCCGTGATGTCGGTAACGGTTCCACCGTCTGTCATCACCCGTCGCGAATCCGAACCGCCCGCAGCTGGGAGGCCGCCGCCCGACCGCGACCGCTCGCGTCCCATTTCGCGATCGGTTTCCACGATTCGGACCGACGAGACCCCAATAGGGGCGTCGAAGGACGTCGTTCGACCGCCGAGTACGATACGTTGTCGACGGTCGCGGTCGCCTCTACACACGACGAGCATCGATAATTCCCAGTCGGTTCCAATTGGCATTCCATACATACTTCGGTCGGGGCTATTTGGATGTTACTTATCCCTGCCGATCATCTGGAAAGAGATGGGCGAATCGAGGACGGATGGTGTGTCCACTGTGGATGACAGATCAGCGAGTGACGCTGGCTTTCGTCGCTACCCTCGTACGATTGGGAAGCTCTGTCACACGACTTGAGAAGAACCGATTCGCCCGAGTACCGGAAGCGACGCGCTTCCAGCAGTGTCTCACGCGTCGGCTACGGTGGCGCTGCGTCGATATCGCGACGAAAAATGCCGCTCACTCCGTTCGCGGTCCGATTACTGGAATTCCTCGATGAGTTCGGGGACAACGTCGAAGAGGTCGTCGTGGATCGCGTAATCTGCGATGTCCATGATCGGCGCGTTGGGGTCCGTGTTGATCGCGACGATCGTGTCGGATCCTTTCATGCCGGCGACGTGCTGGACCGCCCCGGAGATCCCGATGGCGATGTAGACGTCGGGCGTGACGACCTTCCCGGACTGGCCGACCTGACGGTTCTTTGGCAGCCAGCCGTTGTCGACGATCGGACGTGAGGACGACAGCGTCGCGCCGAGTGCGTCGGCCAAATCGCGAATCAGGTCGAGGTTCTCCTCTTCTTCGATCCCGCGGCCGATCGAGACGAGCAGTTCGGCTTCACTGATGTCGACGTCGCCGCCGCCGACTTCCTCGAAGCCGTTGACGGTCGATCCGATAGCGTCCTCGTCGATGTCCGCGTCGAAGGCCTCGATCGCGGCGTCGCCCGTGCCTTCCGCGGCGGGCCACTCGGCGCCGCGAATCGTGACGACGGCGTCGCCCTCGAGCTCGTTGGTGGTCTCGACCTTGCCGCCGTACATCTCGCGGGTCGCTATCAGCGTCTCGCCGTCGGTCTCGAGGCCGATCGTGTCGGTGACGACCGGGAGGTCGAGTTGGTTGGCGACGGCGGGTGCGTAGTCGAGCCCGTTGACGCTGTTCGGCGTGAGGACGTACTGCGGGGCGAGTTCGTCGTAGAGCTGGGTGACCGCCTGCGTGTAGACGTCGTGGTTGAATTCCTCGCCGTGAGAAACAGTGTGAATGGCGTCGACGCCGTCGCGGTTGAGTTTGTCGGCGAAGTCGTCGACGATGCCGCTGATGACCGCGATATGGAGGTCGCCGCCGGTCTCGTCGGCGAGGTCGCGGCCGGCCGTGATGAGCTCGTAGCTGACGTCGCGCAGGTCGCCGCGGCGGTGGTCCGC
Source organism: Natrinema gelatinilyticum (assembly GCF_024266705.1). GTDB lineage: Archaea > Halobacteriota > Halobacteria > Halobacteriales > Natrialbaceae > Natrinema > Natrinema gelatinilyticum. Next base: position 1,175,953 of record NZ_CP100756.1, on the reverse strand, counting down.
GACTGCGAGAACGTCGCTCATTGTGCCACCCCCTTGTCGCGAAGCAGCTCACCGAGTTCTGCAGCTGTGTCGTCGGCGCTGCCCTCCCAGACGGTGACGTCACTTTCGCTTTCGGGCTCGTACATGTCAGTCAGCTCGAGGTCGCCCTCGACCGCGCTCTCGTCGACGCCGATGTCGGCCAGACTCTGCACGTCGAGTTCCTTGCGCTGTGCCTGGCGGATGCCCCGAAGGCTCGCGTAGCGGGGCTCGTTGATCCCGGTCTGAATCGTCAGCACCGCGGGCAGGCGGATCTCGCTCAATTCCTCGACGCCACCCTCGAGCTCGCGTCGGACCGAAGCGACCTCGTCGATGTCGTGCTCGAGGTGGTTGACGACGGCGCCCCACTGGTAGCCGACGTTCTCGGCGACTGAGACGCCGGTTGCGCCGAAGCTGTCGTCGCCGGCCTGGACACCGGTGAGTACGAGGTCGGGGTCTTCCGCCTCGACGACCGCGCTCAGGATATCCGTTTTCGCGCCGACGTCCAGCAAGTCGACGTCCTCGAGCGAGTCGTCCCAGACGCGGACGGCACGGTCGGCACCCTTCGCGAGGGCCTGCCGAATGGTCTGTTCGCAGTCTTCCGGACCGATGGTGACCGTCACGACCTCGTCGGCGATGCCGGCCTCCTGAAGTTGAACGGCCTCTTCGACTGCGTAGTCGTCCCACTCGTTGAGATCGGCACCGAGGTACTGATCTGCGATTTCAGTACCATCGATTTCGAACTCGTCTTCGACGGTCGCCACCTCTTTGACCGTAACGAGAATTTTCATCAGCAATCACTGGGATGCCCATACCGTAAATCTTTTCGAAACGCACCGTCCGCCGCGCCACGTTCAACTACCAATTTTTGACTATCGTTTGATAATTTTTACAGTTGCTGCTCCCGAACGTCGCGTTCACTACCAGCGTTTCGAAGCCTTCGGCGAGTATTCGGAAGACGGAAACGGTTTAACGCCACCGCTGATAGTACGGAACATGGCGGACTGTCCACTTGCCGACGACTGCCCGAGCTTCTCCGAACGGATCTCGGGAATGGGGTGTCAACACTATGGTGATCGGGGTGGCAAAGAGTGGTGCAACCACTACAACCAACCCATCGATGATCTCAAAACGCAGCCGGTCAAGGCCGGCGAGGAGGTCGTCATCGACGTCGTCGACATGCACGAAAGCGGTGCCGGAGTCGGTCGAACCGAGGACGGCTTCATCGTGATGGTCGACGGTGTCCTCCCCGACGCTCGCGCCCGAGTCGAGATCACACGGGTTCACAGCAACCATGCTCGGGCGGAAGAACTCGAGATCCTCCCGATGGACTCCCAGGACGAATCCGACGACGCACCTGACGACGCTGCCGCGGAGAGCGACGGTCAGCCGGACGACGAAACCGACGACCCGACGCGCGAGCGTCTGGGCAGCCGCGAGAACTTCTGGGGCTCGTAACCCCGGAGTCACGGTCGAGTGGACAGCCGGATTGATGCGCTAGCGATCGACTCCACGTTCGGAATCTCGTTGTTTCGCTGTTGATTTCGACAGTCGACAGCGATTCGAGCGGTCTTCACGTGGACGAATCTGTGGTTTCGATTCACGCCGTTCCGCTTCAGTCAACGTTTTCTCGGTCCCCGTGAGATGAGGGTGCATGGAACGCATTTCGTTATCGAACTCGGCGTTCGAGGGTGACAATAATGCCTACTGTTTTGCGGACGGTAGCGAAACGGTGCTGATCGATACCGGTGACTGGATGGCCACGACTCGTGAACAACTCGAGGCAGCGCTGGCCGAACACGGACTCAGCTTCGCCGACATCGACCGGATCTTTCTCACTCACTGGCACCACGATCACTGCGGGTTAGCCGGCGAAATTCAGGCCGAAAGCGGGGCCGAAGTCCACGTCCACGCGGAGGACGCAGCACTCGTCGAGGGCGACGAGGACGCCTGGGCTGCGATGCACGACCGACAGAAGCAGTACTTCGAGCAGTGGGGGATGCCCGAGGACAAGCAGACGGTGCTCCTCGACCGAATGGCCGGCAGCGAAACGACCGTCGAAACGCCGACCGTCACTCCGTTCGAGGACGGCGAGACGTTCTCGTTCGACGACATCGAACTCGAGGTCGTCCACACACCAGGTCACGCGGCCGGTCTCAGCATGTTCGAGACGGACCTCGATGGCCGGCGAGTAATTTTCTCCGGCGATACGCTGTTGCCCGTGTACACGCCCAACGTCGGCGGTGCCGACGTGCGCGTCGACCGCCCGCTCGAGAAGTACCTGCGAGCGTTGCAAGAGATTGCCGACGTCGAGTACGCTCGAGCGTGGCCCGGACACCGCGACCCGATCGACGATCCAGCGGATCGCGCCAAGTACATCATCGACCATCACAAAGAGCGATCCTGGCGCGTTCTCGACGCTCTCGATCGGCACGGCCCCTGTGACACGTGGACCGTCAGCGCCGACCTGTTCGGTGAACTCGACAGCATCCACATTCTCCATGGCCCCGGCGAGTCGTACGCGCACCTCGAACACCTCGAGCGAGCGGGTACCGTCGTCCGCGATGGCTCCGAGTACCGATTGGCCGATGGGATCGAAGCGGAACTCGCCGCGGCCGACGATGAACAGTGGGAACTGGCATACTGAGTTTCTGTCCGTGAGACGATTCCCGAGCTGCCGGGGTGTAGTTCACGTTCGCGGACGCGGACTTCCGTTTACGCGTGACTCTCGGATGCCAGTCTTCGAACACCGATTGTGGATCGCGTAGACGCTCGCGAGCCGTCTTTCTGTCCGGTTTCCGTCACTCCCTCGTCGGAGTCTGCGACCGAGACGTCGTACTGTGGCGCGCCCAGGACCGGGCTCTTCTAGTGCCGGGACCGTGGAAGCTTTGATCCCGCCGAATCCTAGTTACCCGCATGCGAACGCGAGTCCCGGGGTTCGGTGCGAGGGCTGGACCGTGATCGAGGAACTCGAGGAACTCCTCGAAGAGATTGGCTTCGAGGCCGAGACCAGCGTATTGACCCATCGACAGGCGCAGGTACTCGCGCTACGGGAACGCGGTGTCTCGCAGGCGGATATCGCCGACGAACTGGGGACGTCACGGGCGAATGTTTCGTCGGTCGAGTCGAGCGGCCGCGAAAACGTCGCGAAAGCCCGGGAAACGGTCGCATTTGCGGAGGCCCTTCGTGCGCCAGTTCGCGTCCGCGTTCCCGACGGGACGGACCTCTACGACGTGCCACAGATGGTTTACGACGCCTGCGACGAGGCCGGCGTCAAGGTCGATCACACCGCGCCGGACCTGATGAAGCTCGTCAGCGACGCTGCGGGACCGGCTGTCTCCGGTCGACAGGTGTCGACGCCGCTGATCATTGGCGTAACGTCCGAGGGGATGGTGCGCGTTCGCCACCAGGAGTGATCGAAAACGAGCGGTCGACGACCGGCCGTCTCGGTTCTTCGTTCGCCGGATGGAATCGGGCCAGGTGGTAGAGCTGTCTGTACTGAAGATGTGCTGATTCATCGGCGTGAAATTCGGTAGCCGAATAAAACGAGGCTGCCGGCCTCTCTCGCATCGTCGAGAGATATACGCGCTTGACGTCTCGGGTTTTCAATTCGTTCAGCAGGTGGTCGAGGAGTTCAGAGCCGATACCCCGACCCTGTTCGGCCGACTTTACACCCATCTCTTGAAGGTAATACAGCCTACCGGAGTCACACTGTTCCAACCGCCCGAGAACGAATCCCTACATTGCCCGTCCGTTCAGCGACACGAATCCGAAGCCTCCGGGAGCATCCCGAATTTCTCGCAATCACCTTCGAGCGGTTCTATCCGTCCACTCGTCGTTCGTCGTTCCAGGGTGGTCGGTTGACTGTCTCGGCGAACAATGACGCGACGTCATCCAGTTCTACAGTAATACAGCGAGAGTGCCTCGGGGCGTGACCCCGAGGGTGAATCGCGTAAGCTATATGGCCCATTCCACCGTATTGAGGAACACAGTTGCGACGTGGGTTAAAGACCTTCGCTCTTATGTAGAGCTGGGGAATGCCCCCATAGCAAGGCAGTCGATGACGCTTACGAGGGATGCGCCAGCGAGATTCAATGAACGGATGATTCCAAATGTGTGAGCGGCCTGCTCCAAGCCGTGCTTGGACAGGCCGCGGAACTTCCGTAGCCACGGTTTGATGAGTGAAAAGAGGCACTCAACCTGGTTAATATGGACACCGTCAGGCGAGACGTACGTCTCGTCGTGCACAACGATCTGGTGAGTGTACTCCATCTGCCGATACGCTTGGAGACCATCAGTCCAGACCTCTCCCAGCGGCTGGGAGAGGTCTTCAGCCTCCTGTATTACTGGATCAAGGTCTGTTTCGTAACTGATGCCAAGCTGGCCGTGAACAACCCGTAGCACGTCGCGGCACGCCGCGACGAGCGTTATCTGGTCGCCGTGTCGTCCACGCCAGCGCGAGCGTCCTGATCGAGACGACCCGCCGCGGTGACGGCTGTCCCGCGGCGGGTCTTGGCCTTTGTATCCTGAACAGACGCTGCTGGATTCATCGATTTGTACCGGACCGTCGATTTCCTGCTGGAACTGGTTCCAGACGACCGGGAAGCCTCGCTGAACCGCGGCTTCGACCTCTCGAATGGCGTAGTAGACGGTCTTGTACGCTCGATCGAGCAGTGTCGCAATTTTCGAGATACTCAACAGCGTGTCGGCATAGAGGATGAATGCGAGAAGCACCTCTCCAGTGGTGAGGTGCTTCTCGTGAAACGGTGTTCCGTAGGTGCAAACCGGCTTGAACCCGCAGCTTCGGCAGATAACACGATTCGATGACGGCCACGTTTGGATGCTTGGATCACCGCATTCTGGACACGGAGCCTGCTCCCAGAATTTCTTGAGTCGCCGCTCGATTTGATCATCGAGCGGCTTCGTCTGCAGTTCAATCACTCCAAGATCAACGAGCTGTTGCAGCATCTTCCCGAATGCTGGCTGAGACATATTCTCTTGAGATCAGCCATCACAGTGTAACCGTGGGGCATTCCCCAGCTCTACATAAGAGCGAAGACCTTAATCCGAAGCAACTGCGCGCAGTTGCGAGGAAATGCGACACCTCTCAAAACCCGCGCCTTCGGCGTGGTGCGACGGGTGTTGTCGGGCGGGGTGGAGCCGCCGACCCTCACGGACGCACCGGGCGTTCGGGTGTGAATTCCAGCCGACCCAGTTCGGGAAGGTCGGGGGGAATTAAATTCGCCTGCGTTCATCCGTCCGTTTTTGGACGGCAAGGACAAAACGGTGAAGCCTCGGGGCTTGTCCCCGAGGTACTTCACCGCGTTCACGTCGCAAATTCCGTCGACTTCTCCTATTCTGGGTTACTGACGTCGTCATACCGTGACCGCTCTCACGGCCTCACGTGCTCACCGTACCCTCACTCCGTTTGTCGTTTGTACGTGGGTGAATACCGCTGTACCGTGTGACCGGTGGGTGACTGAGTGGACAGCACGGGGAAGTACACGCCCACTGTCCGAACCGCCGGCGCGCGGACCGCCTGCCGACTCCCCGAGAGATTTGTGCTCCGCTACCGTCGCATTCGGTATGGATTTCGAACTCGACGGCAATTCGGCACTGGTGACCGCCGCTTCGAGCGGTCTCGGCTTCGCGAGCGCGCAGGCGCTGGCGGACGAAGGCGCGAGCGTCGCGATCTGTGGTCGCGACGAACGCCGCCTCGAGTCGGCACGCGAGGAACTCGCCGAAACGGCGACAGGTGACGTCCTCGCCGTGGAAGCCGATCTGACAGACCCCGATGACGTCTCGCATCTCGTCCGCGAGACGGTCGACGCCTTCGGCGGCCTCGATCACCTGGTCACGTCCTCGGGTGGTCCGCCGAGTACGACCTTTCTCGAGACTGACGAGCAGGACTGGTACCAGGCCTACGATCTGTTGGTGATGAGCGTCGTCTGGACGATCGAGGAGGCGTACGAACATCTGCTCGACTCGGAGGCCGGGACGATCACCTGCATCACCTCGCGGACCGTTCGGGAAGTCGTGGACGGACTCTTGCTTTCGAATTCGGTGCGTCGAAGCGTAATAGGGCTCGTCAAGACGATCTCGCGGGAATTTGCGCCCGAAATTCGAGCCAATGCGATCCTGCCGGGGACCATCGAAACGGCCCGAATCGAGGAACTCGTCGAGGCCGGCGTCGAGCGCGGTACGTACGACGACTACGAGGCGGGTCTGGAGGCATTGGCGAACGACATTCCGATGGAGCGCATCGGCGCCCCTCACGAACTCGGCGACGTCGTCGCCTTCCTCTCGAGTCCGCGCTCGAGTTTCGTCAACGGGGTCGAGATACCAATCGACGGCGGGCTCATGCGGAGCTAACGGGCTTCGAGTCGTCCCGCTGTTCCAGAGACATCCACGAACGAGATCACGTTCGCCGCTGACGCTTTTGACCGAGCGTCAGCGGCTTTTGACCGCTTGCGCTCCCGAGCCGTTAGTCGGCCGAGATTTCACAGGTCCCCTCGTAGGCGACGTCGGTAACGGACTCGATTTCGGGGTCATCGCCGCAGACCGGACACGCGGGATTCGACTCCACCGGCACCTCCTCGAAGCTCATGTCCATCGCGTCGTACATCAGGAGTCGCCCCTCGAGCAGGCTGCCCGTCTCGAGGAGGAATTTGACGACTTCGGTGGCCTGGATGCAACCGACGGTGCCGGGGAGGACGCCGAGGACGCCCGTGGTGGCGCAGTCGGGGACTGTGCCAGGTTCGGGTGCTTCAGGGAAGATACACCGGTAACACGGCGGCGACGCCTCTCCGTCGGCATCGCTGTTACTGCGATTGTTCGTAAACGTCGTTACCTGTCCCTCGAACCGGTAGATCGCTCCGTGGGACAGCGGCGTCTCGGTGAGGACGCAGTGGTCGTTGAGCAGGTATCGCGTCGCGAAGTTGTCACTGGCGTCGAGGACGAGGTCGTAATCCGCGACGAGGTCCGCGACGGTATCTGCCGTGACGCGCATCTCGTGGGTCTCGACGTCGATATCTGGATTTAGCGTCGCGACGTGGTCGGCCGCGCTCTCGACTTTCGGCCGGCCGACGTCGGCGTCGCCGTGGACGATCTGGCGCTGCAGGTTCGAGCGCTCGACGACATCGTCGTCGACGATTCCAAGCCGACCCACCCCGGCCGCCGCCAAGTACTGGATCGCAGGCGAGCCGAGGCCGCCCGCACCGACGGTCAGGACCGATCCGTCGAGGAGCCGCTTCTGGCCTTCGGGGCCGATTTCGTCCATGATCACGTGTCTCGAGTAGCGGTCGAGCTGGGTCGCATCGAGGCGTAAGTCGCTCATACGTTTCAGTTGGCTCGAGACCCAGAAAAGTCCGCGGGTCGGATTCGTATCGGCCTCCCTCTCGTTATATGTTCTGTGCCTCTGTCCGTTTTCTCGACGCTCGTTCCGTCGCCAGTGGAGGCAGCATCTTCACCGACCCAACGATTTAATAGTGTGGCAGCTTTTCACATACATATGGCAACCTCACCCACGGATGCCGGTGACGACGTCATCGATCAATTCCTGTCCGATCGCGGTCATTCGATCGAGAGAGTAGGGTGGGAACAGGAGTATAACAAGAAGCAGTGTCCCGAGTGTGGCGGACTTCACGACACGTCGGCGACCTCCTGTACAGTCTGCGGGTGGGAGCCAGCGACGTAGCGACTGCTCTCAGGCGACCGCTTCCCCAGCCAATTGCTGATCCTTTCTTCCGCTCCGTTTCTCGAGTAGCGACCTTGCAATGGACCCTCTCGAATCTTTTTATCACTTTCGGTCCGACACAATTATAATCTATTACTGAATACAGATTAGCGAGAAGAACTATGCCGGAATGTCAGAACTGCGGCGGATTCGTTACGGACGCGTATGCCAGGGTGTTCACCCCACGTGACGTCGACGACCCACGTGTGTGTCCGGATTGCCAGGACAAGATCCGCGACGGTGCCGACGTCAGAGACGCCCGTTCTCCTCGCGACCCCTGACCGCTGAATTTTATCGAAGAAAACCCACGTGACTTATGGGTGTCGCGCTCTTGTACAGCTACAATGGCTACGACGGATACGAAGGTCACTCGTCTGTTCGGTGGTCCGGGAAGTGGTAAGACAACCGCCCTTCTCGACCACGTCGAGGACATCCTCGATCAGGACGGCGTCACCTTCCGAGACATTCTCGTTGTCTCGTATACGCGAGCAGCAGCACAGGAGGTCCGAGAACGACTCGCGGACCGCCTCGACGAGAGCCCCCGTGCACTGCAGGGAAACGTCTGTACGATGCACGCCAAGGCGTACGAGCTGCTCGATCTTTCCCGAAGCGACGTGATCGGTGAATCGGATAAAGAGGAATTTTGCGACGACTACGGCCTCGAGTACGAAGACGAGTACAGCGGTGCCGGTCGCCGGACTGCCCGATCGACGACGATCGGTAACAAGGTCATCGCGACCAGTCAGTGGCTCCAGCGAACCCGCCGCGACGTCTCGGACTGGTACGACGTCCCGTTCCAGTGGGACGAAGAGGAAGTTCGACTTCCGCCGGAGATCGATCCCAACGCGCAGGAAGGCAACAAGTACACGCCGACCTGGCCCAGCGACGACGACCGTATCGACGTTCCCGAAGCCATCCGTGCCTGGCGCGCCTACAAGGGTGAAGAAGGCAAAATCGGCTTCGCAGACATGCTCGAGCGGGTCAAGCAGCGCTCGCTGCTGCCCAGCGTCGACTATCTGGTGATCGACGAATTCCAGGACATCACCACGCTCCAGTACGACGTCTATCAGGAGTGGAAACCCCACATGAAACGGGTCCTGATCGCTGGCGACGACGACCAGGTCGTCTACTCCTGGCAGGGCGCCGACCCCGCGCTCTTGCTCGAGGAGGACGTCGACGAGGACATTATTCTGCCGAACTCCTACCGACTGCCTTCCAACGTCCTCAACGCAGTCAATAAGGAGATTCGCCACATCGAAAAGCGCCAGGACAAAGACCTCAAACCGCGCAAAGAAGGCGGCGCCGTCGAGGCGCGTGCGAACGCGTCGATGCTCGACGTGGTCCGGATGGTTCGGCGAACACTCGTCGAAGGTGATAGCACCATCATGGTACTGTTCCGGGCCAGATACCAGATGTTCCAGTTCATCGATGAGTTCATCACTGAGGGTGTCCCCTTCACGTCGCTCACCGACCAGCGGATGTGGACGGATCGGCTCACGCAGTACGTCCGCGCGGTCGAGGCGATCGACGAGGGTGAAGACGTCACGGGCTTGCAGGCCCGCCGGCTCGCCGACATGCTTCAAGAGTCCGCATTCGGGACGAACGAGCGCGACGAACTCTTCGACGAGATCAACGAGCGCCAGGAGGACGCGGGCATCGACGACCTCGTCGACCTCGCGATCCCCGCGTCGGTCATCGAGGATCACGTCCCCTTCATGCCCGGGCCAGCCTCGGCATCAGACATGCTCCGGAAAGTCACGAACTTCCAGAAAAAAAGCGTCAAATCGTACTTCGCGATCGGCGAGTACCAGGGGATGGATACCGACCGCGTCCGCGTCGGCACCATCCACTCTGCGAAGGGTCGCGAGGCCGACCACGTTTTCGTCGGCACCGACCTCACCGAGAAGGTCGTCGAGCAGATGGTCGCGACTGTCGACGACCCGACAGCTATTCCAGGCTGTGAGGAGTTCACGAAAACCTCATCTCCCGTCCCCGTCCTGACCGACAACGAACGTCGCGTCTTCTACGTCGGCATGTCTCGGGCCCGAGAACGGCTCTTCCTGCTCGAGAACCTCGTCGACGGCGCGCCGACGCTCCCCATCGACGTCCTGCTCAAAAACCGCCTGACTGATGCGACGATCGACGAATTGATCGAGCAAGCCCAGGAACCCGACGCGAATCCGGACGCAGACGAAGTCGAGGCCGAAGCCGAAGCGCCGTGACCGGTCGGATCGACTGCAGCGCCGAGGACAGCGGCCACGTACCCGTCGGCGGCGATTTCGTTCCTCGGCGCCGAGCCCACGCGGTCGCCGTCATCTCGCCGGCGCTCGAGGATCGCGATGCGACGGCTTTCGTTCACGTCGGTACCGACTGCGATCCGGGGATTCAGTACTGTACCCCGAAATCCCAGCGAGGGCTCACTGCGGTCGCCTACGACGCCCTCGAAGGCGGGTGGCTCGTCCGATCGGCAGCCGACGAACGTGAAACCCATCCAGCCGAACAGGTCGCGTCGGTTCTCGCCGACCGCGGCCACGAAGGGACAGTTCTGACACCGGCGCGGGTTCCACACGACGCCGCGCTCTACCTCGAGAACGCCGGGTTCGAACTGGCTTCGACGGCCGCCCTCGAGCGAGCGCGAGCGACCAAGACGGCCGGAGAACGCGAGTGTATCACGGTCGCCCAGCGGGCAGCGAGCGCCGGCATTCGGCGAGCGGCATCGCTTCTGGCCGATGCAGCAGTCATCGACGGCCGGCTCGCAGTTGCCGGCGACGGCGGAGACGGGAGCGAAACCGAGATCGATACCGAACGAGTCCCTGACACGGACTACGCTAGCGATCCGGAGTTTCTGACGCCGGCTCGATTGCGGATTGCCGTCGACGAGGCCATCGTCGGAGCCGGTGCGTTTCCAGCTAATAACACAGATGTCAACACGTCGTCCGACGTTAGAACCGACGATACCGCGCTCAGACCCGGTGAGCCAATCGTCCTCGAGACGGCGCCCCGGAGCGCGGGCGGTTACTACGGCGGACTCGTCCGGACGTTTGTCGTCGACAGCGACGGCGGCCGAGAACGACGGGTTCACGTTGCGGTTACGCAATCGTTTCGATCGGCACGCTCGATGCTGACCGCTGGACCAGAGCCGGTAAGCGCCGTCGCGGCCGACCTCGAGGCGGAAGTCCGCTCGTTCGGCTTCGGCGAGGACGACGACATCGCGACGCTGGTTTCGGGTGTCGGGCTCGAACCCCGTGAACGGCCGCTAAACGGGGCTGACGTACTCGCTCCCGGAGCCGTCGTCCGTCTCGACGTCGCCGCGACGGTCGACGAGGACAACTGGCTCCGGATCGCCGATTTGCTGGCGGTCAGCGACGACGGCGAGCGCCCCGAGTGGATCGCGGCCCCATCGCAGTCGCTCGAACCGGGAGCACAGCTGGAATAACGCGCCGTACACAGAGTACCGCGTCCGCATACGTACAGTCGGACGGACTCGAGTATCGCGTCTGACACCCTGCGGCAGGACCGAGCAGTGATCCGTCGTCGACCGCTGCGTCCGCTCGCGTCGTTCGCTACGTCCGATCATCGTCCGAGTCGGACTCCGGTTTTTTCGTGACCGTTCCGACGACTCGTTTCGCCAGCAGTTCTGGGATATCCGTCGGGAGCGTGAGCCAGTGCTGGACGACGACGAGCCCGACCGCGAGCGCGACGAGCGCCACCCCGTAATTCGTCTGCCCCTGTATCAGTAACTCGAGTCCGGCGATTGCGGCGGGGAGCGCCAGAACGAGGGTCCCTGCGAGTTTGATCGTGTCGATGATACCAGCCATTACGACGGGATAGTTTCGGCTCCGTCAAAAGACCGACGACAATCGTCGTGGTAGCCTCCAGTGTCGTGGTCACGGCTGCGAACTCGTCGTCACTTCGGTGGTACTCGTCTCCCCTCACCGAGCACCGCTCGTACCGGTTTCCGAACGGAACAACGAATTTATCAGAGTCTGGCCCGTCCCCTTCGACGGTTCATTCGAAGCCGACACGGAGTGTCCCGACAGTCCGATTTTTAACGCGACGTGCCAGTGTTCGCCACCCTCTTCGTCGTCTCTCCCGGGCACGAAGCGGCGCGGATACGGGGACCGGAACGGCTTTCTTCCGCCACCGACCACCCGTACGTATGTTTACTGGAATCGTCGAAGAGACGGGCACCCTCCTCGCTCGAGATCAAGCTGAGGACGACCTCCGACTGCGAATCGGCGCCGAGGAGGTCGCGACTGGGCTCGAACACGGCCAGAGCATCAGCGTCAGCGGCGTGTGTCTGACCGTCGAGCGATATTCGGATGGCGAGTGGTTCGAGGTCTTTCTGGCGACCGAGACCGTCGACCGGACGTACCTGGGCGATCTCGAGACGGGTGCTGCGGTCAACGTCGAGCGGGCGATGCCGGCCGACGGTCGGTTCGACGGCCACGTCGTCCAGGGCCACGTCGACGCGGTCGCGACCGTCACGGACGTCGAGCCCGTCGATGAGGACTGGTTCTTCGAGTTCGAACTTCCGGACGGGTACGAGCGCTACGTCGTCGAGAAGGGGTCGATCACGCTCGACGGCATCAGTCTGACCGTCGCCGACCTCGACGCGCAACGCGGTCTGGTGACTGTCGCGATCATCCCCACGACCTACCAGCTCACGACGCTCTCGGAGAAGGCACCTGGCGATCCGGTCCACCTCGAGGTCGACGTTCTCGCGAAGTACGTCGAACGGCTGCTCGAGGCGCGCTTCGACTGATCCCGGGGTCGGTTCGCTGTCACTGACGGCCGGACCGACGGTGCTGTGACGCGGTCGGCGTCGCCCGTAACACTCAGCGCTGCGGCGGATCGAATTCCGTTAACTCCGGCCGCGAGACCTCGGGTTCGCTCCGGACGGCGCGATACGTGTTGCGATAGCGAGAGAGCTTCCGATAGAGGTAGTAGCCAATCGCGAGGTCGTAAACGACTACGTAGCTGACGAACGCGAATCCGAAGCCGATGGGGAGGAGACCGGTGAGGATGCCAGGGACGATTCCGACCGTGACGTTGTACGTTCCGTGGACGAAGGCCGCGACGAGCAGGCCCTTGATAACGATCGGGCCCGCGTACTCGCTGTTGAACTTTGCCAGCCCGAGGTAGTAGCCCGCGATTGCCGAGTAGATGACATGGCCTGGTCCTGCCAGCGCCCGGACCGTCGCGATTCCGCTCGCGGTGACGAACAGATTGGCTTCCGGGTTCGCTTCGCCGATGACCCGGCTGATGTAGAGAGCGTTCTCGATGGCCGCAAAGCCCAATCCCGCGACGGCTCCGTAGACCGCACCGTCGATGACTGCGTCGAAACTGTCGCTCCGGTAGGCAAACGTCTGAACGGCGAGTAATTTTACCGTTTCCTCGACGGGGCCGACGATCAGATAGTAAAAGAGGATTCCGCCGCCGATGCCGATCACCGCCCGGCTGAACGAGTTGGCGAGAGCCGCGAACGTCGCGAACAGGACCGCGAGCAGGAATGTCACGACGAGCAAGGTAAGCGGCTCGCTCGTCGTGATGTCTGTGTACCAAATATACGCCGCGAGCAATCCCGCTGGAACGACCGAGAGCCCGAAAAAGACGGAGACGAACGGGTCCTCGAGGACGACCGCTATGGGCGAGATCAACAAGACGAGCGTTATCGCAAGCGCGATTAGCAAGACGAGCGCACGAAATCCGTAGCTGGCTCCGTTATAGAGCGTGTACGCGACCAGATCGACGGTCGATCGCGGTTCCCACGTCGAGACGTCGTAGAGGTCAGTTGACCCGTCCTTGTTTCGCTCCTCGGCTCGTTCGACCGGGTCGCGCCTACGCTGCATGGCATACAGTTCGGTTTCCGGCCCGGTATAGGTTCGGCAATCGGCGACTCGAGTGTGTATTTCGGAGCGTGGGTCGCGTAGCGATTGTTGGCGACCCGTCCGTAACTGATGGGTTCAGTTCACAGGTGGCGTGATGGTATCGCGGTGATTCGTGAACGATTCTGGAACGGGTTGACCGTCCAAACGTCGGAAGCGCAGGCCGGAGAGCGCCACGGGAACATGGCGCGCGAGGATAGCACAGACACGGACGTTATGAAGGGCGGGTGTTCGTGTGCAGGGTGAACGTGCTCGAGGAGAACGCTTCTATCGATTCGAGCGTCTTCTCCCGCGAGTGCGATCAGTCGTCGCGTAGCAGTCTGCGAACGGCAGTGGCCGCGTCTTCGAAGGCGTTGACGTCCATGCTGTCAGTCGTCAACAGGACGCCGGTCCCGTCTTCGAGCACTCTAACGACGAATCCGTCTCCGTGGAACCGAACGGTAAATTCGTATTCGCCGATGTTCGATCTGCCTTCGCTGCGGCTGATCGCCGTCCGAACCGGTCGCTCCGCGAATCCGACCTGTTCTAGTTCGACCAGTTGCGTTTTGGCCCGCCGGGCATCGTCTGCCGACTCGTAGATACCCTGGCGGAGGTACAGGATGTCGAACGTCGACGGGGTGAAATAGATCACGCTCCGGAGGGTGTCTCCGAGACTGGTTCGTGCGACACTGACGATACTCGTGGCCAGGTCGTCGTCAATCTCGGTTCTGTAGTCGTGGGCGATCATGAGCAATAGTGGCGGTTCGCGGTATCAAGCATTTCGCCTACCGTTGTAGCATCTGGAAATGCACCCGAGCAGTAGTGTTCTCGAGTATTGCGCCTCTCGTCGACCGGAAACGAACTCGCACCGGTTCGATCGCGACAGGTGGTCGGGCTCGTCGCGTGACGTGGACTCGGAATCATCAAAGGTCTTCCGACCCAACCGGTGCGTATGCACTTCGATCAGCGAACCCAGCGGGCGCTTCGCGACGTCGGTCTCGAGACCGACGAGCTCCGAGCCGCTTCCGAGGCGGTCGTCGAGGCCGTTCGGACGGATGCGATCGCGCTCGAGGAGTTCTTCAGAATCCACGATACCGTATATTCGGATATGTCCATGGCCCACTCGAGTTCCGAGTATCCGGAACACACTGTCGAGTATGCCGATATCACGACCCACGGCGGCGAAATGCGCGGCTGGCTTCGATTCGACACGTGGGGCGTCTACGTCGAGGACGGGCGAATCCTGGACGACGACTCCGTCGAACTTTCCCTCGGGCCGACGATCAACGACCGGGTCCGGTTCGCCGCGGCCCGAGATACGATACGATGATCCCCACGGCCGAGGCTGGGGTCGGGGCGCTCGAGCGTGAGTTGCGACGCAGAAGCGACGACTGGCAGTATGCGGAGGGACGGCAATGACGACGGTTCGAGTCCGCGGGATCTACACGACGGCGGTGACTCAGCTGCTGGCCGAGGCCGACTGCGAGGTCGTCCAAGCCTCCGAGCCGATCCGTGACCGCTTCGATCGGTCGTTCGATACCCTGCCAGCCGACGTCTCGGTCGAGACGACCCGCGATCGGCAGGGCATCGAGATTTCGGGTGATCCCGACGGAGTCGAGACGGTCGTGAGCTCACTCGAGACCCTGGCGATCGACGCATTCTGCTGGACCGGGGACGTCGCTCGGGGGGCGGTTTTCGATGCCGAAGTGCTCGATGCCGAGGGCGGGAGCGGTGCCGTCGTCGACCTCGGCGAGGGTCGCCGGGGGTATCTGAACTACGACGATGCCGACGACTACGTAGACGAAGGGAATCGGTACCGGGTGCAGGTTCACGAGCCCGCGCCGCCGTGGGACGACGATCTACCGCTCGTCCGGCCGACCCTCGAGATTCGCGGCGGACTTTGTACCCTTTCTCGTGACCAAACGGGCGTCTCGGCGGCGCTACGAGGCGAGCGTGCCGAGGAGCTCGTCGGGATGACCACCCTCCTCTCGGTCGACGTTCCGGGCGGATGGGGGATCCGTTGGCAGCGGGCGGCCGCCGATGCGGCCCTCGAGGCGATGGGAGCCGCCCTCGAGGATGCCACAGACCGAGCGCGGTTGCTCGAGGACACACTCGCCGAGACACCGGCAGAACCGAACGATCCGGGGCTACTCGCTACACCAGAGACGACGGCATGGTGCTGGTTCGGGCGGGAGTCCCGTTTCGCGTTGGACGGTGTTCGCCAGCGCGTGGAAACGACGATGCCGGGCCACCATCGAGCGAAGGCGGCGGATCGGGCGGCGAGCGCGGCGGTCGACTTCGCCGAGGCCGTCTGTGAATCGTTCGGAGACGACGGCGCCGATTCCGAGTTCCCCTTTGCGGCGGTCGCGCGCCAGTTCGGCCCGACGGCCGGTGATCGACTCGAGATCGGTCACGGCAAACCAGACGGCCGGCTCATCTCCCTGGGGCGTGGCGAGGTAACCGACTGGGATCCTGAAGGCAAGATGACCCTGGAGCGTTCGATGACCGGCGGCGGTCGCTACGACGCACTCGACGTTCCCAGGGAGACGGGAGACGTCGCCGTGACGAAGTTCCGCGAGGGACGGTGGTGGTATCCGACGACGTACAGGGCCGCAGACGGGACGACGAAAGGCACCTACGTCAACGTCTGTACACCCGTCGAACTGTTTCCGGACTGCGTGCGATACGTCGACCTCTACATCGACGTGATTCGGAGTGCCGACGGGTCGGTGGCCGTCGTGGATGCGGCGGAACTCGCGGACGCCACCGATGAGGGTCTGGTCTCCGAGGAGCTAGCCGAAAAAGCGACGAGCGTGGCGGAGGCCGTCGAGCGCGCCCTTTCCGGGTGAATTCGCGTCCACACGTCGGTTGCGATGTGGTGGGTCTCGCCGAGCGTGCGGAGTCCCCTCTCCTCGCGGACTTCTCTGGACAACACCGCCCGGGGCGATTCACCGGACCGAGGGTTCCCTCTGGAATCTGCAACCCTTCGTGTCCCGCCCCGTCGAAGACGAGCAGTTCGCCTGTTGTTCGCCTGTTCCGCGAGTGATGCATGCGCACGCCTTCTCGACGTACGTCGCTTCATTCATGGTATAACTCGTCATCCCGTCTCCGTGAAAAAGCATCTCTCACCGGAGATACGAGGAGATGACGGGTATTACGAGGCCGGAATGTGCGTTCTGCAACCGGTGTCGGCACGAACTATGCCTGGAGGAAGGGAACCGTTCTCGACGAGTACGTTCCGCGACATACGGTACATGTACGACGCGTCTCTCAGCCGACGGCCGTGGCTCACCTATTCGAATCTCCGCGTCGATGCCGCCACCACGTCCGACCCCGCGCCGCCGAAATCCGTTCACACAGCCGTGACACGTCGGGCAGTCACGCCGCGAAGTTGTCCAGGGTTACCGACCGCCCACAGATTGGACAGCCGTTCGCCAACGTCGCCTCGCGCATCGGTCCCGTGACCGGAATCTCTCGACCGCAGTCTGGGCAGGTGAATTCGTACGGTTTCATGGATTTGGAAGGGCCATCCCTCGTCCGATGTTTGCCGTTCTCCGGGGATAGGGTGAGAACCCAGATATAGAGGGACGTATATATGGGGGTGCGTAATCCGAGTTGAGCGGGATACGCACGTCTTTCATGGAACGCCCGTCTTCGCCACTGACCGAAATTCTGCAGCCGAATCCGGTACGTACATTTACACCCTTCGGGTCCAAGTAGCCCCCATGAACTGTCGAACGCTCCTCACGGGTGCGACCGGAACGCTCGGGGCGGCGTTGCGACCCCGATTGCGTGACGCGGGACACGACCTTCGCGCGGCGAGTCGTTCACCGCCGGACGGCGACGACGACGTGTCGTGGATATCTCTCGACCTGACCGACGGAACGGGCGTTAGAGACGCACTCGAGGCCGTCGACGTCGTCGTTCACGCGGCCAGCGCCCCCCGCGGCGACAGCGAAGCCGTCGACGTCCAGGGTACCGAACGGCTGCTCGAGGCGGCCGCTGACGCCAGGGTTTCGAACTTCGTGTACGTCTCGATCGTCGGCATCGACGACGTTCCGTTCTCGTACTACGAGCACAAACTGGCGGCCGAGCGAGCCGTCGAAGCGAGCGAGATCCCGTCGACGATTACCCGCATTACTATGTTCCACGAGTTCGTCGCCGATCTGCTCGAATCGGTTTCGTGGCTCCCGATCTGGCCACTTCCCACGACGATTCGGCTCCAGCCGATAGCGGTCGGCGAGGCCGCCGAGACGGTCGTCGAACACGCGACGACGGAGCCAGCGGGCCGGACGCCCGACACCGGCGGTCCCGAAGTACGATCCGTCGGCGACCTCGCGCGGTCCTATCGCGACTTGAGGGGATTGCGACGGCCGATCGTTCGTCTTCCGATCCCCGGGAAAACCGCCGCAGGCTTCAGAGCCGGCGGAGCGACCTGTCCGGATCGGACCGTCGGTACGGTGACGTGGGACGAGTGGATCGAAGCGCGGTACGATTGATCGCTGCAAACGGCGATCCGGCACCCGTCACAGGAGATTTGCCGCGACGAACGGGATCTGTCCGACCACGAGCATCGTCAGGGTTGCCAGGACACACAGTTCGTGAACTGCCTCGGGGCCACGTGGTTCGAGACGCGGATCGTCTCGTCATCGAGCGAGACCGTCGGTCTCGCGGACTTCGCAGAGCGTCGCTCCGCGTAGTCACGGAAATCTCCGATATCCGTACGACCCCGAGGCACTCGCCTTGCTTATGTGTAGAGACCACGGATGTGTTTGGGCTCGAATGCGCCCGCGTGCACGACCCGCGGCGAGCGCTCGCACACCGAGATACGTCAGTGCGGCGAACGTACGGACCGCGCGACACACGCTCGCTCGAGACGTTCACGACATGCTGTACAGTTCAAGCTCCATCCTTATGGTGTGTTACAACATAGCAATAACGATGGGCACGTTAAACGAAGAGATGGCCGACGTCAGTTCAGACGTCGACCACGTGCGGGCGAAACTCAGGGAGGAGGTTCCGGACTTCTTCGAATTCGACGTCGCCGTCGGAAACATCGTGTACAACGCGAACGCCAACAGCGTCTCGGTGAGCGTCGAACCGAGCTCTCGAGCGCGAGACCAGCTATCGGACCAACTTGGTGGGGTGAACGTGAAGACGGACGGAGCACTGGAGTTCGAATTCAGGCTCACGGAATCGACGTCGGAGTGAGCAGTAGCGAGCCAGTCGGCCACTGGCGCTGCCTCGAGACGGGGCGGATCAGTCGGCTGCGAGCTTGTCCAGGCCGGCCGATTCGATGTCTTCGCCGTCGACGGACGAACGCAGCGCGTCCATTCCGTCTTCGCGGTCGATATCGAAGTCGTTCTCGTACAGCTCCGCCACGCGGGTCATCTCCTCGTCGGAGAGTTTTGCCACCTCGCTGGCGGCCGCCCACTCGTCGATGTCCGCCGTCGTTCTGAACGTCGGCGTCACGCAGGCGACCGGGTCGTGTGAGAGCAACCACGCGATCGCGGCCTGTCCCATGGTTCGCTCCCCGCCGCGTTCCAAAAAGCGGAGTTTCTCGAGTTTCTCCCAGCCCGTCTCGTACCACTCGTCGGGGCGGAACCCACGATGGTCGCCCTCGCCAAGCTCGGTTTCGGGCGTCACCTGTTCGTTGAGAATGCCCGAAGAGTGAGGGACGCGGGGGATGAGACTCGTCGACGAGCCCGTTCGCTCGATCGTCTCGAGGAAGTGGTTGCCGACCTCCTGTTCCAAGACGTTCCAGACGAACTGGACGGAGTCGAACTCCTCTTCGATCGCCAGGTCGCCCTCGGCGAGCCAGCCGATCGAGGGTCCGAGCGCGAGTCCGATGGCGTCGACCGTGCCGTCCTCCTGGAGTTCGTCCAGAAGCTCGAGGACGTCGGGCGTGATCTCCTCGACGTTGGCGTTGTGAAGCTGGAGGACGTCGACCGAGTCCATTCCGAGGCGATCGAGGCTCTTGTCGACGGCTTCCCGGAGGTAGTCAGGATCCATCTCCTTGGGCAGTTCGCCGTGGCCGGCCTGTGGGTTGTTATAGAAGTCGTAGCCGACCTTGGTGGCGACGGTGACCTCGTCGCGGACGTCTGCGAGCGCCCGTCCGAGTAGTTCTTCGCTTCGACCGTGACCGTAGACGTCGCCCGTGTCGAAGTAGGTGATTCCCTGATCGACAGCGTACTGGACCATCTCGAGGGCGTCATCCTCGGAACGGTCGCCCCACCAGTCGGTGCCGACGACCCACGCGCCAAAGCCGACTTCGCTGACGTCGACGCCGGAGTCGCCGAGTTCACTGTAGTGCATAGTCGCTCCTTCGAAGTGGGGGAACTTATGGTGTGCGGAACGGCCGAACGGCCGATCCGAACTCGTCCGGGAATCGACCGCGCTCGACGGTGTCCGGCTGTCCTGATGTAAAGCGCAGCTACAGTTGGCGGCGCGGGAGTGTGACCGAGTCGAACCGTCCGTCGGCGTTGCTCGAGTCGAATCGCTCTTGGTCGGTGACGAACAGATCTTCGTATGGCCGATTCCCGTCGGCGGAACCCCACGCTTCTCCTCTTGCTCGCCACCCTTGCCATCGGTGCGGTCGTCGTGTTCGCCGTGACGTCCCTCGATCTTCCGCGGGCCCGCGTCACGGTCGGTGCAGTCGTGCTGGGCGTGTTGTTGGTAGTCGGCGCGCTCGCGCTCCCCGCCCTGATTCTCTCTGGGTGGCAATCCGAGAACGAGTGAGTCCGAACCAGAGACCGGACGTGCCACCGAGTCCGGCAACCCTCACCGCACAACAGAACCACTATGAACTCGGCGAGCAATATCCCCGAGTATGACAAAGCGGTACGTCTCGCTTCCCGACGAGGCGGAGGCAGGGATGAGCGAGTTTATCGACGAGGTCGACCAGCGATTATCGAGCGACGAGGACACCTGTTCCGTCGTCGAAGACGTGCTAATCGATCTTTCGGGCGACCGTGATGCATACGAACGGTGGAAGAACGGGGCGTCGGTCTCGTCGGCCGAGCGCGTTCGTCTCCAGAGCTACGATCCGTGTAACACGACGCTCGAGAGCGAATACTACGCCGAAAAGGACGAGGAGAAGTTCCGCACGTCCAAACACCTCCAGTGGCTCTGGCGACAGTTCGACAGTTTGCCGATCGCCGACAACGTCGAGTTCGCGCTCCGATTCCGCGGAATGCTCGCGGATCATCTGTTCGAAGACTGTGGAGACGACTGTCGATTCTTCAAGGGCATCTCGTTCACCTACGGTCACAATATAACGATCGGTGACAACACCGTCGTCCACGACGATGTCCACCTCGACGACCGGGGCCAACTGACCATCGGCAATCGGGTCTCGATCTCCGACGGTGTCCACATCTACAGCCACGATCACGACGTCGTCGACCAGACCGAGGTCCGCAACTATCACACCATCGTCGAGGACGATGTCCGTCTCACTTACGACTCGATGGTCCGGGCGGGGAACAAGGTCGGCGAAAACGCCATCGTTGGGGCACGTGGCGTCGTTCAGCACGACGTTCCAGCACACCACATCGCTGTCGGCATGCCCGCAAAAAGCGTCAAGATCAAACCTGGCTGGGAAGACGTCGCCACCCCGATCGAGAACGCCGGGGTCAACCGTCAAGAGCAACGCCACCTCGAATACGACCTTCCCGAGGACATCGGCGTCTTCGACGAGTTCCAGCGCGATTTTCAGTCTTCCTGACAGTCACTGATCCCCGATTTTCAGCACACCGTAACGCAGGGAATATCCAAGTGCCTCGAGAACGTACCACACACCGATGGAGCTCTGGGGCTGGCTCGTCGGCTACCTGATCTTGTTCGCCCTGCTCCACCTGCTACTGTACTACCTATATGCCCGCCGGGACGACGGCGATAGCGAGCGCGCACCGACGTTTGCCGATCCCAACCGCGCCTCGATTCGTTCTTCACCCGGTCCCGACCGATATCCGCGAACCGCCGACGATGTCGGTGACGCTGATCGACGGGTCGACGACCGAGACAGAGACGTCGACGGGAGGACGATACGGTGCCCGCACTGCGGCGCACCCAACGTGTCCGATCAGACGTACACGTACTGTTGGAACTGCATTTCCGGACTCCGGCAGTGAGCACCGCTCGAGGAGACCGGTGGCAATTCCCGACCAGTGTTCGACCGGCGAGTGCGAGCCTGGCGGACCGTGCAGCGAAGCCGACGAATTCACGACACGTTCGGCTCGAACTGAATTTTTGTAGTTCTGACAAGCGTCGACCGTTCGAATTGCCCGGTCGGTCCGGTAAACAACGATTACGTTTTGCTGTTCAAGCAGAGAAAGGTAGACGACGAACGGTCATGAATGGATACGTACCCTCCGCCACGCAGTCTCGCTCTCCACCCCTGTATCGCGCCGCCCACGACCCGACCGGACCCGCGACACTCAGTACGACCGTGATCCACGCGCTGGCCGATTGTATGGGCGTGAACGTCACGGATAGCCGCGTCTCGCTGTACGATACCGTAGATCCCGAGGCTCTCGACAACCTCTTCCGGCCGCGCTACGACGGGAGGCCCAGGACGGGCGGCACGCTCTCGTTCTACGTCGACGGACATCACGTCCGTGTCAGCGGCACCGGCGAGATTTTGATCGAACCGCCAACTCGCTGCTAACCGGGCGCGCTTGCTTCGGTTCCCCTGCCGATAGCAGCGCTGTCGACGCCCGATCCCTTCCTCTCTTCCCAACGTCTCTTCTCGTCTCCGTCCAGTCTCACCCGCCTCGCTCTCACCATCGATCAGCCGCTCCGATCGCGAGACCCCCTTACGCGGAATTAATCGCGACACGACAGCCCCAATCTCGACCACCAACTCTGGGTCGATGAGTCGTGCTTCTTCGACCATGCTGGTCGTCGGACGAGTACCACCGAATGCGTGTCGTGGGGTGTCGACGGGCACTACTGTACTGACGGTCAGTGGCAACGATCCGTCGAAAGCCCCATCGCGAGTCGTTCGAGGTGATCGACGCCGACGACGGCGACGACGTCACCCCGCTCCGAGCGAAGCGCCTCGAGTCGATCGATCATACAGTGTTCGCGCGTCTCGTCTCGGTACGCCAGCGCACTTCCGTCGGTGTCGACGCTGCCCAACAGGGCCTGGACGGCGGCGACGTGGGAGCGCTCGTGAGCGGCTTGCTGCTCGGGCGAGTCGTCGATGTCACAATCGTACTCGATCGGCTCGTCGGGTGCGACGGTCATTGGGGTCGCGTGCGTCAGCGTCGCGGCGATCCGACAGGCGAGGGCCTCTCGGGTCGCACCGCCGAGACTCGAGACGACGCGTCGGGCCGTGGCGGGCGACACGCGGTCCGCGATCAGTCGGGTCAGCAGTTCCCGGAGAAACGACCAGTTCGGCGCGTCGATACCGACGGCGTCTGCGTCAGGGGCCGCTCGGATCGCCGCACTCATTTCGCCGCCGAACCGCGGCGCAGTGTCTCCCCCGTCGCCATCGCGGGCGTAGACTCGGTACAGCGGCAGCGCTGCTGCGGGAAGTTCGAGTGCGAGCGTCTCAGGATCGACCCGCTCGAGGACGCGTTCGACGCGTGCGACGCTCGCGGGGTGGTCGTGGACGACACCGAGGAGAACGAGGGAACTGGCCGTACCGGGAAGGTGGCGGCAGAATTGTGCGGTAATTCGGGGGTCGTCGAACGAGTCTGCGAACGGCGTGGACTCGGCCATTGATCGGGTGGTAATACGTGACTACCGACATAACCCTTACGTTGTATTGACTCGGTTCCGAGTCAGAGATTCGAGGAGAGTGTTCGTCTCGAGTGCGGCACTCTGTTTCGTACGCGTTCGTGAAGGTGCCGTACGTTGTAGTGCCGTACGTGTTCGTAATGTACGGTGATGGTGTGCGGACGCAGCGACGTGAGAATGCGGCGTCCGTGAGAAGAGCGCATACCGCGTGGTGACTCCCCCTGCTGGGTCAGGTGGCCAGCTCGGACCCGACGCGTCCCCTGTAGAGCACTGTGAGTAAATCGAATATAAAACGAGCGAGTCGCTGTTCGATTGTGAACGAGTGACGGGCTAGATTTGCCGCTGGAAACCGTGGGAATCGCTCCGCACTGCCATGGTTTTGTGTCGTCTGTTCCTGTCCGGTCGCCCGTCGATGTTCGACGAAATTGGAAAAGAGTTATATAGAATCACAATCAATCATTCGCTCGACTATGAGTCAGCGAATGCAGCAGGGTCAGCCGATGATCGTAATGAGCGAGGATTCCCAGCGCGTCAAGGACAAGGACGCGCAGGATTACAACATCAGCGCCGCCCGTGCGGTCGCTGAAGCCGTCCGCTCGACGCTCGGGCCGAAAGGGATGGACAAGATGCTCGTCGACTCCATGGGATCCGTGACGATCACCAACGACGGCGTCACGATCTTAAAAGAGATGGACATCGACAACCCGACGGCCGAGATGATCATCGAAGTCGCCGAAACCCAGGAAGACGAAGCGGGAGACGGCACAACGACGGCCGTCGCCATCGCCGGTGAACTCTTGAAGAATGCCGAAGACCTCCTGGAGCAGGACATCCACCCGACGGCCATCATCAAGGGATTCCACCTCGCTAGCGAGCAGGCCCGCGAGGAGATCGACGCCGTCGCGACCGAAATCGACACGGACGACGAAGAACTGCTCCGTAAGACCGCCGAAACCTCGATGACCGGCAAGGGAACCGAGGTCAACAAGGAATACCTCGCCGAACTCATCGTCGAAGCCATCCGTCAGGTCACCGTCGAGGACGACGAGGGCGAGAACATCGTCGATCTCGAGTTCCTCAACATCGAGACGCAGACTGGCCGGAGTGCCGGCGAATCTGACCTGCTCGTGGGCGGCATCGTAGACAAGGATCCTGTCCACGACAACATGCCCACCGAGGTCACGGACGCGGACATCCTGCTTCTGAACGAGGCCATCGAGGTCGAAGAGGCGAACGTCGACACCGAAGTCTCCGTTACCGACCCCGATCAGCTCAAGCAGTTCCTCGACCGCGAGGAGAAACAGCTCCGCGAGAAGGCCGACCACATCGCCGACCTCGGCGCGGACGTCGTCTTCTGCCAGAAAGGCATCGACGACCTCGCCCAGCACTATCTCGCCAAGGAAGGCATTCTCGCGATCCGCCGCGCCAAGAAGAGCGACCTGGAATTCCTCTCGGAAGTCGTCGGCGCGTCGATCGTCTCCGACCTCGAGAGCGCCACCGAAGACGACCTCGGCTTCGGCGACGTCACTCGCGACGAGGAAGACGAACTGTTCTACGTCGAGGGTGATGACGCCCACGGTGTCACGCTCCTGCTTCGCGGCTCGACCGACCACGTCGTCGACGAACTCGAGCGCGGCGTCAACGACGCGCTCGACGTCGTCGCCCAGACCGTCTCCGACGGCCGCGTCCTCGCAGGCGGCGGTGCGGTCGAGGTCGAACTCGCTTCGCGCCTTCGCGACTACGCTGATAGCGTTTCGGGTCGCGAGCAACTGGCCGTCGAAGCCTTCGCCGACTCGCTCGAGCTCGTCCCGCGCGTCCTCGCCGAAAACGCCGGGCTCGACTCGATCGACACGCTGGTCGATCTGCGTGCGGCTCACGATGAAGACGACGTCACGGCCGGTCTGAACGTCTTCTCGGGCGACGTCGAGGACACCTTCGAGGCCGGCGTCGTCGAACCGGCCCACGCCAAAGAGCAGGCCGTCACCTCAGCCGCCGAAGCGGCAAACCTCGTGCTCAAAATCGACGACATCATCTCCGCCGGCGACCTGTCGACCGACAAGGGCGACGAAGAGGAAGGTGGCGCACCCGGCGGCCCCGGCGGCATGGGCGGCATGGGCGGCGGTATGGGCGGCATGATGTAAGCGAGGGTTCGCCCGCGTACTCGTCTCAACGAACAGGCCATCGGCACTCGACAGGTGCCGAACACCGTGTTTCAGCGCAGATTCGATCCGCGAACGACGACGGATTCCGTTTTGCCTCTCGATCGACACGTCGAGTGGGCGGAGTATCTCTCGAGCGAGACCGAACGAGCGGCGCCGTCGCGTATCGAGTTCTCGATCGAGACGACGAAAATACAGCCCCGAAAGCCACGTCGTTCGCACCCCCACCATCGTAGGTGCTGGGCTAGTACACGTCGTCGCCCTGGCTCGCGTCCCGCTGTCCGCAGCCACGCGTGAGTTCGTGAGGAAAACGGTTCGCCCGTCTGTCGTCCGAAACGGTGGCGTACCGAGTGTCCCCGCAGTCACGTTCGGGTGGCCCACGGAGACACCGGCCGGCGCCGGTCGCCACTTCTCCGTTCGGGTGTCTCTCCGATCGATTCCCTCATCCTCCGTTGACCGCTCGAGTCAAGCCCCGCTATCGACCTCGAGTTCGAATTGTTTGTTCTCGCTGACGGCATTGAGAACGACGCTGGTGTTCGAGGCCTTGATGTTAGGATCTGTTAGCAACTGTTTGATCTGGTCGTTCATCCCGTCGGTGTCTTTGAACTTCCCGATGGCGATGACGTCGTAGTCGCCGGTGACTTCGTAGACGCTGGTCATCTGGCGGTGGTCGCGCAGCGTATCGGTGACGTCGGGCAAGGCGTTTCCCTCGACCTGAAGCTGGATGACTGCCGTCACGTCGTAGCCGACCGCATCGTAATCGACTTTCGGTGTGTAGCCCTTGATCACTCCCTGTTCTTCGAGGTCGGAGAGGTGGTTCGAAACGGTGGTGACGGAGACATCGAGTTCCTCGGCCAGGCTTCGGAGGCTCGCTCGACCGTCGCCCAGTAACGCATTCACTAATTTTGCATCGAGATTTTCGTACGTCATCACATCTATCCTCTCACCGGAGCCTTTAGAAATTTACGAATATGCAGTTTCACGCTGGTGAGGGAAGAATTGCATAGAGCAGTAGGGTTTTAGTAGCAGAGTTACGAGGTAAGCACGACGAGAAAGATGACAAGCGGAAACCTCACTGAGGCAGAACGGACGGTACTGAACGAAATCGAAGAACAGGACGTCGACTTCCTCCGATTACAGTTTACGGACATCCTCGGAACCGTCAAGAACGTCTCTGTGCCGGCCCGCCAGGCCGAGAAGGCGTTCTCCGAAGGGATCTACTTTGACGGCTCCTCTATCGAAGGATTCGTTCGGATTCAGGAATCGGACATGCGCCTCAAACCGGACCCGGAGACCTTCGCGATCCTCCCGTGGCGTCAGAAAGAGGAGAGCGCGGCAGCGCGGATGATCTGCGACGTCTACGATACTTCTACTGGCGAACCGTTCGAGGGTGACCCGCGCCGCGTCCTCAAGAACGCCATCGAGCGCGCCAACGACATGGGCTATACGATCAACGCCGCCCCCGAACCCGAGTTCTTTCTCTTCCAGGAGGACGAGGAGGGTCGTGCGACGACCGAAACTAACGACGCCGGCGGCTACTTCGACCTCGCGCCGAAAGACCTCGCATCTGACGTCCGCCGCGACATCATCTACGGCCTCGAGAGCATGGGCTTCGAGGTCGAGGCCAGCCACCACGAGGTCGCGGAAGGCCAACACGAGATCAACTTCACCTACGACGACGCCCTGACGACGGCCGACAACGTCGGCACCTTCCGCACCGTCGTCCGCGCGATCGCTGCACAGCACGACCTGCACGCGACGTTCATGCCCAAGCCGATCCCGCGAATCAACGGCTCCGGCATGCACACGCACATCTCGCTGTTCACCGAAGACGGGGAGAACGCCTTCCACGACGACGACGACGAGTTCAACCTGAGCGACGAGGCCCACGCGTTCACCGCCGGCATCCTCGAGCACGCGCCCGCGATCACGGCGATTGCGAACCCGACGGTCAACAGCTACAAGCGACTGGTGCCGGGCTACGAGGCGCCGGTCTACGTCGCCTGGTCCGACCGCAACCGCTCGGCGCTTATCCGCAAGCCCGCGGCGCGAACCCCCGCTGCCTCGCGCGTCGAACTCCGCTCGCCGGATCCGTCTTGCAACCCCTACCTCGCGCTCGCCGTTATGATCCACGCTGGTCTCGACGGGATCGAACAGGACCTCGAGTGTGACGACCCCGTTCGCGAGAACATCTACGACTTCGACGAAAGGAAGCGCGAGGAGTACGGCATCGACACGCTGCCCGCGAACCTCGGCCAGGCCGTCGACGCACTCGAAGAAGACGAGGCGATCTACAGTGCGCTGGGCGACCACGTCGCCGACAAATTCGTCGAGGCGAAGCGCCAGGAATTCCAGGACTACCTCGTCGACGTCTCCGAGTGGGAAATCGACCGCTACCTCGAGACGTTTTGAGGCGCGTAGTGCCGTCGGCCGAGTGACGCCTCTGCGTCGTTCCGCGTCGTTCCGTTCTTCCCCTCCTCTCTCGACGTCCGACCGGTCGATTTTAATCGTCCTCTCCCGCCGACCGACAAGTCGATCGCGCTGTGCTGTCGCCTCGCCGTGGCGCGTCGATCACTCCGCAGGCGGTGAGCGATCGTGATCGCGGGACTCGAGCGCCAGCGTCTTCGGATCGAGCTCGTAGTATCGCTCCCAGGCGGGTGCGAGACTCACGACGCGGGTCCCGTGGACGTCGACCTCCCGGTGGCGGTGGTGGTGGCCGACGAGACAGAGCGACGGCGAAAGCGTCTCGAGCAACTCGTCGACGTGTTCACAGCCGGGATCGTACCCGTACCACAGCAGCCCGGTCGGTGCCTCGTGTGTGAGGAAGACGTCCACGTCCTTGAGCGCCGCCGCTCGCTCCACGTCCTCGCGGGTGAAGTGCCGGCGCTGGTCGGCCGACAGATCCGCACGTGAACGGTCGTACTTCGTCGGAGCGAAGTTGCCCGAGAGGCCGGCGACGCAACATCCCTCGACGGTCGCCGCCGTACTCGCGAGGAGGTGGACGTTGTTCGTCCCCGACGTGTCGCCCGCTCGTAACGCGTCGACGACGTCGAAGTCCTCGTTGTTCCCGGCGACGAACCAGGTCGGCGCTGGGAGGTCGTACCGCTCGAGGTCGCCGACCTGAAGGACGTGATCCGGCCCGAGCGATCGATACAACTCGAGGAGGATCCTGCGTCGATTCGGTTCTGCGGCGTGAGCGTCGCCGAGGACGAGCATGAGGTGCGTACGTGCGCGAGCCGAATAGCGTCGTTGCCCGGGAGTGACGGCCGGTCCGAACACAAATCGGGGTCACCTTTCTTCGAGTCCTTTGAGACGGTCCGTATAGACGGCCCCGCCGGTCGAAGCACATTCAGGGGTGAACTTTAGCTGTAATTGAGGGCGCTAAGCCCCCTTCTGCTCACGGCGGCGCCGTTCGCATGGTCAGCGGGACCGACGGTCCCGCGCTATCCTCAGCGAGCGCCGAAGGCGCGAGCAGGGAGGGGAGACAGCGCCCGCACGTCTTGTTTTCGTGTGAATCGGCACCCTTATTATCCCTTTGGTCGAAGGTGAAAGTAAGATGCTCACCACGCTTTCGGCGTTGTTCAAACGCGACAACAAGCGTGCATCGTCGGTTGTGGTCGAGTGTCCAACCGGTAGGAGTGGGACACTCCGAACCACCTGTAACGGGAAGTCGCCTGCGGAGTCTGGAACCGTCCGCAGAACGCCATAATGTGTGACGGAAGTTATGGGCATAGACTAAGACGGGCGAGTGATGGGAGGAGACCGGCGAGGCGATCTTGTTCGTCATCTAAGTGAGCAGGAGTTGGATCGTCTGCTGGACGAAGCAGACGATCCAAAGATCATCAAGCGACTCACCTTTGTCAAACGTCTCTACAAGGGAGCAACGTACGAGGAAGCAGCCGACGACGTTGGCAAATCTGCGTCGACTGGCAGTCGCTGGGCGCGTCGATGGAACGATGGCGGACTTGGTCAGTTGACACCGGACTTCGGGGGCGGAAGGCCCCCGAAGCTCGGTGACGAGGAACAAAAGCGTCTGTTAGAACTTCTCCGGGAGGGGCAACCCTGGAAAGCACAGGAAGTTCATCAGCTCTTGGACGAAGAGTTCGGTGTAGAGTACCATCCGGATTATCTCGGTCGATTCCTCCGGAATCTCGGACTGTCCTACGCTAAACCACGTCCAAAGCGCCCCTCTCGGCCAGAAAACGCAGATGAAATCCTCGAAGAACGCGTCGCGGACGCGTTCGACGAGGAGACAGAGACGGCACATAACAAGCGTCCTGATGATGAGGACGAAGGATGGGTCCTCGACGACGATATTTGCACGGATGGGGGAACTGTCGTCGGTTTTTGTGATGCTTCGCATCCACAACCATACGACAATTCGCATCGACTGTGGTACGTTGATGATCCGACACTGGAACGACCGCTGGTGAAGCTTGACGAACCAGCGGTCGGATGCTATACGCTCAACGGCGAAAGTGTCCTGACGTTCCCTGAAGATCAATCGAAAGAGAACATCTGTGCGCTACTGGAGCAAGTCCGCGAGCAGAATCCGTGTTCCCGGATTCTGCTCGTCTTGGATAACTTCTCGTCTCACATCTGTGAACACACGCGCAAGCGCGCACACCAACTCGGTATTGATCTCGTCTTTCTTCCGGTCGGCTCACCGCATCTCAACCCGATTGAACAGGTCTGGAAAGTACTCAAACGCACTGCCTCGCCAATCGTGGTGGCGAGCGAGAGCGCGTTCCGAACTCTCGCTCGCCGTCTCTTCGACACCCTTACCGATCGACTCGGATTTGCTAAGTCCTGGATCGATCAATTCCTCAGTCCATATTTGCAAAAGTTATCTTGATCATTACGGCGTTCTGCCGGGCCGCACGAGACGCGGAGCGTCTTGTGGACGCTGTGGGATCTGTTCCTGCACGTTCCGACACAGAAACAGGACGATCCGTCCTTAACAAGCGAGGGCCGGGGAGGCCCGAGCGCGGGAGGGCGGAGTAGTTCACACGTGCCGCCATCGGACGAACGGGTATGGCCGATACTCCCGACGTAAACGCGGTCGAGACCGAAGACGATTACATCCACGTGCGCTTTCGCGACCCGGATCGATACGACGAAATCCGAACGCCCGACTGGGCGAAACGACCGGCCGAGTCGGTTTCCGAGGGCAGCGAGGTCAGAACCGGTACGGTCGAGGGCGAGGATGACTGGGAGGTCACGAGCGTTCTGATCGACAAGCACGTCGGCGAAGACAAGGCCAGAGAGGAGGCCACGCAGATCGTCGACAAAATCGAATCCTGAGCCCGCAAAACGGCGCCGTCTTTCGCTCTTCGTGAGCGTCCCCGCGGACTGACAGTCACTGCAGGCACGGGCCGGTATTATGCCCGCGACGGTGGTCGGTGTTTCCATGGTCGACAGTCGAACCTACGCGTTCGAGGGGGAGCGCCCCATAATCGACGACGCGGCGCGAGTGAGTCGAGAGGCGACGCTCGTCGGCGACGTAACGGTAGCCGCCGACGCGAGCGTTTGGCCCGGCGTCGTCTGTCGAGGCGACGTCGGCCCCGTCGAGATCGGTCGCGAGACACACGTCGGTGACAACGCGATACTCCACGCCGCACGGCTCGCCGATGAGGTGATGGTCGGTCACGGAGCCGTCCTCAACGAAACGACCGTCGAATCGCAGGCGCTCGTCGGATTCAACGCGACGATCAACACCGACGTGACGATCGGCAGTGGCAGCATCGTCGCCGCGGGGACCGTCATCCCCGACGGGTACTCGATCCCACCGGAATCGTTCGTCCGTGGCGTCCCCGCCGAAATCACGCCGCTCGAGAAAACGGGAATCGACGCTACGTCGATATTCGAGTCGTACTCGTCGGGTGAATACACCGATCTGGCGCAGCGCCACGAGGAGATTTTCGAATGACCGAACCAGCGGCTTATCGGGCGCCACACGCCACCGGTGGCCGAAATCTGTTTTGCGGACCGCTCGGTCACCGAGCCGAGTCGTACTCGAATATTTCGCGGTAGAGTCCCGTCGCGAGCTGATCGATGTTCGATTCAGCCTCGCGCGCCGCCATCGTGTCGCCGATACCCCGCCACTCGACGGACAGCCGGGCGATCGGAACAAGCGCGATCCCGCCGATGACGACGTCGCCGTCGGGTGTGTGTACTCGCCACTCCGTTCGCATCCCGTCCGAGGACCTGGTGACGTCTTCGATCCGCCCGCCTGCCACGTCCCACCGCTCGACGAGGCCGTCGGTTATCCGGCGCAGTTTCCGCTCGCCGAGTACGTGAAGCGCGATCCCACCGGCCGAAAGCAGCGTAAACGCCACGGCTGCTGTCGTCCACCCACCGTAGGGAACGTTCATCGACGCCGCGAGGCCGGCCATGACGACGACTAGCCCGAGTACTCGCACGTCGACCGCGCTTGGCACCGTACCGCTCCAGGTCGATGCAGACCCCTGGGTCGGCTGCTCGAGTTGCATATCGACCGTTTCTCGGTGCGACCGTTGGATAGCCGTTTGCCTGTCTCAGTGTCCGCTTTAATCCGACGGCGACCACGTTCACTCGTCTTCGAGTAACACACTCTCGCCGTGGGCCTCCCGAAGCGCCTCGAGATAGTCGCGCTGTTCCTCGAGCCGCGGGGTCGGCTCTGCGTACGTGTGTTCGAACATCTCGGCCGGATCGGCATCGACGGCCTCTGCACGGTCGACCAGCGTGGCGACCACCGCTGCTATCTCGGTTTCGATCGCGCCGATTCGGTCGTCGTCGAGGACGTCTCGGTTCCGAAGGTAGGCTTCGAACCGGTCGATCGGATCGCGCTGGCGCCAGCGCTCGACCTCCGTTTCGTCCCGGTAGACGTCGGGGTCGTCCGCCGTCGTGTGCGCACCGTAGCGGTACTGGACCGCCTCGATCAGCGTCGGTCGTGGCCGGTCGCTGTTGGACTCGAGAGCGTTCTCACGCGCTGCGCTGGTGACGACGTAGGTTGCGAGCGGGTCCATCCCGTCGACCTGGACGCCGGCGAAGCCGTAGGCGCGGGCTTTCTGGGCGATGGTGACGCTCGCGGTCTGGCGCTCGCGCGGAACCGAGATGGCCCACTGGTTGTTGTTACAGAAAAAGAGCGTCGGCGTGTCGAAGACGCCCGCGATGTTCATCGCCTCGTGGAAGTCTCCCTCGGAGGTCGAGCCGTCGCCGAAGTGGACGACGGTCACGTTCTCGTCGTCGTTCAATTTCGCAGCCCACGACCACCCGACTGCATGGGGGAGGTGGCTCCCGATCGAGATGTTTAGCGGGAAGACGTCGATATCTGCGAGGGCGGCGTTGCCGTCCTCGTGGCCCATCCAGTAGAGCAGGTACTCCCACGGGGCCCCTCGCGCGACGATCGCCCCGTGTTCCCGGTACTGGAAGGAGAGCATGTCGTCGCTCGCAAGCGCGTACGTCGAGCCGATCTGGGATCCCTCCTGACCGGCCAGCGAGGCGTACGTCCCGAGTCGGCCCTGTCGCTGGAGGCTGATCATCCGCTCGTCGAACCGCCGGCAAAACCGCATATCCCGGTACATCGACCGCAGGGTCTCTGGCTCGAGGTCCGGTTCCAGGCCGGGAGCGACGACAGTTCCGTCGGCGTCGAGTACCCGGATCCGATCGTCCGGTTCGCGCTCGAGGAGGTCACGCTCGAGGACGTCTCCTGACATGCATCGACGGTTGGACTCCGAACGTATAAGCATAGCTTCCAAATGCGCTTGTCCCCGTACGATCGGTCAGTGCACGACGCCCGTCAGCGTCCTTCGGTGCCGAGTCGAGACAAGCGGGCTACTGGTACTCGGGAAGTCGATCCGACAGATCCGACCCCTCGACGAACGGCAGCTCCGTCCGGGTCGCGGTCACTTCGTCGCCGTCGACCCGGACCGTCAGGTCGTCGCTCTCGAGGCCATAGTCGACGAGTGCGAGCGCGATGATCTCCTCTCGGAGCGGGCTCTCGCCGGCGCGAGTCACCGCACCGACCGATACGTCGCCGTCGAAGATGGCCGCGCCCACGTCGGGAACCGCAGTCCCGTCGACTGTCAGCCCGACGAGTCGGCGGCTGGGCTGGCCGCGATTCTCGACGCGAGAGACGACCTCTTGCCCGACGTAACAGCCCTTCTCGAAGTCGAGCGCATTGCGCAGGCCGAGGACGTTGGGGAGCGTCCCCTCGAGTTCGGTCTGAAAGAGCGGCGTGCCAGCCTCGAGTGCTAGGCTCTCGAACGTTCGATAGCCGAAGGGCGCAGCGTTCAGTCCCTGCGTGAGTAGCGTGTTATACACGGCCTCGGCGTCCGCAGCGGCGCAGATCACGTCGTAGCTTTCCTCGCCGGTGAGGGCGTCGGTTCGGATGACGGTGACGCCCTCGTCGCCCATCGTCCCGCGAACGAACGAATAGCGTTCGTCGGGCGAGGCGGCGCCGTTGAGGACGCTCGCGATCTTTTCGGTCGCCTGTGGGCCGTGGACGCCGAAGACCCCGTAGTCGTCCGTCGCGACGTGGATGTCGACGTCCTGAATGAACACCTTCTCCGACCACTCCTCGGCGAGCGCCGCTGCGGATCCGGGCTGTGTGAAGAGGAGGAGCCGCTCGCCCGCGTTATAGACGTACAGCTCCACTTCGATCCCGCCCTGTGGATCGAGGACGAGCGCGTAACACCCTCGTCCGTCCGTCCTCGGAACCCGATTCGACACCACATTGTCGACGTACTCGAGGCGGTCTTCCCCCTCGATGACGATCACGCCGTAGGCCATCTCGAGCAGACCGACGCCGTTGCGAACGGCGCGGTGGGTCCGTTCCGGTCGACCGTAGTGTTCGACGATCGTTCTGTCGGCGCGCTCGCCGAACGTGGCCCCCTGATCCGCGTGGACGGACTCGATGACACTCATGGATACACTCTTGGGCCTGAGGGTCTCAGGCGTTTCGATTCAAAAAGGTAGCCGTTCGCGGATCCAGTCCACGATCGATTGCTCGTCGTTTTCGTCGCTCGGTTGCTCCGGCACGACCCGCTCGTCGGGTTTGATCACCGTCTCGTTGCCGGGATCGACGACGATCAGGTCGTCTTCTTTGAGCGTCGACAGGGCCTCTTCGAGTTCGTCGATGTCGACCTCGACGGCCGCCCGGAGTTCGAAGACGGTCATCCCGTCGTCGGCGCGATCGACCAGCGCGTCGAGTACCGCCACCTCCGTCCCCTCTCGGTTCCGGTACTCCCGCTTTGCTCTCATCCGTATGCCCATTCGACCACCTGGGATTTGACGTTTGTCGTTCGACAATCGATGCGCTCTCAATCGGCGTCCGTGACCTGGTACAACGCTCAGAGTGACAGTCGGTGAAACGCGTCGATGCCGAGAGTCCGTTTGATTATATATTGTGCGTTTTGTCACCAGAGACGGATGTCCATCGACACGGACCTCTTACCTGCTCTGTATCCGTTCTACTCACGAGTTTTCGGTGATTCCGGCTCTCGCGGTCCTGCACGCTCCGTTCGACGCGGGAGTGCATACGCAGGACGTATACCTCGCCCTGCTCGAACAAGTCGCTCAGCTCTTCAGTCGTCTCTGCCATGCCGAGACCGGGTGATCGCAGTCCGAAGGCAGCCCAGATGGGTCGCTTTTGGCACCACGCATTGTGGAGGAAGCGCCGACGTCCAACGGGTCCCGCCGAAAACCGGTAATCGTATTACTTCGCTATCTCCTCGACGGCCTCGTCTGGGCTATTGAGACTTCGGTTCTCTCGCAGACGGATCCATACCTTCCCTCGAGACCGATTCCGTCTCGATATTCAAAGCGTGGTTCGTATACACTCCTGAACGTTGGGCGTTCCCCTGCCGACTCGTTCGGGAACGACCGCGTGCTCTGCTTTTCCGTTCCACGTTCGATGGTGACGAGTCGAGCACTCACTCCACATCTGTCCATCGGACTACCCGCGATACTATCAATTATCGTTTGAATATTCACGATGGGAGTGGCGTTGGTATCGGCGGCGACCACGTGGGGAACAAAGAAAGATAGAATTTCACAAATATGTCTGATTTTATAGGTGTGTCAGACAGATGTAAATATTGATAGAACTGACAGTACGTTTTTTATGGACAGACTCGGTACAGTAGGACCATGGTCCTGCGATGTTCGCTGCTCGGACACGACTACGGCGAACCCGACGTCGAAAGCGAGCGCGAAGAACGGGGCAGTGAAGTCGTCGTTACCGTCCAGGAGTACGAGGAGTGTTCCCGCTGTGGCGAGAAACACGTCCTCAGCGAGAACACCGAAGTGACGAGCCTCACGACCAAGACGGACGCTGGCGCACTCCCCCACGACCCCGATCCAGACGTATCGACACTCGAGACAGACACGACCGAGAACGACGAGACCACGGACGCCGAAATCGTCGACGAGGACGTCGAAATCATCGATGCGAATGTCCCGAGCGGTGCGACAGTCGATGCCGGCGATACTCGAGCCGTCGACGCGGACGCTCCGGAAACGGAACCGTCGACCGCTGCAACGGCGGATTCGGACGTCGAGATCGACCTCCCGACCGACGAGAACGGCGACCCAGTCACCGACGACGGCGAAATCCTCGAGGATGGCCCCGAACTCGACCGGGACCGCGATCACGGCGAATGGCCCGATTCGGACGATGTCGGGCCGCCGATCGGTGCGGAGTCGGAACCCGCCGAATGGCCAGACACGGACGAGGCTGATCTCGAATCCGATACCGGATACGGGGACCTCGGCCCGGACGAACCCGTAGACGATGCCATCATCCTCGAAAACGACTCATCGTCAGGTGGCGTCGACGTCGGTTCCGCCGTCGACGGATCGTCCGCGGCCGTGACCGACGCCGGGTCGGTGACGGCGGAGCCCATCGCCGAGAGCCACACAGCCACCGAATCCGATCCCACGACCGGACTGGATACCGGCATCGAACGAGCCCAATCGGCACCGACACCGACCGAAAGCGCGAGTACGTCCGACGCCGACGTCCCGGCCGAATTCTACTGCCCGCAATGTGACTTCGTCGCCGGCGACAACCGTGGCTCGCTGCGCGCAGGCGACATTTGTCCCGAGTGTCGGAAGGGCTATCTCAGCGAACGGTAACAGTAGCGCGGCGCCTCGCTCGAGTCTGTCCGAGCGCAGGTCGTCCCTTTCCGCTTTCACTGTCCCATCTCACTGTTCCGGTAGTCGGTCACTCCCCTGCTCGGTACGCCAGTGACCCACTCTCGCTCTGCGTTCGGACCGCTCTCCCTCCGACCTCGCCGCTACTCCGGCGGTCGTTCCCGCCCTGCCGACCGTCGATCGATCGCCCGCATGCTCGCGATGCCGATCGATTCTGCCTTCAAAACAAATCAGTCACCCGAAACGTTGGCTATGAAAAGAGGTAAACACTCCCCCGTGTTTTTTCGATCCATGAAGGAGTACAAGATGCGTCGCGGTGAATATCTCGAGGAACGGATTCCCGACATGGAAGCGACAGTCGAGGACTACTTCGGTTCCATCACGGGGACCCAGGAATTCAAGGGCAGCGACCTCTACCTGATCGAGGAGCCTGACAACCCCGTCTTCGAGAAAATCGTCGTCGGAGCCGTCGAGTACTCTGGCAAGAAGGACAAACTTGCCGTCGAATTCCACGAACGCGATCCGACCGAACTCGGCCCCGACGAACTCGAGGCCGCCGGCGAAGCCGTCGACGCGAAAAACGACTTTCTGCTCGAGGCGACAGGTCGCGACGCCAAATCCCGTCGCGACTCGATGAAACGCAAGGTCGAAGACGACACGGATACCGACTTCTAACGACTGTTCCGGTAACGGGCTCGCCCACACCCGAGTCAGTCGACTCACGGTGAGTGCGGTGAGCCGCCTTCCCGGCCACGGCACCGACTGTCCACGCTCTGGCTACGAGCATCGCTTCGTAACGGCTTTCGCTGCCGCGTCCAATGCGTTGCTCATGGAGTTCCAGTCGTTTCTCGTCGCAACGATCGTCGCCCACATCGGGCTCGCGAGCTTCGTCACCGTCCACGCCTTCGCGACCGATCGCGATGCCGGCAAGTGGCCGTTCGTCACGCTGGCGTTCGGGCTGGCCGGTATCGCCGCGTACTTTTTCTACGACGAGCCGTCAGCGTCCGGACGTATCTAAGACCCGGATTGGCGAGAAAACGCAGCCTCGAGCGCGCGGCATAGTTCGAGGTGGAGCCTCCGACGTTGGATGGTGAACGTCGAGAGTCATCAGTAGATTGCCAGCGACTGATTGCAGGGGGTCAGCGTCAACGCCCTCTCACGGACTGAGGCGCGTATGCGCCGAGAGGGTAGAACGGGCCGTCTACGCGAGGAAGACGTGTCGCGGCCGGTCCGCGAGGATGTCGCGGCCGAACTCGACGGTTTCCGAGAAGGCGTCGCTTCGGAAGAACTGCATGGCGTCCTCGCGGGAGTCCCAGCGACTGGCGATGAACATGTCGTTTTCGTCCTCACGGTTTTCCAGCAGGTTCGTCTTTCGGTGGCCGTCCATGTCCGCGAGGAGGCTGCCCGCGTCCTCGAAGGTACCGAGAAAGTCGCCGCGGTGAGCCGGTTCAACGGTGTAAAACATTCCCATCGTCCCCCACGAATCCGTCTCGTCGTCACCCGCCTGGCGGACGATGTCGGGGAGGTCGGCGAGGAACCCGGCGGCCGTGTTCGCGGCCCGTTCGGTTTCCCAGAGGCTGACGATGGCGGTTTCGCTTTCACCGTCTCGTGGCTCGTACACCGCGGTCTTTACGTGTGTATCGTAGTGGTCGAAATTCGTGCGTAGACCGTCGACCTCCTCGAACAGCTCGTCGGCGTCGGCAGCGGAGTAGAGCACGACGGCGTGGACGTCCTCGCCGTGGGGCTGACCCGCGTAGACGCCCAGTTCCTCGAGTTCGCTGCGGACGTCCGCTTCGCCGTCGCTGGCGTCATCTCTGTGGTGACCGCCAGACTCCTCGTCACTGTCGCGGTGGTGGTGGTGGCCTTCGGATTCACCGCTTGCACCGGGATGGCCCCCCTCGTCTTCCCGCGGGATTCGTTCGCCCGCGAGGAACGCGTCGAGGTCGGCCGGCGGGAACCGACGGGCTGAGAGGAACCGCCCGAATTCGGCGAAGCGCGAACTCGAGGGATCGAAGCGCATTTCGTAGAGGAGTTCTTTCACGTCGGTCGGATCGTCGCCGAACAAGGTGATTCCCCACTCGAAGTCGTCGAGTCCGACGCTGCCGGAGATGATCTGGGTGACACGGCCGGCGTAGTCCTTACCAATCTCGCCGTGGTTCGAGAGGTACTCAGCGCGTTCGTCGAAGGGCAGTTCGTACCAGTTGTGGTCGGGACCGCGACGCTTGCTCATCGGGTAGAAGGAGAGAAATTCGCTGTCCGGAAGGTCAGGCTTGAGCCGCGACTCGATGTACCGTGCGATGCCGCTGTCTTCGACCTCCGCGTCCTCGTCGAAATACTCCTCGGACATGTACCCCGAAACCTCCGTCACGGAGAGATAGGAGTCTGCACGGTCGGTAAACTCGGCGAGTGCGGTGTGTTCGAAGCGCCGTTCAAGGGTGTCGATGTCGGAAAGCGTCGGCCGTAAGTGGAGGACGAGTACGTCCGCCTTGTGGCCCAGGACTGCGAACGTCGCGGACTCCCCTTCGTCGGCGTCGTCGACGGCCTCACAGGCCGCGAGGTAATCGATTCCTTCGTCGATCGCCTGCGAGCGTTGCCGCTCCGGGGCCGCT
Organism: Natrinema gelatinilyticum; assembly: GCF_024266705.1. Classification (GTDB taxonomy): domain Archaea; phylum Halobacteriota; class Halobacteria; order Halobacteriales; family Natrialbaceae; genus Natrinema; species Natrinema gelatinilyticum. Next base: position 1,136,688 of record NZ_CP100756.1, on the reverse strand, counting down.
CGCCAGGCGTCCCAATCGATCGACCGGAAGTCGTGTAGAACGTACCAGCCCTCTTCGGTCTGTGGCGGTCGCCGTCGTTCCATAGCGGGGGTTGGGCAGGCGAGATTAAGAAGGGCCGGGTTTCGACTCGATGCCCCCCGGCGATACCGCCTGCGATTCGTCTGCAGGCGCGGCGGTCAACCTGCCGATTCGGCCGGTGTCCGAAACCCTTTACCATCGCCCGTTTTATCCACGGGATATATGCGGAAAAGTGGGCCGCCGAAAGGACTCATCGCCTATCTCGTCCTCGAACTCCTCGAGGAGAAACCGCGGTACGGCTACGAAATCCTCAAGGAAATCCGTGAAATCAGCGGCGGTCACTGGGAGCCGTCCTACGGGTCGGTGTATCCGATACTCTACAAATTCGAGGAGGAAGGGTGGGCAGAACGAATCGAACGCGAGGACGAACCCGACAGAAAATATTTCGAACTCACGCAACAAGGCTACACGGAACTCGAGAAGCGTCGTGAGAGCAGCTGTGAGAAAGCGAGCGATTTCGGCGACGTTATCCTCGGCTTTTTCCACGTGTACGCAGCCTTCTCGACGGACGACCGCTTCGACATTTGCGAGATGGAAGGCGAGTGGCGATTTGACGAGGAGTTCAGCCGGTGGGTCGTCGAACAGGTCGTCCGTCACCACGAACACTATTTCGACACCGAATTCGACCGCCTCAGGGAGACGCCCGAGGAGTTCTACGACCGCCACGGAATCGATCCGGACGGGGCATAGTTCCGCTCTCCCCCTCTTTACTCTTCGGCCAAGAAATACGACTGCGACGTTATCCGCCGATGAGTTGTGGTCCGAACAGCATCAGGAAGAAGCTCACGAGCATGGTCACTCCGACGGTCGTCGTTACCACGCGGACCATCCCGCGGGTCGCAGTAATCGGCAACCGTGAGATGACAGCCTCGGTACTGGTTCGGAGGATGTGTCCGCCGTCGAGGGGGAACGCCGGAATGCAGTTGAAAAAGCCGAGTTGGACGTTGATCCAGCCGGTCCAGAACAACATGTTCGCGACGATGAAGACGGGTCTGTCTCCGAGCGCGCCGAGGAGGCCCTGTACCTCGTAGAAGTTCTGAATTCCTCCCGTGAAGCCGGCGAAATTGAACGGCAAGATGCCAATGACGCCGACTATCGGCAGGAACAGCGCAACCCCGATCCGGCCGAGGAACGTGTCAGTGATCGGTCCGAACGGTGTTTCGCCGGTTCCGCCGAGCAACGACAGGTACGCTGCTGCCGGATAGAGCTGCACGCCGATGTCGCTCACCGTGACGCCGGAGGCACCCTGATACCCCCGGATACCGAGAAATCCGCTGTCGGCTTGCGGGTGCGCGTCGAGCGTCACCGTGTACTGCTCTCGGTCGTCGCCGAAGTAACCCGCCACCGTGACCTCTTGACCGGGTTCGCTGTCCTCGAGGCGCGAACTGAGTTCGTCGTAGTCGTGAATCCGCTCGCCGTCGAAGTGGGTAATGACGAACGTTTCGTCGGTCGGGCCGGTCGCCCCCTCGAGCGGTTCGCCGTCGGCGACCGAGACCGCTGCGCCGATCGCGACCTCACGTTCGACCTGCTCGTCGCCGTCTGTGGGTTCGATCGTCAGCGTAACACGTTCGCTGTCGCCGACAGCAGCGAAGAAGCCGCGCTCGGTCGCGATACGCTGACCGTCGACTGCACGGATTTTGTCGCCGGCCGAGAGCTGCGTCGGCCCGTCGTCCATCGCTGCAGTCACGAGCAGCGCCCGATCGACCGTTACCGTCCGCTCGCCGTTGAGTTCGACGGACACCTGTTCGCCGTCGGTCGACTCGAGTCGCGTCGCGAGGTCGTCGTTCCCCGCGACCGCTGTCCCGTTGATCGCGGTTATCCGATCGTTCGGTTCGATTCCGGCATCGGCGGCTGGGGAGTCGGGTGCGACGCCGCCGACGGCGGCCCCGGGTGCGACGGCGATCGAGCCAGCGATCGGTCCGAAGAGCAGGGCGAAGACGAGGAGCGTGACCGCGAAATTGTTCGTGACGCCCGCGGCGAACATCCGCGTTTGACCGCCTCGAGACGCCGACTTGCTGCTCTCTTGGTCGGGCTCGACGAACGCCCCGATGGGGAGGACAGCGAGCATCGCGATTCCCATCGAGTCGATATCGATATCCTCGACGCGACAGAGCAACCCGTGACCGCCCTCGTGAACGACGAGCCCGACGAGCAGCCCGAAGACGATTCCAGGTGTCGCCGAAAGCGGGAGGAAATCGTTGATTCCCGGGATGACGAGGACGTTGCGCGGTTGCCGAACCGCCGAGCTCGCCGGCTGCGGCGAGGAGAGCATCGTCATGGCCGCCTGTAAGAGAAACAGGAACATACCCACCATCACGACGAGGGCGATACCGACACCGATATTCGACCACGCTCGCCAGAACCGCTTCGGGCGAGCGAGCCTGTCGAGCAATTCTCGTCCGCGCTTCGTGTGGAAGGTCAGGATCGGTCCCTGGGTGCCGACGTAGTCTGGCAACCGGCCGCTGTTCTGAAGCGCGATGACGGCGACCCAGTAGCCCAAGAGACCGAGGAGCACCCACGTGAGGAGTTCCGAGCCGTATAGTTCGGGGGGCGAGACGACAGCGAGGGAGCCGTAGTCCATCGGTACTATCTCAGGGTGGCGGTCTCAAATGGTTTTTGTCTACGCGCCCTGGTCGTCGACGCGTTTCATCGCTCCCGTCGGAGTCGCGCGACGACGAACTCTCGATCGACCTTGGCGAGGAAGGGGCCGAGCTTCGGCCCCTGTTCGTCGTCGAAAAACAGCCGGTACCCCGCTCCGAAGAAGTCGCCGACGCCGACGTCGTGGCGCTTTGCTGTCTCGTATATCTCGCCCTGGATCTCGTCAGGCTCGTGGCCTTCCTCGATGAAATCGGCCAGTTCTTCCAGTGCGGTTTCCGTGTTCGCGTCGAATTCGTGAGCCGGAATCTCGGTTCGTTTGAGTTCGTAATCGAACTCGTTTTCGGTCCGGCGGGCCCAGTTGCGGGCCTGCTCGACGCGGTCGAGCGCCCCTTCGACGGCCCATCCCGGGGCATCGTCGGGGATGTGGCCCTCGCGACGGGCGATCTCCTCGCGCAGGTCGGGATCGTCGGTCATTCCGAGCACCGCAGCGAAGGTGTAGGGAAGCCGAATCCGCTCTTCTCGAGGGTCTTCGACCACGAACGGATAGACTCGCTCGGCGAAGGCGATTTCGTCCTCGCTCGCCTCGACCTCGCCGAAGTAAATCGCCTCGAATCGGTCGAACTCGTCGACCAGCTGGTCGAGCCGCTCGATGCTGAAGTCCCGCGCCTTCGAGGGGTCCTTCGCGAAGAAATACCGCAGGACGTTTGGCTCGAGCAACTCGAGGACGTCCGAGACGAGGATGACGTTCCCCTCCGAGGAGGAGAACGGCTCGCCCTCGAGCGTGAACCACTCGTAGACCATCGGCACTGGCGGCTCGATTTCGAGGACGGTACGTGCGATGTCCTGGCCGCTGGGCCAGGAGCCCTCGGCGTGGTCCTTTCCGAAGGGCTCGAAGTCGACGTCGAGCAACTGCCACTGCGCGGGCCACTCGAAGCGCCAGGGGAGTTTTCCCTCGCGCAGTGTCGCGGTTCCTTCGTGGCCGCAGCCGTCGATAGTGCGGTCGCCGGCATCCAGATCGGTGCACTTGTAGTCGACGGTCGGTGCCTCGCTCGTCTCGCGGTTCGCTTCGCTCCCCGTTCGACTGTCCGAGGCGCTTCGCGCCTCGCTTTCTACGTCGACGCCGGTCACCGTCTCGGTGATCTTCCCGCACTCCTCACAGATCGGGTTGAACGGGACGTAGTCTTCGTCGACTTTGTCCTGGTACTGCGAGAGGACCTCTCGTGCGCGATCACGGTGCTCGAGGATGAATCGAGTCACGTCCTCGAATTCGCCGGACTCGTAGAGTTCGGTGTTGGAGACGAGGTCGATCGGGACGTCGACGGCGTCGGCGCTGTCCTGGATGATGTTCGAGAAGTGGTCGCCGTAGGAGTCACAGCAGCCGAACGGGTCCGGGATGTCGGTGTAGGGCGCGCCGAGGTTCCGACCGAGAGCGCCGGCGTCGACGTCTCCGAGGTCGACGAGGTTCCCATCGAGGTCACAGAGGGTGCGGGGAAGCTTTCGCAAGGGATCGCGGTCGTCAGCGGTGAAAACCTGTCTGACGTCGTATCCCCGGTCTCGAAGCACCTCGGCGACGAAGTAGCCGCGCATGATCTCGTTGACGTTGCCCAGGTGAGGGACGCCCGAGGGCGAAATGCCGCCCTTGACGACGATCGGTTCCTCGGGATTCCGTTCTTCTATCCGGTCAGCGACCGTATCTGCCCAGAACGCGTGTCGTGTCTCGCCGGCAGCATCCTGCTGGAGGGTGTAGGGGCTGATCGCGTCCGAATCCGAGACGGTCGCTGAATCGTCCGTCGGGTCGCCGTCGGAACTCATTGCTCGTCGCGTGCCCAGTAGGTCGGCTCCGCACCGACACCGTCGGGAACGATATCGGTGCCGTCGTGTTCGCCGTGGCGGACCGCACGGGCGATCCGATCGGGATCGGTGCCGTCGAGGACGATTGTGCGCATCCCCGAGCGCTCGATGATCTTCGCCGCCAGCAAATCCACCGGCGCGGATGCACCGGCGTTCATCTCGAGGCCGGCGATAACGTCGACGAGTTCCGTGGCGGAGAGTTCGTCGTACTTGATGGCGTCGTCGGTCTCGTTCGGATCGTCGCTGTAGACGCCGGGGACACTCGTGGCGTAGATGAGCAGGTCAGCGTCGATGTACTCCGCGAGGGCGGCCCCGACGGCGTCGGTGGTCTGTGCCGGTGCCACCCCGCCCATGACGCAGACGTCGTCGCGACGGAGCGCCTCGCTGGCCTCTTCGTAATCCTTCGCTGGGGCCGTGACCGATTCCTCGCCGAGCCCGGCGATGAGAAGCCGGGCGTTCAGCCGCGTGACGTCGATTCCCAGCTGATCGAGTTCGATTTCGTTCGCCCCGAGTTCGCGAGCGGCCGCGATGTATTCGCGGGCGACGCCGCCACCCCCGACGACGGCGCCGATTCGACATCCGTCCGAGGCGAGGTCTTCGATAACGGCAGCGTGCTCGGCGACCCGATCACCGCCGGGTTCGGGTACGAGGACGCTTCCGCCGATAGAGACGACCACTTTCATACTATCCCGGTGTAACGGAGTTGCTATCTTAAGGGTTGCCAACTGGCCGGACGGCGTGGTGACACACTGCTTGCGCGATGGATCAGCAATCGGTCGATTCGGATCGGACCTTCCCGTTGATTATGCCTCGTCATTCTCCTCGAGTGACAGGACGAGCGCCTCGCCGTCCCGTTCGAATTCGGTGCCGAATTGGGCTGATAGCCCGCGCATTCGGTCGCGTGACCACTCAGCGACCGCCGGTCTCGCCTCGGCGACCGAACAGTCGTCTATCTCGGTCGGGTGGAGTCGGAGCTCCGTCGGCCGGCCGTCCGAGGCCACCGTAAGCACGAACAGGAAGCTCCGATCGTTTCGCAACTCGAGGTCGACCCTGTAATCGTCGACGAAGTCGCCCGCGTCGTAGACGATCGGGCGGCCCTCGTGGACCTCGATCCCGTGAAAGACGTGGGCGCTGTGACCGTGGACGACGTCGACCCCCTCCTCGATCAGCCACCGGCTGAACCGCCGGAACGCGTCCGGGGGTTCCGTGACCATGTTCGGCCCCCAGTGGAGGGAGGCGATAAGGAGATCCGGATCAGCGTCGCGTGCGCGATCGAGCGCTTCTCGCGTGCGCTGTTGGGTTTGTGCATCGTCGACGTCGATTTCGATCCAGGCCGTCCCCGGCGAGTTCTCGTCGGCGGCGTACTCTGGCGTGTTATCGGTGAACGACACCAATGCAACGTCGACCGCGCGAGCAGTGTCGCCCTTCGTTGCGCCGCGTTCGATTTGATCTATCGTCCAAACCGCGGGCGCCAGTGCGTCGTCGATCGTTTCTCCCGCACCAGCGTGGCCGATTCCCGCTTCGTCGAGGGCGTCGAGCGTATCCCGGAGCGCCACTTCCTCGTAATCTAACACGTGATTGTTCGCTAGCGCACAGGCGTCGACGTCGGCGCGCTCAAGTGCGGGAACGGCCCAGTCGGGGTCGGCCCGGAAGTGAAACGGTCGATACGTCCGCTGCCACTGTCGACCTCGCGTCGAGAGACAGCACTCGAGGTTGAGTACCAGCCCGTCCAGCTCGCGCAGTCGTTCGAGGACCGTTCCCCAGACGGCGTCGACGGAACGGCGGCGCTGGTGGTCGTCGACGAGTCGCCCGAGCATGACGTCGCCCGTAAAGCCGATTCGAAGGGACATATCGAACGTTCGCTCCGTAGGTGCAAAATCCCGTGCTCCCGTCGACGGGGGCACGTAGTCCGATGAATGGGGCCCCTTCGATCGGGGTCGTGACGACACCCCGAGCGGGAATCGGTAGAGCGTGAACCGCCTCGGGGCTTGACTCCGAGGGGCTCGCCTCGTCCATCTGTAGACCGAACGGGACGCAGCCAGGCACAGATCGATCGAGTCGCGACGGAGTACGAGTACCAGGACGCGTCGGACGCGGGCTGGCTCGGCGACAGCTACAAAGTCGAACCAGCCCATGGGTTACGTATGCACGTACTCGGTATCCGCGACGGTGGTGCGGCCGGCGACACCATAGAGCGGGTCGTCGACCAGACCATCGATCGGCTCTCGGAGCGAGGGAAGGTGGGCGTTGTTAGGTACGACGCGACGATCGCAGACGGCACGCAGGTCCGAAAATCGATGGGCGGCGACGTCACGTACGAACTCGGTGCGGATGGGGATTGGACCGCGTCCGGTACCGGGCTAACCGTCGGCGATGCGATAGACCGCCTCGTGACGGATTGCGCCTATGCGGTCGTCGTCGGCGTCTCCGGGTTGCGATACCCGTCGATCGTGGTAGGACCCGGCAAAGACGGATCGGACGTCGAAATCGACCCCGACGAGGACGTCATCGCGACCGTCGAGACCCCGAGCGAACTCGCGGACGTCCCGCTCGTACGGCACCTCGAGTCGGCGGAACCCCACGAGACTCTCGAATCGATAGTGGCTCGCGTCAAACGGTCGCAGTCGGCAGACCGGGCCGGTGCGATTGCGACCTTCACCGGACGGGTCCGCGGGAAAGAAAGCGAGGACGATGCGCGCACCCAGTATCTCGAGTTCGACAAGTACGAGGGAATCGCCGACGAACGCATGGCGGCTCTGGAAGCGGACCTCGAGGCGCGAGACGGCGTCTTCGACGTCGAACTCCATCACCGGACCGGTGTCGTCGCGGACGGTGAGGACATCGTCTTCGTCGTCGTCCTCGCAGGCCACCGCGAGGAGGCGTTCCGGACCGTCGAGGATGGAATCAATCGTCTAAAAGACGAAGTACCACTGTTCAAGAAGGAAGTGACCGTCGAGGACGAGTTCTGGGTCCACGACCGACCGTGACTGTTATATCCGTTCATTGAACGCCCTCAATTTACGAAACAGTCAAGAAAGAAGAAAGTATAACGATTGAGAAGAAACCACCTGTGATAATAAGTTATCTGCGGTTTTAAAACGCCTCGAGCCCTCTCGAACTGCGGTTAATAACAGTTTGAACCTGAATAAAAGCCAATTACCAGCAAGTTAGCTGAACACAATTGAAACGTCGCTAACCATCCTTCCTTTATAACAGATCTCCGTCGGAAGAGATGGATGTCGATGAGTACGACAGCCCAACCCTCCACAAAAAGCAAGGAACGCCGCCTGAAACGCTATCTTCGTGACCGCGCCGACGATGGGGAACTCTATTTCAAAGGCAAGTTCATCGCGGAAGACGTTGGTCTGTCTCCCAAAGAAATCGGCGCGCTCATGGTCAAGCTTTCGGGATCGGTTAGCGACCTCGAGATCGAGAAGTGGTCCTACACGGGCGCGACGACGTGGCGCGTCGCACCCGCCTGACTGTCACGACTCTCGACGGATGTATCGTTCACAGACCGTCCCCGCGCCCTCACGGCCCCGTGCCAGCGCGTCACCGACGCGTTCCGACACGACACTCACACCCTGTTCCACCACGCGACCAGTTGATGCGACCGTCGTGCGTTCGAACCGGACGAGGCGACGATTCGAATCCGTCGTTTTGACTCCTGGATCGGGCTTCCGTCGGTGTCCCGCAGTTGTCGATCCCGCATCAACAGCTGTCGGCGGTGCAGATTTCGTCCCGTGACCGGGAGGGATACTCACTCGAGAAACGGTCGGCCCTGCCGACGGCAGTCGATTTATACCGACAGGTCGTGAATCAAGTGTGATGGAAGACGTCGATCGGACCGGATTCGGTCCCGCGGGACGCGGCGGCCGTTCTCTCGAGGACGGCCCCCCGATCGATCGCATCGAGTCGGTGTTCGCAGTCTACGAAACTCGGCGAGAGAACGATCAATTAGTGTACTATGGTGACCCGTTGACTCACCCCGAGCGGGTACTGCGAGAACTCTGGCCCGTCTTTCACGAACGCGGGTACGACGCCACCCTCGAGACGCGCCACGGCGAGTACGTCCTCATCGCCAAGCCGACAACGGTTGGCGTCGACAGTGTCCCGTGGACGAACATCCTCTTACTTCTGTTGACGGTCTGTTCGACGCTGTTCGCCGGCGCGTTCTGGTATCAGATCGATCCGTTCGCCGAACCGACCGCGATCTGGCGCGCCTGGCCGTTTTCGCTCGCGATCCTCGGTGTCCTCGGCGTTCACGAAATGGGGCACTACGTGATGAGTCGGTATCATCGGGTGAACGCTTCGTTGCCCTACTTCATCCCGGTGCCGACGCTCATCGGAACGATGGGAGCAGTCATCAAGATGAAAGGTCGAATGCCCGACCGAAAGGCGCTGTTCGATATCGGCGTCGCCGGCCCGCTCGCCGGCTTCGTCGCGACAGTTATCGTGACGGTGATCGGGCTTCATTTACCGCCCGTGACCGTTTCGGAGGCGGTCCTGCAGAATCCGAACGCGATCGAGATCAGACTCGGCTACCCTCCGTTGCTCGAGTTGCTCGCCGCCGGCTTTGACCAACCGCTGTACGGTGATGATCCGACGACGGGCGTGAATCCAGTGGTCATCGGCGCGTGGGTCGGCATGTTCGTCACCTTCCTCAACTTGATACCCGTCGGCCAACTCGACGGAGGGCACATTCTTCGGGCGATGGCCGGGGAGCTACAGGAGACGATCGCCGCGGTCGTCCCGGGCGCGTTGTTCGCACTCGCCGCCTACCTCTTCTACGTGCAGGACCACAGCGTGAACACGGTCGCCGTCTGGATCATCTGGGGGCTGTTGACGACGCTGTTTGCGTCGATGGGGCCGGCGACACCGGTTCGAGACGAGCCCCTCGGACGCCGCCGGTTCGTTTTGGGAATCGTCACGTTCGGAATCGGCTTGCTCTGTTTCATGCCGGTTCCGGTCGCAATCATCGGCTGACCGATCACCGTGAATCCGTCGAACGCGCACGTACGCCGCTGGGACGTTGCTCGCATTCACCCGTGGGTGTAGCCCCGATCCTCGAGCAGGTCGTCATCTATCGTTATCGCGTTCCCGGCCTCGAGAACCGACCCGATCACCGACAGCGATACGTCGGTCGCCGCAGCGACGGCCGAGCACGCATCTTCGGGGAGCGTCACGACGAGTTCGAAGTCCTCGCCGAAGGTCGTCCCGAGTTCGAGCGCCTCGTCGTCGGTGTCGGCGACGTCGCGAACGGCGTCGTCGATCGGAATTCGTTCGGACTCGATCGCGAACCCACAGTCGCTCGCCTCGGCGAGTTGGTGAAGCGAGCGGGCGAGGCCGTCGCTCGAGTCCATCATCGCGGTCGCACGCGGTGCGAGTGCCCGGCCGGCCGCGATTCGGGGATCGAACTGGAACAGTTCGTTCGCCCGCTCGAGCAGCCGATCGTCCGTCTCGTCGCGGTCGGTTGCGCGCTCGAAATACTCGAGCGCGGCCGCACTCCGTCCGAGCGTGCCGGTGACGCAGACGACGTCGCCGGGTCGAGCGCCGCGTCGGTGAACAGGATCGTCCGTTCGGCCGATTGCGGTCGTCGCGACCGTAAACTCGTCGTGGCTGTCGAGATCACCGCCAACGTACTCGGTGTCGACGCGCTCGCAAACGTCGGTCGCGCCGCGAACGAACGCGAGCAGTTCGTCGCGGTCGAACGCGGGCGCGGCGTAGGCGGCGACCGCAGCCGTAGCCTCGGCACCCATCGCAGCGACGTCCGATAGCGACGCGCCGATGGCGCGCCACCCGGCCGTGTATCGGGTCGTCCCCGGTGGAAAGTCCGTTCGCTCGTGAAGCATATCCGTCGTCACGACGAGACCGTCGACGGTTGCCGCGTCGTCGCCGGCCGACGCGAGTTCGCCCGACAGGAGCCGCAGGGCGGCGCGTTCGTCCATACCCCCCGTTTCGACTCGAGGGCGAAAAACGGTCCGGGCCGTATCTTCGCGTCGCGCGCGAGGCGATACGATGCTCTTAAATGCCGCCACCGGAAACCACACGCCAATGGCTACGATGTACGACGTTCCGGCGGACGACCTCATCGAGGCGCTCGCCGACGACCTCGCGGATCGACTCGAGGAACCGGAATGGGGGAAGTTCGCCAAGACCGGTGTCGACCGGGACCTTCCACCCGAACAGGACGACTTCTGGGCGACGCGCGCCGCGAGCCTTCTGCGAAAGGTCGCCGACCGCGGTCCGGTTGGCGTCGAGCGTCTCTCGACCGAATACGGCGGCGCAAAAGGCGGTTCGAACCGCTACCGAGTCGCACCCGACCGCCGCGCCGACGGTTCGAAGAACCTGATCCGCACTATCCTCCAGCAACTCGAGGAGGAAGGCCTCGTCGAGACCGCCGAAGGTGAGGGTCGCCGGATCACGGCCGACGGTCGAAGTTTGCTCGACGACACCGCGGGGTCCGTCCTCGAAGAACTCGACCGCCCGGAACTCGAGCGGTACGCCTGAATCTGACGCGTTTTCGTGCCGGTTTCACCGCTGAGAGCCACCGCAACCGCTGTTCCGTAATCATTTTCCCGGCTGCGCGATAACCACAACACAGAGATCCAATGAGCGGTTCACCAGACGAAGACAAACTCGAGGAACTCCGACAACAGAAGATGGAGCAGCTACAGGAACGAGCCGAGTCCCAGCAGAGCGAGGCGAGCCAGGAGGCGGCCCAGCAGCAGGCCGAAGCCCAGAAAAACGCCCTCTTGCGTCAGCACCTGACCGACGACGCTCGCAAGCGGCTCAACACCGTCAAAATGAGCAAACCGCAGTTCGGCGAACAGGTCGAACAACAGGTCGTCAGCCTCGCCCGGAGCGGCCGCATCCAGGGCCAGATCGACGACGACAAGATGAAACAGCTCCTCAAGGAACTCAAACCAGACTCGCAGAGCTTCGACATTCAGCGTCGCTGATGGAACTCGGACTGCTCTACAGCGGCGGCAAGGATTCGACGCTCGCCGCGCTCTTGCTCGAGGAGTTCTACGATGTCACACTCGTGACTGCCCACTTCGGGATTAGCGACGACTGGAAACACGCGCGCGAGACGGCCGACCGAGCCGACTTCGCGTTCGAACGACTCGAGTGCGATCCCGACGTCGCACGCGAAGCGGTCGACCGAATTCGTGAGGACGGCTTCCCTCGAAACGGCATTCAACTGGTCCACAAACACGCACTCGAGCGACTCGCGGCTCGAAAGTTCGATGCGATAGCGGACGGCACTCGGCGCGACGACCGCGTGCCGACGGTCTCGAGGGCACAGGCCCAGAGCCTCGAGGATCGTCACGACGTCGACTACATCGCACCGCTGTCGGGGTTCGGTCGATCGGCCGTCGACCGACTCGTCGAGGCGCGCCTGGACGTGATCGTCGGGCCGAGCGAGGTGATCGACAGGGCCGATTACGAGGCGGAGCTTCGAGCGACCATCGCCGAGGAAGATGGCCCTCGAGCCGTCGCGGAGTACTTTCCCGACCACGACCAGACGTACGTAACGGACGTGCGCTAGCACCTCGCCCGCGAGCAAACTCGAATCGCGCACCGCCGTCCCCCCTCGGCGACCGCAACCTGCCAGCCGTGTGCATCGGTGATTGCGCGGACGATGGCGAGACCCAGGCCCCCTCATCGGCGGTCGAGTATCCCTGCTCGAGTACGTCGCGTTCGGCGTCGGGTATGCCCGGACCATCGTCGGCGACGAAGACGTTGCCGTCACACGGGCCGACGCGAACGTGGACGTCCTCGCGCCCGTTACTGCTGGTGGATGAGCGTATAATATCCAGTTCGAGCGTCGTCGGTGATTCGTCTAGAAGTTGTCGGATTCACTCCTGCGGTAAACGGCGGTGATTCTCTCCGTGAAGAAAGATAGAAGTCCGGCCTCGCCGAACGGCCTGCCATGTACGACCGGATCAAGGGCTTTCGTGACTTCTACCCCGGGGAGATGGCCGCCAGACGGGCTACCATCGACGTCCTAGAGGAGAGCGCCCGCGAGTACGGGTTCCGCGAAATCGGAACGCCGGCGCTCGAGCGAGCCGAAATGTGGACCGACAAGAGTGGTGACGAAATCGTCGACGAACTATACGCGTTCGAAGATCAGGGCGGACGCCACGTGACGCTGACGCCCGAACTAACCCCGACCGTCGCCCGGATGGTCGTCGCGAAACAGCAGGAACTGTCGAAGCCGATCAAGTGGTTTTCCACGCGTCCGTTCTGGCGATACGAGCAGGTCCAGCAGGGCCGCCAGCGTGAGTTCTACCAGACCAACGTCGATATCTTCGGCTCGTCGGAACCCGAAGCCGACGCCGAGATTCTGACGTGGGCCGCCGACGCCCTGACCGGTCTCGGTCTCACCGGCGACCACTTCGAGTTCCGTATCTCCCACCGCGACATCGTAGGCGGTGTCTTAGAGAGCTACAACGCCGACGTCGACACCGAGGCGGCGATTCGCGCGGTCGACAAATCGGCCAAGATTTCCACCGCCGAGTATCACGATCTGCTGATAGAGGCAGGTTTGACGGCGGATCAGGCCGCGGAGTTTGACGATCTCATCGCGGACGGCGACCTCGAGGCGGTCGACGTGTTCGCCGATACAGAGCGCGTGACCGATGCCGTCGAGAACCTCCGTAACGTGCTTGCGGCCGCGGAGGACTTCGGCGCCCGCGAATACTGTACCATCTCGCTCGAGACGGCTCGTGGACTAGACTACTACACCGGCGTCGTCTTCGAGTGCTTCGATTCGGCGGGCGACGTCTCGCGGTCGATTTTCGGCGGCGGTCGCTACGACGACCTCATCGAGAGCTTCGGCGGACAGCCGACGCCTGCCGTCGGCGTCGCGCCGGGGCACGCGACGCTTTCGCTTCTGTTACAGCGTGCAGGCGTCTGGCCAGACGAAGAAGTGACGACCGACTACTACGTCCTGCAGATCGGCGACACGCGAACCGAAGCGTCCCGGATCTCTCGCGACCTCCGCACTCGAGGCCAGGTCGTCGAGACGGACGTCGCGGGCCGCTCGTTCGGCGCCCAGCTCGAGTACGCCGATTCGATCAACGCCGAGACGGTCGTCATCGTCGGCGAACAGGACCTCGCGAACGACGAGGTGACGATCAAGGACATGGACTCGGGCGACCAGGCGCAGGTGCCAGTCGACGAGTTTCCGGGCGACGTAGAGCGGCCGACCCTCGAGGACGTGGCATGAATGTCCTGCGCTACTCCATTTAAACACCCTCTATAGGGTGGGATTTTTTCACCCGTTCCTGTCGAATGGGATTAGTGACCGCTAATAATGTCATGGACGACCAATCTCTATCCGTAAGGTGACCCACAATGTCAACTAACGACGCCACAATTCAGTGGTTCGGCAGGCGGGAAACGTTCGAGTACGCTGATTCGATCGCCGGCTACGTGCTAGTTGCGGTACGGCTGCTCGTCGGGTACTGGTTCCTCCACTCGGGGTGGGGAAAATTCGCGTTCGTCGCAGGCGACCCCTTCAGTGCGGCTGGCTACCTGCAGAACGCTCAATCACCCATCGCGTGGCTCTTCGAAATCGTCGCCGGGACCCCCTGGCTGCTCGAGGTCACCAACGTGATGATCCCCCTCGGTGAGTTCCTTATCGGGCTAGGGCTCGTCCTTGGGGCCTTCGTGCGCCTGGCCGCCTTCTTCGGCGGCGTCCTCATGACGTTGTTCTACCTGGGCAACGCCGACTGGGCGCACGGGTACGTCAACGGGGACCTGCTCGGATTCCTCATGTTCGTGATCGTCGGCGCCTTCGCCGCAGGCCGCATCCTCGGCGTCGACGCGTTCCTCGAGGCAACCGAGTTCGTGCGACAGCGGCCGTGGCTGCGCTACCTGCTCGGCTGAGGCGAGAGCCGCGGCTCGGCGTTCCCCGTCCGTCGGTGACCGTCCGCATATCGCGTTCCACTACCACCTGCTCGACTTTTTTCGAGCGGTTCCGGTCGTCGCATCAGTCGTCTCGGCCCCGTCCGCGTCCGGGAGACGATCGTTCGAATCACATCGCTCGACCGGCGAATGACCGGTCTCGACGAAGTGGTCGATCATCGCTCGACTGAGTTCGACGGGGTCGTCTTCGTCGACACGGTGCTGCCAGTCACATTCACCACAGTACGCCCTCGGCACGCCTGCACCGTCGAACTGGGGTCTAATGAACGATTGGGTTCACATCGCGGCGTCTTATCACCCATCGTGGAGAGTACCCCTTCCAATCAGGTCATACCATTAACTACGGCGTCGATGTATGACGGTCGATGGCCGACGCTGACGACACCCGCCCGAACATCCTCTTCTTCCTCACCGACCAGGAGCGATACGACTGCAGCGCGCCTGGGGGGCTGGAGGTCGAGACGCCGACGTTCGACCGGCTTTCTGACGAGGGAATCCGCTTCGAGCAGGCGTTCACGCCGATCAGTATCTGCTCGAGCGCTCGTGCGTCGCTGCTGACCGGACAGTTTCCGCACGGTCACGGGATGATAAACAACTGCCACGAAGACGACGCGATTCAGCCGAACCTTCCACCCGATATCCCGACGTTCTCGGAGGAACTCGACGCGGCCGGCTACGATCTCACCTATACGGGGAAGTGGCACACCGGTCGTGACCGCACGCCGGATGACTTCGGCTTCTCGTATCTCGGCGGTAGTGACAAACATCACGACAATATCGACGAAGCGTTCATCGAGTACCGAAAAGAGCGTGGGACACCGGTCGACGAGGTCGAACTCACCGAGGAACTCTATACCGGTGACGATCCGAGAGACGGCAGTGAGGGGACGCTGGTCGCTGCAACGGCGCCAATCGACGTCGAGGACACCCGTGCGTACTTCCTTGCCAAACTAACGATCGAGGAGATCGAGCGCCACGTCGACGGCGGACTGGACGCCCCCTTCTTTCATCGGACGGACTTCTACGGCCCGCATCACCCGTACGTTATACCGGAAGGGTTCAAGTCGGATTACGGTCCCAACAAGGTCGAACTGCTGATAAATTACGCGGAGACCTTCGATGGAAAACCTCGGGTTCAGGAGAACTACCTCTCCTATCGCGGCGTCGACGGATTCGACTGGAAACTCTGGGAAGAAGCGATCGCGAAGTATCGACGATTTGTAATGTTGATCGACCAGCAGGTGGGGCGGATCCTCGATGCCCTCAAGAAGCACGGATTAGACGAGAATACGGTCGTCGTCCACGCATCTGATCACGGTAACTTCGTTGGACACCACCGCCAGTTCAACAAGGGTCCGATGATGTACGACGACACCTATCGGATTCCGCTGCATATTCGCTGGCCCAAAGTCATCAATTCGGACTCAGACGTTAAACCGGGATCAACCTGTGAGTTCCCCGTCCACCTGCACGATCTCGCAGCGACGTTTCTCGAGATGGCCGAAGTCGACGTTTCCAAGAAGTTTGATTCCGAGAAGTTCGATTCGCGAAGTCTAGTTCGATTTCTCAAATCCGATGATCCATACGAGCTGATTCCCATAACAGACGAGAAGTTCGGACAATCGGGATACTGGCCTCAGTCGATCTTCGCACAGTACCACGGCGACGAATTCGGCCTCTACAGTCAGCGGATGGTCCGAACCGATCGGTTCAAATACGTCTATAACGGTCCCGACATCGACGAACTGTACGATCTGAAGGCCGACTCGGACGAGTTACAGAATCTGATCGACCATCCCGAGTACGCCGAAGTGCGACGCGACATGCGCAATCGACTCGGCAAGTGGATGGACGTGACCGACGATCCAAACCGTAAGTGGGTAACGGACGTGTTAGAAGACGCTTCGTAACACGAAAACGGAAGCGTACGTTTACGGTTCCGAAGCCGATACCCTTCGACATGAATCGCGACACCGACGGGACGGAGGGCGACCGATGACGAGGGGCGGTGACGGCTCGAGCGAACAACCCGCTGACCTCCGCGAGGAAGCAGCCGAATGCGAGGAGATCGCCGACGCGCTCGAGAACCTGCTCGAAGAATTGCGCGACGAGGAGGTCAAAGGCTCGAGACTCGAGGGCCTGTTCGACCAGGCGAGCTCGAGCAATCCGAACATCTGGAACATTGTGTCTGCGTTTATCGACGTCGAGGACGGCGAGGCGGTCGTCACCGACGAATCGAAGCTGGCGCAGGGAAGCTGGGCACCGGAAATCGTCGAGGGCTGTGACACCATGATCACGCTCGACATCGAGTACGGCATGATGCCCGACGAGTTCAAATACACGGCGGGGAAGAAGCTCAGCCGGCGTATCGAGGAATTCCGTGCGGATGCCGCGGAAGCGCGAGCGAAGGCGGACGACCTGGAAGACGACGCCGACGACTGAAATCGATCCGTCACTCAATCGACGACGATCCGTTCGCGTTCGAATCGCTCGTCAACCGTTGCGTCCCGCCCGGCCCCGTCATCTCCGTCCGTCCGCCAGCGCCACGACCCCACCTCGAGCGGCTCGAGCGAGACGATCAGATACGAGCGATCCGGCCAGGTCGCCGCTGCGGCGTCCGTCTCGCTGGGTCGCGCCGGGCCGCGGGGGTGGGAGTGATAGAAGCCGACGATGTCCTCGCCGCGGCCCTCGAGACGCTCGAAGACCGCGAGCTGTTCCTCGGGGTCGATCTCGTATCGCGTTCGCGGGGTCTCGGCGACGTTGTCGGTTGGGTACTGCGTCCGCACGCGGCTCCGACCGTCGGGATCGTACTCGCCGCCGAGAATCCCGCAGATCTCTTCGGGACGTCCCTGACGAGCGTGCTCGACGATCGCCACGCGGACGGCGGTCGGCAGGACGATCACGGCTGTGAGTCGAGTTCGGTCCGGGAACCGGACTCGTCGAGTCGCGAGTCCGATTCGTCGGTTCGCGTTTCGACGTCGTCGGTCCGCAGGTCGTCGTCCTGGGAATACGACTCGAGCGAATCGAGGTCGTCGAACGGGACCGCGATTTCGTCGATCGGATCGGCGGCGCGCTCGAGCGTCGCGTCGGCGTCGAACACCGTCGGCTGGACGATCGAGGCGAGCGCCTCGAGCGTATCCACGAGCCGGGGACCGGGTCGATTGAGGTAGTGGTCGCCGTCCATCGCCCAGACGTGGCCCTCTCGAACCGCCGTGAGGTCCTCCCAGCCGTCGCGCGCAGTGAGGTCGCCGCTGTTCCGTGAGATCTGCTCGAGGCCGAAGCCACAGGGTGCGACGATCAGGATTTCGGGATCGTACGCGCGGATGTCCGCCCACTCCCGCGGTCGTGACCGGTCGCCCAGGTCGGCCAACCCGTACTCGCCGCCGGCCCAGTCGACGAGTTCGGCTGTCCAGTGACCTGCGATCATCAGGGGATCGGTCCAGTCGAAAATCGCCACGCGAGGGCGATCTTCGGCCGATATCTCGGTCGTTCGGGACTGGATCGACTCTATGCGGGACTCGAGGTTCCGTCGAACGGTTCGAGCGCACGCCGCACGGTCGACTGCGCGACCGATCTGTTCCAGATCGTCGAGTACGTCGCCGACGCTGAGGGGATCGGTCGGAACGATCGTGGGGGTCGCATCGATCCGGTTGACGGCGGCTTCGACGGCGGCCTCGTCGACCGCACAGACGTCGCACGTTCCCTGCGTAATGATCACGTCCGGGCCGAGAGCCTCGAGCGTCTCGACGTCGATATCGTAGACGCCAGCTTCGGTACTGGCTGTCTCTATGACCTGACGATCGATCGCCGCACTCGACGCCGTCTCGTCCGCATCGATTCGTGATCGGGTGACGGCGGGCGCGGATGCGGCGCCGGGCGGATAGTCACACTCGTGGGAGACCCCGACGGGCTCATACCCCAGCGCGGCGACCGTTTCGGTTGCCGACGGAAGCGTCGTGACGATTCGCATAGCCGGCCGTACGGAGCGGGGGCCCAAAAATCGCGTCCCCACTGCGTGGCGGTATCGAGGTCCATTGGTAGAGTCCGCGCGAGGCCGTCACCGGGACACTCGCGGACAGCACAGCGACCGAACCGGTGGTGACCAAACCCTGCTCCGCAAACGACACCCGACGGGTTTCGATTGCGGTCGCTGTCGGCTTCCGGTACGTCCGCCAGTGCATCGTAATCCTTTTGAGATGCCTTCGCAAATTCTCGAAGCAAACAGGTGCGAAGCGGCGGTTCTCGGTTTCCTATCGTCGATCCACGAATTGTTCGGGCAAACGGATCGTTTTCGCCGACGTAACGGGACCGTGTCACGTGCACCCGACGAAAAGCAATGCTACAATCATTCCTGAGCTCTTTGAAAGGTACCGGTAGCCGGATAGCTGATGGACTCGGTGGGTCTTCGAACAGTCGGTACCTCGTCATCGCCGCGGTCATCGCAAGCACGTTTTTCATCGGCTTCGGAGGGGGGGTTATCTATCCGATTCTCCCAAACCTTGGAGTCGTCCTCGGTATCTCCCCGGTCCTGGTGGGACTGATTCTGAGCGCGAATCGGTTTTCGCGTCTGGTTGCGAACGCACCGGCGGGGGTTCTCGTGGACAGTGTCGGAACGAGAACGCCGTTCGTGGTCGGGATGGGTATTCAGGGATTCGGAACCCTCTGCTACGTTCTCGCCATGGTGGCGCCCACTCCCGAAGCGTGGTTTCTGGCGGCGCGACTCGTCTGGGGGATCGGGAGCGCGCTCGTCTTCGCGACGGCCTATACGATTGCCGACGACGTGAGCGACGGCAGTTCACGTGGGGCGAACATGGGACTCGTCAGAGGCGGCGTCCTCTTCGGTTTCCCCACGGGAGTCGTCATCGGCGGTATCGTGAGCGAACTCTCCGGGACGCTCGTCGCGTTCGCTATTGCCTCCGCCTTCGCGTTCCTCGCCACCCTCATCGCGTACGTCACGGTTCCCGAAACGCACGTCGAAGGAGGGACGAACACGTCGAACAAACCGTGGGACGTCAATACGAGTCTCCCCGCGTTGACGGTCGGGCTGGTCAATTTTTCCGTCCTGTTCGTCTACATCGGCGCGCTGTTCGCCACGCTCGTCCTGTTTCTCGCCAGCAACGATCTCTCCGTTCTCGGATTCGACGCGCAGGGGTCGTCGGGAGTCTTCATGGGGCTTACCGTCGTTGCCGCGGCGGTGGCGATGTACCTCGGCGGTTACGTAAGCGACCGTCGGCGGTCGCGGGTTCCCACGCTGCTTTGCTTTCTGGGAACGACGTCACTCGGATTCGTTCTCCTGGCATTCGCGAACTCGGTGCCGACCCTGACCGTCGCGTGTCTGTGCATCGGCATCGGACAGGGGGGAACGAGCGGTCCCCTGATGGCTCTCCTGGGGGATCTCGTTCCCGAGGACGAGATGGGGCGTGCGGTAGGGACCAACAACGTGTTTGGTGACGTCGGCGGCGGATTCGGTCCGATCGTCACCCTTCCGCTGATCGACACGATCGGTTTCTGGCCGATTTACCTCACCTGTGCGGCGCTCCCGCTGATCGCCGCCGCGGTTCTCCTCGGCGGCGTCCGTCAGGAGACCGGTCAGTACGTCCCTCGCGTCGAGTTTTAAACCTCCTTTTTTCCACGGCAGCACAGATATCTCACTAGCTACGATTCTACGCGCTACAGACACGACCGCACCATCGACAGTCGGGGATTCCTCGTCCCCCGCTACGGCAGTCGTGAAACCCTAGCATGTTCAGTGAACACGAGAGAGCGACAGACGGACTGACACGGCGTCGGTATCTCACACTCGCCGCAGCAGGCGGGACGGCGCTCGGCATCGCCAGCAGCAGCGGAACGGTCAGCGCCGACGGGCACTCCAACGAGGACGTAACGATTCGAAGTGACGAGGCAGCCGACCCGGTTGACATCGCTGCGACCGTGTATCGTCCGGCGGGTGCCACCGCCAGCGACCCGGTGCCGATGATTCTCCACTCGCACGGGTGGTCGGGGTCGCGCACTGCGAGCGACGGGGCGTTTCGGACCGAACTCGACGCCGACTTTGGCATCCTTAGCTTCGACCAGCGAGGCCACGGCGAGTCCGGCGGTCAGGCACACATCCAAGAGCCGGACCGCGAGGGACGGGACGTCATCGCGGTGCTGGACTACGTCGCCGGACTGGACTGGGTCGCACGCAGCGCGACGGACCTGCCGATTCCGACGGAAGCCAACCCGATGGTGTTCGCGATGGGCGGCAGCTACGGCGGCGCGTACCAACTCGTCGGTGCGTTCACCGAAACCCGGGAGACGGGCTACACTCGGTTCGACGCACTCGCTCCACAGATTACGTGGTTCGGTCTGACCGAGTCGCTCGCCCCGGAGAACGTACCGCGAAGCACCTGGCTGGGTGCGCTGTACGCCGTCGGCTCGTCGATGGTGCCTCGGTACATCCACGAGTCGTTCGCTTACAGCGTGACGACCGGGCTCTGGCCCAACGGCGACAGCGTCGGCGAACCGGACTCAGAGCGAAAGTTGCGCGACAACGGTCCGGCTGGCTTCCTCGACGAGGGCGTCCGAATCGACGTGCCGGTGCTGTTCGGGCAGGGACTCTCCGACAACCTGTTCAACTTCAACCAAGCGTGGAAGAACTTCGAGCAGGGACTCACCGAGGCGGCGCGCGCGAACAGCGCTGTCGTCGGGTACAACGGTGGGCACGCACTCCCGAACGCGTTCCCTCCGGGCACGATCAGCTACACGAACCCGTCGGGACCGACGAACGATTTCGCCAGTGCCCGACTCCGGTTCTTCAAGCACGTCCGCGACGGCACCGGCGACGCGCGAGACGTGGTCGGGGCACGATACCGGCTCGCCACCGCATCGGGGAGTCGAGCGGTGTCGGTCGAGCACGTCGATGACCGGACACCCATCGGCGGGGGCGTGGACCTGCAAGTGACTGGTGACGGTGACGGTGGTCTTGCCATCGACAGCATCAACGACGGAATCGCGGCGACGACCACGGGTGCCGGCGCACCGCTCCACCTCCCGCTCGCCGAGGGGCCGGTGACGGTTGCCGGCGTTCCCGACCTCTCGGCAACCGTCACGTCCGAGAACGTGTACCAACGGCTGTTCGCTGCGCTCTCGGACGGTGAGACCCCTGCGACGGCGCAGGTGCTCCAGAACAACGTGATGCCGCTCCACGAGCCGGAGCCGGTCGATGGCGTCGACCGGACCATCGAACTCCCCGGCGTGGCTGCCGACGTCCGAGAGGGAGAGACACTCTTCCTGACGCTTTCGGCGACCTCGGACATGTTCCCGCTCCACGGGTCCACCCGAACGCCGGGAGTCATGCTCTTGGAGGACCTCACCGTCGGCGTTCCACTCGTCGACGACTGATGCGGTCTGCTGTAACGATGTACCGGTGCAACCGCAGGACGGTCGCGGTCGCACCGGCAATGATGTACAGCAGTCCGTATGAGTGCTGGAACTACCCCGTTTTCTCACGGCGAAGCGCAATGTCGTAGATGAGAGAAAATCGTTATGCTCGCGAAAGCAATCCCGGGACCTGTACCTTCGAAGCGGCCTCGTTCACCGAGGCCGCGTTCCGACCCGGCGATTTCGAGGACTGGGGCGTGACGACTCGAGCGCCGTCCTGACCAGTTTCGCCTCCGCGCCGCCGCTCAAACCCCGTCGCCGTCCCATCGCGACCGAAACGCGGTGGTGCATTCGGTTATAGAGATGCGAGGAGAATACCCGCGCGTTTCGGCGCGGGATGAATCCGACAACTCGGACGTAATCCACACTTCGATGACCAGTCCGAGATTTCTTTTCCACACATTGAAGTGGGAAGTAATCGTATGAGAGCGCAGGAATCAGGCAGGGAATAGAGTGATTCCCGCCAGTCCGACGATGGCGGCCTGCCCGCCCCAGGCAATCAGACAATAATCGGAACCAGTTGATGACCGCCCACCCCTCACAGGGGTGACGCGGAGTCGACTGCTGGAAGCACCACGGAACGTAACTCCGAGTCTGTCGAAGCCCACTCGACCCTCGCCGGGCACAACCAACCACGAGGGTCGACCACGGTCGAGGATAGGAGTACCGGGGGCTTGGCACTCCCAGCAGTCCCACCCGCCACAGTCCGTGACCCCCGCACGGATTCGCACCGTGTCGGGGGTCGGTGGAGCTGCACACCTGAAATCTCCACCGCTCAGGATTCCTCCGCGTGAACGCGGAGGAGGATGTCAATTCTCTCCTGTCGATATGTCCTCGAGTGTCTCCTGGAGCTCTCGAACGCCCGTTTTCTCCGTCCGATCGGCGTTCGAGAGGACTCGTACTGATTGCTCACCGAGTGGGACGAATCCCAGATCGAGTCGGTCGGCGGTTTCGCGCAGGCCGAGGCCGGCGTTGGCGTCTCCTGCGATTACCTTTCGGGCGGGACTTTCGTGGGCACGTAAGCCGAGGTCGAAGCCGTCGATCGAGTCGGTAATCTCGCGGCGGGCCGATCCGCGGTCGGCTGCGAGCGAATCGATCGCGGCGTCGAGACTCGAGCGCAACCCTGAATCGGTCGTTCGATTGACGAACCGCAGATCGCGATCGACCAGCTCCTCGAGCCCCTCGATCTCCTCGGGATTACCGGTTCGAACGACCAGTCCCCACTCGCGTTCCCAATGGCCGAGTTCGACTGCGTCGAGGTCACGTGCGAGCGGCCCCGCAGCCACGGCCACGTCGGGGACGCCCTCGCGGAGCCGCCGTAGTCCCGGTCGGGTGCCGACCGAGAGGTAGCGCGGATTCTCGAGGCGGTCGAGGACTCGGGAGAACGTCGGATCGTCCTCTCCGACGCCGAACAGTGTCGGCGGCCGAACGTCGGGCGAGAACAGGGTGACCGTGACGGGCTCGCCTTCCTCGAGGTAGTCGGTTTCGGGGCCGATCTCCACGACGCCGTCGGCGTGGGCGAGGCTGGTCGTCGCGCCGCTGCCCTTGTCGACCGGATAGACGAGGATTTCGTCGCTACCGTCCGTGTCGGCGGATTCTCCGCCGGTTCGGGCCGTTTCAGACGGCCCGCTCGTGACCACTCCGACCGGCATGAGCCGGTGACGGCCCTCCTCGTAGCGCTCCTGTCTGGCCAGCCGTCCGGTGACGGTCGCAGACGCCGGCTCCGGGATTCCGGCGGCTCGGCGGATCGCCGGCGCCACGAAGGTGCGGAAGATCATCATCGCGGAGACGGGATAGCCCGGCAGGCCGACGTACGCGGAGTCGTCCAGCCGTCCGATCAACATCGGTTTGCCCGGCTTAATACTCACGCCGTGTAGCAGCAACTCGCCTTGTTCCTCGATCACCCGATAGATGACGTCGACCGCACTCGCACTGGTAGAGCCAGAGGAGACGACGAGATCACACTCGTCGGCCGCGGTTCGAAGAATTCGCTCCATCTCGTCCTGGTCGTCGCCAGCGTGGGGGTAGAGGACCGCTTCTCCGCCCGCGTCCTCGACTCCCGCAGCGATAGTGTAGCTGTTGACGTCGTAAATCTCTCCGCGCTCGCTGTGGACCTGTTCGCCCGGTCGGACGAGTTCGTCACCCGTCGAGACGATACCGACGCGCGGATTCGCCCGAACCGGCACCTCGTCGATCCCGAGCGCCGACAGGAGGCCGATATCGCGGGGCGTGATCCGGGTGCCGGGTCCGAGCGCGCGTTCGCCCGCCGCGACGTCCGCGCCCGCGAACATGACGTTGTCGCCGGGCGCAACCGAGGTCCGAATTAGAACCTCGTCGCCGCCGGAATCTGCGCCCTCAGTTTCACCGCCCGTGTCAGTGTTCGCGGGGTCTTCGTTCGCTCGATCGCTCGACGATCCATCGACGCGATCCGTCCGCTCGACCGGTACCATCGCGTCAGCGCCGTCGGGCATCACCGCACCAGTCGATATCTCGACGACCTGTCCGTCCTCGAGCGAAACCGCCGGTTCTTCGCCCGCATGCACCTCCCCGACTACCTCGAGACGTGCGGGATCGGCCTCGTCCGCGCCGAACGTGTCCCGGGCCCTGAGGGCGTAGCCGTCGAGGCTCGCCCGGTCGAACCCCGGAACGTCGAGTTCGGCGTCGAGTCGCGCCACGAGTACCCGGCCCCGCGCGTCGGAGAGTGGGACGCGATCGATTCCGGCCTCCAGCGAGAGCGAGTCGATCGCCTCACGGGCGTCTTCGGGCGAGGCGAGATCACGAAACTCCTTCCGATTCATACCGGCCATTCGCGTGCCGAGGGTAAAAACGTCGGTCGCTCGCGTCGGGAAAGCTGTCCGGCGATTCGCGTTGCTATCTTTCTGCGACACCAACAATCAAGCACCGGCCCGAAGAGTATAATCCGTGACACGGATTTCCGAGACAGACCGCGATCGCATCGCCACTCTCTTCGATCGCCACCTCGAGGCCGGACTCCACCACGGAGCGCAACTGGCCGTCTACGTCGACGGCGAACCCGCGATCGACATCGCCGGCGGTGTGACCGGACCCGACGGCGAAGCAGAGACCCGCGAGACGCGCCACGTTCTCTTCTCGAGTACGAAACCCTACGGAGCGGTGACGCTCCACACCCTGGTCGAGGAGGAGAACGTCGACTACGACGACCGGGTAATCGAACACTGGCCAGAGTTCGCCGACGAGGGCTCCGAAAAAGCCGACATCACCGTCCGACAGGTCCTCAGTCACACTGCGGGCCTCACCCAGGGCGAGATCGACGAGCGCCCCGACCTGTGGGGCGACTGGGACGCCGTCGTCGAGAAACTCGAGGAGATGGAGCCTGTCTTCCCGCCGGGCGAACGGCCCGCGTACCACCCGCTCACGTTCGGCTGGCTCGTCGGGGAAATCGTCCACCGCGTGTCCGGAACGCCGATCGAGTACGCCGCGGCCGAGCGCGTCTTCGAGCCGCTCGGAATGGACGACACCGGCATCGGCCTTCGCGAGGACGAGGACGACGACGTGGCGACGCTCGTCGCGTTCGAGGAGTTCGACCGTTGTCGCGATCCCGGAGAGGGCCTTGGCAATCACACACAGGTCGCGGCGCCGTTCAACGACGAGGGCGTCCACCGCGCCGTGATCCCCGCTGCGAACGGCATCGGCACCGCGGGGGACATGGCCCGCTTCTACGCCTGCCTGGCGAACGGCGGCGAACTCGAGGGAACGCGAATTCTCGAACCCGAGACCGTCGATCGGTTGACGCGCCTCGAGGTCGAGACGGAGGCCGACGGCACGCTCGGTCGGGAGGGCCGGTTCGCGCTCGGATTCTGGAAGGGTGGGACTGCCGTCGCGCCGTATGGCTCGCTGTCCCCCAAACGCGTGTTCGGCCACGCCGGCCTCGGGAGCAGCGTCGGCTGGGCCGATCCCGAGGAGAACGTCGGGTTCTCGTACGTGACGAACGGGGTTCGTGACGGCTCCTACGAACACGTCGCTCGGGTGAACGCGCTAGCGGACGCGGTTCGTCACGCGCTTCGGTGAACTTCCGCTGAGCGCTTCGGGTGACCCGGACGCCGATTCGACCGCGACCGACCTCGACTGCGCCAACGGAAACGTGATACACCGTCCGTTCGTATCACCTCTATGGCGGACGTCGGGACGCTGGATCTTGCAATGGCCGACCTCGGAGCGACCGCAGTGCGGTTCGTTCGGATCTACGGCCCGCTCGCGCTCCTGTGCTTTACGTTCCTCGAGTCGTCGATGCTCTTCCCGTTCTTTCCGAGTGAGGTAGTCGTTCCGGCCGCGGCCGCGCTGTTGATCACTGACTCCCCCTCGTTTTTCGTTTTCGTCGGAGCGGCGGCGATCGGCGGGACCGTCGGCGCGTTCGTCCCGTTTTACGCGTTTCGCGGCCCCGGATCGCGGGGGCTCGGCAGGCTTCGGGACCGAATCAACGTCTCCGAGAACGCGACCGACCGCGGCCGGCAGTGGTTTCGTCGGTGGGGGGCATCTTCGGTCTTCTGGGGCCGATTTCTGCCGGCGTTGCGCTCCGTCGTCTCCATCCCGGCGGGACTCGCCGGAATGACACGGGTTCGGTTCGGCGTCTACACGGCGACCGGAACCGTCCTGTTCTACGCGGCCGTCGGCGCGGTCGTCTACTACGGCCGGCAGCAGCCCCTCTTTGCGGCGCTCACGTCCGTCGCCGCCGATCGGCCGGTCCTCGCCGGGACGGTCGCGCTCGCCGCGCTCGCGGTCGGTCTGTGGGTCTCCCTGCGGCATCTACGGCGAGAACGAGTCTCGTGATTTCAGCACACTATCGGTTCCACTCTTGGACCGCTACGCCTGGGGCCACTCCTCGCTCGACCGGTCGCTCCCGTCAAGCGTTGTGCTCCCACAGTTCTACGGAGACCGTCTCGCCCGCCGGAATTCCCTCGCGGTCGTCGTCGACGACGACCCAGCCGTCCGCCAGCGCGACACTCGAGAGGACACCGGATCCGCTCGCGCGCGTCGGGATCGCTGCGTACGGTGGTTCATCAGCGTCGGTGTCCCCGTTCCCTCCGTCGCGCTCCTCGAGTCGGACCCGGGCGAACGTTCGGGTCCCGGGTTCGCTCGGTATCTTGCGCTCGAGGGTCGCCCTGGTGATCGGGTGCGGGTCGGGGGTCGTCCCTTCGAGCCACCGAAGGGTCGGACGGAGGAACTGGACGGCGTTGACGATGCAGGCGACGGGATATCCCGGCAGCGCGAGTACGGGCGTGTCCTGAACGATTCCAAGGCAGACGGGGTGCCCCGGTTTGAGTCCGACGCCGTGGACGAGGACGTCGCCGAGGTCGTCGATCACTTCGGGCAAGAGGTCCCGCTGCCCGACTGACGAGCCGCCGGTCGTGACGATCACGTCCTTCGTCAGGTCTCGCTGGATGGCAACCCGGAGCGATTCGTGATCGTCGGTGACGATGTCGCGGTAGGTGGCTCGAGCGCCCCAGCGCTGGGCCAGTCGCGAGACGGTGAGTCCGTTGGTTTCGATCACTTCGCCCGGACCGGGATCGCCAGCGACGAGTTCCTCTCCGGTGGGAACGACTCCCACCGTGGGCTGCTCGACGACTTCGACGCGGCCGTAGCCCGCCGACCGCAACAACCCGAGGTCCGACGGTCGGAGCCGATGGCCGGCGTCGTAGAGCGACTGGCCTGCCTCGATATCCTCGCCGATCGGCGCGACGTTTTCTCCCTCCGCGACCGCGTCTTCGACCTCGAGTTCGCCGACTGACTCGAGTTCCGTGACACGTTCGATCATGACGACGGCGTCGGCCCCGTCCGGGAGGGCGCTCCCGGTGTGGACCCGTGCTGCCGTTCCGGGCTCGATGTGGTCCGCGACGGCGTGGTCCTCGCCGGCCCCGTCCGGAGCGTCGACGATCTGCACCACTTCTGGCGATCGGTTGCTCGCCCCGAACGTGTCTGCGGCCCGGAGAGCGTAGCCGTCCATCGCCGCTCGTCGGTAGTGGGGAACGTCTCGAGCGGACGTGACGGGTGCGGCGAGAGTGCGGCCGTCCGCGCGGTCGACGTCGATGGTTTCGGTCCCGCAGGGAACGGTCTCGTCATGCTCTGTGACCCCCGTGACAGCCTCCTCGAGGATCCGGCGCGCTTCGTCGACCGGGGTCCGAACTTTGAACCCGGCCTCCGTACGCTCGCGGTCGGCACCTTCCATAGTGTGACACGCGTCGTCGGATGCCAAAAGCGTAGGGTTTGACCACTCGGTCGGTGAACCAGCGGTCTCAGCTCGTCTCGATCCGCTTCCGAAAACGATGTCGGGTCGACGGTTCGTGGCTCGTGGCCTCGCCAGTTCTGTGGAGGCCGACCGGGGAATCGACCCCGACCGCGGGGTTTTTCGTATCGGCGTTCCAACCTGCGCCCATGTCAGCGCTCCGTGACGCGTTGCGGGACCTCTCCGAGGACGTTTTCTTCGATCTGCTCGAGAGCAAGGATGCATACCTACTCATCCTCGACGTCCCAGGGGTCTCCGCCGAGTCGCTCGACCTCACGATCGAGGACGGCCGGATCTCCATCGACGCCCACCGGGAGAAAGAACCCGCGGGCGATTACCGCTATCTCGAGGAGAACCGATCGCTCTTCTTCGACGTCGAACTGCCGCTGCCCGACGACGCATCCGACGCCAACGCGAAGGCGACGGTCGACCGAGGGGTCCTCGAATTGATCCTCCCGAAACGCGGTGTCAGCGGCGAGACGACGATCGATATCGTCAACGAGGACGGCGAAACGGGGTGACCGAGGCTGCGCTCCCTCCGCGCGTACAAACGATTCGTTCTCGTCGCGTGGCAGTTCCTGCCGCTGTTGCTCGCCTACGCCCGCGATCGGCGGCGCTTCCTCCTGTTCGGTCGCTCACGGCAAGTCACCGCCGAAACCCATCGCCACCGGGCGGAGGTCCTGCTCGAGTCGCTGCTGGCGCTCGGCCCGACGTTCATCAAACTCGGTCAGTTGCTATCGACTCGCCCCGACGTCCTCCCGCCGGCGTACATCGACGTCCTCTCGGCCCTGCAAGACGACGTCCCGCCGGCACCCTGGCCCGAGGCGAAAGCCGTCCTCGAGGACGAACTCGGCCCCGTCGACGAGCGGTTCGCGTCGTTTGACACTGATCCGATCAGCGGTGCAAGTCTCGGACAGGTCTATCGAGCCCGCCTCGACCCTGAACGCGAGAACCCGACGCGAACCGGCTCGTCGGCCGAGAGCGGCCGCGAGGTCGCGGTAAAGGTACGGCGGCCGAACATCGAGGCCCTCGTCCGGGCTGACCTGCGTGTGATCAGGTGGTCGCTCCCGCTACTGCTCTACTTCGTCGACGACGCCCGCGCGTTCTCGCTCGAGAACCTGGCCCAGGAATTTTCGAAGACGATCCGCGAGGAGATGGACTACGTGCGCGAAGCCGAGATGCTGACCGAGATTCGAGCCAATTTCTACGACGACGACCGGTTCATCATCCCCGACGTGATCGAGAGTCACTCCGGACAGCGCGTGTTGACGATGGAGTACGTCGAGGGGACGAAGATCAACGACGTGGACGAACTCGAGCGCGGGGGAATCGATCGGACGCGGGTCGCGGAGAACCTGGAGCGATCGTATCTGCAGATGATCATCGACGACGGCGTCTTCCACGCCGATCCGCACCCAGGAAACCTGGCGGTGACCGACGAGGGGCGGATCGTCTTCTACGACTTCGGCATGTCGGGGCGTGTCGACCCGTTCGTCCAGGAGAAGATCGTCGATTTCTACGTCGCCGTCGCCAACCAGGACATCGACGGCATCCTCGACGCGCTGATCGAAATCGGGACGCTCAGCCCCGACGCAGACCGCGGCGTGATGGCCGAAGTGATGGAGATTGCCATCCGAGACGCCCGTGGCGAGGACGTCGAGCAGTACCGAGTTAATCAGATCGTCGGCCAGATCGAGGACTCGATCTACGCCTTCCCCTTTCGACTCCCGAAGAACCTCGCGCTCGTCCTCCGCGTTGCGACTGTCGTCGAGGGGGTCTGCGTCACGCTCGACCCGGACTTCGACTTCATCTCGACCGCGACTGACTTCCTGACCGAGCAGGGGTATCGCGAGGAGTCCGTCCGACAGTATCTCGACGAAACTGGCACTCAGCTCCGACGGACGGGCCAGTCGTTGACCCGAATCGCGCCGAAGGCCGAGCGAGCGCTCGACCGACTCGACCGCGACGATCTCTACGTGCGAATCGGGGTCGAGGATTCGGAGAACGTCTTCGACAAACTTGCCAAGCGGCTGGTATACGGGATGCTGTTGACGATGACACTGTTCTCGACCGGCGTGCTGTACGCACTCGAGGCACCGCGGGGATCGATCGTCGCGGCGGTGTTCTCGGTGTTGCTGACGACCCAGCTCTATCGGTCGTTCCGCGGACGAAGGTCGATCGGCGCGCGACCGCAGTTCACGCGCCAGAACCTGCGCCAGCGCCGACGCGAGGAGTGACGATCCGGCTTGGCGCGACCGGGTCCTGCGGTCGACGGACAGAGAGCCAGCGCCACAGAGTCAGATCGTATCGGTAGCCTCGAGCGCAAGCGCACTGCAATCCGACGCCGAGACAGTCTGAGGTTGGCGGCTACTCGGTTCGCGATACGAGCCTCTTTCCGTGCCCGATTCGAAGGAAGCGTATGGTGTACGACCGCATCGCCGAGCTTCCCCTGACGATCGAGTCGGTATCGACCGAACGACGCGAACGCGAGACTTCGAGCGAGTTCACCCGCGTCACGACGGAATTCTCGCTCTCGGGGCCGACGCCGGCCGGAGACGGGACAGTCACCGGCCGCGGCGAGGACGTCACCTACGAGACCGCCGATCACGATGCGCTCGCCGAGTCAGGGCTCCCGGACCTGACTGGCGAGTACACCCTAGACTCGTTTTCGACGCGGCTCGAGGAACTCGACCTCTTTCCGGCCGGTGGCCCCGACCGCGAGGTCTTCAGGAACTACCGGCGATGGGGCCTCGAGAGCGCGGCACTCGACCTCGCCTTGCGAACGGCGGAGACGGATATCGCGACCGCCGTCGACCGCTCGCTCGAGGCGGTTCGGTTCGTCGCGAGCACCCGCCTCGGGGAGCCGCCGTCGACCGACCGTCTCGAAGCACTGCGAGAACGCGTGCCCGAGGTGCAGTTCAAACTCGATCCGACTCCGGAGTGGGACGCCGCTTTCGTCGACGCGATAGAGAAGACCGTCGGGACCGACGCGGTCCGCATCCTCGATATGAAAGGGCAGTACGAGGGAACCGAGGTCGACGTCCCCGCTGACCCGGACCTGTACGACCTCGTTCTCGAATCGTTCCCGAACGCGATCGTCGAAGACCCGGCGCTGACCGACGAGACGCGGCCGCTGTTCGAGGACTCCGACGTTCGTTCTCGCGTCTCCTGGGACGCACCTATTCACGGCCTCGCGGACGTCGAGTCGCTCCCGTGGGAGCCCGACTGGCTAAACGTCAAACCGTCCCGCTTCGGCTCGCTCGAGTCGCTGTGCGAAACGATCGCGTACTGTGAGGACCACGACGTTCGGCTCTACGGCGGCGGGCAGTTCGAACTCGGCGTCGGCCGTGGCCAGATACAGACGCTCGCGTCCCTGTGGTATCCCGACTCACCGAACGACGTCGCACCGCGGGCGTACAACGATCCCGCTGTCGACGATAACCTGCCGGCGAGCCCGCTCGCGCCGCCGGCTGAACCGGTGGGGTTCCGGTGGCGATAGGGGTGTGAACACGGTCCGCTCGAGCCGAAGACTGACGTGCATCCGCAAAGTCTTCGCTACCTATGCGAATCGCTGTTGGTGATAGAATACGGCGTTTTTCGACGGTCTTCGATTTCGGCCAGCAGGCCGTTCACACGCTTTCTCAAAGTGTCGGAGTTCGGGCTGGACTGGATGTGAGCGTCTCCGGTCCAGCCTCGTCGTACATGGTTCACCGGACTGTTTCGGGTTGCCGTTACTCCCGTGAACCACCCGTTTTCAGCGTTGCTACCGTCCGATTCCCGTCGTAACTCCTTTCGGTGTCGGGATCGGCTTCGTATCTACCTCCGACGCGCTCGAGCACCCATTCCAAACGGTTTAAGCACGTCGGTTGATTACCCCGGGACATGGCGAAACAGCAGACCGAAGTTCGCGATCTCCAGGAAGGAAGCTACGTCATGATCGACGACGCAGCGTGCAAGATCAACTCCTACTCGACGGCAAAGCCGGGCAAACACGGCAGCGCCAAGGCCCGCGTCGAGGCTGTCGGCGTCTTCGACGGCAAGAAGCGATCGCTCTCCCAGCCCGTCGACGCGAAAATCTGGGTCCCGATCATCGAGCGCAAACAGGGCCAGGTCGTCTCCGTCGACGGCGACGACATGCAGGTCATGGACCTCGAGACGTACGAGACGATCACGATGCGCATCCCCGAGGATACGGACGTCTCACCCGACGAGAACATCGAATACCTCGAGATGGAAAACCAGCGAAAGATCGTCTGATGTTTCCCGGGGCGACCGACGAACGCGAGAGGCCCGACGCGGCGGGCGATATCGACCGCGACGGGCGATCCGACACGCGAGGGCGACAGCCCGATCGTGAAGGCGCGAACTTCGTGGTCGTCGGTGCGCCCCTGGACGCTACGACGACCTTTCAACCGGGGACCCGCTTCGGGCCCCGTCGAATCCGCTCTTTTGCCACGCCATTCGACGATTACGACCACCGGACGGACCAGCGGTTTTCGGAGCTCGGCGTCGTCGACCGCGGCGATATCCGCGCGTGGGACGACGTCGAAGCGTACCTACAGTACCTGACGAGCGCCCTTCGAGAAGTCGTCTGGGACGACGGTGTCCCCCTCGTGCTGGGGGGTGAACACACCGTCTCGCTCGCAAGTGCGCGAGCGGTCGAGCCCGACGTGTTCGTCTGTCTCGATGCCCACCTCGATCTGTACGACGCGTACGACGGCAACCCGCTATCACACGCCGCTGTTACCCGGCGGATCGTCGAGGACGTTGATTCGGTCGACGAAGCGATCCTGCTCGGCGTTCGAACCGGGAGCGAGGCGGAGTGGGAACGTGCGGCGGCGGCGGACGTAACCGTCGTTCCGCCCGCGGACGTCGCGGAGTGGTCTCCCGGCGACCGTCTCGCTGACCGCAACGTCTACCTGAGCGTCGATATCGACGCTGTCGATCCCGGCTACGCGCCCGGAACCGGAACGATGGAGCCCTTCGGTCTCGAACCAGGCGACCTCCGCGACGTCGTGCGCGCAGTTGCCCCGCTCGCCGACGGCTTCGACGTGGTCGAGGTTAACGACCGCGACGACGGGCAGGCCGCAGCGCTGGCCGCCAAGCTCGTACGAGAGTTCGTTTTTTCGCATGCTGATGAGTGACTCGAGCGAGCGTATAGCCTTTTCTCGCTCCGATCCAACCGTCTGATATGATCGAGGCGACGCTATGTTTCCCGCTTCGGGACTTCGATTGCAGTGACGGGCCAGTCACGAGTGACGATCCCGACCGCGAGGTACTCCTCATCGAGAAACGCCGCGGTCTGGGTGAGGGGTGGTACAACGGACCCGGCGGGAAATGCGAACCCGGCGAGGCCCCGCGAGACTGTGCTATCCGCGAAACGCGTGAAGAGGTCGGTCTCGAAGTGCGCGACCTCCAGAAAGCAGGCGAACTCACGTTCCTGCTCGACGGCGACGTTCACACGGTCTGTCACGTCTACCGAACGACCTCGTTCGACGGCCAGCCAACCTCCTCCGAGGAGGCTCACCCGGAGTGGGTTCCCGTCGACGAGGTGCCGTACGACCAGATGTGGGAGGACGACCACCTCTGGTTGCCGGGGGTCCTCGAGGGGAACACGGTCGTCGGCGAATTCCTGTTCGAGGGCGGCGAACCGCTGGACGAGGCTGCGTTCGTCGGTCACGACCTCGAGTGGGACGTATCAATTGACGAAGCGCGGGGGACTTGACATCTTCCCCGCGCTGAAGCGCGAGGATTCCCACGGCACCGCTGGGTTGGGATGTTTAAGGTTCGTAGTTCCCTCGAAAGTGACCTACTGGCTGTGCCAACCAGCCGTTACTCCTATCCCCGGCGTGAGGATTCAGAGGTACCTGTGTTGTCGCACCCTGCCTCGCCACAGAAGGGGAGTCTTCCGCTTAAACATAGGCAATCCGACACTGTCCGATTAAGTGGGCGGGTAGACCGTCTCGGCTCCTCACCATTATGAGGGCAGAACGCTCAAACCATCCGTTTTAGCTGAAAGAGAGGGTGCTAAGCCCCCGTCCTCGAGGAGCGACCGACGGGAGCGAGGAGGGCGGGGATACAGCACCCCCACGATTGTCACACATCTCTACTCATAAACGCTTAATAAACTACACTCCATAGACGAAAACAAGTCGCATGGAGTACAGTCCACGATACCGTCTCTTTCCCACCACCACCCAACGGGAGAGTTTGGACTGGACTCGTGACACCGTGCGACAACTCTACAACCACGCCCTCCACGAATTCACCAAGATACCAGAAGACGAGGGGACGCTTCGACAGCGTGTCTGGCACGTCCGAGATGAACTCCCACAACTCAAGCAACAGTGGACTGACCTCAAACAGGTCTACTCCACCGTGTTGCAGAAAGCTGTCGAGCGTATCCGTACCAACATCACCAACCTTGGCACACTCAAAGCCAAGGGATACGACGTTGGCTCGCTGAACTGGAAGTCACCGCGTGAGTATCGGAGTTTCACGTACCGGCAATCAGGCTTCGAACTCGACACGAAGAGTGGCCCGAGAGACCGAGCGATACTCCGCCTCACAAAAGTACGCGGCGAAACCCTTGAAATCCCACTCCGACTTCACCGTGACCTTCCCGACCACGATGCTATCAAGGAAGTCACGGTGAAGAAAGAACCCACAGGAGCGTAGTACGCTTCGTTCTGCATCAGCACCGACACGCCAGAGAAACCAGACTCAGCTGACATTGAGCCGGAAGACACGGTTGGGATCGACCTCGGCGTTCTCACCTTCGTCCAGGATTCGGACGGACGCTCCGTCGGACGTCTTGACTTCTCCGACGAGCGAAAACGCCTCGAACGTGAGCAGCGTTCGCTTTCTCGCAAGCAATACGAGTCGAACAACTGGGAGAAGCAACGGCGGCGAGTCGCTGAAATCCATGCTCGTATGTCGAACAAGAAGCGAGATTATAAACACAAACTCGCACACTATTACACGACCGAGCACGATGCCGTGTTCGTTGAGGATTTGAACGTGACGTCACTGCTTGAAGCCAGTGGCAACGCTCGGAACAAGGCCGAAGTCGGCTGGCGAAACTTCAGTACGATTCTGAAACATCACGGTCGGAAGAACGAGTGTCACGTTATCGAAGTCGAACCGAATGGCACGACGAAAGAGTGTGCATCGTGTGGCGTGGAGACGGCGAAACCGGTGTGGGTCCGCGAACATTCCTGCCCGTCGTGTGGGTTCGAGTTGGAGAGGGATTGGAACGCGGCGTTGAACATCCAGTCGCGTGGTCTGGAGAACCTAGGAGTGGTTCACTCCGAAGCAACGCCTGTGGAGACCGCGACCGCTGTGGATACCGTTCCCGTATCTGCACGTCGCGTCGTCGAAGCAGGAAGCCCTGCCCTCAAGGAGTCGCCGAAGGCGACGAGTAGGGTGGGGTAGTTCACCACGGTACGTGTGGTCTGCTTCGTCCTTTGACGGCACGTATTTCCGCTGTGAACGGCGAGGCTTTGCGCCTGCTCTGCACGTAACTCCTCGACACGGTTCCCGACGTATCGCCGAGTGAATCGTCGTCGTCGATCCACGTGATGTTTTCTTCTCGCGCTATCTGCGAGAACTTCTAGTCGGTCATATCTGCAATCTCAGCTGCACGGGAGAACGTGACTTCGCCTGCTTCGAGTCTCTCGAGCGCGCGGTCACGGCGCCATGCGTCGAGATAGTACCCATGAGTAAACAGTTGATACGATATATGCAAGCGTGACGGACGTACTTCGCCCCTCTCAGAGTCAGCGGTCACCGGCATCTCACGGTTTCAATACTATTTTCCCGGAACTCTTGCGATCCTCGATGTACTGGTGGGCCTCGGCCGCGTCTTCGAGCGCGAACGCCTCGCCGAGGACGACCTCGAGGTCGCCACTCGCGAGTCCCTCCGTGAGGCCCGGGACGGCCTGCATGACCCGACTCGGATCGTGCATCGCGGCCTGTCCGAGGTGGAACCCCGAGACGGTCTTGTTCTCGAAGAGCAGGCGCTGGTTGCTGACCTCGGCGGGAACGCCGCTTGCGACGCCGTAGGTGACCATCCGCCCGAAGTGGGCCATCGCGTCGAGGCTGCGGTCGAAGACGTCGTCGCCGACGCTCTCGAGGACGAGGTCAACGCCCTCGCCGTCGGTCTCCTCGTCGACGACCTCGCGGAAATCCGTCTCCGTGTAGTTGATGGGATGGTCACAGCCGAGGTCTGCTGCGAGGTCGAGTTTCTCCTGCGTGCTCGCGGTGCCGAAGACCTCGGCGTCGGCGTTCGACGCTAACTGAACGGCTGCCGTACCGACGCCGCCCGCGGCGGCCTGGATCAGCACCGACTCGCCCGCCTCGAGTCCGCCCCATTCGAAGAGACAGGCGTGGGCGGTGAGAAACTGGACAGGAAAGCCGGCGGCCTCCTCGAAACTCATCGCGTCCGGAATCGGAAAGAGCATCCCGGCGTCGGCGGTGACGGACTCCGCGTAGCCGCCGGTGTCGAGCATCGTGACGACGCGGTCGCCTTCCGTGAGGTCGTCGACACCCTCGCCGACCGCGTCGACCGTCCCCGCGGCTTCCATACCGGGGACGTACGGTGGTTCGGGACCGCCCGGGTAGTGGCCGCGGCGCTGCATGATGTCCGCGAAATTGATGCCCGCGGCTTCGATGTCGATGCGGACCTCTCCTGCGTTCGGCTCCGGTGTCTGTACGTCGACGACGGAGAGTTCGTCGCTGTCGCCGTACGCGTCGACTTCGATCGCTTTCATTCCGTTCCTACGTACGCCAGTCGGTCGCATAAAACTGCGAGAACCGGATAAAACAGACTTTTCGTTTCCCGTTCACGGCAAAGGCGAACGCATTCCGCCAATGGTTAAGTACTTATTGTGTGAATTTAAAACAATGGCTCTCCGCACCCGGAACCGACGCTTTCGATCAACGCTGGAAACCATATGAACGAACGTCGCAACCGCCAAGTCAGTGCGGTCGTCGGCGTGTTTCTGTTCCTCGTCGGCGGCTCTGGCGTCGTCTTGCTCGGTGCCCGTGTCATCCAAACACCGGTGTTGCTCGGACAAATGGGGTTGCTTGGACTGGCCGGCCTGTTCGATATCGTCGCGGCGACCGATACGAGACTGACCGACCGCTGGGCGTGGTACCGGTGGAACGGTGCCGGGAGCATCCTGCTCGGGTTGTCGTTCCCGCTCGGACTCGTCGGAAGTGGTTGGGCCTTTTTCCTCCTGACCAGCGCTGGCGGACTCTCGCTGGTTGTGATGGGTATCGACATGCTCGCATTCCACGGGAGATACACCCGCGAGGAGCGACTCGACCGCGACAGCGGCTGATCGCCGGACACCTGTCGCCGTGTCCCGGTTCAGCTCCCTGGTACGTCTCACACCGGCGTCCGGCCTTCGCATGGTTTAAGCCCGCGCTGCCTGAGAGTCGAACCAATGAGCGACGAGAGTCAGGAACTCGGAATCACCGAGTCGAAATCGCACAAACCCGGCGAGTGGTACGCCGAAGTCGTCCAGAAGGCCGACCTCGCAGACTACGCCCCGATGGGCGGGTTCATCGTCACAAAACCGCGCGGATACGCGCTCTGGGAGGGGATTCAGGACGCGCTCGACGGCTGGTTCAAGGAAACCGGCGTCGACAACGTCTACTTCCCGATGTTCATCCCGGAGAGCTTCCTCGAGCGGGAGAAGGACATCGTCGAGGGATTCGATCCCGAGGTTGCGTGGGTAACGCAAGGCGGCCACGAGGAACTCGAGGAACGGCTCGCCGTCCGTCCCACGAGCGAGTCGATCATCGCGCCGTTCATGGCCGACTGGACGCGCAGTCACCGCGATCTCCCGCTGCGGCTCAACCAGTGGTGTTCGGTCGTCCGCTGGGAGGCCACGGAGACGAAGCCGTTCTTCCGGACGAAGGAGTTCATGTGGCAGGAGGGCCACACCGCCCACGCCGACAACGAGGGTGCGTGGGAAGAAGTTTGGACCCGGCTCGATCAGTACGAGCGTGTCTACGAGGACGTACTGGCGATTCCGGTCCTCCGCGGCAAGAAACCCGAACACGATAAATTCCCCGGCGCAGACACGACGACGACCGTCGAGGCACTGATGCCCGACGGTAAGTCCGTCCAGGGTGCGACCAGTCACAATCTCGGCCAGAGCTTCGCCGAGGCGTTCGACATAACCTTCGTCGACGAGGACGAGACCGAGCAAACGGCCTACACCACCTCTTGGGGCCTCTCTTGGCGGGCGATTGGCGCGCTCATTATGACCCACTCCGACGACCAGGGACTCGTCCTTCCGCCGACGATTGCGCCGACGCAGGCCGTCATCGTGCCCATCTGGCAGGAAGACACGAAAGAAGACGTTCTCGAGTACTCGCGGGGTATCGCCGACGACCTCGAGGCGGCCGGGTTCCGCGTCGAACTCGACGATCGCGACGAGCGCAATCCTGGCTTCAAGTTCAACGAACACGAACTCAACGGCGTGCCGCTCCGCCTCGAAATCGGCCCCTACGAGGTCGAGGACGAGGAGGCCACGCTGGTTCACCGACCTGACAACGAGGAGTCCGTCGCGGACCGCGATGGGATCGTCGACGCCGTCGACGAGCACCTCGAGGCAATCTACGACAAACTCTACGAGGCGGCCGAGGAGAACTTGGCGGAGAACGTCCGCGAGGCCCACAGTCCGGAGGAGATTCTCGGGACGATCGGCAAACATGGTGGCTACGTGAAGACGCCGTGGTGTGGCGACGAAGCGTGTGAGGAGGCCATCAAGGAAAAAATCGCCGCGGAAATCGTCATGCAGCCCTTAACCGACGAGGGTGGTACAACGGCGGGTAACGTCCCCGAACCCGAGACGAAGGAATGTGGGGTCTGCGGCGATACTGCAGACGAGATCGCGTACTTCGCGAAGTCGTATTAGATCCGATCGGTCCGTCTCCGTCGTGCCACTCGGACCATCCACCGCTGTCTTTCTCTCTTCGATGCCGTTCCGACCGTCTCCAGCGCCGAATCAGAACGTGATTAATTTCGAGCGAGAACGTGCGAAAACACCGGGTTATTCCATCGAAACCTAATTGCTTAACCAAAGATTGCTTACCAAATCACGAGTTACTACTCTACTGTGGTGTTCACTTTGGTGGGTGAGCACTACGTGTCTCTGACATTTCCTCGCTACCGGGAAGTCGACCTTTCCGGGAGGGGAATTCGACGGCCTGTCTGTTCATCGATTGTCGCACTCCGAGAGTCTCTGCAGACGACCGGAGTGAACTCGCCGTAAATGTAAATTAAGGTATTGCACATGACCTTATATCTATATCTATGTGTTTATAATACGCTTAGTCATAATGGATTAGCCTCTTATAGTCGATTCGGCTATGCCTGTGTATGCCACAACCACAGATAGCGTCATCCACCGAGGGTTCGACGGGGCTCGCCGACCCCGAGGACGCGCGGTCGAACTGCGGCGTCGGCGTCGTCATGGACCTCGATGGGGAGGGAGGTCACGACGTCGTCGCCGACGGACTCGACTTACTCGTCAATCTCGAACACCGCGGGACGACCGGCGCGGAAAAAGACACCGGCGACGGGGCTGGCATCATGCTTCAGACGCCCGATTCGTTCTTTCGAGACGTTCTCGAAGCTGATCTGCCGGACACCTACGCCGTCGGTTCTCTCTTTTTCCCGCAGGACGCTGCGACACGCGACGAACTCGTCTCCCTGATCGAGGACACCTTCGACACGTACGACCTCGATGTCCTCGAGTGGCGTGACGTTCCGACCAACGATGAAAATCTCGGAAAGACTGCCGTCGATTCGGAACCCGACGTTCGGCAAGTCGTCGTCACACCCACAGACGACGTTTCCGGCGACGACTTCGACCGACGGCTTTACGTCGCCCGACGTGCGCTCGAGAACGCTGTTGAGCAACGCGCTCAACGAGCTTCCGATCGCGACGCTCGCGGAGACACTGTCGAGGAGGCCGAACTCGACGGTGCTGATCGCTTCTACGTCTGCTCGCTCGACTCGAAAACGATCGTCTACAAGGGCCTGCTCAAGGGCGAGCAGGTACCGACATACTATCCGGATCTCACCGACCCCCGGATGGAGTCGACATTCGCGATGGTTCACGAGCGGTTCTCGACGAATACGCTCGGCGCCTGGCACCTCGCCCACCCGTATCGGAACATCATCCACAACGGGGAGTTCAATACCATCCGGGGCAACATCAACTGGATGCGCGCTCGCGAGACAGACATCGAGAGCGACGTCTTAGAGGACCTCGAGGCGGTCAAGCCGATCATCGACGATCCGGAACAGTCCGATACCGCGAGCGTCGACAACGCGCTCGAACTGCTCATGCAGGATGGTCGCGACCTCGAGCACGCCTTGCGGATGCTCGTCCCCGAAGCGTGGCGCGGTGACGACGCGATGGACGACGACCGCACGGACTGGTACGATTTCCACGCCTCGCTCGTCGAACCGTGGGACGGCCCTGCGCTCGTCGCGGCGACCGACGGCGAACGCGTCGGTGCGGTCCTCGACCGTAACGGACTGCGGCCCTGCCGATACGACGTGACGACGGACAATCGATTGATCATGGCAAGCGAGGCTGGCGCGCTCGAGACCGAGCCCGAAAACATCGAGGAGCGCGGCCGCCTCCAGCCCGGTCAGCTGTTCCTCGCGGACCCTGCCGAAGGACGCGTCATTCCCGACGACGAAGTCTTCGAGGACCTGACCGACGACCGATACGGCGACTGGGTCGCCCAGGAGCAGGTTCACCTGGACGACATCCGGTCGACGAACGATCCTACGCCCCAGCGGGAACTCTCGAGCCTCCGCGAGTACCAGGCTGCCTTCGGCTACACGCACGACGAACTCGAGAACATGATCGAGCCGATGACCCAGAAGGGGAAAGATCCCGTCGGCTCCATGGGCGACGACACGCCGCTGTCGGTGCTGACGGAGTTCAACCGGCCGCTCTTCTCGTACTTCAAGCAGCTGTTCGCCCAGGTCACCAACCCGCCGCTCGACTACATCCGCGAGGAACTCGTTACCTCCATGGAGAGCCGACTCGGCTTCCAGCGAAACCTCCTCGGTGAATCGCCCGAACACGCCCGCCAGCTC
This sequence comes from Natrinema gelatinilyticum, assembly GCF_024266705.1. Classification (GTDB taxonomy): domain Archaea; phylum Halobacteriota; class Halobacteria; order Halobacteriales; family Natrialbaceae; genus Natrinema; species Natrinema gelatinilyticum. The sequence continues at coordinate 1,095,406 of NZ_CP100756.1, read as the reverse complement.
GTCCTCGATTCGCCGATTCTGACCGACGCCGAACTCGAGTCGATCCGCGATTGTTCGGCCAACGGAATCACCGCGGCGACGGTCGATATCACGTACGGACCCGCGAACGAGGATCTCGAGGCGGCGATCGAACGCGTCCGCGAGGACGCCGTCGATGTGATCGAAGCAGGCAACGACGTCATCGTCCTCTCGGACCATGGGGTCGACGAGGACCGGGTCGCGATTCCGAGTCTGCTCGCGACCGGTGCGGTCCACCATCACCTCGTGCGCAACGGACTGCGCAATCACGTCGGCCTCGTCGTCGAGTCCGCCGATCCCCGGACCGTTCACCACTTCGCGACCCTGGTCGGCTACGGCGCTGGTGCGATCAACCCGTACCTGGCGTACCAGACGATCGAAGACATCACCGCCGGCCCCGACGGTGCCGATACCGGGGTCGCCATCGACGCCTACGTGGGCGCGGTCGAAGACGGGTTGTTGAAGATCATGGCCAAGATGGGAATCTCGACGGTCGAGAGCTACCAGGGCGCCCAAATTTTCGAAGCCGTCGGACTCGACTCCGGTCTCGTCGCGGAGTACTTCGAGGGCACCGAGAATCGAACCGGAGGGATCGGTCTCGCCGAAATCGAGGACGACCTTCGCGAGCGCCACGAAACCGGCTTCGGAACCGACGACGAAGAACCCGATCTCGACCGCCAGGGCGAGTTCGAACACCGATCGAACGGGATCTACCACCAGTGGAACCCCGAGACCGTCGGCTCACTCCAGCAGGCCGTCCGATCGAACGATTACGAGCGCTATCAGGACTTCGCCGAACTGATCAACGACCAACAGCAGAACCTCCAGACCCTGCGCGGTCTGCTCGAGTTCGACTCCGACCGCGACCCGATCCCGCTCGAGGAGGTCGAACCGATCAAGGACATCGTGCAGCGATTTTCGACGGCGGCGATGTCGCTCGGCTCGCTCTCGCCGGAGGCCCACGAGAACAACTCGATCGCGATGAACCAGATCGGCGGCAAATCCAACTCGGGCGAGGGTGGCGAACCGCCTGAGCGGTTCAACACCGAGCGCGAGTGTAACGTCAAACAGGTCGCCTCGGGCCGGTTCGGCGTTACGTCCACGTACCTTTCGAACGCCGACGAACTGCAGATCAAGATGGCGCAGGGTTCGAAACCCGGTGAGGGCGGCCACCTCCCCGGTTCGAAGGTCAACGAGATGATCGCCCACGTCCGGAAGTCGACCCCCGGTGTTGGCCTCATCTCCCCGCCGCCGCTTCACGACATCTACTCGATCGAGGATCTCAAACAACTGATCTTCGACCTGAAGGCCGCAAACGAGGACGCGGACATCAACGTCAAACTCGTCTCCGAGGCCGGCATCGGCACGGTCGCCGCCGGCGTCGCGAAGGCCAACGCTGACGTGGTCCACATCTCGGGCCACTCCGGCGGAACAGGTGCCTCGCCGCGTACCTCGATCAAGAGCGCCGGACTCCCGTGGGAACTCGGCCTCGCTGAAGCCAACCAGATGCTCTGTGCGACCGGCCTCCGCGACCGCATCCGCGTCTCGACCGACGGCGGGATGAAAACCGGCCGTGATGTCGCCGTCGCGGCCCTGCTCGGTGCCGAGGAGTACATCTTCGGCACTGCTTCGCTCGTCACCAGCGGCTGCGTGATGGCCCGGCAGTGTCACAAGAACACCTGCCCGGTCGGCGTCGCCACGCAGCGTGAGGATCTGCGCAAGCGATTCCCGGGGGAACCTGAGCACGTCATCAACTACATGACGTTCATCGCCCAGGAACTGCGTGAAATCATGGCCGAACTCGGCTTCCGAACCGTCGACGAAATGGTCGGCCAGGTCGACGTCCTAGCGCAGCGCGCCGATGTCGACCATCCGAAGGCCCGCAACGTCGACCTCTCGGATGTGCTGGCAGACCCCGGAAGCGAGGTCCGCCGGAAGATCCGCGAGCAGGATCACGAACTAGAGGACCAGATCGACCGGGAGCTCATCGACGCCGCGGCCGACGCCATCGAGAACCAGGACCCGGTCTCGCTCGAGACGCAGGTCACGAACATCGACCGTACCGTCGGCGCGATGCTCTCGAACCGCATCACCAGCCGCTACGGTGAACCCGGTCTCCCCGACGATACGATCACCGTCGACCTCGAGGGCACCGCTGGCCAGAGCTTCGGCGCGTTCCTCGCGAGCGGTATCTCGATGCACCTGGACGGCAGCGCGAACGACTACGTCGGCAAGGGCCTCTCGGGCGGCACGCTCACGATCCGGACCCCCGAAACCGCCGCGTACGATCCGACAGAAAACGTCGCGATCGGCAACGTCGCACTGTACGGTGCGACCGACGGGCAGCTGTACGTAAACGGCGTTGCCGGCGAACGGTTCGCGGTCCGAAACTCCGGCGCCAAGGCCGTCGTCGAGGGCGTCGGCGACCACGGCTGTGAGTACATGACTGGCGGCGTCGTTGCCGTGCTCGGCGACACCGGCAAAAACTTCGCCGCTGGCATGTCTGGCGGCGTCGCGTACGTCTACGACCCCGATCGAGAGTTGGCCGCGAAAGCCAATACCGGCATGGTTTCTCTCCACGACGACCTCGAGGAGAAAGACGAGCAGATGCTCCGCCGACTCGTCGAGAATCACGTGGCATACACCGGCTCCGAGCGCGGGCAGCACCTCCTCGAGAACTGGGAGCGCTCGCTCGAGGCGTTCGTGAAGGTCATGCCCGAGGCCTACTACGAGGCAATTACCGAGCAGGGATCGGACGACGTCCGAAACGAACTGCCTGGTGCACCCGAGGCCAGCCTCGAGGCGGGATCGGCCAACGTCGCGACGAGCGACGACTAACGGATCCGACCGACGAATCGGATCGGACCCTTTCTTCCGACTACCTTCTGAGCGTGTGAAACTCGTCGTTCGGCCGCATCTCGGCGAAAGTCGCCATTCGATTGCTCAGGTTGTAGTAGGCGGTGACGGCGCCGATGTCCCAGATCGCTTCTTCGCTGAAACCGGCTTCGCGCAGGGCCTCGAGATCGGCGGGTTCGACCTCCATCGGGCGCTCGGTGAGTTTGACGGCAACGTCGAGCATTGTCCGGTGGGCGTCGTCGATATCGGCCGTCCGGTAGTTCGCGATCAGCTGGTCGGCTAACGTCGGATCGTCGGCGTAGATGCGAACGAGCGCGCCGTGGGCGACGTTGCAGTAGTAACAGTGGTTGACGCCGGAGACGGCGACGACGATCATCTCGATCTCTTCACGCTCGAGGGCTGTGTCTTCGACGAGCGCGTCGTGGTACTCGAAGAACGCCCGGAAGTGCGAGGGTTTGTACGCGAACGCCGAGAACACGTTCGGCGTGAATCCAGCGCGCTCGGTCTCTTCGACGATTCGACCCTGGAGGTCCTCGGGCAGGTCGTCGAACGTCGGGACGGGAAATTGAGCCATCGCGTCGTCGTCGAGTTCGGGGGTCAATTCTGGTTCGGAGTCGGAGTCTGGTTCGCTCACGGCTTCAGTTTCGAAAGCCCCGGTAATAATTCCGCAGGCGAATTTCCGACGTCGTCGACCGACGTCGGCACTGGCGTTCGAGACGCTGGGTGACCTGCCGTCACCGAGAGCGGTAGTCCTCGTCGCGGGACCGATTCGAATCGGGAGTCGGATCTCGCTCGTGGATGTGCCGGCGGTTGCTCATGTCTTCGTCCTCGAGTTGTTGGTTCCGGTCGTTCCCGCTGCTCGACCGCGGGCCCCGGTCCGACTCGCGGGCGTCCGTCCGGTCGCCGTGCTCCGATCGTCGCCCCCGCTGACCGTGCTGGCGGCCGCTGCTCGTCCGCTCGCGGTCCGATCGACCGGTGAAGCCGTCGGTGTTGCCACGGTTTCGTTCCCGGTCATATTGCTGGGTGACTCCGTACTCGCCCCCCATTCGCTGCCCTTGTCGGCTCTGACTGCCGCGATTTCGCTGGCTGCCAGACTGGTGGCCCTCGCTTCGCTGGTGCCGTCCGGATTCGGACTGCCCTTGCCAGCGCTGACTGCCGCGTTGGTCGCCGCGTTCCCGGTATCGGTTCCTTCGCTGGCTCTGTCGGTCGCTGCGGCACTGCTCTTTGCCCCCTGCCAGTGTTGCTCGTCGATCTGCGAATTCGTCGGTTGACCGCCCTGGTACTGCTCGCCGCCCCGTTGCTGCGGTCGGTCGCCCCGGCCTTGCCCGCTGCGCCGCTCACGCCGGTCCTGCTGCCGGGGCTGGCCGCCGTGATACTCCTCCTGGCGGACTTCGCCGCCGTACTTGAGATTGCTCTGTTCGATCGCGTCGGTTTCGAATCCGCTGTGCCGGCGGCCGCCCTGGTGCTGCTGGTGTGCCTGTTGCTGGCCGCCCTGCTGTTGTCGACGGCCGTACTGCTCGCCCCGCTGCTGGCTACTCTGCTGGTGCTGCGACCCAGTGCCTTGCTGCCTGGTGACGGGCGTGAGACGAATCGATTCGGTTCGGCGTGGCGATGAGAGCGGTCAGTTTCGCGGGTTCGAATCCGAACTGCCGTCGTCGGTTCCGGCGCGGAGGTGGGTCCGGTCTCGAGCGGCGGATCGGGAGGAAACCCAATGGCCAGTACCGGCTCCCGTCGGTCCGGCTACTGTGGCCGATTCAAATGTCGAGGACCGTTTCCGAGATCGTACCCCTGTTGCGCGTCGGCGTTCGGTCCGAACGCGAACAGCCCGCGGGCGGGTTCGTAGTCGTAGGCCACCCACTGCGGCAGGACCTGAGCACCGATCAGTTTTCGAACCGCAAGCTGTTTGAGCCGGGCGTCCGGCGCGAACTGGTCCGCCAATCTGAGATCGATGATCCCGTCGAAAACGCATGTTGCCTCCGGATACTCGTCTTCGCTCGCCGTCGAGGCGGCGGCAACGACCGGGACGAACCGAGCTTTGCAGACCATGGCCCGGATGTCGTTGATCAGGTCGTGAACCTGCCGGTCCTGGAGCAGCGACTCGAGTTCGTCTAGCGAGTCTATCGTGACCAGCCCGGTCTCGGTCATCTCGAGGTCGTCGAGTGCGCCGTACAGACTGTTGGTCAGTTCGCGACGATCGGTGGGATCGCGAACCTCGACGATCGCGTCTTCGGCGGCCTCGCCGACGAACGTCGTCCACTCGTTGCGGCGACCGAGGAACTCGGACCGGTCGTCGAGCCGATGCGTGTAACAGTCGATGACTTGCAACCGACCGTTCTCGAGCGCCGGGAGGACGTTCCACCCGTTCTGATAGAATCGTTCGAGCGTCGCTGTCGGCGGATTGGCAAAGGAGACGACGATGGTGGGTTCGCCTCGCTCGAGCGCTCGCCAGGCGAGTTCGGTCTCGAGCTCGGCGCGTCGGGTTCCCTCGTCGCCCAGCAGAAGGAGAAACGAGTCCGCGGGGATGCCGTTCGGGACGAGCGAATCGATGGGTTCGACGCCCGTCGAGACCCGCTTGTAGGCGTGGGTGTCGGTCATGGTGGAACCGTTGGCAGCGGCTTCGCGACAGGCGACCGAACAGTACCGACCCTCGTCGTTCTCCTCGGGTTCGCCAGGAATCGGATAGTGACAGTGGTCACACTCGAGTGGGTACTCAGGAGTGCGCTCTGTCCAGAGCTGTTCTGACATACCGGAACACGCTACCACGAACAGGTCAATAGAACCCACCCCTGATCGTCACTGCGTTTCTTCGTCTCCTCGAACGGAGTCGGTCGCTTCGTAGTCGGTCAGGAGGTAGGTAAATCCGACCGACGACGACGGCGACGCTCCCGTCGTGCCACGTGCGAAAGCTCGGTAGCTCGTATCGCTAGGCGACGGAATTCGGTTCCGGAAACTCGTCCTCAAGGGGCAGGTAATTGGAGTTCCCAGTGTTGTCCCAGGCCGACGACCAGCCGTCGGGATCGCTGGCAGAGTCTGACCACGAAATGTCGCCCGAGCCGTCCGTATCGGGCGTCGACTCGATCAAGACGAGGACGCCAGTGGTCGAAAGCGTTACACAAGTCGCCGGCATCGAACGGCGCGCGGATGAAAACATTGCAGCATCTGTGGTATCCGTGCAACCCCGACGGGTTCCTGAAGCGATGACTGCTCGTCCGCCACCGTTTTCTCCCACAGCCGTGACGCTCACACATGGACACTGCGCTCGTCATCGGCGGCACTCGCTTCATCGGCCGGCACCTCGTCGCCGAACTGCTGGATCACGAGTACGGCGTGACGCTACTCACTCGAGGTAATCGCGAGAACCCGTACGCGGACGACGACCGCGTCGACCACGTCGAAGGCGACAGGACGAACGAGACGGTTCTCGAGGCGACCGCGACGACGGTCGATCCCGACGCGGTCTTCGACTGCGTCGCCTACCACCCGAGTGACGTCGGGGACGCAACCCGGATCTTCAGCGATTCCGAGGCCTACGTCTACGTTTCGAGCGGGGCAGCGTACGGCCGCGAGGAGATTCCCAAACGGGAGGGCGAAACGCCGCTCGAGACGTGTACGGCCGAACAAGCGGCAGATGACACCTTCGAGACCTATGGCAATCGAAAGGCAGAGGGCGATCGAGCGGTGTTTTCGGCGGCCGATAACGGGATCCGTGCGATGGTCGTCCGTCCGCCGATCGTCTACGGGCCACACGACTATACCGAACGGCTTGACTGGTGGATCGACCGCGTAAACCGTTTCGACCGCATCCTCGTTCCGGGTGACGGGACGAACCTCCGCCACCGCGTCTACGTCGAGGACGTCGCCAGTGCGCTCCGACTCGTCGCCGAACGCGGTGAGGCCGGCGAGGCCTACAACGTCGGCGACCGGCGGCTCGCGACGCTCGAGGAGATGGTCGACCTGATCACGGATTCGCTGGATAGCGTGGCGCACAGCGCCGCGGAACGCGCGAACGGTGAGCAGAGCGAGCCGAAAGCGGGCGATACGGACCTCGTCCACGCCGGCCCCCGAGAACTCGCGGCCGGCGAACTCGAACTCGACGACTACCCGCTATACCGGACGTACCCGCACGTCCTCTCGACGGCGAAACTCGCCGCACTGGGCTGGGAATCGACACCGCTCGGGGAGGCGATGGACCGGACCGTCGCGGCCCACCTCGAGCACGACCGCGGCGAGGTCGAACTCGGTCCCGATCGAGCTGCAGAAGAGCGCGTGCTCGCCATTTTAGAGACGCTCTGAGCAGTCTGCCCGTTCTCGGAACGCTCGAGGTGTCGCGCCCGCTCGAGACGTGACGGCGTTCGTATTGACTGCCGCGGTGACGAGGAAAAGCACATGACCCGTGGGTGTGTCGGATCAGGTATGTTCGAGAAGTCGACGTGGATCCGTCTCCCGCGAAACGTTGTCGTCGGTCATGGCGTTCGCAGCAAGGTGGTCGACGTGGTTAACGACCTTCATCTACAGGGACGGCCGCTGTTTGTCACGAGCCCGACACCTCGAGAGGTCGCCGCGGACCCGATCGCGGCCGACTTCGAAGCCGCCGGGATCGAGCCGGCTATCGTTACGATCGAAAAGGCGACGTTCGAGGCGGTCGAGCGAGTGATCGATATCGCCAAAACGGAGGCGGCCGCGTACCTCGTCGGAATCGGCGGTGGCAAAGCAATCGATATCGCGAAACTCGCCAGTTATCACCTCGAAATGGGCTTTCTCTCCGTGCCGACCGCGGCGAGTCACGACGGTATCGTCAGCAATCGCGGCTCCGTCCCGAACGGGGATTCGCGCCACAGCGTCGCGGCTGAGCCACCGCTCGCGGTCGTCGCCGATACCGGCATTCTCGCTAATGCGCCGTGGGAGCTGACGACGGCTGGCTGTGCCGACATCATCTCCAACTACACCGCCGTGATGGACTGGCGGCTCGCGAAACGGTTACAGGACGTCGAGTACTCCGAGTACGCCGCCGCGCTCTCGGAAATGACCGCTGAAATCCTCGTGGACAACGCCGACCTGATCCGGCCGGGGCTCGAGGAGTCTGCCTGGGTCGTCACGAAGGCGCTCATGTCCTCGGGCGTCGCGATGAGTATCGCCGGCTCGTCGCGGCCCGCAAGCGGTGCCGAACACCTTTTTTCCCATCAGCTCGACCGGTTGGCGCCCGGCGCTGCCCTCCACGGACATCAGGTCGGCGTCGGCTCGATTATGACCGCGTATCTCCACGGCGGGGATCGAGGTATCTGGCGAGACATCCGGGCCGCGCTCTCGAGCATCGACGCACCGACGACCGCTGCCGAACTCGGCATCGACGACGAAACCGTCGTCGAGGCGCTGACGACCTGTCACGAAATACGCGATCGCTACACGATCCTCGGCGACGGGATGAACGAGCGAGCAGCTCGAGACGTGGCGACGAAAACCGGCGTCATCGACTGATCGCTCGGAGTAATACGAGACGTTCTCCGTTTCGGTGAGTACTGGCGATCAACTGATGTCAACGCGCTCGAACCGCCAGAGACCAATCGCAACTGGGAACACTATCCAGGCGACCATGATGGCAATCGTGGCCTTTCCCTGCAGATACCACGGGTTGCTGGCCGGAATCGATTGCCTCGGGAACGCAAGCGGTGTCGCGACGAGGTATGCGGCTGTCGGACTGATGAGTACCTGGACGAACTTGATTTGTAAATCGGGCACTCCAAGGCCGGCGAGATCGTTGAGGAGAAATTCCAGCGTCCGCTCGAGTGGGCCAAATATATTCAACACGTTGGTCACGAAGAAGAAGCCGATCGCTCCGGCCATCGCACGCGCTCGGGACGCGGCCATAGCGGAGATCCCGATCCCGACGGCGACGTAGGTCAGCGTATAGAGGAGTGTCAGGGCCGCGATGCCGACGAAGATATCGATGTCGGGCGAGGAATACCAGTTGAGTGCGAGCCCCCCGCCGACGAGAAACGCACAGATAATCGACATGGAGACCATGGTCGATCGCGACAGATACTTCCCGAGAACGACGTCACGGCGACTGTTCGGGACGGACAGAAGATACTTGATGCTGTGTGACTCGCGTTCGCCCGCGATCGCGAGGTACGCCGACACGAGGGCGATCAGGGGGATGAACATCGCGCCGACGTCAGTCAGGTTCACCAGTGCGCTTTCGACGTCCGGGTTCGAAACGGTGTTTTTCTCGGTATACAAGAACAGAACGACGACGGAGACGTACAGTACGCTCACGGACCAGATGATCCGGGATCGCCAGACGTCGAGGAAGTCCTTCTTCGCAACGGCGAGCGTGCTCATGCCGATACCTCGACGGCCGATGTGTCGTCGTCCCGTTGCTCTCCGTTCGTGTACGTATTGAAAAGCTGCTCGAGCGAGACGTTCTCGGAGATAATGTCGTGGACCTCCGTCGCGGACGCGATGTGACGGACGACCTCGATCTTGCTCGTGGGGTCGGTACAGGTCACGGTGATCGTCGTTCCCGTGATGCTGGCCGATCGAACGCCGTCGAGTCGATGAAGAGCGAGATTTTTCGGGACGCGTTCGACCTCGAGCGTGATCGTCGCATCGAGGTCGAGGTTGCCCTGCAAATCGTTGATCGTGCCGGTCGCGATCAGGCTTCCCTCCTTCATGATTCCGACCCGGTCGCAGATGGATTCGACCTCGCCAAGGATGTGACTCGAGAAAAAGACAGTCGTCCCCTCAGCGGCTTGGGCCTGTATACTGCTTCGCATCCCCTGTCGCCCTGCCGGGTCCAGTCCGGACGAGGGTTCGTCCAGAATCAGCAGGTCCGGATCGCCGACCAGCGCCATGGCGAACCCCAACCGCTTGGCCTTCCCTTTCGAGAAGTCTCCGACGACTCGGTATCCATCGTCGTACAGGCCGACTCGTTTGAGGAGCGTGCCGGGATCGTCGTCGGCCCCTTTCGTGTCGATGACCCATTTGAGGTGTTCGCGTGCGGTGAGTCGGTCGTAGAGACTCGCGTTTTCGGGGAGAACGCCGATACGATGCCGGATTTCGTCGCTATCGGCGTGCGCGTCGAGGTCGAGTACCGTCGCGGTTCCGTCGGTCGGTCGGACGAAATCGAGAAGCATGTTGATCGTCGTCGACTTCCCTGCACCGTTCGGACCGAGAAACCCAAACACTTCGCCGTCCTTGACGGTCAAATCGAGACCGTCGACGGCGACGACCGACTTGCCATAGCGTTTGGTAAGTCCGGTTGTTTGAATGGCTGTCATACCCTGTATTTCGGGGTCTATTACCGTATAGTCTTTTTGTGACTTCCTCCCAACCCTACTCGCTCACGGCTGACGCCGTTCACTCCGTGCGGGTGGGGCATACTGTTTCCACGACGTTGTCAGCCTTTGTCTGACAGCCTATCGAGGTTCCCACGACAAACGCGCGTTACATGAACCGACGTAGTTCCCGTCGGGAGTGCATCTCCGCAGGCGTTGGAAAATCGCGGTGCGATTTTAGCAACCCATCAGAAGTAGACGCTCACCCCTTCGGGAAGCACACTGATCCGATGGCGGATCTCGTCGGTGTCTGTCCGGGCGTCGAGGCCGAGCACTGTCGCACGGCCCGACGTCGGCCGAACGAAATCGAGTATCATATTGATCGTCGTCGACTTCCCCGCACCGTTGGGCCCAGGAAGCCGAACACTTCGCCGTCCTCGACGGTGAAGGCGAGGTCGTCGACGACGAGGACCGATTCACCGTCTCGTTTGGGGTAGACCAATCGTCTGAATGGCGACCCCGGCAGGAGATCCGCGGCCGCATCGTGTATATTTCTAACTTATTCGCCAGAATACATCGTCCGAAATTGGTTGCGCGACTGTGGTCACGAGCGAGTCTGCGATGACTGTCGGACGCTGCGATGCGTGCTATCGAGATCTGGTACTGCCTCTCATACGGACTCCAGTACGTCATTGCCGGTGCAACCGCGACCGTCCTGCGGGCGCACCGGTACATCGGTACAGCAGACCGTATCAGACGTGCTCGTCCAGGAAATCTGCGATCGCGGAATAGGCTTCGATGCGGTTCTCGAGCTTCGAGAAGCCGTGTCCCTCGTCGTCGAAGATGAGTTTCCGGACGGGAACCCCGTGCTCGGCGGCTCGATCGGCGATCTGTTCGGCCTCGCCGACCGGGACGCGGGGATCGTTCTCACCGTGGAGGACGAAAAGCGGTGCCTCGATGTTCTTGACGTTGTTGATCGGAGAAATGTCCGCCAGGAACTCGCGGTCATCGGCGAGGGAGCCGTATTCGGCTTCGCGGAGTTCGCGCCGCCAGTCGCCGGTGTTCTCGAGGAACGTGACGAAGTTTGCAATGCCGACGATGTCGATCCCGGCGGCCCACCGGTCTGGGTATTCGGTCAATGCGGCGAGCACCATGAACCCGCCGTAGGAGCCCCCTTTGGCGGCGATCCGGTCGGGATCGATCGCGGGGTGATCTGCGAGCCACTCGGTACAGGCCTCGATGTCGGCGACCGAATGCATCCGTTTTTCGACGTCGTCGAGGGCCGCGTACTCGGCGCCGTAGCCTGACGACCCTCGCACGTTCGGCTCGAAGTACGCGTAGCCCCGGTCGAGGAAGTACTGTTTGACGCTCGAGAACGAGGGGCGGCGCTGGCTCTCGGGACCGCCGTGGATGTCGACGATGACGGGTGTGTTCCCGTCTTCGCGACCGTCGGGAAGGGACAGAAAGCCAGGCACCTCCAGCTCGTCGAAACTCTCGACGTGGACGAGGTCGGACTCGTCGAACGATTCGCGAGGGATTCCCGCGGTCGGCGCGCTCGTCCACTGGTCGGCTTCGCCGGTTTCGATGTCGACGACGAAAACGTTCGTGTTGACTGTGTCGCCGGTCGTCGAGAGGGCGAACCGCTCCGCGTCCGGATCGAAGCTCACGCCGCCGGAGATACCGCCCGGCAGGGCGGGTTCGGGAAACGTCTCGTACTCGGTGGGATCGTCGGCGTCGAACTGCCCGACGGTCAGCTCGGTGTACCCGTCGACGTTTCGCGAGCAGACGAACCGGCCCGTGTTATCGTCCAGGGCGATGCCGTCGACGTTCCAACCGTCTCCGTCCATGACGGTCTGAATGTCGCCGCTCTCGAGGTCGAGATAGGCCAGATAGAGAGTGTCTGCCTCGGTCCGGACGTCGTCTTCCGTCTCGTCTCCGTGTTCGCCCTTGTCGGTAACGAGGTAGATTCCCTCGCTGTCTGGTGCCCAGCTCGCGCTCTGATAGCGGACGTCGCCCTGGTGTGGCGTTACGTGTTCTCTGTCTGTCACGTCGGCCTCGAGATCGAGTACGTAGAGGTCCTGGTCGAAGTTGGAGTACGCCTGCGAGACGAGCAGCCGGGAGTCGTCGGGACTAAAGCCGGACAGCGAGAGCCAGCCGTCGCCCTCGTAGACGAGCTGTGCGTCCTCGCCGGTCTCGTCGCGACCCTGGACGTACACGTCGAATACGGACTCGTCGCGGCGGTTCGAGGTGAAAGCGAATCGGTCACCGTCGTCGCTCCAGCCGCCCCAGCGGTGTTTGGCGTCGGGCGTCGCGGTGAGGTTCGTTATTTCGCCGGTCGTAGCGTCTAACCGGAACAACTGGGCGCGCTCGTTACCGCCTTCGTCCATACCGAAGATCAGCTCTGTGCGTTCGGGCGACCACGAGGCGAACGTCACCCGCTCTTCGAAGAACGTTCGCTGTTCCGGCCAGGCGCGTGCGGACTCGAGCGTCCAGACCTGCGAGGTTCCTGTGGTATCCATCAGAAACGAGAGCCGTTTCCCCTTGGGTCCGAACGACGCGCCATAGGCGCTCCGGACGTTGAGATACCGCTCGATATCGTAGCTGCTCATGCGCCAGCCCTACGGACTCGAGGGTGTAGTCGTTTCGGTTGGCGGTCACTCGGCAGCGAGGCATCGCTTGATGTCCTCCCCGCCCTGTGGAGAGAGTCTTTTTCCTCAACTCTCCGGAAGTCCTCAACTTTCCATAAGGATACGGTTATACCGCCCGCGGAGACGGTCAATCTCCCTGGAGCTGTCGGTGAGAGGATCGGCTTCAATCGTCCCACGAGAGTCGGCTGATGGGTACGATTAACGAAGCCGCCGAGGGTGGTCGAAACGCCCGATGGCAGGAGAGACCGACGCGTCTCCGCTCGGAATCGTCTTCATGACGACCGCGATCATCCTCGTGGCGTTTGGAGCGACCATCGTGGCAGTCGGTCCGGAACCGTTCCGTGACGACTCGATCGGGGTGCCCGAGAGCGACGTCGAATCGGAGCCGCTCGGTTCCCAGACTGATGACGGAACGACGAGCGGTTCAGACGATGACGGAGCCGAAAGCGATGGCGACGAGAACCTCGACGAGCGCGGCGCTACCATCGAGAGTAACGAGAACGTCGGCGACCCGGCCGAGGAACGAGAGGAAGAAGCGGAGGCCGAGGCTGAGGAACGAGAGGAAGAAGCGGAGGCCGAGGCTGAGGAACGGGAGGAGGAAGCGGAAGAGGAGGCTGAGGAAGTGGAAGAGGAGGCTGAGGAAGCGGAAGAGGAGGCTGAGGAGTAGAGGGTAGATTGACCCGTCCCATCGAGCGGGGACGACCGAGCTTACGGCCAACCGGAACAGGTAACGTTTTTATCCATTCGGCCGCATCTGGCGATCAGACGCAGATCGCGTTCGTCTCGGTCGAAACGGTTCACCACCGCGACACCGAGACGAACCAGCGATTCTGAATTGGCCTCGAGACACGGGCCTCGTTCTATCCGTGCCTTCCGTTCGTCCTCGCAGCCGCGGACCCGGACGTGATTCAGGCCGCCGCGCAACCGCCTTCACGCCGCCGCGTAACCGCCGGGTCAGGTTATCGTGGCCCGATGGGGGTCGACGCTCGCACGCACTCTGCTGGTCGTCAAGTGGTACGGCGACGGTGGTGTCGACGACACGCGATGTATGCGGCTCGCCACAGGTCGGCCGGACCTGATCGTCACACCCTCGAAATTCGTCGAGACGTGGGTCCGCGAACGCGGCGCTGACGTCGTCGAATCCGTCCCGAACCCGATGTCCACGAAGAGCAGATCCGGACGACGCGACCGCGCTGACGACTCGCCTTCGAGCAGTTCTCTGACGACCAGACACCTCAGAGCCCGGGCCACCGAACGGCACCGTACGAACCACTGGCTCAGGAATCGGCATACAGCAACCCGTCCGGACCTGCCACAACCTGTCATAATCCGTCACGACTCGTCACGACCCGTCGAAGGCTGTTGACTTGGACGACGGTCAGAGGTCGAACTTCGCGGCTGCTGTCGCCATGTCTTTGTCACCGCGCCCTGAGAGGTTCACGAGGATCGTGTCGTGGTCGCCCGCCTCGGCCAGTTCGATCGCGCGAGCGATCGCGTGACTGGACTCGAGTGCGGGAATGATCCCTTCGGTCTCGCTGAGTTCGCGGAAGGCGGCGAGCGCCTCGTCGTCGGTGACGCCCTGGTACTCACAGCGGCCGACAGCACGGTACATCGCGTGTTCGGGGCCGACACCGGGGTAATCGAGCCCCGCAGAGACGGAGTGGACCTCGATGTCGTCCTCGATGACCCGCGTTTTCATCCCGTGGATGACGTCGTCCCGTCCTTTCGCGAGGGGTGCGGCGTGTCGACTCGAGTCGGCTCCTTCGCCACCGCCCTCTGCGCCGTAGAATTCGACGTCGTCGTCCCGGAAGGCGTGGAAGAGACCGATCGCGTTCGAACCGCCGCCGACGCAGGCGACCGCGGCGTCGGGCAGCTCGTCCGTCCGTTCCTGGATCTGTTCGCGCGCTTCCCGACCGATGACGCTCTGGAAGTCTCGAACCATCCGCGGGAACGGGTCCGGCCCGACCACGCTGCCGACCAGATAGTGCGTATTGTCGACGTTCTGGGCGAAGTCCTCGAGCGCCGCGTCGACGGCGTCGGCCAACCCCTCGTTGCCGCGGGTTACCTCGGTGACCTCGGCGCCCATCAGTCGCATCCGGAAGACGTTCATCTCCTGGCGCTCGATATCCTTCTTCCCCATGTAAATCTCCGTGTCGAGGTCGAGCAGGGCGCCGACCATCGCCGTCGCGGTGCCGTGCTGTCCCGCGCCGGTTTCCGCGATCAGTCGGTCCCGGCCGGCCCGTTTGGCGAGCAGCGCCTGCCCGAGACAGTTGTTGATCTTGTGTGCGCCGCCGTGGAGCAGATCCTCGCGTTTGAGGTAAATCTCCGCGCCGTAGCGTTCGCTCAGGTTGCGCGCGTAGTACAGCGGGCTCGGTCGGCCCGCGAATTCCTCGAGGAGGCCGCGCAGTTCGGACTGAAACGCATCTGTCTCGGCGACTTCGTCGTAGGCTGTCGCCAGTTCTTCGAGCGGCTCCCGAAGCGGCTCTGGAACGTGTCTCCCACCATATCCTTCGAACTCTCCGTCGGACATATGCCGGTGGATTGCGCGCTCACCGTCAAATATGTTCTGTGCTGGCGCGGCGAACGGACGAATCGCTCCCGTCTCAGCACGACGTCCCGTTTACCGATCGACGCTCCCGAGAACGATGTCGAGGCTTCCCAGTGACGCGATCAAATCCGGGACGTACTCGTCTTCTGCCATTTCCGGCAGCGCAGAGAGGTTGTGGAAACACGGACTGCGGATCTTGAACCGGGCGGGCGAGTTCGAGCCGTCCGAGCGGATGTAGATCCCGAGTTCGCCCTTCGCGCTCTCGACGGCGCGGTAGGTCTCCGTATCCGCGTCCGGCTTCAGCGTCCGCGGCACGTTGCTCTGGACCGTCCGTTCGTCTTCGGGCCAGTCTTCGATGAGGTCGAGACACTGTTCGATGATCTTCGCCGATTCCTCGACTTCGCGCATCCGGACGAGAACGCGGCTGTAGTTGTCACAGCCGACTTCCGTGACGACGTCCCACTCGAGGTTCTCGTAATAGCCGTAGGGATCGTCCCGACGGAGGTCGTACTCGATGCCCGAGCCCCGGGCGACCGGGCCGGTACAGCCGTACTGTTTCGCAACCTCGGGCTCTAAGATGCCAGTATCGACCGTTCGCACCTGGAAGATTTCGTTGCCGGTGAGGAGGTCGTGATACTCGTCGACCTTCGCAGGCAACTCGTCGAGGAAATCTCGGCAATGCTCGACGAACTCCTCACGGGGCTCTGGCAGGTCCCAGCAGACGCCGCCAAGTCGGAAGAAATAGAACATCATCCGCTGTCCAGTCAGGTCCTCGAGGATGTCCTGGACGACCTCGCGGTCGCGCATGGCGTACTGGAAAATGGCGGTGAAGTCGCCGTAGACGTCCAGTGCGAACGTAGCCAACGCGAGGAAGTGCCCGAGCAGCCGTCCGAATTCGGTGGCCATCGTCCGCAGGACTTGCGCGTAGGCGGGCACCTCGATGTCGGCGATGTCCTCGATCGCGCGGGCCACCGCCCACTCGTTGGGGAGATTGGCCGTATAGTCCCACCGATTCGAGTAGGGAATGATCTGGTGGCGATAGGTTCCGTTCTGGCACATCTGCTCCTCGCAGCGGTGGAGATAGCCGATATCGGGTCGCACGTCCGCAACCGTCTCGCCGTCGAGCACCGTCTCGAGGTGGAGCACGCCGTGAGTCGCCGGGTGGTGGGGTCCGATGTTGAGCAGCATCGTCTCCGATTCGCGGTCGCGATGGGCCGCCTGGAGCGGATTCACGTGTTCGGCGTACCGGACGATCTGCGGTTTGTTCTGATCGTACTCGAGCGCGAGTGGATGGCCCTGCCAGGATTCCGGGAGGAGAATCCGCCGGAGGTCTGGGTGGCCGTCGTAGTCGATGCCGACGAGGTCGAAGGCCTCGCGCTCGTGCCAGTCGGCCGTTCGGAACACGGGTTCTGCGGACTCGCAGGTCGGATCGTCGGTCGGGAGTGGGACGACCAGCGTGACCTCGTGCGTGCGCTGGTCGTACTTCGTCACGTGAACGATCGACTCGTAGCGGTCTTGGTACTGTTGGGCCGTGAGACACGAGAGGTGATCGAATCCCGCCTCGTCACGCAGCAGCCGGATCACCTCCTGAACGTCGTCCGGCCGGATAACGAAGGCGGGCGCGTTCTCGTGTTCGTCCCGCCCGATCATGTACTCGTCGAGCAAGGACTCGAGGACGGACTCTTCGACGCCCTCCTCGCGTCTATGGTCGTACTCCGGGTCGATCTCGCGTTCGGGCACTGGTGTCTCGCTCATTGGACTCCCCTCGAGATGCCGGTGACGCCCGTCTCGATACCCTACAGGTGGCGTGAAAATGAGGGTTTTCCCGTCTCTGGATGACTCTCCCTCGAGCCGAAACGATGCGTCCGTTCGACCGCCGGAACGATGGGTTCGACTCGTCCTCCGGAACGTGTATGGTGCTCTCTCTCACCGGAACCGTTTATGTATCCAGTCGCACGTAACGTGGACTATGACTCGCGGGTTAGACTGGTTCGACGCGTTTCGAGAGATTGCGCCGGACTGGAGCGTCGTCCTGCTCGGGCTCGTCACCCAGCTCGGCGATGTCTGGTTTCTCGGATTGCTCGTCGGGACCGTCTACTGGACCGACAGAACGGACCGCGACGAAGCCGCCGCTATCGTCGGGATCATGCTCTCCGGGTTATCGCTCATCACGGCGCTGAAAGCGGCCTTCGCGCTCCCGAGGCCGGAACGCGTGCTCGTGGAGGTCGGAACCCTGCCGGAGCTGGTGCGGCCGCTATACGAGGCGACCACCACGGCGACCGGCTACGGATTTCCGAGCGGCCACGCGCTCATGTCGACGGTCGTGTACCTGACCCTGGCCGAATACTGGTCCGTCGGCACGCGTCGTCGCCGGTATCTCGTCGCGACCTCGGTCGTGATCGCCGTCTGCTTCTCTCGCATCGGTCTCGGCGTTCACTATTTCGTCGATGTCGTCGCCGGAGCGGGCGCCGGGCTCGCGTTTCTGCTCCTGATCCGTCCGCTGCTAGACCGGTATCCGACCCACCGCGGCACGCTCGCTTTCGCTATCGCGGTCGGGACTGCTACCGTCGCCCTCGTCGTCTCCGAGATGACTCCGGACGCCGTCCTCTTGTTCGGCGCATCGCTCGGGGCGTTCGCTGGCTGGCAGTTCGCAGTCCTCGCTCGAGCGCGGGAGGCGGGTCACGGCCCGATCCGAACCAGCCGTCCGCTCACCGCCAGAGCGATCGGCGTGGTCCTCTCGATCGTCGTCCTCGTCGCCGTGACGACGTTCTTCGGCCCCGTTTCACTGGCGGCTCAGAGCATCGCGCTCGGTGCCGTCGCCGCGACCTTCGTCGCAGTTCCCGTCGTCTACAGGAGCGAGCAGGTCCGAAACCGAGGGCGACGGTCGCCGACCGGCTTACGGTGAGGTGACGTCTTCGGAGACGATACGTGCGTCCACCACCGATATGCTAGATGAACCGTCACGAGCTCGTCGACAGCGCCACCGTCACCGTCAGCGCACTGGCGCTTCGAGGAAACACGTTCTTCTCACGGAGCCTCACGAGCCCGCATACCGGTGATGCAGTTTCGGACACGTCGGTCACGCTCGATTCGGTGAAAATTTCCGGGAAGCGGGCCGTCGTCGCCGAGACGCCCGTAGGTCGGTTTCGAAGTGCGTATCTCGCTTGGCAGTGGCACGGCGACGATGACCCGACGCTGATCTACCACCACGGGAGCGGCGAGGATCCGTTCGATTTCGGTCAGTTCAACTCGAACTCGTTTAAGCGGTTGTTCGCGGCGGCGGCCTGGGACGTTCCCGCGAACGTGATCGCCATCCGTGCACCGTTTCACGACCGATCTAGCCTGGACTACGCTCGTTCGATGGGAGACCTCGCGAATTTCGTCGGGATGTGCGCGACCTCGACGGTCCTCGTCGATGTGCTGGCCAGGAGACTACGTGATCGCGGACACCCTGCGGTGGTCGATTCCGGTCTCAGTCTCGGCGGCTGGATAACGAACCTCCATCGTGCGTCCTTCGGGACGGCAGACGGATACGTCCCTCTTTTCGCCGATGCGTCACTCGGTGAGATGTTCGTTTCCTCGGTGTATCGGAAGATGACCGGGCCGAGGGCACGGGAAAATCCCGATCGACTTCGGGCGGTGCTGGATTTCGATCGCATGTTCCTCGAGAATAGGGCCGCGGACTGCACGCCACTGCTCGCACGGTACGACCGAATCATCAAATTCGAAACGCAACGGCACTGTTACGATGGACTCCCGCTTGCCGTGATCGAGAAGGGGCACGTCACTGGATCGCTCGCGACCGACCGTCTTCGGGAGTGCGTTCGAGAGGGACTTGCGGGGGCGACTCCCCCGCGATCGTAGCTCGCTCCGGTCGAATTGGTGGCGCGTTTTCGGCGAATCGCCGATATCCCTGTTTGTCACCCTGCATACTCCGGGGCTGTGACCTTCCCCATGTGACGTTGAGGAAAGGTATATGTCGGAATCCAACGGACGTGACGGCGAGTCACATAGTACTGTGCGGAACGTTGTTTTCGTCGTTCTCGATACGGCCCGCGCCAGGAGCGTCGGGATCCAGTCGATCGCGGACGAACGGACTGCGGTGGGGGCCGGTCGAACTGAGACGAGTCCCACTCTCGTCGACCGAGACGTCTCGAGTGTGGACCGAGCGAACGCAAATCCGACGCCGACCCTGTCCCAACTTGCCGATGAGGGAACTGCGTTCACGAACGCGTTCGCGACGGCACCCTGGACGTTGCCCTCCCACGCATCGTTTTTCACTGGGATGTTCCCCTCCGAGCACGGCACGCACGGCGGCCACACTTGTCTCGACGACGACCTTCGAACGCTCCCCGAAGCGTTCGCAGACGCAGGGATTCGGACGATTGGTGTCTCGAACAATACCTGGATCACCGAGGAATTCGGCTTCGACCGCGGGTTCGACGACCTTCGAAAGGGCTGGCAATTCATTCAATCCGACGCCGATATGGGGGCGGTCGTTCGCGGTGAAGATCTTCGCGAGAAGATTGCGGCGGCTCGAAATCGACTCTTCGACGGCAATCCGTTCGTCAATGCGGCTAATATCCTCTACAGCGAGTTGCTCCAACCGACGGGCGACGACGGGGCTGCCCGGTCGACGGACTGGATCGCCGACTGGCTCACCGACCGCGAGGACGACCGGCCGTTCTTTCTCTTTTGTAACCTAATCGAACCTCACGTTCAATACGATCCGCCGAAAGAGTATGCGAAACGCTTTCTCCAAGACGACGTCAGTTTCGAAGACGCGACAGCGATCCGCCAGGATCCCCGCGCATACGACTGCGAGGACTACGATATTTCCGATCGCGAGTTTGCCATGCTCCGCGGACTCTACCGGGCCGAACTCGCCTACGTCGATCACCACGTCGGCCGGCTCAGAGCCGCACTCGAGGCGGCGGGCGAGTGGGACGACACGCTATTCGTCGTCTGTGGCGATCACGGTGAGCACATCGGCGAACACGGGTTTTTCGGACACCAGTATAATCTCTACGACACGCTCCTGCACGTCCCGCTCGTCTGTCACGGCGGCCCCTTCACCGGCGGCGGGCGACGGGACGACCTCGTTCAGCTACTCGATCTCCCGGCTACGATGCTAGAGACGGTCGGCATCGACGACCCCGAACTCCGCGAGCAGTGGTCGAGTCGGTCCGTCCACCCCAACTCCGACACGGAGCCGCGCCACGCCGTCTTCGCCGAGTACGTCTCCCCCCAGCCCTCGATCGACCGCCTCGAGGAGCGCTTCGGCGAGATTCCGAATCGCGTTCGCGAGTTCGACCGGCGGTTGCGGGCGATCCGAACGGCCGAGTACAAGTACGTCCGCGGCGACGACGGCTTCGAGCGCCTCCATCACGTTCCGTCCGATCCGCTCGAGGAGACGGACACCAGCGACGATAACCCACAGCGCGTGCGGGAATTCAGCCGGCGACTCGAGGAACAATTCGAACCGCTCTCGGAAGCCGAGAAATCGGGTGAGGTAGCGATGCGCGAGGGGACGCAAGAGCGGTTGGCGGACCTCGGCTATCTTTAAACAGCGAGAGAACCGCGTCCTTGAGGACGGGCGTGAATTGCATCACTCGACGACACAACCGGTGACGATTGCAGACTGGATATTCAACGCTAAACGCGTCCATCGCTGTTCCACGTTCGGGACTCGCCACCGAACGTGAATTATAACGAACGTCCCCGACGACGGTATCAAACGTACAATCGTACACGCGGAAGTGTTTGCAACAGCTGTCGAAACGCGGTTCCGTGACCCCCGCTCTGCCTTTCGAAACGGCGTCGTTCCCGTTCCCGGTGCAACTCGTCTTCGAGGAATCGGCCGACCGTCTCCGCGTCACCGTCGACGTCGCCCCCGCCACAGCCGACGATCTAACGGTCGAAGTCGGCTCGAGTCGCCTCCGTATCGCGGTGAATGACGGCCCCGATATCGCCGATTGTACGCTCACGCCGCTCCCGAGTGACCTCGCATTCGGTGACGATCGGCACGCGACCTACAACAACGGTGTACTCACGATCATCCTCGAGACGCAGGCACGCCGCGGGTGATCCGAGTGCGGTAATCGATGACCCTCGCGAGTCGCCGCCGCTGGTCGCGGTGCCAGCAGTGCGCTTTTGCTCGCGAGTCCGATAGATGGACGCAAGCCGCGAGGGTCCACCAATGGCGACACACGATTCGCGCTCTGTCGACGGATTCCTTTCGTTCTTTCGCAGCTACACGAAGACGTGGATCCACGCGGTCGCAACGGCCGGTATGACCGCCTTTGGAACGCTGACGATCGTCCACCGCTGGTTCGTCGTCCCTGCGATCGCCTCGTACGTCCTGCCGCCGATCGTGCTGTACCTGCGACAACCGTCGGCGGCGGAGACAGAGCAGGAGGAGACGGAGCGGGAGGAACGGAAGGAACGGACCGGGCCTGCGGAGCGAACGGAACGAACGCCCGAAGATGCCGATCGGGTTTCGGGGGAACGGACGGCGGTCGTGACGACCGAGGAGGACACTCGAGTGACGGAACCGGGACCGGAGCGTCTCGATCGAGGATCGACGACGGACCGCTCAGTGACGGACTCCGGGACCCCACCAGCCGAAGCTGACGAAACAGCGCCCGATCGAGTGGAGGAGCTCGAGCGTACTCGCGACTGGACCCTCGTCGACGTTCCCACGGAAACGACGCTCAATGACGTCAGCGTCACCGAAACCGGTTCGGTTTACGCGGTCGGCGACGACGGACTCGTTCTCGCCGCTGCGCCCATCGAGGATGGCGCCGAAAGCGAGTGGTCGATCGCCCTTGCGGACGGACCGGCCGCTGCAGGCGAAGACCTCTCCGGGGTCGACGCCACGTCCGATGGCGAGACGGTCTGGGTCGCGGGCGACAGCGGCGCCGTTGGTCGACTCGAGACCGATACCGGCCGCCACGAGGACTTCTCCGCTCCCGCGGGGATCACCGACAACTGGCCCGGGGTCGCCGTCGGCGGGGTGAGCGGCGACGAAACGATCCTGTTGATCAACGGTTCCGGGGAGGTCTATCGCGGGCGCTATGGCGACGGCGACGTCTCGTGGGACGATCCCGTCACGCCAGGGGACGGCTCGAGCCTGAGCGGAATTGTCCTCGCTGACGCGTCGGTCGGCTATTGCTGTGACACGAACGACGGCGTCTTCGAGACGACCGACGGCGGTCGATCGTTCGACGGCATCGGCCCCGTCGGCGCCGGCGGAACGCTCGAGAGCCTCGCGACGCTCGGGCAGGACGACTGTCTGGTGAGCGACGACGACGGAGTCGTCCACCGCCGCGGAACGTCGACGTGGACTCCCGAGCGGGTCGGCGAGGAGGCCGTCTGCGGGATCGTACGCCGCGAAGGAGAGACAATCGCCTGCGATGCGGACGGGGTGATCTACGAGCGGGATTCGACAGCCAACTGGGAGCGGGTCGAAGTTCGCGCACCGGAATCGCTGTTGGCCGTTTCCACCGATTCGGCCGGCAGGCGTACCGTAGCGGTCGGCGAGAACGGGTCCGTCGTCGAACGGCGCTAACCCGGCACGCGGAGGCCGGTCAGCACGAGCGGATTTTTCGTGAGAGGTCGCTGTTCCGCGTCTCGTGTCGTTCTCGATGAGTCAGAAAAGCGAACCAGCGGAGACCCACACGCAAATGTGCTCGCTCGACAGTTTTCTACGCCGAGGGGTTTGTCAACCTGTCGAAATGGGCGTATTCAAGGCGAACCAGTATTCCGCCTTCGAACGAACTACTACTACTCACGACCACACAGCGGGGCGTCTCGAGTTCGCCCCGAACTCGGGCGTGAGTCGTTCCTGACCATGAACGCACCTCCACGCACGGCGTCACAGTACACCGTTCGGGCGTTCGAGTCCGACGATCGAGCGGCGTTCCTGTCGCTGTACGAAACGGTGTTCGGTCACGTCAGAAGCCCCGGGTGGTTCCGCTGGAAGTTCCGCGAGAACCCGTACGTCGATCACGTCCCGATTATCGTCGCGACCGTCGACGGCGATCCGATCGGCTTCCGGTCGTTCTTCGCCCAGGAGATGGCCCTCGGCGGAATCGTCCGGACCGCGTTTCAGCCCTGCGATACGATGGTTCACCCGGACCACCGCGAACGCGGTGTGTTCGGTCGCATGAACGAGCGAGCGATCGAGCGCTACACGGACGGCCCACCGTCGTTTTTCTTCAATTTCCCAAACGAGAACTCGTTGCCTGGGAACCTCGCATACGGCTGGCAGAAAATCGGAACCGTCCCCGCCTACTATCGGCCGCAGAACCCCGTCGACGCCTTCGAGGAGCGGACTGTTGATGGCCCGTCGGCAGCCGCCACGGACGGACGCCCCATCAAAGCGGGGCCGATCAGCGACCAGCGGCCGACCGAACCCGGTCGCTCGAGCAACGGGCTCACGGAGACGCTCGAGGGAACGATTACGTGTGCCCATCGTGCCGGTGACCGGTTGTTCGTGGACTCCGATGACGAGCTAGGTATCGAATACTACGAGACGCCACCGGCTGAGACGCTCGCGGCGATCTATCGGCGGTCGATTCCCGACGAGATTCACACGAACAGGACGGCAGAGTTTTACCGCTGGCGGTTCGCCAATCCGGCTCGCACGTATCTGACCTACGTTGCTCGACGGGACGGCGATCCGGTCGCCGCGCTCGTCGTCTCGACCGGCACCGATCGCGCCCGAATCGTCGAGACGCTCCCACGGACGATCGAGCCCGAACAGCCGGCGCTCAACCGCCTCCTCGTAGCGGCGGTCGACGACTACGCCGACCGCCGCTATCTCACCGCGTTCGGTGAGACGATGCCGTCACCGCTTCGATTCCGGTTCTACCCGGATACCCGACTGCCGCTGTCGGCGCTGGTTCGACCGACGTCACGGACCCTCCTCGCACGCGATCTTGGGGAGGGTCTCGGCCTCGAATCCAGTCCGATCGATGC
This sequence comes from Natrinema gelatinilyticum, assembly GCF_024266705.1. Lineage (GTDB taxonomy): Archaea > Halobacteriota > Halobacteria > Halobacteriales > Natrialbaceae > Natrinema > Natrinema gelatinilyticum. The sequence continues at coordinate 1,071,080 of NZ_CP100756.1, read as the reverse complement.
GTGGACGTTCTCGCGACTCGATCTAGATACGACGTGACGGCGGCCGTCCCTCGCGTTCCTGCCGGCGATCGGTCGGATCGGTCACCGTTATTGCCGTCGAACCCGCAGTGGCGATTGTGAGCGATCGACGCAAAGGGAGCGACCGGCCAGACCGCTGTCGGCTATGCGGGGCGACGCTGTCCCAGCAGGACGGCGGGTCGATGTCGGACGACTTCTGTTCGACCGGCTGCCGGGACGTCGCTGTAGAGTACGGCGTGAGCGACGACGGAACCGAACTCGTGTCCTCCACCGCCGATCCGGGTTCGACCGGGAGTGCGGACGACGAGCGGCGGGTCGAACTCGACGGAGCGGTCCGCACGTTCGTCCGGGTCGACGGCATGCACTCGGCGACCTGCGAGGCGTTCCTCGAATCCGTCGCCGAGGATCGTGACGGCGTCGTCGAGGCCGAAGCAAGTTACGTCACGGAGACGATCCGCGTCGATCACGATCCCGACCGGATCACGGCGAGGGCGCTCCAGAACGCGCTGAGTACGCTCGGCTACACGGCCTACTTACGGGAGGACGCGACCGCCGACGAGGGGACGGGCGGGACGCGGCGCTCCCGCGAGATGTCCGGCCTCCGAAAGCGCCGCGCCGACGACATGCTCGAGATGCGGTACGTGGTCGGAGTCGTCTTCGGATCGTTCCTCCTGCTTCCGTTTGTCGCGATTCTCTATCCGATGTTTTTGACGTCGTTTACCGACTGGGGCGCGATCTCGCACTTCGAGAACGCGTTCACCGGCTTCAGCGGGACGTTGTACCTTCCCCTGTTCGTCGTGTTGACAGGGGCGATCCTCTACCTGACCGGCGGCCCGCTCTTGCGGGGGGCCTTCGTCAGCCTGGAACTTCGGCGACCGACGACGGATCTGCTCGCGGCGCTTACCATCGTCAGCGCGTACCTCTATAGCGTCATCACCACCGGTCTCGGCGGAACACATCTCTACTTCGATCTGACGGTCGTCGTCGCCTCGATCGTGATGGGCGCCACGTACTACGAGACGACGGTCAAACGACGCGCGACGGATCGACTGACCGACCTCACCGTCTCACAGGTCGACACGGCCCGACTGTACGCCTCGGACGGGTCGACGACCGAACTTCCCGTCTCGGACCTCGAGTCGGGCGATCAGGTACTCGTCCGCGAGGGCGAGCGCATTCCCGTCGACGGGACGCTTTCCGAAGGCGAGTGTGCGGTCGACGAGGCCGTGGTGACGGGGGAGTCGCTCCCGGTTACGAAACGCGCGGGTGACGAGGTCGTCGGCGGCTCGGTCGTCACGACCGACGCAGCGATCGTCGACGTCGGAGAGCGGACGACCAGCAGCATCGAGCAACTGACGCAGGTGGTCTGGAACGTCCAGAGCGCGGACCACGGTATCACGCGCCGAGCGAACGAAGTCGCCGCGGTTATCGTCCCGATCGTTCTCGCCGCCGCCGTCCTCGTCGGCGCGATCACGATCCTGGCCGATCCGAGCGTACAGAGCGTCGTGATGGCCGTCTTCATGACGTTCATGGTTGCGAGTCCGTGGGCGCTCGGCTTCGCGACGCCGTACACCGTCGCGACGAGCCTGCAGGAAGCCTTAGAGCGTGGGGTCGTCGTCTTCGACGAGACGATCTTCGAGCGCCTGCGCGCCATCGACGTCGTCGTGTTCGACAAGACCGGAACGCTCACCAGCGGCGAGATGACCGTCCATGAGGCCGACGCGCCGGACGAGTTGCTCGAGGCCGCTGCGGCCCTCGAGCGGCGTGCGGCCCATCCGGCGGCGGCTGCGATCGCAGCCGCCTTCGAGGCCGATGCGGAGCGCGATCGGAAGAGAGGGAGTGACCGTGACGGTGACGGCGGCCCGCACGATACGACTCGCGCGGACGGCGGTTCGGCCGCGTCCAGCGGGATGGACGTTCGAGACTTTCACACTCACGCGACGGGTGTAGAGGGTTCCGTCGACGGCCGGACGGTGCTCGTCGGCCACCCCGACCTCTTCCGGGACCGCAATTGGACGCTCGGCGACGCGCTCTGCGAGCGGATCGACGCCGCTCGAGCGGCCGGTCGATTGCCGGTCGTCGTCGGCCGGGACGGCAAGGCGGAGGGAGTCGTCATCGTCGGCGACGACCCCCGCGAGGCCTGGGACGAGACCGTTGCGGCGCTGGACGAAGACGGAATCGACGTCGTGGTGCTGACCGGCGACGATGGGACGGCCGCCGACGTCTTCGATCGGCATCCGGGCGTCGATCACGTCTTCGCCGGCGTCTCGCCGGAGGGAAAGACTGCGGCCGTCAGGCGGATGCGGGCCGACAACCGGGTTGCGATGGTCGGTGATGGGACCAACGACGCGCCCGCGCTCGCTGCGGCGGATCTCGGTATCTCGTTGGGAAGCGGTACCGCGCTCGCCGCCGATGCGGCAGACGTCGCCATCGCCGACGACGACCTCGCCGCAGTCGAGCGGGCGTTCGCGCTGGCGACTGCGGCCCGAACGCGCATCAGGCAGAACGTCGGGCTCGCGTTCGTCTACAACGCACTCGCGATCCCCGCCGCCGTTCTCGGAATCGTAAACCCGCTCGTGACGACCGTCGCCGTCGTGGCGGGAGCCCTGCTCATCGTCGGAAACGCGGAGCGGTCACTCGTCGGGGAGTGAGAACTCCCGACTGTCGAGTCGCCCGTCACCGCGTTCGGCATCAGTCCGACTCGAGCGCGCCCCACGAGACAGTCCGGTCCGCACGAATCGAGACGATCGGCCGGTCGCCGAGGTCGTGCGCCGCGTACTGATCGTACTTCGTCTCGAGCGCGGCCACGGCGGCGTCGTGCAGCGCCGAATCGGCCGGCTCTCGCATCACAGCATCGGCGGCGGAATTCGCCGCGGTCTCGGGCTCTACGATCCGTGCTCGACCGCGGACCTGGACCCACGCGAGGCGCGACCAGTCCGCGCGGTATCGGTCGACCAGCACCGTCACGTGCGGGTTCACTCTCACGTTCCGCACTCGCTGTAGAGCGCTCGTCGTTTTCGGCTTCTCGTCGATCGCTGAGACGAGTTCCGTTCCGTCCGTCGGATCGGTCGCGTTCGTTGAATCGATCACGTCCTCGCGCTCGAGGAGCGCGTAACAGATCGGCACCGCGTGCGGTCGTCCGTTGCCGTCGACAGTCGCTAACGCGGCGACACGACCGCGTTCGAGAAACGCCCGTTCTGCCGGTGTCACGGGACGATCGACTACGCCACGATAGAAAGGTTTCCCCCACCCCGGCTCTCTCCGTGAGAGGCTACCGCGACGCGAAGATACTCGGCCCACCGCTGCCCATCCACGGACGGATGACTGGACGGATGGATCGGCGACGGGCGTACGGGACCGTCGTGGTCGGGACGCTCGGTTACACCTGCTTGATGTTCATCTGGTTTTCGCTACCGGCGTATCTCTCCACGATAATCGACGAACTCGGGCTCTCGGGCACGCAGGCTGGGGTGGTCGCGGGAGCGGTCTCGCTGACCTACATCCCGATCGCGCTGGCCTCAGGGATGGTCGTCGATCGAGTCGGGCCCGGCCGGAGCCTCGCGGCTGGCGTTCTGATTTACGGTGTCGCCCAGATCGGCCGAAGCTTCGCGGTCGGATTTCCGTCGCTACTTACGAGTAGCGACGCTACTGATCAGCGTCGGCGCGACGGCAATCACGTTCGGGTTGCCGAAACTCGTCTCGGTGCTGTTCCCGCCCGCCGAAACCGGCTTCCGTCCTCGATCTATCTGGTAGGGGCGTCTGCGGGAACGGCGAGCGCCTTCGCCGTCGGTCGGCCGATTCTGGGTCCGCTGCTCGGAGGATGGCGCGCCCTCTTCTTCTGGAGCGGGATCGTTGCCATCGGGTATGGCCTCCTGTGGTTCGTCGCCGCGCGTCGGCTCCGCATCGACGCCCGAAATCGCGCAGCCAACGACGCCGAGGCGGCCGCTTCGTCGATTACCCCCGCTGCCGTTCGCCGGGACCTCAAACTGGTTCTCACCCATCGGGAGCTGCAGCTCGTGGTCGTCGTGGGGACGATGTACCTGTTGATCGCTCACGGGATGCAGGGGTGGCTCCCCACCCTGCTCGAGGCCCGCGGATACTCGGCGGATCAGGCCGGTCGGACGACGAGCCTACTCGTCGTAGCCAACGTCGTCGGCGTCCTCGTCGTTCCCGCAGTCGCAGACCGATCGGCGCGCGTCAAACGGCCCTGATGGTCTGCGGAGTCGTCGCCACTGTCGGCGTCTCTGGTGTTCTCGCCAGCGACATCGGCCCCTTGCTCGTCGGTAGCGTATTGGTCACCGGATTCGGCGTCGGCGGGCTTTCTCCGCTCGTCCGGGCCATCCCACCAGACCTTGAGGGAATCGGCGCGCGGCTGACCGGGACGGCCGTCGGGTTCATCTTTGCCGTCGGCGAGATCGGGGGCTTCCTCGGCCCGGTGCTCGTCGGCACGCTTCGTGACGTCACCGGGTCGTACAGTTCCGGACTCCTCGTCCTGGCCTCGGGAGGGGTCGTCGTCACGGTCGCCGGGGGTGCGTTGCGGTATCTGTCCGATAGCGAGTAGCCGTTCGCACGCGTCGCCTCTCGATGCCCGGTCCCCCCTCTCTGCCGCCCAAATCGTCCGTCCGGATCGCAGCGGCGGCCGCGACGATGCGGCGCGTTCGCTCGAGGGCGAGTGATACCCACGGTCCGCGGTCCGCAGCTTTCAATCTGCAGTCCACAGTCCGTCACTTCCGAAAGTCGGAGTCAGGGCGGCGTCAGCTGCCCGCATGATCGGACGTACAGCGAGTTCGGTTCCGACCGGCTGCGCTCACGGGTTCCGGGTTGCGGATGGCGCTTACATGGGTGCTGGCGGGTGACGTGCCGTCTCGATCCAGAAGTCTTCGATCGCCTGCGCCATCGAATCGAATTCCATCGGGCCGTCTGGCTTCGTGAGGTATGCGTTCGCGTTCTTTTCGTAACTCTTGATGATGTCCTCTTCGGTCTCCGAACTGGAGAGAATAAGCACGGGTGGCGGCGGGTAGTCGAACTCCTCGTCGAGCGCATCGAGAACCGCGAACCCGTTGGTCTGCGGGAGGTTCAAATCGAGGAGAACGAGATCGAGATCGCTCTCCGATCCCTCCGAGTGAAGCCGGTGAACGCACTTCGCGGCCTCCGCTCCATCGCTAATGGTGTGGAATTCAATCTCGCTGTCCGTCGATTTGAACGCCTCTTCGGTGAGACGAACGTCACCGGGATTGTCCTCGACGAGCAGGAGATCTATCGGTTCTTCGGGGGTGGTATCACTCATACTGTTCGTTCTCGCGTCAGGCGCGTAACGATCACTCCTACGTGTTTGGGGTCTCCCGGCTATTTCAAGGGTCGAGTATCGGACCGTTCTCACAGCCCGATGGGCCCGTCAGCGAACAGCCCGATGGGCCCGTATCCGTGACGAACAGGCTCGTGCGAACGGGCCGGTCACGTATCGTCGGAGCCGCGGCGCGCCGGCGGCCTCCTCGAGAAAAGTTTGCCCCACTGGTCGCGGTTGTTCGCGACCCAGCGGTACAATCGCTTCCGGAACCGTTCGTAGTCGTCGAACTGTCGGAGGAAGTCGACGACTTCCCCGGCGGGCTCAACGATGTCGGTGCGGACCAGCGCCTGTTCGATCGACGCGCCACAGGAGTATACCTCGTCTCCGGTCACCAGATGTGCACAGTCCTCGTACTCGGCAGGCAGTCGCTCGCGAACGGTGCCGTCGAGGTCGCTGAACCCGACGAGACGCACGTCCGTTCGCTCGTCGACGTACTCCGCCCACCACGTACAGAACCCACAGTCGTCGTCGTAGACGAGTGTCGCTTCTGTCATCGGTGTTCGTACGGACTCGAGACACAAACCCCTGACTCGATGAACGGATCGGGTGCCCACCGGTCGGCTCACCGTCTCACCCGCGTTCGGGAGGATCGACGAGGACGCCGGGATTCATTACGCCCGCCGGGTCGAGGACGCCCTTTACGGCGCGCAGAGCGGTTCCGTAGTTCTCCGGTATCTGCGCCGCGTACCACTCCCTGTGGTCCCGACCGACGGCGTGGTGGTGCGTCGGCGTCAGGTCGTATTCCATGACGGTGTCGAGTCCGGCCCGTTTGATCCGCTGCCACTGTTCGATTCGTCGGTCGGGATCGGGGTCTCCCGGCGCACGGAACGTGTAGTAAACGGCGGGGCCGTCCGGATAGACGTGTGTAAACCGGGTCGAGACGTGTCCCATTTCGCACTCTGACTCGACGGCATCGGTGACGGCCGCGAGCATGGCCTCGTGAAACCTTGGGAAGCGATCCCACGTCACCGCGGTCTCGACGGTTCCGCCGACGACGCAAAGCGGAACGTCGGTACTCCCGGAGGCGCCGAGTTGAAACGCAGTGCCCCATCGCGCGACGTCGCTGTCGTCCGGCCGGTCGCGGCCGTAGCCGGGACCGTAGTGATCCGGTCCGTCCGGACAGACCCCGCCTTCCGTCTCGCAGATTTCGAGGGCTCGATCGAGGGCCGCGTCGGTCGGCCGATCGATGGATTCGAACCCCAGAACGACGAGGTCCTGTTCGAGGTCGTCCATCCCGTAGAGGCTCGTCTCGACCCGGTCGTGGAGGCGGCAGTTCGCCGGCGTCAGTTTCGACTGGACGATCCTACGAATCGCCGTCGCGGCCTCGAGAATCCCGTCGAAGTACACCGCTGCGTCCGATCGGTACGCCGGTCGCGGTTCGACCTGCATCCACGCTCGCGTGATGACACCGAGGCTCCCCTCAGAGCCACAGACGAGCCGGTTCGCGTCCGGGCCGGCACCGTGGGCAGGGAGTCGCTGCGTTTCGAACGTGCCCGCCGGACAGACCATTCGGACGCTCTCGACGAACTCGTCGATATGGGTGTACCTGGTGGCGTAGTGGCCGCCGGATCGCGTCGCGATCCATCCGCCGAGTCCCGAGAGACGATACGACTGCGGGTAGTGGCGGAGGTGCAGTCCGTACTCGTCGAGCTGGTCGTTGATATCCGGCCCCAGGGTTCCGCCCTCGATCAGCGCCGTCCGCGACGTCTCGTCCACCTCGAGGACCTCATTCAGGTCCCGGAGATCGAGCGCGAGCGTTCCCGCGTATCCAGTACGGACGTCACCCGACGGTGGTCCCGTCCCTCCGGCGACGCCGGTTCCCCCGGTCACTGGCGAAACGGCGACGTGCTGCTCGGACGCCCACGCGAGTATCGCCTCGACCTCGGAGTCCGTCGTCGGACGGGCGACGATATCCGGGGCGGGGGTGAAATCGCCGTGGAACGCCCGGATGGTCTCCGGACGGGCCATGCCGTACGTCCGTCTGGCCCGGACCGCTCGATCCGACGAACAGCAATCCGCGAGGTGATCCGGTATCTCGATCGCCGGGTCGGGAATCGTCGCCTCGGCCAGCGGGACGGGCTCGAGAACGGGGCGTTCCGGAAAGCCGAGCGCCGACTCCAGATACGCCTTTCGCTCGCGGAGTTCGTCCTCGTCGATCATCTCGCCTTCGAATCCCCACCCCCAGCGACTCCGCGTCTTCGAACTCATCGCGCCACCTCGATAGCCGGTGCAGTCGATCGAGGGCATCGTTCCCACGGAATGTCACGACAACGCATGGTCGGAGCGACCATGTCAATCGGAATAAGTGCTGTGCCAAGTTCGACTCGTCGGCTTCCCTGATCGCCAGAAGAGATCGGCGGTGGCTATCCCGATCTCGTCGGGGTTCGCTCCCTCGAGTCCGACCTCCTCGCCGTCGAGCGTCTCGGCGACGAACCGCCGCTGATCGCGGTCGAAGCGAAGGGCGAGACGAGTGGCGGCGTCGACACGCGACTCGGAATCGTCCAGGCCTACGACAGACTACACGAGGCGAATGCGGCATATCTCGCCGCGCCGGTGCGTTCGGTCTCCGAGACTGACCGGACACTGGCGCGAGAGCTGAACGTCGGCGTCCTCGGTGTCAGTTCGGCGGGCGACGTCTCGGTGCTCGAAGTACCTCGCGTCGTCGGCAACCGGACGACGACGGAGGCGCGGGCGCTCCGATTTCAGGCGAGTGCGCAGGGTGTCGCGAACAGATCGTTCGGGTTGCATCACCCGAAGAATTACCTCGGTTATCCGCTGGCCCACTACGCGATCCGTGGTATGCGATTCGCGCCGTCTCCTCGAGAACACGCCATGCTGTAGACCGCCGCCTAGATCGATCGAAGCCCTGTCGAAACGACCGCAGAAGTACTTCCACCTGGCGTTCATACGGGCCGATCGGATTCGCAGGGTGACATGTATCGGTTCTCGGACCGAACGGGGCTCCGAGCACTCGATGAGATTCGGATTTGCGGTAGACTTTTCTTGCGCTATCGTATATTATTGGGTGTCATGAGCAATACTAGACAGGCTGACCCGACGATAAGCCCCGATGAAGTAGCGGCCCGACGAGAGGACGATGACCTGTTCGTACTCGACGTTCGTAACGAAGACGACTACGAGGAGTGGCATATCGAGAACAGCGTCAACATTCCAATATACGACGAGTTGCTCAACGACGAGTTCGGCGGTCTGGAGGACTCTCTCGATGAGATTCCGGAGGACAAGGAGATCGCCGTCGTCTGTGTCGCCGGCGTCACGTCCGCATCCGCTGCGGAGTTCCTCAGAGAGCGGGGCTACGACGCGAAATCGATGGACGACGGGATGAACGGCTGGGGACGCGTTCACGTCACCTACGAACTCGAGGCCGTCGACGGCGTCACGCAGATCGTCCGCCCGGGGACGGGCTGTCTCTCGTATCTCGTTTACGCCGACAACGAGGGCGTGGTCGTCGATCCGAGTCTGTACCTCGAGGAGTACCAGTCCGTTGCGGACGACCACGGAGTCGAGATTGTTGCCGCAGTCGATACACACGCACACGCCGATCACGTCAGCGGTGGTCGTCCGTTCGCCGACGAGCGTGATGTCCCGTACTATCTCCACCCGACTGATGCGGGCGAACTCGACGAATACGAAGCGATCGAAGACGGCGACGCGATCGCCGTCGGCGACCGTGAACTCGAAGTGATGCACACCCCCGGCCACACACCCGGCAGCGTCTCACTTACCTGGGGCGACGCGCTGCTCTCGGGAGACACGTTGTTCATCCGGAGCGTCGGTCGGCCGGACTTAGAGGGGAGCGACGAGACGGACGTCCGCGAGGCGGCGGCCGAACTCTTCGACAGCCTCGATCGGCTCACCGACCTTCCAGACGAAACGGTCGTCCTTCCAGGTCACATGAGCGACGAGGAGATCCGACCGCTCGCGACGACGCTCGGCGACCTCGTCGCGGACAACGAGCTCGTCGCCGTCAACGACCGAAATGCGTTCGTCGATACTATCGTCGACGGCCTCTCCGACGAACCGGCGAACTACAACCAGATCAAGGCGATTAACTGGGGGAAAGAACCGCTGACCGACGAGGCAGCGTCCCTCGAGTTGGGTCCGAACAACTGTGCCGCGAGTTAACCGTTCGATGTGACGTCGATGGTCGCACCACGGACCGCTCCGATACCGGCGGTCGAGACGCGTCCCGCTGCGATAGTGGCAGTCGAGGCCTATCGGCCCTGTTCCGCGACGCAGTCGGCGGTGCGACCGATCGATTCCGTCGATCGGAGGCTACTTCTTTCGAAGATCTTCCGTCATCAGTTCCGTTTCCGCGAGCCACGTCTTCCGGTTGAGCGCGATGACGAACAGTCCGAAGTAGCCAAGCCCGACGATGGCGGTGACGACGCTCCCCGGAATCTGTCCGATCGCTGCACTTTCGGGCCACGGCAGGTTGGCGAACGCTAAAATGCGAAGCACCCACGCGCCGAGCAAGACCGAAAACAAGGGAAGGTAGACGCGGCGAAGGCGGTGAGCGATGGCCTCCATCCGCGAAACCTTGAGCCGGGGCTCCCGATAATCCTTGCTGAGTTTCACCCGCCAGTCCCGGTCTTCCAGCCCCTGAGACGGATCGAGACCGTACGCGAATACGTTCTTCTGTAACGACCGCATCCGCGACCGCCAGATGTCGTACCCACGATACCGTCGCGCCTCGATAATCATAAAGACACAGAGGATCGCCGTCCCGGCCAGCAGTACGTAGTGCGGGTTCGTTTCGCTCGAGAACGCCCAGGTGAGGATGGCCGCCAGGATGATGACGGCCCAGTTCGTCGTGCGATCGAGGCGTTCGCGCCAGAAGCGCATCCGGTGAATTTCGCCGCGATACAGGTGGGCCATCGCTCCGCTGGGCCCCATTTCCTCGTCGAGAAGGCCGCGGCCGACCTCTCGGTGCTCCTGGTCGGTCGCATCGACCTCGTCGTTCGAACTCCCGCTCATCGGGTCGGTTTACGACAGGGCCGTATAATCAACCTGTGGATCGAGTATACTCTCCCTCGAGTGCCACGACCCGGGGTCGTTTCGGGAGAGACCGGTCCGTAGCCGGTAGAGAACTGCGGACAGCTACTGCAGACGGAACGCCACGGCGAACCGCCGCCGCCAAACCGACTGGTACCGTTACTCTACGTGACGCAACCACGCGGCGGGCGCGTACCGGCGCACTCCCCACAGAACGGCGGCGACCGACCCCGAAACGATCGCGGGCCAGCGGTCTGTACTGAGGTAGAGATCGAGAGAGGGGAGCCGGTAGGCACTGATCGGGAAGAAGACGGCGTAGGACTCGCCAGTCGCCGTCAGCAACATAACGTCGAGTGCATGATGAGAGACAGCGCCGATAGCGATCAGCACGATCGTCTGGCGCCGATATTCGGGAGCGACCAGAAGCGATCCGAGGAGGACGACGAGTACGGTGCCACCGACGGTGTGCAGCGGCGACCACGAAAATGGGACGCCCAGGAGGTACTCGACGAACTCATCTGGAAAAAAGAGCTGAATTTTCACCAGATCCGGTGATAGCGCGCCACCCATTACCAGGCTGACCTGTGCCGGTCGTATCGTCTCGTCTCTGAACGAAAGGAGCGTCCCGATGCTGTAGCCGACCAGGACGTGCGTGAGGAGATCCGGCATCACCGATCACCGCCGTCTCGGGATCTGCCTGTATTCGATCGCACCCCGCGTCTCTCGCTCGAGCCGTCGGTTATCGCCGTCCCACCTTGCGCCACACTGCGGTCAGCATTGCGCCGGCCGCCGTCCGTCGGCGACGTGGAACGGGGGACGAGCGCGAACCGATCGACGTCGAGTCGCCACCTGCGGACCAGGCGGCCGAGAACCCAGCACCCGGCAACGAACGAGACGACCACCATGTACAGGGTGTCTCGCAGCCTGTCGGTGACAGTGCGGTCCGCGACGAGCGTGGATTCGTCCTCGAGTGTCCCGAAAGCCGTCACGCGATCGCCCGTCTCGAGGGTGACGCTCGAATGCTGGAGGGTCTCGTGTGCACCGACTACTGTGAATCTGCCGTACCCGCTGCGCTGTGTCGCGATTACGACCGGGTCCGTCTCGACGACGATTCCGCCGAGCGCGACACGGTCGCCGACGTAGGCCTCGCGGTTCTGCGTTACGTCGACTTCGTCCGGATAGCCCCTCTCGAGTGGTTCGACGCCGGTTGCGCCGGTCCAGTACACGAGACCGAGCAAGGCCGCGAGGAGGACGATACCGGCGAGGAGTCGGCCGACCTGACCGAACGGTTCGCGTGGGGGCATCTACTCGGTACAATTCAAGCTGCAACCATAGACGTTGTGAAGGGCAGTCCCGGCCGACATCGGGTTCTGTTTTTCCGAGACCGAACTACCTTCACGGGCGCAGACACGGGTTCCGCTACCTCCGGCGGAACGAAAGGCGGGCAGTATGCCGTTCGTCACGGGAGCCCTCGGGTGTGCTCCCTGGACAGATCTTCGGAAGCCTCCCTCGGCGCGAAGCTATAAGATGGCTTCCGAGAGGGACGTACCATGGAGCAGATTCATACCGACGCAGTCGCACCCAGCACAGCCCCACTCTCCCAGGCAATCGAGACGAACGATCTCCTCTTCGTCTCCGGGCAGGTTCACCGGGCCCTCGAGGGAGAGTTACTCCAGGGCGATATCGAGACTCAGTCGAGACAGGTACTGGAGAACGTGGCTGCCATCCTCGAGGAGGCAGGTGCCTCGTTCGACGACGTCGTGAAGGCGACGGTATTTCTGACCGACGCGGACGACTTCGAGGCCTTCAATCGCGTCTACGAGGAGTACATCACCGAACCGTACCCCGCGCGGAGCCTCTTCGCCGTCGAGGCGCTCGCCCTCGAAGAACTCGACGTCGAGATGGAAGTGATCGCTGAGGTCTGAGCGAGACGCGACGCTGCCCGGAGAACGGACGGATGACGACTTTCGACAGCCGTCGCGCGTTTGATCGACACCGACAGCGTCGCGGTCACTGCCGAGCGAAGCGACACGGCCTCGAGCGGTCCGCACGCGTTCCCCTCCCTGTGCGAGTACGTCGATGGCTTCGATTTCGAACTGGCCGACGCAGCGATGGGCCACATCTTCGCACGCTGCGTCAGTCTTCCGGTCCGTACACGGGAGTCAGCTCCGACGGTATCAGAACACGTATTCGGGCCCCTCGATGTACTCGAAGCGGTCGCAGACGTCGTCGCACAGCGTGAACCCAAGTCCGGGACGGTCCGGCGCGTGAACCGTCCCGTTCCGAACGTCGAACGATTCCTCGAACAGTTCGTCCAGCAACGTCGTATCGCCCTGTGGAACCTCGAGGAGATGGCAGTTCGGCAACGCCAACGCGGCGTGCATGCCCGCAGCGAAGAGGACCGCGGAACCGAACGCGTGGGGCGCTATCCGAGCACCTTCGGCGGATGCCAGTGCAGCGATCCGGCGCACTTCGGTGAATCCGCCGGCTCGACAGAGATCCGGTTGAACGATGTCCACCGCATCGTGTGCGAAGAGGTCGTGGAAGTCGAACCGGGTGTGTTCGACTTCCCCCGTGGCGATCGGAATCTCGGTCGCGCGTCGCACCTCTGCGAGCCGGTCGTGATTGTCCGGCGAGACCGGTTCCTCGAGCCACGCGATATCGTACTGTTCGAGTCGACGAGCGAGTTTGATCGCTGTCGGCGCATCGAGCGATCCGTGGGCGTCGAGCATGAGATCGGTCTCGGAGCCGATTCCGCGCCGGGCCGCCTCCACGCGTATGCGCGTCTTCTCGATCGAGAATCCTCCCTCGCCGACGACGCGCATCTTGACGGCGTCGAAGCCCTGGTCGACGTACTCGCCGAGTTCCGTTTCGGCCTCCTCACCGGGTGCCCAGCCGCCGCTTGCGTACGCCCGAATCGAGTCCCGAACCGGGCCGAGTAGCTCGTAAACCGGTTCGCCGAGTGCCTTGCCCTTGACGTCCCACAGCGCGATATCGACGCCCGCAATCGCTTCCATTGTGATTCCGCGCCGATCTGCTCGAGGTTGGGAGTAGCCCCGGTCGATCGCCGGGGCGAACCGGGGACCGTTGTACATTTTTTCCCAGAGCCGTTCGGTGTACGTCGGGTCCTCGCCGATCAACATCGGCTTCAGGTCGTCTTCGATGACCGCTTTTATCGCGGTCGGGACGCTGGTCGGAATCGCGAGCGCCTCGCCGATACCGGTGATCTCTTCGTCGGTCTCGACGGACACCAGCAGCGCGTCGTTTTTCACCTTGGTGCCGAGATCGGTTCGATGCTGCTCCGACTCCGGAATCGGGTGTGATAGCGGGACCGCGCGGACGTCGGTGATCTCCATGGTAGACTCTATCGTAGACGCAAATTAACTCTTGTAGGGGTGAACACATCACGTATATTATATTACGCTTCGTCTGACCGACACTGCATGAACCGAGACGGTTCACGACCTGATCCGAAACGCTATAGGGATCAGCACTCTGGTTCATATCTTCACGGTGCGTAGAGACGGGTATGACCGGATGGGGAAAGAAGCTGGCTGATGTCGATGAGGAGCAGTTGCGCCAGCAACTGCGCACGGAAACTGATCCAAAGGCAGTCAAACGTCTGACCGTTGCACTGCTCTACGCCGATGGCTCTTCTCCATACGAGATCGAACGTCTCCTTGGGATCCCCGCACAGACCGTTTACGACTGGATCGACACTGTCGCCGAGCGCGAGGGCGTCGCGCTCGGCGACCTCCCTCGTGGCGGGAGCCGTCCTCGCCTTACCGACGACCAGTGGGACGAACTGACGGCGACGCTTCAGGCGCCGCCGTCAGAAGCTGGCATCGACGCACCAGCCTGGAGACCATCCCTCGTCCGTGAATACATCGCCGAGAACTTCGGCGTTAAGTATTCTCTCGCGCACATGTACCGCCTGATGAAAAAGGCCGGGCTGTCGGTCCAGACAGCCCGGCCGATTCACTACCAGGCTGACCCAGAAGAACAGCGACGCTGGCGTGCGGAGTTCAAAAAAAGTGGCCGACGCTGAAGGCTGAAGGGTATCGAATCGTCGCCATCGACCAACACACGCAGAAAGTCGCAACCGAGCAAAAACCCGATTGGTTCCCGGTGAATTCGCGCCCGAGACTGCCGGTCTCGGGCGCTCGTGAGAAGGTGAACATGCTCGGAGCAGTCACCGACGACCGTGAGCGCTTTGTTGCTCTGACGTCGAATCGGTTCAACGCTGAAATCGCAAAGCACTTTCTTCGGGCGATACAGCACGAGTTCGGCAAGAAGCTCGCCATTGTCTTGGACAATGCGAGCTACTTCATCGCGAAGACGCTGAAGAAGCAGGCCGCCGCAGACGGCCTGCTTCTGGAATTCTTGCCGGCGCATTCGCCGGAAATGAACCCGCTCGAAAACTGTTGGCGACAGCTCCGTGAGGGCCGAGCCAACCACCTCTTTCGAACACTCGATGACGTCAACGAATATCTCTCAATGGCTTTGCCAGCACTCAACTCACCGCAAATCTATGAGTATCTCTGCTAATCACTATAGCCTGACAACCAGACTACGGACAACGCAGGCCTTTGCGGACCACGTCAACCGCGTGTTCGGCCGTATCAGCTCGGACAATCCGCAGCACCGTTCAGTACCGCGTGCAGCGATCACGATTTGTCGCTCAGTACAGACGGTTCACGGAACGTTTGACAATCGTTCGTCGAGTTCCTCCGTCGTCGTCCACGAAAAGCACTGGTTCAGTGATTCGAGGTGGACGAGGGAATCAGTTATCACGCCGCTATACGACGGCGTGCGACCCCCAAGTTCGGACTCTAGATACGATTCGAGGCCCTGTGTCGAGATGTCCAGTCCGTGGTCACGAGCGCGTTCGGCGAGTGCATCGAGTTCTTCGTCGAGATTATCGGCACGATATGCCAGTTCGACGGCTCGAGCAAGTATCGCGTCTTGTGTCGTGAGCAGGGAGTCATCAGCGTAGTGTTCCTCCTGTGCCCGAGGGAATAGGTACGTACGGTCGAGCAGCATCGGGCGCTCAACACGTCCAAATTCGGCGACCGCCCCACCAGTGTCGTGTTCAAGAATCAGCGGAACTGAATCCGCATAGAGAGCGTGTAGAAAGAACTTCACTTTGAGATTCGGAATGTCGTCCGACACATCGAGGTCGGGTTGCGTGACGAGTAGGTACGCATAGGCATCGTGCCGGTGGTTCAACACGTCAAGCGCCTCCTCGAGACGATACTTGAACGGTGATTCGTAACTGCCCAGCACGAAATACGTCGAATGCGGGCCAAAGAGGTGCTCGTGTCGCTCACGCATATACGAGAGGAGCTGTTCACTATCTATCGGGTCGAGTTCGAGGCCATAGAGAACGTCGTTCAGAATGAAATCCGTGAGTTCCTCGGTGTTCTCCGGTATGTCTTCTATGCTAACCAATATGGAAATATATCCTAATAACCATACTGGTCTAACTTAGAGAAGTCAATCCCCTGTGCTTATGTGATCTGCCATCGTACGTTCAGTCGACGATGGCTGACATCTCCGCGCATTCCGAAGCCGATAACGAGGAAAACCCCCTGGAGCGGCAGCGTGAGCTGATGGCGCTGCTGTCACAGGAAACTCGACACAGCATCATTCAGGCGCTCATAGGGCACCCGAAGACCCTCGCATCGGCGGATGAAATAAACCATTTCATCCCGAGCAAATCGAAAAAGACCGTTGGGGAGCAACTGGACGTGCTCGTAGAAGCGGACATCCTCGCAATCTACGAGTATCCCCCAAATAAGGAAAAGCGCGGCTTGCCGTGGAAATTCTACGGCTTTACCGAGTACGGTGCCGACATTCTCGGCGACTTCAACTATCTTAAGGGCGTCCCAATGGCGAGAGCCGTTCACCAGAAAACGCGAAAGCCCGAGAAGATTGAGCGGCATGAAACGGCCCCACGACCGCCCCTCCCAGAGCCGGTTCGTGCGACGTTCCGACTCGATGAAGAGGCGGAATAACAGAGATCGAGGACGGCCATCGAAGTATCAACGATAGTCGCTGATCGCCTTTTGAGAGGACGGCAAGCGACTCTGTTTGCACGCCATTCGAGGTCACGAAGTTGTGGGGAGAGTCCGTAGAATAGTACGATGTTGCCGACAGCAACCACAGCCACACGAACCTGAGACAGAATCTAGACCGAATTCGAACTGAAGTGGGGGAAAATTTATACGATTCTTGAAAAATCTATTTTTTCGCTCTTCTCGAGCGATAAACTGCTATGTCCAACAACGATACGACGCGACGCCGAGTTCTGAAGCTCGCAGGTGGCGCAATGGTGGTCACACTCGCTGGATGTACAGGTAGTGAGGATGACAGCGACGAACCATCCGGCAACGACTCGATGGATGATGGATCCATGGACGACGATTCGATCACGGAAACTCGGACAACGGATCCAGCGGAGGCACCACGCGCGGAGATCGATCGGTTCAGCGAGGAGGCGGGGACGCTGATGGTGCGTAACGAAATGAACGACCTGCCGGACCCCAACGAACCTATTGACTTCGATCAGGGGCCGTTCGTCACGCAGGGACTCGGTCCCGACGGCACGGCCGTCGAGTACTACAACTTCGACGTGCAGCCGACCGCGCCCGCGCCCATCTACGCGTTCTTCCGGGAGAACGGCGATCCGGTCAAGGATCAGCTCAACGTCATCGACGTGATTCCCGGCGACGAGGGATACAACGACTTCTGGCACGTTCACGAGGTCACGGTCCCCGACGACTACGAGGCCAACACGGTGACGAGCGGCGCCGACCTGATGGAGCACGACCTCGAGACCACGGACACTGACAGCATCAAGAACTGTCCGGTCGTCCCCGAGGGCTCCACGGCCGCCAAACGCGCAGGCGACGAGGACGAGGGACTGGTCGAGGGGTGGTACGAGGGGGAGGTCGTCAGTTACTTCCTCTTCGAGGAGGCGCCACTGGAGGCGACCGACAGCAACGAGGTGCCGGTTTCGCCCATCTACGTCTCCTTCAACACGAACCCCGACGAAGACGGCGGTGGCCCGCAGTCGGGGTTCATGACCGAGGAGATGAGCGACCAGACGCACAACGTCGTCGCCTCGCTGCCGGGCGACGAAAGCTACTCGCCGCTGTGGTCGGTCACCGTCTACGACAACGCCGACTTCGAGGACGTCTCGGACCTCGAGTCGGCCACCTCGGCGACCGTGCTCGCCACCGACACCGCCACCGTCAACTGCCCAGTCGTCTCCGTGGGGATGGAGTGACACGATGAGCGAGGGACGTACCTATGGCTGACTCCCGCTCTCCCTCCCGCGACGCGGTCGGGTTCGCGACGCTCGCGGGCAGCACCGGCGTCGCAGGGTCCTACGCGGTGGCGGGCTACTCTCCGGAGTTTCTCGTCGCGCCCATCGACGACCTCGTCGTTCGGGCCACGCCGGGACCGATCGTCGCCTGGATGATCGAGAATGTCGGCGAACAGGGGCATCTGCTGCACATCGCACTATCGTTCGTCATCGCGGCCGGATTGCTGTCGGGCACTGCGATCGTCGGGCTCTCCGTCGCCCAGCGATTCGATAGACCTGTGATCGGGAGCGGTCTGGCCGGCCTCTTAGCGTGGGGTCTGACCGCCTCGCTTACGGCGGAGCCACTGCTCGCAGCCGGTGCTGCCGTGCCCGTTGCGGCGTTTACCGCCGTCGGCACCACGCCGGTCGCCGCTCGCGACCACGACCCATCGCGACGGCGTGCGCTCATCTCGAGCGTGAGCGCGTTGGCCTTCATCGGCACGGCTATCGGCCTCCGTCGATTGACGGCTGATGACACCGCCGGCGGCGGAAGCGAGATAACGGACGACGGGGTAGCCACGCTGCTGCAGGAGGCCGAAGTGAAGTCACTCGACATCCGTGGCGACGTTCCGGGACTCGTGAGCACGATCGAGGAGTTCTACAACGTCGATATCACGGTGTTCGACCCGGAGCTCTCGCCCGGGGACTGGTCGATGACGATTACCGGAGAAGTCGGTGACGACGTAACTGTCACGTTCGACGAACTGACGGACATGCAGACCGAGCACCGGTTCGTGACGCTCCGGTGTGTCGGCGAGGACCTGAACGGGAAGAAACTGGACACAGCTGTCTGGACCGGAACGCCGATCGAGCCGCTCCTCAAGGCGGTCGATCCCGAGGGGGAGTGTGGATGTGCGATGCTCCGTGCGGAGGACGGATACTTCGTCCAGTTCCCGATCGAGGCGCTCGAAGACGGCTTTCTCGCGTGGGGCATGAACGGTCGGTCGCTCCCCCAGTCCCACGGCCATCCGGTGCGCGTGCTCATCCCCGGACACTGGGGTGAGACGAACGTCAAGTGGCTCACCGAAATCGAACTCCTGGACGAGGAAATGAATGGTTACTGGGAACAGCGCGGTTGGCACGGCACCGGGCCGGTGAACACCGTCGCCAAACTCTGGAGTGACACCGTTCTTGACAACGGGGCCCTCGAGGTGGCCGGCCACGCCTACGCCGGGACGCGTGGCATCGAGCGCGTTGAAGTCTCGACGGACGGGGGTGGCACCTGGCAAGATGCGGAACTCTCGGAGCCACTCCCTGGAATCGACGTGTGGCGACAGTGGCGCTACGAGTTCCAACCCGACGGCAGTCACGAGGTCGTGGTGCGAGCGATCGACGGCGAGGGGAACCGCCAGCCCGAAGAGCGATCGGACGCATTCCCGAGTGGGGCGACTGGTTGGGTCACGAAGACAGTAAGCGGATGACCACTGGACTCATAATCCCCTGAAACAAGAGCACGTATGGATGGAGAAGGCACTCTGGTACCTCCTAGTTGGTACACGTGGTGGCGAGAACCGTGCGCGCATCATCGCCGCTCTCGACGACCGACCCCGGAACGCCAATCAGCTCGCGGAGTGCCTCGACGTAGATTACAATACAGTGCGACACCACCTCGATATGCTACAGAAACATGATGTTATCGAATCCGGCGGCGACGAGTACGGGAGGTTGTACTTCCTGACCGATCAGTTCGAATACCACCGCGAGGAGTTCGAAACCGTTCTGGAGGCGATGTGAATGGCGGGTACGATGGGCCCCTGGATGCTGGGAGCGACCGTCCTCTCGGGGGTGAACGTTCTCCTCTTGACGGTAGTAACGGTCATCTGGACGCGCAACTACCGAACGTTCGGGTCCAAGATGACTGCAGGACTGGCCGTGTTTGGCGTTGCGATGCTCCTGGAAAATGTCCTCGCCATTTACTTCTTTTTCAGCAGCGGGATGCTCTATGCCGATTCCCTAGGCGTCCAGCAGTCCGTAGCCGTCCTCCGCGCGATCCAGACCGTTGCGCTGGTCTTCCTCACCTACGTCACCGCGGAGTGACGTGATTTGATCGTACCCCTGATGGGAATAATACTTTTGACACTACTGCTGTATGTGATCACAGACTGCTCCAGGTCAGCAGGGCCCCTCAGAGAACGAAGCAGGGGGCAGTTCGCTCGCTAGGACAGCCTGCGGAACTCCAGCGTCATTTTTTGAACTAGACAAAGAGGCATTCAGGTTGGAGGTTCTCTACCGAGTGGCTCGAGAGACGGTCGTGATCGACGTCGATCCCTGGAGGGGTCCGTTCGCCGAGTACGACAAGTACGGCGCTGCTCTCAACCTCGCCAGTGACGATATGATTCGAGGGTGCACGTCGACGGACTTCGGGGCGGTCAACGAGCACTGGCAAATCACGCGAGGATGAATCCCGATACTGGCAACGACCGTCCCCTCCCTTACATTCTAATTCTTTTACCCTTCCAGCGGGCTCTCTGGAACCTCGAGGTCGCTCGACGTATTCGGTTCCTTCGTACCGTCTCAACCCCACAAGAGTCCTTCTGAAACTCGGGCTCTGACGACACTGTGGCCGGTTCCAACCCCGGACACTTATCTAATACGTCACATGCTCACGTAAAAAGACCCTCTCACAGTCGTGAGCGTCCCAATTATAAGCAAGCGAAAACTGTAGTCAACGGCCCACACATTGCGATTGTATCCCCACCAGAGATGGCGGGTCTCGATCGGCCGGCGACCCTGTCCGACGGCGATTCGTCCCGTCTCTGAGCCGGTTCCGTTCAGCCCGTCGCCCGAGCCGTCGGCCGAAACCCCGTGATTTTCGGTCGGCTCCTCGAATAGTATCGAACATTTGTGGTCACTGGAACCGTTCAGTACGGGAGGGTCATACGTGGTGATTCTCTCGCTCTATCGGACGGTCGGACGGGAACGCGGGCCGACGACGTCGGTATCGTAACACGCTGATCTTTATTTCGTGGGTCGTGGTGGTCCCCTCACTGTCAGTTGCGGTCAGCGCGACGGTGTACGTACCCGGCGAGTCGTAGGCGTAGGCGATGTACCAGCCTGACGCCGTCGTGCCGTCGCCGAGATCCCACCGCAGTGCGGTTATCCAGGCGTTGCGATCGGTCGTGTCCACGACGTTGAAACCGACGCGCTCGCCGACGGATGGCGACGTCGTACTCGGTCGAACCTCGGCGTTCAGTCCGTCAGTTGATTCGCCGTTTCCGGTAGACCTGCCGTATTCGTCGGCTGCATCGCCGCTGTCGGACCCATCGTCATCGGTGGCACCATCGTCTCGGCTCCTCCCGTCCGTTCTATCGTCACCGACGGTCCCGTCGGCCCTGACGCTGATACCGATCTCGTGGGTCGTGGCGATTCCCTC
Source organism: Natrinema gelatinilyticum (assembly GCF_024266705.1). Lineage (GTDB taxonomy): Archaea > Halobacteriota > Halobacteria > Halobacteriales > Natrialbaceae > Natrinema > Natrinema gelatinilyticum. Next base: position 1,049,957 of record NZ_CP100756.1, on the reverse strand, counting down.
GTTATCGGTCGCGGTCAGCGCGACGGTGTACGTGCCCGGCGAGTCGTACGTGTGGGCGTTCCACCAGCCCGACGCCGTCGTGCCGTCGCCGAGGGCCCACGCGAGTTCGGTGATCCAGGAGCTCTTTCCAGCCGTCTCCACGGCGTTGAAACCGACGCGCTCGCCGACGGATGGCGACGTCGTGCTCGGTTGTATCTCGGCGTTCACCCGCTCGTCGACGCCGTCGGCTTTCTCGGTCGCGACGGATATCGTCTTCGTGACGGATTTAGCGTCCCCATCGACGACGGCGATCTCGTAGCGTGTGTCCGGCTCGAGTCCGTCGATCGTCGTCGACGTCTCGGACGTCTCGTGATCCGCAGATCCGTCGACGGAGACGACGTAGCGATCGACACCGTCGACGTCGCCCCACTCGAGCGTGATCGCCGTCGCTGTCGTCGCAACGATCCCGAGATTCGCTGGGACGCCGGGATCCGACTCCGCCGAGACCGTGATCGCGACCGCGTCGCTAGCAGCCGCTTCCGCGTCATCGGTGACCGTCAGCAGGACCTCGTATTCGCCCGGTTCGTCGAAGGCGTGCTCGACGCGTTCGCCCATCGTCGTCCCGTCGCTGAACGTCCACTCGTAGCGCTCGACCGTGCCGTCACCGTCGCTCGAGCCGCTGGCATCGAAGGACATCGTCTCGCCGACCGACGGGTCGGTCGCGCCAGGGGTGATCGTGGCCGTCGGCTCGACGCTCCCGCCGATCTCGCCGCTGCCACTGCCGTCGCCGAGTTTGTCGTAGACGACGGCGAAGTACGACGACTCGGAGTAGGGCCCGTGACACGCGTCGCCCCAGTATGGATCGGCCATGTTCATCCTCTCCGCCGTGCCGTCGCCGTTCCATGCCCAGGCGATGACCGGCCAGCCGAGCGCCTTGGCATGGTCGACGATAGCCGACCAGTCGGCACCGGCAGTCCCCGCGTCGGTGCCGAACTCGCCGATCATGCAGGGGTAGTCGGTCTCGTCCATGACGTCCAGATGGATCGGCTGGAGCGATTCTCCGGTCGTCGCGTTGTATCCGCTCGGATAAACGTGCGCGGAGAGGATGAGATCGCCGTCGTCGATGTGTTCGACGGCGCGTGCGAGTCGATGTGTTCCCTGGCCCCACCCGGGGGCATCACAGACGAGCGGCCCGGTGTAGCTCGTGTCGGTGCGAACGGTACCGATGGCGTCGGTGTACGCCGACGCGTACGCGCTCGCGGAGACGCTGTGATCGCCCCACTCGTTCATCAGGTTGATCGCGAACGAGGAGTTCTGCGAGAGGGTACCATAGTGATCGACCCAGAAGTCCGCCGCCCGTTGCAATGCCGATGGGTTCGCGGACCCGTTGTCCGGGTCGTGGTGGTACGTGGCGATTACCTCGTACCCGTTTTCGGCGGCCTCGTCGATCCAGCGTCTGGCGTCCTCGACCGTCGTATCGACGTCGCCGAACGAAAACGGCTCGATTTCGATCCGGACGGTCTGAACGGCTGGATACTGCTCCATCAGGTCCCAGCCGATGTCCTGACCGGTGCCGCCGCAGAAGTACGACGGCTGCAGGTTGACACCGTCACCGAACGGGGCTCCTGCTGCCATCGCGCTCGCGGTGTTCCCGACGAGTCCCGCACCGAGGACCGTGCCGGCCGCAGATATTTTCAAAATGTCGCGTCGTGTGTGACCTAAATCCATAACGCAGTGCGAACAACTATCCATAAAAATTATAATTACTATTATAATATCGTGTTTGGCAACGATTCCGGCACGTAGAATGAACTGTGTGAACAATTGCCGTGTGTAGGAGCGATTGGTTGGGAGGGCACCCGCACTTCGAGCACGACGGTGAATTCCGTTTCGAGACTTCGATGCCGATACTGGCCCGCAGCTATCCTCGAGGCCGATCGTTGCGGGACGGACGGGACCGTACTCGAGCGACGGACAGGCCCTCGTCTCGCTTACTCTCGTCGGGGGACGTCGTGACGACCGAAGCCGTACCGGAGCCGGTTCGCGAGCCGTCGTGCGAATCGACCGTCGTCGGCCCGCGACCCGAAGCGTTCGGACAGCGCCGTGTAGATCAGCGGCAGGGGAACCTCCTGTTCGAGGCCTTCACGGACGGTCCAGGTGCCGGTCGAACCGCCCTCGATGCGGTCCGCGACGGTTCCGAGATCGGTCCCTTCCTCGCGGAAGGCCTCCTCGCAGAGCTCGAGTAGCCAGGATCGAATCACCGCACCGTTGTTCCAGACCGACGCCACGTTCTCGAGGTCGAGGTCGTACCGTCCCTCGTGAAGCAACTCGAATCCCTCGCCGTAGGCCTGCATCAGCGCGTACTCGACGCCGTTGTGAATCATTTTGACGTAGTGACCGGCGCCGGCGGCACCCATTCGCTCGTGGCCGTCGGGACCGGTCGCGACGGCGTCGAAAACGGGCTCGAGTTCGTCGTAGGCCCACTGGGAGCCGCCGACCATCAGCGAAAATCCCAGTTCGGCGCCGGCCGGGCCGCCGGAGGTGCCACAGTCGAGGTAGGCTGCGGAGCAGGACTCGGCGCGGCGCACGGAGTCCTCGAAGAACGAATTACCGCCGTCGACGACGATGTCGTCGCCGTTCAGGTGGAGCTCGAGTTCCTCGAGGATTACGTCGACCGCGTCGCCAGCGGGGACCATCACCCAGATGCGTTTTTCCGTATCGAGCCGTCCGACGAAATCCTCGAGCGAATTGGCCGGCTCGGCACCGGCATCGGCGGCTCTCGAGACCGCGTCCTCGTCTAGGTCGAAGGCGACGACGTCGTGGTCCGCCGCGAGCGTTCGCTCGACGACGATCTGTCCCATGCGTCCGAGTCCGATCAGCCCCAGTTGCATGGGTAGGGGTCGGCCGGCTGATGTGGTAGTGGTTGCGATTCGTGGCGGCTGGCCGGATAGCTCTCGTCGGAGGACCCTGTTCGGTAATCACCACAGTTTCGTTCTCCGGAGATTAGCAGTTGGATCATCGAGTCGGTTGGCTAGCGCTGTGACAAGTCGATCAATCAAGACAAGTCCAACGTGAGTTTCGACGCGGCGACGGCCACGAACACGGAATGTCAGATTTCGCTCATCCTCTTTGAGTCCGCTGAAGAAGCGTTCGCCGACGATACGGTCGGCGAACGCTGCCTCGAGCGCTTCACGATGGAGCTGGACATCGTATTCTTCTACCAACGCCTCTACTCGGAATACGATATCCAGCGGTTCAGCCGTGTTCCGCGGGTTATACGTACAGATTGGAAGAGTGCCGTCATCGAGACACTCCTCATGGAATTCGAGCGTATCGTACGCCGAATCGCCCAAAACTTCCGTTACCGTCGTATTTTCACTCAGCCGGTCAAAACACTCGAGTGTCACTGTTTCTGGATGCTGTTTGCGCTGGGTAACGACTGCGCCAGCGATCTTCCCGCTGGCGCAGTCGACCGCGACAAGCAACCCATATCCGTAGACCCACTGCTGATCGATAGAATCCCACGCCCACGCACCGTCGGGGTCGGTGCGTAGGCACTCCAGATGCGTTGAATCGAACACGAACCGGGAGCCGTAGAAGCCGATCTCATCGAGAAGCCGAACGAGATAGTCGAACAGCCGTTGGATGAACGGCTGCACGCGGTTCCAAAACTCCCAAATCGTACTCAATACAGGCGTCTCATCTGCAAATCCGCAGATGAGACACCCGAGAACCGAATCGAAACAGTCCTTGAGTTCTCTGAACTGGAACTTCGTCTCGGCGGTGCACAACAGTAGCCCACGCATCATCTGTGAGCGAGGATAACATGGATTTCGACCCGGCCCGTCGTCCATCCACTCATCGAGAACTGATAGGTCAAGCGCCGCAAGGACGCGGCGCTTTGCCGACCGAAGGATGTTTGTGACAGGTACGTCGTCTAGTACATCGGCTGGTGAGGGCGTTTGGGATTGCACACTTAAACCGCCATCACCGGCCACTTTCACACTTACATCGACAGAATAATCGATAGCCAGCAAAGAGTTGGATCAGTCAGCGAATTACCGAACAGGGTCCTCCTTGGAGAGCTATTTTCGAGACCCGGTCTGATCGGACTACGATTCGTCCGCCGGCTCCAGGGGCGCCGCCTCGACCCGGTTGCCATCCATGTCCGACTGAGTGAATCGCCTCGGGGTCACGCCCCGAGGCTTCCCGTTTCTACGACGTGACTTGCAGACACGCGCTGGAAATCAGCGGTGTCCGTAGCGGTCACAGTCTCCACGGGCGTTGATTCGGGCCATCCCAGCCCTAGTTCAGAAAAGCCGCGTTGTAGGACGTTCATCGCCGCATTCGCGTCTCTGTCCGTCTCGAATCCGCACGAGGGACAGGAGTGTTCTCTGACCCAGATGGGTTTCGCTGTTTCCACACCGCACGATGCACACTCTTTAGTAGTGCCTCGCGCTTCAACCTGCTTGACGTGACAGCCGTACAGGTCGGCCTTGTATTCGAGGAGTGTGATGAACTGTCTCCACGCCGCATCCTGCTTGTTCCGAGCGTTCCCATTGCCCTGAAGCATCCCAGCCACGTTGAGGTCTTCCACGAACACGGCATCGTACTCCGTGACGAGCCACGTCGTTATCTTGCGCTGGTAGTCCAGCACCTTCCGACGAATGTGACGCTTGACCTTGGCGACCTTCTTCCGTTGTTTCTCGTAGTTGTTTGACCCCTTCTCCTTCCGCGAGAGTTCGCGTTGTTCGCGGCGGAGTCGGTCGTATTCGTCTTCGAGGTTGAGCCATTCCACGGTCTTCCCATCGCTCGTGTGGATGTAGTTGAGGATGCCAAGGTCAACTCCGACGCTGTTGCTCGCATCGAGCGAGTTCACGCCGGGTTTCTCGGGAAGGTCAGTATCGTCGGTTTCCAATCCGAAGGAGACGAACCACTCACCGGTCGTCTCTTTCTTGAATGTAACTTCCTTGATGGAAGCACGGTCAGGAATCGGGCGATGGTAGCGGATTTTGACCCAGCCGATTTTGCTGAAGCGGACGTAAGCGAACCTGTCGCGGCCCCTCTTTTCATCAAGGTCGAAGCCGGACTGGTTGTACGTCACACTTCGGTAATCGCTGGGTGCTTGCCGTGTGAGCTGACCGACTTTGTATCCCTTCTCTTTCTTCTTGCGAAGGTTCGAGAGGTTCCGATGGAAGCGAGCGACGGTGGCTTGGGCGGCTTTCGAGTGCATTTCTCCGAACAGCGGCCACTTGCGTTTCCATTCGGGGAGTTTGTTGTTCTGGCCGTACTCACTCGGCTTGTCATCTTCAGGACTGTTCTCGTAGTCCCATTTGACGTGGTTGTAGAGTTGGCGATGAACGTCGAGATGGTGTTCCAGTTGCTCCGCTACCTCCTGTGTCGGGTAAGCGTGGTAGCGGTGACTATGTTCCATCGCTGACTCTTGATAAGTAATGTGTTCACTTAGTGGTTTGTATCACGAGTTGTCGGCTTCATCCTCGAGGTCAAGCCTCGGGGTATTCGCCTTGTCCGCTGATAAACGAAACGTGGCCGCCGTAGCTGTCGATCATCCAGCGGCCCAGTCAGAGCCTGAGTCCGCTGCTGTGTGAACTCGATAATATCGCTTTCACCGATTCCGACGTCGATTTCGCCGGGCGGAATGCCGGGTCCGTCGTCGGCGAACGCGATCCGGACCCGGTCGTCCTCGCACGTGGCCGAAATTTCGACGGTCGGGTCCGGTATCGCGTGTGTGACCGCGTTGTCGAGGAGCTTGTCGACGATGAGCCCAGCCCGAGTCCGCTCAGGCCCAACGAGCGTCTCCCGTCGAGACTGTGGCTTCGCCGATGGTGGCTTCGCCGATGTTGGCTCCGGCGGTCACGGCGCCGTCGACCAGTTCGAGTTCGCCGTCCCGATCGTCCGGATTCGATGGTTCTTTTGGTTCGACCTTCGGTTCGTCCGTCGGTCGCTCCTCCGGTTCGTCCCGCGTCTGACTGGCGCCGATCCGATTGTCGAAGATGGACGCGACCGTCTCGAGTCGGTCGGCCTCCTTTCCGTCGACGACGACGCAACTGACGTCGGTCGTCTCGACGCAGTCTATGATCGCTACCCGGTCTCGAAGTTGGACGACGTCGAACGCGACGTCGAGGTCCCACGATGGTGTTTGCTTACCGCCGACGAGGACGACGGACTCACCTGATCAGTCACTGTCGGCCAAATGGAGGACGCTCTTCCGTAGGTGATTGTTGATACTGCTGAACTGTCGCTGCAAAGTCGAAGAGGACAAGGGCACCGCGTTAGCGGTGCCCGACACGGATGATTCCGCTAGATGTGTTTGGGTCGGAATCGGTCGCAGCGGACCTGCTCCAACAGGTTCGCTGGCGTAACGGTGTTACCTGTCTTCGCTGCCGTTCTGACCTCACGGTCAGAAACGGCAGCTATGGGCACTTTCAGCGGTATCTCTGTAAGGATTGCGACCGCACATTCAACGATAAAACGGGCACGATTTTCGCTCACTCGAAGATTGCGCTCCGCCGGTGGTTGTTCTCGATCTACGCGTTTCTCCGGTTTAACACGAGTCTCCGGCAGCTACAGTGCGAAATCGAGGTGACACACAAGACGATCCACCGGCGCATCGAGCGCTTCGCCAGAGCGCTCGATGCGCCTTCCCTCGATCTCGTCGGGCCGGTCGAAATCGACGAAGTGTACGTATCTGCCGGGAAGAAAGGCCGCGAGCGCGACCAAGAGTCGCGCTCGCGTGGCCTCTCCACGCGTGGGCGCGGAACGTATGATGGCGACAAGCCACCCGATGGCGACAAGCCACCCGTGTTCATCCTCGCTGATCGCGGGACTGGGCAGCGGTACGTGATCCCAGCGAAAGCCGCTGACGAATCGACGATTCGACTCCTCTTGGCGGTCGGCCAAGAGGAGTCGCTGACCGTCTTTACTGACGGCTTTCGAGCGTACGAGCCACTCGAAGAGGACGACGCATTCACTCGTGAATACGTCGTCCACGGTGACGGTGAATACGCCGACGACGAGATCCACGTCAATACCTGCGAGAGCCACGCGTCGCTGACACGACGGTGGCTCTCGCCACATCGAGGTATCTCGAAAGATAAGCTAACACAATATCTCAGAGCGTTCCAACTCCGCCGAGAATTATATCGAAAACCGGGACGAGACGCACTCAAACACGCTATTCAAGCGACTCTATGAAATCAACAATGTGCTACGCAAGAGCGATGGAGGAAGCAATCAGGGGTTACTGTTTTGGCTATTTCACCCGGGACGGGTGGCTACCGTGGCGTGCGTTCACCGAATTGGTTCTTCGAGACGCGCCCAGCCGATCGCATCGAGTACCACGATTCGATTGTTGTACCTGACGTACACCCCGTTGTACGCACCGCCGTCGTCCTCGTAGTAGGGCAGCGACTCTCTGACGCGGTCGACGACCGACCACGCCCCGTCCTGCTCGAGCATGATGTGTTCCCATTCATCGCGCGCGCCGTTGCGAACGGCCCGGTCGAGGGCACGTCGCGCACCGGGAATCTCGCCGAGACGCTCGGCGGTCGCGTCGACCACCGTCGCGTCGTCCGGCACGTCCTCCGGTCCGACCAGACGTGCCCCGAGGTCGGCTTTCGACCGCGATATTCGGGACCGTGAGCGCTCCGAACGGAGGATGTAGCCGGCCACGGCAGCAGTTCCTACCGCGAGGAGCGAGATGGCCATATCTTTACCCCTGATCATTAGCCACTACCTTACAGCAACTGACTAAGTATCTTTCGCAAGAATGTTCATTTCTAATACGTTCGCGTCCGAAAAACGTCGTCGGTCGGCTGCTCAGAGGAGGCGTCCGACGTTGGCCGACAGCAGGCCCGCAACGACGAGCAACGCGATCGCCGCGAGCGCTGCCGCCCGGAAAACCGGAAGGGCTTCCCGGGCCGGTTCGCGTATCTTCTTCCCGGTGAGTCCAGTCTCGAATCGTTTCGCACCAATTTCGACGAGTGCGGTCAGCGCCAGCCAGAGCGCGACCATGAGCAGTACCAATCGGCCGTTGAGTGACCCGAAGAGGCTCTCGGCCGTGTAGGTGGTGCCAGCCAGGTGACTTCCGGAGAGAAACAGGACGAGCGAACTCGCTCGGGAAATCGTCGTGAGCTTGCTCGAGACGACCTCCAGCGGGTGGATCGTATTGAACGCACCGTCGCGGGCCAACGGCAGGACGACGGCGGCGACGAAACAGACGCTCCCTGCCCAGAGGGCAGCAAAGATCAGGTGTGTCGTTCTGGCGGCGAGAACGTCGACCATACTGTGATACTCGGTGACTGGCCGTATCAGCGTTCCGACTTCGGGGCACGTGACAGTCACGGCCGGGTGAGTGTCGATACACGATACTACGTCTGAAAGTGACACGTTACTCGAGCCAGTCGGGCATCCACGCCACGAGCCGTCGTCGAACGAGTGCGTAGACCAGCGAGGCGACGACACCGCCGACGATGACGGCGGTGAGCCAGCCGTCGAAGACGACCAGTGCCGGAATCGCGAGCGCGACCGCGATTGCGGCGTCCTCTGGTGCGCCGTCGTATCGGATCCAGCGTCGTGGCCGAATCCATCGGCCGCGGACGTGATCGTACACGGCCCGGTCGGTGCGGTCGTTCCACGGGTCCATCTCCGGGCCGCCGCCGATCGCGTCGCTCGCGGCGTGTAGCCAGGCGGTGACGGCGAACGCAGCCAGTCCGAGGGTTGAACTCGAGGGGGTGACCGCGGCGAAGACGACGGCTGGCGCGGCGGTCGCGAGTCCGGCGACCGGGAAGTGGAGCGTCCGTCGATGCGCGAGGACGAGGTCGAAATCCGGAACGAACCCGCCGATGATCGCGCCGACCGCGAGCGCGAGCGTGAACTCCGGAACGACGTATGCGATGGGCGCGACGGCCGCGAGCCCGGTGAACACGTGGGTTGTCGCCATCATCGGCCTGTCACGTCCGCGTAGGGGCGGGAACGGCAAAACGGTATCCGAACCGGCGGTCGAACGGGCCGGTCACTCGATGTTTTCGCCCTGATAACTCCCGTCGTAGACGTCTTCGTGCTCGGCCTCGGCGAGGACGAATTGTGCGATCCGTGCTCCGCGCTCGAGTTCGATATCGTGGTGGACCTGCAACAGCCCCTCGCCGCGGCCCTCGTAGCCCGCGTCCCACACTGCTGTATTAAGCATACAGGAGTTGCGTATGAGCGACGAGCGCGGATACACGAAGCCGACGTGACCCTCGGGGATCGCGAGACGCTCACCGTACCGGACGACGTATGCCCCCGCCGGCAAGTAGTAGCTGTCGGGATCTGCCTCCTGCAGTTCCTCGAGCGGACGGGCGATTCGATCGCCGATCTGCTTGTCATCCCGGCCGATGCGGCCCGGTTCCAGTTGCTCGAAGACGACGTCGGCCGTGAGGTCCACCCCGTTAGGCTGGATCTGTGCGTCGGTCGTCGGTGAGACGTGATCGGCCACGAAGGCACCGGAACGGAACATGTGGTTCCAAGGCCGCGGCGACGAGAAAAGCGTATCCGTTCGCGACGGCTCGACGACTCGATAGCACCTGACACGACTCGACCGTTCGGCTCGATCGCCCTCCCTGCTCTCGAGTGACCGGCGTGGAGTCGTCGTCAGTCGGTGGGTCGAGCGGCAATATTTTCGGGAAATAGTCCGTTTCGAGCGGCTTCACGGCGGTCCTTCCTCACAGAAACACGCTGGTTTTATCAGGGCGGACGGCCGAGTTTCGAGTGCTATGGGACAGACTCTCACCGAAAAGATTCTCGACGATCACCTCGTCGAGGGCGAACTCGAGACCGGGGAGGAAATCGGGATCGAGATCGACCAGGTACTCACGCAGGATACGACTGGGACGATGGTCTGGCTCCAGTTCGAAGCGATGGGGCTGGACGAGGTCCAGACCGAAATCGCTGCCCAGTATTGCGACCACCAGACGTACCAATTCGACTTTAAGAACACCGACGACCACCGTTTCCTTCGCTCCGCAGCCGGTAAATACGGCGCTCACTTCTCTCGCCCCGGCAACGGAATCTGTCACAACGTCCACCGCGAGAACTTCGCGGCACCCGGCAAGACCCTGCTGGGTTCGGATAGCCATACGCCCACGCCTGGCGGCCTCGGCGAACTCGCCATCGGCGCCGGCGGAATCGACGTCACCGTCGCCATGGGTGGTGCACCCTACTACATCGAGATGCCCGAAGTCGTCAACGTCCGCCTCGAGGGCGAAATCCCCGAGTGGGCCACCGCGAAAGACGTCATCCTCGAGATGCTTCGGCGCCTCTCCGTCAAAGGCGGCGTCGGCAAGATTCTCGAATACACCGGTCCGGGAGTCGAATCCCTGACCGCCCCTGAGCGGATGACGATCACCAACATGGGCACAGAACTCGGCGCGACGACGTCGATCTTCCCCACCGACGAGCAGACCGAAGACTACCTCGAGCGCGTCGGTCGCGGCGACGAGTACGTCGACCTCCAGCCCGACGACGACGCCGAGTACGACGACGAAATCGTCGTCGACCTCTCCGACCTCGAGCCGCTCATCGCCCAGCCCTCGATGCCGGATAAGGTCGTCCCCGTCCGCGAGGTTGCAGGCCAGTCCGTCGAGCAGGTCATCGTCGGCTCCTGTACCAACGGCGGCTACGAGGACATCCTCCCCGTCGCCAAGATGCTCGAAGGGCGGGAAACCTCGATGGAGACCGATACGATCGTCGCGCCCGGCTCCAAGCAGGCCTCCGAGATGCTCGCCCGCGAGGGGTGGGTCGCCGAGATGATGGCCGCCGGCGTCAACTTCTCCGAGGCGACTTGTGGTGCGTGTATCGGCATCGGCCACGTTCCGTCCTCCGATTCCGTCTCGTTGCGGACGTTCAACCGCAACTTCGAGGGCCGTTCGGGCATCGAAGACGACAACGTCTACCTCTGTTCGCCGGAGGTCGCGGCCGCCGCCGCACTCAAGGGCGAGATCATCGATCCGCGCGACCTCGCCGACGAACTCGGCGACCTCGAGGCACCCGGCATCGAACTCCCCGACGAGTACACCGGCTCCAAGACGGACCTCATCGGCCCCGACGAGGCCGTCGACGACGAACTCATCAAGGGACCAAACATCGGCGACGTCCCGCTGAAAGGCCAGCTCGACTCCGACGTCGAGGGTGAAGCCCTGCTGAAGATGGAGGACAACATCACGACCGACCACATCATTCCGGCGACGCAGGATATCCTGATGTACCGGTCGAACGTCCCCAAACTCAGTGAGTTTACTCTCTCGCGCGTCGACAAGACCTTCGCCGAACGCGCGCTCGAGGCCGACGGCGGCTTCCTCGTCGCCGGCGAAAACTACGGGCAGGGCTCCTCACGCGAACACGCCGCCCTCTGCCCGATGTATCTCGGTATCGAGGGCGTCCTCGCACAGAGCTTCGCACGGATCCATCGCGCGAACCTCTTCAACTTCGGGATCGTCCCGCTGACGATCGACGAAGACACCTACGAGAACATCGATCAGGGCGACGAGATCGAAATCGTCGACGACGTCTACGACGCCGTCACCAGCGGCCAGGAGGAGTTCACCGTCAGCGTCAACGGCGACGAGTACACGGCCGTTCTCGACGCCTCCGAACGCGAACGCGCCATCCTCGCGGCTGGCGGTAAACTCTCCTGGACGAAAGAACAGGCCGAAGGCGCCGGCGCCGCACCCGCCGACGACTGATCGGTACCCGTTTCTCGTCCGGTATCTCGTTCTTTTTGCTGTCTCGAAACGGATCGGCCTCGCGTGTCGAGCGACGACGAGGAACAGGACCAAACCGGTGCGGTGTGAACGACCCGGTACCGAGATGGATCGATCGGCCGTACACGGACACGAAGACGACGAGTACGAACGCGAATCCGATCACGAAAATCGGGGCTATCAGCGACTGTTCGGGGACGACGGCCTCACGTTCGGAACTGGGTTTCCACTCACCGGCACCAATCGGGAGCCACCGGATGTCGACGACGAGCTTCGACTGGCGAAACACGCCGAGTCGATCGGCTTTCACGGTCTCTGGACGCGGGACGTCCCGACGTACTGGCCGAAATTTCGCGACGCGGGTCAGACGTTCGACACCTGGCCGTGGCTCTCGCACGTCGCGGCCCACACCGACGACATCGCGCTCGGGACCTCGAGCATCGTCCTTACGCTCCGTCATCCGCTTCACGTCGCGAAGTCCGCGGCGACGGTCGACCGGCTCTCGGACGGTCGATTGGTTCTCGGGGTCGCCTCTGGCGACCGCGACCCCGAATACGACGCCTTCGGCGTCAATCACGACGAGCGCAGCGAACTATTCCGAGAGAGCGTCGAAACCCTCCGAGCCGTCTGGCGCGAGGATTATCCCGACCTCCAGGGGCGATGGGGTTCCCTCGACGGCAGCCTGAACGTGGTCCCGAAGCCGACCGCGGAGACGATTCCTCTCCTGCCGACCGGGTACGCCCGTCAGTCTCGGGAGTGGATCGCTGAACACGGCGACGGCTGGCTGTTCTATCACCTACCCGAACACACGCTCGAGGACTACGTGAGCGACTGGCGTGATGCTGCGGGCGAGACACCCTTCGCGATGGCCGTTCAACTCGAACTGGCGGACGATCCCGCGGAAGAGCCAGAACCGATCCACCAGGGGTACCGCGCCGGCCTCGAGTGGATACGGGAGTACATCGCCGACCTCGAGCGACTCGGCGTCGATCACGTGATCGTTGGAATACGAAACGACGACCGCGAGGCGGCGCTCTCGAGGTTCGCCGACGAGATCATTTCTGCGAGGTGAGACGGCGGGCCGGTGCGTCGAGGATCGGGACGATCGAGTCGTACAAATCTGCTGCGTCGAACCGACCGCGATGGCTCAGTGCAGTCGCCTGCCGAATCAGAGCCGCCAGGGCGGGCGGATAGCCCGCGTCTCGAGACCGCGGGTCGACTGGCGTTTGTCTTCGGACGGATACACGATCCTCACCGCTCGCCGTTCCCGTCGACAGAAACGAGAGCTGAAGAAACGCGAGCGCTCTGCAGACGGGGACGCCGACCACGCGAGCGGTCCCGAGAGAGGGTTCGAGGTCCCCGTCGCGCTCGAACCCCTCGCGAAGGGACGGAACAGTGACTCGACTCGCACTCCGTCTCATCCGTCGCGCTCGGCGCGCTCGCGCAACTTTCGTTTTTGCCGGCGTTCGGTCACGTGATCGAGCCCGTCCGCCAGTTCTTGCCTAACGCTCTCCTCGAAGGCGTCGACTTCGTCGAGGAATTCTCGGCGGAATTCCTCGACTAGTTCGAACGTCCACTGATCGCTGATCGCACCGGCGGGAAGGTGGTCGTCTCGGAGTTCGTTTGCCCACTCCTCGTGGTCCGCCGTTCGGAGGTGGTCTTCGGCGTCGCTCATGTGGTCCATCGCGTGACCGAGTTGGTGGTGGAACTCGAGCAGTGTGCCGTACGCCCGATGAACGTGTTCGACGCTCAACTGGAGGTCGTGAAGGGCCGCCCGTTCAGCATCGCTCAGGTCGAGACCGTCCCACTCCGCGTCCGTGCCGGAATCGACGTTTGTCATACTGTTACCACCCACGGCTCGCGGGAAAACCGTACGCGTTGAAACTGCCTGACGCGGTGATGGTCGTCGTGGAATTTCTGACCACCTCACCTCGACGCCCCGTCGTGCACGGCCGAACTCGTCGGCGCGCCAGTGGGGTCGCCGACGTGCGCTGACGAGACCGACGGGGTTCCGAGGGCCGCGTGCGTATTCAGACCACGATGCGCTCGCCCAGTTCGGGCGCAGTCGCATCGTAGCCGTCCTCGCGCAGTTCGGCCGCGAACCCCTCACAGCGATCACCGTGATTGACGAGTACTTTCGCGTCCGCGTAGGACTCGAGAAACGAGCGAAGCCCGTTCCGGTCCGCGTGCGCGGAAAAATCGTACTGCTCGACCTGGGCGCTGACCGGCATCATCCGGCCGTCGATTTCGGCGCTACCGGTCTCGAGCAGATCGCGGCCGGGCGTCCCCTCTACCTGATAGCCGGTCAGCGCGATTTTGTTCGTCGGGTGAGACCGGACTGCGGGAACGTAGGTCATCGCGGGGCCGCCGTGGAGCATCCCACTCGTTGTGACGATGACCGTATTTTGCTCCGCGATGCGCTCACGCTGGCCGTCGCGTCCGTCGACGAAGCGGGCGTTCCCCCTCGCTCGGCGCAACAGGTCCGGATCGCGCAGGAACGCTCGATTCCCTTCGCGTAAGAAGAGCTCCGTAACGCGTTTACCCATTCCGTCGACGTAACACTCGATGTCGTAGTGCTCACAGATGCACAGCACCTCCTGTGTGCGGCCGATTCCGAACGCTGGAACGACGACGGTTCCGCCCTCCCAGACCGTGATTCGAAGACTCTCGGCGAACTCGCGTTCGATGTCCGGGCGCGGCGGTCGCGTCACGTCGGAGTAGGTGCTCTCACAGAGGACGACGTCCGCGTCGGGCCGCGCGGTGGTGCCGGACAACAGTCGTTGCTCTTCGGTGTGGAAGTCGCCCGTGTAAAGCAGTTTCGTGCCGTCGGTGTCGGACGTCGTCTGATCGCTCGTCGACGGGGGATCGGTTGCGGTGTTCGGGGATCTACCTCCCTGATCGTCGACGAGGACGTGCGCGCTGCCGGGAACGTGGCCGGCATCGAAGAACGTGATTTCGTAGCCTGCCACCTCGAAGGGGTCGCGATACCCGTGGGTCTCCGAGACTTCGGCGACGCGAGCGAGTTCGGCTTCGGTGAACGGACAGTCGTAACTTCCACCGTGAAGTTTCAACGTGTCGCGGGCGAGGACCATCGTTAGGTCGTACGTCGGCGGTGTCCAGTGGATCGACGGGCGCGAGTCGCCCGACAGGAGCGCCGGAACGGAACCGACGTGGTCGAGGTGGCCGTGACTGACGACGACGGCCGCAGGGTCGACGTCGCCGACCGGAAATGCGGGCGGATTCCCAGAATCCATGCCGAAATCGAGCAACAGTGTGTCGTCCACGAGGATCGCGCTCCGGCCGATTTCACGAGCACCACCAAGCAACTGGACCTCCATTACGATCCGCTTGGTCTCCAGCCGGTTTGCCTCCGTTGGTTTGGATCGGCGGTCGGTCGTGACCCGTTGACTCGAGAGTCGTACGGTCGGCTCGCGGCGATGCGGGCGGCGAATCAGGAACTGTTCGATTGGACGTCATCAGCGCTCGGCGTTCTGGCGGCTGTCCGCTCGGTGAGCCCGATGAGATAGATGTCGAGTAGACAGATCAACAGGATTGCGAGGGGAATTGCCACATCGGTGTAGCTCACTGCGTCGAATTGTAGTGCCGTCACGACGAACGGCTCGTTGGGGGTGAGTGCGCCACCTATCGAGCGTGCGCTCAGAAACGCAATAGCGAGGCTGTAGCAGGCGAACCAGATCACGCCACGTTTCCACCGACCGAGATACCAGTGACCGAGGCCGGCAATGAGCGCTGACAGTGGATACGCCGGCCAGACCGGTCGTGACAGATCACTCATCGCCCCCCTCTATGTGACGAACGCTCATCGGTGTTGTCCTCCATATCGACTGATCACTTCCGATACCGCTGAATTCCGAATTGACCGTAGCCACCGTAGGCGGCCTCGAGCGACCCGATCCACCAGTTCCATCGCTCCGGCGGAGGTCCGTCGGGGGCGTCCGATAGTTCGCTCACGACGAGGTCATTCGTCAGCGTCGCCCCGACGTCTGCCTCGTACTGACCGGAATCCGCCAGGTCGACGGCTTGCCGAACGACGACGCGAGACTGGCCCGTCGTCCCGCCGAATTCGTCGCGCAGGCGTTTCTCGAGTCGTCCAGGATCGATGAACACGGATGGTTGTTGGCGTTCGATGTACTTGGCTGTTCGAGCGAACGGAACCCGAACGGGCGTTGACACCGTCGCCCCTCCAACTTTCCGGAAGAGTTCGCTCTTCCGAGCATTGCGGACGCTGTGAATCCGCTCAACAGGGGAGGGAAGGCAGTCCCCGAAACCCACCGTGAGTGAGCAGAGCGAACGAGCGGGCCGAAGACCGACCCGTAGTGAGCGAAACGAACGGCGGGAAGGGAAGAGTGCGTTTGATCGTCCGTTTGCGAGTACTGATACGGACTACTGTACGTCATTGCCGGTGCAACCACGACCGTCCTGCGGGTGCACCGGTACATCGTTACAACAGACCGTATGAGCGGCCGGAGGCACTGTCAGCGCCTCCGGCGGCTCAGAACGCAGTGCAAACGGTCGGGATCGATGTTCTTTTGAGCGACGGCCGTCTTCCGTCGGACATGGCAAGTTTCACTGTCGTTGTCGGCGACCCCGAGTCCGGGTCGTCCTACCAGCTCGAGGCGGAAGATCAGGACGCAAACCGGTTCATCGGCAAGTCGATCGGCGAGGAAGTCGACGGCAGTTCGGTCGGGCTCGACGGCTACACGCTCGAGATCACGGGCGGTTCCGACGACGCCGGACGTCCACTGAACGGCGAGATCGCCGGCTCGAATCTGAAAGAAGTGCTGATGAACGAGCGCCAGACTGGTTACAAACCCGAGCGCGACGGCGAACGCCGCCGGATCACGGTACGCGGCCGTGAGGTCTCTGATGCGGTCGCACAGATCAACGCCTCGATCACTGATCGCGGCAGCGCCGACGTCGACGAACTGCTCGGCGACGGCGACGAGTAACTCGCGTTACTGAGCTTCCATTCGTTCTCCCATGGCTGACAGAATTGCGAGCGATCATCCGTCGGTTCAAACGATCCGTTCGACGTGTACAGAAACGGCGGCCGGCGTCAAACTCGAGGTACCGGCCGACGACCGCGATGCGTTCCCGACAGACGAGATCGTCCGCGTCGTCCTCGACGGCACGGAACTGTTCGCGCGCGTCGAGCGGGCATTGACGGGCGAGGAGCTTTCAGTGCCGGGCGTCTACGAGACGCCCGATCTGGCTCGGGATCCGGGCGGTGCGACCGATCGACTGACCGAGTGGGTCGACGATCACGGCGTCTCCGCTGGTGGGTCAGTACTCATCGACGTCGTTGAACCCGAGTTCCTCTACGGCCTCCGGTTACCCGGCGAGACGGTCTATTACGACGCACGGGAGCCGCCAACTGACAGTTTGAGCGAAATCGCCAGGGACCTCGAGGACTGATCCGGACGCGACGGCACGCGGACGCATCGCGGTAACGTCGCTCGGAGCGAGGTGTTCGTCGAGCTCGTGACTCGACCGCCGTACGAACCACAGGAAATACCGCGATTCGCCTTTTTGCGAGACGTGATCGTCACGGATGGCGGGCGACGGCGATACTGAACCGGACCCACTGACGGTGGATCGCGCCTGTCTCTGCTGAACGGCCTCGACACCACACGACCGAACACGAATACCGCCCTTTTTCCACCTCGAACGCGAATACAGCGCCATGAGTGACCCACGTGAGGAGTTTCTGGCCGGCGAGCGGCCCGACGACGTCGCACTTTATCTCGCTGATTCGTACGTTTCCGACGAACGACTCGAGCAGTTCGGCGACCGCGTGGCCGACGGTGTTCTGATCGTCGTCGACGGTGAGCGCGGGCGGAACGCCTTCCGGGCGGCGACCGGAACCGGGGCGATGGAGTTCGCAAAGTCTGCGATGAACCTCGAGGGGACCATCGACGACGGTCTGACGAGTGGGAAGTGTCCGGACGTGTCGGCGGATGACGGTCACGCAGTTCAGTTCGTCTTCGCGTTCGCCGAGGAACGGAACGAGGAGGTCGGCGGCATCTACGCCGAGGGCGACGTCATTCACGCCTATGCCCAGTGTACGTGCGGGACGGCGTACTCGGACCGCTGGAATGCGGCCGACGCGCCGGACCTGTGACGCAACGGGGCACGCGGTGACGGGCAGTTCACATCAGCAGTGACTAATTGATCCCCACTACGTTGCCATACCCACTGGCAACTGCCGACCGTTTGCTTTTATCGGACGATCGCAAAAGGAAACGAAGATGAGTTCGACCGAGACCCCCTACGAGACCGGCGGCGGGTTCGGTTTTTCGAGCCGGGATGCGCGCGTGATCGGCGGCGCGAGCGTCCTGATGGCGATCAACGTCCTGTTGATGTACGTCCTCGTCGTGACGCCGCTCGCGGCGGTCAACGACTACCTGTTTGCGTTGCCCATCGTCGGCGCCCTCGTATACGGGGCGGCCATCGTCGGCGGCCAACTTGTCGCCGAACGAGGCGTCAGGGGCGGCGATACAGGAATCGCGTTCGTCGGAATGGTGATTTTGCAACTGGCGTTCGGGATCTTCGGCGCCGGAGTCCTCCGCTTCGCGCCTCGAGAAGCGCAACTGACAATCCTCGTCGTGACTGCGGTCGTCGTCGCCGTGATCACGGCCATCATCGGGGCCTACGTCTACGCGCGGTCGAAGACGTTCGAGCACTGGGGGTCGTACGCCAACTACGCGTTCATCGGCGGCCTCGTCGCGATTCTGATCGGGACGTTCGTCCCGTCCGTGCTGCTCCTGGGATTCGTCCTCGTCTTCCTCGGCTTTCTGCTCCGACTCGGCTGGGAGATCTGGAAGGTTCGAGATAGGCGGGAGGCGTCGGTGACGCTGCAGACGATCGGGGTGTACATCGCCGTCGCCGGTGTCTTCGTCCACGTTCTTCAACTCGTGCTGCGGTATTTCGCGTCGCGTCAGTAAGTTTCGATCTCGACTCCCTTGAGGCGATCGAAATCGTCCACGGTCCGCGTCAGTACAGGTTCGTCGACGATGGTCGTAGTCAGCCCGGTAACGACGTCACCGTCCGCAACCCGATCGCCATCGTGGTCGAATCAACAGGAAGTATTGTGAGGGGTCCCGTATTTCGCCCGACTTCTCGAACGACAGCAGTGTCGTCGAATACCGACCGTTCCCCGCCGAGGCGGAAGAGGGTCTCCGAAAACAGTCCGTCGCTCCGCTTGTGCGCGACGAGGCGGTCGGATGCTTCGTCGCTGAGTCGAATACGTTTGAACAGGTACATACAGCCGTATGCAGCCGAGTCAACGGTACTGTGATATCACCGCTATCGATCGTCCGTCGAGTCGTCTCCGCGATCCCCGTCTGACGAGTCACCATCGACGACTTCTCGGAACGCCTCGAGAATGACCTGTTTCGTCACGGCACCCCTGGTGGTCCAGTGGTTCGCGTAGTCGAGCATGTCGTCGTAGATGTCGGGTTTACAGCCCGCCGCCTTCGGGTGGCCGCCGCCGTTTACCCTCCCAGCGACCTCGTGGCAGCGGTCGAACGCATCCGTCCCCCGAATCGAGGCCGAGCCGGCGGGTTTGACGATCACCGACGCGTCGGCGCCCCGCTCGCGCATGGCCTCTGCGACTTCGTTTTGCGAACAGCGGCCGTACGTGATACCGACGGTGTAGCCGCCGATTTCGCGTAGTTCCGCCCGTCCGACGGCCTGGTCGATCAGCGCTTCCTTCTCGATGCGGCGTTCGGCGATGTACTCTTGGACCCACGCCGGCAGGTCGACGCCGTACTCGCGGACGATCTCGACGTACTCCGCGGGATCGGTCCAGTACGCGTAGTCCGCGAGATCATCACTCCTCGGGTCCTCTCGCAGCCAGAGGTCGTGATCCCGCGTGACCGCCACCAGTTCCTCGTACATCGGGCCGAACTCGTACTTGAGCGAGCGGTAGACGACGTCGGCGCTGCACTCTTCGTCCGAATCGCCGACGACGAGGTCGACGCCGGCGTCGCGAATCGACTGTGCGACGTCGTCGCTCCACTGGTGGTGATCGTACCAGGCGATTTGATCGGTGGTCTCGAGTACGGCCGCGAGTTCCTCCTCGACGTACTCGTACCTATCCGGTGCGAGATCGCAGACGAAGACGTCGATGCCCTCGTCTCCGTACTCGGCGACGCGAGCCAGCGCGTCCTCGATGTCGTGAGGACTTGCCGGGACGAGCGCGACGGAGTACGGCGTGGGTTCGGGCTCTTCGAGCGCTTGCTCGGTATCGTCCGCGCCGATGACGACGTTCTCCTCGTCGGTGTCGTCCGTCCGGTCTACACTCTGTGCCGGTTGATCCATTCCCGCGTCGGCAGCCGGCATCTGTCGGCCGTTATCACCGTCACCGTCACCGTCACTCCCACCGCTGTCGTACTCGTCGGGTTCCGGGACGTCCCGAACGTCGCCGTAGGCCTCCCGAACGAGCGCGACGCAGGCCAACCCATCGGCATCGGGGTCTGCGACGACGGCGACCTCAGCACCCTCGAGTGCGGCCGCAGTCTGCTGGTCCTCGAGGTCTTCTTCGAACGTATCGGGCAGGAAGAAGCCGGTTCCCGGGAGCACGGACTTTCGGGAGAGCGGCAGGTCGTCGCTGTCGATGAGTTCGTCGTACATGTCTCCTGATGGGTGAGCGGTGGGGAAGTAACCGCCGGTCTCGAAAGAGGCCCCTCTCCGTTTACGACGAGTCGGTCCCGGTTTCACACACTACGACGGTCGGGAAGCGAGTCAACGATGAGGAGGTACGGAGGGTGGCTCGGTGGCGGAGTCTCAAGACGCCCTGGCGGAGTTCGCTGTGTTGAGACGCTCGAGGCGAACCCGTCGCACGACGGACGGAATCAGCCGTCGACGATGGGTTCGTCGTCCTCGTCGGCTGTCGGATCGAGTTGGCGCACCGTCAGAACGGGAACCGGTGAGGTGCGAACGACCCGTTCGGCGACGCTCCCGAGCAGGAGACGGTTCTCACCGTGGCGGCCGCGTGTCCCGGTCGCGACCACGTCGGCGTCGACTTCGCGGGCGTACTCACAGATTTCGACGGCGGGGTGTCCCTCGCGGATCGCCGTCGCCACGTCTCGTTCCGTACGGTTCTCGACGGTGGCGAGCGCAGCGTCCGCGGTCGTTTCGAGCGCGGTCTCGAGCTCGTCTCGGAGTTGCTGGGGAGAGGCATCGACCTCACCGGCATCGATCACCGACAGCGCGTGGACGTCAGCGTCGAAGCGGTCCGCGAAATCGAGTGCGACGTCGACGGCTCGTTTCACGCTGTCGGAGCCGTCGGTGGCGACCACGACCGTATCGAACATGGTCGGGGATTACGCCCGTCATTGCTTAAATATCTCCGTTCGCTCGCGATCGACACACGACACGTGGACGCGAGCAGCGGGACCGGCGTGACCGCCCGTCGGAAGGTGGCCTTTTTTGTAACGGGCCACCCACTGCCGCGTATGGACGTCAGCGAGCCGTTAACCGTCGACACTGTTCTCGCACCGGTCGACGGCAGTGACGAGTCAGCAACCGCGGTCGAGTACGCCGTCGCCGTCGCCGAACGCTACGACGCGACCGTTCACGCGCTGTTCATTCTCGGACGCGGCGTCGTGTACGGACTGGACGCCGGCACGATCGACGAAGCCGACGTTGCCGAGAACACACAGGGCTTTTTCGACGGCGTGAGCACGGTCGCCGACGACGCCGACGTCCCCCTCATCACCTCGGTCGACGATGGCTTTTCGCGGACGCGGAAGACTCGTCACCCCGGCAACGTCGTCCTCGACACCGCCGACGCCGTCGATGCCGACTTCATCGTCCTCCCTCGAGAACCCGTCGCCGGGACCGAAGCGGAGGTCCTCGAGCAAGCGGCCGAGTACGTCCTGTCGTACGCGAGCCAGCCGGTCCTGTCGGTGTAACTCGTCTCGCTGCTCGACTCGGAACGTGGCGAGGTGCGTTCATCGTGCGAGAATCAGTTGCGAGTACACCTCACACTCACGGGACAGATGCGAGACGGGACGGACGCAGGGCGGGAGACCGATTTTTCGCGGAGAGACTGTCACGCCTCTTCGGCGTCTGAATCGAGCAAGATCGCCATCTCCTGCTCGAAGCTCTCGGTTCCAGTCGACTCGAAGCCGACCCGCTTGTAGAGGGCGATCGCCGGGTTGTTCCACCGCTCGACGGTCAACCAGACGTGAGTGATACTGATGTCGCTCGCGTGGCCCAGTAGATTCTCGAGCAGGGCCGTCCCGATGCCGGCCCGCTGGTACGCCTGCAGAACGAAGATGGCGAGTTCCCACTCGACGTCTCCGCGGTGTTCGATCGCCGACGGATCGTCGGTGTCGGGGACGAGCATGGCGTGTGCGATCACGTCGCCATCGTGGCGGGCAACGACGTTGATGCTGTACTCGCCAATCGTCTCGAGCCAGTTGCGAATGCGCGCTTCGCCGGTCGGCGGAATCCCCTGTGCCCGGTCCGTCGGATCGAACTCGGCGTACATTTCGATAACGTCCTCGAGTACCTCATCGGCGAGCGCCGTCGGTGACCGGATCTCGATCGAGCGGCCGTTTCGGTCCTCGACCGTCGTCGGCGGCGAGGGGAAGGGACCGGACGGTCTCTCGGGATACTGACGCGAACCAGCCATCGTTATCGCACCAGTTTGACCGTCGTCGGGGCATTCAGCAGGACGAACTCGGTTATCGGCCCGAGCTGAATCTTTCCCATTGGACTCAGCGTGCCGCCGCCAATGACCAGCTGATCGTATTCACCCTGTTCCGCGTAATCGACGAGCGCGCTCCCGGGATCACCATCGAGCGTCTCGACGGTGACGTCGTCCAAGCCAACCGACTCGAGCTGGTCGACCGTCTGTCGATACATTTCGTCTTGCGAGCGTTTCGCCTCGGGCTTGTCGACGACGACGACGGTGAGGTCGTCACCGACATCGCGAGTGCGCTCGATGGTCTGCCGGAGCGTCTTCACCGACTCGTCGCTGCCGCCGAGACCCAGCAACACGTTCATACCTCTGATTGTGAGCCGATGGACGAAAACGGTTGTGCCGATTCGGTGTCACGAGGTATCGTAGACCGCGTCAGTCGCTATACCGGTGCCGGGTCGCAGACGTTGTGCAGGACGACGCTGTTAAGAGCGTGTAGTGAGTACATTGATCGAATGAGTGATGCGGCGCTCGATGTCGTGGAGTTTCTGCTCACGACGAGCGTGTATTCAGACGACAGGACGCTTGACGAAAACGATCTTCCGCCATCGTACCGCCGGGTCTACTGGACCGGCGGCGTCGACGACGAGAGCGACGGCGGAGGCGGAGGAAGCGACAGGTCTGGTCGGAAACTCGCCGGTATCAGTCGCCCGCTGTCGGTCACGACCAGTGCCGCACGCGAGGCCACCGGCGTCGACCGCCCGTGGGAGGCCGTCTCCGATCTGATGTTCACCGAACGCGATGAGTTCTCCGGCACGATCACGCTCGCCCAACAGGAGATGGCCGAGGAGTGGTTCGCCGAACGCGCCGACGACGACCGATTGCTCGAGAATCCGACGCTGGCGAAACACTTCGAGCGCCACGACGAATACGACGTCGACGTCACCCACGAGACGGCCCGCGAGCGGAACCGCCCGATCCAGGCCGACCGCGTCTGGATCGACAGCCTCCTCGACGAGTACTTCGACGAGGAAGACGACGAGGAAATGCTCGACCTCGTGGAAGTGCGCGCGCCCGAGGAAGTCGAGATCACGCTCGAGGATCTCGTCCTCACGCTCGATCAGGAGAACGAACTGGACAAGATTTCGAAAGCGATCGAACACCGCGAGTACCTCTCCGACATCGGCCTGCGCGAGATTGGAAAGCTGCTGTTCGTCGGGCCACCGGGGACGGGCAAGACCTCGACCGCACAGGCACTGGCCCAGGACATGGATCTCCCGTTCGTCGAGGTCAAACTCTCGATGATCACCTCGCAGTACTTGGGTGAGACGGCGAAGAACGTCGACAAGACGTTCGAGGTCGCGAAACGGCTCTCGCCGTGTATCCTCTTTATCGACGAATTCGACTTCGTCGCCAAGACTCGCCGCAGCGACGAACACGCCGCGCTCAAGCGGGCGGTCAACACCCTGCTCAAGAGCATCGACAACGTCTCGCTCATCGAGGACGACGTGTTGCTCATCGGCGCGACCAACCATCCCGACCAACTCGACGACGCGGCCTGGCGGCGGTTCGACGAGATCATCAACTTCCCCAAGCCCGACTACGATATGCGGGCGGACATCCTCACAGTCATCACCCAGCAGATGGACATCGACGAGTTCGATCCCCACCTCATCGCCGAAGTCACCGAGGGACTGACCGGCAGCGACCTCCGGATGGTCCTGCGCGAGGCCGTCCTCGAGGCCCTGACCGAAGACCGGACGGAACTGACCCAGGACGACCTGCTCAACGCGGTCGAGGAATTCGAAGAGCGCGACACCTTGAAGAACATGGACATGATGGGCGGCAATCACGACGCGCTCGTTGCCGGCGGAGACATCGGCGACACCGCCAGTGACGGCGGCGAGCCGAGTGGTGGTCACTCGCACGACCACGACCACGATCACTGAGGATCGAACTACTTTGCTTTCGGACGGGAATACCGCATTCTGGTGAGAGACGAGTTGGTTGACCGGCTAGACGACTCTGTGTCACTCCCACTGTTACTTCGAGTTGTCGAACGGTTCGCCCGGTGGTTTTCGGCTCGAGAGATGGGTATCCGAGAATCCAGACGCGAACGTGAGCTCGTCCTCGAATGGACGATCAGCGCCGATACGATCGGTCCAGACGAGTGCGAAAAGAAGGGCCGTGTAGAGATCGGTCAATACTCCGAATTCGCGGAACGTGAACTCTCTTTTCGGTTTCGTGACCGAACACCGGGAGCAACGCGCCGTCGGGCGGGATCGGACTCCGGGGGAACACCCTTTATGCGATGCCTTCTAATCACACACCTATGAGCGATGACGAGAGACAGGGCGACGCCGCTGATGCGTTCGCCACCCGGGCACAGGAAACCCACGGCGAGTCGATCCGTCACCTCGTCGTCTTCGGTGACGCCGTCCGGGGTGATGACCGCGGCGTCCACACAGACGTCGAAGTGCTGCTGGTCCTCGAGGACGACGACGAGATGGCCGAATCCGAACTCGAGCGACTCGCCGAAACCGTCGGGCTCGAACACGGCGTCGTCTTCTCGGTCCACGTGTTGCCGGCCGGTCGTTTCGAAGCGAGCGAGGAGCATCCGTTCATCCGAACGGCGTTCGAGGAAGGGCGAGCGTATGTGTAATGAACGCGGCCTCGAACTGCCGGTTCTTCGATCCAGTGCGAAAGTGGGAGGGACGACGTGACGATGCGTGTCACCCTGCTCGGGACCGGCGACACGACCGGTACGCCGACCGTCGGCTGCGATTGTGATACCTGTATCGCCGCTCGCGAGCGCGGCATAGAGCGCACGCGATTTTCGGTTCACATCGAGAACGAACGCACCGACGAATCGATTCTGGTCGACTTCAGCCCCGATTTCCGGTATCAGTTCCTCCGCGACGACGTGTCGCTGCCCGATGCCGCCGTCGTCACGCACATCCACTTCGATCACCTCGACGGCCTCGGCAACGTCTTTCGCGTCTTCGACAATCTCGAGGTGTACGCCGCCGACGAGACCGACCCCGAAACCGGCGAGAGCGTGGCCGAGACGGTTCGAGACGACTACCACTACCTCGATTCCGTCACCGTCAGGCCGACGACGCCGCTCGACCCGGTCCGAATTTGCGGGTTCGACGTGACGTTGGTTCCGGTCGATCACCCGCCGCTGGTCTGTTACGGCCTCGCGATCGAGGATCCCGAGACAGGTGCGAGGCTCTCGTTGTCGGGTGATACGAGCTACGACGTGCCCGACGCCTCTCGGAACGTCCTCGCCGATGCCGACCTGTTGCTGGCCGACGGAATCGTCCCCGCGAATCTCTGTCAGTATCACCCGCTCGGCGGTCGCCACGAGGACGCTGACGGTGTCCCCCGGACGTTCGGGACGAAACATATGACTCGAGAGGGCGCGCTCGCGCTAGCCGACGAACTGAACGCCGCCCGGACGCGCCTCGTCCACGTCGCTCACTACTACCCGGCGGACGAGGCGTTCGCGGAGCCGCTGGCCGTCGATGGAGAGGAGTACGTTCTCTAGGTGACGACCGCCCTGTGTTTTCGACTGACCCAGGAGTCGAATGCCCTGTTCGTCGCTCGTTCACGTTTGCAAGCGAGCCATTCATCACGACGAGATCCGTTCTGGTTGAATATGCAAGGCAGCATTGCCCCGATCAGCAGCGGGGTAGCTGGGCTGGACGAAATCTTGAACGGTGGACTCGTCTCCGGCCGGATGTATCTCGTCCACGGCCGGCCGGGAACCGGGAAAACGCTCCTCGGGATGCACTTTCTCGAGGAGGGACTCGAACGGGACGAGACAGTCCTGTTCATCCACGGCGAGGAATCGCAGACGGAAATCCTCACGAATGGGGCGGCAGTCAACGTCGAGATAACCGACGCGGAGTTTCTCGACCTGGGTCCGGATTCGGACTTTTTCACCGAGGACTATTCGTACGATCTGGTGGAGCCGAGCGAAATCGAGCAGGAGCGATACACACAGGACATCCACGAAGCAATTCGGGAGATCGACCCGGATCGCATCGTCGTCGATCCGATCACGCAGCTTCGGTACGTCGAGGCGAACGAGTACCAGTTCCGCAAGCGTATTCTCTCGTTTATGCGCTTTCTGAAGGAGCGGAAGCTAACCGTTCTCACGACCGCGACGCCGTCGGCCGACCGAGTGTACAATACGGAGATACGGTCGCTGAGCGACGGGATCATCGAACTCGAGCGCGGCGAGAGCGGACGCCGAATCGAGGTAGCGAAACACCGTGCGCTCGGCCAGCGAGGAGGCAGCCACGGGATGGAAATCCGCGACAACGGACTCGAGGTGTATCCCCAGCTTCTCCCCGACCGCCAGTCGCGGCCGTTCGAACGGGACTCCGTTCGCTTCGGTATCGACGAACTAGACGACCTGTCGGGGGGCGGCTTCGATCAGGAGACCGTGACGTTCATCACCGGTCCGACGGGTGTCGGAAAAACCTCGACCGGGACGCAACTGCTCGCTTCTGGTGCCGATATTGGCCTGCGATCGGCGGTCTATCTCTTCGAAGAGAACGTCGAGACGTACGATCACCGGTCCGAGTCGATCGGCATTCCAGTCGCGGAGATGCGTGAGGAGGGAACGCTCTCGATAACCGAAGTCGAACCGCGCACGCTTTCCAGCGAAGAATTCGCCCACATGGTCAAGCGGCAAGTGGACCGACAGGAGGCAGATATCGTGATGATCGACGGGATCAACGGATACACGATGTCGATTCAGGGTGACGAAGAGGTGTTGTCGCGCGAACTCCACGCACTCACGCGGTATCTGAAAAATCGCGGCGTCACGGTCGTGATCACCAACGAGATACCGGAGATTACCGGCATCACGTCGGCCACTGACGGCAATCTCAGCTACATCGCCGACAACATCATGTTTCTGAGTTACGTCGAGATGGACGGCAGTCTCAGGAAGGTCGTCGGAATGCTGAAGAAACGCTCGAGCAGGTACGAGCACAACATCCGGGAGTTCGAAATTACGTCGGACGGCATTCGCGTCGGTGAGTCGTTGAGCGGGCTCTACGGCATCTTGCAGGGGACGCCACGTGCAGGTTGGCCTCCGGATTCACCTCAGGAATGATACCGTCACCGGCGTATTGCTCGACAGGAATAATACCAGTAGAGGAGATACGGAACTAACGCGATCACATGGACTTGGACTCTCACCGAAACACTCTCCAACTGCTGATCGGTGAAGACGGGAATCGAGCCGCGCTCGGAGAACTGCTCGAGGACCGGTACGACGTCGTCACCGAGCAGTCGGTCAGCGAAGCGGACCTCTACATCGTCGACGACTACACCTTCCCCGACTATTACGAGGCCCTTCGCGACCGCGTCGAGGCGGACGATCCGGTCTTTTGTCCCGTCGTCCTCATCCGTCGTAGCGATCACCGCCCCCACATTTCGCTTCCGGACCCCGACGATCACGACACCCCCATGCTCGTAGACGACATCGTGGAGGCGCCGATCGAACGAGCCCTCCTCTTCCGGCGACTGAACACGTTACTCGTTCGGCGGAGCCAGTCGAAGGATCTCCGCCGCTACGTTTCGCAACTCGAGGAATCGAACCGCTCGCTCGAGCAGTTCGCGTACGCCGCGTCTCACGACCTCCAGGAACCGCTGCGAATGGTCTCGAGTTACCTGCAACTCATCGAGCAACGCTACGAGGAGGAACTCGACGACGACGGTGAGGAATTTCTCGCGTACGCCGTCGACGGGGCGGACAGGATGCGAGACATGATCGACGGTCTTCTCGAGTACTCGCGCGTCGACACGGCGGGCGATCCGCTGGAACCGACCGACCTGAACGCAGTACTCGAGGACGTGCTCGCGGATTTGCAGGTGCGGGTCGACGAACAGGACGCTCGGATCAGCGTCGACGAGCTTCCGCGGGTAGAGGGCGACGCGGATCAGTTACGTCAACTCTTTCAGAATTTGCTGGCCAACGCGATCAAGTACAGCGGTGACGATCGGCCACGGGTCCACGTCTCCGCCGAACGAGACGGCACGAGTTGGCTCGTGTCGGTCGATGACGACGGCGTCGGAATCGATCCCGAGGATCAAGACCGGATCTTCGACGTGTTTCAGCGGCTCCACAGTCGCGAGGAACGTTCCGGTACAGGGATCGGACTGGCGCTTTGCAAGCGGATCGTCAAGCGCCACGACGGTCGCATCTGGGTCGACTCCGAACCCGACGAGGGATCGACGTTCACGGTCGCGCTCCCGCTCGCAGACGCGAGCGGTACGGAAGATGCGTAGCGGGAGTTGGCCGGTACGAAGCCGATTTCGACCCCGGTCTGAAACGGGGACGCGTTCTCCACTGGTCAGCCGAACTGGTCCAGTCCCGACTGTCGACGGCGTTTTCCGTCCGGGTTCGCGCGCCACGGCGTTCGTCGATCGCGTTCCGTCTCGAGATCGACCTCGTCGACGGCTCTCACGGCCGGCTCGTACCCCGGACACGTTGGGTCACACTCCACTGCGGCATCGACGACCCGTCCCTTCCAGCCGCAGCGGGGAAGCGTCGCGCCGCTCGAGCCGTCCGCGAGACAGGCGTCACAGCGAGGGAACTCGAAGGTTCGCCAGCCTTTGCCGTAGGCTCGTTCGGCGATCCGCCGCCGAGCGCGCGCTTTCTCGGCGGCGTCGACGACGGCGATTTCGGTTCGGCCGGGATGATCTTCGAGCGGCTCGATTCCGGGCTCGTCGACGGGGAGGGACGCCGGTTCGCGGATCACTTCGATCTCGAGTTCGGCGTCTGCGTCGCGCTCGTCCCGGTGAATCCGCCAGACGCCGACCTCCTGGGGGATCCGGTTTAAGTGTGCGCGCGTCACGTAGCTCTCGGTCGCGAGTATCGCTTCGTCGACCAGTGCGAGGCTCGCATCCGTTCGAAGCTGGGACGAGAGGTCGCCCGGTCGGCCGAGATCGGGTTTGTTCTCGATGCCGACGAGTCGGTCGTACCAATTCGGATAGCGGGCGACTTGCCTGACGTAATCGCGGCCCGCCTCCGCACTCGCCCCGTGGTCGCGTTCGAAGAAGCCGATCTCGAGCGCCCGTTCGACGGCCTCCCGGGCGCGGCCGGGATGACAGTCGAAGGCGTCTTTCCAGTATCGCGACTGCCCGGTGCCGACCGCCGACGCGATGGCAGGATCGGGAATTTCCTCGCTCGTGATCGCGACGCGCTCGTCGAACTGCGAGCCCGGTTCGACGCAGACGACGTCGAGAATCCGACTGCCCGGGTCGGCGACGCTCGCGCCGAGCTGGCGCGCCACAATATCAGTTCCGCGCGACTCGAGGTGGGCGCACAACTCGAGTTCAAAGGCGAATTCCGGCACGGTATCGACGAGGGACGGCAGCGAAATAAGTCGTCGGACTCCCCGAGTCGGTGGGCGGCCCCATCGTGTATCGTGTCGCGATGTGGCATGCGGAGATAGCTCGCAACCTTTATCAAGCGCACAGCGGAACCACTACCTAAGATTACTCATCGTCTTATGGTAGGAAATCGACAACCGGAGGTGAACATTGGGCTCGTCGGCCACGTCGACCACGGCAAGACGACGCTGGTGCAGGCTCTCAGCGGCTCGTGGACGGATCAACACTCGGAGGAGATGAAACGCGGTATCTCCATCAGGCTCGGCTATGCGGACGCGACGTTCCGGTACTGCGAGAGCGCGGAGGAACCCGAATGTTACACCGTCGAGGAGGAGTGTCCGGACGGCTCTGAGAGTGAGCTACTGCGGACCGTCTCGTTCGTCGACGCCCCAGGTCACGAAACCCTGATGGCGACGATGCTCTCTGGCGCGTCATTGATGGACGGCGCCGTCCTGGTGGTCAGCGCAAACGAACCCGTTCCCCAGCCCCAGACCGAGGAACACCTGATGGCGCTCGACATCATTGGGATCGACAACATCGTCATCGCCCAGAATAAGATCGACCTCGTCGATTCCGACACCGCCCGAAACAACTACGACCAGATCAAAGAGTTCGTTTCGGGTACGGTCGCCGAAGACGCCCCCATCGTCCCCATCTCGGCCGGTCAAGAGGTCAACCTCGATCTGCTCATCCAGGCGGTCGAAGAGGTGATCCCCACACCCGACCGGGACCCAGACGAGAAAGCCCGCATGCACGTTGCTCGCAGCTTCGACATCAACAAACCTGGGACGACAGCCGAGGACCTCGTCGGCGGCGTCCTCGGGGGCAGCCTGGTACAGGGCGAACTCGAGGTCGGCGACGAAATAGAGATCCGGCCGGGCCGCGAAGTCGAGGAGGGCGGCCGGACCGAGTACGTCCCGATCGAGACGTCCATCCGATCGCTGCAGGCTGGCGGCGAAACGGTCGACACCGTCACGCCGGGCGGCCTGCTCGGCGTCGGCACCGGGCTCGACCCCTCGCTGACGAAGGGCGACGCGCTGGCGGGACGGATGGCCGGTCCACCGGGCACGCTCCCACCGACGTGGAACGAGTTCACCATGGAGGTCGACCTGCTCGAGCGGGTCGTCGGCGCCGAAACCGGCGAGACGGTCGACGAGATCAGCACCGGCGAGCCATTGATGATGACCGTGGGCACGGCGACGACCGTCGGCTCCGTCACCAGCGCTCGAAGCGGCGAGTGTGAGGTCCGACTCAAACGCCCCGTCGCCGCTGAGCCCGGAACCAAAATCGCGATTAACCGCCGAATCGGAGCCCGCTGGCGGCTGATCGGACTGGGAACGCTCACGGAGTAAGGAATGGGGATGGGGACGCGGGTTGCACTCGATACGAGCGCGCTCATGATGCCGGTCGAACTCGACGTTCGTCTGTTCGACGAACTCGAGCGACTGCTCGACACCTTCGAGCCGACGATTCCGCAGGCGGTCCTCGAGGAATTGCGCCGCCTGTCCGAGAAAGGGGGCCAGGAGGGAACGGCGGCGAACGTTGGCCACGACCTGGCAACCGAACGCTGTCTCGTCGTCGACACGGAGGCATCGTACGCCGACGACGCGCTCGTCGAACTCGCACGCGAAGGCACAGTCGATTACGTCGTCACGAACGACCGCCCGCTGCGCGACCGGATACTCGAGGCGAATATACCGGTAATTGCATTACGCGGGAGAAACAAGTTAGCAATCACTCAACCATAGATGTACAAACGGGTTAGACTGAAGGACACGGTAGAAGTACCGCCGGAAGAACTCGGCGACGTCTCGCCGAACCTGGTCAAGCGACTGCTCCAGGATAAACTCGAGGGCCGTATGGACGAGGAAGTCGGGAGCGTCGTCTCCGTCACCGAGGTTCACGATATCGGCGAAGGGACAGTGCTGCCGAACCGGCCGGGGGTCTACTATGAGGCCGAATTCGACGCAGTGACGTTCGATCCGCAGATGCAGGAGGTCGTGGACGGAACTGTCGTCGAAGTCGTCGAATTCGGCGCCTTCGTCGGAATCGGTCCCGTCGACGGACTGCTGCACGTCTCGCAGATCAGTGACGAGTACCTCGCCTTCGACGGTGAGAATCAGCGCCTCGCCTCGAACGAATCGGCTCGCTCACTTGGCGTCGACGACGCCGTCCGGGCCAGAATCGTCACCAAGAGCATCGACGAACGAAACCCCCGCGACTCGAAGATCGGGCTCACCGCGAAACAACCCGGCCTTGGCAAGCACGGCTGGCTCGAGGAAGAACGCGAAAAACGCGAAGCAACCGCAGGTGAATAACCATGGCATCCGATCGTCTCGTCTGTCGCGAGTGTCACCGGGTCAACGACGCCGACGCCGAGACCTGTGAGGCCTGCAACTCCTCCTCGCTCACCGAAGATTGGGCGGGCTACGTCATCATCTCCCACCCGGAGGAAAGCGAAATCGCAGCGGAGATGCAGATAACAGAACCCGGCGCATACGCCCTGAAGGTCCGCTAACTCACGTGACTTACGACGAGGATACCCCTTCGGAGTCCGCCGACAGCGACGACCAGCTGCTGGTCTTACCCGACGAACTCCGCCACGAACTCAAAGAGCCGCTGGGTTCGATCGAGACCGACGCAGACCGGCTCCTCGCGACCGTCGACGGGCCACTGATCGCCGTCGGCGATGTCGTCACCTACCACTTCCTGCAGGCGGGCCGACCCCCGGACGTCGCGTTCGTCGACGAGCGAACCAAACGCGAGCCGGTCGATGCGGAAGTCCGCCGAATCGTAACCGAGAAGACGGCCATCGAGGCCACCAACCCGCCGGCAGAAATCTCGGAAGACGCCGTCGAGGCGCTGCTCTCTGGACTGGCCCGCACTGAACCAACGACGATCCACGTCGAGGGCGAAGAGGACCTGCTAGCGCTCCCGGCAATCGTCGCCGCACCCGAGGGCGCAAGCGTCGTCTACGGCCAACCCGACGAGGGGATGGTCCACGTGAAAATTACCGACGACCACCGGGCGTCGGTTCGAGCATTGCTCGATCGCTTCGCGGGTGATACGGACCGATTCTGGACGCTGCTCGAGGCGGCCGATACCGATGCGTCGGGCACCCGCGACTGAAATCCTGTTTCGACCTCCCTGTCCAGGCATCAGTTCGGAGGCGAGTTGGTACCCAGGCGATGAACGCGCCTCGATTACGGACACCAGACCGACGACTGGTGTCACGTCGTCGAACCGTCATACACGGGTGTAGTGTTCAACTCGATGACACGATACGCCATTTTATTATTTAAACGACATTGAATGGTCGGAATAATGTTTTTATAGAGCGTTGAAGAGATAGTAGCTGTGAACCAAACGCCGGCACGAACGACGGTGTGCTGGTACAGTCGGTGCGAACTATCGAGGGACAACTGGGGACTGGTTCGTCCCAGCGGTCGGCAACGGGGCTGATTTCGAAGTCCCATTTGCGGGCGGGACAGCAGCAATACATGAGAGACGAAACGACACCGGCTGATACCAGTCAGCAACGAACCGCAAAACGAGGTCGGGACGGTACAGACAGTGCGACGTTGATTCCGGAACGAACGACGGCACTGTATCGAAACGCGTCGTCGGAAAACCAGGTCTGCCTCTGGTGTGACCGATGAGATACGTTCGCCTCGAACTCACGCCGCCGGCCGGTGCCATCCATCCCGTCGGTCGGCGGCTGGCGACCGAATCCCACCTCGAACGGGCCGAACTCGTCTACGTCGATTCGTTCCCGGACGGCACTGGTATCCTCCTGTATCGAATTTGTGGGGACACCGAGAACGTCGGGTCGCTGGTCGACGATCACCCGCTGGTTCTCGATTGGGACCGCTTCGAGGGAACGAACGCTGCCGTTTACTGTTACCTGTTGGTCGACTCCGGTGAACCGGCCGCGACGCTCATCTCGCTCGTCGGTCAGGACGGGTTGATCGTTGAGACGCCCATCGAGTACACTGGGCTCGATTCGCTTCGACTGACCGTCGCGGGAAAAGAGGAGATGATCCAGCACGCATATCGGACGATACCTGACCAGTTCGACTGCGAAATCATCAAGACCGGCGAGTACGACCCACGGTGCAAATGGTCCATCTTCGACTTGACGGCGCGACAAAAGGAGGTCCTTCGTACTGCCGTCGAAGTCGGTTACTACGACGTTCCAAAACGGGCAACTCATCGAGATATCGCGGACGAACTCGGGTGTGCGACCAGCACCGTCGATGAACACCTTCGAAAGGCGGAATCGACCATCTTTTTGTCGTTGTTACGATAGAGTGGTGACGACGTTTCGACACCACGATCGGATTCTGGTCAGAACTGAGTCGGAGTCCGTCGACGGACGTTCTGACACTGCGTCGGCGGGAACCCACGCGATACAGAGTGACCCGCCCAGCATCCCGAGGAACGTTCCGGTATGACCGTCATCGCGTCTGCGTCGCCGGTCCTGAACTCGATATCGGTCCGTGGGCCGTGCATGGACGTATTCACGAACTGAACGTCGTGGAGCTGTATCTGCATCGTTTCGTTCGCCGTCGATAGCCTGTCGAAGCACAATTCGATTCCGTCGATGTATTCCGATTTGATCGGAATCAGGTCGTTCTTGATCGTAGTCCCGTCACCGGTCGCCGACTGCGTCCGGAGGTTCGTCGCCGTTTGTCGGGAGGCGTTCATCGTTATGCTCTCGAGTAGGTGCCACTGCTCGTCCGCCGCCGCCGATAGTTTAAGCCAGCGGCATCTCGAGAAGTTATTTACTCTTCGCCGAAAACGTGACCGACATGTACGATTTCGTCGTGGTCGGTGTCGGGCCGCCGGGTGCGCGCTTCGCGCGACGGACTGCCGAGGCGGGATACGATGTGCTCGCCCTCGACAAGGGCGCGATCGGCGAGCCGCTGGCCTGTTCGGGCCACGTCAGTACGGATATCTGGGCGTTCACAGGTGAGGGCGCTCGCGAGCAACTGTTCCAGAACGCGGTCTACGGGGCGCGGTTCCACGTCGGCGGCCCGCACAGCGATGCGTATCCCTTCTACAAACGTGAGGTGGCCTCGAACGTCATCGACCGGGTTGGGCTGGACTGCCACCTCGCCGACCTGGCCCGCGACGCAGGGGCGGACGTCCGTGAACGACGGACGGTCACCGAGGTCACCGAACATCGCGACCGCGTCTCGGTCGTCGCCAACGGCCCCGACGGAGCCGAGGAGTACGAGGCGAAGATGGTCGCCGGCTGTGATGGCCCGCGCTCGCGGGTCCGCAACCAACTCGGGTTACCCCAACCCGGCGAACTCCTCCACGGCGTCCTCGCGTTTTCTTCCGAAGCAGATTCCCAGGACTTCGTCGACGTCCATCTCACACCGCCGACGTTTTTCGCGTGGCGGATCCCGCGCGGCGAGGCAGGTGTCGAGTATGGCCTCGCGGCGCCCCCGGGGGTTCACGTGAACAAACACTTCCAGGACCTGATCGACGGCTACGAGGTGGACGTCTCACACCGCTGTTCGGGTGCAATCCCGATTGGACCACCCGGTCGGATAACTACGCGTCGGGCGTTTCTCATCGGCGATGCGGCCGCCCAGACCAAGCCCTTCACCGGCGGTGGCATCCTCTACGGTATGACGAGTGCCGACCACGCCGCCTGCGAGATCGATCCCGACCGGCCATCCACGCTCGCGGCCTACGAGTACGCCTGGCGACAGGATCTGAAGCGCGAGGTGGAACTGGGCCACTGGCTTCGGCGAGCATACTCGCTCCCGGAACCCGTCCAGCGGATCGGCCTGGGTGCATTGTCGGGCGAGATAGGCGTCCACATGGATCGGCCGACGTCGCTCGTTTCACCGACACACCTCAAAGCGGTGCTCTCCCGACTCCGCGGGTGACCGTCCAGTTCGGGCCTCGACACGTCACGTCGATTCGGATACCCGCTCCGCGGCGACTGGGTACCTACCTCGACGTCGGAGGTCCTCTGACCCTCGTGCTCGAGACCGTGGTTCCGGGCGGTCTCAACGACTTATCGTTCCGATCCGAACGGTGGAAAACGGCGAGTCGGTGGTGCCGCCCGACCTCCGGGGACTAGCTGATCCCGGCGTCGTTGGCGGTGGAGCGAGTCGGTTGTGAGAACGGCCGGTCCGTCGGGCTAGTCTGCTCACCCGGCACGAACTGTCGGTCCACACCGTTCGAGGACCTCATCTCCGTGGTCGACACGACCGCCGATTCGAGGTGCGCCCTCGACCGATATCAGCGGTCGTGACAGTCCGTTTCGGGGTAACAGCGGTTTTTACGCCGCGCCGGTGTACCAGGATTGATGTCGACGATAGCCGACCTCCGGCTTCCGGCGGCGGACACGGCGCTGGCGACTGCCTTCGAGCGCGCACCAGGGGCCACGTTCGAACTCGAGTCCTCGGTGTCGAAGACCCTGCCATCGCTGTGGGTGGCCGGCGTCGACCGCGAGACTGCCGGCGCGGCCTTCGCGGCCGATCCGTCCGTCGAAGTCGCAGAACTCCTCGTCGAGACGGACTCGCGATTGTTGTACGACGTGACCTTCGCCGACGGTGCAGGGACGAACCGTCTCTGGGACGACTTGCTCGCAGACGGCGGGTCGCTGCTCGAGGCGCGGGCGGCCGACGGCTGGTGGCAGGTGACGGTTCGCTACCGTGACCGCGATACGCTCTGTGACGCCTACGACCACCTGATCGAACGCGGTATCAACGCCGATCTCCGGCGCGTGACCGACGTAACCGACACGAGCGACCACCAGACGAGATTGACGCCCGAACAGCAGGAAGCACTCGAGGCCGCACTCGAGTACGGCTACTTCGAAATCCCTCGCGGCATTTCGATGGAGGACCTGGCCGAGGAACTTGGCATTTCCCACCAGGCGCTCTCCGAGCGCTTCCGTCGAGCCTACGAGACGCTGGTCGACGCCGAACTGCAGCCCGCGGGGAAGAAATCCAGGCTCGAGTAACGGCCGACCGGCGACCGGCCGCGACAGGGTGGAAATGCGGACCAATCATTGTGGCACAATCATTATTTGGGTGGATTGCGTTCGGCACCACATGGCTGACCTGCTCACCGATGCGGAGATCGAAAACCAACTCCACAGCAACTGGAACCGCGATGACGACGAAATCGTCCGCGTATACGAGTTCGACGACTACCTCCGGGGCGTCAACTTCGCCCAGATGGTCGGCGAAATCGCCGAAGCGCAGTTCCACCATCCCGAAATCGTCATCCGATACTCGGAGGTTGAAGTCCGACTGACCTCCCACGAGGCAGGCGGCATCACCAGCGACGATATCGAAATGGCAGAGCTGATCGAGTCCGAACGAAACGCCTAAAACCGATCTCGAGTCCGTCTCCGATGGACGCCCACTACACCTTCCGCGTTCGCGTCCGCCTCCAACCCGCTCGCGAGTCCGTCTCCCTCGAGCCGAACAGTGCCGAGACGACGGTCACGCTCTTTCGTGATGCACCGGAGCCTGGAACCGAGGGCTAGCTTTTCTTCCGGAATACGTTGTGGCGCGGCGACGTCTCCGATCAGGAATATGGCCGCCAGCTCGCCGCCGACTGGCTCGGCGTCCCGGAACGATCGATCGACGCCGTCGACTTTCGGGAGCTCCAGACCGACGAGGAATACCTCGATGCACTGAAAGCCGAAATTGCGGCCGATCTCGAACCGTTCAATGCAGATTCCGTCTCGGACGTCCTCACGAAGTATCTCGGCTCGAGTATTCGTGTGACCGACACGGAAGGCGCCTAGAACCGAATATACGCTGTCCTGTGGCCGAAAGCTGTAAGCATGCCTCTCGTCGCCGTCACCTCGTTTCCGTCGTCGCGTTCCGCTGTCGTCTCGACTACCGTACTCGGCCACGGCCCATTTTCGGCCCGTGGCCCGTTTCAGCTCGTGTCCGGGCGCCGTTCGCCCGCTTCGTCCTGTCGACGACGTCACCCGATGTCGTCCGGATCGAGATCCTCGAGCAGGTGAGCGGTCACGAATGCGCCGTCGGATAGACCAGCCTGATACGCTCCCGAACACAGTTCGCAAAGCGTAAACTCGTCGGACAGACTCGACAGCGCCCGTTTCTCTATCGCTCGAGCGTGGGACAATCCCTGGCATTCCCTGGATTCATGGTACCGGTCGCAGCCGGCGGCAACGTAGATGATATCGTCGTCGCTCACGGTAACTCACCCGGCCGGTCCGTCGTGTCGGACTGAGAGCGATAGCGATTGGATCGACAGCGGTACCACGCACGGTGTGGCCTCACGACGCCGAAAACGGGCGTGACGTGTTCACTCGGGCGAGATCGACCGCCGGTTCTCTCGCCGCAATCGAGGCGATTTCTGCGGTTGACGGGCGGTGTATCAGCGGGTATCGATGTAGCAGTGAATCGCTGCGGATCGGTGAACCGTAGTGTGTCTGCGGATAGTGATGGATCGATGCCGGGAATCGGTCGAAGTGCGGACGTCCAGTGTGGTTCTCGAATCATAGGTGGGGACGCGAGAGCCGCCGGCCACCCCCCATCCGTGCCCTACGCCACGGTATCACAGACCGCTATCTAAAACTATCGGGAACTATCGTGAACGTTAGTCAAATTTCCGTCGTTCGTCACGTTCGGTCGGCTCGCATCCAAAACGCGTTGGCTTCACAAGGGTGCTCGTCTCTTCGGGTCGACGTACTGCGGTCGACCCAGACGGAACCGCTTCGGGCCCGCTCCACGTCAGTGGTCGTCGAATCACCTAGACGAGTACTCGTATAGGCCATCTCCGCGAGCCACCGTCCCTCCAGCGAACCGGTGCCCCCTGTTCGGTGCGGACGGCTGTGTGCCCTCGTCACCCGTCTCCATCACCAGCGTGGCTTCTGTGAGTCACCAACCGTCCATCATATCACTCTACATTCGCCGTCGCTAAAATATACCTGCCGTACCGGAAAAATTGATGTGATGTGGTAGCATACATCTCTCCACTCTTATGTATTCGCTTGTGGCTGTCTTCGATGATGTCCACGAGTGAACTACGGCCAGCGGTTCCGGACGAAATCGCATCACCACAGGCAAAACTCGTCTATCTCACCCTCCGCATCAGCGACGAGCCGAAGGCTTCCGATCTGCACCGGACGCTCGGACTGTCCAAACTCACGTTATTTGCGGTTCTCGAATCGCTCACAACGAAGGATCTCGTCGAGCGTACGGAGGGTGGATATGTCTGCACGTAAACCTGCGGTTCACCCCGTCGTCGACCCGGCTCAGCAGGGGAGCATCCGGGTGGACTGCTACGTCCGGTCGAACGTCCCTCCATCCGTTTCCGAACAGATCCGAGCACTCGTCGATCGGGTTCGGTCCCTCCGCGAGCACGGGTTCGTCGACGAGGTTCGAGTTACCCGATGGCCGCCGCAGCAATCGATGACAGAGGAAACGGGGTCGACCTGCAACGATCTCGTCGCAGAGTTCGAACAGTGGGCCGAACGAAACGGCTATTCACTCGAGCCGGGGTTCCGTCGACGAGAAATTCCGCCGTCACCGCTCGGCCTCGCTTCCGACTCGCGCGAGCGGGTACGGGTGCCGATAGTGGCCCTGGCGCTCTACGAGGACGACGCCGAAACTGAGGTTCTCCGTGGAGTCGTCCCGTGTACGGATCGATCCGTATCGGACGACGATCGGACGTATACCGTCGACGGATGGCTTACCACGGTCGAGACGCGGGTGCTCGACGATTCCGCGTCCGCATCCCAGATAGATCAACTGCCGCTTGTAGACAGGCAGTGATGAGCGCAGCGAAGACCCGGCACACGAGCACCCCGGAACCGCCGACCCGCGCCGGATCGCGGCCCGAACGCGTACGGTGACGGTCCTTCGAAGCACATCGGGTACGGCACCGCTCGCGAGCGGGGACGGGACGACACACGCGTCCTCGGAACTGACGTATTGCTGGACGCGTCCGATAGCTTTCCGACGATGTGCCGGTGACGGTCACCCGGAATTCGTTCGCCACGACGGGACGTCGATTTGCCGTCGGCTCCCGGACGTCGATCCGCGCTCCCCGTGACCGTCGGTCAGTTGGTGCGTCGGTCGGTTCTCGAGGCCCGTTTCACACGACATCATCGTGTGTCAGCAATGGTCGCGTCCGCTCGCCGTTCGGCGGGTCGTAGGTCACGACCTCGAGAAGGTTGCCGTCGGGATCGAGGAAGTAGAACCCCTCAAACTCGCCCCAGTCGTACGGCCCCTGATTCGGGAACTGTCCGTCGAGGACGTCTCGCAGCGAGTCGTACGTCTCGCGGTCGGTCGAGAACGCGAGGTGGGCCTTGTCGAGCGGGTGGTCAAGTCCGCGGTCGTCCCAGTTCTCGGCCCGACCTGTTTCGGCCAGCGTGACGATCGTTTCGCCGGCTCGAAACATCGCGTGGTCGCCCTGGAACGCTTCTGGGGGCCTGACCAGTTCGAGGTCGAGGGTTTCGCGGTAGAACTCGTAACTCGGCTCGAGCGCATCGACGTCGACGTTGACGTGATCGACGGCGTCCATGCCCGCTGCTACGACGGAGGGGGCCAAGATATTGTCTGATCGAGTAGTTGTCATATGGCGCCGAACACGCTCGCTTGCACTTGGGCGCCGTCGTGCGCGGCCCCGTCGAGAGACGAACGCACAGTCCGTCCGAGCGAAACGCCATCCCGAACTCGAATCCGAACACTGTGCGGCCGAAACGACGGTGCCGATGGCCGGTCAGGGGTGTTCGGTCCCCGACGGTGGTCGTTTCCACTCCGGCTCTTCGCGCGGCGGCGCGAGGACGCCGAGGCCGACCGCAACATCGCTACTTCGGTTCTCTGCGCCGTGGCGCTCGTTACTCCGGAACAGGTACG
Source organism: Natrinema gelatinilyticum (assembly GCF_024266705.1). Lineage (GTDB taxonomy): Archaea > Halobacteriota > Halobacteria > Halobacteriales > Natrialbaceae > Natrinema > Natrinema gelatinilyticum. The sequence goes on along the minus strand of NZ_CP100756.1, from coordinate 1,009,260 downwards.
CATCGCCGGCCGAGAGCGCGTGCTCTTCCCCCTCGACGACCGCCGTGAGTTCGCCCTTGAGGACGTAACCGATCTGTTCGTTCATGTGCGTATGGACTGGCAACGTCGCCCCCGGTTCGATGCGCCAGTACATCATCCCCGCTCGGTCCCCCGTCGGAAGGTCCGCGAGGTACACGCCGTCGGCGACCTCGTCGGATTCCGCCCGGGTCGTGGATAGGTGTTCCATGGGAACACCCATCACTCCCCACGGCACCACTGATAAACGTATTGTGAAAACGTTTTAAGCATCTCAGGAGTGTCGGGAGTTCCATGTTAGCACGCCAATCGGTTCGGTTGTTCCACCTCCCGTTTTCGTTTATGCTGCCACAGAAGGTGGCAGTCGAACGGGGGTACTTCCGCGAGGAGGGGATCGCAGTCGACCTAGTCGAGCGCGATCGCCGCGACGTCGAGGTCAAATACATCCCGGCCGAGGAGACGCTGACTGACGACTACGACGTGGATCTCTACCCCATCTGCAAGTGGGAGAGCATCCGCCGAACGTGGGACATGGGTGACGGACGAATCGTCGCGAACGGAACGTTCGCTACTCTCCCGTATACGGTGTTCACCCGGCCCGACTCGTCCGTCGAGTCGCCATCGGATCTCAGGAACGTCCCGGTCGGCGTCAATCTGCGAACCGGCCAGGAGTATACGGCGCAGAAGGCACTCGAGGAACACGTCGCCTCCGACGAAATCGATCTCGTCGGCTGCGGGATGCCGACCGACCGGCTGCGCGCCCTTCACGAGGGGCGCGTCGACGCCGTCACACTCATCGATCCCCACAGCACGCTGGCCGACCACCTCGGTTTTCAGCGGCTCCTCGAGTACGACAACCACATGGGAATCGTCGGAAGCGACGACGTCGATCGCGACTTGCTCGAGGCCTTCCTGCGCGCCTATGAACGCGCAGTCGCGGATATCAACGCCGATCCGGACGCATTCCGCGCTACGTATCTGGAAATGCTCGAGGCCGAGAAAGCGGTGGCTCCCGACGTGTTCGACGACGTCGACGTCGACGCAGTCTGCGAGGCGATCACGGTCCCGCGGTACGAGGTACCCGAACCAGTCGATCGCGAGGAACTCGACGACCACCTCGCCTGGATGCAAGCCCGGGGATTGATCGACGAGGACGCGACGGTCAACGCCATCGTCGCGCCGTTGTAACCGTCACAGAGAGTCAGCAATACCCGAGCCACCTCACCATGACCGACATCGACTCACAACAGGCCGCGATCGACGAATTTCAGGGTGACCCCGGCGATCGGCCGGTGATGCGGGCCCGATTCGAACATAACGGAAGTCCGCGGTACATGTTGTACACGATCAAGCGCTTCGCTTACGATCACGACCGCGGCTTTCACCTCGACTTGCAACTCGTCTCCGACGAACTCGACGAGGGCTTAGAGACCGTGGAGGCGAAACTTCAGGACGGCGACGCCGACTTGATCGACATCGACTACTTCTCGACGGCGCGCGAGCGGGCCGACGGCGCTCCGATCGTCGCGTTTCACCCGTACGGACAGACGGTCGGCGGTCTCGTTACGCCGATCGATTCGCCGATCGACGGACTCGAGGATCTCGCCGGTCACCGGATCGGCGTCGTCAGGCGACACGACAAGAACTGGATTCTCGTCAGGGCAGCGTGCAGGGAGTTCCACGGCTTCGATCCGGACGAGACGGCGACGCCCCTCGAGGCCGGATCGAAGGTCGAACTCACCAGGCAACTCCGAAACGGCGAGGTCGACGGCATTCTTCAGTTCTGGCAGATCATCCCGGAGATTGTCGAATCCGGCCCCTATCGGGAGGTACTGTCGATGTCGCGGCTAGTCGACCGCCTCGCAGACACCGACGGCGAGCGCCCGGTTCCGATCTCGACGTTCCTGACGAGTGAACCGTATCTGGCCGACCATCCCGACACGGTCCGGGGCTTCGAAGGAGCCTTCCGAGATGCCGTCGAGCGTCTCCAACGGGACGACAGCCTCTGGACGGAACTCGGCGCACAGCTCATGTACGAAGACGACCCCGCGGTCATCCGCGCCGTGCGAGATCGATGGCGCGAGATGGTCGTCGTCGACTGGGACGAGTCCACCGTCGAGGGGATGGAACGACTGTTCGACCGGCTGAAAGAGGTCGTGGGCGCGGACGCCGTCGGCGTCGACGAGCTACCGGACGGGGTGTTCCGGCCGGACGTCGAAATGGAGGGCCGGCCATGACCGAGACGCTCTCGTTCCAGCTCAACTGGGAGCCGAACGGGTTCCAGTCGCCGTACTTCCTCGCCCGCGAGGAGGGGTTCTATCGAGAGGCCGGCCTCGAGATCGAGTTCGTCGAGGGCCACGGTTCGCCGTACGCGGCCGAACGCGCTGCACGCGGACGTGCGGACGTCGCGCTCGCGGGTGCCAGCGCCGTGTTGACGACCCAGAGTAAGGGGTTCGAGCCGCTCGCGGTCGCCGCGGTGACTCAGAAGACGCCAGCGGCCGTCTACACCCTGCGAGACGTCTTCGGTGACCCGCTCACCGAACCCGCACAGCTCGCGGGTCGGACCGTCGCGCCCTCCGCGACGAAGACGCGGATCCTCACCGCGCAATTGCTCGAGAATGCCGGCATCCGGGACGAAGTCGAACTACTGGACGTGGATCCGCACACCCACCACCGCGTCCAGCACAAGGTAGTCGACGGCACGGTCGACGCCGCGGTCGGCGTGGTCACCAACGGGATCGAGATCGGCCGCGAGCACGACCGAACTCCCGACGAGCTTCCGATCGGTGACTATCTGGACATCTACGGCATGACGCTCGTCACCGGCCCCGAATTCGCCCGCGAACGGCCGGAGTCGATCCGGTCGTTCATTCGGGCCAGCACGCGCGGGTGGGCCGTCGCGACCCGCGATCCGGAGCGTGCGATCGATGTCCTCGTCGGCCGAAACGCGACGCTCGAGCGCAATCGAGGGATCGAGCGCCTGAAGTTCGAAACCGCTGCGAACCGTCTTCAGTTCACGCCGTACGTGCGGGATCACGGCTGGGGCGCACAGGATCCAGCCAGGTGGCGACGCCTCGGCGAGACGCTCTCCGAGACCGCACTGCTCGAGGGACCGATCGATCCGGACGCGGTCTGGACCGGAGAATTCCGCCCCGTCGACGAGCCGATCGTCTCCGAGTACGCCGATCGGGTTCGACCGCCAGTCGAGTGAGTAGCGTCCGGTGTTCGAACGGGCGATGACGGATGCTCGAGCGGCCGGCGAACGGTGAGCGGCCAAGCGGCGACGAACGATCGATCCCGAAAACCGAACAGTCGATAACCATTTACTCGAGGCCTCCCTATTTGTGTCTCCAGATGGCCTCGGAACCCGACTACGACTTCTGGCTGCTCGACCTCGACGGGACCATAGTCGACGTCGAGTGGTCCTATACGAGGGAGGTGTTCGATCAGGTCGGCGACCGGCTCGGTCGCGAGTTCACCGACCGAGAGGCGGACATCCTCTGGAACGGCCTGACCGGCTCTCGGGACCGCCAGCTTGAAGACTGGGGCGTCGTCCCCGATGAATTCTGGACTGCGTTCCACGACGAGGAAGATCCGCTGGTGCGGGCCGAACAGACCTACCTCCACGAGGACGCCGCGTTCGTTGCCGACCTCGAGGAACCGGTCGGACTCGTTACCCACTGTCAGGAGTTCCTCTGTGAGCCGGTGCTGGATCACGTCGGTATTCGCGACTGGTTCGACGCCCAGCTCTGCTGTACCGAGGAAACGGGCTGGAAACCCAACCCAGATCCCGTCGAGCGAGTCATGTCGGACCTCGGCGTCGGACACAACGGCCACCAGGGCGTTCTCGCCGGCGACGGTGCCAACGACATCGGCGCGGCGTGGAACGCCGGGCTCGATGCGATCCACGTCGAACGAGTCGGCCACGAGCGCCGCGGGCAGTGCGTTCTCGGGGACTATCGCGTCCAGTCGTTCGATGAACTCTACTGAACGGAGTTTCGCGCTCGTCGAGCGAACGTGACCGAGCGCACGAGGCGAGTCAGAGACGTGTCGAAGCTATACTCGAGTCACGATCGATCGCGTCCGAATCGAGACCAAAAGGGACTCAGGGATTCGGTCGGAGATGGACCCACGATGAAGTACTGCCTCGACTGCGATTGGAGCACCGTGTGGACCGACGAGCCCTCGCAACGAGCGTGCTCTCGTGCCGCAATCGAACATTACGTCGCGACGGGACACACCATCGACTCGAGCGATTCGACCGTCTGTCCGACGACACCTGACGTTTAGCTGAAAGAGAGGGTGCTAAGCCCCCGTCCTCAACGAACGACCGAAGGGAGCGAGTAGGGCGGGGTAGTTCACTTCGGGCTGTGCAGACGCTACCGTGATCCGAGTTGAGTCGACGCTGACGGCTGCACCGGACCGCGCTCACGGCGATTCGGCTACCAAACCTCGATCAACCGATAGTTCATCGACGCGCTCGGTCGCGGGCTTCGTCTCACGCGGCCGTCGAAAACTGCGCTCACGCGTCCGCTGGGTACGGTTTCTCTCTGTCTATCGGTCGGTGTCTCACGGGTCAGCCGCCGCGTAGTCGTCCGCGAAACGCGCTCATATTCACGAACTCTTACCATTATCTCGACAGGAAAGCTTATGCTGGGATGCTCGGCTTATCGTAGCATGGCACGCGATACGCCGGTACGAAATCGAACTGATGCAGCCGCAACCGACAGCGCACTTCCGAACCTGGTAACCATCGTTGGGCGAGGCGTTCCATCGAACTTCGAAATCACCGTCGACGGTGATCTCGAGATGCTCGCGGACGATCCCATGGCCGAGGGAACGGTGGTCTCCTGTGGCGTTGCCGAGGGAGCGATCGACGTCGGCGTCAGGCGCTTCCGGTTTTCAGGGCAGATGGCGAACGTCCGACTCGTCGATTGGAACGGCAACGAAGCGCCCGATTCCGCGAGCGTTCCGACGGTCCACGTCGAGTACGGCGCTGCGGATCGGTAACGCTGTTCCCGAGCCGAGACGGACACCGGTGCCGGGAACTGGTACGGGGTTTTCAGGCCACTGACGACCCCGAGCGGCCGGGAAGGCGTCCGCCCGAACCGTCCGCTTCACGGTAATCTGTACTGGGTACTGTCGTCGAGAATCGGTCGGCCAGCGGAAGCGATGGGGACCGCGATCAATCGTTGTCTGTGGCACCGATCCCTGAATCGCTGTTCGCCGCGGCAGCGAACACTGTCGACGCGATCGGCCCGTCGTTCGCACCGAACTCGGGATCGAACAACTGGAGCGCAGTATGGATGGTGCTCCAGTCGTCTTCCGCTGCCGCTTCGCGCAGACTCTTGGTCGGCGGAGCGAGCAACTGATTGACGAGCGAGTCGGCCATCGCCTCGACGATCTCTCGCTGTGCGTCGGAGACGCCTTGCCTGCCGAGACGTGAGAGTGCCGTCTCCACCTCTTGCTCTTTGATTCGTTCGGCGGATTCGTACATCGCGGCGATCGCTTCGTCCGCGCGCGCTCGCTTGTACTGTTCCGTCAGTAACCGAAACTCGTGGTCGATCATCTCCTCGACCTCGTGGGCTGCGTCGGCCCGCTGTTCGCGTGTCTCTGCAGTTATCGACTCGAGGTCGTCCAGATCGAAGACCGTCACGGCGGGTATCGAACCGGTACTCGGAGCGACGTCGCGAGGCTGGCCGAGATCGACGATCACCTGCTCGGTCTCAGTTGCACCAGCGCGTGCGTCGTCGAAATGGTGCGGTTCGAGTATCGGTTTCTCGCTGCCGGTAGCGGCGACGACGATGTCTGCACGGCCCGCGACGGAATCGAGATCCTCGAGCGGCGCGGCGCCTGCGTCGGTCTCCTCGCAGACTTCGTCGACGATGTGCTCGGCGTGGGCGACGGTCCGGTTGACGACGACGAGTTCATCGACACCGGCGGCCACGAGACTGCGAGCCGCGAGTCGCCCCATTTCGCCGGCCCCGACGACCAGCGCGCTCGCCCCCTCGAGGTCGAGTTCCGCCGCGGCCCGTTGCGTCGCGGCCGATCCAAGCGAGACGACGCCTTCGTTGATCGCTGTTTCGGTACGGGCGCGTTCGCCGACGTGGATCGCCTTCGTGACGGCAGCCTCGAGCATCGAGCCGATGCCGTCGGCGTCACGGGCGTCCTCGTAGGCGGTTCGGACCTGACCGATAATCTGGTCCTCGCCGAGAATCACCGACTCGAGGCCGGCTGCTGTTCGAAGCAGGTGTCGGAGACTCTCGTCGTGGTGCGTCGTGACGATCACATCGTCGTCCGCCCCGGCAAAAAATTCCTCTAGCGCGGCCCGACCGATGGCGTGATCCGGGCCGACGACGTACGCTTCGACCCGGTTACACGTCGAGAGGACGTACGCCTCTTCGATACCTAGAACGGTCAACAACTCTGAAACGGCGGCGTGCTGGCTCGCGGGGCTTGCGGCGGCGAGTTGATCGACGCTGCCGCTTTCGTGGGTGACTCGCGCCGCGGTGACGACCCCGGTCGAAATCATGGTCGTTCACCCCCGGTAGACAGTTCGTCGCCGAGCACGTCCTCGATCACTTGGGGACAGTTGGAAGTACCCGTACGTAAAGCTGTCCAAAGGTCCGGAGAATTGGCGACATCGGTGACGATCTCTCGGCGGCGGTCGGCCGGCACGTCTCGAGATTTGAGTTCCTCGCGTAGCCCTGCACAGACGCGCGCCATCTCGCCGGCCCCTTCCAGCGTCTCCTCGAGTTCCTGTCGGAGGTGCTTACTCAGGGCGGGTGCCGTGCCACCGGTCGTGATCGAGACGACGACGGGGTCTTCAGACACGGTCGCGGGAACGACGACGCTACCGGCGTCGCGCTCGCCCGATCGGTCGGCACGGTTGACGAGGATTCCCCGCTCGCGGCTCGCGTCGGCGACCGCCTCGTTGATTGCCTCGTCGTCGGTCGCCGCGACGGCGAGGGCAGGTTCGACTCGCTCGAGCCACGGGGCGACGCCCGCGGGAGCCGGCGCAGCGCGGATTAGTTCAGCCGGGCCGAATTCACGGTCAGCGAACGCGGGGCTGATGACGAGGACTCGCGCTTCCCGGGCGAACCGACGGGCCTTTCGGGCACCGACGGGTCCGCCGCCGAAGACGAGCACCGTTTCCTCCGTGAAATCGTGCACGAGTGGAATCATTGTGGCACCTGGTCTCTAGACGTTCGGCGTTACTGCTCTCTCGTGTTCGAATCAGCACGTTCTGCCAGACGAATGCCGGTCTTTTTCAATATTTGCGTCGAAAACAGGGAGTCCCAATCGTCCTCGGCTACCTCCCAGTAGTCGGCCATGGTCTCGCGAACCTGCTCGATACGCTGCTGGCTCTCCGCCTCGCTCCGGCCGTGGGTCATCGCGAAAAAATTGTACGGCCAGACACCCTCGTGGCGCGGGCGCCGGTAGCAGTGCGTCACGAATGGCAGCGAGGCGACTTGGGGGCCGACATCGGCGACCAGCTCGTCCGGGACGTTCCAGACTGTCATTCCGTTTTCCGTGTAGCCGAGCGCGTAGTGATTCGGGACGACGCCGATTCGCCGGATCTTGCCCTCGCGCTCGAACCGTTTGATCGTCTCGAGTACCCACTCGGTCTCCGCTCCGATCGCACTAGCGACGTCTGTATACGGCGTTTCGGTGAGGGGAACCCCGTCCTGAATCTCGAGGACGAGGTCGCGTTCGGCCGGCGAGAGCGTGGGTTCGGCGCTCGGCGAGACGTCGGGGCCCAGATCGGCGAGATCGATCCCCGCGGCTTCGTCGCCTTCGCCGTCGAGCGGCCCGTCGACGTAGAATTTGGCCTCGACGCGGAACTCCCGTCGTTTCGGGAGGTTGTAGGTCTCCTGTCCGGTCTCGGCTTCGATTTCGGCCAGGACGTCCCCGACTCGGTCCTCGTCGGCGACGCTCACGACGAACCAGACGTTCAGATACGGATGCTCGCGCTCGTAGTTGTGCGCTACCTCGCGGTGACTGTTAACCTGTTCGATAATTTCGTCGAATCGGTCCTCGGGAGCGTGCATCGCGACCAGCGTCGCTGCGCCGCCGATTTCCTGCGCATTTACGAGCGGTCCAAATCGAGAGAGGACACCTCGCTCATCGAGGAGTTGAATGGTCTCTCGCAACTCCGCTGGGTCGATGTCGACCCCGCGGTCGCACATCGCCTCTGCGGCGGGCTCGAAGGGACGCTCCACGACGGGGAAGCCGCCCTGAAATGCGTTGACGACCGCCCGTTCCCGTTCGGTGAGGTCGACGTCCATGGACATAGGTGATCGTCGGAACTACGCTCGTATAAGCGAACCGGGACGGTTCGCCCCGCACGGCGGACCACTCATACGGACTACTGTACGTCATTGCCGGTGCACCCGCAGGACGGTCGCGGTTGCACCGGTACATCGGTACAGCAGACCGTATCAGCCTTCGACGCCCGTTACCTCGAAACCGAGATCTCGAACGTCTTCCAGGATCGCCTCGTGGTCCGCGCTCGCCTCGTAATAAATGACGATGTCGAAACTCCCCTGTCGCAGTAGCTGCTGGCACTCCCAGACGAATTCCTCGCCCTCGAGTGTCAGGCCCTGATGCTGGTTCGACGAAAAGTCGGTATCGTCGTTGCCCGAGTAGACGTAGCAATCGTTCGGGTCGTGTCCCGAATGTTCGGCGATGACGTCGCCGACGTCGATTGTCGCCTGCATCATCTGGACGTCCTCGCTGCCGTCGTAGTCAGTGTGGACGATCGCTCCGTTCAGGTCGATATCTCCGGGCTCGAGCAGCGCCCTGGTTCGCTGATAGAGGTCCTCGTCGATCACGTCTGCCATCGCTCGGACGTTGCGCGGCTGGACAGATAGCCGTCACGATTCCATCGTCCCGGCGGCCCCGACCGGCGAGCCGTCGTCCCAATGCACTGCCGCACTGCAACACACAAGACACAAGACACATAGTCCTCGGTTACCTTTCCCCCGCCAATGAAGCGGTGGCTCCGTCAACGCGTCGATGCGGCCTACGAACGGCTGCTCTCGCGAGAGATATCCGGCGCGCCGACCCACGTCGCAGTGATTCAGGACGGTAACCGGCGGTACTCCCGCAAGCGGGGCGGAAATGCCCACGACGGCCACCGTGCCGGCGCCGAAACGACCGAACATATCCTCGAGTGGTGCCACGACATCGGCGTCGAGGAACTGACGTTGTATACGTTCTCGACGGAGAATTTCGAGCGTCCCGACGAAGAGAACGAGGCGCTGTTCGATCTGCTCTGTGAGAAACTGCGGAAGTTCGCACAGGCCAAACGCGTCCACGAGAACGAGGTTCGCATTCGGGCCATCGGCGACGTCGAACGGCTTCCGGAGCAGGTCCGTGATGCCGTCGCATACGCCGAGGAGGAAACCCGTGGGTACGATCAGTTCGTCCTCAACATCGCGCTGGCGTACGGGGGCCGCGCACAGTTGCTCGAAGCCGTCCGCGGCGTCGCCGACAGCGTCGACGCGGGCGAGCTAGAGCCCAGCAAAATCGACGTCGAGGACATCGAAGACAGGCTGTACGATCAGCCGGTCCGCGACGTCGATCTGATCATCCGAACGGGCGGTGACGAGCGCACGTCAAATTTCCTCCCCTGGCACGCTAACGGTAACGAGGCGGCCGTTTTCTTCTGTACGCCCTACTGGCCGGAGTTTTCGAAAGCGGACTTCCTGCGAGGAATTCGCACGTACGAACACCGCGAAGAATCCTGGCGCCGGACCCGCGCTCGCCGTGCGTTGGCGCTGCTCGGCGCCATCAGCGAACCCGAACTCGTGGAGGCCCACTCGATTGTCGAACGGTTCCGCGACTCCCTTCCGTCGGCCGAGCGGCCCGACACCGGCGACCTCGAGGCGAACGACTCGAGCGGACAGATCGCCGACTGAGCGTCCCTCGGCACCCCGACCACGGTCTATCCACACATACCACACTATTCATCAGTCATTTTAGCAATAGTGACCGCGATCCCACCACTCGAGAGTGCTCCTGTGGTCGACGTCGAGCGGTTCGTTCGGCTTACGGACGTCCCTGGGATACTACGCACTACCAGTCCGCCGACGTGAGCCGATCGACTACTGGCCGAATCGCCGCGATCGATTACAGTACTCTCGGACCGCGCGCAGGAAGTCCCGCTTGCGGAAGTCCCGCCAGTTGACGTCCGTGAAATACAGCTCGGAGTAGACCGATTGCCAGATCATGAAATCCGAGAGCCGTTCCGCGCCGGTCTTGATCACCAGATCCGGTTCCGATGGGAACACGAGGTGGTCCTCGACGTGTTCGTCGTCGATTTCGTCGGGCGCCAGCTCCCCCGTCTCGACGTGTTCTGCGAGCGTCCGGACCGCGCTGGTGAATTCGTGCTTCCCGCCGAGGCCGATCCCAATCCTGATCGGCGCGTCGGCACGCGTCTTGTCTTCCGGTCCGCGAACGGCCACCTCGAGAGGCGCGTCGATCGTCTCGAGTTCCCGACGCAGCGCCGGCACGGCAGCCGTATCGAGAACGCTGACGTAGACGGTGATCTGTGAGGCGTACTCGACGGCCCACCCGAAGAAATCGGTGAGCGTTTCGTAGGCCCCCCGTTCGAGGAGGTCGCGTTCGGTGATCACGAGCGCGACGTGATCTGGCGGATCGGCCCGGTGGCGGCGGATCCTGAGGGCGAGATACCGTTCGTATACTCCCACGAGAGTGACTTTTTCGGCCGTTGTGATACGGGTTACGGGTTGGGCCCGTCCGGGCCGGGCGCGGGGAACTGGACCCAATCGGCCGTTGACCGCCGTGAAAACCGACTCGAGCCGGGTTCACGAACCTTGAAGTAATCGCCACAGAAAGGAACCGATATCGTGACAGCACCCGTTCGGCGAGCCGGCGTGTTTGCGGTCATCTGTACGCTCTCGCTCGCCGTCCCGCTCTCCGGCCCTCGGGTGGGGGCCGCGCTCGCCGGCATCGTCTTGTTGGCCGCCTACGTCATCACCGATGGCCCACTCTTCGAACTGCTCGCCTATCCGGGCGATTACGAAGATTCGCGGCTATACGGCCTCATCACGTTCGTCCTTTCGGGCGTTGCGCTCGGTCTCATGGCGACGAAAGCGTCGCTGCCCGTCTCCGTCTTCGTCGCAACGTTACTACTCGTCGGCTACGGAAATCTCGGCGAGCAACTCGTCAGACTGCGGATCGAAACGTCCGTCGTACGGGTCGTCGGGTTCTGTCTCGCCGCGACGGGTGCCGCTATCGCCGGCCAGGCCATTACGCAGTCGCTTACCGGCAGCGCCGTCGCATCTTCGCTGCCGAGTATCGTCTTTCTCGCTGCGAGCGGCGCGTTTCTCGCGGCGCTTCTCCGGGACGTGCTGTTGCGCTCCGACGACCCGATCGTCGTCCTCTCGGTCGGGCTCCTCCTCTGGTTGCTCGCCGAACTCGAGCCGTCGATTGGTGCCTGGGAAATCGTCGTCGCGCTCGTCGTCACCGCCGCGCTCGGGTACGCGTCGTACGCCCTCGAAACGGCCTCAATCGCGGGAATGCTTACCGGGATCCTACTCGGGCTGTTGACGATCGTTCTGGGCGGCTACGGCTGGTTCGCTGTCCTCATCTCGTTCTTTGCAATCGGCGGTATCTCGACGAAGTTCCGCTACGACCGAAAAGAAACGCTTGGCGTCGCAGAGGACAACAACGGCGCACGCGGCAGCGGCAACGTCCTCGGAAACGCTGCCATCGCACTCGTCGCCGTACTGGGCTATGCGGCCAGTGACGCCGGTTTTCTCCCCCCTGATCCCTCCCTGTTTCTCTTTACGTTTACCGGCTCCATCGCGACCGCGATGAGTGACACCCTCTCGAGCGAAATCGGCAGCGTCTTCGAGACACCGCGTCTGATCACGACCCTGGAGCCGGTTGATCCCGGCACTGACGGTGGCGTCACCTGGCAAGGGGAACTCGCCGGCATCGCCGGCGCGACGATCGTCGCTGCCATCGCCTATGCGCTCTTTCCGGAAGTCGGGGTCGTCGGTGCGGCGATCATCGTCGCTGCCGGTATCGTGGGCATGACCGTCGACAGCCTGCTGGGGGCGACACTCGAAGGAACGTTCCTGGGTAACCAGGGCGTGAACTTCCTGGCGACGTTGTCCGGTGCGCTCATCAGTGCCGTTCTGGTGGTTTACGTTTCGATTCTCGGTTGAACCATTTGCTGGACCGAAGTCAGCGAGGGAATTCGAACGCCGGATCGGTCGACCCCCATCGAGTGGTCACGTCTTCCTGAATGCGAAACCGACGCTGAGCAAGTTCGTCACCTACCGACGTTTGGTTTCCGTCTTCGATGCGATCGGAATGCCCGCTCCCAAGCTGATCGTCATCTTCGCGGAATACATCGAAGCTGTGGCCGTCGTCCTGTTGCTCGTCGGAATCCGCACATGGTTCGCAGTCCTGTCACTGATACTAGTGATGCTCGTTGCAATTTTCTACGCCGGGCCGGACTGGAAAAACATCGCCGTGCTCGTCTGTTGTGTGGCGTTCCTCGCAGGAGACGTCTGGTCTGCGGGCTCGTTCGGGCTGCGGAGACCCGCACTTCTCAGGTAGCTCACGTCCAGCCACCGTTTTCGCCGTCACTCACTCCGTCCACAACCCGCTACTCGGTGTCCGGGGACCGTTCGGCAATCTCGTCGACCGGATGGATCCGAACGTCGGTCGGGCGCTTGGTAAACTGTCCGAGCGAGCGTGCGACGATCCGATCGACGCCGCGGTCGGCCGCCAGATCGAGCAGCCGTTGGCCGAGGATGTCGTCGAGTACGACCGTCGTCGGCACCGTTTCGGCCGACTCGAGAGCGCCATAGGCCTCGCTCGCGTCGGTTTCGGCTACCGTGCCACCGTCCGCATCGAGGAAGCGAACGCGATCGGTGTCCGCTCGGATGACCGCCGTCGCGTGACCGTAGACCGTCTCGGGTTCGCGCTCGCGATCCGATTCGGGCGAGGTCGCTTCGTCGTCTCCTTCGGCGACCGTCGCTTCGGCCGGTCCAGACTCGAGGGATGCAGAGCCGGGTTGCTCCCGGTTCGCGGTCGTCCGGTCGGTTTTGGCTTTCGCCGGTGCCTCGGCGTCGTCGGCCGAGTCGAATACCGATTCCGCCCGGGCGGTCGATTTGCGATCGTGTTGATTCGACGGGGGCGGTTCCTCCTCGAGGGACGTCGGCGAGGCGGTGCCGGGGTCGGACGGCAGGGGGGCCGGCGTGGTACTGCCGTCGGTCGCGGCGACCGCCTCTCGGGGTTCGTTCAGTTCCGAGACGGTCTCGTAGGGGACCTTGTTCCGGAGGGCGGCGAACAGTTCGTGGTGGTCGAGTTCCTCGACAGAGTTGTCGGACGGAGCGAAGGCGACGTAATCGATGTCGCCGACCTGCGAGAGTTCCTCGAGGATGAGGTCCCCGCCGCGGTCACCGTCGAGGAAGGCCGTGACCGTCCGGTGGCGGGTTAATTCGGCGACCGAGTCGGGAACGCTCGTCCCCTCGACCGCGATTGCGTTTTTGATGCCGTACTTGAGCAGCGTGAGGACGTCCGCTCGCCCTTCGACGACGATGATCGCGTCACTGTCGGTGACGCGCGGACCGGCGGGCAACCCCTCGTACTCGGTGATATCCTCGACGCGGACGTGTTGGCGCACCTCAGCTAAAATCTCGTCTGATGACATGATCGAGTCGTCGAACCCGGTCCTGAGCAGTTCCTTCGCACGGTCGACGACTTCTTTTCGTTTCGCCGCTCGGACGTCCTCGATTTCTTTCACCTCGAGGTCGGCCCGGCAGGGTCCGACTCGAGTAATCGTCTCGAGGGCAGCGGCGAGGGTGGCGGTTTCGACCTTGTCGAGGCTGCTCGCGATCGTTACCTGACCGTTGGATTGGCCCTGTGTGCTTGCGATTTCGACGTCGATACGGCCGACCTTTCCCGACTGTCGGAGGTCGCGAAGATCGAGGTCGTCGCCGAGTAGCCCTTCGGTCTGGCCGAAGATCGCCCCGACGACGTCGCTACGTTCGACGACCCCGTCAGCCGTCACGTTCGCGTGAATGAGGTATTTCGAAGTGTCTTCCATTGGAGATCAGTCCCCGCGAGGGGCGCGGTGACGCGGGAGTCGCGTGCAGAGACCGGTTTATATAAGATTTCGTTCGTGGGGGGCAAATAGCTGTTGACCGCCGCAACTCGTTTCCCAGTGCGATCGGGTGTCGGTCGCATCCATCGTAAGATTCGGACGACGGGTAACCGATGTAACGGCCCGACCGATCCAGTGTTGTATCCGTTTCCGTTCAATACGCAGGTCGATACCAGTACCAGTAGACCGTCACCGCGAGTAGAACGATCAGTCCACCGAGGAAGAAGAGGAGGCCAGGCGGTACGGTTCCGAACACCGCCTCTGCCGCCTCGACGCCGCCGTTACTCACGGTTTGACCGCCTTCGTTTCCGGCGTCGAGTGCCGGATCGGTCGTGCCGTTGCTCACGTTTTGACCGCCTTCGTTTCCGGCGTCGAGTGCCGGATCGGTCGTGCCGTTGCTCACGTTTTGACCGCCTTCGTTTCCGGCGTCGAGTGCTGGATCGGACGCGCCGTCGCTCCCATCCCCGGTTTCCGTTCCCGTGTTGTTCGTCTCGTCGACGCTATCGATGCTGAACCCGTCGTCTCCGGCGGACGAACTTCCGCCCGAATTGGCGTCCGTACTGTCCCGCCCCGATAGCTGTGACTCGTTCTCCGATCCACCGGTGCTCGTCCCGTCCGATTCCGCCGGTTGCGTCCCGTACGTAGTCGACCGTGTCTCAGTCCGTGTGAACCACCACGCGAGGCCGTACTGAATCAGGAGACTCGCGCCAGCCAGCGCGCCGACGCCACCGATAAATCGCGAGAGCGCCTCCTTCAACTGTGTCGCTCGCGATTCGTCGCTCGTCACGATCAACGGCCCATCCGTCGTCGCGTAGACGCTCATCTCGTTCCCGCGCGAGGAGTACCACGTGTCTATTACGTCGACGAGACCAGCGTCCTCTAAGTTCTCCAGGTGGTAGCGAACGTTCTGGATCGAGGAATCGATCGCGTCGGCGATGTCGCTTGGCGTTCCAGGTTCGTCGTCGAGGCGCGCGTAGATCTGCCGGGCCGTCGTCGACGAGAGAGCTGCGAATACCGCGTCGGCATCCTCGCCTTCAAGATCGACGATACGGGGCTGGCCCTCTTCGACGGCCGTCTCCGAGCGAAAGGGAAATAGACGGGCCATATCAGTTCGTTTCGCATTTGCAATCAAACACCTATACTCTTTCTCCTCGCTGAAAGAGCAATTTCAGTTACGGAAATCCGCCTGTCGTGACCGCCGGGTCGGATCGATGAACAATTCTCTTCGATGTCGGCATTCGAATAGCAAGAATTACCAACGACGGGACGAACTCACATGCATGCGCCGAATCAAACTGGGGCTCTGGATCGCGGTGGCCGTCGCCCTCGCCGGGCTCGCTATCCCGTGGTTCCTGTGGGGATCCGGGAGCGTCGTCGCCAGTCTGCCGGTGTGGCTCTGGTGGCACGTCGGCTGGATGGGACTCGCGTCGATCGTCTTCTGGGTATTCACGAGGCGTGCGTGGGGAATCGGTATCGATCGAACTGGACCGGACTCGAGCGCGGCGCCCGGTGGGACGGCAGACGGCACTCGAAGGACGAAATCGGGGGGTGAGTCGCCGTGAACCCGGTTTCGATGCAGCTCACTATTATCGTCGGCTACCTCCTGATCGCGCTCGCGGTCGGTCTGGTCGCCTATCGGCTGACCACGCGGACCGCGGAGGATTTCTACCTCGCGAGCCGAACGTTCGGGACCGTCGTCCTGCTGTTTACGACCTTCGCGACGCTGCTCTCCGCGTTCACGTTCTTCGCGGGGCCGAACATTGCGTACGCAAACGGACCCGAGTGGATCCTGGTTATGGGGCTGATGGACGGTATCATCTTCGCCGTCCTCTGGTACGTGATCGGCTACAAGCAGTGGTTGCTCGGCCAGCAGTACGGCTACGTCACGCTGGGCGAGATGCTCGGCGACCGCTTCGGTTCGCGGTGGCTCCGCGGGATCATCGCGGGCGTTAGCCTCGTATGGCTCTTTCCGTACGTTATGCTTCAACAGGTGGGTGCGGGTACCGCGCTCGAGGCACTCACAGAAGGAACGGTCTCGTACGCCACCGGTGCCGGGCTAATAACCGTGTTCATGATCCTCTACGTCGTCGCCGCCGGGATGCGAGGGGTCGCCTGGACCGACACGCTGCAGGGGGCGTTCATGCTGGTCACGACCTGGGTCGCGCTATTGTGGGTCCTCGCGGCCGTCGGCGGCCCGGGTGCCGCGACCGAAGCACTCGCATCGAACCCCGAAACCGCCAGCTTCCTCTCGCTCGGGGGCGGTGTCTACACGATTCAGTGGATGCTCTCGACGGCAATCACGATCGGGTTCGGCGTCGCGATGTTCCCCCAGGTCAACCAGCGCTTTTTCGCCGCTGGCTCGCAGACCGTGATCAAGCGGTCCCTGGCCCTCTGGCCGATCCTCTGTGTCTTGCTGTTCGTCCCCTCGTTCATGCTCGGCGCGTGGGCTGCCGGCCTCGGCGTCGAAATGCCCGCTAGCGGAAACATACTTCCAGCGGTCCTCGCAGAGTACACGCCCATCTGGTTCGCCGCGGTCGTCATCGCCGGCGCGATGGCGGCGATGATGTCCTCGTCGGACTCGATGTTGCTCTCCGGCTCTTCGTACATCACGCGGGACCTCTACCGCCCGTTCATCGATCGAACCATCTCAGATCGACGCGAGGACCTGATCGCCCGCGGCGGGGTTGTGATCTTCGCGACAGCTGCCTTCATCGCAAGCCTGTTCCAGCCCGCAACGCTGTTCGAGATCGGCGACGCGGCCTTCGGCGGCTTCGCACAGCTCGCGCTGCCCGTCCTGCTCGCGCTCTACTGGCGGCGGACGACGCGCGCCGGCATCACCGCCGGCGTCCTCTCGAGTCAAGTGTTCTACATGGCGAGTCTCTTCCTCGGCACCGTTCCCGACTCCTATGCGGGTTGGTCGGCCGGCCTCGTCGGAATGGCTCTCGGACTGATCGTCACTGTCGCCATCTCTCTGGTCACGTCCCCGGCCACCGCCGAGCGCCGGGCAATCTACTTTGATAAGCTTGGTGCAGATTGACCCGGGTCCGAACCAGCACAATAAATGGCTCGGCGCGTCATAATGAGTAACGGAAGTTATGGGCATAGACTGAGACGGGCGAGTGATGGGAGGAGACCGGCGAGGCGATCTTGTTCGTCATCTAAGTGAGCAGGAGTTGGATCGGCTGCTGGACGAAGCAGACGATCCAAAGATCATCAAGCGACTCACCTTTGTCAAACGTCTCTACAAGGGAGCAACGTACGAGGAAGCAGCCGACGACGTTGGCAAATCTGCGTCGACTGGAAGTCGCTGGGCGCGTCGATGGAACGATGGCGGACTTGGTCAGTTGACACCGAACTTCGGGGGCGGAAGGCCCCCGAAGCTCGGTGACGAGGAACAAGAGCGTCTTTTAGAACTTCTCCGGGAGGGGCAACCCTGGAAAGCACAGGAAGTTCATCAGCTCTTGGACGAAGAGTTCGGTGTAGAGTACCATCCGGATTATCTCGGTCGATTCCTCCGGAATCTCGGACTGTCCTACGCTAAACCACGTCCAAAGCGCCCCTCTCGGCCAGAAAACGCAGATGAAATCCTCGAAGAACGCGTCGCAGACGCGTTCGACGAGGAGACAGAGACGGCACATAACAAGCGTCCTGATGATGAGGACGAAGGATGGGTCCTCGACGACGATATTTGCACGGATGGGGGAACTGTCGTCGGTTTTTGTGATGCTTCGCATCCACAACCATATGACAATTCGCATCGACTGTGGTACGTTGATGATCCGACACTGGAACGACCGCTGGTGAAGCTTGACGAACCAGCGGTCGGATGCTATACGCTCACCGGCGAAAGTGTCCTGACGTTCCCTGAAGATCAATCGAAAGAGAACATCTGTGCGCTATTGGAGCAAGTCCGCGAGCAGAATCCGGGAACACGGATTCTGCTCGTTTTGGATAACTTCTCGTCTCACATCTGTGAACACACGCGCAAGCGCGCACATCAACTCGGTATTGATCTCATCTTTCTTCCGGTCGGCTCACCGCATCTCAACCCGATTGAACAGGTCTGGAAAGTACTCAAACGCACTGCCTCGCCAATCGTGGTGGCGAGCGAGAGCGCGTTCCGAACTCTCGCTCGCCGTCTCTTCGACACCCTTACCGATCGACTCGGATTTGCCAAGTCCTGGATCGATCAATTCCTCAGTCCATATTTGCAAAAGTTATCTTGATCATTACGACGCGCCGATGGCTATCGACCTGCCACCCGCCGTCGCCGACGACTGGCACCACGTCGGCCGTCGAATCGACGATCGGACCCTCTCTCTGGCAACGATCACCACCGAGACGACGGTCTTCGAACATCGGCCGACCGCCGACGCTCTCGATCGACTCTGCGCCGACTATGACGTCCCGGCACGGTCGCTGTTCACCGTCGACGTCCGCGTGACCCCTTCTCTCGAGACGATCGGTCTCTCGGCCGCCGACGCGCTTGAGGTCGCCGTCCCCACTGCTCACGACCAGTTCGTCGATACCATCGAGCGCGACGACATCACTGTCTGCGGCGAACGCGCAAGCGAGTATATCGACCGACCCGACGGCGTCGTGGGGCATCTCACCGTCTTCGGGGTCGCGTATCCGATCGATTCGACCACCGCTTCCGAGAGCGACGACACTGCGGCCGCGACCGCAAGCATCGCCGCCGAAGCCCACCTTGCCGTCTGGCCGGCCGCCGACGCCTACGTGCTATCCGGCGGCCTCCTTCCGCTCGAAGGACCCGACGGAGCGGACCTCCTCGCCGCTGCGCTCGACGTCGATCCGGCCCGCGACCGCGAGGCAATCGTCGATCTGTTCCGGAGGCTCGACCTCGGAGCCGCCGCTGTTGAGTCTGTAGACCTCGAGTGTGGTTGTCTTCACATTTTAGATACACGTCTGCGACGTATCGAAATAGATACCCGACGTGGCGTATACATCCCGATATGGCTCGGTACAGCGGGTACGACTACCCGAAGCTTGCGAAGACCGGCTTCCTCTTCGGTCTGGTCCTGTTCGTCGTCGGAAGCGCCAGCGAACTGGTCGGACACGCGCTGTTCGGATCGCTTCCGCAGTGGGAAAATACGTTATTCGTGTCGCTAATAGCCGTGGGCTTCCTCGTCGGCTTTTTCTCCCCGTTCGTTTTCGGCGTTATCATACCGCTCGTGGAATGAGCCGTGCCTCGACTCGGTGGCTTTGTAACGGCTCCGCCTAACTATCGACCATGCAAACGCACATCGTTCCGGTCGGCTTCGACTACGACCGGCTGATTGCGCCGCTCGTCCGCGATCAGATCGACGTCGACAGCGTTATTCTCCTCGAGGGGGCCGTCGGCAGCGAGGCCAACGTCGAGTACTCCCGCCACCTCTCGAAGAAGCTCGAAACGGATTTCAAGAACCTGCTGGGTGCGCAAACGAACCGCTTCGTACTGGAGGACGTCTACGACTACGACGAGGCCTTCGAGCAAGCCTACGAACTGATTACGGCGGAACTTGACCGCGGGAACGAAGTCTGGGTCAACGTCGCCGCGATGCCCAGGACCGTGAGCTTCGCGTTCGCGAACGCCGCCCACTCGCTGATGGTCGAGCGCCAGGAGGATCGGGAGGGGATCCACACCTACTACACCGCCCCTGAGAAGTACCTGGAGACCGAACTCGCCGAGGAACTGCGTAAACAGATCGCGCTGCTCGAGGATCTCCGCGAGGTGGCGGCAGCTGACGACGATGAAATCGAGGACGCGCGACTCGCAAACCGTCTCGAGAGCGCCCGTGATCTGTTAGACGAGTTCGACGAACGCGGGACGACGATCGGCGCGAAGGAGATTGCCGGGAAGCACATCGTCGAGTTGCCGGTTGCATCCTTCTCGAACGTCAAACCGTTCGAGGAACTCATTCTCTACAAACTCGGCGAGGACGGCGAATTCGATTCGGTCTCGGAACTCGCGGAGTCGCTGGCTCGCGAACTCAACGAGGAGTACACCGACAGTTTCCGCTCGAAGGTCATCTACAACGTCGATCGCCTGGGTCCCGGCGGGAAAGGCTACATCGAGCGCGAAGAACACGGCAAATCCTACCGGACGCGACTCTCCCGCATCGGCGAACTGTGGGTCCGTGCCCACTCCGATAACGGTTCGTGATAGCGACCCAGATGGCGGAACGGCCAACCGCCCTCTCACGGCAACTCGATCGCAACCGAGTGGCGGTGGATACGGAACGGAGGTTAGAGTATACCCAGTGTGTGGCCGAGGAAGTACCCGCTCGCGGCGACGAACCAGCCGGTGAAGACGACGATCGTGAGCGCGAACGCCGCCTTCGGGGTCGGACGCCCGCGTTTCAAATCCCTGAACGCGTGGTTTCGAAGATTGTGGGTCCCGAACACGTCGACGAACAGCCAGTAGCCGTCGCCGTCGATGAGCGGATTGAGGACGAACAGGAGTCGGAACAGCTGGACGAGAATACACGAACTGAGGACGCTGTAGCCGGGAAACAGCAGTAATGCGATCGCCAGCCCCAGCGTCACGACGATATCGACGACCGGTCCGGCGAGGCTAATCCAGATTCGGACGTTGCGCGGACACTGCCAGGCGTCTCTGGTCTGCGTGATCACCGCCGGAATGACCCCGTTCAGTCGCCCGATCGAGATCGACGGCTCGAAATAGGAACGACTGGCAACTACGTGGCCCAATTCGTGCAGGAGCGTCGCGCCGACGAAAAACGGCACGAGGACGACCGTCTTCCCGGTCGAGTTGGGCGAGCTCCAGATCGTCTCCCACTGGGCACCGAGCAGCGCACAGAGAAGGAACGTCACCACTCCGGTCGCGACGAGTCGCGGCCACAGCTGAATGTCCGCGGGCGTCTCGAGTCGCCGTATCTCGCCGCCGGGCTCGAGATACCCGTCCGCAGCCAGCACAATGATCGCCTCGAGAACGGCGGGATCGGCTGCCGAGGGGTCTCGCTCACCGCGGGCGAGGGCGCGGAGAGGCTCCCGGAATGCGGGATCGATGCGCTTGTAGTTACCGCCGTCGTTCCAGAGCCAGACCATCCCGTCAGTCTCGCCCCAGGTGTATCCGAAGTGGTGGCGGATGTGTCCCCCATCGTGCGCTCGATCGGCATCGGATTCGCCATCGCTGCTCGTCGTCATGGGTCGGCGAGGAACCCCGCGAGTTCGCCCGCAACGTTCGTCCCGGCGAGTTCGTCGAACGTGGCGAACATCGGTGACGGGTTCGCTTCGAGGACGACGAAGCGGTCGGCCGCATTGACCACGTCGACGCCGGTAAACGGCAGGCCGAGCTGGTCGGCCGCACGGCATGCCGCCCGTTCGATCTCGGGATCGAGCGATTCCAGTCCGATTCGTTCGACGTCGTGTCGTTCGCTTCGGTAATCGAGTGCGTCCGAGACGATGCGAGCCGCGGCGACGACCTCCCCGTCGACGACGAACACGCGAACGTCGTTCCCGTCGATGCGCTCTTGAAACTGAACCGGAGAGTTCGCGAGCCGCGAGAGTCGGTCGTCGTCGAGATCGACGCTCTCGAGGTGATGTGCGTGGCCGCCACCACCGATCGGCTTGTAGATAACGTTCTCGACGCGGTCCGCAAAGGCCCGCACTTCGGCCGGATCGTTGGTCGAGCAGGTCTCCGGTACCGGAACCCCGGCCGCCGCGAGCCTCGAGAGTTGCCAGGGTTTGAGGCTGTGAATGCCGAGAACGTCGGGTGGGTTGATTACCCGTACACCGTTGTCCTGGAGGTGCCTGATGGCCGAGAGGAGGAGACCGCGATACTCGCGTAACTGGTTGATCACCGACAGCGGTCGCTCCTCGAAGTCAGTCTCGAACTCCGGATGGCGGGGATCGAGGCCGAGCCGTCGCAAGTAAATCGTGTGGCACTCGCCGAGAAGCGCACCGGTATCGTCGATGGAAATCCGCGTTTCGTCTGCCATCTGCCTGACCGTCGCTGGCGTCGCTCCGGGCCAGGACGACGAGTCCCACAGGACCGTTTCGACACCACATGACGCGAGCTCCCGCGTCACAACGTCGACCTGCGGGTTGCGGGTCCGCGTTCGGGCCGATTACCAGGACATCCATTACGACATTATTCTCTCGATCAACTATATAATTCCAGAGACGAATTGTATAGGTATATCTCACTGGAAATACGGCCCGTGAAGCGTCGGGCATCATTCCGATGTGCCTGCGTTGTCCCGATTAGAGCCATTCACGAGGGTGACAGCCGATGAATTTTCGTGGGGAATACAATAGTGACCGCTGGTATTGGGGTGCTGATACGGGCGGACATATATTAACGTGTAGAAAGCTTAATATTTGTGGCCGTTGTCCGCCATCCTGTATGTCCGTAGACAACACGGATGATGTGCATTTCGTCGAAGACCTCGAAGAACGTGCGAACGCCTCCCCGATGCTCACGACACTGGCACTCGGCGAGGAGGGACCACTAACGATGTCCTGTGCGGAAACCGGTTGCTAAGGTGTACTGCGAACTACGTTCGTTTTTTCGCGGTCGGCGGCATCGAACCCCGTGAGCGCCCGCATCGATCCGGACTGCTCACTCGAGTGGCCGATCGCTGCTCCCGACTGATACGGACTGCTGAACGTCAGTTCTGGAGCAGCCGCGACAGTCCTGTGGGTGCACCGGTACATCGTTACAGCAGACCGCATGAATCGACGACGACCGCGCCATCGGTGGCCGTTTCTCAGAGCCCGTCAGTCGCGATGTTGCTTTCGTCTCGCGGACGGAACGGCTCGGGTTCGGATGGAAAGCGACGGCCGAGGGTCTCGAGAACGGAAGCAGTGATCGCCAGTGATCGACGAAAAGGCTATCACGCTTGCCGGCCGAATTGCCGGGTATGTCGGATCCCGTCGCGGCCGCGTCCGTTCGCCACGACGGCCCCCGTGGCACCGTTTCCGTATCCGGGCGGACGTAACGATTCACGGGAGTTCGGCCACCGATTCGGTCGACCCCTTCCGATGACTTACGTCCGCCCAGATCGGGGCTCCGTAGCCCCTGATTTCCCACCCCGTTTCGACGGATGTATTGTCGCCGACCAGCATTCACCGAGCAACGACCGCTCTATGGACGATAGCCAACCCCACAGCCTGACGACGCACCGACGACGCCCGCGACGGGCGGTGAGAGCATGAGCATGGACACGCCCGAACGGGATGACGACGGCGACCGGGGCGAACCGGGCCTCGAGGGCGGATACGACCCCGATACAGTCGAATCCCGCTGGCAACGGCGCTGGATCGACGAGGAGGTGTACGCCTACGAGGGAGACGAACGACAGGATCCGAACACGGTCTACGCGATCGACACGCCGCCGCCGACGGTCTCGGGAAGCCTGCACATGGGCCACCTCTACGGGCACACGCTACAGGACTTCGCCGCCCGGTTCCAGCGCATGTACGACGGCGACGTGCTCTTTCCGTTCGGCTACGACGACAACGGGATCGCGAGCGAGCGTCTGACCGAGAAGGAACTGGACATCCGACATCAGGACTACGAACGCCGCGAGTTCCAGGAGCTTTGCCGGGATGTCTGTGCGGAGTACGAGGCAGAGTTCACGGAGAAAATGCAAGGCCTCGGGTGTTCGATCGACTGGAACAACACCTACAAAACGATCGAACCGCGCGTCCAGCGAATCTCACAACTGTCCTTCCTCGACCTCTACGAGAAGGGCCGAGAGTACCGCAAGAAGGCCCCCGCGATCTGGTGTCCCGAGTGCGAGACGGCGATCTCGCAAGTCGAGATGGAAGACGACGAACGCGGCTCGCATTTCAACGACATCGCGTTCGAACTCGCGGGTGAAGACCCACCCCGCGAGGAGTTCGTCATCTCCACGACGCGCCCGGAACTCATCCCGGCGTGCGTCTCCGTCTTCGTCCACCCTGACGACGAGGAAAATCGCGATCTCGTCGGCGAAACCGCCCGAATTCCGCTCTTCGGCCACGAGGTGCCGATCATCGAGGACGAGCGCGTCGACATGGAGAAAGGCAGCGGGATCGTCATGTGCTGTACCTTCGGCGACCAGAAGGACATCGAGTGGTACCAGGCCTACGACCTGCCGCTTCGCGTGGCCATCGACGAATCCGCGACGATGACCGACCTTGCCGGCGACTACGAGGGCCTGTCCACGGAGGAGGCCCGCGAGGCCATCGTCGACGACTTAGACGACGCTGGCTACCTCCGCGATCGCTGGGATATTTCCCACACAGTCCAGGTCCACGAACGGTGTGACACTCCCGTCGAGTTCCGCGTCTCCAAGCAGTGGTACGTCGAGATTCTCGACCACAAGGAGGAGTACCTCGAGGCCGGCCGGGAGATGGACTGGTACCCCGAGAAGATGTTCACCCGGTACCGCCACTGGATCGAGGGACTCGAGTGGGACTGGCTGATTTCCCGTCAGCGCGATTCCGGCATTCCGTTCCCGGTCTGGTACTGCGAGGGCTGCGACCATCCGATCATGGCCGACCGGGAGGATCTTCCGGTCGATCCCCTGAGCGACGATCCGCCCGTGGACGGCTGTCCCGAATGCGGCCACGAGGAGTTCGAAGCCGAGGAGGACGTCTTCGACACGTGGGCGACGTCCTCGTTGACCCCCCTCATCAACGCCGGCTGGGACTGGGACGAAGAGACCGAGGCGTTCACGATGGACAGCCCCGAACTGTATCCGTTCGACCTGCGCCCACAGGGCCACGACATCATCTCGTTCTGGCTGTTCCACACCATCGTCAAGTGCTACGAGCACACCGGCGAGGTGCCCTTCGACGCCACGATGATAAACGGCCACGTCTTAGACGAGAACCGCGAGAAGATGTCCAAATCGCGGGGCAACGTGGTCGAACCCGACGAGGTGCTCGCGGAGTATCCGGTCGATGCCGTCCGGTTCTGGGCGGCAAGCGCCGCCGTCGGCGACGACTTCCCGTACCAAGAGAAGGACCTGACGGCGGGCGAGAAGCTCCTTCGAAAACTCTGGAACGCCTCGAAGCTGGTCGACACGCTCGCGCCCGCCGACCCCGAGGAACCCGGCAAACTCGAGGCGATTGACCGCTGGCTGCTCGCGGAACTCGACGCCACCGTCGCCGACCTGACCGACCACCTCGAGGCCTACGAATTCGCGAAGGCCCGCGACCGCCTGCGAACGTTCTTCTGGAACACCTTCTGTGACGACTACCTCGAAATCGCGAAGACCCGGGAGGAGACCCCCTCGCCCCAGTACGCCCTCAGAACGGCGCATCGAACGTTTCTCGAGCTGTGGGCGCCGTTCTTGCCACACGTGACCGAGGAGATCTGGCAATCGGTCTACGGGACTGGTGACGGGACGTTCGACAGTATCCACACTCGCGATTGGCCCGCTCCGCAGGGTTACGAGGCCGATCTCGAGGCCGGCGAGACCGCGATGGAGGTCATCTCGGCGTTGCGTCGGTACAAAAGCGAGAACCAGCTCCCGTTGAACGCCGACCTCGAGGCGGTGTCGATTTTCGGGCCGATCGAGGGCTTCGAAGACGCGATTCAGAACGTGATGCACGTCCGGGATCTCACCGTGCTCGCGGAGCCCCCGGAAATCACGACCGACGTCGCGTCGATCGACCTCGATTACGCAACGCTCGGACCGAGGTTCGGCTCGAAAGTCGGCGAAATCGACGCCGGAATCGAGACCGGAGAGTACGAAATCGACGACGCCGAGGGTCTCCTTCGCGTCGCCGGCGAAGAACTCGAGGACGATCTATTCGAGGTCGAACTCGAGCGGACCTACTCGGGCGAGGGCGAGATGATCGAGACCGAGTCGACGGTCGTCATCCTCGAGTAGTCGTCCCGTCGCGCTTCGAATAGTACCGTTCGATTTTCCGTCCTACCTCGGGGAGGTTCTGAGCCGAGATCGATTCCCCGTCTCGAATCCCGAACGTCTTCGTCTCGCGATGCCGAATTTAGCTGTAATTGAGGGCGCTAAGCCCCCTTCTGCTCACGGCGACGCCGTTCGCATGGTCAGCGGGACCGACGGTCCCGCGCTATCCTCAGCGAGCGAAGCGAGCAGGGAGGGGATACAACGCCCGCACGTCTTGGTTTCGTGTGAATCGGCACCCTTATTATCCCTTCGGTTGAAGGTGGTAATAAGATGCTCACCACGCTTCCGGCGGTGTTCAAACGCGACAACAAGCGTGCATCGTCGGTTGTGGCCGAGTGTCGAACCGGTAGGAGTGGGACACTCCGAACCACCTGTCAAGGGAAGCCGCCTGTGGAGTCTGGAACCGTCCGCAGAACGCCAACAGCGTTCTGCCGGGCCGCACGAGACGCTCCGCGTCTTGTGGACGCTGTGGGGACGTTCCCTGCACGTTCCGACACCGAAGCAGGAAGCCCTGTCCGTAACAAGCGAGGGCTGGGTAAGCCCGAGCGCGGTAGGGCAGGGTAGTTCACCTACTATCCAACGCGTAGCGGGTTCCCGCTACCGATGGGTTGTCACGCCGTCGAGTAATTCTCCCTTTCTATAACTCTCAACGCCGAAACCAGGAATATGATGAATATATTACAAGTGACGGAAAAGTTATGACTGTATGTTCTAATCAGGAGGTGTGCTCTGCTGAAGTCGGATCGAGCCGTTTCGTTGCCTGTCGTCGCGCAAGCCGAGTACAGAGCACTCATGAAGACAGACATCTCAGACGTCGATACATCAGGAACTGATGCCGCTCTTCCCTCGAACACGGTATTCGAGCTTTTACTCGACGAACAGCGCCGGTACGCGTTATATTATCTGTCACGGAGAGTCGACGCCGTGAGCATCGAGGAACTCGCCGATCGGATCGCCGATCGAGAAGGACAGCCGACCCCCGAACGCGCCGAGCAAATCGTAGTCGAGTTCCACCACAACCACCTTCGAAAGCTCGTCGAATCGGAAGTGCTCCGATACGATGCGGACGCGGGCACGGTCGAACGCCAGGCCGCGGCCCGCGCACTCGATCCCTATCTCGAACTCGTGTTCGTCAACGATCCGTAAGAGAGATCGAGTCCGCTCGAGTCGACGGCTATCGCCGGCCTCGAACCGCTTCGCACTTTTTGACCCGAATCGAGAGCGAGAGAAAGAGCGCCAGAAGGACGAACGTCACTTCGCCGGCGGCGATCGCGCCCAGCGCGTCGGCCCCGAGGAATAGCGATGCGTCCCGCGAAACGGGGATTATCGTGTGATGTGGGTTGCCGACGACGGGGACGAAGTAATCCACGATCAGGTTGCTCCAATACCAGAGCGAAGCCACGGCGACGGCCCAGATCGGGAAGTCGCTGATCCGATAGAGGACCATGGCCTGGACGACCATCGCGAGGTGACTCCAGAACAGAAAGTGGTACATCAACGTGGGGAGGTATGTGTAGGAATCTGCGAACACGAGCAACGTGTAGGGCGTCCACAATCCGAGCACGATGTTACCGAAAAAGGCCAGCGCCGTTAACCAGGGCTGTTCTCGCCCTACTTTCCAGCAGGCGATTGCCAGCGCGACGAACAGCGTAGCGAGCGGACTATCCGGAACCCAGGGCCACATCACGACGGCCGTTCGGGCTAACTGCGGGCCGTAGTACCAGAACCCGAACGCCGTTCCGGCGAGGTTGATCGCCACGACGAGCCAGGCAAATCGCAACCCGAGGTCCTCTACCGTTTGCGGTACGGGCGCGAGATACGCCGGTAGCGATTCGCGATCGCCACCTTTGCGATCCGCCATCCGAGTCGACGCGGTCATCGTCCGGCGCGACGGACGGGACCCGCAAAACAGTAGCGGTTGCTCCTCCGTCCGTCCGCCGACCCGTACCACTACGACCACGCCCGTCGTAGCCCCGGCTATGACGATCGGCGCTTCGACCACGACCCCAGTCGACGAACGGACGCGAACCCAACTCTCGACCGGCCACATCGTCGAACTGCCACTCGAACTCTCGTTCGCGATGGGCGGCGTGGCCGTCCCGGCGCGCCGCGCCAAACTCGAGGCAGCGCTGCCGGACGGACTGTCCTCGCTCGCAATCGCACCCGGCGTGGGCTGCGTCGCCCTCGTCGGGATCCAGTACCACCGGGTCGGCGGCGGGGAGACGGAATCGTCGCAGTTCGAACCGTACGATGAGGTCGCGGTCATCGTCCCCGCAGTCCACGAGAGTCGAACATCCCTCCCGCTGGCGCAGCTCGCAGACGGTGCGGTCGGCGGATACGTTCACTGGCTCCCCGTTACGACCGAGGACTCGGTCGCGCTCGGTCGCGAACTCTGGGGCTACCCGAAAGAACGGGCCGACGTCACGGTAACCGACGGGCCGACCGGTATCCGTGCCGTCGTCGATGGTGGGCGGTACCGCGGTGACGAGGCTGTTCGACTCGAGGTCGCTCGACCCCGAACCGACGCTCGAGCGCGTGAGTGGACGATGCATAGCTACACGGTGAAAGATGATGTCCTCCTGCGGACGCCGGTCCACGTCCGTGGCGACGTGGCGATCGGACCCGGCCCGTCTGTCGGCACCCGAGTCGAGGTCGCCTCGAGCGTTCGACGGGAACTTGGACTCTGGCAGCGGCCGCTCGGTCGGGTGTACGGTTCGCGCGTTCGGGCGCGCCTCCTCGAGGGCGAGCGGATCGCACATCGGCGGGGGTGAATCGACGACTCGCGGAGACGATCTGATACCTGACGGGCTACCGTGCGGTCGGGAGCGCTCCGACCGGTTCGTACGAGGCGTTCTCGGCCGTTTTCCACAACTGCGGCAGGAGAGATACCAAAGAACACGTGTAAGTGCTGCGGCTCCTAACTGCGCAGTATGGCCGAGAACACCGATCTCGAGGAATTGCGACGCGGGACAGAGCTCGTCAAGCGCGGTTTTGCGCAGATGCAGAAAGGCGGCGTCATCATGGACGTCGTCGACCCGGAGCAGGCACGCATCGCCGAAGACGCCGGTGCGGTCGCCGTCATGGCCCTGGAAGCGGTTCCGGCGGACATCCGCAAGCGTGGCGGCGTCGCCCGGATGGCCGACCCCGCCGACGTCGAAGAGATCGTCGAATCGGTGTCGATCCCCGTCATGGGCAAAGCCCGCATCGGCCACACGAAGGAGGCGCAGATCCTCGAGGCCGTCGGAGTCGACATGATCGACGAGAGCGAGGTGCTCACGCCCGCTGACGACGCGTACCACATCGACAAGCGCGAGTTTACTGCGCCGTTCGTCTGTGGGGCGCGCAATCTCGGCGAGGCCCTGCGCCGGATCGACGAGGGCGCGGCGATGATCCGCACCAAGGGTGAAGCGGGGACAGGGGACGTCAACCAGGCCGTCCACCACCAGCGCACTATCAAGGGCGCCATCCGGAAACTCGAGGGCATGAGCCACGAGGAACGGGAAGCATACGCGCGTGATATCGAAGCGCCCGCGGAACTGGTCCACGAGACCGCCGAGATGGGGCGGCTGCCGGTGGTCAACTTCGCGGCGGGCGGCATCGCGACGCCCGCCGACGCCGCGCTCATGATGCACCACGAGTGCGACGGCATCTTCGTCGGCAGCGGTATCTTCGGGGCGGAGAACCCGCCCGCGATGGGCGAGGCTATCGTCGAGGCGACGAATAACTGGGACGACCCCGAGGCGCTCGCCGAAATTTCGAAGAACCTCGGCAAGGGGATGAAAGGCGACGCGAACGTTGATCTCCCCGAAGAGGAGAAGCTGCAGGGTCGTGGCGTCTGAGGACCGGCGGTGGGACGTCTTCTCGGCTTCGATACCGGGGACGAGCGACCGGTCGGCAAGCACGTCCGTTTTCTCCGCGCGAAGCGTCTCGACCCTATGGATCAGACACAGTCCCTGACCAGCGTCGAGCAACTCGCCGACGGGTTACTCACGGGAATCGAGCGATTGCTCCGGGAACTCGAAACCAGCGCATCGGACGAGACGCTGGCGGCGACGGTGGCAGAACTCCTGGACGTCGTCTTGGCGGTCGACGACCTCCTCGAGACGATCGATTTCGAGACGCTGCCCGACACCGTCGAGATGTCGGCGCTGCCCGCCCTCGTCGAATTCGACGCGTTTCCAGACGCGATCCGTGAGCGGAATCCGGATCCGGCACTGGACCTCGGTCGGCTCGAGGACGTGATCACCCTTCGAGAACTGTGGAACACCATCGATGTCGTCGATTTCCAGCGCGAGTTGCGCCAGTTGAAGCGTGAACTCGAGGACATCGTCGGCCCCAACGCGTTCGAATCGCCGGACGACTCGGAGGCCGTCAGCGATGTCAAAAACTACATCGAGGCAATCAAGCCGGATGCGACGAACGCGGTGTTTCAACAGGAGGCGAAAAAAAGTGCGAAGGTGGCGCGAAACGGTCTCCTCGAAGCCCATTCGGAGTTTGACGATCTGTACGAGTCGACGCGACGCGGTCACGGTCGGCAACCAGTCTCGAACAATCCGACAGCGGTCACGACGGTGCCCGCAGGCCCGCTTCCGGCCGGCGTCTCTACGAGAGTCTCGACCGTCCCGACGAACGTCCGACAAGCGAAAGTCGACGCCCTCCGTCGAATCTACGGTCGACGCTGGCGGACCACCCGACCGAACCAGTAACGCCGACGGGACGCGTGCGTCGAGAAATCGAGCCGGTGTCGACGGGGACTCGCCCCTTCACCTCCAGCGGTAGTTTGGGGCCAGCTACGTCGGAATAGCGGCAGTGCGGGTTCGGAAGCTAAGTCGGCGGAAGCGATCGAGTCGTCGTGTGATCGTGCCCCGACCGTTACGACCGCGTGGCCAGAACGAACGACAGGAACAACAGGTAGGTCGTCAGCGAACCGATCCCCGCGGAGAGACTACTCGAAGGGGCGACGACGATTCCGACGCCGACAATCCCGAACGCGCCCGCGAGCGTTCCCGCCTGTACGACCG
The DNA here is from genome assembly GCF_024266705.1 of Natrinema gelatinilyticum. Classification (GTDB taxonomy): domain Archaea; phylum Halobacteriota; class Halobacteria; order Halobacteriales; family Natrialbaceae; genus Natrinema; species Natrinema gelatinilyticum. The sequence goes on along the minus strand of NZ_CP100756.1, from coordinate 978,190 downwards.
GTCGGTCCCAGTAGTGGCGGACGGTTTCGCTGTGACTGGACGCAACGGCTTCGAAAACGAGCGTTCCGAGTCCACCGATCGCGACGAATGGGATCGACAGCGGCGCACTCGCCGTGAGGAGACCGCCGATGAACGCCGCGAGTGCGATCATCGCGAGGATGCCGTCAGTCATCTCGCCCATCGCCTCAGCGGTACAGTCTCGCGCCTTCTCCGATGACGGTCTGGTAGGCCCGGCTCTCGACGCCAGCCGCGTCGAATGCGTCCACCATCGCTGAGGCGATCGCTCGCCGATTTCGGCGGTGACAGACCGCCAGGATGCCCGGTCCGGCACCGCTTACGGTTACGCCGGTCGCACCCGCCTTGAGTGCGGCTTCGCGAACCTGCTCGTAGCCGTCGATCAGGGCGGTGCGCTCTGGCGTGACGATGTCGTCGCACATGCCTTTTCCGACGAGTTCGGGATCGTTCCGGGTCATGCCGACCGTCAGCGTGGCAGCGTTGCCGACCGTGTCGACGACCTCCTCGAGCGGGGCCGACCGGGGTACCACGCCGCGGGCATCGCGGGTCGACACGGACATTTCGGGGAGGCAGGCGACGACGGGGACTGCGGCGTCGACCTGCGTGACGCCGTCGTCGGTGACGATGGTAAACCCCCCTAGCAGCGAGGGAGCGACGTTATCTGCGTGGGCTTCTCCGGAGACGAGCGCCTCGCCCTCGGCTGCGACCGGGACGAGTTCTTCTCGTGTGCGGCCGCGGTCGTACAGCGCGTTCAGCGCGACGGCTGCCGCGGCCGCGCTCGCGGCCGACGACCCGAGTCCCGAAGAGGGACGAACGCCCTTGTCGATCCGAATGTGGGCCGGAGCATCGAGTGCCTCTGCAACCGCACCGACGGTGTTCTTCGCGGGATCTTCGGGAATGTATTTGCTGCCCCTACCGGTCACCGTAATCGTCGTTTCCGAGGCGCGATCAACGCGGACGACGTCGGCGGGCGTTCCGAGAGCGACGCCGAAGACGTCGAAGCCACTCCCGAGGTTCGCACTCGTCGCGGGTGCCCGCACGGTGAACATGCCGTTTCCTTCCAAGACTGCGGTCAAAAAGGTAGCGAACGAAGCCGACGGCCCGGCGATGCGAGAACGCATCGTCGCTTCCCGGCCGATGTCGGCCGGGGACAGTTAACTCGGACGCTGTCGTCGGTTCGGGCAGCCTGAATCGCGAGCGAAGTTACTCGTCATCGGTGGTCGTTCCGAACGTGAACACGTCTTCGTTTGCGGTCCAGCTTGCGTCGCCGTCGTCGCTATCGTCGCCGTCGTCTGCGACGTCATCACGACCGAGGGCGTCCTCCGCATCGGCGTCGTCGCCCGTCGAGGCGTTACGTCCATCGCCATCGTCGCCGAACGCGGCCGACTCTTCCTTCTCGCCGGGTTCCGACGACCCGGTGGTGCCCTCTCCGTCGTCGACCGGATCAAACGGGAGGGCTGCCGTGTCGTCGTTGTCCGTCGTCTGCTCGGGTACCTGGTCGAATTCGCGGGTCGGATCGGCGCCGGCGTCGGTATCCGTAGACTCCGTCGACGTTTCGGGACGGTCGTCCCGTCCGTCGGTCGACGGCGTCTCCACGGCTTCGTACGACGACTCATCACTCGCGGGCGTCTCGGATCCGAACGATCCGGTCCTCGATTTGTCAGTGAACGCGTCGTTCGTCGATCGGCTCCCGTTGTCGGCATCGTCGATTTCCTTGCTCGAACTGAGTTCGAACGCATCGGACGGTTCACTGTCGTCGTCCAGGTCTCGGGTGTCTTTCGTATCGCCCCAACCGTCGTCGACGTCCGTCCCGAACGTGATACCCTGGCCCTGATCGTCGGGTCTGTCGACGTCGAATTTCGATCTGCCCGCTGCCAGTTCCTCGTCGCCGTCGAACGACGACCCGAGGTTCACGTCCGCGCGGTTGACATCGGTGTCGAACCGATCGAGCGCTTCAGACAGCTGTGCTGCCTGCTGGGACAGATTCGACGCGGACTTCGTCACTTCGGTCAGTGCGGTCGTCTGCTCTTCTGCCGCTGCAGCGACGTTTTCGGCTTCGGCGGTCGTCTCCTCCGAAATCGTCGCCGCACTGTCGACCATCGAGACGACTTCCTGGGTCGTTGCCGCTTGTTCTTCCGTCGCCGCGGATATCTCCTGGACGCCCACGTTGGTTTCCTGGGCGAGTTCGGTGATTTCCTTGAGTGCCCCGACCGCCGCCTGAACCTGATCGCTCGCGTCTTCGATATCGGAACTCGTCCCCTCGACTTCGGCGGCGGACTCTTCGGTCCGGTCACGGATCGCCTCGAGCCGGTCTTCGGCCTCGTCGGCCGCATCGGCGACGTCTTCGGAGAGGGCCTTGACCTCTTTGGCCACGACGGAGAATCCCTCGTCGTCGCTGCCCCCTCCCTGGGAACGGGAGGCCTCGATGTTGGCGTTGAGTGCCAGCATGTTGGTCTGGCGCGCGATCTCCGAAATCCTGTTGATCAGCTCGTCGATCTGTTGAACCTCCCTTTCGAGCCGACGCATCTCGGCGACGGTGTTGCCGGCTTCGGTCTCGATCCCGTCCATAGCTGCGATAGCGGCCTGGGCGGCTTCTTGCCCATCTCGCCCGGTGTCGACGGTCCGTTCGGCGATGTTGGCGACCTCGTTCGAGGAGGAGGCGATCTCCTCAGTCGTGGTCGAGAGACCGCTCATCTCCTGATTGACCGACTGCAGCGAGTCGTTCTGTCGGTCTGCGCCGTCGGAAATCTCCTGGACCGATCCCGTGACCTGCTGCGAGGCGGATCTGACTTCCTCGCTCGAGGCGGTCACCTGTTCGGAGGCGGTCGCGACGTCGGTCGCGAATCGGTTGAGCTCGGCGATGGTCTGTTCGATCTCGTCGAGCATCTCGTTGAAGTCCTCCCCGATCTGTTGCATCACCTCGTTCTGGTTGTCGACCGTCGCGCGGGCGGTGAGGTCGCCGTCGGCGGCGCGACCCATGACCGCACCGTACTCGGCAGCTTTGTCTTCCAGGTGGTCGTTGAGTTCCTGGACGCGCTTGCGCTCGTGTTCGGCTTCCTTACGTGCGGCTTCGGCTTCTTCGATCTGTTTACGGAGTGCATCGCGCATCGAATCGAATCCGTTGTAGAGCCGACCGATGTTGTCGATTCGCTCGGTCTCGAGGTCGACGCTGAGGTTCCCGTTTTCCATCTCGCTGGCCTTGTCAGTGAGGCGGTCGATCGAGGTGGTCGTGTTTCGACCGAGGATGACACCGACCGTGCCGATCATGAACACTCCAAGGATCGTCGCGACGATCCCCCATTCTCTGATGTTGCTGACGTATCCGAGCGCCTGGCTGGACGGCTCGTGGCTCACGACGACCCAGTCGGTTCCGAAGACGCGTGCGGCACTCGTGACGTACTCGTCGTTGTCGAAATTATAGGAGTCGGTCCCGAAAGACAGCGCCGATCCGGGAACCTGTTGGGTGGTGGCACCTTTCGTTCGGGCAGCGTTCAGAATGCTTTCGTCGCCGCCGTAAGAAACCCCGAGCGTCTGGGTGCTATTATCTGAGTCGCGATTATCCAGCATGATCTCGTTGCCGCTATCGACGACCATCGTCGTGACACCCGTTTCGTCCTGAAGCTGATTCGAGTACGCCTCGAGATTGGCGGTGTAGACGACTGCACGGTTTTCGTTCTCGGCCGAGATCTGGACGTACGTGATGACGGTGGTATTCTGGCCGAACTCACCCTGTGCGGTGGACGCGTTCGAGACCCAGGGCACAGTCTGCGATGCCTGTGAGTACGCGTTGCCGGGGACGTTCTCGAGTTCGTTGCTCGAGGCGCCACGGTAGGCCTCGTTCGTGCTGGCAGTTACCGTCCCGCTGTCCAGATTAACATAAGAAATATCGAACGTATCTGTATCGAGGTGTTCCTGCCAGTCGAGGAATCGTCGTTGGATCGCCGCCGAATCGTCGCTGGCGACGACGTCGGACCTGACGATCATTCCGATCGTATGCTCGTTCTGCTCGTTCCACATCTGCAGACTTTGCGCCTCCTGACTAACTGAAGATGAGTGGTCACTCTCGACCCGATCCTCGACCTGGTTCGTGACCGCTGCAGTCGCAGCGTATCCAATCAGGCCGACAGAGATCCCGAGAATCACTAACGCTATCCCGAACTTGACCGCGTACCTGCGTCGGATAGCTGTCGGCACCAATTGTCGAACGAAATCCATGGATATGTCACGCGTATTTTCGTCACTACATAAATTGTCAGCCACAGTTATCGAAGCTGATAATCGGGGATGGGCCAGCTTCCTTATATTAATCTCGGCTTCCGTTGATCGTTTCTAATGACCACCGTTGGCCGGGGAACAATTTACAATCCCAACTGGGATCACTGGCTACATGATTGTTATGTTACATCTATGTACTCCGGTACTTTCGTTCGTAATTTTCTAGTATCGTATTCGCAATGATTAAGAAACAGAGGCTGAAACGACCGCTCGAGATGGAGGACATTGACTCCGAAAGTGGGAATGCAGGGAATCCCGTGCAGTCAGATCACCGACGCGGTCTCGACCGCCGTCGGATGCTGAAAACGACGGCTGGTGGAACAGTCAGCCTCTCGTTTGCCGGCTGTCTCGAAACGGCCGGTTCTATCGTCACGGGCGCCGAGGCAGACCCGGTCACTGTCGGAGTACTCGCACCGAATCCGGATAGCAATGCTACCGGACGGTCGATCGTCGAGGGCGCAAGGATCGCCCGCAACCAACTCGAGGACAACGGGGGTATCGACGGCAAGGACGTCGAACTGGTCGTCGGCGACACGAACTCGAGCCCGCTCGAGGCGCGCCGGCAGTACCAGCGACTCGTCCTCGAGGACGGCGCAGACGTCACGATCGGTGTCGCTACGAGCGAGGCTCTCATCGCGCTGATGGACGACATCGCCGAACAGCAAGTCCCCCACCTGACGGCGGGGGCTGCGACGACGGCGGCGAGCCGTCTGGTGAACGAGCAGTACGAGAAGTACAAGTATCATTTTCGCGTCGGCCCGATCAACGATGTGAACCTCGGCGAGACTCAGGTCGACTTTTTGGCCGACATGGGTAGCCAGATCGGCTGGGAATCGGTCGCCATTCTCGTCGAAGACTACGAGTGGACGAAGAACCTGTGGGACATCTACCAGAACCAACTGGGTGGCGCGGCCGTCGACGTCGCGATGTCGCAGCGGTACCCGCCTGCGACCGATAGTTTCTCCACAATCTACGACGAGGTCGAACGGTCGGGGGCCGACGCCGCGATCATTTCGGCTGCCCACACCGGGACCGACGCCGTGTTGGACTGGGGCCCAGCCGGGCGGAAATTCGCCTTCGGTGGGATCCACGTGCCAATGCAGCTATCGTCGTACTACGGGATGGTCAACGGTGCGTGCCGCTACGCGATCGGAGTCGCGTTCGCGACACCGGAAAGCAAAATCACCGACAAGACGCAACCGTTCCTCGAGACGTACCAGCGCAGGAACGACGGGACCGCACCCGTCTACACCGGCTACATTTCGTTCGACGCAGTGAAACTGTTCGCGAAGGCGGTCGAAGCGGCCGGGACGCTCGACTCCGACGAACTCGTGAACGAGCTCGAGGGAATCTCCGCTACCGGGACGACCGGAACGATCGAGTTCCACGACCCCGATCACGAACACGCCCACGACGTCATCTACGGGAAAGAAAACATTCACCCGCTGTACTACCAGTGGCGTGAAGCCGACGACGGAACCGGAGTCCAGAAGACGATCTGGCCCGACATCTACGAGACGACCGACTACGTCGATCCCGCCTGGCTGTGAACTACCCCGCCCTACTCGTCGCCTTCGGCGACTCCTTGAGGGCAGGGCTTCCTGCTTCGACGACGCGACGTGCAGATACGGGAACGGTATCCACAGCGGTCGCGGTCTCCACAGGCGTTGTTTCGGAGTGGACCACTCCTAGGTTCTCCAGACCACGCGACTGGATATTCAACGCCGCGTTCCAATCCCTGTCCAATTCGAACCCACACGACGGGCAGGAATGTTCCCGAACCCACACCGGTTTCGCCGTCTCCACGCCACACGATGCACACTCTTTCGTCGTGCCACTCGGTTCGACTTCGATAACGTGACACCCGTTCTTCCGACCGTGATGTTTCAGAATCGAAATGAAGTCACGCCAGCCGACCTCGGCCTTGTTCCGCGCGTTGCCACTGCCTTCAAGCAGTGACGTCACGTTCAGGTCTTCGACGAACACGGTATCGTGCTCGGTCGTGTAATAGTGCGCGAGTTTGTGTTTATAGTCTCGCTTCTTGTTCGACATGCGAGCATGGACCGTCGCGACTCGCCGCCGTTGCGTCTCCCAGTTGTTCGACTCGTATTGCTTGCGAGAAAGCGAACGCTGTTCACGTTCGAGGCGTTTTCGCTCGTCGGAGAAGTCAAGACGTCCGACGGAGCGTCCGTCCGAATCGTGGACGAAGGTGAGAACGCCGAGGTCGATCCCAACTGTGTCTTCCGGCACAATGTCCGCTGGGTCTGGTTTCTCTGGCGTGTCGATGCTGATGCAGAACGAGGCGTACCACGCTCCTGTGGGTTCTTTCTTCACCGTGACTTCCTTGATAGCATCGTGGTCGGGAAGGTCACGGTGAAGGCGGAGTGGGATTTCAAGGGTTTCACCGCGTACTTTTGTGAGTCGGAGTATCGCTCGGTCTCTCGGGCCACTCTTCGTGTCGAGTTCGAAGCCCGATTGCCGGTACGTGAAACTCCGATACTCACGCGGTGACTTCCAGTTCAACGAGCCAACGTCGTAGCCCTTGGCTTTGAGTGTGCCGAGGTTGGTGATGTTGGTTCGGATGCGCTCGACAGCTTTCTGCAAGACGGTGGAGTAGACCTGTTTGAGGTCAGTCCACTGTTGTTTGAGTTGTGGCAGTTCGTCGCGGACGTGCCAGACACGCTGTCGAAGCGTCCCCTCGTCTTCTGGTATCTTGGTGAATTCGTGGAGGGCGTGGTTGTAGAGTTGTCGCACGGTGTCACGAGTCCAGTCCAAACTCTCCCGTTGGGTGGTCGTGGGAAAGAGCCAGTATCGTGGACTGTACTTCACGCGACTTGTTTTCGTCTATGGAGTGTAGTTTATTAAGTATTTGTGAGTAGAGGTGTGTGACGATCGTAGGGGTGCTGTATCCCCGCCCTCCTCGCTCCCGTCGGTCGCTCCTTGAGGACGGGGGCTTAGTACCCTCTCTTTCAGCTAAAACCGACTGGCCCGGAGGACGTCGACTTCGACTGACTCCGCCGGCGGATAGACCCACCCCCGTCCTCGTTCCGATTCAACATCTTATTACTTTTCTAGTTTGATTTAAAATATGAATTTCAACACATCAATTTGAAACACTTTTCCCGTCGACCGATCCGCTTTTTAGGGACCGCGACGCTCTTCTCTCCGGTTTTAGTTGGTCTTGTTAACTCGCCCCAAAGGTTAAGCTGGTTACGTTAGAATGAATTGCCAGAATGATTGGACGTAATGGGACGGATAATGGGAGGGGCGTACCCGAGCGAAAGGCTCGCGGGAACGGTCTCAAACGACGTCACTATCTCACGGCTACCGCCGGGGCGGCGAGTCTGTCTGTTGCAGGCTGCTTGGAGACCGTCGGTTCCATCTCCGGCGGGAGCGGCAGCGATGACTCGGTCACGATCGGGGTCTTAGCACCCAACCCGGAAAGCGATTTCATCGGGCGATCGATAGTACGTGGCGCTCAGATTGGTGTCAAACACGCCAACGAGAACGGCGGGATCGCCGGCAAAGACGTCGAACTGGTCGTCGGCGACACGAACTCGAGCCCGCTCGAGGGACGCCGCCAGTACCAGCGACTCGTCCTCGAGGAAGGCGCAGACGTTACGGTCGGCGTCTTCACCAGCGAAGTACTCGTGAACATCATCGACGACATCGCCGAGCAGGAGACGGTTCACCTCACGTCCGGTGCAGCGACGACGAAGGTCAGTCAGTTGGTCAGTGAGGAGTACGATAAGTACAAGTACCACTTCCGGGTCGGGCCGAACAACGACTACGACCTCGGTCGGAATCAAATCGACTTCGTCGAGGCGATGGCTCCCAGAGCCGGTTGGGAATCCATCGCCGTCATCGCCGAGGATTACGAGTGGACGAAAAAACCGTGGGAGGTGTACCAGGACCGACTCCCCGACACGAGCCTCGACGTCGCACTGGAGCGACGCTATCCGCCGGCGACCGACGACTTCTCGTCTCTGTACAACGACGTGCAGGAGGCGGGTGCGGATCTCGCGTTCATATCCACGGCCCACACCGGGACCGCCGCGCTGCTGGACTGGTCGTATCCGAATCGTCCCGAACGACCGCCCCAGCCACAGCCGTTCGCCCTCGCCGGCATCCACGTGCCGATGCAACTGCCGGCGTACTACCGCCTGGTCAACGGTGCGTGTCAATTTGCCGTCACCCAGACCAGTGCGACGCCGACCAGCGAAATCACGCCGAAAACGCGGCCGTTCGTCCAGGACTACCAAGGCCAATTTCAGGGGTCTAACCCGGTCTACACGGGCTACCATGCGTACGACGCGGTCGATCTATTCGCCCACGCCATCGAAGAGACCGGGACGCTCGATGCGGACGAACTGGTCGCTTTTCTCGAGGACGTCTCGTTTAAGGGAAGCGCCGGGACGATCGCATTCTACGGGCAGGATCACGAATACCCCCACGATCTCTCGTACAACGTGGAAGACAACGTCTACTTCCAGTGGCAGGAAAACGACGACGGCGAGGGGGTCCAGGAGATCGTCTGGCCCGAAAAGCACGCGACGACCGAGTACGTCACACCGCCCTGGCTCTGATACGGTCTGCTGTACCGATGTACCGGTGCACCCGCAGGGCGGTCGCGGTTGCACCGGCAATGACGTACAGTAGTCCGTATGAGAAGGCCGATCGTTTCGGTACCAGTCGATCCGCTCGGGGTTCGATCTGCGACGCCCGAAGCGAAACTTAGCTGTAATTGAGGGCGCTAAGCCCCCTTCTGCTCACGGCGACGCCGTTCGCATGGTCAGCGGGACCGACGGTCCCGCGCTATCCGCAGCGAGCGAAGCGAGCAGGGAGGGGATACAGCGCCCGCACGTCTTGTTTTCGTGTGAATCGGCACTTTTATTATACTTCGGTTGAAGATGGTAATAAGATACTCACCACGCCTTCGGCGGTGTTCACACGCGACAACAAGCGTGCATCGTCGGTTGTGGCCGAGTGTCCAACCGGTAGGAGTGGGACACTCCGAACCACCTGTCAAGGGAAGCCGCCTGTGGAGTCTGGAACCGTCCGCAGAACGCCAACAGCGTTCTGCCGGGCCGCACGAGACGCTCCGCGTCTTGTGGACGCTGTGGGATCTGTTCCTGCACGTTCCGACACAGAAACAGGACGCTCCGTCCGCACCAAGCGAGGGCCGGGGAGGCCCGAGCGCGGTAGGGCGGAATAGTTCACCCGTCCCTCTCGGCCCCACGCGTCTGCGCCGACGAGACGAACGACCGCTCGAGGTCTTTCGGCAGGATCACGTCGATTTCGCCGGTTGACTCGTACTCGTTGATCAGTTCGACCGTCGCCTCGAAGTTGGCCAATTGTTCGCCCTCGAGTCGGTGGAAGAAGAGCGAGGTGATCCCCCGCATCGACGCCGTGTATTCGATCGCCGTTCGCGATTGCTCGGCCGTAGGTTCACCGATCCGCGGCGCGAGCGTCGTGTTCGTCACGTACCCCTGAGCCGGTGGCCCGCCGCCGAACGCGAGGTCGTGAGTTTCCGCGACGATCTCGAGCGTCGTCCCGTCGTATGCGCCGAACGGGTAGGCGAAATAATCTGCGCCGGTGTCGAAGCCGCGCTCGCGCAGCCACCGCTGTCCCCCGCGTATCTCCGCAGCCTGCTCGTCTGCACTGAGGGTGGGAAGGTCCTCGTGACTGATGGTGTGATTGGCGATACACCAGCCAGCGTCGTGGAGCTCGCGGACCTGATCGGTCGTCAACTTGGGATCGCCCGCAACCTCGCCGTGGTCGACGTAGTCGGTCGGAACGAACGAGACCGCGGGGTACCCGTACTCCTCGAGTATCGGCAGCGCCTCGGTATAGTCCGTGACGTGCGCGTCGTCGAACTGAATCATCACTTTTCCCCGTTCCGGTCGGGGAACGAAGTGGAGGTCGTCGAACCAGACCGTCTCAGTCGCTCCTTCGCCCGTCCAGACGAGCAGGTGGATCGTCTCGATGGCGCTCGGGTCGAACCCGTCTGCGATCTCTTTGACGCCGAAATTGTACCGCACGAGTGGCAGACCGCCCTTGATTCCTCTGCGAAAATCGGCGCTGTTCCCGTCGACGTCGACCAGCCGCAACCAGGGGACCACGAGATTGTCGGACGCAACGGCGAGCCCGGGCGCGACGGCCGAGCAATCGAGCGGCGTCGAAAGCCGCCGTGTAAGCCTGGTATTCGGCTCTTCTCCCGGAATCTCGAGACGAGCGCTCTGTGTGCCGAGGACGGATCGGTCGGGGGCCGGCGAGAGCGTCCCTGCCACCGCATCCCAGGCAGCTAGCTCTTCGAAATCGTCGACGGTTCCGACCATTCCGGGGTCGTCCTTCGGACTGTCGGCCACGTCGTCCGTCGCCGGTTCGTCGCTCGGTGGACCGTCTTTCTGGGTTTTCGAACTCGTCTGCATTTCGGTACAGCCCGCAAGCGGCAGCGTTGCTGCGATGGCGAGATACGTTCGTCGCTGCATCACCGACGAAACACGTCAACAGGCCCTATTGTTACGATCGCATTACTGTCACATCCTCCTGGGACTCTCGCGTCGCTCGTGGCAGTAATCGGTTCCTATATCGGAACACGATCCGGGACGACGCCATGGTCGAATTCGTGTTGGCCGAACGCGCCGATGGAACGGATGCAATCAGTCTTCGTCGCGGGATCCGACAGCCTGTGAGACGTCGACCTCGTCGGGCTCGTCTCGACCGCCGACGACGATCTCGCCGTCACCGGTTTCGACGTAGACGTCGTCGGCGAAGCCGCCCTCCGCGTGCGGATGTTCGGGATTCTCGAGTTTTTCCGGCGTCGACGGTGCCTCGGGAACGCCCTCGGGCGGTGCGAACTGGCCGAGCGGTTCGTCAATCGTCACGTCCCAGCGCTCGAAGAACGCCCGATAGCGGTCGTAGTGGGCTTCGAGTTCGTCTTCCGGGAATTCCATCATCTCGGTCCAGCCGTGGTTGTAGAAGTCGAAGTTGGCCTGGATGTGGGTGATCTCGCGGGCTTCGGCCTCGGAGTAGCCCTCCTGAAGCGCCCGCAGGTAGCTGTCCATCGTCGCGTCGAAGAGCCCGTCGAGGTGGGCTCTCCGGTCGTCGGCGCGGCCGGGATCGGCCTTCCCGGCGAAGATTTTCGTGTGGAGCGTGACGAGTCCGGAGTTGGCGACAGATCGAATCCCCGGTGTTTCGAGGGCCTTCCGATAGGCGAAGTGTTTCGCGTTCTGGCGCAGTTTCATAGACCTGTCTTGGGAGCAGTCACTAAAGAACGGTTCGGACGATGGTAGTGCGGTCGCCGAATCGATCGTCGAATGCGTTCGATGTGATCGGTCGCCGTGACGATGCGACGACCCGTCAGAGATGGCGGCACCTGTTGCCCGTTCGAGACGTACAATCTGTCGGATACGTTTGAATACACGATAGTGAACAGATTCGCCGTTCAATGCACGATCGTTGGGGTGTAACACCTCGTCTGGCAAAATAGACGAGATAGCAACCCACTTTAACCCGCATTACGAACGTTCGGATATGACTCAGTACGTCATCATCGGTGACGGGATCTCGGGTAGTTCAGCCGCCGAGACCCTCCGGGAGGAAGACCCGGACGCGAAGATTACCGTCATCACCGATGAGGGGGAGCCACTGTATAATCGGATTCTCATCAAGGAGCACGCGAAAGGAAAACTTCCCGAAGCCCCCATCTCGATTCACGACGAAGAGTGGTACGAAGAACGCGATGTCGACCTTCTGTTGAACACGCACGTGACGAGCGTCGATACCGCCGAAAAGACAGTCCACACACACGATAGCGGTGACATCCCGTACGACAAATTGCTCGTCGCGACCGGTGGAACGCCGACACAACTCCCCGTCGAAAACAGCGATGCTGACGGAATCCACCATTTCTGGACGTTTCAGGACGCTCGCGGAATCCGCGAACACGCTGAACGCGCCGCCAAAGGCGTCATCGTCGGCGCCGGTCTGCTCGGTATCGACTTCGCCGCGGTCTGTGGCGCACAGGGCATCGAGGCCGAGTATCTGATGCGCGGCGACCGCTGGTGGCGCTACGCGCTCTCGGCCGACGGCGCGGAGATCATGCACGAGGGAATGCGTGACGTCGGCGTCGAACCCGTCTTCGACAGCGGCGTCGATCACTTCGAAACCGACGACGACGGTCACGTCACTGCCGCGGTCGACCCGAACGGCGACCGATACGAGTGTGACTTCGCCGGCGTCGCAATCGGCCTGTCGTTCAACACGGAGTATCTCCGGGGCGCCGGTCTCGAGGAAGAAAACGGGATCGTCGTCGACGAGTACATGCAGACAAACGTCGAGGACGTCTACGCCGCAGGTGACATTACGCGCTTCTACGATGTTCTGCTCGGCGAGCACGCCCAGAACGGTTCCTGGGGCTCGGCCAAGGAACAGGGCCGGATCGCCGCGATCAACATGGCTGCGGACGACGAAGCCGAGGAATTTCAGTGGGTCTCCTCGTACTCGATTACGCACTTCGACTTCCCGTTTCTCTCCTTTGGCCACCCGACACTGGGCGACGAATACGCCGAACGCCGTTACAGCGACACCGAGTGGCGCCGCGTCGCATTCAAAGACGGCAAGATAGTCGGCGGCGTCCTCATCGGCGACCTCTCGCCACAGAGCAAGTTCAAACAGCTCATGCGCGACCAGCGCGTCGTCGCCGACCAGGCCGAAGTTCTCATGGAGCAGTCCGTCGACCTCGACGACCTGGCACCCCGACAGGAGCAGTAACCGTCCCAGCCGCCCGCTCGACGCGTTCCTTTTCCCCTCGAGCCGACCGTCGTAAGCGTCTTATGAGCGTCCGGGCCACCCGTCGAGTCGAGGACGCTGGCAAGCTCTGTCGACCGTCGAGCGGGGCTTTTTATTGAATCGTTCGGCGTCCGTGACAGAACCGTTAAGTCGAACTATGTCATTTGGTATCGATGGACATGACCGCGAGCGGACTTCGTCAGCGATCGGTGACCGTAGAGCGCGTAGAGTCCGTCGCGGCGACCGCGACCGTCCGCCACGTCGACCAGCTCGATTCGGAGACCCTAGCAGCGTTCTATGAGGCTGTCACCGACGACCGACCCGTTTCGCCAGCGGAGACGTCCCTCGAGGAGGGTGAGATAATCGTCTTTACCGACTACTACCGCGTCGAACGCGCCTGAGCCAGTCGCCGCCGCTGTCTCGACCGCGCCGGCCAGTCGAATGCCCGTATCGAAGTCGTTTTCCCAAGTGCGTGCCTTCGGTGACGCATGAACGGCGAAAGCGACATGACCCTGGCATTCGAACTCGAGGCGCTGAAGGAACTTGCCTCGCCCGAGCGCGTCTTCGAGGACGCCAGGGGCTGGACCGAGTACATCGGCGTCGTTTCCGAGAAGCCGACCTACGTGGTGACGAACTTCACGCGGAAGAACCGCATCCGCCAGGACTTCTTCTCCGGTCCCCGCGGCAAAGAAGAGAGTCTCGAGGGCGTCAAAGATCAGTTCGACACCGAGCGCTACGTCTACATCGGTGCGAGCGACGAGGACGAACAACTGGCCGATGCGGTTGGCTGGGAGTATCTCGCCGTCGAGGACGCGGCGGAGGCTGCCGACTGGATTCTGGCGACGCACGCCGACGACGAGGACGAGGACGAAGAACCGGTGCGCGACGACTGGCCCTGAGACCGCTTGGGGAAACGCGTGCGACCGAGTCGGCGCCGAAGGGAGAAGGAGCAGCGATGGTCGGCGAACGCGAAACGGCGTATTTTTTCGCCTCTTTGGTACCGGCTCGAGTTCCGAGATTGTACGGGCGCTCGCCGATACGCACCGAGATCACGACACGCAGTGGCGCGGCAGACAGTGGTTGACGAGGCCGTTTGCGGCGCTGTCTGACGCCGTCGACGTCGATAGCGTGTCCCGGTTTCCGTTCCCTTTCGAGTGGCTCGTCGGACCGTTCGTCGTGAAGATTCCAGACGAGTAGCGCTGACCGACGGTGGCGACGCGATCGTTCGAACCGCGAAACGACTGCCGGGGACGAAACGCTTTGACTCGCGATGGGCGAGTCGCTCATGATACCGCGGGTCCCGTCAGACAGGTGACGGCCCATCTCGGGTTCCTCCCCTCCATCTCAAACATATTTGAGTAGCCCCGTTGTCAATATGTAGAAATGATGATAATATTTATGTCTGCTCCCGAGTTAGGACCCCTATGTCTGTCTCATCGATATCGAGCGATCTGACGGCGTACAGGGGGTTCGAGTATGGCGGCGATTGAACTCGAGGGGTTGACGAAGCGCTTCGGCGACGTCGTCGCCGTCGACGGGTTGGATCTGACCGTCGAGGAAGGCGAGATCTTCGGCTTCCTCGGCCCGAACGGCGCGGGGAAGTCGACGACGATCGACATCCTCCTGGATTTCATTCGGCCGACCGGTGGGACCGCGACCGTTCTGGGACACGACGCCCAATCGGACGGGCTGACCGTCCGGAACCGAATCGGCGTTCTTCCGGACGCCTATCACGTCTACGACCGGCTCACTGGCCGTCAGCACGTCGAGTTCGCCGTCGAGATGAAAGACGCCGCGGACGATCCGACCGCGCTGCTCGAGCGGGTACGGATCGCTGACGCTGCCGATCGGAAAGCGGGCGGCTACTCGAAGGGAATGCGACAGCGCCTCGTGCTGGCGATGGCGCTGGTCGGTGATCCAGATCTGCTCGTCCTCGATGAACCCTCGACGGGGTTGGACCCGAACGGTGCCCGCGAGATGCGCGAGATCATTCACGAAGAGAACGAGCGCGGGACGACGGTCTTCTTTTCGAGCCACATCATGGAGCAGGTCGAGGCGGTCTGTGACCGCGTTGCGATCATCGACAGCGGTCGACTCGTCGCCGTCGATACGATCGACGGACTTCGTAATTCGAGCGAGACCGGCGAAACCCTGTACGTCTCCGTCTCGGAACTCGACTCCGCCGTGCTCGAGCGCGTACGGCGGCTCGAAGGCGTCGGCAGCGCGTCGATCGAGGCGGACCGGCTCAGGGTGAGCATCGACGGCGTCTCGAAGTTCGCCGCCCTGGACGCCATCGACGGGGTGTCCTCCGTGCAGGACTTCTCGGTCGTCGAGTCCTCGCTCGAGGATCTCTTCGTCCGCTACACCACCGAGGGCCAGGAGGTCGAGGCATGACCTGGGCCGCCGTCGCGAAGAAGGATTTCCGAGACGCCGTCCAGTCGCGGGCGCTGTGGGCCCTCGTGGCAGTCTTCGTGATCCTCTCGGTCGTCTCCACGTACGCCTACGTCGAGGTTCCCGAGATGTTCGGCTCACCCGCAGGTGCGACGTTCGGCGGCCTGATCTTCTTCACGATCGGGCTCGTCGGGCTGTTCGTGCCGCTCTCGGCGATCGTCGTCTGCTACAAGTCTCTCGCCGGTGAGCGCGAACTCGGAAGCATCAAGCTGTTGCTCTCCCTCCCGACCACGCGCGGGCGGGTCTTCACGGGGAAGGTCGTCGGCCGGGCCGCCGTCCTCGTCTTCGGACTCGGTGTCGGGCTCTTCGTCGGTCTCGGGTTCGGCGCCGCACTGCTCGACGAGATAGACGTTTTCGCAGTCCTGACGTTCGTCCTGGTCACGCTGGCCTTCACAGCCGTCTACGCGACGATCGTCGTCGGCATCTCCGCGACGACGGGGTCGACGTCGCGGGCGACGACGCTTTCGCTCGCCTTCTTCGTCGTTTTCGAACTGCTGTGGGACGCGGTCCCGATGGGAATCCTGTACGTCGTCGGCGGATTTTCGCTCCCGTCGACGATGCCCGACTGGCTGTACCCGCTGATGCAGGTCTCGCCCTCTGCGGCGTACTTCTCGGCGGTCGTCGCGCTGTTACCCGACCTCGCCGCGACGGCCGGGGCCGATCCCGCTCAGTCGGGCGCCGGCGTTCAGGTGTCCGCCGACGCTGCAGAACCGTTCTACTCGAGCCCGAAAATTGGGCTCGTCGTACTCGGCCTGTGGCTCGTCGTCCCGCTCGTCGTCGGCTACTATCGGTTCGACGGTTCCGACCTCTGACCGTCGTTCACCCGATCGCGTCGTGGTAGTCGACCCGAACCAGAGGTGTCGAGTCGTCGCTCTTATCCCGGCTCCGGTCGAAGCACACGTTATGGCAGCGCCCCGCGTCCCCGGATCCGATGGCGGCGACCAGCTCGAGCTCCCTTGCGGGGAGACCGTCGATCCCCACGAGATCGACCTGGGGATGCGCGAGTACGACTGTTCCTGCGACGACACCCACGCCGTCGTCACTGATGCCCACCCGCCTTCGCGGTTTCTGCCTGAATCGCTCGTGGTCGTCCTCCGGGAGAGCATCGATACCGACGACGATTTCGACGAGTTCGGCACGCCACACTTGCTCGGCGTCGTCATGGAGGAATTTCCCGACCAGGTCGCCGTCTACGACGCGAGCGGCGACGGTGCCGTAGGCTACGCCTTGCTGTGGCTCACTGACTTCGATTCCCGACGGCTTCACGAGATCGTCGTCGAACTCGTCGTCGAACTCATGGAACACGCGATCAGCCACGCCGAGAACGACGCCGCGATCACTGAGTTCGAGTCGCAAATGCTCGAATTCGACGTCTCAGAATTCGTCGACCAGTACCGGCGACAGCGCGATTTCGAGAGCGAGTACGATCGGCCGGTGTAGTTTCCCATGTCCCCGTGTCCACCGGCTCGTCGGCGGCCGTCCCGGGTGGTGGGAATCGGTAGTGCCGAACGCAGCCATCTCGTCGACTCGTGGAGTTGATTCGGGTGGCATAAGAGGTACGGACACACATTGCGGTTATACCCGTTTATAACCCGGGAAATGGATATCACCGCCCCAACGGGTGTGTCTCACACCCGGACGAGAGAGGCTCGTCACACTGGCTCAAAACGGGCGTCAGTTCCGTGAGCCGCTCACCGATCGAGTTCGAATTTCGAAAAGCCATTTCGAGATTCGTACTATATCGTGGGGCTTATTACGATGTACGAACTCCAGTTCGACAAGACAGATGAGTACGGACACCGCCGCAAACAGCGAGACGGGGGACGAACGCACGATCCTGTTGATCGGAAGCGGTCCGATCCAGATCGGACAGGCCGCCGAATTCGACTACTCGGGGGCACAGGCCTGTCGGGCGCTTCAGGAGGAGGGTGCCCGAGTCGTCCTCGTAAACTCGAATCCGGCGACGATCATGACCGATCCGGAGATGGCCGATCGCGTGTACATCGAGCCGATCACGACCGACGCCATCGCCGAGATCATCAAAAAGGAAGATCCCGACGGCGTCATCGCCGGCCTCGGTGGCCAGACCGGACTAAACGTCACCGCGGAACTCGCAGAAGAGGGCGTCCTCGACGAATACGACGTCGAGATCATGGGAACGCCGCTCGATACGATCTATGCGACGGAAGATCGCGACCTCTTTCGCCAGCGCATGGAGAAGATCGGCCAGCCAGTGCCGAAGTCGACCACGATCGCGCTCGACGAGGGCGAATCGGTCTCCGAACTGACCGAAGAAGACCTCGTCGAGCGCGTCCAGGCTGCCGTCGACGAGGTCGGCGGCCTGCCGGTAATCGCCCGGACGACGTACACGCTCGGCGGCTCCGGTTCTGGCGTCGTCTCTGAGATGGACGAACTCATCGAGCGCGTTCGCAAAGGGCTGCGTCTCTCCCGGAACAGCGAGGTCCTTATCACCGAATCGATCGCCGGCTGGGTCGAGTACGAGTACGAGGTGATGCGCGACGCCGACGACTCGTGTATCATCATCTGCAACATGGAGAACATCGACCCGATGGGCATCCACACGGGCGAGTCGACCGTCGTCACGCCCTCCCAGATCGTCCCCGACGAAGGCCACCAAGAGATGCGCACCGCCGCACTCGATGTCATCCGCGAACTCGGCATTCAGGGCGGCTGTAACATCCAGTTTGCCTGGCACGACGACGGTACTCCGGGCGGCGAGTACCGCGTCGTCGAGGTCAACCCGCGCGTCTCGCGCTCCTCCGCGCTCGCGTCCAAGGCGACCGGCTACCCGATCGCTCGCGTGACCGCGAAGGTCGCACTCGGCAAACGCCTCCACGAAATCGAAAACGAGATCACGGGCGAGACCACGGCGGCGTTCGAACCTGCGATTGACTACGTCGTCACCAAAGTCCCCCGGTGGCCCAAGGACAAGTTCGACGACGTCGACTTCGAACTGACGACGGCGATGAAATCGACCGGCGAGGCGATGGCCATCGGCCGAACGTTCGAGGAATCCCTGCTCAAGGCCCTTCGATCCTCCGAGTACGACCCCGACGTCGATTGGGCCGACGTCTCGGACGACGAACTCGAGGAGCGTTATCTCGAGCGCCCGTCCCCGGATCGTCCCTACGCGATGTTCGAGGCCTTCGACCGCGGCTACACCGTCGAAGCGGTCCAGGAGCTGACGGGCATCTTCGAGTGGTACACCGAACGCTACAAGAACATCGCCGACTCGACGCTCGCCGCCCAGGAGGGCGACTTCACCGAGGCCGCGATCACCGGCCACACTAACGCGACGATCGCCTCGGCCGCCGGTGCAGACGTCGGCACGGTCGAACAGGAGGTGCCCGGCCGCACGTACAAACAGGTCGACACCTGCGCCGGCGAGTTCAAGGCCGAAACGCCATACTACTACTCCTCGCGCAAGAACGAGTTCGAGAAGGGACCGCTCCTGGGTGAGGCCGCGTCGGGCGAACTCGAGGTCGATCGGAATCTCGAGAGCGTGATCGTCGTCGGCGGCGGCCCGATCCGCATCGGACAGGGCGTCGAGTTCGACTACTGTTCGGTTCACGCGGTCCGCGCGCTGCGCGAACTGGGAATCGACGCGCACGTCGTCAACAACAACCCGGAAACGGTCTCCACGGACTATGACACCTCTGACGGCCTCTTCTTCGAGCCGATTACCGCCGAAGAGGTCGCCGACGTCGCCGAAGCGACCGGCGCGGACGGCGTGATGGTCCAGTTCGGCGGCCAAACGTCGGTCAACATCGGTGAACCGCTCGAGAACGAACTCGAGCGTCGCGGCCTCGACTGCGAGGTCATGGGGACGAGCGTCGAAGCGATGGACTTAGCGGAGGACCGCGACCGCTTCAACGCGCTGATGGACGAACTCGGCATCGCCCAGCCCGAAGGCGGCACGGCCTTCTCCAAGGAGGAGGCCCTCGACCTCGCCCACGACATCGGGTATCCGGTCCTCGTGCGTCCCTCCTACGTTCTGGGCGGCCGTGCGATGGACGTGGTCTACGACGACGACGAACTCGAGACCTACATCGAAGAGGCCGTCCGCGTCAGTCCCGAGAAACCGATTCTCGTCGACGACTTCCTCGAGAACGCGGTCGAACTCGACGTCGACGCCGTCGCCGACGGCCGCAACGTGTTGATCGGCGGCATCATGGAACACATCGAGACCGCGGGCGTCCACTCCGGCGACTCAGCCTGCATGATCCCGCCGCGCTCGCTCGATGCGGACACGCTCGAACGCGTCCGCGAAGTCACCGAGGACATCGCGGAAGCGCTGAAAACGAAGGGGCTGTTGAACGTCCAGCTGGCGGTCCGTGACGGCGAAGTCTACGTTCTCGAAGCGAACCCACGCTCTTCGCGCACCGTCCCGTTCGTCTCGAAGGCGACCGGCGTCCCGATCGCTAAACTTGCGGCCAAGGTCATGGCTGGCGAGACGCTCACGAGCCTCGAGGCCGAAGAGCAGATCCCCGACCACACCTCGATCAAAGAGGTCGTCCTCCCGTTCGACCGCTTGCCCGGGTCGGACCCGCGGCTTGGCCCGGAAATGAAGTCGACGGGCGAAGTGATGGGAACGGCAAGCGAGTTCGGCACCGCCTACTGGAAGGCCCAGCAGGCCGCTGGAAATGCCGTCAGCGAGGGGACGGCGGTCGTCGACCTCGACGTGGACGGCTTCGAGAACCACTTCGACGTGACCGACTTCGACGACGTGCCACAGGCGATTCGCGAGGGCGAGATCGACTTCGTCGTCAGCCGGGACCGCGACTCCCTCGAGATGGCGGTCGAAGAAGAGATCCCCTACCTGTCGACCGAAGCCAGCGCCGAGGCCTACGTCGAGGCGCTCGACAGCTTCGACGGGACGCTCGAGGTCGCCGCCGTCACCGACCGCCCGAAGGGGGCGGCCGAGTGGGGCACGTCGGAGTAAGCTGACTCGAGCGAAGCGCAACTGATCTGTAACACGGTTCGATCGTCCGGCTGCCCATCGTCACAGGAAATTTACGCACGTTCGTAATGGCGAGCGATAAAGTGAGGAATTCGACCGCTTGAGCCCGATATATGCGGTGACTAGCGGAATGGGGTATACTGTAGCTCGCTAGAACGCTGTAGCGACCATCGGTGTGACTGCTGCTTCTATCCACGCTGCAACACCGAGCAACACGATCGCGAATGCGAACTGACGGCCACTCCGCTTCACGGAAGACTTCCTAACTACTCTCTCTTGACGACCTGAAAAGTACCGAATTAGCTGTAATTGAGGGCGCTAAGCCCCCTTCTGCTCACGGTGACGCCGTTCGCATGGTCAGCGGGACCGACGGTCCCGCGCTATCCTCAGCGAGCGAAGCGAGCAGGGAGGGGATACAACGCCCGCACGTCTTGGTTTCGTGTGAATCGGCACTTTTATTATACTTCGGTTGAAGGTGGTAATAAGATACTCACCACGCCTTCGGCGGTGTTCACACGCGACAACAAGCGTGCATCGTCGGTTGTGGCCGAGTGTCGAACCGGTAGGAGTGGGACACTCGGAACCACCTGTCAAGGGAAGCCGCCTGTGGAGTCTGGAACCGTCCGCAGAACGCCAACAGCGTTCTGCCGGGCCGCACGAGACGCTCCGCGTCTTGTGGACGCTGTGGGGACGTTCCCTGCACGTTCCGACACCGAAGCAGGAAGCCCTGTCCGTAACAAGCGAGGGCTGGGTAAGCCCGAGCGCGGTAGGGCAGGGTAGTTCACTTCGAATGGTACGCGTAGACCTGCTGCGCCCGCAATCCAAAACGCTGGCAATTCAACGATAGCGTGTGGTACTATGAGAACGATGGAATACAGAACGTTCTCACTCCCGCTAAGTGCGTATCCAACGACAAAACCGTTGTACAATAGTGTACTCGAAGTAATGATTCCAAAAATTAATGTACCGAAATAAAGAAGAGTAGCTACCACAGCGTTTCTCGAGAAGAAAAACCAGATCGAACGCTCGCCTCCTGTGGGAGAATCGACCGGTATAACCGGACTCTGCATTAAGAGACCTACAGCCACTCCGGCAAAAAAGAGGATAATCGATGCGGTAAGCGGAGGATCGGGTCTTCTTGTCCGTATCACTGCTACTCCGACTGCCAATACAGTATCGAAGCCACAGCAACGAACGCGGCCACAATCACTGGGGTTGAAGCGACGAGTACCGTCTGCTCTATTGTAACGTAGTCAGACAGTAGATAGATTGCCGCTGTCGCTAATGACCCGGCCAATATGACAACGCTTGCAGTGTGGCGTTCGACGTTTTCGCTGTTTATACTCATACAGTGATTTCTCCTTCGAGTACTTATACACCAGCGCCGACTACGAGCCCTGCACCACCGGTGACTGCTCCGGCGAGTGCAAGACCACTTAGAGACGAGGCACCGATTCCTGCTCCGACAACTGCGCCCGTACCAGCAGACGCGCCGCCTGCTGCTGCCCCGCTATTGGTGGCATAGTACGTTACTTCTAAGAGAGCGCTAGTAGCGCCTCCGAATGCCATGCTGACAGCTACGCCGATAACTGCCATCGCCGTCATCGCTGCAACTGTTCTATCCTCGGAGACAGCGGATGTGTTATTGAAGACGTGCATTTTCCAATAACTCCAAATAAAAATATAACTCTTTTATATAATAAAACCTTGGTGTAAATTCATTAGTTATCTATTTATATCTATTATATTAATAATTTATTTTACGTAGATAAATAGGAATCTTATCTTTGATCCCCAGCGGTTTTTCGATCAAGAGTCGAGAGACCCGAGATTGCTACCACCAGTGCTAACGGTACTTCTCACTGGCATACTGCTAAACATGGCCACAGTTCTGTTGCTTCCCAAGCTGACGCAGACACTTCCATCAGAGAATCAGATGTTTGCTACGGTGATCACGCTGCTTGGTGTCATCGGATCAACAGCCGGGATTTTTGTACTCTGGTTCATCTATGCTGGGGCTTTCCATACGATATCGGTGTACTTTGATGGCGAGGGCGATTTTCGAACGGTGTTTTTGCTTACCGGATGGGGATTCTTCCCTTTGGTTGTGAACGGCCTCTTTGCAGCCCTCATGCTCCAGTATACCCTGCAAGGTATAACCGTTCCACAGGACCCTGCACAACTCGATAACTTTATTCGAGGTTTGGAATCTAGGACACCAATTCTGTTTAGTTCCGTGCTTCGGATCCCACTTCTCGTTTGGCAAGCAGCAATTTGGACGCTCGCGGTCAAGTATTCAAGAAGCTTGACTATTAGGGAAGCGATAGTGACAGTCAGTTTACCGACTTTGCTTACATTAGCCTATAATTTGTACGAGCTATACGGTGTTGTCTTTGCCTGACGTTTCTCACCGGAATTTGTCAGCTCCGGTCTGCGATGACTGTCATACTGTTATTTCTGTCGTTTGCGTTGCCGCTACAGTGGCAGCAGACGTCTTACTACTCCACTGGAATGCCGGGGTTGACGGTATCGTCTCGGCGAACGCGTCCGTGGCTTTGAGTGATAGCACGATGCCAGCTGACGAGTTCTCCTTTCTCGGACTATCCAACTCGGGAGAAACCGGCCGCGCTTCGTACGGAGGCGATCTGAGACCATCCACTGCTCCGAGTATAACCATCTACAATATCTTGTAGTTTTATAGACGCTCGAGCGCTACCCCGGGCCGCGATCAATGTCCGAACAGACCAGACGTGACGTGCTTCGACTCACGACAGCATCGACGACCGCCGGTGTTCTCACGATCGGTTCGGCCGCGGCGGTCGCACAATCGACCGATTCCGAGTGGCAACGGGCCGAGTCGCCGACCGGAAAGGCACTTAACGATGCCGTCGATGCCGCCACGGGCCCGTTCGCGGCCGGTGCCGACGGGAACGTCCTCGCTCGACGGGAGAACGGCTGGCAGAAAGTCGTCGCCTACGGTCCGCAGGCTCGAAGCCGTCGCCTGACCGGAATCGACGCGACCGACGACGGGAAAGCGGTCTGGTTCGTCGGCGGAAGCGGCGTCATCGGCGAGTACAACGTCGAAACGCGGACGCTGACGAACTACTCCGCGCCGAAGGGAAAAACGAGCACCTGGGAGGACTGCGCAGTCCGGGGAACCGCCGGCGAGAACGAGCAGGTCTACTTCGTCAACGGTTCCGGCGAACTGCTAGTCGGCGTTCGACAGGACAGTGGGGCGATGAAATACGAGACGGTGATCAAACCCGGCGGCGGGTCGACTATCCCGGCGGTCGACTTCACCACTCGAGAGGCAGGTCACGTCTGCAGCACGAGCCAGTTGGTCGCGGAGACGTTCGACGGCGGAAGCACGTGGTCGCAGATCGGTATCGACTTCGCAGGCGGTGCGTTCTACGACCTCGCGAGTCGGGGCAAAACGGACGTGAACGTTGCCGCCGGCGCCGGAATCATCTACCGCTACGATGGCTTTCGCTGGACGCCTCACGTCGTCGACGACAAGCGCCGGGCGATCCGGGCCGTCGACCGTGTCGAGACCGACGGCCTCGCGGCCGGTGACGGCGGTGCAGTCTACAAGCGCCAGTCGGTGGGCCAGTGGCAGCAGTACGAAACCCCGGTCGAAACGAAACTGGACGGCGTCGCGAAGGGGTCGACGTACGACGTCGCCGTCGGCGACGGCGGAACGATCCTCGAGCGATCCGTCGGCGAAACTGACAGTGACGTCGATGACGGTAACACGACCATCACCGGCGGCAACAGCACAAATTCGACGGAAAACACGACCACGATGCTCTCGATCCAGATCGCCGACGACGAACCGCTGTCGGTCGAGCGCCACGTCGACGGGGAGTGGATCTGAGCGCCCGAATCGCACGCTCGCTGCGACCGGCCCGGGCCGAACGGCGGGTCACTCGAGTGCGTACCAGTCGAATCGTTCGATCGCGTACCGATAGGAGACGAACGGCGCGATCAGTCCCCCAATCAGGACGGTCCAGGCGCCGACCGTGATCGCGCGGGCGGGAACCACGACCTCGGAGAGCGGTGTCAGGGCCGACAGCGACGAGAGCAATCCGGCGATTAGTTCGGGAGCTTCGAGGTAGAGCACCAGGCCTGCGACTGCGGGGAGTAAGATCCCGAGCGTGTATACGAGGAATGCCGTCTTGCTCGGCATTACCGCTTCGCGGTTGTTGGTGACCTTGACGCTGCCAAAGCGAGGGAACGCGGTGCCGATACCCGATGCGAGCGCCGGCGTTGCGACCGCGCCAGCGGTGGTCCCGACGACGAGCGCTGCGGTCTGCTCGAGCGAGAGTGGACTCACGACGCCGAACGCGATCGAGACGACGAGTGCGAGCGGGACGCTGACGAGCGAACCGGCGAGCATGCGACCGCGAATGGCCTGTCGGCCGGTGAGCGTCGAGGTTACGACGGCGGGGAGGGCGGGTCCCAGGTCGCCCAGCGGGTTGAGCGTGAACAGGACACCGGCGGCCCAGATCACGTACAGACAGAACGCGACAGCCATGAACGAGGGAATCGTGCCGCTCTCGATGATTTGCTGTGCGAAGCCGATGGCGCCGAACAGCGGGTAGGCGGCGTACGCCAGTCGAATCGGTGCTCGTTTCGTTCGGCGTATCGCCGTCACCGTGACCGTCCGGACGGGGCTCGAGACGGCACCCGAAAGGAGTCCGGCGAGTCGGTCGGACGATGGTTCCGCTTCGACTTCCTCATCCTCAGTTCGTGCCGGATCGGAGAACCAGTGGATCCGTGCAGACGGGACTGCGACGGCGACTGCGAGTCCGACGACGACCACAGTGCCGACGGTCGCACCTCCGAGTCCCATCGCCGACGGCTCGACGCCGGGGATACCGAGCAACAGCACGTGGCCGGGCCAGCCTAGCGGGCTCGATTGCAACGTGGTAAACAGCGTCTGGAGTACGGTATTGAACCCGCCGGTCGCGATTACGCCGAAATAAACGAGCCAGAACACGGCAAACAGCAGGGTGCGGTACCGGGCGACTGGTTCGTAGACGGTGATGAGGTGGCGGATCCAGATTCCGACGACGAAACCGACGGGGACGGCCGTAACCAGAACGAGACCGATCAGGACGGTCGCGACGATTACCGGAAGCGCCGTTCCCGCGCCGTACGCGAACGCTGACGCGAAGAGAACCGTCACCGGAAGAACCCAAATCGCAAAGAGCATCAGTTCCGTCGCGATGACACCGACGACGGCGTTTCGGACAGTCGTCGACAGCAGAAGGAACGCCGGCTCGTCGACGTCGGCGACCGTCGTGACCGTCCGCATGGCCGTCATGATGACCAGAAAGAGCCAGATGACGGCTGTGCCGCCAGTGACGACATTGGTCACCGTCCCAGCGGTGTCCGCCGTGATCCCGTTCGCTGCCGCCTCTCCCAATCGGGGGAGAAAGAGTAGTCCGATGGCCGTGACCGGCCCGAGCATGAACACGGCGACCGCGACCATCAGGAGTAGTTTCGTCCGATTACCGGCCACTGCCCGAATCGTGCGTCGGAGTTCCGTTCTGGTGATCGAGGCGGTGGCGTGTACCATCACCGTCCACCTCGCTTCGAGTGCAAATTGCGGGGAACCGTGGATCTCATAGGTACAGTACATTCGAGTCGTATGCCCAGTAAATTGTTTGGATTTCTGTCACGCTATTTGTGGGCGGGAGTCGTTCTCGGAACGCGATTCGGTCTCGGTCCCGCCGGTGACCCGTACAAAAATAATCGAACACGCAGGACCCCGCCCTGAAACCGATCGGATCGGGCATTCGCCGCGTATCTGGCGCAGGTCGACGAATCCGATCGGGCGATCCGCTGATCGTACGAGGCGACGTGGCAGAACGTGTTCCCGCCATCGCCCCATATGACATATCTTTAACTACACCCGAACGAAGGGACCCGTATGGCCCCTGTCGATACCCTCGCCATCGAAACCGACGGATTGACCAAGCGTTATGGCGAGACGATTGCCGTCTCGGATCTGACCACGGACGTCGAGCGAGGCTCTGTCTACGGGTTTCTCGGACCAAACGGTGCGGGAAAGACGACCACGATGCGGATACTGACGACATTGACGAAACCGACGTCTGGGACTGCTCGCGTCGCTGGCCACCCGATCACGGACCGTGAATCCGTCACCCGGCACATCGGCTACCTTCCCGAAGAACCGCCCGTCTACGACGAACTCACCGGCCGTGAACAACTCGAGTACGCGGCCGGACTGCGAGACATCCCGGACGAGAAGGCGGCGGCACGCATCGAGTCGATGCTCGAGCGGTTCGACCTCCTGGCGGACGCGAACAAACGCATCGAAGATTATTCAAAGGGGATGCGCCAGAAGGTCGGCGTCGTCCAGGCAGTGTTGCACGAACCCGACGTCGCCTTCCTCGACGAGCCCACGAGCGGCCTCGATCCCCGCGCCGCCCGAACCATGCGGGACACGATCGCAGACCTCGCCGATCGGGAGATGACGATCTTCCTCTCGACACACATTCTCCCCGTCGTCGACGAACTGGCCGACGTGATTGGCGTGTTGCACGACGGGAGGCTCGTCGCCGAGGGCGACCCCGAGACGCTCAAGACTCGCGCCGAGACAGGCGACGCGCGTAGCCTCGAGGACGCCTTCCTCGAGATCACCCGCGAACCGGGCGAACGGGAACGTCCAGAACAGCCGGCCGAATAACGTTCGGCCCGAGTAGCCAGAACGACTGAGGCCGCTCGAGAAACGTGTAGAACACCTCACGTTCGTTCTGTGGCTCTCGTTTACCGTCATCTTTTTGTTCGATACAGCCGTACTGAGATGCTGGAGGTGAGACACGATGGTACGGAGAGACATCACCGGTATCGACAGTGGTTCTCGGCTCACGGAGCGGCCCTCGACGATCGATCGATACGATATATTGCTCGGCTCGATTCCGGCCGCTTTCGCAGTGGCATACCTCGCCAGCCGTCTTTTCGGACTCCCGCTTGAGGCGGCCGTGCTCGGTGGTGTAGCCATCGCAGCGCTCGCCATGTTCGACGGACTGTTTTTCCGGCCGCCGTCCGGGCTTCGAGGAACGTAATACCACGCAACGCTCGTCCGTGACGGCCTCGAGTTACCGGCCGTCGCTCACCAGCGGTATTTCGAGTCAGTCGTCCCGATCGGTTTGCGGGCCCCGATCGCCATCGACTTGCGGTTGCACACTCGCTTCCGTCGGTCGCTCCGCGAGGAGAGACGCGGTCTCTGATCGCCACCGCTAAAACGATCGGGCCCGCTGGGTTCGATATGGAGTATCACGAGGCGGCGGACTTCTGTTTCGATCTGCGGCGGTTCCGCCCGAAGCCGGGCACGGAGTCGACGGCCCGGCTATTGGCACACCTCGAGGACCCACACGCCGACGTCGATTTCGTCCAGATCGCCGGTTCCAACGGGAAAGGCAGTACGGCCCGAATGCTCGAGCGGACGCTGCGGGAAGCCGGGTATTCCGTCGGCCTCTATACGTCGCCCCACCTCGAGGACCTTCGCGAGCGGATTCGCGTCGACGGTCGGAAAATTCCGCGGGCGGCCGTCTGTGACTTCGTCGAATCTGTCCGCGAATACATCACGGACCGCGCGGCCGACGGGGAGTCCCCCACGTTCTTCGAAACGATGACTGCTATGGCCCTGTGGCAGTTCGGTCGCGAAGACGTCGACGTCGCCGTCCTCGAGGTCGGTATCGGCGGCAAATACGACGCCACGAGCGTCATCGACCCGATCGCGAGTGCGGTGACGAGCGTGACGCTCGAGCACACGGGCATTCTCGGCGACACGGAAGCCGAAATCGCCCGCGACAAAGCTCACGTTTCCCCCGACGACGTCCCGCTGGTGACCGGTGTCACCGGCGCCCCGCTCGAGGCAATCCGCGACGTGGCCGGCGAGGTGGTGACCGTCGGGACCGCGACGGACGCAGCAGACGCGAGCGAGCGTGGAGACGCCGAGGGTTCGCCGTCTCGGCCAGACGTCCGCGTCGCCTACGGTGGACGGACGAACCACACCGAGGCCGCCGTTTCGATCGAGGCTGAAGGTTGGCACGTGGAGACGCAGGTTCCACTGCTGGGCGAGCATCAGGCCGTCAACGCCGGAATCGCCGCCGCGATCGCAGCACAGGTCGGCGACGTCTCGGACGCTCACCTCGAGCGCGGACTCCGAAGCGCCTACTGGCCGGGCCGGTTCGAGGTGATGAACACGGAGCCGCTGGTCGTATTAGACGGTGCGCACAATCCAGGCGCCTGTGAGCGACTCGCTGAAACGCTCGAAACCTACGACTACGACCGCCTCCACATCGTCTTCGGTGCGATGCACGACAAGGACCACCGCGCGATGGTCGACGCACTACCGACGCCGGATGCCGTCGTCACAACCGAACCGTCTCTCGACCGCGCCGAAGATCCCGCCGTCCTGGCAGCAGCGTTCGACGACGCCGGTGCCGGTTCGGCTCGGGTCGAGGCTGCGGTTCAGGACGCTCTCGCGACCGCACTCGACGAAGCCGACCGCGACGACTGTCTCCTCGTCACTGGCTCCCTGTTCGCGGTCGCGGAGGCCCGCTCGCGATGGACCCGAACCGACGTTCCGAAGCGCGTCCGCGACCTCTCGGACGCGCAGGAGGCGCTCGAGGATGCGAACGTCGCCGCAGGCGATATCGAGCGACTGGACGGGGACGCCGTCCACCGAGTCGTCAGGACGGCACTCCGCGATCGGCAGGCGAAGGTTCTGAAAGCGGAACTGCTCCGACTCGGCGGCGAGTGTGCCCTCTCCGGCCTCGAACGGGACGACGAGACCGTCGACGCCGTCCTGATGGGAACGCTCACGCAGTTCGAGGCCCTCGTCGAGCGCCTCGAGGCTCGCACTCGACCCCATGGACTGACTGATACCGCCCGGGAATTACGCGACATCCTCCAGCGGGATGCCGGCGCGGTCGATGGCGACGGCGGTGACGGCGCCGACGCCCGACGAGCGACCCCGGCTCGTTCGACGGGCGTGTCCCGCCCAGTCGACGGGAGCGAGGCCGTCTTTCCCTGGACGGACCGAACGGCAGTGATGGGCATTCTGAACGTCACTCCCGACAGCTTCCACGACGGCGGTCGGTACGACGCCGTCGAGGACGCTGTGGCTCGCGCCGAGTCGATGGCCGAAGCCGGCGTCGACGCGATCGACGTCGGCGGGGAGTCGACGCGGCCGGGGGCGGACCCCGTCCCGATCGACGAGGAACTGGACCGCGTCGTCCCAGTGGTCGATCGCATCGCCGACCTGGATACGCAAATTTCGGTCGACACCCGCCGGGCCGCCGTCGCCGACGCGGCGCTCGAGGCCGGTGCCGACATCATCAACGACGTCTCCGGGCTCGAGGATCCCGAGATGCGCTTCGTCGCCGCCGAGCACGATGCGGGGCTGGTCGTGATGCACAGTATCGATGCGCCAGTCGTGCCCGACCGCGATATCGAGTACGACGACGTCGTCGCGGACGTCATCGATCGCCTCTCCGAACGGGTGTTGCTGGCCGAGAAGGCCGGCCTCGACCGCGAGCGTATCATCGTCGATCCCGGCATCGGTTTCGGCAAATCTTCGGCCGAAAGCTTCGAACTGCTCGATCGAATCGACGAGTTTCACGCGCTCGGGTGCCCGGTGCTGTTCGGGCACTCCCACAAGAGCATGTTCGCCCGGGTCGGCCGGGATCACGGCGAGCGACTCGAGGCGACCGTCGCGGCCACCGCGCTCGCGGCCGACCGTGGTGCCGACATCGTCCGCGTCCACGACGTTCCCGAGAACGTCGCCGCGGTCCGGACGGCGCTTTCGACGCGCGACCCCGAGCGGTTCGACTGGTCCGCTTAATCCGCGTTTTCGACCATCACTTCGGTCGCTTTGATTACCGCGTTGACCTCGTCGCCCTCGTCGATTCCGAGTCGGTCCACTGAATCACTCGTTATCACCGCCGTGACGGTCTGTCCGCCGTTCGTCTCGATTTCGATGTCGGCCATAATGCCGTCCGTCTCGAGCGACTGTACAGTTCCCTGAAGTCGATTGCGAGCACTCAGTGCCATACGTGGTACAACCGTACTGGGCGAGTTATAACTCGCTGCCGGCACGCGCAACATGACGGTTCCATCCATTTTTCGCCCATCGCCCGCCGTCCATTTCTCGTCACCTGTCACCGACGCCCGATTCGTCTGCCGCCGGTCCACACCCCAGCGATCGATGCTGACAGTATCGGCAGTGATCACCCGCCGTCGTCTCCGAAAACGAGGGGTCGTCGACTGCCTCGAGCGTCTCGAGGACGGCGTCCCACGAGGGTAGTTCGTCGACGTCGAAGAGGTCGACGCCGGGTCCTTCGACGTCGCCGACGTAGACGTAGCCGACGGCTGCGATCGGTTCGTCGAACCGATCGGCACAGGCCCGACGGTAGAGCGCGAGTTGGACGGCGTCGTCGGGAGCGATTCGTTCGGCGGTGGTCTTGTAATCCAGCACGGCGAGGCCGCCGTTGGGGAGTCGCCGAACCGTGTCGACGAATCCGACGACGGCTCCCGTCACGCCAGCCACGTCCTCGAGCGAGAACGGCAATTCCGCCGCCAGAGGATCCCAGTCGGCGACCGGCCGGTCGAACGCGGGTGCCGTCGCATCGAAGTAGCGGTCGACGCACGCGAGAACGGACGCGCGGTGCTCAAGCAGGTCGCGCGCAGTGAGCTGTCGAATAGCTGCGTCGCGCCACGCGGCTCGAGTCTCGTCGCCTCGGTGGAACGCCTCCTCGGCGACGTCGTGGAAGACGGTGCCGACGATTCGCGAGGCCGCCTCGTCCATCGAGACGGGTATCCTGCCGTTCGTACCCGTCGTCTCGACACGTCCTCCCGTCGTCTCGAGCGGATCGTCGATCGCGCGGACGACGTAATCGAGATAGTGCTTCCGGGGACAGGTCTCGTGGGTGTCGATCGCGGAGTAGCTGTGGCGCATCGCGACCGGAACGTCGGTCGCCGACGCGAGCGTCTCGACCGGGAACCGAACGGTGTCGGTCGTCAGTGCGGACGGCTGGCGGCCGCCTGGAACCGGCGTGAGCGGGTCGCCCTCGTCGCTCCGCAACTGTCCGCCGGCGTCGCTCGCCGTGTCGGCCACCGCCAACAGAGTGCCGTCGCGAAGCAGCCGTCCCAATCGGTGCACGATTTCAATCGCGTGGCGGGTCTCGAGCGGTTCGCCGGACCGGTCTCCGTCGGTTGCGTAATAGGTGATCGTTCCCGGGCGAACGCCCGCTGAGGCGGTGATTTCGTCCGTGCGATCGACGACAGTTTCGGGATACGTCTCTCGCACCCGTTCGAAGCTCTCGGTCAGCGACGACCAGAGGTCCATCCGCTGACCGGTGACCGACCACTCAATGTCGGCCGCCAGGCACGCCTCGGCAGTCGACGCCGCGAGCTCGTCTTCGTCGCCGTCGTACTCGTAGTTCGATCCGAAGATGAACAGGTGGTTCTCGGCCCGCGTGAGCGCGACGTGGAGTACGCGCCATTCCTCGCTGACCCGCTCGGTAGACAGGTCAGCGAGCAAGGGTGACGTCACGTCCTCGTCGAGCGTCGCGGCCAATAGCCCGTACCGCGCTCGCTCGACGTAGTCCCCGTCGACGCACCACTCCTCGTCCGAGAGGTATGGCACGAGGACGGTGTCGAACTCGAGGCCCTTGGCCTGGTGGACCGTCATAACGTCGACGCTGTCGGTGGATCGGGTCCCGCGGGTTCGGTCGCTTCCGCCGCTTCGGAGCGTCTGTGCGAGCGCCTCGACGAACTCCGTCGAGAGCGACTGGACGACGCCATCGGAGCCGTACGCCGCGACGAATCGCTCGATGCGGTCGAATTCGGCCCGTTCTTCGCTCGAGCAGAACCACTCGATTCGAGTGCGTTCCCGGAACCGGCGGACGAATCCCGAAAGCGGGTACACGTCCCGGAACCGCTCGAGCGCAGTGAGGTGGTCTCGAGCCCGTTCGACTCGGTCTGGCTGCTCGAGTCGATCCGGCCGTTCGCCCGTCTCGGTAGCTTCGCCCGTCGTCTCTGCGTTCATCACCGCCTCGTACAGCGACCCGTCCCGCACGTGAAGCGTCCGCAGATCGCCTTCGGTGAGCCGGTATCGGTAGAGGAGCACGCGCCGGAGGTGCGCATCCGCGTCCGGATCAACGAGCACCCGGAGGTACGAGAGGACCGTCTGCATCCCCGGCGAAATCTCTCCCTGCGGCGAGCCGGAAATCTCGTGGGGGATCTGTCGTTCCCGGAGTTCGTCCGCGACCGTCTGTGCATGACGGTTGGTTCGGACGATGACGGCGATATCGCTCAGCGACCGCCGAGGGACGTTCTCGGCTGCGCCGTTCAACAGCCGTGAGACCATCGTCGCGACCTGTTCAGCCGTCGACTGCGTCATCCCGTCGCTCTCGATTTTGACCACACGGTCCGGCGGTTCGTCTTCGTCGTACGTTCCGGGCGTCCGCCCGTCCTCGCGAAGCGTCTTCGAAACGTGCGGTCCGTACGCACAGCCGTTGGTCAGATCGAGAATCTCCTGTCTCGAACGAAAGTTGAGCTCGAGCTCGATCGCTTCGTGGTCGTCGTAGGCGTCGGCCAGTCGGTCCAATCCCTCGTGGTCGGTGCCGCGCCAGCCGTAGATCGCCTGGTCTTTGTCGCCGATCGCGAGCAGATCCGGTCGGTCATGGCCGTCGGTGAGTTCGGTGAGCAATGCGAACTGCGTCCTGTCGGTATCTTGAAATTCGTCGCAGTAGACCTGCGTCCACTGGCCCGTAATTTCGTCCGCGATCGATTCGTCCGTCAGTAGTTCGGTTGCCGTCCGTACCAACTCGTCGAAGTCCATCGTCCGCTCGGCCGCGAGGTACTCGTGGTAATCCGCGTAGACGTCGGCGTAGTGACGCGCCAACCGGAGGAATTCGACGTACTGTCTCAGGCGGCCGAACGGGGTCTGTTCGATTCGTTTCGTGGCCTGTCCCCAGATTTCGTTGCCGAACAGCGCCCGCGGCACGTGCTTCGTGCTCCGATCCTCGAGCGTGAGCACCTCGATTGTATTCGTGACGCACTGCTGGAGGGCTCTGAGGTAGCGATCCACGTCGCGAACCACCTCGTCGTCGCGGAAGGCCGCCGGCGCCTCGGCGATTTTCTCCCGGCAGTACGAGATGAGTTTGCCGTAGTCGACCAGCGACTCTCGGGCGCCGTCCAGGTGTTCGTCCCGATTGAAGTATCGGAGCGCCTCGTTGTCGAACGACAGTTCCTCCGCCGCGGTTCGCTCGAGCCACAGGACGAACTCGGTGCACAGCTCGAGCGTTCGAACTGGCGGGAGGCCGTCCTGCAGGTGGTCGGGCGTGATGTTCTCCCGGCTCATCGCCTGAATGAACCGGTCGACCGACGCAGTGAGGTCGGTCGGCGCCCCGTTGTTGCGGGTCGCTGCGGCCGCGAACTCGTAGTCGGTTTCGGCGAGCAGCTGACCGATGATCCGCTGTCGGGTTCGCTCGGTGACGACGTCGAATTCGGGCGAGTATCCGAGATAGTACGCGTACTCACGGACGAGCCGGTAACAGAACGAATGGTAGGTGAAGACGTCGACCGTCGCCGCGTCGTCGGGGTTGAGCCGCTCGGTGATCGCCGTGCGAATGCTCGCGGCGGCCTCGTTCGCGAACGTTAACACGAGAACGTCGTCCGGTTCGACCTCGCCCTGGTCGATCGCTCGCTCGAGTCGAACGAGCATCGTCGTCGTCTTCCCCGTTCCGGCACCCGCGTCGACCGAGGTACACGCTGCGGCGCTGTCGATGACCGCCTGCTGGTTCCCCTTGGGTTCGATGTCGGACGGGGATGCCGGCTCGGTGGGACGGTCCGGTCGGGTGTCCTCAGCCATCGAAGCGAACCTCCCGTGCGAGATACTCCTGACAGCAGACGGTGTAGCCGCAGTTCGGACAGGCGTTCGCTTCGATCTGCGCCCACCGCTCGGCGGGATCGAACGACTCCGAGACGAGGGTGGCCGCGAGCGATGCGAGCCGACCGTCGACGGTTTCGTTTCGATGGTCGTGAGTCATGCCGAAGGTGTGGTGGTCGACGTAGACGTCGGTCAGATCGACGACGTCGAGGCTCGTCTCGACCGTGTTCTGGATCCAGTTCACCGATAGCGTGGATCGGTCGGCCAGCGGAATCTGAACGTATCGACAGGTGGAATCGGCGAGGCCACGCCGGTCGCGGAAGTCGCGGAGCCCGTCGAGGACGACGGCGGTCTCGAAGAGCGCCCCCACCGGGTCCGGTTCGAAAACGTCCGTCTCGCCCCCAAAGTGGTCCCTAAAGCGGGTAGCGACGTCACCCTCCCAATCGGACCGGTAGCGGAGCTGTCCCAGCGGCGCGAGCGTGGGGACGAACCGGACGCCGACGAGCGATGCCCCGTCGCTCGTGACGTAGTCGACCGACGCATCTATCGTCACCGTCCTCGCTTCTGTTTCTCCGGTCCGCTCAGCTTCCCCCGTTTCCGTCAGGTCGATCGTACTCGAGAGTGCCAGCCCCGGTCCCGTCAGTTCGTCGCGGGGTGTCGCGGCGCTCAATCGCTCGATCCCCGCAGCGTGGTCGGTCCCGACGTGGTGGATGTAGGCGTCGATCGTCGCCTCGAGGACGCGTCGTTCGTGACGGCGCTGGGCGACGGAGTGGAAGCGTTCGTCGTGATCCGACCAGAGACTCGAGAGTCGATCGTGGGCGACGGACTCGAGGCGATCGCAATCCGTTTCGCCGCTTCGAAGCGTATCACAGATCGCAGTTCGCAGCAGGTCGACGCGCTCTCCGACCGTCCCCTCGTCGTCGCTCCCCTCGAGTCCGTCGACGTGGGCGAACTCGTACCGTCGAGGGCAGTGAAGAGCGGTCCGGATCCCGCCGACGGAGAGCGACGCGTCGCTCGAGTCGGCCTCAGTCATCGCGCACCACCTCGCCCGCTGCGAACTCGAACTGCGAGCGGACCGCCTCGACGAGTTCCTCGTCGACGTCGTCGTCCGCGAGGACGACCGCGATCTCCTCGAACAGTCCTTCCGTTTCCCCGAGGTCGGCCATTCCCCCGGTGCTTGCCTCACGAAGCACCCGCTCGAGTTCGCCGCGGGGCTGATCGAGCAGCGCCTCGAGCGCGTTCGACTCGCCGTGAATCGCCGCGTCCGCGTGAGCGTCGACGTCCTCGAGTTCGAATTCGGGAACCGACTCGATCAGTTTCAGGTAGCGCGACTGGTCGTAGGTTCGGCGCAGACCGTCTGCACTGCGTTCGTACGAGCAACAGTAGAGGACGTGCTCGGCTGATCGAAACCCGAGCGCGAGCCGTCGGCGGGACCGCTGGGCGTGGTAGGCCTCGAACGGATCGCCGACGTCGGCCGCGTCGATCGGTTCGAACGTCTCGGTGATCTCGTCGACGGCAGGGTCGGTGACCGCGGGGTACGCCGTCATCTCTCGGAGCCACGCCGTCGGAAAGAGTTGCGTGAGGAACTGCTTACCCGGATAGGTCTCGTCGATCAGATCGAGCAGGAACACCACCTTCCGCGAGTCGTACTTCAGACCGTCGACGGCACAGACGGCGACGCCACCGACCGGCGGCTGGGTCTCCACCGCGTGGACGTACGGCGCATCGTACTGGATGGTCCGCCGGAGCATCCGGCGTAATCCCTGCCAGTCCGGACCGACGAGGTCCGTCTCCTCGACGAACGCTGCGATTTCCAGTACGCGCCGGACGCCCTCGTACTGTTCGCGAGCGTCGACCCAGTCCTCCTCGCGGGCAATTCGCCCCTTCAGATCCGTGCGGCGGATCCATCGCTCGAGCGAGCGTCGGACGCTCGCCCCGTCAGTATTCTCGAGCATGTCCGACGAGAATGACGGGACTCGAGTTCGAAGGCGATCCATCGACCGATCGACCGGTTCGCTCGCGTTGCCCGCGGGGTCTGCAGGATCGATCCGCGCGCTCCAGTCGTCATCGCGCTCGCGTACGCACTGGAGCGTGACGACCGCATAGAGTTCGTTCACCGCCGGGTCTTCCGCCAGCGAGGGGGTGCCGATCGTTGCGGTCGGCACGCCGGTTTCCCGGAGCCGTCGTCTCGTCTCTGGCACCCGTTCGATTCGCGGAACCGCCACGGCGAATTCGTCGAAGGGCCAGTCGCGGCGGTCGTGAAGCGACTGGATTTCGGTGGCGACCGCACGGACCTGTTCGCGGGCCGTTCCGGTGTGGATGCGTCTCGCCCGTCCGATCGGATCGGTGGTCCTCGCGTTCCCGGCCAGGTACTCGGTCTCGTCTTCGGTGTCCGTCGTCCAGCCCGGTGGGCTACCCGTGGCGAGAAACTCCGTGATCGGTCGGTGCGGCGGGTCGTCCCTGCGGTCGGTCGCGTCAGGCTCGCGCACCTCGACGTCGAGGCCCGCTGCGCTTGCGCTCGCGGCGACCCCGCCGGGTTCGATTCGCGTTCGCACGACGCTGGCGTGGCGCTCGCCGAAACAGACGAGTTCGGCGTCCTCGGTTAGCGCCGCGAGATACCGTCGGTCGAGTTCGCGGTACTCCTCGAACTCGACGGCGAGGATGGCGTCGAACGAGGCGGTATTGCGGCTTCGTAGCCCGTCTGCGTCCCCCTCGAGCAATTCGACGGCCTGCGGGATCACGTCCGCCCGCTCGACGTAGCCGCGGTCCTCGATTTCTGCGTGGAACCGGTCGTTCATCGCGTACAGGAAGGCCAGACAGTCGTGCGGGTCGTTCAGGTCGTCGAGACGGATTCGCTGGCGGGTCGCCTCGAGCAACAGTTGCCCGACGTCGCGGGCGAAACTCTCGTGACCGGCGGCGCGTCGGAGGTACGCCGGGACCGTCCGGCTGGCGCCGTCGATAACGAGCGAAATGAGTTCGATCCGTTCTTCGTACTCGAGGCGGGACAGCGTCGGATCGTACTCCTCGATGAGCTTCGAGGCGTGTTCGGGCAGCGACTCCACGCGGGGCGAGCGCGCCACGCCGTCGGACCGCTCGCGGTCAGCATCGGCCAGCGTCGCGGATATCGACTCGAGGCCCGCCGGATGTCGTTTCAGGACCAATACGTTCCGCGGCCCGTACTCGTCGACGAGGTCGGCGTACTCCGTTGCGATCGCCGCGAACACGTCGCTACTCTGTGCTGGTTCGGGAAAGAGCGCACACGTTCCCTCGAGAGCGGGCGGCGATGATACCATCGATTGATACGTCACCGAATATTGCGGAGTTGATATTTAAATGTAGGCACGATACGAACGGTCCGTCTGCGTGCGCTGCCGTCTTTTGACAGTGTCGGTCCAATAACCCTTATAGTGTATAACCAATAGGATTCCGTATGGAGGATATTTTCGTTGCCCGAGTAATGTCCACGACGGTACACACCGTGACGCCGGACACGCTCGTCGAAACGGCAGCCCAGGTGATGCTCGACAACGGGATCGGTTCGGTCGTCGTCGTCGACGACGACAACCGACTCGAAGGGATACTGACGACGACGGACTTCGTTCGGATCGTCTCCGAGCGACAGCCGAAAGATCAGACCCCGGTTTCGACGTACATGAGTACGGATGTGGTTACGACCACGGCACAGGATCGCATCCGAGACGCAGCGGACACGATGGTCGATCACGACTTCCACCACATTCCCGTGGTCGACGACGAGGAAGGCGTCATCGGGATGGTCACGACATCCGATCTGGCCGGGTACCTCTCGCGCGTTCAGGCGCCGAGTCCTAGCGAGTAGGCGGCGCGATTCAGCCGCCGATTTTCGAGCCCTCGACGACGAAGCGGTCGAATCGTCGCGATTTGTCGCCCTCAGTTAGTCCCCGCCGCGGTCGCTGTCGGAATCGCGATCAGGGTCGGCGGTTCGCTCGCCGTCGTCCTCGGCCATCCAGCGGACCGTGTCATCGAGTAGATCCCGCAACGCACGAGCCTCCGCCAGCGTCAGTGCGACGTCCGCGTGGCCCGTTCCGTGGTCGCCGGCCATCGCGTCGATGGTCACGATCACACGATGGTCCCGGTCGGATTCCGGTCGGACCGAGATATCGGCCCTGTCCGGGTAGTCCCGCGGTGGCCCCATCTCGAGGTCGGTTTCGCCGCGAGTGACGCCAATCTCGACTCGCTCGGGGTGCTCGAGGTCGAACGAGTCAGTCGGAGTCTCGTCGATCGGAGTCGGCTTCGCTGGTGCGTTCCGGTCGTCGGGCATGCGTATTCGTTCTTCACGCCCCTCCTTGGTTGTGTTCCCGTTCGGACCGCGTTCGGCGCGTGGGCCGTCTGGATCGCCGGCCCGATAGACTCGCAGTGTGATCCTCGGCCGGTAGGGAAGACATCCTTATCACGAGAACCCGGTGGTCGCTACTGACGATATCCCCTTCGAAAGACCTGCACGGTTCTGTCGATCTCCGTCACCGGCCCCTCGGGATTCTTATTCGCGCTGTCGAACGCGGCGACCTCGACCCCACTACGGCGAAAGACAAACTGGAAGCCATGGACGAGGTCGATGCGCGGCTTAGCGTCCGCCTGCTTCGACGTGCGGAGCGATTGATTGATGATGCAGCAGAAATGTAGCGTACCAGGCCTGCTGGGCCGTCTCAGTCGTCCATCGGCGCCGACACGGGCTCGACGCGCTCGCCACGGGGCCCCTCGAGGTCGACCTTCGGGAGCAGATCGCGCAGGTACCGACCGGTGTGGGAGCCCTCGAGACGGGCGACGTCCTCCGGCGTGCCGGTGGCGACGATTTCGCCGCCGTTCTCGCCTCCCTCGGGGCCGAGATCGATGATGTGGTCGGCGTTCTTCACGAGGTCGAGTTCGTGCTCGATGACGGCGACGGTGTTGCCGTTGTCGGTCAGTCGATGGAGGACGTCGATGAGCTTGCGCTCGTCCGCCGAGTGGAGGCCGGTCGTCGGTTCGTCGAGCAAGTAGAGCGTCTCACCCGAGTCCTTCTTGCCGAGTTCCTCGGCCAGCTTGATGCGCTGGGCTTCCCCGCCGGAGAGCGTGGTGGACGGCTGGCCGAGCTTCATGTAATCGAGGCCGACGTC
Organism: Natrinema gelatinilyticum; assembly: GCF_024266705.1. Classification (GTDB taxonomy): domain Archaea; phylum Halobacteriota; class Halobacteria; order Halobacteriales; family Natrialbaceae; genus Natrinema; species Natrinema gelatinilyticum. Next base: position 938,613 of record NZ_CP100756.1, on the reverse strand, counting down.
TTTGAGCAGTTTGAGGCGGCGTCGGATCTGGCTCGAGGACTCGAAGAAGTCGTAGGCCTCCTCGACCGACATCTCGAGGATGTCGGCGATGGTCCTGCCCTTGTAGGTGACGTCGAGCGTGGCGTCGTTGTAGCGTGCGCCGTCGCACTCTTCGCAGGGAACGTACACGTCCGAGAGAAAGTTCATCTCGATCTTGACGGTGCCCTGTCCGCCGCACTCCTCGCAGCGGCCGCCCTTGACGTTGAACGAGAATCGTCCCTTCTCGTAGCCGCGCTGTTTGGCGAGTTTCGTCTCCGCGAACAGCTCGCGAATGTAATCGAAGACGTTCGTGTACGTGGCCGGGTTCGACCGGGGCGTGCGGCCAATCGGCGACTGGTCGATCAACCGAACCGTCTCGATCGCATCGAGTCCCCCGAGGGCGTCGTGGTCGCCCGGAATGACGGACGTGTTGTCGTTCATCCGGCGGGCGAGCCCCTTGTAGAGGACTTCGTGTATGAGGGTGGACTTTCCGGACCCGGAGACGCCCGTGATCGCGGTAAAGCAGCCGATCGGGATGTCGACGTCGAGATCCTTCAGATTGTGCTGGCGCGCGCCACGGATGGTCAGCGCGCCCTCGGGTTTCCGTCGTTCGTCGGGGACCGGGATCTGCCGGCGGCCGGAAAGGTACTCGCCCGTTATCGATTCCTCGGCGGCTTTCACCTCCTCGACCGGTCCGTTGACGACGACCTCGCCGCCGCGCTTGCTCGGGCCGGGCCCCATGTCGATGACGTTGTCCGCCCGGCGCATCGTCTCCTCGTCGTGTTCGACGACCAGTAGCGTGTTGCCCAGATCGCGCAACTCCTCGAGCGTGTCTAGCAACCGGTCGTTGTCCCGCTGGTGGAGCCCGATCGACGGCTCGTCGAGGACGTACAACACCCCGACGAGGCCGGAGCCGATCTGCGTGGCCAACCGGATGCGCTGGCTCTCCCCGCCAGAGAGCGTCGAGGCCTCGCGGTCGAGCGTGAGGTACTCGAGGCCGACCTCGCACATGAATCCGAGGCGGGCGCGGATCTCTTTCAGGATCTCCTCGGCGATCACCTTCTCGCGCTCAGTGAGGTCCGCCTCGAGCGACTCGAAGTGCTCGAGTGCGTCCCCGATGCTCATCGCGTTGATCTCCGTGATCGCGGTTTCGTCGACCAGCACGGCACGGCTCGCGGGCTTGAGGCGGGTGCCGTCGCAGGCTGGACACTCCGTGACCGACATGTAGTCCTCGATGTGGTCCCGTGTCGAGTCCGAGTCGGTCTCTACGTACCGTCGCTCGAGGTTCGGAACGACTCCCTCGAAGCGCTTTCGCTTCCGTCGAGTGCCGTTCTTGGTGTGTCGCTCGAACAGCACCTGGCCGTCCGTCCCGTAGAGGAACGCCTGCTGGACATCCGCATCGAGGTCCTCGAACGGCGTCGACAGCGAGATGCCGAAGTGCTCCGCGACTGCGTCCAGTCGAGTCCTGTAGTACGACCGGTTGTAACTCCAGGGCTCGAAGGCGTGCTTGAGCGGCTTGGACTCGTCTTGCAGGACGAGGTTCTCGTCGATCTCTTTGGTCTCGCCCAGGCCTTCACACTCGGGACACGCGCCGTGAGGCGAGTTGAAGGAAAAGGAGCGGGTCTCGATCTCTGGGACGTCGATCCCGCAGTGAGTACAGGCCAGATCCTTCGAAAATTCGACGACGAAGCGGTCGTCGTCTTCGGCTTCGTCACCGAGTGCGCCCGTCCGCCGGGCCTCCTCGCCGAGGTCCGCGGCGACGTCCGCCGAGGCGTCCGGAAGAATGACCTTCAACACGCCGTCGGCCTCCTCAAGTGCCGTTTCGACGCTGTCGATGATTCGCGGTCTATCCTCAGCCGAGACTTTCACGCGGTCGACGATCACGTCGACCGTGTGGTCGAAGTTCTCGTCCAAGTCCGGTTCGTCGAGGGTGAGGTCGTGTTCCTTGCCGTCGACCTCGACGCGAGCGTACCCCTCCGAGACGAGTTCCTCGAAGAGGTCCTCGAACGCACCCTTCTGGTCGCGGACCACCGGGGCCGCGAGTTTTGCCTTGGTTCCGTCGGGGAGTTCGAGGATGCGCTCGACCATGTTCTGGGCCGACTGCTCACCGACCTCACGACCGCACTCGGGACAGTGAGGCGTGCCGACGCGGGCGTAGAGCAATCGCAGGTAGTCGTGTAGTTCCGTGACTGTCCCGACGGTCGAACGGGGGTTGTTCGCGGCGTTTTTCTGGTCGATCGAAATCGCCGGCGAGAGGCCCTCGACGGTCTCGACCTGGGGTTTGTCCATCTGGCCCAGGAAGTTCCGGGCGTACGCCGAGAGGCTCTCGATGTAACGGCGCTGCCCTTCTGCGTAGACCGTCTCGAACGCAAGCGAGGACTTGCCCGATCCCGAGAGACCGGTGACGACGGTGAACGCTTCGCGGGGGATCGAAACGTCGAGATCCTTGAGGTTGTGTTCTTCCGCACCTCGCACTTCGATTGTGTCCTTGCTCATCGTTCGGTCGCGACTGTGGACTCTTTCGTTCGTCGATGCGGTACCAGATTCATTGTATCTGTATCAGTAGCCCGAGCGACTTAACGAGTCTGAAAGACTAATGCCAGGTGGTATGCTAGCACTCGTCTACGAGCATCACGATCTACTCCGAACAACCGCTGGCCAAACTGGTCGTCCGTTCGGCCAGATACTCGCTCGATACGTCCGAGGGACCTCGGTTCCCCGTCGTTCGACCATCCCGTGACGGGGAGGTCCGTCGACCCCGCATCCAACGGGAAATTCGCTACGCTGGTGTCACTCCCGATCGAGGTACTCCGTCTGTCCGCCGTCTTCCGATTCGCCGACTTCCTGCGGATCGACGTGGACGAACACGTCGTCGACTTCCGGGATGGTACGGATGGTCGCTGCGACCGCGGACTCAAGGTCGTGTGCCTCCCTGAGCGTCAGGTCGCCCTCGACCTCGATGTGAAGGCTGACGTCGACCTCCGGGCCGACGTAATGGGCGACAATGTCGTGGGCACCGCGGACCTGCGGATGGGTGAACGTCCGCCGGAGTATCTCCTCGCGGAGTTCCGGCGGCGGCGCCGCACCGACGAGGTACCCGACGTTATCCCTCGCGATGTCGTACCCCGTGTAGAGAATGCCCACCGCGACTACGGAGCCCGCGAGCGGATCGAGAAGGGGATATCCCGCTGTCGAGCCGAGCACGCCCGATAGCGCCGCAGCCGCGGTGAGGATGTCGTTTCGGTTATCGAGTGCCGTCGCGGTCGTGGCAGGCGAATTGTATTCGTCGGCGACCCGCAGACAGTAGCGGTAGAGCCCGTACTTCACCACCGCGCTCGCGGCGAGCACACCGACCGCCCACGGACCGACGACGACGGTGTAGTCGCCGGCTACGAGCGTCGTGGCCGAGCGATAGAGGATCGTACCGCCTGCGCCGAACACCCCCACAGCGACGAACAGCGAGACGAACGGCTCGATGCGTTCGTGTCCGTGCGGATGACCGAAGTCCGGTGGCTGAGTAGTGACGTAGAGCCCGGCGAGAACGACGACGCTGTACAGCGCGTCAGCGGCGCTGTTGACCGCCTCCGAGCCGACGGCGTAGCTTCCGGTCGTCCACCACACCGCGCCCTTCGCAGCGGCCAGCACGAGGTTCACGGCGAGCACCACGGCGCCGACGCGCCGGACGGCACCCCGTCGGTCCATCGCGTGGTGTTTCTATCCGTGCGTCGAAAGCGCTTGTGCTCGGCCGACAATCTGCCCGTCGAATCAGGGACGAGACGGACCGGGGGCGACTCGGCGGTCGCCACACGACCGACGCGTGCCCAAAGTAACTTCGGCAGGAAGCTCCAAGGGGATCATATGAGCGACGACGCCGCGGACGAACTCGCGGTCGACGAATTCGTCGAATACTGCCGAACGCAGGCAGGGCTCCTGTCCGGGTCCGTCGAGACGATGAACGAGGAAGCCGACGAACTCCTCGACGAGATTGATCAAGAGATGGCCGACATTCGATCGCGCCTCGAGGCGCTGCCGGACGAGGTGCCGGCGACCGAAACGCCGCCGACCGCGGACGTACCCGATACGAGCGAGGCCGACGTCACGGCGATCGAGGAGCGACAACGCGAACTCGAAGAGAAGCAACTCCTCGTCGAGGCGAAACAGGCCCGGATGAAAGCCTTTCAGGACCTGGCTGTCGGCTATACCGAACTCGCCGAAGAGTTACCGTCCACGGCGGACGACGGCGCCGAAGCGCTGACCCGCGTCGTCGAGTTCGAGGCCGATGCCGACGCGCCGGCGTACTTCGACGAGCGCCAGACGGTAGTCGAAGCCGTGATGTCACAAACCGACGAGGACGAGTGATCGGATCGATCTGCCGATCGAGACTCCTTCTCCGGTCAGAGGTCGCCGCTGTTTCGAGTATATCAGAGTCCGTACTATTCCGAATATTGATCTGTGACTGGTACGTCATGTTGAATCATGCCAATCCAATATAGCCAGCGCGAGAAGTCCTACGAACTGTACCGGAAAGGGAAGCGAGAGGGGACGTGGGACCCGGACGATTACGACCTCGAGGGAGACCGAGCCGACTGGCAGCAGTTCTCGGACGACGAGCAACACCGATTCCTCGCGACGTGTTCGGGGTTTTACGACGGCGAGGAGGACGTTACGCGGACGCTCGCACCGTACATGATGGCGCTGGATGCCCTCCCGAACGAGGAGATGCCCTTCGACACCGTTCAAGAGGAGATGTACCTGGCACAACAGGTCTACGAGGAAGCCAAGCACACCGACCTTTTCAGTCGGTACTTCGAGGAAGTCTTCGACACGCAGGAGACCGCGCCTTACCGTGAGGGCGGGTATCAAGAGCAAGGGTACAGCACTGACAACCTCTACGACACCGCGGACGACCTGATGGCCGCGACCGACAGTGGCGACCGAACCGAACTCGTCTATGCGCTCGGCGAGGCGTATCTGAATTACATGGGCATCGTCGAGGCCCAGCTCGCCCGGGGTGGCTACCTCAGTTTCGACCAGATGATCGAACTGAAAGCCGAGCAGATGGGCCGGGATGTCGTCCTCGAGTCGTTCCAGGAGGCTATCGGGAGGGTCCGCCAGGACGAGACGCGTCACATCGAGAACGGCCGCTGGATCCTCCAGCAACTGACCGAAGCCGAACCCGACATCGTCGCGGACGTCTACGAACCGCGCATCGAGGAGTACGTCGAAAACCGGCTGCTCTCCGGCCCGCTCTACGAGGACCAGCCCTTCGAGGGCTACGATCAGCCCAAGATCGGCAAACAGGTCGTCCAGTATTTACAGGACTCCATCGACTACATCGGTGCCGATCAGTTCGACCAGTATGGCGACGTCCGGGCCGCGATGAAGAAACAGCAGGCTGCCGACTGACTCCGGTCGACTCGTTCCGTCGTTCTCGGCCGGCTTCCATCAGAGTGCTTCGAGTACTGGTCTATTCACAGCGCCTCGAGCACTGCGTCTACGTCCTCCCTGGTGTTGTACGCGTGAATCGATGTGCGGATCGCGTCTGGCTTCGGGAGGGATCTGACGACGATCCCACGGTCGGCGAGTCTGTCCACGGCCCGTTCGGGCTCGGCGACGTCGATCGTTATCAGTCCCGATTCGTACGATCGGGGACTGAGCAGTCGGTCGTCCGCCAGGCCGTCTTTGAGCCGATCGGTGAGGGTTTCGACTCGCTGCTGGATCGCGTCGATTCCGACGTCCTCGAGCACGCCGATGGCTTCCGTAAGTCCTGCATGCGGTGCCGGGCTCGCCGTTCCGATTTCGAACCGCTGTGCTCCGGCGGCGTAGCGGTAGTCGCCGGTATTCTCGTCCGCGACGCTCCGGTACCCGATCGCTGCGGGAACGAGATCACGCTCGACCCCGTCGCGGACGAAGAGGAAGCCCGCGCCGAACGGGCCAAGCAGCCACTTGTGGCCCGCCGCGACGACGAAGTCAGCGCTCCACTCGTGGACGTCGACCGGAACCTGGCCGGGCGATTGTACGGCGTCGACCAGCACCAGCGCGTCCGCGTCGTGGGCGATGTCGACGATTTCACTGATCGGCAATCGGGTGCCGTGCGTCCATGTCAACGAACTCACGCAGATCAGCGTCGCCTCCGCCGCGACGGCTTTCACGTCGTCGAGCGCGAGTCGCCCCGCATCTGTCTCGAGAACACGCACGTCGATCCCCGCTTCGCGTTCGAGACGCTGCCACGGCAGGACCCCCGCCGAGTGTTCGAGGTCGGTCCTGACGACGACGTCGTCTTCGCCCCAATCGAACGCGCCCGCGACCCGGTTGATCCCGTCGGTCGTACTCTGTGTGAGCGCAATCTCGCTCGGCGTGCACCTGAGCAGGTCAGCGACTGCCGCTCGCGCGTCGTCGTACGCGTCGACCGCCGCGGGATACATCCCTTCCGCCGCAGGTGCGACGTATTCATGATGCTCGAGCGCGGATTCGGCCGCTTCGACGACGCGGTGCGGGCTCGGCCCGCCGGCACCCCAGTTGCAATAGACGCTCGACTCGAGAGCAGGCATCGTCTCGCGGAGATCGTGTGGCTCCATTACCCGGTCGTTCGCACGCTTCCGTGTTCGGTCTGCCGGTCGAGTCGCGTGGAGGCTCTTATGGACACAGTACTGGACAGACGCGATTACCGGTCGTCGGTTCGTCTGCTGGGCTCGAACCTCTCCGTCTCACCACGTGTTCGCCCACCGAGTGCCGCGTCCGCATCGTAGTGGCCGCGTTCCGAAACCGCGTACATAAACTCCCACGATATGGCGGGAATGGTCAACTCAGTTACCATGGCTCGGGAATCGTCGATACTACTGAACGTATGTCCATCCAATCGATAGTTGAGAAGAAGAACGATGACTGCTACTCAACTCAACCGACGACACGTACTGCAGGCGGTCGGGGCGACCGGCGCGCTCGCCGTGGCCGGCTGTCTCGGGAGCGATGCAGAGGGGAACAGCACGAACACCAACCAGCCGGCGGACGAGGAGGGGCTCTCGGCGGCGAAGGCGGTCGACGTCGACCAGATCGCGCGTGATCCCACAGACATTCCGCCGCCGGTCGACTGGACCAACCCTCGCACGCACGACGTGACGATTCGGACCCAGAAGCTGACCGCCGAAATCGAACCCGGCGTCACATTCGACTACATGACCTTCGAAGGCACGGTTCCGGGGCCGATGATCCGCGTGCGCCAGGGCGACACGGTCAACCTCACGTTCGACGTCCCCGAAGACCTGAACGCGGCGATGCACAACATGGACTTCCACGCGGTCTACGGACCCGGCGGCGGCGCGGAGGCGACCACGATCGCGCCGGACGACGATCCGACGCAGATCAGCTTCCGCGCGGAGTACCCTGGCGTGTTCATCTACCACTGTGCGGTCCCGAGCATGGACTACCACATCAGTTCGGGGATGTTCGGCTCGATCCTGGTCGAACCCGAAGAGGGCCTCCCCGCGGTCGACACCGAGTACTACCTCGGTCAACACGAGATCTACACCACCGGCGATGTGGGTGAGCAGGGCCACCACGAGTTCGACTTCGAGGCGATGATGCGCGAGGACCCCACCTACGTCGTCTTCAACGGTCAGGCCTACGGCTTCACCGAAGACGCCGCCGGGCCGCTGCAGGCTGAGACGGGCGAGACCGCGCGGGTCTACTTCGCCAACGGCGGACCGAACCTGTTGAGTTCGCTCCACCCGATCGGCAACGTCTGGAGCGACCTCTACCGCGACGGCGACCTGCTGTCCGACCCCGCAATCAACGTCGAAACGACGCCTGTCGCACCGGGGACGACCACTGCCGGCGAGATGGCGTTCCCGGTGCCTGGTCCGGTCAAAATCGTCGACCACGCGCTGTCGCGTGTCGTCCACCGCGGAGCGCTCGGGGTCATCGACGTCCAGGGCGACCCCAACCCGAACGTATTCGACGCTGAACCGTGATCGGACATCGACGACCCCGACCTGCGATCGACCCCTTTTCGATTCCCTCCTCCACTGATCGGACGGCTTTCACTTCGTCCATAGGTCGGAACCCGTCTGCTCGAGTTCCAACCTCGTTTTCGGTGACGCAACACGTTCCTTCCCTTCCCGATCGCCAGTAGTCGGGGTGTATTCTTATGCCAGTCCGGGGGCCAATTAGACGCAGTGATGTTCCCCTCGAGCCCATCGATCGCGTTCGACGCGAGCGATCCGGCGACGACGGTCGCGATCGGACGGCTGTTCGCGTATCTCGCGATCGGTATCGCCGCGGTGATCCTTCTCTACTACGCGATCGTCTACGTTCGAGACATCCTCGCGGTCGAGGCCGGCACCGAACTGTGGTATCTCGTGATCGGAATTGGTGCAGCGATCGTCTACGCCATCGCCGGGGTCGCCTCGGTATTGTTCGAACCCGAGTGGATCACTCGATTCGTCGACGGAGCGGTGCTCTTTTTCATCCTCTTCGTCGCGCTTGCGATCCGCGCGATGTATCACGAGCAGCCGGCGGCGGGCGACCGGTCCCAATTGGTGCCCGCGTGGGTCGACTACGTGGTCATCGCTATCTTCGTCGCCGCCTGGTGGGGGACCTTCCTCGTCGAGAGTTCGTCCACGCGATTGGTCGTCGCTGTCGGCTGGATCGTCACGTCCGCCTGGGCGGTGTTCTACGGCATCCGTGCCGTCAGCGTCCACGAAGGGACGACGTTCGCCGCGCTGACTCGTCACCTGTTGCCGGCGATCGTCTGTGTCGTCGCGGTCGTCTTCGTCGACCTCGTGACGAGCTATCTGACCGGCTATGGCGCGCTCGCTGACGCAACCTGGCTCGTCGGGACGACACTGGTCGCCGCGTTTCTCTTCAATACCGCTGTCGCGATCCGCCAGCAAGGTGGCGAACTCGAGCGGCTCTACGACTGGACGACCTGGCGCAAACAGACGTTCGACGATCGGTCCGCCGAGTAAGCCCCGTCGTTCGAGCGAGTGTGCGTGAACCCGGAAACGCAGCCGTCCATCCACCTCCGGGCGGCATTCGGTTCGGCCCGGGCCGAGCAGCCGACGTCCGGTGCGTTCTGATCCGTCGGTTCCGCATCACAGTTCGCCACGCAGGATGACCTCGCTGTCGACTCGCTCGAGCATGTCTTCGGTGACGACGTAGTCCTCGTCGTCTCGATTCTCCCACCCGACGGCTGCGAGCGCCCGTTCCGCCAGACTCGGGTTGGGATCGACGTACGCTCTGCCGTCCTCGACGTCGGCGACGATGCCGAGTTCCTTCCCTTCGACGTCGACAACCGTCTTTCCGATCTCGTCGTCGGTCAGTGATGCAGTCATATCGGCGGCTATGGTACCCGTCTGGGTAAGGCAACGGCCGTCCCGTGCTGGTTCGAATGGAGCCCAGTAAATCGGTCTCGTGGCGCTCTCGGCGGCTACTGGCTGGTCGAGATTGCATACGCGCCCGGGGCTATTTGTCGCTCCGCACTGACGGTACGACGCGCTCGGACGCGCCACCTATCATGACATACACACTCAAGATCAGCGACGATTTGATGGAGCGACTCGACACCTATTGCGAGGAAGGACAATCACACGAGGAACTCATCGAAGAACTGGTTTCGATGTACGAAACGGAGGGCACCTTCTTGCAGGAGGGCTACTCCGAGTGAGACGGGGACGCATTCGAAGTTATCATCCTCGACCGCGTCGAAATCGACCGGCTCGAATCGATTGGACAGCCATTCGTCAGTATCCCCCGCATTTTCGCGTTCGACACGCCGTTTCGATCGTCCATCGACTGTGACAGAGGATGACACTCAAGTAGATGGTCGCTGTATAGGTCAGTATGCACCTGCTAGTCGCCCTCGAGGACTCGGAGCCGGGATGGGCGGCGCTCGAGTTCGCGTGTACGGAACACGCCGACGACGAATTAACGGTACTTCACGCCGTCGACCCGACGAACAGCAGTTACGGTGAGGTCGCACACCTCGGAGCGGATGCGCTACTCGAGCGACTGCGCAACGAGGCGATGGAGTTGCTCGCCGACGCCGAGGACCGCGCGGCAGAACACGACTGTTCGGTCGAGACGGAGACGGTCGTCGGCCAGCCCGCAGACGAAATCGTCACCTACGCCGCGGACAACGACGTCGACCTGATCGTCGTCGGGAGCCACGGCCGAACCGGATTTTCGAGAGTGTTGTTAGGGAGCGTGGCCGAGCGGGTCGGTCGGCAGGCGTCCGTCCCAGTGACGATCGTGAGGTAGTGGCCGTTTGGCAGCGGTGGATTCGACCGTCGTGTCCGTTGATGTCTTGCAATTCTTGTTAGATTTACAGGTGGTTACGGCGACTGCCACGGGGTTTGACCCCGTGGATGAAGCCGATACTCCGTGACACGCCCAAGTACGTCGTGACATACCACATACAGGCGGTGTGATGGCACCACTCGCGTCTGGCTGAGAGTCCACGAACACGGACGTCAGACGCCCCGCCGTGACCACCAGGTATGACTGGGAGACTCCGAATGCACACCTGCGGAGACTGCACTCTCGGTGGATTCCCCACGGAATCTGCAACGTGTGTTTGTCGAGGGACCCTCGACAGGCTATCAGACGACGTCCAACAGGGTCGTGGAACCAGGACGCTTCGGGGTCGTTCAAGAGAGCTTCCCTCTCTCGTGGTGACGGAAGGTCGAAGGCCTTTCGAACCACTTGACGCCGAGGTGTTTCACCAATGTTACAACCCGTTTGTATACGTGGATTGATACAAGCAGGCATGTTTTGTCAGGTGGTGAGGGTTTCAGTAGTGCCGTTCGAGTACGTTCAACGGCAAGTCGTCGGCGGCCACTGCTCGCAGTGGGAACGTGGGCTTGTTCACGCTGGAAAGACACTGAAGGGTCTCGATCACGTACGATCGATCGAACAGGACAGACTAATTACGATCCACTACAGTCACGGTTACATGAACGACTATTACGACGTAGTCATCGCCGGTGCCGGTCCCGCGGGTGCGCAATGTGCCCGCGATCTCGCTGCCAGAGGGTACGACGTCGTCGTCCTCGAGACCGAGGCCGAGGACGAGTTCCCCCGTCAGAGTAACAAGTCAACTGCCGGGACGTTCCCATCGATGATGGCCTCCTTCGGAATCCCCGACGACGTCGTGATGCAGTACACCGACAGCGTCGTCCTCGAGTCGCCGATGGAACACTACGTTCGCGAGCAACCCGGAGCGGTGCTCGAGTTCGCCGACTTCAAGCGTTATCTCGTGAGAGACGGTCGCGACGACGGCGCAGAGTATCGGTTCGACGCCCGCGTCGCGGCCCCTATCATGGACGACGGCGAGATCGTCGGCGTCACCTACAACGGCGACGAGGAGGTCTACGGCGACATAGTCGTCGACGCGACTGGACCGGCCGCTCCCCTCGCGAAGAAACTCGACGTGGTCGACCTCAAACGCGAGAACCACGCGATCGGCATCGAGTACGAGTTCGAAGGGATCGACATCGACCGTCCGGGGTTCGCGGATTTGCACAACGCGATGATGCTGCGTCTGGACCACGACATCGCGCCCGGGGGCTACTCCTGGATCTTCCACACGGGCGAGGACACCGCCAAGGTCGGCCTCTGTTACATTCAAAACGACAGCCACGCCCAGTACGGCCGGGACGACTTCAGCATCGACGATTATCTGACCCACTGGCTCGAGACCGACCCCCGGTTCAGGGACGCCGAGCGAATCGAGGGCAAACAACACCGCGGGTCGGCCCACATTCAGGCGCCCGGTAAACTCCACACCGACCGGTTCATGGCCATCGGCGACACCGTCCCGACCGTCGATCCGCTCTGGGGTGAAGGCATCAACAAGTGTATGCAGTCCGGTCGCGTGGCCGCGGCCGCCGCCGATAGTTGTCTCAAACACGGGAACCTCGAGCCGACCGCAGAGAACCTCGAGGTCTACGAGACGCTCTGGCATCGCGACGTCGCGCCGAGCGCGAAGACCCGACTCCTGATGACGCAACTGCTCTATCTCGCCCCCAACGACCGCTATGATAAACTCATGCGAGATCTGCATCGCCTCGGCGACGAGACGCTCGCCGACGCGAACAACGGAAATCCACTGGCTATCGCGCGGTTGCTCGACCTCGAGGATGGCCCCCTGCTCGCCAGGTTCGCAAAACAGCAGTTCGGCCTCGATCTCGGCGGCCTGCTGTCGTAGGTTCTCGGATCGCTCGGCGAATTGAGCGCCGGCCACTCTAGCCCTGCTTCTCACGTCAGAAATTGTGCCTCGAACGATTGCACGCTCTCGTCGGTGCCGACGAGGACGACCTCGTCGTCCGCCTCGAGGACGAACGACGCCGGATCGAATTCGGTGACCGTCTCGTCTGCTCTGGCGACGGCGAGGACCGTACAGCCCGTCCTCGCGCGGACATCCGCGTCGACGACCGTTCGCCCGGCGAGCCGACCGACGGGAAGTTTCACGACGTCGATCTGCCGGTCGACGGCCAGCACCTCCGCGTCTTCGAAGACGGTCGAGGCGAGCATCCGGCCGCTGACCGTCGCGAGCGACTGGATGTAGTCCGCACCCGCCCGGTAGAGTTTCTGGTCGCTCTCGGCGTCGTTCGCGCGGACGATGATGTCGACTGACGGGTTCAGGTCCCGAACGACGAGCGTCGTGAAGATTGCCGTCGTGTCGTCGTCGAGGGTGACGATCACCGCGGAGGCATCGTCGATCCCGGCTTCGCGGATCGCCGCCGGATCGCGAGCGTCCCCGACCACGTCGACCCCGTCTTTGTCGACTGTGTCGAGAACGGTCACTCGGGAGTTCGTCGTCGCGAGCGCGTCGCCGGCCGCCGCGCCCGACTCACCGTACCCGGCGATCACCACGCGCTGGGCGGCGAAGGGGTGGACTGCCGACAGTGCCTCCGCACGTAACGCATCGATCTGCTCCGGTTCCCCCGCGACGAGGAGTCGCGTCCCAACGTCGATTTCCCGGTCTCGTGGGATCGGACTCTCGAACGACCCGTCGAACCACGCGCCGATGCCGTCTACCCCGTACTTCTCCCGGATCCGGATCTCGCCGGCCAGACGGCCGGCGAGGTCGCTTCCCTCGGCGATCGAGAGCTCGACCAGTTCGAGGTCGTCGGCGATCTCGACGCCCTCGTCGACCGCGGCAGTCACCGCCGTCGGAACGCGGTGAGCGAGACTCTCGCCGAGCAACTGACGCGGCGACAGCACCTCGTCCGCGCCCGCGATTCGGTGATACTCACCGAGGCGCTGGTCCTCGACCAGCGTAACGATCCGAACGTCGGGGTTCGCCTCTCGGGCAGAGAGGACGATGCTCGCGTTCGTATCATCGGCCGAATCGGCCACGACTGCCGTTGCCCGTCCGATCCCGGCGCTCTTGAGGACCGCCGTCGACTCCGGATCGCCGTGGATCACTCTGTATTCCGCCTCGTGAAGTGCGGTCGCCGTCTCCTCGTCCGGTTCGACGACGACGTACTCCCGCCCGCGGGACGCGAGTTCCTCGATGAACGCCTCACCGCGGGGCGTGTACTCGCAGATGACGACGTGATCCTCGAGGTCGGTGGCCGCCGTCGGAGGCGTGATCGCCAGCGTGCTCCGGAGCCACGGAACAGCGAAGACGTCCGCCGCGGTGAGGATCAGACCGATCCCCATGAGTTGCAATCCGATCGTCAGCACGTACATCTGCGGCGTCGCCCATCCCGCATCCTCGCCGTAGCCGGTCGTCGTGAACGACTGGAAGACAATGCCGAGCGACCGGTAAAGCGGCTGTGGGTCGTTCTCCCACGTTGCCATCCCGTAATTGTACAGCAACGTCGCGCCGACGGTCGTCACGACCACGAGGATGAAATAATGGCGAGTGCGGTGTGATCTCCACAGTGGCATATGCTACCTAACCGATGGATGGCTGTTGATGGTATCGGTCGATCGAACTGACGCTGGGGCTTTCGATTTCGATCGCGTTGCGAGAACCGTTCCCGCCGTACGACGAGTACCATCGCGAAAAATCGGTCCGAAGGACCACCTTCGCCGTCGATTTATATCTCGAGTCCGATACGGCAGTCGATGGCGCTCCTCGAGAACCTCGCATTGGTGTTTATTGCGGGACTTATCACGGCCCTCGCGACCGGTCTCGGCGCAGTACCGTTTTTCTTCTTCGAGGGTATCAGCACGCGTCGGAACGTCGTCCTCTGGGGACTCGCGTCAGGGATCATGCTTTCGGCGTCGACCTTTGGTCTCGTTGAGGAGGGGCTGGCCGAGGGAACGCCCCTCGAGATTGCGATCGGCATCGCCGCCGGGGTCGCGCTCGTCGTCGTGGCTCACGACGTCCTGATGGACGCCGATATCGATCCGCGGGAGTACGAGGAAGCCGATTTCAAGAAACTGATCCTCATTCTCGGCATCCTGACCGTTCACAGTTTCCCGGAAGGAGTCGCTATTGGCGTCTCCTTCGCCGATCTCGGGCTCGAAGGCGGAGCCGAGCTCCTCGGCTTTACCGTCCCACTACTGGCGGTCTTTATGACGATCGCGATCTCGATTCACAACATCCCCGAGGGGACCGCGATCTCGATCCCGCTAAAATCGATGGGCGTCTCCGAGTGGAAGATGGTCTGGTGGGCCGTCTTCTCGAGTCTTCCCCAGCCGATCGGGGCCGTCCTCGCGTTTGGGTTCGTCCGGTATGCGCGCGAATTTCTCCCCTACGGCTTCGGCTTCGCTGCCGGCGCGATGATCTTTCTCGTCCTCACCGAGTTCGTCCCCGAAGCCCTCGATATCGGCAAGGAATTGCCCCGAGGCGGCAAGCCCGAACTCGCGGCCGGCGTCGTCGTTGGGAGCCTCGTCATGGTGCCGCTGGCGTTCATCTGAGCGTCGATCGATACTCCGAGACCGGGATGCGGCGACTCGTTCATTCGCCAGTCATTTCACGGGTCTCGCCGTACGTTCTGGACGATGTTCGACACGATCTTGATTCCGACCGACGGCAGCGATCACGCCGAGGCTGCCGCCGAGACCGGTCTCGAGCTCGCGGCCGTTCACGATGCGGCGGTTCACGTCGCCTGCGTCGCCGATACCGGCCCGCTGGGGGATCTCCGGCTCCCGGGTGATGCCGCGAGCGCCGAAGACGCGATGCGCACTCGAGCCCGGGAACACGTCGACGCGATCGTCGACCTGGCCGACGCCACCGATCTCGACGTTACCGGCGTCGTACTTGAGGGACCACCGGAGAACGAACTCCTCGAGTACGCTCGGGATATCGGTGTCGATCTCATCGTCATAGGAACCCGCGGTCGCAGCGGCGTCCATCGGATGGCGCTGGGAAGCGTCACCGATCACGTCATTCGGTTCGGCGATATACCGGTCTTCGTCGCGAACTCGGGACCGCAGACGGAGTGACCCTCGTGTCAGCGGGTTGATCTCCTGTACGGTTCCGATCGTCGTTCTGCTGCGGCGTCAATCGCCCCCGTTATCGGGCAATCTCGTTGATCGCCTCGGTCCGGCGGCCGATCGACCAGCCGAGGAGCGCGAGTCCCGCATAGATCCCGATCGCGGGTAGGGAGTAGATCCCGACGATTCTCTCGAAGGGAAGTCCGAACGCGTCGAAGGCCAACATGAGCAACAACGAGACGAGAAGGAGCGCGATACCGATATCCGCGAACCGCATCGTAGGAAACTCCTGCTGCTCGGGATCGGCTCCCGCCCGACCGAGTGCGTAGAACACAAGCGTGTACGTTATCCAACCGGCACCGAGCGTCAGTACGGTCAACAACACGTCACCGGGGAGATATCGCGGCACGAACACGAGATGAAGCACGAGCGTCACGAGCAGCGCACTGCCGAGCAGCACGTACAACAGCGGCCGTCGATCACCGTTCATCAAATATATTGACTGTCTCGCCGTCTATTACTATTGTGTTGTCGGATCGCACGCAGCCAGTTCCGAACGGGCGCGACTCGAGGATCGGGTGCGACCTACTCGAGAACGCGTCCGTGTTCGTCGATTTCTCCCCTGACAATTCGCGTCGAGGAAATACGCGCACCGTCGTCGTCGAGAACGTACGGGGCGACGATTCCGGACAGCGGGTCCAGCCCGCGCTCGCGCCGCTCGTCGTTGATCTTCTCGAGTTCCGGGGCCGTCTCGGGGGAGACGACGAGCGCATCGATCGACGGATCGTCGGTCGCGATCCCGCGTTCGGTCTCGAGTTGCCGGATTTCGATCTCTCGATCCCACTCGTCGATCTCGGCTATCGCATCGGCCACGGATCGCGTTCGTTCCCCGAAGGTGGGAATCGGACGGGGCTCGTGGCGCGTCTCGACCGCCAGTTCGTCGCTCGTCAGCGCGACGACGACGCCGTCGTCGCCGAATCGAAGCGCGTGTTCGAACAGCGCCCGGTGTCCATCGTGAAACGGCCCAAACGTACCGGCGACTGCAACTCGCATACCAGTATTCGAGTACGAGGATTCCTATAATTGTGGCGCGGACTCCCGTTTACCGTAGGGCGGTCAGATCTGCCACCAGCGCAGGTCCAGTTTCAGGACCTGTCCTCGAGGAGGTCGGTCGTCGTCGCCACCGTCGCGAACTCGCCAGCGAGGTGGGCCAGGGCGGTGCGGTGGACCGTCGTCGCGTCGAACGTCTCGCCGTCGTAGGTCCGTTCGAAGGTCGCGGTCGCGTCGCCGACCACGATGGGATCGAAGCCGAGATTTTCGGCCATTCGCGCGCTCGTCGAAACGCAGTGATCGGTCGTGAGTCCCGCGATAACGAGCGTTTCGTGGTCCCGTTTACGGAGCCACTCCCCGAGATCTGTTCCGATGAACGCGCTGTTGACCGACTTTTCCATGGTCGGCTCGTGCTCGAGGGGCGCCGTCTCCGGTTTAAACGCGAAGCCAGGTTCGTCGCCCCGAAGCGACGAGTCGGGCTCCGTCGAGTCGTGTCGAACGTGGACGACGGGCCGGTCCCGCTCACGCCAGTGCTCGAGCAGTCGCGCCGCGTTCGCTTCCGCATCGGGATTGTTTCGCTCCCCCCAGGAGGGATCGTCGAACCCCTGCTGGAAGTCGATCAGGACGAGGACGGCGTCCTCGAGTCGAGCGCGATTCGAGACGCCCGCATCGACAGTACGATCGGCGGGCGTCATGGGAGTCGCGCAGCAGGTTTCGGATGCGTCCGGGTGATCGTGATCGGACACGTCGACGGTGCTTGCGATTCGTCCGCCGAGAACATGTATTGGGGCCACTCGCGGTCGCCCTCGACGCCCCAGTCGCCGAGGTCGGCGTGCGGACAGACCCCGTCGTATTCCTCGAGGCGGTCCTGGATAACGTCGCGGGCGCGTTGTCCGGCCGGCGCGTCGGCCGTCACGTCGAGATCTTTAAACAGCGCGCGCGGTTGGAACGTAATTTCGAGTCCCACGGGACAGTACCGGCTCTTCCGCGTCTCGTAAAACGGTGCCCGACAGGTCGGAAACATCGGCTCGCCGCCGAGACAGAACTCCCAGTGTGGATCGGCGGGATCGGTAGGGATGTCGTCGGGCCACGGCTCGGGATCGTGGAGATGCAGCGTCTGCAAGATGTGCCAGAGCGCGTCGTGATACGACGCCTCCGAGAGCGGCCGCTCGGGCGGTTCGAAGAAGGTCACGAGCGACGCTCGATCCGAGTGATCCCGATAGCTATCGAGGTACTCGAGAATTCGGTCCCGCAACGTCAGCAACGCCTCCGCGTCGCTCATCGAGGGCACTGCGGTGTACAGCGGTTCTCCCTGTTGAACCGATTCGACGCCGAAGAAACAGGGGAACGGCGATCCGTTTCGCTCCCCGAGCAACCCCTCGCGAAACGTTTCCCAGTGGTCGCCGACCCACGCCGGCGCGTCACCGGTACGAACCCGCCGATCCAGCGTCGCCTGGTCCATCAGTGACTGGATACCCGGCTCGTTCATGTCTCACCCTTTGCGCTCGCGAAAATGTAGCTTGCGTTCCGCTCGAGACGGTGCCGTTTCGCACGCGAACTCACGTCCCGAAGTGTCATGTCGTTCCGAAGCCGCTGCGTTAGATTTCTCGACTCGTTCCGTAATCGTCCGCGTTAGACCGGTTCGACGTCGTCGCCCGTCGTCACGGTTCCGCCCTCGAGAGCCGGGCTCGGAGCCCACCGCAATGTACGAGTGCGTCGCGAATCTCTCGCTCCGGCCTCGTTTAGATGTGGAGAGAAGCCCGTCTCTCCACCTACTGACGCGAAGAGTCAGCCGCTTATTTGAATCGTGAATTTCGCAACTGCGATCGTTAGCAGAGAAATTGGTACTCAGAATTGAGTACATTGACTATGGGCGGGGTGAATTCCACAGGTATTCACACGGGGGCTGAATACCGCTTCTATGTCAAGATAAACATTATTGATGTCGGTGTGATAGGTCATTCATACGTCTTCGTTGGCTGGTTCGCTGTCGAACGCTCGGAGTCTTCTCCTTTCTTGCCATCGCCGTTAGCAGCCACCATGGTTGGCATCTCTCTTGTCAACCGGTAACAGATGTACGCAAAGCACGCGGCTATAACCCCTCCAATAGCCACCATTCCGCTAACATCATCCAGAATCCCTAACGGGGCAAAGAGGCCGAGTGACCACCAGTTTCCGCCCACACTCAGTGCCGAGACAAGTTGAGACCCGTTCGTATCAATGGACTGAAGTCCTCCGGTTATCCGGCCCATTTCAGTGATGTAGGGCGCGAGGAGTGTGCTTGCAATAGTGACGATCGTCGTCATGATTCCACCACTGATAACTGTCCGAACGAGGTTCCCGTGACTAATTGCTGCGGCCCACATGCAAAACAGTGGTAGCGCGACGAGATCCGCTAATGGCATGACGACAACACCGGGGATAAACGCGAGCCCGAGTGCGTACGGGATAAGCAGGAGTCCAGCAATAACAGCCGTCGTATCTGCGAATACAATCGCTCCTGCATCAATACCAATTACAATCTCTTCTCCTCCGAACCGCTCGCTTCCGTTCACACGAGCGGATGCTTGTTCAACTAGCGGATCAAGTCCCTCGACGAGGAGTTCAACCATTCGGGGAAGTAACGCTAACAGTCCAGCGACGTACATCGCTGTTCGGAACGTTTCAAGCACTGACTGTTGAGCAAGCACGCCGATGAACAGTCCAACGAGAAATCCCAAAACAATCGGGTTCCCGAGAGTGCCGATACGTTGTTCGAGAGCATCAGGACTCGCGTTCAGTGTGCCGATGATCGGAAGCGACCGAAGGAACCGGTCTATGGCGAATGCAAATGGTGCCTGAAGAACGCTCTGTGCGTGTGGAAGACTCGCCCCCGGGATGTCGAAATACTCCTGAGAGAGTTCAGCTGTCCAATCAGCAAGTCTCAAGACGATTATCTCGGTGATGATCGCAGCAGCAAGCCCCAGTTCCCAGCTTCCAGTAATCAAATAAACAACAGCTGCATTGAAGGCCCATTGCCAATAGTTCCAGATATCAGCATCAAGGGTACGAGTCCATCCGAATGCGAGCAAAAGAAGGTTTACTCCGAACCCAAGCGGGATTACAAAGACAGTCACTCCCATTGTCCACGTGAATCCTGCAACCGGAGCCCATCCGATATCAAGCCCGATGAGGTTCAGCTCCCAAACCGCTGCAAGCGCTTGAACGGTTTCCCCAATCGGGCCTAATACAAACTCTAAGACTGCAAAAATACCGACGAATGCAACGCCGACGAGGAGGGCAGATCGTATCGATGTAAGTATCGGTAATCGAACAGCTACGCCGAGTGAAAAGATAATTATCGGCATAAGTAGCGCTGGCCCCATGGAAGAAATCAGAAGTTGTAGTTGTTTCAGAAGCTGTGCACCAGTCTCTAATTGCAGTAGTAACTCAAGTGTAAGCAACATTATCGAACACGCTTCGCGTAACCGTTCACGCGAGAAAACCGTAGATTCAAAATATTCATATTATTACTTAAATATTCTGGTTTCCAATAGCGCCAGTTAACGAATCAGACCGCGATAGGGCTGTTGAAATTCTTGATTACCACCAAATCAGGAGAGACGCCCAGTAGAGTTACTGTGCCGGTGGTACCTCAGACGAGTAGTCATTGCAGTCTGATTGGATCTGCTGAATTCAGCTTTTGTACTGAACGAAGTTAGGAAGCAAGTTCGATATTTCTCACAGCCACTTTCAGGACAGGTTCACGGAACTGTCCAAACACGTCCGTGCCCGGAGCGTGTCGCCATACCGCTGCTTGAGCGCAAAAACACAGCCTCAACAATTGACCGACGGTGATATATATCTTCGTCCTGTCGAGCATTATGGGCCATATCCAGCGGGGAGAACTCCCGATGTTTAATTACTGGCTGAACGTCAGCCTCTCGGAGTATTCACGGAGACCGTCCCAGCCGTACCCTCTGTCGGCGGCGATTGTCTCTAACCGATCAAGGTTTCGTATGAATACTTGCCGCCCAACCTGTGTGTCGTGTGGTTGCCTCGTCGAACAATGAATATCCAATATGATATTGTTTCCGCAGTCTACAGTAATACAGCCAGAGTGCCTTGGGGCTTGACCCCGAGGGTGAATCGCGTAAGCTATATGACCCATTCCACCGTATTGAGGAACACAGTTGCGACGTGGGTTAAAGACCTTAATCCGAAGCAACTGCGCGCAGTTGCGAGGAAATGCGACACCTCTCAAAACCCGCGCCTTCGGCGTGGTGCGACGGGTGTTGTCGGGCAGGGTGGAGCCGCCGACCCTCACGGACGCACCGGGCGTTCGGGTGTGAATTCCAGCCGACCTAGTTCGGGAAGGTCGAGGGGAATTAAATTCGCCTGCGTCCATCCGTTCGTTTTTGGACGGCATGGACAAAACGGTGAAGCCTCGGGGCTTGTCCCCGAGGTACTTCACCAGTGCTGTCGTCTTTACTGATGTGAACTACCCCACCCTACTCGCTCGCGGCTAACGCCGTTCGCTCCTTGAGGACGGGGGCTTAGCGCCCTCTCTTTCAGCTAAAAGTGCAGTCTGTCTGACTCGCGTGATGACGGCTAGCCGAATGCCGATCAAATCCAGTCGCATCGATAGCCTGCACACCGCTGCTGTCGTGAAGTTCGTCGGAGAGTCGAAGGAGGGTTCGCCAGACCGCCATCTTGAGCTGCTGCTTCCGTACGCAGACAGTCGTAAAGCCCGACAAATCGCTCGTTTCGAGACCGGCGGTCGATCAGGTGGTTCAGCGCGACCCCCTCGGTCGTCAGGGCTCCTGTCCGGGTTACTTTCCCCGATCATCCCCCGTCCAGGTCAGCTATCCCCGTTGGTTCACACCCGCTCGGGAAGCCAGCCGCCATCGACTTCGATGTTGTCGCCACTGACGTACCCGGTATCCGGATCGAGGAAGAAATACAGCGGCTGAACGAGATCATCGAAGCTCGCGGGCCGCCCGCGAGGCAGTTCGGCGGGGAACTCGTCGGAGTTTCCGACGACGTATGGCGAGATGGCGTTGACGGTTATCCCGTCGTCTTGCGTATCCGCCGCGAGCATGCGGGTAAACATCACCACGCCGGTCTTTGCGACGAAGTAGGGGAAGTTCTTCGGACTCACGAGCCCCTTCTCGCTCGAGGCGTAGCCGACGTTTACGATTCGGCCGTATCCAACCTCTCGCATCCCGGGAAGCGCTCGCTTCGAACAGAGGTACGTTCCGTTGAGGTTGGTCTCGATGACCCGGTTCCAGGTCTCGAACTCGAGATCCGACCAGTGCGACGGCGCGAAGTCGCCGACGTTGTTCACCAGCACGTCGACCGATCCGAGTTCGGATTCGACGGCCGCGAAGAGTTCGTCGACATCGTCCGGATCGGTTACATCGCCCTGTACCGTCATCGTCTCGGCCGCCCCGCGCCTCAGCGCCGCCGCGGCGACGTCGCGAGCCGCCTCGGCGCTCGTTCGGTAGTGAACCGCCGTCTGCGCGCCACAGTCGGCCGTCGCCAGCAACAGTTCGCGACCGATGTCGCTCGCGCTGCCCGTGACGAGTACCGTTCGATCGGAGAGATCTGGTCTGTCCATGCATCCCTTCTGGTCGACTGTGTGGAAAAAATATCTGGAACTAAAACACTGTTGACTGTTCCGAAAACAGGGATTTACATCATTCCGAGTCAGTAGTTGGTACTATGACGTTAGAAACCGTACTCCTCGCCGTCGGACCCAGTGATGCAGACCGAAGCGGCGAACTGGCCGAAGCGGCCCTCGAGATAGCAACACCTGCCGACGCGACCGTCGTTCTCGCTCACGTCTTCACCAGCGACGAATACAACGCCGTGCTCGATCGCCTCGAGTTCGACCGAACTGTCGGCGAAATCGACCCCGACGCCGTCGCGGCGCGCCACTCGACGATCCATGAGCTACGGGACGTCTTCGTCCAACACGACGTCGAGTACGAGATCCGTGGGGCGGTCGGCGACCACGGTTCGTCGATCGTCGATCTGGCAACGAGTACCGGAGCCGATCGCGTCATCGTCGGCGGACGGCGTCGGTCGCCGACCGGGAAAGCCGTTTTCGGCTCGACGGCCCAGGAAGTGCTGCTGTCGGCACCCTGTCCGGTCACGTTCGTCCGGAGCGACGAACACGCTGACTGACCTCGGACCCGGGTGGGTTCGCGGTCAGCCGCCGGTCTCGAGTCTGTGCGGACGCGGCTTCGCTGTGGCGAACGCACATCGTTTCGGGAATACTGCACTCACGAGAACCCTTAAGCGGGTGGCCCGACCACTGTGCCGGTATGGCAATCGACACAGTATTACTCGCTGTCGGGCCGATGGACACAGTGCGCGCACCGGAACTCGCGGAGACAGTTCTCGAGATCGCGGACCCCCTCGACGCGAACGTCGTGATCGGTCACGCATTCACGGAAGACGAATACGAGGACGTCCACGACGATCTCGGATTCGCAGCGCGTGCGGCGAACGTGGATCCGGACGAGGTCGCGGCTCGCCGCTCCCCAGTCCCTGAACTCGCCGAACGGTTCGAGGAGGCCGGTGTCGAGTACGAGATTAGAGGTGCACTCGGCGAAGTCGGTGCCGAGGTCGTCGACATGGCGATCGACGTGGACGCGGATCGAATGGTCGTCGGCGGCCGTCGCCGCTCGCCAGCTGAAAAGGCCGTCCTCGGCTCCGTCTCTCAGGAGATCATCCTCCAGGCGCCCTGTCCGGTCACATACTTCCGCGATCTCGACGTCATGGAGTGACGACGAAAGCCACCGCCGATTCTGTCTGTGCTCACCGTCGCGATTCCGACCGAGTCCGTAACGTATTGAAATCGCTACTCGTTGTCGAGTATAATCTGGGTAGTTAAGTACGGCGGCGTTCGTCCACTAGGATAACATGGTCTACTATGCGGGCGTCGACCTCGGCGCGACCAACGTCCGGGCCATCGTCGCCGAGCCCGATGGGACGACGATCGGCTCGAGTCGCCGATCTACGCCGCGCGGGCCGACAGGTATCGACGTAACGGAAGGGGTGCTCCGAACGCTTCGCGAGGCGTGCGGGCAAGCGGGAATCGGCCCCGAACGGATCGCGGCCACCGGAATCGGGTCGATCGGCCCGTTCGACCTCGCGGAGGGAACCGTGATCGATCCCGCGAACCTGCCCGATTCGATCGACCGGATTCCACTGACGGGACCGATCGCGAAGCTGATCGACAGCGACGACGTGCATCTTCACAACGACACGACGGCGGGCGTCATCGGGGAGCGGTTTCACGCCGCCAGCAACCCTGACGACATGGTTTACATCACCGTCTCCTCCGGGATCGGAGCCGGCGTCTGCTGCGACGGGGAGATTATGGGCGGCTGGGACGGCAATGCCGGCGAGGTCGGTCACTACGTCGTCGATCCGTGCGGCAGATTGACCTGTGGCTGCGGCCACGACGGCCACTGGGAGGCCTACTGTTCCGGTAACGCCATCCCCGACTTCACCAGATTGCTGGCCGAAGACGATCCGACAATCACGACGGACCTCCCGCTCGACGGGCCGGACTTCACGGCGAAAGACGTCTTCGACTTCGCGGGCGAGGACGAACTGGCCGACTACGTCATCGAACAGCTCGCCCACTGGAACGCAATCGGCGTCACCAACGTGGTCCACGCGTTCGCACCGATCGTCGTCTCTTTCGGCGGCGCGGTCGCACTGCACAACGAGGAACTCGTCGTCGACCCGATTCAGGAGCGCGTCGCGGAGATGGTGATGACCAACGTCCCCGAGATTCGCGTCACCGATCTCGGCGACGACGTCGTCGTCGAAGGCGCGCTCGCGAGTGCTATGACCGACGGAACGGGCGACCGACGGCGACTACGAAGCTAAACTACTGACTACCGGCACTTTCCGGTCCCGTCGGCCGTCTCCGATTCACATACCGTCTCTGCCATCGATGATTCGACGATGCTGCCGTCCCAGTGCTCAAGGCCGATTTTCTTGGTCGACTCGAGCACCATAGACGTCCTCGAGTAGTTCCCACAGCGACGGGTGTGCGCTCAGCCTCGGACACGAGGGCTCACGTCTATGTATCTGCATCTCACTGGTGTGACCATGGACCGGAGAGCGTTCCTTCGAGCGAGTGGCGCTGCCGGCCTCGCACCGCTGTCAATCTCGTCGACGGCACCTCGAGTGGTCACCGCCGCTAGCGGACAGGGGACCTACGAACCGCTGGGCAGCCTCCCGATCACGGGCGCTGCGGAGGCAGTCGCGGGCGACCACGGCGAGACTGCCTACGTCGCCGCAACGACTGGCTTCGTCACCGTCGACGTGAGCGACCCCGCCGAGCCTACGCTCCTCGCCGAGGAACGCAACGTCGAGATCGGCGGCTCGCCGCTGACCCAGATCCTCGACGTGAGCGTCGACGGCGATCGGCTGGTCGTCGCGGGTCCCGCCAATCCGGGGTTCGGCGTCGCGGGCGTTCGCCGGTACGACGTGAGCGATCCCGCCGATCCTGTCTCGATTGCCGGCTTCGAGACGGACTATCACATCCACAACTGCGTTCTCGAGGGCGAGTTGCTGTACGTCGTAGCGAATACGCAACAGGAAAACCGGCTCGTGATATTCGACGTTGGCGGCGACGAAATCGCGCAACTCGGTTACTGGTCGCTCCTGGAGCGCGAGCCAGGTTGGGGCGATATCGACATGCTCGCGCGCTACCTCCACGACGTCTCCGTTCGTGATGAAACGGCATACCTTCCCCACTGGAACGCCGGCACGTATCTGGTCGACGTCTCCGACCCGACCGACCCCGCGTACGTCACTCACGTCGCCGAAACCACGCTCGAGGAGCAGCGAGCCATCGCCGACTGGCGGACGGCAGTGTACGGGCTCCCGGGCAACGATCATTACGCCGCGGTCGACGACACCGGGGACCTCATGGCGGTCGGTCGGGAGGCCTGGGCGACCGGCGGTAGCGCGCCTGCCCGACCAGGTGGGATCGACCTCTACGACGTGACCGACCCGACAGACCCCGTCAAACGAGGGCGTATCGACCCCCCGCGGACGATCGACGAATCCTATCGCGGCGGACTGTGGACGACGTCGCACAACTTCGAACTTCGCGGCGAGCGGCTCTATTCGACGTGGTACCGGGGCGGGGTGAAGATCCACGACGTGTCCGATCCCGCGAATCCGGAACGGCTCGCCTGGTGGCGTGATCCCGCACGGACGGCGTTCTGGACGGCTCGCGTCCTCGCTTCCGGAGAGGCCTTCGTCGCGTCCAGCACCGAGGCGATTCCCAACACGTCGCTCGAGGGTGCGCTCTATACGTTCCCGATAGAGGCCGGCACGCAGGCCGATCCGCTGTCGCTACGGAACCCCGAGGACTGGCGGGGCGACACCAACGGGACGAACGAAACCGGTGAGGGAGCGCACAACGAGACCGCGACACGGAGCGACGGGTCAGGAGATTCCATTCCGGGCTTTACCGGCGTTGCGGGACTCGCGAGCGGCGCAGTCGCGCTGGGGTGGCTTCGCAGATGCCGCGGGAACGTTCAGGATTAATTCGGCGGTTTCGGGCCGCGCAACCTAAGTTATTCACCGCTCGAGTTCCTACAGGTGGCAATGACTGATTCCGACGACGATCCGTCCCTCCGGGAGCGCGTCGAGGCGTGGTTGGCACGCGAGATGCCGATCATTCAGATGCACGGCGGAACTAGCGCGGTGCGAGCCGCCGATCCCGAGACCGGGGAGGTCGTCATCGAACTCGGCGGCGGGTGTGCGGGGTGTTCGGTTAGCGACGTCACGACGGGTAACATCGAGGCCGAACTCATCACCTGGCCGGAAATCGAGACGGTCACGGTCCGAGTGCCCGATGCGCGCGACAGTCTCGGCGGACCGGACCAACCCGAGTCGATCATGGGGGTCGACCGTACCGAAGGCGGCCGCGGCGACTGGGGATCGTCGAATCCGGGGAAGGATCACCTGTGAGGCGCCGACGGGCCCACGACTCGACGACGACGATGCGACATGTGCCCATCGTTGACAGGGGCGGCGCGTTTTGGCAAGTCCTATATCCTTTTACGCGCCCACTACGGAATCGTACATCATGACGAGTAGATGCCCGCAGGTAGGAGGTGTCGGCAATGGGTGACGTATCTACATCCGACGACGAGGACGATCCCGACGCCGAGACCGACGGCGGCGTGCGCGCCTATACCGTCCGACTCGAACTCGTCGACGAGCCCGGTGAATTGCTTCGTGCGCTCGCACCGATCGCTGACAGCGGCGGCAATCTGCTAAGCATCCACCACGAACGTGGCAATATTACGCCTCGCGGACACATTCCCGTCGAGGTCGACCTCGAGTGCCCCCCCGACCGATTCGACGGCATCGTTCAGGCCCTGCGCGATGCCGGTGTCAACGTCATTCAGGCCGGCGAAGAACACTACGGCGAGGAAGTCAACGTCGTGCTGGTCGGTCACCTCGTCGAGACCGACCTCTCGAATACGCTCTCTCGGATCGAAGAGGAAGCCGACGCCGTCGTTCTCGATCTTTCGCTGGCCGCACCAGACGGGACAGCGGGTGTCGCGAGCGCCCGCGCTCGGCTCGCGATAGACTCTGGTCGGTCCGCGGAAGCGCTCGCAGCCATCCGCTCGATCGGGACGGACAAGGATCTGACCGTCGTCGAACCGTTGTTGGGAGGTGAGGCCTGATGCGTCTCGCGATTCTCGGCGCCGGTGACGTCGGCCGCTCGGTCACCGACCTCGCGGGCGAGTACGGCCACGAAGTCGTCGCTATCGCCGATTCGACCAGCGCAGCCGTCGACGCCGACGGCATCGCCGTCGCGGACGTCCTCGAGCGCAAGGCCGGCGGTGAAGCGCTCGGTATCCGCGATCCCGAGGCCGTCTTCGAAACGGAATACGACGTCCTCGTCGAGGCGACACCGACGACGCTCGACGACGCCGAGCCCGGCTTTTCACACGTTCGGCGCGCATTCGAGGCCGACCGTCACGTCGTCCTCGCGAACAAGGGCCCGGTGGCCGAGCGATATGCGGAACTCCGCGCGCTCGAGGCGGAAAGCGCCGGCTCGATCCGATTCGAGGCGACCGTCGGCGGTGCGATCCCGGTCCTCTCGACGATCGAGGACTGTACGCCACAGGCGGTCACCGCAGTTCGCGGAGTCTTGAACGGCACCGCGAACTTCATTCTCACTCGAATGGCCGCCGAGGGTCTCGACTACGAACACGTCCTCGCGGAGGCACAGGACCTGGGCGTCGCCGAGGCCGATCCGACGTTCGACGTCGACGGCACCGATGCCGCACTGAAGTTCGTTATCCTGGCCAACGTGCTGGCCGACGGCGGCTTCGAACTCGACGACGCGACGGTCGAAGGCATCCAGACCATCCCCGGCAGCGCGCTCGAGCTCGCCGCGGAGGACGGCCGTACGATCAGGCTCATCGGCGAAGCGACCCGCGACGGCGTTCGCGTCGCACCGCGACTCGTCGCCAAAAATGGCGCTCTCGCCGTGTCCGGCACCCGAAACATCGTCCAGATAGAGACCCGGAACGCCGGGTCGCTCCACTCGAGCGGTCGCGGTGCTGGAGGTCCGGAGACGGCGACCGCGGTGCTCTCGGATATCGGCCGTCTCCCGTCACTGTAACCCGTGCCCGTTCTTCCATTTTCCGCCGTCTTCCGTCCCTTCGTATCGATTTCGTATCCGATTCGGTCGTGTCGGCGCACCGAGCACTCAGCGGCCGTAACGCCGAGCGAGGAAGCGTCCACGAGCAGGCATCTACTCGAGTCACGTTGGGTCCACTCGCGCGACCGTCGCCCGAATTCCGTGCGGGCGATATCCGTCAGTCGGCCCTTCCCTGCCGTGTGAATACTAGGCAAACCGCAAGACGGCGGCGGGTTCTCCTGAATACGCTTTCGAAATGGTTTTAACCGCAACGGGCCAAGGACACCGATATAAGCGCCTCTGCGCGTGAGCTACAACAATGAGCGAACGACACCAGAACCTGGCCATCATCGGTCACGTTGACCACGGGAAGAGTACGCTCGTGGGACGACTCCTCTACGAGACAGGGAGCGTACCCGAGCACGTCATCGAACAGCACCGCGAGGAAGCCGAAGAGAAAGGCAAAGGCGGCTTCGAGTTCGCCTACGTCATGGACAACCTCGCCGAAGAGCGCGAACGCGGTGTCACCATCGACATCGCCCACCAGGAGTTCTCGACCGACGAGTACGACTTCACGATCGTCGACTGTCCTGGTCACCGTGACTTCGTCAAGAACATGATCACGGGCGCATCCCAGGCGGACAACGCCGTCCTCGTCGTCGCCGCTGACGACGGTGTCGCGCCCCAGACTCAGGAGCACGTCTTCCTGGCCCGCACCCTCGGTATCGACGAACTCATCATCGGCATCAACAAGATGGACATCGTCGACTACGAGGAGTCGACGTACGACGAGGTCGTCGACGAAGTCACCCAGCTACTCAAGCAGGTCCAGTTCAACACCGACGACGCGTCGTTCATCCCAATCTCGGCGTTCGAAGGCGACAACATCGCCGAGGAAAGCGACAACACGCCGTGGTACGACGGCGAAATCCTGCTCGAGGCACTGAACGACCTGCCGGAGCCGGAGCCGCCGACGGACGCGCCGCTGCGACTCCCGATCCAGGACGTCTACACGATTTCGGGTATCGGTACCGTCCCAGTCGGACGTATCGAGACCGGTGTCATGAACACGGGCGACAACGTCTCCTTCCAGCCCAGCGACGTGGGCGGCGAGGTCAAGACGATCGAGATGCACCACGAAGAGGTGCCCAAAGCCGAACCCGGTGACAACGTCGGATTCAACGTCCGCGGCATCGGCAAAGACGACATCCGCCGCGGTGACGTCTGTGGTCCTGCCGACGATCCGCCGAGCGTCGCCGAGACGTTCCAGGCCCAGATCGTCGTCATGCAGCACCCGTCCGTGATCACCGCCGGCTACACGCCGGTCTTCCACGCCCACACGGCGCAGGTCGCCTGTACGATCGAATCCATCGACAAGAAAATGGACCCCTCGAGCGGCGAGGTCGCCGAGGAGAACCCCGACTTCATCCAGTCGGGTGACGCTGCTGTGGTCACCATCCGACCGCAGAAGCCCCTCAGCATCGAGCCGTCCAGCGAGATTCCCGAACTCGGGAGCTTCGCCATCCGTGACATGGGTCAGACCATCGCGGCAGGTAAGGTCCTCGACGTCAACGAGAAATAAATGCAGCAAGCACGCGTTCGACTCGCGGGCACCAGTCCCGACGACCTGGACGACATCTGCGACGACGTCCGCGAGATCGCGAACAACACCGGCGTCAACCTGAGCGGTCCGATCCCGCTGCCGACGAAGACCCTCGAGGTGCCGACCCGGAAATCGCCCGACGGTGAGGGCACCGCAACGTGGGAGCACTGGGAGATGCGCGTCCACAAGCGCCTGATCGATCTGGACGCCGACGAACGCGCACTCCGACAGCTCATGCGCATTCAGGTGCCGAACGACGTCTCGATCGAGATCGTCCTCGAAGACTGAGACCCGTTCGATCGGACTCGAGTACGAAGAGGAGTTTTCGTCGTCTTGCGGTCGCGAGTGGTGATCCGTCAGCGACAGCTACGTCTGTCGACCGCCCCACAGCCACGCCACCGTCACGGTCACGGACATCAGTAGCCATATGCGCGGACCGTTCGATTTCTCGGCAGCATGGCCAGTCCGTGCCGGGATTTTTGTCGCTCCACGTCTCATCATCCGTATGGCGTGGCGCTCGCGGTCACGGTCACAGTCGAATTCCTACTTGCGGTCCGATTCGGGGCGAACCGACGGCTCGGACCCCGGGACAGGAAGCCCGATCCTCGAGTTGCTCGTCGTCTTCGTTCTCGTGTTCGTTATTCAGGGTCTCACCTATTTCGCGGGCGTGATGACTGGGCTATTCGTCCTCACATCGCCGTTGACCACCGATCCGTGGACAATCGTCACGAGCGTCTACGCCCACAACGGGCTCGGCCACCTCGTCTCGAACAGCCTCGCGCTGATCGTCTTCGGCTGGCCGGTCGCTCGAGCGACGACGCGGCTCCGCTTTCACGCCTTTTTTGTCGCGACCGGTTCGATCGCGGGCGTCTCCCAGGTCGTCGTCACCGGACTGTTCGTACCGAAATCGGGAGTTCTCGGTGCGAGCGGCGCCGTCTTCGCCCTGCTCGGTTACCTCGTCGCCTCGAATCGGCTCTCGACCGGCCTCGCTTCGATCGTCGACGTCCCGCGCTGGGTGTCGATACTGGCATTCGTCGTCCTCGCGATCGCTCTTACCTTCGCGACGGCCTCGCCGGGCGTTGCCCTGATCGCACACTTCACGGGCCTTCTCGTCGGTCTCCTCGCCGGCCGTGCCGGCGTCCTCGCCGTCTCATCTCGCAGTTCCAGCAATTGATTTTCGGGCTGAAGGCACCGACAAGACGTGGAGAACCGGACTGATACGGACTACTGTAAGTCATGACCGGTGCAACCGCAGGACGGTCGCGGTTGCACCGGTACATCGTTACAGCAGACCGTATGACTCGAGGTGGATTCGCCGGTCGGCGGATGAGTGGTGCGGTGTGTCGATCTGGTCCCGAAACACAAGCCTCAAATAGAAACCGTGGGTATGAACGTGCGAGGGCTCGTAGATCAGTGGCAGATCGCTTCCTTCGCAAGGAAGAGGCCCCGGGTTCAAATCCCGGCGAGTCCATAATTTTCGCCGCGAGCAAATTCGCGAGCGGCTCACATTATCGGCGACGCCCGGATTTGAAGCCCTGTAAGTCGCAGTCTGCGACGTGAGTGCATCGATCTAGCAGGAACGACTAGTTACGGGTTTGAAGCGCGAAGAGCGACGTCGCCGACGAGTCTGATCGAGATGGTATGAGTCGAACGCTGTCCCACTGGAAATCGGTGACGATCGACGCTGTGTCGTCGCAAAGCGAGTCGGGTGCCCCCCGTCGCCTTCACGTTCACGATGGCGGCTTGACTACTGTTTCGAGGGTTTGGCTTCGAATGCCCATGATACGTTGGGGGAGTGCTTTTCTCTCCGTGAGATATACTACCACTTATGGAGCCACCACTACGAAAGTCCAAGAACCGTCATAGACGGAGCCTGTTCGCCGAGGTCGAGTCCCTCCACAGGCGGCTCTCGAGGATTCAGGAGGACCAGGAACTCCTCCGGAATACGCTCTCTGGGCTGGCACATGAATCCGATATCTCCATCGGCAGCCCGTGCCCGAAATGTGGCCAGTCGTATATGCTCATCAAGAAGGGACTGATGTCGTGCCCGTCGTGTAAGAATCGCCTCTCGATATAGCGTGGTCGCGGGGGTGCTGGGGAACAACGATATTGTGGTGTGGCATGGGATCCGTTTTCCGTAACCCGGTCCTCGCCCCGTCGTGTCAATTGAGAACGATCCGAATCTGGGCAAACCGATCGTTTCAGGTGGTATCGACAGATTCTGATAGTGATTGGCGTACGTTTTCATACTGTCTCACGTGGCAAAGTGCGGTCATAATGGAATCACAGTGACCGATGTAGGGGGTGCATCGATTATGGCATCTACACCCACTCTGATACGTCTCTATAGGGATCAGCACTCTGGTTCATATCTTCACGGTGCGTAGAGACGGGTATGACCGGATGGGGAAAGAAGCTGGCTGATGTCGATGAGGAGCAGTTGCGCCAGCAACTGCGCACGGAAACTGATCCAAAGGCAGTCAAACGTCTGACCGTTGCACTGCTCTACGCCGATGGCTCTTCTCCATACGAGATCGAACGTCTCCTTGGGATCCCCGCACAGACCGTTTACGACTGGATCGACACTGTCGCCGAGCGCGAGGGCGTCGCGCTCGGCGACCTCCCTCGTGGCGGGAGCCGTCCTCGCCTTACCGACGACCAGTGGGACGAACTGACGGCGACGCTTCAGGCGCCGCCGTCAGAAGCTGGCATCGACGCACCAGCCTGGAGACCATCCCTCGTCCGTGAATACATCGCCGAGAACTTCGGCGTTAAGTATTCTCTCGCGCACATGTACCGCCTGATGAAAAAGGCGGGCTGTCGGTCCAGACAGCCCGGCCGATTCACTACCAGGCTGACCCAGAAGAACAGCGACGCTGGCGTGCGGAGTTCAAAAAAAGTGGCCGACGCTGAAGGCTGAAGGGTATCGAATCGTCGCCATCGACCAACACACGCAGAAAGTCGCAACCGAGCAAAAACCCGATTGGTTCCCGGTGAATTCGCGCCCGAGACTGCCGGTCTCGGGCGCTCGTGAGAAGGTGAACATGCTCGGAGCAGTCACCGACGACCGTGAGCGCTTTGTTGCTCTGACGTCGAATCGGTTCAACGCTGAAATCGCAAAGCACTTTCTTCGGGCGATACAGCACGAGTTCGGCAAGAAGCTCGCCATTGTCTTGGACAATGCGAGCTACTTCATCGCGAAGACGCTGAAGAAGCAGGCCGCCGCAGACGGCCTGCTTCTGGAATTCTTGCCGGCGCATTCGCCGGAAATGAACCCGCTCGAAAACTGTTGGCGACAGCTCCGTGAGGGCCGAGCCAACCACCTCTTTCGAACACTCGATGACGTCAACGAATATCTCTCAATGGCTTTGCCAGCACTCAACTCACCGCAAATCTATGAGTATCTCTGCTAATCACTATAGCAAAAGCGCGTCTGGATTCCCGTCTGAGAGGTACGCTTTTGGCAACTGATTTTCTATTGTCAAATATGGGTTATACTCACGGTAATCCCGATCATTCCGGTCACCTCCACCATATCGAACTTTGCACATCTGACCTTGATGCGTCGGTTGATTTTTGGAAGTGGTTACTAGGTGAACTCGGTTACGAGCCGAAGAACGAATGGGACGGTGGTCGATACTGGATCAAAGGCTCAACGTATCTCGTTCTCAAACGAGCAACTAACTCTGGTTCCTTCGACCGGCAGTCGGCAGGATTGAATCATCTCGCATTCCATGCACGTTCCCACAAACAGGTGGATGAACTGACCGACAGTATCCGTGAACGAGACGATTCTACCGTTCTTTACGACGAGAAACATCCCTATGCTGGTGGCTATTACGCACTCTATTGTGAAGACCCGGAAGGAATTAAGGTGGAAATCGTTGGGCCTGAATAGACCGCTTCATACTTCCCTTGCACTTGGCGCTTTGATTCAATTGTGGACAGTTCATAGGACCGATTCGCGCGTTGTCTCTCGCACGCCAGACCATTACGGAAGATAGGTCCGATCGGAACAGGACCGATCTTGCCCGTTGACCTCGTTGCGCCGCGCTACGTCGCGGCCACGACGCGAAGTCGTCGGTAATCCGCGGTCCACGTACCATCCTCCAGATAGTCCTCGCGGAGGCGGTCCTCAACCCCCGAAATCACCGATTGCCGTTCGTCAGCGGGAATGGGAGAGAGGAGACTATCACCGAACATCTCGAGCCAGTCAGCGAGTCCGTCCGTCCCGTTCTCGAGTTTGGTCGGCCGGTCGAAGAGCGTCGCGTACCGCGTTTCGAGCCCGTGTAATTCCAGTTTCGAGGCGTAGTCGCCGACGCTCGGGAAGTACCACGGGCCCTCGACCCCGTAGCCGCGTTCGGCCGCTTCGATACGAACTGCGTCGACGATTGCAGCGACGTTTCCCGCCCCGCCGAGTTCGGCGACGAACCGGCCACCGGGACCGAGCGCGTCGGCGACCGATTCTAGAACGGCGTCCTGGTCCGGTATCCAGTGGAGTACTGCGTTGGAGAACACTGCGTCGAACGGCTCGTCGAACGAGAAGTCGCGGGCGTCCTCGCGAACGAATTCGCACTCGGGATAGCTATCGCGAGCGTTCGAAATCATCGCTTTCGAAGCGTCGAGACCGACCGTATTCGCTCCCGAATCGGATATCCGTGCTGTAAGATGGCCGGTCCCACAACCCAGGTCGAGTATCCGTTCTCCCCGTTCGGGCTCCAGGAGATCAACGACGCCCTCACCGTACTCGAAGACGAAGGAGTGGCCCTCGTCGTAACTCTCTGTATCCCATTCGTTAGTCGACTCCTCGTCCGGGTCGGTCATGTGGGCCGCGTACTCTGCGGGGTTACTTCTACCTGCCCAAATGAGAGAGTCGTGTTCGGTCCCGGTCGATTCACAGCCAGAGACGTGTTCGGTCGCATCGTCGCCGCCGTCGCGATACTGCACCCGATCGTCTCGGATCACGAATTCCTTCCGGGGGAACTCGCCGAGAACGGAATGCGACGGGGGTTCTCAACGCCGATTCTCGAGGAAGCGATTGTACAACGAGGCGACGATGTATCCGCTGGTAAACGCGTCGACGAACGCCCAGGCGGCCCCGATAGTGAGTCCAGGTAGCGATTCGCTGAAACCGCGATACATGTCTGCGAGAAGCCGCTCCCACCGTTTGCCCCATCCGAATCGGGCCGTGACACCGAGGAGTGCCACCCCGCTGGCCCAGAAGAGTCCACACGCCAGACCGAGCGCCTCTGGTTCGAGTGGCGTTGATTCGTGGCCCACTGTCGGTTCGGAAATCGGTTCCGCCATCTGTTGTTCTGTTTCTTGACTCATGGGTGATCACTCCGTTTACATTCGGCCCGACAGAACGGTGCCGACCGACGTACACTGGCGTACGATGGTACCCGTAATAAACCCGTGACGATACTGCCGCTCACAATACTGATCGAAGAACGGTCTGCTCTAGTGATCGAACCGCACAATCGATCCGACTGCCAGGATCAGTCCACGGTAGCCGTGGCTCGTCGGCGCGGTTGCTGCTCGAGCATGCGACTCGTGTCTCCGAACGTCACAGCCACGGCGATTCGTCGGGAGTAGTCGATATTGGTGATCACGAAAATACAATCCCAAAAATTCGGTCGATCGGACCGTCGTATCGTTCCGGTCAGTCAAATGGCCGTCTGAATAACGGTTTCCGTGCCTTCGCCAGTAACCGCGACAATATTATCGCCGTCTGCGCAGGTGAACGTTTCGCCAACAGCTCCAGCCGAACCACCTCCATTCGAACATCTGACCGTGTCTGTATTCTCGCCGAGTTGTGTAATCGTCACTTCGTGTGGGGTGGCAGTTTGATTGACCGTAACGCCGGCCTGAGCCGGAGCGCTCTGATTGCTCCCCATGTCCAGTACGAATGCTGCAATCACGGCTGCGAGAATCACTGTAATTGCAACCATCAGGATAACACCAATAACGGGTGAGACGGCACGTTCGTCGGCTGATCCTCCCAGTTTCCACTGGATCGATTTTCCATTCATGGTATTGCCACACCGGTCGCGAACGACGAGGATCAGTCCATGCTCTCGTTGTTCCGGATTGGACGGTTCGTCGGATGTGCGTCGACTCGCACTCGGTTCCTCGAGTTCGCTCACCGATGCTAATAATTATACCTACACATAACAGTATAAATTTATACAATCCAAAATTAAATTTTCCGGTTCGGAAAGGGGGTGGTCACTCAATGGTCGCTATTCCGATCCCAGTGACTGGCCGACGGGTTCCTGACCTTGGGCCGCTGTTTACCCTCGGAATGCTATTTAAAGTGTAGCGATCGATCCGTCGAACGTATTTTCGAACTGGCAGGATACGCAATTCGAGGGTGGCGTTCGGTGGCTGTGCCATTCATTGGCAGCGCGATTGCTCACACGGGCGGACCGACGACTACGAAAGGTCTCTTCACTCGGGTCGGTCGGTCGCCTGGATTTCGATGCGGCCGGCACTAAAGACGGATATCGACCATTGCTGATACTGAAAGCTGATTCGTATGTCTCGAGCGCCCGCGTCGTACCGCGTGGTCCGTACGAGCCGATCGAGTCCCTGTGGGTCGATTGCCCCATAGAGCGGGGGAAGGTCGGTCGCGTCGCTCGCGGTGATCTCCTCGAGCGCGGAGATGACGGCCACGCTCGGCGAAATCGTCTGCGGATCGTATCGAATGCGGTAGGTGTTCGTCTCGACGTCGAATTCGATCGGTCCAACTCTTTTACTCATTGGCTTCGTCATCGATAACGTGTTTCCCGAAGTGATCGAACGGCTGCTTGTATGAGCTCTTGAGTATTTTCGAGTTGACAATTTCGAGCCCGAGATCACAGAGTTCGTCGCTAATTCGGGCGATATCGTCGGTTTCTGTTCCGACGGCTTCGACCTGAACGTTCTCTTTTCCGTTGAGGACCTCCTGGATCGTAACGACGCCGCTGACGTTGCGTGCTGCCACTGCCAACTGCTCGCGTTGCGGATTCGGTGCCGTACAGATAAAGAGGACGTGTAGTTGCAGTCCAGCTTTGTCGTAGTCGACGACCGGGTGATATCCGGAGATGATTCCCTCCGATTCGAGTTGTTCGATTCGGTTTCGCACCGTGCTGGCCGACACCCCGATTCGGTCGGCCATCTCCCTGGTAGTAATTCGCCGTGCATCCCGTTGGAGTAGATACAGGACGGCTTTGTTCGTCTCGTCTAGATCCATTCTCGATTTCGCAAATGACTGCCCTCTTCTTGTCTTTTTCGTACCTTAAATCAGAATAAATGTTGATATCGGAACATAGGGCACGAAACGGACATTTTCCGATATCGCGATTGTGGAATAAGCAATTCGTCTCACCCCGGCTCCGACAGAGACCGGTCGTCGGTGGTCGGTCACCGTCTCGAACGCTCCACGGACGCGATGACAGCATCGGTTTTGCACCGCCCCGCGGGCGGTCCGACAGTGACATCCAGATCACGGTCGAACAACCGGTGCGACCGTTCGAATACGGCAGATGACGCGTCGCGAGTACGGTTCCATCTCGGCCAGATGACCCGCTCGTCGAGTCGATGTGCTGGCACACCACGACACGTATCCGAATCGGCCGCGTTGCATACGACATGACAGCCGCGATCGTTGCGCTCCGTGACCGACTTCTCGTCTGTACCGGCGAGGGATCCGACCCCGACGAGTGGACGACAGAAACCAGACTCGAGGAAGACAACCTTGAGTGTGTCGCCGCCAGTCCCGACGCACCGAACCGCGTCTTCGTCGGAACCTTCGAGCGGGGGCTCGTTCGAAGTAGCGACGGCGGCGAGACGTTCGAGCGTCTCGGACCGGAGTTCGGCGCAGTGGACCTGCCGCCCGATCCGACGGCCGGGGCGGGCGCGAACGAGACCGGGCGCGAGGACGATGCCGTCATGGCGGTGACGATCAGTCCGCACGACCCGCGAGTCGTCTACGCCGGGACCGAACCGAGTCGGATCTACAGGTCGAGCGACGGCGGCGACTCCTGGTCTCAGCTCGAGGGCTTGACCGACCTCCCGTCGGCCGGCGAGTGGTTCTTCCCGCCGCGGCCGTACACGCACCACGTTCGCTGGCTCTCGGTCGATCCGTTCGATCCCGAGCGACTCTACGTCGGAATCGAAGCCGGTGCGTTCGTCTACACGCCCGACGGCGGCGAAACCTGGCACGAGCGACCCCCAAATTCCCGTCGGGATAATCACTCCCTCGCGACCCATCCGAAGAAAGACGGTCGAGTCTACGCTGCGGCCGGCGACGGCTACGCCGAGAGCGACGACGGTGGTCGGTCGTGGCGACGGCCGCAGGACGGCCTCGAGCACCGATACTGCTGGTCGGTCGCTCCCGACCCCGGAGATCCGGACCGCGTCTTGCTCTCGAGCGCGCATGGTCCACGG
Source organism: Natrinema gelatinilyticum (assembly GCF_024266705.1). Lineage (GTDB taxonomy): Archaea > Halobacteriota > Halobacteria > Halobacteriales > Natrialbaceae > Natrinema > Natrinema gelatinilyticum. The sequence goes on along the minus strand of NZ_CP100756.1, from coordinate 900,439 downwards.
ACGGCTCATACCGCGAGCAGGGCTGATTCGTACGTGTATCGGAAACGCGGCGACTCGTGGCAACGGCTCGAGGATCGTGGTCTCCCGACCGGCGACGGGGTCGTCCGGACTGTGTTCGCGACCACCGGTGAGCCGGAAATCGTCTACGCCGTCAACAACCGCGGGGTGTTCCGTACTCCTGATTTCGGCGACTCGTGGAGTCGCCTGGCTATCGACTGGGAAAGCGAACTCGAGGCCCAGACGCCGCGCGGGCTGACGACCGTCTGAGGGCGATCGGTCGTCGCTTTCGGACATCGATACCCGTCTCTCCACTCTTTCCAGAGGATTTCGTCGGGTTCTGACTTGCTCGGTGAGGAGCAAACCGGCGAGACGGATCGGTGCTGACATAGCGACAGTATCGGACGGCGTGGACCGATCGATTCCGTCCCGCGATAATTGTGCACGTCCGAACGGTTGCACCATCGTTAGCTGAGAAATAAGGTTAAATCCGTCCGTCGATGTCGGCTACGGAGTAACAGATCGTTGCTCCGCGAACCGTATGACAACTGCGACAACCACCACCAACGACGAATGAAACGAACCCGACGCGGGATACTCTATACCGCAACAGGAGTCACTGGATACACCGTTACTACAGCTGCTGTATCAGCAGAAGGACAGACGCTTGACAGCCCTGAACGGTTCTGCCCACGAACCGATCGTGACGAACCGCCTGCACCAGCGGACCGCGCGACGGAACCCCGATCACGGGGGCCGGTCGCGGACATCGGGGCGAGCGAAACGACCGTCGAAGCCGGCACCGAGGTCACCTTCGACGCGACTGGCACCACGGGTGACATCGAGGTGTACGCGTGGGAGTTCGGCGATGCGACCGATCCGATATCGACGACGGACGACCACGTCGCTCACACGTACGCGGAGCCGGGAGAGTACACCACCGTGCTCGCCGTTCGTGACGTACACGGTGAGTACGACAAGGATTCGATTTCTCTCACCGTCTCCGACGTCACCGAGACGGACACGAGCGACTCGAGCGACTCGACGTACAGTGCGCAGGTCGAAGCCGCGATCCACGACGAGGTGAACGCGGTCCGCGCTCGAGAGGGACTGGATCGGATCGCGTTCGACGAGCAAGTCGCCCAGGTGGCTCGCGGACATAGCAGAGATATGGCCGAGAACGACTTCTTCAGCCACGTGACACCCGACGGCGAAACCGTCCGTGACCGATTCGAAGATGCGGGCCTCGTCTGCAAGTCGATGGCCGAAAACATCCTCTATCGGCCCGCCACAGCGGACCCGGTGACCGCGGCGAAAGCGTGCGTCGAGAGCTGGATGGGGAGTAGCGGGCACCGTCGAAACATACTCGACGAGCGGTGGGACAGCGAAGGACTCGGCGTCGTCGTCGACGAAGCCGGCCGGCTCTATGCGACGCAGAACTTCGACCTCGGGTGCTAACCGACCGCAATTGGTGAGGTTGTGAGACGATCGGACCGGTATCGGTTCGCGGCACGTGGGGGTTGCACTCCAATATTTTTGCGTGGACGCCGTCACGATCCGATATCTCGACGTCGCAGTCGATTTTTGGCGGAGACACCGTCGCGGTCGGCGTCTCACGAGTCGTTGTCACGCACACGCCGACGGAGTTCGCTGACGGACAGTTCTTCGGTCCTCGGGACGGAACGACTCGCGTGATGGCAGCCGCGAGGTGAATCCACAGCTCTCCGTCGGAATCGGCCCGTTCGATCACGAGAACGGTATCGCCATTCACGCATCCTCGAGCGACTCGATTTGCGGCCGAGCGGGCGACGAGCGCCGTCTGCGAGCGGGTGGTCGCTTCGAAATCCTTTTAGGCGCTACACGGGGATAGTAGGGTAACTGAGTGATATCATGGACGTCAACATCATCTCCGAGGAGGAGAACCCCATGTTGCATCGAACCGACGTGACCTTCGAACTGGTCCACGAGGACGCCACGCCCTCTCGTCTGCAGGTTCGCGACAGCCTCGCCGCGAAACTGAACAAGGATGCCGACGAGGTCGTCATCCGCAAACTTGGCACCAAGTTCGGAATGCGAAAGACCGTCGGACAGGCCAAGGTCTACGACACCGCCGACTTCGCCCGTGAGGTCGAACAGGACCACATGCTCGAGCGAAACAAGATCGGCGCCGAAGACGCGGACGAGTCGGAGGCGGAAGCCGAGGCCGAGGCGGAGCAAGCATAGATGGCGCGCTACGATCTCTACGCCGACGACGGCAGTACCGAAGGCGAACTCTGTCCCCGCTGTGGCGATGTCTTCTTGGCGGACCACGGCGACCGCAAACACTGCGGGAAGTGCAGCTACACCGAGTGGGAATAACGGTGTTGTGCTGACCGCAAACGAGGCACGGTAGACCCGGACGCGAGGAGAATCGACCCGTAACCGCCGATTCAAGGAGACACTGACTGTTTCCCAGCGTAACCGAAATCGTTCCCACCCGTGACGACTACCGCTCGTATCCTGGGGATCGAAGGGACTGCCTGGGCCGCCAGTGCGGCCCTTTTCGACGCCGAGTGCGACGACGTCTTCATCGAGACCGATGCCTACCAGCCCGAAAGCGGCGGGATTCACCCTCGTGAGGCTGCCGAACATATGCACGATGCCATTCCGGCGGTCGTCGAACGGGCCCTCGAGTACGCTCGCGAGACGCACGACGGCCCGGCGACGGCGTCCCCAGTCGACGCGGTCGCGTTTTCGCGCGGTCCCGGTCTGGGCCCCTGTCTGCGCGTCGTCGGTACCGCCGCCCGGGCGCTGAGCCAGGTCCTCGAGGTGCCACTAGTCGGCGTGAACCACATGGTCGCCCATCTCGAGATCGGTCGCCACACGTCCGGGTTCGAGGCACCGGTCTGTCTCAACGCGAGTGGCGCGAACGCACACCTGCTGGCCTACCGCAACGGGCGCTACCGGGTCCTCGGGGAGACGATGGACACGGGCGTCGGGAACGCGATCGACAAGTTCACACGTCACGTCGGCTGGTCCCATCCCGGCGGCCCGAAGGTCGAGGTGGCCGCGAAAGACGGCGAATACGTCGACCTCCCGTACGTCGTCAAGGGGATGGACTTCTCGTTTTCCGGGATCATGAGCGCCGCAAAGCAGGCGTCCGATGACGGAGTGCCGGTCGAGGACATCTGCGATTCGCTCCAAGAGAACATCTTCGGGATGCTGACCGAAGTCTCCGAGCGAGCCCTGTCACTGACCGGGAGCGACGAACTCGTCCTCGGCGGCGGCGTCGGGCAGAACGCACGCCTTCGGGAGATGCTGTCGGCGATGTGCGACCAGCGGGGCGCACAGTTCCACGCACCTGATCCCCGGTTTCTGCGGGATAACGCGGGAATGATCGCCGTCCTCGGCGCGAAGATGTACGACGCAGGCGATACACTCGCGCTCGAGGAATCGCGAGTCGACCCCGATTTCCGCCCGGATCAGGTTCCGGTGACGTGGCGGACGGACGAGCCCGAACTCGAAGTCGGGCGTGGCGTCGACGAGATGCACGTTCGCGGCGCCGAAGCACTCGTCGATATCGATCGAGAAGCGGGCCGCGTGACCAAGCGCCGCAAGCCAAAGCACTATCGAGCCCCTCGACTCGACGACCGCCTCCGCAGGGAGCGGACGACGCTGGAGGCCCGTCTCACCAGTCTGGCCCGCCGCGAAGGGGTCCCGACGCCGGTCCTGTCCGACGTCGATCCCCACGAGGCGCGCCTCGAGTTCGAATACGTCGGTGACCGCGACCTGCGGGACGGGCTTTCCGCCGAGCGAGTTCGCGAGGTTGGCCGGCACCTCGCGCGCCTCCACGCTGCGGGATTCGTCCACGGCGATCCGACGACTCGAAACGTCCGCGTGGGCCGCCCGGACGGCGACGAGGCCTGCACTGATCGTGAGGCTCGTGTCGGCGAGCAGGACGGAGCGGCAGTGGAAAGCGAGCGTACCGGTGAACGGACGTACCTCATCGACTTCGGTCTCGGCTACCACACCGACCACGTCGAGGATTACGCGATGGATTTGCACGTCTTCGACCAGAGCCTCGTCGGCACAGCCGACGACCCCGATCCGCTCCGCGAGGCAGTCCGTTCGGGGTACCGCGAGACCGGCGACGGACGGGTCCTCGAGCGCTTGCGGGCCGTCGAGGAACGCGGTCGGTACCAATCGTGAGTCACCGCCGACCCTCGGAAGCCACCCTGCCCCTTGGAAGCTTTTCCCGACCGTTCTCGCCCGTTTGCGGCCGATCGATTGCATCGATCGTCATAGCACACAATACTCTTATCAGGGGAGAACGTATCACCGGCCATGGCAGAGAAGCCGACTTCCGGTGAAATTCTCGGGGTACCGTACAATTTCGAACGACCGAGCATCGGCCGTATGCTCTCGTCGTACTGGCAGCCCGGTGAGGGAATGCTCGTCGAGAAACCGTTCGGGGTCGGCTATACCCTGAATCTCGCCAACTGGCGCTCCTGGGTCGTCGTCCTGGTCGCGGGTGGGCTCCTATGGCAACAGGAGAAAGGGTCGACGGAAGGGGGCGAAGACCGCGCTGACGAACCGGTCGAGGTCATCGTCGACGACAGCGAAACCGACGACTGATCGACGGCCCAGCGTCGACCGCCGTACGACGATCGGAACCGGTGACAGCGAGACGTGACCCGATTCCCGACGAACCGAATCGGTCGGCTGGAGGGTGTTTTCCGACGGATTTCTCGAGTCGACCTGCGACGCCTCGGTTACGGGCCGATTTCGCCCATGATGCAGTCGAGGCTCCCGATGGCGGCGACCAGGTCGGCGACGTATTCGCCGTCCGTAACCGCCGGTAACACGGAGAGGTTCGAGAAACACGGACTGCGAATCTTGAATCGCGCCGGCGTGTCGGTGCCGTCCGAGCGAACGTAGATGCCGAGTTCTCCCTTCGCTCCCTCGACGGCGCGGTACGTTTCGGTGCCGGGATCGGGTTTGAGCGTCCGGGGAACGTTGCTCTGGACCGTTCGCTCGTCTTCGGGCCACTCCGCGAGCAGGTCGAGACACTGTTCGACGATCTTCACGGATTCTTCGACTTCCCGCAGCCGAACGAGTACGCGAGCGAAGTTGTCGCCGGCGGACTCCGTGACGACGTCCCACTCTATGTTCTCGTAGTAGCCGTAGGGATCGTCGCGCCGAAGATCGTAGTCGATGCCGGAGCCCCGCGCGACCGGACCGGTACAGCCGTACTGTTTGGCGACCGCCGGTTCCAGGATGCCGGTGTCGATACACCGACGCTGGAAGATCTCGTTCGTGACCAGCAGGTCGTGGTACTCGTCTATCTTTGTCGGGAGGCCGTCGAGGAAGTCGCGACACTGCTCGACGAACTCCTCGCGGGGTTCGGGCAGGTCCCAGGCGACCCCGCCGAGCCGGAAGTAATTGTACATCATTCGCTGGCCGGTCAGATCCTCTAGCAGGTCGAGGACGAGTTCGTGATCGCGGATCGCGTACTGGAAGGTGGCGGTGAACTCGCCGAAGATGTCGAGTGCGTACGTTCCGAGCGAGATGAAGTGGGAGGCCAGTCGCGAGAGTTCGGCACCCATCGTTCTGATGATCCGGGCGTAGTCGGGGACGTTGAGGTCGGCCAGGTCCTCGGCGGCGCGCGCGTAGGCCCACTCGTTGCACAGCCCCGCCATCCAGTCCCAGCGGTCGGGATAGGGCATGATCTGGTGGCGGTAGGTCCCCTGTTGACACACCTGTTCCTCGCAGCGGTGGATGTAGCCGACGTCGGGATCGACGTCGACGACCGTCTCGCCGTCCAGGACGGCTTTGACGTGCATGACGCCGTGGGTCGACGGGTGATGCGGGCCGATGTTGAGAAACATCGTGTCGGTGACGTCGTCGTGTTCGTCGTCCGCGATCGGATTCGCGTGTTCGGAGAGAGTCACGATCTGGGTCTGTTCCCGGTCGTACGACGGCGAGAGGGGGTGGCCCTGCCAGGTCTCGGGAAGGAGGATCCGCCGGAGGTCAGGGTGGCCGTCGTACTCGATCCCGACGAGATCGAAGGCCTCGCGCTCGTGCCACTCCGCGGTTCGAAAGACGGGTTCGGCGGATTCGCTGACAGATGATCAAGCGCATGCCCTCGCCTTCAGGCGGGGGTCGAGCGGCAGGCACTACCGGCCAACCACCGACTACGACCCATCTGGGGTCTCCAAGTCCTCGGCAGCGTGGATAAGCATCCCTCGCCACGTCAGTCCACGCTTCTCTTTCACGTCAGAGAGCCACTCGTACTGTTCATCGTCAACCTTGATGTGCAGGGTCCGTCCCATACTCACCTACAAATCACATACACTTGTGTATGTTCGGGATGTAGAAGGGAGTGATGAAGCGGGCCAACCAGTTCGTCGTTCGCCCCCGATCCGAACAGGACCGGGAGCTACTGCACGAACTGTTGGACGCTTCTGCCTGTCTCTGGAACGAACTCACCTACGAACGACGCCAGCAGTACATCGACGGCGAAAGCGTCTGGGACACCGCCGACTACCGCAAACAGTACGTCGGTGTTCTCGGAAGTGCCACCGCCCAACAGCTCATTCGAAAGAGCAAGAACGCGTGGAACTCGTTCTTCTCGCTCAAAGAAGAGGGCGAGAAGTGTTCCCCACCCGGCTACTGGGGCAACGAGGAGGACGGTCGAACGTTGCGGACCTACATCCGCAACGACCTGTACACACTCGAACTCGGAAACCGTTCCCGCCTCGAGATCCCCGTCGGGAAGGAACTCAAGGAGAAGTACGATCTCGGCTACACCGAACGGCTTCGCCTCGAAGTCGCTGGCGATCCGAAGTGGGACGGCAAACAGGGTCGGCTGGAACTGTACTACGACGAATTTTCGGACCAATTCAGGGCCTTTCAGCCTGTCACGGTAGACAATTCCCGACAGGATTCACCACTGGCGGACGAAACCGCCGCTCTGGATATTGGTGCGAACAACATCGTCGCCTGTACGACTACGTCCGGCGAGCAGTACCTGTACGAAGGCCGCGACCTGTTCGAGCGGTTCCGCGAAACGACGCGGGAGATAGCCCGGCTACAGTCGAAACTCCGCGACGGCCGATACTCGTCGAATCGGATTCGGCGGCTGTACCGGCGCCGGACGCGACGGCGCGACCACGCGATGGACGCGCTGGCCCGCGACTTGATCGAACGACTGTACGACCAAGGTGTCTCGACGGTGTACGTCGGCGACTTAACCGACGTACTCGAGACGCACTGGTCGGTTCGGACGAACGCGAAGACACACAACTTCTGGGCGTTCCGGGCGTTCATCGACCGACTGGCGTGTACGGCCGAAGAGTACGGGATCACCGTCGAAGTCCGCTCCGAAGCGTGGACCAGCCAAGAGTGTCCGCAGTGCGGTTCGACGGAGGACACGACTCGATACCAAGACACGCTCACGTGTTCGTGCGACTTCGAGGGACACGCAGACCTCACCGCGTCGGAGACGTTCTTGAGACGGCACGAAACAAATGTACCACGGCCGATGGCACGGCCCGTGCGATTCGAGTGGGACGACCACGACTGGTCGGAGATACCACACTCTCACGAACGTCCCAAAGAAGCGCGCACGAACCAGAGTATCCTACACACGTAGGAGAAAGTCGCTCGTGTGGTGGTTCGGCATGAGCCGAGACCCCCAACGTGAGGATTCCCGCGCCTTTAGGCGCGTGGAGGATGTCAACGGGTCGTCGACCGACGTCGGGACGACGACGCTCACCTCGCGAGTCGGATCGTCGTAGGACTTCAGGTGATCGATGGTCTCGAATCGATCCGGGTACTGCTGGGCGGTGACGCAGGAACAGTGATCGAACCCCGCGTCGTCCCGGAGCGTCGCGAGGACGGACTGTACCTCGTCCGGCCGAATCACGACGCCCGGGGCGTTCAGGTGGTCGTCGCGAGCCCGGACGACGTCGCCGAGGAGTCTCTCGAGGTCGGGACACGGGTCCGATTCCGCCGTCCCGGACTCGAACGTCGAACGTGACGACATACGCGACCGTTCTCACGGCGCGGACGAGTCGATGGTGCGACAGCTACTAGGCTATTTATATATCGACGCCTGACTGCCAGGGCATGAAGACCGTTCGGCTCATCCTCCGGTACGACGCCGAGACGATCCATCCGATGCACCGGTTCGTCGCCGATAGCGACGCGTTCGACGAGTATCGGATGGTTCACGGAAACTTCACCGGCGACGACGGAGACGACAACGCCTTTATTTTTCACGTGGTCGGCGATCCGGACGTCTACGAGGCCGCCCTCGACGAAACCGGCCGAGTGAGCGAGTACGAACTCACGCCGACCGGCGATCGGTCGTTTACCGTGCACGTGCGAGACATCCCCGCGAACGTCGACGATCGACTGCTCGAAAGCTTCACGCGCGGGAGTCTCGTCGCCCTGCCGCCCCTCGAGTACCGGTCCGACTGGACGGTCCGATTCTTCGTCGTCGGTGAACCCGAGGACATCCGGCGGGCGTTAGCGGACGTCCCGGACGGGATCGAGACGACCGTCGGTCGCGTCCGTGAGTACGACGGGAGCGACGCCGCGGCCGGTGCGCTGACCGCCCGCCAGCGCGAGGCGCTCCGGGTCGCCCGGGACCTCGGCTATTTCGACGTCCCCCGGTCGGCGAGCGTCGAGGACGTCGCCGGGGTACTCGACTGTGCACCCGGGACGGCCGCCGAACACCTTCGGAAAGCCGAGTCGGCCGTTATGGAGGCCCTGGATCTGTAGCGCCCGCTCGAGGGTCGAACTCGCTACACGACGCTGTCTCGTCAAGTGGGCACGAGACAGCCGCCACGCAACCGTCCGTTCGAAATCGGGCGTTCGATACCGACGCACCGACGCCTATTTTCCCACCGGGAACGCCGCCTCGTATATGGCCATTCGATTCGTCACCGGGAACGAGGGCAAGGTCCGCGAAGCGCGAGCGTACCTCGAGGGAGTCGAACCCGTCGAGCAACTCGAGTACGACTACACGGAGGTGCAGAGCGACTCGCTCGCAGCGATCGCGACCTACGGCGCACGGGAAGCGTTCGCGGAACTGGGGAGTGACGAACCGGTCCTCGTCGACGACGGCGGGCTGTTCGTCGACGCGCTGGGCGGATTTCCCGGGCCGTACTCGGCGTACGTCGAGGACACCGTCGGCGTCGAGCGACTCTGGCGGCTCGCGAAGGGCGAAGAGAACCGTCGCGTCCACTTTCGAACTGTCCTCGCGTACGCGGACGGTGACGGGACCGAGACCTTCGAGGGGGCGGTCGCCGGGACGCTGGTCGCGCCCCGTGGGGACGGCGGATTCGGGTACGATCCAATCTTCGAATACAACGGGCAGACCTTCGCCGAGATGAATACCGACGAGAAGAACGCGATCTCCCATCGCGGTCGAGCGCTGGCGAAATTCGCGGAGTGGTACGCAGAGCGGGATGCATGATCGAGGGGGCGGTCGGTGAGGATTCGACACGCGATCTGGACGGAGCCGTCCGAGCCCACGATCCGGCACGCGACTGTGCCGCCGACCAATCCGTCACGAACGGTCTCGATGTCACCCGGAGACGTCTCGTCGTTCGAAGTACTCGCTACTGACGACGAGGAGGACGACGGCCACGATCACGAGGAGCGTGAGGTCGGACACAGAAATCTCACCGTCGACGAGTATCGCCCCAGGGTCGAAGTACCGGGAGACAGCGATGTCGCCGAGCCACTCGTAGTCGGTATCGAAGGTGAACGTATCGAGCAAGAACAGTCCGAAAACTGTCCCGGCGCCGACGGTCTGCGCTCGTCGAACGGAGTCGAACGCGACGGAAGCCAGCAGCCCCACGCCGGCACAGGCGAGTAGATAGGGGATCGAATAGACGTGGACGGCGAACAAGTAGGTCACGTCGATCGACTCGTCGACGAACCTGACGCCGAGATAGACCGCGAGGAACGTGATCGCATTGACCAGGACGAGTCCCGGGACGAGCGAGAGGAACTTTCCGACGACGAAGCGCGTTCTCGTCACCGGCAACGAGAGCATCATGCCCACCGTGCCCCGCTCTACCTCCGAAGCGATCGTCGAGGCGGCGGCGTAGGCGTAGTAGATCGCGAGTAGCAACACCCAGCCGAACTGGTAGAGCTGTGAGACGAGGTATCCCTCGATCGTCGTCAGCGTCGTCACGTTGCCGACGAACGCGCGCCTCGCTTCCGGCGGCAACGACTCGAGGTAGGCGTCGAAATCGACACCGGTCTCCTGGATCGACGGAAAGAGCCCGACGGTGAGCGCGATCAGCGCGATCAGTGCACCCGAGAGTAACAGGGCACCTCGGAGCCGACGACCGGCCTCGAACGACGTGATCTCGAGCATTCGATTCGTCGCTGCCGTCCGACGGGGGCCTGTCACTTATAGGTGGAGTGTAACCCGAGAAGACCGTTCGAGGTAACTACCGGTTGCCTCGGCATCGCTCCTGGTAAGCGGGTGGTTTGAGGGCGGAACAGGGGCGGTTCTTTATTCCGTTTTCGTCCGTCTCGGAGCGGACATGACGGGGCAGGCAGGTGGCGGTGGCTCGAGTCGGTCCTCACAGGCTCGCGTTACCCTCGCCGGCTGTTTGCTCGTCGCACTGCTTCTCTTCGGCGGCGGTGTTGCTCCCGTTTCCAGCGACACTGCGGCCGCGGCACTACAGAACGAACAGACCGGAAACGACACACGAGTCAACGAGACGGCTCCCGGGGCCGACGTCGAAACCGCTCCTCGAGTCCCGACCGGGGAGGAACAGGCCGTTGCGGGGACGAACGCGTCGGCGACGGGAACGGTGAGAGTGCGCCCCTCTGACGACAATCTCACCGTATCAGTCGCCGACAACCAGTCAGTCCGTGCGGGTGGCGTCGCGACCGTCGTCCTCGAAGTGACGAACGACGGCGACGAGGAGGTGACCGACATCGTCGTGACGTTGCAGTCGCCAGCTGGCGCGTTGACCCTCGGTTCGCCCACCGCGCCACGAGCGACCCAATCGGTTTACCTGGAGGACATCTGGCCCGGCGATACCGAGACCATCGACGTCGATATCGCCGCGGCCGAGGTCGAACCTGGAACGTATCCGTTGTATGCTCGCGTCCAGTACACCATCGACGAAGACGACGATGACGACGGTGATGATGGGGAAGACGACGATGACGACGGTGATGATGGGGAGGACGATAACGGAAACGGGTCGGGTGACGACACCGACGATGACGATGAGGACGATGACGACGCCAACGAAACCGTAGAAACCGGTGGGCCCTCCGTGCTCGGCATCGCGGTCATCGAGTCGCAGTCGTTCGATGTTACGCCCGTGAACGGCGACATCCCCGTCGACGGGGAGGGAATCTACGAGGTGCGAATTACCAACGACGGCAACGAGACGGTCACGGACGCCGTCGCGGTGATGAACGTCACCCCGCCGCTGACGAGCGAGTCTCCGACGGCCTATATCGGAACCCTCGACCCGGGCGAGTCGAAAACGGTTCGCTTCCCCCTCGAGTCGTCGACTGACGCGATCGAGACCACCGCCAGCGCGACGCTAGCTATTACGTACGACACGGGTACCGGCGACAGAACGAGCACTGATCCGATGCCGCTCCCGGTTTCGATCGTCGACGCCGAGGAGGAGGCCGACGTGGACTCGCTCGCTCCGTTCGCTTTCGTGGGGGTAGTTCTCATCCTCGCGGCAGTCTGGTGGATTCGTCGGCGCTGAGCCGGCGTCCACGCGCCCTCGAGCGACGGTCCGTTTCGGTCGGAGTCGGTTCCACCCATCGGCCATCATTGATCGGAGTCGGCTGCGCGTCCGGACCGCTCGGCGTTCAGGCCGTCCGAATCTGAACACGTCGATCAGGACACGTCCCCGGCTGGCTCGGAATCACCCCTCCCGGCGGTCCGTTCAGCGTCGTCGGTCCCCCGCTGAGTATCGTCGGTTTCTCCGTCGGTATCCTCGGTGTCACCGTAGAAATGCATGAACACGTCTTCGATGGACGCCTCGCGGACCTCCAGGTCGAGCACCGTGTACTCCTGGAGGCGGTCGATCAGCGAATCGAACTCCCGTGACAGTACGAGTCGATAGCTGCCGTTCCGCCGCTCGACGCGTGCGGCCCCGGGGAACTCGAGGTCGGCGGCCGGCGGCTCCTCGGCCAGACGGACGGTGACGACCGTCCCACCCTCCGCGAGAATGTTCTCGACGCTATCGAGTTCGATCAACCGCCCCTTTCTGATAATCCCGACGCGGTCGCAAACGCGGCGGACCTCGCTCAGGACGTGCGAGGAGAAGAAACTCGTCTGTCCCCGTTCTTCCCGTTCCTCGAGCAGTTCGTAGAACTCGTTCTGGACCAGCGGATCGAGCCCCGACGTCGGTTCGTCCATGATCGCCAGTTCGGGGTCGTGCATGAACGTCGCGACGATGGCGAGTTTCTGTTTGTTTCCGCTCGAGTAGGCCTTCACGTTCCGATCGAGGGGAACTGGAAAACGATCGAGGAGTTCCGCGCGGCGCTCGTCGCCCCGCAGCCGCCCGAAGTACTCGAGGATCTCTGCGCCCGTCACACGGTCGTAGAAGGTCACGTCGCTCGGCAGGTAGCCGATGTGGTGTTTCATATCGTGGAGTTCCTCTCGGACGGTCACGTCGCGTCCGAGTACAGTGGCGTTGCCGTCAGTGGGTTTCAACAGGCCGAGCAGGATGCGAATTGCCGTCGACTTGCCCGCCCCGTTCGGTCCGAGAAAGCCGAATATCTCCCCGCGTTCGACGGCGAACGTGAGGTCCTCCACACCACGGACGTCTCCGTAATACTTCGTCAGACCGTCGACAGCCACGGGGTGTGGCAACGCGTCGGGCACGGTCGGTTTGACGGCGGCTCGATGCTTATAGGTGATTGGGTGCTGTCCTCGCTATTTGTATGAAGATATACATGTTCGGCCCGTGCATGGTACCCGGACCGTCCAAACGGACTGTCCCCGGATCTATCGTTCTGAATGGCCCTCTGGTTTGGCTGAACGTTCCCTGCACGACTTTGGCTGTCGTCCCAGTACGATGCGTATGCAATCGATACGGCGAATTCTGGTCGGAATCGGCGCCCTGGTTGCGGCGTGGGTCGGCTGGGGCGTCTACGTGTCCCGGACGACCGAACGCGTGCCCTCGAAGACGATCGACCGATTCGACGGCATCGAGATTCGGCGATATCCGCAACTCGTTCTCGTCGAGACGACGGCGGAAACCGAACGAACCGCGTTCCAGCGCCTGTTTCGCTATATATCGGGTTCGAACGCACAAAACGAGGATGTCGCGATGACGGCACCGGTGGCGACTCGAAGCGAGTCGATTTCGATGACCGTTCCCGTTCGAACGGACGCCGATGGGGACACCGTCACGATGGCGTTCTACCTTCCCTCGACGTACACACCGGAGCGGGCCCCGACTCCGACCGATCCGGACGTTCGACTCGTCGTCGAACCACCGCAAACGGCCGCGGTGCGGCGATTCTCGTGGTACGCGACCGACGGTCGGGTCGACCGCCAGCGTACACGGCTGCTCGAGCAGCTTTCGGAACGGGACATCGAGATTCGCGGCCAGCCGGTGCTGCTTCAGTACAACGACCCGTGGACCCCGCCGTTCCTTCGAACGAACGAAGTCGAAGTGGCCATCGAGGAATCCGATAGTCGACCTCGTGACGGGGGGCAGCGTATCGCTATCGAGTAGCGACGCGTCACGTTCGATCAGTCGGAAACGCAAACAGGGCGCAGGCGCAATCGGACCGAGTCACGTTCGTGGATTCTCACCGCTCCAGTACGAAGTCTCGAGTGACGGTGGACCGTCGGGACCGCGGTAGCCCCGGCTCTGGTTCCGTCCGACGATTGAGTGCTGATCGTCGACCTCCGGGAGATTTACTGGCCACCTCACATCTCTCCCTTTCTGCCACCTTGCTTTGTCGTCTCTATCCCACTTGCCACGTCTCCTACTCGTCGCTCGAATTTTCGTCATGAGGAGTCTTCTCCCGGATCATCGTCACGGAGCTCGGCGACCGTCGGGCGACTCGCTCTGCGACGCTGCCGAGGAGGAACCGCGAGATTCCGTGTCGTCCGTGGCTCCCGAGGACGATGTGGTCGACATCGTTGTCTTCGGCGTACTCGACGATCGTTTCTGCGACCATTCCAATCTCGGACGCCGTCGTCACCGTCGTATCGTACTCTCGAGCCGTTTCCTCTGCCTCCTCGAGCAGCGCTTCGGCGGACTCCTGTGACCGCTCGAACGCGACCTCGGAGTAAAAGAAGCCGTCGATGCCGTCCCCGGAGGACCACTCTCGCGGATCGTTCACGTGGAGGACGTGAATATCGGCGTCCTCGTAGGTCGAAAGCGCGTGCCGTAACGCGGCGGTCGCCTGCGGCGATTCGTCGTACGCGACCAGAATCGTGGGTGCCATACGTATCCAGTCGGCAACCACTCTTAAAATCATTAGAGGCACCTCCCGCCGGGTGCCATCCAGCACGAGCCGTCGAAAATCGATGTGGCGGTTCGAGTGCGGTCGTCAATTCCGTCGCGGACGGCCGTCGAAGTCGCCATCGCGACGTCACCGGGGATTCAATTGAGGGCGGGGAGTCGGTTCTGTATGCCGAACGATAGCGACTCGGATTCCGATCGCGATCGGGTACGCGCCGAAGCGATCGTCGAATCGATACGGGCCGCCCCCATGCCGGTCGTAAATACTCGATACCTGGCTAACGAGCACGCCGTCCCGCTCGACGAAATGGCCGAACGACTCGAGGCGATGGCCGAGGCGGGCACGCTGGAGTGTCACGAAATCGAGGGCTGGAATCGACTCTGGTGGCTGTCCCTCGAATCCGATTTCGGGGAGTGAGTTGATCGGTGGACGGCAGACCCGACGAGCGACGGGCCGACCCTAGTCGTCGCTTTCGGCGGCGTCGTTCGGTCGCTCACCGTCCGAGAGCATCGATTCGCTGACGGCCGGGACTTCGCTATCGACGCTGACGCCCTCCCAGTCCTGGTCCGCGTGGTACCCTTCGCGCTCTTTGGCGCTGGGTGCGACGCGGATGAATTCGGCCTTCTCTCGTGCCTCCACGATTGTGTGACCGCCGCAGTAGGAGAGACCTGACTGGATACCGGCGCGAAACTCGTCGACGACGTCCGCGACCGGCCCTTTGTACGGCGTCAGCGCCTCGACGCCTTCGTCGGCACGAACCTCGGCGTCCTTGTCGTCGCGCTTTTCGGCTGCGGTCGTCGTCGCCATCCCGCGCGAGCGCTTGTATCGCGTCCCGTCGACCTCGACGACGGCACCGGGCGCCTCCTCGGTGCCAGCGAAGAGACTTCCCAGCATCACGGTGTCCGCCCCGGCCATCAACGCCTTCACCGCGTCGCCGGAGGTGCGAATTCCGCCGTCCGCACAGATCGTCACGTCCAGGTCCTCGGCGGCCGACGCGCAGTCGTCGACGGCGGTCAGCTGCGGGACGCCCGCGCCGGCGACTTTTCGAGTCGTACAGTGGGACCCGGGACCGATCCCGACTTTCACGCAGTCGGCGCCGGCGGCCGCGAGATCCTCGACGCCGGCGGGCGTCGCGACGTTGCCGGCGACCAGATCGGTCCCCGGAAACTCCTCGTGGAGACGCTCGACGGCCTCGAGCGCGCCTTCGAGGTGACCGTGAGCAACGTCGACGACGAGTGCGTCGACGCCGGCCGCGACCAGGACGTCGCTGCGGGCGATGTAGTCCTCGTTGATTCCGACGGCGGCGGCGACCCGCTCGTCGGCTGCGTTCACCTGTGTTATCTGGTCTGCCTGCTCGTCCGGTGTGAGAAACCGATGGAGAACGCCGATTCCACCGGCGCGCGCGAGTTCGATCGCCAGTTCAGCCTCCGTCACGGTGTCCATCGCGGCGGAGACGAGGGGCGACTCTAGCTCGAGAGCCGGCGTAAACGCCGTCGAGAGGCTCACGTCGCTGCGGCTATCGACTGACGAGCGGTTCGGGACGAGGAGGACGTCACCGTAGCTCAGACCGGTACGGAGATCGTTCATGACCCCTCCCTATTCAGTGCTCTCGTCACATAAGGGTCCCGGAGGTCGGTCACGAAACGCAACTCGATACTGTCCCGCCTCCGCATGCTCCGCCGGGTCCTCGCTGAAGAGTGTCACCGCCGTCTTCGACGGACGGTCATTCGCGAGGATCTCGGTCGGGTCCCGGATACTCGCCCCCCTCGACGACCTCGTAGAGGCTTGCGGCGTCGAACAGGCTGGCGAACGCATCGGGCGGACGAACGCTGACAGAAATACGAGGCTGCAGCGCGAGACCCGCTTTGGCTGAACGGAGCCGCTCGTCGTACGACAGTACGTGCGCCGCCTTCCCCCGATAGGCCGACGCAAGCGCTGGATGGTCGCCCTCGGGGTGTTCGACGCGGACACGGTCGGCCTCGAGTCGCGTGCGGTGGTCGGCGGCCAGATCCTGATCGGTGAGGGTCGCCACGAGTCGTTCGGTCACATCGAGCAGCGGATCGCTCGCAACGAGGTCGACCCAGGAATGTCGTCGGACGTGATCCAGTGCGTTGCGGGCGTCACCGCCGAGGAGAAGGTCCGTCGCGAGAACGTCCGCGTCGGCGACGACGCGGGCGGGATCCGGCTCCTCAGGCATTCTCGTCCTCCCGAATCGACTCGAGTTCCGTTCGAATTCGGTCCAGGTCGACGTCGTATTCCGCTCCGCGGTCGAACAGGTCGGCCCAGCTCGCGGTCATCGCTCGTGCTTGGCCCGCCGGAGTAAAAGGTCGTCCGACTCGAGGCGAGCCCGCCAGTCGTTCGGGGCGGGCCGTTCACTCGTTCGGCTCGAGCCCGGCGCGAAAGCCCCGGACGTTATCTGCAGGAGACGTCAGGCGAACGAATTCCATCTCCTCGGTACCCAACTGCGCCGGGCGTTCGTTTCATCGACGCTGCCGAAGGCCAACGTAGACGACGGCCCCGAGGCCGAATGCGACGCCGACGTTCACGACCGCTCCGACGACGCCGACACCGACGACGAACGCGAGCGATCGGACGTCGGAGACGGGATCGTACGCGGCTCGAGCGAGTTGGAGCGCGACGGCGGCGAGCAGAACGCCGAGGATGGCCATCGGAAAGGCGGCGAGAACGGCACCGCCGGCGACGAGCGCGAGCGCGAGATAGCCTACGCCGAGCAGCACGTTCGCGCCGCCGGTTCGCGCGCCGAAGGCGTACTTGCCGGCGAGGCCGCCGCTGCCGTGACACATCGGGACACCGCCGAGCGGAATCGCCGCGAGGCAGGTCACCCCCATGCTCATAGAGAGCGCGTCCGCCGAGACGTCTCGATCGTAGAGGTCGTCACAGAGCAGGGCTGTTGCAATGGCCGCGTTTCCGACCGTCATGCCGAGCTGAGCGACGGTTCCTTCGATCGCCGCCGTACTCACGGTCGGTGCTCCCGCCGGAAAGAGCGCGAGTCCGGGAACTCCTGGCGTCGGGAGCCCGGCCGTCGCGACGGCTGCGATCCCGCCGAGCCCGAGGACGACGAGGGCGCTGCCTCCTCGGTACCCCGCGAGGGCCAGCAGGCCGACGACAGCCAACCCGGCGACTGCGATCGGAGGATTCCCGATCGAGAGGTCGACGGCTGCCTCGAGCAGGAGCAGGGCGACCGCGAACTGGACGCCGCGGACGACCGGCTCGCCGACGACCCGCTGGAGCCGGCCGACGAACCCGAGGTGGCCGACCAGCAGCAAGACGCCGCCGACGACTAATCCGGCTGCGGCGAGTTCGGTATAGGTGAGCGCACCGACGATCGCCAGGCCGATCAGGGCTTTCATCGGTTCGACGGAGAGCGGCAATCCATAGTAGATCCCCCAGAGGATCTGAAAGACGCCGAACCCCACGAGGACGTGCGGAAGCGAGACACTGGTCGTCGCAGCCAATGCGACCAGCAGCGGTAGAACGGTAACCGAATCACCTAGCGCACCCGTCAGCTCGCTGGCGGAGAACTCGAGATTCGCGTGGGCTTCCGATCGGAACGAGTACGCCATCTACACCCGCTAAACCGGGAATCGACTTCACTCTTGCCGGTAACTACTCACGGTTGTCTGAGACAATTTGAGTAACCTAATATAGTTACATATCGGCGCGAGTTCTCGGCGACGCTGCTAGACCGCCACGGATAAGGCACCCCGTCGGAACCGATCACTCGTGACCGATCTCGGAAAAATCGACCGGACGTTCTTCGACTGCCACATCGCGCCGAACCTCGGGGCCGACCGCGAGGATGTCGCGATCGGGCCGACTCACGGCGTCGATTTCGGAGTACTGAATATCGGCGATGCGGCGCTGGTCACAGCAACCGATCCACTCTCGATCCTCCCCGATCTGGGTCTCGAGTGGGCAGCTCGATTCGCCCTCGACCTCGTTCTCGCGGACGTTGCCGTAAGCGGCGTGGCTCCGTCTCACCTCTCGATCAGTTTTACGCTTCCCGAACGGATGACCGACGACGAGTTCGCGACGGTCTGGAAGACGATAGACGCCGAGTGTACCGACCACGGGGTTGCGGTCGTTACGGGCCACACGGCTCGCTACGCTGACCTGTCGTATCCGTGGGTCGGCGGTGCGACCGCGATGGGCGTCGGCGACCACGACGATATCGTCCGCCCCGACGGTGCTCGCGAGGGCGACCGGCTACTCCTGACGAACGGCCCCGCCGTCGAATCGGTCGGATTGTTGAGTACCCTCTTCGGCGAGCAGTTAGCGCTCCCGGACGACGTACTTGAGACCGCACGAAATCGACTCGAAGAGGTGTTCTCCGTTCGGGATGCCGTCACTGCGGCAGCCGCGGGACCGGTAACGGCGATGCACGACGTCACCGAAGGCGGCCTCGCCGGTGCGCTCACCGAGATGGCCGAGGGGGCGGGCGTTCGGTTCGCGATCGATCGGTCGGCCGTCCCGATGCGCCCTGGGGTCCGTGAGGTGTGTGACGTCCTCGAAATCGACCCCTGGGCGGCGACCAGCTGCGGTTCACTCGTGATCGCCATCGATCCTGACGGCGTCGACGACGTCAGACGTGCACTCGAGGAGCGCGACACGCCGGTCGCAGAAATCGGCCCCGTCGAGGCTGTCGCTACCGGCGACGGAATGGTTACTGTCGACGGCGAGCGGCTCGAGCATCCGCACGTGGACCCGTCGTGGGAAGTCTACGCGGATCTCGCTGACGGGTCGGACCCCTGACGTCGGAGTCGTGCGGCGATCGTCGTGCGATGCGATGTCGAAGGGGACAGTGACCATCGCTCGTCAGTGGCCGCTTCGACCGCTCCAGGTGACCGTCCCCGCCTGCATATACGTCCCCATCTCGAGGATGCCGCCGAGGCGCTCCCGTCCAGGGGTGGTCCGGCCCGTTTGTTTCGTCGAACGAATCACGTCTCTCAGCCGTCGACGATCTCGTTTCTTCCGCGCTCGTCGACGGGGCTGCTTCGCGTCCACTCAGTGACGTCGATCGAAATCGTTCCGATCGTCGCTCGCTGTTCGGTGATCGCGTACCCCTGCTCGGTCAACGATCGGCGTGTCGCCGTGATCACCGAGGCTTCGGTTGCAAGTGCTCGCCAATATCATATATCCGCTGCGGGCGCAGAGAGCGTCGCAGCGACAGTCGTCGATCCGACCGCGATAGAATTCCCGCTCGCGTTCCAGTCCGTCTTGCCGACCATCACCGCTTTGTATAACCGGAGAATACGATAGGCCATGCGAACACCCGCACCCGATAGTCGACCGACCGCGCTGACGATCGCGGGCAGCGACTCCGGCGGCGGCGCTGGGATCCAGGCCGACCTCGCGACGATGGCCGCCCACGGCGTCTTCGGCACGTCGGCGATCACCGCCGTTACCGCACAGCACACTCGTGGCGTCGAGTCCTCGTACGTCTTGCCGACCGACGAGGTCGAAGCCCAACTCGAGGCCGTAACCGACGACTTCGACATCGGCGGCGCGAAGACCGGGATGCTGGCGACCACCGACGTCATCGAAATCGTTGCGGACTTGGCGAGCGACTTCGACTTCCCGCTGGTGGTGGATCCGGTGATGGTGGCGACCTCGGGGGATCGACTGCTCGAACCCGCCGCCGAACGCGCGTATGAGGACCTGCTCGGCGAAGCGAGGCTAGCAACGCCCAACGCGGACGAGGCCGAGGTGCTGACCGAAATCGCTGTCACCGACGACCAAACTGCCCGCGAGGCCGGCGAGGCGATCCTCGAGACCGGCGTCGACGCCGTGTTGATAAAGGGTGGTCACGTTCCCGGTGAGCACGTTCGGGACGTACTGATCACTGACGATACCACCCGGACGTTCGAACACCCACGCGTCGACACGGGCGCGACCCACGGCTCAGGCTGCGCGCTTGCAGCCGCAATCGCAGCGCGTCTCGCAAAAGACGAGCCGCTGGAGACCGCCGTCGACGGTGCGACCGACTTCCTCGCACGCGCGGTGCGCTACCACTACGACGTAGGCAGCGGCCCCGGCGCGGTCAACCACATGGTAGCGCTCCGAAACGAAGCCATGCGGGAGGTGACCGCCGAGGACGTCCAGGCGGTCGTCGACCGGTTCGTCGAGGCCGACGTGTCCCTGCTCGTCCCCGAGGTCGGCATGAACGTCGTCGGCGCGACGCCGTTCGCCGAATCGGTTGGCGAGACCGCCGCCGTCGAGGGCCGAATCACGCGGACCCTCTCCGGCGTCCAGCCGAACCGCGGCGTCAGATACGGGGCCTCGAGTCACGTCGCTCGCTTCCTGCTCTCGGCGCGGGAGTTTTTCCCCCCGCTACGATTCGCGGTCAATTGCCGATTCGACGAGGACGTTGAGGCGGCCCTCGGGGTGATCGACTGGCCGGTCGCGGAGTACGATCGCGGCAGCGAGCCCGATACAGTCGCCGAGACGGAAGGGAGTACGATGGGGTGGGGTGCCAGACAGGCGTTCGCCGATCGAGAGTCGCCCCCGATTGCAGTCGTCGACCGTGGCGACGTGGGGAAAGAAGCGATCGTAAAGCTGGTCGCCGAGGACGCGACGACGCTCGCCGATCGGACGCTTGCGTTGGACGCGGAGGTGGCCGAATGAGCGCGAAAACCCTCGACGTCGGGATGATTCTCCCGCAGTATGGCACCGACGTCGGAACCGTTCGAGACATCGCTCTCGAGGCGGACCGGCGGGGCTACGACGCGATCTGGCTCGAATAATCGCCTCGAGAGCCGATCGTGGGGCCCGAATCGCGGATCGACACCTAATTTTCGTTGGCGCCGAGATGTCGTCTCATGGTCGAAAGTCCGTTCGACGTGGTGATCGTAGTCGGCGAAGTGATCGACGCGGAACCGTTTCCCGAGGCCGAAAAGCCGGAAATGACCAAACTCTGGATCGACCTGGGTGACGAGGAAATACAGTCGGCTGGCCAACTGGACCACCACTACGACGCCGCCGACCTCGTCGGTCGGCAGGTTCTGTGTGCGACGAACATCGGTTCAGTTCGGATCGCCGGATTCAAATCCGAAGCCCTCACCGTCGGCGTCCCCAGCGAGGAGGGGTATCCCGTGCTGGTGTCGCCGGACGAGTCGGTGCCCCTCGGTGGACCGTTGTACTAACTCGAGTGTCCGAGCAACTTGCTCTGTGACGAGCGGCCACCGAGGTCAGCCGCCGCGTTCGATCGGCACTCCCAGCGCGGGAGGTTCCCTGTGAGCGGCCGCCTCTGTCATTTTCACTGTGGACCGGTCCCGGCTTCGGTTTCACCCTCTAATTTGTCTTCTCTGTCCGATTGTGGTAGTTAACACGGTTTTAACTTGAAAATAATTTTTCATAGGGGTCCCAAAGAAACGATCGGCGAGGAAACGACTTCGGTCGTTGCCAGACTGACCGTTCGGCTATCCGAGACATCATCGTGACCCTCGCCGTGATCGGATATCGTTCCAACATCAGGCCATGCGGTGACGAATCCGATCCTCCCCTACCCATCACTGACACATCATTCGGAGTTCCGCTCCGGCGTCGGCATCCGCCGGCGTTTTCGGGACAATGGAGGGGTCCCCGCTAAACGCCGGCGAGACCGACCGTCGGACGCTGACACGATTGTCGAATCAGGTATGCTATTCCTGATATCGCGACAGTAGAATCGGACGGCCCTGGCCCTGAACGGATCACTAGCTATCGTGTCGGGCATGTCTCCTGGAGCGGGTGTCGACGGCACGTCGCCAGACTTGCGGAGCGGTCACCGTATGGGATGACTGCCTCGAGTAACGAACCACCGTCGAGCGCTGCGAGTCGTCGGTCGTTTGTCGAGCCAGCAGCATCGATTCACTGTTCGACCCCTCGTCTGTTATGACAGAATATATAGGAAAAAAGTACATTATATGAATTAGTAACTTCTAAAGGGCATTCAATAGCATTATATGTGGGATTGTAGGACTCCGACATACGTGAAATGGCTTCCACATCCACGGTGATACCCGGTCACGATATACTGGGAACACATTCCGTATCGGAACCAGAGATGACACCGAGAACGGTCGTCTCTTGCCTCGTAACCGCCCGGTTAGCGGTGAAACCGGACCGAAATATCGTACGTCGATCAATCAATTTCTGAAATAAAAATGTTCTCGAATAAAACTCATTAACACATATATGATAGTACAGTTATTAATAGTGGGCGGGGCGATCGTGATGGGCGGGTCGATTCTCTATACGAGGCGATTAGTACAGCGACTCGATGACTCCGACTACCGCCAACGGTGGATCGGACTGTTCGGATTGATGGCGTTTTTCCTGGTCGGATACGTCGCCGCTCTCTGGGTTACGGTCAACGGTTCCGTGGAGCTGTTTCGACTGCTCACGGGCTTCGTCTTCCTTTTCGGGGCAGTGTTCGTCTCGCTGGTAGTGAATACTGGGATCCTGACAATCGAGGACCTACAGGACAAAGGCGAGGCGATCCAACGCAAGATGAACGAAGCAGAGGAAGCGCGTCGTGAGGCCGTTGCGCTTCGAAAAGAAGCTGAACGGGCCAACCAGCATCTCATAGCGAAGGCCGACGAGTACGCCGACGTAATGCAGGCGTGTGCGGCCGGCGACTTGACCCGACGGATGGATCCCGAAAGCGAGAACGAGGCGATACGAACGGTCGCGACCGAGTTCAACGAGATGATCGCCGAACTCGAGTCGACGACGGAGTTCCTCTCGCAATTCGCTGTGGACGTCGCTGCTGCATCCGAGGAAGCGACGGCCAGTTCGGAGGAAGTGCAATCGGCCTCCCAGCAAGTGGCCGGTTCTATTCAGGACATCTCCAGTGGTGCGGAGCGCCAATACGAGAGCTTTCAATCCGTCGACGCCGAAATGAACGGTCTCTCGAGTACGATCGAGGAGATCGCTTCCTCGTCGAACCGGGTGGCGGACCTCGCAGCGCAAACCGCACGGACCGGCGAAGAGGGACGCGAAGCCGCCCGGGACGCGATCGAGGGAATGAACGAGATCGAATCCGAGTCCGAACGGGCCGTCGAGGATATCGAGGCGCTCCAGGCCGAGATCGATCAGATCGACGAACTCGTCGAGTTCATCTCTACGGTCGCGGATCAGACGAATATGCTCGCGCTCAACGCCAACATTGAGGCCTCGCGCTCGGCCGAGTCCGGAGGCGGTGGGTTCAGCGCGGTCGCCGGCGAAGTCAAGGAACTCGCATCGGAGACGAAAGAGGCCGCCGAAAATATAGAAGAGCGTATCGAGGGCATCAAAGAACAGACGAACCGGACGGCAGATACCGTTCGTGCCACTAGCGAGGAGGTCGCCAGCCACCGCGAGGCTGTCGAGAACGCCGCTGCGGCCCTCGAGTCGATCGCAATGTACACACAAGACACGAACGACGGGGTGCAGGAAATCTCGGCCGCGACCGAACAGCAGGCCGCGTCGACCCAGCAGGTCGTCGCCATGATCGACGAAGCGACCGCGATATCCGAGGAAACCGTTTCGGAAGCCGAAACTGTCGCCGCAGCGGCCGAAGAGCAGACGAGTTCACTCGCCGAAGTTTCACGGGTCATCACGGACCTCTCTCATCAGGCGACGCAACTGGCAGAGAGACTCGACAGTTTCGAGACGGACGCGAACGAGCGACCCACGTGGCCGCCGACTAGCGGAGACGTCGGGGCAGGTGGATTCTCCTCCGAGTCGGGTGCGACGGACTCCACGTTCGCCGTCGACGGTGACGAACGGACACTCGAGGGAACCGACGCTGGAGACGACGAACGTGCGGCGTCCCCGGAATTCGAATTCGACGGCGACTCGCATCCGTCGAACGACGAGCGCGCCGTCGATCGAGATTGAACGCACGGCCGGCGAGAACATCCACGAGACCATCGTCGACACGGCCGACGGTAATCGAGGTCACAGCCCCACGGCATCGACGTCGAAGCCGAGCCTGTCCGGGGGCGCGCCAGCAACCCCACGACCATCGGGAACGTGACCTGGTTGATCGACGAATACGTCTGGAAGCCTGCAATTCGAAGCACCGACCGCGGGACGGACCGTCGCTCCCGGCCGATCGGATGGCGTTCCGCCTCCGTCTCTTCGGATCACTTTCACCGTGGATCCCGCAGGGTTTTTGCGCTGGGAAGATACTCACTGCACATGACCGAGGCGACGGGTATCGTCGGCGAGTTCTTTTCGCTCAAAGACGAGACCGAGGCGGAACTGCTTGCCATGCAGTGTGGCGATTTCTACGAATTTTTCGGCGAGGACGCAGAAACAGTCAGCGCAGAACTCGACCTCAAAGTCTCCCAGAAGTCCTCACACGGCTCGTCGTATCCCATGGCCGGCGTGCCGATAGACGACCTCACGCCCTACCTCAAGGCGCTCGTCGAGCGCGGCTACCGCGTCGCCGTCGCCGATCAGTACGAGACCGATTCCGGCCACGCGCGCGAAATCGTCCGCGTCGTCACTCCGGGGACGTTGCTCGAGACGGGCGACGCTGACGCCCAGTACCTCGCGGCGGTCGTCGACGCGGATGGGGGCGCCGGCGGTTCGAACAGCCACTCGTCGACCGACGGCGGCTACGGACTCGCCTTCGCGGACGTGACGACCGGCCGCTTTCTCGTCGCGGCGGCCGCGGACGCGGACGACGCGCTGACGGAGCTCTACCGGTTCGATCCGGTCGAAATTCTACCGGGACCCGCCGTCCGAACCGACGACGACCTGCTGAACCGGATTCGAGAACGCAGCGATGCGACGCTGACGCTCCACGAGACCGAAGCGTTCGCGCCAAAGCGGGGAACCCACCGGGTTCACGAGCAGTTCGGGGCGGAAACCGTCGAGCGGCTGTCAGTCACCGGGCCAGCGATTGCTGCTGCCGGGGCCGTCCTCTCGTACGTCGAGGAGACCGGCGTTGGCGTCCTGGCATCGATGACCCGCATCCAGGCCCACCACGGCGCCGACCACGTCACGCTGGACGCGACCACCCAACGCAACCTCGAGCTGACCGAAACCATGCAAGGCGACCGCGATGGGTCACTGTTTGCGACGATCGATCACACCGAGACCAGCGCCGGCGGCCGCCTCCTCAAGGAGTGGCTCCAGCGCCCGCGGCGCTCCATCGAGGCGCTCGAGGCCCGCCAGGAGAGCGTGGCCGCGCTCTCGTCGGCGGCACTGGCGCGGGACGAGCTCCAGGAGATACTCGGGGACGCGTACGATCTGGCTCGGCTCGCGTCGAAAGCGACGCACGGCAGCGCGGATGCGCAGGACCTGCTGGCGGTACAGAACACGTTGTCGGTCTTGCCCGCGTTGGCCGAAACGGTCGCCTCGGACCCGGAACTGACCGAGTCACCGCTGTCCACGATCGTCGATTCGCCCGATAGAGACGCCGCGCGGGACCTCCGAGAGACGCTGGAGGAGGCCATCGCACCGGAGCCACCGTCGACGGTGACCCAGGGGGAACTCCTTCGGCGCGGCTACGACGACGACCTCGACGAGGTAATCGAGCGCCACGAGGTGATCGAGGAGTGGCTCGACACGCTCGCCGAACGCGAGAAGCGACAGTACGGTCTCTCACACGTGACCGTCGACCGGAACAAGACCGATGGCTACTACATCCAGGTCGGCAAGTCCGCCGCCGACGGCGTGCCGGATCACTACGAGGAGATCAAGACGCTGAAGAACTCGAAGCGATTCACGACCGCCGAACTCGAGGAGAAAGAGCGCGAAATCCTTCGACTCGAGGAACGGCGCGGCGACCTCGAGTACGAACTCTTCGAGGCGCTTCGCGAGGACGTCGCCGCGCGGGCCGAGCTACTACAGGATGTCGGACTGGCACTGGCGACGGTCGACGCGCTCGCGAGCCTGGCGACTCACGCGGCCGAGAACCGGTGGGTCCGGCCGGACTTGCATCGGAAGAATTGCCTCGAAATCAAACAGGGGAGACACCCAGTCGTCGAGCAGGCGACGGAGTTCGTTCCGAACGACGTCCGAATGGACGACGAACGCGGATTCCTCGTGGTAACGGGCCCGAACATGTCGGGTAAATCGACGTACATGCGCCAGGTCGCCTGTATCGTCCTGCTGGCTCAGATCGGAAGCTTCGTCCCCGCAAAGGAGGCCGATATCGGGCTGGTCGACGGTATCTTCACTCGCGTCGGCGCCCTGGACGAACTCGCACAGGGCCGCTCGACGTTCATGGTCGAGATGAGCGAACTCTCCAATATTCTCCACGCCGCGACCGACGAATCGTTGGTAATTCTGGACGAGGTGGGCCGGGGCACCGCGACCTACGACGGCATCTCGATCGCCTGGGCTGCGACGGAGTACCTACATAACGAAGTGAAAGCGAAGACGCTCTTTGCGACCCACTACCACGAACTGACCGGGCTCGCGGAGAACCTCCCTCGCGTCGCGAACGTCCACGTCGCCGCGGACGAGCGCGACGGTGACGTGACGTTCCTGCGAACGGTTCGCGACGGGCCCACCGACCGCTCGTACGGTATCCACGTCGCCGATCTCGCAGGGGTCCCGGACCCTGTCGTCGATCGCTCGAGGGACGTCCTCGAGCGCCTTCGCGAGGAGAAGGCGATCGAGGCCAAGGGCGGCTCGAGCGAGCCTGTTCAGGCAGTCTTCGATCTGGATAGCGGGACGATGCAGACCGCCGAACAGTCTCGGACGCAGTCACAGGCCGCATCGACGGACGGCGGTGCGGCGACCGAGGCCGATCCGGACGCCGAACGGACCGGGAAACGGCTCGATCCCGAAACCGAGGCCATCCTCGCGGATCTCGAGGCAATCGACGTGAACACGACGCCGCCGATCGAACTGATCTCGAAAGTGCAGGAGTTACAGAAACGACTCGAAGAGTAATCGCTCGCTGCTCGACGTTGCGGTGTGATCGCTTGCAATTCGGTCGTGGAGAGTACTCGTCTGTTCGCTCGATTGTATCGCGGCTCGGATCGCCTTCGGACGGCCCGGCCGCTGTCGACGTCGCTTCGCTTTCGATTTCGGCGGTGGTCGGCCGAAACGCGAATCAGCGCACCCGTTCGAACGCCTCGAGGCGATTCGTGTACGCGTGAACGTACGAAAGGAGGAGTGCACCGATCAGCAACGGTCCGCTGTACAGTAGTTGCGTGAACGGATCGGGCGGCAAAACGATAGCCAACAGAAGGACCGCGAGTGCACTCAGGACGGCCAGTGACCGCAAAAACCGGATGAAGTTCGCCGAATTCATACACGGAGTTCGAACCGATATCACATGCGTATTGTGTTATGATATTAGCACGAACACGGTCCCTCGAGATGCTGTGACGCTTCCGTCACGGTCGCGTCCGTCGTCTCGAGTCGGACAACCGAGAGACACAGCACCACGGCGCCAGCATATCGAAGCCGGCGTTCCCGACGTGGAACGATCACAGCGATCGAGGTAGAGCCGAGACGATTCGTGACCCGCCGCTCGCCTCGCAGTGGGCCTACAGAACGGCGATTTGATCGCCGACGGAAATCTCCCCGGAGGAGACGATCCTGACGTTCAGCCCGCCCCGGTGGACGAGCGCGCTGAGGACGCCCTCTTCGGTGAGCGACTCGAGGTACGCACACGGCTCGCAGATCTCTATCCCTTCACAGACTGCCCCTCCGATCTGAAACCGCTCGTCGAGTAAGTGATCGACGGCGACGTTTCTGGTGGTGATATTTCGTCGGTGATCGGCCGGTTCGAGTTCGATGCCCGCGTCCCGCTCGACGATGTCGAGTGCCTCGGCCTCGAAGAGCGTAAGCGCTCGATCCTCCGGCGGGAGGTCCCGGCCTTTCTCTCCCGACCACGACCCCGCCCGGTCGAAGTACCGATCGCCCTCGAGTCCGCGGTCGGCGACCGCTCGGACGTCCGTCAGCGACTGCATCTCCGCACCGGCTTCCGGCGCGATGTGAATCGCGTCGACGCTGCCTTCCGTATGTGTGCCCATGACACGTGATACCCATTTCAGACGACAAAGAGCTTCTTGTCGACGGAGTTCGTCGGGAACCGATCACATCGGATCGTGGGTCGAACGCGCGTCGAGCGGGAGAGCTTCGGGGATTTTCCGCTCCTACTAATCCCCTGGTGACGGGTTCTCCGTTACGATGCGTCTCGAGTGGGCGCGTCGGGCGGTCACGACGAAGGCTATCGTCGCGACGACGATGAAACCCGCAGCGAGGAAGAATCCCGCCTCCGTTGAGACGAAGTCCATCGTCGTCCCCACGAGGATCGGTCCCGTCACCTGACCGACCTTCCAGGAGATCGATCGCAGCGACATGGCGCTCGCGACGGAGTTGTACTGTTCGCCCTCGTCGACGAACAGCGACATGCTCGCCGGCAGTCGGATGGAATCGGCGATCCCGAGCAGAGAGTAGGCGGCGAAGAGCGCGATGAAGGCACCGCCGAGGATCTGGGTGTCTCCGTGTACTGTCACCGTGATAGGATCGATCATTCCCTCGGCGTAGGCGGCCAGCGGGATCGCTGCGGTTCCGAGTCCGTACATGGTCGCGCCGGTGGCGACGAAGTAGTGTTCCATGCCGTGGCGGTCCGTGAGGTTGCCGACGAATCCCTGCGTGAGCGCCTTCGTGAGCTTCCCGCCGGCCATGATCCAGCCGATGGCGAACGCAGAGATGCCGAAACTCGTCCGCGCGTAAATGGGGAGAAAGAGAATGACCGCCATCTTCCCGAAGCTGAAGAAGAATCTGAAGCCCACCAGCGCCCGGAGCATCGGGAGCCCGAGCAGCGCTCGAAACGTCTCAGCGCTGCCGGCTTCCTCTGGGTCCTTCCGTCCGCCGGGGTTGTCGCGGAGGAAGGTGAAGACGAGGACGAACGACCCCATCGTGATCACAGAGAGAACGACGTACGTCGCGGTGAAGCCGTAGGCGAACAGAAGGTACCCGCCGACCAGATCGCCGGCCAGCGACGAGACGGACGCGAACTGGTTGTACGCGCCGAGCCACCGCCCCTGCTGGTCGTCGGGGCTGATCTCGCCGACGACCGCAGCGCCCGTGATCCAGAGGATACTCGCGCTGAGCCCTTGGACCATCCGAACGAGGACGACGTGGGCCGGACTGGTCACGAAAACGAACCCGACGAAGACGCCGATGTTGAGCAGGAAGCCTGCTAGCAGGTAGCGCTTTGCGTTCCCCGTATCCACTTTCCGACCGAGCGGCAGGACGATGAGTAACTGGACGAGCGCGAACATCGCGCCGAACAGTCCCTCGACGACCCCGGTCGTCTGAAAGAGATCGGCGTACAGTGCCAGCGCGATCAGGATCGTCGAGTACGCCTGGCTCCTCGCGAACGCGGTCCCGGCCAGTGCCGCGAACTCCCTGTCTTTCAGGAGCGCGACTGACGTAAATCGTGTCACGCGCTTCGACGGTAGACGCTATCAATGGAACGCGGTTCAAAAACCTCTCGAACGGGGAAAACCGGGGCCGGTATCGTCTGTTCGAGTTCCGGTATCCTCGATTCGAGTCCCCACTCCGCCGTCGGTTATCGGTAGAATTTTGAGACCGAAAGGTCCCCGTTAGCACGATGCACGAACCAGACTACGACGTTGCAGGAAAGACCGCCATCGTCACCGGAGCGAGCCAGGGGATCGGACAGGCGATCGCGGAGACACTCGCGGCAAGCGGCGCGAACGTCGCAATCTGCTCACGGTCGATGGACCGCGTTGGGCCGGTTGCGGAGGGAATCAACGAGGCCGACGACGCGGGCGAGGCACTCGCTGTCGAGTGTAACGTCCGCGAACGAGAGCAGGTCCAGAACCTGGTCGACGAAACCGTCGATGCCTTCGGCGACGTCGACGTTCTGGTCAACAATGCGGGCGGCGAATTCGTCGCGCCCTTCGAAGAAATCTCCGAGAACGGCTGGAAAACGATCGTCGACCTCAATCTCAACAGTACCGTCCACTGTACCCAGCTCGCGGGCGAGGTCATGCGCGAGGGCAACGGCGGTGTCATCATCAACCTCTCGAGCGTCAACGGCCAGCACGCTGCCCCCGGCGAAAGCCATTATGGCGCCTCGAAGGCGGCGATCATCCGTCTGACCGAGACGCTCGCCGCCGAGTGGGCCGAATACGGCATCCGGATCAACTGCATCGCACCCGGTCTCATCCAGACGCCGGGCGTCGCCGAGACGCTCGGGATCGAAAGCGAAGACATGCCGCCCCGCGAGAGGGCCGACCGCCGCATCGGCCACCCCGAAGAAATCGCCGACGTCGCCCAGTTCCTCTCGAGTCCCGCCGCCTCGTTCATGAACGGCGAGACGATCACCGTCAAGGGCGTCCCGCGGGCGGGGAATTCGATGTCGCAGGATCTTGGGCTCGAGGACTGACCGCACTCACGAGACGGTCTCCGTTCCGGGTCAGCTCGATGGGCCGTTTCGATCTCATGAACCCGTCGAGGTGGTTTCCCGAGACGGAAGACCTAACCAGCCAGCTTCTGTAGAAATAGCCAGCACATCTGCTGCGTCGGGACCGATCCTCGTGCCGACGCCAACACATCATGAGTGACGAGAGTACCCCTTCCGACGACGAGACCGATATCCACCAGCTAGACGACGATACGGTCGCCAGAATCGCCGCCGGCGAGGTCGTCGAGCGGCCCGCGAGCGCGGTGAAGGAACTCGTCGAGAACAGCCTGGACGCGGACGCCTCGAGCATCGACGTCACTGTCGAAGCGGGCGGCACGGAGCGAATCCGGGTCGCCGACGACGGCCATGGCATGTCCGAGGCCGACGTCCGCGCGGCCGTCCGCGAGCACACGACCAGCAAGATCGACGGCCTCGAAGATCTCGAGTCCGGCGTCGCTACCCTGGGATTCCGAGGCGAGGCGCTTCATACGATCGGATCGGTGTCGCACATGACCGTTCGCTCACGACCGCGTAAGGCGGCCGGTGCGGGGACGGAACTCGTTTACGAGGGCGGCGACGTCGTTTCCGTCGATCCGATCGGCTGCCCCGACGGAACGATCGTGGAAGTCGAGGACCTCTTCTACAACACGCCAGCCCGCCGGAAGTTCCTCAAAACGACGGCGACCGAGTTCGCTCACGTCAACCGCGTCGTCACGCGGTACGCACTCGCGAATCCGGCGGTAGCCGTCTCTCTAACCCACGACGGGCGGGAGGTGTTTGCCACGACCGGCCAGGGCGACCTGCAGGCCGCCGTGCTCTCCGTCTACGGACGCGAGGTCGCGTCGTCGATGATTCCCGTCGAGGCCGACGGCGACCCGCTCCCGCCCGGGCCGCTCGACGCCGTCTCCGGACTGGTCTCTCACCCCGAAACCAACCGCTCGAGCCGGGATTATCTCGCGACGTACGTAAACGGCCGGGCCGTGACCGCCGACGCGGTGCGCGAGGGAATCATGGGAGCGTACGGCACGCAACTCGGCGGTGACCGCTATCCCTTCGTGACCATCTTTCTCGAGGTACCTGGCGACGCTGTCGACGTGAACGTCCACCCGCGCAAGCGAGAGGTGCGCTTCGACGACGACGACGCGGTTCGGAGGCAGGTCGACGCAGCCGTGGAATCGGCGCTGCTTGAGCATGGCCTGCTCCGGTCTCGAGCGCCCCGCGGCCGGTCGGCACCGGGTGAGACGCAGGTCGAACCAGGCGGCGAACGCGGGGGTGAGACAGGCCTCGAGCACGGTACCGAGACGGAATCGTCCGCCACCCAGTCGGACGCGAGCGAATCCGTTCCGCCGACCGCGGGCGAACCCCCGTCGCCGGCCGCTGGATCCGACTCCGCGGCGGAGCGCCCACAGTCGGACACTGAACCGGCGAACGCGGACACGTCGGCCGCCTCGAAGCGGTCGATTTCCGATTCGAACGAGTCGGCCTCGCGACCGGAGTCGCCTGCGAGTGACCCGACCGAGGCCGAGCAGTCGACTGATGAGCCCGCCAGCCCGACCGCGCCTCGGGAACGGACCCCCGATTCGAGGGGCGACCGCGATTCGAGGGCCGATACTGCCTCGAGCGACGACCGTGATGCGAGCGAGTATCACGTCTCGAGTCTCGACACCGAACGGAAGTTCGGGGCCGGGACCGACCAGCGAACGCTGACTGGCGAGGCAGCGACGGGCGACGAGACGGACTTCGACTCGCTCCCACCGTTGCGCGTTCTCGGCCAGCTTCACGAGACGTATCTGGTGTGTGAATCGTCCGACGGGCTC
Source organism: Natrinema gelatinilyticum (assembly GCF_024266705.1). Lineage (GTDB taxonomy): Archaea > Halobacteriota > Halobacteria > Halobacteriales > Natrialbaceae > Natrinema > Natrinema gelatinilyticum. The sequence continues at coordinate 867,760 of NZ_CP100756.1, read as the reverse complement.
GTGTTGATCGATCAGCACGCCGCCGATGAGCGGGTTAATTACGAGCGTCTCCAGGACGCGTTCGCCGACGACCCGAGCGCACAGGCGCTCGCCTCGCCCGTCGAACTCGAGTTGACCGCAGCGGAGGCCGAGGCCTTCGGTCACTACCGCGAGGCGCTCTCGCGGCTGGGCTTCTACGCCGATCGGATCGACGATCGGACCGTCGCGGTGACGACCGTTCCTGCGGTGTTCGCCGAGACTCTCGAGCCGTCGCGGTTGCGTGACGTCCTCGCGTCGTTCATCGCGGGCGACCGCGAAACTGGTGCCGAGACGGTCGATGCGCTGGCCGACGAGTTCCTCGGCGACCTGGCCTGTTATCCCTCGATCACCGGGAACACATCGCTGACGGAGGGATCGGTCGTCGACCTGCTGGGGGCGTTAGACGACTGCGAGAATCCCTATTCCTGTCCACACGGTCGGCCAGTGATCGTCCAGTTCGACGAGGCGGAGATCGAAGACCGATTCGAGCGGGACTACCCGGGCCACGGAGAATAGTCCGCCCGGGAGCGCGGTCAGTCGATGAACGGCGACTCCGCGTCCACGCCTCCATGCCCGTATTCGCGTCCGCTACTCGCCTCCGAGGGCCTCGGCGGCGACGAAACCGGCGACGCTGAGCGAGTCGATCGTCGTCCGTTCCCGCGCAGTCGACACCGGGAGGCCCCTCGAGACCGTACGATCCCGTATGACCGCTACCCTCGAACTCGACGGCTCGAACGCGGGCGGACAGTTCCTTCGAACTGCACTCGCGCTGGCGGTCGTCGAGAACCGGTCGATTCGACTCGAGAACGTCCGCGGCGATCGGCCGACGCCTGGCCTGGCCAACCAGCATCTGGCAGTTCTCGAGACGATGACCGAGATCTGCGACGCCGACGTGACGGGCGCCGAACTCCGTTCTGAGACGATCGAGTTCGATCCAGATCTCGATAGGGAAACAGGCGTCGGAGCCCCCGAGCGACTCGCGGGCGGGCAATACACCGTCGACATCGGAACCGCTGGAAGCGCAACGCTACTGTTCGATGCGTTGCTGCCGCTTTCGACGATCCTCGAGTCGGCGCTGTCGGTGACGGTCACTGGCGGAACGGACGTCGCGTGGTCACCGCCGCTCGACTACTTCCGATACGTGAAACTTCCGTTGCTCCGTCGGTTCGGCATCGCGGCCGCCTGCGAAGTCGACGAACGGGGATTTTACCCCGCAGGCGGCGGCCGTACGACGCTGTATCTGGCGCCTTCGCGCCTCGATCGGATCGGCCTCGTCGAGCGAGGATCGTTCGAGGGGGTCCGTCTCTACTCGACGGAGTCGGCGTCGCTTGCCGACCGCGACGTTGCGATGCGCCAGGCCGAGGGGGTGCTCGAACGACTACATCGAGCGCCGTCGCTCGAATTCCGAGAACGCTGCGAGACGACTGCGCTCAGCCCATCTCCCGGCTCTGCACTGGTGATTCGTATCGATCACGGCTCGGGCATCGCCGGTTTCACCGCGCTCGGCGAGCGCGGCAAACCGGCCGAGAGGGTCGGCGAAGACGCCGCGGACGCTGCGAACCGGTTTCTCGACGGGTCGGCGCCCGTCGATCGACACATGGCCGACCAGTTGCTGGTATTTCTGGCGCTCACCGGCGGTAGGGTTCGCGTTCCGGCGGTCACCGACCACCTCGAAACGGGGTGTGCGTTGCTCGAGTCGTTCGGCGTCCGAGTCGATCTCGACCGAGAAGACGAACGGACGACCGTCGCCGTCACATCGTCGCTCGGTACCGACGACTAGTTCGTCGAGACGCCACTGGCACTACCTCCTGCTCACGGCCGCGTGATCGGTCCCGTTCTTCCGACCCCTTGGCATCGCTCGAGCGGACGAGTGAGACGGCGAGCGGCCCTCGAGCGGATCGGACGGTACCGAGGAGCGGATCGATCAGGCGGTGAACACGGGTATCTCGAGGGAGCCAACAACCCGGTTCGTGATCGAGCCGACGAGGGGCTTGTCGGGATCGGAGCGTCCCCGTTTTCCCATGACGACGAGGTCGATGTCGTGTTCGTCGACGTACTCGATGATGGCCTCTACGGGCGTGTTCGATTTGACGCTCGTGACGCACGCGACGTCGGCGTCCGCGGCGAGTTCTTCGATCTCGTCGACGAACGTCTGTCCTTTCTTTTCCAGTCGTTTGCGCGTCTGCGCGATGTCGCTCGGAACTGCGACGTAGTCCGCGTCCCCCATGTCCATTGCGTACAGCACGTGGAGGGTGGCATCGTTTCGCCGCGCGAATTTGATCGCCTGCTCGGCCCCCGCGCGAGCGGATTTGCTCCCGTCGGTCGGGATGAGGATATCGTCGAACTCGGTTTCGTCGTCCATAGGTAACACACCACTCGAACGGAAGTAATTCTTGCCTGTTCTCATTCCTCTCGTGAACGTATCGACAGGCGACAGATGGTCGACAATGGGGTTCTCCAGACGGTTCGTCGAAGCAGCGGGCTCCAATTTGGGCTTCCAATGAACGACCGCAGACGAATCAGCGACCGTCACTCGAGTGCCGGAAATCCGAGTCCCAATCGACCATCGAGGGTGTACCCGCTACCGAGCCAATTACTGCTGGTGAGGTCGTCGCGTCGGTCAGGAGGTTCGTGGCCGTCTTCGACGGAAGCCTGTCGATAACGTCGAGTGTACTGATCGTCTTGTCCGCCCGGCCGACCCGGTCGTCGTCGATTTCGAGTATCCTCCCGCGATCACGTCGTGGAAAATACAGCGAGACGGACGGCGGAGCGAACTCTCTCCCTCCACAGGTGAACGGTCGGCGACTTCTGCGGGAGAATCCGACCCCGACGGCATCCTGATCCTGAGCTGAACGGATTTCACGTTGATCCCCTCCCGGTGTCAGATCTCGGTCTCGAGGTCGACGGCCTCGGAAGCGACGGTACCGTCGACGAAACGATCGGCTCTCCTCTATGAGTGATCCGACGCCCGCTTCCGTGGTCGTTCGACCATACTTGTGCGATGACAGACCGCAATACCTTATACCAGAGCCGTTCGTTGAGACGGGTATGGCCGACAGAGACATTTCCGTTCACTGGAGATCGACCTGGGGTGCCGAGCCGTGAGCGAGGCCGACATCGTCACGTTCGGTGAGACGATGCTCCGGCTGTCGCCGCCGGGACACGAACGCCTCGAGGACGCCAACGAATTTGAGGCTCGCGCCGCAGGGGCCGAAAGTAACGTCGCCATCGCGGCGAGTCGACTGGGCGCCTCCGCGGCTTGGTTGTCGAAAGTACCGGAGACGGCGCTCGGGCGGCGCGTCGTCGGGGAACTCCGCGGTCACGGTATCGAGACGGACGTCGTCTGGAGCCACCGCGGCCGACAGGGAACGTACTACCTCGAGCAGGCCGGGAAGCCGCGGGGAACGAACGTGATCTACGACCGGGAGAACACCGCCGTCTCGACGGTGGAAGCTCGCGAACTAAACGTCGATCGGATCCAGAACGCGCAGGTCTTCTTTACGACCGGTATCACGCCCGCGCTCTCCTCGACGCTGCGGGATACGACCGCAAACCTGCTCAAAGCGGCTCAGAAAGGAGGGACGTCGACGGCCCTCGATTTCAACTACCGTCGCAAACTCTGGTCGCCCGATGAAGCCAGGGACACGTTGACTCGGTTGTTCTCGGATGTCGACATCCTCGTTATTGCCGCCCGGGACGCGCGAACCGTCCTGGAATTCGAGGGCGATCCGCGACAACTCGCGCACAAACTCGGCTCACAATACGACTTCGCGACGGTCGTCGTTACACGCGGCGCACAGGGCGCAGTCGCCTGGCACGACAGCGTCGTCCACGATCACGACGCGTACGAGACCGACACCGTGGACCCGATCGGGACTGGCGACGCCTTCACCGGCGCGTTCATCGCCCGCCGTCTCGACGGCGATGACATCGCGACTGCCCTCGAGTACGCCGCCGCGACGGCATCGCTCAAGCGGACGATCCCCGGCGACGTCGCGCTCGTGACGGCGGACGAGGTCGAAGCGGTCGTCAGTGATCAGTCGGAAGACATTTCCCGGTAGCTCGACCGTCGTTTTCACCTCCCGCCAGTGAACGGACGGATGTATACGGAACGGGTAGGCGACGGGCTCGGATCGCAGGTTTCGTTACGCTCTTCCGCGTGCGCGAGTGCAATCTCCATCGCTGCCGGGCGCGTCGCTCCATCGCTGCCGGGCGCGTCGCTCCATCGCTGCCGGGCGCGTCGCTGTGTAAACTCGCCTTCCAGGGTTCAGTGTGGTGATCTACCGGCGGAGCAGGCTGAGTGCCCCTGGGCTTGACCCAGACCGATGGCTGTTCCGACGCGCGTGTTTAGGCTGGCACGCACGGGCTGGCACGCACGTCGCGTTCGACACCGAGAGCAACGCCCTCGTCGACTACCGCATCGACGTGAGATACTGGTGTTCGATGCCTCGAGCGGACGCGGCGGTCGGACTGGAGATAACGCGCACCGGGAACCGCGGGGGAACCGCACAGATGCTGCTCCCTCGAAAACGTGCGACTCCGCCCGCCGACGAACTGTTCCGTGGCGGACGGAGTCCTACTGCTGACGAAACCATCCAACCGAGTTCGCGTCTTTCCTTGCGACTGGGTCACACGACGAACGGCCGTCGATTCATCGCGTTGTGACCGTATCGATGCGGTGGCTGTCGGGTACCGCTTTTTGGCGGCAGCCGTCTTACGCCCCACCGTGACTCGCCCCGTCCGGCAGGCTACGGTCGACGATGTCTGGGCCATCCACGAGGTCGCCCGCAGGAGCTGGCACGCTGCCTACGACGATATCCTCGGACCCGAGAGGGTCGATGACGTCGTCTCCGACTGGTACTCGATCGGGGACCTCGAGTCGGCGATCACCGGAACGAACGGACGCGAAAACGCCGTCTTCCTCGTGGCCGAAGCACCGTCAGCGGACGACGAAACGAGCGAATCGAGGGTCGAGGATCCTCTCAGCGGCTACATCCACGCCGTCCCCTGGCCAGAGGATACGTCAGTGGCGTTTCTCGCGCGCCTCTACGTCCGGCCCGACCACTGGAACGATGGCTTCGGGACCGCGTTGCTCGAGCGTCTCGAAACGAACCTGTCGGGGCAGTTCGATCGGCTCCGACTGGCCGTTCTGGCGAGAAACGAGATCGGAATTTCGTTCTACGAATCCCGCGGTTTCGACCGCGTTGAAACCCGACCATCCGATCTGGGCCCGGGGCTCGAAGAACACGTCTACGAGAAACAGTTGCCGGATTCGGTCGCGTAACGTTTCGGTAGCGGGTCGTATTGCGCTCGCCGTTTCCCGGCCTCGCTCACAACGTTCACTCGGCCTCGCTCTCCTCGACGACTTCTATCCCGCGGTTGTTGACCGCCATGGGATCGAGTCCGACCTCCTGGAGGAAGGTCTTGTACTCGCGCTCGCACTGTTCGGCGTCTTTTTGTTTGTCGCTGGCGCGGTCACAGAGTTCGACGAGGTTCTCCGGCACGTCGTTCTGGTAGACGATCCAGTGGTTGATCAGGTCCGAAAGCCGTCTGATGGGGCTCGTGAAGTGGCCGTAGATCTCGAAGTTCAACGCGTGGTGGCCGCCGAACGGGTCATTCATGTATTTCGCCCGGGGCATCACCTTCATCACGGCCCACTGGATCTTATCTAGCTGGCGGCCGGGGGCCTCCTCGAGCGTCGCGTTGACGGCTTTTCGTGGGTCGTCCCAAGTACTGCCGGGAATCGAGACGCCGTCGAGATCCTGTATCTCCTGGAGCGCGTTGGACCACTCGTCCGGGCTCGGTTGGGGGTGGACCCGGTACATGGCCTCGACGCCCCGATTCCACATGAGTTCGTGCGTGACTGCCTTGTTGGCTTTCAGCATGCACTCCTCGATGATGGTGTGGGCACGGTCGCGACTCGGGTTCAGGACGAGCGACCCGTCCGCTTTGCGCTGTTCGTGCATCTGATCCGCGAGTTCGTAGACCAGGTTGTTCTCCTCGTGGAGCGGCGCGTCCGGTTCCTCGAGTCGGGTTTCGGCCTGTGAGTAGGTGAGTCGCTCGTCGGACTCGATGACGGACTTGTAGATGTCGATCGTCTCGTAGCTCAGGTGTTCTTTGTCGAGGTGCATCTCGACGGTGTGGGCCAGGCGCTCCTCGTTGGGAACCAGCGAACAGACAGTCTCGGCGAGTACCGGCGGCAGCATGTGAATCGTGTAGCCGGGAAGGTAAACTGTGTTCCCCCGCTCGACGGCTTCGTCCCACATCGACGTTTCGGGATTGACGTAGTGGGTCACGTCCGCGATGTGAACCCAGAGGACGTATTCGTCCTCTCGCTCTTCGATCGAGAGCGCGTCGTCGAAGTCCTGGGCGTCGATCGGGTCCGTCGTCCACGTCGTCAGGTCGCGCAGATCACGTCGCTCGACGATTTCGTCGCTGATCTCGGCCTGAACGTCCTCCGTTCGAGATTCGGCCTCCTCGAGGACGTCTGACGGGAACTCGTCGCGAATGCCGTGTTTCTCGAACAACTCCTCGCGCTTGTTCTCGAGGTGGCGCGCGAGGTCCTCACTGATCTCCACGGGACCCTGCCCTTCGGCCGTGCCGGCATCGGCCTGTGCGTCGTCGCTCATACAGCCGTCTACGGACGTGAGGGTGAAAGTCGTGTCGGGATGGCCCTCGACAGGTACCGCGTGACAACCGACGTGACGTCCGCTCGCCCCGTGGGTCCTTTTCGATCGAGCCGACGCTCGGACGCCGGCTATCGTTCCTCGAGCGGGCCGTATCGTTCCTCGACCGAAGCGAGATAGCTCGCGAGAAACGCATCACGGCTTCCGTTGCCGGCCTCGAGATCGATCAGTAGCTCCTCCAGGTCGTCGCGCGGATGGTGACAGAGCTCGCGGTGACAGGACTTACAGAGGTATTCGAACGTCTTGTCCTCGCGATCCCAACGGTCGCCGTACTTGTCGTACTCGCGGGTCTCGTCGCGCGGGCGCTCGGTGCCACAGGCGAGACAGATCACCGTCTCCGTGCGGTTCCGAGAGGGCCACATACTCGCTCGGACGGTGTGAGGCCACTTAGCAATTGGCACGTCGTTTCCCGTCCTGACGGCGGTCGAATCGGTCGTCGGATTGTCCGCTTTTGGGAACGGGCCTTTTAACTCCAGACCGGTCGTTTGCCCGGATATGCAGGTCAAATCTCGACACCACCTCCGTAGCGATGCCGTCTCCGACCTCGAGGCGGAACTCGAGGACAAACTGGGCGTCGCGCCCGAGGGTGACGTCTACGAGCGCGTCGAGTTCGAGGAGGCCGACCGCGAAGTCATCCTCATCGATGGGGAGCCTCAGGTCGCGTTCTTCGACGAGGAACCGTTTCTGACGGTTCGCGGCGCAAACGCTTACGAGCCCGAGAAGCGGCTGGTGACCGTTGATGCCGGTGCCGTCTCGTTCGTCAGCGACGGCGCGGACGTCATGCGGCCAGGAATCACCGAGGCGACGGACGATATCTCGCCGGATGACCTTGTCGTGATCGCGGAGGAGTCCCACGGGAAAATACTCGCAGTCGGTCGCGCTCGCGTCGACGGGACAGATATGGTCGGCGACGAGGGAAAGGTCGTCGATTCGGTACACTACGTCGGCGACGAACTCTTCGAGTTTACCGGCTAGTCCGTCCGCGGTGAACGGCTTCGGAGATTCGTCGCAATGTCACACGATCTCGGTTACCGCGGTTCGTACGGCTGGCTGCAAAAATCCATTGTGAACGACCGATAATTGCTCCTTCACATCCGGGTTGTGGTAGCAATACTAGTATTTGCGAGTGATTTATCCGACGAATCTATTTCGTGGTGGCTGGTATCATGGAACGACCACGATCGAAACGACGGCCGTTTCCGCGGCCTGCTTTCGGCGCGGACGCTGGCTCCGTCCCTCCCGCGTCACCGACTCGAGATCGAGTGGCGAGACGAGCCGTTTCGTCTCGACTCACCCGACGTGACCGCTAGGTCGTCAGGCGACTGAGTGAGCGCGTTCGAGGGTGTTCCGTCCGGAAATTTCATGTCGACCGGACACCCTGCGGTCGCAATGGGAACCGTCGAATTCGCGGATAGTTTCACTGACCGGACTTTGTCTGACGTAAGAACTATACTGGCGGCGGCGGTGAATACCGCCAATGGGACTCATGAGCAAAATTCTCGGCGGGAATCAATCGCGGACCGTCGAGGATTACGCCGAACTGAATCTCGAGGACGTCTCGGCGGAGTCAGCAGAGGCGACGATGCAAGTACACATCGCGGAGATCGGCAGTCAGGCCGACGCGATCGACATCAAAGACGCAGTCTACGACGGCGACATCGTCATCGCGGACATCACGCGCCTGCGGACCAACGACAGCACGGTCGAGTACATCATCGACGAACTGCGACAGGTCGCCCAGGAAGTGAACGGCGATATCGTCCGCAAGGGTGACGATCAAATAATCATCACGCCGACCGGGATCCGAATCAGCAGGGAAAAACTGGGACAACAGCTATGACATCCTCCCCGGCGTTCACGCCGGGGTTTCCCGAGTCAAGCGAATCGAAGATTCGCGTACCTCGAAAATCTCCGATTTGCTCAGCGTTGGGATAGTATGGGTAGCAGTCGACGACCCGTTCTCTCGGTGTGAACCGGCCGCTCTCGCGATCGAACAGGTGGACTGCTAGCTGTGCCATCCAGCCGGTACCCTATCCGCGGACGTATTGTCCGTCAGACTCGGAGGTACTTTCGCGTCCTCGAGTTTGCGTCGAATGTTCTCGGCTCCGTTGACGTCGGCGTTGGCGACGGTGCCACACCCTCACAGACGTACAAGCCGCGTTCGACGCATTGGTTTCCGTCCTTGCGGCCGCAACACGCACACGTTTTCGATGTGTTGCGTTCGTCGACCGTCTCGACGGCGATTCCACGTTCTTCGCTCTTGTACTCGAGCATGGTGATGAACCGGTCGAACGCCCAACGGTGGAGTGACTGGTTGCCTCTCGAGCCCCAGTCTTTCGCATCACCGTTCTTACCGTCGCGGATACCGGAGAGATCGCCGACGGATCGTGCCGACGTCACGGAGTACACATTCCCCAACGATCGGTTTCGGAAGTATGTGTAAGAAGTGCGTTCGCCGAGTCGACCACGCCTCGTGAGTTACGATTTTGCCGTGTATCACGCGCGACTCTTGAGGTTCGGTCGGGTCACGGAATTTTCATCCCGCGGGAATTCTAGAGTTGGTTATCTCGTTCGCGGTCCGACTCGATTCCATGACGGGGTTTCGTGCAACGGTCGTTATCGCCGATCCCGCGGAATGTCCGGTTGCCGACGTCTCGGCACGCGCCGACGAGCCAGTCGATTCGGTCTCGAGATCGTCCCAAAAAACGGCAGACGGGACGGTCGTCGAGGAGTTCGGCGTGGCTGCTGACGCCTCGGTCGACACCGGTACGGACGTCGAATTGACGCCGGTCCAGTCCAACGACAGTGAGGTAATCTATCGATTCGAGCGCGACGGCGGCGCCGACTGCGCCTGCGAAGTCGTCGAGGGAACGGGAACGCCCGTCTCGTCGGTGCGCGCACAAGACGGTGCGCTGCTCGTTTCGTTTCGGACTATCGAGCTCACGGAAGTCGCGGAAATCGTCGACGAGCTACGGGCGACCTTCGACGGAGTGATTGTCGAACAACTCTCACAGGATCACGAGGATAGGTCGGCCGATCCGGTCATCGTCGATCGCGACCGGCTCACGGCCAGACAGCGAGAAATCCTCGAGGTCGCCCACGAGATGGGCTACTTCGACTATCCCAAGGGAGCGAACGCGACGGACGTGGCCGAGACACTCGGCGTCGCTCGATCGACTTTCACTGAGCATCTGGCGGCCGCCCAGACGAAACTTATGGACGAAATCCTCGAGGAGTGATCCGGTCGACGTCGGCAGTGGGCTCGAGGGGTCCCACTCGGTGAGCCCCACGTCGAATCGCACAGTTGGTCCCGTCTCCGCGGTGCGTCGGCAGTAACACTTTGTCCTGCGACGGCTCGATGTACACATGGACGTCAGCCACACGGCGCTGTGGGTCTCGGACATCGATCGAACGCGTGCCTTTTACGTCGACGCCCTCGGGCTGCGCGAGAACTGGTCGTTTACGGGGGACGACGGCGTCGAAAACGTCTACCTCGGCGGCGACAATGCCGAATTTCAGTTCAAGTACGATCCTGACGGCGGTCCGGCGATCGACTCGGGAACGATGGCACACGTCGCGGTGACGGTCGACAGCACAGACGACGCGCTCGAACGGCTCGTCGAGCGAGTGGATCCGCCGGTACGGATGGACCCGACGACGATGGCCGATATCGATTGTCGCGTCGCATTCGTCGAGGATCCCGACGGATACGACGTCGAACTGGTCGAACGACTCGAGTGAGAATGGCCGCCGCGGACGCGCCGGCTCGATCAGGTCTCGGAGGGGGGGATTGTGCAACGGACGGCGGCATTCGGACGACCTGCACGAGGAGGCCTACCGCCACGACGACTGCGGCGAGGAAGAACCAGGAGGTTTGGTAGCCGACCGTGTCGGCGAGGTAGCCGAACGCGGACGGAGTGACAAGGGCGCCGCAGGTACGTGCACGTTGCCCGCCGGTGTCATCGCGCTCCGGGGGCCGATCGCAATCATCCACGGCATCAACTATCGATTCCCGTTCGATCGGGGATCCACGATCGGTCTCAGGACCGTGTTTTTCGCGGCCGGTATCGTCGCGATGGTTCACCCCGACCGGATCGTACAACTCGGAGCGCTTGCACTCGTCATCGTCCTCTACGGCGTTTAGATGACGTTCGGGCAGTCGAACCCGACCGAATCGGTTACCGACGCTAACCGACCCAGCCAGCCCTGAGCGGGCCCGGCGCGCCGGTACCATCGAGACCGGCTCGATCCCGTTCTTCGAGGATGCGCCGGTCGCCTTTCTTCTACGCGACCGAAACGATTCGATAGCTGGACGAACAGTTGCACAGGCGGCCACGGTGGTCGTTCGGGGAGCGACTGACAGCGTGTTCGTTCGAACCAGGTCCGCTCTCCCGCACCCGAAGTCGAGTCGAACCGGCGAAAAATACACATCCGGCGGACTGACAACCGTCATCGGGCAAACGATAATACTTTTCCATTGCGGTCCGAAATCCCTGAGTATGTCTGACGACCTCAAGAAAGGGCTCGAGGGTGTGTTAGTTGCCGAATCGAAACTTAGTTCGATCGACGGCGACGCCGGCCGCCTGATCTATCGCGGATACACGATCGAGGAGCTCGCTCGCAACGCGAGCTACGAAGAAGTCCTCTACTTGCTCTGGAACGGTCATCTCCCATCCACCGATGAGCTCGAGCCGTTTTCGGACGCGCTCATGAACGAACGCGAGGTCGACGACGATGTCCTCGAGATGATGGAGAAACTTGCGGTCGCCGACGAACAGCCGATGGCTGCCCTGCGAACTGCAGTGTCTATGTTTTCCGCCTACGAGCCCGAAGACGACGCCGATCCCGAGGACCTCAAGGCGACGCTTCGGAAGGGGCGCCGGATCACGGCCAAGATCCCGACGGCACTGGCCGCATTCGAGCGCTACCGCCTCGGCGAAGACCCGGTCGCTCCCCACCCCGAACTGGGACTTGCGGCGAATTTCCTCTACATGCTGTCCGGTGAGGAACCGGACAATATCGCGGCTGAGACGTTCGATCAGGCGTTGATTCTACACGCGGACCACGGTCTGAACGCCTCGACGTTTACCTCGATGGTCATCGGATCGACGATGGCGGACATTTACAGCGCGGTCACGGGCGGCATCAGCGCCCTTTCAGGTCCGCTCCACGGCGGCGCGAATCAGGACGTCATGGAAGTTCTAATCGAGATCGACGAAAGCAATCTCGACCACCGCGAGTGGGTCGAGCAAGCCACCGAGGAGGGACGGCGCATTCCCGGCTTCGGTCACCGCGTCTACAACGTCAAGGACCCACGCGCGAAGATTCTCCAGGAACGCAGCGAAGAACTCGCCAAAGCCGGCGAGAGCAAGTGGTACGATTACACGACCACTATCGAGCAGTACCTCTCCGAAGAGAAAGGGCTCACCGAGAAGGGGATCGCGCCGAACGTCGACTTCTATTCGGGGTCGGTCTACTACCAGCTCGGCATCCCGATCGACATGTACACCCCGATCTTCGCGATGAGCCGCGTCGGCGGTTGGATCGCTCACGTCCTCGAATACCAGCAAGACAACCGTCTCATCCGCCCGCGCGCCCGATATACTGGCCCGCAGGATCAGGAATTCGTTCCGCTCGGTGACCGATAATAGGTACCCCGATTTCTCTCTCGACGGAATCGTCCGGTTACGTCGCGATTCAGGCCGACCGTTTCGTCTCTCCACTTGCCAGAAATGCATCCGACTGTTCGAGGTACCCGTCCGGTTACTCGAGCCGGTGGTCCGGAGACGGCTGTGAAAACCCCATCAGAAACGGCGAGTGGGTCGGCGCCAGCTGCCTCTCGTGACGGCGACGAGTGTTATTCCTTCTGTCCCATACCGCTCACGTCGTGCGACGATATCATTGAGAGGCTGACATTCTTCACGATACGGCACGACGATCAATGGACGCGCCGTGAATAGTTCTCCGATTCGGCTCAGCTATGGTAGAGCGGACGATGTACGACCCGAAGTGGCAAACGCTTGACCACTACACCATACATGATACTGTGGTTATATGAATTACGAGAGGGTGATAACGAAACCAAGATCGAACGCTTGTTTCAATAAAAAATATTTTTGCAATCATTTGCGAATGTCATTCGTCTATTCCTGCGTCTGACATGAGGATTGGCGCGTCACAGTCTTTCGTTTTCACTTTCGCCGCAGGTGCATGAGATTTATATGCTATGGGTTCCCTTCTTTATTCGCACGACACACGCCGTGCATTCCCTGTATTCCCTGTCGTGCTGCCCACAGTTGGCAGCACTTCCCTGTTGGGGGTCATCGGTAGGGCCATTCGCTCGGCTCTCCGACCCCGACAGTGATTCAACAACACACCGAGCCAACGGCTTTTCCAGCCTCGACAGTAACCCTTACACCGTCCGCCGAGTAGACGGGCGTATGCTCGAACTCGCAGATATTCTCGAGGCTCGCGAGCGGGTACGTGAAACCTCTCGACGGACGCCGCTCGAGTACTCGCACACGTACTCGACGATGACCGGGGCCGATATCCGCCTGAAACTGGAGAACTTCCAGCGCACGGGGGCGTTCAAGATTCGCGGTGCGACGAACCGAATCGCGACGCTGTCCGAGGAGCAAAAGGCCGCGGGCGTCGTGACCGCGAGCGCAGGCAACCACGCCCAGGGCGTCGCGCTCGCGGCCACGCGGGCGGGCGTCGATTCGAAGATCGTCATGCCCGAATATGCGCCGATTTCGAAGGTCAAGGCGACCGAGAGTTACGGCGCCGACGTCGTCCTCGCGGGTCGTGATTACGACGCGGCCGCCGAGCACGCACACGAAATCGAGCGCGAGGAAGGTCGGACTTACGTCCACGCCTTCGACGACGAGTACGTAATGGCTGGTCAGGGAACGATCGGCCTCGAGATCCTGGATGATTGCCCCGATGTCGAGACGGTCGTCGTCCCCATCGGTGGCGGCGGGCTCATCAGCGGGATCGCGACCGCAATCAAGGAGCAACGACCGGACACGCGAGTGATCGGCGTCCAGGCCGAGGGCGCCTCGAGCGCTGCCGACTCGCTCGAGGCCGATGAACGCGTCTCGATCGAGGAGGTCGATACGATCGCGGACGGTATCGCGACCCGCAGTATCGGCGAGCAGACGTTCCCGTATATCCGGAAGTACGTGGACGAAGTGATCACCGTCTCGGACCCCGAAACCGCGGTCGCGTTAGTCTACTTGCTCGAGCGTTCGAAGACGCTCGTCGAGGGCGCGGGTGCGGTTCCCCTCGCCGCCGTCCTCTTCGAGAAATTCGAATACGAGGCAGACGAGGTCATCGTTCCCGCGCTGTGCGGCGGAAATATCGATCTCAATATGCTGACCAACGTCATCATCCGCGGGCTGGTCGAAACGGGTCGCTATCTGAAGATCAGAACCGTACTCAAAGACCGGCCGGGTGCGCTCGAAGACTTACTCGAAATCGTCACCGCCCACCGGGCGAACATTTACGCGATCCACCACGACCGCACCTCGCGCGAGGTCGAAATGAGCGACACCGAAGTCGAGATCGAACTCGAGATGCGCGGTCCCGACCACGTCGATGCCTTCCTTTCGGATCTTCGAAAGGCGGGGTACACGGTCGACGTCCTCGCCTGAAGAGATCGGCTCCGTTGTCGGTTTCCTGATCTCGTCCGATCACCATCTTCTTGCCGTTCGAAACGCGACGTCCTCAAAGCCGGACGCAGTTCCCAGCACTCGAGAATCGACGAGGACCCATCAAACGTCGGGTCAGTATCTCCGACCGGGTATACGCCCGGATACTTCCATGGTAGATCCAGCCCTCGCCAGTCGACTTCAGTTCGCGCTGACGACCATCGTTCACATCGTGTTCCCCGTGATGAGCATGGGCCTCGCTCCGTTCCTCGTCTATTTTACGTGGAAATCGATCCGATCGTCGGACCCGCTCTGGGAGCGCCAGCGTCGATTCTGGACACGGATTTTCGCTGTCAGTTTCGTCGTCGGCACCGTAACGGGGCTCGTCCTCGAGTTCGAGTTCGGGACGAATTTTGCGGCCTTCGCGACCTTCGCCGGCGAACTCTTCGGCGGGCCACTGGCCGTCGAGGGTATGATGGCGTTCTTCCTCGAAGCAACCTTCCTCGGAATCTTCGTCTTCGGCCGCGAACGGGTCGACGACGTTCTCTACATGGTATCGGCCGTCGCCGTCGGACTCGGGACGTGGCTCTCGGCTGTCTGGATCCTGATCGCAAACTCGTGGATGCAGACCCCTCGCGGCTACGAACTCGCTCGACGAAACGGCCAACCGGTCGTGACCCTCGTGGATCCCGTCGCAGCCTACCTCAACCCACGGTTCCCGTGGATGTTCGTCCACATGCAATCTGCGGCCGTCCTCTCGGTCGCGCTGTTCGTGGCTGGGACCGCGGCGTATTTCGTCTCCCGCTCGAGCGGCGGTCTCGGTGCGAACGGCGGCCGTCAGCGCGAGCGCCGCGATGAAACCGACCTGATCCCCGACTCGAGCGTGACCGTGGGCGAAACGGATCCGAGCACGGCCGCAGGCGAGTCGCCGACTGGCGGCGCGAGTACCGGCACCGACGACGAGCGCTTCTGGCGAACGTCGTTGAAGGTTGCCCTCGTCGTCCTGCTCGTGACCGCGCCATTTCAGGTCGTCCACGGCGACTCCTACGCCCGTCACGTCGCAGAGACACAGCCACAGAAGTTCGCTGCGATGGAGGCACAGTACGAGACGGACGCGCCAGCAGCGCTCCATCTCGTCGCGATTCCGACCGATCCGAGCGCCTTTACCGATCCTCGTGCGGAGAACCTCTGGACGATCGACATCCCCGCGCTCGCGTCGATCCTGGCGAGCGGCGGCGATCCGTCGTACGCGGTCCAGGGTCTCGACGAGTTCGAGGGATCGCCGCCGGTCGCAATCGTCTTCTGGTCGTTCCGCGCCATGGTGTTGCTCGGCTTCTGGTTCGCCGCGCTCGCGGTATGGGGTGCCTACCGATGGCGACACGGCGACCTCTTCACGAACCGCCGACTCCACCTCGCGCTGATGGCCTCCACACCGCTCGGCTTCGTCGCCGTCGAGACCGGCTGGATCGTCACCGAGGTCGGTCGTCAGCCGTGGGTCGTCCAGGGACTACTCAGAACCGAATCGGGCGTCTCACCCGGCCTCACCGGAATCGAGGCGACGCTCACGCTGGTCGGTTTCGGCATCGTCTATACGGGATTACTCGTCGGCTACGGCTACGTCGTCCGCCGACTCTTCCGAGCGGGACCACCCGAGATCGAATCCGCCGACGAATCCGCGTCGGACGGAGCGCAGCGTCGCGGCTCGAGACCGGACGACGAAACGGCGACCGCGGAGGTGTCCGGTGATGACTGACGTTGTCCCCGTCGCTCAAGCGGCGTTCGTCTCGGTTGTCGACGGTGTACCAACCACGGCCTTCGGGATCGCACCGACTGCGTTCACGTCTCACGTCGACCTACCGACGCTGTGGGTCGTCGTCGTCTTCGCCTTCCTCGGTACGTTCCTCTTTCTCGACGGATTCGATTTCGGGGCTGGCGCGGTGTTCGCGACTCGAACTGAGGAGGCCGAGCGCGAGCGAATCCTCGCCGCGATCGGCCCGTTCTGGGACGGCAACGAGGTGTGGCTCGTCGTCTTCGGCGGGGGCCTGTTCGCAGCGTTTCCGCCCATCTACGCCACCCTATTCAGCCGCCACTATCTATTGCTGTTCGGGGTCCTGGGGGCGCTCATCTGTCGTGGTCTCGCCCCCGAGTTCTACGAACAGCGCGACGACGAGCGCTGGCAGCGGTGGTGGGGTCGAGCGTTCGTCGCCGGCAGCGTCGCCACTCCGTTCTTGCTCGGCACCTTCGTCGGCAACTGGCTGCTCGGGACGACGGTCACCGAGGCACCGGAAACCCTCCTGGTCGGCCTCGGTGTCGTCGCGCTCACCGTCGTCACTGGCGGTGCGTTCCTCGCGCTCAAAACCGACGGGACCCTCGCGACGGACGCCCGATCGTGGGGTGTTCGCGCCCTCGGAGCCTATCTCTTGCTGACCGCCGTGACTCTCCTCGTATTGGCCACTCGTCTCGCGGTCCGAAACGCCCTGCTCGAGGCACTCCCCCTGTCGCTCGTCGTCGCCACCGTTGCGTTAGGCGCTGGTTACGCGGTCGCTCTCCGCCGGGAGCGGGACCTGGTCGCGTTTTTCGCCGCCGGTAGCCTCACCTACGCGCTCGTCGCGCTCGTCGCCGTGCTCATGTACCCGACGCTCGACCCGGCGACCGGGCTGACGGCTGCCGAGGCCGCGATTTCTCCGCTTGCGCTCCGGCTATTGACCCTGTCCGCCGCACTCCTCGTACCGCTCGTCTGCGTCTATTTCGGGGTTCTCTATTCGACGTTTTCTGGTCCCGTCCACGCCGAGGGATACTGAGACCTGCCGATCTCCGGCGCTCGACCAGCGCCCGATTCTCCCCGCCGTCGTTCGCGGATCTCGAGGCTTTAAGCGCAGCCGGCCACACCATCCGGGTATGAAACGGATCATCGAGACCGACGACGCACCCGCAGCGGTCGGTGCCTACAGCCAGGCGGCAGGGAACGGCTCGCTGCTGTTCACGGCCGGACAGATTCCGATGACGGCCGACGGTGAGGTACTCGCCGACGAGTCCATCGAGGCACAGACCGAGCAGGCCCTCTACAATCTCGACGCCGTCCTCGACGAGGCGGACGCGACGGCCGCGGATATTCTCAAGGTGACCGTCTTCCTCGAGGATATCGACGACTTCGACGCGATGAACGAGACCTACGCCGCGTACTTCGACGACGAACCGCCGGCTCGCAGCGCCGTCGAGGTCGCCGCCCTCCCGAAGGGCGTCGGCGTCGAGATCGAAGCCGTCGCGAGCCTCGAGTGACGGCGGTGAGTGACGCGTGAGCGGGCATCCGGCCGGGAAGATGGGGATCGACCCACACACGAAATCCGCCGCCCTGTGGGGAGCGATCGGTTTCCTCTCGGTTCTCGTCCTCGTTCAGGGTGCCGCGCTCGTCTGGGTGCCGGTCGTCACGATCACACAGGGGCTGGCTCTCGCCACGCTGGTCGGGTTCGCTACCATGGTCGGGTCGTATCTGCTCGAGTCGCGACTCGCCGCGTGGGCGAGACGGCGTCGCGGGGAGTGACCGCGTCTCGTAACAGTTAAACGACGGACGGGGTAAGGATCACGTGGGCCAGGATGGCCGAACGGCAAGGCGCACGCCTGGAAAGCGTGTTCCCTTTCGGGATTCAGGGTTCAAATCCCTGTCCTGGCGCTTCTGTTGCTACCCCTCCGAGTAGCACGTCTCCTCGTTATTACCACACGATCGAGGCGTCTCCATCGTCCCACATAATCAGGGGTCGCAACGGCTCCCAGCGAGCGCTGGTTATCTCGTGCCGGTTCAATAGTTGGACGGACACAGCGTTCCACGTCGGTTCAATAATCGGGCGGACACGGACGGAAGGTAGGGTACGCGAAAGAGGCGCTGTATTACTGCTCGATCTCCACAGGAGAGTCGGTCGCGATCCAGCAATTGGGGTCATCCGGATCTCTGAGTCGGAGATTGCCGCTCTGACACACCACCATTTCGTATCGGTCTTCCATGATGACCCCGACAACGAGTGCATTGGGATCGAATATGGTAACGGGGGGCATACTCGACGGGGCGCCCGGAGTAAGAACCTCATACTGACTATCGAGCGATCGACGGTTCGTCGGTCCCGAATTCTGTCCCGCTCCGACTCGGGCGACGACGGGCGGACAGGCTATGTGCCTCTCTGGACCGTCAGTAGAAGCGTGTGCGGCCGATACACGCTCGTCGTCGAGTAGAACGATCTCGAGGTACGATTCGACGCCTCGAGTAGGGGTTGGTGCCGTCGTGAGCCGACGACGATATCGGCGGATCGATTACCACTCGAGCGGAGTCCGTCGACGAGAAACCGAGTTCCTGTGATGCCTGCGCCCGGCGCAGATGCCTGGTTCCCGCCAACGGCTGCTACGAATGGGTCGAAACCGAGAACGGAACCCGATCCTCCCGCGTTGCCTTCGAGTACGACCACGTTTTCGCGATGGCGGGCCGCTGGGAACGCTGAGAACCGGATGCGATCCAGACAGGACTCGACGCCTTTGGGGCCGCCGTGGAAACCGGATCCGAGGCGGAACCGCTCGAGACGTTCACGATACTTACGTCGGAGCCGAACGAGGTCGTCTCGGACGTACACCACGGAATGGCGGTGATCCTCGATCCCGACGACGCGCAGCAGTGGCTCTCGGCCGACGATCCGCAGGCGCTGCTCGAGTCGTATCCGGCCGATGGGATGTGTGCCTGTCCGGTTTCGACAGTGGTGAACGCCCCATCGAATGACGTCCCTCCGCTTCTCGAGCCGATGTCGGTCGCGGTCGGTCCGCGAGCCGAGTTAGGCTCGAAACTCGATGGCGGACACTTCGAACCGGGCGCCACCGTCGGTGTCCGCGAGCGTGACGGTCCAGCCGTGTGCGTCCGCGATAGTCTGGACGATAGTCAGGCCGAACCCGGTCCCGGCGTCCTGCGTCGAAAAGCCGTGCGTGAAGATCCGCTCGCGAGCGTCGTCCGGAATACCGGGTCCGTCATCTTCGACGTAGAAGCCGACAGGGTCGGTACTTTCCCGGAGGAGGCCAATACGAACGGTGGGCGACGAGGATCCATGTTCGACGGAGTTGCGCACGAGATTCTCGAGCAGTTGGACGAGGCGACTTTCGTCAGCCGCGATCGCGACTCCCTCAAGCGCCTCGGTCCGGAGTGTCGCATCGCGGGTGTCGACGTGAGACCAGGCGGCGGTCACGGCCTTCGCGAATGACGCGGGACTCGGGTCCTCGACGCGCTGGCCGTTGCGAGCGAGCGTCAGGAGGGTGTCTATGAGCGAACTCATGCGGTCGTGTGACTCTTCGATGCTGTCTAAGGAGTCGCGAACGCGCGACGACTCGGCGTGTTCTCGGGCGAGAATGAGATGTCCCTGTGCGACGTTCAGCGGGTTTCGAAGGTCGTGACTGACGACGCTCGCGAACTGTTCGAGTTGCTCGGTCTGGTTCTCGAGCATCCGTTCTCGGCGTTTGCGCTCCGTGATATCGACGTAGATGCCGTCCCCCTCGACGCGGCCGCCCTCTCTGGTGACGGTCACGGGTCGGAAAATGAACGTTCGAAGGTCACCGGCTGCCGTTTTTCGCCGGAGTTCCTGTCCGTTCTCGGACGACCGCAGCCAGTGATCGATTCCCCCCGTGGCGTCGTCTCCGGGGACGATGAGTTCGGAAAGCGCCGTTCCGATGGCTCCCGATCCGTAGCCAAACGTCTCCTGAAACGCCGGATTGAGCCACGTGACGATCGGCTCGTCGCCTTCGAACTCGACGACGACGACCGGATCCGAGATTCGCTCGAGCAACGCCTCGAATCGCTGCTGGGCCTGCTGGTGGACGCGAATCTCCTGGGCAACGATGGCGATGTACCCTTCGTACCGGTCTGCGATTACGGAACAGAGGTCCTCGAGTTCGTGAGGCGTGTAGCACTCTTTACGTTCGAGGCCGATAATCTCTGCGCTCGCCGCGACGAGGGCTTCGGCCTTCTCGACACCGACCGTCTGGCTGAACTTCGAGACGAGTTGCTCGTGATCCGTTTTCATTTCGGAAGGAGCATGACGACGCTCGAGGTGTTGTGAAAGCCGCTGAGTTGTCCCATCTGCAGACACATTTCTCCGTAGGTTTCGTACCCACAGAGGGGTGAACCGAGTTCTTCGCGCATCGCGGTGACCGCTTCCGGGAACCGGTCCTCGAGGATGATTTCTCGACACGCACAATCGTAGACGAACGCCCCGGCGATCGCAGCGTCGGTCTCGGCCATCGCTTGGCGGATGGTGTCGCGTGCCGACTCGATCTGGGATTCGGGGCTGCCGTACATTACTCGAAGTACCGTCCCCTCCGGGATCTCGACGGCGAAGCGAAGCGTTCCGTCGTCGGCCTCGACCCTCGGCCATCTGATCTTGTACGTTCCGCCTTGGTCGACGCCGAATTCGAAGGCCCCCATGATTTTGAGCATCTGCGTCCCAGTCGGTGGGACGGTGTCAATCTCGACGCCGAATTCCGCCCTGACGCACTCTCTGACAGTCGATTCCCAGACATCGTAGGCCGGCCGTCCGTCGAGTTCGGAGACGACGCAGCCGTCGGCCGCCGTCACCGTGACCGGCTCCGAAATCGGCTGGTGGCCGTGGCCGACCGCGATCGGGAGGCGGTCACGCGAGGCGACGAGGGCGATTCCGATGGCGTCGGCGGCGATGGTGTCGTTTCTGAAAACGTGTGTGGCATCTTGCTCGTACCGGTCAGAGGCCGCGCCGCCGACGACGCTCACCCTGGGGCCGAGTTTCTGCTGGGCGACTAGCGCGAGCTGTTCGCCGACCCCGCTGAGCCCGTCGTGGAGGCTGATCGCAGAAAGATACGGATAGCCGCTGACGGTTGTCGGAAGATCAGCGACCGCTTCGCGAACAGCGTTCGGAACGCTGGTACGGAGTCCCGTACCGAGACCGGTAAAGAAGCGAAGCGAGTCGCTGGTGACGAGCCCGACGACGACGCTTTCGGTGGCCACGTCGGTCCCCGTAAACGGCTGTGTTGAATCACTAGGCGGCGTCGGGATAGGTCGGTAAACCAAAGGAGTTGAAGCGGGAGGCTGCGAGTGTCCATGACGCAAATCTCCCGCTTCATTCGGGAAGTTGTGCCGGTTGCTCAAAACGTTACTGGCGATAGAGACGAATCCGCCGCCCCGGAAGGAGGCGGCGGATTCGCCGACTATGCTCTCGTTTCACTGCACTGTCTGCGGATTTACCTCGATGCGTCCTACCGGATGACGATTGACCTGCTCAAGGAGATGCCACAAATAACCGGGGAGATCGGCCTCAGCGCGGCCGATCTCCCCTGCCCATCCACGTTGTGTAAAGCGTTCGATCGGATCAGTATGAGCGTCTGTCGAGTGCTACTGCGCCAGTCGGCGCAGCTGCACGATCCCTCAAAACACGGCGCTATTGACGCCACATTCTACGAGCGATCAGCCGCGAGCCGTCATTACTGTCAGCGAATAAGCTACCGCGTCCAGAAGCTCAAAGTTACGAAACTCGTCGATACAAAGTCTCAAGCCGTCCTCGACGTTCACTGTTCGACTACCCGAGAAGGCAGTGACGCAGATCTCGCCGAGCAGATCGCCCGCGTTTCGGCGGGCGATCTGCGATCTCTGGCCGCCGATAAGGGCTACGACAAGCAATCGCTCCGCGAAGCACTCCGTGAACTCGGCATCAGACCGCTGATCAAGCATCGTATCTTCGCTCCGTACGACCACGCGCACAACGCCAGAATCGACGAACAACGCTACAATCAGCGCTCTATGACGGAAACCGTGAACTCGGCAGTCAAGCGCTCGCTCGGCTTCGCCGTGCGAGCGCGTTCCTGGTTCCGTGAGTTCCGAGAAATCGCACTGATGTGTGTCGTCTATAACATCAAGCGTGCTGTGAAACAATGAATTCCACCGCCGTATGGCGATTCAACACAGCCCTGTAAACTCCCCCGCCGCAGAGCAACCGAGTAACGCCGCTTCGGAACCGATGGCGGTGCGTACGCCCTCGATGACTCCATCGTACTCGTACTCGGGCGAACAAAACAGGTGACAGAAGTCGACTCGATCGGACGGCAGATCGGCGAGCGCGCGCGCCGCAGCGCTCCGGCCAGCGCGAACGCTGTCACTCTCGGTCGTGTGACCGGTGGCAACGACCGTTTCCATGACGTCTCGGGGAGAAAAGAAGGCGCGCGGTAATAAATCACAGTATTTCCGATACCAATTCTGCGTCCACGAGGGTCGGTCCGTCCCGTGGTACAACCCACTCGCGGTCTCAGGTCCGGCGAAATCGGCAGGGGCGAGTCTCGTTCCAGTGGGTATAAGTTTTAGGTTTGCCTAATCCGACCCTATGGAGCTGTCTAGACGAGACGCGATCGCCGCACTGGCGGCGCTCGGTGTCGGCGGGTCGTTGTCCGGCTGTGTTGCGCCGCCCGGCGCCGATTCGGCGATCGACGTCGAGCGGGTTCAAGAGGGGCAAGTTGCGGCCGCCGCGGTCGTGTACCCGGACGAGGTCTCAGGGACGGCGACGTTCGTCGAAACGTTTCTCGAGGCCCGACTCGAGGACCGAACGCACGCGATGAGAATGGAGGCGGCGGTCGCGGAACTGGACGACAACGCCAGGGTGTGGTATCAGGATCGATTCGCTGCGCTGTCGGTCGCCGACCGCGAGCAGGTGCTGCGGAACGTGGGCGCGGACACCGCCGACGAAGATCCCGAGGGAACGCCCTCCGAGCGAGTTCGGTACTACGTCGTCAACGAACTCCTGCTCGCGCTCTACGCCTCGCCGACGGGCGGCGAACTGGTCGGCCTCGAGAACCCCCGGGGCCACGCGGGCGGCCTCGAGACCTACCAGCGGGGGCCGGACGCGTGAGCGGCAGCCACCCACCCGCTGCATCGGCGGGGATTGCCGACGACGAGGCGGATCGCTTGCCGGTCGTCGGCGCCGACGTCTGCGTGATCGGGGCGGGTCCTGCGGGTGGTATCGTCGCGGATCGACTTGCCGAGGCCGGCCGCGAAGTCGTGATCCTGGAAGCCGGGCCGCGGTTCGATCGGGGAGACAGGCTCGCCAGACAGGAGCGGGCGATCCGGCCGTTTTACGGGCCACAGGACGTCTGGGACGGTGATCCCGAACGCGACGCCTACTCGACGTCAGACGAGTGGTCCTACCCGCTCAATCTGGCCCGCGTCAAGGGCGTGGGCGGGTCGACGCTCCACTGGCAGGGCATGGTGATGCGACTCCACGAGGACGATTTCAACTCCCGAAGCACGCGCGGAGCGGGCACCGATTGGCCCATCGAGTACCAGGATCTGCGCCCTTACTACGCGGCCGCGGAGCGAGAGTTGGGCGTCGCCGGTGCTCAGGACAACCCCTTCGCGCCGCCGCGAGCGGAGCCCCATCCGCTGGCGCCGTTTCCACCGTCTTACAGCGACGGCCTGTTCGCCGAGGCCTGCGACGACCTCGAGATCGCGATGCACTCCGTTCCGAACGCACGTAACTCGGAACGCTACGACGGTCGAGGAGCCTGCGTCGGGTACGGCACCTGCCGGCCGGTCTGCCCCTCCGGGGCGAAGTACGACGCGACCGTCCACGTCGAGCGCGCCGAGGAGACGGGCGCAACGGTGATCGACCGCGCACCGGTCCAGCGCCTCGAGCACGACGCCGACTCGATCACGGCGGCCGTCTACGCGACCCCCGACGGCGAACGGCATCGACAGGAGGCCGACGCCTTCGTTATCGCCTGCGGCGGCGTCGAGACGCCCCGTCTGCTCTTGCTCTCCGAGTCGGGTCGCTATCCCGACGGACTCGCGAATTCGAGCGGTCTCGTCGGAAAGTATTTTATGGATCACCTCTTCGCCGGCGTGAACGGCGTCCTCGACGAACCAACTCGGCAGAACCACGTCGGCTTTCTCACCAGTGAGTCCCACCAGTTCTACGACGACGCCGACGACGAGTACGCGCCGTTCAAACTCGAGTTCTTCAACGTCGCCGGTCCTTCGCCGGTCGGGATGGCGCTGACCGGCGACGACTGGGGCGACGACCTGCTCGAGCGGCTTCGAAGCGACTACGGCACCCATGTAGGGATCGGCGCGCTGGTCGAGCAACTCCCCCGAGAGGACAGTTACGTCAGTCTCGATCCCGACCGCACCGACGACCGTGGCAATCCCGTCCCCCACATCAACTGGACCGTGGGCGATCGGGCCCTCCGGACGATCGAACGGGTGAACGAGATCCAGCGGGAGATCCTCTCGGAACTCGGCGCGGAGATCACCGGCCAGATCGGCCCCGAAAACACGTTTCCCACGTTCCACCACATGGGGACGACTCGAATGGGAACCGATCCTACCGAGAGTGTCGTCGATCCCACCCTCCGAACCCACGACCTCGAGAACTGCTGGATCGCCTCGAGCAGCGTCTTCCCCACCGGCGGCGCGATGAACCCGACGCTGACGATCGCGGCGCTTGCGCTGAAGGCCGCCGATCACATCGTTGATACGGTGTGACAGTTCGATCGAACGATCTCGGCTGGTGAAGGAGCATTCGTCCCCTTCCGTACAGTACTCGACCTTCTGGCCGTGATCGAAGCCGGGAGGATCGAGGAACAAACTGACGACGAGTGGCTCTCACCGTGATTCGACGAAGCCGCCTACTATGTCCCGTATCGATCTCTCTTGGAATATTGGTAACCACCCCGCTGGGACTATGACGGGTAATAGATGATTCGGCTAGTCGTCGCCGTTGCCCTGTGGCTGTCGTCTGCCGACGCCGCCACAGGGCAAGGCGAACCGCCCGATGTCTCTCGAGTAGAAGCGAAACGTGATGGCGATGGCTCGGCCGCGGTCGGGATCTGGATCGAGCAGCGATCTTTTGTCGCTCGTCGGTCTCGGTGCCGATAGAGCTGGTGCCTGCGCTGATCATGTGGTGACGGTGGGGTGTACCCAGGCAGTCGCTTGAGCGACGTGCCGCAGGCGAAACGTGGTACGATCGGTATAGCGATCACAAACGCAAAATATAGTATGAAAAAGTACACTGACCGATAACTGTATTTATTACTAACTCGATATAATCGTATAGATGGACAAAAGAGAGTTGAACGTCACGGGGTCGGCGGTACACGAACTACCAGGAGTCCTCTACGACGAATTGAAACAAGAGCGAAAAGGAAGTGTGGAACGGTACGATGGCGACGGGTTTGATGTGATTGCGGTCGAACGATACTACCTTAGAAATAATTCGGATCAACAGGCTACGGTAATATTTGACACGACGGATGGAACGACGTCACGAATTACGATTCTCTCCGGTGGTGGCGGTGACGGACTCCTTCAGTTCAACCTGGGATCACATCGAGCACAAACGAAAAAGATGGCAAACCGAATCGTCGAACTCTGTCAGTCGGATACGTTACAACTGGAGGTAAGAGACTGACTCGAACGGCCGAGAGGCTCATCCAGCGGGTCAGTAACTTTCTACTTAATTCCTATCAAATAATTATGTAATAGCGAATTAATCTAATAGAAATATAAGAACGCGAAAACGTCCGACGTACGCGGTCGGTGAGTCTCGGTAACGGAGCTGCGGCGAGCGCTAGCGACAGACCATCACTGTGTTTCGAAATGACTACGTATCTAAAGTATTTTATTATTTCAGGGGAGACGTATAAATATGTATCATCCGATTCCCTATTGCTGGCGGACTGACGACGGTCTCATACACGTGTTCTACGATAACCACGTGCCTCCAGACACCGGATTCGGTTGGTCGAGCCTCTGTGATGCGGTACGATTACCGATCGAAGGGGCGCACTTCGAGTTACACGAGGACGTGACAGAGGAGGACATCACGTGTGGACATTGCCTGAACGGACTCGACCAACCAGTTGCTGATTTCGACGGCGATTCCATCGCGTGTGTTAATGGCTGCCTGGTTCTATTCGACAGGGATCAGGACGACGCGGTCGTTCGAGCCGAGCCGGTTTGTCGAACTGTGTTGCACCATTCCTTACCGTTCGAACCGGATTCGTTCACCGGGAATCTGGAGGACCAGTTCGACGACGTCTGTAGCGAGTGCTGGGAGACGTACGTCGATCATCAGTGGACCAGCGACGATGAGGGCGCAGAGTTATGTATCGAAGTATCCGGGGACGACAGACGCTCGGAGTACTTCGCGGCGAGCGCCGAAACGATTCAAGATGATCGAAGGGCGGTATTGCGGTTGGTGAGTGAAAACGGACTCGAGAAGGATATTACTCGTGAAGAGATCGAGTCGATTACGTTGACGCCGCCGTGGAACTTCGTCTACTGAACCCCGCGTCCGCTGCTGTCTACATCCTCTAGTCGATGGTGACGGGGTCGGTCTCCTTCCACTGGTGTTCGTACCTGGTGCTGTGCTCGTCGCGGCCGAGGGAGACGTCCGTCGTCGCGCCTCCGGAAACTGGTGGGGAATCGCTCGAAACCGTCCGCGAAACCGCTCTGTATTCCACCACCGATCGACGCCCGAGAGCGGTAGTGAAACGCTGCAGACACTATTTTAGGCAAACCTAAACGCATAAGTACGGCGGGCGGCGACTCCCACCAATGAGTAGCGGGGAGCAAACCGAGGCGACCAGCAGAACCGACGAGTACGACGAGCACGACGAGTACGACGCGAAGTACACGTTCGAGGACGTCAGCGTCGTCATGGGAACCTACAACGAGGAGGACGCGATCGGAACCGTTCTCTCCGACATTGAGGACGTCACCGACGGAAAGGCCGAAGTCGTCTGCGTCGACGGCTCCTCGGACCGGACCCCCGAAATCGCTCGCGAGTACGGTGCGACTGTCGTCGAACAACGCCCCCAGGGGTACGGCGTCGCCGTTCGCGCCGCAATCGTAGAGCCGGACAGACCGATCGTCGTCACTACCGACTGCGACGACACCTATCCGATGGAGCAACTCCCGGAGTTCCTCGAGTTGATCAACGAGGGGTACGATGTCGTCAGCGGCGACCGGCTCTATCACGGCGCCGATGCGATGCCGGCGTTCAATCGCTTCGGGAACCACGCCTTCGCCGCTCTCGCGAGCGTGCTGATGGGCACTCGCGTCCACGACACGACGACCGGAATGCGCGCCTACCGCCGTGAGGTCGTCGAGTCGATCCAGTGGACGGAAAACACTGGCCTCTCGGCGGAACTCCTGATCCGTCCGCTAATGAGAGGCTACGACGTCCGCGAACACCCGATCGAGTACCGCGAACGAACCGGCGAGACCAAACTCGACCCACTGCAGGGGGGTGCCGAAATCGCGAAGTCGATCGTCACGGTCTGTCTCGAGGAACGCTTCTGAGAGGCGGAGCACGTCGGATCAGTATTTTTATCGCATCGTTCGAGGACAGTCAGTATCGGACGCTCTGGGTCAGGACGAAGACCAGCAGCGCCATCAGTAGCGACCCGAGCAGGGTTTCAGCCGCGGCGATGGCGCGAGCCATCCCCGCCACCGGTTGTATATCGCCGTAGCCGAGCGTCGCGAAGGTGATCACGCTGAAGTAGAGGCTCTTTAGATACGCCCGCCCCAGGACGCGACTCGGCGTCTCGGTGGGGTCATCGATCTCGTACGTCACGGCGGTCTCGGTCCCGACCTCCTGGATGCCGCCGGTCAGGGGGTACAGCGCCGCGCAGACGAGAATCAGGAGTACCGAGGTCGCGATAACGCGCCACGGACTCGTCCCATAGCGCATGATCCAGCGTGATCCCGCCAGCCGAATCGCGCGCCTGTAGTTTCCCGTCCGCCAGGCCTCGCGGCGGCGAAAGTCCATCTCTCGGAGGTAAAACGCGTTCGCCTGCTTCGGGAACGCATTCTCCCTGTAGAGCCGCTGGAGTTCCGAATACACCCACTTTGCGGATTCGGCACGTTCCGCAGCGCTGTCGCTCGTCGGTTCTCGGTCGATCTCGGCCTCGTAGACCGCGCGCTCGCTGAACGAGGTCTCGAGGTTGATCCGCACGTCGGTTAGGCCAGCGCGGTAGAGCCGTGCGCCCCGGAAATCTGCACCGCGGAGGTCGGCGAAGACGAACACGGTGTCGTGCAGGTTTGCGTCCCGAAACGACACGCGGTGGGCGTCGACGTCCCGAAACGTGGCGCGCCGAAGATCCGTCTCGGAGAGGTCGGCGTCGTCTATGACTGCGTTGGAGAAATCCGCCTCGACGAGCGACTGTCCCGCGAGGAACGAGGTTCCGTTTAACCGCGCACCCTCGAAGTTCGCCCCGTCGAGGCGCTCTCCCGGTGCGAGTACGTGCTGCTCGTAGGCCGCCGTCGGCACGACGGTCTCGGTGTGCCAGAGACACCGGTCACCGTGTTCCCACGTCGGTCGCCAGCAACAGACGGCACCGGCGTCGTCGACCCCACTGCTGTTCGTCACGTGGCCGCACCGCTCGGTAGTCATACAGTATGCTGGGAGCGGACGGCCTCTAACGCTATTGCCTGAAATATGTCCGTCGCCCGACCCTCGACCGGCTACCCGAGAGGCTCTCGGAGATTTCACTCCTCCGGTTACCGGAGACCTCACTCCGTCTGATCGTTGAAGCCGAGCCGTTCGCGAGCGCTATTCTTCGACGACGATGTCGGTTCGGACGAACACACCGTTCGGGGACTGCTCGGGGATTGACGCTGCCTCGCCGCCACAATCGCGTATTCCGCTACACCGTTCGACTCTGGGCGTCAGCGCTCGGACGGTCCCGCCGTCCGTCCTGATCGGGACCTCGAGGCGGTAGCTGAAACTCCCTCCGAGCCCGCGGTCGACGAAGACGTCGAGCACGACGTCGTCGCGATCCCCGATGGGAAGGGATTCGGTGGCTTCGATGTCTGTTCCGTGCAGTTGCACCGATCCGTCGGTGGCGATCAGTCGAAGGGACGTCCGATCCGAGGCGTTGTTCAGGACGTACGTGGCACTCCCCTGGTCCGTCGTGAGGGTCACAGTGACGCTCTCCGCCGCCGACGGAACGCCGACGGTGGCGTTCAGCCCGACCGTGGAGCCGGCGACGTGATCCACCGGCTGAAGGCGGGCCGCACACGGCGACCCCTCGTGCGGAGCCCAGGTGCCGCGATACGCGAACCTGTATAGCGATCGGTCGGGATACTCGTCGACGACGGCGAACGGGCGCTCGTCCATCGCGTACACCGTCCGTCCGTCGAAATCCGGGTCGTTGCGAAGCGCCTGAAACGGATGGGCGAGCCAGTCCCCGTACGGCGTCGGAAGGAACACGACTGACCGCTCACTCGGCTCGTCCTCGAGCGGCTCGTACACTCGTTCGTAGGTGTCGGTCACCGCCGCGTTCCGGTCGATTTTCTCGTCGACGTTCGCCGCGGTGACGCCGCCCACCGCGAGCGCGCTCACGAGCAGCGCCGCGACGAGCGTCGCACGTGCGGCCTGGGGCGTCAGATTTCGCTCCGCCGTCCGTCGGGCGGCGGCGACCAGCGCCAGTGCGCCGACGGCGGCGAACGCCGCGAACGGCAACAGGAGATCGAAGTGGTAGTACGGGCCGTGCGTGGCGATCAGGCCGTCGCCGGCGCGCTCTACGTCTCCGAGGAGGTTGACGTTCCCCCAGAAGTAGACGTTCCCGACGGCGATGGTGAGGACCTGTCCGGCGAGAATCGACTCGCGGGGCGAGAGACCGCGTCGGACGGCGACGCCGAACCCGACCGCGGCGACGGTCGCGCCGAGAATCCCACCGGCGATCCAGCCGGTGACGAACTCCGAAAGCACCAGCGCGTTCGAGCGCAGCGCCAGCTCCACGGTGTATTCTATTCCAGGGCCGAGAAGTCGTCGGCGACCGAAGCCGAGGCCGTCCAGCGGAGCGAACGCTTCGTATGGAAACAGCAGCGGCGATCCGGTCACGGTGGCGTTGTAGGCCAATGCGAGCCCGACGCCCGCCAGTCCGAGCGCCGCCGTCGTGGCCTGTCTGGGAAGCGCCCGTCGGGAGTCCCGGCTGAGGGTCCAACAGGCGTGGGCGACGAACGGCGCGGCGAACAGGACCGCCGTATAGGGCCGCGAGAAAAAGGCCAGGCCGATCGCCGCGCCGGCTACTCCGGCCCAGCGTCGGTCTTCCGTCCGGTCGGCTCTGAGATAGCCGTAGGCGAACGTCAGGTTGAACATCGCCGTCGGTGCGTACGGCAGGAAGACGGCCGCTTCGATCAGAAAGAGCGGCGAACAGAGCACGGTCGCAGCGGCCACGATGCCTGACCCCCGATCGAAGACTTCGTCGACTACCAGGGCGACGAGTGCGAGTATGACAGCTGCGATTCCCAGAAGCGCGATTCGATACCCTCCCAGGAGTTCACCGAGCGCGAAGAGTGCCGCGGGGACGGGTGCATATTTCGGATACAGTCGGTCTCCGTCTTCGACGAAGAACCAGGGCCGAAAGACGTCCTCGACGGGCGGTCGAACGAAGAGCTGCCCGTCCAGCAACATCGCCGCCTGCTGGAGATAGACTCCCTCGTCGTGGTTGACCGAGTGGTACGGAAACGTGCGCGCCTCGAGCACCCATACAGCGATAGCACCGGCGAGGGCGATCGAAGCGACTGCAATCCACCACGTTCGGCGTCTCATCGGTTTGGTGTCACGGTGGGATCATCGCCCTTCCTGTGTGAGCATCACGGCCATCGACAGGCCCGAGATGACGACCAGAACGAGCGCCGGGACCGCCGCTTGCCCGTACAGGCCCGTTTCCTCGACCCGCCAGATGTACGTCACCAGCGTCTCGAATCCCAGCGGGCGTAACATGAGCGTCGCCGGCAGTTCCTTCATCGTCGTGAGAAACACCAGCGCGGCCCCGGCCGCGACTCCCGGCAGAATCAGCGGGAGTGTTACTGCCCGGAAGGTATTCAACCGCGAGCGTCCGAGCGTGCGGGCCGCTTCGAGGAGTTGCCGATCCACCTGCAGCGTCGACGTTCGAATCGAGCCGATCGCCTGGGGCATGAATCTGACGACGTACGCGAACACCAGCAGCGGCACCGTCTTGTAGATCGCGGGGAGGACGTCGAGACTGAAGCTCAGTAACGCGATCGCGAGGACGATCCCTGGCGTCGCGTACCCGACGTACGGTGCGCGGTCGGCTAGCGCCGCCAGCCGCGAATCGGCCGTCGCCGACGCAATCGCGATCGGCAGCGCGACGAGGATCGAGGCGCCGGCGGCCAGTAACGCGACGTAGGCCGAATTCAGGCCATACTCCCACTCGAACGTCAGCCGCCCGACCTGATAGCCCGGCCCACCGCTAAACAACCACATTCCGAAGATCGCGATCGGCAGCGCGAGCGCGAGCACGGAGACGGCGGTCGGGAGCAACAACACCGGGTATCGCCACTTTCCAAGTTCGAGGTCGACGCTGCCGCGATGCCCGCCGCTCTCGTAGGCTTCCGATTCGTCGACGCCGATTCGGGATTCCATCGCGAGGATGATCGCCGTCACGGTCAACAACTGGAGCGATAGCAACGCGGCGTAGTCGCGGGCGAACGCATTGTATCGGGCGTAGATGAACTGCGTGAACACCTCGACCCGCATGATGTTGGGCGTGCCGAAGTCGGCGAGCGCGTACAGCGCCACAAGCAGCGCGCCGGCCGTAATCCCCGGCAGAATTTGTGGAAGCGTGACCCGGCGAAATGCCTCCCAGCGGCCGGTGTTGAGCGTTCGTGCCGCCTCGACGAGCGAACCGTCGAACGAGAGCAGCGCCGCACGCGTCGTCAAGAACACGTATGGGTAGGTGTACAGCGTCAGCACGAACGCGGCCCCGGCGAACCCATAGACGGATGGGATCGAGCCGATGCCGAGCGGCGCGAGGAGATCCGCGAGTTCTCCCTGCGGCCCGAACGCCGAGACGAAGGCGAACGCTCCGAGATAACTCGGGACGGCGAGGGGCAGTGCGGCGAGGACGGTCCAGAACCGGGGAAACGGAATCTCTCCTTGAACGGTCAATACCGCGAGGGGGACACCGATGAGGACGCTCGCGACGGTGACCACTGCGCCCAGCGCGACGCTCCGGACCAGCACCTCGATGGTCTGGGAGTCGACGGTCAGTTCGAGCGCTCGAGACCCGAGCCCGGCGGCGTCGACGACGAGCCAGGAAAGCGGGAGGACCAGAACGGCTGCGATAGCAGCAGCGAGTAGCGTGAGGCCGACGTCGACGGGCGAGTCGTCTCCGTTCGTCCCACGTTCGACCGTTCGCGCGACCTGCTCTCGGATCGTCATCCTGAGACGCCGGCTTCGTCCATCAGGTCGAGGGTCGGTTCCAGGTTCGATAGCTTCGCGAGGTCGATGTCCGGCGGGCTCAGTTCGTCGATCGTTGGGAGGCCGCCGACCGGGGCAACGCCTTCTATCATCGGGTAGGCGAAGCTGATCGTCGCGAAGTACTCCTGTGCCTCCGAGGAGAGCAAGTGGCGGACGAAATCGTCGACGAGTTCGCCCCGCCGGGTCCCTTTCACCTTCAGCGCACCCGCGACGTTTATCAGCGCGCCGGCGTCGCCTTCGGTGAAGGCGAGATCGATCGGCGCGTCCGGTTGCTGATTTTTGACCCGCATCGCGTAGTAGTGGTTCGCGAATCCGGCCGCCAGGGAGCCGTTGGCAACGGTCTGGGAGACGGCGTACTCGTTGGCGTAGCGCTCGGTCCCAGCCTCTTGCATGTCGACCAGCCAGTTACGAGTCGCCTCGTCGCCTTCGATCAGCCGCATTGCAGTCACGAACGACTTGAACGCGCCGTACGTCGGTGCCCAGCCCATCGTTCCACGAAGGGCATCGGTCGACGGGAACTCCTGGACGGTGGTCGGAATGTCCGAACTGCTCAACTCGTCGGTGTTGTACGGCACGGAACGCGCTCGCCCGGCGACGCCGGCCCACGCCTTGTCGGTGCCGACGAACTGGTCTTTCGCGACCGGATCGACCGCTGCATCCGAGAGCGGCTCGTAGGCGTCGTTGTCCGCGACGAATCCCAGCGAACTAGCGTCGATCGACCAGAACACGTCCGCCTGGGCCGCGCCGGCGTCGACCTCCTCAACGATCGTCTGTGCCAGCGACGCAGAGTCGTTGTCGTTCGGGTAGACCGTGAAATCGGGATAGATATCCTGCAGCATCTCGACGAACTCGTAGTAGATGCCACCTTCGCCGCCGCCGATGTAGAGGGCAAGTTCGCCCGAGAGGTTCGGAAGGTCCTCGATCGACGTCCCACCCGGCGCGGGCCGACCCTCCACGAGCGATCCCGACCCCCGGAAATCGGAGAGCGACGGTATCTCGACGTTCTGATCGTTGTTATTGCTAAAGAACCCCATACACCCCGCGAGCGAGGTGACGGCCAGGGTGGACCCAATCCCCAACGCCTTTCTGCGCGTAACCACGCGCTTTCCGCTGTCTCCGTTCATACTCGGTTTAGGCTGACCTAAAACCTTATAGTTGACGATTCAGTCGTCGGCGACGACCTGTGTGCGGTCAGTCTCGAGGCCGGCGCCCGATGTGAGTGTCCCGAGACACTCGAGCCAGTCGAGCATGTATTCGCCGACGTAGTTGAAGAACGCGCCATTGTTGTACTGCTCCCACTCGCCATCGGCGAGCTTGCGACCCATCGCATCGAAGACGTCGGCGTAGTCGTCCGCGTCGCCGCCAACATCGTCAATCACCCGCCAGAGGTGTTCGTTGAGTTCGAGACCGGGCACCTCGTTGTTGAGGTCGTCGAAGGTGCTTCGGGGGGCCTTGTTGTGTTCACAAAGCGGCGAACCGTTGTAGATGCGCTTGCCGAGCACGTCGCAGGCCCGCTTGAGGAAGACTCCGGACCAGATGTCGTCGAATCGGCCGACGTTCCACTCGTTATCGTCCATCGGGAGCTGGTAGAACGCGGGGATCACCTCGCGCCGGAAGGCGAGGTTCATCGAGCAAACGGTGAGATAATTGCCGCGGGCGGCGACGAAGTCGTCACCGAAGTCTTCGCTCGCGGTCCGGGTCTGGGCCTGTCCTTCGAGGTCGCCGTCCATCAGGATGCGAACGGCGTCGAGGTCGGGCACGTTCGTCCACAAACCCTGCGAGGCGACGACCTCGCCGGCGTCGATGTGGGTGGTATTGGTTTCCACGGTTTCGCCCATCGCCGAATACGGATACCCCCGCGGGTAGAGACCGTGGTCGTCCGCGTTCTGGTAGAGTACGTTGACCCACCGCTCGTCGGAGGCGACCGACTCGACATCGCCCTCGAAGGTCAGGTTCTCCATGTGCCTCCCGAAGAAGTCCTCGTCGGGGTGTGGGAGGGTGTCGTCGTCGATGAAGAACCCGTAGTCGAACTCGTCGTGGGCCCACATGTAGAGCAGGCCGAAACTCGTCTCGGCGTGGCTCGCCACCGGGACGACGTGGCCGTACTCCGACACGTCGTGGGCGTCGTACCACTTCTCGCGGCGGCTACCGTCGAAGACCTCCCCCGAGACGCTTTCCTCCTCGAGCATCGCTTCCATCTCGTCGGTCTCGCAGAAGTCCTCGGTGACCAGTACGACGTGCAGCCGCGAGAGGTCGAACCCGTGCTCGCGAGCGTTCCCGAAGTACGAGCGCGTACACTCGTACTCCCGGATCGTCGGCACGATTACACAGATGTCCTGACTCATTGCCCAACTATTTTTTAGGCTGGCCTAAAAGACTGCCGGTTTCCCGCGTCGCATCCGGTGTCGACTCCGCGACCTCCGAGAAGGAGACGCCGAGCGCGGCGACGGCGCCGGCACCGCCGACTAGCGTCACGCCGTTTTTCAGGGCGTGATCGACGATGGCGGCCGCCAGCGCCGTGCTCGCACCGACGGGAGTGAGTCCGACCACCAGGGCGGTAAAGGCCGCCTCGTAGAGCCCGACGCCGCCCTGCGAGAGCGGCAGGACCTTCGCGAGGTTGCCGACGCTGACCGCCAGGGTCCCGACCGTCAACAGGGTCGCGAACGCGAGTCCGCTTCCCAGCGCCGCGAGGACGAGGACCGCCGTCAGCACGTCCAGCGACCAGACCAGCAGGCTCCCGGCCCCGATCCCCCCCAGCGCTCGCGGTCGGCGAGCGACCGTCTGCACGTCGCCCGCGAAGCGGAGCGCGCCCTCGAGCGCCGCCAGCAGCCGCGGTCGGCCCGCGACTCTCGCACGGAGCCGCGCGCCGAGTCCGTGCTCCGCTCGGGCCGAAGTGACGACCGCGAGGCCGACGCCCGCGGTCGTCGTGCCCACGGCCGCTGCGGCCAGCGCAGCGGTTCGCGCACCGTCACTCGAAAAGGCGGCCTCGAGCGGGCCGACCGCGTCTCCCAGTGCGATCCACGCCGTTGCGAGCCCCGCGAGGACGGCGATCGTCGCCAGATCGAACACGCGCTCGACGGCCAGCGACGCGAAGCCTGCCGCGTACGGAACGTCCCGGCGGGTCCGCATCACGTGTGCGCGAACCGCGTCGCCGGCACGCGCCGGAATCGCGAGGTTCGCCGTTTGACTGACGAAGACGGCAGCCGTGGCGACGGCGGTGTCGCTGTGCTGGTCCATCGCGGCCAGCACGTCGCGGTATCGGCGACCGCGAAGCGGCCACGAGACGGCGTAAACGGCGACCGCGGCCCCGAGCAATCGCGGGTCGGCGTTCGAAACCTCGGCGACGACGGTCCGGACGTCGATCTCCTGGAGCGCGACGATCAGTCCGAGTAGCACGAGGGCCGTGCCGGCGATCGTCAGCCGGCGGCGGGACAGGACGGCGGTAAGCCCGCGGCTCATCGAACCGTTACGGGTCTCCCCGCCGTCGAGCTCGGTTCTGCCGCCCCGTGAATCCGATCGCCCGCCCTCGTCGTTCACGGTACTGTCCTCTCGGGCCAGATATTTAAGCCCACCTAAAACACGATCGAACGGGCACGACGGCCGCTCTCGAGTGGCTTTCAGTCGAACCGACCGCTGCCGTCGTCTCGGTCAACGAAGCTCGTCGATGAGCTCGCGGGTTGCGCGCCGAACCGCCTCGTCGCTCGAGAGACGGGGCTCGAAGCCCAGCGCGGACAGCTTCTCGATGGAGAGGCGCATCTTCGGGACGTCGCCTGTCCAGCCCCGCTCGCCGCCGGTGTACTCCCGGTTGGGATCGACGCCGAGTTCCTCGGCAACGGTCGTCGCGATCCGGTCGACCGACGTCGTGGTGCGCGTGCCGAGGTTGTACGTATTCATCGCGTCGTCGGCGTGCTCGATGACGTGTAGCATGGCGTCGAGACAGTCCTCGACGTGAAGGTAGGACTTCTCCTGGCGGCCGTCACCGAGGATCGAAAGCGTCTCGGGATCGTCTTGCAGTTTCTCGACGAAATCGGGTATCACCGCTCCCCTGAGGCGGGGGCCAACCACGTTTGCGAACCTGAAATTCCAGACCGTCAGGTCGTGGCTGTGGGCCCGCGCCGAGAGCAGCCCCTCGTCGGCTAGCTTGCTGGCGCCGTAGGCGCTGATCGGCTCGAGCGGGGCGTAATCCTCCGGCGTCGGTCGCGGGGCCTCGCCGTAGACCGTCGAGGAAGAAGTGTAGGCAATCTCAGTGACGTCCGCGTCAGCCATCGCCTCGAGAAGGGTGCACGTCATCCGCGTGTTGTCGTCGAACTGGCCGTGCGGGCGATCCGTGTCGACGCGTTTCGACGCGGCCAGGTGAAACACGAGATCGACGTCGTGGAGGTGACCGTCGAGCGCGGCCGGTTCGGTGAGGTCGGCCTCGAAAAAGTCCGCGTCGTCGGGGATGCGGCGTCGAGTACCGTTCGAGAGGTCGTCGACGACGACGACGTCCGCGCCGTCCGCGAGCAGGCGCTCTGCGAGGTGAGAGCCGATGAAACCGGCGCCGCCCGTGACGAGAATCCGTCGGTCCGAGAGGGACATACTCGAATATCGTCCGATACGCTGTTAATCCTGTTGGGTTTTCCTGGCGATCCCGCTTCCAATCTCCGTTCGATGACGACGCATCATGCAAAGATTTACTTCGATCTCTCGTAATTCTCGTATCGATGACTTTTCAGCCAGATATTGATTCGGAGACGATCCTTTCGGGACGGTGCGACTGGCTCGGGAAAGACGCTGTTGAAACGCTCTCACACCACGTGGTTGAGTCGATCGAAACCGAGTTTCCCCACCACGCTCGCTCGCTCGATTCCCCGGCCGGACACGCACGGCCGAAGAAGCAGCATCCGGTATTCTACGGATGTTACGACTGGCATTCGGCGGTACACAGCCACTGGGCACTCGTTCGGCAACTTCGCCTGTTCGACGAGCATCCCGTCCGATCCGAGATCGTCGACAGTATCGACACACGACTCACCATCCAGAACGTCGAACGAGAGGTCGAGCGATTCGAAGAGAACGGCTCGTTCGAGAAACCGTACGGATGGGCGTGGCTCTTACGTCTCGCATCGGAACTGACCCTCTGGGAAGGCAATCGTGCGACTGAGTGGAAATCGATCCTCGAGCCGTTAGAACGGAAGATTGTCGAGCTCGTCGAATCCGAATTTCTGACCCAGACGCGCCCATTCAGAGTGGGAACGCATCAGAACTCGGCGTTTGCTCTGCTCTGTATTCTGGACTACGCGAGGACGATATCCGACGACTCTCTCGAAGCCGCCGTTTCTGACACAGCAACGGAATTCTTCACTGACGACCGCGACTATCCCGTCGAGTACGAACCGCTCGGCTGGGACTTCCTGTCGCCTACACTGACGGAAGCGGACCTCATGCGTCGTATTTTCGACCGAGGCGAGTTCATCACGTGGATCGATGACTTCCTTCCGGACGTAACCGTCTCCCCTCACAAGACGATTCTCGAACCGGTTCAGACGGCGTCCGATCCGGCGGACGACCTGGCACTCCACTTCGTCGGGCTAAACGTATCGAAGGCGTGGTCGCTGGCAGGAGTAGCGGACGCTCTTGACGGGCACCGATACGCCGAGATTTTCGAGCAGAGCGCCGGGCGACATGCGACGTCGGGACTGGCGCACGCTTTCACGGAGAATTACGCCGGTTCACACTGGCTCTCTTCGTTCGTGGTGTACTTGCTGACCAGACACGAGGGCGGTATCGCTCCCGAGTGACCATCACTCGTCCGATGGCCAGAACCAGGCGGAACGGCTGGGACCGGATCAGACGCCGGTCGAATACCGTAATATACCGGCAAAGCCGCCGAAGGCGTTGT
Organism: Natrinema gelatinilyticum; assembly: GCF_024266705.1. Classification (GTDB taxonomy): domain Archaea; phylum Halobacteriota; class Halobacteria; order Halobacteriales; family Natrialbaceae; genus Natrinema; species Natrinema gelatinilyticum. The sequence goes on along the minus strand of NZ_CP100756.1, from coordinate 829,254 downwards.
ACAGCTGTTCGCCCTTCTCGAAGTCCGTCGAGATGAACTTCGTCTCTGTGCCCCGCTGTTCGGCGATTTCGATGAGGTGGTCGATCGCGTCCTCGCGGTCCTCCTCGGTTGCCTCGACGTCGGTGCCACATTCGGTGCAGGTGTGGGTCGGCGTCGACTTTCGGCGGTCGATCACCTCGCGTTCGGTGGCGCCGCACTCCGGACAGTCGTAGGTGACGACGTCCTTCCGGAGATCCTCGCTGATCAACAGGCGGTCGACCGCACCCATCATCAGATTTCGTCGCGTCTGCTCGAAGCCGTAGGTCGCCAGATCCCCGGCGTTGAGTTCCTGGAAGAACTCCTCCATCACCTGCTTGTCTTTCATCACCTCGGCGTCGGCCAGGGCGTCCTCGGCGTTGTCGACCAGATCCTTCAGTCCCGATTCGTCCGTGTACGCGACGTCGAACTTTCCGATGACGTTCTCCTGAATCTCGTGGTGGAGGTAATCGCCGTCTAAGAACTCGTCTTTGGTCGGCGAGGGTCCGCCGACGAGGATCCCGTCGAGTTCGTGGCGTTTCGGGACGAACAGGTCGTTCGCCATCCCCGCGACCTCCTGATAGAAATTGTCGATCGCTTCGAGGCGCAAGCGAGCGAATCGCTGGGCTGACTGGCCACCTTTGCGCTGCTTGCCGGGGACGAGCGAGGACGCGGATTTGACCGGTTCGATGCGTTTGCCCTTCAGCCAGCCGACGTTGGCCTCGCGGCGGTCGAGGACGATCAGACCGTAAAGTCCCTTGTCGGCGAGCATCTCCTCGAGCGGTTCGGTCAGAAAGTCCGAGTCGCAGTGATAGCGAAAGGACTCGACGGGCTGGGGCGGACTCTCGAGGACGTTGGTAACCATCTCGGTTTGCCCGCCGCCGGAGTCGACGGCACCTGAGAAGAGGACGATGCCGTTCTCCGGTGGGTAGGTGTCGTAGTATCGGAGCCGATCTTTGATGCTCGTCAGCGCGTCCTGGACGGCCGTTCGGGTCTGCTTGGATTTGATGTTGGCCGCTTCGCTGTGTTCCTGGGTGACGTGTTGGACGACGTCGCTGATCTGTCTATCCTCGGGAACGTAGATCGTTACGAGCTGCGTTCCGGAGCCGTCGTAATTCTTGAGATCCTCGATGACTTTCCGGAACTCGTATTTCTTCCGGTCGGATTGTTCCTGTTCCCTCTCCTGGCTCATTAGTCGAACCAAAAGCTGCTGCGGGTAAGAATCCTTTGACACACCCGTCGTCGTGGCACACAGTCCCGGCGGAATCGTGACGACGGATTTCGGGCCGTGCGAGACGTGTCGGCGCGGCAGCACGAGTCGGAAGGGGAGGTGACGATTTAAGGTGTTGCCGTTCTAGGGTCTGGACAGTAATCGAGTATGTCTCAGAAGACGGTCTACGCTATCGCGAGTGGGAAAGGCGGTGTCGGGAAGACGACGACGACGGTCAATCTCGGGACGGCGCTGGCCGAGGCCGGAAAGCGCGTCGCCATCGTCGACGCGGACCTCGGCATGGCGAACCTTGCTGGATTCGTCAGTCTCTCTCCCGACTCGACGACCCTATATGACGTCTTAGCGGGCAACGCATCGATCGACGACGCCACGTATCGATTGGCGAATAACATCTTCGCTGTTCCCAGCGGGACCAGCCTCGACGAGTACGCCGAAACCTCACCCGAAGGGCTCGGCGCGGCCATCGCCACGCTTCGAACGAAATTCGATTACGTCTTCCTCGACGTTGGCGCGGGTATCAGCCACGAGACGATCCTGCCACTGGGACTGGCCGACGCCGTCGTCATCGTCTCGACGCCCGAGCCCGCTGCCATCCACGATTCGAAAAAGACCCTCGAGTTAACCGACCGCGCCGGTGGCGCCGTCGCCGGCCTCGTCCTCACTCGGACCCGGCCCGACAGCAACATTTCCCACAAGGAACTCGCCGACCGCCTCGGGATTTCGCTGCTCGGGACCATTCCTGAGGACCCCGCCGCTCGAGACAGCATTTACGCCGGTACGCCGCTGGTCGTGTTCGAACCGAACAGGCCGGGTGCCGTCGCCTACCGTCGTCTCGCGTCGGATCTGACGGGCGTCGACATCGCAGAGACCGCCACCGATGGCGGCGTGAACAGACCGCCGGCCACCCGCTCCCGTTCGAACCCGCCGGTCGGCCCCGAAGACGATTCGACGGGACGCGAAGCGGCACACGACGAAGTTTCGAGCGCGGGTACGGACGTCGAAACCGACCCCTGATCGGCCGCTTGGGTGTCGGGCGGTTACGTCATCGTCCGGTGATCGGCAGGTACGGACCGCCTTCTACCGTTGATTATTTGGACACCGTCTCCTCCTCTATCGAATAGCGTGAATATCGTCCGCTCGTGACTCTCCTTTTACTCGTGACCGTCACGGCCGTTGTAACGTCCGGCAAACCGTAATACGCATACAGTCTCGACCGGTTTGTCAGTCATTTCTCGAGCCGGTTTCGGGGTGATTACCGCCTAAATTCGTTGTCATTGTCGATAGAAACCATAACGAACTGATTACTAATCATAACCGTTCTCGATGGTTCGATCATGGAGCGACGAAAGATCCTCCTCGGCAGTGGTGCAGCGATCGCAACCGTCCTCGCCGGCTGTTCCAGCGACCAGACTGGCGACGAATCCAATCAGAACGGAGACGACTCCGACGACTCGCTCGACGGCAACGGTAACGGGAACGGCAACGGCAACGGCGATTCCGGCAACTCCGATAAGAAAGCCGATATTCCGGGCCTCGACCGGGACAAGCTAAAACTCAGCAGCCAGAAGCTGACGATCGAGGACGTCAACAAAGATGGCAACGAGATCGACGTCATCGCCACGACGACGACATCCGACCCCGAGACGCTGTTCGCGGAACTCGAAACTCTCGCCACCGACATGCAGCGAGCGATCACCGACCCAGAGGCGTTCGCGGAAGCGGTCGACAACGTCACGTGGGTCCTCGAGAAGGACGGTGCGATGGTGATGTCGTTCTACGTCGACGTGTCGTGGGCAGTCAAGTTCGTCAACGGAGAACTGAACCAGGAAGAGTTCATGAACCGCGTTCTCGATACCGCGGACGAGTCTCGCTAACGTCCGCTGGAGAGCGCAGGTGGCTGTCGTTCTTTTGGCTGACTGTGGGACGCTTTGAGGGACAGATCTGTGAAACCGAGCGGAACGAGGCGTGTTCGTCGGCCGAAGACGGCGTGGCTGCGACGATCACATCGAACGCGGCGCTGCCACGCCCAGGATCGCCAGGGCGTTGGCGACCGTGTGCTTCGAAGCGGCCACTAGCGCCAGCCGCGCCTCGCGGACTGCAGGATCGACGTCGTCGGCCAGCACCGGACACTCGCGGTAGAAGGCGTTGAAACGGTCCGCAAACTCGCGGGTGTAGGTCGCGACCTGGTGGGGTTCGAGGTCGTCCGCGGCCTCGTCGACGACGGCCGGGAACCGCGCAATCGTCTCGAGGAGATCCCGTTCTTCGGGGGTCTCGAGGAGGTCGGCGTCGACGGCCGTCTCGACGTCGTCCATGCCGGTCTCGGGGTCGATTCCCGCTTCTTCGAGTATGCCACAGCAGCGCGCGTGGACGTACTGCACGTAGGGGGCAGACTGGGCTTCGAAGTCCAGCGCCCGATCCCACTCGAAGGTGATCGCCTTCGTCGGCTGCTTGGAGACGATGTCGTAGCGGACGGCGCCGATCCCGACCTGATGCGCGATGCGCTCGATGTCCGCTTCGTCCAGATTGTCGTCGCGGATGCGGTCGTCCATCCGGTCTTCGACTTCACCGCGGGCGCGTTCGATCGCTTCGTCGAGCAGGTCGTCGAGGTCGACGCCGGTGCCGCGGCGCGTGCTCATCTTCCCTTCGGGGAGGTTGACGTACGAATACAGGACCTGCTGAAGCTGATCCGTATCGTTGCCCAGCAACTCGAGGGTCGTCCGGAGCTGTCTGGCCTGGAGTTTGTGGTCCTCGCCGAGGACGGTCACCGCGCGGTCGTACTCGTCGAACTTCCACTCGTGGTGGGCCAGGTCGCGGGTGACGTACAGCGAGGTGCCGTCCGACCGCAGGAAGACCAGGTTCTTGTCGATGCCGTGGTCAGCCAGTTCGAGTTGCCAGGCGTCCTCCTCGTACACCGCCTCGTCGAGATCCTGGAGGCGATCGACGAGCGCCTCGGCCGCGCCGTTGCGCATGAATCGCGTCTCCTTGACGAACTCGTCGAACTCGACGGGCAGGCGTGCGAGACACTCCGTCATCCCGCCGAGGACCTGGTCGACGACCTCGCTGACCCGCTCGTAGGCCTCGTTGTCACCCATCTCGAGTCCTCGCATGATCGATTCGATCTCCGCTTCGGCGGCCTCGACGTCGGCCTCGGCCGCGTTCTCGAGGAACGCGTTTCCCTTCCGGTAGTAGCGCACGAGGTCGTATTCGATGCGGTCGCGCTCGGGGGCTTCCTCTACGTCCTCCTCGTCGAACGTTTCGTAGGCCCAGGTGAAGACGGCCATCTGCCGTCCGGCGTCGTTGACGTAGTAATGGCGGTCGACGTCGTAGCCGGCGAACCCGAGGACGTTCGCGATGGCGTCGCCGATGATAGGGTTCCGGGCGCGGCCGACGTGGACGGGCCCCGTTGGGTTCGCACTGGTGTGTTCGACGACGACCGACTCCTCGCGATCCGGAAGGGTGCCGTAGGAATCGTCCGTCGCTTCGTCGAGTGTCGCCGCGAGGTAGCCGTCGCTCGGGAGGAAATTGAGGTAGGGCCCCTGGGTCTCCACGTCGGAGACGTACATCAACTGCTCGTCATCGATCTCGGCTGCGATCTGGCCCGCCACCTGCGGCGGCGCTGCGCCCGCCTCGTCGGCCAGTCGGAACGCAACGCTCGAGGCGAGAACGCTATCGACGTCGTCCGGCGGTTCTTCGAGCCCCAGATCGTCCGTCGGAAAGCCGAGCGTCGAGAGAGCCTCTTCCAGGGCGTCTTCGACCTCTGCGCGTAGGGAGAGGAACATACCCGCCCGTATTCAGGGCTCGAGTAAAGGAATGTCGGGTTTGGTTTCGTCGTCGCGCAGCCGATCGTTCCAGTGCGGGCCGCGGATTACAGAGGTTCGAGGAGAAAGCCCTTGACTGCAGTCGTGGGAGGATGTCAGAACTGCCGGTCATCGCGCCGTCCCGGCCACTCGAACAGCGCGGCGACCTCGCGAAACCGGTCTTCGTGGACCGGCCGAAAACGCTCGTCCGAGTCGTCGAACCCGCCCGGGGTCCAGAATTGCACGTCCGTGGCGTCACTCCCGGCCGCCAGTCGGCCCTCCGCGTCGGCCCAGTCGGCCACGTAGTGGACGGTGACGACGTGCTTGCCCGCGCGTGGCGGCATCGCCGACGCGGCCAGTATCTCGAGGTCGGCGGGGTCGACGACCACGCCGGTCTCCTCGGCGAGTTCCCGGGCGGCCGCCACGGGTGGTTCCTCCCCGATCTCCATGTGGCCGCCGGGGATCGTCCACTCGCCCACTCCCGGCGGGACGCCACGTTCGACACAGAGAACTGCGGGCGCGGATCGGGACGAATCGACTACTGCAACGCCAGCACAGGGGACCGGATTGTGCCAGACGATCGACTCGCAGGTTGGACAGCGCATGCGCTCGCGATCGTCGAACGTGATCGACTCGACTCGAGTGCCACACTCGGGGCAGAACGTCGGTGGTCGGCTGACCATCTATCCGAGTCTTCAGGACCGGCGGTTCATAGGGTTTTCAATCCGCTCCCGGTCAGTGGGACGACGACGTCGTCGTCCTCGTGGAGCACGCCGTCGTCGCGGTACTGCTGGAGGGCGGCCGGTGCGACCGCACAGGTCGGTTCGACGTAGAATCCGTTTCGATGGAGTCGATCGAGTGCGGTTTCGATCGGATCGCCACCGAGCGCGATTGCGTCGCCGCCGGTCTCTTCGATCGCCTCGAGTATTTCGGCCCGTCGTGCCGGCTCGGTGATCTGAATGCCGTCGGCGATGGTGGTTCCGTTGCCGTCTTCGTCGGTCGTCTCGCCGCCGAGCGCACCGACGATCGGTGCGTAGCCGGCCGCCTGCGCGCCGAACAGGCGGGGCATGCCGTCGACGATACCGGCCTCGTTGAGCAGCGAGAACCCTCGGTAGGCCCCGAGGAGCAGCGTTCCCTGTCCGATCGGGAGGACGATTGCGTCCGGGACGGACCAGCTTTGCTGGGCGGCCACTTCGAAGGCGAACGTCATCGTGCCGGCGAGGAACGCGGGATTCCAGGCGTGGCTGGCGTACCAGCCGTCGCCCGTCTGTCTCGGGGCGGTGTCGTCATCGATCGCGTCTTCCTCGCCGTCGGCGCCGCCCTCGACGGCTTCGAGACAGGCCGCCGTGACGTCCGATCGCGTTCCCTCGATGCGAACGGGACGGGCGTCCGCCCGCTGAATCATCATCAGCTTCGACTGTTTCACGTCGGCCGGGACGTAGATGTCCGCTTCGAGCCCCGCCCGGGCTGCGTACGTCGCAATCGATGCGCCGGCGTTCCCCGACGAGTCCTCGATGACCTTCTCGACGCCGAGTTCGACGGCTCGCGAGAGGGTCGTCGTCGCACCGCGGTCTTTGAACGATCCCGTGGGGAAGACGTACTCGAGTTTGAACTGCGCGCTCCAGTCGGGAGCGTCGACCATCGGCGTGAACCCTTCGTAGAAGGTGACGTGCTGTTCGATCGGAAGGAACTCGAAGAACGTCCAGAGTCCGTTACTGGTGTCGAGGCTGTGCAGGGGAAACGGCTCGCCCTGTGGGTGTGGCCGCTCGGTGAACTCGAGGGCGTGGCCGCAGGCACAGCGCCACGGTTCGTCGGGGCTGGCCTCGTAGACGGCTCCGCACTCGGGACAGGTGAGATCGGAGGCCATGTCAGTAGTTACCGATATCGGTGCCGACCGAGCAGACGTACTCGCCGGTCGCGACCTGCGGAAGCCGGCGCGCCCGCCAGAGGATGCCGTCGCTGTCGGCCGTGACTTTGTCTTTCGGTTCGCCGAAGGGCGTCGTCACCTCGAAGATCGTCTCGCCCGGGCGAACGCGATTGCCGAGTTCCTTTTGCATGGTCACGAGCCCGCCCGTCGGCGCGCCGTACTGTTCGAACCCGCTGGCGTGGGTCTGGGGTTCGAGGGGCTGGTCGCCCTCGAGGAAGTCGAAGTATCGGAGAACGTTGAACACGCCCTCGACGCCCGTTCGAATGCTTTCTTCGTCCCAGCCGACTGCGCCACCGAGTTCGGGGTCCACGGTCGGGATCCCCTCGTCGGGAGCTGCGCGGGCGAGTTGCCCATCTGGCCCCTTTTGATCGAGCACGTAGCCGCAGTCGAAGGCCTTCGCGAGTTCGAGACACTGATCGTGGAGTCGGTGGCGCGTTCCGCAGCGAACGCGGACCTCGTCGAGCATTCGACTGGTCGATCCCTGATGGAGATCGAGGATCAGATCGGCCCGAGTCGCGGCCTCGAAGGTCGCGGCCGCGATTCGCTCGCTCGAGGTACCCCCTTCGTTGCCAGGGTAGGCTCGATTCATCTTCGTGTCGTCGATCGGATTCCGGTGTTCGGCGACTTGAAACGCGTGATAGTTCACGATCCCGACGATCAGAATCGTCCCCGAGAGTTCAGCGGGATCGAGTTGCGGCACGACGCGCTGGATCACGCCCACCCCGTTGAGTTCGTCCCCGTCGCTGGCCGCCTGCATGTAGAGAGTCCGTCCGCGAGATTCGCCATTTATTACGGCGACAGGGAGCCCGAACGGGCTTCCGTCTCGCGTTTCGCCGACCTCGAGACGGCCCGTATCTATCTCGCCGGGCCCCGCGCTCGCCGTTCCGAGCGTCGTCGTCATGTCCCTCACGTAGAACCCGTTCGCCTTTATACTATCCTTTGATCGCAAGGAGTCCGCTAGCCGGGATAGCGACAGTGGCATACGAATCGTATAGCTTACATGTTCACGTCGGCTCGAACGGCCACGTATCGGTTTCGGAAATGGTGACTCAGTCTCGCAATTCCTCGAGTTCTTCCGCGCTCAGGTTCCCATCCAGATACGTCTCGCCGAGGTTCGTGATTTCGTAGTAGCCGCCTTTCTCTTCGACGCACGTTATCAGTCCCACCACTTCGAGCCGTCGTATTCGTCTCTTGATCGTGGAATAGGAAATCTCGATATCGCGTCGTTCGAAGTTCACCTCAAGCCCCCGCTTTGAGAAGGCGGCTCCTGTTTCCGATAGAAATTCCAAGATGGTATCATCGTTCTTACTCATCCAGCTGGGCCGGTGACGCACGATACCAATCACTGGTAGCAATCCTATAATTACATCGGTATTTTCGGATAATGTAAAAATATTGTCCTATATTGACCAAAAATTAGCGCAAAACTTATTGTAGCGTTGACTGTTGTGTGGAGTAGGTGCGTCGTATTGATCTAAATCACCCCGATCCGGAAGACGCGAATCGACCCCCCTCACACGCGATGGACAATCGACATGACTCTATTCGCTCGAAACCATGGACGAAGACGACACACGAACCCCCGAAAGCCCCGCCCGATCGGACGCATCGCTCGAGCACGATCGTCTCCTCCCGTCTGCTGAAAAGACGACGTGGATCGAACTCACCGCAATTCAACGTGACTGCCTCGAGATCGTTTTCCGCCGCGAAAACGCTGGGAGGCAGTGCGACGAACACGAGATACTGCGTGCGCTCGAGCAGCGCTCTCCCATCGCCGACCGAACGCACCTGTACGCGGATCTCATGGTTCTCGTCGGTCACGGCTTCCTCTCGAGGTCCGTGCGACCCGCCGAACGGACGACCGAGTACCGCCTCGCGGACGAGGGTCGCGCCCTTCTGTTACAGCGCGCCGAGCGCCTCGCGGAGGTCTGTGGCATCCGAACCGTCGAGACCGAGGCGGCGACCGAGACGTTTGCTCGAGAGCGGAGGGAGAAAGAATGATCGAGGCTCGAGACCACGGGTCCAGGCGGTGCCCAGATTGTAACCGGGTGATCCCGGAGCGGGACCCCCTCGTCGGCTGGTGGCTCTGTGACGGCTGTGGCTTCGCGATTGCCGATGACGGGAACACCGTGACGTGAAATCGACCCTCAGGCCCGAACGGCGTCAGGATCGGCGTCAGTAAGCGACAGATCCACCTCAATCGCGTCGTACCAGACCGTCGGTCGCTTCGCCCGCCCGTCTCGTTCGAACTCGAACAGGTGGGCCTTGTTTAGACGCCCGAGAAAACGGCTCACTCCTGCAGACTAACGAACTCAAGCTCAGAACCGAGTAATGTGCCCTCTCGTCTGCCTCGTTTCACAGACCGCCTCGTAGCGTTAGCGAAACGTGCTGTCTGTGGAGATCCCGATACAGCAGACAAAAAAGGTGACGGCGGCTACGCTGACTGGGTCATCATCGATATCCACGGTCTCCGCGAATACCTCTATCTCCCATACCGGCAGCTTCTCGACGTTCTTCACGAGATGCATGGTATAGTTGAGAAGATTGGACTCAAGACGGATGAGCTTCCGAGTTTCACGACCGTTTGCGCACGAAAGCAGCAGCTCAACCCGTCTCGGATTGCGATGGGAAATCGCGGAAGGATCCCAATCGTACGCCTCGCCTCATGCGTTGACGGCATCAGAAACACCAACTGAACCAGTACCATCCCGTCGTCGGAATGGAACACTTCGTACGAGTGCACCTCCAGTGCGTCGTCAAACCAGCGAACGATGGCGTCCCATCCGGTGTTACCTCATCGTCTGCGGGCTGGCTCGTCAGGTTCTTGAACTCGGTGTCCGAGAACTCGGTCGAAAGCCCAGCAAGCCAATTATCGTCGTCTGCCGCAATTTTGACCTTCAGGTGGACACGAGCTATACACACCGGAGTTGACTGGGCAGTGATTAAAGGACTCCCGGATTACTTAAAAAGATAAATATATTCACGCGCACATCCGTGGTCTTGCTCAGCGTAGCAAACCCATGGCATACGAACGCATTACCCATGTGGCAATCCGTGTTCCAAACCTCCAGGACGCCGAGGAGATGTACACCACCCTCTTCGATACAGGGGTGGCATTTCAGGAGACGACCGTAGACGGAGAGTGGCACACCCTGGTGAACGGTGTCGATTGGGATGACGCTGAGAGAGCCGGGTATCAACCTCGAATGAGTTTCATCAAACGCGATGAACTCTTTCTCGCACTCGAATCCACGGAAACTAAGCCAGACAAACCGCCTGAACAGCAGTATCATATCGGATTGGGGATGGGCCAGATGGAGATAGAACGATTTAGGCAACGAGCTGTCGAGACCGCGTGTGAAATCCTTTTTAATCAACCAGGTGGTCTACTCGTTGAGGATCCGTTTGGGTACGAGTGGGACATCAGTACGAACTGGAAACCACGCAGTACTGGCGAACGAACAGGTCAGTGGCTCGATCTACAATGATCAGTATCTCGAAGTTTGTTTGATTTGCTGTGATGACACGATGGAACCCCGCTATCCCACGAGCGTGAATCAAGTATGTTGATTGTAATTGGCTAGCCAGATAACCGCTCGGATCCCGGCTCGGAGATCGTGATTGAGAGGAGCGAGTACGACCATCTGAACTTCGACCTGATCCCGAGCCAAAAAGACGTGGGTCTCGCGCGAGATTGGATGGACGATTCGAGTGCTCGACTGTCGCTGAAAGTCGCCCTCGAGGAGTTGGTTGAGGACGGATACGACTACGATTTCATCTTGATCGACTGCCCGCCGGACCTCTCAGTCCTGACGGATGCGGCGTTCATCGCGGCGCAGAACGTCTTCCTCGCTGCACAGACCCAAGCCACACCACGGGACGCGCTTGACGACCTATGGGACCAACTGGGGTCCATCGAGGACAACCAGCAGATCGAGATCGCAATTGTCGGCCTCCTGGCAAATATGTACCAGGATGACGGCCAATCGCAGAAGTTCCTCAACGCTTTCGACGAGTCCTTCGCGTCGATAGCGCCGATTTTCAAGCTTCCGATGCGCGTGGCGATTCAGCGCGCCTGGGATAACGGGCAGGATATTTTCGAATGGGAGGACCCGAACGACCAACAGGTAGAGCGTGACCTCTTCGTGGAGATTGCAGAGACCATGGAACGAGCGTTCGACAAAACACAGGTGGAGGCGTAACTATGCCCCGTGGAATGGATGAGCGGTTCGAGGACCCATCAGACGAAGCAACAGAGGAGGACGCAGCCACCGAGGCGGAAACCGCAGAGCCGTCCGCAGCCGTCGAAGCGAATGGTCGCGATACTGGTGCCGCCACTGGACACGAGTCGGATGAGGAGAAAAGTTGACCTACAGCATCGGAGTGAAGTTCCGCCATGCTCGTCAATTACTGGACGGGCGATTTATCGTTTACCTCCCTGTAGATTTGCCGGTGCACTGAGCGGCTAATTCGTCTCGTTAGTACCGTAAACGAATCGACTGTGGCTCCGCGTCTAAACAAGGCCGATCGGGTGTAATTCTTCGAGTTCCTCGAGGGTTCCGTGAACCTGCTTGACGTCCCGGTCGACGAGGCGGGCCGTGTCGCAGATGCTCTCCGGGTCGTGGTGAGCAATCGTCCTGAGCAGTTCCACGTTCTTTGGCCAAACCACTCGATGCGGGTCGTTCAGATCGTGGTAGACCACCTCGTAGTGCGGTTCCGGTTCGTCCCCCCGATCGAGCGCGCGAAGCGTTTCGAGGACGGACTGTTCGTCGCCGCGTTCGAACCGAACATACATCGTCCGATCGTCGTCTCTCTCGGTACCAGGGATCTCCATGATCTCTTCCTTCCGTTTGAAACGTTTGTACAGCGATTCGTCACCCGGTAAGGACCGCCCGAAGCGCGAATTTGAGGTTGTCGGTTCGCTCGGTGACCCGGCGGTAGAAGTACGATTTCCACCGGTCGCCGTAGGGAATGTACTGCCAGACCTCGTACTCCGCGGCTAGCTCGTACTGGGCGTCCTCGCGCACGCCCATGAGCATCTGGATCTCGAAGTCCGTCCCGTACTGATCGTACAGCGCTTTCGCGTATTCGATCATCGCCGGATCGTGGCTTCCGACGCCGATGCCACCGTCGTAGTGTTCGAACGCGTACTCGAGCAGTTTTCTGTATTCCTCGTCCACTCGAGCACCGTCGGTGTAGGCGAGGTCGGCCGGTGGATCGTACGCCCCCTTGACGAAGCGGACCTTTCCGGGGACGTCAGCGAGTCGCCTGACGTCCGCTCGCGTTCGTCGGAGATTCGCCTGCACGCAGACCCCGACGCCGCCTCCGTGCTCGCGGGCGACTGTCTCGAACGCGTCCAGGGTCGCGTCAGTGGTCGTGTGATCTTCCATGTCGATCCAGACGAAGACGCCGTGATCTGTCGCGGCGTCGACGACCTCGGTCAGTTCCGCCCGAAACACGTCCTCGCCGATGTCCAGTCCCAACTGCGAGGGCTTGACGGAGACGGCGGCCTCGAGTCCCGAGTTCGCGATGTCTCCGATGAGCGTCCGGTATTCGGCGCCGTCCGCCGCGACGGAATCACGCTCGTCGTAGTGCTCCCCGAGGAGGTTCACGATTGCGTTTACGTCGCGTTCGTTCAGTCGCCGGACGTGCTCGAGGGCTTCCGCCGGAGACTCTCCCGCGACGAACCGACTCGCTATCGGCGGGATCATATCACTCGAGATAACTGCCAGCGGTAAGGTAATTCTTCTGTTTTTCGACGTGCGTATCTCGTCAGTCGTCTTATTTTCAGGAACGCTGATCGGGAGGGCCGGGTGACTCGACGCGCACGAATCGAATTCGCCCAGCTCGAGACCGCCCTTTGACCGCGATGGAGCCCGTCAGACCGACCAGTTTCTGTGACTACCGCGTAGACACGATCTTCGCCGGGCGGTATCTCGGAAGGTCCGTCGATCGGTCAGCGGACAGCCCCCTGTTCCGGACGGGTTCGCCAGAGACCGCACACACTTTTTATCGATCTGTGCATACGGTTCGCATGGATTGCCGACTCGACGAAATCGAATTCCTCGCGCGCTCAGCCCACCGGACGGGCGTCCTCGAGGCGCTGCTCGAGGGCCCGCAGGATCGGAACGACCTGTGCGCGACGACGGGCGCGTCCTCGCAAACGATGGGACGAATACTCGGAGATTTCGAGGACAGACGATGGATCGTCAGGAACGGGCCGACCTACGAACTCACGCCGCTCGGTGAGTACGTCGCCGAGCAGTTCGGAACCCTCTGTGACGCGATGGAAACGGAGCGAACGCTGCGCGACGTGTGGCGCTGGCTTCCGCGCGAGATGGAGGGATTTTCGGTCGAACTGTTCGACGACGCGGTCGTTTCCTACCCCGGTCCAAACTACCCCTACGAACCCGTCCAGCGCGTCAGAGAGTTGATCGAGGAGACGACCGCGATGTGTGGGTTCGGAACGACCGTCTTCAAATCGATCAACAATGAAACCGTCTGTTCGTCGGTGATCGATGGCATGGACTACGAGTACATCTATTCGCCAGCGGTCCTGGAGGCGACTATCGAGTGGAAACCGGAACGGGTCGCGGAAGCGACCGCCTGCGATAACTGCACCATCCTTCTGCACGACGCGCTCCCCGACGAAGACCGATGTGGGCTCGGGATTTTCGACGATCGAATCGGTATCTGCTGTCACGACCCGAAGACGGGACTGCTCGAAGCCGTGATCGATACCGATAGTCCGGAAACCCGCGAGTGGGCGCTCTCCGTTTTCGAACGCCACCGCGCCGACGCTCGAGCGGTCAGTCGCGAGGAGAAAGCCTCGTTATTCCCACCGGAACTGGTCTCTTGAACCCCACTACTCTACAGTATTACAGCGAGAGTGCCTCGGGGCTTGACCTCGAGGGTGAATCGCATACGCTTTATTAGCTTTTCTAACGTGTTTAGAGCTACAGTTGGGCGAGTTACAGATCGTAATTCGTCGCAACTGTGCACAGTTGCGGAGGAATGTGACTCTCTCAAAACCCACGTCTTCGGCGTGGTGCGACGGATGCCATCGGGCCGTGGTGGAGCGGCCGACCCTCACGGACGCACCGGGTGTTCGGGTGTTACTTCCAGCTGACCCATCTCGGGAAGTCCGAGGGGAAGTACATTCGCCTGCGGCCATATGGCCCGTTTCTGGGCCTGCCGCCAACACGGTGAAGCCACGGGGCTTGCCCCCGTGGTACTTCACTCGGCATATCTGGCTGTCCCGTCGGTCGTGTACTCGCTCAAGTGTCGTTTGCCCACCGGTCGACGGCGCTTTCACGGGATGAAATATTTCACGAGGAATTTACACGTTGTCGGGGCTCGTCTCGTCGGTCGAAGATCCAGTATGACTGTACACTACCGAACGACCGAAGTGAACGACGATCAGGCCCGCACGTCGCGAGGCGAGTTTCCGGGTGCCAGACCGACTGTGAAGTCGGACTCGATGATCACGCGGTTGCCACAGTGTCGGGACCGCGGCGCCGTGTTTAGCGTGAGGCCGTGGGGACTGCGCCACTTCGACGCATCACGGGTGGTGTGAGCAGATGGCGTCACACACCGACTCGAGCGGCGACCCGATCGTGGGAGCCTTCGAAGAGACGCTTCGCGGACCCGTGTTCCATCCGGCCACGGGCGACGAATACGACGACGTTCGAGCGATCTACAACGGCATGATCGACAAGGAGCCGCGGGTGATCGTTCGCTGTACCGACGTCGCCGATGTCATCGCGGCCGTGACCCTCGGTCGCGAACACGGTCTCGAAACAGCAATCCGCAGTGGCGGCCACAACGGCGCCGGCCACGCGCTCGTCGACGACGGCCTTGTGATCGATCTCTCCGGGATGGACGGCATCCGCGTCGATCCAGACGCGAAGACGGCGCGGGTCGAACCCGGGTGTACCTGGGGCGACGTCGACCACGCTACGCACGCGTTCGGACTGGCGACCGTAAGCGGCGTCGTCTCGACGACCGGCGTCGGCGGCCTCACCCTCGGTGGCGGGCACGGGTACCTGACGCGCCAGTACGGACTGACGATCGACAACCTGCTGAGCGCCGACGTCGTCCTGGCCGACGGGCGGCTGGTCCGCGCCAGCAGGGAGGAACACCCGGACCTCTTCTGGGCGCTGCGAGGTGGCGGTGGTAACTTCGGCGTTGTCACCTCCTTCGAATTCCGGCTCCATCCGGTCGAGACCGTGATCGGCGGACCGATGATCTGGCCGATCGACCGACTCGAGTCGACGATGCGCTGGTACCGCGACTGGCTCCCGCGAGCACCCGAAGACGTCTATGCCTTCTACCTGACCGGCGAGGTCCCGGGCGCACCGTTTCCGCCCGAGATTCACGGCGAGAAGATCTGTGGTCTGGTGTGGTGTTGCACGGGATCGGAAGAGCGCGCCGACGGTGCGCTCCGAGAGGCGCGGACCGTCGCCGAACCCCTCTTCGAGCACGTCGATCCGATGCCGTATCCAGCCATTCAGAGTGTCTTCGATGATATCTATCCGCCTGGCGACCAGTGGTACTGGAAGGGTGACTTCGTCGCGGAACTCTCGGACGACGCCGTCGCCGTCCACGAGCGGTTCGCGGAGGTTCCGACGACGCAATCGTTCATGCACCTGTACCCAATCGACGGGGCTGCCAGCCGCGTCGATGCGGACGAAACGGCCTGGAACTACCGTGATGCGACCTGGTCGATGGTCATCGCGGGCGTCGATTCGGACGCCGACAACGACGACCTGATCACCGACTGGGCCCGCGAGTACTGGGAGGCGTTCCATCCCCATTCGGCCGGCGGCTCGTACGTCAACTTCATGATGGACGAGGGAGGGGACCGAATTCGGGCTACCTACGGCGATAATCACGACCGACTGCGAGCGGTCAAGGCCCAGTACGATCCGGACAACTTCTTCCACGTGAACCAGAACATCGAGCCAGCTGCTTGAGAACCTGCGTCCCTGGGTATCCTTTTCGACCTGCTCGATACCGACTGCGGCGAACTCGGTTGGACTCGTTCGAAGTCGACTTGGATGCCGACCCGTAGTCAATTATTGTATACTACTTGCATGGATATTGTGGACAAATTATTTATGATTGTTTCTCCTCCCCCTACGTATGACGGCAGGACCGCCGATAGACGAACTCCACTTCCAGGATGCACCGAGTGTCGATTCCGTTCCCGGCCCGAAGACGCGGGACCTGCTCGAGAAACAGGACCGAATCGACAGTAGCGCGGTCGCTTATCCGAACGATATCCCAATCGCGTTCGAGGAGGGAACGGGCGCAACGGTTCGCGACGTGGACGGCAATACGTACATCGACCTCTTCGCGGGAATCGGCGTCCTCAACGTCGGTCACTCGAACCCGTACGTCCTCGAGGCCGTCCACGAACAGGCCGACAAGTTCGTTCACACGGTCGATTTCCCGACCGACGCGCGCCTCGAACTGATAGAGAAGTTAGACGAGATCGCACCCGACGGCCTGCAGGGACGGAACAAGGTCGTGTTCGGCGGGCCGACCGGCAGCGACGCGATCGAGGCGTCGATCAAACTTGCCAAGTACAACACCGGCGGCGACGGCCTGATCGCCTTTCGCGGGTCCTACCACGGTGCGACGACGGGTGCGATGAGCGTCACGTCGAACAAGAAGTTCAAGGGACCGTACACACCGCTGCTCCCTGACGTCGTCCACGCGCCGTATCCGTACCCGTTCCACCAGGACAAGACGTCCGAAGAGGCCGTCGATCACGCGCTCGAGGAGGTACAGGCCATCGTGGAGGATCCGTACGGCGGGCTAGCGAATCCGGCGGGGATCATCGTCGAACCGATCCTGGGGGAAGGCGGGATCGTCACGCCACCGGAAGGGTTCCTCCAGGGGTTGCGCGATATCGCCGACGACAACGACGTCGTGCTCGTCTTCGACGAGATTCAGAGCGGGCTCGGACGGACCGGACGGTGGTGGGCGAGCGACTGGGAGGGCGTTACGCCGGACGTGATGACTTCCGCGAAAGCGCTCGGCGGCGTCGGCTTCCCGCTCTCGGCGACGATGTATCACGAGGACCTCGATACGTGGGGCGCAGGAGACCACGCCGGCACGTACCGCGGTCACGTCGTCGGGATGCGGGCCGGAACCCGTGCCATCGAGTACATCCAGGACCACGATTTGCTGGCCCACGCACGCGACCTCGGCCAATACATTCGCGGTCGGCTTCGCGACGTCGGTGACGGAAACGAACGCCTCGCCGATGTCCGCGGCAGGGGCCTGTTCATCGGCGCTGAGTTCGTCGATGCGGATGGCGCTCCAGACGGCGACGCTGTCGACGCCATCCAGCAGTACTGCTTCGAACACGGGGTCCTCATCTGGACGGCCGGCCGCCACGGCAACATCCTGCGAATCATTCCGCCGCTCGTGCTCACTCGAGCCTTGGCGGAAACGGCGCTGGACGTCATCGACGACGCGGTCGAACACGTACTCGCCGAATCCAAACGGACCGCCTGAGCGAGACGCGTTCTGTTCCGACCGATTTTCGACCCGATCACCTCATCACAGTTACCGCTCGAACCAATGACCGACACACACCGCATTCGAACGGACGACGCACCGACCAACGACAACCCGTACTCGCAGGGCGTCCGGGCCGGCGACACGCTCTACGTCTCCGGCTACGGCCCGGTCGACCCGGACACGGGCGAGACCGTCGACGGCGACATCGAGACGCAGACCGACCGGGTGCTCGACAACGTCGCCGCAGTCGTCGACGAAGCCGGCGGCGACGGACTCGCAGACGTCGTCAAGATCACCGTCTATCTGGCCGATCTCGAGGACTACGAACGAGTCAACGATGCGTACGGCGCCCGATTCGGGGCGGACCCACCGGCCAGAGTGTGCATCGAGGCCGCTCGGTTGCCCGAGGACGTTCGCGTGGAGCTGGACGCGACGGCCTATCTAGGCTAATCGCCGGCGCCGGTGGCTCGCGATGTCGGTCCCCGACTCGACCGCGTCGATCGGGGACGGCGCGGCTGCGATGATCGATCACCGTTAAGTAGCACCTCGCCCTACTTTCTGTGAAAGAATGTCTCACGAGCCACGAAACAGACTGCGCGAGTTGCGTCGGGCGTTTCACCGTTATCCGGAGCCCGGCTGGCGCGAGTTCAAGACGACGGCCCGGGTCGTGGAGGAACTCGAGCGAATCGGCGTCGACGAACTCGCTGTCGGCCGCGAGGCGCTGGCGACCGACCAACGAATGGCTGTGCCCTCCGCGTCAGAACTCGAGCCCTGGGTCGAACGCGCTCGTGAGGCGGGCGTTCGGTCCGACATCTTGGAGCGCACGGCCGACGGCCACACGGGAGTCGTCGCGGTCCTCGAGCAGGGAATGGGCCCGTGTGTCGGATTGCGCGTCGATCTCGACGCGATTTCGATGCGGGAGTCGACCGACCGCGATCACCGGCCGGCCGCCGAGGGGTTTCGGTCCGAACACGACGGCTACATGCACGCCTGCGGTCACGACGCCCACCTCGCGATCGCGCTCGGCACGATCGAAGCCCTGAAAGACAGTGCGTTCGAGGGAACGCTGAAGGTGTTCTTCCAGCCGGCCGAGGAAATCTCGGGTGGCGGAAAGGCGATGGCTGAGGGCGGATACATAGACGACGTCGACTACCTGCTCGCGATCCACGTCGGGCTCGATCACCCGACCGGCGAAATCGTCGCGGGCGTCGAGAAGCCGCTTGCGATGGCTCACCTGACTGCGACGTTCGAGGGCGCGAGTGCACACGCGGGGAAGGCGCCGAACGAAGGTGCGAACGCGATGCAAGCGGCCGCCACGGCGATTCAGAACGCATACGGCATCCCCCGGCACAGCGACGGAATGACCCGCGTGAACGTCGGCCGCATCGAGGGCGGGACTGCGAGCAACGTCATCGCCGAGGAGGTCTCCATCGAAGCCGAAGTGCGCGGCGAGACGACGGCGCTGATGGAATACACCCGCACCGAACTCGAGCGGGTCCTCTATGCCGCCGCCGAGATGCACGATTGTGACGTTACGCCGCGGGTGCTCGGCGAGTCTCCCCGCGTCGACAGCCATCCCGCGCTTCGGGATCTCATCGGAAACGTGGCCTGGGAGGTCGAGGGCGTCGAACGGGTGGTGCCGACCGCCGACTTCGGTGCGAGCGAGGACGTGACGTACCTGATGAAGCGGGTCCAGGACGGCGGCGGCCTCGCCTCCTACGTCCTCGTCGGAACGGATCACCCGACGAGCCACCACACGCCGACGTTCGACGTCGACGAGGAGAGCCTCGGGATCGGGGTCGCGTTGCTCTCGGAGACGGCGATCGAACTCTCCCATCGCCGACCGTAATTCGGCTCCGTTCGCCCGACGAATTGTCTGTTCCCGGTCACGATCGGGGAATGGGAAACGTTAATTCGCGCGCAGGTACACTGTCTGTTATATGAGCCAGGACGACGTGCCGGAGTCGCTCCAGACGGCGGCGGACTCGGACCGCCCACGCGGCATTCTGACGCCCTCCGACCGCGACTTCTTGCTCGGCCGGAAAACCGACTATACTGACCACTCGAAGAAACAGAAGCGAAACCGAATTCGACGCCGGGTACGGAACGCGATTCTCGATTTCAGTATTCTGTTCGAGTACATGGAAGAACGCGACCGGGAGACGGTGTTCGACCCGAACGACGACGAACGCGACGCGTACACGCAGGGAATTACCGACATGCTCGCGTTCCTCCACCTCGGGACGATGGGATACTACACCCCGTTTAAGGACATGCTGTCGGAGGGTGTCGGGAAAGCCGAACAGCGCCTCGCCGGCTCTCACTACCGAATGGTCAACGTCGAGTTCAACGTCGAACCAGTCGGTCAGATCGACGTCGACGAAGTCATCGAGAAACTCGAGAACGAGGAGTTCGCCCAACTCACCGACGAGGAACTCCGCGCGTTCGTTCGGCTACTGACGATGTCCGATGCGTTTTCGCCGGAGGACACCCGCGAAGAGATCAAGGACCGCGTCGACGAGTTCTCCGAGCGAGTGACCGAGAGCGCCACGTCTCGCAAGCGGACGTTCGAAGAACTGACGGACTGACGGTCGGCACGTCACGTCGGCGTCGAAGTTCTACCTCTATTCTCGGTTCGCCGGTGTTTTCTCCGTTTCGACGTCCGTGCCGACTGATACGGACTACTGTCAGTCATTGCCGGTGCAACCGCGACCGTCCTGCGGATGCACCGGTACATCGTTACAGCAGACCGTATGAGTGCTCCTCATGGGTGCTCCTCTGGCTAGCCGCTCGAATCGACGGGGGATCTCGTTTTCTCCGGACCGAATCTCGAGTTGTCGCGTCGATAGGGACAGCCGATTCTATGAACTTCGTCTCCCTACGAACGAGGCGAACGCAGGTATACGCCAACCTGATTGTCTTTCGATCTGTCCGTAACGAGCAGAAAATACCACAAAAATAGTTATGGTTGTGCCCGTGGCCGTTTCCCTCCGAGGGCGGCCATCCTCTCGAGCGCCCGGGCAGTACACACAATCTGTGGATGGACTCCGCAAGTGAGAAACACTTATTGTATACGACGCCAATGATCTCGGTATGCCATCACGCAGCATGGCGAACAGTAGGTGGAGGCACAGACAATTACCGAGCTGTCGTCCGATTTCGGGGGTGAGACGATGAGTGGCGCCGAGAAGGGAATGGTCGCCGAGTTCCGCGAGGAGATCGATACGACGGTCTTCCTGTTCGGTGCGCTGTTGACAGTCGGAGTGATCGCGGCGTTCTTCATCAGCCCGAGTACGGTCGAGAGCGGCATCTCGGCGCTGAACGAACAGCTGCTCGGTGCGTTTAACTGGGCGCTGCTGTTGATCGTCTTTCTGATCGTCATCTTTCTGTTGTTCCTGATCGTCGGCCCGTGGGGGTCGATCAGGCTGGGCGACGAGTCGCCCGAGTACAGTTTCCTGTCGTTCTTCGCGATGCTGTACTCGGCAGGCTTCGCGGCAGGGGTCGTCTTCTGGGGTCCGACAGAGGCGTTGTTCTATTACGCCAATCCGTCACCGCTGTTCGAGGGTGTCGAAGGCGGATCGGCCGAAGCGATGACGATCGCCGTCCAGCAGACGCTGTTCCACTGGGCGCTCCCCCAGCTGGCGGTGTTTACTATCATGGGGATTGCCATCGGGTACTTCGCGTACAACTACGAGAACGTTCCCCTGCGGGTATCATCGGCGCTGACGCCTATCATCGGTGCCGATAATTTGGACGGCCCGTTCGCCAAAGTCGTCGACATCCTCGCCGTCTTCGCGACGATCGGCGGCGTGGCCACCTCGCTCGGCTTCATTGGGAGCCAGTTCGTAACCGGATTGGACTACCAGTGGGGCATCAGCATGGGGAACGTCGGTATCCTCCTCGTAGTGACGATGATGACGCTACTGTTTACGACCTCGATGGTGCTCGGGGTCAACAAGGGGATCCGTCGGCTGTCGAACTTCAACATGATCCTCTTCGTCATCCTCATGTTCGCGACGTTCTTCGTCGGCCCGACGCTGTTTCTTATCCTGCTCGGGACGCAGGCGTTCGGCGGGATGATTTCCGACTTCGTCTCGATGAGCCTCTTTACTGGGGCCGGCGCGATGGGCGCGGGTAATCCCGAGGCCACGAACTGGATGAACGCCTGGACCGTCTTCTACTGGGCCTGGGCGCTCTCGTGGTCCCCGTTCGCGGGCCTGTTCATCGCCCGCATTTCCAAGGGACGCACCGTCCGCGAAGTGGCATTCACCGGAATCGTCGCGACGTCTGCGGCGACCATCCCGTGGTTCACGTTCGTCGGCGGAACTTCCGTCTGGGCTCATCACAACGGTATCGCCGACTTCGGTGCGGTGATCGCAGGCGAGGCCGGTGCGGAGGTCTCCGGGTTCATCCTGTTCGAGGCGTTCCCCATGGGAACTATCTTCATGCTGGCGTTCATGGTCCTCGTGACGACGTTCTTCGTCACGTCGGCGGACTCCTCGACGCTGGCCGTCTCGATGATGACGACTGGCGGCAAGGCGCGCCCGTCGACCATCAACCGGATCTTCTGGGGGGTCGTCCTCGGCATGACCGCGGCGATTCTGATGATCCTCGGCGGCACGGGTAGCGCGAACACGCTCCAGCAGGCCGCGATCATCACGGGGACGCCCTTCGCCTTCGTGTGCTTCCTCTCGATGCTCGCGCTGATCAAGGACTTCGGGTCGAATTACGGTCGAGTTCTCCTTCAGGACGAAACCGTTCTCGTCGGCTCGAGTAAGACGACCGACACCGAATCGCCCGCCGGCCCAGGCGGTCCCGTCGAATCGGACGACGACTGACTCGCCCGACGCCCTCGTCTCCGCTGGCCGCCCGCTTCGGCCGTCATGCTGTCTGTTTTTTTGCAGCTCCCGTCGACAGTCTATAACAAGTTTTAATGTACGATGTATACATAAACTGTGTATGGATAGGGACACGGCCGAACCCGACGCGGACGCGCTTCCAGGGCCGAACGCGCAGCGATGGGTCGACTTCCATCAGGAGTACTCGGCGCCCAGCGAGTACTCCCACGAGTTCGTCTGGGACGTCACGCGGGAGGCCGACGGGCCGTTCGTGACCGACGTCGACGGCAACGTGTTGCTCGATTTCACCTGCCATATCGGCGCGGCACCGCTCGGTTACAACAACGAGAAGGTCACAGAGAAAGTCCGGAAGTTCGACCTCGTCGAGCCGATGAAGATCGCCGGCCAGGACCTGTACTTTGGCGCCGGCCCTGATCCGGCCGATACCGAGTTCCCCGGTTCGAGCCATCTGATGAAGAAGTTGACCGAAGTCTCGAGCCGGTACGGTATGGACACGGTCTTCCTCTCGAACTCCGGCGCCGAGGCGATGGAGAACGCGATGAAGATCACGAACGATTTCCGCGCCCCCGCGAAGTACGGCGTGACCTTTTCAGGGAGCTTTCACGGCCGCACCCTCGGAACGCTGTCGATCACGAAATCGAAGGAGGTCTACACCCGTCAGTACCCCGAAATCAGCGGAATCGAGACGGTGCCATTCTGTGCGGATCGGGGCTGTAATGCCGACAGTTGCGATTGCGGGTTCTTCGCGGGGGAGGGCTCGCAATTGCGGTCCATGCTCGCACCCGAAGGGGGATACGTCGATCCGGACGAGATTGCCTTCCTCACCCTCGAGCCGATTCAGGGCGTCGGCGGATATCGCTTCCCCAGCGAGGCGTTCATGCAGGAGGTCGCGGACGTCTCGGACACCTACGACATCCCGCTGGTCGTCGACGAAATTCAGGCCGGAATCGGGCGCACCGGCGAGATCTGGGCCTCGGACCACTACCCGATCGAACCCGACGTCATCGCCAGCGCGAAGGCCCTCCGCGTCGGCGCCACGATCTCCCGTTCCGAAATCTTCCCGGACGAAAAGAATCGCTTAGGGTCGACCTTCGGTGGCGGCGACCTGCTTGGGTCGATGATGGGCGCGTTCACGCTCGAGGCCATCCAGGAATACGACCTGCTGGGGAACGCTACCCGACGTGGCGAGCAAGCCAAAGACCTCCTGGGCGACGACGCGCCCGACTACGTCGAGGACGTTCGCGGGAAGGGCCTGATGCTCGCAGTCGAGTTCGATACGCCGGCGCGGCGAACCGGAGTCGTTCAGGCCGCCCTCGAGCGCGGTCTCCTGACCCTCGGGTGCGGGAAGAAGACGATCCGGTTGCTCCCGCCGCTGGATTCGACCGAGCGCGAGATCGAACTCGGGATCGGTATCTTCCTCGAGGCGATCGAGGCGGTCGGTGCGAGTCCGACGGTCGCGTAGCGAGCACGAGTATCCGCGATCGATTTTCGTTTCTTCGCCGGCGTGGTACTCGGCCGGCACTCGTCTCTGACAGGCTCGGTAAACGAATACTGTTTCACCGACTTCTGGTACACGTGTGGTTCCCGTTTTCTGTCTCGCGGGAGGATACTGTCGCCCGTTCTCGCGGGAGAACGGCGCCAGTGGGCCTGGTCGGCGCGCCGGACGTATTCGCAGCGCAATTACTCGAACTCGAGCGATCGTTCGACGATCGAGACACCCTCGAGTTCGGACAGCGCCTCGAGCACACCGTCGAGATGCGCCGGGCCGCTGCCTTCGAGCCCGAGTATTACAGGCGTTCGATTCGGATGATCGACCGCGGTTCGGCGGGCACGCTCGAGGACGTCGAGTTCGCCACCCCGGTCCGTCACTGTCTCGACCACGTCGCCGACGGCCGCCGGCCAGTCCGCGAGTGCGAGGCGGGCCTCGGCGTAGCGCTCGAGTTCGTGGAGGCCGGTCCGGGTCAATTCGGCGTGCTCGGTGAGGTTTACGTTCCCACCGGAAATCACGACGGCGACGGTCTCTCCCTCGAGATCGATCTCGTCGGACAACGCGGCGGCGAGGGGGGCAGCGCCGGCGCTCTCCGCAATCGTCTTCGCCCGTTCGGCCAGCAAGGTCACTGCTGCGGCGATTTCACGGTCGTTGACGCTCACCACGTCGTCGACGACCTCGCGGGCGATCTCGAACGTCGTTTCGAGCATTCGGGTGTCGGCGATCCCCTCCGCGACGGTGTCGACGTCTGCGAGTTCGCGAATCTCGCCGGCCTCGAGCGACGGTTTCGCGTGCGACGCCCCGGTCGGTTGCACTCCGATAACCCGAATATCGCGCTCGGCGGCGTCGAGAACCGTTCCGATCCCGCCGATGAGTCCGCCGCCACCGATCGCGACGAACACCGTGTCGAGGTCGGGATACTGTTCGAGCAACTCGAGCCCAATCGTCCCCTGACCGGCGACGATCGCCTCGTCGTCGAAGGGGTGGACGAACGTCGCTCCAGTCTCCGCGGCTCGCTCGAGGGCGTATTCGTAGGAGCGCTCGTAGATGTCGCCCTCGACGACGACCTCGGCTCCGTAGCCACGGGTCGCTTCGATCTTCGCGGCCGGGGTAACCGCCGGGACGACGACCGTCGTCTCGACGTCGAGCAGGTCGCCGGCGAGCGCCACTCCCTGGGCGTGGTTGCCCGCACTCGAGGCAATGACGCCAGCGTCGCGCTCCGCGGGCGAGAGCTGGGCCATCTTGTTGTACGCGCCGCGAATCTTGAACGAGCCCGTTCGCTGGACGTTCTCGAGTTTGAGTCCGACCGAGGCCGCGCCGCTCAATTCGGCGAACGTCCGCGACGTGTCGAGTGGCGTCCGGTGGACGACGTCCGCGATGCGCTCTCGAGCCGCCTCGACGTCCGCGAGGGAAACCGAGCTCTCGTTCGGCCCGCGACGGTCGTCTGCCTCGCGCTCCCCGCTCATCCCTCGTCCTCGCTGCGGGTGACCGGATGTCGCCGCTCGAGTTCCCGAATCGTCTCGACGAGTACGGTGACGCCGTGTTCGAGACTCTCCTCGTCGACGTCGAACGTCGGCGTGTGGTGGCTCGTCGGGTGATCC
Source organism: Natrinema gelatinilyticum (assembly GCF_024266705.1). GTDB lineage: Archaea > Halobacteriota > Halobacteria > Halobacteriales > Natrialbaceae > Natrinema > Natrinema gelatinilyticum. The sequence goes on along the minus strand of NZ_CP100756.1, from coordinate 803,802 downwards.
GTCCCGACGATCACGTACGTCGCCAGCCCGCCATCGTTCTGGACGCGCTCCATCAGGAACGTGGCGTCCTCGCTCGCGCCGAAGTCGGCGGCCGGCACCACGCGCTCGATGCCGGCGACTCCACTCGCGACCTGGCTGACGATGTCCTGCAGTTCGGGATCGCTGTCCGCCCGCGGCGACTCGCTGACGACGTCGACCTCGGCCGTACAACCGTGCATCGTCGCCGCCGATCGAACCGCGCGTTCGAGCCGACGCTTCATGTACTCCATCAGTTCGGTGGTCTCGCCGCGCGCCTCGGCCTCCATGTGTGCGCGCTCGGCGATGACGTTGCTCGCCGTCCCCGCCTCGGCTTTCCCGACGTTCACGCGGGTCATTCCGTCGCTGTGTCGGGGGATACCGTAGGCGTTCTCGATCGCGGTTCCCATCGCGTGCATGGCGTTGTCTCCCTCGTTTGGCGCCTTCCCCGCGTGCGCGGAGGTCCCTTCGATCGTCGCGTCGACGTGGCACATCGCGAGCGGCTTCTCGATTCCGGCGACGACCTCGCCGGTCGGGTGATCGAGCCCGACGTGGATCGCGAGCAGGTAGTCCAGGTCGGCTGCGTACTCGCTTTTCGCCATTGGGCAGCCGCCGCCACCCGTCTCCTCGGCCGGCTGGAAAAAGACGACCAGCCGTCCGGAAAAGTCGCTCTCGGCGATCGCCTCGAGCGCGGCCAGTCCCCAGGTCATGTGCGCATCGTGGCCGCAGGCGTGCATCGTCCCCCCGATCTCCGAGCGGAAGCCCTCGGCGGCTGGCGTGTGTTCCGCGTCGGTCGATTCCTCGATGAACAGTCCGTCGATGTCGACGCGCAATCCGATCGCCGGCCCCTCGCCGCGCTCGAGTGTCGCGACTGCGCCGGTATTGCCGCCGGCGATGTGCTCGAGCACCGTCTCGTCCGCACCGCGTTCGCGAGCGCGCTCGAACCACGGCTCGAGGTCCTCGTCAGGGACGGCCATCCTATCGGCAGGGTCGTAGGCGGCCGGTCCGACGGCGAGTTGGTCGACACCGATCTCCCGTATCTCTTCGACGAGCCGAGCGGTAGTGAGGTACTCGCGCCACGCGGGCTCCGGGTAGCGGTGAAAGCGACGGCGAACCGTGACGAGTCGATCCTGAATCGGCTCGGACATGTTCGGTGCTATCGCGATCCACCACCTTAATTATACACAATTGTTGTTAACGATGTGTACACAAAAAGGATAAGGAACACGATGGTAATCGTATAGTAGACTACGAAACGCGTCATCGGGGCGCGGGAGACACCGATATGGACACGAACCCAGATATCGTCGTTCTTAGAGAAGGAACGGAAGGGCTATCGATGGAGTCGTACGCCGAGACTCTGCGCGAGCGGCTGCCGGATCGCACAGTCGCGCTCGCTCGGACGCCGACGGAGGAACGCGAACTCGTCCGGAACACGCGGGTCGTGACCGGGATTTCGATCGACGAGGACCTCCTCGAGCGCGCGAATCGGCTCGAGCTGTTCGCCTGTACGTTCGCCGGGACGGACCACGTGCCGATGGACGCGCTAGCGGATCACGGCGTCGCCGTGACGAACGCGGGCGGAATCCACGCGCCCGGCATCGCCGAACAGTCCATCGGAAACATGCTCGTATTCGCGCGCCGTCTGCACGAGGGGTGGCGCCGGAAGGACCGTCGCGAGTGGCGTCACTTCCAGTCGTTCGAGTTCACCGACAGCACCGTCACGATCGTCGGCCTCGGATCGATCGGACGGGAAATCGTTCAGCGCCTCGAGGGCTTCGAGGTCGAGACGATCGGCATCCGCTACACGCCCGAAAAGGGCGGGCCGACCGACGAGGTCCTCGGCTTCGGTGAGGAGGACGTCCACGAGGCCTTCGCCGAGAGCGACTACGTCGTCCTCGCGTGCCCACTCAACGATCTCACTCGCGGGCTCGTCGGCGACGCGGAGTTCGCCACGCTCCCGCCGAATGCGGTCATCGTCAACGCGGCCCGCGGCGGAATCGTCGACACCGACGCGCTCGTCACGGCGCTCCAGTCCGAAGGGATCCGCGGGGCCGCCCTCGACGTCACCGACCCCGAACCGCTCCCCGCCAATCACCCGCTCTGGGATCTCGAGAACTGTCTGATCACCCCTCACACCGGCGGCCACACGCCAAAACACTGGGACCGGCTGGCCGACATCGTCGCAACGAACGTCGACGCCCTCGAGACCGGTGGTGGCCTCGAGAACGCCGTGATCCGACCCAACTCGAGTTGAGATCGATGGCCACCGATAACTCGCATTCCAGGACTGACCCGGCGGCGGACCCGCGGGCCGACTACGACTACGTCGGCGGCGACGTGGATCGCCCCGCGCTCGTCGCGGCGCTCGACGAACGCATCGACGGTGAGGTTCGATTCGACGAATACAGCCGGCGACTATACGCGACCGACGCGAGCGCGTACGAAGTGACGCCCGTGGGCGTCGTCCTGCCGCGCTCGACGGCGGACGTGGCCAGCGTCGTCGAATACTGCGCCGATAGCGGGATTCCGATCCTCCCGCGAGGCGGTGGCACGAGTCTCGCCGGCCAGGCGGTCAACGAGGCCATCGTCCTCGACTTCACGGCACACGTGGACACCCTGCTCTCCGTCACGCCCGACGAGCGCCGCGCGACGGTCCAGGCGGGTACCGTCCTCGCGGACCTGAACGGGGCACTCGAGTCCCACGGTCTAAAGTTCGCGCCGGATCCCGCGGCAGGAAATCGCAGCACGATCGGCGGTGCGATCGGTAACAATTCCACCGGTGCCCACTCGCTGCAGTATGGCAAGACCGACGCGTACGTCGAGGCGTGCGAAGTCGTCCTCGCCGACGGCACCGTCACGACCTTCGGCGAGATGACAGTCGCCGACCTCCGCGAGGCGGCCGATCCCGACGGTGATCTGCTCGAGCGCATCTACGAGTCCCTTCGTCGGGTCGTCGACGAGGAGGCCGACGTAATCCGTGACGTCTTCCCCCAGTTGAAGCGCAACGTCTCCGGCTACAATCTCGATCGACTGGTCGGGGAGGCCTACGGAAATTCCGTCGCGTTCGACGAGTCTACTGCCGGTTCGGTCGCGACCGATGGCGATCCTGATCCCGACGCGACCGTCAACCTCGCTCGCGTCTTCGCCGGCAGCGAGGGGACCCTCGGCATCATCACCGAGGCCACCGTCTCGCTCGAGCTCGTTCCGGAAACGAAGGCCGTCGCCCTGCTCACCTACTACGATCTGCGCGAGGCGATGGCCGACGTCGACACGATCGTCCGCACTCACGATCCCGCGGCCGTCGAAGCGATCGACGACGTGTTGCTCGACCTCGCCCGTGACACCGAGGAATTCGCCGACGTCGCGGCGAAACTCCCCGATGAGACGGAGTCCGCGCTGCTCGTAGAGGTTTACGCCGATGGCGAGGCTGCTGCCCGAGAACAGATCCAGGCGCTGCTCGCGGATCGGCTCCCGCCGTCGCGGTCGTCGGCACCAAACGGCGGGGCCGGTGCGGTCGATGCGGACCCGACCGCCGACCCCGACGAATCTGAAGACCCCGACGCGGCCGATCCCGTCCGTGCGTTCGACGCCATCGAGGCCTACGATCCCGACGAACGGGCCGAACTCTGGAAGCTCCGCAAGAGTGCCGCACCGATCCTCCTCTCCAGGACCTCCGACGCGAAGCACATTTCGTTCATCGAGGACACGGCCGTTCCGACGGAGAACCTCGCTGAGTACGTCGACGACTTCCAGGAGGTCCTCGAGGACAACGACACGTTCGCGAGCTTCTACGCTCACGCGGGACCGGGCTGTATGCACATGCGGCCACTGGTCGACACCAAGAGCCCGGCCGGGGTAACTCAGTTCGAAGCGATCTCCGACGCCGTTACCGATCTCGTCGTTCGATATGGCGGCTCGGTCTCGGGCGAACACGGCGACGGGCGCGCTCGAACCCAGTGGAACCGGAAACTCTACGGCGAGACCGTCTGGTCGCTCTTTCGCGACCTGAAATCGGCCTTCGATCCGGACTGGCTCCTCAACCCTGGAACCGTCTGCGGCGACCACGACATGACCGAGCACCTCCGATACTCTCCGGGCTACGAGTTCGACGCAGGATTCGAACCCGCCCTCGAGTGGGACGTCGACAACGGGTTTCAGGGAATGGTCGAACTCTGTCACGGCTGTGGTGGCTGTCGGGGCTCCCAGGAGACCACCGGCGGCGTGATGTGCCCGACCTACCGCGCGGCCGACGAGGAGAGTCTGAGCACTCGGGGGCGAGCGAACGCGCTCCGAAGCGCGATGAACGGCGAACTCGATGCCGACGCCGCCGACCCGGAATTCGTGGCCGAGGTGATGGACCTCTGTATCGGCTGCAAAGGCTGTGCACGGGATTGTCCGAGCGAGGTCGACATGGCCAAGCTCAAAGCCGAAGTCGAGCACGCCCATCACCGGGAAACTGGCGCTTCCCTCCGTGACCGACTGTTCGCAAACGTCGACCGGTTGAACGCGGTCGGCTCCGCGCTCGCGCCCCTTTCGAACTGGGCCGTCTCGCTCCCCGGCGCCGGTCTCGCCGCCGAGAAGTCGGTCGGGATCGCCCGCGAACGAGAACTCCCGACCTTCGCACGCGAGAGCTTCGAAACGTGGTTCGAACGCCGCGGCGGGTCTCGCGTGTCGCTCGACGACGCCGACCGGGCGGTCTTGCTCGTCCCAGATACGTCCACGAACTACAACCACCCCCAAGCGGGGAAGGCGGCCGTTCAGGTCCTCGAGACGGCGGGCGTTCGCGTCGAAATTCCCGACGGTGTGACTGCGACCGGCCGACCGGCCCACTCGAAGGGGTTTCTCGATCTCTCGCGCGAACGCGCCCAGACGAACGTCGAGGCGCTGATCCCGGACGTCGAGGATGGCTGGGACGTCGTCCTGGTCGAACCGTCGGATGCGGTCATGGTCCAGTCCGACTACCTGGACCTTCTCGACGGCCGTGACGCGGAGCGGATCGCGGCGAACGCGTACGGCGTCATGGAGTATCTCGACCGATTCGACCTGGCTGCCGGGCTCCCGACCGACGAGGTATACGAGCGACTCACCTACCACGGCCACTGCCATCAGAAGGCGACCGCGAAAGACGGCCACGCGGCCACCGTCTTGCGAGCAGTCGGGTACGAGGTCGACGCGCTCGATTCGGGCTGCTGTGGCATGGCCGGCTCCTTCGGCTACGAGGCCGAACACTACTCACTGAGCCGGGCGATCGGCGCGGTCCTCTTCGAACAAGTCGAGGAGAGCGACGGCGACGCGGTCGTCGCACCGGGCGCCTCCTGTCGGGCGCAGTTGTCCGACCGCGAAGAGCGTGCGAAACCGCCACACCCGATCGAGAAGGTTGCGGCCGCACTGTCGCGGTAGCCGGCCGCTCTCGACTCACCTCTCGTCCGTCGATCGGTCCTTCGACGTGTCCAACGGCACGGTCGATCCTGGTCCGTTCTGCTCGTCGTCGTGGCCGAACCCGCCACTCAATACGCGCGCGAGCGCTTCTTCGACTCGTTCGTCGGTCTCGCTTACGCGTTCGGGTTCCGCTTCGACGACGAACCCGGACGTGAAGTTCGGTGCCGTGGGGATGAACAGGACCTCCCGCCCGTCCTCGGTGACGTTTCCGGTCTTGAAGGCCGTCATCTGCTTCTCGTCCCAGCTCGTGACCTTGACGGGGTCCTGAAGCGCCTGTTCCTCCCCAAGTGTGGTCTCTGCCGCGACCTTCGACGCGTTGTAGACGACCCGGAGTCCGGGGAGCCCGTTCGCGATTCGATCGACACCGCTGGAGAACACGTCTCCAATCGTCGTTCGCATCAGGGCGCCGATCACGAACGTCACCAGACAGAAGAAACTCAGGGAAACGACGGCGCGCATGACGCGAGTGACCAACAATCGAGTCGGCTCGTGGCCGATCAACCCACTCAGTATCTCGCCGTCGAACAGGAATATCGGCGTCACACCGGTTACGATCGCGTAGAATCGATAGATCGCATACAGCGTCACGAGTATCGGGCCGATGAGGATGAGTCCGCTCGCGAAGACCCGCTTCCACGACGCCATGGTCCAACTGTCTGACTGCTCCGTCATGAGGTCTTCTGTTCTCCTCGCACCGATCACTGGTATCCACGGCGCGTGGTCCGTGACGCCAATTACCGGGTCCGACGGTGCGCTATCCGGGAGAACGTCACGGCCAGAGTCCGCGCGACTCCTTCGCCTCTGCGATCCGGGACAGCGCCACCACGTAGGCTGCGTCTCGCCAGGTCAGTCCCTCTTCGTCGACCACCGCACGGATGTGATCCCACGCCTTGAGCATGTGGGTCTCGAGTTCCTCGTTGACGCGCTTGAGCTTCCATTGCCGGCGATTGATGTCCTGCAGCCACTCGAAGTAGGAGACAGTAACGCCGCCCGCGTTCGCGAGAATGTCGGGAATCACCGGCACGTTCCGTTCCTCGAGGATGGCGTCGGCGGCGAACGTCGTCGGGCCGTTCGCACCCTCGACGACGATATCCGCGTCGATGGCGTCGGCGTTATCCGCGGTGATGACGTTGCCGACGGCCGCCGGAACGAGGACGTCGACGTCGAGTTCGAGGATCGCTTCGTTGGTCAGCGTTTCCGGCGCGTCCTGCTCGAGGACCGCTTCGGGTTCCTCGTTGTGGGTCGGAATCGCGTGCGTTTCGAGGCCGTCGGGGTCGTAAATTGCGCCGTTGACGTCGCTGACGGAGACGACTGTCGCGCCCCAGTCCTCGAGTAGGCGGGCGGCGTTCGCGCCGACGCTCCCGAATCCCTGTACGGCGACCGTGGTACCGGACAGGTCCCCCTCGTAGTAGTCGACGGCCTCGCGCACGACGATCGCCGTCGAGCGACCGGGTGCTTCCTCGCGGCCGTAGGAGCCGCCGATAACTGGCGGCTTTCCGGTGACGACGCCGGGTATCGTCTCGCCTTGCTGCATCGAGTAGGCGTCCATGAACCAGGCCATCGTCTGGGCATCGGTTCCCATATCTGGCGCGGGGACGTCCTTCGTCGGGCCGACGACGTTGCGCAGTTCCTCGGCGAACCGACGGGTGAGCCGTTCGGTCTCGTCGGCGGACAGGTCCTTCGGATCGACGGTGACGCCGCCTTTCCCGCCGCCGAAGGGCAGGTCCATCACCGCACACTTCCAGGTCATCCACATCGAGAGGCCGATACACTCGTCGCTGGTGACGTCGGGGTGGTATCGAAGCCCACCCTTGTACGGGCCGCGAACGTCGTCGTGCTGGGCCCGGTAGCCGGTGAACACCTCCACGTCCCCGTCATCGCGCTCGAGCGGCACCGATACCTGCTGGACTCGGGTCGGATGCTTCAGGCGCTCGACGACGCCGGGATCGACGTCGACGTGAGTCGCCGCACGCTCGAGTTGTCGTCGGGCCGTGATCAACGCCGAGTCGAGTTCCTCTTCCGTTTCGGTCTCCGTCGCTGGTGTCATCGTCATTGGACTTGGGTGGGTACGATTATCGTCATTGGGGTCGCGCTGATTCGGATACGGTCGGCGGGTCGGGGTGGTCGGAATCGTGGAGGGTCGGTCGATACCGGGTCCGAGTCGCGCCCGGTCACGCGGTGAACAGCCGGCGGGGGAAATCGGCCAGCGTCTCTGCTCCGTCGCGGGTGACGTGGAACGTCTCGCTGATCTCCATGCCAATCTCGTCCGTCCAGATGCCTGGAATCATGTGGAACGTCATGTCCTTCTCGAGCACCGTTTCGTCGCCGGGGCGGATGCTTGCGGTGTGTTCGCCCCAGTCCGGTGGATACCCGAGCCCCATCGAATACCCGATTCGGTCCTCTTTCTCGAGCCCGTACTGTGCGATCGTCTCACGCCAGGCCGTCTCGACGGATTCGCACGTGACGCCCGGTTCGGCGGCGTCAAGCGCGGCCTCCAGCCCTTCGACGACGATATCGGCGGTCCGCTCGAGTTCCGCGGGCGGATCGCCGACGAACGTCGTTCGAGCGAGCGGGGAGTGGTACCGGTGGCGACAGCCGGAGAGTTCAATGATGACCGGGTCGCCGTCCTCGAACGGCCGGTCAGTCCACGTCAGGTGCGGCGTCCCCGTGTGGTCGCCGGAGGGCATGAGCGGGACGATAGAGGGGTAATCCCCGCCGTACTCGTCGGTGCCGGTGATCAGCGCGTCGTAGATCGCCGCGGCGGCCTCGTACTCTGGCACCCCGGCCTCGATCGCGTCTAGCCCGGCGCGCATGGCGTTCTCCGAGATTCGGGCGGCTTCGCGCATGTAGTCGAGTTCCCGCTCGGACTTCTTGATCCGAACCCAGCCGACCAGTAACGTCGCGTCCTCGAATTCGGCCTCCGGAAGGTTCTCCTGCAGACGCGTGTACGACTTCGCGGTGAAGTAGGAGGCGTCCATCTCGAGGCCGATCCGACCGTCGGCGACGTCCAGTTCGTCGAGTACGCCCGCGACGTAGTCCATCGGGTGGAGGTCGTGGGGAGAGTGGACGTGGTCGTCGCTGTACGCGCGGATGCTCTCCTCTGTGAGGTGAGTCGTCGCTCGTGCGCCGTTGGCGTCCATTTCGCGCCCGATCCAGACGGGCTCGTCGCGGTCGGGAGTAACGACGACGGCCTGATGGACGTAAAACGACCAGCCGTCGTATCCGGTCAGGTAGTTCATATTCGCCGGATCGGCGACGACGATGGCGTCCATGTCCTCCTCGCGCAATCGCTCTCTCGTCCTGTCGACTCGTCGGTCGTACTCGCCGTCGTCGAAAACGTCTTGTGGCATGGTACCAGGGCCTCTAACGAAGCGTCCACCACGAACGGCAAAAGCTTTTCGTGTATGGTGGAAACAGATTGTGTGTATTATAGAGATGCGAGGAGAATACCCGCGCGTTTCGGCGCGGGATGAATTCGATACGACAACTCGGACGAAATCCACACTTCGATGACCAGTCCAAGATTTCTTTTCAATACTTTGAAGTAGGAAGTAATTCTATGATGGCGCAGGAATCAGGCAGGGAATAGAGTGATTCCCGCCAGTCCGACGATGGCGGCCCGGCCGCCCCAAGCAATCAGACAATAATTGGAACCAGTCGATGACCGCCCATCCCTCACAGGGGTGACGCGGAGTCGACTGCTGGAAGCACCACGGAACGTAACTCCGAGTCTGTCGAAGCCCACCCGACCTTCGCCGGGCACAAACAACCACGAGGGTCGAACACGGTTGAGGATAGGAGTACCGGGGGCTTGGCACTCCCAGCAGTCCCACCCGCCACAGTCCGTGACTCCCGCACGGATTCGCACCGTATCGGGGGTCGGTGGAACTGTACACCTGAAATCTCCACCGCTCAGGATTCCTCCGCCTGAACGCGGAGGAGGATGTCAAGGGGACAAAAACGCGTTCGCTCCAGCGTTTATGAAACGGTTCGTCGGGCTGGGACAAACCACCGGCGGTTAAGACACACCGGTTCGTCCGGGCGAATATGGCAGTACTCGAGATAGTCGTAATCGCGTTCTGGGCGATGTTGCCCGCCTACGTCCCCAACAACGCGGCGGTGCTGGCAGGTGGCGGCCGACCAATCGACGGCGGCCGGACGTGGGGCGACAGGCGGGTACTGGGCGACGGAAAGACCTGGCGCGGAACGGCGGTAGGAATCCTTGCGGGCGTAGCGCTCGCAGCGATCCTGACCGTCCTCGCGCCCGGCGTCGGCGATGCACTCGGCTTTGCCGTCCCCGAGTTCACGCCGCTTGCGGCGGTCGGCCTCGCTGGCGGGGCGATGCTCGGCGACATCCTCGCTTCCTTCCTCAAGCGCCGCACCGGCCGCCAGCGCGGCGCGATGTTCCCCGGCGTCGATCAACTGGACTTCGTCGTCGTCTCACTCCTGTTGACCGCGCTTCTCGCGTTCGAGTGGTTCCGCACCTGGTTCACGCTCGAGGTGCTTTTCGTCGTGGTCGTCATCACCCCGATCCTTCACGTCACGACGAATATGATCGCGTACAAACTGGGGCTGAAGAACGAGCCGTGGTAATCACCTCGAAAGCGGGATACCGATTTCCGTCGCCGAGGTCACCGCTGGACGGCGAGCCAGGACAGTCTCAGTACAGTCGGTCGATCCGGGCTTAGTCGAGCGCAGCATGCAGATCCGCGACAGCGTCGTCGTAGGCCTCGTGCGCCCGGTCGAGATTCACGGGCTCGGAAATCATGTTGAAGAAGCCGTGGATGACGTCGTCGTAGTGGTGGTGCTCGACCGGGACTCCGTCGGCCTCGAGTCGCTCGGCGAGGTTCGCCCCGTCGTCGCGCAGCGGGTCGAACCCGGCCGTGATGATCGTCGCCGGCGGGAGATCCGAGAGGTCGTGGGCGAGCTGGGGCATCGCGTAGACGTTTCCCTGATCGAACTCGGAGTCGTATCGGTGACCGCGGAACCACTCCATTTCGTCTTTCGTGAGGAAGTACCCCTCGCCGTTCTCCTCGTAGGCCTCGGTCTCGGTCGCCTTGCCAGTGCTGGGATAGATCAGCAGCTGATAGGCGATGTCGGGGCCGCCACGGTCGCGGACGAGCAGCGACAGTCCGGCCGAGAGATTGCCGCCGGCACTGTCCCCCGCGACGACGATTCGATCCGGATCCGCGTCCAGTTCCGGTGCGGCCTCGGCCGCCCACTCGAGGGCGGCATAACAGTCCTCGAGCCCCTCGGGGAAGGGGTGCTCGGGTGCGAGCCCGTAGTCGACGCTGACGACGGGATAGCCCGAGTCGGCCGCCAGCTTTCGGCAGGTTCCGTCGTGGGTATCGACGTTGCCGATGACCCAGCCGCCGCCGTGGATGTAGAGGATCAGCGGCCGATGAGTATCGTCGGTGCCCGGATCGTAGATCCGGATCGGCAGGTCGCCGTGCGGGCCGTCGATGGTCTGATCTTCGACGGTCTCGAGTTCGATGCCCGGCTCCCCCCGACACGCATCTCGTCGAACATCCGACGGGCCTCTTCGGGCGACACCTCGTCGAACGACGGCACGTCGAGGGAGTCGTATAGCTCGAGAAACGCTTGCACGTCGGGGTGTGGCTCGGCCGCACTGTATAGTGTCATCACACCATATCTGTCGGTCGGAACAAAAAAGATACTTCCAGCAGAGCCCTTCCAGAGTAGCGCGGATGCGTGGCTTCCCACGTTTATCATCGGCTCACGTCCACCCGTCGGCGCGTCCTGTTCCACACCGCTTATTTCGGTCGGGCGCGCTCTCTCGAGCATGACGAACCGGGACCTCATCGACGCCCTTCGGGCGGCCGACGCCGTTCAGTTCGGCGAATTCGAACTCTCACACGGCGGTACCAGCGAGTACTACGTCGACAAATACCTCTTCGAGACTGACCCCGACTGCCTCGAGCTGATCGCCGAGGCCTTCGCCGACCGACTCGATGCAGACGACAAACTCGGCGGCATCGCACTCGGCGGCGTCCCGCTCGCAGCCGCGACCAGCGTCGCTGCTGGCGTTCCGTACGTCATCGCGCGCAAGCAACGCAAGGAGTACGGCACCGGCAACCTGATCGAGGGCCGCCTCGCCGAGGGCGAGGAGGTCGTCGTCGTCGAGGACATCGTCACGACGGGAACGAGCCTCGTCGAAGCCGTCGAGGCGCTCAGGGACGCCGGCGCGACCGTCGAGCGTGCCCTCGTCGTCGTCGACCGCGAGGAGGGCGGCCGGGAGAACGTCGAAGACGCGGGCCTCGAGATGGCGTCCCTGGTGACCGCGGGCGAATTACTCGAGAATCGGTAGCCAGTTCCCGTCTCTCTTGGGTCTACAGTATTACAGCGAGAGTGCCTCGGGGCTTGCCTCCGTGGTACTTCACACGCTGGCTGTCGGATATCGATAGGCGGTTTCGGCGGAACCACGGGCCGTCTTGATCGGAAATCAGGCTCCTGTGATCAGATCTGTTAGACCCACCGATTCGGCGACCATCCACGCGACGAACAGTCCGTAAGCCAGGAGCAGCACGTAGGACTCGAAGTCGGTTATCGAAAGATCGGTACGAAGAAACGAGAACAGGAGGACGGTCGCGAGTGTCAACACGCCGAGCATCGGGACGGCCGTAGCGAAGTCCACAGTAGCGCTCCCGACGATGAGCACGCCGATTGGAATCGCCACCAAGAGGTCGAACGTATTCGATCCGAGGACGTTTCCGATGCTCGTAATCCCCTTGCCGGTCTGGGCCGACCGCACGCTAACGAGCATGTCCGGAAGACTCGTCGCTGCTGCGACGATGGTTACGCCGGCGAGGAACTCCGGGATGCCAAACGTATAACTGAGCGATTCGACGCTCCCGACCAGTTGATGGACTGCAACGAGGATAACGACGAGACCGACGGCAAGTTTTCCCCACTCACGTCCGCTGTCGATCCCATCCGTGACACCCTCGACGTCGTGATCGCTGACGTCCTGCCACTGGATGAAGAGATACAATCCATACAGCAGAAGCGGCAGTACCGCCAGGGGCCGCGTAAGCTGGCCCGAGAGGTCGGGGCCGTTAGGAACGGGAACGTAAATGACCGCGAGTGCGAGAGTGACGACCAGCGCGGAGACGGAGATCATGTAGAACTGCGCTTCCTTGTAGACGATTGTCCGATTCGTGTCCAGGTCGCCGTCCGACACGATTCCGGACAGCGCGGGAATCACGAGGATGTTGAATATCGCCGAGCCGACGATCGCGCCGATACCCATATCGAACGTTCCACCGATCGCCGTGAACACGACGCTCGCTAATTCCGGAACACTCGAGCCGACGGCGACGACGATCGACCCCTGAACGACCGCCGGTAACCCGTAGTACGCCGAGAGCTGTTCGGCCGATTCTTCGAGCCAGCCGCTTCCGAACCAGATGAAGCCGGTCGCGATGACGACGACGACCGCGTAGACGACGGGTCTATCCGGGAGGAACCCACCGAGGATCATTACCAGCACCTCTCGTCTCGGAACTTATTAGCTGTTCTATTAGTGACAGTCTCATTTCTGGCCCGTTCGACGAATTCGGCGTCGACGGAGCAGTGCCGATCGGTCGTCGTGCTCGGATTGGGTTCGCGTTTCACTCGCCGTCGTTCTCGAGCGACGACACCGTTACCGGATCGCGGCTCATCACAACGCTTTTATCCCGCTCGAGACTACCCGTAGCCACAGATGGTAGGTGTCTGCTTTACAGGGGCGTTTGCCCGTTTTTAATTCCCACCTATCGCGTATTGCGTCGGCACCCGTCGACCAGTGTGCGGGACGCGCGGACGCGCAACCGGAACGTTCACCACATCCACAGCTATGTCAGAACAAGATTCACAGGAGCAGATAGCGGTCGTACTGCCGGACGGCTCGGAACTTGCAGTCGATGCGGATGCGACGGTCGAAGACTGCGCGTACGAGATTGGCCCCGGTCTCGGCAGCGACACGGTCGCTGGCAAACTCGACGGCGACCTCGTCGCCAAAGAACACCCCGTCTACGACGGCGCCGCTCTCGAGATCGTCACCGACGGTTCGGAGGAGTACCTCGAGGTCATGCGCCACTCCGCGGCCCACTGTCTCGCACAGGCCGTCTGCCGCCACTACGACGACGTCGACCTCGCTATCGGCCCGCCAACCGACGAGGGGTTCTACTACGACTTCGACAACCTCGACGTCGACGAGGAAGACCTCGCCGACCTCGAGCGTGAGATGGAGGAGATCATCGCCGAGGACTACGAGATCGAGCGCGAGGAGGTCTCGATCGACGAGGCGGAGCAGCGCCTGGCCGACCAATCGTACAAACTCGAGTTGCTCGAGGAGTTCGCCGAGGAGGCCGACACGGTCACGTTCTACAGTCAGGGCGAGTGGGAGGACCTCTGTGCCGGCCCCCACGTCGGCTCGACGGGTGAAATCGGAGCGATCGAACTGCTCGAGATTGCCGGCGCCTACTGGCGCGGCGACGAGGAGAACCCGATGCAAACGCGCATCTACGGCACGGCGTTCGAAGACGAGAGCGATCTGGAGGCGTTCCTCCAGCGCAAGCGGGAGGCCGAGAAGCGCGACCACCGCCGGATCGGCAACGAAATGGATCTCTTTTCCATTCAGGACGTTACTGGTCCCGGTCTCCCGTTGTATCATCCGCCGGGCAAGACGATCCTGAAGGAACTCGAGGACTTCGTCGCCAACCTGAACGAGGACGCCGGGTACGACTACGTCGAGACGCCCCACGTCTTCAAGACGGATCTCTGGCACCGCTCGGGCCACTACGAGAACTACGCCGACGACATGTTCATCTTCGACGTCGGCGACGACGAGTTCGGCCTGAAGCCGATGAACTGTCCCGGCCACGCCGCCATCTTTCAGGATCACTCCTGGAGTTACCGCGACCTCCCCATCCGATACGCCGAGAACGGGAAGGTGTATCGAAAGGAGCAACGCGGCGAGCTCTCCGGGCTCTCCCGAGTCTGGGCGTTCACCATCGACGACGGCCACCTCTTCATCAAACCCGACCAGATCGAACGCGAGGTCGAAGAGATCATGGACATGATCGTCGAGGTGCTCGAGACGTTCGACCTCGAGTACGAGATGGCCCTGGCCACGCGCCCCGAGAAGAGCGTCGGAAGCGACGAAATCTGGGAGCGGGCCGAATCACAACTCGAGAGCGTCCTCGAGGCCCGTGAACTGGACTACGAGGTCGAAGCCGGTGACGGCGCGTTCTACGGCCCCAAGATCGACTTTGCGTTCGAGGACGCCATCGGGCGGGACTGGGACGGCCCGACGGTCCAGCTCGACTTCAACATGCCCGAACGGTTCGACCTACACTACGTGGGCGAGGACAACGAGGAACATCGCCCGGTCATGATCCACCGGGCGCTATACGGCAGCTACGAGCGGTTCTTCATGATGCTCATCGAGCATTACGAAGGTCGATTCCCGCTGTGGCTCGCACCCGAACAGATCCGCGTCCTGCCGATCTCCGACGACAACCTCGGCTACGCCTACAAGGTCGCGAGCGACTTCGACGACTTCCGCGTCGAGGTCGACGACCGCGATAGCACCTTAGAGCGCAAAATCCGCGCGGCCCACGACGACCGCGTCCCCTACCAGATCATCGTCGGCGACAACGAGGAAGAAGCCGGCACCATCTCGGTTCGGGATCGTTTCGAGGACCAGGAGTACGACGTCGAAATCGGCGAGTTTAGCGCACATCTCGAGGGCGAACGCGACGAGCAGCGGACGGAACCGGACTTCCTGCAGGACTAGCCCGATTCAGTTTTCGGACGTCACTCACAACGGGGCATTTCCTCTCTGTACGCCATCTCCCGTTCGTCTCCGTAGTAGAGTTCGATTTCCCGCGGGACGCTCGGGTCCGGTGGATAGTCCGATTTCGGTGGAATAGAGACGGTTCCCTCCGCGCCGGTGTCGGTTCTATACGTGATGGTGCGAATCTCGTTCGGAAGCGGTCTGTGGTGAACGAGTGACCCTTTCTCACACCTCTCTCGTCTTCGTAGATGACGGCGCCGTCCTGTGCTTTGGCCGTCAATTCGAACGTGGTCGTCTCGTTCTCGTAGTGCGTGCTGATGAGGGTAATTCGGACGTTCTTCCTGTGGGTGTCCGTCCCGCACGGAACTGCGCTAGACGACCGGCGGTCGCGACGAAAGCACCTGTAAGAACGGTTCCGAGGAATCTACGCCGTCAGTAGGGGTTGTTGTCAGTCATGACTGATCAGTCGGCCGTTCCAAATCGCTCTACAAATGTCGCCATTGCAATAGTTACTCGAGCCACATTTAAAAATTCCTATCAGACCTCGCACGGAATGATTCACTCGTTTTCGGCTTTTGCCTCCAGTTGTCGGTCGGCTAGATATCGACAGGGTCACCACGTATCTGTGGGATATTCGTCGGACCGACAACCGAAATAGGCATAGTTGTGGAATCGTGCATAGCTGTATGAACAGAGCCGAGAAAGCAGCCTTCCAGCTGCGGGCCGTCGACGTGCTTCGGATGTTGAAGGAGACCCGAACCTACGACGAACTCGCGGATACCACGGGCCTCCCGGCTGGCGATCTCAACCGGTACGTCAACGGTCACGTCCTTCCGGGCACCGATCGCGCGCGGGAGATCGTCGACGAAGTCGGCCGGGAGGCGTTGGCTGGGGAACTCGATGCGCGGATCCGCGTCGATCACGAGGGGTACGTCGACAACTCCGCGACCGTCTTCGATCAACCGTTTCTCGATCTCGTGGCACCGGTCGTGGCCAACGGGTTCGACTTCGAGCGCCCGGACGTGGTTCTGACCGCTGCGACGGACGGAATCACACTCGCTGCGGCACTCGCGAGCTACTACGGCGTCCGGTGTGCCTACGCGAAAAAGCGCAAGGAAACCGCCGTCGAGGAGTTCATCGAGGCGCGCCAGCGTCTTCAGTCTGGCATCGAACTCACGTACTATCTGCCCGCGTCAGCGATCGAACCGGGCGAATCGGTCCTCGTGGTCGACGACCTCATTCGGTCGGGCGAAACCCAGGAGCTCCTTTTGGACATCGCCCACACCGCCGACGCCGACGTCGCGGGGGTCTTCGCGCTCATCGCGGCCGGCGAGGATGGCATCGGTCGCGCGCGCGGGCGAACCGACGCACCGGTCGGTGCGCTGATCACCGTCTGAATGGACGCGCCTCGAGAGGCGATCCTCCGACGGCTCGAGCAACGGTACTGTACCCGATCGAAATCGCGCTCTCGAGCCGACCGCCGGTCCAACGGCGGTTCCGAATCACCTGATCGCAAGAGGGAAACCGTGCGAACGATTGGCACATTATTAATCATTAGGTTTATGGTGGTCCCGGTCGTCGGTGGTGGTACGCACATGACGAAGACAGTCATCCTCGGTGTGATCGGCTCTGATGCGCACGTCGTCGGGATTACGATCCTGGAACAGGCGCTTTCCGCAGCCGGATTCGACGTCGTCAACCTGGGGGTCCAGAGTTCTCAGTCGGAGTTCGTCGAAGCCGCCGAAGCCAACGACGCTGAGGCTGTACTCGTCTCATCACTCTACGGCCACGCCAAACAGGACTGCGAGGGTTTCCACCAGCGGATCGCGGAGGCCGGCCTCGACGTCACGACCTACATCGGTGGCAACCTCGCCGTCGGCCAGGACGACTTCGAGGAGACTCGATCGTTCTTCCGCAAGATGGGGTTCGACCGAGTCTTCGACTCGGAAACCGATCCTGAGGACGCCATCGCGTCTCTGCGGGCGGATCTCGACATGCGCTCGACCGAGCGAGAGGGACAGACTGTTTCAGCCTGATCGCTCCTGGCCCAGGTTTCGCTCGAACGGCCGACATACAAGCGCTGCAGGCTCGTTGTATTTCCGCGCGCCTCGAGTCCGTCTTATCTCGTTTCTGTTTCCCCGCTCGACGGTACTCGATCGACTCCGTACGGCATCTGGTTAGCGGACAATCGTCACGGGAACCGGCGATCGACGGGCGACGGTCTCGGCGACGCTACCGAGGAGAATCCGGCTCGCACCCGTTCGGCCGTGACTGCCGATAATGATGTGATCGACGTCCCGATCGTCGACGTATTCGACGATCGACCGCGAGATGCTACCGATGACGTGATCCGTGTCGATCTCGATGTCGTACTCGGCTGCTCGTTCACGCGCATCCTGGAGGATCTCCTCGGCCCGCTCCTCGTAGTGACTCTGTACGTCGTCGTAGTTTGCCATCGTCGTCCCCTCGATGCCGCCGACTGCGTAGAAATCTCCGGGATCGAGGACGTGCAACGCGGTGATCGTCGCGTCAGGATACTCCGCACAGGCGAACTCGAGTGCTTCAAACGATTGCGCCGAATCGTCGACCGCCACCAGGACGTGTCGTGTCATATTCACCGATACGTCGGCCGATGGAATAAGTCCACCTCTCGTCCCAGGCGAACGGGAGCGAGGGTACGCCACGTTCTCATCGTCACACGGTCGCGCCGAACCGACGGCTACGGCGGTGACCGCTCGAGTTTCGAGGGCGGTCGCAAAAATACCGTCGTGAATTCGTTCGCCGTGTCCGCTGTCGACGTTACTTGGCGCGGCCACGACCGCCGGTGTTGGACGGGCGGACTTTCTCGGCACCTTTACCGCGGTTATTGAGGCCGCGGTTAGCCTTCCCAGCGTTGGTCAGCCCGCGGAACGCGCGGTTCTGATGGGCATCGTTACAGATCCAGTTGAGGTCGTCGTCGTTCTGAATGGCGGGGTGGTTCGGATCGACGAGGATCACTTCGAACCACTTCTGGCTGCCGTCTTCACCGACCCAGTAGCTGTTGAGCACCCGCAGGTTGGGGTACTTCCGAGAGACGCGTTCTTCCCCGATGCGCTGGATGTTCTTGCGTCGTCCGATACGGTTGACGCCCTGGCGCTTCGAGCGCCGACCGGCCGTGTGTCGCTGCTTCCGAGCAGTTCCCTTGCGAACCGATACCCGGGTGACAATAATACCCTGTTTGGCCTTGTAGCCGAGTTCGCGCGCCTTGTCGAGTCGCGTCGGGCGATCGATCCGTTCGATCGCGCCCTGTTTGCGCCACTCCTGCTTGCGCTGCCACTGTAGTTCCCCGAGCTTTCCGTCGTCGGGGTCCTTCCATGCGTCCTTGATGTGGGAATAGAAGCTTCGTGCCATTGTTATTCACCGCGGGCGTTTCCTGGTTCAATCCAGACCGGGGCAGAGCCCCGCGGATCACATCCCGACCTGTGGCGCCGTGCCGTGCAGGTGCCCGCCGATGCCCGCGAACCGGCGAGTCTACCTGTTCTTCCCAACTCTCGAGTATAAGGGCTTCGAAGGGAGTCGATGGCAGATCCGCCGGCCGCGGCTCTCATCCGAGACGGCTGTCGTCGGATCCGCCAATCGACGAGCGACCGTTCGATCCGCACACTTGCTCTATGGCGGATTCGCGTTCCCGAAATCGGTCCTGTATCGACCGGTGATTAATACCCTGTTATGACTGTCACAATCCATTTCAATAACTTCGTGGACAGTCATGTTGAGCTATAACATGACACAACCGACGGTACCAACGATCGGCCTCCCGGCCCTCCGTCCAAGTTTCGAGTCGACGCCACATCCCTCGACCGCGGCGAGTCGTCGCCGTGCGTCGGCCCGTTCGAACCCCTCTCGCGAGCGGCAGTCCTGCGGGCGCTGGACGGTCCGTTTGGCGGCAGTTCGGCGGGAACGGTCCGTCGACGGTGGCGACCGATGACCGGCGACGATTCCTCGTTCCGACCGACGCGACGGAGGGCGCTCGAGGCGTTCGGCACCGGCCTCGCCGGCACGGTCGTGCTCTCCGGTACCAGCGCGGCGCTCGACCTGGGACCCGCCTGGGTCGAGGGAGTGCTCGCCGTCGGCGACACGCTCGTCGACGACGACCTCGACCTCGACAGCGACGTCCTCCAGGAGGTAGTGATCGTCTTCGAGACGAACGCGGACGCCGCCCGACTCGAGACGCTCGGCGTCGAGGTCGCGCTCGGTTTCGAGTTCCTCCCGATCGGATACGCCGAACTGTCCGGATCGCTCATCGAGACCGTCGCTGGCTGGGACGGGGTCCGGTACGTCTCCGGAAACTACGACCTCGAGTACTACAACGATGGCGCTCGCGAAGACACGAACGCCGACGCCGTGCAGGCCGGCCACGATCTCGAAACGGCCTACACTGGTGAGAACGTCCACGTCGCGCTCATCGACTCGGGGATTAATGGCTCTCACCCCGATCTGCAGGCGAACGTCGCAGCGAACTACCAGTACGTGGGGATTCCTGTCGCTCAGGACGAACCCCTCTGGTGGCAGGACCTTGGCACCGGTGACACGGACGCGAACGGGCACGGAACTCACTGTGCAGGTAGCGTCGGCGGGACCGGCGATCAGAGCGACGGCGCGTACGCCGGGATGGCCCCCGACGCCGACCTGACGATGTACGCGACAGGCCTGGGTCTCTCGATCGTGTTCATCGTCGCCGCATACGACGACTTGCTTCGGCGGCAACGTGGGGGCGAACACACCGTTCAGATCGTCTCGAACTCCTACGGTCCGGTGGCGGACGACCGCTCATTCGTCCCCGACGATCCGGTCAACGTCGCGACGTGGCACGCCCACGAAGCGGGGATCCTCCCAGTCTTCGCGGCGGGCAACGGCGGCCCCGACGCAGGGACGCTGAACCAGTATGCGATGGCCCCGCACGTTCTGGGAGTCGCGGCTACCAACGCCGAGGGTGCCGTCGCGGACTTCTCGTCGCGGGGCCGTCCACAGGACGGGTCGTACGACGCGGACAACTACGATCGCGAAACGGCCTACGAGAACCTCACTGCGTTTCACGGGGACGTCACCGCAGACGAGATCGACGGCCCGCTGGGCGTCTACCGCAACGGCGTCGCCGCGAAAGGCGTAGATGTGATGAGTACGCTCGATCCGACCGATCTGCTGAACGTCACCGCACCCGATGGAGAGTTCTACTACGGTCCCATGTCCGGGACCAGCATGTCCTGTCCCGTCACCGCCGGCTGCGCCGCGTTGGTCTACGACGCCGCCATCGAGCGCGACGGCGAGTCGCCGGATCCGATGGACGTCCTCACGACGCTCGAGGCGACTGCCGACGAGCGACGGCTCGAGTCCTACACCGCCGAGTCCGTCGGTGCGGGGTACGTCGACGCTCACGCCGCGGTCGCCCGCTCTGAAACGGGCGATTTCGCGACGTTCGACGAAATCGATATCGCGCCGAGCAGCGACGGACGGTAACGAGCGCTGAGTCGTGCTCGCGTCGTCAGTTATACGCAGTCACGGCCGTCTGTGTTTCACTCGAAAGGCGACTATACCTGTGAACGGGATGGTGAAAATCTGCTGTAACGATGGCTCATAGTCTCGATATCGCCATATATATATATAATTATTGTCATATATGTTCCGACTGCGTACTACTCCGCTGGTCTTTCGCATCATCGACGCGACGACCGACGGGTTCTCCCGCATCACCGAGCCGAACGGACTCGACTTCGTCGCTGTATTCGCCGTCCTCGCACTGTCGAACGCGCTCGTCGTCCCCGCCGGGGTCGGGCTCTGCTACCGGCACGGAGCCCGCGTCAGGGCTCGTCGGCCTCGTCACTGGCCTGTTCTCGATCGCGATCGGGCTCGCGACAATCGCTGCCGTCGTCGCGCTCAGGATGTCGCGGCCTCGAGTACCCCATCGATCTGGAGCCGCGACCGGGATGTCCGCCTGCACCGTTTCGCGACCGATCCAGACGGTATCGCTCGAGCGAGTCAGTACCGTGAACTGCCTATTTCATATATCGTTATTTGATGTATCGAGACTATGTCGTCGTCTGTCGCGAGCGAACAGCCGAACCGGTTCGATGCCGTGAGATCGCGGTCTCGTCGCTATCGCGTGTGTGAGACTGGATATCCGCGGTTTGCGGACTGGATTGACTCTGTAGCCGGTTGCGGTTGTCGGGATCGTTTCGCGTGATTCCCCGTCGCCGTTCGTACCCGCCCGAACGAGGTCCCCCGAGCACGCGAGACCGAACGTTTTGCCTTGTACCGTGACAACTCCCGAAGAAAATGAGACGGACGGAAGACCGTTCTCGCCGGCAGCTCTCGACGACTACCGTAGCGCTCTCGCACTGCCGGGCTGGCGTGCTGTCTGAGCGGCCGCTCGGCCGATACCATCGAACCAGCCGACTCTGAAACCGACGAAGGAGACTGTGGGCACGAGTCGACTTCGATCACGAACCCCGACGGAGATGCCGCGGTCTCCGTTTCGGCGAAACGAGTCGACCAGTGACCCCGCGTCCGTCGGTGAGCCTCGGAACGGCGATTCGACCGTCGACTTCGCCGACGACGTACATCGAGGACGTGTTCGGCACTGAGTTCGAGGCTGACGACCGCATGGAGTTCACCTTTCATACGGGCTGCTGTACGCCAGTTCCGGAGCAACCGCGACCGTCATGTGGGCTCCGACAAACCGTTATCTACTGTAACGATTTGCCGGAGCGCCCCAGTAGACCGACTCAGGCGTCCCTCGACGGTCGCCCCGACGAGCGGGGAATTAGATTTCAACGATCGGGTTACGGCTGGCTGGTGAGCCTCGAGTAACGCGAAATCAACGGTTTCTAGACGAACTCGGTGACCGTCTCGAACGAGTCTGCGGTGATCGACTCGACGAGCTCGTCGCTTTCCAGTTCGTCAGGAACGTACTGGGGGTACTTCCGGCGGAAGTAGCCCACGACGTTTCGCAGGTCTCGCCGGAGGAACTCGTCGGCGTTTTCGTGGTCGGTCGGGACGGCCTGGGGCCAGTCGAATATCGTCACTCCCTCCTCGTTGACGAAGACGTTGTACTCGCTCATGTCGGCGTGGACGTATCCGTTCGTGTATGCGCACGTGATCTCCGATAACAACAGATCGAAGACGCCGAGTACCTGTTCGTCCTCGAGTCGCGTCCGCGAGAGTTCCACCCCGTCCATCTTCTCCATGACGATCGCGTGGCGGTTCTGGCCGATCGGCTGTGGGACCGCGACGTCCGGGTACAGTTCCTCGAGAATCCCGAATTCGCGCTCGGCGGCCTTCCTGGCGGTGTACATCCAGGAGACGTGCTTCTTGTCGGCGGTGTAGTCACGTTCTTTGTGGACCTCCCGGAAGTTCGTGTAGCCTTCCCGGTGGTACTTCAGCGCCAGCGGCTTATACGAGCGGACCTCGTATACGTCACTTTCTTTGCCGACGCCGAGTGGCGAGCCGAATTCGGAGATCATATCTTGCTCGACGAGCGCTCGGAGTGCCAGCGCATCGTAGCCCTCGAACTGGAGCGTATACCCTTCGTACTGGATCGTCTTCTTCTCGATGAGTCCGCGCTTGAGACAGCGCTCGAGTCGGTAATCAACCTCCTCTTCGGAGAGGGAGGCGAATTTCGGGAGCTTTTCCCGCTGGACCCACTCGGAGAAGCGCATCCCCTGTTCGACCCCCGAGAGGAGATAGAAGTCCTCCGCCTCGAGTTCCGGAAGCAATCCGGCGACGTTTCGCACCATACAACGGAGTAGCCGGCGGGTACGTAAAAACGGCGTGACGGCCGGCGCGGCGTCTCGAAGCGTATTCGACTCGCGTCCTATCCGGCCCAGCGTTCGCGTCGGTTCGGCTCACGGTGCCCGCACCTCGACCCGATTCGCATTTTCGTCCCTCGACCTGACTCGCACTATCGTCCCCCGACACGGCTCGCACCATCGCATCTCGATCCGACTCTGGTCGGGTGGTTCCCCGCACAAACCGCATGTCGATATACCGAATCGTCGGGCGAGTGTCTGGACGAACCGCTCGGACACCTCGCGACGATCGGTCACGGAGTGAACAGTGAGTCCGAGTAGTCTCTCACTCGTGAGGAGCTTGTTCTCCGCTTTCCGAAGGTGTTCTTCGTACGTCGAGCGATCGACGTCAGGTCGGCCAGTTCGCGGAATATCGTTTTCTGCGGTTAGTCGGAGTACCCGACCGCGAGCGGTCCGCCGAGCACATCCCGGCTACGGGATGCACGCCGAGCGTACGGAGGGTGGGATATGAGTGAGACGGAGGACATCACGCAGAGTATCCCCGAGCACCTCGGTCAGTTCTCGTTGCACGTCTTGCTGGTGTTCGCGACCGGGCTGACGGCTGGTTCCGAACGCGCCGTGATCCCTGTGCTGGGACGCCACGTGCTTGGCCGTCGAATCGTTTCTCGTCAACGGATCGTTCCTTCACACCCATGAATGGAGGAGACGCATCTCGACGTCGGAACGCACGAACCGCCAGTGCCGGCACGAACCGCGCCCAATCGATCGGCACCAGACTCGTAGGATCGCCGACCCTCGCACGGCCATCCGTTTCGACGCGACGAATCCGGTCGGAATCCCGACACTCCAGTCGGAATCCCTATGCATCTCCTGGGCGTGGGCTCGCGTATGACGGCACTGGCCGACCGGGACTGGCGGCTGATCCGAGATGCCCCTCGAGACGGTGCGACGCAGATGGCGATCGAGGAAATCGCCGCGAAGACGGCGCTCGAAGACGACCTGCGTACGGTTCGGGTCTACTCGTGGGAGCCGAGTACGCTCTCGCTCGGGTACCGCCAGGACTCGGCGACGGTCGACTGGGACTTCTGCGAGCGCGAGGGAATCGACGTCACGCGCCGGCAGACCGGCGGCGGGGGGATCTATCACGACCGCAACGCGGATGTCTCCTACACCATCGTCGCACCCAGCGACGAAGTCCCAGGGAACCTGATGGACTGTTACGAACTGTTCTGCGCCCCGATCCTCGATGCGTTCGATCGAATGGGCGTCGATGCTGCCTTCGCCTCGACCGAGCAGGACTCGATCTATCACCCCTCGTGTTACCTGCGAGATATCAACCCGGCCCACGACATCGTCGCGACGACGGGGACGGACGACCGGGCGAAGAAGATCAGCGGCAACGCGCAATACCGCCAGCGCGACGTCGTCATCCAGCACGGCTCGATCAGCTACGACACAGAGCCCCGGGCCCACGTCGGCGTCTTCGATGCCGACATCGACGAGTCGACGTTCACTGATCGGGTGACGAGCATTCACAGCGAGGCGGGGATCGACCGTGACGAGGCCGTCGACTCGGTCGCGAGTGCGCTGCGGGACTGGTGCGACGCCGACGAGTCGACCTGGCGGGACGGCGAACTCGAGGCAGCCCGGGAACTCGCCGATCGAAAGTTCGGTACCGACGCGTGGGTTCGCGATCGGACGGTGCTCGAGGCGGGCGGTGGCTGACGTGGGACGGCCGTACCCGGCTGGGTCCACGTTAGCTGCTCGGGGATTCGCCGCTTGCGTGGCTGTCCGCGATCCGGACGACGTCGCGTAGCGTCGTCACGTCGTAGGTAGGAGTCACGTCGAGATCGACGTCACGACAGTGCGATCGACGGACGAACGCCGAATCAATACTGGCCCGTTCGGCCGCGAGTACGTCGGTTTCACTGTCGCCGACGTAGAGCGCCGACTCGGCTTCGAGATCGGCGAGCGCCCGCTCGAGGTAGTGCGGATTCGGCTTCTTCAGTCGGAGGCTTTCGATCGTTTTCTCGCGACCGTAGTAGGTACTGAACAGCGGTTTCAGTTCGAACTGGTCGAGAACGAACTCGAGCGTACTGTGGTGGTTGTTGCTTACTACCCCGCAGTTCTGAGAGAGCTCGGTAAGACAGCTGACGTCGTCGTAGCACTCTCGAGCGCCGCCTTCGAACTTGTCCAGTTGAGACCGTTCGTCGTGGCGCTCGCGCGCCTCCCAGAACGTTTCTGCATCGAGATCGTAGGCCGTACAGATTTCCCGGAGTTCGTCGATGGTTACCCCAGATACGATCGCATCGAGGTGACGCTGGGCGACATTTGTTGCACCAACCTCCCGAAACGCTTCACGCGTCGCTTCAGCCTGTGTTTCGGAGGCCGGCGGTGTGACGAGAATACCATCATTATCGAAGAGGATTGTATCGTACGCTGTCATCTATACGAACGTCTCTTTCAAAGCGACCAGTATTAATGCTCGACATTTGTTCTCGTCTCTCCGGGGGGGCACGGATGGGGCTGGGCCGTCACCTGAAACTCGTTGAACACGACCTCGTCAGGTCGAGTCAACAGACTACCTCACAGGCCCGCACATCACTGTACTGGAATCTGAATGCCGAGCCTCTCTCCTTGTATGCGCTTGACAGGGTAATGTGCTCGACAAAACCTTGTGCCGAATTCCGCCTGGGGAGTCCACGCTCAATTCCACCACGTTCGCGGTGGGTGGCTTGAGGAACGTATTCTGAATGCCTGATCGACCATTTCAGGACGACAGCTATTGGTACCGCGTCGACTCTCTCAGCCAACCGGTCGCTGGCCGCGTGGGTCCGACATACCTATCACGAACCGGTACTGACGGAAATCTATGACGATGAAGGTCGGCGCACACGTTTCGATCTCCGGTTCGCGTGTTTCCTCCGACGAGGAAACACCGCCGTACGACGACGTTCGCAACGCTGTCCCCCGACAGCTCGCGTTCGGCGGCAACTGCGGCCAGATATTTACGACCTCGCCGCAGGTCTGGCAACAGCCCGAAATCAGTGACGAGGCGGCCGCCGGGTTCCGGGATGCGACCGAGGACCAACTCGAGGGACCGTGGGTGATCCACTCGTCGTACCTCGTGAATCTCTGTACGCCCAAAGAAGATCTCCGCCGGAAATCGAAAGAGAGCATGCAGGCGGAACTCGACACCGCCGAAATGCTGGGCATTCCCTACGTCAACGTCCACCTCGGGGCGCACACGGGGGCGGGCGTGGAGGGCGGTCTCGACAACGCGGCGAGCGTCATCGACGACCTCGACGTCCCCGACGACGTCACGATTCTTATCGAATCCGACGCGGGCAGTGGGACGAAACTCGGCGGCGAGTTCGAACACCTCGCCGGGATCATCGACCGCACCGAGACCGACATCGGCGTTTGCATCGATACCGCCCACACCCTCGTCGCAGGGAACGATCTCACGACGCCTGAAGCGGTCGACGAGACCGTCGGCCGGTTCGACGACGTCGTCGGCCTCGAGAACCTCGAGTACATCCATCTCAACGACTCGAAACACGACGTGGGTACCCAGAAGGACGAACACGCGCACATCGGCGAGGGCTACATTGGCGAGGACGGCATGTGTGCGATCGTAAACCACCCTGACCTGCGGGACCTGCCGTTCGCACTCGAGACGCCGACCGAGGACGGCCGAGGATTCGCGTGGAACATCCAGAAAGTCAAAGAACTTCGTGAGTGCACCTAGCGGATCCGATTCTCGGCCACCGAGCGTGTGCGTTTTCGGTCTGCCCAGATAGTCGAAGAATCGACCCGCTTATACTCGGCACGTCCCTACCGACCCCCGTGCGAGAGTTCTCCGAATCGTACCTCAGCCGGACTCGTGACGGGATGTGGGACGACTCCCGGACCGCCCTCGAGCCGTTAGCCCTCGATTCGCGCGAACGAATTTTGGACGTTGGCTGTGGAACCGGCGAGTTGAGCCGCGTTCTCGCGGCCGAATCCGCAGGCGACGTGATCGGGTGTGACGTCGATCTCGACCTGCTCGCGACCGCCGGTGAGCACGTCCCCGTCGTGGCTGGCAACGCCCTGGAACTGCCGTTCCCCGATGACGCGTTCGATCTGGTCGTCTGTCAGGCGCTGTTGATCAACCTGCCCGATCCCGCGACTGCGCTAGCCGAGTTCGCCCGCGTCTCGAGTGATCTCGTCGCGGCTGTCGAACCGGACAACGAGGCGGTCGTGATCGACTCGAGTGTCGACGCGGAAGACAGACTCGAGCGCCGAGCGAGGCAGGCCTACCTCGACGGCGTCAACACGGACGTCACGCTCGGCGCCGACGCCTGCAGTGCCTTCGAGGCGGTGGGCCTTGAGGCGCTCGAGACTCGTCGGTACGATCACGTCCGAACGATCGAACCACCCTACAGCGAGTCGGCGCTGGTTGCAGCCCGGCGGAAAGCCACCGGGGCGGGACTTTCCGACGACCGTCGGACGATGCTGTCGGGGACGCTAACCGAGGCCGAGTACGACGACCTCCGGGGTTCGTGGCGGGAGATGGGACGCGCCGTCGTCGAGCAGATGGAAGCGCGGGAGTATCATCGCGAGGAGGCGATTCCCTTCTTCGTCACCGTCGGTCGGGTCGACTCCCGTCGCGAATGAACGTCGGTGTACTTCCGATTGCACGACAGCTGTTCGGTGTGTAAACCGTTTCAGTGGCAGCTCCAGTCCGGTCCAGTTTCGTCCAGACGAGAGGAGGGAGTATCCGCGTCGGTCACGTCCGTCACCAGGGAACGAGCGCTCGCAACCCGCCGCCCAGCAGTCCGCCGACGACGCCGTCGACAGCGGTCAGCAACGAGAAGGCGAACGCGATCAGGACGACGCTCGGCAGTCCGAGCCCCGACAGCATCGGGCTGATCGGGCCGATGGAGGACAGTATCAGCAGCGGCGGTTCGTTGTACAGCCCGAGAAGGGTTCCCAGAATCGCCGTCACCGTTCCCGCGAACCCGCCGACGAGCGCGCTCGCGAGTATCGCATGCACGATTCCGGGTACGATCCGTCTGACGGCGTACGAGGCGACGAAGCCGGCGACGACGCCGCCGCCGAGACGGGTGAGCAGCGGCACCATCAACGCGTTGAGATTGACGAGCACGCCAGCGGTAGTCGCGCCGGCGATGATCCACGTGTCGACCGCCTCGAGCGTGAGGTCGCTCGCTTCGAACCCGACCGTCTCGTATTCACTCATGGCTATCTCCGTCGGCTACCGGGACGCTCGTGTCGATCGCGTTTTGCTGCATCACTAGATCACCGATCCCGTCGTCTCCGCGGTCGTTTCTCGAAGGAAGTCGCTGGTATTGTCGACCTGTTCGCCGGCGTACTCGCCGGTTTCTTCGGTCGTTTCAGCGAGTTGTTCGTCGGTCTCGTTCGGATCGTTGGCGACCGTCTCCGTCACGTCTTCGGTGGTGTTTTCGACGTGGTCGGCGGTGTCGTTGACCGTCTCTTCGGTGTGATTGACGGTATCGCTGACCGTTTCCTCGGTCTGATCGACGGTATCGCTGACTGTTTCCTCGGTCTGATCGACGGTATCGCTAACCGTTCCTTCGGTCTGATTAGTGGTGTTTTCGACCGCCTCCATCGGAGGATCGGGGGTCTCCTCGGTGTCGTTGATCGGGTCGGTCAACCCGTTTTCGGTACCGTTCTCCATTCCGTCAGATTCGTCGTTCCCGTCTATCAAGTCGCCGATGCCGTCCGGATCGTCGTCGCTCTCGTTAGGCGCGTCGAAGACGGTGGACTCGGGAATCTCGCTGTCCGGGCCCACTTCGATCGCGTATTCGGTTGCCGAGAGCCCTCGCATCGAGACCGAGCTGGCGTCGACGACGATGTCGGTTTGGTTGGCAGCGAGACACTTGCCGGCCTCGGCGAGCTCGTTCAGGGCCTCGTTCTGACGGTCGGTCTCCAGGATGACCGTCGCCTCGGGCTGGGTCTGCTCGAATTCGACTCGCCTGTTTTCGTCGAGATAGAGGGTAACGTCTCCGTAGTCGTCGTTCTGGACGATCAGCTGATTGGTGTCCGACCCGACCTGCTGGACACAGACGGTCGCGCCTTCGTCCACGCCGAGTTCCACCGTGGTGGGGCGGTCGTCCTCCTGGGCGGCTGCCGGCAACGCGCTGATCCCTGCCGACATACTGCCGATGACGACCAGCACCGCGATGGCGAGTGCGCACGTTCGGTTCATGTCTCAGGTTGCTCCGTGTCGCGTTCGCGCCGGTGTCATTCGTCGCCGCTCCGTCCTTTGTCGGTTTCGACGCCCTCGCGGAAACGTGCGCTCGTTTTCTCGGCAGTACGTTCGACGCGTTCGTGAATTCGCGCGATCGCTCTGTCGACCTTGCTCGGTTCCGCCACAGCGTCGTCGACGACGTCGTCGGGTTTCCACGCGATGCAGAGATTGCCGCCGAGGATGCCGAGCAGCATCCCTATGAACAACCCCCCGAGCGATCCGAACAGCGAGAAGATCGAGAGGACCACACCGATGACGCCGATCGTGTGAGAGTGTTCTGGCTTGTACAGCGCGTACACGCCCGTCAGGAAGACGAACACGCCGAACATGGCTCCGATGGTGAGAAAGCCTGCCATCTGGCCGCCGATGAAGAAAAGGTCGGGCAGAATCTGCATCGGGACCCAGGTGATGAGCAGACCGGCCAGACAGAGCAAGACGCCGCCCAGAAACGGGCGCTGCGACCGCCATTCGTTGAACCGGTCCCATCGCCTTTTGGCCCGATCGGGAACGGCTCCGGAGTCGTTCTGGCTATCTTGGATTGCCATCGGAAATCACTTGCTGGATTCGTTGGAACTACTGGATTCGTCAGTGTTTCCGGAATCGTCAGTGCCGCCGGAGTTGTAATCCACGCTGACGTCGAGTCCGGGGAGGGTAATCTCGTTCGAGGCGAGGTACGCCATATCGATCTTGACGTCTTTCTGCACCGTTCCGGGCGCTTCGCCGCTGATGTTGGTGAGGTATCCCTGTTCAGGGTCGGCGTTCTCACCGGCTGTCTGCTGGAACTGCTGTTCCGGATTGTCGCTGGGTTGGGCGTTGATGACCTGTCCGTTGAACTTCGCGCTCTTCGCTTCCATTCCGGTGAGTTTGATGAACTGTTGGTCCGCCTTGACCGTCTCGGAGGCGGTGAACTTGATCTCCATCGTGCCGTCCATCATCGGCACTTCCTGCTCTCTCGTCAAAACCAGCCCGTCGATCTCGACGCCGCGTTGCTCGACGACGACGACCGGCGTCTGCCCAGCGTCGTTCTGTCCGGCGCCCGGGTAGAGGAGGAACTCGTCGGATCTGATTTCGTCGGCCTCGACGGTGAACCCGTTGCCGGCCGCTATCGGCGCAGCGTAGGCCGTCCCCGACGAGAGAACGACGAGTCCGACTAACGCGACGATCAGAAACGATGCACCGGTTCCGCCCACCAATCGCTTTCTATTATACATAGTATCCCTTATCGAGTGTTGTTTCCGTCATTTCGATCCGATTCGCCGCATTCAAACCTGCATCGTGCTCGAACCGCCCGAGCAGGTGTTTCATCATACATGCCACATAAACACACCCACACGATTTGCAATTATTCTACCTCTTTGTATGCGAGGCTGTTTATATGGAAACCGATCGAAATTACTATATAGTTGATAGTGGATTCGGCCGCTATCGCCCCTGTAGGACGGAAACAGTACGTCGAGACGGCCCGATCCGAGACGCCCCTCGAGCGTTATAAAGGAGCGTGGAAACGCGGGATAAGGACTATTACCGAAAGTCGCGCCCGTCAGCTTAATGGAAACGCGACAGTTCGACACCGACGAAATAGTCGATTTCTATAACGAGACCGCGTGGGAATACCGCGTCTTGTGGAGCGACGTGAATCTCCACTACGGGTTCTACGACGACGAAGCGACGACCCACCAGGACGCCATGGCGAACTCCAACAGCGTCTATGCCGACAAACTCGAGGTGGACGTGACGGATACGGTACTGGACATTGGGACGGGACGCGGCGGCTTTCCCACGCACGTCGCGGCCGAGTACGGCGCCGAGGTCCACGGCATCGATATCGATCCGCAACACGTCAGCGAAGCAGAAGAAAACGCTCGAAAGCGCGGCGTTTCTGAATCGACCGAGTTCAGCATCGGGAACTACCACGACATTCCGTACCCCGACGGGACCTTCGACGCGGTCTCCGGCATCGAGACGGTCTGTCACTCGGAGCGCAAAGAACGGGTTCTCGAGGAGGTCCGCCGCGTCCTCAAGCCTGGCGGTCGGCTCATGATTTCCGACGGCTTCGTGGGTCGGCCCGTGTTGACGGAGTCGGAAGCGGCGAAACTGCGAACCGTTCTCGACGGGTGGGCGGTTCCAGACTTCGCGCACGTCGGCGAGTTCCGGGACGCCCTCGAGGACCTCGGCTTCGCGAACGTGACGTTCGACGACCACTACGAACAGATCATCCCGTCATCACGGCGCCAGCGGTGGCTCTCGATTTTCGTTACGCCCCTGCTCATGGTCGCAGCCGCGCTCGGCATGAAGAGCGAGTCGTCGGTCGATCAGGGCGTGACGCTCTATCACCAGTACGACGTCATCGAGCGCGGAATCGCCATCCACGGCGACTTCACCGCCGACCTGTCCGCGTAGACGCCGATGCCGTCTCGTTCGATCAGCCGACGACTCTGCACCGGACGACGCGTCCGACGACGGACGGGTAAGCTGGATTCCGAAGCCGGCACCGGACTCCGGCCTCGGTCTATAACTTCCCTGATAATCGGTAACAAGAAGTACGTTCGAAATGTGGTGACCATCGTGAAATGAGATACGCGAAATGCATCATCATTCCGGACGACGAGGGACTGCACCCTGTCGACCGGCGCATCGCGGATCACCCCGATATCAGTCGCGAACTCCTGCACAACGTTAATCTCCTCGCCGACGGAACGATCGTCACGATCTATCAGTTCTCGGGCGACAGGGCCGCCCTCGAGTCGATTCTAGACGACTCTTCGATGGTGCGGAAGTACCAGCTCTCGGGCGTGGACGGCGTGATACACACCTACATCCACGTCGAGGCTCACGACCGGCTCGTCGGGCTGTTGAGCATACTCAAAGAGTTCGAGTTCATCTTCGATACGCCGCTCGAGTTCACGCGACGCGGGGGTCTGCGCGTCACCATGATCGGCGACGTGAAGAGTTTCCAGAAGGCAGTCCCGAACATCCCCGACGGGATCAGGCTCAAACTCCTCAAGACAGGGAGCTACGAGCCGAACACGGATCGGTTGTTCTCTCAGCTCACCGATCGCCAGCAGGAGATCCTCCAGACCGCCGTCGACATGGGCTACTACAGCGTGCCCCGAGCAGTGACCCACGAGGACATCGGCGACGAACTCGGCTGCACCGGTGGCACGGTCGGCGGCCACCTGCGAAAGATCGAGTCGAAAATCCTCGCACAGATCGTTCCGTGACGACCGCGGGACCCGACGCGCGAGACGGCGGCCATGACCGATATATATATATATATATATACGACCAAACAGATCTCATTTTCACGACGATCTGCTCTAGACGCGAGCGTTGCGGATCGCCTCGAGCACCAGTCACGACCGATCCGGATACCGATCTCGCGAATCAGAAACTGAAGAGATCGACGCCGCCCGTAACGCCGACGACCTGGCCCGTGATGTAGTTCGCCTGTTCGGAACAGAGGTACGCGATCAGGTTCGCGACGTCTTCCTCCCGTCCCAGCCGTCGCATCGGCGTGGCCTTCGCGATCCGGGCGAAGTGTTCGTCGACCCCCTCCAGCTGGTCGACCGGCAGGTCCGCGAGCGCGCCGACGACGATACTCGGCGCGACGACGTTGCTCGTGATGCCGTGCTGTGCACCCTCGAGGGCGAGCGTTTTGCCGAAGCCGATCAGCGCCGACTTCGTCGCGCTGTAGGACGCCTGGCCAAAGCCGCCGTACCAGCCGGCCATCGAGGACATGTTGACGATCCGACCCCACTCGCGTTCTTTCATCCCAGGGTAGACCGCGCGGGTGACGTTGTAGGTGCCCGTCAGGTTGACTGCAACGTCGCGGTCCCAGATCCCGTCGTCGAAGTCCTCGATCCTGTCGCGGGCGTCGACCAGTCCGGCGTTGTTGATCAACACGTCGATCCCGTCGGCGTCCTCCTCGATGGCCGACACCGTCTCGGCGACCGCGTCGCGGTCGGTCAGGTCACACTCGATCGCGTGAGCCGTCCCGCCCGCGCTCTCGACGTCGTCGACGACCGACTCGGCCGCGTCGCGGTCGACGTCGAGTGCGATTATCTCCGCCCCTTCCGCGGCGAGTACCTCGCAGTCGACGCTGCCAATCCGGCCGCCCGCCCCCGTGACGAGCGCAGTCTTGTCGTCCAAGCCGAAGTCCATACACCGAGAGATAGCGGCAACGAGCAAGGAGATTGCTCGGCGGATCACAGGTCGTTTATGATGCCGCTCTGTTTGACGGGCCGCGATACGCGAGGACACAGTCCGCCGGCCTGTCCGGCCGCGACCACTCGAGCGCGAGTTCACCGGTACAGGCCTTCAACACCCCCGGATGCCAGTGAGTACCCTTTAGCGAATCAGGAATCGTAACGAGAACGAATGTCCCGAGACGCGACACTCTGGTCGACGGCCTACGAGCGGTTCGGCATTCCCGAAACGCTCGAGCCGTACCCCGACGAACCGGTCCACCATTTCCTCTATGCCGCCGCCGACCACCCGGAGCAGGGCATCGTCCAGCTCGGCGAGCGATACACCTATCCCGAGGTGCTCGCGGACGTCGAACGACTGGCGACGGCGCTGCGGGAACGCGGCGTCGAGAAGGGCAGCAGGGTCGCGACGATCCTACCGACGTCGATTCAGTTCGTCATCGCATCGAACGCCATCTCGCTGGCCGGCGGCGTCCACATTCCGAACGATTTCCTGGACGCCGAGGCGGATCTCGCCTACCGGCTCGAGCAGGGCGAGCCCGAGGTGCTGATCGGACACGACGAACACCGTGACCTCGTGTGCTCGCTGGCGGCCGACCTCGAACTGGACGACGTCATCCTCACGTCCCTGGACGATTACTCGGCGGACCCCCCGTCCGACCGCGAAGCGATCGAGGGAGCCGAGTGGCTGCCAGCGGTCGTCGAAACGACCAAGCGAGCGCCCCCGGACATCGACTTCGACGTCGAGAACGACGTTCACACGCTGTTGTTCACCGGCGGCACGACCGGTCAGCCGAAGGGGTGTCTCCTCACGCACCGGAATCTGGTCGCGAACGCGTTGCAAGGCGTTGCCGCGCAGTCGCGGCTGGCCCAGATGATGCGGGGCAGCGAGGCCGCGGTGATGGCACTCCCGATGTATCACTCGTACGGTTACTCCATCATGAACAGCCTGCTCGAGCTCGCGCTGGACGTGCTTATCGTCCCCGATATACGCGACACGGCCCACATGACTGATCTGGTTGAGCGCCACGAACCGCTGATCATGTTCGGGGTCCCAACGCAGTTCATGGAACTCGCCGAGGAGACGATTGACGCGGACATCCTTGGTATCTCCGGCTCCGCGCCCCTCGCCACCGAGACGAAGTCCCAGTTCGAGCGCGAAGCGGGCGGCGTCTCTCAGGGCTATGGCCTCTCCGAGATGTCCCCGATCACCCACTTCGACATCCACGGTCTCTACGAACTTCTCGCCGGACGAGAGACCGACGGCGACCCGGATCACCCGACCGTCGGGATTCCGGTCCCCGACACCGTAGTTAAACTCCGCGACGTCGACACCGGGGACGAAATCCCCCTCGAGCGCGCCGCCGCGGAGGGTCTCGAGGGCGAGATGCTGGTCGACGGCCCCCAGCGGATGAAGGGGTACCTCGACGCGGAGCAAACGCCGTTCGACGAGGACGGCTACGTCGAGACCGGCGACGTCGCGAGGGTCGACGAGGAGGGCCGGTTCTACGTCGTCGACCGCGTCAAGCACATGATCAACGTCTCGGGACTGAAGGTCTACTCCGAGGAGGTCGACGAGGCTCTGTTCGCCCTCGAGGGGGTCAAACGACCTGCGACGGTCGGCGTCCCGGACCCAGAGCGGCCGGGCAGCGAGCGCGTCCGCGTGTTCATCGAACCGGAACCTGGCATCGATCTGACCGCGGACGACGTCCGCGACCACCTCGAGGGGGCGGTGCCGAAACACGCGATGCCCTCCGAGGTGACGTTCGTTGAATCGATCCCGCTGACCGACGTCGGCAAGACTGACAAGGAGGCGCTGCCCGAGGGTGCGACGGGCAACTGACCCGATTCGTCGTCTCGCTCCGAGGTCCGGAATACGGGGCGCGTATGCAGCGAGCTAGCCGCGCTGACTCGATCGCTAATCGGGTCGCTCTCGGATCGCGTTTCGGTGACGTGCCCGGTCGAGCGCTCCGTCCCGCGGCTTGGATTCGAGTACGTGACGTGCGCCGGCCACATCGAACAATGACCGGCCGAATGTGGGACTCTCGCTGTCAAAGGTAGAATAAGGCGAGTGTCTCGGGGTCGTTCGGAAGACCAACGTTCTTCCGTGATCTCGAGATGGCGTCGCCACCTCGACGAGTCATCGCGGAACAAAGTTTCGCGAGATGACGAGAGAGCGTAATGATCAAGATAACTTTTGCAAATATGGACTGAGGAATTGATCGATCCAGGACTTGGCAAATCCGAGTCAGTCGGTAAGGGTGTCGAAGAGACGGCGAGCGAGAGTTCGGAACGCGCTCTCGCTCGCCACCACGATTGGCGAGGCAGTGCGTTTGAGTACTTTCCAGACCTGTTCAATCGGGTTGAGATGCGGTGAGCCGACCGGAAGAAAGACGAGATCAATACCGAGTTGATGTGCGCGCTTGCGCGTGTGTTCACAGATGTGAGACGAGAAGTTATCCAAGACGAGCAGAATCCGCGTTCCCGGATTCTGCTCGCGGACTTGCTCCAAGAGCGCACAGATGTTCTCTTTCGATTGATCTTCAGGGAACGTCAGGACACTTTCGCCGTTGAGCGTATAGCATCCGACCGCTGGTTCGTCAAGCTTCACCAGCGGTCGTTCCAGTGTCGGATCATCAACGTACCACAGTCGATGCGAATTGTCGTATGGTTGTGGATGCGAAGCATCACAAAAACCGACGACAGTTCCCCCATCCGTGCAAATATCGTCGTCGAGGACCCATCCTTCGTCCTCATCATCAGGACGCTTGTTATGTGCCGTCTCTGTCTCCTCGTCGAACGCGTCTGCGACGCGTTCTTCGAGGATTTCATCTGCGTTTTCTGGCCGAGAGGGGCGCTTTGGACGTGGTTTAGCGTAGGACAGTCCGAGATTCCGGAGGAATCGACCGAGATAATCCGGATGGTACTCTACACCGAACTCTTCGTCCAAGAGCTGATGAACTTCCTGTGCTTTCCAGGGTTGCCCCTCCCGGAGAAGTTCTAAAAGACGCTCTTGTTCCTCGTCACCGAGCTTCGGGGGCCTTCCGCCCCCGAAGTTCGGTGTCAACTGACCAAGTCCGCCATCGTTCCATCGACGCGCCCAGCGACTTCCAGTCGACGCAGATTTGCCAACGTCGTCGGCTGCTTCCTCGTACGTTGCTCCCTTGTAGAGACGTTTGACAAAGGTGAGTCGCTTGATGATCTTTGGATCGTCTGCTTCGTTCAGCAGACGATCCAATTCCTGCTCACTTAGATGACGAACAAGATCGCCTCGCCGGTCTCCTCCCATTACTCGCCCGTCTCAGTCTATGCCCATAACTTCCGTCACTCATTAAGCTCTCTCGAACCACTCGACCCCGAGGCAGTTCACCTGTTGCTCCCGATTAGATAGTTGTCGGACATGGGTACCAGAAGTACTCGCACGAACGAACGAGCGCGACGAATTCGGTCGGACCGATCGGCTTGGTGAGGTACGCGTCGGCGCAGACGTCGAACGAACTGACAAACTTTTCGTCTACTTCGAATCCGATCAACACTACCACAGGTATCTGTTCTCTATTCGAACATTTTATAATTTCATTACTGACTTCTTCACCGTCAGCTCCTGGTAGTTGCCACTCCAGTAAGACGAGGTCCGGTTGCGGATGGTCCGTGAATTCGCCGCATTGGCGTATGAAATTGATCGCCTCTCGCCCGTCGGTGGCGACATGGATCGAATTCACGCTTTGAACACCCCGAAACGCTTCTCTGATCAATCGAACGTCGCCGGGATTGTCGTCGACAAGTAAGATCTCCTGACCAGTGCCTGATTCGTCACACTCGCAAGCGGTATCGGGGCTGGTAGGAACTGTCCCTCCGTCAGGCATTACTCGCGCAGTACGGGGCGTTCCCCACTCGTGATAGCCCGCTACGACCGCATCTCGTATTTTGTTTTCCATACTCGGTGGTGTCCGATCGAAGGCTGTCGATCGGTTCCGCGTCGCGCTTCTGTCTTCCGCCGGGACAGTTCATCTACCGGGTGAGAATATCTTAGACCCCCCCGACTGTGCGCTTGGATCAAAGAGACTTAATCGGAATTAGCCGTAATTGGCCCTCACGTACACGGTTAACTGCAACGAAACTGAACCAGATTGGGGAGTAGTAGCCTGTTAAATCGGTTCGACGGTGACGTATCGATCTTCTTCCCTGCGGCCCTGAGCGTGCGTCACGAACTCTCCTCACACCGTGTCGAGCGTGTCCGCCGGATCGTCTCCTCGCACGAAATCCGTCAATCTGCTCGTCTCGGGCCGGGATGGCTCCCGGGCGTCGGAATATAAACCTCCGCGTATTCCACGGATCACACTGTTCGTCAGTTATTCCCTACTCGTTAGCAACGGGACTCACCCACGCGGTGAGCCCGAATCGATAGTCATGACGAACGACGACCTGATTCAGGACATCGACGCATCGCTCGAGAAACCCGACGACGAACTCGAAAACGACCTGCCGGAACTGCTCGGCGAAATGCAGGGTCAGACCGAGGAACTCGTCCGTGAATACCCGGAGACGTTCGGCCGCGTGGTCCAGCGCATGGAGACGATGGACATCGCGTCGTTCGTCTCCAACAACCCCGAGACCGCAGACCAGTTTCAGGAACTGCTGTGGGCCGGCATGAACGTCCTCGTCGAGACCTCGCCCGAGGTGCGAGAGAGCATCAACGAGGACATCACTGTCAACTTCGAGGCCGACGACTGCCCGATGGAAGGGCACCTCGAGGTCGACGAAGACGAGCAGACAATGTGTGGTGGCGCAGGCAAACTCGACGATCCGATGCTCGAGATCAGCGGTCCGGCGGACACGCTCGTCGGCCTCATCGTCGGCAGCGTCGATCCGATCCAGGGGTTCATGAGACAGCAGTACGAGATGGACGGCTCGGTCCAGAAGGGGACCCGCCTCGCACCGATCATGAACTCGCTGTCCGAACAGGTTCCCTCGGAGTCCTAGCATGCGCCTGACCGACGACCAGAAGGCGTTTCGCGACGATCTCAGGGGGTACCTCGAGTCCGAGATCGAACCGATCGTCGACGAGGTTGATCGCGACGGCCCGATGGCGCGCAACGACCTGGTGGGCTACCTCGACGACCTGCAGGAACTCGGCATCGGGTTCACGCCGGATACGGTCGATCAGTACTTCGGTGACGTCTGGCGATTCGTCATCGCCTCGGAGGAGATCAGCCGTGTCTGGCCGAGTCTGAACGTCGCCCTGCAGATGTCGTTCCCGTCGCTGTTCGTCCGGTTCGCCGCGGACGAGACGCGACAGGCGATGCTGCCGAAACTCGAGGAGAACCGCTGTATCGGCTGTCTCGCCGTGACCGAGCCCGAAGGCGGTTCCGATACGGCGCATCCAAACACCGTCGCGCGACGGGACGGCGAGGAGTTCGTCCTCGACGGCGAGAAGGTCTGGGTCGGCAACGCACAGATCGCGGACGTCGCGCTCGTCGTCGCACACGACGCGTCTGCAGACACGCAGGACATGTTTCTGGTCGATCGCTCGAACGCCGACTTCGAGACCGAGGAAATGAACAAGCTCGGCTGGAAGGGCGTTCCGAACGGTCGAATGGTCTTTGACGACGTTCGGATTCCGGTCGAAAACCGATTCTCGACGATCTTCGGCGACGCGATCGCCGACGGTCACGACATCCACGAGATCGTGCCCTTCCCCGAGAACGTCAGCCAGCTGTTCTTCGAGCACAAGCCGCTCAACGTCATGTTCTCGTTCATGCGGACGGGGATGGCGTTCATGGCTGTCGGGATCATGCAGGCGGCGTTCGAGGACGCGCTGGAGTACGCCCAGGACCGCGAGACCTTCGGCCAACCGATCGGTCAGCACCAGCTGGTCCAGGAGAAGCTCTACGACGTCCGAGCGGCGATCGAGGCCTCGCGTGGGCTCTCCCGCAGCGCCGCCGAGGCGCTCGTCGACGGCAATCCCGACGCCCGACTCCTCTCCTCGCTGGCGAAAGGATACGCCTGTGAACGGTCAATCGAGGCAACCAGCGACGCGCTCCAGGTGCTGGGCGCGTCGGGACTCGACCTCGAGAACCGCATGGAGCGCTACTATCGCGACGCTCGGGTGATGACGATTCCGGACGGCACCACCGAGATTCAGAAGCTCATCGTCGGCAAGGAGCTGACCGGCATGAGCGCCTATTGATTCCGCCCCGCTGGCGCTTCGGTTTCAATCGATTGCGCTCGCTTTCGATCCTGTTTCTCCCGGTCGGACGTCGTCGATTCACGTCCCTCGCGTCCGCCGACTGCGAGAGCGCGAGCCACGGCGGGCCGTCGCGAGAGCCTGATACGGTCTGCTGTACCGATGTACCGGTGCAACCGCGACCGTCCTGCGGTTGCACCGGCAATGACGTACAGTAGTCCGTATGAGCCGCGTTCGGCCGGCGTTCAGTCGGCCGACCGAATGACGATCTGATCGTTCACCGTCTCGACGCGGCTGACGGGGATCCGCAACCGACCGTCGTCGTCGGATCGAATGGCCGCCGACAAGGACCGACTGTGGGTGTCGACGACGAGGTCGCAGAGTGCACCAGACTTGGGGTCCATTGTGATGGTGTAGAGCGTGCCGAAGTCGGTACCGTCGATGCCGACGATGGGCTTCCCGCCGAGGTTTCGTGCTAACATCTCGTTCATACCGTTCCGACCCACGTCCCGTAATAAATGAATTTGGGTCTCGGTTGCCGTGACACTGTGTTCGGAGAGACCGTCTGCCGCCGCCCACCGGTTCGTCCGGCTCATCTTTTGCGCCCAGTCCGTCTCGAACGGCTGTCGTTCGCGC
The DNA here is from genome assembly GCF_024266705.1 of Natrinema gelatinilyticum. Lineage (GTDB taxonomy): Archaea > Halobacteriota > Halobacteria > Halobacteriales > Natrialbaceae > Natrinema > Natrinema gelatinilyticum. The sequence continues at coordinate 763,460 of NZ_CP100756.1, read as the reverse complement.
TGCCAGCTCACTGAGCGGCTTCTGATCACAACGTCGCGTCCGTCTCTGGGCCGCAACGTCGCGTTCCTCGTGGTTATAAACCGCCGCGGATACGCGGAACAACGTTGAGGCGCGTCACCGATGAACAACCACGCATCGACTATGGCAGATACCGACGCCAGCACTGGACCCGACGCCGGTTCGAACGCCGATCCCGACGAGCCGCCGTACCGGGTCGCGTTGGCCCCTCTCTTCGAGACGATCGAGTCGCTCGAGATCGACGCCCGGGAAATCGAGGCCGCCGTCGCGGGCGGGCTCGCCGGAGGCTTTCAGGCCGCGCTTGTAATCCAGCTGTACGACACCGACGCGATCAGGCGGGTCGGTGCGGTCTTCGGTGCGCCGACACTCGACGGTGGCTGGCTCGCGATGTTCGCCCTCGGGGTCCTGTTTGCGCTTCCATTTAGCCTGTTCGTCTCGAGCTCGATCGACGCGTTCGTCTCGAAGGTCATGTTGCTCTCGAGTCGCAACGAGTATCTCCGCAAAGTGCTGGTGCCGCTGCTTCAACGGTCCGCGCTCACGACGACGACGATGGGGCTCGGAAACGGCTACGGGGTCGCCGTGGGCGTGTGTTTCTCCCTCATTGCGATGCCGATCTGGCTTGCCGTCGCGATGGGTGTACCGGCGGCGATACCGAACCTCACGGTCGGCGGCCTCGTCGGCGTCGTCGCGTGGGCGATTTACGGCGGGACGCTCGGGCTGGTCTACGGGCTGATCCTCGAGTACTGATGACGGAGAGCGAGACGGGAACTGCCCCGCTCGTCCGTCCGTTCTGCGCGTTACTCGACGACCGACTTCACTTCCAAATCGGGACTCGAGGCCTGGGCCCCGATTCGATCGACGGGTTCGTCTACCGGAGCCAGCCCACGAGCCAGAGCAGGACCCCCGCTCCGATCAGCACGACACCGGCGGTCGAGGTGATCGGCTCGGGGAACAGAAAGAGGACTGCCCCGGCGGCAACGAGTAGCGTTCCCAGCCCGTACTTCGCTCTCATCCGATCGAACCGACTCTGAGAGTCGTCCGTGGTCGGTTCCGCTAAGCGTCCTTTCGCCCGATCCAACACGTTCCCGGAATCGCCCGTGGTCGAGTCGGACGAGCGCCCCCTCGCTCGATCCAACAAGCTCCCTGAATCGTCCGTGGTCGATTGCTTCGAACGTCCCCTCACTCGATCCAGCCATCCGTCCGACTCGTCCTCGGTTTCTGCTGTCGTCTGGCTGCGTCGCATACCTGATTCTTCTCTACGAAGCGGGAATAGCAGATTGCCTTCCAGTGCTGGCCGTTGAAATTCTCGCCGGGAGACAGACGTTCGAATTGGTTCACGATACCGTCCGTACCCTACGGAACACACCCGCTGGCCTTCGTTTTGAGGTGAGCGGACGCGCTACGCTCATGAGTGATAGTCGACAGGAACCGACTACGTCGCTCGTCAATATCGGATCGGCTCCCCGTCCGAGTCGTTGTGTCAATTCTGTGAATTGAGACGATGCGGCGTACTCGTCAGATGACGCAGTCCTCGAGCAACCGCGTGCGAAATCGCCACCGGATCGCCGCTGGCCGGCGGTTGGCAGACCGTTCGCCGTTCGAGGTCGGGGCTCAGAAGATGAACCGGGTGTCGACGTCGGCGGAGATTTCGGCCAGGTCGACCGCCGCGTCGGAGTACTGCAGGATCTTCTGCATGTCGCCGTCGATTTCGAAGTCGCCGGACATCAGCATGTCGATGACGTCGCCCTCGCCGCGGACGAGCCGCGCCCACTGCTCGTAGTCGCCGACGAGCCGGAATCCGTACTCCCGCTCGTCGAGGTCGGTGATCGTGTCGACCTCCGGGCACTCGCCGTCGTAGAGGTCCAGATACGCGTAGACGGTGCCGTCGTCGGCCATGTTCTCCTCGATTTGCGCAGTCAGTTCCGCCATGAGATCGGGGAGCGCCGCGCGTAGGTCTGGCCAGGTGCGGTCGGGGACCGCCGACATCGTCGTCGCGAGGACCTCCTCGGTGACGCGTTCCTCCAGCGATCCGTCGCGGGACTCGACGCGTTCGCGAACGTCGTCCGGCGCTTCCTCGAGGACGCTCTCGAGTTGCTCCGGGGATCGCTTCGAGAGCTCGTCCTCGACGGCCTCGACAATCTCCGGGGGCAGGTCGGTGACGGTGTTGGTCTCGAGGGGCACGTCCTCGATCTGGAAGATGAACGAGCCGTCGAAGTCGACGCCCCAACCCGCGGAGCTCTCGGCGTACTCGTCGCTGTCGTTGATCGCGTCTCGATACGCCTCGAGCCACGGTTCGGTCGGGAAATACTGTTCAATCGGTCGGAGTCGTTGCGTACTCATGTGTGGCCACCGGGCCTCGGCGGACCCGATATAATACTGTGCTCATTGTGAACTGTTGTTGTGGTTTCTCCGGGTATCCGAGGGAGTTTATCACGGCCACTCGTTCGAACAGCGATGACTCGAGGCTCGCTCCGTTTGCTGCCGAACGGTACGACGTCGTCGACGCGGAGCGAGTCGAGTCGTCTCGAGCGCCCGGTTCGATCGGTGGACCGCGTCGCCCACAAATATCGCCTCGTATTCACGGACGAACGCTGAAGCCGCCGAACCCGGTCGTTGAACGCATGACAGACTGGTTTCCGTCCAGAGAGTGGCTCGAGAGTTACCGCACGAACCTCAACGAGGACGAGACGTACGCCGCCGAGAGCGACGGCTGGGGCGTCGGCTTCGACGGCGATTTCCGCTTCGTCCTCACGCGCCTGCCGCTCGCGGAGACGACGATTGGCGAACTCCCCGACGAGTTGACCACAGACCTGTCCGACCGGATCGACGCGCTCGCAGACGACGAGTTCGCCCGCCTGCGGGAGACGGCAACGCCGGCGTTCGAGGACCGACTCGAGTCGGCCGAGGGCGACGATGAACGGGCGCGATTCAGGCGCGCGCTCGACGGGGTGACCCTCGCCGACGTGCCGGACGTCGCCTGGCCGGACCTCGAGGCCCTGATCCGGGGCGACCTCGACTCGCTGCTCGAGCAACTGGAGACGTACGTCGTCGACGACTCGCGGGTCCACGCCCACCTCGAACTGGAGGACGGCGACTGCCGACGGGCTGAACTCGTCGAAGACCCGTCGGCGCGTGATCCTGGGTTCGAACTCGAGGCTCCCTACGAGACGTGGAAAGACCTCCTCGAGGGTGCGGACGTCATCGAGTCGGTGATGTCCAACGAGATGGCGCTCGAGGGGAGCGTGACGCGGGTGCTGCACTACGGCGACGCCGCAGCGGCGATGGGGGACGTCGCCGGCGAGACCGACTCGCGGTACCTGTTCTGAGAACGGCCCGGACGCGGGCGTGGCGTCCCCGTCTCGACTTCAACTGCCGGTTATCCGAACGAGTACGCTCTTTGTCGGATACGGCGACCTATGCTTGTGTCACAAGCTACCACACCGACGGGGTTTCAGGCGGAACGGATCGACACCGAGAGCAAGTGGTACGACCTCTTCCAGAAGGGTGTCGAACTCGGGACGTGGAACGTCGAGAAGCTGTTCGGCGAGATCGGGTTCGAGGAGGATCGCGAGATCTGGAACTCGCTCGAGCCCGGCGAGCGAAAGCAGATCCGATACCTCGTGTCGGGCTTTCTCGACGGCGAGTTCGCGGTCGGCGAGGACGCGAGCCACCACCTCCAGCGGATCATGGGCGCGCCGTGTTTCGACGACAACGAGGAGATGGAGATGTACATGGCAATGTTCACCGTGACCGAACACAAGCACACGCAGTTCCTCGACGTCTACATGCACGAGGTGATGGGCGAACAGGACGTCTTCGCGGATCTGAATCCGAAACACGGCGGCGCCCGGATCCCGATCGTGCAGGCGACCGGACTCGGCGAGATCTTCGATCGGCAGGGCCAGCTGACCGCCAGAGCGGCCCACTCGCAGGATCCCGTCGACGTCGCCGAGGCACTGACGGTGTATCACATGATCGTGGAGGGGCTGCTCGCCCGCGGCGGCTTCTACGCGATCAACAAGCTCTCGCGGAACGCACCACTTCCGCTGTTGAACCACGGATTCAAGTTCATCAGCACCGACGAGGGACGGCACATCACCCACGGCGTCGAGGCGCTTTCCGAACTGATCGCGAAGGAACGCGCCGGCGAACCCGAGTTCCAGGGCGTCAGCCGAGCCATCGAGGACGTCCTCTACGAGAACGTAGGGTCGGTCGCGGACTTCGGCTACATGTTCACGGACGCGGTCGATGACCCCCTCGAGATCAGTTTCGACGACCTCCTGATGCGCGTCGGGAACCTCATCGACGGCCAGTTCAACGAGACGCTGAACCTCGACATCGACCACCGCAAGATCATCGGCCTCGTTGCCGACCGCCATCAGGAGTGTCTCGAGAAAGACATCGACGAGGAGGTGCGAGAGTACGAGGATATCTATCGACGCAAACGCGGCGTCGCGGCCGACGGAGGGCGATAGCATGACCGACGACACGGAGACGACGACCGATACCGGACTCGAAGAGCTCTCCCGCGGCGCGGCGTTCACTGCTTCGGAGGAGGAAGTGATCGAGGCAATCGAGGACGCCGCCGACGACCTCGGCCAGAGCTTCGAGGAGGTGCGCGAGAACGTCGCCTATATCATGGATTCGACGTTCGAGGAGGAAGGCGTCAGCACCTCGTTCAACGAGAGCATCAGCGGTGCCAGCCTCGACCACGACGAGGTCGGTACCGGCGATCCGCGGCTGGAAGCGCTGGAACTGTACAAGCTCCGCCAGCGAATATAGATGTACGACGTCACGTTTCACTTCGAGGACGGGACCGAAACCGTCGCTGTCGCCCCGGACGAGTACGTCCTTGAGGCGGCCGAACGCGCCGGCCTCGAGCTTCCCCACTCCTGTCGCAACGGGATGTGTACCTCCTGTGCCGGCGAACTGCTCGAGGGCGAACTCGACGGGCACGAGGGGACGGCACTCTCGCCGGACCAGGAGGCCGACGGTTACGTCCTGCTGTGCTGTTCGCACCCGCGAGCGGACAGCGAGATCCGGGTCGGCGAGCGCGTCCAGAACGAATTGCTCGGTCTCGACGCGCTCTGAGTCGGATCGCCGGTTTCGGCCGCTCTCCCAGGATCGACGTTTAAAGAGCACCGCGTTTCCGAGGGGTCACGCTGACGAGTCTCCGCGGCGACGGCACGAGTATAGCACTATGTGTGGCAATTCCTCACATCCTACGGGAGAACCGAGGCGAATCGGTGACTCGATCGTATCGATAGCCGACGGCCGCGCCGTCTTGGTCGCACGATCGACCGGGCCGGAGCCGATCGACGGGCGCGACCAGGACGCGACGAGGGACCGGTGAATCCATGCAGGCCGAGTACTACGACCGGAATCGATACGATATCGGCGATGACGTTCTCGAGCGCCACCGATCGGCGGCTGATAGGGTCCTCTCGCGAGACCAGTACGGCCATCTGATCGACGGCGAGTGGGTCGACGCCGCCGACGGCGAGGAGGGTGTCGCGATCGACGCGACTACGGGCGAGGCACTCGCCACGGTCCAGATTGGCTCTGCCGCAGACGTCGACCGGGCCGTCGCAGCCGCGCGGGACGCGTTTGAGGGAAGTTGGGGACAGCTCTCGCCCGAACAACGCGCCGATCGGCTCGCGGAGATCGCCGATCGCCTCGAGGATCGCAAGACCGAGATCGCGAAGGTCGACAGCCTCGAGGCGGGGAAGCCGAACCTGCACGCGCTGTTCGTCGACTGCGAAGTGTTGATCGGGCAGTTTCGCCACTTCGCGGCGCTCGCGCGGTCGGTCGACGAGGGCCGGGTCGTTCCGACGGGTGACGAGAAACACGTCTTCACGCGCCGCGAACCCCACGGCGTCGTCGGCGCGATCTCCGCGTGGAACTTCCCCGCGATGTTCGTTGCGTGGAAGCTCGGCCCGGCGCTGGCGGCCGGGAACGCGGTCGTCTTCAAGCCCTCAGAGCGGGCAACGCTCTCGTCGCTCGAGGTCGCGCGGGTCTGCGACCGCGTGCTCCCGCCAGGGGCGGTCAACGTCGTCACCGGGCTCGGTGAGGACGTCGGGGCGGCGATGACCGCCCACGAGGGCGTCGACAAACTGAGCCTGACCGGGTCGCGAGCGGCGGGCGTGGCCACCCTCGAGAGCGCCGCGGAGACGATCACGCCGACGTCGCTCGAACTCGGCGGGAAGAGTCCGAACATCGTCTTTCCCGACGCCGACCTCGAGCGGGCAATCGAGGGAACGGTCGTGAGCATCTTTTTCAACTCTGGCCAGCAGTGTACTGCCGGCTCGCGGCTCTACCTCCACGAGGACGTCCGAGAGGAGTTCCTCAAGCGGCTGGAGGAGGCGATCGACGGTCTCTCCGTGGGCGATCCGCTCGGCCCGACGACCGACATCGGGCCGATGATCGATCACGCTCACGCGGCGACCGTTCGCGACTACGTCGAAACCGCCGTCGTCGAGGGCGCGACACCAGTCATCGGCGGCGAAAGTGACGCCGTCGGCGACGACCTTCAGGGCGCACCGTTCGTGCAGCCGACGGTGCTGACCGACGTGGACGACGAGGCGACCGTCGGCTGCGAGGAAGTGTTCGGGCCGGTGCTCTCGGTCTTCGAGTGGAGCGACCGCGAGGACGTCCTTCGGCGGGCCAACGACACGTCGTACGGGCTCGCGGCGGGCGTCTGGACCGAGGATCTCCGGACAGCCCACGAGTTCGCCGCCAAACTCGAGGCCGGGACGGTCTGGATCAATACCTACAACGATCTCTTCGATCCGGCCCCCCACGGCGGCTACAAAGAGAGCGGTACGGGCCGTGAGCTTGCCCAAGAGGCCCTCGACGACTACTCGCAGGTGAAGACGGTCAAGGTGAACCTCGGAGGCGTCCCGAAGATGGGCTGATTGGTCGGATCCGGCGGCACCGGTTCCCGGTCCGGATCGGTTCCGGACTGGCCTAAAGCGGCAGCCTGACTCCACGACAGCGGCGGCCGTCGACAAATATATAATTATTAATCATTAAATTTATGGGCGAGGATATCGTTGGAACGGCTGTGAAAGCAGTAGTGTTCCAGGGAGCGGGTGAACCGCTCGAGATACGGGATGTCGATCGGCCGGATTGTGAGGCGAACGGCGTCGTCGTCGAGACCGAGGCCTGCGGAATCTGTCGAAGCGACTGGCACGCCTGGCAGGGCGACTGGGACTGGATCGGGTTGATTCCGACGCCAGGACTAATCTTCGGTCACGAACCCGTCGGGCGCGTCGTCGAGGTCGGCGCGGATGTCGAACGATTCAGCGAGGGAGATCTCGTCACGAATCCGTTCAACCTGAGCGACGGGACGTGTCCCTACTGCCGGGAGGGTCGAGCGAATATCTGCGAGAAATCGGTACCGATGGGGTTCGTTCCGTTCCAGCAGGGTGCGTTCGCCGAGGAGTACCCCGTTCGAAACGCCGATCAGAATCTCGTGACGGTCCCCGAGTCGGTCGACCCCGCCGCGGTCGCGGGCCTGGGCTGTCGGTTCGCGACCGCGTTCCACGGTGTCGTCCACCGCGTCGACGTCACGCCCGGCGACTGGGTCGCGGTCCACGGCTGCGGCGGCGTCGGGCTCTCCGCGGTTCACGTCGCCAGCGCGCTCGGCGGGAACGTCATCGCTATCGACGTCGTTCCCGAGAAACTCGAGCTCGCTCGCGAGCTCGGTGCGATCGAAACGGTCGACCCCGAGGGCGTCGACGACGTTCCACAGGCTGTGAAGGCACACACCGAGAAGAGCCGCGGCGTGGACGTGTCGATCGACGCGCTCGGAATCGCGGAGACAGTCCGCAACTCGATCGATTCGCTCGGCAAGGGCGGCCAGCACCTCCAGATCGGGATGACGACCTCGGCGGAGGGCGGCGAGGTCTCCGTCCCGGTCGACACCATGGTCACCGACGAGCGCGAGTTCTACGGTTCGTACGGGATGCCGCCTAACGAGTACGACGAGATTTTCAAGATGATGGACGGCGGGAAGATCGATCCGGGGAGGATCGTCACGGAGACGTGTTCGCTCGAGGATGTTCCCGACGTGTTGGATCGACTCGGCGAGTACGATACGATGGGAATCCCGGTCTGTACCGAGTTCTGAGCTGGCGCGTTCGGAGCACAGTCGGCCGTCTCGCCTCGATATACCGGTAATAAACGCCGTCCCGCGCGACCGCCGCAATCGAACGGACCGTCCTCACCGGACCAGGAGGCCGACGGGACCGCTACATCAAAGGTGTCACCCCCTCAATAGCACGTATGGCCGCGATCGAACTCGAGGGACTCACGAAGGACTACGGCGAGGTGCTCGCCAACGACGGCGTTTCGTTCGATGTCGATCGAGGCGAAATATTCGGCTACCTCGGCCCGAACGGCGCCGGGAAGACGACGACGATCCGCACGCTGCTGGGATTCATCTCGCCGACTGCCGGGACGGCGCGGCTGTTGGGTCACGAGATCACCGACGAGCGCCAACTTATCGAAGCAAAACGCAATCTCGGGTATCTGCCCGATGATCTGGCGTTCGACGACACGGCGACCGGGCGAGAGATCCTCGACCTCCACGCATCAATCAAGGGTGACGAACGAAGCGAGGAACTGCTCGAACTGTTCGACCCGCCGTTGGATCGCGAAATTCGGGATTACTCCACAGGGAACGTCCAGAAACTCGGGCTCGTAACGACGTTCATGCACGATCCCGAGCTGGTGATCTTAGACGAGCCGACGAGCGGGCTGGATCCGCTGTTACAACAACGTTTTACGGAGTTCGTTCGCGGCGAACGAGAAGCGGGCGTGACCGTGTTCTTCTCCTCGCACATCCTGAGCGAGGTACGCCGTCTGTGCGACAGGGTCGGAATTATCCGGAACGGACGACTCGTCACGGTCGAACCCGTCGAGTCGCTGCTAGATAGAAGCGGGAAGGTCGTCCGCCTGGACGCCTCCGAGCCGATTTCCCCGGACGATCTCGCGATCGCTGGTGTTCACGATATCGAGAGCCATGCCGCTTCCGGATCGGACGCGACGACGGGTAGCGAATCCGACCGGGACGGGATGGCGGTCGGGGAGTCCGGTGGTGCGGAGACCGAATACACGATTACGTTCACGTTCACCGGCGACGTCAACGTCCTCCTCGAGCAACTTCGGGAGTATCGGCTGCACGATCTCTCGATCGAGGAAGCGCCGCTCGAGGACGTTTTCATGCGATTCTACGGCGAGAACGATTCGGAAGGTGAATCGACGGAATCGGATCGCGTCGCTGCCGGCACCGGTGTCGGGGGTGGTGACGATGTTTGAACTGACACGATACGACGGTCGCCGTCGGGTCCGGGGAAGCGTCTACCTTTCGATCGGACTCTCCTTGCTCGCGGCGATGGTCATCTGGGTCTACCCGTCGTTCCGGACCGAGATCGATCTGGATCAGTTGATCTCGGCCTATCCCGAGCCAATACTGCAGGTGATGGGCATACAGACAATGGCGAGTCTGGGCGGGTTTCTCTCCTTCGAACTCTACACCTTCGGCTGGGTGATCCTGCTCGGGTTGTACCTGGCCTACAGCACGGCGGGAACGATCGCCGACGACGTCGACCGCGGCCGGATGGACGTCCTCCTGGCGATGCCGATATCTCGAAAGCGACTGATCGGCGAGCGGTTCGCCGCGGTGACAGTTCCGGTGGTCGTCGCGAACATCTTCCCGCCGATCGTCGTCTACGTCGGTGCCGAACTCATCAACGAACCGCTGGCCGCGGCGGACGTCATCGCGGTCCACCTGCTTTCGATCCCGTATCTCTTCGCCTGTGCAGGGATCGGCCTGCTCGCATCCGTCGCATTCGACCGGGCGGGTGTCGCCCAGCGAGTCGCCCTCGGCGTCACGTTCGCACTGTTTCTGTCCGAATCGCTTCTGACCGGTACCGACGCCGAGATCGTCGGCGCCGTCGCCCCGATGCGGTACTACGATCCGAACGCGGTCCTCATCGAGGGTAGTTACGATTACGCTAATGCGGTGATCCTCGTCGCGATGACCCTCGTCTTCCTCGTCGTCGCGCAGTTGTGGTTCGCACGAATCGACATCGACTGATCGATGCGGTTTCGGTCAGCAACCGCCGTTTCACGGCGTCCCCTCGGGATATACCGTGTTTTCGACGAGCGGTTTCACGCCGTGGCGAAACCGCTCGGACGCCGCGTTCGACGAAATATCGGACCGCTCTCCGAGTTTGGCTAGCGAACACGACTGCGGGATATCGAGGCAGCCCGCGTCGACGGCCACGATCAGCGTCTCTTGCTGTCGGTCCGTCACGCCGAACTGTGAACTGTGTCTGATCGGAATCGTCCGCTGCGCTTTGCTCGTACAGCTGTCGAAGTTCGATGTCGACGTCGTTCTCGAGGACTTACGTGTGAAAGCGTTCGAGCGCTCGATCGTTCGAGACGGTGATGCGAAAATACCACCCCTCGTGCGTCGCCGTGACGGTCTGGAGAGTAATCCCTTCCTCGATTCCGATCTGATAGGCGCTCGTTCGATGCCACGAAGACGCACGGCTCGAAGACGACCGAGAGGTTGTAATAGCGATACGGGGGGCAGAACTCATCCAGGAGGACCTGTGAACGATCGCCCCTAGACGACGTCGCCACGAACCGTCGCGCCTTCCTGGCGCTCGCGCCAGGCGTGCAGTTCTCGAGCCGCCGCTTCGGCCTCGTCATCGTCCATCCCCAGCATTTCGAGGGCCACAGACAGCGTCGGAAGGGCGAGTTCGCTCTCTCGGAGCTTGCGAAACGCTTCGTCGCTTCTGATGCCGTCTGCCCAGAGACAGACCCCGCGCGGGTCGAGCAACTGAGTGTAATCCTCGCGCGCTCGCGCGCCGCAGAGCCGCTGTGTGACGTTGTCTTCGAACGACGAGTTACAGACCTCGAGGTGGATCGGTTCGTCGTCCCCCAGGAGGTGGGCGGCGAGACACCGTTCGGGGGCGGCGTGGCCGTTCTCGTTGGCCCTGAGGAGGTGTGGATACTCGCTTGCCCAGTCCTCCCTGACGGATTTGCCGACGCCCCGAATACCGTGAGATGCGCGGAAGCGAGCGTCCGGATCGCCTTCGTCGCGGCCGCCGTCGGCGCTTGAGGACGTCGACTCGCTATCGTCGCGTACGAGAACGTCCTTGGTAAGGTACACGTCCAGCCGCTCGACCGGATCGAGCCCGAGCGCGACGTCGCCGACGGCCCACACCTCGCGGACGGGAACCGGCATCCGGTTGTCCTCGACGGTGTCCACGAGCTGCTCGAGACGGTCGACGGCGTCGTTCCGGTCGATTCCACTCATCGATCTCTCTTGGGACTCGACGCGCAAAGTCGTTTCTCAGCTCACGCGAGTCGCGGACCGACCCGCTTCGATCGCGGCGGGATCCGCTCGAGTGTGATTGGTTCGACGTACCGACAGCACGGAGACGATGGTATCGGCATCACTGTCGGGAGATCAGGTTTTTTATCTGTTCCCGACGAACGGAATCCTATGCGACACCGGATCTTCAACGATGACGGCGACGAGGAACTCGTCTTCGTCATGGGCTGGGGAAACCGCTGGACTCACGAGAACGTCAGCTGGCTCATCGGACAGCTAACGGGAGCCGATTACCGTGTCCACGCGTTCGAACTTCCGACGAACATCGACGACTTCAAAGCCGACTGGCTCGAGCCGATTGCGGAGTACGTACGGGACGTAGAGGACTACCAGTTGCTGGGTCACAGCGCCGGCTCACTCGTGGGACAGGCCCTCGACGGTGCGGACAATCACGTGTACCTGAGTCCGTGGTGGGGGTACAGCGACGCCTTCCCCGAGCCGATTCTGGACGCGGTGTCGACGGTTCCGACCACGTTCCCGTGGATACCGGTCGGGGTCCTGGACAGAGATGCACTCGGCCCGCGGGCGACTGATCACCAGATAGAGACGACGCCGTCGTGGATCTCCCCGGCGTTCGTTCGGGAAACCCGCCGCGCACAGCGGGAGCTACTGACGATCGATCACGACGCCGTCGTCTTCTGCTCGCTTCGTGACCCCGTCGTCAGTCTCCGGCCCATCGGCGAGCGAGTCCCCGCAGAACACGTCGTCCTGTACGATGGCGGTCACGAACTGTTCTCCTCCGCTGACCGCGATCGATACGTCGATCTCCTGCTGGCCGCCCTCGAGGAGGGGTCAGACGCCGTCGAGGAGCGTCCGACCGTCCCCGCCTGAGCGTGTCGCGCTGGGGTCGACGAGCGCGCAGCTGGGGCCTCCCTCCAGCAGGGCGCGGGAAACCGCCGTCGGGCGCTCGAGAGCGCTTCTGTGAGGGCACTCGCGACATCGGTGAAGACACCGACCCCGTGGCCGACGAGTAACTCCGATGCAATCCCGGTGCCTCGAGTGGGTCGAACGACCAGGTGTCGCCCTCGTCACCGAGCAGCGCGTGGCTGGCGCGACGCCCCGCCTCGTCCGGATGGGCGAGGCAGCCGAGACTGCCGTCGAAGTCGCCGATCAGCTAATATTCCGTCGACCGCGACCGATCAAAGGATTCCATGTGTGGTCGTCGTTCTGCGGATCGGTAGACGTTCCGACTGACAGGGTCCCGGGGACTGCCCCGCCAGATCCAAAGAGAGTGCGTCGATGCCACGGAGATGAAAAGACGAAACGGACATACGCGTTCGACCGCAACGTCACCGCGATGGACTGCAACCGGTGCGACGAGGAGGCGATTATGCACGCCGCCTACTCGGGGGCTCACCTCTGTTCCGATCACTTCCGCGAGTCAGTGGAAAAGCGAGTTCGCCGCCGGATCCGACGGGACGATCTCGTCCCGCACGACGCGACACCCCAAAATCCCCAGATCTGGGTGATCGGACTCTCGGGTGGCAAGGATAGCGTCGTCCTTACCCAGATCCTCTATGAGACCTTCGCCGAGGATCCTCGCATCGAACTCGTCGGCCTGACGATCCACGAAGGCATCGATGGATACCGGGACAAATCGGTCGACGCGTGCGTCGAACTCAGCGACGAGTTGGGAATCCGCCACGAACTCGTCAGCTACGAGGAGGAATTCGGCGTCCGAATGGACGACGTCGTCGAGGACGACCCGGAAAACATGGCCGCCTGCGCCTACTGCGGTGTCTTCCGCCGAGATCTGCTTTCGAACTATGCTACCGAACTCGACGCCGACCTCCTTCTGACGGGGCACAACCTGGACGACGAAGCCCAGACCGCGCTGATGAACGTCCTCGAGGGCGACGTCGAACAGATCGCGAAGCACTTCGATGCCAGTCTCGGACCGCTTTCGGCCCGCGAGGACCAAGACGAGTTCGTCCCACGCGCGAAACCGCTGCGCGACGTTCCCGAGAAAGAAGTCGCCCTCTACGCCCACGTCAACGACCTCCCCGCGCATATCACCGAATGTCCCCATGCGAGCGAGGCGTATCGCGGCGAGATACAGCAACTCCTCTACGGTCTCGAAGAAAATCACCCCGGAACGCGCCACTCGATCCTCTCGGGATACGAAGAACTGGCAGAGATTGCGGCCGAACGCTACGCCGGCGACGACGGGGCTGACCTCCAAGAGTGCCTCGAGTGCGGCTCGACCACCACTCGAGACGTCTGTCGCAAGTGTTCGCTACTCGAGTCGCTCACCTGAATTACCGTTTGGAAGATTTCGGGTCAGGATACGTTTACGCACCGTTTTCGCGTTTTGAACGCAGTTCAACACCGTCACTGTCCGGCGCGACGACTGCGACTGGTTCGCCGATAGTCTCCCGGCGGCACCCGCTCAATCGGGTGTTTCCTCACCAGTGGTAGAAAAGCGGCCCGTTTGATGAACGGTCCGCGTAATTCGCTCGAGGGCCTCCGCAGTTACCGTATGACGTCGACGCCGTTTTGTCGTTCGACTTTGTCGCGACCGCCGTCACTCTGTGCGCCGAAACCGGATCGCTGGCCATCGACGTTGTTGCTCGCGTCGAAGTTGCCATCGTTCAGCCCCTCGATGCTCGCGCGGGACTTGTCTGCCTGCTTCTGTGTTGTCGGTCCGAGGACCTGGGCACTCTGGACACCGGTCATAATCGCCATGACGCGGACTTTGCCCTTATAGTTCTCCTGAATCCGGGCGCCCCAGATCACGTTTGCACTGGCTTCGAGACGCTCGGTGATGTTGTCGGCGATGCCCTCGGCCTCTTTCAGCGTGAGGTCGGGACCGCCGGTGATGTGGACGAGTCCTCCCGAGGCGCCGCGGTAATCGACGTCCAGTAGCGGGTGGTTCATCGCGTCCTTGACGACTTCGTCTGTCTTGTTCTTGTCCTGGGTCTCGCCGACCAGCATGACGGCGACGCCGCCCTGGTTCATGATGGTGGACATGTCGGCGTAATCCAGGTTGATTAGCGACGGCTGGGTAATCGTCTCCGAGATCCCCTTGACGGTTTCGGCGATGATCTGGTCCATCACCGAGAACGCCTTTCCGATTGGCAGATTCGGGACGTAATCGAGCAGTCGGTTGTTATCCAGCACGATGATCGAGTCAGCCTGCTCGCGCAACTTCTCGAGACCTTCCTCGGCTTTGACCGTACGGGCACGCTCGACGTTGAACGGCGTCGAGACCATGCCGACGACGATTGCACCCTGCTCTTTCGCGATTTTCGAGACGATGGGGGCGGCACCTGTACCGGTGCCACCACCCATTCCGGCGGTCACGAACACGAGGTCTGCGTCGCCGAGTACCTCCTTGATCGTGCTCTGGGCCATTTCGGTGGCTCGTTCACCCATCGATGGATCGCCACCAGCGCCGAGCCCGTTCGTGAGCGATTTGCCCACCAGAATCTTCGTGTCGGCCTCGATCATCTTGAGATGTTGCTTGTCCGTGTTGATCGCCACGGTGTCGGCACCGTCGACGCCGATGTTGTACAGTCGATTGATCGTATTGTTTCCAGCGCCGCCGCAACCGACGATGACGATTCGGGGGTCCCCAAACTCGTCGCCGTCCATCGAGACGTCTATCTCTTGGGCCTCCTCCTCCGCGTTGTCTAAGGCGTCTTGAACGATATCCTGCATCGTTATACCTTGGCCCAGTTGCGTTTGCCAGTCTGCTCGTTCGGTCTGTCCTGTTGTTCGTTGACCATCTCACGGACGGCCGACCGGATCGCTTCGCTCCGGTTCGGGAACTCGCCCGAGTCGACTAACTGTTCGACTTCTTCAATCTGCTGTTTCGGGATTCGCAGTGTCACACGCTCCATTGTTGTATTCCCCGTTGGGGGTAAGACGGAGGCGCGCCCCTGTCAGACGCGGCGTGTCTTACGTATGAACCACCCGATGTCGGGCGATTTCCCGTCTTGTCGACGGGTGTAAGACAATCCGTCTTACGCGAATAAGGCGATGTTTGGCTTGGATAATAAAACTTTCGTCCAGAGTGACTTTCTGTGTCTTACACTGGTCAGTATTGTGTTCCGTCAGACTCGAGAACGTCCGCTGCTGGCGTTCGTCGGCCACAGCCTGGACAGAAGGACCAGTCGGACCGAATCTCGTCGCCACAGTCACAGAACAGTCGCCGCGAGGCTTTTTCTCCGCAATTCGGACAGTACACGTGGTTCCCATCGAGCTGGTCGCCACACTGATTACACTGCCGTTTGCCGTCGCGATCACGGGTTTGCGTCCCTGTCTGGTCCCGTGATCGAGCCGTCGGTCGGTCACCGTCTGCCGTTTCACTGACGCTGACCCGAGCTCCCTCTGCTCGCTCAGCCGATTGGACAGCAGCCCCTTCGAGCGAAATCGTGACGTTTACGTCCTGAGGTTCGGGTGACGAAACGGTATCGCGTCCGTCAGAGTTCGCGCGCTCCGGTCCGAGAAGCGCGGTTCCGCGCAGTTGCTCTGCCAATCGTTCGTCGACCCGCTCGCGAACCAGTTCCTCTATCTCGCTCTCCCGATCACGATCCAGCCCCGAATTCGTCTCGTCGCCTCCGGTTCCGCCGTCCTCGAGATACGACCGGAGTGCTTCTCGCATCGCTTCGCTTTTGGAAGCGTCGAGGGCCTCGAGTTGTTCGACGAGGTCGTCGTCGGCGCGGAACGTGATCTTGCTCATAGCCGATAGTACTTTCGTATTATAACCCCACCTATATCAATCATTCTGCTGTTCGCTATCGCTTACATGTTCCTCTCAGTTCGAATAATAACCCTTATGTCCCCTTCGGTGGCTACGATTTAGTGCCCGCCCTTAGCTCAGACTGGTAGAGCAGTCGACTGTAGATCGACTTGTCCCCCGTTCAAATCGGGGAGGGCGGATTCCGATTCTCGCTGAAGTGTAGTAGGACATAATTCCCCAGCATACGCCGTCGATAGCGCGTTTATCGGGAGCTTTGTGTTTGCGATTTCAGGGCCAAAATCCGGAGTGGAACTGGTTCCAGCTGGTGCATCGCCTACTGGCGAATTTACGAGGGGAAACGTGGGGGTAGTCCAAGTGACCACGGATTCCGATATCGACCCCCGAGGGATTCCAAAAACGGGTCGCTACCGCGCCCTCGCCAACGACTGAGCGCGAGTTCCGCTACTCGGAGTGCGGCGCTCGGTGTACGCTGCTCCTCGACGGACGCTCGGAGGCCGGTCACAAACGCGGCTACTCCCGCCGGATGCGTCGGACAGGGTCTTACAGAATTCGTCCGCTCCTCTTTGATGGGGTGAAGGCAGTGATAGGCGAGTTCGTCTGTGTGAACCGGCTGTACGACGTCGAAAGTCGGAGGCCCAGACCCCATCCCGCGACCCAGGCGACGGACAGCGACGTCCACGAGGCCCCTCACATCAGTCTGCGGAGAGGATGTCGCATCAAATGCGCCAGTATCCTATGGCGCTACTGAAGCCGTTTCGGGGTCTGGTTCAGAAGCATAGCAGGGATCGGAGACTGTGAGCTGCTACCATTCTCTGAGCACGTATGACGTTCTGCGGGGATGAACTCTACTCAGTGATCGTTACCACGTGCGGTTCTCTATCCGACTGAGAGTGTCTCAAGGCTTATCGAACTACCAGCATAGCTCGAAGCCACCACCGTTGACGAGGATGTCTGCGGTCTCAAGTAGGGGGGACAGTCACGTCGAGAGAGGACGACGGTTACCTGGACGAACGAAGCCGACACCGGTCATACGGTCACGTCAGCCTCGGACAATCGGCAGACAAATAGCACAGTCGAAAGCAGTCATGACCGTATAACGTTCGAGGAAACCAGCGTGTCCGACGTAATACTACAGCTTCCAAGCGACGCGGACCGTGCTGGGATGGGAATGAGAGTTGATGTCGGTAACGCACGGGAACCCGCCCGGCAGTGGCGATGACAGTGGCCTCAATGGTGGCTGCTACTGCGAGTGCTTTGTTTTCTCGAGCACGGGCGAGCGGTAGGGTTCGCGTGGGCACGTCGCCGTTAGGTTCCTGGTGGTACCTGTCCTTCGCCTGCGCTGGGGAAACCGGCTCGAGGTTATGGTCTCCAATCATGGTTGTCGTGAGACCACGATGTTGATTCTCCGCCGGACAGCTGACCCGTATATAGACTTGCTCGCGACCTGATGGCGGCGATACGTGAGCCCGAAGGGCAGTGAAACCGCCTGAAGGCTTCGTGATAGCCTGTTCAAACCGGGGAGACCTGGGTTCTCGCAGAAGTACAACCGAGTCGGATAGCGGTGTTTACGTCACTAAGGGACTCTCTACTGCAGATTTCGTTTTCGCGATCGGGGGTCAAATTCGGAGTGGAACTGGTTTCCAGTACTGGATGCACACCTGCGCGCGAATTTTGTAGCTGACTGATGGGGTGGTCGGCGTGATGGTCGCACCCTGGCCGGCGGGCGATAACTCGACGTGTGGTCACTGTGGTGGCCCGGTCATCATCCGGTTCTGCCACGTTTTCAGACAGCAAGCAGCGGACAACCCGTCCCTACCGTTCGGTGGCTGGTCGTGTCAGACTATGTAGTAGCCGCGTCGTATTTCGGCCGGTCGATGGCACCCCACTCAGCCGCTGAACGGCGGATTTAGTCGATACAATCGAGACAGTTGCACCATTCGAAACCCGGTTAACGGGCATCTTGTAAGGGCATGCGGGTCGAAACAATGTGTCAGTTGGCCGTTCAATGGAAGTGAGATCCCTGTAAGTATGTTTGATCGCTCAGTTCGCGATTCGCACTCCTCGGTGGAGGAAGACGGCGACGGTGATCGCGAATCGACGCCGGCCGTTCGGCTCGAGGGAATCAGTCACCAGTACGGTTCGACTGGTGGCCGATTTCGATCGAACACCGAGCGGACGGTGACAGCGCTTCGCGACGTCTCTTTCGAGGTGCTGATGGGAACGATCGTCGGGCTCGAGGGGCCAAGCGGAAGCGGCAAGTCGACGATATTGCACGTGGTTTCGGGGTTGCTGGTCCCGACGACCGGCAGCGTCGAACTGCGCGGTACCGACCTGTCTGCGCTGTCAGACGCCCAGCGAACGCGGCTCCGTCGACAGCACATCGGGATCGTCTTTCAGCGGTTCCATCTGTTACCGTCGCTCTCCGCGAGAGCGAACGTTGCGTTGCCGCTCGTTCAGGCGGGCGTTCCGCGATCCGATCGACGCGCCCGTGCGACGGAACTGCTCGAGGCGGTCGGTCTCGCCGACCGCGTCACTCACCTTCCGGGGGAACTCAGCGGTGGGGAGCGCCAGCGGGTCGCGATCGCTCGTGCCTTGGCGGCCGATCCGGACGTGATCGTCGCGGACGAACCTACGGGGGAACTCGACACGGCAACGGGTGCGGACGTCCTGGAGTTGTTGACCGACATCGGTCGCGAACGGGCGGTTCTGGTCGCATCACACGACGAATCCACACTGTCCGTTGCCGACCGGGTCATCACACTTTGCGACGGACAGGTGGTCGACGATGACCGGTGACGGCGAGTGGGGACTGCACGGGGACTATGATCGGTGGCGAACTCGGTGGGCGGGGCTCGTCCGCTTTTCGCTCATCAGGTGGTGGAAGCAGGCGACGCGAACGACGACGGGTCGAATCACGTCGACGATCGCCGCTGTCGCACTTACCATCGCGCTGTTGCTGGTTGTAACGGGCGTTGCGCTGGCGCTCGCCGACGGCGGTGTGATGAGCGAGGACGACGCGTCGGTTCGCATCACTGCGGCGGAGAGTAACACGTTATCGTCCGTCGACGGCGTCGAGGGACCGCGCCTCGGTGCGACTAACGAACGAGCCGCGACGATCCGATCGCACGATGGTGTGGCTCACGCCTCGCCGGTGTTGGTCGAAACGGTTCGGCTCGAGGCCGCAGACGGTGACGAACGAACCGTCCGGCTCGTCGGTATCGTCCCCGATTCCGAATCGCGAACTGTTGCGGGACTGCCGACCACCGCTCTCGAACCGGGTGACCCACAGTATGCAAACGGGACGTATGACAGTTCGCCGGCGGGAGGGATCGTCCTTTCGCCTGCCGCAGCGGAGCGCCTCAACGCATCGACGGGCGACGACCTCTCCGTCTCGGTCGGATGGACGAACACGAGTACCCGCTCGCTTTCGGTCGTCGCCGTCGTGAAGGGAGGGACGGGCGGTGGTGGGGCGAACGCGCCGGTCGGTCTCGTCCATGTGAGCGAGCTCCAGTCGATCGCCGGCGCTGACGATGACGAACTCGCCGACAGGGTGCTGATCTGGGGCGAACCGGATGCTGCACGGGCGGCAGCGACCGACGCCTACCCCGACGCGGCGGTCGACATCGCCGGGAGTACCGATCCGTCGTCGCTGTTCGACGACGGACTGGCGTTTGCGACGAGCGTGGTTGCGCTGTTGGTCGGTGTCACGATCTGTGCGTCGTTCGTCGCGACGACCATGGGAATGACCGTCGACGAGGACCGTCGCACGCTCGCCGTCCTCGAGTCGATCGGTTTCCCCACCAGCGGCCGACTCGCTGTCATCGCGGTGTCGACGGGGATCACGACGCTCGTGGGCTCGGTCGCAGGGATCTGTCTCGGTGCGCTGGGTATCGTCGGAGTCAATGCCGTCGCGGGTGCGGCCGTCGCACCGGGAGCAGTCGCGCACTTTCACCTGCTGTTCGTCCCGTACGCGATCGCCGTTGCCGTTCTGTCGGGGCTGGTAGCCGTTCCGTATCCGCTGGCCGTGGCCGCGCGAACGTCGGTCCTCGACGAAGTGGGACGATGACGGTACGACAGGAAGCAGTGCGGATGCGAGCCGTCGCCGCGCTCGCGCTCGCCCAACTCCGGCGGTCACCGGGCCGGACCGTATTGACCGTCCTCGCGGTTACACTGGCCGTCCTCTCGATGACGATCCTCGCGAGCCTTGGCATCGGTGTCGTCGAGAAGGGCGAACGGGGACTGGACGAGGCGGGTCGAGATATCTGGATCTCGAGAGAGCCGGTCAATCCGGCGGCGAGCGGAACCGAAAATCCGATCGTGGGTGCCCACGGGATAGCAGTCGCCCTCACCCAACGGGAGGATATCGAAAGCGCCTCCCCGATCGCGATGTACGACGTGTACATCGGTTCGAATCCGTCGGATTTGCGACGTAGACCCGCGGTCGGCGTCCAGGAGACTCACGAGGGGTTCGATTTCGAGGCAGGACACGGATTCGAACTCGGCGCCGAGACGGCTGCGAGTCCGCCGCCAAACGAGCCGAGGACAGAGACGATCGTGATCGACCCGCGGACCGCCGACGAACTCGGCGTTTCGGTCGGGGACACGGTGTACGTCGGGACGAGCAGGCAAACGGCCTCCGAGCACGAGTTTACTGTCATCGGGACGTCCGCCTATTACTCACAGTACCTCGGCTCGCCGGCGATGACGGTCCCGCTGGGTGATCTCCAGGCGGTCGCCGGCACGTCGGGAACCGATCGGGCTACGTTCCTCACCGCCGATGTGGCGGACGACGTCGATCGCGATGCTGTCCGGGACGACATCGGCGAGCAGTATCCCGAATACACTGTCCGAACCAGCGAGGAGCAGGTCGACGGGATGATCGAAGAACGGACGGTCGTTCTTGCAAGCGGTGCGACGCTCGTTGGGCTCGCGATCGTCGGTGGCGTTATTCTGACGGCCAATCTATTTGCGCTCGTGGCACACCAGCAGCGAGAGCAACTCGCGGCCCTTCGAGCGATCGGGCTCTCCCGACGCGTTCTCGCCGGGATGGTCGGCGCACAGGGATTGATAATCGGTCTCCTCGGTGGACTCGTCGGGCTCGCCGCGACGCCGCCTGCGGTGCTCGGATTGAACCGGTTCTCGACCTCGGTTCTCGGCTTCGAGCGCCTCCTCCGGACACCGCCGGACGTTTACGCCGGCGGCTTCGTACTGGCGATCTGCGTCGGCACAATCGTCGCGTTGATCACGGGATGGCGAGCCGGTCGATACGCACGAATCACCCACCTCGAGGGCTGAGAGTGCGGACAGCCGTCGAGCGCTGATCGTTTCGACGACGAAGCGGCCGTCGGTCTCGGCTCGCGTCTGGGTGCTCGAGCACACCGAAAACGTGGCCCTTATCCGCCGTTCGCCCGTACGACGGGTCGATGACTGAGGGTGACGTCGCGGCCTTTACGCACCTCGGCGCGACGGTTCGCGGAGCGCTCTCCGAACGTGGCTTTTCGCGGCCGACGGCACCACAGCGACTGGCGATTCCGCCGCTGTCTGCCGGGAAGAACACGCTCGTGATCGCGCCCACCGGAAGCGGAAAGACCGAGACGGCGATGTTACCGGTCTTCGATCACCTGATTGCCGACAGCGGTGAGCCGAGTGCAGCAATGCGATCCTCGTCGGAGGTTCCCTCCGACGGCGGCCCGCCGGAGGGGATCGGGGCCATCTACGTCACCCCTTTACGGGCGCTCAACCGCGACATGCGCGAGCGCCTCGAGTGGTGGGGCGACTACCTCGACCTCACGGTCGACGTCCGCCATGGCGACACGACCCGATATCGGCGCGGGAAACAGGCAGAGAATCCGCCGGACGTCCTGATAACGACGCCCGAAACGCTGCAGGCGATGCTCACCGGCGAGCGGCTTCGGGAGGCTCTCGCGGACGTCTCGCACGTGGTCATCGACGAGGTTCACGAACTCGCGGCGTCGAAGCGGGGCGCGCAGTTGGCGGTCGGCCTTGAGCGACTCCGTGATCTGGCCGGGCCGTTCCAGCGGGTCGGGCTCTCCGCGACCGTCGGCGACCCGTCGGAAGTCGGCCGGTTCCTCACGGGCGGACGGCCCTGCGAGATTCGCGAAATCGACGTGGGAAGCAACGTCGACGTCACGGTCCGCGAGCCCGAGGTCACTGACGCGGACGAGCGGCTGGCCGGCGAACTCATGACCGAACCCGACACGGCCAGCCACGTGCGGTTGATCCGGGACCTGGTCGACGAACACGAGTCGACGCTCATTTTCGTCAACACCCGTCAGACTGCCGAGGCGCTGGGATCGCGATTCACGGAACTCGACCTTCCGATCGGCATCCATCACGGGTCGCTCTCGAAGGAGGCCCGGATCGACGTCGAGGATCGGTTCAAAGCCGGCGCGATAGATGGGTTGCTGTGTACGTCGTCCATGGAACTCGGAATAGACGTCGGGCAGGTCGATCACGTGATCCAGTACAAGAGCCCCCGTCAGGTCACGCGGCTCCTCCAGCGGATCGGCCGCGCTGGCCACCGCCAAGACGAGGTCTCGAGCGGGACGATCGTGACGACGCGCCCCGACGACACGTTCGAGGCGCTGGCGATCGCCCGCCGTGCCCGCGACGGCGAGGTCGAGCCGACCGCGATCCACGAAGGAAGCCTGGACGTGGTCGCGAACCAGCTGCCGGCCATCGTTCAGAGCCGCGGTGACACGTACGTCGACGAAGCTATCGAAACCGTCACGCGTGCATACCCGTTCCGAAACGTTCCCGAGGCGACCGTCCGCGAGATACTCTTGGAACTCCATCGGAACCGGATCGTCTGGTTCGACGAGGGGGAAGACCGCGTAGAAACTACGGGCGGCACCTGGCAGTACGTCTACGCGAACCTCTCGATGATTCCCGACGAGGAGACCTACGAGGTTCACGACATCGCCTCGGGGAGCCAGATCGGGACGCTCGACGAACGGTTTGTCGTCAACTTTGCCCAGCCAGGTGAGGTGTTCATCCAGCGCGGCGATATGTGGCGGATCGCCGAGATCGACGACGACGAGGGTCGGGTCAAAGTCAGCCCGATCGAGGACCCCGCCGGCGAGGTACCCTCGTGGATCGGCCAGGAGATCCCCGTTCCCGCCACAGTTGCGGGCGAGGTCGGTGACATACGGGCAGTCGCGGAACCACAGCTTCGCGCTGGAGCCGACGCCGCTGCGGTCGGTCGCGACCTCGCACACCGGTACCCGGCTGACGAGTACACGCTCACGGAAGCGTGTACCCAGCTCGAGCGTCAGGTCGACGCCGACGCGCCGATGCCGACGGCCGATCGGCTCGTTCTCGAGCGCCAGGGCCGAACGATCGTCTTGAACGCCCCGTTCGGCCACATGGCCAACGAGACGCTCGGTCGAGTCCTCTCGGCGCTGCTTGGTCAGCGAGCCGGCTCCTCGGTCGGCCTCGAGACCGATCCCTATCGGATCGAACTCGAGGTTCCGAACTCGACCGCGACCAGCGACGTAATCGAGGTCGTCGAAGAGACCGATCCCGACCACGTCGAGGCGATCGTTGAACTCGGACTCAAGCGTTCGGATGCACTCGCCTTCCGACTCGCGCAGGTGTCTGCGAAATTCGGCGCGCTCAAGCGCTGGCAGGGCCAGGGGTCGGGCCGCATCTCGAACGACCGATTGCTGTCGGCGCTCGAGGAGACCCCCATGTACGAGGAGGCGATTCGGGAGGTGTTCCACGAGGATTTAGACGTCGAGCGTGCGAGTGCGGTCCTCGAGGCGGTACAGACCGGCGATCTGGAACTCGTCACGCACCGCGGTCGCACGCCGGTCGGCCACGGTGGTCGCTCGTCGGGTCAGGAACTGCTCGCACCGGAGAACGCAGACGCGAGCGTCATCAAGACGGTTCGGGAGCGAATTCGGAACGATCGCGTCATTCTGCTCTGTACGCACTGTGAGGATTGGAAGGTGAAGACGGTGGTCAAGCGAGTTCCCGATCAGCCGGAGTGTCCGGAGTGTGGATCGACCCGGATCGCGTCGCTGAATCCCTGGGCCGACGAGGTCGTTCGAGCGGTCCGCGCACAGGAGAAAGACGACGAGCAACGGACGATGACCGAACGCGCGTTTCGCAGCGCGAGCCTCGTCCAGAGCCACGGCAAGCAGGCCGTAATCGCGATGGCGGCCCGCGGCGTAGGGCCACACAACGCCGCGCGGATCATCAACAAGCTTCGGGAGAACGAAGACGAATTCTATCGGGATATTCTCACGAAAGAACGCGAGTACGCCCGGACCCAGGCGTTCTGGGACTGATACGGTCTGCTGTACCGATGTACCGGTGCAACCGCAGGACGGTCACGGTTGCACCGGCAATGACGTACAGTAGTCTGTATGAAGGCGGTCGGCGACGCAGTTTTCTGCCACCGACGTCTGCCCAGCACTGCCACATCGGCCAGTACCACGAGCGCCACCCAGTATCATCGTTCACCGTTCGGTGTCTGTTCGTGAGTTGCTTCGATTCGGGAATCGTACCCGATGAGTCAGCGAACGTACGATTCGGCCATCTCTGTCGGACTGATGATCTCGAGGTCGCCTGCGGACTCCAGTTCGTTGAGGTGGCCGATCGTCTCTGCCAACGCCGACCGGGAGCCCTGGTCGAGCTGGCCGAAGGCCAGCGACGTGATGCCGCCCACCTCGGCGGTGAGATCGAGCATGGACTGCGCTGCGCCGGCGTCCGGACCGCTGACCCGCGAGCAGAGGTGTGGGTTCGTGGCGATTCCCTGGGCCGGATAGAGCCCCGCGAAGGCGAGTTCGTGGTGTTCCGAGACGAGTTCGAGCGTCTCTCCGTTGTACATTCCCTGGGGATAGGCGAAAAATTTCGCCCCGTCCTCGAACCCTTCCTCCTCGAGCCACTCCTTTGCGTCGAGAATCTCCGCCTCCGGGTCGCGTCCCGACAGACTGGTGAGATTGAGGCCGTGCATCGAGTGGCTCGCGATCGTCCAGCCGGCGTCGGCGAGTTCGTCGAGCTGTTCGCGGAGGAGGTGGTTACCCGTGGCGCGTTCGTCGTCGCGAATCCGGCTCGGTGTGATAAACGAGACGGCTGGATAGTCGTACTCCCGGAGGATCGGAAGTGCGTGCGTGTAGTCGGTTTCGTAGCCACTGTCGAACTGGAGCATGACCTTGCCCGTATCCGGAGCCGAGACGAATCGGAGGTCGTCGACCCACACGGCCCCCTTGTCGTCGTCGCCGGTCCATCGGAGGAGTTGTACCTCGCGTACCGCGCTCAGGTCGGGTTCACCGTCGACGGTTGCGACGCCGAAATTAGTCTGTACGAGCGGCGTTCCGCGGTGAACCTGCTGTCTGAAGGCCATGCGATTTTCGTCCCCGTCGAGCAACTGAATGACTATATCCGCCTCGTGCTCCGTTGACACCGCAAGGCTGGGTCGCATTCCGGAGAGATCTGTCGGCTCGGACAGCTCTCGAACGATCCTGAACTGATTGTCGGAACCCGACTCGAGCTTTGCCGATTGCGATCCGGCGTACGCTCGTGACTCGTCCGCAGAAAGCGACCCGAGCGGCGCGGTCCACGCGTCCAAATTTTCGAAGTCGTCGAACGCGATGGATTCACCGTTTTCGTCCGATCCCTCTTGCTCGTCGTCCGGTCCTTCGTTATCCGATTCTCCGGAACTCGAACACCCGGCGAGAGCGGCCGCAGCGGCAGCGCTGAGATACGTTCGTCGTTTCATGGCTGGCGACCGCTTGCGCCACGGACCAACGTATTGTTATTCTCGAGTATCAACAATATGTTACCACCACTAGTTCGATAAAACGCCGTCTCGAGGCGGCCTGCTCTTCGGGAACGAGGGTTGCCCCTCGAAACGAAACGGGCGCATGGTGGGACAGTTGTAGCCGCAGAATATCCGATTCGCCGTGACACAAATTTCGTTTGTGACCTCCTAGCGACACCGAGTTGCGTCCATTACCGGCGTAATTCAGCGCGTACCGACGCTTGGCAGGGCGTGGCTGGCACACGTCGTCCAGTCAGAAGCCCCTGCAAGAACTGCCGCGGCGGCTGTGTCGCAGCGGTATCGATCCGCGGGACCACCCGATCCGTAACGGCCATACGATTTGACTCCCTCAGTCGGTTCATGAACATCGCGCCGGGGGGCTGGAAGTACGCGATCTTCCCCCTGCTCGCCGCCCCGTTTGCCCTCCTCATCAGCGTCACCGCGAGTCTCGTGGCGCTCGCGATCGGTGTCGGAACGCTCGTGTTTTTCCGCGACCCCGACCGTTCTCCTCCACCGACCGGTGTCGTCTCGCCAGCCGATGGAACCGTTTCCGTTCTCCGCGAGGAAGGCGATCGGGTTCGACTGGGCGTTTTCATGAACCTCTGGCACGTCCACGTCGTCCGTTCGCCTTTCGCGGGACGCATCACCGATGTCGAGCACGTCTCAGGGGCGAATCGCCCCGCCTTCTCGAAAGAGTCCGACCGGAACGAGCGAGTCCACGTCCACTTCGTGACCGAGTCACCGCACCTACCGGCCGAGGGTGACGGGGGGTCGGTGTCGGTCGCGAACACGAATTCGGACGCAAGCGCGACAGACGGCGAGGAATCGGCCGATGCCGATAGCAACGCTCGGGGATCCCCACCGGCCGAACCGGCGCCCCACGCAGCGGTGACGCTGATCGCAGGTGCGTTCGCCCGACGCATCTATCCATACGTCGAGCGCGATGACGGCGTCGAGCGCGGCGAACGCATCGGCCACATCGCATTCGGCAGTCGCGTAGATCTCCTCTTTCCGAAGTCGGTCGAATTAGCGGACGTCGCGGTCGACATCGGCGATTCGATGACAGCAGGGGAAACCGTGGTTCTCGAGTTGCCGGACGTTGCGGCCGGCGGTGAGTTCGGTCTCGATACCGATGTCGACGGCGGAGACGCGTAACGCGTTTCGTGGACCTGGCCGCAACACATCTTCGCGACCCGGACCGTCACCGGTTTCTGGCATCGATATGCTATTCATTCTCGTAGCCCTCGGACAGTACCGTCGACGTTCCGCAAGCGAAATAAAATCTTTTCAGTGTAAATAAATCGTTCAGGCGGCCGGATTCCGTTGAATCCATCACAACCGACCGAAACGGTCGAGCCGTATTTGGGTTGCTGTCGAGAAGAATTCAGCCAACGGACCCTCCCATGACAAAACCATCCTCCATCTCGGGCCAACGGTCTGGTAGTTCGAGTCCGCCTGGAGACCGCCGTAATAGCCAGCACGGGGTACTCGAGCGAGCGTCGCCGCGGCTCGCAACGACGATTCGCGCGGCCGGCTTCTGGTCTGCGATTGCCATGCCGATCCTGTACTTTCCGCTGCTCGCGACTGGGTTGTCGTCGTCCGTCGACGGCGTTTTGTTTCTCGGTCTGATCGTCGGACATCTCCTCGCGTTGTACGTCGGTCACGCGCATCGTCGGTAACCTCCCGTCCCTACTCGCGCCATTTGCTGGCTCCTCGAGAGAGGCCGTGCACGTTCGTCCAGATGTTGTACTCCGCCAGGTGCCCAACATCGATAGTGTTCTGGCTCGGTCCCTCCTCCTGCAATTTTCACGACCGAACAGGCCTGCATGCCGCCGGATCGCGCGACACGCAGGGAGTGAGACCCCGCTCACAGCGAGTCCGATCCGACGGCCGTCCGTCCCGGCCACGGAGTCGTCGGGAGAGCCAGCTGATCGCGGTGGTGACGGTCGGTGCGACGCACGGGACCGTGGTGCTTGCGACGGCACCCGGTCGCTCGAGCAAGTCGAAACAGACGAGATAGTCGACTGCGCTCTCACCGAGTAAGAGGGCGACGTGCGCGCCGATCGCTGTGTGGTGCATCCTCCCGGTAATAAGTTATTACGATATTACGGGAACGACTTCGATGGCGATTCACGATTACTCCGTCCGGCCCTCGAGGTGACCGGACATCGACGGTCCAGATCGCAGAGTCGAGCATCACCACGCCGGCGATGTCGTACCTGGACGGCCCAAACGGAACCGGCGGGAAAGACGAAAGTCCGCCACCGATCGCGACAAACGCAGCGTCCGCGCCGGAGCGAGCCACGGAAATAGTGAACTGTTTCGATACCGGTTCACGGTCGTTGTTTCAGCCTAATTCAAGGTGGAGCCTCCGACCTCAAGGAGCGACCGAAGGGAGCGAGTAGGTTGGAGAGGAAACCGACGAAGGACGACGCAATCGCACGACGGTAGTTACTCGACTCCCGAGCATATAAGTACCGTCGGCCAGTAATCTGAAACATGGAGGTGCGTCGAACCGCGCTGGTCAAACTCATCGTTCCCGATGAGCGCCGCGACGACCTCCACGAATCCGCCCGGCAGTTCCTTCACTGTGCGAACCGTGCTGCCGAGTTCTGTTGGGACAACAACTCCTACACAAACTGCATCACCGCGAATACGACGGCACGAGATGCGCTCTACGAAGAACTACGAGGGGAAACCGACCTCACCGCAAACCTCGTTCAAGAAGCGATTCGACGCGCCGTGCAAGCGACGAAAGGGTGCGTCGAACGGTGGAAACAGGGCAAACGGGTGAGCCAGCCGGAGTTCACGTCGTGGAGCATGGTCTACGATAAGCGAAGTGCGACGTTCCACCGCGACCATGTGTCACTTTCAACCGTCAACGGGCGGGTCGAGTGCGACTTTGAACTTCCTGCGGATAGCCCGACACCCTACGAGCAATACGTTCTCTCGGAGGACTACGAGTTTCGGGCGAGCACACTGCAATACGACAAGGCGACCGACGAGTTCTACTTCCACATCACGACTCGGAAGTACGATTCGGACGATGAGGAGTCCGAGGTTTCGGAAGATACCGAGCACCAAACAGTCCTCGGTATTGACCTCGGCGTCAACAGCCTTGCGGTCGCTTCAACCGGCACGTTCTGGCAGGGCGGCGAGTACGACCACTGGTGCCGCGAGTTCGAGAAGCGACGTGGTGAGATGCAACAGCGCGGGGCACAAGCCGCGCACAACGCACTCCTTCGCCTCGGTAAGCGCGAAGAAGCGTGGCGGAAGCAGTACATCCATACCGTCGCCAACGAAATCATCTCGGAGGCCGTCGAACACGACTCCGACGTAATCGTGTTCGAGGACTTGACCAACATCCGCGAGCGACTTCCGCACGCGAAGTGGCACCATATTTGGGCGTTCCGACGCCTGTTCGAGTACGTCGAGTACAAGGCCCCGGAACGCGGCGTCACGGCGGAGCAGGTTGCGCCGAACCACACATCTCAACGTTGTTCTCGGACGGACTGTGGGTTCACGCACGAAGCGAACCGCGACGGTGAACACTTCCACTGCCAGAAGTGCGGCTACGAGGTCAACGCGGACTACAACGCCGCGAAGAACATCGGGCTCCGCTACGCCCGGAAACGACGCCACAGACTCCGTTCCTCGCCCAAGTCGGGGGGCGGAGACGCACCAGTAGACGTGCGTATAAATGGTGGGATGTTGAACGGCAAGAGTCACCGGCTTATTGCCGGAGACTGATTGCCGGGAGTCCACATCAAAGCCCTACCCTCAACGAGCGAACCCCGTATGGGGTGAGCGAAGTAGGGTAGGGTAGTTTACTACGGAGCTCCTACCTGTAACAGCGAGAGAGTACCGCCGTTCACGGCGTCCGCAGAACGCGTCGCGTGCTGCTGGGCATCGCATCCCGTCGAATGTATGTCGTCCGGGTTCGTCTCAGAAGCCACCAACTCGGGAAAATTGGAGGTCCGTTGGCGTTCCTCCGGTGTCACAAACGCGAGCCTGCCCGAGGCAGACGCGGCCGTACGTCCGAGTCGGATGGATGGCACCGCCCGCACGGGCCACGATATTCACGCACAGCACGTCTTTCACGAGGCCCGACGGCGTGCGTGCAACCCGGCGTACCCGCGGGGGGAGGGGAATCGTGCCTTCGGTGGTGTCGGCGCGGCCGACGTTACGCGAGGGGAACCCACGGCGCTCACGCCGGGGAGGATGTCATGACTGTCGATCATGACCGAATCCGGGGGCGGTCCAACAGCGAACTCCTCGACCTAGAATTGGGACAACGAGAACAGTGGTCGTCGGAGAGGAAAGTACCACGGGTCACCCGACCCGTGGAACTCGCGCTGTGACGCTTTAGAACGTTCCGTGGATAGCGGTCTCGAAATCCCGGTGTCGAACCCCTTCAGAGTGGTGGTAGTTCGCGGATTTCGGGTTCGTCTTCGGTCTGCCTGAACTGCTCGAGCAGGGGTTTGATGTCGTCGAATCCCGCTGCCAGCACGATATCACCGCTTCGCAGATCGTAGTCGATGATGTCGTAATCAGCGAGTCGCGGCAGGTGGTTGTGTACCAACGAGACGTAGACGCGCTGTCTCGTTTCCTTGTCGATCGCCGTCCTGTGGGCATCGAGCTCCCAGGCCGCGACCTGTGTGACGAGGTCCTCTATGTTCGCCCGTTCATCGTCGGCGAGCTGATACAGGAGAAACCGCCGCTCAGATTTTGCGAGGAGGGAGCATGCTGCTTCCATCCGCCTCGCGTTCGTCTCGTTCATATTGCTTCCATGCATTCAGTGGTATTACACCTACTGCCAACACAGATTGGGTCCGAATTGCTCGAACGAACGGGCGGTTTTCTATTCACCCGAATCTGGCATTTCCAGTCCAAGAATCGGGGGTTACGAGCCGATTTAGTCCGATTTAGTAACATTTTATTTCTCGTGAACGACGCTAGAACACTATAGGAGTGGATGGATCGGTCTCCTGTACTATATTGTTATTTGTTACCACGGGCGACATATTTAAGTGCGGGACTGGCCTATTCGTTTACATGGCCGCCCACGGCCGGCCCGCACTGCGAGATCTGTTCGACGAGTCGCCCACCCCCCATATCGCCCATCCCCCTCGGACTCATCATCGTGATTTCTACGTCGCTACCGATGGGTCCTTCCGGGACTCGGGCGGCGGTCTGGGTGCCGTAATCGAGACGCGCGACGGCACCCGTGTCACCCGCGTCTCGACCGCAGATACACCGCCGGATAACAACGTCGCCGAATATCGAGCGTTGCACCTCGGTCTGGACGTCCTCGCTACACGCGCGCCAAAAGATGCTTCCGTCGGTGTCCTCATTGACCACGACGCGCTCGCGAGCAACGTCAACAACGCGATTCTCGCGACGCAACACCCCGACGGTAAATCACCCCGACCGGTTTCGATCCCGACCGCGACGCGGTATCACTGGCGGGGGATCCAGGCCCGTCTCAACGGATTCAATGAAGTGCGCGCCGCCCGCATCAACAGCGATCAGAACCCCGCTCACCCGCTCGCGAACGCCCCGGATCAGTACCGCCACGTCAACCGCGAACCCGATCGCTGTGTCCTGCCCGAAACGCCTAACCCGACCCCAACGGAGTTCCCACCGCCGTCCCGAGCCGATCGGAACGGCGGTGGCCGTGCCTCGGACTGATCGACGCGTCTGGCCGCGGTCTCCTGCCTGTCGGACTGGACCGCCATCGTTATTTCATTCCTCGAGAAAGTCGTCTCCGATGAGCCTTCGCGTCGCGGTTGCCGCCCCGTTCATCCAGAACGGAACCCGTCGCCTCGAGGAAAACGAGTTCGTCGTCGCCCTCTCGCTCGACCGGGACTGGTTCTCTCCCGATCAATCAAAGCGGCTGATCGACGTCGCGACCCAGGAGGGGCTGCTCGTACGCGATGACGAGGGTCTCACGGTCACGTTCGATCCGACGGAGACGACGGTGCCGGAGACGTTCGTCCCCGACGAAAATCTCCTTCGGGAGCGGTCGGCGTTCGAACGCGTCCTCGATTCGCTGGTCGCAGACGGGACGGAGAAACACGAGGCGGTCGGCGCGATCAACTCTCTCCAGCAGGACCTCGGGCTGACGATCGAGGCCGCTGCCGTCGTCTACGCTCGCCGCGAGGGGCTCGCGGTCGGCGACCTCGTTCCGATCGCTCGAGCGGCCATCCTCGAAGCCGAAGACGGTTAATCTCAGGCGTGCCGACCGACGGGTATGGTCGAAGACCAAATCACCGACGGTCGCCGGATCGCTGAACTCCTCGCGAGTGAGATCGACGGTCGAGCGGACGGCGAACTCGAGTATTTTACCGTGACGAACGCCGATCGAGACGTCGAGCCGACTGTCGACGGCGCCCGCGCCTACGACGTCGTTCGGGGTGACGACCGAATCGCCCGCGCGTTCATCCACGAGGACCGGGCACACCTCGAGTTCGAGGCGGGACAGGACGTGGCGGCTGCGACGGCACCTGAAGTCGGTCTCCGAGTGCGTCCGAAGGCGTCGAAACCGCCGAGCACACTCGTTTTCGTCGAAAGTGGGGCGGAAGTCAAGCGGGCGACAGACGTGTTGCAGGCCGTGAGTCGTCGACTCGTCGAGACCCACTCGTTGGACCGGTCGCCGTCGGGATAGGGACACTGTCGAGTCGAGGGTTCGATCGCGACCACACGCGTCGGCGGCGGACACCGCTCACTCGAGTCCGGCGACGATCCCCGGCAGTGCGGTCGCGATCTCCGTTTGCTCGAGGTGGTCGATCGCGCGCGGGTCCGGCCTGGGGCCGTCTTCGAGCACCACCTGAACCGCACGCAACCCGGCTTCGGTCGCACCCAGAACGTCGGCTTCGACCTCGTCACCGACGTAGACTGCGTCGGTGGGTGCGACGTCGAGTTCGTCCACGATTGCCTCGAACGCTCGCGGGTCGGGTTTTCCGGCCTCGAGCTCGCCGGTGACAAGCGCGGCATCGAAGGCGTCCTCCCAGCCCAGCGTCGCGAGTTTGTCCCGCTGGGCCCGGACGGGGCCGTTCGTCAGGAGGCCGACCCGGTATTCCTCACGGAACTCCGAAAGCATAGCTTCGACGCCCGGCACCGGCTCGAGATCGTCGGCGATCGTTTCGCGGTACGCCGTTGCGACGGCGGCCGGATCTGTGTCGCTTTCGGCGAGCAGGTCGGCGAAGATCGGCTCACGCGTTTCGGTGGTGAGGTTCCGGCGATGAGCGGCGAGATACTCTTCGCGTGTGAGCGCCGGCGCTCCCGTGACGGCCGTGGCTTCCTCGAGGATGGTCGCCCGGTCGCGTCGAGGAACGGCAAGAGTGTAGTCGAGATCGAAGACGACCGCCTGTGGCATAGACGTGATAGAGGGCTCGAACGGGTTGAAGCTATCCTTTCCGGTCGAGCGTGGAACTCATACGGTCTGCTGTAACGATGTACCGGTGCAATCGCGACCGTCCTGCGGTTGCACCGGCAATGACTTACAGTAGTCCGTATCAATCGTCGGACGGCTGGGGGGCATTCCCGAATCGCCCTTCGAGCAGTGGGACGGCGACGGGCTCGATTCGGTTCGAGTGCTGCATGAGCGACGTCCCGAGAATGCTCATGACGAGGACGTAGCCGACCGAAAAGGCGTAGATCTGATTGGCAACGTGCATTTCGAGACTGGTTCCGGCACCCGATAACGCGAGACTCGCGATAATCAGTGAGAATTCTCCGCGAGTGGTCATTCCGAGTCCGACGCGCACCGAGCGACGGGTGTCGAGATCGTAGATTCGTCCGCCGAGGTAACCACTTATTGCCTTCGTCGGCGTCGTTACGATTGCGGCCGCGAGGATAGTCCCGAGGACCGACAGCGAGAACAGCGCCGGATCGGTGACGAGCCCGATCCAGAAGAAGAAGACCGCGGCGAACGCATCTCGGAGGGGCTCGAGCAGCCGCTCGAGATCGTGGACGTGATCGGTCGACGAGAAGGCCATGCCGACGAAGAACGCGGCGACGGCCTCGCTGACGCCCAGTGCGAGCGCGATGCCGGCGACGAGGATCGTCACTCCGAGCGCTCGGACGACGACGAACTCGTTGGTGGCCCCCGCGAGAATGCGCTGGAAGAACCCGCTTCCGACGGTAACGACCCCGAGCAACGTAATGATGAAGCCGACCGCGATCGCGATCTCCCCCGCGGCCGCGCCGAGGTCGCCGCCACCGAGAACGAGCGCGGAAACGATCGCGAGGTAGACCGCGATGAACAGGTCTTCGTAGACGAGAGTTCCCAGCAGTGGCTCGGCCTCGTCGTTCGCGATCCAGCCGAGATCGATCAGCGACTTGGTGATGATCGCACTCGAGGAGATGTAGACGATCCCGGCAACCAGAACGGCAGCCAGCAGGCCCCCGAAGACGAGATAGCCGACCAGGAGTCCGATCCCGAAGTTGACGACGAGGTCGACGGTGCCAGCCTTCCCGATCCGATCCTTGCTCGCCAGGAGCCGATCGAGATTGAACTCGAGGCCGAGGAAGAATAGCAACAGGACGATCCCGATTTCAGCGCCCACGACGACGAAGTCGGTGTCCGTAAGCGCGAGTCCGCCGAGCGCCGTCAGGACGTCGCTGACAGCGAACCTGGGCAGCTCGCCGAGGACGTTCGAACCGAGGAGGATCCCGATGACGATGTAAAATGGGATCACCGACTGATCGATTCGATTGGCGAGGAATCCGGCGAGTGCGACCGCTGCAAAGAGGATCCCGACGTCGACGAGCGCGGTTTCAGTTGCCACTAGCCTTCACCCTGTGAATAGCGCATCCGTTCGGATCACTCTCCCACGTATCCGTCACCGAGCAACTCCTCGAACTCGGCGCAGTCCTCGCGGTCGCCGATTACGACCAGCGTGTCGCCGACTTCGATGACGGTCTCCGGAGTCGGCGGCGAGATCAGTTCGTCGTCGCGCTGAATGGCGACGATAGAGACGCCGGTTCGCTCGCGGATATTCGCTTCTGCGAGTCTCTGGCCCGCGAAATCAGATTCGTCCGTGACGCCGTACCACTCGAGGTACGTCTCGTCGCCGAGCATGGTTTCCACCTGTTCGGTCTGCACCGGCTGAAAGTACGCGCCCTCGAGGATCGTGCCGACTGTTCGGGCCAGTCGATCCGACAGGTCGAACAACTTGTCGCCGTCAGCATCCGCGTTCGGCTTCAGGAATACCTCCCGTTTCCCGGTGTTGTGGGTCACGATGACGAGGCGTTTGCCGTCCTCGAGTTCGACCTCGAACTTCTTTCCCACGCCGGGGAGGTCGCTCTCGTATATGGTCATACGACAGAAAGAGCAGCGCGCCCTATTAAACGGCCTGCCCCTTCGGCCGGTGTGGGCTAGTTCGCTTATCTTCGCTCGAGTGCAGGGACAATTCGGCTGATGGGGTTCACTCGGCGAACCCCTCGATGAGGAACGTCGCGGAGGCGAGATTCGTCGCGAGCGCCGTATCGTGAACGTCGCAGATCCGAAGCAGCGCCGAGATGTCGGGCTCGTGTGGCTGGGCCCGAAGCGGGTCTCGGAGGAAGACGATTCCGTCGAGGGCTCCCGCTGCAACCTCCGCGCCGATCATCAGATCCCCGCCGAGTGGGCCGGACTCCTTACGTTCGATCTCGAGGTCCGTTCCCTCGAGCAGTCGTTTTCCGGTGGTTCCGGTCGCGACCAGTTCGTATTCCCGCAGTTGCCGTTCGTGTGTTCGTGCGAATTCGATGAGGTCCGGTTTCTTCTCGTCGTGGGCGATCAACGCGATACGAGTCATAATTGACTACTCCCCCTCGAGAAAAGTAAGTCCTCGTCCGTCCGATCGGTCTGGTCCCGAACGGCGGTCGCCGGCGCTCGTCGCTTCGGGTGAGCCGCGGTCTGTCGGAGAGAACCCGACGGACCAGACGTCTCACCAAGCGGTCAGAACTCTTCGACGTACGGCCGGACGTCCGCCTCGAGCGTCCACGCGGATCGGTCCTGCGTGACGAGATGCCAGTACGTGTCGGCGATGGCGTCCGGATCGAGGTACTCCTCACTGTCGCGGTTGGGGTGGGCCTCGCGAACCGACGGTGTCTCGATCTGGCCGTCGATGACGACGTGGGCGACGTGAATCCCGTCCGGACCGAGCTCCCTGGCCATGGACTCGGCCATCCCCCGAACGGCAAACTTAGCCCCACTAAAGCCCAGCGCACCGCCGCGGCCGCGAACCGACGACGTCGCACCGGTGAAGATGATCGTCCCGCCGTCGCCGTCGTCCGCGAGCATGTCGTCGACGGCCGCTTGCGAACACAAGAGCCCACCGTAGGCCCCGACGCGCCACGCTCGTTCGAACTCGTCGGGCGTAATGTCCCGAAGGCCAGACCACGCGCCACCGCTCGCGTGGTTGACGAGGACATCGACGGGACCGAACGTGTCTCGAACCTCGCGAAATCCCGCCGCTACCTGATCGGGATCGGTGACGTCCGTCGGAACCGCAAGCGCGTCGTCGCCCAGTTCGGTTGCCAGTTCCTCGAGGTAGTCCTCCGAGCGGGCGAACAGTCCTACGCGACACCCCTCGGCGACGAATGTTCGCGCGATCGATGCTCCGAGTCCAGGACCGACGCCTGCAATGACGACAGTTCGTGTCATACCGGCCAGACGAGTGCGGGCCAGTGAACTACCCTGCCCTACCGCGCTCGGGCTTACCCAGCCCTCGCTTGTTACGGACAGGGCTTCCTGCTTCGGTGTCGGAACGTGCAGGGAACGTCCCCACAGCGTCCACAAGACGCGGAGCGTCTCGTGCGGCCCGGCAGAACGCCAAACGGCGTTCTGCGGACGGTTCCAGACTCCACAGGCGGCTTCCCTTGACAGGTGGTTCGGAGTGTCCCACTCCTACCGGTTCGACACTCGGCCACAACCGACGATGCACGCTTGTTGTCGCGTTTGAACACCGCCGGAAGCGTGGTGAGCATCTTAATACCACCTTCGATCGAAGGGATAATAAGGGTGCCGATTCACACGAAACCAAGACGTGCGGGCGCTGTCTCCCCTCCCTGCTCGCTTCGCTCGCTGCGGATAGCGCGGGACCGTCGGTCCCGCTGACCATGCGAACGGCGTCGCCGTGAGCAGAAGGGGGCTTAGCGCCCTCAATTACAGCTAAACCGTGATCGTGGCCCCAGGTGGGTGAGGCCCGCGTCGCGAGCGTTCGTCACGAGAAAGTGCACACTTGTCTAATAGAGCTGTCATGTAGTGGCAATGGATCTCCTTTCGTCCTCCAGATCCCTAATATTTGCTCTATTGAAAATGCGGTACGGCAGCACGATCATAGCTTCTCAGCCATCTTCTTGATGTTGTGAAGAGCGAACATGAGGACAATTTCACGGAACTGTCGGTACCAGAACCGCGAACGCAAGGCGGAGTTTTGCGTTCGCTTCGTGGTTGAGTAAGACGTTTCTGCCATCCAGCGTTGCGTGTACCCGTTCTCCTGATTGAGTGCGTTGTACGCAGCAGCCATCGGCGTCGATCCACGGTGATGAACGAGGTATTCGAGATTGTACCCAGACAACTCGTACTCGGTGTGCCAGTCCTGAAATCCGTTATCGGCGACTACGGCCCGCAGGTCGTCCGCGTTCCGGCGGACGACCCGCGGGCCAGCCTTCGTGTCATGTTCACGCTCGATACAACAATGCACGTCCAGCACCGCCAGCGACTCTGTATCGGTGAGTGTCGTCGCTTTGATCGTCTTCACCGCTCGACCCTGTCGCTGCGGGTAGTACTGTGAGGCTTGCTTCCGTTCGAAGAACGTACTGTCGAGAGCGACGTGGCCGGAGTGGCGGAGTTGCTGCGCGGAAGCGCGCAGCAACGCCCGCCAGACGTACATCGCGTATCGGTCAAGCGAGTGGTAGAACGTCGTTGGGTCAGGCAATGCATCTGGGTGAATGCCAAGTCGCTCGCAGATATCTGGCATAAGCCCGAGCCGATCAACGAGTTCGGTGAACGTGTGGCCTTCTTCCGAATACAATGAGCAACGATGTGTGCTTCGCGGGGAAGCCCGCCTGACTCGGGCTTCCCCGCGTGATTCCCCAAAGCTTGTTTTGCTACACGTAGTGCCTTCTCAACGAGGTCGAGGAGTGCGACTGCCATAATCGGCTTCTCGACCTCGTTCTCTCAAATTATTACGGAACAGTCCCGACACCGTCTGTCGTTTTCAATAAAGCACTAATATTCGGTTTCATCGTTGGTCTGGTGATTGAGGGTGTGTCGGCGGTGTGCTCACGTCGACCGCTCAGCAGTCCACCGCAGACGCCTCGAGTCCGCCCCTGAGCTACACCAGTAGGGGCCCCACGTGCGACGATGGCCCCCGCGAAAACGCCGGTTGGCTTCACGTCGTCGCGACCGGCGAGACGTGAACGACCACGATGAACGCCACGGTCGTCCATCCCCGCCAGACCGTCGTCGACATCGACGTCGAACGATGGGCGGCCGATACGTACGAAATTGCCCTCCGGACGAGTGAGGGGGCTCGAGAAACGTACCTCCCCAAGTACTGTCGGGCCGCGACCACACTCGAGATTGCGACGTCTCTCTCCGAAGCCGGTTTCGTCGTCACTGTCAACGGCCACACCGTCAGGACCGTCCATCAGGACGATACTGAGGCCACACTCTACTGGCTCCCGAATCCGATCGAGGCCACCGACGCCGCACAGTCGGTGACTCCCGCCGTGGCCGTCAGTACGACGTGTCTGTCACGCGCCGACCATCGCATTAGTTCTCAAGACGGGCACTTTTCCTCCTCAGAACCATCGAAGGAAGTATGGACGGTTTCCGCAGGCCTGATGGTACGCGCCTCGTCTGGGTCGTACTCGGTCTGATACTCGCAGCGCTGATCTCACTCGCCCTCTTCCGATACATCGGAACGCTGCTCTTCGCGATCTTCGTCTATTACGCGACGCGGCCGCTGTACCGCTGGCTCGATCAGTACATAGATCATCCGAACGTAACGGCGACAGCGACGATCCTGTTCGCCGTTATTCCCATGGTCGCCGTCATCGCGTACGCCGGGTTCGTCGCCCTCCAGGAACTCAATCAGTTTCTCGCCGCGAGCGACCTCGGAGCGTATCGGTCGCTCTTCCAGCCGTACCTGCGACTGGCCCGCGAAAGAAATATCGGCCAATTGATCGAATCGCTGCGATCTGGCTCCGGCGGCTCGGTCGCGACCGTCCTCCGTCAGGGACTGTCGAGTACGATCCCGCAGGTGGCCGCTGCCGCCGGCTTCGTCTTCTCGGTCCTCGCTCGATTCTTCCTCATGCTCACGATCCTCTTTTACCTCCTGCGAGACGATCACAGGTTACGACGGTGGTTCGACGACAGCATCGACGGCCAAGAGGGAATCGTCGAGTACGCGACCACCGTCGACGACGACCTCGAGACGGTGTTCGTTAGCAACCTCGCGGTTATCCTGGTCGCGGCTACCGTTGCCGCCGTCACGTACTACGGTCTCAACCTGCTCGCCTCGGGCGGACCCGTCGTCGGAACGCCGGTGTTGCTCTCGTTGCTCATCGGCATCGGGACGCTGATCCCGGCCGTCGGGATGAAAATCGTCTACGTTCCCTACGGGCTGATCCTGATCGGACTCGCAGTGACGACGCCGACGCCGTTCTGGCATCCGGTCGCGTTTCTCGTCCTCACGTTC
The DNA here is from genome assembly GCF_024266705.1 of Natrinema gelatinilyticum. Taxonomy (GTDB): domain Archaea; phylum Halobacteriota; class Halobacteria; order Halobacteriales; family Natrialbaceae; genus Natrinema; species Natrinema gelatinilyticum. The sequence goes on along the minus strand of NZ_CP100756.1, from coordinate 723,846 downwards.
GTCGTCGTCGATACGATCCCCGACTTCTTTGCGCGCTCGTTCCTCTCCGCACGTAGCGGCGTCCACATGGGGCTAGTCCTCCTCGGCTATTTCCTCGGCACTCTCGCGTTCGGCTGGTACGGACTGTTCCTCGGGCCAATCGTCGTCGTCCTCGCGGTTCACTTCGCCCACGACGTCTTCCCCGTTCTCGCGAGCGATTTTCTCGACGGCTGATCACGGGATCACTCGGGTTGCCCGGCACGTCACACGACACGTCGGCTGACTTGGCTCGCACGACCCGACGCAGGTTGCGCGCCTCGGCTCGGTCCCTGCTAATCATAAGTGTGAAAGGAGACGGCCTGCTCGAGCAATTCGTCCGGAATCCCGGGCACTTCCTCGTCGCGGACGGCCTCGGTCGTGTCGGTCTCCTCGAGTTCGCGCGGGAACTCCCGCAGGGTCCAGTGGATCGCGATACCGGCTTTCGAACCCTCTCCGAGCGCGACCGGGACCTGATTGTGTCCCGGCGTGAGATCGCCGACCGCGTAGACGTTCTCGACGCTCGTCCGCCCGTGGTCGTCGACAGAGACCGTCCCATCGTCGTTTATGTCACAGCCCAGGTCGGCGGCCAGCCCGTTGTTGTACTCGGCCCCGTACATCGCGAACCCGCCCCTGTACTCACGAACGCTCCCGTCGGCGAACTCCAGGGCCTCGAGCCAGCCGTCGTCGCCGTTTCGGACGCCCGCGACGTCCTCGCGGATCACGCCGATTGGGTGACTGTCGAGCATCGCCGCCGTTTCGTCGCTCCACGTTGGCTCGTCGCCGCGCGTCAGCAAATCCACGTCGTCGGTGAAGTTCAGCATGATCGCCGCGACGGTGGCCGCGCTATCGCTGTGGCCCATCACGTAGACCGGTTCGTCGACGAACATGTACGCGTCACAGTGGAGACAGTAGTGGAGCCCGCGTCCGGTCCGCGGGAGTGGCGGCTGGGGGCGGACGTCGTCGAAGCCCGTCGCGAGGACCACCGACTCCGCGATGTAATCGACGTCGCTGGCGCAAACGCGGTACCGCCCGTCGTCCGTCTCCGAAACGGACGAGACGAAATCGCGGACGACGTTGCAGCCGTAGGACTCGAGTTGCTCACGGCCGATCTCGAGGAACTCGCTGCCGCTGGTCTCTTCCGTGATGCCGAGGACGTTGTGGACGTCCTGCATCATCGCCGCGCGACCGCCGCCGCGTTCGACGACGGCCGTCGCGTGCCCGAGTCGCGTGGTGTACAGTCCAGCCGTCTGTCCGGCCGGACCGCCCCCGATCACGACCACCTCGTACTCCTGCCGATCGGTCTCGTCGTCGGTCATGGCACCGTTCGTACACCGCGCAGGTCAAAAAGCGCCAGTGCGCAGACGACGGCCACTGCCACCGGATCGGAGCGCGTTTGTCGCCGTTCCGCCTCGAGACCGCCCGCCATCGCTCGCGTCGGAACCCTCGGACTGCGATCGAACGCGGACGAAATCGGTAGACGCTGACCGCTGGCTGTCCGCTGGGACGTCGGGCGAAGCGCGGGCACAGACGAACGTTTTTTCCTCGGTGCGGCCTCGATGACCAGTGAATGAACGCACTCAGCGCACACCACGTCGGACTTACCGTCACCGATCTCGAGGCAACGCTCGCGTTCTACCGGGACGTTCTCGACCTTTCCGTCGCCGATCGATTCAGCGTTGGCGGCGAGGCCTTCGCCGACGCCGTCGGCGTCGAGGAGGCACGCGCCGATTTCGCTCACCTCGAGGCGGACGGTATTCGGCTCGAACTCGTCGAGTACGATCCCGAAGCGCGAGACGCTCCAGCAACGGCACTAAACCAGCCTGGGGTAGCACACGTCGGCCTCTCAGTAGATGATCTCGACGCGTTCTACGTCTCCCTGCCCGAGGACGTGCCCACGATCAGCGACCCCCGAACGACCGAGAGCGGCACCCGAATCCTGTTCCTGCGCGACCCTGAAGGGAATCTGATCGAGGTGCTCGAAACGTAGGGAGCCCCAGAACCGCCGTCGCGACCGGGAGAAGACGTCCGGTGAGCTACCGGCGCTGGCAGGCCAACGTCGACCGAACTTGCTCGACTTCCTGATCGCACTCCGAACAGGTGTGTTTGTCGACTGCGATGTACACGACGCTGCATCGGGAGCACTGAAAGAGATTTCCGAGTGAATCCGTGACCTTCTCCGAGACGGTGTCCGGTGTCGGACGGCCGTCACTGGTCTCCTCGACCTCGCTCGGTTCAGTTCCCAGTAACGTTGATCGAATCCGTTCTCGAAGGCGTCTCGAGAATGATGTCTCGGTCTCTCGAATCCTCATGCCCTGAATATGCACTATCCGGAGCAAGTAAGTGATGTCTAAAATATTTGGAACGGCGAGTGCGCACAACTCTCACGCCAAACGTCCACTTACGGCAGATTCGGCCCTCCGTATCGGACATCTGGCAATTATATCGCGGTCGCGACCGAGTACCCGGCGAACGCCGCCCGCCAGTATAGCAACCTTTTCGACAGTTGCGAAGCCACGTCCGGCATGAACTTCTTCGACTGCGTGCAAGACCGCATTCGAACGGTCGACAGCGTCGTCTCCGTCGGCCTCGATCCCGATCCGTCTCGCATCCCCGACCACCTCCGGGAGTACGACCTGCCGCGGTGGGCGTTCAACCGGCGAATCATCGACGCGACGCACGAACACGCCGCCGTTTTCAAGCCGAATGCAGCTTTCTACGAGGATCCCGACGGGTGGCGCGCCCTCGAGGAAACGATCGCTTACGCTCACGGCAAGGACGTGCCCGTCTTGCTCGACGCCAAGCGCGCCGACATCGGGAACACGACCCGGCAGTACGCACAGATGCTCGAGACCGTCGACGCCATCACCGTCAATCCCTACATGGGGCGGGACTCCTTGCAACCGTTCCTGGCGGACGAGGAAGCCGGCGTCTTCGTACTGTGTCGGACCTCAAACCCGGGCGGGGCCGACATTCAGGACCTCGAACTCGAGACCGGTGAACCGGTTTACGAGCGGGTCGCGGCCCTCGCGGACCTCTGGAACGAAAACGAAAACGTCGGGCTCGTAGTCGGCGCGACCCAGCCCGCGGAACTCGAGGAACTGCGCGAACAGGTACCCGATCTCCCCTTCCTCGTCCCCGGGATCGGAGCGCAAGGTGGCGACGCGGAGGCGGCCGTCGAGTACGGTCTGGCCGACGGGGTCGGACTAATCAACTCTTCGCGTGGCATCATCTTCGCTGGGGAGGAGGACGGTGAGGAGTTCGCGAGGGCCAGCGGCCAGGCAGCGAAACAGCTCAAAAAGCAGCTCAATCGGTACCGCGAATAGGTGCTGTTCGGCTAGTCCACTCTCGAAAACACGGTTCGAGGAAGCTATTTTCAAAATTCATCATCGATTCGCAATCGGCTGGGCCGAACGAGCGGATCAAACCATCTCGTCCAGCAGATGCCGAGCGTTTCGTCGAGCAGGTCGTCAACGGATAACACAGGTCGGGGCCGGTTACCGGGGTTTAAAATCGATTGATGTCCACGTCCTCGGGTCGTCCCGGCCTGGCTTGGGCGGCGCAGTCGGCACACAACCCTAACTCGTCGTCGTAGTGGAGTTCGCAGACGAACGCCCCGCAGTTGGGACACTGGTGCTGAGCGGGGCGCGACTCGCAGATCTGACAGAGACCGCTGACGCTCATGCCCAGCAGTACGGCCTCGAGGGGCTTGAAAGCGAGCCCGGCACGCTCGGTCCCCACCCGGATTGCATCGTACCGACGACGCGGTTCGGCGTCTCCTCTCGATTGCAACATAGTGGGCGGCAATAGGGCGCGCAGCGTCTCACCGTCAGCGCGGGATTCGATCGGCTGCTGAGACTGTTTCGTCCGACTCTACAGTCACACCATGACATACAGTGTCAATGTACGGGAAGGCTTTTGCTACGTGCTCGACTAACAGGGGATATGAGCCGTGACCGGGCTCTCCTCGAGCGGGCCCTGGACCGTGGCGAACAGGACGGTGGCAACGTCGAGTTTAAGGAACGACTGTCACGAGACGTCCACCTCGAGGGTGGACGACGGGAGAGTCTCGCTGCGCAACTCCGACATCGACTTCTTTCCGGCGACGGCGATGCGACGTACGTGGTCGGCGTCACGGACGATGGCGGTCTCGCTGGCATCGACCCTGATACATTCTCGGAGACGATGGACGTCCTCTCCCTCCTCGCAGAGGAGGCCGATGCGCACATCGAAGACGTCCAGACCTGGGGGATAAACGAGGGGCTCGTTGGCGTCGCCCAGATCCGCGAAGGTGGCGTCCTCGAGACGGACGACGAACACGTCGTCGTGGGAACGGCGGGCCACGTCGACCACGGCAAGAGCACGCTCGTCGGCTCGCTGGTGACCGGCAAGCCCGACGACGGGAACGGCGCGACTCGCGCGTTCCTCGACGTTCAACCCCACGAAGTCGAGCGCGGCCTCTCCGCCGACCTGTCCTACGCGGTCTACGGCTTCGACGACGACGGACCCGTCCGAGTCAGGAATCCAAACCGTAAGACAGACCGTGCGGACGTCGTCCAGGAGGCCGATCGACTCGTCTCGTTCGTCGATACCGTCGGCCACGAGCCGTGGCTTCGAACGACGATCCGCGGTCTCGTCGGCCAGAAACTCGACTACGGCCTGTTGGTCGTCGCCGCCGACGACGGCCCGACGCGGACGACTCGAGAACACCTCGGGGTCTTGCTCGCAACCGACCTCCCGACCATCGTCGCCATCACGAAGGCCGATACCGTCGACCAAGAGCGCATCGACGAGGTCGAACGCGAAGTCGAACGACTCCTCCGGGAGGTCGACAAATCGCCGCTCCGGGTTTCCCGTCACGGCACTGATGCCGCCGTCGAGGAAATAAGCGAACGAGTCGTCCCGATCGTCGAAACCAGCGCCATCACGATGGACGGTATCGAAACGCTGGACGAACTGTTCGACCGGCTCCCGAAGACGTCCAGCGACACCGGCGAGTTTCGGATGTACGTCGACCGCAGCTATTCGGTCACGGGCGTCGGCGCGGTCGCCTCGGGGACGGTCATGGCGGGCGAGGTCGAAGCCGGCGACGAACTCCTGATCGGTCCCATGAGCGACGGCCGCTTCCAGGCGGTCGAGGTCCGTTCGATCGAGATGCACTACCACCGGGTCGACAAGGCCCAGGCGGGCCGGATTGTCGGCATCGCGCTGAAGGGAATCAAGGAAAGCACGATCGAGCGCGGCATGGTCTTGCTTCCTCGCGACGCCGATCCCGATCCAGTCCGGGAGTTCGAGGCCGAAGTCATGGTCCTCAACCATCCCACCCGAATCGGCGACGGCTACGAACCCGTCGTCCACCTCGAGACTATCGGGGAGGCCGCTGCCTTCTCTCCCGAAGACGGGCGACTCCTCCCCGGTGATACGGGCAAGACCACGGTCAGGTTCAAATTCCGCCCATATCTCGTCGAGGAGGGCCAGAAGTTCGTCTTCCGTGAGGGTCGGAGCAAAGGCGTCGGCACTGTGACCGACGTTCACCCTGTCGACTGATCCGCTCGACCGGATCGGCTCGTTCGGAGACGGCTCTGTGATCGGGATGAATGCTGTCAAATACAGTGTGCGCGGTATCAAATATTAGTGTGTCACGTTCATTTCTCACGGTACCGTACCCACAAACGGGTTCCCACTGTCGTCTCCACCGCCCCCGGGCCGGATGACGAACACGGAATCCAGAGGGGAGAGCAATGGTATCGACAGAGACGGAGACGGAGATAGAATCGTACCTCGGTAGAGTCCCGAGTTGGATCGCTGCGCTCCCGGAGCCGAGCGCAGATCACTGCTGGGAGATCGTTCGGGATCTCGAACTCGAGGAGACGGACCTCGCACAACGAGAGAAGGCGCTCGTCGCACTCAGTGCGGCGGCGGCCATCCAGTGTCCGTACTGCACGCACTTCCACCGGGAGGAGGCGAAACTCGAGGACGTGACGGACGCCGAACTGGACGAGGCGATCGCCATCGCCGGCAACGTCCGGCACTTCTCGACCGTCCTCCACGGCGCAGAGGTGGATCACGAGGAGTTCGTGTCCGAAACGGCAGACATCGTCGAACACGTCCGCGAACAGCAGGCGGCGGCCCACGGCGACGACTGATACGGTCTGCTGTACCGATGTACCGGTGCAACCGCAGGACGGTCGCGGTTGCACCGGCAGTGACTTACAGTAGTCCGTATGAATGGCTGCCGTTCGGTCGACCGATTATTTTCGCTCTCACAGTAGACGGTCCGCGGACACTGGCCGTGACTGGATCGATCGCTCGAGTCTCTCGATTTCTCGAATCCATCGACCGCTCGAGGGTAACCGAACGCAGCCGGTGGTTCCACGACCGATCGAGAGCCGCCCAGAGCCGATTACAGCGATCCTTACGGACGGTTAGTGACCTGCGCAGAGCCGATTGCGTCGGACCGGTGCCGAATATTCACTGACCGCGCTCGCGCGACGCGGGCAGCGTAAACGAAAACGTCGCACCATCGCCGAGGGCGGAATCGACCCAGATGTCCCCACCGTGGCGTTCGCCGATCAGCTCTTCGCGATCGTAGCCCGTCAGGTCCGCGTACGCGTCGTTGACCATCGTAAACCGGCCCGCTTCGTCTTTGACGTAGATTCCGTCGCCGATCGTCTCGACGATCGTTTCGTACTTCCTCAGCTCCCGCTCGTGTTCCTCGCGTTTGCGGATGTCTCGACCGAGTCCGGCCAGCACGGGATCCCCATCCGGGTTCTCGAGTCTGGCCGCGGAGAGCTCGTAGGGTATCCGCTCGCCGTCTCTGGTCAGAATGGTGACTTCGACGCGCCCGCTTCCGGTTTCGAATATCTTGTCGATACCGTTCGCGAGCGTCTCCCGATCCGCTTCGACGACGAATTCGCGCAGCTTCATCGATTCGATCTCCGTGTCCGAGTAGCCAGTGACGTCGGTCAGCGTCTCGTTCCACCGCCTGAACGTCTCCGCCTCGTCGATGACGTAGAACACGTCGTCGACGGCGTTCAAGATCTCGTCGGTGTAGCTTCTGTACTGCTCGAGTCGTGCTTCGTTCTCGCGCAACTGCCGCTCTTTCGCTGCGCGGTCGATCGCCGCCGCGAGGACGTTTGCCACGCTCTGAACGAAGTTCGCGTCGTGGTCGGTGAACTCGCGGCGGTCGGTCGCGTGCGCCCCCAGGACACCGCACGGCTCCTCGACGGAACCGATGACGACGCTGACCCCGCTCCTGACGTCGTGATCGACGAGCAGATCCGGACCGGAAAAGCGGGATTCGGTCGCCAGCTCGTCGACGATGACCGGTTCCTCTGTCAGGAGCGTGTACCCCGCCTGCGAGTCCCGATCGGTGGGCACACGCTCGGTTCAGACGAGCCCCGCCCGCCAGCCCACGCCCTGGCGCAACAGGACCTCGTCCTCGCCCGGCAGTAACTCGAGCACCTTGCAGTACTCAACGTCCAGCGTCTCCGCGACGGCCACCGATGCGTCGTGCATCAACCGGTCGAGATCCGCCGTCGCCAGCGCCTGCTGGCCGAGTTCGGCGACGACCTCCTGCTGGCGAACCCGGGTCTGGAGTTCCGCATCGGTCGATGGGCCCAATTCCATTACGGGTCTCAGTAACAGTCACGGACCGTAAAACTTCGTGATACCCTCGGTTAACCGCGGTCAGCACCGTTGGTAATTCGCTCGGGTCGTCGCGACCGCCACCGGTTCGTTTCGAAGCGGCGTGTACTCCCTTCGAGCCGATCACGGTGGACCGACGCGGCCGATCGAAACCAAAGTTGGTATGTCCGGTTCGGCTCATCAGCTAGAACAAGATGGTACAGACGAGCGTTATCGGTTGTGGAAACATGGGGAGCGCCCTGATAAAGGGCCTCTGGCGGGGCGGAAATCACACAGTGACCGCGTGTGACCTCGATCCCGATGCACTCGAGTCGGTCGTCGACTATTGCGAGCGAACCACGACGGACGTCTCGGAGACGGCCGACGCTGACGTGGTCGTCGTCGCCGTGAAGCCGGACATCGTCAGCGCGGTTCTCGAGGATCTCGAGCTCTCACCGGAGCAGACGATTCTCTCTATCGCTGCCGGCGTCTCGACCGACTACGTCGAAGCGCGAACCGACGCGAACGTGGTCCGAATCATGCCGAATCTCGCGGCCGAAACCGGTAACATGGCTGCGGCCGTGACCGGAGAAACCGTCACCGACGAGGTACGGGTGCTGCTCGAGGACCTCGGCGAGTACGCCGAGATCGACGAAGCCCAGATGGACATCGCGACGGCCGTCAACGGAAGCGGACCGGCGTTCGTCTTCTATCTCATTCAGGCAATGACAGAAGCCGGTATCGACGGCGGGCTCGAGGCCGACGACGCCGAGACGCTGGCCGCCCAGACGTTCAAGGGGGCGGCCGAAACCGTCATCCGATCGGACGAGGACGTCGACGACCTGATCGATGCCGTCTGTTCGCCGAACGGGACGACTATCGAGGGGATGGAAGCCCTCTGGGACAGCGACGTCCAGGAAATCGTTGCCGAGGCGGTGAACGCGGCCGAAGAACGCTCGGCTGAACTCGCGAGCGGGTTCGACGATGAGTGAGGGACTCGAAGGGGCTGCCGTCGCGGAGGCACGGCGGCTGGCGGCCGACGCGGAGCGGGTCGTCGTCAAGGCGGGGACGAACTCCCTGACGGACGCGGAGTCGAATCTCGACAACGAGAAACTCGACAAGCTCGTCGACGATATCGAAGCCCTCCTGACGCGGAACAAGGAGGTCATCCTCGTCTCGTCGGGGGCGATCGGGGCCGGGACGGGTCGGATCGAGACGTCGACAGGGACCGTCGAGGAGTCCCAGGCTCTGTCGACCGTCGGTCAGAGCCACCTCATGCACCGCTACACCGAGAGCTTCAGCCGGTACGACCGGAAGGTGGCCCAGCTACTGTTGACCCAGCACGATCTCGAGAACCCCGAGCGGTTTACGAATTTCCGGAACACCGTCGAGACGCTGCTGGACTGGGGAGTCGTCCCGATAATCAACGAGAACGACGCGGTCGCGACCGAGGAGATCCGGATCGGTGACAACGACATGCTCTCGGCCGCAGCGACCATGGGCGTCGACGCCGACTTGCTGGTCACGCTGACCGACGTCGGCGGCGTCTACACTGGGAACCCGAAAGAAGACCGCGATGCAGAGCGCATCGAGGCGGTCGGGACCAACTACGATACGGTCCAGGCGATGGTCGCGGAGAGCACGTCCGACGAGTTCGGCGGCATTCAGACGAAAGTCGAGGGCGCGCGCGACGTCAGCGAACACGGCATTCCGGCCGTCATCACGAAGTCGACCGAGGCCGACGTCCTCGAGAAGATCGCTACTGCCAAACCCGTGGGTACCATATTCGTCCCCATAAACGGTGTGAGCGATGACTGAGACTGACACGGAACGAAAGGTCGACGAGGCACAGACCGCGGCGCTCGAGCTCGCAAAACGCTCGGACGAGGACCGGAGCGCCGCCTTGCACGAGATCGCCGACGCGATCGAAGCGCGATCCGACGAGATCTTAGACGCCAACGAGACGGACGTCGCCGAAGGGGAACGGATGCTCGAGGACGGTGAGTACACGCAGGCGCTGGTCGACCGACTGAAGCTCTCCGGGTCGAAGATCGAGAGCATCGCCGAAATGGTCCGCAGCGTCGCGGAACAGGCGGATCCGCTCGGGAAGACGCTCTCAGCGCGGAAACTCGACGACGACCTCGAACTCTACAAGGTCGCCGTCCCAATCGGCGTCGTCGGCACGGTCTTCGAGTCCCGACCCGACGCGCTGGTTCAGATCGCTGCACTCGGCCTCAAATCGGGGAACGCAGTGATCCTGAAAGGCGGTAGTGAGGCGCTCCACTCCAATCGGATCCTGTTCGAGATCATCACGGACGCCGCGGCCGACGCCGGGATCCCTGACGGCTGGGCACAGCACATCGAAGCCCGCGAGGACGTCGACGCGCTGCTCGAGATGGACGAGTCGATCGATCTCCTCATGCCGCGGGGGAGCTCCGAGTTCGTCGCCTACATTCAGGACAATACCAGCATTCCCGTCCTCGGGCACACGGAGGGGATCTGTCACGTCTACGTCGACGACGAGGCCGATCTCTCGATGGCCGAGGAGATTGCCTACGACGCCAAGGTCCAGTACCCCGCCGTCTGTAACGCCGTCGAGACGGTGCTCGTCCACGAGGCGGTCGCCGACGAGTTCCTGCCGGCGATCGCAGACCGGTACGAGACCGCCGGCGTCGAAATGCGCGGCGACGAGGCCACCCGCGAAACCGTCGACGTGGAGACGGCGACCGACGCCGACTGGGACACCGAGTACGGCGATCTGATCGTCTCGATCAGAGTCGTCGACTCGCTCGAGACCGCGATCGATCACGTCACCACTCACGGCTCGAAGCACACCGACTCGATCGTGACCGAGGATGCCGACCGCGCGAGCAGCTTCATGCGAAGCCTCGATTCGGCCAGCGTCTTCCACAACGCCTCCACGCGGTTCGCGGACGGCTATCGGTTCGGCCTCGGCGCCGAGGTCGGCATCAGCACGGGCAAGATCCACGCCCGCGGCCCCGTCGGTCTCGAGGGGCTGACGACCTACAAGTACTACCTCGAAGGTGACGGCCAGCTCGTCGCCACCTACGCGGGCGACGACGCAAAACCATTCACCCACGAGGCGTTCGACGGCGAGTGGAACCCCGGTCGTCTCTCCGACGACTAGCGCTCTCTCTTCTCTTTTCTCCTCCGTTACAGTCTTACAGTCCGAAAGAGTCGACGAGCAGGTCCTCGTCGGTCTCGCCGAAGACGTACGTCGGGCCGCCAATCACGTCGATCGTCACCGTCGCGGGTGCGAAGAGATCCGACGGCACGTCCTCGAACTCCCACTCGAGGTCGTCGAAGATGTCACCGAACGGGCGACCATGGTCCTCGGCGGCCGTCGACGACACCGAATCGAAGACGTCGGCATCTTCCCGAACGGTGAGGTGCGCTCGACCGCCGTAGGCGACCGCGTCAGTCGTTCTCGCGATGGCGGTTCGCTCGTCACTCGCGACGGGCGCGACCGGTGCACGCCCAGTCGCCGAGACGATGTCGATTGGGTCGTATCCCAGTTCGGCGAGCCGGAACGTTGCGAGCTCGGCCGCTCGAGCGGCGTTCGTGACGCTGCCGACGATGCTCGCGGTCCGATACGCTAGCAGAAAGACGCTGCTCGATTCGACTTCGGCGAGGTCGGCAACCTGCTGGGCCGCAGCTTCGGTTGGCTCCTCGTCCGTCTCGATCGCCAACGCGGTCAGGTCGAACGCGTCGGTGTATCCGACGCGACGGAACTCTTCTTCTTCGGCCACGAGCGCTCTGGCCGGACCGCTTCCGAGCCCTTCGAAATCATCCGTCGTCAGTTCCCAGCCTGCCTTCTGGGAACACAGAAGCGAGAGCGCCGGCTGGTCCGTCGACAGCTCGACGACGGGAACCGTCGCGTCACCGAGTTCGCCGAGTTCGTAGCTCGGCGTCGCCATTCCCGCCGTCTGAATCTCGGTGAGTAACAGCCCGGCTTCGATACCGCCCTCGAACTCGAGTCCGAAGTCCAGCACCGTCGTTCCGTTATCGAGGTCGTATCCCCCGATGTTCAGTTCCTCGGCGTAATCGAGGGCTTCGTCGACCAGCTCGATCGCCATCCGATTGAGACTGTCCATGCGACTGGGTTCAGTCTCCGAGGTAAAACCGTTTGTCCGTTCGCGATCGGCCGCCATCGACGGGTCAGCGCCACCACTCGTCTCGCACCTCGGAACGCGTCGGTAAGACCGGTCACGTTCTCGATCAGGTCCTCCACCACGCCATCGTTCGAGCGGCAGCTTTCCCGGCGATCTCGAGGCAGAGGAACCCGTCGCGGTCACTCCTCGGTACTTCGAGCCGGTCGACCGAGCTCCGCTTCGACGGCCGACACTTTCTCCGATGCCCGGCCGGTTCGTGTCCGCTTGTCGTCGATCTTCAGGACGGTGCTCACACGGTCGCCGTCGACGGCGTCGTGGGCGGCCTGTGCGGCCGCGAAGAGTTCGTCCGTCGTCTCGGCTTCGATCACCGTTCCCATCGGGTTCGTCTCGTAACGCACGTCGTATTCCTCAAGCGCGTCGACCGCCTTGGCGACTTCGCCCGCCATACTCGTCTCGATCACCGGTGCGACACTCAGTAGTGCAACTACCGTCATGTTCGGTTCGTTCGACACGTACGATCCTAAACCCGTGCGATCGACGACCGGTTCGCGTGGCGAACGGCGTTTCCCGGCAGGTCCGCTCCGCTCGGCGTGTCGCCAGGAGCATTCTGAAAAACGATCAGGGTGACGGGCCCGGAGCGGCCGAATTCAGTTCGACGGTGTCGGCCGCGGCGTCTCCGCCGGCGGATAAATGATGACGTCCCCGTTCGCGTAGACGTACACTTCGTGTTCCAGTGCGGTGAACGCGATGTGGCCACCCGTTCGCTCGGTGCCGTCCGCTTTGGAACTGAAGATGCGGTTCAATGCGTCCGGATCGACGCTGTCGTACAGGGAGAACTCCCCTTGTGAGACGTCTGTGTCGGCGATGGACGCGAGCGCGTGGACGATGGTCGTGGTGATCGTCGCAGTGCTGTCGCTGTCGTGGTGGAAGACGTAGCGGTCGTTGGGCTGGTCGTACTGGAGGTCGGCCGTGCCATCTGCGGATGAGAGTTCCGTCTGCATTGCTAGATCTGATCGTTTAATCGTGTGTTAGACTGTAGTTACTCATAGTATAAAAGCCACTCGTCGCTAATAATAGTCTCAGGCTGTGAAATTAAAGCGGTCGTGAATAACGACCGTCAAATGCCGGGTTCAGTGACGAGCAAGTATGAATTTTCAGTATCGAGCCGACGAAGCGTCAGTAGCCCGGTAGAAATATCGTCTTTTTCACCGGAAATACGCTGTTGCCGTCCGCTTCCGCTCTGTCACGTTCTCCGGACGCCGTCCACGCCGCCTCACGCGACGATCGTCGGTGGTGTTCTTCGGGGACTGCGGGGACTGTCTGTGACTCACCCGCGCTCGCGAGAGACTGCGTTCCGAGGTGGTTCGTCTCCGACTCCGACACCGCCACAAAGCCACCGACCGAGAGATCACAGCCGACAGCCGATTTGGCCCGTTATCGCTGTGACTGCATCGCTTGCATCGTCCGCCGTCGCGTTTATCCTCGTCCGCTTCGAACAACGGTCATGGAAACTGATGAGATGGACGGAGTCCGATCGACCCTCGAGGATTTCGATGGCGATCTCCCCGAATCCATCGACAGGGTAGCGCTCGAGCGAATGCACACGGTCGCTCACGCCCTCGACAAGGGTGTCCGAGTCCCGGGAACGGAGTTCCGATTCGGGCTAGATCCGATCATGGGGATCCTCCCGGGCGCCGGCGACTCCGCGGCCGCAGTCGTCTCGCTATATATCGTCGCCGAATCCGCCCGAATGGGCGTCTCTCGGTCGACACTGCTCCGTATGCTTGCAATCGTCGCCGTCGACGCCGTTGGCGGGTCCGTCCCAGTCCTCGGTGTCGTCTTCGACGCGTTCTGGAAGGCCAACACGCGGAACCTCCGCCTGGCTCTGCAGGATCTCGCCGAATAGGGCGACCGTACGACCTCGGCCGTGAAACAACACGGATCGACTCCCGGGCGTGGAACGGTACCGATCGACTGATGAAACCATGTCTCTCCCGCAACTAGTAATTCGAACCGGTAGTCAACACATTTGAGGAGTGCCCTCTCCGTTTATACCCGCTTTCAGTGTGCTGATTCATATGGGTGAACTCGAAACGGAGGCACAGCGGTCGCGATCGGGAATCGCCGACTCGTTCCGCGAACTGGCCGACCAACTCGAGGCCGACGGCGACGTAACGCTCGAACTCGAGGGAAAGACAGTGCGGCTGGACCCGGCGGAACCGATTACGTTCAAACTCGAGGGAGAATCGGACTGGTCCGAAGGGGACACGGCGGCGAAACAGAGCATCGAATTCGAACTCGTCTGGTGGCGGACGGCGGAAACTGCCGAGGAAGGGGCCCTCGACGTTCGGGAGTGATCCCGTTTGGAGAGCGACATCATGTTCACCAGTATCCTGTTTCCCACCGATGGCAGTCAGGGAGCGTCGATCGCGTTCGACCACGTCCTCGATATCGCCGCCACCCACGAGTCGACGGTTCACATCCTCAACGTGGCTAACACGAGGAAGGATGCCGTTCTTCGGATGCAAGGCGAGGTCGTCGACGTCCTCGAGCGGGAAGGCGAACACCACGTTCGCGACGGCGCCGACCGTGCACAAGAACGTGGGATTGACGTCGTCACGGCAGTTTACGAAGGGGACCCGTACAGCTCGATCATCGAGTACGCGGAGTCGAACGACGTCGATCTCGTTGCGATGCCGACACACGGACGGACGGGCCTCAAGCGCTTCATGCTCGGGAGCACGACGGAGCGCGTCGTCAGGAGGGCGACCGTCCCCGTGCTGACGATACGACCGGACAGCGACAGCAGTACGACGCATCCGTATCGGAACGTTCTGGTCCCGACCGACGGGAGCAATTGTGCGACGGCGGCGCTCGCGATCGGAACCGACGTCGCGACCGCCGAGGGTGCGGCGCTGCACCTCCTCTCCGTTATCGACACGAGGACTCTCGGGGTCGACGTCCGGACCGACATTCAGATCTCACTGCTGGAGGAAAGCGCGAACGAAATCCTCGAGGACGCCTCCGCGTACGCGACGAATGCCGGCGTCGAGTCGATCGCTGAGACCGTCGAATACGGAACCTCGATTCACCAGACGATCCGCTCGTACGTCGAAGACAACGACGTCGATCTCGTCGTCGTCGGCACGCACGGTCGAACGGGCTTCGATCGGTATCTCCTCGGAAGCGTCACCGAACACCTCGTTCGGACGTCGCCGATTCCCGTGCTGACGGTTCGGGACGAGTCGGCCTCGGAGTAGCGACCGTTCCGGTTTGCCGCTTGCAGTGTCTGGCTCGGACCAGGCGGCAGGCGTCCGCGAAAGGCGAGAGATTCCTCACTGCACGTCCGATCGGGGGCAAGGGGGTCGTCGGGAGCGGACAGAGACGAGCGCCACTCGAGACAGGTCAACTTACTGATGGCACTGTCCGTCGAAGCCGTTCGCTCGGTCCGTTCGCAGGGGTCGCAGGCGGTCCCGGTTCGGATTCCCCCGTGGGATCATGGCCGATCGCGATCGTACAACACCCCTGTTGAGGCGTCGGTCGGCATCTCCGACGCGACAGTGGACACATCAGGTGAGTCGGTCGGTCGTTCCCTGGGTGAATTGGACTCATCAAGAGCAGCCCCGAACAATTCGTGACACGTATTGAGGACATCGCGAGCGAAGGGGCCGGGATCGGTCACGCTTAGGTAATCAAAGTGTGGTTGGCGACGGATCGACGACGCGACGTCCCATACCGCGCCCGGCAGCGATGGCGGTTCGACCACCGGATTATCTTCTCGCAGAATACTGAGAATGTGTACCAGTTCCCCGCGCAAAAGATGTGTCGCGATCCCCGATTCGTAGTCCGACTGGGCGCGAACGGGCAAGTCACATGCAAGACACCAGTAGTAGTACGCGAAATCGACACCGGCCCGAATGGGACACTCCAACGACACCCAGAACCGCGGATTGATCTCGAGGAGCGTAAACTCGCCCGTCGCTTCGTTTCTGACGAACTGAACCGAGACGGGGCCGTGCCAGTCGAGTGCATCGAGCAACGTTCGTCCCACTGTCTCGAGGTCCGGAATCGACGTGGTCTGTCGTGCCACGCTCGTATTTCCAGCGTAGGAGTAGCCTCGAATCTGGTGTTTCTGGCAGGTCGCGACGACGTCGCCGCGATCGTAGAGCGCCCAGAGCGCGTATTCTGAACCCGGTACGTACTCCTGGACGATTGGAACGTGTCCCATCTCCGTGACCATTTCTTCGCGATTCGGTCTGTGGCCGGGTTGGAGAAACGATACCGAACCGGGGTGAACGACTTCAGTCGACGAAACGGAGTCGACGTACTCGTCCGTGAGGATCGCGTATCGAGGTTTCGCGATTTGTTCGTGACTCCAGTCCTCGACCTCGTCGAACGTCCACGTCTCCGGTACTGCGACCCCCGCTTCGCTGGCGGTTTTCATCAATTCCACTCTGTCGTATACCGTCCGCAGTGTCTCGACGGTCGGCCAGAGCGGAGTGATGTGCGTTGCGAACTCCGATCTGTACTTCGCGAGCGCCCACACGTCCTCCTCTCGGAGTGGGGTGATCGTCTGGACGGACGGCCGTTTTGCGAGCCCGAGAAGCGCGTCTTTGTATCCGAGGAAATCCGTCCCGGGATCCGGAACAACGAGCGTCTCGTCACAGTATTTCGAATGAAATTCCGGGGCGGTTTCGGTTTCAGAGACGGCGATCGTCCGTATCCCCCGAGAACCGAGCGACCGAATACACGCGGCGGAACTCGGAGCCACAGCTGGAACGACGACGCTTTTCCGATCCCTCGGTTTCATGTCCGAGTGGACATTATATTGGGCAATAAAGGCTCGGATATATATCCGACTGTTAATCTAATACCCTATTTTAGTCGACAAAAGTCCACTATTCTATGGGAATATTGCTGTCGTTTTACTCTCGGACTAGTACACGGGGCTCCTCGGATTCGGGGGTTTCGCACGGCGATTCGTCTACTTCGAATCTAGAGTACTACCCGTCGCTTACGAAGTAGTTCGCGACAAAAATGCGCTGGCTGGGATTTGAACCCAGGTTGTGACCATGGCAAGGTCACGTGATACCACTACACTACCAGCGCCCTGCTGCACTCATACCTACTCCCGGAGGGATGTATAAGGGTTGCGAATCAACCCCGTATCGACACGCTGGTGCATGGCGGTTCCGGAGAAATTCGACAGCCGACTCGGTCACGAACGCCGCAACACATTCCGAACGTATTCACCGATCGCGGCTGGCGGGTTCTGCTGGCGGTCACGAGTCAGTGTAGTCGGTCTGCAAGTCTGTCCGGCGAATCACAGTCTCAGTCATCGCCGACAGGTTACCGAACGCGAGTGTGTGTCTGTTCGGCACGAATTCACGAGTGTGAGGCGTTCACAGCCGGAATCGAATCCGCTATTCTTTTAAGACCCTCTCCGCAATAGATCGCTACAGTCTAGTGACGCGGCGCCGAAGCGTTTCGGCATGACCGTCAGCGTGCTCGTGCCGTCGTCGCTCACCCGAGAAGCCGAGGACAAACGCGAGGCGACTCGCAAACTCGGATACGTCGCCCGCGCGGCGACGATCTTTCGGGTCGATCGCCTGCTCGTCTATCCCGATCGGGACGGCGAAACAGGGCGATTCGACGGCGGGTTCGTAAACACCGTCTTGCGGTACGCCGCAACGCCGCCATACCTCCGCAACGAGGTGTGGGGAATGCGGGACGAACTGGAGTACGCGGGCGTCTTGCCGCCGCTCCGCGCGGCGACACAGACCGGCTCCGAATCGAACGGTTCGGGGTCGTTAAGACAAGGGATCGTGACCGAGGTCGGACCTGAAGGGCGCGTCCGGGTCAATTGCGGCTTGCAACACCCAATCTCCCTCAACGTACCGCCAGAAATGGCAGTCGAGGAGGGGGAGCGCGTGACCGTCAGGATCTCTTCGCGACGACCGGTCCGGGCGAAGCTCGAGGCTGTTCCCCTTCCGGGGCTCACAATCGAGCAGTCGGACCTACGGGCAGCACTCGGCCGTGAGGACGCCGGCGTCCGCATCGCGGCCTCCCGATTCGGTGAAGAACTCACCGTCGGGCGGCTCGAGACGCTGGCCGGTCGCATCGAGCGCGACGGGATGACCGTCGCGTTCGGTGCGCCCGAGAGAGGGCTGCCGGATATCCTCGGAATCGAGGCATCCGCTGTCGGCGCTGCACAGATGGCAGCCGACGACGGGGATGACGGAGTCGAACCCACTGCCGATCCGGGGTTCGACCTCTGGCTAAACACGGTTCCGGACCAGGGAAGCGAGGTCGTGCGGACGGAGGAGGCTCTGTTCGCCACCCTCGCTCCCCTCTCACTGAGAGAGTGATAGAATGCCACAACCAAATAGACCACGCAAAGGCTCACTCGGGTTCGGCCCACGGAAGCGCGCCTCCTCGGAGATACCGCGCTTCAATTCGTGGCCGGACGACGACGGACAGCCGACGCTGCAGGGCTTCGCGGGCTACAAGGCCGGCATGACCCACGTCGTGATGGTCGACGATCAAGCGAACTCGCCGACCGAGGGAATGGAGCAGACCGTTCCCGTCACGATCGTGGAGACGCCGCCGATGCGCGCCGTCGCACTGCGAGCGTACGAAGACACGCCGTACGGTATGAAGCCGATAACTGAGGTCTGGACCGACGAGTTCGTTCCCGAACTCGATCGCGTCCTCGACCTTCCCGGTGACGATTACGACGCCGACGCCGCCACGGACGAGCTCCGTGGCCTCCACGAGGAGGGCCGCGTCGACGACGTACGCGTCATCACCCATACGGTTCCCGGGGACGTTCCCTCGGTACCGAAGAAGAAACCCGACGTGATGGAGACGCGAGTCGGCGGCGGTTCCGTCGACGAACGCGTCGACTTCGCCCTCGAGACGCTCGAGGATGGCGGCGAGCACGTGATGAACGACGTGTTCCGCGCCGGCGAATACGTCGACGCGAGCGGCGTCACGAAGGGGAAAGGGACCCAGGGTCCGGTCAAGCGATGGGGCGTCCAGAAACGCAAGGGTAAACACGCCCGGCAGGGCTGGCGTCGCCGCATTGGAAACCTCGGCCCATGGAACCCGAGCCGCGTTCGCTCGACGGTCCCACAGCAGGGCCAGACCGGCTACCACCAGCGGACGGAACTGAACAAGCGCCTCGTCGATATCGGCGACGGCGCCGACGCGACGGTCGACGGCGGCTTCGTCAACTACGGCGAAGTCGACGGGCCGCACGCGCTGATCAAGGGCTCGCTCCCCGGGCCAGAAAAGCGCCTCGTGCGCTTCCGCCCGGCGATCCGACCCGGAGGCCAGCCGCGCCTCGACCCCGAGGTGCGCTACGTCTCCACCGCATCCAACCAGGGATAACATATGGACGCAACAGTACGCGACCTGGACGGCGACGACGCGGGCTCGGTCGAGCTCCCGGCGGTCTTCGACACGCAGTACCGCCCGGACCTGATCGGCCGCGCCGTCCGTGCTGCCCAGGCAAACCGAAAACAGGACTACGGCGCCGACGAATTCGCCGGCATGCGAACGCCGGCCGAATCGTTCGGGAGCGGTCGCGGGATGGCCCACGTGCCACGACAGGAGGGACGCGGTCGACGCGTTCCCCAGACGGTCAAGGGGCGCAAGGCCCACCCGCCGAAAGCCGAGAAGGACTGGACTGAATCGATCAATACGAAAGAGAAGAAATTGGCCGTCCGAAGCGCGATTGCCGCGACGAGCGACGCCGAACTCGTCGCCGAGCGGGGCCACGAGTTCGACGCCGACATCGAGATTCCGGTGGTCGTCGACGACGAATTCGAGGACCTAGAGAAAACGAGAGAAGTCGTCTCCTTCCTCGAGGCGGCAGGTCTCGCGGACGACGTCGAACGCGCTGACGAAGGCCGCAGCATCCGCTCGGGTCGCGGGAAGACCCGCGGTCGCAAGTACAAGCGGCCCACGTCGATCCTCTTCGTCACCTCGAGCGAGGCCGGCCCGTCGCGTGCGGCCCGGAACCTCGCCGGTGCAGACGTAACGACTGCCGCGGAGGTTAACGCGGAGGATCTCGCACCTGGCGCACAGCCCGGACGGCTGACCGTCTGGACCGAGAGCGCACTCGAGGAGGTGGCCGACCGATGAGTTCGGTCATCGAACACCCCCTCGTGACCGAGAAGGCGATGAACGACATGGACTTCGAGAACAAGCTCCAGTTCGTCGTCAATCCGGACGCGACCAAGCCGGAGATCCGCGACGAGGTCGAGGAACGATTCGAGATCTCGGTACAGAACATCAACACGCAGGTAACGATGAACGGGAAGAAGAAAGCGGTCGTCCGCCTCTCAGAGGACGACGATGCACAGGAAGTCGCTTCGCGAATCGGGGTGTTCTGAGCATGGGACGTCGCATTCAAGGACAACGGCGCGGCCGCGGAAGTTCCACCTTCCGCGCCCCGTCGCACCGGTACAAGGCGAAGCTCGACCACAAGAAAGAAGCAGACGATGTCGTGGCCGGAACGGTCGTGGACATCGAACACGACCCGGCTCGATCCGCACCGGTCGCCGCCGTCGAATTCGAAGACGGCGATCAGCGGCTGATCCTCGCGCCCGAAGGCGTCACCGTCGGCGATGAGCTGCAAGTCGGCGTGAGCGCGGAGATCAAGCCCGGCAATACGCTCCCGCTCGCGGAGATTCCCGAAGGTGTCCCGGTCTGTAACATCGAGGCGAACCCGGGCGACGGCGGCCGGTTCGCCCGCGCTTCGGGAACCAACGCCGACCTGATTACGCACGACCGCAACGCTGCGGTCGTCCAGCTTCCGAGCGGCGAGGTCAAGCGCCTCGATCCGCAATGTCGCGCCACTATCGGCGTCGTCGCCGGTGGCGGCCGCACGGAGAAGCCGCTGGTCAAGGCAGGCAACAAGTACCACAAGATGAAAGCTCGGGGCACGAAGTGGCCCCGCGTCCGCGGTGTCGCGATGAACGCCGTCGATCACCCGTTCGGTGGCGGCGGCCGCCAGCACCCCGGCAAACCCAAGTCTGTCTCGCGGGACGCCCCGCCGGGACGGAAGGTCGGTGACATCTCGTCCCGACGCACCGGCCGAGGTGGAAACAAATGAGTCAGGAGTACCGAACCGGCCGTGAAGGTGAGTTCACCTACCGCGGCCACACGCTCGAGGAGTTGCAGGAGATGGAGCTCGACGACGTCGTGGAACTGCTACCCGCTCGACAGCGGCGAAGTATCGAACGCGGCCTCTCCGTCGAGAAAGAGAAGCTTCTCGAGGAGGCCCGCGAGGCGGACGAGGAAGAGACGGCGAACGCGCCGCTGCGAACGCACCTGCGGGACATGCCGATCCTGCCGGAGTTCGTCGGGTTGACCTTCGAGGTCTACAACGGACAATCGTTCGAACGCGTACGCGTCGAACCGGAGATGATCGGCCACTATCTCGGCGAGTTCCAGCTGACCCGGACCTCCGTCGAGCACGGGCAGGCCGGTATCGGCGCGACCCGATCCTCGAAATTCGTCCCACTGAAGTGATCCACGCATGGGAATCAACTACTCAGTCGACGCGGACCCGGACGCAACGGCGAAAGCGATGCTCCGGGAGCGTCATATGAGCCACAAGCACAGCAAGGAGGTCGCTCGCGAGATCAAGGGCCGAACCGTCGGCGATGCCCGGGCGTACCTTCGTGACGTCATCGACGAGACGCAGTCGGTGCCGTTCAAGTCCCACAACAGTGGCGCCGGTCACCGATCCGACGTCGACGGCTGGGACGCCGGCAAGTACCCCGAAAAGGTCTCGGGCGAGTTCCTCGACCTCCTCGAGAACGTCGAGGCCAACGCGGACCACCAGGGATTCGACGGCGAATCGATGGAAATCGTCCACGTCGCGGCCCACAAAGTCGGTGAGTCCGTCGGCCGCAAACCCCGTGCGATGGGGCGTGCGTCGTCGTGGAACACACCGCAGGTCGACGTCGAAATCGTGGTCGAAGAACGGAGCGAAACCGACGAGGAGGACGATAGCTGATGGCTGACGAACACCAATTCATCGAGAACGGCCTGCAGCGGTCCCAGATCGACGAGTTCTTCCAGGAAGAACTCGGCCGTGCGGGCTACGGTGGTATGGACGTCGCCAAGACGCCGATGGGAACGCAGATCGTCCTCAAGGCCGAAAAGCCCGGGATGGTCATCGGTAAAGGCGGCGAGAACATCCGGAAGGTCACGGCGGCCCTGGAGGAGAAATTCAACCTCGAGGACCCCCAGATCGACGTCCAGGAGGTCGACGAACCCGATCTCAACGCACGGATCGTCGCGGACCGACTGGCCAACGCACTAGAGCGCGGCTGGTACTTCCGGAAGGCCGGTCATACCACGATCGACCGGATCATGGAAGCCGGCGCGCTCGGAGCGGAGATCGTTCTCTCGGGGAAGGTCACGGGCGCGCGATCCCGCGTCGAAAAGTTCAACCGCGGCTACATCAAGCACAACGGCGAGCCCGCGGAAGAGGTCGTCGATCACGGCCAGGGCGTCGCGGTCATGAAACTCGGCACGATCGGTGTCGACGTCAAGATCATCCCGCCGGGAGCCGAGTTGCCCGACGACTTCCAGATCACCGAGGATCTGGATCCGGAAGAGCTCGTCCCGGAGGCCGTCGAGGCCAACGAGGCCGAGGGCGTCGAAGAGCTTCTCGAGGGCGAACCCGAGGCGGCCGAGGCCGCCTCGGGTGGTGCCGAGGCCGCGGCCGACGAGGCCGTCGAGACCACCGAGGAGGACATCGAAGAGGTCATCGAGGAGGAAGTCGGGACCGACACCGGCGAGGAATTCGACGAAGTCGAAGTCCCCGGCGAAGACGAGGACGTCGAGGAGGAACTCGACGAACTCGAGGAAGACGTCGAGGCGGAAGCCGAAGAGCTCGTGGCGGAGATGGAAGAAGCCGACGAGGACGCGGACGAGGGAGGTGACGCCTGATGGCGATCCTCCACGTCGAAGAGATCCGCGACATGACGCCCGCCGAACGGCAGGAAGAACTCGAGGAACTCGAGACGGAACTGCTGAACCAGAAGTCCGTCCTCGCCGCGGGTGGAGCCCCGGAGAATCCGGGCCGAATCGGCGAACTGGGTCGCACCATCGCGCGAATCAAGACGATTCAGCGTGAAGAGGACGATCTCGAATGAGATCCTGTATCCGAACGGGCACAGCCCGTGCGGAAGGCAATCTCGAAGGCGAGATGTCGGAGACGTCTCGAAACGAAGGTGGCGAAACCGCCCGAGACGAAGAATAACGCAACAATGGCACTGACACCCGAAACCTTGCCGCGACACGAACTCAATGGACTGCCCGTCCGTATCGTCGAGAGTGACGACTCCTCGCGAGTTGGCCTCGAGGGGAGAGTCGTCATCGAGACGACGAAGACGCTTTCCATAGAGATTCGAGAGAGCGACGAGTCTCGGGTCGTCATGGTGCCGAAGTCGGGCTCGACGTTCGAGTTCGCGATCACAGATGAAGCCGCCGACTCCGCCAAGGGGTCGGGGACTGCGTCAAAACTGGCCGACACTCAACCTGGGGGTTCCGAGCGATCGGAAGCCACGGAACGCGCTGGCGAGGACGTAGCCTACGTTACGGTCGATGGATCGCGACTGCTCTCACGACCCGCCCGACGCACGGAAACAAGTGGTGATTCACCATGGCAATAGGACTAGACGTTGAAACCCCTCCGGAACCCGAAAATCCGGAGGAATACGACTACGAGACGTGTCCGTTTTACGGCGAACTCTCCGTTCGAGGCCAGGTCCTCGAGGGGTCCGTCGTGTCGACGGACATGGACAAGACCGTAGTCGTCGAGCGAGAGTACGACGTGACGGTTCCGAAATACGACCGTCAGATGAAACGTCGTTCGCGCATCCCGGCACACGTACCGGGCGTGCTCGAGCCGCTCTCGGTCGGTGATACGGTCAAGATCGCAGAGACCCGACCACTGTCGAAGACGAAATCGCATGTGGTCGTCGAAGTAACCGAAGAAGCGACTGCGGCTGACATCGCCGAGCTGACGAGCCAGGCCGAGCCTGAGCCGGAGCTCTCGGACGAGGACTTCGCCGCAACCGAAGACGAGGGTGAAGAGTGATGGAGGCGCTGAAAGCCGACGTCACGCAGGGCCTCAAGAAGGGGTCGCTGGTCACGTGTGCCGACAACACCGGTGCGCGTGAGCTGAAAATCATCAGCGTCGCGGGCTACCACGGTACCAAAAACCGCCAGCCGAAGGCAGGAATCGGTGACAAAGTGACCGTCTCGGTCACCAAAGGGACCCCCGAGATGCGTCGCCAGGTGCTCGAGGCCGTCGTCGTCCGTCAGCGGAAATCGATCCGCCGGCCGGACGGGACGCGACTGAAGTTCGAGGACAACGCAGCGGTCATCATCGACGAGAACGAAGAGCCCCGCGGCACGGAGATCAAGGGGCCGATCGCCCGCGAAGTCGCAGAGCGCTTCGGAGCAATCGCCAGCACGGCGACGATGATCGTATAGATATGAGCAAGCAACCACACAAACAGCGAACGCAGACGGAGCGCGCCCCGCTTCACGAGCGTCAGAAACAGCTGCACGCGACGCTGTCCGACGAGCTCCGCGAGGAGTACGACACTCGACGCACCCGCGTCAACGCGGGCGACACGGTCGAGGTCCTGCGCGGCGACCACGCCGGCACGGAAGGCGAGGTCCTGCGTGCGATTCTCGAGGACGGGACGGTCCATGTCGAAGACGTCACCGTTGAGACGGCCGACGGCGAGGAGGTGCCGCGGCCGCTCGACCCGTCGAACGTTCGAATCACGGAACTCGATCTCGAGGACGAGCGTCGCGAGGCGCGTCTCGAAGGTGATAGCGAATGACGAAACACCAGAAACGACTGTCAGTACCGAAGTCCTGGCCGGTCGAACGGAAGACCGAAACCTTCACGGTCAAGGCCGACGCCGGCCCGCACGGCGAAGACGGCGTGCCGCTCGTCGTCCTCTTGCGGGACGTCCTCGGCTACGTGGACTCCCGAAAGGAAGCGCGATACGCCCTGTCTGAGGATGCGATCCTCATCAACGGGAACGCGATCAACGACGAACAGCGCCCGATCGGTATGTTCGATATCGTCGCGTTCCCGGGTCGGAACGAGTACTACCGCGTCTTCCCCGACGAAGGCGGTCGGCTCGCGCTGACCGAGATCGACGAGGACGCCGCAGAGAGCCGCCTCGGCAAGATCGAGGGGAAACAGCAGGTGCCGGGTGGCGACACGCAGCTGACGCTGCACGACGGAACGACCGTCATCACCGACGACGACTACAACGCGAAGGACTCGATCGTCATCGACACCGACGACAAGTCGGTCGTTGCTCACTTCCCCTACGAAGAAGGCGCACTCGTCACGGCCGTTCGTGGTAACCACGGCGGGAAGATCGGCGAGATCGACGCGATCGACGTCACGCCTGGTAGTGGCTCGAACACCGTCGGCGTCTCGACTGACGATGGCAGCTTCGAAACCGTCGAAGAGTACGTCGTGGTCATCGACGAGAACTTCGTGGGTGATGACGATGAGTAGCGAAGCCGATTCAGACGGTCAGTTCCACGAAATGCGTGAACCGCGCGTCGAGAAAGTCGTCGTCCACATGGGCGTCGGCCAGGGTGGCCGCGAACTCGGCAAGGCCGAGGACATCATCGAGGAGATCACGGCACAACAGAGTGTCCGGACCGAAGCCAAGCGAACCGAACCCGACTTCGGCATCCGCCAGGGCGACCCGATCGGCACGAAGGTGACTCTCCGTGGCGACGACGCTCACGAGTTCCTCGAGACGGCGCTGCCGCTTTCGTTGATCTCGACGGCGCAGTTCGACGATACGGGGAACTTCAGCTTCGGTGTCGAGGAACACACCGATTTCCCCAGCCAGGAGTACGATCCGAACGTCGGGATCTACGGGCTGGACGTCACCGTCAACCTGGTACGTCCAGGCTACCGCATCGCCAAGCGCGACAAGGCCACCCGATCGATCCCGTCGAACCACCGACTGACCCCCGAGGACGCCATCGCGTTCCTCGAGGCAAACTTCGACGTCAGCGTGGAGGGCGCAGACGATGAGTGAGAGCGAAACAGAACCAGAAAACGACCGCACGGGCGAGCACGCGGCGAAGCGAACGGGACAGATCGAGTCCTGCCAGCGCTGTGGCCGCGAGCAGGGGCTTGTTGGCAAATACGACATCAACCTCTGCCGGCAGTGCTTCCGCGAAATCGCCCGCGACATGGGATTCAAGAAGTATCGATAACATGACCGGAAACGATCCACTCAGTAACGCGCTCTCGGGCCTCGATAACGCCGAGAGCGTGGGTCATCTCACCCACGAGGTAACGCCCGCCTCGAACGAGATCGGCAGCGTACTCGAGGTCTTCTACGACCGCGGGTACATCGACGGCTTCGAGTACGTCGACGACGGAAAAGCCGGTCAGTTCGAGGTCGAATTGAAAGGAGCGATCAACGAGTGCGGCCCCATCAAGCCCCGCTACGCCGTCGGCTCCGAGGACTTCGAGAAGTGGGAGAAACGGTATCTCCCCGCTCGAGACTTCGGTGCCCTCGTCGTCACGACGAGCAGTGGCATCATGAGCCACTACGAAGCGCGCGAACAGGGTATCGGGGGTCAGGTGATCGCGTACGTCTACTAACAATGCGAGTCGAATTGGAAATACCCGAAGACGTAACCGTCGAGGTCGATCGGTTCGACGTGACCGTCGAGGGACCAGAAGGCAGCGTTTCGCGTCGCCTCTGGTACCCCGACGTGACCGTCGAAGCCGACGACGATCAGGTGGTCATCGAAAGCGAGTCCGAGGACGCGAAGACGAACGCGACCGTCGGAACGTTCGAGAGCCACATTCAGAACGCTACCCACGGCGTGACCGAGGGCTGGGAGTACGAGATGGAAGTCTTCTACTCTCACTTCCCGATGCAGGTCCGCGTGGAGGGCGACGAGGTCGTCATCGAGAACTTCCTCGGCGAAAAAGCAGCGCGACGAACGACTATCCACGGTGAGACCGATGTTACCGTCGACGACGAGCAACTCGTCCTGTCCGGTCCCGACAAGGAACACGTCGGACAGACGGCGGCCGACATTGAGCAGCTGACGAAGGTCAGCGGCAAGGACACCCGCATCTTCCAGGACGGGGTCTACATCACCAACAAACCCGCCAAAGGAGGTGTCTGATAGATGGCAGACGAGCAATCGAACGACGAGAGGGCTGCGGACGAACCGCAGGAACTCGAGGAAATCAGCGGTGTCGGCGAGAGCAAGGCCGAGGCGCTCCGCGAGGCCGGATTCGAGTCCATCGAAGACGTCAAGGAAGCCGATCAGTCCGACCTGGCCGATGCCGAAGGCATCGGGAACGCGCTCGCAGCGCGTATCAAGGCCGACGTCGGCGACCTCGAGGTCACAGAGACGACCGAAGCCGAAATCGAAGAAGAGGGTGTCGAGGAAGAAGCACCCGCCGAAGAAGTGGAAACGGAACTGCGGCCCCGCGGGCTGACCGAGAAGACGCCCGACCTCTCCGAGAACGAGCAACGGCTGCTCACCCGTCGGCAGAGCGAGGGCAAACCGCAGTTTAATCGGCAGGACTACCACAAGAAAAAACGGACGCCGGAATCCTGGCGCCGACCACGCGGCGGCCTCTCGAAGCAGCGCCGTGGCGTCAAAGGAAAAGGCCCGACGGTTCAGGCCGGCTACCGCACACCGGAGTCCGTCCGAGGGAAACACCCCAGCGGCTTCGAGGAAGTCTACGTCGAGAACGTAGCCGACCTCGAGGGCGTCGACGGCTCCCGCGAGGCGGTTCGGATCGCCTCCGCGGTCGGCGCGCGCAAGCGCGAACGAATCGAAGAGGAAGCCGAGGACCAGGGCGTCCGCGTCCTGAACCCGACCTACGAAGAAGTCGAGGTGGAATCACATGACTGATCTCTCCGCACAGAAGCGACTGGCCGCCGACATCCTGGATGTCGGCAAGAATCGCGTCTGGCTCGACCCCGACGCGCAGGCCGACATCGCTGAAGCGATCACGCGAGACGAGATCCGTGAACTCGTCGACGAGGGTCGCATTCGGGCCGACGATGCGAAGGGTAATTCCCGGGGCCGTGCACGCGAGCGCAATGCGAAGCGGGCCTACGGCCACCAGAACGGTCAGGGTAAGCGCCGCGGCAAGAAAGGCGCACGCCAGAACGAGAAAGACGAGTGGCAGAACAAGATCCGCGCACAGCGCCGGAAGCTGCGCGAACTCCGCGACAAGGGCGAGTTGACGCCCACGCAGTACCGCCAGCTCTACAAAAAGGCTGGTGGCGGGGAGTTCCGGAGCGTCCGGTACCTGTTGAACTACATCGACGATAACTACGGTGACCAATAATGGCGACAGGACCACGATACAAAGTGCCGATGCGCCGTCGCCGTGAGGTCCGGACGGACTACCATCAGAGGTTGCGCCTGCTGAAATCGGGCAAGCCCCGCCTCGTTGCTCGCAAGAGCAACAAGCACACTACGGCGCAGCTGATCACTCCCGGGCCTCAGGGAGACGAGACGCTTGCGAGTGCACACTCGAACGATCTCGAAGAGTACGGCTGGGACGCCCCCACAAGCAACATCTCCGCGGCTTACCTGACCGGCCTGCTGGCTGGTACGCGGGCGATCGACGCCGGTCTCGAGGAAGCGGTTCTCGACATCGGCCTCAACAAAGCCACGCCCGGAAACAAGGTGTTTGCGGTGCAGGAAGGGGCGATCGACGCCGGCCTCGAGATCCCGCACAACGATAGCGTGCTCGCGGACTGGTCGCGCACGCGCGGCGAACACGTCGCCGAGTATGCCGAACAGCTCGACGAGCCGCTGTACAGCGGTGACTTCGACGCAACAGAACTGCCAGAACACTTCGACGAGGTACGAGAGGCGATTCTCGAATGAGCGCAAACGACTACAACGACGACGGCTGGCAGCCCGTCACCCGTCTCGGCCGGCAGGTCCAGGAGGGCGAGATCGACGACATGGAGACCGCCCTGAATTCGGGCCTCCCGCTGAAGGAACCCGAACTCGTCGACCAGCTCCTGCCGGGGCTGGAAGACGAAGTGCTGGACATCAACATGGTCCAGCGGATGACCGACTCCGGACGACGCGTGAAGTTCCGCTGCGTCGTCGCCGTCGGCAACCGCGACGGATTCGTCGGCTACGCCGAAGGGCGAGACGATCAGGTCGGGTCTGCCATCCAGAAGGCGATCGGTATCGCGAAGCTGAACATGATTCAGGTGCCCCGCGGTTCGGGCTCCTGGGAGGACCGCTCGGACCGGCCTCACTCGCTGACCCGACGGACGACTGGCAAAGCTGGCTCCGTCGAAGTCGAAGTCATCCCGGCCCCCGAAGGGCTCGGGCTGGCTGCGAGCGACACCGTCCGCGCCGTCCTCGAACTGGCCGGCATCGAAAACGCCTGGACCAAGAGCCACGGCAACACTCGAACGACAGTTAACCTCGCGAAAGCGACGTTCAACGCGCTCGAGAACGCCTCTCAGTCGCGCATGCCGCGACGGAACCAGGGCGGTCGAGAGGAACCCGAGGTGGCAGATCAATGAAGGCCATCGTCCAGGTTCGTGGCGAAGTCAATCGACAGGAAGACGTCGAAGACACCCTGTCGATGCTCAACGTCCACAGCGTCAACCACTGCACGCTCGTCCCCGAAACCGACGCCTACGAGGGGATGATAGCGAAGGTCAACGACTACGTCGCCCACGGCGAGCCGAGCGCGGACGTCCTCGAGACGCTCCTCGCAAAGCGCGCAGAGCCCCTCGAGGGCAAGCAGTCCGACGTCGACGAGGAGTGGCTGGCGGCGAACACCGAGTACGACGACTTCGGCGAACTGGCCGACGCGCTGATCGACGAGGAGACGACGCTTCGTGACGAGGGACTGTCACCGACGCTTCGGCTGCACCCGCCGCGGGGCGGTCACAATGGTATCAAAAAGCCAACCATCGAGGGTGGCCAACTTGGAAAACATACAACAGGGGAGATGAACGACCTCCTAGAATCGATGCGATAACCATGACGAGTAAAAAACGACGCCAGCGCGGATCACGAACCCACAGCGGCGGCTCTCACAAGAACCGACGCGGTGCGGGTCACCGCGGTGGCCGCGGCCGCGCCGGACGCAGCAAACACGAGTTCCACAACTACGAACCGAAAGGAAAACACGGCTTCAAGCGACCGCACGACATCCGCAAGGAAGTCGCAGAGATCGACGTCCAGAAACTCGACGAGGACGCGATCCTCTACGTCGAAGACGATCTCGCAGCGGAGACCGACGACGGCTACGAACTCGACGCTCGAGACATCGTCGAGGACGGCCACGAGGCCGACGTCGTCAAGGTGCTCGGGTCGGGCCAGGTCCGCAACCAGCTTTCGGTCACCGCGGACGCCTTCTCCGAGGCGGCACGCGAGAAACTCGAGGACGCCGGCGGTGAGGCGGTCCTCTCGGAGCGTGCACAGGAGGCTGCTGAAGCGGAATCGGACGCTGAGGCCGACGCCGAAGCCGAACAGGACGAGGAATAACATATGGGATGGAAGGAAGCCGCTGAACCGGTCCTAACGCGGATGCCAGCAGTGCGCCGTCCGGAGGGACACGTTCCCTTCAAGCGAAAGCTGATGTGGACGGCCGGTATCCTCGTGTTGTACTTCTTCCTGACGAACGTCACGCTGCTCGGATATCAGACCGGCGGGTCGGGCGATCTTTTCGGCCAGTTCCGTGCGATTTTGGCCGGATCACAGGGATCGGTGTTGCAGGTCGGTATCGGGCCGATCGTCACCGCGAGCATCGTCCTCCAGTTACTTGGTGGGGCGAACCTGCTCGGCCTCGACACGGACGATCCGCGGGATCAGGTGCTCTACCAGGGTCTCCAGAAAGTACTCGTCGTCTTGATGGTGATCCTGACCGGGCTGCCGATGGTGTTCGCCGGCGGCTTCCTGCCAGCCCAACCGTCACTCCAGCTCGGCGGGCTCACGCTCGATCAGACGCAGGTCCAGATGCTGATGTTCGCTCAGATCTTCGTCGGCGGAGTCCTCATCCTCTACATGGACGAGGTCGTCAGCAAGTGGGGCGTCGGAAGCGGGATCGGCCTGTTCATCATCGCCGGGGTGAGCCAGCGACTCGTCACCGGATTCGTCCAGCCTGCTGCGGGCGGATTCTTCTTCGACTGGTACCGGATCCTGACTGGCAAGGTCGAGGTCGGCTCGATCGTCTCCGGCGAAGGGTTGCAGACGCTGTTGCTCAACGACGGACACATCATCGCCCTGGTAACGACGCTGCTGATCTTCGGGATCGTCGTCTACGCCGAATCGGTTCGCGTCGAAATTCCGCTGAGCCACGCTCGAGTCAAGGGCGCGCGCGGTCGCTTCCCCGTGAAGCTGATCTACGCGAGCGTCCTGCCGATGATCCTCGTTCGCGCTGTGCAAGCGAACGTCCAGTTCCTGGGTCAGATTCTGAACCGCCAGCTGGCGAACATGCCGGCCTGGCTCGGCACGTACTCACAACAGGGACAGCCGACGGGCGGATTCTTCTACTACGTCGCGCCGATCTACTCACCGCAGGACTGGATGTGGTGGACGGCGAACGTCTCACAGGACGCGTGGCAGGTCCTGATCCGAATCGGCATCGACGTCACCTTCATGGTCGTCGGCGGTGCGGTCTTCGCTATCTTCTGGGTCGA
This sequence comes from Natrinema gelatinilyticum, assembly GCF_024266705.1. GTDB lineage: Archaea > Halobacteriota > Halobacteria > Halobacteriales > Natrialbaceae > Natrinema > Natrinema gelatinilyticum. Next base: position 692,330 of record NZ_CP100756.1, on the reverse strand, counting down.
GACGACGGACATGGGTCCGGAATCGACGGCGCAGCAGATTCAGAACTCCGGGATGCAGATTCCCGGCTTCCGACAGAACATCGGTGTCATCGAGAAGGTCATGGAGCGGTACATCCCGCAGGTGACCGTCGTCGGTGGTGCACTGGTCGGTCTGCTGGCCGTCTGGGCGAACATGCTCGGCACCATCGGCTCCGTCTCCGGCACGGGACTGCTGCTGGCCGTCTCCATCACGTACAAGCTGTACGAGGAGATTGCAGAAGAGCAACTCATGGAGATGCACCCGATGATGCGCCAGATGTTCGGTAACGAGTAACGAATATCTGCGGCCTTCTGCGTTATTTCCGGCTTGTTAGATACATCTGTTGCAGTCTGGTAATCGTATGCTCTCTGTTCTGGGTGAACAGACCGAGAGAATCACGATCAGTATTGTCCGACCTGCCACTTTCGTAGGCCACTGCGGCCATGTCGCAGGATCACGGCCGTCCGTTTCGACTCGAGCCCTCGACGCAGCTACCCGCTCCCCGTGTATATCGCAATCGTCGCCCACGACCTCTAGTCCGCAGTGGGGGCGGGCCCGCGGTGGGCGGCGACGTCGGCCCCGCGATTACGGCACTGACGGAGGCCGCGTATGGCGCCGCCGAAGAGTGACGCACGGTCGACGTGCGGTCGATGATCGAGGGTGCCCGGGCCGGCCTGCGAACTGACGACGGCCGGCTGCACACAGACCGTTCACAGGCGCCATCGTTCTCCTAGTCGTGACAGTCGTCGGTCACAGCAATGACCGTTTTCTGTCCGGTCAGCGTAGCATTCGACTCGATGACGCGGACCGCCACAATCGTCGACACGTACCACCTCGCGCCGCGAGTGAGGGGGTTCCGCCTCCGTGTTCCCGGCGCGGAACTCGAGTTCGACCCAGGACAACACACCACAGTCCAGTTCGAGGCCGATGGCAAGGAGGTCGTCCGCCCTTACAGCCCGACGACCCTCCCCGGCACCGACGAGTTCGCGCTGGCGATCAAGCGGTACGACGACGGGCTCGCGTCCTCGTATATGCACACCCGACCGCCGGGCGACGACATCGAAATCGGCGAGTTCGAGGGGAACCTCTCCCTCGAGGATCCGGACCGTGATATCGCCCTGCTCGCGAGCGGAACCGGGCTGACGCCGTTGCTGTCGATCCTCAGGCAGTATGCACGGGTCGGGACTGGCGACGCGCACCTCGTCTTCGGCGAGCGGACGGCCGACTCGATCTTCCACCGGAGCACGCTCGACGAGTTGGCCGCGATGCACGACGATGTCGAGGTGACCTACACTCTCTCTGACCCCGAGTGGGACTGGCTCGACCGGGCCGGCTACGTCCAGGATCATCTCGAGGACCTCTTCGACGAGTTCGACACGAGGGATTTCTACGTCTGTGGCGTCCCGGGGATGGTCGTCGAGACGAAAGACGAACTCCGCGATCTCGGCGCGCCGGAGGAGCGGATCCACAGTGAGGGGTGGGAGGACGACGCAGTCACCGAAGAGTCGTGAAGATGTCGCTCGTCGTCCGAATACGATCGCCTTTTCGCCGAGTCTCACCGGAATTTGGACAGCGTTCGTTACCCCCACCTTGAGCGACTACTGCCGATCGGCCCCCATTCGCGTTCGAACGTCGGCATCAACTATCTGAAACTCGGGCGCTCCACATCGACAGCCGTCTTTCCGCCCGAGTATCTCAATCGAGCTATGGAATGCCAACGGATTGACCGCTTTCATTCGTTCTTGCAGGGAGTCCAGCCAGCGCTCGCCGCTGGCTACGACGGTTCAGACACCATTCCAACCACGATCGACCGAATCAAGCGCTCGATGGCCGAACACTAGCCGAGGAGGACCTCAACTAGATAGTGCCGTGCATTCAGTCTTGAAGCGGGGGCTGATCGAATGTAGTTTCACAATTCTGGCAGACAACTACTGTTTGGGTCTCCTCTCCTAGCGTTACCCGAAGATCGTCGTGCCCGCAATTTAGACAATTCTGAGGGATGTATTCAACACTACAATCTGGACATATGAACGTCAGTTCATCACCAGAATCCAAGCGCAGCGTTTCATGATTGCAGTCGGGACAGGGTACTGGAATTCGGATATCGCCAGTTTCACGAGGCGCACCGAGGGCTAACACGATCAGGTCGCTGTCTGATGTATTTTCGCCGGACTGGAACTCGCCGGGACCGAATCTAATCGCTTCGAATTCATCGACGGTAACCTCCCCACCCATCGTTTCGAACGTTGCCGTCCCGTCAAGCACCACAAAGACCTCCTCTTGATCCATGTGGGAATGGAGCCCGCCGGGAAGACCATCACCGGGAGCAAGCTGATAGTGATTGAGTGAAATGTCAGTCGTGCCGAGGTGTTCGGTGAGTCTGCGGCGTGTACTCTCTTCGCCAACTGTGAATGACGCTACCTCGGAGATAGCGACTTTGTCCATGTGAGTTAGTATCGAACTTGACTCGTACATATATACATTGCATCGATAGCACACGGAACGCACGTATTGCGTTTGCTGAACTCATCCTCTTTATCGTTCACTGTTATTTCAATATATCTGCGTTTCACTACGCTGGAACGTATGAAAACGTACGCGAATCACCAGCAGCGCAATCCTGCAGTTTCTCGGCACAGACCTGACAGTGCTCGTGGTCGAACCGATCACACTCTTCACAGCGTTCGCTACAGGTTCCGGCGGGATCGCTGCTGTAGCCGGAATGACGGGCCATCTACTGCGTATGATCGTCGTCAGGTTAACGACATCTCGACAGCGGCAAATGCAGTGAGTTAGTTCCGGCCGAGTGGGAATGCGGATCCGATCATCTCGAGATCGTAACGGTCGGTCCGCAAGAGGCCGAGACAGAACAGCCCCGCGACGAGCGCAGCCAGCCAGTTCCCGTACAGGACGTTGATCGATCCCCAGAGCAGGACGAAACTCACCAGATCGTCCAGTGCGAATTCGCAGGTTCGGATGCGCTCGAGTAGTGTCGCGCGATCGAACGCGAGATCGACGAGGATGATCGCGACGACGCCAGAGAGGAGCCACCCACGGTAGTTCGAGGCCGGCACGCCGTAGTAACTGCCCGGCGGGGTGTACGTCCAGAATCCGATCGCGACGGCCCCTGGATCGAGAACCAGGTCGACCGCGAGGACGGCACCGATCGCCCCGAGGAGACGGACGAGGGTGCGGTCGGCGTGTCGACCGAGGACGAGAAGGGTGAGCAGATAGGCGTTTAGCACCAGCGGCACGAAAAACAGCGGGAGCGCGAGCGGCACCTCGCCGCCAAGCATCGGTCCAAGTTCCACGCCGTACTGGAACGCGCCGTACGGCCAGTTCGTCCGCACGCCCACCAGTTCGATCGCGTAGGTGTATCCCGTCAAAACGACAAGCGGACCGATCGCTCGTCGGTCGATCTGTGGCAGGAGCGCCACGACTAACGGCGAACGCATCACGAGGGTGCCGAACAGGAGCAACACCGGATTGTACGAAAGCAACGGCGGGAGCAGTCCCTCGGCGCTCGCGAGCAGCGACACCGCGCCAACGACTGGAAACACCACCGCGATCGTGACGCGATTCTCGCGGACGAGTTCCTCGAGCCGATCCTGGAGTACGACTCGCGTTGCTTCGGAATCCGCGCTGAAAGAAAGGACGGATCGGCTCCTCGAGTCGATAGACTGTTGCGGATTCGAACGGCCGTCAGCGTCCGGGTTCGAATTCGACGTCGACTCGTTCGCTTCCCCGCTATCCATACAGGATCCTCCAGAGTCCGCCCATCGTCAGGAGCGCACCGACGACGGTGTTGATCGCGGGGAACCACCAGTAGGCGCGATCGACGGCGACGTTCGCGGTGGCAATCGCGACGACGAGCATCGGATACACGAATACGAGCGCGCCGAGTCGAACGTCGAGCAGGCCGAAGGCGGCCGCGCTGGCGAGCCAGCACGCGCCGCAGTAGGCGTAGGTCCGACGCTCGCCGAGCACCGTCGCAGTCGTTCGAATCCCCGCCGCCCGGTCGGGTTCGATGTCCGGGATCGCCGAGAAGGTGTGCATTCCCATGGCCCACAGCCAGCCGCCGGCGATCGCGAGGGTCGGTGGCTGCACTCCGGCGACGGCCGCGTAGGCTGCAATCCCCGGTGCGACGTAGAGGCCGTTCGAAATCGAGTCGAGGAAGGGCGTCGTCTTGAACCGCACCGGAGGAGCACTATAGGCTCCACCGAGGACGAGAAACACGACGAGCCAGGGTACCGCCGCAGTGGCGATCAGCGGTGCGAATAGTAGCGGGAGGGCCGCACAGAGCCCCACGGCAGCGGGAACGAATCGCTGACCGCGATAGCGGGCCTCGCGTACTTCCTTCTTCGGGTTCGCCGCATCGATCTCTCGATCGTAGACGTCGTTGATCCCGTAGAGGAAGACGTTCGCCGGCACGAGGAAGTAGCCGAACAGGGCAACCGTCGACGGCGTAACCAACTCCCCGACCGAATCGGCGGCGAACGCGACACCGACCAGGACGGGACCCGCAAGATACAGCCAGAACCGCGGCCGTGAGAGCGTCACCAGGTACGACAACTGTTCGCCGACCGTGGGATCCGTCGCGGCTGTCGAACTCGATCGCTCCGTCATCGATGCCGCCTCGAGTATCCAGTACAGTCGGTTTGGTCGGCCATGGCGGTCCGGCTGACCGTTCTGTTACGTTGAATCATCACGTTCCATCTGGCTGTCCCGATATGGTCAGTCATCCGTGGTCTTCGAGCACTGCCTCGGCCGTCAACCTGGCACTGATGAGGCACATCGGCATTCCGATTCCTGGTGTGGTATCACCGCCGACGAAATAGAGTCCGTCGACTCCCTTCGAACGGTGCGGCGGTCGGAAGAGCGAGGTCTGCCGGAGCGTGTGTGCCAGGCCCAGCGCGGTGCCGTCGTAGCTGTTGTATCGGTTCGCGAAATCGTCGACGCAAAACCGCTCTTCCAGGACGATCCGGTCGCGAATATCGGTCCCGGTGTGTGTGGCGACGTCTGACAGGATCATATCGCGGTACCGGTCCCGGATTTCGGGCGTGTCCTCGAGACCGGGTGCGATGGGGACGAGCACGAACAGGGCGCTGTGGCCATCAGGCGCGACGGTATCGTCGGTTTTAGAGGGGACGCAGACGTAATAGGCGGGATTTTCGGGCCACTGCGGAGTCTCGAAGATCCGGTCGAAATGTCGGTCCCACTCGGTCGGGAGAACGAGCGTGTGGTGGGCCAGCTCGTCGACGTCGCCATCGACGCCGAGATAGAGCAAGAACGCGGACGGTGCGTAGGTGCGCTTCTCCCAGTAGTCGGCGTCGTAGCCGCGGCGTTCGGGCGGCAGCAGTTCCTGTTCAGTGTGGGCGTAATCGGCGTTGCTCACGATCAGATCCGGGCGGAGGGCACCGTCCGGCGTTTCGATCTTGAATCCGCCCACTCGTCCCTTGATCGCTGTCGCCGGTCGGTCGGTGTCGTACTCGACTCCCAGTTCGTCGCCCAGTTCGACGATCGAATCGATGACCGTTCCGATGCCACCGTCGGGATACCAGACGCCGAGATTGAAATCGACGTGGCTCATTAGATTGTACAACGCCGGGGTGTTCGTGGGCGAACCGCCCAGGAACACCAGCGTGTACTGCATGATCTGCTGGAGTTTCGGATGGTCGAAGTACTTCTCGACGTGGCCCTGCATCGACCCCAACAGCGAGAGCCCTCGCGCCTGTCGAGCCACGTCGAGATCCAGGTAATCGCGCAGTCGCGGCCGGTCCTCGTAGACGAAGTGTTCCATCCCCACTTCGTAGTTCTCTTTCGACGTCTCGAGGTATCGCTCCAGCGTCTCGCCGGCACCCAGTTCGTACGCTTCGAAGACTGCCTTCGTTCGCTTGAGATCTGACGTAACGTCGACGCGGTCCCCATCTTTGAAGAAGATCCTGTAGTGGGGATCGAGATGTGTGAGTTCGTAGTAGTCACTCGGCGTGCGATCGAAGTCGGCGAAGAATCGCTCGAAGACATCGGGCATCAGATACCACGAGGGGCCCATGTCGAACCGAAACCCGTCTCGTTCGAGGCGGCTCGCTCGCCCACCCAGTTGTTCGTTCTTTTCGATGACGCGAACGTCGGCACCCGCATCGGCGAGGTAACAGGCCGTCGAGAGTCCCCCGATTCCGCCCCCGACGACGACGACCGACTCACCGACCAGCGATTCCATACGTACTGGTGAGTAGGGGACCAGTGTTAAACATGTGTCATACATAGGTAGGGTATGCGACCGGTCACCAACGGTTGACGACCGCGTCGTCAGACTCGTCGGCGTATCCAGCAATCGACTCTCGTCGGTCCCGTGCGCACGGCGAGTGTAAACGACGAAGCGAACTCGTGGAAGGACCACGAAGCGATTCCCGTCACCGATTCGCGAACAGTCACGGAAATCCCACACAACAGTTATGCAAAACCGTGATGTATGGTAACGTGGAGAAAGGAGATGCATCAGGTCGTAACGAGAGCGGTCGCCTGTCCCTTCTGCGGGGAGAACGCGAGCGTCGCGCTCCCCGACGAGGAGACGGACGTGCGCGTACGGAAATCTGTCGCGGCGTTCGGCGAATGCACTACGGTTACGTGTTCACAGGGGGATACGTACTGGGTATACTTCTGTTAACCCGCGGTCGGTCCGATCACGAACCGGGTGTGTCGTTTCGCCTCGCTCGCGTTCCCGTCCCGCTCGAGGTGGCTCGAGCGACCCGCTTCGAATCACTGGTACTGGTCGAGACGCTACATGCTGGTCGAGACTGACCTGTACGTTCGATACCAGTCTACGAGAGAAATCTGCGTCTCAGGCTGAAACCGAGATACTCAATCGATGTGGCCTTCGCGACGGAGTTGATCGGCGTCCTGGCCGGTGTAGCGCCACTCGATAGTGGCCTTCTCGTCCTGCCAGTCCCAGGGCTCTGCGACGACGATGTCGTCTTGCTCGATCCAGGTACGGTATTTCATGCGCCCGGGAATTCGGCCGAGTCGCTCCTCGCCGTCCTCACAGCGGAGGCGAACGTGATTGCCCCCGAGATGTTCGGTTACGACGGCGAATACTTCATCGTTGTTGGGCATACGGAGGTTCCGTCGCCCGGATTCTTCTGTCACAACTTTCCTACGGGGGGCAGACGTTTAAAACATGGGAGAGTCGTGGTAGCGACTCTCATACCGGTGGTCGACGCGCAGGCTGATCACCGACGCAGCACCGCTCGACTGCCGGGCGAACCGGTCGTTCTGAACGACGCAGTCAGTTACAGCCACTCGGTTCACGGTCAACTGTGCACTCACAGTTCGCGGTCCGAGTCCGGGTTTTTGAGGGCCCAGAGTACCTCCGGCAAAAAGGCCTCGAGGTTGTCGATAACGCGACGTTCACTGACGTTCAGTCCGTCGCAGTGGTCGTGGGCCGAATCGCGAATATCGACGTGGAGTTCTCCGTCCTCGAGCCAGACGCCGAGCGGAAAGACGGAACACCGAGTCGGTTTCCAGTCCTCTTCGAGATGAAGCGAACAGAGGCCGTCTTCCCGCAGGAACGCACAGGCACAGCCGTCTTCGGCGACGTGGTCGTCCCGGTCTTTTTCCTCGCGTGCAACGAATTTTTCGCCGCGAAATTCCGTCGTGGTCTCGGCGAGATTCGCTCGCTGCGCGAGCGCTATGAGGTCCCGGTCGTAGAGGAGAACCCCGTGGTGACAGCACCACGTACAATCGTCGACGCATTCGAACGTGAGATCCGGATCGAACTCGACGACGGCCTCGCAGCCGGGGAAGACTTCGACTCGTCGCGGTACGTCAGCGCTCACGTGTCGTGGATCGGTGGTCGTCCACAAGTGCCTTTCTACCCAGTCGGGTTAGGCGCGAACGACCGCTTGCTCGTGTCCGAGGGACTCGCGTTCGCTCGAGTCGACGACCGTATTACTGAGGGTGCCGACGCCCTCGTAGGTGATTTCGACATCGTCGCCGGGTTCGACCAGACCGGGATTCGCGGGACTCCCGAAGGAGACGACATCACCGGGCTGAAAGGTGATCCGGCGTGAGAGGTGAGCGATGATTTCGGCGGGAGAGAACAGCATGCGTTCGGTGTTCGCTTCCTGTCGTCGCTCCCCGGCGACGTCGGTGTACATGTCGATTCCGATCGGGTCGATGGCCGTTTCGATCCACGGTCCAAGCGGACCGGACGCGTCGAACGCCTTCCGAGGCGTCCGGTCGCCCTGGTCGAGGGCGTCCATGTCGTTCAGGATCGTGTAGCCGCGGACGATATCGGAGACGGCGGCCTCGGAGAGATTTCTGCAGGGTTCGTCGATGACAGCCGCGAGTTCACCGGCGTAGGTGAGTTCGTCGGAGAACGTCGGGTACGGTATCTGGTCCTCGTGGCCGACGACCGAGGCGGGCGACTTGATGAAGAAATCGGGCTCGTCGGGGCGCTCGTACTCCATTTGTTCGATCGTCGCCGCGAAGTTTCGGCCGACGCAGTACAGCGCCGTGGGGGTACACGGCGGGAGAAAATCCGCCTCCGTGCCGACCTCGTAGACGCCGTCGTCCGTGTGAACGACGCCACCTTCGTACCGTCCAGAGACCGGCCCCTCGTCCGTCGCGATCCGCGCGAGTTTCATTACCGGCGCTCTCGGTTCCGGTGCATTAGTCGTACCGATTCCGGGAAGCGGCGATCGACGTCGGTGCCGGCACGTGGAACTCGAGCAACCGCGCTGGTAATCGCGATTGGAACCAGCGGAAAGCCGGAGTCTGGCGGAGTCCTGCCACCTCAGCTGGCCGTCTCGGGCCGAAGCGAATCACGAGATAGCTCTCACCGCTTCGTCGCCATTGGCGCTGGTGCGAACGGTCGCTGCTCGCTATCTCTCGAGCAAAAGGTACGTTCGGGCACCGCGGTGTTCGAGCGAGACGGCGTCCGTCTCGACGTTCGAGCGAACGAAGTCGTCAATTCCTGCCGCGTGCAGATCAGTGACGTCGATCCGCCGGTACCGGTCTCCTGTCTCGGTCCGGTAATCGGCGGATGCACCTATGTCGTGTCTGTCGCGCCCCTCGCCGCGATCAGCGGTCTCGTCCTCTGTGTCGACGATCAGTGACATACGTTTCAATTAGACCGACAGTACGTCAAACCGACCCATCCGGAGTGAAAGTGAAAATAAAAGTGCAGGACGCAACGGAGGCACTCGAGCAGAGCAATCGGTGATGGGCGAACCGAATCCGGACCGAGACGGTAGTGGCGGATCAACCGGACAACGAAAGCGACACTGGACGGGTGGTCGCCTGACGGGGTGCTGCTAGCCGAGCGCCTTAATTTCGACGTCGACGGGACCGGCGTCGGTCTCGAGTGTGACCGAGTCGACGATGGCTTCGCGTGCCCGGTCTTGCCAGTCTGCGACGGCTTTCGCGTGACGTTTGTGGATCGCGTCGGGATCGTCGGATCCCCCGCCCTCGTCCACCTCCGGGAGGTGGGACTCGAGATCCGGATACGTGGCGATGACGTCGTCCGCGATGACATCCGCGGGCGAGATGTGAACCGCCCCGGTCAGTTCAGTGTCGTCAACTTGGTAAACGTGAATGCGGGCCCGCATTCGGCCGTGAAATGGCGGAGTCGCCCGGAGGACGGCGTCGCCGGGATTCTCTCGGCTGTAGACGTACGCGTCGACCGCGTCCTCGGGCGAGAGGGCGACCGAGCGGATCGCAGACGGATCGTCTTCCACCATCGGGGACGGATAGGCACCCAGCGGATTTAGGTTTCGGGTTCGGCAGCGTCGTCAGCGACCCGCGGAGAAAAGACCTCTGCTCGAACGTCCGTCGAGACACCGTACACCGCGTCCGCGACCGATTCCGGGAGGGACACGTCGGATTCGGTATAGTGGACACTCAGCGACGCTCGGATGGCCTCCCGAACACAAGCCCGCGTCGCCGCACCGACCTCGGTTCCGCTCCCCGAGAAATCGGCTGGCGGTCCCGCCGGATCGTGGCCGACGACGACTGCGTCCGTCGTAGTTCCTGGGAAGCCGGTTTCGGCGAGCAGCGTCGCTGCTTTCGCCTCTGCGGCGACCGCGACCAGGTTGGCCAGCGCACCCGGTGCGAGCGCCCGCGTCGTTCCGACGATGACGTTGACGGTTCCCGGCCTCCGTTCTAGTCCCTGCTCGAGGTCGGACTCGCCTGGCTCGAGGACGCGCGCGTCCGACCTCGAGTTCGCATCTGACGCCGCCGTCGGCTCCGGTATCATCGGTAACGCGGCCGGGTTCGAAACCCCGGCTGTCGCATAAGCCGTCACTGGACCGTGACGGGCACCCCGAGCGTCCGAAATGTCGACCCCGGTCAGCAGCGCCGGTCCCGTCTCGTCCACGGCTGTCCGCCCGAAGCGCGCCCGCTCGAGCCGTTCGCCGATGTAGGTGCCGAGATCCGTTCGGTCCCAGCCGTCGGGAACCGAAACGTTGTACGCGTGATCGGCGACGCGACGGCCGCCGTTCCAGCCGGTGGAGAGCCACTCGGTGGCGGGTCGACTGACTCGAAGGACGTTGGCTCGCCGAGTCGCGGCGTAGGCTGGTTCGTGCTCACTCATCGTCGAACTCATTGATCCGGTTGGCGGGTCCGTCTCCGGTCTCACGAACGCCGAGCGCCTCGAGAAGGCGGTCGTTCGACGAGCGATCCTTGACGGCGACCCGGACGTGCGAGTCGAGCCCGCGGAAGGTCGTCGCGTCACGGATCGCTATGCCGTTTGCGCGTGCGTCGGCGATCACCCTCGAGACGTCGCGGTCGCCCACGTCACAGAGGAGGAACGGGGCGGCCGACGGATACACGTCGAATCGATCCTCGAGCGTGGAGCACATCCGCTCGCGCTCGCACTCGACCCGCTCGCGCGTGTCGCGAACGAACGCCGCCTGTCGGAGGCAGTGCGTGCCGACGCTCGCGGCCGGTCTCCCGAGCGACCACGTGCGTCGAGCGATCGCGAGCGCGTCCGTCCGATCGCCGGTCGCGACGGCGAACCCGGCGCGGAGTCCCGGCAGACCGAACAGTTTGGTGAGCGAGCGGGCGACGACGACGGCCTCGGACTCGAGTTCGACCGCCGACGACCGATCGGTGAATCCGAGGAACGCCTCGTCGACGAGCAGGGTCGTTCCGGCGTCCGCACAGCGGGCCGCGAACGCCTCGAGCGTCTCCAACTCGACCGCGTCCCCGGTCGGATTGTTCGGCCGACAGACGACCGCGAGCGAGCAGGGATCGAGGAGTGCGTGACCGACCCGACACAGCTCGTCGTACCGAACGAACCGCGGCTTCGCCCCTTGGAGTCTGACTTCCCGAGCGTACTCGCTGAAGCTCGGGTACGGGACCAGCGCCTCGTCGCCCGGCTCGAGGGACGTCTCCATCGCCAGCCTGATCGCGGCCAGACCCCCGGGAGTCGGACTCACCTGCGCCGGGCCGCAGCCGACGAAGTCGGCCGCAGCGGCACGGAAATCGGGGTAGTCGTCGTCCGGATACCGGCGGGAGTCCTCGAGCGCGGCCGCGTACGCGTCGCCGACGCCAGCCGGAATTCGGGGATTGGTGTTGGCCGAAAAGTCCAACAGCGCCCGATCGGATTCGCCGCCGTGAGGCACTCGGTTTCCGGCTCGGATCGAGTCAGGGTCCACGGTCGTCCTCCGCACTGACGTCTCGATCGTTCGCTGCGTCCGACCCGTCTGCATCCGCGGCGTCCGCCGCGCCTATCGCCACCGTCGCTGACTCGTCGTTGTACGGTCCGTCGATCCCGTCACACCCGGATTCGGCATCGATCCCGAGTCGGGCACAGACCCCCTCGAATTGATCCCGGACCTCACTCATCCGACCGTCCGGAACGAGCGAGAGTGCGCCCCCCATCGCGACCCCCTCTTTCGCCTCGCCGGCGCAGTATCGGTCCATCGCGACGTGTTCCCGCTCGTCGAAGCCAGGGTCCGTGACGGTGAGGCCGCAGTCGAACCGCTCACACGCGTCCGCGAGCCTGCCGCCCTGTTCGTCCGCGACGAACGAGGTTGTCGCGATCGAAAGCGGGACGTCGATCCCGGCGTGGCGTACGATCGCGGCGACGGCGACCATCTGGGTCCCTCCGGCTAGCGTTACGTCGATTCCGGCCTCAAGCGCGCCGGCCGTCACGCCGGCGACCGTCGGTTGCATGGGGTCGCCGACGGCCGCGACCGCCTCGAGAGGGGCGCCGTCGCAGTCGCCCGGCTCGAGGTCGCTCGCGGTCAGGGCCTCGTCGACGACCTGGCGCTTGCGCTCGATCGGGTTCGTCGGGAGCGACGAGGACACGCCGGCCGGCTCGCCGAGCGCAGTGAGGACGCCGAGGGCGGTGGTCGTGCCGCCGGGGACCGTTTCACCGATCAGGATCTCGTCGTCGGGGAGGCTCGCTCCGTAGTCGTACGCGCGATCGAACGTCGCGTCAGCGTCCAGAACGGCGACCGGTTCTCGAACGTCCATGCCGGGACGCACGTCGAGGCCGACGGTCGGCGCGGCCGTCGATCGAGAGAGTCCCGCGTCGATTACCGCGACCTCGAACCCGACGACCTCCCGAACGGCGCGCGTCACGGCCGCGGGCGTCGGACAGCCGTTCGGGCTCACTGGAGTCACCGGTGAGGCGATCGGCTCGCCGTACACGAGGATTTCGACGTCCGCGGACGGCGTGTGTTCCATCAGCTCGGGCGCGGCACCGGCGGCGCTGATGCCGTCGATCAGCGCCGTTTCCGTCGTTCCAGCGGAGAGGAGGACCCGCATCGTCAGCGCCCCTCAGCGCGTCGGTTCCGAAGTCGATCGGCTGCGATTCGAGCGTCTTCGAGTCGGTTCACGTTCACCGCGAGTCGTGGGTCGTAGTAGACGTCAGTCATAGTCGTGGGATCGGGCGAGTCGGTCGTCGAATCGCCCACGTCGCTCGTCGGATCGTCAGCGTTGCTCCCCCCAGCGTCCGTCTCGCCGACCACGTTGACCCCGGTGGGCGCGAGGTGATCGTCGGGTTCGAGTCGCGCGTCGATGCTGACCCCGAGTCGCCGTTTGAGCGCCACGGGGACGCAGACTGTCCGCGAGCCGTCCCCGTCGCCGTGGATCAGGAGTATTCGGTCGATGACGGTGGCTTCGAGCAGCGGTACGTCCGCGGCGACGGTCAGGATCGGCGGCGATATCTCGGGTCGCTCGAGGACCGCCAGTAGATCGGTCACGTACCCCTCTCCGGTCGTCTCGATCGGGAGGACGTCGTCGGCACGCTCGAGATGAGAGCGCGTCGCCGGCGCGTTCGGCGAGACGGCGGCGAAGGTCGTTTCGACCCCGCTCCCGCGGAGTGCCGTCAGTACTCGATCGACCATCGCCGACCCGTCGATCGGGTGTAAGGGCTTCTCGTGTGGGCTCTCGAGGCGAGTTCCTGCACCGCCGCACATCACAACAGCGTCCACGCGATCACCCCCGCGTGAACGCCGGCGATGCGACCGACCTCGTTCGCCGCGCCGAAGATGTCGCCGCTTATACCCCCGAGGTCGCGGTTTGCCAGGTACCACGGCAGTCCGATGCCGGCGACGCCACCACAGATGGCGACCGCTGCGACGGGATCGGGCCAGGTGAGCGCGACGCCGGGGAAGGCGACGACCACGGGTGCGAGAAACGCGCGGGGCGTGGACGCCGAGGTGAACCACTCTCCTATCCCTTCGTATCCGCTTGCTCCGAAGCAGGCCATCGCGGCCATGCCGAGTTTTGCCCCGACTTCGGCGCCGACCGCGACGCCGACCGCCGCGCGGACCGGGAGGCCAGCCAGTCCGAGCCCGCCGAGTGCGAGGGTGGCGACGGTGACCGCCACCGAAAGTAGCGCCCCGACGCCAGTCGTCGTATCCTTCAGCACGTTGCGGCGACGCTCAACGTCGCCGTGTACGACCAGCGCATCGCCCAGATCCGCGACTCCGTCGAGGTGGTGGACTCCCATCACGGCGTACACCGCGAGGAGATAGCCGAACGCGACGGTCGGCGGTGCGAGGGAATCGGCCGCGAGTAGCGGCACTCCAGCGAGTGCACCAGCGACGAACCCGACGACCGGGAATGCGGCTGGCGTCGAACGAAACGCGTCCCAGTCCTCGTCGCGGTAGCCGACCGGAAGACGCGTCAGGAACCCCGTTGCTCCGCGAGTGGCACTGATCCAGCGTTCGACCGTGGTCATCTCATCACCTCCGCTATCGCCGTGGCCTGCGACTCGAGTGTCGTACCGGCCGTCGACGCGACGATCGCGAGTCCGACGGCCACGAGGACCGAGACGATGGCAGCCGAGGTGACGAGCGCAACGCCGCGCTCGCCCTCTGCGAGCGTCGGGAGTTCGGCTTCGGAATTGAGAACGTACGTCGATGGCTTCTCGAGACGGACATCCATGGCACAGGCCAGCGTCGCCATCGGCCACCCGGAGTTGGGCGACGGCGGGACTCGCGCCCACTGTCCGGCTCGGCGGAGTACCAGCGGATTGGCCGCAGCGACGGCGATCGTGACCGCCGCGATTCGAGCGGCCAGATACATCACGAGGTCGTCCAGTCGCGCGCTCGCGGTCCCGATCGGCTTCGAGGGATAGCCGAGCATCGAGTCCAGCGTGTTGACGCCCTTGATCCAGGCGGCGACGGCCGCTGCGACCGGTAGCGAGATCGGCGCGAGGGCAGAAAACGCGAGCAGGCTCGCGACCAACCCGTCCGCCAGGTTTTCGGCGGCGCTCTCGAGGGCAGCGCTGCGGAGCTCACGCGGCGAGAGCGTCGAGACGTCGCGACCGACGAGGCCGACGACCAGCTCACGGGCGCGCGCTCCGTCTCCGTCGGTCGCTCGAACGACGTTCGCAGTGAGTTCGAGCAGTGAACGAAGGCTGGTCGTCGAGTAGAGGACGAGCGCGGCGGCGATTCCTTCGGCCATCGGGTTGAGCGCGGCCGCAGCGATGACGGTGGCGCCGGCGACCGTCGCAGGGACGAGCGGGGCAGCGGCCGCGATTCCGACGCCGACGAGGCGCTGGCGTCGCGCGGTCGTGCTCCACTGGCGATCGAGACCGTCGACGAGTCGGCCGAACCACGCCACCGGGTGGAAGGCGGTCGGCGGCTCGCCGAACAGTATATCGAGACTGAACGCCAGGCCGATCACCGCGAGCGTCGTCAACGTCACGGAATTCCCTCGGTACTGGCCATCCGTCTCCCTTCGGTCATGATTGCTGTGACTTCACGGTCGACAGCCGTGTCGGCACGTCCGCGAGCGCCACGTCCTCGAGTAACAGCGCCGTGCCGCCGACGGCTTCGATCCCGCCGTCGGCCTGCGGATCGTCGCCGACGTGGACGAGATCGGCCGGATCGACGCCGAGTCGGTCCGCAGTCACGTCGAACATCTCGGGCGCGGGCTTGCGCCATCCACAGCCGACGCTGGTTACGATCGCGTCGAAATCGTCCCGCTCGAAGTCGGATCTGACGAGCGTCCGGCCGACGAGTTCCGGAACGCTGCAGTTCGAACAGATCCCGACCGGTCCCAGTTCGCGGGCCGCCTCGACCGTCTCGAGGGCGCCCGGCCTGGTTTCGACGGTCGGATCGAACGCGGCGACGACGGCTCGTCTCGCTGCGTTGTGCTCGTACTCGACGCCGCGACTCGCGAGCGCGCGCGAGACGTGAGCCGGAAGCGGGACCTCCGCGCCGTCTGGCGCGTCGACGTGTGGTTCCGCGTACGCGTCGGCCCAGTCGTCCGGAACCCGGACGTCCCGTTTCTCGAGTTCTGTTGCAATGGCTGCGGCCGGATCGGCCGGCCGATCGGCGGTCACCAGCGTCCCGAAGAGATCGAACGATACTCCCACGTCCGTGTTACTAGCACAAACTGACTTTAATTTCGCGATCCGACTGTGGTCGCCACGGAGACGCAACGTCGCCCGATACGACGGCGTACTACCGGCTGACGGGTCGGTGCGCTGCCGGCCGACTCAACCGTATTCAGGCGAGTCGGGCGAACGCAAGGTTCCCCGAGATGTTCTTGATGTAGATGTCCACGACGTCGCCCTCGTCCGCACCCGGAACGAAAATCGTATAGTTCCCTTTCTCCGCGACGCCGTCGCCCTTCCGTCCGGTCCCGGTGATTTCGACCGTGTACGTCTGGCCCTCTTCGACGGCGTCTTGCTGCTGTTGCTGCTGGCTGCTGGTCGACCGTTTGGAAACCGGTCGGAACGCACCGCAGGCGTCACACCGAAGCATCGGCGTTCGGTCCTCTCGGACCAGCCGCGTGTCCGGCAGTCCGCACTCCGAACAGAGGACGTACTCGTCGACGTAGGCGTCGATCGCCGCGCTAATGTCGCGCTGGGAGAACGTCCCATTGTATCGACCGCGGCCGTTCTCGAGTTTGCCACTCGTCCCCAGTTCTCGCTGGAGGAATCGGTGGAGGTGTTCCGTCTCTCGAGAGAGAACGTCGGCGACTTCGTCCAAGTTTTTCACTCGGGTAAACGCGCCGTCTTTCTGGGTCTGGGGGTCTGGAATCTGGAGTCGCTGTTCGTCGCCCCCGATATCGGGAACGTCTTCCATCGCTCGGTCGAGACTCGATTCGTAATCCATACACGAGAACAGACGACGCGAACGTAAATCCGTTCTGCTCTCACAATCCGCCCGACTGGACGACGATAGGCGGTGAATGTGCTGGTACGTGTCGATGTCGAGAGGGCGGACTCCGTTCACCGTCGTTCCGTCGTGGGACGCTCTTCCCACCGCAGGCTCGTCGCTATCCGGTCATCGTTTGGTCGAGTCGTCTCGAGACGGACCGACTTCAGTACGTGTCGATGCCGCTCGCGTCGCTCGAGCTCTGCGTGTCGGCGTCCAGTTCCTCGAGATCGCGTTCGGCGTTGGCTTCGTTTGGACTGCCGGCCTCACCTGTTATCTCCCCATAGACGGCCTCACGGACTGCTTCGGGTGATTCGTATTCCTCGTCGACCAGCCGATCGAAGACGGACCCGAGCGATTCCGTCTCGTTCGGCATGTCGATCGGCTGGTCGCCGTACTCCGTGGCGAGTTCCTCACTACTGATCGGATACTCCATCTCTTCGAGGCCGCGTTCGACGTCCTCGAGGATCGATTCGGTATGGTCCGCCCGCTCTGCTTTCCGCCGTTCGGCACTCGTTTGCACGCGGTCGTGGCCCCGTCCGTCGTCACTCATACGAAGCTGTACCGTCACCCGGTAGAAAAGCGGCCGGCCAGCGCGTGCGCGGTTCTGTCGATACTGCGCTCAAATAATGCTCTTTCGTCGTGGGGGTACGGCACACCGTTATCACCCTCTGCTGGCGACGACCAACCGGCGTGTCTGTTCAGCCCGTATCGAGCCATCACTCGAGTCGTACGACCCGCGGTAGGCTCGTCTTTCGGATACCAGTCGACTATCACAGGCCGCGAAAATGGGGCGGCACGCGTCCGTTCCGGCACATTCGAATCGCTCGTCGATCATCGTGACACCGGCCGACGTCCGTAATCGAACCGGACGGTTATCCACCGTCTTCGATCGGCGTTTCGGATTTCAAATGAAGCCTACCGTCCGTAGAACCCGTCTACCGGTGAGTACGCTGCTCATATATAGAACGGGCAATCCGGTACGTCAATTGGATGATCAGTACCATATCAGGACAGTCATCGGCACGGAACAGTAGATCGATCGAGTCTCTGACGGGCCGAACTGGGCCCGGAGCGTAATCCATGTCCCGGCGACACCGTCTCTCGGAGTGGCTCCCGGGGGAACTGCACGTAGTACTCGCGGTCGGACTCGGCCTGGTCGTGATCGGTGGCCTCATCGCGTCGGGTGCTGCCGGCACGGCCGCGAGTGCGATCGATCCGGACCAAAGCGGCGTGTCCGAGGAAGCCTACGTCGAGCCCGCGCCAGAAGAGGGAGATCCGTACTTCGAGGCGGCAGCGGACGATGGGTCCTGGGTAAGTTACGAGAACCCACGCGACGAGTACCGAAGTCCCTATCTCGGGAACGGGTCCGGGAAAATCTGCGTCTCGCTGGTCAACGAAAATGGCGAACCGGTCGTCGGCACGTCGGTTTCGAACACGTCCGTAACGATTCCAACCGGCGGGGCGACGACGTGGCATCCCGACGCGAACCCGATGACCGTCAAATTCCCCATGACCGACAACTACGAGTTCGCGCTCGACGGTGACCAGTTCGGGACGAGCCCAGACATCGCACAAGGTGACGGATACATGGACTCCCACTGTATCGAATTCCACGGGAATCCTGTCGGCTCGTCTATCGAGTACGGTGAAGCCGAGATAACCGGCCAGTACGCGGATCGGATCGACGTCGTCGGGTACATCCAGCAGGTCCCCAAGGGCGACGGCTGGGATACGGATATCGATCCGATCGACGCCGCAGAGCCCTACGAGGAAGCCGGCGGCGGCTGGACCACCACCGAGGACTCCAATCACGGACAGGTCGTCGTCGTGTTGCAACTCGACGCGCCCGCCGACGAGCGAACGATCCCCAACGAATCGAACTCCTCGGATGACGATACCGACGGAACCGACTCGACCGAACCGAAAGACGGGACCGGAGACACCACCGACGGAGGCCAGACCGACGATAACGGTCGCGACGAAATGCCTGGATTCGGCCCGCTGGCGGCCGGTGTCGCCATTTCGATCGCGGTCATTGCACGATACTATCGATAGCCACGACGAGGCGGCCCTCTCGGAACTGGGGACCGCGCCACCTGTCACGACTCGTGACGGGGAACGACTCTGCAAGGAACACCGGTAGACGGATCGGTCAACGGCCGGAGGAAGCCGTCACTGCTACTCGACACTGCGGTTCCGACCGCGACAGGGCGCTCACGCGGCCCACCGAGGTCGATCCCGGCGTCACCGACCGGATCGCGGATCTCGCAGCCGCCGAACTCGGCCTGCTTGAGGACGAACAACGCTCGAAAACGAGGGCCTCGGGCCCGAGGGGGCGGATCTATCACGCCGGGAGAGGGGTGTCGACCACCGGGCAAGTCACGATCTCCCGACCGACCCTCGGCGGGATCAGTATTCCGCCAATGCGGTGGTCGGAAATCCGGTGAGAACGCCCGGCTCGTCGGAGCGACGAGACGTTACCGACGTTTCCGAATCGCGTCCAAAGCGGCCGAACGGGACGTGTATCCGATGCCGAGCGCATCGCAGTTTACACACTCCCAGCGGTATTCCCCCCTGAAGCCACGGATCGAAACGGCTGCGTCGCAGTCGGGACAGCGCTTCTGGCGACGAGATTCGCGCACTCGCTCGAGGATATCAGCAACGGTCCTGTTCTCGTTCATATCAACCGAAGCTGACAATTGGACCGTTATAGGCTTTCTTTTTCGAGACCGGCATCGAGAGACGGGTTCCGTCCCGGACGGACGTCAGGGCCAGCTATCACGCTCCGAAATCCGTTCACTCACGAACGAATACGACGTGCGTGCCGACGATCCGATTCGGGGATAGCCGTCAGCCGTCTCGAAGCGAATGCGCTGTCCAAAACACGTCAGCCGTCTCCTAGTCGATACGCCGTCAAAAACGCCACGAACGGGTAATAGCGCGATTTCAGCGCGAATTCGACACGTGACCGGTATCGAAATCCGGACGTCGAACGACCCGAGAACGGACGGCGGGTCACGAGGTGTCCTGCACGTCGGCCCTGCTGGGACACGATTCGATACGCTGGTTGCTCGCATCGTAATCGATGATACCGAGTTCGTCCATCATCGGGAGGTGAACGTGGTGGAGCACTATCGTCACGTCCGAAATGGCGTCGTCGGTGACCGCATCGACGCCGTCCTCTCGAGCGACGATCCCCGCCGCCAACTCCGTGAGTTCGACGGTCGCGGTCACGCCGGCGAGGATATCGAGCGTCATTCTGCGCCGCTCTGCTTCGAGCAATCGGTAACGGGTGTCCTCGGATCGCTCGTCGAGTTCCGTTTGCTGCCACGTGAAATCGCGTTTGGATTGAGTCATAGAGGACTTCTTCGGTCGGCGACCGACGTGTACTAGACGAGGACCCTCTCCCGGGAAAGGATACACTAGAGGTGATTAGGTACTGATCGGCGGCAGGTCGGGTAGCCCGATCCGGAGCAGCGTCTCGAGGTCCGGTATGACACGACCAATCGATCGATCACCCGTTCGCTCCCCGCTGACATTCCGTCGGCGGAGGGTTGATACGCACCCGTATACTTCACACGATCGAATGAGTTCACGCCAGTTGACCGAGAGCCTCCGAGAGACGCTCGCCCTCTTCGATGGGTCCGGGGCTCCACGGACGACGAACGAGGTAGCGGATCGGCTCGAGCTCGGCCGGCGGAGCACCTACGATCGACTCGAGCGACTCGTCGACCATGGGACGCTCGAGACGAAAAAGGTCGGCGCGAGCGGGCGTGTCTGGTGGCGCTCGCGACCGTCGACGACCGATCGGCCGGCCAACAACGGTGACGCGCCCGCCATCGCCGAATCGCCGGTCGAGACCGTCGAGGAGTACGCCATCTTCGTGCTCGACGCGGACGGCTACGTCCGCAGTTGGAACGCGGGAGCCGAACGAATCGAAGGATACGCGACGGACGACGTGGTAGGCGAACACATCTCGATGTTCTACACCCGGGATGACCGGGACGCCGACGTCCCCGAGTCGAATCTCGCCGCCGCAGCCGAAACCGGGTCGATCGAGGACGAGGGGTGGCGCGTTCGGGTGGATGGGTCGCGGTTCTGGGCGCAGGTTGCAATCACCGCGATCCGCGACGAAGACGGCACCCTCGAGGGATACGCGAAGGTCACCTGGGACGCGACCGATCGACGCGAGCGCGAACAGCAGGTCCGCCGCGAACACGATCTCGTAGAGCGCGTCATGGAGCTCAATCCGACCGGGATCGGCATCTTCGACGAAGACGGCGAACCGCGGCGATTGAACCGGCGTTTTACCGAGTATCTCGGGATGGACGGAGACGACTCTGCGGAGCACACGCTGGGCGATCAGCCCCTGCTCGACGAGGATGGCGACGTGATCCCGCCTCCGGACCGGCCGGCCCAGCGGGCGCTCGCGACCGGCGACTCTGTCGTGGACCAGCGGGTTCGAGTCGACGATGCCGACGGCGAGACGCGGTGGTTGTCGATGACCGCCGAACCGCTCGACGGCGATTCCGTCATCGTCACGGTGACCGACGTCACCCCACTCGAAGAGCAGGCACGACGACTCG
This sequence comes from Natrinema gelatinilyticum, assembly GCF_024266705.1. Lineage (GTDB taxonomy): Archaea > Halobacteriota > Halobacteria > Halobacteriales > Natrialbaceae > Natrinema > Natrinema gelatinilyticum. The sequence goes on along the minus strand of NZ_CP100756.1, from coordinate 671,097 downwards.
AGCGGACGCGCGACGACCTCGAAACCGAATTCGAGGAGGTGTTCGACCGGGTTTCCGAGGCGTTCTGCGCACTCGACGACGACTTTCGGTTCACGTACGTCAACGACCGCGCCGAAGAGCTCTTCGGCCACACGGAAACCGAACTCCTGGGAACGAACGCCTGGGAGGTGCTGTCCGTGGCCGACGACGATCCAATTCGAGACCGATTCGAGACGGCCCTGGCCACCCAGACCGCGACGAGTTTTCAACGGTACTCTGACCCGCTCGATATCTGGGAGATCATCAGGGTCTATCCCTCTGAATCCGGGCTCTCGGTATACTTCACCGACATCACCGAACGCAAAGAGCGCGAACGGGAACTCGAACAGTACGAACGTATCGTCGAGACGATCGACGACGGCGTTTACGCGGTCGACGACGAGGCCCGATTCGTCATGGTTAACGACGGCTTCTGTGAGCTGACTGGCTACGCTCGTGAGGAACTCCTCGGCGAAGCCGCGGCGACGATCCACGACGACTGGATCACACCGCGGGCCGAATCGCTATCCGAGGAAATCACGGACGATGATCGCGACGTCGCGAGTATCGAACTCGACGTTTACACGAAGGGCGGAGAAACCGTGCCGTGCGAGAGCCGATTGGGGCCCTTCCCGATGGACGATGGCACCGGGCGTTGCGGCGTGGTTCGCGACATCTCGAGTCACCTCGAGCGAGAGGACCGACTCACGAAACGAGTTCGACAGCAGGAAGCGGTCGCCGATCTCGGTCAGCGGGCGCTCGCGAGCCACGACGTCGACGCGCTATTGGCCGAGGGGAGCGACCTGGTGGTCGAAATGCTCGAGGCCGACTACTGCAAGGTGTTGGACCTCGATGCGGCCGAGGAATCGTTCTTGCTGCGGGAGGGAGTCGGGTGGGACAGGGACGTCGTCGGTGAGGCGACCGTCCCGGCACTCGGGAACAACTCACAGGCGGCCTACACGCTGACCGACGAGGGACCTGTCGTGGTCGACGATTTTGCGACGGAGTCGCGTTTCGGCACCATCGAGGAGTTGACCGGAGACGAGATCGCGAGCGGTATCAGCGCTGTCATCGGGACGCGAGACGATCCCTGGGGAGTCCTCGAGGTCCACGACGCGGACCGTCGGGCGTTCTCCGAACACGACGTCGCCTTCGTCCAATCGGTCGCGAACGTATTCAAGACCGCCATCGATCGACGCACCGGCGAGCGAGAACTCGAGCGCCAGCGCGAGCAACTCGCCGCGCTCAACAATCTCAACGACGTGGTCAACCGCATTTCCGAGGCGGTCATCGATCGGTCCACACGCGAGGAGATCGAACAGGTCGTCTGCGACCACCTCGCCGACTCGGATTCCTATCTGTTGTCCTGGATCGGCGACGTCGACGTCGCAACGCAAACGGTGAACGTGCGAACCGAAGCCGGCGTGGACGGATACCTTGAGGAGATCACGATCACCACCGACCCGGACGACGAGCGAAGTATAGGGGCAACTGGCAGGGCAATCGCGACGCGCGAACTCCAGACGACCCAGGACGTCGCTGCCGATTCCAGGTACGATCCCTGGCGGAGCACCATCGAGGAGTACGGATTCCGGTCGTCGGCGGCCATTCCGATCGTTCACGAGGATATGATATACGGCGTGTTGAACGTCTACGCCGAACGGCCGGACGCGTTCACGGGCCCGGAGCGGGCGGTGATCGGCCGACTCGGGGAAGTGGTGGGTCACGCCATCGCCGCTACCGAGCGAAAGCGGGCGTTGATGAGCGACGACGTCGTCGAACTCCAATTTCGAATCCGAAACATGTTCGATGCGCTCGACGTCGACCTCGAGCCCGCGGGCACGATCACGCTCGACCACGCTGTGCCCATCGAGGACGACGAGTACCTCGTCTACGGAAGCGCAACGGAAGACGCGGTCGAGACAGTCGAGTCGGTCGTCGAAGCACTCCCTCACTGGACCGACGTGCGGTTCCGATCCGAGAGCGGACGACGGAACTTCGAACTTCGGCTCTCCGAACCGCCGGTGCTGTCGACGGTCGCCTCGCTCGGCGGGTCCATCGAAGACGTCGTCATCGAGGACGGCGACTACCAGATGACGATACACCTGGCACCGAGAACTGACGTCCGCCGAGTCATCGACGTCGTACAGTCGTCTTATCCGACGGCGGAACTGCTGAAGCATCGCCAGGATACACGCCGCGATACCACTCCCGAGCGCGTTCGAGCCGTTCTGACGGATGATCTCACCGACCGCCAGCGGGCGACGCTCCGGGCAGCCTATCACGCGGGGTTCTTCGAGTGGCCACGCGATGCTTCCGGCGAGGAGATCGCCGAATCGCTCGATATCGCGCCGGCGACGTTCCATCAACATCTCCGGCGGGCCCAGCAGAAAGTGTTCGAATCGTTGCTCTCGGCCACGACGGCGGCCTGAGGCGAACGGAATACCTCGAGCGGTCACACTACGTTCCCTCGTTCTTCGAGGACGATCCAGATCGGCTAGAAATCCGTAACATTCGGTCATAATTTCGACGTACTTCCAATCGAGCAGTTATATTTCGTCCATTCTAACCATTAGTTCAGTGACAAGATTTATAATCTGATACGCGACTGTGTCCACCATATGGCACGTGAAAAAGCGACAGTAAACCGTGAAGACGGAGCATTTCCCGCCGAGTCGAATCGCCAGCAGACGGGACCGATCAGCACCGATACGACGGCTACGGCCACGGTCGCAGCGACGAGGCCGACGCCCGATTCCGCCGAATCGGACGGCGACTGCCAGAACACGCTGACCATTATCGGTCAGGGAACGCCCTCGAGCTTCGAACTGACTGTCGACGGCGAGATCGAACTGGCCGACGAAGACAGGGCGAAGGACGTGACCGTCCTCTCGGGGACCACCGTCGAAGGAGCGATCGAGACCGGCATGATCACGTTCCGGTTTACCGGCGACCTGACGAACGTCACGTTCGTCGACCGTGGGATCACCGGCGACGAGCCCGCAACCACGCCGAACGTCCACGTCGATTACGCTGAGCCGGAACGGGCGTAGTCGGTCGCGGGTCGTTCCGTCGCGCGACGCCGATCGATACCTCTCGTGACGCCGTTACCGGTTCCCGATACCGTCGACGGGTCGCGACGACCAGTACAATCATGTGGCGCGACACCCATCGATTCGATAGAGACACTGACTCCCCGACCGGGAGCGAAGCGTATACCTATGGACGACTCCACTACCGACCCCGACCCCGACCCCGAAGCCGAGGCCGAGGCTGACGCCCAAACCGACGGTGAACCGGAAGCAGAAACCGACGCAGAGTGGATGGAGCCCGCAGACAGGCCGATCCTCGAGTTGCTACACTCCGAGGAGGATATCTTCGAGCCGAACCAGATCGACGAGGAGGGACTCTGTCCCGCGAATTACGCCGCCTATCGATGTCGCGAGATGACCAAGTACGGCCTCCTCGAGAAAATCATGCCGGGCTTCTACGAGGTGAGCGACCTGGGAGAACGCTACCTCGCGGACGACCTCGATCCGAGCGATCTGGAGTCCGACAACTAAGCCGGTTACGAGATCGATGCGGGCGGGCGACGGTCGTCGCCTGGCTCGGCCGCCTCGTCTGTCGACTCGGTCGATCGACGATCGTCGAGCGGACGATCGCCGAGCAGCGCGTCGATCACGTCGGTCGCCGCGGGCGCGTACAGTGGCCGGTTATCGTTCCCACACCGCGGATCCATGAGACAGGCGGGACAGCCCTCGTCACGTCCACACGGGCAGTCGGTCATCAGCTCGTGAGCCCGTCGTGCGACTGCCTCGTACTCCTCGTAGATGCGCCGCGAAAATCCCAGGCCGCCCTCGACACCGTCGTAGATGAACCAGCCGCTCGATTCGGACGCGTCGGGAAGGCGGTTCGTCGCGAGGCCGCCGAGATCGGCCGCATCGACCGTCAGCTCGAGAGGTGCCACGGCGATCATCGCGTGTTCGATGGCGTGAATCCCCCCAAGGTACCCGTGGAGTCGCGGCGGCAGGTCCTGGCAGTCGTCGTTGTGGTAGTCGCTGTGCGCGGCTGTCACCGCGCGTTCGACGTCCGCCGGTACTTCAGCCCAGCACAACTGCGTTCGCATCTCGAGCGGCGGGACACCGGTCTCGAGGCCGACGGCCCGAACGTCGCCCGTGCCGATCTCCCGTTTCATGAACGTGTCGTGGTGGACCGTGACGGTCCCGTATCCCCAGTTGAGTCGGAACGAGCCGAGGTCGCGGGACTCGCGGACCTCGGTGTCGTAGATCGTCGTTCGGCGCTGTGACTGCGTGTAGTAATCGACGTCGACCGGCTCGAGTTCGACGATGGGCTGGGGGCGATCTTCCCGCAGTTCGACGACTTCGTACTGGTCGCCTCGATACAGTACCGTCGCACCTTCGTGATAGTCTCGATAGGCGCGTGCGCGTCCGATCGGCTGATGATCGAACGAGTCCGCTCCGGCGAGGCGCACCTCGAACGCGTTGCCGCTCGACGCGTAGAGGCTGATATCGCTTTGCGGCCGGTCGCGATGGGCGTACGTCACCCCGCCTTCGAGCGAGCCCTCCAGATCGCCCGTCCGTCGGCCGTACTCGACGGCCCGCTCGAGTCGGTCGATGCCACCAAATCGGGACGCGTCCTCGCGGCGCAGCGGCAGTTCCTGGGCGGCACAGCGCAGGTGCTGCAGGTAGACCGGATTGTTCTCGAGATCGACGACTGCGCTCTCGGGGGCTTCCTCGAGGAGGTATTCCGGATGACGCAGGATGTACTGATCGAGCGTCGCGTGGCTGGGGACGAACACCGAGAGCGCCTCGCGTTCGTCGCGACCCGACCGGCCGACTCGCTGCCAGAACGACTGGCGGGTGCCGGGATATCCGAGCAAGACGGTTCCGTCGATCCCCCCGACGTCGATGCCGACCTCGAGTGCACTGGTCGTCGCGACGCCGTCGAGCGTGCCGGCTTTGAGCCTGTTCTCCGTCCCGCGGCGGAATCTCTTCCCGTGACCCGCGTTGTACGCGGCGAGTTCGGTCGATCCCCGGGAGGGGAGGCCGGGGCGCTCGAGGAACTCCCGTGCCCGTCCGACGGCCAGTTCCGTCTGTTTGCGGGAATCACAGAACAACAACGAGGTGACGCCGTGATGGCAGCAGTGAGCCCAGACCTCGGGTGCCTCGACCGTTGCGGGGCGTTTGCCGGGGCTCCAGTCGGCAGTGTCGACGCGGGTCGCGCCGCCGTCGGCGTCCGCCGGCGGATCCCAGAACACCAGATGGCGACGGCCGCTGGGCGAGCCATCGTCGCCGATCACTGTCGCCGGTTCGCCGGTCAACGCGCGGGCGTGTTCGGACGGATTGCCGACCGTCGCCGTCGTCAGCACGTACTGAGGATCCCCGCCGTACCAGTCGATCACGCGCCGCGCACGCCGGAGAATCCAGGCGGCGTGCATCCCGCTGATACCCGTCCACGCGTGCGCCTCGTCGATCACGACCAGCGAGCAGTTCGCGTGGAACGACGCCCAGCGGTGGTGTCCCTCGAGATAGTGATTCAACCCCGCGAAATTGGTGATGACGACGTTCGCTTCGTCGCGAATCCGCGCTTTGTCCTCACGTTTCGTGTCGCCGTCGTACACGCCGACGGTGACGTCAACCCCGAGCGACTCGAAGAGCGCGTTTAGTTCGCGTTCCTGGTCGCGGCTGAGCGCTTTCGTCGGGTAGACGAGAAGCGCGCGCACGTCGGGGTTTTCCCTGAACCGTCGTGCGACGTGTATCCCGTAGACGTACGTCTTTCCCGAAGACGTCGACGTGGCGACGCATACGTTCTCGTCGTCTGCCAGCGCCTCGAGTGCCGCCGCCTGATGACTCCAGAGATCGACACCCAGCTTCGCTCCGAGTTCCGGCGGCAAGACCCGCTGAGCCGGCACGTGATCGGACGGTTCGGCCGGCAGGGTAATCTCCTCGTGAACCTGCCCGCGATAGCGATTCCGCGGATAGCTCTCACGGAGTTCCTCGCCGGTCATCGCAAAACCGTCCGACCCTGCGCGTTCGGTCCCGTCGTTTCTCGCTGCTGTTCCGTCCGTTCCGTCGTTCGGGTCCGGTGGTTTGTCGGTCGGCATAGTCAGAAATCGGCGAGTCCCGTTTGCGTCGTCCCGTCGGTCGGCGCTCGATTCCGTTCCGGTGTCTCCGCATCCGCCTCGAGGGGGGCGCTCGCAATCGCGTCGTAGGTCGCCGCCAGTTCCCGGACGTCCGCCTCGCAGTAGCCTCGGGCGGCGTCCCAGTCGATTTCTGACGCTCCCGCGGCCGCATCGTCGCCCGGTTCGACGGCCAGGGTACCCGGCCCCTCGAGCCGCCGTCGTATTCGTTCCGCCAGCGTCTTGCCGTCGAGGGCGGCCACGGTCCCCGACCGCGCACAGCCGAGGCCGTCGGCGACGTCCTCGAGCCGGTTCGTTCGGCCCGGCAGGACGGCGTTGTCCCGTCTCACCGCCCAGTCGTAGAGGTCGTACGCGTACACGTCCTCGTCCCAGTATTCGTGATAGTCGGGTGCGTAACGAGAGATGAACCGCTCGAGGTGTCTGTAGTCGAACGCGTGGCCATTCCAGGCGATCAGCGAGGGGGAGTCGTACTCCGCGGCCAACCACGAGACGAACTCGAGGGTCGCCGCACCCGGCTCGTCGCGAGTCAGTTCGGTGTCGACGAAGTCGACGTAGACGTCGCGTTCGGGATCGTAAACGCCAATCAACCAGAGTATCGTCGGCTGCAACCCGTCCGTCTCGATATCGACGAACAGCGGCATCGATCCCTCGGGAGCCGGCGGAACTGGCTCGTCCGTGCGACGGACTACGCGCGATTCTTCGAGCGCACGCGCGCTGGACCCAATCTCTCGAGCAGTCGATGCGCCGATGCCGTCGATCGATCGCAGTTCCACCGACGTCGCCTCGGCGACGTCTGCCCGCGTGTCGTATCCGTTGGAACGGAGTCGATCAGCAGTCGTGGGACCGACGCCGGAAAGCGCTCGGAGCCCGAACCGATCGGCCGGCACCGACGAGACCGCCACCGAACCGTGCCGGTCGCAGGTGAGGCAGGCAAGTTCGGCCGCACCGGATCGCCGCAGCGGACCGACACCCCGAATCGGCAGCCGGACGGGGTCGCCGTCGACCGTCGCGTCCCAGACGTGATCGTAACTCGCCTCGAGCGCGCCCGTGAGGAACGTCGTCGTCGCGCTCGTCCGAGATTGGTAGCGGGCGATGGCGTCGCGGCCAGAGAGAGTTACGTCGAGCGAAACGGCGTCGGTCGTCAGTTCGAGGTCGTCACAGACGACGAAATCGGCGTTCCACGTATCGCCGGTGGTGTCGACCTGCTCGTCGGCCGGATCCCCGAGCAGCAATGCGGCGCTCGAGAACGTAATCGAGACTCCGGCCACCGTTTCGGTTCGTATTTTAGCTGGGCCGCCGGCGAAGACGACTGGACCGTCGAACGATCGGCGAAGGCGGCTGACGACTCTCGCGTCCGATCGCTCGCGGGCGACGTAAACCAGGTCCGGATCGAAGTGCTCGAGCAGGTCCCGGAGCGCCGGGGCCCCGAAATCGGCGACGGCGTCGCAACGGAGTCCCAGTAGTTCGACACCTTCGGCCGCGGTCATGGCGAAGGAATGCGTGTGGGCCGCTATAAGCGTTCGTGGACTCGAACGAGTGCGAGCAGCGACGGGGCAACGGAAACGAGAGTGGGAGATTCGAGCGCGGCAGACACGGGAGACGGGACGAGATTCCGTTTCGCTGCATCCACGGATCGGTAGCATCGAGATAACTTGGGCCGGACGCGTACGACCTCGCGCGTTACACCGTCTCAGCTGCGTGGGGCACGTGTTCGGCCAGGAAATCCGTCACCGCATCGCCACCCTGGAATCCCTCGGCCAGACGGGCGACCTCGCCTCCGTTCTCGAAGAGAATCAACGTCGGCACCGACCGAACGTCGAATCTGTCGACGAGCGCATTGTCGGTGCCGGGATTTACCATCCCGATCGAGATTTGCGTCGCGCGGGCGACGTTTCCCAGTACCGGTTCCATCGCCTGACACATCGCACACCCGCTGGTGTAAAACTCTACGAGTGCCACGTCGTGGGTCTCGACGAATGTGTCGACGTCGTCGCCCGTCTCGAGTCTGGTCGGTTTATCGGTCGCGATCATGTTGTCACGTACGGACCGCTCGCAAAAACCGATGGCGGATTCGGGGACGGACGGTCGCTACCGACAATCGACCAGGCGGTGGGTGGTCGACAGTCACCACCCTTGCGATTCATCGTCTCCAGACTAACGATAGCGGCGTTTCGTCGAGTCATCGGCCGAGTGGGTCGTGTGAACGAATCACGATGGGTGACTTTATGCTTGGCAATCGTATCCCTGCGCGATGACCCGGCCCGCATCCGACCCCGTGGACGGTGCGCCGACGCGTCGAAAAGCGACACTGTTCTGCTGGGAATGCGATCACACGAATCCCATCGACGGTGACTGGGTATTGCAGTCACGGCCGACGTTCGTCGCATACATCTGCCCTGATTGCGAGACTACGCTCGGGAAGCGACCACGGCGGCGCCCGTCGAAACCGAGCGTCGCGGCTACGAGACCGATCGTGGCGTGGCGAGAGGCGTTTCGAGTGTCGGCGACCGTCTGGCGGGCCAGCGTAGACGCCAGCACCTCGAGTCTGGTTGCCCTGTTCGGCGCGTCCGGACGCACATAGCCGGTCGACGGTCCGATTGCGCTCGTCGCCACCGACCACCGGGTCAACGCTACGCGTACTGATTCCCGGCTACGGTCCAGCGGCCCGTTACGTCGACCGGCGACGGGTGACACTCCGAGCGCCATCCACGTCGCGACTTCGAACGTACTCTCGAGGCGTTCTGATCCGAACGGTCTCGAGAGCGGGTTCAACCGAAGTCGTCGCTGAACCCCATCACTACGGAGTGTACGACTGATTGCGATGGAACCGTGAACGGACCGAAAACGGGGGCGTCGGCGACGTCGCCGCGTGGCGATCAGTTCGTGACGACGAACTCGTCTCCCATCCGATCGACGTAGCCCGTACTCGAAAGCGAGTTCAGGACGGAGAGGATGTTGATCTTTTTCATCGCAAGTATCTCTCCTAACTCCTCGACTGTCGCACCGCCGGTCGCGTCGAGATAGATGTACACTAGTTTCGCTCGCGCCGATTCCAGCCCCTCGGGAACCGGATCGATCTTCGTCGCAGAACGGTGTTTCTGTGATGTCATTGTCATCAGGACGGACCTCACTCTGGTATATAAATCTACACGTAGTGGGGAACTAAAGAATACTAGGTCTCAATAGAGGCTACGTCAGCATGTCACAGACTATGCTGTCCCGCGCGGCTCGAAGCGAGACGTTTTAGAGTGGCCGTACGCACACTCGCATCGACAAAGATGACCGCGGACGAACGGCCGTCGGTGCCGGCGGAACTGGACCGAACGGGGTGCGAGGCGCTCCGAGAACTCGAGGGTCGAGACGCGTCGACGCTCCGCGCAGCAGGGCGCTATCTCGAAGAACTGGCGGCGTGGACGGAGCGACGGGGCGCCGACGACGAGGGTGACGAGGGAACACATGCGACGGCGGACGCCGATTCGATCGCACTTCCCGACCGCGTTCCCAAACGCGCGAGCGTTTCGGTGACGACGATCGGCGGGACCGAATACCGGTACTACCAGTGGCGCGAGGGGGACGAAATCCGATCGGAAACCGTCCGGCGGTGACCGCTGCCTCCCCGGCTCAGGCGTTGCTTCTCGCGCGGTCCGAACACCGGTCCGCCGAGCGCGGCCCAGAACCTGATCACGTTGGTGACCATCGGATCGTGGTGCCGAACCGTTACACTGACTCGTACGGACCCAGTCGCGTCCCGTCCAGCAGGTAGGCCTCTCCGTCGGCCAGCCCCGCAGGCAGGAACGGCGACAGAAACGACTGTCCGGGTACGTTGATCCACGTCCCGCCGACGAGATCGTTGAACGCCGGAATGACAACCACCCGAGGCGGCGTTTCGTCCGCTCGCTCGAGCCACGTGACGTCCTCGTACTCGAGACGGTCACGAAACGGAGCGGGATCGAGTCGACCGCGCAGCCACGCTCGCTCGACGCGGCTGCCACCGATCTTGTCTTCGAGTCGCACGCAAGGGTGTTCGTGACCCAGACAGACGACATCGGACTCGAGAACCTCCTGTGAGGGCCACGTGTGGCCGTGACAGACGCCGATGTCGCCGAGTGCGATGCCGTCGCCGGGAACGACGTCGATATCGGTGTCGATGTCGATGCCGTCACCATCGGTGAGCCAGGTTTCGATGCGTCCGTCGTGGTTGCCCTTGACGACGGTCACCGCCACGTCGTCGGGAAGAGACTCGAACAGCACCTCGAGTTCGCCGCGCTCGGCCCCGCCCGGGTCGCCGATCGAGTGCATGAGATCCCCAAGCACGAGTAGACGATCGGGGCGGATACGCTCGAGCAACGAGGCGAGACGTTCGCGGCGCTCGGGGGCGCGGCTCGGAACGTCGACGCCGTGTTCGTATCGTAGGCCGGCCTCGTATCCGGCGTGGTAATCGGCGACGAGGAGGGCCTGCTGGGTGCCGACGGTCGCGGTGGCGGCCGGTTCATCGGGAATCGGCTGGACGAGCGGTGCAGTCATCGACGATCACACGGTCGATCCGACCGATCCGATCCATCCGACCGAGACGACTCGTCTCCCATCGAACGGTTAGATCGCTTTCAGCGTCTCGTCGTCGGGTTCGTAACATTGGCCGCCCATCAGTGCGTCCTGGATCGCGTCCTCGACCTCGTCCGTGGACGCGCCGGTGTCAGCAGCAACCGTTTCGATGACGGTCCCTCGAGCGGCGCCGTCTCCGTCGTCCAGTTCCGCCATCGTCTCGACGACGTAGCTCTCCAGGTCGACGTCGGCTGCCGGTTCGTCGTCCGCTGGCTCATCGGCGGTTTCGTCCGCTAGTTCGACGCCGGCCGCGGAATCCACCTCCGCTGGAGCCGCAGTTTCGTCAGTGTCAGGCTCGTCCGGTGCATCGGCCGCTGTCTCGGCCGATTCCGGCTCCTCGGGGTCGGCTGGCGCGTCAGCGACGGCGTCCTCGAGTCCGGATTGGGGCGGTGCGCCGAGGTCGTCGGTTGCCGATCGGTCGGTCGACGCTTCGTCCGAATCGGGAGTATCGATGTCGGCTTGGCCGGGGTCGTCGACTTCGCTCCCGGTCGTAAACTCAGTCCCGAATTCGGCTTCGAGTTGGTCGCGTTCCTCGTCGTCCATCTCGTACATGCCATCGTCGACATCGACGTCGCCGGCGTCGAAATCGCCGAGGTCGCCGTCCTCGCCGGTCTCGCCGACGGCAGTTGTCTCGTCGTCGACCGCGATCTCGGTCTCCGTCCCGGTGGTGTCGGAATCGGCGGTCGAAGCCGGCGATTCGGCTTCGGGCTCGGAACGTTCCGCGGGCGGCGTGTCTCCCTCGTCGGTCTCCGGTTCCGCGTCGGTGCCCTCGAGCGTCTCTGCGGCTGATTCACCGGTCGTCGATTGTGTCTCGGCACCGGCGGCATCGGTCCCGGTGCCGGTGGCCGTCCCTGCTGCTGAGCCCGGGTGTGCGTTTGCCGATGTGGATTCGGCCTCGGGGCTTGCCGCCGCCGTTACACGTCCCGACGTTGCGGCCAGCTCCGAATCCGGCTCGTCGTGCACGTCGAGTTCGTCGAGACCGACGTCCGCGAGTTCGGCCAGCGCGACGAAGGTCGCGTCGGACTCGGGATTCGTGTCCCCCGGTAAGACGTCGACCCCGCTCACCTGATCGCGCTCGTCCGCGATGACTTCACACGCCTCGAGCGCACGCTCCCGCAGCGCCGCGAGGTACGACGTCGTCGTCCCGTAATGGTTCCGTGCGAGCGGAATCCCTGCGGCGAAGCCGGATTCGACGCCCGCCTCGAGGAGGGCGTCGGTCAGCGCGTCGTCAGGTCCGTCAATTCGAGCGGCCGACGCGTAGGTGCCGATACGCTCGAGCGTCTGTTCGGCTGCGCTGACGACCCAGCGGTCGCGGGTGTCGGCGTCGACTGTGGCGATGCTCTCGGGTCGAATCGAGGTGTAGACGCGATCGGAATCGTCCGGCTGGAAGGTCCGCGCCTTGCCCGTGACTGCGACGAAAGCGGGCGGCTCGACCTGCTCGAGGAACGCCAGTTCGTCCGGCTGGTACTGGCCGGCGTACACGACGAACGCGCCGGTCGGGTCGACGATCCGGGCGCGAACCATCTCGTCGTTGACCGACGTGACCTCGGTGAGCGTGCCGACGGCGAAGACGCGGTTGAGTCTCGCGCCGGTCGGCGAGATCACGTAGTTCGGTGCCCGTTCTTCGTCGCTTTCGGCGTACGAGAGTGAGGCGTCGTCGTACTCCGTCGCGAGCAGCCTGTAGGCGATTTCCCGCCCAGGAATCTCGTCGTCGGTCCCGTTCGCGCTCATACGTTCACCCCCTCGAGGACGGCCGTCGCACGATCGGCCGGATCGTCATCACTTTCTTCGAACGTTTCGGCGTCCAGGTTCGCGCCGTACTCGTCGACCGAGAGGTGACCGCGCACGCGGTACTCGCGGCCGACGATGCACTCGCGGATCGTATCCGCGACGACCTCCTGATCCATGGCTTCGCGGGCCTGGTTTAAAGCGTCGTCCAGGGTGCCGCCGTAGACCCGTTCGGTCAGTTCGTCGTCGAGGATGACGGTGACGGTTCCGGTACCGTCGTCGAGGATCGCTTTGATCCGAAGGTCGTCGATCCCGTCGACGTCCCCGTGCGTCCGACACTGTCCCTTCTGGATGACGCGATAGCACTCCGGACAACGCTGGATCAGGCCGGACCCTTCCCGGACGGCGAGGACGTTGCCGCCCACTTCGACGTCGTAGACGCCGCCCGTCCGGACGGCCTCCCCGACGGTCATGCTCACCGCGTCGCTGCCGACGTCGACCGTCCGGTCGAGTCCGGTGACCGTCGAGAACGCCGAGACGTTGAGTTCGGGAACGCCGCGAAATTCCTGGACGTACGCGTTCTCGATTCGAACCGATCCGCCCTCCTCGATTTCGGGCGACGGATCCCAGTTCGTGAACGGGAGTCGACCGCTCTCGTCGCCGAAGACGCCGCTCAGAATGTCCGTCTCGCCGTCGCGGCCGTCGATCGTTCGGCGCTCGCACTCGAGGACCGACACCTCGACGGTGACCGCGCGGTCACCGGTCTGGAGGTCGGCCAGTCGCGCGTCGCCACCGATTTCGTGGGAGACGTCGACCGGTTCTTCCTCGAACGAGAGCGACGTGCTCTCTCCGAAGTTGAGTTCGGGTTCGCCGTCCCACTCGCGGACCCCCGCGTTCCCTGCGGTGATCGTCTCTCCCGGCGAGAGGCCGAAGTCCTCCCATGCCGTGTAGTCGATCGCACCGGTCTCGTCGGCCAGTCGACCTTCGACGATGACGTGATCCGATCCCTGGTAGCGGATCGATCGTTTGCCCGCCGTCAGGACGACGCCGGTGACGGTAACGGAGCCGTCGTCGGGTGTGATTTCGGCGATTTCCTTCGCCGACGGAGTCCCGCCGCCGCCCGAACCGTCGCCGTACTTCCGCCGAAGGCTCTGTTTCGCCTCGTCGAACGGGACGCTGTACTCCACCAGGTTCTGCAAGTCGGATTTGACCTCCTCTTTGTCGACACCGAGGTCGGAGGCGAGGTCCTCGGCATGATCGTCGAGTTCCATCAGCGGCAATTCGAGTCGGGGCTTCAAAAGCGTTCCCGCAGGAGGGTGGAAGTGAACGAACGGATCTCGAGGCGTGTGCGTGACCGTCCACGGTGGGTGAGCGATGACCTCCGAATGCGGACGTGAGCCAGCGAAATTCGAATCAGGGTCGTGGCGCGGCCTTCTGTAGCGCCGTTTCCGCGATATTTCCGCCGTAGTCGGCGCTTCTGGACAGCGAGTCGACGATTAGCCCGAGCGACTGGGCTTGCACCGAGTCGAGGTCCCGAAGCATGTTGTCGACCTGTCGGGTGTGTTCGTCGATCTCGAGGATGGCTTCGCGGGCGTCGTGGCCGAGTCGCGTCGCCTCGTCGGTGTCGTCGGCGAACAGCGCGTCCATCGACGTTTCCAGGATCGTCGATGTGTCCGCCTGAAGGTCCTCGAGCGCGTCGGCGACCGGCTCGGGAATCTCGTTGAGTTTGAGCGCGAGGTTGCTGATCTTCGTCGCGTGGTCGGCGACGCGTTCGAGCTGGCGGGCGCTCGAGTGGAAGTCGAAGCAGTCTTCGCGAGGGACACCGAGTTCCTCCGCTGCACGTGGGGATCGAAGGGTCGCACGGAAGATTCGCGAGACGACCAGCCAGAGGCGGTCGACGTCGTCGTCTCGCTCGATGACGTCGTGGGCGATGTCGTCGTCGTTGTCGATCAGTGCCCTGACGGCGTCCTCGAGCATCGATTGGGATATCAATCGCATGCGCGTGACGGCGTTAAGGATCGACAGTTCGGAGGAATCGAGGAGGTCCTGGATGACCACGCTATCGGTCGTCTCCTCGAGTACCTCGACGCCGACCAGCCCCTGTGTCGCGCTGCGGATCGCCCGTCGCTGGTCCGTCGTGATTCGGCCCGCCTCGAGCCTGATGATGTCGAAGCCGCTGACGTACATGGTCATCACGGCCCGCGTGAGTCGGTCGCCCTCCAGATTCGAGACGTCGAGCGTTCCTTCCTGCCGATGCGACTCGCTCTTGGGTGTCAACAGGAGGGTGTCGTCTTCGGGATAAAATTCGACGGTCGTGCCCGCGCTGACCTCGTTTTCGGTCGCCCACGTTTTGGGGAGCGAAACCGTGTACGTCGACCCGCCCGTCACCTGCACCTTGCGCGTCTCCATGTGGCGGCCTTTCGACCGCTCGAATATAAATATACATGGATCTATAGAGTGACGACGAAAGCGCGGGATTGTCGCCCGTAATGGGCTGAAAATGGCGGTAACTGACACTCCGTTTTCGTCAGAATATCACTTCGAAGAGTTACCAAATATACTTGCGCCTCGTATTGGGTAGCGATCGGAATAGTTCCGTATACGGTATGGTTGACACCGTCCTCGTTCCTTCATCGCCGGGAGGAAATCGTCCCTCTCGACCCACCCACGACCGTCAGCGGCGCTCCGATCGAACCGGCGATAGCCGCGCAATCCGTTCTCTCGAGCGCGGCGACAAACGACTCCCGTCGGGAACGGTCGCCCTAGAGCTGCGCTGTCCGCGAGAGGAAACGACGATCCGTCTGCGGCAAGCACCAGCGAATATCTCCGGTACGGTGTCTCGAGAACCTCGGACTGGAAGGCACTGAACCCGGTTTGTTCTACTGACACCAGTGCACTACTATATAGAAGTATGTGATCACTGACCAGTATATATCGTTCATAGCATCCCTTTTTTATAGCCTCTCGAATCAACCACGTGATGGCAGACAACCAGTTCGGACGCGACGCAGTATCGCGACGGGAGTTTATGGCCGCAACGGGAGCTGTGAGCGCAGTCGCTATCGCGGGCTGTACCGAGAACACCGGGGAAGGCAACGGAAACGGAGGGAACGGCAACGGCGGCGGTGACCTCTCCGGTCAGGTCATCGTCAAGGGGTCGAGTACCGTCTTCCCGATTTCCGATGAGATGGCACAGCGATTCATGGACGAGAATCCGGGCGTCAACGTCACGGTCGACTCAACCGGCAGTGGCGGCGGATTCGAGAACCATTTCTGTCCCGGCAACGCGGACATCAACGGCGCTTCCCGGCCGATCAAATCCGAGGAAGAAGATCACTGCGCAGAGAACGACGTCACTCCGATTGAGATGCACATCGCGGGCGACGCGCTCACGATGGCAGTCAGCCCCGACAACGACTGGGTCGACTGCATGTCCTTCGACGAAATGGAGCAGATCTGGGGCGAGAACGCCGCCAGCACGTGGTCCGAGGTCAACTCCGACTGGCCCGACGAGGAGATTCTGCGCTACGGACCCGACACGACCTCCGGAACCTACGACTGGTTCACCGCGAACGTCAGCGGCGGCAGCCACACCACCGACTACGAGGGGACCGAGGACGACAACACGATTATTCAGGGGCTCACGAACAGCCCGTACGCGATCGGGTACTTCGGCTACGCATACTACGCCGAGAACCAGGACCGCGTCAAGGCGCTCGACGTCAAAGAGACCGAGAGCGACGACTGCGGCACGCCCGACCTGCAGGCGGCCAGCGAAGGGACGTACCCGATGGCCCGCCCGCTGTTCATTTACCCCTCCGAGGAGGCCGTCCAGCGCGAGGAGGTCTACGAGTTCCTGAAGTTCTACCTCGAGAACAGCAACGCCAGCTGGATCGCAGACGACGTCGGGTACGTTCCCTCGAACCAGGATATGGTCGACGAGAACATGAGCGCGCTCGATAACGCCGCAGGCAAGTAACGCGAACGACCGATCCGATTTTCCGGAGAGAAAACGAACAGAACATGGGTGACACATCAGTCGACGCTGATCTCACGCGATCGGCACACGGGAGAGTTGCAAAGGAACGGATTTATCACGGACTGTTGTTCAGTTGCGCGGCGCTGACAGTCTTCGTAACGATCAGTATCGCCACTACGCTGGCGGTCGACGCCGTCGAGTTCTTCCAGCGGGTGGACCCGTACGCGTTCTTCACCGGGACGGAGTGGGTGCTCCGGAGCGAGGACCCGATTCTCGGAATCCTGCCGCTCGTGACCGCCACGCTCATCGTGACGGTCGTCTCGGCGATGGTCGCGATCCCGATCGGCACGGCGGCCGCGGTCTACCTGAGCGAGTACGCCAGCGCGCGGACGAGATCGGTCCTCAAACCGGCGCTCGAGATCCTCGCCGGAATTCCGACCGTCGTCTACGGCTTCTTCGCGCTCGTCTATTTGACGCCGTGGCTCCAGGAGATCGGGCTCGATCTGAGCCTGTTCAACCTGTTTTCCGCGTCGATCATGGTCGGAATCATGATCATTCCGATGGTTTCGTCGATCAGCGAGGACGCCATGAGCGCCGTCCCGGACTCGCTCCGACAGGCGGGATACGGCCTCGGTGCCACGAAGTTCGAAGTCTCGACGAAAATCGTCATCCCCGCGTCGGTCTCGGGGATCTTTTCGTCGTACATCCTGGCGTTGTCGCGGGCGATCGGTGAGACGATGATCGTGGTCGTCGCTGGCGGGAGCCGGGCGCGAATGCTCGACCCGACGAACCCGCAGTCGAACCTCTTCAACTCGGGACAGACGATGACGAGTGCGATGGTGCAGGCGGTGACGACGGACCTGTCCGGCGGCACGGCCGGCTACTATTCGATGTTCGCGATCGGGCTGACGCTGTTCGCGATCACGTTCGCGATGAACCTGCTCAGCAACCGCATCGCAGCACGCTACCGGGAGGAGTATCAATGAACCGGACTCTCATCGCCGACGAGGCGACCGAATCGGGGGTGACTTACTGATGGCCACCACCGACGAATCCGTCGACGCCTGGTTCGGCACGGACGGACAGGTGAGCCAGCTCCGCGGCCGACTGTTCAAAGCCGGCTGTCTCGGCGCAACCGTGCTGACCCTGTTTCTCGTCTTCGTGTTCCTCGTCTACGTCGCCATCGACGCGATCGAACCCCTGTCAGCCGAC
This sequence comes from Natrinema gelatinilyticum, assembly GCF_024266705.1. Classification (GTDB taxonomy): domain Archaea; phylum Halobacteriota; class Halobacteria; order Halobacteriales; family Natrialbaceae; genus Natrinema; species Natrinema gelatinilyticum. The sequence continues at coordinate 653,398 of NZ_CP100756.1, read as the reverse complement.
CCTGGCTGGTGGGTAACGGTCGTCGTGTTGGTCCCGGTACCGGCGCTCGTCCTGGCGGGCTATTACTATCGATACGACCCGGCGGCGGGCGAAGTGGCGTATACGTCGCTCGGCCTCCCGATCGCGACGACGTTGCTCGCCGGCGGCGTCGTAATTTTCTTCAGGCACATCCTGTCGCCCCACGAGTGGCTCGCACTCGTCGCGGCTACGGGTATCGCCGTCGGCCTGACCGAGCTGTACGGTCGGGTTCGCGACACCGATTCGTACGATCGCACTCTGATCGCGGCGGTCGTCTTCGTCGTTTCGATCGTCGGCGTTCCGGGCGCGATCCCGAGCCTCCGTACCCTGATCCTCTCGCTTCCGGTGTTACCGACGGAGTCGCTGTCACTCGTCGGGACGTTTGCCGTGCCGATTGCCGCGGTGGCCGGCTGGCATATCGGTCGCGTTCGCGAGAGCGACCGTGCCGGCCTACTCGCCAGCGGTGCGACGGTCGCTATGGCGGCTCTCGGCATCGTCGCGGGTCCGCTCGTCGGGATCGGAGCGATGGCGTGGATCGTTTTGACGGCAATCGTCGTCGTCCCGATCGGACTATATGTCGAGCAGGTTATCAGACGGGGGAACGGCATTTCCGGCCTGGCCTTTCCCGTCGTAATCGGCGCCGGCGTCCTCGGTAGCGCCCTTCTCGCGGATATCGTTGGACTCGCCGGCCCGACCGTCTGGCTCGACTGGAGTTTCCTCACCGAAGTCCACGACACGACGCCCCGCGAGGCCGGGATTTATCCGGCACTCGTCGGATCCGTGATGATGGTCATCGTGATCGCCGTCGCCGCGTTCCCCGTGGGCGTCGGCGCAGCGATCTATCTCGAGGAGTACGCTCCCAACGGGGGCCTACTGGGAAAAGTCGTCGAACTGATCGAGATCAACATCGCGAACCTGGCCGGCGTTCCCTCGGTCGTCTACGGACTACTCGGTCTCGCGCTGTTCGTCAAGATCGGCGGGCTACAGCCGGGTATCGTGGTCGTCGGTGGACTGACGATCGGGTTGCTCATCCTGCCGATCATTATCGTTTCCTCCCAGGAGGCTATTCAGGCGGTTCCCGATTCGCAGCGGCAGGCTGCCTACGGGATGGGTGCGACGAGGTGGCAGACGGTCCGGACGGTCGTGCTGCCACGCGCGATGCCCGGGATACTGACTGGCACGATCCTCGCGCTCGGCCGCGCGATCGGTGAGACGGCACCGCTGTTGATGGTGGGCGTCGCGGCGGTCGTTCGCATCCCGCCGCGGTCGTTCTTCGGGCTGTTCAGCGCGATGCCGCGACAACTGTACGCTTGGGCCCAACTGGCGAAACCCGAGTTTTATCACGGGGTTCTCGCTGCGGGAGTGCTCACCCTGCTCGTCGTCTTGCTGATGATGAACGGCACTGCGATCCTCCTGCGCAACAAGTACCAGAGACGAGATTGAGATGGCACGAAAAGACACACCAAAGGCCGACGACAGTGTCGAACAGCGAACGGACGGCAGCGGATCTACCGTCCCGGAATCAATGACTCAGTCCGACTCCGGGACCACACCACTGCTCGACGAGTCGTTCGACATGGACGGCCGATCGACGGTAGCAGACAGCGACGCGATCATCGAATCGCGCGATCTGAACGTCTTCTACGACGAGACCCGGGCGCTCGACGGAGTCGACATCCAGATCCCGGACAACTGTGTTACGGCGCTCATCGGCCCCTCGGGGTGCGGGAAGTCGACGTTCCTCCGGTGTATCAACCGGATGAACGACCTCATCGATAGCGCCGGCGTCGACGGCGAGCTGCTGTTCGACGGGAAGAACGTCTACGACGACGACGTCGATCCGGTCGCACTCCGCCGGAAGATCGGAATGGTCTTCCAGTCGCCCAACCCGTTCCCGAAGAGCATCTACGACAACGTGGCGTTCGGACTGGAAGTCCAGGACATGGACGTCGACGTCGACGAGACGGTTCACAGCGCCCTCGAGCGGGCGGCGCTGCTCGAGGAGGTCGAAGACCAACTCGATTCGAGCGGACTGGACCTCTCGGGTGGGCAGCAACAGCGATTATGTATCGCCCGGGCCATCGCACCCGACCCTGACGTGATCTTGATGGACGAACCGGCCTCGGCGCTGGACCCGGTCGCGACCTCGAAAATCGAAGATCTGATCGAGGACCTCGCCGAGGAGTATACGGTCGTCATCGTCACCCACAACATGCAGCAGGCTGCCCGGATCTCCGATAAGACCGCCGTCTTCCTGACCGGCGGCGAACTCGTCGAGTTCGACGACACCGACAAGATCTTCGAGAACCCGGAGCACGACCGCGTCGAGGACTACATCACCGGCAAGTTCGGGTGACAAACGATGACGCTCGAGGGCTTTCGGGCACGGCTCGAGCGCCTTCACGAAGCCGTCATCGCGCTGGGTGACCTCGTCCGGGAACAACTCGCCGACGGATTCACCGCGCTCTTTACCGGTGATGAGCGCTCGCACGAACGGTCGTCTCCGGGGATCGAACCGTCAACCATCGCACCCTCGAGATCGAAGGCGAGTGTCTCGAGTTGCTCGCGCTCCAACAGCCGGCTGCGGGCGATCTCCGGATCGTCGGCGCAGCGTTCAAGATCGTTACAGACCTCGAGCGCGTCGGCGATCTCGCGACGAATCTGGCCGAGTACGCGCTAGACGGCTCCGAGTCGTCACCGCTTCCCAACACCGATTACGAGCGGATCGCCGCGCCCGCGCTGGAACTCGTCGAGCACGCGACCGACGCCTTCTCGGCCGCGGATTCGGCGGCCTGTTTCGCGGTTGCGGATCGAGATGACGAACTCGACTCCCGCTGTGTCGCCGGTACCGAGCGAGCCGTCAGGACCTGCATCGAACTGCAGATCGACGCAACAGACACCCAAGCGATCCAGGGCGAGTCCGGTACTTTCTCGTCAGCGTATGACGTTCTTGCCGACGTCTCGCAAACGCTCGTAATCGTTCGGGACGTGGAGCGGATCGGCGATCACGCAGTGAACGTGGCCGCTCGGACGCTGTACGCGATCGAAAGTAGCGACGAGTTACTCTTCTGAAAGCGCGTTTTACCCGGTCTGAGGGCGCACGTACCTGATCTATATATCTCGTCTCTATTTCTGCAACGTATAGTCCGGTTTCGGATGGTTTTTGTTTGGCAGAGAATGACCACCGACAACTGTTGTCATACGTATGCGTTGAACGGGCCCCCTCGTCAGTAGCCCCCATACCGACAGTCTAGAATCTGGATACATACTACTATATAGAACTAATAGTAGTATATTTACCTACTCTGTGACTTCGATCCGGTGATGTCGAGAGATACCACGGCGTCTCTGCCGGCCACTCACGGTCGGCGAGATTTTCTCGCCGCGGCGAGCGTTGCTCTCTCCGGCGGATTGGCCGGTTGTACCGGCGTCTTCGCCACAGAGGGCAACCAGGTGAACATCGCGGGAAGTAGTACGGTATTTCCCGTGACCGAGGCGATCGCCTCCGCGTTCTCGGAAGAATACCCCACCGTCAACCTCTCGCTCAGCAAGACGGGGACGGGTGGTGGGTTCGGGAACTTCTTCTGTGCGGGACGAACCGATATTAACAACGCGAGTCGAGCGATCGCCGACGCCGAAATCGAACAGTGTGGGAGCAACGACGTGACGCCGATCGAATTCCAGATCGCCACAGACGCGCTGACGGTCGTGGTCAATCCGAACGCCGACTGGGTCGACTGCCTCACCGTCGAACAGCTCCAGCAGATCTGGAGCGCCGACGGTGCCAACCGTTGGAGCGATATCGACGACGAGTGGCCCGATCAAGAGTTCGAGCTATATGGCGCCGCGACGACATCGGGGACGTTCGACTACTTCAACGAGGCCATTCTCGGCGAGGAATTGAACCACCGAAACGACTACTACGCCACCGAACGCGATCGAACGATCGTTCAGGGGGTCCGCGGGTCAGAAGCTGCGATGGGCTACTTCGGATTCTCGTACTACAGCGAGAACCCCAATCGGATCAAGGCGGTCTCGATCGATAATGGGAACGGCTGCGTCGAACCGTCGATCGAGACGGCAAAATCGGGCGAGTACAAACCCCTCTCGCGACCGCTGTTCATCTACGTCGCGAAGGAATCGCTCGCGGAGTCCGCCGTCCGAAACTTCGTCCGGTTTTACATGAAACGAGCTGCGACGGATCTGGTCTCAGAGGTCGGTTATGTGCCGATCACCGAAGAACAGCGCGATGAAAACCTCGAGAAACTCGATGCGCAGATCGCGGAGGTGACTGGATGAGCGTTCCTGACTTCTCCCACGACGGGATCCGGACGGCCCGCGGAACGCTATTTCGGTATCTGTTCAAACTGTGCGCGCTGCTTTCGATCCTGACGACCATCGCGATCTTGCTGACGCTCCTCGTCGACGCGGTCGACTTCTTCAGGCTCGTCTCGCCCGTAGAGTTCTTCACAGGAACGCAGTGGACTCCGACAAACGAACCGATCTCGTTTGGCGTTCTCCCGCTGATTTCTGGGACGCTGATCATCACGATCGGCTCGGCGATGGTCGCGCTTCCGATCGGTCTTCTCACGGCGATCTATCTCAGTGAATATGCTTCCGAGCGCCGGCGGGCCTATCTCAAGCCGGCACTCGAGGTGCTGGCCGGCGTCCCGACGGTCGTCTACGGCTACTTCGCACTCGTGTACGTCACACCGGCTCTGGATCGGTTCCTGCCGCTGTCGACGTTCAACGCGTTGTCGGCGTCGATCATGGTTGGAATCATGATCATCCCAATGGTTTCCTCGATCAGCGAGGACGCGATGAGCGCGGTTCCCGATTCGCTGCGCCAGGCCAGTTACGGCCTCGGCGCAACGAAGTTCACCGTCTCCACGTCGGTCGTGGTGCCGGCGGCACTGTCCGGAATCTTCTCGTCGTTCATCCTCGCGCTCTCGCGAGCGATCGGCGAAACGATGATCGTCGCAATCGCGGCCGGCCAGACACCACGGATGATCGACCTGACCGATCCGGCGGGGATGTTCCTCAATTCGATCCAGCCGATGACCTCCGCGATGGTGCAGATCGGAACGGGCGACATCGTCGGCCAGGGCGCCGCGTACAAGAGTCTCTTCGCGGTCGGGCTGACTCTCTTCGTCATCACCTTCGCGATGAATCTCGTCAGTGAACTCGTCGCATCGCACTACCGGGAGGTGTATCGCTAATGGCGGCCGATACGCGCGAAAACGCAGTGGATACTGGTTTCGGACAGATCAGCCGAACGAAAGACGTCGCGTTCCGTCTGCTCGCGCTCGCGGCAACGCTCATCGGGATCGTTTCGCTCGCGGCGTTGCTCCTGAACGTCGCCGTCGACGCCGTCGGCTGGCTCGACTGGGGATTCCTCACGAGCCCGCCGCATCCGAATCCGAACGAAGCTGGATTCCTGCCCGCACTCGTCGGTTCTGTCGCGATCATGCTCTTGATCGCGCTGATCACCTTCCCGGTCGGTGTCGGCGCCGCGGTCTACCTCGAGGAATACGCCGACGACGGGTACCTCACGCAGTTCATCCAGCTCAACATCGCCAACCTCGCGGGCGTCCCGTCGGTCGTCTACGGCCTACTGGGGCTGGGACTGTTCATCGGGTTCTTTAATATCGGATACGGGTCGGTGCTGGCCGCGGCGTTTACCATCGCCCTGCTCATCCTGCCGATCGTGATCATTTCGGCCCAGGAAGCGATTCGGGCCGTCCCGGACTCACAGCGGCAAGCGTCCTATGGGATGGGCGCGACGAAGTGGCAGACGATTCGCAATGTCGTGTTGCCGCGGGCGATGCCTGGTATCATGACGGGGACCATCCTCGCGCTCGGCCGCGCGATCGGCGAGACGGCGCCGCTGATCATGATCGCCGCCCCGACGACGGTCTTTGGTATCCCAAACAGCTTGCTCAGCAAGGTCAGCGCGATGCCCCTGCAGATCTACAACTGGGCGTCGTACCCACAAATGGAGTTCCAGTACGGCGTCGTCGCCGCCGGTGTCGTCACGCTGCTCGTCGTCTTACTAACCATCAACTCGATCGCGATCATCATCCGGAATCGATATCAACAGCGCACGTAACAATGACTAACAAACAGATGACTTCCTCGGAAACGGAACCGACCGACGACCAACCAGCCCCGACGCCGGGAACCGACACCCTCGTGACGGACAGCGACGCCGGCGAGCGCACGACGACGGATCGAACGCTGCTCGAGGCGCGCGATCTCGACGTCTACTACGGCGACGAACAGGCACTCCGGGGCGTCGACATCGAAATTCCCGAAAAGCAGGTCACGGCCGTCATCGGCCCGTCGGGGTGTGGGAAGTCGACGTTCCTCCGGTGTATCAACCGGATGAACGACCTCGTCGACGCCGCCCGCGTCGACGGCGAACTGCTGTTCGACGGGAAGAACGTCTACGACGACGACGTCGATCCGGTCGCACTCCGCCGGAAGATCGGAATGGTCTTCCAGTCGCCCAACCCGTTCCCGAAGAGCATCCGCGACAACGTCGCCTACGGACTCAAAGTCCAGGGCAAGGACGCTGACATCGACGAGACGGTCCACAGCGCCCTCGAGCGGGCGGCGTTACTCGAGGAGGTCGAAGACCAACTCGATTCGAGCGGACTGGACCTCTCGGGTGGGCAGCAACAGCGATTATGTATCGCCCGGGCCATCGCACCCGACCCTGACGTGATCTTGATGGACGAACCGGCCTCGGCGCTGGACCCGGTCGCGACCTCGAAAATCGAAGATCTGATCGAGGACCTCGCCGAGGAGTATACGGTCGTCATCGTCACCCACAACATGCAGCAGGCTGCCCGGATCTCCGATAAGACCGCCGTCTTCCTGACCGGCGGCGAACTCGTCGAGTTCGACGACACCGACAAGATCTTCGAGAACCCGGAGCACGACCGCGTCGAGGACTACATCACCGGGAAATTCGGATAAGGGAGAGACGCACCCCTCGAACAGGTCGTTCTAGAACTACGTTCGATTCATGGTTTCGATATCGTCGGCTCGTTTCGGTACTACCGCCGTACCGTTTTGGTCACCATCGTCGGTCCGCGGTGTCACCATCGTCGATCCATTTTGACGAGACCACTTTGGTGCGTGTGCAGAGGAAACACTTCCTCGCGGATCGGCATAACTGCTCGAGACAGTCTCTAACTCCTGTCAGTGACGGATACTTACCATGCAGTTTATCCGTTACCACAGCATGCCATATGTGCACATGGTCGCCGACGGGGTCCATATCTTGATCAGCCTGGCACTGGTGATGATTATCTTTCGATCGAGACAACACGAACCGTACCTCGTTACGGCACTCGCCGCCGTCGTTCCGGACATCGACGTCATCGTCTTTCGACCGTTGGCGACCCTCGGATACGCCGAGGGCGTCCTGTGGGCCCATCGGGGATTGACACACTCGTTGCTAGCTGGGGTCGTCGTCATCGGTTTCCTCTCCATGTTCGGCCCCTGGCGGGCTGCCGCTATCGGATACGGTTCACACCTCGTCTTCGATTCGCTGACCGGCGGGGTCCGACTGTTCGCCCCGTTCGATCCCACGCTGTACGGGGTTTCCGTAGACTGGCTGCTCCTGAACCTGGTAACGTCGGCATTCGCAGTGACCGTTCTCCTCGGCGGTATGTTCGCCACGAAGTACGATTTCGAGTACGGGGCTTCCTCGTTCGCCCCGAAACCGGTGTTCGACTGGTTTCAGTAGCGCCGTCGTGTTGGGCCGCTCTCGATCGCTTTTCGGACCACCGATCGCTCGAGCGCGTTCACCTGCTCTTCGGAGACGCTCGATCGTCCCCGGGATAGTTCCGCGAGCGACTCCCGCGGGGGTGATAGTTTAAGGGATCCGGTCTGCTATCCTCGTCATGGCCGAACCGACCGGATTCGACGGCGATGATCCGACAGTGACACTGTATCGACTGCACGGTTGTCCGTATTGCGAACGAGTCGTGCGACGACTCGAGCGATACGACGTGTCGTACAGCTCCCGGTTCGTCGCCGGCGAACACAGTCGGCGTGACGCCGTCAAACGCGTCGCGGGCACGCGGTCGGTTCCCCTGTTGATCGATCGGGAGCGAGGGGTTACGATGTCGGAAAGCGGCCAGATCGTCGAGTACCTCGATCGAAAGTACGGCACCGAGACGGCCGCCGACGAGGAGGGTGTCTAACGTGGCCGACTTCGAACTGATCGAGTTTCCGCCGTCGAACCATCCCGTCGAGGGGGACCCCGTGCCGGACTTTACACGCCCGCTCGTCACGGAGGAATACTGGGAGGACATCTCACTATCCGCCCTCGCCGAGAACGCCGGATCCATCCTACTGGTATTCTACCCGTTGAACTGGGGCGGAAAATCGCTGTACTGGTGGACGGAGATTCAGAACCGCGAGTGGGGGAACGCCGACGTCGCAGTCGTCGGCGTCGGAATTTCACAACCGTTCGACCACCAGCGGTTTATCGAAGCAAGGGGACTGGAGTACCCGCTCTACTCGGATCCCGGAAACGGCGTCGCGGAACGGTACGACATCGTTCACGACCTCGATGGAATGGCCGGAATCGCCGAACCACGACCGGCGGTCTTTCTGATCGACGCCGATCTGACCGCCCAGTACGTCTGGGTCGCTGACGAATGGCCCGAGTCGCCGCCGTACGACGAGGTCGAGTCGGCACTGGCACGGTCGTAAGCCGGTGTCGACCGGGGCGGTGGTCGCGCCTGCGAGCGGAGTTTGACGAGTCACCGCAGGGGTGGACGACTGTCTCGTCCGACCCCGTGGCCGTCCCGGAGGTTCGCACGCAGCCTTTATCACGGACGGACGAGGTGTCATAGATATGGCCAGACAATCGTACCAGGAGAAACTCACGGAGCTTCGTGAGGATGTTCTCTACATGAGCGAAGTCGTAATGGAGCGACTTCGGATGGGACTCGACGCGTTAGAGCAGAAAGACGAGGAACTCGCCCGCGAAGTGATCGAAGGTGACGGCGAGGTCAACCGGATGTACCTCGACCTGGAACAGGACTGTATCGACCTACTCGCGCTCCAACAGCCGGTCGCGAGCGACCTTCGGTTTATCGCGGCATCGTTCAAGATCATCACCGACTTAGAGCGAATCGCCGACCTCGCGACCAATCTCGGCGAGTACACGATCGAGGCCGAACGGGACCTGTTCCCGGACGTCGACGTGCAGGAAATGGGCGAATTGACCCTCGATATGCTCGAGGAGGCGATGGTCGCCTACGACTCCGAAGATACCGATCGATGTCGACAACTGGCCGCCCGCGACGACGAACTCGATCGCTTCGCCGAACGAGCCAGCGAAATCGTCGTTCGTGACCTCATCGAACGCGAACTCGAGTCGCCGAACGAGGTCGAACAGTTGCTACAGGACGTCTCGCGCCTTCTGTTGACGATACGTGATCTCGAGCGCGTCGGAGACCATACGGTCAACATCGCCGCGCGGACGTTGTACATGGTCGAAAACGACGACGAACTCATCTACTGACCCCGATCGGCACCGAGACTCGCTCGTCGGTTGAGGCCGGTACCGGATCGCGGTACCCACAGCTCGCTGCCCCGGAGCGATACCACCGATGGCTGGCCAGAACCGATCGCGACGGTTTGTATTCGGAATCGATCGCGACGGTTTCTATCCGGTCATGTTCCCGCCGGTTTCGTTCCCGCCGGTTTCGTTGCCAGTTTCGTTCCCGCCTGTTTCGTTGCCGCCGCCATTTCCACCGCCGCCACCGCCGATCTGGAGTTCGCCTTCCATATTCGGGTGTGGCTGGCAGTTGTAGGTGGCCATATCGCTACTGGCGGTGAAATCGATGAACTGTCCGTCACCCGGGTCTGAGGTCGGGTCCCCGGTCGTGAGATCGTCGATGACCTCTCCGTTGGAGTCTCGGATCTCCATGTTGTGGGCCGCGCCGTCGCCTTCTGTCCATCCGATCGTGTAGTCTTCGCCTTCCTGCAAAACGAGGGGCGGGTTCTGCTCGCCCTCGATCGAGGACGGTGCGAGACCCTCCCAGTAGCTGGTTTGACCGCTGAACTCAATCTCCGTTCCGGGATCGATTTCGATGCCGCCGCCACCGCCGCCGTTACCGCCACCGCCATTGCCACCACCGCCGTTGCCGTTGCCGTTACCGCCGCTACCACCGCAACCGGCGACGAACGCCGTCGATGTCGCGACACCTGTTAGCTTGAGCATCCGCCGTCGAGATACCGTCTCGTCTCGTGTCATCATATCGATTTTGTGCTCGCCGGGAATATACGAATACCCGTCAAGTGCGTGGGAGTCAAATACGGGCGGGTCTGTAACGGGAAGGATCGGCGATTACGCCACGTTCAGCGTGTGAAATACGCACACGACTCGCCCGCGATCACCGCGTCGGTTGCGACCTCGACTCGCGTTTCGGAACGCAGGTCAACAACTGTGTCGTATCGACGATATTTCTCGTCTCGAGCAACACCTCCGCGGCTTCCCGAACGGTGAACTCGGCCTCGAGTTCGACGCCGTGACAGCGCGCGTAACACTCGAACCAGCGATTCATCGCGACCTCGAGTGCGTCGAATTCGTACTCGCTAAACGGGACCAGTCGACCGCCGGTGCGGGCTTCCACGTAGAGCCAGATAGCCTGACCAGCGCCGTCGCGAAGGTAGCGGTCGGCGTCGTCGGGATCTGTATGGACCGCGGTTCCGGCCGGCGAACGGCTGGCGGCGTCTGCGCCGCTGGCACCTCCCGAACGGGAGGCTGCCTCGAGCGCAGCTCGTTCGCGCTCGGCACGGCGGGCGAGCGCGGCGATTCGGGGGCCGTACCGGCTCACGTTATCCCTCGCGGAACTCCACGCCCTTGCCGCCTCGGGGGTGTTTCCAGTTGGTGTCGGCGACGATCGCGCAGGTGCCACATTCGACGCACGGCTGGGTGTCGAGACTGACCAGCGTCTCCTCTGAACCGTTGGTCTTCACCGTCTCCGAACGGTAGCAGCCACCGCCGAAGTCCTCCGCGCTGACGGGACAGGCGGCGACGGCCGCGCCGCTGGCCGCGTAGGACTCGTCTCTGAGTTCGATGTGCGGATTGCCCACGTCGGTATCGTAGGTGAGGTCGCCGATCCGCTGCTCGAGGCTCGGCGGCTCGATCTCGTTTTCCCACTGGATCGTTCGCCCGTGTTGCTCGCCGATCACCGTCGGCAGGGAAACGTAGCCGGTCTTGGTGTCGGGCAGCATCGACACCAGGAACGGCGAGTTGTAGGCGCGCTCGAGCAGGCGATTCGCGATCGGATTGCCGACCGCGACCGAGCCGACCGGCGAGTCGAGCACCCGTTCGACGGCTGCGGTAACGGTGTCGTTTTCGCCGACGGTCCGGCTGAGTTCGTACCGGCGGGGCCGAAGCTTGTCCATCGTGCCGGAATCCTCGAGCATCCGGGCGTACCGCCGGCCGGCGGCCTCCGCATCGTTGTTCCCGCGAGTGATGGAGAAGGCGTCCGCCGCGAGCGCGCCAGCGGTGACGGCGTGATTCATCCCCTTGATGATCGGCCCCTGTGCCTGCATCTGCCCGGCGGCATCGCCGACGAGAACGAGCCGATCCCGATAGGGCTCGCGGTGGGCGACCTTCTTCGAGTCGGGGACGAGCTTTGCGGCGTACTCGAGCTCGTGATAGTCGTTGCGGAACCAGCCGGCGAGCAGTGGATGCGTCAGCAAGGCGTCGAGCAGGTCGTGCGGGTTCGCCTCCTGTTCGACGAGGCTGTCGAGGTGGAAGACGGTCCCGATCGACAGCGAGTCCTCGTTCGTGTAGAGGAAACCGCCGCCGCGGACGTCCTCGAAGAGGTCGCCGGAGAACAGGTGTGCAGCTCCTTCGTCGGGACCGATGTCGAACCGGTCGTCGATCGCGTCCGGTTCCATGTCGACGACCGCCTTGACGCCCTGGAACCACTCGTCGGGGTCCTCCCAGTCCATCAGCCCGGCATCGCGGGCGAGTTCCGAGTTAACGCCGTCGGCCCCGACGATCAGGTCCGCTTTGATCGGGTCGAGTTCGTCACAGGTGACGCCGACGATCTCGCCGTTTTCCCTCAGAAGACCGTTCACCCGAACGTTCGTCAGCACGCCACCGCCCGTCTCGCTCGTCTTCTCGTGGACCCGCTGCTCGAGCCAGGAATCCATCTCCCGGCGGAGGACAGCGTCACACCAGTCAGTGTCGTGTTCGTGGAGATCGACGAGATCGTAGGTCTTGACCGAGTTCCCGGCCACGTTATGGATGTAGTAGTCCGTGACCGGCCGTTCGGACGCCTCCTCGCGGAAGCCGTCGAAGAGGTCGTCGATCGTATAGGGCGCGGAGTCTTCGGCGTAGATCAACCCGCCCGAGACGTTCTTCGAGCCCGCTTCCGTCCCTCGCTCCAGGACGAGCGTCTCGACGCCGTGGTCGGCAAGCCGCGCGGCCGCCGCGGCCCCGCCGGGGCCACAGCCCACCACGACCGCCTCGTAGTGTTCGTAGTCGTCGGTTTCGGCCCCCATCACTCGTCACCCCCGTCGGCGACAGCTTCGGGCTCGAGCGTCGTCTCACCCGATTCGACGGCCTCGGTGAGCCGCGGTAACACCTCGAAGAGGTCGCCCTCGATGAAGTAGTCGCTGAAGTCATGGATGCGGGCGTCGGTGTCGGTGTTGATTGCAACGATGGTGTCGGATTCGTCCATGCCGACTTTGTGCTGGACCGCGCCGGAGACCCCTGCCGCGATGTAGAGATCTGGCGCGACGACCTGGCCTGTCTCGCCGATCTGGCGCTCTTCTTTCGAGTACTGCTCGACGTGGCCTTCGAACTGGTACGAGGAGGTGACGATTCCGCGCGTGATGCCGAGTTCGGCGTCCTCGAACGCATCCACCAGATCGAGACCGAGTTCCATCCCGAGAGTCGGATCGTCGGCGATCCCCCGGCCCAGACAGACGATTACGTCGTGATCGGTGAGGTCGATCCCAGCCTCGAGTCGATCGGAGTCGGTAATCTCGACGCGGAACCACTCCTCTTCGAGTTCCATATCGTGTTCGACGACGAGTCCCTCTCGATCGGAGTCGGGTTCCATGGGCTCGAAACTCCCCGGGATGACCGAACAGCCCTGCGGGTGGAACTCTCGTCCCGGGTTGTCGAGACACAGGATCGTCGAGTACTCGAACCCGGAGAAGTCGGGTCGCTTCATGTGGAGGACCTTTTCGAAGGTCTTCTTGACGCCCGGTTCGCCGGTCTTGACCGGGTTCGAGACCTTGTTCTCCTGAATGAAGAGGTCCGAACAGTCCGAGGCCAGCCCGGAATCCAGTTCGGCCTGGACCTTCGCCGAGAGGTCACGCCCGTTGTTCGTCGCAGGGAACAGGACGTAGCGCGGCTTGTCGTAGTCGCGCCAGTCGGTACTCTCGATCGATCCCTCGCCGCGTGCCATGTGCGCCGAAATTTCTGTGTACGGTTTGTGCAGGAACCGTTCCAGCCTGTCGTCGTTGTGGTAGACCGCCACGTCCGCTCCATGAGCGATACACTCCTCGGCGAGTCCCTCGCAGTCGTCGCCCATCAGGAATGCGACGACGTTCTCGTCGTCGTCGTAATCCGCTTCGAACTGGTCCATCAGCTCGCGGGCTTTGCCCAGCATCTCTCGCGACACCTCGAGCAACTCGCCTGCCTGGGTCTCACAGAAGACCCACATGTCTTCGTACTCGCCGTCTGCGAGCGCCCTGACGTGCTTCTTGTCGCGAGTCGGGTGCGTGAGTCCGTCGTCTTCCGCCGGTTCGTCTTCCCCGCCCTCGTCAGCGTCGGGTTCGTCTGCCGCCTCGCCCTCGTCCTCGGCTTCGGCGTCGGCATCGGCATCGTCACCCACGTCTTCGGCCGTCTCCTCGTACTCGCCTTCTGTCTCCGTTCCCTCCTCGACCCCCTCGAGAGTAGCGCCTATCTCTTCGAGTCGGTTGTGGATCGCTTCGCGGGCCGTCGTCCGATCCTGGCCGGTCCGTTCGGCTTCGAGGATCGCCTGGAGTTCGTCCGCGTCGTCAATCGTCTCGAGTTCGTCGGTCAGTTCGTCGACGGTGTGGTTGTCCGGGTCTACTGTCGTCATTTCAATCACCTGCCTCCGCGCTATACGGATACATTTCCTCGAGTACGTCTCCCATGTCGTTGGGATCGATCATCGTCGCCTCCCGCTCTGAGGGCGCTTTGGGGATCGGGTCGACCGACGAGACGATCGTGGGCGAGCCGTCGAGTCCAATGTAGTCGGGATCGAGATTTAGATCGACGTGGTCCCACGTCGTCAGGTGGTCGTCGTGCGCTGCGGCCCGCGCTTCCGTTTCTGCCCGGAGCCGCTTGTGCGTCAACCGGTGGGAAGCCTTCCGGTACGTCGGCTCGAACTCGGGATCGGTAACGACGAAACAGGGCAGGGGCGCCTCGACCGTCTCGATTTCGTCGATGTCACCCTCGACGAGGCGCTTTGCGCGCAGCATCCGCTCGTCGGGATCGATGTCGAGTGCGATGACGTGAGTGACGATCGGCCACTCCATCGCCCAGCACGTTTGCGGGCCGGTCTGACCGGTCTCTCCGTCGGCCGTCTTGAATCCCGCGAACACGATGTCGATGTCGGCCACTTCCTCCTGATACTTCTCGAGGCCGGCACTCAGCGTGATCGCCGTCGCCCACGTGTCCGAGGCGGCCAGCTCGCGGTCCGAGAGCAGATAGCTGTCGTCAGTGTAAACCGACTCCATCGCACCCTGTAGAACGTCGGCGTATCCCGGCGGACCCATGCTCACCCCGGAGACGTGGCCGCCGTGGCGAACTTTCGTCTGAAGCGCGGCCTCCAGTGCGAACGCGTCGTTCGGGTTCATGACCGTCGGCGTCTTCCCCCGCTCCAGGTGGCCGTCTTCGTCGAACGAGACGGCACCCTCCGAGAAGTCGGGGACGCCTTTCGTCAGAACGATCGATCGCATGGACCCCTCCGTCGTGGAATAATGGTTGATATTAACATGTCTGTGTCTCCCTATCGCAATTATCGCTATTAAGAATACGGGTTAGAATCGCCATCAGGGGAGCCGAACGCAGCGGCAGGTATCGAAATATTCACCGAAAATCGACGCTAATTCGGATATTTTAGGCACTCGAGGCCCAAACTGGTCAAATCGAAAGCGGAAGTCCGATAGCCCGAGACTCGGTTTCGCGCGCGAGTTCGCCCGAGTTCGCCGGGCGAGGGCTGCCGATGCGACACGTAGCGCAGCGCGGCTCACGGACCGATCGCCACCGTCACGTTCGCTTTGATCTTCCGGAAGTGCTCGCCGACGGTACCAGTGGACAGGTCAAGCGATTCGGCGATGTCTTCGTGCGTCGCTTCTCGCGGCACGCAGTAACGAGCGAGTCGGTGAATGTCGTCGTACAACAGAAACCTGGCGCGTTCGCTACGGTCACGCGTCTGGCGGAAGTAGTTCCGTGAATTCGCATCAAATGCGTCGTTCATACCATGGAACGAGGCCACACTATTTTACACGAGGAATGTGAATGTGTGGAAATATGAGGGAAGCGGTCCGCTGGATACAGATATCGAGTTCAGTACGATAGATGTAATTGACAATCGTTGATTACCGAACTTAATTGTTCCAGCTTATATACAAAACCACAGGACGTCTAGCCCCATCTGGTCTCAATCAGTGGACAAGAGACTTTTCGACCTCCGGGTGATAGCAGTTATATGGGTGAACGAGCAGAGGACGCGAAAGAGGGTATTTGGGATGGCACGAACGAAGCCACAGCCCTCCAGCGGTATCAGACGCTCGTGAATGGAATCGATGACGGTATTTTCCAGATCGGTCCCGACGGACGGTTCGTCGCGCTCAACGATACTATCGTTGAGATGGCAGGCTATAAGCGCGAGACACTGTTAGGGGAGTACGTCTCCTTCATATTCGACGAGAACGATTGTCAGCAGATCGAGCAAGAAATCGCCGAGCAACGTACGACGGGTGACCGGCGGAATGAAACGATCAAATCGATCGTACATACTGCCGACGGCAACAGGCGCCCTTGTAAACTCAGGTTGCACCTCCTTCGCGACGACGGGTTTCATGGAACCGTCGGCATCGTCCGAGACATTACTGAGCGGACGTGCGTCGAGGACATTGCCGGGGATCGGGAGACAGAGCAGAGCCGCCACAGGAGCGAGGTGACGTTCCGCCAACTCGTCGAGCACCTCGATCAAGTCGTCTGGATGACAACTGCCAACATGCGGGAAACCCTCTACGTGAACTCGGCTTTCGAAGAGGTCTACGGCCAGGATCGTGAGCGTCTGTACGAAAACCCAGAAACATTGCTCGAAGCCGTCCATCCGGACGACCGGGAGATGATGCGCAAGGAACTCGACAAACAGGTCGACGAACCGTATGTACTAGACTATCGGATCGTTCAACCGGATGGCGAGGTGCGATGGATCAACGATCGCGTGATTCCGATCATCGACGACGACGGGAACACCTTCCGTATCGTCGGCGAAGCGATGGACGTCACGAAGCGCAAGGAGCACGAACGCGAACTCGAGGATACCCAGTCCCAGTTGGAGGCGGCAACGGAGGCAGGCGCGGTGGGCACGTGGGAGTGGCATATCCAGAACGACAAGATGATCGTGGGTCCGTCGTTTGCGAGGACGTTTGGGGTGAATCCTGAGGCGGCCCGCGACGGCGTCTCCCTCGATCAGTTCCTCGAGGCTGTCCACGAGGACGACCGCGATCGTGTCGTGGCCGAGATCGAGGAGACCGTCGAAACGCGTGGAGAATACGAGGCGGAGTACCGCGTGTGGAATGCCAACGACGAACTTCGGTGGGTCGTCTCCCGCGGTCACGTAGAAAGCGACGAGGACGGCAACCCAGTCACGTTCCCCGGCGCGCTCACTGACATCACCGAGCGAAAACGAGCCGAGTTACAACTCGAGCGAGCCTCTGAACAACTGGAGACGCTGTTCGAAATCCTTCCCGTCGGGGTCGTGGTCGCTGACAGGAGTGGACGGGCCGTCGAGGCCAACGAGATGGCGAAGCAGATTTGGGGCGGAGACGTGTTCGACGCCGAGTCTATCGAGAAGTACGAGCAGTATCCGGCAGTGTGGGACGAGTCGGGCGATGCCGTCGAGCCCGATGAATGGACGATGACCCAGGTGCTTGAGGGCGCGGAGATGACTGACCCCGATATCTTCGAGATCGAGACTACGGACGGAAAGCGGCGGCTCATCCAGGCGAAGGGAATGCCGGTACAGGACGCCAGCGGCGACGCGATCCGCGGCGTCGTCACCATCTCCGATATCACCGAACGGCGGGCGTATCAGCGCAAGCTCGAGGAATCGAACGACCGCCTCGAGCAGTTCGCGTACGCCGCCTCCCACGATCTGCAGGAACCGCTCCGAATGGTCTCGAGTTACCTGCAACTCATCGACCGCCGATACGGTGACGAACTCGACGAAGACGGCGAAGAGTTCCTCGAGTTCGCCATTAACGGCGCCGACCGGATGCGCGAGATGATCGATGGGCTCCTCAAGTATTCCCGTGTCGAGACGCGCGGTGATCCCTTCGAACCGATAGACATGAACGTCGTCCTCGGGGACGTTCTCGATGATCTGCAGATACAGATCGAAGAAAGCGATGCCGAAATCACGACGGCGGAATTTCCTTGTGTGAAAGGCGACATCAATCAATTACGGCAGGTATTTCAGAATTTGCTCTCGAACGCGATCACGTATAGCGGTGACGAACCGCCACGTATCCACGTCGATGCCGACGACCGGGGTGAGGAATGGGTGGTCTCGGTTCGCGATGAAGGGATCGGAATCAATCCTGAGGATCAGGACCAAATATTTACGGTCTTTAATCGGCTGCATAGCCGCGAAGAGTACGATGGGACGGGCCTCGGACTCGCGCTCTGCAAACGGATTGTCGAACGCCACGGCGGCGAGATCTGGGTCGACTCCGAACCTGGCGAAGGAGCGATGTTCTCGTTCACGCTTCCCATCGGAGGTGGTCATGGTACGTGTCGATCCGATACTGACTGACTCATCCCTTGCTGGAATATTGTTTCTGCTGCATTCGTGCTCTCGTTCAGCACGTCTGTCGAAACCTAACACCGCCGGAGGATTTCAACGAGGCCGATTTCACCACATCAAACGTGACAGACGTCGTAGGCAGGTCCCAACCGGCCGGATCGACTCCGAAGATATGTTCCTGGCCCGAAATCACACTCTGCTCGTGCGACCGCTGCCGGCTATCGACTCGAGTCGAGCGGTGATCCCGGCCGCAACACGTACCGAGGCCGCGGTCGCCGGCGATCGGAGCGGATCGATCTACTCGATTTCCCGGTCGGTCGTGCCCATCGTGATCTCGCCGTCGGCCCGGATCGTGCCGTCGATTTCGGCGTCGGGGCCGAGATCGAGGTCGTCACAGGAGACGTCGCCCAGGACGCGAGCGCCGCGCTCGATAGCGACGTCGCCGTCTCGCGTCGTCAGGTCACCGTGAATCCGAGTTTCCTCGCCGACGGTGACGTCGCCTCGAGCGCGAAGACTGCCGAAGACGTTGCTTTTCGGACCGACCTCGATCGTCTCGGCGCGGACGTTGCCGTGGAGCCGGCACTCCGACCCGATCGTCGCGGGTGTCGAGACGCGCCAGGCGTCGTCGCCGACGGTCGCATTTCGAGGGATGACGAGGGGGTCTGCATCGGGTTCGTCGTCCTCTTCGTCGACGAGATTGGAGATAAGCCGCTCGGCGGCATCCTCTTCGCCGATCAAAAGGAGGTGTTTGAGGTAGACGAACAGGAAGACGATCGTCGGCATTGGGTTCCGGATGACGATCCAGCCGTTGGCCTCGAATCCCTCTTCGATCTCGACGTCGTCGCCGATGTCGAGGTCGCCGGCGACTTTCAACTCGCCGCCGATGTGGACGCGCTCGCCGATGTAGGCGTCCTGACCGATGAGGACGTTCTCGGCGACGTCACACCACATGTCGAGTCGACAATCGCCACCGGCCTCGATGGCACCGCCGAATTCGGCCGATTCGCCAGCCAGAACGTTTCGTCCGCGGACGCCGAATTCGACGGTCGCCCGACCGCCTACGAGGACGTCCCCGTCGGTCACGAGGTCGCGTTCCTGCGCTTCCGTCCCGTCGGGAACGACGAGTTTATCGAGCGGGTCCCTGCTGAAGGCCACACTCACATCAAAAGGGAGCACCGACTAATAAACCCCCCGCGTCGTCTGCCATTCGTCTGACGCCCGTCTGCCAGAGTTACACTGCTCGAGGTGCCTCGACCGACGCCGGAAGCCGCCTCCCTTTTACACACTCGCTGCATACGTCCGCTCATGACCACGCTCGCGTTCGACGACGACGGCGTCGACGTCGTCTACGAAGGCACCGAATTCCGTCTCGAACGGGACCTCGTCGAGGAAGCGACCGAGAAGACCTACTACGACGTGACCGATCACGAGGTGTTGAAAATCGTCGCCGAACAGCCGAACCTGCAGGGCGAGCCCAGACGAATCGGCGACATTCTGGACTGATACGGTCTGCTGTACCGATGTACCGGTGCACCCGCAGGACGGTCGCGGTTGCACCGGCAATGATTTACAGCAGTCCGTATGAAATTGGTAGCCGACGAATTCAGTAGACGACGTGTAGTACCACGAAGACGACGATTCCGAGTGAAAATGAAATCAGCCACAGCGTCGCCGCGATTCGACCGACGCGGGCGTGGCTCGTCCGGCGCAAATCGGCGATCGGACGCGATAGCGCGAGCAGGAGCACGTAGTAGAGCAACGGGATGCAAACGATCGCGAGTAGGATGTGGATCGCCAGCAGTGGGAGGTAAACGAACTGATAGACCGCTTCGGGGCCGGGGAACGGCTGCGGTCCACCGGTCGCCGTCAGCCGGTAGAGATAGAGCGCGAGAAAGCTCACGAACAGGCCGAACGAGGTGACCATGGCGATCCGGTGGCGTTCGACGTCGCCGCGTCGGATCGCCCGCCAGCCCACTGTGATCGTCCCGATTGCGGCCGCACTGAGCACGGCATTGACCAGCGGAATCGTCTCGAGGACCCACTCCGGGGACGCGGGCACGCTCGAGGACGGAATCCGCCCACCTGCAGCCGCGAAAACAACCGCCAGCGACACTACGCTCAACACGCCGGTGAGAAGCCGCACGCGCTCTCGAGGGACGTATTCCATGTGTGTTCGTTCGAGCGCAGGGGGAAAGTGATTACTCTCCAGCCCGGATTCGCGCTCTTTGCCCGTAATTAACGTGTCAGCATTCCATGAACCCGATTCGGAGGCTGTCGCTCGTCATCCGCCAGAAGTTACCGACAACATCACCGAACTCGCGGACTACGGCCTCGTCGAACAGGATGGTCGCGCGAAACGTCCTAATCGTCCAGTATGACGAGATTGATATCGATCTTCCGATCGGCTACCACTCCCCAGACGTTGCACCGGCGTGACTATTTGTGTCCCATGGCATCACATCTACAGCGTTCCTCGAGAGTAAAATGGTGTTCTCGTGGAACACTTCAAATCCCGTCTCGAGCAAGGGCCGATGTCGACCGATCGAACGAGAGATCAACAGGTCACTCTAGAAGTTCCAACAACTGGGTGACATAGGGGCTGTTGTCCCAACTTCGATGCGGACTGATCGCGGTGACGAGATTCTGCGCCTCCTCAGGAGACATATGGCCATCACGAGCGTAGTCACAGATGAGTCGCGGGGTTGGGACGATTCGAGGCCCAGTAAGAGCTGCATGAACGAGTGCGAAGTTATTACCGCCGAACTCGTCAGTGAGAAAGCCATCGGCATCGACGGCGTTTGCGAGGAGGATCCCGTCCGTTTCGCCGTCGTCCAACCCGATCGCCGGGCGTGAATCAGGTGTTTCTGTCTGCTGGTATGGGTCCTTGACGCTGTAGTGGTTTTGTGCGGCGAGAACGGTAGTGGCCGCTGCACCGTGAATATCGTGATATTGGGCGATATCGTGGAGTTCCGAGACGACTTCGGGTGGCACGGAGACAGTACATGACGTAAGAAGATACTGGAGTGGATCCGGGTTGGTGGCGGTGTCGAATCCGGCGTCAGCACGTGGAACACCGAGGCTCACGAGTGCGCTCGTATCAGCAACCACCGTTCGCAACGTGGACTGGCCGCTCATCGCTCATCAATATCGGTGGACGGGGACTCCGTATCGATCGTATTGTTATCCCCATCGTAAATATCGATATCGTCAGGAGCAGCGAGATCAAACGGTTCATCCTCGAGATCCGATTTGAGGAGGCGAAGACGTTGTGCGGTTTCGGCCCCAACCAACTGTTTGACTGTCTCGAAGTCGAGCTGATTGTCGTAGTACTTCGTTGCGACCAATTCTTGGAACGACTGACTCTCAGCTGTCTCCTCGATGTACTCGCGAATAGCGTTTACAAGCAAATCTGTCCGGTCTGTATCGAAGAGGTCGGCGATAGCATCAAGCCGCTCGACGAGGTATTCCGGGGATTGGAAATGGACCCGTCGCGGATCATCGCTCGAACTCATTTCATGTGCATATTTTGCACACGGGAGGAAAACGATTTCGGCTGATGCACACAGCTTGCACATGTTCGTTGAATCGAGTACGCCTCAAAGTGGATTTCCGAACGACGGCTGAGAGATATTACAAGATGTGGTCATTCGCGGACTCGCGATGCGACTCCACTACGATATTGTCTGATAGAGTGGACCAAAGATCGCCTCTGTGAGTGATTGGTACGAGGCTGGAACAGTCTGTGCTACTCAAGAGACAGCTGATGTCCTCGGGAAATACCCGGAGCGCGTCTCGAGCACTACCCGCCGTCGACCGATCGAACGAGAGACCACCACGTAACGAGACCCCGCAGACAAACGCGATCGCAGCGTATTACTCGTCCTGGAAACCTGAATGAGCCCGGTGGGGCGGTGGTCTTTCCCTGTGGCCAGTTCTATCCGTGGACACCAGACGGCTCCAGTGAACCAGTCGCTTTTGCGGTCTCGCCAGGTATCGAGACATCCGTCTTCAGCAGTACTCGTCGCTCTGTGTATGGCAATCCGTTCTTCCGTTCGGTCTGCTTCCGAATGGCCAAACGATTCTTCGAGAGTTCGAGCAAAGCGTCGATCGTCCTCGAGACGAGTTTCTTCGCGTAGGCGTCGCTGACGCCCTTTTCCTGCCGGCGAATCCAGTGCTTCATATCGCTGGCCTTCACGTACTCACGGACGCCCTTGCACCCCTCCTGCCACGGATTGTCACCGACACTCGGATCACTCCGAGCCCGCCAGAGTTTTACCGCGAGTCGAGACGGTAACGAGTTCGTCGACGACCGGAGCATATCGTCGTCCATCTGTGCGAGCTGCTGGATCGGTAGGAGATCGCCGTGGGACAGCGTGACCGATCCACCACGGTCGAGTGGGTCCTCGGAGTCGGGAATCCGCATGTACGTGTCGTCCTCTTTGGTGAACCGTTCGAGACGTTCGACTCCGTCCGCAAGCGAGTCTGGGTCGACGTGATCGGCGAGGAGATGCGCCCCTTTCTCGAGTTCTCTGGTCTGGAGCTCGGCGATGCGGTCTTTGTTTGCGCCGGCTTTCTTCAGGGCTGCCTGCGCGACTGCTTCGAGGCGCGTGTTCTCTTCCTGGAGGGTATCGATCTGCTCTTGTTGTGTTTCGATCTGATCGCTCTGCTCGGCGACGGTCTCTTGAAGAGCGTTGTTTTCGCTCTCGAGATCGTCGATTCGTGCTTCGAGTTGCTCGAGTCGGTCGAGAATCGATGCGTCGCTGTCGGGATTGTTGGGTGTCATCGGGAAAGTGGAGGAAGTCGGAGATCGTTCGTCAGAACGGAGCTCGGAGGCCAACCAGAAGTCACGGCACTACCGCTATCGCGACGGGGACTGTGCCCGTCTCGAGAGTGGGGCGACTGCTGGCGACGTGGCCACTGGAGACTGGCCGTACGTGAAGGGAGCACCGTTCAGGGAGGCTATGCGAGGTGGTGGTACTCAGGAAGTAGCCACAATCGTTGGCTCGACGAGGATCGTCCAGTGCGTCTGCCCGGCCATCGCGAGCCCGAGGTCGCCCTCGAGGAGGCCATCGTCTCGACCGTGCGCGGTCTCCGTCAGATCGGTGGGAGCACAGCCGGCACAGTAGATGGCCGCAATCGTGTAGGCAGGCTCGTCCGAGTACCGGCAGGCTCGAACGCTTATTGGACGTCCTTCGTGGAGGTGGTCACCACAGTCGCGACAGGACACAGTCTCGCCTGCCGTGATCCGTGCACCCTCGAACTGCTGTTCGAGGAGACAGTGACGGTGGGTCTCGGCCGGCGTCTGCTGTGGCTGGCTGTTCGGTGACTCGAGGTCGCTATCACAGACCGACGCCAGCCAGACACAGGAGTCCGTCATCGGTCGTCCTCCGTGGAGTAGGAGTCATCTGCTTCGATGCGCTTGTATACCTCGATCGTCTCCTCGAGATTCTGAATCGCTGGCTCGAGTGACAGCGGTTCGATTATGTCCCCGTCGAGAATCCAGACGTCCGCGAGGACTTCCTCGAGACGGACGCGGATCGGATGCTCGGGTCCGGTCGTCATGCTTCGACCTCCGGGTTCGAGTCAGTAGTTGGGGTGTCGTCAACCGAGGGAGTAGAGTCGTCGGGCTCTGGCCTGGCGACCGCCTTCCCTTCTGCGAGGTGGCGGGTTTGGCGGGCAGCTTTGCGCTCGAGTTGTCCACTGCGGCGGCTCTGGTGTCGATTTCTGCCGATCGACATGCTCAGAGAACCTCCTCGAGGACGTCCTGTGCCTGATCGGCTGCGGAGACAGGGCGGTCGGCCCAGCCGCCACACTCCTGGTCGATGAACTGGATCCAGCGCCGGGGGTCCTCGTCACCTTCATCCATCGGTCCGAGTTCGATGGCTTCGGTGTACAGGATCACCCCCTCGAGTGAGAATACTGGGACGGCGCCGGAGTCGTCACGATGGGCGCGGGACGTCGTGATGACGATGCGGTCGTATTTGTGGTCGACGTGGCGGTGTCGGCCTTCTGTGTCTTCACTGACGTAGCCGTAGTTCCATGAGCGGCGCTCGAGGACGACATCGTCGGTCTGTGCGTCTCTATCCGAAACTTCTTCTGTGGATGGGGTCGTAGTCGACATTGTCCTTGCATGAGGACACAGGTCGGGTGTTCCAGCACCCGGCCGAGAATCGGTTTTCCCGGCCATCCTGTGTCTCTATCTTACTGTATTGGATGTTCTGTATTAAATATTGTGCAATTTGCCATTTCAAAAATGGTGGGCAAATAAGGTCATACAAGTGCATTCACTGGGATATATGCCCATGGACTGTGCACAAAAATACGAACCGATGGATGCCGACGATTTGCGGGATGCTGATGTCCAAATCCTCAACGAATTACGGAAAGGCAGAGCAACGAAGGGGATGTTAGTCGATTCAACCGGCTTTTCCCGCAATACAGTCTATAATCGCTTGGAGGTCCTCAAAGCTGCGGGCCATATCGACGTCGTCCACGAAGGAACACGCTTGTTCGAACTCGTTGACGATCCACGCACGGACGCCGAATCTGAGCCAGATATCGACGCTCTCAAGCAACATGTAAACGAACTTGAGAAAAATCTTGCCGATGCACGCGAGGAAATCAAATACTACAAGGATGTACTCCAGTCTCACAAGGACTAACTCCATGAATTATAAGATCTAGAGCAACTCGCCGATGAGCGCTGGGACGGTGAAAGGTCGATCCAGATGCCCAAGTATGCCAACGGCTCAATCCAAGCGATCGTATTCCATTCGAATAGACCAGATCCGGATTACGTCGAAGCTGATAGTACCATCGCGGAACGCGGACACCTCTGAATGGGGCCAGAACGTGAGCCCACTGACAACAGGGGTACTCGATCGGCCTGGGACTTCCAGAACGTTTATTCATACACACGTCCTCGGTCTAGGTAACCAGGGGTGAGTGATAATGTCCAAAGAACCAGCCCAACGTCTTCGGGCCGCATCCTCAAGTTCGAACTCATCCTTTGAGGCGTGGGAATCAACTGAATCGTTAGCAGAAGAGGTAAACTGGAATGTTGATCTCATGCTTCCAGATCTCTACCGAGATCCTTCTGTGCTAACTCCGTATCACCCAGACGAATAGACGATTGAGTTTCTCTCTTAGTTCTAAGGTCGACATTTTCGACAGCAATGTCTGGGTTCATGGGCTAACCCGCCGATCAGACGATGCAGTATCGTGTATCGAATCCATTTTCGATGAGAGACGATGTGTAATAGTCACGCCATATATCTACGAAGAAGTAGGTCAAGCGATTCAGAGAGACTTTAAAAATCAATCCAGGGTTGACGATCTCCAGAACAAGTTCGCTGAGATGATGTCAAATCCACTCATTCAGGAGCCCTCTTACGAAGAAGTCGCGAAAGTCGATCTCGAAGACGTTCGGAATCACCCAGCAGTGCAGGCATATGCAGAAGCCATCGAGATTCAGCCGAAAGATATCCCGATACTCCAAACAGCACAGAACTGCGATAATCCCAAACCAACTATATTTACGAATGATGAAGACTTCTATAATCTCTCTGAGCGAAAGGAACGGTATAATCTCGGGGACATTCAGTTTGAGTATGTTGAATACTAACAGCCGTCGAAGTTTGATTTTCGCCTTTTTCCTATTCGTAGGGGTATCTATAGGAATTGTGCTAGATAGATTCTATGTGGACTTGATGGAATAATACTCTGCTATCCTTATTCTGCTTCTCACCCTCAGTGTCCTTCTGGCAGGCATCATTGACCAGATTATATAGAAAACCGATAAATTTGTAGTTGTAGTTAAGATCTCGTGTTCCGGGGCCTTTGATGCATCAATTTTGCACTCTTAGCTGCGTAGAAACTTCCAGCTCGTATCGAGGAACCAGCTTTGACCGTTCATTCTCATGCATAGCTGGAATCGACTGTAAGTATAGGATCAGGGAGCGGCGTGGCTGGCGCTCGAGGAGGAGTAGTTTCGAAAGGAATTATGCGTGGGTGATGTCCTCGAAGGGAGATCACCTGCATCGATTAACGGTGGAGCATTCCACCTGTGCGATGCGTGGGACCGGATTCGAACCGGCGGACCCCTACGGGACAGCGCCCTCAACGCTGCGCCGTTGGCCTGGCTTGGCTACCCACGCTCGCGGTCTCTGTCTGCACTCAATCGTATCCAGCGTGATTATAAAAGCCCTTTCCTTTGGGTCGGTGACTGCGGCAGGGTCACCAGACGAACTCGGTCCGCGATGTCCGATCGTCGAACACATCACTCGACACTGATTTTCAGAGCGACGGAACACTTGCGGACGCCAGCGGACTCTCGTCGCGTACAGACACGACGGATTCAACGCTCGAGCGAGAGGTCCGATCGATGTCCGTGACGCTGGGTCGGACGCGCGCTCGCAGGTACGATCGTGGCCATCGGGATCGTCCTGCGGCCGTCGTAGGCGGTCGCGACCTCCTCGTCTTCGCCGACCCACATCGCGTAAATGGTGGCGAGTTCTCGTCCGTCGTCGACGACGAGGATCGTCGATTGCATAGACATAGCGTTCTTGTCTGAGACCACAGCCCCTCGAAATGTAGGGATTCCGGGCAATTCACGCCTCGAGTCGGACGCTGAATCGCCGAAATGGGTCGAAACCCACCCATTCTCATCGGAACGGATCGCTGCAATCGATGATGACCCCGTGTTGGGGACAGACGTACTTGCAGTGGCGTTTGTACATCGGAGCGCTACAGTGCGGACAGCGCGGGCCGCCAGCCGATCGGTTACTCGAGCCCTCCTCCGCCGTACCGCCACCGGAGCCGTCACGACCGTCGGCCATCATACGAGCGTGTTCATCCTGGCACGTGCTAAGTGTGGTGTTTCTCCCGGTTTAGCGACTGAGTGCGAAGCGGGGTATTTCACCCGGTTCAACGACGGAAAATCCTCCCCAGTACAGCGGCGGAAAATCGAGACGGAAACAGCGCGACTCGGATTCAGTTAGCGCTTAGCACTCACTCCAGCCACAGTTATTGCAGGTCTTGCAGCCTTCGGAGAAATACAGCGACATCGAGCCACAGTCCGGGCACTCCGGCGATTCTCCGGCGTCGATGAGATCCTGCGTCGTGTCGTCGGTCGCGTCTATAGACGCACCGGCTTCGGCGGCTGCCCCGCCGTCGGTCTCGTGGTCGTCGAACCCGCCGATGTCTGCGTCGGCGGATTCCTCGAGCGTCTGCTGTTTCGGGTATGGCTTGTCGATCTCGCCCTCGAGATAGCGTCGCATCGCCGTTCCGATGGCGTCCGGGATGGATTGGATCTGTTCGCCCTTGTCCCAGGCGACCTTCGGGCTCCGGGTGCCACAGAGTTCGTCGACGATCTCCTCGGGATCGACGCCCGAGCGCAGCGACGTCGAGATGACCTTCGCGAGCGCCTCGGTAAAGGAGTTGGTGAACCCGCCCGAGTGGCCGATGTTGGCGAACAGTTCGAACGGCTGTTTCGTTTCGGGGTCTTCGTTGATCGTCACGTAGATTTTCCCGTAGCCGGTGTCGATGCGCTGACTGACGCCCTGGAGCGCGTCGGGCCGCTCGCGTTTTTCAGTGAAGTCGATTCGATCGGGCTCGGTGTCGCCGAGCAGGGACCCGACATTCTCCTCGAGAACGTCCTGGACGTCCTCGCTCTCGATGAACTGTTCGAGTCCGCCGAAGATCTCGTCGATCTGTTCGACCAGCGCCTGAGCGGCCTCCGTCTCGTCGGCGAAGTCTGCGTTGTCTGCGCGGGTCGTCAGGACCTGTTTCGAGCGGGTACCGTCGCGGTAGTAGGTGACGCCCTTGCCACCCTGCTCGTATACCCACTCGAAGACGTCCGTGGCGTCCTCGACCGTGGAATCGTTTGGCGCGTTTACGGTCTTCGAGATTGCCGAGTCGACGCCCTTCTGACAGGCACACTGCACCGCCGCGTGCTGTTTCGCGGTGAGGTCGCTAGTAATGACGAACAGTTCGCCGATCGCGTTTGGCACGGTCGAGAGACCTTCGACGCCGTCGAACTGGTTGGTCGCCATCTGTTCCTGCGCTTCCTCCTTGACTGCATCGACGTCGATGTCGTTGGCCACGAGGGTTCGCAGGAAGTAGTCGTCGAACTCCACGAGCATCTCGTCGCCCTGCACGTCGTCGGTGACGTTCTTGTAGTAGGCGACGTTGTAGATGGGCTCACAGCCGCCGGTCGTGTTACCGACCATCGAGGTCGTCCCGGTCGGTGCGATGGTCGTGACGTTGTGGTTGCGGATCGAGTAGCCGTCGGCCCAGTCGTCGGCGTCCTCGCCGGTCTGGTTCTCGAACCACTCACGGTACTCGGTCGGGGACGCGTACTTCGAGTCGTCCCAGTCGGCGAACGAGCCGCGTTCGGTGGCGAGTTCGTGGCTCGCGGCCTTCGCGCCATGGTTGATGTGGGTCAGCAGCTGGCGGGCGACCTCGTTCCCCTCGTCGCTACCGTACTTGATGCCGAGTTGAACGTACAGCTGTGCCAGCCCCATGATACCGAGGCCGATCTTACGCATGTCCCGGACCTTCTGTTCGATCTCCGGGACGGGGAAGTCCGACATCGTGACGACGTTCTCCAAAAAGCGCGTGCCGTACTCGATGCGCTCGTCGAACTCCTCGAAGTCGATGGCCTCCTCGAGGAACGCCTCGACAGCCGCTTCTTTCGAGTCGTACTCTGCAGCGTGTTCGCCGGACCAGACGCGCCAGTCGGGCGCTTCAAGGTCCGCGAGCGTCGAGAGGTTGATGTGACCGAGGTTGCAGGCCTCGTACTCTTCCAACGGTTGCTCGCCGCAGTTGTGGACGTTTATTGTCTCGTCGCCGGATTCACTGGCGAAGAAATTGTGTGTATCGTCGACCGTCAGGTCGTACACGTCTTCGCTGCCGTCTGCCTCGACGCTCGCGATGGTGGCCGTAGTCGTCTCGTGTACGGTTCCTTGCGGTGTTGCGAGCGGCTTCGAGAGGCTAACGACTTCGTCCCCGGGCGAAAGATCGACGGCTTCGACCCATTCACCGTTTTCAGCACGTATCTCGTGGTCCGGGGTAACGCGAATGGCGAGGCCGGATTCAGTCGTGACGCGCACAATATCGGCGTTTACTTTCGTCTTGAACGCGCGTGCCTCGCAAGTAACAACCTCTCCACCGTCGAGCGTCCGCACGTTCACCGATTCGTTACTGGCAGCCAGTTCGCCGATCGGCACGGTAGTTTCGTCCGCCAATCGGACCTCCATGCCCGCTGTCAGACACGGATTAGTCGCCAGAATGCGGTGGTCGTCGTGCTCCTCGACGTCGAAGGAGTGTTCCTTGTTCACTCGCTCGAGGTAGATCACGCCGGGTTCGCCGTTCTCGTGGGCGCCCTCGACGATGCGCTCCCAGACGAGTTCGGCGGGGATCGAGAGCGGTTCGCCGACGTCGACGTGCTCGCCGAGATCGTAGCGGCTGTACATCTCCTTGGTTTCCGCAGTAGCGATGTGGGGCTCTTCTGTCCGCGGGTTGGTGAAGGTGTACTCCTCGCCGTTCTGGACGGCCTCCATGAAGCCGTCGGTGACGCCGACGGAGATGTTGAAATTCGAGAGGTGGCCTTCGACGGCGTTACGCAGGTGCTTGGGAACGCGGCCATCCTCGTCGATCAGGTCGCGCGCTTCCTCGAGAGCTTCGCTGAAGGAGGTGTAGGTGTAGTCGTCGGGGTCGTTGAGTCGGAGACAGTGGGCCAGCGAGACGTCCTTGTTTTTCGCGTGGATGAACTCGATGACGTCGGGGTGGGAGATGCGCATGATACCCATCTGAGCACCGCGGCGGGTCCCGCCCTGGGCGATGGTTTCACAGAGCTGATCGTAGGTTCGCATGAAGGTGATCGGCCCCGACGCGATGCCGCCGGTGGAGCCGACCGCGTCCCCGTAGGGACGGAGTTTCCAGAAGCCATAGCCAACACCACCGCCAGACTGGAAGACCTCCGCGGCCTTCTTGGCGGTCTCGTGGATGTCCGAGAGGTCGTCGTCGGGGGACATGACGAAACAGGCTGACAACTGCTGGAGTTCGTCGCCGGCGTTCATCAGGGTCGGCGAGTTGGGCATGAACGAGAGCGATTCCATTCCGTCGATGAACGTCTCGGCGACGTCCTCGACGTGGGTCCGTACGTCGCCGGGGAGTTCGGGGACGGTCGTCTCGTAGGAGAACTTGTTGACGTTCCGCTCGGTCAGCGTCGTTTCGACCTCGTCTTCGACCGTAGTTCCGTCACCGAAGACCTCCGCGGCGAGTTCGTCTCGGCGCGGGTGCTGGCGTTTCAACTGATCGGGCTCGACGGTGATCTCGAGGTCCCGTTTTTCGGCCTCGTAAACCGCCTCTGCGAGGGCGATGTTCTTGCCGACGCGCTCGAAGAGATCCTCCTGCGTCTCGACGAGATCGCCATCGGCGTTCTTGCGAAGATATCGTGCCGGGAGAATGTTCTGATAGGCGTTCTCCGTCATCCGCTCCTCGAGCGTCTCGCCCTCGGTGCGCTTGATCGGGAGCGTGAGATCTTCCGCGGAGAGTTCGGCATCGCTCATGCGCGAGCCACCTCGTCGGTACCACGCTGCAGCACGTCGATTCTGCTGTATGTCCGGATCCGTTCACTCATCATTCGTGACGAAGGTTCGGTATTCCTGCATTCCTCATAAAACGTGGTGTTGTTCTTCTACGCTGATTGTAGTAGCACAAATTAATTTGTGTAGATGTTTCTGTGACCTGTCGATTCTGTGTGTGTGTCGGGACCGCCGAGACGGCCGCCTGTGCTGTTGCGAATACCTAGGCCGCCGACTCCCTTAACGATTTTCAGACCGGACTGAAAGTGACCGTTTCCGACGCCGTCCCGTCCCCGTGGAGCGTTTTTCACTTTTGCAGAAACGAACGTTCGATTGAACGGTGACTCGAGTGAGTCAGTCGTCGCCGCGAGGAAGTCAGGATTCCCGGAAAGATTACGTTCTTGGAGTACAGGTACTATTGTATGATCGATGCCCTGACATCCGCACCACCGGTCATGCTGGTGTTGGCCGCGCTCGCCGCCTTCGCGGTCGCCGTCGTCGCGATCAAAATCGCTATCAAACTGGCCGTCCGAATCGGCATCGTCGCCGCCGTCGTCCTCGCGGGACTCTACGCCGCCGGATTCACCGATCTGTCGTTTCTTCCCCTCTAAGAGCCGGCTTTCGTCCGGTCTTCTCCACGACGAGTGTCCGTGTAGCTCGGTGAGAAAGTACTCCTCGATGCGTGGCGGGTCAGCCGTCAGACCGAGTCGAGGAAGTTCTCGATCACGTCGTGTCCCGCGGCCGTGAGCACGCTTTCGGGGTGAAACTGCACGCATTCGAGTGGGTACTCCCGGTGTCGCACGCCCATAACCAGCGTGACGTCGCCGTGTTCCGCAGTCGCAGACACCTCGAGGCACTCCGGCACCACGGTCGCGACGAGCGAGTGGTACCGACCGGCCCGGAACCCCTGCTCGAGGCCGTCGAACACGCCCTCGCCGTCGTGGTCGACCGACGAGGCTTTCCCGTGAATTGGCTCCGGAGCCCGGCCGACGGTCCCACCGTACTCGTGGACGGCGGCCTCGAGGCCGAGGCAGACGCCGAGCGTCGGAGTCTCGGGAGTGACTTTCCGGAGCACGCTCATCGAGAGGCCGACGTCACGATTGTTCTTCGGGTGGCCCGGTCCCGGGCTGATGACGACCGCGTCGGGATCGACGGCGCGGACGTCCGCGAGCGAGGCGGTGTTCTTCAGGACCTCGGTTTCGGTATCGGCCTGCTGACTGACGTACTCGACGAGATTGTACGTAAAGGAGTCGTAGTTGTCGACGAACAGAACGGTGAGCGAGTCCGCGTCACTATCGTCTCGGTCGTCTCGATCCGCTTCGAAACTCGTGGTCGTAGTCGTGCGTTCGGTCATCGACTCACCTCTGGCGTCTTTTCGGGAGTCTCGGCACGGGAAGACTCCTCGGCCGGGCGTTCGATTTCCTCGAGCGCTGCAAGCACGCTGCCCATTTTTTTCTCCGTCTCCTCGTACTCGGCCGTCGGGTCGCTGTCGGCGACCAGTCCCGCGCCTGCCTGAACCGTGATCCGGTCTCGTGTTCCGTCGCCTCGTATGTCTCCCGCCTGATCGTCCGCAGCGCGTAGCGCCGCGCCCGCTTCGACGGTCGCAGTCCGAATCACGATCGCGAAGTCAGCGTCGCCGGTCCAAGAGTAGTAGCCGACGCCGCCGCCGTAGAGGCCCCGAGGTTCGGTCTCGAGGTCGTCGATGATCTCCATCGCTCGAATCTTCGGCGCTCCCGAGAGCGTACCGGCGGGGAACGACGCTCGCGTCGCGTCGAACGCGTCCGCGTCGGGCGAAAGCGTTCCGGTCACGGTCGATTCGATGTGCTGAACGTGACTGTACTTCAGGACGTTCATGAACTCGTCGACGCGAACCGACCCCGGTTCGGAAACCCGCCGAACGTCGTTGCGCGCGAGATCGACGAGCATCGTGTGTTCGGCGCGTTCCTTGCCGTCGGCCAACATTTCGCCGGCGAGACGACGATCCTCGACGGGACTCGAGCCCCGGTCGCAGGTGCCGGCGATCGGATTCGACATCACTTCGCGTCCGCGCACGGATATCAGCGTCTCCGGGCTCGCCCCGACGACGGTCAGGTCGTCGTGATCGAGTAGATACATGTACGGGGACGGGTTCACGCCTCGCATCGCCTCGTAGAAGCCGATTGGATCGACATCGCCGTACAGCTCACGCGTCCGGGAGATGACCCCCTGATAGATGTCCCCGTCGAGGACGTGCTCTTTGGCTCGCCTGACGCTCTCTTCGTACTCCGCTCTCGGTCCCGCAACCTCGTCTTCGAGGACGAACCGGCCGGTCTCGAGGCCAGTCGTGTCTCGGAGCGTCGCCGCGACCGCGTCGGCCTCGTCGACGAGCGCGTCGTACACCTCGTCGGGGTCGTCGTTTGCGTCGAGAACCGGCGTAAAAATTAGCGAAATCGTCCCGTCGCGCTCGTCGAACGCGAGCGTTTTCGTCGTCAAGAGAAACTGCGCGTCCGGGAACCGCGAGTCGGGCCGTTCGAGTCCGACCTCCTCGAGCCAGAGGTCGTAGACGGCGTCGTATGCCAGAAACCCGACCAGCCCGCCTTCGAGGTGTTGACGGTCGTGATCGGGCATATTTTCGAGGCGTACGTCCGGCATCGCCGCCCGGAGCGCGTCGACGGTGTCGCCGTCGGCGTCCGTCCGGACGCCCTCCAGCGAGACCTCGTCGCTGAGCACGTCGACGGTGGCCGCTCCGGATTCGACCGTCACGACGGCGGCTGGATCGTAGCCCACGTAAGAGTATCGCGCGTGGCGCTCCGCGTCCGCGGCGCTCGGCCGGAACGCCCCGTCTGGATCGCTCGAAGCGGTCTTCTCTGCACTCTCGAGCAGGAAGGCGTAGGGCGACCGCTCGCGGTCGCTGGCGTCGGTCCGTCCGGTGAGCGCGGCGTAGGCGGCGAGCGGCGTCGTTTCGGCCTCGAGCGTCGCGACGGTGCGGACGACGACCGGTCGGTCCGACCGGTCGGCACCGGTGCCCGCGTGGTCGCGAAACGTTTCTCGGTCGATGTCGAACGCCGGCGATCTGGATGGGGCGGATTCGGTCATGGGTTCACGATCAGGGGCCCGCCAGTCGGCGGGCCTTCTTGGCTCGGTCGACGAACGTTCGGATGGCTTCGGTGTCCTTGATGCC
Source organism: Natrinema gelatinilyticum (assembly GCF_024266705.1). Taxonomy (GTDB): domain Archaea; phylum Halobacteriota; class Halobacteria; order Halobacteriales; family Natrialbaceae; genus Natrinema; species Natrinema gelatinilyticum. The sequence continues at coordinate 619,565 of NZ_CP100756.1, read as the reverse complement.
GCCGCGTTCTTCGACCCCGCTCGCCACGTCGACGGCGAACGGCTCGACGGTCCTGACGGCATTGTCGACGTTTTCTGGTGTGAGTCCACCCGCGAGGATCAACGGCGACTCGAGATCCGCGGCGGCCATACGGGTCTGATTCCAGTCGTGGGTCCGTCCGGTTCCGCCGCTCCCGTCTTCGCCCGCCGTGTCGACGATGAGCCCGTCGACGACGTCGTCGTAGGTTTCGGCGGTCGTCGCATCGTCGGCGTCGACCGCGAGCAGGATCTCTACGTCCAGTTTCGCACGCAGGTACGCGAGGTCGCCGGGTTGGATGCCGCCGTGGATCTGGATCGCGTCGGGTTCGATGTCGTCGACAAGTTCGATCGCGTCCTCAGGATTGGCCGGCATCGTCACGAGCACGCTCGTCACGAACGGCGGCGCGGCCGACGCGAGTGCCACGGCCTGCTCGACCGATACCTCCCGTGGGGTGTCGACCGGCACGTCACAGATGATCCCGACCGCGTCGGCACCAGCGTCGACTGCTGCCTCGAGGTCGGCGGTTTCGGTTAACCCGCAGATTTTCACGCGCGTCATCGTCCCGTCCCGGCCGGCGTCGCCGTCGCATCGCAGAGTCGCTCGAGTTTCCGCGCCGCTGCGCCGGAGTCGATAGCCTCGCGAGCCGCGTCGGTTCCTGCCTCGAGCGAGTCCGCCTTGCCGGAGACGTAGATCGCGGCGCCGGCGTTCGCGAGGATGACGTCCCGTTTCGCACCGGTCACGTCGCCGTCGACGATCCCACGCATGTCGGCCGCGTTCTCCTCGGGAGTGCCCCCGGAAATGGCGTCGATATCGGACTCGTCGAGGTCGAGATCGGTCGGCTCGAGCGTGTATTCCTCGACGGAGTCGCCGTCGACCTCCGCGGTGACCGTCTCGCCGTGGATGGCGATTTCGTCGGTCCCGGAGCCGTGGACGACTAGCGCGCGGCCGACGTCCATCCGGGCCAGCGCGTCCGCGAGCACTGAGACGAGATCGGAATCGTAGACGCCGACGACCTGTGCATCCGCCCCCGCGGGGTTCGTCAGCGGTCCGAGAACGTTGAAGATGGTCCGCATACCGAGTTCCTTCCGCGGCCCGATGACGGCCTTCATCGCCGGGTGAAATACGGGCGCGAGCATGAAGCCGATGCCGTCGTTCTCGATCGCGTTCTCGACGGCCGGTGGTTCCGCTTCTACGTTCACGCCGACCTCCTCGAGAACGTCCGCACTGCCCGACGAGGACGAAACCGAGTAGTTGCCGTGCTTTGCGATCGGCACTCCCGCGCCAGCGGCGACGATCGCGCTCGTCGTCGAGACGTTGATCGTGTTGTAGTCGTCACCGCCGGTCCCGCACGTGTCGACCAGCGGCTCCCGGTTCGGCGAGATCGTTCGCGCCGCCGCTCGCATTCCCTCGGCGAAGCCGGCGATTTCAGCTTCTGTCTCTCCTTTCGCGCGCAGTGCCGTCAGCAGTGCGCCGATCTGTGCCTCCGTCGCCCCCTCGAAGACGGCCGTAGAGGCCGCTCGAGCGTCTGGTTGTGTGAGATCCGTTCCCTCTGTAACGCGTTCGACGTACTCCTTCATTGTGGACACCAATGTACGTAGTTGTCTTACAATGTCCAAATCCGTACATCACCTTAAGCGTATCGACCGGGCGCGTGGTGCCGACTCGCGTACGGCGGTCGATTCGAAACCTTCAATTGTGGTGGCCGGCAATCTCTGAGTGCGGACAGCGTGGCGCCGGATGCCAGGCTGCGTGTACGCAAAACCGGTCGGGTTGGTGGTCTAGTCTGGTTATGACACCTCCTTGACATGGAGGAGGCCGGCAGTTCAAATCTGCCCCAACCCACTTCTCCTGTCGCAGGCAAATTCGCTAGCGACGGGACTGCGACACTGGGTTGATTTAGACGAGACGCAGCTCCGAACAACACGAATACGACGGTTTCAGCGGACGACGAGGGCGATACCGTTCGCGGGTTCCTGGTCGAGGCCGACCGCAACGGCGACGGGCCACAGCCGATTACTCGCCGATACACCACAGGCTCACCCTCGAGTCAGACGACACCTACGGGGTCCATGACGTCCGCTCGGCAAGTCTCGATCGGGATTGCACCGGCACTGCTGCCTTCGAATGACGCCACGAACTCGGGAGCGATCCGCGCTCTCGAGAAACGGCATGATAGCCGACCGGTCTCGACCGGGCGAACCAGCTGACTGCGACGCTACTCGGCGAGCGCCTCGACGAGCGTCTCGACGTCGAAGTCGTTGAGCGGGTTCCGTTCGTCTTTGACCGTGGTAATAACGAACTTCGATGAGGTCCGCTCAATCTCTTCGATCGCTTCATAGTCCTCCACGAGCGTCTCGACCATCTCGCGGTTGGCCACGTGAGCGATGACGACGAAGTCGGTATCTCCCATCGTGAAATACACCTGATTGACGCCCTCGACGGCGGCGAGTTTCTCCCCGACGAGGTCGTGGTACCCCTCCTCGAACTCGGCCCAGACTTCGGAGATGAGCGTGATCGAGAGGCCGACCTTTTCGAGGTCGATATCGTAGAGATCGTTTTCGATGACGCCGGACTCGCGAAGCCGGTTAAGCCGATAGTGAACCGTCGATTTCGGGATGCCGGTCGTATCTTCGATTTTGTCCGGGCTCGCCGTTCCGTCTTTGGCAATGGCGGTCAGAATCCGAATGTCTTTCTCATCCATGGCTTAGTTCCGAATACCGTTCAACGATAGCGGGCGCATACAAATGAATACTGGTCGTTAGTCTCTACGGGAGCGAATGATGCCCGCGGTGACTGTCAGGCTGCGTGTCGCTCGATCGCCTTGCAGATGATGTCCATTCCGACAGTAGCCTGTTTTCGCGTGAGGACGAGCGGCGGAATCAGTCTGAGGACGTTGCCCCGTCGGCCGGCCGACCAGATCAAGACGCCGCGCTCGTAACACTCCTCCTGGACAGCTTTGACGAGTTCTTTGCCCGTCCTCTCCTCGCTGTCGGCGAACTCCGCACCGACGAACAGCCCGCGCCCGCGCACGTCAACGAGGTATTCGTTCACCTCGGCCGACTCGCGCAGGCGGTCCCGGATGTACTCGCCGAGGTCGCGAGCGTGGGAGAGCAAGTCGTTTTGACGGATGAACTCGATGGCACGGAGACCGCCGACCATCGCGGGGGCGTTTCCGCGGTAGGTGCCGACGTGCCCGCCGGCGTCCCAGGTGTCGAGGTCCTCGTGGTACATGGTCGCCGACAGCGGCAGTCCGATGCCACCGATCGCCTTGGCCATCGGCATCGCGTCAGGGGTGATGTCGTCCCAGTCGCTCGCGAACCACTCGCCGGTCCGACCGAATCCGGTCTGGATTTCGTCGACAATGAGTGGGATGTCGTTGGCTTCCGCAATCTCCTTGAGACCCGGGAGAAACCCCTCAGGAGGTGCCACGATGCCGCCTTCGCCCTGGATCGGCTCGACCCAGATTCCGGCTGGGTTCGCGAGCCCGCTGTAGGGGTCTTCGAGAAGTTCCCTGACGTTGGCCAGCGCACGATCTGCGGCGTCCTCGGGGTCGATTCCCTGTGCCTGTGCGTACGGATACGGCACGTGACGGACGTTCGGGAGCAAGGGAGTGTAATCTTCCTTGTACTTGTTGCCCGCCGTGAGGCTAAGCGCCCCTGCGCTACCGCCGTGGTAGGCCCCGCGGAACGCGATGAGGCCGTCGCCACCGGTGTTGTACGTGGCGAGTTTGATCGTCGCCTCGATCGCGTCGCTCCCGGTGGGTCCGCCGAAAACGACGCGATTGTTGTCGTTGAGCGCCCCCGGTGCGATGTCGTTGAGCGCCTCGATCAGGTCCAGTCGTGCTTCGGTCGGGAAGTCGATCGTGTGTGCAACTTTTTCGGTCTGTTCCTGAACAGCCTCCATCACGTACGGGTTCGAATGACCGACGTTCAGGACGCCGATCCCGGCGAAGAAGTCGAGGAACGTGTTCCCGTCGACGTCGCGGACCGTCGCGCCTTTCGCTTCCTCGATCGCGATGGGAACGACCTTCGGATACGCGACCGCGCTGCTGTCGATGCGCCGCTGTCGCTCGAGGAGTTGCTTCGACTTCGGTCCCGGAATCGCCGTCTCGATCTCCGGCTGCTGTGCGAAGTGGAGTTCGTCGAACGTCTGTTCTACAGCCATGGCGGAATGCAATTCTACTAAATACTAAAACTTTGTATTGAGTCCGATTTTATTCGGCCTCTCCATATTTTGTCCGATAAACTGGCGCGCTGCGACGGATCGAACGTCTCGCCCACCGACGAGCGGCGAACTCGTCGGTCCCCTGGTCGCTCTCTCGCTTTCGTCGTCCCCGTTCAGTCGCGCCGATTCAGCGCAGTATTCGGCGCGAAGGTCTCGAGTCAGATATCCAGCGCCACATGGACGTCTCACGTTCCCTGCCCTTCCGCGGTCAATCGTCGACCGCTCAGTCCCCGAAGCGTCCGGACGACCTCCAACGGCTCGAGCCCGTTCTCGCTTTCACCCGCGGAACGACGGCCAGTTCTTTTCCCCCGAGGCACCGGTCCAACGAAACGTCAAACCGGAAAAATTGTCATTGTTTTCCACGATATTTGTTTATGCTACTCGTCGTCGTAATATAGATTATGAGCTCTCATTCAGAGCGTACCGACGAGGCTCACGTCCATGAAGGCCACCACGAACACCATCCCGGTGCAGTGGGATACGAGACGCCGCAGGCCGCCATCGAAGCGTCGACTCGAGAGACCGTCGCCTACGTGCCGGCGCTCTACGTGGGAACTGAGACGGACGCCCCCGACATGCTGACCGTCGTCGACGTCGATCCGGATTCGTCGACGTACTGCGAGATCATCGACAGGGTCGAGATGCCGACGGTGGGCGACGAGCTCCACCACTTCGGCTGGAACGCCTGTTCGTCGTCCTGTCACGTCGAGGGCGCGGAGCGACGGTACCTCGTCGTCCCTGGCAACCGTTCGTCTCGCATCCACATCATCGACACCGCGGATCGAGAGAATCCCGAACTGATCTCCGTCATCGAACCCGAGGAGGTCTACGAGTACGATCTCTCGGCTCCGCACACCGTCCACTGCATCCCCGATGGGCAGATCATGATCAGCATGCTCGGCGACGCAGACGGGGACCTCCCGGGGGGGTTCCTCCTGCTCAACGAGGAGTTCGAAATCGAAGGACGTTGGGACACGCCAGGGGACATTCAGATGAACTACGACTACTGGTACCAGCCGCGCCGCAACGTGATGGTCTCCTCCGAGTGGGCCGCCCCGTCGACCTACCAGCCGGGATTCGATCTCGAGGACGTCGAGGCCGGCAAGTACGGCCAGCGGCTCAACGTCTGGAACTGGGAGGACCGAACGGTCGAGCAGACGATCGATCTGGGCGAGGAGGGGCTGGTCCCGCTCGAAGTGCGCTTCCTCCACAGCCCCGAGTCCGACCACGCCTACGTCGGCGCGGCGCTCTCGTCGAACATGTTCCACCTATACAGGGACGACGGTGACTGGCGCGCGGAGAACGTCATCGACGTGGAGTCGCGCGAACACGAAGACTGGGACATGCCGGTTCCTGGCCTCATCACAGACCTCCTGATCTCGATGGACGATCGATACCTATTCTTTGCCAACTGGCTCCACGGGGAGGTCCGCATGTACGACATATCCGATCCGTCGACCCCGCGTCTCGTCGACGAACTCTCGCTCGGCGGGCTCTTTGGCGACGTCCGTGAGGTGCAGGGCCGACAAATCAACGCCGGGCCGCAAATGCTCCAGCTCTCGCTCGACGGCGAGCGGCTCTACTTCACGACGTCGCTGTACTCGACGTGGGATGACCAGTTCTTCCCGGCGGAAGGAGAACAGGGCTCGGTGATGCTCAAGGTGGACGTGGACCCGCGCAGGGGAACGATGACCCTCGACGAGGACTTCCTCGTCGACTTCGGGACGCTCCCGGAGGGCCCCGCCCGCGCCCACGAGATCCGATGGCCGGACGGAGACTGTACGAGCGACGTCTGGATGTAGGTGTCGGAAGTGGGCTGCAACCTGCCCTCGAGACGGCGATCGACCGACGGTGGACGTCCCACTCCGTCCGTGAACGACGGTGACAGCCGGTGAAACGCCAACAGACGAACCGCGAACGACCGCGGTGAGACGACGGAAATGGAACTCAGAAATGAAACAGACGACGGTCGTTAGAGTTACCCAGAGACGATGCGGGTGAATCGAACAGTACCGACCGCGCTCGTCGCGCTCTCGCTTTGGCCCGGCATCGTCAGTGCCCACGGCGTCGGGGCGAACGCGGGGAGTCAGACTCCGGCAGTGCCGTTCATCATGGCGATCGGATTCTCGGCCCTGCTCGGTGTCGCGTTCGGACTCGGCTCGGTCTCACACTATCGGACGCCGTCCGCCGTCGCAGATCCCCACGGCGCGACAACGGGACCCGAAGTGCTGGTACTGGTGATCGTACTGGGTGTCGCGACGTTCACGACGGCCCTCACGCAGGGGTGGATCCCGGCGATCGGTGGCGGAACGCTCGGCGCTGCGCTCGCGTTGGCCGGCCGCACACGTGGCGTCTCACCGCACTCAGGTTGTGCAGACGCGGCGCTCGGCGCCGTCCTGACCCACCGCGTGGTTGAGGGGATCCTCATCGCGGGCATTTACGCGACGAACGCCTCAATCGGGCTGTTCGCTCTTACCCTCCTGACGGTGCACGCGATCGCCGAGACGGTCGCCGTCGGCGGGCTGTACGCGCCGGTCAGCCGGAGCTGGGGGGTCGCGAGCGTCGTCGCCATCCAGGTCGGTTTCGTCGCCGGCGCCGTCGTCGGCGCCACTCTCGTGGGGAGTCTCTCCCCGCCGATCGTCACCGTCCTGCTCGCGAGTGTCGGCGGCGTCCTCTTCGTCGCGGGCGCGACCGAACTTCGCGTGGCGGCGATCCGGAACCGGAAACGCCTCGAAGCGTGACATCGAACGCGGATATGTCAGTTCTATAGTGATTAGCAGAGATACTCATAGATTTGCGGTGAGTTGAGTGCTGGCAGAGCCATTGAGAGATATCCGTTGACGTCATCGAGTGTTCGAAAGAGGTGGTTGGCTCGGCCCTCACGGAGCTGTCGCCAACAGTTTTCGAGCGGGTTCATTTCCGGCGAATGCGCCGGCAAGAATTCCAGAAGCAGGCCGTCTGCGGCGGCCTGCTTCTTCAGCGTCTTCGCGATGAAGTAGCTCGCATTGTCCAAGACAATGGCGAGCTTCTTGCCGAACTCGTGCTGTATCGCCCGAAGAAAGTGCTTTGCGATTTCAGCGTTGAACCGATTCGACGTCAGAGCAACAAAGCGCTCACGGTCGTCGGTGACTGCTCCGAGCATGTTCACCTTCTCACGAGCGCCCGAGACCGGCAGTCTCGGGCGCGAATTCACCGGGAACCAATCGGGTTTTTGCTCGGTTGCGACTTTCTGCGTGTGTTGGTCGATGGCGACGATTCGATACCCTTCAGCCTTCAGCGTCGGCCACTTTTTTTGAACTCCGCACGCCAGCGTCGCTGTTCTTCTGGGTCAGCCTGGTAGTGAATCGGCCGGGCTGTCTGGACCGACAGCCCGGCCTTTTTCATCAGGCGGTACATGTGCGCGAGAGAATACTTAACGCCGAAGTTCTCGGCGATGTATTCACGGACGAGGGATGGTCTCCAGGCTGGTGCGTCGATGCCAGCTTCTGACGGCGGCGCCTGAAGCGTCGCCGTCAGTTCGTCCCACTGGTCGTCGGTAAGGCGAGGACGGCTCCCGCCACGAGGGAGGTCGCCGAGCGCGACGCCCTCGCGCTCGGCGACAGTGTCGATCCAGTCGTAAACGGTCTGTGCGGGGATCCCAAGGAGACGTTCGATCTCGTATGGAGAAGAGCCATCGGCGTAGAGCAGTGCAACGGTCAGACGTTTGACTGCCTTTGGATCAGTTTCCGTGCGCAGTTGCTGGCGCAACTGCTCCTCATCGACATCAGCCAGCTTCTTTCCCCATCCGGTCATACCCGTCTCTACGCACCGTGAAGATATGAACCAGAGTGCTGATCCCTATAGAACCTCGAGTCGCGCAGTCGTCCTCGATCCCGCCCGGCGGGTCGTCGGGCGTCGACCGGCATCAAAACCGACTCACACCGTCGTTCGTGCTACCGCGAAAAGGACCATCGTCAAGGACGGACAATACGTTACGGTCGACGCAGTGACGCTATGCTGCGAGCCGAGGATGTGCTCGAACGACGTTGAGGACGGCACCAACGAGGATGATAATTCCTGCGAAGTAGAGCCAGGTGACGAACAGGAGAACGGCACCGACGGCGCCGTAGGCCGCGTACTGGCCGGCGTTCGCGGCGTAGATTTGGAATCCGAACTGCAGAATCACCCATCCAACGGCGGCGAAGATCGCGCCCGGAAAGATTTCGCCCAGTTCGACTGGAACGGGCGGCAAGACGTAGTAGACGGGGAGGAAAACGAGAACGAGTCCGACCAACAGCGAGAGCCAGCTCAAGGCACTGACGAACGGGAGGGTGTCGGCGACGATCGTGAGCAACGCGCCGATTCCGACCATCAGACCGAGCGCGCCAACGCCGGCGACGATCACGGTGAGTCCGTCACGAATCTGGTCGACGAGCGAGTCTTCGGACACTTCGTCGTAGACCATGTCGAACGCGAGGCTCAGCCCGCGAAAGACTTTAAGCGCGCCCCAGGCGGCGACCACGAGCGCGACGGCGGTCGCTTCCGTGCGACCTGATTCGGTAGTCAACGCCTCACTGACCAACTCCTCGCCAGCCGCTGGGAGATAGTCGCCGGCCACCCTGATCAACTGCTGGGCGGCCTGTTCACCGCCGATCAGCGAACCGACCACGAGCGCGAGCAGGATCAGCGGGATCAGCGAAACGAATGCGTAGTACGCGAATCCGGCAGCGAGAAAGGTCAGATCACGGTCTCGCGACGTCCGATAAATCGCGGTGGCCGTCTCCGGAATGGTCATACCGAACGTACGGTTCTCGAGACCATGAACCTGTAAGTCGTTCGCAGTTACTGCATCCGGCCCAGTACGGTCGTTTTCGTCGCACCTATCATCTCACGTGATTGCGGTTCCCGGGTCGATCTCCGCTCGTGACGGAGCCGTTTACCACTCGTGGCAGAAGTTTTGGCTCGCGTAGACGGCCCCCTCGTCGGTGATATAGACGCCGACGCCGGCCCGGTCCCACCTGGGTACGTCGCCCTCCTCGAGAATGGCCTGCCGATGCTCCGTGGAGTTCATCCACTGATTGACCAACCCGGTCGCGAGTCCCTCTGCCGTTCGATGTCGAACGATGCCATCGCCGCCGGGTCGTCTCATCCGTCGATCGATCCAGGTCTTGGCGATGTTTTCGCCGTATCCCTGACAGTACCCGTCGACGTCACGGAATCGTTCGTAGGGGCTTTCGCCCTCCGGATTCGTGTGGCTGAAGTAGTCGCGACGAGCCATATCGGAGCTGTGAGCGCGTGCGACGGACGCGACCGTTCCGTCCCACACGAGCGGCTCCAGGCCGTGTCGAGCCCGGCGATCGTTGACTTTCGCGTGGACGAAGTCCTCCACGGTCGCGGAGCTGATCGCCTCGCCGTCGGTTTCGTAACTCGAGTTGTCGGGGTCGTCGGGATCGGTCACTGCAGGATCGCGCTCGCCGGCCGGCGGCGGGTCAGCGCTCGGTGCCGGCGGCTGCTCGAAGCCGACCCCATCGATAAGCTGGGGTGCGAACAGCGCAGCCCCGATCAAGAGCGAACAGACGAGGACGACGGCGAAGAGGACATTCACCAGGCTCCGGAGCAGCGCACGGTCGGGACTCCTGCCTGCGGTCGTCTCCGTCTTCCCGCTCCCGGGCCGCTGGTCTCGCATCGAGTCGACTGTTGGACCGTCAGTACAAGAGAGGTGCGGCCGATTCCACTCTATGAGAGAACGGTATGCGCGATTCGCCAGTTACTTCGGTGCGTTCGCGCTGTCGGGCTCGTCACCGAAAATCGTCTCGTGAATACCGATGACGAGTCCCGGGACGACGGCCATGAACAGGTGTTCCTCGAGCGGAATGCCAGCGACGTCGATCCCGGTTCTGAGTTTGATGTCGAAGACGCCGACTGAAAGGGTATACCGGTCCCAGACGTATGCGATCGGGTACAGTGCAACGATGGTAACCGCTGCCTTCCGGAGGGCGTTCGCTCGGCCCAGGAGGACCGCGGCGACGGTTCCCCACACGATCTCGGTCACGAGGTACGTGTATCGGCCGAAGATGCTGATATCGTACATTGCGAGTCCGCTTCAACGCCACGGTCAAAAACCCCCCGCCTGGATCCACCCGCATAAAATGGGCAGTATGTTAAATACCTCGGCGACAGTACGTTCGCCCGGAAAGATGAATATCGCTGATATCGCCACCACGGAGTTTATCGAAGTCGACGTCGGCACGCGAATGGGGAAAATTCGGTCCATGTTCGAAGACGGAAACCCCAAGGGGATCATCGTCACCAACGATGGAGAGTACGAGGGCGTCATCAGCGAGCGAGAGGTCCTCCAGTCTCACGTCGAGGACGACGCCAAGGTGGCGGCGCTCACCAAACCCAGCCGAAACGCGCCGGCACCGAAGGTCTCCCGTGAGGAAGACGTCCGGGAGACTGCGCGTGTGCTGGTCGAAAGCAACGCGAAGGTCGCCCCCGTCTTCGAGAACGGCAAACTCTGGGGTGTTATCACCGACGACGCGATCCTCGAGGCAGTTCTCGAGAATCTCGACGCGCTCACCGTCGAGGACATCTACACGACGGATCCGGTCACCGTAGACGAGGACGACGGGATCGGCAAGGCGATCAATCTCCTGCGCGAACACGGCATCTCTCGACTGCCGGTTATGAACGAGAATGGGTACCTCTCTGGCGTCGTCACGACCCACGACATCGCCGACTTCGTCATCCGGAAGAGCAACTCGACGACGACCGGTGATCGGGTCGGCGACACACAGCGGATGCTCGACGTCCCCGTCTACGACATCATGACCAGTCCCGTCGAGACGACGACGCTCGACGCGACCGCCAAGGAGGCCGTCGAAGCGATGCTCACGGACGATTACGCGGGGTTGATGGTCACGCCCGACGACGACGATCGGGTCGTCATCGGCGTCATCACGAAAACGGACGTCCTCCGCGCGTTGACGTTCACCGAAGAGCAGCACATGGACGTCCAGATCACGAACGTCTCGATGCTCGATACGATCACCCGGGAATCGATCGTCGAGAGCATCGAGGAAGTCTCCGACAAGTACGCGGATATGCAGGTGATGCACGCCCACGTCCGTTTCCACGAACACGACGAAAAGCTCCGTGGCACGCCGCTGGTCCAGTGTCAGATCCGTCTGCGGACCAACAAGGGCCAGGTCGCCGGCACCGGCGAAGGCTACGGTGCAGAGAACTCGTTCCGCGTCGCACTGGACAAACTCGAGCGCAACGTCCTCGAACTCAAAGGGGTCACCAGCGACGAGGAGTACCGCGGACAGCTCCTGCGGAAACTGAACGAATTGTAGCGCCGCCTTTCGTCCTCGAGTACGATGGACGGGTCCGGCATTCGGCGGGATGACGGGTTCCTGTGCACCGTCCGTCCCGGCGAGGCCGACACGGCGGATTCTGAACAGCCACTGCCTCTACCGATTCGCAATCGTCAGTCGACGGTTGAAAGCCAGTATCAGGACCATCGGTGATCGAAACTCGGTATCACGGGCGGGTCGTCGAGTCATCGCCGTCGAGTCCGGTCTCCGTAATCCGGAACTGGACCGATTCCCCGGCGGACTTCGACCGGTGTTTCTCCAGAGTCGCACGCCGATTTCCGCCGCGAAAGCGCTCGAGGCGGACGATCGTCCCGGTCCAGTGTTCCAGCGTGTTACCGCCGAGTCCTCGGGTGCGATCAGATTCCGGGTCGGCGAAGACCTGATTCGTCAGGACGACGGCCAGATCGCACTTGCGGGCCAGCGAGAGCAGATGGGTCACCTGCCGTGTGACGCTGCGCAGCGCCTCGCCGTCGTCGCCGTCGGCCGTGCGCTCGAGTCGGTAGAACCCGGTCGCGCTGTCGAGAACGATCAGATCCGCACGGTCGGCGAACTCCTCGGCGTCGCGGACCGCCTCGGCTTGCTCCTCGAAATCCAACGCGTCCTCGACGACGATTCTCGAGGCGACGGCTTCGACGGCGTCGACGGCATCGCCGTCGGTCTCCTGTGACGGTCCGCCGTCGACTGCAGCATCGAGCAGTTGCTGGAAGCGGTCGACGGAGACGCCCTCCGTGTCGATGTAGACGGCAGTGCCGTCGTCGACCGCCGTTTGAACGGCCGCCGACAGCGCGAGATTCGTCTTGCCGGCGGCCGGTGGGCCGTACAACTGCGTGACGGTCCCGCGTTCGAAACCCCCGCCGAGTAACTCGTCGACCGGGCTACAGCCGGTCGGAATCGCCTCGTCTGTCACGATTCGAGTTGGCAGGGAACGCGCAAAAAGCCCCCGGAACGGCCTCGGGTCGGTGCGCTGTCGTTCTTCTCGAGTGCGGTCACCGGGACCGCGGTCTCGAGGGGCGACGAGTGCGCCCGCGTTTTTCGAGTGGCTCACGGAATTCGAGGCGCGTCTCTCCCGACTCGGCGACCTCGTTCGTGAGGTCGAAATCGATCGTGAAACAGGTGGCGAGACGGGACATCCGCTCACTCCTCGAGTGGATCGTAGACGTTTTCCTCGGCTGGGAACGTGCTGTCATCGACCTCTGCAACGTACGTCTCGACGGCGTCGCTGATTATCGAGTCGAGGTCGGCGTACTGCTTCGAGAGGGTGAACGATTCGCCGCCGAGTCCCAGCATGTCGGTGATGACGAGCACCTGCCCGTCGACGTATCGGCCGGCACCGATACCGATGGTCGGAACGTCCATCGCCTCGGTGACGGCTTTGCCGGTTTCCTCCGTCACTGTCTCGAGAACGACCGCGAACACGCCGGCAGCCTCGAGACGCTCGGCGGTTTCGACGAGCGCGTCCACGGCCGCGGAACTCGAGTGATTCCGGCCCTGAATGTAGCCGCCACCGATCTGATTCATCCGCTGTGGCGTCAGCCCGATGTGTCCTTGCACGGGAATCCCGAGTTCGGTCAACCGGTCGATGATCTCGATCGTCGTCTCGCCGTGGGGTGCCGTCTCGAGTTTGACTGCGTCGGCGCCCGCTTCCTTCAGAAACCGTACCGCGTTGTCCACCGAGGTCTCCATCGACTGGCCGTAACTCCCGAACGGCAAGTCTGCGATGACCATCGCGTCCTCGACCGCACGGTCGACAGCCGACGTGTTCGACAGGGCCTCGTCCATCGTGACTGGAATCGTATCGTCGTACCCCAGGTGGTTATCTCCGGCTGTGTCTCCGACGAGGATCATATCGACACCGCCGCGATCGATCTGGCGAGCGATCGGCGCGTCGTACGCTGTCAGCATGGAAAGCGGCTTCCCGTCGCGATATTTCTCGTGAAGGTCGGGAATGGAAGTACGTGACATACGTAGACACCGATGCCGGGAGTGAACTACTCCGCCCTCCCGCGCTCGGGCCTCCCCGGCCCTCGCTTGTTGCGGACGGAGCGTCCTGTTTCTGTGTCGGAACGTGCAGGAACAGATCCCACAGCGTCCACAAGACGCTCCGCGTCTCGTGCGGCCCGGCAGAACGCCGTTGACGTTCTGCGGACGGTTCCAGACTCCGCAGGCGACTTCCCTTGACAGGTGGTTCGGAGTGTCCCACTCCTACCGGTTGGACACTCGGCCACAACCGACGATGCACGCTTGTTGTCGCGTTTGAACACCGCCGGAAGCGTGGTGAGCATCTTATTCTCATCTTCGACCGAAGGGATAATAAGGGTGCCGATTCACACGAAAACAAGACGTGCGGGCGCTGTATCCCCTCCCTGCTCGCTTCGTTCGCTGCGGATAGCGCGGGACCGTCGGTCCCGCTGACCATGCGAACGGCGTCGCCGTGAGCAGAAGGGGGCTGAGCGCCCTCAATTACAGCTAATTTAAAGTGATGGACGAACCGCCACCCTGGCGAGAAGCGGCCCGGTAATGAGCTTCGAGTGGGCTGCGCTGCTCGAGAGAAGCGTGGCGAGCTCTGAGGGACGGAACGGCGTTCGCGTACGTTTATTCGTCGCGGACGCGAAGCTCATCTCGTGATCGTCGTCGCCACGTCAGATTTCGAAGTGTACCACGGCGTCGTCAACGAGCTCCGCGATCGCGGGACGACGTTTACGACCGTCGAGCCGGACGAGGAGCTGCCCGAACGGACGACCGTGGTCGTCACCGGAACCGACCACGCCGACTCCTTCCCTGGCGTGACGACGATCGTTGCGGCTCCCGACGACCCCCGACGCGCAGTCGATCGGGCCCTGGCGGCGATTCGCGGGGGCGATGGTCGGACGATAATCGGCGTCGATCCGGGTCGGAAACCCGGAATCGCCGTTCTCTCCGGCGAGACGATTGTCGCCGCCTTCCAGATCCCCCTCGGCGATGCCGTCGACGTCATACAGCGCGAAATCGCCGAGGCACCGTCTCCGGTCGTCCGGATTGGCGATGGCTCTCGTCTCGAGGGCGCGAGACTGATCACCGACCTCGGGGACGTTCGGGTCGAACTCGTCGACGAAACGGGGACGACACCATACCTCGGCACCGGTTCGCGCGGGATGGGCGACGTGTTAGCCGCAGTCAACATCGCCCACCGGGAGGGCGAGGTCGTCGACGCGCGCGAGATAGAGCCGACGGCGGGGGAGATTCAGGTCATCAAAGATCGGTCGCGCGAACAGAGCGACGGGAATCGGGCGATCGACGAGGTTCTGGCCCGTCGGGTCGCTGCCGGCGAGTTGACCATCGACGAAGCGCTCGTCGAACATCGAGACGACGGCGACGGCTCGACGACCGAGTCGACTAACACGGACCATTCCGACGAGTCGTAGTCGTCTCGAGTGTCGCCCCGGTCGCCGACGCCGGAACGGATTCCGCCGGCTGCGAGTCGGTGTGCCGGATACGGCGGCGGTTTCGACCCGGCAAACCAGGGTCGGGCGGCAGCGTAGTCAACGCCAACAGGTTCGAGGGGCAGTATTCGAGGAGAACCGCTCTGGGGACCGCTCCGTTCGAGGTGCCAAAACCGGATAGCCCACTGCTCGTGGGGCAACACACCGAGATACGACACATTCCAGTGGGAACGGGGTGGAAAAAAGAAACGGAAACTGTCGGTCACGTCGGTCGAAAACCGACCGTGTGACGAATTGGAATTACGCGCCGACCCAGACGTTTGCCGAAGAGACGGACGTGAGCTGCACGTTTTCGTTCTCTTGGAGGGTCACTTGCGAGCTGCTCGCACTTCCACCGTCTTCGGCGATTGCGACGGAAGTGTGCTGCTCGTTGATGTTCTGCTGGGTGACGAACTGTGCCTGTTCGATCGCGGCGCTTGCCTGCTGATCGACGTCGTTCGTCTGCGTCGCCTCGGACGCGTAGTCGTACGACATGCCGGGGTTCGACATGCCCGAGTTACCGTCGACGGTCACCGTCGTACTCGAGGTTCGGCTGACGTCGTCAGTGACGTAGCCCGGACTCGCGTAGACGTTGAGCGCGCTGGCGTAGGCGACCTGTGCGTTGTAGTTCGTCTGGTACGCAAGCTGGACAGCGGTAGCTTCGCTACTGTCCTGTGCGATCGCTATGGCGTTGTTCTGCAGGTTGATGTTCATCTGTTCGACGCCCTGCTCCTGAGCCACGCCGGCGGTCGCGGTCTGCTCGACGCCGTCTTTCTTGCTCTTCTTGTCCGGCTTGGTCATGCCGTCCTTTTGGGAGAGGACTTCGCCGCTGACGTCGCCTGCGGTCGCGACGTTCATGCCGGGACTGGACGCCAGGAGGTTCGATGCGCTTGCGCTGGCGATTTGCTCGTTGAGGTTGCTCTGGTCGGTGAACTGAATCGCCGTGGCGGTGCTTCCCTCGCCGACCGCGATGGCGACGGCACCGTCCTGCTCGTTGACGTTCGCCTGTTCGACGTCCTGTTGCTGCGTGACCGACGCCTCGGCGCTCTGGCTGGCAGACGGACCGTTATCGCCCGACTTGTCCTTCTTGTGACCGAATTTGCCGTCCCCGAGGTAGACGTTGGACGCGTTCGCGTGCCCTTCCTGCAGGTTCTCGTTGCGCTGGTAGGACTGCTGGAGGGCGGTCGCCTCGCTGTCGTCGACGGCGAGGGCGAAGGCGGTACTCTGGTTGTTGAAGTTGGCCTGCGCGACCTCCTGGGACTGTGTTACGGAGGCGACGGCTTCCTGCGTGATGGTCTCACCGTCTCCCTTCTTGTCCTTGACGCCCCAGCCGTCGAACTGCTGGTCGCCGCCGTCA
The DNA here is from genome assembly GCF_024266705.1 of Natrinema gelatinilyticum. Taxonomy (GTDB): domain Archaea; phylum Halobacteriota; class Halobacteria; order Halobacteriales; family Natrialbaceae; genus Natrinema; species Natrinema gelatinilyticum. The sequence continues at coordinate 603,153 of NZ_CP100756.1, read as the reverse complement.
CCGATGATGATGTTGACGGTTCCAACGTTCTCGAACTGGGTCTTGGCGCTTCGAGCGTCGATGCTCTCGGCCGTGGCCTCACCGTTCTGTTGGTTGTCGTTGTACTGGTTCGATTCCTGAATCGCGGTGGCGTCACCGCCGTCGATCGCTATCGACACCGCGGAGCCTTGCTCGTTGATGTTGACCTGATCGACGTCCTGGTACTGGATGACTTCGGCCGCGGAATCGGCCGAGCCGCTCGCGTGCTGGTCGACGTACTCCTCAAGCGACATATCGCCGAGGTCCGCGCCGAAGACCAGATACAGCTCCTCGCCGTCGTTGAGGGCATGTACCGTTCCGTTCTCCAGATCGCCGTCGCCACCTGCGGTAGCTGCCGGAACGCCGGCAGCTATCATGGCAAAGGCGACCATACAGGTCATAATGAGTGTCGTAGCTCGTGATCGTCTCGTCGTGTCGTTTGTCATTGATCGCGTGATTTGTATCGTGATGGTCTTTCGTTTCTCAATCTATACGACGCAAACCATCGTATCCGTATGAGTGACTTTGTTATCGACAGGTTGGTTCTCGTATGTGACAGCCTATTGGTCCGAAGGACACGGCTTACGCCGAGAAATTGTCGCCTTCGGTCGGCTGGCGCGGCCGGCAGTCCTGTATCGATTTCCTGTGCCAGTTTCACGCGAAGCTGCGCACCTCCTGGCGAAAACGCTACATTCCGGGCCTGGATTGGCCGATCCGAGGACCGTTTCGCAAATGGAAGTAGTGCGTTTCCGTTCAGTGGACGCCTATCGTTTGATTCATATCGAATATTTCGGGGACGGAGCGGTTGCAGTGATCGTCGAAACTGCGAGTGCACCGCTCGATAGGGTCGTCGTTTCGACGACAAGTTTCCGACTGTCGGCGATGAACGATCTGGTGCTACCCGGTAGTGGTCTTGTAGGGCATCCCAATACCGTATTCGTCCTGAAACCATTTTCCGGGTTCAAATGGTCCTCTCTCGATAGCAGTGACTGGGCACCGAGCCACGGCGGAGTCCGGGAGGTGATCACTACCGGCTGACGAGCGGCGACGCTGTCGCTCGAGGTGTGACTCCTGCCGGCAAGAACCCGTCGCGGTTCACACGCGTGTCCGATACATAACGATGAAACGCTCAGTTACACTCGCACTGATGGTAGCACTGATCGGCGGTCTCGCGCTCGTCGGCTTCGCCGGCTCCGCAGCCGCACAGGAAGAAGTAGACGCCCTGAACCCCGAAGTCGATATCGACCAGGACGCCGAGGCGACCACGACGATAGAGACCACGCAGAGCAACAGCAACTCACAGACCCAGGTCGCCTGGTCGGACAGTAGTTCAGACAAGAGCTACGCGACGACCATCGCGTACCAATACCAGGACGTTAGCCAGAACAACGTCAATGTCGTCGAAGACGTGGAGACGGAAGCCGAGAACGAGGCCAACGAGAACGAGGCCAGTAACGAGTTCGAAGTCGATGTCGGCTTCGATGATGACTTCCCACCAGGCCCGCCGGGCGGCTCTCCGCCAGGCCAGGGATAACACCGATTAGAACAGGCAGCTAACGGGTGTTTTTCTTCCATCTTTGACGGATGTTCAACCACGTCTAACACACCGTCCGTAAACACCCGGACGTCACGATACTTCTGGGCGGAAGTGAATCGCGCGAGTCGCTTTTGCAAATCCAACCTCCCAGCGGGCGAGACGAGTAACAGCTTCACCGGTCGATGCACACCTCGAACTAGGAGACCGCCCCTCGACCCTTGCCCGGGTACCAGCGGCCGTACTGGATCAAGAACGTCGTCCGTCCGTCGATGTCCCCTCGACGCGGGTTATTTGTGCAATGGACGGGCGTCAATCCCTGCGTGGCGAATATTCCAGAGATGAACCGGCTATCGCGCCGAATACAACCACAGACGGACCGTTCGATAGTGTCGTCGTGTCGACGACAAGTTTCCGACTACCGACAGTGCACGATCGGTCTCCGACTGTAAACTCCCGCGTATGATCCGCTAATGCTGTGTTCGCCTCGAAACCGTTTGTCGAATTTAAGTGGTTCTCTCTCGACAGCAGCGACCGGGCACCGCGCCACGGCGGAGGCCCGGGAGGGAAGCGCCACGGCACGACGAGTGACGAGTCCGTCGCTCAAGGCACAGTTCTCCGGGCATGATTCCGCGTGGTTTGCGTGCGTACTGCCCGACGACGGAACACGGAGATACGACAAATGAAACGCTCAGTTACACTCGCACTGATGGTAGCACTGATCGGCGGCCTCGCGCTCGTCGGCTTCGCCGGCTCCGCAGCCGCACAGGAAGAAGTAGACGTTCTGAACCCCGAGGTCGATATCGACCAGGACGCCGACGCGAGCACGACGATCGAAACCAACCAGGAAAATAGCAACTCGCAGACCCAAGTCGCGTGGTCGCACAGCAAGTCCGACAAGAGCTACGCAAGGACCACCGCAGCCCAAGGCCAATCCGTTAGCCAGAACAACGTCAACGTCGTCGAAGACGTGACCACGATCGCCGAGAACGAGGCCAACGAGAACGAAGCCGAGAACGACTTCGAATTCGACATCGACTTCGGTGATGGTAACAACGGTCCGCCAAACTCTGCCGGATAAAATCCTGATTAGGAAAGGCGGATAACGGATATTATTTTCCACCTTTGGCGGACGTTCGACCACGTCTAGCATACTGTCCATACACACTCGGCCGTTGCGATACTACTAGACGGGAGTGTATCGCGAGTCGCTCTTGCGAGTACGACTTCGAAGCAGACGAGACGAGTAACCGCTCCACCGGCCGATGTACATCTCTAACGAGGAGACCGCCCCTCGACTCTCGTCCGAGCGTCGTCGGCCGTACTGGATCGAGAACGTCGTTCGTCCGTCGATGTCCCGTCTCTCGATCCCTCAACGTGACCGTTGTACGCGTGTCGGTAGAACCGATCGCTTCGGGACAAGCGCACGCCCGGTCGTGGGTGGACAGACGACGCCCTGGCCGACATGGCGTCCGCCCGTTCTCTCTGAGTACACCGCCGGAGAGCACTTTCAACGGAACTCTGTCCGAGGTTTGATCCGTTCCGCGGTTGGCAAACCCTGCCCTCTGGGACAGCGCTCGTCACGGCGACCGATACGAGACTCGGATGAGACGTGAAACTGTCGGACCCGACCGTCGGTCGGCCGTTCGAACGTTTGCCCGTCGATTCGACGGTGCTTCCCTTGTACCGAGTGAATAGGACCTGCGACAACGTCCTGTACCGATGACGGGTGCTATAGACGCAAGTTATTCGTACAACGGACGGGCGTCAACCCCTGCGTGGCGAACATTCCGGTGGCGGATCGGCTATCACGCCGAAGACTACCACGGGCGGACCGTTCGATGATGTCGTCGGTTCGACGACAAGTTTCCGACTACCAACGGTGTACGATCGGCCTCCGACTGTAAACTCCCGCGTATGATCCGCTAATGCCGTGTTCGCCTCGAAACTGTTTGTCGGATTTAAATATATTTCCCTCGATAGCAGCGACCGGGCACCGCACCATGGCGGAGGCCCGGGAGGGAAGCGCCACGGCACGATGAGTGACGACGCTGTCGCTCGAGGCACAGCTCTTCGGGCATGATTCCGCGTGGTTTGCGTGCGTACTGCCCGACGACGGAACACGGAGATACGACAAATGAAACGCTCAGTTACACTCGCACTGATGGTAGCACTGATCGGCGGCCTCGCGCTCGTCGGCTTCGCCGGCTCCGCAGCCGCACAGGAAGAAGTAGACGTTCTGAACCCCGAGGTCGATATCGACCAGGACGCCGACGCGAGCACGACGATCGAAACCAACCAGGAAAATAGCAACTCGCAGAGCCAGACCGCCTGGTCGCACAGCAAGTCCGACAAGAGCTACGCAAAGACCACCGCAGCCCAAGGCCAATCCGTTAGCCAGAACAACGTCAACGTCGTCGAAGACGTGACCACGATCGCCGAGAACGAGGCCAACGAGAACGAAGCCGAGAACGATATCGAAGTGGACCTCCAAACCGGCAGAATGGTGGCTATCCCGGTGTTCTAATTCTAATTGGAGCGGACTAGTACCCACTGATAGTCCGTTCTTCTGTTTTTCGCGGCAGTTCGGCCACGTTTACATTACCGACCGAGAGGGTAATCGAACGTCCATCTCCTGACGGATGGATACGTCACGCAATTTGCTGTAATCCGTCTCTCAGGCCACCAACTTGGCGTCACACACGATGCTCACAACGCATCTCTCTCCGTCGCCGTTACTCGCGACTGTGACGATAATCTCGTACTCGTCACCGTCGAATTGGAGAGACACGGTCTCGAACTTCGAGTTCGCGATCTAGAACGAGTCCCGCACGCGACCAGAAATCCCACCAGCAGCGTTTTTGGCCGGTCTCTGGCCGATCCACTTCCGATTCCTGGGATCGTCGTTCGGCGCAAAGCGGTGGCTGCCTCGGAACTTCGCCTCGTAGCGGGATGAACAGAATCTGGTTGTCGGTCGTCCGATCGCAGGTCCGATCGTCGATTCGTCGATGACCCAACTCTGGCGACAGTATCGAAGCGCCTAACGGTGTCGTCTACCAATGCCTCGATTTATAGAAGCGAGGCATTGTCTGTAATTTATGACAATATCGAGTCATCGATCTGATATTCTCTCCATATTTTCCGATGGTGTGCGCTACGAATATTGTGAAGTCATAATTCATTACACTAATGAAACTCGTACAATGTAGCGTTCGAATATTCGTTTGAACAGTATTTGGGCTTCATATGGGCTGCTACGTTTGATTTCGTCGGGGAGATGCGCCACGATGAAGTGGAAACGTGCGATGACACGGTTGGCAACCAGTGTGGTGATGCGCGACGATCCGTATCCTATCGAAAATCCCACCGAACACGTGTGCGCTCACCCGAAGAAAACACAGAACTACTAACGCTATGAGACGGAACATCACAGTCCTACTGACGCTTGCGCTCATCGCCAGTGCAGCGTTTGTGGGATTCACCGGCTCCGCAGCCGCACAGGAAGAAGTGGACGCGTTGAACCCCGAGGTCGATATCGACCAGGACGCCAACGCGACCACGACGATAGAGACGAACCAGGAAAATAGCAATTCACAGACCCAGGTCGCCTGGTCGCACAGCAGCTCTGACAAGAGCTACGCGAAGACGACCGCAATCCAGGGTCAGGACGTCGACCAGGACAACGTCAACGTCGTCGAAGACGTGACCACGATCGCCGAGAATCAGGCCAACGAGAACGAAGCCGAGAACGACATCGAAATCGATTTCGACTTCGATGACGGCGATAACGGCGATAACGGCGATAACGGCGATAACGGCGATAACGGCGATAACGGCGATCAGGTTGCCGCCATCAGCAACATTCAGTTCTACGTAGACGGCGAAGAACTGGTGCGGTTCGAGTGGAACGGAAACGAATTCGTTCCCGAAGGTGGCGACGCGATGGGTGTCGAGATCACGAACGTCGAATTCAAAGAAGACGAACCGAACGAGCCGATTCGCGCTGACTGGACTTCCGAGCAGGAAATTGACGAAGTCGTCGTCGGTGCTGGCGGAGACGAGTGTACGTTCCCCGGTGGCACGTCGGGCACGGTCGAATCCTGTGACCTCGTCGATGGGACGTAGGATACCAACGACGGCACCAATACCGACGGAATTGATAGTGGCATCTCAGTCATCGTTCCACCGGTGACCAGACCACCACTCAGGTATCAGGTATGAGAACAGAACGTCGGTGCGGACAACCCGAATCTGCAGTAAATAACACCGACGCGCGCGCCTGGAACGGTGACCGGGCCGCGCCATTCGCCGGTTGAAACGGCCGTTCCCACCGATTCCGATACCGATTTTTTTAACCGCGCTCTCCGATCTCGAACCGACGGGACGCGGCTTTCGACGGACGATATCCGCGAGTGGAAACGCTACCACCAAATCGAAACGGTGTTTCGTCGGCGGTGGGTTGTCTCGAGAACGACAGGGAATCGTTTCACCTCGCGGTGCAGGGCCGTAATCGCGTTGGATGGTCACTCTACCGAGTCTCCGGATCGGGCGAGCGTTTCCGCCCGCTCCATCACAGTCCGAATCGGGAGCCCGGTCTCTCGAGCCACCGCCTTCGCGTCGTCGAATTCGGCGCTCACGTCGTAGACGGTGCCGTCGGTATCGCTCGCGATTTTCACGGTGACTTCGTACTCGTCGCCGTCGTCTCCTTCGTCGTCGATCTCGAGGACCACGGTCTCGAACTCACGATTCGCGATCCAGCGATGCGTGACGCCCGCATCGCGAACACCGAGCGTCCCGGTCTCTTCGGCCAACGTCCGGGCGACGCGTTCACGATCTTCGGGATCGCAGATGACTTTCACGAGGTGACCCGGTCGGGACTTCTTCATCGTCGCGGGTACGATCGAGGTGTCCTTCGCGCCCGCGCGAGAAAGCGCATCCTGTAGGCCACCCAGCACCTCTGGCGTCGCGTCGTCGAGATTGGTCTCGAGCACAGCGATATCGTCCGTAACGAGATTCCCCTCGCCGGTTCCGACCAGCACCCTGAGCACGTTCGGGTGCGGATCGAGGTCGTACCCGCCGGCACCGTACCCCGAAGCCGAGAGCGAGAGCGACGGCAGCGAGTCGACGCCGTCGGCGAGGTGGGCTAGAATCGCCGCCCCGGTCGGTGTGAGCAACTCCGCATCGACCGGCCCGCCGCGAAGCGACCAGTCGGCTCCCCGTGCGATTTCGACGACCGCCGGCGTCGGAATCGGATACTCGCCGTGGCTCATCGAGACCGTCCCGTCGCCGATCGAAAGCGGCGTCGTCACGACCCGATCCGGCTCGAGGTCGTGTGCAAGCGCCGCGGCCCCAACCACGTCCGCGATCGCGTCGTCGGCTCCCACCTCGTGGAAGTATATGTCCTCGAGGTCCTCGCCGTGAACGCGCGCTTCCGCCCGGCCGAGCAGTTCGAAGATCGCCAGTGCGTCGCGTTCGACCGCCGGTTCGAGGGCCATGTCTGTGACGATTTCGCAGACCTCGAGATAGCTGCGGTGCGGGCCGTGGCCTTCGGCAGGGGTATTCCGGTCGTGCTCGTGTCCGTGGTCGTGGTCGTGGTCGTGGTCGTGGTCGTGATCGTGTCCGTGGTCGTGATCGTGATCGTGGTCATCCTCACCGTCGTCGGCGAGGAGTACGTCGACCGTCGTTGCCGCGATGCCGCACTTGGTCGTCGTGCCGATTCGGTACTCTACCTCGAGGGCGTCGGTGACGGGCTCGAGGACGTCGGGGTCGCCACCGGCGTCGAGGAGGGCGGCGAGGATCATGTCACCGCTGGCTCCCATACGACCGTCGAAGGCCAGAACTCGCATACGTAACGTCGAGCGTGGAAGCTGCAAAAAACCACCTGTCCGGGCCTCCAGACGGGGATGTCGATAGGACCAAAACCCACCGAGTCCGGTACATCTTTGTAGCATCCAGTGCCAAGTATCTATGGTAGAGACTAGCATAGAAATGCGGACTAACACAAAACATATCCGCTCACGTATCGGAGCAAGTGACATCGCCGTCCATCCCTAAATCATGAACGAAGTCCAACTGGAGGTTGCCAAGGCGTACCCGAACGACTCGGGTCGTGGTATCGCCCGGCTCGACCCGGACACGCTGTTGCATCTGAAGCTCAGTCCGGGCGACATCATCGAAATCGAAGGTGCAGACACGACTGCCGCGAAGGTCTGGCGTGCAGACCGGCAGGACTGGAACACGGATACCGTCCGTATCGACGGGTTCACCAGGCAGAACGCCGACGTCGGTATCGGAGAACGGGTCACGATCCGAAAGGCAGAGGCCACGAAAGCCGACAAGCTCGTACTCGCACCGCCGGAGGAGGCGTCAGTCCAGTTCGGTTCCGACGCAGCGGGCATGGTCAAACGCCAGATTCTCAAGCGCCCTGTCGTCGGTCGCGACATCGTGCCCGTGATGTCCTCGACGAACCATCCGTTCATGCGGTCGCCGGGTCAGGCGATCCCGCTGATCGCCGTCGAGACCGACCCCGAAGGGGTCGTCCTCATCACCGAAGATACCGACGTCGAACTCCGTGAGGAACCCATCTCGGGCTTCGAGAAGACCGGCGGCGGAATCACGTACGAGGACATCGGTGGCCTCCAGAACGAGATTCAGCGGGTTCGGGAGATGGTGGAGCTCCCGATGAAACACCCGCAGATCTTCAAGAAGCTCGGTATCGAGCCGCCACAGGGCGTCCTCCTGCACGGCCCGCCGGGCACCGGGAAGACGCTGCTCGCCAAAGCCGTGGCCAACGAGACGTCTGCCAGTTTCTTCTCTATCGCCGGCCCCGAAATCATCTCGAAGTACTACGGCGAGTCCGAACAGCAACTCAGGGAGATTTTCGAGGACGCCACCGAGGAGTCGCCCTCGATCATCTTCATCGACGAACTCGACTCCATCGCCCCGAAACGCGAAGACGTCACCGGCGAAGTCGAACGCCGCGTCGTCGCACAGTTGCTAACGATGATGGACGGCCTCGAGTCCCGGGGGCAGGTCATCGTCATTGCGGCGACTAACCGCGTCGACAGCGTCGACCCCGCGCTGCGACGACCCGGTCGCTTCGACCGCGAGATCGAGATCGGCGTGCCGGACGAGACCGGCCGAGAAGAAATCCTCCAGATCCACACCCGCGGCATGCCCCTCTCGGACGACGTCAACCTCGGCCACCTGGCCGACGAGACGCACGGCTTCGTCGGTGCCGACATCGAGAGTCTGACCAAAGAAGCCGCGATGAAAGCGCTGCGACGCTACTTGCCCGAGATCGATCTCGACGAGGAGGACATCCCACCGAGCCTGATCGACCGGATGATCGTCAAGCGCGAGGACTTCCGCGGCGCGCTAAACGAAGTCGAACCATCGGCGATGCGGGAGGTCCTCGTCGAACTCCCGAAAATCACCTGGGACGACGTTGGCGGCCTCCACGACGCGAAAGACCAGGTGAAAGAGTCCGTCGAGTGGCCGCTCTCGAGCCCCGAGCGCTTCGAACGGCTCGGGATCGATCCGCCGGCGGGCGTCCTGCTGTACGGCCCGCCGGGGACCGGCAAGACGCTGATGGCGAAGGCCGTCGCCAACGAGACGAACGCCAACTTCATCTCGGTGCGCGGTCCGCAATTGCTCTCGAAGTGGGTCGGCGAATCGGAGAAGGCCATCCGACAGACCTTCCGCAAGGCGCGACAGGTCTCCCCGACGGTCATCTTCTTCGACGAACTCGACGCGCTCGCGCCGGGCCGCGGTGGAGAAACCGGCTCGAACGTCTCCGAGCGCGTCGTCAACCAGTTGTTGACCGAACTCGACGGCCTCGAGGAAATGGAGAACGTGATGGTCATCGGCGCGACCAACCGGCCGGACATGATCGATCCCGCGCTGTTGCGCTCGGGACGATTCGACCGCTTGGTCATGATCGGCGAACCCGACGTCGACGGCCGCGAACGGATCCTCGAGATCCACACCCAGGAGACGCCGCTCGCGGCGGACGTCACCCTGCGGGAAATCGCCGAGATCACTGACGGATACGTCGGCAGCGACCTCGAATCGATCGCGCGCGAGGCTGCCATCGAGGCGCTGCGCGAGGACCAGGAGGCGGAGGTCGTCGAAATGCGCCACTTCCGACAGGCCATGGAGAACGTCCGGCCGACGATCACCGACGACATCCTCGAGTACTACGAACAGATCGAAGAGGATTTCCAGGGCGGCACGAGCGGCCCCACTCCGACTGGCCGTCGCGGCAGTCGGATCGGCTTCCAGTGAAGTACCACGGGGACAAGCCCCGTGGCTTCGCTGTGTTGGCGGCAGGCCCAGAATCGGGCCAGATGGCCGCAAGCGAATGCAATTCCCCCTCGGACTTCCCGGATTGGGTCGTCTGGAAGTAACACCCGAACACGCAGTGTGTCCGTGAGGGTCGGCCGCTCCACCACGGCCCGATGGCGTCCGTCGCACCACGCCGAAGACGTGGCTGGTGAGAGAGCCACATTCCTCCGCAACTGTGCACAGTTGCGACGAAGTACGGTCGGTACCCCGTCTAACTGTACGATTGAGTACGATTATCTGAGAATGAAATTTATGAAATTTATCTTCGGTCGCAAGTACCGAGGTACTCTCGCTGTAATACTGTAGATTCGGACCGATCCGAATTCTGTCCCAATTTCGTCGGTCAGTTCGGTCGATTCTGGGTTTCCCCGCCATCTCGCCGCTCGAGCGCCGGCAGTTCAACGGCATCGGCCTCCGGTCAGAGACGTCGAGAAAACCGTGTCGCGAAACTATGTGACGAGCGACCGGAGCGCTTACCGGGGATCCGTCGCCGCTCGAGCGGCCTCGATGTAACGCCGCTCGATCCGAACGTCGGGTGCTCGCGCGTTCGCCGTTTCAGGGTCGTCTTCGCTCGCGACCTCTCGGATCGCCCGCATGGACGCGTCCCGAACCAGCGCCTCGAGGTCGGCCCCGGTGTAGCCCTCGAGTTCGGCGGCGAGTTCGGTGACGTCGACGTCCTCGTCGAGCGGTTTGTCCCGGGTGTGGACGGCCAGAATTTTCTCGCGGGCCGCTCGGTCGGGTTCGCCGACGAACACGTGGGTGTCGAGGCGCCCGGGACGGAGCAATGCAGGATCGATTTGGTCCTTCCGGTTGGTCGCGGCCAGGACGACGAGGTTCGGATTTTCCCGCATTCCGTCGAGTTCGGTCAACAACTGGGAGACGACTCGCTCGGTCACTTCGTGTCCGTCGCCCCGAGCGGCGGCGATGGCGTCGATCTCGTCGAAGAAGACGATCGAAGGGGCCGATTGACGAGCCCGCTCGAACACCTCTCGGATCGCCTTCTCGCTCTCACCGACGTATCGGTCGACGATTTCGGGGCCGTCGACACGGACGAAGTTGACGTCCGTTTCGCCGGCGAGCGCGCGGGCGAGCAGGGTCTTTCCGGTTCCGGGCGGGCCGTACAGCAGGACCCCGGAGGGCGGATCCGTGTTGGTCTCCTCGAAGAGCCGATCGTAGGTTAGCGGCCACTCGACCGATTCCCGAAGGGTCTGCTTTGCCTCCTCGAGGCCCCCGACGGCCGAAAAGTCGATGGTCGGCGATTCTGCGACGTATTCGCGCATCGCGGACGGTTCGACGGACGCGAGCGCGGTGTCGAAGTGCGTTTTCCGAACCGTCGGATTCCGGTTCCACTCGCGTCGCTCGTCGGCCTCAGTCGGACGGTCGCGAATTGCGGCCATCGCGGCTTCGCTCGCGACGGCGTCCAGGTCGGCCCCCACGAAGCCGTGGGTTCGCCGTGCGATTGCGTCGATATCGACGTCGTCCGCCAGCGGCATGCTTCGGGTGTGAACCTCGAGGATCTCCCTGCGACCTTCCTCGTCGGGGACGCCGATTCCGATCTCGCGGTCGAAGCGGCCGCCGCGCCGGAGCGCGGGATCGATCGCGTCGACGCGGTTGGTCGCACCGATGACGATCACCTCGCCGCGAGCGTCGAGTCCGTCCATCAGGGTCAGCAACTGGCCGACGATCCGATTCTCCGCGTCCCCTTCGTCGTCGCGCGTGCCCGCGATGGAGTCGATTTCGTCGAAGAAGATGATGGTCGGTGCGTTCTCGCGGGCGGTCTCGAACGTTCGCCGGAGCTGTTCTTCGGACTCGCCTTTGTACTTCGACATGATCTCCGGGCCCGAAATCGTCTCGAAGGCGGCGTCGACCTCGTTGGCGACGGCGCGTGCGATCAGCGTCTTCCCGGTGCCCGGCGGACCGTACAGGAGGACGCCCGACGGCGACTCGACGCCGAGTCGTCGAAACAGCTCCGGCTCCGACAGCGGGAGTTCGATCATCTCGCGAACGAGTTCGAGTTCCTCGTCCAACCCGCCGATGTCCTCGTACGTGACGCCGGATCCGGTTTCCGCGTCGTCCGTCTCGACCTCGAGACCTGAGTCGATATATCCCGATCCCCCCGTCGATTCGGTTTGCGATCGCCCGCGGTCGACGGAGTCCGATTCGCTCGAGCGTCCGGTGGCTCTCTCTCCCCCGCTTGCGGTCGCGAGGCGAATCGTGGTCCCGCTCGTGACTCGAACGTCGCCGGCGGGATCGGTGTCGATGACGTTGAACGGTTGCTGATCGATGCCTTCGATTCGAACCTGCTCGCCGGAACGCACCGGACGGTTACGAAGGGTCTCCGCAGCACCGTTTACGGCGGCGCGGTGCTGGCTCTCTGAGAGCCCCGGCGGTGAGATCAACGTGATCCGATCGGCGTCGGCGATCGAAGACGAGCCTTTCGGCTGAACGGAAACCGTATCACCGACGTGAACGCCGGCGTTCGCGCGCGTATCGCCGTCGATCTGAATCGAATCGTCGGGCGTCGATGGATCGGCCGGCCACATCTTCACGACCGTCGACTCGTCGCCCTCGATCACGACGGCATCGCCGCTCAGGATGCCGAGCCGCCGCCGCGCTGGTTCGGGAATCCGTGCGACACCCCGGCCTGCATCCGCTTTCTCGGCGGCGCGCACCGACAACGTGACGCCGTCCGATTCCGACGAACTCATGGTCGTTCCTTTCGGCTCAGGCGTCTTGAGAATTGTCCCCTCCCGAGGACTGTGCCCGAGAATTCGGTATCGACGGGTCACTCGAGCGCGACTCAGAGAGCGTTTTCGAGGACCCGATCGATCCCGCGGCGAAGCCGTTCGGACGCAGACGGGGCAGAGATACCGAGGTGATCACCGATTTCCTCGGTCGATGCCTCTCTCGGGACTGCGAAATACCCCGACTCGTGGGCCACGACGAGTGCCTCGTGTTGTTCGCGGGTCAGGCCGAAAGGCGGATCGTCGGTCGACGATTCCCGCGTGAGTCGCTCGAGTTTGAACGTCCCGCCGCGGTCGGTACAGAACGTCCGGTACTCTGCGAGCGTCTCCCTGTCGGGGAATCGGGCCCGACCCCACCAGCCGTCGACGGTTACGATCCCGCCTAGGGGCGTAGTCCCGAGTTCGACGTATTTCCGATAGATCGGGAGTGGCGGATCCAGCAACTTGATCCGATACAGTTCCCCGCCCTCGGTATCGGTTATCAGCGTGTACGTTCCGACCGTCGAATCGTCGGCCAGCGCCCCGGGAACGTCCTCGGTCGGCCCGACGGCCCGGCAGAGAACGACCGGACGATCCGGATCGACGACGAGGATCCGGTCGATGTAGAGCGCGATCTCCGGAACGGCCGTCACTGCGTCCGTCAACGGCAGATCGGGTGAATTGAGCTGAAACTCCGCGATGAGGCCCATGGGGGCCATTCCGCCCATCTTAACTTAAATGCCCTAGTCCATGAGATACAATTTGATCGCGACACGATACGAACGTACGGGGTGAGCATGAGCGCCGACGACCTCCCCGCGATGCAGCTCAATACGACGATCCGCCCACACAACTACTACCGAAACGCAGTCGAGAAACACTGGGACCCCCACGAGATCGATCTCGAGGCGGACCGTAAGGGGGCATCCGAACTCTCCGAGCCGGCGTTCGAGGGACTCAAACGGTCACTCGCACTGTTCGGCGCGGGCGAGGAGTCGGTGACGGAGGATCTCGCGCCCCTGGCGGTCGTCCTCGAGGACATCGAGGACCAGATGTTTCTGACGACGCAGCTCTACGAGGAGTCCAAACACGTCGATTTCTTCGACCGCTACTGGCGCGAAGTGGTTCTCGCCGAGGAGAAACGCCGCGGACAGGAACTCTCGTCGCCGACGGACGAGCGGTGGTTCAACGGCCCGTACGACGAACTGTTCGAGCGCAACGAGCGAGCGATGGCGCGACTGCTCGATGATGACACGCCGGAGAACCGCGCGAGAGCACACTGCCACTACCACCTGACGATCGAGGGGATCCTGGCTCAGACGGGATACTACGGACTTACCCTCGCATACGGTGAGAACGAACCCGAACTACCGGATCTGCCGGGACTGGTCGAGGGACTCAAACTGGTCCGCAGCGACGAGGGGCGCCACGTCGGCTTCGGGATGGCGAAACTCAAGTTGCTCGTGAGCAGTGGTACGGTCGACCCCGAACTCCTCCGGGAGACGGTGGACGAACTGGTGCCGCTCGTCCAGGAGAGCCTGACGGGCAACGGCGGAGCCAGCACCGAATCGGGTCCCGGCCCGACCCCATCCGATCTGGCCGACTACGCCTACACCAAACACGAACAGCGAATGCGACAGATCACCACCGCGAGCGAGAAGATTCCGGATGTCGAGGAACTGACCGAACTCGAGGCATGAAGGCGATAGACCGCGCGACACCCGCCGCTCGAACGACTCGGATCATCGGAGAAACGTCTTTTATCGTTCGTGTACCATCGTCTCCCATGGTCGTCCAGACAGAACGCGAGGATACTATCTGGTATGAGTGTGAGACCTGTGGCCTGCTCTTCGACGAACGGTCGGACGCATCGGAACACGAGAAGCGCTGCGACGACAGCGATCCGTCCTACATTCAATGAACTGTCAACCGACAATCAGTGAAACATCAGCCGGTGACATCCTCCCATGACTTCACAGTAGGTGCCGAAGTAACTAAGTCGTCGTTTTCGTCGTCGGTGACGAATCAACAGTATGATCCATGCGACCGAGGCAAAACACCTATCTCGTGCAGCTACCTCTCTGTTGTTCACGCGGCTCGATTTTGCGACGAAATCGAACGGGCAGTATTCGAGCGAGGACTTTGAGAAAGTCCTCGCTCGAAGTGCCTTCGACGGCGAGTTTGTCCATACGACCGCGAAAGAACTGCAGCTCGCTCGAGGAGAAGACATTGACCTTCAGCAACGGAGTCCGCTCGCGAAATCGCTTCTCTACCATCTTCGTGGACTAAGCCCGGACGCCATCGGCGCCCAGTTCGATGGCGTCCGGGCCCACGTTCGCTCACGCCCGCCAGCAGCGGGCGTTCGCTCGTCCTGTCGACGTCGCGCTCGATATTCACGAGTGGCTCTACTACGGCTCGGCCGAGACACCGCACGTCTGTGCGATCAATCCAGACCGTGGAACGAACCTTGCCTACGCATTTGTGACGCTCTGTGTCGTCGATCCAGCGGTTCGGCTGACACTGGCGTGGGAATCGATCGAGGCGGATGACTCCCGCACGCTGCGGGAGTCCATCCGCCGACTCATCGAGATCGCTCGCCAGTTCGTCCAGATCAACCGCGTCTACTGCGACAGGAGTTTCTACCGGGTTTCACTTGTTCAAACATTGGCTGATCTGGACGTCAGGTTCGTCGTACGCGCGCCGAAGACACCGGGCGTCAAGCGCGTGCTTGACGCCCATGACGAGGAGACATTCGTCACCAACTACGAGATGGTCCGGAAACAACCACCGACGGGACGAATATCGGTAACACTCGTCGTCGTCCCGCACCGAACGCGGGACGACGACTCGTTCTGTCTGGTAACGAACTGTGACGTCTCGGTGGAGTTCGCCGAACCGTTTGCGGAAGTGTACCGCCGTCGCTGGGGGATAGAGACGTCCTATCGGAAGATCGGAGAGTTTCTCCCGCGAACGTCGTCGCCGACGTTCGCGGTGCGGCTGTTCGAGTTTCTGTTCGCTGTGGCGTTGTACAATCTTTGGATTCTGGTGTGTCTGGTTCTCGTTGAGCAGCGAGTATTGACCGACCGGCCGGCAGTCTCGACAGCCCTGTTTCGGCTATTTGTATTATCTCTTCCAGACGGTTCTATTGAATCCACTGACGGCGTCGGGGTAAGTCGTCAGAATGATTGAATTGAAGCGGCAGAGGAAGCTTTGTGCAAAAGACTCTCTTCCGCTTCGTTAAACAGGCTGTGTCGATCGCACGAAAACTTACTGATGCAGCGCTGATGCAGATCAGCCATCCTGCCGGCAACGGAGTTGCCGGCTGGAAGCACGCTGTCCTGCATTTTCTCCGGCTTCACATGGAAGCAACGCTCGAAGAAGTCCTCGATTGGGCCGAAGAGATGGAGCGGGTACGAGCCGCGCTCAATCTCAAGCGCGGCGAGCTCCCCGGCCCATCCGCGCTCTGCAAGTCGTTTGACCGAGCGCCGATGCGGATCTGGCGAGAGCTGCTCCGACTTTCGTCGGAGCTGCTCGAGCAGTCTGGTCACGCCGCCATTGACGCCACGTACTTCGACCGTCGACAGGCATCAACCCACTATCTCAACCGCTGTGACCGAGACGTACGGACGATACAAGCGACGTTTCTCGTCGATACCGCGCAGGGCGCGGTTATCGACGTTCACTGCAGCACGAAGTGGCCTAACGGAACCAACATCGGGCCGCAGGTCGCCCGGCGCAACGCCGGCGACCTGCTCAGCCTCGCCGCTGACAAAGGCTACGACGATATGAGCTTCCGCGAAGAGCTTCGTGCTGAAGAAGTAAGACCACTGATCAAACATCGCGTCTTCGCACCCTACGATCACGCGCACAATGCGCGGATAGAGGATGAACTCTACAACCAGCGCTCAATCTGTGAAACCGTGAACTCGGTGATCAAGCGCTCGTACGGCTCCGCCGTCCGAGCGCGTGCATGGTATCGCCAGTTCCGTGAAATCGCTCTCGCAGCCGCAGTCTATAACGTCGAACAAGCCGTCAAACAATGAATCCCGTCGCCCTCTGCGGATTCAATAGAGCCCTTCCAGACAGTTAGCAGAGAGTGCGGCGGCTGACCCGGGCCGACCCGGGTCAGCACGCCGCTGCCGACTGGCAAGACTGCATTCATTCCCTTCTGCGGTCAATTGATTGTCTGATGAATGTGTTTGCTCAAGGAGTGAACACTAGTTGACTGGTTAATCTTGACCCTGCGGTCGGGAACTGGACGCATCTGTTTGGAGGTTCGGCACCTACTGTGAAGTCGTGGGTTTTGCGCCTGTTCAGCACTATAATCAGTGACCCGTCTATAGGCGGCGAAGGTCGTCACAGCCGGTGACCAGTCACTCGAGGCGCTCGCGGTGATCGGCCGCGAGTTCACGAGCCTGTTCGAGCGTGTGGGTTTCCGTCCATCGGACGCGAGCGCCGTCCCCGTAGGCGACCGCGGTCTTGAGTTCGTCGCGGAGGACGCCGTGGTCTACGGCCAGCACTGTCCCCGACTCGTCGCCGAGTTCGTAGACCCCGGGTCGATCCGGAGCATGACCGATCGTCTCTCGCTTGAGGTCGCGCCAGGGCTTTTCAATCGGCATCAGTCGCTCTCCTCGACCAGTTCGTAGGCGTGTTCGCTCATCTCGTCTTCGGCAAACACGAACACTCGCCCGTCGACGATCGAGAGATCGGCCTCGACGCGGATCGAATATGCTTCCGTCGCGACCGTTACGCCTGGGAAGAGTTCCTCCTCGTCCGTCCGCTCTAACATGACGCGGCCGACGCCGGTCGTCTCGAGGATGTCGTCGTGCGTGTTCCGGTCGTTGACGTACGTCATGACACCCTCGACGCCGTCGGGATCGGTGACGAGGACGTGAACCTCCTTGCCCGGCGGCGTCGTGACCGTCTTTTCGACGGGTTCGGGTGGCCCGTGATAGAACACCTCCCGACCGTCGAGATACTGGACGACGACGCCGCCGTCGACGAGATCCACGCCGATCGTACCGGGGGCGACATTGTTGCGCGCGCTCATAATCCGCCTTTCGACCGGATCGGGGAAAAGAAGTGCGTTCTCCCGACTGGGCGCGTCCGCGACGACTTCCCTGCCAACGGGTCCCGCGGATCGTCAGCCGTAAGTATCCCGTCTGAGACTATCGAGTATGGACGGCCGTGCTGTCGCCCCTGCAGCCGGGACGATACTCAATGCGCTCGCGACCGGGACCGGTTCCGCGTTCGCGATCGACCTCGAGACGACGGCGACCGTCGAACTCACCAGCGACGGAGAGATCGTCGGCGAGGTCGCCGATCAGCCAGAGGCCGATACGACGCTCGTCGAGCGGTGCGCGTCGATGACGATCGACGAATACACGGACCAGGCCGGCCTCGAGGAGTCACCCGTCGGGGCCCACGTTCGAACCGAGAGCGAGGTACCGATGGCATCCGGACTGAAGAGTTCCAGTGCCGCGGCCAACGCGACGGTACTCGCGACGCTCGACGCCCTGGCCGTTACTGACTCGGTCGAGCGAATCGAGGCCTGCCGACTCGGCGTCCGGGCGGCCCGCGACGCCGGTGTGACGGTGACCGGCGCGTTCGACGACGCTAGCGCGAGCATGCTCGGCGGTGTAACGGTAACCGACAACACCTCCGACACGCTGCTCGCCCGCGAAGAAATCGACTGGCTTGCGTTGGTCTACACGCCACCCGAACAGTCCTACAGCGCCGACGCCGACGTCTCGGCCTGCAAGCGCGTCGCCCCGATGGCCGACCTCGTCGAAGAACTCGCGCTCGACGGTCGCTACGGCGACGCCATGACCGTCAACGGCTTCGCGTTCTGTGGCGCACTCGAGTTCTCGACCGGGCCGATGATCGACGCGCTTCCGGACGTCGCCGGCGTTTCGCTCTCCGGAACCGGCCCGAGCTACGTCGCCGTCGCCGACCGCGACTCGCTCGAGGCCGTTCGAGACCGCTGGGACGAACGGGACGGAACGACACGATTACTGCAGACGCGCACAGACGGAACACGAACGACATGACAGGAGAGTCAGTGAACGCGGTAACGGACGGTGGAACGGACGACGCGAATCGAACACCTGAAGAAATGACCCTCGACGAGTTGCGCGAGGAGATTCGCGCGATCGATCAGGAGATCGTCGAGTTGATCGCCCAGCGAACCTACGTCGCCGACACGATCGCGGCGGTCAAAGACGAACAGGAACTGCCGACGACTGACGAGAGACAGGAACAGCAGGTGATGGACCGCGCGGGCGACAACGCCGAGCAGTTCGACGTCGACGCGAACCTGGTCAAAGCGATTTTCCGGTTGTTGATCGAACTGAACAAGGTCGAGCAGCGCGAAAGCCGATAAGTACACCATACTTTTTCGTCGTCACTGACCGAAAACCGCATAGAGCATGGTAACCGCGAGAACGATTCGAGCGGACGAATTAGACGAACTCCTGACGCTGTATCGGATGCTCAATCCAGACGACCCACCGTTGGAACGAACCGAAGCGCTTCACGAACAGTGGGACGAGATGCTACACGACGATTCGCTCGAAATCGTCGTCGTGGAAGAAGACGACCGACTCGTCTCTACGTGCGTACTTTACGTGCGTACTTTCGATTACGAAAAACCTCACTCGGAACGCTCAACCATTTGGGCTAATAGAGAACGTCGTGACTCACGAGGAGTACAGAGGGCGAGGGTTCGGCAAACGGTGTCTGAAGAGCGCCACCGACATAGCGGAGGGACGGAATTGCTACAAAATCATGCTGCTAACCGGGTCTAATAAGGAGTGGAAACACGATTTCTACGAGAGTTGCGGATTTGACAAAGACGAGAAAACAGGATTCGTCTTCGACACACGAGAGTAGTCGATAGAGGTTACAGATGAATTACATTCGTCTGTCCGTCGTTTCGGAGTTTATTGACACGATACCAGCAATTTAGCTGAAAGAGAGGGTGCTAAGCCCCCGTCCTCGAGGAGCGACCGACGGGAGCGAGGAGGGCGGGGATACAGCACCCCCACGATTGTCACACATCTCTACTCATAAACGCTTAATAAACTACACTCCATAGACGAAAGCAAGTCGCATGGAGTACAGTCCACGATACCGTCTCTTTCCCACCACCACCCAACGGGAGAGTTTGGACTGGACTCGTGACACCGTGCGACAACTCTACAACCACGCCCTCCACGAATTCGACAAGATACCAGAAGACGAGGGGACGCTTCGACAGCGCGTCTGGCACGTCCGCGACGAACTCCCACAACTCAAACAACAGTGGACTGACCTCAAACAGGTCTACTCAACCGTCTTGCAGAAAGCTGTCGAGCGTATCCGAACCAACATCACCAACCTCGGCACACTCAAAGCCAAGGGATACGACGTTGGCTCGTTGAACTGGAAGTCACCGCGTGAGTACCGGAGTTTTACGTACCGGCAATCGGGCTTCGAACTCGACACGAAGAGTGGCCCGAGAGACCGAGCGATACTCCGCCTCACAAAAGTACGCGGTGAAACCATCGAAATCCCACTCCGACTTCACCGTGACCTTCCCGACCACGATGCTATCAAAGAAGTCACGGTGAAGAAAGAACCCACAGGAGCGTGGTACGCCTCGTTCTGCATCAGCACCGAGGAACCAGAGAAACCAGACCCAGCGGACATCGACGCGGAGGGTACCGTAGGAATCGACCTTGGCGTCCTTAACTTTGTCCACGATTCGGACGGACGCTCCATCGGTCGTCTTGACCTGTCTGCGGAGCGTGAGCGCCTTGAGCGCGAGCAACGCGCTCTTTCTCGCAAGCAGTACGAGTCGAACAACTGGGAGACGCAACGGCGGCGAGTCGCGACGGTCCATGCTCGCATGTCGAACAAGAAGCGAGACTATAAGCACAAGCTCGCGCACTATTACACGACCGAGCACGATGCCGTGTTCGTCGAAGACCTGAACGTGACGTCACTGCTTGAAGCCAGTGGCAACGCGCGGAACAAGGCCGAGGTTGGCTGGCGAAACTTCAGTACGATTCTGAAACATCACGGTCGGAAGAACGGGTGTCACGTCATCGAAGTCGAACCGAGTGGCACGACGAAAGAGTGTGCATCGTGTGGCGTGGAGACGGCGAAACCGGTGTGGGTTCGGGAACATTCCTGCCCGTCGTGTGGGTTCGAGTTGGAGAGGGATTGGAACGCGGCGTTGAACATCCAGTCGCGTGGTCTGGAGAACCTAGGAGTGGTTCACTCCGAAGCAACGCCTGTGGAGACTGCGACCGCTGTAGATACTTCTGAAGTGTCTGCAAGTCGCGTCGTCGAAGCAGGAAGCCCTGCCCTCAAGGAGTCGCCGAAGGCGACGAGTAGGGCGGGGTAGTTCACTCGGGACAGATACCCGTTGAAGAGATCGGTGCCCCGAGGTTTTGGGCCGGTGGTTTGGGAGAACCCAAAGTCGGCGCCGACCGCCATTGTCCACGCGATGTCGATCACCGCTTTGGCGTGATCGAAAAAGCGCAGGGCAACCCCCTCGCGGTCTCCCGTAGCCAGCGTGTGGTGAAGCACTACAGCCTCGAGTGCGGCAACCGACATCCCCTGGGCGTAGATCGGATTGAAGCTGGCGATCGCATCGCCGATGACAATCAGGCCGTCGGGAAATCTATCGAGATCCTCGTATCGGTATCGGCGGTTGGACGGGATTGGATAGTGCTCGATGTCCTCGGAAGCCTGCGGATGATCGTCAAGCAGCCGCTTCAGCTCGGGAGTCGGCAGACTCGCTGCGAACTCCACGTAGCTATCGAGGGTCCGTGGGGGATGGTCGCCGTGCATACCGTGGAGGTTCACCAGCCAGCGATCGCCTTCGACCGGAAACGCCGCGCCACCGCGGGTACGGGGCGGCGAAACTAGCACGTACAACACACGGCGGTCGTTGGGAGGACGGTCGATGAGGGTACTGCTATAGACCAAGTCAATATTTACCTCATCGAGGACGGGCGACGTGTAGCCGTGGTTCTCCAGCCACTTCGGGGTCCGACTCGTCCGACCGGTGGCATCGACGATCAGATCGGCACGAATCTCCTCCGGATCGGTTTCCTCTCCACGGACGACCACACCGTCTACGGTCGCAGTTGCGTTATTGAATAAATAGTCAATGAACTGATGGCCCGAGCGTATACGGACTCCGTCGAGATCGGCGACGCGCTGCCGTACGATCACCTCGATCAGTGACCGGCTGGCAAAGTACATAAGTTGCCGTGTCGGACCGTCGGCGACGAAATCACCCTCGTCGAAATATTTGAAATCGCTTGCACCATCGACGAGTAATCCACCAGCCGAAATGAGGTTCTCACCGTATCCCGGAAACAGATCTTCTAGCGTCGCTCGCCCCGCCTCCAACAGTACGTGTGGCTGACGGGCTTGCGGTACCCCGTTACGTGGCACCGGCGTATCTGGCAGCGTGTCTCGGTCGATGACAGTGACCTTCTGGAATCCATCATGTAGGACGCGGGCCGTAAATAGGCCGGCCATGCTTGCGCCGACTACGACCGCATGATCACCGATAGCAGCGCTCTGGTCGCTGTCGTACCGCGGAACGGTTGCGAGGGTCATTCCGGGAGACTCCGCCGACCTATTCCCTGTTGAGCGGTCTCCCCAGGTGAAGAACATGCGCAGAGGAGCCCCCGTCGTCGAGTTGACAGCCCGACCTGTGGATCCGGTCGTGTATTGCCGTTGCCATTGCTCCGTTTCCGAATGTCCACCATGGAACCACCTCCGGACGAGCGCCGTGTTCGCTTCTTCTGCCGGGTCACAATTCGATGTCGCATGAGTTTCCCATTACGAATGACCCTCCCACACGCGGTATAGATTCGCGCCGGGAATTTCACACCCCGTGAACGACGCTCACGCCGTGAACAGGGCTGGGTTGAGCCGCTCTCCATCGTCGCGGAGGTCGTCGATGGTGGATTCGGCCCACGAGTGGACCGCCTCGTCGTCGGTCTCGATCACTGCGAGTGGCGCGCCCTGGCTACCCGACAGGCACAGGAGTACCACGTCGTCGACGATGAATACGGTGGACGGGATGGTTCCGTTGTACACGTAGACCTCAGAGTGCCCGGTTTCGATCATTTCTCGTGCCTGTTCGATCATCTGCGGGTCGGTTCCAAAGCTCTCGAGCGTTCCAGTATCGAGCACGCCCTCGAGTTCGAGGGCGCCATCGACGATTCCTCGCCAGCACTCGTCCATGACGTTCGGAAGCACAGAATACGTGATGAGTCGGACACGGTCGGCAGTTCGGATGCGTTTTGAGATATGTGCCGTCGGAGCGATGGCATTCCGTTTCGTCGATCGAATGATCCTCGAGCCAGCTAGGTTCCTCAGGTCGAAACCGAACCCCTCATCGGGGAACCACTGCGCCACCTCGTTGAGTGCAGGGACCGGCTCAAACCGTTCCAAGATGTTCGTTATTTCCCGCGAGACGTACGTGCCAAGCTGTGTCGTCTGATACTGTCGGTCGTCCTCACGGACCCATCCTCGCTCCTCGAAATCCTCGAGGACACGTCCGAGGGTGGCCCGTGTTACGCCAATCGAGTCCTCCAATTCGTATCGTCCTATCGGCCCCCGAGTCAGCGCGTCGAGAACGGTTACCCTGTTCGGCGACCGCGCAAGGAATTCGATTTCCTCCAGCGGAGTTCCCGGCGCGTCTGAGTGTGTCATGCTGAATGCTACCAAATTCGAGGTTTCTCGATTTAGACTTTCGCATCGTCGGGGTTGCAGCCGAGATCCACGTCGAACGCGTCGAGGTGGCGATCGCACGGTTCATCTCCAGCCGAGGTAACGGGACGTTCTCGGTCGAAATAGGCGACATCGTTGCCGTAGAGTCAGTCGAGCAGAGCGGTGTGTGTAAGTTTGCTAGTAAATACCGTGGCGGAAGATTCCCACTATGTGCAAAATGTGGTGTGGAGACCGCGAAACCCATCTGGGTGCGGGAGCATTCATGCCCGGCGTGTGGGTTTGAAACAGATGGGACGCGAATGCGTCGATGACCGTTCTCAAGAGAGGGTTTTCTGAAGTAGGGCTGGGGTGGACCGAATCCACGTCTGTGGAGACTGTGACCGCTACGGACACCGCTGATTTCCAGCGCGTGTCTGCAAGTCACGTCGTCGAAACAGGAAACCTCCCCTCGTAAGAACAGGATTCCCCGCGCCACCGTGTGCAGGGTAACATTCAATGGGACGACAGACGTAGTAAACGGGGAACCGCCATGGTCTCGATTCTCGTCCTGTACGGAACAGGGGAAGGGCAGACGGCGTCGGTCGCCGACCGAATCACCGACGTCCTCGCCGAACGCGGCCACGATGCGACTGCGATCGACGTCGACGAACTCCCGCCCAACCTCGAGGTCGACGCGTTCGACGCGGTCTGTATCGGTGCCTCGATCCACATGGGGAAACACCAGTCGGCCGTTCGTGAGTTCGTGAGGGCCAACCGAAACGCGCTGGCGCCCAAGCCGACCGCGTTCTTCCAGTTGTCGATGTCATCGGCGGTCTCCGACGAAACGCGACAGGCGGAGGCTGCCAGCTACGTCGACGATTTTCTCGAGGAAACCGGCTGGCACCCCGACCGGATCGGGCTCTTCGGCGGCGCGCTCCGCTACTCGAAGTACGGCTTTCTCAAACGGCTGCTCATGAAGCGGATCGCCGGGGATGCGACCGGGGATACGGACACGTCTCGGGATTACGAGTACACCGACTGGCACGAGGTCGACGCCTTCGCGGCGGACTACGCCGCGTTCGTCGAGAGCCGTCTCGGCGTGCGACCGACCGATGCACGGGATGGTGACGAGGAGACGGTCGAATGACCGCCTCTCGAGGCGGATGCGAGCCCCCGCGTTCGTCCATCCTCGCAACGGTCGCGACGCTGGCACTGACAGTCGTTGCGACGCTCGTCGGATTGTTCGTTCCGGGCTTCTACAGAGACGCGCCGGTGATCCTCCCACAGCTATACGGTCAGGATCTGCTAACGCTGACTGTCGCTGTTCCCGCGCTGACTGGATCGTTGTATCTTGCCGTGTACGGATCGTTTCGCGGATACGTCCTCTGGCTCGGCGTGACGGGATATCTGCTGTACACCTACGCGTCGTACGCGTTCATGACCGCGTTCAACGAGCTCTATCTCGTGTACGTCGCGTTGCTCTGGCTTACGCTCAGCACGTTCGTCGGCGGGATGGTCAGACTCGACGCACCCGCGCTGAAACGATCGGTCGGCGAGACGTCGATTCGCTCGTTCGTGGGGTTCCAACTGCTGTTCGTCGTACTGATCGGATTCGTGTGGCTGTCGGAGATACTCCCTGCAATAATCGGGGGGACGACTCCGCCGAGTATAGCTGATGCCGGACTTCCGACGTCGGCCATCTACTCGCTGGACCTCGGCGTGGTCGTTCCGGGCACTGCGCTCTCGGCGTACTGGCTCTGGAACCGGCGGCCGTGGGGATACGCGTTCACCGTGGTCCTTCTCATCAAAATCGCGACCCTCGGCGGGGCCGTGTTGGCGATGGCGATCTTCATGATTCGGGACGGGCAACCGGTTTCGGTGGCGCAGATGGGTATCTTCGGCACGATAACCCTCGTCAGCACCCTCCTACTCGTTCGGTTTTTCCTCGCGATCGGTCCGGAGTCGAATCGGCCACCGATCGATTCAACGACCGAAACGAAGAGTGAGACGTAACCGGCCTTTTCTCGGGAGTTGCGATTGGCGGAATCGGGATGGGGAAGCGTGCGCCGTCCGCGATCGCCTCGGCGTCCCGTCGTCGTACTCGGCGTTGTTGGTCCGTCGAGGGGGCCGTAATAAGAGGCCCTGTGAATGACTATCAGCCCATATTTCTTCCACCTTCGAACCGAACTAACCGATATGGGCTGGCTCGAGAACCGCGTCACCGATACCCCCGTGCAGGAAGGTGACCAGCGTGGATGATTCGGATTCAGCGCCGTCCGTCGCCGGCAAGCAAACGCCGTCGAGAACCATCCTCAAGTCAGCCATCGAGGCCGGACAGCACGAAATGGAGCGCGAAACAGAGGGACTCTTGCTATCGGGGTTTTCGGCGGGTCTCGACATCGGGTTCGGGCCGTTGCTCATGGCAGTCTTGCTCACGCTCTCTGACGGCGGGTACGGCGAACTCGGTACGGAACTCCTGCTGGCGAACGCCTACGCCGTCGGATTCATTTTCGTGATCATCGCACGATCCGATCTGTTCACCGAGCATACGACTCTCGCGGTGATGCCCGTCCTCGCCGGCCGCGCGTCGCTCGAGAATCTGGCTCGAGTCTGGGGACTGGTCTGGATCAGTAACGTCGTTGGTGGGGCAGTGTTCACCGTCTTCATCGTCGTCCTGTTGCCCGGACTGGGGGTCGCCTCTCCGGATGCGTTCGCCACGATTGCACACGGACTCGTCGCTCACAACGTCAGATGGCTGTTCATCGCCGGCGTCCTCGCGGGCTGGCTCATGGGCCTGGTGGCGTGGCTGCTCGCCGCCGCGCAGGAAACGACCAGCCGGTTGTTCATCATCTGGCTCGTCACCGCGTTGATCGGCTTACTCCACCTCCCACACTCGATCGCTGGGAACGTCGAGGTACTGTTCGGACTCTTCCTCGCGGCAGACATTACGGTAGTCGACTACGTGAAATTCCTACTGATGGCAACCGCCGGTAACGCGGTCGGTGGCGGCGTCTTCGTGGCGCTCCTGAAGTACGGCCACGTCGTCCGCGGTGGCGATTGACAGGCCCGCCGAGGACGCTCGGGTGCGTTCATCCGTGCCCCGGCGAGAACCCACCCACAATCCGATACGATACGAACGATCCTTCCTGTCGGGCCTTCCAATCGATATCGACGGTCGACGGCCCCGGAACGCTGACCCTCAGTATTCCCAGTATCGTTCGATTCTCGAGCCGATCTCCGGATATTCTGTTCGCAGCGCGTCGACGCTCGTTTCTCCGTTGACGTTGATAACGTGGACTTCCCCCCGACGACTGCCGTAGACGTCCTGGAAATCGTAGACGACGCCGATTACGTCGACGTCATCGGGAACGTCGTCGCTTTCCTCGAGGAACCCGACCTGTCGGTCAACGTTATACTCTACGAGCCGGTTGATGGCCTCCGTTCGGTCCACGTCCGGCGGGAGGCGATCCACGCCCGGTTCGAGGAGCGGCTTCAGTAACTCGATGCAGTGAGTGATTCCGTCAGGTTCGGAGACACCCTCGGTTAGCTCGTCGTAGGTCGCCGTCACCGCCCCGCACCCGGTGTGTCCCACGACCACGATGGTCTCCGTTCCCGTGTGTTCGACCGGATAGAGCACGTCCCCCGAGACGACCCGTCCAGCGTCGGTCCGCTGTACGACTCGATTGCCGATGTTCCCGCAGGTGAACGTTCGTCCCGGTTCGTCGTTGCCCCACATGTGGTCCTGGAGGACTCGAGAATCCGAACAACAGACGGTGACGACGTCCGGTCGCTGGGAGTCCTGTACGTCGTCGAACTCGGACTGGAATGCGTCGGCATGGTCCGAGTTACGGTGCAGCATCTCGACAAATTCGTCCCGCATACGTAACCAGGCGGTGGCTTCGTTAATAATTCCAATCGTTTGGAACGGGTCCGCCGGACGGTCGTAGACGCCCCGTGGTGATTCCCGACCCCGATGCACGTCCCGTTCGATGGCCGGTGATCGTCACTCGGTGGCCGGGAATTATCCACGAAGAACCGCTCGTCACGATCGATCGCGACGTCGAGCGGGTCGACGGACTACGACGAGACCCGCACACGTCACCTTCCGCTGTCTGCCCACGCTGCAGTCCGAAGACGGCGAGTCTCGACCTCGCGATCATGTGCGCCAGGGGATCGTTCGGCCGCGCTCGAGGACACAGACGACGATCACCTCCAGAAGCGGGGTGCGACCGTCGCGTACGACGTGGTGGCAATCGAAAACGTTCGGTCCGACTACCCAGATGTCGAGTACGCTGACTCGGCCGAGGGCACGGACGGGGCCGTCGTCGCGACCGACTGGCCGGAGTTCGACGACCTGTCGTTCGAGGGCATGTCCCGTACGGTCGTCGTCGACGGCCGGCCGATCGACGTCGACGAGTCCGCCCTCGAGGTCTACGAGGGGCTTACCTGGGAACCGCTCGTTGAACTTGAACGGATCTTCGCAACGACCGGTCTCGAACCAAACTGAAACGGTCGAGACGAACGTCACTGGGGAGGGAATCTTTTTTCGTATGGGTACCCATACATAGCATATGAGCAAAAACATCGCAATCTCCGACGACGTGTACCGCGCGTTGAAACGTGAGAAGGGGGATCGAAGTTTCAGCGAAGTCATCCGGGACCACCTCGAGGAGCGCCAGCGACTCTCCGACGTCACGGGGGCCAATATCCTGGACCGGGAGACATACGACGACGTGAAGAACGAAATTGAGGACCTCAGCCACGGCACGCTTTCACGGCTCGACGATGAAACTGTGTGACACTTCGGTTCTCGTCGATATCGATCGTGGAGGGTTTGCTGACCGTGTGGCGAAACTCGACGACGAAGGCCGCCACGCGATCAGTACTGTCACGGTCACCGAGCTACGACTCGGCGTCAACAAACGCTATCAGGAGAGTGCAGTTCGCCAGGAGGCGCTTGCGGATCTCGAGCGGTTACTCGCCAGATTCCAAATTGTCGACGTGAAACGAGCCGTTGCAACCGCCGCAGCCGACATAATTTCTTCCTTGCAGCGACGTGGAGACCCATTACACGACTTGCACGACGTCTACATCGGAGCGACAGCAATGGTCGAACAACTGCCGGTTCTGACCGCAAACGTCGACCACTTCGAGCGGATCGATGGTATTACAGTCGTCGACTGGGCGTCTTTTTGAACGGTATCTTTCGTTCGACGAATGTGTACAAATCGCCCGGGTCACAGGGTGGTTCCTGATCGCAAACGAGACCCATACCAGACACCCTGTCTCACAACAGATTGACCGCCGGATCGACGTCGACGAGTCCGCTCTCGAGGTCTACAGGCGGGGCAGGCCGAATGCCTCGGGGCTCGACCCCGAGGCGGTTCACGAGGGACTTGTCTGGTAGTTCGACGCCGGGCGACCCGGTCGTTCTCGAGGGGCTGGCCTGGTAGTCAGCTACCGGCTAGATTACCTGAGTCGTGTCAATCACTTCAACGCGGATATCGACGATGTAGTCCCACCGCTGGCCAATCAGTAGCCTTTTGCAGATCGGCGGGGGAGTATGTCTCGATGGAAGACGACGCAGCTCGTGCGGATTCGAGCGTCCTCTCGGACGGTGGCAAAAGCGTCACCGTCACGGAGGAGTCGGGGGAGGTTTCGCCCGACGATGTCTGCGTCCTCATCCCCACGCTCGACGAGGCGGCCACGATCGGCGACGTGATCGAGGGGTTCTTCGAGGAGGGATACACGAACGTGGTCGTCGTCGACGGCGACTCCTCGGACGGTACCCGCGACATCGCCCGCGAATACGGCGCGGAAGTGCTGGTCCAGTCAGGCGACGGGAAGGGCCAGGCCGTCCGCGAGGCCCTCGAGTACATTACGGTGCCGTACGTGTTGATGCTCGACGGTGACGGGACCTATGACCCGGCCGACGCCGATACGATGATCGAACCGCTCGCGCGCGGGTACGAACACGTCATCGGCAACCGCTTCGCGGATATGGACGACGACGCGATGCGAGCGTTAAACGGCGTCGGCAACCGGATGATCAACCGAGCGTTCGGGTTCGTCCACGGCGCCAACTACGAGGACATCCTCTCGGGCTACCGGGCGTTTACCGTCGAGTCGTTCGAACGGCTATCGCTGGACTCCGAGGGGTTCACGCTCGAGACCGAACTGGCCGTCGAGTGCGTCAGACACGGTATCGAAACGACGGTCGTGCCGATCAGCTACACGGCTCGGCCCGACGAGTCCGAGACGAACCTTCATCCGATCAAAGACGGCGGGACGATCATCCTCGCGCTGTACTCGCTGGCGAAGACGAACAATCCGCTGTTTTATTTTGGAAGCCTCGGCGTCGCCGGCATCGTATCCGGGAGTTTCATTGCAGTCTACGTTCTCTGGGAGTGGATCCAATACACCCAGAGCCACGAGGTCCTGGCGGTCGTCTCGGCCGCCGCCATCCTGCTCGGCGTTCAGTTGCTCATGTTCGGTGTCCTCTCGGACATGCTCGTGACCCTCCACCGCGAGCAACGACGGCGACTCGAGCGCATCGCACGCGAAGCCCGCGAAGACTAGTGTAGTACAGACACGAGGCCGTGGACGGATTCGGCGCTGCAGTCACCTGCGACGTCGCGAGCGAAATCGAACCGCCAGTCGGAACTCGAACCGGGTAGTCAGAACGGCAGCAACGAGCGGACCTGCGCGACGACGCCGCCGGATCGGTTCCGGCGGTACTTCTCGAACGGTTGGTGGAGCTGGTTCAGCAGTTCCTGTCGGGAATCGAACTGGGTCGTCGGAACGCGGTCGAGCATTTCGCTCAACGGAACGTCGTTTCCGTGGACGTCGTACGGGATGCGCTCGTGGCCGAGTTCGGCCTCAACGTCGTCTTTCGTGGCCGGAAAGGAGAGATCGGCGTCTTTGAGGCGGGCGTCGACAGCGGCGATGCCGAACTCGATACTGTCGGGTGTCTCATCGTCTCCGCTCGATGGTGGCCGGACTCCCATATCTATACCTCACGGTACGGAGCCGGATATAAAAATGGCTGCGAAGACGATCAACGCTGCGAACGACTGCCGCCGAACCGCCAGCGATTCCATCCCTGTACTGACGGTAACACGGCCCGCCGACCCCGGAGCGACACCCTCCACGAACCGGCAGTGACGCCAGATTGCCGACACGCATTTGGGCACTGCGACGGAGTATGGCGTATGACCGAATATACCACGGTGTCGATACCGAAGGACCTCGCAGACCGCGTCGAGGAGACGATCGAGGGAACGAGCTTCCAGAATACCAGCGATCTCGTCCGGTTCCTGCTGCGCAGCATCGTCATCCAGCACCAGAAGGAAGGACAGCTCACCGAAGCGGAGTTCGAGGAGATCACCGAACAGCTCCGCGGACTCGGCTACCTCGAGTGAGCAACCGACGGGGAACGGTTTCCGCGGGGAGCAAGTCGGGGCTTCTGCACGGGTAGGGTCCAGTGTTTCCGGCTTCCGTTCGAGGGTCGGCGCGTCCACGCAGTCGCGGGCAAGCGCTTTTCCGACTCGAGCCGGTAGGCTCCGTTTGGAGGGCCGAAATGCATGCCTCACATTCCGAATTTCCCGTCCGACGACGCTGACGACGACAGTCGTGATCGGTCTCCCGGAAGCATCATCGACCGAATTATCGGCGACGACGGGTTTCCGGTATCAAACTCGGGGTGACGTCCTCGGCTCGTATTTTTTCGGTCGCTGGACGCACCATCGGCGACGAAAACACCGGCAGCAGGCTCCGGGTCCCGCTCAATCCGACGGCGAAGCGTGGACTCGACCGTCGGCGATCGTCCGCCCGATCAGTCCGTCAACGATTGCCCCGGCGGTGTAGCGTCGACGATCTCGAGGGGCTGGCGGGCGCCGCTTCGGTCGAACGCGGCGAACGAGCGCTCGTCGATCCCCCACGGCGGGACGGCGACGAAGATGACTTCGGCCAGATCGTCCCGTCTCGTGACCTCGAGTTTGCCGATGGGGTGAGAGACGAATCGGCCCTGGGCCTGGCGTGCGGGCGTCGACAGGTCGACGCCGAAGACGGCATTGACCGGATTGTCGGTGGTCGGGAAGAAGAAGTCCGTAAAGACGGGGGTATCGGGAGGGAGTCCGCTCGCGCCCTCGAGTTCACTTGCGGCGGTGACCGAGACGCCGGTCGTCAGGGACGTCGGATCGGCGTCGCTGGCCAGGTTCACCAGCACGTCGACGAGCGCTCGAGTGACGTAGACCACACCGCTACTTCGGATGCGTGGTAGTTAGATGTATGCCACCACGATCGACGTTTCCACTCTTTCCGTCTGTCAGACCGGGAGCATCTCCCAAATCGTCGATGCGTACAGTCTGGGCGCACCGCGACGGGACTGATCGAGGGCGTCATCGAGTGCTCTCGCTGCGTCTTCCATCACGCCGGCGCCGTGGCCGACGAGCACGCGTTCGGGTACAACGCTGCGGAGAGCTGATTGGGGCGGCGTCAGTCGCAGCATCGGGTGAACGCCGAGTTTCTCGTCGCCGGCCAGGAAGTAGTCGACCGTCCCGACCGTTTCGGGGACGACGAGGGTTCCGTTGGCCGGATTATAGAGAGCGACCTCCTGCCAGAAACGGTTGTCGACCACCCTCAGGGATCGGATTCCGGTACCGGAGAGTTCGTCGTCGAACCGGGCGACCGCAGCGTCGATGTCCTCGGTGACGCCCTCGAAAAACTCGGGGAGATAGACGGGAACGTCGTGACGATCGGCGACGGCGGCAGCGTCGCGTTTGTGCCGGTCGAGCATCACGACGACGCCGGCGACGTCGCCGAACTCCGCGAACAGATCGTCGATTCCATCCGCGTCGACCGGGTCGAGGACCCAGACCTCGCCGTCGACCGCGATCGCGTGACTTGCGCGTTGCATCGTTTCGTCGGGGTGGGCGATCCAGCCGACGCCGTCGTCGAACCGATCGATCTCGCGGTACTCGGTCGCTCGTTCGTCAGCGCGAAAGCTCATACGAGTGTCCTATGGCGCCTCGATCCATAAACGTAGGTACACACCGCGTACCCGGACTGCGCGTTGTCCCGGTGTGGACGGGGCAGTTACAGAAACTCAAGGAGAAAGCCCACGACTTCACAGTAGGTGCCGAACCGTCGAACTGCGGGCACGAACCGCCGGCGGTCGGCGACGCTTCTATGCCGCTACTCCACATACGGCAGTCCATGGTATCCGCGCTATCCTGGCTGGCGCTCGAGACTAAGTACCTGGAGCAGGCGGGCGCGTTCTACGAGGAGGAACTGGGACTGTCCGTCCGCGAGCGTCGAGACACGGAACTAGTCCTCGCAGCGGGCGAGACCGACTTCGTGTTACGGCGGCCCGATGCCCTCCCGCGCGGGGGATTGCACACGCACTTCGCGTTCGCTATTCCCGATGCCGAGTACGGCGACTGGTGGGATCGACTCTCGGAAGTGCACGTTCTCGAGGAGGCGCAGTTCGGTCCCGCCCGATCGCTGTACGTGTACGATCCCGACGGCAACTGCGTCGAACTCGGCCAGCAGGACGTAGCTGGACCGGGCATCGACGGGATTTTCGAGGTCGTTCTCGAGGTCGAAGATATCGGTCGCTCACGCGCGTTCTACGAGGAGTTGGGCTTCGAAGCCGTCGACGAGGGCGAGGACCGAAAACGCGTCCGACTTCAGGGCCCGATGGCGCTCGAACTCTGGGAACCTCATCTGGGGATCGCCGACGCCCGCGGGGGCGTCCACGTCGACCTCGGGTTCGAAACCGACCAGCCCGCCGCTGCCCTCGAGGCGATCGGCGACCGGATCCGATCGCTCGAGCGGGAGACGACCGACGAAATCGTCGTTCGGGATCCCGACGGTCACTTCCTGACGTTCGTCACGTCTTCTCCGTAGCGTCCCCGCCGATCATCGCCTTCCGCTCGTCGCTTCAGGTTCTCCGGTGTCGATCCTCGAGTGATCGTTATTGTACTCAAACCAGTCGTTCGAGCAGAGAGTTGTCGGTGGGAGAACGTACCCTGGTATCCTAATACCGTCCCCATTGGAGACTGCAAACGACTGTATCCGAATGGTAGGTCCGACACTGGAGTCGGTCGCGGAACGAACGACTCGTCGGCGGGTCCGAACCGTATTTCTGCTCCTGCTCGTCGGGAGCGGTGCGTGGACCGCCTACGGCGCAGTCGTCGATTCCACGACGGGCACCGGCAGCACTGTTCAATCCGTGCCGCCGACCGACAATCACACGGTCATCACGCAATCGGGGCGGATCGGCATGATAGCGGCGTACGCGCCGAACGGAAGCCTCATCTACGAGAACGACACGCATACCAAATACTACGACGTGGACCCTGTGGCGAACGAATCGATGACCGTCGAGTACGCCGCGACTGACACGCTGGTCGAGAAAAGTCCGCAGTGTCGAGATCCGCCCTGCGCTCGAAACGTCATCGAACGGGCGAACCTCTCGACCGGCGAAGTGACTGAAATTTACGCCCAGTACGTATACCGGGAATCGGCCGGCGAGTGGCACGATGCCGATCGAATCGACGACCGACACCTCGTCGTCGCCGATATCGCCGCCGATCAGGTGTTCATGGTCGATACCGAGACGGAAATGATCGAATGGACGTGGGACGCCCAGAGCGATTTCCCCGTCGATGGTGGCGGTTCGTATCCCGGTAACTGGGTACATTTGAACGACGTGGAAGTGCTCGAGAACGGGCGCGTGATGGCCAGTCTCCGAAATCAGGATCAGGTCGTCTTCATCGATCCGGAGACCGGGATGATCGAGAATCGGACGCTCGGCGCGGAAGACGACCACTCAATCCTGTACGAGCAACACAATCCGGACTACATTCCGGCGACTCGCGGCGGCCCGGCCGTCGTCGTCGCGGATTCCGAGAACGGACGCATACAGGAGTTCCAGCGAGAAAACGGCGAATGGAGCCGCTCGTGGGTCTGGTCCGACGATCGAATGGAGTGGCCACGGGACGCCGATCGGCTCCCGAACGGCAACACGCTCATCACGGACACCGACGGGGAGCGAGTGCTCGAGGTGAACCGGAGCGGGCGTGTCGTCTGGCAGGTCGAACTCCCCCATCCGTACGACGCCGAACGGCTGGAGACGGGCGACGAGAGCGCTGGCGGACGGAGCGCGGCTGCGCTCGGCCTCGAGTCGCGTGTGAGCGACGCCGACGACGAGGGCGACAGAACCGACGAACCGCGGCTTGTCGGACCGTTTCTCGACGCAATTAAAACCGTCCTGCCACCCCGTGTCGTGCACCCTCTCGTACAGGCGAGTCCGACGTGGCTGTCCCCGTCCGATCTCGGACCTGCGATCGTCGTTCTCGGTACCGGGATGACGTGGGGACTCGTCGAACTCTGGTGGTACCTCCGCGCTCGCGGGATCTGATAACCGCTGGCCCGTCGATCGCCGCGAAAAGTAAATCGCCCCGTCCGTTCGCTCGCCGTCACCTGCCGCAGTCGAAATCGGTCGCGGCCAGTCGCTTGGCGGAACGCTGGACAGGACGGGACTGTCGGTCAGATGACGGGACAGTCACAGCCGCTCCTTGCTCACGTCGATGTCGGGCGGCGTCACCAGCAGAAAGCCCCGGAAGTGAACGAGAGTGCCGCCTGATTCCTTGATTTCGCGTGCGAACCCGGCGGCCAGTTCGTTGACGTCGCCATCGACGTCGAGAACGAGGACGTTTCCCTTCGAGATCGCCTCGGTCCACTCGTCGGCGGGAGTCGTCCCGTCCAGAACGCCGAGGACGATGCTGCCCTCGAGTTCCAGTTCCTCGTCCATGTGTTCCTCGACGGCCCGAAGGTCGAGGTCGAAATCGCTCATATGGATGGGTCGAACTACGATGAGAAAAACGTTCCTCTCCCCCGAGGTTCTGCGGGACTAGTTCGACGGGAACTCCTTCTGGAACCCGCGGAATTCCGTGTGGTGAGCCTCCTCGTCGGCGAGAATCGTCACCGCAACGTCCTCGGTGACGGGGTCGTTTGCGTCCTCGGCAGCCTCGATCAGCGAGCGGTACGTCCCGATCGCGTCGTCCTCGGCCTCGAGGACGCCTTCGATGACCGACTGGACGTCCGTCGTGTCCGCCGGCGGCTGGAGACTGTGCTGATTGGCCTCGAACGATTCCGAGCCGGGCGGGGACTCGTCGAGTTGCTTCAGGCGCTCGCCCAGGATCTGTGCGTGGTCGAGTTCCTCCTGAATGTCCTCCTGAAGGCTCTCTTTGACCTCTTCGGCGTGGATACCGTCGAGGACGGTCGCATTGGTGAGATAATTCATTACGGTCTCGAGTTCGTCGATGTACGCTTCCGTCAGCAGGTCAGTAATCTCGTCAGTCGTCATGCGCGTGGACGTCCCACGACCGAACATAAAGTCCTGACACGTGCATCTGCGATCACGTGAACTGGCGACTCGAACGACGACCGGTCGAGGAGAGCGGACGCCGTCCGGACGGCGAGATCCGACCGATTCGGGGCCGGGATCACGTCGTTCCGACGGTCGGCCACCGCCACAGACACGGTCGTAATTCACGAACTATTTCCGCGATCTCACCGCGCGAAATCGATATTTCACCCGCCCACAGAATACATCCGTTTATTTTAGACGACATTTCGTGACCGAAACCGACCAAACGACCATCCGGATGCGCGCGCCAGCGCACCGAGCGGACAGATGCGGGTCGATCGGCTGAATAGCTCGGGATCACACGCCGTTGTCGGGATCGACGGGGCGCTGATATCCATACTGTATTAGGACGTATGTCTTACTTATAGGGCGCCGCAGTCGTGCGGTTTTCCGCTGTAATGCGGAATTGACGTCAGTTCGAAGTGCGGTGGCCAGCTCGGACAGCGGTAGATTTATATATTTCGTCGCGCCTCGGGTTCAGATACAATGTCTTCACAAGACAACCCGTCCTCTGACACCAGTCAGGGGGGTCGAGTTCTTCCAGGGCACGTTAGATTCCACTGACGAAATAGAGTCAGCACGTGTCTTCGATACGACCCTCCGGGACGGCGAACAGTCGCCCGGCACTTCGTTTTCCTACGACGACAAACGGCAGATCGCGTCCGTTCTGGACGACATGGGGACCCACGTTATAGAGGCTGGGTTCCCCGTCAACTCGGACGCCGAGTTCGAGGCCGTTCGTGATATCGCTTCGTCAACCAGTTCGACGACCGCTGGCCTCGCCCGCGTCGTCGACCAGGACATCGAAGCGGCACTCGATTCCGGCGTCGAGATGGTGCACGTGTTCGTTAGCACCAGCGACGTCCAGATAGAGGATTCGATGCATGCCACCCGGGAGGAAGTAGTACAGCGCGCAGTCGAGTCGGTCGAACGCGTCAAGGAGGCGGGCGTGACCTGCATGTTCTCGCCCATGGATTCGACGCGAACTGACGAGGATTACCTGATCGAAGTCATCGAAGCGGTTTCCGAGGCTGGAACCGACTGGATCAACATCCCCGACACCTGCGGCGTTGCCACGCCGACCAGGTTCCGGGCCATGATCGAGAAGGTCTGTGACCACACCGATGCGAAGATCGACGTCCACACCCACGACGACTTCGGACTCGCCACGGCCAACGCACTGGCGGGCATCGAAGCGGGCGCATCGCAGGCGCAAGTGTCGGTCAACTCCATCGGGGAGCGGGCCGGGAACGCCGCCTACGAGGAGTTCGTAATGGCTGTCGAGTCGCTCTACCAGACCGACATCGGCATCGACACGACGCGCATTACCGACGTCTCTGAGATCGTCGAGGAGAAAAGCGAGATGCCGACACCAGGCAACAAGCCCGTCGTCGGCGACAACGCGTTCTCCCACGAGAGCGGCATCCACGCCGCCGGCGTTATCGAAAACTCCGACACCTTCGAACCAGGCGTCATGACCCCCGAGATGGTCGGTGCCGAACGCAAGCTCGTCATGGGCAAGCACACCGGCACCCACTCCGTCCAGGAACGACTCGTCGAGTGCGGGTTCGACCCTACCGACGATCAGGTCAGAGCGGTCACCCGCCGCGTCAAAGACTACGGAGCAGAGAAGCGCCGCGTCACTGTCGACGTCCTGGAGCGCTTCGCCGAGGA
The DNA here is from genome assembly GCF_024266705.1 of Natrinema gelatinilyticum. Taxonomy (GTDB): domain Archaea; phylum Halobacteriota; class Halobacteria; order Halobacteriales; family Natrialbaceae; genus Natrinema; species Natrinema gelatinilyticum. The sequence continues at coordinate 565,703 of NZ_CP100756.1, read as the reverse complement.
GGCTGGCGTCGAACGTCAGCAGGAGCAGGAGGAGGTGCGCGCCTGAGGAATGTCTCCCCCGCTTGCCACCGCTCGCGAGCATCAGCTATCGCGTTCGAACGATCGCACTCGTAAGGGTTATGACCCTCGAGAGAGCTATATTGTGAGTAATGACGGTCCGCGCTTCCCTGTCCGCATCCGCTCGCACGGTCGGCAACAGCGCGCTCGCCCTGATTCGTATTGTAGGGGCGTCCTAGCCCCTTCTTCAGCACCTCGTAGCTTCGGATTCGAACCCGTATCGTTCTCCGAGCGATCAGTACCCCAGCAGATGACACACTACTGCACACCACCCGATCGCCGCACGTCGGCAGGAGGTAATCGATGAGCGAACGCGCAACAAAGATCACACCAGCGGACGACGAACAGCACGACGATCAGATCGCCGACGGCGCTGCCCCCGACGCAGCGACCGAGACCGACTCGGTCCCCGATGCCGAATCGGAACGGACGCCCGTCACGACGGGTGCTGAAGCGGTCGTCCGCGCGCTCGAGAACGCGGGCGTCGAATACGCATTCGGCGTGCAAGGCGGCGCGATCATGCCCGTGTACGACGCGCTCTACGATTCGGACATCACCCACGTGACGATGGCCCACGAACAGGGAGCGGCCCACGCGGCAGACGCCTACGGCATCGTCTCGGGCGACCCCGGCGTCTGCCTCGCGACGTCGGGGCCGGGGGCGACCAATCTGGTCACCGGCCTCGCGGACGCCGACATGGATTCTGACCCCCTCGTGGCGTTGACCGGACAGGTCCCCACGGAATTCGTCGGCAACGACGCCTTCCAGGAAACCGATACCACGGGCGTGACGACCCCGATCACGAAGGACAACACCTTCTCGAGCGATTCGGACCGGGTCGGAACCGACGTCGGCGAAGCGTTCGCGCTCGCCCGTGAAGGCCGACCGGGGCCGACCCTGGTCGACCTCCCCAAGGACGTCACCAACGGCGAGACCGACCGCGAACCCGACGCACCGAAGGTGCCCGATACCTACGAGGTGCAAGAGCGGGCCGATCCCGACATCGTCGCGGCTGCTGCCGAGCGAATCGAAACCGCCGCACGGCCGGTGATGCTGCTCGGCGGCGGGGTCATCAAGGGAGGCGCAAGCGAGGCCTGTCGCGAGTTCGCGATCGAACACGACATTCCAGTCATCACCACGATGCCCGGCCTCGGCTCGTTCCCCGAGGACCACGAGCTCTCCCTCGAAATGGCGGGGATGCACGGGACCGGATACGCCAACATGGCGATCACCCACTGCGACACGTTGATCGGCATCGGCACACGGTTCGACGACCGACTGACCGGCGGAATCGAGACCTTCGCGCCGGACGCGGAGCTCATCCACGTCGACATCGACCCCGCCGAGATTTCGAAGAACATCCACGCGGACTACCCGCTGGTCGGCGACGCCGAAACCGTCGTTGACCAGCTTTCCGACGCCATCGACTCGTCGCCGGAAGCGACGAAGTGGCGCGCGCAGTGCCAGCAGTGGAAATCCGACTACTCGATGGCCTACGACGCGCCCACGGACGGACCGGTTCAGCCGGAATTCGTCGTCGAAGCGCTGGACGAGGCCACAGGCGACCGCGCCATCGTCACCACCGGCGTCGGTCAACACCAGATGTGGGCCTGCCAGTACTGGACGTTCACCGAGCCTCGCACCTGGGTCTCGAGTCACGGCCTCGGTACGATGGGATACGGCCTCCCGTCGGCGATCGGCGCGCGGTTGGCGGCCGACGACGACCAGGAGGTCGTCTGTATCGACGGCGACGGATCGTTCCTGATGACGCTCCAGGGTCTCTCGGTCGCCGTCCGCGAGAACCTGGACATCACGGTCGCCGTCCTCAACAACGAATACATCGGCATGGTCCGGCAGTGGCAAGACGCCTTCTTCGACGGGCGCCACTCGGCGTCGGACTACCACTGGATGCCCGAGTTCGACAAACTCGCCGAGGCCTTCGGCGCGAAGGGCTTTCGGATCGACGACTACGACGACGTCGCGGAGTCGATCGACGCCGCGATCGCCTACGACGGCCCCTCGGTGATCGACGTACACATCGATCCCGACGCCAACGTCTACCCGATGGTGCCGAGCGGGGGCGACAACGGTCAGTTCGCGCTGACGGAGGATCACCTATGAAACGCGGACTCGACGGCCCGGCACCGGAAGAACGGCCCACTCCAGCAGGTCGACGGAACAAGCAGGGCATTCGAGTCGACCCGGAGGTCGAAGCAACCCACGACCCGCGACGCACCGTCATCTCCGCGCTGGTCGAGCACGAACCCGGCGTCCTCTCGGACGTCTCTGGGTTGTTCTCTCGGCGGCAGTTCAACATCGAGAGCCTGACCGTGGGCCCCACGGAAGACGAGGACCTCGCACGCATCACGATCGTCGTCGAGGAGCCCGATCCCGGGATCGATCAGGTCGAAAAACAGTTGCGGAAGCTGGTTCCGGTGATCTCGGTGCGCGAACTCGAACCCGACGCGATGCGCCGCGAACTCGCACTGATCAAAGTCCAGGCGGACCGACCCGACCAGGTCGCCGCTGTCGCGGACATGTACGACGGCAATACCGTCGACTCGAGCCCGGAGACGGCGACGGTCGAAGTGACGGGCGCGCGCCAGAAAATCGAGGCCGCGATCGATACCTTCAGCCAGTTCGGGATTCGGGAGATCTCCAGAACGGGAACCACGGCACTGGCACGCGGCACCGACCAGACCGCCGCGTTCGGCACGGCACGGCCCGCCACCGAGGCGAACCACGACCGACAACACACACAATCAGCTGACGATGACTGACGAATTCACCACCGACATCTACTACGACGACGACGCCGATGTATCGACGCTCGAAGACGACACCGTTGCCGTCCTCGGCTACGGCAGCCAGGGCCACGCACACGCGCTGAACCTTCACGACAGCGGGGTCGACGTTGTCGTCGGCCTGCGCGAGGACTCGTCCTCGCGATCGGCCGCCGAGGCCGACGGCCTCACGGTGACGACGCCCGATGAGGCGGTCTCTCGGGCCGCCTACGTCTCCGTACTCGTGCCCGATACCGTCCAGGCTTCGGTCTACGAGAACGATATCGAACCGAACCTCGAGGCAGGCGACACGCTGCAGTTCGCCCACGGGCTGAACATTCACTACAACCAGATCGAGCCCCCGGCAGACGTCGACGTGACGATGGTTGCACCCAAGAGCCCGGGCCACCTCGTCCGGCGAAACTACGAGAACGACGAGGGGACGCCCGGCCTGCTGGCGGTCTATCAGGACACTACGGGCGACGCTCAGGAACGCGCCCTCGCGTACGCGAAGGGAATCGGCTGTACTCGCGCGGGCGTCATCGAGACGACGTTCCAGGAGGAAGTCGAATCCGACCTCTTCGGGGAGCAGGCCGTCCTCTGTGGCGGCGTTACCTCGCTGGTCAAACACGGCTACGAGACGCTTGTCGACGCCGGTTACTCGCCCGAAATTGCCTACTTCGAGTGCCTCAACGAACTCAAGCTGATCGTGGACCTGATGTACGAAGGCGGCCACGCCGAGATGTGGGACTCGGTCTCCGATACGGCTGAATACGGCGGTCTGAGTCGCGGCGACCGGATCGTCGACGAGACCGTCCGCGAGAACATGGAAGAGACCTTAGCGGAGATTCAAAACGGCGAATTCACCCGCGAGTGGATCCTCGAGAACCAGGCCGGCCGTCCGAGCTACCACCAGCTCCGAGAGGCCGAGAAGAATCACGAGATCGAGCAGGTCGGCGAGCGCCTGCGCGATCTGTTCGCCTGGGCCGAGGACGAAGAGACCGAAGACGAAGAGACCGAAGACGAGTCCGTCCCGGTCCAGGCGGACGACTAACGGAGAACGGAGACGATGACAGCAAACGACGACACACCGAACGAGACGATGGCCGACGTCAGCCACACGAACCCCTACACCGGGGAGGTTGCTGGGCAGCTGTTCAGCCGCGGTCCGACCGTTGCCGCAGACGGCGGTATGCCGGAGACCGAGGCCGACGCGGTCGAGGGGAGTACCGACGCAAAACTGACGATGCGCGACGTCGATCACACGCCGCCGAACAGCGCAGACGACGCGAACCGCGTCTTCGAACGCGGGACCGAGTACGGTCGCCGCGGCGGACGCAGCGCCACCGTAGAGGACGACAAATGAGCGAGGGCACACTGTACGACAAGGTCTGGGATCGCCACAAAGTAACGCGCCTGCCGACCGGACAGGATCAGCTGTTCGTCGGCCTCCACCTCATCCACGAAGTGACCAGCCCCCAGGCGTTCGGGATGCTCCGCGAGCGCGACCTCGAGGTTGCCTATCCCGAACTGACCCACGCGACGGTCGACCACATCGTCCCGACGGCCGACCAGTCCCGGCCCTACGAGGAGGACGCGGCCGAAGAGATGATGTCCGAACTCGAGGAAAACGTCCGCGAGGCGGGCATCGACTTCTCGGATCCGACGTCGGGCGATCAAGGGATCGTTCACGTCATCGGACCGGAGCAGGGACTCACCCAGCCCGGCAAAACGATCGTCTGCGGTGACTCCCACACTTCGACCCACGGTGCGTTCGGCGCGCTCGCGTTCGGCATCGGGACCTCCCAGATTCGCGACGTGCTCGCGACGGGCACCGTCGCGATGGAAAAACAGAAGGTCCGCAAGATTCAGATCGACGGCGAACTCGGCGAGGGCGTCGAAGCGAAGGACGTCATCCTCGAGATCATCCGCCGCCTTGGAACTGAAGGCGGCGTCGGCTACGTCTACGAATATGCGGGCGAGGCCATCGAGAGCCTCGGCATGGATGGTCGGATGTCGATTTGCAACATGTCGATCGAGGGCGGCGCTCGCGCGGGCTACGTTAACCCCGACGAGACCACCTACGAGTGGCTCGAAGAGACCGACTACTTCCAGGAAAATCCGGAGAAATTCGACGAACTGAAGCCGTACTGGGAGTCGATCCGCTCCGACGAGGATGCGGAGTACGACGATATCGTCCGAATCGACGCGAACGAACTCGAGCCAGTCGTCACCTGGGGCACGACACCTGGGCAGGGTGTCGGCGTCACCGAGCCAATTCCGGCACCGGAGGATCTCCCCGCTGACAAGCAAGACACCGCCCGGCGCGCGCAGGAACACATGCGCGTCGAGCCCGGCGACACGATGGGGGGATACGACATCGACGTCGCGTTCCTCGGTTCCTGTACGAACTCGCGACTCCCGGACCTGCGACGCGCCGCCCGGATCATCGAGGGCCGCCAGGTTCACGACGACGTTCGCGCGATGGTGGTCCCCGGCAGCCAGCGCGTCCAGGACGCCGCCGAGAAGGAAGGCCTGAAGGACATCTTCGAGGAGGCCGGATTCGAGTGGCGCAACGCCGGCTGTTCGATGTGTCTCGGCATGAACGAGGATCAACTCGAGGGTGACGAGGCCAGTGCCTCCTCCTCGAACCGCAATTTCGTCGGCCGACAGGGAAGCAAGGATGGACGGACCGTTCTGATGAACCCGCGGATGGTCGCCGCGGCGGCGATCACTGGGGAAGTCACTGACGTGCGCGATCTGAAGGAGGTGACCACGGTATGAGCGGCGAGTCCTCGGAACCAGCGAGTGGGGAGGAACGACCCACGAGCGGCGAGGACGAAGTGGAGATTCCAGCGGTCGACTCCGTCTCCGGCTTCGGCATCCCGATTCGCGGGAACGACATCGACACCGACCAGATCATTCCCGCCCGGTTCATGAAGGTCGTCACCTTCGACGGACTGGGCGAGTTCGCGTTCTTCGATCTGCGGTTCGACGACAACGACGACCCCAAAGCGCACCCGTTCAACGAGGAACGCTATCAGGACTCCTCGGTGATGGTCGTCAACTCGAACTTCGGCTGCGGATCCTCGCGCGAGCACGCTCCGCAAGCGCTGATGCGCTGGGGTATCGACGCGATCATCGGCGAGAGCTTCGCGGAAATTTTCGCGGGGAACTGCCTCGCGCTGGGTATCCCGACCGTGACCGCCGACAGCGAAACGATCGAAGAACTACAGGACTGGGTCGACGAGAATCCGGACGGCGAGATCGGCATCGACGTCGAGACCGAGACGGTCACCTACGACGATCGAACGATCGACGTATCCGTAGACGACGCCCAGCGCAAGGCGCTCGTCGAAGGCGTCTGGGACACGACGGCGCTGATGAAGGCTAACGCCGGTGAAGTTCGGAAAACGGCCCAGAAGCTGCCGTACGTCGATAGCACGGCGATTCCCGAGGCGGACTAAGGACAGAACCCGCCGTCACGGCTCCTTTTCGACCGTTCGACTCGCTCAGTTCCGTCTGTTTCGTCGGTCGAGACCGGCCGGATCGATTGCTACCCGACGATGGTTCGTGACCGTGTCACGAGCCGCTGGCTTTGGATGTGTGCCCAGCCTGGTAGCCGCTGCCCGTCGAGTTACGCCCAGACCGGGAGCTGCCGACCTGCATTGTGTCGTGCTGTCATACCGGAAGCGGCAGGAGACCGACGTCACCGCGAGATATTTCGGCGCCAACCCGATACGATACCCTATGTCCAGGTCCCTCGATGTGCCGTTTTTTCTGTTGCTCGCCGTGCTGTGGGGCTTGTCGTTTCCCGCGATCTCGGTCGGTCTCGAGTCACTCCCACCGCTGCTATTTGCGGCCTTCCGGTACGACATCGCGGCGCTGCTCTTGCTTTCGTACGCCGTCGTCCGGGTGGACGACTGGCTACCGACCGGCCGGAACGACGTCGCGGCCGTCGCTGGCGGCGGCGTGTTTCTGGTCGGCGGTAACGGATTGCTCTTTCTCGGCCAACAGACGGTCCCGAGCGGCGTCGCCGCGATCATCCAGGGGCTGGTTCCCATCGCCACCGCGCTGTGGGCAATCGCTCTCCTGGGGGAGCGACTGTCACCAGTCGGCACCGTCGGAGCAGCAATCGGGTTTCTCGGTGTCGGACTGGTCGTTCAGCCGGATCCGGCGACTCTCTTCGCGGGAGATACTGCCGGTCGACTGTTGATCGTCGCGCAGGTGTGCAGCGTCTCGCTCGGCGGCGTGTTGATCCAGCGCGCCGGCCCGACCGTCGACCAACCGGTGCTCGTCGGCTGGTCCATGTTCGTCGGCGGAGTGGTCTTGCACGCCGTCAGCTTCGGCGCCGGTGAACTCCCATCGTCGGACGTCGTCGGCCCAACAGCGGTCGGCGCACTGCTCTATCTCGGTATCTTCGCGACCGCCATCGCCTTCCTGATCTACTTCAGAATCCTCGAGGATCACGGCGCGTTCGAGGCGTCGCTGATCGGGTATCTGGTGCCGATCGTCGCCGCGGTCGCGGGCACGGTCCTGCTCGACGAGACGATCGGAACGATGACGATCGCCGGATTCGGACTGATCGTCATCGGGTTCGTCCTGCTCAAGCGGCGCGCGATCACCGATGCGGTCAGAACCAGTACCGCCGTGGGAAGCCACTGAGCCCGGAGCGTCGACGGCTGCTCGATTCGAGACCGACGATCCTCACCACGATCCTGGCGTCGACGCTCCGGCCACTGACCGGTCCTCGAATAACGGTATCGATACCCTCTTTTCGTCTCCCCGTCGATGTTCCGGCATGACTCACGAGATCGCCGTCATCCCGGGTGACGGAATCGGGCAGGAAGTGACACCGGCCGCGGTCGACGTCCTCGAGTCTCTCGAGGTCGGCTTCGAATTCGTCGAGGCAGCGGCTGGCGACGCGGTCGAGGAAGCGACCGGCGAGGCGCTCCCGCAGGAGACCTACGACCTGGCGGCGTCGGCTGACGCGACGCTGTTCGGCGCAGCGGGCGATTCGGCCGCGGACGTCATCCTTCCGCTTCGGACGGCGGTCGATTCGTTCGTCAACGTTCGCCCGGCGAAGGCGTATCCGGGGATCGAGGCAGTGCGTCCCGAGACGGACCTGGTCTTCCTCCGAGAGAATACGGAAGGCGTCTACGCCGGACACGAGGACCGCCTGAACGAGAACGTCTCGACGCTGACGCGCGTGGTGACGGACTCGGCCACCGAGCGGCTGGCCGAGTTCGCCTGTGACTACGTCTCCAGGAACGACCACGACGGCTTCACGATCGCTCACAAGGCGAACGTCATGCGCGAGACGGACGGCCGCTTCCGCGATACCGTCAAATCGGTCGCCGAGGACAACGGCGTCGAAACCGAGGAAGTGCTGATGGACGCCTTCGCGACGCACGTCTGTCTCGACCCCGAGCAGTTCGACGTCGTCGTCTGTCCGAACCTCGCGGGCGACGTCCTCTCGGACCTCGCAGCCGGGCTCGTCGGTGGGCTCGGCCTGCTCCCGTCAGCCAACATCGGCCCCGACCGCGGCCTGTTCGAACCGGTCCACGGCACCGCGCCCGACATCGCCGGTGAGGGCGTCGCGAACCCGGCTGCGACCGTCATCTCGGCCGCCATGATGCTCGAGTATCTCGGCTACGACGACCAAGGGGCGGCCGTCACCGAAGCCGTCGAGTCGACGCTCGCCGAGGGTCCCCGCACGCCCGATCTGGGCGGCGACGCCTCGACCGAGGACGTGACTGAGGCGATCATCGACCGACTCTAACGCACGCCACATAGTCCGACCGGGAACGGGCCGGATACGGGCCGATTCCGACGCGTCGAGGTACGACCCGAGAGTTATCAGGACACTCGTGGTACCTGGCGCCATGCCTCGAGACGACACCCTCGTTGGCGTGGACTCGCGAATCGTCGACACCGGCCGACTCCGGACGCACTATCTCGAGTCGGGTGAGTCCGATCAGGACGCTGATCGGGGACAAGCTAGTCGCGCCGACGACGGAAGCGAGACGGTGATCTTTCTCCACGGGAACGTCTCTTCCTCGCGGTTCTTCGAGGACGTACTGGTCGATCTCCCGGATCGTCACCGCGCGATCGCACCCGATCTCCGCGGGTACGGTGATTCGGAGACGAAACCAGTCGACGCGACGAATGGACTCGGAGACTTCGAAGTCGATCTCCACGCGTTTGTCGATGCCCTCGGTATCGAACGGCCGTTCGTCCTCGTCGGCTGGTCGAACGGGGGTGGCGTCGCGATGCGATACGCGATCGACCATCCCGATGCGGTCGCAGCCCTCGTCCTCGTCAATCCGCTCTCACCGTACGGGTTCGGCGGCACCAAGGACGTCCACGGAACGCCCTCTTTCGACGATTATGCCGGGTCCGGTGGCGGAACGGCAAACTGGGAGTTCGTCTCGAGCCTCCAGCATCGCGCCCGCGACGGCGCGACGGAGGCCTCGCCGCGGAAAATACTGCGGACCTACTACGTCGATCCGACGCACGACTTCGACGAGGACCGCGAGGAATCGTACCTGACCGGAATGCTCGATACCGCCACCGGCGACGAGAACTATCCAGGATCGACGACCGAAAGCGACAACTGGCCTGGCACCGCACCCGGAGAAACCGGCGTGAACAACGCTATCTCACCGAAGTATTGTGATCTCGAGGAGATCATCGAGATCGATTCCGACCGCAAGCCGCCGATCACGTGGATTCGCGGCGACTCCGACCAGATCGTCTCGAACGCCTCTCTGTTCGACGTCGCCACGTTGGGTCGGATGGGTCACCTTCCGGACTGGCCCGGCGAAGATGTCTTCCCGCCGCAGCCGATGGTCGACCAGACCCGTGCCGTCTTCGAGACCTACGCCGACCGTGGGGGGGAGTACGTGGAAGTCGTCCTCGCCGAGACAGGCCATACTCCACACGTCGAGGCGCCTGGTGAATTCCTGGAACGGGTCGTGGCGGCCCTCCAGTGATCGGGGTTACTGAGAGGATGACCGTGCCGCTCAGGCGATATCGAGCATCTCCCGATCGGCACCGGCGAGTTCGACCAGCGCGTCGGCCTCGAGGAGGTGACACTCACCCGGAACGACGAGCAGATGGAGCGGATCGCCGAACGCCCGCGTTGCGAGTTCGGTCATCGTCCCGGCCTCGACGAGCGGATCGGGACTGCCTGCGCGGGCGACGACGACGCCGACGAGGTCGGGATACGCCTCGGCGAGGAGTTCGGCGCCGACGTCAGCGGTCATGAATTCGTCCCGTTCCGCTTTTATATCGAGGTAAACGACCGTGTGAAGCCCGTCAGATCGGTTGTGGTCGATCGTTTCGGTCACGCTCGCAGGGAGACCGTCGGCGCCGTGGGCGTAGGGGAACGGGAGGGTCGTTGCTTTGCCGAAGCGGTAGTTCTGGAGTCCGGTCAGCGCGCTGGTGGCCGTCTGGGCGGTGACGCCGTGGATCAGCCGCGTCTCGATACCGCGCTCGTGGGCTCGTAACCGGAGGTCGACGTGGGTCGTCGAGATCATCGTATCGCCGGCAGTCAGGAAGGCCACGTCCTCGGACTCGGCGGCCGCGAGGATGTCCTCGGGACGCTGCTCGACGCCCGCGCGGTCGCGAACCTCGATCTCGATGTCGTGATAGGACTCGAGGTCATCGATCGTCGTCCCGACGAGCGTACTGGTGTAGAATTCCGCGTAGACGCGGTCCGCCGCTCGGAGTACGTCCCGGCCCTCGAGGGTGATCGACCGTTCGTCGTAGAGCCCGAGGCCGATGAAGGTGAGCATGGCCGTGATACTCGCACCATCGGGAATACGCTTTCGAGACGGATCCCCCCAACTCGTGCTCGAACGGTCGCGTCGTTCGCCGCCGACGGTCGCGGTCGACTCGTCGGCCGGAACGCGGCGCGTCCTCGTCGAACGGGCTGGGAGCGAGTCGATCAAAACCCGATGTGCGAGGTCGATTCGGGGCTCTCGTCATCGTCGTCGATACCACCCTCGTGGGCGAAGGTCACGTCGTCGTCGGTGAGGTAGACGGCGTCCTCGTCTACGGTGACGTCGATAGACGGGAGCGTCGTGTCGGCTGCCTCGCCGTTGTCACAGTAGCCCGAACAGGAGTCGAACATCGAGCCGTGTTTCGGGCAGATGATCTGGCCGTCGCGCATCGCCGCGCCCCGGCCAGTGTCTAACCGCTGGGCTTCGTGCGTACAGCGGTTGACCCACGCTTCGACGCCGTCCTCACAGGGTACGAGGAGGACTTCGTCCGGTTCGCCGTACTCGTCTTTGATCGTAAACAACCACGATCGGTCCGCGTGGACCGTCTCGAGCGTCGTGAGCTCCGTTCGCTCGGTCATCTCCCTGTGGTACGTGCCTCGCACGGAAAAACGCTATCGACCACTGAACCGCCCGTTGTCGGCGGTCGAATCGATGTCCCCGACGATCGAACTCGATTAGAGGACGATGGGGATCGGTAGATCGGGTCGGATGATGAAGACGAGGAGCCCCGAGAGAATCGAGACGAGGCCGGTCCCGACAGCAATCTCTTCGCCCCAGATCGGGAGCCGCTCTATCGTCACGACGCCGGTCAATGCGACCATCCAGACGAGGTTCATCTCGCCGAAGAAGACCATCACCAGGAAGAAGACGCCGAAACAGGTGAGGACACACCGTACTCCGTGGTCGAGACCCTTGCTGGCCGCCCGTAGCGGCGCATCCACGTGCGGGGCGACCGATTCACAGCACGTCCGCAGGAGCGACCGTTTGAACCGCGAGAGCTGGTAGATCCCAGTGAGAACGAGGGCGCATCCGATGACGAAATGCGTGTACTCTCGGGTGAAACCGTAAATACCGCCGGGAAGGGCCGCGTTAAAGAGGAGAGGGACGCACGCGGAGACCATCCAGACAGCGTAATAACTGACGAGAAACGAAGCGAGCGCCCAAATCGAGCCGGTAGCCGATCCCCGATACGCGGCGGCGTACTCCCGCGTGAAGCGCGTCATCGCGGGCTGCATCATCGCCCACATCATCACCCCCCACATGATCATGTATTTGACGACGGCTTCGAGCGTTCCGACGTGGAAGACGGCCCGTTCCATCGCACCGGGAGCCGCTATCGGAATGTCGGCCGTCATCATCAGCCACCTCATCCCCGGCATCGGGACGAGCCCTCCGTACAGAAGCAGCCACCAGACGACGTCGAGACAGAGCAAGGTGACGACGACGGCGGTCGTACGATCGGGATCGACGGTGCAGAGATCAGTAACGCGTTCTACCGCGGAGCGAAGCGAGGTACTCATTGCGAGACCTCACGCTCGAAGGCGGGATGAATCGACGACGCCGGGGCAGTACAGGAACCACTCATCGCGTATCTCGTATGCGTGTCCATTGTGATCGGTGATCGACGAAGTCTATTCGAGCACGTCGTAGCCGGCATTTTCGATCGCCTCACGGACCCGGGGTTTCGCAGACAGATCCCCGAAAACAGTCACTCTACCGGCCGTAGCGTCGGCGTCGACCTTGACCACGCCGGAGAGGACCGTCACTGCGCCGGTGATACCTATCTCACAGCCTTCGCACGTCATCTCTGGAACCTTGAGGATGTATTCGTCCATGCTGCACCCGGACCACGAGTCGAAAGGCCATAAATTGATCAAATACTGATATTTATTGGAGTGAACGGTACAGAAGACTATTGTCGGGGATCGAAGCACTACCACAGAAGCGTCAGCGTTACGGCGACTCATCGGCCAGTTCGTGTATGGAAGTGCCGTGCGTCCGCGTCGCGCTCGAGGCCGGAGAAGCGACGCGAACGATGCTCGCCGACGCAGATCTGATCGACGATCGGTACGGGATCACCGTCGAGGATGGCCGACTCTACATCCCGGTGACGGACCCCGACACCGTGCGAACGGCCCTCGAGAACGGTGACGTCGTCTCGCACACGGTTACCGAGCGTGACACGCAGACGTCGCCCGCGGATCTCCTCGCGTTCGAACCCTCCTACGAGCGACTCGGCGAGGCGGCGCTCATCGACGAGGACGATCCCGAACGCGCTCGAGCAATCGCGGACGCCATCGTCGAGTCGGATCTCCCCGTCGACACGGTGCTGAACAAAGCCTCGAAAGTCAAAGGCGAGACACGCGTACGCGACTGGGAGTTGCTGGCGGGCGAAACTACCGAGGTCGTTCACCGAGAATACGGCTGCGAGTTCGCACTGGATCTCGCAGCGGTGTACTTTTCGCCACGGCTCGCAACCGAGCGCCACCGGGTCACGAAGCAGGTCGAGTCCCGCGAACGTGCCTTCGACATGTTCGCGGGCGTCGGTCCTTTCGTGATCCCGTTCGCGAAACGCGGCGCAGAGTGTGTCGGCGTGGACATCAACGCCGAGGCGATCGAGTACCTGCGCGAGAACGCGCGTCGAAACGGGGTCGCGGACCGCGTCACCGCCGTCAACGGTGACGTCCGCGACCTCGCAGACGAGTACGACGGCTGGGCCGACCGGATTGTGATGAACCTTCCCCACAGCGCCGACGATTTTCTCGAGTCAGCTGTGACTATCGCCGGCGACGACTGCGTCGTCCACTACTACGACATCCAGCACGAGGACGACCCCTTCGGACCGGGCGAGCGTGCGATCCGCGCGGCTGCAGAACCCGAGTACGTCGTCAGCGTCGAAACCCGGCATACCGTCCGATCGTACGCCCCCCACGAGCTGAACGTCTGTCTCGACGTGCGACTCGAGCGTTGATCCGGCGATTCGGATCGATACTCCGTCGACTGGAACATCCCGGTTAAGTACTGAGACGCCCTCACACGAGCGCCTCGATTCGCAATCCTTATGCCCGGTATCGGCCCTACGAATAAACGCACGGCGCCGGTGTAGCTCAGACTGGCAGAGCGAATCCTTCGTAAGGATTAGGTCGAGGGTTCAAATCCCTCCACCGGCTCTTTCTGCAACAAGCAAACGCGACAAGCGGACGAGCAACTGGTGGGATTTGAATTACGAATGCGCTTGCTTCGGCACCGTTGCGGACCGACTCGGTATCGTCACGCGTTCGACGCACCGTCCTCGGAGTGCACGGACTGAGGCCGCGGTCGGAACGTGCTACTGACGAGAGTTGATTGCAGTGATCGATCTCGAGCGCGTGGAATCTTTCAGTTTCAGCCATGTGGAGGACGTCGAACCGGTGAATGCCAATTTTGGGAGCTGTGACCTGGGAGAGAACCGATGGATCACACGACGTCTGCAGAACCAGTCTCGGCGTCGGCGGATTCCGGAATGGCAGCGGCGATGAGTCGTCTTTCGCTACCCTGGAGGTGCTGACCGACGATGCTCCAGAAGGAGGACAGACAGTACTCCGAACGATCCGGGGCTATCTGACGATGCGTTCGCCCCCGACGGGACTGGCGGTCCGGGAGTCAGCGGCGATACCGCGTCCGACCGCCGTCCGGGTCCGTTGGAGAAGGGTCGACGGTCGGCGTCTTCTGGGCGCTAATAAAGGGCAGAAACGGCGAGTACGACGGCCAGGCCGAGCGCGGGATAGTCGATCCGTGAAAAGGCGAGCGGCGGCAGCGTCGGGTTCCACGCGAAACACCGCGCCCGGAGTGCGAGCGAGAGTCGATCGGCTCGGCTGAACGCGCGCGTGAGACCGAGAACACCGATCGTGCTGGCACGGTCGACCGCGCTTCGTTCGGTCCCCAGCCGAGCGGCCATCGCCTCGCGAATCGTCCGGAGGTCGCCTCGAAGCACGGGCAGAAACCGAAACACGAGTCCGACGCCGACGCCGAGAAGGTCGCCCGGCTTTCCGGGAACCGTCCGCTGGATCGCGGCTCGAGAATCTCGCACCGGCGTCGACCGGACGTAGGCGGCGCTGACGAGTAGGATGAGCAACACGCGATAGGTCGCCAGCCCCGAGGTGACAGCAGCCGAACGATCGAACCAGGGCGAACCGAGCGTGACGCCTGCGAGCAGCGGCGCGACCGCGAGGACGAGGAGCGCAAACCGGTATGCAACGATAGTCCGGCGGAGCGACAGCCGCGCCGCGGCCATCGCGACCGCCGTCAGACCCGAAAAAGCGACGAGCGCGCGCGGGGTCGTGTGCGATAGCGCGGTGGCGGCGAACCCGATCTGGACCGCCAACTTGGTCCGCGGATCGAGCCGGTGCGCGAGGCTATCGCCTGGGTCGTAGGTCAACATCGTGGGGCGTCCGGCACTCGTACCTCGAGCCCCTCGAGCTCCGCGAGCGTCCGTTCAGTAGGGCCATCGATTGCGATCTGGCCGTCTTGCATGGCGATGACGCGGTCTGCGAGTTGACAGACGTCCCGGAGGTCGTGTGTCGCGAGGAGGAGCCCAGTCCCGTCTCTCGACAGGGACTCCAGGCGGTCGAGAACCGACCGCCTGGAGGGCTCATCCAGTCCGGTGAACGGCTCGTCGAGGACGAGATGGGTGGGTTCCATCGCGAGCGCGCCCGCGATCGCCACCCGAGACTGCTCGCCGCCCGAAAGTGCATCGATCCGGGCATCAGCTCGGCCGGCCATGTTCACCGCTTCGAGCGCGGTCGCCACGCGGCGGTCGATCTCCGCTCGCGGAAGACCGAGGTTCTCGGGGCCGAACGCGACGTCCGCGCCGACGGTGGCGGCGACGAACTGGTCCCGGGGGTGCTGGAAAACCATGCCAACGCTCGAGCGGGCGGCGATGAGATTCGCCGCAACGGGCGTCCCATCGACCAGAACCTCGCCGGAATCGGGTTCCAGAAGGCCGTTGCAGTGGCGCAGTAGCGTGGTCTTCCCGCTGCCGTTTGCCCCTGCCAGGAGGACGAACTCGCCGTCGTCGATCGTCAGCGAGACGTCCTCGAGGACGGGGACGTCCTCGAACCCGTACGAGACCGATCGAAATTCTATCATCGAACCCGAATCTGCCGTTCGGAGGTCATGTCCTCGCGATGCGTCCGCCCTCGACGATGGCGATCGCAGCTGCGATCTTGACGATGTCGCCCGGGACGAACGGAACGACGCCGAGTTCGACCGCTTTGACCGCGCTGAGTTCGAGGACGTATCCGAGCCAGGCGGCCCCAAGCAGATAGATAACGGCCAGTGCCGTAAGCAGCGTCACGACGAGGACCGGCCTCGATAGCTCCGCAGGGTTTCCGAATTCGCTCCGCCAGTGAACGACAGCGCCGACCAGTAGGGCCGCGATCGGATACGACCAGAGGTACCCCGCGCTGTTGCCGACGAGGACGCCGAAGCCGGCGGTACCGTTGGCGAAGACGGGAAGGCCGACCGCGCCGGCGGTCAGATAGAGTACGACCGAGAACGGACCCCAGTAGGGACCGAGGTAGAGACCGGCGAGATAGATGACGAGCACCTGTAACGTCACTGGGACCGGCGAGAACGGGATGGGAATCGATCCGACGAGCGCGGCCGCACCAAGCATCGCCGCGAGCATCGCCGCTCGAGCGAACGGCCTGATAACGTCGTCGTCGACGAGTTCGATTTCGTTTTGATCCGTTGCCATACCTCCGCTCTCTCGTAAACCGAGATCAAAACTTCGGTTTCCGAGTCGGAACGGAACGTCGCTGAGAGAACGTCTCGAGCCATCGCATTTCGAGTCCCGTCGCGTGGGCGACGCGAAACAGACCGCTTCCTTTCAGTTTCGATGAAGAACCCGGTCAAAACGGAGCGTCTGGAAGACGGTCGCAGTGGCACGTCGGTGTGCCACTGCAGTCGTTAACCCGCTCGAGAAGCTGTGGTAACAACGAATTGTGTCGGCTCGCTAACCGAAACGGCCGACGGTCTTATGCAAACTTTCACCTCGATGGTGGGAAATGAAACCGAATAGTCCGAAGGCTGGCGACGAGAGCTATCACGGACCGAAATCAGGGGTGAGTCGAGCGAGAAGGGAGACGACGGTTGCGGACGCCGACGGGGGAGGCCTCGACAGATGAGACGGCGTCGGAACACCGCGGCCGCCGTGGTGCTCGCGGCCGTACTGGTCGGAAGCGTCGTCGCGCTCCCGACGCTCGGCGAAAACGTCGGAGGGGGCACCGCCGGCGACGGGGCAACCGCTGGGATCGCTGCGACCGCCGGCGCAGGCGACACTTCGGCCGCCGTTGATGGGACGATGATCGGAGGTGAATCGTCAACCGCGCTCGAGACGGCCGTCGCTCAAGAGGACTCGCAGCCGGGTGCGGAGATCGATTTCGAACTGGTGACCTTCGATGGCCCGACGGCGGTTGACGGCGACGGGGACGAGCAGATACCGCTTCAGGGAGACCGCGAGCAAGCCGTCGAAGCCGGCGTCGAGGAGGGGATCGAACTCGTTCAGGCACAGGGGATCGACGTGACGCAGGAACAGCGGGCGGCAGCGCTCGAGGGCGCTCGCGCGTCCGTCTCGCAGACCCAGACGATCGACGCCGAACAGGTGCAGGCGGCGACGACGGGGGCAGTTCATGGGGCGCTGATACAGAAACAGTCAGTGAACGTGACGCAAATTCAACACGCCGTCGCCGGAGCGACCGACGGTGGGCTCTCGCAGTCGCAATCGGCGAACGCGACGCAGCTCCAGGGCGCGACCTGGGGCGCGGCACACGGCGCGCTTGCCCAGAGTCAGAAGGTCTCCGCCGAACAGATACAGGTCGCGTCCAGGGGTGCGGCCGCGGGCGCCGCGAAGGAGGCAGGCGAGAAAGCAGTGAAGAAGGTGCCGAAGATTCAGGAGGCAGCGCAGGGATCGGCCTACGGCGCGCTGACGCAGTACCAGCGCGTCACCGTCGAACAGCGCCAGCGGGTGACGCTCGAGCACGTCCAGCACGCGGCGGCGGGTGCGGCCGCAGGCGCGATCGACGGGGGAACGCGCACGAACGTCAGTCAGGAACAGCGCGTCGAGATCGAGCAGCGCCAGCGGGTGACAATAAAACAGATTCAGAAGGCTGCCGCCGGCGCGGCGAAGGGCGCGCTCGTCCAGAAACAGCGGGTGTCGGTTCGCCAGACTCAGGCCGCGGCCCGCGGCGCGAGCCGAGGCGCGCTAACACAGGTCCAGTCGATCCGCATCGAGCAGATACAGCGTGTCTCAATCACACAGGTCCAGGAGGCCTCCTTCGGCGCGGCGAAGGGCGCGATCGCGCAGAGCCAGGAGGCGACCGTCGAGCAGATCCACGCCGCCGCGACCGGAAGCGCGAGCGGCGTGCTAGTCCAGCGGCAGACCGTCTCGATCACGCAGATCCAGTACGCTGCGATCGGGGCGGCGGAGGGCGCGGTGACGTCTGCAGTCCAGCGACAGACGGTGTCCGTGGAGCAGATTCAGGCCGCCGCCTTCGGTGCCGGTGAGGGCTCCGTGACCCAGACGCAACTCGTCGAGGTGACGCAGGTGCAGTCCCTCGCGTGGGGTGGGGCGAGCGGCGCGCTCACACAGGCCCAGACGGCGACGGTGGAACAGATACAGACCGCGGCGCGACTCACTTGCAAGGAAACGGCGCAAGTCGTGCAGTCCCAGCGGATCAGCGTCCAGCAGCTCCAGCGCGTGACCGCGGAGACCGCGGCGGATGCGACTGCCTACGCGGTTCAGGAGGAGACCGACGACGCCACGGTCATCGGCCAGCGCGTCGAGGTCATCGCCGATCAACAGATCGAGACGGTCGATCGGCTCGAGGGAACTGCGTCGGTCGACGTCTCGGACCAGACGTCCGACGGACAGCAGGTTGCGATCGAGGACGTCTCGCTCTCCGAGGGTGGCTTCGTGGCCGTCTACGAGGGGGGTGCCCTCGACATCGATCCGACGGGCGTGATCGGAGTCTCGAGCTACCTCGAACCAGGAACGCACGAAAACGTCACGATCGAACTCGACGACCCGCTCGCGGGGAGCGGTGCGTTCGTGGCCGTCCCCCACCACGACACGGACGGGGACGAGACGTTCGGGTACGTCGACTCCGGCGGAGAGACGGACGCGCCGTACGTCACCGGTGCCGGCGCGCCGGTCCTCGGCGGCGCGTTCGTGACGGTTACGGCGGGGCCCGAAGACGCGAACGAGACGGCGGAGCCCGAAGACGCGAACGAGACGGCGGAGCCCGAAGACACGAACGAGACGGCGGAGACCGAAAACGCGAGCGCGACGCTGTCGGTGGCCGATCAGACCGGCAACGGCTCGACCCTCTCGATCGACGCAGCGAACGCGTCCGTTCCGTACACCGTGACCGCGACCTACGACGGCGAGACGGTCGAGAGCGAGACGTTCTCGGCCGGCGAAGCGGTCGCGAACCGCTCGCTCGCGCTCGAACCGCCTATCGAGGAGAACGTGACGGTCGACGTCTCGGTCGTCGGCGAAGACGGTGCGACGCTCGCGAACGAGACGATCGAATACGGCGTCGTAGCGGCACCGGACGAGGTGCCCGATGCGACGCTGTCTGTGTCGAACCAGACAGGCAACGGCTCGACGCTGACGGTGGACGAGGCGAGCGCGACCGTCGAGTACGCGCTCGCGGTCACCCACGAGAACGGGACGCAACTCGCGGTGACGGAAACGTTCGGAGCCGACGAAACGGTCGTGAACGAGACGATCGAACTCGAGCCGCCGCTCGCCGAGAACGCGACCCTCGAGGTGGCGGTCGTCGCTGCGGACGACGACGCGGTACTCGCGAACGAGACGATCGCCTACGGCCTCGAGGAACGAACCCCTGACCGACCGACGGATTTCGGCGTCTCGATCACGGATACGAACAGTCCGGTCGAGCGGGGCGACCCCATCGCAGTCGAGGCCGAAGTCGAGAACGTCGGCGTCGCGAACGGAACCCAGAACGTCACGCTCGCGATCGGCGGGACTCCCGTCAACGAGACGTCGGTCTCGCTCGAGCCCGGAGCGTCTCGGTCGGTCACACTGAATTACGAGACGTCGGACCTCGAGCCGGGCGAATACCTGATCGAAATGTCGACTGCGAACGAGACCGCGGAGACGACAGTCACAGTCGAGCCGACCGGTGAGCCGGCTTCGTTCGCGATCACTGACGTGTCAGCTCCCGAGAGCGGGCTGGCGGGCGAGGAAGTATCAGTTGACGTGACAATCGAGAATCAGGGTGACCGCGAGGGAACGCAGACGGTGACGTACAGTATCGACGATGAGCCGGTCGCGGAGACGTCGGTAACGCTGGCCGGTGGGCAAGCGACGACGCTCTCGGTTTCCTCGCAACTCCCGGCCGGGACGTCGACGCACACGATCACGACCGACGACGATCGGGAATCGGTGACGATCGAGGCGAGCATCCCCGCGTCGGACTAGGTGGTCGAACCGGAGATGCCGGTCGCCCACGTTTGCTCTCTCCATCCGCAAGAACGCTTGCTTCCGTTTCTGCTTCGACGTCTACGGTTACGGTTCGCGACGCGTCTGGCGTCAGTGCTGATGTCCGGTCGCTTCGCCGAACGTGACACCGAATCGTTCCTCGAACAGGTCCATCACTTTCGATTCCTGGGCCTCGAGTTCGTCGTCGGCGGAATCACCGTGGTGAACGATGTGGTGGGCGCGGCTGGCGAACGAGAGCAGCACGACATCGCCGATCGTTTCGGCGTCGGTCTGGTCACCTTCGGCGACGAGGTCGACGAGACCGGCCGGGATGGTCACGTCGTCTGTCGCGTCGTCTTCGGAACTGATCGAGAAGGTCGTCGTCTTGACTTCGTCGCTCATACTCTTACGCTCGGTAACCGACCCTATAGATGCTGTGGCTTGCGTCGGATACGTCGTCAGCGACGACGTTCCCCGAGACGGTCGACCCACACCGTTGAGGTACCCCGTGTCGTCTGGCGCGGCGTCGACTGGCGATCCGAGGACCGGGTTACCCGCCGTCGGCGGCACTGCGTCGAACTGACTCCCATCGCCCTTTCGTCTCGAGGTGTGATTGCAGTTCGTCGGCGTACTCCTGGGTGAGGCGTTCGGCGGCTTCGCGTTGTTTCGCCTCCGACGACCCGCCGTTTCCGCCCATTCCGAGTGCGCCCATGATCGAATCGACGATGCCGCCGCTCGAGGAATCCGAGCTGCCGCCTGCTCCCTGGCCCGCCATCTGGCCCATTCCTGACTGAATATTTTCGAGTTCGGGAATGATACCGTCGATTTTGTCCGTGTTGGCGACGATCCGGGCCTTATCGGGGTCGTCGGGATGATCGATCTCGAACTCCGTCGCGGTCATGATCAGGCTCCACTGCTGGTTGGAAAACCGCGACTCCTCGATCCGCGTCGAAAACTCCTGATCGACGGTCATCCGCTCTCCGACGATCCGATCTGTCCACGGGTTGTCGCTCATGCCCCCCGGTTCGGTCGGTGGCTGTATCAGCGTTTCCCTCCTCAGACGGTTTCCTTGCGGTTCGTGGCAGAGCCACCGCCGAAATTCGTTCATCGAACTGACGGTCGCTCGCAGCGGGATAACGCTCTTATACGCGATTGTTGTATGTTATCATGTATCGCAATGTATGACCGCATCCTCGTTCCGACTGACGGCTCGCCAGAGGTCGAAGACGCCCTCGAGTATGCGTTCGAGCTCGCGCAGACCCACGACGCGACCCTTCGTACGCTCTACGTCGTCAATGCGGCCGGCTACAGCGGGCTGCCAATGGAAACCGCGCTCGAGGGGATCACCGACGCGCTCCACGGAAAGGGACGGTCGGCGGTCGACCGCGTCGAAGAACTCGCACCGGACGACGTCGCGGTCGAACGCGAGATACGCGAAGGCTCCCCGAGCCACGTCATCGTCGACGAAGCCGACCCCGACGAGTGCGACCTGGTGGTGATGGGTACCCACGGCCGCGGTGGGATCAACCGGCTGTTACTCGGCAGCGTCACCGAGCGAGTCATCCGTCGTGCGTCGGTACCTGTCCTGACAGTACAAGTCGATCCAGAGGGCGCCGACGATCGATCCGGAGAGCCGCGACTCGCCGCGGAGTGACCGAACCGTTCTCGACCGCCGGCCGGACGGCGTAGGGAATGACGTGTGCCAACGACGCTCACTGCAATCTCAGCGAGACACAGATCCGCGTGCCGAGACTTACTCGTCCCGTAACGATTCGGGGAGGAACGGCGTCACGTCACCGTGGACGAACTCGACGTAGTCGTCGTTCAGCCGCCTACAGAACAATCGGAGCTGGCCGTCAGCCCGGACGGTCTCGAGTTTCTCGCGGCTGGATCCGGCATCGTAGTAGGCTGGAACGAAGACGGCTGTCTCGCTGTCCGGATCTTTCTCGACGACGAGCAGGTAGACCGTGCCGCTGTGCTCCCCGCGGAAGACATCCACGTCCGTGAACGCCCGGTTCTCGGTCAGCGATTCGAGATCCTCGTACTCTGGGCCCGGCAGGACCACGTCGAGGCCCGTCCGCGTATCAGAATTCACGAGCACGGAGTCCCCGGGGTGGAGCTCGAGTGTCGTCCAGCCGCGGTTGCGATACTCGCCGGCGGTCGCCGCCATGTCCTGGACGACAGATCGCCAGCCGGATCGGGTTTCGGTGTCGCCGGGCGCGGAGCCCGCTGGATTCTCGCCCATGTCTGCACCGCAGGTGTCATCGGAGATAAGCGTTGTCAAGTCCCGCAAGGTATTTGATCGCTGGGTCGAGAACTGCTGCCAGTGACTGACCTCCTGTCCCTCTCCGGACTCCGAACGCAGTTCGACACCAACCGTGGTGCGGTGAAAGCCGTCGACGGCATCGACCTCACCATCGAGGAAGGCGAGACCGTCGGCCTCGTCGGCGAGTCCGGTTCCGGTAAGAGCGTGACCGCACTCTCAGCGATGGATCTCGTCGATGATCCCGGCGAGGTCGTGGACGGACGCGTGTCCCTGCGGCGCGCGGACCTGGCTGCGGAACTCGCGGACGAGTTCGACGACGCCGTCGTCCCGTACCCCTTCGAACTCGTGGACGCGATCCGATCGATCGTGGCGGACCTCCGCGCCGGCGACGGGGGCGACTCGGCCGCGTCGGAACTGCGCGGCATGGCCGCCGACCTCGCCGACCGCGACGATCCCGCAGGGCTCGCACCGTCTCTCCGGGACGTCGCCGATCGACTCGAGGACAATACGACGGAATTCGTGGTCGCGGACACGCTCGAGACCGCCGTCGACGATGCCGACGAGGGGTTCGTCTACATGGACGATGCAGCGCGCGAGCAGTTCGAGCGCGGTGCGAGCGCCGACGAGGTCGCGGTCGATGACGGCGTCGTCGACCTGACGGACGCGCCCAGGGAGGCGATGCGAAAGGTCCGCGGCGGCGAAATGGGAATGATCTTTCAGGACCCGATGACGTCCCTGAATCCCGCCGTGACCGTCGGCGAACAGGTCGCGGAGTCCCTGCGACTCCACCGGTACGGCAAACGGAAACGGGACACGTGGCTGAACGCCGTCCGGGAGATCCTCCCGAAGATCGGCGGGAACGAACACGACGAGGCAGTCGTGGCGGACGTCGTCGAGATCCTCACCGAGGTCGGGATTCCGGAGGCGACCACCCGCCTCGAGGAGTACCCTCACGAGTTCTCCGGCGGCATGCGCCAGCGCGTCCTCATCGCCATCGCGCTCGCGTGTCGACCGAGTCTCCTCATCGCCGACGAGCCGACGACCGCCCTCGACGTGACCATCCAGGCGCAGATACTCGAGCTCATCGACGACCTGCAAGAGGAGTTCGGAATGTCGGTGCTGATGATCACCCACGACCTCGGGGTGGTCGCGGAGACCTGCGACCGAGTCGCGGTGATGTACGCCGGCGAAATCGTCGAAGAGGGTCCCGTGGAGGAAATTTTCACCAACCCGAGCCACCCGTACACGTACACGCTCCTCGAGTCGATTCCGTCGGAAGAGAAGGACCGCCTGACCCCCATCGAGGGTAACGTTCCAGACCTCATCGACCTGCCCGACGGCTGCCACTTCGCGGACCGCTGTCCGTGGGCCCAGCCCGAGTGTCGCGAGGGTGAGATTTCGTTCCGCCAGCACGGCCCGGACGACGTCGACCACCGGTCGAAGTGCATCCTCGAGGACTTCGACGAAAGCGAATACGGTGACGAGGGAGTCGCGACCGTGACCGACCACGACGTCGGCGAACCACTGGTCGAACTCCGCGAGATGCGCAAGTACTACGCGCAGGCGGATGGGCTCCTCGACCGATTCGTCGGCGGGAAGCCTAGCGTGAAGGCCGTCGACGGTGTGAGCTTCGACGTTCACGAGGGCGAGACGCTCGGTCTGGTCGGCGAGTCTGGCTGCGGCAAGTCGACCGCGGGCCGCGCGATCCTCCACCTCAACCCGCCGACAGACGGAACGGTGGTGTTCGCTGGCGAGGACCTCGGCGACCTCTCGAAGTCGGAGCTCCGGGAGAAGCGAAAGGATATGCAGATGGTGTTCCAGGATCCGATGTCGAGCCTCGATCCGCGGATGACCGTCGGCCAGATCGTCATGGAGCCGCTGAAGATTCACGGGCTCGCGAAGGGGGGACGTCGACGGCGCGTCGTCGAACTCTTGGAGGAGGTTGGACTCGACGAGAGCCAGTACGATCGCTACCCGCACGAACTCTCCGGCGGGCAGCGCCAGCGCGTCGGTATCGCTCGCGCCCTCGCAGTGGACCCGGATTTCATCGTCGCCGACGAGCCGGTGTCGGCTCTCGACGTTTCCGTGCAGGCACAGATCATCAATCTCCTGGAGGACCTACAGGAGGAGTTCGGGTTGACGTACCTGTTCATCGCCCACGACCTCTCGGTCGTCCGGCACATCTCGGACCGCGTGGCGGTGATGTACCTCGGCGAAATCGTCGAGAGCGCGGAAACCGACGAACTGTTCGCGGAACCAAAGCATCCGTACACGAACGCGTTGCTGTCCGCGATCCCCGAGCCGGATCCGCTGGCGGACACCGACGACCGGACCATTCTGCAAGGCGACGTGCCGTCCCCAATCGACCCACCGTCTGGTTGTCACTTCCGGACGCGGTGTCCGTCGATCATCCCGCCCGACGATCTCGACATCGAGCAGGAGCGCTACCGCGAGGTCATGTTCTACCGACAGCGCGTGGCGTCCCGCGACATCGACCTCGAGGCAGCCAGGGAGGTGACCGCCGGCGAGACCCCAGCAGCACGCGCGGTCGCCGACGGGGGCAGTGATCTCTCCGCCGCGCTCGATGCGCAATTCTTCGACGGTCCGTTGACGGGTCGCGCCCGCGAGGCCGTCGACGAATCCTATCGCCACCTCGACGACGACGACTGGGAGGCTGCCGAGGCCGTCCTCGAGGAGGCGTTCGAGAGCGTCTGCGAGAGGAGGGATCCCGAACTCGGCGGCAGCGAACACCCGGCCGCCTGTCATCTCTTCACCGACGCCGAGTAGACAGGTGCGCTATCGGCGGGATCTGGAATCTGTTTTCGGTCACGCTGCCCAAACCCCGGGCAGATGGTGCGGAATTTTGATACCTTGACTAAGACACCGGATACAACTATGGCTTCGTCTAAATCGTTCTCGTTAATATTATGTATGCGGAGGCAAGGGATAGTGTTATGCCACATCACGCTTCCAGACGAAGCTTCCTGAAGGCTGCCGGTAGCACAACGGTCATCGCGACCGCAGCGAGTTCTCTCTCCGGGTGTCTCGGGGGTGGTGGCGACGGTGGCGCTGCGCTCCGGTACGGGCGCAGCTCGCACTCGGACACCCTCGACCCGCAGAATACGACCAGCGGCGAAGTCGCGAAGGTCACGAACCAGATCTACGACGGGCTCATTGGCTTCGAGCCCGGCGAGGCGGCGATCACGGAGAGCCTCGCGACCGATTGGACGATGGACGGCGAAAACGTCACGATCCAACTGCGCGAGGACGCGCAGTTCGACGACGGAACCGACTTCACTGCCGACGACTTCGTTGCGACCTACCGACGGTTCGTCGACGAGGAGTACGAGTACTATTTCGAGGAGGCCTCCGCGTACGGCCCATTCACGCTCGGGAGCTGGATCGACTCCGTCGAAGCCGACGGCGACTACACGCTGAACATCACGCTCACGCAGCAGTACGCGCCGTTCATGCGCAACCTCGCGATGTTCGCCGCCGTCGTCCTGCCGAAGGATGGCATCGAAGGTGACTTCGACTTCAACGCGGACGCCAACGGCACCGGCCCGTTCCAACTCGAGGAACTCGACAACTCGAACGGCCGCATCCTGCTCACCCCGAACGATAACTACTGGGGTGACGGGCCGAACGTGGACGAACTCCTGTTCATCGAGCGTGGGCAGAACTCCACGCGTACCCAGGCCCTCGTCGAGGGTGAACTCGAGATCATCGACAACCTCGGACCCGACAACATCGGGACGGTCGAGGACTCCGACGCCGCCGAGATCAAATCCGGGCAAGGCATCAACATTGGATACATGGTGTTCAACCAGTCCCGCGTTGAGGAGTTCCGTGATCCCCAGGTTCGACAGGCCATCAGTCACGCCATCGACACCGAATCGATCGTCAACGAGGTCTACTCCGGTATCGCCGAGCAGGCCGATCAGCCATGCCCGCCGGCGCTCTTCGGACACAACGACGACCTCAGTCCGTACTCGTACGATCCCGACCAGGCCCAGTCCCTGCTGGAGGAGGCCGGATACGGCGATGGTTTCGCCTTCGAGCTGACGACCTTCCAGAACGCACGCGGTTACAACCCGGCTCCACTCCCGACGGCGGAGACCATTCGGACGAACCTCGGAGAAATCGGCATCGACGTCACGATCGACGAGCGGCAGTTCTCGGACTACCTCACTTACACGTCCGAGGGCCGTCACGATGCGTCCCTGGCCGGTTGGTACACGGACAACGCCGACCCGGACAACTTCTATTACGTCCTGCTCCACCCGCAAGTCGAGTCCCCCAGCGGACAGGACTGGGTCGAGTGGAGTACGGAGGGCTACAACACGTCCAATCGTGGCGCGTGGGCGAACCAGGAGTACATGGATCTCATCGAAGAGGCCCAGCGAACGGCGGACGAGAACGAGCGCGCCGAACTCTACCACGAGGCGGCACAGATCGCCCGCGACGAGGCGCCCTGGGTCTACATCGACTACGCCGACGAGATCCGCGGTGTTCGCAATAATGTCAGTAATTACACAGTATCTGCCATCGGCGGCCCCCACCTCCACCTGGTCGAACTCGAGTAAAGCACCTCCGTGACGAGAGATTTTTAAGAATCTACGCACACATCCGAACGATGATATCAAAGCGGTTCGTCGTCAAACGACTGCTGTTGCTCGGTCCGGTGCTGTTCGGAGTGGCGACGGTAGTCTTCGCTATCCTCCACCTCTCGCCAGGGGACCCTGCAGTCGCCATCGCGGGTCAGCGCGCGAGTCAGGAATTCGTCGAACAGATCCGAACCGATCTCGGACTCAACGACCCTCTCTGGCAGCAGTACCTCCGATTCCTCGCTGACACCGCGACGCTCGAGTTCGGAGAGTCCTACCAGATCCGGCGCGGCGCCGACGTCAGTGCGATACTCGCCAACCGGCTCCCCATCACCATCGAACTCGCGATTCTCGGCGCGATCGCGGGGCTGCTGTTTGGGTTGCCGCTCGGAATCATCAGCGCTGTGAAGCAGGACACCCTGACCGATCACCTCTCCCGGGTTGGCGCACTCGCGGGTATCAGCATCCCGATCTACTGGAGCGGCCCACTCCTCATACTGTTGTTCGCACAGATCCTGGGGATTTTTCCGACGAGCGGTCGCATCGGGTCAACGCACTTCATCGACTCGAAAACCGGGTTCATCCTCGTCGACACACTGCTGGCCGGCGATATGGCGGCGTTTCAGTCCGCCGTCAGTCACCTGGCCATGCCCATCGCCGTCCTCGGCATCTACTCGATGGCCTTTATCTCTCGGATGATGCGGTCGTCGATGCTCGAGGTCGTTCGACAGGACTACATGCGAACGGCGCGCGCGAAGGGACAGGGCGCGAAGACGACGATCATGAAACACGGGCTCAGGAACGCGTTCATCCCCGTCATCACCATCATCGGAATCCAGTTTGGATCGATGCTCGGCGGTTCCGTGTTGACCGAGACCGTCTTCCAGATCAACGGTATCGGAACGTTGCTCGTCGAAGCCATCAACAAGAGCGACTATCCGGTGGTGCAGGCGACCGTCCTCGTGTTCGCGTTCATGTACACGGTCGTCAATCTCCTCGTCGACATCACCTACTCGATTCTCGACCCACGGATCGACCAATGAGCACGGAAACACAAACCCAATCGTCAGACATCGAGCGAAGCACCGTCGAGCGCATCCGCGCGAACCCGTTCCTCACGGAACTGCTGTCGAACCGCATCGCCGTCGTCGGCCTCGGCATCATCCTCGGAATGGTCGCCATCGCCGTCTACGCCCGACTCGCGTACGACCTCGGCGCCATCGTCAGCACCAGCTTCGGGTCGAACCCAACGCTAGCGCCGCCGAGCAGCCAGTTCTGGTTCGGTACCGACGGGCAGGCTCGCGATATCTTCCCGCGCGTACTGTACGGCGCGTGGTACGCGCTGAAGTTCGGAACCGTGACCGTCCTCGCGTCCACGGTACTCGGCATCACCGCCGGCATCGTCGCCGCGTACTACGGCGACCTCACGGACAACGTCGTCATGCGGACGATGGACGTACTCCTGTCGTTCCCGTCGCTGCTGCTCGCGCTCGCGCTCGTCACCATCTTCCCCCAGTCGCTGGGGCTGTGGAGCGCGGTCGCCGCCCTCACGCTCGTATACACGCCGCGGTTTGCTCGTGTCGTCCGCGGCGCCGCGCTGAAAGTCCTCGAGGACGAGTACATCGAGGCGACGCGTGCGCTCGGTGCGAACGACCTGCGACTGCTGGTTCGCCACGTCCTGCCGAACTGCCTAGCGCCGATCACCGTTCAGTCGACGCTGAACTACGGCCTGGCCATCATCGACATCGCGGCGCTGTCGTTCCTCGGGTTCGGCGCGAGCCCCGGCGATCCGTCGTGGGGGATGATGCTCTCCGAGGGCGTCGAGCGTGGCCTGTTCTCGGGCGCGTGGTGGTGGTCGTTCTTCCCCGGCCTCTTCCTCGCTCTCACGGTGCTCGGCTTCAACCTTCTCGGCGACGGGATGCGGGATGCCCTCGATCCCCGTATGCGAGATGCCGTCGACTGATTCCGATGACCGCGTCCCGAGGACCGCCCTCGGGCACATCCGTCGACTCGCAATCGCTGCCGCCCGCTGGGCGGCCGTCGGAGCCGCGCTCGGAGTGGCCGTCTCGCTGGGGCTACTGCTGGTCTGGACGCCACGGGCTGCGACTGACATGGCGTTTGCGCTCGGCGCGCTCGTCCTCGGGTTCGGCGTCACCGCGTGGTCGGCGGCGGTCGGCCTCGGACGAACCATCGAAGGGATGCGGGATCACCTCGACGTGAGTTCCGGCTGGACGGAGGCCGGGGCTCGCGAGGCGTTTTTCGTGCTATCGTGGACGGGCGCGGGCTGGGTCGTCGCCGCGACCGCCAGTTCGATTGCGCTCGGCGTCTGATACGGTCTGCTGTAACGTTTTACCGGTGCAACCGCAGAACGGTCGCGGTTGTACCGGCAATGACGTACAGTAGTCCGTATGAAACCCGACCACCGCAACCGAAATTCTCCACCGAATTCCTCTCTTCGGGTAGCGATCGAACTCGCGAATCGGTCGCGAGTTCCGCACTCATCCCCGAACCATCAGGTGTCGTACCGCTCAGACCGGCCGCAAGTGTTCACAGTCGCCCGCAGAAACCGTCACCCGCCCGTCGTCTGTCTCGACCTCGAGCGCGCCTGACTCAGTGATGTCGACCGCCTCCCCGACAATTTCGCCAGCCGGGCGATCGACCCTGACGCGCTGGCCAAGCGTCAGCGCCAGGTCGCGCCAGGCGGGGACCACGGCCTCAAGGTCGGTCCGATAGCGCTCGAATTCCTCGAGGAGCCGCTGGACGAAGCGTCGCCGATCGACGTCGCCTGCCTCCTCGCGGATACTGGTCGCCCCCTCCGGGAGGTCTGCGGCGTCTATGTTGGCGTTGACGCCGATACCAGGAACGACCCAATCGACTCGATCCGGCTGTCCTTCCATCTCCGTGAGGATTCCCGCGAGTTTCCGGTAGTCACCGTCGTCCCCGACCGGGACGACCACGTCGTTCGGCCACTTGATCCGGGCGTCGACGCCGGCCTCTCGAGCGACCGTCGCCGTCGCGACCGCCGCTGCGAGCGTGTACAGCGGCGCCTGTGCGGCTGTGATCGTCGGTCGAGTGAGGATGCTCACCCAGACCCCGCCGACCGGCGCGGTCCACTCGCGCTCGAGGCGGCCGCGCCCGCCGGTCTGCTCGTTCGCGATAACGGCCACGTTCGCCGCACCGTCTGCCGCCAGCGCTCGCGCTCGATTATTTGTGCTATTGACGACGTCGTGATACTCGATCGAAAACGGCGCCTCGAGTCCGAATTCGACCGCCAGAGCGTTGTACGCCGTGACGTCGGTGAGTTCGTAGCCGGTTGGACCGCTCTCGATCTCGAACTCCGCCTCGCGCAGCGCCTCGATGTGCTTCCAGACGGCCGCCCGCGAGATATCGAGGGTGGCGGCCAGCTCCGGGCCCGACGCCGGTCCGTCTGCCAACGCCTCGAGGATCGCCCGTCGCGTCTCGTTCATGGCCTCGAAAGGGGAGCGCTCGTACTTCAATCGACATGGTCCAATCGCCTACCGATGTGAGTACTCCCTCTCGACACTAGAGACGGTGATCAGCGATGATGTTCGTCCGTATTTCGCACGTCCCGTCGTCGACCTTGTGATCCGAGTGTCTCGGTAGAGGCCGTCAAACCGTGGGGGGCGAAACGCGGGAGAGAGGCGATTCGACCGAAGACCGGCATCAATCTCGCAGTTCGCGCAACTTCTCGCGGCCCGGCGCAATCAGCTCGTCGAGAGTGCTCGCGAGCGTCCCCTTCGCGTCGGCGGGGTGGAGTTCGCCCGACTCGAGGTCCGCGGCCAGCTCCTCGTACGCGTGGTAGGTCAGGTCGCCGCCGTACTTCTCGGGCCGTTCGACGACGACCTCGTCGAACCGCGGGAAGACGTGGTACTCGAAGAGTTCGAGGACGGGGTTCTCGAGGTCGCCCTCCGGATCGCGGGCCGGCGGGCAAAACGCCGAGTTGACCTTCTCTTCGATGTCCTCGGTGGCGTCCTCCATCGAGATGGTGACGCCCTCGCTCGAGGACATCTTCCCGTCGCCGCTGGTGAGGTCAGCGATGATGGGCGTGTGAAGGGCCGGCCGAACCTCGTACCCGAGTTCGGGGAGCTTTTCGCGGGCGAGCATGTGAACCTTGCGCTGGTCTAAGCCACCGACGGCCAGATCGAGATCGAGATACTCGATGTCCAGCGTCTGCATCAGCGGGTAGACAAGGTGGCTCACCTTGGCCGTCTCGCCGCCCTGAATCTCCGCCATCGCGCGCTGTGCACGATTCATCGTCGTCTCGACCTCGAGGGTGTGGAGGTCGAGTACGTAGTCCTCGTCGAGTTGGAACTCGGAGCCGTAGACGAACTCCGTGGTCGCTTCCTCGAGACCGTACGCGAGGAACTGGGCTTTCATTTGCTCTGCGGTGTCGCGAATCTCCTCGAAGGTCCCCTTCCCGTTGAGGTAGGCGTGGACGTCCGCCAGCAGAATCACGACCTCTAGTCCAGCGTCCTGGAGATCGATGAGTTTGTTCGCCGTCAGTAAATGGCCCAGATGGAGTACGCCGGAGGGCTCGTAGCCGACGTAGACCCGTTTCCCCGCGGGCTCTGCCGCGAGGTCACGGACCTCCTCGTCGGTAACGACCTCCTCGGCGTTTCGCATAATCAACTCGTAGGCGTCCATGTGTGGACTCAAACCGGAGGAGGAATTTATACCTCCTGAAAGGCGTTCGTCCCGGCTCGAGTTGGACGCGTCGAAAAACCGCTCGCGGACACGATATGGGTCGGTGCACAACGGGCGATGTACTCTCCATATCCGAGAGCGGCCAGTCGCTCGGCGGCTTGCTCGCTGACTGACCCGGCTGCGTTGATGGGGCCGTCCGTAATCGCTCGCCGAGAGCTGTTTTCGACGACGGCCCACGGGACCGTCGTGAGTCCCCGCGTTCGAATTCCTTCTGGATGGCCATAGACCCGGATTGGTATCGGCCACGCACGCTCACCGATACCATTGCCATGATCCGACGTGATTACGCAGCGGCCCTCGATGGTCGCAACGAGATCAGTCACGGCCGGCAGTGCGTGCGCTAGATTTTCCCCGTACGCCGTCCACACCGAGTCCAGATCGACGAGACCGTGTTGGAGCGCGTCCCACGGGGTGTGAATCGTTTTCCGACCCGAGCCGTCCGCGAATCCATCTGGATCCCACCCCTCGAACCTGAGGTCTGACCCGATAAAGGGGTAATGCGGTTGCATGAAGTGGACGACGATCCGCTTGTGCGGATACTCGCGATGGGCTCGCTCTGCGGCCACTGCGACATCACCCGGCAAGACGGTTCGTTCATCCTCGTCGAACGAATCCCGCCAGACCTCGATGAGGTCGTGAAATGAGTCGCCGGCTCGTTTCGAGATGAACGGATTTGCGGTTACACAGACGGTATCCCCGAATCGCCCCGTCGAAAAGGTCCGTTCGGCCCACTCCATCGTGGCACTGGCGTTACTCGTCACCCGACGGTACGAATCGAACGTCGAGACGTCGGCATACGCTTCGAACAGATCCGCTCGACACGCGTCGAGCACGATCAGCGTATCCCAGTCTTCGGCCATCACGTCGATCGCACCGTCGTAGGTGGGATAGATGTGCTCGTGGACGGGGGTGATGATCCGGTCGCGAATC
The DNA here is from genome assembly GCF_024266705.1 of Natrinema gelatinilyticum. Taxonomy (GTDB): domain Archaea; phylum Halobacteriota; class Halobacteria; order Halobacteriales; family Natrialbaceae; genus Natrinema; species Natrinema gelatinilyticum. The sequence goes on along the minus strand of NZ_CP100756.1, from coordinate 533,061 downwards.
CGCCCACGGCGCCACCTCGGGTCGTCGTAGTTCGATCGAAGTTCCCGATATGCGTTTCTCAGGGTTCTGCCGAACGGTGGCATCTGCCGATGCTATCCACTTCGTATCGGATAAAACGATCGGGGAATTCTCACGGAGGAACAGCCCGGTTGGGACGATGACACTCGTGACCAGTCGGACCGACGTCGAGGTGGCGGCGAATCCGACGCATTCGAGGTCACCGCCGCGATGGAGTCACCGATATCGAACGATACCACACGCGTGATTCCGGTCCGACGACGGACGACGGCTCGAGACAGGGCGACGGGCGTTCATAGGTCGCCCGACCGGATCCGATCCTCGGCGTCTTCGAGTGCGCGGTCCCGGTCGAAGTTCGCGACGATCGCCTCGAGTTCGGCCTCGTTGGTGTCGACCAGTTCTCGGGCATGCTCGGTCATGTTCGGCACTGCACGGATAATGTTGTCCACGATCGGGACGTCGGCCACCCGCGGCGAGCGCGACAGCGGGTTGAGGTCGATCACGATCTCGGTCTTGCCCATCTCGTCTAACGCTTCGGCGCGGTCGCCGTCCTCGAGCGGGACGAGCACCACGTCCGCCTCGTAGATTCCGTCGGCGTCGACCTTCGACCGTTCGTGGTCCAGATTCGGAATGTGGGCGTCGGCCTCGCGCCCCTTCACCTCGTCTGCGCCGTGCTCACGCAGGTGGTCGGCGATGGCCTCGATCCGCTCGGGAGTGCGATTGAAGAGATTCACCTCGAGGTCGGCACCCGTCGCCGCGGCGAGTTCGACCATCTCGCCGGGAACGAGCGCCGCGACGTTGCCATTGATCGAGAGGACGGGGTGATCCGCGAGAAGGAGATGGGCTGCGGCCGTTCGTTCGGCCTCGTCGGCACTGGGGATCGTCTCCTCGCCCAGCAGGTAATCGAATGCGCTGCCCCGACCTTCGGCGTGCATTCCCTGAAGGTGCGTGATTCCCTTCTCAACGCCTGCTTCGATACGGTGGCGGGTAAGCAGGTCCTGGTATCTAGGGTGATCCTCCGGAATTTCCTCCTCGTGCTCGACGTCGGCGGAGACGGTGTCGTAATCGCTCACGATCGGTCACTGGATTCGGTCGATAAAAAACGGCCCGATCGGTCGCCGAGCGGGTCTACCGGTCCGACGGATCGGCCCCCGCGTCCGGACGAACTCGATGGCGCTATATGATTCCCCGAGACCGTTCGCGTATACCTATTTGATCGTGTCTGGTAACAGACCACTTTGGACACGGAACGCGGGGGCCGAGACCCGACAAAGGATGATTCGCCGACGGAAAACAGCCAGCGCGAGGAACATCTCAAGCGCAGTCAGACGGTGTGGGATCGCTGGAGCGACCACTACGGGCTGAGCGAAAAAGACTTTGAACCGATTCGAGAGCGGGCTATCGATCGACTGGCCCTCGAACCGGGAGACCGCGTGCTCGAGATTGGCTGCGGTCCGGGCGTCAACTTCGAGCGAGTGCGCGGCGAAATCGGCGCGGACGGCGAACTCGTCGCCGTCGATTACAGTCCAGGGATGATCGCAAACGCACGTGAACGCTTCGAGGCTCACGGCTGGGAGAACGTTCGGGTGCGTCGGGCCGACGCGACGACGGTCACGTTCGACGAGCCGTTCGATGCGGCACTCGCGATGCTTTCGCTGTCCGTCATGCCCGACATCCGCCGTGCCACGGAGACCGTCCACCGGTCGCTCGTCCCTGGCGCACGGGTCGCAGTCGTCGACGTCCGGCCGGTTCCGAGCGGCCCCGCTCGAGTTCTGAATCCGCTCGTATGGCGGTTCTTTCGCTGGTACGCGAACTCGAACCCCGACGGCGACGTCACGGAATCGATCGCGGCCGTTTTCGACGACTTCGAGATTGTCGACACCGCCTTCGCTGGCACCGCATACGCGGCAATCTGTACGAAACGAGACGCAGACTGATCGGAACCGTTCTTCGGCCCAGCCTCGAGTACTCGTTCGACCGCGTTCGCTTCGACGCGACGGACGAGTTCCGCATTCCGTGAACGTGATCCAGCCCTCGGGGGCCTGTGCCGTCACGTCGTTCATCGCCTCGCGAGCAGCGTCTTGCGTCGGGTGGGTGTTCGGATCTTCAGCGACTGCAGAAGACGGTTTCAGCCGGCAACGGGCTCGACCCTCCGAGATTGGCTTTCTAACGAGCGAACGTGTCGTACCCGTGATAGAGTTTGTGGAGTGAGGCGCCCCCATCAGAAGTCGTCCCACGAACAGTATGTCGAACGAGCCGAAAATACGTTGCTGTCCGGTGGTTCGACTGCGACACTCATACACTAACTGATATACGACGGAGGACCGTCCCTATCGCAGCATGGCACCGGCCGGATGAGTCGTACAGACGGACGGGTCATAGCCGGCGTCGGATAGTCCCGTCCCGAGCGCGAACACGGTCTCTCCAAGCATGGCCATCGAGGCCTGGCCGTCGACGGCCGACACGTCGGCGATCGTCTCCGTGACGCGCTCGGTAAGCAGGTCCGCATCGCGTGCGAACAGCCGTGAGGCGTACATAAACGAAAGGAGGGTCGGCTCCTCGACGACCCTGGCGAGGGCCTCCTTTCCGGCCGTCGTCAGCTGGTCTGTGTCGTCAGAGAGGACGTCAGCCGTCGATAATCCACCGAACGAAACGTATTCCACGCGCGTCCGCTCCGGAATCGCGTCCAGGTAGTTGTTCTGTGGACCGCCGGGCTCGAGGCGGACCGGGATGCCGCCGTGTGCCTGCGCGACCACGTCGCCGAGTCCCGTTCCCGCCCGTACCTCGGCACCGTGGGCGATCGTTACGAGTTCGTTCATCGCGAGCGTGCGCTCGAACACCCGGTTCGCCGCGAGCGCCGTCCCGAGCGCCAACGCACCCGAGACGCCGAATCCGGCCCCCAGCGGTAACTCGGATTCAGCCTCGACGTGTGCGGTCGCGTCGAGCGTCTCGAGAACGGTCGTTACCGGATCGACGTCGATTTCCGTTCCGTCGAGCACGACGGTCGATTCGTCTCCTGTCGCTGGTTCGACCGTCAATTCGACACCATCCGTCAACGTCAGTCCCGCACCTCGGGAACCGGCTCTGGTCGGATCCTCGTCCGGGTGGGCGCTAAAAAAGCCGGTGATGTGGCCAGGTACGAACGCCGTCGCCTCCTCACGCATTACGCCTGCGCGTTTCGGCCGGAACGGTATAACGTTGAAGATTTCCGCGCCGTAATACGCGCGGCCCCAGTCTCTGGCGATTTCGCAAGACCCTCGCGCTGTTCGAGCCTTGCAGTCTTGCTGGCACTCAGGTCTGTCGCCTACGGCGATAGACGCTGACGGTCTCGCGGGAAGAGGACGGCTTCCCGGATGTTCTCGAGGTCGAGAAGCGTCATGACGAGTCGCTCGCCGCCGAGGCCGAAGCCAGCGTGGGGCGGCATACCGTACTTGAACATCTTCGTGTAGTATTCGAACTGGTCTGGATCGAGCCCCTGCTGTTCGAAGCCCTCGATGAGGTTTTCGTACCGGTGTTCGCGTTGCCCGCCGGAAACCAGTTCCATGCGGGGATGCATCAGGTCGAAGCCGGTCGAGAGGTCCGGATCGTCGTCGTGGTCCTTGATGTAGAACGGCTTGATCTCGCTCGGCCAGTCCGTGATGAAGTAGTGACCGCCGACGTCCTGCCCGAGGGCTTTTTCGCCTTCCGTCGGGAGGTCGTCGCCCCAGACCAGTTGCTCGTCGAGTTCGCCCGTGGCGTTGATGCGCTCGATCGCCTCCTCGTAGCTGAGACGCGGGAACGCCTCGTCCGGGACGTCGAACTCGTCTTCGAGACCCATCGCCTCGAGTTGGCGGCCGCAATTTTCCTCGACCGCTTCGTAGGCGGCTGTCACGACACCCTCGACGACGTCCATGGCATCGTTCTGGTCGCAGAACGCACCCTCGAAGTCGATCGAGGTCGCCTCGTTCAGGTGCCGCGGCGTGTTGTGCTCCTCCGCGCGGAAGATTGGTCCGATCTCGAAGACGCGTTCGATGCTCGAGCCCGCGATGAGCTGCTTGAACAGCTGCGGGGACTGGTTCATGAACGCTTCTTCGCCGAAGTAGGTGATCGGGAAGAGTTCCGTGCCGCCTTCGGTCCCGGTGGCGACGATCTTCGGCGTGTTGATCTCCGTACAGTCGAACTCCCGGAACCGCTCGCGGACTGCGCGCAGGATCTCCGCGCGGACCTCGAAGACTGCTTGGACGTCGTCCTTGCGCAGATCGAGTGTGCGGTTGTCCAGACGCGTCGAGAGGTCGGCGTCGACCTTTCCAGACGGGTCGAGTGGCAGTTCGGGATCGGCGGGCGCGACGACCTCGACCGACTCCGGCGTGATTTCGACGCCCGTCGGCGCGCGCGGTTCCTCTTCGACTGAACCGGAAACTGTCACGACGCTTTCGCGGGATACGTCGAGGCCCGTCTCGACTAGCTCGTCATCCATCTCGTCTTTCTCGAATTTGATCTGGATCTTGCCGGTGGTATCCCGGAGAATCAGGAACGCGATGCCCCCGAGGTCGCGGATCTCGTGGACCCAGCCGGCGACGGTGACCTGATCGCCCGGCTCGGCGTCGGCAGTGTAGGTTCTGTCCTGCATACCTCCCGGTTATCGTAGCCGGGACTTAAGCGCAGTCGTTCCGACTCGAGAGTTCGCCGACGGTTCGTTCAGTACGGCGTCACCGAGGCGTTCGTCCGCCTGAACTCGCTGACGTTTCTGGTGACCACCGGTTTATTCACCTCGATGGCTGTCGCCGCGATCATAACGTCGATCGCACCGATCTGTCGGCCCCGGTCTCTGAGTTCCCGCTGTTATTCCATCGCTCGACGGGACTCCGCAAGGCCATACGGAAAGACATCTACTTGCTGAGCAATCGACTTGAATCGGTCTTGGTCGGTGGCTGATAGGCCGAATCCGACCTCCGAAACGGTGAGCGTCGAAACTGACGCACTTCGCCAGTCGAATTCATCCGGTTTCGAAATTGCGGCCGCTGCTTCGTCGTCATCGAGGAGACCGATCAGTTCACGAAGCGGATTCGTGTCATCGTCGGCGAGCAGTCGATCGATGGCGTCGCTGAAGCTCTCACCGTCTCGTTTCTCCCTATCGAGACGGCGGTAGGTTTCATCTTTCAGGCTAACCGTCTTGCTTCCTATCTGTGCATCTATTGTTTCTCTTTTGTGCGTATGCATATTTCGCTGCTACCCCTCTACCGACCATACCGTATTTGAGTTTCGACGACAGCCGTTCGATATGGACGAACTTGAGCGACTCGCGACCGAGGTACAGCGCGCGGAGACGGTCGTCGCGTTCACCGGCGCGGGCATCTCGGCACCCTCCGGCGTGCCTACCTTTCGCGGCGACGACGGCGTCTGGGAGAACTTCGACGAAGGGCAATTCGCCTACGGTCGGTTCCAGCGCGACCCCGAGGGATTCTGGGTGGATCGCGTCGAGTTACAGCGCGAGATGTTCGGCGAGGAGTACCGACCCAACGCGGCCCACGAGGCGCTGGCCTCGATGGGGCGAAACGGCAATCTCGAGGCCATCCTCACGCAGAACACGGACGGGTTACACGCCGAGGCCGCGGCGTCGGGTCGCGACGGATCGGAGACGGAGGGGGACGGGATAGACACAGACACCGCAGACGGACAGGAGGCGACCATCCTCGAGATTCACGGTAACGCCCAACGGGTACGCTGTATCGAGTGTGGGACCCGCAGAGACTTCGATCCGATCTTCGAGCGCGTTGTCGGGGGCGAACGCCCGCCGATGTGCGAGTGTGGCGGCGTGCTCAAACCCGACGTCGTCCTCTTCGGGGAGCAACTACCGGGAGCAGTCTTCCAGCGCGCCCGCTCGCTCGCCCGCGAGAGCGACGTCTTCCTCGCGATTGGCTCCTCGCTCGTCGTCGAACCTGCCGCCTCGCTACCGCGACTCGCCGCGACCTCGGGGGCGACAGTCGGACTCGTCAATCTCGAGTCGACCCCGTGTGACGATACCGCCGACGTGGTCATCCACGATGACGTGACGACCGTTCTCCCGCGGCTCCGAGACCGCCTCGAGCGGCTGAGCGAGTGAACGGGACCGCGCCCCCCGGTCGGACGGCTCTCTCGAGTAACCGGGTTTGGATCACCTGTGACTGACCGCGACGCAATCGTTCGTTGACGACCTGTGTCGAGTTTCGAGCCGTTCGGCGATGCCGTCTCCCGTTTCGCGGGGAACCTCGAAGAATCCGTATTCGTACGCCAGAGTGAGTGTCTCTCACTGGACGTCCATCAACGAGACCCCGCGGCCCCGTCTGGAACCTCCTTCGTCGCCTTGAGGATCAGTTCGAATACGAGCGCCGGCGACGACGCCTCGGACGCTGCGAGGAGCCTCGTGCATGGTGGCGTAGCAAGAAGAGATAGAACAGTTCCGGGTGCTGGACCGGAACGACCGATTGGGATCTAGGCGTCGTTTGCCGCGTCGACGGTTTCTCGAACCGCTTGGATTCCCTCGTCATGTGCGAGATCGCCGACGACGATGACGTCTGCGTACTGGGCCATCGAATACGCGGAATCGTAGTCGTGGATGCCACCGCCGTAGAATACCGTCGCTTCGTCGGTCGCGTTTGCAGCCGCCTCGACGACTCCCTCGTCGCCGAGCATACCGGAGTACTCGACGTAGACGATTTCCTGTCCGAACATCCGCTCGGCGACCGTCGCGTAGGCAGCGACGTCGTCGGCGCCGAGGTCGCAGTTCGCTTCCGTCAACGTCGCCACGTCAGCCTCGGGATTCAACACGATGTACGCCTCGGTCGTCGTTCGCTCCCAGTCGAGGTCGCCCTCGAGTCGGATCCACTCCTTGTGTGCTTCGGTGATCCAGAACGGCGAACCGGCGTTTAACACGGTTGGGACGAGGTAGCCGTCTATTACGTCGTCGTCGAGGACGACGTCCGGACTCGAGGGCTCTAGATAGAGCGCGACGTCGTGTTCGGCACAGGCGTCGATAACGGCTCTCATGTTTTCCCGGGTGATGCCCATGGTGCCGCCGACTTCGATCGCGTCAGTACCTGTCGAACAGAGGTCGCCGTAGGTCACATCCTCGGGTAACTCCTTGTCGGGGTCGATCTTGAGAATGTGATTCCAGTCCTCCCAGGGGGTAGTCATACCGCGTCGTTTCCCGACAACCAGCAAAAGCGCTACGGAACAGCCCCGTCTCTGATCGCTCACGATCGCTCACCGTAACTGAGTGGGCTCGAGGACCGTTCGGATTGGTGTTCACGGCAACGACGGTTCGCGATCGGACCGATTCGATCGGCCGCCGTGACCGAGGATCGGCGCCCAACGCAACCGGTGCGCGGAGCGGCTGGTTCCTAACGGGACCAGCGCGCTGTGAGTCTGTCGTGCGGACTGGTGATCAGAGTTGTTCGGCGCTAACAGCCTTGAGCGAACTGTCGTTTTCGACTTCCCAGATCCGCAGGACGAGGTGGGCCTTGCAGTAGTACTCCGCGGTCTCGAGCCCGGTGTTGCCGTTCTCGAGGACGAGCTGGCACGTGGCCCCGTTCGAACACTCTGGTGAATGTTCACACATTGGTGCTCGTTTCCTCTACTCGGCTCGCAGTCAAGGCTTTGTCGGTGGACAGGTTCGGCCGACGCGGGCGACAGCCAGCCCTGCTATCGATTAGCTAAAAGAGGGGGCGCTAAGCCCCCGTCCTCAAGGAGCGAACGGCGTTAGCCGCGAGCGAGTAGGGCGGGGATACAGCGTCCGCACGAGTGTCGAATTACTCTAGCCAGAACAGTTAACTAAACACAACCACTAGTAGAGAATAAGTCGCATGAAGTACAGTCCACGATACCGGCTCTTTCCCACGACCACCCAACGGGAGAGTCTCGACTGGACTCGTGACACCGTGCGACAACTCTACAACCACGCCCTCCACGAATTCACCAAGATACCAGAAGACGAGGGGACGCTTCGACAGCGCGTCTGGCACGTCCGCGACGAACTCCCACAACTCAAGCAACAGTGGACTGACCTCAAACAGGTCTACTCCACCGTCTTGCAGAAAGCTGTTGAGCGTATCCGCACCAACATCAACAACCTTGGCACACTCAAAGCCAAGGGCTACGATGTTGGCTCGTTGAACTGGAAGTCACCGCGTGAGTACCGGAGTTTTACGTACCGGCAATCGGGCTTCGAACTCGACACGAAGAGTGGCCCGAGAGACCGAGCGATACTCCGCCTCACAAAAGTACGCGGCGAAACCCTTGAAATCCCACTTCGACTTCACCGCGACCTTCCTGACCACGATGCTATCAAAGAAGTCGCAGTGAAGAAAGAACCCACAGGAGCGTGGTACGCCTCGTTCTGTATCGCCACTGAGGAACCAGAGCAACCAGACCCAGCAGACATCGACGCGGAGGATACCGTCGGAATCGACCTTGGCGTTCTCACCTTCGTCCACGATTCGGACGGACGCTCCGTCGGACGTCTTGACCTGTCTGCGGAGCGTGAGCGCCTCGAGCGCGAGCAGCGTTCGCTTTCTCGCAAGCAATACGAGTCGAACAACTGGGAGACGCAACGGCGGCGAGTCGCGACGGTCCATGCTCGCATGTCGAACAAGAAGCGAGATTATAAGCACAAACTCGCGCACTATTACACGACCGAGCACGATGCCGTGTTCGTCGAAGACCTGAACGTGACGTCACTGCTTGAAGGCAGTGGCAACGCGCGGAACAAGGCCGAAGTCGGCTGGCGAAACTTCAGTACGATTCTGAAACATCACGGGCGGAAGAACGAGTGTCACGTCATCGAAGTCGAACCGAGTGGCACGACGAAAGAGTGTGCATCGTGTGGCGTGGAGACGGCGAAACCGGTGTGGGTCCGCGAACACTCGTGTCCGTCGTGTGGGTTCGAATTGGACAGGGATTGGAACGCGGCGTTGAATATCCAGTCGCGTGGTCTGGAGAACCTAGGAGTGGTTCACTCCGAAACAACGCCTGTGGAGACTGCGACCGCTGTGGATACAGTTCCCGTATCTGCAAGTCGCGTCGTCGAAGCAGGAAGCCCCGCCCTCAAGGAGTCGCCGAAGGCGACGAGTAGGGCGGGGTAGTTCACACACGGTACACTGGGGGATACCACCGACTGCACACTCAGACACCCTGTCCCATCAGGTGGCTGCGCAGCACGTCCGCCTCCTTGTTTCCCGCCCCCGTATTGACGATGACGACCGTCTCGTCGCCCTCGAACGTCCCCTGCTCGGCGAGTTTCCACGCACCGCTGGCCGCCGCAGCGGCGCTCGGAATCATCTCGAGTCCGGTCGCCTGGGCGACCCGTACCGCGGCCTCGAGAACGTCCGGATCGTCCGTCGCGACCGCACCGCCGTCGGTCCGGCGGATCGCCTCGAGGACGCGCGAACTCGCGCCGGGATCTGGGATCTCGAGTTCCCCGCAGATCGTATCGGGGTGCTCGACGGAATCGTGATCGTCGCGGTCGTCGTCGAACGCCGTCACGATCGGCGCACAACCGGACGCCTGGGCAGCATATAGTGCGGGGCGGTCGTCGATCAGGCCCAGTTCCCGGAACTCGGTCGCGCCCTTCGCGAGTCCGACGATCCCGGTTCCGGCTCCGGTGGGATACGCGATCACGTCCGGTACGGTCCACTCGAGTTGTTCGACGATCTCGTAGAAAATCGTCTTCGCACCCTCGTGGCGGTACGGGGTCTCGGACGCACGGAGGGAGTACCAATCGTCGTGTTCAGCCAGTCCCTCTTCGAAGGCACCGACCGCCGCATCGAATCGGCCGCCAACGACGTTCATGTCGCCACCGTGGACGTTGACCATCGCCTTGTTCGTAAACCCGGACCGGGAGGGGAGATACACGTGCGCGTTGAGCCCTGCTCGACCGGCGTACGCCGCGACGGCCTGACCGCCGTTCCCGGTCGACGGGAGTGCAACGTCCGTCGCGCCCCTCTGAGTGGCCGCCGTGACGGCTACTGATGCCCCACGGTCTTTGCTCGTCCCCGTCGAATTTCGGCCCTCGTCTTTGACGAGAACGCGACCGACGCCGAGTTCGTCGGCCAGTTGTGGGCACTCGACGAGCGGAGTCGCTCCTTCGTTCGTCGTCACGGCCGACTCACGTGAAAACGGCAGCAGCTCCGCGTAGCGCCACTGCGAGTCGAACGGGCGATCGGCGAGTGCCTCGCGATCGATGACGATCGCGTCGTACTCGTAGGTCGGCTCGAGTGCCCCCCCACAGTCCGGACAGCGGTGGGATTCTTCGATGGCGTCGACGACGGCCCCGCAGTCGACACACTCGAGTCCGGCGAACGCGTCTGTCGTCTCCATATGCGATTGTTCGCGGCTCGGAACTAATGGCTGTCCATCGCCGAATGGTCATCCGCCGAGTCGGTTGGCCCAACCCAGCGGCTTCGCTGGGTGCGAGAAGCGACGGGCAACCGACGGATACGAACGAGAGAACGGAGAGATCAGTTGTCGCCGGTCTTCGACTGCCACTCGTAGTCGCGTCGTTTGGCGGACTTGCCGAACCCACACGACGAACACTGCTTTTTCTTCACGTGATAGGACTTCTCACCGCAGCGACGACACTTGACGTGTGTCGTCTTGTTCTTCTTTCCTTGTGATGGGGTTCCTGCACCAGTCATGGAGTGATCGAAACGACGTTATCGCCGCGTATAATGGTTGTGTCTTCGACCGGCGCTTCCGCTTCGACACCGCTCTCGATGGGAATCGTCACGTCTTCGAGCACTAGATTCATGTGCTGATCATAGCCAGCGAGGTCGCCGACGTACTCGTCGCCACTTTTAAGTCGTACCGTAACTCGTTCGCCGAGTGACGCCTCGAGTACATCCAGCGGTCGTCCACTCATACGAAACACCGCAGGTGATGGACACTTAATCGTACCGGTCCGGCATCCGGCCTCGGTCGGTCACGGCGAACGTCAGGAACCGGCTACACGGGGTCGAACTGTGCGGGGGCGAACGAGGACGGAGACTGGAAACGTGACGGGCGGAACGGCTCGGGTTGTAACGGAAATAATATTGGTATACTAGTAGCCGTCGCGGGAGACGGGCCGGAGAATCCCCCTCCCTCGCTCGTCGACAGTCGCCACTCCACGAAGGCCGTCTCACGTTCCATCGAACCAACCAAACGGCTAAGTAGGCACTCGTTGACCGTCGGCCCATGGGCGACAGGAAATTCACCCTCATCGAGTTACACTTCGACGGCGAGGCAGAGTTCGAGCTGGGATCGATTGGTAACGCGTTGCCGATCGGCGGCACGGAATCCACGGACGCGGAACGCAAACCCGACACCGAGAAGACCGCGGTCGCGGACGAAGAATCGGGCGGCACTGGCACGAGTGCCGTCGGTGCGCTGGTCGCGCTCGCCGTTCTCGTCGGCATCGCCGTTGCCGCCAGAAAGTACCGCAGCGACGACGAACAACCGGGCCTCGAGACCGAAGAGGAGCCGGACGTCATCGTCAACTGAGCCCCGTCGGTCCGAGGGGAGACCGGCTCAACGTCGGGCCGAACGGCACTCCTCACACCATCGACGCGAGAGTCAGCCCTGGACGAGGAACGTATCGACCTCCAGCTGACCGACGGCGTCGGGGCATCGTACGCGAGGGAACCGAGCCGAACGCTTTTGCGCTTCCTTCCCATATCCATAGTCGTGAACCTCTATCGCAGCGCCCGGGTCGTTGCTGGGGCGTCTGGGACCGACGCAATCGACTGGCAGTCGGCCGCCGACGCCGCCAAGGCGGCCACGAATCCCGGGTCGCTCGCTCTCGAGCCCGGTGAACGGGAGGCCTACGCCCGCGATGTCCGGGAGGCTCGAGACGCAGTACGGACCGTTTCGGGCGTAGATTTCGACGTCCCCGAGACCGTCGAAATTCAGAATCGCCACCATTGGATCGACGCCAACGTCGTCACGTTCGAGCGGGTCATGAGCGCCCTCGAGACCCACACCGGAACCTTCCCCGGCATCGCCCGGACGATCAACACCGGCACGATGACCATCATGCTCGCCTTTCTCGGACGGAACGTTCTCGGCCAGTACGACCCGCTGCTGCTCGCCGAGACGCCAGCGGACGACCACGCGCTGTACTTCGTCCGGCCGAACATCCTCGCGGCCGCCCAGAAACTCGACGTCGATTCCGATCGGTTCCGCCGCTGGATCGCGTTCCACGAGGTGACCCACGCCGCCGAATTCGGCGCCGCACCGTGGCTTTCCGGTCACCTCGAGCAACGCATGGAAGACGGGATCGCGACGCTTTCTGAGGGGTCTTTCAACCGGGAGGCGTTCCGGGACCTCGATGCGGCGATGACCGTCGTGGAAGGGTACGCGGAACTCCTGATGGATCACGCCTTCGACGACGAGTACGAGGACCTCCGACGCAAACTCGACCAGCGTCGCAAGGGACGGGGTCCGCTCCAGCGTCTGGTCCGTCGCCTGCTCGGTCTCGGCCTCAAAGAGCGTCAGTACGAACGCGGTAAAACCTTCTTCGAACACGTCGTCACCGTCCGAGGCCTCGAGACGGCGAGTCTGGTCTGGGCGCACCCGGAGAACCTCCCGTCACAGGACGAACTCGAAGCGCCGGAGACGTGGATCCAGCGCGTCGACCGATAACGGATACTCGGATACTCGGATACTCGATTCTCGAGACGACCGCTCGGTGCCGAGACGTCGGTGCGAAGAGTGCCGTGTCGAAATCCGATCACCGATATGTAGAAGTTCTGAGCAGATACCACAGCAACGCGCCACCGGCGACGACACCTCCTAGTATCGCCGCGCCGATGACCGTCAGCGAGGCGTCACTCTGGAGGGCGATTAGCCCGCCCGACAGACCAACCAGCAGGACGAACGCAGCTTTGAGTTGATCGGCCCCGTCCGTTCGATTCCGCCATCGTGAGGGACCGCGACGGGGACCGGAACCGCGGCTCATAGTTCGTGCGGGGCGCTAACGTGCATCAATGCAAATTGCCAGTTCGGACCACCGTTCTGACTATCGGGGTCCGACAGTCGCTCGATCAGCGTGCCGCTCCATCGGCTATCGAATCGGTTTTGATCGCCGCGCTCCGCGTCCGTCCAGGCCATCGTTACCTCGTCGGCGAACGTCGCGAACCCGTCCCATTCCTTCGTTACGAGGTGCCTGCTCACGACCGTCCAGCTCTCGGTCGTTTCAGTCTGCTCCTCGAGGGCGTTGGCCACGTCCGCACCACCGAACAGGGATTCGCTGATGCCGAACTTGACGGTCGATTCGTCCTGGAGAAAGTAGGGCTCGAGCGGGTCGCCGTCGCGAAGTGCGTCGTAGTAGTCGTGGACGACCTCCTCGGCGCGTTCGGTCGGTGCCATGGCCGTGTGGTCGGAGGCCGATTGCAAAGAGTCATCGGGCGCAGACGCATGGACCGTTTCGCAAACACGCCCGTCCGGGGCGGATTCGGGGGACGTGTCCCGATTTACATGAACCCTCGATCGACCTCGTCGGTCTCGATCAGGTCCTCGAGTTCCGTATTCAGCAATTCCTCGGCCTCCTCGAACCGCTCCGAGAGGTCGTCGAGTTCGTCCGGTCGATCGTACTGATCGTACTCCATCGGGCCGAATGCGGGACTCTCGACGGCCTCCATCACGTCGTCGAACAGGTCCTGCGGACGGGTCGGCGCGTCCGCGTGGGTCTCGAGGACGGTCTGGAGACGCTTCGAGACCGTCTCGGCCTGCGTTTCGTCCTCGGGCGGGGACTGGACCGCAAAGCGGCCGCCCGAGTCCCGTGCCGGAAGGAACGAGCCGATCTCGTCGTCAAGGTTGCGTGCGACGTGCGTCCCGACGCCGCGAACCTCGAAGGGGTTTTTCGCGTACGTTTTCAGGAAGAAGACGCCGGCCCGTGGATGCGCGAGGTACATGTCTTCCCCGACACCGCCCGCTCGGTCGCCCGCGACTGCACGCCAGTCCTCGGGATCGACGTCCCGTTCGGTGACGTCCTCGAGTATGTCCTGCCACTCGCGAATCCGCATAAGGGTCGATTGGGACGCCGGGTGAAAGAACGTATCGATTGACCCGAAAGATGTCGCGGGCGAATTGTACGCCCGCCTCGGGGCGCTCGAACCAAAAGGAATACGACGGCCCCCACCAGGTGACGTAACAGTCGCTTTCCCCATGTCCGGCCGCCACAAACTCTCGTTCGTCGAACTGTTTCGCGCCGCACCAGCGAAGAGTTCGCTGCTGACGCTCGCACCGATCGTGCTGGCTCTCGGCCAGTTATGCAACAGTTACGTCAACGGCGTTTCGCCAGCCATCGCGATCGGCTTTGCCGTCGTCATGGTGACGTTTGCCGTCGTCGCGATGAGACACCACGCCGCGGAACTCCGTATTCGCTTGCTCGAGGCCGATCACGGAGTCGAGCAAGCCTGAGGCTACGGTATCATACGGACTACTGTAAGTCATTGCCGGTGCAACCGCGACTGTCCTGTGGTTGCACTGGGACATCGGTACAGCAGACCGTATCAGTGTTCGAGGAGCACGCGATATCCAGACGGACGGCTCGCCGAGCGTACAGACGGTCGCCCTTACTCTTGCCGTGCATCTGGCTCGAAGGGACGCTACTGCCGTGTAGCCGGCTCGAGGGAGACTACGCGCCCGGCCCGGGTTCGGTCGCAACCGTCCGCGCTTCGCGTGCCTCGTAGGCGTTGTATCCCGCTATGCCGGTGATCAACAGACCGGCGGCGAGCGTACTCCAGAACAGTCCGCCGGTCATCCCGAGCAACGCGGTCGAAACGACCAGCCAGATGCCGAGTATGGCGATCAGCGACGCGATAGCGGTGCTGATCGGGATGTCGTTGGTCAACCGGTAATAGTTATAGCCGGAAGCCGCCATCACGACGAGGCCGACGAGGACGTCGTTCCACAGCGGCGCTGCTATGGCCTCGAAAACGAGGACCGACAGGACGACCCACGCGCCGAGGCCGACGACGAGCAGGCTGAGAACCGACGTCTTTCGCCGGCGTTCCTCGATCGCGATCTGTGTCGACTCGTCGCGCGGATCGCGACCGACGTCGGCTCGATCTCCGAACCCGGCTCCGGAGTCCATCTCGGCGGCCGCCTCCTCGGGTCGGCTGGTCGGTCCGTCCTCGGTTTCAGCCCCAGTATTGGGTTCGGTCTCGGACCCGCCCCCCGTCCGATGATCGTCGCCGTTGGGGTCACTCATGGCACCGAGCATACGTTTTACGCGCTCAAAAACACCCTGTCCGTTGCAGTGCTCGTAATCTGTTGAGTGCCTCCGAAACGGTGGTAAGACGGAGTTACCAGGCCGAGACGATGCGAACGGACGCGATCTGGGGTCTAACGGAACGCGTTCGGGCGCTCTCCGGCGACCGATAGCATTTTTGATCGCTCGCTCGTGACGGTATGCTGTGTACGTACGCGGAACCGTTGCGGGAGAGATCGAGGTGCGGACGGTATCGACGAGCTACGGCGAAACCGACCTCGCCGACGTCCCGCTTCGGCTGGCCGACGACGCACGAACCGATCCCACACCCCCCACTCGAGGAAACGGGGGGGCGTCAGCGGTCGTCGACGGTCGCGAGACGACGACGGTGACACTCTGGAACAAGTGGACCGAGTCGGCCGAGTTGCTCGAACCGGGGATGGAATTGGTCGTGACGAACGCGAGCGAAGAGGAGTATCAGGGTGAAACGAAGTTCGCGACGACGGGCGACTCCTACGTCGTCGTGGAGCCCTCGTTTCTCGTCAACGTGACGTCGATCCGGAACTGGGTCCAGTGCCCCCGGCTGTACTACCTGAACAAGCTCTCCGGGGTGCCGTTGAATTATCCCGTCGTGAAAGGGACGCTCGTCCACGAGGTCTTCGGCGACCTGCTTCGCGGCCGAGATCGCGAAGAGTCGATCGAGGCCCGTATCGAGGAGCGGGGGCTCGAACTCGGGCTGCTCGGCGAAACTCCGGAAGCTGTCGCCGAAGACGTCCGAGAAAACGCGAAAGCGATCGAGGGCTGGCTCGAGCAGGGCCGGTTGGCCGCCGAGGACGGGGCGGCTACTGCCGCCGACAGCACGAAACGGGAATTCAGGCCCGCAGAGAGCAGTTGGCGGTCGGAACAGCTCCTCATCAGCGAAACGTTCGGCATCCGTGGGCGGGCCGACGCCGTCCGCCGGGGCACCCCCGTCGAACTCAAGACGGGCAAGAACCTGCAAAAGGAACCCCGGTTCAAGGACAAGGTTCAGGCCGCCTGCTACGCGCTGTTGCTCGAAGAACACGGGGGCGATGTCGACACGGGGACGCTGCTCTATACGAAGAACTCGGCGCTCGATCGCAACGAGGAGACCGGCGACCTCACCCCGGCGAAGGAGTTCGCGATGGGCGACGGCCTCCTGAAGTACGTCGTGCGGTTGCGCAACGAGATCGCGGCGATGGAGATGGCAGGTGATATCCCGACCGGCTACGAGGCCGACTCGAAGTGCGAGTACTGCTTCGAGCAGGACACCTGCATGGTTGTCTCCGGCCGACTCGATCAGGAGTCCAAAGCCGGCCAGATCGCGCAGTCGCTGCCCGACGAGGAACTCGAGTACTTCGATCGATTCTACCGCGCGATCGAAGACGAACGCCGGGCGGTCCACCGCGAGTACGCCAAGCTCTGGGAGCAAAGCGCACAGGAGCGTGCAGACGACGACCGCGCGCTGATCGACCTCGAGTTCGTCGAGAAACGACCCCTGGAGGGCGGCCGGTGGGAACTCAGAGCGCGTCGGACCGGCGGTGCGACGTCGAAACTGCGAGAGGGTGATCTGGTATTGGCGAGCGACGGCCACCCCGTTCGTGGCGATTCGGAGTTAGCGCACATCGAGCGGCTCGGAAGCACAGAGCCACGGTCCGCGGAGGGATCGAGCGGGCTGCGAGGCGACGAGATCGTCCTCACGGCGGACGAACCAGTCGAAGTAACGCGACTCGACGTCTATCCCTCGGAGCTGACGACCGACCGGCTGCTCGTCGCGATGCACGACGCGCTCCTGAAAGGTGACGAGCGGCGCAAGGACATCCTGTTCGGACGTGCGGGGCCGGAGTTCCGGGCGTGCGACGAAACGTTCATCGGCAATAACCATGCCCAGAACGAGGCCGTACGGAAGGCCGTGAGTGCGCGGGACTGTGCACTGATTCACGGGCCGCCGGGAACGGGAAAGACCTACACGATCGCCCGCGCCATACGCGCGATGGTCGATCACGGCGAGCGCGTTCTGCTGTCGGCATTTACGAATCGCGCAGTGGACAACGCGCTCGAGGCCGTTCTCGACCAACTCGAGGACGAGGTCGACGGAGAACGAGTCGTCCGTGTGGGCTCCGAAAGCGGCGTCCGCGACGACATGCAATCGTATCGCCTCGAGCGCTCGGGGGACCCCGACGACCGAGTGAAGACCCTTCAGAACGCACGCATCGTCGCGGCGACCACGGCGACGTGCGGCTCGCGGGTGATGAAAGAGCAAGCGTTCGACGTCGCGCTCGTCGACGAAGCCGCCCAACTCACGGAACCGGGAACGTGTGCGGCGATCAATCTGGCCGAGCGATTCGTCCTCGTCGGCGACCACGAGCAACTACCGCCAGTGGTTCGCGCTGAGGGCCGGACCGGGAGCGACCCGAATTCGCCGAGCGGTGACGTGGCGTCCGGCCAGGACCTCACCGAATCGCTGTTCGAACGGCTCGTCGACCTCCACCCTGCGGCCGGCGTCATGCTCGATCGCCAGTACCGGATGAACCAGCGCATCCAGGTGTTCTCGTCGAACGAGTTCTACGACGGCCAGCTCCGCCCCGCGACGCCCGAGGTTGCAGGCCGAACCCTCGACGATCTCGAGGGCGTTTCCCGAGGCGAGTTACCCGAACTGCTCCGGGATCCGGTTTCGTTCGTCGACGTCGAAGGCGACCGTGGTCAGTACACTGATAGCGAGGAGGCCGCGCAGATCGCCGATCTAATCGAGGCGTACGAGTCGGCGGGCCTCAAGCGCGCTCAGATCGGTGTCATCGCTCCCTTCAGGGCGCAAGCCTCGGAAATTTCGAACCACGTCCCCGACGACGTCGCGGTCGACACGGTCGACCGATTCCAGGGCTCGAGCCAGGAGGTGATCATCGTTTCCTTCACAGCGACCGGTTCGCTCGAGGGACCGATCTTCGAGGATTACCGCCGGATCAACGTGGCCCTGTCCCGGCCCAAACGCGCCCTCGTACTCGTCGGCGACTCGCGGGCGCTCGCGTCCGATCCTGTCTACGAACGGATGCTCGAGTGGGCGCGTCGGTGACGAGAGCTGGCGGGCGATCACAGCACCCGGATAGCGTGAAATCGTCCGTTCAGTGGGTCCGGTAGACGTCGGTTACTTCGAGTGTCGAATTGGCCACCGTCGGAGAATCAGCCGTCGTGGCGCTACCGCTCGCAACCGAAGCCACGAGATGTAGGTAGTGAAGTTATATCACTCACTCGTATCAGTTGCTCGTACGGATGAGGGATATCCGATGACAGGGAACGATTCGTCCCCGTCGACGGATCCGCGTGGCGAGGATCACGGAAACGGGGGTTACACCGTCCACTGCGATTGGAAATCGGTCGACAGTCCGTCGTCGGCGGTCGTTCGGGCGGTCGCGGACGTTACCGGAAGGGAAGTGACGAGCATTCGACCGTTGTACGACGCCATCGACCCCGACGCGTTAGACCGATTCCTGACCCACGGGAAACCGGGTGCTCGCCCGCGAACGATATCGTTCCGATTCGAACGCTGTAAGGTTACCGTCGATGCCGAGGGACGGATCGACGTCGAGCGACTCGAGTAGCGAAGGCATCTGTGACAGTGCCGACTTCGAAACCGATTTCGTTCTCTCTCGATCTCTCGGTGTCTCGATCGTTCTTTCTCACCCCCTCGATCACTCACGTGGGTGAGATCCGCTCTGCGGTTCCTCGAACAGCATCGTGAGGAGTTTTCGTTCGGCAGCGTGGATATGCTGTGAAAAGGTCGGTGAGGTGATCCCGAGTTCAGCCGCGACATCTTCGCCCGAGCACTTGCGGGGCCAGTCGTAGTACCCGGCGTCGAACGCGGCCTCGAGCACTTCGTGTTGTCGCTCGGTGAGCCGGGCGTGAAGTTTCTGTCGGAACGCGGTCTGACTGAACAGCGGTTCCAGTTCGTCTTTGTCGCGCTTCGCCGCGAGTTCCGCGTTCGGGTTTTCCTCGAGAAACGCATCGACGATCTCGACCTCGTCGTATCGTGGCGGGACTTCAGCGATGATTCGTCCGGTACCGTCGACGCCCTGGACGACCCGCAGAAGCGCCCCAAGCTCAGCGAGCATTACGGTTGGAGACGACGAATCGACGTGGAACTCGAACAATCCGCCGTTCGGGTGTTCGCTGAGAAGACGGATGTCGACGTCGTTCTCGTCCGCAACGTCGAGAATTCTCGATGCAGCAGCGTCGGTGACGGTGAAGAACTCGACGTACTGCCCGTCGTCACGGGGCAACATCTCCGCCAGTTCGATTCGACAGTCGGCCGTCTCGGAGACGACGACGAACGGATACGCCGCAGCGGAGACGTCGAACTCGATTTCTCGGACGGACGCCGACCGATCGCTCCGTCGCTGTTCAGTCATTGCAACCTATCATGGTAATCGGGATTCGATCGTTACCTTTGTCCCAAAGCCCTTTGGGAAATAGTGGCAGTGACGTCCGCCGATCCACCGCTGAGATAGCACCACCGACCGGACGCGTGCGTCACACGACCGAACCCTATCGGCGATCCGCCAGTGTTTCTCGAGTTACTCATCAGCGGTTCGATCGGGGCGACCCGCATCTCACGAAGACTGACACGCCAAAACGAACGTTCACGCTCCGGACGAACGAACGGTGGCCCACAGATGCGACTCGAGGACGGAAGCGCAACGTTTCGGGACGCCATGGTGATCAGCTATGTCTCCCCGGGGTGGTACGCCGAGACCGAATCACTGCCCGTCGTCGGCCGCCTCCCAGAGCGGATAGAGGTCGTCCTCGACTGGCTCCGTGATCGAGTCAGTGCCGAGCAGGAGTTCCGGTACCTCACCGTCGAGTTCACAGACGGTCCCGATCTCGGCTGCCTCGAGTCCCGTTTCGTCGAGGGACGCGAGACAGTCGTCCAGTTCGTTCGCGGGAACGGTCGCGATCAGCGCACCGGAGCCGAAAATTCGCAAGGGGTCGACGTCGGCTGCCTCGCACAGCCGTTCCGTCTCCTCGCGTATCGCCACGGCGTCGCGATCTACTTCGAGTCGGACGTTCGAAGCCCGAGCCACCTCGAGGAGCCCCGCTGTGACACCGCCTTCGGTCGGGTCGTGCATCGCGGTCGCGTACTCACGGACGACACGGGCGTCGGGAACGACGCTGATCTCCTCGAGGAACGCTTCGGCGCGCTCGCAGACGTCGGGGTCGACTCCGAGTTCTTCGCCGAAGTCGGCCCCGAGGATCGCCGTTCCCTCGATCCCCGCCGCCTTGGTGAGGACGATGGCATCGCCGGCCTCCGCACCCGCGGTCGGGACGAATCGATCGGTCGTTCCCATCGCCGTCAGGGAGAGTAGCGGGCGCTCGAGCCGGTCGACGTACTCGGAGTGGCCGCCGACGATCGACGCGCCGATCTCCCGGGCGGCGTCGTCGAGGTCGCGGGTGATGGCCTCGAGCGTGCGCTCGTCGGTCCCAGTCGGGAGGAGGAGGACGGCGGTCAGCCAGCGCGGGTCGGCCCCCGACACCGCGACGTCGTTGGTCGCGACGGGGACGCCGAGTCGTCCGACTTGCGAGGCCGCGAGCGAGATCGGATCGGAGCTGACCACGAGCGTGCCGTCGCCGTCGGGCCAGTCGATCGCCGCGGCGTCCTCGCCGTCCGCGGGCCCCTGCAGTACCGTCTCGTCGGACTCGGCCGCCCCCGTCCGCTCGAAGACGTGCGCGAGAAGGTCGTCCGGGCTCACCTTGCCGGGCATACCACGAACTGGGACGATGCGCCGTTTGTAGCTGTCGAAGAACTCGTCTTCCACGGGTGAGGGACTCGGAACTCGTTACGCGAACACGCTGAAAGCCCCGAGCCGCTCACGGACTGCAACTCGCTGTGCGCCTCGGCTCGCTTCGCTCGCCTGCGGTGCTTGCGTCGTTTCGCACCGCGAGCAGCATCGCCCCTTTCATTCCCACCCGAACGTGGTTTGGCCGGACTGCTGTCGCAGAGCCTGTGACGGCCACGGAGAAATTTCGAGAGCCGCTCAGCTCTCGGGCGCGACCGCTTCCATCGTCTGCCGGATCTGCTCCTCGTCCGCGCCGCGCGGGAAGCTGACCGCGATGGCGTCGATGCCGTCCACGTTCTCGTAGCGCTCGAGTTGCTCGCGGGCGGTCTCCGGATCGCCGGCGGCACAGAGGTCGTCGAGTATGTTCTCGTCGACGAGTTCGAGGGCGCGCTCGCGGTCGCCCTCCTGCCACGAATCGTAGATCTCGGTCGCCTCGTCGTACCCCTGGCGCTCGAGGGCGTCGCGGTAGAACGTTCCCATGCCGCCGACGTAGAAGGCGACGTGCTGGCGGGTGAGCGCGCGGGCCTCGTCGGGATCGTCCAGCACACAGCAGGTGACGCCGGCGGTGACCTGCACGTCGTCGGGGTCGCGGTCGCCGAGGTCGGCACCGCGCTCGATGTCCTCGATGCGGTCTGCCATCCCCTCGGGAGTGAGCATGATCCCGTGCCAGCCGTCGGAGAACCGACCCGCGAGTTCGACGGCCTTCGGACCCATGCCCGTGACCTCGATCGGCGGCGTCGTATCCGGCGGGTCACAGCGCAGACGGAAGCCCGAGAGCTGGAAGTCGTCACCGTCGTAATCGACCGTCTCGCCCGAGAGTACCTGTCGGACGATCTCGACGGTTTCGCGGGTTCGTTTGAGCGGGTTCCCGAACTCGACGCCGTGCCAATTCTCGATCACGACGGGGCCGCTCGGGCCGAGGCCGAGCCGGAACCGGCCGTCGGAGAGTTCCTGCAGCGACGCCGCCGTCTGCCCCAACAGCGACGGCGAACGCGAGTAGGTGTTGAGGATGCTCGAGCCGATATCGATCGTCTCGGTCCGTTCGGCCATCGCCGAGAGCACGGTCACGCCGTCGCGACCCCACGTTTCGGGGAGCCACGCACAGTCGTAGCCGGCGTTCTCGGCCGTCCGCGCGTAGTCAGCGATCGAGTCTATCGTCGGTTGTGCGGCGACGGGGAGGTGGACGTCTCTGTCAGTCATCGTCATTCATAGATGGAGCCGCTCCTTTTGGCTGTATGGGAACCGGAGGCACGGGGTATACCGTTTATGCTGGGCTCGAGTATCGGACGATTCCGCGAGTCGCGCGACCGGCGATTCTCAGCGACGGGGTCGGGAGAACGAAGGTGCACCGAGGAGAGCGGTGAGAGGACCCGCCGCCGTGACGGACGAACCGAGAGAGAAAGACGATCGATCAAAACTGGCGTTCGAAGTCGATGGGATCGCTGACGGTATAGTGGGGTCCACCGAGGCGACCGACGGTATCGATCTTCCGAGAGTCGATCGCTCCGTTCGTCAGCACTGCATCGGAGACGTGGTAGTGGTGTACATCACCGAGTATCATCAGTTTCTCGTACACTTCGATCGAGTCGTACAGCGTACACTCCATTGTGACAACGGCGTCGGCCACGCGTGGCGGCGTGATGTGACGGCAGGGTGCGCGTTCAATGTCGGCGAACTCGAATTCGCTCTCCTCCGGCGGGACGCTCACGGAGGTCCGGTCCATCTGCTCGATGGTCACTTCGGTGACGACGTTCACGGCGAACTCCTCTGTTTCCAGTACGTTCCGCGCGGTGTCTTTCATCCGACCAGAGGATTCGCTCGGCGAGTTGAACACGACCACCGGTCGTCTCGATCCGACGTAGTTGTACGAGGTGAACTACCCCGCCCTACTCGTCGCCTTTGGCGACTCCTCGAGGACGGGGGCTTAGCACCCTCTCTTTCAGCTAAATTCCGTCATGCCTACCCGATGAGTGATCCAATCGCACCGCATAAGCGTTCGTGTCGCGGTAGCTGGCCGGAGTCACGGCAGATAGCCCTCCTGACGAATCACCGCTGTGGCGTCGGTCCACGTCCCGAGCGGTCGACGAGCGATGCTTCCGTGAGATCAGCAGGACGCCGTCCCACCGGGCTTCGCGCGTCACCGGCGCTACACGCCGACTGCCAGCGCCGACGGAATCACCCCGTCCGCGAATCCACTGTAGTCCATTGCTAACGAGCGGCCCGCGGCCGCTCGAACCACGTGATCACGAAATGGTCACACGTCGAGGTCTTCGCCGATCTGCGGGACGCCTCGGACCGTGATGGTCTCGCCGACGACGTACGACGAGGCAGGGCTCGCGAGGAACTGCGTGACGTCCGCGATCTCGTCGACGGTTCCGATCCGGCGTGCGACCTCCTCGCGGTCGATGGCGTCCGCGGAGACGCCCATCTGGCTCTCGACGCCCGGCGTCGCGACGTAGCCCGGCGCGATGCAGTTGACGCGGACGTCATCGTCAGCCCACTCGACAGCGAGGCTTGTCGTGAGGTTGATGATGGCTGCCTTCGCCGCGCCGTAGGGGCTCATGAGTGGCGAGCCGTCTTGGCCGGCGACGCTGGCCATATTGATCACGGAGCCGCCGCCGTCTTTCAGAGACTCGCGTGCGGCGTGCGTGCAGTGGTAGGTGCCGGTAACGTTGATATCCAGGATCGTCTTCCAGCCGTTCGGCGAGATATCGTCGAAATCGGCCATGAACGACGCACCGGCGTTGTTGACCAGTACGTCGAGCCCGCCGAACTCCCCGACGGTAGCCTCGACGAGCGCCTCGACGGCCTCGCGGTCGGTCACGTCGCACTCGACCGCCAGCGCGCGCCCGGGGCGCTCGCTCTCGTTGATCGTCTCGGCGACGGGATCGACGTTCTCTTGCTCGCGCGAGCAGACGACGACGTCGACGCCGTCCTCGGCGAACCGTTCGGCGATAGATTTACCGATTCCGCTCGAAGAGCCCGTGATGATGGCGGTCTCGCCGTCGACGCTAAACTGTCCGGTGCTCATACGCGATCACCTGTGTCCCGAACTGTAGTTACCATTGTTAGCTACACTCCCCCATTTGCAGCAACTGTTAATAAAGATGGGTATGGATACCGTACCGTTAAGTGAATGGGTGGCACTGACACAGGTACTCAGACGACGACGGCGGAACGGTCGTCGCGACAGAACACACCCATGTCACCAGACACCCCCGATTACGGACCGGATCGACAGGCCGAGGTCTATCTCAACGGGATGCTCGAGGACGAACCGCCCGAGTTCCCCGTCTCCTACGAGGACCTCGTGGAACGCGCTCGCGAGGAACTCAGTGACGAGGCGTTCGCCTACGTGGCAGGCGGCGCGGGCTCGGAATCGACCGTCGAGGCGAACGACCGTGCTTTCGACAGGTGGCAGATCGTCCCTCGAATGATGCGGGACATCTCTGAGCGCGATCTGTCGGTCGACCTCTTCGGCCACGAATACCCATCGCCCGTGATGCTCGCGCCCATCGGCGTCCAGTCGATCCTCCACGAGGAGGCCGAACTGGCCGTCGCCCGTGCGGCGAGCGCATTCGACGTGCCGATGATCTGTAGCTCCGTCTCCTCGTACTCGACCGAGGACGTCAGCGACGAACTCGGCGGGAGCCCCGGCTGGTTCCAGCTCTACTGGAGCGCCGATCGGGACGTGGCGGCCAGCTTCCTCGAGCGCGCCGAAGACGCGGGTTACGAGGCCGTCGTCGTCACGCTCGACACTCCGAAGATGGGGTGGCGCGAACGCGACATCGAACTCGGCTACCTCCCGTTCCTCGAGGGCGAGGGCCTGACGAACTACTTCGAAGATCCGGCCTTTCGCGACCGGCTCGAGGCGGACCCACAGGAAAACGAGGTGGCTGCGATCGCCTCCTGGCAGTCGTGTTTCGGCGACGCCTCGCTGACCTGGGACGATCTCGAGTGGCTGCGAGAGGGGACCGACCTCCCCGTCGTCATCAAGGGCGTACTCCACCCCGACGACGCCCGCGAGGCTGTCGAACGCGGCATCGACGGCATGGTGGTCTCGAACCACGGCGGCCGGCAGGTCGACGGCGCGATTCCCGCGCTGGACGCGCTGCCGGAGGTCGTCGACGCGGTCGACGACGTGACGGAGCCCGACGAGGATGTGCCTGTACTCTTCGACAGTGGCGTCCAACGCGGGAGTGACGTCGTCCGCGCGATCGCGCTCGGAGCCGACGCGGTGCTACTGGGCCGGCCCTACGCGCTCGGGCTCGGTATCGGCGGCGAGGACGGCGTACGTGCCGTCCTCGAGAACCTGCTGGCCGATCTGGACCTGACGGTCGGACTCTCGGGGTGTGCGAGCCTCGAGGAGGTCGATCGCTCGACGATTCGGAGGGCCGAGCGATGAGCGAGGACGCGACCGTCGACGCCGGCGCGGCGGATCCTGACCCGGACGAGTGGGAGGCCGTCTTCTGGGACATCGGCGGCGTCATCCTCGCGCTCGACACCGTCCAGGCGGCCCACGCGGACTTCATCGCGGACGTCCTCGAGCGTTACGACGTCGACGCGACGCTCGAGGAGGCCATCGACACGTGGCGAACGACCGTCGGCGACTATTTCCGCGAGCGTGACAGTACCGAGTTTCGCTCCGCCCGCGACGGCTATCACAGGGGAATCGCGTCCATCGTCGGCGAGCCAGTGCCGCGGGAGGAGTGGGAACCTCGTTTCGACACCGTCGTTCGAACGTCGATCGAACCGGTTCCCGGAGCGCCGGAGACGATCGCGCGCCTCGCCGACTGGACGCTGCACGTCGGCGTCATCAGTGACGTCGACGACGCGGAAGGCCGCCAGATGCTCGAGCAGTTCGGCGTCCGCAGATACTTCGACTCGATAACCACCTCGGAGGAGGTCGGGCGAACGAAGCCCGATCCGGCCATCTTCGAAGCGGCGCTCGGGAAAGCCGGCGTCGCCCCTGAGCGGTCGCTGATGATCGGCGACCGCTACGAACACGACGTCGAAGGGGCAGCGGAAATGGGAATACACGGCGTGGCGTTCGGAGCTGACGACGGACCGGCAGTCTCGTATCGGATCGAGTCGCCCGACGACGTACTCGAGATCGTACGTGGACGGAGAGAGCGGGTCGACAGTGCGTAACGAGGACCGTGCATCGAATCGACGATTCGATCGAGAGCGGACGGAAACTGTATTAATGGGTTGAACATTGTACAATACGATAGACAACGTAACTATTTTCGTTAGGCAGCGCAGTTATGATACCGTATACCATGTCGAGCTCGAACCGTGATCCGACGGCCGCCACCGTATCGACTCATCGAGCCATATGAGCGAGAATTACTACGAGCGTCTCGTCGACGAGGACGCGCTGGTCGCGTATCTGGAAGAACAGTTAGGGACCGTAGATACGTACGACATCGCCCGGCACAAGGAGGGGCACTCGAACGAAACCCTGTTCGTCACGTGGGGTGAGCGAGAACTCGTCATCCGGCGGCCGCCACCGGGCGAAACCGCCGACACGGCCCACGACGTTCTACGGGAGTACCGCGTGACGAGCGCCGTCGCGGAAACCGACGTTCCCGTTCCGACACCGGTCCTCGCCTGTGACGATCACGACATCATCGGGAGCGACTTCTACGTGATGGAGCAACTCGAGGGGGACGTCCTCCGCGAGGACGAGCCCGAGCGGTTCGCCGTCCCCGAACACCGCGAGCGGATCGGTGAGGAACTCGTCGACAATCTGGCGAAGATCCACGACCTCGATTACGAGGCGATCGGTCTCGGCGAATTTGGCCGTCCCGAGGGGTACACCCAACGCCAGGTCGACCGCTGGGGGAAGCAACTATCGTGGGCGTTCGAGGTCACCGAAGAGGAGCGGGAAGTACCTGACCTCCACGAGGTCGGCGACTGGCTTCAGGAGTCCGTTCCCGACGAGCACCCGCACACGCTCGTTCACGGCGACTACAAACTCGACAACGTCATGTTCGCGCCGGGAACGCCACCGGAACTCATCGGCGTCTTCGACTGGGAGATGGCCACGCTTGGCGACCCGCGTGCCGACCTCGGCTGGATGCTGTCGTACTGGCGCGACGCGAAAGATCCCGAGCCGTCGATCCCAGAGCTAACGACCCAGTTCATGGAGCGGGAAGGCTACTCGAATCGACCCGAACTGGTCGAACGGTGGGAGGACCGAACCGGCTACGAATTCGAACAGGAACGATTCTACCGGACGCTGGCAGTCTACAAGCTCGCTGGGCTCGGTGAAATGTTCTTCCGGCGCTACCTCGAGGGTAACAGCGACGATCCGATGTATCCGAAAATGCGCGAACGCGTCCCGGCACTCGCCGCGCGGGCGAAGCGGATCATCGAAGGCGACGAGCCACTGTAGGGACCCGGATCCACATCTTCGGCGCGTTTCTCGACCCTCGTCGACTGGGAGATGACTGGCCTCGAACCGAAAGAATCGGAACGATCGGAGGAAACGAAAGAAAACATTACAGGAGTTTCGAAGGGACGGGAATTTGTATACGGTTTGTGGCGGACTTGATTGAACTCTTAACAATGGTAAGGCCGTGTCGGTGGAATTAAGACACTTCCGACCGACGACACGCCCATGTCACTCGAAAACATTGACCGCGTTGCGGTTCTCGGCGCGGGGAACATGGGACACGGAATCACCGAAGTAACGGCAATGGCCGGCTACGACGTCACGATGCGTGACATCAAAGACGAGTTCGTCGACGACGGCTACGAATCGATTGAATGGAGCCTCCGAAAACTCGAGGAAAAGGAGATGATCGACGAACCGGCCGACGAGGTCCTCTCGCGGATCGAGACGACGACGGATCTCGCGGAGGCCGTCGCCGATGCCGACCTCGTGATCGAGGCCGCGCCCGAGGAACTCGACTTGAAACACGACATCTTCTCGGACCTTGAGGAGTACACGAGCGACGACACGCTGCTCGCGACGAACACCTCGAGCCTGCCGATTACGGACATTGCGGAGGTCGTCGATTCCGCCGAGCGCGTCCTCGGACTGCACTTCTTCAACCCGCCGGTGAAGATGGACC
This sequence comes from Natrinema gelatinilyticum, assembly GCF_024266705.1. Classification (GTDB taxonomy): domain Archaea; phylum Halobacteriota; class Halobacteria; order Halobacteriales; family Natrialbaceae; genus Natrinema; species Natrinema gelatinilyticum. The sequence goes on along the minus strand of NZ_CP100756.1, from coordinate 504,910 downwards.
TCGTGGAGGTCATCTACGGCGAAGAGACGAGCGACGAAGCGGCCGAAGCCGGCTACGAGTGGGTCGAGTCGATCGATAAGACGCCGATCTACGTCCGCAAGGACGTCCGCGGGTTCGTCGTCAACACGATCGTCGGTCCGTTCGGCGGCGAGCCGGCGTGGATGGTCTCCGAGGGAGAGGCCACGATCCGACAGGCCGACGCCGCGATGGTCCACCAGCGCGGGTACCCTATGGGCCCATTCGAACTCGGCGATCTCACCGGCATCGACGTCGGCTATCACGTCCGCAAGGAAGGCGGGAGCCCGATCCCGCCAATTACGGAGGAAAAAGTCGAAGCGGGCGAACTCGGACAGAAAACCGGCAAAGGCTTCTACGACTACGAGGACGGCGATGGCGCCGACTACGAGCCCGGTGACGGCGAGGGATTCGATACGCTCCGCGTCGAAGCGCGCATGATCAATCGCGCCGCCTACCTCGTGGGTGAGGGCGTCGCTAAACCCGAGGAAGTCGATACGGGCGTCCAGCTCGGCCTCGGGTTCCCCGAGGGCATCTGCCGACGCGCCGACAAGATCGGCCTCGACACCGTCCTCGAGAAACTCGAGACCTTCCACGAGGAAACGGGCGCCGAACGCTTCGAACCCCATCACTACCTCGAGGAACTCGTCGACGACGGCGACACCGGTGAAGACGCTGGCGCCGGCTTCTACGACTACGACGACGACGGCGAACTCGGTCCGTTTCACAACCTGAACTACCAACTCGAGGACGGCCTCCTGCAGGTCGAACTCGACCGGCCGTCCCGGCTGAACGCGCTCTCGGCTGATCTGCTCGCGGAGATCGACGACCTCTTCGCTTCGGTCGACACCGACGAGGTTCGGTGTGCGACGATCGAAGGTGCGGGCGATCAGGCATTCAGCGCGGGCGCCGACATCTCCGGCTTCAGTGACGCGGATCCGACCGATCTGATGGACGTCACGCCTACCTTCGAGACGGTCAACGACTTCCCCCGCCCGGTCGTCGCGAAAATCGACGGCTTCTGTCTCGGCGGCGGCCTCGAACTCGCGCTGGCCTGTGACCTGCGGATCGCCACCGAACGCTCGTCGTTCGGCTCACCCGAGATCGGGCTCGGCCTGATCCCCGGCGGTGGCGGCACGCAGCGGCTCACCCGAATCCTGGGTGAAACGCGCGCGAAGGAACTGGTCTTCCGGGGCAACCACATCGATGCCGATCGCGCCGAGGACTGGGGGCTGATCAACCGATCGGTCGACCGGACCGAGTTCGACGGGACCGTCGACGAGTTCGTCGACGACCTGCGTACGGGTCCGCCGATCGGTCTCAAGGTCGCCAAGAAGGTCATGAACGAGGGGCAGGACGCGAGCCTCGATGCCGCACTCGCCCTCGAGAGCCAGGGCTTTGGCCTCCTGACGAGCACCGATGACGTCCTCGAAGGGACCGTCGCGTTCGCCGAGGACCGCGAGCCCGAATTCGAGGGCGAGTGAAATGACCGGGGGACCGAACGACCCGTCCGGGTGGCCGGAATGGGATTCGTTCGTCGCACGCCACGGCTATCTGTCGTGGCTCGATCTCGAGGTCGAACACCTCGAGGACGGACGGGCGGTCCTCGTCCTCGCACAGAACGAGGACTTCGAAAACCCGATCGGCAGCGACGGACACGATCCGGTCCACGGCGGTATCGTCGCGACGTTGATCGATACCTCGAGCGCATTTGCGCTCCGCACTACGTTCGACGATCCGTCGGAAGCCTTCCTGACGACGACCGACCTCAACGTCTCGTACCTCAGACCGGCGACCGGCGAACTGCGGGCCGAGGCCGAAGTGCTTCGTGCGGGCGGTTCGACTGGAGTTACCGACGTTACCATCGCAGGTGTGGACGGTGAGGCCGCCGTCGGGCGAACCACCTATCGGCTGTTCCGTAACGGACGGGGAAGCAACTAGCCGCCTCGGACGCGTTCGAAACGAACACTCGACGCAGGCGTGGTCACTCGGTCCCGGGATCGTCGCCGAGTTCCTCGAAGATTCGCGGATCGGTCTGGAACTTGAGGACGTTGTGAACCGCCGAATTTCGAATGTTCGTGATGACTTTGCCATAGTCTCTGTAGCAGTTGTGGATCCACTTCGAGATCTCCTCGCGGTCGCGAAACATCATCACCGTTTTCCACTGGTATTCCCCGTCCGAGAGGAAGAAAAACAGAGTGTGTTTGTCCGCCTGGATGTAATCCATCGCCTCTCGCCAGTGGTCGGCGAAGTGCTCGGGATTGAATTTGAACTCGAACAGCGCGAAGATGTAGTACTCCTCGTTCGGGATGATCGCTTCGCGGAAGACACCCTCGTCACGCATCCGCCGGATCGACTCGCTGACGGTGACGTGGGAGACGTCGATGTCGTACTCGGACTCGAGGACCTGCGTGAGTTCCCGCGACGATAACTGTGGATCGTTCGAGAGTTCGCTGAGGATCGCGATGTCGCGATCCTTGAACTCCCAGTTCGGTGGTTCCTTACTCATACTAACGTGCCTCTCATGTGACACTGCATTTTATAACCTCCCATCGGTCAGGAACTCGCGAAGGCGATCGGCGTACGCGTCCGACCGGTCCTCCGGAACCCAGTGGTAGGACTCCGACAGCGGCGCGAGTTCGGTATCGTCGATGTCGTCGGCCAATCGTTCAGCGTAGGCGTATGGCTGCATCACGTCGTCTTTCCCCCATAGGAGCAACGTTTCGGCGGTGATCGCGCCATAATCGATCTCGGTCGTGTGGTTCGTGTTCGTCGCGACGGCGTTGCGAACCAGCGACACGTGGCCCTCGTCTGTCAGCCACGGTGCTTTCATTCCGTCGACGAACTCGGGATCGGCCTCGCCGTACGCTCCCTCGACGAACGCCGAATCGAGACGACTTTCGAGTTCCTTGCGTTCGATGTCCGCGGTCGACGGCAGACCCAGATTCGAGACGAATTCGACGGGCCAGGAGTCGTAACAGACGGCGTTCGAAAGAACTAGTTGCTCGACGACGTCGGGATTGTGCGCGGCGACGCGCAGTGCGACGCCGCCACCGATATCGTGGCCGACGAGCGCGACCCGGTCGACGCCGAGATCGTCGAGCAGGGCTTCCAGCATCAGTTCCTGGGCGCGGATCGAGCGGTCGAAGTCGTCGCTCATCGCGGAGTTGCCGTAGCCCAGCATATCGGGCGCGATGGTCCATCGGTCCGTGGCGACGTCCGCGACGATGTCGCGCCAGAGAAACGACCAGGTCGGAACGCCGTGGACGAACACGACCGGCGTCCCCTCGCCTCCGTCGACCCCGTCCTCGTGGTAAGCGACCTCGAGATCGTGTCCGTCGACTGAGACCGTCGTCACCGATTGCCGGTCGCTCCAGGTGTCGTGATCGATCATCTAGTCCCCTCCGTCCGGACGGACGCGACACGCCGGAGTAGTTGTGTCGTCGCTCTCGTTGTGCCAACTGTCACGGCGTTTATGTGTGGCTGTTTCACACACCATCATCGGTGGCATACCGCACATTCAGTTTCCAACATAAAACCATTTTGGAAGTGGGCTTCCGTTGTTAACAATCGGCCTTGAGCGGACGTCGAAAATTAGACGTCTCGACGGGAACGTTCGTTTTGGCCTGACATCGAGACGAGGTCGCTGTGACAGTATCGCAGACACAAAACGCACGCCTTGAGTCGTAAGCGTACGTCACTTGTCCTCCGAACCCGTCGTGAGCCCGGCCAGCGATTCGTCACCGATTTCCTCGAGAACGTGGTCGTGAAATGCCTGCAGGGCGGCGCTCTCGTCTTCGGCGAGGACGACGTCGCTCGCCGACAGTGTCGCCAGACCGAACGCTCGCGGTGTCGGCGAGTCGAGCACTCGTCGCGAAATCGCGAGTGAGTCTGCATCGATCGCGCCGACGATGTCCTCGATCTCCGTGATGTTCAGCTTGTCCTCGAGGATCTCGCGATACGTTTCCTCGATCACCGCGAAATTTTCGAGACTCTCGGCGAATCCAAGCAGCATCTCGCTCGAGACCTGCTGTTCGCTCGCGGATTTCTCGTAGCCCTTGTACCGTTTGAGGATCATGAGCGAGCGAGTCGCATTGATCCGGAAGTATCGCTGGAGCAAGTCGGTGCCGGCGAGAGACGCACGGAGGTCGTCACGAACGTCGTCGGCCTCGAGGTCGGCGACGATTCCCTCGATGTCGACTTTTCGATTCAGCGGCATCGAGAGGACGAAGCCGTTGTCCGCGACCGCGACGCGGACGTTCGCGGTCGCCTCCTGCGCACAGCGGTACGCAAGCAGTCGAGAGAGCCCGTCGTTTACCTTGCGACCGTACGACGAGTGGACGTAGTAGTGACGTTCGTACTCCTCTCGATCGCGGACGACCTCGATCGCGAGTCGGTCGGGCGTGCTGACGCTCTCGGGGCCGGCGTACTGACACTGGTAATCGAACAGGCGAGCGATAGCTCGCACGCTGTCGTCGTCCAGGGAGAATCGCCGAAGCCACGCGCGAACTCGCGGCGGCCCACCGCCCTCGTAACGTTCCAAGAGTTCGTCCTGAAAGGCGAGGATCTCGCGGCCCAGATCGTACGAGAGCGGGAGTCGTTCGGAGTACCACGATGGAACGGTCGGACGCGCGCTCGTGCGATCGACGTAGACATTCGACCCCCGCCGGTACCGATACTCAAAGTGGTCGCCCCCGAGGACGAAGACGTCACCCTTCTCTAAGGTATCGAGGTACTGTTCGTCCAGTTGACCGACCCACTCATCGCTCGCGCGCGTCTTGACGTCGCAGGTAAACGAGTCTGGGATCGTCCCGATGTTCGTCATGTAGATGACCCGCGCGAGTCGGCCGCGCTTACCGATCAATCGCTCGCCGACCGGGTACGTCTCGTGGTGGTGTTCGCCGTCGGGTGGGTCGTTCCCGTCGCGCCAGACTTTCGCGTAGACGTTTCGGTCCTCGAGCCCGGCGTACTCTGCCGTCAGATACCGCATGAGCGACTCGTACTCCTCCTCGGTGTAGTTGCGATAGGGATACGCGCGTCTGAGGATCGCTTTGAGTTCGGACTCGGATCGAATCTCGGCGATCGCCATCCCGTAGACGTGCTGGGCGGCGACGTCCTGGGCGTTTTCGGGGATCGATACCGAATCGACGAATCCGTCTCGGGCCTTTTTGAGCATCACTGCACACTCGAGCAGTTCGTCACGATCGAGGGCGATGACGCGTCCCGTCACGGTCTGGCCGACGCGGTGGCCGGCGCGGCCGACCCGCTGGAGCAAGGCGGCGACCGACTTCGGCGACCCGATCTGAACGACCAGATCGACGTGTGGCATGTCGATCCCCAACTCGAGGCTGGTTGAGGAGGTGACGACGTCGAGATCGCCCGATTTCAGCCGTCCTTCGATGTCCTGGCGAACCTCCTTCGAGAGGCTCCCGTGGTGGCAGCCCGAATTGCCGTCGTCGTATGCGTCGAAGCGCTCCCGGAGAGTGTGGAGCACTCGCTCCGCGCCCGACCGCGTGTTGGTGAACACGAGTGTGTTCGTGTGATCCTGAATGTGATCGTGGAGAGATCGATAGAACCGTTCTTGGACGATATCGCGGGGCGTGCCGATCAAATCGTCGGTCGGACACTCGAGTTGCAGGTCGAACTCGCGTGCGAATCGAGCGTCGACGATCTCGTAGTCGCGATGCCGTGCGTCGGGTTCGTTGCTCGCCCGCGAGTTGCCTCGGTCTCCGCTCTCTCGCAGGACGTTTTGTTCGTCGCAGTCTGGCGAGTCGCTCCGTTTCTCGCCGATCCGCGGGTCGCTTTGCTCGTCGTCCGTTGGCGGCCCGTCATTCCGATCGGTCGGATCGGTGGTCGTAACGCTGTCCTCGCGACCTGTGTCGTCTGTGACGCGTGGCGTCTCGCACCCGACGAGAAACTCCGCGACGCGAGACAGCGGTTCGATCGTCGCCGAACACCCGATTCTGGTGATCTCGCCGTCGACCATCGCTTCGAGTCGTTCGAGACTCACCGCGAGGTGCGTTCCCCGTTTTCCCGACGCTAACGAGTGAATCTCGTCGACGATGACGTATTCGACGGTACGGAGTTTCTCGCGGAATTTGGGCGAGTTGAGGAGGATAGCGAGCGTTTCGGGTGTCGTGTTGAGGATGTGTGGCGTCTCCTCGAGCATCTTCTGGCGCTCGGTCGAGTCCGTGTCGCCGTGGCGGATCGCGTGACGAATCTCGCCCACTGAACCGTCGCCGTCGCGCCGTGCGATGATTTCTTCGATTCCCTCTAGCGGCACCTCGAGGTTTCGATGAATGTCGTTTGCGAGTGATTTCAGCGGGGACACGTAGAGACAGTAGACGGAATTTTCGAGGCCGGCGGGTGACTCCGTCTCCCGATCAGACGAGTTGCACTCGTCGACATCGACAGATTCCCGATCGCGTTCGTAGAGCGTATTCAATATCGAGAGGAAGCTGGCCAATGTCTTCCCCGACCCGGTCGGCGCACAGATCAGCGTGTTCGTCCCCTCGTGTATCTTCGGGATCGCACCGCGTTGCGGGGGCGTAAAGAAGCCGCCGTTCTCGGGCACGAATTCGCCGAATTCCTCGAGCCACCACTCCTGTACCGCGGGTTCGAGGAGAGTGAATACGTCATCGTCTTCGATCGTCACAGCGTCGGCGTCGAAGGGGAGGGTGTCGTCGGAAACCGGCAACTCGAGGCGCTCGTTCCCGTCCATTACGAACGTCTGCGGGGCCGGCGTGTAAGAGGGTTTGGACAGCAGAGCGAAAGTGAACGAGACGCGGGCCGTCGTGCTCGGAGTCGCGATTTGGGCGACCCCCGTCCGACATCTCGACCGGACGCTTGCGACAGCCGTAATTCACTTACCCTCGTATTCGTGACGTTCACGAAGTACAACTATCGCAGCTGGACGGATTCGCTTTCGCGCTCGGCCTTCTCACGACCGGACTCGTCGGTGGGACGACGACCGTCGGTCCCGATGCTGACGGCGTTCCCCACTGACCGAACTCCACGACGGGCCCGCCGTCCTGGCCGCAGACACGGACGGGGACGGGTTCGACGGTGGTGACCAAACCAGATCCGATACAGACTGGACCGGCGGCGATGAGCGCACGGACGGGGCCAACCTCGACGGGGACGGCAACGAACACACTCGAGGATGACACGGATGGTAGTCTCGAGGACGGGTCGGAAGGCCGGGACCACGACACCGGTCCGACCACGGCCGATAGCGACGGATGTGACGACTGGGAGTACATCGACGACTACGTGTTTACGCCGTCGACATCGGCCGTCGCCGTCGGTGGCTAATTCGAGTCGTTCGACCTCCAGCAGTCACCCCCGCTCGAGCGCGGGGAGTCCCCCGGTTTGGAATCGAACGACGTCTGGTGGCCGTAGCGACGATCCGTTCGGTACCCTACTGGTCGGGAGTCGTCGAGACCCCTGACTCGGCGGACTGTGCCAACACGTCGACGTTGCCCCGGTCGTCGATACACACCTGATTACCACGGTAGGTGAATTCGACGGACCTGGCGAGACTGCTCGAGTCAGCGCCCCCCAACGGGAACAGTTCGTCGAGTGCATCCGCATCGACGACTGCGTGAAGCGGTGGTTGCAGTTCGGCCGGATCGACGTTTTCCTGAGCCGCGACTGCATAGACAACCCGCATACTGGTGGGCATTGTTTTCGGCATGTCTCCCTCGGCAACGAGGGCCCAAATAAGACCTACGATACTTTACTGACGTCCGACTGACAGACGTCGGACGAAGAGGACAGTTGTTCTCAGGCCAACGATCGAGGCCACTTGTTAAACAACAGTCGGACCGTGGAAAGAGAGTACCGACCTGAACACGCGAACCGAGGGTTCCAGCTATTGCTCCCGTGAACCAGTGCCCGAGACGGACGGATGTGGATTCGCCCCGTGAGATCTCGCGAGCAGGTCACGACCGGACCGGACGACGCACTGACCGACCGGTCTCTCGAACGACACAGGCGCCTCCGGACGGACCGACGGATTCCGGAGCCTGTTTCGAAACCGGGAATCGGGCTTTCGGCCGCCTCGAGGGTGCGAGCCGCGATGAGTTGAATACGTATTAATTTCGAGCGGAGCCATCGAGAGACCGCTTCGCGGCAGCCCGTACTCCCGTTTTTGCGTCGCAAAAAGTGGGACCGCCGAGAATTGAACTCGGGTCCTACGGACCCCATCCGCAGAGGATACCACTACCCCACGGTCCCGCACGTGGACCGATGGGCGTCTGCTGTTTAAGGATGTCGTTTTCACCCGACGGGATCCGACCAGACCGACCGTGCTGGGCGGTGACACCGGCTCGAGGATCGCGCCCCCGCTCGAGCGAAATCGCTCTTCTCTCAGATCAGTGCCGATATCGCTCGAGTCGATCGCCCACCGCCGACCCGACGGTGTCGCCGAGTCGATCACGGACCGTGCCGAGCAGCCCGTTAGGGACAAACAGCACGAACAGCACAAAGACGATGCCGAGATATAGCGGGGCGCGGCCGTCGATGGCAGTGTTGATCACGTCGGCAACGGTGACGCCGGCGATATCGGTCGTCAGGACCCCGTCCGGAAGCGTCGCCCGGAGATAGGGAGCGAGCCCGCCCTGTTCGGACGAGAGGATGTCCTCGAGCCACTCGTAGGAGACGGTGCCGAAGAACGGACCAGCCAGCGTGCCGATACCGCCGATGATCGTGACGATCAGGGCGTCGGCGGTCACGAGGAAGTGGAAGGTCTCGTTGGGTGGGGCCGTGCCGACGTAGGCGGCGAACAGCGCACCGGCGACCGCGGCGAAAAACCCGCTGAAGCCGAACGCGGCCATCTTGTACCAGAAGACGTTGTATCCGATGGCCTGCGCCCGTTCTTCGTTCTCGCGAACCGCGATCATGACGCGACCGAACGGCGAGTGAATGATCCGCTGCATCGCGAAGTAGCTGAGTAGGACGACCAGGCCGATCGCGTAGTAGGTAGTCAGCGTCGCCGAGATATCGATCCCGAGGCCGAGGACGTTCTCGAAGCTATCACCGGCGAGCCGTCCGAGCGCGACCGAGAGCGAATCGACGTACGGCACGCCGATCTCGGGCGTCGGACCGCCGATCGTCGGGCCGCTCTGTGGATTCACCGCGACGTAATCCCAATTGCGAACGAGCTCGTACACTACCTGTGCGAAGCCGAGAGTGATCATCGCGAAGTAGACGCCGGTGAGCCGGAAGGAAACGGCTCCGATCGCCAGCGCGAGCGTGAACGCGACCAGGCCGCCGAGAATCATCGTGATCATAAATGGCATCCCCTCGGAAACCCCTGGCACCTTCCCGTTGGCCGTGAGGACGATGACGTACGCGCCGACGCCGAAGAAGGTGGCGTGGCCGAACGAGAGATAGCCGGTGTAGCCGCTGATGAAGTCGAAGCTCATCGCAAACAGGCCGAGGTAGAGCATCGCGATGAGGAACGTCGTTCCCGGCAGGAACGCGTCGAACTCGGCACCCAGCGGCGTCCGGAGCAGGATACCGTACAGCGGTGGGTAGATCACGAATAGGGCGACCACCGACACGTGAACGACGTGATCACGAAGGTAGCTACGGATCCAGGTCCCGTCTCGAGCGGTCCCGACTGCGCCGGGCGTCGGCTCACCACCTTCCGGTTCGGCCGACTCCTCGAAGACGATATCGGCGTTCGAACCGCCACCCTCCTGGACGCGGTCACCGTCCCCGTCACGGGTGGAGCTAATGGCCGCCCACCTCCTCGACGCCGTACAGTCCCTGTGGCCGAACGACGAGTGCGATCACCAACAACAGGAAGATCGTGACCTCCGAGAGTCCCGGGAAATCGACGAGACCGGTATTGAACACCCACGTCGTCAGCGAGTCGGCGCTTCCGACGATTACAGCCGCGGCGAGCGTGCCCTTGAACGAGCCGAGCCCGCCGATGACGACCACGACGAAGGCGTATAGCAGGACCTCGATGTTGAGCAGGACACTCGGTCCCTGCGTCGGATCCCACATGAGGAAGACGCCGCCGACAGCCGCGAGTCCGGTTCCGAGGCCGAAGACGATCGTGAACGCCTTCCGGACGTCGATACCGAGTGCCTCGACCATCTCGTCGTCCTCGCTGCCAGCGCGGATGTACAGGCCGTACAGAGTTCGCGTCAGGAACGTCCAGACGACAGCCGCGATCAGGATTCCGGCGACGATTGCGAACAGATAGAATCCGCGAATGTTCGCGCCGAGGATCGAGTAGAACCGCTCCAGCGACGGGGGAATCGTCGCTGCCGCGCCCGTCCAGGTCGGTTCCGGCTGAATACCACGAGCGGATGTGACGATCCGAGTCAGTTCTTCGAGGATCAGGCCAACGCCGAAGGTTAACAGGATCTGGTACATCGGTGTCCGGTCGTAGATTGGACGAACGAGCCCGATCTCGAGGGCGGAGCCGAATGCGGTCAGTAGCGCAAAGATGACCGCGGCGACGACGATGAAGAGGGCGAACCGGGCCACCGGTGACGTGCCGCTCGAGATCGTGACGACCATCAAGACGCCGCCCAGATATGCTCCCAGCATCGCGAACGCTCCGTGGGCGAAGTTGAGAACCCCCATGAGGCCGAAGACGATGGTCAGCCCGACGGCAATAATGAAGTAGATCGCCGCTTTGCCGAATCCTTCGATGATGATTCGAGCGAGCGTATCGAATTGGAGCAATCGGCCGACAGCATCGACGACCAATGGAGTATCTACCAGCGGCGCGAGGTCCGTCGTCATCCCCATCATGCCGAGAGGTACCTCCGGATGTTCTCGTCGTTCGCCGTGACGCCCTCGGTCGTGCCAGACTCGACGACCGTCCCGTGATCGAGCAGATAGAACCGATCGGCGAGGTCCATCGCCAGCGGGAAGTTCTGTTCGACGAGGACCATCGTCGTCTCGGCGGAGGCCTCCCGGAGCGCCTCGACGACCTGCTCGACGATTTGCGGTGCCAGCCCCTCGCTGGGTTCGTCGACCAACAGAAGTTCGTTGTCGCCAACCATGCCGCGTGCGATCGCGACCATCTGCTGCTGGCCGCCGCTCAGGTTCCGCGCTTCCTTCTCCCGGAACCGCTCGAGGTCGGGAAACAGTGAGAACGCGTACTCGCGCATTGCCTCGAAGTCGTCGTCGGGAGCGACTGCGACGCGGAGGTTCTCCTCGACGGAGAGGTAGCCGAACATCCGCCGCTCTTCGGGTACCCAGCCGATACCGCCCGCGGCAACGTCGTGGGTCGGCACTCCGGTGATGTTCTCGCCCTCGAACCGGACGGTTCCCTTCCGCGGCGGAGTCAGTTGCAAGATCGACCGGAGCGTCGTCGTCTTGCCGACCCCGTTTCGCCCAAGGAGCGCGACGATCTCACCCTCTTCGACGGCGAGGTCGACGCCCTGTAGGATGTGGCTCTCGTCGTAGTAGGTATGAACGCCTTCGAGTTCGAGGAGGTTCATCGACGAATCACCTCCGCGATCATCCGGCGGATACCCCCGATTCGCCACCATCGTCAGCGTCCGTCTCGGAACCCGCATCGACACCGCCGGGATCGTACCCGCCCAGATACGCTTGCTGCACGGCTTCGCTCTCCCGTACCGTCTCGGGAACGTCCTGTGCGATCAACTCGCCCTGATTCAACACGGCGACGCGGTCGCTGATCCCCATCACGACGTCCATGTTATGCTCGATTAGCATGACCGCGTGATCGGCGGCGATATCCTCGATGATCGCCGTGACCTGACTCACGTCCTCGCTCGAGACGCCTGCCGTCGGTTCGTCGAGCAAAAGCAGATCTGGATCGCCGGCGAGGGCGATGCCGAGTTCGAGCGTTCGTTTCTCGCCGTGGCTCAGCGTCTCGGCGGGCCGGTCGGCCGCGGCGGTGAGTCCGATGCGTTGCAGAATCCGCTCGGCCTCCGCGATGTGATCGTCGAACGCGCCGACGTTCCGCCAGAACTGCCACGAGTCCCTGCCCCGATGGGCCTGAACGGCAATGCGGACGTTCTCGCGGACCGACACCGTCGGAAAAATATTGGTTATCTGGTACGAACGGTGGAGTCCGAGTAACGCCGTCTTGTGGGGGGAAGCGGCAGTAATATCGATAACGCTGTCGTCGCGGCGGTCGCCCTCGGGATTGGATGGCGCGAACTCAATCGACCCCGCCGTCGGCTCGAGAACGCCAGTTAGCAGGTTGAAAAACGTCGTTTTGCCCGCCCCGTTCGGTCCGATGACTGAACAGAGTTCCCCTTTCTCGAGCGTGAAGTCGACACCGTCGACTGCGGTGATTCCACCGAATTTCTTCGTGAGGTCGTGCGTTGATAGTAACATGGGATCACCTCAGCTGAGATTGCAACTGACTTCCTCGGCCGGGACCGTGACCTCGTCGGCGCTGTACGTCTCGATCGGTTCGCCGGGCATCACCGCGGCGTCCCAGGTCTCCTCGAACACTGAATCGGTCGGCACCGGCCAGGCGACGGTCATCTCGGAGGCGGCCTGATTGTTGTGCTCCTGGAAGGTGTAGGCACCTTCGCCTTTCGGCGTGTCTTCGACGCTCATCCCGTGCATCGCATCGGCGATGTCGGTTCCGTCGGTCGAGCCGCTCTCCTCGATCGCCTGTGCGAGGGCCGAGCCACCGACGAACGTACCGGCACTGAACAGGTCCGGCACTTGTCCGTAGGCGTCGATGTGCATGTCGATGAACTCGTCGTTGATCTCGTTGTCGTACTGATTCCAGTGGTATCGCGTGGTAAACGGGCCGAGTCCAGCGTCCTGAATGTCCTCCGCGGTGAAGTCATCGCCGAGCGCTTCCTGAACTGCCTTCCCAGTGATCTGTGTCGTGACGAGTTCCGCGAAGCCGCCGAAGACCTGCATGTCTTCGTACACCATCGCCGTCGGCAGAAATTCGGGAAGCGTGATGAACGTGAATCCGCCCACGACACCGTCGGCACCCTGATCGATGACGTCGTCGAACATCCCTCCGAATTCGCTGTACCCTGGCTCGACGAACCGGGGTTCGAGGACTTCGATGCCCTCCGCCTCGAGTACTTCTCGATAGTTGTTCGCTACCCCCTCTCCGAACGCCCCCTCCGCAGCGAAGATGGCGACGGTCGACACGTCGCCCAGCAAGGCGACGTGTCGGCCGCCGGCGCGGGCGTCCATCGCCGTGTGTTCGCTGGCCCGGAACGCCAGTTCGTGACAGTATTCGCTGGACGCGGTAATGTCCGCATCTGCGGCGGGGCCGATTATGTAGGGAATGTCTGCCTCGTCGATGACGTTCGGGATGATCTGTCGCGCAGAGTCCGACGACGAGGCGCCGAACAGTAGGTCGATGTCTTCGTCAACGACGAGGTCCTCGGCGACCCGCTGTGCCGTCGAGGGATCGAATTCCGTGTCCTGGACGATGATCTCGATGGACGGCCCGTCGTCCGGATCGAGTTCGTATCGCCCCGTCGTCAGTTCCTCGATCGGATCGAGATCGTACCTGTAGGCCAGCCCGGAGTAAAAACCCATTAGGCTGATTTGGCCGTAGTACTTGAGGTCGCCAGAGACGGGTTGGATCGCACCGATTCGCAGTCCGTCACCGCCGGACCCCTGCTGTTCCAGACATCCTGCGACCCCGATCGCGCCGGCCGTCGTCAGTGCACCTGTCCGCTTCAGTACCACTCGCCGATTGATATTATCCACCATATCGAACGAAGAATTGACTAAAAGGAACATGACATACAAGGTTGACATGTTAACCTGTTGTAGGCGAACAAGCCAGCCGTCTATGCGGTCCGCGAACCGGCCAACCGATCTGAGAGGGAGGTTCGGTTCCCCGACAGCGACCGGGACTGCTCCCTAATCGACGGCCTTGTGGACGTTCACGAGGCGTCGGAGGACCGTTCGCTCGACGCGATGGACGTTCTTCGAGACTGCCGCGTCCGAGAGCGTCACCCACTCGATGGCCGTCCGGTCCCGGTAGCTGTCAGGTAGTTCGCTCGGCGCCTCGGCATTTGCGAGGAGGGCAAACAACTGGCCGAGTCCGAGGGAGTCTCGCGACTCGACCGCGAACTCGTTATGACACTCGAGTTTCGCGAGCGCATTATTCGTGATTTCGTCGTCGAAACCGACTGCCCACCGTTCCCGTCGCGTTTCTTGACCGGCGTCAGTTCCTGCACGTTCGGATGTTCACGCAACGCCGATGACTCGAGCCCACGATGGCGGGACCGAATCGCCACTGAATAGGGAAAACGAAACGTCGTGGTCGTCCGTCGTATCGACGAACGGACAGTCGTATGCTTCGTGTTCAGCGTGAGTCGATTGTACGGGTAATATCAGTCCTCGCGTCGTATTCACTGGTGCTCTTTCACCCACACCGTGGTTTGGGGAGAACAGCACTGTAACTCGTTGACCGACCCACGGGTCGGATGAAGCCAATTTCACTGCGGAGACAGTCTTGTGACTCGCTTCCGGTCCAAGTGCACTCAGACGAGGACGCGCTCGAGATCCACCGCAACCCCGTGCTCCGCGTCCACGCTCCCGGCCAGATTGCCGAGGCAGACTGCCGCGTCGTTTGGCGTATAACAGGCCACGAGCGCCCCCGTATCGATCCCGCCGTCGACCTCGAGTACACCCGGTGCGTAGACCGGCGCACCGTTGGCCACCTCTCGAGCAGCACTTTCGGCGATGACGACGCGCGGGATCCCCTCGAGGATCCGTTCGGCGGGTTCGACAACGTCGTACAGACGGTCGGGATCGTTGTCCTCGAGCCAGAACGCCAGGGCATCCAGGAGGTCGGACGGACTGTGGAGCGTTCGATCGTCGAACGGGTCTGTGGCCGTCCGACGGAGGTGGCCCATGTGACCACCGGTACCGAGGGCAAGACCCAGGTCGTGACAGAGCTTGCGAACGTACGTCCCGCTCTCGCAGCGAATGCGCAACAGGAGCCGCCGTTCCTCGGCCTCGAGAGCCTCGAGTTCGTAAATTTCCCTGATACGCAGCCGCCGAGAGACAGCGCTCTTGCGTGGCGGCTTCTGGTAGATCGGTCCCTCGAACTCGGCGACGATGGACTCGGCGTCGACGGGGACCGGCGCGTGACATTCAAGGACGGCGACGTACTCCTTACCGCCCTCCAGAAAGACCGGTGCGAGCCGAGTCGCGTCGCCGAGCATGACCGGCAGACAGCCGGTCACTTTGGGATCGAGCGTCCCAGCGTGAGCGGCTCGGTCGATCGTCTCGTCAGAACCGCGTTCGGCGAGCGTCTCGTCGATGGCGTCTCGCAACCAACCACTGATCTGGTGTGAGGAGGGACCCGGCGGCTTATCGAGGTTGACGACGCCGAAGGTGAGCAACTCGGCGGGCGACCGATCCGCTGGTGGGCCACGGAGAGTCATCAGAAATTCGACTCGAGGTCGACGAGCGCTTTTCCTTCGTCGCGGTCGGCGTCGTAGCGTTCGACAGCGGTGACGAGCATATCGAGGACGGCATCGGGCTCCCAGCGAGCCGTGTTCACCGAGAGATCGTAGATGGTCAGATCCTGGATATCGATTCCGTAATACTCCTGATAACGCTGGGCTTCGCTTGCCTCGCGGGCTCTCGTCTCTTCGGTCGCCCGGTCGGGGTCTTTGTTCTCGCGATCGGCGATTCGCACCCCGCGAACACGCACTGGGGCGTCCAACCAGAATCGAAAGTCGGCCTCGTCGCCTGCCAGCCACCCGGCGAGCCTCGACTCGAGCACCAGATCGTCCCCCTCGACGGCGATTTCGCGCAACCGCCGGTCGAGGTCGCGGTCGATCTTGTCGTTCTCTTCGGCGAGTTTGTTGAACTCGAGCGGGGTGTAGCCCCGTTCGTCGGCGAGCGTCCGAAAAATGTCGCCGCCGCTGACGTGATCGAAATCGAAAGCCTCGGCGAGCAACTCCGCGGTCGTACTCTTGCCGCTTCCCGGTGGGCCGGAGACTGTAAGTAACATAGTTGGTTTGCGAGGGGGCTGGTAAAATGGGTTTTGAATCCGCGTATGGGTTCTCTCGCCGTGTCGGCGAGTAGCCACAATCGTCCGTGGGAAACTGGATTCGACGACAGGGGAGTGCCGAGAATCAGTTGCGGATGGTCACGGTGACATGTCGATATTCAGTGACTTGCGAAGCATCTGGGAGAATCCCATGGAACACAGGAAGTACCAGACGATCCACGCCGGCATCGGACCGAAGAGTCCTGCTTGCCAGGTCGTTTCCCCGACTATCGGCATGACGACGGTGGCCTGTGAGCCCTGGAGACCGACGGCCTGGATTCGCCAGTACATCCAGAGGAACAACGGAATCGTCAACAGCATGATCCAGACCATGGGGCGGAGCTGCAGTTTAAACATCCCGAGGTTTTCCGCCATCGCTTCCATTTGCTCCTCGCGGGCGCTCTCTAACTCGTTCTCGAGGCGTTCGATTTCCGCGTCACTCGCACCGCGGTCTTCGGCATCTTTCTTGCGCTGACGGAGGTCCTTTTGCTCCTCCTGGACCGCTTTCATCCGCTCTTGATACTTACCCATGAGTTCCGTGTTCATCAGATTCGCCTGGAGCAACGACGAGTAGAGGCCAGTAATGAGTGCGACTATCAGGATCACGGCGTAGAACGGTAACACTGCATCGAGGGGACCGAGCGCGATGTCCACCGTGTTCCCCACGACATTCCGAATGGAGTCGAACCAGTACCCGGGCATCAACAGGAGCGCGCCGATACCGGCCAGTTTGTCCCATTGCGACCAACTCGACTCATCGTCGTCGATATCGACGTCTGCTGCGGCGCTACCGACGCTATCCTCGTCTCCGTCGAGGGCCCGATCGAACGCGTCGCGATCGGCTATCACGAACCCCTCGTCGCCATCGACCAGTACGCCCTTCTCGATGAGTCGACCCCACTGACCACTCGTCAACTCGTCGTTGACGTCGGCCCACTGGACTTCGCCGGCGTCTCTGTCGGCTTCCTCGCGGATTGACTCGAGGGCATCCGCCATCGCGGGATCCTCGCGAACGAGGGCATCGATCTTCTCGGCTGTACGCGTCATCTGGTTGTGCTAGGCATCGTCCGGTATACAAGTGTTTTTCTTCGGTCGGCAGCTGTGACGGCGTTGGTACTCACGTAGCAGTCTATTTCAAGCGTTCATCTAGTAATGTAGCACCTTACTATCAAATGGATATAGTTTTTGATGAAGCCGATTGTTTATCAATCACAGTGAACTAGTTCTGTGTATGAATTATCTCGTGAAAGAAAGGTGCGTGGAGATCCGAGGGCAATCCTCCATTCTGGCGGTCGTCCTGCTGATCGGAATGGTGGCGACGATCAGCGTCGGGATCTTTTTCGTCGGCGCCGAAATGATGACGAACACCGAGTATCAGTCCCAACAGGACCGGGTCGAACAATCGTTCGTCAAATTGAGCCAGTAGATATCGTCGGCCGCTATCAACGACGATGTGACACATTCCATGTCGTTCGATTCTGGTCAGTCGGGGGCGATCACGAAGACCAACGCTGTTTCGATCGAAATCCAATCCAGTGACTTCAGCAAAACGATCCAACTCGGCGCGATCGAATATAGCGGCGACGACGGGAACATCGTCGCCTATCAGGCCGGCGGCGTCTGGCGCAAGCGAGGGAACCAAACACTGATGCTCTCTGCACCACCGATCGAGTACGATGCCGAGAAAGAGACGCTGTGGCTCTCCGTCTCGGACGTCAGCGAAGATGAGGGGCTGTCGTCGGAAAAGCTATCGATGGTGCACCAGAAAACGGTCCCGATACAGGATGTCGTCCAGAACGAAACGGTCACGTTGACCATCACCAGCGACTACTACCGGGGCTGGGAGTCGTATTTTAGACACCAGGCCGGTGATGCGGTGATCCGGAATGTCGATCACTCGAACCGAACGGTGTCAGTAGAGCTGGGGTACCTGGAAGCGGACGTGGCGTTCGATTCGGGCGTGACCTATTCGGACGACTACACCGTTCACAAAAATGCGGACGTCGACGGGCCGACCAGCCAGGGAAACTTGCCGCTGCTGGATACCGTCGTCAGTGAGATGATCAACGATACGGAATCGGGAGAGATGAACGTCGACGACGACCTCGGAACGGTCGACACGACTCTAACGAGGGGGGACGGGGCCTACGTCGCCGACAGTATCGAAGAGGCGGGACACCTTCGATTCGATCTCACGGAGGGCAACGCGACGCTGTTCGTCGATGGAGACATCGACGCCAGCGGATCGACGATCACGGTCACCGATTGGAGTGGCAACAACGCGCTGAAGGTCTACACGACGGGTGATCTAGACGCCAGGAACGGCGGCGACATCTGTGTCGATCCCTGCGCTACGGACGTCGATGCAGAACGGATCCACGTGTTCGGAACGTCCGAAATGCAAGTCGACTTCGGACCGGGTGGAAACTCCCGCTTCGAAGGTGTCCTCTACGCTGCAAGCAACGAGGACGATTGGCCGACACGAAACGGCTGTGAAAGCCAGGTCTGTGTTCACTCGAACCTCGACGTGTACGGCTCGATAGTCGCGTCGTCAGTGAAAATTCACGCAACGAGTACGGAACTGGCCTACGACTCGAGTCTTGATACCGCCGATATACCGCTTCACCCGGAATCGTACACGCTACCGCCTCGGATCACGTATCTGAACAACGCCCATCACAAAATTGATGTGACGAACGAGTAGTCCGATTTCTTACACGGCGTTCTGTATCGTCGTCTTCAGTTCTTCCCAGACGTCGTCGGGCGCTTGCTCGCCGTCGACGCGCTTCAGGACCCCCTGTTCGTCGTAGTACTCGACGACGGGTTCGGTGTTCTCGTGGAAAACTGACAGCCGCTCCTTGACGGTTTCTTCAGTGTCGTCGTCGCGCTGGACGAGTCGCTCTTCGACCGCCGGATCCTCGGGAGGGTTGTACTCGACGTGGTAGATGTCGCCGGTCTCGGGATCGAGTCGCCGGCCGGTCAGTCGGTGGACGAGTTCCTCCTCGCTGACCTCGAGATAGACGACGACGTCGAGATCGGTCATGTCCTCGAGTTCGTGGGCCTGTTCTATGTTCCGCGGGTAGCCGTCGAGGACGAAGCCGTCAGCCTGGTTGAGTGCCTCGTCGACGATGGCGTTGACGACATCATCGGGGACGAGTTCCCCCCGATCCATGTACTCAGCCGGCGTGTCGTATTCAGTGTCCATGTCGGAGATGTCCATCTCCTTGTTCGCTCGCAGTGCGTCCCCAGTAGTGATGTGGTCGACATCGAATTCCGCGGTGATCTTTGCACTCTGAGTTCCCTTACCGGCCCCGGGTGCTCCGAGGATCAGGATTCGTGGCTGAGCCATAGTGAATCGTTCAGGGGCGGCACATAAAGGCTTAAAGAATCGGGCCCGTTCGTTCGATATGACTCGCTTTGACGCCGCCGAACCGATCGAACGACGGAAACTGTACGTCGACGCCATCGCCGCTCACCGGGAACGCGAAAGCGGATTTCTGACGCTCGAGGCCGACGATGCCATCGTGGATGCGGCGGCGAGTGGTACAGACGAGGCGGTCGACGGACCCGACCCAGGCGCCGACGCAGACACCCAGAGCGCCGTACTCGGCGTTCCCTGGGTCCAGTTCGGAGACGGCACGGTCAACCTGGACTGCACCGAGTCGGAACTCGATGCACTGAAATCCCTTCTCGAGGAGTTTCCGGCGTTCAAGATCGACGACCTGATCCGACCCGAAGACGCCGAAGGGATCAACGTCCGGATCAGCGCGAAAGCGGATCCGAACCGGATCGCCCAGTTCATCGATGCGGTCTTCCTCGACGTGTACGAATTGCCGGCGACGAGTCGCGTGTGGGTAGCCGAAGTGTGACACGATTATCATCACTCAAATCAGTTTGGGACTGAAGGGTCGGATGATATGGCTACCAGCGGATAGTCTCGCTCCGAGATGCTGCCGTCGAACAGTATCGAGAAGTTATAATACGATGAGTAGTAAGTGCCGATATGGACTTGTCCCGAAGTGACGACCAACTTGTTCGCCGTGCAGGACAGGTTACGAGGCAATCGCAAGCGTCGAGACCTCGGTGCTGGGGACCACCACGGGCGATCGTTCGACGATCAGTAACCGGCGGCCAGTCCGCTTCCAATGAGTGACGAAGAATTAGCGAAGGACCTCGGACCGCTGGCCGCGCTGACGATCGGCGTCGGGACGATGATCGGGGCCGGTATCTTCGTGTTGCCCGGCGAGGCCGTCGCAATGGCCGGACCGCTGACTGCAATCGCGTTCGTCCTCGGCGGCGGAATCGCCCTATTGACGGCGTTTTCGGCGAGTGAACTCGGGACGGCGATGCCGAAATCGGGCGGCGCGTACTTCTACGTCAACCGGGCGCTCGGGCCCCTGTTTGGATCCATCGCGGGCTGGGGGAACTGGATCGGCCTCGCGTTCGCGTCGGCGTTTTACGTCTACGGGTTCGGCGAGTACATCGTCCGCATGGCCGGCATCTCGTTCGGGCCGGTCGAACTGTCCGTTCTCTCGTTGTCCGCCGCACAGCTGATCGGACTCGGTGCGGCGCTACTCTTTATCACCGTCAACTACGTCGGCGCGAAGGAAACCGGCACTCTCCAGAACGTCATCGTCATCACGCTCGTCGGCATTCTGGCGGTCTTTACCGCGTTCGGGATCATGAACGCTGACCTCGCGACACTTCGGCCGATCGCTCCGCCGGACGAGGGATTCACGCCTCTCCTCCCAGTGACCGGACTGATCTTCGTCTCGTATCTCGGCTTCGTCCAGATCACGTCCGTCGCTGAAGAGATCAAAGACCCCGGTCGAAACCTCCCCCGAGCAGTCATCGGCAGCGTCGTCCTCGTGACGGCCATCTACGTCCTGGTCCTGCTCGCCGTCCTCGCCGCCGTCGAAACCGACCTCGTCGCCAACAACGATACGGCGGTCGTCGACGTTGCGAGCCGGCTCATCGGGCCGATCGGTGCCGCAGCACTCCTGCTCGGAGGCCTGCTAGCGACGGCTTCCTCGGCGAACGCGTCGATCCTCGCGTCGTCGCGGATCAACTTCGCGATGGGGCGGAACAAGCTCGTCAGTCCGGAATTGAACGAGATACATCCTCGGTACGGGACTCCCTATCGATCGATCGCAGTCACGGGCGGCTTCATCGTTCTCTTCCTGTTGATCGGGGATATTCGAACGCTCTCGACGGCCGGCAGCGTTCTCCACCTCGTCATCTACGGGCTGTTGAACGTCGCGTTGATCGTGATGCGCGAAGTCGAACCAGCGGAGTACGAGCCGGACTACCGCGTCCCGTTCTACCCCGTGACGCCGATTCTCGGTGCGCTTTTCTCGATCGCCCTGATCGCGTTCATCGATCCACGGGTGATCGCCCTCTGTGTCGCATTCGTGATCGTCGCGGCGCTGTGGTATCTCATCTACGCCAGGAACAAGACCGAGGACCAGGGCGTCCTCAGCGAGTTTATTCTCCATCGAGCCGATGAAATGCCCGAACCCGCGGTCACCGCGGCCACGACCGTCAAACCCGACGGTGGCACCTACCGCGTAATGGTACCGCTCGCCAACCCGGATCACGAAACCAATCTGATCACGCTCGCGAGCGCAATCGCGAACCAGCGCGACGGCACGGTCGTCGCGACTCACATCGTCCAGGTTCCCGACCAGACGCCGCTCGAGAAAGGTGCCGATCACGTCGACCAGCTCGACGCCGAATCCGAACAGTTGCTCGAAAGCGCCCGTCGAGACGCCGAGACGTTCGGTGTCGACGTCGAGACGAGGACGATCCTCTCACACCGATCGTTCGAGGAGGTCTTCGACGCTGCACGGACGAACGACGCAGATCTCGTCGTGATGGGATGGGGACCACACGCACACGGGCGAGCCGAACAACGGATGGACGAACTCACCGGCGACCTCCCCTGCGACTTCCTCGTTCTCAAGGACCGTGGATTCGACGCCTCCCGAATCCTCGTTCCGACGGCCGGCGGGCCTGACTCAGAACTCGGCGCCAGCGTTGCCCGGCTGCTTGCGGCTGAGTACGACAGCGACATTTCGCTGTTGTACGTTCGCGACGACGACGAATCGATGGCGGACGCCGAATCGTTCCTCGAGGAGTGGGCGACCGATCATAATCTCGAGACCGCGGACAGAGTGATCGAGAGCGGCGATCCCCAGAGCGCGATCGAACGAGCGGCCGACGACCACACGATGCTGATGATCGGCGCGACCGAACGAGGGCTTCTCTCGCGCCTCGTGAGCCGCTCGATGATCAGCGACGTCACCGAAGCCGTCGACTGTTCGGTTCTGCTCGCCGAGAAACGACACGACCGTTCGCTTCGCGAACGGCTGTTCGGCTGGCGTGAGTAACCGATTCGGACTAGGTCAGGGACGGGACCTGCCAGGGACCGTGTGGGCGCCCGAACACGGGACGCTCGCACGCACGAACCGAAAACTGGCAACGATGGGACGGACGGGCAACGATGGGAAAACGCCGCCTGGGAGACAACGATAGACAGAAGGTCATCGGCCCTAACGAGGGAGTGATGGAGCAGGAACGTCCGGCAGTATTTAGTCCAGGAATTGACAGCACGATTCGTCGTACCGGCAGCCAGCAGACGGCAGCAGCAGGGCGGTTTCCAAATAGATAAGTGGCCCCGGCAATCATCGTCCGACATATAAGCGACCTTCAAAAGAGGTGAATACAATCTACAGCGCATTTACGACCCCGCTGCAGCAGGCTCGAACTCGAGTTGACGTGTTCCAGGAGATCTTTCTGGTCTTCCTCGCACTCGGAACGCTCGTCGGCATCGTCGTCGTCGCGTATACATTGTACAACGCGTACAAATACCGCGATACCGACGAGAATGACGCCGACGAGAACCTGCCATCGGTCGGGGAGTTACCGACAGGCGGAAAGGGCGGCAAGAAACTGTTCCTCTCGTTCGGCATCAGCGCGATTATCGTCATTTCGCTGGTGGTCTGGACGTATAGCATGCTGCTGTACGTCGAAGACCCCGGCCAGCAGCAAGGACAAGAGGAGGCGCTCAACGTCGAAGTCACTGGAGAAGGCTTCGCGTGGTTCTTCGAGTACGATACCGGAATCGAGACGACGAGTACGCTCCGCGTTCCCGCCGACGAACGTATCTGGCTGAATGTGACGTCAGGTGACGTCTGGCACGCGTTTGGCATACCCGATCAACGGGTAAAAGCCGACGCGATTCCGGGCGAGTACGACAGGACGTGGTTCGAAGCCGAAGACGCTGGCGCGACCCACGAGATCCAGTGTTTCGAACTCTGTGGCGAGTTCCACACCTCGATGACCGGGACCGTCCAGGTCATGGAGCCAGAAGCGTTCGACGAGTGGATGAACAGTCAGCTGACGATGTCGTACACGGTTCAGGACGCGAACGAGACGCCCGTGACGGAGGGGTACGAGTTGACTGTCGAGCACCAGGAGCGTGACTTCGAGCAGACGTACTCGGCCGACCAGTTCGAGAACGGGACGATCGAGATCACCGAAATCGAGTACGGTGGTCCCTACAACGCGACGCTCACGTCAACCGACGGCCAGTTCGAACCGATCACGAAAGAAATCGATATGACCGGCCCGGTCGACGAAACCTTCACGCTCGAGGGAATGAACGCGACTGATAGTAACACGAATGGAAACGAAACCCAATCGAACGGAAACGAAACCCAATCGAACGACGGAGGTGGGAACTGATGAGTGACCTTCCGCCGAAGCGGTCGATCAAGCGGTGGCTAGTCACGACGAATCACAAGGACGTGGGAGTCCTGTACCTGGGAACCGCCCTCTTCTTCCTGGTGTTCGGTGGAGTACTCGCGCTGCTGTTCCGCGCACACCTGTGGGTGCCCGGCGGGACGGGCCTGCTCTCGAACGATCAGTACTACCAGGCGGTGACCGGTCACGGTCTGTTGATGGTCTTCTGGTTCCTCTCGCCGATCGCGTCGGGCTTCGCGAATTACTTCGTCCCGCTGCAGATCGGGGCGAAAGATCTCGCATTCCCCCGCCTGAACGCTCTGAGTTACTGGTTCTACCTGTTCTCGGGCGTCATCATGGGAATCTCGTTCTTCCAGGGTGGATCGTTCTCCGGTGGCTGGACGATGTACTCACCGCTGAACGTTCCCATGTACAACTCCGTGATGGAGGTGACGGCGGGCGGTAACGGGACGATCCTCGCGTTGACCCTGTTCGTCATCTCGATTACGATGGGGACGGTCAATTTCCTGACGACGATGCATCGGTCCCGCGCCGAGGGCCTCGGCCTGTGGAACATGCCGATGTTCTCCTGGTCGTGGCTGCTGACGGTCTGGATGATGCTGTTCGCGTTCGCGGCGCTGCTGGCGGCGGTTCTGTTGCTGTCGATCGACCGCCTTTTCCTCACGCAGTACTTCGCGACGAACGAGGGCTCGAGCCTGATGTGGGCGCACGTGTTCTGGTTCTTCGGGCACCCGGAGGTGTATATCGTCTTCTTCCCCGCGCTGGGGATCATGTTCGAGACGTTCCAGACGTTCACCGGTCGGCGACTCGTCGGCCGGAAGTGGGTCATTATCGCGATGGTCCTCGTCGCGGTGCAGTCGTTCCTCGTCTGGATGCACCACATGTTCCTGTCGACGATCAATCTCCCGATCAAGACGTTGTTCATGGCGACGACGATCGGAATCTCACTGCCGTTCGACCTGATGGTCTTCGCGATGATCTATACGATGGTCAAGGGGCGCGTCCGATTTACGACGCCGTTTCTGTTCTCGCTCGGTGCGCTCTTGCTGTTCATCCTGGGCGGGATTACGGGCGTATTCCTGGGCGCTGTCGTCCTCGACTACGAGTTCCGCGGTACCTACTGGGTCGTCGCACACTTCCACTACGTGATGGTCTCGGGCGTCACGGCGCTGGTCGGTGGCCTCTACTACTGGTGGCCCAAGATCACCGGGAAGATGTACTCTGAGACACTCGGCAAGCTTAGCTTCGCCGTCTACTTCATCGGGTTCAACCTGCTTTACTTCCCGATGTTCCTCGCCTGGGAGACGCCGCGGCGCGTCTTCCACTACCCCGAGGGGACGCAGTTGTTCCACCAGCTGGCGACGGTCGGAGCGTTCGTCCTCGGCACATCGTTCCTCCTCGTGTTCATCACGCTCGGAAAGAGCCTGGTGGACGGCCCCGACGCCCCGGACAATCCGTGGACGTTCTCCCGAACCGCCGAGTGGGCGATTCCCTCGCCACCGCCGCTCGAGAACTGGCCTGACCGGCCCAGCTACGCCAGCGGGTCGCTCGAGTTCGTCGACGACGCGGCGACTGCGACCGACGGCGGCGTCGCACACGGAAAAGAAGCAACCGGAACGGCGACGGTCAGCCACGAGGAAGGACACGCCGATCACGCGAGTATCTGGCCGTTCGGCATCGGGGTCGCCACTGCGACGTTCTTCCTCGGCTTAAGCGGGATGACACCGTACATCCATTCGTTCGTCAGCAATCACATCCACGCCGGCGACTTCGTGACGCTGTCTGACTCGGCTCCGGCAAAGAGCATCGTCTATCCGGCTCTGACCGCGATCGGGATCGGCCTCCTCGGGGTCACGCTGTTCCAGTTCGGACGCGAGCAATTCGATGCACCCGAGATGGCGGTCGCCGAGCGCTGGCCGTTCGAGGGCATCAACAACGAGAAGATGGGCGTCTGGTTCTTCCTGGCGTCGGACGTCGTCGTCTTCGGTGCCGCTATCGGCGCGTACATCTTCATGCGCATCCACGGCGGCTGGGGTAACTGGCATCTCGACTCGATCACCATCGCCGGGCTATTCAACACGTACGTTCTGTTGACCTCGAGTTTCGCGGTTGTCATGGCGCACGTGATGGCCGAACGCAGAAACAAGAAGGGACTGCTCGCATCGCTCGGCGTTACGGTCCTGCTCGGACTCGTGTTCATGGGCGTCAAGGCCTTCGAGTACAGCAGCAAGTTCGCAGACGGTCACTACTGGTTCAGCGGGATCGAGTACTCGCTTTACTTCGTAACGACCGGCTTGCACGCGCTGCACGTCATCCTCGGACTGCTGATCGCCCTGTTCATGATCTACAGGGTCGTCTCGATCGACGCCTACCTCGAGGATCACATGCCGGTCGAGTACTTCGGGCTCTACTGGCACTTCGTGGACATCGTCTGGGTGTTCCTCTTCCCGCTGTTCTACCTGATGTAGCGCCTCGGCGCTACACCGGGTTCCGTTCGCGCGAGTTCGTGGACGCTTCTTGATTCTGCCGTCGCAATTCAGTTCGTCTCTCCATCGTCGGAGACCGCATCGGTCGCCTTCGGATCGTCCATCGCGACCGGACGCTACTCGAGGAGTCTTCAGACGGTCGATGGCGAGTCACCGTCGGTTGTGCATGTGCCACACTCGCGCACTCGTGCGACTCGATGGGAACTCGTGATGGCGACCACGTTTCGTGTTCGGCCTGCAACCGTGGACGACACGTCGACCTGAACGCTTCGGAGAATATTGCACGACGAGTGGGTGAACCATGCACGGCCTACCACCTCGGGTGAGGCGGATCGTGCTCCCTCGCTGGTTGCATAGCCAGCCATCTTTGACGCCTGCGAGTAACAGGGAGGAAGATCCCATTGACAGGGCTACACGTGCTGGGAAGCACAACCGTTGGTCACGATTCGGTGGCGACCGTCGACGGCCCACGCGAAAGCGTACGTGCGGCCAGGGGAAACGCGTAACCCGAATATCTACGTCGTGGAATCCTCGCCCGTTAGGGTGGGAGGTTGTCAACCTGCCCAGACGAGCGCGTAGACGAACGTAAACAGGAAGTAGACCAGGAACACGGAGATTGCCGCCTTGAAGTGGAACGTGAACAGTTCGTACTCCTCGTCGTCTCGTTCGTCGTCGAACGCCTCACGTTCGTCTGCAGAGCAGACGTCGGAGTGTTCGACACCGATGTGAAACGTCACGTATCGCTCGGATCGAAATGGACGACTGCAGTACGGACAGGTCGCGCTGGGCGATTCGTCCACGGGGACGTCGTACTCTCGCTCGAGCGTGCCGTCGGTCGCCATTCAGTCGACCATTACGGCGGTGCGAGCAAGTGTTTGCCGGTTCGACGTGGGACCTCAGCTCGGAACGTACGGCGGGCTCATCGAACCCTGGGAGACGAGGTAGAGGCTCACCATCGTGAAAAAGACCATGACGACGATGAGCGGAAACTGGCTCCTGATCGCCTGCAGTTTGCCGGGGAACAGTTCGAAGGAGACGGTGTGTGCGATCCACACGGCGAGGATGTGGCCGACGAGGATGCCGGCTATCTCGACGTAGCCGAACCAGCCCGGCAGTGCATACTGGGTCGGATTCGGCGGCGGGTTCAGCGGCATCGCCAGGGCGTCGAGCAGCGACGGCCACAATGAGAGCCCAAAGCTGACGTAGTGGGCGAGGTGGTAGCCCGCTGCAATCGCCAGCAGCGGCGCGGCAAATCGGAGCCCGAGGTAGTGTCGTGAGAGGTACGTCTCGGCTCGCTCGCGAGTTCGATCGATGGCGAGCCAGTATACCTTCCAGAACAGACCGAAGCCGCCGACGAGCAAGCCCAGATAGACGAGGACCGGCGGTATCCCGAGCTCGACCAGTACTTCGATCGTACTGACGCCGAGTGGTGTGACGATGAACCCGCTGAAGGTCAGTTCCCAGACTAGCGCGAGGACGAACGCGACGAGCGAGGCGTCGGTGATGAGCTCGTCGTCGCTCAGCGCCGATCCCGGGTATCGCAGTTTCAAGCCGTCGTCGGTGCGCTGGATCGGTGCAACCGCACCGTAGCAGCGAAACCACAGCGAGAGCGGGTCGCCGCGGCGAAACCACGTTTCCGGCGAGTAGACGACCGCACTCGAGATCGTAAACAGCGAGTACACGACGAGAACCGCGAGAAGCGCGTCCGGAGACGACGTCAACGGTGCGACGACCTCGAGCCAGACGAACGTCAACAGAGCCACGACAGCGGGCCAGGAGCGGTACGATTCGGGGTACGATTCGTAGCCGTTCGGCAGCGCCGCCGCGATCCGGCGCCAGGGATTCAGCGCCGGCCACGGATTCCCGACAGTGTAGGTCACGATCGTCAGCAGTGCGCGTCCGCCGACGAACGTCGCCAAGACGGTCGCGCTGACCAGACCGATATTCGGCCCGGCGATCCCGGCGACGGCGATGACCGCGAGTCCGAGGACACCGATTGCGCCGAGAAGAAATGACCCGGCGGCCACCAGTCGTCGGGCCGGTGCCTCGAGCGCGCGGTCGTGGTAGGTTCCGATCACGCCGCGGTCGGTGACGAGCATCGTCAGCAGCGCCGAGGCGCCGACGGTACCGCCTCCCGTCGCGAGATACAGCCACGTCGGAACCGTCACGTCGGTCGACCCGGTGAGGCCCGCGGCGACGTTGCTCGCGGCGACGACGCCGATCCCTCCGGTAAGGGCCACGAGTGCGAGTGCCAGTACGATACCGGTCCGGCGAGCGAGAGCCGAACGTTCACTCATTGCCGGCTAGTCACGCTGGCGACGCATCTACGTGTCGCTTTGTGTTTTTCAACCGATCGCGTTCACGTCGGGTGCCGCGATCCATTCGATGGCATGAGGAAGGTATAAGTAGCCATCACTCACAATCCCCACCAATGACGAGCGTTCGGACCTACGCCCTGGTCTACGTAGCACTGATGTTGTTAGCGACGGGAAAATTTGTCTTCTTCCACTTCGAGGGCATCTTCACCTACGGGATGGCGGTCACCGGAACGCTAATCCTGGCCGCCACCAAGACGTCACTGATCGCCGGCTATTTCCAGCACCTGAAAGACGAACCGCGCTCGATCACCTACCTGATGCTCACGGCATTGTTCATGGTGCTCCTATTGACCCTCGCCGCCGGGTACTCGATCCAATAAGCGGGCGCGTATCGAGTTTTGGTCGCCGGTGATCGACCCAATTCGTGTCCGGTCTGTCTGGTCTGACCGTCTGTCTGGCTTCTCGTTTTGCACGTCGGTATCGTTCTGTCTGCGTTCTCGTCGCTATCGACGGTATCGTCGCCGAACCGTGTTTCGTCCCCCCTACAGTACTCACCCTCGAGTTTCACCCGTACGCCTCGCGCCTCTGGTTCGAATCCGAACCCGCCATCGACGGCGACGTCGGTCCGTTCGCCTCACCGATGACCGGGTTCGCGGGAGGCGTCGAAATCGGTGGAAGATTCCGGACGGTGGTGACCGGCCGGTGTCTCGGGATCGGTTGGGGATGATTCGGTCGTCGGAGAGAGGCTGACACCGGCACTGCTCGTTCGCGCTTCGCCGAGCCGGCGCGATACCTGGTCGAGACCATCGAAGAGAACGGAGAGCCGGTCGACTGTTTCGCGGGGGTTCGCGTGGAAGCGCCAGGGACTCCCCGTCTCGAAGTGGATATCGATCTGTCTCACGAGCGAGTGGCCGAGAGAGGTGGCGAACGTTCGCGGTCGGATGCCGGTCGCATCGCAGTCGGCGACGCGGATCGAATATGGGGTCTCCTCAAGCAGGGTCGCTCGAACGCCAGCCTCGAAGCCGCCGAACGCGAACGCGGCGAGCGATCGACGTGGTCGAAGAACTCGCGATCCAGTGGTCGCGGTCCCGTCGTGACGATCGTGTCGAACGAGCGACCGTCGATCGCCGACGTGATATCGTCGCCGTCGATCGGAACGACGTCGTCGCCGTCGAGTTCCGTATAGGCTCAAGGAACCGACGGCCCGTGTCCGAGCGCCGGTAGCTGGAGACGCTGTCGGCGAGTGCGAGACGAAGTGGCGTCGTCCGACCCCAGCCGAGGGTGCAATCGAGGCGATGGCCGGAGATATCGTCTGCGACGAGGGCGTACCAGCCATCGTATCCGACACCGAAGAGGGACGTCAGTACTGAGCGCGGCTCGAACGCCGCCTCGGGCAGCGAATCGACCGCGGCGTCGAGCTCGTCCCGCACGAATCGGTCGACGAACGACCGAACGGCTGGCGTATCGGTATCGAGTGGACGGGATTCGGGTGCACAGTCCGGCTACTGACTGTATCAAATATTGACATGATCGTGTTACCGATATAGAGTGCTCAATAATGGTATTGTTACCCACCGATGCCGGCAACGAAAGACGAGAGAACGGATGCCAGTCGCACCGCTCGTGGGACTCGGTAGCGGAAAGAACGAGGTATATCTATATATATCGGAACTGGTGACGACCGTTGAGGACCCGATCAGGTGAGCAAGGCGATCGTTTTCCTTGGATCGACCAGCCCGCTTAGCGTCACGAGAACGCCCCAGATGAGGACACCGAGGCCGATGACGCCGGCGAGGGCGACGATGTTCGACACGTACGGGACGAAAAACAGCACCGCGAGGCCCATGCTCGCAGAAATCAGGGCGATGAGAGCGACTGAGCGGGCGATCCGTGCGTAATCGAACCCGAGCTCCCGATACATCACGGCGACGTTGACCGTAGTGTAGATTCCGTAGGTGACCACGGTCGCGAACGCGGCACCAGGAACACCGAAGCGCGGGATCAAGAGCACGTTGAGGCAGGCATTGGCTGCGGAGGTCACCCCCTTCGCGACCGCGCGGTCAGATGCACGCCCGAGGTAGTCTAAGGCGTTGGTCGTCACGTTAGTGATGGCCTGGAAGACGACGTAGATCGCCATCAGCTGAAGGACGGGTGCGGCCCCGGCGTAATCGGCCCCGAACACCAGTCGAACGGCGGGATCCGCGACGAGGATCAACCCGACGGCAGCGGGAATGTAGAGGAGGAGGACGTACTGCAGTGTCGACTCGTAGATTCGGGCCGACTTCTCGAGCGCGTCGGTCGCTTTCTGCTCGCCGTAGGTGGGCGAGACTGAGAAGCCGAGCGAGCCAGCGGGGACGAGGACGAACTGGGAGATTTGCTTGCTGAGGACGTAGTAACTCACTGCGAGCGGATTGAGGAGGAATCCGACGAGGATCGTGTCGATTCGGTTGTCGAGTATGTTTGCGCTGGTCGACGCGGTCAGCGGAATACTGTACCTGAACATCCGGTTACGAAGGGCTTTCTCACCACCGTCGTCGTCGTAGGCCGTGTAGAATCGGCGGTAGAGAGCGACCAGTGTGACGATCGCCGCGAGCGCCGCGCCCACCACGTACCCGAGCATCGCACCGACGACACCCAGTCCGAGGACGGTCAGTGCGATGACGGATGCGACCCGCGTGACGTTGTTGACGACGCTGACGACAGCGCTGAGTTCGACGCGATTGAACCCCTGAAAGAGCGTCTGGCCGTAGGAGTTCAGTGACTGGAAGACGAGGTATATGCCGCCGACTATCAACAGCGTTGCCGCCTCCGGCGTGTTGAGGAGGCCCGCGAGACGCTCGTGGCCGACGACCATCGTACTGGTAACGATAGCGATCAAAACCAGACGATATCCCAGGGAAGTCCGGAGAATATACGGAATTTTCCCGTCGTCGGTCTCCTTGTACTCGGAGACGTAGCGCGCAGCCGAGCGGGCGCTTCCGAGGTCGGTCACCATGCTCGCGACGCCCAGGACCGCGACGACGAAGAACAACAGCCCGTACTCGTCGGGAGTGAGCAAGAAGCGAGCGAGCAACAACATCAACACCCCGTTGGCGATGTTCGTGACGAGGCGAGCCCCGAGCGTCGCCTTGAAGCCGTCGACGATCCGCTCAGTAACCGACATTGATCGATGAAATCGCCGAAGCGGTCACGTGACGACGATGGACCGGCGTCGTCGGTCTCGCTCTCACGAACCGAGCGTGGACTGCTGGACTGTCCCGTCGGTCTCGACGTGCGAAGACGTTCCTGATCACTGCCCGGACGGTCACTAACCGACGACATTGTTATCGCCAACCTACTGCAATCCGCGGTCGGTGGCCGCGACGAAGGAAACTCGTAATCGGCACATCGACCCTCGAGTTCCGTCGGGTTGCCTGATCTGATTCGAGCGTGACGGCCAGCCGGTAACCGCGAGCGTCTCCGTCAGCGGCGCCGGCGTCGACGGCGAGTCCCCAGGAGGGTACGCGATCCAGGGGACCGACGGTCGACTCACGTACGACGGTGAGCGGATCCGCGTCACTGAACGCGGTGCCACGACCTACGAGACCGAGATTGCGGCCGGTGCCGACTTCGAGACGCCGACCAGGGTCGCAGAATCGACGTCCAGGAATTGATCGACGATGCCCGCGCCAGCGGAGGGAGGAAAGCGTCGACAGCCGACTGACGGTCGGCGGACCGAAGCCGGTTTTGATGGCGGCGGACGAGGACCTCGCAGTTCGCTTCAGGCCCGTTCGAGGGCGGTCGCCAGGTCCGACTGTATTACGTCGACCTTACTGCGGTCGTAGAGTGCCGCTGCCGGGTGGAACGCCGGAACGACGGTCCGCCCCTCGCCCTCTCGCGAACCGCGCCCGTTCGAGGAGTCCGTGGTGTGCTGGAACCCGCTCTCGAACACCCGGCCGTGCAGATCCGTGATCGTTTCGTCGGTGTCGAGGAGTTCGTCGGTGGCGAAACTCCCCAGCGGAACGAGCACGTTCGGGTCGACGCGTTCTATCTCGGCTTCGAGGACCGGCCACCAGGCCTCGATCTCGGCGACGTACGGATCGCGGTTCTCGGGCGGTCGCACCTTGACGAGATTCGTAATGTACAGCTCCAAACGGTCGTGCCCACTCTCCTCGAGAACGCGATCGAGCTGCGCCCCGGCCTGGCCGACGAACGGCTCACCCTGCTCGACCTCTTGTTTGCCTGGGGCTTCGCCGATGAGCATCACGTCCGCGGACAACGGCCCGACGCCGGGGACGAACCGTTCTCGATCGTATTGATCGTCGGGTACTGCTTCGAGCGCGTTCGCGAACTCCGTCTCGAACTCCCACTCGATCTGATCGGTCATCGTGCGGGACTACGCCGGTGTCGGCAAACACCCTTTTGCCGACTTCTGCTCGACAGTCGCTCGAGTTGATTCGTCTCGGCCATCCCCGTCACGGTCCAGAGCACCGGCAGCGGTGAGCCCCTCTCTGCGAACCACTCCGTTTTCGCGTCGCGAACGGCGGCGGTACATTCGGACTACTGTGAGTCATTGCCGGTGCAACCGCGACCGTCCTGCGGGTGCACCGGTACATCGGTACAGCAGACCGTACAAGCCTCGAGGTCGACCGCTCCGTCGCCGATTTGACCGACCTGCCATCGTCGACGTCCCTGGCATGGACCAGCGGCGCTCGCCGCGTCGTCGTTTCGTTGCGTGGCGTTCACCCGCCGTCGTCGACCGTGTACTCGCTAATCCACGGGGGCATCGACCGATCCTTCGACCAGCTGAACAGGTGTCGTTTCTCGTTCGCGTAGTAGTACCGGTAGGCGTCGACGTAGTCGTCGGCACTCCACTCTCCCGTGAGCTGAGGCGGATCGTCGCGACCCTCGGCCGCCCACTCGAGGTCGAAGACGGCCGCCCCGTCCAGAGAGTGGACCGCGTCCCAGCAGCCGTGGCGCTCGGTCGAGTCGTGGTCCCAGCGGTAGCGCCACTCCTCGTGGGCAGCCCCGGTGTAGTCGCGCAGGTAGCGCCAGTTGGCGGCCGACCGCGCCGCCCAGCGGGTCAGCGGATGGTTCTGATGGGTGAAATACGGCGCGTCGGATTCCGGAAAGCCATTCAGTCGTACCGCGGTCGAAAGCACCATCGAGCACTCGAAAACGCTGCTGGTCACGTGCCGATCGACGAGCCACGCCGCTGCCTGCTCTACGTCGCGGTCGAGCCAGAAGGCGTTGACCATTCGAACGGACCGTCGCCGCGCAGGAAGGTAGGTCTCACACCGGCGACTGCCGATCGTCCACCGTCGTGCGAACGCAGCGCGAGAGGAGTGCGAACGCAGGCCGAATTCCTATTCCGTCGCTCGCAGACATTCGAACACTCGACGTCGGAACGGGTTCACTCACAGTCCGACTCCGGGATCGAACCATGCGAGACCTGAACATTGCGCTCCTGTCGATCGGCGGCCTGACCCTCGTCTTGAGCCTCGTCTCCGAATTGCTACAGGACAGGTCCTACTTGCCCTCGGAACCAATGGCTGCGGCGGCCCTGGGCGTCGCTCTGGGCCCCTACGGACTGGACATCCTCCACCTCGGCGGGATATCCGATCCCTTCGCCGTTCTGGAGCAGTTCGCCAGAGTCACGGTCGGACTCGCTGTCATGGCAGCCGCGCTCAGGCTCCCGCAACGGTATGTTCCGACGAACGCTCGAGCGATGTCGGCGGTTCTCGTCCCGGGGATGGTCGGCAAGTGGCTCGTCAGCAGCGGGCTCGTCTACGTACTGGTGAACGTTTCCGGCTGGACCGCACTTCTCATCGGCGCAATCGTGACGCCGACCGATCCGGTTCTCGCCGGCACGATCGTCACGGGCAATATCGCGGAGAGGTACATTCCGTCGTCGATACGAAACCTTCTCACCGCCGAATCGGGAGCTAACGACGGGCTCGCGTACCCGCTCGTCTTCCTTCCGCTGCTGGTCCTCCTGTACCCGCCCGAGCGAGCGATCGTCGACTGGGTGGTCGGGACGCTGCTCTGGGAGGTCGGCGCGGCCATCGCCATCGGCGCGGCCGTCGGTGCCACGGCCGGCTGGATCGAGAGCGAGTCCAGCGAACGCGCCTTCCTCGAGAAGTCGTCGCTGCTCAGCGTGACCGTCGCGTTCACCTTTGCCGTCCTCGGCGGCGTCAAACTGCTCGGAAGCGACGGCATCCTCGCGGTATTCGTCGCTGGGCTACTCTTCAACCGGTTTGCCGAGGCGACCGACGAAGTCGACGAACAGAAGGTCCAGGAGACGGTGCTTCGCCTGTTCACGTTCCCGATCTTCGTCCTCTTCGGCCTGGCGCTGCCGTGGGACCAGTGGCTCGCCCTGGGCTGGTCGGGTGTTGCGCTCGCGGGTTGCATCCTCCTGTTCCGGCGCGTGCCCATGATGGTCGTGTTCGACCGCACCGTCGATCCGATCGGGACACGCGGTGCGCTCTTTGCCGGCTGGTTCGGGCCGATCGGTATTGCGGCGATCTTCTATGCGACCATCACTCACCGGCTCCTGGGCAACGAACTCGTCTGGGGCGTGACCAGCCTCGTCGTCGCGAGTTCGATACTGGTCCACGGCATCACGGCGACGCCCCTGACGAAACTATACGGCCGCTCGATCGGACGAGTACAACAGCAGTCGGAGGATCGAGACGAAACAGACTCATCGTCGACGTTCGCCAACGTCTGAGATCGGCGACACGGATGCGGGTCCGAGCGACCTGACGTGTTTCGGACCCGTAGACTCACGGAACGGGGGTCCCAGAAACGATGGAACGGACAGTCGTCCTCGGGTGCGGCGAAGCGGGATTGATCGCGGCGGCGTCCCTCGAGCGGGCCGACGAGACGGACGTGGTCGTCGTCTCCGATCGGGATTTCCACGTGTTCTCGTTTCTCCTTTACGATGTGCTCGAGGGGACGCCGTTTGCCGACGCGTGCCTCGACCTCCGAAGCGTGTTCCGCGACAAGGACGTCACCTTCGTCCAGGGTATCGCCAACGAGGTGGACGTATCGAACCACAAGATAGAACTTCGGAGCGGGGCACTGACCTTCGATACACTCCTGATTGCGGTCGGCGGCGTGACGACGTACTCGATCGACGATCGGAGACACGTCTCCGATATCCGGACCGACGCACGCGAGGTACGGGACGGAGTGAGGTCTCCCGACGTTCACGATGTCGTCATTGTCGGCGGGGGGCCCGTAGGCGTCGAGACGGCCGCGACGCTCTCGACCATCCCCGAAAACGTTGACTCGACGCTCCTCACGTCGAGTCACCGTTTGCTCCCAGACTTTCCGCCGCGGGCGGGTCGGCTCGCCGAACGACACCTCCGACACCGATCGGTCGACGTTCGATCGGATGCTCGAGTGAGTGATGTGACGGAGGATCGCGTCGTTCTCGACGACGGACGCGCCGAGCAAAGCGACCTGACCATTTGGGCGGGAGGCGTCCGACCGAATCCGGTGATCCAACGGTTCGGCCTCCCGGTGACCGACCGCGGCCTGCGAGTCGATCGCTTCCTCCGCTGCGATGGGACCGACGACGTGTATGCAGCCGGCGACGTGGTCGATTATCCGGGAAAAGTAAACGACGGCTACTCGGCGGGGCGAGAAGCCAGAACTGCTGCAAAGAACGCCGTTCGTGACGTTCGGGGACGACGACCGAGAGAACACGACATCCGATGGCATCCGAGAGTCGTACACCTCGGTGACAACGCCGCGATAGTTGCGATGAACGGGGTCGTTCACGCCGGTCGTGGTCCGGCGCTCCTTCGAACCGTCGCGGTCGAGAGCTATCCGTTCTTCTGGAAATCCCTCTATTGACGACGTCCGTCGCCGAATACACCGCTGTCCGTCTACTCGACGGTGCCGAGGTCAGTGACGGTGCTGGGGATGGGGAGGGACGTATCCGTGATCCGACCGACGGAACGGACCAGTCTTCGCGTCTGGCGGGCCACTCGGGCACGTCTGCGACTTCTATTCTCGCATCCATCGACGGCGACGAGGAGGGAAAACCGAAGGAGGAAATTTCCGCCTCCAGATCGTAGCACGCTGAACATGGTGCGAACCGCGATCCAGTTGTACACGCTGCGCGATCTCGAGGGTGGACTCCCGGCCCTCCTCCGTCGCGTCGGCGAAACCGAGTTCGACGGCGTGGAGTTCGCCGGATTCGGCGAGACGTCAGCATGGGAGACAGCCGAGGTACTGAAAGCGACCGGACTCGAGGCTGCGAGCGCTCATATCGGGATCGACGTACTCGAGGACGACCCGGACAGCGTCCGCGAGGCGTGCACTGCCCTCGAATGCGAACACGTCGTCGTCCCCCATCTCGCCGAGGAACACTTCGAAGACTCGATGGCGGTTCGGGAGACCGCAACTCGGCTCTCGGATCTCGCTGACAGACTCGCTGATCGCGACCTCGCGCTCGGCTATCACAACCACGACCACGAGTTCGTCGACCTCGTAGACGACGACCGAAGCGCCTTCGAGCTGCTGCTCGACGTAACCGACGACGCCCTCTCGATCGAACTCGACGTCGGGTGGGCGACCGCGGCCGGTCACGACCCCATCG
Organism: Natrinema gelatinilyticum; assembly: GCF_024266705.1. Classification (GTDB taxonomy): domain Archaea; phylum Halobacteriota; class Halobacteria; order Halobacteriales; family Natrialbaceae; genus Natrinema; species Natrinema gelatinilyticum. The sequence continues at coordinate 467,737 of NZ_CP100756.1, read as the reverse complement.
CGCTGCTCGAGCGTCTCGAGAGGCGCGCACCACTGGTACACATCAAAGATATCGCCGACGGTCACCCGGTCGAACTCGGTGACGGAGTGGTAGACATCGATGGATGTGTGGCAGCCGCCCGCGACGCCGGGGCCGAATGGCTGATCTACGAGCACGACGAGCCAGTGGATCCAGCTGCGTCGCTGGAACACGGCGCACAGACGTTGGCGGAATATCGCGACTAACTCGTCGCTCGCCGGCCCAAGGTTTTGCCCGTGGGCCGAACGCGAGAACGGGTTCGTCACCGCTACACAGTTTTCGGCTCGAGGCCGCCAGCAAGGGATCGTGTGAGTGTGAGTGTGTGAGTGAAACGGTAGTTGCGAGGTACTGATCGAGTAGTTGTGTACTCCAGCCTCTGTTTCACAGGAACAGACTCGAGATGATGTCGACGAACAGAAGCAGTAGTATCACGGCGGCGATCGTCACGGCGATCCACACGCCGAGAGTAATCGCCGTCGTTCTGGCCATCGTTCGTTTGTCATCCATAGGTCACGACGCGGAGAACGTTTCAGCGGACGTAGTGCTCACGTGGGCCGTCGAGCCTACGAAACGAGAGCCACGATATCGTGGGGTTGATTGCCGTCGGTTTGTCACCGCGTCGGACTTCGTCCTCCGTTCGTTGCTATCGCATCGGAATGCGGTCTCCATGCTCGGGACCGCGACGGCCGGGTTCAGCCGTCGGGACCGCAGACACCCGCTGAAACACTGCCTCCGGATCACGGTGCCAGTGCCAGTGCCAGCGCGTCTTCACGAGACACCACAGTTTCCGGGCTGTCGACAGCGACGGTTTGGACGAGAGGACGTCGTAATCCTGTGATCGGATCACGGTGTGGTGTTCGGCGTAGAGGACCGCCGCCAGCAAGACCGGGAGCTGGCAGTCCTCGGGGAGGTACCGAATCCCGGCGACGCCCTCCCGGTAGAGGGCTTCCGTTCGCTGAAGTTCGCTGGCCATCGCCGCCGCGAACGAGTCGGAGTACTCGAGTCGTTCGATCTGTGCGGGATCAACATCGTGTTCCCGGAACGTCTCCTGCGGGATGTAGATCCGCCCGCGCTCGAGAACGTCCTCCCGAACGTCTCGCAGGAAGTTCGTCATCTGGAAGGCCTCACCGAGTTTGACGGCGTGGGGAAGCGCGGTCTCCTCGGCGTCGGGTTCCATGATTGCGGTCATCATGACGCCGACGGAGGCGGCCGACCCCCGCATGTAGGACTCGAGATCGGCGTACGTCTCGTACCGGCTCGTCTCGATGTCGGTCGCCATCGCGTCGATGAAGGTGTCGATCTCCTCGTCGGTGATCCCGTAACGCTCCCGGAGTTCCTGAAACGCCTCGAGAACGGGGTCGTCGGGCGCCTGCTCGCCGAGTGCCTGGGCCCGGAGGTGCTCGAGTTGGGTCCGCTGGATCTCGGAGTCGACACCGTCGGCGTCGTCGACGACCTCGTCTGCGATCCGGAAGAACGCGTAGAGGACGTGGGTGGCGCGTCGAACTCGCTCGGGGAGAAACCGCGTTGCGAGATAGAACGTCTTGCCGGTCCGCTTCTGTATCGCCTTGCTTTCGTTGATGTGTTCCTGTTGCATCCTCGGCCTCGTTGACTCCGTCTGACGGCGGTCGGATGAGCATCCTACAACAGGTGTATATAAAGTACCAGTCCCTCACTATGTATACTCACATCGAATCGGACGGATTCCCGCGACGGGTACCGACTCGGCTCGGGGGGCTCACTCGAAGAGTTCGTCGAGCAGTTTCCGCTGAGCGGTCCGCAAGTGCTGGTGAAAGGTCGACCGGGAGATATCCATCGACTCGGCCAGCTCTTCGCCCGACACGTCGCGAGGCCACTCGAAGTAATTGGCGTAATAGGCCGTCCGGAGCGCCGTGAGTTGGCGATCCGTCAGGGCCGATTCGAGTCGGGCCGTCGTATCCCGTGGCGCCTGCGTTGGGTCCTCCCGTTCGTGGTAGCTGACCAGTTCCACGCGATCGTACCGGCGCTCGAACAGATCGTAGACAGACCGCGCGGACTGTCCATCCGCCAGTTCGATCTCGAGGTCGGCGATCCCATCGGAAGCCGTACACTCTCTGAGCACCGCACCGTGTTCGTTCAGCGCCGGTATCAGTCCGCTCGGTGCCCTGACCTCGAGGACGGTGCTGTCCTCCGCATCCGAAAGGATCGTTACAGTTCGATCGTCGCCGGCCGTAGCGGACAGGTCGTCGGCCGATACGCCGCGGTCGACGGTGAGGAAGACGAGCGGCGTGCCGTCGCGGTCGTACGTCTGCCCACGATAGCTGATCGCGGCATCGATTTCGTCGGATAGGTTCGTGACGAACAGTGAGGGGTCTTCGATAGCGAGTTCGATGGCGACTACGGTTTCGCTCGTAAGCATTCGCCTGGTCTCGAGTGCATTCATCGCGGTTGCGACCGTCTCGGAAAGCGACTCGAGGACGAGGAGTTCACGCTCGTCGAACGCGTCGGGTTCGCCAGCGAACACGACGAGGACGCCGTAGACGACGTCGCCGTACGTAATGGGGAGTGCAGCGACGGACTGGAGATGCTCCCCGGCTCCCGTCGGCCACCACTCGTCTGCACCGTCGAACGACGCGATGTCCTGGATCGTCTGCGGACTGTCGGTGGACAGCGCCCGGACGGCGGGGTGAGCGTCGTCGGTCTCGAGGACGAGTTCGTCGTCCTCGAGCGGGAACTCGTTCTCGCTGACCCACTCTCGGGGTGATAATCGTCGATTCGTGACGTCGACGCAGCCGATCCAGGCGAGAACGTAGGGGTCGGTCTCGACGAGCCGCCGACAGACGTCCCGTTCGATTTCCGTTCTCGTCCCTGCACCGACGGCGGCGTCGGTGACGTCCTGGACCAATCCGTCGACGCGCTCGAGGACGTGTTCGAGCGCCTGGCGCTCCTGGCGCAACTCATCGGCGGTCTCCGAGGCGGCGATTTCCGCCAGTTTTCGCTCGGTGATCTCGAGGTGGACGAGCGAGGCCAGTCGCTCGCCGTCGTGGCTGAACTGATTGACTCGCATCAAAAACCAGCGCTTTTCCTCGGGTGAGTGACACGGATATTCCATCGAGAACGATTCCTGATCGCCCGCGAGTACGGCCTCGATGCCCACTATCGACCGCTCGGCGTATTCGTCGTTGTCGACGGCCGTCGTCGCGAGGTAATTGTGGCCCACGTGGTCGACCGTCGCATCGTCGGGACCGAACTCGCGCCAGGACCGGTTGGTCAGTAGGATCTCTCCGTCGTCGTCGATGATAGCCACGGTGATCGGGAGCGTCTCGAGGGCCGCTGCGGCGAGATTGTGGCGGATATCCATCGGATGATCCTATGCCTTTCTACCCCATAACGAACGCGAGTGACTCGTGCGAGCGGCGCTCGGTCCGCGTAGCGGAGTCGTTCATCTGCTGTGGTCCGACAGCCTCCCGGAGCGAGGGGAGTTTCACAGCAGTAATTCGACCCTCCTCGATCGGTTTGCCGACCGGGGGAACCGACACGAGCCGCATGTACCAGATCGAACGGACGCCGTCACTGTCTCTCGAGACCACGAACGATCGGATTATCCTCGGCGAGACCGTCGGCGGTACCGTTACCGACGAATACGGCGACTCAGTCGGTCCGGACGGTACCGATACCGACAGTGAGGAAGTCGAGAACACGAGTACCAATTCCGAAGAACCGGCCTCGGACGACGGCGTCCCCAGATTCAGCCGACCGGCCGCCTCCGTCGCAGTTGCGCCACTCGTCGGCGGACTCGCGGTTCGTCGCCGGTGATAACTGTCGCCGCACGATGGATCTGGAAATAAAAATTATATTATATTTCCAGAAACTCTTTTATATCCGTTCGTGGACATCTTCTACGGAGATCAGGCGTGCTGGGATACTGATCCACTTCGACGACGATCCGGGTGCCGGATCGGCGGACTCCTGTCATCACGGTCCGCCACGGGACAGGTACTCGAAGACGGTGGGTACGGTGACGAGGAGATCTCCGATCGAACTCCGCGCGAACGGACGGTGCGGGCCGAGGACTGTTCGCCTCCGTTCAGATCCCACCGACCGAACGCGTTGTCCACGCTCACCCCCTGTCACGGACGTCTCGCCGCCGATCACCACACGGTGATCGGCCGCTCGACCCGTTGGAACCGGTGACACTCATCGTCGAGTGGACAAACGACTATGGGGATCTATGGCATAACGATGGATATGGCGAGTGCCCATTCACCCCACGGACAGTCACGGTGTCGAAACTGCGGTTTCGAAGCACCCGGCGGGGACGACGAGTGGCAACGGATTACGGTCCCGAAATTGGGTCGAATGACCCAGTGCCCCTCGTGTGAAAGCACGGACGTAATCACGAGTCGCTGACTGCAGTCACTCGAATCGGCGGGAGCTTCTCCAGCGCGTGAAGCGAACCGCTTCGACGCGAGGAACGCGAGCGGACCCCGCACGCAGACAGATTCTTGGGGCGGACGCGCCAAGGGACGATCATGAGCAACGAGACAAATCGCGTCCCAGCGAGCGACGAGGAGTGGCGCGAGGAATTGAGCGACGAGGAGTACCGAGTCCTCCGCGAAGCCGGCACAGAGCCCCCCTTTAGCGGCGAGTTCGTCGAGCACACTGACGAAGGGACGTACGTCTGTGCGGGCTGCGGTGCCGAACTGTTCGATTCCGAAACGAAGTTCGAGTCCGGATGCGGCTGGCCGAGTTTCTACGACGTCGACGACGACCGGGTCGAGACTCGGACCGACACGAGCCACGGCATGCGCCGAACCGAAGTGCTGTGTGCAAACTGCGGCGGCCACCTCGGCCACGTTTTCGAGGACGGCCCCGATCCGACGGGCAAACGATATTGCATCAACTCGGTCGCCCTTGGATTCGACGAATCCTAACCGCTCTCTCGGTCGGACCGAACGGTCGAATTCGACTCGAGAAACGAGTGCGGACAAAGCCACCGGAAAACGAGCGCCGCCGAACGGGCAATTGCAGGCAGCGTTCTTTTTTAGATACCAGCCTCAGTGGCGGGTATGTCCGATGAACGACCGACGGCGGCGGAACTGCGTCGGGGACTCACCGTCGAAATCGTTCAGGGCGATCAAGACGTCCGGTCCAGCGATACCGAGCCGATAATCGGCGAGATCGCCTCAGTGTACGGCGACGAACTGGAGGGGCCGCAGGTCAAACTGAAAAGTGGCGTCGTCGGACACGTCCAGTCGGTCGTCGCCGACGAATAGTAGCCTATTTGACTGGTTTCACATTTCTAATAAAATCGGATATTGGTTTGAAGTGTCCTTGAAACTCGGTGATCGTATCCGATATTCAAACACTAATCGAACTCGTTCCGATACATTCATAGTTGCTGTTGAGTAAGGACCACCTATGGTACCTGATGGCAAACCAATCGGACGACCGGTGGACGCATCGAGCGACGTGGTGGCCTCGATCGACGAAATCGACGGCCAGTCGCACCTCGTCATCGCCGACATCGGCCGCGACGACGCCTGGATCGCGATGTCGACGTCCGAAACGCCGGTTTTGGACGACGAGCGATAATCCGAAACGGGGCCGTCTGAGTACCGCCGGCCGATCAGCCGCGCCTGTTCTTCGATTCGTTCGACCCGTCCGACGCGTTGGATTCGCGTCAGTCAGCGACCGATCGTCGTGAACGGAACGATGCTTTCTATCGGCAGCGGTTCGTAGGGAAACCGAATGGCTTCCGCATGGACGCTTGACGACGCTCGAATCCTCGTCGTCAAACCACCTGAGAAGGATTCAGTGACCCTATCGAGCGCGCTCGATGACGACGTGTACGACGTGATCGAGGTTTCGACCGCTGACGCGGCGCTCGAGTCCATCGCGTCTCGTTCCGTCGACTGTCTCCTGACCGCGCAATCATTCCCGAAGTCGGAGTTGACTGGTCTCGGCCTCCTCGAGGCGGTCCGCGAGCGTGACCCCGACCTCCCGGTCGTGCTCGCCCCAGCCGATGGTGACGAGTCGCTGGCCAGCGATTCGATCGCCGCGGACGTCACCGCGTACATTCCGCACGATGGTACCGAAGACGAGACGATCGAGGACTGTCGGACGGCGATCGAACGGGCGCTCTCGAGGGGACAGACGCGGCGGCGTCGACGAGCCCGCGCTCGCCAGTTCGAAGCGATCTTCGAGGATCCGGAGACGTACTCGTGGATACTCGAGTCGGACGGAATCGTGCGGCGGGCCAACGAGCCCGCACTCGCGGCGACCGACGCGAGCGACGTTCTCGGCCGACCGTTCCAGGACCTTCCCCTGTGGCAGCAGACCGCCGATGGCCCCGCGAAAGTTCGAGGGACGATCGAGCGAGCAGCGACCGGCGCGGTCGCCCACCGGGAATTGACCCAGGTCCCCGCCGATGAGACCTGCGTGGCCGACCTGACTCGGACTAAATCGCCGAGCGGGACCGAGCGACCGGAGGCGGTCCGCACGCTCGAGATGACCGTCCGGCCTATTCGAGACGAGTCGGGCGAAGTCGACTCGCTACTCGCGCGGGCGACCGACGTTACCGAGCGCGCCCGCCTCGAGCGGGATCTCCGTCAGTCCGAGGAGCTCCATCGGGTGACGCTCAACAACATGACGGACACCGTTCTCATCACCGACGACGACGGCGCGTTCACCTACGTCTGTCCGAACGTCCACTTCATCTTCGGGTACTCCGACGACGAGATTCACGAAATGGGCTCGATCGACGAACTGCTCGGTCCTGACCTCTTCGACCGCGCCGATCTCGAGTCGGCCGGCGTGTTGACCAACATCGAGTGTACGGCGACAGATAGAGCGGGTCGCGAACACACCCTGCTGGTCAACGTTCGCGAGGTTTCGATCCAGGGTGGGACGACCCTCTACAGCTGTCGTGATATCACAAAGCGAAAGCGCCGCGAGGAGGCGTTGACGGCGCTCCACCGGACCGCCCGCCAGCTCCTGTACGCCGAGACCGACCGCGAGATCGCCGACATCGTCGTCGCGGACGCGACTGACGTACTGGACCTGGAAGCCAGCGCCGCGTACCTGTTCGACACGGACGAGAACGTGTTCCGACCGGTCGCGTCCTCGATGGGGATGGAGCGGTTGCACGGTCCGGTTCACGATCATCGGGCAACCGAAGACAGTATTCCCGGACGCGTCTTCGTCGACGGTCAGAGTCGGTTCTTCTCGGACGTCCACGACTCTCCGTCGCTTTCGAATCCCGGGACCGATCTGCGCAGCGCGGCGTACGTTCCACTTGGGGATCACGGCGTCTTCGTCGTAGGATCGGCGACGTCGGGAACGTTCGACGAGGTCTCGCGCGAACTGACGGACCTGCTGGCGGCGACCGCGGAAGCAGCACTCGATCGGGTCGAACGGGAGCGGACGCTCCGCGAGCGGGATCGCGAACTCGAGCGCCGGAACCGTCAGCTCACCCGCCTCAACGAGATCAACGAGATAATCAGGGAACTCGATCAGGCACTGGTCAGGGCTGAGACGCGCGAGGAGATCGAACGCGCCGTTTGCGATCGGCTCACGACCGCTGACCGTTTCTCGTTCGCCTGGATCGGCACGGAAGACGCGAGCGGTGACCGCCTCGAGTCGCGGACTCACGGTGGCACGAGCGAGGGACGTGAGTACCTCGATAGCGTCTCGCTTTCGCTCGCGGACGGGAGCGAACCCGCCGTCAGGACGGCGACTGGTGGCGAGGAAACTGTCGTTTTGAACGTGGCCGATGGATTGCGCGAGGAAGCGTGGCGTTCGGAGGCGCTCGCACGTACGTACCAGTCGGCTGTGAGCATCCCGATGGCTTACGACGAATTCACGTACGGCGTTCTGACGGTTTATGCGGACCAGCCGGGGGCGTTCGACGACATGATTCGTGCCGTCCTCGCGGAACTCGGCGAGACGATCGCCTCTGCGATCGTCGCGGTCGAGCGAAAGCACGCCCTGCTGTCGAACGCGAGCACACGACTCGAGTTCGAGGTAGCCGACGAGGCGTTCGTCTTTTCGCGTCTCGCCCGGCAAACCGACTGTGTCCTCTCGTTCGACGGGGGCATCCGCCAGCGCGAAGACGGTGTATCGGTGATCGTCACCGTCGACGGAGCGCGGCCAGATGCCGTCGCCGCCGCGGCCGACGAACTCGTCGCCGTCGACGGCGCACGAGTCATCAGCTTCGATCGGGACGCTGGCGACAGCGCGGACGCACGCGGTAGCGACGGTAACAACGAACTCGGTAGCGAAAGCGAGGTGGGAGACGGTGTTGGTGGCGCGATCCTCGTCGATCTCTCACGGCCGGTGTTCGCCCTGCAGCTCGCGGATCACGGTGTCGTCGTCCGGAGCGTCGAGGCAACGCCCTCGAGCACGCGAGTCGTCGTCGATGTTCCCAGGTCAGTCGATGCGCGAGAAAGCGCAAACATCGTCTCGAGGGTGTTTTCGGGAGTCGAACTCCAATCCAAGCAGACCGTCGAACAGACGACGTCCGGGGATTTCCACACCGACCTACGCGACCGTCTCACCGAGCGACAGCTCGAAGTTGTTCGCCTGGCCTACTACGGCGGCTACTTCGAATCACCGCGGGAACAATCCGGCGAAGACATCGCCGAGACACTCGATATTTCGCCGGCCGCGTTCTACCGACACGTTCGGACGGTGCAGCGCAAGCTCTTCGAGAGTATCTTCGACGAAATCACTCTTCCGGCGACGTCGACGGACGGAATCGAATAGCGAACCGCTCTCTTCGCCGAGAATCAGTCGCGTCGGCGAGACGGACCATCGACGATGCTGTCCTCGAGCACCCCGTAGCGGTCGACCGGGTGATGATCTCGCTCGAGCGAATCGAGAGATTCACGAGATGAGCGGTCTCCGGCCCTCACGAACGTTGACGAGTGTTTTATCGGTTTATCGCCGATCCAGAATCCGGCCTACCGCCATCCGAACGGCGACGACGGCAACAACGCTACCGACTGAGAACGTACTCGGCGCTGAGATCACGGCCTCACTGTCTTATTCCTTGACTTCGAACGTCGAGTGGTTGTCAGTTTCACCAGTGACAACAAACAGCGTTATCCTGACTTACTCATATGGTAGTCACGAAAAGGGGCGTTGCAGAACGCGCAAGGGTCAGCACCCACGACTGGTGGTTCGTGCCTGACAGCGAGAGCCGCACCGTCCATGCAGGCCAAATGAGCTGCTACTGCACCCTGTGACGCCCAATCCAGTGTATGCTCCCAACTCGTTTAGCCTCACCGCCGCCAACCGTGAGGTAATCCACTGTATAACGGTCTGCAGTCAAGTTATTATGCTCCATAGATTTATCTACAGTCGTTGCATAACTCCGTCCGAAAAAACCGTGACCTACATACTCTATTCGTCTCGATCACCTGCCCATTCCTCAAATCGACTCGGCGACACACTGTCCGTATGAATCGGCGAACCCGTATCGCCGTCGCTGCCGCCGTCGTTGTCCTTCTTGCCGCATCGCTCGGCGTCCAGGCGTCCGTCGTCGATCGTGAGCCAACCGTCGTGAACGAGAGCGAACGGTACCCGGGCAACACGCTCGTCGGCGTTCATTCGTACGACGACAACGGCCGGGTCGTCGAACTGACGCCGAACGGCGAGGTCGCCTGGGAGTGGTCGGTGCCAGACTCGCGCGTGTTTGCCGTCAAACAGCTAGACGAGGAGACAGTGCTCGCGGCGGTCGCCGTCAAAACGCCCGCCGAAGCGTGTGCCGAAGAGCATCTCGAGGTCGAGGAGAAAGACGACCACTGCGTCAACAATCGCGTCGTCGAAATCGACAAGGAAACGAACGAGATCGTCTGGGAGTACAACTGGTACGACGAATTCATACACGACCATGAGGTCCACGACGTCGAGCGTCTGGATAACGGGCAGACGGCGATCATCGACATGGGGAACGATCGCGCGTTCACCGTCAACCGCGACGGCGAGATTACCTGGGAGTGGCAGGCCGAGAATCACCTGACCCCCGGAACTCCCTTTTACGAGAAGTACGGCGGCCCCGAAAAGGAGGGGGAAGAAGACGACTGGACGCACGCGAACGACATCGACCAACTCGAGAACGGTAACTTTCTGATAAGCCTCCGCAACTTCGACGCGGTCATCGAAGTCGATCCGGAGACCAATGAGGTCGTCGACGTAACCGGCGAACCCGGGAACAACGACATACTGGACGAACAGCACAATCCCCAATACATCGAAGATGAAGGAACGATGGTCGTTGCCGACAGCAGGAACGATCGCATCATCGAACTCGACCTCGAGTCCGAAGAGTACATCTGGCGCTACACGGGCCCCTCGAGTGAGCGGCTCAAGTGGCCCCGGGACGCGGACCGGTTACCGAACGGTAACACACTGATCACCGACTCCCAGAAAAACCGTGTGCTCGAGGTCAATCCCGACGGCGAGGTCGTCTGGCAGTTCCACGACCACGACGGAGAAGTTATTCCGCTCCCGTACGAGGCCGACCGCATCGGGGTCGGGGAACCATCGGACGCCCCTTCCGGGACCGAACTGGCTGAAGTCGACGACGACCCCGGCCCCGTCAGGTCGACGATCGAGACGGGGGAAGCCCTGGCCCAGTACGTCTTCCCGACGTGGATGCACCTTCCGCAGTTACTGCACGTCGTCGGCATCGCCCTCGGGTTGCTCTGGCTCTGTGCGGAGGGACTCCTCCTCGGTTGGCGGCGGTTCGACGTCGGCCAGTAATCTACCCCGGTCTCGCATTCTCCTGCGTTAGTAGCGTTCGTCGAATAGTACGATTACGTCCACCCGACGGACTGCTCAGCGGGTCGCCTTGTACGTGAGAAACACCGCCGTACCGAGTGCTGCGGCGTACCACAGCGTTCCGACGCGGATCACGATCGTGGCAGCGGCTGCGACAGCTTCGGGGTAGCCGAACGTGAGCAAGACGCCAACCATCGACGCCTCCGCCGCCGCGAGTCCTCCGGGGAGCATCGACACTGCACCGACGACCGACCCGAGACCGAAGACGAATAGGCCGATCACGACGCTGGCCTCGACGCCGAACGCCTCGAGTACCAGCCAGAGTGCGACGCCCTCGAGGCCCCACGCCGCGAGGCTGAACAGCGTCGAGGCGACTAGCGGGCGCAATCGGAACAGGCGGTACGTACTCTCGTAGAATCGCTCCAGTTCGGTCGCGTAATCGCCGACGACTGGAACCGACTCGAGTCGGCCGAGGACCGCCAGGCTGGCCCGTCGCCACTGGAGCAGAACGATACCGGCCACGATGGCACAGAGGACGACGACAACGGGGAGCGACGAACGGCTGTAGATCAGCAACCCGAGCGCGGCCATCGCGCTCAGCGCGATGAGGTCCGTGATCCGCTCGGCGCCGACGACGGAGGTGGTCTTGCTCGCGGGCACGCCGCGCTTGTCGCGGAGGAACCACGCCTTCCAGATCTCACCCGCTTTCCCCGGCGTGACGACCATCATCAGGCCGCTGAAGAAGGCGATGGCACTCGTCTCGAGCGAGACGTCCACCTTGAGGCGTCGGAGGTAATAGTGCCACTTGGCGAACCGGAAGCCGTAGCCGACGGTCGTCAGGCCGATGACGACCGCGAACGTCCGCCATTGCAGGGTCATGAGGGCGCTCGTCACCTCGCCGACGTTCGCGTACGCGGCGAGGCCGAGGAAGACGATGACCGAGAGGAGTGCCGTCAGCCAGACGCCGTGGTTGCGAACGATCGCCCTCCCGCGGTTGACGACGGTCCCCTCGTAGTCGCTCATCGTCGCAGGAACCCCCCTGACGCGAGGCTCGTCATAGCGCGACCGGTGGCTGTCCGAAACTGGTGATATTTCGTCGCGACGTGCCCCGAGAAGAACCGTCCGCGACCACCTGGTCGGACGCGCCCGTCCCGAATCGCGTCCGCGAGCGCCCCGTCCCCCTCGATGCGAGTGTACGCGCGGCCGACTTCCATCGGGAAGTGGGCGTCGCTCCCTCCGGTCACCGGCAGGTCGTGGTCGTCGGCGAATCCCGTCGCACGCTCGTTGAACCTGCGGCGGACGCAGCGGGAGTTCACCCCTTCGACGCCGTCGACGGCGTCTGCGAGAATTTCGAGGTCAGTCTCGTAGTACTGACGGAGCGTGTCGAACGGATGCGAGAGGACGGCGAGGCCGCCCTGATCGTGGATGTGATCGACTACCGCCAGCGGATCGGTTGGAGGCGGTGCCTCGGTGACGTCGAGCCCCAGGAGGTGGCCCTCGGTCGTCGTCACCTCGACGGCCGAGATAACCTCGAGGTCGTCCGGTGCGGCTTCACGAACGGCGTCGACGTTAGTGAGCGTGTCGTGGTCCGTGACGGCGATGCCGTCGAGTCCCGCGTTCACTGCTGCCTGAGCCACACGCTCGGGAGGCGTACTCGAGCAGGGTGAGGCGTCCGTGTGCACCTGAAGATCGTATCGTCGTGTCATGATGGACTCAGTACGGAGGGAGATAGTCAGCCGATCAGTTCGACGAATTGGGACGGAACACCATAAAGGACTGCGACGACGAGCACTCCCCAGACGATGAGATTGACGACAAACGGCATATCTGAGAAGAGAAACTTCGGGTCGCCACCCAGGTCGCGTGTGTGGACGAGAAAGTGGTAGCGAAACGCCGCGAAGATGGCGAACGGGAGCGTAGCCATCATCCACATCCCACTGCGGTAGAAGGTATAGAGCGAGTAGGAGACGACCAGTGCCGCGAGAACGACGACGAGCAACTGATCGAGCGTTTCCCTCGTGTACTCGGCGAGAATCGAGCGCGACGAGGCCGGATCGCGGCTTTCGACCATCTCGTGGCGGCGTTTGCCGAGTGCGAGCATTAGCGCCCCAAGGAACGTGCAGACAACGAGCCAGGGGCTCAGGTAGACGTCGATGGCGACGACGCCCGCGATAGCACGGAGGACGAATCCGATGGCGATCACCATCACGTCGACGATGACGATCTCCTTCAGAAATGAGGAGTAGAGCGCGTTCTGAGCCAAATACGTGATGACAACGAGTAGAAACAGCGGGCCGAGATACCAGGAAAGACCGATGCCTCCGACGAAGAGCAGGATCGCGAACGACACTGCCACGGGGATCGTGACTTGTCCGCTGGCGATGGGACGGTGTTTCTTCCGCGGGTGGTTGCGGTCCTCCTCGATGTCGAGGATGTCGTTTCCGATGTACGTCGTACCTGCGATGGCGCAGAAGGCGACGATCCCGAGAGCGACGTTCGTAACGGCTGTTGGATCGAACAGGTTCTCGGAGAAGACGAGACCCAGGAGCAGAATACTCTGCTTGTACCACTGCCAGGGACGCATCTCCTTTACCAGACCCGAGACGGTTCCCCCGAATAGGTTCTGGTCAACGTGGGCGCGGGACATGTATCTGTCTCCCCTGCCACAAGGGAGGACAAAAAGATTCGACTCGTTTTCATCGATTTGCGACGATAGGAGACTGTTAAACCGTGGTGCCTCGCCAGAGAGGAGGTTCGCTCTAATCGAGGGCAGTGGTTCCCGTTACGTCGTGGTAATATTTCGGTGACGGAAACCGGGAGATCAGGATACAGGATCTTTCCTTCGGATATAACATCTTGTTGCCGTGCGCGCCGAGCATGGGTCGCTTGGTAGAGTGATAGCGAGTTGTACAGAGCAAAAGTGATCCGAGCGACTATTACAGCGGAAACCACGGTTCAGCTCGTAGACGTTGGTTCCGGTTTCACGACGGCAACCGAGCCTGCACTGTGCGACCGGCGTTCGCCTCTTTCAGGCTACCGTCCCTCGGTTTCACGAGCGTGAGAATCACTTTGCTCAGCCTAAGGTTTCCTAATGGCGATACACTATTGAGGCATCGTATAGACATCCCGTTTGATACACGATGAGTGATAATGAGCGCGCTAGCGACGACTCGAGTGACTCAGTTCTCGTCACGGGCGGCACCGGATTTCTCGGCCTCCACACATGTCAGTATTTGCGCGATCAGGGATGGAACGTCACAGCGTTCGACCTCAAGTCGTTCGCGGAGGAAGACGACACGGACGGCATCGCGTTTATCGAAGGAGACGTCAGAAGCGAGTCGGCCGTGGCCGACGCACTCGAGGAGATCGGCGCCATCGCGGTCGTACACACCGCTGCCGCGCTCCCATTGTGGGACGCCGACCGCATTCGTGAGACGACCATCGACGGGACGCGAAACGTGCTCCGGGCGGCGACCGACCACGGCGTTGAGCGAGTCTGTTATATCTCCTCGACCGCAGTGTACGGAACGCACGATACGCATCCCATCACCGAGGAGTCGCCGCTGGACGGCGTCGGACCGTACGGCGAGGCCAAGATCCAGGCCGAGAAAGTCTGTCAGGACTTCCGACGGATGGGATTGTGCGTCCCCATCATCCGGCCGAAGACGTTTATCGGCCCACAGCGACTCGGTGTGTTTCAGGTGCTGTTCGACTGGATCGAAGATGGCGCGAACGTTCCGCTCGTCGGCTGGGGGAACAACCGGTACCAGTTGCTGCACGTTCACGACCTCGTCACCGCCATCGAATTGATGCTTACCGGAGACGAGGAGAGCGTCAACGACACGTTCAACGTCGGCACCGACGAATACGGCACGATGAAAGAGGACTTTCAGGCACCCATCGACTACGCGGGGACAGGCAAGCGAACCATCGGGACGCCTGCCTTTCTCACGGTCGCGGCCCTCCGCGTACTGGATAGGCTGAACCTCTCTCCGCTGTATCCGTGGGTCTACGAGACGGCCTACGAGGACTCGTTCGTCTCCGTCGAGAAACTGAAAGGGCTCGGCTGGGAGCCCGAGTACTCCAACCGTGAGGCGCTCGTGGAAACCTACGAGTGGTATCTCGAGAACTACGAGGCCGACGAGGAGGGCGACGAGACCGGTCTCGACCACCGCGTCGCGTGGGATCAGGGTGCCCTCGCCGTCGCGAAGAAACTATCACAGCAGATCTGAAATGGTCGTACGTTCACGCGTCTCGAGTCGCTCCAGGTGGCTGGTCGTCCTCGTACCGGTCGTCGCTGTCCTGTTCGCCGCCGGCTTCAGCAGATTCATGCACAACACCTGGCCGTCGATCGGGACCGATCCGGCGTTCTTCCAGCACACGGGCTGGTACGTCCTCAACGGCGGCGTTCCGTACATCGACGTCTGGGACGTGAACCCACCCGTCCCCTTCGGGATCGCGGCCGTCCTCGCCCTCTTCTCGGGTGGGGACATGCTCGTCTTGCACGGTCTCAGCTCGGTGGTAACGACGCTCGTCGCGGCCGCCAGCGTTCTGCTCGTCGGATGGGTGGCAGCGCTCGTGACCGGAGAGGATGCACCGGCGATCGCTGCCGGTCTGACGATGCTCGTCGTCCCGGAACTCTTCCTCCTCTCTCCGGGAGGGGTGCGAGCCCAGGTCTACGCACTGTTCTTCGGCGCCCTCGCGCTCGCACTCTCCCTTCGCGATCGACCCTTCCCTGCCGGAGCCGTCGCCGCGCTGAGCGCCGGGTCGTGGCAGTCGGGCGGCGTCTTCGCACTCCTGGTGATCGGGATGGCCTACCAGCGAAACGGACGAACGGGCGCGCTCTGGGCCGTCGCCGGCGGTGCCGTCGTGACCGCCGCCGTCGTCCTTCCGTTCGCAGCCGCGGGCGCGTTCGTCCCCATGTTCGTCGAAACGGTTGTCGCGACGCTGTCCGCCGGTTCACCGTACTCGCTGGCCGAGCGCATCTACTCGCTCCTATTGGTCTTCGGCTACGGATCCTTGCTCCTGCCAGTAGCGTTCTATGGCTGGGCGACCGCCGCCGTCCGCGACGTCCGAGAGCGGTGGTGGATACCCGCAGGCGGCGCGTTTCTCTTACTCCAGGTGCTGTTCGTCGATCTGGACGGTTCGACGGACGCGTTCCTCTATCTCGCCTTCGTCGCGCTCGGCGTGGCCATCACGGTCGAACGCGTGTCGACGTGGCTGTCTGCGGCGCCAGCGGACCGCGGCGACGATACTACCCGGACCGACCGTCGTCGATGGATGACCGTTGGCACCGTCGCAGTCGTCGGGGTGCTCGTCCTGTCGGGACTGAGCTGGCACCTCGGCTCGCCGGCCCTGCAATCGACGCTCCAGACGAAGCAACAGGCGGCCGAGCCGGAGGGAGAACCACTGCCGATAACGCCGGGCGATGGGGACGCTCCCTCAATGCAGACGATTTACTGGGAGAAGTTGCAACCGGAGACCTGTCACTACCGATTGAGCTGGAACGAGGTACGCTGGGTCTCGATGACCGACGACCGACTGGACAGACGGACGTGCGACGGGTGGCCGAAACGGACCGATCGGTAGCGCTTCGGCGTCATCAGCGACTCGACGTCCGGCACTTCACCACCCATGAGTTCGACCTAGTCGACGCACTGATCCCCCGCTCGAGGTCGTTTTCCCCGCGTCCAACCGCGGCTACTTCGAATCGCCATACGAACGCTCCGGGGAAGACGACGCCGAAACGCTCGATATTTCACCGCTCGCGTTCTACCGCCACGTCCGGACGGTGCAGCGGGACCTTTCGTCGCTGTCTTCGACGACATGGAACTTCCGGCAAAGGCGACGGTTGGGGTTGAATAGTGAACAGGTAAATTTTCTCGGCGCTAGTTATCTGACGAACACGCTCATCCTAATATCCCTATTATTCCTAGATGCGACGAACGTCTCGACGCGATGCCGTCCGTCGTATCCATCATGAAAGATATCAAACTCGATCCCGAGGCGGAATCGACCTACGAGTGCTTCAGCTGCGGTACCGTCGTGCGCGCAACCGCGCCGAATGCCTGCCCCGATTGCGGCGCGGAAATGCGCAACCGTCACACACCGATCGAGTAAGGATACCGTCTCACCCGCGTTCTTCGTCGGCCACCGTCTGAGCGACTGCCCAGGCGGTCCCCGCGGAACCCGCGCTCGGTCGACTTCGAACTCGCGCTCGAGTCGATTCAGGTCCGGGCGCCCGCGGACGCGCTGGCTCGATCCCGGAAACGGTCCGCCGCTCGGGTCGATGGCCAACGAATCACTTCCGGCAGCGGCCCTCGACGTCCGACGCGGTCCCTGCTGGCGACGTTCCGGCATCCCGTCAGGAATCACGGCTCGCATCGCCCCGGAGATACTGAATTGCCTCCTCGTCAGTCACTTGTCCGAAATTCCGGTAGTACTGTCCCACTGCGCGGAAGTCCGCGGGCGTCTCCACGGCGATCACCTCGTCCGCCTCTCGCTCGAGGTCCTCGACGGACCGGGGAGAGCCCACCGGGACGGCCAGCGCAACCCACTCCGCGTCGGTTTCTCGCACCTGCCGGAGACAGGCCGTCGCGGTCGCGCCCGTTGCCACACCGTCGTCAACGATCACGACCCGTTTCCCCCGTAACTCGGGCAGCCCCTCCGACTCACGATAGCGATCTGCTTTCTGACGCGCGTTTTCGGCCTCCTCGGTGCGAATCTCCTCGAGGTACTTCTCGGAGACTCCCAGCCGATCGATCAGGTGGTCGTTGTACCAGACGCTCCCGTCGCTGGCGACTGCTCCCAGCGCGAGTTCGGGATTCCGGGGCGCCCCCATCTTGCGCGCGACGACCACGTCGAGGGATGCGTCAAGCGTGTCCGCGACCGGCCGAGCGACCGGTAGCGCACCGCGTGGAATGCCGAGGACGACGTCCGCGTCGAAGCCGCGGCGCTCGAGTTCCGTTGCGAGTCGTCCGCCGGCGTCGGTTCTGTCGTCGAACATTGACCTAAACGGTGCTACGCCCGCATCGTACTATGCGTTTGCGTCGCACACGCTGGGGCCGACCCGCGACCGATCCTCGGACGGCCCGTTCGACCGGGCGAGGCCAAACCCCTCTCCGAGACCTACGGCTCGCTCGAACTGTTCTCGGAGGAGACGGGTGAGTCGTCGCGCGGACCGGGGACGGCGACGAGGTCGTCACCGGCGGCGACCGAATCCGAGACGAGACGGGCACGTCGGCCTTGACCGTCGCCGGGACCGGGGATACGATGGTCGGCATCGTCGCTTCGCTGCTCGGTCGGGGGATGGATCGCCGCGAGGCCGCCGAACTTGGCGCGTGGATACTCGGTAAAGCCGGCAAACTCGCGACGGCCGAGTACGGCCCCGGTGTAGTCGCCACGGACGTGATCGCGCGGATTCTGAGTACGATCCGGTGACCGGATCGAAACGACTCCATCCGCACGTCCAGGATGGAACCGATCCGGCGTTTTCCCGATCCGAACCGACCGGTCCCCGTCTCGAACAGCTAGTGATTGAGCTGTTCGTGAACGACGGCGACGGTCATCGGTGCCCGACGGACCACCTGTTCGGATACGCTCCCGAGCAAGACCCGGTCGACACCCGTTCGTCCGTGGCTTCCGATAACGATCTGGTCGAATCCGTTTCCGACCGCGTAATCGATTATCTCTCGCGCCGGCTTCCCCGTTTCGACGGTCGTCTCGAGTTCTCGGTCGTGCTCCGCGGCCGTCTGTTCAGCCGTTTCCAGCAGCTCACGGGCGCGCTCCTGTGCGCTCTCGTACCCCGGTAACTCCGTCTCCGAATCAGTGAACGACGTCCAGTACCCTTCCGGGAGCTGGATGACGTGCAGTGCCGTAACTGCGGATTCGGGGAACTCTTCGAGCGCGTACGAGAGCGCGGCCGAGGCCTGTGGAGAATCGTCCATCGCGACGAGGGTTTGCATGACCATGAATTCTCATACCACACCGAGCCTCTTAATAAATACTCCGTCGTTTCCGCCGATCTACCGGCATGGAACCCCGATCACGGAGGCAGGAAGGACGCGCTAGCTCGTCGAGAACCCGTCCGATCTGCGCTGAAGTCGTCCGCGGACGATCGGCGTCGCCGGGAACAGACCGACGCCGAGACGCTCGATCTCGAGAACGTCGAACTCGTCGTGCCCGACGAACCGTTCAACTGTCTCGCGGTTCAACTGGCAGCCGGCGGCCGCACGGGTCCAGATCGGATTGATGCGGTCCTGGGCCCACGCGCGCCAGCCGTCGTTACGGACGTGCTCGAGAAATCGAAGTTCGCCGCCGGGCTGCAGGACGCGGGTGACTTCGTCGAGTGCAGCGTCTGGATCGTCGATCGTACAGAACACCAGCCCCGAGATGACGACGTCGAAGCTATCGTCGGCGTAGGGGAGCGATTCGCCGCGAGCACCGCGGAGATCGACCGACAGGTCGGTTTGTTTTGCCTTTCGGGCGGCCCGGCGGCGCATGTGTGGGTCCGGTTCGACCGCGTGATACTCGATGTCGGCGTCGGCGGAGGTGGCGACGTAGGGAAACATCGCACCGTTTCCCGCACCTAGATCGAGGACTCGTCCCGAGAGGTCGGCCGCGAGGTACTCGCGATGGGGACCAAATAGGAATCGATCTGGCATGAGCCGGTCGTACAGCGCGGCGAACGCCGGGTGGCCCGTCACCTCGTTGCCCGCGCCGCGGCGTGGGTCGCAACTCGCCATGGTCAACACGATGTCCGACGGACGTATACCGTTTCCGTCCCGACAGGGTCGATCCGCCAGTTGGGGGAGCGGCGACAGGTCCGCACCCAGTCTCGAAGGGTTTTATGGCCGGACGGACCAGCATCCTCAGTATGTCCGACGATAGACTTCGCATGACGCCTGGGCCGACCGAGGTGCCGGCCGACGTCCGCGAGCGAATGGCCGAACCCACGCCGAACCCCGACGTCGAACCCGAGTTTTTCGCGTTCTACCGTGCCTTGACCGAGAAGCTCGAGGCGATCCACGGGGACGACGACATCGTCGTCCTCGGCGGCGAGGGAATCCTCGGTCTCGAGGCCGCAGTCGCGTCGCTGGTCGAGTCCAGTGACCGGGTGTTGTGTATTTCGAACGGCCTCTACGGTGGGGGGTTCGGCGATTTCGTTGAGATGTACGGCGGCGACGCGGTCGTCTGTGAGTCGCCGTGGCGGGAGCCGCTCGACCTCGCTGCGATCGAGTCCCACCTCGAAGACGGCGCGTTCGACGTCGCGACGATGGTCCACTGCGAAACGCCAACCGGCGTGCTGAACGACCTCGAACCGGTTCTCGGCCTGTGCGACGACCACGACGTCATCACCGTCGTCGATGCAGTCTCCTCGCTCGGCGGGACACCGGTGCCTACTGATCGAATCGACGTCACCCTCGGTGCCTCCCAGAAGTGTTTCAGCGCGCCGCCGGGATTGACCGTCTGTTCGATCAGCGACCGCGCCTGGGCGAAAATCGAGTCCTTCGAGACGGACAGCCTGTATACGGACCTCGAACCGTGGCGTGACGCCGCCGACGACGAGTGGTTCCCATACACGCATCTGTCGTCGAACCTCTACGGGTTCGACGCGGCGACCGACCTGCTGCTCGAGGAAGGCCTTGAGCGTGTCTTCGAGCGCCACGACGAAGCCGCAACGCGCTGTCGGGAGCGAGCCGACGACCTCGGCCTGTCGCTGTACCCGGACGGCGCGCAATCGTCTCCGACCGTGACCGCACTCGAGATACCCGGACGGGCAGTGTCCGTTCAGCAGCGGCTCGCAGACCACCACGATATCGTTCTCGCGACCGGGCTCGGAGACCTCGCCGAGGACGTCCTCCGGGTCGGCCACATGGGCCACAACGCACGCATCGACCGCGTCGAACGGACGATGGACGCACTCGGAACCGTTCTCGAGTAGGACAGGTGCGTCATACGGTCTGCTGTAACGATTTACCGGTGCAACCGCGATCATCCTGCGGTTGCACCGGTAATGACTTTCGGTAGTCCGTATCAGATGCGTCGGGCTTAGTTCTCGCCTTCCGTAACGAGTGGGTATCTCCGTCTGAACCGACCGGCCATCACGGCCCAAACCGGCCGTCGGGTCAGTTCAACCGAATCGAGAGACGTCTGCGAATTCAACTCTCGCGATTCAAATAATTAAATTCTACAGAAAACCTATGAATACTGTGGGCAGGGAGAACCCTACCGATATACGATGATTCAGTTGACGGCTGTTCCGCTTCGACGGCGCTCGCAATCTATTAGCTGACTTATCTTTATATATTGCATACAGTAAAGAGTTAAATATTCTTCCCGCCTCCCAAATGATTATAAAAAACAATTAAGGTTTATGCAATCCCTTGATGTGCGTGGGGCAATCATGACACAGGTTATTTGGATCATCGCGGCAGTACTGGTGACGTTTACCGCTGGATACGTGGGGTACTCGAGATACCTGACACGGTTCGTCGAACTCGACGAAGAGGCAGAAACGCCGGCACACAAATACGAGGACGGACAGGAGTACGTCCCCTCGAAAAAACCGGTCCTGTTGGGCCATCACTACTCGAGTATTGCGGGTGGAGCCCCGATTGTGGGCCCGATCACGGCGGGTGCCATCTGGGGGTGGGTGCCCGCGCTGCTGTGGATCGCGATCGGGAATCCGCTGATGGGTGCCGTTCACGACTTCGTCTCGCTCTCCGGAAGCCTCCGTCACGAGGGCAAGTCGATCGGGTACATGATCGGCGAGTACGTAGGCGAGAGCGGCAAGAACATGCTGCTGTGGTTCGCGTTCATAACGATCATCCTCGTCGTCGCGGTGTTCGCGCTGGTCGTCGGAATCGTCTTCAACTCGTTTCCCGAGGTGGTGACGGCTTCCTTCATTTATATCCTGCTGGCGCTCGCCTTCGGGGCCTATCTGTACCAGTTCAACGGTCCGTTCGTCCCTGGGACGATCGCTTTCGTCGCGGGCGTGTTCGCGGCAGTTTGGATTGGGATTCAGTTCCCGGTTGCACTCTTCCAGCCGACTGCCGATCGAACGGCGGACCTCTCAATGGTCGTCCTCCTCGGCGGTGAGGGAGCGTGGGTGCCCGGTGCGAGCGCGCTCGGCGCGAACACTGCGGGCTGGATCCCGATTGTGATGGTCTACGCCGCGATCGCGAGCGCACTCCCGGTGTGGGTGTTGCTCCAGCCGCGGGACTACCTATCATCGTTCCTGCTGTACGCGGGCGTCGGTGGCACGATCGTCGCGGTCATCGTCGGAACGTTCCTCGGAACGTCTGCCGAACCGCTCGTCATCGACAGCTCTATCGGCGCGTTCGAAGGTTTCTGGGGCGTCGAAGCGGCCGGATACGCGCCGCTGTTCCCGCTGCTTTTCATCACGATCGCCTGCGGGACGATCAGTGGGTTCCACTCGCTGGTCTCCTCTGGGACGACCGCCAAACAGCTCAACAACGAAACCGACGCTCGACTGATCGGCTACGGCGGGATGCTCGGCGAGGGGCTGCTCGCCGCGGTTGCGCTTTCGACGCTCGCAGTGTGGGGCTTTGCCGACCCGGCCGGCGGGATCGGCGCTGCGCTCCCTAACTTCGCGTCCGGCGGCGGGCTCATCCTCACCAGTCTCGGGGTGCCGGAAACGATCGGTGCAGTGTTCATGGCGCTCGTCCTCGTGAGCTTCCTGCTCACGTCGACCGACACGGCCGTCCGCCTCGGCCGCTACATGATGGAAGAGATCGTCGGGACGCCCGCCGGACGGACCGATACCGGACTCAGCGCGGATCCGCGCTCGTTCGCTCGTGGGCGCTACACGAATCCGCTCGTCCAGATCGTCCCTGCGTACCTGCTCGTCGTCTCCGGCCAGTGGGTCGTTCTCTGGCAGCTATTCGGCGGCGCCAACCAGTTACTCGCGGCGCTCGCGCTGCTGACTGCGACCGTCTGGCTGGCCAACTGGGATGACAACAAGCAGCTCATCTCCACCGGGGTCCCGATGGCGATCATGGTCACGATCACCACCCTCGGTCTGTTGATCCTGGTCTTCTACGAGAACCTCTACCTGAATCTGCTTCAGGGCGGGGCGACGTCACTCGAGGGAACGCTCTCGGCGATCGTGCAGATGGTCCTCGGGCTGGTGTTGATCGGCCTCGCGCTCGCACTCGTCAGGCTCGGGTACAGGAATATTAGTCACGTCCGTCGGGAACCCGGACCGGCAGCGGCCGAACCGGGCGACGACTGACGAAATCGACCACGTTCAATTTTTCGCGTTTCGCGAGTCGCCAGCGACCGGTGGGTATCGCCGCGGCCCGTCTCGCGGCGAGGCTACCTCCAGAATCGTTTCGCGAACCGTGAGAGAACTCCTTCCGTGGGCGTACTGACGTCGTCCCACAGCGCGAAGGCTTCCACAGTGTCCGCGGCCTCGCTGGCGGCGTGCTCGTCCGCGTCGGGGACCACGACGACGAGATTGATCTCGTAGTGGCCGTGATAGCCGAACTTCAGTAACGTCCGATCGCGGAACCCGGAAACGTACTCGCGGACGGCCGCCGACAGTTCGTCGGCCACGAGGACGAACGTAAAATCCGTCCCGAAGTGTTCCTCGTCCGGGACGACGCGCTCGTCCGCCATCTCGTGACCCAGATCGACGAGGCGCTCGAGTTCCGCCACCGTCGGCCGGGGGTCGCGTCGGGCGAAGAGATATTCCTCGGCCTCGTGGTCGGCGTAGGAAAGTGCCGGATGAAAGAACTGCTTCTGGCTGCGAACGCGCATTTCCCCGTAGAGGTCCCACCGCTCGCCGTCGCTGCGGTGATCCTTCTCGAGGTCGTAGTTGTACATCAGCCGGTCGGACACGCGGTCCAGGTACTCGTCGTCCCAGTCGGGGACCGCCTCGCGGATCTCCGCTGGCAGTTCATCCGGCGTCGCTTTCTCGCTCATCGTACGCCGGCGTGGTGTGATGGTGCCTGCCCACGACCCGGTGCCCATTCGGCTTCGACTAGCTCCTTGACCTGTTTTCTCATACCATCGATTGCGGCCGGGAAAGCAAGTATTCGTCGGTGGATGGCCTCCGTCCGCGGTCCCGGTCGCTCGGTTGCAACGGGGCTGGGTCTCCCGTTATCGGATCGGTCCAATAGCCGCGGTCGACCGACTGCTCCGATCGACCCAATCGCTCCAATCGGGGCGGTCGTCCGAATGGATCCGGACGGTAGATTTTAGCCGATGGAGACGAACTAGCGTGCGAGGAATACGCATGGGAGGGAAGAAAACTGAAGCGTGCGGCCGCTGTTCGATGTCGGCGGTCGTCGACGTCGCGTCGTCCGGCGACGACGGCGAGGAGAACCCAAACCGAAGCCCGTTCGACGAGGCCGCCATCGAGATCGACGACGAGACGCTCCGCCGCGTCTCGCCAGCTGCTTGGGCGGAACGCGTGACCGATCGGGTCGACGACATCGGGCGCAAGCTCATTTACGGGCGGTAATTCCGACGAGCGCGCAAGACGTTACGCGTTCGTCACGAGATACGTTATCGTGAACAGTAGTATCGCGGCCGTTCCGACGTTGACGATTCCGAACTCGACGATACCCAGAAACGACAGCCCCCAGACCACGGTCCACGCAAACAGCGTCGACAGGACGGCGTTCATGACGAGCAGGACGCGTGGATCACCCTGCGAGGACGAGACGCCCGCCTCGAATCCGTCCCGTTCCGAGTCCCCATCGCTCATACAGGGTGAGGACGGTACCGACACTTAACTGTTCGCCGCCCTCGCGGCTCTTGTGTCGCTTGGCTCCCGCACGTCCGAGGACTCGCGCTGCTCGTCCCTCGACCTCGAGCGCCAGTTGAGAATGCTCGGCATACCTCTTTGCACTCCCACGGTGAAAGACTCGTATGAACCTGCGAAACCGCCACGGATCGGCGGTCGATCCGGTCCCGTTCCTCGTCGTCGTCGGGCTCTCTTTCATGATCCTGCTGTCGTTCGGGCCGCTGTACGGGCAGGCTCTCGGCCTGTCGCTCGAGCTCGGAATCACGGCCTCCGCTGCGCTGTTCGCCGTCGCAACCGTCGCCGCGTTCTACCGACAGGTGTGGACGTTCTGCCCCGAGGCGGCCAGTGCGGTCCCGTCTGCAGTCCGCGCCGAACGACTGTTCCACCTCATTCCGATCCTTGCGGCGCTCATCGTCGCGCTCGCAGTTCCGTTAGCCGTCCGGTAGTAGTGCCAGAGATGGGGAATCGGGTACTCAGTCGGTGAGGTAGCGTCGGAGGGCCGGTCATCGGGTGGTAGCGTGGTCGCGCGGCCGAATAGATGCGTACTCGACGTTTGCATCAGAACGGGTTCCGACCGACGTCGATCCGCGACCTCTCAACTATGCCAAGGAATACCATGATTTTATTCGAATCCTCGGTGATCGGTCGACTATGGGATTCATTGAGTCGATACAAACGGCGCTCGTCTCCGCATCGCCGACGGATCGTCCCGACGACAAGTCGCGAGGTACCTACTGGTGTGACGACTGCGATATCAGGATCAGGGACGTCGACCTCGAGGGGGAGCCGGTCTGTCCGGAGTGCGAAACCGAGATGCGCTTCGAGCGCGCCACGGGTCGCAACTGCGCGTGCTGATTCAGGGCTCGCGGACGAGGACTTCCGCACCCTGTTCGTCGGGGAAGCGACTCTCGAGAGAGGCAGGATCACTCCACTCGTCGTCGGTGACGAGCGCGTTCTCGAGGTCCGTCCGGAGCACCGATTCGTCGTGGTCCGTGCCAATGAAGACGAGTTCCGTCCGCCGATCGCCGTGGTCGTCGTGCCACTCGAGGTCTGGACGGTTCGATCTGTAGAGGTCGCGCTCGACCTCGGGGAGGCTCGCGATCCAGGGCCCCCGTGCGGTGGCTCTGACCGACGGCCCGGCCTGGGCGATCGAAACACGCATCTCGTTGTCGGCGATCCATGCGGTCCCCTTCGCGCGGACGATCGCCGCCGGGAGCGTCTCGAGGAACGCGGCGAACCGCTCGGGATGAAACGGCTGGCGACGACGGTAGACGAACGACGAGACGCCGTAGACCTCGTCCGGATGGTGGTGGCCGTGATGGGAGTCGTGGGCCACCTCGTCGCCGTGCTCGTGATCGGCGTCGGCCGCCGCCAGCACCCGTTTCCATCCGGGGAGGTCGTTCACACGTTTCGGGTCGAACAGGTCTTTCCCGAGCAGTCGATCGGGATCGACCGCCGAGAACGTCGTGGAGATCGTCTCTGCGTCCGGCTGGAGGGCGCGGACGAGTTCCGCAGCCTCCGTGAGTTCCGTCTCGGTACACAGGTCGGCTTTGTTGAGGAGCACGACGTTCGAGACCTCGACCTGCTCGACGAGCAGGTCCGAAAGCGGCCGGTCTCCCTCCTCACCTCGCCGCTGTGGCGTTTCGTCGCCGGCGAACGCCTCGAGGAAGGCGGGCGTGTCGAGGACGGTGACGAGCGTGTCAACGTCGTAGCGCGCGGCGACGCGGGACTCGGTCGTAAACAGCCGCGCGACGGGTGCGGGTTCCGAGATCCCCGACGATTCGACGACGAGGTGGTCGAACGACCGGTCCCGGGCCAGTCTGACGACGGCGGTCTCGAGGTCGTCCTGAAGTTCACAGCAGATACAGCCGTTGGAGAGCTCCGCGACGCCTCCCTCGAGTTCGAGTTCGGAGCCCTCGGCGACGAGTTCGGCGTCGACGTTGACTGCCCCCATGTCGTTGACGAGGACCGCGAGCGTCCGATCGCCCGCGTTCGACAGCAGGTGATTGAGGAGTGTCGTCTTGCCCGCCCCCAGACTCCCGGAGAGAATCGTGACAGGAATGTTCTCGGCCGTTTCCGTAGCCATGTTCGACCACTGGGGTCGCAGCGCCTTGAAACCGATCCAAGAGGGTTTTTAGCCTTCAGGACCCACACACTGACATGACCCTGGCTGACCGGATCGAACGGTATCGCGAAACGCTCGAGGAGTGGTTGCGAGGCCTTTACCACGGAATGATATCGCATCCGGCCTACGAGAAAATCGAGAAGGAAGCCGAGGACACCGAGGACGCGTTCATTCTTGCGTGTTTTCCGGACGCGTTCGGCATTCCGTCGCCGGTCTCGTACTACACGTCGGAGCTATTGCCCTACCTCGAAAACGAGTTCGAATCGTGGGAACGGCGGCTATGGGATCGCGACTCGTATATCGAACGCAAGGGTCAGCAGTACCACTTCTGATGGAACCTTTCGTCTTCTTCGGCGGCAAAGGTGGCGTCGGGAAAACGACCGTTTCGTGTGCGTACGCGCTACGATGTGCGCGCGACGGGCACCGAACGCTGGTGGTCTCGACCGACCCGGCCCACTCGGTCACCGACGTGTTCGACCAGGAGTTCGACGATTCCCCGCAACCGGTCGCGGGAATCGACGGACTCGACGCGATGCAGATCGATCCCGACGACGAGGTGACGCGACACTTAAACGAAATTCGACAGGACCTCTCGGAGCAGGTTTCGGCGGCGATGGTCAACGAGATCAACCGCCAGTTGGAGATGGCACACGGGACCCCCGGTGCCTACGAGTCGGCGTTGTTCGACCGGTTCGTCGACGTGATGCGTAGCGCAGATCCGTACGAACGCGTCGTATTCGATACGTCGCCGACGGGCAGCACACTCCGACTCCTCGGGCTACCGGAGCTGCTCGAGGGGTGGATCGATCGGCTGATGCACAAACGGCGGACGAGCATCGATCTCTTCGAGAAGGCCGCCGTCGGCGCCAACGAGCCGCGGCGCGTGATGGAGGGTGATCCTGTCCTCGCGCGCCTCCAGGAGCGCAAGGAGTTCTTCGAATTCGCCGGGTCGGCGCTCCACGACGACGCCGCGTTCTTTCTCGTCTTGAATCCCGACGAACTGTCGCTGAACGAGACCCGACGAGCCATCGTCGACCTCGCGGAAAAGGATCTCGCGGTCCGCGGGCTCGTCGCAAACAAACTCACGCCGTCGCCCGACGCCGACGAGAACGGCCGCGGCGCACGCTACCTTCGCGAGCGCGTGGCGACGGAACGGGAGCGACTCGAGACGATTCGAACCGAGTTCGAACCGCCCCTGGTTGCCGAAATCGGCTGGCGGAGCTCGGAGGTCAAAGGCGACCTGCTCGAGGACGTGGCCGACGAACTCGACATCGAAACGGCCGTGGAGCCACCGACGCACGTCTGACTCGAGCGGCATCGAACGGATTGGAGTCGACCGGTTCCCAGCACGGAGGCTCCGAGCTCACAGAGTGAATGGGCCCCGGAGAACGGACTTGTGACCTGGAGGGCGGAGTTCGGGTGTCGGGGGCCCAGACCGGTGGGCTCGACGACTGTGCTTCGGTCTCGAGTGAACCCAGCCGATCCACACCGGGGCCTGTGAGGCGACTCCATACCACGCCGCTGTCGGACAGAAACCCGTTTAGTCATCCCGCGACCAGAATGGATAATGAGTACGAGTTACCGGATCGGACTGGTCGGGAAACCGTCCGTCGGCAAGTCATCCTTTTTCAACGCGGCGACGATGAACGACGTTCCCGAAGGTGCGTATCCGTTCACAACCATCGATCCCAGCGTCGGCGAGGCCTTCGTGCGCGTAGACTGCGCCGCACCGGAGTTTGACGAGGAGTGTACTCCCTCCGTCGGCTACTGCGACCGCGGGACGCGGTTCGTGCCGACGAAACTCGTCGACGTCGCTGGACTGATCCCCGGTGCACACGAGGGGAACGGGCTCGGGAATCAGTTTCTCACGGACTTAAACGAGACCGACGTGCTCGTCCACGTCGTCGACTTTTCCGGCACGACCGACGCAGAGGGCGAGCCGACCGAGAGCTACGACCCCCGCGACGACATCGCCTTCCTCGAGGAGGAACTCGACCAGTGGTACCTGGGAATCCTGGAGAAGGGTATCGAACGCTACGCGTCGGGCTACACCACGGAGGACGACGCCATCGAGGAGGAACTCGCCGAGCAGATGAGCGCCTTCAAGACGACCGAAGACGAAATCAAGCGCCTCATCAGACGGGTCGACATCGGCTTCGATCCGGACGAGTGGGACGAGACGGACGAACTCGAGTTAGCTCGCGAAATTCGGACAGCGACCAAGCCGTTGATGATCGCGGCGAACAAAATGGATACGCCTGCCGCCCAGGAGAACTTCGAGGAGATCGCGAACGATCCGGACTACGACCACCTGACGATCGTCCCCTGCAGCGCTCACGCCGAGAAAGCATTGAAGTCGGCCGACAAGGCGGGCGTCGTCGATTACCGGCCGGGGGACGCGGATTTCGAGATCACAGGCGACGTTTCTGCCGGACAGAAAGAGGGCCTCGAACAGATCCGGGGATTCCTCACCGAGTACGGCGCGACCGGCGTTCAGGCGGCTCTCGAGACGGCGCTGTTCGACGTCCTCGGTGTGACACCGGTGTTTCCCGGCGGCGCGAACGGGTTGGGGAACGAACACGGCGAAGTATTGCCGGACTGTTATCTGATACCGCCGAACTCGACCGCGGAAGCGTTCGCGTACAGCCTCCACTCCGATATCGGCGCCGGCTTTCTACACGCCATCGACTGCCGAACGAACCGCCAGTTAGGCAAAGACTACGAGGTCGAATCGCGGGACGTGATCGAAGTTATTACGACGAACTGACGCCACTCGACTATACGGTAGCGCGGAGTCCCCTTCCTCAAGCGCGAGTGAACGCGAGCGGTAGGGAGGGGAGGAGCGCGTTCGTATAGCTGGGCATTTCATCCATCTATAAATAGCCACATGGCTACATTGAATAGATGGCAGACGACTACGTGCGTCGGACGGCAATTACCCGCCTCTTGGTAAATGGTGAGCAACGCGACTTGCTCGAAGATACCATCTCCGAGTGGAAGCGGGGGTGCCAAATCGCCACAGACCTCGCATGGGAACGGTGTAACACCAAGAGTGACGTGCAACCTCTCGCCTACGATTCTGTGCGCGACCAGACCGACCTCGGGAGTCAGCACGCGATTCTCGCCACCCACCAAGCCTCACAAGCCATCACCAGTTGCATCGATCGCCGGTCGAAGGGCAAGAAGGTCAGCAAGCCGTCGTTCACCGTGCCGACCATGAAGTACGATACGCGGACGATGACGGTGTTCGATGACGATACCGTCTCCCTCTCCACGACGGAGAGCCGGGTCCGGTGTCCGCTTGACCTTCCCGACGCTGACGATGGCTACCAGTGTCAGTATCTCGACTCGGACGAATGGAGTGTTACGGAAAGTACGCTCACCGCCCGAGATGGCGAGTTCTTCCTGCATATCGGCTTCCGCCGGTACAAGAACGATACCGAACGGAACACCGCCGAGGACGGAACGGTTCTCGGGGTTGACCTCGGTATCGAAAACCTCGCCGTTACCAGCACTGCCTACTTCTTCAGCGGACGGGAGCTCACCCACAACCTCCGCAAGTTCGAGAAGGTACGCGCCGGGTTGCAACAGACCGGGACGCGAAGCGCCCACCGGACCCTCGTACAGTCGAGTGGTCGGGAACTCCGTTACGTCCGCGACGTACTACACCGAGCGTCGAACTCGCTGATAAACGAAGCACTCCGCTACGACTGCGACGTAATCGCGTTCGAGAACCTAACCCACATCCGCGACCGAACGGGTGCGTCATGGCGGCACAAGTGGGCGTTCCGAACACTTTACGAATACGTAGAGTACAAAGCCGAATCGGTCGGAATATCGGTGAAGCAAGTGGGGTCGGCGTACACGTCAAAGCGGTGTTCCGAGTGTGGATTCACGGCAGACGAGAATCGCCCGTCGCGCACCGATTTCCAGTGCGTGAAGTGTGGGTCAGGAGCGAACGCGGATTACAACGCGGCGAAGAACATCGGTATGCGGTACGTCCGTCGAGGCCTACAGTCGTCTCGGCGGACGGGCGACAGTCAGCTCGCCCTCAAGTCTGGAACGGTGACGCCGAAGAGCGGATTCACCGCCTACCCTGACGGGTTCGAGGCCGAGTTCACGGACAAGCCCCACCCTCAAAGTACCGAAGGTGCTTAGGGTGGGGTAGTTGACAGACTACCGCGTTATGTTGGAGGAACTATCATCAGGGAATGCTGTGACTGCGAAACCGTGATTCATGAACGGAAACGACGTGAACAAGGCGATTTTATACCTCCTTCAACAGGATTCTCGCCGCACCACGACCCAGGAGATGGCCGAGCGAATCGGGGTGTCGGCCAGTGCGATACGGACCCGTATCGAGCAGATGGAAGACGAGGGAATCATTCGCGGCTATTATCCGTCGATCGACTACGACAAAGCGGGTCTCCAGCTCCATCTGCTCTTCATCTGTCGCGCGCCCGAACTCGGGCGAGAGGCGCTCGCAACCGAAGCGCGAACCGTCCGCGGCGTCGTGGGTATTCGGGAAGTTCTCAACGGATCAGCCAACGTTCAGATCGAAGCTGTCGGAACGAATACCGACGATGTCGCTCGCATTACCGACGAGTTGAGCGATCTGGGCCTGACCGTGGTCAATTCCAAACTAATCAAGAGCGCGTCCGTTCAGCCGTTCGATCACTTCGGCGAACAAATCGTCGGAGAACTCGATGACCAGCCAGTTCCCTGATTGGAACCCCGTCGAAACGCGCCGATCCGAGACGGATTCCGTGTCGCTGGGATCGGGTTCGACGAGCGATCAGAGGCGTCACGGCACGCTCCAGTGGCGTCCGGTCCCGACCCGGTACCTCGACACCGGCGATGGCGAGGCGACAGGTTCTCGTCGCGGGCCCGCTTTGTCCCGACAATGAGTCTGCGCCAGCCCTCCGTGTTCCGGCCGACGAAACCAGACGTCGCGGTATTCGTCTCGGGCGTGACCAGTATGGGGCTGGAGATTCTCGCGGGCCGGATCATCGCCCCGCAGTTCGGGAGCAGCGTCTACACCTGGGGGAGCATCATCACCGTCTTCCTCGCCGCGTTGAGCCTGGGCTACTGGCAGGGCGGCAAACGGGCCGCAACCGCGTCGATCCGCCGAATGACCTGGATTCTGCTCGGAACGGCGGGATACGTCGCCATCGTCGTCTACGGGAGCGACCAGTTGTTGCTCTCCGCGTCGATGCTCCCACTGCCGACCCGGTACGCGTCAGTGCCGGCCGTGCTCATCCTCTTCGGGCCGCCGACCTACCTGCTCGGCTTTATTAGCCCCTATTCGGCCGAACTCTCCCAGAAAGACGGGATCGGCGAAGCGTCGGGCCACGTCTACGCGCTCGGCACCATCGGCAGCATCGTCGGTGCGGGCGTGACGACGTACGTCCTCGTCCCGGCGCTCGGCATCGAGATGATCGGCATCCTGTTCGGATTCGTCCTCGTCGGCACCGCCTTCGCGCTCACGCTGCCCACGCTGCCGCCGCGTCCCGCGGTCGCAAGCGTCGCCATCGCCTTCTTGCTCGTGCTTGCAGCCGGCGTCGGCCCGGTTACGTTCGATCATCGCGGCGACGTCGTCTACCAGACGCAGACGGCCTATCAGGAACTCGAGGTGATCGATGACGGGGACGTCCGGACGCTGTATCTGGACGGTGCCCGGCACAGCGCGATGGATCTCGATAATCCCGACCGGCACGTCTTCGAATACACGCGGTACTTCCACATCCCCATGTTGATGGTCGACGACCACGAGGAGGTCGAGAACGTGCTGTTCATCGGCGGGGGCGGCTACACCGGACCGAAGGACTTCGAGCGGAAGTACGACGTCGACGTGGACGTCGTCGAACTCGATCCCGCGGTGACCCGGACCGCAAAGGAGTACTTCCGACTCGAGGAAGGTGACAACCTGACCGCCCACACGGAAGACGGGCGAGTGTTCCTACAGAATACCGATACGAAATACGACCTGATCGTCCTCGACGCCTACCAGAAGGATCAGGTGCCCGTTCACTTGACCCAACTCGGGTTTATGGAACTCGCCGAATCGCATCTGACCGAGGACGGCGTCTTCCTCGCGAACGTTATCGCCGCGCCGAGTGGCACGGGGTCCGAATTCTACCGGGCACAATACAAGACCATCGACGAAGCCTTCGAGTCCACGTACAGCTTCCGGACATCGAGCTGGGACTCGGTTCAGAACATCGAAGTGGTCGCGACGAAGGACGAAACGAGCTTCACCGAGGCCGAACTCGCGGCGCGAAACGAACGCCGCGACCTCGGAATCGACCTGAACGCCGAGGTCGACAGCTACATGGATGACCCAGCGACCGGAGACGTTCCGATCCTGACGGAAGACCACGCGCCCGTCGACAACCTCCAGGCGTCGACGATCGGCCAGGACTACGTCATCGAACAGACCGAGGGTGATCGGGAATCGGAACCTGCTTCGTCCATCGCGACCGGGATCCGGCCGGCCACGCTCGCACGGCCGGCACCGACGATCGAGGCTTCCGATTCGGTGGGGGTCGATCCGACATCGACGGTCCATCCCACCAGCGCTAGCGCTAGCGGCTGACGGCGATCAGTCGAACAGGCCCTCGGGTTCGAGTGGCGTCGCTGTCCGCCAGTAGTGGTTCAGCGAGTCCTCGGCCCACGAACGAACGGCGTCGTCGTCGGTATCGACGGCGGCCCGAAGGACGCCCTTTTCGTCGCGAAGCAGCAGTGAGACGGTCTCGTCGGCGATCATGACCGCGAGCGGAACGCCCTCCTCGCGAACCCTGATTTCTGCGGTCTCGGCTGCGAGCAGCGACTCGAGCTGGTCACGGAGTTCGGACTCGTCCGCGAGCGCGTCGATGGCACTCCGGCCGAAGACGCCACGGAACCGCTGGTCGCCGTCCGTTACCCGCTCCCTGACGACCGCCAGGGTCTGTTCGTTGAACGTGTGAGAGAACGCCCGAACCTCGTCGGCTTCGCGAAGGAGGGCGAGCAATCGTCGCAACGGTGCGTTCGGTCGCGTCGCGCTGGGGACGGTAATCGTCGCGTCCGCGAGCCGACGTAGATCGACGTCCATCGCGTGGGTCGGCAAGTAGTCCACGATCTCTCTCAGTGTTTGCTCGGTCTCGAGAATCTCCTGGAGGTCGGTGAACCCCGTCGAGACGAGTCGCCCGGTTGCGGTCGCGACGTACTCGTCGTCGTCCCGTCTGACCCACGATCGGTCCCGAAAATCCCTGAGTATCCGACCGAGCGTGGCTTGCGAGGCGCCCGTTTCGGCCGCCAGTTCGTTGCGCGCGTATCGTCCCTCCGACAACAACCCGAGCACCTCGACGCGGTTCGACGAGAGCGCGAGGAACTCGATCTCCGCGAGGGCCGATTCCATACACTCTGTCGTTACCCCGGTCGTAAACCGTTTTCGCACCGTGAAATCCTTTCACGACCTGTTTCGCTCTCGCAGTACCGGAGTCCTTTCCCGGTCTACTAATCCTTTCTTCCCGTGAAATATTTTCTGAACGAAATTATAACCCCGACGCTCGTACGGTCTCCTATCATGATCCCCGCTATCGGGGCAGCACTCGCCTCAGTATCTGCACACGCGGTTCGAACGGAGGTGGCGGACTCCCCGTGAGTTCCCGTCGCATCATCACCTATTTCGCCCTCTCGAGTCTGTTCTTCGGAGGGACGTTCGTCGCTGCGAAAGCGGGACTGGCGTATTTCCCGCCGCTGTTGTTCGTCGCCGCTCGATTCGACATCGCAGCGATCCTGATGCTGGCGTACGTCGGCTGGACCACTTCCGGACCGGAACTGTTCCCACGGACGCGCGGCGACGTCGTGGGTATTCTCGCGACCGGCGTCCTCGCGATCGGACTGACCAACGCGCTGCTGTTCGTCGGCCAGCAGTACGTCTCCAGTGCCGTCGCCTCGATCCTGTACAGTCTCAACCCGATCATGACGCCGGTGTTCGCCGCGGCCATGCTCTCGGACGAGCGCCTCTCCGCTCGTGGTGCGGCCGGCATGGGTATCGGCCTGCTCGGCGTTGGCCTCGTCGTCAGCCCCGATCCCGCGAACCTGCTCGGCGGCGCCGTCGGCAAGGGAATCCTGTTCGTCGGTGCGGTCAGTGCTGCGCTCGGTGCCGTCCTCATTCGGTGGGCCGACAGCGACCTCTCGAGTACGGTTCGCGTCGCCTGGGGGCTGCCATTCGCGGCCGCACTCTGTCACCTGCTGGCCTGGCTGGGCGGCGAGTCGGCGGCGACGATCGAGTGGACCCCGAACGCTGTTCTGGCGCTCGGCTACGTCACCATCTTCGCGGGCGTCTTCGCGTACATCACCTACTTCGGACTCATCGATTCGGCGGGCGCTATCCGCGCGAATCTGATCTTCTACGTCGTGCCTGTCGTCTCGACGCTCGGCGGCTGGGCGCTGCTCGGCGAAACGATCGACGCGCTGGCGATCGTCGGCTTCCTGACTATCTTCGTTGGGTTCGCGGTGCTCGGCAGCGGATCGATCGATGCCGACGCGCTCGCAGCTCGAGCCCGCGCGTACACGTCCGCTTCCGACGTCAGCCATGAAAGCGACTCTCGCGTCAGAGACGAACCGCGAGGATATCGGTCGGACTGACCGTCACGATACGCGACAGCGTGACTGCCCTGGCCGGGCTACTCGGGGACGGTCAAAACAGGGAGAGTTCGCCGGTCACGCTATCGACGCGGTCGTCCGCGGCCGGTCCGACGGCCAGCGCAGTGACGGTCCCGGGCTCGAGTTGCGTGTGGCCGGCGTCGCGGACGATGGCGTGGGGAATACCACCACGCTCGGCGATTTCGGCGAGTTCGTGAAGCTGGCGTTCGCTCGTGCCCTTCAGGACGACTTTCTTCTGACCGCCCTCCTTCCACTGGTTTTGCAACTGTGAGTCGGCTTTCTCGTAGGCCGATAACGACGCATGAGCGACCTGTGCGGCGAGTTTTCCCTGCCCCATTCCGACGTCTGTGCGGGCAACGATTGCCTGTTTCATGGCTGATTCGAGGACGGGGACACCTTTATCCGTACCTATATCGCTGGGCGCATCTGCGGGTACCGCGCCAGCGAGATCGACGGCAGGTCCGGGTTCCATCCGTCGGAGTTGTGCCCCGAACGTCACATAGTCTTTTGTAGTGTGATGCAATGGCATGGGCATGAACGAGGAACCGATTCGGTCGGCCTTCCCCGAACTGGAGGCTATCGAGGACGACGAATTGCGAGCCGGCGTCATCGATGCGTGGACGACAGCCGTCGCGGAACACGACATCGACGACATCACTGCGGTGCCGTGGTTTCCGCCGTCTCAGCGCGAGTTGGGGCTGGACGACGAGTATCTTGTAGACCACGTGCGGGACGTGACCGCTTGTGCGATCACGGTCACGGAGACGCTACTGGAGCGACGGCCAGCCGACGTCTCGCTGGATACCGTCATCGCAGGGGCGCTGGTCCACGACGTGAGTAAACTCGCAGAGTTCGACGGGATGGACGAAACAGCGATTTCCGGCCTGCTCGGT
Source organism: Natrinema gelatinilyticum (assembly GCF_024266705.1). Taxonomy (GTDB): domain Archaea; phylum Halobacteriota; class Halobacteria; order Halobacteriales; family Natrialbaceae; genus Natrinema; species Natrinema gelatinilyticum. The sequence goes on along the minus strand of NZ_CP100756.1, from coordinate 431,517 downwards.
CACCCCCACTACGGTGTCTACAGCGTCGCGCAAGCGGATTTACCGGTCGAACTCGCTCACATCGTGCTCTCGCATACGAGTCGAACGACGGTCGAACCGGCGACGTTGGAAGCCGAAATCGTGAGACACGCCGACGAAATCGCCGCGGCCGCCATCCGATCGCGGGCGACGGACGACCTCCGGACGGTGTGACCGGACGGGGCTCAAGGCTCGAGCGCTCGTCCCCACCGAGACGACGAGTACGGGATAGATGATGGGTAATGTCTTCCGACAAGAACGATGTATTTATCATGACTATATCTATTACCAGTTTTAATGCGTGGAATCTTAGTTGGGGATGCTGGAACACTAGAACACGCCCAGCTCACAGAATTTGCTTCCGAGTCTTGGTATGAATCTACCATATTATCTACCGACGAATTCAGCGCCGTTCATGTTCATCACGGTGAGCGAGCACCAGCCTCTCATCAAGCAGTCGAGACAGGATCGATCCGGTATCTTCGCCATGGGATCATTCGTCAATGCTCCTATGATTCTGAGAAAGAACTTGCGACCGAACTGCTTGATAGTCCTGAGTCAGTATTACCGAAGCTTGATGGTTCGTTTCTTCTCTGTGTATTCGATGATGACGATCTTGTTATCGCCACTGATCGTCTCGCATCGAAGCGGCTGTATACTTCTACGGACCCCTTTATTGCCAGTTCATCGCTTGCGGCACTCGCACGTCACCAGACCGATCCGGAAATCGACCCGAAGACGGTTGGTGACCTCTTAACTTTCGGCTATGCTTGGAACGACAATTCGCTTATCAAGAGCGTGGATACAATGCCGATAGCAAGTTATATCGAAGCGTCCAACCAAGTCCCGCGCCGTTATTCGTCCTATGTTTCTCGAGAGTCAAATGGGTCACAGTCGTTTGTGGATAACGTTGCTTTAGAATACCGAAACGCTGTCCAATCGTGTACGGATAGTGTCGAGGCCGGTGACCATATGGGAATGTGGCTTTCCGGTGGCCTCGATAGTCGATTCGCTGCGAAGGAACTTAGCCGGTCGAGAAAAAATATTCGAACCTTCACATATGATGGAAATCCGGCAGACGGAACCAACGTCGAACCAGCAAAAAGAATCGCTGCAAAACTGAACATCGATCATGAAATCTGTGAGTTCACACCGAACGGCACAGCAGAATATCTCGATAAGGCCGCACTGCTCACGGACGGAATGAAAACATGGCGATATATTCATGGCGTAGACTACATTTTCAATGACCTCTCAGACAACGTTGATGTCATGCTGGACATCTCAGGCCAGGGCGAAGTATTCGGCGATGATATTTTCTCCGAAACACTCCAGCAATCGAATAAAGCTGACTTAGTGGACTCACTTTATCACGATTTGGCTGCATTTGACGCAAATAAAATTCTCAAAACACCATACTCCGGCCGCCAGACGACCGCAAAAGCAATTGACAACGCAGTTGGCAATACTGTCTATGAAACCGGTTCAGACGTCATTTACGCGAATTACTTCCGTAATCATTACCGAGGAGATCTCGTCGGCTCTCAGGTTGATACTCGATCGCCACTAACAAGCCGCGCTCTCCTGGAACGCACCGCAGCTCTGCCGCCAAAGCTCCGTCAACATTACTTCCCCATGACCGGAGGAAAAATCCCGCAGCCAGTCGCGCCACTGAAGCTCAAACTCGCCAGACGAACAGACTCGCTTAGTGACATAAAATACGAACGAACGAACTTGCAACCAAAATGGCCTCAGCCAATACAACTTCTGGGCGCCGCATATGTTAAACTCCGTCACGACCGTTACGGAACTAAAGCCAACTGGTACCGCTCCAATACCACCCTCCGACGAACAGTCGACGACCGACTGGCCAACATGACCGAACTGGACTTCATAAACAAACACGCAGTAGCACAACTTCAAGACGAAGTACTATCCGGCGACGACGATGCTCTCCACCCAATTGCCGTGCTTTCATCAATCGGAAGTTGGCACCAGCAGGTAATGTGAATTACTCCGTCCTACGCGCTTCACACGTTGAAGATGAGATTCCTGCTTCTACGACGCGCTGTGCAGAACCGTATGAATTCCCGCAGGGAGCGTAGTCTCCCCAAGCGGTGAGTCGCATAATTTCGGCCCATTTTGTGTTTTTCGACCTGCGAACCAATATACTGGAAACCGCGTTCCAATCCCTATCCGCGGTGAAACGAGTGAACTACCCACCCTCCTCGCTCGCAGTTGAGGTGCTCGTATCTTGAGGGTGGGCCTTCCCGGTTCTACGACGGCGTTTGCACCGAACGAAACGGTTGGCGTAGAGACACCAGTCTCCACGGGCAGAGATTCGGAGTGATCCACTCCTACGTTGCGCAGGCCATGATTCAGGATCTTGACCGCGGCGTTTGCGTCACAATCGGCTTCGAACATACGCCGGGCATGAGTGGTCCCGAACCCAGAGCGGCTTAGCCGTTTAGACGCCACCGTTCACACACTCTTTGGTCGTCCCGTGAGGTCGAATGGGTACGAAGTGCGTTCGTTCATGTTCACACTTGTACTCAAGCATACAAGCATACGGAGGAACGTCTCCAGGCTGCGGCGTGCGGTTCTTAGCTGTAATTGGGGGCGCTAAGCCCCCTTCCTCAGCGAGCGAAGCGAGCAGGGAGGGGATACAACGCCCGCACGTCTTGGTTTCGTGTAAATCGGCACCCTTATTATCCCTTCGGTTGAAGGTGGTAATAAGATGCTCACCACGCTTCCGGCGGTGTTCAAACGCGACAACAAGCGTGCATCGTCGGTTGTGGCCGAGTGTCGAACCGGGAGGAGTGGGACACTCCGAACCACCTGTCAAGGGAAGCCGCCTGTGGAGTCTGGAACCGTCCGCAGAACGCCAACAGCGTTCTGCCGGGCCGCACGAGACGCTCCGTGTCTTGTGGACGCTGTGGGGACGTTCCCTGCACGTTCCGACACCGAAGCAGGAAGCCCTGTCCGTAACAAGCGAGGGCTGGGTAAGCCCGAGCGCGGTAGGGCAGGGTAGTTCACTGGCCCGTTTCACTGCCTCCTAACCGGGACGAGATGTCATCGCGGCAAAATATCTGCTATATTTCAACTGCACCGATCCAGCGCTCAGTGCCGTGGACTGGACAGAACGATCGATGATTCCGTTCACATCTCGGGTCCATGCACCATCCGCACGTACACCACCGCTGCAGTGACTGGTCAGGAATCGTGTGTCGACACAGCGAACATCTCACCCTCATGGTTCATGGTATGATTTAACACAACATAGCTGTTTGCTCAAATTCCGCGCACTGTCCCGGTAGGGGAACACGTGCGTCGTTGCGCGATCCGCGTGTCGACGATCCGTCCGTGTCGAGCGATTCGTATCGTGGCGGTGATCCGTTCGACGGATGAGATACGGTGACCATCGGGCGAGGAAAGCGGCTTGCCTCGAGTGCGTCGCCCGGCATCGTCGGCGCGTCGCACAGGCTGTTCGAGGGGTCACGGACTGCTCCCGGTCCGGTCACATCGAGGCACTCGGGTCGCTTACAGCCGTTCGGTGGAACGGCCGACACGGGGTAACCGAATTCCGGGGTGTCACCCCTCAGTACACGAGTTCACCGTCGGAAAAGAGTTCCCGTTCCGTCCGTCTCGCCTCCGGCCCCTCCTGGACGAGGGTCGTCCCGGTCGCGGGTCCCGAAAACCGATCGGGATCCGGGTCGACGCGCTCGAGCAACGCCGAGAAGACCGAGCCTCGCCGCCCGCCAGCGGCGACGATCCCGCCGTACTTCCGCTCTTCGAACGTCGTTTCGTCCGGGTGGGGAAACTCTTCCCGAATGATCTGGGACGTCTCACGAAGGTATGCGGCCGCTCGCTTCTGTGAGTACAGGCTTTCTTGGTAATACGTCTGGGCGTGTTCGTCCGGCAGATCCTCGGTCGAGTGTTCCGGCGACTCGTAGTGGATCGACTTCTGCGTGCTGTACCCGGTCGCGAATCGGATATTTACCGTGACACAATCGGGATAGCGAAGGATGAGCGGAGAAAACAGCATTTCCGTGATAGTGGTCCGCTGTTGGATCCGCCACAGGCCTTCGGAGTAATACGTGGCGAGCGCCCCCGTCGGATCGTCGCGTTCGCCGCGGTTGTACGCCATCGCGGCCTCCTCGAATTCTTCACCGGCCACGACTCGAAACTGCCGTTCGACGCTGTCCGCGATCCGCTCGAGTTCCGCGTCGTAGGCGTCCAGCAACGTTACGTCCGGATCGGCAAGCAAGTCCGCCTTTCGGTCCCGTGCGTCCGCCAACGCCATCATATTCTCGTGAAAGACCCGTTCGGCCGCCGCGTCAGGAAGTGGTGTTCTGACCGCCCGTCGGTGCAGAACCCTCGAGTTACCGTTGAATCGGTCCTGCTTCCCTTTCATGGGACTGCATTGGCGATACTGTTTGATAACCGATGAGGCCACCTGATAAAAGTCGATCATTTCAGCGGAGGTGTGTGTCCGCGACGATGACCATTCCCTCGCGCGGAACGGGGAACGACCGTGCTATCCTTCGAGTGTTCGAGACGCACGATCCGGTGACCGATGCTTGCCGCCGAGCGTCGGAAGGGAAAACGAAGTCGAGGTCGGAGGCGGACCGAAGGCTTTTAAGACCGCATACTCGCTCTTACTCGATATGATCCTCTCGGATGCGGACATCATCGAGCGCCTCCAGGCCGGCGATCTCGTCGTCGAACCGCTCGACGACCCAGAACTGCAGATCCAGCCTGCGAGTATCGACCTCCGTCTGGGGCGGGAGTTCCTCGAATTTCAGCGGACGAACATCCCCTGTATTCACCCCAACTCCGAACAGGAAGTCGACGAGTACGTGACCGAAACCCTCGTTACAGAGAGCGACGACTTCATCCTCCATCCCGGCGATTTCGTCCTCGGCACGACCCACGAACGCGTCGAGATTCCGGCGGATCTGATCGCACACGTCGAAGGCCGTTCGTCAATGGGACGTCTTGCCGTGGTAGTGCATGCCACAGCTGGCCTCTGTGATCCCGGGTATCGGGGGCAGATCACCCTCGAGCTCTCGAACCTCGGGTCGGCACCGGTCGCGCTTACGCCCGGGATGCGGATCTCGCAGCTCACCTTTACGGAGCTCAAAACGCCGGCCGAACGGCCCTACGGCAGTGAGCGCGGCTCGAAGTATCAGGATCAGGACGGGCCGCAGGCGTCGCGCATCCAGAGCGACGACGAATTCGGCGGCGACCAACTCGAGCGCGACGAGTGATCGGCGGGACGTTCGCCCTCACCGGCGACCAGCTCGAGGGGTGACCACGCCGGCATGGGATTCAATTCTCGCCGCCCGTAACCGCTGGTACTCGCCGTTGCGCCACGGCACCGCCACTGTCTCGGATGGCGTTGTCAGGCTGCGAGACGGCGACCGCACGACGGCACAGGGCGGCGAAACGGCGGTGATTCCGGCCGATTTCTCTGACGGCGATCGGTTCGTCGAGGTGTTCGACGGCGTCGGTGCACTGCTGCGATTTCCGATCGACTGACGTCCGCTCGGCTTTCCGCCGGCCAGGTGGGGCCCGAACCGGCGATCACGTCGACCATTACCCCACGCGTTGCCCGGAAGCGCATCGTCCGTTGCTGGAGGACCGACCGGAATCTGGCGCCGTCTCGACTGGCACGGCGAAGACACAGGCGGTGTCTCCGGATCGCGGCGCTGAAACGGTTGCTACTCTTTCGGGACAACTCGATTCGAGTGGCGAGTGATGGCCATCGAGGTGCACACACGGAGTCGAGCGGATCACGGTGGGCACGCCGAGTACCGCTCAGTCTAGCTTCAACCACGAACTTGTGAGCACATCATCCTCCGATCAAACTGCCAGTTCCAACTCATTTTTCTGAAGCCCTGCAAGATACACAGAATCCATGAAAATCCCGCATCTAAGTCCCTGAAGCGTGAACAAGTTACAGGGACTGGCTGAGACCGTAATTCGCGCGGTGCATCAAGCACGTCACACAGAATGGTCCGAGCCCGTGATAAGACGCGGAATCTTGTGCCATCAAGCACGTATAGGAGGATCTCTTGTTCACGCATCAGTCCCAACGGAGGCGTCCTATGTACCTCGGAATAGACACGCACACACGATACTCGCAAGTTGCCGTCGTGGACGACGACGGCAACTTGCAAGACGAGATTCGCTTGCCAAACGATCGTCTTGACGAACTCGCCGAACAGTACGCCGGTGGCGAAGCTGCGATCGAAGCATCTGGTCACTACCGCCCGGTGTACGAGATGCTCGACGAGCATCTCGACGTTACACTCGTTAACCCATCAAAAAACAGGGTCATCGCCGATGCGACGGTCAAGACCGATCGCATCGACGCTAAACGACTCGCGCACATGCTTCGGGCGGATATGCTCGCTGAGAGCTACATCCCGTCGGACGAGATCCGCACGTTGCGGGATCTCGTCCGAACGAGGAAGGCGCTGGTCGAAGAACGGACAGCAGAGAAAAACCGCGTTAGAGCCGTCCTCAAGCGCACCGACAACGCCTACGACAGCGAGTTGTTCGGCCCAACTGGGCGAGAGTTCCTCGCGGAACTCTCGCTCAGTGAGGCTGATCGAACGATCGTTGAGGCACACCTCTCCGTGATCAATGAGTACGACGCGCAGATTGAGAAGCTCGAAGAAAAAATCGAGCAGAAGACACTGGAATCGCCAGCAGCCCAGCGGCTGCTGTCGATTCCGGGTGTTGGACAGTCCACGGCTGCGTTAATCGTTGCAGAAATCGGTGAGATTGATCGGTTTGACCGGCAGGAAGAACTGGTGAGTTACGCTGGACTCGATCCAATGGTTCACCAGTCCAGCGATATGGAAGTCCATGGAAGCATCAGCAAAGAGGGCTCAGCGCCACTGCGCTGGGCCCTCGTCCAGTGTGCTCATGTATCCGTCCGGTACGACGATTACCTCGGCAACTTTTACACACGGTTGAAACGGCGGAAAAACCACCAGATAGCGATTGTTGCAACAGCTCGGAAGATGCTGGTCTCCATCTTCCACATGCTGAAGCGACAGGAATCGTACGATCCACCGGAGGTGAGTGCCTGAGCGACGGTTCACGTCGCTCAGGCACGGCTTGCTTTCGTCCGCACAGCTACCGCTACCGCAACAAGAATTCCCCCGCCTGCCGGGAGGTTCTTTCTCTGAAGTGGCCGCCGTCAGGTGATTTCGCAGCTGTGTTTGGGTGAGCTAGCAGTTCACCCAAACAATTATTGTCAATGGTGTGGGATGGATCGGTGCGGGATTTTCATAGGAGCGCGAATGCAGCACGAGTCAGAGGCGATTATCGAGGAGTGGTGAGTGCTCAGTGTAGGCACTGTCTGGCGACTCAAATCTCGTAGCCTCTAGCCACGACACACAACTCGATTATCCGCAAGGTGGAGAGTAAGATGTGATATGGCGCTGCAGTATGGCGAACGGAAGGACTGTGAGACCGCTACGAATGCGTTGGCTGGAGAAGGCGCATCGTCAGAGTTTCACTTGGCAACATGGTACTGACGCGCCAGTCATAATCGATCTGTTAGATTTTGAACATGTTCTTATATGACGTATTTTGGAAGTCACCTGAAGAAGATATTTTATATAGTATAATTTCTTCTTATACGGGCTTCGTCACAGTCGTGTCACCCATATCGTGAGTCAAAGTATGGTTGCGAAAGTGGCTTCTACCACCCAGCAAAAAGATAAGCCGGAGTACAAGGTTAGTCGTTGGACACGTAGACGGACTCTCGTCCCGTATATGCTCTGATTTGGTCGATAAGACAGTAGTGTCAGTGAAAAAAGAAAATAATGTTCGTCTTTCGGAATGGCCTCCATACTTCATCGCCGCCTCGAACTGCTTTCTTGCGAGATACTATATGCACATATTAAGTAACCATAGCCGCCTCAGATGGTGAATATTCTTGAACTCGGAAACAGTGTCGCCAGGTCGATATCGGTTATGGATGGTAATTGAAACAAATGTCTCTGTTTAATACCAGGGTCGGTTCCCATGGCTGTGGGCAGTATCGACTCAGCGATACGCGGACACGAGTCGGCTGCCCGGATGTACCGATGCCAGAACCCGATCCAACCCTAAAAGAGGCACGAGACTCGCGTCGAGGAATGATGCGATGCTAGCCGAAATTCTGAGCGGCGCTGCACTGCTTGGATTGACCGGCGCCACGACTGCTCAGGGACGTCGTCGCGGTGCAGGCCGAGGCGGCAGCGGTGGCAACCCGCGGAGTCAGCCTCAGAGCGCCCGAAAAGGGAGAGGGAACTAGGTCGGTTCCAAACGATCACGAACACGCGAGCAAACAGAGAAAGAGAACCACGTATACATGAAACAAGCACTTCGAATCCTCCTCGTCTTAGTAATCGTCGCAACGGTACTGGCGAGCGTGGGAGCGCCGCAAGTAGCCGCAGACAAACCGAAACACCATCCACAGTCCAACCACTGTGATAACTACAAAGGCGGTGATGGTCCGAACGCTGGCCCGAATTCGGGCCCTAACTGTCCCGGCAGCCAAAAGGGGGGCGCCATGACGCCGTTCTTGATTCTGGCACCACTGGGACTGCGGGGAAAAGCGCTTGAATCGCTGCTCGACTAACACTTCGGTGCTATTTTCTTCGGTCGGGCGTATGGATAGTACCCTCGTAGCGTTCAAACGACTACTATTGAACAGCACGCTCTCCAGCTGATCAATACGCAGGTCGATTAATTGGCTGATTCATCACAAATCGCCCGGAATAAATGATGCCATTCTGCTGAACTCATCCTCTAAGTCTTGCACGCCGTTACTGTCAGTTCACAGTTCAAATCTGCCACTGCACGGATGCTGATACTCACAAGTCGAAGGTTGAAACACCACTCAGTATCATTCGAGGTCCCCTGGCCTTGCGGAACGAGCGAGGAGGGCAGGGTCGTTTACGAACGCCGCTCGCCGATCAGATCGCGCAGGTGGCCGGGGGCATCGAGCAGCGAGATTCCGAATCCGAACAGGACCATCAGGACGTAAACCCCGAGCGTCGACGTCCAGACGACGAACATCGCGAGAATCGCCCAGCCGCCCTCGAGGAAGTAAAATGCGCCGATGGACATGGCTGTCCCGTATAGCAAGACGATGTATGGCCCCCAGTCGCGCGCGTGGCCGCGGCGAATCCGTTTTCGGACGTAGCGTTTGAGTTCGCCCTCGAGGGATTCTTTTCTGACGGTGCGATCTTCGACGTCGTCCTCGAAGTCGTCGATGCGGTCGCGCAGCCGCTCGATCTCTTCGCGCAGCACCTCGGGATCGTCCGCCCGATCGTGCGTCCGAGCGCCCGCGTGTCTCGTCGCTGCGCGGTCGGTCCCGCGGTCCTCCGTGGCTCCCTCGTCGGCACCCGTGGCGTCGTCGGTCATCGCTTCTGTCGAGACCTGTCGTCCGCTGGGACTTTGTAGCTGCCGATCCACTTCACGGGAGGCGAGCACTGCATTCAGAATCGCTCCGAAGACGAGGAGCACCGCGCCGACGTAGAGCCAGACGAGGACGAGGAATACGGCCCCGAGCGCGCCGTATACCGTATATTCCGTGACGAGATTGGCATACACCCAGAACGTTTGGCTGAGGCCGAACCAGCCGACGGCGGCGACGACCGCTCCCGGGATCGCCTCTCGGACGCCGACGTTCGCGTCCGGAAAAACGACGTACAACGGTAAGAACGTCGCGACAAGCCCGATTACGACGAACAGCTGGCCGACGATCATCATCTCGAAACCGGGGACGAACCGGAGCAGGAATTCGAGGACGCCGACGAGCACGAGGCCGAGCGAGATGACGAGCGCGACGATCGTCGCGTCCCAGATGCTGTCGAACAATGATTTCGATCCCGCAGTGCCATAGACCTCTGAAAAGGCTCGATCGAGACCCCTCAGGACGCGACTCGATCCCCACAGTAAGCCGAAAATACCGACGACGGTCGCCCCTTGACGATTGGTCTCGTCGAAAATAGTCTCGGCGAGCAGTTCCCGGGCCGGCGGCGTAAAAACGTTGTCAACCGCCACCATGAGTCGAGCGGCGAGGGCCTCTCCACCGATAGACGCGGCGATACCCAGCGCGAGCAACACCAGCGGGACGAGCGAGAGAAACCCGTAGAATGCGACGCCGGCTGCCAGCAACGTCATCTGTTCGTCCCTGGCGAGCCGGATGGCCCGCTCCGTCAGCTCGAGTCCCCGGCTGTGATCGATCACGTGCTCCATTCGATCCGCGCCACATTATGCCCTCCCTCGGCACGAAGCGCCGCCGGATCGAGACGGCGTTCGATCGCGCTCAGATTCGTGATTTCCCTCGTGTTGGGTTCCGCAGTCCGGTCCCACGAATCGGTCGTATCCGGAGGTAACTTCGACGCCGGTCTCGATCGGCGAATTCACGTCCGGTCTCGGGCGATTGGACGCGGCGCATTCCGCACGGTCATCGCATTAGGACCCGCACTCGAGGGGTCGTCGACTCGTATTCGCGATTCATCGCGGCCCCATCGGCGACGCGGTATCGAGACCCCCGAGTGGCCCGCGTCGAACAGATCTAATCCGTCCCGCTTTTCCATCAGCGCACGAACTATATCGCATGGAACAACGACGCTGCCCAGACTGCGGCGTGTCGATGGAATCGGTGTCCGTCCGCGACGGCGAGGGCATGAAGCCGTCGATCGCGACCGGAAAACGCGACGGACTCTTGGGCAAGATCGGCTTCCAGAATTCGACGACGCTACAGGGCGTCTGCTGTCCGGAGTGCGGGCTCGTCCGCCTGTACGCCAGCGCGGAGTGATCGCGATCAATCGAGGGTTTCCTCGGTCGCAGCGCGGATCTCGCCGACGCTCGCGTCCGTCTTGAACGTCGTCCCGCCGTAGTGGGCTCTCGAGGCCGCGTACCCTGCGTCTCGCAGGTCTGTCAAGAAGTCGTCCATCGCGTTGGCGGGCAGCCCCCAGTTTCGACAGAGTTTGTGCTGATCGTAGTGCATCGGCTCGTCGAGTTCCGCCTCGAGCGTCTCACAGAGGTCCCGTGCGGTGTCTGCCGTTCCAAACGCGTCCGGAACTCCCTCGCGAACCCTCGCGACGAACGACCGGTCCCGTACTGGGCCGAGCCAGACGGGACCGGCAGTGAGCAGCCGCGTGCCATCACAGTGGGGACAGCGCTCGAGCGGATCGGCGATCAGCCCCCGATCGGTCTCTCGGAAGAGGCAGTCTTCGCAGTGGTAGACGTAACCGAGTTCGTCGATCGCCGCATCGGCCGCCGTCGCTTTGTGCTCGAGGTCGAGGTAGGTCCGGACGTAGTGGCTGGTCGCGTGGGTCAGGATTGGTTCGACGCCGACGTCGAAGCGGGCGGCACTACGTGCGAGCGCTGAGATGAGGATCCGCACGCCCATCTCCGCGTGGTAGTCCGTATTTCGCGGCACCGCGGAGTACGAGCGGACGCCGCTGTTGAAGTGTGCGCCACAGAGGGGCGCAGTGTCGGTCGCGGTCACACAGAGGAGGTCCCGACAGGTGGCGAACGCGGCGTCTGTGAACGGCATCGGCGTCCCGTAGGGATCGAGGTCGATCACGTCGAACGCGGACTCGTGCATCAGGGCGTTGACGTTCCGCTGTTCGACCGTCGCTTCGACGCCGTTCCGATCGACGTTCTCCCGCGCGAGGGAGACGGCCGCCTCGTCGACGTCACAACAGGTGACATCCCAGCCGTCCGCTGCGGCTCGGACGCCGCGGACACCGCTCGCCGTCATCGCATCCAGATACGTCGTCGCGCGCTCCTCGCGACGGCGATACGCTCGGAGCGTCGCGATCGTCAAATCCCGGTTTAGTTCCTGTCGTGGATTGTAGAACACCGCCTCTTCGATCCCCTCGGTCTGCTCGCCGGGAACCTCGAGTTCGATCCCGCCCTCGGTGACGCGCATATCACGTCTCGTCGGTAGCGCGCGAAAAGCAGTGTGGTCTCGCGCGGACGATTCGGAGCCGATCCGCTTTCGGCAGTCGCTGGGCCCGGTCGCGATAGCCGGTCGGCCACCCGTAAGTGAGGAGAGGAAACGGTAGTGCGATAACGGCGTCGGAGGGACTCCGGCGGTCCCGATGGCCCACTGCACATCGACACGACCGAATCGGTCGCGTTGGACAACCAAACCAATTTTACAGTTCGGGACACAGTTCCTGTCGTGTCGGAGGCCAATCCCGTCGAACGATGGCAGGCTGCCCTCGAGGAAGCCGGCGAGTTGACGCCCGAGGTCGTGGGCGACATCTCACGGATTCACGGTGACCGCGGGGTTCGCGCCATCGAGGCGGTGGGCGAAAACCGCGTGAAAGCCTATCGCGACTTCACGATCGTAGTCGGCTACGACGACGAGTACATCGTCGAAGACGGGAACTGCACCTGCAAAGACAGCGAGTACAACCTGGACGACGACGACCCGACCGAGCGCTGCTGGCACTCGCTAGCCGTCGCGATCGCCCGACGCGTCGGTCACGTCGATTACCACGACATGTGGTACTCGGACGTTCGTGAACTGCTCTGAGACCGTCGCATGACCCGATTTCCACTCGTAGCACTCGTACTCGTTGGACGATCCATTCATCACTCGGCTCGCCGTCGCGCGATGGCGCGCGCCGATCTGCGCCAAGTGGGTCCGAGGCGCAGGCCAACGTCGTGCGAGGGATGAGCGAGTGAGCGGCTGTGAGCGAGCAGTCGCGTTGGACCGGCGGTTCTGTGACCCGGCAGAACGTGTCGAAGGCCGCGTGCGGTGAAATCGGCTGCGGAGGGCGTGGTTATCACTCTGTTGTCACACCAGCGGGGCGTATCTCGCTTCAGTTCTGGTGCCATCGATTCCGGTCCCGTTCACCCTGTGAATCGTTCGATATCGTTCGCCACCATTCGTCTCGAGGCCGTCGCCACGACCGCTTTCACACCGAGTAGGCGGGGTCACTGCGGGGAACGGAATCGACTGAATCCACCGCTAATAGAGCTACAACCCTCATTTTGCGAGTTCACCACTTCTTCAACGGTTAGATAGTGTCAACGCCTGAAGAAAACGGCCTACAAGATGGGGGTGCATTCAGCGGGCGACCAGTGATGAAACCGCCATTCTTCTCAGGATTACTGATCACGGCCGAGTTAGGCGAGATCAATCGGTTCGACGAAGACAAACAGGTAGTGAGCTATGCAGGGTTGGATCCGACCGTCCGTGAGTCAGCCGACTCGCGGACGGAAGTGAGCATCTCAAAACGAGGGAACAGTCGGTTACGATGGATCCTCACATCTGACGAGAAGGGAGGAGGTGGACGTGAATCTACAAAACTACAGCGAGAGCGCCTCGGGGCGTGACCCCGAGGGTGAATCGGGTACGCTTTAGTAGCGTTTCTAACGTGTTTAGAGCTGCAGTTCGGCGAGTTACAGACCGTACTTCGTCGTACCTGTGCACAGGTGCGGAGGAATGTGGCTCTCTCAAAACCCACGTCTTCGGCGTGGTGCGACGGACGCCATCGGGCCGTGGTGGAGCGGCCGACCCTCACGGACGCACCGGGCGTTCGGGTGTTACTTCCAGCCGACCCGGTACGGGGAGGTCGAGGGGAATTACATTCGCCTGCGACAGCATGACCCGTTTTGGGACGTGCGGTCAAAACGGTGAAGCCTCGGGGCTTGTCCCCGAGGTACTTCACCGTGCTAAAGGACGGCAGGACCTTTTGACACGAGCTCGGCTATCGGTACCACACGACCAGTACACTCACCATCACCAACACACCGACCGTGACGAGTATCCCGCCACTCCATGCCGATTTGCTGAAGATACCCACACCAACTGCCGTCGTCGCAACCCCTCCTAACATCAACAAGAACCCCCATACGACGTTAGGAACGAATCCGAGCACAAGGTCGAAGACTCCCTCAAATACTGTATCAATCATGTATTCAGGAATTTATATCCTTGAGTAGCTTTCTAGTGAACAAAAACGTACCGATGGACTCGACGGAAGTGCCGATGTACGGAGAGTACAGAGGGCCTCCGGTCGCCTCTGCGGAATGAGGCTCTCCGGGTTCGAGTCCCTTCCAGCCCGATACATGGAGCTAACCCCGCACAGTGCGATACGAGTCCACTGACCGATATGCGCTTTGTATCTTGCAGAGGTGTAGCGAGCTATCGATTTTCTGTCGGTAGGTGCGTAGGAGATACAGAGGTGGGGTCAGCAGCGTACGACCGGGGATCGAACCTATTTGCTCCCGGCCGAGGCTTTTCTGGAGCAGTGGCACAATGCGAATCATTGCTAAACCTCATTGTCAGTGAACCCAGACCAATCAGTTCGGATGGAGTTCGGTGAAGTTAAGCGTGTATGGGATTAACAGGCAGTATGGACGATGAATCGGAGCGGCCAAACGCTGGAGATGACCTGCGCCGAAACGTCAAGGCCTACATCCGAAAGGCGCATCCACCGCCGGCGGAAATTCTGGAGTTGAACTTCGTTTACGAGGCGCTGGCTCATCCGAGACGACGCTACCTCTGCTACTCGCTCCTCTCGAGTTCTCGCTGGACGCTCACGGAATTGGCGACGAAACTCGTCGCCTGGGAGCGGGACATCCCCGAAGAGGACGTTGCCGAGTTCAACCGCGACGAGATGTACGTCTCGCTTCACCACGCCCACGTCCCGAAGTTAGTCGATTTAGACATCGTCGAGTACGATACTGGCGGCGAGGAGGTCATCATCGCGAGCACAAACGCCCCGCAGGTGCTCGCGGCCCTGCAAGGCGCCGGGGCGAGTATCGACGTGTTACAGGAAACACACGCACGGAGTAATTACAAACAGGAGTGACCACTGATGGATGAGAAGCGATCTGATTCAAATCCCTCGACCGAAACCGAGGAGAAACCCACTGAGACTCCCGCTGCCGACGACACGCTTGAGGCAAGAGTACCAAATGGAGGCTGGACGTTCGTGACGCAGGCCCACTACGACCCCGACGAACCCCGCGATCTGACCACAGTGATCATCGGTGCCGTCGCGGAAGCCGAGGACGTCCCCATAACCGAGCTCACGAACCCGCCCCTCTACGAGGTGGTGGACATTACAGGCATCGACGACGCCTTGTTCGGGCGCCCCGAGGCCAACCGGAACGGCACGAATTCGATGGTCGAGTTTCGGTACAACGGCTACAAAGTAAGCGTCGAGGCGGACGGCTGGGTGACAGTCTCCGACCGCTCCGAGGACTCAGCAGTTGACGGCGAGTAAGACGGACGCAGCATCGATCAATCTTGCGAGACACGCGCTATCTATTCACCTATGGAAATTCTGCTGGTTAAACAAACCACGTTTGCTAAGATAATTCTTCGGGCGACGAGGACTTGCTGTAATTTTCGAGCGTAGAATCGACAACCTGCGAACCGATTGCTACTGTAACAGCCACCAGGCGGGAGACTTCTTGGTAGTGAGAGCAGTCGCTAACGTTACCCACCAGCCGGCCAATGAGCGCCGCCCCGGCGGCGCTCAGGCACTCACCCCTGGTGGATCGTACACCTCCTCACGGTCCAGCATATGATACATTGAAACCAGCAGCTTCCGAGCGGTTGCTACAATCGCTGTTTTCGAGTTCTTCTTTCGGGCTAATCGGTTGTAAAACCGGCTAAGGTACTCGTATTCGCACGTATGAACCGCTGTGTACGACGCTTGAACAAGCAGCCACCGGACTCGTCCTGATCCTCGCTTCGAGATGCTTCCCTCAAACCGCGAGTCGCCAGACTCGCGGATTATCGGGTTCAACCCAACGTAACTTACGACCTCCTTGGCCCGGTCGAACCGTGCGATCTCTCCCAACTCCGCGTAAATCGTCAACGCCGTAAAGTAACTCACACCAGGAATCGTCATCAGGAGCTGGGTCTCCTTCAGAGACCCAGCCCGCACCTCGATCTCCGCTTCCAACGACTCTATCTGCTCGGTGAGCGCCTGAATGAGTTCCAGATACGACTCCAACAACGTATCCCACGGCGCCGGGAGCGAGAGTTCCGCCAGGAACTCTCGTCCCTCCACACTCAGCGGTTTCACCTCCTGAGTGATCCCGTGATCACTCAACAAACCGTGGATCTTGTTCGCATACTCAGTCCGGTTCTCAACGAGCTTCTGGCGCCCGCGCACAAGTGCGCGGGCTTGCCGAACCTCATCGGTTGGGACGTAGCTTTCAGGGATTGAGCCCAACCGAACCATCCGAGCGAGTTGTTTCGCGTCGACGCGGTCAGTTTTCTTATCTGAGTCGGAGATCAGTTTTAATTCGCCGGGGTTAGCGACGGTCACATCCAGATACTCTGAAAGCGTATCGTGGATGTGGTAATAGTTGCTGGTCGCTTCAAGCGCGGCTTTTGACCCAACGTACTGCTGGGCAAAGTCGTCGAGGTTCGCGTTTTCGACGCGAACCTCTTCGACGATCTCACCGCTTTCGTCCAATACTGCGATTTGTGAGTACCGCTTGTGTACGTCGATTCCAATGAACATTGGATTCACCTCGGAACGCTGGTGCGTGAAACAGAGATTCACCTATGCGGGCTTTCCCGACTGCCGCTCCTGGCGGCAGTCGGGCTGTACTGCCCAGGACTCGGCTTCCTACGCACTCGGACCAGTCAGCAGCACGTGCTCTCGGGCACGGAATAGATCTCGGTCTCTTGCGTCCCATACTTGTTTCACGCTCTTATGGGATAGCAGAATTTCCATCGAGTCAGCATCGTCTGAGCGTTCTACTCGAATCGCTCAGGAATGGTGTGAGATCTAGAGGATGGAAACAGCACATCGACCTCGTTTATTTCGCGTCGGAATATTAGCTGTAATTGAGGGCGCTAAGCTCCCTTCTGCTCACGGCGACGCCGTTCGCATGGTCAGCGGGACCGACGGTCCCGCGCTATCCTCAGCGAGCGAAGCGAGCAGGGAGGGGAGACAGCGCCCGCACGTCTTGTTTTCGTGTGAATCGGCACCCTTATTATCTCTTCGGTTGAAGGTGGTATTAAGATGCTCACCACGCTTCCGGCGGTGTTCAAACGCGACAACAAGCGTGCATCGTCGGTTGTGGCCGAGTGTCCAACCGGTAGGAGTGGGACACTCCGAACCACCTGTCAAGGGAAGTCGCCTGCGGAGTCTGGAACCGTCCGCAGAACGCCGTAATGATCAAGATAACTTTTGCAAATATGGACTGAGGAATTGATCGATCCAGGACTTGGCAAATCCGAGTCGATCGGTAAGGGTGTCAAAGAGACGGCGAGCGAGAGTTCGGAACGCGCTCTCGCTCGCCACCACGATTGGCGAGGCAGTGCGTTTGAGGACTTTCCAGACCTGTTCAATCGGGTTGAGATGCGGTGAGCCGACCGGAAGAAAGACGAGATCAATACCGAGTTGATGTGCGCGTTTGCGCGTGTGTTCACAGATGTGAGACGAGAAGTTATCCAAGACGAGCAGAATCCGCGTTCCCGGATTCTGCTCGCGGACTTGCTCCAAGAGCGCACAGATGTTCTCTTTCGATTGATCTTCAGGGAACGTCAGGACACTTTTGCCGTTGAGCGTATAGCATCCGACCGCTGGTTCGTCAAGCTTCACCAGCGGTCGTTCCAGTGTCGGATCATCAACGTACCACAGTCGATGCGAATTGTCGTATGGTTGTGGATGCGAAGCATCACAAAAACCGACGACAGTTCCCCCATCCGTGCAAATATCGTCGTCGAGGACCCATCCTTCGTCCTCATCATCAGGACGCTTGTTATGTGCCGTCTCTGTCTCCTCGTCGAACGCGTCTGCGACGCGTTCTTCGAGGATTTCATCTGCGTTTTCTGGCCGAGAGGGGCGCTTTGGACGTGGTTTAGCGTAGGACAGTCCGAGATTCCGGAGGAACCGACCGAGATAATCCGGATGGTACTCTACACCGAACTCTTCGTCCAAGAGCTGATGAACTTCCTGTGCTTTCCAGGGTTGCCCCTCCCGGAGAAGTTCTAACAGACGCTTTTGTTCCTCGTCACCGAGCTTCGGGGGCCTTCCGCCCCCGAAGTTCGGTGTCAACTGACTAAGTCCGCCATCGTTCCATCGACGCGCCCAGCGACTTCCAGTCGACGCAGATTTGCCAACGTCGTCGGCTGCTTCCTCGTACGTTGCTCCCTTGTAGAGACGTTTGACAAAGGTGAGTCGCTTGATGATCTTTGGATCGTCTGCTTCGTCCAGCAGACGATCCAACTCCTGCTCACTTAGATGACGAACAAGATCGCCTCGCCGGTCTCCTCCCATCACTCGCCCGTCTCAGTCTATGCCCATAACTTCCGTCACTCATTATGGCGTTCTGCCGGGCCGCACGAGACGCTCCGCGTCTTGTGGACGCTGTGGGATCTGTTCCTGCACGTTCCGACACAGAAACAGGAAGCTCCGTCCGCACCAAGCGAGGGCCGGGGAGGCCCGAGCGCGGGAGGGCGGAGTAGTTCACAACGGTCGCACTCGCGTCGTTGCGACTACTCAGTGGCGCAGATCTCGACGAAGTTCCGCAGAATCTGCAGTCCCGTCTCCCCGCTCTTCTCGGGGTGGAACTGCGTGCCGAAGACGGTGCCCGCCTCGTTCGCGACGATCGAGGGGAACTCCCGGTCGTACGCCGTCGTCGCGACCACCGCGTTCTCGTCGTCGGGAGCGGCGTAATAGGAGTGGACGAAGTAGGCGTAGTTCCCGTCGACGCCCTCGACGAGCGGGTGCTCGCGTTGGACCTCGAGTTCGTTCCAACCCATGTGGGGAACTTTCTGGCCTTCGGCGAATCGAACGTTCGTGCCGGGAATTAGATCCAGGCCCTGCACGGCCGATTCACCGTCGGTTTCGCCCTCCTCGCTCGTCGTGAGTAGCATCTGCATGCCGAGACAGATCCCGAACAGCGGCGTGCCACTCTCGGCGACCGCGAGGAGGTCCTCGCGAAGCGGATCGGCGTTCTCGACACCCTCGCGGAACGCACCGACGCCTGGAAGGACGACGCCGTCGGCCGCGGTAAAAGCGGCAGGGTCGTCGGTGATCTCGACGTCGGCACCCGCGCGCTCTAAGCCACGAGTGACGCTACGGAGGTTTCCCAGCCCGTAGTCGACGATGACGACGGAGGCGAGCGTTTCCTCCGGTGGAGACGAGACGGTGCTCATACGTCTACTCGGTGTGGCCGGTTGAAGTGAATTACCTTTCGGGCAATCGGTCTCGGGGGCGGCCTCGGCACCGTCTACAGTCCGTTGCTGCCGGTCGAATACCATCGACGGAGTGTTGCTCTCGGCCCGACTACCCGCCCGCACGCAGCAGCCACACCACACCCATGACGATTACCTACACACCGATCGGATACGTTCGCTCACCGCACGACTCCCCCGAGGACGTCTCCTACGACGAGGTCGACGAGACGACGGGCCAAATCGTCCTCGAGGAGCAATACGCGGA
The DNA here is from genome assembly GCF_024266705.1 of Natrinema gelatinilyticum. Taxonomy (GTDB): domain Archaea; phylum Halobacteriota; class Halobacteria; order Halobacteriales; family Natrialbaceae; genus Natrinema; species Natrinema gelatinilyticum. Next base: position 412,039 of record NZ_CP100756.1, on the reverse strand, counting down.
TGGTCTGGAGGGGATCGACGACTTCTCTCACGTCGTCATTTTCGCCCATCTCGACGAGGTCGATGAGTACCGACTCACCGCCCGACCGCCGCACGCCGACGACCTGGAGGTCGGCATCTTCGCGTCGCGGAGCCCGCTCCGACCGAATCCGATCGCCCAGACCACCGTCGAACTACTCGATCGCGACGGGACGACGCTCCGCGTCAGGGGACTCGATCTCGTCGACGGGACGCCCGTTCTCGACGTGAAGCCCTACGTCGGCTCGATCGACGACGATCGCGTCTCACTCGGGTGGCTCGAAGACCGCTGAAGGGTGGCGGCGGACGACACTCGGCGACCGGCCGCGAGCGGGTGTTTCCTGGCGACCGACGGTCTCGTCCAACCGCCGGCGAAATTTCGCCGTCCGCCGTCAAAACCCGTCGAGTCGCGTCTGCCCGCTTTCGGCCCCATCGACTCCCGCGAGATCCGCCGCCCGCTCGAGGGTCCGCTCGAACGTCTCGAGTTGACTCCTGTCGTACAGCGTCGCGGCCGGATGGAGACAGAGCAACACTCGATGTGGCGTGGCGTCGATTCGGATCTCCTCCACTTCGCCCGCTTCCTTCGTCACTGCGACCGAACGCTCTACGAGGTGTTCACTCGGGACTTTTCCGAGCGTCACGATCACTTCGGGATCGAGCAGTTCGATCTCCCGTTCGAGGTAGCCCCGGCAGTTCTCGAGTTCGTCCGCGGACGGATCGCGGTTCTCCGGCGGTCGACAACGAACGCAGTTCGTGATGCGGACGTCCTCGCGCGCGAGTCCGACGGCCCTGAGACCGTCGTCGAGGACGGAGCCGCTCCGGCCGACGAACGGCTCGCCCTGCTCGTCTTCGTTGGCTCCCGGCCCCTCGCCCACGAACAGGAGGTCGGCGTCCCCGGGGCCCGTCCCATTGACGATCCGGCTTCGGGAGTCGACGAGCGCCGGACAGCGGCGACACTCCGTGACGCGGCAATCCTTCATTTGACCCATACGTGTGGCTCAGGCGGCCGCTTCCTACCTCTTTCGACTCGTCCGTCTCGGCCGCTGCCGGCGACTCTCGCTCGGATCAGGTATCCGGGCTAGCGTCCGCCGGTCCAGCGTACGAATCCGCGGCTCGAGCCGCGAGTCGCGCAATGCGGATCGGTTCCGGTCGGCCGCCCTCGGGCGTGAACGCGCCGACAACCGTACCTGCAGCGTCAGGCTCTAGGCCAACGGTTCTGACGTAAACCGTTTCCTCGTTGACCACCAAGTCGTGTCGGTCGGGCAGTGCTCGGTAGGTCTCGAGGCGAGTTGCTAGTTCAGCACCCGAAAAGGCGTCCCGAAGACCCGCCGCGAGCCCGCTGGACTCCTCGAACGTGATGGCCAGCACGGGTCGGTCGGCGGCCTCGTGAACGCGCGAAAGATCGAGAAGGTTGTACCACGCCGGGGCGACAGCGCCCAGCAGGACGTACCGGACGTCCGGCCGGTCCAGGTCGCCGATGAGGGCGACGACGGCGTCGGTCGCATCGGTGCCCCCGACGGTACAGGCGCCGTAGGCCAACCCGTCACAGACCCGGTCGGAGCGAACGACGGCACCGGCCAGCGTGCTTCGGTCGCGGCCGGGGCGGTACGATTCCGCGATACCGAGCGCCCGTACCCCGGCTTTCATCAGGTGTCCGGTTCCTCCGTTTCTTCGTTTTTGATCTCTTTGAGCCGGTCGAGTAACTCGTCACTTGACGCCCCGTTTTCGAACTCGATCGTTCCGTCGTGGCTGTTCTCTCCCGATTTCACGGCATCGTCGTCGTCAAAATCAGTGTCGACTTCCTGCTGTTCGGATTCGTCGTAGCTCCCGAATCCCATACAGTGTTCAGTATGGATCTCAGGTTGAAAAATTCCCTGGTTACCCGTTTATTAGGGTTTCCCAATCAGCCAACACCTCCGGAAGAGCGGTCAATTCAGATGGCGGAGTTACTACGTATAAGTCACCCGTCAAATCACCCACTGTCCGGGCGGACGATATGCAGCTCACGAGAACCGGAATACCGGAGAACCGGGACAACGATGACATCGTTTTTGCCATCCCCCGCTGAATGTCCGGGTATGGAAGTATACCACGTCACCGAGGACGCAGAGACGTTCACCTGTAACGCGTATCTCGCCGTCGACGAACAGGCGACACTGGTCGACGCGGGTGCGATGGACGGGGTCGTCGACGAGATCCGCAGCCACACCGACGATCTCGAGGCGGTCGTTCTGACCCACCAGCACGGCGATCACGTGGCCCAACTCGAGACCGTAGTCGAATCGTTCGATCCCGACGTGTACGCCTATGCCGATCATCCGGCGCGAACACACCCGATCGACGACGGGGACACGGTCCGGATCGGTGACGAGGAATTCGACGTGGTCTTCACGCCGGGCCACGCTGACGACCACGTCTCGTTCGTCTCCGATTCAACGCTGTTCTCGGGCGACGTCGTAGTCCACGACGACGGTGCCTTCGACTACGGGAGCTTCGGCCGCACCGACATGGCCGGTCAGTCGCGCGGACGACTCATCGAAAGTATCCGGGAACTGCTCGAGCGGATGCCCGACGGCGTCGAACACATGTACGCGGGTCACGGGAGCGTCTTCCACGGGGACGTACGCGACGTCGTCGAAACGTCCCTGAAGCGTGCGGAGAAACGGGAGCCGAAGTACCCCGACGAATAGTGGCGTTTTCTGGTACAGATTTCTGCTGTGAGCGGTCGGCGAAGCCTCGTTCGCACGCTCTCGACGACGCCGTCGAACACGACGTGCAGGACGTGACGATCGCCGTCGAAACCGTCACGGACGGATTGTACGTCGAACACGATGGATGCGCCACTCCGGCAGCCGAACGGGACCGGATCTTCGATATGACGTACTTCACCAGCAGGGACGGCACGGTGCCCGCATAGCTGATCGTCGAAATCATCGTCACCGCCCCGAACGACTGCGAGGTACTCGGCCTGTTCCCGACCGGTGACGTGACTCCACAAAAGCGAACGCTCGAGAAGTGATCGCTCGATTATGCTGCGCGGGGTTCTTTCGCCTTCGGACGAAGCTTCTCGTAGCCGCACTTTCGACAGCGCGTTGCCCGTGGCGAGTTGCGAGCGTTACAGCGCATGCAGATCATCTTCTCGAGCGTCCGTTTCTCGGCGGCGTCGAAACTGGCCATACACTCCATTTTTCCGTGGAGCATTTAACCGCTGTGATTACGCCGCTGTCCGACGGTGTATGGGCACGGAGCGCGAATACGACCGACGAGGTCACTCCTCGTCGGCCAGATAGTCCGCCTGGACTCCGACGACCTCGCTCGAGTCCGCACACTCGCTGTAGCGCCGCAGCGGCTCTTCGTTGAGCGTCAGGAAGGTCTCGCCCCACCGAAACGGCTCGAGTAGGTCCGCCGCCAGGTCCCATTCGTCGAAAATGCAGGCTGCGCCAGCTAGCGCTTCGGCCGTGGTCAGCCGAAACGGTCGACCGTAGTTGACCGGGTTCGCGGCGACCAGAAAGGGGAGTGCTCGGTGGACCCCACGCATCTCGAACTTCGCTGCCTCCGCGGACTCCCACGAGCAGTCGAGAGCGACTAGCGTCCCGAGTCCCTCCTCAGCGTCGGCCGGCGAGAGCGCTCGCTCGGCGTGGGGATTGAGGACGATTCCGTACGGTACCTGCTTCATCGAACGGTAGAGGGTCGCCTTGTCGAATTTCTCGAGACGACGCGCAGTACACTTCTCCGGGTCGTCGTCGCCCTCGTAGTAGACGTGGCACTCCACGCGTGGGGATAGGGGAAGCCGAGAGAAAAGGAGTGTGGAACGCGAGAGCCTCGACGGCGCGGCGACTATTCGTCGTGGATAGTCTCACCGCGATTGAGTCGCGCAGCGATCGTGAACGTCTGCTCGGCCTGCCGACGGGTTGGGAAGTGCGCAGCCATGTAGCGTGCAGTCGCGACCAGCGGAACGCGCCGTCGTCGCTCGAGATCGAACGCGGGTTCGTCCTCGCGTTTGGCCATCTGCGCTTCTGCGAAATCGAACTGTCGGAACGCCCCTTCGAGGTTCTGGAGGGTGTGGAATTCGGCATCCTCGCGTAGCAGGCCGTGACCGAGCGTCCGCTTCAACCGGCCGGGGTCGCCATTGCGGTCGAAGAACTCGGCAACGAGACGCCCCGCCTCGTTCACTGCGCCTTCGACGTCGAACGTCTCGAGGAGATCGGTGAGGACCGCCTCGGGGTCTCGCCCGGTATCGTTCGCACCGGGATCGGGGATCGGCGTCGGCGGCGTATTGAGGAATCGATCGAGGTACACGTTGATGGCGGCATCGAAGACGCCGCGGTAAAGTTCGATGGCGTCCGTCCGGCGCGTGCTCTGATGGACCGCGTTGGCGTACGTGAACGTGTGGTGGACGGTGTTCCAATCGGCGAACTCGTTCGCGGTACCGAACTGGGCGACGCGAGTTGCGGCGGCATGGGCCACCTCCGCCGCGAGAGCCTCGGTGGTCGCCCCCTCGCGGATGGCGGTCGTAAGCACATCGACGATCGCTTCGGGATCGTCGGACCGGAGCGTCTCCTGGAACGCCACTGGCGGCGACCAGGACCGCTCCGCCCCCTCGCTCGCAAGTTGCTCGAGGCCGTCCGTCGCCGTCACGTCGCCGCCGTAAACGTCCTCGAGCAGCGCGACGAGATCGACAGGCTGTCGCCACGAGGACTGTTCGTCGCTCCTGTCGGCGCTTGCAAGGGGGTCGACCAGGCTTGCCAGCGTCTCGTCGGCGTCCTCCCAGCCGACGTGCTCGAGGCTCTCGAAGGCTGTGTTAGTGAAGTCGAGGACGTGTCCGCTCGAGAGGTAGGGGTGGTCGGTCGCAGCCGCGAGGAGGAGTTCGGCGACTTCGGCCTCCGAACGACCCGTCGCGATGGCCGTCCGGAGACAGCGCTCGGCACCGTCGGCGTCGCGAACCTCGACGCAGTTTCGAAACCAGGATTTCAGCCGGTCGAAGGCGACCTCGTCGGTCGAAAACGACGGCTGATCGAAGGCGGGTGGCTGGTCGGCACAGTCGTCCGCGACGTAGCGGGCGCCGGTGTACAGCGCCCGCTTTCGGTCGTCGGGCTCGAGGTCGTCGATCACGTTCGCCATACATCCCAGGACGGTCAGCCCCGGCCCCCAGCCCGATTCCCGGTAGTGGGTTCCGAACGAGAGGGCCGTCGCCATCGGCTCGCGATACTCGACATCGGCGTCCAACAGCCCGATCGCTGACTTCGCGACGACGAGGCGCAGGTTCTCCTCGAGCCCCGTCTCGAGGCGGTCCGCCCAGTGCTCGTCGGGGGGTAACTCGCGGGACGGGTTCGGGTTCACGTAGACGGTTCCGTCCCGGACTTCGGTCGGATACGTTCGCACGTCGTCAGCCCAGGGATCGAATGTGTCGCCACAGGAGAGTTCGAATCGCGCGTGGTGCCAGTGACAGGTGAGGACGCCGTCTTTGACGCTCCCTTCGGAGAGGGGAAAACCCATGTGCGGACAGCGGTTGTCGACCGCCCGAACCGTGTCATCGTGGTGGAACAGGGCGATCGACGCGCCGTCGACGGTCACCAGTTCGCGGCCCGTCATCTCGAGGTCGTCGAGCGAAACGGTCGCCCGAAAGTCGTCGGCTGTCATACGAACGGTATCGTCCCATAGCGACGTAAGGATACCTCCACCGACGATTCGAGCCAGCTGTCGGACCGGTCAGGAGAATAGCACGCTTTTGGCGTTCGCCACGAAACGGTCCGTATGGCTTCGGCCTCCCTCGTCCGGCGATACTACGACGCGCTCGACGACCACGATTACGACGCGCTCGAGGAGATACTTTCACCTGGGTTCACCCAGCACCGTCCCGACCGGACGTTCGACGACCGCGAGGCGTTCGTCCGCTTCATGCGCGAGAAGCGACCGAACCCGGATACCAGCCACCACCTCGAGTCGGTCGTGACGGCGGACGATCGGATCGCCGTTCGCGGTCGTGTGACCGACGACGGGATGACTCTGTTCGAATTCGCCGACTTCTTCGAGGTCACCGACGGACGACTCGCCCGTCTCGAGACCTACTCTCGGTGACGGCTTGGTTGTACTACTTCCAACGTCTCGACGCTTCGTCCGTGGCTTCTCGAACTGAACGGGGTGGGCACCGTAATCGAACAACCGACGAGCGACGCGTGATTGACGCAAAGACTTTCAGGTCGAGCACCCCATTCCGCGAGTATGGTCCACTGTCCCGAATGCGAGACGACCCTCTCGGAGCGATCGGACATCGAGTTCGTGGAAACCGACGCGACGACCGGCATCTTCGCGGCTTCGAAACGGTTCTACGTCACGACCTGTGCTGCCTGCGGTGCCACGATCGGCAGCGGCGTCGCCGGCGCGAAAGCTGGCGGGGGCGGGGCTGTCTGAGGGGCAAGAAATATAGTGGTTCTATCATGACTGTCACCTATGGTACACTGCCCTGAATGCCAGGCGACCCTCTCGGAAAAGACCGACGTCGACTTCGTCGAAATGGACGCCACAACCGGCTTCTTCGCGGCCTCGAAGCGATTCTATCTGGTCGCGTGCAACGAGTGCGGCGCGGCGATCGGCAGCGGCGTCGCCGGCGCGAAGGCGTAGATTGCTACTCGCGGTGTGTGAACCGGTCCCCGACCGGTCGGGGTCCAATCGGCCGGGTCAAGCCGAACAGTTGTTCGGCCCCAACTCGAGTTCGACCCGCTCTTCCGGCGGGATGTCGGCCGCACCGCGGTTGTATTCGATTATCTCCTCGTAGTTCGACGGCTTCTCGCCAGCCTCGGCCATCCGGTCGACGAACGCGTCCTCATCAAGACCGAGCAGGTCGATCTCCGTTCGAGCGTCTCGAATTGTCGTCCGAATCGCTTCGCCGGGTGCGCCGTGTGCGAACTCGCCTTCGGCGGTGACCGTCACGTGGCCCGGGAGGACGACGACGCTCTCGGGTTCGGCCAGGATCGTTCGATGCAGCGTCTCGTAAAGCATCCTCGCGCCACGTTCGCCTTCGTCGTCGGAGAACTCGAGTTCCGTTCGGCCCGTCGAGTCGACGTGCAGCGTATCGGCGGTCAGTAACGCCGCGTCGTCCACCAGGAGATTGATCATCTCGCTCGTGTGCCCGGGGGTGTACACTGCTTTGACCTCGTGGTCGCCGACCGTGAGGACCTCGTTTCCGTCGAGCGGAGTGTACTCGCGTTCGACGTCCCGCTGGGCAGCGCGTTCGCCGAGGTAATAGGGGACTCCGAGGTTGTCAGCCAACTGGCTGCCGCCGGAAATGTGATCGGCGTGGACGTGCGTATCGATGACGCCGATGATCTCGAGTGCAGCTTCCTCGGCGGCGATTTCGAACTCGTCGGTGTCCGCCGTCGGATCGACGACCACTGCCTCACCCGTCTCCGAACAGCCGACGACGTATCCCAGACACCCCTTTGCGCGCCGTTGCACCTGCACGATCGTCAGATCACCCCCGATGTCGATCTCGACGCGGTCGTAGACGCCGCTCCACCCCTTCATCCCACCGTCGACGGCCGCCACATCGAACTCGTCCGTCGCCGACTCGAGGCGCGTGGCCAGATTGCTCGACGAGATTCCCTTGGCACAGACGGCGATTACGCGCTCTGTATCACCGACCATCTCCTCTAAGTCCTCGAGACGACCGTCGAGTTCCTCCTCGGGCCCGAACGGGAAGTGGACCGCACCTGCGATGTGCCAGGACTCGTAGCTGTCGGCGGGTCGGGTGTCGACGAGGACGTACTCCGCGTCCTCGTCTTGCAGTTCCGCGAGTCGCTCGGGTGAAATTGTAGTGACCATACACGGCTCTAGTCGAGCCAGCGGGGTAAACCATGAGGTGACATTTGCCTGGATCGCCGTTCGGAGCGTCCGATTGGTCCGTCTTCGGGGCGTCTCTCGCGTGGGTACAAGCGTTCATTTATCTGATACGCGCTCCAAGGGCCGGTATGGCCCTGTCAGACTTCCTCGCCGCCGTCGGTGCCGTCCTTCGTCGCCGGCCCAGTGATCTCCTCCCGATGTACGTGTTAAGCGTCGCGATTCCAGCGATCGTCCGCGTCGTTCCATTTCTCGCGATAGCGATCGCCTATTTCTTTCTTGTCTCGACCGGCCGGCTCGAGTCGATTCGATCGGACGTCGCGGACCTCGAGTCGCCGCCGAACCCCAACGCCGATCCCGAAGCGTTCGATGCGTGGACGAGCGGCCTCGAACCAATCGTCAGCCAGCTCGCCGCTCCGCCGCTGCTCGCACTCGCCACAGTCACCGTCGTCGTCAGCTTTCTGCTGTTCGTGGTCCTGACGTCGGCCATCGCGGCGGGGCAGCTCTCTGCCTGTTACAGCCGCTTGCGCGACAACCGCGGGCTCCTGGCCGGCCTCGACGGTGCCCGCCGCTACTGGCTCCGGTTTCTCGGATTGTTCGTCCTCGAGTTTCTGTGCTGGGTCGTCGTTCTGACGATTACGGGAATCGGAACGGCGCTGCTCGCCGGCGTCACCTCGCTCGCGACCGGATCGCCGGTGTTCGCGATTCCGATCGTTCTTGGAGCGGTGGCCATCGCGGTGGTCGTTCTGCTCGCCGTCCGTGCGATGTTCGCGTTCGCACCGGTCGCGGTCGTCGTCGACGATGCCGGCGTCTTCGGCTCGCTCCGAAACACCGCGGGCTTCGTCCGGGCCCAACCCGGCGGCGCGGTGTTTTACTATCTCCTCGCAGTCGTCGCGCTCGTCGGACTCTCGATTTTTACCGGCCTGCTCTCGTACATCAAGGTGGCAACGATCGGGTCGCTGATGTCCGCTCTGCTCGTGTTTCCGGCGCTCGATCTACTGAAAACCGCGATCTACTGCGACCATCGAGACCGATTGACGCCACCGGATCCGCCGACTCGATCGCTTCGCGAGCGACTGTGGGCTGGGCTTCGCCACGGCTGGAGTGAGATGGTGTCGTTCGTCCGTGAAACACCGGGAACGCACGCGTTCGTCGTCGTCCTCGGACTCGTCGGATTCGGGGCCGGCTGGGCGGCCGCCGACCCCTTCGTCGCCACGTTCGATGCCTCGATCACGGCCCGCCTCGACGGTCGTTTCCCGCCGACGATGGCCCTCAACCTGTTCGGCAACAACTGGCTGGTCGCCCTCATGACGGCCTATGCCGGCGTCGCACTGGTGATTCCAGCCGTCGTCTCGTTGCTCTTCAACGGCCTCTTCCTGGGGATCATCGCCCGCCTCGAGGTCGATCCGCTCGAACTGGCTGCATTCGTCGTCCCGCACGGCATCTTCGAAATTCCGGCAATCTTCGTCGCCAGCGCACTCGGCATCTCTGTCGGCGCCACCGCCTGGCGGACGTGGCGAGGTCGCGACGGTCGATCGGACCTGGCCGACGCCCTCGAGCGCGCGTTCTGGGTGTTGATCGGCATCGGCATCGTGCTGGCCATCGCGGCGGCGATCGAGGGGTTCGTCAGTCCGTACTACTACCGGCTGTTTCTCCCGTGAGTCGCCGGCGGGACGAAACGCTGGTCGAGTCGGATCGAACGCTCCGCGACCCGAACGAACACGCAGTACGCGACCGCGCAGTACGAACGGACGCTGCGCGAACCTGTTTCGTGAGTGTGGCAGTCGAAACCGGAATTGGTGATCACCGAGTGAGAACGGAATTGCGAACCACACCGCGCGGCATGTATTTTATGCCCAGGATTGACTATCTAGCAGCAATGAATACGCGTACAATCGCTACCAACGAGGTGTACTGGGGAGACGCCGATGACGAGGTGGCGCTCGAGCGGTACCGGACGCTCGTCGAGACGATCGACGACGGGGTCTGCTACCTCGATCCCGACGGGACCGTCGTCGCGGTAAACGAGGCGCTCATCGAGATGACGGGGTATCACCGCGACGAACTCGTCGGCGAACACATCTCGCTCGTTCTCGCCGCCGCCGATGTCGATCGGATCGAACGCGAAATTTTACGGCGAATCGAAACCCGAGATGACACGATTATTAGCGTGGAGCTTCCCGCCCACACCGTTGACGGGCAGGTGGTTCCGTTAGAACTACGGGTCAACCCGGTTACGGACGACGGCGAGTTTCTGGGCACGATCTCCGTCGCTCGAGTGCGGTCCGAGTCGACGCGAGAGCAGAGACTTCGATCGCACATCGACGGGACTTCCAACGCATTCTACGCGGTCGACGACGACTTTCGATTCACCTACGTCAACGACCGTGCGGAAGAATACTTCGGACGCACAACTGGCGAGTTGCTCGGCGAGCGCGTCTGGGACGTCTGTCCCGCCGACGAAGTCGACGTGATTCGGGACGCGTTCCGAACGGCGATGCGGTCCCAGGAACCTACGCGCTACGACCGCTACGACGACGTGCTCGACTCGCAGATCGAAGCGCATCTTTCTCCCTCCACGACCGGCGTTTCCGTCATCCTTCACGAGGGGATCGAGTCCGGGGTACGCAAGCGGGAATTAGAACGGTTCGAACGAATGGTCGAAACCATCGACGACGGCGTGTACGTAACCGATCACGACGGCCGATTCGTCTTCGTCAACGACGCGTTCGTCGCGCTGTGCAAATACTCTCGAGAGGAGTTACTCGGTGCTCACGGCTCGCTGTTCTTCGGCGACCGATTCGTCGACACGGACGAGGAAGAGTGGCGCAAACTGGTGGACGGCGAGGACGACTCGGTCGAGTTCGAGACGGAGGTTACCGGCCCGAGCGGAGAGACGCGCACCGTTCAGAACCGGTTCGTCACCCTCGAGATTGGAGCCGAACGAGGTCGCGTCGGCGTCACGCGAGACGTCACCGAACGCAAGGCGTACGAACGCGAACTGGAACGGTACGAGATGGTCGTCGAAACCGTCGGAGACGGCGTCTATCTCCTCGATGAGAACCACGAGTTTACGATGGTCAATAGCGCGTTCGCGTCCATGACCGGCTACGATCGCGACGATCTCATCGGGTTGCACGCCGAGTCGATTTTCGGCGTAAAGTACGTCGAAACTGCGAACGCCAAACAGGCCGAGATGGAGGATACGGGGGCCTCTATCACGGTATTCGAAGAGGAAATCTATCCGGCTACCGGCGAGACGGTGATCGTCGAGAGCCGGTTCACGCTGTTCGAGTTCGCCGACGGCGAGCAGGGACGGATCGGCACGGTCCGCGATGTCACCGACCGCGTCGAATACGAACGCGAACTCGAACAGTACGAGACGATCGTGGAAACCGTCGACGACGGCATCTACGTGGTCGACGAGGAGGGTCGATTCACGATGGTCAACGACGCCTACGCGGAGTTGACCGGCTACTCCCGTGCCGAACTTCTCGGTTCGCACGTCTCCCTCGTCGCCGACGACGAGACGATCGAACGGGCACGCGAAGTGGAAATGGAGATGGCAGCGGGGACGGCCGAGGGGTTGATGCTGGAGGCCTCGCTCCAGACGGCGGACGGCGAGTCCGTTCCCGCGGAAGCGACGTTCTCGATGTTGTCTGACCATCTGCACGAACGAGTCGGCGTCGTCCGCGATATTACGGACCGGAAAGCGCGCGAACGGGCGCTTGAGGAGAGCGAGCGTCGATACCGCATCCTCGCGGAGAATTTTCCAAACGGTGCGGTCGGGCTGTACGACGAGAACTTGACCTACACCGTCGCCGGCGGCGAGTTGCTCGAGAAGTTCGGTATCTCCACGGACGACGTCGTCGGTGCGAACAGACAGGAACGCTATCCTGCAGATCTCCTCGAGGAGGTCGAGCCGGACATCCGCGGGGTCTTCGATGGCGAATCGAACTCGTTCGAGACGAAGTATCGCGGCCGATACTTGCTTGCACACACGCTTCCCGTTCGGAACGCCGACGACGAGGTCGACGTCGGAATGCTCGTGATACAGGATATCTCCGAGCGCGAGGAGTACCGCCAGAAGCTCGAGGCGTCGAACGAACGCCTCGAGCAGTTCGCGTACGTCGCGTCTCACGACCTGCAAGAGCCCCTGCGGATGGTCACGAGTTACCTGCAACTGCTCGAGACGCGCTACGGTGACTCGCTCGACGAGGACGGCGAGGAATTCCTCGCGTACGCCGTCGACGGCGCCGAGCGGATGCACGAGATGATCGAAGGCTTGCTCGAGTATTCGCGCGTCGAAACGCGTGGCGATCCGTTCGAACCAGTGGACCTGCACGACGCCCTCGAGTCCGTGCTCGCGGACCTGCAGATACAAATCGACGAACACGACGCGGAGATCACGACCGAGGATCTTCCTCGAATCGAGGGCGACGCCAGCCAGGTGCGCCAGGTGTTTCAAAACCTGCTGAGTAACGCGATTACGTACAGTGGTGACGATCCGCCGGTGATCGATGTCGCGGCCGAACGCGAGGGCGAGATGTGGAAAATCTCGGTTCGCGACGAGGGCATCGGGATCGACCTGGACCAGACGGATCGTATTTTCGAGATATTTCGCCGATTACATAGTTACGAGGAATACCCCGGGACGGGCATTGGGCTGGCACTCTGTAAGCGCATCGTCGACCGCCACGGCGGCGAGATTTGGGTGAACTCGGAACCCGGCGTCGGGACGGTGGTCTCATGCACCCTTCCAGCGGTGGAGACACGTCGCGGTGACCAGGGGGGGCGCTGAACAGGCGGCTCGAGACCGTCGAATACGACTGATCTGTTCTCGGAGACGGCCGATCCGTCGACCTCGCCTCCCGAAATCGGCTCGGTCAGTCGTTGCTGCGGTCATCGACTCACTCGAGGCGGAGGCGCTACCGATACGCCTCGAATTCCTCACCGAAGAGGAGGAAATAAACCGTCCCGAGCAATCCGATTGTCGATGCGATGCCGAACGCGACCGTCGGGTCGCCGGCAAGCACTCGCTCGCCGGTCAGGGGATTCGAGAAGCCGTCCCACAGCAATCCGCCGATCGCCGCACTCGGAATGACGATCACGTTCCGAAGGAGGTAGTACGCGCCGGTCACCCGACCGCCGGCACCCTGCTCGGCAGGCCCGACGATTAGCGCCTTGTGCGCGGGTAGCCCGGCGAATCGCAGTCCGGAGAACGCAAAGAGGACGGCAAGGATGGCCGCGTCCCGTGGCGCGTTGATCAGCAGGATCGGAAAGACCGCGTAGACCCCGAATCCGAGCGCGACCACGGGCTTGAGCCCGATCCGCTCGGCGGCTTTGGCGACCGGAACCATCGTCAGCAACGCGACCAGCATCTCGAGTCCGAGCAGGACGCCGAAGTACGACTGGGGCGAAAGTTCGACGGTGTCGACGACCGGGACGGAAAACGAGAGCCCCACTTCGAGAAAACGTGTAACGACGATGACGAAGAAGACGTAGACCATCCCGTTGGCGAACCGGACCAGCGTATCGCCGACGAGCAGCGGTCGGAGTTCGTCCGGCATCGCCCGAAGATCGACGATCAGCTGGCTGACCCCTTCGAACCCCGTCCCGATACTGTCTTCGTCAGCCTCGTAGAGGACGTGCTGGAGTATCGTTCCGAGGACGCCGAAGAGTATCGCGACGAGTAAGATGAGCTGAAATGCGGTGCGGATCTCGCCGTCGCTCGAACCGAAGGGGTAGAAGAGCGCCGCCGCGAACAGCGGTCCGACGAGAAAGGCAGTGCGGCGGAACGTCTCGGTACTCGCGAAGCCGGCGGCAAGGTGCGATGGGGACACCGACTGCTTGACGATGGCGAACGTCGCCCCGAGCCCGAACGACTTCCAGGCCTGTGCGAGCACCAGACCGACGAAGATTGCGACGACCGCCAGCGACGTCGGACCGACGGAGACGTCCGCGACCGATGGGGCCGCGAGCCAGACGCCGAACCCGAGCGTCGAACACAGCCCGAACGCCGTCAGCGCGTACCGCGAGCCGAGTCTGTCCGAAATCGCCCCGCCTGGATAGGGATAGACGGCACTGATCACGTTGCCGACCGTCCCGAACAGGCCGACGACGAACACTGATGTGCCGAGCGCGGCCATGTACTCGGCCATGTACCGGCTGGTCATCTGAAACCCGAGGCTGAACGCGAACATCGCGACCGAGAGAACGAGCACGTCCCGTTCGAGAGCAAAAAATTGACGGAACGCGTCCAGCGGATCGGCCTCCGCATCCGAGGGCTCCTGCTCGAGACTCATACGCATCAGTGTTCAGCGAGCGGACATCAAATTTGGTGGGCCGGTCGCTTCGGTCCACGGTTGGAAGCCGATGACGGCACCCTGTCTGAGCACGATGACGACACCCGGCCGGAATACGACGATGCCTTCGATCTGTGAGCTTCGCTCGAACATCTCGATCGAGGTTCGGTGTGTCTACAAATGGCATACGCAGCGGCGGTGTCTCGGCGTATACGACAAAGGGAAGGGCTCATTAGCCAGTAGTGTGAGGTGATGGACATGGCTTCGTGGAAGCGGGATTTCGCGAGTGGGCTGATCGTCCTCGGCCCGATCCTCATCACTCTCTACGCTATTTACTGGCTCTACGGACTGGTCGCCGGTGTAACCCCCGGTCTCATTCTCGATCAGGCGGCGCTCAAGCCGTTGATCCCCGGGTCGACCGAGCAGGCCATCCAGACGCGCGAACAAATCGCCCAGTTTCTCCGCGTGATCGTCGCGCTGACAGTTTTCATCATCCTCACGTTTTCGGTCGGATACCTCATGCGGACGACCGTGGGTGGGCTGGTCGAACGGCTCGTCGACAACGTCGCGAACCGCGTGCCGGTGATTCGCGTCGTCTACAACGCCTCGAAGGTGGCCGCCGAGACCGCATTCGGCGAGCAGGAATCGCTCCAGAAACCGGTCAAAATCGAAACCTGGGAGGGGTTGCGGATGACGGCGTTCAAAACGGGACAAGTGACCAGCGACGGCCGTGAAGTCCTCTTCCTTCCGACCTCGCCGAACATCACGACCGGATACGTCGTCGAAGTCCAGTCCGACGAAATCACCGAACTCGAGGAGGACGTCGAGGATGCTCTGACCCGCATTCTGAGCGCCGGTTTCGGCGACGCCAACCGTCGCGACATGAACGCCGGCGTCTCGATCGACGTCATCGACGAGGCGCGGGTCGACCGTGACGACCGAGGCGACGAGACCGATCAGGTCGAGCGGGCGAACGACGACTGACAACGACCACGCTGTCGTTCGAAAGATGCAACTCTCTCGAACTGCGAGCCGTCCCGGTCGCGGCGCTTTGCGTCGCCCGTTCGTTCGCTCGCGGCGGTGAACGGTACCTCGCCCTGTCTTTCCCCGTTGAACGGACGCTACGCGTTCGCGATGCTCGGAGAATACGCTCTTTCGGGGAGTCGTGCGCCGCTCGCAGTCATTCGATACGCGCTCTCGGCTACGAGTTCGAAGCGTAACCGGAGAGGAAATCGCCACTACCGCAACTGTTCGACCGAACCCGTCGTCACTCGATGTACTCGAACCACTCGTCGTACTCGTCGGGCCCCTGTTCGACGATGTCGAAGAATTTTTGCTGGAGTTCTTCGGTGACGGGGCCGCGAGTGCCGTCGCCGACGACGACGTTGTCGACTTTCCGGATCGGCGTGACTTCGGCTGCGGAGCCAGTGAAAAATAGTTCATCGGCCGTGTTGAGTTCGCCACGGGAGATGGACACGTTTTGGTGGACGGTGTATCCCAGTTCCTCCGCGATATGGATCACGGAGTCGCGAGTGATGCCGTCGAGGATCGACTCCGAGAGACCGGGCGTGTAGAGTTCGCCATCGCGCACCAGGAAGACGTTCTCGCCGGGGCCCTCGGCGACGTTGCCCTCTTTGTTGAGAACGATCGCTTCGGCGTAGCCGTTGCGGCGCGCTTCCTCGCCCGCGAGCATGCTATTGACGTAGAGGCCGGTGGTCTTGGCGTTGGTCGGTATCTGACTCGAGGAGTGCTTTCGCCACGAGGAGATCATCACGTCGATTCCGTTCTCGAGGGCGTCTTCGCCGAGATAGGCACCCCACGGCCAGACGGCGATGGCGGTGCGCGTCGGGCAGTCCTTGGGACTGACGCCCAGCGAGTTGTAGCCGTAGAAGGCGATCGGTCGCACGTAACAGGAGGGGAGTCCCTGGCGCGTGATGAGTTCCTTCGTCGCCTCGGTGAGCTCGTCTTTCGTGTAGTCGATGTCCATCTCGTACGGTTTCGCGGACTGGAACAACCGCTCCAGGTGTTCCTCCCAGCGAAAGAGTGCTGGACCTAATTCGGTGTCGTAACAGCGCGCGCCCTCGAAGACGCCGCTCCCGTAGTGGAGTCCGTGTGTGAGAACGTGGACCTGCGCGTCGTCCCAGTCGACGAACTCGCCGTCCATCCAGATCGTGTCGACGTCCATCTCGTCGAATCCCATAATCAAGAGTGTTGCAAGTCACTATACTAAGTATTCGCGGTTCTGCTCGAATCGTCCGACGAGGACGATCCTAATTCGCCGTCGGTCGGCCGGGTGAGTCGGCGGATCAATCGTCTCCCGCGATACCGTGTTTGCGACAGTCTCCCTCGAGCAGGCAGTCACTGCAGCCGGGAGTGTACAGAGTACGGACGTCGGCCGCGGAGTCCAACACGGCGTGCAGGAGGTCGCTACTCCGATCGGGAAGAACGATTGCGTCGACCAAGGCTGCGACCGCATCCGTCTCGGGATCGATCCCGAAGCCGTCATCGAACGCGTGAACCTCCGCGGAGCGCGGTGTCGTCTCCGACTCCGTGGCGTTCGAGAAGGTCAGGTCGCTGTCGTAATACCTCTCCCGATTGCCGAGCGAGTAACTGTCCTGAACAGCGTTAACAGCGTTCGATGTACGCCACGCGTTTGGTGAGTCCGAACGGTTCAACCCTCCACTCGAGCACCTCCGACCGAGAGCCGACGACGGCCTCGGGCGTCGGGTACCGCGCGACAAAGGCCGTATACGCTTCCGGCCACCGTGGCCGCGCTCGTCCGCTGTAACAATATCTCCCCGATCAGTAACCCGAACGCCGAGCTGTCTGACTCGCGTCAGGGTACGTGGTGTCGACCAGTGTCCCGATACCAGTCGAGCAACACGTCGACGAACGATCGCGCGACTGCGGGCATGAACGGTCTGCCGCGTGTAGACCGAAAAATGCGTGGCGCGACTGGCTCGGAAGGCGTGAGGTGGGTGCGCCGTCGCGTTCGAAACCGACGACGATCACTATTTGAGTCGCTCGACGATCTCGTGGCCCTCGAGGTAGGCGAAGTCGTACTGATCCGCGTAGCCGAGAGCGTCGGCGGGCGAGAGCGCCTCGCCGGTTTCGTCGTCGAGCATTTCACAGACGACGACGGCGGGCGTGAGGTCCGCGGCGGTGGCGAGGGCGATCCCGAGTTCGGTGTGGCCCTCGCGCTGGGCGAGCAGGTCGGGTGCGGCTTTGAGCAGGTGGACGTGGCCCGGGACCCGGAACTCATCGGCGAAGGCCACCTCATCGGGTGACGCGGCGGCGGCGCCAAGCGAACGGATGGTCGTCGAGCGATCCTCGTCGGTGATTCCGGTGTACGTATCGCGGTGGTTGACCGTCAGCGAGAACGAGGACCGATCGTCGTAGCCGAGTTCGTGATCGGCGGTCGCGGGGTGATCGACGGCATCCGAGTAGAACGGGAGGTCGAACGCCTCCGCGACGTCGTGGGCGAGTGCGACACAGACCAATCCGCCGGCGTCGTTTCGCAGTCGGGCGACAGCCCGCGGCGAGACCGCATTGGCGTGATAGATCAGGTCCGTTTCGCCTTCTCGGTCCGCCGCGTCGTGAACGAGTATCGGCTCGCCCCGACGGAGCGACTCGAGGGCGTTCTCGAAGGGGTCGGCCGTGGGGTTCGCGCTCGAGGTGGCCGCGTTCGTGCCGTCCGTATTCGACCGCGGACCGGCGTGGTAGCCCGTCATTTACGATCACCCACCGAGACGGTCACGTGATCGCCGTCCGCGAGGTCGAGGTCCTCGCGGAGCTTTTCGGGCGCGATCACTTCGAGCTGGTCGTCGTCGTGGTGGGTGCGCTCGGGAGCGATGGTGTGGGCGTCCTCGTAGACGTCGCCGTCGGCGGTCTCGATGGTCGCCGCGTAACAGACTGCGGGGCCGTAGGTCCGTTCGTCGGTTTCCCAGCCGTCGATGGGGATGGGTTCGAGTGACGCCATGGCGCTCCGCCGGCGGATGCTGTCCTCGCGGAGATCGACGTTCAACGTCCCGGGGAACGGCTCGTAGCCGAGCCGGTCTTCGAACTGGCGCTGGTAGCCCGACAGGGAGATGTAGTGGCGACCCTCGCCCATTCCGCTCGTTACGGTGCCGTCGAGTTCGATCGTCGACTTCTGCTCGAAGATGCGACGGTAGTCCTCGTACTCGGCGTGAAGCGTTCGCTCGCCCGCGTCGGTGATCGAGATCCACTGTCCGTCGCTGACCGTGTCGCGCTCGAGCAGCGACGCGCTCTCGAGTCGTTGCAGCCGACGCGAGGCGGTCTGGTTCGACGCGCCGAGTCGGTCGGCGAGGTGAGAGCAAGAGATTTTGACGTCGCCTTCGAGCCCGCCTTCGAGTGCGAGGAGTTTGAGCACCGCAAGCTCGTCGTGGCCGATGGCAGACTCGGTTACCACTGACATACAGGAAGCTATACGGTAGTCCCGTAAAAGAATATCGAATGTGGGATGCATCACGAAACTGTGATGGCGTTCACGACTGTTTCTTTCGTACTCCGACATGCCGAGCAGGGTGGAAAAACCCACCGGTCGGACTGCTCGATCCGGGAGCTAACCGTGGGGATTTAAGACGACTTTCTATGGCAAGGAGTCCGTCCTTCCCGAGGGCTGTACTCTGTTGAGGTATACTTGCATGAAGCGTCTCGTCGAGGCCCTGTCCGGGTTAGTTGCATTGACGGGTCTCCCGTATCTGATCTACCTCGGTGTGTACTACCTCCGGCAGCCGTCCGGAACGCCGGCGGATACGTGGCCGGAAGAGCCGTCGGTCAGTATCGTCCTTCCGACGTACAATGAAGCCACGATCGTCGAATCGAAACTCGAGGAACTGGTCAGCCTCGACTATCCCATGGAGAAGGTCGAGATCGTCGTCGTCGACTCGAGCGACGACGGGACAGCCGAACTGGTCGACACCTTCTTCGCCGGTCGTCTGGAACCGTCGCTGACACTCATCCGTGAGGACGAGCGTCGGGGACTCGCGATGGCGCTAAACGAAGCCTACGCCGCCGCGAGCAACGAGGTCGTCATCAAGACCGACTGTGATTCACGCCTCGCTTCCGACGCCGTTCGGAAGGCGGTCGCGAACCTCGCCGATCCCGATGTCGCGGGGGTGACCGGGCGGAACGCCGATGTCATCGGCGATAGCGAAGTCGAGCAGGGCTATCGAGACATCCAGACGATGATCCAGGTCCTCGAGTCGCATATCGACTCGACGCTGATCTTTCACGGCCCGTTTTCAGCGTTCGAACGCGAGGCGATCGTCCCGATCGACGAGGACTCGATCGCCGACGACACTGAACTCGCCCTCAAAATCCGGCGCAACGGCGACCGTGTCGTCTTCGATCCCGATATCCACTACAGGGAGGCGGCCCACTCCGCGTTCGGCAAGCGCCGCGAGCAAAAGGATCGGCGCGCGATGGGACTCCTTCGATTACTGTGGCGACAGCGCGACGCGCTGGGCCGACACGGGGCATACGGCCGCGTCGTGTTGCCGTTCAACTGGTGGTTCATGATGGTCTCACCGTGGCTCGTCGCCACCGGAATAACCGTGGCCACGATCGGCTCGCTGGCCGTTCTCGGGCCGCTCGGACTGGCAACGCCGGCCGGCGTCCTCGGGTTCACGGCGCTCGGCTCCCGCGACGCGCTCGGCCCGCTCCAGCCGTTCTACTCGCTGTTCGATACGCAACTCTCGCTGCTCCGTGCGAGCGTCTCCCTCGTCCGCGCTCGCGGCGACGATGCCGAATCCCACGACGGTACCTGGGAACCCGACCGAGAACTCCGCGAGGTGTTACAGTGACCGACGTGGCGATCCTCCACGACCGGTTTCCCGGAATCGGTGGCGGCGAAGAGTTCGCCATCGAGGCCGCACGCGTCCTCGAGGCGCCGATTTACACGACCTACGTAGCCGACGGGACGGACCTCCCCCCAGACGTCGATTTGATCCCGTTTCGGCAGTCTAAGTACACCTCGCTGCCGTGGCGGCCCTTCCTCGAGTGGAAGAACGAAGGGATGAACCCGCTCGAGACGCTCAACGTGGCGCTCGACATGACCGACGCGCACTCAGATCTCGCCGCGTACGACGTGATCCTCGAGAGCGCGCCGTTGTCGAAATATTACGTCCCGCACGTCGACCAGCGGATCGTCCACTACCCCCACAGTCCGCCGCGGTGGTTGTACGACCTGTACCGAGACCGGCTCTCGTCGTTCGACACGCCGATCCTCGAGGCCAGTATCAAGGCCTACGCGAAGGGGTGGCGGGCACTCGATAAGGAGGCCAACGACTACGTCGACCAGTTCGTCGCGAACAGCGAACTAGTCCGAGACCGGCTCCGGCGGTTCTACGGCCGTGACGCGGCGGTGGTCTATCCGCCGGTCACGGGTGACTGGCGAAACGAGGGAGACGACGGTTACTTCGTCACCTGGTCGCGACTTGCCCCCGAAAAACGGATCGAACTGATCGCGAAGGCCTTCGCGGGGCTTGACGAACGGCTCGTGATCGCGGGCGATGGCCAACAGCGCGACGAACTCGAGAACTTCGCGGCCGCCTACGACAATATCGAGGTCCGGGGATACGTCGACGACATCGAATCGCTCGTCGCTCGCGCGACCGCAGTCGTCTATGCACCGAAACAGGAGGACTTCGGCCTCGTCGGCGCGGAGACCATGATGGCCGGCAAACCATTGCTCGGCGTGAACGAGGGGTTCACCCGGTACCAGGTGCAAGGCGGACGAACGGGCTTGCTCTTCGAGCCGACCGTCGCGTCGATCCGGGAGACGGTTCGGCGGTTCGACCCCACCGACTTCGATTCCGTCGAGATTCGCGAGGCCGCCAGATGCTACGAATACGAGTGCTTCGCGGAGAACCTCCGGACCGTTATCGGGGAGACGGCTGTCGCCGACGTCGACATTCCGGAACTGGAATCGAGCCAGGCGGATCGGAGCGACGACGCGGGATCGTCGGAGACGACGCAGGAGCGTGACGAGACCCGGACCCAGGCGGTCGGAGAACTGACGGGAGGCGACGACGACACCGCTGACAACGAACTCGAAGGGGTGACCGACCAGTGACGGCGAGGGCGACGACGGCCCTTCTGCAGCCGATCGTACATTCCGACCCCGCCGTCTCCGTCGTCGTTCCGACGATCCCCGAGAACGATCACGATGCAGTCGTCGCAGCGCTCGAGCGCCAGACCGCCGACGCCTACGACGTTCTCGTCGTGAACGATCCCGATCTGGGCGTCTGTGAGGCGCGAAACCTGGGCCTCGAGCGGGTCGACGGAGAGATCGTTGCCTTCACTGACGACGACTGCCGGCCGCCGGTGGGCTGGATCGAGGCGATCCGCCGCGCGTTCGACGAACGTGATGACCTCGTCGTTCTCGAGGGGCCCGTCGACGGCGGGATGACCTACGAGGGACGACGCAAGTACCCCACCTGTAACCTCGCGGTCGACCGCCGGACGGCTATCGACGCCGGGGGATTCGACGAACGCTTCGAGTACTGGCGCGAGGACACCGAGTTCGGCTGGCGCGTCGAGGAGTACGGAACTGCCGTCTACGACGAGCGCGTTCGAATGGTCCACCCCGACAGACCGCGGTCGTCGATCGACCGGGAAAACGAGCGATTGCTCCGGCGTCGCCATCCAGAGAAATACGAGGTGGTGATCGTTCCGGACACGCTCGCCGGCCGAGTCAACGACTGGCTCTGGCGGAAGGGCGTCTGGGACGCCGTCGATGCCGTTCGTTACGGGACGGGGGTGAGACAGCGTGGCTGACGTACTGATGCTTCACCAGTTCCATCGACCGCATCACGCACACCGCGTCTTCGGTGACGCCGTCGATGCTGACTACCGCCACTTCGAGAGAGGGGCGGAGATCGGCGGCCCCGAAGCGAACCTCGACTCGATGCTAGCGCGACTCAGGACCGCCGTCGATCTCGAGGCCTACGACGTCGTAATCGGCGAGGGAACGACGCCGATCTACACCCTACTGTTCTACAAACTGCTCAATCGGTGGGACGCTCGCGTCGTCCCGCTGATCGCCGACGAGACGTTCCTGACGATCCGCAGTCAGCATACGCACCGCGTCTGGCGTCACGTACTCGGACCCGTGATGAGCCGCGCCGTCTCCGGTGCCATCGCCGTCGGCGACCTCGCGCGTTCGTGGGCCAGCCGATATCTCGCGGTCCCCTTCGAAATCGTTCACCCGCCCATCGCCGACGCGAAGTACGACGCGCTCGAGCCGATCGGCTGCCGGATCGGCTCGTCGGTCGATCGAGTCGGCCGGGAACCCGACGATGCTGCAGCGACACGAACCAACGGATCTGGGGTCGCCGCCGGTCCTGTCGCCGACGAATCCGGAACTGACTGCGCCGTCACCGGCTCCAACGCTCGTGGCGAATCGGTTCGAATCCTCCACGCGGGAACGGTGAGCGACCGGGCCGCCGTCGCGAAGAAGAACGTCGACCTCCTGGCTCGAGTGGTTGGCGCCCGTCCGGACTGGACGCTCCGACTGCTCGGCTCCGGCCACGATCAGTTCGACTACAGTGGCTGCTCCGGCGTCGAGACGCCTGGCTACCTCGAGCTCGAGGACTTTGCCGCGGAGTTCGCGGCGGCTGACGTCTACGTCCAGCCGAGTTCGGGCGACGCGTTCCCGGTTGCGAGCCTCGAGGCGATGCTCGCGGGACTCCCGACCGTGGTCTCGACGGAAACGGGGACTCGAGAACTCGTCGAGGCCGTCGATCCGCTGCTAGTTCGCGCGCCGACTGCGCGGGACGTCCGGTGGGGGATCGAATATGCCAGCTCGCTGTCGGCCGACGAGCGTCGAGAGCGAGGGGACGCCCTCCGGGAGCGAGTGAAGCCCCTCACCGAATCGAATCAGGCCGCAGCGTTTCGGCGCGCAATGACCGAGGTGGTCGCATGACTCGAACGACCGTGATACGAGTATGACACGAAACGTCGTCCTGATCTGTCTCGATACGGTCCGCAAGGACTATTTCGACGACTACGCACCCCGGTTGCAGGATATGGCGAGCGTCTCTTTCGAGCAGTGTCGGGCCGCGAGCGCGTGGAGTACGCCCAGTCACGCGAGCATTATGACGGGCACATTGCCCCACCAGCACGGAATCCACACCCACAACCGGGACTTCTCCGGCCTCTCGCGGTCGGAAACCTTCCTGGCCGAGATCCCAGATCACACCGCTTTGGGCGCCAGCGCAAACGTCTATGCCAGTTCCACCTTTGGCTTCGACGCCGTCTTCGACCGTTACTCGGACATCGCACCCCACCGCCGATTCCCCGACGGGATGGACATGGAAAAGTTCATCCAGGACCGGAAAGAAGCGGGCGCACGCCGGTTCCTCGAGTTCTTCCGCGAGGCCCTCCGCCACGACCACACGCTTGAGAGCCTCGGAAACGGGGTGCTCTTCAAGGCAAATGATCTCTTTCGGCGCGCGCCGGTGCCGAAACTCCTCGACGACGGGGCCTCGATCGTCTCGAGCGAAGGGGTTTCGATGGTCGAGTCGATCGAGGAACCCGTCTTCCTCTTCACGAACTTCATGGACGCCCACGGCCCGGTCCACCACGTACTGGGCTACGACCGCGACCTCCACTCCGCGCCGAACGACTGGACCTCCTTCGCGTTCGACGATTGGGAAATCAACACGGAGGGGGTCTCCGCGGACCACGAACGGGACCTCAGATATCACCGCGAGCTCTACGGGGCGGCGATCGACTACCTCGACCGGACGGTCGCTTCGTTCGTCACGGAGATTCAGCGGAACACGGACCGCGAGACGACGTTCATCGTCACCGCCGATCACGGGGAAAACCTCGCATACCCCGAAGACGAGGAGCTGTTCGGCCACACGAGTAGTCTCACGGAATCGCTGCTCCACGTTCCGTGCTATCTGATCAACCCGCCCACAGGATACGAAGCCGCCGAGACCCAGTACGTCAGCCATCTCGAGCTCGGCGACCTGATCGTCGGACTGGCGAACGGGGAGACGCCGGACGTCTTCAGGGAGCGCGTCCCCGCGGAACTGATCGGAATCGGCGTCGGCGGTGCACCGCGCGACCCCGAAGAACACCGCTACTGGGACAGGATGCTTCGCTGTACGTACGACGGCGAGACGAAGTACGTATGGGACTCGCTGGGTGGCAGTCGTGAGTACGAGATCGATCACGACCGGCCCTGCTGGCAGCGTCGCGTCGCCGACGACGTCGTCGTCCCGTCGTGGGCGCGCTCGTTCTTCGACGTCGAGATCACAGCGTACAAAGAACGCGCACGAGCGAGCGAAACGGATAGGGACGAGGACGTGGACGCGACGGTCGAGCGCCGACTCGAGGAGCTCGGGTACCGATGATCGACGGAACCGGCCGAACGGCCGCTGCGGATGGCTCGCGAACCGACACCGAATGGACGAGCGACAGCGACGTCGATCCAGCGTCGGAATCGAACGTCGGCGCGGGCGAGCATGGAACGGGTCACGTGTCACTCGACTTTCACTCTTCGGTCGAGCCAGACGTTCAGGGAACTGCGACGACGCTCCTGTTCGCCGAAGAGACGTTCGACGTCGTCGAGATGGCTCAGGTGCTCGAACACGTCCCGCCATCGGAACTCGGTGACGTCTTCGAGGACGTTCATAGAGTCCTCCAGTGGGGCGGTCCCCTCGCCGCGTGGGTCTCCCACGCGGCCTCCAGGCTGAACGATCAAGACCCGACCCACCGCTCGAGTTGGACCTACGGCACGCCGGAGTACTTCGCCGACGGCACCTTCTCGTGGTACGACGACTGCGCGATCGATCTCGTCGACCGCGAGGTAACCGTCTGGATGCTCGAGGACACACCACTCAGCGGGCCTCGATCCGTGCTGCTTCGGACGATCCACCGGCTGCTCGAGTGGACCGACGGCGTCATCTACCGACCGTCGGTCAGCGGTTCGATTCTCTTCACGCTACGCAAGGTGTAACCGATGGCAGACGATACCATACACGACCGGACGTTGCTCGTGACCGTCGACTCGCTTCGCCACGACCACTTCGAATGCATGCCCCGAACACGAGGCTTTCTCGAACACACCCACGACCGGGCGTTCGCGACCAGTACGGCGACGCTCGGGAGCGTTCCAGCCATCGTCGGCGGCGAGTACGCGTCGGGAGGCGGACTCCAGAGCGAGCGGAGTGTGGCACACGAGTTCGAGCCCTACAGTGCCGGAATCACCACCAACCATCTGCTTTCGTCTGAGTACGGGTACGATGCGGGCTTCGACTCGTTCACGTCGCCGAAGGGCGGCGGGGAGTCGATAAAGGAGCGGGGCGCAGTCCTGTTGGAACGTGGGACGCTCGCCCACCGCGTCGCGACGTGGGGATGGAACCGCTACCAGCAGGTCCTGAACGTCGTCGGCGAGGTTGGGAAGTCGTTCCGCCGTGCCGACGACGTCGTCGAGTCGTTCCAGCGGGAAATCGACGGCCGAGACTCGTGGTTCGGCTGGCTCCACTTCATGGAGCCCCACCATCCCTACGATCCCGACGACGCGCCGGTGAGCCGCGACGAGGCACAGCGCGTCACACGGACCGTGCTCGCCGGTGGCGGCTCCAAATCCGACGAAGAACTGGTTCGAACGCTCTACCGACGTGAAATCGCCGAGCTAGACGCGTCCCTCGAGACCCTCTGGGAGGCCGTTCCGAACGACGCGTGTGTCGTCTTCTGTGCCGACCACGGGGAGTTACTCGGCGAGGACGACCTGTGGGGCCATCCCGGCGAGTTGCGCCGGGAGCTACTCCACGTTCCGTTCGGCACCCGGAACGCCCCCGACCTCGGCGACGTGGTCTCGCTCGTCGACGTCCCCTCGATTCTGGCTGGGCGCGAACACGGCGTCGGCACGCTCGAGCGTGAGCGAGCGTTCGCCTCTTACGGAGACCGGACAGCTGCGATGAACGACAGGTTGCTGGCGAGCGACGACGGGACCGTTACGCTGGAGACCGGCGAATCGGCGAGCGATCCCGACCTCGAGCGGGCGCTTAAGCGGTTCGATCCCGACTACGTCGTGAAAGAGGACGCGTTGCAAGAGGACCTGGAGGACCTCGGCTACGCATGACGGTGCTCATCCTCGCGCTGGACGCGCTCGACGAGGGACTGATCGACCACTTCGACGTCGACGGCTTACGGCTCGAGTCGTCTGGTTCGCTCGAGACGTACGCCTACACCAAGGACGTGCCGTACACGCCGGAGGTGTGGGCGACCGTCGCGACGGGGCTCCCGCCTGAGGAACACGGCATCACCGCGGCGGGGACGAGCGAGTGGAACAACCCGGTGCTCGAGTTCGCCTCGCGGTTTACGGGTCGCCTCTCCGAGGGGACGCGCGGGTCTCTCGGCAGGTTCGTCCGAACGCGAACCGGCGAGCGCGAACGAATCGGCGAGACCGACCGCGAGTCGATGTTCGACGCCGACGACGCGGTCGTCCACAACTGGCCCGGCGTCCACGACGGCCGCCCGCTCCAACGGGCCTGGGACCTGATGAACGCCGTGTCGGCGGGCATGGGTCGACGCGAATTCGAGCGGGAACTGTTCGGCCAGGCCGCGGGCCAGTTCGGCTGGGCCCGGGAGATGATGCACCATCCGGTCTCCATCGCCGGCGTTCACGTCCACGCGCTCGACGCGGCGGGTCACGCCTACGCCGACGATGAGGCCGCACTCGGGCACGCTTACGAGCGGATCGGCGGCTTCGTCGACGAGGTGGTCGACGCGCTCGGTCCCGACGACGA
This sequence comes from Natrinema gelatinilyticum, assembly GCF_024266705.1. Lineage (GTDB taxonomy): Archaea > Halobacteriota > Halobacteria > Halobacteriales > Natrialbaceae > Natrinema > Natrinema gelatinilyticum. Next base: position 385,093 of record NZ_CP100756.1, on the reverse strand, counting down.
ACTGATCGTCCTTTCCGATCACGGCATGCGGACGGCGTTCTATCCGCCCGACGCCAGCGAGGATCCCGCGAGCCACTCCTGGCGGGCCTACGCGAGTACGACGGCCGATTCCCGTCCGGAATCCGTCTACGGCGTTCGAGAGTGGGTGGAAACGCGAGCCGCGACCGCCACTACTACGGTCGACGACGGTGACGAGGCTATCGAGATGCCGACCGACCGACTGCGCGAACTCGGCTACCTGGAATGACCGACGCCTCGAGCGTGAGTCTCGGCGGCGAGACCGTCAAAGCCACCGCCGCGAAGTTCACGATGGCTGCCGTCGGATTCCTTGGGACGGTCGTGTTCGCGCGCATCCTCGGCCCGACGGCGTTCGGCGGGTTCTATCTCCTGTTCGCGCTCGTCAAGATCGCCGACCGCGCCGTGGTCGGCTGGGGCGTCGCGGTCAAGAAACGCTACTCGGAGGCCGGGTCCCCGAAGGCGGAACTGCTCGGTGGTCAACTCGCGTTTTCCGTCGGCTGGATCCTCCTCGCCACCGTCGCGGTCGCGGTCGCCGCACCGTGGCTGATCGCGTATACGGCCCTGCCGGAGGCCCCGATTCTGTTCGTCGTCCTGATCGCGGCCGTCTCCCTCTACGAGCCGATCGATAGCGTCGTTCAGGCGAGGGGCCGCATCGGGGCCTCGATGTGGACCGATACCCTCCGCTCGCTGCTTACGTTCCCGTTGCAACTCGGGCTGGTTCTCCTCGGACTGGGCGCCGCCGGGATGGCCTACGGTCTCGCTGCCGCGACCGTCCTCTCGCTGCCCGTGCTCTGGTACTTCATCTCCACAGCGCCTGCGATCCCCTCTCGGGACACACTCGAGAACCTCTGGTCGTACGCTCGGTACAGCAGCGTCAACGCGTTTCTCGGCACCGCCTACGACCGATTCGACGTCCTCTTGCTCGGCTGGCTGCTGGCCCCCGCCGCTGCCGGCAACTACGAGGTCGCATTCAAACTCACCGTCCCCGCGACGTTCGTCATGATGGCTGCCTCGAGCGGGCTGATGGCCCGCGTCAGCCACCGCCACAGCAAGGGCGAGGGCCTGAGCGAGGACGTCTCGAACACGCTGGCGTTTACGAGCATCGTCGCGATTCCGATGTTCTTCGGCGCGCTCGCGCTGTCCGATCGGTTGGTTATCACCTTCTACGGTCCTGAATACGCGGACGCGGCGTCACTGCTGATCGGCCTCGCGCTCTATCAGCTCGTCAGGACCCAGAGTGGGACCCTCTCGCAGATCGTCGACGGGATCGACCGGCCCGACGTCAACACCCGCATCTCCGCGCTAACGCTCGGATTCAATATCCTCCTCGGCATCGCGCTGACGCTTTCGTACGGCGCGATCGGTGTCGTCGTCGCGACGGTCGCCGCGGAGTCGCTTCGATACGTTGCGACTGCCTACGTCGTCAAACAATACGTTCCACGCGCGGAACTGTTCCCGCGGACCCTCGCCGAGCAGTTCGCCGCGAGCCTCCTCATGTTCGTCGTGGTCGTCCCCACGGCGGACGCGATCGCCGTCGAACGCTGGTACCATCTTCTCGCCATCGTCGCGCTGGGTGGGGCGGTCTACGCCCTCACGCTGGCGGCGATCAGTCGCAAACTCCGTGTGACGATCGAAGGCGTCGTTCGAAGTTCGCGACTCGAGTTGTAGCTCGAGGACCCGCTCGCGCGGACCGGAGGGGGTGCCGTCAGGGAGTGAATATCGAGAACGAACCGGTCGCTCGAGCGACCGTCTCCCCGTCGTGGATGAGATCCGATTCGAGATACGCGACGGACTGTCCCTTTCGGAGGAGGGTGGTTTCGCACGTCACGCGGCCGCTCAGTACTGGCTTCAGGTAATTGATTTTGATCTCGATCGTCGCGCACTGCTCGCCCTCGGCCAGTTCGGTGTGTAGCGCCGCCCCCATTCCGTTGTCAGCCATCGTGTAGAGAACGGCTCCGTGGAGTACGTCGTTCGGATTCATCAAATCGTCGACGACCTCGATTGTCCCGTGACTGTATCCGTCGTCGACCTCCGTGAATTCCAGGCCGATCAGATCTGAGAACACCGTCGGTCTCTCTCCCGTCATTTGTTCGATCCTCGACACTCATCTACTTCAAGACTCCTGGAAACTCACGATCCGTGGAACCGGCCGTTCGTTCGGTCGGACATCCCCGTTGGAGTTCTCGAGCCACGTGTTTTCGATCCGTGCGACGGCTCCCAGTCGGTCGTCCAGAAGCCGTCCCAGGCTCGCGATTCGGTCTCGAGACAGACGAGCGCCCTCTTGTTCAAATCGGACGGGGCGCGACCGTCCGGTCGGAAGACGACGAGTCAGGCATCTCGATAGACCGCGTCAGTCCCGGTGTGCTCGGTCACGGCGAAACCGATCGGCGTCGGTCGCTACTGTCGCCGTCGCCGCCGTTGACGTCGGTCGCAGCGATACGACCGGAGGGTTCGTAAATACCGATCTCGCCGTCGATGCGTGACAGCCGTTGAAAGGCGCCGTGTAGCATCCCATTGCCGGCTTCCCAGGCCTGCTGTTCCGATGTGGCGAAAACCCCGGATAAGAGAACGTTTTCTTGTGTGCGAGGGAACAGGTGTACCGGCAGGTTGGCACAGCTCGAAGTCACCCACCACGACTCCAGTTGCGTTTGCGTCGCTCAGTGACCACGTCGCACTATGCACCATGTCTGAACGGCGAGAGAATCCCCAGACTGCAAGGCTGAAAACGGGCCTGAATCGCGTTACTCGACTACGCGAACCACGTCACGACTATGCGACTATGTCCCACCTGTTCTGAGGAAATGGAAGAGATACGTCTGGGCGTATCCAGCGTACTCTCCACCGAGCCGGTCCCGAATCGCTCGCGACGTCTCGGCGTACGAGGACCGATCACAGTCCGGGTAGTAGTCCGCGATGGCCGAGTTGATCCAGGTGTCGAGCGGAACGGCCTCGTCGAATCCCAGCGAAAAGAGAAGCACGCAGTCCGCGACTTTGTCGCCGACGCCCACGAACTGCGTCAGGTAGTCTCGAGCCGCCTCGTACTCGAGGTCCCGAGCCTCCTCCGGAGCTGCCTCACCGTTTGCGACCATCTCGGCCGTCCGGACGACGTAGGGAGCTCGATACCCGAGTCCGAGTTCGCGGAGTTCGGATTCGGTCGCCGTCGCGAGCCGTTTCGGCGTCGGAAATTCGGCGTAGACGGCGCCCTCGAACGTCCGTTCGTCACCGTACTCGCGCGCCAGCGTCGAGACCATCGTGTGAATCCGGCTCACTCGCATCTGTGCCGAGCAAATGAACGAGATCAGCGTTCCAAACGCGGGATCGGCGACCAATCGCATCCCTCGATGGGCCTCGTAGGCCTGCTGGAGCAACGGATCGTCAGGCGCGGCGGCGACGATCGCCTCGAGATCGTCGTCCAATCGCAAGAGTCGGCGCACCGTCGACTCGGCGTCCGTCGTCGATTCCCACTCGAGGACGTCGTCTGCCGGGCCACTCCGGGTCCGAACGCGGATCACCTCGCCGTCGACGACAGTCGAGTACCACGATTCAAGAGCGGCCGTCCCGGAGTACATGTCACCGTCTTCGCGTCGCCAGAGGTAGCTCTGACCGCTCTCGAGGGTTTGGTACAGGTCCAGTCCACCGGCCAGGTCGTCGACCGGAATCGTTCCCGTCTCCATTCGTTCGTTCCTTCGAGGGCGTCGGCTTTTGCTTTTCGAACCTGCACGGTGAACGGATCCGTCGCTCGGAGGCCGTGATACATCGGAATCGGGAACACACCTGCCTCGGCCGTCGCTGCGAGGCGAACCTTCTTACTGGAGGCGATAGAATGAGTGAGCATGGATTGCAGGGTCGTCGTCGAAGCTGCGGTGCCGGTATTCGACGTTGAAACGGAAGACGAGGCGATCCGTATCGCCATTTCGAAGACGGGCGAGATGTTGAACCCTGACCTGAATTACGTGGAGATCAACATGGGTGAGCGAACCTCCCCATCTGGAGAGGAACTTCCACCCGCATTTATCGCGGCCGACGAGGCGCTCGTCGCGCTCGAACTGGAGATGACCGTCTTCAACGTCGAGCGCGAGGAACACGCCTCGCGGATCGCACGAAAGGAAATCGGCCAACGACTCGAGAACATCCCGCTCGAGGTCGAACACGTCACCGTGTTAGAGGACGAGGACGAATCGGGCTCGAATACTGCTTCGAGCGAGTCGACCGAGAACGACTCGTCAGCGGACAGTGAGGACCGAGACACGACGGCCGAAACAGACGGCGAAGACGACGACGAGGAAATCCTCCCCGAATTCGAGGATTTAGTCGAGTAGCGGAACCGAACGCCGACCGGAGTCGAAAACCGGCGTCACTCGAGGCACAACCTCCGGTCGGGGACGCATCGATCCGACGCTAAAGCGCGAAAATATCGCGATACGAGAGAAACGATACGAACCGTGAGTCGGTAGTCTTGCCAGTGAGGAAACCTATCGTCCGGAGGATTCGATCCGTGTCTCAGTCTGCAGTTGCGGCGACTGCTTCCTGCTCACCTTCTCGCATGTTCGTCGTAATTCCACCGGCGAGCGCAAAAACAGCAGCTTTGTGATCAGTTTTCGATTTGTGAATTGACGTCGGTCGGATCCCCCGGGACTCGTACTCTGCAAGGTCAATCTTACAATCGTTCCATTCAGTACACTGATTCGATACCTCCGCGAGAAGGCCGTGAAGGTGAATGAGCTCCTGTTTCTTCATAACCATGCGGTCCTACCCACTGCAGGGTTATATTATTATCTTGAGTTGCGTTAACACGCGACCTGTATCGGCTTTTTGCTGTATCACTGCCCGGAACGTTTCGAATGCTGGGCCTACGCGAGAAAACCACGAGACCTGAAGTGCATATATTCCTTATTACTTGGTTAAAAGATACTTTCTCTCCTCATTTCGATATACTATGTTCGGAGCGTAAAACCATTACTACCGGTGGAAGAACAGTCATAAACGAGTGTGGAAACGACGGATTACCCGAGTTGTTTCAGCGTCTGCAGATCACGATCCGTTCGCATAAACTCGGCGGTGCGCCGAGACGCGTGACAGTTCGGACAGTGGAACATCTCGGCGGCAGTCGGGAGTTCGTCCGGAGATGCCTGCCAGTCTTTCGCACATTCGGGACACAACAGTTGGACGGTTGTTTTATCCATGGTATCGTCTTTCACAGGAGAACTGAAAAACGTTACCGCGACAGCACACGCCGAAACAGACCACCCGCGTCAGCACGAGGTGACAGATACTTGTCGTAGCCGTGTTTATGCGGGCGCGGCCGTATCGGAGGCCTCGAGCAGTTCCTTGTACCGGTTCCGGATGGTGACTTCGGAGATGCTCGCGACCTCGCTGACCTCGTTCTGGGTGACCTTCTCGTTGGTCAGGAGTGCGGCGGCGTACACTGCCGCTGCGGCGAGTCCCACCGGGGACTTTCCGCTGTGGACGCCCTCGTGGCGGGCCGATTCGAGCAACTCGCGGGCCATCCGCTCGGTCTCGTCGGAGAGGTCCAGGTCGCTCACGAACCGCGGCACGTAGTGTTCGGGGTCGGCTGGTTTGACCTCGAGGCCGAGTTCCCGGATGATGTAGCGGTACGTGCGGGTCAGCTCCATCTTTTCGACCCTGGAGACGGCCGAGATCTCGTCGAGGCTGCGGGGGGTGCCGGCCTGGCGTGCTGCCGCGTACAGTGAGGCGGTTGCGACGCCTTCGATCGATCGACCCGGCAGGAGATCCTCCTCGAGTGCGCGTCGGTAGATGACGCTCGCCGTCTCGCGGACGTTTTCGGGGAGACCGAGCGCGGAGGCCATCCGATCGATCTCGCCGAGTGCCTGCTTGAGGTTTCGTTCCTTGGAGTCGCGGGTGCGGAATCGCTCGTTCCAGGTGCGAAGGCGCTGCATCTTCTGGCGCTGGCGGCTCGAGAGGGCACGGCCGTAGGCGTCTTTGTCCTGCCAGCCGATGTTGGTCGACAGTCCCTGGTCGTGCATCATCTTGGTGGTGGGCGCGCCCACGCGGGACTTCTCGTCCTTCTCCGAGGCGTCGAACGCCCGCCACTCTGGGCCGCGGTCGATCTCGTCTTCCTCGACGACGAGCCCGCAGTCTACACAGACCGTCTCGGCGTGTTCGTCGTCCGAGACGAGCCGGCCGCCACACTCTGGGCAGCGCTCCCGCTCGTCGGATACCGCGGTGGTTTCTTCCTCGTCGGTCTCTCGCTCGTTCGTATACGTTCGAATGCTCGTGTCTGTCATGATTCTGGATCGGGTGGGTTACTCGGGACTTCCGGGTGGGGTAACCAGAAGAAACCCGGACGCCTCAGCTAACATAGGGTAAGGCCGTAAACCATATAAAGATTTCGCCTACTTTATAAACTAACCCGATTTACTGTTATATATGTTCCGGTTATATGGTGATTAATCATTTGAGATCAGTAGGCAATCGACAGTTCCCTCCCGACCCATCTCCGCTGCCGTCGACCGGAAAAATCTCGCGGGGCATCGAAGCTACTCGACCGTAAAAAGGTGGCCGTCTCGCGGGACATCGAAGAGTCCGACGCGGGCGCCCGCGTCGAGCCACGCGTGACCGTAGGAAAACGACGCCAGAGCGTTGACGAGGTCTCCCTGGTCTCGAAAGTGTTTCCCATCTTCGAAATAGGACGCCGCCATTTCGTAACAGTCCGCTGCCGCCGCTTCCATCGGCGTCCCCTCCGGCGGTGCGACCGTGGCCGCCTCGAGCGCCTCCGCGAGTAACTCGCCGTACCGGTTCGTCTTTTCCTCGAGATCGGCACTCATACCCGATACTCGTCGCTCGAGTCCGTAAGTGCGTCGTCTCGATCGGGTATTGGGCCATAGTTCACGAAATCCGGTCGGCCGTCTTCCGATACCGTTCGATGGTTCGTCGGTTCCGTTCAGTCTGTCCCAGACGCCGTTCGGTCGGTTCTTCTGGCTCCTCGGCCGGGTCTCCGACGGCAATTCCCTCGGCAAGCTAATTCGCGTTTCGTGGCCGATCGTCGAGCGCGCTGAGGATGCGGGCGCGATTCGTACTGCTGCGGGTTCCTGTCAGCATGCACCATAGAGCCGCTCCATTGCCGAAGTCGAGTCACTTGGCTCTCGCAACGTATCACTACGGGGAAAGATAGCCGCAACTGAACCGGTCCGGAGTGGGAGTCGACAGTAGCAATCTTGTACCCCGCCGTAATACCTTGAACTTCCGCCCCAGTTGTGGTCGCACTTAGACGGACGTACGTCGTGGAAATAGCAACGCACTCGAACCGAAGATGTCACGAAATAATGTCGTATATATTACATACTATGGGGAGTACCGACGGTTACTCTGTCGGAATCGGAATCGTTTCTGACGATCGACACGACGTGGACGGCGGCCGATATAACGAGCGCATAGATATTACGTATCCGTTCGAGCGACCTTCCAGTGCGCCTCATACAGGTGTTCGTCCCGTCCGCTCTTCGAGACGAGGCCCTCCGCATCCTCGAGAAAGAGGACCTCGACTACGTTCGGATCGACGAGCGGAGCAACGGCGACGACGGCGAACTCGTGTCCTTTCCGATTCCGACCCAGGCGGTCGATCACGTCCTGACGTCGCTTCACGAAATCGGTATCGAGGACGATTTCATCGTCGTCTCGTCGATCGAGACGGCCAGGACCCCGCAAATCGAAAAACTCGAGGAGCGATACGTCAACGGCACCGAAGAGGACGACAGCATCGCCCGCGACGAGATTCGGACGCGGGCGCTGAACATGACGCCCGGTCGGGGGACGTACTACTCGATGACGGTGCTTAGCGCGCTAGTCGCGACGGCGGGCCTGCTGCTCGACTCGCCCGCAATTGTGGTCGGGTCGATGGTGATCGCTCCACAGGTCAGTGCGGCGCTGACCGGCACCGTCGGGTTGGTTCTCGACGACCGCCCCATGGTCCGCGACGGACTCTCGTCGCTGGCGGTCGGCCTCGTCGCCGCCATCGCGAGTGCGTTCGCGTTCGCCTGGCTGATTCGGTTCAGCGGTGCCGTCCCTTCGACGGTCGACATCACGGCCATCGCCCAGGTGCAAAACCGGATCTCACCCGGGGTACTCGCGCTCGTCGTCGGTATCTGTGCCGGAGCAGCCGGCGCCTTCGGCCTCGCGACGGCGATTCCCGTCTCGCTCGTCGGAGTGATGATCGCCGTCGCGCTGATTCCAGCCGCCGCCGCGGTCGGAATCGGACTCGCCTGGAGCCACGCGACCGTCGCTCTCGGCGCCTTCGTCCTGGTCGCGGTCAATGCTGCGTCCATCCTCCTCGCGGGCATCGCCGTCTTCTGGCACCTCGGCTATCGACCCGACGGCTGGACGACCGGAACGATTCGCGAGAACGTCTCTCGAGACCGCCTCGGCTCGCTCGCCGTCGTCGTCGTTCTGAGCGCGATCGTTCTGACCGGCGCCGGCGTCGTCCTCGGCCACCACGTCGCCTTCGAAAACGACGTCAACGACGGCGTCAGGTCCGTCCTGAACGACGCCGAGTACGACGGCCTCGAACTGGCGGAAGTGCGGACGGAATTCAACGACGGCGGCATCGTGACCGACGAGACCGCGGTCACCGTCGTCGTTCACCGACCCGCAGACCACCCGTATCCGACGCTCGCAGAGACCATAGAGCGGACCCTTGAGGAGCAGACCGGTCGGACAGTGACCGTCACCGTCGAGTTCGTCGAGGGTGATACGACCACCGCCGACACGGCAGGGGACTCGTAACAACCGCTGACGTATCGGGAGCGTCACAGCAAGAGGGCTTCGTTGCTGAGAACGCAATCGGTTTAGGGCTACTGTCCCAATCGTGGAACATGACCGACCAGCCACGCGTCGAAATCTATACGAAAGAGGGGTGTCCGTACTGTGTGAAGGCTACGGATCTCTTCGACAGCAAGGGCGTCGCGTACGAGGAGTACGTCGTCACCGGGGACGACGAACGCTTCGAGGAGATGGTCGAGCGAGCGAACGGACGCAAAACCGCTCCGGAGATTTTCGTCGACGACGAGTTACTCGGCGGCTGGGACGAAACGAACGCGCTGGACGAGGCGGGAACCCTCGACGCCAAACTCGGTCTCGCACGCGACAAACCGACAGTCTGTCCGGACGGCGGCGATGGAGCCGAACACGGAAGTGACGGGGTCCTCGAGCACCGGACACTCATCATCGCGGGCACCGGGATCGCGGGCCTCACCGCGGCGATCTACGCCGGCCGATCGAACAACGAACCGCTGGTCATCGAAGGCGACGAACCCGGCGGCCAACTCACCCTCACCACCGACGTCGCCAACTATCCGGGCTTCCCCGAGGGCATCAGCGGTCCGGAGCTGGTCAACAACATGAAAGAGCAGGCCCGGAAATTCGGCGCTGAACTGAAAAACGGTATCGTCGAGTCGGTCGACGATTCAAACCGTCCCTTCCGGGTCGAACTCAGGAACGGCGACGTCTACACCGCCGACGCCGTTATCGCCGCTTCGGGCGCAAGTGCCCGCACGCTCGGTATCCCCGGCGAGGACGAACTCATGGGCTACGGCCTCTCGACGTGTGCGACCTGCGACGGCGCGTTCTTCCGCGGCGAGGACATGCTCGTCGTCGGCGGCGGCGACGCCGCCATGGAAGAAGCGACCTTCCTCACGAAGTTCGCCGACACAGTTTACATCGCCCACCGCCGCGAAGAGTTCCGCGCCGAAGACTACTGGGTCGATCGCGTCCACGAGAAGGTCGAGGAGGGCGAGATCGAGATCATGAAAAACACCGAACTGATCGAAATCCACGGCACACAGGAAGATGGCGTCGACCACGTCACGCTCGTCGAGAACCCGGCAGGCCACCCCACCGACCGGCTCGAGGACCCCGAGACCGAGGAGTTCGACTTCGACGTCGGCGCCGTCTTCTTCGCCATCGGCCACACGCCTAACACGGGCTACCTCGAGGACACCGGCGTCGAGATGGACGACGAAGGGTACCTCAAAACGAAAGGCGGCGACGGCGGCGGCCAGACCGCCACCGACGTCCCTGGCATCTTCGGCGCCGGCGACGTCGTCGACTTCCACTACCAGCAGGCCGTGACCGCCGCCGGCATGGGTTCGAAGGCCGCGCTCGACGCCGACGAGTACCTCGAGGACCAGGCACGGGCCGACTCGAGTGCTGAAAAAGCCGATACCGCTGCGGCTGACGATTGATCGGTTCGTTACGTCTCTCCTGATTCGGTCTCCGAATTACTGTATCGCTTCTATCGGTGCGTTGCTCGTGTTTCTACTCATACTCCGAGAGACGTCACCCACGAACCCCTCGTCGACGACGTCTTTGTCGATCTTTCCGAGCCTCCAGTCGAGACCTCAGTGTCAAATCTACTCTCCAGTGCACGGGGAGATACCGACCACAGGGGCTGCCAGAGGTGAGGTGAGTGAAACCGGGATATCAGCGCCGTAGAGCCGTCTGACTTCGGCGGGCGTGAGCCGGCAGCCACAGGGCTCCGGAACGTGATCCCGCAGTCATCGAGCGGTCCTGACCGGCCTTCCGCAGTTCGGACACAGCGTCAGACTCATCGGCGGTGTCAACCTACCGTCCTCGTGGACGTCTTCCGTGGATTCGGGATCACTCGAGTCAGGTATGGGGTGGCTCGAGTCGAGTTCGTCGTCGGTCGTCGTGCCCCTCCGTTTTCTCCGTGGGTCTCGTGGCACCGAATCCGGCGGTCGTAGCGGTGCGTCTGTCGGGTGTAGCGATACCCCGTTCGGGTGGCGTCCTGGCTTTATCCTCTCTGAAGGCGTAGGGAGGCCTGTCGTCGGCGGTCGATCACCGCCGCGATACAACGGTGATCTTCACATGCCCGAAATCAAATCGATCGTCCGCGAAACTGTCGTGAACGCGGCTCCAGACACCTCCCTGACCGACCTCGCACAATTGATGGAAGATGAGAACGTCGGCAGCGTCGTGATCGTCGAGGACGACCGCCCGCAAGGGATCGTCACGGACCGCGATATCGCACTCGAGGCGGCCGCGCACGGAGCCGATCCCTCGTCGGCGACCGCCGCGGACGCAATGAGCGAAAGCGTCGTGACAGTCGACGCCGAGAGCGGCATCTTCGACGTGCTCCGCACGATGACGGACGCGGAGGTACGACGGATCCCCGCCACCGATTCCGAGGGCGAACTCGCCGGAATCGTCACGTTCGACGACTTCGTCGTCCTGCTCGGCCGCGAACTCAAACTGCTCGGCGAGGTCGTCGAGTCCGAAATCCCGCCCTACGAGCACACGTAGACCTGAAGTGCCGACCCCAGTGGTGATGGCGTTTCGGACGTCAGAAGGTGAACACGTGGTCCGCATCGTCGACTTCCTCCAGGAAAGTCGCCGCGCCCGCGAACTTCGTGGTGACCGCGTCGTCCATCGCGTCCTGGTCCCACTCGAGCATGTCGAGCGTGGTGGTACACGCGACCGTCGTCACCTGTTCGCCGCCGTCGGCGACGAACTGATCGAGCAACTCGTAGGGGTTTGGCATGCCCTCCTCGAGGAGGGGTTCGATCCGTGAAAGGTCCTTCTCGCCCTCCGTCAGGTGGGTCAACCCGTCGAACGTAAAGTAGACGAGTACCTCCATCTCGGAGGCCAACCCGGTGAGCCCGAGGTTCACTGCCATCGCGAGGCTCTTCGGATCGTCGCTCGAGACGATGATACCGATCTTATCCATCGTCATTCACTCTACCCTCCGGACGTAGTGCTCGTACACGGTTTCGCCGTCGAGGACCGCCTCGCGCTGGTCGAGCAATTCGACGTCCGCGGTCGCATCGGCCCATCCACGGATGTCGCTCACGCTCCCCGGATCGGTCGCGAGCACCTCGAGCACCGCGTTCGGCTCGAGGGCGTCGACGGCGCTTTTGGTCTTGACGACCGGCATCGGACAGCTTTCGCCTCGTACGTCGAGCGTGTCGGCAGTTTCGTAGTCTGTTTGCATGAGACATCGACCTCCGTTTCGGTCGAACGGTGAATGTAGGACGCGTTCGAGTAAAAAGTGCGGGGGTGATTCACACGACACTGTTCGACGACCAGCTGATCACACTGGTAGACCATCTGACTGCGGTACTTGCCGATGAACGCAGCATCGATCACGTCTTCGCCGTTGCTAGTTACTTTCGTACGCTCGGACTCACGCTCGTTCCTGACGAGATCCACGTTCCCGACGCTGACGATGAGTGACAATCGCCTCTCGTCGGCCCACGTCTGCGCGGCGCCGTACTCCCGATTTCAGTGTGACGCTTCAGACGAATCCCAAGACGCTCACGATCCGTGGCACCAGCTGCGAGGTGACGGCCGACAGGCTGGACCGGTGAGCGCGTCCTCTGTCGGGCGACGGTAGTGGCGCTCGCAACCGATGACATAGCGCCACCGCCGACTCAGGAGTCGGCGTCTGCGGCGACGGGCGGACCGTCCTCCGTAGCGAGGATCGTCGCCAGCAGGCAAGCGCCGCCGGCGAAGCCGGCGAGCACGACGAAGAGGATGTCGACGGACGCGTACGTGAGGATCCAGCCGGCGACTGTGGCACCGAGCGACCCCACGCCGAAGATGCCGAGATACGTGTAGCCGAACGAGAGCCCGCGCGCGTCCGGGGGCGAATATTTCGCGATCGTCGCCTGCACCAGTGGCTGCATCGCGAACAGCGCGAAGCCGAGCCCGACGCTGACGGCGAGCAGCGTCTCGAGGCTCGCCCGGGCTGCGGGCACGAACACGAGGGCGAGCAGCGCCAGGGTGACCAGCATCGCGGCCACGCCGCGTTCAGGTCGGATCCGATCGCTGAGCCGGCCGCCGATGTACTGGCCCCCGATCCCGATGGTGAGGAGGCCGACGTACAGGTACTTGGCGAGATCGAAATCGGCGGCGGCCTGACTCGCCGGAATGATCGACTGCAGATCGACGGGTCCGAGATGAGACGTGAGGAACCCATCGAGTAGTTCGGGTAGGAACGTGAGCATACCACGGTAGTAGAGCCCATTGCCCATGACGAGGAGGAACACGAGCACGAACCCGCCCGCGAACACGCGCCTCAAGTCAGCGACGAACGCCGCGAGCGATCGGCTCCCGGACGCGTCGCGGCCGCCGTCAGCGACCTGAACTGCGGCAGTTTTGTCGAATTCAGTCACTAGCCCCGCGACGGCGGCTATCAGCGCCGGGACGGCGAGCACCGCGACGACGAGTCGCCAGTCGACGGCGAGCAACAACAGCGCAGTCACGAGCGGGCCGAACGCGATCCCGGCGTTGTCCGCCATCCCGTGTTAGGCGAAGGCCCTCCCCCGCACGTCGTTCCGGACGCCGGTACTGATGAGGGCGAGGCCTGCCGGATGGTAGACGCTGGCGGCCAGCCCCCAGACGCCCAGCGCGACCGCGACCGTCACGACGGTCTGTGACAGTCCCACGAGCAGGAAGGCGCCGCCCATTCCGAGCAGACACCCGACGATCAGCCGGCGTGAGCCGTACCGATCGCCGAGGATCCCACTCGGGACCACGCCGACGCCGAAAACAGCGTAGCCGACCGTGACGACGGTCCCGAGCACCGCAGCGGTGACAGAAAATTCTCGCAGCCAGATCGTCATCAGGATCGGAATCGACAGATCGTACTTGTGGACCAGCCAGTGGGCGACCAGCGAGAAGCCCGTAATGGACCGTTCGTTCGCGTTCACGCGGCTCTCCTCCGCAAAACGCGGTTCGGGTGAGTGCCCCCGCGGCCGGGAAGCCGAGGCCGTCGGGCTGCAGTGGTCCGGATCGTCGCCATATCGCAGCCCTGTTGGCCACAGAATTGTACGTTTCGGTCCCGTCCCCGTCGGGACCGCGTTCCAGGTACCTGTTCGACCGGAATGAGTGACCGGGTCGTGTCTCGACGGATGGGTTCGACGCTGGACGCGGTCACCGCTACACTGGATCCGATCGGCTGCCAGGACAGGTAGCGTCGCGAGGCGGCTTCGCCGATGAGTTCGTTGGCCCTGTCTCGAAGTTCGGCGGTCATGTGGAGGCCGTGTTCGTCGACTCGGCGGACGACGACCTTCGCATCGTTCTCGGGCAACCCCTCCTGGACCGTCCTGCCGACCGTCCCGATCGTGCCGGTTATGGTCGCCCCGAGGCCTCGAGCGACGGTTCGCCACGCGTCGATCATCGGAGACGCCGCCGACCGATTCTCCGGAGTCTGACACGCCCAGCGCAACAAGAGATATTGTGAAACTGCGAGCCTCGATCACCACCGAGGGCGTCGTCGGTCGAATGGCGATTCCCTATTCCCGGTCGGTGGGCACGCTGCCCTGAAACGCGTCCTGCATGACCTCTCGGAACTCAGTGAACTGCTCGAGTTCGGTCTGGACCGTCTTCTGGGCGGCTTCGACGCTCTCGAGCGTCGTTTCGAGGTCGTCGAGCTTTGTGTCGACCACGTCGGTACGATGCTCGACCCGTGTTTCGAGGTCGTCGAGCTTTGTGTCGACCGCGTCGGCACGATGCTCGACCTGTGTCTCGAGGTCGTCGAGCTTTGTGTCGACCGCGTCGGTACGACGCTCGACCTGTGTCTCGAGTTTCGCCGTCCGATCCTCGACGGCCGCGAGCCGTGAGGCTTGAGTGGCTTGCTCGTCTTGTACCGCCTCGAGTCGCTCGCGCACTCCGTGCAGCTCGTCCAACACCTCGGTGAGAACGTCCTGGGCGGTCCCGTGATCGTCGAGGAACGCCTCCATGGCGTCGATATAGGCGGCGAGGTCCTGAAACCGCGACTGCAGGTACATCACCCGCACCTCGAGACCTGTGCGCGGACCACCGATGCCACCGAGGGTCTCCGCTAACTGGTCGCGTTGCGCTGGCGACGCGTCCGTATCCAGCGTCTCGAGGACGGCCTCGACGAGGTCGGCGACCGCATCGTCGCCGGCACGCGTCGCTGCCTCACGCCCGTCAGTTCCGGTCGCTGTGGCGCCGTCGTCGTCCGCGGCGCCCTCAGCTTCGGCCACGATATCCGAGACAGACACCTCGTCGCCAGGCATCGTAAACGAATTGTCCCGTATGGCTGCCTCGCGATCCGCGGCGTTCGACTCCGCGGTTTCCGCCCGTATGGCTACTTCGTGATCCACGGCGTTCGACTCCGCGGTTTCCGCCCGTATGGCTGCCTCGTGATCGGCGGCGTCCGGCCCCGCGTTTTTCGCCCATATGGCTGCCTCGTGATCCGCGACGTCCGACCCCGCGGTTTCCGCCTGTATGGTTGCCTCGCGATCGGCGGCGTCCGGCCCCGCGGTTTCCGGTTGCGGTTGCGCGGCGTCGACTCTGAGCGTCGGCGGCTGCTTATTGTCGGCTTCAATCTCGGCGTCGTCACCGGTTACTGTATACTCTGTCGTGAGCGACTCCTCGGGCTTGAGGCACCGTTCGTACGCGACCGTCCCCTCGGATACCGACCAGCGTGACGGATCCGTCGTCGGAACTTTGACGGTCGCGTCAGCCGAAACCGTCTCTAGGACGTGGACTGTCACCGACTGCTGCCGCGACGAGTTGAGTCGCAGTCCGATCTGCACCGCGTCGCCGTTCGTGTCGACGTGTTTTGTCACCGCAACGCCGGCCTCCTCAGTGGTAAATAGTTCTGCCATCAAACCTCTCCTCTCTCACCTGTGGGTTCGTATAATGAAACTAAACTATTTGGGTATCCGATACTCACGAGCCTCGAGTCGCCAAGAGTATACCGATAGTTGATCAATTGAACGAAACAGTACGCGGTGGCGTGCGGCTGGTGTGGCAATCGCGGCTGGTGGGGGGCGTCGACCGCCCGAGCCTGGCCGACGAGACGTATGTCAACTGACGTGATATTGCGAGCAATTCTGTGGCTTCTGCTTGCTAACGCAACCAACGGCCAGTCGGCAGCCAGCTGCAACGCCAATCACGAGCGTTCGCGAGCGATCTGTCAAGCGTGCGTGCACCGCGAATTCGGTCGGTGTGACGGCCATCGGGAGCGGTTCGTAGTGATCGATGAGTGGTCTCACCGGCGATGCTGCGGATCCGTACAGAAACGGCAGGACCCGTCACTGCTTGAGGGGACGCTCATCGAAGGGGTGGTTATGAAGGGGTACGCTGGCAGCGGCACCATCAGATGTGGCGCCCTGCCGTATCTCTGTATAACGGGACCCCGGTGAAACGCACGTCGCCAAAAGAATTAGGCCCCGTGGGAAACAGTGACCACCGAGCACTAGATTGCCTTCCCTCGATACCCCGAGCGATGAAAATGGAAACGCAATTCTCGGTGTGGATCGGACCGCACTGGCCGAATTACCTCCCTCTACCGTGCACGTCTCGACAGTACTTGTGAGTCGTCCTACTGGTCGCTTCCCCAATCCCACTGTCGTGTTGCATCGGAAAATCGGCGACAGGGGTGGCGGTTTGAATCCTCTTTCGGATTGCGGTGAACGATCGAAGGTCGAGAGCGCCACTGCACCCACTCAGTGAATAGGCTGAGCCCATTCTCTCAGGAGCCAGTCGACCATCGGCATGTTACGTGGTGGGTGCCGTACGGCCTCGTCTCACTCGGCCGCGATGGCGGAGACCACCTGTCGACACCCCGCCAACTGTTCCGTGCGTCTGCTCTCTTGATCACCGCAGCGTAGGGTGACTGCAGCCATCGACGGTAGAACGTAGCCCACGCCACTGACCGCTGGAAACCTCCTGACACGAGTGCCCCACCGGTAGTGTGTTACGATCCAATGGAGACATGGGTCGTACACACCGGTTCTCGATCGAGGTGACAGACGGCTCTGAGCTTCGGTCTGCGAAACGTAACACGAAAGCAATGGGGGCAATCGCTGGTGCCGACCGAGACCGACACAGCAATTATTGCGGCATATCGATGGCTGCAGGTATCCGCTGGAGAAATACCCAGTTGCGGCGGGTGGAACGCGATAGAATTGCGACTGGCCACAACCGATCTCCGTCACCCAACGACGTCGCCGACACGGCAGTTTCTCCGGAGAGGATTCTCCTGTGACTGTCTGATTCCCGGTCTCTCGAAAATGTTCTCAGATTGGTGAAGGTTTTTCAGCCCGCATATCTAGTGAACGGTATGCGTATCGACATCGATAGAGACCGATTGGTAGAAATGATGGAAGACCAAGCCGAGATCGGTGCTATCGACGGCGGCGGTCTCGATCGGTTGACACTGACGGACGCCGACCGCGAGGTCAGAGAGTGGTTCCGGGACCATATGGAGGCAGTTGGGTTGGACGTCCGCGTCGACGAGATGGGAAACATGTTCGGGCGCCGACCTGGAACCGAGCCCGATGCGGGAACCGTCCTGCTAGGCTCCCACCTCGACTCACAGCCCCACGGTGGTATCTACGATGGCCCGCTTGGCGTCATCAGCGCGCTGGAATTCGTGCGAACGCTCGAGGACGAAGATATTCAAACTGCCCATCCCGTCGAAATCGTCAACTGGACGAATGAGGAGGGGTCACGGTTCCAACCTGCCATGATGTCGAGTGGGGTCTGGGCCGGCGAAATTCCGCGTGAGGAGGCCTATCGGACGACTGACGACGAGGGCAAGCAATTTGTGGACGAACTGGAGCGAATCGGCTACCGGGGGGACGTTCCGGCCGAGCCACAGTACGACTACGATTCGTATCTCGAACTTCATATCGAGCAGGGCCCGTCTCTCGATGAGGAAAACCGCGACGTCGGTATCGTGACCGGCATCGTCGGCCTTCGCTGGGGGGAAGTCACGTTTCGAGGGCAGGCCAATCATTCAGGGACGACACCGATGCACTATCGGAGCGACGCGCTGGTCGCGGCGAGCGATGTCATCACGCAGGTGCGACGCATCCCCGGCACACTCGGCGAGCGAACCGTTGCCACGACCGGCGTCGTCGACGTTGCCCCCTCGTCGATCAATATCGTCCCAGCGGAAGTTCGGTTCACCGTCGACCTCCGCGACCCTGTCGACGATGTCGCCGACGAGGCGGTCGAGCGCGTGAAAGACGAGGTTCAGGCTGCCGCCGCACGCGAGGACGTCGAGTGGGAGTACGAGACGCGGATGGAGGCTAAAAGCGTCGCGTTTGCTGACCGGTGTGTCGATGCCGTGCGGTCCGCGGTCACTACCCTCGGCTACGGGGGCAAGGAACTCGTCAGCGGTGCGGGCCACGATGCGACATATACGGCCCGCGTCTGCGATACCGGAATGGTGTTCGCGGTGAGCGAGGCGGGGAAGAGCCACACTCCAGAGGAGTACACGAGCTGGGATGACTGCTACAAGGCAGCGAATACACTGGCGAATGCCGCCCTCGACCTCGCTGGTGACGCCGACGCTGGAGCAGAACGAAATGGATGAGAACCGCACCGTTCACTCCTGCTCCGGTCGTGAAGAGCGACCTCTCACGCCGGCGACACCGATTGCGAACGGGATCACGGCGAGGACGGACGGCTCATAGCGCCACCGCAGACCTCCCACGGAAGCACGTGAGCTACGTGTCCCACCTGCGATACCGTCCCCAATCGTCGTGACTGTCCCCACGCAGACACTGTTCGATCTGTTCGATCGTCACGCCCCGTGGACACCTGTCGTCTCTGGACGGCTCCGCGAGTCCGTTACAGCGGTGCCCTGCCGAGCCTGCTCGAGACGAGATACCCACCGCACCTCTTCCCCGTGAACGGCTGCCAGCCCGATGTGTAGCGGTGACGTCGTGATCGGTGGACTCTCTCGAGGCGCCAGTTGGTCTGCGGTCGGGACTCGCCGTGGACGTCAGCTGTCGTCGGGGCCGCGTGGATCCCGGTCGGGCGCGGCCGGCATGTCGGCATTGGTCGGCGCTGTTTCGGCGACAGCGAACCTGCCGCCGAGATCCGGGGAGCTGGATCAAATACCCGCGACGGTGGTGCGTGAATCGCCTCGGGGTCACGTCCCGAGGTGATTCACGATGGCGACTGACTCGGGGAGACGTCGATGGTGACGATGCCGACGGCGATCTCATCCGTCGTTCGACGTCCGCTCGAACCGGACCACCGTGATTCCATTGTACCGTGTCACCTGCACCGGACCACGGTAGTCGGAGCGGTTCTTCACCGCCCGGAGAATCCGCTGATTCGTCGACGAATCGGTGTACGATAACACGATCAAGACGTCATCGTGTCCGTCGACGGACTCCTGTACTTCGTCGGTCGTCGCGTCCGCATCGATCCGGACCGTGGGGATGTCTGAACGATCGAAGTAGTAGTCGAATGTCCGTTCCGTGAACGGTCTGCTCACGAGGACGACGTCGTCGCCATCGACGGCCGACTCGACGTCGACGGCGGCCTCCCGCCACTGTTCTTTCTGGTCATTCTGATAGTACGCGGGGAGCGGCGTCACGAGGCAGACGAGGAGCACCCCGACGACGACGTACCGAAGCGACGGGCGCGAGAACGTCCGCACTCCTTTGGCGATCAAGAGGAAAAACGCCAGCGACGCTCCGATCGAGTAGCGATCCACGAAGATTGGCGTGACGACGTGTGAAAGGGCGATCGGGACGAGTATCGGCACGACGAACCAGAGGACGACCACGTACGTGGCGTTTACCGGTTCGTTCTGGCGCTCGGTCTCCGATGTAGTCCCACGGTCGCTCGAGAGCGCGAGTACCAGACAGCCCGCAGCGACGAGCGAGACCAGCAGTGGGAACGACTCACCGAACAGGTAGCCGCCGAGATAGGCGGCGAACGTCTCCCTGACAGTCTCGGCCGTCGGCAGCGGAATCCACGAGACGTTGCTCGCTTCGCCGCCGCGTGCCGCCATCATACGGCGGAACAACTGCATCAACCACGGAGCAAGTAACAGGGCAGTGATCCCCTGGAGAGTGATCCAGCGGCGTCCCGTCAGTCGCGATCGGGGGACGATTCGGTCGAGGTACCGAGAAAAGACGTACGCGTTCTGGGCGAGTATCGCGAACAGACCGAAGACGTGTGTGTAGCCGAGGAGGACCGTGGAGACGACGTACCCGATGTCTGTATGACCACCTGCCTCGTCGGTCGGGCGCTCCGTCTGTATCCGTACGAACCAGTAGAACGAGAGCGCGGTCAGCAGTGCGAGGAGATTGTACATCCGCACTTCCTGGGAGTACCAGACGTGGAACGGCGAAACGGCGACGAGCAACGCTGCGATTGCCCCGACTTCCCGGTCGAAGAGGCGTCGACCGACCCCGTAGAGGACGACGACGGTAGCGATGCCGACGAGGGCCGACAGCAGTCGTGCGGCTAACTCGCTCGTTCCGAAGATCGCTGTCCAGGCGGAGAGGAGGAGATAGTAGAGTGGCGGATGGGGGTCGTTCCCCGGCACGCTGAACAGGAGTTCGGACGGCGTGTTCGACAGTACGGTGGTCACCGAGAAGGCTTCGTCGAGCCAGTAACTCTCGGACTCCAGCCGGAACAGCCGGAGCGCAGCCGCGAGGAGCGTAATCGGATACAGCTCGACCGGTATATCCTGCAGGGAGCGATCCTGGGTTATCTCACCTACGTTTTCAGTCACCGAGGGCAGCGACATGATTCCGCGTGCAACGATTTAGCGTATGAAGGTTGGCGGTCTCTCGGAGATACCGATGAAGTACCGTCCTCTTTCGCCTCCTTCGGGCGGTGGCATCCCTGGTCGAGCGAATCGGAGAGTCGCGTCCGTTGCAAAATCAGCGCAGCGGCTACTGGTGTGACGTCCTCGCCCACCGTACACGGCGGGACTCTCTCGCTGTTTAAAGAAAGCACGTTCGACGAATCGGAGGAGTCGTGCTTTCGGGAGAATATCCATCCTCCCTCCCACTACTCACCCGTCGTGTTTCTCAGTACTGGTTTCAACTAAACGGTAGCGCGGAGTCCCCTTCCTCAAGCGCGAGTGAATGCGAGCGGTAGGGAGGGGAGGAGCGCGTTCGTATAGCTGGGCATTTCATGCATCTATAAATAGCCACGGGACTACATTGAATAAGTGGCAGACGACTACGTGCGTCGGACGGCAATTACCCGCCTCTCGGTAAATGGTGAGCAACGCGACTTGCTCGAAGATACCATCTCCGAGTGGAAGCGGGGGTGCCAAATCGCCACAGACCTCGCATGGGGACGGTGCAACACCAAGAGTGACGTGCAACCCCTCGCCTACGATTCTGTGCGCGACCAGACCGACCTCGGGAGTCAGCACGCGATTCTCGCCACCCACCAAGCCTCACAAGCCATCACCAGTTGCATCGATCGCCGGTCGAAGGGCAAGAAGGTCAGCAAGCCGTCGTTCACCGCGCCGACCATGAAGTACGATACGCGGACGATGACGGTGTTCGATGACGATACCGTCTCCCTCTCCACGACGGAGAGCCGGGTCCGGTGTCCGCTTGACCTTCCCGACGCTGACGATGGCTACCAGTGTCAGTATCTCGACTCGGACGAATGGAGTGTTACGGAAAGTACGCTCACCGCCCGAGATGGCGAGTTCTTCCTGCATATCGGCTTCCGCCGGTACAAGAACGATACCGAACGGAACACCGCCGAGGACGGAACGGTTCTCGGGGTTGACCTCGGTATCGAAAACCTCGCCGTTACCAGTACCGCCTACTTCTTCAGCGGACGGGAGCTCACCCACAACCTCCGCAAGTTCGAGAAGGTACGCGCCGGGTTGCAACAGACCGGGACGCGAAGCGCCCACCGGACTCTCGTACAGTCGAGTGGTCGGGAACTCCGTTACGTCCGCGACGTACTACACCGAGCGTCGAACTCGCTGATAGACGAAGCACTCCGCTACGACTGCGACGTAATCGCGTTCGAGAACCTAACCCACATCCGCGACCGAACGGGTGCGTCATGGGGGCACAAGTGGGCGTTCCGAACACTTTACGAATACGTAGAGTACAAAGCCGAATCGGTCGGAATATCGGTGAAGCAAGTGGGGTCGGCGTACACGTCAAAGCGGTGTTCCGAGTGTGGATTCACGGCAGACGAGAATCGCCCGTCGCGCACCGATTTCCAGTGCGTGAAGTGTGGGTCAGGAGCGAACGCGGATTACAACGCGGCGAAGAACATCGGTATGCGGTACGTCCGTCGAGGCCAACAGTCGTCTCGGCGGACGGGCGACAGTCAGCTCGCCCTCAAGTCTGGAACGGTGACGCCGAAGAGCGGATTCACCGCCTACCCTGACGGGTTCGAGGCCGAGTTCACGGACAAGCCCCACCCTCAAAGCACCGAAGGTGCTTAGGGTGGGGTAGTTGACCAAAGCCAATTAGCTGAAAGAGAGGGTGCTAAGCCCCCGTCTTCAACGAGCGACCGAAGGGAGCGAGTAGGGCGGGGTAGTTCACTTAGATCTGGTTATAGAGATGCGAGGAGAATACCTGCGCGTTTCGGCGCGGGATGAATCCGACAACTCGGACGGAATCCACGCTTCGATGACCAGTCCGAGATTTCTTTCCCATACGTTGAAGTGGCAGGTAATCCTCTGAGAGCGGAGGAGTCAGGCAGGGAATAGAGTGATTCCCGCCAGTCCGACGATGGCGGCCTGGCCGCCCCAAGCAATCAGACACTAATCGGAACCAGTCGATGACCGCCCACCCCTCACAGGGGTGACGCGGAGTCGACTGCTGGAAGCACCACAGAACGTAACTCCGAGTCTGTCGAAGCCCACTCGACCCTCGCCGGGCACAAACAACCACGAGGGTCGAACACGGTCGAGGATAGGAGTACCAGGAGTTTGGCACTCCCAGCAGTCCCACTCGCCACAGTCCATGAACCCCGCACGGATTCGCACCGTGTCGGGGGTCGGTGGAACTGCACACCTGAAATCTCCACCGCTCAGGATTCCTCCGCGTGAACGCGGAGGAGGATGTCAATACAAACCGTAGTCGGAAATATACCTGCAAAAGATTATTACTTGAGGGCCGGGGGCACTACACATACCATGCGATCGCTCTCCCGTCGCCGAGTCGGCTGGGCTCTGGTTGCCGTGGCCGTCGCTGCGGTTGCGCTCTCACTCGGCGGCACCGCCCTGGTGGCACCGGCCATCGAGAAGACCGACAATTCTCGTGACAGGGTTACGCTCACCACCGGGCAGAGCGACGGCGTCGTGACGGCGTTCGACGGGACCGGCGATGTCGTCTGGAGCCTCGACGTCGGCGACAAGGCGTTCGACGCGACGCGTCTCGACGACGGCACCGTCCTCGTCGCGGCGACGTACGAAGACGTTGAGGACTGCGGCCGGTTCGATCCGCCCTGTGGCCGGACCGGGTTCCAGATCATCGACCCGAAGCCGGAACCGCGGGTAGTCCGCGAGTGGACGTATCCCGTAGGGACTGCCCACAACAGCGAGGTCCACGACGTCGAACGGCTCCCCTCCGGTGAGATCCTCGTCGCGGACATGGAGTACGAGAGCCTGTTCACCGTGGCCGAAGACGGGGCGGTCACCTGGCGTTGGAACGCCAGCGAACGGTACGACGAGCCAGCGGACACCACCGCGACCGACTGGCTCCACGTAAACGACGTCGATACGCTCGGCGACGGCCGATACCTCGTTTCGGTCAGGAACGCCGACGAACTCCTGATCGTCGAGCGTGGCGAGGGCGTCGTCGAGGTGATCGAAGGCGTCGCCGACGGGCGAGCCGACAGGGTGCTGTTCGAGGCCCAGCACAACCCCCAGTACCTCGGTGACGACGCCCTGCTCGTGGCCGACAGCGAGAACGACCGGATCGTCGAAATCCATCGCGAGGACGACGAGTGGACCATCGCCTGGAGCATCACGTCGGCCAACGGGCTCGCGTTCGACTGGCCGCGCGACGCGGACCGCCTGGAGAACGGCAACACACTGATCGCCGACTCCCGACACCACCGCGTCGTCGAGGTCACGCCTGACGGCTCGACCGCCTGGAGCGTCCGCGGTCCTCACCTCGTCTACGAGGCCGACCGTATCCCGGAGGGCGAGCGAGTTGGCGCGCAGAAGTACGATGACGCCGTCGTGCTCGACGGTGGGCCGTCGAATGGCGGCCGAGACGACTTCTCGCCGTTCGACGGCGGTCTCCCGCTGTTCGATACGGTCCACGAGTCGCTGACTCACGTCGTTCGCGTTCCCTACTGGCTTCTCCCGTGGCACCTCGCTGTAATCGCAGCAGCGATTCCGACGGCCATGATCGGGCTGGCGCTCGTTCGGAGAGGTTGATCAGGTAAGTGATGGGCCGCCTCGCAGCGGTCGCTCGGAAGGGGACTCCACGAAAACGGGGAGTAACGATTCTTCGAAGAGTTGTCCGGCATATCGATAGATCAGCGCACTATGCCGACCTCGAGCCACTGCACGCTACCCAAGTCAGACCTCGGTACTTGGTCGCACTCTATTGCCCGAAGAATGAGCGTTTTGCGATCCGTGAGCGGATCGACCAATCACTCGAGAATCTGCGGATGGAGTTCTGGAGGTGAGAACATCAAGAGTCCCCGAAAGCTGCAGTGTATCTCCACGACTTGGTAGAAGCACCCGTGATGTTCGCGAAAGTTGCGCTTGACCAACACCGGGCTCTATGGACGTCCAATGTGGTCGAACGAGCCGTGGGTGACGTTTCGAAGCGGTGTATGAATCAGTCGATGCGATGGTCAGAAGCTATGGTAAAGTCGCTTCTCTGGGCGAATCTGGTGCAGTATGTCGATCCTGAGTAGTTCGCGGCGTTCGCCGACGAACCGCTCGAGCGATTAGCCAAAACAGCCATCACGATGGAAGTGTCAGTTGAGGAAATCAGAGGCGAACACGAGACGACGTTGCGGTGAGACCAGTTATCCCGATATAATTATCAATTCTCGTGATGTGTATTTCTGGTATGGATAGACGAACGGTATTAGCGGGGTCGGGACTCGCATTCTCTGCTGCGTTCGCTGGCTGTTCCGAACGCAAGACGGCCGCCGAAAACGAGAATGACGACAATCTCCATAATCGGGGGAACGATACCGACCAGGATGATGAGAGAAAAGCGCATGACACCCAGGAAGAAGAGCAAGCGGATGCCGAAGACGATGAGGACAATAAGCTGAAAGAACGACCCGACGTAATCCTTCCCGAGGAAGCTAAAGAGCATCTAGACGTTCTCAACCACGAACTCGACTCGAACAGAACTGGGTGTGAGTTTTACGTAGAACTCGAGCGAGTGAGCAGCGACGACAAGTACCACGTCTCATTTGATACCGAGGTGACGCTCTATTCCGACGACGGTGAGACGATCGGAGAGCGCTCTGGCCCGAGTGTAGGTAGGGATAATCTCGAACAGGGGGAGAGCCGAATCTACTCGATTAGTTTCGACGCCTGCGAAGGAGCTGATCAGTATACGTTCGAGATTGTGAATTTTAGCGTCGTCCTCTCAGCCGACGCGGTGGAGGCGGACGTCAAAATCCATCCCAATCTCGAGGATAAGCTCGACGTCAGTCACGAGTTCAGTTGGGTGGGCGAACCTGGGAGTGGCCAATGTCGGATCACTATCCGTGCCAGAAACGTCACTCAGGATTACGTCATCAGTGCCACCGTGAATAATGATGATCTCGATCTCGGGTTCACTACCCTCGAGCCAGGTGAAGTCGATAGCAAGAAGATCGAGGGATCCTGTACCAAGGATGTTGAGCGTTATCTGGTTCGGATCGGGACGTCGGACCACGAGATCGAAGAAAACAACCTGATTAACGATTACCACGAGGAGATCGAGGCAGTGGGAGAAGTGGTTCTCCCCGAGGAAGCGAAAGAGCACTTAGTGGTTCGAGATCATGCGCTTGTCCGACGTAATTCGGACCAAGACGAATGTGAAGTTCGCGTAGAACTCAAGAAAACGAGTGTTGATAAGTACCTTCTCTCCTTTGATAGCGAGGTGGAGCTCTATTCTGACACCGGTGAATACATTACGGGAAGACTCGGTTTTCGTGAACAGTACACCCAGCTCGAGGAAAATGAGAGCCGAGTGTACTCAACTAGTTTCGATGGCTATGAGGGAGCACCGAAATATGGGGCCGAGCTTAGGCGTTTTGACGCATTCGTGCACGTCGATGAACTGCAACCCGACTTCGACCTAGACCCCGAACTCGAAGGAAAACTCGAGATCACGGATCACTCGATCAGCTTTGAAGAGTCAAACGAGTACGCTCCGGTCTACGATGTTGAGTTCAGCCGCAAGTCTGCAACAGTGAAAAACATCACTGAGAAGTATCGTCTCTCTGTTAAAGGACCGGATGGTGAATATCACAAGAAAACGGTTGATCTCGAACCGGGGGAAACGGCAGACTTTACGCTCACGGGATGGCAATACTCTGCTTCTGCCAACGACGAAACGTACGGTTTCAGTATTGAAGCGGTGAAAGTCACCGATATCAATAACCCGTAAAGTACCACGGGGATTCTCCCATTGCTTCGCTGTGTTGGCGGCAGGCGTGAACTACTCCGCCCTCCCGCGCTCGGGCCTCCCCGGCCCTCGCTTGGTGCGGACGGAGCTTCCTGTTTCTGTGTCGGAACGTGCAGGAACAGATCCCACAGCGTCCACAAGACGCGGAGCGTCTCGTGCGGCCCGGCAGAACGCCGTAATGAGTGACGGAAGTTATGGGCATAGACTGAGACGGGCGAGTAATGGGAGGAGACCGGCGAGGCGATCTTGTTCGTCATCTAAGTGAGCAGGAGTTGGATCGTCTGCTGGACGAAGCAGACGATCCAAAGATCATCAAGCGACTCACCTTTGTCAAACGTCTCTACAAGGGAGCAACGTACGAGGAAGCAGCCGACGACGTTGGCAAATCTGCGTCGACTGGAAGTCGCTGGGCGCGTCGATGGAACGATGGCGGACTTGGTCAGTTGACACCGAACTTCGGGGGCGGAAGGCCCCCGAAGCTCGGTGACGAGGAACAAAAGCGTCTTTTAGAACTTCTCCGGGAGGGGCAACCCTGGAAAGCACAGGAAGTTCATCAGCTCTTGGACGAAGAGTTTGGTGTAGAGTACCATCCGGATTATCTCGGTCGATTCCTCCGGAATCTCGGACTGTCCTACGCTAAACCACGTCCAAAGCGCCCCTCTCGGCCACAAAACGCAGATGAAATCCTCGAAGAACGCGTCGCAGACGCGTTCGACGAGGAGACAGAGACGGCACATAACAAGCGTCCTGATGATGAGGACGAAGGATGGGTCCTCGACGACGATATTTGCACGGATGGGGGAACTGTCGTCGGTTTTTGTGATGCTTCGCATCCACAACCATACGACAATTCGCATCGACTGTGGTACGTTGATGATCCGACACTGGAACGACCGCTGGTGAAACTTGACGAACCAGCGGTCGGATGCTATACGCTCAACGGCGAAAGTGTCCTGACGTTCCCTGAAGATCAATCGAAAGAGAACATCTGTGCGCTATTGGAGCAAGTCCGCGAGCAGAATCCGGGAACACGGATTCTGCTCGTCTTGGATAACTTCTCGTCTCACATCTGTGAACACACGCGCAAGCGCGCACATCAACTCGGTATTGATCTCGTCTTTCTTCCGGTCGGCTCACCGCATCTCAACCCGATTGAACAGGTCTGGAAAGTACTCAAACGCACTGCCTCGCCAATCGTGGTGGCGAGCGAGAGCGCGTTCCGAACTCTCGCTCGCCGTCTCTTTGACACCCTTACCGATCGACTCGGATTTGCCAAGTCCTGGAT
The DNA here is from genome assembly GCF_024266705.1 of Natrinema gelatinilyticum. Classification (GTDB taxonomy): domain Archaea; phylum Halobacteriota; class Halobacteria; order Halobacteriales; family Natrialbaceae; genus Natrinema; species Natrinema gelatinilyticum. The sequence continues at coordinate 357,427 of NZ_CP100756.1, read as the reverse complement.
CGATCAATTCCTCAGTCCATATTTGCAAAAGTTATCTTGATCATTATGGCGTTCTGCGGACGGTTCCAGACTCCGCAGGCGACTTCCCTTTACAGGTGGTTCGGAGTGTCCCACTCCTACCGAATCGACACTCGGTCACAACCGACGATGCACGCTTGTTGTCGCGTTTGAACACCGCCGGAAGCGTGGTGAGCATCTTACTCTCACCTTCGATCGAAGGGATAATAAGGGTGCCGATTCACACGAAAACAAGACGTGCGGGCGCTGTCTCCCCTCCCTGCTCGCTTCGCTCGCTGCAGATAGCGCGGGACCGTCGGTCCCGCTGACCATGCGAACGGCGTCGCCGTGAGCAGAAGGTGGGGTTAGCGCCCTCAATTACAGCTAAAAACGGGCCAGATGGCCGCAAGCGAAGGCAATTCCCCTCGGTCCTCCCGAGTGGGTCGTCTGGAAGTACCACCCGAAAACTGGGTTTGTCCGTGAGGGTCGGCCGCTCCACTACGGCCCCATGATGTCCGTCGCACCACGCCGAAGACGTGGTTTGTGAGAGAGCCACATTCCTCCGCACCTGTACACAGGGGCGACGAAGTACGGTCGGTAACCCGATACCTGTATGATCCAGCACGATAGACCGGAAAGTAATTATTACTCGATTCACCCTCGGGGTCAAGCACCGAGGCGCTCTTGCTGTAACACTGTAGAATTTCACTGCGGTACATTCCTTTCCTGAGCATCACCGACTAGACGATCAAACACTCCAGCGTCACAGACGAGAAAGCCTACGACAGTTCAGACCATTTTATGGCGGATTTGAGAATTAGTTCAGTCGCCCGGAGTTGTCGTTTTCGTATGCCGTACGCCACATCGCGTGTACCGCTCGCGTTACACTGGGTGTTTCGTGAACCACCTCGGGATCACGCCCCGAGGCACTCGGCCTGCTCCGCCTGTAGACCGCCTTCGAAAAGACGTGGGAATTCGAACAGCGAGACACCTGCAGGGTCACATTGCCTCCGAGAGCACCGAGCTGAGGGTGAGCCGCAACTGATCGCTTAGTACGAGGAGGACGACCCCATACGTGGCTGCGCCCACCGCAACGAGCGACCCGAGTACGAACCACGAGTCCACCTGCACGTTCATGCGTGCGAGCGTGACGACGGCGAACATCGCGGCCCCGGCGAATACCTGTTCGAAGAGAAGCCGCGGGAACAGCGACACCTCCGGAACTCGGCGGTTCAGCGAGAGCGCACAGAGGACGTATCGCGTAGACTCGGCAAGTACCGTAGCGATGACGACGCCAATAGGACCGTATTGAAGCGTTAGTGCGACTCCGACTACGAGGTTGAGCGCCAGTGTGGTTAGATCGATCATCATCCCGAGTTTCGGGAGGTCGAGTCCGTCGAGTCCCTGTCGGTATGGGTTCGACTGGGTGGCGAGGAGCTGATACAACGCGAGGCCGACTAGCAGAATTGCACCTGGTCGGTACTCCGCGCCAAACGCTGTGACAATGAGTCCCTCGGAGAGCGCGAGCGCGCCGAAGAACATCGGTACCGCGAGGATGCTAGCGAACGAGACGGTGTTAGTGATATCCGTCGCGACCGCCTCGCCACGGCTTTCGAGGTTGCTCACCTTGGCCATCAGCCCCGACCCCGCGACGTACGAGACGAACATAGCCGGAACGGTGAGCTTGAACGCTGCTTCGTAGTAGCCGACTGCAGTAGTCGTCGTAAGCCACCCCAGAACGAGGAGATCAAGTCGTTTGAACGTCTTCCCGATAAATCGGGCGACAATGCTATATCGGGCGTACTCCCACAGCGATCCGAGCGTCTCTACCGAGGGGACGACCGGCTGAACCCGGAGGAAGTAGTGAATGACCGGAACTGTGAGCAAGGTCGCGGCCGCCAGCCCATATCCCATCCCGGCCGCACCGAATCCCGCTGCGACGAATCCGAGCTGGAGGCCGAGTGTCAGCACCGACCGGAGAGTGTCGTTCCACGTTTCAAGGCCGAGGTAACCGTCAGCTACCAGGAGCTGCTGGAAGGGATGGAAGAACACTAGCGTGGTAAAGAGGATCATGAACAGTGGTCCTGCGGCGTCAAAGCCGGTGAATCCCCCAAGCCAGTTACCCGCGACCGCGATACCGACCGTGATGCTGCCGATGGCCAGCAAGTTCGCGAGCAGGAGACTGCCGAGGATTTCACCCTTCCGCGCGTCGGCCTCGGAGAACCGCTTTTTGGCCGCGACGCCAATTCCCGCCAGCGGGCGGTCAGTCACCTGAACGAGGGTGAGAAGCAGGTAGAATCCGCCGAAATTTGCTGGGCCGAGGACGCGCGCGAAGACGACTGCCCCGACAAATCCCAGTACTGCCTGTACCATCTTCCCGGAGACACCCTTCAATGTCTCCAGTCCGAGACTCATACTGCCCGCGCCGTCGTCCGACATTTCTATTCGGCCGGGAGCACTTCCCCGAGGAGGTTAGTTACTTTGTTCTGTAGCTCTGAATGTCAAATATACGTAAAATGTGTCCTCGTCCCTCGAATCCCGTCGTGCGTTCGAGACGTGCTTCGAACTGGCGACACAGCCGCCGTCGGTCGCGATGGATATGCGTCTGGACACATCGCTACGAAGTACCATGAGGCATTGGAGATGCTTGGCCCGTGACCGTTGGCAATAAGGGTACTGCACGGTACGTCGGATCAGACGTACCCGAGATTTCTAAGCCGTTCGACGACCGCTTCGTCGTTCGTCTCAGCCTCGCCCATCTGGGGGTCTGGGTCGTAGTCTCCGGCATCGGCGGCCGATGTGACGTACCACGGGACGCGGCGTATCGCTGGGATCGGGATGTTCGGAGGGTGGCCCCAGATTCCCCACTCGCCGAGTGCGTTGGCGTGGTCGGCGGTGAGTACGACGTGGTCAGCGTCGATACTCCTCAGTAGTGTCTCGGTGACCTCGTCAAGCACATACCGCAGATTATCGAGGTAGGCCGTTTGGACAATCGCCTTGTCCACGTCGCCGTGGCGGATCCGCTCCCAGATACCGCGTTCCTCGCGGTTGGCGAACGTATCTGCGTCGTCGAATCCAGCCGCGAGGTCCGGTTTCGAGACGAACGGGCCGTGGGGTTGCATATAGTGGACGATCATCCTGTCGGGCGCGACCGTCCGCCAGACCTCGACGGCGTGATCGGTTATTGGCCGGGGGTGGATCGTGCCGATCTCGGCATCCCAGCTGTACCGCCATGCCTCCCGAAGCGCGGCGAACTCGTCGTCTTGGACCGTCTCTGACGAGAACGGATTCCCCGTAACGTACGCGGTACGGCGCTTCTGGTCGTCGTACTGCGGAGCGAAGTTGCGGTCCATCCACGACTTCGAGTACGAGGCGTTCGAGTAAATCGCCTCCCCGTCGAGACCGTACTCGTCGGCGACGTCTCGCATCATGTCTGCCCGACAGGCGTCGAGTATCACGAGCACGTCCCACTCGCGGTCGAAGATGGGGGTTCCGTACTCGTACATCCCGTCCATCTGGCGGAGCGCACCGAGGTACAGTTGGTACGCCGACTCTCGGATACCGACGAAACCGTTTTGTTTCACGCGCGTTACCGTGTCCTGATACCAATCACTAAGCGTCATACATCGCTTCCATCTCGGCTGCAACCGCAGTAAACGAGTTTTCGTTTCTGTACTCGGTCATCCGCTCGGCGAGTCGCCGTCGTCGCTCATCGTCTTCGAGAATTGCCCGAACCGTCTCCTCGAGGTCGTCGGCGTCGGTGAGTGCGACGCAACCGTACTCGTTCGCCAACCGCTCGAAGTACGGAATTCGCGTGCCGACGACCGGGAGTTGGTAGGTCGCACACCGATTAAATGTCCCGCTCTGATTGATGTCGCGGTACGGGAGTACTGCGAGATCGCTGGCAGCGAACGATGCTTCGAACGTTTTATCGTCAAGGACGCCCGTTATCCGGAGGTTAGCCAGTGCGCGTTCGCGGAGGCGATCTTCGAGGTTCTCGCGTCGACTCCCACCTGCGAGGAGGAACTCGTAGTCAGGCATAGCTTCGGCGAGATCGACGAACCGATCACACCCCTTCCGGTGGGCGAGGAATCCGTGGTGGGTTATCACGGTGTCGTCGGGGTCGTAGCCGAACGACTCCTTGGCGGCTTCCGGGGAGAGGTCCCTGCGCTCCGTCCTGACGCCGTGAGGCATGATTCGCGTGTCGGCCCTTGTGACGCTAGCGAGAAAGTCACGCTCGGCGTTGGCCGAGAGGAACAAAAGCTGATCGGTAGATCGGACCAGCGTTTCGTGGACGAGTCGGAGGTACGCATACTTGAGTCGGCTTCCGTCCGCGTCCGTGCGCTGCCAGACCTCGTGGACGGTCACGATTGTTGGACCGCGAGTGAACGCAAAGACCAGCGGCAGGAAGAACAGCGTGAACACTCCCTTCGGTCCGAACATCCCGTATACGTACTGGACGTGCGCCGCCGACGCGTGTCTCGCGCCGATGGCGGCCCGGAGGTAGCGGAGCGGATTTATCCACTCGCGATTGACCGGTATCCTGCGCACGTCCGCGTCGACGTGAGCGAGGAGGTCGTCAGTATACGCGCCGACACCGCCGTGTGACCTCGGCGGGGCGAAGATGTGTACTGTCATCACAGGTACCCGAGTTCTGCGAGGCGTTGCTGAACGCTTTCGTCGTCGGCGTTGGTCGGTTCGCTCTCGTCAAACGTGGGGGTGACCGACCCGGTATCGGTCGCGCTCGTCCGACACCACGGCACGCGTCGGAGTGTGGGCGCGAGGACCCCGTTCTCGTGGCCGTAGAGGAACCACTCGCCGAATAGGTTCCCATGATCCGAGGTAATCACGACCTCGGGGGCGTCCACGTTTTCGAGCAGTCGCTCCACGTCGTCGAGGACGTATCGGAGGTTCTCCCGGTAGGCGTCCCACGCGGCGTCTGGATCCACCTCACCCTCCCGAATCCGCTGCCAGACGTTCTTGCCCGGCTCGCCGGGGTTGTTTTTGCTTGGCCCTCCGTCGAGCGGGTCAGCGACGAATGGGTGGTGGGGTTGCATGTAGTGAATGACCATCCGTTCGGGGTCGCGCTCGCGGTGGTGGTGAATGGCCCGGTCCGTCAGCGTATTCGGCCGTATTGTCCCCGCCTCGTAGTCCCAGTCACGCTCCCACACCTCGTCGAGGAGAGCGAACTCGGCTCCGCTGAGGAGATTGTCCGAGAAGGGGTTACCGGTCACGTACGCCGTCCGGGCTACCTCGTCTCGGTAGCCGTCACTGAATGTCTTCCGAATCCACTCGTGGGAGGCACCGCCAACGGAGTAGCTGGACTCGACGCTCAGCCAGTCGTACTCATCCTCGACTTCGGTGGCGAGGTCGTACCGGCAGGCGTCGAGAACCACCAGCAGGTCCCACTCCTCGTCGTAGACGTGCTGGCCGTAGTCGTATACCCACTCGGTCCGCTTCCACGCGCCGAGGTACAATTGGTAGGCCGACTCCCCGAGGCCATCCCACCCTCGCTCGCGAACGTCGTCCGTGGACTCGCGCAGCCAATCTCGCAGCGACATTATAGGTAACCGAGGTCTCTAAGTTTGTCACTCACTGCGACCTCGTCCCGCTCGGGGACGATGTCCGGGTCGTGTTCGCCGGTGTCGGTTGCGGTCGTCACACACCATGGCACGTCCCGAACCGCCGAGAGAGGGATGTCGCCGTGGCCCCACATCCCCCACTCGCCGAAGGCGTTGCCATGGTCGGCGGTGATGATGGCGCGGTCGGCGTCCACGTTCGCCAGCAGAAGTTCCACATCGTCGAGTACGTACTGGAGGTTCTCCCGATAGGCGTCCCACGCGGCCTGGGGGTCAATCTCACCGTCGCGCAACTTGTCCCAGACGGGGCGGTCGGGATTCTTGAGGTCGTGGCGGTTCATTCCAGAATCGAGTGGGGTTGGAACGAATGGGTGATGGGGCTGCATGTAGTGGGCGATGAGACTGTCGGGATCGTACTTGCGAGCCTGTTGGACGGTCACGTCGGTCACTGCCCTCGCGGGCACCGTGTTTAGCTCTTCATCCCACGCGTACTTCCAGACCTCCTCCATATTGCGGAATGGCTGGTGGGACAGCATTTCGTCGGAGAACGGGTTTCCGGTTACGTACACCGTGTTTCGAATCTTGGAGTTAGGGTTCTCCACGAAGTTGCGCTTCATCCAGCGCTTCGAGCCCCCGGCTAGCGAGGTCGTGCGTTCGGTATCCACGAAATCGTACTCGTCCGCAACCTCGGCCATAAGGTCAGCGCGGCAGGCGTCGAGAACCACCAGCAGGTCCCAATCGCGTTCGTATATCGGGACTCCGAAGTTGTGAAATCTATCGACGCGGCGGAGGGCACCAACGTAGAGTTCATGAACCGAACGTGTAACGCCGTCTCCTCCGTTTTCACTAATACGGCGTTTCGTGTCCGACATCCATTCGGCAAAGGTCATCGTTGCGCTGGGTTTCGTAGTGACTACTATATAGTTGTCTCCCCCATGACCGTGGTCGTTCGGGACGACTACTTCAGGTACCCGAGGTCCTTCATGTGCTGTTTGACCTGTACGCTGTCGGGGTCGATGGCCGTACTCTCGTCCGAGAGGGTCGCACACTCGTCGAGTCGCTCCGTGACGAAGGCGCCTAGTCTATCATGGCCCAGACCGCCCTTGACGAGCGTCTCGTCGTAGTCACCGTCGAGCGCCGCCTTGAACTCGGTGTCGAGGTAGGTATCCTCGCCGACGTACTCGGTATTGAAACGCTTTACGCCATCCTCGCTGCGAGCGCCGTGGAATCCAAGTGTCCCATCGTAGAAGATGGTCTCGCGGCGTTCGTCACCGGCGACGACGTTGATCAGCGACTCGCCCATCACCAACTCGTCGGCCGAGACTTCGACGCCCACGAGGTCGAGGAGTGTCGGCATGAGGTCGATGAGCGAAACCTGCGAATCGACGGTCTTCGAATCGAGGCTGGGCGCGTCGATCACCAACGGAATTCGGGTACACTCCTCGTTGAAGAAGTTGCCATGGCCGAACTCGCCCCACTTATCGTACTCTTCGATGATCTCGCCGTGATCGCTGGTCACGACGAGTACGTCGTCGTCGGTGAACCATCCATTCGGTTCGAGGAAGTTCTCGACGAACGCTTCGATCTGGCTATCGAGATACTGACACTCTGCGTCATAGAGCCGAACTGCATCCCGAACCTCGGCGTCAGAACAGCCCACACCATCGTCCTGGCACACCCTCCGGGTGACGTTATTCGCCTCGGTCCGGTTGGAGACGACTTCGAGACCGTCGGGCATCCAGTCGGCGGGCGGTTCGTAGGGGTGGTGGCTGTCCATGTAGTGGAGCCATAGGTGGACTGAGTCCTCCTCAGGATCTTTGTCGGCGAGCCACGTCTTCGCCCACTTGTTTATCTCTTCGGCCGTGGCGTAGTAGTGAGATTCCGTGAGCGCGTTCTTGACCCGTTGCCAGACATGCATGTAGCCTTTCTCCAGTAATTCGAAGAGGAGTCCGTCCTCGTCCACATACTTCCGGACGTTGTCCCGGAGATTGTCCTCGTAACTCTGTCCAGTTCCGTATCCGCGGTCGTAATTGTAATCGGCCCCAACGAACTTGTTGTCCGACCAGACGCCGCAGTCGTAGCCTGCCTGCGAGAGCTCCTCGGCGAGCGTGGTGACGCCACCATCCTCGGGGATGCCCACACCGTCGATGCTACTCGGGTATCGCGACGCCATCAGGGAAGGAAATGATCCTGGCGTAAACCCGGCGTTCGAGACGGCATTCTGGAAGTTTGTGGCTGTTTCGGCGGTTGAGGCCAGATAGGGCATCACGTTGTCGTCCATCGCACGGTCGTATCGTAAGCTGTCTCCGGACAGGATAATGATATTCGAGTCGTTCATTCTGACCTCCGAGTGGGAAGGAGACGGGAGTTCGTATGCGTCCGTTCCGTGTGACGGTGTTAAATCATTCGTTTGGCCATCCGCTCGGGTCGCAACCGTCATCGAAGAGAACGTGGCGTACTTCGTCGGAGAAGCGCTCCCGGCCGTATCGGTCGCGCGCTCGCTCGGCGATGTCGGTGTAATCGTAATCTGCTCTATCGAACGTTGCGACCGCTTGAGCGATTGCGTCCGTTGTTGGGTCGACTCGAACTCCATCGGTGTTGCCGACCATGTACGTAGGGTTCGGCTCGTCGGCGACGATGAGCGGGGTACCCCAACAGAGCAGTTCCGCGATGGCCATCCCGAAGTCTTCTTCCTCGGGAACGAACACGCCGCATTGTGCACAGCGCATAAGATCCTCCAGTACGTCCTCGTCGACGAATCCGCGGAACTCCACGTCGGCACCACGAGCATTGGCCAGTGAGGTCAGTTTGCTCCGGAGCGGCCCATCGCCAGCGACGACCAGCCGTTGGTCGGTCTGTGCGAGTGCCTGGATAAGCGTTTCCAGACGTTTGCGCTCTCCGAGTCGGCCTGCATAGAGGAAGTAGTCATCACGCTCGTCGCTCGACAGGACCGGGTCGTCGGAGTACGCGATTGGTGGATTGACCACGGTGGCGTCCCGGCGATAGTGGCGGCAAATCCGGGACCGGGTAGTCTCACTGTTCGCCAGTACAGTCTCGACTCGTTGCATCTCCAGCCAATCGACGTACATTCCGAATTTTCGCGTGGCGTATCGGAGATTGCCCCGAATTCCGTTCAGCGAGTCCCGGCCGAGCCACTGAGCGTACCACAGTGGCGGGTGGTGGGTGTAGTGGACGTGACGTTGGAACGATTCGGGCTGATAGAACTTCGCGGGGACGCCGCTAGTAACGACTGTATCGTACGCTGGCAGGTGGAGCTTCCCGGTTTGGTACGCGACGTTGGCGTCCCGTAGGAGTGCGGGGAGTCGGTTCGAGCGCGGCGAATAGACGGTTACTTCACGTGGCGCGTGCTCGGCGTACCAGTCCCGACACCCCGTGCGGCCGACGTATAGATCCGCGTCGAGTACCTGCGCGAGTTCGACGCTCACCTTGGCGGCCCCACCGGGCGTCTCCTTGCACCCATCATGGATGACCGCAATTCGCTCGTCGGCCGTCACGCAACGGTCCTCCATAACTCCTTGGTAGCCTCCCATGTGCCGTGGCCCTCGCCACGAAGGCGTTCGGTCATGGCGTGAAGGGGCGCCACCGCCGAGTCAAAGACCGCGTAGTGCGCTTGCCGAAGGCCGATTAGATCGTTTCGGCCTACCCAGACAAACTCGGCGAGTGATACCGGGATATCGAGTCCAGCGAGACTGGTGATAGCCGCTCCGACCATAATCACGGCCAGCACGCCGAGCGTGACAAACCACGGCGAGAGTATCCTGATTCACCAGTTGAACGGCAGGACTGGCCTCCCATAGTTCCCATATTCACTGAGTGTGCTGTGATACTCGGCTGCGGACGAACGAGGCCCAGCCCGCCGCAGTTTTTCTGGAGCTGTCGTTTGACGAAGTCTGAATGGGATGTCACCTTTCTTTTCATTGGTCGTTCACTGAAGTATTACTCGTACACGTCTCGCAGCTCCTCGTCTATGTCCCACACGGCCGACCCACCTCCACGTACCAACTTCACCGCCGCAAAGAGTAGCGATACTTGTGTGTCAAACACCGCATACACGGACTGTAGGAGCCCGAGCCGTTCGCGCGATCCTAACAGCGTAAACACTCCAACCCCCGCCGGCACAGTCAGGCCGAGTGGCCCTGCAACGAGTACGCCGAGAAGAGTCAGTAGACCAATAGTCGAGGCTAAAAGCAACGGCGAGATAAGCATGAACCACCAGTTAAACGGCAGTACGACACCACCGTACAGGCCGTAATTCCCCAACATATCTTGCTGTTGAAGCAGTAACCGAATTAGTCCCATCGCACGGCGGTCCTTCTGTGTACGACGCTTACTGAATGCAGAGTGTGACGCTTCCTTGTATCGTACATCCGGATCGAACACGACGCGCTTACCATTCTTTCGGATCTTCAGCGCGAGTTCAGTATCGTCGGCGATCGAGTTTGGATCAATCTGAACGATTTCGTCGTTCTCGAACGCCGAAAATGGCCCATGAAAGATGAACGTTGAATCTAAATGAGACTCGAGGGTCTGGATCGTCGCCTGTACGTTCCGGTATCCTTCTTCGACATTGCTTCCCCCAAGAACATCGACGTTCCGGCCTGTCACCGCACCAATATCAGGATCGGCGAGGTTCGCAGCGGCCTCACGGAGGGCATCAGCGGCTACTTCCGAGTCACAGTCGGTTTTTACAACCATCTCGTTCTCGGCAGCAGCGTATGCATCATTTAATGCAGGGGCGAGTCCACGGCGCTCGTCCTCTTCGAGTAATGTCAGCTCGGGATATTGACGATCCGTGAAGAAATTGCGGATGATTTCACGTGTCTCGTCATCGCTAGAATCGACGATCACTACCTCAACCTTCTCCATCGGATAGTCGAGAGAGAGAATATCGTGGAGTTTGTTCTCGATAATCCGTTCCTCGTTGTACGTTGGTAAGACGATGCTCACCTCCGGTTCAGCAGGACGCTTGTCGGCGGGCGATCCGTGCGGGTTCCATACTTTAACAAGGAGGAGGTAGACTGCATAGGGGAGTCCTGTGAAAGACAAGAGCGCCACTATGGCACCGAAGAGACGCCGAACGAGTTTTCGCATGGAGGGTCCTTCGCATAGCTACACAAAAACCCCGACGGTATCCATTATCGGACGTACCCGGCTTTTTCTCGGCCTTCAGAGCACGAGAGAACCACGAATAGATGATAAAGCTTATTCTTCGCTTGGAGTTGGTACTTGCTAATGAGTACAGATACCGAACATGTCGAGGAGGGAACCGCGGCATCCGTCCTCGAGTCGTGGCGGGACTGGTATCACCTCCCCGTAATCGGCATTGTGATGCTGTTCATGGTCTGGGTTCGGACCCAGTCGTACGACCGATTCATCACGGACGACGGTACCCCTGCCCTGGCGGGTGTCGACTCGTGGTACCACTGGCGGACGATCAACTGGACGGCGGAGAACTATCCGCACACGATGCCCTACGAGGTCTGGACGGGGTTTCCGACCGGCAACTACGTCGGCCAGTTCGGGACCCTGTACGACCAACTCATCGTCACCGTGGCGATGATCGTCGGCCTTGGCGACCCGTCACAGCAAACCCTGTATGCGGTCTCGCTGCTCTCCATTCCGGTTATGGCCGCACTCGTCGCGGTCCCCGTCTTCTACGCGGGTCGCCGTCTCGGTGGCACGCTCGGAGGGCTCGTCTCCATCATAATCCTCGCGGTTGCGAAGGGACAGTTCCTCGCGCGCTCGACAGTCGGCCAGCTCGACCACCATATCGGCGAAGTGCTGTTCATGGCGATCGCCGTCGTTGCGATGATGGTCGCCGTCACGGTCGGTGAACGCGAGAAGCCGATCTACGAACTGGTCGATGACCGCGACTGGGACGCCCTCCGAACACCTGCAATCTACAGCGCGCTCGCCGGGGTCGCCCTCACGTTGTATATCTGGGTCTGGCCATCGGGCGTCCTGTTGGTTGGTATCTTCGGTGTCTACTTCGCCGTTCAGCTCTGTTTCGATTACGTCCGCGGTGTTTCACCGGATCACATCGCATTCGTCGGTGCAGTGAGCCTCGGAGTCACCGCGATTACGACGTTACTGCTGTTCGAACAGCCAAGCATAACGACAACGAGCTTTGGTTTCCTGCAGCCGCTACTCGCCCTCCTCGTGGCCGCCGGCTGTGTCTTCATGGCCTGGCTCGCCCGGGAGTGGAACGATCGTGGCCTGGAGCGCCGGTACTACCCTGTCACCATCGCCAGCCTCATTACCGCGGTGGTGCTGGTGCTGTGGCTCGCTCTTCCCGGTCTGTTCGACGCAACGGTTGGCAACGCGCTCCGTCGGATGCTCCCTATCGGCGGGACGGCGACCGACCTCACCATCATCGAGGCTCAGCCGCCGGACGACTTTTTCAACCGCGTCTTCATCGAGTTCGGAAGCGCGTTCTACACCATGGTCGCGGGCCTCGCACTCCTTGCGATCCGCCCTCTTTTCGACCGAGAGTTCCGCGCCGAACACACCCTCGTGATCGTCTGGTCGCTGTTCATGATCAGCATGGCCGCGACGCAGGTGCGGTTCATGTACTACCTCGTGCTCGCGGTCGCAATTGTCAACGCGGCGTTCGTCTCGGAACTCGTCCAGCTATTTAACCTCGACCTCGAGAGCGGCCTCGAGACGCTCAGGTCCGTCGAGACGTACCAAGTAATAGTGATCTTCCTGGTGGTGTTGCTCCTCTTCGCGCCGCTGCTTCCGCCGCTGGCTCAGGCGACCGCCTGGGAGCAAGCAGAGGCGACAGGGCCACAGTCAGACGCGATGCTCTGGCAGGAGTCGACCCACTGGCTTGAAGCGAACACGCCCACGCCCGGTACCTACGGCGGTGCGAACAACGGAGACCAACTCGACTATTATGGCACCTATACGCCAGGTGATGGCAACTACGAGTATCCCGAGGGCGCCTACGGAGTGATGTCGTGGTGGGACTACGGCCACCTGATAACGACGCAAGGCGAGCGGATTCCCCATTCGAACCCGTTCCAGCAAAACGCTCGATCATCCTCAGCATACCTGACCGCAGAGTCCGAAGAGCGAGCCGAGCTGATCCTCGAGGGGATCGCCGAAGGGCAGCCGGTCGTCGATCGGTCCACGGAGGAACTCCGGCAGGCAGTATCGGGCAACGATTCGGACGAGCAAGAGGAGATGCGGTACGTGATGATCGACAACGCGATGGCCGCACAGAAGTTCAGCCCGATCACGGCGTGGACCGGTCCCAACTACAGCCACTACTACGGGAACGAGCAATTCCAGGTCGGAGAGAACCAGACGCAACCGCTACCGAGTCCGAACGAGAACTACGACAACACGATGATTTCGTCCCTGTACCTCGAAGATGCGACCGGGATGGAACACTACCGGTTGGTTCACGAGAACGATAAGTACGCGATCGTCGGCAGTATGGGCATTAGAGGGCAGGCGCAGCCCCACTACTCACTGCAGCTTCGCGGATCCGGGTGGGACGATCAGACGGCGACGATTGCGGACGGGCTCGCGCAGGCGCGCGATAACAACCAAGTGTACCAGGGCCTCCGCACGCCGATGTGGGACGCGTACGTCGTCTCGTCGGTGAAAACCTTCGAGCGCGTCGAAGGTGCGACGATCACCGGCAGCGTCGACGGTGCCGACGGGATCGATACCGACAACGCGACGGCCGTGGTCGCAGTCGAACTCGAGACTGACACGGGCCGCACGTTCACGTACAGACAGCAAGCGGACCTTGCGTCGGACGGCACGTTCGAGGTGACGGTCCCGTACGCGACCAACGACGAACTCGGCGTCGACGACGGCTACACGAACAGCAGCGTCGAGGCGACCGGTAATTACACTACTACCGTGGTCGATACCGGCGGTGGTGAACCGACCTACTACAGCGGCCAGACGGCCGTCCCCGAGACCGCAGTGGTCGAGGGAGAGCCCGTGGACGTCGCCCTCGAACGAGTCGAGTCGCCTCCGGACGACGTGACGGACGGGAACGAAACGGACGGCGACGGGACCAGCGGCAACGAGACCGACGCCGGAACCGATTCGGGCAGCACGAACTCGTCGGACAACGAGACCGCGGCCGCGCTCACATCGGTCGCGGCAGAACCGGCGCGCTGAGCGCATCCGAGAACGACCTTTCGGTCGACAAAGCGGGCGTCCCTCCTCTCAGATCGCATGCATACACGGGCAGGACTTATACAGGGACGGGTTTCGGCGAAGTCGGCTAACTGACTCTCGAGACTTGCGGAATGATGTCTCCATCTCGACCTTGTTTCCGGCTCAAAGCGTTAGTTTTGGCTGAGGAAATTGTTATTGTGGGGGCGTATGTAGTTATATCATGGTGCCAGATGGCATACGACCGAGTCCCATGGATTCTCCGGTCGGAGACATCGCATATCTCGCGCGATCCGAGCACCGCGTCGAGACGCTCAACGCGCTGACGGACCGTCCCCGGAGTCGCGCTGAACTCTGTGAACTAACCGGGGTATCGACGTCTACGATTCGACGGACGCTGCGGGAATTCGAAGACCGTACCTGGATCCGTATGGAGGGATACCAGTATGTGGCAACGCGGCTGGGAGAGGCAATCGCGTCCGGGATGGACGATTTGATCGATCTCGTCGAAGCCGAGCGGAAGTTGCGTGAAGTCTGGCACTGGCTCCCTGACGAGGTTAGCGGATTCACGATCGAAACGTGGTCAGAGATGACCGTAACCGTTGCTGAACCCGATTCGCCGTACTGCCCGGTGAACCGATTCAAATCGCTTCTCCAGAAGACGAATACGTTCCGATTTCTTCATCCCGAGGTCGCCTTGATGGAGCCCTGTATGGAGGTTCTCTTTCGACTGATACAGGACGAAGTGGACATAACGTTGATCGATCGTCCAAGCTGTCACACGTACTTTTTTTCGACGTATCCGGAGCGCAGTTCAGAAATGGTGAATCGGGATAATTTCACGGTTCTAGAGCACGACGAACTCCCTTCGTACGGAATTGGTCTTCTCGATGACAAGGTCGTCATCAGCTGGTACAAGCAGGACAGCGGGACGGTCCAGGCGTTGATCGATACCGACGTACCGTCGGTCCACGAGTGGGCGGAATCGATGTATGCCTCCTTCGAAGGGGAGGCGCGACCACCCACCACCGAATCCATCGTGGAGTGACTATCCCAGCAGTATGAGCGGAGTTTCGAACAGGCTGGTCGGCTCTTTCCCGCAACGCTTTCCTGACTGCTGATGACTAGTTGTACGATCGACATTTCAGCCAGTTCCCGGTAGCCTCTGGTAACTCCCGATCAGTAGCTGCACAGCTGGCAGTGACCGCCAACATCCCACTGAGTAGCTACAATATCCCCGTTATCTTACTGCGGTTAGCCGAAAGGCGACACAAAACCATGACTGATGACCAGCAAATCACACACGGTGTAGACCTCGAAACACTCGAAACGTTCGCCAACCACGCGGCAGAACATCCCGAAGAAGTTCAACTCGGTCTCGGGGCGTCCGCGACCTACGAAGGGACGTGTATCTACAGTCTGGCGAAGGTGGATAGCTACGAACTCGGCGGCGAGACTGTCGCGCGCGAAACCCGCGAGTACACGATTCCGTATGGAGCGTCGAAAGAAGTGTTGGATGCAAGCGGATAGATCGGCGGGACCGATCGGCTGGAACCGATCGAGGCCGCGCTCTCCGCGCTAGCCGCCTGCATTAACGTCGGCATCAGCATCAATGCCGTCGCACACGGCGTCGATATCGAACACCTCCAGACGCACGTCCGGTCCGATTTCGATCCCACTGTGCTCTTTAGCCTCGCGGATCTCACCGAAGCCGACGTGGTCTTCGAGAACGTCACCGCCGAAATCGAAATCGAGGGCGCTGACCTCGACGAAGACCAGATCGACGAATGGACACAGCGAGCACCCGTCTACACGCTCGTCTCGCTCGGACAGGACGTCGAGATGACTATCAATGCCCCCACCCCGGTGGCGGGCGACGACTAATGGGTACACACCAATGAGTGAATCACTCGACACGGACAAACTTGAACGCAAGGTCAAGTCGATTTACCGTGATGATGTGCGTGCCTGGTCCGGTGTTAGTCGAACCAGGCAAGTAGTCTGACACTAGCATCACGCGTATGGCGTGCAGAGAGCGCAGGATTCAAAGAAGTATACAGTATGAGAATGATGAATAGCATAAAGTGACTGCTTACGGTAGGTTCACGCGAGGTAAACAGTGGACTCGCGGCGGTCCAGTTCCTACGGTTTCACTCGCGTACACGCGGATCGCCAACCCGTCGTAACGGTGCCCGGGCTTGACGATTCGTCACCGTCAACGAGGTCGGTTGGGGCTCGAGCGGTTCCGTGTGAGCCAGGACCGGCTCCGCGACGGAGACTGGCGACATGGCACGGCCGTCGGTAGACGTCATCGAATTCGGGCCCGGCGTCCCAGCCGAGGCCGTCGAGACGGCCGATTCGCGGACGGGCTGACACTACGGTCTTTTCCTTCTTTGAATCATAATAATTCATATAGGTAAATATTAGAAAAATTTATTACCACAGGCGCCAACCGTTGGAATGCAATGTCCGCGAAAGACAACATGCAAGACTACCTCGCAAAGCACCCACGAATGATCGGCGCCCTGTTCACCCTGTTCGTCCTGCTCAGTCAGGCCGGATCCGTCGCCGCAGGGAGTTCCTCGCAGATCGGACCGTAAAGTTATCGGTACAATAAACCAGACGCTCGCAACGACACCGAACCGAGACAACGCGACTCTTTGTTCTGCGGAAATTGGCTACTCGAAGACCGGCGAGCCGATGCCGTCGTTCCACTGTAGTTCGCCGTCAATGCGGACCGGCGTCTCGTTCCAG
Source organism: Natrinema gelatinilyticum (assembly GCF_024266705.1). GTDB lineage: Archaea > Halobacteriota > Halobacteria > Halobacteriales > Natrialbaceae > Natrinema > Natrinema gelatinilyticum. The sequence goes on along the minus strand of NZ_CP100756.1, from coordinate 340,937 downwards.
ATGAGGTAATCCCGAACGTCGTCGCTGTCGGCCGAAGAGTACGAGGTCTGGCCGGGACTGAGGTGGCGATCCGCGACCGACGGGAGCGTCGACTCCGTGGCCGTCCCGAGTTTGAATTCCTTCGTCGAATACGATTGGACGGCGAAGTCGAACGAATCGGCCCCGTTCCGCTCGAGTTCGACGACCATCGGGGCCCCGCCGTCCGACTGCGCAATGTCCGCCGATCCGTCGCCGACGATCAGATACTGATCGCCGAGTCCGACGTTCGTACGAGCGATTTCGAGTGCCGCGCGGAGCGGGAAACCGCGGTTGAGCAATCTGGCCATGGTTTCGCCGGCCGTGACGGCGTGTTCGTTGATGACGTCTGCGTACGTGCTGACGCCGCCGAACGCGCCTCGCCGCGTGAGTGCGAGTCCCTGCTCGTACGACCGGCAGGCATTGAGGAAGAAGACGCCGAGGTCGACCGACTCGAGTTCGCGGACGTCTAGATCGCCGTCGGAACAGCGGATACCGTCTTCGGTCGCGTGGCCGATGTAGTGGAAGAAATCGAAGCCGCCGCCGGTGAGGAGATCAGCCAGGCGCTCTGCTTCGACCCCGAACTCGGAGTGGATTTCGAACGGAAGCGCGTCCCGATTGCCGTAGGTTCCGTCGAGGAGGTCGTGTTCGTCGATCATCCGGGCGTCGTTGCACACGAGCAGGATCTCGATCGAAGAACTTCGATCCCGGTTGTCCAGTTGATTGCGATACGCCTCGAGCGTCGCTTTCGAGGCCCGTTGTGGAATGCCGTCGCCGAACCACGCGTGTTCGACGGATTCGTCCGTCACCGAGGGGACGACGAACGTCGACTCGTCTCGCAGCGACGAGGTGGAGCGAACCGTCGTCGAGCGAACCGTCGTCGAGGGAACCGTCGACATGGTGCGGACCAGCCCCGAATTCGGGGTCTCGGGTTGCGGGATCGACTCGGGCGGCCGACCGGTGGTGTCGCGGACGATTCCGAGTTCGTTGACGATGAACGGGAGGAACGTGGCGCTCTCCGGCGTCGACGGAACGTGGGCGGTCAACGGCCATCGCGGGACGTGCGGTTCGACCACATCGAAGGGGACCTCGAGGTACTGCTCGAGGCGCCGGGGGAGTGACAGGTCGTACGTCTCCGCGAGGTCGAACGGCAGGTCCTCTTCCAGTGCAGTCCGTTCAAGAAGTTCGTACTGGAAGACACCCTCCGTTCGAGTAAGACAATCGAGCAAGAAGAACCGCTTCAGGAGGGTCGCGATCTCGTCTTCGAACGAGCGGTCGGTCGAGAGCGAATAGTCGAACTGCGACGTCTCGAGCATCGGTTCGCTCCCCGGACGGATCGTCGCTCCCAGGAAGAACGCGAGCGGTGCAGTTTGGTAGAGTGATGAGAACTCCGACGGAATCGTGAGCGTGATATCGCCGTCTGGGAGGTCGACGGGGTCCGGAACGTCAAACTGTTCACCGAGTTCGATCAACGGTGGATGGCCGCGCAGGGTCGGCCACGTCCGCTCTGCCGTGTCCGTCTTCAGCGCCGACGGGAGCGCGGCGACGGCCTCCATGACGGATTCGATATCGGGGGGTGTGGTTATCGTCCCCACCGGCTGGTCGTGCGGTGACCGCGCGCCGAGTTCGATCGCTGTCTCCCGATCGGTACGTATCTGGATCGACGTCAGTCCGATGTCAATCGTTCCGGGTGCGTCGATTCGGCAGTAGAGCTTGATCGGGCCGCTCAGGCCAACGAACTGGGGGCGGTCCTCGAGCCGGGTCGTTTCGCCGGCGTCGAAGTTCGCTTCCGTTCGCCCGGTCTCGTCGTGGACGGTGACCGAGTACAATTGACTGAACGAGAGGCAGTCGGTCTCGAGCCGGCAGGTTCGGTCGACCGGGAAGCAAAACTGCTCCGGATCGATGGAATCGAACGATACCGTCCCCGAGGCTCCGATTTGCAGACGGCGTTGCTCGATCGAATCGTATACCTCGATCCCGGTCGGGTCGGTTGTTTCCGTAAACGCGATCGTCATAGGTCACCCGCTGATAGCGACACCATTCGGCCGCATGCTCAAAAAGTATCGTATGAAACGGTTAGGTTCACCCATCGCCGTCGGTGACTGCCGTCGCCGCAAGCGACCGAAACGCGGTCGTCGGAAACCGCAGTTCGACCGTACTCGGCTGGCGACCACCAGTTCTGTCCGTCGGCAGCGGCACCCGCTCGATGATGCCTTCGTCCGCGAGTTCGTACAGGAAGCGCTTGACCGTTCCGGCGGTGAGCGACGACCGATCCGCGATGGCGGTCGCAATCTCGCGAATCGGTCGGTTCGCGGCGTCGATTCCGCTGAGCGTGACCAGCACCCGCTGGCGAGTCTCGGGCAACGTGAGCGGCCGTCCGACGTGAACGCCGTCCGTGGGAACGTCGGCCCGGGCCGCCTCGAGATGAACGGGTTCGATCCGATCCGCACCGTCCTCGGTCGCCAGGATCGCGGCACCGAACAACGCCGCAAGCGCGTCGTGGGCGTTTCCGTTCGCCCAGGCGGCAAGTTCCCGGACGGCACCGTGATCGAGCGCGCCGGCGGCGAGTCCGTTCGATTCGCGGTCGGTGATCACGTCGACGAGTTCGTGGTTGCGGTAGGCCGGAACGGTGACTGTCGTACCCCGGTGGTTGGCCGGTTCGCGCTGCCCGACAGTGACGGTGGAGACGCTTTCAGCTACTGGAGCCAGCAGCTCCCGGACGCGATCCGCCCCGAGCGTTTCGGGCTCGTCGTGGTGGTCGATCGCGACGACCGCGCGCCGGTCCGGGCGAGCGAACCTGTTACAGAGGCGCTCGCGCAGTTCGTCGGTGCCGACACCGCTCTCCGGGATTCGATCGCTCGAAATCCCGTCGAGAACAGCCCGGTAGAAGGCGAACGGACTCTCGACCTGTCGGCCGTCGACGACGACGAACCACGTCACCGGGTCGGCGCTTCCGGCGCGCGTCGTCGTGCCGATCGCTCGATTCGAGCCACCGAACTGGTCGTTCAACGCATCGAACAGCGCGGTCACGATGGCGGACGTCCCCGACCCGGCCGGGCCCACGACGGCGACTGGCTGGGGTAACTCGCCGTCGAAGACGGGTTCGAGTGCGTCCAGTAACTGCTCGAGAACGGGGCCGCGTCCGACCGGTTCCGGTCGATGGACGACCGGGCTGAGTTGGTCCCGGTCGACGATGAGGCGGCCGTTCTGCCGGGCCAATCGCCGTCGAGCGATTCGCTCCCCGAGGTCCATTACTGAATGCGGCCCTCCGTTTTCGTCCCGACGAGCGCCGCGTCGAAAACCTCGAGCGTGTGCGTTATCTCGTAGCCAGTTCCGTGTTCCATCTGCATCGAGCAGGTCGGACACTCCGTGAGTCCGGTGTCGGCGTTCGCGTCGGCCATGTGCTCGAACATTTCTGCGCCGATTTTCATGGACGTGTCGTAATTCTCGGCCTTCCAGCCGTACGTACCGGAAATACCCGAGCAGGAGTCCCCGACGTCGTGGGCCTCGACGCCGTCGATGCGGGAAAGCAGTTCGATCGTCTGGCCGTCGAGGCCCTGATTCCTGGCGTGACAGGGCGCGTGGTAGGCAAACGACAGGTCCTCCTCGACGGTCGTTCCCTCGAGTTCGGCCTCGAGGTCCTCGTGGACCCGGAGATACTCGACGGCGTCCCAGGTGTTCGCGGCGACGTCGTCGATTCCTGCCAGGTCGAACAGTTCCGGATACTCCTGGCGAAGCGACATCGAACACGAACTGCAGGAGGCGACGATGTCAGCGCCCTCCTCGATGGCCGCGGCGAGTTCGCGGACGTTGGTCTCGGCCGAGCGCCGAGCGTCGTCGAGCATCCCATTGGCAAACATCGGTGTTCCCGAGCAGTGTTGATCGGGAACCACGACCTCGTAGCCGAAGTATTCGTAGACCCGGACCAGCGACTTCGCCACCTCGGGCGTGTTGTAGTTCGAATAGCAGCCGTGGAAGTAGGCGATCCGCGTCGTATCGTTTCGGCGCTGTGCGCCGCCTCGCTTTTCTCGCGCCTCCCGCGCTCGCTTCCTCGAGGTGGCGGTGCCACCTCGCTTTTCCCACCACTCTCGAAACGTCTCGGTTGCAAACGAGGGAAACTCTCGTTCACTCGTGATCCCGAGCAGTTTCTCGCCGAGCCACTGCGTCGCGGATAGGCTCATCACGAAGTTCGTCGTTCGGGGGAACATCGATCCGAGCGGTGCGAGTCGCCGGTAGTTCGCCAGGATTCGGTTTCGAACGTACTCCCTGGAAAACGTGTCCATCTGTTCGTCGACGTACTCCCCTCGAGCGGTGTTGTGCATCTGCGAGAGCGGGACGTCGGACGGACAGGCGCTATCGCAGCGCATACAGTTCGAGCACTTCATCACCGAATCGTCGACGTCGTGGTCGTCCTTGCGTTTGAGTCGCCACTGTTCGGGGCCCTGAAACTTCGGTCCTGGGAACTCGTCGTCGACTTCGGCGACGGGGCAGTTGGTGTCGCAGGTCGAGCACTTGTAGCAGTTGTCCGCGCCTGGACGGAGGTCCATCTCCTCGGCCTCCGAAAAGACCTGAATCGGTTCGAACTCGTCCGTCGCGCCGCCATCGGTCGGCCGTTCTGCATCGCTCATCGAATCACCTGGATCAGTCGCTTGCTGTCCCTCGAGTCGGCCGGTACGGTCTGTCGTCGTCGGTTCATATCGTCGTTCGATTCCGCGATCGATTTCGGCAGTTCGTCCATCGGTTTTGGCGGTTCGGTCGGGTCTGTCATCGGTCGCTCACCTCCGCGCCGGCGCTATGGCCGGCAACGTAGCCGGTCGCGAGCGAGACGCCGGCCCCGGATTTCTCGGCCGCGAAGTCGTAGCCGCCCACGATCGCACCCGCCGCGCGAAGGTTCGAAAATTCCGGGTTGCCGGTCGCGTCGAGCGGGCGGAGGTCACGATCGACTGGGAGGCCGAATTTTGCGTACGGCTGGTCGCCGAATGCGTCGTCGACGAACCAGTCGTAGCGGTCCGACGGATGCGGGACGTGGCAGTCGAAGATCGGCTCGAAGACCCGTTCGCGCTCCGATCGGATGCCCTTTCCGACCAGTCCGCCCGTCGCGAGCACGTACTGGTCCGCGCGATGGGGGATTTTGGTTCCGTTGCGATCCACGATGACGTGGTCGACTCGTTTTTCCCCCTCAGCGTTGGGTTCGTAGTCGACCACCGGCACACCGGTCGTCACCCGGACGCCGGCGTCCTCGAGCGCATCGTAGAGCAGATCCTCGAGTCGCGTTCCGGGCAGGCTCGGCGGACCCATCGGGACCTCGAAGACATCGGCGCCGAGTCGGTCCGCGAGGTCGGCCCTGACCTCGTCCGCGCGTTCGTCCCCGAGGATCGCCGGGAAGCCGACGCGAGACGTACCCTCGACGTGTGGTTCGACCGCCGCGGCCAGCGCCTCGCGCGCGCCGGAATCGCCCACCGCACACACTCGTTCGTCGCGATCGAGCAGGTGTGCATAGCGCGTGAGCTTCGCGTCGTCACGGGCGAGACCGGGGAACTGGACGGTAACGCCGCGGACTGCGAAGGGGACGCCGGTGGATTCGAGGTGGGCTGCCGAAAGCGGTGCGTCGAAATCCGGCAGCGTCTCGAAGCCGACGAGCAGCGTGTCGCGGTCGTCGCTCGCGAGCCCAGCCGCGGTCGAGACCGGGTACCTCACGGTCGGCTTGACGGTTCCGCCGTAGGTCATCACGAGCGCGTTCGAATCCGTTCCCGATCCCGCGTAGGCTTCGCCCGCGATCGAATCGAAAAAAGCGAGGGACTCACGGACCGCGTCCGGCCCCACGCGCTGGTACGGGTGACCCTGGGGGAGATCGGAGAGCGCGGCGAACGGCTCCACGAGCGGGCCGTCGCCGGCAGGTGTGTACCCCAGCACGTCGATGAGGCCGCTCGCGTGTCGGAGTGTGCTCTGTTTGGCCGATACGAGTCGGACTCGATCGCCCCGGCCCGCCGCAGCGAGCGCGGCGGTCGCGCCAGCGAGTCCGCCGCCGATGACGAGGACGTCGTCTTCGATCGCCATTCAGGGAGTCCTCCCGGAGGGGTCGATCCGATTTCGCTCGGCGCCGCCGTCGTCGAAGTCCGCGAAATCGATCTCCTCCGTCTCGCTCGCCGGATCGCGATCGCGGTTCATCGTCGTCGCGTGAAGCGCGTAGTTGAGCATCGCCTGTGAGAGCTGTTCGCCCCACAGCGCGTGGCGCTGTCCTTTCCAGCGTTCCTGAAACAGTTCGTCGAGGGCATTGTGGACTGTCTCCTCGTCGTGCGTGGGATGAAGCTCGTTGGCCATTGGTCCACAGCAGAATCCGCCCTGGCAGTTGCCCATCGAGGCTCTCGTGCGGATGCGGACCGCGTTGAGGTCAGATCCCGACTGTGAAACGGCGTCCCGAATCTCCGCGCGCGTGACGCCTTCGCACTCGCAGACCACGGGGTTCGGCTCGTCGGTGTCGAGGACCTCGCGCGATCGACTCCCCAGCCGTTGCGTGCTCCGGCGAACGATCGGCGACCGCAGGCCGAAGTCGTCCATCCCCCGCTCGAGGACCTCGAGGTTCTCGCTTCCCGGCAGGGGGTCGTCGGCCGTCGCACAGGGTACGGACACGCCGAGCGCCTCACAGACGTGATCCGAAATCTCCTCGGCCATCGCCCGGTAGGTCGTGAACTTACCACCGACGATGCTCGACATCCCCGACACGCCGTCGCGGTCGGCGTGATCCAGCAGAAAGAAATCCCGCGTGATGTCGGTCGGGTCCGTGGTCCCGGTACTCGGCGGCTCGTACAGCGGGCGCACGCCCCAGAACGAACGGATGGTTCTCGCCTCTGCGAGGATCGGGACGAGTTCCGAGAGGGTATCGATCATCTGATCCACTTCCCATCGCTTTTCGGGGTAGTCGTCCGGATCCGAGACCTCCTCGTCGGTCGTTCCGAGGATCGCCGTCGTCTCGTGGGGGACGACGATGTCGGCGTCTCCCTTCGGCCGGCAGCGATTGATGACCGTGTCGACCTGTCGGACGTTCATGATCGTCATCACGCCCTTGGAGGGCCTAACCTCGATATTGAGGTCGGCCATCGCGCCGATCTGGCCGGCCCACGCGCCGGTCGCGTTGACCACGTACTCGGCGGTGATCTCCTCAGTCGTACCGGTCGCCTCGCTCGCGCGCATTCCGGGGCCCGACCTGTATCGGACCTCGACGCCGTAGATATCGTCGCCGTCGCGCAAGAGATCGATTACTTCGGCGTGGGTCTCGATGCGTGCGCCGTGGGATTCGGCGTCGATCGCGTTCGCGACGCAGAGCCGAAACGGATCGACCGCGCCGTCCGGGACCTCGATCGCCCGTTTCACGTCCGCGGCCAGATAGGGTTCGATCTCCCGAGCCTCCGTGCCCGAGAGGACGCGGGCGGGGATCCCGCAGGCCTTGCAGCCCTCGAGTTTCTCCCGGAAGTAGTCGTCCGGGTCCTCGGGGCGCTGGACGAAGAGGCCGCCAGTCATCTCGACGCAGTGGCCGGCAATCTCCCGGAGAATCTCGTTTTCTTCGATACACTCAGTCGCGCTGGCCCGGTCGGACACGGCGTACCGACCGCCGCTGTGGAGAAGGCCGTGCATCCGACCGGTTGTCCCATCTGTGAGGGTGCCTCGCTCGACGAGTGTCACCTCGAGGCCGCGCATCGCCAGATCGCGGGCGATGCCACAACCGGTCGAGCCGCCGCCGAGCACGAGGACCTCGGTATCGCGTGCCATTCCTTCACCGGACCCTATGGGGAGCCTCGTCTTTATTTTATCGGCGGTTGGCGAACTACCATAACAATCGTCCGATCCGCGTCGCATCACGGCCCGGTCCGTGGTCGAAGTCGCCGATGGAACGATGACCGATTGTCCGACAAAGTGGATACTGCCGGATATCGCCCTCGAACCGGATCTCAATTCATTTTTATTTATGAAAAAATTCGTATGGGTTCGATAACGTTTATAATGATCGTACTTATTGTTTACCAGTAGCACGCGATCGACAGTAAACGGGTCGCGTGGCGACCATAATCGGGTGACAGCAAGTGACAGACACAACCTATGTCGGTGCGGTAGATCAGGGAACGACCGGGACCCGCTTCATCGTGTTCGATCACGGGGGGCAGGTCGTCGCGAACGCATACGAAAAGCACGAACAGATCTATCCAGAACCGGGCTGGGTCGAACACGACCCGATGGAGATCTGGGAAAACACGAAAGACGTCATCACGCAGGCGCTGGCCCAAGCGGGCATCAGCCCCGACCAACTCGCCGCCATCGGCGTGACCAACCAGCGGGAAACCACGCTGCTGTGGGACGCGGACTCCGGAAAACCGGTTCACAACGCCATCGTCTGGCAGGACCGCCGGACGACCGATCGCGTCGAGAAACTCGAGGACGGTGGGCAGGTCGAGACGATCCGTTCGAAGACCGGCCTCGAGGCTGACGCGTACTTCTCGGCGACGAAAGCCGAGTGGCTGCTCGACAACGCCGATCCGATCAAACTCGAGCGCTCGCGGCCACAGGACATCCGGGACCGCGCGGAAGCTGGCGAGGTCCTGTTCGGAACGATCGACACCTGGCTGATATACAACCTCACGGGCGAGCACGTCACCGAGGTCACGAACGCCTCGCGGACGATGCTGTACAACATCCACGACCTCGAGTGGGACGACGACCTCCTCGCGGAGTTCGACGTGCCGCCGGAGATGCTCCCCGAGGTGCGTCCCTCGAGCGACGACGCGACGTACGGATCGACCGATCCCGAGGGCTTCCTCGAAGCCGAGATACCGGTCGCGGGGGCGCTCGGCGATCAACAGGCGGCGCTGTTCGGCCAGACGTGCTTCGACGCCGGAGACGCAAAGAACACCTACGGCACCGGCTCGTTCTTCCTGATGAACACTGGCAGCGAGGCCGTCGAATCCGATCACGGCCTCCTGACGACGATCGGGTTCCAGCGTGCCGGTGAAGATGTCCAGTACGCGCTCGAGGGCTCCATCTTCATCACCGGCGCGGCGATCGAGTGGCTCGAGGACATGACGTTGATCGACGACCCGGCCGAGACGGCAGAGCTCGCCCGGAGCGTCGACTCGACGGACGGCGTCTACCTCGTCCCTGCGTTTACGGGACTGGGCGCGCCCCACTGGGATCAGCGCGCGCGAGGGACGATCGTCGGGATGACCCGCGGCACTCGCAAGGAGCACCTCGTCCGAGCGACACTCGAGTCGATCGCCTACCAGACGCGCGACGTTGCAGAAGCGATGGAGGCGGACTCCGGAATCGAGATGCGGTCGCTGAAGGTCGACGGCGGGGCGGTCAAGAACAACTTCCTCTGTCAGCTCCAGTCCGACATCATCGGCTCTGACATCGTTCGACCGGTCGTCGACGAGACGACGGCGCTCGGGTCTGCCTACGCGGCCGGGCTCGCCGTTGGCTACTGGAGCGATCCCGACGAGTTGCGAAGTAACTGGCAGGTCGACGCGGAGTTCCAGCCAGAGATGGATTCGGACGCGGCCGACCGGCGATACAGCCGCTGGTCGGAAGCGGTCGACCGTTCGCGCGACTGGGCGCGGGACAGTGAGGAGTGAACCATGTTTCAGGTGCTCCTCCAGCTTCCGGTCATCGGGGTCGGTCTCGAAGAGTTCGTTCTCCTCCTGATCGCCGCCCTCGCAGGCGGCGCATTCGGCGCGGCGATCGGTGCCCTGCCCGCGTTCATCTTCACTGGCTTCGTCGTCTTCCTCGGGGAAGGGGTCGCTATCCTCCAGCGAGAAATCGGCGCGACCGATGCCGTTTCGTCGGGGGCGCTCGCGACCGACATTACCGGGACGATCGGGTTCGGAATGGTCACCGGTCCCCACATCGCCTTCGCCGGCGGTGTCGCCGCGACCGCCTACGCCGGGCAAAAGTATCCAGAAATGGAACCCGACGACTGGGACTACCACTTCGGGAAGGACATCCTGTACGCGTTCGGGACCAAACCCGACATTCTCGCCGTCGGGGCTATTTTCGGTGTGCTCGGGATGGTATTCACACTCTTTATGGGGGGTATCGGTTTCCCCACGGACAACATCGCCCTCTCGGTCGTGGCGACGGCCTTCCTGGCTCGACTCGTATTCGGCTACCCGCTCGTGGGCAAGGTCGGCGGCTCGAGCATTCTCGATATGTCGCCGTTCGAACGGGAGGAACACCGCGTAGCGGCAGACGGCGGCACCGAAACGAGTCGGCTGGCGACTGAACCCTGGCTCCCACACCAGTACAAGTGGTCCGGCGTCACCGCTATCGGCATCATCGGGGGGATCCTCGGCGGTTACATCTGGCTCGAGACGGGAAGCATTTTCATGGGCTATGCGATTTCCGCGATGAGCCTGCTGTTTCTCAATCTCGGCGTCGAGAAGATTCCAGTTACCCACCACATCACACTCCTGGGCGCAGTGGGTGCGATAATCGCGATGCCAGCTATCGGAAGTGAACCGGCCGCGCTGCTCGTCGCCGGTGCCTTTGGGGCGATCAGCGGTCTCCTCGGTGAAGTGAGCCAGCGAGTGTTCTACTCGCACTCCGGGACACACGTCGATCCGCCGGCGATGGCGATCGCCGCGTTCATGTTCGTCCTCGGCGTCCTCTATCTGATTGGGGTCCTCCCCAACGCGGGCTATCTCGCGCTGTGAACGTCCGCTTCCGAATCGAGTCTCCCTTTCGCGAATCTCCCCATCGTTCATCGTCACGAATCGCCCTCTCGAGCCCCACTATCGCGAATCGGCTCGTCGGATTCCCCCGTTACCGAATCGACGCTTCGTCCCTCCCGTCGAACCGACTCTTTTAGGTCGCGTAGCCCTCGAATGAGGACATGGCCGCCGACCCGCCGCTCGTTCTCGACATCGACGGCACGCTGACTCGTCCCGAGGGCTGGGGGATCGACTCCCGGGTGTTCGACCCGCTTCGCGAGTGGGACGCGCCGGTAGTGTTCGCGACCGGGAAGGCGTTCCCCTACCCCGTCGCACTCTGTCATTTCGTCGGCATTCCCGAACTGGTCGTCGCCGAAAACGGCGGCGTCGTCTACACCGGCGACGATGTCTTCTTCACTGCCGATCGCGAGGCCGCCCGGGCCGTCACCGAGGAGTATCGCGCCGCCGGCTACGACCTCGGCTGGGGAGCGGAAGACACCGTCAACCGCTGGCGGGAGACTGAAATCGCCGTCAACATAGAGCAGCCGATCGAACCGCTGCGTGAAATCGCTGCTGCGCACGGTCTCGAGGTGATCGACACTGGCTACGCCTACCACGTCAAGGATACCGGTCCGAACAAGGGCGACGGCGTCGCGACGATCGCCGATCACGTGGGAATCGACCTGGCGGACTGCGTCGCCGTCGGCGACTCGATCAACGACGTCTCGACGTTCGAGGTCGTCGGCCGGGGATTCGCCGTCAACAACGCCGACGAGGCCGCAAAAGACGCAGCCGACGAGGTCCTCGACGGCGTTCACGCCGACGCCACACTCGCCGTCCTCAAGCGGGTCCGCGGCTCGAGGTAGGGCGTCTGTACACACATCTGTCACCTCGTTTCCGATAGCAGCAGTTTCAGCGACTGAATTGGACAGATTTCTTCGGACCGCGGCCGGTGGCCGATACACCGGACGAGCGGGATGTCTTTCGGACTGCCGGGATTAGCATTATGCGTGTTGCTATCGAAAGACTGACGATATGGCTGAGGATGTCGACGGCCCAGTTTACTACGTGATCAGTGACCTCCACATCGGCGGCGACGAGCAACTGGGGCAGGTGGATTTTCTCGACGAGTTGCTCGAATTTCTCGAGCGCCTGGAGAGGACCGATGAGGACGCAGAGTTACTCATCAACGGCGACGCGTTCGGACTGTGGGAGTTCACCGAGATCGACGGACTGGAGAAATTCGACGTCCTGACGGAGCGCTATCCCGAGCTGTTCGAACAGTTGCGTGCGACCGGCGAATCGGTCCCGATCATGCTACTACCCGGAAATCATGATAACGACCTCGCCGCATATGACGAGTACGTCTGGCGATTGGCCGAGTATAACGTCGACCTCGTCCAGTCCGAGTGGATCGTCCGACCGGTCGGTGATCGGATGATCTGGTTCGAACACGGTCACCAGCGGGATCCCAACAACCGATTCGAGGATTTCGGCAATCCGTACGAGACACCGTTAGGGTACTTCTACAATACCCACGTAACGAGCCGGGCGGGTCAGCTGTCCGACCGAGGGCGGTACAACTGGCTGAAGGATGTTCAGGCCGTCACGCCGACCGAGCGTGTGCCTCACTGGCTCCTCTCGAAGTATTTCTACCGGGAGATGAACCCCATGCTTCGGTACGCCGTGATCCCGTTTCTGTTGCTGTTCAATATCAGCGTCATTCTCGCGGTACTGGCGGGGCTGGACGTGGCTGGCATCTGGGCGATGCCGGTCGAGACGGCGGATGCAGTTCTCGCCCAGTTGGGCCTCGTCGGGAGGGCCGTTCACTTCGTCCTCGTCGTCAACGCGGCGGTCGCCGGCGTAATCCTTCTCGGTGCTGTTCCCGTGTATTTCATTCTCCATGACGTCGGGACGACCGTCGATCGGTTCGGCATTTCCGAGACGGACCTCACCGTTGACCCTGACGAACCGTACGAGGAAGCCGCTCGCGAGGTGTTCGCCGACCGGCCGGAGACGGCGATTTTCTGTTACGGTCACACTCACCGCCCGACGGTGATCGAGGTCGAAGACAGATTGCTCGTCAACAGCGGGACGTGGCTCAAGCGTCTCCATCGCCGGGACGTTATCGCCGGGCTTCTCCCGCCGGTGTTCTACCCGTCGTATCAGCTCTGTGTCGTCCGCATTTCGTCCGTTTTCGATGGCGTCGCAGTCGAGTACGAGCAGATTGAGAAGGCCGATCCCAGTGCGGAAGAGATTACCCTCACCGAGCGCATTCTCACGTTGGGTCGAGAACCAGATCCGGAACTGCCGGAACGATCGGTCGTCACCGACACACTCCCCGAATCCGCTTCCGACGCGGAAGACTAAGCGGAGTTGCTGCTCCGACGACGACTCGATCGACGTAAATTCACTTCTGTTTCGGTATTGCGACGCGTTCTGCGAGTCGTTACTTCTCTCCGGCGTTCGAGTCACCGGCGACCTCGTCGGTCTCGGACTCGGCCGACGACTGGACGTCGTCCATGTCGATTGGGGAGTCGACTGCCTCCTCATCGATCGCTCGATCCAGCGTCTCGGGATCCGTCACCGCACCTAGGCCCTTCTCTTCGACTGCGGATGTGACCTCGGAGGCATCGATTGCCGAGTCGACGTCGTCCGTGCTCGTCGACGATTTGAGCGCTCGCCGCACCACGAGATATCCCGCCAGCGCCACCCCACCGGAGGCGATTGCCCCCGGTACTCCGTAGCGTTTGTATCCGAACTTTGCCGCTTTCTTTCCGAGCGTATAGGCACCGAGCATGAACGATCGAACGGCCTGCCCGGACAAGAGGACGAGGCTTTCGTACGCGAGCGATCGGGTGACGAGACGATCCGAGTCGGAGAGCGGTGATCCGAGTCCGGGAGGGGAAATCTGAGCCGGAAGGCGAGACGGGTGATCGAAATCGGAGAGTGGTGATCGAAGTCGGAAGTCGAAACGGAAAATCGGAATCGGATGACGACCGCAAACGACGTGCGGGCCGGTCACAGACCGCTGTCTCAGAACCCTTTTGCCGCCGTTCGCGTAAGACGACGTATGGTCTCGCTGCAGGGTGTTGCCGTCGCACTTCTGGGATTCGTCGTCGTCCTCGGCTGTAGCGGTGCCGTGTACCGGGACGCGAAGCGACTCGAGATTTCGAGACCTCTCCTCTGGGCGGGATTCGTCGCCGTCACCTGTGGTGGTGGATTCGCCATCTATCTCTCCCCGCTGGACGTGCCGATTCCGGGCTTGCTCGTGATCGTACTCGCGGGGCCGGCGCTGTACCTGTTCGAACGCGACGACGCCATCCACGGCGGCGAACCCGCCGATCCGACGACGCTGCCGAACGCGCCCGCTGACGAGTCCTCGAGCGGGCGCAGCGACGATGAGTGAGCGATCTATTCGCTGGTCGAGTCACCATCCCGTCTCCGAGCGTGCCGGAGCGATGCGACGGATCCCTATTCCGTATCGGAACCGACGAATACAGTAATGGATACGAACTGAATTACCGGCAGATGACGGTAACCGATGATAATTATTTTGTTGGCAGCAAAACTCTACAAGGAGCGCTCTTTTATCCTTCTCGAGGGAGAGACAGGTCCTGAACCGGTACCCTTACGCGGGAAACACGTCCGCGAACCCAGTTCTCGGACCACGACCGACTACCACGGAACACGTCCGCAATGAAAATCAGTGACATTGAGATCGACGAATTCACCTACGAACTCGAAGACATCGGAAACAGCCACGGGCACCAGGTCTACGACCCCGGAAATACCCTCGAGACGCCCGGTTTTATCCTGACGATCCGCACCGCGGACGGCCTCGAGGGAACCTATCGGAGCATCACCTACGCCCGGTCGATGATCACCCACATAGAGATGGCGGCCTCGGAGTTCCTTATCGGGAGAGATCCGCTCGAGCGTGAAGGGATCTGGCAGGACATCTGGCGGGGACTTCGACATAGCGATCACATGGGGCTCGGACCGATCGATATCGCGCTCTGGGATCTCGCGGGGAAATACTACGGAGAAAGCATCTCTGCACTTCTCGGCGGGTATCGGACGGAACTGCCGGCGTACGCATCGACCTTCTTCGTGGACGAGGCCCCGGACGGGCTGAGTTCGCCGGAGGCGTTCGCCGATTTCGCTGAAGAATGCCTCGACCGCGGCTACCCGGCGTTCAAGTTACATGGGCATCCCGACGGGCGACCGGAGTCAGATATCGAACTCTGTCGGGCGGTCAGCGAGCGGGTCGGAGACGAAATGGATCTGATGCTCGATCCCGCGAGCAATTACGAGACGTACATGGATACGCTCGAGGTCGGTCGAGCCCTCGACGAATTCGGGTTCTACTGGTACGAAGATCCCATGTCCGATACGGGTCATAGCATGACCCTGTCGAAAACCCTGACGCGGGAATTACGAACGCCGCTCCTGGGGCTCGAACACGTTCGAAGCGGGCCGTTCGGACGGGTCGATCACATGGCGGCCGAGGCGGTGGAACTCGTCCGTGCGGACGTCCACCAGGACGGCGGTATCACCGGCGTCCTGAAAATCGCCCGAGCGGCCGAGGCGTTCGGCCTCGACGTCGAACTTCACCTCGGTGGACCAGCGACGATGCACTGCATGAGCGCGATCCGAAATTCGAACTACTTCGAGCACGCGCTCGTCCATCCCCAGGACGTGAACTGGATGAATCAGAAAGCGTTCGTGAGCGACGTCGAATCCGTCTCGGACGACGGAACGGTGACGGTTCCCGACGGGCCGGGACTCGGGGTCGAGATAGATCGGGAGTACGTCGAGGCTCGACGGACCGGTCGGACGCTGATCGATTCGACGAGCGAAGGCGAAGCCGTGTAATCGAACGGGTGGGAGTAGCCGTAGACATCGTGAAACGAGACTCCGATGTCAAAGAGACGTTGCACGTCCCCTCAGGGACCGATGACGACCAGTAAGGTGGGTCGAGTATTCCTGGCTGTGCGTAGTCTTGACGGGTGAGACGTCCGGTGGGGACGTGAAACAGTGTGAATTACCCTGTCCCCGGGGGAACCATCGACCCTGGTCTCCCCGACCACGTTAATAAGGCCGACGGCACGGCCCGTGACCTCGGAAATAACCGATTACCGGAATGGCGAAAACGCGTCGCGTTTTCGAGCACGGTTCGAGTGGGACGACCACGACTGGTCGGAGTTATCACGCTCTCACCGTCCCACCGACCAGCGTACAAACCCGAGCATCATCCACCGTGACGGGACTGTCGCCTCCGGTGAGTCGGAGACCGGCTGAGACTCTCACGGAGGAAACCCCGGCGTTCACGCCGGGGAGGATGTCATTCCGAGATCGGTCGATGGTGGTACGGTGTACACGATATCGATATCGTCGGTCTCGCGCCGACCGATGATCGTATCCAGTTCGCCGATTGCAAATAGACCAGTGAATCGGTCGGGCACTCGCTCGTCACGGCTCTTCGGGCGAAAAGGGCTCTATTGAATCCGCAGAGGGCGACGGGATTCATTGTTTGACGGCTTGTTCGACGTTATAGACTGCGGCTGCGAGAGCGATTTCACGGAACTGGCGATACCATGCACGCGCTCGGACGGCGGAGCCGTACGAGCGCTTGATCACCGAGTTCACGGTTTCACAGATTGAGCGCTGGTTGTAGAGTTCATCCTCTATCCGCGCATTGTGCGCGTGATCGTAGGGTGCGAAGACGCGATGTTTGATCAGTGGTCTTACTTCTTCAGCACGAAGCTCTTCGCGGAAGCTCATATCGTCGTAGCCTTTGTCAGCGGCGAGGCTGAGCAGGTCGCCGGCGTTGCGCCGGGCGACCTGCGGCCCGATGTTGGTTCCGTTAGGCCACTTCGTGCTGCAGTGAACGTCGATAACCGCGCCCTGCGCGGTATCGACGAGAAACGTCGCTTGTATCGTCCGTACGTCTCGGTCACAGCGGTTGAGATAGTGGGTTGATGCCTGTCGACGGTCGAAGTACGTGGCGTCAATGGCGGCGTGACCAGACTGCTCGAGCAGCTCCGACGAAAGTCGGAGCAGCTCTCGCCAGATCCGCATCGGCGCTCGGTCAAACGACTTGCAGAGCGCGGATGGGCCGGGGAGCTCGCCGCGCTTGAGATTGAGCGCGGCTCGTACCCGCTCCATCTCTTCGGCCCAATCGAGGACTTCTTCGAGCGTTGCTTCCATGTGAAGCCGGAGAAAATGCAGGACAGCGTGCTTCCAGCCGGCAACTCCGTTGCCGGCAGGATGGCTGATCTGCATCAGCGCTGCATCAGTAAGTTTTCGTGCGATCGACACAGCCTGTTTAACGAAGCGGAAGAGAGTCTTTTGCACAAAGCTTCCTCTGCCGCTTCAATTCAATCATTCTGACGACTTACCCCGACGCCGTCAGTGGATTCAATAGAACCGGCGAAAAGTAAAACCGTCCGATGGGGACCGTCCGCTCGAGATGAGCGGTTTGCACTCGTCTCGAAAAACGTATTCGTCGACGGACTCGAACCGGAATTGGACGAAAACTGGTCTCTGTTTCGTCTCACTGGATTCGAAGGTACCCTCTCCCCGATCCGTGAGATCGAATCTGTATCACCACACCCGACGTGTCCGATCAAATCGCAGGATCAGTCCGCTAACGTAGAGAGCGAGATTCGGCCGTTCGATCTAGCGGTGAACGTGGCTGTTATTGCTGTGGGTTTCGAACGAACGGACTAATGAGCGACTCCGACAGCGGGCCGATGCAAGTCGACTCGCCGAATTATCACAACGAAAATCACACGGCAGCACAGACGTGCGGCTGGACGGCGAACGCGCTGCGCGGCGAGGGCAAGTGTTACAAGAATATTTTCTACGGAATCGAGTCCCATCGCTGTATCCAGATGACACCCGTCGTCCGGTGTAACGAGCGGTGTGTCTTTTGCTGGCGCGACCACAGCGGTCACGCCTACGAAATGGACGACGTGGAGTGGGACGACCCGGAAGCCGTCGTCGACGCATCGATCACTCTCCAGAAGAAGCTCCTCTCGGGGTACGGCGGTAACGACGAGGTTCCCCGCGAGGTGTTCGATCAGGCGATGGAACCCCGACACGTCGCCATCTCGCTGGACGGCGAACCGACGCTCTATCCCTTCCTGCCCGAACTCATCGAGGCCTTCCACGACCGTGATATCACTACGTTTCTCGTTTCGAACGGCACCCGCCCCGACGTTCTCCGAGCGTGCGATCCGACCCAGTTGTACGTCAGCGTCGACGCGGCCGAGCGCCACACGTTCGATCAGGTGGTCGGCGCAATGGAGGACGACGCCTGGGAGAAACTGCTCGAGACGATGGGCGTGCTCGCGGACAAAGACGACACTCGAACCGTCTTGCGGACGACGCTCGTCGACGGAGAAAATATGCATCATCCAGACTGGTACGCCGGCTTCTATCAGCAAGCTGACCCGGATTTCATCGAGCTGAAAGCCTACATGCACGTCGGTCACTCGCGAGGTCGGCTCGACCGCTCCGCGATGCCCGACCACGACGAGGTCGTCGAATTCGCGGAGGCCGTGGGCGAACACATGCCCGAGTTTACCGAGGTGAAAGGCGTTCCGGCGTCCCGCGTCGCGCTGCTGGCGAAGACGACCGACACGTGGGTTCCGAAACTGAAAAAGGGAAGCGAGTTCTGGGAACGCGATCCCGTCACCGGCGACTGACGTCCGAAATCCACGTGGCGAGAACGGTTATGAGCCGTATTCGACGACGTGAACAGGTGGCACTTCGATCGTTCATCGACGAGGACGGACGGGCGGTCTAGACCATCGCAGCTATCGGCCACGATGCGACCGAGCCGCTCCGGGAGGTGCTCGTCGAGACGTTCACGGAGCAATAGATTACCGTCGAAAGCGCAGTGGAATGAACGGTGTGGCCGAAACGCACCCAGACATCGCCGCCGCGCTCGAGACCAACGGAGACACGGCCGTCTTGCTCGAAGACGGCTGGCCGATCGCCGCGTCATCGATGCTCGAGTTGTACGACGCGCTGCTCGCGATCGACTCCGATCTGTTCAGGACCAGGTCACGCGGTGTCGGTGAAATCGAATCACTCGACGTGCTGGCAGACCTCGAGAACACGCGGCTGCGCGGCTATCTCCCCAACTGGACGGACTGAGAACCCCCTTATATGTCCGACAGGCTGAACAGGCCGAATGACTCGAGGTCGTTCGAAAATCGAAGATGGACTAGCTTACTCAGAGACGCCTTCTTCTTCCCTAGTAACCGTCTCAGTGGCGACGAACGTGGCCAGCTTTTTCTTCGGGTGGGTACGGAGCAGGTGCTCCTCCATCTGTTCGCCATCCTCGAGTTCCTCATGACACACGGGACACTCGTAAGCTGCTTTCGTTGCCATACTGGAGACAGAACCTCTGCTCTGAAAAGTAAATAGCTGGCGAGTTCACGATCGACCAGTGTCTCCTGAACGCCAATCATCGTTCACTATCCATCAATACTGTTCCAAGAGAGGTGACCCAGGGGCGGTTGACTGTGACGGCCCCATCGTTCGCGGAGCCAGCACTCGATCACTGGTCGATCACCTCCTGGATCTCTGTCGACTCCTCGAGCGGCCGATGGTACCGTTGGAGTCCGCCGGCGAAATCCTGCTGGTCGTTAGTCTCTCCAGTATCCGCGGCTCTCGTCTCTACGACTACAAACTCGATCCTGGTGAACCGCCTCGGTGTCACGTGGTTCGAGACGCGGAGCGTCTCGTCAGCGAGACCGTCGGTCTCGCGGACCTCGCGGAGCGTCGCTTCGCTTCGTCACGGAAATCTCCGCTATCCGTACGATCCCGAGGCACTCGGCCTGCTCCGCCTGCAGAAGTCTCTCTTCTGCCACTTGCGAACAGGTGAGCGATCCCCTCAGGTGTGCCGGGAGCAGGGCAGTTACTCCGCGTAGTCTTCGCGGCCGGTCACGGCCCAGTAGGCCTGTGAAACGAGCATCACTGTGAAGACGACGACGAGGATTCCCGCGACCCAGAGTGCAACCTGCCGGCTGAGCAGGTAGTACGAGAGCGCGCTCGCGACGACGACGAACAGCACCGCGCCGACGAGTAATTCGAGCAGCTCCCGGACCGTCGCACGCCCACTCGAGACGTCGAGATACTCCGATTCGAAGCGGTCGATGAGGCCCATCAGAAGAACTCCTCGAGGGTCGTTTGGTTTCGCTTCAGCGGCTGCGCTCGATAGCCATACTCGGTCGCGAGGTGGTCGGCGAACGCCTCGTCGAAGCCGTGGTTCGTGTAGACGACCTCCGGATCGATCGCGCGAGCTGTTTCGACGAGTTCATCGAAGTCGCAGTGGTCCGTGAGCGGAAACGTCACGTCGTAGTGTCCTCGATAGCGGAAGGAGTCGTCGACCGCCCACCCCGAAAAGCCCGCCTTCAGTCCGTTCTCGCGGTCGACGGCCGTCTCGACCCAGTCGGCTCGAGCCTGATTCGACGGCAGGATCACGATTTCGTCGGTCAGTCCGCGGAGCGAGTCGTAGCGTCGCCCAGGGAACTCAAGGCCGCCCGAAGCCGACCCGTCCGCCGGGCGATCGGTCGCTCCGTTCGGGGAGTCGCCGTCGGTCGCGCGTTCGATAACCCGATTCACCTCGCGGATGGACTCGGAGACGAGAATCTCCCGGCCCCCGTCGCCCGTCGCGTCGCGGGCCACCCACTGGAGCTTCTGGGCGCGGCCCAACGAGTAGCCGAACAGGAAGCACGGCCGGTCGTCGTTGTCGCGAAGCCAGTCGAGGATCGCGGCCTCGAGTTCCTCCTGCGGCGAAAATCGGTACTTTGGAAGCCCGTACGTCGTCTCCATGACGAGCGCGTCCGCGTCGACGGCGCGGGGATCGAACCCCTCGAGGTAACACCGATCGCGCGTCGAGAAATCGCCGGTGTAACAGTAGCGTCGGGGACCGTCGTCATCGGTCACGTCCTCGAGACTACCGGACACGTCATCCAGGTCGATGATCGCCGCGCGGGAGCCGACGACGTGGCCGGCCGGAACGAGTTCGATGCCAGGGACCCGTTCGACGAATTCGAAGCCGGTGCCGGTCCTGGCTTCGGCTATCGCGGCGGTTTCGGTCGAGCAGACGATCGATTCCGGCGCCGTCCGAAACGTGTGGTCCGCGTGGGCGTGGCTCACGACGTTGACCCTGCCCGCGGCGCTTCGTGCGTCGGCGACGACGCACGGCTCGCCGCCCCGTTCGAAATGGATGCCGTCTCGGTGCCGTACAGTCACTGGACTCGAGTAGGCCCTCGAGATACCTGCCTGTATCGCTTCGGGACCGACCAACCATCGTAGCCGGACTGACTCTCGGGTATTCGAACGGTGCGACCGCGGACGGAACGGTCCCGGATTTTTCATGCTCGAAGTCGATTGCTGAGGCATGGCAAGTCGAACCCGCGCACACGTATTCGTCTCGGGGACGGTACAGGGCGTCTACTACCGCGCCAATACTCGCGACGCAGCGCGCGAGAAGGGTGTCGACGGCTGGGTTACGAATTTAGAAGACGGTCGCGTCGAGGCAATCTTTGAGGGGCCCGAGGACGTCGTCGAAGAGATGATCGAGTGGTGTCACGTGGGAAGCCCGGCGGCCAACGTCGAGGACGTCCAGTCCGAATTCGAGGACCCGCGAGGCAAAGACGGGTTCGAAATTCGGTACTAACATGGCGACCGAACGAGTGGCCAATCGTCGCCATCTTTCCAGTCTCGGTCGAAGCCGTTCGCTCGAGGCCTTGAATCGGTGCGAGAGAACGAACGTCGCCGAGCGCACTACCGTCCGAGCAACAGCTTCGTCGCCAGTTCGACGTACTCGACGAAATTGACTGTCGGCGTACCCGGCAGATACATCTGGAGGTCGGGTTGGTCGAACGTGCTATCGAACCAGTCTGCAGGTACGGTGTCGGCGGGGTCGTCGATCTCTCTCGTTTCCATACCGTTCGTAGTAGGGTAGGGAATTTATATATTTGCAAATATTGTTTTGAGATAGAAAACTAAAGATCATTATTGATAAATTGGCCCACGGGTCTAGGACCCGTCGATTTCCACCGGTCGAATCGGTACGCAGCCGGTCGCCGAACCGATGAACTTCACACTGATGTCCGCAATCTTCAACGGTCGGCCGGTCGAACCCTGTCCTATGATTACTGGCGATCGAATGGCCGCCGTCGATGCAAACGCCGCGGCGCTCGGCGTCCCGCGGAAACAGTTGATGGAGTCGAGCGGAAATGCGGTCGCCCGCGAGATCAGGGCGGTCGCCGATCCAGGTGCTCGAGTCGTCGTCGTCGCCGGCCGCGGAAACAACGGCGGTGACGCATTCGTCGCCGCTCGCTTCCTGGACGAGTATCGGGTCACGACGCTGCTGCTCGGCCGCGCTGAGCTGATCGGGACCGACATCGCTCGCGAGAACTGGGACGCGCTGCGACGGGCCGACTACGACGCGCGAGAAGTGACCGACTCGAGCGGGTTCGACCTCCCCGAATCGGACGTGATCGTCGACGCGATGCTCGGAACGGGTATCAGCGGCGATCTCCGAGAACCGGCAGCGACCGGCGCGCGAGCGATCAACGAGGCCGACGCGACTGTCATCGCGGTCGACGTCCCGTCGGGCTTCGACGCAGACGGCGGTGAGCACGCGGACAACGGTATCGTGGCAGACCACGTCGTCACGTTCCACCGGACGAAACCGGGTCTCGAGGACCTCGCGGCCGACGTCACCGTCGCCAACATCGGCATCCCCGCGGCTGCGGAGCAGTTCGTCGGCCCCGGCGACGTCGACCTCGCTCGCCCGGCGAGCCGCGATGGGCGGGCGTTCATCATCGGTGGCGGCCCTTACACCGGTGCGCCGGCGCTGGCAGCGCAAGCGGCCCTGCGGGCCGGGATGGAACTCTCCTTCGTCGCCGCACCGGAGTCGGTTGCCGGCGAGATCCAGGGGTACGCTGAGGACCTCATCGTCCAGCCCTACGGGAGCGACAGGCTCTCGCCCGAGCAGGTCGGCGACCTCGTGAACACGGCAGAGCGCCACGACGACGTGGTCGTGCTCGGTCCGGGCCTCGGGACTGCAGACGAGACGCTTGAGGCCGCCCGCCGGTTTCTCGAGTCCTACACGGGGCCGGCGGTCGTCGACGCGGACGCCCTATCGATCGTCCCCGACCTCGAAACGGATGCGACCCTGGTCTGTACGCCGAACCGGGCGGAACTCACCCGGATGGGGGGTCCGGACACTGATTCGCTGCGTGAGGCTGCGGACGACGTCACGGATTTCGCGGCCGAACTGGGTCACGTCGTTCTCGCGAAAGGCGTCGACGACGTCGCGACGGACGGCGAGCGAACCCGAATCTGTCGAACAGGTGCCCCAGGAATGAAAGTCGGCGGAACCGGCGATCTGCTGGCGGGGATCGTCGCGGCACTGCTCGAACACGCCGATCCGCTCGATGCCGCGGCGGCAGCAGCGTTCGTCAACGGCCGCGCCGGCGAACGGCTTGCTCCGACGGCATCGAACGGGTTCCTCGCGTCGGAGATGCTCGAGGAAATTCCCGCGGCCCTATGGGGTGAGACAGATGAGTGAGAACGACGATGCGGGCGACTCGAGAGACGGCGGAAACGAGCATTCGGATACGGGTACGAATGCCGGTGCAGACGAACTGACCCATACGACCGCGGAGGGCGACGTTCAGATGGTCGACGTCGGCGACAAACCGGATAGCGAGCGCCGCGCGGTCGCGGCCGGGGAAATCCGTCTCCGCCGGTCGACGATCGAAGCGATCAGAGAAGACGAGGTGGGAAAGGGAGACGTCCTCGCGACCGCCCGAATCGGCGCGATCCAGGCCGTCAAGCACACCTGGGAGACGATCCCCATGTGCCACCAGATCCCGATTACGAACGTCGACACCGACTTCTCACTCGGAGACGACCGGGTCGAATTGCGGGTCGCCGTCGAGACCACCGGCAAGACGGGCTGTGAGATGGAAGCACTCGAGGGGGTGACGACCGGTTTGAACGTCGTCTGGGACATGGTCAAGGCCGTCGAGAAAGACGACGATGGCCAGTACCCGGACACTGGAATCGATAACGTGCGAGTCCTGCAGAAAGCGAAACACCGGACGTGATGACAATTCGAACGAGACGGCTGTAGAGCGTGACTGAAGCGAACTCGGACCGACCTCGAGTCGCCTTCACGTCGCGCGGGCATCCACCTCGGGTCGGATACTGTGGCCCCTTCGTACGGCGTTCTACGAAACTGGCCAATCGGGGTCCGAAGGCGAGTCCGGAGGTTCTAAAATCGAACTGAAACGGTGTCTCTATAGGTCCATGCCGCCGTTGACGTCGATCACTTCTCCCGTCACGTACGACGATTCCTCGCTCGCGAGGAAGCGCACGACCGCTGCGATGTCCTCGACTTCCGCGAGTCGTTCGAGGGGTATTCCCGCGATAATCCGATCGAGGACGCTGTCGGGGACACTCTCGAGCATGTCGGTCGCGGTAAAGCCCGGTGCGACGCAGTTGGCCGTCGAGCCACCCTGGGCGAGTTCGAGGGCGATCGTTCGCGTAAAGCCGAACATGCCGCTTTTCGCGGCGGCGTAGTTCGCTTGTCCGAAGTTACCCTGTTTCCCGACGACACTCGAGATGTTTATCAGCCGGCCCTCCTCTGCGTTCCAGATGTCGTCGTAGAACAGTTGGGTGCAGTTGAACATGCCGCCGAGGTTGACGTCCATCACGCGGTCCCACTCCTCGCGTGACATCTCGGTGAATTGCTTGTCCGCCGTGATCCCGGCGTTGTTCACCAGTACGTCACACTGGCCGAACGCTTCGTGACAGACCTCGATCATGTGTTCGACCTCCGCGCGATCGCTTACGTCCGCTCTCGCCGCAACAGCGGACCCACCCTTCGATTCGATCGCTTCGACGGTGTCGTGTGCTGGCCCCTCCGATGAGCGGTAGTTGACGACTACGTTCGCTTCCTGTTCGCCGAGGTGCTCGGCGATCCCGCGACCGATACCCCGTGCTGAGCCAGTGATTACGCAGGTGCGACCATCCATGGACATACCTGGTACGTTCAACGTCCCATGGTAAATAACGACCTGTCAACGAATATTTTGCAAATGTCAATCTAAAAATATTTGCCACGAACCGGCGCTCGAACGATCGCCTGTCCCGATGGTCGCCGTCATCCGTCGGAATCGTGACCAGTCGTAACCTCCCCCTGGATGACTCGTCCCCCCTGGATCAGTCGAACTCCGTCTCCGATCCACTTGACGTGATCACGGCGGCGAACCCGCTACTGCTGTCGGGCCTGTTCGACCCATCCTTCGATCCGATTCGGAGAGATTCCCGTTTCGGTGGCGAGTTCGGCGACGTCGGCATCGGCGAGATCGTCGAACGTCTCGATACCGGCGGCGGTGAGGTCGTCCGAGTACGCCTGACCGATTCCGGTCAGTTCGGTGAGATCGTCAGTCTCCGCCTCGCTCTCGTCCCCAGTTTCAGTTTCGGTTCCGGCGCCGGAACTCGAGGCCGTTTCGACGCTCGAGCCGCCGTCCGCGAGATCCTCGACACCCGATTCGGATCCGCTGACGTCCTCAGCGAGCGCGGCGTCCGCTTCGCGTGTCGGTTCGCCGACAGACTCGGACTCGCGATCGGCCCCCGTCCCGTTCGAGCGGTCCTCGAACCACTCAGAGACCCGCGGCCAGAGGTCGTCGTGGCTCCGTGAGGAGACGGACATGCCGATGTGGCCCGTCGCGAACTCGAGGATCTCCGTGTCATCGGATTCGATGACGTCGTTGAACGGCTTGGAGGCCCCGGGCGGAATGAGGTGGTCGTACTCCGCGACGATCTGAAGCACGGGCATGTCGATTCGGGAGAGGTCGACGCGTTTGCCGTCCAGCGTGAGTTCGTTAGTGTAGAGCTTATTCTCCTGATAGATGTCGCGGATAAACTCCTCGTAAGCTTCGCCTGCGACGTCGATTCCCTCGTCGAGCCAGCGCTCCATTCGAGCGAAGTTCTCGACGAAGTCCTCGTCCTCGACGTTGTCGTAGAACCGAACGTACTTCGTCACGTTATTCGCGACGGGGTCCATCAGCGCGAAGCCGACGTCGAGGAACTCTGCCGGGACGTTGTCGAACGCGTCGGTGACGGCGTTCGGGTCGTAGTACTCTTCGGATCCCCAGAGTTCGAGGATGCCGCCCTCACCCGCGAAACTGAGGCCGGCGGCCATCAACGCCAGGTTCTTGATTTTCTCGGGGTACAGCGCCGCGTACATGGCCGACATCGTGCCGCCCATGCAGTATCCGAGGATGTTGATCGCGTCCTGACCGGAGCGCTCGCTGACGACGTCGACGCAGTTGTCGATGTAGCGATTGACGTAGTCGGAAAGCGAGAGCGTCCGATCGAGTTTGGAAGGCTCGCCCCAGTCGATCAGATAGACATCGAAGCCGGACTCGAGAAGCGTCTGGACGACCGAGCGGTCGGGCTGTAAATCGAGGATGTACGGTTTGTTTATCAGCGCGTAGACGATGAGGATCGGAATATCGTGTTGCTCCTCCGTCATCGGCTCGTAGTGGAGGAGTCGCAGCTTGTTCTCCTCGTAGACAACCTCGCTCGGGGTCTGACCCACGGCGACGTTCTCGACCGTTTCGGTCCGTTCTGGTGTTACCCTGGTCTTGTCCGCCAGGTCGGCAGCGCCCTCCCAGGCCTGACGCTGCATGTTCAGTGCGTACGAATACGGGTTCCTCATTGCTCGTCTTCCAGGTGATCGAGGACACGGTCGAGTTTCTGCTCGACGGCGTGTTGGCGGCGCTCGAGCTCGACGAGTCGGTCGCCGACTTCGACGATGTCCTCTTCGGTCGCGAAGCCGAGCGTCCGGAGTGTCTCCTGGGACGCCTCGTCGGCCTGCTGCTGGAGTTCGAGAACGTCGCCGACGGTTTCGCCGGTCATCTTTGCGAACGCGGTCGTCGACATGACATCCTTGAACGCCTCGTTGGCCGTGTTGAGCCAGATGTCACGGAACTCCTCTATGTCGACGTCCTCGCCCTCGAGCTGGTCGTTCATGCGCTCGACCATCTGTTTCGAGGCGTTCATCCACGTCTCGTAGGCGCGGGCGTAGCCCTCGACGCCATCCGAGACTTCGGTGTCCTCGCTGATATCGCCGACCGTCTGGGACCAGCTCTCGACGAATCGAGCCTGTGCTTCCATGTTGTCCTCGAGCGCCTCGAGGAATTGCTCGTTCCACTGCTCGACGAACGTGTTCCAGTTCTGTGCCGGGGGTTGTGAGTCTGCCATAGGTGAAAATTGGCGGTGTACTGTAAAAAACGGCGTCCCTACGTTAGGCCGAGACGTCGAACTCGTCGGCGGCCTCTTCGACGTTCTCTGCCACGGCAGTCACGTTCTGTTCGACCTGCTCGTGGGCGTCGAGGTATGCGTCAAACGACGTATCGACTACTTCGGCGTAGCTCCGGGCGAACTCCTCGTAGGCGACTTCCGATTCCTCGACCGCTTCGACGACCGCATCGAGCGACTGGGACTGCGCTTCGGTGGCGGAGTCGAAGCCTTCGTCGACGAGTTCGCGGAGTTCGTCGAAGTTGGCGCTTCCCTCGGGGAGCCCGGCTTCGATGGCGTCGAAGTAGGCGTGGACGGCACCGCGGGTGACTTCGGCGTTGGATTCGAACATCGCACCCGACGTCTCGACGGCGTCGGCGATCGCGCCGAGTGACGTTTGCTGGGCCTCGAGAGCATCGTGGGTCATGTTCTGGCTCTGTTCGATTGCTGTGCGCTGTGCGTCGAAGACTGCGGTGAATGGGTTCTGAGTCATGGTTACTCCTCTCGGTTTCGTTTGACGGGGATGACGATTGTCTGGACGATATCGCCCTCTTCGATGTCGAGGGCCTCCCGTTCGGGGCCGGGAATACTGACCCGACCGCCACTCTGGACGCGGGCTTTGAACGTCGCCGTACCCATGTTCATCGGGCCAAACGTGGACCCGCTTTTGAACGGATTCGCCGACGTGGCCTGCATCAACTGCTTCATCATCTCCTGCTGAGATTCCGCGACCTGCTCTCCTGCTTCCTGCATCCCCTCGGCAAACATCGCGGGTGGGAACCAGAGCGATCGGTCGGAGTCGTCCGTCATCAACAGCTTCTTGGAGAGCAGACCTCTTAAGCTTTTACACTGATATCCATCTGATACCATCAAATGGCATCAGACTCCACTTGATGATTTTCCATGACGGTGTGTGGCTCGAACGACGGTTATGGAGGTGTTAAGCCAGTGAGTAAGATTCCGACACTGTGCTGATCGAAAGGACTTTCGAGTGGCCCTGTAGGGTGCTATTACGGGACCTTGGTGTCGACAAATTGGTATTAGAACAGCCAAAGAAGTCATATACGCCCCACACTTAGCCGCCCGTAGATGTCCCATCAGAATACTCGAGGAGATAACTTGAGTGCTATGACGACCGCGTGGTCGGCGATGACGCGCGGGTTCCTTCGAACCGCGACGGCGGCGAATCAAGCGGCTGTTTCGGCGATGCTTCCGTCTATCGACGGCGAAAACGGTCAGGAGAAGAATCGAGTTGCCCCTTCCATCCCGTCGATCGAGTACTCCGATCTCGACTGGCAGTTCGACCGCACCGTCGACGACCCCGACCACATCAGCGTCGGCGACACCGTTATCTTCGAGAAAGCGATCACCGACGAAGACGTTCGCGCGTTCGCCGCCGTCAGCGGCGACACGAACCGCCTCCACCTGGACGAGGCGTTCGCAGCCGAGACCCGCTTCGGCGAGCGGATCGTCCACGGGACCCTCGCCTCTGGCCTCATCAGTGCGGCGCTCGCTCGGCTCCCCGGACTCACCATCTACCTCTCTCAGGATCTCGAGTTCAGCGGACCGGTCGGTGTCGGCGACCGGGTTTCTGCCCGCGTCGAAATCGTCGAAAACCTCGGCAACGATCAGTACCGACTCGAGACGGTCGTACGTAACGAGGACGACGATGCCACCG
The DNA here is from genome assembly GCF_024266705.1 of Natrinema gelatinilyticum. Lineage (GTDB taxonomy): Archaea > Halobacteriota > Halobacteria > Halobacteriales > Natrialbaceae > Natrinema > Natrinema gelatinilyticum. The sequence goes on along the minus strand of NZ_CP100756.1, from coordinate 312,203 downwards.
TGATCGACGGTGAGGCGGTTGTCCTGATCGACGACCTGCCCGCCGAGTAACGGGACGGGTTCGGCGACCGCGTTCGTCGATAGGGGCCCGGGCAGTGTTGCTAAGTACCTCCTCGCGGAACGGATGTATATGACGCTTTTTGGGACGGCAGGAATTCGCGGTCCGATCGAGGAGGTGACGCCGTCGTTGGCGCTCTCGGTCGGCCAGGCCGCCGGCGAATCCGGGGAAACGTACGTGATCGGCCGCGACGGGCGGGAAACGGGCTCAGCGCTCGCGGCAGCCGTGGAAGCCGGCCTCGAGAGCGTCGGGGCCGACGTTCGCCGCGTCGGCCAGGTGCCGACGCCCGCACTCGCGTTCGCCTCGCGGGGCCGACGCGGGGTCATGCTCACGGCGAGCCACAATCCCCCCGCGGACAACGGCATCAAACTCTTCGTAGACGGTGTCGAGTACGACGCCGACGCCGAGCGGACCATCGACGACCGCGTCGCGACCGACGACTCGCGGCTCGCCAGCTGGGACGAATGGGGCGCCGCCGAGCGACTCCCCGTGCTCGACCGATACCGTGAGGCCGTCGTGTCGTACGTTCGCGAGCAGTTTCACCCTCGAGACGCGGGGACCGAGACCGAGACGTCGACCCCAAATAATCTCCTCGAAGGGGCTCGGATCGCCGTCGACTGCGGAAACGGAATGGGCGGGCTCGCGACGCCGCAGGTCCTGGAGCGTCTCGGCGCGTCGGTCGTCGCGGTCAACGCCTCCGTCGACGGACACTTCCCCGGTCGCGAGAGCAAACCCACTCCGGAGACGCTCTCCGAATTCTCCGCGTTCCTCGCGGAGGGGACGTTCGATCTCGGCCTCGCTCACGACGGTGACGCCGACCGACTCGTCGTCCTCGGTCCCGACGGCGACGTGATCCACGAAGATACGATCCTCGCGGTGGTCGCCGCCCGCTACACGGCCACCAGCACTGCCGGCGATCCGGTCGTCGTCACGACTCCCAACGCCTCGGCCCGCATCGACGAGCGCGTCCGTGCGGCCGGCGGTCGCGTCGAACGCGTCCGACTGGGTGCGCTCCACGAGGGGATCGCCCGCGAACGAGACCTCGCCGGCGAAAGCACCGAGATCGTCTTCGCCGCCGAACCCTGGAAACAAATCCACACCGCGTTCGGCGGCTGGATAGACGGCGTGGTCAGCGCCGCGGTCGTCGCCACGCTCGTCGCCGAGGCCGGGGACACCGAAACGCTCCGTGCGCCGGTTACCGAACGACCGTACCGAAAGGTCAGCGTCGAATGCCCAGACGACGCGAAATCCGAATCCATGGCCGCCCTCGAGGTGGCGCTCCCGAACGCGTTCCCGGAGGCGGCGGTCGATACGGATTACGGCGTCCGCCTCGAGTTCGACGACGCCTCGTGGTTACTCGTTCGGCCGAGTGGCACGGAACCGTACGTTCGACTCTACGCCGAGAGCGATACCGTCGACGAACTCGTCGGCGATGCGCGCACAGTCGTCGAAACGGCGATCACGGAAAATCGATGAACGGTCGATGTTCTTTGCTATCTGGTAGCTACTGAGGTCTTTGGGCCGCTGTTCCAATCTCTCGACCCAACTTCTTTGGTAGCCGGCGCACCAACCGGTCGTCATGGACGACTTGATCGCCGCCGCTCGCGACATCCAGGACCGCGCCCACGTCCCATACTCCGGCTATACGGTCGGTGCAGCCCTCGAGACCGAAGACGGTGACGTGTTCGTCGGCTGCAACCTCGAGAACGCGAACTTCAGCAATAGCCTCCACGCCGAGGAGGTCGCGGTCGCGGAGGCGGTCAAGAACGGCCACCGCGAATTCTCACGCCTCGCTGTCAGTTCCGGCCGGCGCGACGGCGTCACTCCCTGCGGCATGTGCCGACAGACGCTGAGGGAGTTCTGTGACGACGAACTGGTGGTCATCTGTGACGAAGGCAGCGACGACATCACCGAGTATACGCTCGGCGAATTACTCCCGAACACCATCACGCAAGAGACGCTCGAGTAGCGTCTCGCACGAGCAACGACTCCCCGAGACCTGCCGGAACGGGTCATCGATCACTCCGTGGATGCGACTCGCTGGCCCGCAGAAATGTAGGCTCGCTCGTGCGACCGTTTCTTCCCGTCGGAATTCTGGATGCATATGCTCGAGAAGTGGACTGGAAGCCCCATCGAGCGGAAGAACGAGGCGTGATCCTGAAGCTGAAAGTGAAGGTGTGGCTCCGTCGAATTGCCGGAGTGTCCACACCGGGCGATACGTTCTCCGCGCTCGACGCGGTCTCCCCGGGAGACCTCGAGGCTGTCCTCCTGTAGGTGTGCGAGGAGACTGTACTCGCCGGATTCGTGTTCGATCGTTACGTAGTTCCCCCGCGGGTCGCGCTGGCGCGGATCTAGCCAGCCGCCGGCCCGGTGATAATCGCGGTGGCCGTCTCCGGCCGTGACGACCGTGCCGTCGGCGGGTGCCACGACTGGCTCGCCGAAACAGTGATACGCTGCCGGACTCTCGCCGCTTCCCTCGTGGGATCGCCCCCGCTCGTCGGTCACGACCAGATCGTAGGCGTACCGCTGGGCGAGCATCCCCCACGAGTGTGAGGATTCGCGGGTCGGCCCACCATTGACGACCGTCCACTCCCCCTCGACCGGCAGTCGGTAGTCGCCCCGCTGCTCGAACCGGTCCGGGTCCGGCAGTCGGAACCGGTACCGGAGGAAAACAGGAACGTGTCCGGCGAGCTGTGCGATCCCCTTCAGCTGGAGGACGGGATTGAGTTGAAGGAACAGGCGAGATCGACGATTTCCGGGAGCGTCGCATCGGCGGTGGCATTCGGGGGGACGCTCCACTGGAAGAGGGCGTGGTCGCTGGCACAGGTGACGCGACAGCGGCCGTCCTCGCACGTCGCGATCGCCGGTCGACCGCAGTCCGAACATTCGCTGTCGAGTTCGGTCGGACCCATCGACACGTCGTCGGTGTAGGTCCCCGCGAGGATCGCGGCCACCACCTGAATGCCGGCGTGGGTGAGTTGGTACCCCCCCTCGGTCTTTTCGACGAATCGATCGCGGAGTTCGTTGAGGTGGTACCGAAACCGACCGGAATCCCTGACACCGACTCGTCGGCGCAGATCGGCGAATCCGACGGCGTCCTCGCCGGCTGTCCGGTGGTGAGCGCTCAGTTCCCGGAGGATGGTGACCCGAAGCGGATCGCTGAGCGCGGCGAACGCGTCCGCCGGTGATCCGCGGTCGGCCGACTCCTCGTCGCCGGTGGCGTCACCGTCTGCGGGCGCGTCTTCACTCGGTCGGGTCACGGTTTCGTCCTCCGTGGACGCGGTCCGTCCCGCCGTTCTCTTGGTTCTTCCATACGTGATTCCTGGGTCCCGAGACGGCCGTCGCGCATTCGAAATTGGTGCGAACATCCTGCTCGAGGTCTGTGCGACCACCGGCCACATTCGTCACCCGGTTTCCTCGAGAACCTCTCGGAGAATCGTCCGGTGACACCGTTTTTTCTCGGTGTTCTCGTAGCAGACCAGCGCCAGCGATTCGCCGGACGCCAGTCGGTCGTCGAGCGCCGCGAGTGCTGCCCGTGCATCTTCCGTCCCGAGGTACTCCCGGTACGCCTCCTCGAACCCGACCTGATCCCAGGCGGCGTTGTGCGCTCCCTCTTCACAAAGTCCTTGCATCTTCATCTCCTCCTCGCAGTCGCGCATCGACTCGAGCAGCGGTTCGGGCGGGCCGAGTTCGGGTCGGTTCTCGTCGACCGCCGCGTGAAACCACGACGTCGGTCGCCGCACGACGCCGACGCGGGTCGCGTCCGCGGGCAGGTCGACCAGGTCGTGCTGAATGGCGGCGACGTAGGTGTCCGCGAGCGTTCCCCGTGTCATACGCGTCCTACACGGGCCCCGCATTTATATACGGTGACGAATCGAACCGGCGGTAACCGATGGCTCGCGACAGCGAAGACCCGAACACCGACGTACAGTACCACCTCGAGGTCGGCCCCGACGACGTCGCAGACACCGTTCTCCTGCCGGGAAATCCGGACCGCCTCGAGACGATCGTCGCCGACTGGGACGACCACGAGATCCGGGCTCACCACCGAGAGTACCGGACGGCCACGGGCAGTTACGAGGGAACGCCGATTTCGGTCACCTCGACCGGTATCGGCGGTCCGTCGGCCGCGATCGCGCTCGAGGAACTGGCCCGCGTAGGCGTCGAGACCTTCATTCGAGTCGGCTCCTGCGGGGCGATCCAGCCCGAGATAGCGGTCGGCGATCTCGTCATCACGACCGGTGCGGTTCGCCAGGAGGGGACGAGCGACGAGTACGTCCGCGAAGACTATCCGGCCGCGGCGGATTACGAGGTCGTCTCCGCGCTGGTCGCTGCTGCCGAGCGACTCGGCTACGACTACCACACTGGTGTCACGATGAGTGCCGATTCGTTCTACGCGGGCCAGGGCCGGCCCGGATTCGACGGATTCGAAGCTGCCGGTTCGGACGACCTGGTCGCTGATCTCGAAGCGGCGAACGTCAAGAACATCGAGATGGAGGCGAGCGCGATTCTGACGCTCGCGAGCCTGTACGGACTCCGCGCCGGCGCGGTCTGTACCGTCTACGCGAACCGTAAAACCGGCGAGTTCAGGACCGAGGGGGAGTCGCGAGCTGCGGAAACCGCCACGCTCGCAACGCATCTGCTGGTACGGATGGACGCCGTCAAGCGCGAGGCCGGCGTCGTTCGCTGGCACGCCGGATTATCGCTCGAGTAACCTCGATTACCGTCGACGTCACGCTGGGTCGCGCCCTCCGTGTCGAAACTCGATCAGGGTAGATGCTTCCGGAGCCCCGTTCGTGATCGAATCGTCCGGAACACACGTTAGTCCCGAATCCGAACGACCCCATCCTCGAAGACCCGCCGATTCGGAACGATGAACTCCTCCGAATCGTCTTCGATCTTGGTGACGAACAGATCGACGTCCTGGACGATACCCGTCTGGTCGCCGATCCGGACTTCGTCGCCGATCCCGTAGGGCTGGTTGAGCAACAAGTAGATCCCGGCCGCACTCGAGACGAGGAATTCCTTGAACGCCACCGTCCCGACGATGACGACCCCGACGGCGTACACCGTCAGGAGGATCAGAAGGGCCAGGACGTGGACGCCGATCTGGCCCAGCGCGATGATGAAGGTGACGTAGAGTACGGAGTACTTGACTAGTTTCGGGATGATCAACACGTCGGGGAGCTTGACTCCGCGCAGATACTCGCTGACTATGAGTTCGGACTTGTCCGCGATGATAAAGCCGATGATGAGGACGAGGACAGCGATGAAAAGCTGCGGAATGAACTCTGTGACCCGGAGCCAGAAGGCGTCCGTATCGAGTAACTGCGCGATGTGGATCGCCGTGAGAACCGCGATCCCGTAGATGAACCACGAACTCAGCCGTGCCACGATTTCGACCGTGGACGTGCCGATCGACTGGGCGGTTCGCTCGAACGGAGTCCCCTCGACGGCTTCCGGCACCCCGGACGCCGACAGCAACTCTTCGTTGAGCCGGCCGACGAGATAGCCGACGACGAAGCCGAGCGCCAGCACCGCCGCCGCTATGATCGCTGGTTCGTCGACGAGCACCTGCCAGTCTACCATATCAGTACGCCTCCGGATCGACCTCCAGAATAATTTCACCGGCCTTGAACGCCCGAACGAGACCGTCGCTCTCCGACAAGACGATCGAAATCGCGTTGGTATCGCGCGTAATCGCACCGCCAGCCATGTGTCGCGCACCGAGCCCCTTCGGAATGTCGACCCCTTCCGCAGACGGCTCGAGGTAGCGATACGCCGAGACGATTTTGCCCGCGTCCGAAATGACGAACGCGCCGTCGAGGCGCGAGAACTCCTTTAACATGACGTTCACAATCGGATCGCCGACGTGAACGTGGGACTTCTCGAAGGGGTTGTACGAGAGCGGCCGCGACTTGTTCATCACTTTTCCCGCGTCGCCGACGACGAACAGCGCCCCGACTGGCTTCCCTTTCTGTCCTTTCTGACCCAGTTCGATCGCCAACTCGAGGACCGCTTTGATGACCTCCGGTTCGGCGCGGGACTTGACGAACAGGTCGTAGATCCCGGTCTGGGTCTCTGCGTCCGCTCGGACGCGGGACACCGTGTCGATTCCGTCGCTGAAGATGCTCGTCGCACAGGCCAGTTCGTCGCCGTCTTCGATCAGGCTTTGATCAAGCGCCCCCTCGAGCCCGAATCGGATCCGTTCGGTGACCTCCTCGAACGCGAGGGGAAGCTCGACGAACGTCTCCGCGCCCACGGCGTTTTCCGTTCCGACGACGATCACGTCGATGTCGTCGATGGACGTAAACCGCTCGTAGTACGACCCGCTCGGCGAAAAGAGCACGACAGCGTCCACATCCGTATAGAGATCCCCAAACACGTCGTCTAAGCCGGCCATTAATACTACAACCTGTTCCTGTTCGAATAAGCGTTGTGGGACGTCTGACGTGTGTCTTTCGATACTCTCTGGTTGTTACCGGGTTCAATTCGAGACCGAAGGCTGATCGGTACACTACTGCTCTGGAGCCCGTATTCGCCCCGTTGATTTCTCTCGGCGGCGGCCGCGACACCTCGTGACCCGGTTCCCCCTACTGCAACACGCCTCTGGGTGTCCGAGTGGCCGGGTATGCGAAGTGAACTGACTTGAGACCGATTACCATCGTCTCTCGACACGTATCGGCTCACAACGTCGAAAGAATTCCGTCGGGCCACCCCGCCACTCTCGTCAGGATATGCAATCGATCCCGCCAGGTCCTCCCGTCCTCCACCCCCATCGGTTCCCTCAGTCGTCCTCGTTCCCGCAGTCGCGTTCGAAGACGTCTGCGTCGGGTCCGAGTACCGAATTCACACTGCGGCCGCGACGAAAGACCATCGGGACGGCTCCGGGAGCCGCATCCTGATCGTTCCCATCGGTTTCAGCGTCGACCACACCACCGTACACCGTGTCATCGGCGACGACGAGCCAGCCATCGCCGAGCGAATAGTCGAGTTCGTGCTGCCAGTCGATGTCAGGCTCGGTCCATGGTGGCGTTGCGTGAGGACTGTGTCGGCGTTTCTGGAGTCCATAATCTCGTTTAGCTGTAATTGAGGGCGCTAAGCCCCCTTCCTCAGCGAGCGCCGAAGGCGCGAGCAGGGAGGGGATACAGCGCCCGCACGCTTGTTTTCGCGTGAATCGGTACTCTTATTATCACTTAGGTCGAAGGTGAAAGTAAGATGCTCACCACGCTTCCGGCGGTGTTCAAACGCGACAACAAGCGTGCATCGTCGGTTGTGGCCGAGTGTCGAACCGGTAGGAGTGGGACACTCCGAACCACCCGTGAAGGGAAGTAGCCTGCGGAGTCTGGAACCGCTGTGGGATCTGTTCCTGCACGTTCCGACACAGAAACAGGAAGCTCCGTCCGCAACAAGCGAGGGCCGGGGAGGCCCGAGCGCGGTAGGGCGGAGTAGTTCACCCCACGTTCCTTGCTCGGGGTCCCAGTCGGAATCGACACGGCGGTCCGGAGGATTACGGCGGACGTCTCCGAGACGGTCCCGAACCGTCGTGCAGCCGGCGAGGCCGACAGCTGCTGTGGAACCGACCACAAGAACCTGGCGACGGCGCATGGAGAACACGATAGGTGATTGATTTCATATAATAAAGAGATGTGGAACGCATTGATGTGGGTGTCAGCGTGTCGGCATCGATTATATCAGATATTCCATGTGAGATTTGCACCCGAGTTATATATTGTTAGCACGGGTACCATATACATGGCTCACGCTCCAGAACTCCCGAGAAAATACGTTTGCACGGCCTGCCAAACGGTGCACGTCGGCACGGTTTCCGAACGAACCGATAACGGCCACCAGTACGAAGCACCTGCAAAGTGTGGCTGCTGCGGTTCAACGGAGCTGATCCCTGAAAAAGACTGGCCGCATTTTACCCAATAACTATTCGCTCCTTTTTCGATACGAGGCGGCGAACGTGAGTAGTGACTGGCAGAAGTGCTGACAGCGGTTTGTATCCGCGCGTGACACTCCTCCCTACAAGAACAATTACCGAAATTCCGATACGAACGCCTCATCAGCGATCAGCTTCAGCTAACGTAGGCAATAAATCATGGCACTCAGTCACACGTTGGCGTCCGTTCGAGCGTCCAGACCTGTGTCGAGTGCCCGTTGGCCAGTGGCTCGTCGGTGTAGTCGCCGGTCACGTTCCAGGATTCAAATGACGACAGGCGTACAAGCAACTCGATTTCACGGTAAGGAAGCAGCGTCGACTGCTCTTCGGTGGAAAACAACTGTTCACCGTCCTTCGTGATAGCTTTCTTTTCAGAGACGTACTCCTGAGTCACCTCGTCGACCATACGGGTGCAGGTGTGGAACTCGACGGGTTCCCCCTGGAACTCGATCGTCCGCTGTTGCCACTCGCCCCACATCTCGGCGATGTACTCGAGGTTGGGGACGAACGTATCGAAGACGAACGTCCCGCCGGGTGCGAGCGCATCGTACACCGACTCGAAGAGTGACTGCTGCTGTTCGGCCAGTATCAGTTGCTGGATGGCGTTGAACGGGCACGTGACGAGGGCATACTCCCTATCGACACTGAACTCGGTCATGTCCGCCTGCCAGACGCTCGGTTCGAGCCCCTTCTCTTTGGCTTTCTTCCGAAGGACGGCAAGTGAGTCCACTGAGATGTCGATACCGTCGGCGTCGACGCCCGCTTCGAGTAGTTCGTGGTAAATCTGGCCGGTGCCACAACCTAACTCGAGCACCGATCCCTCGACTGCCGTAGCGCGGTCGACGTAGTAGTCCACGTCGTCGCGGGCAGGGTCCGTGTAGACGACATCCATGAACTCTCCCTGCAACCGGTCGCTGTCCATGTGCATGGTTGATTATATCTGAGTGACCAATTGATTCTACTGATGGTATGTCTTCTATTGACACACAAATAGTAGCTGGGAACAATCGCATGGATTTTCCGAGTGTTCAACTACTTTGTGAACTGACTCACCTTCTCCGGGCTTCGACTCCCATTCGTCTTCAATTTTGTTCGCGGAGAATGCGCGGGACCGGATTCGAACCGGCGGACCCCTACGGGACAGCGTCCTAAGCGCTGCGCCGTTGGCCTGGCTTGGCTACCCGCGCGCATCCCCGAGTTTTCCCGATTCGGGTATGAACCTGTCGGTCCGCACTAACTGTGTTTCACCGGCTCTTCTGGTGACCAATCGGGCGGAACGATGAACGTCACGTGCTCGGAGTCGCGTAGCTGATGTAATTCGGCGGCCTGTTCGGCCAAGGACCGCTCCCGGTACGGCATCTCGAGGCCGCAACCGGTACAGACGAGTTTACATGTTGGCTCTTTCATATGGGGTGCGAACCGACATCGGTCGACCGCGCCGCCTGCCCTTTCGAGTCTCCGGCGGTTTAGTAGTTGTCTCCTAGTGAAATCCGCGGAGAACAGCCGATTTACCGAAATATCCGTAGTAGAATGTTGCCCGCGGTAGTACCATATTTGCGACCGCGAGACGATCCGACCGATTGGCTCGATTCCGCGCATCGTCACGACCGTAGTTTTATCTTGACTGATCCGATACCTAACGGTATGTATAGCGCGCGGGACCGCGTCGAACACGAATCGTGGCTCGAGGAACTGGAGGCCATCGCGGATCGGCTCGAGCTATCGTCGGACGCGCAATCGACCGCGGCCGATCTCTTCCTCGCCGACGTCCCGTCGTCCGATCGGTCCAAGCGAGCGGTCCTCGCCGCGAGCGTCTACGCCGGCTCGCTCGTCGCCGGTGATGGCCGCACACAAGGTGCAGTGGCCGACGCCGCCAACGTCTCTCGGCTCTCGATTCAATCCCGATGGAAGGGGTTGCTTGAGTCCGCCGGTCTCGAGCCCCCGCGCTGGTAACAGTCACGTACGAGTGACCGTTTCACGCGACAGTGCCGTACTGATTCGGCGTAAGAATGCGAACAAAACATTATCCCACCATCGGAAATCACCAAATGCGGTAGCTAAACGTGGCTGATACCAGTCTCGAACCACGGAATTCTCCAGCAGACTGGTACTGGTTCGCCGCGGCTCACTCGTCGACGATGTTCCCGTGTTCGTCGATTTCCCCGTTGACGATTCGGGTACTCGAAATGATGTCGCCGTCGTCGGCGCGGAGGTGCGGGACGACAACGACTTCCAACGGATCGTGGCCGCGCTCGTCTCGGATTTCGTTGATTCGGGTGCCTCCCTCGCGGGTTTCCGGCGAGACGACGAGGTAGTCGAACTGCGGTTCGGTCGCGATCCCCGTCGGCTTCTCGAGTTTTCGAACCTGGAAGTCGCGGTCGTACTCGGTCGCGATCGCTTCGAGTTCGGTCTCGAGGTCCCGTTTCCGGTCCTCGTACGATCTCACTCGTCGTTCGACGGCGCGTGTCTTCGGCGCGAGTTCGTCGCTGGTCAACCCGACGGTCACATCTCCGAGTTCGAATGCCCGTTCGAATAGCCGTCTGTGGCCATCGTGAACGGGGTCGAAGGTCCCACCAAGCGCGACGTCCATACCCCACCTCACATGTGCCCTGCGTATAAAACGGTCGAATCGACATGTCTGCTCGCGGGGGTGGTCCACACGCTGTGTCGCCCATCGCCCTCGACAGCCGTCGAAACTCCCCTTCGTATTGTTTTTAGTAGTCCCCCACAGTGTCCCCAGTATGGGATTAGACGAGGATTCACTGGAGTACCATCGGACAGACCCGCCGGGAAAAATAGAGATATCGACGACGAAACCGACGAACACGCAACGTGACCTGTCACTCGCGTACTCGCCGGGTGTCGCCGCGCCGTGTCTCGAGATCGACGAGGACGAGACCGAGGCCTACACGTATACGGCGAAAGGGAACCTCGTTGGCGTCGTCTCGAACGGGTCGGCCGTCCTCGGCCTGGGGGACATCGGCGCACAGGCTTCAAAGCCGGTCATGGAGGGGAAGGGTGTCCTGTTCAAGCGCTTCGCAGACATCGACGTCTTCGACATCGAACTCGACGAAGCTGACCCCAACAAACTCGTCGAAGCCGTCAAGATGATGGAGCCGACCTTCGGCGGCGTCAACCTAGAGGACATCAAAGCGCCCGAGTGTTTCACCGTCGAGGAGCGCCTCCGCGAGGAAATCGACATTCCGGTCTTCCACGACGACCAACACGGGACGGCCATCATCTCCGGTGCGGCGCTGCTCAACGCCGCCGACATCGCGGAAAAAGACCTCGAGGATCTCGAGATCGTCTTCTCGGGTGCCGGTGCGAGCGCCATCGCGACGGCGCAGTTCTACGTCTCGCTCGGGTGCAGAAAAGAGAACATCACGATGTGTGATTCCACGGGGATCATCACCGACAAGCGTGCGCGACGGGGTGAGGTAAACGAGTACAAGCGACAGTTCGCCCGCAACGTTCCCGAAGGCGACCTCGCCGACGCGATGAACGGTGCGGACGTGTTCGTCGGCCTCTCGATCGGCGGCATCGTCTCCGAAGAGATGGTCCAGTCCATGGCATCGGATCCAATCGTCTTCGCGATGGCGAACCCGGATCCGGAAATCGACTATGAGACGGCCAAAGAGGCCCGCGACGACACCGTCATCATGGCTACCGGGCGCTCCGATTACCCCAATCAGGTCAACAACGTTCTCGGCTTTCCGTTCATCTTCCGCGGCGCACTCGACGTGCGCGCCACCGAAATCAACGAGAACATGAAGGTTGCCTGCGCCGAAGCGCTGGCCGAACTCGCCCGTCAGGACGTCCCCGACGCGGTCGTCAAGGCCTACGGCGACGAGCCGATCCAGTACGGCCCCGACTACATCATCCCGAAGCCGGTCGACCCCCGCGTCCTCTTCCGGGTCGCGCCGTCGATCGCCGAGGCCGCGATGAAGTCTGGCGCCGCCCGCACCGACATCGACACCGAGGAGTACGAAGAACAACTCGAGGCGCGGCTGGGCAAGTCCCGCGAGATGATGCGCGTCGTCCTCAACAAAGCCAAAACAGACCCGCAGACGGTCGCGCTCGCGGAGGGCGAAAACGAGAAGATGATTCGGGCGGCCTATCAGATCCAGGAGCAGGGGATCGCCCTGCCGGTCCTCATCGGCGACGAGGACGATATCAAGGGAACGGCCGCGAACCTCGGTCTCGACTTCGAACCGACCGTCGCCGATCCGTCCGTCGGCGACTACGAAGAGTACGCCGATCGGCTGCACAAACTCCGCGCCCGCAAGGGAATTACGCGGAGCGAGGCCGGCGAACTCATCGAACGCGATACGAATTACTTCGGGAGCGTGATGGTCGAACGCGGTGACGCCGACGCGATGCTTACGGGACTGTCCCACCACTACCCCTCGGCGCTTCGGCCGCCGCTGCAAGTGATCGGAACCGACGAGGACGTAGACTACGCGGCGGGCGTCTACATGCTCACGTTCAAGAATCGTGTGATCTTCGTCGCCGACGCGACCGTCAACCAGGCCCCCGACGAGGACGTCCTCGCCGAAGTTACCAAACAGACGGGGAAACTCGCACGCCGGTTCAACGTCGAACCTCGCGCCGCCTTGCTCTCGTACTCGAACTTCGGCAGCGTCGACAACGAGGGGACCCGAAAGCCACGGAAGGCGGCCACCATGTTGCAGGACGACCCCGAAGTTGACTTCTCCGTCGACGGCGAGATGCAGGCCGACACCGCCGTCGTCGAGGACATTCTCGAGGGGACCTACGGCTTCTCCGACCTCGAAGAACCTGCGAACGTGCTGGTCTTCCCAAACCTCGAATCGGGGAACATCGGCTACAAACTGCTTCAGCGACTCGGCGGCGCGGACGCGATCGGGCCGATGCTCGTCGGAATGGACAAGCCGGTCCACGTCCTCCAGCGCGGCGATGAGGTCAAAGACATCGTCAATCTGGCCGGCGTCGCGGTCGTCGACGCCCAACAGGAGTAGGGACGACTGTGCACGAGCTAGCCGCCGACCACCACGAACGCGAATCCGATCGAGGATCGCGGGGTGCGTGCTCCGACGCGGAGGATCGGACCGTCGCCGGTACCCGTGTGAGCAGGCGAGCGCTGCTCCGTACCGCCGGTTCGGCCGGAACCGTCGGTCTCGCTGGCTGTACCGGGCAGCAGTACCGATCACCGCCGAACTGTGGCTCCGTCGAAGCGACTGGGACGACTACTGACGGGTACGCACCGCTTCCGATGGACGACGATGTTTCGATGTTTCGACGCGGACTGCGCCGCTACGGCTACTATCCCGACGAGGTCGTCCCATCGTCAGTGCGGGTCGACTGGTCGTTCCCGCTCAACCACATCGGCCACACTGCGGCTAAATCGACGCCCCGACCGACGCCGGACGGTGAGATAATCCTCATCGCGAGCGACACGGGGGTGATCCACGCCGTCAGGCCGACCGGCGAACACCGCTGGCGCCTCGAGACGGGCGCCGGCCGCAGTCTCGGATTTCACGGGACGCCGACGATCGTCGACGACACCGCCTATATCGGCGGCTACGACGGGGAGCTGTACGCCTTCGAAATCGCCACCGGCGATCTGGTCTGGCATACTCGGCGCCTCGAGTTTGGCGGCTCGATCGCGATCGGCTCGAGCCCCGCGTACGTCGACGGCCGGCTCTATTTCCTCACCGAACACAAGAACCCGGCTAGCGGCGTGCTGTGGGAAGTCGACGCCGCGACCGGGAATCCGACCTGGAGCGACGACCGCCTCTGGGGGATGCCCCATCCCTCGCCCGCGATCGACTGCGAGGCCGGCCGGCTCGTCACCGGCTCGAACGACGGCGTCGTCTATTGCTGGGAGTTCCCTTCGCTCGAGTTCGCCTGGTCGTTCCAGGCGGGCGGCGAGGACGGCCCCGACGGCGACGTGATGGCCGACGGGGAATTCCGACTCGGTGCTCAGATCAAGGGAACGATCCCCGTGTACGACGGTGCGGCGTTCGTCGGTTCCTGGGACGGCCGGTTCTACCGGCTCGATCTCGCGGACGGGAACGAGGAGTGGTCGATCGACACCGGTGACGTCGTCATGTCGAACCCGGCGATCGATCCCGACTCGGGAATCGTCTACGTCGGCGGTGACGACCACTACGTTCGGGCGCTCGATACAGCTACTGGCGACGTCCTGTGGGCGACAGACGTCGGCGGCCACGTCATCGGCTCGATCACCGCGACCGCTGAGACGATCCTCGTCGGTTCCTACGATACCTACCTCTACGCGCTCGACAGAGCGACTGGCGAGCGCCGCTGGCGGGTCGAAAACCGCGGCCACGTCACGAGCGGCGCGATCCCCCGTGACGGCCGAATCTATTACGCCGAGCGCGGCGTTTTTTCGAACTATTACGACGAGGAAGAGGAGACCGTGCTTGAGCAAGCGGGTCACGCGTACTGTCTGGTTCCCGACGAATGACGGTTTGAAACTCGGTCGGCGGTGAGACACCCGCGGAATTGCACCGAGAGCGATGCGTGGCGACTCAACTGTCTCGGAAACGCGTTCGTCGAGACCGTGAGCGACCGGTGCGAGCGAGCCGACGACCGATTCAGTGGGAACGCGGGTTCGGTCGGTCAAATTGCGACCGAGTGACGGTGCCATCGTGACAGGAACGCCCTCTCGAGCCCGTTAGTCCCTGACCGAGCCGTCCACTCTCGTAGCAGTGCATTCAAGTATGCGCCGGGTTTTTTACCGGGTATGCAAGATCAGGGACGCTCTACCCGGAAGCGAACCGGTGGACGACTGAAGAACGTTCGAAAGCGCCGAAAGGACGAACTCGGTCGGCTGCCAACCGAGACGCAGGTCGGCGAGCCGCGATTCCGGACCGTCGACATCCGGGGCAACGGAACGAAGACGCGCGCACTCGCGACGAACGTCGCGAGCGTGAACAAGGACGGCGAAACGGTGACTGCGGACATCGAAGACGTCGTGGAGAACGACGCGAACCCGAACTACGTGCGACGGAACATCATTACGAAGGGTGCCGTCATCGAAACGTCGGAAGGAAAAGCTCGAGTCACGTCCCGTCCCGGTCAGACCGGACAGGTCAACGCCGTTCTCGTCGAATAACGCAACTTCGCTCACAGTTTCGTACTCGAATCGTCGAGTTCCGGCTCCGTTCGCGAGCTACGGCTCCACGAGTACGACGATATTGCCGTCGTCGTCGCCGGACACGAGTACCCCGTCGGCCACCGCGACTGACCCCGATAGGGGGTACTCGGCGTCGTAAGTCCAGCGCCTCGAACCATCCGAGATGTCAATCGCGTAGCGATCTTTGTCTCTGGTTCCGACGTAGCGGGGTCCATCCGCGACGGTCGACGAACCGCCGAAGCGAGCGACGCTGCGATATTCCTGAACGAGGTCCCAGTACAGAACGTCTGTGCGTTCTCTCGACGTCCATAGCGGACAACGACGAAGAAACTACTCAAACCAATGATTATTTTGTCGTCGGTTACGGCCGCGGTGTGGCCTTTTGCAACGCCGTCTCGGCGACGTTGCCATCGTAGTCGGCGCTTCTCGACAGCGAGTCGACGATGAGTCCGAGCGATTGGGCCTGTGCGGGCTCGAGTTCGCGGAGCCTGTCGTCGATTTTTCGGGTGTATTCGTCGATCTCGAGGACGGCTGCGAGGGCGTCGTGGCCGAGTCGGTTTGCCTCGTCGGTATCGTCGGCGAACAGTGCGTCCATCGATTGCTCGAAAATGGTCGCCGCTTCCGCGTGGAGGCTGTGGATGGCGTCGGCGACGTCCGCCGAGAGCCCGTCGAGTTTAAGCGCGATATCGCTGATCTTGACGGCGTGGTCGGCGATCCGCTCGAGCTGTCGGGCACTCGAGTGGAAGTCGAAGCAGTCCTCGCGGGAGACGCCGAGTTCCTCGACGGCACGAGGCGACCGGAGCGTGGCGCGGAAGATTCGCGAGACGACCAGCCAGAGGCGGTCGACGTCGTCGTCGCGTTCGATAACGTCGTTCGCGATATCGTCGTCGTTCTCGATCAGCGCGGTGACCGCGTCCTCGAGCATGGATTGTGCGATCAGTCGCATCCGGGTAACTGTGTCGACGATTGATAGTTCCGATGAATCGAGGAGGTCCTGGATGACCACACTGCCGCTGGTTTCCTCGAGAACTTCGACGCCGACGAGGCGCTGAGTCGCATTACGGATCGCACTTCGCTGCTCGGTCGTGATGCGGCCGGCTTCGAGTCTGATGATGTCGAAGCCGCTGACGTACATCGTCATCACAGCTCGCTTCAGTTGCTCGTCCTCGAGGCCCGAGACGTCGAGCGTGCCTTCCTGTCGTCGCGTTTCGCGTTCGGGTGTCAAGAGGAGTTCGTCCTCCTCCGGGTAGAATTCGACGGTCGTTCCGCTACTGACGTCGTTGTCGGTCGCCCAGGTCTTGGGCAGCGAGACCGTGAACGTCGATCCGCCTGTCACCTGCACCTTTCGCGTCTCCATGCGGGCGGCTTTCAACTGCAACAATATAAATCCACTAGACTATAGAGAGGTGCAGATCGGCAGAAAAATGGGCTCAATACCGGCATTTTGGTTATTTTTGGTGCCAACCATTTCGTATACCTCTGTCGATAACTGTTCACAAACATATCTATATATAGATTCGCACAAGTATGTGGCGTCCACTATCGGATCTGATCGAGCGGAGTTCGGCTCCCGGAACTCGGCCGTTCGATCCGTCGGCTAGCCGTCCGAGTCGACGACAGCTCATACGGTCTGCTGTACCAATGTACCGGAGCAACCACGAGGACGGTCGTGGTTACTCCAGAACTGACGTACAGCAGTCCGTATCACTCACTCCAGCACGGCACTCGATCGCACCACAGCGTTCGATTACCGAACGTCTTCTAGATCGACGAACGTCCGAACGTCCGCCGTTAGCCACGTGGTCACCCGATCGGTCTCAGGGCACTCTCGTGGCACGATCGTGCATCGGTCGGGTCGGTTCTCGTACCGAACGACGACCGACTCCAGATCGATTTCGTCGCTCGAATACTGCGTGGCCGCAGCCAGTCGCTGTCGGGTGGACCGATCGTCGTAACCGCCGGTGGATCCGTTCATAGTTTCGGGTAACAGGTCGCGTACCCGAACACAGCAACGACACCTACAAAGTCACTGCTAATTGTAATATTGAGCGGTCAGTATCGGTGCGAATGCCTCCGTACGAACGGCTCGTACCGGCTCGCTCGCAGTGGCTCGAGTAGGACCAGAAACCGGCTTCGAACTACGTTCTGCCCGCGAGCGATTCGAATCGGTTCGAACACTCGCCGGAGCCAACTGAAACGTGATCACCGAGTCCCAACAGCGAGGGTGACGGGGCCCACAATCCCGTATCCACCGAGGCCCGGCCTGGAACTAAGCGAGTTCGTCGGCGTCACTCCCAGCTACCGGACCGCCCATCCTGGCGGGCGGATCGCATGAATATCTCGTGACTGTCGGTTGGCGATTCGTCGCTCGAGTGTCGACGCCGGCGATCGACGCTTCGTACAGTTCGCGGACGATTTCGGGATCCTCGAGGCGGTTCATCTTGGCGACGATGCGAGCTTTCTCGCCGTCGCGAGCCCGCTCGGCCTGGCGCTCGAGCAACGGCCGGGCCACCTCGAGCACTGCTTTCCACTGTTCGTGCGGCGTGCATCCGTCGGGCGTTTTCTCGGTCACGCCGGCCGCGATCCCCTGTTTCAGCCCGCCGACGCGCTTGCGAAAGAACTCGTCCAGATTCGTTGTGACGATCGCGAGAAACCTCACGCGCTCTAAGAGCGGACTGTCGCCGCCGGACAGTTCGTGGAGGACGCGACACTGGAACACGAGTTCGCTGAGCTCTCGATGCAGGTAGTACGATGGATCGGAGAGGTCGACGGTCGACGCGTCCGCCGTCGAGTCGTCCGCGACGATGGCTGGGTTGTCGGTCCGCCCCCATTCCGCTACCGCGTCCATCGGGGCGGCCTCACCGTCGTCCGCTGTCCCGTCCCCACCGGCCGGTTCGACCGCAGCGTCAGCGCGGGACTCCTCCGCGGGATCTGCAGCGTCTGCGTCGGTGTCAGTGGCCGGTCCGCGGGCGTCGGGTTCGTCGGACGGACGTGATCGATTCCCGTCGGCCTCCGTCTCCGCCCCCTCGAGTTTGGCTCCCTTCGAAGCCCGTTCGGCATCGGCCGCGCGTTCTCCGGACTCCGATTCGTTCGTCGTTTCCGACTGGAACGCGAACGCTGTCTCGTCGCCGGCTGATGGGATGTCTCCGTGGTCGTCCGATCCTGCAGGTGAATCGTCAGTCTCCGTCGAGTCTCGTTCGTTCATTCGAGATTTCCCGTATCAGCGATCGAGCGCGACGATTTTTCCGAAGGCTGCCCCAGGTGATCGTTCCCTGGGACGCTCAGGAATCGTTCCCCGCAGACGTCGTAGGCTGTTACGGTGCCGCCGTAAACACAGCCGGTATCGAGGCCGACCGTCCACTCTCGCTCGAACGGCTCCTCGAGGACTGTGTGGCCGAAAAAGACCCGCGGCGGTCCCTCGTACGTCTCGAACCAGAACGGGCCGTCGTAGCCGTCCCCGTTCGGCGACCGCATCGTCAACACGTCGTCTTCAGTGTGGGCCGACAGCGGCCGGTCCGGATCGACTCCGCCGTGGACGACGAGTCCGTCGTCCCAGGAAATCGCGGCCGGCAACGACTCCAGATACTGGAGGTCGACCGCGTCGAGCGCCGGCAGCGAGGCCTCGCCGTCGATCAGTTTCTGTTCGTTGTTTCCGCGGACCGAAACGAGCCGCGGCGACCGTCTGATGCGGTCGAGGACGGCCTTGCTCTCCGGTCCCTTTCGCACCAGATCGCCGACGAACACGGCGAGGTCGTTCGAGCCGAGATCGAGCGTCGAGAGCAGCGCCTCGAGCGAGTCGAGACACCCGTGAACGTCGTCCCGGTTCTCGAGGGCGATGTGCCGGTGATGGAACGGTACCGGATCGCCGAACGTGGTGGTATCGGTCGTCACGCGTTATGCACCGGAATAATTCCGCAAGACCGGATAAGTCGTTTATATGTTCGATATGAGTGCCTATATATAGGTCTATAGCCGGCCGACGCGAGAAGCGACGATGGCCGATCAGTGCCGAATCGTCGACTGTTCCGGGCCGAGACGAGGGCCGGCTTGAGCCGAGACGCGGGGATTCTTTAGGACCGACGACCCAGCCGGAGTATGTACGTCGTCGTTAACGCAGCCGTGAGCGCGGACGGCAAGCTCTCCTCGCGCCGTCGAGACCAGATTGCGATCAGCGGTGGCGAAGACTTCGGCCGGGTCGATCGGCTCCGAGCCGAAAGCGACGCCGTCGCGGTTGGTGTGGGGACCGTCCTCGCTGACGATCCTCGTCTCACTGTCAAAGACGAGGAACTGCGCGCCAGACGGCGCGAGAACGGCCGGTCGGCGAACCCCGCACGGATCGTCGTCGACTCGAGCGGCCGGACGCCGACGGACGCGGCGATCCTCGACGATGCGGCGCCGACCTACGTTTGCGTGAGCGAGAACGCGCCCGTGGAACGCCGTGCGGATCTCACCGACGGCGCCGAGTTGATCACGGCGGGTGACGAGCGGGTCGACCTCTTGCGAGCGATCGCGACGTTGCAGGAACAGGGTATAGAGCGGCTCATGGTCGAGGGAGGCGGCGAACTCATCTTCTCGCTGTTCGAGGCCGGATTGGTCGACGAGCTCCGGGTGTTCGTCGGCCCGAAAATAATCGGGGGTCGCGATGCACCGACGCTCACCGATGGCGAGGGGTTCGTCGCCGACTTTCCAACCCTCGAACTCGAGGAAATCGACCGGCTCGACGGCGGTGTAGTGCTCACCTGGCGCGTCGACGATCGGTAGCCGAGTCGACGAACGGTATATGTGTCGACGATCGAAAAGCGGGTTATCGGAGCCTCGTTACTCGAACTCCGGGTCCCGATCTTCGACGAACGCCGCCATCCCTTCGCGCTGGTCGTGCGTCCCGAACAGGCTCGCGAACGCGCGCTTTTCGTACTCGAGCCCGCTCGCCTGTGGTCCCTCGTAGCCCTGATTGAGCGCCTGTTTGGCGGTCCGCATCGCGAACGCAGGCTTCGCCGCAATTCTGTCGGCCAGCTCGGCCGCGGCGTCCGCGAGGTCGTCGTCGGCGACGACCTCGCCGAACAGGCCGACCTCCGCGGCGGCATCGGCACCGAGGCGCTCCCCGAAGAATATCATCCGACGGGCGGTTTCGTCGCCGACGAGTCGCGGCAGCCGCTGGGTGGCGCCCCAGCCGGGAATGATCCCCAGATCGATCTCGGTGTTGCCGATCAGCGCCGACTCGCTCGCGACCCGCAGGTCGCAGGCGAGCGCCATCTCGCAGCCGCCGCCGAAGGCGTAGCCGTTGACCGCGGCGATCGTCGGCGCGGGAAAGGCCTCGAGGGCGTCGGCGACGTCGTGGCCGAGTTCACCCCACTCCTGGGCCGCTTCTGCGGAGAGGTCCTGCATGTATTTGATGTCCGCACCGGCGATGAACGCGTCGCCGGCTCCGGTCAGCACGAGTGCGCGCGCGCCGTCGTTCGCCGCCGCCTCGATCGCTTCGCCCATCGCTTCGAGCGTCGCCACGTTCAACGCGTTGAGCGCATCGGGTCGGTCGACCGTCAGCGTTGCTACGTCATCGTCCCACTCGAGTTGTACCGTATTCCAGGACATGTCCCGCCGTTTCAGTGGCCACCGTCAAATCCTTTCTGACGCCCGCAGTTGCCCAACGCGGTCACGAACCCGTCACGGTCGCTCGTCTGTCACAACAGGATCCCTCGCCGTCACAACTTTCCTTACGCACGTCCAATGGATCGTATGGAACGAGCTACATTAGGCGGCGGCTGTTTCTGGTGCGTCGAAGCGGTCTTCGAGAAACTCGAGGGCGTCGAGTCCGTCACGTCGGGCTACGCCGGCGGTCACACCGACGATCCAAGCTATCGGGCGGTCTGTTCCGGCGAGACCGGCCACGCCGAAGTCGTGCAACTCGCGTTCGATCCCGACCGGATCGCCTACGAAGACCTGCTCGAGGTCTTCTTTTCGATCCACGATCCCACGACCCTGAATCGCGAGGGGCCGGACGTCGGCTCCCAGTACCGTTCGGCGATCTACGCCCATAGCGACGAGCAACTCGAGACCGCTCGCGCGTTCGCAGAGGAACTCGAAGCCGAGGGACTCTACGACGGAATCGTCACCGAGATCGAGCCGCTGGAAACGTTCTACGAGGCCGAGGAGTACCACCAGAACTACTTCGAAAAGAATCCCACCGACGCCTACTGCCGGATGCACGCGGCCCCGAAAGTCGAGAAAGTCCGGGAGAAGTTCGACGAGAACGTCATCACGACTGAGTGAGACCGTCGGTCTGAAGCCCGTGTCGCCGATCGGTATTTCGGCTCAGTCGTTCTCGGGTGCGGCCGGGGTTCTTGCGTTAACGCGCTTCCACATCCACGGCAGAACCGGAAGTCATACAGTACCCTCTCGGTGCTCCGGTCGGCTTCGACGGAACTCGTTCTCGGACACCGTTCGAGGCGGTCGGGTCACCGGACGAGGCTGACGCGCATCGGCGCGCGGAACGCGACCGCTTCGGTCACGCTCCCGAGCAGAATACGAGCGCCCTCCTCTCGGCCGTGACTTCCCATGATGATCTGATCGACGTCGTTGTCCGTGGCGTACTCGACGATTTCCCTGCTCGGGTCCCCGGTGATCGTCTCGAGTTCGAGTTCCGTATCGTATCCCGCGGCGACGTCCTGGAGGTCCTCGAGGAGGACGGTTGCGAGTTCGTCGGCGCGTTCGTACCACTCTTCTGAACCGTGGATCGGTTCGTTCTCGACGTCGTATGGAGCGTCGTACACGCTGTATCCCGGCTCGAATGGATCCACGACGTGTAGCGCGACGATATCCGCGTCCGGGTATTCCGCGAGCGCCGTTTCGAGGGCCCGCCGCGAGAGGGGGGACCCGTCCGTCGGAACGAGAATGCGTTCGGTCACGGTCCGTCACTCCACCGTGCGAGGAGAAAAAACCGGAGCACGAATCGATCGGTTTCGGAGCTACCCGACACCCAGAGTCCGCCGCTCTCCGAGCCACTTCGGCCGGGGCCGATCTGTCCCGGCTCGGGTCGTGACGTTCGGCCGTTGTCCGCCAGTGTGCGTCCGCGCTCTCGCGCCAACCGCTCGAGTTTCCACGCTACCATCGAGGCGGCGGGCGCGGTCTCCGTGCCGAGAGCGATGGTCGGAGGCGGGGCCTTCCGATGGCACCGCGTTCGAAGTAGGCTCAGAATTCCTTCGTGACGTTCGACCAGAGACCGAGTTCTGTCGATCGGTCGACATCGGCGTGTAATTCGTTGCCGTCGGCGAGCCCGATCGAGATCCGCTCGAAGCTGGCGACGTATCGCGACTTTCGATGACGTTCCTTGCGGACACCGACGACTTCCGCTACCAGACCGGCCTCGGACAGCGAATCGAGTTTGCGGTAGGTCGTCGAAAGCGGCCGGTCCGTCGCCTCCGCGATTTCGTGGACCGTCATAGGCTCCTCGAGTACGGCCACGATCTCCCGACACGCACCGTCGTCGAGTGCGGCGATCACACACTCGAACGCGGGAACATCGTCGGACGACGAGAACTCGAGCGACATGACCTGACCGCAGGTATGGAGCGAGGCCTAAAGACACGTTTGGTTATGAACGTCACTGAACCGAGACGCGTCGGTCGTGCATACCGCCGAATCGATACGGATCGAGCGTAATCAACTACATGTACGGTCGGGCCCACCGGGTGCATATGAGCGACGACCGAACACCAGACGCCCCAATCGACAACACACCCGGGCAGGGACGGACGCCGGAAGCGGAGCAGATCGAACCGGCCGCACCGGACGAGTTCGGCTTCGTACAGGTCTGGTGGGGCGACGGAAAGGGAAAAACGACCGCGACACTGGGCATGGGCCTGCGGGCTGCGGGCCACGGCTACCGTGTACACATGCTCCAGTTCATGAAAGGTGGGGCCTCGAGCGTCGAAGCGGTCCGCGGCGAGTACAACGCGATCGCCGCGCTTCCGGGGATCAGCTACGAAAATCTCGGTCACTACGGCTGGCACGGGATGGCGGACGGGAGCGACGAGAACGAACACGAAGCGCAAGCCGTGGCTGGCCTCGACCGGACTCACGAACTCCTCGAGGCGGCCGAGGAAGCCGACCTCGGCGAACCGATCGATCTCGACGCGGCGCCGGAGGCGGGGATGCACATGCTGATCCTCGACGAGATCCTCTACGCTGCGGATCGCGGTTTGATCTCGGAGGCCGACGTTCACGGACTGATCGACGCGAAGCCAGCCGACCTCGAACTCGTGTTGTCGGGAAGCCACGCTGAACCATCGTATCTCGCCGATCGCGCGGACCTGATCACGAACGTCCGCAAGGTGAAACACCCGATCGAGGACGGACAGCGGGCGCGACGCGGGACGGAGTTCTGATTGGTTCGATTGCCGATGTCCGGTGTCGAACGCCTCGCTTCGGGTATTCGGGTCGGCGACGCGATCGATCGGACCGTCGCCTGGAGAAACCGAATCGATAGGACGATACCGTCGGCAGCGCGACTACCGTCCAACGCGGATGACCAGAACGCTTCTCGTCGCCGGAACCGCGAGCCACGTCGGCAAGTCGACGGTCGCCGCCGGCCTCTGCCGGTTGCTCGCCGACCGCGGAATCGACGTCGCCCCGTTCAAGGGCCAGAACATGAGCAACAACGCGCGCGTCGTCGTTCGGCCGGACACGGAGGGCCGACGAGGCGGCGAATCCGGTGACGGTACTGTCGGCCGGTGGGGTGAGATCGGCATCTCGCAGTTCGTCCAGGCCCGCGCGGCTCGTACGACGCCGACGACCGACTGCAACCCGGTCTTGCTCAAACCGCGCGGCGACGGTGAGAGCCAGCTCGTACTGCAGGGGACGGCCCACGACCACGTGTCCGTCGGCTCCTACTACGACGAGTATTGGGACCGAGCGCGCGAGGCCGTCGAAGAATCGTACCGTAGGCTGGCAGCCGACAACGACGTGATCGTCGCCGAGGGAGCGGGTGGCATCGGCGAGATCAATCTGCACGACCGGGACCTCGCAAACGTCGAGACGGCCGTGTTTGCGGACGCCGACGTCCTTCTGCTGGTAGATATCGAACGCGGCGGGGCCTTCGCCAGCCTCTATGGAACCATCGAACTGGTTCCGGACGCGATGCGCGACCGAATCGTCGGCGCGCTCATCACGAAATTCCGGGGCGATCCCTCCCTGCTCGAGCCCGGAATCGAGGAGATTGAATCCCGGACCGGCGTGCCGATCCTGGGCGTGCTTCCCTACGACGATCCTGGCCTTCCGGAGGAGGATAGCGTCGGTCTGCCCGACAGCGAAGCGGGAGGCGTTGTCGGCGGCGACGACGGCGTCCCCCCCGACCGACGGATTCGGGTTGCCGTTCCTCGGCTGCCCAGAATTTCGAACGCGACGGACCTCGAAGCACTGTCCGACGAGCCAGGCGTCTCGGTCGTTTACGTCCCGGTCGATGGCACAGTCAGTATCGATGGGCACACTCGCGACGACCTCCTCGAGAAGGCAGACGCCGACGCGGTGGTCCTTCCGGGGACGAAGAATACGGTCGACGACCTCCTGACGATGCACGAGGCTGGACTCGCCGATGCGCTCGCGGCGTTCGACGGGCCGATCGTCGGCGTCTGCGGCGGGTATCAGATGCTCGGCGAACGAATCACCAACGCCGCACTCGAGGGGACGGGTGACGAGGACGTCGTCGAGGGACTCGGTCTCTTGCCGGTCGAAACCAGATTCGAAGGCGACAAGCGCCTCGAGCAGACGACGGTCTCCGTCGACGGCTCAGCGACGCCACTGCTTTCAGGGGCAGACGGCTCCGCGGCGGGCTACGAAATCCACGCCGGTCTGACGCGGGCCGTAGACGACGTGAGCCGTCCGCTTGGCGACTCGAGCGCAGCCCGCGGACGCGTACTGGGGACATATTTACACGGCCTGTTCGACAACGAGTCGGTGCGAACGGCCTTTCTCGACTACGTCGCGACGACGGCGGGCGTCGATCGACCGACGCGCGATGGTGCGGCGGCGAACGCACCTTCGACGACGCCGTATGGTCGTGCGGCGCGACTCATCCGCGATCACGTCGATCTGACGGCCCTGGGCGACCCGTTCCATCGGATCGAGTGACCGACGGTGGGCAGCGGTCGGCGGAACTTGCAGTAGTCTGAGCACCGGACAGTGGTCGATGCGCCCGGTCGATTACGGGGCGCTGTCGCGGTAGGTTCCGAGCAGTTCCTCGAGAATGATACACTCCTGATCGGTCGCGTCGTAGTGGGTGTCGATGAATCGCTCTGCAGCCTCGTAGTTTCCGCGGAGGCCCTGTTTCCGGACTGTTATCACGGCGTCCAGGAAAAAGGTCCCGCCGTCGGATCCGACCGCGTCGGCGTGGGTGCGGTTGCTGATATCAAGTTCGGACTTGATCTCGTCGAAATTGAACGTCTTGACCTCGTGGTTTGGATCGATCAGTGTGAGGACGTACTCCGCGGAGAAGCGATAGAACTCCGATTTGCTCTCGAACATACCGTCTTTGACGAGCGCGTCAATTTGCTCGACCACGTCGTCGGGATACCTGACGGTATCTTTTGACATGTCCCGACTCTGTTCTCTCCTGACTATTTACTGTTTCGGTGACCTGTTGTCGATACTGCCCAACCACTCGGTAGGTCCTCGAGCGATGAGTCGCTCTCATCTCCGAGTCACCGCTCGTCCTCGAAGCGCTCCACGGCACCAGGGCCGTCCGTCGGCGTTCGCATCGAGTTTCGAAACCGAACGAGCGGCAAAGGGAACGACCCGATTCCACTCAGACGAGTTGATGCAATCGACGTGCAACTCCGTCTTCTCAGTTCCCTTCCGTCGTGGGTCGCGGCACCGCTGATACAGCTCGCGGTCCTCGTCTTCGAGATGGTGCTGGACGAAATTCACGACGACCGAAGGGGGGATTCACGCGTCGAATCTGAGTGTAGCTTCAACCGTATTCTTGCTAGTTCTCCTCGATTTCAACCGGGTAGAGTTGGCGTAGCTTGATTCGTGCGTCGTCGGTCGTGAACTGCCAGTCGATGAGTCGGTCAACCGCGTTTCGATGAGCCTGCCACGCAGCGACCTCCGAGCGGAGGGTCGCTGCGTGGTAGATCCGGCGATCGAGACACTGCCGTTTGAGGACGCCCAGCTCGATCTCGGCCATGTTCAACCAACTTCCTTTTTTGGGGACGTAGTGGAACTTGAACCGAGCGAGGTACGCTTGGGCTTGGTCTGGCGGGAAAAACTGGTAGAATCCAGCGGGATTGTGCGTATTGAGTTGATCGACCACCACCCGGATGCACTCCGCATCCGGGTAGTGGTCATCCGCGAGTTCGACCATCCGATCAATCCATTCGGCAGTACGTCTCCGCTCGGTAATCTCGACGTTGACCCACCCAGTCAACGGTTCCGTTGCGAGATGAATCCGCTGTTTTCCATTGCGTTCATACCGATGATCGACGCGAGCGACCGCTCCCGGTTTTGCCGGGAGCGGGTCGCGCTTGTGGCCACGGAGTGCTTTGCTGGACTCGTCGAAACAGATGACCGGACGGTTCTCATCGTACCGTTCGTGGTAGAGGTCGAGAACGTCCTCCATGTAGTAGACGAAGTCAGCGTCTTGTTCAGGCGGAATCGCCCAGTAGTCCGAGAGATGCGGTTTCAGGGTGTTTTTTTAGACGCTGTCGAACGGTTTCGTGAGAGATCGACTCGAAGTCGATCTCGTCGAGAGTCACGAGTTCGTCCGCTAGAAGATGCAGTGTCCAACGGGAGTGTCCTTCCGGTGGTTCGCTACAGGCCAGGCGGATGAGATGAGCTTCGGCTTTCCCGTCGAGTTTGCGTTCGTACTCACGGTCGGGCTTGCAGCGATGAATCGCTGCGAGCCCTCTCTCACAGTAGGCTTTGCGCGTATTATACGCTGTTTTCCAGTGACAACCAACGTGCTCACTGATTTTTGAATCAGTGAGCCCGTCATCTGCTTTCAAGAGAATCCGTGCTCGCGTATTGTCCTCGGCCTTCCGTTCACCGGTCGAAATGAACCACTCGAGTGTCTTGCGGTCTTCATCAGAGAGATCAACGACGTGCTTCTTCGCACCCATTCTTGGAGATAGGCTCTCAGAAAGGTTAACCTAGCAGGAGGGTGTCATAGAACTCTTGTCACACCGTGATGATCGTGCTTCCCGGATTGTCTCCTCGTTCGTAGTTGGTGATCGCAATAACGAGACGCAGACACAAGGACAGGAACACCTGTGCTCGTGCATGGACGCGGCCTCGGGCGCGAACGTGCCCGAGGCCGCAGTCCTTGACTGCGTCGTTAGTTCGTTCGACGCCTGTCCGACGGTTGTACGTCTCATTTAACGTCGATTGCTTCAGCTTCACGTCCTTGCTGTGTTCTTTGATACGGTCTTCGACCCTGTACTCTATGTCCAGTGGATCGTTGGAGTTTCGTGCGTTGTACGGGGCGATTGGCACGACTCCTGCGGCCAGCAGGTAGTCGTGCCAATCGAGTGTGTCATAGGCGCTGTCTCCAAGCATCCAGATCGGTGTGTCTACGGCGAGCGCGTCACGTGTGACGCGCATCGCCGTCTCTTCTGGCGCTTGTTTGCTCTCGGTGAATTCAGCTGCAATCGGGATCTTCGAACCGGTTGAAACGATCGTGCAGCCGTAGCCGTAGTAGTACTCTTCAGCCGTTGGATCGTAGCATTTCGACGCGTCTCGATCAGCTGGCATCGTTCTCACGTCTGTCGAATCAATAGAGTAGGTTGAGTCGAGCAGGCCCCGTAAGGCGGCCTGCTCGACGAGATGGTCGAAGATCTCGTCACCGACGTGTTCGAGGTCAGTGAGGAAGCGATCGACCGCGTCTCTCGACGGCGGTCGATCGAAGCCACAGCTGAGCCAGACGACTGTGTTGTTCAGTTCTCGCACAACCGGACGAATGCCGTAGATGTCCTTGTAGTAGCAGTGCAGAAACCCACGCATCATCTCCGGTGGTTCGTGATCTCGTGTTCGCCCCGTCTGCGCCGGGGCGAACACGTCGAACTCTTCAAGAAACTCGAAGGAGAGGTGCTCAAACAGCGCGAGCGTCTCTGTTTCCACGACATTGAAGAACGTCTCTACCGTGGGATTATCTTGCAGGGTCGCTGGGCTCATATCATCTCAGCGTTCACCCTGCTCTCTGGTATGAGAACTGTTCTATGACACCCTCTAGCAGGTCAAGGGTTGAAGCTACACTGAGTTCGCGAGGTGCCAACGCGTGCTCGGTCGGCCCGACTCACTCGCCCACGCGAATTTGCTGCCACTCCCTCCGGATTTATTGTTTACCACGTCCAACTACGGAACGAGATGGCAGACGAAGCCGAACTCCGCGCGCAATTGACCGAAGCGTTCGAAGGCGCGGATTATCCCGTTTCGGGACCGATGGAACTCGTTCCGGCACTTCCCGACGGTCCGAGTACGAAATTCGAGTCAGGCGATGTTTCGATGACCGCGATGGAACTGAGCACCAAGACGTCGGGCGGCGATTTCCCGTACGACGACGTCGAGTCACTCGTCGACGACCTTATTGAGGAACTAAAGGCCCAGGGCAAACTGTAAACGGTACTCGTTGGCGAAGATTCGAATCGAAGCCGGCAATTATCACGGCGACGTCGGACGGTTAGCGCTTTACCAGCAGACTTTTATTCCGTAGTGCCATTTCGCTAGAAAGACGCATCGTATCGGATAGTTTCGATAGCGGAAACGGAGACGGAAAACGGATGACAACTGTATATCGAGCGGGACGGATCGTTCTAGTTACCGACGACCGGGAAGGAGAAAGCCAACTACGAACGCGACTCTGCGACGCGACCGACTGGGACGTTCGAACGATTCCCGCAACCGATGGGCTCGAGGGCATCCTCGAGTCAGCCACGGAGGGTACCGACGTCGAAATCGACGAGCACGACGAGTTGGTGTCGGAGGCGAATCGACGGTCGACGGACGGTAACTGCTCTTCGGCGGCAGAACACGCGTCGGAGACCGACAGCGAGACGGTAGCGGCCCGACCGGTGACGGTCGTTCTCGAACTCGACTGTCCCGGGGAAATACAAACGATTCTCCGTGGTCTCCACGCCACGTTGCCAACAGTTTCGACGATCGTCGCACCCCGGAACGGGAGTGAACGACTCGCCACCGTATCGCTCCGGGCCGATGTGACCGAATACGTTCCGACCGAACACGACGAGGATCCGGTCGATCGGATCGTTTCGACGGTCCACTCACAGCAACCGTCCGACGGCGAACACGGGCGCTACCACCGTATCCTCGCCAACGAGTTACCCGACGAGGCGTTCGTCATCGGCGAAGACGGCACGTATCTCGAGGCCAAGGATCGGCCCAACTCGGCGGAACTGGACTCCGTCGCCACCGATGAACTGCCGGGAACCACGCTCTGGGACGTGTTTCCCGAGCAGGTCGCCACGTCCCTGCAGGACTGTGTCGACCGTGCGATTCGGACCGACGGGGTTCAGTCAGTCGAGTACGAAGCAGAAACGACCGATGGCTGCAGGCAGTTCGAAGCCCGCGTCGTTCCAATCGAGGAACGCATACAGGGACGACGGGCGGTCGTCTGGTTGGCTCGGGACATCACCGAGCGGGTCCGCCGCGAGCGGAAGCTCCGCTCGCGACAGGATCAACTCGAGACGCTCAACCGTATTAATGCAGTCGTCAGACAGGTGATCGAAACGCTGGTCGAGGCACCGGCTCGTGACGCCATCGAGCGAGAGGTTTGCGAACAACTGGTCGACTCGGAGCTGTACTGCGGTTCGTGGATCGCCGAACGGACTGGCGACGGGCGACTCTCCTATCGCACCGGTGCGGGCGAGGCCGACACTTACCTCGAACGTGTCCGTGATCACTCGATCGATCGTGACAGGCCGGTCGCACGGGCGGCACAAACAGGCGAGATTCGAACGATAAATCGCCTCCTCGACGACGAAACCGTCCCGGATGCGCTCGAGAAAGCAGCTCAGGAGGACGACATCCGGTCGGCGATCGTCGTCCCGATCACCCACGAGGACGCGACGTACGGTGTTCTCACCGTTCTGGCGAGCCGAGACGATGCCTTCAGCGAGCGCGAACGAGCGGAATTTCGGGTGCTCGGTGAGACGATCGGATTCACGATCATGGCCGTGAAAAATCGACAGTTGCTCTTCGCTGACACCGTCGTGGAACTCGAGTTCCGGATCGACGGCGGCGACACGTTCTCGTTCGACCTCTCCGAGGAGTACGGCTGTACCTGCTCGCTCGAGTGGGCCGGCACCACTGTGAACGGACGAGCCTTCCAGTACGTGACGATCGAGGACCTGGACGGCGAGACGGTCCTCGAGGAAGCGAAGGCACACGACTCTATCGAGGCGTGTCGACTCATTTACGACGGGGAGAAACGCTGTACGATCGAGATGCGACTCTCGAAGTCTGGCGTTCGAACGCTCGCAAACCACGGGGCGACGATCCGGGACGTCTCGGTCGAAGCCGGCGTCGGGACCTGTCTGGTCGAGGTCTCACAGGATGCCGACATCAGAGAGATCGCCGAGGCGCTGACTCGGATCTACGAGAACACTGAACTCGTCGCCAGACGGGGGGTCGATCGACCGGTCCGGACGGCGGCCGAACGTCGAAATCGAATCCTGGATCGGCTTACGGATCGCCAGTTGACGACGTTGCGACTCGCCTACTACGGCGGCTTTTTCGACTGGCCCCGCGAGAGTACGGGCGAGGAAATCGCCGACGCAATGGACATCTCACCGCCGACGATGCACCAGCATCTGCGAAAAGGTCTGAAATCGATTCTCGGCGAATTCTTCGAGGTCAACGAGCAGTGACCGATCCCCGTGTTCGTGTCGCGAAACTCTATTCGCGAGAGTCTGAGAGTCAGCTTTTCTTAAAGGTACGCCATGTGAACCCGTGAGGTGATGGACGCGACGACCGATGGATCGACGAGGCATGACGAATGACGTTCGGACAACAGAGACTCTCATCCACTCGATCTGGGGGAAACTGTGGTGGTAGCGCGCCCATTCGAAACACTCTTCGAAGGCTCCAACGGCCGATACTACACTGACTGGCAGGTCGCGAGACGCCGCCGGACGGGGGAGTGGACGCTTTGCATGCGACAGCGAACGCCGGATCGGCAACTGGTCGAAACCGACGGCGGTGCGCTGCTGTTGCTCGCGCCGACGGATCCCGAAACGCTCCCGCCTGGACTCGAAATTCGCGTCCGAGACGGTCGCGCTCGCGTCGTCAACGTCCGCTGTGGCCTACCAGAGTGAATCGGTCGCTCTCGTCTCCGCGTCGTCGGTTACAGGCCAGTGGTACTGGCCATCATAAAGTGTGGCAATGTTCACCCGCAGGAACTGGGGGTGCTCGCACGTGTCTCGCCCGTGAAACGCCGCCCGTTCCTCGGATTCGCCGGATCCGTCGTCTCCCTTGGGACCCTGGCGTACGCGACGCGGCGTCCCACCGAAACGCTCTCCGTTCGCGTCTGGCTCTCTGAGCAGGCCGCGACGTACGACGGGGTCTCTGATCGGATTCTGGAGTACGTCGGCGAGATACTCGACCTCGAATACTGGTCGCTCGAGATCTCCGTCGGGGGACCAATATCGGTTTCGACTGAGGACGCCGCGATCCTCACGAGTCGCGGGGAGTGGCCGATAGCTATTGCGGAGGGCGCACTCGGTCGGCGCGACCTCGATCCGGCGGCCGACGTCAATCTGCTAGTGACTGACGGGGGGATGGAAGAAGCACCGACTGGATACGGAATTCCCCACGTCGCATCCGTCGGCGGGGCCCGCCACATTTCCGAACTCGACCCGTACGACGAACTCGTTTCGGACCGAGAGTGGCCGATCGTTCCGAACGAAAAACCGGCACGAACGATTCAAGTAGTCGTCCACGAGATCGGACATGCACTCGGACTGGACCACGATCACGGCGTCGCGTTCGTTCGGAACGGGGCCGTGGTCGCAACGCCGATGCTCGGTCCGTACGCATGGGACCCCGAGTACGGCGGTGAGAGGTCGCGGTGTGGAACGGCGATACCGGACGCAACCGACCGAGATCACAGACTGGGCCTCTCTTTTTCGCTGTGTGCCCGCCGTGAACTGGCGACCTACGATGGAGGTGTCTCCTGAACGGACCGGCGGCCGCACGACGGTTCGAATGATCGCTGCCGCTCACACGGGTCCATGAAGACGGTTTCGAGCCGGATCGATACGAAAGCGGTGTGGGTTCGAACGGCTCGTGTCGTTACTCCTCGTCGTCCTCGTCGGGTTCGCCGCGGGCGAAACTCGCCTGTGCCTCTACGTCTTGATCGGCACTGGCGGTCGGGCCCTCGATGAGCGAATCGAAGTCATCGACCTCGTTGTACTGATCCTGGTAGACCAGCGCTGCTTTCCCCATCGAGGAAATCTCGTAGAGACCGGACCGCTCGGCGGGCCCAATTTTGTTCACGAGTCCGTAGTCCTCGAGGACGGGCAGCCTCGTATTGATGTTTTTCCGGCTCTTGCCCGTGTGTGCTGCCAGATTCGTTGCGACGTTTCGACCCTTGTCCTCGAGCGCTTCGAGGATCAGGAAGTCAGTTGGTTGACGGAGTTTCACTATGGTTCACTCTCGTACCGGACTATATTTCCAGTGGTAACTAATACTTTCGGCTCGGCCGGCATGTATATCTATTGGTAATTTTTTGGTCGCTCACCCCTGTCGACGAACGATCTATTCGAATTCGATCCGGGGCGATCAGCTGATGCCGCCCGACCCCAGAAGTCGGCTTTCGTTCGATCACGATCACGGACCTCTCAGAAGTGTCGGTTCCGTGCGCGCCGCGGTCGCGGGGACGGGGTGTGCGACCAGTTTGGCTCCGGTCGAGGCGAACCACGATAGCACCGATGCGACCTCCGCAGGTGACTCGACTCGACAGGACGCACTCGATGGCTCGTCTCCGCCGACCCGGATTCCAATTCCATCCGGTTCGACCGCCCGAAACGCCGACTCGTCCGTTACGTCGTCTCCGACGTAAACGACCGCCGTTTGTGGCGACTCGTCGGCGGCGATCAGTTCCACTGCGTTGCCCTTTCCCCACGGCACGTCCGGTCCGATCTCGAGGATCCGTTTTCCCGTCGAAATCTCGAGGACGTCGCCGCCGAATCGATCGACGACATTGCGTGTGACCCGGCGGACGATCGGTTGGGTCGACGGTGGGACGGATCTGACGTGAACCGTCCCGGTAAAGCGCTTGTTCTCTACCCGGCAATTCGGGACGGACTCGAGGACCGTCTCGATGATCGAACAGACGCGCTGGATTCTGTCGGCGCGTTTCCGCGCAACCGGATGCACGGCAACCGAGCCGCTGCGGGCGAGTTCGAGCCCGTGATTGCCCGCGTAGATGGTCGGCCCGTCGATGCGCTCGCGGACGTCCGATAGGGCGCGGCCGCTGACGACTGCCGTCGTCACTCCGTCGGTTCGTTCGAGGGTGGCTACCGCCTCCCGATTGGGCCGGGTCGGTACCGCGGCGTCCGGATCCTCGACGATCGGGGCGAGCGTTCCGTCGAAGTCGAGACAGACGAGCACACCGGCGGCTCGCTCGAGGGTGGTTCGAATCCCCGGCAACCGCTCGTCGATCGGCTGTGGAGGTGATTCCTGTCGGGTCATCGACTATACTGGCGGCGTGGGTTCACGGGAATCAGATCCATAATCGGTCGACGTATCGGGCTCGCCCACGCCATCGTGGACGCGTCGAATCCAATCGAACTGGGTGTTCATCCAGGACTCGATATCGCCGCTGAAAACGCGTTGACGAAGCGTGTTCATCCGTCGTTGTCGTTCGTACGGCGACATCGTGAGCGCTCGCTCGATCTGCGCTGCGAAGTCGTCGGTGTCGGTCGGATCGATCGTCAGCGCGTGCGACCCGAGTCGCTCGTGTGCACCGGTCCGGTCGCTCAGTAGTAAGGTGGTGTCGCTGTCGACGCTCGCGGCGACGTACTCCTGTGCGACCAGGTTCATCCCGTCGACCAGCGGACTCACGATCATCGCGTCAGCGCGGCGATAGAGCGCACAGAGGTCCTCCCGCGGCAGGACGTCCTCGGTGTAGACGATCGGCCGCCAGTCGGGGGTCTCGAAGCGGCGGTTGATCCGTTGGACTTCGTTGCGAACGTGTTCACCGTACTGCTCGTACGTTTCGATGTCCGTTCTCGACGGAGTCGCCTTCTGGACGAAGGTGAACGCGCCGAGCCAGCTCGGGTGCTGCTCGAAGAACCGCTCGATCGCCAGCAATCGTTCCGGAACGCCCTTCGTGTAGTCGAGTCGATCGAGTCCGAGTCCAATCGCGGTGTTCTCCGGGATACCGTACGTGTCGAATAGCACCGACAACTGGTCCGGACGGGCCGATCGGGCCTCTTGATCGTGTGACTCTGCGTCCACACCCATCGGGGTCGCGACGACGTGAGTGGTCCGCCCGTCGTATCGGATCCTACGGTGAGCACGGTCGACAGCGGCGTCGGGCAGGTACTGATCGACGCAGTTCAGGAACCGGTCCGCGTACGGTTCGACGTGAAAACCGAGCAGATCGTTGCCCAATAGCCCCTCGAGAACGTCACCGCCGGCGGGACAGTGCCGAAAGATCGACGGCGTCGGCCACGGTATGTGCCAGAAGTGCGCGACCGTCACACTCGAGGGAACCGACGCTCGGATCATCCGCGGTGCGAGCGCGAGATGATAGTCCTGTAGCCAGATCACCGAATCGTCCGCGGCGTGGTCGCTGACGGCGTCGGCGAACTGCTCGTTGACCGTTCGATACCAGTCGAAATCGGTCGGGCGATCCTCGATTAGGTCCGAGAAGCCGTGACAGAGCGGCCAGAGGACGCGATTGCTGAATCCGTAGTAGTACCCGTCGACCGCGTCCGCCGAGAGATCGAGTCGGCGGAGCGTATAGGCCTCTTCGTCCGGCGGGACGGCCACACGGTTCTCTTCGTCGGTAACGTCGAAGTCCGCGTCACCGTCTCCCCAGGCGATCCAGGTGCCGTCCGTTCGTTTCACGACTGGATCGAGGCCGGCGGTGAGTCCGCCGGTCGGTTCGTCGACCGTTATGGATCGTGACTCGGCCGTTGCACGGGATCCACCGTCCGCGCCGGTCTGTGGGCTTCCGACTTCGTTCGATCGGGACGAGTCGGCGACAGACGGCTGCTCGTCGTCCTCGTACTCGTGGCGGTACGGCTGCCGGTTCGAGACGACGATCAACGAACCGGGACAGGTCGGCCCGTCGGCACTCGCTGTTTCGTCGGATCGGCCGCGGCCGTCGGCCCGCTGCATTCGATTGCATGCAATCGTCGACGACAA
The DNA here is from genome assembly GCF_024266705.1 of Natrinema gelatinilyticum. GTDB lineage: Archaea > Halobacteriota > Halobacteria > Halobacteriales > Natrialbaceae > Natrinema > Natrinema gelatinilyticum. The sequence goes on along the minus strand of NZ_CP100756.1, from coordinate 276,684 downwards.
CCGCTCGGGTATTCGCATTCGCTGGATGATCACAGCATCCCGACGGGTTGCTTCGTGGCCTGCAACCGCAGGGAGACTAATAGGTTTTCGCGATCGATCGACATCGACAGTTCGTGCGACGCGCCAGTCACCGTCGGGTGAAAATCACGTCCGACCAACCTCGCTGACTGTCCGATACGACAGTCGGTGCTGGAGTCCGACGGCCCACTGAGTCGGCTGCTTGCGAGACGAGGGATCGGTGGGAAGGGACGATCCGCGGATCCCGCCGGAACGTTAATTCCTCGCTCGAGCGAATCAGGAGTCATGTACGCTCCGTTCGAGCGCCGGATCGACGCCTGTCAACGACGGCTCCGGGAGACAGGAGCCGACGTGCTCGTCTGCTTTCCGAGTCCGAACCTGACCTATCTGACCGGATTCGAAGAGTCGCCGTCCGAACGCCATCTGTTGCTGTTCGTTCCCGAGGACGGAGATCCCGCACTCCTTGCGCCGGCGATGTACGACGCGCAACTTGCCGAACTACCGATTTCGGGACTGAAACTGCACTCCTGGTCGGACGCAGACCACCCGCTCGAGACCGCCGCGGCCATCCTCGAGAGGTACTCGTTCGAGTCGACGAAGCCGGTCTCCGTTCTTCTCGACGACCAAATGTGGGCGACGTTCACGCAGGATCTCCGACGGCTGCTCCCCGCCGGCGAATTCGGCCTCGCGAGTACCGTCCTCGAGCCGATGCGCGTCCGCAAGGACGACGTTGAACTCCGGACGCTTCGACGGGCCGGACGGATCGCGGATCGTGTCTCGCTGCGCATTCGCGAGCGCGGGGGCGACCTCGCGGGGACCACGGAGGCGGATCTGGCGTCCGAGATCGACCGACTGCTCGCCGCGGAGGGGGGCGGGGAACCGGCCTTCGAGACCATCGTCGCCGCCGGTTCGAACGGTGCGCGCCCGCACCACCGTAGCGACTCGCGGGAGATCCGAGCAGGCGACCCCATCGTCCTCGATTTCGGCGCGTTCGTGTCGACTAGTCTCGAGGGTGGAACGGCCCGGTATCCCGGCGACCAGACGCGAACGGTCGTCGTCGGCGGCCCCCCTGCCGAGTACGTGGCCGTTCACGAAACCGTCAGGGAGGCACAGCAGGCTGCGGTCGACGCCGTCGAACCGGGCGTTACCGCGGGTTCGATCGACGGCGCTGCGCGGTCGGTCATCGAGGAGGCGGGCTACGGCGACGCGTTCGTCCACCGGACCGGGCACGGCGTCGGCCTCGAGGTCCACGAACCGCCTTACATCGTCGCGGGTAACGACCGCGAGCTCGAGCCGGGAATGGTCTTCAGCATCGAACCGGGAATCTACCTCGAGGGGGAGTTTGGTGTCAGAATCGAGGACCTCGTCACAGTAACCGAGACCGGCGTCGAGCGACTGAACGATTCCCCACGGGGCTGGGAGACCGGCCATTGAACCGGACGCGGTGTGATCGTCGGGAGGCCGGACGCGGTGTGGATGCGACGAGCGACGTGTCTCAGGGATCATCCCTCGAGATGACATGAGCACCACCCCGCAGCGGAATCTCCGGAACGTGTCTCGGTGTGGTCAAATGCCGAAGAGCCTGGTTCTCTGGTTGTTCAGTTGTTCGCTCGTTCGAATCGCGCGCGTGCACGCAATCAGTAATAGTAGAGTTCGAGTTCGTGACCGCAGTTTCGGCATCGCGTTTGTTTCCCACGTAAGCGGTTCGAATCATTCTCGGTGTGGATGCCCGGGCCCATCGGAACGGAAGCGTCGATCGTCGCCCCGCACTCCGGACATCCGACGTGCATATCTGTGTGGCCTGTACTGGACATGCCCTGTTCGTATTCGATAGTCCCCGATAGTTATCTGAACCATACGGGTTCGAGACGATTCGTTTCCGATCGTTCGATCGCGGTATGATCGAGTTTATGCGTGGAGAGCGCGATGCGTCCCCGGTCGAGTATCGGGGCTCTCGGCGGTCATTCCCGGCTCGAGTCCAAGCCTCGATTTCCGGCCCGAACTCGGCACAACCGTTTTCAAACCGTGAACGTCACCGGTTCGAACTCGAAGAATGCAGTCTCGTAGCCATCGTGACGGGCTACCTGCGGCGGTGAATCGATCGTCACCGTGATGCGGTCGCCGGCCGAGAACTCGTCGACCGGGAGCCCGTAGTGGTGACCGAATTCCCCGTCCAGGGCCTCAGTGAGCGGTGCCTCCCGGACGACCGACCCGTCTCGCTCGACGGACGCAGTCAGCGAGACGAAGGGGAGAATGATGTCGTTGTACGGCGTCCGTGGACAGACGGCGAGGTACGAACCGCCGTCGGTGAATCGATCGGCGCCGGAAACGAGCGTGGAGACCTTCGCGTCGCCGCTGCGCTCGGCTCCGAGCAGCTCGCCGGGCAACTCCTCGACCGGGATGCCCTGGCCGGTCGGCGGACTGCCGAGCGCCTCGTCACCGCCTTGTCCCCCGTTACTTCCGGCATCGTGGTCGCCCTGACTCCCGTGGGTCATCAGCGACATCGCCTCACGGGTGCCGCGCCGGTCTTCGTCGATCGTCTCGAACGCGAGTCCGTTGATGTCCGATCGTTCGTACTCGAAGTCGACCTCGAGCGTGGCTATCGACTCGAGTCGCCCTGCGAACGCCCCGGTTCGAGCGGGCCGCGTGACGGGACCGGCCCGAATGCGGGCCGTGTACTTCCCCTCTCCCGGGAGCCGAACGTTGTCGCCGTAGTGAAAGCCCATCCGCTGGGAGAGCATCGGCCAGAGCGACGAGACGCCGATGTCGACGGGAGAGCCGTCCTGGAGTATCTCGAGGCGCATGTCTACCGGGAGGACGGTGTGCGTCTCGCGGTCCCAGACGGTGACCATGAGGTGGTGACTGTCGTCGGCGTCGACCTCGACCAGTTTCTTTCCCTTCTCGGTGGCTTCGACGATCCAGAACCGGTGCGGGAACGTGTACGAGAGCGAGACGGCATAATCGCCGTCGGCGGCCATCCCGTACATCCCCATCTCTTCGCGAGAGGCGGGGAGGTACACGGCGTCGGGGCGGTTCTCGACGAGCGGCGGGTTCGCCCAGGCCGACTCTTCTTCGAAGCCGAATCGCTCGAGGCAGCCTGCGAACCCGGTAATCCCGACGGCGGCTGCAGTCGTGCCACGGAGATACCCTCGGCGATTCATTGCGAGCGTCTAAGAAAGGGGCGACAAAACGCCTGTTGGTTCGTCGGTCGAAGATTCGTCTCGACCGGTTCGCCGACACGGGTCACGATTCAGGTCGATACGTCGAACCAGCTACCGGGAAAAACGTCGACCGTCTCGAGTCGGTTCGGGCGAACTGTGACGTCCGGACCGTTCCGTATGGATCGGGCTCTGCCGGGACAGGTGTCGGGACGGCGACCAGTCGGAATCGAAGCGACGATTGGATCCGCTTCGTGAACTGAACCAACGAACATTTGATTGGGCGTTCCCACGAATGATGTATGGATCGGCGGACATACCTCGGCTCGCTCGGTATCGTTGGGATGACGAGTATAGCCGGTTGCCTCGGCATAACTGACAACAGCGATACCGGCGGGAAAAATTCGAATACCGTTCTCAGCCCGCCGGACGGAAAGCGAGGCGATCCCTCGTACGATCCCTCGTATCCGAGCTACGGCGAGGAGTTCCCCTCGTTCTCGATTCAGGACCCGCTCGCGGGTGAAGCGGTCTCGCTCGAGGAGTTCGTCGGTGAGCGCGCGTTCCTCATGACGTACATCTATACGTCCTGTCCCGATGGCGCGTGTCCGATGCTTTTGCAGTATCTGCGCCAAGTACAGGAGGACGCCGCGAAAAACGGCTACGCAGACGACGTCGCTCTGCTCGCCATGTCGTTCGATCCCGAACGCGATACCGCCGATGCGCTCCAGACCTTCGGCGGACAGGTCGGGGTCGACTACGAGGCGGAGAACTTTCACTTTCTCCGACCGGAGAGCTACGAGACCGCCAAAACGCTCATGCGAGATACCTTCGGTGTGCCGCTCGAGAAGACGGACGAAATGCCGGACGGAAACGGATCGACTAACCAAAGCCAGAACGAATCGATGGACCACGACCACGGCGAATACATGTTCACGCACACGTCCATCGTCGAACTCGTCAACGACCGCGGAATCGTCGAGCGCGCGTATCCAAGAGCAAACATACAGCGCGAGGCCGTCAATACGAATGTCGTCGTCGAAGATACGAGGACGGTCGTCGGGGTGAACGAATAGCGATGCGCCGACGTGACGTACTGGCTGGACTCGGCAGTGCGGGCGTCCTCGTCGGTGGCGGTGCAGTTGCAGCGTTCGGCGTCCCGTCAGGTGATCTATTCGGTACCGACAACGCCGACACGACCGGCGGATCCGGCGGGCCCGACGGGTCCGACGAGTCGTCGGGACTCATCGGAAGACAGTACGATCCCTACGAGATCGAAACGGTCGACGCCGCGGGGAGCGAGGCTGGCACCGCCCGCGTCCCGACACCGGGACGCCCGACGTTCGTCGACTTTTTCGCGACGTGGTGTTCCCCCTGTGTCGAGCAGATGGACGCGCTCGCGGAGGCACACGCCCGAGTCGGCGACGACGTCGTCTTTCTCTCCGTGACGAACGAACCGGTCGGCGAGTCGGTAAGCAGGGCGGAACTCACCGCGTGGTGGGAAGAAAACGACGGAAACTGGACTGTCGGCCTCGATCCGGCCGCCGAACTCACGTCCAGATACTGGGGGACACCCTATCCGTCCGCCGTGGCGATCGACGCCTCGGGGCGCGTCCGCTGGAAGGAATCGGGTATCAAAACGGCGGACGAACTCGTCGCCGGAATCGAACGCGCCGGAGAGAGCGGAGGCGAGTAGGATGGTCGGCGCGGCAGTCACCACCTCGCTCGTCTTCGGGTTGACGTCCGGGATCGCGACGTTCTTCTCCCCGTGTGCGTACCCGCTGCTGCCGGGGTACGTTGGGTTTTACGTGAGCCAGACCGACGGTGAGCGCGCATCGCTCGGGGGGGCACTGAGTCGGGGACTGGTCGCCGGTGCCGGCGTCCTGGTCACGTTCACTGTGCTTCTGGGAGCAACGGTCGCAGTCGGGTATTCCACGCTCTCGTCGGTTACCCTATTCGAGGTGATCGCTGGCGTCGTCCTGATCGCTTTCGGCCTGCTGGTCGTCACCGATCGTGCCCCGTCGCTTTCCGTCCCGCTCCCGAAACGGCGCTCGAGCGTGATCGGCTTCGCGGTCTTCGGCGCGGGCTACGCGCTGGCCGCCGCGGGATGCGTGGCGCCGTTGTTCTTCGGCATCGTTGGCCGTGCGCTCTCGGTCTCGACCACCTCGGCGGGAGTCCTTCTCGGGACGTACGTCGGTAGCCTCGTGGCCCTCATGGTTTCGCTTACCGTCGCGACCGGAATGGGACTCGTCGCGAGTGCAGGACGGTTTTCGGCCTACGCTGCTCCGCTCAAGCGTCTCGCGGGTGCCGTCATGATCGTGGCCGGCGTCGGCCAACTGTATCTCGCTATCGTCGTTCTGGACGTGCTCTGAACCGGACGTTCTCTCGAGTGCATGGCGACCGAGCGAACCCCCGATACCGGGCGCGTTCGCCCCTTCGAATACGATCGATTCGTCTTAATCCAAACTGTGGAAGAGGTATCTTTATCCGGAAACGCACGTAGATTCATACGATGAACTGGCACCGCTGTCCGAACTGCCTCGAGAAGGCGGGGACGGAAATCGAACGATCAGTGATCAAGGCCGGATTGAAGAGGCGGTTCGAGTGCCAGAACTGCCTGTACATGTGGGAGGTCGTGTTTTAGGACCGCGAGTCGCCGCTCGACGATACGAGGCAGGCAACGGCAGGTCAGGGATGTATGGGTTCGTCTCACGAACCAGAAGGCGAACGATGTATCAGGATTTGTTGCTCGCAACGGACGGCAGTGACCCCGCTCGTCGAGCGACCGAACACGCGGTGGAACTCGCGTCCCAGCTCGACGCGACCCTGCACGTGCTATCGGTCTCGGAAGAGGGGCCGCAGGCTGAATCAAAGCAGGACAGGCTTCGGAACGAGCCGGACGCCGAGGCTGAGACGGCTGCCGAAGCGGCCGAAGAGGAGGCACGGAGCGCGGACGTCGAGACCACGACGGCGATCCGCCACGGCGTCCCCCAGGAACAGGTCGTCGAGTTCGCCGAGACGAACCCGGTCGATATGATCGTCGTCGGGACGGCGGGCAGATCCGGTCTCGATCACCTGATCTCGGGTAGCGTCGCCGAGGAAATCGTCCGAAACGCGCCGGTCCCGGTAGTCACAGTTCGCGAACAGTCGTAGCAATCTCCGTCACCGGTGGCTCGTAATGTTGTGCTACCCGTGGATACGCCACCGCTACTTAAGTCGACCGGCTGCAATTCGGCCGCTATCGTGGTACTGTCCCCCAGTCCCGCTTCGCACGGAACCCGGTTTCTCGGCCTCGAACTCGTATGTAGTCGTACCGACTGGGTTCACTGTTGGATCGAAGCGACTGGTGCAGCCGATGGTCTCACCCCGCCTCAGGGCGTCCGTCTCGCGATCAGAATCGCTCGATCGGAGGTGGCCGGCCAGTGAGTGACGGTCGTTCGACGGTCGTCGGTGACGTCCCATGTGTGCTGGTCGTGGGCGAGTCGGACTCGGCCGATGCCATCATGGATTCCCTCTCTGCTGCAGTGTCTAACGTGTCTCTGATACGAGAACGTACCATCGAGGATGCTCTCGAGCGACTCGACGATCATGACGTTCACTGTCTGGTCTGTCCCTACGTCTCGCCGGGCGACCGATCGGCTCCGTCCGACTCACCGCTCGAGCGGATCGTGGATCGAACGGACGAGCGGCCGATCATCGCCGTGACCGACCGGCGGGACGTCGAGGCGGCGCTCGACGCCGGGGCGAGCGACGTCGTCGGCCACGATACGTCCGCGACGGTCCTGACGGCTCGAGTCACGAACGCAGCCGAGTGTGAACGATATAGACTCGCCACATCGGGCGCTGACCGGCGACGTCGGGCAATCCTCGAGAGCGCAGCGGCGGTCGTCTGGGTCCTCGACGCTGACGGAGCGGTCGAGTACGCGAGTCCAGCGGTCGAAGCGCAGATGGGATACACGCCGGCCGAACTCGAGCGAACCTCGATCACCAGGATCGTCCATCCGGACGATCGAGCGTCACTCCGCGACACACTCGCGTCCGTCGCGGAAGCCCCGGTCGGAACGACCGAGCGCGTCAGCCCTCGACTGGGCCACGCAGACGGCACCTGGCACGTCTCGGAGCTCTCCTGTACGAATCGGCTTGCGGATCCGACCGTCGAGGGACTCGTCGTCACGCGGACGGGTGCGATGAGCGCGGATTCGGCCGCCCGCGGCGATGTCCGGGCGGCACTGGATCGGCTCGCCGACGGGGTGGTCGCACTCGGTCCACGCGGGGAGATTCGATACGCCAACGACGCAGCGGTTCAGTTGCTCGCCGACTCCGCTGACCTGTCGAGCGACGAGGTTTCGAGCGGGACGGTCGTCTGGGAACTCATGCCGGACGATCTCGGCGGCCCGCTCTCCGATCGGATCCGCGAGGCTCGGACGACGGACTCGGTCGTCGCGTTCGAAACGACCGTTCCGTCGCTCGAGCGCCGCCTCACGATCTCCATTCATCCAGGCGAAGATGGCGTCACAGTCTACCTGAGCGGGCGGCCGGTCGCTGCCACCGTCTCGACGGAGCGGGATCGCCTCACCCTCTTGGAGTCGGTCGTCGATGCGCTGCACGACGGTGTCGCCGTCCTCGATGGCTCGACGATTCGGCTGGCGAACCCAGCGCTCGCGGCACTCGCCGGGACGGACGAACTCGTCGGTCGCACGCTCGAGGCGCTGTTCGCCGACGATCTCGCGACGGCCGTTCGAGAGCGTTCACGGTCGCCGGTCGTCAGGTGGATGGGGCCGGTCACGGGTGAACTCGCGACCGAGACTCACCGGCCGGTCGACGTGTTCGTCGCGCCGCTTCCCGATCCGGACCAAACGTTGTGCGTGGTTCGTGACAGACGGGGATCGCCGGGCGCGGCGCTACCCATCCTCCGCCGAACCGCTGTGACCCTCCGCGAAGCCACCACGCCGTCGGACGTTCGGTCGACCGTCGTCGACGCCGTCCGCGAGACCCTCGACGCCGACATCGCGGCCTGGTATCTCCCCCTCGACGACGGCCTTCGTCCGGCGGCGGTCGCCGTGGCGGACCGGGTTACGTCGGACGACTGGGGGCCGGTCGAACCGCCGTCGATCGAACCGGACGGGACGCCGCTTTCCGCCTGTCTCGAAGACGGCACGCCGACCGTGTTCGAGGCGACGGCGCTCGAGGAACTCCTCGCGCGGACCGGACTGCGCGCCGAACGGGTGCTCGCCGTTCCGGTCGACCGCCGCGGCGTCGTCATCGCTACTAGCACGGACCCGATGGCCTTCGACGGCCTCGATTTCGATCATCTCGAGACGTTGTCGGAAACCGCCGTCGTTGCGCTCGAGGGCGTCGACCACGCCGCCGATCTCCGGGCGTGTCGACACGCTCGGTCTCGGCTCGAGACTATCGCCGAGCAGACGGATCGGCTCCAAGATGCCGAACGCTCGATTCTGGATGCCGACGCTCGGGAGGCGGTCGAGCGGCGACTCTGCGATGCGGTCCGCTCGCTGACACCGCTCGAATCGACGGGTGAGATCGAACTCGCCTGGGTCGGCCGCGTCGACGAGGGTCGCGAGACGGTCGTGCCAGCGACCTGGTCCGGCCGCGGCGGTGAGTTTCTCGAGTCGACCGCGTTTCCGCTGGATCGACAGACCGCTGGACCGACGGGCATCGCAGCGATAACCCGGGAACCGGCCGATATCGAGGATCTCGAAGCCAGCGGCCCGAGCGACGCCGACGAGGTGCGACCGTGGCGACAACGTCCCCTCGAGCGCGGGTTTCGGTCTGTGTTGAGCGTCCCGCTCACCTCGGGCGAATTTCGGTACGGGACGCTCACCGCGTACGCGGATTTGCCCGCAGCGTTCGACGACCGTACTCGGCGCGCCTGCGAGCACCTCGCGGCGGTCGCCGGGAGCGCGATCGGGGCGATCGAAACCAGGCGCGCGCTTCTCGCCAACCGCATCACGGAACTCGAGGTCGTGATGCGCACCGATGCGGAGCCGCTTTCTTCGATCGCCCATCGGGTCGGTGACCGGATCGACGTCCGGGCCGTCATTCCACGCTCGTCTGGCGGTTCGACGGTGTTCTGTGCCGTCTCGGGGCTCGATTCGGACGCCACGCTCGAGTCGGTCCGATCGACGGCTGCGGTCGAGACGGCCTCGGTCGTCGGCACCGGTAACGGTGATACGGTTCTCGAGATTGCCGTGACGGAGCCGACCGTCGCGCGGACGATCGCGGACCACGGTGGCGTTCTCGAGTCGCTCACGCCGGTCGACGACCGCACCAGGCTCGTGATCGAACTGGGGGAGCCGATCGCCGTCCGGCCATTCGTTCAGGCGCTCGAGCGAACGTATTCCGGCACGCACCTCGTCGCACGCCGGGAACGGGACAGACCGACACGAACGACACGTCCGTTCGACCAACTGAGCGACCGCCTGTCGGAGCGACAGCGGCGGACGCTCGAAGCGGCGTATCACAGCGGGTTCTTCGAGTGGCCCCGCGAGCACACCGGCGAAGAGGTCGCCGAGTCGCTTGGAATCTCGCAGCCGACGTTCAGCCGGCATCTTCGGCTTGCTCAGCGGAAATTGTTCGCGCTGCTGTTCGAGGACGCCAGGGAGAAGTGAGTTGCGACACCGTCTGTAGAAGGCCTTTACTTTCGAATTTCGCCGGGAAATAAGATATTTCTCCGTATTGAGAGAATTTCACGAGATCTGAACGATGAATACGTATTTATATCACTGTACGCGACGGTTCCGTATCTAGCGGCCACCATCATCTTTTCGGGTCCTAATGAGCCATTCAATGAGTGCGCTCGAGGTAAGAAGCTATTACGGCGGTCGGGCACCCGCACCGCGGGTGGTCGAATGAGCATTGACTTCGCCGATACTGAGGAAATGGGCGATGCCGTAACCGACGTCGACGCCGACGGTGATCGAACGAAAATTCGGTCGGAGGCTGACGGCGGGATTGTCGCTCAACTCCGCCTCGACCACCCGAACCTGTTCCTGCGCCCGACACTCGGACGAACGCGAGACGTCACCGTCGAACCCGAGTACTGGACTTCCGTCGAATCAGATCGGACGCTCGTCTTCGTCACCGTCTACGGAACAAACTTCGAGCGGTTCGAGACCGTCCTCGAGACGGATTCGACAGTCACCGATCCGGTCCTCGTCGATCGCTACCCCGACAGACGAGTCTATCGAGTCACACTGGCCGACCGTGCGGTCACGTTCATTGCCGCGACCGCCGAGGTCGGGGGTCGTTTGCTCGGACTCTCGAGTTCCCGCGACGGCTGGCTGGTTCAGCTTCGGTTCCCGGATCGGGAACGGCTCGTGGCGTTCAACGACTACTGTCGTGACCATGATATCTCGGTCACGGTCGATCACCTTCGCGTGTCGGATGACCGGGACGACGGCGTCGTCGCTCTGACCGACAAGCAACAGGAACTGCTGGCCGTCGCACACGAGGAAGGCTATTTCGACGTTCCACGCGGCATCTCTCAGGACGAACTCGCGGATCGACTCGACGTCTCGAAGTCGGCAATCTCCCAGCGACTGCGGCGAGCGATCGGCGAACTCTGCGGTGCAACCCTCTCCTGACCGAGACGTGCGGTGGTTCGACACGCGGACCGATGGTTTCGAGCGACTACGGAGGCGGGCACACGGAGAGTTCGAACGATTGTCCACGCAGGTACGGGGACAATCCCTGGAGAGTCCGGACGAGCTCTCGTCGCGCACGAGCGCCCCGTGGAGTGGCCAGATACGGCTTCTCGTCTGATTCTGAGACTGGTTCGATCGAGACTTCTCTCCGACTCGGATCGAATCTACCGGAGCAATCGGTTCGGTGACCGTCTCGAGGCGGCATCGACCGGGGCCGACCCGGCACGGCCCATTGTCGCGTCGGTGGAGGGGAATTCGAAGCAGACTGAATTCGAGCCGCTGTCAGTGTACGCCCTGATTATTCGTCGTCGTCGTCTTTCATGGAGCCGAGCTGGGACACCAGTTCGTCCGTTGAGACATCGGACTCGAACGACATCTCTCCCTGATGGTCGTTTTGGTGGACGTTAACGGCGTCTACGTCCTCGTCGTCGGTCGTTTGCTCTTGTTGCTCAGATTCGTCGTAGCTACCAAAACCCATACTGGCGAGTGCCAGACCCACTGCAAAAGGTGTGGCGATTCATTTCGTTTCGAGCACTCACCTTCGACCCTACCCTGGGGCGTCATAGCGGATGGAGCTTGCGCAGGGAGCAGCCGACGGCTCGGTCGCGACGGAGTGTCCCACCCTCGACTGCCGATGACAGTTTTCACTCCCTAACTCCCACGAGATGGGCGTTGCGTCCCGTTCGTCGCTCCGTACTCGAGAGGAACACACTGTTCGTTCACCGTACTTTTCCATCGGTCCCGATGGTCCACGAAAAGAGGCTCCGAAAGCACTACCAACCGTCGATTCGCTTTCCGAGGCCGGCCTCCCGATTCGGAGCCGGTCGTCGTCGACTAGAAACACAGCCAAACGCTACCGGTGAAGTACACGAAGACTACGGGGGCCAGTAGCCCGTCTATAGTAATGGGTTCGGGAGGTTTGAACTCCTCTCATGGTTGCGTACCGTTCGGCGGTTCGAACAATCGCCATTGACAGGCAGAACACCACGTCATCTCTACCATCACATTCGGAGAGCGGTCGAGTCGTTGCAGCGTCGGCGGGAACCGACGCGACGGAAGAGTTACACCAGCATTCCCGACGGACCCACAGGCGGTGATCTGATCATGTGTGGGATCATCGGGCGTGTGGGCGACGGTAACGCTCTCGAGTCCCTCTTGACCGGGCTCGAGAACCTCGAATATCGGGGGTACGATTCGGCCGGTATCGCAGTCCAGAACGGCTCCGGCATCAACGTACAGAAACGCTCCGGAAAGGTGGAGGAGTTGAAAGAATCGATCGGCGAACCGCTCAGGGGGGAAGTCGGGATCGGACACACCCGCTGGAGCACCCATGGACCGCCGACCGACGCGAACGCACACCCGCATACCGACGAAAGCGAGGACGTCGCGGTAGTTCACAACGGGATCATCGAGAACTACGCTGCGCTCAGGGAGCGGCTGGTGGCGAACGGCTACGCGTTCTCGAGCGAGACGGACACCGAAGTCATCCCGCATCTCATCCAGTACTACCTCGACGCGGGGCTCGACAGCGAGACGGCGTTCCGACAGGCGATCGACGAACTCGAGGGGAACTACGCTATCACCGCGATGGTGTCGGGCGAACACGTCCTCTATGCGGCTCGACAGGGCTCCCCGCTCGTGGTCGGGATCGAAGACGGCGAGTACTTCCTCGCAAGCGACGTTCCGGCCTTCCTCGAGTACACCGACAGCGTGGTCTACCTCGAAGATGGCGACGTCGTCGTCGTCGACGAAGACGGCGTCGAGTTCACGGACCTCGACGGGAATCCGATCACGCGCACGTCGGAGACGGTCGACTGGGACCCCGAGCAGGCTGGCAAAGGTGCCTACGACCACTTCATGCTCAAGGAGATCACAGAGCAACCGACGTCGCTGGCACAGGCGATCGAAGGTCGAATCGACCCCACGAACAGCCGGATCGCGCTCTCCGATTTCGAACCAGGGACCTTCGAGGAAATTGACACTGTTCAGTTCGTCGCCTGCGGGACGTCCTATCACGCCGCGCTGTACGGCTCGCTGATACTAAACCAGGCCGGTGTGCGGTCGACCGCGCTGTTGGCGAACGAGTACAGCGTTTCGGCCCCGCCGACCGACGACGACACGCTAGTGATCGCCGTCACCCAGAGCGGTGAGACGGCAGACACCTTGAGTGCCCTTCGCCAGGCGACGGCCGAGGGTGCGCGGACGCTGACGGTGACGAACGTCGTCGGATCGACGGCCGCTCGCGAAGCCGACGACGCCCTCTTCATTCGGGCAGGCCCCGAGATCGGCGTCGCAGCAACGAAGACGTTTTCCTCGCAGGCCGTCATCCTCACGCTGCTTGGCCAGCGCATCGCCAGCGATCGCCAGGGAGAACCGCCGGCTGACCTCGAGTCGCTTCTGCCGGAGCTCGCGTCGATGCCCGGTGCGATCGACGACGTGCTCGACGACTCGGACGCCGCAGCGATCGCCGAACGCTACGAGGACAGCCAGGCGTACTTCTTCATCGGACGCGGCCTCGGGTACCCCGTGGCACTCGAGGGAGCACTAAAATTCAAGGAGATCACGTACGAGCACGCCGAAGGATTCGCCTCTGGCGAACTCAAACACGGTCCGCTGGCACTGGTCACACCCGCGACGCCGGTCTTCGCGATCTTCACTGGTGAGGAGGACGAAAAGACCCTGAAAAACGCGGAGGAGGCTCAGACACGCGGTGCGCCCGTCGTTGCGGTCTGTCCGGCCGACCACCCAGCGGTCGAGGTCGCAGACGAGCACCTCGAGATTGCCGACACCGACCCGGACCTCGCGGGGCTGCTCGCGAACGTCCAGCTTCAGCTCGTCTCCTATCACGCTGCCGACCTCCTCGATCGACCGATCGACAAACCTCGAAATCTCGCGAAGAGCGTCACAGTCGAATAACCGGCCATTCTACCGGTTCCTCACGGTGTCGATAATTGGACGGGGCCGTTTCCGTTCCGGCTTCGGATCTCGCTCGAGGAGCCGTTCCCGTTCTGGCACTCCCCGAGGATTTCCTCGGGGGGGTAAATCCACGGACCCACTCACGTCGCCGCAAACGATCGGTCGAGAATTGACCCCCGTCGATCCGTGAGAGACACACTCCGCTCTTCGATTGGGAAGACGACTCGGATACCTGTCGGACTCCGCCTTGAGTAAGGGTCTCGAGGCCGCAGGACGAGAGACCACCCCCGTAATCTCAGGTCCACACGGCATCGGTAAAGAGCGACCCGTACTCGAACGATGTCGAAATCGAACGTGGAGGGTTACTGTAGCGATCGAGGCCCCGGTTACGGTGTGTCCGGATCGTGAGTATCGACCGACACCCTCCAGTTAGGCTAGGGGTTCGCCGGTGTATAAAGGGACTACCTGATAGCTACGGCCGGTGCGCTCGGCTAATCGAGTCTCGAACGGGCGACGGACCGAACGATCACCGGTCTCGTTCGACCGTTTCGCCGGATGTGGTGGTTACGCCGGATGTAAGTTTCAGTCCGGGTGTCAGACTCGTATTGATACCGGTCTTGACGCCATCACCGGCGACGACGCCGAATTTCCGGCGTCCAGTCGAGATTCGATCACCGTTGACCGTGAATTTGATATCGCGGTCGTCGTGGCGCAGGTTCGCCACGTTGGTCCCCGCACCGACGTTGACGTTCCGCCCGAGGACGCTGTCGCCGATGTACGAGAGATGGCTGACCGACGTCCCGCGCGAAATGACGCTGTTTTTTACCTCGACGCTGTTTCCGATCGAGACGTCCGGGCCGATCATCGTCGCCCCGCGAACGTAGGCGTTCGGTCCGACGGTCGCCCCCGTACGGATCAGCGCCGGACCCTCGATTACGACGCCCGGCTTCACCGTCGCCCCTTCCTCGACGACCACGGTGCCCTCGAGGTGGGCCGCGTCACTGACCGAACCATCGATTCGGCGGTCGATCTCGGTGAGTTTCCACTCGTTCGCTTCGAGCAACTCCCAGGGTCGGCCGACGTCCAGCCACCGTTCGAGGGTCACTGGTGTGACGGCGTAGTTCTCGATGACGCGCGCGAGGACGTCCGTGATCTCGTGTTCGCCTCGTTCGCTTTCGGGCACCTCGAGCCACTCAGCGGCGGCCTGGGGGAACGCGTATGCGCCGGCGTTTGCGAGATTTGACGGAGGAGAATCAGGCTTCTCGACGATGTCGGTGACGGTACCGTCGGTCGTGCTCAGGACGCCGTAGTGTTGGGGGGCGTCTACCTCGGCGGCACAGACCGCGGGACACCGCGCGAACAGGTGCCCGATCGCGGCTGGATCGTACAGATTGTCGCCGTTTAACACCACAAACGGACCGTCAATGTGTTCACGGGCGGTGCTGACGGCGTCGGCCGTTCCTGCCTGCTCCGTCTGGACGGCGTAGGACACCGGGATGGAGCGATACTCGCGGCCGAAGTACTCTCGGACCGTCTCGCCTTTGTACCCGACGACGAGGACGATTTCGTCGGCACCGGCGTCGATAGCTGCGTCGACCGTATGTGCAGCGAGGGGCCGATCAGCGACAGGGAGCATCGGTTTGGGCCGTGATGCAGAGAGGGGTCTGATCCGGGTCCCCTCACCTGCTGTAAGAACGATCGCGATCATCGCATCGATGTACCTCGATCCGGTGGATAATTATACGGCTGTTACACTGTCCCGTCTCGCGGCCGAGAGAGCCAGGAGCCGTGCGCACGTCACCAACCGATCCTCGAATCCGGCTTGTAGGTGTTTCCCTACTGTTATTATTGCTCGTCTATCGGTGCTAAATACTTGATTACTCGACCGAAATATCGTATTTCTCACGGATGAGCTACTGATACTCTCGATATCCGAACAGTCTCTCTTACAGGTGCCAAACGGGCGAAATACGGGACTACTATCCGCGATTCCGATTATGCGGTCTATAGTAAATACCGTAGTATGGTTATGAAATGATGATGTCGACGGACCCATCCGCGAACTGGACGCCAATGACGTCCGGCCAGCAAACGACCGCCCCCCGATGTGTCAACTGCGGCAACCAAGTGACCCGACAGTTTGCCCGCGTTTTCGGTGACAACCGTGACGTCGTCCATGCCTGCCCTGACTGCGCAACGTACCGTGAGATGAAGACGTCCGATTTCATCCCCGAAGAGCGAAGATAACCGTCCCATCACCTGCCGTCTCGAATACGTTCCCACCGTCCAGTTTTTCTCCGACCGATCGGACGCTATCCAACTTCGCAAGCGTTGATTTATCCGTCCGAGTTCGATCCCTCAGATTTCGCTGCGTGGCTCTCGGTTATCACCGTCTGCGCATCTTCGAACAGCGCATCGGCGTCGGATTCCGAACGCGCTTCTGCCGTCACTCGGATCAGCGGTTGCGTTCCGCTCGCGCGAAGCAAGAACCAGCCGTCGGCGGTTTCGATCCGGACGCCGTCGAGCGTGTCGATCTCGTCGTATCGCTCGGTCACCCTGTCCTCGATCTCGGCCATCACCGCAGCTTTGTCTTCGACCTCGACCGACGTTCGTCGGATCGGATACCTGTCGATCTCTGCGACGAGGTCGGAGAGCGGTCCTCGGCTCGCGACGAGTTCGACCAGTTTGCAGGCCGCGAGCGGTCCGTCCGGACACAACGTCTCCTCGGGCCAGATCCAGGCACCGCTGGGTTCGCCGCCGAAGACGACGTCGGCTTCCGTCGTCCGCGCTGCGACGTACACGTCGCCGACCTGCGTCCTGGTTACCGACGCGCCGACGTCTGCGAGCGCGTCGTCGACGGCGAGGCTCGTATCGACGGGTGCGGCGACCCGATCACCGTTACCCGCTGCCTCTCGAGCGAACAGAGCGAGCAACGCGTCTTTCGGGACGAACGTCCCTGACTCGTCGACGGCCAGCATGCGATCGGCGTCGCCGTCGTGACCGATCCCGAGTTCGGCGTTCGTCTGCTCGACGAGCGTCGATAGCGTTTCGAGGGTCTCCGCCGTCGGCTCGCTCGGCCGTCCGGGGAACGAACCGTCCTCCTGCCCGTTGAGTGTCCGAACTCGACAGCCCAGGTCGTCGAGAACTGATGCCGTCACCCCACCGGCACCGTTTCCGACGTCAACGATGACGCTAGGCGAACGCTCGAGGGAGACCGACTTCCGGAGCGTCTTTACGTGACTCTCTCGAACGCCGTCGCGACGATGGCGACTCCCGACACCGTTCCAGGCGGCAAGTTCGTACTCGTCCTGCCTCACACGTCGCTCAATCGCCTCGCGCTGTGCTGAACCGAACGCTTTCCCCGACGGGTTCCAGAGTTTGATCCCGTTGTCCGTTTCCGGGTTGTGCGACGCCGTCACTACGACCCCCGCATCGGCTTTGAGGCGAGCGACCGCACGGGCAATCGTCGGTGTCGATTCGACCCCGACCGTGAGCACGTCGGAGCCACATTCGCACAGTCCCGCCACGATTGCATCGACGAGCATCGATCCGCTTTCGCGGACGTCCCGACCGATGACGACCCGGTCGTACCCCTCCGAACCGACTGCGCGTCCAACGGCGAGTGCCAACTCCGCGGTCACCTCGTCACCGATCCGACCTCGAATCCCACTGGTTCCAAACATATGCCTCAATGAGGGTAGCTATCGCCTTACTATGCACGGATTAACACCGTAACGGCGGACGAACTTCGACTCTCGTCTCTCGGCAAGCAGACGGCCTCATAGCACGTTCAGCCGCCGTTCTCGCTCCGGCCACCGAGCGCTCAAACTCCGTTGAACGGCTGTTAGTTCCTCCCTGTATTTTTGAACTGTCGGTGCGGTATATGTGTTCCACGCCGGTAATTTTGACCGAAAATGAAATCGCTACGGCTCGCTGTAGACGACCGATTTCCGGGAACAGACACGACTGTGACTCCGCCGACTATCGCGATACGTCACGGCGGACCGAGAACGCGAACGCTGCAATTCGAACGCGCTTCCGAGGAACGATCGAGATGGCATCCATGAGCGCAACCGAATCGGAGACCGAGGTCGACGAGGCCGCAGAGACCAGCGAACACAGTCGCGATCGCACCCCTCGCCAGACCGACGGTGTCCCTGACGAACTCCCACCGAGTGCGAAACTCGTCTACAAGGTCCTCGAGTACGAGGAACCGCTGACCCAAGCAGGCATCGTGGCCGAATCCCGGCTCTGCCCACGAACCGTCCGCTACGCGCTCGGCAAACTCGAGGACAGGGAGCTGGTCACGAGCAGAGCCTGCCTCGAGGACGCTCGAAAATCGAGATACCGAATTTCCGAAACAGAATAAGAAGCGCTCGGGGGAGCACACTCCGTGCTATCGATATTTCTTGTACTGATCGACCAGCAAATTGATCCCGAACGTCCCCGCCGTGATTTCGTAGTGTGTCTCGAGGCGTGGATTGAACTTCGCCTTGTACCGGTTGATGCTCGGGACGCCGGCTCCGACGAGGTCGTACTCGCCGATCCCGTTCCGTAGTCCGTCGCGCATGACGTTCCAGTCGAGCAGATCGTTGATCGCGAGGTCGACGTCGGCGTCCGGCTTGACGCCGCCCTGCCACCGGTACCGCATCCGATCGGATTCGAGGACGAGGATGCCTCCCAGCAACTCGCCGTCGGCCCGACAGACGTACGGTTGAAGAGAACCGTCGGGAAGCTGTTCGTGGAGAGAGCACGCGAAGTCGGAACTCAATTGGAACGCTTGCCCCTGATTCTCGTACCGTTGGCGGACTTGATCGACGATGCGTTCAACGTCGTCCGTGTCGCCAACCGTGATGTCGTACTCGTCATCGTCCGCGTTTCGAATGTTTCTCCGCGCGTCGCTGCTGAATCGTTTCAGTAGATCGTCCTCGCTTCCCTCGAGATCGACGATGTACGTGTGGCCGGGCTTGACGTCGTACTCGCTCCAGACGAACGGGCGGATGTCGTCGAACTCCGCAGTGACGAACTTGCTGTACAGCGGTGAAATTTCCTCGTCGATCCACTCGAGACAGCCATCGAGGAACCGTTTGGTCCGCCTGTCGGCCTTTCGCTGTTTGAGTTTGTCGACGTTCAACAGGGACGGACCGAGGTAGCTCGCCCACGAGTAGGGTGCCGGAGAAAACGCGCCGCTGATCGGCCCTTTC
The DNA here is from genome assembly GCF_024266705.1 of Natrinema gelatinilyticum. Lineage (GTDB taxonomy): Archaea > Halobacteriota > Halobacteria > Halobacteriales > Natrialbaceae > Natrinema > Natrinema gelatinilyticum. The sequence continues at coordinate 257,727 of NZ_CP100756.1, read as the reverse complement.
CTGTACTCGAAGACGGGAAAGATGCCGACCGGCTCCTGCCCTTTGAACCCGGCCAGTAAGTGCAGTTTCGTCCCGGTGTCCTCGGCCTGTAATCGGAGCGCCTCGGCTCGGAAAAAGGGATTCGATCCGTCGGATCGTTCGACGTAGCGGTTCCACTCCTCGGCATCGGTGTCTGGATCGAGGACGCGTATCTCGACGCTCATAGGTAGCCAAGATCGGAAAGTCTGTCTTCGACCGCTCCATCGTCGGTCGCCGTGATCGGTGCCGGATCGTAGGCCGGATACGATTGCTCCTCGCCCCCATCGATCACTGGGAGCGGGTCGCCGTCCATCGCCGCATCGATCGGAACGTCGAACAGCGAACAGATCGTCGGTGCAACGTCGAGGATCGTCGCACCCTCGAGCCTGACCGCGTCTTCGAACGCCGGTCCGGTGGCCGCAACGACGCCGGTTCGCTTGTGGTTCCATGGCTCCATCGGCTCGCCGAATTGTGCCTTGCCCAGGTCGGCGGAGATCGCGTTGTCGAATTCCGCTGGAACCGTCACGATGTCGGGTCCCTTGTCGACGTGTGGCCCCTCGAAATACGCCTCACGGGGTTCGACAGCGTCGAACATCGCCTCCCCATCCGGCGTCCGTACCTCCGATAGCGCGTCGATTATGTCCCCGCGAGCGGTTTCGTACGCCGACTCGGGAACCTGCCCGTTCGGTTCGCGCCCCTCGAGGTTGATGCGGACGCCGAGTTCGCTCTTCGAACGGAGGAACGCACGCGACTTCGGAAAGTCCACCTGTTCGCTTGCCGCCCGCTGTACGTCGTTTGGAACTCGCTTGCCGATCGGTTCTTTCAGTCCGACGCGGTCGAGCGCGTTCGCGACGCGCTGCGTCGTGATTCCGACTTTCGCCGCGAGGTTCATCACTCGCTCGAGTGGACTTGGCTCGTGCGCTCCGGCTTCGGCCCCTTCGAGCAGGTCGTTCTCCCAGGCTTTCGACCAGTTCGGCATTCCCTCACCGCCGCTTTGAGCAGTGACGTATCCAGCGTCACGAAGAAATTCGTTGACGCGGAACTCGGTCCCCGTTACGGTTCCCATTCCGTGATCGCTGACGACGAGGACGTTCTCGGGATCGGCTTTCTGAAGCGTCTCGTCCAGTTGTCGGTCCACTTCCCGGTACACCGCTTCGATCGCGTCCCTGTCGCCCGGTCGCTCGTGAAACGCCGAGTCGGTCTGCTGGAACTGGAGGAATCCGAAGTCCGGATCGATCCGTCGACAGAGATATCGAAACGCCGTCCCCCGCAGTTCGATCGTCCGTTCGTACCCCTCGATCGACCGGTCCGATACCGGACCGCTCTGAGGGTAGAGCCAGTACTCACCGCCGCAAGCCATCTTGACGTCCTCGAGTATCCCGGCCGGGTGACAGTCCGGGTCCTCGGGGGCTGTCAGCCCCGGAATCAGGGCACCGTCGAATTCTCGAGCGGGATGCGTCACCGGGACGTTAACGATGACGCTCGAGAATCCGTGGTCGCTCAGTAGCTCCCAGATCGGTCGCGCTCTGACGTGGGTCGCGTTGACGACGTCCCAGTCGTACCCATCGAACGTGAGAAAGTCGTAGACGCCGTGCTTTCCCGGGTTCTTCCCGGTGTACAGCGACGGCCAGGCGCTCGCGGTCCACGGTGGAATCTGGGACTCGAGCGGCCCCGACGTCCCGGTATCGAACAGTCGCCGAAGGGTCGGGAGTTCGCCCGACTCGAACAGCGGCTCGAGTATCGGCCGACAGCCTGCATCGAGTCCCACGACGAGCAGACGAAGGTTTTCTTCGTCGGTCGAACCTGCCATAGACGCGGTATTCGTCCGCCCGTGCTTTGTTATGCAAGTGCTGGCCGTCTATAGGCTCGTACTGTAGACTGTAAGGTCGATATTGTGGCACAGGCCGTGTCGTCGCCGGCGACTGTAAGTATCGATTGCAAAATCACCACGAACGGTACTGACTGTATCACTAAGGGGTCGGTCGTTTCTGTATTATGTCGATGGGTGCTGTGACCGCTACCGTTACGACGATGATCACCGTATCGTTATCCGAATTACAGTTACACGTATGATCAGTGCTACCCCCTCCGTGTTCGATGCTTCACTCACGCGGTCGGGGGACGTCGGAATCGACTCGTTCGTCGACGAACACGCCCCGACTGTCGACTATACGTACTACGGCGCCGGGAAAGTCGCGCTCCGAGACGGCATGGCAAATCTCGTCGAGCCCGGTCAAAACGTTCTCGTTCCAGCCTATCTCTCTCCGGCGGTCGTCGAACCGTTTCGCGACCTCGGTCTCGAGACGCGATTCTACGCGATCGAGGAAACGTTCGCACCCGACTTCGCCGACCTCGAATCTCGAATGGACGCCGACACCGTCGCCATCATGTCGGTCAACTACTTCGGCTTTCCACAGCCCGGTCTCGAGACGATTTCATCGCTGACCGACGAGTACGACTGCTATCACATCGACGATAACGCACACGCGCCGCTCAGCGTCGCCGACGGGACCTTGCTCGGGACGACCGGTGATCTCGGGATAACGACGCTGCGAAAACTCCTCCCGGTTCCCGACGGAGCGATCCTGTACCGCACAGCCGATTCGGTTCGCGAGGCGTTCGAACCGTCGTCGCTCGCCGGCCCGTCGAACTGGGTCGCCGCGACCGACTGCCTGTTCGTGGCCACCTCTGTCGCCGAAACGGTTCTCGGGTCGAGTCGATCGCTCCACCGATCGGTCGAAACGCTATTGGCCGACAGTGACTGTGACCCGTCGAGCGTCGATCCCGAAGCCCGATACGAGGCGACTAAAGTCCCGATGTCGAAGATTTCCAAGGCAGTCACCGACACCGCGGATCCCGCGGCGATCCGAACGGCCCGACGGGAAAACTACCGAGCCTGGAAACGTGTCCTGACCACTCGTGACGACGTTGCTGTCGTCTACGAACGGCTTCCGGAGGGGATCAGTCCGTACGAATTTCCCGTCCGAGCCGACGAACCGGAGGCGTTTCAGGCGGAACTCGAGGACTGCGGCGTCGTCGGGGCCCACAACTGGCCGATACTCCGCAGATCGGTTTACGAAAACGATGCGTACGCGACCTCGAACCTGCTCTCGGAAGAAATGATCGTACTCCCGGTCCACCAGGGGATCGACGCGTCGGCGATCGAGGCCGTCGGCGATCGACTGCGACGCTGAGTGCGCCTCGGCGTTTCGGCCGTGCAACGTTCGCTTTGGCTCCTCGCTGGCATCAGGTCCGCGTCGCCGTTTCAGTAGTGCCGAGTCGTCTCCGCCACAGCACCGAGTCCCCGTCGACTCCCCGAGGAATTTCGATACGGACGGTCTTCACTCAGCCGTCGCAGTCTCGGCCAGCGCGATGCGAACCTCGTCGCTCAACGCGTACGTCCGTTCGCCGGTTCGCTCGAGCATTCCTTCCGTCCGGAGTTCCGACAGGAGACTCTGTACCGCAACCGCCGACCGGTCGACCCGATCGGCAACCGGCCCGGTCTCGAGCGCCCCGTCGCGTGCGAACACGCCGAGGATCTCCTCGGCGGTCTCGATCGAACACTGAGAGCCCTCGCACGCGCGTTCTACCCGGTTTCGGATCGCGGAAACCTCGAGCAAATCTGTGAGTTCGCGTTCTTCGTCGGCGACGACGAACGCAGCGTCATCGGCCGTGGCCGCCTCCTCGGCATCGTCTGATGACGCATTCGAGTCCGCGTCAACCGGCGTGTATCCGTACTCGTGGGCTTCGCCGCCGGCCTGAACGATCGGCGACGAAGCGTCCCCGTCGCTCGCTTCGCCTTCGTCGCTCGTCCCATTTTCGTCGCTCGCCGCGTACGGCCGCTCGCGCTCGAGTTCGCGGACGACGTTGCGCAATTGATCGTTTTCGGACCGGATTCGCTTCAATTTCGCCGTCCGAGCGGCGAGTTCGTCCTCGAGACGGTCGATCCGGTCGTCACTGGTGTCGAGTTTCTCCCGTAACTCGTCGCGTTCGGCCTCGAGTTCGGCGATCTCTTCGTGCAGACGACGGAGGTCCTCGCTACCGCCGGGCAGTTGCGACTGGACCGTCTCCGTGTTCTGCAGGGCGTCGGCCATCTGTTTGGCCGCACTCGAAACGTCCCGCGCCGAGGATAACTCGTCTTCGAGGGTCTCGATTCGCTTCTCTTTCTTGTCAAGTTCGTTCTCGAGTTCGTGGATCCGGTCCTGTTCCCGGTCCTTGCGTTCGGAAATCTCCTGGAGGTCGCCGACCAGGGCGTCGGAGACGGATTTGAGTTCGGGCCGTTCGAAGTCCTCGAGACCGGGTGTCGCACCGGCGTCGAAGGTCCGCTTCCGACGGAACTGGATCTTGCGGACGTCGACCTCCGTCCAGTCGGTCTGGACGAATGCCTGGCCGTCGTCGAGATCAGCCACCAGTTCCGAGTACTCTGTGTCGATGATCCGGCCGACGACCTTGGTATCGTTGTCCCAGGTCAGCCGGTGCCAGACGAGCCAGTTCGCCTGGGTGATGAAATCTTTCTTGACGTCGGCCGGCCGCTGGCTGATTCCAAGAATTCCGAGGCCGTGTTTGCGCCCCCGTTTGCTGATCTTGATCAGCAGGTTGCCCGTCTCGCCGACGCCGCCGCCCTCCGGAATGTATTCGTGAACCTCCTCGACGACCAGCAGGAACGGCTTCTTGAGCTTCTTCTCCTTGACGAACAGCTGGCGGGCCACCTCGCGGAGCAGTTCGTCCGCCACGTCCTCGTCGAGGTACCCCGAGACGTCTAAGATCACTGGCACGTTCTCCTCGAGTGCGATCGTGGCCATCTGTTCGGCGTGTTCGGGTCCGATCTGGATGTCACACTCCTCGTCGGCACCCGCGTGGAGCATCTCGTATTCCTCTTTCAGCCCGTAGTACTCCCCGTCCGTATCGACGATGAGCAGTGGATAGCCCGCCTCGAGTAACTCTTCTGCGATGACCGACGCGGTGTTCGATTTCCCGGAGCCGGACTTCCCGGTGACGAACCCGCGGCCGGTGAGCAGTTCGACCACCGGTAGTTTCAGGTTCGCGCCGTCGGACGTCTCACCGACCAGAATCTGGCGCTGCGTCGGTTCGTCGCTCACCGCCACACCACCTCGAGCGAACGCGGTACGTTCATGCTATCTGTACAGTCCGAATGCGCAACCTTGAATATTGGCCTCGGTTCGGGGTTCGTTCCTCGACGGTCTGTCGGTCCTGTCTCCTCGAACGCCCTCGCAGGATCAGTTCGGGCCTCGCTCGACCGCTTGCTCGCGGATCGTCATCCCCTTGCGCCCGAGGTGCTGGAGCTGTTTCCGAGCGAAGTCCTCTTCGCGCGTCCCTCGCGTCGCGAGGACGTAGACGAGCGCCCCGCCAGCGGGGCGCATCGTCCGACCCGCGCGCTGGGTACCCTGTCGCCGCGAGCCGCCGAGACCCGAGGCAACGATCGCGAGGTCGGCCGTCGGCAGGTCGATCCCCTCGTCGCCGACCCGCGAGATGATCAGCAGGTCGCGCTCGCTGCGCCGAAACTCCTCGAGCAGCCGTCGACGTTCGTGGTGGGGCGTCTCGCCGCTGAGGAAGGGGACCTCGAGTGCCTCGGAGAGATCCCGACCCTGCTCTAGGTAATCGACGAAGACGAGCGCCTTCGAGTCGGGGTGAGCGGACAGTAGGTAGCGAACCTCGTCGATCTTTCCCCGGTTCTTCGCGGCGATCCGGTACTTCTCCCGGCCGTCCGCAGAGCCGTAGGCGTTGGCCTGTTCGTCGTCGTCCCACGGCACGTACCGGATCTCGAGTTCGGGTTCGGCGACGAAGCCTGCGTCGAACAGCGCCTCCCAGTCGGTGCCGATCGGCGGCCCGACGAGCGTGAAAATTTCGGTCTGGCGGTCGTCTTCCCTGATCGGTGATGCGGACAGGCCGAGCCGATGCGTGGACTGCAGGTGCGTGCTCCGACGGTAGACGTCCGACGGGACGTGCTGGCACTCGTCGAAGACGACCAGCCCCCACTCTCGGTCGTCGAACAGCGATCGGTGACGATCCATCCCTGCGATCTGATAGGTAGCGATCGTGACCGGACGAATCTCCTTGCGCCCGCCGTGGTACTGTCCGATCTGGTCGCGCTCGAGCGACGTGTAGTCTCCGATCGCGTCGGCCCACTGCTGAGCGAGATCTCGGCTCGGTACCAGTACCAGTGTCTCGCCCTCGACGCGGGCCATCGCGCCCATCGCGGCGATCGTTTTCCCGCTGCCGGGCGGACCGACGAAGACGCCCTCGCCAGCTTCATCGAAGCGGTCGACCCAGGTCCGCTGATAGTCGCGCAGCCGAACCTGGAGGTCGATCGGTAACTCCTCGCCCGATTCGAGTTCGCGGTGGTCCTGAACCGGATAGCCCGCCTCGTATAGAATGCGCTTGATCGCGGCTTCGGCCCCCTCGCGAACCCAGTCCTCGGTGTCCGATATCGGCGCGTGAACGTGCTCCTCGTCCAGTTTCTGCCGTGCGACGTTCCCCATGATCTCTGGGCTCTGGGCTTCGAGTACGGTGTAGCCCTCCTCGTGTGTCACGAGCCGGAACTGGTGGGCCCGATCCCACTGGCTCTCGACCCAGTCTTCGAGTCCCTCGGAGCGCTGTCCGAGCGCCTGCCGCATCGTCCGCGCGAGCTGGTCGAACGAATCGTGGGGTGTCCCCCAGACGTCGGCCGGTCGAACGACGTAGCGATACCCGTACTCTCCATTGGCGTCCGCAAGGTGAGCGAACTGCGAGAGCTGTGCCCGCGTGAACTGGTCCGGCCGATCGACGACGATCTCCCGCCGTTTCGGAAAGACGATCACCCGCTCGCGATCCGTGAGATCCTCGAGTTCGCTCGGGTACCAGACCACGGGGTCCGCCGAAACAGAGAGCCGTTCGAGGTCGCCCGCGTCCGCGAGCGTTTCGAGCTGGGCGCTGGCTTGCTCGTGGGGAATCTCGAGCGAGCGGGCGACTGCCGCGGCCGTGAGAACGGGCCGTCCCTCTCGCTGGCTGGCGTCGTGAAAGTCGGCGATCGTGAACTCGTTTCCCGCGTCGTTCTCGTCGGCTTCCGCGCCGGAAACGGTCGGCTCCCCATCGGTCGGCTCCGGGATATCGATTCGCCGCTCGTCGGAAGACGTCGAAGAACGTTCGTCGGTCACTGCCGGGTCGTAGCGCCGGTGAGGGTAAACCGATTTCGCTCGCAATCAGTTACCGGGTGTCCGCGGACCGTCACCGTCCGCACTCTCGGTCGGACCGATGAGACTGCGGTCTCCTCTGGCCGTGTCTGCCAGCTGAACGAACCGTTCAATCGGGGTCGGCTCAGTTCGGTGCCTTCTCGAATTGCACGGCTGGTCGATCGAACTGAATCCCTTTCACGACGGTGCTCGGTTCGTCGTCAGCGGCGTTCGCTTCGTCGATACTACTCAACGGCGGCTACGGTGCCGAACGGGCAGCGTACGGTTGCTGAACCGGATCACAGCCTTGCACGTCTTCGACCCATGTGCCGACAGGCGCGTTGGCGCCGTGACACCTGACACGTGGTCATCGTGGCACCGCTGACGTGGTTCCTATCGCCAGATACGCATCGTCGTGGTCGGTCGAGACGTAATAGGGCGACATTTCGGTTTCGGCCCGTTCGGTGACTGGTCACCAGCGGGTCCCATCACCTCCCGAGGCAGTGTCTATATTTGTCTGGCCAGCCTGGGGACTCGTATGTACCGTGCCATCCTTCCCGAAGGACAGATCGCCTGCACGCGGTACGATCACACCGAAAACGGGCTCGAACTATACGACGGCGACGACCAGTTCCTCGCGTTCGTTCCGTACAGTAACCTGCACGCACTCCTCGACGACGAGGTCTACGAGGAGGACGACCGATCGGTCATGTAGCTGGCTGCTGGTCGATAGCCTCGAGTTGCTCGCGATACCGATTTCTGACGGTGACGACGGTCGTCTGTGCGGTGTCGGCGACGGCTCGCTGCGGAATCGTCTCGTCACAGAGGAGCCCGGCGGCGTAGATTGCGGCCGCGGCAAAGCCCGTCGGTGACTTGCCCGAGTGGAGTCCCTGTTCAGTCGTCCGGTCGATAATCTCTATCGCTTTGGTCTCGACGTTTTTGTCGACGTCGAGTTCGGAGCAGAACCGCGGGACGAACTGGCGGGGGTTCGTCGGCTCCAGGTTAATGTCCAGTTCATCTGCGATGTACCGATAGGTCCGTCCGATCTCTCGCTGGTCGACCCGTGAAACAGACGTTACTTCTTCGAGACTCCGGGGAATGTCTTCTTTACGGCACGCCGTGTAGAGTGCGCTGGTCGCCACGCCCTCGATCGACCGACCGCGGATGAGGTCCTGCTCGAGCGCCTGTCGGTAGATAACGCTCGCCGTTTCCTTCACCGGCTTCGGAACGCCTAACGCGCTCACCATTCGATCGATTTCGGAGAGGGCGTACTTCAGGTTTCGTTCGCCCGCGTTTTTCGTTCGGATTCGCTCCTGCCAGACGCGGAGCCGATGGAGCTGGCCGTGTTTGTCGGCCGACATCGAATGGCCGTTGGCGTCTTTGTTGCGCCAGTCGATAGTCGTCGTCAGACCGCGATCGTGCATCGACTGTGTCAATGGGGCGCCGACCCGCGACAGTTCGTCGTGTTCCTGGGCGTTGAACGCACGCCATTCCGGGCCGTAATCGATGGGGTCCTCCGTGAGAACGAGGCCGCACTCCTCACAGACCTGTTCGCCGCGGTCCGGATCGTGAACGACCGTGTCGGTCTCGCAGTCGGGACACAGACCAGTCTCGACCTCCTGTGACTGTGATTCGCCGCTGTGTTGATCGATGATAGACCGCGTCATCAGTACCGGACGAAGCCGTGCCGCCACTGTAAGGGGTTCACATGGTTTCGGGAGAAACACCGACTTACTGTCCTGGCCTTCGCGCCGGAAGAGAGAGCCGAGAAGAAAGACGCGATCGTCTGACGCCTCGAGCGAGCCGACACGACGACCGCATCGAGACCGTGTCCCATCGGTCGCGTTCGGGTGAAACGACCGCTCCCCGGTCGCTTCGCCCATCTATGTTCAGTGTGCCCATAGCACAAGAAATGTGGCGATTGTTGCCCCGTGACATTGGAAGTCAATCACTGGTTCACCGCTCAACGTCCACCCCGCGCCGAAGCGCGAGGATTCCACCGTTGAAATTTCAGGTTTGGAGCTATCACGATAGACGACTACTGGCTGTGCCAACCAGCTGTTACTCCTCTCCCGTGATGGGACTCAGAGATACATTCGCTTACTCCTTGTAACAGCGAGAGAGTCCCGCCGTGTCCGGCGTCCGCAGAACACGTCGCGTTCTGCTGGGCATCGCAACCCGTCGGTTTGCTCAGCGGGCGTGACTCGCGTCCACGTTCATTTTCATCCTGCTCACCCTGCATCCCTCGAATTCATGTATTCCGCGGCTGCACTGGAAGCTACTAACTCGGGAAACGTGAGTGTGGGTTGGCGTTCACCTGGTCCCACAAACGCGAGCCTGCCCAAGTCAGATTCGGACGTGAGTCCGAGTCAGGTGGATGGTACCGCCCGCACGGGCCACGCGGATATTCACGCATACCACGCCTCAGACGAGGCCCGGTGGCATGCGTGCAACCCGGAGAACCCGTGAGGGAAATCGTGCCTCCAATGGTGTCGGAGCGGCCGCCACCACGCGAGAGGAACCCCGCGTTCACGCCGGGGAGGATGTTACATCCTCGTTCCGGTACAGAGATGGTATCTTCCGTCAGGAAACGGGAAACGCGAGACTGTCCGTTTTCGTGAGCAGGTAGACTGCCTCGGACGTCTATTTGTACAGACATAGATTGCGTAAAAACTACACTCAAACTGGTGAACGTAGTCTGCAGCCGTGCTGTCGGATTCATCCTCCGTGCTCTACCCCGGATTTTCACCTTGACACTCCGTAAAACCCTCTTTCGCGTATGAACTGTCGCTCGACTTTATATTGGTTGGTTCGAACGTTCAGACCCAGTGCCGTGTGCCATCCCGTCCACCGTGGCCATTCAGCGTCCGGTTTCCCACGACGCCCCCGTCGTACGCATCTGATACAGCCACACAATCGACTGATACCGACCGGATTCGAGAGCGACGGTGATCACCATTCGAGAGGGAGGCGGGCAGTCACGTCGCCCCCGTCGAGAAGACGGTCCGTACCTCCTTTGCAGACGGTGCGAAACGTGGGCGTGTTTAAGAGTATCTCTGTTGGTGTACAACTTGGTGTGTCAATCGTGATTTCGACCCGCCGTTCGAACGTACAGCGGTCGCCGTCGAGTCGAGGCTCTCGTGACGTGCTACGGAAGAAACAGGGGCCATCGAATTCGCAAGGCGTCTTTACAGCCGGAGGTTCCGAATAATGTCCTCAATCGATACGTCGCTCCCCGACGAGATTACGTCTGTTACTACTGCCAACGAGGACGAACGTCTATCCAAAGACGTTATTTTCGAACTCTTGAAAAACCGTCGTCGTCGAGAAGTCCTCGCATACCTGTTAGAAGCCGACGAAACGGTCACTTTGGGGGAACTGGCCGAACAGATAGCTGCCTGGGAGAACGATACAGAGGTCAACGCGCTTAGTTCCGACCAACGGAAACGCGTCTACGTCGCTCTCTATCAGACCCACCTGCCGAAAATGGACGATGCCGGGATCGTCGAATACGATCAGGATCGCGGGCTGATCTCGCTCGCGGATAACGCCGACCTGCTGATGATGTACCTCGACACCGATAGCCACCGTCAGGACCGGTGGGATCGATGGTACGCCGGAGTTAGCCTGATCGGTGCATCCCTCCTTGGCGCCGCGTTTCTCGGTGTCCCGGTCGTGTCGGCCGTTCCGATGATCGGCCTCGCTGGGGCAGTTATCACAGCGTTTCTCCTTCTCTCTATCACGCACGTCGTTTCGAACCACCGGCGCGAACGGAACGTCGACGGCAAACTGTCCCGAATCGAATAGTTCCCCTCCGACGACCGTAGCACATCAACGCCGATGGTACCCGTTCCCAGTCGATGACGACCGCCCCGGATACCGCGTACTACTCGGGCGGCACCGCATGGTACAGCGTGTGGCGTCACAAAGCGACTCGGTCAGCGTGCAACCGCTGGTTTATTCTCCTGAGCGTTCGATCGCAGATGCATGCCTTCGTACGTTCGACTGCGGGTCGGTCGGACGGTCACCGAACACTGCTACTACTGTATCAGGGATGGGTTGGCACAGCAATTTTCGTCCCGTTTTCGCGCCGACGTCCGTCGATCGGTTGCTGAGAAGGGTTTTTATTACCGGGTTCCATACGTCCGAATGGCTCCCGACGACCGTCATCCAGTACCGGGACAGTCGCGTGCCAGCAGCTGTTCCAGGCGCGGGAGCCTTCTCACACGGCGCACGAGGCGATCGCCAGTTCCGTACTCCCACTGAAAGCGATGCGTCCGACCCACCGAATCCATCGTCCCCGCCATTCCGGCTGCGTGTCGAGGTTTTGTGCGATGATAGCCGCAATGGAGAGCGTACTGCGGTCGAATCTGGTCTGATCCGACAGCTACTGACGGAAGGAAATTTCGCACAAAACGCTTCGAAAACGGTAGCCTTCAGCTGGTCTCGGTAAACGTCGACATTACAATGCAGCTTACTCACTCACCAACTGATATGGTTGGTATTACTGGCAGAACCCCGTCTTGCGGGCACCGATCGTTCGCCGGCTCGCTCGAGTCGCTCGTCCACACGGATCGGTACGAGGCCGACGTCGTCTTCGATTCGCCGTCCAGTTCGATCGGAACGACGGCCTATCCGGAGTATCCGATTCGAATCCTCGAAGATGGGGATTGCTGGGTCTGTTTCGAGGGTCGGATCTACGATCGCGACGCCGACTCACTCGAGCGCGAACTGCTCGAGGTTGCGGCGCACGTTCTCGCCGCGGACGGTGACGAGTTCCTCACCGAGTGGCTCCTGGAGACCGACGGGGAGTTCCTGCTCGTCGCAGTCGACAAGGACAGTGGCCGACTCGGGTTACTCAACGACCCGCTTGCCCGACTGCCGACGTACTACTTCCACGACGGAGCGACATTTCTGTTCTCGAGGGAACTCCGGTATCTCATCAACGAAGCGCCGATCGAAGGATTCGATCCAATGGGCGTCGCGCAGTGTCTGCTCTTCGGCTACTCACTGGGCGACCGAACGCTCGTGGACGGAGCCAATCGACTTCGGCCGGGGACGAAACTCACCGTGGACCCGAATCGCGGCGCGGTCACCGAAACAGCGCTGCACCGATTCGACTTCGAGGACCACTCCTACGCCGATCGAAGTCGATCGAGAAACGCCGCCGAACTCGTCGATCGGTTCGAACGAGCCTGTCGACAGCGGTCGGGGTGTGGTAGCCACGACGTGATCTCGCTGAGCGGCGGACTTGATTCTCGAGCCGTGCTGGCCGGTTTCGTGACGGAGGGATTGCCGACAACTGCAGCAACGATGTCCTCGGACGAATTCGTGTCTCCGTCCGACGTGAATATCGCCCGCAAATTGGCAACGAAACTCGATGTCGAGTGGCGGCGATACGAGGTCGGACCGCCCAACGGGTCCGATCTGAACCGGATAATCAAGACGAAAAATGGTCAAATCGGACTCTTGACCTCGTTCATCCTCGAGTTCTTCCGCCAACTTCGTGAGGAGTACGATGTCGGTCTCACCTACGTCACCGGCGACGGCGGGGACAAGGTCCTCCCGGATCTGACTCCGGCGAGGCCGATCGCCGACGAATCTGACCTCGTCGAGTACATCATCGAAGAGAACTTCTTTCTCTCGCTCGAGCAGGTCGCCCGGATCACGGGGCTGTCGGCGGGTGCTATCCGACGGAGCGTTCGAGATCGACTCGAGATGTATCCCGAGACGGACCCCGCTGCGGCGTACGTCCACTTTCTCGTCTACGAACGGGGCGTCAATTTTCTGTTCGAAGGCGAGGATCGGAACCGGTTTTTCTTCTGGAGTACGACCCCGTTTTACTCGATCGACTTCTTCCGGTACGCGATGAACTGCCCGCCCAGCCAGAAGGCCCAGTACAACCTCTATCGATCGTTCCTCACGGAACTGGAGCCTAGCGCCGCAGCGTTACCGCACCCCGATTACGGGGTTCCCGTCGCGTCCACCCGTCATCAAGCGGTGGCGTTCGTCGACGATCTCCTCTCGCGATATCCGCAGTTGTTCGAGACGGTCCGACCCATCGTCAAGTCGATCAACGGCCTCGAGACGGATTCACGGCTCCGACCGGATACGGTCGATTGCATTCGAACACAGGTCGACCAGTGTGAGGCCATCGACGACGTCCTTTCAACCGACGAACTCCACGCGTTCCTCGATGCGAACGCCGACCACGACCGGGTATCTGTGTACCGGCTCTTCGCGCTGACGTCGTTTATCGACGATATCCATTCCTCACAGAGCGTCCTCGAATCCCGTCGTGATGCCGTATTCGGCTGACTGTCAGCATTGTCTGTCAGACACGCACTGCGTCAGATCACAATTCTGGTGTTCGCCCTCGTGCGTTCGATTTTGACAGTTGTGATACTCCTACTCTCTTTATCTATTGTGTAGCTTTTGTGTAACTATCGTTCCCCTTGCTCCCGCCCCTCGGTTTTGAATATAAAAAACCATGAATAAATCTGGTAACAAAAGAGAATTTCTATAACGATATAATTATAATCACGAAATCTTATCAATAACGAGGAAGGAAAGTTTATAGTTCGGTAGTGTTCTTTCTCATGTGGCATGGCACGCGACCAACCGGATCGGGACAGCGGTAGTCCCACTGAAACGACAGTTAGTGACGACGAACGGAACAGCAGGAATGTGATCGACCGCCGATCCTACATGAAGTTAGCCAGCGCGACGGCGATCACCGCGGGCGTCGGAGCGACCACTGCGAGCGCGGCGAGCGGAGACTACGACGTTATCGAGGCACGCGGGCAGACGATCCGCATCGACTCCGGCGAAACCTGGGAGAACAAGCTCATCGACTTCGGCGACCGAAACACAATTACGATCGTCGCCAAGGGGACGAACTGGACGATCCGCAACATCGGTTTTACCGGTACAATCCCGTACAACGAGGGCGTTTTCGGCGTCTGTGACTCCGGCTCCGGAACGTCGGTCATGGAGAACATCTACTTCGGAGAATCGACCGGCGAACAGCCCGCGGGCGAGCGTTCGATTTGTATCTGGGTCGACCCAGATCACTCCGGCCACCTCGACGTGAAATACGTCAATTTCAACGTCCCCGGGAACAACGGTATCTACGGTTCGGCACCTGCATACAATGGTGACGGTGGTACGATCGCACTGGATCACTGTTACGGCAACGACTGTCATCACACCGCGTTTCGGATCGGTGACTGCGGAATGTCGATCGACAACTGCGTAAGCTACAAGAGCGGTACACGCGCCGCGAACCGGAACGCCTGGGTCTGGGAGGGCAATTACGGCGGCGGCGCGACCGTGCGCAACTCCCACTTCATCACGAACGGCACCGGCGGCTCGCTCCTCACGCGCGGCAATCCGGACCTGACGATCGAGAACGTCCACACCGACGACGGCCGCGGTGACGGGTCGAACCCGCGCCACTTCGTTCCCGACGGCTGTCCGGAAAGCGGCGAGCAAGCCGCATCGGGAGGAACCGGTGGTGAGGCGTCCAGTCGGTCGGCGGACGGTGGGGACGACGGGGACGACGCAACCGATGCCCTCCCGGAAAACACCCTGCTGGTCGACGGCACTGGCACGTCCGGCGGGACGCGCTACGAGTTTTCGGTCTCCAGCGCCGCTGAGAAAGCAACGATCGAGGGCGCGATGATCGAGGACGAGGACACGATCGAAAGCGGTCACGTCACCGGCACCGTCGCCAACTGGAAAGACGTCTTCCGGTTCGACGGCGAACTCGAGGAACTCACGATCGACGGCGACGCCCGCATTTACGTCAACGGAGAGCAAGTCGACCCCGCCGACTACGGCGAGCGACAGCCCCACGTACTGACCCTGGTCGGCAACGGCTCCGCTGCGAACTACGAGATCACGGTCGACGGGATGATCGACACGGTCGCCGGCAACGACTCCAACGAGTATGCGACGGTGGTATCGGACAACACAGTCGAGGGATCCATCGAATGCGGTGCCCAACACTTCAGATTCTCCGGGACGCTCACCGACGTGACCTTCCTCGACGGCTCTGCGCACGTGTACCTCGACGATCAGCGGATCGATCCCGACCAGTACGGCGAGCAGGAACTTCTCCCCCACGCCATCGTGATCGATGGAACTGATACCGACGGTGAGTCTGTGTACTCGTTCAGCGTCGACGGTGAGGTCGTCACGTCGAGCTATCGAGACGCGTCGATCGATCCTGGCGACGAGATTACCGGCAACGATGCTAGCGGTAGCGTCGACGACCAAATCGACGCCTACTGGTTCGACGGCGACATCACGGACTTCCGCCTCCGCGGCGACGCCGCCGTCGACGTCGAGTACAACGTTCGGAGCAAATAGCCCGTTTCTCTCGGATTTTCAGTCGAACTGCCGTATCGAAATCTCTTCTCGGATCTCTTCTTTCCCCGACGGACGGCTTTCTGAAGACACCTGCACCCCGTCCCCGCTAAAGACGTCCTCACGTCCATCGGAACCGAGCAGCGGCCAATATCTCCGTCTCGCACCGCCGTTACCGGGTGTCGGCTAAAACAGTGCTGCCTACGGACCGTTCCATCGACGCAGTCCTGCGGATTACGGCTCATCCTCGGACTGTCGATCAGTCTCAGACAGTGTCCGCGCTGGCAGGCACGGCCGACGGGTGATCGATCTCGTCGACAGTCTCGAGTCCGTCGCGACAGATCTGTTCCAGTCGCTTTGCCTGTGTCGCCCACGTAAATTCCTGGACGTCCGCTCGGGCCTGTTCGCCGAGACGCGACCGCAGCTCGGGAGAGTCGAGCAGCATGGATAGCTTGTCCGCGAGGTCCTTCGGGTCACCGACCTGCACCAGGAGCCCGTTCTCTCCGTTGGCCAGGTAGGTCTTGATCCCCTCGAGATCAGTAGTGACGACTGGCACCCCACAGGCCATCGCTTCAATGTTCGCCAGTCCGAAGCTCTCAGTGTGGCTCGGAAGGCAAAAGACGTCGGCCGCGGCGTAATACGACGGCAAGTCGGGATGGGGGATCTCCCCGTGACAGACGACGGCGTCGTCGATCCCGAGTCGGGCCGCTCGCCGCTGGATGCAGTCACGCTCGCCCCGGCCGACGAAGTGAATTTCCTGGCGTCCCTCGAGGCCCGTGACGGCCTCGAGCAGTTCGTCGATTCCCTTGGAGTCGACGAATCTGCCGACGAACAGAATCGCCGGCCCGTCGCTTTCGAAGGCGGGTTCGACGCCGGGCCGAAACTGGGTGGGATCGACGCCGGGGTAAACGATGCCATCGATGTCGTCGTCGAAGGCCGCAGAGACCTGTCGAGCAGTGTCGTCAGAATTGGCCACGAGAAGGGACGTCTGGGAGAACCGATCGCGAAGCCAGGCTGCGGGGCTGACGCCCGTCGCCCTATGGAACGTGTACACGGTGGGGACGTCGACGAGATTCGAGAGGAGAAGATCGTCGAGGAACTGGGAGGTACACAGGACGTCGAGGGAGTCGTTCATATGATCGATGACGTCGTTACGAACCGCCCACAGTGTCATCAGGAACTTCTCTCGGTTCTGAGCGCCGAGCGGGCTCAACGGATCGAGCAACCGCGTCAGATGATCGTCGAACGAGGGTGTCTCGACGATGGTCACGTCGGAATCCGCCAGAACGGGCGATAGTCTTCCATCACCGGTATACAACGTCACGTCGTTTCGCTTGCTAAGTTCGAGTGCCATCCGCTGGGTGTAGACGGCGATCCCCCCGGCATGGCGAGTGCCCGCAGCTTCGTGATAGAAGCCGAAGTTCATAGTCCAACACAGCCGTATCAATTTGTTTGTTATTACTCTCGTACCGAGAGTACAACGTCCCTACCGAAACGGTGTGGAAGGATCTCCCAGCTACTGTCGCGTAACTCGGAGGATCGCTCCCTCTGACGAATTCGGCACCTGCTTACACTCGAGGCGCTCCGCATACGCTATCGATCGGTCCAGCCCGCGTGCTGTCGATACAAACACGGCGCAATTCTCGAGTCGCCGGTCTCGCATCGAGTGAGTAGGTCGTGGCACTCGAGTGATTTCGAGACGTGCCATCGCTCACGGGATTGCGGAATTGAAAACGAGATGCCCGGATCGACGTATCGCCGAGTCGCTTATTGGTCGCGTGCGTTGTACTGGACCTCGACGGCGGCGTCGCCGCAGAGGCGGAAGTCCGTGATGTCACCGTCGAACCAGTAGGCGTCGAGACAGTTCTCGACGGCGCCACGAACCGCGCTGTCCTCAATCACGTCATCGTCGTCGATCGATGCGCCACGGTAGGTCGTTTTGACGACCGTTCCGTCGATTTCGAATGAGTACGTACTCGGTCCATCGGCCTGGTTCCCGTCGATGACGATCGCGTGGGGCGTCATCGCGTGGTCGCCGTAGTCGCTCGGATCGATCGGCTCTCCGTCTAACGTGACGTCCGCTTCGCCGTCGGTAAACGTGACGTCCGTCAACGTCCCGGAGAATCGGAAGGACTGGCTGCCGTCGCTGAGCGAACTCTGGACGGTCGACCCCGAGATCGTCGTCGCATCCTCCGTGGGCTGGTCGTCCGAGACGAGTTCGATCGTGCCGTCGACCGTAATCTCGTAACTCGACGGCGAGCCCCGCCCCGTGACCGTGAGGGTGTGGGGGAGCCGCTGGCCGTAGGCGGCCGGATCGACCTGTTCGCCGTTGACGAGTACGGTTCCGGGCCCGTCGACGGTGAGTCCGGTGAGTTCGCCGTCGAACCGGAAGGCGTCTTTCCAGTCGGCGACGGTGCCGGAGACTGTGGACCCGTCGATCGTGTCCTCGTCGTCGAGCGACGCGCCTTCGTCGTTCGAGTGCTCGAGTTCGCCGTCGACGCTGAATTCGTACCGGGTTGCGGCCGATGGGCTGCCGTCGACGAGGAGGACGTTCGGAAGCTGGGCTGGTTCGCTATCCGATCGACCTGTGTCGGATTCCCCGCTCGAGTCCCCTGATTCGCCGCCGGTTGCTGCGGCCTTGGGCGACGTCGGAACCCCGTTCGGGATCGAAAGGTCGGGATCGCTCGAGACGTCGCTGGAAACGGAGACAGTCGAACCGTTCGCGCGACGGATCTGCCCGCGAATCCCGCCGCTCTGGAAGTCGATGCTGCCGGACGATCCGCTCGCGCCGGCGACGAGCGCATACGGGTACGGTCCGTCGGCGAAGTGCGAGTCTCGGATCGTTACGGTCCCACCGTTCCAGACCCAGACGGGACGGCCGTTGGTCTCGCCGTAGCCACCGTAGCCGCGGCCGTAGTCGGTGTTGTCGTTGTACGCGACGCAATTTACGATTTCGTCGTTTTCGCTCCCGCACCGGAAGGTCGTCACGCCGTTGTTCTTGCCAAAGCAGTTCTCGAAGCGGACGCTGCCGCCGTAGGGCGTGTTGGAGCAGTAGAACCCGTTATTCGGGTATCCCTGCACGTTACAGTTACGGAAGGTGAGATCCGCTTCGCTCCCCTTGTGCATGAACACTGCGCCGGGGCCGTGAACGAAGTCCGAGCCTTCTTTCGTTGCACCGTCACCGAGGTAGACGTTTTCGATGAGAATGTCACCCGGTCCGGCATTGATCGAGATCATGAAACCGTCTCCGCGGTAGAGCCCTTTGAACCCGATATTTCGAATAACCGAGTTAGCCCCCTCGACGTAGATCATGAAACTACCACCCGTCGTCAGATCGATGAGTTTGTTTTCGAACGTTTCGTCGCGGCCGACGCGGATCGTCTGGCCGCGTGCTTTGAGTACGTCGTAGTCTTCAGCGGCGCTTGCGGTTCCCGCGAGCGTCGCCGCAGCCGTGGTCGCTCCGGCCAACTTCATATACGACCGCCGATGCAGTAATTCATTATTACTATCGCCGCCGATCGCCTCCTCGTCGGTGGAGGCGGTCGACTCATCATCCAGTACCGAAGAGTCGCGTGCCATACAAACGGGTAATATGCAACTAATGGTATAAACTTTCCCCATATGGAAAAGTAAAATTTACAGACTTTAGTTATAATCTGTACTATTTATAGAAGAATGAGTGATAATATTTCACGAAAAATTATATATGCGAGGAATAAGTGTTGTAGACAGTAATAGTATATTACTCACGCAGGCAGCGGGCATCGAACGTCTCGGACGGGGTCGGATCGGTCGCCGTTCGTCGGTAATATCATATTACTCTGCATCGACGCGGCACGTCCTCCGCTGATCTCGGGATGCTGCGCCCGTCACACCTCCAGATCAATACCTCCGGAAACTGATTTGACGTGTCGATTGCCGAGCTGACGGTTTCGGCAGACGAGGAGAATCGGGCAGGGACGCAGGGCTGAACGAACATCGCACCCGCGGCGCTCGAGTGAATAAATCGATGCGTCAGTAGGAATCGTGAACTGCGGAGTGACGTCGGTGAGACCGACGACCGTAGCGGGAGGACGTCAGCGGGGGGTGTCCCGAGAGTACGGGTGGGTCAGAAGATCAGTTGTTGTTGCTCCCCGATGCGGCTTGTTTCGGCGATGTCGGGACGCCTTTGGGGATGGAGGCTTCGGGGTTCGTTCCAACGTTTTCACCGAGTTTGACGTTCGAACCGGCGTGTTCGTTGATGCCCGCCTGCTCGTCGTAGTCGGAGTTCTTGACGACGAGTTCGGTCGGCTTGCCGTTCGCTCCAGCAACGATAGACGAGTTCTGCCCGTTCATTTCGATCTGGCAGTCTTTGACCTCAATCGGTCCCGGGGCCCAGCCCCAGATGCCGCGCCCGACGTAGCCCTCGTCGCTGTCGACGTAGACGCTCGAGTTCGTAACTTTGCTACCTTCGGTGGCCAGACGGAAGTGCGAGACGTAACAGTTCGCAGCGAAGCAGCTATCGATATGGATCGTGCCGCCGCCTTTGGTACCCGGAGCTGAACCGTAGATCGCGTTATCCGCGAAGTTTTGGATGTTGACGTTCGTGAAGTCGATGTGTCCCGAGTGGTTCGGTGCGACCCAGAAGGCGGTCTGGCCGTGACCGTTCGGGTTGCCATTGCCCCTGCTCGAGCCGTCGCCGAGATACACGTTCTCGACGGTACACGTTCCGCCGGCAGTGTCGGAGATTCCGAAGGTGGCGGTCCCAGTGGCGGACGTGTTCTCGCCTTTGAAACCGATGTTTCGGATCGTCCAGTCGCTGCTGTGGGCGGTGATGACGATGTCCTGACCGGTCGTCATGTCGATGAGCTTGTTCTCCCAGGTCTGACCGGCATCGATGGTGATCGTCTGTCCCTGAGCTTCGATGACCTCGTAGTCGTCCTGGGCCGCAACTGAACCGGTACCGCCGATTGCGGTCGTCGCGGTCGCCACTGCGGCGAGCGAGCGAACGTAGTTACGGCGGGTAAATCTGGTATTACGGCCTGTAGTCGGAGTTGAGTCCGTCTCGGACGTACGGGGATTCTGCACCATACATTCCCGCAACGTCACCTTACGCTCATAAACTTTTCCTTGCTCCTATCCCAAATAATTCCATACATTATTGATATCTCTACACAAATGCGAGTAAATTACGCATATATTGTTAAGAATATGAGAAATTCATACGTACTTGACTTTGGACACGTAATACAGTTTTTTCCGAGGAAATAGGGGAATATCTCCGACTTGAGCGGGTCCTGGGTCGCGGATTCGCCATCTTCGCGTTCTCACAATTGATCACGAGGAATCGATTGTTTCAGTTGCTCAAGCCTACCGTTTCCGTTACGTAATAACGTTTTACTCGCCGGTCGGCCCGACGGAGACCTGCCGCACCGGCCAAGAGGGGCCCGGCGGGTGAGCTTTCGGAGACAGAATTCTTGCGACGTGAACGGTGCGTTCGCTCTCCGGCGTCCGGGGATCTACCCGTTGGCTTGGGCCAGCCTGGTTCCATCGGTCTTCCCGTCTTCCATCCACCGTTGTTCGCGGTTCGTTCGGTTCGGCTGCTTCGCGCGCGCAAAAGACTAAAACTAGTATAGCAGCATAACATAGAGGATCGTCTCCTCGAGTACGTCCGGTCGGATCGAAGGGCATCGACAAACGCGGCCCGCTTCGAAACGTTGCGGTGACGATGACGGTCGTGACCCGTCAGCCGGTTGCCCGGGGTTCGTCGTCGACGGCATACATCGAGAACTCGTCGTTCGAGATCACCTTGTTCGTGCCAGGCTCGGTTTCGACTCCTTCGACCGTGTCCCTCTCGTAGTTCAGCTCATCGTAGACCTCGAGTTCTTTCGTCCTGTCCCACTCCGAAACGACGAAGTAGTATTCGCCGGTGGGGTAGGCACCGCTGTAGTTCCCCTCGCCGAAGACGGTGGCGTTTACGCTACCGGTCGCCCTCGATGCACCGCTGAGCGTATCGCTGCCGTCGAGGCCGTTGATTCCGTGATCGTACCGGTAGGGGTCGTATCCCATCCCCGCGTAGGGAACGCCCTCCGCTCCGTGATCCAGCCCGTCCTCGTAGCCGCTCATCATCTCTTCGGTCACGTGCTGACCCGGACTGTATATCAGCGGCGACGCGAACACCGTCATCAAACCGAGAACGAGACAGGTCCCGAGTACGAGCGCCGCGACTGCGTTCGCTCCGGGCGTCGTGATCACGTTCGAGAGTCCGCCGATGAACTGTGCCAGCGCGATGCCGGCGAGAATCGTCAACAGGACGTAGATGAAGCCTACCTGTCGGAACGCCATCGTCGGCGTCCCGAGGAAGTAGACGAGAAACATGCCACAGAGCGGGAACAGGGCGAGCGAGAAGTAGTTGACGAAGGACCTGGCCTCGCCGTCGAGGCTCGATCGACCGAGCCAGACCACCAGAATGAAGAGACCGACGACGAGGCCGATGATAGCCGCGGCGAGGAACATTTTCACGAACAGTTCGCCGAGGCTGCCACCGATGTCGGTCAACGACGACCCGCGCTGGTTGACGGTCGTCCCGCCACCGATGTCCTGCGCGAGCAGCCCGGAAACGAGACCGAATGCTGCCCGCCTGAACCGATCGTTGCCGAGCGCCCAGAGGCCGAACATGCCCCCGAGACTGATGGTGTGGACGTACGTCGTCGGGTGATCGACCATGGGGTGGTCGTCGAAGCGACGCCGAGCGAGGTACTGGACGCCGCTGATCGCGCCGATCAAGACGACCACGTTGAACATCTGCTGGGGATGGATCAACAGGAGGGCGAGCGCGGTCAAGAAGATGAGGACGCTGAACGGCGAGACACCGAAGGGGAGTCGCTCGATCGTCGATCGTCGGTGGAGATAGGCGACGAGCGCGAAGACGACCGCGGGCACGACGAACAGCGCGTTCGAATTCGTGTGAACGCCCATGTGCGTCGCGATGTTGTTGACCGGGAGCACCATCCACGAGACGATTGCCGCGAGACCGACGGCCAGTCCACCGCCGGCCATATCGCGAACCACCAGCGGCACGAAGATCACGAACGGAACGAACAGGACGACCATCCCGATCAGGAGGCCGCGCTCGATCGAGATCCCGCCGGCGAAGTGTAGCGTCGACGCGATGGCATGTAATCCGGGATAGAACAGTTCGTGGGGTGCGGTCCCACCGGTGACGATGTCCCGCGTCCAGCCCAGGTGCGTGAGCGCGTCCCCCATTCCGGCGTAGTGGTAGTTCCGAATCACGGGGAGGCTCACGATTGCCGTGACCGTGATCGCGCCGAGGCCGATCCCGTATCCCTGCGCTCGGCCACGACACGTGAGACACGTTCCGACCGCAATAGCGAGCGCAAGTGCGAGCCCAAACCAGGTAATTGTTGGCGTTCCCGCGTACACCGACGATTCGTAACTCGTCGCCGGATTTGCTCTCGCGACGAGAATTGCCATCGAAACCGCGAGAAACCCGGCTGCGAACGTCACGTTGAGCGTCGATCGGCTCATGTTCTCTCACCGGAGCCGTCTCTGCGAGTCTCGATACGCATGTGTTTGCCCAGTCGATGGCGCTGTCGCGGTTTGTTATACAGAACTTACCTCCGAAACCGGATGCTGTCCTACCTCCGAAACTGGATGCTGTCGCTTCTGTACCGAAAATGGACTGTCGGCTGACGGTCAGCGAGGAAAGCCCACCAGTACATCTCGTCGGTTTCACATACGGCAACAGACGACGATATATGCCGTCCCTGTCGACGTCGACCGGAACGCTACGGTCCGCTTTCTCGACGCGAGACTGATCAACGATTCTGATGGTTTTTGTAGCAGGTCGTGATCCAGTCGACAGGTACACCGACGCCTCTCACCTATGTCATCGATCCTCATCGACAAACTCACCGCCGACGGCGAGACCCTCGAGTGTTCGGTTCGCGCCTCGACCGACCTCGAGCGGTTCATCACTGACGAACCGTTTCGAACGCAGTACGACGTGCCGATCGAAGACGTCCCCGATGGCGTCCTCGTGATTCCCGTCCTCGCACAGCTCTGTCCGGTGGCGTGGGCCAACGGGGCCGACGTCTACGTCGACGAGGTCGATGCGACTTTCGCGCACGCACTCGAGGAGGTCGAGACGTCGCTGTGCGAGATGCACGACTTCCTCGAGGGTGGGACGCTCTACACTCGCCGGACGATCGACCCGAAGCCCGACCGAGGAGGCGAGAGCGGCCTGCTATTTACCGGCGGCGTCGATTCGACGTGTTCGTACGTTCGCCACCGCGAGGAGTCGCCGACGCTGATCAGCATTCGGGGATGGACGATCACGCCGGACGTGGCCGACGACGGGAAGTGGGACGCCCTCCGAACGCGTGTCTCCGGGTTCGCCGAGGACCACGACCTCGAGACCGCCTTCGTCGAGTCGAACATGCTCTCGTTTCTCGATCATCCGATGTTGCTCGCCCACTACAAGCGCTACGTCGACGGCGGCTGGTACAGTTCCGTCGGTCACGGACTGGGGCTCCTCGGGCTCTGTGCCCCGCTGGCCTACGCGCGCGGAATCGAGGATCTATACGTCGCCGCGACCCACTGGGACGGGATCGACCTCGAGTGGGGGTCCCGGCCCGACGTCGACGAACGCGTCAGGTGGGCCGAGACCGAGTGTCACCACGACGCCTACGAACTCACCAGGCAGGAACGCCTCGACGTCATCGCAGACTACGTCCACAGCGAGGACCCGACGCTCCAGCTCCAGACCTGCAACGACCGGATGGACGGCAACTGTGGCCGGTGTGAAAAGTGTTACCGGACTGCAGTCGGCCTCCGTCTGTCCGGGCTCGATCCGTCGAACCACGGCTATCCATTCTCTGATGCGGGTTACGACGACCTCCGCCGGTCACTCGAGCGCGGCGACTGGGTCCTCGGTCAGGACGAACGCCACATGTGGGCGGACATTCGTGAGCGCGCACGCGAGACCGACCCTGCAACGTCGGCAGAACGGTCCTTCTTCGAGTGGCTCGATGACGTCGATCTGGACGAGATGATTTCCACGTCGGGTCCGCCGCTCACCCACCGACTGCTCCGAGCGGGGGCGAGAAACGCCCCCAACTCAGTCTACAACACCGTCTATCCGGCCTGGACGACGGCGAAGGCCGGGCTTCGACTCGTCCGGTCCGATCGGTAGCTGCCCAGATGCCGACACGCGGTTCCGCGCTTTGTCGTGTGATCGTCGCGACCGATTCGAGCGAGATAGGACGGTCGCGACTCAGGACAGACGGTGATCGTTTCCGCTGAGTACCTGCAGTGACGGATGACGCGTCTGTCCACTTCTCACCGGTATCCGTCTGTGACAGCAGTACGTTTTTCATAGTTAGTCCCGAAATTGTATTAGACTATCTCGATGGACCCGAAGATCGACGACCTGGGTAACATCTTGCTTGAGTACGCCCGGGATAAACTCGCCATCGTCGACGAAGCGGGTACGTACGTGTATGTGAACGAGGCGAGCACATCCATCCTCGGTTTCGAGCCAGGGCAATTGATCGACGAACCCGCGATCGAATACATCCATCCGGACGATAGGCGTGGGGTCGTCGACCGATTCGGACAGGTAAGCGGAGTCGCCCGGTCTTCGTCGCCCATCCGCTATCGGCACGTCACGCGAGACGACGAGTGGGTGTGGCTGGAGAGCCGTTTTTCGAACCCTCCAGACGACGCCCTGGACGGATACGTCGTCAGTTCCAGGGACATCACGCAGCAGGTTATCGCGGAGCGAGAACGCCGGAACGCCCAGAGTCGACTGCGAACGATCGCTGGCACGGTCGGCGACGTTCTATGGATGTTCAATCACGACTGGTCCGACGTGCTATTCGTCAATCCTGCCTACGAGGACGTTTTCGGACAGTCGGTCGAGACACTCGAGGCGAATCCGCGAAGCTTCCTCGACCTCGTCCATCCCGACGACGCCGACACGGTTCGTGATGCCATGGCCCGCGCGTCGGCAGGCGAGTCGGTCGACCTCGAGTATCGCGTCAATCCCGAAACGGACTACAAACGTTGGGTCTGGGTGCAGGCGGCCCCGCTTTTCGAAGACGGTGAGGTCGTCCGAATCGTCGGGTTCAGCAAGGACATTACGGACCGGCAGCGGCGGGAACGGCAACTGGCGGTCATGGACAACTTCCTCCGGCACAATTTGCGAAACGACCTGGCCGTTATTCTCGGCAATGCCGAGTGCATCGCCAGTAAAGTCGAAGACCCGTTTCACCGACGCGCAGAGATCATCCATCGGCAAGGACAGGAACTCCTCGATACGACCGCGAAGCAACGAGAAATCATCGAGTTGCTCAGCGACCGGCCGGTCCCGGAGTCGAGCGACCTCGTCGCGATCGTGTCCAGGGCGGTCGAGACGATCCAGGATCGGTATCCTGACGCGACGATCGAACGGACGGTTCCCGAATCGGCGGTCGCCTGTACGGTCTCCGAGATCCAAGACGCGGTCTCAGAACTCCTCGAGAACGCGATCCAACACGAACCGGACGGCCTCCCGGAACTGTCCGTTACGATCCGTCGCAATCGGGAGACGATCGACGTAGAAATCCAGGATAACTGTCCGCCGATACCAGAAATCGAGTTTCGCGTCCTGACCGGTGACTGGGAGATGGACGACGTGTACCACACGTCCGGGCTAGGGTTATGGCTCGTTTACTGGACCGTGGACCTCTCGGACGGCCACATCACGTTCGACCGGCCCGAAACCGGAAACAGGATAACCGTCTCACTTCCTCGAGTGCAATCCTAACGTCTCGTCACTCTCGAGTCAGGACCTCTCCGTCAGTTTCCGGAGCTCATCACTCTCGAGCGACGGTCATCCCAGTCGCTGTCTAAATCAATCGTCACGCGGTACCACGTCTGTGCCGCCATCACTCCATGTAGCCCAGTCCCTTCAGACGGTCCTCGACGTCGTCGAAGTCGTCGTCCACGTCGGCATCGCTTTCGGTCCGTGAAACCGTCGTCCATTCCACTTTCGTTTCCGCCGGTCGTGCGTTTTTCGCAAAGGCGTCGAACAATACTCGGCCGTCCGTATTTTCAGGTACTGGTTCACCGATCCCGTGGAGCAGTGTCGGGGCGATGTCGACCACGCGAGCGCCGTGCAGTGTCGCGTTGGATTCGATCGACGGACCACGACAGAGGACGATCCCTTCGCTGCGATGGCTCGCAGCGTATGTCCCGGTGTTTCCGAGTATCTGATCTGAAACCGTACTACGGGACTCGAACGACCCTCTGCCGCCGACGACCAGATCCGGCGACGCTTCGTCCGTCGGGAACAGGTCGTCGCCGTCGAACACCTCGAGGAGCGTCTCGCCGTTTGCACCGGTCGCCGACTCGAACGTCTCCGTGATTTCCGCTTTGACCGTCTCGACCTCGTCCGGCGAGACGGTGCCGTGGTCGAATCGTTCTGTGTCGTTGATATAGCAGTTGCCCGTGTCGTGGACGAACGCGACGGTTCGATCGAAATCGACGTCGTAGAGGGCGTGATCACCGGGAATTTGCTCGGCTACGGAGTCGACCAGACGTCTGGGGAGCGACTGGACGAGCGCCTCTTCGGTGATCCCGACGCGATTGAGCGCACCCGTAATGGCGTCCCGCGAGATTCCGAGGCTCGCGAGCGCCCCGCGAGTGCCGTCGTCGTCTCGTCGGACCAGATAGCCTTCCCGCTCGAGAATCCGGTTGACGTACACGAGCGCATCGATCGGCCCGAATCCGTGATCTGAGACGACGTAAAGGTCTGCATCGTGATCGTCGGTGTATTCGATGACTTCGGCGAGGATGTCGTCGAGTTGCTTGTAGTGGGCCAGCAGTTTGTCCATGTCCCAGACGAGGTGCTGGAACCGGTCGGGCGCAGTGTAGACGAAAAAGAACAACTGCCAGTCCGCTCCAGCGCGGTCCATCTGGACGCGCATCAGGGAGCGGCGTTTCGCGAGCATATCTTCGACAGCCACTTGGAAGTCGTCCAACCGATCGGCGTACTCTGGGTAGTCGAGGCTGATCTCGTAGTTGGGGATGCGCGAATCGATTTCGTCTCGCAGATCCGGCGGCTGCGTGTATTCTCGGTCGGTCGAAGGCGTTATCATCCCCGTGACCATGGTTCCGTCTATCTCGTGAGCCGGATAGGTCATCGGAACGTTCCCGACGTGTGCGGGCCCGAGCTGGTCCCAGAGGGGGGGCTGGGCGAGATCCCGACTGGTATACATTTCGTGGCTGTATCCAGAAGAGAGATTCTGAAAGCCGTAGATTCCGTGTTTATCCGGCCAGACGCCCGTCGCGATCGACGGCCACGCCAGCGGCGTCGTCGGCGGGCGAGTGCTATCGAGTGGGCCGGCGGCCCCCTCCTCGCGCAATTGGGCGAAGGCAGGAAGCTCACCCTCGTTGCTCCATCGTTCGATGAGTCTCCACGGCACACCGTCGAGTCCGAGCACGAACGCCCGCTCGGAAGAGGTTTGATATCCGCTCATGATTGAATTCTGAGACGTCAATAACGCCTGCTGTCTTCCAGGTTGCCCGATGAGCGCTTTGTTATAGAGAGATTTCACCCACAGGTCGACACGAGACGTGCCTGTTGGTACCAATTAATTCCGCGGCCAGCCCCGCTCTCGTCCGTCCCTTCCGTAAGCGGATTGATCGGCTCGTGCCGTTTCGTCGGTGTCCCGACAGGTCCTCCATAACAAAGCCACCCACACACGACCGTTCCGATATGAAACGCATTCAATCGTGGTGGAATCCGTGGGAAGCGTTGTAATCTCTCTCGACGCCGAGCTCGGGTGGGGATTTCACGATCTCCCTGAACCGCCGATCGAACGGGTGGAATCCGGCCGCCGGGGATGGAAATCCATGCTGGAGTTGCTCGACGAGTTCGACGTGCCGGCCACCTGGGCCGTCGTCGGTCATCTCATGCTCGAGGACTGCGATGCCGACCACGCGGAGTATCCGGCCCCAGACGGCTGGTTCGATCGCGAACGAACCGACTGGGCCGACCGGAAGGATCTCCGATTCGGCAGGGACCTGGTCCGCGACATCCTCGAGTCCGACGTCGCTCACGAGTTCGCCAGCCACTCGTTCTCTCACGTCTTGTTCGGGCGACCGGAGACGGATCGAGAACTCGCCATCGCAGAACTCGAGCGCAGTCGCGAACTCGCGGCCGAGTGGGACCGGTCGATCGACTCGTTCATTTATCCGCGTAACAGCATCGGCCACCGCGACGTGCTGGCCGAATACGGGATTACCGCGTATCGGGGTTCCTCGCCGACCCGGGACGGCGTTCGCGGTGTATTCGACTCCACGATTCGAGATCGGTCGATGCTGGTCACCCCGACCGTCGACGAGTACGGGCTCGTCGACGTTCCGGCCTCGATGTTCCTCTTCGGGTTCGAAGGGCCAGCACGGACGGTCGCGGAGTCGATCTGGGAGGATCCAATGGTCGTCCTCGCTCGCCGCGGAATCGACGAGGCGGCGCGGACCGACGGTCTCTTTCACATGTGGCTTCATCCGAACAACCTGACTCACCAGCGGGACGATCGGCGAATGCGCGCTATCCTGTCGCACCTCGAGCGTAAGCGGTCCGAAACGGACCTCACCGTCGAGACCATGACCGAGATCGCTGGTCGAGTGACGGAACCGACGATGGGGGAGCGTGCGACGGCGAGATGGGGCTGACGTGTCGAGACAGCACGACACAGGCGCCGTCGGTCGATTGGTGATACCTCATCGCCCGAATGCTGGTACTACTCCTCGAGGAGAATGGGTACGACGACGATAACAAAGCCTACAGCCGGCCGGGTTTCGAGCAGATGGCACTACCGATTTTGAATCGATGGTCCGACTCGAGTGCGCTCTCGCTCGGCGTCCTCGGCGTCGGAAACATCGGCATGGTACACCTGAAATCGGCGTTGGCGATGCCGGACGTCGAGGTCGCTGCGGCTGCTGACGCCGTCCCCGAGAATCGAACTCGAGCCGAACGTGCCGGGGTCTCCCGGACGTACGACGACTACGCGACACTGCTCGAGTCGGAGGATCTGGACGCCGCCGTCGTCGCCCTGCCACCGTTTCTCCACGCCGAGGCCGTCCGGCGGGCCGCCGAGTTCGGCGTCGACGTTTTCGTCGAGAAACCGCTCGCTCGCTCGACCGAGGAGGCCGACGAGTTACTCGACGCCGCCCGCGAAGCCGGAATCGTGGTCGGCGTCGATCACACGCTTCGCTACCAGCCGGACATGGAAGGTGTCAAAGCGGCCTACGACGACGGGCGCGTCGGACACGTCCCCTACGCGTCGATCACCCGGCTCAACGACGGGCCACTCGGTCGGCCACCGGTCACGAACGCACCGCCATCGTGGCCGCTGGACCCGGACGCGGCCGGCGGCGGATCCCTGCTCGAGCTGGGCGTCCACTGCTTCGATGTCCTCGAGTGGCTGTTTGGTGACCTCGAGGTCCGAGACGCCTCGATGGGACAGACGCTCGACATCGACGTCGAGGACGCCGCGACGGTCCTCATGGAGGCACCGGAGACGGGAACGACGGTCACGCTTCACTGCGGGTCCTACCAGTGGGAGCAACTTCCGGAGGTCAACACACGACTGCGCCTCGAGGGCGTGACCGGGACGATAAGCAATCGGGACTACTTGCCGGAACAGTTCTACGCTGACGCGGCCAGATCCGCCCTTTCGAACGTGGCCAGTCGATTCACCAACGACGAGCCGGACGTTTTCGGCCCGACGTTCTATTTGCAGGCGCACTATGACGCGTTGGCCGACTTCTGTGAGGCTGTCCGGTCCGACGAACGGCCGCCGGTCGATGGCGCGGACGGACGCCGCACGCTGGCCCTCGCCGAGACGGCTTACGAACTGGCTGCTGAGGAGGCCGACGCGGACGCCCTCGAGGCGCTGGAGGTGACGCTATGAGCGAGGCGCGGGTCCGTGCGGTCGCCGTCGATGCGGCCGGCCGCCACGGCGGCTGGATCCCCGACGTCGACGGCCGCCTTGCTGCGCTCGAGGAGCCCGTTCGCACCCTGCTCGAGCCCGACCTCGAGACGGTTTCGAGTGCCGACCGGATCACGCTCGTCCCGGACGCACACTACCCGTTTCACCCCTCGTCCGGGATGGTGACCGATCCGGCCGTGATCGGGGCAATCGTCGCCACCCTGCGTCGGCAGACCGACGCGGATATCGCCGTCGCCGGCGCGAGCGATAGTCGCACGGCGTTCGACCGAACGGCGAGATACCTCGGCTACGTGGACCTGCTAGAGCAGTTCGATGCCGAGCTCGTCGATCTGGCCGACGAACCCCGAATCGAGTACGTTCGTTCGGTCGACGGCCGGTCGGTCTCGCTCTCGGTCCCAAACCGGCTCGTCGAGAGCACCGTGAGCGTCGTGCCGTCGCTTCGGCCGACCGAGAACGGGCCGGTCGCGGGCGCGATGCGAACCCTGTCGTCGCTGGTCACCGGCGCTGACGACCCGGATCGAGTGCCTGTCGCGACGACGCGGATCGTCGAGCCCGCTCTCGCCATCGTCGACGCAACGACGGTTTACGGCGGCGAACCCGCGACTGCGAATACGCTGCTCGCAGGCGCCGCTCCCGCCGTCGACGCCGTCGCAACCTCGTTGCTCGGCCGATCGCCCGGTGCCGACGCGGCGCTCGAGTCGGTCCGCGGTGCCGATGCCGAATCGGTCACGGTCGTCGGGAGCACCGTCGATTTCGATCGGCTCCGGACTCTGGTTCCGGACGGTGACCTCCCGCCAGCCGACGAGACGCACCCCGCCGTCACGACCGCCTATCGAATCTACGCCACGGTGGCCGGTGACGCCGTTCCGCCCCAACTCGAGGGACGTCGATGACTGCGACCGGCGACCCGAAGACCGCGGCGATCACGGGCGCGACCGGCTTTCTCGGGTCTCGTCTCTGCGAACGCCTGCTCGAACGCGGCTGGGAGGTACGCGGACTCAGCCGGCCGACCTCGAATCGAGGCGACCTCGAGGGGATCGAGTGGTACGTCGGCGATCTCTTCGACGACGGGACGCTCCGGTCGCTCGTCGACAGAGCTGACGCCGTCTTCCATCTGGCTGGAATCGGTCTTTGGAGTGCCGGTCCCGACACGGTCTGGACGGTCAACCGCGACGGCACGGAGCGAGTACTCGAAGCCTGCCGTGTCACCGATGCGGGTCGCGTGGTCTTTACCAGTACGTCGGGGACACGTCGCCCGCAGGGAGATCACGAGTTCGCCGACGAGACCGACGTCGCCGAGCCGATCGGTGCGTATCAGGCGTCGAAAGCCGAGGCGGAGGGGCTGGTCGACTGGTACGCCGAGACCGGCGGGGACGCCCTCACCGTCCATCCGACGTCTATCTTCGGCCCCGGCGACGAGGCGTTCACCGCGCAACTGCTCGCGATGGGCGTCGAACCGACGATGCCCGCCCACCTCCCCGGCGGTCTGAGCATCGTCGGCGTCTCGGATGTGGTCGACGGCCTGCTCGCGGCCTACGAGCGGGGCAACGCTGGCGAGCACTACATTCTCGGCGGCGAGAACTTCACGTACGACCAGGCCGTGTCCCGGATCGCCGACGCCGTCGACGGATCCCCTGCACGGATCCGCGTTCCACCGACCGTGATCCGGGCAGCCGGGCCGGTGGCGGAACTCGTCGACACCGTCGCAGATCGGCGGGTCTTCCCGTTCGATCGACGGATGGCCGCCCTTGCGACCGAGCGGCTGTTCTACACGTCGCGGAAAGCGAACGAGGAGCTGGGATACGAGTACCAGCCGCTCGAGGCCCACCTGCCGGAGACGATGGCGTGGTATCGATCGGAGGTCGGTGGCTAATCGCGCGCGGGCGAATCAGACGTACATCGAACCCCTCGAGCGGCCACGCCACCGAGCGCGATGCCCTCGAGTTCGATCGCACTGCGATCGAACTGGCTCCTGAGAACCGGCCTTCGGTCGATCACTCGAGTCGTGGGATTCCCTGAACGGGTAGCTCGTCACCGCTATCTTCGGTTTCGACCACCGTTCCCGCGACCCGCTCGTACACCTCGAGCATCCGCTCGGCCGTTCGATTGATGCTCACCTCGCGGGCAGCCTCGCGGCCGTTCGATCGCTCGCCGCGCTCGAGGATTTCCAGCAAGCCCTGAATCAGTTCTTCGTCGCTGGTGGCGACGCGTGAGGGCTCGACGCCCGACAGGCGCTCCCGGACGTCACCGACGTCGACGGCGACGACGGGGAGGTTGCAGGCCAGGGCTTCCTTTACCGAGTTCGGTGACCCCTCGCTGTGGGAGGTCAAGATGAGGGCGTCGGCAGCGTTCATGTAGTCGGAGACGGCGTCGTGATCGACACCGGAAACCGTTCGAAGTCGCACCGGCCGCTCGAGGAGGTTGTCGACGACAGTCACGACGCGCTCGGCCCGCGGATAGTTCTTCACTTGCCGTGCAGGCGAGTAGGGAAAGAGAACGTCGTATCCGTTCGCGTCGTCCCAGCCGACTTCACTCGCAGCACGGTCCTGTGGTTCCGGTCGGAACTTCTCGAGATCGACGCCGTCGGGGATCACCGTACACTCGCGGCCAAGAACCTCGCGCATCTCCCGAGACATGACGACGACCTCGTCACAGAACGGTGCTGACGCACGGCTGATTGGTGCGACGGGGCCGTGCACGTCCGATCCCCACAGCGAGAGAACGACCGGTTTGCGGACCTGTGCGAGCGCCATCGGCGCCGTCAGTCCGTAGTGTGCGTGGACCAGATCGTAGCCGTTTCCTGCTTCCCGGAGGACCGTGGGGACGGTCCTGAGGTAATCCGCCGGCGACCGTGACGTTTCGGCATCGGCGGTGCCGGATATCGAGACCGTCGAAAAGGAGACGCCTCGGTCCTCGAGTGCCTCCATTTGCTGGGTCATGAACGGGGCATCGACATTCGTCGTGAGTGTGAGGACGTGCATCTCGTGATACGGGAGCGGACGGACTGGAAGGGTATTGTTATCCGCCGAACAGCCTCGCCGACACGACGTTCAGGCGCCGTCTACCGTCTCGAGCCGTTCGACGTCCGTTTCCTCGCAGACGGTTTTCTCTACGTACTCGTGTCTGTTCAGCCCGTAGATGGAGCACGCTACCGGCTCATCTGCGTAGTGATGCTATTACAAAGGGCCGACGGCGGATAGCCGAGAGCGATGCGGCTCCTCGTCTTTGCCAATACGCCAGCGCACGTCCACCTGTATCGACACACCGTCGACCGACTGGAGGCGGCGGGACACGACGTTCTCGTCCTTTCTCGGGAGTACGCCTGTACGACCGACCTACTCGACTATTTCGATATGCCGTACCAGGTATACGGTAACCACCGAACGGAGGGATACTCGGCCCTTCAGTTCGCCCGTGAGCTGGGTGGGCAGTTCCTCTCGATCGGGAGACAGGCGGCCCGCTTCGACCCCGACGTCGTCTTCGGACGTGGCCCCTACGCGGCCTACGCCGGAACGCTCACGCGGACGCCGGTCGTCCTCGTCCTCGACGACGAACCCGGGGATTTCAACCACACGGTCTCGCGTCCCTTCGCCGACTGCATTCTCTCTCCTGCTGTTACTCGTCGGGATCTCGGCGACGATCACTATACCTTCGACGGGTTCAAAGAATGCGCCTATCTCCACCCCGACGTATTCGAGCCGACCGAAGCCGTTCGGGACCACCTCGGCGTCGACTCCGACGAGCCGTACGTCCTCGTCCGGTTCAATGCGCTCGACGCCCTCCACGACACCGATATCGAGGGGTTCCGGCCTGAACAGCGCCGGGACCTGATCCGACGAGTGAGCGAGGACGCGACCGTCTTCGTCTCCGACGAAGGCGGCGAGATGGATCTGTCGAGCCTGCCGGCCCGACCGTACGATCTCCACCCCGCGCTGATCCACGACGCCATGGCCGATGCGTCCCTGCTGGTCGCGGACACCGGAACGATGGCCACTGAGGCGGCGCTATTGGGAACTCCCGCGCTCCGATATCGGGGCACCGATACTCACGAATATGGTGAGTTTCGAGCACTCGAGCGCGCCGATCTCGCGGAGCAGTTCGACTTCTACGAGGGGATTCGCGACCGGAGCCTCGAGATCCTCGCCGACGAGGGAGCGACCGATCGGTGGCGACGTCGACGACGCGAGTACGTCGGCGAACTCGTCAATCTAACCGATCTGCTCGTCGACGTCGCCGCGTCTCGCGGCGCGATCGAGAGACTGGACCGCTCTACGAAGCGAATCCTCGAGCCGCGGTCGCAGTCGCTCTGATCCGTACTCTCGGCTACCCGCGTTCTCGGCTCTCGTCGGGAACCGCGAGCGATACCGGAACCCAACGCGTCGTTGCCGATCCCAGAGATGCGAGGTGGAAGCCCGCAACTGGCGACTGTTCGTACATCGCCATCGAACGCCTGACACATATCCACGAACGGGCCTGGCACGGCGACGATCAAACTCACCGGTAGACGCATAGCTGGGCTCCGCGAGTTACGGGAACAGATCGAGCGGAATGCTGCCGAGTACGTTAGCCGTGGGTAGATGACGAAACGCTTATGCACGTCTCCTGAAAAGCTGCGTTCAGTTCCCGTTCTATGCGCCTGTCTACCATCCTCGGTGAACTGTTCGCTGTATCGAAGTCCGGGACCGATGCCTCCGAATCGGCGACGGAACGCAACGACGACAGCGACGGCTCGGTCGTCGTGAACGAGTGTCGCGACTGCGGAACGACTGTGTCGACTGGAACGACCAGCTGTCCCACCTGTGAGGGTGAGGATATCGTGTCCTACTCGATCGACTGATCCACCGCTGAATCGTCGTCGTCCACCGCCGGTGAACGTTCATCGTCCCAGTCGGCACCCGACACCGTCAGTTCCTCGCTCGCCTCCGCGTCGAGCCGGATGGCGGTACACAGCGAGACGAGTCCGATCAACGCGGCGACGAACGAGGAGACGCCACTGATGAAGCCGTCTTTCCCCTCTACCGCCCGGGCGACCGAGCCGAGCAGGCCGACAAACCCGCCGAGCAAGCCGATGGTCCCCGCGCCGTAGTAGACGACGGCCGGATTGAACGACTGGACGACGTACCTGGTTTTCAATCGCCAGCAGAAACTCCGAAGCAACAGGCGGGACACGAAGTTGATGAACGACGCGTACCGGATACTGCTTTTCTCGTCGCCGTAGACGGCGTACATGGGGACGTCGGCGACCCGACGTCCGGCCACGTTGAGGTGCGTCAGGATGTGATTGAGGAACCCGTATCGGTCTGTTATCTCCTCTAAGTCGAGCGCTTCGATCGCGTCCCGCGAAATGGCCGTATAGCCGTTTTGCGTATCGCCGATCGACCAGTAGCCCGTGGCGAACTTCGAGAGCCCGGTGAGCATCACGTTCCCGATGAACCGAAACGTCGACATGTCGTCTCTGTCTTCCGGGCTGAGCAACCGGTTCCCCTTGGCGTAGTCCGCATCGCCGGTGACGACCGGGTCGATGATTCGGTCGAGGATGGCGGGATCCATCTGGCCGTCGCCGTTCATTACGGCGACGACGTCGAGCCCGTCCGCCGCGGCCCGACGATAGCCGGTTTTGACTGCCGCGCCGTAGCCCCGGTTCTGCTCGTGACGGATGGGGACGACGCGTCGGTCGTCGCCCCCGTCGGCCACCGTTAGTTCCAGTTCGGCGGTCTCACGGTCACGCTTGCGGTTTATCCGTTCGGCAACCCGCTGGATCACCTCCCAGCTCTCGTCCGGAGATCTATCGTCGACGGCGTAAATCCGGTCGACGTACTCCGGCACCGTTTCGATGACGCGTCCGACGAACGTCGCCTCGTCGTACGCCGTCACCACGACGCCGATCCGGTTGTCCTTATACATCCGTGCCTCCGTTGGCCGTCGCGTTCATCTCGTCCGACTCCGCTCGCTCGATGCGCCGGTGACGATCACCATGCCTCTGCGGTGGCCGGCCATCGCTCGTGCCCGCGAGCGTGTACGCTCGGTGGTGGGTCTCGTCGAGGTCGACCGCATCCCGGCCATCGACGACGATCAGTTGCTCGAGGGCATTCCAGTCGATACGATCGAATTCCTCGTGGGGGGTGACGACCACGGCGGCGTCGAACGACTCCGCGGACAGGTCGTCGATTCCGACCGGACGTGCGCCGTAGTCGGCCGGATCGACCAGTGGGTCGATTCCGGAAACGTCCGCGCCGCGCTCGCAGAGGTCATCTATAACGCCGATCGCGGGTGACGCGCGAGTCTCCTCGACACCCGGGCGATACGTGATCCCGAGGACGACGACTGACGCAGACGAGAGGTCGGTTCCCATCCGCTCGAGTTCACGCTCGAGACGGTCGACGACGACGGACGGCATTTCGTCGTTAACGCGGCGGGCTGTTCGGATTACGTCCATCGGCTCATTGGTCCGGCCGAGTAGAAAGTGGGGATAGTAAGGAATACAGTGGCCGCCGACTCCCGGTCCAGGATCGTGAAGCTGACACATCGGCAGATCGTTCGACGTGTCGATCGCCTCGCGAACGGATATTCCGAGTTCGTCCGCGAGGCGACCCAGTTCGTTCGCGAGACCGATGTTCACGTCGCGGTAGATTCCCTCGAACACTTTGACCGCCTCCGCCGTCGTCGCGTCCGAGACGGGGTGGACCTCGTTGCTCGAGAGTTCGTCGTACACGATCGCGGCAGCCCGGGTACTCTCGTCGTCGACGCCGCCGACGACCTTCGGATACTGGCCACGGATGTCCCGCAACGCGGTCCCCGAGGCGGTCCGCTCCGGACAAAATGCGACCCCGAACTCGTCCGCGTCGAGGCCACTCTCGCTCGCGAGGTGTGGCTCGATGACGTCGCGACAGGTCCCGGGCGGGAGAGTCGATTCCGCGATCACGAGATCGCCGGGGGTGAGTCCGGCCGCGATATCGTCGGCGACTGATTCGACCGTCGCCAGATCGGGGTCGTTCTCGTTGTCCAACAGGGTCGGAACGATAACGACGTGAATCCGCGCGTCCTCGGCTGCCGCCGGTCCGTCGGTCGTCGCGGTGAACCGCCCGTCGTCGACCTGCTGAGCGACGAGGTCCCCGAGCCCGGGCTCGCCGACGACGTGACTCTCGCCGCCGGAAATCGTCTCGACGATGTCCGGGTCGACGTCGACGCCGATCACGTTCCCGGTCGTTTCCGCGTAGACCGCAGCTAACGGGAGCCCCATTTTGCCGAGGCCGTAGACTGCGACCGGGATCTCGCCGTTGGTCAGGCGCTCGCGCTGTCGGTCGGAGGATCGTCTCGAGCCGTACAGTCCGCCGGTGGCACCACGCTTCGAATCGCTCGTCGCGCTACTTCCCGAGTCATCGGTGACGCCCCGTCGCGTCTCGTCACCCCCATCACGGTCTGATCGGCCGGACGATGTCTCCCCCATTAGACTTCCACCTCCGACTCTCGAGACGGCTCGTCGTCGGTTTCGTCCGCCGGTCCCATGGCCAGTCGGTCGATCAACTGAGCTGTCTCGAGGGCCGCGATCCCGTCTTCCGCGGTGACTTCCGGCTCGGTGTCGGTTCGGACGGACTCGACGAACGACTCGAGTTCGTTCCGCAGCGGTTCACCGCTTTCCACGCGGGGCCGCTCGACGACGCTTTCGTGGCGGTAGCGGGGCTGGCCATCGTCGGTGAGGTATTCGGGATAGGAGTCCCGGTGGATCAATACCGACTGCTCGAGGTAGTCCACCTCGACGAGGCACTGGCGGGCAGTGACAGTGAGTTTTCGCACCTTCTTCTGCGTAACCCGACTCGCCGTCACCGTCGCGACGACGTCGTCGTATTCGATCGTGGCTGTGGCGTACTGCCCGTCTGCGGTGCCCATGGCCGCCACCGAGTGCGGCCGCTCGTCGAGTATCGAGCCGACCACGTCCACGTCGTGGACCATCAGATCGAAGATGACGTTTCCAGGGGCGGTTCGATCGATCGGCGGGCCGAGCCGCTCTGCCTCGACGCCGATCACGTCCAGATCCTCGGTCACCTCCTCGACGGCCTGAACTGCGGGATTGAACCGCTCGATGTGGCCGACCTGCAGAACCAGTCCCGCATCGGTGGCCTGCTCGGCCAGTCGTCGGCCCTCCTCGACGGTCTCCGCGATCGGCTTCTCGACCAGGACGTGGACGTCGGCCTCGAGGCAGGCTGACACGGTCTCGTAGTGGACGTGAGTCGGAACGGCCACGGTCACAACGTCACAGCGATCGCACAGCGTCTCGAAGTCGACCGGATCGGTCCCGTACTCGGCTGCGACGCGAAACGCGACTTCCTCGTCGCGGTCGGTGACTCCGGCGAGGTCCACGTTCGGCAGTTCGTCGTAGACGCGCGCGTGGTTTCGGCCCATGGAGCCGACGCCGATGACGCCGGCTCGAATCGGTTCTTCGGTCCTCGCGTCCGCTCGGTGGTCCGTACTCATTGACTGGCGAAGTGATCCCGCAGTGATTCGACGACGATCCGTCGGTCGCGTTCGGACAGCCCCGGATGAACGGGCAAGGAGAGTACCTCGTCGGCCGCCCGCTCCGCTCGCGGAAGCTGCGCCGCGGCCGTACTGACGCCCTCGTACGCCGGTTGGCGGTGAATTGGCGTCCCGTAATAGATGCCGGTTCCCACGTCCTGCTCCGCGAGCGTCGCCTCGAGCCCGTCCCGGTCGTCGGTCCGGATCGTGTACTGATGATAGACGTGGCGGTAGCCGGGCGGTTCCGTCGGCGTTTCGATCGGAAGGTCGGCCAGTCGCTCGTCGTAAACCGCGGCGTTCTCCCGACGCGCACGATTGAACTCGGGCAAGCGCTCGAGTTGCGCGCGGCCGATCGCCGCCTCGATGCTCGTCATGCGGAAATTGTGGCCGAGGTCGACGTGATCGTAGCCGCCAGTCCCGCTCTCGGTTCGGCCGTGGTTGACGTAGCTCGCGGCCCGCTCGGCGATGTCCTGACGGTCGGTGACGACGATTCCTCCTTCGCCGGTCGTCATGTTCTTCGTCGGGTAGAACGAGAAACACGCTGCGTCACCGAACGAGCCGACACGGTGGCCGCCGACGGCCGCTCCATGGGCCTGACACGCGTCCTCGACGACGAACAGGTCGTGTTCCTCGGCGATTTCACACATCGCCTGCATATCGGCGGGGAGACCGTAGAGGTGAACGGGGAGGATGCCAACGATGTCGTCTCGCTCTGTGAGGACCCGTTCGACGTCGGCGACGTCCAACGTGTACGTCTCTGTATCGATGTCTGCGAAGACGGGGGTCCCGCCGGCTACTCGAATCGCGTTCGCGCTCGCGACGAACGAAAACGGTGACGTGATCACCGCGTCACCGTTCTCGAGTCCGATGGCCTCCAGGGCAACGTGCAATGCGGTCGTTCCGTTCGCGGTCGCGACTCCCGCGTCAGTTCCGCAGTAAGCCGCAAATTCGTCCTCGAAGGTTCGGACTTCCGGTCCGTCGGCGAGCTGACCGGTCTCGAGGATCGACGTAACCCGATCGACGGCGTCGGCGCTGAGGTCGGGGTCGGCGATCGGGACCGGCGTCGCCGCGTCCGCTTTGGAGTCGATGCCGGTCTCCGCGCCCGTTCCGCCGTCCGTGCTCGCTTCGATGCGCTCGGCCTCGGAGTTCGGTTCGGTGTCCGTCATGCGATCTGGTTTTCCCCCTCCAGTGGATCTGGAAGCGGCTGTACTGTCGCGGGCGTCCCGACGGCCAGACTGTCTGCGGGAACGTCGTCGGTAACGACCGCGCCGGCCGCGACGAACGCGTTCTCGCCAATCGTGACGCCCGGCAACAGGGTCGCATTCGCGCCGATCGACGCGCCGTCTTCGATGGTCGGTCCCTCGAGTCCCGCGTCCGTCCGGATGGGGTACTCGTCGTTTGTCAACACAGCACCCGGGCCGACGAAGACGTTGCTGCCAATCACGGTGTCGGTCGGAACGTAGACGTTCGTCTGGAGGCTGACGTGGGAGCCGATCGTCGTCCGTCCGTCGATGACGGTCTTCGTACCGACGAGGACATCGTCGCCGATCGTCGTCTCTTCGCGGACCAGCACGTCGTGGCCGGTCGCGAACTCGTCGCCGATCGTCACGTCGCCGTAGACGGTCGACCCGGCCCTGATCGTTGCATCGTCACCGAGTCTGGTGGGTTCGGCGAACTCGCCGTAGCCGACGGTCGCGTCGGCGTCAATCGTGCAGTCGTCACCGTGGACGACATCTCGCACCGTTTCGCTCATCATGGCCTCCTTCCGTCTCGGTCGCCGTAGTTCCCGCTCGATCGAACGCGACGACGGTGGTTCGTCGCACTCGTTCGAACCGCTAATCGACGTCGTAGTCGGTCGCGTAGTGGTTTCATAGTGGAATCGATACCCGCGTGGGCAATCGTGCTGATACAGCCGGTAACGAGGCTTTGTTATCCCCGTCCTGAGCGTTCCGTAGCCACGAACTACAGCAGGTCGGAGATACCCTCGGCGTATCCGTCGCAAATCGGAGATTCGGTGGAGCGAGCGAGTGTCCCCCGCGAGTTCGTTCCCCGATATATCGACTATCCCGTCAGTCACGGACCCTAACTGGTATATTCTCCTTTCGATAGGGTAGCCGAGTGATAGTAAAGTGTCACTGTCTGGCATTCGATGCTGTGAGGTATCCGACTACACCCGTCAGACGGGAACCGGACCTGATACGATATGACGAGGGCAGACATGGCTGACAGCGAGTTTACACAGGCCGAACTGTTCGACGTGTTCAGTAACGCACGCCGACGACGGACGGTCCAGTATCTGAAACGACAGGGACGTACCTGCGATCTCGCACCGCTCGTCGAGCAGGTCGCCGCCTGGGAAAACGACACGAACACCGACGACGTGACCCGAACGCAGCGACGGCGAGTCTATATCTCGTTGTACCAGACCCACCTCCCGATGCTCGAAGACCACGGCATCGTCGACTGGAATCCGGACGCACACAAAATCGAATTGCTCCCGAACGAGGAACACTTCGATCCGTATCTCGATCGTCGACTCGAGGACCAACAGCCATGGCACACCTTCTATGCGTCAGTAACCGTAGTCGGCGTTGCTGCGTTCGGGTCGTCGTTCCTCGCGGTCGGGCCGCTGACGGCGGGCCACGCCCCTGTCGTTGCCGTGGCGCTCTGTGTCGTCGTTCTCGTCCTCTCCGCGGTCCAACGCGTCTCGCGTCGTCCCGGACGGCTCTTCCGTTCGGCGTGACGAATCGGCAGACGAAACCGGTTCTCGACTTCGACCGCCGTCGTCCCACCGGCAGTCGCGTTTCCCTCGTCGTTCGTCGGTCCGATCGGACGGCGCTTTCGTTTTCGAGCCGAGTCGAACCCGTTTTCCGTTTTGCAACCGAACTCCAGCACTCTCCTGAGATGGGATTTCTCGGCCGAACAGCCGGCTCAAGTTACTTCGACGGGAGAAAGACGAGTGAGACGGAAGAACATCACGATCCGAGAGGACCCAGCCGAGTGGGTCGAGGAAACCACCTTATCCTCTCGTCTTTCGTCCGTGGCAAACTTGACGAACTCGTTGAGGGACGCAAGAACTGAGGGACGCCGCCCACAAGTATCGTCTGGCGCCGTCCGGCTGCCAACGCGAGGAGTCGGACCGCCACCGAGATAACTGCAGACTGATTTGGATGGGCTGCGAAAACCAGTTGGGATTTTCGCACGTTTGTGGAGACTGCGCTCCCGACGGGAACCATCTCGGTTCCTGCTAAGCGCGGTTGTCGAGGGAACCTCGACAGGCTGTCAGACGACGTCTGACAACGTCCTCAAAGCAGGAAGTCCCACCCTCAAGCGCGAGCCGTCAGGTGAGTAGTAGGGTAGGACAGTTCACCCTCCGGTAACTCTCACCCAGAAGTGGGTCTCCTGGTCGGCGTTCTCGTTCGTCGGTTCGTCGGGCGGCTCACCGTGGTAGAGGAGCATACTGATCCGAACCGTCTGGTTGGGTGCTACAGTCGGCGTCACAGACCGCTCGCCGGTCTCCGTCGCACCGTCCGAGACGCTCGCGTCGATGCGGTTCAACTCGGTTCGTTCGACGACCTCACCGTCCTCGACGACCTGTTGTTGGACCACGACTGTGTAGTCCTGGGGTTCACCCTCCTGATTCTCGATCGAGAGGATAAACGGGATCGATTCGCCCGATTCGACTTCGCTG
The DNA here is from genome assembly GCF_024266705.1 of Natrinema gelatinilyticum. Taxonomy (GTDB): domain Archaea; phylum Halobacteriota; class Halobacteria; order Halobacteriales; family Natrialbaceae; genus Natrinema; species Natrinema gelatinilyticum. Next base: position 214,969 of record NZ_CP100756.1, on the reverse strand, counting down.
GGGAGCCGGCCGGCGACCATTTCGCCGTCCTCGTCTTCGCTGTACAGTGCGAGTTCGGTGAACCCACCCGCCGAAACGGGCATCAAAAACCCGACGAACAGCGAGCTAATCGCCATCCCGATCGCTAACACGAGCAGTATCGACGACACCGTCGAGCCCCCGCTTTCGTCGCGGCGGAGGCGATCTACGACCGCAGTAAGTGATCCGGAAAAGCGCTCACCTTCCGGCGTCCGAAGCCGCCGGACGACGGCGATCTGGGCGATGACGACCGTCCCGATACAGAGCCCCGCGGCGACCGACGTGCTGGTCAGCCCCCACTCGGTGAGCGGTAACACCAGGAGGGACACCGGGGTGATCGCGAGTGAGAGGACGAACGACAGCCCAGCGCGTTCGACGAGGTCGATCCCGCGTGGCCGAGCGACGGCCGCCGTCGACGCCGTTCTCCGTGCATTTCGCTTGCCGGCTGGGAACAGGATCGAGACCGTCGCATACCCGGGAAGAAACAGCGCGAGTGGGAACGTCGCGAATAGTCGGAGGGTACTGTCGCTCCCGAAGGTCGTCACGATCACGTACGCGAGCAATGCGGCGACAGAAACGGCCGCGAGATCGAACGGATAGCGGCGGACGAATCCGAACCGCGTCGACGTATTCGTTCGATGGCTCATCGAATATACACCGGCGTTCGCTGGTCAGCGGTAGATCTCCGTGCGAACAGTGCGGTTACCATTTTCATTGGCCGATACACGCTTGCGTGCTTTGTTATGGCCGAATTACCGAGACACCGTGTACTGACGAGTCACCGGACCGTCACGAAACGGTGTGGCAGGTACTTGCTCGAACACTCGGTCGTGTCGGCGCTACTCGAGAACGCTAAAAGCCGACGTATTGTTCTTCCCACTCGCGACGTTCTTCGATTTGCTGTCGACCGGCATCGGTGATCGCGTAGTAGTTCGTTCGTCTGTCGAGTTGCCCTTTTTCGACCAGTTCCTTGTTGACGAGCGTATCCAGATTTGGATACAACCGCCCGTGATTGATTTCGGAACTGTAGTACATCTCGACTTCGTCTTTGACGGTCTGTCCCGACGGACGGTCAGCACCTGCGATGACGTACAAGAGGTCACGCTGGAAGCCGGTCAGATCGTGCATTTCTCAATCACACTGACCGTTCTACTGAATAGATATTTGTTATCCGTATCGTACAGCTTCTCGATCGGTATTTGAAACTATTTTACTCGAACAAAATTGTTTGTTTCAGCGAGAGTCACGCGACTGCGGAGGATGTCTTCAACGTCGCGTTCGAAGGAATACGTAACGAATGCTCACATCCAGTGTTCGTCGCCGCGGTTCAAGAGACTGTTTTCCGACAGGTTAGCCAGCCCGTCATTCGCCCGCGTCTGAAATCACGACGTCGATACCATCAGCGTCGATCCGAACGCGGAGGACGTCGACCGTCGCCTCGTACGCGGTCGTGTGCGATCCGTCATCGTCGAACCGTACACACTCGGCGAGCAGGTCGCTCTCGAGGAGGTTGTTGATTCGTCGGTACACTGTTGCCGACGAACTGTCCGTTCGGTTCGTCAGCTCCTTTGCTGTTTTCGGAGCCTCACTCGTCGCGGTGAGAATCGTCCTCGCACAGTCGTCGCCGAGAACGTCGAGCTGTGCGGACGGGTTGGCAGTCGACTCCGATGGGGTGTTGCTCACTTGCGTTGACATAGTCTTAGTCGGCCGTCGATGACGGGCAGGGTCCGTTCGCTCTCCGAGAGAGGGGACGATTCGAAACAGACGGCATCGGGTCCACCACTGTCGAGTATTCCTCTATACATTCGGGCACATCGATCGGTAAGCCGTAGTGGTATTTTATAACGATGTACCTTATCCACCCCCGGAACTCCGTTCCACGACGTAAGATTGTATTTCGGCCCGGAAATTTCGGCTTTCTACAGTTCGACGAATCAGAAATAACCTGTTTGAACCCCGAATACTGCATAACACGGCTGAACTCGAATTGACGGCGATCGCCCTCGCTTCACCCTATTCACCATCGAATGAGACGGTCCTCCCGTGTCACCGCCAGAAAGCATTAGTTTCCCGGTTCCAAGTCTGGCTCCACAGGTGAACGGTCTACGTCCTTTATTCGCGCTTGCTCCTCTCGATACGGTGATGCTCGGACGAGTCTCGTGGCAGTACGGCGGCTGTTCATCGCCGCACTGTGGCCGCCACAGACGGGCTGGATCGGTTCCGCCCTGCGGCTGACCGGCACGAGTCTCTTCCGTGTACACCCCCAAAACCATGAACTCGCCACAACACGACTGGAAGCCCATGGAATCGTCGACAGCAGGTGCGCGATGTCAAAACTGCGGCACTCACGTCACACAGCAGTTCGCTCGCGTCTTCGGAGACAACGGCGACGTCGTCCACGGGTGCCCGTCCTGTACGACCTACCGGGAGATGCAATCCGGTAGCCATCTCCCCGGCGATTAGGGTCGTACTCTCTGTGTTCCGCTCGCCCGACGAATCCACTTCTCGCGACGTATTCGATTTCGATACACCCCGACTTCGGTCGGGCTCGAGTGGAGCGAGCCGACTCACTGGCCACCTCGTTCGACCGAATCCGGAACGTCACCGTCCGACATCCGCCGCTGGTGAGGCGATTGGCTCGACGTAGATCGGTTATCGTTTCGACAGAAGTGATCGAATTCTTTACTGTAACGACTTCTCACTGTAATGGCTTCCTACGATATCGCGCGACCGATCTCGGAGCGTCGTCTATCGCGGACGGTGTCGTAACCTGCAAAAGTTAAAGTTAGTGGTGGGAGAAGAGGCGACACATGGTCATTGGTGGTGGACTGTCCCTCGAGAATCAGTGCCCCTTCTCCCTAATCGATGTCAGTTCAAACGAACAGGACTGAACCACTCGAGGAGAGTGAGGTGTTTCACATCCTCGGGAACGATCGACGTCGAGCCATCGTCCAGCAACTCGCTGACGAAGGCGGCCAGATCGACGTTTCCGACGTCGCGAGCGAAATCGCTGCGACCGAATCGGAGACGACGCCTGTCCCGAACAACCTTTACAAGAGTGTCTACGTTTCCCTCCAACAGACGCATCTTCCCCAACTTCAGGAGGATGCCGTGATCGAATACGATTCGGATGCGAAGACGATCCAGCCCGGCCGACACTTCGACGACGTTCTCACGTACGTCGACGGCCACAGCGATTCCCACTCCAGGATCCTGCAGTTTCATCTCGGGCTCTGTGTGCTCGGACTCGCTGTCATCGCGCTGGTCGGACTCGGTATCCCAGTGATCTCGAATATCAACGTGGTGCTCTGGAGCGTCCTCGTGTACCTCGCCGTCGCTGCAAGCAGTCTCTATCGGCTCCTCGGGTGACTGGTCTGTTCGGTTCTATTGAATCCACTGACGGCGTCAGGGTAAGTCGTCAGAATGATTGAATTGAAGCGGAAGAGGAAGCTTTGTGCAAAAGACTCTCTTCCGCTTCGTTAAACAGGCTGTGTCGATCGCACGAAAACTTACTGATGCAGCGCTGATGCAGATCAGCCATCCTGCCGGCAACGGAGTTGCCGGCTGGAAGCACGCTGTCCTGCATTTTCTTCGGCTTCACATGGAAGCAACGCTTGAAGAAGTCCTCGATTGGGCCGAAGAGATGGAGCGGGTACGAGCCGCGCTCAATCTCGAGCGCGGCGAGTTCCCCGGCCCATCCGCGCTCTGCAAGTCGTTTGACCGAGCGCCGATGCAGATTTGGCGAGAGCTGCTCCGACTTTCGTCGGAGCTGCTCAAGCAGTCTGGTCACGCCGCCATTGATGCCACGTACTTCGACCGTCGACAGGCATCAACCCACTATCTCAACCGGTGTGACCGAGACGTACGGACGATACAAGCGACGTTTCTCGTCGATACCGCGCAGGGCGCGGTTATCGACGTTCACTGCAGCACGAAGTGGCCTAACGGAACCAACATCGGGCCGCAGGTCGCCCGGCGCAACGCCGGCGACCTGCTCAGCCTCGCCGCTGACAAAGGCTACGACGACATGAGCTTCCGCGAAGAGCTTCGTGCTGAAGAAGTAAGACCACTGATCAAACATCGCGTCTTCGCACCCTACGATCACGCGCACAATGCGCGGATAGAGGATGAACTCTACAACCAGCGCTCAATCTGTGAAACCGTGAACTCGGTGATCAAGCGCTCGTACGGCTCCGCCGTCCGAGCGCGTGCATGGTATCGCCAGTTCCGTGAAATCACTCTCGTAGCCGCAGTCTATAACGTCGAACAAGCCGTCAAACAATGAATCCCGTCGCCCTCTGCGGATTCAATAGAGCCATCTGTTCCCGTCGAACAGACTTTTGTTCCCTCTCGAGGCGGTCATTCGTCTTCGCTGTAATTGAGGGCGCTAAGGCCCCTTCTGCTCACGGCGACGCCGTTCGCATGGTCAGCGGGACCGACGGTCCCGCGCTATCCTCAGCGAGCGAAGCGAGCAGGGAGGGGAGACAGCGCCCGCACGTCTTGTTTTCGTGTGAATCGGCACCTTTATTTCCCTCTGGTCGAAGGTGAAAGTAAGATGCTCACCACGTTTCCGGCGGTGTTCAAACGCGACAACAAGCGTGCATCGTCGGTTGTGGTCGAGTATCCAACCGGTAGGAGTGGGACACTCCGAACCACCTGTCAAGGGAAGCCGCCTGTGGAGTCTGGAACCGTCCGCAGAACGCCGTTGGCGTTCTGCCGGGCCGCACGAGACGCGGAGCGTCTTGTGGACGCTGTGGGATCTGTTCCTGCACGTTCCGACACAGAAACAGGACGCTCCGTCCGCAACAAGCGAGGGCCGGGGAGGCCCGAGCGCGGGAGGGCGGAGTAGTTCACATGCCGTGTCGTCGCAGGCGATCAGACGGGTTCGCGGCCACTTGGGACGGTCGGGCATCGCACCGAGCATCGAGAACAGGAGTGAGACGTGCGCAGTCGGGGCTCCGGTACCCTGGAGCCCGAAAGAATGCATGCCGTCGTTCGTTCCGTGATGACGGCGTAAAAGACGCTCTGTCCAGTAGACCGATCCTCGCTTAGGCCAGGAATCCGAGCGCGGGTGTGGATTCGTTGACCGTTTCGTTATCGGTGTCCGTTTCGTTCTCGAGGTCACCGTTTTCGGTCTCGTTTATCTCCTCCGTGTCGGTGTCCTCGGTGAGTTCGATCATCGCCACCTCGCCGGTTTCGTCGGCAAGCACCATGTGGATGTACTCGCCAGGCGGGATGCCACTGGTGTCGACCTCGAACTCGACAGTGTCGCTCTCACCGCTCTCGAGCGTCAGGTTCTGTTCAGTGACGAGGTCACCTTCTAGACGGAACTGGATGGCCTCGGTTCGCTCCTCGTCAGTGGGATTCTCGACCGTCGCGTTCACGGTGATTGTCTCACCGACCATCGCGCTCTCGGGTGCCGAGAGATCCGTGACGTTGAACGCATCGACCGCCGGTTCTTCCGCTTCGTCAGTCACGTTGTCTTCGGTGACGTTGTCTTCGGTGACGTTGTCTTCGGTGACGTTGTCTTCGGTGACGTTGTCTTCGGTGACGTTGTCTTCGGTGACGTTGTCTTCGGTGATATTGTCACCTATCGCCGGCGGTTCTTCGGTGACGTTCTCCTCGATCGGCTCTTCGTCAGTCACGTTGTCTTCGGTGACGTTCTCCTCTTCGTCGACCGGCTCTTTCACAGTGACGTTCTCCTCATCGGTGATATTGTCGACCTGATCTGCGATTTCATCAGCGTCGACATCCTCACCGACGACGAGGACGTATACGGTAACGTTCTCGACGTTCAGGTTCTCGATGGTCGGGTTTTCCACGGTGATGAAGATCGGACCACCGTCTCCATCGGCCGGGAGTTCCTCCATCGGCATCTCGTCGATCGGTTCGTCGTCAGTGACGTTGTCGTCGATCGGTTCTTCGACCGGTTCGTCGTCAGTGACGTTGTCGTCGATCGGTTCTTCGACCGGTTCGTCGTCAGTGACGTTGTCGTCGATCGGTTCGTCGTCAGTGACGTTGTCGTCGATCGGTTCGTCGTCAGTGACGTTGTCGTCGATCGGTTCGTCGTCAGTGACGTTGTCGTCGATCGGTTCGTCGTCGACGGGTTCCTCATCTGCGGCCGTTTCCACCGTGACCACCGCATCGTCGGTCACCGGCTCGCCGTCGGCCGTGAGGAACGGACCATCTTCCAGGCCCTCCGTTTCGACGAAGTCGTACGTCTGATTCTGGTTCGTATCGCGATGTGGCATCGCGATCAGGGTCTCGTCTTCCTCGAGCGGATCGTCGAGCGTGATCGTCACGTTCTCGTGCGTCCCCGCCTCGAGGTATTCGGAGGTCCCAATGACGCTCCCGATGGTGTTACCCACGAGGAGGCTACTGTTGTGGATCGTCACGAACCCTGGACTCGCCAGCGTGACGTTCTGGACGACGACCGTGTCACCGTCGGTCGTCTGATCCTCGAACGTCACGTATGCGGGCTGACACGGGCATTGAGTCTCGTTGGTTTCGTTGGTGTCGTCCTCTGCGACGTCAGCGCCGTCCTCTACTGTCTCGTTTGTCGTTTCATTGTTCGTCAGTTCGGACTCGTCGTCGCTGACCTCTGTGTCCTCGTCCATGGCCCCAGCGTTTGACGCTGCCGCGACCATCGCCCCGCTCGAGAACACGAGCATCAGCGCTGTCACTACGACGAGTAGCTGATTGCGTGCATTCATGATTGCCGTGTGAAGGCATCCATTCCGTCGTGGCTTCTGCGGATAAACCAGCAGAACCATTACGCGGAGAAATTGGATACTACGGTCCAGGAGCGGCGGATTCAGTGACGCATATGTCCGAAGAAAACAACGGTTGTTGATAGGAACGGTGACCTCACCGTCACGGCCACAGTGGCTGCTAATCGTCGGTCGGGTGTTTCGGTGACTTTGACGCCGTAGGTTCGTGCCCCGGTAAACAGACCAGATTTTCTCGTCCGAGGCGGAGTTTCGTGACCTGGCCGTCCTCCTCGAGGTCGGCGAGCAGTCGGCTGACCTTCGCTTTCGACCAGTCGACGGAATCGACGATAGCGGATTGCTTCATCCGACCGTCGTTCTCCTGCAAGAGCTGTCGAACGCGTTCTCGATCGGTGATAAATTCTTCGCGGTCCGGTTCAGCCTCGGTCGTGAGTGCGGTCGGTTGATCGTATCGGTTTCGAGCGACGAGTATCCCACCGAGCAGCGCGAGCGCGAGTATACCGACGAGCGCAGCGATGTGTGCGCTTCCGTCGAGTTGAAGCGGTAGCACGGGTTCCGGAACGATTCCCTGCTCCGAACTCGCGACAGTAGCTGACGCGACTACCCCACCGGTCGGGGCCTCGAGCGTATCGACAGCTGTGGAAACTCGTCGGCAGATACTCATGGCTGACGAAGAGCTGTGTTATTATGATTCATATCTGATACCGTCGTTACCGTTCCACAAATCCCTTTTTATAACCCATGTGCTGTTATTATTTCGATTATATATGATTTCGAACGTAAATCCGTTGCCGCTGATGGGCCTCGGATGAGACCCGGGCGAGACGCCGAGACCGTCCCGCATCTCAACGCTCCCCCCTTATTCCATCGCCCTCGGTCGGGAGAGCAGGACGGTAGGTCGCCTGTCTCTGTCGACGAAAATACGTTCCAGGCATGGTATAGGCAGCCTTTGCTCGACAGACCGAATAAACTCGACTGGACGTTTGAAACGGTTAGCGCGGATTCGCTCTGGATTCAGTCAGTAAGTGATCGCTTCACTGACTCTCGAGCAATCGGACACGATCGACGTCGATCGCTCGGTACGACCCGGTTTTTCGACGGGAATTAGCTGTAGGTTCCGCTTTCGGAGTTCGTTTCCGGTGGCGAGCCTACGTCCTTCCCGGTCGAAGCCGCCGAGTCGGCCTCGACCAGCGATTGGATTCCCGATTCGAGATTGATCCGTGCTTCGAATCCGAGCTTTCGGGTCGCCTTCGCGGTATCCGCCCCGCTGTGTCTGATGTCGCCAGCCCGAGGATCGCGGTGCACGATCTGCGATGACGACCCCGTCGCGTCTCGAATCGTCTCAGCGAGTTCCCGGACGGTCGTTCGTTCTCCCGTCCCGACGTTGTACGCTTCGCCTACCGCGTCGACCGTCGCCGCACGAAGGTTCGCACGCACGACGTCGCTGACGTGGACGAAGTCGCGGCTCTGCTGGCCGTCCCCCTCGATGGTGATCGGGTCCCCGGCTCGCGCCTGTTCGAGGAACGTCGAGATGACGCCGCTATACGGTCCCTGCTGGCGCGGACCGTAGACGTTGAAGTACCGCAACGCCACGGTCGGAAGACCGTAGAGTTCCTCGTAGCGGCGCGTGTACTGGTCGAGTGCGAGCTTCTGAATCCCATACGGTGACGGCGGATTCGTCGATGCCGACTCCGAGACCGGTAACTCCTCTGGGTGGCCGTAGACGGCCGCGCTCGAGGCGACGACGACCCGCGCATCCTCCTGACGGGCTTGCTCAAGGACGAGGAGGCTGGCCTCAAGGTTCGTGCGGTTGCTCTGGCGCGGCGCGTCGACGCTCTGAGAGACGCTGACCAGCGCGGCGTGGTGGAAGATCAGGTCGACACCTCGGGCGGCCCGCTGAAGGGCGATTGGATCGCCGATGTCGCCCTCGATCACCGTCACGTCGTCAGGAAGGTGGGCTCGGTCGCCCGTCGCGAACGTATCGATGACCCGGACCTCGTTGTGCGGGGCCAAGGCGTCGACGAGGTGGCTACCGATGAAGCCGGCACCGCCGGTCACGAGTATCGTTCTGTCGCTGATCGCTGGCGTGTCCATCACCGCGTGCTACCAGTACCTCGCTGTTTAGTATTGGACTCGTACCCCCGCGTATTCAGTGTCTGAGGCGCTGGAAGGCCCAGCTTACGGTCGAGAGGGTTGCGCTCTCGAGGGCGTTGCACACGAACGGCGGGAGTTCTCGAGGCCGCCACCCCCGGACTCCCGTCGACTCTTCGTTGTACACCGGCTCGCTTCGCCGTCCGCTTGTGTCCGAGAAGTCCCGTCGATTGCCGTCGCTGCCGTCTTCTGTTCGACTCAACTGACCATAATTCTTACAAGTAACACTAGGTCAACGATTCGGACGGAAGCCAGCCTCGAGAAATGGGACGCTTCACAAACGTCCTGGGTGCGGGGACACCCGAGACTGGCTTCCAAAGCCCCTCGGCTTGGCAAGCATGATTGCGGACATACTACCGGGATATAACTATCCTGAAAGACCACAGTGTCGCCCGATTCGAGCAGCGACGCCGCCACTTTCGAATCCAAAACGGACCCCGGGTGCAGGTCGTTATGAGTGAGTATTGTCGGGCGGATAACGAGCAGGATTCGACCGGCGAACCGTCCTCGTCCCTTCTCGAGTGTCTGCGCTGTGGCCGACTGGTCGCGACGATCATTGCCAGGGGACCCGACACCGGCACCGTCGGTCCTGTGGCTGTTCGGTGACACCGGATCTCATCATCTAGCACCGCACGCGTCAGCAACAGGAAGCGGACTAGCGCAGGTTCGGTCTCGAGCGAGAACCCGCCCGCTCGAATTTTAGATTCGACCCACGACGCGAGCGGGTCGTCGGTATCGGCCGTGTGGCGCATCGTCACTCTGCCCGATTGGCGGCATCACATATCGGACGGGCGGCGGTCAGGGAACGGGAATACGATCAGTTTGGGGAAGCTATATGCCCGGCCCTCGGCAACTCCACGGCAATGACCGTCGATCTCGTCGTGCGCAACTGTACCATCGTCACGCCCGCGGGCCGAACCGCTAACGCGGGTGTCGCCGTCGAAGACGGAACCATCGTCGCCGTCGGTCGGAGCGACCGGCTTCCCGAGGCGGATCGCGTTTTCGACGGCGACGGAAACGTCCTCGTGCCGGGAATCGTCGACTGCCACATCCACAACCGCGAACCGGGCCTCGAGTACAAGGAGGACTGGGAGTCCGCGACGAGAGCGGCCGCCGCAGGCGGCGTGACGACCGTTGTCGGGATGCCGAACACTGACCCGGTCATCGATCGAGCGAAGCACCTCGAGGTGAAGTTCGAGCGCGGCGAAGCGTCGGCTCACGTCGATTTTCAGAGCTACGCGGTCGTGACGTCCGAAAATTTGGACCTGATACCGGCGATCGACGAGGCCGGCGCGGTCGGGTACAAAATCTTCCTTGGCTCGACCGTCGGCGACGTCCCGCCGCCGAACGACGGCGAGATCCTCGAAGCGATGGAACGAGTCCGCGAAACGGGCAAACGGCTCGGATTCCACGAAGAGAACGGCGAGATCATCGACTACTACACGACGAAGTTCGAGGACGAGGGACGAAACGATCCTATCGATCACTCTCACTCGCGGCCCGTGATCGCCGAGCGCGAGGCCGTCGAGCGAATGATCACCTTCGCCGAGGAAACTGGTGTGAAAATTCACATGTTTCACGTCTCGTCGGGTTCGGCCGCCGAGGCCGTCGCCCGCGGAAAAGACCGCGGCGTCGACGTGACCGCAGAGACGACCCCGCACTACCTCTGGTTCACCGAGGACGTGATGCACGAGAAAGGCAACGTCGCGCGCGTTCAGCCCCCCATCAGGGACGCTTCCGAGCACGACAAACTCTGGTCGGTCGGCGTCGACGACGGCGCGATCGACTGCATCGCCACCGATCACGCGCCACACACCCCCGAAGAGAAGCTGGTCGACGATCCGTTCGGGAACACGTGGAACGCGATTTCGGGATTCGTCGGCCTCGAGACCGAGGTGCCAGCGATGCTCACCTTCGTCGATCAGGGCCGACTCACGCTCGAGGGGTGGGTTCGCCGACACTCGACCCGGCCGGCCCAGATCTGGGGCATGTATCCGCAGAAGGGATCGCTGCAGGTCGGCACCGATGCCGATTTCACGATTGTCGATCCGGCTCTTGAGTGGACCCTCGAAGACCGCGCTGCCCTCCATTCGAAGAATTCGGTAACGCCGTTCGAGGGCGAGTCGTTCGTCGGAAAAGCGGTGGCGACAGTCGTTCGCGGCGAGGTGGTCGCGGCGGACGGCGATGTGGTCGGCGAGGCAGGGTACGGAACGCGCGTCGACGTCGAATAACACCGAGATGGGTCTCGGTCGTCCCGATTCGACTCACGTGCCGAGCCACCCACATTAACCCACAAACTGCCGTGAGACGGACCTGCGTCCATCAATCGTCCATCAGTCGTCCAGATCCGCGCCGACCGCCTCTTCGACTGACGTAAAGCCGTCACGCTCGAGTAACGCCACGAGTCCGCGGTTGATTCGCTTCGCTGTCGATGGTCCCCGGTACACGAATCCGGTATACAACTCGACGAGCGAGGCTCCGGCCCGAATCTTTTCGTACGCGCTTCTCGCGGAGTCGACGCCGCCGATCCCGACAATCGGTAGCTCGCCGTCCATGTACTCGGCCAGCGATCGGACGACCTCGGTCGAGCGGTCCTGGAGCGGCTTACCGCTGAGCCCGCCCCACTCCTCCCGTCGGGGTGACTCGAGGCCGGTACGGCTCGTCGAGGTGTTGGTCGCGACGATGCCGTCGAGGTCGAACTCCCGGGCGATATCGACGAGGTCGAACATCGACTCCTCGGGCGAGTCGGGACCGATCTTTACCAGAATCGGCACCCCGCGTTCGTTTTCCGTCTCGAGTGTTTCGAAGATCGAACGGAGGTGCTCGGGCGATCCCTCGTCGAACTCGTCAGGCGTATTCGGACAGGAGACGTTTACTACGACGTAGTCGGCGAACGGGGAGAGCCGATCGAAGACACGACGGTAGTCCTCGATCGCCTCGCGCTCGTTCGAGGAATTCATCTTGCCGATGTTCACACCTAGGGGTATCTGGGGCGTCCCGTCGGCTTCGAGCCGCGACTTGACCCGTTCCATTCCCTGACCGTTGAAACCCATTCGGTTGATCATCGCCTCGTCTTCGAGCAGTCGGAACAGCCGTGGCCGGTCGTTCCCGGACTGGGAATACGGCGTGACGGTTCCGATTTCGACGAAGCCGAAGCCGAGCGCCGCGAGTGCGTGAGTCACCTCTGCGTTCTTGTCGAAGCCGGCGGCGATACCGACGGGGTTCGGAAACTGCGTCCCGAACAGATCGCACTCGAGTGCCGGGTGCTCGAACTGGTATGCGGCGGACAGGGCCGTCCGCGTCGCCCAGGTCGACTGTGCCACCCGGAGCGTTCGCTTGCCGAGATCGTGGGCCGTCTCGGCCGGCAGTGTGAACGCGAAGGGGCGCACACGCGAGTACAGCGTCATTGGTTGCAATCGGAACGGCTGCTAGGTAAACGTCTCGAAATTACGGAAGTGATCGCCACCGATCCCGCCTCGAGATACCGCCGCGTAACCGTCTTCGAGAGTCCGTCGCGCGACCTGCCTCGAGAGACTGTGTCGGATCTCCGAATCAGAGCGACTCCAAGACGCCCCTCACGTCATCGACCGTCCGGAGATCGTTCAGGGCTGACACCGCCTCGTCGACCGCGACCGAACCCGGCGCATATTTGGCGCACATTCCGAATTTCTCGTGGAGTTCGTCGCTCGAGAGCGGATCGTCGTGTGTCCCCGGCGGTCGTTCTTGCATGCGCTCGTATACGTCTCCCGTGCGGTCCGTGACGGCGACGTGCGCGGCGTTCGAATCGTACGGCAGGTCGGGGTCGACCGTCAGGGTGACGCGTTCGCGGACGGCCTGCACCGCCGGTTCGTCGATCCGATCGTCTTCGAACGCGGACAGGCCGACCCCTCGACGGACGATGGCACTGGCGATCAGGTACGGCATCGAGAACTTGCCCTCGAGTCCCGTCTCGGGATCGTCGTGGGCGAGCGCGTCGGCGGCGCCCTGGGAGGCGGTCACGATGACGTCGTCGATGTCGTCGGCCTGGACGTCGGTGGTCTCCGCGATCCCGGTCGCGGCATAGATCGCTGCGTGAGTGTAATAACAGCAGGGATATTTTTTCACGTCGATGCCGTCCTCGAGCAGCGCCCAACGAGACCCGAGGTCGGGCAGTCGCTCGAGGTCGGGCCGTGTCTCGCCCCGGTAGAGGTCGAAGAACCCTCGGTCGCCGTCGATCGCCGTCGGATCTGCCGTCGCCCCCTCGGCGGCAAGCAACGCCGCTGTCGTTGCGGATCGCGCGGCCTGACCGGCGTGGATCGGTTTGGTCGTCGTGCCGAAATTGCGCTTGAGGCCGGCCGGCATCGAGGCGGCGATGTTGAGCGCGTGTTCGATGCGTTCAGGGGTCAGTTCGAGCAGTCTGGCGACGGCGGCCGCGGCCCCGAAGAGGCCGATGGTCGACGTGGCGTGCCATCCCCCTTCGTAGTGGCCGGGGCTGATCGGTCGCGAGAGGTAGCCTTGCGTTTCGAACCCGGCGACGTAGGCGGCCAACAGGTCCCGGCCCGTCGAACCTTCCCGTTCACCGATGGCCAGCAGCGGGGCGACCATCGGAACGCTCGGGTGCCCGTCCATCGCGGCCAGGGCGACGTCGTCGAAATCCAGTGCGTGGCCTGCGGACGCGTTTGCGAAGACGGCATCGGAAAGTGGCAATCGGTCGTCGCGTCCGAGGACCGTCGTCTCGCCGGACTCTGTGGCGGCCGCGGCCACGGAGACCGTCCCCACGTCGGTATCGGCTCCGGCGAGCGTTACGCCGACGGTATCAAGGATCGCTCGCTCGGCCGATCTGAGCGCCTCGTCGGGAATAGATTCGGTCGTGAGCGCGGCGACGAAATCGCTGAGTTCCGCTGCCACCCCACTTGAGGGTGTCTCTGTCATTAGTGTCAATTCTGCGGTCGACCCCCATAATCGTACGTGTCGACGATGGCCCCGGTTCCAGGGTCTGCGAGCACTCCTGCGCGTGGAGAATCTGTACGGAAACGAATCGGTGAGTCGACCGGGGTGCTACTGAACCCGGAATCGAGCGACGGCTGCCACTGCCATCCGCGTCCGCACGCTCACCTGTCGTCGCGGACGCGCTCCGCGTCAGCGCCGAATTCGGACTCGAGCAGGTCGGGGACGTCGGCTGGCGTAACGTCGGAGTACCACGTGTTTCGCGGCTGGATCGTAATCGCGGCCCCGCGCTCACTACAGAGTCCCAGACACGAAGTCGTGCTGACTGACACCGCCGTCCAGTAGGCGTCCCGCTCGCGCAACCACTCCGTGACGGCGGTGTGCGTCTCCTCACCACCGGCTGCCGCACAACTGGCGTGTGTAGAATCGCGGTCGTTCAGGCAGACGAAGACGTGCGCCTCGAGGCGCTCGCGGTGCTGTTCGGTCCGTTCGTTCATGGGCAACTCGGGGGGTCGTCGCGCGCAGTCGAGGCGCGGTCGCAATCGTATCCGATCTTGGCCGTCGTCATACAAGCACGTTTTATTTATTGAAGATTAATTTGTAAAACTGCCGATCGGACCTCGTCACCGAATCCCATTCGTGTAAAATTCTCACCACGACCGGTCGAGACCCGTCGGGTGCATTTCAACTGAAGCGGTCGCGCGGAGTCCCCTTTCTCAAGGAACGAGCGAAGCGAGTAAGTAGGGAGGTGACCTCGGGAGTCAGCACGCGATTCTTGCCACCCACCAAGCTGCCCAAGCTATCACCGGCTTATTGAACGCCGGTCCAAAGGCAAGCAGGTGAGCAAGCCGACGTTCACCGCACCCACGGTGAAGTACGACACTCGGACCATGACACTGTTCGATGACGATACGGTTGTGGATTCACGGCGGACGAGAATCGCCCGACTCGAAACGACTTCCGATGCGTGAAATGCGAGTCGGAAGCGAACGCGGACTACAACGCGGCAAAGAATACTGGTTTGCGGTATGTCCGTCGGGGCCAACAGTCGTCTCGGCGGACGGGCAACAGTCAGCTTGCCCTGAAGTCTGGAACGATGACGCCAAGTGGCGGATTCACCGCCCACCCGGACGGGTTCGAGGCTGAGTTCATGGACAAGCCCCACCCTCCACGAGCGAACTCCTCGGGGTGAGCGAAGTAGGTGGGGTAGTTGACAAGCGCGTTGGAAGGCGGGATTGCTGGTGGATAACGAAATCGTTTTCCTGCGGCTACCGTTTCACTCGACTATCGACGAGAGACATGAATATCAAACGACGGTCACCCGGAGGGAGTTCCCGTGGCGATTGAACGCCTGCTCGTCCCGCTGTCGGACACGGTGACCGTCCGGCAGACGGTCGGATACGCCGTTCGATCGGGGCTCGAAGCGGCTGATACGCTCGAATGTCACCTGGTCGTCGCGCTTCCGTACGACGCCGATGTCCCCGAGAGTGCGCGCTATCGGGAAGACGCAGCGAAATTGCTCACACGGGCACGTAACTGGGTCGAGGAGGACGCCAGTGACGCGGACGTGATCGTCGAGACCGCGACGCTCGGCGAAGCGGAATATCTCTTCGGTCCCCGGGATTACGCCGAGATATTCAGCGCCTACGCGGACGACGAGGAAATCGACCGCGTCGTCATCGATCCGGAGTACCAACCGGGCGTCACGGCCCAGATGCTCCAACCCCTCGAGCGCGAACTCGAGCGCGTCGGTCTTCCCTACGACGAAGCCCCGGTCGAGCGACCGGCCAGACACGGGCGGCTCGTCAGGGGCGGCGAGAGCTTCGACCGACTGTTCGCGACGTTCTGGATTTCCTACGGGTTCTATCTCGTTCTGGGCGATCCAACCTACTGGTTCGATCTCGTTACCGGCGCGGCGGTCGCCGCCATCGTCGCCGTTTCGCTCGCGCAAGTCACGTTTTCGGTACCGCTGGATCGGGTTCAGTCGCCGCTACGAACCGTTCGGTTCGTCTGTTACGTTCCGTATCTCCTGTGGGAGATCGTCAAGGCCAATATAGCGGTCTCGGTCGTGATACTCCGGCCCTCGATGCCGATCGAGCCGACGCTAACCCGGGTCAACGCCCGCGTCCGGAGCGGACTCCCGTTAACCGCGCTAGCCAACAGCATCACGCTCACGCCGGGCACGCTGACGGTCCGGGCCACCAACCAGGAGCTACTGGTCCACACGCTCATTCCAGCGGCCCGCGAGGACCTGTTCGACGGCGGACTCGAACGCGGGATCCGCTTCGTCTTCTACGGCCGGAAATCGGCGGATATTCCGTCGCCGGAAGAGCGCGACGACGCGGAGATCGTCGGAGGTGACGAACTGTGACGCCCCCGCTCGAGGACGTGTTCCTGATCGCCACGGCGCTGTTCGTCGTCCTCGCGATCGTGATGTTTTATCGCGCCGTCATGGGCCCGACGACGCAGGACCGGTTGCTGGCGGTGAACGTCATCGGGACGAATACGGTGGTTATTCTCGCCCTGCTGACCGTTGCGCTCGACGAGCCGTGGTTTCTGGACGTCGCGCTAATCTACGCGCTCTTGAACTTCCTGATGTCGATCGCGATTTCCAAATTCACCGTCGAACGGGGTGGAGTGCTGTGATCGAGACCATACGGTTCTGGGCAATCATCGTCCTCATCGGACTCGGCGTGTTCTTCACGTTCATCGCGACTGTAGGCGTCATCCGGTTACCCGACGTCTACGCGCGCACGCACACTGCGTCACAGGCAGACACCCTCGGGGCCGGCCTGACGCTTGCGGCAGTTGCGCTGGCACTGGGGTGGCAGCAGGCGGCGGTATACTGCGTCCTGTTGTTGTTCTTCGTTTTCATCACGAACCCGACGGCGGCGCACGCGATCGCGCGTTCGGCCGCCGAAACGGGCGTCGAGGCGCGACTCGACGATGATGGGACCGGTGATCGCGGCCACGATACCGAGCCGGTAGAACGCGGTACTGAAACCGGTGGTGAGCCGCAATGAGCGTCCTCGCGTACTCGCTCGTGGTCTTCATCCTGGCGACTGCGGTTGCGACCGCGCTCTTTCGCGACGTGCTCTCGGTTATCATCGTCTTCGGGGCCTACAGTCTCGGCATGGCGATTCTCTATACGTACCTGCTGGCACCCGACGTAGCGATGACCGAGGCCGCGATCGGCGCCGGCGTCACGACGCTCCTCCTGTTGCTGACGATCGCGCGGACGTCGCGGCCCTCGACTGACGACATACGAGAGCGCATTCACGTCCCGGCCGTCGTAGCCGTCGGCGCGTTCGTTCTGCTGCTCGGTACCGTCGTCCTACCGGAGATGTATGCGGTCGGACTCACGGAGACGCCGGTCTGGTCGAACCCGGACGTGACCCAACACTACATCAGGGAGACCTACGAGCAGACTGGCGTTCAGAACGCGGTGACGTCCGTCCTGGCGGCCTATCGTGGGTTCGACACCTTCGGCGAGGCGGTCGTCGTCTTCGCCGCCGGCGTCTCGACGTTGCTCGTCCTGAAACGCGAGGTGTTCGCCTAAATGCCCACACCCTACGACGACACCTACACCGAGAGTCAGGTGATCATGACCGCGGTCAAGATTATCGCACCGTTTACCCTCACGTACGGGTTGTTCATGACCTTCCACGGGGGGGACGCCCCGGGCGGCGGCTTCCAGGGCGGAACCATCGTCGGCGTTACGGTACTCATGCTCGCGTTCGCCTTCGGGATCGAACCGACCCGACAGTGGCTCCGCAACTCCCTGCTCGTCGGCCTCGTCACCGGCGGGGTCGTCATCTTCGGCGTGATCGGCCTCGCGATGGTGGCGCTCGGCGGTAACTTCCTCGAATTCTATCAACTCAAGGAGGTCTTCCACGTCAAGCCGAAGTGGGGGCTCGAGGCCGTCGAAATCGCCGGTATTTCGCTGATCGTCGCCGGAACCATGATCACCCTCTTCTTCGCGATGGCGTCGGGGTTCTCTCCCGACCGGCCGAGCGGGACCGGCGGGACGAGTATGGCCGGCGAGCGCCGCGAGTCGGCCGACCGAGAGGTGAGCGACGATGATTGAGTTGCTCGCGAACCGCTACACGTACGTGTTGTTGTTCGTGTTACTCGGCATCGGGATCTACATGGTGATCGCAAGCGAGAACCTCGTGAAGAAGCTGATCGGTGTAAATCTCTTCCAGTCGGCGATCTTCCTGTTTTTCATCTCGATGGCCTACATCGACGTCGATGGCGCGTCGGCGCCTATCGTCCCAGCCGAGAAGAATCCCGGAGAACTCATGGTCGCGAGCCCGCTCCCGCAGGTGATCGTCCTGACCGCAATCGTCGTCGGTATCGCGCTGACCGCGGTCGGCCTCGCGCTGATCATCCGCATCTACGCGGAGTACGGGACGCTGCGCGAGGACACGCTCAGAGAGGTGCGCGCCGATGAGTAGCGTCGACTTGATTCCACCGCTGCTGATCGTCGTGCCGTTGCTCGCGGCGACCCTCCCGGTCGCGCTCGGGCTCCGGTTCGATCGGACCGGCTGGCCCATCGCTGCGGTGACGACGATCGGCCTCTTCGGCGCTGCGATCACACTTGCGAGCGTCGTCTTCGCCGACGGGCAGGTAACGCACACGCTCGGCGGCTATCCCAGAACGTACGGAATCGAACTGGTCGCTGACCGATTCTCGACCCTGATCGCCCTGCTCGTCGCAGCGGTCGCCGTCGGCGTCCTCGCGTACACGCGCCGTGGCGGCCCGCGCGGGAACACCTTCTACACTGCGTACCTGCTGCTCGTCGGCGGGCTATTCGGCATCACGATGACCGGCGACGTCTTCAACCTGTTCGTCTTCCTCGAGATCACCAGCATCGCGACCTACGCGCTGGTCGCGAGCGGCGACGGGCCCGAATCGGCCGTCGCTGCGTTGAAATACTTGATTCTGGGGACCGTCGCCGCGTCGATGTACCTGATCGGGGTCGCGTTCCTGCTCATGGCTACGGGGACGCTCAACATGATCGAACTCGCGACGGCGATTCCGGCGGCGGAACGCCCGGTGCTGATCCGGACCGCCTTCGGGTTCGTCGTCGTCGGCTTTGCGGTCAAGGTCGCTCAGTGGCCGTTACACACCTGGCAACCGAGCGCGTACCAGCAGGCTCCCGACGGCGTGACGCCGCTCATCGCCGCGCTGGTTTCGACGGCCTCCGCGTACGCGTTTGGCCGCCTGATCGTGACCGTCTTCGGCGTCGACTACCTGACCGCGATGTCGAACGCGGCGTCGATCGTCGTCGTGGTCGGCAGCGTGAGCGTCCTCGCTGGCACGGCCCTGGCCGTGATCCAGACCGAGGTCAAACGGATGCTCGCGTACTCGTCGGTCTCGCAGTTCGGGCTCGTCATCGCCGCCTACGGGGTCGTCATCGCCGGCAATTCCGAGGCGGCCGAGACCGCACTGATCGGTGCGACGGTCCATTTGGTAGGTCACAGCCTGCTGAAAGCCGGACTCTTTCTGGCGGCCGCACTCGTCGCGACGAGTTATGGTGCCCGCACGGTCGACGAGTATGCTGGGCTCGCGAAACACCGCCCGGTCGTCGCCGGCGCGATGGCCGTCCTCCTGCTTTCGCTGGTTGGCGTTCCCCCGGGCGTCGGCTTCGTGGGCAAGTGGTACATCGCACTCGGCGCCGTCGAGTCTCAGCTGTGGCCCGTTGCCGCGGTCATTTTCCTCAGTACCATGCTCACGCTCGCCTACGCCGCTCGCCTGCTCGAGAAGATGTACTTCACACCGTCGCGTACCGTCTCATCCCCGGCCGGGGGACCGGTCGCGACGGACGGCGGGTCCGACGGCGACGGTCGAGTCGAGAACACGTCCGACGGACCCGGGTCCGACGGCACGGTCCCCGCCACCGCGTCCAGTGGGGATGATCCGGCCGCGGTTTCGATCGGCATGGTCGCGGTCGTCGTGGTTGCCGCGCTCTGTGCCGTCGCGCTCGGATTTGCGGGCGGGACGTTCGCCGACTTGCTCGGGCCGTTTCTCACGGAGGTCATTAGCTAATGGTAGCAGACATTCGACCGCTCGCCGCCGTGTTGGTATCCGCGGTCGCGATTGTCCTGATCGTCGCGTCGCATCGTCGTCCGAACCTGCGAGAGGGCTGGTCAGTGCTGGCCGCCCTCGCGAAATTCGGGATCGTCGTCAGCATGCTGCCCGCGGTCATGTCGGGGACCGTCTTCCGGTGGAGTCTGGCGGAGTCGACGGGGATCGAGTTCCTCGCGGGCATCGACTTCGCCCTGCGAGCGGATCCGCTCGGGATCTTCTTCGCGCTCCTCGCGAGTTTCCTCTGGATCTTCACGTCGTTCTACGCGACGGGGTACATGCGCGGACTCGACGAACACGCCCAGACCCGGTTCTTCGCCTCGTTCGCGGCCAGCCTCTCGAGTGCAGTCGGAATTGCCTTCGCGGCGAATCTGGTGACGATCTTTGTCTTCTACGAACTGCTGTCGCTCGTAACCTATCCGCTGGTCGCCCACAACGAGGACAGCGAAGCCCGCATCGCCGGCCGGAAGTACCTCACGTACACGTTCTTCGGCGGCGGCGTCTTCCTGCTTGCAGGAACCGCGATGGTATACTGGCTCACGAGCACGGTGACTGGGGGGCCGACGCTCGCTTTCGAGGCGGGTGGCATGGAGGCCCTCGCCGCTGCCGCCCAGGCCGAGCCGGTCTATGCACAGGCCGCCTTCTTCCTGCTCATCGCCGGATTCGGCGTTAAAGCCGCGTTGATGCCGCTTCACTCCTGGCTCGCCGACGCCATGGTCGCGCCGACCCCCGTCTCCGGACTCCTTCACGCGGTAGCGGTCGTCAAGTCCGGTGCGTTTGGCATCGCCCGCGTGATCCTCGACGTCTACGGTCCCGGTTTGATCCACGACTTGCCACTCGACGTCCCGTTCGTCGGACACGTCGGCCTGAATATCCCCGTCGCGATCGTCGCCGCGTTCACGCTGACCGCGGCGAGTATCATCGCGATGCGCAAGGATCACCTCAAACGGCGGCTGGCCTACTCGACGACGGCTCAGCTCTCCTACATCGTGCTCGGCCTCTCGATGCTTCATCCCTACGCCATCGTGGGGGCGCTGTTCCACATTCCCGCCCATGCGTTCGCGAAACTCACCCTGTTCTTCTGTGCGGGAGCGATCCACGTCGAGACCCACACCGACTACA
This sequence comes from Natrinema gelatinilyticum, assembly GCF_024266705.1. Classification (GTDB taxonomy): domain Archaea; phylum Halobacteriota; class Halobacteria; order Halobacteriales; family Natrialbaceae; genus Natrinema; species Natrinema gelatinilyticum. The sequence continues at coordinate 193,934 of NZ_CP100756.1, read as the reverse complement.
TCAGCGAAATGGCCGGCATCGGCAAGCGAATGCCAATGACGATGACCGCCTTCACCGTCGGTGCGGCCGGTATGGCCGGCGTCCCACCGATCGCGGGGTTCGTCAGCAAGTTCTACATGCTGATCGGCGCCGGCTACATGGGCGGCGAGTACTGGCTGTTCGCCGGCGCGTTGCTCCTCTCGGCCGTCCTCAATATCGCGTACTTCTGGCCGGTCGTCTACACCGCCTTCTTCGAGAGCGAGGACCGCCACGACGCGAAACCTCTCCTCAAGTTCCCGCGGGGTGGCCTCCTCCAATCGTACAGTGCCGAGGAGTCGACCGACGAGGGAGTGGCCACGGACGGCGGCGAGCCGAGCGTTGACGGCACGGATACGGGCGAAACTGAGATGGACTACGAGTACGCCGTCGACGAGTATCCGAGCGATCATACGACGGCCGACGCGACGGGGGAAACTGACGACGAACAGAGTGACCGCGGCGACCACGAGGCCCACGAAGATGCTGTCGACGAGTCGGACCACGACGACGCCGGCCACCATCGCGGCGAATCCGTCGGCACGATCGATCACCACGGAGATCACGACGACCATCTCACTGGAGGTCCGCCGGTGGGTGGCTGGCCGCGTACCTCGCCGCTAGCCGAATCCACGTGGCTCATGCTCGCCCCGATCGCCGTCATCGCCACGGGTGCGATCGTCCTCGGCGTCGTCCCCGACTACGCGGTCTTCCTCGAACTCGCGACCGAAATCGTCGAGGGGGTCTTTGGGATGCCGTTCGATCAACTGGAGTCCGTTCCGTTCGACCAACTCGTCTCGGAGGTGACCGCGTAATGGAAGCCGACCTGCTCGCGATAGCCTACCCGCCGTTGCTGGTCTTCGCCGCCGGTCTGTTAGTGCTCGTGCTGCCGAGAATCGCCGGGTTTACCATCGGGACGCTGAGCCTCGCCACGGTGCTTGCGATCTCGTTCGTCATTCCCGAAGGGAGCTACCTGACCGGTACCTTCCTCGGGTTCGACGTCGTTCCGTTCTACGTCGACCCGTTCTCACAGATGATCGGGATCGGACTCGGATTCCTCGGGATCTGTACCGTCATCTACGCCTACTCGAGCGAGGCCAGCAGGTCGATGACGGCGTTCGCGCTGGTGTACGTCTCCTCGTCGATCGGGGCGGCGTTCGCCGGCGACTGGCTGGTGCTCCTGTTCATGTGGGAGCTGATGGCCGTGACGAGCACGCTATTGATCTGGCACTACGGCGGGGACGCGGTCCGCGCGGGCTTCCGGTACGCGCTCTTTCACGGAACTGGCGGAGTGCTCGTGATGCTCGCGGTCGCCGCCCACTACGTCGAGGTCGGCACGTTCGTCTACGAAAGCGGCGGCATCGCGGACGGACTGCCGGCGCTGCTGGCCGTGCTCGGAATGGGCGTCAACGTCGCCTTCGTCGGCTTCCACACCTGGCTGCCCGACACCTACCCGCGACCGCACTTCGCGGCCTCGGTGTTTCTCTCCGTGTACACGACCAAGACGAGCGCGTTCGTCCTCTATCGGGCGTTCCCGGAAGGCGAGGGCACGCTATTCCTCGCCTATATGGGCGGATTGATGGCCGTATACGGCGCGGCCTTCGCCCTCCTCCAGCACGACATGCGGGCGCTGCTGTCGTATCACATCCAGGCCCAGCTCGGCTACATCATCGCCGGGATCGGGATGACCTCGGGAATCGCCGTCGCCGGCGCCATGGGACACCTGTTCAACAATATCCTCTTCAAGAGCCTGCTGTTCATGGCCGTCGGTGTCGTGATCTACCGCACCGGGGAGAACGACCTCTACGAACTCGGCGGTCTCTGGCGCGAAATGCCGCTCACAGCGATCGGCTTCGGGTTCGGCGCGCTCTCGATCACCGCCATTCCGGGCTTCAACGGCTACGTCAGCAAGGGGATGGTTTTCGACGCAGCCGATCCCCACTACTACGGAGAACCCCAATTCCAGGCACTGTACTGGCTGCTCTACCTCGGCGCCATTGGTACCCTCCTGTCGTTTCTCAAACTCGGCTACTACGTCTTCTTCCACGGCGAGAGCGACCTCGAGGTCGCGGACGCGAAACTCGGTCAGACCATCGCGATGTTTGGCCTCGGCGGTGCCTGTCTCCTGTTCGGCGTCTGGTGGCAGGGGCTTGCCGACCTCATTCCGACGATCCACCACCTCGAGTTCACCTATCATGGCGGCGAGAGTACCGGTCACCTCCATCCGTACAGTCCGAGCCACCTGCAAACGGCAGGTGTACTGACGGCGGTCTCCGTGATCGCGTTCGTCGTCGTCCGGAAGCCCCTCTCGAAACTCGATCTCGGCGACCCGGCGATGATCGTCTATCCCGCAACCTACTACGTCAGCCGGTGGACGATGCTCGCTGTCACCGGCGTCTACGCCGCGGTCGACGCTGCCGTCGTCGGCGCGGTCACACGCTGCTACTGGATCGGCAACAACCCCGTTCTCGCGGCCGATGCAGCCGCACATCGGCTCCCGAACTGGATGATCGACGTCGACGAACGTCAGCCAACCGACGGCGGTCGTCCGTCGACGATCCACCTTCGGGCGGGAATCGGAACGACCGTTCTGGTGCTGACGGTCGTCCTGACCGGTATCCTGTGGCTTCTCGTGGCATGAACTGGTCGTTCTTTCGAGTTGGTGGCGCTTTTTGTATCCGCGTCTCGCTTCTGGGTGAGGTGGCCATTGGTCGCGCCCTCACTTCGTCTCCGTCGATTCGTCCTCCGAACCGGATTCGGCGTCGACGATCGGCGGTTCGTCCGCCGGAACGACCATCGACTGCTCGAGTACGGATGCGCGAAGCGTGGGCTTCGATGCCGTCGCCTCCCGCCGGTAGTGGACGGTCTCCTGGTCTCGGCGGACACCGCGAGGCGTCAGATGGTCTCCGTCGACGTCGATCCTGGCTGCTTCGCAGAGTCGCTTCAGGACTGACCGTGCCCCTTCCGTCGTGATCGCCGGCGGCGCGATCGAATAGTCGCGGGTGAGTTCCATCGCCGTCGCGTCGTCGAACATGGTCTCGATCGTCTCCGCGTCGTACCCCCGCTCGCTCAGTACCGACCGCACCGTCCCCGCAATCGACGGCGCATGGGCGGTCGGGAACAACGGCCAATCGTTCGACGGCGGATCCAGAACGACCCGGTACCGACGCAACGGCGTTCGCGCTCGAGCGGGTAGCGGCACGTCCTCGAGTCGCTGAGATTTTCCCAGGACGCGAATCGTTCCCGTGTAGAAATCGATGTCCTGCCAGGTCGCGCCCGTCCGTCGGTCGTCGTCCGGGACGCGGAAGAGTTCCGCGCCCCGGACGCTCGAATGGGCGAGGACGGCCACCATCGCGTACTCTCGCAGTCTGGAACGCCGCTCGCTCGTCGATTGCGAGGTGTTTTCGAGCGTCCGGTCGCGGACGTACCGCTCGAGTTCGCGGCGTTGCCGTGCCGTCCAGGTATCGCTCGCGGGTCGTGGATTCCCGCTCGGCAGCGCCGCCTCGGCGCGAGTACTCGCAGCGGGATTCGCCTCGCGGATACCCCCCCGCACGCACCACGAGAGAAACGCGCGGACGACCGCGTAGTAGGTGCCGGCAGTAGAGGGCGTGTACTCGCCGCGATCCGTCCGTTCGTGGAGTTCTACCGCGTAGGCGCGCATGTGGTCGACTTCGAGGCTGGCGATCGATCCGATGTCGTGTTCCGCCGCGAGCCACTCGGTCCAGCGTCGGAGTATGGACTCGGCGTTGGACGCGTAGGTTCCAGCGCCGGAGCCGTCGGGATCTCCGACGGCCTTCCGCTGGAGATAGACGTCGACCGCATCCGCGATCGCGATTTCGGTCACGGACGGACCACCCTCCTGGATACGGTCCGTGCGACCGAGGCAAATCGCTGGGTCATGTGCCGATCACCGTCAGGCCGGCCGGGACGGCCGGAACGGATCACGAGGGAGCGGCCGCGAATCATTACGTCGGTCACTACTGGTTCGCGAACCTAAATCCGTGTTTCGGTGTCTCAGATCGGAAAACACATTGGCCGATCAATGGACCGCTCGGCAGTTCGCGCCGTGATCGACCGGACCCAGTCGACGAACGCAGGGGTTCGCCGGTCGCCGCTGTCTCGAGAGTGAGCGGGCGCGGCACCGAATTCCGTATCGTATTATTTGGTTTATCGTATAACTGAGCACGTGATTCGAGCGACGTTCGACCGCTGTAGTCACGTCCCGCCGGGAGTCGGAGTGCCGCGACGTGCGTACGGACGGCTTTTTCGTCCCGATCGAACGTCACGACGGACGCCAATTTCAGATAGATCCGCGACGCGAACAGCAGCTGCGACCGAGCCCGTCGCTCACGACGGGTTCTGATGACGGATTTTTTCGGCCGTTATCCCCGGAACCGGTGTCCCACAGTCTCTGCACTTCCAACTCGGCGTCGTCGTTCCCGGTTCTTTCTCGAGGTCCTGTTTGAACTCGATGTGTGCGCCACACGGACACTGATACGTCGTCCGGGTCATAGCCGAATCAACCCGACGAGGAGCGATAAACGGTTCGCCGATTCTGAAACGCGCCGGCACTCGTCGGAAGACTGTGCGAAAAACGGCCCTTCGTCCACATCGTCTCGACCGGCTCTGTACTGCTCCCATACTGTGGCGGTTACTGCGTTCGGATCGTCGGCTGTCGCACGGGTCTCCGTATGGTCCCCTGTATCAAACCCGCTTCTGACTGGCCGGACTCAGGTCGTCCGTTCGTGACCCTCCCGTGACGACTCGTCGAGGTACGGTCGGTCTCGTTTCTCGACCGAGTCGGACTCGACCGGTCGCGATACCTCGAACCGGCCTGATCGGATCGGGAACGCCGGACGTCCAACGGGCGACCGGGATTCGTATACCAACGGACTTCACCGTGTCCGACCATGGATATCAAGACGACGGCCCCCATCCGAGGGAGTACGAATGCCCGAACGACACGTGGTTCCGATCGGGAGTGCTGCGACGAAAACCACGGCGGCCCCAGAACTGGTCGCCGTTTGCCACGAGGCCGAGTCCGACGACTGGCTGTTTTTCTGCCACGGGCTTCGCAGTAACAAGTCGGGTAGTTACGAACACCGATGTCGGCGCGCGGTCGAATCCGGCTACAATGCAGTCCGATTCGACAGTAGGGGTTGTGGCGAATCCGACGGTGCGTTCGTCGAATCGACGCTCGAGGCGAGATTGATCGATCTCCGCCACGTCGTCGACCACTTCGATCCGGGCACGTACGCCCTGTTCGGCTCGAGTTTCGGCGGGGCCGTCGCCCTTCACACTGCTGCAATGGACGAACGAGTCGAGGCTGTCGTCACACGTGCTCCTGTGACGACCGCTGAAACGTTCGACGAGTACCGTGGCACCGTCGAGCGCGAAGGGGAAGCGACATTCGACACGGGCGAACGGATCGACCATCGCTTTTTCGACGACCTCGACCGCCACCCGTTTTCCGACGTGGTCGGTCGGCTGTCGGTTCCGACGGCGATTTTTCACGGCGGGAGCGACGACGTCATCGATCCGGCTGATAGCTTCGACGCTGCACGACGACTCGAGACCGACGTCCTCCTCGAACGATTCGCGGGGGAAAGCCACCGTTTCTCGCGGGCGGGCGAGGATCGGTTGCTCGAGCGTGCGTTCGGATGGCTCGAGTGGGTGAGACGTCGTCCCGAAGGAAGTGGATCCACCATCCGCTGACCACCATACACGCTATCACGCTATACAAAACTAATCGGATGGATCACTGCCGATGGGCCATACCGCCCAGATGAGGAGGGCTCCGATTACCCCACTCCCGATCAGAACCGTCTCGAGCGGCGTTAGTTCGATACCGAAGAACGCGAGTACCGTTCGCGCCTCGACGAGGATCACGAGAACGAATGCACTGAGGATCAACAGTTTTGCGGGAGTGGTGCGCATCAGGTGAGTAACGCTCCGACGTATTCGACTCCGAACTGTAGATACATGACGACATCGATGGAGACGGGAAACGGGGGAACGTCCTGTCCGAAGGGCCCTCCCTGAGCCACGATATTGGCCAGCGGAAGGGCATAGGCGAGTATGACCAGGACGAGACCGATCCCGAACCACAGCCGCAAGTTATCGAGTATCTGTGGGGAGTCTTCAGGTCCGGACAGTGCCGTCGGGATCGTTCCGTCGACGACCGGTTCGCTATCGGTGTTGAATACCGTGAGAATCATGAGGGTAAGGAAGAGAAACGCGGAGATGAACAGCAACGTACCACCGAGAACGATCTGGGCGTTGAGTTCGCCCATCGAACCGACTCCGACGTTGTATTCGAAGCTGTACTGCGGTTCCGCCGTCCGTCGTGGAACGCCGACGAGACCGGATCGGTACATCGCGTTCGTCATGAACACGATACCGACGAACCAGAGGACGACCTGGAAGAGGGCAACTTGCCGACCGACGAGTCGGTTCCCGGTCAACTGTGGAACGAGCCAGTAGGAACCGGCCATGAGAGTCAGGGCTGTTGCAGTTCCTACCTGAGTGTGGATGTGTCCGGGTATCCACAGCGTGTTGTGCACGAGATAGTTGATGTTCATCCCCGCGTTGACGATGCCGGTAAACCCGCCGAACGCGAAGATCAGCCCGGCCAGCGCCATCCCCGTAAACGAGGGGTTTCGCCACGGGAGCGCCCGCAGCCAGTTGAACGTTCCAGTCCCGCCGCGCTGGCGAGCCCCGTGTTCCATACTGGCGACGACGGTAAAGGCCGTCAGCAGGCTCGGTAACAGCAGAAACATCGTGTTCGACATCGCGATAAACTTGAACCCCTCCGCGATACCCGGGTCCACGTACTGATGATGAACTCCGACCGGCGTCGAGAGGAGGACGAACAGGATGAACACGACTCTGGCGAGGGGGTCACTAAACAACCGACCGCCCGAGAGCTTCGGCAGAACGGTGTACCACAGGAGGTATGCCGGCAGTAGCCAGAAATACACGACCATGTGACCGAAGTACCAGAACAGCGTTCGGGTCAAAAGCGGGTTGATACTCTCGACTACTCCGAGTGACCATGGCAGGATGAACACGACCACGGAAACCACGACGCCGATCGAACTGAGATACCACATGAGCATCGTCGTCAATACCATGAACGTCGGAAGCGGGATCCGTTCGCCCGGATTGTCCCGTTTCCACGACCGCCACGTGCGGAACCAGTCGAAACCCGCGAGCCACACGCCAATGAGGTACACGGCAAGTCCGATGTAAAATAGCGGATTCGCCTGCAACGGTGCGTAGAACGTGTAGAGAACGTCCGCGGTCAACGTCGAACCGAACACCTCCGGCGGTTCTTCGAGGAAGCCGGCAAAAATCGTTATCGCGACGATGATCGTTCCGGATGACATCAACCCGTACCAGAACCAGCTAAATCGGATGTCGACGGGTCCCCGCTCGAGACTGTCGGTCACTGCCCACTGATAGATTCCGACGAGGAAGGTGATCGTAAACGTCAGTACGAGGAAGACGCCATGACCGGTCAGTACCGTGTAGTACTCCGGGGACTCGATGAATCTGTAGACGTCCGTCCGATGCAACGCCTGAATGAGCCCGAAGACCGCACCGATTCCGAACGCGACGAACGAGTTCAGCAGTGCGGCCCGAACGAGTCGCGCCTCTGCGGGGTACCTGTCGGCGAACTGCGTCGTCACGAACTATCACCGCCCACGGTTCCGTTATTCGTCTCGTTCGCCGCAACCGTCACTGAACCGTCCTCCTCGTACTCGTCGACGGTAACGGACCAGTCGTGTTCGCCCTCGCCGAGAACGTCGCTGTTGACGGTAAACGACACGTTCTCGGCGGCCTTGCCGTCGACGGAAATGTCCTGCTGGAACGTTTCGGTACCGATCTCGGCGACGACGGTGGTTTCGAGTTCCTCGAGTTGGCCGTTCCGAACTGTCGCGGTCAATTCGACCTCGTCGCCCGAACGGACGGTGTCTGGAGCCTCGACGGACAGTTCGGTCAGATCGAACTCGTCCGCCGGCTCGACGACTATCGACCCTTCCATTTCGTGATGGAAGTCGCCGCAATATTCGGTACAGATGAGCCCGTACTCGCCGGGCTCGTCGAATACCACGGTCAGCTGTGAAACCTGCCCCGGAATGACCATCGAATTGATGTTCGTTCCGGGAACCTCGAAGCCGTGGATAACGTCACGGCTGGTCACGTAGAACGTGACTCTGCTATTCGCAGGAATCTCGATCGGATCGGGTTGAAAGATGAACGTCTGGGCGACGACGTACACCTCGTACTCGTTCGGGCCGACCTGTTCGACTCGCGGTTCGCCGAAGCGCTCGTCGTCGTTGATTTCGTTCGGGGCGACCGTCTCGTCTTCCTCGCCGATCATCTCGATGCCGAGCCCCACCGCTCCGTAGGTGATCGTCGCGATGAACCCGACTATGAGCACCATCGATGCGGCGAGCCAGAGTTTCTCGTACGAATGAATCCTCATCCGACCATCACTGGCTGGATCAGGCCAATGACGGTGGGGCCGTGTCCGAGGAATTCGACGAAATACGTAAACAACCACATCAACGTGAGAACCAGGAAGTAAAGCGCGACCAGCGCGAGCGTTCCCCATGGATCGAACTCGTCGTGACCAATTTCTCGTGTCCGAGCTGAATCCATACTGGAGTAGCGAATACGAACGTCGAAATAATCCCTGCGGAGAGTTCACATGCAAAATAGGTGCTTGTCGGCTACAGTAGCGTATTACTACAGATATGCCGTCCCGTCGACGGAAACCGGCGATCCAGAGACCGATTTGGCGCCTCGATCCCCGGTCGGAATTTCCAGTAGGAGGAGACCGCACAGATCACGCAGTAGATCGTTCCGAGCGGTCCGCGAGTATGGGTCGGTTGAGACCCGTGGTTGGAAAGCGAACGAAGCGGACGCTTCTGCATTGTATCGTTTTCTCCCGTGACGTCCGTTTCGGGTGCCGAGCCGAAAAGATCCGCTCGACACCACTGCAGCGAGACGGATGTCTCCGTACAGACCCTGACTATATCGACGGATTGTATCGATGGACTGCAACGACAAGATCCTGTTGACTGGCTGCAACGATCTGGGACCGTTGCCGTAATATCTGGACCGGGGTCCGTCGACGGACTCCGTAGCTTAGAATTCACTGTCCTCATTCCACTACCGACCCTCCCGCTTCGCTCGTAGTGGTTTCGTGGCTCGAGACCCAAGCGAGACCGAGTGGTTGCTGTCCCGGTACACCGTCGACGGAGCCCACGTCGAGTCGGATCCGACCGGTTTCGTCGTGTTTTCTCATTCAGAGAAACCGGACTGCTTTTCATAGTAATACCGGAAGGAACACGTATACCAGTGAGTGAGGACACCGACCTGTCGACACTACTCGCCGTTCTCGACGACGACTACGCGCGAAATATCCTCACCCATACCAGCGTCGAACCCATGTCTGCCAGTACACTGAGCGAACGGTGTGATGCCTCTCTCCCCACGATCTATCGTCGTCTCGACCGCCTCGAGGAATGTAACCTCGTTACCGAAGAGACGGAACTCGCACCGGACGGGAACCACTACGGCGTCTACCGTGCGAACCTCGACCGACTGGAGTTGTCTCTGGAGGACGGCTCGTTCGCACTCGAGTTGACGTACCGTGAGCGAGACGTTGCCGACAAGTTCACTCGCATGTGGGAGGGAATGCGATGACCCGAAACGTCGTCCGAATCGACGAGGCGACGATATTCGAACTGTTGACGGTAACGAGTCTTTTCCTCGTTGCCCTCTTCGGTACGATTATCGCCTATCAGGCGTACCGAGGGTATCGTCGGAACGACGCACCGTCGATGCTCTATCTCGCCGTCGGGCTTCTCCTGTTGACGCTGTTCCCGTTCCTGCTCAACGTCTCTGTCACGACGCTCGTCAGCCCGAAGCAGATTGTCATCGCATTGCTCGAGAACGTGAGCCGACTGCTCGGTCTCGTCGCGATTACGTACTCCCTGTACGGTCGGCATTGAAAAACGTTCCACGAACGCGGTCGGGCCGAAGCGATGTGATCAGGTCGAGCATCCACTCTGGCTTGCAACGTCGTCGTCGGGTGATTCGGGAGACCAATGCGGGAGCCGATGTGTTGGCCGATGCGGGAAACCGGCGTGACGCGTCCGCGCGGACGCGTCGCGAGATGCAGGGATAACGACCCTGAGGGACGATGTGGTGCAGTGCAGGGGACCGATCACGGCACACGATGGATAGTCCGTCTCGTCCCTCACACGTTCTTTTCGATGTGAACATAGTAAGTATACGAGCGCATTTTCCGAGGGAGAAAATGCTGCCGTGCCTATCTATCGGCGTACATCTCGTTCGCTCAGGTACACCTCGTTGCCGGCGTTCCCGATGGTTCAGAGGATTCTTCGTCTCCACGGTTGTAGGGACGCTATGCGCTACCTCGTCGGAACGGACTCCGTCCACACGACGGCAGCGATCTGTGACTACCTCGTCGATCGGGCGACCGCCGAGGACACCGTCACCGTGCTCGCAGTCGCGAACGCGACCGATCAGACCGCACATAGAGATGGTCAGGAAGCGCTGAACGTGGCTCCCGTCCGCCTCGCAACCGTCGGCGATGTCGAAACCAACTTTCGATCCGGCAATCCTGCTGACGTACTGCTGGATGCTGTGCGTGACGTCGACGCCGACGAGATCGTCATCGGCGCCCACAGCGGCGACCCCGATGCGACGCGTGATCTCGGATCGACCGCTCGACACCTTCTCGAGGAGGCGGACAGGCCAGTGATCGTCGTTCCGATTCCCAGCCTGTAACCGTTTCCGAACGGGGAAGACTGTTCGAAATCGAGTCGAATCGGACGATCGTTCTGGCGAGTGAAACGGAGAAATAAGCGTTTTCTCGCCGGTAGCAACCGGCTACTTACTTTACGCATTCGTGACCGTTCGGACGATGAGTAACTCGATACCGATGTTCGAAATTTCGTGGGATCAGCGGGACGTGGCCAACGCTATCGACTCGATCACTCGAGGAGGATACTGGGCAAACGGGCCGTACGTCGAGAAATTCGAGGAGGGACTCGAAACCTATCTCGGCGTCAACCACGCAGTGACTGTTAACTCGGGGACGACCGCACTGGTGGCTGCGCTGACGGCTCACGGCGTCGGGGACGGCGACGAAGTAATCGTACCGTCGTTTACGTTTATTGCCACGGTTAATGCCGTTCGGCACGTCGGCGCACAGCCCGTATTCGCGGATATCCAGCGGCCGGTGTATGGGTTCGATCCGAACGCCGTCTCCGATGCGATTTCCGAGGCGACGGCTGCGATCGTTCCGGTCCACCCCTACGGCGCGCCCTGCGAAATCGACGCACTTGCGGACCTCGCTACTGACGCGGGTGTCCCGTTGATCGAGGACGTCGCCGAAGCGTTCGGTGCGGACTATCGGGGTCGGATGCTCGGAACCATCGGGGATGCTGCAGCGTTGAGTTTCTGTCAAAACAAGGTGCTGCCGACAGGTGAAGGCGGTGCGGTCGTCACGGACGACGACGAGATAGCACACACCGTCGAGCAGTATCGGTCGCACGGTCGAACCTCGAGTAGCTATTTCGAATCCGCTGACAGCGGCGAGTACGTCCGCCACGGGACGAACGTTCGAATGTCGGATCTCGTGGCTGCCATCGGGTGTGCACAACTCGAGAAGGTCGACGACCTCATCGCGGGCCGACGACGCGCAGCCCAGCAGTTGTCAACGGCATTGGCCGACGTTCCAGGCGTCCGGCCGCATACAGCCGCCGGTCGCGGTCGACACGTATATCAACTCTACACGATCACGCTCGGCCCGACGATCGATCGGGACACCCTGATTGAGACGTTAGCCGAGCGAGACATCGCCTCGAAGGTGTACTGGGATCCTCCCGTCCATCGCACACACGTCTACCGCGAACGGGATGACACCAATTCGAAATCGCTCCCGGCCACCGAGGACGTCGCCAGCAGGGTCCTCTCTATTCCGATTCATCCCGAGCTCCGACCCGACGAAATCGACCGAATCGTGCTGGCCCTCAGTGACGGAGCCGAACGCAGTCGGTCCGACGCCCGGTTGTCAACCCAAGAGAACCGTACTCGAACCGACCGGCACCGCTTAACGGAACGGCCGTGTCACACAGACGACCCATAACAAAGGGGGACAGTCAGTTTTCTGTGATCATGCCGCGGCGCTGTCGGTACAACCCCGACGCTGAGCGGCAGTTGATGCCAAGACGAAAACCATGAGATGGCTTACTACAACGCACGAAGGGACATCGATCCGCGATGCGATGGCCGAGATAGATCGCTGTGAATCGAGCGAGATCGTCGTGGTCGACGACGAAAACCGTCTCGTCGAAACCACGACGGACCATCGACTTCGGCAAAAGATTCACCAGGGCGCTGCACTGGATGCACCGCTGACGGTCGTCCTCGACGAGGAATCGGTCGTCAACGGTGTGGACTCACCCTCTCTCGACGCGGACGGAGCTACCGATACGACCGACCGAGGGCATCCCCCGCTTGAGACGGACGCTGAGAAGACCGCGTCCGAAACGGAATCAGTAGTCGATGCAGTCAGGACCGACTTCGACGTGACCGTGCGTGCCGGTCACACCGAACGTTCGCGAGAGAGGGAGGGCCACTCGAGTAGCGTCCGGACGGTCCTCGTCGTCGGCGGAGCGGGGTACGTCGGCTCCGTTCTCTGTCGCCACCTGCTCGAAGACGGATTCGAGGTTCGGATTCTCGATCCGCTTCTGTACGGTGACGACGGTATCGCGGCGTTCGTCGGTCACGATCGGGTTTCCGTGATCCGCGGCGATGCTCGGTCGATCGACACCGTCGTCGACGCAATCGACGGCGTCGACGCGGTGATTCACCTCGGCGGGATCGTCGGCGATCCAGCGTCCGAACTCGACCCGCAGAAGACCCTCGAGTACAATTACCACTCGACGCAACTGCTTGCATCTCTCTGTAAGTACTATCAGATAAATCGGTTCCTGTTCGCCTCGACCTGTAGCGTCTACGGACGAGCGGAAACCGAAAGCGGCCGTTGCACGGAATCGTCACCGCTCAACCCGGTTTCACTGTACGCGCGGATAAAGATTCAGTCCGAACGGACGCTCATGGACCTCGCAGACGGAAATTTCTCGCCGACGATCCTGCGGATGGCGACGATTTACGGGCGGTCTCCCCGGATGCGATTCGATCTGGTCGGTAACGTTCTTCCCGCGAAGGCCTACTACGACGGCGTCATTCCCGTTTTCGGTGGCGATCAATATCGTCCGAACGTCCACGTCGCTGATGCCGCACGCGCGTACGTAAACTGCCTGACTGCACCCCTCGAGGACGTCGGCGAGACGGTATTTAATGTGGGTTCCGCGCCACAGAACTTCCGTATCGACGAACTGGCGACGATTGTCGCCGACTGCTTCCCTGATGCCGAACTGGACTATCACGAGGACCGGACGGACGAACGGAGTTACCGGGTTTCGTTCGATCGAATCGCCGACGAACTCGGATTCGAGACCCGATTGACTATCCGTGACCACTGTCGTGACCTCCGAACCGCGTTCGAGGATGGCGACTTTGTCGAGTACACGGCGGATCGGTACAACAATGTCGCGACCCTCGAGAAGATCGATGCGTTCGATGCGACGGTGACGGTACCCGACCACCACGAACCGCCGACCCGCGAGGCCCCTGCCTCGAGACGTGCCTGACGCGAACGATCCATCGTCTGTTCCACATCGTATACTCGATGCAGCGCTCAGGTCCCGGCCCGGACAGACCGACGGCGTCTCGGTCGAACGGGAGGCGGTCCGGTGTATTCGTTTCGCGCCACAGAAGGCGTCCTAGAACGGGAACAGCGAATCTGCCTCGAGGTCACGCTCGATCAGTTCGATCTCGTGGCCGTCCTGGTCTTTGGTGAACGCGTACATGTCGTCGCAGCTTTCGGGGTCGCGGTAGTCGGCGGCCTCGCGTGTTAGAAGCTGTTCCCAGTCGTCGTCGAGGTCGTCGATCCGGACACAGAGGTGGCCCCAGGCGTCGCCCATCTCGTAGCTACGGCCGTCGTAGTTGTAGGTGAGTTCCACGGACATCGCCTCGGGAACGGCGTCTCGAGGTTCCACGAAGTAGTTCGCGAAGGTGTCGGCTTCCCAGCGGCCGACCTCGTCGTACTCGAACTTGCGCGTCCAGAAGCCGAGCGCTTCGTCGGCGTCTTCCACGCGGATCATCGTGTGATCGATCGACCACAGCGCGCCCTCGTCGGGATTGCGCTGAACGATTTCGATCTCGTGGCCGTCGGGATCTTTGACGAACGCGTAGCGGCCGCCACAGGATTCGGGATCGCGGTAGTCGCCGACGCCTTCGTCCAGCAACTGTTGGTAGTACTCTTCGAGTTCGCCCTCGGGAACGCGGACGGCGATGTGGCCCCAGGCGTCGCCCACGTCCGGTTCCTCGCCCTCGTTGTGGGTGATCTCGAGCATCGCCCCCTCCTCGTGCATCTCTTCGGGCCCGAGATAGACGATCGTGAAGCCGTCGCCCTCGTAGCGATCTTTCTCCTCGTACTCGAAGTGGGTCTGGTACCAATCGAGGGATTCCTCGAGGTCGGCGACGCGGATCATCGTGTGGTCGAGCGTTCCGTCCATACCCGACACGTCTCCTGCGGGCGGCAAAAGCGTGGCGAAGGCGGCGGTCTAGTCGACCTCTTCGGAGAGTGAGCCGGGCTCCGTTTCCGCCCCACGGCCGCCGAAATCCGCCTCGATCGAGGAGGCCCTGGGAGAGACGCCTTTGCGGCGGGCGTCGAACTCCGAGAGGACGGTGACGAGGCCGACGAGCAAGACGACGCCCAACGGGAGGAAGACGATGGGTGGAACGGAGAGGAAACCGTAGAGCGCGTAGCAGACGATCACGACGAACAGGACGGTGCCGGCGTAGTACAGCTGCGTCCGGATGTGATCGATGAGATCGGCCCCGGTGAACGTCGAGGAGAGCACAGAGGTGTCCGAAATCGGCGATGTGTGGTCGCCGAAGATCGCCCCCGAGAACACCGCGCCGACCATCACCGGCATGAGGTCGAACGTCCCGGTGAGTTCGTAGGCGACGCGGATCGCGATCGGCGTCACGATCCCCATCGTCGCCCACGAGGAGCCCATGGTGAACGCGACGAACGCAGAGACGAGTAACACGACGATCGGGAGGATGGCCGGCGAGACGACGCCTTCCGCCGCGCCGGCGACGTAGCTCCCCGTGCCGAGTTCCTCCGCGACCGCGCTGATCGACCAGGCCAGCACCAGGATCGACACCGCGGTCAGCATGAGGTTGAACCCCTGGAGCACCGTTTCGATGCCGTCGCCGAGATCGAAGAGGTCGTAGGCCAGCCCGATCGTGATCAGGGTCGCGACCATCGCGAACGACCCCCAGACGAGCGCAGCCGCGAAGTCGCCGGCGCCGACGACGTCGACCAGTACCTGCACGACGCCGTCGTCGCTCATGGCTGTCCCGATCGACGTCGTCGCTCCTGCGTCAGCCTGCTCACCGACCCACGACTCGTAGCCGGTCCAGAACGCGCCGGCCAGCGTGACCGCGATCAGGACGACGATCGGAACGAAGAACGTCCGGAGCATCGGCCGGTCCTCGATTGGTGCGCCCAGGTCCTTCTCGACTTCTTGGAGCGGCTGCGCATCGTCGCGGGTCACCTTCCCTGTCTGCCAGGCGCGGTGTTCGGCGTCCAGCATCTCGCCGAAATCTCGTTGCGACAGGACGATGACCCCTACCATGACGATCGCGAGCAGCGAGTAGGTGTTGAACGGGATCGAACCGACGAACGTCTCGAAGATCCCGGGCGTATCGGCCGCGGCGATATCGTAGTCCTCGCTCTCGACGAGAGCGGTGTACCCCTCGCCAATCATCGATAGCTGGAACGCGACCCAGCTCGAGAGGGCAATCGTCGCAACGGGCGCGGCCGTCGAGTCGACGATGTAGGAGAGCTTCTCCCGGGAAATGCGCATCTGGTCGGAAATCTCGCGCATCGTGCTCCCGACGATGGCCGTGTTGGCGTAGTCGTCGAAAAACAAGAGGATTCCCAGCACCCACGTCGCCACGCCGGCGTTGCGCTGGGTCTCGAGGCGCGTCGTCGCCCAGTTGCGGACGGCGGCCGCCCCGCCGAGGCGCCAGATGAGGGCGACGCCCGATCCCAGCAGGAGCGTGAAGATGAGGATCTGGGCGTGGAACACGTCGGCCATCGATTCAGCGATCCAGTTGAATGTCTTTCCGATGCCGATACTGCCGGTCGCGATGACGCCGCCCGACCAGATTCCGACGAACAGTGACAGGATCGGCCGGCGCGTCCAGATCGCGAGCACGATCGCCAGCAGCGGCGGTACGAGCGAGAGAGCTCCGAACTCGGGCATATCTCAGTACACACAGGATGAGTAAATAATATTACTGCCTATGATATTCACGGATCGTATTCACTGGATTCGTGAATTATTCGGACGGTCACCCGGCGTCGCTCGCGAGGGCGCAGTCTGATCGGCCGAGATGGCTAGCGCCGCAAGATCAGCTTCAACACGTCCTCGTCGGCGAGCGCATGATCTTTCCCGACCTGCTGTTCGTCGTGGGTCGCGCTGGGGCCCGTCACGCGAGCGAAGCGGAACCGCTCTTCCATTTCGCCGCCGAGCTTCTCGATCGCCTCGCCGACCGTGGTTCCCTCCTCGACCACGAGCGGCTCTTCCCAGTCGACGCCTCGACCGGGCTTGTCCATGTAGACTCTGATGAGGCCGAGATTTTCCCAGATTCGGTCCTTGAGCGCCTCGAGGCCCTTCTCCTTCTCGGCGCTGATGAAGGTCACGTCCTCGGGGTCGAGGCTTCGTTCGCGCAACTGATCGTCGACGGTTTCCTTGTAGGACGGCTCGATCAGGTCGACCTTGTTGACGCACGTGATCGACGGGATGTACTCTCTGTTTTCCATCAACCCGTCGACCAGCCGGTCGATGGTGACGTTCTCCTGGAGGTTGAGGTCGGCGTTGACGTAACCCTGGTCGCGGAGGACGTCCTGGATCGTCTTCTCGTCCAAGTCCTGCTCGGTGCTCGAGGTGATTTTGATACCGTCTTTGATCTTCGGCCTGATGGTGACTCGCGGCGGCTCCTGGTCGACGCGAATGTTGATGTCGTACAGTTCCTTCTGGAGGCGGTCGTACTGCTCGATCTCGAACACCGAGAGGATGAAGACGATCAAGTCGGCGTTTCGGACGACCGCGAGCACTTGCTGGCCGTCGCCGCGGCCCGCAGCTGCACCTTCGATCAGGCCCGGCACGTCTAGCATCTGGATGTTCGCTCCCTGATGTTGCAACATCCCCGGATTGACGTCCAGCGTCGTGAACTCGTACGATCCCGTCTCGCTCTCGGCGTTCGTCAGCGAGTTCAGCAGCGACGACTTACCGACGCTCGGGAACCCGACCAGCGCGACGGTCGCGTCGCCGTGTTTCTCGACGGAATAGCCTCCGCCCCCGCCCGAACCGGACTGCTGGTTCTCGAGTTTCTCCTTTTTCTCTGCGAGTTTCGACTTCAGCCGACCGATGTGGGCCTCCGTGGACTTGTTGTAGGGCGTATTGGCGATTTCCTCCTCGATTGCCTCGATTTCATCCTCGAGCCCCATTTATCCCTACACAACCGGCCGGGCCGAAAAACCCTTTCGAGACCGCCATGGTCGCTGCATCGGTTCTCGACCCCCTCGGCGGCCTCGAGAAGCGACCTATTCGGAAAACGGGGGTCTGCAAATTGGTGTGGTCGATGGCAGACGCATTCGGAGGTGCGGAGCGGACGACCGGCGACTCCATCACGAACGGCGATGGGGTGTATAGTCGTCGCGACGCGGCCACGGACGATAGTTTCGGCGGCGACCCCCCCGTTTTCGTACGCGTAGCGTTTCGAGCGGCGATTGCGTATCCCGATTTCCCACGGGGGCGGTTGGCGCCGCCCTGACCGCGGGGGTCGCGGTAATCGCTTCACTGAACACTCGTTTCCTCGATATGATTCGTATCGCCAAGGTTCTATTAGCTATACCGTCTTGGAGACCGTAAAACGTGGCATGCGCAGGCGAGAATACGTTACGTCGCTGGGCAGTGGCGTCGGAACCCTCGCGACGGCGGGGCTCGTTGGGCCCCAGCTTCGATCCCTCGAACGAGTTTGTCCGGCGGACGACACGACGACCGTCCAACCCGGAAACAGGGTCGTGTTCGAAGCTGACGCAGGGCCGGGGCTCGAGCCGTCGGGCGTCGAGTGGCGAACCGACGGCACGGGAGCGGCCGATATCGCGCCGGCCGCACCGTTCTGGAGTTACACCCGTCGGACGGGGAATCCGGCAGCCCACGGTCGTTTCGACGACGGCGGGACCTACGAGGTTGTCGCGACCGTTGGCGAGGCCGCCATCGCCTGGCAGGTTGAGGTCTCCGGGGACGCACCCGCGGCGCCGAGCGGAACCGTCACGACCGATCCCGGACCGGACGCCACGGTCACCACCCGTAACGAGATCGAAGTGACCGCAACGGCCACCGACGACGGTGAGGCCCTCCAGCGCGTGATCTGGCAGGAAGGGGAAAACGCGACGTACGTCGACACGACCGACGTGTCGGGATCGGAAGCGACTGCGACGTACGCGGTTTCGGCGGGCGATGCGATCTGGTTCATCGGGGGCTACCCGATGATGGCGTGGATCGTCTGCCACGACGGTCGAGCGGCCGTGTCGCGCACCGAGGGGCCGTCGATCGAGGCGATGCGCGACGTGACCATCACGGGCACGAACGCGCCGGTCCGGACAGGCGAGAAACTCGTCGTCGACGCCGAGGTCGCGATCCACGGCGATTCGCTGTACCACGCGTTCGTCGACGCGGAGGCCGACCTGATCGTCGGCCACGATCCGACCCACGTCGACAGCGCGTCTGTCGAGGTGTACGCGGGCCGGACGAAATCGGTCCAGCTCGCGTTCACGACGGCGACGGTTCGCAACACACAGACGTTCCCAGTCCGCGTCGAGACGCGCCACGCCGCCTCGGAAACCGACGTGACCGTCGTCGGAACGGACGACGCCGGCGATCACGGGTCCCTCGAGGTGACCGGCCTCGAGACGAACGCGCCAGTGACGGGCGGCGACCGACTCGAAGTCACCGCGACACTCGCGAATCCGGCCGAGGACCCGGCGGACCGCGAGGTCGAACTCGTCGTTGGTGACGATCCCACGACGGTCGACACGCAACGGGTTCTCGTCGCTGCGGGGCAGACGACGACCGTCTCGCTGGGGTACGAGACGTATCCCGTCAGGAACGACGACGAGTTCCCCGTCCGCGTGGCGACGGGCGACGACACCGCCTCGCGATCGGTTCTCGTCCACGGGCTCGACGACGGGGGCGACGAGGGCGACGGTGGCGCGGGCGGTGACGGCAGCAATGGGACGGCGTCGATCGCTGTGTCGATTACGGGAACGAACGCCCCGGTAACCGGCGGGGAGCGGCTCTCGGTGAGCGCCGCACTCGAGAACGCGGGGGCTGCCGCGGGCACGGAGACGGTCGAGCTCGTCGTGGGTCGGTCGCCGGAGGTCGTCGATTCCTCGCGGATCAGCCTCGCACCCGGTGAGACCGCGACGATCTCACTGGGGTACGAAACGTATCCGGTAACCACAGACGACGTGTTCCCGGTGACGGTGCGAACCTCGGGGGGCAGCGACACGCGGACTGTAACCGTTTACGGAACGAGATGAGACCGCAGGATATTCAAATTCGGGGTACGGTGGCCCGTAGCTGCTGGGTTCCGCGGCCGACGTCGTGGACGCAGTCAGATGAGCAGAGGAGGCAGCGTCACTTCGTCGATCCAGAACGTTTGGACCGCGCGGCCGATCTCGGCGAACTCGTCGGGATTAGACGGCTTGGTCAAGTACGCGTTCGCGCTCAGTTCGTAGCTCCGGACGATATCTTCTGGCGCGTGTGAACTCGTGAGGACGAGAACTGGTAGCGGCGTCAGTTCCGGGTCCTGTTGTATCGTCTCGAGTACGTCGAATCCACTCGTTCTCGGAAGGTTCAGATCCAGGAGCACGAGGTCGACCGCGGGGCCCGACTCGACGGCCGTCTGAAGGAACTCGAGCGCGTCGTCGCCGTCGGTATCCGTATGAAACACCGTTTCGAATCCGGCCGTTTTGAACGCCTCCTGTATCAGGCGGACATCGCCGGGGTTGTCTTCGACGAGCAGGATCTCAACCTGCTCACTGGACGATTGCGTTGACACGACAGGGCTATTTGAACGTCTGTAGGCGTAGCTAGATAACACTGATCACTACAGACGTTGGGTCGCGGCGGCGGTGAGGCCTTACTTACAGAGGTTCGAGGAGAAAGCCCACGACTGCAGTCGTGGGAGGATGTCAGCCCATCGAGCGCCGAACGGCCGCGCCCGCGCGTTCGAGTTGCTCCCGCTCCGTCGACGTGAGCTCCCAGTCGACGATTTCGGCGACGCCGTCTGCACCGAGCAGGACGGGGACGCTCACGCTGACGCCCTCGAGGCCGTATTCTCCATCGAGCGGCGTAGACAGACAGACCGGTTCGTCGGTGCCGCCGTCGACGAGTCGAGAGACAATCGTAGCGAGTCCCCGTCCGGTAACCCAGCGGGAGGAATCGTCCCCGCCGCGCATGCCGATGACGTCGTAGGGGACGTCTCGGACGTAGTCGAGGATGGCCTCACGGTCGGTCGGTGCGATGTCGACTGGCTCGCCGTCGACGGTCGCCCGAGAAAACAGGGGAACCATGTGTTCGCCGTGCTCGCCGAGGATCGGACAGTAGACGTCCGCGGGAGACACGTCGAATCGCCGGGCCAGTTCGTCGGCGATTCGGGCCGATTCCGACAGCGAATACCCGAGGAAGCATCGTCGCGGCCAGCCGCTTTTTTCCCACAGACGATGGGTAACTCGATCTGACGGGTTGCTGACGACGATGGTCGGCGTCGGCTCTGCGTCGCCGATCCAGTCGCCCACGTCGGCGGCTATCTCGAGGTTTCGCTTGAGGACCGAGAGTCGGCCGCCGCGCTCGAAGCTGTCCGCGGGGCGTGCGACGCTTGCGGTGACGACGATCACGTCGGCCGCGTCGATGGGTTCCTGCGTGGGATCCGCGCTTGGATCGATCGTCGTGACGGTTCCCGGGCGCTCGTCGCCGAACGAGGACCGACCCGCGGCGTGGGCCACGTGACAGAGCGAGTGACGGAGATCGATCGCGTGAGCGTCGACGACGTCGGTTCGCGGATCGGCGAGCGTGACCGTCGCCGTCGGATACTGCGCCGTGAGCGTGTGCGCGACGGTGCTCCCGATCGTTCCACCACCGCCCACGAGAAGGACGTTCATACGAGGGCCAACGTCGGCGGGACGTCTAAGATATTCGGGTAATCAGCTCCTGCTCTGCACTATTCGGGTCCCGCGCCGCACTGTCCGAGTAGTTAGTTACTGCTCTTCGATCGTCCCACCGGCGAGTCCCTCCCACTCGACGCGGTAGCCCAGTCGGGAGAGGATCGCGCTCGAGTCGGTGATATCGTGTTCGTCGAACGTCGCCTGGGCGTCCGAAAGCGCCATCCCGGATTCGATGTCGTCGGCGAGCGACTCGAGGGTGGCGGATCGAATCAACGTGCGACCGACCCGTTCGTGCTGGGGGAACGATTTGTCCGCGAGGGCCGCAGGGCTCACGCCGTGGCGAGTGGCCAGCGCGTCCAGCGTGATGGCGTCCTCCTGCGGTCGAAGTTCCTCGGGAAGTCGGGCGGCGCTCTGGGCCACCAGCTGTCGTTCGTACTCCCTGAGGACGTCGGCGACGTCCTTGACCCGTACCGTTCCCGAGTAGGGGATCGCTCTGTGGTCGCGGGCGGCGATCTCCTCGCCGACCCCCAGCGACTCGTCGACGGCGACCAGCATATCGACATCCTCCAGGTCGGCGAGCTGGGCGAGTTTCTTCTCGACGTACTCGGGCGTCCAGAATCCCATAATTTCGAAATACACGCGGAAATCCCCCGCTGCTCCGTCGCATGGGGTCGAAGAGCCGCCGGTGGCCGCACCCGCGGGATCGTACTCGAAGGCGAAATCGGGTATCATTACACGCGTGCCCGTCGCGAGCGGCTCCGGTTCCCGAACGAGGTTCCAGTCGAGGTCCAGACCGGAAAACCGAGCGGCGAAATCGGCTTCGACGCCGCTGTCGAAGGTCACGTCAACAACTGGCTCCGCGTCGGGCACCTCGACGGGGGCCTCGTGGGACAACTCGAGTATCCGGTCCGTGCTGCGGTCGTCTATCGTCGCCTCGAGATGCCACTCGCGGGCACTCGCGACCGTTCGCAGTAGTCGCGCAAAACGGGTGCCATACCGCCGCGTTGCGCGGAAGAGGTGGGTCGGTCCCGTGACGACGACTTCGCGCTCCGGGCCGCCCCTCCACTCGGTCTCGTCCTCGTCCGGAAGCCGGTGAATTTCGTACATCAACCGTAGTCGCTTGATCGCCGAAATCAGCGCCTTCGGATCGCTCGAGCGCACCCGGAGCTCGGTCGCGTCGAACAGTGCCGTCTGGGCGAGCGACAGGTTGTACTGGGCGATCAGCTCGGACGGATCCCACCGCGACTCGACCGCAGCCAACGTCTGGCGCTCCTCCAGATCGGCGTACAGCACGGTCTCGAGATCGTCCACCGACACGTCGAGCGCCTCGCTTGCGCGGATGAACGCCATCGCGCGTTCGTCTTCGCTGACGACGCCGACCGCCTCGGCAGCGTCGAACACGGCTCGCCGTGCCCGTTCGGGCTCGACCGCCGTCTCCGTCTCGAACGTGGCCCCTCGCTCGAGGAGCGCCGCCAGCCCGCGGACGAGTTTGAAATCGTCGGCCTCGCGTTCGAGGGCCGTCAGTGCTCCCTCCAGTTTCGCGCGCGTCTCACCGGTATGACCCTGATAGGTCCCGATAACGCGGGCCGCGAGCGGTCGATGCTCGCGACTGGCGAACTGGGGATGATACCCGCCGCCGGCCCGCGAGATGCGAAGCAGGTCCTTCGTCAGCATTTACCTGGAGTCGGCGCGGTATCGTCAAAAGTCACCCGGACGGTAACGGGGACGGGACCTCCGGCGCCTGCGGTTTTCGATCGAGACGGGCCGGTGGTCGAGACCGGTTCGATGGGGGAACGGCCATCGTCACTGCGAGACGGCCGATCGGTGGGCATATGCATGCTGTATCGATTTCCCTCGGACGAGCGGATAGAGAAGAAGAAATGGCATTCACACCACCGGTCGAATGTCCGATCTGCAGGGACGTACTCGAACTGGATCGGACGCTCGAAGATCACCTCGTCGGAAATCACTCTCACGGAGAGGTCGCACGGTACCTCGCGTATCTCCACGAAACGGCCGGGGTGAAGCCGGTTTTGGACTGAGTGTCGCCAGCGCACACAGCTGAACGATTGCGCTCGAGTGTGACAGCGACTAATCACTGGGAAGCCGGTTGCGACGTCGGCAGTGATCGATCCAGGGGGACACGTCTCGACCCCCTCGGTTCGCGTGGAGTTCTCAGATCGTGTAACTATCAGGGTGCAGCGGACACTGACACTGCACCTGCCGTACCGCCGGGCCACTTCGTCGACTGGCGAACCCCCACCGAGGCGCTCGATGATCACTCACGGCGTCGATTCGCGATCCGTTCCTCACCGGTATCCGTCGAGACGATCTCGTAGAGAATCGCACGGCCGCCGTTCGCCTTCGGGCGAAGAATCCGACCGAGGCGCTGTCTGAATTCGCGCTCGCTCCCGGTCCCCGAAAGAATAACGCCGACAGTGGCCTCCGGGACGTCGACACCCTCGTTGAGCACGTTCGTCGTGACGAGTCTCGTGTACTCGCCGTCTCGGAAAGCGTCCAGAACGTAGTTGCGTTCGGTCCGACCGTCCGCGACGATGGCGTCCGTCTGGTGGGTGATCGTGGGGATCAAGAATCGCTCGCTAACGTCGTACGCGAGGTCGTTGTGGGCCGTAAAGATGATGATCCGGTCGCCGCGGTGATCGTCTAAAATCTCGGCGAGCGCCTCGAGTTTCGCCTCGCTTCCGAGCATGACTTCGCGTGCGCGCTGGCGAGCGAGCAACGCCTCGCGCGCCTCGGGATCGTTCCCCGACCGCTTGACGAGGGCCTGGTAGCCCGAACCGCCGCGCATGTCGATGTTCGATTTCGCCAGGTAGCTAGTGAATACGTCCTGATTTCGCTCGTATTCATCGCGTTCCGCGGGGGTGAGCGAGACTTCGAGTCGTTTGATATCGTATTCAGCCAGGTGATCGCCTGCCAGCGTTTCCACGTCGACGCGGTGGACCAGCGGACCGACGATTTCCTCGACCACGTCGTGTGCGCCGTCGGGTCGTTCGAAGGTCGCCGTCACGCCCAGGCGTGCGGGGGCGGCGAGCAGTTGTGCGATGTTGCGGTAGCCCTCGGCGCCCAGATGGTGAACCTCGTCGAAGACCACGCACCCGAACCGGTCGCCGACCGAATCAGCTTTCAGATAGGCCGAATCGTACGTCGAGACGGTGATCGGCTCGAGTCGCTGTTCACCCCCGCCGAAGCGGCCAACCGGCCGGCCGAATTCGCGTTCGAGTTCGCGTTCCCACTGCTCGAGCAGATCGATCGTCGGAACCACGACGAGCGTCGGTACGGCGAACCGTTCGATCGCCGACAGCGCGATGACCGTCTTGCCGCTGCCCGTCGGGAGTTCGAGGACGCCGGCGGGCGCTCGATGGACCGATCCGGAATCGGTGCGATCGAGCCAGCGATCGGTTTCGAGCCATGCATCGAGCGCTGTCGCCTGATAGTCGCGGAGTTCGTAAGCAGATCGCAGGTCTGGAACGGACGCGAGGTCGAGGACTCGATCGTCGATCGCAGCGTCCAGGTCGTCGAGGATAGCCACTAGATCGGCGTAGCACATTGCGGGGGCCCGCCAGCAGTCGGTCCGCGAATCGGACTCGAGGTCCGGTACGGCGGTCCAAATCGAAGCCGGCGAAACGGACGATTCCGCGAGGCCGTCGATCCGGATCGTCCCGTCTTCGTACCGGAGTTCGACCGCGCTCGAGCCGTCGGGTAAAGCCCGTTTCACGTGTCACATTCGGTCCAGGGAGCACATATACTGGTCGGATCCAGTGATGGTCTTTCATCGATCTTCACGCGAACGACCGAAGCACGACGCGCTGAGAGCCGAGATCGCGGTTCCGTCCCTCATTCGCGCACCGTCTCACGCCCACGCGATCGTTCTGTCCACGACACCCGTACCTCAACCCTTTTATTATCGCTGTTCGTTGACCCCCACATGAGCGAAGACGAGGGAACGAACGCGTCCGCCCAGGGTGTCCCGTCAGCAGAGGAATCCGACGACGGCGAGACGGCTGACGTCATTCCCGAGGAGTCGATGGACCAGGAATCGGAACCGACTCCGGACTTGAGCGACTCCGACTCGGAGCCCGCTGCAACGGATGCCGACTCGAGTGCAGAACCTGGCGACGACAACAGCAGATCCGCGGCCGAAACCGGCCCGCCTGCCGACGATGACGACGATTCGACCGGGCAGGCACCCAAGACGAGTGATGACGTCCAACGGGTCCTCGATCGAATCGCCGCGTACGACGACGAACTCGCACACAAGGTCAACTCGATCGTCGAAGAGGCCCGCTCGCTAAACGGCACGGTCAACCACCAGCGCGAAGAAATCGAGGACCTCGAGGAACGCATCGAGTCCCAGGCCGAAACAATCAGCGAGGTACACGACGAACTAGAGGAGTACGAACAGGCCCTGGCCGACCGCGACGAGCGACTCGAGGAATACGAAGCGGAGGTCGAGGAGTTACGGAGCCGCCTGAAGCGCAAACAGGCGGACTTCCAGAATTACAAGAAACGGGCGAAAAAACGCCAACAGCAGATCAAAGACCGTGCCACCGAGGACCTCGTCGGCCGTCTGATCGGCGTCCGTGACAACTTGAAACGAGCACTCGACGAAGAGAGCGGTGACGCAGAAAGCCTCCAGCAGGGCGTCGAAATGACCCTCCGAGAGTTCGACCGGATTCTCGAGGACGAGAACGTCTCCGAAATCGACCCGGATCCGGGGGCCGAGACCGACCCGCAGCGCCACGAAGTCATGATGCGAGTCGAGAGCGCCCTGCCGGAGGGGACCATCGCGGACGTCTACACCCCCGGCTACGAGATGGGCGACAAGGTCATTCAGAACGCTCAGGTGACCGTTTCGAACGGCGACCTCGAGGAGGATGCGGAAGCCGAGGCCGACGGAGCCGCCGAAACCGACCACTCGACCGACGATTCGGTCGGGGGTGACGATGCTGTCGACGAGTCCGAACCGACGAGGAATGGACGGACAGATGAGGGTGACGAGGCGTCTGCCGACGACGCTGACGAGTGAGGGCCTGTTCGGGGGATCGAATTCCCTGGAAACGGTTCCTCGGGCTACTTCTTTCCGGGAATGGCTCTTCTCGGGCGGCTTCTCCCCCCGGAAACAGTTCACACTGGGCGAGTTCTAGCGGATAGCAGGCACAAAACTCACCACTTTGGTAGTGAAATATGCGACGTACACGTAATTCATCCACTGTACACATAGATAGCTTCGTGCGTGGAAAACTGGCAGCTGACTCGGCGTCTGCGACGGCGAGAGCCGGTATCACCCAAGTCAGCCGACCACGCCGACCGACACAAGATACCTCGAAGCCCCACACGGGGTACGAGTACCGGCTTCGTGGCGGAGCCAGCGCCGTCGGTCGCAAAGCGTAGATTCCCAACCATCCATATCGACCGGCCCGTGCGACACCGGGCGGGAAGCCTACAGTCGTAGCCGAGGGAGCACAACACAGAACGTATTTTCTCTGACCGGCACGCTCCGAGTCGTCTGATTACGAGCTCGTTTTTATCGAACGGCAAGTGTGGAATTCACGGGTCTGAGGCGCCCGTACGGTATTTTGTTCGGTTCTTGCTCGTTTCTAGTAACCTTTAAAACAAAGTGCGCACAATACCCCTCCACGATGGCGAGCAACAAGATTCTCGGAATCGACCTCGGAACGACGAATAGCGCGTTTGCGGTGATGGAAGGTGGCGATCCGGAGATCATCGTCAACGCCGAAGGGGAACGAACGACGCCGTCGGTCGTCGCCTTTACGGACGACGACGAGCGACTCGTCGGCAAACCGGCGAAGAACCAGGCGATCCAGAACCCAGAAAAGACGATTTCCTCGATCAAGCGCCACATCGGCGAGGAAGACTACACCGTCGAAATCGAGGACGAGGAATATACACCCGAACAGATCTCGGCGATGATCCTCCAGAAGATCAAACGCGACGCCGAGGACTATCTGGGTGACGAAATCGAGAAAGCCGTCATCACGGTCCCTGCGTATTTCTCCGACCGCCAGCGACAGGCGACCAAAGACGCCGGTGAGATCGCCGGATTCGAAGTCGAGCGCATCATCAACGAGCCGACCGCCGCATCGATGGCCTACGGCCTCGAGGACGATCAAGATCAGACCGTCCTCGTCTACGACCTCGGTGGCGGCACGTTCGACGTTTCCATTCTCGACCTCGGCGGCGGCGTATACGAGGTCGTGGCGACCAACGGTGACAACGATCTCGGCGGCGACGACTGGGACGGCGCCATCATCGATTGGCTCGCGGAAGGATTCAAGGACGAACACGGAACCGATCTCCGTGAGGACCGTCAGGCCCTCCAGCGACTCAAGGACGCTGCCGAAGAGGCCAAGATCGAACTCTCTTCGCGCAAGGAAACCGAGATCAACCTTCCGTTCATCACCGCGACCGACGACGGTCCGATCCACTTGGAGGAGTCGCTCACTCGCGCGAAGTTCGAGTCGTTGACACAGGATCTGATCGACCGGACCGTCGAGCCGACCGAACAGGCGCTCGAGGACGCTGGCTACGAAAAAGACGATATCGACGAGGTGCTGCTCGTCGGCGGTTCGACGCGGATGCCCCAGGTCGCCGAGAAAGTCGAGGAACTAACCGGTCGGGAACCCCAGAAGAACGTCAACCCCGACGAGGCCGTCGCGCTGGGGGCAGCGATTCAGGGTGGCGTGCTGGGTGGGGATGTCGACGACATCGTCTTGCTTGACGTGACGCCGCTCTCGCTCGGTATCGAGGTCAAAGGCGGTCTCTTCGAGCGACTCATCGAGAAGAACACGACGATCCCGACCGAGGAGTCGAAGATCTTCACCACCGCGGCGGCAAATCAGACGACAGTTCAGGTTCGGGTCTTCCAGGGCGAACGCGAACTCGCCGCGGAGAACGAACTGCTCGGCGAGTTCCACCTGACGGGCATCCCACCGGCCCCAGCAGGAACGCCACAGATCGAGGTCACGTTCTCGATCGACGAGAACGGCATCGTGAACGTTTCCGCGGAGGACAAAGGTAGCGGGACCACCGAGGAGATCACGATCGAGGGCGGCGCCGGCCTCTCCGACGACGAGATCGAGAAGATGCAGCGCGAAGCCGAAGAACACGCAGAGGAGGACCAGCAAAAGCGCCAGCGCATCGAGGCCAGAAACACGGCCGAGGCCACGATTCAGCGCGCCGAAACGCTGCTTGAGGAGAACGACGAACAGGTCGACGACGACCTTCGCGCCGACATCGAGGCCGCAATCGAGGACTTAGAGGAGACGGTCGACGACGGCGATGCCGACGCCGAGGACATCGAGGCGGCGACGGAGAACCTGAGCGAGGAACTACAGGAGATCGGAAAGCAGATCTATCAGCAGCAAGCCGGCGCTGCGGGCGCTGGCGGTGCCGCGGGCGCGGGCCCCGGCGGTATGGGCGGCGGTCCGAACCCCGGCTCCGATGCCGGTGCTGGTGCGGCCGGGGAAGAGGACGAAGAGTTCGTCGATGCCGACTTCGAAGACGTGGACTTCGACGAGGACGAAGACGACGAGTAACGCCTCGCGATTCGAGTTCTTTCCCGCCAGTTCAGTTGCGTTCGCTCCGTTTCGACGGACGGTCCGTCGTTAAGGAATTGGCTGCAGTCACAGCCACTCGGTACCGTAACTTCGATGTGACGTGTGCCAGTCTCGGAGCATCCTGTGGTGGCCAGTACGATAGCGATCCGACTCAAGTTTGATCCGCCTCCCCCGAACCCGACGCGAAGTACACGCCATCTGCGAGGGCGATGTCCGACGAGCGAAGGGCCGACCGGGACCAACGGGATGGAAGGGGACGGGGAACGTTCATTTCAAGTGTCTCAACCGACTATCGGTGAGACAACGAATGAGCGAGGACTTCTACGACGTACTCGGCGTGAGCTCGGACGCGTCTACCGAGGAGATCAAGCAGGCGTATCGGAAGAAGGCCACCCAGTACCATCCGGACGTCAGCGACGACCCGGATGCCGAAGAGAAGTTCAAGAAGATCCAGAAGGCAAAGCAGATACTGACCGACGAGGAAAAGCGGCAGGCGTACGACCAGATGGGGCACGACCGCTACGAACAGGCGGAAAAGCACGGCTTCGATGCTGGCGACGTGGGCGGAGCCGGCGGAATGGGCGGCGGCCCGTTCGGCGGTATGGGCGGTGGAATGGGTGGAAGCATGGGCGGTGGTGGCGGTCTCGGCGATCTCTTCGAGCAGGTTTTCGGCGGCGGTGGCGGTGGCGGTCGCCGTCGGCCTCGCAAGGGTCGCGATCTGCGGACCGAACTCGAGATCGACCTCGAGGAAGCCTACGAGGGGGCTGAAAAACAGTTCACGGTCGAGCGCCCGGAAGCGTGTGAGGTCTGTCACGGCGAGGGCCACCCGCCCGAGGCCGACGCCGAGACCTGTCCGGAGTGTCAGGGACGTGGGCAGGTGACGCAGGTCCAGCAAACGCCGCTGGGTCGGGTCCAGCAGACGACGACCTGCCCCCGCTGTGATGGTGAGGGTACCCTGTACTCCGAAACCTGCAGCGAGTGCCGCGGCGAGGGCTACGTCCGTACTACGGCGACGCTGAGCGTCGAGGTACCGGCCGGCATTCAGGAAGGTCAGACGCTTCGTATGGAAGGCGAGGGCGCACCGAGCCCCGAGGGCGGTGCACACGGGGACCTGCTGATCGACGTTTCGGTTCGCGACCACGAGGACTTCGAGCGCGAAGGTGCCGATCTGTACTACCGACTCCCGGTTTCGTTCCCGCAAGCGACGTTCGGCGACACTGTCGAGGTTCCGACCTTAGACGGCGCAGCGGAATTCGACATCCCCGACGGAACGCAAAGCGGCGAAACGTTCCGCCTCGAGGGGAAGGGAATGCCGCGTCTCCGCGGGCGCGGATACGGTGATCTCTACGTACAAGTGCAGGTCGTCACCCCCGAGCGCCTGAACGAGGAGCAACGCGAGGCGCTCGAGGACTTCGCCGAGGCCGGCGGTGACGAGATAGAGATCAAGGACGGCTTCTTCGAGAAGATCAAACGGGCGTTCTAATCACCAGGGGGACTGCTGCCTTTGTGAACGCCGTCACCGCATCCTGATAGTCGATGAACGACGTTTCTCGAGTCGAACCGTTCGGAATGGTCGGTGCTAATGTGTATTAGTAGTATTCCTTATAGTTATCGTCACAATGGCACTGAATGCGTTATCGAAATGTTAAACGCGGCGGTACGTATCAGATAGAGAATGACCTTGGAGAGAATTCTGATCAGTAAAATTGTTTCAGGACAGGTTTTGAAATTGGTAATGTAGGTTACATTGTCGATAAATATATACCATTCCTGCCACTAATCCACATGGACCTCGTCCGAGCCTGCCAAACTATCGGTCAGGTGAACAAATTACTTCAGGCGGAACGACGGACCGGGTCGTCGTTCGAGCTGTCTCTGGGGGAGCGTCAGTGGCTCTACCAACACGGATTTCTGCGAAAGTCCGGCGTCATATATTCACTCGAGCTGAACGATCCCGGCGAGTATCTCACCGACTACCAGCGGTTCGTCCGAACGAAGTGGATCAACGGTCGGCACTGGAACGCGTTACTCGACAACAAACTCGCGTTTCATCGTCTCCTGGGCGAATTTCCGGATCATCGTCCGACCGTGTATGGGCTGCTCACCGACGGTCGGTTCCACGCGGTCGCTCCGACCGAGGGTCGGCCACAACTGGCCGATGGCGGACTCGAGTTGAAGCAATCGTCCGCGTCGACGACCTCGCGTCCGACCACAGAACCCATCGACTGGATCACCGATACGCTTTCGGACGGGGACCGAATCGTAGTGAAGCGGGTTCGGGGCAGCGGGGGAGACAACGTCCACTTCGTGGCACGAGCTGACGACGAATACGTCTTCGACGGGACGCGGATGAGCGAGTTGGCCCTTGCGAAGACGCTTTCCGACTTCGAGGAGTATCTCATCTGCGAGTACGTCGACCAGGCGGACTACGCAGCAGAACTGTTCCCCGAGACGACGAACACGATCCGAATCGTGACCATGTTCGACGACCGAGAGGGGGCGGCGTTTATTCCGATGGCGATCCATCGGATTGGAACGACCGATTCGGCTCCGGTCGACAACTTTTCGAAGGAGGGGTTGAGCGCCCGAATCGATCGGACGTCTGGCACGCTCAGCGAGGCCGCTAAATATCCGACCGCCGGGTCGCTCGACTGGCATCGGACCCATCCCAGTTCCGGTGTTCGCATTCAGGGGACGGCAGTTCCGGGCTGGGCCCAGATTCGGGACCGAGTGCTCGAGATCGCCGAGACGTTCTCGCACATTCCGTACGTCGGTTGGGACCTGGTCGTCACTGCCGAGGGCGAGTTCCAGATCCTCGAGGCCAACAGTCACCCGGACGTCACCTCGCTGCAAGTCCACCGACCGCTGCTGTCCAACGACCGAACGCGGCAGTTTTACCGTGATCACGACGTGATCTGAGACGGGGACGGGTAAGATCTGACCGGCCTGAATGGCCCCGCGTGTACCGCGAACGCCTCGGCCGGCACCGGTCACTCGCAGCCGGCGGTAGTCCCGTCGTATGGGGGGTGAGGTAGGTGCGCAACCGACGCGAGTCGGCGCGCTTTTTCCGTCCCGGACCCAGATTCCGATATGAACGCTGGGACGGTCGATGACCTGTTCATCCGGGAACTCCGCGACGATCGGATCGGACTCGTCGACGCGACGGGCCGGGAGTACGATTACCACTGGCTGTGTACGACGTCATGGAAGGCCGGTAACTTCCTGCGCCACATGGGCGTCCGGGAGGGCGTCACGGTCGGTGTCGTCGGTGACGACCCCCTCGCCTTGCTCGCCTTTTTCGGCACGACGCTGCTCGAAGGAACGACCTGCTTCGAGCCGCCGACCGACCTCACTGAGGCGGCCGACTTTCGGGCCCTCGTTGCCCCGGTCGATACGCTGGAAAGCTACGAACTCCCTCGTGGAGCCCAGCGAGTTGGCTATGGTTCGCCGCCCGACGCGCCAGACGTTCATCACTTCGACGCCGGGCTCTGGAGCGAGAATCCGTCGTTTCCGCCGTTCTCGACCGAACCCGAGACCGCAATCCTGACGGACGGCGACCGGACGGTGACACACCGGGACGTTCTGGCGGCCGGACGCGCGGTCATCGAGGAGTTCGGTCTCGAGTCGGACGAGCGCGTCGTCGTCCGCGCGCCGCTCTCCGACTCCCGGACGGTCGTAGCGGGCGTGATCGCGCCGCTGCTGGCCAGGGCCCCAATCGTGCTCTCGGACACCGACCGCGAGGCAGAGATTCCGGCCGAACGCGGGGCCTACGCCGTCTCGAGCGAGTCCGTACCCGAGCCGAACCGCATCGATCTCGACGCTGTTTCGGCCCCATAACGAGACGCGATTTCCCCACCGTCACCCCCTCAGAGTTCTCGGTACAGCAATCCCTCGAGCGCAGGTCCCGAGAGCACGTCGCCGTCGTAGCTGAATCGAGAGCCGTGACAGGGGCAGTCCCAGGTCCGCTCGGCGTCGTTCCATCGGACGAGACAGCCCATGTGTGGACAGGTCGCGGAGACGGCGTGGGTCGCGCCGCCCTCGTCGCGGTAGAGTCCCACCGGCTGCGTCCCACGGCGGACGACGTTGGCGTCACCGGGTTGAAGACCGTCTCCGCACCCCGACTCGAGCGTCGCGAGCAGTGACTTGATCCGATCGCCGACGAAGCTGCCACCGACTTTCGCGTTCTCCACGAGGAAATCCTTCGCAGAGGCCCCGGGCGTAAGGCGCTGGGGATCGAACACGTCGGCCCAGGGGCTCGATCCCTCCGTGATAAGGTCCGAGAGGATCATGCCCGCGGCAGTGCCCCCCGTCATCCCCCAGCCACCGAACCCGGTACCGACGTAGACGTGATCCGCCAGCGGATCGATCTGTCCGACGAATGGCACCCGATCGACCGGCGAATAGTCCATCGTCGACCAGCGATACTCGACCGATTCGACGGTGAAGTGCTCGCGGGCGAACGCCTCGCAGCGCCGGTACCGCTCAGAGGTCGGCGGTCCGTCGAATCCCGGCTTGTGGCCCTGACCCCCGACGAGAAGGAGCTCGCCGGTCCCGGAATCACCACCGGCGGCCGTCGTATGAGAATACGTTCGCATCGTCGCCGGCGGTGAACCGGTGCTGTAGTACATCCCCTCCAGGGGCGTCTCTGCGACCCGGGCGGCGAGTAGATACGCGCGGTGAGGGTGCATCCGCGCGAAGTAGCCGGCGCGATCCAGAACGGGGAAGTGCGTCGCGACGACGACGTCGTCGGCGATCACGTCGCCGCGATCAGTCTCGACGTGACACGGCGAACCGGGGTCGACGTCGAGTGCACGTGTTTCCTCGAAGATGTAACTGCCGTCGCCGTGGATTTCCTCGGCGATCCGGAGGAGATACTTCCGCGGGTGAAACTCTGCCTGGTCGTCGAAGCGAATCGCCCCGTCGACGTCGAACGGCAACGGCGTGTCCTCGACGTACGAGGCGGGGAGGTCGACGCGCCGGGCGGCCGCTGCTTCGTCTCGAATTTTCGCTCGGTCGGCCGACGAATCGGTGTAGACGTACGCTTGCGTGCGATGGAAGTCACAGTCGATGGCGCCGTTCTCGGCGCGTCGTCGAACCTCGTCGATCGCCGCCTCGTTCGCACGGGCGTACTGGCGCGCCCGCTCCTCGCCGAACCGCGAGACGAGCCTGTCGTAGATCAGCCCATGCTGAGCGGTGAGCTTGGCCGTCGTGTGACCGGTGGTACTTTCGACGATCCGATCGGCTTCGAGGACCGCGACGGTCCGTCCGGCCTCGGTCAGATTGATCGCGGCGGTCAGGCCGGTGATGCCCCCACCGAGGACGGCCACGTCGACGTCCAGTCCGTCCTCGAGGGGACCGTACTCGGTCGTTGGTGTCGTCGCAAGCCAGAGCGACTCTTCGTGAGGGGACTCCGGTGAAATCTGGTCCGACATGTGGATCAGCCTATCGAGCAGTCCACACTCGAGCCAAAAGGCGCGCGGGCTGATATTGCCTGGCCTGCGCGGGCTGAGGCTGACTGCGAATCGCGTCCACGCGGGCGAGAACATCTGGAATTGCTGTTTAAAATATTACAAAATCGTTTATTTCGTCAGTCGTGGTCGTTTCGGGCATGCCAGATGTCGCAATCGTCGGCGGCGGTCCCGCAGGATTGAGCGCGGCGCTCTTCACCGGAAAGAACGGACTCGAGACCGTCGTTTTCGATACTGACGAAACGTGGATGCACAAGGCCCACCTGTTCAACTATCCAGGTATTCGAAGCATCAGCGGCGAGGAGTTCATGAAACTCACGCGCGGGCAGGTTCGCGACCGCGGCGCGGACGTTCGAGTCGGCGAGGAGGTGACGGACATCGAGCCGGATGACGACGGGTTTTGGATCGAGACCGACGATGACGAATACGTGGCGGACTACGTCGTTCTCGCGACCGGCGCGGATCGCTCGGTCGCCGAGGATCTGGGGGTGGAGTTCGACGACGAGGGGACCGTCAACGTCGACCTGCAGATGGAGACGAGCGTCGACGACCTGTACGCGACCGGCGCGATGGTCAGGGCCGAAGAGTGGCAGGCCGTGATTGCCGCTGGAGACGGCGCGGCGGCGGCGCTCAACATACTCAGCAAAGAGAAGGGCGAACACTTCCACGACTTCGACGTTCCCGACGACGTCCCGGGTCTCGAGTCCGAGTGACCGCGGTCGCCGCGGTCGGTTAGAGACGGTGACACCTGATCGGGGGCCTCGACTGTCGAGGACCGGCGCCGGGACGCGCCTGCGTGTTCGGGCCGGACGACTAAGCGACTGGTCGACCCAGTGTTTACGATGGCAATGAACGACCTCCACGAATTGTTCGTGCACAAGCTCGCCCAGCAGTACTACGTCGAACAGGAACTCGTCGAGACGCTCGACGAGATGGCCCGCCACACGACGAACGATCGGATGAGCCAGGGATTCGCCGATCACCGCGACGAGACCCGAACGCAGGTACAGCGCCTGGAGGACGTCTTCGCGGCGCTCGATCGGCCCGCGGAGGCGCGGGAATCGGCCGTCCTCGACGGCCTCGAGGCGGAGCGGAGTGAACTCGAGTCCGAGATCGAGGACGACGAGCTGCTCAACATGGTCTACCTGAACGCGGGAATGATGACCGAGCGCATCGAGATGACCGCCTACGAGGGTCTGACGACGATCGCTGAACAATTGGAGCTGGGAAACGACGTGCAGACACCCCTCGAGTCGAACTACGACGAGGAGAAGTCCGCCTACCGCGAACTCGAAACGATGGCGGCGGCCAAGGATCTAAAGTCCCTGTGGGATCGGTTGACGCCGTCGTGAGCCGTCAGACGCGGTGACCGGGAGAGGCTCGGTCGGGCCGCCGTGCGAGAGGCGTCCCGTCCGCGCTCGGAGTGTCTTCCTCGCCAGGACGGGGCGACGCAAACGCAATCGTCGATAGCTGAGGGCTCCGATCGCCGCCGTTCTCGGATTCCGTTTTCGCCGATCGACGCCAGGGTCCGTCGAATACAAGGGTTAGCGCGTCGAATAGCACGTCGTGCAACTCGAGTGCCTCTTCTTCGGGCCGTTTCGAGACGACATCGGCCGAAAGACCGTCCTCCACGAGACGGACGCCGAAACCGTCGGTGAACTGCTGATCGAACTCGAGACTGCGTTTCCGGAACTCGAGGGACGACTCCTCGACAACGATAGGACCGGACTGGCGGGCGAGACGGTCGTGACGAAGGACAAGAAACACGTTACCCATCTCGATGGCCTCGAAACGAGCATCGCGGCGGACGACGTGATTCGGCTCGTTCCGTCAGTATACGGCGGGTGATGGGGAGCGACCAGGAGTGATCGTCAGTCGGCGGAGGGCGCAACTCGTTCGATCGCCGTTTCGGGGACGGTGCCATCGTCCGTCCAGCCTCGAGTCGCGTAGTACTCCGCGATCGCGTCCTCGAGATCGGGGATTTCGTACGGAAGGCCGTCGTCGTCTCGGTCGAAGCCCCGCCGATTGTTGAAGTGGCGCTCGAAGCGGACGGTTCGGGCGCCGATCTCGAGGAGGTCTTCGTGGTCGGCGTCGAACAGTGTCTCGAGACGATCGTCGGTCACGTAGTCGCTGCCGAACGCACAGACGATTCCGGTGTCCCGGAATGCGGACGCGTTTTCCTCCTGCACGAGAGTCTCTGCTTTGCCGAGAGTGCCTTCCGGATCGAGTTGACCGCTGTACTCGAGGGAGAGCATCCCGGCGTACATGTGGTCTGCGCCCCGGTTCGCGACGGCGTAGGAGAGACCCTGACCATGCAGAACACGCCCGTCGTGGGCGGCGAACTCCATTCCCTTGACGGTGTAGTTGTCGACCTCGAGGTCGTCGTGACAGCGGTCGACGCCCTCCGCGAGCGTGTCGCCGATCCCCTCCCGGTGGGCGATTTTCTCCGTCGTTTCGCGCGCGAGTTCCGCGTTCCCAAACTCGTCTTCGCTAGCGAGGTAGGCTGCAACGGTGACGCCGGCGGAGATCGTGTCCATCCCGAGAGTGTCACAGAGTTCGTTCGCCTGCATCACGTCGACGATGTCGCCGACGCCCTGATTCGAGCCGAAGGCGTAGACGGTTTCGAACTCAGGCCCTTCGGTCTCGACGCCGGTTTCCTCGTCCTGTGTCGGGAGTTTGCAGGCGTACGCACAGGCCGAGCACGCGCCCTTCTTGTACTTTTTCTCCTCGACGGCGCTCCCACCGATGCCCGCTGCGTGTTCGAATTCGTACTCCTGGAAGTATCGCGTCGGCAGCGCGAAGTTTTCATTGATGAACTCGGTATTGCCGGTCGTTCCCTGCCGGCGCATCAAGTCGTCCGACTGCGCCGCCTCGCGGTGGACGTCCATCTCCGGCGGGTTCGGGATTTCGACCGGCGGTTCCGCGTCCCCCTCGAAGGTGACGCACTTGACGTTCTTCGACCCGAGGACGGCACCGAGTCCGCCCCGACCGAATGCCCGCGAGTCGAACGTCATCACCGACGCGAACCGGACCCGATTCTCGCCCGCGGGCCCGATGGCGATACAGTTGTCGGGGCCGAGGTCGTGCCGGTCGGTCACGTAGTCCGATGTCTCCGGAACTGTCGCCCCCTCGAGTTCCGGTACCGCCTCGAACTCGACGCCCTCGTCGGTCACGTGGACGGCTATCAACTCGTCGCTCTCGCCGGCTACCTCGAGGACGCTGATCCCCGTTCCGACGAAGTTTCGTGAGAGGTAACCGCCGGCGTTCGTCGAGACGAGGCCGTCGGTCAACGGTGAAAGCCCCGTCATGTTCATCCGGCCGGTAAACGACATGCGCGACTGTTGTAGCGGTCCTGTCGAGAGATACGCTCGGTTTTCGGGGCCGAACGGATCCGCGTCGAACGGGATCCGTTCGTGCGCGAGCGCCGTCGCAGCGGCCCGCCCGCCGACGAACGTCTCGAGCAGGTCGTCGATGTTCGTTTCAGTTGCGGTTCGCTCACCGACATCGACGGTGAGCAGCGGCCCTTCGGCGTGGAGCATTGCTATACAGTAGCTACCGAAAGCCCTTAGCTGTGAGTGATCACGCTCCCTGGCCGGGGACGACACGACGTCGATACCGCCGCCTCGGTTGACCCGCGCGTCCGCCGGTGGAACGTTGCCACCGCGACCAGCCAACGTTATTACTCGTCGTTCGAGAAATTATACTGATGCACTACGACGCGGTCCTGTTCGACTTCGACGGAGTCGTCGTTGAGGGCCCCTCGTCCCAGCGACTGTCGGACGCTCTCGGTCGAACGTACGAGAAACTCGAACGATCCGGGCCGACGCCGGAGACGATCCAGGCCTTTCTTCGCGGTGACTTCGAGTCGATCGCTCGACGGTGTCGCAGCCTTGGTATCGAAGCCGACGTGTTCTGCGCCCGGGCCGCCCGCGAGATGGTGAAGTCCCAGCGTGACGAGGTCGAGCGCGGGTTCCGGTCGGCCTACGACGACGTCACCGCAGTCCGATCGCTCGAGGCACCGCTCGGGATCGTCAGCGACAACCACCCGGCCGTCATCTCGACACTGCTCGACCGATTCGGCCTTCGATCGCTCTTCGAGACCGTCTACGGCTGTCCGCTGACGTCGGACGGGTTGGCTCGACGCAAACCCGATCCGACGAATATCGACGCCGCGATGAACGCCCTCGAGGCGGCCGACGCGCTCTACGTCGGCGATCGGGCCGTCGACGTGAGCGCGGCCGATAACGCTGGCATCGACTCGGTGTTGATCACTCGTGACGAGGGCGACCGACCGCAGACGGACGTGGACCCGACCTATCATCTCACGTCGCTCGCTGGCCTCCCATCGATTCTCGAGTAAGCGCGTACTCGCCCCGCGTGCTCTGACTCGCGACGAGCGTGCGGCCAAGTCTATAGATACGCAAGGCGAATGCCTCGGGGCGTGACCCCGAGGCGGTTCACGCCGGGTCCGCGACCGGCGGCGGTCGATCCCTGGTGGCAGATTCGTGCTTGGCTTTTTTGCCCTGCTCGCAGTACCTAGCCCATGGGATCCGACGACACCTGGATCACGCTCCGGCGGCAGTGCGAGGCCCTCGAGCCGCGTGCCGAACTGGTCACGCCGGTCTCCGGCCGCCCGTTCGGTATCGAACGGACTGCAGACGATCGAATCGTCGTCCGCTTCGGTGACAGCGGCGAGCGGCGGCCGCTCTGGCGCGAGCAGTTCGTCGTCTTCTTCGAACAACTCGCCGACGGATCGATCCCCCTCGCGACGCTGCCGCCGGGCGTCGAGCCGTACGCGAGCATCGCAACGCTCACTGGTTCCTACACGGCCGACGACGACGAGATCCGGTACGATCCCGAGGAGGCGACCGCCGGTGAGAGCCCGTTTCTCGTCCCGGCTGTCGCCGCTCGATCGACGCCCGAACGGGTTCACGACGACGCGTTGCTGTTCGCCCGACAGCTCGAACGCCACGACGCCGACGATCCCTCGGCGCTTGACACCGACAGCGCCACCGACCTCTACGTCCTCGCGTCGGACGTCCAACACGGATCGAACCGGGTTCGGCGCTCGATTCGCAACGCGCTGCTCGAGCGACTCGGACCCGACCAACAGCTTCACGGCCGATACGGAACCGTCAGGCGGACGACCCGCGAGCGCCGTCAGCCGAAGGATGAGGAAACGATATTCGACGTTCTCGACGAGCGCGGTATTCCCCGCGAGTGGGTCACTGGGGTCGATCGAGACAAGTTAGACGTCGTCCTCGCTGTCACCGATCTCGAGGAGTCGGAGGTGTACGACGTCGACGAGGACGTCTACGTCCAGAAAACCGCCGTCGACGAGGACGAAAAGTACTCGCGGCTCCAGGGCATCGCTGATCGAATCGACGAACTAGAGGGGCCAGAGCGCGAGGAATTACGGGCCGAACTG
Source organism: Natrinema gelatinilyticum (assembly GCF_024266705.1). Taxonomy (GTDB): domain Archaea; phylum Halobacteriota; class Halobacteria; order Halobacteriales; family Natrialbaceae; genus Natrinema; species Natrinema gelatinilyticum. The sequence goes on along the minus strand of NZ_CP100756.1, from coordinate 154,004 downwards.
GACGATATCGAGGATCGACTCGAGGATGCGCTGTCCGCGGGATGAGCGCCCGAGAAACTGCGGATCAGCGTAATTCAAGGTGGACCACCGGCCTCACGTCGAGAGGGATCGTCGGTCCCTCTGACCGTTCGAAATGGCGCTTTGCGCCCGTGAGAAGAGAGCGACCGAAGGGAGTGAGTAGGCTGGAGCGGAACCCGACATGGTAGGACACAACCAGCACACTGCGGCTGACCGACACCCACGCGTTCAAGTCCCGTCGGAGACCTTCTGAAGTATAGACGTGCGTCGAACCGCCGTCGTGAAACTCGCTGTTTCCGCCGAGCAACGCGACGCACTCCACCACACCGCCGAGCAGTACCTATACTGTACGAACCGAACCGCCGAATACTGTTGATCGGACACCGCATACACTGAGTCCAAGACTAACAAACGGCAAGTCCGGGACGCGCTCTGCTCCGAACTTCGAGAGGAGACGGACTCACGGGCACAACTCGTCCAAGCCGCTATTCTCCGCCTCAACATCAGTACTTCACAAAGCCGGTTAGTTAGAACATCTGCTTGCTGAAGGTGTGTTCAAGACCCAACAAGCAGACAGTGAAATCCACGAGGACCAGCTCCTTAACTTCCTCGTCAACCAGCTTGACGAGGAAGTTGCTCTGAACCTTGCCAACAACGCTGAAATCGACGCAGAGGACATTTACGAGGTCCTCGTCGGCGCGACCGCCGACGGGACCTCGATCTCTACGCTCTGCAACTCCAGCGAGAACTCGCCATCAGCAAACACGATTCTCTATCATCTCCGGACGAAGTTCGAGCCGGAATGGCTCGAACGAGTCGCAAACACGCTTCTTCGGCGAGATATTGTGGAACTGCTCCCCGAGCAGGTGGAGGTCTGCGCAGACCTCCACCTGCGGCCCTACTACGGTGACGAAGACAACACAGACGCTCTCTACCACTCGGAAGCGAAGCGTGGAACCACTTCGTTCCACGCCTACGCCACACTCTACGCGCGTGTAAAAAACAAACGCTACGCTACACGCTGGCGGTGCGCCGTCTCGAAGACGGCGACACCGCCAGCAGCGTCCTCGCTGAGTTCCTCGGTGTTCTCGACGGCCTTGACACCGAAATCAAGGCCGTCTATCTTGATCGCGGATTCTACGACAGCAAGTGTCTCACGCTGCTACAGGCGCACAACTGCGCCTACGTTGTCCCGATCATCCGGTGGGGGAAGACGATTCAGCATGAACTCTCGGAAGGGTGGAGTCGCATCATTCAACACGACTTGACAGGGAAACTCGACGGTCACAGCTGGACCGTCGAGTTTCCCGTCTACATCGACTGTACGTACCTGAACGGACGATATGACGAGCACGGCGTGGCGCGTCACGGCTACGCCGCTGACGCGCCGTTCATCGAGACACCACGCGACGCTCGATACCACTACAGCAAACGCTTCGGTATCGAGTCGAGCTATCGCTTGTCCGAGCAAGCGATAGCGACGACAACGACACGAGACGCAACGGTGAGATTGCTGTACGTCGTGGTGAGCCTGCTGTTACAGAACGCGTGGCGGTATCTCCACTACGAATACGTAGCGACGCCCCGCCGAGGCGGGCGTCGCCTCTGGTGGTGGCCATACAAAGAGTTCGTGAATATGGTTCGACGGGCCGCGTGGACGGCCCTCGCGGTGCGTCGGGCCGTCCCCGCGAACCGACCACCTGATGACCGGTTCTACCGGTAGTCACTGACCGAGCAAGCGTCTTCGCAAGTGGCAACGCTGTCGCGTCGGCGGCTAACCGCCGCCGACAGCGACAGCTCCATCTTCGATCAGCGTTGTTCAACCGTTGCTGGCGACTCATCACAACAGAACAGGTGGCTCAGGTCAGGCTAACTGGCGATGCTTTGTGAGGTACTGAACATGGGTATCGTTCTGTTGGTCGTAATACTCGTAGTCTTCCTTTTGCCACTTCTCCCGACGCTTTTCATCCTTTTGCCGTTTCTATTCGTAGTCAGTAACTTTAGTGATTAGCAGCACAAGCCATAGTTTTGTCCGATAATATATAATTTGATATTATGGGCGTGGGAGATACAACGTGCGAATGTGGCACGGTGAAGGAAGCGACTACTGAGGAGCGGCGAATGCTCAGTGCAGGTCAAGCAGATAACGGAATCGCAATCAAAACACCAATTCAAAAATTAAACTTCCCCAGTGAGAGTCTATGCCGACTTCTCACTTAGCTTAATCCGCTGGTCCTCCACTGTGCGGCGGGTCATTCCCAGGTTTGTCAGGGCATGACTTCTTTTTTGTGTTGTCCTAGCATTTTCCATTGTCTTTTGGCCCGTCGTTCGGGTTGTTCGTGTCACTCCCCGGTGGGTCGGCAGCTACTAGTCCCATACCACCGATCGTTAATGCGAATAGTACGCAGAGCGCGATCGTGATGCGAAGTATCTCTTTTAAACTCATTCTTACTCTCAACTCGTAAGGCGCATTATTTGCACCCGGAAATCTTTCCACCCGCCGTGTGTATTAGTAGCTCACTTCGTTACAGATGTCAATATGCAATGATTTAATCAACTAGCAACCAACATAACAGCTGATTCGAAATATAAACATATTCATCATTACAGTCGACTGTATCATTTGAAGTAATCTGCAATGATTTAATCCACTAGCGGAACACATGACGGCGGTTCGGGAGACAGATTCAATCGGAATTTGGCGAACTTGACCAAGATATCCAGAAAGCGGCGTGTGTCATGACTTTCTGAGCAACAGACTGTTGTACGCGGAACCTGTACCGATTATTTCGCGCCTGCTATCGTGACTGGACCACGAGAGACACGAGTCCGAAACGCAATCTGAATAGGCCTATCCGTCCGCCTTCGACCCCCCATCGGAGGTCACCGGTTCTGGGCACTGACCGGGCGGGCACGGAATATCCGCAACTGGGCAACGTTCTGAGCGCGTACGCGACGGAAACGCGCACGAATAGCCACTAGACGCCTGAGTCGGTCGTCACCGTTCACGCGGTGAAACCGATTTCGAGTCGATGGTTCGGGTTCGTCGCAGGACTATCGAGGAGGGCGAGAACGGCCGAATCTGTTCGTTTCGAGTGATGAAAATGAATTCACGGCACAGTAACTATGTTATTTTATAGTTCGATGGGAAATGATGGCTGTTGATACGATACGACTCCGCCTCGATTCGATCATCGCTCTTTTGCTTCTGATTCTCTCAGTGCTACTCTGGTCCGTTCTCCCGCCGTTTCTGGCCCCTGCCGTTATCTTCTTTATAATTTCCGTACCAGTGATTACGTGGGTTCTCCTCCGCCTTGATCCGCGATTGTGAGGAATCTCTCGAAGTGTGGTCGACCACCGTGAAACATCACGGGGCAATTTATAATGGTAGATAGTGGAGGAATGCTGCAATGCCCGATCCAACCGAGAGCCACCGAACGAGAGAACTCGGCATCGAATTCGGTTCGCTCGCTCGCCAACTCGAGCAACACGAGTATCCGGCCACGTGCGAGGAACTGATCGAGGCCTACGGAACCGAGGTCCTTCGCTTCCAGAACGGCGAACAGTCCCTCGAGGAGGTCCTGAACAAGGTGCCTGCGGAGCGATTCGCGTCGGTCACGGAAGCCCGGATGGCCATCTTCAACAACGTCGCCGACGACGCGATCGGACGGAAAGGCTACAGCGACCGCACACCACCGGCGCTCGGTGAAGAGAGGGAGGGGTCGGAACAATCGTTCTGATCGCCCGAAGAGGTCCATCGATCGCTCGTAATCTGTCGGCTGGGCCACTCTCGTCCAGGTACACCGCTCACGGCGTGTACCGGTCGCTTCCGTCGTGAAGGTTCGTGGTTCGCGTTCCCGATGACTCCAGGCGCCGTGCGTGAGACGAGCGGACGGCGCTCGACAATCTCGACCGATCGATCCGCGCATTCGATACCCGTTTCAGACGGCCGGCCGTAGTTCGATTCGAGAACGATGCCCGACCGTCGAATCGGAACCCGACCCCTGATGGCGCTGGTCGGTTTGTTCCTGCTGCTGTGGTATCTGGCCCTCGCGACCGTCAGCTACTGGGCGCTTTCGATACTCCGCGATTCTGCACCCAGTCCGGGTGCGACGCTGCTTTTGATCCTCACCGTCGCCATCGTCGGCGGCGTGTTGAGCTACCGGTTCGGGACAAAACAACTCCTTTCGAGGCTGGAGGCGGTCGAACTACCGCGGTCCCAGGCGCCCGCGTTCTACCGTCGGGTCGATCGTCTCGAGTCCCGAATGGACGTCGATTCTCCCACGGTCCTGATTGCACGACTGCCGACGCCCAACGCATTCGCGCTGGGAAGCGCACGAAACGGAGTCATCGTCCTCGACCGCTCGCTCTTTCGGCTACTGTCGCTCGACGAACTGGAGGCGCTAGTCGCCCACGAATTCGCCCACCTCGAGAGTCACGACGCGTTCGTCCAGACGCTCGCATACAGCGTCTTTCGGACGGCCGCTGGACTCGTCTTCCTCGTCCTCGTCCCCTGGCTCGTGGCGATTGCAGGCATCGCTCGAGCGGTCGCGTGGGTTCGCGGAACCCCACGGTCGTGGTCGCGGACGCTGTTCGGCCGACTGCTTGGCTTCATCGAGGGTGGAGTGCTGATCGCATTGCTGGCGCTGACGCTCGTCGTCCGCGCACACTCGCGTCGCCGAGAGTACGCCGCCGACGACCGCGCGGTGACAGTCACTGGAAAGCCGATGGCGCTTGCGCGAGCGCTCAGGACCATCGAACGTGCTTCGGTGTCCCACCAGGGCTTGCTCGCGACGTTGTACGTTCACACCGAGGAGGATACGTTGAATCGACTTCTCGCAACCCATCCCCCGACGGACGAGCGCGTCGAACGGCTGGCTTCTCGACCCTGATCCGCCGGTGGGCGGACGTCACACCTCGTCTCGATCATCGGCGGACCGAACGTAAAGTCACACGATCGAGCGCCTGACGGCCGCAATCGGCGTGGGTCGCGGAACGAACGCATCGTCAGTGAAAGGGGTACCCGGTCCAGAAACCGCCGAACCGGCAGCCAATCGATCCTGGACGACCACTGGGTAGTCTCGTCGCTCGATTTTCGTCGCTCTCCTCGACCACTCATCGGTGGCAGACGACCGCGTGGGTGCGGTCAACGGTCGGTGTCTCGAGGGACGTGAGCAGACTCCAGTTCATGTAGTTCGTGACAGTTTCGAGGCGAGAAACGCGTGCGGTATTCAGTTAGGTCTGCCCGGTGCACTCCATCGCCCGAGGTCAGCCAGCCTCGTCGTGGGATACTGCCAACCCACAAACGCTTTTGGCCGCACATCCCCTACATCGAGTCATGTACGTCCGGGACGCGAAAAACAGAGAGGAGGTCTGGTTGCTGGATCACATCGAGTCGATGGCACTTGACGAAACGGCGTTCCGCTCGCGCGACTACGTCATCGCGGTCGACGAGGAATCGGGCGAGAAGGCTGGGTTCGGCCGCATCCGCGTCCACAAGCCCAACGAGGAGTCCGCCGAAGACGTTTGCGAACTGACCAGCATCGGCGTTCTCGAGGGCTGGCGCAAGCAGGGCGTAGGGGCACACGTCGTCGAGCGTCTCGTAGAATACGCCGGTGACGAGGGGTTCGACACCGTCTACGCCCTGACCGGGGAAGGCGCATACCTCGCCCAGTTCAGGTTCCAGCGGATCGAGGAGTCCGCCCTCCCGACGATCTTGCAGGACCGTCTCTCGGCCAAACGCGACGGCTCCGACCCGGACGCGGTGCCGCTCTCGATCGACGTCGCCGAGTTTCGGATGCCGAAACGGCTCCGAGACGCGTTTAAGCGGGCCCCGGAGGGACGCGAGGAAGGCGGGTCAGAGGAATCGGCCGAGGACTTCGGGATCGATCCCGATTCGGCCACATACAAATATGACACGGGCCGATAGTCACCTGCTCGAGTCTGATCTGCCGGGTCGCTCGTGGAAGCCGTGACCGAACGCGACCCATGCGATACCGGAGAGAAATAGCATCGGTGGCAGGATGGCAAATGCCCAGAGGGGATCCAGTCCCCACCTGAGAAGTATAACGAGGTTGACCAGTCCGATGACGAAAAATGGCGCGACGTAACGGGCGGCGCGGCGATAGTCGGCCCCGTCGTCGGCCCGAACTGACGGCTCCGTTCCCATGCCAGACGAAACGACGACTCGAGGGATAAGCGGTTGTGGTGATTCACACGACATTCATGAACGAAAACAGCTTCGATTCGATGAAGGCGAGCAGAACCGACGCTGACGAGAGCGAAGCAGACGGTACCGAGCACGGCTTGTCCGGTGAGAAGACCGATGCAGACGGTGACGAGCGTCAATCCGACGGCGACGAGAGCGAGTCCGGTGTCGATGACGAGATTCGGGTGTGGCTCGTCGAACGAACCTACTCGGACGACGAACTCAACCTCATCATCCTCGTTTACGCAACCGAGGACGGCCGGCGATACCACCGTCGCGAGCGAGCGCTGACGAGTTTTTCCGGACCGGCTCGAGAAACCCGCGCCAGCCTTCTCGTTTCGCCTGCTGACGTCGGCACCGTCGGTGACCCAGAGACCCGGGAGCGCTACGCCGAGGAAGCGTCCCGAATGGCCGAGCGACACGATCTGAACGACAGTGTGTGATACGGTCTGCTGTACCGATGTACCGGTGCAACCGCGACCGTCCTGCGGTTGCACCGGCAATGACTGACAGTAGTCCGTATGAGATGGTCTCGAGCGAAAGTGGGTCGACTCCGGACGAAACCGTGCCCGGCTCTGATCGAAGCCGTCCGGACCGGTCTGTCGTTCGAGTGGGAACCCGAGCTCGGAGCGCCGCCGTGTTCATCAAAGTTCAAGCCCCATCCCGTCAACGGTATCCATAATGTTCGACCCCGACGAACTCGAGGAGATTCGTGCCAGCAAGGACGAGTGGCACGAGACGGAAGTCGAACCCGTCCTCGAGCGGTTCGGCGAGCGCAAGGAAATGTTTACGACTGATACGGGCGGTCAAGAGGTCGATCGGCTCTATACGCCTGCGGACGTCGGCGGTCTCGACTACGAATCCGACCTGGGAAATCCAGGCGAGCCGCCGTACACGCGCGGGGTGTACTCCACGGGCTACCGCGGTCGATTGTGGACGATGCGCCAGTACGCAGGGTTCTCGACGCCGAAGGACACCAACGAGCGGTACCACTATCTGCTCGATCAGGGCCAGACCGGCCTCTCGATGGCGTTCGATCTGCCGACGCAGATGGGCTACGACTCCGATGCAGAGATGGCTGCCGGCGAGATCGGCAAGGCGGGTGTCGCGATCGACTCCCTTTCGGACATGGAGACCGTCTTCGACGGTATTCCACTCGACGAGGTCTCGACGTCGATGACGATCAACGCGCCAGCGTCGGTGCTGCTCGCGATGTATATCTCGGTCGGTGACCAGCAAGGCGTCGACCGCGAAGAACTGCGAGGGACCATCCAGAACGATCTGCTCAAAGAATACGTCGCGCGCAACACGTACATCTATCCGCCGGAGCCGTCGATGCGGATCATCACGGACATCTTCGAGTTCTGTGCCGCCGAAACGCCGAAGTTCAACACCATCTCGATTTCGGGCTATCACATTCGCGAAGCCGGGTCGACGGCCGCTCAGGAACTCGCCTTCACGCTGGGTAACGGTATCGAGTACGTCGAGACGGCGATCGAAGCCGGGCTGGACGTAGACGAGTTTGCGCCGCAGCTCTCTTTCTTCTTCAACGGCCACAACAACATCTTCGAGGAGGTCGCGAAGTTCCGCGCCGCTCGCCGGATGTGGCACGACATCGTCGAGGAGCGCTTCGATCCCGACGACCCGAAATCGAAGCAGCTCAAATTCCATACCCAGACCGCCGGTTCGATGCTGACCGCCCAGCAGATCGAGAACAACGTCGTCCGCGTCGCCTACCAGGCGCTCGCGGCCGTTCTCGGGGGTACCCAGAGCCTTCACACCAACGGTAAGGACGAAGCGCTGGCCCTGCCGACCCAGGAATCCGTTCGAACCGCCCTGCGAACCCAGCAGATTCTCGCCCACGAGTCCGGCGCGGCCGACACCATCGACCCCCTGGCGGGCAGCTACTACGTCGAATCGCTGACCGACGAGGTGGAAGAAGACGCCTACGAGATCCTCGAGGACGTCGAAGAGCGTGGCGGCATGCTCGAGGCGGTCGAGCAACAGTGGGTTCAGCGCCAGATCCAGGACACGGCCTTCGGCCGCCAGAAGGAAATCGAGGAGAAAGATCGTATTATCGTCGGCGTCAACGAGTTCGAGGTCGACGAAGAACCCGAAATGGACATCCAGGAGATTACGGAGGAAGACCAGCAGCGCCAGATCGATCATCTCGAGAGCGTTCGCGGGGACCGCGACGACGAGGCTGTCGATGCGGCTCTCGAAGCGCTTCGCGATGCGACGCAGAGCGACCAGAACCTGATGCCGTACATCATCGACGCGGTGAAGGCCTACGCGACAGTCGGCGAGATCTGTAACGTTATGCGCGACGAGTTCGGCGAGTACCAGCCCGGCAGCGCGGTCTGAACGCCGAAGCAGCATCGAGCCGGCTTCATATCAACTTTACATCAATACCGAATTACCTTCGCACTATCTTTGTGTCAACTTTGAATTATCCTCGCTTCATCTCTGTTTCAACACCGCGTCAGAATCGTATCAGTATCGAGTACCGTCATCGCCTGAACCCGAGTAATACAGTTTTACACTCGTTCCTGCCGCCGAGTCAAATCTAATTTTCTGTTGAGATGGGAATTCGGGGAAACAGTCGGGTTCGTTTATCCACAAATCGAACCACGGTGGCAGTGCGAGATCACAATGAGCGACAACTCAGACGAGCGATCGGTCCCAGTATCGGAGTCGTCGGAGTACTCGCAGCCGTCTCGTCGGCGAGTCTTACAAGCGGCAGCCGCCGTCGGTGGGATCGCCGGTGTCGGTCCCTTCGCACTCGCACAGGAGACCCAGACGATCGAACTCGGCGGCCAGACGAGCGGCTGGCAGGGAGTCGCCCCCGAATCGATCGCGGACCAGACGAACCCGACTCTAGAACTCGAGGAGGGAACCACGTACGAACTCACGTGGGAAAACCTGGACGGACTGGCGCACAACTTCGTCATCGTAGACGGCGACGGCGAGGAACTCGAGCGGACCGAACTTATGAGCGAACAGGGAGAGACGCAGACGCTCGAGTTCGAGGCCTCGAGCGAGATGGCAGAGTACTTCTGCGAGCCGCATTCGGCGACGATGCGGGGCGAAATTTCGGTCGGCGGCAGTCGCGGAGGACAACAGGAGACCGGCGACGGTGAGGCGCAGCCGTTCTTCCAGCAGGGAACGGAAATCGGCGTGCAGACGATCGCCGAGGGGATGGCGGCGCCGACGGACTTCGCGGTCGCGAACGAGGACGAGAATCGGTACTTCGTCACGGACCAGACCGGCCAGGTTCGGATCGTCACCGACGAGGGGCTACAGGACGAGCCGTTTCTCGACGTGAGCGATCGAATGGTCGAACTCGGCACGTTCGAAGGGAGCTACGCGGACCAGAATCAGGACTACGACGAGCGGGGCCTGCTCGGAATCGATTTCCACCCCGAATTCGCCGACAACGGCCGCGTATTCGTCCACTACAGCGCGCCGCCGAACGACGAGACGCCGGACGGCTGGAGTCACGTCGAGGTCGTCTCCGAATTCCGGGCCAGCGACGATATGAGCAGTGTCGATCCGGAGTCCGAACGGGTCCTCATGGAATTCCAGAAACCCCAATACAATCACGATGGCGGACCGATGGCGTTCGGACCTGAGGGGTACCTGTACGTGCCGATGGGCGACGGCGGCGGCGCGAACGACGACATGGAAGGACACGTCGACGACTGGTACGACGGCAACGCCGGCGGGAACGGCCAGGACGTCAGCGAGAACCTGCTCGGAAGCGTTCTCCGCATTGACGTCGACGGCGGGGCGTCAGGAGACGGGGACGACGGCGAGGACGGGGAGCGACCGTACGGCATCCCGGACGACAACCCGCTGGTCGACGCGGAGGAGGGACTCGACGAACACTACGCGTGGGGCTTCCGGAACCCGTTTGGAATCTCGTTCGACAGCGACGACCGGTTGTTCGTCGCCGACGCTGGTCAGGATCTCTACGAGGAAGCAAACATCGTCGAATCAGGCGGCAACTACGGCTGGAACGTCACGGAGGGAACCCATTGCTTCAGTACGGATAGCCCCAGTCAGCCGCCGGAGGACTGCCCGGACACGGCTCCCGACGAGCCGCCTTACGACGGCCAGGAGCTTCAGGACCCGATCGTCGAGTACCCGCACGTCTATCAGGAGCAGATGGTCGGCATCGTGATCGTGGGGGGCCACGTCTACGAGGCCGAGCAAGTAGAGGGCCTGCAGGACAAATACATTTTCGGCGACTGGACGTCCGATCCGGCCCGACAATCGCCGCAGGGGCGGCTCCTCGCAGCGACCGAGCCCGAAGACGGTGTGGGTGGACCGACGGCTGGAGAAGACGTCGATACCCAGACCGAAGGTGCCAACCCCGACACTGAAGGCACGCCGGAGAACGCCACCGAAGACACGCAGAACGAGTCGATCGACGGAGGCAACGAAACGGCCACGAACGAGACCGCTGACGGGAACGAAACGGCCACGAACGAGACCGCCGACGGGAACGAAACGGCGAGCGACGGAGCGGCCGGCACCGATGCCGGCGGCCAAGACCAGGTCGTCCCGCGAGACGAGCTCTGGGAGATGGAGGAACTTCAGGTCGCGGGAAGCGAAGACGGATCGTTCCCCTATTTCGTCCGCATGTTCGGTCAGGACGACGACGGCAACGTCTACGTCCTCGCGAACAGGCGCGGCGTCCCCGAAGGAGAGACCGGCGTCGTCATGCAGATCGTCCCGCCCGGAGAGGGCGATTCGCTCGCCATGCCCGCGGACGGTAACGGGGGCGCCGGCGGGAACGAGACCGCCAACGGAAACGAAACGGCCACGAACGAGACCGCTGACGGGAACGAAACGACCGATGGGAACGCGACGGGCGACAACGAATCGGACGGCAACGCGACCGACGACTCGTAACGATCGCTCGAGTCGACGTCGGGTCGGACCGTCCGTGATAGGCATCCCGCCGCCCCCCTCCGATCACCGACCTTTGTGCGAACGACGGCTCGAGCCCGATCGCGATCTCGGTTCGGATCGACGGTCGCCGGGTCGACTTTCATTACAGTCGGTATCGAACCCCCTGTCGTGAGTACGGACACGACTACTGGGACGGTTATCGCGCAGGGAGCAACGGTGCCGGCGCTCGGACTCGGCACGGCGCGTATGACGGGCGATGACTGTCGACGTGCTGTCGAGGTCGCGCTATCGCTCGGATACCGCCACGTCGACACCGCCCAGATGTACGACAACGAACGGGCCGTCGGGCGGGCGATCGCTGAGAGCGAGGTCGACCGCGATGACGTGTTCGTCGTGACGAAAGTCCATCCCAGCAACGCCGCTCGATCGGCCGTCCACGAGTCGACGCGGGCGAGCCTCGAGCGACTCGGCCTCCAGACGGTGGATCTCCTGTTGTTGCACGGACCGAGCGACGCGGCGCCACTCGAGGAGACGATCGACGCGATGAACCGCCTCCAGCACGAGGGGCTCGTCGAGCACATCGGCATCAGCAACTTCGGCGTCGACGGTCTCGAGGAGGCGATGGCGCACTCGGAGACGCCGATCGTCACGAACCAGGTGAAGTACCATCCGTATCATCAGCCTCGAGACCTCCTTCGGTACTGCATCGAAAACGAGATTCTTCTGACGGCGTACAGTCCGCTCGCGGTGGGAAGCGTCATCGGAGACGACCAGCTGGCAGCGATCGGCGAACCGTACGACAAGTCGGCTGCGCAGGTGACCCTGCGGTGGCTCGTTCAGCAACCGTATGTGGCGGTGATTCCGAAAGCCGCGCGACGGAGACACATCGAGTCGAACGCCGATATCTTCGATTTCGAACTCTCGGACGGGGAGATGCACGAGGTGTTCGAGTTCGGCGGTGGGCTGTCCGACGAGCTGGCCGGTCGGCTGAGGTTGAGTTGACGGCCGATCCAGTTCGACACGAGTGGGGTGAACTGACGGCCACGCTCGTTCCATTCGTCTGAGCGCCGTGCAAGCGGCGGTGGTCGAATGGGGTTTCCGCCCCCTCGCATTCGAGTGCGATCGAATTCCGGCGAAAAATCACAACAGTAACACGGGCGCCGCGAAGAGGAGATACCGATGCACTTCGATCACGCGGGAATGGCGACGAATGACGCGGAGCAGTGTGCGGAACTGTACGGCGACCTTTTCGGCCTCGAGGTCGCACACGAAGAGGAATTCGACGACATGTACATCGTCTTTCTCGACTGTGGGAGCGGCGGCTACTTCGAACTGATCGAACCACTCACCGACGACGGGACGATCGCAAGCTACGTCGAAGCGAACGGCTCGGGCATCCACCACCTGGCGCTCGCAACCGACGACATCGAGGCTGCCCTCGAGACGGCGCGCGATCACGACGTGCGGTTGATCGACGAGGAACCACGCCCAGGTGCGTGGGGCCACACGGTCGCCTTCCTCCATCCCGCAGACACTGGCGGGTTCCTGATGGAACTCGTCGAGCACTGAGCTCCCGACCGAGCAGTCACTCCGATTCCGACTCCGCCGCCCCAACCAGCCGATTCGAGTCGTGCGTTTCGTGGTACACGTCGACGCGGCCGGGATAGCGCCCTTCGAGATCGATTTGAGCCCTGTAGTCGACGATGCCGATGCAGTCGATACACCCGCTGCCCGACTGCTCACCGCGGCCGATGGTTACCGTGAGAGCGTCGTGACGGTCGTCGTAGGCAGCCTTGGCAAGCGACGGTTCTGAACACGGCGTCGACGTCGTGATCCGTCCGGTTACGGTCACGGTTTCGTTCGCGAATTCGACCGTGGCACCGTCGACGTCGCCCCGGGTCGCACACCCTTGCTCGAGGAGTTCGATCGACGTTTCTCCAATCTGTGGCTCGGGACACGTGATCGATCGCGACGACGTCTGCGTCTGGATGCCGTTTTCACTGAGGACGACGGTCGTGCGAGACTCCGTACAATCGAAGGGGCATCGGTCGATTCCGATGGTTGCCTTCGACTCGCCACTGCTCGGAGTGTTCGCGGTGACGGTAACGGTGTACGATCCGGGTTCGACGATGAGTACATGGAGCGTTCTCGTTGCCGGGATATCGAGGTCGCGTTCGAAACGGACCTCGCCGCTGTCAGTGGTGATTTCGACCGAAACCGGCAGTTCGGTACCGCTCTCGTTCCGGAAAGCAAGTTCGTGGGGCGGGTGCGCGTCCGAAAACACAACGTCGTCGGACTCGCCGATCACGATCGTCTCTCTGGAATCGGATTCGAGACCATTCGCGTCAGTGTCGTCACTCGAATCTCTCGGGGAGGTCGAATCAACGGTCCTCGAATTGCGTGTATCGCGCGCCTTGTGGCGTTCGAACGCCGAACCGGTGCAGCCGGCTACTCCACACATTGCGCCTGCCGGAACGGCGAGTACGTCGCGCCGTCGCATATCTGGTTCGACGACGATAAGATATATACACCTTGGGCCGGGACGCCACGTCCGAACACGAAATCCGTGGTTTCGATCGAGACGATAGCGAGGGCGCGAATCTCCGGAACGAAAGCGTCGTCGGGGTCGCCGCCCTCGTCTTCGATAGTCCCGACGACGGGGTTCGTTAGCCGAAGTTCTCGATCTGAGCGTCGTCGGGGTCGCCGCCGGCGTCCTCGATAGCCTCGGCGACGGCCGTGACGAAGTCTTCGAAGCCGAACGCGTAGAGCTGACCCGCCTCTCGGTGGGACGCAACTGCGGCTGCCAGTTCCTCGTCCGCACCATCGTCGACGAAGACGACCGTTGCGCCAGCTCGCTCGAGCGCCTCGAGACGATCGGCGTGAGCCGGTTCAGCAGCCTGATAGATAACGACTGCGTCGTGGGACGCGTCCAAGGCGGCTTCGGCAATCGCGACCGCTGCGCCGACGCCGGGCCCGCCTGCGACCGCGACGGCGTCGCTCGTTCCGTCGTACGTGATCCGGCCGAACGGGCCTTCGACGTGAATGGTTTGGCCGCTCTCGCGGTCGGCGAGCCACGGCGAGAGATCCCCGTTAGGGTCGATGCCGACCGTGAGTTCGAAGGTTTCGTCCACGGTCGGTGACGAGAGCGTGTAGTGGCGGGCGACTTCCTCGTCTTCGGGCGCTGCTCGGAGCAACACGAACTGGCCCGGCAAGGCGTCGAACCCATCGGGCGTTTCGAGTTCGATCGCGATGGTGTCGGAACCGACGTCGGTGACTGATGTCACGGTGACTGGCGTGCCCTTCATGTCGAATCCGTTTGGCGGCCGGTTGAAAAGACATTCTGTTCCGTCTCCGGTTGTATGCGACTCGGTCGTAACGTGCAATCGGCGGAGGTAGGTTGTCGCGAGAAATCGCGAAAGTGAGGTCGAAACACGTCCGAACGGGGCCTTTTTTTACCTCGGGTACCGTCAGATCGAAATCCATAACGATTACTCAGAACTCTTCACTCCTGGTGACCAGATATCCCACCGTTTGGGTTGACCGGTTAGGGTTTCAGAAGCCTTTTCATTTATGGGGGGCAAGGCTCAGGATAACATGGCTGAGGATCTCAACTGGGCGATCGGGGGCGAGGCCGGCGACGGTATCGATTCGACCGGAAAAATCTTCGCTCAGGCACTGTCCCGAGCCGGACGGCATGTGTTCACGTCGAAGGACTTCGCGTCGCGAATCCGCGGCGGCTACACTGCCTACAAGATTCGAACATCGGTCGACCGCGTTCAGAGCGTGGTCGATCGACTCGACATTTTGGTCGCACTCACCCAGCGGACGATCGACGAGAATCTCGACGAACTTCACGACGGGAGCGCCATCATTTACGACGGCGAACGCTCGTGGGAAGCCGAAATACCGGACGAAATGACGCCCGTCGACGTTCCGCTGAAGACACTGGCCGAAGACGCCGGTGGCGCGATCATGCGCAACATCGTCGCACTCGGTGCTGCGTGTGAGATCACCGGCTTCGACGTCGAATACCTCGACGAAGCGCTCGAAAAGCGCTTCGGCGGAAAGGGCTCGAAGATCGTCGAGAACAACAAGGAAGCTGCACGGCTCGGTCAGGAGTACGTGCAGGAAAACTACGATCTCGACCACCTCGGCTACGACGTCGAGACGACCGACAACGATTACGTCCTGCTCAACGGAGACGAGGCGATCGGCATGGGTGCGCTCGCCGCTGGCTGTCGGTTCTACGCTGGGTATCCGATTACGCCTGCGACGAACGTGATGGAGTACTTGACCGGTCGTATCGAGGACTACGGCGGCCACGTGGTTCAGGCCGAAGACGAGTTGTCGGCGATCAACATGGCGCTCGGAGCGGCCCGTGCGGGCGCGCGATCGATGACCGCGACGTCCGGTCCGGGAATCGACCTCATGACCGAAACGTTCGGATTAATCGCAACCAGCGAAACGCCGCTCGTCATCGTCGACGTCATGCGCTCCGGTCCCTCGACTGGCATGCCCACCAAACAGGAACAGGGCGATCTCAATATGACTCTCTACGGTGGCCACGGCGAGGTTCCGCGATTCGTCGTCGCCCCGACAACCATCTCGGAGTGCTTCTGGAAGACCGTCGAAGCGTTCAACTACGCCGAAAAGTACCAGACGCCGGTCTACCTCGTTGCCGACCTCGCACTCGCAGTCACCGAGCAAACATTCTCGCCGGAGACGTTCGACATGGACGACGTCGAGATCGACCGCGGCAAACTCGTCGACGAGGACGACGTCGACGACTGGCTCGACGCACAGGGTCGCTTCCGCGCACACGCCATCACAGAAGACGGAATCAGCCCGCGAGCGATTCCCGGCACGACCGACGGCGCGCACATGTCGACTGGCCTCGAGCACGACGAACTCGGGCGCCGAACCGAAGAGGAAGACGAACGCGTACAACAGGTCGACAAGCGCAACCGAAAAGTCGAGACCGCACGGAACGAGGAGTCGTGGGACTACCGCGAGTTCGGCGACCCGTCCGCCGACAACCTCGTCATCTCGTGGGGGTCGAACGAAGGTGCACTCGTCGAGGCGCTCGAGTACCTCGAGGACGACGGCATCGACGTGCGCGTCATCTCGGTTCCGTACCTCTTCCCACGGCCGGACTTGAGCGAGGAAATCGACGCCGCGGCGGACACGATCGTGGTCGAGTGTAACGCGACCGGTCAGTTCGCCGATGTGATCGAACACGACGTACTTACCCGCGTGAAACGCATCAACAAGTATACGGGCGTTCGCTTCAAAGCGGACGAACTCGCCGACGCAATTACCAGTAAACTCTCCGAGGAGGTGCCAGCATAATGAGCTCCGACGTACGCTTTACCGACTTCAAATCCGACAAGCAGCCGACGTGGTGTCCCGGATGCGGCGACTTCGGGACGATGAACGGCATGATGAAAGCACTCGCGAACACCGGCAACGACCCAGACAATACGTTCGTCGTGGCCGGAATCGGTTGTTCCGGCAAGATCGGGACCTACATGCACAGCTACGCCCTCCACGGGGTCCACGGCCGTGCGCTCCCGGTCGGGACCGGCGTCAAAATGGCCCGTCCCGATCTCGAGGTTATGGTCGCCGGCGGTGACGGTGACGGGTACTCGATCGGTGCCGGTCACTTCGTCCACGCTGTACGCCGTAACGTCGACATGTCCTACGTGGTCATGGACAACCGAATCTACGGCCTGACGAAGGGGCAGGCCTCACCGACCTCGCGGTCGGACTTCGAAACCTCGACGACGCCGGAGGGACCGAAGCAGCCGCCGGTCAATCCGCTCGCGCTCGCGCTCGCTTCGGGTGCGTCGTTCATCGCCCAGTCGTTCGCTTCGGACGCGTTGCGTCACGAAGAAATCGTCCAGGAAGCGATCGAACACGATGGCTTCGGCTTCGTCAACGTCTTCAGTCCCTGCGTCACGTTCAACGACGTCGACACGTACGACTACTTCCGCGACAGCCTCGTCGACCTGCAGGAAGAAGACCACGATCCGAACGATTACGAAGCCGCGAAGAAGGTCATCCTCGACAGCGAGAAGGAATATCAGGGCATCATGTACCAGGACGAGAACTCGGTGCCGTATCACGAACAACACGGCGTCACCGAGGACATGTCCGACATTCCGGACGGTGCCCCCGACGGTGCGATGGACCTCGTCCGCGAGTTTTACTAGTCCTCTTGGACGGTACGTTCATCGGTTCGTCGTTTCGGGTTCGGAGGGACGTCGCTAGGGGAGTACAATCGTGGCACGAATTAGCTACGAGTCCACACTGCCTTCGGGACTCGCGTCCTCGCCTCTCGAGTGGCCGTCGGGTGGGACGACTGTCGGCTCGAGACGGAGACAGGTACCGTGACTGTCGTAACGATGGGGAGACGGTTCGGACGGACGTCGGTTCGAAGAACGAGCACCGGGTCGAGCACACACCGAGCGTGACCCTCAACTGCCGAGCGGATGCTCCGCAGATTCCATCAATACCTCGACGGTCGCTGACTCTTCGGTGAGCATCTTCGGGAGAAGGCCGAGAAGTACCAGCATGTCTCCGTCGTGACTGAACGAAGTTACGGTACTTTCGATTTCGATGGGCTCTCCTTCGAGCACGGAGTCACCGATGAAGCTGTCGACTGTGCGAGCGGCGCCGAGAATCTCGAGGTCGAACGACTCCTGATGTGTGACGTCGTTGATCGCGCCCTGGTCGGTCTGGACCTGATTCGTGAACCGGTCGAGCAGTTCCTTGTTCGACGTTCCGTCGAGGGGGTTGAGCGATTGGCCGACGACTTCCATTTCCGGGATCGAGACGGCAGCGAAGGCGGCCCCTTCGCGTTCTTGGCCCCTGTACTCGACGCGTTTCGTATAGATTGAGCGCCAGAACGAGGCTTCGAAGTCACGCTCAGTCCCGGCGACTCCACCGGACCGCTCGATGACGTCCTCTTTGACAGATTGCTCCCCGGACCCGGTCTCTGAGAGCGCCTGGTCGGTCGGTGAGACGCGGTCGGCGTGAAACGTGAGCGGCTTATTACCGGGGACGAACCCGAGATATCCCGCCACGGTGGCAACAGACATCCTCTGTTGCGGTGGCAGACGCGGTGTATTCGGGTGTTACTGGTTCCACGCGAGTCCCCGTGGGGACGAGCGAGGGCGAAATTACAGTCGCTCCCGGTCGTTGCGCTGGCCTCGTGCCAGAGACCACGGCGAAGCCACGGGCCACCGCGCCCGTGGTACTTCACTTCCCTCCGCAGTCAAGACCGTTCGTTTCTCGTAACGATCTGCCGGCCGAACGCGTCGACGAACACATCAAGAGTTATCGGGGTCGGCACCAGCGGTTTAGCCATGACTGGGTTTGCAGATCGAGTCGAACACGTGTCGATCAGCGGCATTCGGAAGGTCTTCGAAGCCGCGGGCGAAGACGCAATCAATCTCGGGCTCGGACAGCCCGACTTCCCGACGCCGGACCACGCGCGCCGCGGTGCCATCGAGGCGATCGAATCCGGAATGGCCGACGCTTACACATCGAACAAGGGAACGCTCCAGTTACGTGAGGCGATCGCCGCGAAGTACGACCGGGATTACGGCTACGATATCGACCCGGCGGACGTCATCGCCACGTCGGGCGGTAGCGGGGCCTTACACCTCGCGCTCGAGACCCACGTCAATCCGGGAGAGGAAGTGATCTTTCCGGATCCGGGCTTCGTCTCGTACGACGCGCTGACCCGTATCGCCGACGGCACGCCAAAGCCGGTCCCGCTGCGCGAGGACCTGACGCTCGACCCTGCGACGGTCGAGGGGGCGATTACGGACGACACGGCGGCGTTCGTCGTCAACAGCCCTGCGAACCCGACCGGGGCCGTCCAGAGCGAGGCGGATATGCGCGAGTTCGCTCGCATCGCCGACGAACACGACGTCCTCTGTCTCTCCGATGAGGTCTACGAGCACATCCTCTTCGAGGGACGCCATCACTCGCCGTTCGATTTCGCCGAGACGGACAACGTGGTCGTTATCAGCGCCTGTTCGAAGACCTACTCGATGACCGGTTGGCGACTCGGTTGGGTCGTCGCCTCCAACCGCCGGATCGAGCGCATGCTCCGCGTCCAGCAATACGGCCAGGCTTGCGCCTCCGCGCCCGCCCAGTACGCCGCCGAGGCCGCGCTGACTGGACCGCAGGAGACGGTGCGGGAGATGGTCGACACGTTCGAACGACGCAGGGACCTCGTCATCGACGGCCTCACGGATGCCGGTCTCGAGGTACCGACCCCAGAAGGGGCCTTCTACGCGATGCCGAACGTGCCCGAAGGATGGTGTGACGAGGTGCTCGACCGGGGAGTCATCGTCGTCCCAGGCGACGCGTTCGGCGCGAACGGTGAGGGGTACGCGCGATTGTCGTATGCGACCGGAACGGAGGACTTGAAGCAGGCACTCGAAATCATCGACGACGCGACGCGAGCGGTCCGGTAACGTTCGATAACGGGTTTTCGACCGAGACGACGGTTTTCTATCGACGTATTGCGGGCGGAAAACACCGCAAGTGGCTGGATCAAGACTGTGTGGATTGCACCGTTGCGGTCATAATTGCTAAGTTCTCGCTGGTCGAGATCGGTTTATGGTTACCCTGGGTTCGATATTCGAACTACTCAAAGACGAACGACGACGGTACGTATTGTATTACCTCTACGAACAGCAGGGTCCAGTCAGAATTGACGAACTCGTCGAGAAAATCGAGGAGTGGGAAGACGGTCCGGAACGGGACGGTCCGGATGACAGATACGAGAGAATCGCAGTCGATTTGAAACACACTCACCTTCCGAAGTCCGCTGAGGTCGAATTCATCCAGTATCATCCCGACGAGGGGACCGTGCAGATCCAGGGGACACCCCCGAAGTTCGATGTACTCGTGACTATCGCAAGATTGATCGAGGAACCGGACGAGTGACGTCGAAACCAGTATCCGTATCGTTTCGTACGTGCGCTACAGGCTGAATAGACCAGTGTCTCGGTGTCGTTCGGAAATTTCGATACTCGTCGTTAATTATATTAAATGCAGTTGAAGAATAGAGCATAGTATGGAGAGACACTTTGAAATCGAGGGCGAAGAAGTTCTCGACGGTGAAGTCGAACCGTTCGGGAACAGCGTCCCGTCACCATCCTCAAATGCTGGCGTGGTACAGACGTGAAAGTCGTCCGTCCTTCCGACCCCGACGACGCTACTATAGGGATCAGCACTCTGGTTCATATCTTCACGGTGCGTAGAGACGGGTATGACCGGATGGGGAAAGAAGCTGGCTGATGTCGATGAGGAGCAGTTGCGCCAGCAACTGCGCACGGAAACTGATCCAAAGGCAGTCAAACGTCTGACCGTTGCACTGCTCTACGCCGATGGCTCTTCTCCATACGAGATCGAACGTCTCCTTGGGATCCCCGCACAGACCGTTTACGACTGGATCGACACTGTCGCCGAGCGCGAGGGCGTCGCGCTCGGCGACCTCCCTCGTGGCGGGAGCCGTCCTCGCCTTACCGACGACCAGTGGGACGAACTGACGGCGACGCTTCAGGCGCCGCCGTCAGAAGCTGGCATCGACGCACCAGCCTGGAGACCATCCCTCGTCCGTGAATACATCGCCGAGAACTTCGGCGTTAAGTATTCTCTCGCGCACATGTACCGCCTGATGAAAAAGGCCGGGCTGTCGGTCCAGACAGCCCGGCCGATTCACTACCAGGCTGACCCAGAAGAACAGCGACGCTGGCGTGCGGAGTTCAAAAAAAGTGGCCGACGCTGAAGGCTGAAGGGTATCGAATCGTCGCCATCGACCAACACACGCAGAAAGTCGCAACCGAGCAAAAACCCGATTGGTTCCCGGTGAATTCGCGCCCGAGACTGCCGGTCTCGGGCGCTCGTGAGAAGGTGAACATGCTCGGAGCAGTCACCGACGACCGTGAGCGCTTTGTTGCTCTGACGTCGAATCGGTTCAACGCTGAAATCGCAAAGCACTTTCTTCGGGCGATACAGCACGAGTTCGGCAAGAAGCTCGCCATTGTCTTGGACAATGCGAGCTACTTCATCGCGAAGACGCTGAAGAAGCAGGCCGCCGCAGACGGCCTGCTTCTGGAATTCTTGCCGGCGCATTCGCCGGAAATGAACCCGCTCGAAAACTGTTGGCGACAGCTCCGTGAGGGCCGAGCCAACCACCTCTTTCGAACACTCGATGACGTCAACGAATATCTCTCAATGGCTCTGCCAGCACTCAACTCACCGCAAATCTATGAGTATCTCTGCTAATCACTATAGCAAGACCGTCACGGTCAGAAGCGAATCGGACGAACCGCCGTGGATTCGCGAGCATTCCTGTTCAGGCTCTTCGTGGCCGATAGGGACGTGAATGCGTCGTGGAACCTTCGTTCCCGTGAACTCGAAAAAACAAGGACGGGCTGTTTCAGAATCAACGTCATGGGAGCAGGATGCCCCTTCGAGGAACGAACCGCGTCAGCGGTGAGCGAGTAGGGTGGGAGGAAGTTACATCCTTTTGGCGTCCGGTCACGTGGTCTCTATCGTCATGCGAGCTGTACGCCTTCACGAACACGGAAATGCGGACGTGCTTCAGGTCGACGAAATCGACCGACCAGAGCCCGGCGAGACGGAGCTCCTGGTCGAAATCGCCGCTGCGGGCGTCAACCCCGTGGATACCTATTTTCGGGACGGATCGTATACGCCGGTCGACATTCCGTTTTCGCCCGGCGTCGACTTTTCAGGCGTCGTCAGCGAAACGGGCGCAGCCGTCGAGGGGTTCGACGAGGGTGACCGCGTGTACGGTACCGGGATCGGCAACGGCAGTTTCCAGGGCTCTGCTGCGGAGTACGCGACGGTCCCGACCGATCGCGTGGTTCACCTTCCCGACGGCGTAGACGTGACCGAGGCGGGCGCCGCAGGCGTCGTCACCGTCACTGCCTGGCGCGCCCTGATCGACCACGCGGGCCTCGATCCGGCCGAGTACTGCCTGATCCACGGCGGCTCCGGCGGTGTGGGCCACGCAGCCGTCCAGGTGGCGGCCGCCGTGAGCGCACGGGTGATCACAACCGCAGCCGATGCGTACCACGACGCCCTGGATAACTACGGGGCCGAAACGATGCTGGACTATAGCCGCGATGATCTGGCGGACGCCGTTCTCGAGGCGTCGGAGGGTGGGGTCGACGTCGTGCTGGACCACCGGCTCGACGAATACCTGCAGTTCGATGCGGAGGTCGCTGCGCCGAACGGCCGCGTTGTCGGTATCGGCGAGAACGCTCCCGACCCCGGCTTTACGAACGACGGTCCGGCTCGATCGAAAGACGTCTCCTACCAGTTCATGAGCATGTTTAACACGCCGGATATTCGTGTTCCGCTGCGAGGAGTCGCACACCTGATGCACACCGACGCACTCTCGATCGCCGTCGATCGGACGTACGATCTCGAGGAGGCCGCCGACGCGCACCGTGCCGTCATGGCGGACAGTTTCTTCGGGAAAGTGGTCCTCGAACCGTAGCGTTCGAGGTCTCGAAGGTACCGTCAGCGGAGCGACGCTGACCGTGTCTGTGATCTAGTCGCGCTGTGGCGAACCGGAAACGGCGTCGTGTCGAGAGAGGAGTGTCCGTCCGCGATCGGTCAGCAAGACCGTCTTCGTCGCGGTGTCGTATTCGACCGCGCCTTCGGAGGCCAATTTCGGCACGTGAGTGTGGTGTAACGTGATCTGGACGGCGCGGCGGTTCTGCGTGGAAACCTGCCTGTGGTCCGAAATCACGTTCGGATCGCTAGAGAATTCTTGTGCGGCGATCTCCGCAGCCAACTCCGAAATGGTGGCCGAGCCGCCAGTCGAATCGAGAGACAGTAAGACCGCACGACGTCGTCGATTCGAAAGGAGATCGACTGCCGAATCGACGTCGTCACCGCGGGTGTCCCCGAGTGCGGTGTGACTGTCAGGTGAACGGAGGAATGGAATCATGTCCCCGTTAGGTCCCGACCAGTATTTAAAAGAAGTGTGAGTCCGATCGGAACACTCACTCGCGGTGTCGTATTGCGACGCCCCACTCGGTGGGTCACACCGACCCCGGTACCGTAATGGACCGAACGCAGCCGTTAGACGAGGTCGGCGACTGCTTCCATCGTCACTCGCTTTTCGTCTTCGGACATACCGTTGACGAAGCCGACTCGAACAGCATCGAGGCTATCGATTTTGCTGTAGGATGTGATCCACTCGCGGACCTCGTCCGGGGTGCCTGCGGGAGCGAGGTCGTCGAGAACCTCGTCGGGCAACGCCGCTGCCATCGCGTCAGTGTCGCGGTCGTCCCAGGCCGCACGGATGTCTTCGACGACGTCTTCGTGTCCCTGTTTCGCGACCGAATTCCCGTAGTAGGGGCCGTACGCACCCAGCATGAACGCAATCGAGCTACGAGCCTTCTCGCGCACTTCTTCGCGGTCTTCCCCCGCAATCACACGGACGATCGGGGCCACTCGGAGGTCCGAGAGATCCTTGTCGGCGAGGTTTGCCCCGCGTTCCAGATCTTCGAGTCGGTCCCTGAGACCGTCGGCGGTGAACATCTGCGGTGTCCAGCCGTCGCCGAATCGACCGGCCATCTCGGTGGCTTTCGGACCGAGCGTGCCGACGTCGATCGGCGGCGGGTTCTCGGTCGGTCCACGTTCATAGCCGAGCCCCGGAATGTCGAAAATTTCGCCCTCGTAAGCGGGGTTCCCTTCCTCGTAGACTGCGCGCATGATCTCGATCACCTCTCGAGTCCGGCGTAGCGGACGATCGAAGTCCATCCCGTGCCATCGTTCCGTGATGGCTGGCGAACTCGGGCCGATGCCGAACCGATAGCGGCCGTCGGCGGCCGCCTGCAGTGTGAGCGCAGTCTGAGCGAGCATCGCCGGTGTTCGACCATACGGTGAGACGACGTCGGTCGAGATGCCGAGTTCGTCGGTGCGGTCAGCGGCCAGCGTCAGCGGCGGAACGATGTTCCACCCGGTCGTCTCGCCGACCGTAATCCGGTCGAAACCCAGTTCTTCCGCCTGAACCGCCCGGTCGCCGACCTCCTGTGGACGATCGTAGTCACCGAGACTAATCAGCAAGTCCAGTTCGGCGTTCACAGTCCGTCCCTCCGCACCGGCGCTCGAGTTGGGTATCGCAGTTGCATCATCAAGCACCGGGTCACGCACTCACATAAAACGGAACGGTTCCCTTCGATCTCGACTCGTCGACGGGGACACGGTTGCGGTTCTCATCAGTGATACCGGGTGATCTCGAGTCTCGTGTCCGGCTTCCCGTATCCACGCTCGATCGACTGGTGGCGCTCTCGCGGGTTGAATCGGTGGGAAACGTTGATACCGGTCGTGCCCAACGTGGCCGTATGACATACGACTGCGAGTTCCTCGAGAACCTCCCGCTTGCGGACGATCAGTTCTCGTTCGCGCGCGAGCGGCGGGAATCGCACGCGACCGACTTCGGCACGGAACGGAACGACGGCGGCGAGAATCTTCCGGAC
Organism: Natrinema gelatinilyticum; assembly: GCF_024266705.1. Lineage (GTDB taxonomy): Archaea > Halobacteriota > Halobacteria > Halobacteriales > Natrialbaceae > Natrinema > Natrinema gelatinilyticum. Next base: position 129,320 of record NZ_CP100756.1, on the reverse strand, counting down.
GCCGTCGTCTGGCCGGAGCGGACCGACGACGTGTCGGCCGTGCTTGCCGCTGCGACCGATCGCGGCATCCCCGTGACGCCGTATGCTGCTGGAACCGGGCTCGAGGGGAACGCCGTTCCGGCCCACGGCGGGATCAGCCTCGATTTCACACGAATGGACGACGTCGTCGACTACCGACCAGATGACTTTCAGATCGACGTCGGACCGGGAATCATCGGTACGGCCGTCGACGAATACGTCGCCGGTGACGGGTTGTTCTTTCCGCCGCTTCCGTCGTCGGGTAACATTTCGACGATCGGAGGCATGATCGCGACGGATGCAAGCGGCATGAAGACCGTACGCTACGGCGAGGTCGCAGACTGGGTCCTCGGCCTCGAGGCCGTTTTAGCCGACGGAACCGTCATCGAGACCGGCTCGCGGGCGATCAAGACCTCGAGCGGGTACAACCTGACCGATCTCATCGTCGGCAGCGAGGGGACCCTCGCGGTCGTTACCGAGGCGACGCTCTCGCTCGCGGGTCGGCCCCAGCAAATTCGCGGCGGGCGGGCGATCTTCGAGACGCTCGATGACGCCGCAGCGGCCGTCTTCGATGCGATCAGGACCGAAGTCGACGTCGCCCGAATCGAACTCGTCGACGGCCTGAGCGCGACCATGGCGAACGACTACCTCGGAAGCGATCTACCCGACGCGCCGATGGTCTTTCTCGAGTTCCACGCCAACCACGGTATCGATGCGGAGATCGATCTCTGTCGGACGATCTTCGAAGATCACGATGTCGCCCGCTTCGAGATGGCTGACGACGACGCCGAGATGGCGGACCTCTGGCAGGCCCGACGAGAACTGGCCTACGCCGTCTCCAGCTACGATTCAGACCTCGAGCCCCTCCACCCCGGCGACGTGACGGTTCCGATAAGCGCCTATCCCGACGTCGTCCACGAGGTCAAACGGTTGGCCGACGAGGCCGACTTGCTCGTTCCCTGTTTCGGCCACGCCGGTGACGGCAATCTCCATTACGGCGTTCTCGTCGACCCACGCGACGCCGAGCAACTCGAGCGCGGCGAGCGCCTCTATCGGTCCGTCGTCGAACTCGCGCTCGAGCGTGGCGGGACCGCAACCGGCGAACACGGTATCGGCCAGGGGAAACAGACGTACCTCGAGCCGGAACACGGCGCTGACGCGGTCGAGACGATGCGGACGATCAAGCGGGCGCTCGATCCAACCGATACGCTCAACCCGGGGAAGATATTTCCGGAGACGACCGACGGAGAACGCGTTCGGGAACCGGACTGCTGACCCCGGCCGTCGGTTCGCATCTCTGTATCGGGTGTCCGGTTGGCCGGTATTCTATCGGTCGGTGGGCAGGGAACGACTCATACGGTCTGCTGTACCGATGTACCGGTGCACCCGCAGGACGGTCGCGGTCGCACCGGCAATGACGTACAGTAGTCCGTATCAGCAGGTCGCCGTCTTCGGGGCGACGAATGTCGATGTTCGACGTTACCGACAGTCCGTTTCGTGAAACGTGAACACAGGATCGACAGTCCAATTCGAGAGAGGCGAACGGCAATCTGTGAACTCCCACGCGGGGTCAGACACGGTGTCGGTGAAACGCGGACACCGGCAAATCGATCGCGGCTGCGAGACGCAGTATTTATTGTCGGACCGCGAATCTGTCGGAGACAGTTACCGTCCAGTCGAAACCCGATCGGGTCGCGGTCGGTCGAACAATACATCATGATACGTAGGCTTCACGTCGACGTCCGGTCCAGTTGCAGCTTTCTCGGCACGGTATTGAAGTATCTCTCGACGGCGCTCCTGTTTCCCACGGCGATTGCGCTGTACTACCGGGAGAGTCTGCTGCCGTTTATTATTGCACTGGTCGTCACTGTCGGGGTGGGCATCGTCCTCGAGCGCCTCGAGACGGATCCGAGTCTCGGTCACCGTGAGGCGTTTCTGCTGGTCGCGCTGACGTGGTTCGTCGTCCCACTCGTCGGAACGATTCCGTACCTCGTCGCGGCCACCGGTACGGTCGCGGACCCCGTCAACGCGTTCTTCGAGAGTATGAGTGGGTTCACGACGACGGGTGCGACGGTCATGGGCAGTATTTCCGTCGAGACCCACTCGCGGTCGATCATGATGTGGCGCCAGCTCACGCAGTGGCTCGGCGGGATGGGGATTCTCGTCCTCATGGTTGCGATCCTCTCGGAACTCTCGGTGGGCGGAACGCAGATCATCCGAGAGGAAGCGCCAGGGATCGAGGTCGAAAAGCTGACCCCACGGATCAGAGAAACCGCGCGAGCGTTGTGGCTGATTTACGCCTGGTTCACGCTCGCCGCCGTAGTGGCCTACTACGGGCTTCACCTCGCGGGAGTGGCGCCGAATATGCGTCTGTACAACGCCGTCGCACACGCGCTCACGTCGCTGCCGACCGGCGGGTTTTCACCGGAAGCCCGCAGCGTCGAGGCGTTCTCTCCGATCGTCCAGTGGGCGGTCATGCTCTTCATGATCGTCGCCGGAACGAACTTCGCGCTGTACTGGTACGCCTGGCGCGGTCGGCCATCTCGGCTGACGAAAAACGCCGAATTCCGATCCTACGTCCTCGCGATGGGAGTCGTCGGCGGCTTGATCTCGGCGCTGTTGTTCCTCGGCGTCGGACTTTCGGCGGTTCCCGAGGGTATCGCGACGATTCCGGGGAGCATAGAGCGCTCGCTCCGTCACGGGCTCTTCCAGGTCATCGCGATCGTGACGACGACCGGGTACGCGAGTATGGACTTCAACACGTGGAGCGACTCGACGCAGGTGATCCTCCTGTTCGCAATGTTCCTCGGCGGGTCCGCGGGCTCCGCGGCCGGCTCGATCAAAATCGTTCGCTGGTACGTGATCCAGAAGTCGATGCGACGGGAACTCTTCAGGCTCGTCCACCCACAGGCGGTCCGCCCGGTCCGAATGGGTGGCACCGGCGACGTCATCGACGAAGAAACGATTCTCGGAATCTTCGTCTTCGTCGCGCTCTTTCTGACGCTGTTCGTGGTTTCGACCGTCGTCCTCCTCGTCGACGCTCATCGAACGCCCGGTCTCTCGTTGTCCGCGCTCGAGGCGATCAGCGCCGTCATCGCGACGCTCGGCAACGTCGGCCCGGGTGTCGGCGACGTCGGGCCGATGAACAGCTACGAATCCTTCTCTAACGCGGCGAAACTGTACATGATCTTCCTCATGTGGATCGGCCGACTCGAGATTCTCTCCGTCCTGGTCATCCTGACGCCGGCGTACTGGCGATCGTAACGCGGACGGCTACTCGCGCTCGCCTGCGAGCGATAGGGGCAATCTCGAAGATGTGAGCGCAGAGCCAGCACGCGACGCTGGCCATGAGCGCCGTAAGCGGAGGCGAACCGGCGGCAGGACGCATCTGCCACGCCGCGACGGTGGTACCGACTGCGACGACGAGCGAGAGTAACAGAACGATACTGTACGGGTTGATCACCTGGATCATCCGTAAACGGGTATGTCTGCACGAACGAGACGCAAGTGTTTACCGGCCAACGATTGGTCGGTACATCTTCACGAACGGTCCGAACGCGTCATACGGACTACTGTACGTCACTGCCGGTGCAACCGCAACCGTCCTGCGGGTCCACCGGTACATCGGTACAGCAGACCGTATCAGTCGTGGACCAGCACGTCGAGCACGTCGGGGCCGTCGCGAGCGAGTGCGTCCTCGAGTGCGCTTTCGATTTCGTCGGGCGATTCGACGAGCTGGGCGCGCGAACCGTGGCTCTCGGCGTTTTTCACGAGGTCGACCGTCGGATCGAAGTCCATGCCGACGAAGTCGTAGTCGGCTTCCTCGCCGCCCAGGAGCTTGAGCGTGTTGTCCTTCAGAATTCGGTAGTTACGGTTGTCCGAGATGACGACCGTCAGGTCCACGTCGTAGCGGGCGGCGCTGTAGATCGAGTGTGGGTAGTACTGGTACGACCCGTCGCCGATGAACCCGATCACGTCCCGAGGTTCGTCTCGCTGGCCTTCGGCGATGGCGGCACCGACCGAGGCCGGAAGCCCGTAGCCGAGGCCACCACCCTTGTTCGAGATGTACTGCTCCGGACCGAACTCCCACCGGGTGAGCATGGCATATTTCGAGGTGACTCCCTCGTCAACGATTGCCGCCTCACCCGCGACGCGCTCCATCGCGTCGACCAACTGGGCTTTCGATGTGCCCGGTTCGTCCCCGTTTCCCTCCCAGTAGTCGGCCATCTTCGCCTCGACCATCTCCTTCGTCGCAGCGACATCCTCGAGTCGATTCGACACGACGTCGTCCGAGAGGCGCTTCTGGACGCGTTCGGCGAGATCCCGGAGGACGAGTCCGGGATCTCCGATCACGGCCGCGTCCGCGGACTGATTCTTGCCGCTCTGCCAGGCGTCGTCGCTCACGTGGATACAGGTCGTGTCGGATCCGACCAGTTCCTCCTCGTGGCGCGTTAGCGTGGTGTTCGTCGAACAGCCGGCAAAAAAGAGCGTGTCGGTGTCCATCAGCGCTGCCGCGAGCGATTCGCTGGTCGGAAGATAGGAAACCCACTGCTCGTGACCGGTCGGGAAATTCACCTCCGAGGAGAGGATCTCGCCGTGGACGCGAGCGCCCGTCGCCTCCGCGAGGGCGACCGCTGCGGTGACGGCGTCAACGCCCGAGCGAGCGACGTGGTCACCGACGACCATCACCGGATTCTCGGCCTCGGCGAGTAGGTCTGCGGCGCGCTCGAGCTGTGCAGGATCGCCGCGGCCGGCGTTTGGGATCGCGCCGAGCCGTTCGGGTTCGGCGTCGGTTTCTGCCATCGTCACGTCGAGCGGCAGGGCGAGGAAGACCGGGCCAGTCGGCGGCGTCAATGCGACGCGGAACGCCCGACGGAGCATCGTCGGCAGGGCCGAGACGTCGAGCACCTCGTCCGACCACTTACAGTACTCCCGGGCCATGTCGGCAAGTCGACCGGACAGGATCGGCTCCTCGTGGCGAAAGTCCGTACTGTGGTTCCCCGCCGTCACGACCAGTGGTGCGCCGGTCTTCTTGGCCGCATACAGGTTCCCGAGTCCGTGCGCCAGCCCGGGGGCGATATGGAGGTTCGCCACACCGACCGGGGTGATCGAGTCGTCGTGGTGGGCGTGGTACCGCCGTCGCTGGGCGTAACCCGAGGCCATTCCGACCGCGATGTCCTCGTGGAGCGCGAGCCTGTACTCGAGGTCGCTCCGGCCGATCGCGTCCATAATTGGCAATTCCGTCGTCCCCGGATTCCCGAAAATGTAGTCGACGCCGTAGGATTCGAGCGCATCGGTGAAGAGATCCGCGCCGGTGTACCGTTCAGACATGCCCCCACGTCACACGGCATTTCACATCAAGCTGTGTGTTTCGGCACTCCGGTTCCAGCGTCTGTGGATCCGACCTGGGTATTATACATCAGTTCGTTGTCGCTCCCGTATGGCACTCGTGAGGGATGGGACCGGAATCGGTGGAACGGCTCGAGCGTTCTGGTCACAGGTACATCCCGTCTTCATGACGCCGCCGTTGGCCGCCTCGCTATTCGGCGCGGTCCTCGCCGGAACTGTTGATCCGGTACTCGCGGCGGTTCACGTCTTCGCAATGTTCGCGGCTGTTTATACAGCCCATGTCAAGGACGGCTACGTCGATTTCCACGTCCGAGACGAGGACGACGATCACCCGCTGACTGCGGCGGGATGTCACGTCGCGCTCGGACTGTCGACCGTGACGTTTGTACTGTGCTGTATCGCCCTGGGCGTCCTCGTCGATGCGACCGCAGTCGTGCTGGTCGTTCCGACGTGGCTGATCGCGTACCATCACGCCCCACAACTCGATACGAATCCCGTAACTGCGACGACCGGCTACCCGCTCGGGATCGCACTCGCCGTCGTCGGGGGGTTCTACGTGCAGGCGTCGACGCTCACCGTCGTTCCACTCGCGTTCGCTCTGATCTTTCTGACCCTCCTCTCCGGGGTCAAAGTGATCGATGACGCCCAGGATTACGCGTACGATCGCTCGATCGAGAAACGGACCGTCGCGGTGGTAGTCGGCCCCGACCGGGCGTACACCGTCGCGTACGGCCTCATGACCCTCGCGTTGGTCGCCGTCGTCGGGTTCGCTGTCGCTCGTATCTTTCCCGTGACAGCAATGCTCGCGGCGCTCGCGTTCGCCGTCGTCGCGCTCGTCGCGCGGCGAGCCGACCCCGAACTCGCGACCATGTTGCTCATCCGTGGCTCGTACGTTTTCCTCGCCGTGCTCGTGGCCGCCGTCCGGTTCGACCCGATCGGCGACCTCGTGTGAGCCGACTTCGCGGTGGTCACCAGTGATGCGTCAGTACGCCCTTTCGGACACAGTCCTGGGACACTATATCGTCCGACGGTGACCACAGTGCGGACAGTACATGTGGCCGTCTTTGATGAGCATGTGGCTCTGGTCGCAGTGACTGCACGGCGATCCCACCGAAACCCCCGCTTCGCGTCCGAGCGCTTCGACCGTGTTTTGAAGCATGCAGTGGCGCCGCTCGATCACCTCGAGCCGCTCGTTGAGCGCGATCAGCTGTGCCGTTGTCGTGCGTTCGCGTTTCGTCTGGGGAAATCGGATCTGGGGTGACATCGTGTGGAGTATACACTGCCACCGACGAAAAGCACATCTCTACCCGCCAGTCGCCCTGAAACTCCGCGAGAACGTCCGTTCTCATTTCCTCGCGAAGAGCGGTCACCACACGGTCAGGCACCCTGACGTGCCCTGACTCGCTACCTCGTCAGGATGCAGTCGATACGATCTTTATTACGTCGCCCTCCTCGAGTTCGTACTCTTCGGCGACCTCGCGATTCGTCTTCGCGTTCACCGCGTGGAGGTAACCATCTCCGATATCGGAGTGGACGGTATACGCCAGGTCGACCGGCGTCGATCCCCGGGGCAGCAAGAAGGCGTCGGGCAGGAGGTTCCCGCTTCCATCGGACCATTTCGAGGCGTCCTCGACCGGATAGGCCGTGAGGTGGTCGAGCAGGTCGTAGACCGCGTAATCGAGCACCGCCTGAACGCCAGTTCCGCCCCACTCGACCATCGTCTCCGCGAGACCCTCGAGCGCCTCCCGCTGGGCGTCAGTCACGTCGTCGCCGATCTCGATCGTCTCGTCGCCAGGGTCGTACTCGACGAGGTCGCTGTCGGCCGCCCGACGGAGTGCGAGCTCACCTTCGGCAGTCGTGGGGATCACCGGCTTGTCGAGTTCGAGCAGACGATCGACGTTCTCCTCCGGGGCGATGTCGATCTTGTTCGCCGCGACGACGATCGGCTTGGTCCGCCGGCGAACGTCTCGGGCGAGTGCCTCGCGGTGTGCGTCCTCCCACTGGATCGGATCCTCGGGATAGTCCAGATCGCGAAGGACGGTCGCGATCTGTGTCGGCGAGGCACCGAAGCCCGAGAGCATGTCCGCGAGGACGTCGTCGATGTCGAAGTCGGGCGAGCGGGATTTCCGCTCGACGGACTCCCAGTTGCGTTCGACGATACTCGCAAGCCAGAGGTCCATCTCTTCTTCGACGAAGTCGATGTCGGCGAGCGGATCGTGGGAACCGATGTCGACGGGTTCGCCCTTTTCGTTGGTCCCGCCGGAGGCGTCGACCACGTTGACGATCACGTCCGCGTTCGTGAGTTCGTCCAGAAATTGGTTGCCGAGTCCCTTCCCCTCGTGGGCCCCCGGGACGAGTCCCGCAACGTCTATGAGTTCGATCGGGACGTAGCGCTTACCGTTTTCACAGTTGTCGGCGTTGCACCGCTCGTCGCGTTCGAGGCAGGGGCACTCGGTCCGGACGTAACTCACCCCGCGATTGGCGTCGATCGTGGTGAACGGATAGTTGGCGACGTCGACGTCAGCCATCGTCGCCGCCGTGTAGAACGTGGACTTACCGGCGTTGGGCTTCCCGGCAAGCGCGATCGAAAGCATGGCTCAGGGTAGCAGGGTCCGGGAAAACTACCTTTCGATTCCCCAATACCGGAGTACGGTCCGTACGTCTGTCGTCTGGGGGGTCCGTACGGTCTCTGCCATCTGGTTCCCGGTTCGAACGTCTCGAGTAGAACCAGCGCTTCGCGAACGCCTTCTTCGAAGACAGCCTGGTCCGATGGCGTCATACGGTCAGTGGACGGGTCCCGGTCGATGGCTCGAATCTCGTGCAGACGCGGTAACGTCGAGTGACGGAGCGATCTCGCTACGACACCGGCGCGGACGTCCGTGTACTGGGCGACGACGCGAGTGAGATCCGCGACCGTCAGTGATCCACCGGCGCGTCCGTGATAGAGAACCGCGAGGGCGATGCGGGCCTGTTGGTCGCCCAGCACCTCAAGGATCGTCTCCGCAGTCGTCGGAACTGCCGCGACGGTTTCGAGACTCGAGATCGGTTCCGATGGTGACGACCGCCTCGCCCTGTCGATTACATAAATCAGATTGGTTGTGACCCGACACGTTCCGGATTTCGACCACGTGCGCGGCTAGAGTTTGACGGCCATCATCACTTCGTCGACGTAGTGGCCGTTCAACTTGTAGTGGTCCTGTCGGACCGCTTCGGTGTCCCAGTCGTGTTCCTCGAGGAAGGCGATTGCCTCCTCGTTGGTCGAGGGCACGCTTTGGTAGACTTTCTCGTAGCCGTTGGAGCTGGCCCACTCGAGTCCTCGCGAGAGGAGGTGTGAGCCGACGCCGTGGGTGCGGTACTCTTCTAAGACGCCGACGGTGAGTTCGGCGGTGTGGCTCAACTTCTCCAGTTCCGGTGCGTAGAGGTGAACCCAGCCGATCACGTCCTCTTCGACCGTGGCGACGAAGAACATGCGAGACTCGAGTTCGTTGTGCCGGAGCAAGGCGTCCTCGTGGTCGATTTCGTCGGCGACGCTCTCGGCTTCGATGTACGTCTTTTCTTCGGCGACCTGTCTGATCGCACCGACGATTCCTGTCAGATCCTCCTGGCGTGCCGGGCGAATATGAAACTCGAGGTCCTCCGAGACGTACTCCTCTTCGGCGCCTGCATCGATCGTTACTCGAAGCGTCCCGTCTTCCTGCTCGAGTCGCCCGTCTCGCTTGAGGATCGCTACGTGGTGGCGAAATCCGCCTGGATCGAGGCCAAGGCGCTCCTGTACCTTGTCGGGATCGACCGCGCCGTGACGCTCGACGTATTCGTAAATTCGCTTGCGGTCCTCGTGGCCGAACTCGAGCGCGTTAGTAGTAGCCATGACATGCGGTACCACTCGGCATCACTTAATCCTTGTCAGCGAAATTCTTCGGATCGGAACCGTCAGAGAGGATACCGATATCGGAAACTCGCATCGAATCGACGAGGATTCGTCCACGTTTGGCAAGGTTTTCAGAGCGAAACAACGGGATTAGCATCCGCAACGACCAGTTGTGAGAACACGACCGTTCCGGAGGGAATTATCGGAGGAACTGGTGGACTTATACGTCGCACACGTCTTCGTCTGTCGGAACGCGAATTCGGTGAACGAACCGCGACGGACCGCTCTGAAAGCGACGGCGGTATCTGCACTGATCGGGACGGGACCGGCGAACATCCTCTGTCGGATCCGCGGGCGGGACAATCCGGCGACGGATCACAGTACGGCCTCGACAACGGCTTCGCGGACACCCCTGGCTCGAGAACGGAGACGTTCGGGTCATCACGGTTCAGTACATTCGCTCTCGAGTCGGTCCCGGCGAGGTGAATTCGTCCTCGAGTCTGTTCACAGCAGGACGGTCGACGACCTCGAAGGAGGGTCGACGGAAGATGGTGGAAGGCTATCCAGTGGCCACACACCGGTGGTGCAAATCAACGCTGGACCGTCCATTCGGTCGCCTGATACCCGTCTCGCCCTGAATGCCGAGGTGTTCTTTCCGTCTTCCGCCCCCGTCCGGCACCTTAAGACGACAACGTGTACAGCCGGACACCCTTCTACTATCAGTTCATCGACCTGATTGCGCGAGATACGTTCCCGCCCCGATTCGACGGGGTGGTCCAGACGGGTGTCCGTCTCGCGTTCCCCATGATCGGATCGACTGTGGTGATCGCTGGCTGTACGCTCTCGCTCGCGGTAGCAGCGGGTATGCTAGCCCACGAGTGGATGCACGCGCTCGTGCTCCGACTCGGCCGCGTCGAGTACTCGGTCTCGTACTTTCCCGGCCGTGCCGACGGACTCCGATCGGTCCTCACGACGCGTCCCTGGGCTGCCGTCCACCCCCGTCCGACCGGTGGCGAACCGCCCTGGATCCTACGCCTCGCTGCGCTCGCACCTGCTCTCCTCGCGATTCCCGTTTTCGGACTTGGCCTCGCTGGTCACGTGACGACCGAGACGCCGATCGTCACTGCCGCCGCGGTCGGCTGGCTCGCCTGTGCGCTTCCCAGCCCACAGGACTTTTCGGTCGCAATTCACGCCCATCGGCTTCTCGAGCGAACTCGCGAATCGAACGCGCCGCTCCTCTCCCGTGCCGACTGACGGTCGTCGCTGACGTTTCGTTCGACGTTACTCGTTTTCGCTCGCGTCACCTGGTAAGGACGGTCGACCAGGCGTGGACGCCGGTCAGAAGCGTGAATGCACCGAGAACGATGACCGCTCCGATAAGCCCGTCGATCGGAACCACCCCCGTCGCGACCGAACCGAGAAAGATGCTACAGAGGGCGACCGTGCCTGCGTACCGCAGCGGCCACCGATCGGTCGTGTCGGTCCCGCGTGACAAATCCAGATACGGGTCGAGTTGGGACGTCACTGGTGTCGGTTCGACCCAGCCGCGGTCTTTCTCGTAGTTGACGATCCCGTGATTGTCGAGTTTTGGAAGATGTGATTGGTACAGCGAGATATAGACGCGCTGCCGTTCGCTCGAACTCAAGTTGTCGACGGTCGTCCCCTGTTCCCAGGCAGCGACCTGTTCCGCGAGTTCGCGGAGGCGAACCCGTCCGTCGGACTCGCGGAGGTAGTTGAGGACGTCCCGTCGGCGTTTTGTCTGAAGAATATGGTAGATATCGTCCAGGTCCAGATCTGCCGGCGTATCGATTTCGTCCGACGCTCGAGCCGCCTCGTCGACGGCATCAGCCTGCCTGCGCGCGAGCACGTTCGTTCACTGCGGACAATAACCCTATCCAACAGATAAAACTACGCACTTATTGAACACTTTACACGATGCACGGATGCGAAAACCGGGAACACGGTCAATCTCGCGATTCGTCGGAGGCAGTCGCGAGAGAGCCTGTCGAACCGGATCGATGAGGTGGGAGTACTGAACCAATGTGACAGACTACCAGTTACTGATCGTAGCAGGCCTTCATATCAGTTTCGGTACTAAATTATTGTATTATTCTCAGACAATATCGTGAGCTGATGAGAGGAATTGGACGACCGTTCCAATCGAGCGGGAAGGTATCGTCTCCTCGTGACTGGGTCCGCTGTCGGATTTCTGTTGCCGTTTCGATATACAGCCAGCCCGGTCGTCGAACTCGAGCGTGTTGGCGAGTCGGCCAGCTTTTCAGGGATCAATCTCCATCGGTGCGGTTCGATCGGATAGCTCCGCGCTGACGAGTGCGGCGTGACTTCGGCGGAGCCGTTCTGAAAGCGCCTGGTGGGAAATGTCCAGTTCCGCGGCCAACTCTTTGAGCGTGACTCCCCTCGGGACGTCGAAATACCCCAGTTCGTGTGCCTTACAGATCGTTTCGTACTGCGTTTGGGTCAGCGGAGTTCGCGCCGTCGCCAAATCGTCGACGCCACTTATCCGGGTGACGTTGGCCCTGAATTCATACTGTTCAAGGAGGTCGTGACACTCCGAGATGGACTCTCGGTCGTGAAAGAGCAACTTCAGCATCCACCGATTGTCGCGACCCTGAGCCGTCAGGATGGCGCCGTCGTTTTTCGTGACGATTTCTTCGAACAGTTTCACTCCGTCACCGAATTCGAGTCGGAACAACCAGCGATCACTCGGAATGGCCCCGACGTCGTCGTTCGGTGCCGACCCCGTGCCGTCGTCGGCTACGTTCGCGATCACCTCTACCGACGGATCCGACTCGAGCGCTGCTGTGACGGTCGGGCAATCCGGTCCCCCTGCCCACACGAGGGGCGGAGAGCCTCCGATCATCCCCCCGACCTGAAACTGGAACGTCGATACTCGATCGAACGTCCGGGAGAGTCCGAGCCGATCGGCTGGAATCTCGAGTTCGACGACTGTGGTCATCATCGAAGACCACCACAAAGGCGTATAGACGGATTTGGTTACCGGTAGCCTTTCCCGCCACCCAACTCCGCTGACTGTCACTCTTCCGAGAGTATCACTCTCGGTAACGTGACGGCCCCGGCCGGTTCAGTTCGATGACTCCGGGCAGTTGGATCACGTCTCTCGACCCTGGATCGTTGGGCCGAGGCAGGAACGGCCTGCCCGCCGAGCGTGGCTACCGACTTCGACCGTTCTCAGCTCATGCAATTGCTGGTCAGTTACAAGTAGTATCGCCATTGTTGTTTTACTTGGCCAACGTCTGGCAATTTGGCAACAGGGAATGCACGACGTCAGTCACTGGCTGTCAGTTTCGTCGGCCCTCGTCACGATGACTGCCATCCGAAGGGGACGGTTTGGCAGCGGGCCGATAAATTCGTCACCGCTTCAATCGCACGGTGAACTCGTCGCCGTTTCGGTCGAATTCGACTAACCCGTCCGACTCGAGGTCGGTCACCAATCCTTCGAGCCACTCGCGACCGTACTCACCGTCCTGAGTGTAGTCAACACGAATGCGGTGGCCCAGTGTATCGAGATCGAGGTCGTCGTACGCTCGCAGTGTCGCGATCACGCGGCCGCGGAACTGTCGACGGCTCCCCTCGAAACTCGGTTGGCTGGGGACGTCTGGAGCGGTGAAGTCGCCGCTCGCATACGCCGTACACCACTCGCGCCACGGACAACCGGCTTCGTCGCAGCGCGGGGTCTGCTCGCAGGCGACACCTCCCAGTTCCATGATCGCGTTGTTCCAGACTCGAGACCGATCGTTGGGCATGAGTTCGCGCGCGGCAGTTTCGAACGCTGAATCGTCATCAGGGACGTCGAAGGCGCGGTAGAGCACTCGCTTGACGTTCGTATCGACGACCGCGTCGCCGTCGTTGAACGCGAAACTCGCCACCGCGTTGGCCGTGTACGGACCGACGCCCATCAACTCCTGTAATTCGTCGGGCGTGGTGGGGAAGTCACCGTCGTACTCCGCCTCGACTTGCTGGGCAGCCTCGTGCAAGTACTTCGCCCGGTTGTTATATCCGAGACTGTGATCAGTCCAGAACCCGACGATGGCCGCTCGATCGGCCGCCGTCAGTTCGGCGGTCGTGGGCCAGCGCTCGAGGAATTCCTCCCAGGCCTCGACGACCCGACTGAGTTGTGTCTGCTGGCTCATCACTTCGCTGACCAGGATCGCGTACGGATCGTCCGTTCGTCGCCAGGGGAAGTCGCGGTGATCGTCCGCGTACCACGCAGTGAGCGCGTCACGGACGGCCTCGCGGTCGTCGGGGATCGTCCACTCCCGGGCCTCTGCTGTCATCGGCGGGGCTTAGGGTAGCGGCGGCTTATGGGTGGTGATCGATCGTCATGGGAGTATCCCTGCCGACTGTCTGGGAGACCGGATGAGTTGTACAGCCCGGATCTCCAGTATTAGTCGGAGTGTCTCTAGACACTCTGTCGAGCAATAACTGGAACAGATCTCGTATGTTATTTCCCTCCCAGCTCTGGCGCCCGGCAAACGATCATACGGATTAGTTGAAAGAGAGGGCGCTAAGCCCCCGTCCTCGAGGAGCGAACGGCGTTAGCCGCGAGCGAGTAGGGCGGGGATACAGCGTCCGCACGAGCGCCGACTTACTCTAGCCAGAACAGTTAACTAAACACAAATACTAGCAGAGAATAAGTCACATGGAGTACAGTCCCCGATACCGACTCTTCCCAACACCTATGAGAATCCTGTGATTGACCAAACCACGGATCGTCTCATAGCTGTTTCGTCGTCGATGGTGTCCGGCGCGTGTTGGTGACGTAGAACCGCACGATGTCGCTACAATTGAGTGGAAACAGCCCTCAGGCGGAGGCTATCTTGAAAGCGAGAGCAGTTGCTAACAGTGGGCGAATGCCCTGCTGAGTGGCACCATCGCGGTGCCACTCAGCAACTATGCTGTTGGCGGATCGTAGACTTCCTCACGGCTGAGCATGTGAAACATTGCGACGAGCATTTTCCGAGCTGTTGCAACGATTGCGATGTTGTGATTCTTCCGCTGTTTCAGGCGGGTGTAGAACTGTTCTAGGTAGTCGTCGAACCGTACAGCCACGTTGGCACACTGAACGAGGGCCCAGCGCAACGGCGCTGAGCCCTCTTTCGAGATTCCGCCACGCACCTCTTTGTCGCCAGATTGCCGAATAGATGGATCAAGCCCGGCGTAGCTGATCACTTTCTTTGCACTGCTAAACCGGTCGATCTCGCCAAGTTCGGACGTGATCAACAGCGACGTGAAATAACTCACGCCAGGGATAGTCATGAGCAGCTGCGCGTCGTGACGCGCAGCGGCGGTGTCTTCGATACGCTTGTCGAGTTTCGTGATCTGTTCGTTTAGCGTATCAATCACCGCGAGATGTGCCTCAAGAACCGCTCGATCGACCTCGGAGAGCGTGAGTTCCGCGAGGAACTCACGCCCGGTCGGGCCGAACAGTTCGCGGCTGTATTGGTTACCAGTTCGCTTGAGAACTGCTCGGACACGGTTTTTCTCCCGGGTTCGATCTTCGACGAGTGCCTTGCGTGCGCGAACGAGGTCACGTCGTTCGCGCACGTCCTTGGGCGGAACGTAGCTTTCAGCGACGAGGTTTGCACGCAGAAGATGCGCGAGCATCTTTGCGTCAACGCGATCGGTTTTGACCTTCGCGTCGGCGATGACACGTGTTTTACTCGGGTTAACGAGCGTAACGTCCATGTGGTCGTCGAGCGTTTCGTAAATCGGGCGGTAGTGCCCAGTTGCTTCGATGGCAACCGCCGACCCGACATACTCGCGCGCGAACTCTTCGAGTTCGGCGCGCTCAGTGCCATGGGAGAGGCGGAATTCATCGACGAGGCTGCCGTCCTGTCGCATGACCGCTACCTGCGAGTAGCGGTCATGCGTATCCATTCCGATGTACATGATATGATGTCTCTGGGGTTGGGTGAACGAACCGAATAGACACCTATACGGGCTGTTTGCCCAATCCTTCGGATTCTTGCAAGGGGCCAGTCAGAGCAGCGTGTTCTCGGACACATGTTGAAAGACGGCCTCCTTCAACCCCAACGCGTTTCGTTCACCGATTTGGGGCTTAAACAGGATTCTCATAAAGTCAGAGCAACGGGAGAGTCTCGACTGGACTCGTGACACCGTGCGACAACTCTACAACCACGCCCTCCACGAATTCACCAAGATACCAGAAGACGAGGGGACGCTTCGACAGCGCGTCTGGCACGTCCGAGACGAACTCCCACAACTCAAACAACAGTGGACTGACCTCAAACAGGTCTACTCCACCGTCTTGCAGAAAGCTGTTGAGCGTATCCGTACCAACATCAACAACCTCGGCACACTCAAAGCCAAGGGCTACGATGTTGGCTCGCTGAACTGGAAGTCACCGCGTGAGTATCGGAGTTTCACGTACCGGCAATCGGGCTTCGAACTCGACACGAAGAGTGGCCCGCGAGACCGAGCGAGACTCCGCCTCACAAAAGTTCGTGGTGAAACCCTTGAAATCCCACTCCGCCTTCACCGTGACCTTCCCGACCACGATGCTATCAAAGAAATAACGGTGAAGAAAGAGCCCACAGGAGCGTGGTACGCTTCGTTCTGTATCAGCACCGACACGCCAGCGAAACCAGACTCAGTACTTCACAAAGCCGGTTAGTTAGAACATCTGCTTGCTGAAGGTGTGTTCAAGACCCAACAAGCAGACAGTGAAATCCACGAGGACCAGCTCCTTAACTTCCTCGTCAACCAGCTTGACGAGGAAGTTGCTCTGAACCTTGCCAACAACGCTGAAATCGACGCAGAGGACATTTACGAGGTCCTCGTCGGCGCGACCGCCGACGGGACCTCGATCTCTACGCTCTGCAACTCCAGCGAGAACTCGCCATCAGCAAACACGATTCTCTATCATCTCCGGACGAAGTTCGAGCCGGAATGGCTCGAACGAGTCGCAAACACGCTTCTTCGGCGAGATATTGTGGAACTGCTCCCCGAGCAGGTGGAGGTCTGCGCAGACCTCCACCTGCGGCCCTACTACGGTGACGAAGACAACACAGACGCTCTCTACCACTCGGAAGCGAAGCGTGGAACCACTTCGTTCCACGCCTACGCCACACTCTACGCGCGTGTAAAAAACAAACGCTACACGCTGGCGGTGCGCCGTCTCGAAGACGGCGACACCGCCAGCAGCGTCCTCGCTGAGTTCCTCGGTGTTCTCGACGGCCTTGACACCGAAATCAAGGCCGTCTATCTTGATCGCGGATTCTACGACAGCAAGTGTCTCACGCTGCTACAGGCGCACAACTGCGCCTACGTTGTCCCGATCATCCGGTGGGGGAAGACGATTCAGCATGAACTCTCGGAAGGGTGGAGTCGCATCATTCAACACGACTTGACAGGGAAACTCGACGGTCACAGCTGGACCGTCGAGTTTCCCGTCTACATCGACTGTACGTACCTGAACGGACGATATGACGAGCACGGCGTGGCGCGTCACGGCTACGCCGCTGACGCGCCGTTCATCGAGACACCACGCGACGCTCGATACCACTACAGCAAACGCTTCGGTATCGAGTCGAGCTATCGCTTGTCCGAGCAAGCGATAGCGACGACAACGACACGAGACGCAACGGTGAGATTGCTGTACGTCGTGGTGAGCCTGCTGTTACAGAACGCGTGGCGGTATCTCCACTACGAATACGTAGCGACGCCCCGCCGAGGCGGGCGTCGCCTCTGGTGGTGGCCATACAAAGAGTTCGTGAATATGGTTCGACGGGCCGCGTGGACGGCCCTCGCGGTGCGTCGGGCCGTCCCCGCGAACCGACCACCTGATGACCGGTTCTACCGGTAGTCACTGACCGAGCAAGCGTCTTCGCAAGTGGCAACGCTGTCGCGTCGGCGGCTAACCGCCGCCGACAGCGACAGCTCCATCTTCGATCAGCGTTGTTCAACCGTTGCTGGCGACTCATCACAACAGAACAGGTGGCTCAGGTCAGGCTAACTGGCGATGCTTTGTGAGGTACTGAGACTCAGCTGACATTGAGCCGGAAGACACGGTTGGGATCGACCTTGGCGTTCTCACCTTCGTCCACGATTCGGATGGACGGTCTATCGGACGTCTTGACTTCTCCGATGAACGAAAACGCCTCGAGCGCGAGCAACGCGCTCTTTCTCGCAAACAGTACGAGTCGAACAACTGGGAGACGCAACGGCGGCGAGTCGCGACGGTCCATGCTCGCATGTCGAACAAGAAGCGAGATTATAAACACAAACTCGCGCACTTTTACACCTCAGAGTACGAGGCAGTGTTCGTTGAGGATTTGAACGTGAAGCCGATGCTTGAAGACAGTGGCAACGCGCGAAACAAGGCCGAAGTCGGCTGGCGAAACTTCAGTACGATTCTGAAACATCACGGTCGGAAGAACGGGTGTCACGTCATCGAAGTCGAACCGAATGGCACGACGAAAGAGTGTGCATCGTGTGGCGTGGAGACTGAGAAGCCGGTGTGGGTTCGGGAACATTCCTGCCCGTCGTGTGGGTTCGAGTTGGAGAGGGATTGGAACGCGGCGTTGAATATCCAGTCGCGTGGTCTGGAGAACCTAGGAGTGGTTCACTCCGAAGCAACGCCTGTGGAGACTGCGACCGCTGTAGATACTTCTGAAGTGTCTGCACGTCGCGTCGTCGAAGCAGGAAGCCCTGCCCTCAAGGAGTCGCCGAAGGCGACGAGTAGGGCGGGGTAGTTCACTTGAATGTCAGAGATTCCGACGAGGTCACCTGCCTGGAGCAGACGAATTCTGCCAACTGCAGCGCAATAGTCGACGCAGACGCGTATGATTAGGGTAGAGCTACTCGTCGAATCGACGCAGTGGTCGACCGCGTCGTTACCGCCACCCCGTCGCCGCGACAAGAAAGGTCTATCCGGCGCGCTCGAGTCCCCTCTTGTATGAGCCTCGACGGTCTCACCGACGACGTCACGGAATCGTATTCGGATATCGGCGACGAACTGTCCGTTTCGCTCGATCGCGAAACGCGTACCGAACTCGCCTTGCTCGAGACGGCACTCGAACCAGAGGAGACAGACGAGCTAGTCCGTCGGGCGATACACATGTTCTTCCAGTCGACCGTCGACACCGGCAAACTCGACTTCCAGCTCCGGACGGCCTACGACGTGACGTACGACGAGTACCTCTCCGGGATGACCTTCGAGGAAATGACCGGCGCGGACCAGTATCCGGCGATGGACGACGAGCGGCGCTACCAGTTCTAGTACCGTTTCAAACGGTGAACGCAGGGACGGATCGTCTCGCACCGCCGCATTCGACCCTGCAGTGCAGGTTTGGAACACCACTAGCCGTCGGAAAGCGGGACGAACGGCAGCGTCGCCCGTTCCTCAGCCGAGTACGCGAGCGCCTCCGCCTGGCTGACGTCATCGGAAGTCACCAGGTCCATGACGCGAGGTGCGTTTTCGGCTGCACCGGCCTTTGCGCCACCGAACGCGTATTCTTCGGCGGTTTCGGCGACCGGTCGAAGCGTCCCTCGGTCCTCGGACTGGAGCATCGCGACGACTTCGAGGTCCGAAATATCGGCCCCGCCGAAGGCGGTCTGATCGACGGAAAGCGACACAGTATTGGCGTCAGAATCGACGTCCTCGCGCACGGCGACTGCGTCTCCGTTTTCGTCGGTCAACGGATTGCCGCCGGCATCGACGGCGCTCTTCGTGAAGCCGCTGATCTCGAGGCGGTAGTGCCACGCCGAGTCGAAGTCAGCGGCCAGGGCGATGTCGCCGACCTCGGTAGTGGTACCGCCATCGGCGGTCGGGTCGCGGAGCCACAATACGAACATGTGGGGTGAGAAGCCGCGGTCGCTCCCGAACCCGTTGTTCAGGGTCTCAACCGCGAACGTGAACTGAACGCTGCTGTCGGTCCGCGTCACCTCGAAGGACCGAAGGTCGAAGACGCCGTCTTCGAACACGCCGTTGGTGGGATACGTATAATCGCCTGGGCCGTGGTCGTCGCCGCTCGAATCGGCGATCGTGGTGACGATTTCGGGCGGGTTCACCGTCACCGTTCGGTTGGCGATGATCTCTCCGTCCGATGTTCGGACGATCACGTGGGAGGTCCCCGGGGTGTCGATCGTCGACCCGAACGCGAACTGCTGATCGCTCGCGCCCGGTGCGATCCGAACGTTTTCCGAACCGACGAGGTCATCATCCACGACGACCTCGACGTTCGTTCCGCCGATGTAGTCACCGTCGTTCGAGCCGATTGCGGAGATGAACGGCTCCCGTACGAACGTTTCACCGTCGATCGACACGTCGATTTCTTGCGAGGGACGGTCGTACCGCGGTAGCGATCCGAGGTCCTCCTGCGTCGCCGGACGGAGGCGAACGGCAGTGCCACCGGACCCGACCATCGACACGAGCAGCGACGTGGATTTGTGGACGATCGCCTCGTCGATTCGAACGTCCTCGAGAGTGTCGTCGTAGTCCGCGTCGATCCCGTCGGAGTAGATTTCGGCAACGTACCGACCGTTCGGCTGGCCGTTGTCGGGACCCTGACCAGTGGCGGGACCTTGACTCTCGTCGGGAGACCTTGGATTGCGGTTTTTGTGGCTCTTCTGGGACACGGCACTCATCGTTCCGTTCTGAACCCGGTTTCGGTCACGGTCTCGGTTCCCGTTCCCGGCGTCGCCTTTGCCGGGCGCGTCATCGAGGAAAGTGAGTGGCACGTCGAGTGCGCGCCCGCTCTCGTCGGTCATCGCACCGACGTACCACTCATCGTCCTTCTGCCGAGCGATGATCGTGTAGTCGCCGATCGACGAGTCCAGGACGCGCGTGTCGTCCCAGCCCGCGGCCGGAACGTCTTCGATGAACTGGAACTCGGGGACAGTTGGCCCCGTGATCGGCGGTTCGGCCGGCTCGGGCATCGGCTGTCCGGACTCCGTGACGGCGACCGCATCGAGATTGAACCCGCCCGTGTCATCGGCCGTCAGGGTTACTCCGAGCTCGGTATCGCCGTTTTCGAGCGGAACGGTCGTCTTCACCGTAGTCCAGCCGTCCCAGTACTCGGTTCCCGGGATCCATAGCTGCTCGGCCGGTTCCCCGTTGATCTGGAGCGTGGCCGTCGCGCTCAGGCCGTCATCGAGTCCGTTGTCCGCCTCGTAGTTTGCGATCCGGAGGTGAACGTCGTACTCGCCGGCAGCGACGTTCTCAACGGTCCAAGTGGCCGTCGAACCGCTGTCGACGCTGTTGGCGTCGAACGGGACGTACGCTTCTCCCTGCGCGTTGGCCCACTCCGACTCGGTATCGAATCCGTCCAGTTCGGCGTGTTCGGCTTGGGCGACCTCACCGACTCGCAGCGTTGCGGGCTGGTCTGCCAGGTACGAACTCGGGAGATCCGCGACCATCTGGAGGCCGCTGAAGTAGGTCGGGTACATCGCGAGCTGCTTCGCGCGCGTCGTCTCGATGCCGCCGGAACCGGAGTTCATGTCGAAGATACCCGGCGTGTACTCTACGGGGCCACCGAGCATGCGGGTAAACGGGAACGTGACGTGGTGGGCAGGGCTGACCTCCCCGAACGCATCGTACTCCTGGCCCTTCACACCCTCGCGGGTCATCAGGTTGGGGTACGTACGGCGGCGGCCGGTCGGATGGATCGGCTCGTGCATATCGAGCATCTGCCGATTGGCTGCCGCAGTCTCTGCGACCAGCGTGTGGTGGTTGACGAGCACCTGATTGTGATGATTGTGCCCCTCCCCAGCCAGGTTTCCGTTGTCGGAAACGAAGCCGTTCTTGATCGTTCGGATGTCGAGATCGTCGTACAGGTCAAATGCGTCGTCGAGCTGTGACCCGTAATTTTTGAAATCCCCCGCCGTCTCGTTGTGCATCGTCATCTGGGTCGACGGCTCGAGGCTCGGGCCGTAGCTGGTCACTCGCTCCAGATCGAAGTCGGGATATGGCTCCGTGAAGTCGAACTCGCTTCCGTCGCCCGGGTAGCTCGACCAGCCTTTGTTCCAGCCCTCGACGAGGACGCCGGGGATATCGTGCTCGCTCGCGAAGTGCATATACTGCATCGCGCGCTCGGTCTGTGCCCCGTGGTTGCCGGTCTGTGGTCCCTGATACTCCCAGTCGGCGCGGCCGGTGATCATCAGCCACCAGACTCCGATAAACTTCTGGGGCTCGATCCAGTCAGTTCCCTGGACGAACATGTCGTCGCTATGATCGTCGTTGAGGTTGACGATGAGATTCGATTCGACGAGTTCGCCCGGCCGCGTGCCGAGCTGGATCGTCCGCCACGGCGTTACGTGCGGTGCTGACGCGGATACTTTCGTCCCGTCCGGAAGTGGGGCGAGTGTCGACTCGAAGTCGGTGTCACCGCTCGCCTGCGGCGCGATCGCGAGCGACGCGTAATCGTCGAGGTTCGCCTCGTGAACGCTAACGTAGTGATCGTCGCCCGTTCGCATCGTCATCGGCGTGTGGACGCCGTCGAACGCGCCGCCCATGTCCGTCTCGAGCGTGGAACCGATTTCGGAAAGCGAGGTCTCCTCGTACTCGACCTCGAAGTTGTTGTAATCGTTCGGAATCCACCACGACTCGTAATCGTCTGCGAAGGTGTATTCGGTCCGTTCGGACGTGATGACGAACGGATTGCCGAAGCGTTCGTCGAAGAGGAACCGGAACCCGAGACCGTCGTCGAACACCCGTATCTCGAGGGTGCCGCCCCGACCCTTCCCATTGGTCTCCTCGAGTCCGAGTCGGAGTTCGCGGTAGTGGTTTCGGATCTCGTCGTATCGATCCCAGACCGGCTTCCACGTCGTATCGTCGGTCGTCCGTTCACTGCCGGTGACGGTCACGATCGGCGCGTCGCTCCCGACGCCGAACGCAGACTGGTTCTGGAATTCGAATCCGATGCGCGAGGCTTCGATGACGGTTTTCCCCTCGAACGAGACGCTGTACGTCGGCATTCCGTCGGCGACGTTGACTGTCATACTCACGCGCTCATCCGGCGAAGTGACGGTCTGTGTCACCGAATCGTCACCATCGTCGACTGGCGCCGCAGCGTCCGCCGAGATGTCTAACGAGTACGCTGCCGCGGCGAAGAGCGATGCCATTCCGCCGAGCAACCCCCGACGTCGATACTCCCTGAATGTGTGATGAGAACATTCATCAACCATTACAACGTGGAAATCAGGCCGACCACACAAAAAATTTACTACTGAAGATAATTGTAATGGCTACTGAAGACCGTGCTGTAATCCGGCTCGAACGAAGGAACCGGCACACGTGAGCACGAACCAACCCGGTCGCGATGAACCGATCTCTCCGATCCGAAATCGGCCGGCCGTAACGGACACTCGCGTCTACGAGACGCGGGCGGTCGTCATCCGCCCGGTTCTGGTGTACGGGTCTTCGCTTCGAACGTCGTCCCCGTAGCAACGGCTTGCGCAACGAACTACCGAAACCGTCCGAAACGGCGTAAAAAGGTCAGCTTCAGTCGTCGATCGGTGCCGCACTCGAGAGAGCTTCGTCGATGTCGGCCTCGGCCATCTTCTCGACTAGGGCGTCGATTACCTCTTCGCGCTTGCCGCCGACGAATTTGATTGACCCGACGACGAGGTGGCCGCCGCCGGAGACGCCACCGCCTGCGATTTCGGCCTCGAGTTCGGAGACCATCGTGGGGATGTCGAGTCGGACGCCATCGCTCCGTAACACGGCGAAGTCCGGACCGTACCCGACCGTGATGACCGGATCGCCCGTCTCTTCGATTTTTCGGTCGTGGATTTCACCGGTGGTTTTCCCCGGCGCGGGGTAGGTGAATCGGTGGGCATAGTTCTCGACGTCGATCCGGTAGAGGTGTGCCCCGTTGTCCAACGTCTCGTGTTCGAGATGGGGCATCGCGGCCTCGAGTTGCTCGTCGACTTCCTCGCGGGCGCGGTCGGCGAAGAACGAGACGAGTTCTCGATGGCGCGCTCCGTCGTCGCTGTCGAGTTCGAGCAGATCCTGAATCAGCTGATCGCCGGAGTTGTACCGCAGCCAGAAGGCGGCGTAATCGAGCGCCTCGCTGACGTCCTGCAGGCGATCCTCGTCGTAGCCTTCGGCGGCGGCGAGTTCGATGTAGTCGTCCATCGCGTCGGCCTTCGACCGGTCCGATAGGCCTGCAACGGCTGGAATGTGGCGGAGATCCTCGGTAAGCTCAGGATAGATCATCCGCGCGAGTTCGACGCAGAGCATCCCCGTCGTGATCCGGTAATCCTCGTCGTGGAGGTACGGATTCACGTGGGCATCGAGCAAGTCGCCCACTGCCTCGGGATCGGGATGGTGGTGATCGATCGCGACGATCGGGATGTCGTAGTGGGCCAGCGTCTCGTAAGCCGGGACGTCCTCCGCCGTCGAACCGTTGTCCAGCATGAGCAACAGCGGGAGTTGCTGGCCGTGTTTCTCACGGTCCTCGAGCGCGAAGTTGAGGTCCCGCGTCGCATCCTCCATTTCGTAGAACGGCGCCTTCGCTGGAAGCCGCTTGATGAGGTGGCGCGGTGCGTCTTCGTCCTCGTGGACATCGGCGATGAACCGCTCCAGAGCGATCTGGACGGGGACGGCGGCGCACATTCCGTCGCCGTCGGCGTGGTGGCGCACCCGGATCGGGCGCCCCTCGAGGACGGTACGGCGGAGCAGTCGAGCGACCTCCTCGAGGTTCGGGCGGAGCTTTTCGAAGGCCGGCCAGTCGATCAGCGGCGCGACGTCGTGTGGTTCGGCGCGAGCTTCGAGCGCGTCGTCGAGGCGCTCGCGGGCCTCGTCAGCGTCGTCGCCCTCGAGTTTCGAGAGACCGTCGACTTCGATCTGTACCGACCCTTCGCGGTGTTCCGGCATACCCGTCACGCGGACGACATCGCCGACCTCGATCGTCGGATACGCGCGGACGCCCGCCTCTTCGAAGGCGGCGCAAGGAACGACGCCGTTCTCATCGGCGACGTGGAAGATCGTCGGGCCGCCGGTCTGTTTGACCTGCGTGACCTCTCCTTCGACGTGGATTTGCTCGCCGAGGTTGCTCTCGAGACGGTGGGTGCCGGTCAGCGAGTAATCGTGATCGACTTCCTCGAGTTCGTACTCGTCGATGTCGACCGGTTCGAAAGCCATATCGCCGTTTTCGCGGATGGACTCGAGTTCGACGACGAGTTCGTCGCCGACGCCGTACGTTCCCGTAAGGACGGATTCGTGGACGAGACCTGAGACTGAGTCGGAGAGATCGACGAAGACACCGTAGTCGACGATACCGTTGATCTCGGATAGATATGGGCGGCCCTGTTCGACGTCTTCGGCGGTACAATCGGGGGCGAGATCGTAGACGACGGAATCCCCGTCGTCTGCGCCGGGTTCCCCGGCGGAGTCACGCGTCATCTTATTTCGCCGTTTGGGGGTGGTCGCGTATAACCCTTGTCAAGAAGGGATGTCGTCTCGAGTCGCCACGGTAGCGGGTATCCGTCAGCGTGGTCGAGTCGCTTCACACTGGCGAGCATTTCTGCGATTCCTGACAGCACGTCGTTTCGATCCGACGGCGATTCGGCTCTTCCCGGTAGCGAGACGGGCTGTAGCCACCGGTGTACGATAACGCGCGCATCGGAACGTTTAGCAACCGCAAGGCCGGAAGTGGGTGTATGGGGCTGTTCGACGCGCTGTTTCGCTCGAGCGAGATCCTCGGAATCGCCGAGGAAACCCTCGAGTTCGCCCTCGAGTCCTCGGAGGCGACGCATCCGAACGAGTACATGGGCTTTCTCCGAGGGACCGAGGCCGACCGCCTGGGAGTGGACCGGGACGGGTTAGTCATCACTGATGTCCTCGTGGTGCCCGGCACCGAGTCCAATAGCGTCAGCGCGACCGTCAAGACGAATCAAATTCCGAACGACGTGAAGGCGCTGGGAAGCATTCACTCCCATCCCAATGGCGTGATTAGCCCGAGCGACGCGGATCTGGACACTTTCGGCCGAGGGAGCATCCACGTCATCATCGGCGCGCCCTACCGCCGAACGGACTGGCAGGCGTTCGATTCGCAGGGAAAGCCGACGCAGCTGAGCGTGATCGACGTCAATCTGCCCGAGACGGAGGACTTCTTCGATTTCACACAGGCGGATATCGACGAGGAACTGCGACGATGAGATTTGCGATTCCCGAGACGATGCTTCCAGTGATTACCGGACGAACGGCGACCGAACCGACGTGCAAACTGCAAACCGCGACGCCGAACGCGAGGACCGCATGACACGGACAGTCATCGCCCAAGGGACCTTCGACATCCTCCATCCGGGTCACGTTCACTACCTCGAGGAGGCCGCGGCGATGGGTGACGAACTGTACGTGATCGTCGCGCGGAAGGCGAACGTCGATCACAAGTCGGCACCGATCTGTCCGGCGACGCAGCGCCGAGACGTCGTCAACGCGCTCGAGACCGTGGACGAAGCCCTACTGGGCCACGAGGAGGACATCTTCGTTCCGATAGAGGAGATCGATCCCGACGTGATCGCGCTGGGCCACGACCAGCACCACGATGACGAGGCCATCGTGGCCGAACTCGACCGACGCGGCATCGACTGCGAGGTTCGCCGGGCGAGCCCCCGAGAGTCGACCGGCGAGGGCGAACTGCTGTCGACGCGACTGATCATCGATCGAATCCTCGAGCAGCGAGGCTAACGAGGTCGGTCGGCCGTTCGCCCCATGCGTTGCGTCGAGCGGTTCGAAACGAACCGACGGGACGATGCGGGCACTGATCGGGTTCACGCACTGATGGCCGGCCCTCAGTCTCGGCTTAATTCTGGAGTATCGATGGCGGTGGTGGAAGTCGGAGCGAATCGACCGTGTGTCCCGTTTCGACGAAGTGTTCGATCGCTTTCTCGGACACCTCTTTTTCGGTAAACCCATCGGTCGTGCTAATATTCCACTCGCACTGGAGACAGTATTTACACATAGAGCGGTCTATCTGCTATTCGGTCACACGGACCGGAAAGATTCGTGCAGGAAATCGAAGGGAAGGCTCGTCGTTCGGTGGCGACGTATCGTCGGTCCGGTATCGAATCGACGCGCGTCCGCCCGCTTACTCGTCGCTGACGCCGGGGTTGGTCACCGCACCGTTCGCGGCCGACCCGAAGTCGCGGCCGAACTTGGCCAGGACCCCGTTCCGGTAGTTGGGCTCGGGTCGTTCCCAATCCTCGCGTCGGGCCTCGAGTTCGCCATCGTCGACGTCGACCTCGAGGGTGCGCTCTTCGATGTCGATGGTAACCACGTCCCCGTCTTCGATGAGGCCGATGGGACCGCCCGCGAACGCCTCGGGCGCGACGTGGCCGATCGAGAATCCCCTCGTGGCGCCGGAGAATCGACCATCGGTGATGAGCGCGACGTCTTCGGCGTGGCCCTGACCGGCGACCGCGCTGGTGACGCCCAACATCTCGCGCATCCCGGGGCCACCCTGCGGGCCCTCGTTTCGGATGACGATGACGTCACCGCTCTCGACGTGTCCCTCCTGTACGTACTCCATGGCGTTTTCCTCTTCCTCGAAGACGCGGACGGGTCCTTCATGATGGAGGTCGTCGTCGCCGGTCACCTTGAGGACGGCACCCTCGGGCGCGAGGTTCCCGGTCAGAATACGGATGGCGCCCTGCTCGTTTTTCGGCTCGTCGACGGTGTAGAGGAAGTCCGCGTCGAGCTCCTCGATCGAGGGCGGGTCGAGTCGCTCGAGTTCCGCACCGATCGAGTTGCCCGTGACCGTTAGCGCGCCGCCGTGGAGTAGATCTGTCTCGTAGAGGGCGTTGAGGACCACCGGGACCCCACCGACCTCGTGGAGGTCCTGCATGACCCGCGTCCCGCCGGGCTGGAGATCGGCGATCTTCGGGGTCCGTCGGCTGATCTCGTCGAACTCCTCGATCGAGAGGTCGACGCCGGCTTCGGCGGCCATCGCCAGCAGGTGCAAAACGGCGTTGGTCGAGCCGCCGATCGCGACCTGGAGCGCGATGGCGTTTTCGAACGATTCCTTGCGTATGAAGTCGGAGGGCTTGCGTTGCTTCTGGACGGCTTCGACGGCGAGTTCGCCCGCCTCGCGAGCGACTGCGTAGCGCGATTCGTCTTCGGCGGGCGGACTGGCGCTTCCGAGCGGCGCGAAACCGATCGCTTCCGAAATCGAGGCCATCGTGTTGGCGGTGAACATGCCGCCACAGGAACCGGCACCAGGACAGGCGTTCCGTTCCATCTCGTCGAGTTCCTCGTCCGTCATCTCCCCGTCCGCGACGGCACCGACGCCCTCGAAGATGTTCTGGACGGTGATTTCCCTGCCTTCGTGTTCGCCGGGCATGATGGAACCACCGTAACAGAAGACGCTGGGGAGGTCCGTCCGGATAGACGCCATCATCATGCCGGGCATGTTCTTGTCACAGCCGCCGATGGTGACCAGTCCGTCCATCCGCTCGCCAAACGAGACCAGTTCGACGGAATCGGCGATGAGCTCTCGAGAAATCAGTGACGCTTTCATCCCTTCCGTCCCCATCGAGATGGCGTCGGAGATGGTGATCGTGCCAAACTCGATCGGCATGCCGCCGGACTCGTCGACCCCCTCGAGCGCGGATTCGGCGACGTCGTCCAGGTGGACGTTACACGGCGTGATGTCGGCCGCAGGGTTCGGCACACCGATCATCGGTGCGCCGAAATCCTCGTCGTCAAAGCCCATCGCGCGGAACATCGCTCTGTGTGGGGCCTTGTCAGGGCCCTCCGTCACTTCGCGACTCCGCAACCGTTCGTCTTTTCCGTAGTCGAACTCGCTGTCGCTGCTCATGGTCTGACCTTACTTCGAAAGGATATAAGTCACCCTCTCTTGGTCAACCGATCGTGCGGGTCACGTTCGCTTCGATATCGATCCGTCACAAGGAGTTTCCAGACGGTGAGCGACCGGGCAACGCGTACTCGAGGGAGCCGACAAGATACGTCACGAAGAGCAGTCCGTAGTCGATCCGTCGCTGGCGGCGGGCCGACGTGGTGACGGGACGGGGTGGTCCTATACGACGGTCCCGTCGCGGTGTACCCGGAGCAAAAGATCGGTATCTTCGAGCCCGGTTGCTGAACGAAGCCGAGCAGCCAGCACGCCCGATACCACCAGTTAGAGAGGACGTGAAGTACGCTCGGTGTCGGAGTCCGTCCCCGAGCGGTCGTAGCGGCCCGTCGACACCGAGGACTGACGGGGTGGCGTAATGACGCCAGTGACGTCGAATCCACTTCGCCGGAACGACCGTATCGGCGTCGGTGAACAGCAATATTTCACTGTTAGCTTCGCTTGCCCCATATTTCTGACCGATCCAGGATCAGTCCTGTGGTTGTCGACACAGACCCTGTCGACCATCGGATGCGCTCGGGCCACCCGCTCCGTCGTTCGGCCGTTCGCCACGACGATACCCTCGAGCGGCTATCGAGGGTCAGGCGTGTGAGTGAATCGAGCGTTGCATTTCGTTTCTTGCGTCGGAGCGGCCGTGAGTCGTCACCCTGTCGTCGGTCGGTCTCTACAGATAAGCAAGGCGAGTGCCTCGGGGCGTGACCCCGAAGCGGTTCACGCTTCGTACTGATCCTACGACGTGATCGGTCCCTCTCCCCGTTGCCACCGTCGAAATCCCCTTGACGGCCCACCCCTTACGCGGCGATATGGCGACCGCCACTGTTAGCGCTGGTGCGCGACTCCACGTCGGCTTTCAGAACCTGTCGCTCGCTCGAGAGCGACTCTACGGTGGAATCGGCGTCGGTCTCACTGCGCCGCGAGTCACCGTTACCGCCGAACCTTCCGCCACCGTCACCGCTGACGATCCGCTGGTTCAGGAGTACGCGACCCGCGCCGTCGATGTCCTCGACGTCTCCGGCGTTACGATCGCGCTCGTGGAGTCCCTCCCACGGCACGTGGGTCTGGGAAGCGGAACACAACTCGCGCTCGCCGTCCTCGCTGCGACGGCACGCGCACACGGTCGCCGCCCTCGAGTACGAGACCACGCACCCGCGATCGGTCGGGGAGGGCGCAGCGGCGTCGGCGTCGCGACGTTCGAACGTGGCGGGTTCGTCGTCGACGCCGGGCACCCGACGAATCGATTTACGACGGAGCCACCCGCGGAGGGCAACTGGACGGTCCCGCCGATCGTCGCCCGCCACGATCTGCCGACGGAGTGGCGATTTCTCGTCGTCGTCCCCGACGCGGAACCCGGCCGTAGCGGCGACGACGAGGATGCGAGCATGCGCGCCGTCGTCGACCGAGCCGATCCCGCCGTGGCCGACGAAATCGCTGGCGTCGTAACCCGCAAGCTCCTCCCGGCCGCCGCCGCGGGCCGACTCGAGGCATTCGGGGACGCGATTGCCGAAATCGGCCGCAAAAACGGTGCCTGGTACGCCGACGCACAGGGCGGCGTCTTCCGGCCGCCCGCGGGGGAACTCGTGGAAGCCCTCGAGGACTGTCCGGTCCTCTCCGGGATCGGACAATCGTCCTGGGGGCCGGTCGTGTACGGCGTGACCGATGCGGCTCACGCCGACGAGGCCGAAGCCAGTGCCCGCGATGCACTCGCCGACCGCGGACTCGACGGTCGGGTCGTTCTCACGGAACCGGCCGAGTCCGGGGCACGGGTGAGCGGTGATGGAGCGTGAGGAGAGAACGTGGCGCGTAAGGGAGAGACAGCAGAAATCCTTGCCGTGGCGGCCGTGAGGACGTTCCGGGATGCGAACTGTCCGTCCTCGGAGACACGCTACTCGAGGACTCCTGAGGCGAACTCCTCCTGCACCGATCGGAGAGGCACGGGAATTCGCTCGCGGCGATCAGCAGTACGTGAGCCAGCTCGGGTCGATCGAGAGACGGAGACGCGCCCGAAAACTGTCGTCAGGTCCCGCAGCCGGGAGTGGTGTATTTTTGCGTCTCGAGTTCGTAGACAGCTGGTATGCAGTTTTGCGAAGAATGCGGTTCGATGATGAAAGCGAAGGGCGATCGCATGGTCTGTACGAACGACGATTGCGGAGCCTCGAGGGAGCGGGATCGCGAACGAGAAGACGCGTTCGTCACGACGGAATCGCAGACCGACGACGACGTGATCGAGTCCGACGAGAATGCGAATTTCGAGGGGAAACCGAAGGCGACCGACGTCGTCTGTGACGAGTGTGGGAATCAAGAGGCGTGGTACACCCTCAAACAGACCGCCTCTGCCGACGAACCGCCAACGCGCTTTTTCAAATGCACCGAGTGCGGCCATCGCTGGCGGGAGTACAACTGAACGCTCAGGCGGCCGTCTCGAACTATCGTACTGCACGCACGAGAGACTCTATATCTAGAGCGTGCGAACGACCGGAGGCAACCGTGACACTGTCGACAGACCGATACGTTCCGTGGGACTTCCCGGTCCGTGTCCGCGTCGACCGCCCTTCCGTTTCCGGAGTTCGACGACAGAATCGAGATTGACAACATCGGTGACCATCACGTTAAGCAGAGAGTGACACCTGGTGACGACACGGAGGGCGCAACGTTCACGTCGGTCCGGACGAATCGACCGATAGACGAATGTCCGATGGGCCGCGGCTACCGGGCGTCGAGGGCGAAGACGAAGACGATCGAATCGTCTGTCACGTCGACGCTGATTGCTTCTACGCCTCCTGCGAGCGGCTTCGCGAGCCCGACCTCCGCCGCGAACCGGTCGTCGTCGGAATGGGCTACGAGGAAGGCGACTCGGTCGGCGCGGTCGCCACCGCCAGTTACGAAGCCCGCGAATTCGGCGTCGAGAGCGCCCAAGCAATCTCGACGGCGCTCGAGCGACTCCCCCGACGCGCAGACGACGAAACCGTCGCGGTCGACGACGCGGACGGAGAGCACACGGAGACCGGCTACTACCGGCCCGTTGACATGGATTACTACGAGTCGGTCGCGGACGACGTTCGGGAGATCCTCCACGACTGTGCCGACGTCGTTCGCAAAGTCAGCATCGACGAGGCCTACCTCGATGTGACCGACCGAACCGCCTGGGAGGTGGCGGACGGCTTCGCACGCCATATCAAAGACCGCATCCGTCGGGAAGTCGGCGTGACGGTCAGCGTCGGCGTCGCGCCATCGATGTCAGCCGCCAAGATCGCCAGCGACTTCGACAAACCCGACGGACTCACCATCGTCGAACCCGGTGAGGGACGAGATTTTCTCGCCCCGCTCGAGGTCGACCTGCTCCATGGCGTCGGACCAGTGACCGCCCGCGAGCTTCGGGAAATGGGCCTCGAGACCGCAGGCGACGTCGCAGCGGCCGATCAGGAGCTGTTGGTCGAGCAGTTCGGCGAGCGCGGGAGGGAACTCTCCGACCGCGCTCGCGGCGAAGACGACCGACGGGTCGAGCCGAAAGGCGATCCCAAGAGTTTCTCTCGGGAATCAGCGTTCGCCGAACCGGTCGACGCGCCGGCCCCGAAATACGAACAGATCGAGACGCTCGCGTTAGCCGTCGCCGATCGCGCACGCCGCGAGGGCGCGCTGTACAGGACGATCGGCGTCAAGGCCGTCACGCCGCCGTACGACGTCAACACGCGAGAACGGTCGCTCCCCGGTCCGATCGACGATCCCGAACTGGTCGATCGTATCGCTCGCGACCTGTTTACGGAGTTCGAGGCAGACCCGGTTCGCAAACTCGGTGTTCGAGTGGCGAACCTCGAGTTCGCCGCGGCAGACCAGGCCAGCCTCGAGAGCTGGGAGGGAGATGAGGCCGCTCACGGGACGGAAACGGCCGGAGACTCGTCGGACGACGATTCGGAACCGACTCGCGGTGACCGATCGGCTGGCCAATCGTCGCTCGCTGACTTCTCGTGAGAGGCGTTCGAAACGACCGGCGGCCGAAATACCCACGTACCTCGAGCGACGACGATACCCAAATCGATTTGAACGGTCACCGAAATCGTCCATTCGACCCACCTAGCCTCGAAGCAGAGTAGTGGCACTCACGCTGCTTGCCGTGCTCGTCGCTCGAGCCGTCCGCCGCCAGCAGACCTGGGGGCGGTGACGATCAACGAGACGATCGTTGTCGCACTCGTTCTGGCAGCGACGACGACGCTCGTCGGTGACCCCTTGCTCACGCCGTTCCTGTTCGGCGTCGTAATCCGGCACACGTGGTAGCTCCCCGGCTGGAAGCCGTCGTACCTGTACGTCGTCCCCATCCTCGCGCCGTTCGCCGGATTCGGTGTTGCTGCGGCCGGCACCGCTTCCCTCCCTCTCGATTTCACGGCGTTCGTGATACTCCCGCTGGTCGGCAGGCTGGCGCTCCCATTGCGGACGACTGTCAGGAAACGCTTCGGTTGACAATTTAGTCAGACGTGACGACCCGACTTCTCGATGGCAGTCGGCGGCGAGTTCAGCGTATCTGCACCGTCGACGCTACCGATTAGTTGAAATGGCGCAGATGCCAAAGTGTCGCATGGCCAAATACTCGACTGGTTCGTCCGGCGGTGGCGGCGGGACGAACTGCGAACTCTGCGGTACCGAGAGCGACTCGCTCAGGCTCGCGTCGGTCGCCGGCGCCGAACTCGAGGTCTGCCCAGACTGTGCACCACACGACGATTCGCGAACGCACGGACGGAATCGGAACCGGAATCGAAGGGGGCAGGACTCGAGCGGTGGCCCCGCCGACGAGACGAGTCGAAAGCAGAAGGCGGCCCAGAACGTCGCGAAGGCAAATCCGATATGGGACGGCGATTCCGAACACTGGGAAAACGAGGGGACCAACTACGACGAGGATCCGCTGCCGTATCTCGTCTCGGAGTATGGTGAGACGCTCGTCGAGGCCCGCCAAGACGCCGGACTCAAGCGCGAAGAACTCGCCGACGAACTCGGCGCTCCCGAAACCGACATCCTCGCCGTCGAACAGGGTCGTGCGACACAAGCCGGCATCGGCGGCGGCCTGATCGAGGCGCTAGAAGAGCGACTCGACGTGTCCCTCTCCGAATAGAGGGTGTTTCTGTCGCGGATCGTGACGTTTACGGCGAGCAGATTTTTAACGAGTACTGACAGACTCGAACCGATGACCGAGCAACGGGCGGCAGCGGAGCCATGCGCCACGCAGTTCGAAACCGAAGTGGCGTCAATGACGGCAACCGGGTCTGATTCGAGCGCAGTTACTTGTACGGTCTGGCGGCTGTCGGGCTCGAAATCGGGTCGGAGACGATTTTCGTTGACCCCGAAGCGTGGGCGACTCTCGACGACGAAACCCTGATCGAACTGGACGAAACGATCAATCGGGTGATCTGGGAGTCGCGGCCGATCTCGTGGGACGACGTTCCGGTTACGGAG
This sequence comes from Natrinema gelatinilyticum, assembly GCF_024266705.1. Lineage (GTDB taxonomy): Archaea > Halobacteriota > Halobacteria > Halobacteriales > Natrialbaceae > Natrinema > Natrinema gelatinilyticum. Next base: position 95,768 of record NZ_CP100756.1, on the reverse strand, counting down.
GCACGCGAGTGCGGGTCGATCATTCGAATAGTCACAACCCGCCTCTGGAGAGTTCTCTGCCAGCCACTGTAGCCCTCTCGTACGTCTCGCCGTCTCCCGAGATTGAGAGGACTTGCCTAGGGAAGGTGAAAACTATTACTATGATGAGAGTGAATGGATTCCCATGAGGGTCGACTATTCACAACTTCACGATCCGAACGCCGAATACACGATGCGGGATCTCTCCGCAGAGGCGATGGGGGTCACCCGCGAGCGCAGTGGCGGACGGGACGTCGAGATCACCGATATTCAGACCACGATGGTCGACGGAAATTTCCCGTGGACGCTCGTCCGGATCTACACGGACGCGGGAATCACTGGTACCGGCGAAGCCTACTGGGGGGCCGGTGCGCCGGAACTGATCGAGCGGATGAAACCGTTCCTGCAGGGGGAGAACCCGCTCGACATCGACCGACTGACCGAACACCTCGTCCAGAAGATGTCCGGCGAGGGATCGATTGGCGGCGTCACGGTCACCGCAATCTCGGGAATCGAGGTCGCGCTCCACGACCTCGCCGGGAAGATTCTCGAGGTGCCGGCCTACCAGCTCCTCGGCGGCAAGTACAGAGACGAGGTCCGCGTCTACTGCGACTGTCACACCGAGGAGGAGGCCGACCCGATCGCCTGCGCCGACGAGGCAGAGCGCGTCGTCGAGGAACTGGGCTACGACGCCTTGAAGTTCGACCTGGACGTGCCGAGCGGTCATGAGAAGGATCGGGCGAACCGGCACCTCCGAGCGCCCGAAATCGAACACAAGGCGTCGATCGTCGAAGCCGTCACCGAGCAAGTCGGCTCTCGAGCCGACGTCGCCTTCGACTGTCACTGGTCGTTCTCCAGCGGGAGCGCGAAGCGGCTCGCGAAGCGACTCGAGGAGTACGACGTCTGGTGGCTCGAGGACCCGGTTCCCCCGGAGAACCACGACGTCCAGCGCGAGGTTACGCAGTCGACGACGACTCCGATCACCGTCGGCGAGAACGTCTACCGAAAGCACGGTCAACGCCGCCTGCTCGAGGAGCAGGCAGTCGATATCATCGCGCCGGACATGCCGAAGGTCGGCGGCATGCGCGAGACGGCCAAGATCGCGGATCTCGCCGACATGTACTACGTGCCGGTCGCGATGCACAACGTCGCCTCGCCCGTGGCGACGATGGGCAGCGTTCACGTCGGTGCGGCGATATCGAACGCACTGGCCGTCGAGTACCACTCCTACGAACTCGGCTGGTGGGAGGACCTGGTGGAGGAGGACGTCATCGAGAACGGTTACATCGAGGTTCCGGAGGAGCCTGGACTCGGCGTGACGCTCGACATGGATGCCGTCGAAGAACGCATGGTAGATGGCGAAGAACTGTTCGACGACGCGTAAGGCCCGCTGAAAGTATCGACATTCCGAAGTTCGCCGACGTACAGCGAGGTGTAGAAATTATGATTACCTAGTTCATCATACATTTAATCTCCGGAATGGAAGGTGGGGTATGGACCGACGAACCGAGACGCCATTTCCATCGGATCGGACGATGAGAAGTGACCGTCGACGACTTCTCGCAGACGGCGGCGAACCCGCGTCCGACACGAGCTTTGAGAGCGGAGACGGCACGCACCATCCCGGTCTGCCGCGCTTCGTCACCGTCGGCGAAGGGATCGTCGACCCGAACGGTTCGTGCGTCTCCGAAAGCAGACGAGGATGAACCGCGACCGCGGGTCAAACTCGACGCGGCGGTCGACGAGGGGAAGGTTCACCTTTCGGCGACCGCGACCGTCACCGGCGACGGCGATCCCACCGTCGAGTTCTACGTCGACGATCGGAACGAGGACGTACTCGAGGCCGGCGGGACGATTCCGGTCAGTGCGATCGACGAACCGATCCGCGTCCACGCCGTTGCAGTGGACGTGCGCCACTCCGTGAAGCTCCACCCTCACCAAGCAAGTGCCGGGGCGGCCCGAGCGCGGGAGGGTTGGGTAGTTCACCCCTCCATGCCGCCGAAGGAGAGGCCGCTCTCGACGTAGCTCTGTGCGAAGAAGTAAATCAACGCAACGGGCAGGGCAAACAGTATTGCAAACGCAGAGAACTGCGTCCATGGCGTCTCGAACCGTCCGCCAGTTGTGAGAGAATAGAGCTCAACCGATAGCGTGTACTGTTCCGGACTGAGCAAGGTCTGCGCGATGATGAACTCGTTCCATCCTGCCAAGAAGGTAAAGACCAGAACGACGGCGATTCCTGGTTTCGACAGCGGTAGAATCACTTCGCGGATAACGTCCCACCGGCCTGCACCGTCGACGATCGCCGCCTCCTCGTAGGACACGGGGATGTTGTCCATGAAGGTCTTGAGCAACCACGTGTTGAACGGAATCGCACTCGCCGCGTAAAACAGTCCAAGCACGAGGAGGTTGTTGTTCAACCCGAGATTGACGAAGAGCGCATACAGGGCAATCAACGTCGCGATCGAAAGGCCAGCACCGACCTGCGTGAACAGGACGTAACCGTAGAGGATTTTCTCGCGACCGATGAAATTCCGCCGCGAGAGCGCGTATGCACCGGGGATAACGACTGACATCGATACGCTGACCGTTACGATGACGACGACCAGGCTGTTGACCAGCGCATCTTGAAATGCAGATTCGAAGATTACCCACCGGTACGCATCGAGATTGTAGGTGGTTGGATCGGCGAATATCCCCTCAGAGCTCATGAGACCGGATCCCTGTGAGAGTGACGCTGTGACGACCCAGTAGATCGGAAACATCAGGATTACTAGAATGCCGATCGCACTGCCAGTTCCAGCAACCGTCTTGATGGTGTCGATCGGATCTCGAGTGTGACTACTGACCTGTTCGTCGGCTTGTAACTCTGCTTCAGATGACGTCACTATGCGTTCACCCCCTCGGCGAGGTTTCCTTTCTTCACCGCGAGCCACATGAATAGACCGATGAATGCGATAGCGGTAACCATGATTGCGGAACCGAACGCGTACTCGCTAAATTTGGTCGCTTCACGGTACCCGTACACGAGGAGGAGTTCGTTCTGGCGAGCGGGACCGCCTTCGTTGAAGATCCACGGAATGAGGAACTGCTGGAACGATGTCGCCCCGGTGAGGATCGCGCCGAACAGAACTGGGCGTTTGATGGACGGGAGCGTAACGTGACGGAATCGGTGGAGATACCCGGCACCGTCGACTTTCGCCGCATCGTGCAATTCTGCCGGGACGTCTTGAAGTGCGCTCACGATTATGATCACCATGAAGGGATACGCTAACCAGACTTCCGTCGAGATGTACGCGAAGAAGGCGCTCCATCTTCCAGATAGCCATGCGACCGGGACGTCAACGAGTAATACGTCCGGTGCGGATATCGTCGCGAAGATGATGGTATCGATGACACCGACGAGGCCCTTGATGGCGCTATTGTAGTGATCGACAAACTGGTTCAGCGGACCGTATCGAGCAGCGCTGAACAGGCCACTCCAGACGGTGATCGTGAATATCGTCGGAAACCCCATCGGAATTATCACGGCCGCTCGCATGAAGCGTTTGCCTACCACTCGAGCGTGCGTCAAGACCATTGCAAGTCCGAGCGAGAGTACGATCTTGACCACTAGACTCACCGCGACGAACAACCAGGTAATCGCGAACGAATTCCAGAAGTTCGGATCTGAATAGAGTTTGACGTAATTTTTGAGGCCGATCAGGTCCGAACCGCCACCAATAACCGTGCCCGCGTGGGTCGCGTCGGTCAGCGACAGATAGACGAGGAACGTGATCGGGAACAGCATGAATGCAAAGAATAGAACGAACCCGGGCAACACGAGCAAAAGGCCGAACGGATCGAAATCCCCTGTGCGATCGGGAAGCCGTTGCTGCCCTCGGTCGGACACGCGTCTAAAGAATGATGACGTTGACATAACGTATTCGTTTCAGATGCAGTTAATTATTCCCAACGGCTACGAATCTCATCGGCAGCCGCCGACATCGCTTCTTCGGGCTCTTTCTGCCCGGTAAATATCTGCTGAAGACCGCTCTCTAACGGCGTCCACACCGTGTCAATGCGTGGATCGGATGGCATCGGTGTCCCCATCGCGACTGTCTTGGCAAACGTTGCGACGTCGTCACCGAGTTCGTCGGACTCGGTGTAGTTCTTGTGGACGGGGATCAGGCCATGCTCCTGGGCATTGCCGAGGATGACGTCTTCGGTAGTCGTATACCACTCAGCCCACTCGACGGTCGTGTCGAGCGACACGTCGCTTGCGCCGTTGAGTTGTGACGTAAAGTACCACGTCTGCACGCCCGTGTAGGGGTTCGGACTGCCGCCTTCGATATCGGGAAGCGGTGCAACAGTCGCGTCGACACCGCTATCACGGAAACCGCTTAGTTGCCACGGACCGTTGATCGCAAACGGTGCGTTGCCGTCGGCGAACGGCGGCATTTGCTCCGCATATTTAGTCGCCTCCGCGACGTACGGCCAGATAGAGTTCTGAAGCAGTTCGATCCCTTCGATGAACGCGTCGTCTTCGATTCCGACATCGCGGCTCTCCTTGTCGTAGATATTCCCGCCGAATGCTTGCAAGAAGGCACTCACGAAGTAAGCCGTTTTCGGCGGACACGAGAGCCCCCATTTGCTGTTTTGAGGGTCGTGGTGATCTTCCATGATAGAGACCATCTCCGAGAGCGTTTCTGGAGGCTGCTCGACGAGTTTGGGATTATACATGAGCGACACCGTCTCGGATGCGTAGGGAAGTCCGTACACACCGTCGTTCCACTGCACTGCGGACGCGGCGTTTTCAGTATATGTTCCCGCGAGGTCGACTTCGACATCGTCTTTCGCGTTGTACACGAAATCCTGACTTTCGTACTTGCCGATACGGTCGTGCGCCCACGGGAAGGTGTGCGGGCCGTCCCCCGCCGGAATTGCCGTCTTGAGTTGCTTTTTGACGTCCGAGAGGTTCTCGGAATGCAACTCGTCGTCCCGTCCCTCGTTGAACGTCTTGAGGTGCTTGTCGAGGGTTTTCTGTTCTCCTTCGGTGAACTGATTCCAGAGCACCGTCTCCTGTTCGCCGCCGCCGCTGACCATTTCGCCGAGGCAGCCTGCGACGGTAACCGATGCCATCCCGCCCATCCCCGCTAGTACGTTCCTGCGATTCGCCGTCATAGCAAACAGTGATGAATAATATCTTCGTATATTTAGTTGTTAGGATGCCGACTTTCCGGTTCGGGAAATAGCAATAGTAACTGGCATCAAACGCCATATACCGGCGTTTTCCGGCCCCAAACGAGATTCGATCCGTAACTTTGCTCGTTTGGGATTCCGGGAGAATGTGATGAGTTACCTCAAAACATATCGTAATTGTATTATAAATGATAGAGAGCAATATATTTGGTGTAATTTTACTTCTCAAATTCGGCTTTTTGGGAAAAGGTTTTACGCCCCCTCATCGAACGAACGGGGAAATGGCACGAGTAACGGTCGAATCGCTACGGAAGGAATACGACACCGGGTCGGTCGTTGCCGTCAACGACCTCGACCTCGAGATCGAAGATGGCGAGTTCGTTACCGTCGTCGGACCCTCGGGCTGTGGGAAGACGACGACGCTTCGGATGTTATCGGGGCTCGAGCAACCTACCGACGGGAGAATCAAAATCGGCGGCGAGGACGTCACGGACGTCCACGCGAAAGACCGGGACGTCGCGATGGTGTTCCAGAACTACGCGCTGTATCCCCACAAGACGGTCTTCGAGAACATGGAGTTCGGGCTTCGGATGAGTACCGACATGGGCGAGACGGAACGCGAACGGCGGGTCGTCGAAGCGGCCGAAATGATGGACATCGAGGATCTGCTCGAGGACAATCCGGACGAACTCTCCGGTGGTCAGAAACAGCGCGTCGCTCTCGGGCGCGCGATCGTCAGGGAACCGGATCTGTTCCTGTTCGACGAACCGCTCAGCAACCTCGACGCCAAACTTCGTACGAGCATGCGCGCGGAGATCCAGCGCCTCCAGAACGCACTCCAGATTACGGCCGTCTACGTGACGCACGACCAACACGAGGCGATGACGATGGGCGACAGAATCGTTATTCTCGACGGCGGCGAACTGCAACAGCAGGGTCGACCGACCGAGGTCTACAAAAACCCGGTCAACGAGTTCGTCGGCGGTTTCATCGGGTCTCCGTCGATGAACTTCGTCGACGTTGGGGTCGAAACGTCTGGCTCCCGAGTGCACCTCACCGGTCCTGACGGCGTATTCCAGTTCGACCTCTCTGCCTCGTACATCAACGATCGCAAAGACGCACTCGATTCGAATCGGCACACGCTCGGTGTCCGACCGGAGGATGTCGAATTGGCGACCGAGGGGGCAGCGAACATCATAACGGCGACGATCGACGTGGTCGAACCTGTCGGTTCAGACAATTTCCTCTACCTCGACGTGAACGACGAGTTCATCGCTCGCGTCGACTCGAACGCGGACCTCGATCCGGGCGATCGAGTGACGATCACCTTCGACGAAACGGATATTCACCTGTTCGATACCGAAACCGGTCGTAACGTCTTCGCCAGTAAGCGTGACGCCCCAACCGTCACCACCTGAACCGGGACGCAGTTTTCATCACCCGAAATGCAGTATGGGGAACTCTCGTCTTCCGTCCCTTCGTCTGTGCGAAACGGCCGAACCCGAGGTGTCCAGCGCGAGCAGCGATTCAGTCCCGTATGGGGGTACGGTCTCCGGTATCGGCGGGTGACGATGACAGGGGTGCCTCGAGAGCGCTCGCCGTCGCAAGCCGGATTGCGTGGGGCCAGCCGAGCGGCGTTGCGCTGTCCGGTGTCCCGTCGTCGAACAGTTGCTCAGAAAGGTACCCGCCGGGTCGCCGGAGCGGTCCGCCGGGCCCGACGAGTGCAAGTAAGGCCCGACCGTGTTCGTGGAACGCCTCGGCTTCGTCCCGGCCGTTTGCCGCCAGAAGTTCACTCAGATCGATGGCGGCACGAGCGCCCCACGCAGTCGTCACCGTCCATATCTTTTCGGCGTCTTGTTCGCGGACTCGCCAGGGATCGCCCTCGAAGCGAGTAAGTCCTTCGATCGGTCCATCCGGGTTCCGATACAGGCCATCGAGCGTCGTTTCGACGTGGGAAACGAGGCGATCGAGCCGTTCGTCGTCGACCTCTTCGAGCATGGCGTACTCTAAATGGGCCGTAGCCAGCGCGAGCGTACTCCCGTCGAGTCGGTCGTCTAAATCGCCGCCGTCCGCCCGCATGGCGTAAACACCACGCTCGGGCACCCAGAGATCGTCGAGAGCCGCATAGATAGTTCGTGCACGCTCTCGTGCCCGCACCACGAGCACCTCGTCAACCGGCGCTCGAGCGATCGCCGTGTACGCCTCGAGAAATGTCGCCGCCGTATGAACGAACCGGCCCGTCATGTTCTCCCAGGCGTTCTGGACACGTCCGGGGAGACCATCAGCCCGGAGAGAGTCGCCCAGACCATCGAGAGCAGCGGCGAGCGTTTTCCGTACCTGTTCGTCCGCGGGATCGACGTGCCGAAGGTACGTCGCGAGATACGAGGCCACGCTCGCGGACTGATCCGCCTGATACTCTTCGGACTCGGCTTCCTCCAGTCGACCGTGTGCCCAGCCGGGTGCGAGTTCGCCGTTGTGGGGCCAGACCCGATGGGGCCAGGTGCCGTCTGACAGTTGTGTCTCGCCGTAGAAGCGAGCGCTCATTTCGTGCCACTCCTCGAGTCCAAGGTCTAGCCGCAGGTCGGCATCTAACAGAAACTCGGCGATTTCGGCGTCGTCGCGGAACCAGGTGTATCCGTAGCCACCGGAATACCGATAGAACGGGTCGAACTCGGGGCCAGCCATTCGGGCTCCCGTTGGCGCGCGCAACAGCGCGAGCGCACGGAGATCCGAAACCCCGCCTTCGATGCCGTGATCGGGAACGAGCAGCCGGTCGCGAGCCTGTTCGCGGCCCGCTTCGAGTATCGCGTCGCTGCTTTCGTGATCGACCGCAGCGGCCCGGACTCGCTCGAGTGCGTCGGTTCGGTCTCCATCGTCCGAAAGCAGCGTCGCGACCGTCGCACTCGGCGACGACCCGGCCAGCTCGAGTTCGGTCATCACGATCGGGCTGAGTCGTGCTTCCTCGTAGCGGTCGTCTGTCGGTGAGCGCGGAAAGTCAGCGGGCTCTGCGGCCAGTAATTCGTCGAAGCGTTCGGGAACCTGTCCGGTCACGGACAGCCCGGTCGATGCCGCGAGGAAATCGTGTTCGGTGTCGTGGTGAACCTCGACTGCATCGTCGTGCCAGAGCTGACCGATCCGCCCTGCTCGCCCCTCGGGAGCAAATCCGAAACACGCGTGTAGACTGGTATCGTCGTCCGCATGTCCGTCCTCGAGTGAGAAGTGAGTCAGGTGGAGACGTCCGATCGTGACGTCGTACTGGACACACGTCGATTCTCCGACGGTATGTCTCGTCTCGACGACGGCGGTGTTCTCGACGTATCGCTGATCGCTTTCGTCGGCGTCGAACCAGTCGACGTCGCCGTCGATTTCGAGTCCAAATCTGGAACGATCGAGTCCGGCCAGGCCGGAGAGTGGATACGAGTAGTCCCTGATCGATCCGTCGAGGGCGACGTGAACGAGCCGTTCGTCGAGTCCGGAGAAAAGTCCCGTCGTCGACCTGCGCTCGCCGGGAAACTGCCGTGGGTTCCCCTGTGAGCGCTTGTAGTCGTTGAGGGCACCGTGTAATTCCATCGTTCTCTCAGATCGCTCCCGGAGCAATAAACTTTGTTGAAAAATCTATTCTCACTTTTTGACCGTGGGCGTTCAGGCTGGTCAATCGGAGGGGACTCGAGAAGCCGGTTGCGAATCGTAGAATACATCGATTTCGAGCTGAACTGTCGTAGCGGACCGAGCATATTTTACATCGAACGCTCGATTATCGATGTACTAAGTACTCATGGATGATCGCGAGCTCGCCGGGTTACTTGAACGATTTGGCCTCTCGGAAACGGAGACTGACACGTACCTGGCGATTCTCGAACGGGGGGAGTCGAAAGCTAGTACGATCGCCGACGCCGCCGACGTATCGAAGCGCTACGTCTATAGCATCAGCGAGGAACTCGAGAAGCGCGGCTTCGTCGAAGTCGACGATCACTCGGTGCCGACGGTAATTCGGCCGGTTCGACCCGAGACCGTCGTCGATCGACTCACAGAGAGCGTCGAGGATATCGAACCGGAACTCCAATCGCGGTACACGTCGACCGAGCGTTCCGGCGAGCAGTTCGAGGTAATCAAGTCCCGACAGACGGTACTCAAACGAATCGAGAGCATGCTCGCCAGTGCCGAAACGGAAGTGACCCTCTCGTTGCCGGCGGCCGTCCTGCCGCGAATCCGATCGACGCTTGAGGCGACGGTCGAACGGGGAGTTCTCGTCCTCCTCCTGCTCGGTGCGACGAAGGGTGATCAGGACATCGCGTCTCTGGCTGGCACCGCCAGTACGGTCCGCACGTGGGACGCGCTCGTGCCGACGATGCTGACGGTCGACGGCAACCACGGATTGCTCGCACCCAGTCAGATATTGACGACGTCCACGAGCGATACGCGGGCGATCGCCCTCTCCCAGGATCAGTTGGTCCCCGTCCTCGCCGGCTCGTTCCTGGCGAATTACTGGCCGACGGCCGAAGAGCGGTACGTCACAACGCCGAACGAACTTCCGTACACGTACGACGGATTCCGGAGTGCAGTCTTCCAGATCGCCCTCCATCGAGCGACTGACACCCGAATCGAAGCGTCCGTCACTGGCTCGCCGGTCGGCGACCGGAATATCCCATCGTCGTTCACCGGAGAGGTCGTCGACGTCCGACAGAGCCTCGTTCGACCCGTCACGTCGACGCTTCCGATCGAGAACGCGTTCAAGCTCGAGGTCGACGGCGAACAGTACACCGTCGGCGGCACCGGCGCGTTCCTCGAAGACTTCGAAGCCGAGTCGGTTACCATCCGGGCTCTCGAGGAGTGACCGGCGGGACGACGGGACGGAATGGTTACTGTTTTTTCGATTGTGAGTAAATTTATTTATCATGGCTCCGAACGCCACGTATGAGAGAACGTTCCGCAACGTCAACCATTCGTCAAATCACCGAATATAAGATACCGTTCGTCGGCGGGCGCCGAAACGGTGAGGGCGGCCACAGATGACCGCGAAACCCGCAACGAGGGATCGCATCGTCGACAGCGGCGTCATCGCGGTCCTCCGCGGCGTCGACGAAGACTGCATCGTCCCTGCCGCCCGCGCGATCCACGACGCGGGTGTCGATGCGCTCGAGATTACGGCTGACGGGGCTCACACAGCCGAGAAGATAGCCGCCGTGAACCGGGAACTCGCGGACACGGATGCAGTCGTCGGCGCGGGAACGGTTCTCGACGTGCCGACCGCACAGTCGGTGATCGATGCGGGGGCGTCGTTCGTCGTGTCACCGCACACCGACGCGGATATCGTTCGAACCTGCAATCGACTCGGCACGCTCGTCGCGCCGGGGGTCATGACTCCCACGGAAGCGGTGACTGCGATGGAGGCCGGTGCGGACCTCCTCAAACTGTTCCCTGCTTCGACGGTTGGCCCCGAACACATCGGTGCGCTCTCGGGACCGCTCGGTGACGTCGACATCGTTCCCACGGGCGGCGTTTCGCGTGAAACGGTCGGCGCATTCTTCGATGCGGGCGCAGTTGCGGTCGGTGCTGGCGGTGCGATCATCGACGACGAGGCCGTCGCTGACGGCGACTTCGATCGCGTCCGGGAAACGGCCGCGTCGTTTCTCGAGGCAGTCGAGTCAGCACGAGACCGCTAGAGACGTGGCGACGATACGCGATCGGCGATACCAACGGAATCATCACAGACTGCCATCAACTGCGGTTTGACTGGCTGCTCGTGCTGGTTATCATTTTATGGTACTCGTCGGGGTCGCTACGTGCGTGACCTCAAATCGGTTCACTCGTAGACATGTGCTACGAACGGTCGGGACTGCCGCAGCGGTCGGTCTGGGCGGGTCCGGCGTCGCCTCGAGCGCCGCGGCTCAGGACGATGACTCTGGCGCCGCCGACACCGACAGTCCGTACACGGAGACGTATCGCGACACCATCGATTCCGTCGTGCTGGTCACTGTCACCAGGACGATCGGCGGTGATCGGGGCGGTGGCGGGGGTGGCGGACTCGGCTCCGGATTCGTCATCGACGAGCAGCATATCGTGACCAACAATCACGTGGTCCAGAGCGCCGGCGAAGGCGGCATCGAAATCCAGTTCAATAATCAGGAGTGGCGACTCGCGTCTATCGTCGGGACTGATCCTTACAGCGATCTCGCCGTCCTCGGCGTCGAGGATATGCCCGACATCGCCGCGGGTCTCCCGCTCGTCGAGTCCGAACCGGCGATCGGACAGGAAGTGCTCGCGATCGGCAATCCGCTCGGCCTCAACGCCTCGGTCTCACAGGGGGTCGTAAGCGGGACCAACCGGCTGCTCCCCAGTCCGGCCGGGACGTCGATCCCTGCGACCATCCAGACCGACGCACCGATCAATCCCGGCAACAGCGGCGGCCCGCTCGTGAACCTCGAAGGGGAGGTGCTCGGTGTCGTCTTCGCCGGAGCCAGTCAGACGATCGGATTTGCAATCTCCTCGCGCCTCGCGAACAGGGTCGTCCCCGCGCTCATCGAGGACGGTTCGTACGAGCACCCCTACATGGGCGTCGGCGTGGTCCCCGTCGGACCGGACATCGCCGAAGCACACGGACTTGACGAGGCGACTGGCGTGCTGATTGTCCAGGTCGTTCCCGGTTCGCCTGCCGACGGTGTCCTCCAGCCGGTCAGTCGCGGCCGACCGTCGACCGGCGACGTGATCGTCGCCATCAACGATCAAGAGGTGACCACCCAGGCACAACTCCAGACGTATCTCGCCCTCCAGACCTCACCCGGCGAGACGGTCGCTCTCGAGATCGTCCGTGACGGTGAGACCCAGTCCGTCGAGTTGACGCTCGCATCGCGACAAGAGTTCGATCGGGCGCAGATGCCAAACGGGGGCGGGCCCGCTGACAGACCGTCCATCCCCAGTCCCGATCGCGGCTAACCGCGTTCAGGTTCTACAGACGAACGAGGCGAGTGCCTCGGCGCGTTTTGTGCCCCGAGGCCGTCGTCGCCCTCCTCTCCCTCCTCCGGATCGCGGTCGATTCGCTCGAGGTCGTCCTCGATTTCGGCTTCTCGCTCTGCTTCGTACTCGGTCGCTCTGTCGGCATCGTCTTCAGCCATGCCGGTCGGTTCGTAGCTGATCGGTTTGGACGTAGGGCCATCGAGTGCAACGTCGATGCCACCGGTGGACGACGTCGACGTTCGGGCGGGGTCCCGGTGGAAGTTCGCAAGCCTCGAAAGACAGATAAAAGACCCTACGCTGTGAACAGATAGATATGGACGTTCCGTACGACCTGACCTCGTACGTTCGGGTGTTGAAGATGGCGACAACACCCACTACCGAGGAATTCCTCCAGGTATCGAAAATCGCCGGTGCAGGTGTCATTCTGATCGGTCTCGTCGGGTTCCTCATCGGCGCGATCATGTTGTTCCTGACCAACGGTGGTGGCGTTTAATGGGCATCTTCGCTGTCAAAACGACGGCGAGCCAGGAGCGCACCGTCGCTGACATGATCATCAATCGCGAAGAGCCCGAGATCCACGCTGCTCTCGCGCCCGACTCGCTGACGTCCTACGTAATGGTCGAAGCGGAGGGGAACGCGGTGTTAGAACGCGTCCTCGAGGACATACCGCACGCGCGCAGCATCGTTCCCGGGGAATCGGATATCTCGGAGGTCGAACATTTCCTGTCGCCGAAACCCGACGTCGAGGGGATCGCCGAGGGGGACATCGTCGAACTCATCGCCGGCCCGTTCAAGGGTGAGAAGGCACAGGTTCAACGCATCGACGAGGGCAAAGACCAGGTGACAGTCGAACTGTACGAAGCGACGGTTCCGATTCCGGTGACGGTTCGAGGCGATCAGATTCGCGTGCTAGATTCCGACGAACGGTAGCGAGTCGCGTTTCTCGGAGCGAACTTGCTGGCTGACGCGACGTGAGTCGGCTCGCGGGAACCATATTGGTACGTGATGGTACGATGTGAGCAGAGACGTGTGCTGGAATCAGACGACGACCACTCCATCAGCTAACCGGCACGAAACGCGGCGGGTTTCGTCGAGAGGGGTACCACGGGTTCTGGAACGTCGACGTGGGTGGCTCAGTCCCGAACCACGTCTCGTACACGAGTAGCCGGGGCTGTGTCTCTCAAATCTTTCAGAACGACGACTAGACCGACGGGATCCACGTATCTATCGTTTTAGCTCAGCCGCGATGGCCTGCATGTCTGCGACCGATTCGATCTCCTCGAGTAACTGTTCGCGCTCTCGCACTGCCTCGGAGCTGGCACCGTAGGCGCGGACGTACTCGGCGCGGCTGTGCTCGGTAAAGGAGTGGCGAATCGCAAGATAGCCGTCCGGAACGATGGTGCCACAGACTTCGCACTCGCGGCGCTGGTGTTCCATTGCCTGATGGACGATGGCCGATTCGACGTCCTCGAATACCGATCCGCAGCCGTCGATTCCACATTCCCAGGCCATACGATGACGGAGTTCTACGCGCAGTCATAATTATCCTTTCGCCGCCGACCCGTCGGCCAGAATACCTGTGACGATAGATTTTCAGCGGTCGGGTCTTTACGCGGGGGCGATCCGTCTTTCGGTGGGCCTCACACCTCGGTTGTGTAGCGGTAGTGAGCGTCTCTTGCAGTAGCGATCGTTGCTGGTGAATTTTCTGTGCGTCTTCGATCAATCGCTCCAGCAGCGGCGGTGGCGAATAACCTCCGTTATGATCGGGTTTGCACTCTGCTTCAACCGGTTCACGAAGTGGCCGTCGTTCTCATCGATCGACGCGAAGCGGCGATACGTGCAGTACGTCCGATCGTGGACACGATCAAGGCCACCGTCGAGTGGCCGGCAAACCAGAATTCATAACTCGACTGTCCCGAAAGTACGCCTCGTGACTGACGGAGTGACGCATCGAGTCGACTGTCACGTGAAAGTGCTCACCGATCGCGTCGTCGAACGGGCGACCCGGGCCGGCCTCGACGCGATCGTCTATGCACCTCACTTCACCCGTCTCCCGCAGATCCGAAAGCGGGCGGCAGTCTACTCGACCGATGACCTGCTAGTGATCCCCGCCCGCGAGGTCTTTACCGGTTCGTGGCGGAATAGACGTCACGTCCTCGCGATCGGCCTCGACGAGCCGGTGCCGGATTTCATCCCGCTCGAGGCGGCGATGGACGAGTTCGACCGGCAGAACGCGGCGGTACTCGTGCCGCATCCAAATTTCGCGACTGTAAGTCTCGGCGAGTCCGGTCTACGTGCGCACGCGGAAACGATCGACGCGATCGAGATCTTCAACCCGAAACATCTCCCGTCGCACAACCGCCGCGCACGTGGCCTCGCCGAGACGCTTTCGATGCCGCCGTTTACGTCGTCGTACGCCCACTTCCCGCGGTCCATCGGTGTGGCCCACACCGCATTCGAGACGGCTATCAAAAGCGAGGCCGATCTCGTACAGGCGCTCGGGGATGGGGTCGCACGCACGGTCGTCTACAATAACGGCCTCGAGCGCTGGCGAACGACGACGACGGAACTCGGCCACCTCGTATACGAGAATACGTGGAAGAAAGTCGATCGACTGTTTCTTTCGGGAACGGAGCCGACCCATCCACAGCATATCGCCTACGGTGGGCGATTTGACGACGTCGCTGTCTACTGATCGATACCCGCAGTACGATACTCGAACGCAGGAGGCGGCTCGAAGGTGGTGATCCGTCGACGAGGTTCTGGCCAGGGACACGACCGTCGAGTGTTCCGATTCGGGGCCACCCATCTGATAGCCTGGCTGACGATATCATTTTACACGGGATGGGAGAACGTTGGGCCGTGACCGTCAGAAATCGTCATACGAGCGGTTCGGGAGGGATCACCGGAACTGATACGCGGTGAGAGACATTTCCAATCACGCGATGGATCGTCCGGCCGGCCACGACGTCGAAATTACCGATATCGAAGCGGCGGTCGTCAAGGGAACCTTCGAATGGAATCTCGTGAAGGTCCACACCGACGCTGGTGTCACGGGTATCGGCGAAGCATATCGCGGCGGCGGCGTCCCGGAACTCGTCGAGTATACGAACCGGTTTCTCGTCGGTGAAAACCCGCTGGACGTCGAACGGTTGTTCCGATACATCGTCCAGGAGATGTCGGGACACGGCGGGACGACGGGGAAGGTCGTCACTGCCGCGTCGGGTATCGAAATCGCGCTCTGGGACGCCGCCGGCAAACTTCTCGATGTGCCGGTGTACCAACTCCTCGGCTCTCGGTACCGTGATCGGGTCCGGATCTACTGCGACTGCCACGCCGGCGAAGCGTACTCGGTCGACGAGGGCGGCTTCACGGAATACGGCGACGCCGCTCGCCACCAATGAGAACCGATTTCGCGTCCACGAACTGACCGGACTGCTCGAAAACTACGCGGTCGACGTGATAACGCCGGATCCGACGACGTGTGACGGTCTCGCGGAGGCGAAGCGCGTCGCCGACCGCGCAGAGGAGCGCTACATTCCGTTCTCATCGCACAACGTTTGTAGCCCAGTGGGGACGATGGCGTGCGTGCACCTCTGTGCGGCCGTCGTCCCCAACGCCGACGTGCTCGAGTATCACGCGCTCGAGGTGGTGCTGTCCGGGACCGACGGTTTCGCCTGAGTCGCGCTAGGGATCGTCTGAGCGGTCCCCGGGGAAGGACTCCCGAGACGATTCGGTGACCGCGGAGAGCGTCTCTGCGACCCGGTCCCAGTGACTGCCCCGCCAGAAGTGCTGGCCGCAGTCGCGACAGCGCCATACCTCGAGCGCCGCCGGATTCGGCGCGTACTCCGGCGTCGAGGCCGTCGAATCGACTCGTTCGAGCGGCCCGTTACACCGCCCGCAGAACGCCGGTTCGCTCGCGAGCGTGAGATCGATTCCCGCCGCGGCGAGTTCCGCAAGTTGATCTGCGACATCCCGGGACTCGAGCAGGATCGACTCCGCAGTACGATCTGCAAGCGCCGTATCGCGTGTGACGACTGTCCGGCCCTCGTCGCGAGCGACGGCGACCACGTCGTCGTCGGCCTCGAGTTCGCGGTCGCCCGCGTAGACGGTGTCGTGGTTACACATCCGCAGGTACGAGACGACACCGCCGCACATGACGTCGACGAGGAGTTTCATGGAAATGGAAGTCCGTGGATGGATATCAGCCGATCGACAAGATCGGTCGCGTCAGTGGAGGAACTCGATGATCCGTTCTTCGTCCCAGGTGTTGATTACGTCGTCCGGTTCGGCCCAGCCGCGCCGCGCAGTGTGGACGCCCCACCGAATGTACTCGAGCGTCGATGGCTGGTGGGAGTCGGTATCGATCGCAATTTTCGCACCCTCCTCGAGCGCGGCCTGGACGGCGCTTCCCCAGAGGTCGAGCCGGCGAGGGTCGCTGTTAACCTCGAGGGCGGTCTCGTGTTCGGCGGCGGCGCGTGCAAGCGCCGTCACGTCGTAGTCGAGTCCGGAGCGCTGGTTGAGCAAGCGGCCGCTCGGATGACCCAACACGTCGATCGCCGGGTTCTCGACGGCACGAACGAGACGACCGGTGGCGGTTTCCGCGTCCTGATCGAGCGCACTGTGGGGCGAGGCGATGATCACGTCCAGTGCGTCGATCACCTCGTCGGAGAGGCTGATCTTGCCGTCGGCGTTGACGTTTGCTTCGATTCCGGCGAAGACCTCGATATCGGTTTCGGCGTCGACGTCGCGGATCGCGTCCACCTGCTCGAGTATCTCCTCGTCCGAGAGCCCCATTCCGCCGACGACTCCGGGGCCCTCCGCGTGATCGGCGATCCCGTAGTAGTCGTAGCCGCGCTCTGCGGCGGCCTCGACCATTTGGGAGATGGTGGTGTTGCCGTCGGACCACTCCGTGTGGGTGTGCAAGTCGCCGCGGACGTCGTCTCGCGTGATCAAATCTGGGAGGTCGCCGTTCTCCGCAGCGGCAATTTCGCCGCGGTTCTCGCGAAGCTCCGGTGGCATCCACGGCAGTCCGAGTGCGTTGTACATCCCCTCCTCGGTTTCGCCCGCGACGCGCTCGCCGACGCGCTGTCCAGCATCGGGATCGTCTATCTCGCTGACGTCGAATGCCCCGTACTCGTTCAATTTCATTCCACGATCGATCGCGTAATTCCGCAGGCTGACGTTGTGATCCTTGCTTCCAGTAAAGTATTGCAGCGCAGAACCGAACTCCTCGGGGACGACCACACGCAGGTCGACCCGAATTTCGCCGACGCGGACGCTGGCCTTTTCCGGCCCGGATTCGATCTCGTCGTCGACCGAGTCCCAGCCGACGAACGCCTCGATTACCGCCTCGTTATCGGTCGTCGACGCGAGGACGTCCACGTCGCCGATCGTCTCGCGCCACCGGCGGATCGACCCCGCGACCTCGCTACGCTCGACCGCGTCGATCGACTCGAGAAACGCCAGGACGTCGTCCGCGAGCGGACGCGCCTCGCCGAGCAACTGACGCTGGCCGACGGTGCGGGCGAACTCGAGGTTTTCGAGGATATTCTCCTCCGTCTTCGGGCCGAATCCCTTCACGTTTCGTACCTCGCCGGCTTCGGCGGCCGCCTCGAGGTCGTCTAACGTCTGCACGCCGAGTTCGCGATAGAGTTTGCCGGCCGTTTTGGGACCGATCCCCTCGATGCGGGTCAGGTCGGCCATGTCGATCGGCAGTTCGGCCCGCAACTCCTCGAGCTCATCGATGTCGCCTGTCTCGACGTACTCGATTATTTTCGAGGAGATTGCGTCGCCGACCCCCTCGATGTTCTCGACGGCCTCGTGGTCGCCCGCCTCGACGCGGTCGGCGATCGGCGACGGAAACGCACGGATGTTCTCCGCCGCGCGCCGGTACGCGCGGGGCTTGTACTCGACGTCGTCGGCCTCGAGCAGGTCGGCGAACTCCTCGAATCGGGCGGCGAGTTCGGCGTTGGTCGTCATCGTCCCCTCCGCGCTGTGGCGTCGTCGTCCTGTCCGAGCGCCTTCTTGAGAAAGGACATCCAGCGCTTGCGGTCCTGGGCCTGCTGGACCTTCTGTTCTCGCTCTAAGTCCGTCGGGCCCAGACTTTCGAGGGCGTTGAGCGCGCGATCGATTCCGATGATACTCGCGGCGAGGTCTTCGCCCTCCTCTCGGGTGATGTCTCCCTCCTCGATGCGCCCGAGTCGCTTGAGTCGTTCGCGCCGAAGGTTCTTCTTGGCCTGCTCGACACGGTCGCGCTCGCCCGCCGGGACCGTCTCGCGGCGCTTGATTTCGAAGACGAACGTCCGGAGGTCGATCTCTTCCTCCTGGACCGTGATCGTCTCCGGAATGTCCGCGCCGACGGTCGCGCCCTCGCGCTCGACCCGCTCGAGCAGTTGCTTTCGCTCGTACTCTTGCACGTCTCGACATGGGAGACGGGGAGGCAAAAATGTGCAGTCCGTCGGTACGCCCAGCATCGAACCGGTAGACCAGTGTCGTTGGAGACCCGTCGAAGGCGTCTCGAGGGCGGGACCGAACCCCAAATCCCTTAGCTACTCCGCACATACCCCCGGTCAATGGCAAAGTGCGACGTGTGTGGGAAGAACGAAAACATGCCGTACAACTGTCGGCACTGTGGTGGTACCTACTGCGCGGACCACCGACTCCCCGAAAACCACGACTGTTCCGGCTTGCAAAACTGGAACGATCCGAAAGGCGTCTTCGACAGCGGATTCGACGACAGCGTTGACGGCGGCAGTACGTCCCGAGTCTCGAGTCTCGCGAGTAAAATCCCGATAAATACCGGGACTGGGGGCCCGCTTGCGTACTTCCGCGGGAACATGACGTACACGTTCCTCGCACTGATGTGGCTGACGTTCGCTGCGGAATTCGTAACGCTACTCGTTGCCCCGTCATTCTTTCGGACGCTGTTCGTACTCACACCGCAGCATCCAGAGTACGTCTGGACCTGGATCACATCTATATTCGCCCACAGTCCGGGAGGATTCTTCCACATCGTAGGGAACAGCATAGTACTGTTCTTTTTCGGTCCACTCGTGGAACGATACGTTGGCTCGAGGAACTTCGCTATTTTGTTCATCATCAGCGGCGTCCTCGCCGGGCTTAGTCAGGTCTTCATCCAGATACTTCAGGGACCGTATCCGCCGGGAGTGGGGGGTGTTCTCGGGGCCAGCGGTGCCGTACTCGCGATTATGGGCGTATTGACGATCCTGAACCCTGGTCTAAAGGTGTATCTCTACTTCTTATTCCCAGTTCCGATCTGGCTGCTCACTGCCGGTTACGCCGTAATGAGCATCACGTTCCTCTCCGGCGTGATCGGTGGTGGCGGGGGTATTGCACACATGGCCCATCTCGTGGGCCTCGTGATCGGCCTGGCCTACGGCCAGTACGTCAAACAGAATCGCAACGTCGGCGCTCCGAACCGCCTCGAGTTCGGCGGTGGCGGTCCCGGCGGACCCGGTGGTCCGGGTGGTCCCGGCGGTCGCCGCCGGTTCTGAGCGCACTCCGTACCTGCCTACGCCGACGAAACCCCGTAACTGATTTTCCCGCGCCGTCTACGACGAGCAACTCGATGAGTCATCCTCGTCCAGACCTCGTCCCCGACCCCGGTCTCTCCCGCGAGAAGATGGAGGCCCTCCAGCGCGAGATTGCTTCGGCCGCCGTCTTCGAGGACGATTTCGCGTTCGATCCAGACGCAATTTCTAGCCCGCTCGAGGCGACAGCCTGTGCGGGCGAGCCGCCGGTCGTCGCCGGGGTCGACCAGTCGTTTCTCACGAACGAGGACGGAGACCAGGATCGCGCCCTGAGCGCCGTCGTCGCCATGCGGGGCGGCGAAGTCGTCGAGCGCGTCCACGCGGTGACCCCCCTCGAAATCCCCTACATCCCAGGTCTCCTCTCGTTCAGGGAGGGCGGGCCGATCCTCGCGGCGCTCGAGGAGCTAACCGTCGAGCCGGATCTGCTCCTGTTCGACGGGAACGGCCGCATCCACTTCCGACAGGCCGGAATCGCGACCCACATGGGGGTCGTTCGAGACGTACCGAGCATCGGCGTCGCGAAGAGTCTCCTCTGTGGCACGCCCCGCGAAGAGACGGACGATCTGCCCGAGGGTGCGAGAATCCCTATCGACGCGAACTCGCGGATCGACGCGCCCGGTGGAACCTGCATCGGCTACGCTGTCCAGACGCGCCAGTACGGCTCGCCGAATCGGTACATCAACCCGGTGTACGTCAGTTCCGGTCACCGCGTGGGCCCCGAGACGGCGACCGACATCGTTCTCGAGTTGACCTCGTCGTACAAACTCCCAGAACCGATCCGACTGGCGGATCGGTACGCCGACGAAGCCAAGACGTCACTCGACGGGTGAGCCGTCTACTGTCCCCAACCCGTCGACCAACCACTGGCCACAGCCCGCCGACCGGCTGCACGCGGCGGGTGGGAATGAAAGGAGCCGGCTGGGACGGGGAACCCGGGCGAAGCAAGCACCGCAGGAACGAGCGACGCGAGTGATCGAGGAGCGCAGCAGCGAGCCCTGGGACTCGAGCCAGTCGAGGGCTTTCAGGTTACTTGCTGCACCGAATCAGACGATCACGCGCTCTTTTCTCGTCCCGAACAGGCGATCACACGCTCGAATCTCATCCGAAATCGGAAAGTCCGACCATCGCGATAAACCGTCGATACTTAGGTATCGTCTCCCGAACCGGTCACGTATGGCCACCGCTGAGGACGTCGACAGGACAGCCGATGACGGGCTGAACGGAACCGTCGTCGAGGACGACCGCGGGAACCGGAGCGATACGGACCGATACACGCGGAAGAGATCGGTCCTCATTACCGGCTGTTCGTCCGGAATCGGGCGCGCGACCGCTCGAGCCTTCCTCGACGAAGAATGGCAGGTGTTCGCGACGGCGCGAAACGTCGACGACATCGAGTCGCTCGAGGAGGCGGGCTGCGAGACGCTCGCGATGGACGTCACCGAACCGGAGGGCGTGGCGCGGGCCGTCGAAGAGACCGTCGACCTCGCCGGTGCGATCGACTGCGTCGTCAACAACGCCGGCTACGCCCAGATGGGGCCGCTCGAGGACGTCGCCACCGTCGATCTCCACCGCCAGTTCGACGTCAACGTCTACGGCCCCCATCGGCTCACCCGCGCCGCCGTGCCTCACATGCGAGCCCAGGGAGAGGGCCGGATAGTCAACGTTTCGAGCGTGATCGGTCGAATCTCGATCCCCGGTGCAGGAGCCTACGCCGGGTCGAAACACGCCCTCGAGGCGATGAGCGACTCCCTCCGGGGCGAAGTCGAGGAGTTCGGCATCGACGTCGTCGTCGTCGAACCCGGACCGGTCGAGACGAACTTCTCGGACCGGGCCGACGACGAACTCCCCGAAGACGACCGAACGCCCGCCTACGAGTCGCTGTACGAACTGTACGACGACGCCGAACTGATCGGCAGCGGAGCCGGCGGTCCGTTCGCGTCCGATCCCGAGGACGTCGCCGACGTGATCCTCGAGGCCGCGACAAGTCCCGACCCGCCGGCGCGGTATCCGGTCGGGCCGCTGGCGCAGTACGGTCTCTACGCTCGCTACCTTCCGGATCGGCTGCGCGATGCGGTGTACGGCATTTTGAAAAGGCTCGCGTAAGCCTCGGAGCAGGGGTCGTAGGCCTGGTCCCGCTCTCGCTCCCCATCGAATCAGTCGCTCGAGACGGCGGTTCGTTACTCGTCCGAATCGTATCGATCTGCAGCCGTCTCGAATCCGAGTTCCGACTCTTCGCGGCCCCGACGCTCCTCGAGTGCAGCGATCGCTTCCGGAACGGGTGCGGCGTCGTCGGTGATCCGCGCCCACGAATTGTGGACGTTCGCGTGACACCATCGGCAGAGATAGATCGTGATCTCGTGGGAGAGCGTCTCGCCGTCTCGCGCGTAGGAGAGGTGGTGTTCCTCGAGCAGTGGCCGCTCGTCGTCGTGGGCCATTCGTTTTTCCTCGAGACCGCAGCGGGCGCACTCGCAGTCGCGGTTGCGCGAGCGAAAATGCGGGCAGTCGGCCCACGACCAGTTGGATTCGGGGTCGACGACGGGACAGTCGTAGTCGTCCGTCGCGCGCTCGCGGGCGAACTCTGGATCGTGTCCGTAGTTGTCGACGGCGTACCGACATCGACCTTCACCAGTGAGGTGATCACAGACGCCCGCGAACTCGTAGGGGTCGTCGACGCCGACTGAGGTTCCCCGTGGTGTTTTCTCCATGCCCGGGTTTCGGATTCGGGCCGAACGGATTTGAATCCTCTGCGCACACCGACTCGATTGCTATCATAAACAATTCATGAGGTGATAATTCACAAGTGATAAGAAATGGGATTTCAGTCTTGTAGTATGATGAGGAGTCTCCGTCAACTGGTA
The DNA here is from genome assembly GCF_024266705.1 of Natrinema gelatinilyticum. Taxonomy (GTDB): domain Archaea; phylum Halobacteriota; class Halobacteria; order Halobacteriales; family Natrialbaceae; genus Natrinema; species Natrinema gelatinilyticum. The sequence goes on along the minus strand of NZ_CP100756.1, from coordinate 73,207 downwards.
CCAACATCTATTAGGAAAAAATACGCGCTCAAATTTGGAATCGTACTGCTTATACTGGGAATTCTGGTCGGCTCTCTCGGGCTCGTCTCGACGGCAGCACTCACTGGAAGCGTCGAATCGACCGTACTCGATGACCAGCGAGATGATGCAGTTCGGGAGGCACAGGCGGTCGATCAGTGGCACAAGCGAAACGCGCAGATCGTCGCCTCGGCGGGTGATGCCCGCATCTTCGACGCGGATAACGAAACGGCGATCGACGCGTATCTCGATGATTTCTATCGTGATCTCCCCAGGACGAAGATGGACGTGATGTACGTCGACACCTCCACTGGAGAAATCCAGGCGAGCGTCGATACCGACAGCACGAACCTCGAGGACGTGGCATTTCCCAACTCGAGTTCTCTTGACGACAACCTCTCCCCCCACGAAGTGAAGCACACTGACCCGTACGCGATGCCGGACGACTCGGGCCTCGCGTTCGACACGCGACCCGTCGTCTCCTACTACATCGGCGTCGGTGACGAGAACGACGATCAGGCGCTCGTGGTGACGTTCAACCTCGCTCAGCGATCGGTCGGGATGATCTCGAGTACGGATTCGGACACCATCGTGACGATCCTCGATGAAGAGGGCCGGATAATCGGCGACGACGAGTATCTCGGCTACGAGGACAGCCAGGAGGCAGTTTCATTCGAGAAATCCTACGAGGACCGCCTCGGACTCATCGAGGAGGCCAAGAAGGGACCGGATGCGAAGAAAGTCGACGGTTCACCGCCCAGTGTCCTCCAGCAGAAGCCGTACAACTTCGATCCGAACGGGTACGTCGTCGGGTATCATACGACGGACGATGGATGGACCGTCCTCGTCCATACGTCTCAGTCGGAGGCGCTCGGGTTCGTCAACACGGTTAATCGATTCGGGATCTTTGTCACGGTCGGCGTCGTGCTTCTGATCGGCCTCTTCGGTGCGGTGTTGGGCCGGAACACGGCAGTCTCGATCGACCGGCTGACGAGAGCGGTCGGAGAGATGGAGCGCGGAAACCTGAACGCCGAAGCCGAGACCGAACGGATCGACAATATCGGCCGGCTGTACGACGGATTCGCCTCGATGCGAGACGAACTGAAGCGCAAGATCACGGAGGCCGAAGAGGCGCGGGCCGAAGCCGAGCACGAACGCGAGCGCGTCGAGCAGATCAACGTCACCCTTCAGCGAGCGGCGGCTTCCTACGGCGAGGTGATGGAAGCGGCCGCAGACGGCGATCTCACCGTTCGGATGGATCCGCGTACGTCGGACAACGAAACTATGCGAGCTATCGCCGGCGACTTCAACGAGATGCTCACCGAACTCGAGGGGACCGTCGAGCGCATCAGTCGGTTCGCCAGGGACGTCGCGACCGCCAGCGAGGAGGTCACCGCTTCGAGCGAAGAAGTGAAAACTGCGAGCGAACAGGTCAGCGAGTCGATCCAGGAAATTTCGAACGGTGCGGCCGATCAATACGGGGCGCTACGGTCTGTCGACGTTGAAATGAACAATCTCTCGACGACGACGGAGGAGATCGCCGCCACGTCGAACGACGTCGCCGACGTCGCGGAACAGACCGCCAGAACCAGTCGCGAGGGTCACGATACTGCCGGGGAGGCTATCGAAGCCTGCCGAAACCTGGAAGCGGAGCGAGACGCAGTCGTCGAGGAATTCCAGCAGCTCCGAACCGAAGTCGGCCAGATCGACGAACTGACCGAACGCATCGCCGAGATCGCAGAGCAAACCAACATGCTCGCGCTGAACGCGAATATCGAGGCGTCGAGATCCGCATCGACCACCGACGACGGGGGGTTCGCAGCGGTCGCGGCCGAAGTCAAAGAACTCTCTCAGGACGTCAAAGATACCACCGAAGAGATCGGGATCCGTCTCGAGCGGATTCAGGACCAGACCGAGCGGTCGACAGAGGAGGTCAGAAACACGAGTCGAGAGATCGAACGCGTCCAGGATCTCGTCGCGGATACCGTCTCTTCGCTCGAGGAAATCTCGGAGTACGCACAGGAGACCAACAACGGGATCCAATCGATCTCGACCGCGACGGAAGAGCAGGCAGAATCCACACAGGAGGTCGTTGCCATGGTGGACGAGGTTGCGACGATCGCAGAAGAGACGACCGCCGAGGCAGAGACCGTCGCCGCGTCGTCCGAAGAACAGACGTCCGCGTTGACTGCGGTGTCGAAATCGGCGGACGACCTCTCTCAACAGGCAGTGACGCTTTCAGAGGCGCTCGATCGATTCGAAACCGACACCGAGGTGAACGTTGCGGACGTCGACTCACCCGCGGCGATGACCGAGCCCGCAGGGGACGATGGGTCCGGATCGTCCGACCGCGGCGGCAGGCGAAGCGAGTCGGACGTCAGCAGTGATACGTTTTCGTTCGGCGATAGACGGGGATAGCAGCCATTCTTCTCGAACCGATTAGGGCGGACAAGTCCGACGAGATATCTAATCTGTTGTTTTCGAAACTGGGACGGTCCCTCCTCGACCGTCGGATCCCGAATCCGGCGAGAAGGTTTTTGCTCCCCGCCTTCGGAATCGAGGTCGTGCGACTCGTCCACGAGCCGGCCGCCGATGATTCCCGTTTCGACGGGTGGGAAACCGTTCTAGCGCGAAGGGTCGAGATCGCGGACTCGCTCGTGAGCCGGACGCGTGGGCTCATGGTTCGCCGATCACTGCCGGCCGAGTACGCGCTGGCGTTCCCGTTCGGATCGGCGAAGACCCGCGACCTTCACATGTTGTTCGTTTTCGTCCCCATCGATGCCGTCTGGGTGGTCGACGACGTCGTCCAGCGCGTCGATCGGCTTCGTCCGTGGCGAAGTTTCGCCCGCGAACGTGCAGACTTGATCGTCGAACTTCCCGCCGGTGCTGCCGATGACGTCGACGCCGGAGACAGGCTCGTTCTCGAGGACGACTGAAATTCGACCGTCCGCCCGTTAGATGGCAGTTTCTGCCACCGCCCGACTACTGAGCCGACGAACGGGAGTCGGAACCGGCGGCTTTAAGACAGCGTGTTCCATTGTACCGAGATACAATGGCACGTCATACGCCATCCGATGAGGATAGAGGAAGTCGGGGCGACCCGGCTGGGCGTGAAATTCTCCGACGAACGTAACTGCGGTAACCGCAACTTATCACTCTTGCCTGTACGTCATTCCGCCGAACAGACGATCGCATCGGACCGTAAAGTACAACTTCTCGACACGACGCTTCGGGACGGCGAACAAGCACCCGGCGTCTCGCTCTCACCGGACGAAAAAGTCGAGATCGCTCGGTCACTCGAACGGGCCGGTATCTCCGTGATCGAAGCCGGTAGTGCCTGTACCGGCGCGGGTGAGCGACAGGCCATCTCCCGGGTGACGGACCTCGATCTCGACGCTCGAGTGACGAGCTTCTGTCGTGGGATGAAAGGCGACGTCGACCTCGCGCTCGACTGTGACGTCGACGGCGTTACCATCGTCGTCCCGTCGAGCGACCGTCACGTCGAGCGAAAGGTCGGCACCTCTCGCGAGGACAATCTCGAGACAACCGCTGAAATCGTCTCGTACGCCAAGGACCACGGTCTCTGGGTCGAGGCCCTCGGAGAGGACGGCTCGCGGGCCGACCTCGACTATCTCGAGGAGTTGGCCGAGGTATCTCTCGATGCGGGCGCTGATCGGTACTGTTTCGCCGACACGGTCGGTCATACCGGACCGGAACGGACGCACGAGGCGGTCTCTCGTCTCGGCGAAATCGGGCCAGTCAGCGCACACACACACGACGACCTCGGGCTAGGAGTGGCAAACGCGCTCGCGGCGGTCTCGGCCGGCGCCGACCTCGTCCACTGCACAGTCAACGGGCTCGGTGAACGCGCCGGGAACGTCGCCCTGGAGGAAGTCGCAATTTCACTTTCGCACGTGTATGGCGTCTCAACGCTCGATCTCGCCGAGCTGTACGACCTCGCTCAGATCGTCTCTCGAGCGACGGGCGTCCAGCTTCCGCCGAACAAGGCCGTCATCGGCGAGAACGCCTTCACCCACGAGAGCGGTATCCACACCGACGGAACGCTGAAAGACGACAAGATGTACGAGCCCTACGCGCCCGAGACCGTCGGCCGTGAGCGCCGTCTCGCACTCGGCAAACACGCCGGGCGGGCGGGCGTCGAGGCGGCGCTCGAGGAACATGACGTGGCGGCAGACGAGGACGAGATCGCCGAGATCGCAACGCGAGTGACCGAACTCGGCGACCGCGGTCGTCGTGTGACCGATGCCGACCTGCTGGCCGTGGCCGAAGACGTCACCGGCGATGACCGCACCCGGGTCGTCGACCTGCTTGACTTGACCGCCACCAGCGGCGGTGCCGTCCCGACCGCGAGCGTCCGACTCGACGTCGACGGCGAGGAACGCGTGGCAAGCGGCACCGGGTCCGGCCCCGTCGACGCGGCCGTCTCCGCCGTTCGCGAGGCGCTCGGCTCGATGGCTGACGCCGAACTCGAATCCTACCACGTCGATGCGGTCACGGGCGGAACCGACGCTGTGGTCACCGTCGAGGTGACGATGGCCCGAAACGACCGTTCGGTGACCGTTGCCCGAAGCGAGGCCGATATCACACGCGCGAGCGTGAATGCGATGGTGGACGCACTCGACCGACTGCTCGCGGCCGACCAGCAGCCGCTAACCCCGGCGGACGACTGAACCGGCCGCCACAGGTTCGACCTCGAGAGCGGACGCACCAGTCAGATGTCTGCGGCCGTCGAGATTGCACCGACAAACGAGATATAGTCACCAATTTCTCCAGGACGGCGGTCGAATCGCGACGAACCGGTGTGGCTGTTCCTACCGATCGCTGTCACGATCGGTTGCACGAGAAAAACGGGTCGGTATCGGTTCGAAGCGACTCAAAGGACGGTAGACGATCTATAACAAATCCCAAGAAATCATGACAGTCAAGTTGCGATGGAAGACGATACCCAACCAGACCAGTCGACCGGCACAGCCGGTGAGACCTCACGACGATCGTACATCGGCTTGCTCGGTGCCCTCGGCATCGGCGGCGCCCTCACCGGCGCAGCGGCGACGGGCTCCGGCGTCGGCGTCGCTTCGGCCCAGTCCAACCCCGCGAACAGACTCTCCGTGAGCGACTCGGGAACGATGATCGACACGTCCGTCTCCCACCTGAATTTCGACGACTCACTCACGGCGACCGAGTCCGACGACGACTCCGTCACTATCGACGCCGTAAATCAGAACCCGAACATCGTCAACGTACGCGACGACCTCGGTGTCGAGCCCGAACAGGACGACATAATGGCTGCGATCTACGCCCACTATTCGTCGTTCCGACCGACGGAACGAAACCACCGGTATGAGATCCCACCCGGAACGTGGCACGTCGAGACGGACAACATCCACCTCGATGCCCACGAATATTTCGGGCTCGTCGGGTGCCCATTCGCCGTCCTCAAAGTAACCGATCAGGACGTCGACCGGTTGATGACCGTCGGAACGTCGGAGGCGTCGCTGCCGCACGCACAGCGGACGGTCATGAGCGACCTCCAGGTGGATATCCGCGGCGATTACGACGCCGGAATCGGGCGCTGGTATACCTACAACTACAGCCACATTGAGAACGTCTCGATGCGCGGCCAGCGCGACAGGTTGAATCCAACGTACGGTGGCGACCGGTATACGATTATGGTGGCCGGAGTCCGGTATTCGACCACCAACATCATCTGCGGGTGCACGCTCAGTAACGGCGATACGGAATACGACCGACCGACTCACGTCGGCCACGCGATTCCCTTCGCCACGAACATATACAACCACGGGACGAACATCTGGGAAAGCTGCCAGGTTTCGGACTACATCGACAACGGAATCTACGTGTCAGGTAACGACGGCCGAAATATCGTTACCGGTTGCCACGTGCGTAACTGCGCCGGCGCATCGATTCGAATCGGCGCGAACGACCGCGTCGAAAACTGTCACATCACGATGAACGACTATCCGGGATACCCCTGGTCCGGCCTCTGGCTCGAGAACGGCGGCGGGCAGTTAGTCTCCCAGTTGTTAATAAACAACCAGGTCCGAAAGGATACCGAGATCATCCGCTTGACCCAGGACGGCCCGGCCCGGCTGACAGACGTCCACATCACCGACCGCGGAACCGACGGTCGTGCGATCCGGGTTAACGACAACGACGCTGCCCCCACCTACTTTGACAGTTGCACGATTACCGACCAGTCGAGTCCAACAGTTTCGGATTATGCGGTTTACGTCGGGTCGTCGAACGTCACGTTCACCAATTGCGAGTTCGATATCGAACCGCAGTCCGCCACAGATAGACACGGCGTTTTCGTCACCGATGGTGAGACCGATATCGATCGGCTCACACTCGACAACGTCACGATCGATGCAGACGGGGCCAGCCTCCGGTTCGACGAAACCGGCGAGAACCACAACGTCACCCACTCGCGCTTCGACGGACTCGTGATGAGCGACCCCGATACTACGCTCTCGAGGGTGCTGTGGGTCGGCAACCGACACGGCGGAGACACCAGGTTCCGGGGTCAGCGTCTCCAGTGGGAGGGGGGTTTCAACTTCGGCTTTGACCTGTGACACCGACCGTGGGGCGGGCCACAGCAGAACCGTCGGCCCGCCGGAACGCGTCACTCGTTTCGCAGTCCCAGGCCAACCGTTCTGTCGTCGAGTGCCTCCTGGCGTTTGTCGAGCATGCCGACCTCCTGGTAGGAGGTCGGACCGGGGACCTGGTGGGCGTTCGGTCCGGGCTCTTTCCCGAGATAGGTGACGTTCGGGTTCGTCCCGATGTCCGCGAGGAGTTCGTACTCGTTGACCGGCGGGTCGATGTAGTCTTCGAATAGCTCCTGGGCGACCTCCTCTCGATTGGCCACATCGACATCCTCCGTCGGGCCTTGGAACTGCTCGACCGTCAGGTCGAGCTGGGTGAGGACCTCCTGGCTCTCGAGGGCGATCCCGTGATTCTGCAGGATTTCTGCGACCTCGAGAATCGTCGCTTCGTATCCCACCAGGGTATCGCCCGGCGGTGCCTCCTCGTCGTAATCCACGGTCGTGATCAGGACCGCCGTCGTGAGGGCGATGGACTGCTCGTCGAGTCCCTCGACGGATTCGGACACCGCTTCGATGGTCGAATCGACGCCCTCGAGCATCGACGGGAGTTCGTCCGGCGATGGCAGGCTCGTATTCAACCGGATCAGGGTGCGCGCTCTGGCCGGATTGTCCCGGTAGCGCTCCGGATCGCTGTTGGGATTGTTCTTGTCACCGAACTGGATCACCTGCGGCGGGCACGCCTGTTCGCAGGCCGTCGTGCCGATCAGTTGCTCGCCGTGGTTGCCGTCCTGGCGAGCCGGGTCGAAGATGCACTTCGACATGACGCCACGGGGAGCGCGCCGGCTGACACGTCGGTCGCGATAGTCGTAGACCCCTTCCGGATCGAGTTCTTCCTCCGAGACGTTCGGGTCGTCCCACTGGAAGTAGTTGACGCCGTACGGACAGGCCACCTGACAGTATCGACAGCCGATACAGACATCGTAGTCGGTCAACACCAGGCCGCCTCGGTCCCGGGTGTGGCGGGCTGTCGTCGGGCACACCTTCTCGCAGGGCGCGTCGGTGCAGTGCTGGCAGGGACGAACGAGGTAGTTGAAGTCGTGGACGCTGTCGTAGTTGTCCGGTTCCGGCGATTCGACGTTCCCGTCCTCGTAAGCGAGGACGTACATCCAGTTCGCCCCCTCGTCCCACTGGTGCTCCGCGTTGCAGGCGGTCACACAGGAGAGACAGCCGTCGCAGTACTCGAGGTCGATCGTCATTCCCCACTGGGTATCCTCCTCATCCATGTGGACTTCGCCCGGGTCTTCGACGGCGTGTTCTGTCTCTGGCTCCTGCTGGTCGACGGCTCCCCAACCGAGGCTGGCGAACCCGGCACCGGCAGCGCCTTTCTTGAGCACCTCCCGACGAGACTCGTCGCCGGTAAGCGACGAGAGCAACGATTCCGACTCCTTCTCGTCGACGTCGTCCGGACTGGCGATCGGCCGCTCGTCCTCGTCGAACTCCTCCATCACGTCCTCGTGATACCGCTCGTGGAACTCCTCCTCGGAGAGTTCGCCCTTCGTCACCCGCATGGCGTCTCTCCCCATCTCCATCCCGAGTTCGGTATCGTACTCGGTGTCGTCGAGCATGTCCTCGAGGTCGTCCTGCCACGCCTCGCCGAGCGGATGAAATGTCTCCTCCCCGGCGGCGGGGTCGTCGCGAGTGTCGTCAGAACCCATCGCAGCCTCCTCCTTCGTCGATCGAATATGGAAGTACGGACATTGATTTCTCGTATCGAAATCCCTACCACAAGAATTTGCTTAGAAGCCACCCTTGCGCATGACGGGTGACCGACCTCCGGTCCCACCCTCGACTGCGGTCCCACAGAGACGAACCACTACGGTGGTAGTTCGAACTAGGAGTGAAATTGGTTGCTCACGACCTTGTTTCGCCGCGGTATGATCGCAGCGCGACACAACGCGCTCCGAGTCTGCGCTTCGCGGCCCGTTCTGGGATACGGACGGCCCGTTCCGTTCGTCGTCTACTGCAGCAAAAACGCCGAGAGGGAGATTTGAACTCCCGAGTCCGTGAGGACAGCAGATTTCGAATCTGCCGCCTTGGCCGGGCTAGGCTATCTCGGCTCACTCACTGCTACTCGAGAGACGTTTTTACCCGTTTCGATTCTTCGCTCCGCCTGTGACCGATTCGCGTTCGAGATCGACTGACTCGAGACCGGTCGGCAATCCGACTCGGCCCGACCCTTATCCCGTGTTCTTCATCCCAGCGGCGATCCCCTTCACCGTCAACCGAAGCGTCCGTTCTTCGATATCAGTTCGGTGCGTCCGATCGAGCAAATACACCTGGAGCAGGTTGAGCGGGTCGACGTAGGGGTTTCGCCGTTCGAGATTCTCTCCAAGCCAATCGCGGGTGTGCAGGCGATCGCGCTGGCCGATTTCCGTTATCAGATCGGCCGCCCGCTCGTACTCGTCGGTTATCCGGGGGAAGAACCGCTCACGAAGCTCGGCGTCGGCCATGTCGGCGTATCGGTCGGCGATCTCGAGTTCGGTACGCGACAGCGACAGCGCCGCGTTGTCGAGCGTCGTTCGGAAGAACGGCCACTCGTCGTACATTGTCTGGAGCGTTTCCATCGAGCCATCATCGTCCAGATAGGCCTCGAGTCCCGTCGCGATGGCGTACCACCCCGGCAGGATACACCGCGATTGTGTCCAGGAGAACACCCACGGGATCGCCCGCAGATCTTCGACGGTCCGTTCACCCGACCGAGAAGCCGGGCGCGACCCCAGATCCAGATCCTCGATGACGGTGATCGGCGTCGCCTGCTCGAAATAGCGGACGAACCCGTCGCTCTCGAGGAGATCACGATATTCCGTTCGCGCGACGTCGGTCATGGTATCCATCGCGTCGATCCACTCCTCTCGGATCTCCTCTTCCGGCTGGTCCATCGCACGTTTCCGCGCCCTGAGCTGGGCGTTGAGCATCTGCTCGATGTTGCGCTCGGCGATGCGCGGATTGGCGTACTTCTCCGCGATTGCCTCGCCCTGTTCGGTGAACTTGACCTGACCCGTTACCGTCGAGTTCGGAAGCGCAAGCAGCGCCTCGTTCATCGGCCCGCCCCCTCGCGAGATCGAGCCGCCGCGGCCGTGGAACAACCGCATGGTCACGTCGAAATCGTCGCAGATCTCTCCCAGTCGGCGCTGGTTCTTGTACAGCGACCAGTTGGCCGCGAGGAAGCCGTTCTCCTTGTTCGAGTCCGAGTAGCCGAGCATGATCTCCTGGGTCCGGCCGCGGGCCTCGAGCGCTTTCGCGTAGGCCTCGTTCTCGAACAGCGTCCCCATGATCCGCCGCGCACCGGAGAGTGCGTACTCGGTCTCGAGCAGGGGAACGATGTCGATTCCGGCGTGTTCCGGGAGGGAAACGACACCGGCTTGATTGGCGAGGAACAGCACCTCGAGAACGTGGCTCGGTTCCTCGGTCATCGAAATGCAGTACGTGTCGATCGCGTGGACGCCGTACTCGGTCTGCCACTCCGCGAGACTATCGAACAACGTAAGAGCGCGCGCCGACGCCTCCGAGAGGTCGTCGGTGTCACCTAGGTCGAGCACTGGTTCGTCTTGCAGGATGGCGTCGGTCAGGAACTCGACGCGCTCGTCTTCAGAGAGCCCGTGATAGTCGATCCCTTCGGTCTCGAGGGCCTCGGCGATGGCGTCGGTATGTTTTTGCTGATGGTCCCGCAGATCGAGGCTCGCCAGGGAGAACCCGAAGGTCGCGACCTGGCGCCGGATCGGATCGACGTGAGCGTCGACGACACTCTCGGCGGCGTTGTTGCGGAGGCTCTCGGCGATGACCGAGAGATCCTCGAGGAGCGCCTCGGCCTCGTCGTAGCCGCCCGGACGGACGTCGCCGACGCGGCGAAGCCGTTCGCGCATGAGCTTGAGCTTTTGTCGGTAGGGTTCGCCCGGATACCGCTCTCTGGCAGTGCGGGCGCTGCCGGGCAATCGATCTCGGTCTTCCTCGAGCGAGGCCTGGAACGCCGACCCAGCATCGATCCGACTGCCGTCCTGGCTCAAGACGCCCGAGAGACGCTTGAGCTGTTCGTGATACTGCTCGAGGATGACCGACCGCTGGCGTTCGAGCGTGTTCGCGGTGACTTCGGGGGTCACGTAGGGATTACCGTCGCGGTCGCTTCCCGCCCACGATCGGAACTCGAAGAGCTTCGGAATATCGATGTTGCCGGGAACTTCCGCATCGATGGCGTCGTCGAGTTCGTCGTACACCTCGCCGACGACTTCGAACAGCGTATTCTCGAGGTACCACTGTACGTTGCGCGCCTCGTCTTCTGGCTCCGGCTGTCGATTGCGGACCTGCGGCGTCTGCCAGAGGCTCGTCACCTCGGCGTCGATGTCCCGCCAGACCTGTCCCTCTTCTTTGTTGGTCAGCAGGCGTTCGTCGAGCGTCTCGAGGTTGGTCGAGATCGTTCGAAGCTTCGATTTGACCGTCTTGCGCCGGGCCTCGGTCGGATGGGCGGTGAACGTCGGCTCGATCAGCACGTCGGAAAGCACCTGCTCGACCGTCTCGACGTCGGCTTCGCCGAGTTCCTCGGCTGCGGTCTCGAGACTGTCGTCTAACGAACCTTCGTGGGATTCCGTCCGGATCGTTCGGACCCGTTCGCGTTCCTCCGCGAGGTTGATCAACTCGAAGTAAGTCGTAAACGCGCGAGCGACGATCCGCTGTTGATGGGGCGACAACCCTTCGAGTTCCGTGATCAGTGGCGTCCGAGATTCGAGTTCTCCGGACCGGTAATCGATCGCGGCCCGCCGACACGACTCGACCGTCTCGAACGATCGACGAGAGGTCTGGTCCTCGAGGACGTCCCCGAGCAAGGCGCCGAGTTCGCGGACGTCCTGTCGGACGTCCCTGTTGTGGAGTCGCATATCGCGAGAATGAGCGTGCCATACTAAAAACTCCTTGCAAGGCCACCCGCCAATTCATCTATCGTTTTTCATGACAATATTTATCGAGCACCAGAATCGTGATCGATACGTTCGTCGATTCTAACCGCTTTCTCGCGGCGAACTGGGGACGGTGACGTATCAGGACTGGAGCGTATCGACGTGGGCGTACCGCACTGCCCGAAAGCCTTCCCGAGCGCCCCGAGCGTTCCGATACCGATAGCGATCACAGACCCGGCGGCGAGGCTGGTCTTCCCCACTACGCATACGGACCGCGGCGAAGAACCGACTGAGCACCGGCACGTAAAAAGACGACGGACGGAGAAGCGGGATCTGCTCCCCCCGAGCTCGTACGTACTCTCCGGACGAGAGACGGTTCCGAGCCGAGTTGGTCCGGTCAGATCGGCGTCACTGTCGGGGCCCTCGCCGGTTTCCCTGGCGGTCGTCCGTACGGGCCGCTCGGACGGGAGATGCAAGCAGCGGCGAAATCACCGGTCCTGTTCGTGCTCGTCGCGCAGCCTCGATGGCGCTTCCTACGGGAAGGGACGCGTTCGACGAGTGGCGCACAACGGGAAACTGCCGCGCGACCGCCGCGGCGTACCGACATCGGGTCCTCCTTCATTCCGTTACTCGCCGGTGTACTGCGCACAGACTCGTTGAATTCCTTCCTCGAAATCGATTCGCGGTTCCCAGCCCGTTTCCGCCCGAATCTTCGAGACGTCGGCGCAGGTGTCGTGGACGTAGACGGACTCCGGAATCGGATTGTCGACGTACTCCGGTTCCACGTCGGTTCCGAGTTCGTCGTTGATCATCGCAACGACCGTATTGAAGTCGTAGGCGTCGCCGGTTCCGAGGTTGTAGATACCGTCGAGTTCGTAGAGCGCAGCGCCCTCGAGTCCGCGGACGATATCGGAGACGTGAGTGAAGTCCCGGGTCTGCGTACCGTCGCCGTACAACACGGGCGACTCCCCGTTGGCGATGTCGTCGGCGAACTGCGCGATCACGTTTGCGTACTCGCCCTTGTGTTCTTCGGCACCCCCGTAGCCCTGGTAGACGGAAAAGAAGCGCATGCCGGCCGCCGTCATATCGTAGTGGTTCGAGAAGTACTCACCGTACCGTTCACGGGCGAGCTTCGAGGCCTCGTAGCCGGTGTTGACGCTGACGTCCATCTCCTCGGGTGAGGGTTCCGTTCGGCTGCCGTAAATCGACGACGTCGAGGCGTAGACGATGGTTTCGCACCCGTCCCGTCGCGCCTGTTCGACCACGTTGACGAAGCCCTCGACGTTCACCCGTGCGCCGGTCGTGGGATCGTTCTCGTGCATCGCGTACGAGGACAGGGCCGCCAGATGGAAGACGACGTCGACGTCGGTCGGCAGATCGTCGTCCAAAACGCTCGCGTCGACGAAATCGACGTCCTCGGCCAGGTTCTCCGGCGTTCCGAGATAACAGTCGTCGACGACGGTCACGTCGTTCGCATCCGATAGATAGTTCGCCAGGTTCGATCCGATAAATCCTGCCCCGCCGGTGACGAGAACGGAGTAATCCTCGAGGTCCATACCGAAATCCCAATTCGGCGCTGCATAGGTGTTATGAAAGCCCAGGCGTCGTTGGCAGTATGAGGAGACGACCGACAGTTCGCAGACGGCGTCCGTTCCAATCAGTACTCGCTCGGCCCAGTTACCGTCGCTCGATTCCGTCGCCACTGGACCGGCCACAGTCACCGCTCGCTCGGTTCCGCCGGCGTTCGATCGTTTCCACTGCCCATCGAACGCATCCCGGCTCGAGCGGTAGGGAAGACTCGACAGGTGGAGAGCCACGATCGGGACACTCTCACGGCGACTCGGAGAATCCCAATCCGGACCTAGATTTAATAAAACTGGTAGCAAATTTCTGCAGGTGAATACGCTCTCGGATCCGTATCGTCGGCGGTGGATTGGGTGGGGTGTGCTGGTCTCGGCGTTTTTCCTGGTAAGCCTCCATCGCTCGTCGACCGCGGTCCTGTCGGAACAGTTGATGCGGTCGTTCGACACGACGGGGACGAGTCTCGGCTTATTGCACTCGTCGTTTTTCTACCTCTATGCGGCCTTTCAAGTACCGGCCGGTCTGCTTGCGGATCGATACGGATCGCGAGTGATCGCCGCAGCGGGGACGATACTGATGAGCGTTGGCGCGCTCGTCTTCGGCCTCTCACCGACGTACGTGCTGGCGTTCGTCGGACGGCTGCTGATCGGAATGGGTGCGAGCGTCCTGTTCGTCGCCGCGCTCCGGTTCTGTGCGAACTGGTTCCGTCCGGACGAGTTCGCCACGATGACGGGTGTGACGTTCAGCGTCGGCATCCTGGGAGGGTTGGCGGCTACGACGCCGCTGGCGGTGGCCGTCACGACCGTCGGTTGGCGGTCCGCGATGATCGGGCTCGGTGCAGTCGGTCTCGCGGCCGCGGTCGGTATCACCCTGCTCTCGCACGATTCACCGTCGGCCGCCGACCTGCCACCGATCGAGAACGTCCCCGACCGGCCGGACGTAACCTCGGCCGCGACGCTCAAACGGTACGTCACGGCCGCAGTGAGAGAACCCGAGACGTGGCTGCTCGGCGTCATGCTCTTTTTCATGACCGGCATCGGAATCACGATTTTCGGCCTCTGGGGAATCCCCTATCTCGTTCAGACGCACGACATTTCGGTGACGGAAGCGTCGGTCTACCTCCTCCTAGGCAACGTCGGCGGCATGGTTGGCCCAACGCTGTTCGGCTGGCTCTCGGACCGATCGGGCAAGCGATTTGGCCTCATCGTCCTCTCGACGTTCGTCTTCGGCCTAACATGGGGCGTCTTCGCCGCGTTCGGTACCGTCCCCCTCATTCTCGTCGGCGCGATTTTCCTTTTCTCACGGGTCCTGCGCGGCGGCATCCCGCTTGCCTACACCGTCATCAAGGAACGCCACCCGGACGGGGCGAGCGGCACCGTCATCGGACTGATCAACACGATGGCCTGGATCGGCGCGGCCGTCTTTCCGGTCATTCTCGGTGCTGCACTCGATGCCTACTGGACCGGCGAAACCGTCAACGGCGCGCGAGTCTACACGGAGTTCGGATACCGGATCGCATTCACGATCGCGACGGTTTCCGGGCTGATCGCCGCCACCTGTGCGATTCTCCTGTCCCTTCGGACACAAGACGAACGGTCGCTCGAGTCGAACACCGACATCGATCGATCGACGGGATGACCGTACGGAACCGGCCGTCGAGTGTTTGACTCGGACTCGCATCCAGTCACCAGCTCGGCAACTTGCTCTACCTCGGTCCACAGATTCTTGCCGGTACGACGTCCATATGACGTCCATGCGGTACTACGAGGACATCGAAGTCGGTGAGACACAGGAATTCGGCGAATACCACGTCACGAAAGAGGAAATCATCGAGTTCGCCGAACGCTACGACCCGCAGCCGTTCCACGTCGACGAGGACGCCGCCGCGGAGTCGGCATTCGGCGAACTGGTCGCCTCGGGGTGGCACACCGCCTCGATTTGCATGCGGATGCTCGTCGACGGCCCGATACAGGATCGAGCGAGCATGGGTGCCCGCGGCGTCGACGAACTTCGGTGGAAACGGCCAGTGAAACCCGGGGATACGCTCTCTATCCGCACGGAGGTCCTGGACAAGCGGGTCTCGGAAAGCGATCCCCGGCGGGGATACGTCGACAGCCGTCTTGAGGGCATCACGCAGAACGGCGACGTCGTCATTTCGTGGATCGGGCTCGGCATGATCGCGCGCCGAAATCCACCGGAGGAGTGAGTCGCGGTGGAGTGCCTCGGCGGTCCGCGACTCGAGGCTAGCGATCCGCTCGAGGAGTATCCACCTGGATACTGGAGTCGTCGACGACGGTTGGATGCTCGCGGCCGTTGGATCGACCGGAACGTGACGCGTCGTGTCGGGCGGGCGAGTCTGCCCTTCGATGTGTTCGGTGAGAACGCATATTCACTCGTCGTGTTCGAGGTGATCGGTGATGAACGGCCGGTCGCCATACGCAGGACTTCCGTTTTCTCACGGCGCCTCTACCGCCGGACGTGTCACGCGGTGGGGTGAAAACTATTTGCGGCGATTTCACGTTGTACGTGATGTTCCGATAATGTACGAGACGATCCTCGTTCCCATAGACGGAAGCGACCCGGCGAACCGTGCCGTCGAACATGCGTTGGCCATTGCAGACGAATACGACGCACAGATCGATCTCCTCTACTGCGTCGAGACGTTCCGGTACGGCGAACCGGCGCTGAGCAGCACCGAAATCGTGCTCGACGAACTCGAGGACCGCGGCCAGGACCTGTTGACTGACTTGGCCGAGCGCGCCGACAATTACGGGACCGACGTGTCGACGTGTCTCTGTCACGGTCGTCCCTGGGAGGAAATACTGGCGCGTGCTGCGGACGTCGACGCGGATCTCATCGTGATCGGATACCAGGGCCAGAGTCACACCCGCGACCGGCGGATCGGGAGCACCGCCGAACGGGTCGTTCGAACGGCAGATCGGCCGGTGTTGACCGCCTGAACCGGTATCCGACGTCGGCGCGTCGGCCAGTCAGCACTACTCACGGGTGGTATCTTAGCCGCGATTCGCTCGGCCTACCGCTCGAACCCCGCCTGAAGATGGAAGTGCGCTCACCGTCTTTATCACACTCCTCGATGGACGGAGTCGTATGTACCACGATATCCTCATTCCGACCGACGGGCGAACGAACACCGAGCGGGCGATCGACGAAGCCATCGAACTTGCGGCCGATCAGGACGCGACGCTCCATACGATGTACGTGATCAACTCGGCCGCAATCGCTCCGGGAATAACGTTTGCGGACCTCGAGACGATCGGACAGCAGGCGGTCGAGTACGTGCGCGACCGTGCCATGGAAGCCGGGGTCGACCGCGTCGAGCAGTGCGTAACACACGGCCTTCGCGGCGACTCGATCCTGAGATACGCGGCCGAAAACGACGTCGATCTCATCGTCATGGGCAGGCACAGAGAACTGGACCACCTCGTCCGAGGAAGCGTCTCGAAACAGGTCGCCGACGAGGCGACGGCTCAGGTCCTCGTCGTCGACTGAGCACGAGACCGCCACAAATAGTGAAGGGTGCGGGCTTCGAACACCCTATACGAATGGTCGACCATATCGTGATCCCCGTCGACGGAAGCGACGAATCAAAGCGAGCCGCAACGCGGGGCCTCGAGCTAGCGACCGTCGTCGATGCGACTGTCGACGTGGTACACGTCGTCGAGAAGAAATCGATCCGACTCGCTACTTCGACCGAGGAACGGACACGACTCCGCGAACGAGGTGAGTCGGTTCTCGAGGAGATCGCGGAGATCGCAGCGGACCTCGGGCAGCCGGTGCGGACGGAACTGGCCGAGGGTAAGCCCGGCAAGCAGATTTGCGAGTACGCAGCGCAACGGGACGCGACGATGATCGTCATCGGTAGACAGGGACTAACGGGGCTCGGAAAGCGTCTCCTCGGTGGTGTTACGGAGTACGTGCTTCACCGCAGTGAGATACCCGTTCTGGTCGTGCCCCACAGCGACGGTGCGACGACGAAGGCGACGGACTACTCCCGCCTCCTCGTTCCGACGGACGGCAGCGAGAACGCCGAGGCCGCCATCGACCCCGCCGTGACGATCGCTCGGTACTGCGGCGGCGCCGTCCACGTGCTGAACGTCGTCGACATACAGAACGCAGGTGGGGCGTTCAGCGCGGGCGGCCTCGAGGCGGAATTCATCGACCGACTCGAAATGGAGGGAAGAGACGCCGTCGATGCGGTCGCGAGTGGGATCACAGAGACGGCACCGAACGTGGACGTCGAGACCGAGGTCGTTCGGACGACCGCACTCGACGGTGCGGCCGCGGGAATCAGCGAGTACGTCGCCGACCACGGCATCGATCTGGTCGTCATGGGCTCCCACGGCCGATCGAACCTCGAGCGCCACGTTCTCGGCAGCGTTACCTCGACGCTGTTACGGACGATCGACGTTCCGATACTGGTCGTAGCGCGGCCGGAATAACGGCCCGGTTGATGCTGCCGTGGGCGGGCGCGTGTCGCAGTGGTCCGCTCAGGACAGTTGGGCCCTGGTAAGCACACCCACCACACGGGTAACACGGTATTGTGTCGGACAACAGAGGGATGTCGATCCCACCGATGCGTTAAAACCGTTCCGTCCCTTGTAATACAACACGATGATGCTTCCGACTCACGCGTTCACTGGCTTGCTGCTCGCACTTCCGTACGCGCTCGCGATGCCGGAGTACGCCGGCGCAGCACTCGGTGCGGGATTCCTGGGGGGCGTATTCCCAGACCTCGATATGTACATCGGGCATCGGAAGACGCTTCACTACCCCGTCTACTTCTCCGCGCTCGGGGTGGTAACCGTGCCGATAGCCGTGTTCGCGCCGACGTTGCTGACGGTCGTCGCCGCGTTTTTCCTGCTCGGTGCAGCCGTCCACAGCGTCACGGATATCTTCGGGGGCGGACTCGAGTTGCGTCCGTGGGAAGCGACCTCGGAGCGCGCCGTTTACGACCACTACCGCGATCGGTGGATTGCTCCCTACCGATGGGTGCGCTACGACGGGGCACCCGAGGACCTCCTGCTCTCGGTCACGCTCGCCGTCCCGTTATTGTTCACTCTCGAGGGGGCACTCCGATGGGTCGTCGTGACGTCGCTGGCCGTCGCAGTCGTGTACACTGCGGTCCGTCGCCTTCTCCCTGCGATCGCCGAAGTTTTCTTCGACGGCCAACTGGTCACGACCCTGCCGGCCAGCGTCATCGCGTACGTCCCAACGCGGTATCTGGACAAGTGAGGGTCACCGCGTCCGACCAGCGGACCGGTCCGACGACCGACTCGAGTGACGCGACCCGAACGAAGCGGGCCCTCGAATTCGATTTCATCGAGACCGGTTTCGATCGGCGGATCGGTTCACCAATACTATAGTAGTTCCGTGACAGTGATTCGGGCCAACGAATGGGGTTCATTTCCGGTCTCCCGTCGCTCGGCGTGGTGATATTTCAGGGCTGTATTCTCGTTGTCCTCCTCGAGGCGATGCGCCGCCGTGACATCGCCGCGGCTGTGAACGCGTTCGTGTCCTTCGTCGTCGTGTTCCTGCCGCTGCTCGTCGAACTGGTCGCTCGAGAGGGGGGATCGGCGACCGTCGATTTCGGCCCGGAACTTCCGCTGTGGATCGCCGTCGCCGGATTGTTGCATTCGATCGGCATGTTGGGGCCGTACGATTCCGTTCGGTGGTGGGATACGCTCACGCACACGGTGTCGGCGATGCTCGTTGCGGCACTGGTCTACGCTGGGCTCGTGGTCATCGCCGAAGAGACAGCCGTTGGTGGTCAGTGGGCCGGTGGTGTCGCCGTGATCACAATACTGTTCATGATCGCCGTCGGCGTTTTCTGGGAACTGATCGAACTCGTCGCCCGCGCCGTCGGCGACCGATACGACGTCGAACCCGTCCTCGTCCACTACGGATGGCGCGACACCGCGTCGGACCTCGTTTTCGACGTGGTCGGAACCCTGATCGTCGTCGTCCTCGACCTGCGACTCTTCGTCCCGGTCGCGGCTGCATATCCCCGTACGACGAGACGACTGCTGGTGGGAAGCGGCGTAGTGATCCTCGGCGGGTCACTGGTCATGGCACTGATCGTTTATCTCGGCCGACGCCGGTGATCGAGTCGGACCGTGAGCGGAAAACGGGTGAGTCTACTTGGCACTTCGCCCCGTTTCGTCCCCTATGGAGCACGCTGACTACGTTTACACGACGGGGATGGACGAATCTGATCTCGAGAAGCGCCTGCGGACCGGTGATCACGGCGTCCTCGCACTGGCAGATGGCAACGACGCGTACGCGGTCCCACTGAGCTACCACTACGACGAGGATCAGTTCCTGTTGCGCGTGAGCTATCACGACGATACCACGAAGCGTCGCTACCTGGAGACGACCGACACCGCCACCTTCGTCTGTTACGGTGGGGCGACCGACGGATCGTGGAGCGTCCACATCCGCGGACCCATTACCAGGTCGGAACGCGACGTCGACGAGGCGACGCTCAACGAGTGGTTCCCGCCGTTTCACCTGTTCGACGAAGCGGTCGAAGACGTCGAATTCGAACTCTACGAACTCGAGATGGCGTCCGTCGCCGGTCGAGAGACGGTCGACTAGCCGTCCGCGATACCGTGGGAGGTCCCACGAGTGGCGTTCTGTGAGCGGGTAACGCCGAGAATCGGAGGCTGGAGGCTCTGTGCATGGGAGATGCGCTGGGCGGGGCACTGAGAATCGGATTCTCACTGCGGACGCGTCAGTGTACCGGCCGTCGACCCCTGTCTCTGACTCGCTCGAGGCTCCGGTCACGAATCCCGCCCGTGGTGTGGACGACCCGTCGCTCGCCGGTTCGGTTCCCGTGGCGCTCGGCGACGATGTACTGAACTTCGACCACGAGCGGACCCGACACGTGAGCCGAAATGTTCTCGTAAATTCGATCCCCGAGCGTCGGATGCGGGCCGGGATCACGCCCGGTGACCGTGACGACGATGCGGTCGATCGATTGGACCGGATAGTCGTCGTTCAGGATCACCTCGACCGAATCCTCTCCCGCGTGATACTCCGAGCCATCGACGACGGTAGCGACCTCTTCCTCGGCGGTCGATTTCAGTTGCGTCGTACGTATCTCGAGCAGCGTGATGCCGGCGAGGGGAGCGGCGAGCACGAGCAGTGTAATGCCGAAAACCGCCGCGTACGTGATCGTCGGCCTGCGCGAGGGGGACACCTCGAAGAGCCCCTGGGGTCGATAGCCCGCGATCCACAGCGTGACCAGCGCTGCGGCGTTAATCGACAGAACGTTGACGACGACGAGGACGAACGCACCGATCGCGGCGCCGTCCATCCCCCACGCGGCCGTAATCCCGACGGCGCTCGCGGGTGGAATGAGCGCGGCTGCGATCATCACACCGACGATCGCCTCCGAGAACCCCCTCGTGAGGCTCAGGATTCCAGCGACACCGGCGCCCAGTGCGACGGCCAGCGAGAGGAGATTCGGTGAAACTCGCTCTTCCAGTTCGGCGACGATCACGATGTCGACCCCCGCGGGCTCGAGACCGGCGAGCCGGGCGAGCAGCGCGAGGACAGTTGAGGCCCCGATAACGACGGCGATGCCGACGAGTTGGTAGCGAAATCCAGTGGTTCGAAGGTGGTCGTCGGCGGTAACGATACCGACGTTGGCGGCGAGTGCGGGACCGAGCAGCGGCGCGATGACCATCGACCCGACGACGACGGCCGGCGAGTCCAATAGCAGGCCCGACGTGGCGACGACGGCGCTGATCACCAACATGACGAGGTACGTCGAAAATGCGGGTGTGAGCTCGTCGGCTTTCGTCCGCAGAACCTGGCGCGAGGTTCGCTCGCCCGTCCCGCCGTGGCTGTAGCGCTCCAGCAGGTCGTCGAAATCCCGCGAGATGACCGCCTCCGCGTCGATGACGACGACGCGCGCGTCGTCGATCCCGGCCTCGGCCAGCTGATCGAGTACCGGCTCGACGGCCCGCGTCGGAAGTGGGAATCGGATGACTGCGGTGTATCCCCTGTCGCTCGTCTCGTCGCTGACGACGTAATCGACTCCCTCCGCTTCGAGGATCTCGATGACGGCCTGTCGACGTCCCTTCGGAACCGTGATCTCGAGATAGCGCATGCGGTTTTCTGACGACGATTAGACCGATAATAGTACGCTGTCGTCCGTGATCGATCGGGCGGCCCGCAGAACTATCTTGCTCGATGAACTGTCCGAAACGCCGGTTGCTTTCAGTTCGTGGGAACACGCTGTGCGGCTTTATTCACCGACGTCGATTCGAGGAGTACTGAAGATCATGTGCGAGTGCCAGATCCGCTATTCGGACGGAGCCATCCGATGTACGTGCAAGGTCGACGAGATCCTGTCGCTGCTCGCTGACTCCCGTCGTCGATCGGTGATCGCAGTTCTGGAATCGGCATCAGGAAACTGGATGGACCGCGAGACGCTGCTCGATTCGGTACCGACGACTGACGACGACTGGGCACTCGAACTCGCTCACGTCCACTTGCCGTTACTCGAGGATCACGGGCTGGTCGAGTACGATGCCCGTACCGAGACGATCCGATATTACGAGTGCGAACTCGTCTCGAGCGTTCTCGGGTTGATCGAACAGACGACGGTGTGAATCGGACCGGCTGCAGCGCGACCCGGCCACGACCGAGTCGAACGTCCCGCTGACGGATCCTACGATACCGAGTCCGTGTCGTCGTAGAAGTCTGCGTGCTGGTCGATTGCCTCGAGTTTGGGCGGATGCCGATGTCGAACGATGAGGACGTCGTAGGCCTCGTCGGCGGCGACGTGGACCCCCACACTCGTCAGTGGGGTCACGACGCGGCCGACGTTGTCGCTCCCGAGGAAGACGACGCTCGGGTCGTGTTCGAGAACCAGTCGCTCGATGTGATCCGCAAGCTGGGATTCCGGCGGGAACTCCCGAATTCGTTCGTATGCGAACGTCGCATCGGGAGCGATCGATCGAACCTGGTCTCGAAGCCGGTCGACCACAGCCGGGATGTCGTACTCCTCGTCCTCGCCGATCCAGCCCTTCTCTCGTGCGTATCGCGTTCGTTCGGGGATCACCGAAACGACGGTTACGTCCTCGTCGAGCGCGTCACCGTATTCGATGGCCCGAACGAGGGCGGCTTCTGCGAGAACGGATCCGTCAAATGGAACGACGAACGTCATGGGTATCGGTTCTCGCTCTCGATCAATAATTTCGATGGATGCCGTCTCTCACGTTCGCTTCCCCGAGGGCGTCATAGATATTGAACAGCTGTGATAAACCTATTACAGGACCAGAATGGCTGGTCGACTACTCACCACAAAAGAGGGTATGTACGGTCTGCTGTACCGATGTGCCGGCGTACCCACAGGACGGTCGCGGGTGCTCCGGAACTGAGTACAGCAGTCCGTATAATCAACACGGGGGTGATCTTCTGTAACACTCTCTTCCCCAGCTAACACGCCTCAGGCCGTGATTACGGGACGGTTAACGTACCTGACGACTCGTTCGGCGGTGCTCCCGATTTCGCCACCGGACGTGAGGCCGCGATTGCCGATGACCACCAGGTCGGCATCGATCTCGTCCGCGTAGTCACCGATCTGCCGAGAGGGCTGTCCGCTTCGAACGTCGGTCGTCACATCGACGTCGGCCCGGGACGCGATGTCCGCCAGAATTTCCTGCCCCTGCTCTTTCAGGTCCTCGGCGACCGCATCCGCGTCCGCCATCATCGAACTCCCGTACCGTCGCGTGTCGACGACGTACAGCGCGTGGAGGTCGGCGTCGAACGTCGACGCGAGGTCGATTGCCTGATCGGCGGCCCGAGTGGCGGGATCGCTTCCGTCCGTCGCGACGAGGATCGTATCGTACATGGACGGGGCCATCCACCACCGGGCGAGACATATAAGTTACCGATCCGTCGGAAACGGGAGTCGCCGGTAGAAGATGCCGACGTAACAGCCGCCGATACGAATCCCGATAGGCGAGGCGAGAATTTGCCCCCACCGATGCACAGGCCGGTCGACTGCGTTAATCGTCTGCTTCCATCTCGACGACGGACCCCGGCTGCGTCTCCGCTACTGCTCGTTCCTCGAGCCACGTCTCCGCGTCGAGTGCGGCCATGCTTCCGGTCCCTGCGGCTGTGATGGCCTGTCTGTACTCGGGGTCCATCACGTCGCCGGCACCGAAGACACCGTCGACCGAGGTTTCGGTCGTCCGCCCATCAAGCGTTCCCACGTGTCCGGCGTCGTCGAGTTCGACGGCGGTGTCCGCAAGGAAGTCCGTGTTCGGGACGTGGCCGACGCCGTAGAAGATGCCGCCGACGTCGACCGTCTCGTACTCGACGTCCTCGCCTGCGTCGATCTTCTCTTTCGGGTGGCCGTCAGGGTGTCGGACGAGCGTCACCCCCGTCACGCCGTCGTCCTGCGAGCCGTGAATCTCGAGCAGTTCGGTGTTCCAGCGGAATGAAATCGTCTCGTGCTCGCGGGCCCTGCGGGCCATGATGTCGGAGGCGCGCAGTTCGTCACGCCGGTGAACGATCGTCACGCTGTCGGCGAACTTTGTGAGGAAGAGCGCTTCCTCCATCGCGCTGTCGCCGCCCCCGATCACGAGGACGTCGTCGCCGCGGTGGAACGCGCCATCGCAGGTCGCACACGTCGAGAGGCCATACCCCATCAGTTCGTCCTCATTTTCGGCCCCGACCCAGCGAGCGCTCGCGCCCGTCGCGACGATCAGCGACCGCGCTCGAAGCGTGTCGCCGTTCGCGAGGTCGAGTTCGAACGGGCGCTCGTCGAGGCTCGCACGCTCGACCCTCCCGTGGCTGAATTCGGCACCGAAGTTCCGGGCCTGATCCTTTCCGCGCTGGATCAGTTCCATCCCACCGACTCCCTCGGGGAAGCCGAGGTAGTTTTCCACGTCGGTCGTCAGCGTTAGCTGGCCGCCAGGTTCCGGACCCTCGAGGACCAGCGGCTCGAGGTCGGCTCGCGCGGCGTAGACTGCCGCCGAGAGACCGGCAACGCCGGACCCGACGATAACGACGTCTCTGACGGACGTGGATCGGCCCGATTCCTCATTCATTCGTTCGCGTATCCCTCGATCATCGTTCGCAGACGGTCCGCCGGGAGGACCCCGGTGTGTTGTTCGACCTGCTCGCCGCCCGCGAAGAACGCGAGCGTCGGAACCCCACGGACGCCGTAGGCCCCGGCGAGCTGCTGGTTTTG
Organism: Natrinema gelatinilyticum; assembly: GCF_024266705.1. Taxonomy (GTDB): domain Archaea; phylum Halobacteriota; class Halobacteria; order Halobacteriales; family Natrialbaceae; genus Natrinema; species Natrinema gelatinilyticum. Next base: position 48,848 of record NZ_CP100756.1, on the reverse strand, counting down.
GTCGACGTCTATCTTGGCGATCACCGCGTCCGTCTCGGCTGCCAGCCGCTCGAGGACGGGCTCGATCATCTTGCAGGGACCACACCAGTCGGCGTAGAAGTCCGCGAGGACGACGTCGTGTTCGTCAACGACGTCATCGAGGTGGCTCGCACCATCGATATAGATCGGTTCGTCGGTCGATCGTTCGGAGTCGCTGCCGTATGCATCAGTTGCCATCACTCCCACGTACGAACCAGGAGTGTTTAAAGGTTTTGTGTTTACAATACAATACTCTCTCTCTCCGCAACCCTCGGAAAAGATTGCGAGATGCTGGGAAAGTTCCGGTATGAGCAGAAAATTATCCAGACACAGACGGGTTCCATTGACCTTTGTAGTGCAATAATTGCACAATATAATTCCGGAATCCGTTCGGTGCACACTGTGGTCGACTCTCGCGCCGTCAGCAGAAAACGAGACCACCGGTTGCGATCGGTCGGTATCTGCCGTCAGACGCTCAGTACGGCGGTCGTTGTTTCCGGATAATCTCCGCCAGTTCCTGATGTTCGTCCGCAAGCAGTTCGTTCAGGTCGTCTATCGTGATGATTCCCGCGAGTTCGCCGTCCGAACCGGTGACCGGAAGTCTTCTGACCCCGTGCTCGCTCATCATTTCCGTCGCCTGATAGAAGCCGGCGTCGTGTTCGATCGTGCACAGATCCTCCGACATCACGTCTCCCGCGACGACGTCGTCGGGATCGGTTTGCTCCGCGAGCACGTGCCTCATCAGGTCTCGATCGGTGACGATGCCGACCGGCATCCCGTCGTCGGTGATGACGACGCTGCCGACGGATTCGTCGTCCATCGTCGATGCGAGTTCGTAAATCGATTCGTCGGTCGTGGCCGAAATCACGTCGCTTCGGGCGAGGTTTTCGACTGGCATGATATCCCCTCGTACCTCCCACGACGAGCGCTATAGTTGCTGGCCGGTATCGAACTGACAGTTCACCTGGCTCGGTTGTCACTCGAGTGAAACTGTCGTGTGCGATGGACCGATCTCGAGAGTGGCACGATTCATTCGAAGGGATCCATCGACCGCTCTCTCTGCGGTCTCGAGAACACACCGTTTTTACCAGGTGATTTGGACTGGCCAGGCTCTGACTCCCGTCAGTACTGATGCGAACTTCGCCTCTCGGGCACGAGGAGTTCCACTGGGGCGTTCGCGTGGGGGGCGGTCAGTGGTCCTCTCCATCGACACGGAGGTTTTAATTCGACCAATATCCATAAACAAAATATTAATATTGACCTACAATATTTTTAGCCGATGGTAGGAATACTCACTAATCCGAGCGAGTTTTTTCGTCGACGTGTCAGTAACCCCCGGAATCCTCATTCCGCTGCTTATCGTCGTTCTAACAGCCATCGTCGCAGGAGTCGGTGCGATCCCGGGTGCTGAACTGACGGGCCAATTCGTGTCTGATTCCGCTCAAGCCCAAGGCGAACAATTAAACGAATCAACCGCTGAGACGATCGGTTCGGTCTCGGCATTCTTCGGGATCGCCATCGCATTCGGTGTCGTATTACTGGCGTGGATACTGTACAGCGTCGTATTCTATCTCATCGCGCGCTTCGCATTCGGCGGGACCGGGTCGATCAAGCATACCTTCTCGTTCACCGGGTGGGGATTCATTCCGCTGCTCGTCGAGAAGTTCAGCGGGGCGATCGCCGCATACTACGTGTTCTCTGGCGTGTCACTCCCGAAATCGACGCAAGCCGCACAGGACGCCTTCCGGGAGTTACAAAACGATCCGATACTCCTCGGTAGCGGTATCCTGGGATTGGTTCTGTTAGTATGGAGTGGTGCCATCTGGACCGTTGCAATGGAACAACTACACGACATTTCCCGCCGTAACGTGATGCTTACCGTGGGCATCCCTGTCACAATCGCGTTTCTCATACGGCTCGTCGGCCTTCTCTGATACGGACTGCCGTCCGTCAGTTCTGGAGCAACCCCGACCGTCCTGTGGGTACGCCGGCACATCGGTATCGCAGACCGAATGAGGCCCGCGAGCCGGACGTCACATCGTTTCTCTCGCGCCCGTCTCACATGTGTTGGAACGCGAGGTTCATTTCAGCCACTGTTCGGACCGGCGGTCCCGTCTCTCGAGTGCCGCCCGATCGACGCGGCTGCCGGACGTAGTGGCTCTCAAACTGACCCGCATCCCCGATTAGCGCGAGCATCGTGCTTGGCGGACCGGTCGGTCACGTGTGCGGGATCCTGGAGAGGCCTTATCCCTCGATGGTGGCTACACCGTCGGCCTGCTCGTATTTGTCCTCGAACTCCTGGATGAGTTGACCCATCTTCGCGTACCAGTCGTTCAACATCCGCTGCATGTCGCTTGCGATCTGGGACGGATCGGTCGGACGGTAGACGTGATAGTAGCCGCCCTGATCGTAGTTGATCTGCTCTTTCTGGATGAACCCGCTCTGGAGCAGGCGCTGGATCGACCGGTAGGCGGTCGACCGCTCGCGGTCGACCTTCTCGGCGACCTCGTCGATCGTCAACGGCTTCTCACTGCCGACCATTACCCTAAAGCAATCTTTATCGAGCTGTTTGAGGCCGTGGACGCACTCCAGTAACCCTTCGCAGACCATATCCTGCTGCAGTTGTTCCGCCATTGAATTTGCCATGGTACTGTCTCAAGGGAGGGCCCGAACCGATAAAAGGGTTTTGTGAGTATTGTGCAATTTCGACGACCAACTCCATGGATCGAGACCACACGCCAGTCAGCAGTCTGGCACGTGTAGTCTCCGTGTCCGTCGTTACTACGTCGGACGCGACCGTGACAGAGACGAGCGACGCTGAGAGCACGCGCGACGTATCTCTGCCCGCAGTCTCCGCTTCCGAGACTGACACGCCTCGAGTCCGGCGACGAATGGTGCCGACCGAGCCACCACGGAGTAGCAATACGACTGAGAAATCGCCGCTCCCACATCGGCGGTTTCGACCGTGTTCGACGCGATACATGCGCCATACGCGCCGTCGTGAAGCAGTGGTGGGACGACCGCGGTGTCACCCCATCGCATCCACCGTGTCTATACTGAACTGATTCGGCCCGTGTCGACGACGAAGTAGTCGATTCACACGACGACGGACCACCGCCAGGCAGAGGCAGCGTACCGACGCATCGGACGCCGTCTACTGAGGGTGAGAAAGCGTCGAACAGCGTGGCCGCGGCCGGGATTCTCGGATACAACATCGCGGAACCGCTCGGTCGCTGCCGTCAACGGCGGTCGAGTCAGTCAGTCGAAGTACCCACGGACCCGTACGATATTGGGGTCGGGAAACAATAGTATGGGTGGAGAACGAACGACAGATATGAACGCGGTGTGTGCGACAGACCTATCGGCAGCAAGCGAAGCGACGATCGAGAACGAGACCTGTCTCGAGTGTCTCGGTCGGATCGGTATCGAGGAGATCAATCTCGTGACAGTGATTCCGTCCAACGTCCACGTCGGGATGCCCGGTATCGACTTCGATGAGAGACGCAAGCGGTCCATCGATCGCTACCGTCGCGTCATCAAATCGGCCGGCTTCGACGTCGAGACACACGTCGTGCGAGGCACCCCGTACAGGCGTATCAACGGGTTAGCCGAGGCGATTGGCGCGAGTCTGACCGTCGTCGGCTCTCGAGGGACGAGCCCGCTCGAGAACCGGGTCATCGGATCGACCGCGCGCAACGTCGCACGAACGACCGTGACACCACTGCTCGTCAATCGGATCGAACGGGGCGCCGAGGAACCGGACGTCGTCAGGGAGCACCTGTTTCGACGAATATTGTACGCGACTGACTTCTCCACGACCGCGGAGCGCGCGTTCGACGCGTTTTCGTACCTGCACCACGCGACACAGGAGGTCACGCTGGTCCACGTCAGAACGCCACCGGATCCGTCTACCGGCGAGGAGCACGACCCCAGCGAGCGACTCGAGGAGTCAGCAGATCGGCTCGAGGAGTGGGGGATCGAGACCCGCATCGACGTTCGTGCGGGGGATCCGGCCGACGAGATCCTCGCCGCGGAGGCCGAATACGAACCGACGACGATTCTTGTCGGGTCACGGGGCCACAGCAGGCTCCGTCGACTGTTACTCGGCAGCGTCTCCGAGGACGTCGTCGCCCGTGCGAGCGGGAACGTCATGCTCGTCCCGCCGTCACGGGTCGCCTGAGCACCCGAGCACAGTTCTCGTATTCGCGCCCTCACCACGAATCACCGGCGCGACCCGACGTCAGTGACAGACGAAACGGCCACTGGCCGATTTTCGTCGCGAATTCGCGGCCCACGGTCACCCGGGCAGGAACAGATTGAGGACCGCGACGACGACGCCCGCAAGCCCCATGCGGATACCGGCGACGATCCAATTCTGCTTCGAGATCGATCCGAGATACGCGCCGAACGTGAACAGCACGGTCACGCCGATGCCGACTGCGACCACTGTCGCCTCGAGCAACGAGAAGAGGGCCTCGTGTGCGAGAAACGGTACCAACGGGAGGATGATTCCGATGAGCGGTCCGATTCCGCTCGCGACCGCGTTTACTTTCCGGGCGCCTGCCCGTCGCTGTTCCAGCGACGTGTCCTGCAGGTCGGTCAGCATGGCACGCTCGATTCGCAACAACTCCGCCTGTTTCTCGGCCCGTTCGATCTCCCAGACGCTCCAGACTCCCGACGTCCCGAGACCGACGGCCGCTCCCAGTCCGATAGTGAACACCGTGAACCCGTCGGTGACGCCGGACAGGTACGCTCCGACGACGATCCCGATGCTCGTCAGCGTGCCGTCGAACCCGTTCGAGATGAAATATCGTCGCGAGATCGATCTAACGTCCTCGTCCTCGAGGAGTGTCCGAAGGGAAGTCACGATCTCACCCGATCAGTGATCCTGTGGCGTGTCCTGTTGGTCTACCAGTCGATTTCCACAGACGACCTCGTCGATCGAGTGGACAGTCCCGCCGAGACCGGCGATGTCTTCCTCGACAGCTGTCACGTCGATGTCGTCGCCTTCGATCGTCAGTTTGAGATTCTGGACGACCCGATCGGTCTCGATCAGTGCGACGTTCGCACCGTCGACGCCTTCGCAGTCAGCGACAGCCTGTGCAAACTCGAGGATGTCCGGCTCGTGCGGTTTCATTACGTCGAGTACGAGCCGACGGAACGGGTTGGCCATGGTGCGTACCTCTCGTTCGACGGCCTTAGTGACGGGGGACGACGAGACCGGCAGCAGGCAGATATTGTTGATCGAACACCGATACGATCGATCGTTCGACGGACGAACGTCCAGGAGTCGGGCGAGCAGTCGAGGACGAAAGCCGTCGTGGCAGTTCTCACAGCCGATTGCACCGTTGTGCCACTACAGCCGACCACGCCATCTCGAGTGCTAGTCGGGGACGCCGTGACGCGGATTGCTCCTGCTCGAGAACCGCCACGACGATAGTGTCCGAGCGGGTTTGACTGTCGAACTCGGCGGTGACAGGTTGCATGGAGTGAACTACTACCCGTTGAGAAGTGGTATTTACGGTCGGTAGCGTCGTACTCCATAACTGGGTGACACGAAATGGCAGACACTTCAGTAGAACACTCGACTGGTATCGACCCTGATCAGGACTGGCGGATCCCTGCTGGGGGCGGGGTCTTGCTGGTCGTCCTCGGGCTGCTTGCGATCCTGTTCCCGTTCGTCACCGGCGTATCGCTGTCGGTACTCCTCGGTGCGCTGCTCGTCGTCGGTGGCTTCGCCCACGTAGCCCACGCGTTTTCCGTTCCCGGCTGGACTGGGAGCGCGGTACAGCTGTTACTCGCGGTGATTTACGTCGTCGCGGGGATCGGCTTGCTAGCGAACCCGGTACTCGGATTATCGACGCTTACGCTGCTCGTGATCGCGTACCTGCTCGTGGCTGGAATCGTCGAAATCGTCGCTGGACTGAGTATGCCGAGTGGAGCCAACGGGCTCTGGATGGCCGTCAGCGGCGTCATCGGGATCCTCCTCGCGGGTTTGCTCTGGGCCGGCTGGCCGTCGACCGCGCTGTGGGCGATCGGCACACTGTTCGGCATCAATCTGCTCATCAGTGGCGTCGCGTTACTGTCGGTCGGGTCGGCCGAACGGCGCATCGTCAGAGGGGAATCGGCTACTGCGGCGTGATCGAGCGCCGTTCGATTTTTGCGGATTTCCGGTCACAATCCAGACCGTTCAGAACGGAGGTGTACAGGAGGCGTCTCGTCCAGCGACACACTCGTCGGGGGATCGCTCGTCGGCGGAATCCGTTCGGTTTCCTGGGCGACAACGAACCCGACCCGTACTGCTGGGTCCTCGTCGGTCGTTTCCTGGAGGTGTCGATCGAGGCGGTCCGCGATGTCTGGCGGAACGGCCGCCGTGTTCGAGCGTCCGACGATGACCGAGACGGTTGGATCGTCCCCGAGGATGATATCCTGGGTGTCGTACTGGACCTCCACGGTCTCGAGTTCGTACGCCGAGAGCGCGGCCTCGTCGAAGAACCGCTCCGTTTCGGCGGTCGCGCGCTGCTCGAACGTCGTCGTCTGGTAGGACGCTACCGTGACCAGTCCGAGAACCATCGACAGCCCGACGAGCGCGACGATGAGGACTAGACCGCGTCTGAGCACCGCACGGCGCACGGATTCTCGTTGGTCGCTCAATTCGGGTCGATACCCACTGAACCAGAAGATAGCCAGCGCTGAGAGGTTGATCGAGAGGAGGTTTACCAATACCAGCACCGAGGCGGTCGTGGCGACCCCGACGAATCCCCAGGCGATTCCCAGTCCGGCCGTTCCCGCGGGCGGAATGAGCGCGACCGCAATCGCGACACCCACGAGCGTCGACCCCGACCCGCGCGAGACGCTGATCGCCCCTGCGATCCCCGATCCGAAGGCGATAAACAACGAGAGGAAGCCGGGGCTCGTCCGTTCTGCGACCTGCGGGATCGCCCTGATATCCGTCCCGGGCGGAATGATCACCGTTCCCCTGAGTATCGCCCCGAGGACCGCGGCCACAGCGATCGAAAGCAACAGACCGACGACCTGCAGCGCGACCCCCCGAGTCGCCAGGTCTCGATCCGCGAGGACGCTGCCCGCGCTCGCGGTAATCGCGGGTCCCATCAACGGCGCGACGACCATGGCGCCGATAATCGTCGCGGCTGAATTGAGTAACAGGCCACCGACCGCGATGACCGTGCTCAACACGATGAACGCGAAATACGTGAAGGGTTCCGGTGCGAGACTCTGTGCGGTTGACTTCATCTCCTCCCGCGAGACTCGGTCGCCGGGATACAACTCCTGTAGCGCCGTGATGCGCTTCGAGACGACGGTCTCGGTCGGCATCACGATGGTGTAGGCGCTCTCGCTGATACCGGCCGCTCGTAACTGATCGAGCACTGGTTCGACACCGGTCGGTGGGACCGGAAACTGGACCATCGCCTCGAACTCGCCTCTGCCCGTCTCATCGAACACGGCGTAGTCGACTCCCTGTTCGTCCAGCGCACTCAGTACCGACTTTCGATTCCCCTCCGGAATCAACACCTGCACGAGGCGCATACTGACGGTACAACGCGCCCGTGCATAAACGCACAATGGAGCGAACAGGTTCCACGCGCGCGCGATGCCGTAATCCCTTCGTCGATTGCCGATTCGGCGCTGTCGAGTCCGAGAGTTTCTGGCGCGTTCTCTCGAGGTACTCATCACGCCGATCGTTCCAGGCTCTCGATAAGTCGTGACTGCAGGACGGCGTTGATCGGTATCAGGAGTACCCAGGTGAGGATCGCAAGCGACGGATCGACGACCGCAACGACCATCGAGAGGATGAACACGAGTGGCGAGGCGAGAAACCGCGCCTCCTGAATGAGGACGGTCCGAGACGCGAGACCTTCCTCCAAAAGGTCTTCTCGCGACACGTAGCCCCATAGGAGCGCGAGACTCAATCCGGTTAGTGCCAACACGCCCGAGTAGAACGTGATCCCGAACTGATTCGGATAGTTGATGAACAGATTGGTTCCGTACGGGACGAACGCGACCATGAGCAAAAAACAGAGATTGAGCCAGAGCACGCCCCGGTCGTGGCGCTCGATATGAACGAATACGCGGCGGTGAAGGATCCAGTAGAGTCCGACGACCAGAAAGCTCAACGCGTATCCGACGAACTCGTGCCACTGCTCGGCGACGAGTTCGGGGAGAAACGACAGCGAACTTCCCGCGGGGACGGTCGGAACGGAGATTTCGAGCACCAACAGGGTGATCGCGATCGCGATCACGCCGTCGCTCAACGCAATGAGCCGGTCCGTTTCTTCTCTCTCGCGACCCACCGGAGGGTTCATGCCGGCCACTACGACGACGATCGGTATAGACGGTGGGACGAGTCGACGAACCCGCTCATTACGCCCTGAGCCGGCCAGTTCAACATCGGGTCGGAGACGCGTCTCGAGGCCGGTTCACCGCCGAATTCGTCGGACCAGGATCGCGATTCCGACGTACGCGGGTAAACAGACGGCGAGGACGGTCGCGATGAGCCCCCAATCCGCGACGCCGAGTGGAACCGTCTCGAAGTACCGATTGAGCGGCGTGTAAAGTACTGCGAGCTGGAGTCCGATCGACGCACTGACCGCGATCGCGAGCCATCGATTCGACAGTACGGGCGTCTCGCGCAGCCAGCGGATGACGTAGAGCTTCTCGAACTCGAGGAACACGAAGCCGGTAAACACCATCGTCATCGCGTAGGGAGTGACGTCGGCCGCGCCCTGGAGAGTGACCACCATGAGCGCGAGCATGACGGTAGTCGTGACCAGTCCGGTTCCGCTGATCAGTCCGACCATCTCGCGGCTAACGATTCCCCGATCCGGATCGCGCGGCGGCCGGTCCATCACGTCGCCGCTTTTCGGATCTGCACCGAGTGCGAGCGCCGGTAGGCCGTCGGTCAACAGGTTGATCCAGAGCAACTGCACGGCCGGCAGAATGAGATAGCCGGCCAGCGAGGCGAGAAAAACCAGCGCGACTTCCGCGACGTTCGCACTGAGAAGGTAGGCGACGAACTTCCAAATGTTATCGAAGATCGTCCGTCCACGTTCGACGGCCCGCTCGATCGTCGCGTAATTATCGTCCAGCAGGACGATGTCCGAGGCCTGTCTGGCGACATCCGTCCCGCGGATTCCCATCGCGACACCGACATCCGCGTTTTTCAGCGCCGGGGCGTCGTTGACCCCATCGCCAGTCATCGCGACGTTGTGACCGCGGCCCTGGAGCGCCCGCAGGATGCGCACCTTGTGCTCCGGGGAGGTCCGCGCGAAGACGTCGATCGACCCGACTCGATCGCGCAGCGTCTCGTCGTCCATCCGTTCGATTTCCCGGCCACCGAGTACCTCACTACCGATTCCGAGCGTTTCGGCGATCGCGCCGGCCGTTCGTACGTTGTCACCAGTTACCATCTTTACGTCGATGCCGGCACGCCTCGTCGCCGCGATCGCGTCGGCCACTTCCGTCCGCGGTGGATCGATCATTCCGGTAAGCCCCACGAACGTCAACCCATCCCTGAGATCGTCGGAACCCGCCGGCGCGTCGCGGTAGGCCATCGCGAGGACACGAAGCGCGTCGTCGCCGAACGAGCGAACGACCGTCTCGATCCGGTCGCGACGATCGTCGGTCAGGGGAATCGGGCCGTCGGCCGTCAGAATTCGACCACAGTTCTCGACGACGACCTCCGGCGCGCCCTTGACGTAGCCCACGTCGCCGTGGACGGTCCCCATCCATTTTCGGTCGGAAGAGAACGGAATCTCGCCGGTTCGCGGATTCTCGTCCTGCAGTGACTCACGATCGAGCCCGCGACGGTCTGCCGCCTCGAGCAGCGCCTGCTCGGTCGGATTGCCATCTTCGAGCGTCGAATCGTTACAGAGCACGCCGATTCGCAAGAGCAATTCCTCGCGGTCGGAAAGCTGGTCGCCGTCGTTCCCGTGGACGGACCGGTCCGAATCCTGGCCGGCATCGATAGCGAGGACCGTGTCGTTGATCCAGAGCCTGCTAACGGTCATCTGCCCTTTCGTGAGCGTGCCGGTTTTGTCGGTACAGACTACGTCGACTGCACCGAGGGCCTCTACTGCCGGGAGCCGGCGGATAAGCGCGTTCTCGTCCGATATCCGTCGAACGCCGAGCGCGAGCGTGAGCGTGACCACCGCCGGCAATCCTTCGGGAATCGCGGCGACCGCGAGCGACACGGCGGTGAGTGTGGCCTGAACCACCCCCGTTCCGCGCAAGAGCAACAGCGGACCGACCAGCATGGAGAGAACGAGGACGCCGATCCCGAGAGTACGACCCAGCCGGTCGAGTTCACCCTGAAGCGGCGTCTCCGTCTCTTCGATTACGGCGAGTTCACGAGCAATTTCGCCGACTGCGGTCTCCATGCCCGTGTCTGTGACGACCGCGATGCCCTTCCCGCGGGTGACGCTGGTCCCCTTGTAGACCATGCTCGCCCGCTCTGCGAGGGGCGTTTCCGATTCCACCGGCGCCGCTGATTTCGAGACCGGAACACTCTCGCCGGTCAGCGCAGCCTCGTCGACCTCGAGATCGGTTTCCTCGAGTAATCGGCCGTCGGCGGGGACAACGTCCCCCCCACGAAACACGACGACGTCGCCGGGAACGAGTTCGGTGGCGTCGACTCGCAGCGACTCGCCGTCCCGGCGAACGGTCGCAGTCGGTGCGGCCAGTTCGCGGAGCGCCTGGAGGCTCTGCTCGGCGCGGTAGTCCTGGAGGAATCCGAAGACGCCGTTTGCAACGACGATGACCGCGATCAGAACCGCGTCGACGGCGTGACCCGCCCAGATCGAGAGAATCGCCGCCGCCAGCAACACCCAGATCAGGACGCTGTCGAACTGCGCGAGGAGGATCTCGACGGGCGACCGTCCACCGCCCCGAACGATCTCGTTCTCGCCGTATCGCTCCAGACGTCGACGCACTTCGTCGCTCGTCAACCCTTCGGGTCGCGACTCGAGGTCAGCGACGACCTGCTCCGACGTGACCTCGTATGGCGACTCGAGCATTGCGACCGTCTTCGTCCTGTAGGCTTATAGACGTATCACGGAACGCAACCCCGTCGTATTGACGTGGCAGATGCGGCGTCCGTCGCGTTCTCGCACCAGAATCGATTCGTTCCACCGAAACACGAATCAGGATCGGTCTCGAGAAACCGTATCGGGAGCAGTCGTGCGATATCGGTCTCGAAGCGTTCATACGGCCAGTCGGACAGTATTGGGACATGGCGGCGTGGATCGAAATCTTCGCAACGGCATTTCTGTTGCAACTGCTCGCACTGCCCGGTGAAAAAGGGCAACTCGTGATCGCGGGGCTCGCGACGACGTACAATCCGTACGTGGTCGTCGCCGGTGCAGCGACCGCCTTCGGCGGTTGGACGGCACTCGAGATCCTTCTTGGCAACGCGCTCAAAGGTGCCATCCCGGTGGTGTATCTCGACGGAGTAACGGCCGCCCTGTTCGTATTTTTCGCGATCTGGATCCTATACGCGAGCGAGATAGCGAAGACCAGCGGCGACCAGCTACGCACCGATTCCGGAGATCCACGAAGTGACGGTGGCACCCCGCAGCGGGATCACGAGGCCGACGAAGATGGGTTCCTGCACGAGGCGAAATCCGGACTGTCGTGGAGTATCGGTGGATATCTGTCGTCGTTCTCGGCGATGGGAGTCGCGGAATTCGGCGATAAAACGCAGTTGATCACGATCAGTCTCGCTGCCCAGTACGGCGCCTCGCCTGCAATCTGGGTGGGAGAAATGTTCGCGATCGTTCCCGTGAGCCTGGCGACAGCGGTGTTTTTCTCTCGAACGACACAGGTCCTGAATCTCACGTGGGTGCTACGCAGTGCGGCCGCTATGTTCTTGCTTTTCGCAGTGGACATCGTTGCCCAGTACGTCTTCGGCGTGTCCGTCCTACCGTTGTAAGTTGCCGTAAGGGCGTTGCGAACGGCGCTCAGTCTACGCTGGTCGTGGCAGTATCGGACGCCATTTCGTTGCTCCGCAAAGCACCCTGGAGGTATGCGCCGGCGAACATTCCACCGATCGCCCAGAGGATGGAGACGTTCCCAATACCAAGGCTGGCGTAGGCCGCGCCGGGACAGATTCCCGACAGGCCCCAGCCGAGGCCGAAGATCGAGCCGCCGATCAGGACGTTACGGTCGAACGACTTCAACCGCCGCTCGTACCGATCTCCGGTTAGCGGCGCACGAACGCCAAGTCGCGGCATGACCGCGAAGGCGATTCCAGTGACGGTCGCCGCGCCGAACATGACGAACAGCAAGCCGAAGTCGCTAAACTGGAGGAACGAAAGCACCACTTCGGGGCGAGCCATGTGACTGAACGCGAGTCCGAAGCCGAATACTAAGCCGCCGACGAAGACGAGCGGCATGAACCACTGATGTCTCTCGGGACTCACGTTACGGAGACACCCCCAGTGCAGCGACAATCTGTGCGGTCACGATCGCGACGGTCAGGAACGTGATCACGCCGACGATCGACGTTTTCGAGGCCGAGCCGACCCCGCAGACCCCATGTCCCGACGTACAGCCCTTGCCGATGCGCGTCCCGATGCCGACCAAGAAGCCACCGAGCAGTAGTCGCCAGGCCGTAACCTCCGTCGTCCAGGCCTCGCCCTGCCAGCGGACCGCGTAGACTGCCGCGCCCAGGATGATCCCGAGCGTGAACACGAGACGCCAATCACGAGACGGCCGGTATCGCTGGAATTGCGATCGATCTGAAACGTACGACAGCGTCGACTCGAGGAACGTACTCGCGCCAGCTGCGATTCCAGTTCCGACGTAAATCACGAGTGCGCCGAGTCCGACGAGCAACCCACCGACGGCATACCGACTGATCCCGTTGGGAAACGGGTCAGCGGCAAGCGAGAGGACGGCCTGTTCGGGAACCATTTTGTAGCGGCCTCTTCCGATCAGTCCCCGGCCAACGATTCCTGGCTGGCAGCGCAGTTGTTCGGGCCGAGTTCCAGTTCGAACGCTTCGTCGTCGGTGGCCTCCTGTTGACCGAGGTTCGTCGGAATAATGTCCTCGTAGTTAGCCGGCCGCGGCGGCATATCCGAGAGGATCAACTCCACGAACTCGTCTTCCTCCATCGTCAGTGCGTCCATTTCGTCGGTTAGTTGGCCGATCGATGCCGTATAGGTTCCGTCTTCGGCCGATTCTGCCGCATCGCTGAAGTGTGCCCCGCCAACGAGCGTTTCGTCGGGAAGTGTCAGCACGCGCTCCTGCAGGGACTCGTAGAGCTGGCTGGCGGCCTCTGGTGCGCCGTCATCGCCTTCTTCCAGGTCGGGACGGGCAACGCTTTCGACGAACAGGCCGTCGCCGGTAGCGAGCAGCGAGCCGTCGATCAGGTAGGAGGTCATACCGGACGTATGTCCGGGGGTAGACACCGTCTCGATGACAGCGTTTCCGACTTCGAATTCGTCACCGTCCGCGGCGAGAGTGAGTTCGTCGCCGTAGGTGACCCCGCGGTCGACAGACGCCTCGGGGATGATCCCCTCGACACCGACGGCGTCGAGCGCGCGAACGCCCGAGATGTGATCGGCGTGAATGTGCGTGTCGATCGCGTATTTCAGGTCGACGCCGAGGTCGTCGGCGTCCGACAGGTACCGGCTCGTGAACGCGCGAAGCGGGTCTATCACTGCCGCCTCGTCATCGTCGTAGACCAGGTATCCGAGACAACCGCTCGAGGGCCGCTGGTACTGGAGGAGGGTTCCGGCGCCATCGTAGCGCTCGACCTCGACGGTCTCGTAGATTCGCGCCCACCCGTTCATGCCGTCCTCGAGGTGGTTGACGTCGTATCCTCGCTCGGCGAGGGTACCAGCTACGTACTCGCTTGCACCGCCTTTCGCACAGAGCACCGTCACTTCGCGACCGTCGGGAATCTTCTCGAGGACGTGAGCGTCGATATCGTCCTCGAGAAACTCGAAGTACGGGACGTTGATCGACTCGACGGTCTCGCCTTCGATTCGCCACTCGTCGTAATCCGATTCCATTCGCGCGTCGAGGAGCGTGACGTCCTCGCCCGCGTCGATACGATCCTTCAGGTCGTCCGGGCTCACCGACTCGATTTCGACGTCCGGCGTGGGAAAGTTCATGTCGTCCATGATATACGGTGGTTAGTACACGCTACCACGTAATAAGGTTTTTCATAATATGCACTAATCTACGCAATACTACTGAGCGAGCGTCGAACTAGAAATCGAGAGACTGGGGCAGTATTAGTGCGCATATGCACCCATATCGAAGTATGGGCCGGAATCGGTAGGCAAACGGATGTTCGTGAATAGCACAATAATCGACACCCTTTTATGGGATCGGTCAATATTGTATGATAGCTCCAATACAGAGCACAAAAAGAACGCATCTATGAGTTCAGAATACACCGTTTCAGAGACACTCGACGTGAAAGGACTGTCTTGCCCAATGCCCATCGTGAAGACCAAGCAGGCCATCGATGACATAGAGGCCGGAGAGGTACTCGAGGTCGTCGCGACGGATTCGGGTAGTATGAGCGACATTCGGGGCTGGGCCGAGGGAACCGACGGCGTCGACCTCCTCGAGCAAATCGAGGACGGCGACCTCTACAGCCACTACGTGAAGAAGACGGCCTGAGATGAGTACGGATAAAACCACGGCTTCGGTCGACGACGGAGAGGTCGAACCCGACTCGACGGAGGTACAGGCGCTGCGCAAGCGCGTCGAGGAACTCGAAGAGTCGATTGCTGACCTGGAGGGCGGCGACGACCAACAGAAGATGACGATCGTCGCTACCCAGGGCAGCTTCGACATGGCGTACCCGCCGCTGATCCTGGCGAGTACGGCGGCCGCCTTCGGCTGGGACGTCGTCGTCTTCCACACGTTCTGGGGGCTCGACATTCTCCACGAGGAGAAGTCGAAGAAGCTCAAGCTAAGTGCGGTCGGCAACCCCAACATGCCCGTTCCGAACGCGGTCGCCGCACTCCCCGGGATGGACACCATGGCGACGAAGATGATGCAAAAGAAGATTGACGAGAACGGGACCGCCACCATCGAGGAACTGATCGACCTCTCGCTCGAGAGCGGTGTCGATCTCCAGGCCTGTCAGATGACCATCGAGTTGATGGATTACGACGAGGACGACTTCTACGACGGCGTGACGACAGGTGTCGGTGCGGCCACCGCGATCCAGCACATGGCCGAGTCCGACGTCCAGCTACTGGTGTAACACGTGGCCGGACCCGACGCGATCGTGACGTTCGATTTCGCGTCGCACCCACGAATGCACACCACTGTGTGATCGTCGACACGGCCGGCGTCGACCATATCGGTCTCGAGCCACCGCACGACGATGGATTCGACTGTCTCGCGCATAATCACCGCGCGAAACGATCGCGATGGACGGATCGTCCTCGACCATGCACGCGCTTTCGAGACGAATCGGGGGTGCCGGGGGTACGCGACAACGGATGCGTCACCCCGCGACACCCGAAACAGTAGAATCAGTTCATATATCATACTATCTGATGGTTTTCGCCCCAGAATGTGGTACACTCGAGTGTTTCTCATATTCCGGACCACCGTTCCGTCGCTGGTCTTTTAATTCCGCCCCGAAGTCGACGAATCGGCAGTTCCAACAAGCGTTCCACGAATTCAGTCGCTCCCAGCTCGAGGAACCCAGGGGGCCGTCACCAGGACGTAGCAGCCGATTCCGATGAAGAGCAAGCCGTAAAACTGCACTCGCGACCAGTTCGACGACAGCGTGAGCAGCGTGATGAGGACCGTCCATCCGCCGACGATGACGAGATCCGTCAGTAGTCGACCCGCGACCGTGACGAGCCATCGCGGGCTCGATCGTCCCCGTGTAGACCGGGTACTCTCGCGTCCGTCCTCGGTCATCCGCGACGTCGCTCCGTCCCTCGAGTGCTCGAGGTCTCGTTCAGTCGACGCGGTAGTCGTCGTCGCATGGTTCTAGAAGTGGTACCCGTACCGTTCAGTGAGGAGATAGGCGGCCGTTCCCCAGATGTAGTTCTGCCCGGGCCACCAGGTCCGGGCGTTGTTGAATCCAGCGACGAGGACGCCCCCGTCCTGTGCGTCGGAGTCCCATCGGTAACTGACGGAGCCGCTATCGCCATCGGCCATGTCGCGTTCGTCTCCCCATCTCAGCTGGCCGTGTCGACACGTGTCCCCGGTGAGACACGTGATAGCGTCGATGCCCTCGATTCGACCGGTCGTCCGGCCGGTTCTGGCGCCCACTTTCTCGAGCGATTTTCCCCTGGCAGCGAGGTCGGCCAGCCCCATCCTCGTGAACTGGCCTCGGACGCGCTTCATGGGGAATCCGTCGATGGCGCTGTCGGGCCTGAACGTGCCATTGGGGGCGACCGTCACCACGTCTTCAACCGTGTGATCGGCTTTTACGTGGCCCAGCGGAGCTTTCTGTCCGTTTTCGAATAGGAGTGAGAGTTCGCCTCGAGCCGGAGATGGGCCCTCGAAGGTGTGACTGGCCGTCGCGAAGAGCGTCTGTGACGTACTCGGATCGTAGAGCGTCGGAGTAAGCGTCGCCCTACTGGTCTCCACTTGACAGGTGACACCGCCGGGAATACGGCCGTCCTCGACGTGGGAGAGGTGCCTGAACGGTCTTCCCTCTCGGTCGCTTGACGACGCAGTTCCCTGTGCGACCGCGTTGACGTGGAAGGAAACCTCGTTCACCAGAGACTCGATGAGATCGACGGTCTGATCGAAGTCTCGTACAGAGACATCGACCGTGATACTCGCCCCGGGATTTCGATACTCGCCCGGAACGACTGCACTACCGAGGTACCCGGTCACACCGGTTCGAGCGAGGAGGTCGTTGATCTCGAACGCCTTCGTGACCGCAGCGTACCAGTCCGCGGGAACGCGTTTCGTCCGCTGTTCGATCGACCACGGATCGTCCGGATCCGACCTGACGAGTGCTGTCACGATGGAGACGTCCCCGGAGCCGGCACCGAGGAAGTCCTCGACGCCGAGGAACGTAGCGACACCGATAGCGTAGCCGGACGTGGCGACCGTCCGGAGGAACTCACGGCGGCCGCTCCCGCTCCTCGAGCCCCGGCCGCCGTTCGCTGGTACCATGATATCACCCTCGGTCAAACCAGTCGCCGGCTGGGATCGGCTTCGATGAACCGGCGAGGTCCGTCTGCACCGAGTAACGGACTCAGTCTTAATGTTCTTTCCGCCCTTTCCGGCCCTGTGAGATAGCCGTAGTCGGTGAGTCTCGATTCGATCGAATCCGGTGCGGCACTTGACGCCAGCGGCTACGGGTCGGCGTTCCGTACGTCGGGCATGGCAGCGGTCGGCGCGATTGAGGCGCTCGTGCGTCATACGGTCTGCTTGTACCGATGTACTGGTGCAACCGCGACCGTCCTGCGGTTGCACCGGTCAGGACGTACAGTAGTCCGTATCAGCGTTCTCTAGCGACCGGACGGTCTGTACCGATACTCACGACGTGATCGACCGTCAGTCTCCGGTGTCTAGTGACCCGTTAGAGTGCAATCTCGGGCGAAACGGATACTATCGTTATCAGGGGCAGAAGCTACATAGTCGGGGCTCGCCAGATTAAACGTATGAATAGCGGAGACCGTCTCTCTGCATTCGTTGACCGGGTACAGGATCACGCAGGCGTCGCCCACGTGTACGGTGACCCAATCACTCACAATGAGAAAAAGATCATCCCCGTTGCAAGGGTAGCATATGGATTTGGCGGAGGATATGGTCCGGAAGACGGTGAGGACGCCGAAGCCCTTTCTAATGAACGAGAAAATAGCGAGGGAGCAGGGATGGGAGGCGGTGTCTGGGCTACTCCAGCGGGGGTTGTCGAAATAACAGATGCTAACACCCGTTTCATCTCATATAACGAGAAGATGAAATTGGCCATAGTAGCTAGTATCTGTCTAATTCTCGGATATTTGCTGGGCCGGAAATAAGGGTTGGCTGACTTTCTGCCGGGATTCTATGCGTGATGACTCCTCTGAGCAATACGTCATTCTGATGGAGGCGGTCGAACTCGGGGATAGTATCGTCGACGGCAACTGGTCCACACAGCGGGTCACTACCACCGACCAGTCGAAGGCGGACGACGGAAACCACAATCGTGTGTACCGTTTGCCTACGTCGATTTCGGCGAACAGTGGGTTTACCTCGAGACGGCGGTCCCTCTGAGAACCATCACTGATTGAGGGTTTCAATAAGGCCACAAAGTCCAAAATCAGTATCGAGACCAGACTTATAGTATCCGTATTTTCGACGAATCGGAGACACGTACAGAAATCCGATACGGCAGAAGTGCTGACCAAGTGGGTTCGTACCCATGCCGAATCGGAAGTACGACAACGACCGGAATAGGCACATCGTACCCCGAATGACGTGCTTTCCCTACTACCAGCAGATTACTCCGGTGTACCACGCTGGCGTTCGAATGCCTTCGAGACGTCCTCAGAGTCGTAGGCTGAGAGCGCCAGACCGAGTTTGATTCGCGCTTTCCAGGGTGGCAGATCACCGGCCGGAATTGCCCCATGATCACGAAGCGTCTGGCTGCCCCCTGGACCGCCGTACCGAGCGCCCACAGCACCGTCGAAACACCGCGTTGCGACGACGACCGGGACACCTATATCAATCGCGTCGGCAACCGCGTCACCGACCTCGGGTGTCGTGTTGCCGATCCCGCTCGCCGCCAAGACGAGTCCGTCGACGCCATCAGCGACGGCGCGCTCGAGTTGCCGACCGTCGACGGCCAAGCCACTCGGAATCAGTTCGACCCGCGCCGTTGTCTCGACGGTGGGAAGCGATACCGACTCGCTGCGCGGATCGCGTCGAAGCGATAGCCCGTCAGCCGTGATTTCTGCAACGGGACCTGCATCGGGAGATGCGTACGCATCTGGGCGACCTGCCCGCGCCTTCGTCACCCATCTGGCCGCGTGGACGAGATTCCCAAAGGTGATGTACGAACCATCCACAAAGCGGTCGTCAGCCGCGACACGGACTGCCTGCAGAAGATTCGCCGGTCCATCCGCACCTGGCCTATCTGCGGGGCGCTGTGCACCGGTGAACACGACCGGCACCGTCGCCTCAACCACTAAATCGAGGTAATACGCAGATTCTTCCATCGTGTCGGTTCCGTGGGTGACGACGACACCGTCGACACCCTCGTCGGCTGCGCGTTCGACAGCCCGAGCCAACGATGCGACATTCGAGAACGAGAGATGGAAACTGAGTTCGTCACAGATGGACTCAACATCGGTATCCGCAATCGCCGTTAGCTGAGGGACGGCAGCAACAAGATCGTCTCCGTCTTTGGATGGCGTCGCCCCACTCGGTCCAGCAGTCGATGCGATCGTTCCACCGGTACTCAACACACGAACCTGTGGCATGTACTGGTATTTCGATCGGAACTACTTTGCTTCCCGGCCCGTCGTCCTGACCGCTCGCGTAGTTTCACGGAGACAACACTTGAAAACGGGAAAATGCTCCGACAGGGATTCGAACCCTGGTCATTGCCGTGAGAGGGCAATATGATTGGCCGGACTACACTATCGGAGCCCACCGCGCTTGCGTACCCCATCGTAGCGCAGTACGATGTTTAAGCATTCCGTTTCGAGTCGGGCGCTTTCGATTCGGGCGTGGCGCACAGTCCCACGCGCGTGACGGTCGAAGAGCGCGAGAGCGCTATTCCTCGAACGGCGACTTCGTCGCTTCGGGTTCGAAGCCTTCGAGACTGATTATGTTTTCGCGGCCCACCCGGAGCTTGCTGATCGTCCCCTCGTCTTCCATGTCGGAGAGGAGCATGCTCACCTTCGATTTCGACCATCCGGTCTCGTCGACGATGTTGACCTGTTTCATCCGGCCACCGTTTTTCCGAATGAGTTTGACGACGCGGTCTTCGTCGGTCAGGAGATCGTCCTCGGAGAGCGGAACGGGACCGGTTCCGTCGGCGGCTTCCATCGTCGCCTGTCGCTCCGGTTCGGGTTCCTCGGCTACCTCGACCGCTGCGCCCGCACGTGCAGACGGCTGTGGTTGCTCCTCCGACCGATCGGCCGTTTTGTCGGCGGATTTTGCAGCTCCGGGACCGTATCTGCTGTACCACGCGGCTAGTGCGATAGCAGCCCCGATAACGAAGAATCCGCCTGCGAGGTACCAGACGGAACCGACGCCGCTGTTATCCGTAGAGGGGTCATCGCCGTCGGTCCCGACGGTGCTCCCGTCAGATTGGTCGAAAACCGCGCGCGGACGGCCGTTGACGAACTCGCGTTCGCCGTTCCACCGGACCGAATCCGCATCCTCGAGCGAACTGCCCGCGTATCTTCCCTCGGGTTCGACGCTATGAAACCGCAGGTCGCCGCCGGCTTCGAGCACGATCGATTGATCGGACGCGAGGTAAATCCCCTGAAAGACGTCACCCGCGATGAGTTGGCCATCCTTCAATACGGCGAATTTCTCCCACGTGAACGACATTTCGACGACGCCCGTCGCGGTGAACTGTTCTTCGATATAGGCCGACCGTCGAAAGTTCGTCGCTTTCATTTCGCGGCCAGTCTCTTCTGCCCCCGTTTTCGTCAGTAGCTGTGATTGGTTTTGAAACCGGTCGTACAGTCCCGTCTCGTTGGTCTCGAACTCTTCGGCGAACGTCTCGAAGTCCTCCCGGGCTGCGGTCGCGTTTTCATCGTTCGAGAACCGCTGTTCGTGACGAAAGGTCCACGTCGCACTCCCGTTTTCGTGAACCACGATTTCGAACGTCGTCGTGTCGAAGTTTTGGGTCTCCTGTGAGACGAGAGTACTCGAGTCAGCAGCGGCAATCGTCGCTGGCTGAACTCCCCCAGGGGACGTATCCGCTGGCGACGGGACGAGCGGTCCAGTGGTCGCCAGCGCGACCGGTCCGCTGACACCGACGAACGCTGCGAGGATGGCGAGAACGACGACCCCGACGAAGACCGGCCGATTCATTCGTCTACCCACTACGTGCCGTAGCTAAAAATCCTTGTGAATACGAAAGGGGGTGATGAGTACCGGTCGGTTCCACGTCTCGTCCCCGAATCGTCCCGGCACCGACGGTTCGGACGCCGTTTTCCTTGCGACGTAGGCGCCGCGATCCGTGTCGACACCCACAAAGTGATCGACTGCGTAGCGGATCCCATGATATCGAATCTCGCACAGGGGGTGCAGGTGTTTACGAGCAACGCCTTTCTCGTGACGGGCGATCGATCGGTTCTCGTCGACACCGGCGCGAACTTCGACGTCGTCGACGCCGTTCGCTCCCGCGTCGACGAGCTCGAGGCGGTCGTCCTCACGCACACTCATCCCGATCACGTCGGCAATCTCGACGCGGTCACCGACGCCTTCGGTATCGACGCGTGGGGATACGACACGTCGATCGACGGCATCGACCACGCCATTGCCGACGAGGAGACGGTTCAGCTTGGCGACCACGAATACGTGGCGCTGCACACACCCGGGCACAAGAACGACCACCTCTGTTTCTACTCCGAAGAAGCGAGCGTGTTGTTCGCAGGCGACCTCGTCTTCCAGAACGGGAGCTTCGGGCGCACGGACCTCGAGGAAGGTGACCGGGGGACCCTTATCGAGAGTATCGACCGTGTTCTCGAGCGGATCGATCCCGAACTCGAGGAAATGCACACCGGACACGGGCCGAGCGTGACCGCGAATCCGTACGATCACGTCGAACTCTCGTCGCGAATGGCTCGCCAGATGTGAGACAGCTTGCCGGTCTCGACCGCTTTCCGACCCGGTGAACCGCCAGCGGGACGGTGGACACCTGTCGTCCGGTAGTGCCGAAATCTCGACCGACCTGCCACGGCAATCACTTCGAACCGTCCGGCGAACGGACGTCTTACCCCTGTCTGGCGGCGTCGAGCAATGCATCGTACGCAGCCGCGTACGCGCGAGCGACATGCGCTGGATTTGCCCGGCTGTCACCGCCCAGTGGCGGAAGTTCCAGGCGCTCGAGCGGGTCGAGATAGTCGAGGACGTCGGGAACGCGCTTCTCAATAGCGCCGTCTCTCGGACTCGAACTGGCGATTTCACATGCGCGACAGTACCGATCTCCCGGATAGATCCGCGCCCGACTGGGTTCGACGGCTGCGACTGCCGCGACCGACGTCGGATCGAGTGACGCGAGGGGGAGTGCGATGTCGCTGTACGATTCGACCACGGCGACATCGGTCCCTTCTATCTCGTCGGCCAATCGATCGAACACGGGAACGTATCGCCGCTGGGCGAGTTCGTTGAATTCCTCGACCGTCTCGATGGGAATCGCGTCCTGGAGTGGGAGCGCGTCGGCCACCGCGTCCGGCACGTCTGCGGTGGCGTTGCGGACGAACAGCGGTTCGTCGATACTGTGACCGACTCGATCGACGACGAACTCGCGGTCCGTTCGACCGAGCAGCCCACTTCCACCGCCGGGTGCAGGCTGCCAGAGCCGATGGACGGGGTTTACGTCCTCCGGCAGTCGACTCCGGCCCTCGGCAACCGAGAGCGACGCCGCGTCCTTCCCGTAGAGTCGACCGTCGGCGAGCGCCCGCCGACAATCGTCGTGATCGAACCAGAAATCGTTCCCAGCACGCGGTTTGTAGCCGACTGCACCGGTTCGATCGAGCAGCCCAGTAGAAAAGGTCGTCTTGCCAGCGTCGACCCGATCAGAACCGACCACGAGGAGGATCATTCTTTCAGGCCGTAGTACCCAGGTTCGTCCTCATGGCGAGGTTCGGCGACGACGAGGTCGTCCGCGTGGGTCATGATCCACGGAATTGCCCAGTCCAAGAGGATGTCTTCGGTCTCGCGGTCGATGTCCGCGTCGGGCTCTAGACCCTGCAACAGGCGTGCGATTTCGTAAACGGTGTACATCTGATCCGTCTCGAGGAGTTCTTCGGGCGTGTAGAAGTCACACGGCGGAAGGTTCTCGAATTCGGATTTCGGGACGGGCATACAACTTCGTACTGGGGGTCGAGGCCTATAATCGTTCGTTCGCGCTCGCGTGTGCGATGGTTGGGACTCGCGAGTCCACGAGATAGTACTCTTCTCTTCCCTCGAAATTCACCGATATCGAAACCGCCGGATCGACGACAGCCCTCAACGACGTGACCGACGCTGATCGGCGCGGACAGGCCGAACAGAGCTGCCGGGAGACGCCCGACTCGTCGGAGCCGATCGCGTCGAGAGAACTGGATCGGTCATTCCTGTCGTGTTCCGCCCGCCAGGTAGTACTGGATGCGATCGCGGGTCGACTCGGCCACTTTTACGAACTCGACGACGCGCTCGCCGTCCTCGAGGCGGTCCGATTTCAGCTCGATCGTCATCGATTGGTCGTGCAGGTGATCGAATAGCGCGTCGATCGAGTCGGGATCGCCCCTGACTGTATGCCGTTCTCCGACGGTCTCGCTGTCGGCCACGTCTCGAATCGTCGAAACCATCGGAGTGAGGATCGACTCGCCGAGGTCTTGCGCTCGCTCCCGAATCCGGTCGTCGTCGTCTAGCTCGGCGGCCTGAAACGCGTCGCGAACGATCCGCGAAAAGACGAAGTCCCGACCGTGATCGAACGGAAGCGAAAACGCGTATGCGAGTTCGTCGTGGTGCTGGGACGCCGTCGTGTACTTGATCATCGCATCTCCGTCTCCCGATTTGAGGACGACCCCTTCTCGCCCTGCCACGTCGAGGTCGGCGATGGCGTCCCGAACCGCCGCGACGGCGTCGGACGGTTCCTCTCGCCCGAAGAGCTGTGGTTGGGAAAAGCCATACTCTTCGCAGAGCGCCCGCCGGTCGTCGACGGGGAGCGGCGAGCCCGTTTCGCGGTGGCGGACGTCGAACACTCGAAAGTCGTGGGAGTCGACGTCATCGTACTCGTGTATCGTGTACGGCGTCTCCGGCCCGATAAGCTCGGCACAGATGGTTCGATCCGGGTGGTCCGCAAAGAAGTCCGCAAGCGGGAGACGATCGCGCGCTCGAGCCGTCGTGTACGGACAGACGTATCCGCTCCTAGTGAACGCGAGGTGATCGCCGACGTCCGCGATCCGGACATTGAACCCGTCGAGTTTCTCCTCGATCGTGACGGTTTCGTCCCCCTCGAAGAACGAGGGAATCCCTGGATCGAGTACGAGGGTCCGCGGAACGCTCGGATAGCCGCGGACGATGATGTCGGTCTCCTCGACGACGACGGTCCCGCGCTCCACGCCGTGGCGGGCAGCGGTAAGAATGTGGTGCGTTCGACCTGCCACCGACCGCTGCTCGAAGTGTTCGAAGAGGTCGGTGGGCTCCGTGGTGGAGGCGTCGAGCCGCTCGAGGTACGCGTCCCGATCCATACGTCGTTCGACGACGCTCTCGGTGAAAAAACCGAGTTGGTCGTCTGTCGACGGATGGTGTCGACGGTCGGTTTCGATGATGCGTCGCGGGGGGACCTGGGGCTGGAGCCTATGTAGGTTAGCGTCCAAACGACGACTATGCCCGGAGCATTGCCACGTCAACGGTTCGTACTGGACACGTCGCTGTTCATCACCGAGGAGATACGCGAGGACGACGAGTCGCTAGAAGAAGCCATCCATCGCCTGCTCGATCTGATCTCGACGGCTCGACTCGAGCTCAATATCTCCTGTTACGTGCCTCCGTCGATCCACGATGAACTCGGAACGATGTTGCGCGAGCGAAACGTCGACGAGGATGTGTTCTCGCGGCTCGACACGTGGGTCGTTCGTAAGAGCCCTGACCGGTACGGCGTGACGATTCCGGCGAACGTCGTCAATAATTTCATCGACGAGATGAGTGACCGAGTGGATCGCGGCCTCCGCGTGTCGGAGAAGGCGATCCGCGAGGTCGAACAGCTCGACCCGGACGAGCTCGTCACCAGCTCGGACACGGACGGTCGAGACGAATACATGACCGAGGCCGATCGGATCCTCTCGGACATGCGAGACAAGTACCGGCGCGCCCTCCGACAGGGCGTCCTCGATTCTCGGGAAGATTTCGATTTGCTGATCCTCGCGCGAGAACTGGACGCAGGCGTGGTCACCGAAGACCGGGGTATCATCTCCTGGGCCGACGAGTTCGGACTCCGGTACGTTCGCGGCGGGCAGTTCCCGACGCTACTCCAGGAATATCTGCGAGCGACCGGCATCGAGGACGAGTGACCGGACCGGCTACGTTTCGAGTCCTCGCGCGAGGAGTTCGACGGGATGGTCGGGCCGGTCGTACCCGTCAAAGTCGCCGATCTGCGTCCGACAGGAGGTCCCCGGCGCGACGACGGCCGGTTCGCCGCCCTCACCGGATTCGTCGGCCGTCGGTCGGCCGTTCCCGGAGTCGCGGTTCTGGCTCGCCTCGAGTTGCTGCCGAAGGAGCGACCCGATCGCTTTTGAGAGGTCGTAGTGTTCGGCCTCGTAGCCGAAGCTGCCGGCCATCCCACAGCAGCCTGACTCGACGGGGTCGACGGCGTAGCCCGCTCGCCGAAGCACGCCGACCGCGTGATGATCCACACCACGGGCCTTCTGGTGGCAGTGGCCGTGAAATGTCAGGGGTGTGTCCGTCGTCACTGCGGCGTCGAACGACAACGCGTCGTCCAGCCGATTCACGTCTACGTACTCACAGACACCGAACGCGTTCGCTGCGAGCGTCTCTGTGCGCGTATCAGCGATCAGGGACCGATATTCGTCGACGACCATCGCGACGTCTGACGGTTCGACGAACAGAACAGACCAGCCCCGCTCGAGATAGGGCTCGAGGTCGTCCAGTAATGCCTGCGCCTGCTCGGCTGCGACCTCGAGCATCCCCTGGGAGTAGGCCGCGCGCCCGGTCGGTCCCAGGTCGGGGACGGCGACGTGGATGTTCGCGGCCTCGAGAACCTCGACGGCGGCTTTGCCTGGTGCCGGATTCGAGTAGTTCGTGTCCGTGTCGGGGTAGAGGACGACTCCGGCCGTCGCGGTCTCTGGATCGACGGCGGCGCTTCGCTCCCGGAACCATTCGACGAGCGATTCCCGCCGGAACGTCGGCATGGTTCGGTCGTGCGCGATCCCGACCGTCTTCTCGAGGGCGGTTCGGGAGCCAGGCAGCCTCGCGGCACGGTTGGAAACGGGCGCGAGCGCACTCCCGATCGACGCGAGCCGGTCGACGTTCGCGAACAGCCGTTCTCGGAGGCTGGTCCCCTCGCGGTCGTGGTACTGGTGTTTGACCTCGGCCTTGAGCTTCGCGAGGTCGACCCCCGTGGGACAGTCGCTCTGACAGCCCTTGCACCCGATACAGAGGTCGAGTACGTCGTCCTGGAATCGCTCGCCGTAGAGCTCCTCGGGATCGATCTCCCCGCTGATCGCGGCTCTGAGCAGGTTGGCTCGCCCCCGCGTAGTGGCGATTTCCTCCTCGGTCGCTCGATACGTCGGACACATCACATCGGTATCGGTCTGCCGACAGGTCCCACAACCGTTGCAGAGCTCCACGAGGTGCGAGAAGCCGCCGTCCTCCTCGAAGTCAAGCGTCGTTTGCGGCTCGAGCGAGGCGTAGTCTGGCCCATATCGAAGGTGTTCGCGGATGTCGGTCGGCTCTTCATCTCGATAGACGACCTTCCCTGGATTCATCCGCCAGTCCGGGTCGAACGCCGACTTGAGGTCTTTGAACGCCGCCCAGAGGTCGGGACCGTACAGTTTGGGGTTGAACTCGGTTCGTGCGAGGCCGTCGCCGTGTTCGCCCGAGAACGAACCGTTGTGTTCGACGACGAGCGACGTGACGTCGTCGGCGATCGCACGCATTTTCTCGACGTCGTCACCGTCTTTCAGGTTTAACACCGGCCGAATGTGAAGCGTGCCGACGCCTGCGTGTGCGAAGTAGGCGGCCGCCGTATCGTGCGCGTCGAGGATGTCCTGAAACCCGGCCACGTACTCAGCGAGTTCCGCAGGTGGGACGGACGCGTCCTCGACGAACGGGTACGGCTTCGGATCGCCTTTCATGCTCATCAACAGCGGAATGGCGGCCTTCCTGAGCTTCCAGAGCCGATCCTGCTTCGCCAGTGAGAACGCCTCGAGGGAGTCGAACGCGTTTCCGTCAGCTACCAGAGCCGTCGTCGCCACGTCAATCGCGTCCGGCAACTCGTCGACCACTTCGGAGTCGAATTCGAGCATCAGCGCCGCCGCCGTTCCGTCGGGAATCGGCTCCGCGTACTCGGCGTACTCCGACGATTCGGCAGCCAGTCGGAACACTTCTCGGTCCATGAGTTCGACCGCGCTGGCCTCGACATCGAGCGCGTCCGGGACAGCGGCCAGCGCCTCGAGCAGGTCGTCGTAACAGTAGACGGCGAGAGCCGTTTCATCGGGTCGGGTCACGAGCGAGAGCGTTGCTTCGACGACGACTCCGAGCGTCCCTTCGGCGCCGACCAGCAGTTTCGAGAGGTTGATGATCCGGTCTCCCTCGCCTGTTTCAGTGATCACCTTCTGCAGGTTGTACCCGCTGACGCTGCGCTTGAGGTTCGGATAGCGCGACTCGATCTCGTCTGCATTGTTCTCGACGATCGCTCGCACCGTTCGATAAATCGCGGCCTCGCGGTCGTCCTTCGAGACGATCCGATCCCACGTCGGACCGTCGAGGACGACATCTCGCGTCCGGATCAGTGACCCGTCGGCGAGGACCACCTCGCACTCTTCGACGTAGGCATCGGTGATACCGTAGCGCACCGAATGCGCCCCAGTCGAGTTGTTTCCGATCCCACCCCCGATCGTCGCACGGTTCGAGGAAGCGGGATCGGGCGCGAAGCGGAGGCCGTGTGGTTCGAGTGCAGTATCGAGTACGTCTTGTACGACGCCCGGCTGAACGACGGCAGTTCGCTCGGCCGGATCGATCTCGCGGATCGCGTCCATGTGTCGTGACAGATCGAGGATCACACATCCCGGACCTACCGCCTGTCCTGCGAGTGAGGAGCCAGCACCGCGCGGCAACAGGGGTGCGTCGTAATCGGCAGCAACGGCCACGGCCGCGCGGACGTCGGCCGTGTCTCGGGGGAAGACGACGCCCGCCGGTTGCGCGCCGTAAATGCTGCCGTCCGTTGCGTAGAGAACCCTGGTGTACTCGTCGAATCGAACGTCACCGTCACAGGCGGCCCGCAGGTCGGCTGCGAGCCCCTCGACGAGGGCGTCTGGTTCCTGGTGCGCCTCGAGTCGTGAGCGCTGGCGCTCTTGTGTCCGGTCCTCGGCGGTCGTTTCCGCGCTGCTGTCCTCGGCAGCCATGTACGATGTGAAATTGTCCCACACGTAGTTAAACCATCGCAGCCAGACGTATCACAGAAACGATATTAACTCGAGCGAATCGGCGATGGGGGTCGAACTGGTAGCATACTGGCCTGTGGTATCACTCGCGATGAATTTTTCACCGGCGATAAAAACGTCGGGATTGACTGGCTCGTCGCTCGTCTCGGTGGCCGAATTATTCGAAGTGGTCGAGGCACTTCTGATACTCTTCTTCGGACTTCTCCCAGTTGACGACGTCGAAGAACGCGTCGATGAAGTCCCCACGGTCCGGGCCGTAGTCGTAGTAATACGAGTGTTCCCAGACGTCGAGCGCGAGAATGGGGTGGGAGCCCCAGAGCGCACCCTGATCGTGCTTGTCGACCGCCACGTTTCGGAGTTGCTTTGCGACCGGGTCGTATACCAGAAGCGCCCAGCCACCGGCGGCACCGGCAGCAGCCTCGAACTCGCCCTTCCAGCCCTCGTACGAGCCGAAGTCCTCCTCGATACGGTCGGCGAGGTCGCCTTCGGGTTCACCGCCGCCGTCAGGGGACATGTTCTCCCAGAACAGCGTGTGAAGGTAGTGACCACAGCCGTTGTGGGTGACGTTGCTCAGTGCGCCGGGCGTTGAGCCGAAGTCCCCGCTCTCGCGGTTCTCCGCGAGGGTTTCCTCGGCGGCATTGAGGCCGTTGACGTACCCCTGATGATGGGTATCGTGATGCCAGGTCAGTACCTGCTCGGAAATCGACGGTTCGAGCGCGTCGTAATCGTATGGGAGTGGTGGAAGTTCATTGTTAGCCATAGTATGCACCTCACTGTCTGTATCGGTATCTCGCTTGTTAAGTTTTGAGGAGTGAAACGGTATCACACCTCATAAATACTCGGCCGGTCTGTCGGGCGATGTACCGACACTCCGGTGGACCCCACCACGGGCTGCGTGTTAAACCTTTCAGCGCCTTCTATCAGAACGTCCCCATCGTCACGTCGACTGTGACGTTGTGTGATATCAGGTTCGCTTACGCGATTTCTTTGTGGTACGCGTGTTCGAGCCACTCCTCGAGCGACGGTTGACTCCAGTATCGAACCGTCTCGCTCCGCTGATCGTGTTCGAGAATGCCTGCATCCTCGAGTTTCGGGAGATGAACGTGCTGAAGTTCCGTGCGGATTCCGGTTTGCTGGTCCTCCGGGTCGCCTGCGGGACCAATATCTGACGCCGAACTCGTCAGCGTTCCTTCCGGAGTTTCGGTCGTTCGCTCGATCTTGAAAACGTTCTCGGTGAGGGCCTCCACGGAGGCGACGCCGTCCGGTTGATCATTGAGATAGTACAGCGCGTACCGGCGTCTGTTATTCGAGAGCAGATCGAAAACGAGGCTGAGCGACGGCGTCGTATCTGCCGTAAATGATGTCGCTTCTCCCTCTGTTTCACGCATTCACGAACCACCTACCGTATGTTACCATTCGAAACCACCGGTCGATCTTTCTCGGGCCGACACATTAGACCTTACGTCTACCTAGAAAAATACCTGTGTTATATCCGTTACGATGTTTCGGTATTATAACCGGAAATCGGTTCTTTCCCAGTTAAAACAAGGAATATAATAGTAATAAACCGACTGTTTCGGTACCGTCGAGACGAATTTGACCTCGAACGGAGACGTGACTGACTGGAAAGAGCTTGCCTCACGCGGCGTCGACTCGGACCGCCCTCGTTCTCGATGTTCCGTGTTCGGTGTGCGCTTCGAATCGTGATTTCCCCCGACGACTGCTGCCACCCCGACCGAGATAATCCGTTTCTCGTGGACGAACGTAGCCGTCGATGGGTCGATCGAGAACGACCGTGAGCAAAAAAATGCTTCGTAGGATCGCTAGACGAAGCTTGATTTCGGCGTTTTCACTAATGCCACCGCCGGTCGAAAACCGATACACTGCGGTTGATTCTACGGATATCTAACTGTTCGACGAAGATTGTAGACGGCACATTTGAGCACCATCTCGCGGAATTCGAGGTGCCAGCTTCGCGCACGCACGGCGGAGCCGAGCGTGCGCTTGATCGACGAAAAGACAGTCTCAACCATCCAGCGGCGATTGTACCAGCAGCTGCTCATCCGGGCGTTGTGTGCCCGGTCGAGCGAGGAGTAGATCCGGTGTTTGATCAACGGTCGGATGCGATCAAGATGAAGATCGTCTCGGAATGGCTTTCCATCGTAAGCACGGTCAGCGGCCAATGACCGCAGGTCCTCGGCGTTTCGCCGAGCGACCTGCGGACCAATCTTCGCATCATGTTTTTTCGTGGTCGTACAGTGAACATCGTAGACGTACAGCGTTTTCACGTCCACGAGGGCAGTGACTTTGAGCGAGCGAACGCGGTAGTGTTTTCGCGTCGCGTAGTACCGCGAGGGCTGGTCGCGGTCGAAACCAGTCGAGTCGATCGCGGCATGGCCAGTGCGTTTCTCGGCTGATTCGCCGAGAAACGCACGATAGGTCTCCATCGAGATAGTCTCAAACCAGTCACGCAGGACGGTAAAATGCGGAAGCCGCGTGAGGCCGATTTCGTCGAGAATGCCGGGCATTTCGCTCAACAGATCGATTGTCTGGCGGTAGGATTTCCCGAGTTCGATCCGCAGTGCTTGCAACGTGAGCATCGCCCATTCGGCGAACCCGCCACCCCCTACGGGGTCGGCGGGTTCGTCCGGATTCTCGACAACGTTTTTAGCTTTCGCAACGATTTCTCGGGTGAGGAGACGGAATTCGGATACCAAAGTAATCCGTCTCTTCGCTTTCTACGAAGATAACGAGATTGAGGCGACGCCGTCTAGCGATCCTACAGAGCACAAAAAAAGACGGTCAGCGACTGGCGGTGATGGGCCGACCGCTGATAGTGGAGAGACCGACCGCGCTGAGCGTACACGTTGCTCGGTCACCGTAGACTGGGAGGAACGGTCGGGAACATTCGGACTCGATTTCTTGGCACGTCGTTCGCCTAGGGTGGGACGGTCAACGGACCTCGAGAGAGTTATTCGTAAAGCCACTCGGCGTCGTGTTGTTCGTAGTCGGTCAATTCGTCGTCGTCGAAGTGAATCCCAATTTCTCGTTCGTTCGCGCCTTCGTCCTCGTGATCCGCGGCGTGAACGACGTTCCGACCGAGGTCCAGCGCGTAGTCACCACGGATAGTGCCGGGGTCGGCCTCGAGGGGATCGGTTTCGCCGATCATATGGCGGACCTGCCGTGTCGCGTCCTGGCCTTCCCAGACCATCGGAACGACCGGACCGGAGGTGATGAACTCGACGAGATCGTCGTAGAACGACTTGTCCTCGTGCTCGCTGTAGTGTTCCTCCGCTCGCTCGCGGGGCATGGTCTCGACTTTTATGCCGACGAGTTTGAGTCCGCGGTCCTCGAGTCGGGAGATGACTTCGCCGACTAAACCGCGTGCGAACGCGTCTGGCTTGACCATCACGAACGTGCGCTCGTGCTCGCTCATTGTTCGGCCTCGGTCTCGGCTTCGTCCTCGTCGCTGTCTTCATCGCCGTCGGCAGCGGCCTCGTCGCTGTCTTCATCGCCGTCGGCAGCGGCCTCGTCGCTGTCTTCGTCGCCGTCGGCTTCGGCCTCGGATTCCGCTTCGGCTTCCGCTTCTGCGCCTTCGTCAGCGGAAACGTCCTCGTCGGTGGCCGTGTCGGTCTGGGCGGTGCCCTTGCCGCGGCGGCCTTCCTGGGTCCACTCGAGGTCGCGCGGTTCGCGCCCGAGCTTGTAGTTTTTCTCCGCCTTCGAGTCGACGAAGTGGAGTACAGTACCGTCGTTCTGGACGTACATGATGCCCGTGCCGGGCTCGATTTCTTCGCCCGTGTAGTCGCAGGTTCGTTTTTCGACCATTATTGTCCACCGATGGAATCAGCCTCGCGAGCGGTCTCGCGAAGTTGGAGTACGTCCCCTTCGCGGACCGGCCCGAGGCAGTTACGGGTGATGATGCGTCCCTGGTTCTCGCCCTCCTTGATTCGGCATTTGACCTGCATGGCTTCGCCGTGCATGCCGGTCTTGCCGACGATCTCGATGACCTCGGCGGGCGTAGAGCCGCTTTCTTCCTCTTCAGCACTCATCTCTGATCACCTCAGTCGAGTTCCTCGACCTTGTCGGCGATGTCCTCGACGTCGTCTTCCGCTTCACCGGCATCGACGATCGCCGCGGCGGCCGAGCCAACTTCGAGACCGGCGGCGTGGCCGACATCGTCCTGGGTCTCGATGAAGACGACCGAAATGCCCTTCTCGTCGGCGAGTTCCGGGAGGTGCATCACGATCTCCTCGGGAGACACGTCTTCGGCGACGTAGACGAGGTCGGCGTTACCGCGCTCGATGGCCTTCGTCGTTTCGTTGGTTCCTTTCTTTACACGTCCTGTATCTCGTGCGACCTCGAGCGCCTCGAGGGCGTCGTCGGCGAGGTCGGCTGGGATGTCGGTTGTTACGTAGACTGACATTGGTTGTTCACCTCTCCTACGCGCGGGCTCGCACTCCCCTGCCATCCGGGAGCTGGGCACCCGGGCCGAGTTCGACTCGGCGGAAGTCCTGTGAGGCTAGGAGCATCATCAACCCCGCGTAGGGTGTACACTCGAATAGCGCTGCCCCCCTTAAAAGCGTGTTCAAACGACCGAAGCCATGCGATACTACCGCATGGACCGTTCGGCATCAGGACGTGTTGTGCGAGCTACATTCTTCCGTTGTGGTCGGGCCGGACGAGTGTGGTGGTGCCGGGTAATACGTGGTGGGCCGCACGGGTCCAGTGGACGGCGCGCGAGGTCCGCGGCGGTGAGCGCCTCTAGTCGGTCGTCGGTGCCTATTACTCTCGAGCGCCAAGTACGAACACATGGACGTCGACGTCGTCGACTGTGCCGTCTCGCTCCACGAGGAAGCGACGCGAACGAACGAACGCAGAATTGTCGTTCTTTCCGGCCCACGCAACCGTGGATACGACGCTCTCCAGTCGATCCTCGAATCGCTCCCCGTTGCGATCACCGAGACGACGCTCATCGGCACGGAGGATCGACTCCGTTGTGAGCAACTCCCGCAGGAACACGCGGGCGAACTCCTCGGGAAGACCCGCACGGTGATCGCTCTCGACGCCCACGACGACTTTCGGCCGAACGCGCTCGGGAAAGTCGTCGGCGCAGTCGACGGCGGTGGGCTGCTCGTCTTACTACTGCCGTCGCTTGAGGCCTGGCCGGATCGCCGAACCGAGTTCGACGCCTCGCTGGCCGTCCCGCCGTTCGAACTGGACGACGTCACCGGCCGATTCAAACGCCGTTTCGTCGAGACCCTCAGAGCACATCGGGGTGTCGCGATTGTCGACCTTGAGCGCGGTCGACTCGAGACCAACGGGCTGACCGATCCCGCACCCAGACTTGCCACGGTCGCCCCGGGCCTTCCACGGGAGCACCGTTTTCCGGACGCCACCTACGAGGCCTGCCTCACGTCGGATCAGGCCGAAGCCGTCGCTGCGCTGGAGGGACTGTTCGACGACGAGCGAGCAGTCGTCCTCGAGGCGGACCGCGGCCGCGGCAAATCGAGCGCGGCAGGGCTCGCGGCTGGTGCGTTCGCCACCTGCGGAAACGACGTCCTCGTGACCGCACCGGCCGCCGGAAACGCGAGCGAACTGTTCGACCGTGCCGGCGAACTCTGCGAGACACTCGCGAGGGAGCACGACGAGGACGACAGCGACCACGAAAGCGGGAGCGACGGCGAGCGCATCGAAGGCCTCGAGAGGACCACAGTCATCGAGCCTGGGCGGGTCGAAACCGCGACCGGCGGAACCGTTCGATTTCTCGAACCGACGGCGGCCGTCGCGGGACTCGAGGCGGCCGATATCGTCGTGGTCGATGAGGCTGCTGCGCTCCCGGTTGCGACGCTCGAAGCGCTGCTCGCCGCCGACCGGGTCGCGTTCGCGACGACCGTCCACGGCTACGAGGGTGCCGGCCGTGGATTCTCCGTCCGATTCCGGGACCGACTCGCAGAGAGCGGTCACGACGTAACCGAGTGCACGTTGGTCGAGCCGATTCGATACGCCGCGGGTGATCCCGTCGAAGTGTGGGCCTTCCGCGCGCTGCTCCTCGACGCTCGACCGCCGGTCGAGGCGCTTGTGACCGACGCTCGGCCGGAAACCGTCGTCTATCGTCGACTCGAGCCGGCGGCCCTCATC
Source organism: Natrinema gelatinilyticum (assembly GCF_024266705.1). GTDB lineage: Archaea > Halobacteriota > Halobacteria > Halobacteriales > Natrialbaceae > Natrinema > Natrinema gelatinilyticum. The sequence continues at coordinate 14,397 of NZ_CP100756.1, read as the reverse complement.
GAGGACGAAACTCTCCTCCGGGAGGCGTTCGGTCTCCTCGTCCTCGCACATTACCGAACGGAACCGAACGACCTCGCGAGACTGCTCGACGCACCGAACCTCGAGGCCCGCGCACTCCGTTACGATGGCCACGTGGTCAGCGTCGCACTGCTGGCACGCGAGGGAAACCTGTCCCCGGAAACTCGATCGATGATGTACGAGGGGGGCCGCGTTCGCGGCAACATGCTTCCGGACGTGCTAACGAGCCAGTTACGCGACGAAGCGGCGGGCGAGTCTGCGGGAATTCGCGTCGTCCGCATCGCGACCCACCACGCCGTTCGGTCGCGTGGGCTGGGTTCCTGCCTGCTGGAACGCGTCAAGGAGGAATTCAGCAATGCAGGGGGTGAGGCCATCGTCGCCGACGAGGACGGCGACGACGCACTCGACTGGCTCGGAACCGGCTTCGGCGCGACGCCCGGCCTCCTCGAGTTCTGGACCGAAAACGGCTACCGGACCGTTCACGTCTCGACTACTCGTAACGACGCCAGTGGCGAGTACTCCGCGCTCATGCTCGCTCCCACGAGCGACGCGGGTCGGACGCTCCACGACCGCCACGCGGACTGGTTCGCCGGCCGATTCGCCGCCCTCTGTTCGGATGCGCTGGACGACCTTGATCCGGACGTCGCCCGAGCAGTACTCCGGAGCGTCGAATCGAGCGCTGGACCGCCCCTCACGCTGACCGACCACGAGTGGCACGTCGTCGCCGGTGCCGCCTACGGACCGGGACTGTTCGACGTCGATCCCGGTCCGTTCAGGCGACTCGTCGTCCGATACTTCATCACCGATCCCAATCCCGTCGACCTGAACGACCGCGAGGAACGACTGCTCGTCCTCCGCGTGCTTCAGGGACGCGACTGGTCGACCGTCGCCGACCGACTCGAGTACCACTCCACCGGGCAGTGCATGCGTGCACTCGGCGACGCGTTGTGCCCGCTCGTCGATCACTACGGGACGGATGCGGCGCGTTCGGTACGAAATCGCTTCGCCGACGACTGATACGGACTGGTGTACGTCAGTTCCGGTGCAACCGCGACCACCCTGCGGTTGCGCCGATAAACCGTTACAGCAGACCGTATGAGTCCCGCAGCTGATATCACAGAGGTGTCAGAACAACCGCCGAAGCAACCTCTCGGGGACCAGATCCAGGAACCACGCGATCAGCCGCCACCGTCGGGTAACGTACGCGTGGTTTCGTTTCTTGTAGATCGCTCGAGCGATCCGGTCGGCCGCCGTCTCCGGCGACGACTCCCAGAAACCACCCAGGGAGAGATCAGTGTCGACGAACCCCGGCTCGACGGTCGTGATCGTCACGTTCGTATCGCTGTCTGCTTGCCGACTGCGCAGTCCTTCGAGGTACGTCGACACGTAGGCCTTCGAGGCATTGTAGGCCTGTACGCCGCCGGTCCCGAAGTGGGCCGCGACCGAAGAGATGCCCACGAGGTGGCCGTCCGTTTCGCTCACCTGATCGGAGTGGTGCTCGAAGTACTGCATCGCGGCGGTCGCGATGGCCGTAAACCCGCGGACGTTGACGTCGATCGTCTCGCGTTCGGGGCCCCACTCGAGGTCATGGTTTACGTGTGCGACGCCGGAACTGATGACGACGACGTCGACCGACGACATGGCGTCGGCGAGTTCACAAAATCCCTCCCGGGCGTCCTCGGTATCGCTAACGTCCATCGTGGCGACGTACGATTTGGTTGGGAGTTCCTTCCCGATCCGACGCATGCGATCCGTTCGGCGTGCAGCGAGGCCGATTTCGTAGCCATCGGCCGCGAGCCGTCGGGCCAGCGCTTCCCCGATACCCGACGATCCGCCGACGATGATCGCTCCACGGTGCTGATTCATACCGACACGTTCGGTTGCTGATGCGTATATCATTCGCTGTTCGTTCCAGTCGTTCCAGTTCCAGCCGTCCAACCGTCTGTTCCGACCGCATCCATCACCTCCGACGCAGACCGTATCTATGTCTACCGCCGAGTCTCGGACCGCATCCACGTTCACCGCTGCGAGCTCGGATCGTACGCACCCCGTCGGTCCCTGACAGGCCATCTCGAGGGTGTACGAACTATAGGGATCAGCACTCTGGTTCATATCTTCACGGTGCGTAGAGACGGGTATGACCGGATGGGGAAAGAAGCTGGCTGATGTCGATGAGGAGCAGTTGCGCCAGCAACTGCGCACGGAAACTGATCCAAAGGCGGTCAAACGTCTGACCGTTGCACTGCTCTACGCCGATGGCTCTTCTCCATACGAGATCGAACGTCTCCTTGGGATCCCCGCACAGACCGTTTACGACTGGCTCGACACTGTCGCCGAGCGCGAGGGCGTCGCGCTCGGCGACCTCCCTCGTGGCGGGAGCCGTCCTCGCCTTACCGACGATCAGTGGGACGAACTGACGGCGACGCTTCAGGCGCCGCCGTCAGAAGCTGGCATCGACGCACCAGCCTGGAGACCATCCCTCGTCCGTGAATACATCGCCGAGAACTTCGGCGTTAAGTATTCTCACGCGCACATGTACCGCCTGATGAAAAAGGCCGGGCTGTCGGTCCAGACAGCCCGGCCGATTCACTACCAGGCTGACCCAGAAGAACAGCGACGCTGGCGTGCGGAGTTCAAAAAAAGTGGCCGACGCTGAAGGCTGAAGGGTATCGAATCGTCGCCATCGACCAACACACGCAGAAAGTCGCAACCGAGCAAAAACCCGATTGGTTCCCGGTGAATTCGCGCCCGAGACTGCCGGTCTCGGGCGCTCGTGAGAAGGTGAACATGCTCGGAGCAGTCACCGACGACCGTGAGCGCTTTGTTGCTCTGACGTCGAATCGGTTCAACGCTGAAATCGCAAAGCACTTTCTTCGGGCGATACAGCACGAATTCGGCAAGAAGCTCGCCATTGTCTTGGACAATGCGAGCTACTTCATCGCGAAGACGCTGAAGAAGCAGGCCGCCGCAGACGGCCTGCTTCTGGAATTCTTGCCGGCGCATTCGCCGGAAATGAACCCGCTCGAAAACTGTTGGCGACAGCTCCGTGAGGGCCGAGCCAACCACCTCTTTCGAACACTCGATGACGTCAACGAATATCTCTCAATGGCTCTGCCAGCACTCAACTCACCGCAAATCTATGAGTATCTCTGCTAATCACTATAGCTGGACTCGTGTCTCTCGGCTCTCCGAACGGTTGCACACCGTCGAAGGCAGCACCGTTTTGTCCTCGTCGTTCGTTACTTCCGATATGGTCGATCTCGTCACTGTCCTGGCGATCGCGTTGCTCCTCGGCGGTATCGTCGGGGCGGCCGCTCCGATGGTCCCAAGCGGACTCCTCTCGCTCGCCGGACTCGCGCTCTACTGGTGGGGCACTGGTTTCACCGAACTGAGCGTACTCACGTTCGCGGTTCTCGTCTCCCTCGCCATCCTGACTGCACTCATCGAGTTCTTCGGCGGGTCGATCGCCGCGCGGGCCGGTGGCGCGTCCTGGATGACGACCGCCGTCGCGGCTATCGTTGGGCTCATCCTCATGGTCGTCACTGGGCCACTCGGCCTCCTCGTCGGCCTCTTCGGAACAGTTTTCGCGCTCGAGTTCGTCCGAAACGGGGAACTCGAGGGGAGCACCCGCTCGGCCATCTACACGACGATCGGAATCCTCGCGTCGACGGCGGTCCAGGTCCTCCTGACCACGTCGATCCTCTTCGGGTTCGTCGTCGCCGTCTTCCTTCTCTGATTCCTCGAGCGCGGACCGCGTCTTCCCGCGGGGAAACACTGAAGCCGTGGCTGCCGTTCACACGACTAGATGGAGTGTTCGGAATCCGACTGCGAGCGCCCCGGTACCGTCGAGTTACACATCCCCTGGGACGAGAACCGATTCGTCTGCGCCGCCCACGCCCGCGTTCTTGGCCGACAGGACGGCGTCGTCGCCGATCCGGATCCGGATCGGGCCGCGGATCTGCTCGAGTGACGCAACGTTAGACCCGAGCACGGCTGCCATTGGGTCACGGCGAGCGCGGACGGCGACGATCCCGTGGCCGGCGCCGGATAAGCGAAATTCGGCCACGCCACTGCGCCGACCGTGACCACGCGATCGCGTCGGTTATCGGAACGGTTGTTCGCTAATTCCACGCACGTGCGAGCGCGTACGATTAGGCAGAACGCCGAGGCAGAACGCCGACTGAGCGACAAAGTCGCCGACAGTCAGGGATGCGCGTAGTACGCGACGGTCTCCTTCTCGTCGTGGCGGTCGATTCTCGCGAACCCGACTCGCTCGAACTGGACCATCTCGTCTGGTTCGATGTCGGCGACGCCCGGCTCCGCCCGTCCGGTCACGTCGCCTTCCATCGTCCGCATGCGGACAGGGACGCTCTCTGTGGCCGGCACCCAGTGGACGACGTCTACGTCACCCTCGCGGACGACGTCGATGTCCTCGCCCGTATACTGCAACACGTCGCGCGTGAATTGGAAGCAGCCCAGTCCCTTGAGCCAGATGCGGTCCTCGCGCTGGGGAAGGTCCTCTGGCTCGAGCAGGACGGAATCGCCGACCGGAATCTCGCGAACGCCGCGGTCCTCGTGGTTGGGGTGCAGTGGCGGATTCGCTTCGTCGGGCGGACTGCCGGCGAGCGGGAGCTGATTGCCGTCGCGGACGAGGAACCGTCGATCGGTCTCGTCGTCGATCAGTTCGCGGTTGTTCGCGTAAATCGTGCTCATCGCGAGGTCGACGTCGCTGGTCGAGGTGCCGAGGTCGACCATCGCCTCCACGATGGCTTCACCTCGAATTCCGCGCCGTCGAAGGCTCTTCAGCGTCGGTGCCCGCGGATCGTCCCAGCCGTCGAGTTCGCCGGCCTCGATCAGCGCCGTGATGGTCGACGTACTCATCTTCACGTCGTATTCGTCGAGCTGGACGTGGCCCCAGTGAATCACCTCGGGGTAGTCCCAGCCGAAGTAGTCGTAAACGAATCGCTGGCGTTTCGCGGAGTCCTGCAGGTCGATGCCGCGGATGATGTGGGTTATCTCGAGCAGATGATCGTCAACACCGGACTGGAAGTCTAGCATCGGCCAGCACCGGTATCCGCTCGCCTCTTCCCGGGGGTGTGGCGTATCGATCATCCGGAACGCGACCCAGTCGCGAAGCGCCGGATTCTTGTGTTCGATGTCGGTTTTGACCCGGAGGACCAACTCGCCGCTGCTGTGCTCGCCGTCGATCATCGCTTCGAACTCCTCGAGAACCGTCTCGGCGTCTTTGTCCCGGTGTGGACACGGTTCGCCGCTGTTTTTCAGATCGGAGAACGCCTCGCCCGAACACGAGCACGTGTACGCGCCGCCCATCTCGATCAGGTCGCGAGCGTGACCGTAGTAGGTCTCGAGTCGATCGCTCGCCCTGTATGTCGCGTCGGGTTTGAAGCCGAGGTAGTCGCAGTCCTCGAGAATCGCTTCGTACGCATCGAGGTCCGGGCGCTTGGTCTCGGGGTCGGTATCGTCGAATCTGACGCAGAACCAGCCGTCGTAGCGGTCGCGGTAGGTGCCGATGACGGCGGGCATCCTGGCGTGGCCGACGTGCCACGGGCCGTTCGGGTTCGGCGCACACCGCATTCGGATCTCGTCGTAGTCGTCCGCGTTCGGCAGGTCTGGCAAATCGTGTTCGTCTGCTTCGTCTTCGGCCTCGATTTCGGCGAGTTCCTCGGGTGCCAGTTCCTCGAGACGGGCACGCTTTTCGTCGTACTCGAGTTCGTTGACCCGTGCGACGACGCCGCCGACGACGCTTGGAACGGCATCGGCGTGTTCACGAAAGTCCGGATTGTCGCCCATCAACGGCCCCATCACGGCGCCGACGGCGGCGTCGCTCTGGTGTTTGACAGCGTTCAACAGCGCGTGCTTCTCCGCCTCGCGCTCGACCTGCTCGCGTAACTCATCGTTCATTACCGACCGGTATTCGTGCCCGGCCCAAAACCCTCGCGATTCGTCGTATCTCCCGCTCGTGTCGGCCCGGGCGCACGGCGGCCACCTCGCTCCCGCCTCATACGGTCTGCTGTAACGATGTACCGGTGCAACCGCAGGGCGGTCGCGGTTGCACCGGCAATGACTTACAGCAGTCCGTATCAGTCCTCGAGGTCCGCTTCGTGAAATTCGCCGGGAGTCCCCTTGCACGGCTGACTCGACGTTTCGGCTTCGATTTCGTTCGATGGGGAGGTCTCGAGCAGCGACCCGACGCAACCTGCCGTCGCGGCCGATCCGGCGACCGCGACCGTTGCGAGGAATCCACGTCGGGAGTGCCCCGCCCCCGATCGAGACGTGCCTTCGGTCACGTCCGTCGGTCGCTGAGGTATCCGCAAAAAGATCAGGTCGGTATCGAGCAGTGAGTTACAGCGAGACGCGAGTGTGGCCGGCTTTTGGACGGCGAGCCGGATCCCGTACAGTACCCGCGTTCGGTCGGGCAACGAACGTCTCAGTACCCGCGCTCGATCAGATAGTCTGCGATCTCGAAGAGGAGGTTGCGGGCCTCGTTATCCGGCAGCACATCGAGTCGGCTCTTCCCCTGTTCGACGAGGTCGCGGGCCGTGTCGTTCGCGTAGGAGATCGAGCCGGCCGCCTCGAGTTCGGCGACTGCGTTGTCGATTTCGGCTTCGGTGACCGCGTCGACGTCATCTGTATCGACTAAGGTATCGACGTCGACGCCCTGCCTGCGGGCGTGGACGGTTATCAGCGTTTGCTTGTTCTCGACGAGGTCGCTGCCTCGCTGTTTTCCAAGTTGCTCGCTCGGAACCGTCAGATCCAACACATCGTCCTGAATCTGGAACGCGCGACCGATGTCCAGGCCGTAACCGTAGAGGGCATCGACCGTATCGTCATCCGCTCCCAGTAAGATTGCGGGGAGACACGCGGAGGCGGCGTACAGGACGGCCGTCTTCTGTTCGACCATCTCGAGGTACTCCGTGGGCGAGACGTCGGTCCGCTCCTCGAATGTGACGTCCAGGGACTGGCCCTCACAGATCTTCGTACAGGTCGTCGAGAGGATGGAAAACGCCTCGACGAGTCGATCAGACTGGGCCCCCGTCTCGAGCATGATCTCGAATGCCTTCGAGTAGAGCGTGTCGCCGGCGAGAATCGCGGTCTCGATATCGTAGGCCTCGTGAACGGCGGGAACGCCACGTCGGAGATCGTCGTCGTCCATGATATCGTCGTGGATCAGGGTGAACGACTGGATGACCTCGACGCTGACAGCGGCTGCCATCACGTCGACCGGACCGTCCTCGTCGAGCGACGGGAACGATCGATACTCCGCCGTGAGAGATTCGACGTCACACAGCGCCTCTGCGGTCGTTAGCAGGACGGCCGGCCGCAGCCGTTTGCCGCCCGCATCGAGCAGGTACCGGGACGCTTCGTAGAGCCGTTCCGGCTGCTGGATCGGTAACTCCTCTGTGATCGCCTCGTTGACCTGTTCGCGCCGGTGCCGGACTGCCTCGAGCACCGCTTCCTCACGTGCCTCGGGGCTCGTCATATCAGTCGACTAATTGGATGAGGTTCCCATTGCGCGTAACGTGGAGGTCTCGCCCCATGCTGTAGCCTTCGCTCTCGCAAAGGTTGACGTAGCTCGAGTAGCCGCTCATGTCCTGGTGAGCCGGAATGACGTGCTGGGGCTGAAGCGCGTCGAGCATCTCGTAGTGGCCCTCTTGATTGAGGTGGCCGGAGACGTGAATGTCGTCGTACACCCGCGCGCCCTGCATGCCGAGCAGTTTCTCTGCCTGGTAGCGCTGGCCTTCGTTGGTCGGCTCCGGAATAACGCGGGCCGAGAAGACGACCTTGTCGCCGTCGTCCAGTTCATACGGCGTCTCGCCGCGTGCCATCCGGGTGAGCATCGCGCGCGGCTCGCCCTGGTGGCCGGTGACGACGGGTAGGTAGTCGCCTTTCCCCTCGTTCATGATCCGCTTGAACGTGCGGTCGACGGACTTCCGATGGCCGAACATTCCCAGATCGGTCGGGAAGTCGATGAAGTCGAGCCGTTCTGCGGTGCCGGAGTACTTCTCCATCGACCGACCCAGCAGAACGGGCTGACGGCCGATATCGTCCGCGAACTCGACCAGCGACTTTACACGAGCGATGTGGCTAGAGAACGTCGTCGCGACGATGCCGCCGTCGTAGTCCTCGAGGCTGTAGAGGACGTCGCGAAGGTGCTCGCGCGCGACTCGCTCGCTGGGGGTGCGCCCCTTCTTGCTCGCGTTGGTACAGTCCTCGATGTAAGCGAGAACGCCGTTGCCCTCACGCCCAATCTCTCGGAACCGGTCCATATCGATCGGATCGCCGATGACGGGCGTGTGGTCAATTCGCTTGTCCAGCCCGTAGACGACCGCTCCCTCCGGTGTGTGGAGGACGGGATTGATCGCGTCGATGATCGAGTGGGTGACGTTGACGAACTCGAGGTCGACCTTGCCGCTGTCGCCGATTGCCATCGTCTCGCCGGCGTCCATCTTGATCAGGTCGTTCTCGACGCCGAACTTCTGTTCGCCCTCGATCTGCTGTTTGACGAGTTCGATCGTAAACGGCGTCGCGACGACCGGCGCGTTGTACCGGTGGGCCAGTTTGGAGATGGCACCGATGTGGTCCAGGTGACCGTGCGTCGGGACGATCGCCTTTACGTCGCCTTCGAGGTCGCTCATGACCCGGTCGTCGGGGATAGCACCCATGTCGATCAGGTCGAGGCTGTGCATTCGTTCGGTTTCGACGTTGTCGTGGATCAGTACCTGCGAGAGGTTCAGACCCATATCGAAGATGACGACGTCGTCGCCGGCGCGGACGGCGGTCATCTGCCGTCCGACTTCTTCGTAGCCGCCGATGGTTGCGATTTCGATTTCCATGATTCTGTAGCACTGAAAGTCGCGTTGTGGACTCTCATCGAAACGGTCCGCGGACTCCCGGTTGTGCGGCCCCGGCATCTTGCAGCGCGTCGGCCATCCCGCTATGCGCCCGGATGACGGTCGGCCCGTCGTCGCCGGCTCACGACATCGTGAGCCCCGAACGCACTTGCCCGCGGGTTTCGCTAGGTACCTGTACACGGCCGGGTGTTAAAAACGCAGCGGGTTGGGTCGTCACGCGAGCCAACCCACTCGGTGCCGCGGCGGAGATTGCGGCTGGCGGCTGCGTCGCGCATGGTTTGGGTTCGACTCGAGACCGGGTCGTGCATCGTAATTCCTTTGCCGGTTGCCTCGAAATCGGTGGGCAGCAACTATGATTTTGGAGGCATCGTTGTGTACGTAATCATCGTCGGAGCCGGCGAAGTTGGCCGTTCGATCGCCGCAAATTTAGAAGAGACCCACGACGTGGTCGTCGTCGACCGCGACGCCGAGGTGACCGAAGAACTCACCTATGCGCTGGACGTGTTAACGATCCACGGCGACGGGACTGATCTCGAAATCCTGCGCGAGGCCGGCCTCTCGCAAGCCGGGCTCGTCATCGCCTGTACGGACAACGACGAAACCAACGCCGTCGTCTGCGGCGCGGCGAAGGCCGTTACCGACGTGTTCACCATCGCGCGGGTTCGTCGGCGGACGCTACTCGAAACCTGGCAGGGATCGCAAGGTGCCTTCGGCGTCGACTTCATGGTGTGTACCGACTTGCTGACGGCCCAGACGATCTTCCGTATCTCCGGATTGCCCAGTGCTCACGACGTCGATACGTTCGCCAGCGGACTCGTCCGCATGGCCGAGTTCGACATTCCGGCGGACAGCCCGATCGCGAACCGGACCGTCAGCGAAGCCGACTGTTACGATTCGCTGACCTTCGCTGCACTCTTCCGGGACGACGAGATGATCGTGACTCGAGGCGACACGGTCATTCGGGGCGGTGACCGGATCGTCGTGATCGGCAGCCCCGAATCGACTACCGACTTCGCCGACGAGGTCGCGACGGCGCCCGACGACGCAGAAGAGGTCGTCATCGTCGGCGCGAGCGAGATTGGATTCCAGGCTGCTCGCGAGTTCGAAGATCACGGCTTTCGTCCACGACTGATCGAGCAAGATCACGACCGCGCCCGTGAGGTCGCCGAATCGTTACCGAACACGATGGTCATGGAAAGCGACGCGACGAACGCCGATTTCCTCGCACGGGAACACGTCGGTGAAGCGGACGTCGTGGTCGCCGCACTCGACAGCGACGAGAAGAACCTCCTCGTCTCCCTGCTCGCAGAACGCCTCGGCGTCGACCGTACCGTCGCCGTCATCGAAACCGCCGAGTACGCTGATCTCTTCGAGACCGTCGGAATCGACGTCGCGATCAACCCTCGAGAGGAGACCGCCGAGGAAATCGTCCGCTTTACGCGAACCGATCACACGGAAAAGGTCGCGATGCTCGAGCACGATCGCGCGGAGGTGATCGAGATCGAAGTCGGCGTCGACAGCGTTCTCGTCGGCCGGAAAATCGCCGACGCGACGAACGACCTTCCGGCCGGCGTCGTCATCGGTGCAATTTCTCGAAGCGGCGAACACATCACTCCCCGCGGATCGACGGTCGTTCAACCTGGCGATCACGTGATCGTCTTCGTCGACGCGACGGTTCTCGACGATGTCGTCGAATTGATCTGATCTGCGACAGTTTCAGCGGTCGCCGAACGGTTAGCTGGCTTCCTCGAGGATACGTTCGATGGCCCACACGACCCAGAAGAAGACGATCGTCATCAAGAGAACCATCTCCAGGCGGACTACCGATCCATATCGAACGGCGAGGACGACCGCCATGACGGCTACTGCCGTCGCAACGACGCCGAACACGTCGTAAAACGAACGTGGATGTCGAATGCTTGGGAACCGAGCGATCATATTGCAGCCTACGTGCGATTCACGTATAGACCTCTCTGCGGTGGCGGCCCGGGGCGTTCCCTGTCGGGACTGGTTTCGTAGGCGCCGTTCAGGATCGGGCACCCCTCGCCGGCAATCGTGTGACGATGGATTAATACGACTTACCCAAAATCGATACTGTAACGTGTCCAGACGAAAATCGGGGGTCGGAATATTTCTATGAGACTTCGAACCGATTGGCGCGCCAGTATCGCGCTCGTCGGGACTGTCATCAAATACCTTTCCGTCCCGCTCCTGGTTCCGATTGTCGTCGCGCTCGTCTATTCGGAGCCCGTCTTTCCGTTCGTCGCGACGATCGGCCTGGCAATCGTGGTCGGCTTCGCACTCGAGCGACTCAGTCCCGTCCCGGACTTACAGGTCCGAGAAGCGATGCTCTTCGTCGCGATATCGTGGCTCGCCGTTGCGACCGTCGGTGCAGTGCCGTATATCCTCGCGGGCTGGGGAACCGAATCGACACTCGCCAATCCGGTAAACGCGCTGTTCGAATCGATGTCCGGGTTCACGACGACGGGAGCGACCGTCCTCGCCGAGATTTCGCTCGACCGCCACTCTCACGCCGTGATGATGTGGCGACAGCTCACCCAGTGGCTCGGCGGGATGGGTATCATCGTATTAATGGTCGCGATTTTACCCGAGTTAGCGGTGAGCGGCGCACAGCTCGTTCAGTCGGAGGCACCGGGACCGGAGTTACAGAAGTTGACGCCGCGAATCGCCGAGACAGCGCGTATCCTCTGGCTCGTCTACTTCGTCTTTACCCTCACATTCATCACCATTCTCTATGGCCTCCACCTCGTGGGGATGGCTCCCAGAATGGGGCTGTACAACGCGATCGCTCACGGGTTCACGGCGCTTCCGACGGGCGGGTTCTCGCCCGAAGCCGACAGCGTCGCGGCGTTCTCTGCGATCGTTCAGTGGACGTTCGTGCCGTTTATGATCGTCGCCGGGACCAACTTCGCGTTGTTCTGGCACGTCTTCAGCGGCGAGCGCCATCGGTTCGTGCGCAACTCCGAATTTCGCGCCTACATCGGGGCGATCACCGCGTTGACAGCGGTGCTCGCCGGAATACTATATACCGGTGCCGCACCGCCGCTTTCGGAACTCGGCGGCGTCACGGACGGCGTATTCGAGAACTCGCTCCGACAGAGTTCCTTCCAGATCGCATCACTGTTGACCTCGACAGGGTACGCGACCAGTAATTTCGCGGAGTGGAGTTCGACCGGCAAAATCGTTCTCCTGTTCGCAATGCTCGTCGGCGGCTGTGCCGGCTCCACCGGCGGTGGAGTCAAGGTCGTACGGTGGCTGATCGTGTTCAAATTCCTCCGCCGTGAACTGTTCACGGCCTCCCACCCCGAGGTCGTCCGCCCGATTCGCCTCGGCGGCAACGTCGTCGACGAGGACGCGATCCGCGGCGTGCTCGGATTCACCTTCCTGTACCTCTTCATCTTTGCCATCGCGACACTGCTCATCGCTCTCGACGCCAACCATCTCGTCGATACGCCGCTCGAGGCGTTTAGCGCGAGTCTCGCGACGATCGGGAACATCGGTCCCGGATTCGGATTTCTCGGCCCCTTTGGGTCGTACCACGAGTTCCCGATCGGTTCGAAACTCTTGCTGATCTTTCTCATGTGGATCGGCCGGCTCGAAATAATCCCGGTCCTCGTCATGTTTACCGGCGGATTTTGGACCCGTTGACCGCGCACGATACCGCTCGCTGCTCGCCGCTCGCCACGCTCGTCGACTCGCGATCAGTCAATCGTGGTCCCCGGATTCGACCCGTCGAGGAACGACTCCAGCGCGTCGAGGCCGAAAATCGCCGCCTCGGCCTCGAGATCCAGCAGCGTTCGAACCTTGCCGGCCATTCCGCCGGTCACGTCGGTCGCATCGCTCGCACCGAGCACCGTCGCGACGGCCTCAAAATCGTCGATGCGATCGATGACGTCGTCGTCTTCGTCCAGCACACCGGGAACCGTCGAGCAGAGGCCCACGCGGTCTGCCGAGAGGCGTCGGGCGAGTTCGGCCACGAGTTCGTCTCCGCTGACGACCGTCGCACCGACACCGGCGTGGGCGATCACGTCTCCGTGAAGGACGGGCACGAACCCTTCCGCGAGCATCGCCTCGATCTGTCCGGTCGGCACGGAAAGCGTCCCCGCACCGTCTCGATAGGCTGCCGAAAACGGATGCACCGGTACCGCCTGTACGTCTCGCTCGAGCAGTCGGCTCAGGACGAACTCGTTCAGCGTCTTCATCGCGCCGTGGATGTCCATGACCGCCGTCGCGTCACGAGTTCCCTCGGTCGTACTGACGCCGTGTTCGCTCGCGTTGGGGTGACCGAAGCTGCCACCGCCGTGAACGACCACGAGGTCTTCGGGTCCGCCGGTCAGCGCCGCCGAAATCGTATCGCTCGCCTGCTCGATCGCCTCGCCATCGAGCGTCTCCGCGCGATCTTTCTCGGTGATAACGCTGCCGCCGAGTTTCAGGACGATCATTCGAGTCGCGCCACCCCCTTCTCGGAGAGTTCGGCACGGAAGGCGTCCTCGCAGCCGGGCGTGAACGACAGCGCCGTCTCGGTCTCCGGTGTCGGGTCCAGCGCCACGATGCAACCGCCGCCGCCAGCACCGGTTAGCTTCGCACCCCGTGCGCCCGCATCGCGGGCCGCCCAGACCATCGTGTCGAGCGACCGCGAGGAGACGCCGAGGGCCGACAGCAGCCCGTGGTTGAAATCCATCAATCGGCCGAGTTCGTCGATATCCCCGTTGGCGAGCGCGTCCTCACCGTTGCGGACGACGTCGCCGATCGCTTCGACCGTATCGGCGGCGAAATCGTACTCGTTGCGCAGGTCGCGCACGCCCGCGACCAGTTTCCCGGTATCGCCTGCGCCACCGTCGAATCCGATCACGATCGGCAAGTCCGGCGCATCGAGCGAGCGACAGTCCTCGCCTTCGACACGGACCGCGCCGCCGGTGGCCGAACAGAACGTGTCCGCCCGCGAGGCCTGACCGTCCTGGACCTGGTATTCTGTCCGGTAGGCTCGCTCTGCGAGTTCGTCCGTCTCGAGGGTAACTCCGAGTTCGCGGGTGGCGGCATCGATCGCGGCGACGACGACTGCCGCGGAGGAACCGAGTCCCGCGCCGAGCGGGATGTCACTCTCGATCGTTACGTCGAAGCCCACCTCGTCTTCGTCGGTTGCGTCGCGGACCTGCTCGATCGCGTGGTCGACGTAGCCCATCGCGGCACTAATCAACGATTCCGAGACGTCGATGTCCGGTCCGTTGCTGGTCGATCCGTCGTACTCGACCGTAAAGCCGTTCAGACTGAGATCTTTCGAGTGAACCCGGAGCTTGCCGTCGTCACGTCGTTGCACGCCGACCCGCGCCCGCCGCTCGATCGCACACGGAACGGCCGGTTCGCCGTAAACTACCGCATGCTCCCCGAACAGGTACACTTTGCCGGGAGCGCTCGAGAGTGTCATGCCCGGCCGTTCGCACGACGACGGTTAATACCTATCTTCTCCGGACCGTCCCGCTGGTGG